>CAVZQL010000001.1:0-755726 GCA_963777415.1 uncultured Acidobacteriota bacterium
AGCAACGCGCAGAACCTTACCAGCTTTTGACATGTCCTGGACGGATTGCAGAGATGCGATCTTCCCTTCGGGGCCGGGAACACAGGTGCTGCATGGCTGTCGTCAGCTCGTGTCGTGAGATGTTGGGTTAAGTCCCGCAACGAGCGCAACCCTCGCCCTTAGTTGCCATCATTCAGTTGGGCACTCCAGGGGGACTGCCGGTGATAAGCCGGAGGAAGGTGGGGATGACGTCAAGTCCTCATGGCCCTTACAGGCTGGGCTACACACGTGCTACAATGGCGGTGACAACGGGAGGCGAAGGGGCGACCCTTAGCAAATCTCGAAAAGCCGTCTCAGTTCGGATTGCACTCTGCAACTCGAGTGCATGAAGTTGGAATCGCTAGTAATCGCGGATCAGCACGCCGCGGTGAATACGTTCCCGGGCCTTGTACACACCGCCCGTCACACCATGGGAGTTGGTTTTACCCGAAGACGGCGCGCTAACCGCAAGGAGGCAGCCGGCCACGGTAGGGTCAGCGACTGGGGTGAAGTCGTAACAAGGTAGCCGTAGGGGAACCTGCGGCTGGATCACCTCCTTTCTGGATTCGGAGACATAAACCAATGACTTGGGCTTGCCCTCGTCGGACGGTTTGTCATCCGGCTCAAATCAAGCGGCCAGTCAGGCCGCATTTGCGGGATCGCGCCGCCTTCGTCTCTCTTTCTGATCTAAGGATATGGAAGCTTGCGCCGCGGTGTCTTAACGGCATGGCGGGCGTGGACTTCTTCTTCGACCGGGCTTGTAGCTCAGTTGGTTAGAGCGCGCGCTTGATAAGCGTGAGGTCGGAGGTTCAAGTCCTCCCAGGCCCACCACAGCCTTTGGGCGCCGGCGGGTCTTGAAACGGGGCCATAGCTCAGTTGGGAGAGCGCGTGCTTTGCAAGCATGAGGTCGTCGGTTCGATCCCGTCTGGCTCCACCAAGTCTGGGCCTCGAGGTCTTGACGACGTGTCGAGCGGATTGAAGTGTTCCTATCCTTTCCGATGCAATTTATCAGTTTCGTTGAGCGCGCGAGCGTTTGGCGTGACGAAGGCCGAATGGCCGGCGACGAGGTTCTGTCCTCCGCCGTTCCTTCCGGTCCTCGATCTCTGACATTGTGAAGAGGAAGCGCATTCGGTCGAAGACCGGATGGGGCGAGGCGTAAGCCGGACGGTCCGTGAGGATCTGAAGGCGAAAAGGCGTCGCGTCATCATCTTGTCTCTCGAGCAACCAGTCGTGGGTTTGGAGCCTGACCGCTCAGATCCCCGGATGCGTTTGAAGCAAAACTGGTCTTTTCAAGCCAAAGAGCGTGTTTCGATCGATTGCCGATTGATCGACAATACACCCGCACGCGCTTTGGCGATGAGAGCAATCAAGTGTCTTAAGGGTATCTGGTGGATGCCTTGGCGCTGAGAGGCGATGAAGGACGTGGTACGCTGCGATAAGTCATGGGGAGCCGCGAACAGGCTTTGATCCGTGAATTTCCGAATGGGGAAACCCACCTTCGATCTCTGTTGCTCCGAAGAGGCGCGTCGATGACGCGAAGCGATCCCGCACAGGGGCTTAGCTTCGGGTTAAGACGGGTCGGCTGCATTCTGTTTTCGGACGGAATACAGCGATCTTTGGACCAACAGAGATCAAAAGAAGGTACTTATTCTCTGAATACATAGGAGAATAAGAGCGAACCCGGGGAACTGAAACATCTCAGTACCCGGAGGAAAGGACATCAACGAGACTCCGTTAGTAGTGGCGAGCGAACGCGGACCAGGCCAATGCTTTTGTTTGGATCTATCAGAACCGGTTGGAAAACCGGGCCGTAGCGGGTGACAGCCCCGTATGAATAGGGTTCGAGCAGGAGATTCGAGTAGGGCGGGACACGTGCAATCCTGTCTGAACACGGGGGGACCACCCTCCAAGCCTAAGTACTCCTCAGCGACCGATAGCGAACAAGTACCGTGAGGGAAAGGTGAAAAGCACCCCGACGAGGGGAGTGAAACAGTTCCTGAAACCGGATACCTACAAACAGTCGGAGCCCGCAAGGGTGACGGCGTACCTTTTGTATTATGGGTCAGCGACTTAAAGTATCGAGCAAGCTTAAGCCGATAGGCGGAGGCGTAGCGAAAGCGAGTCTGAATAGGGCGTTCAGTTCGATGCTTTAGACCCGAAACCGAGTGATCTAGTTATGAGCAGGCTGAAGGCAGGGTAACACCTGCTGGAGGGCCGAACCGGTGTCTGTTGAAAAAGACTCGGATGACTTGTGATTAGGGGTGAAAGGCCAACCAAACTCGGAAATAGCTGGTTCTCCGCGAAATATATTTAGGTATAGCCTCGAGTTGAGGCTCCAGGGGGTAGAGCACTGGATGGGCTAGGGGGGCTAAAACCCTACCAAACCTAACCAAACTCCGAATACCTGGAAGTCATACTCGGGAGCCACACAGTGGGTGCTAACGTCCATTGTGGAGAGGGAAACAACCCAGACCAACAGCTAAGGCCCCCAATTCATGGCTAAGTGGGAAAGGATGTGGAAATCCCAAAACAACCAGGAGGTTGGCTTAGAAGCAGCCATCCTTTAAAGAAAGCGTAACAGCTCACTGGTCTAAATAAGGGTTTCTGCGCCGAAGATGTAACGGGGCTCAAGCCATGAGCCGAAGCTTTGGGCGTCGCAAGACGCGGTAGCGGAGCGTTCCGTTCGCTGATGAAGGAAGACCCGTGAGGGCTTCTGGAGGCATCGGAAGTGCGAATGCTGACATGAGTAACGACAAACACTGTGAAAGACAGTGTCGCCGAAAGTCCAAGGGTTCCTGCGTAAAGTTAATCTCCGCAGGGTTAGCCGGTCCCTAAGGCGAGGCCGAAAGGCGTAGTCGATGGGAATCACGTTAATATTCGTGAGCCTGCAGGTGGTGACGGATCTCTTATGTCGTTCGATCTTACTGGATTGATCGGGCGTCGACGAGGTTCCAGGAAATAGCCCCTGCGCAAGACCGTACCCGAAACCGACACAGGTGGACAGGTAGAGTATACCAAGGCGCTTGAGAGAATGATGTTGAAGGAACTCGGCAATTTACCTCCGTAACTTCGGAATAAGGAGGCCCTCGGTGAGCGCAAGCTTGTCGGGGGGGCACAGTCCAGGGGGTGGCAACTGTTTAACAAAAACACAGGGCTCTGCGAAATCGTAAGATGACGTATAGGGTCTGACGCCTGCCCGGTGCCGGAAGGTTAAAAGGAGAGGTGCAAGCCTTGAATTGAAGCCCCGGTAAACGGCGGCCGTAACTATAACGGTCCTAAGGTAGCGAAATTCCTTGTCGGGTAAGTTCCGACCTGCACGAATGGCGTAATGACTTCCCCGCTGTCTCCAACATCAGCTCAGTGAAATTGAAGTCCCCGTGAAGATGCGGGGTTCCTGCGGTCAGACGGAAAGACCCCGTGCACCTTTACTATAACTTTGCGTTGGCATTCGTTAAGTCATGTGTAGGATAGGTGGTAGGCTTGGAAGCTTGGGCGCTAGCTCGAGTGGAGCCACCCTTGAAATACCACCCTTGACTTGATGGATGTCTAACCGGGCTCCGTTATCCGGAGCCGGGACAACGCATGGTGGGTAGTTTGACTGGGGCGGTCGCCTCCCAAAGAGTAACGGAGGCGCGCAATGGTTGGCTCAGACCGGTCGGAAATCGGTCGTTAGAGTGCAATGGCATAAGCCAGCCTGACTGCGAGACCAACAAGTCGAGCAGAGACGAAAGTCGGTCATAGTGATCCGGTGGTCCCGCGTGGGTGGGCCATCGCTCAACGGATAAAAGGTACGCCGGGGATAACAGGCTGATACTCCCCAAGAGTCCATATCGACGGGAGTGTTTGGCACCTCGATGTCGGCTCATCACATCCTGGGGCTGGAGAAGGTCCCAAGGGTTCGGCTGTTCGCCGATTAAAGTGGTACGTGAGCTGGGTTCAAAACGTCGTGAGACAGTTTGGTCCCTATCTGCCGTGGGTGTTGGAGAATTGAGAGGATTTGCCCCTAGTACGAGAGGACCGGGGTGAACGTATCTCTGGTGGACCTGTTGTGGCGCCAGCCGCAGTGCAGGGTAGCTATATACGGAATGGATAACCGCTGAAGGCATCTAAGCGGGAAACCAGCCTCAAAACAAGTTCTCCCTGAAGAGCCGTGGAAGACCACCACGTTGATAGGCCGGATGTAGAAGCGTGGCAACGCGTGAAGCTTACCGGTACTAATCGCTCGTTCGACTTGATTGCTCTCGTCGCCAAGGCGCGAGACTTTCAAAGCACTTGCTTTGAAACAAACTAAAACCAGTTTTGCTTCACCGTTCTTCGCCGGCCTGGTGGCCTTTGCAAGGTGATAAGACCCGATCCCATCCCGAACTCGGCCGTCAAACGCCTTAGCGCCGATGGTACTCTGTCTCAAGACATGGGAGAGTAGGTCGTCGCCAGGCCTGCGAAGAACGGAAACTTCCTCTTTATCAATGCCGTCGTATAGTTTCGACGGCGCCTAGCCTTTGACGCGGGGTGGAGCAGCCCGGTAGCTCGTCAGGCTCATAACCTGAAGGCCGCAGGTTCAAATCCTGCCCCCGCAACCAAAGTTGTTACTGGCGGTTTTCCGCCAGTTTCGGAAACCAGGCCGAGAATTCCGGCCAGATCGCCATGGAGATCGAGGGTAGCCCGTTTCGGGCTGCCCTCCTCCGGTGCAAAGATAATACGGTCGACTAACGTCCGGATCAGCTCCGCCGCCTCTGTGCGGCGGTCCGGTTCGTTGAGCGCGTCAATCAAACCCGTGACCTGTTTCCGGTAGCGTTCTCCCAAATTCGGGTGAAGGCGGACCGGCGCGGGCGCGCCCTGCTCCAGTTCTGCTTCAAGCTTCCTCTTGCGAGCCTCCAGCTCGGCCATTTTGTCCTTCACCTGCGATCCGCGCACGCCGTCCAGGAGAGCCTGAACGAGCCGGTCAAGATCGCGTGTGATTTTGGAAAGCTCCGCTCTTTGCTGCGCCCGGCTTGCGTCCTGAGAAGCGCGCAGCTGGTTCATATGGCGGGCGTACTCCGCGGCGAATTCGGCGCAGAGGTCGGGGTCTGCGAGAAGATGATCGCGCAAAGCCCCCAGAATGGTTTCCTCAAGAGCTGTAACCGCCATCCTGGCCCCGTTGGTGCACACGGCCGGGCCTTTGTTGCGCGCGGTCTGACACCCGAATTGTCCCGGAGCGATCAGGCTGACCCCTCCTCCGCACACCCCGCATTTGAGCAGGCGTGAAAACAGGGTTTTAGGGCGGCGCTTCTGGTTTGCGATTGCGCCGCCGCGGACAGGGACGAAGTGGCCCTGCCTTGCCTTCACGCCCTGCCAGAGATCGTGGGAGACAATCCGCAGATCGGGCCGTTCCTTGATGATCCAGTCCTTTCTAGGGTTGAGCCGCGAGACGCGCTTCCCGGTCGCCGGGTCCTTCTGATAGCGCAGTTTGTTCCAGACGACGCGGCCGATATAGAGGTCGTTGTTGAGGATTCCTGTTCCCCTGACACGGTGGCCGTGGATCGTGGAGGCGCCCCAGAAGCGCCCGGAGGGTCCCGCGATCTTCCCGGCATTCAGCCGGCCTGCGATCGTCCGCGGGGAATCCCCGCGGGCGAATTCATTGAAGATGCGCTGGACGATCCCAGCTTCCGTCTGGTTGATGACGCGTTCGCCCCGGATCGGTTCGCCCTCGGCATTGAATCGGCGCACCACGTCATAGCCGAAGCTGTTCCCTCCTCCTGATTTGCCGGCCTCCACCCTGCCCCGCAATCCTCGCCGCACTTTCTCGGCCAGGTCCTTCAGCTGCAGGGCGTTCATGGTCCCTTTCAGACCGATATGGAGATCGGTGATCTCGCCTTCCGAAAGGGTGACGATCCTGACGCCAGCGAAGGTCAGACGCTGATAGAACCCGGCGATGTCGGCCAGGTTGCGGGAAAGCCTGTCCAGGGCCTCGGCCACGATGATTTGGAATCGCCCGGCCATGGCGTCCTGGATAAGCTGCTGGATGCCCGGCCGCATGAGCGACGCGCCCGAGATGGCGGCGTCCGTATAGCACTCAAGAACCGGCCAGCCTTCGGCGGCGGCCCGCTCGCGGCACAGCCTGAGCTGATCTTCGATGGAGGCCTGGTTCTGCAGATCCGTGCTGTACCGGGCGTAGATCGCGCAATTCATCGGATGTCCTTTGCGCGTGGTCGCATTCGGCGGCCGATCGGGCGAGGAGCCTGACAAGCTCCCTGATCGCCGGATGGGGTTTCGAGTCCATGCACGGGAGACTGGCCCCTCGGACAGGTCAGATCTTGGCCATTCCGGCGTCCTATGATCCTAGCGTCCTAGATATCCTATCACTTTAGGAATCTAGGAACATAGCATGCGAGTATTTCACATTGCTAGAACGTTATAAGTCTAGTAGTCTAGGAATCTGCGATTCTCAATTCCTAGGATCATAGAATGAACACAAGCCCTTCACTCCCTTCCGAGGACACAATCATCTCCCTCCTTTCCCAGAAAGGGGGCGTAGGCAAGTCCGGAGTCGTCCGGCTGCTCGCTGTCGAATTCACGAAGGCTGGATGGAGGGTGAAGATCGCCGATTTAGACACCATGCAGGGGACATCGACCAAGTGGAAACTGCGCCGGGACGCCGCGAAAATTCAACCGGAGATTCCCGTTGAGAAATTTGCCACGATCGAGCGCGCGCTCCGGGAAGCGGGGAAGTACGATCTTCTGCTGCTTGACGGCCCGGCGCATGCGGAAAAGGGCGGTCTCAGCATGGCGAAGAAGTCGAAGCTCATCCTTATGCCAACCTGCTACGGTCTCGACGATCTCGATGCCCAGATCGAAGCCGCGTATGAGCTGGAAGAGAACGGCATCGACCGAGGCCGCATCTGGTTCATTTTTTCGCGGACGACGGGGTCAGCAAACGAGGAACAGACGGCGCGGGACTATCTGCACCGGGCGCAAATCAATGTTCTCGGGCCGGTTTTTCCGGAGCTGCCCAGCATCCGGCAGGCCCACAGCGGCGGAAAGGCCGCTTCGGAGGTCAGCTTTCCGGCCATTCGGGAGCGGGCAACGGCGCTGGCCGAAGCAGTCGCCGCGAAATTGGAAGATCTGACCAAAACTCAGAGCAGCTTGGAGGCGGCCTAATGTCGAATCCTCTCAAGATCGCACCGCCGCCGCACCGCCGCACTGCGGTCCTGCCTGAGACCAAGCCGGCGTCGGAATCCACAATCCGTTTCGGCGGTGCCGGGAGGAGCAGGCAAAGCGCTCCGACGCCACCGCCTCCAAATTCCGGCAGGTCAAGGAGGATGAGCGGGTGCAGTTCAACAAGCGGGTCACGCGTGGCGTTGCGGACGGCTTCGAAATGCTGGCTATTAAATCGCGCAAAAAGGTGCCGGAATTGCTCGCCGAAGCCTTGGAATTGCTGGAACAGCAATACGGCCACGTGTGAATCGCTTTCTAGATTCCTAGGATTCTAGCGATTGGTCAGGACGGCTTTGCTGCCGCTGTGCTTCAGGGGGCTGTCATGCTTCCTGAACAGATCCTCGAGCGCCTCCGCCATGAGCTCGTTCATCGTCCGCCCCAGGCGCACGGCCATGATCTTCAGCCGGTCGCGCGTCTCTTTCGGCATGTGCGCCGTGATGGTGACGGTGCCGGCGCGGGATGGCGGGGTGGGCGGAGTCGGCATCGGGCGCCTCTACAAAGCGGAAAGGCGGGGACCATACATCACATCTTCGGACGTTGGCCCCTTGCGCTGCCGCGGCTTGTAACTGCCGTCCTGCTTGCGTTCCGCGGCGCTCTTGCGCTGTTTCCATCCGGCTTTCGGGCGATCGGATTCGGGCGCGGCTGCCGGCGTAAATTCCTTCCTGACCTTCGACCGGCCGGCCGTTTTGGTTTCTCCGCGAGTGATTTTATTCGCGTTGGCAAAATGGTCGGCCGGCCGTTTCCGGGCCGGGGCAGGGGAGTTGCCGCCGCCGCCCTGATCGCCCGCGCTGCCCTGATCGCCGTCGCCGGTATTGCCGCCGTCGCCCTGCCGGCGCGGCCGTTCCCTGATCCCGAATTCCGCTCGCCATTCGTCCCACAGCTGGTCGCGCCTGGCCGAAAGATCGCGCCATTCCTGCTTCTGCTGTTTGATTTCTTGCGGCGTGGCGCAGATCGAGCGCCTGCTTTCTGGAGGTCATAGGCGGCGGACAGCGTGGCAAGCTGGGCGTCGCGGATATGGCGGAGTTTATCGGCGCGGGCTTTGCGGCTGCCGAACTGCTTTTCCGAGAGCGCCTTTTTGGCAAGCGCCTGGCGGGCCAGCATCAGCTCGCGCCGCGTCTGCCCTGAAACCAGCAGGGTGAATAGCGTCGGGAAAACCTTTCCGGTGCGGGCCATGCCCGGCCGGACCAGGCCGATGGCGTTGCCCAGAAAACCCATCAGGGTGCGCTCGCGGTAGTCGAACCGGCGCTTTTCAGCCTTGAGCCGCTCCATCAATTTCTTCCACTCGCGCGTCTCTTTCCAGTCGCGGAAACCCTGGATCGAGAGGGGCAGGGCGTTGCGATTGCGCTTGTGCTTCCAGATTTTATCGAGCGGCGGCCGTGATGCCGGTCGCGGATCGCCTGGATCGAGGTGCGGTAGTCTTTCCACAGCGCGTCGGACTGCGCCTTGCGGCGTTTCCAGGACCCGTCCTGCGTCGCTTTCAGGCGGCGGCCATAGGCCTCCTGATCGGCCTTGATCGCGGCGGCCCGCTGCTTCGCGGTGCGGTTTTCATTGGCGGGTTTCAGGTCGGGCTGCTGGAAGCGCTTGGGTTGTTTTTTCGGGGGCGGGGGGTCGAGTCCCTGATCGAGCGCCGCGAATTTCGCGCGCCGGTCGGGGGAGCGGATCACGCCCATGCGCAGCTCGTAGGAATCGCACCACCTGTCGAGTTTGTATCCGTCATTCGAGAGAGTGTTGGTGCTTCCTGTTTCGGGATGGACCAGATTAACACAGAGGTGGACATGGGCGTGCGGCTGGTCGGTATGCTGGACGATGACGGCCTGGTGATCCTGCAGGCCGAGAAGCTTCAGCACCTCATGGGCGGTCTCGCGCATGTGTTTGTGGCTCGGCTTGTCGTCCGGGTGCCATTCTATCGAGAATGCGTAGACGGGCTTTTTGAGCTTTTTCCTCCAGGTGAGCTGCCGCCGCGGCGCTTGAGTTCAGTCGCGCGGCCTCGGCCGTCACCATCATCTCGCGCCACGTTTCATGTGGATCGTCGGTGAACAGGTTCACCATCTCGACGAAGCCGACGCGATCCGCGGTTTCGAGGGTGTCCTTGTCATGCAGATAGTAGGTGAGGGCGCCCTTGAAGCTGGTGCCGCGGCCTTTGGTTTTCGCGCCCTTATTGAAGTTCATAAAAGCGCCTCAGTATAGGCCGCGCTTCATCGACCAGCCCGCGCAATTCTTCAAGCATGGCGTCGAGGATCTCTTTGCGGCGAAGGTCGCCGACCGTGTTGGCGATACGGGCGATCTGGTTGACGTTGTTCCCGACGCGCGAAAATTCTTGCGAGAGCCGGTAGAGATCATGCAAGAATATCGGTTCGATTGTGCGATATCGCCTGATCACGATCTGCGCCGTCAATGCGGCGTCGCGGACGTACTCCGAAGGTGTTTTGCCGGCATCGCGGGCCAGCTGCTCGACGCGGTGCAGCTCGTCCGGCCGGACGCGGGCGCGGAGGCACTCGCTGCGGAGGCTGGGATCGTCTTTGCGTGGCCTGCCGCCAGGGCGGCCTTTTGCGGGCTTCCGGGTCATCAGCGCAGTCTCTCGGGTCACACAGGGTACGCAGTGGGCCGATGAGCGGAGCGACGGGGTTTTAGGGGGCGTCCCCCTAACGAGAGTTTTTGTACCACAAAAACATTGCTCGCTATCGACTGTCTGAGCTTAGTCTACTATCCCATGTGTTACGAAGTGATGAATAGATAATTAATTCAGGTTGAATGTCAAGATTTTCATAAGATGAGTGCGGATTCTATAGTCCGTGAACTTTTCCGTGCAGGAAACAGAGCGCGTTTGATTGTGAAAAAAGCTGGCTGCCGCAAGGGGAGAACGTTTACACGTCCTGTTGTCCCGAGGCCTGAAGGGCGCGGATCTCTGCCTCGCAGATGTAATCGGCAAGTTCTTCCGATACCTCCATCTCCGCCGCAATCACAGACGGCATGCGCCCGTATGCATCCGGGATGAACGCAACCCCCGCTTCCACCAGGAGCTTCGTGATCTCAAGATTGTTACGCCCGACTGCCAGATGCAAGGCGTTCATGCCGGTGCCGGTATCGACCTCTTCCAGAAACGGTGCCCGGGTGGTGGGATCTTGCGCGACGACATCTTGCACGGCGGCACTATTTCCCAGCCAGACTGTTTGAAGAAATCTTGACAAATGGATAGGCTTCTTGCGGTTCGGAGCTTGGATGATGAATTTACTCAGGGCCATGTTTCACCATCTCTACAGAAACTGCCAACGTCCGATATTTGATGCTGCCGTGCTCCAAAGGTCCGTTGTCGTAAACGATGCCGCGAAAGCTCCCGCGCGGGGCAGATCGCAAATGGAGACCATGGATGCGGGCGGTGTGCATGAGTCGGTCTTTGAGAACGGCGAGAATGCTTGATCCGGTGAGAACGATCACGCCATCAAAAATGCGGTGGGAGGCTGGTGTTCCGATCTCTTTGGCGAGCAGGAACTTTTGATCCTCGGTATGGACCACACCCGGTGCCGTGAGCGTGAGTTCGGAAAACACGGTTTCATGCTCTGATGCTGCTTCATGCACTGATACGGAGTAGGTGCCAGCGGGGATGTCCGGAGATTTCCCGTAAACGGCGTGAAAGGCGTCGCCAAGCGCATGTATGGCAGTAGGCCGGTTCGGCAACTTCTCCGCAAACGCGGCGCAGATCGTGAGTGCCATATCGCGCGTGCGTGTCGGATTCATAGGCTTTTTAGTTGCAGGCTCCGGGGCTTCCTCAAGAGGTTTTCTGAGGGGGCCAAGGAAGCGTTGCAGCGTCTTCCATGGAATTTCCATCTCGCGGGGGTGAGATTTTTTGATCCGTTCGGCGAGGGTGGGAACGCCGATCTTGTGCGCTTTCATATAGTCGATCAGCGCCCATCGGATGCGTTCGCGCTCAATCAGGTCGAACTCAGGGTCTGGCACTAAAGTGGCCAAGAGGTGTCCAGCCTTCATGGGGTAGAGGCCAGGGCAGAATCCTAAATCGTTAAGGTGTGATTAACCAAGTTGGATTCGAAGGGGCGTTGGAGGATCACGCCATGTTGCTTGGGTTTCTGGATCATATGCGGGTTGTTCCGGATCACCGGATTGCGGGGATGGTGACCTATCCGATTGACGAAGTTCTGCTGGCGACGCTGGTTGGGGTCGTGTGTGGAGCGGACGACTGGGAAGGGGTGGAGGAGATTGCGGGCGGGGCGTTGGAGTGGCTGCGCGGGTTTCTGCCGTTCGCCAGCGGCATCCCGACGGCGCAGACTTTGCGCAAGGTTTTTCGCCTGCTGGACACGCAGGCGTTGCAGCGCGGTTTTGCGGCCTGGGCCGCCTCTCTTGGGGCAGAAGCGCGCGAAGTGATTGCCGTGGACGGCAAGACGCTGCGCGGTTCGAAGACGTCGCCGGACGGCAAGGGCGCGCTGCATCTGGTTTCGGCCTACGCCACCGAGGCGGGGCTCGTGCTCGCCCAGCAAGCGGTCGACGGAAAGTCCAACGAGATCACGGCGATCCCGGAACTCCTGGACATGCTCACCCTCAAGGGCGCGATCGTGTCGATCGACGCCATGGGGACGCAGAAGGAAATCGCCCGGCGCATCGTCGATAAAGGCGCGGATTATGTCCTCGCGCTCAAAGGCAATCAGACCAGTCTGCATGAGGACGCGGCGCTGTTCTTCGCCGATCCGGTCTGCGCCGCAGATTGCGCGGTGAGCGCCGAGACCGACGCCGGCCACGGCCGGATCGAACAGCGCAGTTGCCGGGCCGCCGAGGCAAAGTGGCTCGTCGAACGCCACCCCGACTGGATAGGTCGGGGAGTGTGAGGAATCTTGTGCGCGGGGCCATAATCGCGCCGATGGAGGGCGACTATGGCGATCAAGAAGGACACGCTGGACGATCTTTTGGCGGGCCGAGACCCGAGGGCGGTGTTTTCGAAGGACGGGCTGTTCGATGAGCTGAAGAAGGCGCTGGCGGAGCGCATTCTGAACGCCGAACTGGACGATCATCTCGATAATGAAGGTGCGGAAGGGTCGAGAAACCGTCGCAACGGCTATTCGAAGAAGACGGTCCTGACGGAGACGGCGAGGATCGACGTCCGCATCCCGCGCGATCGGGAAGGCACGTTCGATCCGAAGCTGATCCAGCGCTATCAGCGCCGGTTTCCCGGCTTCGACGACAAGATCGTGTCGATGTACGCGCGGGGCATGACGGTCCGGGAGATCCAGGGTCACCTCCTGGAGCTCTACGGGCTGGAGGTGTCGCCGGACCTGATTTCGACGGTCACCGACGCGGTGCTTGAGACGGTCGCCGAATGGCAGAACCGGCCGCTGGAGACGAGCTATCCGCTGGTCTTCTTCGACGCCATCCGGGTCAAGATCCGCGACGAGGGCCTGGTCCGCAACAAGGCCGTCTATCTGGCGCTCGGCGTCGCGGCCGACGGGACGAAGGACATCCTCGGCCTCTGGATCGAGACGACCGAGGGCGCCAAATTCTGGCTCAAGGTCATGAACGATCTGAAAGCCCGCGGGGTCGAGGATATCCTGATCGCCGTGGTCGACGGCCTGAAGGGCTTTCCGGAGGCGATCGAGGCGGTCTTTCCACAGGCTGCGGTTCAAACCTGCATCGTCCATCTCATCCGCAATTCGCTGGATTTCGTGTCCTGGAAGGACCGCAAGCCGGTCGTCGCCGAGCTCCGCAAGGTCTATCGCGCCGCGGACGCCGAGGCCGGCCGCAAAGCCCTGGAGGCTTTCGAGGAAGGCTCATGGGGCCGAAAATATGCGGCGATCGGCCAGATCTGGCGGCGGCAATGGGAACAGGTCATCCCGTTCTTCGCCTTCGCTCCGGCGGTGCGCAAAATCATCTACACCACGAACGCGATCGAGGCCCTGAACGCCAAACTGCGACGCGCCGTGCGAACGCGGGGCCATTTCCCCAGCGACGAGGCGGCGACGAAGCTCATCTTCCTGGTCTTGCGTCAGGTCGCAAGGAATGGAAAATGCCGCCTCGCGAATGGGCCGAGGCAAAGACCCAGTTCGCCATCATGTTCGACGAACGCTTCGTCAGAACCTGATGAAAACCCGGCCCCGCGCACAAGATTCCTGACACTCCCGGTGAGGGAGAG
The DNA here is from genome assembly GCA_963777415.1 of uncultured Acidobacteriota bacterium. GTDB lineage: Bacteria > Acidobacteriota > Terriglobia > Terriglobales > Acidobacteriaceae > JAEZPW01. Next base: position 13,346 of record CAVZQL010000001.1, read on the forward strand.
ATGCGGCACGGCGGATCGAACAGCGCAGTTGCGGGCGCCGAGAAAGTGGCTGTGAACGCACCGACTGGATAGGTCTGCGCTCCATCGCCGCCGTCACCGCCCGGCGCATCGACAAGAAGAGCGGCCGCGAAAGCCTGGAGACCCGCTACTTCATCACGTCCCTCGAACCCGATCCCAAGGCCATTCTTGCCGCGGTGCGCGCCCATTGGGGGATCGAGAACAATCTCCACTGGACAATGGACGTGACCTTCGACGAAGACGCTGCAGAACCAGAAAAGACGCCTCGCCGTTGAACTTCGCCGTCATCCGACACACCGGCTACAATCTCCTCAGCGCCGACAAATCACGCGGCTCCATGCGCCGAAAGCGCCTCAGAGCCTGCATCGACCCAGCGTTCCGCGCCAAGCTCTTCGCCGCTTAACGATTTAGGATTTTGCCTGGGGTAGAGGCGCAGGGAGCTTACCTGAAAAGGCCCTGCGCGTGTCAAAAATCAGGAACGAATTCGATACGGCTGAAGCGTGGCTGCGCGCGGCTGTCGACGGGCTGAGGCCTGATTTTGAGGCCATCGGCAAGACGCTGCCGCCGACGCTCCGCGGCAATTTCGGCTTCACGTCGCATGGCAGCAAGAAGACCGGCGTGAGCGGCCAGTATTACGACGGCGGCGCTTCGACCGACAAAATCCCGAAGCTCATCATCCGCTGCAATACCGACGATCCGCTCGCCATCCTTGAGGCGGTCGTTCATCAGTGTTGCCATGCCGTCGTGGGCGTCAAGGAAGGCCACGGGAAGGCTTTCCGTGAGGTGGCGCTGCGGATCGGCCTTGAACCGCCCATGCGCACCAGCAGGGCAGGGAAGCGCCTTGGAGAGCGTTTACACGCCCTGGCGGCCGAACTCGGTCCCTTTCCCAATGCCCGGCTGAATTTCGAGACGACCGGCGCCGACGGCAAGGAAAAGCATGTCGCGGATCGGCCGGCAGCGCAGGAAAACCGCCAGCTGAAGGTGGAATGCCTTGTCGAGGGCTGCGGCTATTGTGCGCGCGCCGACCGCCAAATGGCTGCGGATCGGCCTGCCGCTCTGCCCTGTGCACCGGGAGCCGATGCATCCGGAAAAGCCACTGCCTGAAGAAGATGCCGATGATCGGGAAGAGGGCGGCCACGGACAAGAGGCCCTCGCTGAATCGTCGAAGGACTCGTGATCATGGCACGCGCGCGGTTGAGCATGGCGGCGCTTCTGGCTGGTGTCAGCACCCTTGCGATCGGGACGGCCTTTGCTGCTTCGGGGGATGAAGGCTGGACTGCGGATAAGCTCGCCGGACCTGTCTTTGCGGCGGTCATGTGCATCGTATATCAGGGACTGTATCTGGGATGGAATCGCGTTTTCCGCCGCGGCCCGTCGTCGTTCTGGACTTCCAGGCTCGGGCGGTGGTTGATCGGGCGCCTCGCCGGGACGGCGGTGTTTGCGTGTTTGCTGGGTGCCGGATTTTTCCTGGCGATGCGCTCCCTGGAACCAATCCTCGATATTCTGGTCCGGCTGGGCGTCCCGTTCTCGAAGGGTCTGCTCGGCTCCCTTGTGTTGGCGATGTGGCTTGGCCCGGTCGCGGCCGCATGGAAGCTGCGGACGTTCGTCAAGGTTTGCATCGGCAAGGGATCGCGGCCTCTGCGCCGGCTGGTCCGCTCTCTGGGCATGGGCCGCGGCGGATCGAGCGCCTTCGCGGGGATCTGTGAGGAATGGGCGAACAGGTGGAAGCCCGGCAGGATCCTGCTTGGCGCGAGCATGTACGATCGGAAATGGCTGGTCGGGATCCGCGACGATCGCATGATGATGACGGCGGCCGGAACCGGGGCGGGTAAGGGACGGACGGCAATTATCCCTAACCTTCTGACCTATCCTGGTTCTGTCTATTGCCAGGATTTTAAAGGCCAGAACGCTGCCGTGACCGCGCAGCGCCGCCGCGAGATGGGGCAGGCGGTGCATGTCCTCGATCCGATGGGCGCTCTCACGGAAAACGGCGCGCGCCTGAATCCGCTCGATCCACTCGATCCCAAATCCAGGGACTATGTCGAGCAGATCGACGCAATCGTCGACGCTCTGGTGATCGCAGGCGATGACAAAAACCGTTTTTTTGACGAATCGCGGCCCGGACCCTGATCGCGGGGCTGATCGATTACGTCGTACGCGACGGCGACGGCGAATTCGAGCCGCCTGCGGACGATGCGGCCGCGGAGGATGCCGATGTCGAAGAATGAAAAAACCCTGGGCCGTGTGCGCGATCTGCTGATCGATCCCAAGGGGCCGCCGATTTACGCGATGGCCGTTCTGGGGGGACCAGGCGCGCAGCGCCGCGGCCGTGCTTTCGCAGGCGGCGGAGGAAACCGTCGGCGGCATCATGGCGAACGCCCTGGGGCACACGAAATTCCTCGATAGCCGCGGGATGCGATTGATGCTGAGCGCGTCTGACTTCTCCGCGCTCGATCTGAATAAGGGCAAGACGACGGTCTATTTCGTGCTGCCGCCTGAATATTTGGGCGCGCATGCGCGGGCGCTGCGGCTGGTCGTCAGTACCTTTCTGACGGCTGCTGCGAAGGGACGGAAGGGCAAACATCCGACGCTCTATATTCTCGACGAATTCTTCAGCCTGGGCGCGCTCTCGGTCATGACGAAGGCCGCCGCGATCATGCGCGGGTATGGCGTCCGCATGTGGTGGATCGTCCAGAATATCACGCAGTTGATCGACCTTTACAAAGTCAATGCCGAGACCTTCTTCGCCAATGCGGCGCAGGTGCAGATCTTCGGCATCAATGACAAGGCCGGCGCAGATTATTTCTCGGCGCGTCTGGGGAACCGCGTGGCGTGGCGCAAGCGGGAAATCCAGACGAAAAATGGCGTGAAGGTCCAATGGGAGCCAGCCGGCGCGCACAGCCTGCGCGATGGCAGTGAAATCGGGCGGTCGACCAGCCGGGAAAGCGGGCTGCAGATCGTCCTGAACGAAGGCGGGGACCCGTTCCTGTTGCGGCGGACTCCTTACGACAAGCTGTTCAAGCCGAGCGAATACGCGCCCGACCCGTTCGAGCCGCGGCGATCTTTGGCCGGCCGGCTGTTCCGGAAACTGCGGGAAATCCTGAAATGAAAAGCGATGACAAAGCAGCATGGCGGCCGCGGCGTTTCGATGTGGCCGGCGCGCATCCAGATGAAGTGTATCGGGCGGTTTCGAACATCGCCGAAGCTGTCGATGAAATCGGAAAACAGGTTATCGGCGGTCGATTGGTTGAGCACTTTGGCGACATGGACCCCGAGGTGCAGGCGTGGCGGCGGAACAAGCCCTTGCGCTTCGGGCCGAACCGCGACGCCGACGTGCAGCAGTTTCTGGCGCAGGGCGTCCGAATCCTGGACGATTTCAACGAGAAAATGCCGCTCGGGTTGAGGGACACTCACCGTCAGGTGCGCAACCGCTGCCATGAGCTGGCGCGGGGGATGGAAAGGGTGCTGGCGAAGCGGCCGGACGAACGATTCCAGTTCGACCCGCGATATGCGTCGTGGCGGCGTGTCGAGATATACGCCGAAACTGCGCCGATAAAGGACGATCGCCTGCGCGTGTTGTCCGGCGACGACATGCGGCGGAAGTACCTGGCGGTCTTAAGCCGGGTGTTTCGGCAAGGGCCGGCGCAGGCGGCGCGGGCGAAGGCAGCCTATCACGCCTGGGAAGAAAACGCGGAGCGTCTCGGCGCCAATCGGCCGATCGCGGAAGCGGCGAGGCCTTGGAAGCGGTTCCTGGACAGCATCGAGACCATGCGGATGCGCGACGGTCAGAGAGGCGCGGTCTGGGGTTACGTGGACCCTGTCAACGGCATCGATTTCAGGCCGGCCCTGACACAGCGCCCGACTTTCAATTCAAAACCCCGGATGAGGATCTAAAGCGATGGCCAAAAGTGTGCGGCAGGCATGGAATTATCGGAAAAACAACCCCGAGGGTGAGGACAAGGAAATCCGCAAGGCCGCGGAGGATAAAATCCGCGAGCGGAATGAGGCCGATCTGCACTCTCTTGTTCAGCTGCAGGGCAGGGAGATCAAATCGCTCGAATCCGAGAAAGTGTGGATCGAGAAGGAGCGCGCGCGCGACGTCTCCTCGATGCATGCGAAGGAAATCGCGGGGATCAATCAGCGCTATGACCGGCTCGATCACGATCTGGCGCGGCGGAACAATACGTTTCTGGCGAAGGTCTCGCGGGTGTTCGGCGGTCACAAGCGCCAGCAGGCGCGTGTCGAGAGGCTGAACCGGGAGCGCAACCAGACCGTAGCTGAGCGGACGAAGCAGCAGGTCCATAGCGAAGGCCTGCGCCAGAGGTCGCTGAGCGAGCGCGAAATCCGGACGGACAGGGATCTTGTTGAGGCGAAGCAGCGCCACGCGGCCGATCGTGACGAATTCCGTCTGCAGCGCGAGCGCGGTTTCGAGATGTCCGTGAAACAGGAAATCAACCGGCTGCGGATCCGCGGCCCGAGCATGGGGATGTGACATCAAACGTGATGCACGACAAACAATCCGCCGCTATCGCCCGCTATCGCGCCATGGCGGGCCTGCTTAAAACACTGCCTCCGAAGGCCGCGCGCAGGGCAAGGGCCGACCGGAAGCGCCATGCCGCCCGCTATGTGACGCTGCGGCGGGGCAGGCCTGTCTGCGATCCCCTGAAGATGGTGCGCTTCCTGGTCGATGTCTGCGGCCTGACGCTGAAAGACGCGTCGTGCGCCGTGCGTATGGCGATGCAGTCAGGCCAATGCGGAAGGATGCCGGGGCCGGCGGCGATATCGATCTGGCGGAAGCCTTGTATCGCCAGACGCGCGACATGGTCGACGCCGTCGCGATGGCAAGGTTCTTCGGCTGGGCGCTGGATCAAACGGAGAAGTGGGAGCTGGTGCGGACCACCTTGTCCGGCATGAAAGTCGCGCCTGAAATCAACAGGAATGGAGGATTGGTCATGACAGGCGAGCAGGTCGGCATAGTGATGATTCTGATCGGCCTTCCGTTGTTTTTATTGGTCCGGGGAAGGAAGCGGCAAAATTCTCCTGGGCGCTCGGATGTGGTTTTCCTCGATGTGATGGAAATCCGGGGCCGCCGCAAAGTGCCTAACTTCCTCTTGAACCTGGCATTCGTGGTGGGGATTATCGCGTTGATCTGGGTGACGAATCACTAAAGAAGCGCCCGGCGCGCGCCCTTGACTTAAGGCTCGAATGAGCCGCGCGCCGGGGCTGCTGCGAAGTGCAGCAGCATTCCTGATGTGCGAGCCGCAACAGCCCGTCAGCATTGACAGGCCTGCGGCGCGCACCAGCCAAACCAGATGGCGGCGCGGTGCGGCGGGAGAGCTGCTGAAGCAGAGCGTGTAAACGATCCGGGAAGAGAGGCCGCCTATGTGGCGGCCTCGGTCTTTTCTGGCGTTCCCTGTGGCCTTTGGTTGTCGATCGGCCGCTCACGCGGCCGTGTCGAACCGCCAGACCGGAATGCCGAGCTTCCTGGCCTTGTCGGCGAGGTTTCCGGTGATGCCGGAGCCGGGGAAGATGATGACGCCCTTCGGCATCGTGGCGAGGAGCTGATCGTTGCGGCGGAACGGAGCGGCCTTGGCGTGTTTCGCCCAGTCGGGTTTGAAGGCGATCTGCGTGACCTTGCGGTAAAAGCAATTTCGCCAAGATAGGCGTCCAGATGCTCGGTTGTAACTGATCCCTGGTGGGTACCGAGCAACCAACGCTTGAGCAGTGAAGCAACGGTATGCACGCCCGGCATGGAAACGTGCGCCGGATCTCCACTTTGAGAGACGTTGGTGCGGTGATGGCTGTATCCCTTCCCGGAAAGGCCGTTGTATCCGTTCCACCCGTCGGTATGCACCTCCGACCCGGCCTCCACCGCAGCGCAGACGAAAGGAATGAGGCTGTCGCCTGAGACGTCGTCGACGCGATTCAGGCGCACGCGGCCAAAACCCTTTGGCGACAAGACTTCGATGGCAATGGCTACAATGAACTTACGGTCTGTGCCCCGTCCGCGAACGCCGTGCTCGATCCCGCCCACATACGTTTCATCGACCTCAACCGAACCGTGCAGACGATCCCGCCCCGGCCGCACCATGGCCGTACGCAACTTCCGCAAGATGGTCCATGCCGTTTGGTAGCTTCCCAGCCCCAGCAACCGCTGTAACCCCAGCGCGCTCACTCCATGCTTTTGGTTGGTCATGTACCATGCCGCGGCAAACCATTCTTGGAGAGGGATGCGGCTGCGGTCAAAGATCGTTCCCGCCGTGACGGATACTTTACGACCGCATTCCGAGCATGCCCATCGCCCATCAGCGGTTCGCCAACCCGTTGCGCTTTCGCATTTCGGACAGCAAACCCCGCTCGGCCAGCGCAAGTGCTCCAGATACGCCGCGCAGGACGATTCATCGGCAAACCAGGAACAAAACTCCTGCCAAGTGCCTGGATAGGGCGGGTAAATTTCCGGAGATGGACGATCTGGAACCACTACCTGTAGAGTGTACTGTACTTAGGCAGCTACCCCATTTTGCACAAATTCAATTGCATAAACAAGCGGCTCCGTGACCCGGAGCCGCTTGTCTTGCGTAGTTGCGCTCATGCTACGGTTGTCGGCGGTCAGATCGTGATTCGCCTTGGCCAAGCGCCTTTGAGCGCGGTGGCTCATCTGGGGAAAGATTAGATTCTGCTTAGCTCGGTCTGGCCTTGTAAATGCTTTTCCTCTTTCGTGTGGCTCAGTCAGGCGCTTTCAGCCATCAATTTTTAGTTATCCTAAGAATGCGCCCGGCAGAAGCACTAAAACGACCCGGAGGATCATATGTCTATCGCTGGAATCTTAAGTAGTGGTCTGGCCAGCTTGTTACAACCAGCCAATGTGCAGAGCAGTGTTCCGAACAAGCGGGCCGAGTTCAAACAGCTCGGGCAGGACTTACAGTCCGGCAATCTTTCCGCTGCACAGCAGGATTTCGCGACGCTAACCCAAAGTAGTTCCACGCAAACGTTCTCTGTGAGCCAGGGCGCGAGCAGTGGCGCGGCGGTCTCGTTGAAGCAGTCATTCAGTGATTTGAAATCGGCGCTGGCCTCGGGTGATCTGTCGGGTGCGCAGCAGGCGTACTCGCAGATTCAGCAGGATTTCCAGGCGCAAAATGCCCACGGTCATCACCATCATCAAGGTGGCGCGGCGCCTGCCCAGGGACAGGACACGGGCACTTCCAACAGCGCAACGGACCTGATGCGTATGCTGACGGGCGCGACGAACTCGAACGCAACATCGGCGTACAGCAGCGCGGACCTGATGGCGTTGTTGTCTTCGTCACCCGGACTCGACGAGGCTGCTTAACGCAGGAGGGCTACGTTTTACGCGCTACGTCTTACGTGCTACGTTTTGCGTGCAACAAGGCAGGAGATGTCGTCGTGCTGCGGCGTCATTCCGACATAAGACCCGAGCACCCGGTTGATACGGGCAATGATCTCCGCCGACTCGCAGTTGCGATTGGCGAGAAGGTTCGCCATCAGGCGGCCCTCGCCGTATTCCTCATCGGCGGAGTTCACCGCTTCGACGAGGCCGTCGGTGAAGACGAACAACAGGTCTCCGGGACACAGCAAGAGGTTGGCCGATTCGTATGCGGCGTCCGGCATGATTCCGAGCGGGAGACCGCCTTTGTCCAGACGTTCGATGTTTCCGCCGGCCCGCAGCAGAATGGGTGCGTTATGACCCGCATTGATGTAAGTCAGCGCGCCGGAAGCAGCTTCGTATTCGGCGACGAAGGCAGTGGTGAATCGCTGGCCGCCACTGCTGTGCTCACAGGCAAAGCGATTGAGGGCACGCAGGAGGTCAAGCAACGATTCCGGTTGCGCGGAAAGCGTGTGCAGACTGGCATGGAAGGTCGCCATCAGCAACGCCGCCGGGAGACTCTTGCCGGCAACGTCGGCCATTGCGATTAGAAACGGTCCTTCATCCAAGTTCGAGCTGCATTTCCGGCGAAAAACGTCGTAGTAGTCGCCGGCAACCGTGTTCGCGGGGCGGTTAAAAAAGGCGACATCCAGAGCCGGGACAGGCGGCGCGGACTGTGGAACAAGCCACATCTGGATCTCGCGCGCAATCTGCAGATCACGCTTCAACGTGACGCGGTCCGCCACCTCGAGCAGTAACAGGCCCAGGATCACGAGTCCACCGAGGACGTGAAGCGTATCTGTTTGCACGGAAGCAGAGAAGGATACGGGCGAGATCAGGAGGAAAACGCCGATGAGCAGTATGATCCGGCGGGCCGGCGAGAGCTTTGTCAGAATGGCCCAGAAGAACGAGGCCGCAATCTTGCGAAAACGCTGACCTCGCGTCATACCCGCGAGGTGGTCGCGATCGACTTCGCGGGAATAGAGACGGTATCCGCTCTGCGTCTCGCTCTTGAACTGCGCCCAGAGTTGGGCAAGCTCAAGACCTTCGGTCACGCGATCCCATATACTGCGAGGGCGCTGCTCGATTCGGGGCGACGGCGACTCCTTCCCTGCGGGGGTCGTGCTTGGCTGCGGCGACGCCATGCGCCGATTATAGCGGAGAAGCGGCGGCCTTTCTGGAACTTATAAGGTCCGCGGCACAGAAACACCCCCACGTTAGCCAATCCGCTTCGCGGCTCGGCGGAACGTGGGGCACCAACCAGTGCATTCATGCGGAGATTCCCTTCCGCCTTCACACAGCTTCTGCGATGATGAAGGAAGAGCAGCAATCACATGAGGAGACAAGATGAAACACGCACGGCCGGACTATGACCGCATTCAAGACCCTAGCGGCAAAATACCCGAAGACGAACCCGTCATGATCTTTCGGGGACAGGATATTTTTGCTCCGGTAGCATTGGAAGCCTACGTTGCGATGTGCGAGGCGATGGCCTCAACGCTGCCTTTGGATTCTCCTGCAAGACAAAACCTGCGTGACATGGCGGTCACCGTGCGGGTTCACATCAGCCGGATGCATCGATGGCAGTCCGAGCACAAAGCGAAGACACCAGATTTGTGAGACGAGATGCGCGACCTTGTGCCGTCGCCAGAAACACGAAACCGGACGCAGTCAAGATGACTACGTCCGGTTGCTAATGGGAAGATATCAAGCGCCGTTAGAGGGCACGGCAAAGTGGCCTTTGAGTTGTTGAGTATTGTTCGTCTGTCGCTACGGTACCCTCCTTTACCCTTTCGGGTTCTGAGGAAATTCTCGCGCCTTGGCGGGTGCCCTCGCCGCCGCAGGTCACGAGTGTGTAGCAAACTTGCATTTCTCCGTATTACGCTCTTTTGTCGTCCGAGACAAGCAAACAATCTACCTAGTTACCTGACCCTAGATACTATGATGCCTACCGCGGGAATGCGGTTACTTCAGAGTTCCATGTGCAGGCGGAATGACGGGATCAACGCGGGCCCGCGTTCGCGAGGAGCGCCGGCGGTGTTCGAAGTCAAGAATTCAGGACTGGAACTGGCTCAGGCCGAAGGGGAGCAGATGAGATCCGCGGAAGGTCAACGAGGCGTCAATCAGGAAGGAATCTCCGGGTTGCAGTCTCGCTGACCTATTCGGCCCTGGCCGGTTCGGGTCCAGGCTTATCGTCCGTTGCGTAAGTGTCCATATACCTCCACGTAAGTTTCGTGCGTTAGCAGGGCGTTAATTCTTACTTTGCGTGATGACCGATGACTCCCGCCAGATCGACTACGTGATAGACGACCAGCAGAATCATCAAAATCAGATAGCCACGCAGCGCGTACAACGACCAGCGCACGCTGGGCGTCATCTTGATCGGGCCGAGCGCGGACGTATCCACCTTCTCTTCCGGTGCGTCGTTGAGTGGATGGACGACGAGATAGTGATTCTCGGGCAGTTCGTCCATTGTCGTGTTGTGTCTGAGCACTCCCAGAAATCCCATATTGCACCTCCAAAATCAGTTCTCAGTTCTCGGTTCTCAGTTTCGGTGCCCCCACGTTCGCGACGCTAACGTGGGGAAGCTCTCAACATCATTGCGGGAACAGGTTAGGGGCGGCGACTTGCGCGGCCAGAATCAGCGACAGGATGAAGAGGACGATGATGATGGTCCAGTTCACCACGTTGTTCCAACGTTTGTTGACGTACTGCTCGCCAAGCAACTCCTTGTCGTTCAACAGCAATTGCAAGAAGATGATTGCGGACGGCAGCATGATGCCCGCGAGCACCTGCACGCCGAGGATGATCAACTGCAGTGGCGCACGCGGGATGAGCACGATTGCCGCAGCCAGTCCGACGCATGCCACATACGTCAGGTAAAAGCCCTTCGCTTTCTTGATCGGCATCTGCAAACTGTGAGGCCAGCCTCGCACCTCGCCGTAGGCCCACGCGCTCGAAAGCGAGATTGCGGTCGTGCCCAGCACAGCCGCATTGATCATCAGCAGCAGGATACCCATGCGAACGTGTTCACCGGTGATCAGGTGAAGATCATTCGCCATTTGTGCCGGGTCAGCGAAACTGATGCCGTGCACCATGGCGTAATTGCCGGCGATCATCATGCAACCGGCAACGACGATAACGATGATCGCGCCGAGGAACGTGTCCAGCCGGGCCCACTTGATGTCGGCAAAGCGCAGGCGCTTATCGGCGATGCAGCTCTGCTGGAAGAACAACTGCCACGGCGCAATCGTCGTGCCTACGATGGCGATCACCAGGAACATCAGGTTCGGGGTGACGCCGCCGGGTGGAACATTCGGCACGAACGTGTTGCGAACCACTTCGCCGGTTGACGGCCAGAGCTTCAGCGCCAGGATCACCCATGCCAGATCGAGCAGGCACAAGACTTTTACGGTGCGTTCCCAACGCATATAACTGCCGGTCAGCACCATGACGATGAGTCCCACGGCCGCTATCGGGACGCCGATGTTCGGATTCACTCCCATGTGGCTCAGGGCCAGAGCAATCGCGGCGAACTCGGTCACAAGCGTGAGAAAGTTGACCAACTCAAGATCGAGCAGCGAGAAGAGGCCCCACCACTTGCCGAAGCGCTGGTAGATCATCGCGGCGTGGCCCTTGCCGGTTGCGATGCCGAGGCGCACGACCATTTCCTGAATGAAGTAGGTCGTAGGCCAGAGCAGCAACAGCACCCACATCAGCCGCGTGCCGTATTGCGCGCCCGCCTGGATGTACGTGGACACGGCCCCGGCGTCGTTGTCGGCGACCATGACGATCAGGCCCGGTCCAAAGACCATCAGGAAGGTAAGCAGATTGCGCGCCCACTTGGAACGCACCACCATGCCGCGCACCACTGGCGCTTCGGCATCGATGCCTGCTGTCGAAATTGCGGTTAATTCTTCCTGCATTCCACACCTCCACCCCGGCTGAAAAATAGAAGCCGAAAAGATTCAACCCAAAGGCGTGCGAATCCGTTTGCGTCGCGTGCGCACGGAAGCGGGAGATCGCCAACCATTCCGAACGGCGGAATAGAAGCGCTCTCGGCACCCTTGAGGTTAGAGAGATTTCGAGGTTGGAAGCCAGCTAAGGGCGGGCCGCCTCGGAACCTCCGCGTCTTCAATTATGTTTCGTAGAAGAAGCAGAGGTGAGGCGGTAGCGGGAACAGAAGCTATCGGGTCACACTGCTATTTCTACGACGGATTCGGCCCAATCCCGCGCAAAACCGGCGCGCGATTGGGAACCCGGCCGCCGATAGTACTCGGAGGCTGTTCGTCTTGTTGTTCTAGGTCTCTCATACAACTTTCTGGAGGCGAAGGAATCCCGCACGCTTGGATATGGGACGGAAATATCCCACGAGCAGAGGAAGGAACCTGAAAGGAATCACTGCGGCCACCCATGGTGGTTGCCGCGAAACCGTTGTCTTTCCCCACTCGTCCAAGCTTTAGCACCGCGCACCGTTAGAGGTCTCTCAACCTCAGCCACGTTAGGAAAACCCTTAATCCGGGAGTTCCTGTTCTACCCGTGCCGCCAACTTCTTTCGAAGCCGATGGGCAGTGGCTTGTGTGTCGCGCGGGAGCCTCGCCTACCGAGGATCCATGCAACTCGTTCATTGGATGCCATATTTCGCTTCGAAGAAACAAAACCGGCTTCCATCTGCGACCTTAGCGCGCATCGGAAACGTATGTCAACCCTAAATCGAGATTTGGTCCTACAATTGAAACCGCCGAGAGGATGAATTGAAGACGTCAAAGCAGCGAATCGAAATCGGCAAGAGGCAGCGCAACGAGATCAGCAGAACGGCGCACGGCAGGCTACATCTCAAGAAACGGCCGTTTGACCCGATCCGGCTTCTGCTCTCATCCGTTGACGGCCGCATTCCCGAACTACTGCAAATCAAGTACGCGCGCATGTCAGCCTCGCCGTTTGCCTTCTTTCGTGGCGCGGTGTCGATCATGGCCGCGGATTTGGCGCGCTTGCCGCACTCCGGAATCGAAGTCCAGCTCTGCGGTGACGCGCACGTTCAGAACATGGGCTCGTTCGCCTCTCCGGACGGCAAACTGATTTTCGATCTGAACGATTTCGACGAGACCATCCGCGGCCCGTGGGAATGGGACGTGAAGCGGATGGCCACCAGCATCGTGCTTGCCGGACGCGAGGCCAGCCAGAAGGGTGCGGAATGCCACTCTGCCGCCGAGGCATTTGTGGAACGCTATTGCCGCTCCATGGCCGAATTCGCGCACCAACCAATTTTGGAGGTTGCAAGGCACGTAATCCATCGGGGAGGACAGAGCCAGCCCGTCCACGCCGCGCTGCAGCAGTCTGAACGGACCAAGCCGTTGGACCTCCTGAAGAAGTACACAAAGCTCGTGCATGGCAAGCGCGTATTTGCGGATCATAGGCCCGTCCTTTGGCGAGTGACGGGCAAAGAGGCGAAGCAGGTACTGTCGTCACTGAAGGCTTACCGTGATACTCTGGCCCCGGAACGGAAGCATCTGTTCGATATGTTTCAGTCGCTCGATGTTGGGTTCAAGGTTGTCGGGACGGGTAGCGTGGGATTGCGCGACTACGTCGTTCTGTTCGAGGGAAACGGACCCGAGGACCCATTGTTTGTCCAGGTCAAGCAGGAAGTGCAATCAGCTTACGCACAGTACCTGCGCGGGCCGAGCTACAGGAATCAGGGCCAACGTGCGGTGGAAGGACAGCGAGCGATCCAAACGGTATCCGATCCACTTCTCGGCTGGACAGCGTTCGGAGGCCACGAGTACCTGGTCCGGCAACTCAATGACCACAAGGGCAGCATCGATCTCGAAACCCTGAAAGGGGACGGCCTTGAGAGCCTTGCGCTGGTAGCAGGGGAATTGCTGGCGCGAGGACACGCGCGATCCGGAGACGCGTGCGTGATTCACGGCTACAGCGGCAGCGGATCGAAGACTATCAAGGCCATTGGAGATTTCGCCGCTGCCTACGCCGATCAAACCGAAGCTGACTACTCCGAGTTCATGGCGGCAATCAAGAAGAAGGAAATAAAGGTGGCCGAGTCAACGGCGTGAGCTAAAAGTCCTCCTCCCAGAATTCTCCCGGACGGCGTGAGCCCAGTCCTCGTGGTTCCTGTTCGACGGCGCGCAATTCCACACGCCGGATTTTTCCCGAGATGGTTTTCGGCAGGTCCGAAAATTCAATGCGCCTGATCCTCTTGTAAGGCCCTAAGCGTCCTTTGATAAAAACAAAAATGTCTTTCGCGATTTCCGCCGAGGGCAGCACGCCGGGTTTGAGCGTGATGAAAGCCTTAGGCACATTCCATCGAATCGCATCAGGGCTGGGCACGACGGCGGCCTCGGCAACCGCGTTGTGCTCGATCAGCGCGCTCTCAAGTTCGAACGGGCTGAGTCGGTAATCCGACGACTTGAAGACGTCGTCCGCCCGGCCCACGTAGGTAAAGTACCCATCCTGATCGCGATGGGCGACGTCGCCGGTGCGATAGTAGCCGCCTTCCATCACCTGCGCCGTGCGTTGCGGATCATCCATGTACCCGGCCATCAGGCTGGTTGGCCGCGGATCAAGCTTCAGCGAAATCTCGCCGTCATTCGACTCGTTGCCCTCCGCATCCAGCAGAACCACGCGATGCCCCGGAGATGGCTTGCCCACGGCGCCCGGCTTTACCATTTGACCCGGAAAGTTCCCCAACAGGAGTACGTTCTCTGTCTGACCAAACCCATCGCGGATCGTCACTCCCCACGCGTTGCGCACCTTCTCGATGATCTCGGGATTCAACGGCTCTCCGGCGCCTGCCAGCTCGCGAATTTTCACCGGGTACGATTTCAGGTCCTCAAGCACCAATATGCGCCACACCGTTGGTGGCGCGCACAACGTGGTTACGCCGCAACGCGCGATCTCGCGCAACGTGCTCTTGGCGTCGAAGCGGGCGTAGTTGTGTACGAAGATCGCCGCGCCTGCATTCCACGGCGCAAAGAAGCTGCTCCACGCATGTTTCGCCCATCCCGGCGAACTGATGTTGAAGTGAACGTCGTCCGGGCGAATTCCGACCCAATACATCGTGACAAGATGTCCGACCGGATAACTCTCGTGCGTGTGCAGGACCAGCTTGGGATATGCGGTTGTTCCCGACGTGAAGTACAGGAGAAACGGATCGCTGGCTAGAGTGTCACGATCCGGAAAGTACGTCGGAGACTCGTCGTAGGCGTCCTCGTAGCGCAACCAGCCCTGCACCTGTTCGCCGACAACCATGCCCGTGTATTCGAATTCATCTTCAAGGCTGGCGAACTTTTCAGTTGCCGCTGCGATACAGATGACGTGCCGGGCCATGCCGCGCTGCAAACGATCGCGCAGATCGGCCACGGTTAGCAATGTGGCGGCGGGGATCACGACAGCCCCCAGCTTCATCGCCGCCAGCATGATCTCCCATATCGCCACGACGTTAGGCAGCATCACCACAATGTGATCGCCGCGCTTAACGCCATGCCTTCGCAGGAAATTTGCCACCTGGTTGGACCGCCGCGATAGATCGGCGAAACTCAGGCTCAGATCACCACCGCTCTCATCCACAATACGGAGCGCGGTTTTGTTGGTGTTGCGGGCCACGTCGTCGAAGTAGTCCAACGCCCAGTTGAAGCGATCAAGTTTCGGCCAGCGAAAATTGCGGTAGGCAGTTTCGTAGTCCTCACGGTTGCTGAGGAGGAACTCGCGGGCGGCGAGAAATGACTTCAGTCCGTCCACGTGAGCAGAGTGAGCGAGGTGAGCGTTCATGCCATCCTCCGGGCACCAAGCGTTGGAGACATATTGTAGGCCAGTTCAGGGCTGCGTGGCGGGTCGTAACCTGGTATATTTTGCGCCGCCCCCCTTACGTCAACAGATCGCACGCCTCCGCTTGCACCTTCTCGTCATCCCCAAACCCCTTGATCCACCTAACGTCCGGCTCTCTTCGAAACCAGGTCATCTGGCGCTTGGCATAGTTGCGATGTCCCTGCTGCGCCGCAGCGACGGCTTCTTCGCAGCTCACTTCGCCACGGGTGAATTGCAGGGCCTGCTTGTATCCCAGCGATCCCAGTGGGCGCGCCGCGTCGCCGTATTTCCGATAGAGCGCGCGAGTCTCTTCGATCAGCCCGCGCTCGAACATCTGCGCCGCCCGCAAATTGATCCGCGTATAAAGCGCCTCGCGCTCCGGATCAAGCCCGATCCGTACGATGCGAAATCCCGTCAGCGGCTCCGAACCCTGCTTCCACATCTCGGTCATGGGCCGACGCGCCATCAAGCAAACCTCAACGGCACGGATCAGCTTCGCGGCATCATTCGGATGAATCCGCTCCGCAGCAGCCCCGTCCAGCCGCGTCAAGATCTTATGCAGATGTGCCGGCCCTTTCTGCTCCACGCGCTCCCGCAACTCGTCCCGGACTTCCTCTGAACGCTGCGGCCCCGGCGCCAATCCTTCGAGCAATGCGCGCAAGTATAGCCCCGTTCCACCTACGACAATGGGCAGCTTGCCCCGCGACTTGATCTCGGCCAGTGCGGCCCGCGTTCGACGCGAGTAGTCTCCGGCAGTGAACAGCTCGGCAGGATTGACGACGTCGATGAGGTGGTGCAGTGCGCGAGCGCGCTCTACGAGGCTGGGCTTGGCCGTGCCGATTTCGAATTCGCGATAGACCGCGACCGAGTCGCAATTGACGATCTCGCCGCCGAACCGCTCCGCCAGCGACAGCGACAGCGCCGTTTTCCCGCTCGCCGTCGGCCCCACGATCGCAACCAGCAACGCGTCGCCCGTTGTCATCAGCGCCAGTTCCAGTGGATTACGCGCCAGTACCGCACGAGCGTGATTACCAGAATCATCAGCGCGATCAGCGCCATCCCGATCGTCTCGGCCACGCGAGCACGCAGCCTCGCCCTCCGCGCCGTAGCGCCGGCGTCCCGCCGACTGTCGCGCGGACGTCTCGTCCGCGCCTCATCCTCTTTTTTCAGATTGCCTGCCACGAAGGGATTGTAATGCAAGAAATAGTGGCGAGTGGTGAGTGGTGAGTGGCTAGTCAACCTCACTCGCTCCTAAGTTCCCGCTCTGACTTCCAAACCTTCCCCCGCCTTGGCCGCTTCCAGCCTGCGGGTTTCCTGGTACGCAAACCATATACGGTGGATCACGGTGACGTGCGACAGCACGGCCAGAACCCACAACACCGGCGCCATCCGGTTGAACAACGCTCCGATGATCACCAGCACGATGCGCTCGGGCCGCTCCATGAACCCGACCTTGCATTTCGGGATCAGCGACTCTGCCCTTGCCCTCGTGTAGCTCACCATTACCGACCCGGTCATTACCAGCGCGACCAGCACCACGTAGAAGAAGCGGTTGGCCCGCGCGTAGTACACCAGCAATCCAAAGAATAGGGCCACGTCGCTGAAGCGGTCGATCACCGAGTCGAAGAAGGCGCCGAAGGTGGTCACCTGGCCGGTGGCGCGTGCCACCCGCCCGTCCACCATGTCGAAGATGCCCGCGCCGATAATCACCAGCGCTGCCCAGCGGAAAAGTTTTGCCTGGTTATCGGCATTCGCATAGCCAAAAAGGATAGCGGCCCCGATGTTGATGACCAGCCCAATGAACGTAAGCACGTTGGGCGAAATGCGCGTCAGCGCCAGCCCCCGCACGATCGCGTGCAGGACCGTTCCGCATCCCTTACCGACGGCGCTCGTCCAGGTCATGCCGGTTCGCCTTTCCGCTCACTCTCCGCCTCGTCGTGGATGGTGATCAGCGCCAACACTTCCAGCTCGCGTTTGCCCGTCGGCGTGACCACGACCGCGCTGTCTCCGATCTTCTTACCCATAAGCGCCCGCCCGATCGGCGAACTGGTCGATACCTTGCCCTGGGTTACGTCGGATTCCTCGCTCGTGACCAGCTTGTACTCGATCTCTTCATCCTTCGTCGAGTCGTAGACCTTGAGAGTCGAGCCTATCGCCGCCCGGTCGCGCGGAATGTTGGCCATGTTCACCAACGACAGCTCCGCCATGCGTTTCTTCAGCTGCCCCAGTCGCGCCCGCACGAACTCCTGGCGCTGCTTCGCCATGTGGTACTCGGCGTTCTCGCTCAGGTCTCCCATGGCGACCGCCTTTTTCAGTTCCTTGGGCAACTCGTGTTGCAGTTCGTGCTCGAGAAGATCAATATCTTCTTGCAGCTTCTTTTTAATGTGCTCTGGCATGTAAACAAAATCCTAGCGGTTCAGCCTGGACCGCGATTCGCGTACGCCCCGCCAAGGGCCTTTATCCTTTGGATGCGTGTGCTTACGAGGAGTTTTGGTCCTTCGCTGTCCGAAGCCCGATTATACTCCAACAGGCGTTGCACCCTTGCAGGACACCACCTGTTCGAAGTGCCGCGCGGTTCGTGAGCGAAATGTGCAGCAAATTGCCACCTGCCCACCCAGACCTGCTGGCGCATCACGGCGTTCTCCCTAAGTCCTTCATCATGGACGTTCACGGATATTTACCCTATAATTAACTCCGTTGAGAAGTGTCCACCGGGCCAATTCTATGAGTACCTCTCTGATGAGCAACATGTCCTTTCAGGTCGGCGACAAGGTGGTCTACCCTAACCATGGTGTCGGCGTCATCGAGCAAATCAGTAGCCGCACTCTCGGGACTGCAGTGGAAAAGTTCTATCTTCTTCGCATTAAGTCCAGCAGTCTCAAGGTGATGGTTCCGTTTCACAACGTCGAGAGCGTAGGCTTGCGGCGTGTGATTAAGAACGGCGAAATCCAGCGCATCCTCGACTTCCTGACCGAAGGCAAATGCGAGAACCACGCCGACTGGAAATACCGCTTCAAGGAGAATTCCGACAAAATGCGCACCGGATCCCTCCTCGAAGTCGCCGGGGTCCTCAAGAGCCTCCTCTTACTGAATCAGACCAAGCCACTATCCTTCCGTGAGAAGAAGATGCTTGAGCGCGCCCGCTACCTCCTGGTCAGCGAATTGGCCATGGCAAAAAACTGCGACGAGTTCCAAGTAGAGGACGTTTTGAACAAGGCGCTATCCAAGTGCCACCTGCGGTTCCCCGAAG
Source organism: uncultured Acidobacteriota bacterium (assembly GCA_963777415.1). Classification (GTDB taxonomy): domain Bacteria; phylum Acidobacteriota; class Terriglobia; order Terriglobales; family Acidobacteriaceae; genus JAEZPW01. The sequence goes on from CAVZQL010000001.1 coordinate 31,816, forward strand.
CCTCTCCGGTCGATGCCTAGTTTGCCCCATCCCGGCGCAAACCCGCCTCGGCCACCTCACATCGAACAGGTTCATGGCTGGCTATCTCCACATCATCCGATTGTCCACCAGAACGGGAACTAACGATATCTCCTTCACCGATTACCAGGTCAACTACGTTGATTCCGGCATCAACTACGCCGTAGCCTGGGACGAAGAACGCCTTGTCGAATTCCTCCGCGTCCGAGTCTTGCTCGACGAAGCCGAAACCACGACGGTCCTCGACGAACTAAACGCTACGGGGCGAGCTACCATCGGTGACGTAGATCTTCCCGGCAGCGAAGCGACCATGCTTGGGATGGAGACTATCGTGGAAGAAAGCGACTGACGACGCCGCCCGCACCTCGTCATCCAACCCGCACCTTGTCATCCCGAGCCGCAGGCGAGGGACCCCTATCGCTATCACGATGTTCAGGTTCACCACCGCTCAACGAATCCTCAGTGCACGCGGCTCACTATATAATTCGCGTGACACTCATGAATACTCCCCCGCAACCCGGACGACTGCTCGGCCTTGATGTTGGCTCGAAAACCATCGGACTTGCCGTCTCCGACCTCCTCGGCTTCACCGCGCAGGGAATCCCCACCATCCGCCGCAAGAACAAGCGTACCGATCTGGCCGCGCTCCAGCGCGTCATCGAGCAATACGAGGTCGCCGAACTCGTCGTCGGACTCCCGCTCCGCATGAGCGGCGACGAAGGTATACAGTCCGAAAAAGCCACGATTTTTGCCGACGAACTGCGGCGCTACTTCAAGCTGCCGGTCCACCTCTGGGACGAGCGGCTTACCTCAGCCGAAGCCAATCGCCTGCTGCGCGAAACCGACATGAGCATCCGCCGCCGCGCCGCCGTGGTTGACCAGATGGCCGCCGTGCTGATCCTTCAGGCCTTCATGGAAAACCGCCGCAATCAATTTTGATTTCTGAGTTTTGAATTTTGATTTTGGTCCCTTGCACAGCCCCCAAGACCCTGACCCCTTGTCCTTTCGCATCTATCCACTGGTAACTAGAAACTGCAAATCAGACCCTTTACACTGTTAGCTTGCGTACGTTACTCAAACTCTTTTTCCTCGTCGTCCTCGTCGCGGGACTCTGGCTCGCCTACGCGCTGCTGCTCCCCGTAACTCCCCGGCAGGACACGTTCGTCCTGCTCCGCCCCGGCTGGAGCACGCGCCACATTGCCGCCGAGCTCAAAAATACCGGCATGATTCGCGACTCCAACGCCTTCCTGCTGTGGCACTACATCGTCCATCCCAAGTCGCTGAAGGCGGGTGAGTACAAATTCGACCACGCGGCTAACACGATTGAGATTCACCGTCGCCTCGTCGCGGGCGACATTTACAAACACGAAGTCGTCATTCCCGAGGGCTTCAATATGTTCGACGTGGCCGGGGCCATCGAAGCGGCCGGCCTTGGCTCGCGCGACGAATTCCTCAAGATCGCGCGCTCCAACGTCACCCTCGTCTCCGACATCGATCCGCAGGCCCGGAGCCTCGAGGGCTATCTCTTCCCCGACACCTACGAATTCACGCGCACACAGACCATGGGCGACATTGCCTCCGCCATGGTACGCCGCTTCCGTCAGGAGGCCCGCGCCATCGGCCTCTTGAACAACCAGAATTCGCAAGCCCCCAACGCGCTGAACGTCCATCGCATCGTCACCATGGCTTCAATCGTCGAGAAGGAAACCGCCGCTCCGGAAGAGCGTCCGATGGTGGCCAGCGTGTACTACAACCGCCTGTCGAAGAACATGACCTTCGGCGCCGATCCCACGGTTATCTATGCCGCCCTGCTCGAAGGACGCTACCGCGGAACCATCTACGCGTCCGACCTGGCTTTCGATTCGCCGTACAACACGTATAAATACGCCGGCCTTCCTCCCGGACCCATCGCCAATCCGGGTCGCGCCTCCCTTGAAGCCGCGGCGCACCCTGCCGACACACAGTTCCTCTTCTTCGTCAGCGACAACAACGGACACCACCGCTTCGCCCAGAGCGCGGACGAACACAACCACAACGTCGCCCTGTATCGCCACGCCGTCGCCGCCGAAAGACGCTGACCAGCACACTCGATAGTTCCCCGCACTGTATACTCTCTCTTTGAATCTAACGACTGAGCCGGAATGTTGACCTCACCTCGTTTTCGCGCGCTTCTGTTCTGTGCACTCGTGCTGCCGCTCGCCGGCTGCCTCTTCCGTTCGCATAGGATTGAGAACCGCGTCAGCAACGCGCCACTGAAATCCGCCACGCAAGCGGAGCTTGTCGCCTGGATCAACTCCGAGACCGAGCGCATCCAGACGTTGAACGCCACGGTGGATATTGCGGCCGATGTCGGTGGCACTAAAAAGGGCAAAGTCACTGAATATCAGGAAATTCGCGGCTACATCCTCGTCCGTAAACCCGATATGCTGCGTATGATCGGCCTGCTCCCGATCGTGCGCAACCGCGCCTTTGACATGGTCACCGACGGTCGGGAATTCAAGCTGTGGATCCCGCCCAAGAACAAGTTCTACGTGGGCAACAACGAGGAAACTTCCAACATATCCACCAATCCCCTGGAAAACTTGCGGCCCAAGATTGTCTACGACGCGCTGCTCTTGCATCCGATTGCTTCGAGCGACATCGCCGTCATGGACAACGGCACCGAAACGGTTCTCGATCCGAAAACCAAGAAACTGGTTGACCAGCCCGACTACGAATTGCTCATCGTCGAAAAAGCAGGGACTGGCTGGTATCTCTCCCGCAAGTACTTTTTTGATCGCACGACGCTGCTTCCTGACCGCCAAACCACCTACGATCAGAAGGGAAACGTGGCGACCGACGTCAAGTACGGCGAGTTCAAGGACTACGACGGAGTACCGTTCCCGTCCATCATCGAAATCAAGCGCCCCCAGGAGGAATACAGCATCACCATCGGCATCGTAAAAGCGGTGTTCAACCAGCCGCTTACCGATGAGCAATTCGCCCTGGCGCAACCATCCGGCTCCCAACTAGTGCGCCTCGACCAGAACCATCAGGGTGAGGCCCGAGCCGGCGACGGCCGGACACCAAAATAAATTTTCGAAGGGCAAACCCTAAACGGCGAGCCCCTGGGAGTACCCCTGCTGCCTATGCCAATCCCGCAAGATCTTCTCGACATTCTGGCTTGCGCTGTATGCAAGACTCCACTTATCTACAACCCGCAACAGGACAGCCTCAAATGTCCTCAATGCCACCGCGTTTACCCCATCCGTGACGGTCTCCCGATTTTGCTTCCCGATGAAGCCACCATCGAGCAGTCGTCCTGATTGCGAGGTGCCGCTCACCCAACAGGCACCCTCCCCCTTGCGGACCAAAACGTAAGTTGCACGATCTAAACGACTTATAACTTCAGACTCCTTGCACCCTAACGTAAGTGTTGTAAACACACGACTTACGCTTTCAGCCTCCCTTTGGCCGCCTCCAGTCCCAAAGTGCGGCACGCAAACACAGCTTCTTGGTACTAGGGTTCCTTAATACTGGGCGCTCCGGAACAGCATAACTGCAATTCGGGAGAGTCAAACGTTGAGCGATGAAGATTTCTAGAATCGGAACAAGCATCCATGCGCCTGCGGTGCGTCACGTGGCATGAAAATCGGCTCACGCCTGGCGACGTGGTGGCCAAAGGGGTCCCTCGTCGCTGCGCTGCTCTGCTCGGGATGACAAACATTTCGGCAGCCACCCGAAATTCGTTATTTTCATAGCAAGACTGAAGCTGGACAAGGCGGAATATCAGGTGTGCGGCTGCTGTAATAGCGCACCCTCCCCTGCGGGGAAGGGTGCGGCACCCCAAGTTCCGTTGTGCATAGTTCCGTTGTGCGTGGTTCATTGTGCGTGGTTCCATTGTGCGTGGTTCCTGTGCTGCCGGTGCAACTTTCGGCAGCACTGGGGTTACTATGCAATAACCCTTTGGACCGGTAAATGGGTGGTGACTCAAGAAAGTCGAACGGTACGCCGATTGCTGAAACAAAGAGCGCTGATGTGGAGTCTATATGTTAAGGGCCAAGGGTCGGAGGTGAAAAATGATCGCGGAACGATTCTCGATGCCGGAAATGGCGGCCCTAAGGAACGAGTTGCTACAGGGAGGTCTGGACTGCCTACAGTCCGCCGAACTCCTGCAAGTCTTTCTCATGGGCCGGGGTTACGGTGTTTCTCCGCAAGCGGCGATGGACGCGGCCGGACGGGTTGGCGGTTCTGGATGTTCTCTCGAAACCATCCGGAAGGAACTCGAAGGCCTCGCCCTCGCGATGTAACCCCAGGCGGCGGGAGCGGTGCCCGCCGTGCACTTTTTACACGCCCCCCTAGTTTGAAGGACGTGCGGCAGGAATGACAGATTCGCGGCCAAACAGCCGCGTGGAGCGGGAGCCAAGAAGCCGGGTGAACCAGCCCGGCTTTCTTATTTCCATTTGGAACCCACTCAAGCCAACGGCAGGCTTGAATGGGCCACCGTGCTTTGTGATTGTTTCTGGCGCATTCGGCGGTTTCGCGGCGCTTTGATTTGCTCATTACCTTCACGGGACGATAGCATTAGCAGAATGGCCACGATCTCTTCACCGCCGCAAACACCCGTTCGCACGCCTCGCAGTCAACAGCGGCGGAAACCGTCTCTGGTGATTGGTGAGATCGTTCATTTCGCCTTGGAGACGTTGCGCAGCAACAAGGTCCGCTTTGGGCTAACGGCGCTGGGCATGATTATCGGAACGGCGTCGCTTATCCTGGTGGTCACGATCGGACTCACCGGCAAGCAATACGTTCTCGCCCAGATTCAGAACATCGGCGCGAACATGATCTACACCTATTACGAGGGTGGCGGCATGTTCGGCAAGCAGAACCAGAGCGACTACCTCACCGTCGAGGACATGCGCGCCGTCCAGCAGGAGGTTCCCGGAATCAAGGCTTCATCGCCCATGGTCGAGCTGCACGAGACCATCGGCACCGGGGGAGGCGGCCAGAAAGACGTCACCATCCTCGGCGTCAGCACCGGGTACGAGCAGGTTCGAAACCTGGTGATGCTCGCCGGCCGCTTCTTCGACGAGCCGGACCAGATGGCCCGCAACAAGGTCGTGCTGCTGAACGAGACCCTGGCCAAGCGGCTCTACGGCACACAGGACGAAGCCATCGGCCAGACCATCAAGATCACCGGGCTGCCCTTCACCATCATCGGCACGTTTAAGGAGCGCGTCGAAACCTTCGGCCAGTCGGAAGTTTCCGACGACACGATCCTGACGCCCTACACGACCAGTTTTCTATTCACGGGTAGCAACGCCGTGAAACAACTCTTTTTCTCGGTGGCCGACGCAGCCGATGTTGAGCGCGCTACCGAACAGATCAAAACCGTCCTGCACTCGCGCCATCGGCCCGAATCCATCTATAAAGTCGAGAACCTCACACAGTTGCTCGACGTCGCCGCAAAAGTCGCCAACGCCCTCACCGCCGTCCTGCTGCTGATCGCTACGGTCACGCTTATCGTCAGCGGGGTCGGCATCATGAACATCATGCTCGCTACGGTGAGCGCGCGCATACGCGAAATCGGAATCCGCAAGGCCATCGGCGCCACCAACCGCGAGATCCGTTATCAGTTCCTCGCCGAGGCCATCTTCATCTCGCTGTCGGGCGGCCTGGTCGGCATCGTCATCGGACTCGCGCTGCCGCTCTCCGTGCGCTGGTTCACGAGTTTCCGCATACCGATCTCCGGACTCTCGATCATCATCGCGCTGCTGGTGTCTTCGTTCGTTGGAGTGCTGTTCGGCACGGTTCCCGCGGCGCGAGCGGCAAATCTCGATCCCGTCGAGAGTCTGCGGTACGAGTAAGAACTTGCGCTGGGGAGCCGTCAGTTTCGAATCGGGTAATCTCGTTTCGGGATTGTTGGATGTATGGCAATTTCGCGTTGACAACCGGCAAACCTACCACGGAGACACGGAGGCACAGAGAAAATCAAAGGTAGCGCCGGACTCCAGTCCGGCGGGCCCCGGTTTAGTTGCGCCACCGCTCCCGGTGGCGGGCTCTGTTAGCTTGCGACCGGAGGGACGAAACTTCCTGCTACCAAGCCCATAACGAAAACAACTGCTAAGTGAAGTTTCGACTTCGGTTGGTTTAGCTGCGGCAAATTGGGCAGAGTGTTCATCGTTATTAAACCGTGGCATCTGAGTGTAGCCGTCGCGACCTCTGGATTCAACGACTTAGTAATACCTGTTGCGAACAGGGCATGTATACATCTATCCCGATTCGGGAACCACACCGAACTCCAGCCGATGTGTTTTGATAGTCCTCGCTCTACTCGATCCTGCACACCGCTAGTCCGTTCTGCCGATAGGGACAGGTCATCCCGGGCACTTCTCTCTCGACCAGCGCCCAATTAACACCAAACTCTGCTTGCAGCCGCAGAAAATCCTCTCGCGTGAAATTCTCGTAGCCTCGCAGGGATTCGACCTGCTTTTTCCACGATGGTGCGAGATCGGGCGCAACCGCTACCACGGCGGCGTCTTTCGAATAGTCCGCGAGTTTGCTGCGCTCGGCGATGGCGCGGAAGCCGAAGTTCTCTTCGTCCGGCCGGCTCATGTAGCGGGGATCGACCGCGAAATAGGCGTCCTCGGGCGTGTTCTGGCGAATCCAGCGGAAGCAGCGCACCCAGCGGTTGGTGACACGCGCACTGGGTAGCTCGATGTGTGGACTGGTCGCGAAGCTCTCGCGTTGCGCATAGAGCATTCCTCCGCACAGAGGGACGAACAGGACGATCCAGCGCCAGACACGCTGCTGCAAAACGTAGCGGGCGAGCAATCCTCCGCCGACCAGCAGCATCAGCAGATACACCAGTTGCAGGTGACGCATCGGCTGAACGGGCGCAATCCAATCAAGTTGCGGCGGAATTCCTACCACCATTCCCGCCACGGACATCACGACGCTGTAGAGCACGAGCCGACGGCAAAGCCGGGACATCCGAGGTGAGTCCATCTGGTCGCCGACGCGGCTGAACCACCACAGCAGCAACATGGGGGCGAAGATGCCGACCCACTCGTACCACTCCCAGCGCCGCAGAAAGAAGTAGCTCCGCGTCAGTGCCGCCTCTCTCCACGCCGGGTTAGGCCGCAGGATGATCGGCAGCGGCAAAGCGGCAAGTATCAGAGCAAGGGGTGCCGCACCCTTCCCCTTTAGGGGAGGGTGCGAAATTACGGGACGGCGCGAAATTAGGGGACGGCGCGAAATCCACCGCTCCAGCGGCAGCGCCAGCACGATCAGATAAGCTATCCCAAACGCCGCCATCAGCGGATGCACCAGCATTGCCATCGCGCTACAGACGATCGCGACTCCGTAGCGCCGGTCCAGCACCGCCCCGGTCGCGAACAGGATCATCGCGCAGGCGAGGGTTCGTGGATGGAGGTGCTGGTCGGCAATGTAAAGAGAAGTCCCTGCCACCGGCATGGTCAGCAAGGCGCTTACCAGAGCCACCGCGCCGATCCGCTCCCGCAACTGCTCGAAGCAGCGCGAAGCAATATACCAGCAACCCGCGATCAGCGCGAAGATGGAGATGACCTGCCAGACGGCCTGAACCCATTCGACCGGAACGTGCGTGAGGCGGGCCGAAGCGGCGACCGCCCGCAGCAGTAGAAATGCCTTAGTCTGACTGGCGAAGAACCGCGCGTCATGCGGATAGAGCGCCGGATTCAGCAACTTCTTGATTCCCGGCAGGTAGATGGCGTCGTCTTCTATCCCGCTGTGATAACCGGCGACGAGGATGGCAACGCACGTTAACCCACTCACCGCCGCCAGGTTCGTCACCCAGCCGAGTTTCGCTTCGCGGTCCGCCCGAACTGCAACTGCCGCGGGGGAGGCCGTGCTCAACAAGTGGCTACCTGTGCCGAGGCGGCCGCTACTTTTTCGGTAACGGTCTGCTTGGCTTCGTGGTAGTCGGCTTCGGTGTTGACTTCCCAGATGTTCGCCTTGTCGGTGCGGCCGGCGATGATGTTGTCCACGGCGACCATTGCGGTCAACATTGAGTGGTCCTGGTTGTTGTACTTGTGCATGCCGTTGCGCCCGACGAGGAACAGATTGTCGAACTGGTCGAGATACTCGCGCGCCTCTCCAAAGCGGTCATAGACGCCGAAGTACGCGGGATAAGTTTTCGGCATTCTCGCAACGGTGAAGTCCAGCACCTTGTTTTTGTCGATGATTTTGATCTTGTCGAGTTCTTCGATGGCCAGCCGGGACATTTCCTCGTCCGTGCGCCGCCAGAGATCGTCTCCCACGCAGCAGAAGTACTCGACACCGATCCAGACCTTCGACGGATCGGCCACGAGATAGGGACTCCAGTTGTTGAAGATCTGCAAGCGGCCGGCGAGCACGTCCGGATCCTGCAAGTAGATCCAGTTGTCGCTGACGAATTTGCCGTTCTCGTTGCCCGGCTCCTGAATCTTCAGGTCGGTGAGCAGGAGTCCGACGGTGATGAAGTCGCGATATTGTAGTCCCTCGGAAACCTCGCGCACATTGGCCGGGACGTCCGTTTTGAGCGCCCGTACCAGTTCCTGCACCGAGGTGGTCGAGAAGAAATAATCGCCGGCGTGACGTACGTCGTTGCCTTGCGCGTCGCGACCGGTCACGGCAACGACGGTGCCATTCTCGACCTCAAGGCCCGTAACGTCGAACTCGGTGACGATCTGGCCGCCCTTGGCAATCACCTGCCGCGCGACTTCTTCCCACATCTGGCCCGGCCCAAATTTGGGATAGAGGAATGCCTCGATCAGCGAAGTCTCGGTGTCCTTTTGCGCGATCTCGCCCTTCTTCTTTGAGCTGGTGAGGAAATGGAGGATTGCCTTTGTGATCGAGAGTCCCTTGATTCTTTGCGCGCCCCATTCGGCGCTGATCTCATGGCACGGCACGCCCCACACCTTCTCCGTGTAGGACTTGAAGAACGTCAGGTACAGCTCGCGGCCGAAGCGGCTGATGAAGAACTGTTCCAGGTTCTCGACCTTTTTCGGCGGGAAGAGCGCGCTCCACACGTAGCTGACGCCGATGCGCAAGGTTCGCCAGAGGCCGAGGTTCATCAGGGTCGCGCGCGTCAACTGCACCGGATAGTCGAAGAATTTGCGCAGGAAGTAGATGCGCGATTTGCGTGAGCGCGCCAGCATCAGCTTGTCTTCGCCCTTGTCCCCGTTCGCGATGGGCAGTTGTTCCAGCCACCAGTCCATCACACGATCGCTCTTGGAAAAGAAGCGGTGGCCGCCGAGGTCGATGCGGTTCCCCTTGTAGTTGATCGTGCGCGAGATGCCGCCCATGTACGTGCTGCGTTCGAGCACGATCGGGCGGATGTCGGTTCGCGTGGCTAATTCAAAGGCGGCGGTCAGTCCGGCAGGACCCGCACCGATGATGATCGCGGTCTTCTTGGACAAACAATTCTCCCTCGGCTTCGGACCGTCGTGAAGCTGAAAAGTCGCGGATGCGCTCAGAACACTAGTTTACGCTTCCCGCAAACCTCTTTGCCGTACTTTTGAGCTGAAGGCACGCGCACGTCAGGTTCGCGACAACATGAGGGACTTTCGCGGAAATCTCTTGCACACGGGAACTTTTCTTTCCTGCCGAGTGTCAATTCAGGTAGCTGTTTGGACTGGAAGTACAAGGCAGGCGCGGAGTACCCCATCCTCCACGCCCGCTGCGATGGGGAGAAATGGAGCTGCGTCATGTTGACTGAAGGCTTGTTCCGCGAATCCCTGATCGAGAGTTCTGCCGCCACGGTAGCCCAACGAAGCTGCGCCACGTTGATGTCCTTTGGTCTTGAAATGGCAGCGATTGCCATTCTGCTTGTCGTGCCGCTGTTCGTCACGCAGACCATTCCTCTTCTGACCAGCGGGCAATTCATCACTGCGCCGTTGGCTGCGCCGCACCACGCGCCGAAGCCGACCACTGAAATCTTCACCGCAGGTGGAGGCGGAGGTAGCTCATCTGCCTTGGTGGAGCCCACCCGGATCCCCGCGTTCATCGCGAAAGGGCCCGGCCCAAAGCCGCCTGGCGGCAACGCTGAGGTAGCTGATTGCACGGGTTGCGTTGAGGGCGGCGTCCCGTGGGGAGGTCCCGGCGGCAACAGCTTTTTGCGCGACGTCATTGGCAAGCCGGCCGTGGTCATAGCACATGCGCTTCCCCCAGCGCCCAACGTGGTTCACATCTCCCACATCGACCCGGGCATGCTGATCTCGACGGTCGAGCCGAAGTATCCGCCACTTGCGCGCGCAACGCGAGTGCAGGGAGAAGTCTTGCTGGCCGCAATCATCGGCAAGGACGGACGCATTGAGAACCTCAAGGTTCTCCGCTCACACCCGCTGCTGGTCGGGGCTGCCCTCGACGCCGTGCGTCAGTGGCGGTATCGCCCCACCATACTGAACGGGCAGCCAGTCGAAATTGATACGACGATCTCGGTCGTTTTCACACTGCGGCAGGAGTAGTCCGGCTCGCGGTTACGAACTCACGGAACACGTAGCAACTCTTTCTCCTCTCGTGGGGGAGCCGTTCGGGCCTCCCACGAGTTTTTCTTCGCGGGGGCATCTACCCTTTCTGCCCTGTTTTCAACCATCCTGTGGAAAACTTTGTGGATTCCACGGTCGTTATCGTCTGAAGCCACCCAAAGTCAGCTACTTACCCGATTTGCCCCGATTCGAGTGCATCTCCCAAGTATTTCCTTTTCTGTTACTTAGAAACACAACAGACGGCACCGGTAAATTGTGTAACAAAGCACTTGACGAATTCGGAGTTTCGGGACTTTTGCACATTTCTAGGTTAAAGAAACGTTACATTCACGCCAAAGACGTGCTGCCACGCAGGGTTCGCGCAGGCTGGTGAGACGTGTGTTTAACGGGCCTGTAATGCCGGTGTAACAGAGTCGAAGTCCTTTGACACTCACTCCTTCCAAGCGCCGAGGGCTCTTCGCACCGTGACTAACTCGCCAAGATGGTAGGAGTTGTGATCTGCGAGAACCAGTGCCTCGCGCAGGTAAGTCTGGCCGTCGCCCCAGGGGATCTTCGCGAAAAGGTCCGTCCCGGAGTTTTTGACCAGCTCCTCCATCCTCTTGAGATCGCGGTGGAACTCCTGGATAGTCTTCTCCCACTCGGCGTCGCTTCCCGGAGCATCTCCCTTAGGCCAATAGCCGGCGGGAAACTCTCTCTCCTTGTATTCCGGGTTAGTGCAGAAATCGATGATGTCTTCCTGGGCAAGACGCATGTGCTCCAACAGACGCCAAGGTGTGTGCGGGATATTCGCCGGTTTCGCGCCCCGAAACTTTTTTGGCAGATCGGCGATGGCCTTATCGAAGGTGAGGTGCGCGCCACCTCCGCCGAGCAGGTAAACGACGTGGTCGCGAAGAGCTTTATCGTGGTCACTCATTGCATCGCCACCCTTTCAACCCAGTTCGATTTCATGGGGGCGATTTATGATGCCGGGATTCGACGGGACTGCGAGGGCGAGACGCCCTCACGACAGCCGCCGGGACGACGGCGCTCCAATCGGGCAAAAAGGAGGCGTGGGCGGGGCGGAGCGCGAGTATGGCTATGCTGCCGCCGAGGCCACGCGTTTGCGCAAGGCTGCCGCGCGACGAAGCCAGGGCCTTTCCAGCCGTTTCTGGAAGCGTTTCATCATGGCCTTCTTTGCCAGGATCTGGTCGAGCAGTTCACCGGCTTCGCGGTTCCTCGCTTGCGCGCTGAGAAACTCGGCGTAGTTGTACTGGGTTTCGGTAGAGCTGGAAACCTGTAATACGCGCTGAAACAGCGCAGCCGCCTTTTCAGTCTGCCCGGTATGGCCGTAACAGGCAGCCAGCAATCCGGCGGCGCGGTGGAAGTCGTAGGCGAACTGGCGGCCGACGACGAATTCCATGTCCGGTATCGCGGCCGGGTAGTCCCGCATTTCGTATTCGCATAATCCCCGCCGATAGAAGGGATCGAGGGTATCGCTGCGAGCGGTGATGGCGTGGTTGTAACACTCGCGGGCTTCCGAGTACTTCTTATCGTCGAAATAGAGATCGGCCAGCTCCTCGTAATTTCCGGGAGCGGGATTCTGGCTGACGATGAAGCTCAATTCACGGATGCGTTGCCGGCGCGGGAACGCCTTGAAGCCATTCCGCACCATCACCAAGTCAGGAGCAGCCTCAATCAAGAGGTAAGCGCACGCCCCTAAAGGGCCGAGAAAGAGGATGATCCACAGCCAATAGCCGTCCGGGCGCCGCCGGATGAAGTGCAGCAGCGCCAAGCCCTGGAGCACGATACCCCACGGAAAGAAGAGAAATCTGAAAAGTCCCATAATCGCCGTCAATATAACAGCATAAACGCAGCTCAGCCGTTTCGCACGAAAAGCGCACAACAGAGAGACTGAAAGGCCGTTGACAAATCCTTACGGTTACGTGCGGCATTGTTGACAAATTATTACGTAACTTTCTGCGTTTCGGGGGTTTACTTGAAGGGCATTAGTAGAAGGAGAACTCCGATGGCCGCGTCACTTACGATGTACCTGCTCTGGCTGTTTGTGACTGTGGTGGCGCTTTGGATCGTTATCTTCGGCGGCACCGACAAGGGCACTCGTTACCCGCGGAGAAGCGAACGCGACCCAAAGCACATTGTTGCTAAACGTTAGTACACCCCTACGCCCAGCCGTCTTGAAATGTCGTATCGGCATCCGCGGAAATCGGGCGGATATGACGCCGGACTCTGACGAGACAACATTATCTCTGCTCGTTTTTACCTCTCTGAAGTAATATGATTTCGGCTTGACTGTTTAGTTTCATGGATACGCTTACTCGTAAGCAGCGAAGCGAACGGATGTCTCTTGTCCGGAGCAGAGACACCAAGCCCGAAATGCTCGTGCGAAGGATTGTTCATAAGGATGGTTACCGGTACCGGCTTCATGTTTCCGTTCTTCCAGGCAAGCCTGACCTCGTCTTTCGTAAGTTGCGTAAGGTCATCTTCGTGCATGGATGTTTTTGGCATCGACATGCCCGCTGTGCTTTGGCTCGGCTGCCGAAATCCAGATTGGCTTTCTGGATTCCCAAACTAACCGCAAATCGAGAACGCGACCGTAAGGTATTGAGAGAACTGCGCCGCGATCACTGGGAAGTTTTGACGATTTGGGAATGCGAGACGACGGATGTCGCTGCTGTCGAAAGGAAGATTAGGAATTTCTTAGGACGGTCTAATGATCAGCGTTGAACTTTTCAGCGGTGCGGGAGGCTTAGCCTTGGGTCTCGCGAAGGCGGGATTCGAACATCTCGCTGTCGTCGAATGGGACAAAGATGCCTGTGCGACCATGACCGAGAACAAATCTCGCGTCGCCGAAATGGGTCATTGGCCCATCTTTCACGCGGACGTCCGAAACTTCGACTATAAGTGGTTGCCCGAAAACATCGACCTCCTCGCAGGCGGTGTTCCTTGCCAGCCATTTTCAATAGGCGGCAAGCATCGGGGGCATGCCGACGAGCGAAATATGTTCCCCCAACTCGTCGAGTGCGTTCGTGCGCTTAAACCGAAGGCAGTTCTCGTCGAAAACGTGCGCGGACTTGCGCGTCAATCCTTCGCCAAGTACTTCGGCTATATCGAACTAATGCTGACCCACCCAGAGCTGAAGCGCAAAGGCAGCGAGGCATGGCTCGACCACCTATCAAGATTGGAACAGCACCACACTCGAGGCAATTATCGCGGTTTGCACTATAGGGTGGTACACCGGGTTCTTAACGCCGCGAATTACGGAATACCACAAAAACGCGAGCGCCTCTTTTTGGTGGCAATCCGCGCCGACTTGGAAATTGAGTGGTCGTTTCCAAACCCGACTCACAGCGCGGCGACTCTCCGTTTCGAGCAGTACCAGTCTGGCGAGTACTGGACAAGGCACGCCGTTCCTCGTTCCCGCCGGTCCAATTCTTGTGACTTCTTGTATCAAAATGACGAGTTGGATTTGCCGCTAGAGGGGAGTTACGACCTCAAACCGTGGCAGACCGTCAGAGACGCGCTCCGGACGCCCTATGTGCTTCCCAATCCCGCAAAGACCCGAAGCACCAAAGAGTACGCGTTGACGCATTTCTCAATCCCTGGCGCCCGAAGTTATGTCGGCCACACCGGAAGCCCCTTGGATGAACCAGCCAAGACCCTGAAAGCTGGGGTTCACGGTGTACCCGGCGGAGAGAATATGCTGCTGAAACCGGATGGAACAGTCCGCTATTTTACGATACGAGAGAGCGCTCGATTGCAGACTTTTCCCGAGGAATTCCTTTTCACGGGTTCGTGGACGGAAAGCATGCGTCAGATTGGCAATGCCGTACCCGTTTCGCTTGCGGAGATGCTCGGAAGGCGTTTGAAAGCGACTCTTGAGAGGAGCACAAAATCGGATGGCGCATCCGCCCTTCAATCCGCTTGATAAGCGGCACCTGGGAGAAAGTGTCGCTTCGGCGCTGCTTGCTCGTCCGGTTGGCCCGCTGCCTCCATCGGAGCGCTTCGTTGGCGCCGGAATTTACGCGATTTACTACACGGGCGAGTCTCCGCGGTGCCCGGCGCGGTCCCTAACCCGAAGCCGCCCTTCCGAACTGCTGGGCGATTTCCTTGCCGGAAGGATTCCACCAAGTGTGCTTCCCGAAGAAGCAGTCCAAGAAGAGGAGTGACTGGCCCCAAACTCTCACCAAATTCGTGCAAGGCGCTGCTGAGGGGCGTCTCGGGCGTGGCACCGTCAAGCGCAAGGGAGCTACACCGACTACGACCATTCGCCTCGATCAGGAAGATATCGCCCGCGCCCGCGCACTAGCGGAGCAAAAAGGTCTGCGCTATCAGACGTATCTCAAAATGTTGCTCCGAGAGTCACTTCTGAAAGAAGAAAAGAAGATGGCGGGATAGGTCGTAAGGCGATGGGTTCATGCGGGCGAAGCAGGTCCCTTAACTTCGCCCCGAGGACGCGGCTCCGCTCCGGGATGACTGAGCGGGCGCTGAGTTTTCAATGGCCCGATCACTCAATGGCTTGATGGTCCGATGACCCGATCTTAGGAGTCTTCTCCCACCCTAAGCACGGCCAAAAACGCTTCCTGCGGGATGTCGACTTTGCCGATGCGCTTCATGCGTTTCTTGCCTTCTTTTTGCTTTTCCAGCAGTTTGCGTTTGCGGGAGATGTCGCCACCGTAACATTTGGCGATCACGTTTTTGCGGATCGCGCCGACGGTTTCGCGGGCGATGATTTTCGCTCCGATGGCCGCCTGGATCGCGATCTCGAACATCTGCCGCGGAATTAACTCGCGCATCTTGCTCACCAGGACGCGGCCGCGTTCGTAGGCAAAATCGCGATGAACGATGATCGAGAGCGCGTCAACCGACTCGCCCGCAACCATGATTTCCAGCTTCACCATGGGCGATTCCCACTGCCCTGAAAGGTGATAGTCCAGCGAAGCGTAGCCGCGCGACACCGATTTCAGCTTGTCGTAGAAGTCGAGAACGATTTCCACCAGCGGCAACTCATACGTCAGCATCACGCGCGAGCCCGTCAGGTACTCGAAATTCTTCTGCTTGCCGCGCTTCTCCTCAACCAGCTTGAAGATCGGGCCAACATACTCTTCCTTGGTGATGATGGTCGCCATGATCACCGGCTCTTTGATCTTCTGTATCTCTCCCTGTTCGGGCCATCTGGAGGGATTATCGATTTCCTCCACCGTGCCATCCGTGCGCGTGATCTGGAAACGCACACTGGGCGCCGTGGTAATAAGGTCGATATTGAATTCGCGCTCCAACCGCTCCTGCACGATGTCCATGTGCAGCAGCCCCAGGAAACCGCAGCGGAAGCCAAAGCCCAGCGCGGCCGACGATTCCGGCTCGAAAAAGAACGACGAATCGTTAAGGCGTAATTTTTCCAGCGCGTCGCGAAGCAGTGTGTGCTCGTGCGAGTCCACCGTGTAGAGCCCGGCGAACACCATGGGCTTGATCTCTTCGAAACCCGGAAGAGGCTCGATCGCCGGACGATCGTCGTCGGTGATGGTGTCGCCAATCTTGGTGTCGGCTACCGTTTTCAGGTTGGCCATGATGAAGCCGACTTCGCCCGCCGAGAGTTCATCCACTTCGAGCGGCTTCGGCGACTGCACGCCCAAGGCCTCAACCTGCGAAACCTTGCCGTTCCACCACAAACGAATCTTCTGGCCCTTGCGCAGCGTGCCCTGAAAAACGCGCACCAGCGAAATGACTCCGCGGTAGGGGTCGAACCACGAATCGAAGATCAGCGCCTGCAACGGATTATCGGGCGATCCCTTGGGCGGCGGTATTCGCTTGACGATGGCTTCGAGGATTTCATGCACGCCCTGCCCGGTTTTCGCGCTGATCAGCAGCGCGTCGGTGGCGTCGAGGCCAACCGCGCCCTCGATCATCTCGCGGCTGCGTTCGATGTCGGCGCTAGGCAGGTCAATTTTGTTGATGACCGGAATGATCTCAAGATGATGGTTGATCGCCAGGTAGGCATTTGCCAGCGTCTGCGCTTCCACGCCCTGGGTCGCATCCACCACCAGCAGAGCGCCCTCGCAGGACGCGAGCGAGCGCGAGACCTCATACGAAAAGTCCACGTGGCCGGGCGTATCCAGCAGGTTGAGCTGATAGGTCTGGCCGTCTTCAGCGGTGTACAACATGCGGACCGCGTGCGCCTTGATCGTAATGCCGCGCTCGCGCTCCAAATCCATCGCGTCCAGCACCTGCTCCTGCCCCGCCATCTCTCGTGCGGACAACGATCCCGTCAGCTCCAGCAAACGGTCGGAGAGCGTGGTTTTCCCATGGTCAATATGGGCAATAATCGCGAAATTTCTGATCTTAGAGCGGTCCATCAATACCTGAACGTGCTTCCGGAATAACGTACCACTGGTGGGATTTCCAACAGGGGAACAAACTCTGATTGTAGCATCGCCCCACGCGCCCAGGAACGCCGGACGTTGCTGGTTACTGCAGGTCCTTCTTGTCGGGGTTGTAGAAGAAGTGGAACCGCAGCGCGAGATAGTTGCCGCGGAACTCAGCCGGCAGCGGCGGGAACGGATTCGATCCGACGATGCCGCCCATTGCGGCGCGGTCCAGCGCTACGTCGCCCGATTTGCCTGTGATGGTCAAACCTGCGACGGTTCCATTTTTCGTGATCGCGAAATCGATCGACACTTTGCCCTTCTCCATCAAAGGAGCGCGCGCCGATTCCGGTATCAGGTTGTACCAATTCATCCGCACGGCAGTCAGCACTCGTTGCAGGTAGGGGCCGAAATCCACGCCCATCGTGTCCGACAGGATATCCATGTTGCTTCCGGTCTTGCCACCGCCGCCGGTCGACATGCCGTAATCGCCGCCTCCGCCCCCGTAGCCGCCGCGGTTCGCTGCGGCCGCTCTCGCAGCTTGCTCGATTGCACTCCCGGCTGACACCGCTCCCGCGTTGGCAAACGGGTTCGGTCCCGGCTGCAACTTTGCCGATTGGTTCGACTGCGGAAATGTGGGTGCCTGCGAATTAGTGTTCTGCTGCTGATCCTGACTCTGACCCTGCTGCCCGCGCGCCATCTGTGCCGGCGGTTGGGCAGACATCGCCGGTGGCGAGGCCGGTCCGGGCGCTCCCGGACGCCCGCTGTCCAGAATCTTCTTCAACTCGTGCCGGTTAAGATCGGGATGTCGCGACGTAGCCAGGCGATCCTTGTCCGAGATCACGTCTGTCTTGGGTCGCTCCTTTAGTCTTTGAGTGTCCGGCGGCGCGTCCAGGTACGTCAGTTCCTTCTGCTCGAGTAGCTGCTGCGGGGTGGCCACCACAACCGTTCTAGCCGGAAACAAGGCCAGCCACTTCGGAGAGGTGACCATCAAGATGATCACGATCGCGTGCGCGAACAGCGACATCCAGAACGCTTCCCGCTTTCGCGAGCGCGCCAGGTCGTCCTGCAATTGCTCCAGCAGGACTGGAGTCACAAAGGTTTCGTCTACCTCAACCGTTTCCACACCTTGGGGCGGTGGCGGAGGCTGCGGCGGCGGTATTTGTAGGTCCAGAATTGCCATTACTGCTCAGTTGCTTAGACGTAAGACCAGCCACTTGGGCTGGGTCGAATTACGTCTACAGTTCATATTATCGGGGCAGAACGCTGTTTGCATTGTAAAGACTTGTAAATGGGACGGGAGAGTGGCGAGTGGTTAGTGGCGAGTGGCTAGTCAGTCCCCAACTCGCCACTAGCCACTCGTCACTTCCTCGGTACCTATTTAACCCCTAATACCTTACCCCTAACACCTCTTCTTCCCCCACGTGCACGCGCCGATTGTGCTCGGCAATCGCACTCAGCACTTCCAGCGCTACGGCCAGCGCCCGCCGCCCGTCCTCAAGCGTCACGACTGGAGCCTTGCGCTCTCGCACCGCCTCTAGAAATGATGCCAGCTCTGCCCGCAGCGGCTCTTCCTGTTTCACCTCCGGCTTGCGCGGCCGTATGAGGCTCGCCAGCGACTCGGTTGGAAGCTTCCCGGTCATCATCGCCGCAGCCACGGCCGCCGAATCCACCTTGAGCGCGAACACGTCCTGCCGGCTGTAATCGACCGACACGTATTCCTGCGGCTGAAAGAACCGCAGCTTGCGCACTTTCTCCGTGCTCACGCGGCTGGCGGTGAAATTCGCCACACACCCTGATTCGAACTCCATGCGCACGTTGGCGATGTCCACCTTGCCGGATAAAATCGGCAGCCCGACGGCGCGTACTTCCTTCACCGGCGACGCCACAAACGACAGCACGATATCCAGGTCGTGGATCATCAAATCCAGCACCACGTCCACATCCAGCGCTCTCGGCGTGAACACGCTCAGCCGGTGTACCTCGAAAAACATCGGTTTCGTGATCAGCGGCACCGTCGCCCGCACCGCCGGATTGAAGCGCTCCAGGTGCCCAACCTGCGCCACGCGATGACAGCGCTCGGCCGACCGCACGATCTCGTCGGCATCGGCCAGCGAGGCCGCCACGGGCTTCTCGATCAGCACGTCCACGCCGGCTGCCATCAGTTCGCACGCCACCGCGGCATGATGCACCGTCGGCACGGCGACCGAGGCCGCCTGCGGCTTGATCTCCGCCAGCATGTCGCTCACGGACGCGTATGCCCGCGCGCCAAACTGTCCGGCGACCGCATTGGCGCGCGCCGCATCGGCATCCACAACGGCGGCGAGTTCGGCGACGCCGTCCTGCTGCAATTCGTGGTAGACGCGCGCGTGATTGCGCCCGAACGCCCCCGCGCCGATCACCGCCACACTGATCTTTTTGTCAGTCGTAATCTTTTCCAGTTCTCAGTAGAGATACTCGATTGTCGCAGATAGGGCAGAGCGGTTCAAATGCGGCGTCAGGCGACGGCGTTCTTCCTGGGTCTGCCACCGAGTTTGCCGTTAGCCCGCGCGGCAGAGACTTTGGCCGGGCTCTTAGCCTTCCCTCCGACAACACCCAGCCTGGCGGCCATCCAGCGCCTGGACCCGAAGAATCCCTCCAGCAAGGCTGGCAGGTAGAGATCGGCATCCAGCTTGGGAAAATGAATACCCAGTCCGGACGGGCTGATCTCAATTTTTCCCAGTTGAGAAGACGTGGCGTTTTCGAGTCCTTGCGCGTCGTGCGGAGCGAAACCGACTTCCAGCCCCGAGCTCAGACTGATGACGATTCTGTCCCTTTTACGGTCGTAACGCGCTTCCGTTGCGGTCGAGAATGTTTGCGCCTGCTTCTTCGCCCGCCTGTTCGTCGGCATTCAAGAATGGTATCACGCTAACCCAAGCGATTGGGTATATGTTTACAGCCATCCCCACCGCTGCTGCTGTTCGTCTCAGAATCGTGCATCGCCCAACGACAATGGCTCTCTCCTACGGAGCCACGCCCACGAACTCCGGCACCGACTTTCGCGTTTGGGCCCCTCATGCCAAGCTGGTTCAACTTCGCCTGCAACGTGGCGAACTGCTCAATATGCCGCCGGAATCGCCCGGAGTATTTTCGACTTCGGCGCAGGTCGGCCCCGGCGAGCGCTACTCCTACATCCTCGATCAGGGACGCCCCGTGCCTGATCCGGTGTCGCGCTTTCTGCCCGAGGGAGTTCACGGCCCGACTGAAATCGTCGATCCCGCCGCTTTCAACTGGACCGACGCAGGCTGGCGGGGAATCGCGCGGGACGAGTACGTCCTTTACGAGCTGCACGTCGGCACGTTCACCCCGCAAGGGACTTTCGACGCCATCATGGACCGCCTCGATTACCTGAAACAGCTCGGCATCACCGCCGTCGAACTCATGCCGGTTGCGGCGTTCCCCGGCAGGCGTAACTGGGGGTACGACGGCGCGTCACTCTACGCGGTGCAGGCCAGCTACGGCGGACCCGACGGACTCAAGCGACTGGTTGACCGCGCGCATCGCATTGGGCTGGCCGTCCTGCTCGACGTGGTCTATAACCATCTCGGACCCGAGGGCAATTACCTCCGCCTGTTCGGCCCGTACTTCACGGATCGGCACTCGACCCCGTGGGGCGAGGGCGTCAACTTCGATGGACCTGACTCGGCGCCCGTTCGCCGCTACTTCATCGACAACGCGCTTTACTGGATTCGCGAGTATCATCTCGACGGTTTGCGCCTCGACGCCATTCAGTACATCCGCGACGACTCGCCGCGCCACATCGTTGCCGATATCAACTCCGAAGTGCAGTCGCTCGCCCGCGAACTCGGCAGGCAGGTCTGCGTCATTGCCGAGACGGACGCGAACGATCCTCAGATAGTGCGTGAGTCAGATACAGAGTCTTATACAAAAGGGGTGCCGCACCCTTCCCCTTCAGGGGAGGGTGCGTCGAACGAAGGTTGGGGACTCTGTGCCCTCTGGAGCGACGACTTCCACCATGCGCTTCACACCGCGCTCACCGGCGAGAACAAGGGCTACTATCAGGACTTTGGCCGTCGCGAACAGATCGTCCGCGCACTCAATGAAGGCTTCGTCTTTCAGGGTGAATACTTCAAATACTGGAACGCCCCGCGCGGAGCACCGCCCACGTATGTCCCGCTGCCAGCGCACGTCATCTGCATACAGAACCACGACCAGATCGGCAACCGCGCTCTCGGCGAACGTCTGAACCATCTCGTGCCCAAAGGCGCGTTCAAGCTGGCGTCGGCACTGCTGCTGCTCGCGCCTCACACGCCACTGCTTTTCATGGGTCAGGAATACGGCGATCAAGCGCCGTTTCAGTTTTTCACCGACTTCGGCGATCCGGAGTTACAGCAGGCGGTCAGTAAAGGCCGCCGCAACGAATTCAAAGTCTTCAATTGGAACGAAGTCCCCGACCCACAAGACCCCGAGACATTCGAACGCTCAAAGTTGGACTGGGACTTGGCATTGGAGCGCCGCCGTCCCGGCGGCTGTCGCGGGGACGTCTCGTCCGCGCCTGAGACCAATAGCGTCCTCGACTGGTATCGTCAGCTACTCGAACTGCGTCATCGCCTAGTCATGCAGTCCGAGCGAACCTGCCACGCCGAACTGCGCGACGGAAATATCCTGATGCAAGTTCCAGCGACAAATCCTAGACTCTGCGTTATCGCGTCGTTTCCGGATTCGGCCAAGCGACTCAACTTGCCGGAAAACGCACGGCGAGTAGCGCTCGAATCCAACGAAGACGGTTACGAGGTCACGGTCTATTCATCGCACTGACAAAATCTCTTTCCGTTCTTCTTTGCGCCCTTTGCGCCCTTTGCGTCCTTTGCGTTGAAAAGCATCTTCACTCCGGCCACTTGTAAGCCATCTTCACCAGCGTCCGCTCGGAGAACGGCAAATACAGCAATCCCGCACAGGCCGCGAACGCCGCGCCGATGCCGATTCTGCTGACGAGCAGGAACGGCGCCAGCGCCCAGAGCTGATCCAGCGGCAGGATAAACGGATAGAGGCGCTTGAACTTGGCCCCGAGCGGCTTGTAATCGAACGTGACGGCCGTCAGCAGATACAACCGCAGTGCAATTCCTGCTGTCGCGGTCACCAGCACCAGCGGATCGACGAAGGATTCGACCTTGCCGCCGAGAATATTTCCCACGAGCAGCGGAAGCTGATCGAAGTTCACCAGCGCCACGCCATAAAAAATCAGGTACATCACCTGTGCCAGCACGAAGAGCATTCGGCAGACGCGGCGCGAGGGCTGGGGAAGTTGCTCCTCGTGTTCATATGGCCTCTGTGAAGCAGGAGAGGAAATCCCCACGTTATCCCGCTCCGCTGCGCTGCGCGCGGGAACGTGGGGCACCAAAGAAGTTTGCACCGAAGGAGCTTGTGCTTCGATGGCGACCGGCACAGGCTCGGATGCCGTTTTCTCGACACTGATTGTGGCAGGCACGGGTTCCCCGATCACTTTCACCGGTGCGATGAAGCGGTATCCGCGCCGCGCCAGCGTCTCGACGAAGCGCGAATTGCTGGCCGAATCGCCGAGCACCTCGCGCAGCTTATTGATCGCCGTGTTCAGGCCGTGATCGAAATCGACGAAGGTATCGGCGGGCCAAAGCTTCTGCCGCAAGTCGTCGCGCGTGACGACTTCGTCAGGGTGTTCGAGCAGTTCGATCAATATTTGGAACGGCTGCTCCTGGATGCGAAGCTTCATGCCGTTCTTGCGCAGCTCGCCCGATGACGGGTCGGCCTCGTAAAGGCCAAAGGCGAACTTGCGTCCCGAATTGTCCATCCAGCGTCCTCCCACGGGAGTCGATGCATGCAACTTTGGGTTCGGGCGTAGTTTACATCACGAAGTCGATTCCACTTCGATTCCTCCGCGCCCTCCGCGTAACCTTTGCGTCCTCTGCGTATTTCCTTTTCGACGGAAGCGGGACTATGGGTGTTTCGATTCGAGTGCGTAGTTGCGGGCGGCGCCGAAACCCGCGACGCTGATGTGGGTGATCGAAACCCACCGTTCCAGCTTATGATGTCCGGTGCTATGCAGCAGGTAGGAGAGCCCAATGGATGTTGCAACTCCAGCGGCTTCGAGCGCCGCGAAGCCCTGTCGGTTGTTAACGACATCATCGGGCAACAGGATTTCCTCGCGGCCGCGCGCCTGCATGTTGAGCGTCGAGGTGTAGTCCACGGCGCGCATTGCCGCGATACCCGAGAACAGCCAGAGGTTCTTGCGGTCCCAGAAGCGGTGCGCTGAAGGGGAATCGGGGACATCAGCGGGCGGGCGCGGTTCGACGGTAACTGCCGCCGTCTTGCTGACGGCTTCCGGCGTGGAAGGAGCGTCCGCTGCCAGCGCCGAGGTGGCGATGAGCAGTGCTAGAAACGGGATCAGCAGTTTCCGGAAACCAGAGTTCATGGATTGATTGTAGCCGCGGGGAGAAGCGGCACCAATCGGGAAGTCTACTTAAGTACACATTCCGCGGAAAACAAAAGCGAGGGCGGGACGCCCTCGCGACAGCCGGCGGGACGCCGGCGCTCCCAATTCTGCTTACGCTTTTGCTGCGGTGGCTGTTTCCCACTCGCCTGTCTTCAGATAGTCGTCGATGGACTTGGCCGCTTTGCGTCCGGCACCCATGGCGAGGATGACGGTTGCCGCGCCGGTGACGATGTCGCCTCCGGCGAAGACGCCCTGCTTGGACGTGCGCAGCGTTTCTTCGTCTTTGACTTCGATGTAGCCCTTCCGGTTCGTCTTGAGGTCGGGCGTGGTGGACTGGATCAGCGGATTCGCCGTCGTGCCAATCGCGACGATGGCGACGCTAACCGGCAGCTCGAATTCCGAGCCTTCGACCGGAACCGGGCGGCGGCGTCCTGAGGCATCGGGCTCGCCGGGTTTCATGCGGACGCACTTCATCGCCTTCAGCCAGCCCTGCTCGCCGAGCAGTTCGACGGGGGCGGTGAGCGATTGGATCTGCACGCCTTCTTCCTTCGCGTGCTTGATCTCTTCGCTGCGGGCGGGCATGTCCACTTCTTCGCGGCGATAGACGAGGAACGCGTTGCGCGCGCCAAGTCGCAGCGAGGTGCGGACGGCGTCCATGGCGGTGTTGCCGCCGCCGATGATGGCGACGTCCTTGCCGCGCACGTCATAGACCGGCTCGTCGTACTCGGGGAACTTGTAGGCGCGCATCAGGTTGACGCGCGTCAGGAATTCGTTGGCCGAGTACACGCCGTTGAGGTGCTCACCCGGTACGGCCATGAACTGCGGCAGTCCAGCGCCGGTGGCAACGAACACGGCGTCGTAGCCTTCTTCGTGCATCAGTTCGTCGATGGTGACCGTCTTGCCGACGACCACGTTGGTCTCGAATTCGACGCCCATCTTTCGCAGGTTGTCGATTTCCTGGCGCACGATTTCCTTGGGCAGGCGGAACTCGGGGATGCCATAAACCAGCACGCCGCCCAGTTCATGCAGAGCTTCGAAGACGTGGACATGGTGTCCCTTTTGGATCAAGTCCCCGGCGGCGCTCAGCCCGGCGGGGCCGCTGCCGACGATGGCAACCTTCTTGCCGGTGGCGGGAGCGTTCTGCGGCAGCGACAGTTTGCCGCTGGCGCGCTCGAAATCGGCGACGAAGCGCTCGAGGTGTCCGATAGCGACGGACTCGCCTTTCTTGCCCAGCACGCAGCCGCCCTCGCACTGATCGTCCTGCGGACAGACGCGGCCGGTTACGGCGGGAAGCGCATTGTCTTCGCGGATCTTGGCCATGGCGCCAAGGTAATCGCCCTGAACAACCAGGTCCACGAACTCGCGGATCTTCACGCCCACCGGGCACTGCTGCACGCAGGCCGGCTTGGCACACTCGATGCAGCGCGTCGCCTCGGTCTTGACGAGTTCGACGCCGAAGCCGAGGTTCACTTCCTGGAAGTTGGTTGCGCGCACCAGCGGATCGCGCTCGGGCATGTGCTGCCGCGCGATCTTCATGCGTTCTTTCATCGGGACCGGGTTATGCTTGCCGTCACTCATTGCCAGTTCGTTTCCTCTTCTTGCGCACCCTCCCCTGAAGGGGAAGGGTGCGGCACCCGCGGTTAGTCAGGGCTAAAGCCTTGACCTACCTAAAGTTATTTCTGGGCTGCCGCCAATTGTGCTTCCTGGAATGCCTTGAGCGATGCCGCTTCCTGCTCGCGGTACATGCGATTGCGGGCGGCCAGGATGTCGAAGTCCACCTTGTGCGCGTCGAACTCGGGGCCGTCGACGCAGGCGAACTCGCTGTGGTCCTCGACCACGACGCGACAGCCGCCGCACATGCCGGTTCCGTCCACCATGATCGAGTTGAGGCTGACGACGGTGTGGATGCGTTCGCCGCGCGTACATTCGGCGACGGCCTTCATCATCGGGATGGGGCCGATGGCGAGCACTTCGTCTACGCGTGTGCCGTTCTGGATCAACCCCTTCAGCGCGTCTGTGACGAGACCCTTGGTGCCGTAGCTGCCGTCGTCGGTGACGATCAGGGTGACGTCGCTGACTTCGCGTACTTCGTCTTCCAGGATGAGCAGGTCCTTGGTGCGCGCGCCGATGATCGAGATTACCTTGTTGCCGGCCTTCTTCATGGCCGCCGCCGTGGGCAGCGCAATCGCGGTTCCGACGCCGCCACCGATGACGACAACTGTCCCCAGCTTGCGCACGTCGGAGGGCTTGCCGAGGGGACCAACGACGTCCATGATCGAGTCGCCCGTTTCCAGCGAGTTGAGCTGGAACGTGGTCTTGCCGATCGACTGCACGATGATGTCGATGGTACCCCTGTCCGGGTCCGAAGACGCGATGGTCAGCGGTATGCGCTCGCCGTGGTCGTTGAGGCGGAGAATGATGAACTGCCCGGCCTGCTGCTTACGGGCGATTCTTGGCGCTTCAATAGTGAAGCGCTTGACGGTTGGAGCCAGAAACCGAGCGTTGACAATCCGAAACACGTTGAGCCCTGCCCTTCGGGAAGTGGTAAATCCATTTTCTCCGACACACGAACACGGGGACTGTGATGGTGGTCACATTTGGCGGTGCGACTATCACAGAGGAAACAGGTTTCGAGGAAAAACAGGTTTCGAAACCTGCCTCATCTCGAAACCTCTTTCACTTCGAAACTTGCTTTATCTCGGAACCGGCTTTATCTCGAAACCGGCCTTTTCCTCTTTCAACGACTTCATGGCCCAGGCCATGCGCGGCGTGTTGTGGGCGATGCCGTAGTTGCCGCACGGGTCGAGCAGGATCATTCCACCGTGACCGCCGAGCCTGATTTTCATGTAATCCAGCGCCTCGGACGCGGCGACTTCCGGCCCTACGCCGGCGCGCACTCGGTCGCACGCCCATTTGCCGAGAACCAGTTTCATCATGGCCTCGCCCCAGCCAGTGGTTGAGACCGCCGCGCTTTCATTGTCGGCGTAACAGCCGCAGCCGATCAGGGACGAATCGCCGACGCGGCCGGGAGTCTTGTTGAGGGTTCCTCCGGTGGAGGTCGCTGCCGCTATGTTGCCATACGCGTCGAGCGCAACCGCGCCGACAGTGTCGTGCGAAGTCAGCGCCGAATTGTCGGCTGCGACAAACTCCGCCGGGTTATTGAGCTGAACCTGAGACTTGGCTGTGCGCAGCCGTTCACGCTCGCGGTCAGTGATGAGTTCGCTGTTCTCGCAGAGCGGGATGCCGTGCTCGGCGGCAAAGCGCTCGGCGCACGGGCCAACAAAGTAAAGGTGAGGACTGTCTTCGAGCACCTTGCGC
Source organism: uncultured Acidobacteriota bacterium (assembly GCA_963777415.1). Taxonomy (GTDB): domain Bacteria; phylum Acidobacteriota; class Terriglobia; order Terriglobales; family Acidobacteriaceae; genus JAEZPW01. The sequence goes on from CAVZQL010000001.1 coordinate 58,467, forward strand.
GCCGCACGGATGGGATTCTTGATGTGCTCGACGCAGCCGACGCCACCGGCTCGCAGGGTGTGACCTTCCATCATCATGGAATCGAGTTGCGCCACCCCGTCGCTGTTGAGGAAGCTGCCGCGTCCGGCGTCAAAGGTGTCGTCATCTTCCATGACGACGACGGCGGCCTCGACCGCCTCGACCGCGCTTCCTCCGCGATTGAGTACGGACCAGCCTGCCACAAGCGCGTTCCGCACGCCGGCGAGGTGGGCCGCAACCATGTCGTCTGGAATGGCCCAGGCGCCTCCATGAACAAGTAGCACCGGATTATTCTTCAATTAGATCGCCCCTAAGCAAACCGGAAATCATATCAGAGTGTATGCAAAAGAAAAGGAGGGTACTTCGTATTTGGTGTTTAGTAAAGCTATTAGCGGTCAGCGATCAGTTTGTTTGTCAGCTGCGGGAGCTTCTACTAAACGCTGATCGCTGATCGCTTTCCGTTCAACTGGAGTCCGGCGCTACGTGTTCCACGTACTGTAAAATCCAGTTTCACACATTTGGAGGCTCCTTTGGCGAAGCGGATGACGTGCGAAGACGACACACTCTGTATCCACGCAGGCGAAGAGCGGCACGGGCAGAACGGCCCGATCACGACCGACGTAGCCCACTCGGCCGTTTTCACTCTCAAAGGCGTCGATGAGCTGCGCAAGATTGCCGACAAGAAGTCGTCGGCCTATATGTACACGCGATTCGCGAATCCCACCACGCGCGTAGCCGAAGAAAAGATTGCCGCGCTCGAAGGCGCTGAAGACTGCGTCGTCACGGCCAGCGGCATGGCGGCCGAACTGTGCGCCGTGCTCGCCGTCTGCAAGGCCGGGGACGAGATCGTCTCGATGCTCGACGTTTACGGCGGGACGCTGGCGCTGTTCGAGAAAGTTTTCGCCAAGTTCGGCGTGAAAACGCGCTTCGTCCCATATCCCGACATGGACCGCATCGAGCGCTACTTCAACAAGCGCACGCGGATGTTCTTCATCGAGACGCCCACGAACCCAACGCTCCGTTGCGTGGACATCGCGAAACTGGCGTCAACGGCGAAGGCCCGTGGAATTGTCGTCGTGGTGGACAACACGTTTGCCACGCCGATCCTGCAGAAACCGCTCGCGCTAGGGGCCGACATCGTCGTACATTCCGGCACAAAGTACCTCGGCGGCCATAGCGACGTCACGGCTGGCGCCGTCTGCGGTTCGCGAGAAATGATGACGCAGGTCCGCGAGATGATGAAGCTCTCGGGTGGATGCCTCGATCCTGCCGCCTCTTACCTGCTCATTCGGGGGATGAAGACCTTGCAGGTCCGCGTCGAGCGCGCGTGCAGCAATGCCACTATTCTGGCTGAAGTTCTGCGCGAGCACCCGAAGGTAGCCCGCGTGTTCTATCCCGGCCTGCCCGACACCGAGGGCCACGAGGTCGCTACGCGCCAGATGAAGGACTTCGGCATGATGGTCTCCTTCGACCTCAAAGGCGGGGGCAAGGCAGCGGAACGCTTCATTGACCGGTTGAAGATGCTCTCGCTTGCTCCGTCATTGGGGGGCGTCGAGTCCAGCGTTTCTTACCCGTTACTCACGTCCCATGTTGGACTTAGCAAGGACCGGCTCAAGCTGCTCGGGGTCACGGCGGCAACAGTTCGGCTCTCCGTCGGCATCGAAAATCCGTCCGATCTGGTTGCTGACGTGGACCAGGCGCTTAAGTCGATTTAGGGAAGATCACGGATTCGTGAAAACGCCCATAGGCTGTTCCCTTTATTGACCCTGCTTCGCCTGAATAGTACGATTTAATGGTTTCAGCTCAGGAAGTTAGCGCTCCTTGGAGAAACCCACGTTAGCTTCGCGAACGTGGGGCACCTAACGAGATAACTCGGCTAGAGGAAAATGGGTAGTCTCAAATACTTTCTGCTTCTGCTTGCCACAACCGCGGCGCTCACCTCCTGTGAGACTGCCGGGTCGAAGCACACGGCTGCCACACCCTCGTCGCGGGCGACTGCCCCGACGCTGACTGCCACTCAGTCTGCCAACTCCCAAGCGCAAACTCCGAAGATCCAGGAAAAGTTGGTTCCCAAAGTCGATCCCGCAGCCGAGTTGCTCGCCACGGTCGAGCGCGAGTATCAGGCCGGCGTGGCCAATTACAGAGCCGGACACCTCGAAGCCGCCAAGGAGAATTTCGACCGCGCCTTCAACGTCCTGCTCTCGAGTTCGTTGGACGTCCACGGCGACGAGCGCCTGGAGCGCGAACTGGACAGACTCGTTGAGGGCGTCCATAACCTTGAACTCGCCGCGCTTAAAGAAGGTGACGGCTTCACTGAACAGCGCTCCGAGCCCGCGCCCATTGACGAAGCCAACGAAGTCACCTTCCCGGTTGATCCCAACATCCGGGCCAAGGCCATCGAGGAACTTAAGACCACGCAATCCGACTTGCCGCTCGTTTTGAACGACGCGGTCGCCAGCTACATCAGCTACTTCTCCACCGGCGGAGGCCGCCACTTCCTCGAGCATGGCTGGATACGCTCCGGCCGCTATCGCGACATGATATCGCGAATTCTTAAGGAAGAGGGCGTGCCGCAGGATCTCATCTATCTGGCGCAGGCGGAATCCGGCTTCCATCCCCTTGCACTCTCCCGCGCGGGGGCACGCGGCATGTGGCAGTTCATGGCTTCGCGCGGTTCCGGTTACGGTCTGGACCGCAACTGGTGGCTCGACGATCGCCAGGACCCAGAGAAGTCCACGCGTGCCGCCGCCCGTCACCTCAAGGATCTCTACAACCAGTTCGGTGACTGGTACCTGGTGATGGCCGCCTACAACTCCGGCCCGGGTACTGTGCAGCACGCCGTGCAACGCACCGGCTATGCCGACTACTGGGAACTCTACAAACGCGGGGTTCTTCCCAGTGAGACCCGCAATTACGTGCCGATCATCCTCGCCATCACCATCATGTCGAAGAACCCGGCACAGTATGGACTGGATCGCATCCACACCGACCGTCCCATGGAATACGAGACCGTCACCGTGGACTATCCGATCGACCTGCGACTGGTCTCCGAGTGTGTCGAAACGTCGGTTTCCACGCTGCAGGAGCTCAATCCCAGCCTTATACGGCTGACCACGCCCAAGGATAAGCCTTTCCTGCTCCATCTCCCGGTTGGGACCACCGAGACGTTCGAGACCGCTATCGCGGCCATACCCAAGGACAAGCGCGTCTGGTGGCACTACCACAAGGTTGTGCCCGGAGATACGCTGGCTTCACTGGCCAAGAAATATCGCACTACCTCCCAGGCGATCGCCGAGGCCAACAGTCTCGACGGCGACCAGATCGCGGGCCAGCGACGGCTCATCATCCCGGTTACCCCCGGCAAGCAACAGGGTGAAGGGCTGTCATTTTCCAAGAACGCAACCCGGTATGCCGTGCGCAAGGGCGATACGGTGGAGTCGGTTGCCGACGATTTCGGCGTCCCCGTTGCCAAACTTCGTGGCTGGAATGGTCTGAAGAGCAATACCCTGAAAGTCGGGCGAGTCCTGAGCATCCACAAACCGGTCGCGAGCGGCGAAGGCGCCGAAACCGCCAAGTCGAAGAGCAAGTCGAGCGGAAAAACCTCCCAAGCTACTGAAACTGCATCAGATACATCAGCAGCTTGCACCAAGTGGACGCGCAAGAACGGCAAGCGCGTGTGCCTCGTCCGGGCGAAAGCCAGCGCGCCCCCACCTCAGGCGTCCAAGAAAGCCGCTTCCAAGGTGGTTCACCACACGGTACGCAAAGGCGAGACCCTCGGCACTATTGCCAGTGCCTACAACACCACCGTGACCGAGCTCAAGCGTGACAATCGAAGCGTCGCCGCGAACCTCAAGCCCGGCAGCGTACTCATCATCAAGGCTGGCGAATAAACCATCGCGGGGACGAACGCGCAGTGGCTCTCGAATGCAACCGCAGCCGCTTCGCCGCGCATCGTTTGAGTGCCGGAGCTGTGATTGCCGGAGTTGATTCGAAGCGCGATTTCCGCGCAGTCTAACGTAGATCTATTTGACAGAGCAATCGCTGTGCTATAATCCGCCGCGGTTTTGTTGTATGGATTTATGGTTAGTTTTTTGGTTTCCAATTGAGCAGCGAGACGCAAACGCGAAGCTGAAACAGAATCAGGAGGAGACATGAGTTTCGACGATAAGACCCTCTACGGCCGTGATGATGATGCCGATGATTTCGGTGATCCCGGCGCGTACGACGAACCACTAGAAGAAGAGGATTACGAGGAAGAGGAAGAAGAAGAAGAGGAAGAAAGTCCGACTCCTCCTGGTGTTGGTGCTGTGGAAATAGTAGGCGTGACCGAACCCGAAGAGGAGCAGGAGCAGACCAAGCCGGCGGCAAAAAAGGCCGCAAAAACACCGGCGGCAAAGAAAGCAGCTGCGAAAAAGCCCGCGAAAAAAGCTCCGGCTAAAGTAGCAAAGGCTGCGAAACCAGCCAAAAAGGCAGCGAAGAAGGCTCCCGTCAAGGCAGCGAAAAAAGCAGCGAAGCCGGCCAAAAAAGCAGCGAAGAAAGCTCCTGCTAAGAAAGCCGCAAAAAAAGCCGCAAAAAAGGCTCCCGCCAAGAAGGCGGCAAAGAAAACAGCTAAACGCCGCTGATCATGACATCAACGTTTATTCAGCCAAGGGCCGCGAATAGTCTCGCGGCCTCTTGTTTTTCAGCTTGATCGCCTACACCGGACTTCCGTCCGGGGCTAAAATCGCGCCGCCCCTACGGGGCCCGGTTCGTTTCAGTCGCCCCTTATCGTATTCCGCTGTTTTCTTTCATCAGCCGGGTTAGAGCCTTGTCGATACGATTGGCGCTCTCAAGAAGCGCCGGGGGGCGGTCGTTGTCGGCCAAATAGTCGCTATTGAGGATGACCTCGAGTGCGTTGCGCAGTTCGTGATTCAGGTTGGCAATGACCCTAACCTGCGCACCGAGATACGTCCGCCTGGATGACACCATGGTCAGCAAGGCCCATATCAAAGACCCGCCGAGACAACCCGTCACAAGGGCGCTCTCCACGCGGATCGACCACCTGGGGGCGTCGAACTGCGCTAGAAGGCCAGGAAGGAGGTAGTCTGCGATGCCTAAGAGGCAGACGACTACAAAGGAAACGGTAAGTACGCGAATCCGACTCCGCGTGATCGCGGCTACGAATCTGGTGACACTGCTGGCGATTGACACCATCAATATGCACCATCCTCTACATTCTTAGCTTATACGTGTCACATTAGGGCATTGCAGTGCCGCAGGAGTCAGATCGATGTGACCCGTGTCACTTGCGCGAGCCGCAGGCCGTCAGTCGCTACACCGCTGCTGGCAGGAACGAAAGAAGGCGGCCTTGTTCATGTCGCCTTCTTTCGTCAAATCCGCAATGAACCTACTGGTTCACGCCGCTGGCCAGGAAGCCGCCGTCCACGATCAGCATCTGACCGGTGACAAAGCTGGCGGAATCCGACGCCAAAAAGATGCCGGCGCCAACCAGTTCGTTCAATTGGCCGAAGCGTCCCATGGGGGTGCGCATCTTCAGTTCAGCGCCGCGTGGCGTGCCATCGAGCAGGCCCGAGTTCAACGCCGTGCGGAAAATGCCCGGCACCAGCGCGTTGACGCACACGTTGTACTTGGCAAACTCGATTGCCAGCGAACGCGTCAGCGAAGCCACTGCGGCCTTGCTGGCTGCGTAGGCCGCCACTTCGTACAACGCGACATAGGAATTCAGCGACGCGATGTTGACGATGCGGCCCGCCTGGCGCTCAATCATGTGCTTGCCGAACACCTGGCAGGCTTTCAGCGTTCCCGTCAGGTTGGTTTCGAGGATATCGTTCCAGTCCTGATCAGCCATCTCGAGCGTGGGCACGCGCTTGATTCGGCCCGCCGAGTTCACGAGAATGTCCACGTGACCGAAGTTGTCGGTCGTGGCCTTCAGCAGCCCTTTCAGGCTCTCGCGGTCGTTGACGTCGCACGGATAGGCCAGGGTCTTAACCCCCGTCTTGCAGATTTCCTGGCAAACCTGCTCGATCAGCTCTTTGCGGCGGCCGGTCGGAATCACGTTCGCTCCCGCTTGTGCGTAACCCTTCGCCAACTCGAGGCCGAGTCCCGAAGTGCCACCAATCACAACGGCTGTCTTTCCGGTCAAATCAAGTCCTGAATATCCCATCGTCTCTGCCTTCTCTTCCTGACACTCTGGTTAGGTGTCGCTATTTCCGGCGCCGACATTCGCGCGCTGGTTATTGTTTTACAAATAGTCGTAGCGGCAAGGCGTGAAGCAGTCTATGACAACCGAATCTTCCAGTGCGGAAGCCTGATGCTCGATGTTGCCGCGCACCACAAAACTGTCACCCGTGCCCACCTCAAACGTATCACTGCCGCAGGTCACGTTCAGCCGTCCCGAGACGATGTACACCACCTGCTCGTGCGGATGACTGTGCCTTCCCCCCACCCAACCCTTGGTCATGCGGTGCTCGATGAGGAAAATCTTGTCGTTGTACGATCCGACCCGGCGCGTAAGCCCCGGCTCCGGAGTCGTCGGCGTTACTTCCGCGCTGCGGACGTAGGCGTAATCACCCACGTTAGCCGGTCCGCTACGCGGATCGGCGGAACCTGGGGCACCGGGAAAACCCTTCTTTGCGGCTAAGTCCATGCTGGCTTCTCCTAATTCGCCGCTGTCGCGAGTTTTTCGGATGGTTGGCGAGTTTCGCGCACGAGGCTGACAAACTGTCGCGCTGTCTCCGTGATCACCGCCATGTTGCCGGCCTTCAACGCCGCCGCCGAGACAAGTTCCCCGCCAATGCCAAGCGCAGCCGAACCCGCTTTGAGGAAGTCCGCCGCCGTTTGCAGGTTCACGCCGCCCGTGGGGATCATCGGAATCTGCGGCAGCGGGCCCTTGAGCGCCTTGATGTAAGACGCCCCACCCAGATTGCCGCAGGGGAATATCTTGACGAAGTCCGCCCCAGCGTTCCACGCCGTAATCACTTCCGTCGGCGTGAGCGATCCTGCCATGATCAATATATTTTCGCGATTCGCGAGCTGGACGGTCGCCAGATCGAAGCCCGGGCTCACCAGGAACTGCGCGCCTGCGTCGATGCACCGGCGCGCTGTTTCGGCGTTCAGCACCGTACCCGCTCCGACGAGCACTTCCCCACCCATTGTCCTTGAGAGTTCCGCAATCACCTCGACCGCGCCGGGGACCGTCATCGTTATCTCAAGCACCGGGATGCCGCCCGCGCAGACCGCCTCGGACGCCGCAATGGCGTCGCTCGGCTTTGGCGCTCGAACCACCGGACAGATTCCCACTTCAAGGATGCGTCGTCGAACTTCTTCCTTCGTCAAGCTCAAGTTGTTTTCCTCTCGTCTGAGTAAAAACTAGCGCGCGATGCGGGCTCCAACGCCCTTCATCACATTCATCACTTCCTTCACCGTGGCCATCGTGGTGTCGCCCGGAGTGGTCATCGCCAGCGCGCCGTGCGCCGCGCCACACTCCACCGCCCACTGTGCCGGCTGCCCCGTCAAGAATCCGTAGATCAGGCCCGACGCGAACGAATCGCCGCCACCTACGCGATCGTAAATCTCCAGGTTCTCGCGAGTCTGCGCCTCAAAGAACTGCCCCTCGTGGTAGCAGATAGCGCCCCAGTCGTTTTTGGTCGCGGTCTTCGCCTTGCGCAGCGTGGTCGCCACAACCTTGAACGGGAACTCCTTCACTACCTTCTCGATCATTTTCTTGAACGCGTCAATCTTGAAGTCCTGAATGTTCTCGTCAACGCCCTCGACGTCGAAGCCCAGCGCCGCGGAGAAGTCCTCTTCGTTGCCGATCATCACGTCAATGAAGGGGGCGATCGCGCGGTTTACTTCCTGCGCCTTCTTCTTGCCGCCGATCGACTTCCACAACGACTCGCGATAGTTCAGGTCGTAGGAAACGATGACGCCATGCTTCTTCGCCGCCTTCGCCGCTTCCAGCGCGGCTTCGGCCGTGCTTTCCGAAAGAGCGCAGAAAATGCCGCCCGTATGCAGCCAGCGCGCGCCCTTCTTTCCGAAAATATCGTCCCAATCGAAATCGCCCGCCTTGATCTGCGAAACCGCCGTATGTCCGCGGTCCGAACAGCCCAGCGCCGGGCGAACGCCGAATCCCTTTTCCGTGAAGTTCAGGCCGTTGCGCACGGTGCGCCCAACGCCGTCAAACGCAGCCCACTTCACCAATTGCTCGACACCACCCTGGATACATCAGGTCTTCGACCAGGCGGCCCACGGGGTTATCGGCCAGCGCCGTCACGATCGCCGTGTCCATGCCGAAGCAGCGCTTCAAGCCGCGCGCGACATTGTATTCGCCGCCGCCTTCGGACACTTCGAAGTTGCGCGTGGTCCAAACGCGCCGGTCCCCCGGATCCAGCCGCAGCATGACCTCGCCCAGGCTGACCAGGTCCCATCTACATTCCTGTTTGCTTCTTACTTTCAATTTGGAGACTCCCTGAAATTAACGGCCCATCCAGCCGCCATCCACAAGCATGATGTGGCCCTGAATATAGTCGCTCGCCGGTGACGCCAAAAATACCGCGGCACCCATGATGTCGCACGGTTCGCCCCAGCGCCCGGCCGGGATGCGGTTCAGTATCTGCTGCGACCGATCTTCGTCCGCGCGCAATGGCGCCGTATTGTCGGTGGTCATGTAACCCGGCGCAATCGCGTTCACGTTGATGCCCAGCGATGCCCACTCGTTCGCGAACGCTTTGGTCAATCCCGCAACGCCCGATTTCGCCGCGGCGTAGGAGGGCACGTTAATCCCACCCTGGAACGACAACAGCGACGCGATGTTAATGATCTTGCCGCTACCCTGCTTAATCATGTGCTGGCCCGCAAGTTTGGTCAATAAAAAGAGCGACGTCAGGTTCGTGGCGATCACCTGGTCCCAGTACTCCTGCGGAAAATCCACCGCCGGCGCGCGCTTGATCGTCCCCGCGTTGTTCACCAGGATGTCGATCGAGCCGAACTCGCTCACCGTCCGCGAGACCAGTTCTTCGCAGACTTTCGCGTCCGCTACATCGCCGTCCACGTAGAAGGACTTGCGTCCCAGATCGCGAATCCTCGAACAACTACCGTTCGGATCGGCAGACAGCCCGTGGCACGCCACATTAGCGCCAGCCTCGGCCAGGCCCAGTGCGATTGCCGCGCCAAGCCCTTGCCGAGAACCCGTGACCAGCGCGTTCTTACCATTCAGCTTGAATTGGTCCAGAATCATTAGTTCTTCTTCTGGCCCGCTTCGAGTCCCGAACCGCCCTTGTCGAATCCCGGTTGAACGTTGACCACGCCAAACTGACGGTCTTCGACTTCCTTATGCGCCGCCATCGCCCAGATGAAACAAATCTTGTGTCCCGGAATCGATACGTTCGGATGGAAACCGCTGGGCATCAGCACGGCGTCCCCTTCGCGCACGGGAACGATCAACTCTGGATACTCCATGTTGTTGTACACAAGTTGAAGTGCGAACGCCGGGGCCGGCATGTCGAAATACACATACATCTCTTCCAGCATCTTGTCGTGCTCGTGCGGAGGCCAGCTCGTCCAGTTCCCCGGTTCCGAGTACGTAAAGCCAAAAACGATGCGCCCTGCCTGAACGTTCTTCGCCAGCAGCATGTGCAGATGGCGCGCCGCGCCTGTCCCTGCGCCCGCATCGAATTTCAATCCCGGATCCTTGCATATGTCCGCGTAGCGCACGATTTGCAGCGGGTAGTTGCCTTCCACCGGCGCCGAGAACTCCGCAATATCAACCTTTGATTTCGTGCTGACCTTGATCGCCGATCCATGCGGAATATAGATCGCATCGTACTGTCCCAACGCAATCTCCTGCCCGGCAACGGCGACAACCGCTTCGCCAGACAGAACTAGAAATCCCGTCTCCTCTTTGCCGTTCTCGAACGAAACCGACGCAGTCGCCGCGTTCAAAATGATGCGGCCATAAGAAAGCTGCTTGTTAGTGCTGTTACCGGGAGTGACCGAAATATGACGTCCGATATGAGCATCGGTGTTACGAAAAACCATCTTCTCAACGGCGGGTGCGATTGAACTCATCAACTTTCTCCTTGCTCCTGTGTCCGGCGCAAATCCTGCAACTCTGAAATTGCGCGTAACTCGACCTTGTGCGCGCGCGCACTTTAATTCCCGTATCTCAGCCTATGTGCAGACGAAAGCGAGACTGGCTAGTCCGCCGTCTGCGCCCGTCCGCCCTCTCTCTCGGCAAACCAGCCCAGGTCAGCGGAAAGCGCGGCGCAGGCGTTCTTAACGGCAGGTGCAAACACACTCAAACTTTTGTCATTCACGCGGAATGCCGGCCCCGAGAGACTGATCGCGGCCACGGCCTTTCCCGAATAATCGAACACCGCCGACCCCAGACACTTCACGCCCTCTTCGTGTTCTTCCCAATCCTTCGCGTATCCCAGCTCGCGCACTTCCTGCAGGTCGGCTTTAAGAGCGGCGGGCGTAGTGATGGTGTACTTGGTGAAGGTACGCAATCCATGTTGCTGAATGATTAAATCGACTTCGCTCTCGGCAATATATGCCATGATCGCCTTGCCAACCGCGGTGCAATGCGCCGGGTTCCTGCGCCCCACGCTCGAAGACAGCCGCACGCTGCGATCAGGCTCAACTTTGTCCAGGTAGAGAACTTCCCCTTCGTCCAGCACGCACAGGTGCACCGTCTCGTTCGTCTCGAATGCCAGCTTTTCCAGATGAGTCCGCGCACGCTCGCGAAGATCAAGGCCAGCGACAGCCCTGCTGCCTAGTTCAAATAGCTTTAGGCCTAAGCGGTACTTTCCACTGGGGGTCTTCTCGACAAACCGTCTCTGCTCGAGAACCGAAACCAGCCGATGGACCGTGCTTTTGTGGAGCTTGATTCGCTCGCAAAGATCCATCAGCGTCAGTTCGCCTTGGGCTTCCGCCAGCACGTCCAGCAGGCCCAAAGCCCGATCCAGAACCTGTACTTTGTATTGAGGAGATGTAATAGTTTTTGGCACGGTGTCTCATTATATGAGACAAATTGGCATTGTCAATGCAATTTTTCCGATAGCTTGGTAAGGTTTGCGGATCTGCATAACTGACTGATGCACAAGCAGTTACTCCGCGCCTAATTTGTGGGGAGGTGGAGCAGGAATCACCCTCCAAAAAAAAGGCGGGCCGTTTAAGCCCGCCTCATGGTTACCTTCGAGTTCCCTTATTTTTGTCCAGAGTTTTTCAGGATTTGCTCGGCCAGGAAGTTCTCCACCTTCGCCTGGTCGCGCAGAACGTCGTAATACGCCGCCTTAATCAACTGCTCGCGACGGTTGCGAAGTTCCTCGCGGATCGCCTGCTGCACCCGCGGATCGTTGAGATCGCGCTGGCCTGCCGGTTCCTTTGAGATCAACTTCACGATCCTGAATGCCACCGCTTTCTGTCGCGGATCGCCCGCACTGATAATCCCGCTATACTGGCCCGGCTTCAGCTTCAGGACGGCCTCGCGCGTGGCCGGATCGACTTGCTGCTTCAGCGCCGTCTCGGGCACCATCCCGATATCGCCGCCGTTCGGCGAACTTTCGGGATCTTCCGAGTAGTCCATGGCGACCGTTGCAAAATCCTCGCCGCTGTCCAGCCGGTTCGAGATGGACTGAATCTTCTTGCGCGCGTCGTCCTCGTTCAGCGCTTTGCTTCCCTTTCGATTCCGCACCTGCACCGGCTGTGACGTTACAAAGATCCACGCCAGATGATATTGCGGCTCGATCAGGTTGAACTCCGCTTTGTGCGCGTTGTAATAATCGCTGATGTCGGTATCGGTGACTGCGATCCGCGAAGTGATTTCCTTGTTGATCACCTTGTCGATGGTCAGCGTCCGCCGCAGGTCGCGCTTGAGTTCGTCCAGGGTTCGGCCCTGTTCTTTCATTTTCTTGTCGAACTCTTCCTGCGTATAGGGCGCCTTCAGTTCGTTGAGCTTGCTCTGCACCTCTTCATCGGTCGCCATCAGCCCAAGTTTTTCGGCGCGCTGCATCAGAATTTCGTTGTCGATGAGTTCGCGCAGGATGCTCAGTCGAAGGCTATCCGCCTGCTCGGAGGTCGGCTTTGCCGGTGCTCCCGAGATCTGGGCGTTATAGTACTTGTCCACCTCGGAGCCGAGGATCTTCCGTCCATTGACTTTGGCCAACGCATCGCCCGGGCCTTGCTTTCCCGCGCACGCCGTCAAAGCGACAATGAATGAAAATAAGATGAGAGAAGTCGCGGACTTCGAGGCTAACCGCGGTTTGGAGTTCAAAATCGTCTTCCTCCGCTATGCAAAAACAATTTACCACCACTCTGCTGTTCTCAAAACTGAGTTCCGACAGAGTCACTGCCCGGCACTCGACACCGTTGTTAAGGACGGGACTCTGGCCGTCCGGGTGCCCCCACGTTCGAGAAACTGACGTGAATCAATCCTAGTGGGATACTTTACTTCTGGCTACCGCTTTTTGCGTCCGCCGCCGCTGTCGCGGGGACCGGCTGACCGGCGTCGCGAAGCGCGCGATTGACCACCACTTCGATATCACTCGTCGGCAACGCCCCGCCGATGCGTTCGCCATTCACGAAGAGCGTCGGGGTCGCCTGAACGCCCAGGTCCGCTGCTTCGTCCATCGACTTGCGAACCGCCTTCTCGTCCGGCTTTGCCATGCACGCGTCCAACTTCCACGCCGGCAGGTTAAACTTTCTGCCCTGCTCGCGAGCCGCCTGGTCCACGTTCGTCTCGGCCTGTTTCACGTCCCGCTGCGGGCCGCTGATCTCCGAACCATGCGAGTGAAGGTAATCCGCGAAACTCCAGTACGCATCCATGCTCTGCTCGTTCAGGCAGTTCGCGTCGAGCGCCGCCCGCATCGCCCACGGATGAATCTCCACCAGCGGAAAATCCTTGTACACCAGTTTCACGCGATCGCCGTACTTCTGCATGATCTCGCCGATCGATGCATGCATGCGCGAGCAGTATGGGCACTGGAAATCGTCGTAATTAACGATCACCACCTTGGCGTCCTTGTTCCCTTTGTACGGACGGCCCGTCATGTCGATCTTGCTCATCAGCGCCGCATACGGATCCTTGCTGATGTCCCATTTCGTGAAGCGCGCCAGGGTGCTGCCGTCCTTGCTGATCAGATAATCCTGTGTCTGCTTGCGCTCTCCCTGCGCGAACGTTACGGAGACCGTGTCGTATCCCGGCAATTCGCTCGGCTTGCGCTCGCCGACTAATATCTGTACGTCCGGAGGGATGCGGTCTTCAAACTGTATCCTGACCTGCTTCTCGATCCGGGCATTCGTTTCCGCCGTCGTTGCCGGCGTCTGCGCCCTGCAACCGAGGCATAGCAGGACAACCGCGATGATCGTACCTTTGAAGAGCGCCACTAGGAACCGCCTGTGCATAGGGATAGAACAACCATTATCTCATGTGCAGCGGTTTTGAAGAGAGCGGGAGCCAGTTTCGAGTTTCAAGTTTCGGGTTTCGAGTTTCGAGCTGGGTGCCGCACCCTTCCCCGAAGGGGAGAATGCGCACGAAGATGTCCAAGCCTGAATAATTGTCGAAAATACTTGTTTTTACGAGACCAGCGCGCCGATCGCCGCGCCGACGAGAGTTACCACGGCGTACCAGCCGAAGATCACGCCGATCGCCGTCGAGCGCTTCAGTTTGCTGACGCAGCTAAAGCCGATTCCCGCAACTACCAGCGTCCAGATCATGAAGATGTCAATCGCTGAGCCCACTCGATACAAAAACGGCGAGGCCGTCGGATCGAACAGAACGCCCAGGTTCGTCGCCAGCGGATTCTGAATACTGAACCCCTCCGGATCGACTCCGGCAAATAGCGACACAATCGTCAGCACCGTCTTGATTGATCCCGGCATCCACGAGAGCATCACGACGGAAAGACTCGTGCCAAAGCCGAGGTTCGCGCCAAAACCGAAATTGAACGTCCCAAGCAGCACGGCGGCGATGATCAGAGTCCAGACCATTACAAATACCGGAGCGGCATACGACGTATACTTCGTGATTTTCGCCGTCATCTCCATCTGCTTCTCTCGCTGGGCCTCGGGCAGTTTTTCGAGCCGGTCGGTAGCCTTGGGACTCATCTTCATCTGGTTTTCGCTTACCTTGTCGAACCCCACCTTTTTATCGACCACGGCTACGAAGGCGATCGACAGAACCACGACCACCAGGAACGGCACGATCCACGCCGTCTTCCCGTTCATCCCGGTGAAAGCTTTTGCCGGGGCATAGATTGTTTGCAATACCCGCGTTAAAGCCGAAGGCGTTTCTTGCGGCGCTATCGGCGTTGCCGCCGGCATGGGCGCACCAGTGCTCATAGGTCTCTCCTCGGGCCGCATCAGAAATGGATTAGCATCATTGCGGTCACAAGCGGCTCGTGCGCGAAATTCTAGCCCAGAACACGCGTCAGAGCAACAAAAGCAACACGGATCAAGACGGAATCATACGGATTTAAAACTAGAATTCGTTTTTGTTGATCCGTTTGTCTCCGTTCAATCCGTGTTAGGTTTTTGGGTTTTGGGTTTTGGGTTTTAGATTTTAGATTTTCCGATTTTTCGTTTTTCCGATTTTGCGATTCCCCGTTTCTCTATACTGTTTTCGTGCCGCTCGTTTCGGTCCGCAATCTCGTGAAGGTATTTCCGCTGGGTGAGTCCGTTTTTGGCGGAGGAGCCAAGGGCGAAGTGCGCGCCGTTGACGACGTTTCGCTCGACATCGAACCTGGCGAGACCCTCGGCCTCGTCGGCGAGTCCGGCTCCGGCAAAAGCACCCTCGGACGCCTCATCCTGCGCCTGATCGAGCCGACCTCCGGCAGCGTCCTCTTTGACGGCACGAATGTGACCGCCGCCAGCCGCGGCCAGCTTCGCCGCCTGCGCCGCGATATGCAGATCATTTTTCAGGACCCATTCGCGTCGCTCGATCCGCGCATGACCGTCGAACAGATCGTCAGCGAGCCCTGGCTTATACACGGGAAACCCATTCAGGGGGTGCCGCACCCTTCCCCTTCAGGGGAGGGTGCGCCTCACCTAAACGGTTATCTCGCAGCCGACCTTCTGCGCACGGTCGGACTCGACGCCTCCGCCCTGCCGCGCTTTCCCCACGAGTTCAGCGGAGGCCAGCGTCAGCGCATCGGCATCGCCCGCGCTCTCGCCCTTCGCCCCAAGTTCATCGTCTGCGACGAACCCGTGTCGGCCCTCGACGTCAGCGTTGGCGCGCAGATCATCAACCTGCTCGCGCAACTGCAACGCGACTTCGGACTCACGTATCTTTTTATTTCGCACTCGATGCCGATCGTGCGCTATCTCTCCACGCGCATCGCCGTCATGCAGAAGGGCAAGCTGATGGAACTCGGCACGACCGAACAGATCACTACGAACCCGCAGAATTCCTACACGCGCAAGCTGCTCGAATCGACGCCAGAGATTTCCTCAGCCCAGTAGGCCTCCAGATTAGCTGACGAAGATGGAAGTAACATGCAACTCTCTTTCAGGGAGGATCATCCATATCCCCCCTGTGATACTATCGGCTCGTGGCGAGAAAAGGACGGGCCAAACGTGCCAAGCCGGAGAAGAGGGTAGATCAGACATCTTATTTGACCGGCAACAGGCGTGGCGCAGTCCTGAAAGAGGAAGTCTGGTACGAAGGCGAAAAGGTCCTGAAGTACAGCCTGGCCTATATCAATCCGCGCATTTGCGCCACTGATAACGGCCGCGTGCTCGGTTACGACAATAATCACGGCCAACACCATCGTCATTGTATGGGTAAGGCCGAGCCCATCGTTTTCTCCGGCTATGAGGCGCTGGTAAACGCGTTCGAAGCGGAGGTTAGGGAACTCTGGAGATGCGAAGATGAACAAAAGCATTAAGGCACGGATCACCGGAGACGGCACAAAAGGCTTCTTTGATCGCGCACGCGAGCGGGCTCGCAAACTTGACCGCGGCGAACTCGTTGCGCCTGAAATGGTGATCACATTCGAGAATGCCAGTGACATGTTCCGCGTGCTGTCGGCCCAGCGAGTCCGATTGCTCCGCGTCGCCCGCGCGAAGGCAACGCCCATCTCCGACCTCGCCAGTGGATTGAAGCGCGATACCCGCGCAGTCAGTCGCGACGTGCATCTGTTGGAATCTTTTGGCCTGCTGCGCACCCGCTACGAAAAGAACCCCGGACACGGCAAGCGCATGATCGTCGAACCCAGTGCAACAAAGTATCAACTCGTCGCGGTCATTTAGGACGCACTTCCGAGAGTTCCACGCCTGTCTATTTCATTTTCCCGCACTCGCCATCACACCTGATGTGCGCGCAGCCTGTGCAGGTGGGTTCGTCCTCGATCGCGTCGAAGGCAGCGAGACGCGGAAGCACGCGACCATATCTTTTTGCCGCCCGCGATTCGAATAGCCAGAGCGCCTCGCGCAGGTGCTGAAGGATCGGCTGGTTGTGTGGATCGGCCGCCTGGCTGTCGAGATGTTTCACGCGATCGATGAGCGCGCGAATCACCTCCTGGCAGTTCGTGCCGGGGTAGCAACTGAGATTGCCCGGATAGCGCTCGCCCTTGCGTTTGACGAACGACAACATCTCGGTGCCGTTCTGCTCGTCGCCTTCAATGTCCAACACGTCCAACCAATATCTGTGGCCGGGGTCTAGAATTCGCACGACTTTCTCCTGTCACGGATAGTATACGGAGGTGGGGTGATCTTTGATTTCTGAATTGTCGTTATCATCCCGGAAACGAACTTTCAAAGTTCTCAAATCAAATTTCACAATTGAGGGTCACACGCCTCGCCCTTCGCATCTGAAAACGCGGAGTGAAATCATGGCTGAAACAAAACGACGCAATGACGACGAACTCGGCCCAGATTCAGCCGGACAGTCCGGCGACATTCAGCAATTGCCGGACGCCCCTGAAGCGGACTCCGAGAGCGTGGAGGAATTGGCGGAAGAGGGCAACGCCTTCGAAGCCGAAGTTGTCGAGGGCGTAGAAGACGCCAAGGATCCCGACGTTTCCGAAGTGACCACGCGCGAACTGCCGGAGGACGATGTCCCCGATGAGTACCTCGAGGACGAGAGCGACGTTGCGTAAACAAAAGCGACACGGATCAAAACGGAAGGTACGGATTAGCTGCAGTTGTGGCGTTTCGTGTCGGATTTAAACCGGGAATCTCTCTTTGTTTCTTATCCGTTCTTCTCCGTTCAATCCGTGTTTCGCTTTGTATCGCACAACGATATGGCATTCGGCGGAACTGGTCTCTTACGCTGATGCGCGCTGGATGTGTTTGCGCAATGAAACAACGATTACGCCGTTGCTCTTATCGTTCTTGAGCGTCATGGACTCGGCGCATTCGCCACAAAGCCAGAAATGTTCGACCTTGTGTGAAGGTTTTTTCGACGGGATTCGCGCTCCAGGAGCGTTCTTGATGGGGGTTTCCGATGCGGCACTAACCTCGAACCGGAACAGCTTACCGCTTCGGAGATAGCGGAAGCGCGCGTCACACTCTGGATTGGCACATTTTGATAACACGGATCATATCTCCCTTGCGCGAGGAGGAACTGCAAGCCTCCAATGCTGCAATGCTGCAAAATATTACATAAGGAAAGATGCTCACTCCCCCGCTGCCGTTGCAACCTGTTTGCTTAAAAAGTTGAAATAGGGATAATCACTTTGGTGATGGGGGATTCGTGGACGCGCAGCCGCACCCGCTCATGAGTTCCCCGACAGTCGTGATGCGGAAAGGAGTGACCCGGCAACGCAAAATCATGTAGCATGAATACCAGTCAGGGGGCCTGTAGCTCAACGGTTAGAGCAGCGGACTCATAATCCGTTGGTTGTAGGTTCAAATCCTACCGGGCCCACCAACATCACGACTGGAGTTTGCCAGAACGTCAGTCGTTCCCGGTCGGCGGCTCGCCGCTTTTTCCCGCGTCCATGTCCTCTCGTTGTGCGACTTCATTCGCAGATACGCCATGTAGGCTACGATCAGCAAATTGATGATCAGCACTAACCATGACACCGGGCCCGGTTTTCGGATTAAATGACGAATTTCCAGCGGCAGATATATCAGCCCCGACAGCAGCGCCAGCCACTCGGCCCACACCCGCGCACGCCACAATCCGTATGCTTCGATGAACCGCAGCACAGAATATGCGGCGGCAACCGCCGCCACCGTGACCAGGTTCATGTCATCGAGCCGCTCACTTACGTGCAGGAAGATCTGCGACAAATGCCAATCGGGATTTATGTGCAGGATGTACAGCAGGTTCTCGGCGACATCCTCAAGACCCATATCGTGGCGCGAAAGCGAGACCAACCCCAGCCCCACCAGCACCACCAGCAGGCCCTTTGAGAACTCGAGCGTTGCCACCGCCCGCAGTCCGCCGAGTTCGGACTTGGCCAATTTTTCCGGTTGGCTCATCTCTCCACTATTACACGAATGATGTTACACACGCTTTAAGACTGCCCACAATTCTCACTTCCACATGAAACAGGGTCGGCAATTGCCGACCCCGATCTTCCTGCCAAGATGTGATGAGCTACCAACGAGGCTCGCGAGGTTGCCGCGCGTGTCCGCGATAGTCGTCGCGACTGCCGCCGCCACCACTACTGCGTCCACCGCCGCCGCCGCCGAACCTGCGTCCGCCGCCGCCGCCCGGACGATCCGCCTTCGGCCGCGCTTCGTTCACGGTCAAAGGACGCCCGCCGTCCGCGTTTCCGTTGAGAGCGGTGATTGCCGCCTCGGCTTCATTGTCGTTCGGCATCTCCACGAAGCCGAATCCACGGGACCGCCCTGTGTCACGGTCCGTTACCACTGTTACGCTTTCGATTGCTCCGTACGGCTCGAAAAGTTGACGAAGGTCAGCTTCGGTCGTGCTGAAAGAGAAGTTTCCTACAAAAATTTTCTTCACGCGATTTCCTTTTGGCTTGATTCTTGGGTCGCCACCCCATGCACTTGCCTTTCAGCAGTACCTGGTTTGGAGCCAATACATCACAATAGAGTGCACCATCCGGCCAAAAAGATCAAATTGTGAACTGCCCAGTTTCAGACGGAAACTCGTGCCCCTAGACTCTGCCGCTCGCCGCCGCCTTCCGCTTCAGCCCCCGAACATGTAACGCCAGCCGCGCGATGATGTACGTCCAAATACACATGATCGCGACAACGGCCCAGCGTACGACGCCTATAATAATCACGTGGGCGCGTGGTCCCGGTGAGTGATCCAGCAAGTCTGAGAAGTTCGCTCCCATTGTAATGACCGCCATCAGCAGTGAAAAGACCAGCAGTCTTTGATACTTCGCCACACGCGACGCCGTGTCCGTATAGATCTCTGGCGCATCACTCGAAGCCGTCCTGAGATACTGCCATCCCGCGAATCCGCATACCCGTTCCCATCCCGCATCGCGGAATAGACGCAAGTACTCCTCAATGTTTTCTACGCGCGATTGATAATCCAACCGGTAGCGCACCTCGGCAGGCGCGCCTTTCTCGAACGTGAAGAGGATCGGTGCGCTCACCAGGTGCCACCCTGAACGCGCCATCTGCTCCAGCCAGCGCTCCTCTTTGTCATCGTTCCACGCAGAGTACCAACGCAATACGTGCTTACGTTCGCTCATTTCGTTCCTCTCGTCTGCCGCAAAATCTGCCGCCCGATTCGCACCATGGACTCAAGCCGCTCACACTCCATCTCTACCACCGCCCGCCCCAGACGTGTCAACGCGTAGAGCTTGCGCCGGTCGTCGGATTCGCTCTCACCAGCACGCTCGATCAATCCTTGCTTGAGCAGGTTGGTCAGCGCGCCATACAGCGTCCCCGGACCCAACTTCACGCCACTCCCATCCGCTGCCGCCACCGTCTGCATGATCCCGTACCCGTGCTTCGGCTCCGTCAACGCCAGCAGGATCAGGTACGTCGCCTCTGACAGCGGCAACATCGCCCGGGCCTTCTCATTTAATTCTTTTTCGTTACTTCTCATCTTTGGGAACCACTATCGACGAGCGATGTATCGTCTATCGCTATATCGACTAACGATATAGTGTGCGCGTTTACCAATACTGTCAAGCATTTAAAACGGCGGACGCTTACGCGCCCGCCGCTCAGGAGGACTACTAACCACAACTCTAACTAGTCGCCAGGCTCGAATGCCTTTTCCTGCGCTGGAACGGCGTCCGGCGCGAAGCTGATGGGGCTTTCTTCGTGCGAACGGCGGATTGCCCAGACCAGCAATGCGATCGAGACCAGCACCGCGCCGATCCAGAACGCATCGATGCCCTTATAGGCGAACGACTGGCTCAGCGAATATCCGATCTCCGCGGCGGCACTCTTCACTGTGCTGACCACGGCCCGGTCGTACACGGCCATCAACGGCACCGTCAGCACCGCTACCATGTTCATGACTTTCAGCAGCGGGTTGATCGCCGGTCCGGCCGTATCCTTCAGCGGATCGCCAACCGTGTCGCCCGTCACTGCGGCCTTGTGCTTCTCGCTGCCCTTGCCCGTGTTGGCCACGGCATCGCGCGGTTCGTCTTCAACCATCTTCTTGCAGTTGTCCCACGCGCCGCCCGAGTTGCACATGAACGAAGCGAGCAACTGGCCGACGATGATCGAGCCGCCCAGGAATCCAGCCAGTCCGATCGGACCAAGCAGGAAGCCGGTGATGATCGGGGCGAACACCGCCAGCAATGCGGGACCAATCAGTTCGCGCTGTGCCGACGTCGTGCAGATGTCCACCACCGCGCCGTAGTCAGGAAGCGTCGTGCCTTCCATCACGCCCGGACGGCGGAACTGTATGCGACACTCGTTGACGATCAGGAACGCCGCACGGCCTACCGCGCGGATCGTCATGGACGAGAACAACATCGGAATCGAGCCGCCGATGATCATGCCGACCAGCAACTTCGGCGAGCTGATCGAGAGCAGGCCAGCGACCTTCTCGAAGATCGATGCCGGAAGCGCGGCGTTTTCGCCACCACCACCCGAGCCGATCACCGTGATGTAGCTGGCGAAGAGCGACACAGCCGCGATCACCGCCGAGCCGATCGCAACTCCCTTGGTGACCGCCTTGGTCGTGTTGCCCACGGCATCCAGGTCAGCCAGTATCTGACGGGCTTCGTTGTACTTCGCTTCGCCCATCTCTTCTTTCGAGTAGCCCATTTCGCCGATGCCGTTCGCGTTATCCGCGATCGGACCGAACACGTCCATCGAGATCGTGTTGCCCGTCAGGGTCAACATGCCGATACCGCACATCGCAACGCCGTACGCGATGCAAAGCGGGTTCGTACCCGAGTAAACCAGCACCGACGCCATGATCGCGCCGCACAGAACCAGGCCGGTCACGACCGCCGACTCGTAACCCACCGAGAAGCCCTCGATGATGTTCGTCGCGTGACCCGTGGTGCAGTTGCGGACCAGACCCTTAACCGGATTGAATTCCGTGCCCGTGAAGTATTCCGTCGTGCGGTTCAATGCCAGGCAGAGGATAACGCCGACGAAGCACGCCCATGCCGGACGAAGATCCATGCCGACGTGACCGAGGTTCGCCCAGTAACCAAGTTGCTTGATGTTCTCCCACGATTGAGCCGAGAGCGCACCGGTTGCCACCATGCCTTCGTTGAAGCGCAGGTACATGAAGCCGAGTATTGAGAAGCCGATAACCGACAGAGCCGAACCCATCCAGAAGCCGAAGTTGATCGACTTCATGGCCGAGGCTACCGACCCCTTGTCGTTCGCACGAACCATGTAGGTGGAGATGATCGAAGCCAGCACTCCAATCGAGCGAACCAGGATCGGGAAGATCACGCCCTTGTGGCCGAACGCGATGTAGCCCAGAATCATGGCCGCAACGATCGTCACTTCGTAGGACTCGAAGATGTCCGCCGCCATGCCGGCGCAATCACCGACATTGTCGCCCACGTTATCGGCGATGGTCGCCGCATTACGCGGATCGTCTTCCGGAATGTCCTTCTCGATTTTTCCGACCAGGTCGGCGCCCACGTCAGCGGCTTTCGTGTAGATCCCGCCGCCGACGCGCATAAAGAGTGCCAGCAGGGTGCCGCCGAAGCCGAAGCCGAGCAGCGCTTCATACGCGTGCTCGCCGTAAGCCATGAAGATGATGGTGCCGCCCAACAGTCCGAGACCGTCGGTCAACATGCCGGTGATGGTGCCCGAGCGATAGCCGAGCATCAGTGCGCGGCCAAAACCAACCTTCGCCGCTTGCGCCACGCGCAAGTTGCCGGTAGTCGCCATGCGCATGCCGACGAATCCAACCAGGGCCGAGAACAAGGCTCCTACCAGGAACGCGCCCGCGCGACCCCAGGCAAACGGATCGTGTGCTCCGAGGTCCGACGTCATCGCCTTCGTTGCGAACAGCACAATCACCAGAACTCCGACCAGCACCGCGACCGATTTCAGCTGGCGGGCGAGGTAAGCGTTCGCACCGTCCCGCACCGCTTGCGCAATCTGCTGCATCTTCGCCGTGCCTTGATCGGCCTTGCGAACCTGCCCGACCAGCATCAGCGCGTAAAGCAATCCGCAGATAGCGATGCCCAGCGCCATGAACAAAGACGCCCGCTCAAGGCCTGAGTACTTGGCTGAATGAAGAAATTCAAAGTAATGGAATTGAGGAGTTACGGCTGCCGCTTCGGTGCCGGCTGCTGTCTGGGCGTGCACCCCAACAAACGCCGGCATCAGGAACAGACCGAGGAGGAACACTGCGACTGCGCCCCAGACAAAAGCTCCGCGGCGCTTCATGAACGCGGCCCACTTTGTAAGATTCATTAGTATTATTCCCTTTGCTTTCTGTGTCTTATGAATTTTTTGAGCCTGGATACACTTCAAGCCCGTTAATCCATGACCCTTTTTCCAAGTTTTCGCTTGGTGTTACTTGCGCGGCCGGGGGGTTATCTAAGCCCGCACTTCTTACGTCTAATCCAGAAACTTGCCCAACGGTTGCGCCGACTGAATTTGTCGAATCTCCGTCACTTGTACTATATCCCTGTGCCAGGGACTACGTAAGTGCCTCGTTGGTAAAAAATGAAACGAGGTTTCATTAACGAACTGGTAATACCACTTTAACCTTACGCTCTCCCGCGCATGGTCCCTTTTTTCTGCCCCGCTGCACGCTTAGCGTCCTTCGCGTTGATATGCATACGAAAACGATATCGACATCGTACGTGTGAAATATCAATGACTTACAGCTCTACCAAATGGGGAGGGTATGGATTGCCGACGGTTTAGCTGCCGGAAGCGGCACGACGCAGAAACCCTTCAATCCGTTCCCTCCGTGCCAATCAGTGTTGGCCTTCGGGGGTCTATCGCGCGCGGCGCTGCTGTCCTTTAGACGGGACAATTCGAATGTCAGCTTGCAGCGGCGCTTCTACTCCGGGGAACAACTCTTTGAGCGTGCGCTCGATCCGGTCAACGCTTTCAAGCACCATGTCGGTATGTGGGTCGTCGGAACCGTAGTGAGAGTGCGCGATCACCTGCAAGGCGTTGCGCACGTGGTGGTTCAGCTCGGATATTTTGGAGATCTCGCGCAACACTTGCTTGCGCCGTTCGCGCGCGGCAAACAGCCACACGCCAGTCGCGACGGCCGCGGCTAAACCCACAGTCGTCGCGTCCATGAGCGCGCCCATCGATTGTCCAAATTTACTGTAGCGGAGGCTTTCGTGGATCAAGTACTCGCCTGCTGCCGCGGCCGCACCCATCACAACCGCTGCGAGTACGGCCCTCGGGCGCGAGTCGCCGAGTTCTACGATGAACGTTCCCAGCCGCAGCCGGAAACTGCCGCCGCCAACCTGATCTGGCTTGGTCATGGCCGCCTCCTGGCGCTGTCTCTAACCTAAGATGCCCGCAGCATGTCAGGTGCGAAGCGGTCTAAGGTCATCAAACCGGAAAACGGTTTCTTCTTGACTACCGACTACCGACTACCGACTACTGAGTACTGAGTACGAGTACGAGTACCGAGTACCGAGTACCGAGTACCGAGTACCGAGTACCGAGTACTGAGTACCGAGTACCGAGTACTGAGTACTGAGTACCGAGTACCGAGTACTGAGTACCGAGTACCGAGTACTGCTTCTCTATGCGTATGCGTGCAATCCCGGCAACAGGTACGTCACGCCAAAGAACGTGAACATTACCACGGCGAAACCGGCGATGGCGAAGTAGGCCGCCCTGCGCCCGCGCCATCCCCGCGTGATGCGCATGTGCAAATATCCGGCATAGACCAGCCATGTGATGGCCGCCCACGTCTCTTTCGGGTCCCAGCTCCAGTAGGAGCCCCACGTGCGGTTCGCCCAGTACGCGCCAGCCGCGATCATCAGCGTCAGCAGCGGGAACGCGATGCAGATCGTCTTATAAGTGACGCGGTCAAGCACCTCGGCCGGGGGTAGCGCCCGCTCCAGCCCGCCACGCCGCCAGTACAACATCAAATAGAGCAGGGAGGCGAAGATGCCCATCGCCAATCCCGCCAGGATGAACGGACTCGCCTTCAAGCTCGTTGGGAATGCACCGCCCGCATCGATCGACGGATAGATTCCGTCCGCGCGCAGGAAGAACACCGCCATGGCCAAGACTTGCAACGCCAGCGAGATGAACATCGCGACGTTTGCGTAGGCGAGGGGACCCTCGTCCTTTTTCAACTTTGCAATTAAGTACAGAGCCAGCGGCGTCAGCGACGCCACCAGTGCGATCACGAAGAACCACCCCAACTCGGGGATCGTCACAAACAGTCGGCCCTTGCCCTCCGGCATGAACATCTCGGATTTGCGCGCGGCGTCCCACGCGATCACGTCCAGCCCGCCGCCGTCGAAGCGCGTGAGGATGCCTGCGTAGATCGCCACCGACAGTCCGCTGGTGACTGCGAGGAAGGTCTCCGTCTTCATGTTGTCCTTGATTAGGAACATCATGGCCAGCGCGAAACTCAGCGCGCAGGCGGCGTAGGCCAGCATGGCCAGCGTCACGTGTACGTGCAGCCACGTCGATTGCAGCGCCGGCACCAGCGGACGCACTTCGGAATCGAGCAGGTGCATCAATCCGACCGAGACCACGGCGAGCGGCATGGTCACGCTGCCGATCAGCTTCACCCCAAACTTGCGTTCGGCCAACTGGGTCAGCAGCGCCAGCGTCCACACGAAGCTCAACAGCATCTCGTAGATGCTCGCAAATGGCGGATGCCCGGCCACATACCATCTGTGCCCCGCCGCCGCTGTGTTCGCCAGCAATCCCAGGATGCAAAGAACCGAGGCAGCCTTCACGTGACGTTCGAGCCCGCTCACGCCGTACCCGATATACAGCGCCGCCGACGCCATATAGAAAATCAGCGCCGTCGAGAGCAGGTTTGTCTCGTTGAAAATATTTCCCTGTTTCGCCACGTTGAGCAAGGTTATGATGACGGCAAAAACCGTCGCCAAGCCCACGCCCACGACCAGTCCGCTGCCGGACTTCTCGACCGTATCCCCGATCACTACCTTTGTTGCACCCGTCGCCATCGATTCCTCCGCGTCCCGTCTTTACTGCTTCCTGCTTTGGAGCGCCGGCGTCCCGCCGGCTGTCGTGCGGGCGTCCCGCCCGCGCACCCCACTCAATCACTTACCCGCCTTCGCCACCGCAACTTCACTGCTCGGCTTCAGCTCCTTGCGGATCTCTTCCGCTACGTCGCGCCACTTCTGCTCGAACGCTTCCCGATTCTTCTTGTTGGCCGCCGCGCCGACCCAGAGCGTCAGTCCGCCCTTGCCGTCGGCCACCGTCACCGCCCAGAACCGCATGTGCACAATGTAGAACGAAACCACCAGTCCCACGCCCATCAATAGGCATCCGGCCCACACGGCCCACTGGCCCGGTTCGTGAGACACCTGCAACCCGGTCGCGTTCTGCAATGCCAGGTTGGAAAATTGCAGTGCGTAAGGCAACGTTCCCGCCTTGGCGGTTTCCTCGTAGAGCAGCCACGTCGAGTTGCTCTTGCCGTCCTTGCCCGTGATCTCGACCTGCACCGCCGGGCTTTGCAAATCGCGCGAACGCTGGAACACCTCGCCGTCCGCCTGTCTGTACGCATCCGGCAGGAACTTCAGCACGCGTATGGTATTGCCGTCGAAGTCGGCTGTCCCATTCATCGGAACGCTAACGGCATTCACGTTCTCGGGATCGGCTAGCGCGCCGTATCCGATCAGCACCGACTCCGGCACGTCGCTCTGGCCGAAGCCCGACTGGTAAAAACGCACGCCTTTGTAAACCAGCGGCTCGTTGACGGCGATCTCCTTATGCAAAACTTCGCGTCCGTCTTCAATCACCGTCAGCTTCGACCACCAGCGCTTGGGCATCCCCGCGAACTGGCCGCCATAGTTCTCCTGGCCCGCGCCATCACAGCGAATGCTGAATGGCAGCGTCTTCGTCGTCTTGTCCGATAGTTCTACATGGTCTATTGCGGGCGTTCCGGGGACAAGCGAAAGATAGCCTCGGTAGCCCGTGATGCCGTCCACAATCCCGCCGAAGAAGATCAGCAGCAGGCTCGCGTGGACGATGTAGACCGCCAGCACCGCGAAACGGTTCCTCTCGGCGAAGAGTGAGACTTCGTTATCCTGACTGATCTTTGCGGGTCTGAGCCCGGCCTTGCGCATGGCCCGCTCGGCCGCGCCCAATCCGCTCTCTGCGTCACGAATTGCGAACTGCGCTTTCGTCGGATGGGCGGCCCTGAAGTGCACGTCCGGCTTGCGATAAGGACGATCGTAAAACCGCCACGCGTTCGGCCAGCGCTCGATCGACGCAAAGATGATGGTGATCGCCACCAGTCCCAGCAGAGCGATGAACCACCACGAGTGGTAAACGTCGGTCAGTCCGACCGCGTCCAGGACCCTCAGCGTCGCCGGCGAGAACTTCTGCTCCATCTCGGCTGGCGACGTCATCGGACGCTGCGAAATCACGGTGCCCACCGCCGCCACAATGCCGAGAACGATCAGAAGCGTAATGCCCGTCTTGATCGAGCCGAGCGTTTGAGTCAGGCGCCGTACGAAGCCGGCGTTTGCGGACATATTGAACAGTTCCTCCGAGTAGCGCGAAATCGGATCGGCAGACGAAAATCATTGCCGGATACAGCCACACCGATTCCGCTGAAAGTTCACCCCGGTATGCTCATTGTTCCTGACCAGCAGTTCTCCGTCAGTTGAGCCTGTCACTGGGGTTTGTGAGATCCATCACAAGACTTAAGAAGTAAGTATTTCGAGGTAAGGCACTAACCACTCGCCACTAACCACTCGGCACTTCCTACCGCCCCTTTACCTCGTTGATGAGCTGCTGTATGTCGGCCTTTTTCTCGTAATCGGGATTGGTCTGCAGTAGTTTCTCCCAGGCTGCAATGGCGCCCTTGGTGTCCGACTTGCCCTGCCACTTCACGATCCCGATACTCTGAAGCGTCTGTGGCTTGTTCGGCTCGTAGCTCAGTGCTTTGTTGAACTCGCCGATTGCCGTGTCCGCGTCCCGCAGGCCCTCCCAGTAGGCAATGCCCATGTCGGTGCGAACGTTGGTGTTAGCCGGCTGCATCTTCAATACGCGCGCGTAGTAGTCGATCGACTCCTTGTATTGCCTGTTGTCGAAGTACATGTTGCCGATCTCGGTCAGCAGTTGCGGATCGTTCGGCCGCGTCTTCAACTCCGCCAGCAGAGGCTCTGCCTGCTTGTCGGCCGCTCCCTTCATCTGCTCCGCGGACGGAGGTTGCTGTGTATTCATTCCGCCACTCGGCTGCGCTGCCACCGACGCCGTGGCATTCGTGCCTTCGGCCGGAATCTGCGATCCACGCAGAAACCATCCTGCTGCCACGCCGATCAACAGGCAGAGGATCGCCATCGAATATGACTGTGCGCTGGTCCAGCTTACGTTTGCGGTCGCGTTCCCACGCGCGGGACGGTTTGCCATCGTGGCTCCTGATGCCGCTGATTCGCCTCTCCTGCCATCGTTACCATGGAGACGTGCTTACTGAAGAGACGTGCTTACTGAAATTATCGCACGTTGCCGGCAAGAGTTTCCCAACCGCGTACCAGCTCCTATTTACGCGCATTCCGAACGTTTTGTCCCGCTTCCGTCCACAGCCCGCCCAGCCTGCGCAAGCAGGTCCCTTGTTTTGTGCGGAATACGATATGTGATATTTTTGGCAGATCAACTGCTATTTCCCGGTGGGGGAAATTCAGCAAAGGGTTTCAACCGGGCGTCATTTCGCCAACTCAAAGCGAGGAAACTAATGAAGAACGTATTCAAGGGTTGTGTTGCGGTTCTAGTTCTTGCTGGACTCACCGGCATTGCCACAGCCGCGGACTTGGCCAGCAATGCCACATTCAAATCAAAGTGTGCCGTGTGCCACGGCGCTAACGCCGAAGGCAAGATGATGATGAAGACCAAGCCTTTGAAGGAGGCTGCTTCCAAGAGCAATGCCGACCTCATCGGCATCATCCAAAACGGCATCGCCGGCACCACTATGAAGGGCTACAAAGGCACTCTGACCGACGCGCAGATCAAAGACCTGGTCGTCGCCATCAAGGGCCTCAAGTAGCCAGTCGCCAAGTCGCTCCTCAGCGCTTGACTTTTCCTCATGGGCCGGGCCTGCATGAACAGGCGCCGGCCCAAATTGCGTTTCGTCGACGTAGCGCCGGACTCCAGTCCGGCAGGTCCTTCCGCCTTGTCAAGCCCCTCGGCGAGCCGTTTTCCTCCTAAGTAGCTGAAACCAATCCAAATATAATTTTCTCCACTCTGGCGGGTTTCCCCTCCGAAAGTTGTCATACTTAAATCAGATCAGGAATTGGCAGCGACCCGTTCCTCCAAAAGGATATCGAGGTAGTAAGTCGCTTCTTTTCAGCCACTTAGTTCGCGCTAATTTTAGATCGACCCATTAACTCGCTTTATTTCAACAACATAAGATTTTAGAGCAAGGGAGGGGGTACTCCACTACCTCTGCTTCCTCTGCGTTTCTCGAGGGCTGACGGCAGGTGACTGACGACTGACGGCTGTTTCTGTTCCGTTTTCGCCGTTGCATTCACTAACGGCTAATACCTAGCCCACTAACAGCTAATAGCTAGCCAACTAACCGCTAATACCTAGCCCACTAACAGCTAATAGCTAGCCAACTAACGGCTAATTCTGTTCCGTCTTTGGTTTTCAGATTTTCCGTTTTTCCGATTTTCCGATTTTCCGATTCTTCGAGGCTTTCATGATCGCCGCCGTCCCGGCGGCTGTCCGTGCGGGCGACCCGCCCGCACGCAACAAATGCAAGGAAATGATGGGAATGGGATCATCAAGTCTCTCCGCGACTTTTCAGCCGCGGGTGCCGCACCCTTCCCCGATAGGGGAGGGTGCGATACCAGCGACAACCCGAATTCAGGCGTGCGCCGAGGAGCGTGTCGGGGACTCGTGCATCCAATATGCAATCCCTGGGCGGGGAGCGGACCATGCACGAGATCATCACCCACGACGTCACGATTCATGTCACGGACAAAAGCACCGACGCAACCACGATGGAGGCCTTCGTGGCGCGGCCCTGCGATGACGCCGTTCATCCCGCGCTGATCGTCTTGCAGGAGGCGTTCGGTGTGAACTCGCATATCCGCCGCGTGGCCGAGCGCTTTGCGCGTGAGGGATACGTAGCGGTCGCGCCCGAGCTTTACCATCGCACCGCGCAGTGTTTTACGGCCGCGTATACCGACTACGCCTCGGTGATGCCGCACATCAAGGCGATCACGGAAGAGGGGCTCACGGAGGACCTGCGCGCGACCTTCGGATGGCTTACCTCCAACGACTTCGTCAGGGCCGATGCGATCGCCTCGGTCGGCTTCTGCCTGGGCGGGCGCGTTGCGTTTCTCGCGTGTGCCACCTTGCCATTAAAGGCCGCCGTATCGTTCTATGGCGCAGGCGTCGCGCCGAGCCCAACCTCACCGGGACTGCTTCATCTTTGTCCGAACCTGCACGCGCCGCTCCTGACGTTCTGGGGAGGCAAGGACCAGCACATCCCGCCGGACCAGCGACGCGCCGTGGCCGACGCGCTGCTCGCGGCGGGGAAGCGTTTCTGTTACGTCGCCTTCTCCGACGCCGACCACGGCTTCTTCTGCGACGAGCGCCCGGCGTACAACCCGTCGGCGGCCCGGCAGGCCTGGGTGATGATGGGAGAATTTTTGCGGGAGAACGTGGGGTGACTGCTCGCGACGCAGCGCAAGGTTGACGGTGCGGACACAATGAAAAAACCCCGAAGGCGCTATCGAAGCACCTCCGGGCAAGGGATATCTAGTCTCTAATCGATTTTTCAGTCGTCGCCGTGAACCATGCGCAGGTTGCCGGGAAGAAAGTGGAAGGGGGGCCACGGTCCGCTGATCGCCAGTTGGCAATCCTTGAATTGCTTGGTGGCCACGCTAAAGCGATTTTGATACTTCACGACGTTATCGCTATCGATCAGGTGCGCGATGCCGATCATCAGGCCGCCCGATGGGTTCCGCTTGCAGGTGATGTCCTCATCGAGCGGGCTGAACAACTTGTTGGCTTGCTGCGAGAGCGCGAGAGCCTTGGTTTGACGCTCACGTTCGCGACTCGCCTTGATGTGCAGGTGCGACAGATATTCCGCACCTACTACGCATGGGAGCTCGCAATCGGCCGCAGATTCGCTTAGAAGCGACGCCATGCGAACCGTTACCTTGAGGTGCATTTCCGATTTGCCCCGAAGTTGGGCAACGGATTGCATGAACGCCTTGCGATTCGCACGAACCGCCATGCGCATGGATTCTTCAGTATCAAAGACGGTGGCAAATTTGAACGGCAATACGGTCCCATGCTTAAAACATTCTGAGATCACGCGCGCATGTGCCAGGGTGTCGTTCTGTTCAAGCGTGCCGGCCCTATGGTACTCGCTGGCGACCACGGCTAAATCTCCGCACGGATAGCCGATGACCTGCGCCCCGCCCACCCCGCGCAGACCCTCAATTGGAAAGGGTTTCCGTACTCTGTTATTGCCCTGAAATGATTTCTGCTCAGTAATGCAGTATGCGTACCACGCCATTGGATCGTCTCCGGGCACTCGGCCCTGTTTTCTGTTGACGTACGTTCGCTTGCAGGAACCACAAAAACCACGGCCTGAATAGCACCGGGTTTATGTAACTGGCACTCTGTCGGGCGGGGGGGCGCCACTTTCGAAGCGACTGAGTACCGCAAACCTGATCTTGCAACTGGTTCAGGACTGATTTGAATCAAGCCCAACCACAACCGCGAAACCCTCCCTTGCCGGCGTAAAAAAGCGCCATGAAAGGCGAGTTCTAGAGCTTTAGTATGGCCTTAATTCTTGTGGCCGATATGAACTCTGGCTGAATTCAACTCCCCAAAGAGGCACTGGTTCCCAAAACGGGAATTCCAAGGCGGACCGGCTTGTCTCCTCGGGGCAAGGAATGTGACACGGGTAGGTGCGCGGGCATTGTTTGGCTGCATCTGAAGTGTTAGCTGAGGCCGGTCTCAGCAGGTGGGACTAGGCAGGCGGCGTTGTGTGTCTTTATCCTTCGAACATAATTTTCGTATGACACCTGAACCGAGTCGCACGAATTTGTCTACGCCGGATAGCTTCGTGGTCGAAGTGTTTTCCGAGATCGGCCAGAAGACGATCCAGGAGCGTTGGCAGGCGATCAACGTGATCGTGCGGCTGAGTATGCTGGCGGGACTGCAGATGCAGATCGACGCAGCCCTGAATATGCTGTGCGACTTCGCCGCGGAGATGGTGCCGCACGAACGCTCGCTGGTCTGCTTATGGGACGAGAATTCCGAGCAGCCGCAGGTCCGTGTCGTGCGGGGCATAGAGGATCCGAATCCGGACATGATGGCGGGCGGGAACGTCCTCAACATATGGGCGGCGAAATACAGCCGTCCACTGCTGGTTGCCAGGGAGCCGCTTTCGTCGGCGAATGCATTTCTGGAATGGGTCGAGGCGCGCTCGGCCCTGGTTGTGCCGCTGTTTGTGAGCAACAAGGTGACCGGCTCGCTACAGCTATTCAGCTCGCAAGAAGGGGCGTTCACGGCGGAAGACGCGCAACTGCTGTGGGTCCTGTCGCTGGTGGCCGAGTCGCTGCTGACCCGCGATTACGCATATGACGGACTCATTCGCCTCGCCTTCACCGATTACTTGACCGGACTGAAAACGCGCGGCTACTTCGAACAGCAGCTTGAACTGGAAATCAAGCGGTCGGAACGCAAAAAGACGAAATTCTCGCTGCTGATGCTCGATATCGATTTCTTCAAGAGCCTGAATGACCGGTACGGCCACCACGCCGGCGACCAGGTTTTGCGAGACCTCTCTTCGATCCTGATGAAAGACATGCGCGAGGTGGATACGGTGGCACGCTACGGCGGAGAGGAGTTCGTGATCATCCTTCCCGAGACGGGCGGCGCCGGAGCCAAATATGTCGCAGAACGCGTACGCCGCGCGGTGGAACATGCCAAGTTCTTTGCCGGGTCGCCGTCGGCGGTGGAGGCCCTAACCATCAGCATCGGGATTGCGGTGTACGACGAAGACGCTCATTTCCGCCGCGACCTGATCGAGAACGCCGACGCCGCTCTGTACTACGCGAAAGCGCACGGTCGCAACAGCGTTGTGCTTTATTCCGACATTGCCGATTTGCTGGGAAAGAAACAGGCGGGCTGAGGATGCCCGCCCGTTTGCGCTGCCTTGTCTTGTTGAGCGGCTACGCGTTTACAGCTTCCCCGCCGCGTGTCCGTTCTTTTTCGCCGCCCGTGATGACAACTCCATTTCCACGACCTTCTGCATTTCGTCGGCGGGGGCCGGTTTGCCCGTCCAAATTTCGAACTGGCGCGCGCCCTGTTGCACAAACATCTCGATGCCGGGGATGATCTGCGCCCCGGCGGCCCGCGCCATCTTCACCAAGGGAGTTTCCGTGGGCGTATAGACCATTTCAAACAGATACTTCGCCTTGATCTCCTTCTCGGTCAATGGAGACAGTTTCGCCATGGCGCCGTCCAGGCCAAGCGGGGTGGCGTTGATGATGACGTCGAACGAGTGTTTCTTCAGGTCCGGGCGTTTTATGAATTTCGCCTTGGCTTGTCGGGCAAGTTTCTGGCCCGTTTCGGTGGTGCGGTTCATGATGAAGACTTCCGCGCCGCGATCCTTGATTCCGAAAACGGCTGCCCTGGCCGCGCCGCCTGCGCCGAGCACCAGAACCTTCGCCCCTTGTAAGCTGATGCGTTTTTCAAGCGGACGCAGGATGGCTCCCACATCGGTATTGAACCCAAAGAGCTTCCCTTCGCTTCCGCGGACGACCGTGTTGCAGGCGCCCACCTTGGCGGTGACGGCATCGGTATTGTCCAGATGCTCGACGATCTCCTGCTTATAGGGGATGGTGACGCTGAAGCCGCTGACCGGGATGTCGCGTGCCGATTCGATCAGGTCCTCTAGCTTCTTGGCATGAAGGGCGAGATAAACGGCATTGACGTTTTCTCGGCGGAAAGCGGCATTCATCATCGCCGGAGAAAGCGAGTGGCTGACGGGATCGCCGGCGACGCCGTACACGCGTGTGGCGGCGTCCACCTGGTCGATCCGGTACTTGTCGCGTAGAGAACGGAACGACACCTGCCCGGGGGCGGTTTCCTCACCGTCAGTGGCCGAGGCAAACGTGAACACACTCCCGGCTCGGAGGCCGAGCACCCGGCTGATAATCCCTTGCTCGCCCATGCACAATCCGATCACGGAGTGCGTGTAGCTTTTTTCCTCCAGGAACTTCACCATGGTCACGTTGTCGTAGAGCCGCGTAGCCGTTGCGACGATCTTGTAGTAGTCGGCCTTTACCTTTTGCATCCGGGCAAAAGTATCTTCCAGCTTGCGGGTGGTGCGGAAATCGTGATGCGAAAGAACGACGGCGCAGCGTGAGCGCAGTTTCTGCCACTCGGCGGCCTTCATGGCTTCGGCTGTTTCCAATTCGACGTCTGCGAGCTGGCAACCGGCGGCGGCCGCCTTCGTGAGAAATTCAATTTCTGCCGCCACGGAACCCTTGAATCGGCCTCCGTTTTCGGCTCTCCGGCAGGTCGCAATGGCGACGACTTCCGGGTGTAACTCAAAGAAGCGCTTTAGTTTAGGCAGCGCCAGGGCCGGCTGCTTAAGGTAGTCGAGGCGGAACTCGAAGAAAGGGTTCTCGCGGACAAAAGCCTCCGCTTTATCGAACATTTCAGCCGCATCCTCCCCCAGGATAGCGATGCAGACACGGGGGAGTCGCAGCGGGAGCAGTCGGTTTGTCATCAGTAAGGTCTGTGCGTTCATAATTTAGGTGTAGCGGTCGCAATCTTACTGTTGCACCATTACGGATGCAATAACAGATTTTCACGAAATTCACACACTCAGCTGTACTTTCGTACCTTAAGGGTCAATAGGTGCCTATTGACCCGCGTTAGCGGCTTTGCTACGGTTCGAGCCGAGCCGGACTTTTTTGCCCTTGGTCTCTTTTTGCCGTTTTTGGTTAAGTCTCACAAATTCAGGCACATACGCAACCTGCCTTGAAACAGTTGGTGGGCGGCGTAACGTCAGACCGGGGGGTTCGGTGGAGGAATCCATGAAGAAGTGCATTATCGCGGCATTGTTTCTCTTGAGCGGGCTGGGATTAGCGCAAAAGACGCCCGACGAGTCGTCCTTGAAGGCGGGGACGGTTCCCACAGACGCAAATGTGACCGAAAAGCTCGTGCCGGTTTCCCAGTCCGACGTGTACTGCGCCGGCTTCCTGAGCAAGCAGCCGGTCTCGAAGGCGAGCTTCGTTGCCGCTGGGCTCAACTCGCCTCAACAGACCCGGTTCGCCGATCGCGACATCATTTTCGTCAAGGGCGGTAACCTTCAGCCGGGTAATCGGGTAAGCATCGTCCGCGAAGCGCGCAACCCGGACGCATGGTCGCCCTATGAGGGCACAGCCAAGCTGCAGAAAGACGCCGGACAACCGTATTTTGACATCGGCTACGCGCGCGTCACGGAACTGCGTGCCGAGGTCGCCGTGGCCCAGGTTGAGTTCGTTTGCCAGCCGATCGTGCCCGGAGATCTGGCGATTCCGTTTGTTGAGCGGCCGGCCATCGTGGCCCGTGAGGTCTCTACGCTGGATCGCTTCCCGGCAGACAAACCGTCGATTGCCGGAAAAATCGCGTTGGCAGAAAGCTTCGACCAGTTTGCGCCCCCCGGCCATAAGGTGTTCCTCAACATCGGCTGGGACAAAGGCGTGAAGTGCGGCGATTATTATCGCGTGACGCGCACGTACTCGCCCCGAGAGTACGACAAATCCGATGCTGACGCCTTCGCTTCGGTGGAGGTGGAAGACACTCAAAAGAACCCTCAGCGGCTGCGCTCGAAGGATTACAAGGAGCTACCGCGTCGAGTGGTAGGCGAGATTATCATTCTGAACGCGACCCCAACCAGCGCCACCGGCATGGTGACCTTCGCCCTCGAAGAAATTCATGCGGGTGACGTAGTCGAACTTGAGCCGCCACAGGCGGAGTCCGCCGGGAACGCCGGAGCAAATTAGAACCTTTGCAGGAGATCCAATGGGGGCGCTCGGATTGAGCGTCCCTATTTTCTTTGCGCGGATCTTCGCCCTGAGCCTTTGCGGTCTGCGATGCTTCAATTTATCCCCTCAAACATTTATCCTCTCGAACATGGCTAAGACGCGCGTTGGAATTCTTTTTGGCGGCAGAAGCGGCGAGCACGAAGTGTCCTTGCTCTCGGCGGCATCGGTGATGCAGGCGATAGATAAGCAGAAGTACGAAGTTGTTCCCATCGGCATCACCAAAGACGGCCACTGGTTGACGGCGACCGACGCGGAGCGGTTGCTGAAAGGGGAGCCGGCGCCGAATCCGCAACACCTGCGCGCGGGCGATCCCGCTCAGACTGCCGGTGCCGCCATGCTGCAAAACGGAGAGGCCATGCTTGCGCCTCCGGTTCCCGCCAGCGAACATACGTCGCTGCTGCCGTTCCAGACCAGCGCTGTCGAAGGACGCCGCGCCGCCGATCACCCGATCATCGTGGACGTAATCTTCCCCGTGTTGCACGGGACCTTCGGCGAGGACGGCACGATCCAGGGATTGCTGGAGTTGGCCGACATTGCTTACGTCGGCGCGGGCGTGCTCGGCTCTTCGGCGGGCATGGACAAGGACGTGATGAAGGCGCTCTTCAAGAACGCCGGCCTCGCGATCGTGAAGCATGTGACCATCCTGCGGCGCGAATGGGAGCGCGACGCGGCAGCAGTGGAGAAACGAGTCGAGGCGGCGCTGACCTACCCGATGTTCGTGAAACCGGCGAACCTGGGCAGCTCGGTCGGTATCTCGAAGGCGCACGATCACCGTGAGCTTGGTCCGGCCATCCGCGAAGCCGCTCAGTTCGATCGCAAGATCGTGATCGAAGAGGGCGTAGGCAGCGAGAAGAAAGCCCGCGAACTCGAATGCGCCGTGCTGGGCAATGACGAACCGCAGGCGTCGATCGTCGGCGAGGTCGTGCCGATCAAGGAATTCTACGACTACAACGCCAAGTATCTTGACGAAGGCTCGGAGCTGATCATTCCGGCCAAGCTGACGGATGCGCAGCAGAAATCCGTGCGCGAGATGGCCGTGACGGCGTTCAAGGCCGTCGATTGCGCCGGTCTCGGACGCGTGGATTTCCTGATGGACCCCGTGTCGAACGAAATTTTCGTGAACGAGATCAACACGCTGCCCGGCTTCACGTCGATCAGCATGTATCCCAAGCTGTGGGGCGCGACCGGAGTCGGGTACGCCGACCTGATTGACCGCCTGATCCAGTTCGCCCTCGAACGTCACGCGGAAAAGAAGCGTAACCGATACACGAAGTAAAACCAAAACCAACCACGGATCTAACGGATGGAAACACGGATCAGAAGCTTAAGGGTTTAAGTCTTTTCATTCGTTTTATCTGTTTGAATCCGTTTGATCCGTGGTGAGCTTTTCTGTTGAGGAATGAATTATGTCCGCTACTCCCGCCATCATCGCCGAAGTTCCGATGTTTTCACTGCTTGACGCGAACGAGTGCGCAACCCTGGCCCAATTGGTAGACACCCAGCGCTTCACACAGGGACAGACGATCTTCGCCACCGGCGATGCGGGCGGGTCGCTCTACATCGTGCATTCCGGCGTGGTGCAGGTTTACACGGAGAGTCTTGAAGGCGAGAAAATCGTCCTCGATAACAACACGCCGGGGGACGTTTTCGGCGAGATTTCTTTGCTCGACGGCGGCCCGCGAAATGCAACGGCCGTGGCTCTTCAGGACACTGACGTTCTCGTGCTCGATCGCGACGCCGTTTTCGATCTGGTTAAAGAACATCCTCATGCCGCGCTCGACTTGCTGGCCGCCGTCGGTCATCGTCTGCGGCACACGGACGAGTTGCTGCGCACGCACGTCACCCGCAACGCCAACGTCGAAGAGCGCGAGAGCTTGACCTTCGGCCAGCGACTGGCGGACCGCATCGGCGCCTTCGGCGGCTCGTGGACCTTCATCGGACTGTTCGGGTTGGTGCTGGTGGCGTGGGTCGTCGCCAACACCGTGCTGCTGGTGCGGCACGCTTTCGATCCCTATCCGTTCATCTTCCTCAACCTGGTGTTGTCGATGGTCGCGGCGGTCCAGGCGCCGGTCATCATGATGAGCCAGAACCGGCAGGCGACGAAGGACCGCCTCAAGTCCGATCTCGACTACGAAATCAACTTGAAGGCTGAACTCGAAGTGGCGGCCCTGCACAGCAAAATGGACCGGATGTACGAGGCGCTGCAGGAGCATTGGTCGGAGTACGAGAAACTGAAGAAGAACAAAGGCCGGCTTTAGAACTCTTTAGAACTAAGGGTGCCCCATCCTTGCGAAAGCAAGGGTGGGTCTTTTGAGTTTGAGTTTTTTTCCTGCGCCGAGCGCTTTTTCAAAAGACCATCTTTTCTGCTGGACTGTGTTGCCGAACTGCTGCTCTAATGCCGCAATGCAAACGCTCGGCATTTCTGACTCAACTGTCCGCACCGAGGGCCGCCTTAAGAGCCTGTTCTGGCCATCCATACAGACCGGGGCCGATGTCGATTACCTCGGGGCCCAGGGTTTTTGGGTTTGCACTATCGTTGCCATCCTGTCGTTCGTCTTGTCCCTCACAACTGGACACCCGGTCTCAGGATTCTTTGTCTTTCTGGTGTTCTATCTCGGTGGCGTCGGTGTGCGCGAGCGAAGCCGGTTTGCGGCGGGCATGGTTTTGCTTACCTACGCGGCCGATGCGCTGCTTTCATTGCTGTTCATGGGGGCTTTCCCGGGACTGGGCGTTGTGAAGGTTGTAATCATCGCACTCCTGATTTCGAACCTGCGGGCCACGTGGATCGCTTCCGCGTGGAAACCCGAGGCGGAAGAAGGTGCGCTGCCGCAACGCATGAACGATACATTCGGCGATAAGCTGGCAGATCAATTCCCAATGTGGCTGTGGCCGAAGATCCGGATTCCGTATTACGTCTTTTCTGCAATATTTCTCTTGCTGATGTGTCTCGGAATGATCGCGATCGTGCTTCGCGGCGCGCTGGCACACTGACGAAAGGCCCAGTTCATGCGCTCTGTTGCAGGACGGTGCCCCACGTTCCGCCGGTTCCGCGAAGCGGAACGGCTAACGTGGGCCTAGGCGGCGAGAAGTTCTAAAATCTGCTGCTTCACTGGCAAAGGGAATTTCGCGGCATATTTAAGGAGTTTCTCCCGATCGAGCGGTTGCAAGTTTATTTCATCGGTCGGCACCAGTGAGCCTTCCTGTCGCAGAAGATAGATCCAGTCGAGGAGCGCTTTTTCTGGCTCGGCGACCCGGTAGTTGCCGTAGCGCGTGCGCCTGGTTTCGAATCCCCAAAACAGGCTCTTCGATATATGGCGAAATACCAGTGAGACCGACTTGGCGCGAAACGCCCCTTGTCTGCTCGTAGTGACGCAAGTCAGCACTTTAGGCGTCTGGGTAGAGACACCCGAATCCCGCAAGACGGACTCAAGCGAGAGATAAGCCTCGGGTCGAAAGACGGTGATCAGTTCGCGTCCGGAAAAGTCGTGTGCCAGGCGATTGATAAAGACTTTCTTGCCCAGATGCTCGACCAAGCCGCGCTTCGCTTGCCGCTGCAAGGCGTTGCGAGCCGCAATCTCGGAAATCTTGAACTCGCGGGCAAGGTCATCGACACGAAGCACTCCAGAGGTGCGTGCCCGATCCGCGATTGTCTTCGCCCAATCCATCACGCCTCCCACAGCCACAGTCGTTATATTGTCGCAATATATAACAGATGTGTTTCAGTTAAATAACATAAAGGTTATTTTGTGAGGTTAGTTTCGATAAACGCCCCCTCCGCTCGGAAGCAATGATTCTCTTACATCCCTTTCTAGGACACTCCAAAGATGTGTGGAGAAAAGACTCCATCAAACAAAGTGCTACATCTAGTCTGTAGATAAATAGTCATCATGCTAGAAGACTGCACTGGATGCCGCCGAGTAATCCGAACTCAATCCTCGCTGATCGCCTCAGAGCCTTGAGGGCCCGCCCGTGGGTGGTCTCAAGAAGAAATGGCGGATAGGTGTGACTTACATCGAACCTATGTGGGCGCGATTGAGCGCGGTGAACGTAACGTGACTTTGAACACACTGTACGACATCGCATCTTCGCTCGGCATTTCGTCGGCAGAACTGATCTCTGAGGTTCCCCGGCGTGGCAGCCCAACTCTCAAAAGAGTTAGCCTCGCACTAATCGAGGCCGTCAGCAATAAACGCGCTCGATTTGTTCTGGATAGAATCGCAAAGCAAGGCGTTGTAACCACGGAAGAGATCAATAAGGCTGGATACGACCATCCTCCCCGCGCCGCACGCGATGTTCGCGAGCTTGGATTTCCCCTTAAGACCGTCCGGGTGAAGAGCAGCACTGGGCGCCCCATAGCGGCTTACATGCTCGATCCAGATATCGCTCAGGAGCGAGGCAAGAGCGGTCGGATGGTTTTGCCAAAGAAGCAGCGAGCCGAGATCATCGCTCGTGCTGACAGCAAATGCCACATCTGCGGGGCAAGACATAACTTGCAGGTAGACCACCGTATCCCCTACGAAGTCGCTGGCGAGTCACAGAATGAGCGCGATGAACCCTACCAAGTGCTTTGCGGATCTTGCAACCGCAAAAAGTCGTGGGACTGTGAGCACTGCAAAAACTGGCGCGAAACCAAGGCCCCCGATATATGCCGAACCTGCTATTGGGCCGGGGCGACTGGCTATACCCATGTTGCGACGCGGCAGGAAAGGCGCGTTGAGGTGGTCTGGGCCGGCAGCGACATAAAACAATTCGAACGCCTACAGAGGGAATCAATCAAGAAGAAGCGAACTGTCGCAGACGAAATTCGAGAAATGCCAAATCAGGGGAAATAGCGATCACGCGAACAGATTTGGCTGTTTCGCGAAATCTTCCAGCGACATGTGCGTGGCGAGTTGGCCGTTTTCCGCAAGAAAGTGCGATACGTACAGCGACTCGACGGTCTGGTCGTCGCGGCCATTGAGAGTGGCCTGGCTCGACCTGCCGACATTCAAGAGAATTCGGTGGGCTAACGCATCGGGGAGCGGTTCTCCGTAGTTGCGGTCGCCACAAGATCCGTCGTAACTCAATATGAATGGCACGCGCTTGCCGTTAAGAATTTGCAACCCTTCGACCAATTCCTGCCGCGTCACGCCTTTAATGTAGCGGCTGTCACGACCTTCACTTGTTCCCTGGTAGGGAGGGTCACAAATAGAAGAAGTCGCCGGACTGCGCTTGCCTGAAGCATTCCATGTAATCGCCGCAAACTGCGGTAGCTATTCCAGCAAGAACGCCGTGAGCCGCTTCCAGTTCCTTGGCCATCACCTCTGGCCGCATACCGCGTCCTGCGTTTGTCGGGTGACTGATTGAATTGCCCCGCAGGATTAAATCGAACGGCATTTTTTACGCATCGAGCCAACAGATACAGCAGTTTTGCAGGATTCCGGTCGTTGTTGAACTCACCGCGAATCTCGTAATAGGCTTCGATAGGATATTTGCGCTCGCGTTGCCATAGAGCTTCGTAGTCGTGCGCCAGATCGATTGGTCCGTCAATGACCTGCCGCCAAATGCCAATCAGAGGCTCAAGGACATCTGCGATCAGATAGGTTTCAAAGAGACGCTGTGATGCCGCCGCCAAGGTAATCGCGGCAGAGCCTGCGAACGGCTCAACCAACCGATAATTACTGCGCTCAGGAACGTGGCTCAGGATCGCCGGAGCAAGGCGACGCTTGCTGCCCTGGTATGGAATCGGATGGGGCGCTGAAAATCGCATCTCGAAACCATCGTAGCGGAACTTTGCCGAACATGGAATGAGCTAGGTGGGCGGGCGCAGCTTTTCTTGGGATTAACCTTTTGTTCTGAATCTAGAAATTTTCCGTTCCTCTTGTCGCATTCCCGCAAACCTCGGCTATGCTCAAAGTGCGATTGTGCTTGGGATGAGCTTGGATTCGGCACCCATCTTAGCTGCGCGAACGTGGGGCACCTGGCGAGTTCTCCCCTGTTCAGAGTCGGAAGGTGTTAACCAAACGTGAAACCGTGACTCGCCAAGAACTGGCAGTTGAACCGTGACTAGCACAGTCAGTCACTGGTCGTAAGTTCTTTAGAACTGCATATGGGCAGTTGAAGTAGGGGAGGGGTAGGAGGTAACACAACGGTAACTTAAAACACCAGGGCGCGACCCGCTACCAGAGAACCGTCTTCCCCGAACAAACCTGCGGCGAGGTCGGCGGCAAAGTTGGCGAGTGGCGAATCAAAAACCTGCCGGTTCTTTACTCGCCACTCGCCACTAACCACTCGCCACTGCTCTTACGGATAGATGCGATTCAGCGTTCTCGCAAACGGAATCGTCTCGCGCACGTGCTCAAGGCCGCAGATCCAGGCGACGGCGCGTTCGATGCCCATGCCGAAGCCGCTGTGCGGGACTCCGCCGAACTTGCGCAGGTCGAGGTACCACTTGAAGGCGTCCTCGGGCAGGTTGTGTTCCTTGATGCGGTTGAGCAGAGCTTCGTAGGAGCCGATGCGCTGCGAGCCTCCAATGACCTCGCCATAGCCTTCGGGCGCGAGGACATCGACGCAGAGCGCGACGTTCGGATTCTGCGGGTCGGGCTCCATGTAGAACGCCTTCACGACCGTCGGATAACGATGGACCATCACCGGGCGGTCGAACTTGGAGGACAGATAGGTTTCGTCGGGTGAGCCGAAGTCGCCGCCCCACTCGAAACTGGTTTCGACCTCGCCCTTGGCGTGGCCTTCCTGCAGCATCGCGACGGCGTCGTCGTAGCTGAGGCGCGGGAACGGAGCCTTAATATTTTCGAGCTTCGCGATATCGCGTTCGATGACTTCGAGTTCCGGCCGGCGGCGCTCCAGCACGCGCGCGACGATGAAGCTGATGAAGTCCTCGGCCAACTTCATGATGTCGTCGAGTTCGGCGTAGGCGACCTCGGGCTCGACCATCCAGAACTCAGTCAGGTGGCGGCGCGTCTTCGACTTCTCGGCGCGGAAGGTTGGTCCGAAGGAATAGACCTTGCCGAGCGCCATCGCCGTGGATTCAATGTAGAGCTGCCCGGATTGCGTCAGGTACGCCTGCTCGTCGAAGTAGTCCACGGGAAAGAGCGTCGAGGTGCCTTCGCAGGCCGCAGGGGTCAAGATAGGCGGATCGGTGCGTATAAAGCCGCGCTCGTCGAAGAAGTCGTGCATCGCCTTCTGTATCTCGTGGCGAATGCGCAGGATCGCCACCTGTCGCGTTGATCGCACCCAGAGGTGCCGGTTCTCCATCAGGAACTCGATGCCGTGTTCCTTCGGCGTGATGGGATACGGCTCGTCGTCCGGAACCTTCTGGATGACCTTGGCGTCTTTGACGTCAAGTTCGTAGCCGCCGGGGGCGCGCTTGTCGGCGCGCACGCTGCCGGTGACGATGACGGACGACTCCTGCGTGAGCGTCTTGATGGATTCGAAGAGTTCGGGCGAGGCGTCCTTTTTAAACAGGACACCCTGGATCATGCCACTGCCGTCGCGGAAGATCGGAAACAGCAGCTTGCCGCTCTCGCGCAGGTTATAGAGCCAGCCACGTATGGTCACCATCTGGCCTTCGTGCTGACCGATTTCGCGGATCGTGGAAACGGGAGGTTGGATGACTTGCTCTGGTGTGCTCATAAGGTTTTCTCGTAACGAAATACTGTAACAGCAGAGGCGGGGATTTGGGAGATGTGAGGATGTGATGAGCGGGCGGGAACGAGAGACGGTGGTGACGAAAGGGGTTCCTCGTCGCTGCGCTCGGAATGACAAACCAAAGAGCTCGGAATGACAAGCCAAAGAAATGACAAACCAAAGGAGCGGCTAAGGCCGCGGCCGTCGGCGCCGAAGTTGGCGCGACCGCCGCCAGCCCTTACCCTGCCGCGACCTGCTCGGCTTGTTCCAGTTTTCTGAAAGTCTGCTGGCATTTCTCTACGATCTTCGGGTCGTCGCCGGCATTGATCTCGATCAGAATCGGCGGGACGTTGGGAGCGGAACGCAGCAGGCGTATGGTTTCGGTCCAGTCGATGGTGCCGTTGCCCGGCCACAGGTGCTCGTCCTTCAGCTTGTTGTTGTCGTGGACGTGCGTAGAACGGATGTGGTCCTTGAGCATGTGGAACGCGTCGGGGACGCTTGTCATGATGTGGGCGTGGCCGGTGTCGAAGCAAACGCCGAGGTCCGCGATGTGCAGCGTGCGGAGCATTTCAACAAGTTTCTCGGGAGTCGACAGCTCGTTCGGGATGTTCTCCAGCAGCAACTGGACGCCGAGCGGTCGGGCGAAGGCGTGCAGGTGCTCGATGGAGGTCATGGCTGCCTCGAACTTCGCGGGGGCTTCGGCTTCATTTGGCAGTCCGATATGCTGGACGAGATAACGGAACGGCACGAGCTCCGCGACTTCAAGAGCGCGCTTGATTTCGTCCATGGACTCGATGCGGTGTTTTTTCTCGCGGTCGGCGATGTTGATGGGCGGCGCGCCGGCGCGTCCCCAGTCGAGGTCGCTGAACATTGGCGAATGAATGGAGTTGAGCGCGACGCCGCTGGATTGGAACCAGCCGGCGATCTCGCGGACGTGCTGCCGGTCGGTGTAGTCGAAGTGGCCGCGCGAAGCGAAAATCTCGATGGCTTCGGCACCCGCGCGCACGAGCGAATCCAACATACCGGGATGCAACCGCTCTTTAACGTAGATGTAGGAAGAAATTGCTTTGACCATCAGAATCCCAGCGCCTTTCCGTTGCTGCCGCGTCGCTCCAGAAATCCTGGAGCCGCTTTTATCACCATCTTCTCCAGCAACGTGATTGTATCCGGAGAGAGGCCCTTGTCCATTCTAATATTGCGGGCGGCGGACGCGGGACACAGGGTCGCGGAACACGGCAATCCCCGAGTCATGGATTCCCTGCCTACTGCCGGGAATCCAGTCACGACCTATTGGGGAGGGCCGACGAAGCTACACCACATGTCGAGCAAATGAATACGCGCCACGGACCGGAAGGCGCTCGTGCAGTGGATGGTTCACTACGGGAAAGGGGGCGTCCTTGTCCAGGGTTCCTTTATCCAGGCTTCCCTTATCCAGG
This sequence comes from uncultured Acidobacteriota bacterium, assembly GCA_963777415.1. Taxonomy (GTDB): domain Bacteria; phylum Acidobacteriota; class Terriglobia; order Terriglobales; family Acidobacteriaceae; genus JAEZPW01. Next base: position 103,102 of record CAVZQL010000001.1, read on the forward strand.
ACTCCTTTTTCCAAAGACTCGAGGAAGGCGTCCACGACGTTGAGGTCGAACTTTGTTCCACCGTTGCGCGCGATGATCTTGCGGGCGGCGGAGGCGGTCAACGGATTGCGCGAGTCGCGATCACTCGTGAGCATTTCGTATTCGTCGGCGACTGCAATGATTTGCGCAGCGACTTTGTGGTCGGGCGTTGCCCGGCCAAAAGATCCATTGGGCCCTGCCATCAGAATCGGTACGACGCGCTTCAACACAGCCAGGGTGTGAACGTTGGGATCGTCGTGTTTCACCGGGTTCTGCTCGGTCTGGGCCATGATCTGCGCGGTCTTGCGCATGATCTCCTGGCTAATGCCCAGCTTGGAGATGTCGTGCAGCAGCGCGGTCTTGCGAATGTCCTCTATGGCTTCGTCTTTCAGGCCCATCTCGCCGGCGACGGCGGCGGCGTATTCGGAGATGCGCACGGCGTGCTCGTGAGCCGTGACGTCGCGCGTGATCAGGTGCTCGAGGATCAGCAGGATGCCACGGTAGGTCTCGTGCAATTCGCGAAACAGGGTGCCGACCGCGTAACCCACCAGCAGCAGCAACGCACCCCAAACGGATACTTCGTACCAGCGGCTTTGCGCAAGCCAAGCCGGCATTCCCAGTGAGTACAAGACCGCCACCAGGATTACGCTGGCGAGCGCGGTCATCGTGGCATGGCGGCGCCCATAGAAGTACGCGGAGAACAGTGTTGGCAGAGTGTAGAGTCCGAGCAACATCTGGTTCTGATAGGAGAGAACGTTGAGGATGCCGGCGATGATCAGCAGCGACAGTAATACCCACCATTCTTTATTCACTTCCGCAAAGCGGCGAGCGAGCGGCGACTTCATTGGGGCCCCCGTCGTGAACGTAAGTCAACTTGCGTTCGACGTTTTGGTCGTCCCGCATTCACTGGCGAGACCTAACGATGTTAGGAGAGGAGCAAAGGGCAACGCAATTTGGAAAGTAACTCCGGGGAGTCACGTTCGTCCGTTGGCCCTCGGTAACCTGACTTAGGTTCAGGCCCCCTACAGCATTAGCAAACCTTCTCCGGGTTCGCGCATCTTTCAAACGGACGCCACGCGCTAGGGCTGTGTGTGCAGGGCGGAATTCGAGGAGAAACAGAAAAATAAGGAGATTATCGGATATGAAGGCATTTCTGGTGGGATTGGGCATTGGAGTCGGGCTAGGCGTCCTGTTTGCGCCGACCAGCGGCGAGCAGACGCGCGACAACCTGGCGCAAAAGGCCGGTGACTTGGCGGATAGCGCCCGCGAGACGTTCGACCAGGGCCGCGAGCGCGTACAGAAAGGGATCGGAGCGATCCGCAACATTGCGGGCAGCGAGGGCTCTCACCGACCGACCGGAACCGAGGCCGCAAACCTGTAGAACAGGCAAATTCGAGCGCGTTCATAGAGAAGCGCCGGAAGCTCAACACGGATCGGACGGATGGGACGGATCAGAAGCTAAAAAGCGTTTAAAGGCATTCATCCGTTTGAATCCGTTTTATCCGTGTTTCCCTTTTTTCGGACATGTACGCGCGGCAGTTGCAGGGTGAGCTGCTGTCCGGGTACGATGTCGCCATGCTCATCCGAAATGAGAGTGGGGCCGACCGGGCCGAAATCGCTGCACTCAACCGAGCTGCATTTGGCGGGGAACACGAAGTCGAGCTAATTGAGCGGCTAAGAGGCGAGGGACTCGTTCTCTCGGCCCTACTCGCGGTGGACGCCCACGACCGAATCTTGGGGCATATTCTGTTCAGCCGGATAGTGATTCATACCTCCGCCGGCGAGGTTCCCGTCGCATCAATTGGACCAATAAGCGTGCAACCGGAAATGCGGCGGCACGGCATAGGATCAGCACTGGTGCGGCATGGGGTGAAGGCCTGCCGCCGTTTGGGCGAGACTGCCGTGATCGTCGTGGGCCATCCGAGCTTTTATTCAGAAATGGGATTTACGCGCCAGGTGGTCGAACAACTGAAGAGTCCTTTTGCGGGCGAGGCGTTCATGGGACTGGAACTGGTTCCGGGAGCGCTGTCCACGATCCGGGGTGAAGTGGTGTATCCGGCTGCGTTTGCCGTGTTTGCGTAGGAAGAGGCTAAACCACGGATTTCACGGATTAAGAACAGATAAAGCAAAATGAAAGAAAGAAAGTAAACAAAAAGGTCAGGCCGGAACAGCTCTTGCTCTTGATTTTTAATCACTCTCCCATTTTATTGTCGATTTAATTCCTGATCCGTTCCGATCCGTGTTTGATCCGTGGTAAGTTTTTCGCTCGCTGCTTTTATTGACATACCAGCGTCTTAGCCCGTATTCTTACTCTTTACCCTGTGGAGAAATCCCCCGTCTGGGTGGCCTTTCCGCGTTTGCGTAATCGCATCCCCTGATTTTTGAGTGGGTTGTATGCGCCCTGTGAAAGGCTGGCGGCTTTCAAGATGTTCATCGATATACATGAACTGGACCTGCATCCGATCAAGCTTGATGCGGAGTTTCAGCCTGGAACAATTGATTTAGGCCCGGATGTGCGCCAACAGACGGTGTTGTCCGTCGAAGGCCGGGCGGAGTTGCTGGAAGAATTTCAGGCGCGCGGGGCAAAGATTCCCGACATCCGTTTGATCGGGAAGCTCGCAACAACCTTGGAAGTCTGTTGCGCCCGCTGTCTGGATCCGGTGGGGCTGGATGTGGCCCGGGAATTCGACCTGATATACCGTCCGGAAGGCGTGGACGGAGGTCGAGACGAGATTTCAGTCACGCAGGCCGAGGCTGAGATCGGGTACTACATCGGCGAGGGAATTCTGCTCGAAGATTTTTTGCGTGAGCAGGTGCTGTTGAGCGTGCCCATCAAGACGCTCTGTCGCGAAGAGTGCAAGGGCTTGTGCCCGTACTGCGGCAAGAACCTGAATATTGAGACGTGTTCCTGCAAGGTGGAGCCGAAAGACCCACGGTGGGACGCGTTGAAGAGCTTTAAAGTTTAGTGATCGAATTTCATGGCTGCCCGGCAGTTTTGAGCAGCCGGACGTAAGAGGTTTTCAATGGCAAATCCAAAACGGCGACACTCCAAACGGCGCACGGCGATCCGGCGCTCTCATGACCATCTCTCGGCACCCGCGTTGTCCGAATGCCCCAACTGCCACGAGCGCAAGATGCCGCATCGTGCCTGCCCCAAGTGTGGGTTCTACAAGGACCGCGAAGTTCTGGAAGTGAAAGAAGCCAAGTAAGGTTTTCGATCCAACCAAGTTTGAACGCGCGCACGCCGCGCGTTCTGTACGTTTGAGCTGAAACGTAAAGAGCTGAAACAAAAGATGCCAACCATTATCGCCGTTGACGCGATGGGTACCGACCGCGCTCCCAAGCCAGAGGTTGAGGGCGCGATCCTTGCTGCGCGCCACTATGGCGTTCATGTGCTCCTCGTCGGTCAGGAGAGAGTGTTGCGCGCCGAATTGGCGGATCATCCCTCGGCCCACGACCTACCAATCAGCATTGTTCATGCCAGCGAAGTAATAGGCATGGACGAAGGGGGGGTGGCGCAGGCTGTCCGGACGAAGAAGGACTCTTCGATCCGCGTCGGATTGCGTCTGGTACGCGAGGGGCGAGCCACGGGATTCGTAAGCTCCGGCAACACAGGCGCAGTCATGGCGACGGCCAAAATGGTACTGGGCGCACTGCCCGGCGTCGACCGTCCGGCCCTGGCCGGCGCGTTCCCAACTTCGGCAGGCACCGTCTCGGTGATGCTGGATGTAGGCGCGAACGTCGACTGCAAGCCCACGAATCTCGAGCAGTTCGCGGTAATGGGCGAGGTTTACTACCGCACTATTTTCAATCACCGTCGGCCGCGCGTCGGCATCCTTTCCATTGGCGAAGAAGAGAGTCACGGCAACCAGTTGACCAAGGAAGCCACGCCCTTGCTGCGGGAGCTACCCATCCACTTCGTGGGAAATGTGGAAGGGCGGGACCTTTACAACGGCAAGGTCGAGGTCATCGTCGCCGATGGGTTCATCGGTAACGTCGCGCTGAAGGTTTCCGAAGGCCTGGTCTTAGCCGTTAGCAGCCTGTTAAAGGACTCGTTAAAAGCCACGCTGACCCGCCAGGTGGGATATTTGCTTTCCCGGCAGGCGTTCAAGGAATTCAAGAAGCGGATGGATTACACCGAGTACGGTGGTGCCCCGCTGCTTGGCGTGAAGGGCGTCGTGATCGTCGGCCATGGGTCCTCGAATGCGAATGCGATCAAGAATGCGGTGCGCGTCGCGTCAGAGATGGTTGACGGCGGCGTGAACGAAGCCATCGCACACGAAATCGCTGCCGCGCATCACGAAAGATCGGCCACCATTTCATAGCCTCAATCCGCTCGAGAAAAGACGTTTCGAAACTCTCTCGAAACCTGTTTCACCTCGAAGCGTTTTGTCTCGAAACCTGAATTACTGGAGAGTCCAATGGAAGCAAAACGTATTGCTTTTCTGTTCCCCGGCCAGGGATCGCAAGTTGTCGGCATGGGCAAGGACTTGGCGGCCATGTATCCCGTCGCCCAGCACACCTTCGACGAGGCCGACGAGGCGCTCGGATTCAAGCTGTCACAGCTTTGTTTTGAAGGCCCCGAAGACCAGCTGAAGCTGACGCAGAACACGCAGCCGGCAATCTTGACCGTCTCGGTGGCTGCGGCGCGAGTGCTGGCGGAAGTGGGAATTTCAGCCGAATTCGCTGCCGGACACAGCCTGGGCGAGTACTCGGCGCATGTGGCGGCGGGGACGCTGGAGTTTGCCGACGCCGTGCGCACTGTCCGCAATCGGGGACGCTACATGCAGGAAGCCGTGCCGGTGGGTCAAGGAGCGATGGCGGCCATCCTCGGCATGGAACTCGACGCCTTGAGGCAGATTTGTGACGAAGCGGCCAACGCATCCTCCCCTTCGGGGAAGGATGCGGCACCCGAGGTTTGCGAGCCGGCCAACATCAATTCGCCGGGACAGATCGTTATCTCCGGTTCGACAGGCGCGGTGCAGAGAGCGGCTGAGATGGCGACGTCCCGCGGAGCGAAACGCGCCGTCATGCTTCCCGTCAGCGCACCCTTCCATTGCGCGCTCATGAAGCCTGCGCAGGACCGTCTGGAGCAGGACTTGCGGGTGCTGAAGTTCAACGATCCGGATTTCCCCGTGATCGCCAATGTTGATTTCGAGTTCAAGACGACCGGCGATGCGGCCCGTGAAGCGCTGATCAAGCAGGTTACGGGCGCCGTGCAGTGGGAAGCGTCGATGCGCGCACTGATCGCGAAGGGCGTGGAAACATTCGTCGAAGCCGGACCCGGCAAAGTGCTGTGCGGACTGATGCGGCAGATCGATCGAACGAAACTGTGCCTGAACGTGGAAAATGAGGAGTCGTTGCAGCGCGTGGTAGCAAACTTTTCTCAGCACGCAGCAGTGGAGTAGAAGAAGCGGCTATCAGCGCTCAGCAGTCGGCAAAAGCAGGCTATAGCTGGTGGTAGTATCGAATTTCTGAGCGCTGACCGCTGATTGCTGAACGCTATTATGAGACCGACCTGGGCTGAAGTGTCGCTCACGGCACTTTGCCACAACTACAAGACGATCCAGCAGTACGTCGCGCCAAACGCGACGGTATGCGCCGTGATGAAGGCCGACGCGTACGGCCATGGCGCGGTGCCCTGCGCGCAGGCTCTCGAGGCCGAAGGCGCAACCTGGTTCGCGGTCTCGTCCGTGGATGAGGGGGTTCAGCTGCGCGAGGGAGGAATTCGCGGGCGCATTTTGCTGCTCTCCGGATTCTTTCGCGGCGACGAAGAAGACGTTATTTTGCACGACCTCACGCCGGCCGTGTGGGAGTGGTGGCACATCGAATTGCTCGAAGACGCGGCCGCGCGCCTGAACCGGCACACCCTCGAAAGCGTGCCGATCCACCTCAAATTGAACACCGGAATGAACCGGGTAGGCATGGACATGAAGAATCTGCCCGCGTTCCTGGAAGCGATCGAATCGGCGGAACACCTGGTGGTGGAAGGCGCATTCAGTCATCTGGCGTCGGCGGAAATCTACGATGGGCCTAACCTGGAAGTGCAAACGACGCGCTTCGAAGAGGCATTGAGGGCGATCCGCAACAGCGGCATCAAGCCGGTTTACTATCACATCGCCAACAGCTCGGGGATCGTGTCGCGTGACGCGGCGTGGATGAACATGGTGCGCCCGGGTATCTCGCTCTATGGGTACTACCTGCCGTTCACCTCCGTCGTAAGCGGCAGTCCGGACGCCTCCATGGAGCTGCCGGTGAAGCCGGTGCTGTCGTGGAAGACGCGAATCATCGACATGCGTGAGGTCGAGGCCAATCAACCGATCGGCTATAGCGGCGCATACGTTACTCGCGGCCACGCCCTCATCGCTTTGCTTCCCGTAGGCTACGCCGACGGCTTGAACCGGCATCTCTCATCGCGGGGGCGCGTGATCGTGCGCGACGACTACGCCGCAATCGTCGGCAACATTTCGATGGACCTGACGCTGGTGGACGTGACCGGCATCCCCGGCGTGCGGATTGGGGACGAAGTCTCCCTGATCGGCGCGACCGACAAGCGCGCGGTCACCGCGTGGGACCACGCGAATCTTGCGATGACAATTCCCTATGAGATCCTTTGCGGCATCAGCAAAAGGGTGCCGCGAAAGTACGTGGAGTAAGAGAAGCGATCGGCGGTCAGTGATCAGCGAGCAGTTAGTCAACGGAGAGACGCGGTTCGGCAGCACCAAAAAAGTTCTATGCTCACTCGATATCGACAATGGATGCATGACTGGGAGTACCGCCTGACGACGCGGGACACCAACCGTATCGTCCGTCCGCTGGATTGGGGGCTGGAGTGGTCGCAGGCGTGGCCGTGCGTGAATGGGAATTACGCCGGAGCGGCCGAGTGATCCCGAGGGCTACCTGGTTGAGTTGAATCGCCAGATAGTTGCGCGCAGCGACGAGTTCTTCTCCTACCAGACTCCAAAGGATTTCCGGCTCGAACAGCTCCCCTCCAAGCTCTTCGCCAAGCGTAATCAGAATGACTGGGTGGTCCCGGCGGGCGACATCGGCTCCACGCATGCAGACCGTAACGGCGCGCAACGATCCTGTCTGCGTTTCACTTCGCCCGTACACACGCTGCATGACGTAAACAACACGATGACCGCGCAGTGGTTCCCTGCCCGTGGACGCCGCGCGGTGATCGTGATGCCGCAGTGGAACGCCGACGGCGACAGCCACAACGGGCTGTGCCGGATCTTCAATTTTCTCGGAATCGCGGCACTTCGCATGTCCATGCCCTACCACGACGTGCGCATGCCGGCGGAGTTGGAGCGCGCCGATTACGCGGTGTCGTCAAACATCGCGCGCACCATCGACGCGACGCGGCAGGCCATCATCGACGCCCGCTGTTGCGTCGACTGGCTTCAGTCGCAGGGTTACACGCAGATCGGCGTCATGGGCACGAGCCTCGGTTCGTGCTACGCGTTCATTGCGGCGGCGCATGAGCCACGAATTTCGGCCTGCGCTTTCAATCACGCGTCCACCTACTTCGGCGACGTGGTGTGGACTGGGCAATCGACGCGCCACATCCGTGCCGGTATCGAGAACCAGTTGAGCCAGGACCGCGCCCGTGAGTTGTGGCTCGCTGTGAGTCCGATGGCATATTTCGACCAGTACCAGCGAGCGCCCAAGAAGACGCTCGTCATCTATGCGAAGTACGATCTAACGTTCCTGCCCGAGTTCTCGACCAGGGTGGTTGCTGAGTTCAAGCGCCGCAAGCTGGATTGCAAGGTTGCCGTGCTGCCCTGCGGTCATTACACCACGGGAGAAACGCCTTACAAGTACATCGACGCCTATCATCTGACACGATTCCTGGCGAGCGCGTTCTGAGAGTCGCCCAGGGCGGTCGCTTGGGATTGGTGCGCCATCCAACAAATTGCCCCTACAGTCCGGGCCCAGACTTACGTACTACAGCCGTATACACGATGTATACTTGTTTCAGGAGAGGTTTCTTATGGCGGCAACCAGCATGGTTCACATTCGTGTAGATCAAAAGGTAAAAGCAAAGGCGGCGAAGACACTCGCCTCGATGGGCCTGACTGTATCCGATGCCGTGCGTCTCTTACTGACTCGCGTTGCGTCAGAGAAAGCTCTTCCGTTCGAGGTGCGCGTTCCCAACCGCGAGACCGCCGCGGCAATGAAGGCTGGAGAACGTGGTGAGGTGTCCAGAGCGACCAGCGTCGCCGCGATGATGGCCAATCTGAATGCGCACGATTGAATGGACTACGGCTTTCAGACGCGACTACAAACGAACGAAGTCAACGCCCGGCACAAAGATATTGAGAGTCTGCTCCCTCAGATCGTCGGATTGCTGGCCGAGGACCGCCCGCTCCAGGCGAAGCACCGCGATCACATTTTAGGCGGCAACTGGCAAGACCATCGCGAATGCCACCTCAAACCGGATCTGCTGCTGATTTACAAGCGACCCGATGGCGAAACCTTGCGTCTGGTGCGAATGGGTTCGCGAAATGAAGTCTGCTCGTGAAGATAAGGCATATCCAGCGACCAATCGCTTGCTTGCGGCATATCCAGAGCAGCGGGATAAAACAGAAGGTCTGAATACCGTAAAGTAACTGGAACTGGCGCGCTTGGGTGAGTCGCCGAACTGATTTCCGGGCGGGTGGCCCACACAACGCGGTTTTCGTTGTGTGGGTTCACATGATCTGATTCTAGAATAAAATCCGGTGAAGAGAGGCCTGTGCGTCAAGCCGGAAGATTGGGAGTGGAGCAGCTTTCGTCACTACGCAACAGGAGTCGAGGGGATTGTGCAGATCGAGTCGGAATGGACAGCGAGGAAACGTGAACGCGCCGGCATCAGGCTGACAGTGCGCCAACCGCCCCGATCAAGCGCATGACGCTGAACCCACACAACGAAACCGCGTTGTGTGGGCCACCAGTCGGTGTTGATATAGCCGAAATCCATTGCGCTCAGACATCAACAGAACGAGAATGACTGTAGCAATCTTCCGTCACATCGTATTGATCAATGAACGAGGACTCAAGCGGATGAGACTGATAAAGGCTGTGCTCCATGGCCTGGCAGCGTTTCTGATCGCAGGCCTCTCTTCGTGCATAGCTCTCACGATTTTGGTTTCTGGTTCACACGACGGACAAGCCGGAATTGGCGCTGCGCTTGGCGGCTTCTACATCGGGTGTCTGGCTGCGATTATAGCCTTCGCTGTTTCGCTTGTGAAAAGCTCTCCGTCCCGGCATCGAGACAGACCGGCGTAATCCGCCGCAGGTAGTTGGCGCGAACAGGGCTTATCACTCTCTATCCCAAAACGGAACTCACCCGCTCAAGCCAAAAGAAGGCTTGAACGGGGCACCCGGCGCCACCCCGCCGGATCGATTGTATTTCACGACAGAACGGCATACAGCAATCCGGGAACTGCTCTAAAATGTAGCCATGAAAATTGCCATCGGTTCGGACCATGCCGGATTCGAACTCAAGGAAAAAGTGAAGCAGCACCTGATCGAGCAGGGGTATCAGGTGGACGATAACGGCACGGCGTCGAACCAGTCCGTGGACTATCCCGATTTCGCAAAAAAGGTGGGCGATGAGGTCGCGCACAAGCAGGCCGACCTGGGCGTGCTGGTGTGCGGCACCGGCATTGGCATGGCCATCTCGGCCAACAAGGTGCCGGGGATTCGCGCGGCCAACGTGACCAGCGAATTCGAAGCACAGATGCTGCGCGAACATAACGACGGCAACGTCATCGCCCTCGGCGCGCGCGTGGTGGACGACACGACGGCGGTGAAACTGGTGGACGCGTTCCTGAGCGCGAAATTTGCCGGCGGACGCCACCAGCAGCGCGTCGACAAGATCGCCGCGATCGAGCGCGAGGAAGAGGGCAAGTAGGGAAAGTGGTTAGTGGCGAGTTAGGGGAAGTGGCGAGTGGTCAGTGGCGAGTGGCGAGTAGACGCAGAAAACCTCAGGAAAGTGGCGAGTGTCGAATAGAAAACCTCAGGCGAGTGAGCCAGATTCCGCTCGAAATGCGGAACGCGCCGACCTCGTGAGAATAACCCTCGGCTTCTCCGTCACATCTCAAGTCCGTCGCAAGTTGTATCATTAAAGCACCAACGTAATCTTATTGTTTGGAGCACCCATGCAGAACGACAGAATGTCTTTGCCCTTGTCCGAAGTTGATCCCGAAGTCGCACAGGCGATCGCGAACGAAGAGCGCCGCCAGCACGAGGGACTTGAGTTAATAGCGTCCGAAAACTTCGTGAGCGAAGCCGTGCTGGAAGCGATGGGCTCCGTTTTTACCAATAAATACGCCGAGGGATATCCCGGTAAGCGTTACTACGGTGGCTGCGAGTTCACTGACGTGGTCGAGAATCTCGCTCGTGACCGGGCGAAGCAGTTGTTCGGCGCCGACCACGCCAACGTGCAGCCCCACTCTGGTTCAACGGCCAACATGGAAGCGTATGAATCGGTGCTGAAGCCCGGCGATACGATCCTTGGATTGAACCTGGCGCACGGAGGTCACCTCACGCACGGACATCCGCTGAACTTCTCGGGCAAGACCTACAAGATCGTGCCCTACGGCGTGACCAAAGACACCGAGACGCTGGACTACGACGAGATCGAGCGGCTTGCGGTCGAACACAAGCCGAAGCTGATTGTGGGCGGCGGCAGCGCCTATCCGCGGATCATCGACTTTGCGCGTATGCGCCAGATAGCCGACAAAGTTGGCGCGCTTTACATGGTGGACATGGCGCACTTTGCCGGACTCGTCGCGGGCGGCGTGCATCCCTCGCCGGTGCCGCACGCGCATATCGTGACCACCACGACCCACAAGACGCTGCGCGGACCGCGGGCCGGCATGATCCTGTGCAAACAGGAGTTCGCAAAAGAAGTGGATAAGGTCGTATTTCCAGGCGATCAGGGCGGACCGCTGGTTCATATTGTTGCGGCCAAGGCGGTGTGCTTCCTCGAAGCCATGCAGCCTAGCTTCAAGGATTACGCCGCACAGGTCGTCAAGAACGCACAGGCGCTGGCCGACTCGCTTGCGAGGAACGGCTTCCGCGTAGTCTCGGGCGGAACCGATACACACCTCATGCTGATCGACGTGTTCGCCAAGGGCATGCTGGGCAGCGAAGCCGAGAAGGCGCTAGGCGAAGCCGGCATCACCGCGAACAAGAACACGATTCCGTTTGACACGAATCCGCCGATGAAGCCGAGCGGAATTCGCCTGGGTTCGCCGGCGTGTACGACGCGCGGCATGATGGAACCCGAGTTCCGGCAGATCGGAAACTGGATCACCGATGCGCTGGAACACCGCAGTGAGCCGGACCGTCTGGCCCGTATTCGCCGCCAGGTGTTCGAGTTGGCCGAGGCCTTTCCGCTCTACAACGAGCGCCGTCAAAAGCGTCTGGCAACGGCGAAAGCGTAACCACGGATTACACGGATTTAGAACGGATAAGAAAGAAAGGGTCAGGGCGGGGCAGCTCTGGCCCTTTCTCAATCCCTGATTCATCTCCCGTACTCGATTTCTTTCTTTTTTCTTTTTTTATCCGTTCCCATCCGTGTTGATCCGTGGTTAGGTCTTTCTTCGTCTGTCGTACAATGCAACCGTGAGAGTCGCCATCGACATACGGGACATTACGGATTTCGGCGTGGGCACCTACATCCGAAACGTGACGCGGACCTTGCTGCGGCTCGACCACGAAAACGAATATTTCCTGATCGGCCATCCCGAGCGGGTGGGCGAGGTCGGCGATCTGCCGCCGAATTTTCATTCCGTGGCGTTCTCCGGCGATCAGGGCTCCATATCGGGGTACATCCAGTTTCGCCAGATTCTGCGGCAGAACCGCTGCGACCTTGTCCACATTCCGCGCCTGGTTTCGGTGCCGCAATACCTGCCGTGCCCCTACGTGATCACGGTCCACGATTTGCTGGACTACATGTACCGCGCGCACAACGGATCGTCCTTGCGGCGAGCTGTTCATCTTTCATGCACTCGCAACGTGCTGAAACGGGCGGCGCGCGTCCTTGCGGTTTCCAATTTCACCAAAAAAGATATCGAGCGACTGTTCCATATTGGGGCGTCCCAGGTCGAGGTGGTGTACAACGCCATCGACGAGCGTTTCCGACAGGGTCATGCGACGGACGCCGACCGTCAGTTCATTGCCGAGCGCTATCAGGTCAACTATCCGTTCATCTTGTACACGGGACGCATCAGTCCGCACAAGAACGTAGTGCGCATCATCGAGGCGTTTTCAGCGCTCAAGGCTGAGCTCGAGAAAGAGGGCCGCCTGCCGGACCTGAAGTTGATCATCATCGGCGACGAGGTCTCCCGGCACCCCGACCTGCGGCGCACGGTGATTCGCAGTGGCGTGCAAAACGACGTGCGCTTCCTCGGCTTTCTGCCGATCGACGTGCTGCGCATCTTCTATGACGCGGCCAAGGTTTTTGTGTTCCCGTCGCTCTACGAAGGCTTCGGTCTGCCGCCACTGGAAGCGATGGCGCACGGTACTCCGGTCGTGACCTCTAACACGTCTTCGCTGCCGGAAGTGGTAGGCAACGCAGCCGTGCTCGTTAATCCGGAGAACGTGTTCGAAATGATGCGCGCCGTACATCGGGTTCTGGTGGACCAACCCTTGCGCGACCGCCTGAAGCAGCGCGGATACGAACAGGCGGCGCGCTACTCCTGGGATAGCTCGGTCGAGCGCATTCTCGACGCCTATCGCGAAGTGGCGGGAGTCAAGCGCCAACAGGCGGCGCAATCTCATCCCGCGAAGATGGCCTGAACCCAGGCAAACGCTCACCACGGATTTCACGGATAAGAACGGATAAAAAGAAAGAAGGTCAAGGCGGTCCGGCTCTTTCTTTGTTGCCTTTTTCTATCTTCCGATCCGTTCCCATCCGTGTTGATCCGTGGTTAAGTCCTTGTTCTTGGGGAGCGGGATAGCGGACAAGAGGTAATTTTTGCTGGGTTCGGGTTGTGGGGTAAGTTGTGGGGTTCGGTCTTTCAGGTGAAAACTAATGTACGCCCTTTGGCGGTCGGTTTGCTTCTAATCACATGCGTGTTGATAACGCATGGTGGGGGCTTGAGTGGGACACATTGCATCGCCGATTCTTTTCTTTGTTTTGACCTCAATGATCACGGCCCTGAACGTGGGCGCTCAGCAGCGGAATGGGTCAGAACAACCCAGGAACACCGGGTCCGAATTACTCACTACCATTCTGAGCCACATGGAGCGGGCACAGCGTTACAATCTCGAACACGTCCGGCCTTACACCCTGACGCGCGACTACAAGCTGTTTGACGACGAAACTCAGGCACAGAATCCGGGGCAAAAGCCGTCCTCCGAAGTAATTGCGGATGTGGCGTTTATGCCACCCGATCATAAGTCGTTCCAGATTGAGAAATCCGAGGGCAGCGAGCGGGGCACAAACATCGTGCGCCACATCCTCGAGAACGAGTCAGCCTGGCATGGCAAGGGGCCGGCTCCGCTCACCCGGGAATACTATCAATTCGAGTTGGTTGGGGAAGACACGATAAATGGCCAGCCGTGCTGGGTGCTTGCGGTGAAACCAATACACGACGACAAAAACATGATCAACGGCAGAGCGTGGGTGGACAAGAACACCTACCTCACGCAGCAGCTCCAGGGTGAAATGGCGAAGACGCCTTCATGGTGGCTTAAGAGGGTTGACATGACGATCCGCTTTGGCGACGTTGCCGGCATGTGGTTGTCGACCGGCACGTACGTCGTTGCGGAAGTCCGTTTTTTTGGAAAGCACGTCCTCACGTCGCAGGCATTGAAGGTTGAAACCTCAGATCAATTTGCAGACTTCTTCCCGGCTACACGTTCCCGCCAAGTTATGAATGCGCCTGGCACAATTAAACGACTGCAACCGGGTGTTGCGGCGGGAGCGTACCTCTCGGCCAGATAGAAAACGGCCTCGCCGACAGTCCGACGGATAAGGGGTCGCCCGTGATCGCGACCGCCTGAATATGCAAACAAAATTTCGTAACTTGGAACTTGCACCCAACTTTTCTCCCGCTTTGGTGTTCTCACCATGGTCATGCATGCTGCACATTTTCATGCATGCTGCACAGGAGAGATTCAGTGAAGAAATCGTTTTTGGTTGCTTTGCTCAGTTCGTTGTTGATGAGTACCATTGCCGTCCACGCCCAGCAGTTCGACGCTGCTTTCGGACTCGGCACCGTCAGCGCTCCTTCAGCCTCCAGCGCCACCGGCAATCACTTCCCGCAGTCCATTGGCGGAGGCACCTTTCTCGCCTTCAGCGGCGACTACCTCCTGAAACGGCACTTCGGAGTTGGCGGCGAGATCGCATGGCGCGCTACCCAAAATGGCTCACTCGCGAATGCTTCGTGCGATCCCTTTACCGGCACTTGCACGAACATCCCATTTCGCCCCATTTTTTATGACTTCAATGGCGTCTACGCGCCGCCTCTCGGGAAGAAGGCAGCCCTTGAGATTCAAGGCGGCATCGGTGCCCAAAGCACCCGCTACTACACGGGTACCACGACCTGCAGCAATTTTTCCGGCTGCAGCAATTACCAGAGCAGCAACCACTTCATGGGACACTTCGGAGGCGGCGTTCGCTTCTATCCTTCTGGCAACATCTTCATCCGTCCCGAGGTGAACCTGTATCTGGTGAATAACAATTACGAATTCAGCTCAGCTCATTCGGTGCGATACGGGGTTTCCATCGGATACTCCTTCGGAAGGGAATGAGACGAAAACCTGACACGGATTGGACGGAGAACAACGGATAGAAAAGAGTTCTTGGTTTTCTCCGTGTGAATCCGTTTCGATCCGTGTTGCTTTTTGACGGTGCCCCACGTTCGCGAACGCTAACGTGGGGCCCACGTTTTCCACCGACCTGCATATTCGAAAGCCCAAGCCGGGTTCCCTGCGCTGTGCCGCGCCTTCCAATCCAGATCACCCGGAAGCTGCACTTATAGTATTTGTACTGTACGTTGACGATCTACCCCAATGGTCAGTTTGATGCAGCTATTCTGAACCAGATTCGCCTGATTGCATCCTGGGACTCTCCCGCGCCTGGCCGCTGAATGTTATCTTTGTGCTGGCTGGACGCTAAAGCACCTAACACGGATAACCACAGATGGAAACGGATCAGAAATAGAAGAATCAAGGATTGAGAAAGAGCCAGAGCCGTTCTGCCCTGACCTTTTTTCTTTCATGCGTTCCAATCCGTAAAATCCGTGTTGCGCCTTTAGAATCTGAATCTATGGACGTTCTGAAGAAACTTTTCGAGCACCACTTTCACACGCCCGCGGCACAGGTGCAGCCGTTACAGGGCCAGCTTGGCGGCTCGGGGCGCAAAATCGTCCGGCTTGCCGGTGACAATTTCAGCGCCATCGGCATTCTGTATGACGTGCGCGAGGAGAACGTCGCTTTCCTGGAATTCTCCCGACATTTTCGGCGGCACGGTTTGCCGGTTCCGCAAATCTATGCTGAAGACCTGGGCCACGGCGCCTATCTCGAAGAGGACTTCGGCGACACGACACTGTTTGAATATCTCTCCGGCCATCGCGCGGGCGAGAACGTTTCCGGCGAAGCCGTCGAAGCCTATCGCAAAGTCGTGGCCGTGTTGCCGCGCTTTCAGATCGAGGCGGGCCGCGATCTGAATTACAAGGTGTGCTACCCGCGCGCCAGCTTTGATCGTCAGTCCATCGCCTGGGACCTGAACTACTTCAAGTATTACTTTCTCCGTCTCGCGGGCATTCCCTTCAACGAGCAGGCGCTGGAAAACGATTTCGCCCGGTTCACCAAGTTTCTGCTGACCGCCAACCGCGATTACTTCCTCTACCGCGACTTCCAATCGCGCAACATCATGCTGCGCGACGGCGAGCCCTTCTTCCTCGACTACCAGGGCGGACGCAAGGGCGCGCTGCAATACGACATCGCATCGCTTCTCTACGACGCCAAGGCCGAACTGCCGCCCGCACTTCGCCAGCAGTTGCTCGATCATTATCTGGACGCGCTTGCCGGCTTCATCAACCTCGATCGCGCGGCGTTCATGCAGCACTACTATGCGTTCGTCTACGTTCGGATCATGCAGGCGCTTGGCGCTTATGGATTTCGCGGCTTCTACGAGCGCAAACCGCATTTTCTTCAGAGCGTTCCTTACGCACTGAAGAACCTGCGCTGGCTGCTGCACAACGTCGAACTCCCCATCGCGCTGCCGGCGCTTAACGGACGCCATCACCAGCATTGTCGGCTGCGACAAATTGCAGAGTGTAGCGTCTGAGCCGAAGAATCTAACGGTGCGGGTTTTCAGTTTTTCATTTCACCGCGGGTTTCCCAAGGACGATAGCGGGAACGGCGGTGGATTCGTCTTCGACGCCCGCAGCCTGCCCAATCCCGGGCGCGAGCAGCGTTTCAAGGCCCTCAGCGGCCGCGACGAACCGGTGATCGAATATCTCAATCAGCAGGAGAGCGTGCATCAGTTCCTGGCCAGCGTAATGTCGCTCGTGGAGTCGAGCGTAAGCGCCTATCAGGGCCGCGGCTTCAAGAACCTGATGGTCTCGTTCGGCTGCACCGGAGGCCAGCATCGCTCCGTCTATCTGGCCGAGCAGGTGGCGAAACGCCTGCGCCAACGGCACGGGGTCGATGTAGTCGTCGAGCATCTTCAGGCGGAGAATTGGGGCAAATGAAAGCTCCCACGAACGCCCCCACGAAGGCCCCAACGAAAGCAATGATTCTCGCCGCCGGCCTTGGCACGCGTTTGCGGCCACTCACCGACGAACGCCCCAAGGCGCTCGTTGAAGTCTCCGGGCGCACGCTGCTGGAAATTACGCTGTCACGACTGCGCGACTTCGGTATTCGCGACGTCATCGTCAACGCCCATCACTTCGCCGACATGATCGTCGAGTATCTGAAAAACAACGACGACTTCGGGATGAACATCGCGGTCTCTCGCGAAGACATCTTGCTCGATACCGGCGGTGGACTCAAGCAGGCCGCGCATTTCTTCCTCAACGATTCTTCTGAGGAGCCCTCCGAAGACGAAGCCCCGTTCATTCTGCACAACGTCGACGTCGTCAGCACGATCGATCTCGCGCGCATGGTGCAGTTCCATACAGAACATCAGGCGCTCGCGACGCTTGCGGTGCAGCAGCGCGAGACTTCCCGATATCTGCTGTTCGACCGTGAACTCCAGCTTTGCGGGCGCAGAGCAGGGCGCGATCAGGAACCAGAAATCGTTCGGCCTTCGCTGGATTTGCAGTCGCTGGCGTTTTGCGGAATCCACGTCATCTCTCCGCGACTTCTGCGGATGATGACCGAAACCGGCGTTTTCTCGATCATCCCGACATACTTGCGCCTCGCCGCGCAGGGAGAAAAGATTCTGGCCTTCCGCGCCGACGAATACTACTGGCGCGACCTGGGCAAACCGGCGGACTTGGCGCAAGCCGAGCAGGACTTCCAGAACAACGTTCTGCCCTAGCGGACGGAACTCAACACGGATTAAATGGATGGAAACGGATCAGAAGTAAGGTTTTGGACCGTTTCATTTGTTTCGATCCGTCTGATCCGTGTTGAGCCTTCGTTAGCTTCGCGCGAACAGGCGGCGCGTCCTAACCCTGTTTCATTCGCTTACCGGTAGCCGAGGCCTGTGGAAACTCCGTCACAGGCTGCGTTTGGAGGGGGAGCGGTTTTTTCGCTAACAGTAAAGCGCGCATATTTTCGCGGCCTATCACCCGGCGGATCTCCGTAAACCCAAAGAACGGGATCAACACGACAAACATCATAAGACCCGCAATGAGTTTGCCTTCAAGACCGCCGCCGCCCATCTGGGGAATGCTTTGCGCCAGCGTCTTGCCATGAATCAAGCCGCCGATCGTGTCTTCCAGAACCAAGAAACAAATCAAGATCACGGCGACGACAGCAGACTTAAACAGAATCGAATAGACCAGTCGCTCGTCTTTGAACCGGTCCAGAAATCTGACATGCTCTAAGATCAGGATGACCTTGCCCAACACCAATGCGTTAATCAAGGCTAAACCGACCCTGTAATCCATCTGGTTAACGGTGCCGAGTTCCCTCATGATGGCGTAGCGGTGCAGTTCGAACGCAACCAGCATCATCCACACATAGCCCACGATGATGCTAAATTCGGTGAGCTCATCGAGCACTCTTCTCTTGAGGGGAGGTTTTTGTGCCTCTGCCATTTTGCCACCTGAGATTGACGGGATCTGTAGCTGTTTAGAGGAAATGCGATCTCCGGCGGTTGCTTTGTGCAGCGGCTTACGAGTTGCTGGCCTTCGTGCGCCGCCAGAGTAATACTAGTATGTGGCACAATCGCACAGGCTCGGCGACATCCTCGCGAATTCAATCACGCACGGCGTCGGAGTGGCCCTCAGTCTAGCCGGAGTGTCGGCGCTCGCCATTGCCGCCGCGCACCGCGGACCGACCCTGTATGTCAGTTGCATTGTGTATGGTTCCTCGCTGGTTCTCGTTTATCTCTGCTCGACGCTCTACCATTCGCTGGTTCTCACGCGGGCACGTCACGTTCTTCAAGTCCTCGACCACTCGGCCATCTATCTGCTTATCGCCGGAACTTATACGCCCTTCACGCTGGTTTCCCTGCGCGGGCCACTCGGATGGACCCTGTTCGGCATTGTCTGGGGACTCGCCATCGCCGGCATCGTTTTCAAAAGCTTTGCCCTGGGACGCTTCGCCGCAGCCTCGGCCGTGGTGTACATCGCCATGGGCTGGCTGATCGTGTTTGCCATGCGCTCGCTGATCCACGCGGTTGGCTGGCACGGCGTGCTCTGGCTGGCTCTAGGCGGAGTGCTTTATACCGCCGGAATCGTCTTCTTCGCCCTTGATCGCCTGCCCTATTTCCATGCGCTCTGGCACTTGTTCGTCCTCGGCGGAAGCGTGCTCCACTATTTCGCCATACTGCTCTACGTGGTACCGGCGCATGGGTGAACCTGCGTTTGACTGAATGCAGTACACTGGTTGCGCTCTTGCTACAGCTTAGGAAACCGACACCTAATTCAGGCGGATTCGTAATGAAGCTAAAACTGCCGTTACTTACCCTTCTTTTCGCCCTCTTCGTGGTTTCAGCAGCGAGCGTTTTCACCTTGAGCGCGCAGGCCCAGCAGGTGCCGTGCGCGGCCAATGCCTGTGTTCCTGAAACGGCGCCCGACTGGCAACAGGCCATGGCTCTGTTCAAAGAAATGAAGTACGGCGAGGCCATTCCGCTGCTTGAGAAGGTGCTCGCAGCCTTCCCCAAAGATGCCGTCGCCCACGAACGATTTGCCACCTGCTTGCAGTTTCATGCCGGTACGCTGACCGATCCCGAGCAGCGAAGGGCGGAGCGCATACGCGCGCGCAACGAGTACCTGCGAGCGAAAGAACTAGGCGACAACAGCGATCGAGTAAAAGTGATGCTTTTGGGCATTCCCGAGGACGGACATGATCCGAATTTCTCTCACAATGCTGAAGTCGATAGCTGGATGAAGAAAGGCGAGGCCGCATACTCGGCCAACAAATTCGACGAAGCCATCGACGCTTACGGTCGTGCGCTTGCCCTTGACCCGCACCTCTACCAGGCGGCGCTCTTTATCGGCGACATGCATTTCAACAAGGGAGAATACGCGCTGGCGGGAGAGTGGTTTCTTCAGGCCACGCAGATCGAGCCATTGCAGGAAACTGCCTACCGTTACTGGGGGGACGCACTGCTGAAACAGGGCCGGTATGCCGATGCCCGAGAGAAGTTCATCAATGCGGTCATTTGCAGTCCCTACGATCAGCACCCGTGGGTCGGCGTGAACAACTTCCTTCGCGCCGTGAACAAACCGGCGGTCTTCCGCCATATTAAGCCGCCGGTGACACTCGACGTAACGGGGGTAAAGGACGGTCACATATCAACCGCGAATCTCAGAATTCCCCCCAATATGCCGATGGACGACGGGAGTGCGGCGTGGTTGGGTTATGTGATGGCTCGCAACTCCTGGCAGAACGGAAAATTCGCTCAGGAGTATCCCAACGAGAAAGAGTATCGCCATTCCCTCAAAGAGGAAGCGTTCCTTTTGTCGACCGTGACAAGCGTCGCTTTGAAGGGATTACAACCGGGAAAGAAACTTAATCCGGACCTGGAATTCCTGGCATCGCTGCAAAAACAGGGTCTGCTGGAACCCTACATCCTGATCAATGCCGCCGACGAGGGCATCGTGAAGGATTATCCTGCGTACCGAAAAGAACACCGGGACTTGCTGGTTCGTTACCTGAGCGACGTGGTCCTGCCGACAGCCCCGGCAGATCGCCAGTAGCCTTGGTGCCCCATATCTGCCCGGTTTTGGCGGATGTGGGTTTTTTCGTGTGTGGATAAGTTCACGCTCACACGTGATGCGCTGGTGCTGGTGCCCCATATCTGCCTGGTTTTGGCAGATGTGGGTCTTTTCGTGTATGGATAAGTTCACGCTCACACGTGATGCGCTGGTGCCCCCATATCTGCCCGGTTTTGGCAGATGTGGGTCTTTTTGTATGCGGATATTTCCCCGCTCGATGTTCGACTCTCCCGAATTGCGGCCTACGGCCCACAACACGCGAGTCCCCGCTAGGGGACGGCAGGTGACAAAATCCGTAAGGCCTACCTCACTTGCGCCAACAACTGCTGGTTCGGTTGTTGCAGTGACGCGGGCAGTTTTGCGTAATGCAGTTCAGTCGCGTACTGCTGTCCGTCGGTGATTATGTACTGGATGAATGCCTTCAATTGCGCCTGCTTGTTCGGGTCTTTGCCGGTCGTGGGGACAAACAGATACGTCAGGCCGCTGATCGGGTAGGCATCCTTGGCAGACGCGGGCGGGTCAACGATCGGCGTGCGCGGGTCTTTTTTGAGTTCCTCACTGAACGCGTCAATCGCAGCGGTGGCGCTCTCGGCAGTAGGCTTGATCCACTGACCGGCCTTGTTGCGCACCAGCACGACAGGTAAATTGTTGGTCTCGGCGTAGTTCAGTTCGACATAACCGATAGAGCCTGGCGTCTGCTTCACGATTCCGGTGACACCCTCGCTGCCCTTGCCGCCGAGTCCGACGGGCCAACTCACCGAAATGCCTTTGCCGACTTTCTTGGACCAGTCGGGGCTGACCGTGTTTAGATATGTCGTGAAGATGTTGGTTGTTCCGCTCCCGTCAGAGCGATGCGCAACAACGACGGGATCTTTCGGAAGCGTTACGCCTGGATTGTCTTTCTTTACGGCGGCATCCTGCCACGTCTTGATAGTGCCAAGATAGATTCCGGCCAGAGTCGCGGGACTGAGTTTCAGCGGGTCCTTCAGACTGGGCAGATTGTAGGTGATGCAGACCGGGCCAGCGCTCTCGGGAATCTGCACCAGCGCAGGCATCTCCTTTAACTGGTTATCGTCCAGCGCGGCATCGCTCGCTCCGAAATCGACCAACCCCTTCTTCAATTGCTGGATGCCACCGCCACTGCCGATCGACTGATAGTTGATCTGAACGCCGGGATGCACCTGCTGAAAAGAGCTGATCCAGCGCGTCATGATCGGATACACGAACGTACTGCCGGCGCCAATGATTTGCGTGCTGTTGGAACTGGCAGCGCTCTCGCTCTTTGAACCGGACTTCGAAGTACATCCGGCCAGCCACACCAGCGACACTAACACCCCCGCCAGGACAATGCTCATCCTTCTCGAAGACATACCAATTCTCGAAGACATACCAATGCTCCTGATCTACACCGGTTGGGATGCGCCGGCATGTTAACGCCCGGTTAATTCTCCGGTCTCCCGACGCGGACAGAGCTGGTGCCCCATATCTGCCCTTTTTTGCAGATGTGGGTCTTTCCGTGTGGATAAGCACGTTTTTGGCAGATGTGGGTGCGCCGAAGCCTGTTCTGAATCTAGAAATTTTCCCCGCCCGATGTCCGACTCTGCAGAATTAGCGTTATGCTCCTTCTGAGTACTGAGTACTGAGTACTGAGTACTGAGTACTGAGTACTGAGTACTGAGTACTGAGTACTGAGTACTGAGTACTGAGTACTGAGTACTGAGTACTTATCGCTAAGTCCTTTGTTTCTGTATATCGAGGTCTTAACTGCCATGAAATCAGCCACTTAGATTCGGCTCGGTGGATATCGACATATTAAGTGTCTGTTTATCAATAGTTTACGATTTTCGCGATAGGGGGAGGGTACCTGAGCGCTGACCGCTGATCGCTTCTCCGGTACACTGGTTCTTCTCTCGAATATCGAACAGGAGAACCAATCGTGAAGATCGTTTTGATAAGCGGCAGTCCGAAGCCGAACGGCAATACTGCCCTGCTGATGCAAGAGTGCGCGAAGGTCATCGAAGAGCGCGGCGTCGAGGCGGAGATTGTTTCGTTCGCCGGAATGAAGATTGAGTCGTGCATCGGCTGCGGGAAGTGCGCCAAAACCGGCGAGTGCGGACTCGATGACGGACTGAATGAAGTCATCGGAAAGATTCGCGGGGCCGAGGGGCTGATCGTCGGCGCGCCCGTTTACTTTGGCACGGCGCGCGGCGACGTGATGTGCGCGTTGCAGCGCATCGGATACGTCTCGCGTAGCACGGACAAGTTCCTGACGGGCAAAGTTGGCGGTCCGATTGCCGTCGCCCGTCGTGGCGGCCAGACGCTGACGCTGCAAGAGATGCTGATGTTCTTCCTCATCAACGACATGATCGTGCCGGGATCGAGCTACTGGAACATGGTCTTCGGGCGTTTGCCGGGTGAGGCGCTCAACGACGAGGAAGGCATGGCGACCGTCCGCCATTTCGCCGAGAACGTAGCGGGGCTGGTGAAGCGGCTGAACGCGTAGTGCTCGATTGCACTTGGCCGCACTTTATTCCGACAAATATTTTTGCCGGGGTGGTTCGAAGTCCTGTGGAAAACTTTTGCGTTCGTTGCGTTGTTCAGTAGTACCGCTGAAAATCGCAACACCCAACAAAAATCTGTAAGCTGTTGATTCTTAATGAGTGCGCCAGAAGCTGATCGATTCTTCCTCGAAAATAGCTGTTGAATTCATCTACAGCGCGCCGTGGAGCTTTCGCTGTCCGATGGCGTAACCTGCCGCAACTGGTTTGTTTGTAGCTATTTAGCACGGACTAGATGCTTCCCTAGGTTTGGCGTGACGATTGCCTTTAGGAAAGACGTAACGCAGAGCATCGCGAGCACAAATACTAAAGGATTCATACTAGGGAGCGCGTCATGACAGTCATATTAGTTCTTCTTACTTTCGTAGGGTTCTTACTGATCGACCATTTCTACAGCAAATACAAAGGTGTGCAGCCGGTGTTGGCGACGGCGGCGGCGCGCGAGATGGCGCGTCCAGCGGCTGAGCCGGTTCCAGCAGCGCGCATTCAGCCGAGCTTGGTGAATGGGTTCAAGGTTCCGGACAACGTTCGCTATCACCCGGGACACACATGGGCGCTGAGCGAGAGCCCCAACCTGGTTCGCGTCGGTATGGACGACTTCGCCGGAAAGCTGGCGGGCAAGATCGACTCGATCAGCCTGCCGCAGCGCGGCCAATGGATACGGCAGGGACAGAAGATCTGGAGCGTCCAGCGGGACGGCGAGAAGGTGGATATGGTGTCGCCGATCGAGGGCAGCGTGTCCGATATCAACGATGCCGTGGTGAGCAATCCTAACTTGGCGCGGCAGGACCCTTACGGAGACGGGTGGATGGTGACGGTGCAGGCTCCGGACGCGAAGACCAATTTTCGCAACCTGCTGGGCGGGATGCTGGCCAAGAGCTGGATGGAAGAAGCGGCAATGCGGTTGCGGGGACGGATTCCGGCGATGGCGGGAGCCCTGATGCAGGACGGCGGCGAGGCGGTCGATGATCTGACAGCCGAGTTGCCGGATACCGAGTGGGCGACAGTGACGAAAGAGTTCTTCCTGAGCTAGGTGTGAAAGGGGGGCGGCGGGTACTCGCCTCCTGATCTCCAAGCAGGGCGCGCTGATGAATGCGCGCCCTTTGTTCGCGTAGAGGGATGTCCGAACGCGGGTGACCAGAGTCACGAAAAATGGTGACAACTATCACGGCTAATTAGCCTGCCGGCATTACACACTGTATGGTTTGGGGAATTCCTCGCGAGGCTGGCAGTGTGGGTCTGCTTTGCCTGCGGGGATTAGGTCCCAACTTGCAGGAAGGCCCAGCCTGAGGGTGCAACCGAGGTACAAAGCCATGTTGCTCGCATACCGTCTCGTGAAGTTGATCGAAACCCACTCAGACGAACTGGCAGCGGGGGCGCTGGAGAAACTCCAGCAGAGTCCAAAGACCGGCAGTTTCGGTGCGGTTCCAGCCGAGGAATTCAGGGAGCGTGTCTATGAGATTTATCACAGCCTGGGGGAGTGGTTGCTCGGTAAAACGGAGAGTGATATCGAGCGCAGGTATGTCGAAATAGGCCGACGCCGCGCGGCGCAGGGTGTGCCGCTGAGCCAGCTTATCTGGGCTATAAGTGTTGCAAAACAGTATCTTCTTGAGTTTCTTGCAGCCGAATTGGAAGCCAAGAAGTCGGTGGAAGTTTTTGGAGAGCTGGAAGTGTTGCAGTTGCTGGAGCAGTTTTTCGATCGAGCAAACTATTATGCGGCAGTTGGCTACGAGGGTTCCCATGCGCCCCTGGCAGCCAAGTCGGCGGGATGACCCACGTTACCCTTCGCCGCGTTGCGGCTCAGGGGGAACGTGGGGCATCGAAGTAATTCATTTTTTGCGGCCAATTGAACAGTCGGCGTGGGTGGAAAGAACTCTAGCGAATGCCCTGGGATGAGGACTACAAGCGCAAGGTAACGACCGCGAGCGATGCGGTCCGGTGCATCGAGTCGGGGATGCGGGTCTGGATTCACGCGAACAGCGCCTATCCGCAAGTGCTGGTGGACGCGATGACCGAGCGCGCGCCGTTCGTGCGCGACGTGGAGGTTTGCCATCTGCTGACTGCGGGGAACGCCTGCTACACAGAACCCGAGTTTGCCAGGAGTTTTCGCCATAACGCGTTGTTCATGGGCCCTGGAATTCGCGAGGCGGTCAATAGCGGGCGCGCCGATTGTGTCCCGATCCACCTGAGCGAGGTTGAAGAGCTCTTCACAAGCGGGCAAATGCCGATCGACGTGGCGTTGATCCAGGTTTCTACGCCGGACGCGCATGGTTTCTGCTCCCTCGGCGTGGCGGTGGAGACAACGCTGACGGCGGCGAAGTGCGCGCGCTGGGTGGTGGCGCAAGTCAACGACCAGATGCCACGGACCTACGGCAACAGCTTTATCCATGTGAATGAGATCGACGCGTTCGTGGAAACGTCGGTGCCACTGGTGGAGGCGCACAAGAGCGAAACGACCGATGCGTTCCGCGCGATCGCGAAGCATGCGGCCGGCCTTATCGACGACGGCTGCACATTGCAGACGGGCATCGGGGGCATCCCGGACGCGATCCTGCCGCACTTGATGGACCGCAAGGACCTCGGCATCCACACGGAGACATTGGGCGACGGCGCAATTCCGCTGATCGAAGCCGGAGTGATCAACGGACGCAGAAAGACTTTTCACCCGAACAAGATCCTTCTTGGATTCGTGCTGGGCACGCGCAAGCTCTACAATTTCGTGGACAACAATCCGTTGTTCGAGTTCCAGCCGAGCGCGTACATCAACGATCCGTTCAACATCGCGCGCAACGACAACATGGTTGCGATCAATTCGGCGGTGGAGATCGACATCACGGGCCAGGTTTGCGCCGATTCGGTGGGCACGAATTTCCTGAGCGGGTTCGGCGGTCAGGTGGATTTCGTTTATGGCGCCTCGCGCTCGAAGGGCGGCAAGGCCATCATCGCCCTGCCCTCGACGGCCAAGAACGATAAGATTTCGCGTATTGTTCCGATTTTGCAACCGGGCGCGGGCGTGGTGACGTCCCGGGCCCATGTTCATTATGTGATCACTGAATTCGGGATCGCGTACCTGCACGGGCGCAACATCCGGCAGCGCGCAGAGGCCCTGATTCAGATCGCTCATCCTAAATTCCGCAACCAGCTTTACGAATATTGCGAACGCAACAAGTGGCTGCCGGCGCGACCTGATTCAAGAGCCGCGGAACAGGCGCTTGCCGCGAGTGCGAGGTAAAAAATGGCGGGTCCATCAAGGGGTAGCATCAAGGTCAACACGGACGAATGCAAAGGTTGCGGGCTGTGCGTCGAATCCTGCCCGCCCAAGGCGCTCGAGTTGGAACACGCGTTGAATCACTACGGCGTGCATCCGGCACACTACAAGGGCGAGGGATGCACCGGTTGCGGCATCTGCTTCTATTGTTGCCCTGAACCGGGCGCCATTACGGTTTATCGCGCAATCGCCCAGAAAGCCGCCACGGTAGCGGCCAAGGAGGAAGCGCATGCGGCAATTGTGTAAGGGCAACGTCGCCATCGTGAAGGGCGCGGTGCTGGCTGGATGCCGCTCCTATTACGGATACCCGATCACCCCGGCCAGTGAGATTGCGGAATATGCCGCGCTCTATCTGCCCCAAATCGGCGCCACGTTCGTGCAAGCCGAGAGCGAAGTTGCCGCGATCAACATGTGCTACGGAGCGGCAGGCGCCGGTGAGCGAACCATGACGGGTTCGTCGGGTCCGGGCATGAGCCTGATGCAGGAAGGTATTTCGTATATAGCCTGTGCCGAGTTGCCGGTGGTCGTTGCGGACATCATGAGGGCCGGCCCGGGCCTCGGCAACATCGCGCCCGAGCAGGGAGATTATTTTCAAGTGGTGAAGGGTGGAGGCCACGGGTGTTATCGCAACATCGTGCTGGCTCCGGCGTCGGTGCAGGAGATGTGCGACCTGACCAAGCTGGCGTTCGAACTCGCGGACAAGTATCGCAATCCGGCAGTGGTGCTGGCCGACGGCTCGCTGGGCCAGATGATGGAACCGCTCGAGATCGAGGACGTTGAACTCACGGCCCCCGACAAGCCGTGGGCCGTGAAGGGCGACAAGGAAACGCGCGACAATCTCATCTGTTCGATTTACCTGGTGCCCGAGGAGATGGAGCAGCACGTCCTGAAACTCGACGCCAAGTACAAGCGCTGCGAGGAAGCCGAGGTTCGCCACGAGACGTATATGGCCGACGACGCGGAGATCCTGCTGGTGGGCTACGGAGTCGTCTCGCGCGTGTTGCGCTCGGCGGTTGACGAGGCGCGTGCCCAAGGTATGAAAGTCGGACTGTTCCGCCCTGTCACGCTGTGGCCGTATCCGTCCAAGGCGCTGGCGGAAGCCGCCTCGAAAGTGAAGTCGGTGCTGGTGGTAGAGATGAGCACGGGGCAGATGGTCGAGGACGTGCGCCTTGCGATCAACGGCAAGGTGCCGGTGGAATTCTATGGCCGCTGTGGCGGCGTGGTGCCGTCCGTTGCCGAGGTCCACGCTCAGTTGCTCAACCGCATGGTTGCGATGGTGTAAGGGGGAAGACCGTGATCGAATACGAAGTCATACATTCCAGGCCAAAATGCTTTTACGACAAGTTCGAACGCAAGGCTGACCTCCAGCACCAGACGCACTACTGCCCTGGGTGCGGCCACGGCATTGCGCACAAACTGATCGCCGAGGCCATCGACGAACTCGGCTTGCAGAACGACACCATTCTTGTCACGCCGGTTGGTTGCTCGGTGTTTGGCTACTATTACTTCGAGATGAGCAACATCCAGTCGGCCCACGGACGCGCACCGGCGGTTGCGACAGGCGTGAAGCGCGCGCATCCCGGCAAAGTCGTCATCTCCTACCAGGGTGACGGAGATCTAGCCGCGATCGGAACGGCCGAGATTATCCACGCGGCTAACCGCGGCGAAAAAATCGCGGTGTTCTTTGTAAACAACGCTATCTACGGCATGACCGGCGGGCAGCTTGCCCCGACCACGCTGGTAGGGCAGACCAGCACGACGACGCCCTGGGGTCGCAATCCCGGCAACGAAGGATTCCCGCTGCACGTCAGCGAAATGCTGGCGCAATTGGAAGCTCCGGTTTACATCGAGCGGGTCGCGCTGTCGGACAACAAGAACATCATCAAGGCGCGCAAGGCCGTGCGTAAGGCGCTGGAGTTGCAAAAGCAGCAGGCCGGATTTACGCTGGTCGAGATCCTTTCGCCGTGCCCGACGATCTGGAAAAAAGATCCAGTGAAGGCGCGCGAGTGGATTACGGAGAAAATGATTCCGGTCTTCCCGCTCGGCGTTTACAAGGAAAAGAAGAGCGAGTTGCCCGAAGTCACGAAGGCTCCGCGGCGTTCCGTCGCCGACACGCTCGGCATCAAGAAGGACGCCGAGACGGTCAGCGAGACCGACCGCCAAGCCGCCCGGCATCAGACCAGGCCGATCAGCGCGAAAATCGCCGGCTTCGGTGGACAGGGCGTGCTGCTGCTCGGGCAAATCATGGCCGAAATGGGCATGCGCGAACACATGGAAGTGAGTTGGCTGCCGTCGTATGGGCCGGAAATGCGCAGCGGTTCGGCGCATTGCCACATCTGCCTCGAACACGAGCGTATCGGCTCGCCCTTCGTCGCACATCCGGACGTGGTGATCGCGATGAACGAAATCTCGATCCGCAAGTTTGCGCCCGAGGTCAAGGCGGGAGGCGCGGTTCTCTATAACCGCGACACCGTCCCCGAGGGATTCTCGGCGCCGCAGGCACGCGTGATCTGCATTCCGGCGGCGGAGATAGCGGACCTGATCGGGTCACCCAAGGTCGCGAACATCGTGATGCTTGGCGCGCTGCTTGAGGAATCTGGTGCGCTGCCGATGGAGACCGCGGTCAGTGTACTCGGGACCATGGTCAAGAATCCGAAGATTCTTGAGATGGACAAACGGGCGCTCGAAGCCGGAGCGGACTATATTCGGAAGCATGTGCGCGTCGGCGCGGTGTCTCAACCGGACGGATTCGCGTACTGAGGAAGCGATCAGCGATCAGCGTACAGCGTACAGCGTACAGTTTGTAAGCCCACTGGTGAAGAGGCCCTGGCGAACTTGCCGGGGCCTTTTTTTGACCGAAAATCGTAAGGCTTGGACCCCCCTCCTTGTGGAAAAATCGCAAGTCACTGAAACATAAGCACTTGAGACATCGATACACCCTGCTTATTATGTAAGCAATTGATTATAAGCGAGTTACTACCTCGATCTACCTACTCGACATCGAAAATATGTTTTCGTCGGAGCCACGACAGCGATTGCTGGCCCCGGCTGCAATCGGCCCTCCCCCTCCTACCTTGTAATTCCGCAAATTATTGAAAACAGGATACTTGTCGCATCGATATTGCTGCCGTCTAACCTAAGTATATGATTTAGCTGGAGTTAGTAGGTCGATATTGATAATGAAGGAGTTATTCCCGCCCCCTCACCCGCACTCACAATACAAGTATGGCAGATTGGCGGGGGTAAACCCGACAGGGCGGCAAGGTTTATTTTTCTTTTGTATTCAATGAGTTAGGCAGAAAATGGCAGCGGGCAGGGGTTGACATCTCTAGCTTTGGCGGTCCGCACAAACCGGCAACCCGCCATCACTCTGGGCGAAAGCAGCTGCATCACCCGGAACGGAATTGTTTGTCGATGGTGGTCTAGTCTAGCGCAGGTGTAGGACAAGAGGAGCTGGTGCTCGGAACGAAATCGAATTAGTGAGCTGCCGCGGTTCTGGAGAAAACACGACGCCAAAGTAAAAGCCACCCAGCTTTCCTTTCGAACGCCGCATCTGAAACGGCAACACCTGAGCTTGGTACAACCTTAGTCTCGGTTCTCCGCTGTGGCCAGTCGCAGGAAGCCCGGCAAGGAGGGGCTAGCGATGCTTAGTTCCATACCGGCTCGCTTGGCCTTAAGCATGATGCTGGTCTACGGGGCCGCTGTATCTTGGGGGCAGGCGACCAGTCGCGCAACGCAGTATGGCATCACCACCAACCAGGGATCCGAGGGCTTGCAGCCGCAAAATACGTTTGCGGGCAGCGTGCCGACCGGAAAGGCGACGCCGAACGCACTCCCGTTGTCCCTGAAAGACGCGATCAATCGAGGGCTGAAGCAGAATCTGGGTTTGCTTCTGACCGGCGAGGGGATTCCGTCGGCGCGCGGTCAATGGTGGAAGTCACTGAGCGAACTGCTTCCCAATGTCACGACGTCCACCAGTTTCAGTGCCCGACAAATCAACCTGCAAACGGTCGGAATTGACCTTTCAGGCCTCCGGAAGCTCGGGGTCAACATTTCTCCTATCGTGGGGCCGTTCGGGGTTTTCGACACCCGCGGGTATTTCACGCAAAACGTATTCAACTGGCAATTAATCCAACAAACGCGTTCTGACTCGCAGCAGATTCGTTCAGCCCAATACTCTTACAAGGACGCGCGTGAGTTGGTGGTGTTTGCGGTCGCGTCAGCGTACTTGCAGACGATCGCAGATTCCGCGCGGGTGGATACCTCTATCGCGCAGCGGGATACGGCGAAGGCGCTTTACCAGCAGGCGTCAGACCAACTGAAAGCCGGGACAACCGCCGCGATCGACGCATTGCGGGCTCAGGTGGAACTGCAAACGCGCGAGCAGCAGCTCATTGCAGCGCGGAATGAATTCGCCAAACAGAAAATTGTCCTGGGACGCGTAATCGGTCTGCCAACGGGTCAGGAATTTACGCTGACGAACACTGCTATCTACGAACCTCCGCCCAAGACCAATCTCGACGAAGCCCTCAGCCGCGCCTACGCGTCACGCGCTGACTACCAGAGCGCGCTCGCACAGGTTCGCTCTGCCGAGTTGGCGCGCAAGGCGGCTGGTGCCGGGTACTATCCCTCCGTTTCCACCGCCGTTGACTACGGCGATACCGGGATAAACCCAGGCAACTCTCATGGCACCTTGGACGCAACTGCGGCGCTGAACATCCCTGTTTTCCAGGGAAATCGGGTCCATGGCGACGTTCTGCAGGCAGAATCGGCGCTCAGGCAGAGCCGCGATTTGCTCGACAACTTGCGCGCTCAGATCGACCAGGATGTACGGAACGCTTTACTGGATTTGCAATCTGCCGCGGATCAGGTCGAAGTCGCTCGAAGCTCAGTCGATCTCGCCAACCAGACGCTAGTCCAGGCACGAGACCGTTTCGCCGCTGGTGTCACCGACAACATCGAAGTCGTGCAGGCGCAGCAATCGGTCGCCAGCGCGAATGAATCGTTGATATCCAGTTTGTACTCTTACAACGTATCCAAGGTTGAGCTGGGCCGGGCGATTGGAAATGCGGAAGCCGGCGTCCAAGAGTACCTCAAAGGGAAGTAGTCATGGCATCACCAGACACAACTCCGGATCCTGTGGTTGGCAAGACTGAAGAGGCTCCCGCGAGTACACCCCCGAAGACCCGGCGCGAACG
Source organism: uncultured Acidobacteriota bacterium (assembly GCA_963777415.1). Classification (GTDB taxonomy): domain Bacteria; phylum Acidobacteriota; class Terriglobia; order Terriglobales; family Acidobacteriaceae; genus JAEZPW01. The sequence continues at coordinate 134,483 of CAVZQL010000001.1, forward strand.
CTTTCGGGTACTGATTTCGCATCGGCGGTCGAAGGCGGGGCGCCGCTGGTTGATCATCGGAGCAATTCTGGTTCTGATAGCTGCCGGGATATTGCTCTGGCTCTATTTCAGCAGCTATGAATCGACTGATGATGCGCAGGTGGACGTCCATCTTTACCCGGTCAGTGCGCGAATTTCGGGGTACGTTACCAAGGTCAACGTGAACGACAACCAGTACGTCGAACAAGGGACGGTGCTGGTCGAGATCGACCCGCGAGACTACCAGGTTGCCGTGGATCAGGCGCGAGCCAATCTGGCGAGCGCGGAAGCAACCGCGAGGTCGCTCAACGTTACCGTTCCTATTACGTCCGTGAGCACCACGAGCCAGTTGAGCTTCACCTCATCTGACATAGAAAATGCCCAAGCCGGGATCGGGGCCGCCGAAAAGCAGCTCGCCGCTGCACAGGACCAGGTCGAGCAAGCCGAAGCCAACGACGTTCGCGCGCAGGACGACGCCAAACGATACAAGCTGCTAGTGGATAAGCGCGAAGTTTCAGCCCAGATCTACGACACTGCCCTGGCGGCCGCCAGGGCCAGCACGGCTACCGTGGCAGCGGCCCACGCCAATGAAGCTGCCGCTGTGCAGGCCGTCCGGCAGGCCAAGGCCAAGTTCGCACAAGCCGAAGCAAATCACCGGGCCGCGCAGACCGGACCCCAGCAGGTGGCATCTACTCGCGCCCGTGCTCTGTCAGCCGCCGCCGACGTCCAACAAAAACGCGCCGCACTCGATCAGGCTGAACTGAACCTGCAATACACAAAGATAATTGCGCCGGTCAGCGGCGAGGTGAACAAGACTGTCGTAGTTGGCATGAATGTTCAACCCGGTCAGCAGTTGTTGGACGTGGTGCCGCTCGATGAAGTCTATGTCACCGCCAATTTCAAGGAGACGCAGCTCAAAAACATGCGGCCCGGCCAGCGAGCGGATATAAAAGTGGATGCGAACGGCCGCGTTTACAAAGGGCACGTCGACAGTGTCGCCGGGGCGACAGGCCCGCTCTTCAGCGTGCTTCCACCCGAAAATGCTACGGGCAACTACGTAAAGATCGTCCAGCGGCTTCCGGTGAAGATCATTCTCGATCAGGGAGAGAACCGCGACCGCCAACTGCGGCCGGGCATGAGCGTCGAACCAAAGGTACACTTCCGATGAGTGATGGCACTCAGATTCCTCCGGTGGAAGAGGCCCCATGGCAGCCTAAATACAATCCGTGGCTGATTGGGGTGGTTGTGGCCATGGCGGCGTTCATGGAGGTACTCGACACCAGCATCGCCAACGTCGCGTTGCCATACATGGCAGGCAGTCTGGGCGCAAGCAACGATGAGAGTACCTGGGTGCTTACTTCGTACTTGGTCTCCAATGCGATTGTCCTTCCCATCAGTGGCTGGTTCGCGGTCACGTTTGGACGGAAGCGATTTTTCATGACGTGTCTCGTTATCTTCACTGCGAGTTCGCTCCTCTGCGGGATCGCGCCCAGCCTGGGCTTCCTGCTGTTGTTCCGGGTTATGCAGGGCGCCGGGGGCGGAGGGCTCCAGCCGATGGCTCAAGCAATCCTGGCAGACGTCTTTCCTCCCGAAAAACGCGGCTTGGCCTTCGCCTTGTATGGCGTTACCGCTATCCTGGCGCCGACCATCGGGCCGACATTGGGCGGGTGGATCACCTTCAACTATTCCTGGCGCTGGATCTTTTTTATCAATCTGCCCGTCGGCCTGCTCACGTTGGCTCTGGTATTGCGTCTCGTCGAAGATCCGCCTTATTTGAGCCGCCTCAAGGCCGCTGGCGTGAAACTTGACTATATCGGGATCGCCCTACTGGCACTTGGCGTCGGCGCGTTACAGGTCCTGCTGGATAAAGGACAGGAGGATGACTGGTTCGGTTCGCATTTCATTGTGACTCTGGTGATTGTGTCGGCAGTTTGCCTCGTGTCATTGGTTTTTTGGGAGTGGTTCCACAAAGAGCCGGTCATTGACGTTCGCCTGTTCAAGAATTTCAATTACCTGGGCGCGAACCTGATGATGTTCACCCTGGGAATCCTGCTGTTTAGCAGTCTTGTGCTGATGCCGCAGTTTCTTCAGACCTTGCTGGGATATACCGCCGAGTTGGCGGGATTCGTTCTTTCCGGAGGCGGGTTTGTCATCCTACTCGCCATGCCCATCGTCGGCCTGCTCACAACCAGATTTCAGGTGCGCTACATCATCGCCTTTGGCTGGCTATGTTTAGCGGTCGCGATGTACTACTCCACGCGACGCATCGATTTACTGATCAGCTTCAGCGCGGCCACGTGGTTGCGCATCGCCCAGGTTGTCGGCCTGGGTTTCCTCTTCGTGCCGATCACGCTGGCGGCTTACGTTGGCATGCCCACTGAGAAGAGCAATGCTGTCGCGGGCATGGTCAATTTCATGCGCAACATGGGGAGCAGCGTTGGCACGTCGATGGTGACGACGCTGATTGCGCGTCGTTCGCAATACCATCAGTCGATATTGGTCAGCCACACGACGCCGGGCAATCCAAATTCTCAGAACGCGATAAATGGCCTTGCCCAACTCCTGGTTCACTCGGGATTGAGTTCCCCTGATGCGCAGAGGCGAGCTTATGCCAGCATTTATCAAACTGTGCAGGCGCAGGCTGCGACCTTGGCTTACATCGATACGTTCTGGGTTCTCGCCGTCGGCGCCGGGATCATGTTCCTGCTGTCGTTTGCCCTCAAGAAAAATGTCCCGGGGGCAGGAGGTGCTGCGGCAGTCGGTTGATCGAACTGTAGGGAATGTAGTGGAGAACAAATGATCAACATCATCACAATCGAGCGCGAGTATGGCTGCGGCGGCGGGGAGATTGCTCGAAAGATTGCCGATCGCCTGGGCTGGAAGCTATGGGACGAGTTGCTGACCTGCGAGATTGCACGGCTGGCTCACTGCAAGCAGCAAGAGGTCGAGTTTCGAGAAGAGCGGGTTGACCCGCTTTATTACCGGCTCTTCAAATCGATCCTGCGAGGGAGCTTCGAAGGCAGCCTGAATGTCCACCGGCTCAAACTGCTGGATGCCGACAGCATCTTGAGGATTACGCAAGAGGTAGTCCAGAAAGCGGCGTCCGAAGGAAACTGCGTCATTGTCGGCAGAGGGTCCCAGCACTTCTTACGCGATCGAGACGACACGTTGCGGGTTTTCCTGTACGCCCCGAGGGAGGCGAAGGTGCGCCGCTTGAGGGCCGAGGGAATGAGTGACCAGGATGCGGCAGATGCGGTAGATACCGTCGATCACGATCGGGCCGCCTTTATTGAAAAGTATTTCCACTTGCAATGGCCAAACCGATCGATCTACCATGCCATGCTCAACACGTCCGTGGGGGACGAGACTGTAATTCAGACGATCCTGCGCTACAAGGAAAGTCTTGAATAACCCGGAACGTGGGGTGTTTGATCTTGCGATCATGCGGCTGGCTCGGTCGTTCGATGTTCCGTAGTCCGTCGCATTGGTGCAAGGCGACGATGCAAATTGGCTAAGCGAGACGTACGGAGCTGCACTAAATCCTTGCCGAAGATGGCGTCAAGCGTCCAATCGATAGCGACTCGCATTTTTTTTTGCAGGCCGGGAAGCTTGTACAGGTACACCGTCCGCCAGAGCCACCAGGCAGGAAATCCGGAGAACCGAAATCCGAGAATATTTGCGATGCCTCGCCGCTGTCCGATCGCGGCGAGTTGCCCCATTTCGCGGTACCGGAACTGCCTTTGCTTGCGACCGAGAATTGCTGCAACGATGTTCTCCGCTACGAGTTCGCCTTGGCGAAGCGCATTCTGTGCCGTGGGGCCATAGAACTTACCGGGATGATAAGGGTCAGGAATAGCCGCACAATCGCCCACCGCATAAACGCCGGGCCAGTCTGGCAGTTGGAGTGTCGCTAGCGTGAGCAAATGGCCCTTTACCTTCTTTGCCGAGAGGTTTTGCACGGCACTGGGCGGCTTTACGCCCGCAGTCCACACAACGGTCGAGGTGGCAATGCTGCGAAGGGCTTCGCCCGCACCGATCTGCACCGCGCCATTCTCGAAGGCCTTCACCGGAGTATTCAGGATGACCTCGATCCCATGCTCGCGCAGTTTCTGGGCGGCGTATGTGCCCAGCTTCCCGCCAAGCTCTGGCAACAACTGCGGCCCAGCATGGACCAGGAACAGCTTGATCATGTGCCGGCGGAGGTTGGAGTAGAACTCGGTCGCATCGCGGAGAAAGTCGGACATCGCTCCGATGGTTTCAACTCCGGAGAATCCGCCTCCGCAAACCACAAAGGTGAGCGCCGCCAGATTGCCCTGTCCCCTTTCGAAGTTGGCAATCTCCAGCTGATCGACCATGTGGTTGCGCAGGAAAACGGCGTCTTCAAGACACTTCATAGTAATCGAATTGTCTTCAATCCCAGGCAGATCGTAGAAATTCGACACTGAGCCGAGGCCGACCACCAGGTAGTCGTATTCAAACGTGCGCGTTTCCCCATCGCTGCCAGTAACCAGCACGGTCTTGTGTTCGAGGTCAATCTCTTGCGCCTCGCCGGAAAAGAAACTGGCGTGACGTGCAAGCCTGTGAAGCGGGTTTACGATGTCGGAAGCATCAAGGTCGCTGGCGGCTACCTCATGCAGCAGTGAGGTAAACAGCATGTAGTTCTCACGGTTGATCAACGTGATCTCACACTCACGATTGCGGCCCAGTCGCTTTTGCAATCCACGCAGAGCGTAGTAGCCCGCAAAGCCCCCTCCCAGAATGAGGATGCGCAATTTGCGCTTTTGACCGCCGGTGAGGGGGCTATCTGCAAGGTTCTTTTCGGAAACCAGGGATGCCGCCACCACACCCAGTGCGATGCCGACGCCCGCCCCAAGCAAGAATGACCGTACCATTGCCGCCTCCGTATCCCCTACACGCCCAGCGATAGGACGCCGTTGATAATCCTGCTGATGTTTCTAGTGTTGTAATGTTTGTCCGTAACATCGAAAGAATCGATGACTTCGCGCCGTAGCCGTTGCTCGACATGGAGTTCCCCCTGGGCAGTCAACACTTCACAGCGACTCTCGTTGAGGTCCACCGTTGGGCCGTCGGTTGGGCATATCGAATTTTTGCAGCCTCGCATATCGCATTTCGCGTCACATGTTCCAGATATAACCGGAGGCGAGTTCGTAACGCGAAGTTCGCGACAATCGAAAGCAGGGCGCGCGCCGGAAGACGTGTCCGGGGTAGCTGCATTTCTGGCCTCTCGCGATGCCGATTACATCACCGGTACCACATTGTTTGTGGATGGCGGCCTGCTCTGGTCGTACGAGGAGCAGTAGTCCCGGGTTCGCCGTGAGTCGCAGAAAGTGAAGTGAGGTGCTTGTGACAAGTAACATTCGCCTGGTGATCGCAGACGTTGACGGCACATTGGTCACCCAGGACAAGGTACTGACCGCCCGCTCCATTGAGGCCGTCAAGCAGCTTCGAGAGGCGGGGATCGCCTTCAGCATCACCAGTGGCCGTCCGCCGCTCGGCATGAAAATGTTGATCGATCCTCTCGGCCTGACCGAACCCATTGCAGCGTTCAACGGCGGCGTCTTTGTTCACCCCGACCTGTCGGTAATGGCACAGAGTTTCTTGCCGGCAGACATCGCGGGCAAGGTTATCGCGACTATCATGCAGCACGGGCTCGATGTCTGGGTCTACAGCGACCGTGACTGGCTGGTGCGCGACGCCAATGCTCCGCATGTTGCCCGCGAACAATGGACCGTAAAGTTCCCTCCCAAGGTTGTTTCCGACTTCAATTCGCACCTGGATCGAGTGGCCAAGATTGTCGGCGTTGGGGATGACTATGCCGCGGTGGCTCGATGCGAAGCCGACGTGCAGCGCGACTGTGGCCATCAGGCCTCGGCAGCGCGTTCGCAGCCATACTATCTTGACGTGACCCATCCCGACGCCAACAAGGGGCATGTGGTCACCGTGTTGTCAGAGGTGCTGTCCATCCCGCCAGCGCAGATCGCCACGATTGGCGACATGCCGAATGATGTACTCATGTTCCAGAAGAGCGGGCTCAGCATTGCTATGGGGAACGCCAGTGCAGAGGTGCAACGCCAGGCCCAGTTCGTGACTAGCTCGAATGAGGAGGAAGGGTTCGCGAACGCTATGGAAACCTTCGTACTCGGCGGCCGCCCTCGCTTTGCGGAGAGGGCCTCGTGACGGCGACGATCATCGTCAAGAACTGGGAACGCCGTGCAGAAGAAATGCCCAAGGTTGCGAGCGTCTCCTTCATATCTGCCATAAAGCGAGTTGGCCCGCAGAGGTAGACATCCGCCTCTCGCGGGATGCCGACCTCGTCGAGGACCAATCGCGACAGGTGACCGGTAGCGTCGAAATCCTCGTCGGCAGAGATTAAGAGAAAGGGGGCACAACTCCGTCCCCACACGCTGCGGCTTTCTCGAAACTCGAAACTTGAAACTTGAAACTAATCTTCTACCCCATCAACATTCCGCCGTTGACGTTGAGCACGTGGCCGGTGATGTAGCTGGCGTCGTCGGAGGCGAGGAACTTTACTGCGTGAGCTACGTCGCTGTCGCAGCCCGGATGTCCCAGCGGGATCATCTTGGCAACTGCGTCTTTGAGTTCCGGCGAGAGGTCGGCGGTCATGGCGGTCTCGATGTATCCGGGGGCTACGGCGTTCGCGGTGATGTTGCGGGAGGCGAACTCGCGCGCCAGCGACATCGTGAGTCCGATCAGGCCGGCTTTGCTGGCCGAGTAGTTGGCCTGTCCGACCTGGCCCATCTGGCCGAAGATGCTGCTGATGTTGATGATGCGTCCCCAGCGCTGCTTCAGCATGGAACCGATGACGCCCTGCACGAGCAGGTAAGGGGCGGTCAGGTTGGTGTGCAGCACGGCGTCCCAATCGGGGCGCTTCATGCGCATGACCAACTGGTCGCGGGTGATGCCGGCGTTGTTCACCAGGATATCGACTTTGCCGAACTGCTGGACGGCGGCCTTGGCGACGGCCTTGATCTCGTCGTCGCTGGCGACGTCGAGTTTGAACGCGGCGGCGCTTCCTCCGGCGCTCGTGATCTCGGCGGCGACCGCCGCAAGTTTCTCTTCATTGCGGGCGCAGAGCGCGACCGCCGCTCCCGCCTTTGCCAATTCGATAGCGCACGCGCGCCCAATCCCTTGCGATGCGCCGGTCACAAGCGCGACACGGCCCTGCAGATCCGCCATTGAGGCCTCCTGAGTAGGTAAGGAGGATTATAAAGGAACGTTGTGAGTTTCGAGTTTCGAGTCACTGGAAACCCGAAACTCGAAACTCGAAACTCATTCCTCTGAAACCTGCTTTATCTCGAAACTTGCTTCTTCTCGAACTCCGTTTTTGTTCCGGTCACCGGCTCTTCGATCCTTTTTGGGGGCTATTCCTTCGTGCTCTTCGCCTATGCCGCGGAACAGGACTCGCATCAAGGGTGGCGCGATGATGGTTGTCACGGCCGCCATGAAGATCACGATGGCGTAGGCCGATTCGGAAATCATGTTCATCTGCAACCCGATCAGGGCAACGATCAGCGCGACCTCGCCCCGTGGGGTCATTCCCACGCCTACCCTGAGGAACGTCGGCCAGCCCTCATGAAGCACTGGCAGGCCGCAGCCCACGATCTTCGAGAAGATCGCCAGCAGCGTTATGATGGTCGCTGAAACCAAGACGCCTCCGTGGGTAAAGACGTGGATATCGAGCCGCGCGCCCATAACGAAAAAGAAGAACGGCGCCAGGAACTCGTTGATGCCGTGCGCCCGCGGTTGCAAGTTCCACTCCGGCGAGTGATCGGCAAAAATCAGTCCGGCGAAAAACGCTCCGATGATTGCGGCCATGCCGATCTTGCTGGCGGCCACGGAGAGTCCGAGGCAGATGGCCAGTGCCAGGATCAACGGCGCGTCCTGGGTGGTGAGTCGCTCGACTCCGGGCCTAATGCGCCTCACTAGTTTCGGGCCGTAGTAGATCATGAACACGGCGAAGCCAATCGCCTCAGCCGACACAATCCCAATATGGACCCACCGTATGCCGCCGGTCGTGACGATGCCGCCCACCATCGCCAGCAGGATCATTCCCAGAATGTCGTCGAACACGGCGGCGCCAAGTATGATCCGGGCAACCCGCGTTCCGAGCACGTGCAGGTCGCTCAAAACGCGGGCGGTGATCCCGACGCTGGTGGCCACCATGGCCGCAGCGACAAAGATTGCCTCGTGCGTTACCTCGCCCCGCAGCTTCATGTAGCCAAAGCCGAGAATGAAAGGCAGCGCCACCCCGGCCATCGCCACTCGCAGCGAGTCTTGTCCCACGCGGATCAGGTCGCTGGGACGCGTCTCGAGCCCGACGGTGAACAGCAGAAAAATCGCGCCAATTTCGGCGATCGAGGAAACGGTCTCCGTTGGAATGACCAGCTTCGTAGCATGTGGCCCGAGTATTACGCCGGCCAGAATTTCGCCCAGCACAGCCGGCAGCGACAGTTGCTCGAAGATCTCCCCAAACACCTTCGCCCAGACGAAGATGGCAAACAACTCGAGCAGTAATGTATCGGTTCCGTGGGGCATAAAACTCTTGGCCCTTTAGGGGGCCTGACAATTCTTACGCAAAAAAACAGTCGCTACCACGAAAATCCGGAGCAGCAGCCCGATTTGAGCGCGGCCGCGGAAAGGCCAAATCCGGCAGTGACTTGCGATTTCGCCGTGAATGATCGCTCCTTTGTTCGACCCTGCTCGCGAACTCGAAACCAACCACACGGCTCGGCGCATCAAAACAACGTCCTAGAACTTCCCCTGATCTGGAAAAAGACGTTCTCTGCGTCAGGGTGATGATGCATGGAGGCGCCATCGAATGGCAACCGCACAACCACCGTCGCTCAGAACGCGTTGGGCCCGGGCACCCTTCTACTTCAACTCCGCCGCCCACCTGCTCCGGATCGGGCGCGAACAGGCGTATAACCTGGGAGAACTGCTTGAAGCGCTCAAGGGCGTGCCCGACGACTCCATTTTTGAGCACACGTTTCAAACCCTGCAGGAGCATCACTTCATCCGCGAAGGATTTTCCAACGACTTCGCGCACTGGGCCTTCGCGGCATGTAACGAAGTCGGGCTTGCCGAACGCATGGCTGGTGTGGACGTTCGCGAGTTCACCTCGATTCGCGCCCTGCGCCAGCGGCTGGTGGATCTGGTCGAGCAGTACCTGGAAAGAAATCCCCGCGCCCGCGATCGCACTGCGTTGGAGCCCTTTTATTTTTGCGCTTCCGACACCGTGGTCATCCCCACCCCATTTGTTGCCCGCAACCTCGAGGAGTTCGCCGAAGGCATGCGACAGGTAAGCATCTACGGCATTCATCACCACTTCATCGAGGCCCGTTTGCGGCTGAAGCTGAATTCCAACGATTTTTCGGTGTGGCTGGAAGAGGAAATGGATCTGCCGCAACTGGCGGACCGCCTGAATCGCATCGACATCTACACATCCACGCTCCACGACGTGCGCCGCAAGATTCTTCGCGTCATTGAGAGCGCAATCTCATGAATTTTTCCGCGTGCCAGGCGCAATCCGCGCACGCAATTCCGAGAGAGGCATCATGGAAGAGAAAGACCGCGGCACTGTAACTTCCGGCAACCAGGGCATCTTAAACGACGTAGGCGGCGATCAAGCACAGACACAAAGCCAGGCTCCCCTGATCGAGCGTCGCCGCAAGCCACGCATTTCAGAGATCCCGCCCGAACCGCCTCCCCCGCCCAAACTGGACGACTATGCTCCCATAATCGGCCACGCCCAGATCGACGAGTTGCGCTTCCTTGCCCGTGAGCTTCGCACCAAGACGGTCAAAATGGTGAACTCGACCGCCATGGGCGGTGGCGTCGCCGAGATGCTCAACCGCCTCATCCCGCTGCTCAATGAGCTAGAAGTCATCACCAAGTGGGACGTCATTACCGGCGGCAACGATTTTTTCGAAGTCACCAAGGGATTTCACAACGCGCTTCACGGCGGCGACTTCGTGCTCAACAAGCAGGCCATCGACGTCTTCATGATGTACAACGAGCAGAACCGCCAGCGCATGGAGTTTACCGAAGACCTTTTCGTCATCCACGACCCGCAACCCGCCGGTCTCATTCGCTCTAAAGGCAACCGAGGCAAGTGGATCTGGCGCTGCCACATCGACCTATCCAATCCTCATCCTGACGTCTGGGGATTGCTGCGGCCTTTGATCGAGCAGTACGATGCCACCATCTTCTCGTCCCCGGCATTTTCGAGGCAGCTCAGTGTCCCGCAATATCTCTTCTATCCGTGCATTGACCCGCTCTCGGAAAAGAACAAGGAGCTGGAGGAAAGCTACGTCGCCAAGGTTTGCGACGACTTCGGCATCGATCGAACGCGTCCCATCGTCACGCAGATCTCGCGCTTCGACCGCCTGAAGGACCCGGTTGGCGTCGTCCAGGCCTATAAGTTGGCGAAAAAGTACGTGGATTGCCAGCTCGTTCTCGCCGGTGGCGGCGCCTCCGACGATCCCGAGGGAGCCGTCGTGCTCCAGGAAGTCATGGACGAGGCCGGCGACGATTCCGACGTGATCATCCTCAACCTTCCGCCCTGGTCGGCGCTCGAAATCAACGCTCTCCAGCAGGCCTCGACGATTGTGGTGCAGAAGTCGCTCAGGGAAGGTTTTGGCCTGACCGTCACCGAAGGTCTTTGGAAGGGCAAGCCGGTTATCGCGGGAGCCGTCGGTGGCATCCCCACCCAGATCATTCACAAACTGACCGGAGTGCTCGTCCACTCCGTCGAGGGCTGCGCCTACCAGATGCGGTATCTGCTGACCCATCCCGACTTCGCCCAGCAACTGGGGCGCAACGGTCGCGAGCACGTCAAGGAGAACTTCCTCATGACCACTAACCTCAAACGCTGGTTATTGCTGTTCCAGATCATGCTGGGCGTGGCGAGACCGTCGGCGCCTGAGAAGTAGAAAGCAAAGGGGCCAGGGAGGGATTAGGGGCTAGGGAGCTAGTACAGGAACTCTGTGAGTCGAGTCCCTAAACCCTAATCCCTGGCCCCTGTTTTAGTTGGAGCCAGCAGGAGGGCTGGCGGGTGCCATGGCCGCCGCGGTTGCGGCTTCGGCCGTCTTGGGCCGGTAGTCTTTGTGGAAGATGTCCACCACCGTCCGCCCGATAATGCGCACCTTCGCAACCGAATGGATGTGCGCGGGCAACATGAAGCCGGCAACCTCGGCGTAGTCCTGCACGAACTCCATTTTGCGCACGAAGATCGAGGGCGACTTGACCATGCTGCCCTCGGCTCGGAGCAGGCTGCCGGTCGATGCGTCGATATAGATCTTTCCCTTGAACAGCCCCATGCGCTTCTTGTGCGGCTTCACGTTGTAGACGTACACCGTGCGCCCATCCATGATTTCGGTTGATTTGTGGCTGAACTTGTAATTCGAATCGAGAATCGCCGTCTCTGGCGACTCCTGTTTCACCGTGTGGTCCACTTCCGATTGCAGCAGCCGCACCAGCACGTTGTTCTTCACGAAATCGTCGCCCGTATAACGGACCGGCTTAAACTTCAGCGAGTTCGGCGCCGCGTAACTGCGTTGCAGTTCGTACTCGCCCTTCTGCTTGGTGTCGGGCAGGTCGGCCACCATCACAGTGTCGTCGGAATAAGCGGCCAGCTTGGCGCTCTGTTCCTGCTGCCGCTGTTGATAGACCTGCAAGGCCAGTTCCGGAGACATTCTCGGCAGCACAGCCGTCAGAGACAGGTTGCGCACCACCGCACTTGTGTCTCGCGCGCCGCCATCCGCGGCGTCCGCGGGCGTTGTATCGACAAAGGCAAATTGTCCAAAAACGGCCGGTACGCTCATCCACACAAAAAAAATGAGGAATCCCAACCGCCTATAACTCTTGCACATTCCGTGGCTTTCTCACTCCAAGGCTTTCAAGAACTCCAATTTGTCTCTGTCGCCTGCCGTTGGGGTGGCAGGTCCTTAACACCATTGGTAAGTTACAAAAATATCACAAAGTACGCCTCAGTAGCTGCAATTCAACATTGAACGGTGCAGCCTGTGCAGTAAGTGGTAACACCACCGTAGTCAATTAGTTTTATCTCGAAACCTCTTTCTCGAAACGTTTGCTCTTCGAAACGTTCTTCTCTCGAAACCTGCCTTTCCCGCAGTTTCACGTTGCTCTCACCTGCGTACCGCGACTACAGTACTTTGCATGTCCGAAATTTCTAACGACTCCACGCAGGTGTACGCCGTTTTTGGCGTTGAGCCCGAGGTCCAGGCCTACGCCATGGCCAAATACTCGCGCTCCGCGCTCTCGCTCAAAGAGACGCTGGCCGAAATCAGCGAGCAGCGCGCCGAGAAGTTCCTGAACACGTTCTACTTCCAGTACGGACACCGCTCCATCGCCGATCTCGCGCACATCTCGATGGCGGTCGAGCGATTGTCGCTGCTGGCCGCCATCGTTCTCGAAGACGAGCAGCGCTGGGACGGACAGGAGCGCTCCACGCGCTATCAGGACTTCTCGCATCCCGACTACTACGTTCCGGATTTCGACGACGCGCCGGTGGTCAAGAAGCTCTACTGCGCGGCCATCGACTTCCTGTTCGGCGAATACCGTTTCTTCTCCGACGAGATGTTCCGTCACCTCGGCGAGCGCACCCCGCGGCCTGACGGCATGGCCGAGGAAGCCTACGAGCGCACGCTGCACGCCCGCGCCTTCGACATCGCGCGCTACCTGCTGCCGCTCGCGACCAATACCTCGCTCGGACAGATCGTCAATGCCCGCACGCTTGAAACCCAGATCGCGCGCCTGCTCTCGCACCCGCACGCCGAAGTCCGCTCGCTCGGCCACAAGCTGAAGGCGGCCGCGCTCACCGCCGCCTACAACGTCAACGCGCCCAAACTGCGCGCCGTGATCGAGCAGATTCAGGACCGCGCTCTCGCCGATCAGCTATCCGAGCTGACGCTGAAAGACGTGCGTGTCGCGCCGACGCTGGTCAAGTACGCCGACCCGAATCCTTACATCATCGAGACCCGCAAGGAGCTGGCGCAGGCCGCTCGCGAGTTGTTCAAGGACGAGCCGGTCGAGGACGCGCCGGAAGTCGATCTGCTGAACGATGAATCCATCGAGATCGAGATTCCGTCATCGCTGCTCTACGAGCACTGCCAGTATTCGTATCGGCAGATTCGGCGCAAAGTCGTAGCGCTTTCGGCGAAGCAGCGCGAAGAAATCGTCGATCTCGGCACGAAACATCGCGGAAAACACGACGAACTGCTGCGCGCCTTCTGCTGCGGCCAGAAGTTCCGCTTCGACATCCTGATGGACGTCGGCGGATTCCGCGACCTGCACCGCCACCGCCGCTGCGTGCAGTTGCACCAGGACTTCGTCTTCGCCCACGGCTTCGACACGCCCGAAGACATCGTCTCCGCCGGACTGGCCGACCGCTACCGCCAGACCATGCAGCGCATCGGCGAGGCTGCCCACAAGATCGCCACCGCCCTCGATGAGGCTGCGGGGAATTCCAAGAATTCGAAGAATACCCACGTTAGCTTAGCGAACGTGGGGCACCAATCACAGTACCAATGGCAGTATCTTTTGCCGCTGGCGTACCGCAAGCGCACGCTGTTCAAAATGGACTTCGCCGAAGTCGCCTACATCACCGAGTTGCGCACGACTGCGGCAGGACATTTCTCCTACCGCAACATCGCCTACAAGATGTACGAGGCGGTCGCGCAAAAGCATCCGTCTCTGGCGAAGTACTTCCGCGTCACCGACGTACGGCAGCCGGTGGACCTGCTAAAACGCTGATTATGCGGGAGTTGGGTACTCTGTCGTGCCTTGGGTACCCTCCCCCACCTCGCAAAATTGTAAGTAGCTGAAAAAGCACAACTTACTACCTCGATCTACTTTGGTAAACTTGTAAGTGGCTGATTTCGTGGTACTTACGAAGTCGATCTGCCTGCTCCACGCGTCCGCGGTTGGTATCCCGAGCTCGCGCACGCTTTCGGCGGCCATCACGAATCAAGGATAGTGGCTTTCGGCGAGAAGCTAACAAGCGGGGCGGAAAATTTCTAGAAATGGAACAAGCTGTCGCGTGGGGGGAGGGCGCTGCTTGGCGTCCTTGCCGACATAACGTCACCCGAAGATTTCCACTGCTTCGTTTGGCATCTGCGTAGTCTTCATGAACTGCGGAAAAGCGCCGATTGCAGTCGCCAGTGTCACAAGCATGGTCTGAATACCCGAGACCTTATTCAGATCAGCCGTTAAAAGTGCTGCCTCGCGATTCGTGACGAGAAGGAACTGCCACGCATAGCAATCAGTATTCGGCTGTAAATCGCGACGGGTTTCATATCATGCCCCTATTGCGCCTTTCGTGATCAGTGAGACGGTTCGTCTGAGTCTCTGAAAGACCTTCTCGTCAGTTATCCAGACTGTGAAACCATGCCCGCTTGCATCAGAGAACGACAAATAACCAACACCTTTTCTGTTTCGTGAACAGACGTTGCATCGGCATGGCCGATACAAGCCTAAAGGACGATCCCGCTCGCCGGTCCAAACGAAATCGGTCTTGTCTACCATCATGTGCGCCTCGCAATGTTCTAGTTTAGAACACTTCCGGAACTTGCAACAGGTACTCTCTCCGTGTGCCGAGCAAACCTACAGGAAAGAACATCATCGGACGGCGTCTGGCTGAAGCGCGTAACACTTCTGACCCAGTGTTGACGCAAGACGCGCTTTCAGGAAAGCTCGCTGCACATGGAATTCTGCTTGACCGAGCAGCGATCGCCAAGATCGAGAACAATCATCGCCATGTTCTTGACTATGAGCTGAAGGCAATCGCGGAAGTACTGGGCGTGGATGTTGATTGGCTGCTTGGTGGGCGCAAATGAAAGATCCCACCTCCCAGCTACGCGTCGCAACTAGACGAGCTAAATCAGATGTGGCGAACAAGCTGATCAGCATGTTCCTTCACGAATTGAGTCGCAGAATTTGCCAGAGTTGGAGCATAAGGGTCGATAGCGAGGAATACGAGAAGCTGGTTCGTCTGCGGTTTGGCAACCGATGTCCATATTGCCTCTGCGATTTGGTAGGCACGGTCTCGGTAGTGGAGCATCTAGACGGAATGAACCGTTATCGAGCTGGCTTGCACGTTCCAGGAAATGTGCTAGTTGCTTGCAAGAAGTGCAACAGTGAAAAGCGCCGCGACGATTCTCTTAAAAACTTGGTTCTCGGCAACTTCGGTTGGGAATCGTTTCTGTCGCACAATGGTAGTCGTTGTACGCCGTCATGCAACACGTGTAGATACTGGAAAGAAGTTTGGACAGGTGATGTAGAACGAAACTCACACTTGGCCGAAAATCTACAGAAAATCCGCGCCTTTCGCGCTGAATTCCCCGAATTCGAGAGAGCCATTCCTCCGTTACTGCGGAACTTGCCCGACCTTTTGGCCAAGCTTTATTCCGATTGCCAAGCATTTGCTGAGAATGAAATCAGCAGCCTTTTAGACAATTTCGAATTTCAAATGGCGGCTGCTACTCTCCGGTGAAGATCGGGAGGGCAAGATGCCGTCCCAACAGCCCACGAGACGCCGGCGCTACGCCTTGTTCCGTTTCTAGAAATTTTCCGAGCCGATTGTCGGATTTCCGCGAACCTCCGTTATCCTCAACGTTGGGCCGCATCGACCCGGCGGATCGCATCTCCTCCGCATCGTTCTTTGAAATGACCGCGCGTTGATTACCTCGGTAACCTGAAAGAGATAAGTCTTGTGTTTGCAATACCTACGTTAGGCTGGCTTGAGGCTGAAATCGTAACTCGCTTAGATTCAGTGACTTACGCTTTTACGCTAGGGTAGGGGGGCAGGGCTGCTGGAAAGGTGCTCACCGCAGCGGCTGAAGCCGCGTTGATTCGCAAGCACTTTCGGCACGACTGAAGTCGTGCCCTACCCAAGAAAGGCACACTTTCAACAGCCCGAGTAACAGCCCGTGGCGCGCTGAATCAAGTTCTCAATGACTCACTGATTCACTGGCTCACTGACTCACCTGCCCTGCTTCGCTTTTTCTTCGCTATCGGGCGGCTCCGTTGTATAATCGCGCGGGCGGTTAGAATTCTGTTACGAAATCCGGAATTTTTGCGGACCGATGTTTGACACGCGCGCTGGAGCGGCATAATGGGGCGGCGTAATGGCACCCATCCAGCAACTTACAGGAGACGATTTTCATGGCGGACGATAAGGTAGAACGCGGGCGCGCGCTTGATCTGGCGATGTCGCAGATCGAAAAGCAGTTCGGCAAGGGCTCAATCATGCGGCTGGGCAACAAGGAGGCGATTGTCCCGATCGCGGTGATTCCGACCGGCGCGCTTTCGTTCGACGCGGCCCTCGGCGTGGGCGGATTCCCGCGCGGGCGCGTCATCGAGGTCTTCGGGCCTGAGTCGAGCGGCAAGACCACCATCACGCTGCAGGTGATTGCCGAAGCGCAGAAGATGGGAGGCATGGCCGCCTTCGTTGACGCCGAGCACGCGCTCGATCCCGCCTACGCCCGCAAGCTCGGGGTGGACGTCGATAACCTGCTGGTTTCGCAGCCGGATTACGGCGAGCAGGCGCTGGAAATCACCGAAGCGCTGGTGCGCTCGGGCGCCATCGACGTGCTGGTGGTGGACTCGGTCGCGGCGCTGGTCCCCAAGGCCGAACTCGACGGCGAAATGGGCGACAGCCACATGGGTTTGCAGGCACGATTGATGTCGCAGGCGCTGCGCAAGTTGACGGGCACGGTCTCGAAATCGCGCACATGCCTGATCTTCATCAACCAGATACGCGAAAAGATCGGCGTCATGTTCGGCAATCCGGAAACCACGACGGGCGGCAGGGCGCTGAAGTTCTACTCGTCCGTGCGCATTGATATTCGGCGCATTGCGGCGATCAAAGATGGCGACGTCATGATCGGCTCGCGCACGAAGGTCAAGATCGTGAAGAACAAGGTGGCGGCGCCGTTCCGCGAAGCCGAGTTTGACCTGATGTACGGCGAAGGAATTTCGAAGGAAGGCGACATGCTCGATCTGGCGGTGAACAACAACATCGTCGAGAAGTCTGGCTCGTGGTTCAGCTACAAGACCGAGCGCATCGGGCAGGGCCGCGAAAACGTCAAGCAGTTCATGAAGGACAACAAGGACATCACGGCCAGGATCGAGGCCGACGTCAAGAGGGTAATCGGGTTAACCAAGGCCGACGTGCCCGAACCGGCACCGGCCAGTCCGGTGGAAAAGGCCAATGCGGCGGTCGCGGCGGGAAAAGCGCCGGAGCGCGGGGGAAAGAAGTAACCACGGATCTGCACGGATTGGGAACGGATCAAGAGGAGGAACGCGGGCTTCGGTCCGCGTTTTTCGCTTTATGTGGCCGCGGCCTTCGCCTTGCCTCGCTCTTGCCTGCCTTGGGACGATGCCGAGCCCTGGGTCGGAAAGGCAAAAGTTTAGCCGATATTGCCCGCGCTCGCCGTCGCAGCATACAATCGTTAATTGGGGCAAATACCGGGAAAGGGGCCTTCCCTGCGACGCTCGCGGGGAGCTTCCATGAAAAAGCACGTTATTGCCATCTATCCGGGATCGTTTGATCCGCTGACGAACGGGCATCTGGACTTGATCCACCGGGGCGCGAAGCTGTTTGACGAGTTGATCGTGGCCATTCTGGACAATCCGGAAAAGGACCCGCTGTTCACCGTGGACGAGCGCCGGGAGATGCTCGACATCATGACCGAGCAGCACGACAACGTACGGATTGACAGTTTCGACGGGCTGCTGGTGGATTTCGCGAAGAAGGTCAATGCGACGGTGGTATTGCGAGGCATCCGGGCCATCAGCGACTACGAGTACGAACTGCAGATGGCACTGATGAACCACAAGCTGTACCCGAACATGGACACGTTGTTCATGCCGTCGGCGGAGGCGTACTCATACGTGAGTTCGCGGCTGGTGAAGGGGATCGCGCGGCTGGGTGGTCCGGTGCATGGGTTCGTGCCCGCCCTGGTTGAAGAGCAGCTGCAACGGAAACTGAATGGTCATGGGCGGCAAAAGATGGCAAAATTGGAAGATAGTCCCGCCAGTCCAAAAACAAAGTAGACATCGAAGCCAATAAGTGGGGAGTTAATGGTAAGCAGTGCTCAAGCTGTATCGCTGACGAATCGTATCAACCGCATTGAAGAGTCCGCAACGATGGCGGTTGCGGCCGAAGCTACACGGATGCGCGCACAGGGCGCCGATGTTGTGGATTTCAGCGCCGGCGAGCCGCATTTCGCCACGCCGCAGCATATTAAGGACGCGGCCATCGCGGCCATCCAGGCCAACTTCACAAAGTACACGCCGGTCGGCGGAACCGCCGAACTTAAGGACGCCATCGTAGGCCGTCACAAGGCCGATTTCGGGTCCGCTTATACGCGCGACGAAACGGTGGCGGCGACGGGTGGCAAGCAGGCCCTGTTCAATGCGTTCCAGGTGCTGGTCGATCACGGCGACGAAGTGATCCTGCCGGTGCCGTTCTGGGTCTCGTTCAAGGACATGGTGTGCTATTCGGGCGGCGTCCCGGTGTACGTCAAAACGGACGAGCAGAAAGGCTTTGCCCTGACGGCCGAGATGGTCGAGCGCGCGATCACGCCGAAGACGAAGGTGATCCTGCTGAACTCGCCGTCGAACCCGTCGGGCGCAGTCGTCAGCCCCGAAGACCTGACCGCTATCGTGAAAATGGCGGCAAAAAAGGGTATCTGGGTGATCTCGGACGAGTGCTACGCGTATCTCGACTTCACCGGAGACCGCTTCTCGCTGGGATCGCTGCCAAGCGAGTATAAGGACCGGCTACTGGTGGTGGGTTCGCTGTCGAAAACGTACTCGATGACCGGCTGGCGGCTCGGATTCGCCATGGGGCCCAAGCCGCTGATCAGCGCGATGCAAAAGCTGCAAAGCCAGAGCACGTCGAACCCGACCTCGGTGGTGCAGAAGGCGGCGGTGGGCGCGCTGACCGGCCCGCAGGAATGTATTGCGGAGATGGCGGCGGAGTACGTTCGCCTGCGCGACCGCATGGTTGCCGGGATGCGCTCGATTCCCGGAATCGAGTGCCAGACGCCGGGCGGCGCGTTCTATGTTTATCCGAACATTGGTGCGTTCATGAAGGATGGGGCCACCGCAGCGCAGATCGCCGGACGCCTGCTTCGCGAGGCGCTGGTGGCGGTCGTGCCGGGCGAGGCGTTCGGCACCGAGGAGCACGTTCGCTTGTCCTACCCGACGTCGATGGAGAATATCGACAAAGGCGTGGAGCGGATGAAGAAGTTTTTCGCGAGCCTGTAAAAGCTCAACCACGGATTGACACGGATTTCTCACGGATTTTTTTAGAGAGGTTAAATCCGTATATATCCGTGTAATCCGTGGTAGCTTTTGGTTCTTGCAACACGGGCGTGAGTTGCGCCCGTCTAATTTTGCGGCGGCGATCTAAATGTCCGATCTTTATCCGCTGTTGATGAAACCGCATTTCGATGCGCGGCCCTGGGGCGCGCGCGATCTGGCTCCCATTTACGACAAGCACGCCGAGCCGGGAGAGCCACCCATTGGCGAGGCCTGGCTTACCTGGGACAAGTGCGAGATCGCCAACGGTCCGCTGGCGGGCATGCTGCTGGGTGATGCGTGCAAGCGTTTCGGGCGCGAGCTGGTGGGCACGGCCGCACGCGAGTCAGATCGATTTCCTCTCCTCGTCAAGTTCCTGTTCCCACGCGAAAAACTGTCAGTACAGGTGCATCCGGACGACGAGACGGCACGGAAGCAGGGCGAGCCGTGCGGCAAGACCGAGTGCTGGTACGTGGTCGAGGCCGAAGCCGGAGCGCAGGTTGCGCTTGGGTTGAAGCCGGGGACGGGGCGCGATGAATTTGAGCGGTCCATTCAGGAGAACCGCGCGGAGGCCTTGCTGAACTGGGTGGACGTCGAACGCGGCGACCTCATTTATGTGGACGCGGGCACGGTCCACACGTTAGGGCCGGGGTCGATCATCCTGGAAACTCAGCAGAATTCGGACACGACGTATCGGCTCTACGATTACGGGCGTCCGCGAGAGTTGCACCTGCGGCAGGGCCTGGAAGCCATGAAGGCCGAGACGGCTGCCGGTAAACGGACAGCGACTCCAATCGCAGAAGACGAGCAGGAGCTGATCGCGACGCAGTGCTTCGCCTTGCACAAGTTTGCGCTGGACGCACCCAGGAGCTTCTCGGGTGATGAAGGTTCTCCGTCTGTGCTGGTGGCAATCGATGGCTGTGGAGTGGTCGAGTGCGAAGATTCGCAACCGGTTACCTTCGCGCGTGGTGATGCCGTTATTGTTCCCGCATCTGTGCGACAATTCACGGTCCGGCCGCAATGGAACGTCGACTTTGTAATGTCGAGTTTGCCATCGAACGATGTCGCGGAGTCCGCGATGCTTCTCAACGGAGCGAATGAAAAAAACTAATTTCTATCCCATCATTCTTGCCGGAGGGCGTGGCACGCGGTTCTGGCCACTGAGCCGAAAAAAACGCGCCAAACAGTTGCTTGCTCTCGACGGCAAGCAGACGATGATTCAGCAGACCGTCGCGCGCCTGTTGCCCTCGGCCTCGGCAAAAGATTTCTGGATCATCACAAACGGCGACCTGCGCGACGGCATCGCGAAGCAATTGCCCAAGCTGGATAAAAAGCACGTGATCGCCGAGCCGGTTGGGCGCAATACGGCACCTGCAATTGGGTTGGCCGCCTTCATCCTCTTGCGGCAGGACCCCGACGCCGTGCTGGGACTCTTCCCTTCCGACCACGTGATCGCGAATGAAAAGGCGTTTCGCGATTCCGTCGCGGAAGGCGTAAAGATCGCCTCGGCGGGCGAGAACATCGTGGTCATGGGCATTCAGCCGACGCGTCCCGAAACCGGCTACGGATATATCGAGGCCGGAGCGGAATCGGAGTACGGCGCGCTGCGCGTTCGACATTTCCGCGAGAAGCCCGATCTCACTCACGCCAAACAATACATCGAGGCCGGCAACTATTTCTGGAACAGCGGGATGTTTATCTGGCGTGCGCAAACCTTGGCGGATGCGATCGAGGAGTATCTGCCCAAGACGGCGGCGTATCTTGAGGAAATCGCGCAGGCCTACGGAAAGCGCACGTTCGAGACGACGTTCAAGAAGCTGTATCCCAAGTGCGACAACATCAGCGTGGACTTCGCGGTGCTTGAACCGCGTTCAGCCGCGGGCGAGCAGGCGTCGAAAATCTTCTGCATTCCGGCGGATTTCGGCTGGAATGACCTTGGCTCCTGGGCCGCGCTTTACGAGCATCGCCTGTCGCGAGAGACAAAGCCGTCGGCGGAAGCAAACATCATTTCCGCCGAAAAGAATTTTACGCTCAATGCCGGAGGCAACTACATTTATGCTCCTGGAAAGTTCGTTGCGGCCGTGGGCGTGTGCAACCTGGTGGTGGTCGAAACCGACGACGCCCTGCTCATCACCACGCGCGATCAGGCGCAGGACGTGGGCAAGATCGTGAAATATCTGGACGAAAAGAAACTGGAAAAGCTGGTCTAAAAACGGTTTCGAGTTTCTGGTTTCGAGTTTCTAGAACCGGTTTCGAGTTTCTGGTTTCGAGTTTCCAAGTCTGGTGCGGCGGCGTTTTCCGCTTGCAACTCGAAACTTGAAACTTGAAACTGCTAACAACTGAGAACTGACAACTGAGAACTATTCATGCCTACTGACATCAAGTTCGGCACGGACGGCTGGCGTGCCGTAATTGCCGACGACTATACATACGAAAACATTCGCCGGGTTGGCGGCGGCATCGCTTCTTACGTCCTCAAAAACGAAGACCCGTCGCGCGGCCTGCTCGTCGCCTGGGACACGCGTTTTGCCTCGCGCGAGTTTGCCCATCTCATCGCCGAAGTTCTGGCCGATGCCGGAATCAACATACAGATTGCGAACGACTACACGCCGACTCCCGCGCTTTCGTATGCGGTGAAGAACCAGCGCGCCGCGGGCGGCGTGATGATCACCTCCAGCCATAATCCTTGGAACTGGAATGGCGTGAAGTTCAAGGAGACTTTCGGCGGATCGGCGCGCCCCTCGGTGATCAAGATCATCGAAGAAGCAGTCCGCAAAGGTGAGATGCCGAAAGGCAGACGCGGCACCATCGAAGAAGTGGACTTCAAGGCCGCTTATGTTGACGCCATCACGAAATTCGCCGACCTCGAAAAGATCAAGAGCGCGGGCTTCAGGTTCTTGATCGATTGCATGTACGGCGCGGGCCGCAACGTGCTTTCCGGCATCTTCGCCGAGCACGGCATCGACCACGTCCAGATTCACTCCGCCCCCGATCCGATGTTCGGAGGCATCAACCCCGAGCCGATCGAGCCCTGGGTGAACGAGGCAAAGGCCGCCACCGTGCGCGAGAAGTGTGACGCCGGACTGATCGTTGATGGCGATGCCGATCGCGTCGGCGCTGTCACCGAAGATGGCATGTTCGTTGACGCGCACAAGTGCTTCGCGATCCTGCTCAAGTGGTTGCTCGAATATAAGAAGTGGCCGGGCGCTGTCACGCGCGCGTATAACACGACGCTCATGCTCGACCGCATCGCGAAGAAGTACGGGCGTGAGTTGATCGAACACGGCATCGGTTTCAAGTACGTGACCGACATCGTGCTCAGCGGAAAAGAAGTGGCCATCGGCGGCGAGGAATCCGGCGGCATCGGATTTCCGCGTCACCTGCCCGAACGCGACGGAACTTTGAATTCTCTGCTGCTTGCCAACGCCATGGCCGACAGCGGCCGCACCATGGGCCAGCTAGTCTCGGATTTGCAGCAGGAGTTTGGCCAGCATCATTACGGGCGCAAGGATCTGCGCATCCCAGAGGAGGTAAAGCAGAACGCCCTGCGCCGCGCCGCTACCGGCAAGCTGGATCACATCGGCAAGTACAAAGTCCTGAGTTCGGGAGATCTCGACGGCATCAAGTTTTATCTAGACGCTCCGAAGAACGGCAATGGCGCGGACGCATGGGTGCTGCTGCGGGCCAGTGGAACCGAACCGCTCATGCGCATATACTGTGAGGCGTCCACGCCCGAGCTGGTGCAGGAAATTCTCGCGAACGCCGAAGCCTTCGTTTTCGAGAGAGGAACCACGGCCTAAAATTGGTTCAGTGATTCACTGAATCAGTGATTCAATTGGCTCACAATGGCTACCGCCGCGCAGCACGTTGATTCACCCGAAGCCCGCCGCTACAACCGTACACGGCGCTGGCTGGGAATTGCCGACTTTGTCGCCGGCGTGCTGCTGCTGGTGTTGCTGATCGTCACCGGTTGGACCGGCACCCTGAGCGCCTGGGCCTATCTCGGCGCCGGCGAATCCTATACGATCGCTCTCTTCTTTTATGTGCTGTTGCTGGCCGTCATCAGCAAAATTCTTGGCTTCGGTTTCGACTTCTATTCGTTCCGTCTCGAGCACCAGTACCAACTGTCGAACCAGAAGCTCCGCTCGTGGTTTTGGGACGAGACCAAAGGCTTTTTGCTCGGCTTCGTGATGGCCGTTCTAGCCGCCGAGTTTGTGTACGCCATGATGCGGATGTTCCCGCAGAAATGGTGGCTCGTTTCCTGGGCATTTTTCGTTGGCGTTTTCGTTTTGCTGGCGCAACTGGCGCCGGTGATTCTGATGCCGATTTTCTTCAAGTTCAAGCCGCTTCAGAACGAATCGCTCAAAGAGCGACTGGTGGGCCTGAGTGAGCGCGCCGGAACGCGCATACGCGGCGTTTACGAATGGAAACTGTCGGAGAAGAGCAAGAAGGCGAACGCGGCCCTGGCGGGACTAGGCAAGACGAGGCGCATCATCATCGCCGACACGCTGCTCGAAAACTACACGGACGACGAGATCGAGGCCGTGCTCGCCCACGAACTTGGCCACCACGTCCACGGGCATATTCTCAAAAGCATTCTGGTGCAGGCTGTGGTTACGCTTGCGGGTTTCTATGTTGCGGCGCGCGTTCTGCATTGGTATTGCCTGCAACGCGGCATGCGTCCCTACGAATTTGCCGACCTGCCGGTGCTCGCACTCGTTTCCACGGGAATCTCTTTCCTTCTAATGCCGCTGCTCAACGCGTGGTCGCGCCACAACGAGCGGCAGGCGGACCGGTATGCCTTCAAGTCCATCGCCAGCGTCGCCCCGTTCGTCAGTTCGATGGACAAACTCGCGGATCAAAATCTCGCGGAACGCGCGCCTTCGCCCTGGGTGGAATTCTTCTTCCATTCGCACCCGGCCATATCGAAGCGCATCGCCGCCGCGCAGGCTTGGACTGCCCGCGTTTCAGACAAGTAGCCCTCAACTTCCGGTTATTTGCCAGATATGGTGTTGAAGATGCCGGACATAGTCCTCGATAATCGCGTGCAAGGGCATAGGCGGATCGTTCTGGACCCTGCACTCAACATCGCGTGATTTGTCGGGGATGCGCGCAATGACGTGCTCCAAAATCGCATTCTGCACGGTCCACCAATGGACCAACTCCGACCATGGCATATCCGCGTATCCGTGAATATCAACCCAGTTTTGCTGGGCGTAATCCGGTCCCGCATAACTGCCGTCGAGCGCAGCGCGAACAAAGCGCTGATGGTTATTGCATGCCGAATCAATCAGGTGGCCTAGTATCTGCTTGCGCGTCCATTTGCCCTCGGACCAGGGCTCTTGAGCCCGCTGTTCCTCGATGGACAACAACGCAGTCCTTATCCCCTCTATGGTCGCTGGAAATTCAATCGCCAATTTCACGCAGAATCTTCTCCACTCTGGCCAGGTCTTCTTCCGTATCCACCCCCACGGTGTCGAACGGCGTTTCGGCGACATAGATCGGGATGCCGTTATCGAGGAAGCGCAGTTGTTCGAGGCGTTCGATGCGCTCGTGCTCGGACTCAGGCAGAGTGCAGAAGCGCTCCAAAGCTACGCGCGTGTACGCGTAATAACCAAGGTGTTTGAAGTACCGCGCGTGCCCGGCCCGGTCCCGGTCGTAAGGGATGGGTGCGCGCGAGAAATACAAGGCACGGCCCTTGGCGGCCGTCACCACTTTAACCACGTTTGGATTGTCGATGTCTTCGGGCCGGCATGGAGTCTTGAGCGTGCCCACTTCAACCTTCGGCAAGGACATGACGGCCAAAAGCGCGGCAATATGCTCGGTACGAGTCAGTGGCTCATCGCCCTGAATGTTCACGTAGACGTCCGCCTCGACGGAACAGGCAATCTCGTGGACGCGGTCGGTGCCGCTGCGGTGGGCCGCCGCGGTCATGCGCGCGTTCCAGCCGTTCTTCGCGCAGACCTCCATGATCTCGGGCGAGTCGGTTGCCACGATTACGTCGGCGAGCAAGTCCGAAGCTTTGGCGGCCGCGTACACCCAGCCCAGCATCGGGCGTCCGGCAATCTCGCGCAGAGGTTTGCGCGGTAGTCGCGTGGAAGCAAGCCGGGCGGGGATGACTGCGATAGCGCGCATAACTACAGTTTCGATTCTGCGGACGAGACTTGCAAGCGATTCCTCTTGCCACGTGTTGCCGAAATCACCTCCGGAAATTGTAGCGCCGCCGTCCCGGCGGCTGTCGCGAGGACGTCCCGTCTGACGTGACGTCCTCGCTACATCGTTCTGATCAATGCCCACGACTAGTTCCGAAACGCTGTCACGGACTTTTCTCGCGCCGTTCACTTCCCGTTAATGGTGGGGGCGGACTATCGTGCTATGGAGACCGGGCAACTACAAATCGAGCGTCGCTCGTTCGGCGAACTTACCATCCTCGACTGCACCGGACGCATCGTCCTTCGTCGCGAAGCGGAGTTCCTTTTCGACGCGGCGGCGTTTGCGATTGAGCGCAGCCGTGGCGTTCTCCTTAATCTAGCGGGTGTCGGCGCGATTGACAGCGCCGGGCTTGGAATTCTGGTCCTCTTGCGCCGTTTGGCCGACACCTTCTCGTGCAGCCTCAAGCTGTGCAACGCAAAGCCCCACATAGGGGAAGTGATCTCGATTACCGGCCTCGATCAGGTGCTTCAACTACACCCGTCGCAAGATGATGCAATCGAGAACTACTTCCGCAACATAGGAATAGCAATGCCAGATCACGGCAACACAGACGGCTTCAGCAGCGAACCCGACTACTCGGTGGCGTGATTCGGGGCGGCGGCGCCCGAGGGCTTTTCCACGACGGGCACGGAGCTGCGACTAACGACAGGCTTGGCGTCAGGGTGAGACATACGCCTGCTTTAAAACCCATTCGGCGTCGGTTCGAAAACGGGGGGTTCGCCTACTTCTTCGGGCTTTGCAGTTTCGCTTGCTGCACGGGCGCGTTTGGCAACGGACGCAAGGTTTTGGCGTCCAGCTTTTCGATACGCACCGGCACGATGCCGGCACCCACCATTCCGATCTGACGGGCCGCCGCGTAGGAAAGGTCGATCAACCGCCCCGGATCGAGGGGGCCGCGGTCCGTGACCCGAACCACAACCCATTTGCCGTTCCGCCGGTTGGTGACCCGCAGAACCGTCCCGAATGGGAGTCCGCGATGGGCGGCAGTGAATTGGTACATGTCAAAACGCTCCCCGCTGGCCGTCTCGCGACCCTGTAAGACCGGTCCGTACCATGTAGCTTTGCCGTCAAGGAAGGTGGGTTTCTTGGCCTTGGGCTGTCGAACGGAGGAAGGAACCGCGAGGGAGGGTCCGATCACTATGGGCGAAGGCGGGGGTGCCAGATCACCAACCCGAGGGATGCTCGGCCCTTGATCCGCAATCGAAGGCGACGAAATGCCCAGGTCTGCCAGGATGGCAACGACCACCAGCACTATCGCCAAACGATATTTCATTCCCAAGTAATTCACCCTAACCCCTTGCCCGCCCAAGACTAGGGCGAACTCCGTAATTATATGATAATCAGGCACTTACGGCAAAGCATAAGGGCGGATGGGTGAACCCGGTGGTGCGTAGTACCTAAGGTTTAGGGACTAAGATAGCGATGGCAGACCGCGTGCCTTCGCGCCTGTGGTGGAGATCTGTCAAGCCTGTCCAAGTGAAAAAATCATTGTAAGTTGCTGATTGTAAGTGGAATATAATTCCGCTGGCTCTGTCGGGATTCCCCTTGCAAGTTGCTAGAATGAGAGTAGATGCACAGGGAAAAGAACCCTGCAACAGGGAGCCTGATTAAGCTAATCCCTTTGTTGTCAGTGACTTAATTCGAGGCTGAGTTAGGCTAAACTTGTAACCCTCTTTGTTTCAGCAACTTAACAGAAAGCAGCAAGGGGGGAGGGCTGAAAGCCTCCAGCGCGCATGGACCACCGCAAGAAATTGGAGCAGATTGCATCGCTGTTGAAGTCCGAGAGCACTCTGGTGCTCTCGACGGCGGACGCGTCCGGCGAACCCTCGGCTACCCCACTGTTCTTTTTGGCCGATGATTTTTCGGCCAATGACGGGTTTGACGGGTTGAGGGTCTATTGGTTCTCCTCTGCCTCAAGCGCGCATAGTAAGAACCTGAAACGGGACCCGAAGGCCTCCGTCGCTATATTCCACCCGACGGAGGTTTGGAAACAGATTCGGGGCGTGCAGATGAGGGGGACGGTTGCGACCGTGAAAGACCGTCCGTTGCGCAAGGAGGTCGCGGCGGCTTATGCCGGACGTTTCCGCCTGAGCGCGGTACTTCGGGCCGCACTCTCGCGCAGTAGTCTTTATGTCTTTCACCCGGCATGGGTCCGCTACATCGATAACGGGCCGCGTTTCGGTTACAAGTTCGAAATCAGCGCAGCTACTTTCGCGACCAGGTCGCGGGGAGGCATTGGCTTGGCCAGCACATCGAAGTAATATCCTTCGGCGCGGGAGTTTACCAGCAAGTCATGGGTCGCCGCATTCCCCGAAAAAAGAACAACAGTGCACTCGGGATGCTCCCCGCGAATGGTTTTTGCCATTTCGATGCCGTTCATGTCGGGCATCATCACGTCAGAGATTATCAGTCGGGGACCGAATTCATCCAGGGCGTCCAGGGCGTCCATCGCGCTATAAGCGGGCTTGCACTCGTAGCCTGCTTTGCGGAGAATCTCGCAAAGTGTGTCGGCGATCGACCGTTCATCGTCGACCACCAGAATTTTTGCGCCTGCGGGGGCGTGAATTGCTGTCACGGGTGTTGGCTCGCTCATTGCCGTCCCTAGCTTACACGAGCGCGGGCAAAGTTCGAAAGCGAGGATTGCACCTTAGAGGAGGCTAAGTGCGCCTCGCACAATTCCGTTCCCTTCCCGCCGGTTCGGATTTCACTTTTTTTGTTTCGGCTACCTTCACAAGCAGACCCGGTTTATACTTCAGTAAACCTGAGTGTTTCAGCCTAGTTTCGGTTTGTCAGTTTTCATTACTCAGACGCGAATAGGATTACTCAATGGGGCGAAATCAAAGGAGTGCGGCTCTGCTCGTGCGGGTATCGTCGGCGGTTTGTGCGATTCCGCTGTCCCAAGTGATTGAGACTATGCGTCCGTTGCAGGTATCTCCGATTTCGGACGCGGCGGGCTTCGTCTGTGGCGTTGCTCTTATTCGCGGTATGCCGACGCCAGTTGTAGAGCTCGCAGCACTGTTCCATACTGATCGGCAAGTTTCGTCGGGCAGGTTCGTCACCGTCCGCAGCGGCGGACGCGCCATAGCGTTGTCGGTCGAAACGGTGATCGGAGTCGCGGAGCTTGATACTTCGGACGTCTCCGCCATGCCGCCGCTGCTGAAGAGCGCGCGTACGGAGGCGATCGAGGCAATCGGCAGCCTGGACGCCGAACTGCTGATAATGCTCCAGACCGCAAAGCTGGTGCCGGAATCCGTGTGGAAGACAATCGCGAATCGGGGGGCTGCCGCACGTTGAAGATCAGCTTTGAGCCATCGGAACTCGACCGTTTCCGCGAGGTCATCGCGAAGCAGTTCGGACTGCGTTTCGAGGACTCGAAGCTGGACGAGCTAGCCGATGTGTTGAGCGTAAGGATGGAGGCTGCATCCCGCGGCGACGTAGAGACGTACTTAAGCCACTTGGCAAGCTCCCAGGAAGAGCTGCGAGCGGTGGCTGGCTATCTGACCGTGCCGGAAACATACTTTTTTCGGACCCTCGATCATTTTCGCGCATTGAGCGAAGTTGTGCTGCCGGAGCGACTGGGAAAGAATTCGCATCGGCTTCGCATCCTCTCGGCCGGGTGTGCCTCGGGCGAGGAGGCTTACTCGGTGGCGATGCTGTTGCACGACCGCGCGGATTTGCGCGCGAACGGCGTGATGATCCGGGGTGTGGACGTTAACCCAGCCGTGATCGCCAAGGCGCGACAGGGCCGTTACTCCGAGTGGTCGATGCGGGAGACCCCAGCCGAGACACGGGACCGGCATTTCCGAAAGATTGGACTTCAGTTTCAACTGAACGATCCCATTCGGCAGATGGTGCTGTTCGAAGAAGGAAACCTGATGGATCCCGCGGGCACGTTCTGGCAAAGGGAATCCAACGACGTCGTCTTCCTGCGAAATGTTTTGATGTATTTCTCGCCCGAGGCAGCAAAAGAAGTCATTGGACGAGTGACGGAGTCGCTGGCTCCGGGCGGCTATCTGTTCATGGGACCAGCCGAAACGTTGCGCGGCATCTCGCAGGAGTTCCACCTTTGCCACACGCACGACACGTTTTATTATCGTCGCAGAAGGAAAGGCGATGCCCCGGCACAATCCGCCGGGCGTTGGTTTATGGCTGCGGCGACACAGCCAACGCCAACCCCGGTGGCAGCTCCGGAGATTCAAAGCGATTGGCTGGAGACTATACGTATCGCCTCCGAACGTATTGAGAATTTGGCGCGAGGGCGGAAAACACCAGCCGCGAAACCGAAACCGCCTCATGCCCCGGCGCGGCACGCGAACGTGAGCGCGGCGATGGAACTGTTACGGGAAGAGCGCTTCGCGGAGGCGTTGGACGAACTTCCTTCAGAATCCACGGCGAGCGCCGACGTTCAACTGCTGCGTGCGGTGGTGCTGACGAATGCGGGAAAATTGGCTGAGGCAGAAGCAGCCTGCAAACTGCTGCTGAAGGCGGATGAGTTGAACGCGGGGGCGCACTACGTGATGGCGCTCTGCCGCGAGCACGCGGACGACCGTCGCGCTGCTGGCGAGCACGATCAAATTGCGCTATATCTTGATCCATCATTTGCGATGCCGCACCTTCACCAGGGTTTGCTGGCAAGACGCTCCAAGGATTTTGTCACTGCCCGCAAGTCGCTACATCAGGCAGCACTGTTGCTGGAGCGGGAAGATGCGTCGCGTATTCTTCTGTTTGGCGGCGGGTTCGGACGCGAGGCGCTTATCGAGCTTTGCCGAAGAGAGCTGAAGGCGTGCGGAGGAACAGAATGAAGTCGACCGGATCAGGACTGCAAACGAAAGTCTCTGAAATGCGGCGGCTGTTCGACGAGTCATTCGCGGCTCCTCAGCGGAACGACCCGAGGGCTGTCGAACATATGCTGGCCATTGAAGTTGGGGGCGAACGGTTTGCGATTCGCGTCAGCGAGATTTCTGGACTGACTGTGGCCAAGGGCGCAATTCTCCCCGTGCCAAGCAGCGTCCCGGAATTGCTGGGAATTACCGGTATTCGCGGCGTGGTGGTGCCGGTGTTCAGCCTGGCGGCGCTGATGGGAATCGGTTCGAGTTCAGGCCAGTGCCGATGGCTGGTGATGTGTGGAGAACGCCAGGCGCCGATCGCGCTCGCTCTCGAAGTTGTGGAAGGTCACATGGAGGTTTCCGCCGACGCGATTTTCGCGGCTGGAACCGACGCTACGGCTGGTCACGCCAAGGAAACCGTGAGTGACGGCGGCACGCTACGCGGCGTCATTGACCTCGCTCCGTTGGTCGAACGCATAAAGGCAAGGGGCGTTGCTCGCCCCACCAAGTAGAAGAAGGAGTCATAGATATGGGCCGATCTTGGACCTTTGGTCAGAAGCTGGCGCTGGGATTCGCCGTTACGGTCGCTTTGTCGATCATCATGGCCTCGATTGCGCTGTACGCACTCAACCGGGCGGTGGCGAGCAAGGACCGCGTGATCTCAGTCAATGCGCATAATCTGGTAGACGCTGCAAGGTTGCAAACTCAGGCCGCACGCAAAGCGGCGGCAGTTCGCGGGTACCTGCTGACGGGCGATCCTATTTTTCTCCAACGGGAGAATGAAGCCAGGGAAGCCTTCAGAGAAGGACTTGCCGACATGAAACCTCAGCTTTATACGGACAAGGGCAGGGCGCTGATCCAGGAGATCGAGCAGCTTGAGGCGGAGCACCAGGCGCTGGTGGACAAAGCGAATGCAATGCGGCAGGCGAAGCCGGTCGCGTACGACGCGATGTCCAGATACCTGATTACCCAGCTTATACCTGTGCGAAACCGATTAGATGACCGCATCAACGAATTTGCGGATTGGGAGCAGAAGCTTCTCGACGACGGCCGCGCTGCCTCGTCGGCAGCGGCCTCTTCAGCGACTACGCTGGTGATTGTCATCGCTGGGCTGGTAGTCGTTCTTGCGATTTCGACGGCCACATTTCTTACGAAGACGCTTTCACGCCAGATCGGCTCGGCGGTGCAGAACATTCAAAGCTCGTCGGCCGAGTTGCAGACCACCTCGACGCAGCAGGCGACCGGAGCCCGCGAGCAGGCGACCGCCATGAGCGAGATCACAACCACGATCAGCGAACTGCTGGCTACGTCCCGGCAGATCGCGGAGAGCGCGCAACGCGTGTCGCAGATGTCGGCCGAGACCGGTGGCGCGGCGGCGGCGGGCGACAAGGTTGTACAAAGCGCTCACGAGTCGGTTGCCGGAATCAAGAAGCAGGTGGACCTGATCGTGAGCCATATGCTCGACCTCGGGCGCAAGTCACAGCAGATTGGCGGCATTGTCGACATCATTAACGAGTTGACCGAGCAAACGAATATCCTCGCGATCAATGCGACGATCGAGGCTGCGGGCGCGGGTGAAAACGGGAAGCGCTTCGCCGTGGTCGCGGATGAAATCCGAAAGCTGGCGGATCGGGTCGGAGGATCGACCAAGGACATCCGCACTTTGATCGAGGAAATTCGCGCATCGGTTAATTCGACCGTCATGGCCACCGAGGGCGGCACAAAGGCGGTTGATGCCGGAACACGCGAGTTCACCGAGGTTGCCAGCGCTCTCAATCAGATAACCGCCCTGGTCGGCACTACGACCGACGCCGCACGCGAGATTGAGCTCAGCACGAAGCAGCAAACCACGGCCGTCGAGCAGGTCAACGTCGCCGTGTCGAACATGGCTCAAGTGAGCCGGGAAGCCGAAGTCAGCACGACGCAGGCGCTTAGGACCGCCTCGCAGTTAGCCGAACTTTCGCGCAATCTCCGCCTGCTGATTCGACCTCAGGCAAACGGAACACACTGATGGCACGGGACCTGTACAAGTACTTTCGCGTCGAGGCCAAGGACATCGTCGAGCAACTGAGCCGTGGTGTGCTTGACCTCGAGCACGGTGCTGGGGGGCAGGACCCTGTGGGACGGCTATTACGGCTGGCGCACACGTTGAAAGGCGCGGCCCATGTCGTAAAGCAGGCTGGCATCGCGCAACTGGCACATCAGCTTGAAGACGCGCTGGCGCCGTATACGAATGAAGCGGTGGTTCCGCGCCAGAACGTCCGCGCCATGCTGAGCCAGATCGATGAAATAACGGCGAGAATCGCCGCTCTCGGCGCGGTGCCGTCATTGGAACACGAAGAGGAAAAAAACACTCCGGCGGCTCAATCGACCGCTCCATCGCCCGCGCCATCGACCGCTCTGGCCGATGAAGTATTCGACACGGTGCGGGTCGATATCGGTGACATGGATGTCCTGTTGGAAGGAATTGCGGAAACCAGCGTGCAGGTCGGCGGACTAAAGACGAAGCTGGCCGCAGTCGAGCAGGCTGCCGATTTAGGTTCGGTGCTGCTAAACCAACTGTCTGTGCGAAACGGTGGAGGTTCCACGGAACGGTCATTGCTCTCTTTATCCAAGGCGCGCGTGCTGGCCGAGGATTTGACGGGATTGCTCAAGCCGCTGCGCGACAACCTTGCCGTGGCCGTCGAGCAGGTGGAGCGCGAGTTGGCGCAGGTTCGTGACACAGCCAGCCAGGTTCGTTTGATTCCGGCCAGCGCCGTTTTTGGCCCCATGCGGCAGGCCGTACGCAACAGCGCTGAAACCTTGGGCAAAGAGGTTGAATTCGAGAGTTCGGGCGGCGAGCATCGCTTGGACGCCCATGTTCTTGCGGCCGTCCGCGACGCCCTGTTGCACGTTGTGCGTAACGCCGTGGCTCACGGCATCGAGACTCCCGCAGAGCGGATCGCCGCCGGCAAGAGCGCCGCGGGTACAGTCACGTTGCAGGTGCAACGGAGAGGCAATCGCGTCGCTTTCGCGTGCCGGGACGACGGGCGGGGTTTCGACGTTGTGGCACTTCGTCGCGCCGTGGTCAACAGCGGGTTACTTCCGAGGAGCGCGGCGGAGCTGCTCGACGTCGATGACCTGCTGCGGGCCATGGTACGGCAGGGGATCAGCACGAGCCGCACCGTGACGGAATTGTCCGGACGCGGCATCGGGCTCGACGTGGTGCGCGAGACGGCGTCGAAGCTCAAGGCTGAAGTGGCGATCTACACAAAAGCCGGCCAGGGCACGACGGTGGAGATCTCCGTCCCCGTGTCGCTGCTGTCGTTGGGAGCAGTCATCGTAAACAGCAACGGCGTTAGCGCGTCGCTGCCTTTGGACGCCGTCCGGCAAACGCTGCGCATTTCTGAAGGCGATATCGTTCACAATCCCGACAGCGATTCAATGGTCTTCGAGGGCAAGATGATTCCGTTCCTGCCGCTGTCGCGAGCGCTGGGGCAGGTATCGCCGCGCCAACACACGAGGAACGGCTTTTCCTCGGCAGTGGTGATCCGTTCAGGAGCCGACACGGCCGCTATCGGCGTGGACCGGTTGTCGGGAACGGCAACGGTTCTGTTGCGGCCGATTCCGTCCTTTGCGGGCATCGATCCGATCGTTGCAGGCGCGGCGCTTGATGCCGAGGGGAACCCGCAGTTGGTGCTTGACCCGGCGGCGCTGGTTGTCGCGGCGCGTGCCACGAGGGCCAGTGTTCGCAAGCAATCGCCCACGCCCTTGCCGGCTGTGCTGGTCGTGGACGATTCACTGACAACGCGAATGCTGGAAAAGAGCATACTTGAATCGGCGGGATACGAAGTTGATTTGGCGACGTCGGGTGAAGAGGCGATCGAGAAGGCCCGCGCGCGACGTTATGACCTATTCGTGGTCGACGTTGAAATGCCGGGTATGGATGGATTTGAGTTCGTCGCGAAGACCCGCGTTGACGCAGCACTCTCGGCAGTGCCGTCGATCCTGGTGACATCGCGCAGTTCCAAGGAAGATAAGAGGCGGGGTGAAGAGGTAGGGGCCCGCGCCTACATTGTTAAAAACGAATTCGATCAGGGTCACCTGTTGCAGGTGATCCGGCAACTTGTAAGCTGACTATGCAGCCTACTATGCACCTGAATATACATAAGATACGTGTTCTTGTGGTGGACGACTCGCTCACGGTGCGCAAGCGTCTCGTCGAAGTGCTGGCGTCCGACCCCGCGTTGGACGTCGTCGGTGAAGCGGAGAACGGAAAGCGTGCGATCGAGCTGTGCCAAGCGCTGCGGCCCGACGTGATCACGCTGGACATGATGATGCCGATCATGACCGGAGTGGCGGTGACCGAGTATGTCATGGCCTATTGTCCGACGCCGATTCTGATCGTGTCGGCCTCGACGAACCGTGGTGAGTTGTTCAAAACCTACGAGGCGCTCGCCGCCGGGGCCCTGGACGTGCTGGAAAAGCCAACGGCTCTGGATGGACACGGACAGTGGGAGAAGAAGCTCGTTTCGACAGTCAAGTTGATATCGCGGATCAAAGTCATTACTCATCCGCGTGCCCGGCTGATGCGACCGCAAAGCGCGGAAGGCGAAATCGCGGAAGAGTCGAGCAATGGAAAAGCCGAGTACGAAGTGGTGGCCATCGGAGCTTCGACCGGTGGACCGGGCGCAGTCCTCGATGTTCTGCGCGGCCTGCCATGGAACTTTCCGCTGCCAATTCTGTTGGTAATCCATCTTGCGGAAACGTTCGCCACGGCGCTGGCCGAATGGCTGGATGGGCTGTCGCCTCTGCGCGTGCGTTATGCGCAAGACGGCGAACCTGTTCCCGCCAGGGGTGTAATCATGGCGCCGGCGGGGCGGCACATGGTTGTGAGCCAGGGACAATTGCGCCTGACCAGCGGCCCTGAGCGGCATTCGTGCAGACCTTCGGTGGACGTTCTTTTTGACTCGGTGACAAGGGAGTTTGGCGGACGTAGCATCAACTGCCTGCTGACCGGCATGGGCAAGGATGGCGCTGCGGCAATGCTATCGGCACGCCGCGCGGGAGCCATGACCATCGCACAGAACGAACTCACCTCGGTTGTGTTTGGCATGCCCGGGGAGGCGGTCCGCCTGGGCGCCGCCGAACAAGTCTTGGCTGTCGAAGAAATATCTCGCGAGTTGATCTACCTGGCGGCAAACAACGAGAACCGGAGGCGAAGGTGAGTGTCCTGATTATTGACGACAGCCTGACGGTTCGAATGGACTTGAGCGAGGCGTTCGAAACCGCAGGGTTTGCGATTACGCCATGCGCCACGCTGCTGGAGGCGCGCAATGCAGTGTCCAACAATGTTTTCTGCTTGATTGTATTGGACGTACTGCTCCCCGATGGTGACGGGATTGAGTTCCTCAGCCAGCTCAAAGCAAATGCCAGTACGGCGAACGTTCCCGTGATGCTGCTATCGACCGAAGCGCAGGTCCGCAACCGGGTGCGAGGACTGAAAACCGGCGCCGACGAATACATCGGCAAGCCTTACGATGCTGGTTACGTTGTCGCCCGCGGCAAACAGCTTATCCGGTCGGGGCGCACCGCTAACAGCACGGACCCGCGCATCATGGTTCTGGTCATCGACGACAGCGCCACTTTTCGCAAAGAAATGCAGCAGGCGTTGGAGTCCGCAGGCTACCTTGTGCTGACCGCCGCGACTGGAGAGGAAGGGTTGCACGCGGCCGTGAACAACCGCCCTGCCGCGGTCATCGTGGACAACGGTCTGCCCGGTATCGACGGTACGACGGTGGTGCGGCGGATGCGCGAGGATGCCGCCTTGCGCCGCACTCCCTGTTTGCTGTTGACGGCGTCCGAAAACCCGGCGGAAGAACTGCGCGCGCTGGAAGGCGGCGCTGATGGATTCATTCGCAAAGACCAGGATTTCGGCATCATCCTGGCTCGCCTCGCCGCCATCCTGCGCTCGTCCAGCACGCCATCGGCACTCGACTCACGATCAAGTTTTCTCGGACCCAAGAAGATACTGGCCGTGGACGACAGCGTAACTTTCCGGGAAGAGCTCTCGGCCCAGATGCGGCGGGAAGGCTACGACGTGGCGTTGGCGTGTTCGGGCGAAGAGGCGTTGGAACTGCTCTCGGTTCAGCCGGTGGACTGCGTGCTGCTCGATGTGATGATGCCCGGCTTGTCGGGCCACGATACCTGCCGGCAAATCAAGGAGTCGCCGAGCCTGCGAAACATCCCGTTGTTGATGCTCACATCCCTGGACACACGCCAGGCGATGATCGAAGGCGTCAACGCCGGAGCCGACGACTACGTTCCGAAATCCAGCGACTTCGACGTCGTCAGGGCCCGCGTCCGCGCCGCATTGCGCCGCAAACAGTTCGAGGACGAAAACCGCGACGTGCGCGAACAATTGCTACGCAAGGAAGTGGAGGCCACCGAAGCCCGCGCGCAACGCGAGTTGGCCGAAACCCGGGCGGCGCTGCTGACTGAACTGCAGGAGAGCCAGGAGCGCGTGAGAATTGCGGCACAAGCCGCCGACCTCGGCGTATGGGACTGGGACCCTAACACGAGTGAACACTTTTGGACTGACCGCTGCCACACCCTGTTCGGTGTGCCAACCACGACCAAGCCAACCCATGAGCTGTACCTGAGCCGCTTGCATCCCGAAGATCGCGAACGTACGGTACAGAAACTGAACGAAGCGATCGCAAAGCGAAGCGACTACGAGGTCGAGTACAGAGTGGTCTGGCCCGACGGGAGCGTCCACTGGATCGTTGCGAAAGGACGAGCGCTTTACGACGGCGCTGGGGCTCCCATTCGCATGACCGGCGTCATCATGGATGTGTCTGATCGTAAACGCACCGAAGAGGCCCTGGTACGAAGCGAAAAGCTGGCGTCGGTAGGCCGCATGGCCGCTTCGATGGCACACGAAATCAACAATCCTCTTGAGGCAGTGACCAATGCTTTATTCCTGATCGCATCCGACGAGGCTCTGTCGCCCGAGACCCGCGCGAATGTTGACCTTGCCGAGCGGGAGTTGAATCGAGTGGCCCACATGACCCGGCAAACCCTCGGTTTCTACCGGGAGGGCAGCCTGGCGGGAGTGGTGAATCTGTCTGAATTGGCGGACGAACTCGTCGGCCTGTACTCGCGCAAACTGAGCCATAAGCACATCGTTTTGGAAAGAACCTATCGTGGCAGCTGCGGCATGATGGGTATCGCGGGAGAACTGCGCCAGGTCGTTGCCAACTTGATTGCCAATAGCATTGACGCCGTGCCATCCTACGGCGTCATTCATGTTCGTATTTCGGATTGCCATGTGAAGGACTACGCGTTGCGGGTGACGGTTGCCGACACAGGTTGCGGTATCGAACGAGGGCACCTGCAATCCATTTTTGATCCGTTCTTCACCACCAAGAAAAATCTTGGCACTGGACTAGGGCTTTGGGTTACACGGCAAATCGTCGAAAAGCACGACGGCCACATCAAGGTTCGCAGCAAGCCTGGAAGGGGCACGGTATTTTCCGTGTATCTGCCATCCAAGGCGGATATGAATGATCTTCACCCAGACTCCTCCGACCAGGCGCAAGCCGCGT
Source organism: uncultured Acidobacteriota bacterium (assembly GCA_963777415.1). Classification (GTDB taxonomy): domain Bacteria; phylum Acidobacteriota; class Terriglobia; order Terriglobales; family Acidobacteriaceae; genus JAEZPW01. The sequence continues at coordinate 172,494 of CAVZQL010000001.1, forward strand.
CCGGTTAGGTGGCACATTTGCGGCGCACCCATTCACAGGCAGAGTTCATCCCAAACGTGCCAGAGCGTAATGCTGGGCTTGCCCTGAGGCTACTTGCGAACTGGTGACGCCTTGTCCAGCGCGCCGACGAGCGGTTTAGCCCCGGCTGGCACTGTCGCACTGGTCACGATCTCCTTAGCGCTCGTATCTTTATCGTAGAGCTTCTTGTTAGCGTCGTCATCCGTATCAATCGATGCACCTTCCAGCGACACGCCGGCAAATAGCCCTTTCGAGCGCGAATACGTGAGAATATCGGCATTCTTCGCCGCAGATTCGATAGTCGATGCTTGGGCACTCGTCGGACCAGCAGTGGCCGACGCGCCCGACCCGAGTTTGGTCTTGCCATTCAGGATCTGCTCTGCGCCCTTCTGGTTCATGACGACCAGCACGAAATCGGTCGCTGTGGAGCCGAGTTGCACGCCAATGCTCCCTTGGTCGAGCTTGTACATTGCAGGCGCTCCCCATTTACCACCCATGTTGGTGCCTTGGCGGCAAACGAGCGCACCACGTCCGTAGCTGCCACCTATGCCAATCGCGACCTTTTTTACACTGGGAAAAATCAGCACACAGTCGGCGTCGTCGAGGATAGTCTTGGGAAGGCCATTGTTCTCGTTCACAATCTGCTGCAGAACCGTGGCTGAGTCTTGCAAACGTGTGTCTTCTTTCTTCTGAGCAAACATTGGAGCAGCCATTGCCAAACAAAATACAACTGTAGCTAACTTTCTTTTCATGGATTCGTCTTCCTTTCTGGTAAATGGTGGGTCTGATTCTCACCCCGGACCCGCGGCAAGGCTCCGGCACCGGGGGAATCACCTCGGTCCCTTGAACCAGCACCAGCGTGCGCGGGAAGAAATAGATTTGAGCACTTGGCATTTACTGTACCGGTCCGCACGGCGCCCCCATATCGTTCACGCGATTGCGGCTTACCTCAACCAACTGGCCGTTCTTCTCTTCTTTAACCGTAAGGAGATAGATACAACCTCCCGTGTTGGCTGCGCCGGGGTCGGGTTGGGTCTGCGATTCGTACTTGACCGGCTGCAATTGTCCGTTCGACCACGTGTACGTTTCTTTCTCGTAGCAGGAGCCGAGGCATCCCTCTTTTTTGTAAGAGACAACGGTTCGCGTGTTCGGGTCGGGGACCGGACTGGTCAGTGCAGATAGTTCCTTCGATGGTACGAAGCTCCGCGTTTTAGGATCGAAGAGCCAGATGCAATACGATGCGTTGCCGTCTTTGGCGGCAACCTGCAACGCGATATCCGAATAGCCATCGAAGTTGTAGTCGGCTGTAGCTATCGTGCCTACCGGATCTCCCCGCTCTACAGGCCCTGGGGTACACACCGGCAATGCTTGCGTCTGCTTGCCACCCTGGTAAACCAGCACTGCTCCGATGTTTCCGGACGAGTCCAGTCCGAGATCGACCCCGACTCCAGGCAAGCCGGGCACCGGATTAGCCGGCATAGCCGCACCCTGCTGCGGCGTGGCCCCGCTCTGCCCGGCAGCTGCGGAAACTCCGATAAGCAAAGCAGTGAAGACCGCAAATGCAATCCGCCTCACGAAGCGCCTCCGCCCAATAATTCGAAACGAGTCTAGGGCGTGTCTGGTGCGTCGGCAACTGCCAGAAGTTACAGTAGGTGCTAAAGAAAACTACAGGAAGCGCGGAAGCCGATCTGCCGTTCTGGAGCCTCGGACTGCTCGGCAATTGGGAACGATCTTCTTGCTCGCCATCAGTCAGAACGAAAACTCGGCTCCGACGATAGGTCCTTGTTGGGTCAAGCTCAGGCCAATTCGAGTGGACGCATTGTTTTTGACATTGAGGCGCGATCCCATCTGGTATCCCGCATTAATACTTAGGTGCTTCGACAAGCTTAGGCCTAAGTCCCCCGCGGCTGACACGAAGTTTCCGTATCCAAAAAGGTACATCCCATACACGTTTCCTTCGACGAAAAGCCGTGGAGAATTCGTTAGGTATAGCCGGAATTCGGGGCCTGCAACCGGAATCGGAGCCAGTAAAGATGCCTGATTGAATTTTGCCGCCTGTTGCACACCGTTTAGGACTTGTGCGGCGGAACTCAGGGTTCCCGTGGTGTTGAACAGGTCAACCTGCACAGCGAGTCCCAAATGTCCGCGCTTGCGCCGAATAATGTCGTACTGGTACCCCGGAGCAATCAGATACGCCTGCAAGTCGCCCTTTGCCGTAAGTCCCACGGGGAAAGTCTGTCCCCGAAAGTTTACGGTACGATTGAGCACGACTTGGTTCGATTGATTGAAGAGACTGGCCGCAACATAAAAGTGGTTCTTCCGCGTGAACTTCCAATCGAATTTCCCGGCGAACGTCGAGTAGGTGTTGAATCCGAAATCCCTGCTGAAATCTACGAACCCGTTGCGCCCCTCGCCCGTCATTGTGACCGAAGGATTGGAGTAGAACCAAAAGCCATCGATCCGAATCTTGTACTGGTCGAAATCTTCGTTCTGAGCGTGCAGAGACGGCGTGATGATCAAGACCGCCAGCAAAATCACTAGCAAGCGTACAGCACACAAGTGCAGCAAACATAAATGCCTCGGGTCTTCCTGTGCCATCAATCTTTCCTCCCGCAGTGCTCGAAGAAGGCGACGTCGAAATGTATCCGCTGGTGCGAATTCTGACGGTGGTACAGAGGTTGACGACAGTAGCAACGCCCAGAGTTGCATCCAAATACGATCTTTTGTAAGGCAACTATTTTGAGTACTCAGACGCTTGGCAACCACCAGCAATACAGGTTGCACGCAAACCGCGCTGGCATCATCGCGACTTCTGTCCCGCATCTCGTGAGAAGGTGACTTGCGTTGGACGTTTGTCGGCGCTGTTCGCGTTAGGAGGCCCGCTGCTGCAAGCTCCCTGGAACGCAGTCCTGCTCTTTAGCATCTGTCTATTCTCCACTTTTTGCTGTGCTCAAGACCTCGCCCCGCGAGCCTACGTCATCACTCCTATCCATGCGAATGCCGTCACCTTGGCTTACTCCTTCTACGACGGCAGCATTCTCTTCGACAATACCCTCCCGATTACCGATGCTCATGGGACAAACAACGTGCCGACCATCAGCTACTATCACGCGTTCAGCTTCTTCGGCCGATCGGCTAACTTCACCGGCGCATTACCCTATACGGTGTCTCACTTCCAGGGGAACGTGAATGGCACCGAAGGGAAGATTTACCGCTCTGGCCTGCTGGATGCCGTCTTTCGGTTTTCCGTGAATATCAAAGGCGGCCCGGCGATGTCAGCAAAGGATTTTTTGTCATGGCGGCAGAAAACCCTCCTGGGGGTCAGTCTCAAGGTAGTGGCTCCGACAGGCCAATACGACCCAACGCGGCTGATCAATCCAGGGGATAACCGCTGGGGCTTCAAACCGGAATTTGGATTTTCCCAGCGGCGGGGCCACTGGGTGCTCGATGCTTACGGAGCGGTGTGGTTCTTTACCACGAACCCCAAGTTCTTTTCACGCAATCGGCTCTCTCCGGGGATTAACACGCAGTCACAAAGTTCCATCGGTGCCTTCGAAGGGCATTTAAGCCACGATCTAAGTCGCAAGCGGAATCCGCGGTTCTGGGCATCGTTTGACGGCAACTTCTGGTTTGGCGGCAGCACAAGTCTGAACGGGGTAGCGAATCCTAACACGGTTCAGAGGAACTCCCGGATTGGAGGCACGGTCTCGGTGCCGGTGAGTAAGCACCAGTCTCTGAAATTCAGCTACAACTATGGCGCCTACATCAGGTTCGGAGGGAACTACCACAACCTTTCTGCTGCTTGGCAGTACTCCTGGCTCGGAGCGCCCTGGAGCCACCAACGGCATGACGACTCGGGAAGCGAGTGAGCTGGTTTTTGTGGAGTAATTGACTTAGTGACGTTCTGAAGCCGTCTGAGGAGGCCGTGTCAAATAAACGTAAACCAGACGCAAACACTTTGATCACAAGCAGGCGACATGCCCGCGGAACTTGTTGATTTGTCTGGTGGCGGCGGTAGGACTCGAACCTACGACCTACGGATTATGAGACCGTCGCTCTAACCACCTGAGCTACACCGCCACGGTGCTTCGAAGGGCAAACGAATAGCTGGACGCCTAAGACGCCCCGCGCCCAGCCTCTTTGATTCTAAGAGTCACCGCTGAATCGTGTCAACCTAACTCCCATTTTGCGCGCTCGTTTTAGCGCATGGACTCAGTCAACGAAAGATTCCACCAGAGATTGAAGCCATTTTGGGCGCTCACGCGTCTTTAATTAAATGCAGTTTTCGAGTTCCGGAGAAGTTACCAGAACATTAGCTTCTTCGGGCAGGAACATGCATCCAAAATAACGGGTATAATGAGACCACTTTCCGGCCTGATTCTGATTGGTCCCGAGGCCAACGCGCTTCTGGACATCAGGGTGGGAAGCGATGTCTCTGGATTCCATGCGAAGTATTGAAATGTCACTGAGAACAAAAATTACGATCCTGTGCGTCTCGCTTGCGATTGTGTTATTCACGGTTGTGGGCGGATTGAGCGTGAAGGCCTCCGCTCCCACCGATGGTGCCTACCGTCAACTCGGCGTTTACAGCGAAGTGCTTTCGCGTATCCGCAGCGAGTATGTCGAGGAGCCCAACATCCCGAATGTGACCGATGGCGCCCTCCATGGACTGCTCGAGTCGCTCGACGCCAACTCCAGCTATCTCGACCCGCAGGAGTACAAGGACTACAAGGCGCGTAAGAACGAGGGCAAGGCTGAGATCGGCGCAACCATCTCCAAGCGCTTCGGCTACGCCGCCGTGATTTCCGTGATCCCCGGCGGCCCCGCCGACAAGGCGGGCATGGACACCGGTGACATTGTCGAGGCCATCGAGGGCAAGAGTACGCGCGAGATGTCGCTCGCCGAGATTTCCGGCATTCTAACCGGGCAGGTCGGGTCCACCGTCAATCTGTCGATCGTGCGCGCGCGCCGCGCCCAGCCCACCAAGGTCGCTATTACACGCGAGATCGTGCAGTATCCCCCGGTCTCCAGCGAGATGATGGAAGACGGCATCGCCTATTTCAAGGTAGACGCCTTCCCCAAGGGCAAATCACAGGAGCTCGCCAGCAAGATCAAGTCGGCGCAGAAATCCGGCGCGAAGAAGATAATTCTCGACTTGCGCGACTGTTCCGAGGGTGAAGAGAGCGAGGGCATCGCCGCCGCAAATCTCTTCCTCGATCACGGCACCATCACTTATCTCCAGGGACAGAAGTTCCCCAAGGAAACGTTTAACGCCGACTCGTCCAAGACGGTCACCAGTCTGCCCATAGTGGTGCTGGTGAATCGCGGCACCGCCGGTCCCGCCGAACTGGTCGCCGCCGCCGTCATGGAGAACGCCCGCGGTGACGTCCTCGGCGACAAGACCTTCGGCGTCGGATCCGTGACGAAAACCATCGATCTCCCCAACGGCTCTGCCTTGATCCTCTCCGTCGCGAAATATTATTCGCCCACCGGCAAGGCGATTCAGGACACGGCGATCACGCCGAACATCCTCGTCGCCGACAAAGAGGACGATGCCGTTCTCCCCGATGAGGACGAGACGCCAAACGTGAACGAGCCTTTGAAGAAGGAAAAGCCCAAAGGACCGGACGACCAACTCCAGCGCGCCATCCAGGTGCTAAAGAGCGGAAACCAGAAGGCAGCAGCCGCTGCTCCGGGCATGTAAAAAAGGCGAGGGGCTAGGGTTTGGGGGCGTCAAGCGCTTATCCCTAGTCCCAAACCCTTCGCCCCTGACCCCTCGCCGCTTACTTCTTACCTACGCTCACCGGCGCGGCGAAAGTCAATGAGAGCATGCTGTCCATGAACGCCGCCGTTGTTTCCGGCGCATAGCGGGTAGGCGTGGTCAACTCGAAAACCAGCGCGCACCCCTTCTCGGTCGTTGCCATCGCCACCCGTGTCATCCCGGTTGATTCGATCTCGACTTTATAGAATTGCCGGTCGCCGATGATCACCGATTCGGGTTCTCGATCTACTGCTTTTGATTTTCCCGCACGGATACCGTTGATCGTTGTTTCGGAGAGCGCTGCTTCCTGGTGCAATCGATAGCGCTCGTCAAGGTATCGCAGCACGTCGCCATCGCCTTTGAACTTCTCCGACAGCTCCGCGGCGCTCAATGTCACCGACGACAGCGAATCTCCGCTCGTCTTTTTCAATGTCAGCAGCAGGTATCCGTTTGCCACGCCTGGCAGCTTCCCCGGCGTCCCGCGCGCGGCCCACTGTTCAGGAATGTAGTAGGTGAATCCGAAGTGCGAATTTCTGTAGGCTGAGCCTTCCACCCGTCCATCGGTAGGCAAAGTATGTTTCGTGGCTTCCTGAGTTAGGCCTTGCAAGCAAAACAAGACACCGATGCAAAAAATGAGCAAAATACGGCAGTGTTTCATAATTACGGTGGCTTCCTAATTAGTGAATCATTCTATTAACCTATTACCGTTATTAACCCAGAGTACCTGATTTCCACTCGTTCCTGCTGTGACTTGGGTACACCGTCCCTCAGCCCGACCTCTCGAATTCTGCTATCCTGAACCTGATTTTCTCGTCCGATTTTCTCGTGCAATGATCAGCCTCAAGCTACAGCCCGACGCCAACGGTGCCCCGCGCACGGCACCAACCGGCGCCCCTCCCGCGCCTCCGTCTCGGCCTGCTCGACGGAAAAAGACCTCCGGCAAACTGGTCGGACGCCTGCTCTTTATCCTGTTGTTGGTGGGCTTCGCGGTCGCCGGCGCCTTCGCCGGACTCCTGCTCGTTTACTCCACCGATTTACCCGAGATCGCCCAGCTTGAGAGCTACCGTCCCAGTTCAATAACCGAACTCTATGACGGCCAGGGCAATGTCATCGGATCGTTCGCCCTACAACGCCGCATCATTGGCAAATACGACGACTTCCCGCGCGTCCTCCACGACGCCGTCCTCTCCATCGAAGATAAGGACTTCGAGAAGCACGCGGGCATCAACTTCTGGCGTGCCTTCGGAGCGGCGTACCGCGATTTGACCAGCGGCAGCCGCGCGCAGGGAGCGTCCACGCTCACCATGCAGCTCGCGCGCAACCTCTTTCTCTCCGCCGACCGCACCTTCAATCGCAAGATTCAGGAGATCATGCTCTCCATCCAGATCGAGCGCCGCTTCACCAAGCAGCAGATCTTCACCATGTATTGCAACCAGATCTATCTCGGGCACGGCGTCTACGGCTTCGAGGCGGGCGCGGAATTCTACTTCAACAAGAAAGCCAAAGACCTCACGCTCGACGAGGCCGCCGTGCTCGCCGGATTGCCCAAGGCCCCCAACGCCTACTCTCCCATCAACAGTCCCGAGCGCGCCATCAAGCGCCGCAACCTGATCATCAACGCCATGCTCGAGGACGGTAAAATCACGCAGGAACAGGCCAACAGCGCCAAGGCTACGCCCATCACTCTGCACATCGGAGGCAGCCCCAATTCGCTCGCGCCTTACTACGTTGAGGAAATCCGCCAGTATCTCGAAAAGAAGTATGGCGCCGACGAGGTCCATTCCGGCGGACTGAAAGTCTATACTTCGCTCGATATGCAGCTACAGGCCGCCGCCAATCGCGCGCTGCTCGACGGCCTCGCCGCCTACGAACGCCGCCACGGATGGAAAGGCAGCCTGCCCAACGTAATCGCCCAAGGCTACGATCTCGCCACCTACCAGCACGGCGACTGGAACGACACCATCGAGCCCGGCAAGTACCTCCACGCGCTCGTAACCAACGTCTCAAATGGTCTAGTCAGCGTCAGACTTGGCCGTTATATGGCAACCATCGACGCCGCCGACATGGCCTGGACCGGGCACAAATCGCCGCTCGAGATCCTCTCCGTCGGGGACCTCGTCTACGTAAAGATCATCTCTCTTTCGCCCAACGACACCGCCCAGGTTTCGCTCGAACAGGATAGCGGCACACAGGCCGCGCTCCTCGCCCTCGACAACGCCACCGGCGACATCAAGGCCATGATCGGCGGCCGCGATTTCAACGACTCCAAGTTCAACCGCGCCACGCAAGCTCTGCGCCAGGTGGGATCGTCTTTCAAGCCCTACGTTTACACCACGGCCGTGGACGTCGACGGCGTCACGCCGGACGACATCATCCTCGACGCGCCGACAACTTTTCCCACCGCCTCGGGTCCGTACACGCCCCACAATTACGACGGCAAATTCGAGGGCAACATCACTCTGCGCCGCGCCATTGCGGACTCGCGCAACATCCCCGCCCTTAAACTGGCGCAGCGAGTCGGCATCAAGACCGTCATCGACTACGCCCACCGCTTCGGTATCACCTCCGACATTCCGGCCTACCTGCCGATCGCCCTCGGCGCCGCCGACATGTACCTGATCGAACACACTGCGGCCTTCACCACCTTCCCCAACGATGGCGTACGCGTCGTTCCGCGATATATTCGCAAGGTCACCGACTACAACGGACGCGTCCTGGAAGAGAACTACCCCGAGGTCCGCGACGTCGTCAGCTCGCGCACCGCCCGCACCATGACCAACCTTCTGCGCGAAGTCGTCCTCCACGGCACGGCCTTCTCCGCCACCAAGCTCAAGCATCCACTCGCCGGCAAAACCGGAACTACCAATGATTTCAGCGACGCCTGGTTCATCGGATTCTCACCGTCCGTCACCTGCGGCGTCTGGGTCGGCTTCGACGAAAAGGCGCGCTCGCTCGGCAACAAGGAAACCGGCGCTGCCGCCGCCCTCCCCATCTGGATCGACTTCATGAAAGTCGCCATCCAGGGCAAGGACACCGAAGACTTCCCCGGCGCAACGCCGGCCGCCCCAGCACCACCCGTTCCGGCATTAAAGTCCAAAGCCGCCCAAGCCACCGTTTCCACTACGAAACCTGCGGCGGCAAGCGCCACGGCAAAAGCCCCCGCCGCAAAAGCTGTCCCTCCCAGCTCCCACACCCCATAGTTCCCGGCGTGCTGTTCCGGAATCGCCACTCTTCTCCTGTTCATACTGTGATAAGTGACAGTTCCGTCCCCTGGCAGAGTCCTGTACCCTGACCTCAGAAACAGGGATGACCGGCGGCAGAGCTGGTTGGATAGCCGATTCGGGAGAATAGAATGCAAGCCGCACACAAAATCAGCCTGAGAGTTCATTGCGCGAGACTCCTGGTGGTCTTATTGCTGACCACGATCTGCAGCATTGCCCAAGACAAGCCCGAGACCTTCCAGGCCACGGCCTTTGGCCAGGGAACCCAGATGGGACGGACCTTCGGCGTGAATATCACCATCGAAAGCTATTCGCCTCCGGAGGACCAGCAGGTTCTATTGGCGGCCTTCGACAAGGGCGGCAACGAGGGCCTGGTCGACGCGCTGGACAAGATGCCGTCAAGAGGACGCATTTCAATCACTGGAACGTTGGGCTACGACGTCACGTACATCCGGGTGTTCCCCACCGCGACCGGTCGCAAGATTCGCCTTGTCACCAATCGCCCAATCACCTTCGGTGAAGCCGTGACCAACAGCCGTTCCGCGGAATACACCCTGTCGGCTTTGGAACTTGATTTGAGCAATGAAAAAGGAAAAAGCGCGGGTACCTTAATCCCCGCTTGCCAGTTCAAGGTGACCCCACAGAAGGAGCTCGAGATTGAGGCACTCCAAAATCCCTGGCGCCTCACGAACGTAATCGACTGGGGAAGCAAGTGAAAGTTCATCTTTTACAACCAACGCAACGCCGTGCTACTTACCGAGTATGTTGATCGCGCGCGAAGCGACGGCGATGATCGTCACGAGTGCGATCAGGCTTTCAAACATCATCAACAGTTTGGCTCGAATAGTCAGCGGCAGAGCGTCAGTGGGGCTGAATGCTGTCGCCGTCCAGAATGCAAGGAATAGATAGTCGAAGAATATCGTGGGCCGGTGGTATGGCGTGTCTCCACTTTCTTGCGGAAACAACCAATCGGGGTTACTGCTCGGATGGTGTGCACGAGCCTCGGGGCCGCCACGATCGAGTCGCCAGTACGCCACCGAGAAGACGAGCACATTGTTGGCCCACACCGCAACGCTTGAAGTCAGCAGTTGGAGGCCGGTAATATCGGACGAAGGGCTCAACATTGCGAAGAACAGATACTTGAGAGTAACGACAACCGAGAAACCCACGGTCACGACAAACAACATTGTGACGATCGCTTCTATGCGCAACCACCGAGCTTTGGCAGTTGTCACCGCGAGGGCTGCCATTGGCGCATTCAGCGCAATCGCTAAGGCATAAACAACCCAACTGGGAAACAGCCTTACGCGAGCGGGTAAATAAATCAGCAAGGCAAGTACCACGACGCTCGTCAGCGCAACGGGCCAGCGCGGTTCAATGTACGTGACCTGAGCCGGTTCTTTCATATGCGTTTTCACGGATGTAATTTCGACCGCTTCGTGCGGTTTTCATTATCCTTTGTGATTAGAGCTCGGTATAGCTCGGTTCGTTATTCCCAATACGGAAGGCAACACGTTCGCTCTACTCTCTCGCCGTTAGTACGCGCAGAAACTCGCGTGCACCCATGCGATACTTGAACGCCTTGCGCCCATCGATGAAAACCACTGGCACCTCGTCGTTGAACTTCCCCTGTAATTCTGGGTCGGCGTCGATGTCCACCTCTCGCCACTGGAAGTCGGCCTCATCCTGGACTTGCATGAGCGTCTTCTTGACGGTGTCGCAGAGATGACATCCCTTTCGCGAATACACCACCACATCGTGCATGGTTGCGATTGTAAAGCTATCGCGGATTTTAGGCGCCACCACGACCGCCCGCAGCGAGTGATCCTGTGCCGCGGGGCGGAGGACCTATGAATTCTGTCGGCACCGCCACAAAGTTTGCTGAGCGCCCCCCCACGTGGGAAAATCGTAAGTAGTTGAATACAATAGTGGTTACAAGTTCAGCTTCGTCGAGCCTCAGCTAAGATGATGAAAACGCGTCACTTACACGTTTAGATTACCAGAGTAACCAAGACTTCAAACCCACACACTTCTAGTATGACAAATTCGAAGGGGAAAACCGACACGAAGTCGAGGAGAATATTTCCTTTGTTTCTGGTTGGTTAGAGGGATTTGGGGCGGTTGGAGGGCTTGACACCGTTTGGATGGAACCGACCTAGAGTAGTCGTGAGTCAGCTTGAGTAGCCGTAACCCACACAAGCAAAACCAGCTTGTGTGGGCCACCACCAGCGAGACAATTGGTGTGGGATTTTCCGTTTTTACGTTTTTCCGTTTATCCGTTTATCCGTTTCCTCTACCTTTTCACGTCGAAGTTGATCGCCGTCCCTGCGGCAATCTTTTCTCCGGCTGCGGGGGCTTGCTTCACGATCACCGGAGACGTTCCCTTCGCCGCAGGCTGACGCTGACTCGCTCCGTTGCCGTTCTTCGCCGTCGCCGGCTTGACGGTCGTCACCTTGCCGAACTTCATCGGTGAAACGGCGATCGCCCGCGACGCGTCGTCGAGCGTCTGCCCGACGAAGTCCGGGACGAGGTAGAGCGCCGTCTGGTCCTGCGGAGCCGAGACCAGCAGGTTTATCTTGGGCGAAGCGACGCCCTCGGCGTTCGGCGGAGGCGATTGCGCCACAATCTGCTCCGGCGGAACTCCCGGCAGACTGGCGACCGCCACCGACCCGATCTCGAGTCCCCGGCGGCCAACGTTAATCTCGGCCGCCCGCTGGCTCTGCCCGATCACGCTCGGTATGACGATCTTCTGCGGTCCGAGACTCAGCGCCACGCGCAGGTGCGTACCCCGGCGTACCTTGTCGCCCGTCGCCGGCAACTGCGACAGAACGCGATTTTCGGGAATGTCGCTGCTGTAAAAACGATTTTCAACTTCGACCAGCAGTCCGTTGGAGACGGCGGTTCGCTCGGCGTCGGAGACGCTCATCCCCGTCACCTTGGGGACGGCCACCTCCCGGCCATGTATCGCCAGCCGCATCGCCGTCAGCGCCGACACAAGAAACACCGTGGCCAGGATCAGCCCTCGAAAAATGATTCGAAACAGATTACGCATCGCGTTCAACTGATTGTACGCACGAACAATGTTCCAGTCAGCATCGTCGAACCGCATTGAAAACATTAACCACGGATTACACGGATAGAAGAACGGACCAAACGACAGAAATAAAGGTTTACAGATCGAAATCAATGTGGTCGTACCAACAACTCGACATCACCTTTTTTTCTAGGGTTTAATCCGTTTCAATCCGCGAAATCCGTGGTTAGGTTTAGATTTTTTCCAGGATCGCCGCAAAGAACCCGTCCCACGGATGCACGCCCGGAATGGTTCGCAAGTACGCTCCGCGCGTGAGCGAAGCGGGATCATGCCACGTGAGTTCGCCCTCGGCTTGCAAACGCCGCAACTCGTCCCCGCAATTGACGACGCGGAATTCGCCGCCTCGCGTGCGCATGACCTCATCCACGACGTGCTCGTTTTCCTCCGGCTCAAGCGAGCAGGTCGAGTACACAAGGCGTCCGGCGCGCGCCAGCCGATCGAGCGCCGCGTTCAGGATCGCGATCTGGCGCTGATGGAGGTCGGCTAGATCCGCCGCCCGCAGCCGCCACTTGATTTCTGGATTTCGTGCCAGCGTGCCCGTGCCCGAACAAGGCACGTCGGCAAGGATGCGGTCGAAGTCGCCCTCAACGGAAAGCGTGGTTGCGTCGGCCGTAATGAACTCGACGTTCGGCGCCTTCACAAGCTGCTGCATCAACCGCGTGCGGTGGGCGTGCAGGTCGGCGGCAACGATAACTGCATCAGGATTGTGATCGGCAATCGCCCACGTCTTGCCGCCCGGTGCGGCGCAACAGTCGAGTATGCGCGAACCGCGCCCGACCAGCGCGGCGACAAGTTGCGAGCCTTCGTCCTGCAAGACAATTTGGGCGTCGTGGCAGGCGACCGAGTGCGTCACGTCGCCGCTGACGACCGTGCGGGCCGAGCGCAACAGTTGTCCCGGAGCGAGCGCTACATCGTCTATGGCAAGATTGGATTCCGCAACACGAAGCCGCAGCGCAGTCGCGGGTACCTGCTGATCAAACGCACAGATCCGCGCCGCAACATCGGCCCCGTACTCCGCCGCCCAGCGCTCGACCATCCATTGCGGATGCGAATAGTGCCGCGCGAGTGAAGCAGGCGTCTCAGCGGAAGCGCTCGTCAGAGTCGAGGAGTTCACTGCCGGCAACGCGGCAATCTTGCGCAGGATCACGTTCACCATCGCCGAGGCCGACGTTTTCTTTGCGCGCTTCACCAGGTTCACGCTCTCGTTGACCGCCGCGCGACTGGGAATGCCGGTAAGGAACTGAAGCTGATAGGCGCCTATGCGCAACGCCGTCAGTACTTCGAAGTCGAGCCGCGGAAACGGAGTAAACGAGAATTGCGCGATGGCGTGGTCCAGCCGCGACCGCCAGCGCAGCACGCCCATAACGATTTCCATGCACAAACCGCGGTCCTGCGCCGAGAGCTTGTCCAGCATGTGCGAATGCAGCAGTTCGTTGGCGTAGGCGTCATCGCGCTCGACTCGAACCAGGATGTCGAACGCAGTACCGCGGGACAGAGAAACGGTTTGTTTGGGAGTCGGTGACATTACACGATTACGTCGTCCGCTTTCGGCCTGTATCCGTTGATGAAGTCTTTCGCGCTCATTCGCTTCTTACCCTCGACTTGCAGTTCGAACACCTCAAGCGCGGTGCTCGCTCCGCAGCCAACGTAGAGATGCTCGCCCTGTGCACGCATCTGGCCCGGCGCAAGCGGTTCCGTAACACTCGCCGCCGGTTGCGCATGGATGATGTTCAGGTTCTTGCCGCGGAATGTCGTAAACGCTCCGGGCCAGGGCGTGAATCCCCGCAAGCGATTCCAGGTTTCGGTGGACTCGCGGTTCCAATCGATGCGCCCGTCTTCCTTCTTCAGGATCGGGGCCAGCGTCGCTTGGGAGTGGTCCTGTGCGGTCGGGATCAGTGTGCCGTTCTCCAACCCGCGCAGCGTCTCCAGCAACAGCGGGCCTCCGATGCCGGACAACTTCGGCGCAAGCGTCTCGGCCGTGTCTTCCGGCAAGATCGGGATTTCGCGCTTGAGCAGCATGTCGCCCGTGTCGAGTCCGGCATCGAGCCGCATCGTCGTGACACCGGTAACCGTCTCGCCGCGAGCGATGGCCCACTGGATCGGCGCGGCGCCCCTGTACTTCGGCAACAGCGAGGCATGCACGTTGATATTGCCGAAGCGTGGCAACTCCAGCATCCACTGGGGGATGATGCGCCCGTAGGCAACCACGACGATTGCATCCGGCTCGATCTGCTCAAGTTGCGCTCGGAAGTCGGAGTTGTTCTTGATCGCCGCGGGTTGAGTTACCGGAATCCCCAACTCCGTGGCGAGCTGTTTCACCGGAGTGGGAAGCGTGCTCAAACCACGGCCAGCAGGCCTGTCGGGCTGCGACACTACCAGGCGCACATCGAAGCCATTCTGGGCGAGCGAGCGCAACGTGGGAACCGCGAATGTCGGAGTGCCGCAAAATACAATTTTCAATGGGGTCTCAGGTCAAGTACCGCGGAAACTACAGCTCACGCTTGCTTACAGCCGAGATCAGGCGATCACCGGATCATCCGATCGTTTACTTCCACTCTCCCTGTTTAACCAGCTTGCGGACTTTGCGCTTGATCAGATCCCGTTTGAGCGCGCTGATGTGCGTGATGTAGAGTCTGCCATTAAGGTGATCGATCTCGTGGACGAACGCACGAGCAAGCAGCTCTTCGCCGGATTTCTCGTACCAGTTGCCATGAGCATCCTGGGCCTTGATGGTAACGGTCTTGGGCCGCGTGACGTTTTCGCGGAACTCTGGCAACGAGAGGCATCCTTCCTGTTGAGTATGCCGGCCCTCCACCTTGATCACTTCAGGATTCACCAGGACCAGTTTGGCGTCGGGATCTTCCCTGAACGTCACGTCGATCACGGCTAGCCGTTTGGAAATCCCGATCTGTGGAGCTGCCAGCCCGACCCCGTGAGCCGCGTACATCGACTCGAACATGTCGTCGATCAGCTTTCGCAACTCATCATCGAACACAGTCACCGGTTCGGCCTGCTTTTCCAGGACCGGATCGCCGAACATAACGATGGGATAGATCATGTCGTCAAATTGTGAATTGCGAATCCCGTGCGACTGCGTTAAAAACGCGCGGCCCCAACTCACGGCTCCGATTCAAAAGTTCTTCAACTGCTCCAGGTATCCATCATAGTTGCGCAGCGTTTCGGTCATCGAATCGCCGCCGAACTTATCCAGGGCGACGCGAGCCAGCGTCAGCGCAACCATCGCTTCGGCAACCACTCCGGCGGCGGGTGCCACGCATATGTCGGAGCGCTCGTATGATGCTTTCACTGCTTCGCGGGTCGCGAAATCCACCGATCCAAGCGGACGCCGTAGCGTTGCAATCGGTTTCAAATATCCCCGCACCACTACAGCCTCGCCGTTCGAGACGCCGCCTTCGATTCCGCCCGCGCGGTTTGTGGGGCGCGTGAAGCCCGTAGTGCGCCCCGCCTTAATTGCACCCTGTTCGTACCCGATCTCATCGTGCACGGACGAACCCGGTGAGACTGCTGCATCCATCCCGCTGCCGATCTCGACGGCCTTGACCGCCTGTACTGACATTACGGCGGCAGCCAATTGCGCGTCCAGACGCTCGTCCCAATTTGCGTACGTCCCCAGCCCGGGCATTACGCCGTGCGCCACAACCTCAAAGATGCCACCCAGCGTATCGCGTTCTTCAGTTGCCTGGTCCACCGCGGCTTTCATCCGTTGCTCGTCGTCCGGGTCAATGCAGTTGAGCAGGATTTCTTCGCGATCGTTCAATTCGCGAATCTGCTCCCATGTCGCATGATCCGCTCTGCTCGAGCGCACGTTTCCCACGGCCAGCACGTGACTGAGCACCTCGATGCCCAATTCGCGCAAGAACAGCTTAGCGATTGCGCCCAATGCCACGCGCGACGTGCTTTCCCGCGCGGAAGCCCGCTCGAGCACATATCTCGCATCGCGGAAGTTGTACTTGAGCGCGCCCGCAAGGTCCGCGTGTCCCGGTCGCGGAGATGCGACGCTCTTATGTTTGGCGGGATCGCCCGGTTCCACTGGAAGTGATTCCTGCCAGTTCTTCCAGTCGCGATTCTCGATCAGAGCAGTGATGGGCGAACCGATGCTGTGTCCGTGGCGGACACCCGAGGTAAACCGCGCCGTATCCTGCTCTATCTTCATGCGCCCGCCGCGGCCGTAGCCCTGCTGCCGCCGCCACAATTCGTGGTTCACGAACGCCTGATCGATGCCGAGGCCGGCAGGGACGCCGGATAGCACCGCGATCAGCGCTTCCCCATGTGACTCACCCGTGGTAAAAAAACGCAACATAATCGATTCCGTTTGATTCAGTTCTCAGCGCAGCGGATCAAATGCAGCCGTTGTGTCAATGAATATCAGGATTGTACCTGATCCGGGAAAGATTCCGCCCCCCGCGTGCGGACATGTGAAATACTTTGCACAAATTATTACTCACTGTTTACTGGCGAGAATACAAACAGTATCATCACCTTAGTGGCTTTTCGTGTCGATAATAGGTAAAATGCTGTCCAACTTGCAAGATTCTGTATTACCATGTAGTTAAGGTTATGGTCTGACCGGGTTGTCGTGGGGACGATCCGTTAGGAGTTTGTTGTGCCGCTGATGTTACCTCTTAAGCAAAGTTCACGTACGTTGGTACGAGAGGTTGCGCGTGGGCTACAGCCCCGTTTTTCCGCGATTTCGGAGGCGTGGCGACGCAAGATGATGGAGGAGTTCGCTTTCGACGACCGAACCCTCGCAGTGATTTCCCGGCTAACTCTCACGGTATGCTACCCGCTTTTTGCCGATGGGGACTTCGAGCCGTACTTCGAAAACCTGAGCTACTACGGTACGCGTTTGGCCAAGCTGCAGGTGGACACGCGGGCTGTTGCTCGTTCGCTTGAGTTCTGCCAAGAAGCCTGCGAAAAACATTTGAGCACCCCGCATGGAGAACGGCGCGCCGAAGAGATTGCGGCGCTTGACACGCTGTCTTCGGCCGCATTTGTGACTGTTTCCGGCGCTTACTTCGACACGCAAAAGAGGGAATCGCAGGCGCTGCTCTCGGTGCTCGATGCCGAGCTTTCGGCTGTGGACCTTCAAGCGCTGCTGCGCCACGTCCTGAAGATCACGACATCGACTTTCGGAGCCACGTTAGGTCTGATCCTGCTGTCCGAGGAGAACGAGACGTTGCGGGTGAGTGAAGTGTTCGGGTTCGACGCGGCGGAGATAAGCGAGGATTTTGCCGTTCCCGTCGGGCACGGCTTTTCGGGAACAATCGCACAAAGTGGCGAGCCGGCAATGCTCCCTGACCTGTCGGTGTCGAAGGGCGCCTTGAATCCTTTTTTGCTGGACAAGGCAAAAGCCTTGTGGGGAGTGCCCTTGAAGAGCGCTGACCGGGTCATTGGCGTCCTTCTGATCGGATTCGTCAAGGCCTACGAGTGGCTCCCTACTGAACGCGAGTTGCTGCGTGCCATTGCCGAGCGGTCGGCACTGGCAATCGAGCGTGCCCGGATGATCGACGCGCTGCGAGAGCGAGAGATGCGCATCGCCGAACTCTCCGGCCACCTGCTGAAGGCGCAGGAAGACGAGCGCAAACGCATCAGCCGCGAGTTGCACGATGAGACTGGTCAAGCGCTGATGGTCATTCGACTGTACCTCGGGATGCTCGAATCCACGCTTGACGGGCAGGGTCCTAGAGCAAAGGTTCGCGAGACGGTCGCTGTAGTCGATCGCACCATCGAAGGCATTCGGCGCATCATCGGACGCCTTTCTCCACTCGTGCTTCAGGAGTTGGGTTTGGTGGCCGCGATTCGCAAGGAAGCGAAAGACTTGGCGAAGGAGACCGGAGTCAAGACCCGTGTAGCGATTTCCGACAAGGTCGGACGCCTGGCACCCGAGGTTGAGGTAGCTATATATCGCGTGGTGCAGGAAGCGCTGCATAACGTAGCCAAACACGCCCAGGCCAAGGCGGTGAATATCACGATGACGCGCGAAAGCGGGAAAGTGGCACTGTGCGTGGAAGACGATGGCATTGGCATCGTGAAGCAGGCAGGGCCGAAGGATCGCCAGAGCTTCGGGCTGGCTGGTATCCGAGAACGCATCGCGATGCTCGGCGGAGTCGCGCGCGTGGTTTCCAGCAAAGGCAAGGGGACGCGCATCGAGGTTGAGCTTCCTGGAGAGGGTGTGGGTGCGATGCTCTCGGAGATGTCGTCGCGAATGGTCGAGTCGCCCTCCATGGTGCGCGGAGTGGCCGCGACCGGGACCAACGGACCGGGTGTCTGAACGCGCCCGGAAAAGAACTCTGTTTTTACCTTGTCCGGCAGCATCAAAGCTGAAGGACGGGCGTTAGCGGAATTAACGGTATTCGAGATTTCGAACGGAAATTGAAGGTGCATTGATGCCAAAGATTAAATGCTTGCTCGTTGACGACCACACGCTGTTTCGCCAAGGCGTACGCCGACTCCTGGAGACTGAGTCGGATTTCGAAGTGATTGGCGAATCGCCCGATGCGGGGGACGCAGTCGAAAAGGCGCGCGACCTGCGCCCCGATATTGTACTCATGGATATCGGCATGCCAGGCCTGTCGTCGTTCGAGGCGGCACGTCATATTCGCAAGAACCGCCCCGAAACCAAGGTCCTCTTCCTTACCATGTATGAGGACGAGGACTATCTTGTGCAGTGTCTTGAAGTCGGGGCTTCGGGCTACGTGCTCAAAGACACGCCGGCCCCGCAGCTTGTCACTGCCGTGCGCGACGTGTACAAGGGTGGCAAATACCTCAGCTCGCAGGTCCTGTCGAAGCTCGTCGAGGATTTCCGCGCCCGAGTGCGCGACGCCAAGATGCGGCCGCGCATCAGTACTCTCACGCCTCGCGAGCGCGAAATCCTCAAGCTGCTCGCCGAAGGCAATTCAGTGAAGGAAATCGCCGTTCTTTTGGCATTAAGCGTCAAAACCGTCGAAGCGCACAAGTTCAACCTCATGCGCAAACTGGATATTCACAACAAGGCGCAACTGGTCACGTACGCTATTCAGAAGAAGATCATCAAGATCCCCGTCAACCAGTAGCGAAGCACGCGCTGCGACGGACTGCGAATCGGGCCGGCATCCTCCCTGGCCCGATTCGCGCGTTCAGGCTGGGATTTCTACTGTATTCTTCGCCCGTGTGGGTTGGCGCTGGGATTGCTTTCGAGCATGGCGGCAAGCAGTTCAGCCAATCGCTTGAGGTGGGCGGTGTCTTTTCCGTCGAAAGATTTCGGCAATGCGGAGAAGACTTCGATGACGCCGATAACGACGTTCCCGTTCACGATCGGCTCGATCAGCACTGAGCGGACGTTGAGATGTTCACAGGCCACCCCGTCCACCCGCGGATCGTTGCATGTGTCCGGGCATAGGACGGTGGCCCCGGTGCGAACCGCCTCCCCTGACAGTCCCGCGTCGGGCTTAAAGCGTGCCCCCAAATCGGGAGCGACGCCCGACCTTGCCCGGCAAACCACGTCGCTGCCGTCCGCAATGGCGATGGCGCAGCCGCTTGCGTGGGTCAGCGACCGTGCCCGATCGAGCAGCAGCCGCAAGGCGGATACAAGGTCGCATCTTGCGAGGTCTTCCTCCAGTTCTCCGCTGACACTGTCGCGCATGACATCGCTAACCTTGATCCAAGGGGAATAGGACGAAGGCAAGTATGCGGCGGCCACCTGCGAAGTGGCCTGAGTAGGAAGGCCCGAAGAAGCGGCGGAGCCGCCCTCCATCCACGCGCTGAGATTTTTTCTCGCGGGTGACGGCACGTTCATGAACTCTATGCCTGCGCGGCCGAAAGCATTAACCCACGCCACTACACCTGTCGCCTCGAAATGTGTGCCGCTGTCCGGAAGGCTGAAGTGCATTACGCTGCGTTCGCCTGGTTGCAAAACTCCGTAGGGATGGACGGAGGCTCCCTCCATGCTTAGGTCCACCAGCAATCCGCGGCGATCGCGCCCCAGGTCCACCGGCACGATCTTCGCACCGCTCAGGCGGCGGCGGGGATGACGTCGCCGCTCGGGACCCGGCGGTGATTGCACGTTTGCTAAGGGTGACAAATCAAACACCTCTAGAACCTAAATTATTGGGCGCTATCTGTGGCGGGCGGGGCCGTTGTATCTATTGTGCTCACACGCTATGCTACCTCGCGCGATTAGTAAAGGAGTTAAAGTCCTTAGAGTAAATAAAGGACCCAATGAAAGCAGTAGTTAGACCCATGTTTAGCACTTAGAAGCGGCGCCGTCGTCCAGCCAAAGAACACAATCAGCGGATCGGGTGTGACTCGCAAAAAACTACCTGAACACGGCAACCAATGTTCTTCTTCAGCAATCGATACGTAGAAGCCCCAACTTCAACATGCGATGGAACTAAGGGAAGAAAATTCTTTTCCGAATCTTGTCTCTCTCTGCAAGCTCTTGCGTTCCCCGGCAAATCGGGAGTCACGGCAAACGTGAGTCCCCGCAGCTATCTCGAGATGATGGAGAAACACTGTGCAAGGTTTTCGCCACCCGCGCGTCGTCATCACAATCGCAGTCGCCACACTCAGCTCATGCCTGGCCGCCTGCGGAGGTGGCGGCAAGATGACACCAGCGGCTGACCCCAACGTACCGCCGTCCAATGCAACGGTCATCAGCAACATTCAGGACCAGTCCGGCTGGTCCAACTGCTCGGCCACCCTGGGCAACAACTTCACCTGCGCGGCCGGCATGGGTGAGGCGGTTGCCTGGATGGCGCAGAACCAAACGACGCCCTCCTTGAGCGGAGCTTCTGCCGAACTTCACCTTGGAGGGTCGGTCGGATACTCGAACAACCTGTGGTGGAAGAATCTCGATCCCAACAGCAGCGCCACGCATTTTGATTACGATTTCTGGCTCCTCACGCCCGATCCCTCATTGCCGCAGGCGCTCGAATTCGACGTGAACCAGAGTTTCGGCGGCACCCGCTGGGTTTTCGGCACGGAATGCAACCTCGACGGCAACGGCCTGTGGGACGTCTGGGACTCCACGCCGCCCTACGGCCATTGGGTTCCGTCGCAGCTCGGATGTCCATATCTTGCCCCGAATACATGGGCCCACTTCGTGTGGCATTTCGAGCGAGTCTCGAACCAGGTCCACTACGTGAGCCTCACCGTCAACGGCACTGATTATTCCGTGGACATGTACCAGGCGGCGCAAACGAACTGGACCGACGACCAGCTAACCGTCGCCGTGCAACTCGACGGCAACGCAACGCAGCAGCCGTACTCGGTATTCGTGGATGAACTCACGCTCACCTACTGGTAGGTCATCACCACGAACCAGACCGAAACGCACTGTCGCCCCCTTCAGCCGCCGGGTCGGCGGCGGTACCTGCCGGCAGGGTACCCCCTAGTGGGCAAAACGGTAAGTGTTGCATCTAAAGGGCTTATTGGATCAGCCTCGGTTAGGTAACTGTAAGTCGTTGATTTTAAGAGTGATTAGCCGTTCAGATTACCCTAGTAACCTGGTTGTTTTCCGTCCAACTACTTACATTCTAGCAATTCGCGAGGGAAAACCCGACACGAGCAGACGGATTATATTTGCTTGCAAATCAGTAGTTTACGGTGAATTTGACGACCGGAAGGGGTTGACATCTCTAATGACGTCTCTCCAATGACCTGGGCAGGGGTGGCACTGCGGGCGAAGTGCATGGGTCCTTCGTCGCTGCGCTCCTCAGGATGACTCGCTGTGGGCGGGTCATTGGTTTGAGAAGGCGAGTGGCGAGTGCGGCGCTAATCACCAACCACTCGCCACAACCCACTTCTCGACCTCGGCGGGGATGGCACTGCGGGCGAAGTGCATGGGTCCTTCGTCGCTGCGCTCCTCAGGATGACTCGTTGTGGGCGGGTCATTGGTTTGAGAAGGCGAGTGGCGAGTGCGGCGCGAATCACCAATCACTCGCCACAACCACTTCTCTAACGAACTCGGCGGTGATGGCACTGCGGGCGAAGTGCATGGGTCCTTCGTCGCTGCGCTCCTCAGGATGACTCGTTGTGGGCGGGTCATTGGTTTGAGAAGGCGGGTGGCGAGGCGCTAATCACCAATCACACGCCACAACCACTTCTCTAACGACCTCGGCGGTGATGGCACTGCGGGCGAAGTGCATGGGTCCTTCGTTGCTGCGCTCCTCAGGATGACTCGCTTTGGGCGGGTCATGGGTTTGAGAAGGCGAGTGGCGAGTGCGGCGCGAATCACCAACCACTCGCCACAACCCACTTCTCGAACTCGGCGGTGATGGCACTCTGGGATTCTCGACCTCGGCGGGGATGGCACTGCGGGCGAAGTGCATGGGTCCTTCGTCGCTGCGCTCCTCAGGATGACTCGTTGTGGGCGGGTCATTGGTTTGAGAAGGCGAGTGGCGAGTGCGGCGCGAATCACCAATCACACGCCACAACCCACTTCTCGACCTCGGCGGTGATGGCACTCTGGGATCTCGACCTCGGCGGGGATGGCACTGCGGGCGAAGTGCATGGGTCCTTCGTCGCTGCGCTCCTCAGGATGACTCGTTGTGGGTGCTAACTTGACAACGTGAGTGCCTGAAGACGATACTTCTCCCGCATTTTCGTCCTGCGTGGGGCAGGACGCCTAATCGGTCCCATCGGCTCCGGTCCGTTCCACAATCTTAGGAGGACAAATGCCACAGGTGACCTCTCGCAAGCAGTTCTTCTCCGCCACCGTTGCCGTTCTACTGTTCGTCGTGCTCGCCGCGCTGCCGCTTATGGCCGGGCAGAGAGCCGACCTTTCAAGGCTGGTTGTTGTCGGCGATTCGCTTTCAGCCGGATATCAGAACGGATCGCTGCTGGCCACTCAGCAGGTGAATGGCTATGCAAATCTCGTCGCAAAACAAGCTGGTGTTCCGCTGGTTTTGCCGTTGATTGATAAACCTGGCGTACCGCCAGTGCTGCAACTGATCAGCGTGAGTCCGCTGGTGATTGCGCCATCAACCGACCCGATCCCGTCCATGCCGCGATTGAATTTCACGCAGCAAGTGACGGATCTCGCCGTGCCCGGTGCAACGGTCAGTGACGCTCTCAACAGAGTTCCGTTTGCTGGAACGACCGACGACTACGCGATGACCAACCTGGTGCTCGGATTTCCGGGCATACTTGCAACGCCGCCGATCTTAAAGACCCAGGTGCAATGGGCGCAGGCATTGCAGCCGACCACCGTCATTCTGTGGATAGGCAACAACGACGCGCTCGGCGCCGCAATCAACGGCAATGCTAATGTCACGCCGGTATCGGAATTCGCCGCGTGCTATGCGAAGGTCGTCGATGCGTTGGCTTCCACGAAGGCGACGCTGGTCATCGCTAATATCCCGGACGTGACCAGCATTCCGTATTTATTCTCGGTCCCGAAGCTGGCGGCACTGTTTGGAGCGCCGAAGTCGCTGATCATGGCGCGGCTGGGACTCGGGCCGGGCGACTACGTTTCGCTCGATTATCTTTCGGAGGCGGGCGCGATTGTGCAGACCGGTGTTGGCACGTTGCCCGACAACGCTGTTCTGACCGCGAGCGAAGCGGCCACGATCAGCGAAGCCGTTGAAGCTTACAACTTCATCATCAAGTGGGAAGCGCGGCGGGTTGGCGCGACGCTGGTCGATATCAACGAGCTCTTCCAGGACATCAGCAAGCGCGGCTACGTCGTGAATGGCCGCAGGATCACCACCGGTTTTCTCGGCGGCGTGTTCTCGCTCGATGGCATTCATCCGACGAACACCGGCTATGCGGTGGTCGCGAACGAGTTCATCAAGACGATGAATCGGACCGTTGACGCTGACATTCCGCCGGTATCTGTCGCCCAAGTTGCCAAGACCGATCCCCTGATCCTGCCCGGAGCGGGACATCCGGGGAAGGCGTTCAAGAAAGGCGATCTGGATAAGATGCGGAGGGAGTTCAAACACTGAGGCACGTACATTCTGTAACGAAGGGCGGCCCCGTGGTCGCCCGTTTCTTTTTCTTTCTTTTCTTCTCTTCAGATAAGCTGGCGTCTATACGCGCTACTTACGATTCACAACCGGGTTTAGCGAAACTGACATGTTAAGAAAATTCGTTCTCGTCTCTGTTGCTTGCTTCTTGGCCGTGGCTGCCGTCGCCGCGCCGGACGCTACGCACATCTCGATTGCCGGGCGCGATGTCGCCGTGTGGAAGCCTATTGGGGACGCGCCGAAAAGCGGGTTTCCCGTCGTTGTGTTCTCGCACGGGTTTACCGGATGCAACACTCAGTCCACGTTCCTGATGGAAGCGCTGGCGCAGGCGGGATATTTCGTGCTGGCGCCGAATCACGCCGACGCCCGCTGCGGGACGGCGAGCCAGCCCGGATGGCATCCGGGGAAGTTGCTCGAAAGCCGTCCGGCGGCCCCTTTCGGCAACGCCGACGCGTGGAGCGAAGCAACGTACCGCGATCGTTACAAAGATATCGAGGCCGTGCTGGATGCGGTGTTGCGAGAAAAGTCGTTCGAGGGCGTCCCCGTCGATCGGCAGCGCGTGGGCCTGGCTGGTCACTCGTTGGGCGGATACACAGCGCTGGGAGTGGCTGGCGCGTGGCCGTCGTGGAAAGATCATCGCATCAAGGCCGTGCTGGCGTTGTCGCCGTACGTCAGTCCCTATGTCGCGAAGGGCAATCTGCCCCATCTGGACGTGCCCGTGATGTACCAGGGCGGCACGCTTGACTTCGGAATCACTCCGACAGTGAAGCGGTTCAACGGTGCCTACGATTTGTCGTCGTCGCCGAAGTTCTATGTCGAGTTCGACGGGGCCGGACATCTCGCTTGGACAAACCTGAACAAGCGTTACCAGGAGCTGATCGATTCTTACAGTGTTGCGTTTTTTGATCGCTACCTGAAGGGCGAGACCGATCCGGACCCGCTTGGTCCGCTCACTGGAAAGCCAGCACCGAAAGGCGTCAGTTACCTGAAGCTCCAAGCGAACTAGAGCGTCGATCACGCGCTGATACGTTGCGGCAAAGCAAGCGAGTCAATCAGAGATTGCATTCCTGATCCGGTTTTGGCCGAGACTTCGAAAACCGTCATGCCGGGGCGAACGCGTTCTATGTTGTTGCGCACGGCAGCGAGGTCGAATTCGACGGCGGCGGCGAGATCCATCTTGGTGATGACGGCAACGTCGGCGGTGTTAAAGATCGTCGGGTACTTCAGCGGCTTGTCCTCTCCCTCGGTGGTCGAGAGCAGCACCAGGCGCAGGTCTTCGCCGAGGTCGTAACTGGACGGGCAGACCAGGTTGCCGACGTTTTCGATGAAAAGAAAATCCAGTTGATCGAGCTGCCAGCCAACGAGCGCGCGTTCGACCATGCTGGCGTCCAGATGGCACACGGTTCCGGTGCTGATCTGCTTTACCCGCGCCCGTGAACGCGCCAGCCGCGCCGCATCGTTGTCGGTCGCAAGATCGCCGACCAGGGCGGCGACTCGATGGTGCGGTTGCAGGGCGGTGAGCACGCGTTCGAGAAAAGTCGTCTTTCCCGCGCCAGGACTGGAGACGAGGCTGACGACGCAGACTCCGGCGCGACGAAAGCGTTCGCGCAGGCCGCGCGCCAGCAGATCGTTTTCCTTCAGGACCTTGCGTCTAACTTCGACAAGACGCGGTTCACTGCTCATGTTTGTGCCTCGACTTCGCTGATTTCAAACGCGGTGATTTCGAGTTCGTTGCCGGTGGCGTCCGTGATTTCGAGGCGCGAGTTCTCAAGCGGAGTGCCTTCGCAAGCCATCGGATAGGAGAACAAAAGCGCGTCCCGGTCCACGCCCGCGAGCGGACCGAGGCGAAGATGAACTGCCCCGACGGAGGCGATCCCGCGTTTTTCCGCTTCTTCGCGGACTCCGTCAACGATGCTCAGTGCAATCGAAAGCTCATGCATGTCACATGCTTCGGATTCTCATGTAGCGCCGGACCTCCGGGTAAAAGAAATAGAGGCCGTAAGCGGCACCAGCGATTGCTGCCCATTTTGCGACTGTTTTCATAGGTTCTCCTTTTACTTGAGAAACATTCCCACGTTAGCTTCGCGAACGTGGGGCACCGTCAATATGGGGCACCGATAAAGTAGTTTCCGGGAAGTTGACGATGAGTTCCTCGACGGCCGTTATTGCTTCATCTACTGCACCGAGCACGGGCGCACTTAACTCCAGGCCGGCTTCTTCTGGATCAACAGGCGACGGCTCGCAGCCAACGACGATCATGCGCTTGACTTCCCCACCCAGTACCGAAACCAATTGCAATGCGGCCACGGGATTCATCGTGTGCGCGTCGAGCGCAGGCGACTGCGGCGTATCGGCAGCCGGTAACTCAGGTTCGATGACATAGACGGTTCCGGGTTGGCCACCGCGTGGAACCGCATCAACGAGGATCACCAGTTCCCAATCGTCCATTAACGCGTAGGCCAGATCGTAGCTGCGAATTCCGAAGTCCACGACGCGAACGCCCTCGGGCAGCGAACGCTGGGCGAGGCGGCGGGCGACCTCGACTCCGAAGCCATCGTCGCCGAGAAAAATGTTGCCGATGCAGGCGACCAAAATTCTACGCTCCACGTTGCACCTCGCCACCCTCCGGCGCAATCGGCTCGACTTCTTCGGGAGAAAAGAAGAAGCGGTGGCCGGGCAGACGCAACAGGCCGAATTCGCGTCCGGGATCGTCTTCGAGCACGACCGCGAGATGAATGTTGTTGTCGTAGTCGCTCTCGATGGCCTCGACGATTGCAAGCTGGCCTTTGAGTGCCATGTCCATGATGTCGGCGCTCTTCCGCGGCCATAGGCGGACGCGGTCGCCGGCGCGCACGTCGACGCCGAAGATGCGCACGCACGTAACCGGTGCGCCTTCTCCCTCTAGCGGATTGTTCAGGTTCATCATTTGTTCAGACCGATCATGCGGCATCGTCCTTGATTGGGCGCAGACCGCGTACGGTGCCGTGGGTTCGTGCGAGTTGTTCGCGGGCGGTCGCTTCGGTGCGTTCGAGCAGTTCGCGCACATGGGTATCGGAGTTGCGCATTTCGCGCTTCTCGGCGTCGGTCAGAGTCATGACGCGCAAGGTGAGCATCTCGTCCATTTCGGTGGCGTCGAAGAAATCTCCGGCGCTCTCGGGCGCGATCCGCGGATAGTCGTAGAGGATGATCGGCGAAGAGAGGACCGACATCATGCTCGCCAGGCTGGCCCACCATCACCGGATACACGCCAATGTTTTTGCAGGTGGCGGCGGCCTCGCGCAAATGTACGGGAGGATCGAGCAGCGAAATGAATTCGCCGTCGCGTACGCTCAGGATCGTGTGCGCGGAAACAAAAGCCGACAGCAGCGCCGGTGCGCGATTGCTGTATTGCGCGTAGGGAGTGGCGTTGACGACTTCAATCGTAAGTCGAAATAATTGTGAGCCAAACTGGTCCGCTGAAATGCGAATTCTGCCTGCGACGGCTAGCAGCGTTTTCCGAATTCGTCCGACAAATTCACCGTCAGCATCGCGCAAGTCGCTGCTCTCAAAACACGGGAGAAACTCAAAAGCGACTGTGCGAGGACGGTTTAGTATCTCGCCGATCTCGACTTCGCCTTCGACCATGCGCTCGACTGCTTCGTCCCAAGTCTGATGAATTTGGTTGCCGATGGTGAGCGTCTCGACTGGTTGAAACTGGTCTTGCGAGCCAGGCACGCGGGCTTCTACAAGGCGCGAACGCATTTGCAGGAATCGCACGCGGATTTCGACCGTGGTCGATAAAGCTCCGGTGACGAGTGTTTGCGTCTGATTACGGCATTGCTCCGTGGCGTTGACGACGTCCTGGTGCTGTTCAGGATAGAGCGTTCCGAAGGCGCAACGCTGGCGATTCTTCGTCGACGACGCGCGGTAGGGATAGAGCATGTAGCCTTCGTACAAAACGGTTCGAGCGATGTTATCGGCTTTGTCGATGGCATCAACAATCACGATTTCACCTCCGCTGCGCTGTTCAACATGCGCTGGAAGACTTGCTCCCACGATGGGATGCCGTGGCGCGTTTTGTAGTCGTATAGCTGGTCGAAGGTTTCGCGCCGCAAGGCGATCCAGGCATTGTCCGGATAAAACGCGTCGACCGCCTGCCGCCACGTGCGAACCGGCACGGCGTAGCGGGCCTCGCTGCTCCACGGAATCTGCATGATTTGCAGTCCGGCGCGCCCCTGAAAAAATGCGGTTCCGCTGAAGAGCAAACTCGTATGCAGCTCGCCCGCTTCTAGCCCGTACGCGTACTTTGTCATGGCGACGTTGAAATCGAAGCTGCATGGGACGAACAGTTCGACGACGGTGCTGCCGCTGAAGCCGGGCACGCTGACGGTGAGGTTCTCCCACGACAGGGGACGCAAGGTCTTGCTCCAGCGCTCGGGCTCACCGAAGAGTTCGAGCATTCGTCGCTGCTCTTGCGGCGTGTAGCGGCGGCGTACTGGTTCGATCTGTATCTGGCAGCGCAGCAACATCGACTGCACCGCCTCGTCCTTTACCGTGTTAGTGATGCGTAACTTGAAGGTGAGCTGCGGCGTGGCGGCATTGCCGCGTGGCGCGACGTTCTCCACCTGGAACTGGAGTTCAGGCACGATGCTCCTTCGGAGACGCTTGCCGCAGCGCGGCGAAAAACGTGTCGATCTCTTTCCACACTTCTTTGCCGCCGGACAGGCCGCGCCAGTTTTTGCGGATCACTCCGACGAGGCGATAGCAGTGGTCGATGGGCGCGATGTAGTACTGGTGCGGCGTGCTGATCCGATTTACCAGCAGCGCTTCGACATCGGCTTCCATGCGCTTTAGCACCGGATTGCGCTCGGCAATCGCCTCCCAGTACTCAAGGTCGAGAAGCGACTCGGTCGCGCCCGCCGGGCTCGGATAATACGCCAGCACACGGGCGGCAGAGCTGTTGAAAAAAAAGAACGCGAGCTCGATTGGAATCAGCAGGCTCTCCCATTGTTGGTCGTCGAGGGCGAAGTCACGCAACAGGCGAACACGGCGCGGGATACGGCGATACCGTGGAGCCTCGTGGCTCGAAAAGAGCAGGGCACAGGCGTCACACGAGCACACCACGTTTCGCTTGCCGAGTTCCAGCAGGTGCTGGTGTCCGGGGCCGATCGCGCTGCTACACAGTTCGCAGTACTCCGCCTCCGCGGCAGGCGTACGGCGCACGTACTGCCGCAGCGTCGCGAGCGGGCCTAGCGCGGGGATGTCGCCAGATTCACTCATGGCTTACGCCGGTGGCATGTGCGGCATTCGAGGATCAATCGGTTCCCTGCCCTTCGGATTGACGCTAGTCGAATCGCGCGCCGTCCGCTCGTGGGGGCCGCGTCCGGGTTCGTACTTTCCCTTGAGCGCCCATTCTTCGCCCCTGTTTGTGCCCGGAATGTGCGTGTCAATGTCGGGAGGAGGATTCTTCATGGGGGTCTCCTTGTGATACCAACTACATTGCCTGCGGCGAGGGCGAGACGCCCTCGCGACAGCCGCCGAGACGGCGGCGCTCCAAAACCATTACGCTGCGCCTTGCAGTTTTGCCAGCGGAATGAATCCCGCGGCGGTTTGCGGTTCCGCGACCGCGCCTTCCGCAATGACGGTGGCGACCTCGGGCGCGGCTTCGTAAATCGCCTGCTCGACCGCGGATTTCAGCGTCGCCGTCGAACCCGCGCATCCGTTGCAACTTCCGGTCAGGCGAAGGTTCACGACTCCGTCGCGAAACTCGACAAGTTCGACGTCGCCACCGTGCGAGTGCAGGAGGGGCCGTACTTTGTCGAGCGCGCGCATCAGTCGCGCCTCCAGATCTTCGGGATGCAAGTCGTAAAGCACCAGCAGCCCGGAGATCATGGGGTCTTGCGCAAACGTTTCGATCAGCGCCAGCCCCGGATCTCCGGCCTTTGAGATCAAGTTCAACATTCGATCCAGCACGGTGGAGTGCAGGCTCATGACTTCCTGGAGAAGTTCGAGCGCGGTGGCGCGTGCGGTCATGTCGGCCAACTCGTTGACCTGCTTGACCAGCGCATTGATGCGTTCGGCCTGCTGCTGAAAAGCCTTATTCTCGGCCATCGCTTCTCCGCCTACTTCCCCTTCTGCTGATCCATCAGGCCGAACATGGGCGAATGGCGGGTTTCAAGCACCTTGCCGTTGCCAAGGAACATGTGGACGCCGCAGGGCAGGCACGGATCGAAGCTGCGCACGGTCCGCATGATGTCGATGCCTTTGAAGTTCTCCGGCCCGTTTTCCTCGAAGATACGCGTGTTCTGCACCGCGTCCTCGTAGGGGCCGGGCGTGCCGAAACTGTCGCGCGGATTTGCGTTCCAGCAGGTCGGCGGATACGGATGATAGTTTGCGATCTTGCCGTCGCGGATCACGACGTGGTGCGACAACACTCCGCGAACCGCCTCGTGGAAGCCGCAGCTGATCGCGTTCTCGGGAACTTCGAACGGCGACCACGTCTTCGTGTGTCCCTGGTACATGTCTTCGAGCGCCTTCTCGCAGAAGTACAGAGCGACCGCCGCCGAGTACGCCTGGAAGTAGGTGCGGGCGCGGTCGCGCTCGATGGTGTTGCTCCACTGCGGGACCTTCCATTCAAAGGTGGTGGCGGGCAGAGATGCAGTCTTCGGAAAATTGATTTCTACGCTGTGGCCGGTTGCCCTGACGTAACCGATATCGACCAATCCCGAAAGCGCCGTCGACCAGAGTCGCGCGATCGGACCACCGCCGGTATCGAGAGGTAGATAATCGCCCGTGCGTTTGTCGTACCAGCGCGGCGACATTACCCACGTGTACTTGTCCTTAAAGTCGCGATTCTGCGGGCGCGGCGTGGTCGTCTGGTTCCACGGATGCCGCTTGTCCACGCGATTGCCGAGCGGATCGGTCTGAACGAAGGTCTCGCCGGTGTCTTCCCAGTCGTCGTAGTAGGAGCTGCCCAGGAGGATGCGAATCCCAAGATTGATATCGATCAGGCTGTTGGTGACCAGTTCGCCGTCAACGATCACGCCGGGGGTAACGTACATCTCGCGTCCCCAGTCGGCCATGTTCTTGTAGGTGTAATCGCACTTCTTCGGGTTGTTGAACGATCCCCAGCAGCCCAGCAGGATGCGCCGCTTGCCGACCTCTTCGTAGCCGGGCAGCGCTTCGTACCAGAAGTCGAAGAGGTCGTCGTGCAGCGGCACAACCTTCTTCATGAACTCCACGTACTTCATCAGACGCACCATGTAGTCGGTGAAGACCTGAATGGTCGCGACCGTGCCGACGCCACCCGGATAGAGCGTGGACGGATGCACGTGGCGTCCTTCCATCAGGCAGAACATCTCGCGGGTGAGACGGCTCATGGCCAGCGTCTCGCGGTAGAACTCGCCCGTGAACGGATTGAGCGCGGTCATGATGTCGCCAATGGTGCGATAACCATGTTTGTCCGCGTTGGGCGCTTGTCGCTTTTGCGCCTTGTCCCACAAGCCGGGATTCGTTTCCTTCACCATGTTTTCGCAGAAATCCACGCCGACCAGGTTGTCCTGAAAGATGTTGTGGTCGAACATGTACTCGGCGGCCTCACCTAGATTGACGATCCACTCGCCCAGGTCGGGAGGTCTAATGCCGAACGCCATGTTCTGCGCGTAGCAGGCGCAGGTCGCGTGGTTGTCGCCGCAGATGCCGCAGATGCGACTGGTGATGAAGTGGGCGTCGCGCGGGTCTTTGCCCTTCATGAAGATGCTGTAGCCGCGGAAGATCGAAGAGGTGCTGTAACACTCGGCGACTTCCTTATTGTCGAAATCGATCTTAGTGAAGATCCCGAGACTGCCGACAATGCGAGTGATCGGGTCCCAGTTCATCTCGACAAGGTTTCGTTTCTTCTCGCTTACTCCCGTGAGGGTTTCGGTGGTAGTTGCCATGGTTCCGTTTTCCTCTCTCTGCTCACGCCGCTTTCGGCACGCCAGGGGTTACGCGACGATAGGTCTTTTCCTTGTAACCGGTAATCAGTTGTGGGCCGCGCTGGCGCCACTCGGTCTCTTCGTTCATGGTGCGGTTGGTAATGCCGCGCAAATTGCGGATCATCTCGCCGTAGTAGGTCAGCACGGTAGTCGAGAATCGCGCGCCGGAAGGCTCGTCCATGAAGGGCATGAACTTGTCGGGAAAGCCCGGCATGGTGCAGCCAATACATATTCCGCCGACATTCGGACAACCGCCGATACCGCGCATCCAGCCGCGTTTAGTGACATTGCAGTTCACGACTGGTCCCCAGCAGCCGACCTTTACGAGGCATTTCGGAGAGCCATATTCGAGCGCGAAATCATCTTGCTCGTAGTAGCCGGCGCGATCGCAGCCCTCGTGTACAGTCTTGCCGAAAAGCCATGTGGGCCTGAGTTGCTCGTCGAGCGGGATCATGGGCGCGAGTCCTGCAGCCTGATAGAGAAGGTAAGTGACGGTTTCCATGAAGTTGTCGGGTTGCACGGGACAACCGGGAACGTTGACGATCGGAATCCCCGCCTTCGAGCGCCACTCCCAGCCGAGATAGTCAGCCAGGCCCATGCATCCGGTGGGGTTTCCGGCCATGGCGTGAATGCCGCCGTAGGTAGCGCATGTGCCCGCTCCAACAACAGCCAGCGCCTTGGGCGCAAGCCGGTCGATCCACTCGGTAGTCTTGATCGGCTGGCCGGTATTTGGGTCAGTTCCCTGTGCGGCCCAATAGCCTTCTTCTTTCACGGCTTCGTTTGGGATGGAGCCCTCGACGACAAAAACGAAAGGATCGAGTTCACCGCGCTCGGCCATGTAGAAATACTTCATGAAGTCGTCGCCGACCTCGTAGGCGAGCACCGGGTTGTGAAGGTGAACCTTGGGGATTCCGGGAATGGCTCCCAGCAACACGTCTTCAAGGCTGGGCTGCTCGGCGGCAGTCACGGAAACAGAGTCGCCGTCACAACCCAACCCGGCGGTCATCCACAGGATGTGGACGTCCGTGACGGCTGGTTTCTGGCCGAACGGAATAATATCTGCCGGCATCTTTGCCTCCTTTTGATGGGGCGCGCGTTGTCACTTGGGATGCGATTTGGATAGACGTGCTGTTCAAGGCTTGCAAACGGCACGGCATCGACGGACACGACATACGTCGCTCGTATTGCACAACCCACCTCCGCGGAGGGTTACGCGTAGTCAAGGGGATTCGCGACGTAGGATGGCAACCGACGATATAGAGATGCTTGGAGACGTTTGTTCGCGACCGATCAGCAGATTCGAGGCAGCTGTTCGCCGAAGAGTGTGTCGAGCACGCGCGTTCCGCCGATCTCGGTTTTCATCAGAACCATGCCCGGATGCTGGCTGACGACTTCACCGATAACCCGGGCGTCTCGACCGAACCGGTGTTGGCGCATGACTTCCACGACAGCTTCAGCAGCCTCGCTGGCAACGACGGCCACAAATTTGCCTTCATTGGCCACGTACATCGGATCGAGTCCAAGAATTTCGCACGCACCCTTGACCGTGTCGCGCACGGGAATCTCAGTCTCGCGCAGAAACATTCCAGCGTGTGAACGCTGGGCAATCTCATTCAACACGGTCGCCACTCCGCCGCGCGTTGCATCGCGCAGGCAGTGAATCTCGCCGGTCACTTCCAGCATGGCAGCCACAATGCCGTCCAGCGGAGCCGTGTCGCTCTCGATTACGCCCTCGAACTCGAGGTTCTCGCGCTGCGACATGATCGCCATGCCGTGATCGCCGATGTAGCCGCTCAGGATAATCTTGTCGCCGGGGCGTGCGCGATCCGCGGAAATCGTAACTGGACATTCGATAATGCCGATGCCGGTTGTGGTGATGAATATCTTGTCGCCCTTGCCGCGATTGACGACCTTTGTGTCTCCGGCAACGAGTTGGACGCCGGCTTCTCGCGCAGCGCTGGCCATGGACTCAACTACCCGCCGCAGATCGCCGGTGGGCAGGCCCTCTTCGAGAATGAATGCCGCCGAGAGATATAACGGACGCG
Source organism: uncultured Acidobacteriota bacterium (assembly GCA_963777415.1). Taxonomy (GTDB): domain Bacteria; phylum Acidobacteriota; class Terriglobia; order Terriglobales; family Acidobacteriaceae; genus JAEZPW01. The sequence continues at coordinate 206,554 of CAVZQL010000001.1, forward strand.
CCCCGCTCATCGCCAGATCGTTGACCGTGCCGTTGACTGCCAGATGGCCGATGTCGCCGCCGGGAAAGAAAATAGGGGTGACGACAAACGAGTCCGTCGTGAACGCCAGACGCGAGCCGTTGATCCGCAACACGGCCTGGTCGTCGAGTTTGTCGAGCAGCGGATTGCTGAATGCCGGAAGGAAGATGCGCTCGATCAATTGCGACGTGAGCTTGCCGCCGCTGCCGTGACCGATCACGATCTGCTTATGATCGAAGATGGGCAGCGGACAAGACGCACCGGGCAGGGTGGTTGGTTCGGGAGTTCCCACGTTAGACCGCGTCTTTCCCACGTTAGACCGCTCCGCTGGCGCGGACCGGTCGGAACGTGGGGCACCGGGCGGCTCGGAAGCTACAGGGATCGCACCCTCCCCTGACGGGGAAGGGTGCGGCGCCCGCATTTCTAAGGTCTTTGCGTCACTGCTCATCAGATCACGTCCTCTTCGCCCATGGCGACATGGGTCAGGTCCCAAAGAATGTGCAGCAGGGCGACGTGCGATTCCTGTATGCGGTGAATGCTGAAGCTCGGGACGGTGAAGCAATAATCGGCAGCTTCGGGCAGGCGGCCGCCGTCCTTGCCGGAGAAGGCAATCGTCAACATGCCCTTTGCGCGGGCGGCTTCCAGCGCATAGATGAGGTTGGGGGACTTGCCGCTGGTCGAGATCGCGAGGGCCATGTCGTCGGGCTTGCCCCAGAGTTCGATCTGGTCAACGAATATGCGGGCGAAGTCCTTGTCGTTTGAGATAGCAGTTACCACCGGGATCTGGCTCACTAGATCGAGCGCGGGCAAGGCTCGGCGCTTCTCGATGATCGGGTGGATAAACTCAACGGCGACGTGTTGCGCATCGCAAGCACTGCCGCCATTGCCCATCACCCAGAGCTTGTTTCCCTGCAAGAAATGCTGCGCCATCTTCTGGCTGAGTTCAGCGATTTCATCTGCGTAGCGCTGGAAGAATTTCTGCTTCACTTCGACGGACTCGCCGCATTTGCGCATGACGCGCGCGCGCCACTCTTCCGGCGTAGCCGAAGGAGGGCTGATCGGAATCGCCGGTTCGCTCATGCCACGCCTCGCGCGATCTTGTCGTCTTCCGATATTGTTTCTCTTTCGTGCTGCAAATGCCGGCCATAAGCGTAGTACGCGGCGCAAGCGCCTTCGGCGGAGACCATGGTCGCGCCAAGCGGATTCTGCGGGGTACACAACGTCCCGAAGGCCGGACAATCGTGCGGCTTCTTGATGCCCTTCAGAATCTGGCCGCTGATGCAGATGGCCGGCTCTTTCGTATCGATCTCTCGGACCTCGAACAGGCGTTCGGCATCGTGGTCGCGATATTCCCAGCGGAGTTTGTAGCCGCTCTTTGAAATCCATCCCACGCCGCGCCACTTGCGGTCAGAGACTTCGAAGACGCTTTCCACGAGCTTGCGGGCCGCAACATTGCCGTCGCGGTCGAGCACGCGGGAATACTGATTTTCCGTCACCGCCGTGCCTGCCTCGAGCTGACGCACAACCATCAGTGTGCCTTCGAGAAGATCAATCGGCTCGAATCCCGTGACTACGATCGGAACTTTGTAGCGTTCGCTGATCGGTTCGTACTCGCGGTATCCCATGATGGTGCACACGTGACCGGGGCCAAGGAATCCCTGCACACGGTTTTGCGGTGATTGCAGAATGTAGGCAATCGACGGAGGCACGAGCGAATGAGAGACGAGAATCGACAGATTCTTCACGCCGTCTTTCTTCGCGCGGAAAACCAGCATCGCGTTGGCCGGAGCGGTAGTCTCGAAACCGATGGCGAAGAAGACCACTTTCTTCTCGGGATTCGCGCGCGCGATCTTCAGGCAATCCAGCGGCGAGTAAACCACGCGAATGTCGGCGCCGCACGACTTCAGCGTGAACAGGTCGCCGTCCGATCCCGGGACGCGCAGCATGTCTCCGAAAGAACAAAAGATCACGTCGGGCTGCCCAGCGATGGCGTGCGCCTTGTCGATCGTTTCCAAAGGGGTGACGCAGACCGGACATCCAGGACCGTGTACCAGTTCGATGCCTTCGGGCAGCAGGAAGTCGATGCCATTGCGAACGATCGAGTGTGTCTGGCCGCCGCAAACTTCCATGATCACCCACGGCCGGGTCTGTATCCGCCGGATTTCATTGAGCAGTTTGCGCGCGACACGTTCGTTGCGATATTCGTCCAGGTACTTCATTGCGGTCTCCCGGCGGAGTCGTCGTCGATCTGTGGCGCGTTCAGTTCAGTCAACTGGTCAAGTTCTTCCAGAGTCTTGTAGGTGCGCGCGGCCTCTTCTTCATCGACGATGCTGATCGCGAAACCGACGTGGACGAGCACGTAATCACCGACCTTGACTTGGGGAACATAATCCAGCGAGGCCTCGCGCACGATGCCTCCGAACTGCACTCTGGCCATGCGCATACCGCCGGATTCGAACTCCTGCAAAACCTTGCCGGGAATCGCCAGACACATATTCAAGCTCCGTGTTGCTGGATTTGCGGACGGTGGCCCTGTAAGAGAAACGTGCTGCGAGAGGACATATTACTATTGATGCCGCGCGCCGCCACCAGGGAATCATGTTCACGAGATAGTCGGATTCACGAGATAGTCGAAGCGTGATCTCGCAAACCGAGTTGCCGGCAAGCCGGTTCCAGGCATTCTGTTGTAGAATCTTCCCGTTTCGGGGACTTACTTTGAAGAAGACTGGGTGGAGGAACTACTAATGAGAACTTCGGTCATTCTGCTGCTCCTCGTGCTACTGGCGTCGGCGCTGCCCTGTTTTGCAGCTTCTGGCGACGACATCGTTGGCGTCTGGTTCAATCAGGCGAAAGACGCCAAAATCGACATCGCCAAGTGTGGCGATAAATACTGCGGGAAGATTGTCTGGCTCAAGAACCCGCTCTATCCGGCTGATTCGAAGGTCGGCACGCCGGGGACGCCCAAGCTGGACCACAACAATCCCGACCCTTCGCTGAAGAAGGCGCCAAGGATGGGGTTGGTGATAATGCATGATTTCAAGTTTGCCGGCGATAACGTCTGGAGCGATGGGAAAGTCTACGACCCCAATAATGGAAAGACCTACAGCGGAAAATTGACACTGGTTTCTCCGACGCAGTTGAACCTGCGAGGGTTCATCGGGGTGTCACTGTTTGGCAGGACCGAGAAATGGACGAAGGCTGAGTGAGGAAGGCTGAGTGATGATTTGATGATTTGGTGAGTGACGATTTGAAGCATCACTCACCAAAGCTCTCCCATCCGGGTATTCCGCTCATTTCTTCTTCGGACGCATCGCTTCCCACTCAGAATCGGTGAGCATCCCGCCCAGGTAGCTGAATTCACCCGCGCCCTGCAGCCACTCGCCTCCGTCCATTATGACGATCTCGCCGTTGATGTACGTGCAGCCGTCGCTGACGAGGAAAGCCGCGAGGTTTGCGAATTCCTCCGCTGTGCCGAAACGCCGCAAGGGATTGCGCTCGAGAGCCAGTCGCTCGAAATCCTTGCTCGGGAGTAGGCGCGAGAAGGCGCCTTCGGTAGGAATCGGGCCGGGAGCGATGCCGTTCAGCCGAATACCTCGCGGCCCCCATTCCACGGCGAGACTTGTGGTCAGCGCCATCACCCCTGCTTTTGCGACGGCGGACGGGACGACATAGGCAGAACCGGAACCGCTGGTCGCGTAGGTGGTGGATACGCTCAACACGGTAGCTGGCTGCCCCGCTTTAAGCCAGCGCCGTCCACAGGCCATGGTGGTGTTGATCGTGCCCGTGAGGACGATCCCGAGCACAGCCTCCCATGCCCGCGGAGAGAGCTCCTCGGTGCGGGCAAGAAAATTTCCAGCCGCATTATTCACCAGCACGTTCAACGGACCGGCGCTCCAGATGGAATCGAGCATCTGCTCGACTGCAGCGCTGTCGCGCACGTCACAGGTCAGAGCAGAAATTGTTCCGGCTGTTTTCCGCCTGTCCTGCTGGACAACTCGTTACACGTTTGCTGCAAAACGTCGGTACGGCGTCCGCAGATATAGACGGACGCGCCGAGTTCCAGAAAACGGGCCGCCATTGCACGCCCCAGCCCGGTACCGCCTCCCGTAATAAGAATGCGCTTGTCTCTGAGCAGACCGGCCTCAAACATTCGTCTTCCTCCTGAAAATATGCGGTTTAGCTGAAGGAGCCCATGGGCCAGGTACTCTGCTTTGGATGTCCATAGACAGTTTGAGTTTCGAGTTTCGAGTTTCAAGTTTCAAGTTTCAAGTTTCAAGTTTCAAGTTGCTCGGGTACCCCTCGCAATGGGCCGAAATTGTAAGTCATTGAAACTAAGGTGGTTGATTCGTCGATCTACTTTGTCCTAATTGTATGTTGTTGAAATTATGGTACTTACTTCCTCGATATGCCATGGGTCGGTATCGAGTTTCGAGTTTCGAGTTTCGAGTTTCTAGTCGGACCTTTGTTACTGCTGAAGCACCCCGGCACCCCCGTCCCCCTGAGCGAAAATCGTAAGTTGTTGAAACGAAGGCGGTTGATTCGTCGATCTACATTGTCCAAGTTGTAAGTGGTTGAAATAAAGGTAGTTATCACCTCGATATACCACGGAGTCAGTCTCGAGTTTCGAGTTTCTAGACGGAGCATAAGTGCAGAAAAGCAAACACTGATTCTCTTCTGCTTCTAGTATGGCAAATTGGAAGGGGAAACCCGACAGGGTGGGGAGAATTATATCTGGATTGATTTCAGAGACTTAGGAGAAAACTGGGGCACAAAGGCACTTGACAGCTTGGAACCCTGAGACTCGGGTCAAGAAGGTAAGGAACAGTTGGCGGGATGAGCGCACTTTGAAGGCACGGCGAAAGAGGAATGAGAATTAGCCATTAGTTTGTCAGCCGTTAGCTGTTAGTGAAAAGCGGAGAGAATCAGCCCTCAGCGATCAGCTATGGGTATTCCGGAGCAGATGTGTTCCTTGGGAGGCATTTGGGGTGGGGCGGGAATGGAGGTCAACTGGTGAACGAGAGTTCCGGCTTTCTGTCCCGAAAGGGGATGGTTGGAGACAAGGCGATATCGCGACAGCAAATCCTGTTTCGTTCAACTCTGAGCCCGCTCAAGCCAAAGTCGGGCTTGAACGGGGCACCAGCACCAGCGAGGACGAGACGTCCGACGAGACGTCCTCGCGACAGCCGCCGGGACGGCGGCGCTACAAAGGCGACGACGATGGGCAGATCAACAGGGGCGCTGGCTGGAATCGGTTCGCACTTCTTTGTCCAGGGCAGGACTGAAGATGATGTAAATGATAGCGAGCAGCGCTCCGGTACTGGCGACCGTGACGCCTGCCGCGAACAGTTCAAGCGCTTCGACGATACCTGGCATAGTTTCACCTCGGTGAGGTTGGCCTCGGGCTTCCTGGCCGACACGGAGGGGAGTCCGCGACGTGCTGTGCTTTGTTGGCTAGTGACTAGGATGCTTGTGCGAAAACTCACAAAAGTTGGACAGCGGCGGGAGATGGTGGGGACGAAGCGACGAAGTGCATGGGGCCTTCGCCTTCGATGACTTGGTACGGGCGGTGGTGGTGACGGATCGGCAGTGGTGGTGGTGCGGACGAAGTGCATGGGTCCTTCGCCTGCGGCTCAGGATGACTTGGTGCGGGCGGTGGTGGTGACGCGAGATCCGTGTTTGGTTTGCTTCAAAGCTGCCATACAATCAGAACAGCTCACATGGCCAATCCTGGAGATTTCGCGTACACGGTCAAGCAGCAGGCCGACATCGTCCGTATCGTGGGCGAGTACGTGAAGCTGCGCAAGGCGGGGGCGCAGAACTGGTCGGGATTGTGTCCGTTTCACAACGAGAAGACTGGGTCGTTTTCCGTGCATCAGTCGCGGCAGTTCTATCACTGCTTTGGCTGCGGCGCGTCGGGGGACGTGTTCAGCTTCGTACAGAAGATCGAGAACATCACGTTTCCGGAAGCGGTGCGGCTGGTGGCGCAGAAGCTGGGGATCGCGCTGCCGAAGATGGAATTCAGCAGTCCGCAGGAAGCGCGCGAAGCGAAGATGCGCGGCGGATTGCTGGATGCGCATGAGGTCGCGTGTACGTGGTTCCAGGAGCAGTTGAAAAAGCCCGAGGCGGCGAATGCGCGCGAGTATCTGGCCGGGCGTGGGCTGACGGAGAAGGTGATTGCCCAGTTTCGCATCGGGTTCGCACCGGACACGGGGTTCGTGCTGCGGGATTATTTGAAGGCGAAGTTTTCGGAAGAGATACTGGCGGCGAGCGGGTTGCTCTCGTGGAAACAAGAAAACAGCAGGTCCCTCGCTGGCGCTCGGGATGACACCGGGGAAAGTGGCGGAGCTGTTCCGGTCAGCAGCATGTATGCGAAGTTTCGGAATCGGATCATGTTTCCGATCTGCAATGAGTCGGGTAAGGTGATTGCGTTTACCGGGCGAACACTGAGCCATGGCGGGGCCGATGAGAAGAGCGGTCCGAAGTATATGAATTCGCCGGAGACGCCGATTTATTCGAAGTCGCACGTGCTGTTCAATCTGAACAACGCCAAGGCGGGGATTCGTGAGGTCGGGTTCGCGATCCTGGTGGAAGGGCAGATGGATTGCATTTCGGTGTTTGCGGCTGGGTTGAAGAACGTGATTGCCACGTCGGGCACGGCGTTCACGGAGCCGCAGGTGAAGCTGCTGGGCCGGCATACGAAGAACATCGTTGTGAACTTCGATCCGGACGCGGCAGGGGCGGCGGCGGCCGAGCGTTCGCTGGCGCTGCTGACACAGGAAGATTTCCAGATCAAGGTGCTGACGCTCGAGACCGGATTCGATCCGGATCTGTTCGTGAGAACGAAGGGTGTGAAGGCTTATGTAGATGGCCTCAAGTCCGCTCCCAAATATTTCGATTATCTGATTGAACGCGCGCGCGCTCAGTTTCCGGCGCGCACGCCAGAGGGCAAGGTCAAGGCAGTCAATTTCCTGCTGCCGCATATACAGCGGGTGCCGAGCAGGATTGCGCGCGACGAGCTGGCGAACGAGATTGCGCAGCGGCTGGACATCGACTCGGCCGTGCTGAGGCAGGAGTTGCGTCATGTGGCGACGGCGCGGGCGGCAGCGGGGGTGAAGGCAAGTCCAGAAATGCGGACCACCAAGAGCGACGTTATCTTGATACGCGCCCTGTTATCAGACTGCGACGACAGCGCCCAAGATGGCTTTGATTTAGCAAGGCAGGCGAGGTACATACTCGAAAGTGAACAGCTTCATGTTGGATTGCCAACGGAGCTTCTGATTGGTGATTTGCTCAAGGCCGATGATATCGATGTGGCGTCACTGCCCGTTTCAGATTCAGACCGACAGTTGATCGCTGAAATCATCTTCGACAGGGACAAAATACCGCTCACGCCAGATCTTTTAGAAGGGGTAATTGGATCCTTGAGAATTCGGAAACTCGACGGAGATCTTCGACGGGTCAAAATGAAGGTTATAGAAGCTGAACGCAAAGGCGAGAGAGACGAGCTACATGCGTTGATGTTAAGACAGAAGGAGCTTGAGGCTGCGTTGAAGGGGAGTTTGGGGAGGGCATAGGTGGGTGCGTGAGAGCACCTTCCGCGGCCATAGGGGTCATGGCTGTTTCGCCCCTACGGGGCTCGTAGATTTTTCCTATCCACCACCCCGGACTTCGTCCGGGGCTAAGTTCGAAACGCCCCTACGGGGCGGAGAACGACGCGGCCGTAAGCGGAGAACGACGGGGCCATAAGCGGAGAACGACGGGGCCATAAGCGGAGAACGACGGGGCCATAAGCGGAGAACGACGCGGCCGCAAAGGCTAAGTCATTCATTTTCAGCTGGTTTTTAGCCGAGAAAAGCGCAAAAAACACGGTGTGAACAGAAACCAAGCAACGATTTGCACCATCTAAGCAGGGTAGCGACTGGTTTCTCGCTGGGAAGGTGGACAGGAGTGTGCTAACATCGTCAGGTTTCCGCTTTGTTTAACATTCCCAAGCATCGGTTCTGACGCCCCACTCTGGGTGCGTGACAGACGTTCTGTTGGTGAACGTCCGGAGAGGTATTGCCGCTTTGGCTTTAGAAGATAAGTTCGACGACATTAAGAAGCTGATCGAAACAGGTAAGGAAAAGGGTTATCTCACATACGGTGAGGTCAACGACCTGATTCCGAGCGACATCCATTCGCCCGACGATCTAGAAGACTTGCTGACCACGATCGGCACGCAGGGCATAGACGTACTTGAAGGTCCGGCCAAGCTTCCTTCGGAAAAAGAAGAGCTTGAGGAAGGCGAGGAGGTTGAACTCGACCTGACGCCGGGCGCGCTCGAGAAGACGAACGATCCCGTGCGCATGTACCTGCGCGAGATGGGCACCGTCCCATTACTGACGCGCGAGGGCGAGGTCGAAATCGCGAAACGCATCGAACGCGGACAGCTTCGCGTTCTGAAAGCGATCTCGCGCTCACCTATCGTGATACGAGAGATTCTCGCGCTCGGCGAAGACCTGAAAAAGGGCCTGCGTTCGATCAAAGAAGTCGTGATCTTCGACGAAGAAGAGATCACGGACGAAATCCTGCACAACAGGACGAAAGACATCGTCGGGAAGATCGACGAGTTGAACAAGCATTACAAGAAAGCGATTCAGCTCGCCGAAAAGCTGGCGACTGTCCCGGCCAAGGACAAGAAGAGGGCGAAAGAATATCGCAAGCTAAAGTGGGGTCTGGGCCGCGAGAGCGTGCAGATTTCGAAGGTGATCCGCAAGCTGGGATTCACGGTCCGCGAAAAAGACCGGTTGATCGAGCGAGTCAATAAGACCGTCGATTCCATGCGGTCGCTGGACAAACATGCGCAAAAGCTCGATACAAAAGCCGACCAGACACGCAGCGACGAGCAGAAAAAAGAGTACCGGAAACAATCGAAACAGCTTCGCGCCGATCTGGCGAAACTCGAAACCGATGCGGGCGTTAACTTTCCGGAACTGAAACGCACGCAACGCGAAATCATACAGGGCGATATTGACGCCGAGCAGGCGAAGCGCGAGCTGATCGAAGCCAACCTGCGACTGGTGGTGTCGATCGCGAAGAAGTACACGAACCGCGGATTGCAATTCCTGGACCTGATCCAGGAAGGCAATATCGGGCTGATGAAGGCCGTCGATAAGTTCGAGTACAGGCGCGGGTATAAGTTCTCGACGTATGCGACGTGGTGGATTCGCCAGGCAATCACGCGTGCGATTGCCGATCAGGCAAGGACGATCCGCATCCCGGTACACATGATCGAGACGATCAACAAGCTGATACGCACGTCACGCCAGCTTGTGCAGGAACTGGGGCGCGAACCAACGAGCGAAGAAATCGCCAAGCGGATGGATATTCCGGTGGCGAAGGTCCGGAAAGTGCTGAAGATCGCACAGGAGCCGATCTCGCTGGAAACGCCGATCGGCGAAGAAGAAGATTCGCATCTGGGCGACTTCATCGAGGACCGCGCGGTGGTTTCGCCAGCCGAAGCCGTGATCAACGTCAACCTGAAGGAGCAGACGGCGCAGGTGTTGCGCACGCTGACTCCGAGGGAAGAAAAGGTAATAAAGATGCGCTTCGGACTGGAAGACGGCTCGGAGCACACGCTGGAAGAAGTCGGCCAGTCGTTCGCCGTGACGCGCGAACGCATCCGGCAGATCGAGGCGAAGGCGTTGAGGAAGTTGCGCCATCCGTCACGCAGCAGGAAACTGCGGGCGTTCATGGACGGAGTGCACGACTAGAACCCCCTAACCACGGATCGCACGGATTGGAAACGGATCAGGAAAGAGTAATAGGGAAGGGCGCGATTTAAGGTCGCGTCCTTTTTTATTGGGGAGAGAAAATCCCGACGTTAGCTTCGCGGAACGTGGGGCACCGGTGATTCGCACCCTCCCCTGCGGGGAAGGGTGCGGCACCCCCAGTTTTTTCCAAGTTGTTTTGTTGGCTAATTTCTACAACAACCATTTGCCGGTTTGGCGCCGTTGAGTTTGATGGAGGCGATGGAGCGGGCGGCTTCCTCGATGAGGGTGGGGCCGCAGCAGGTTTTCGTCTTCGCGCTGTCAGAGGAAGGTGCGAGAACGTTGGTGAGTTGCTTGTCACGCACCGTGATCTGCGGGATGGAGAGCGATTGCAGTCCGGCGTCGAGGGCGAAGGTGATGTATTCGTTCATCGGGCTGGCTCCGGCGACGCAGCCGACGTAGGCCGAGACGTCCTTGGCGACAGCTTCGGGCAGGTCGGCGAGCAGGACAAGATCGCTGACGGCGAAGCGTCCGCCGGGCTTGAGGACGCGGAAGATCTCGCGGAAGACGGCGGGCTTGTCGGTTGAGAGATTGATGACGCAGTTGCTGATGACGAAGTCCACGGAATTGTCGTCAACCGGCAGCCGCTCGATGAAACCCTTGCGGAACTCAACGTTCGAGGCGCCGAGGGTGGCCGCGTTCTTGTGCGCCTGGGCGAGCATGTCGTCGGTCATGTCGACGCCGATGACGCGGCCGGTGGACCCGACGCGCCTCCAGGCGAGGAAGACGTCGAAGCCGGCGCCGCTGCCGAGGTCGAGGACGGTCATGCCGGGCCGGATGTCGGCGAGGGCGAGCGGATTGCCGCAGCCGAGTCCGAGATTGCCGACGCCCGCGATTTCGAGGTCTTCGTTGGTGTAGCCGAGGGTGGTGGCGTATTCGGCGGTGTTGGGGGCGCAACCGCATCCGGACTTCTCGCCGCGCGCGATTGCCGCATAGTGTTGCTCAACGGATTGCTTCAGTTCATCAGCCTTGGTTGTCATTGTCTTTCTCCTTTATGTAAAAGCGGTCAGTGGTCAGCGATCAGCGGTCAGTCGCACCCGCTAGGCCCACATCTGCCAAAATCGGGCAGATGTGGGGCACCGTGATAATTTATGGCCTCCCCGTTGGGGAAGGCTGTTGTACCCGGCCACAGCAGAGGCCGATGGATTCCAGCGCGTTGGCCAGCAGGCCGAGAGCGCGAAGGACGTTGGCGCGCTCGTTGGGCGGAATCGCGGACAGGATCGCCGTGGCGCGGTCGCTCATGAGCTTGTCGATGCTGCCGCGAAGCTTGCGTCCCTTGGCGGTGATGCGGACCATGGCGGCACGGCCGTCGGTTTGTGCGCCGCGAACGCGCTCGACCAGGGCTTGCGCTTCAAGTTTCTCGATCACGCGGGTCATGGCGCTGGGCGTGATGCCGGACTGGCTGGCGAGATCGGAAAGCCGCGCGCCTTCGCTGGCGACCAGCGTGCGAAGAATCGTGGTCTGGCGCGGGGTGAGTCCGGCGCAGCAGACTTCGTCGGGGCCGCACTCGCCAAGCGCGCGCGAGATGCGTTCGAGTTCGTTCCACCAGGTGTTCGGATCGTTGCCGTTGATCGTTGTCATGGGAAGAGCGTAAAGGCAATAGTTGCATGAGTCAAGCAAATATTGTGAGAAGCGGTCAGCGGTCAGTCGCACCCTCCCCTTCGGGGAAGGGTGCGGCACCCCCGAACGCTGAACACCTTATACTGGTCGCGGCATCAGATCACTTTGCTAAGGCTTGATAGATGGAATTTTTCGAGACAGTTGAGAAGCGGCAGTCGGTGCGCGCGTTTGCGGCGGCCCCGGTGCCGGACGAGAAACTACAGGCGATCCTGAAGGCGGTGAATCGGGCACCGTCGGCGGGAAACTTTCAGTCATTCGAAATTTTTCTGATTGATTCGCCGGAGAAGGGCGAAGCGTTGACGCGGGCGACCTACGGTCAGGACTTCGTTGCGCAGGCGCCGTTGTCGCTGGTGTTCTGCGCGAATCCGTCGCGGTGTTCGTACGAGCCAAAATCGTTGTACGCGCTGGAGGATGCATCGGTCGCGTGCGCGTTCGCGACGCTGGCGGTGACGGCCGTGGGGCTTGCGTCCGTGTGGGTCGGCGCGTTTAAGCCGGATGCGGTGCTGGAGGTGCTTGGGTCGCCGAAGGGGCTGGTGCCGGTTGCCATCCTGCCGATTGGGTATCCGAACGAGACTCCTGAGTGCACAACGCGGAGACCGTTGGAAGAGTTGGTGCATCGAGTGTAGTGGATCGCACCCTCCCCTTCGGGGAAGGGTGCGGCACCCGCACGGCATAAGTATAGTGGAGTAGTGGATCGCACCCTCCCCTTCGGGGAAGGGTGCGGCACCCCGGCATAAGTGTAGTGGAGTAGTGGATCGCACCCTCCCCTTCGGGGAAGGGTGCGGCACCCCGGCTTTTCTTTGAAAGTGATCAGATTTAGTTCGAATGTTTCGAATTTGATGACCGTTCCTGCGTCGGACGTGATCGTAGTCGGCTCGGGGCCGAATGGGTTGGCGGCGGCGATCACGATTGCCAGGGCCGGGTTCAAGGTCACGGTGCTGGAAGCGGCCGAGACGATTGGCGGAGGGGCGCGCTCGGCGGAACTGACGCTGCCCGGATTCGTCCATGACGTTTGCTCGGCGGTACATCCACTGGCCATGTCGTCGCCGTTCTTTCGCACGCTGCCGCTCGAACGGCATGGGCTGGAGTGGATTCAGCCACGGTCTGCGCTGGCGCATCCGCTGGACGATGGGACTGCGGTGCTGCTGCATCGAGCAGTAGACGAAACCGCGGCCGGGCTCGGGGCAGACCGCGAGGCTTATCGAAGACTACTCGGGCCTCTTGTTTCTTCATGGGACAAACTGACTGACGATCTGCTCGGACCGTTGCGGTGGCCGAAGCATCCGGTGGCCGTGGCGAGGTTTGGGGTCCATGCGCTGCGCCCGGCGAGGTCGCTGGCCGAAGGGAAATTCTCCGGCGAACGCGCGCGTGCCCTGTTTGCCGGATTGAGCGCTCATTCGATGCTTCCGCTGGAACGCGCAGCGACTGGGGCGTTCGGCATGGTGCTGGGGGCCTCGGGTCACGCGGTTGGATGGCCGTTTCCGCGCGGCGGCGCGCAGAAAATCAGCGACGCGCTGGCGGCGCACTTCAGGTCCCTGGGTGGGGAGATCGTGACCGGGTTCCGGGTGGACTCGCTCGATCAACTGCCTCCAGCCGCTGCGGTGGTGTGTGACGTTACGCCACGGCAGTTGCTGAAAATGGCGGGCCAGCGCTTTCCGCCTTCCTACCGGCGCAGACTGGAGGGTTACCGGTACGGCCCCGGCGCGTTCAAGGTGGATTGGGCGTTGCGCGCGCCGATTCCGTGGAAAGCGCGGGAATGCACGCTGGCGGGAACGGTACATATCGGGGGCACGCTGGAAGAAATCGCGTCGGCGGAGCGCGCGCCGTGGGAAGGCCAATGTGCCGAGCGACCGTTCGTGATCCTGGCGCAGCCCACGCTCTTTGATTCGAGCCGGACGTTCGGCGGCAACCCCGCGGGCCAGCACATTGCCTGGGCGTACTGTCATGTTCCGAACGGCAGCACATTTGACATGCTGCGGCGGATCGAAGGGCAGATTGAACGATTCGCGCCGGGGTTCCGCGACACGATTCTGGCGCGCTCGGTTATGAACACGGCGGCGCTTGAGGCGCATAATCCGAACCTGGTTGGCGGAGACATCAATGGGGGAGCGCAGGATCTAGGCCAGCTATTCACGCGTCCGACAGCTCGCGTGTACCGGACACCGGAGAAGAGAGTTTACATCTGTTCGTCGTCAACGCCGCCGGGCGGGGGCGTGCATGGCATGTGCGGATACTTCGGGGCGCAGGAGGTGTTGCGGGAGCTCGATGCTCCCGCAACGCAGGTAGGATTCCGTTAGCTTGCTTTCCGCCCGTTCACCGCTTCGCCGTTTTGGATATCGGCGTAGCGCTTCAAGAGCTCTTCGGTGACGGCCTGAAGACGTTTGGTTTCGAGCATCGTCTGCTGGACGAGATCGCGCAATCTGGCGAACTCCGGATGCTCAGTGCGAGCGGCGTGCGGACGAGACGACTGGTTTCTCAGCCAGGCATCCAGTTCCTCTGGGAATGCAAGTACAATCTGTTTTTCGTTGGGCTTGGGGCGGCGCACAGGTAGGTCGAGTTCTCGCTCCCACCTCTGGACGGTACGAACACCCTTCCCCAGGTACGATGCGATCTCTTTCCACGAACTCAAAACAGCGCGCATTGGGACTAACCCCCGAACGGTATTCCTGAATATTAGCGAGTTGAATAGACAAGTCCGACTCCGGTTATGAGTGTTTGGTGAATTGTTTAAGCAATCTGCGTGACGTTCAAGACTCACATACCCGGCTCCCGAGGCGGAGTGCGAGTGATTTGGAATCTTCTTAGACGAGGCCCGGTCTATCAGATGCGACCTTACGACAAAAGGGTAGTACGCCAACATTAGTTGATGCGTGGCGTTCCCATTTTGGGAATCACGGGGCCCGTGGGCGAGCTCAAAACCGTGCAACGCAAAGGACGCTGAGGACGCAAAGGTAGAACCAACAATTCAAGTATGGCACGTTTGGGGGGCGCTTCCCGACAGGGAGGCGAACTTAATATTTGCAGCAATTTCAGGAGCTTCGGCAGCGGTGGCACTACAGGCAAAGTGCATGGGTCCTTCGCCCTGCGGGCTCAGGATGACTTGGTGCGGGCGGTGGTGGTGGAGGAGGATCGGCGGCGGTGGTGGTGCGGGCGAAGTGCATGGGTCCTTCGCCCTGCGGGCTCAGGATGACTCGATTTGGGCGGTAGTGGTGGAACGTCGGCGGTTGTGGTGGTGCGGGCAAAGTGCATGGGTCCTTCGCCCTGCGGGCTCAGGATGACTCGATTTGGGCGGTAGTGGTGGAACGTCGGCGGTTGTGGTGGTGCGGGCGAAGTGCATGGGTCCTTCGCCCTGCGGCTCAGGATGACTCGATTTGGGCGGTAGTGGTGGAACGTCGGCGGTTGTGGTGGTGCGGGCAAAGTGCATGGGTCCTTCGCCCTGCGGGCTCAGGATGACTTGCTGCGGGCGGTGGTGGTGATGGATCGGCAGTCGTGGTGGTGCGGGCGAAGTGCATGGGTCCTTCGCCCTGCGGGCTCAGGATGACTTGGTGCGGGCGGTGGTGGTGGAGGAGGATCGGCAGCGGTGGCACTACAGGCAAAGTGCATGGGTCCTTCGCCCTGCGGGCTCAGGATGACTCGATTTGGGCGGTAGTGGTGGAACGTCGGCGGTTGTGGTGGTGCGGGCGAAATGCATGGGTCCTTCGCCCTGCGGGCTCAGGATGACTCGATTTGGGCGGTAGTGGTGGAACGTCGGCGGTTGTGGTGGTGCGGGCAAAGTGCATGGGTCCTTCGCCCTGCGGGCTCAGGATGACTTGCTGCGGGCGGTGGTGGTGGAGGGTCGGCGGTTGTGGTGGTGCGGGCGAAGTGCATGGGTCCTTCGCCCTGCGGGCTCAGGATGACTTGCTGCGGGCGGGGTGGTGGAGGATCGGCGGCGGGGTGGTGATTTGGGCAAACCACGTTGGCTTCGTGGAACGTGGGACAACAAGCACAGTGGGCGTATGATTTCCTCATGCCGCAATTTGTCCCTCACCCCGCTCAAGCCGAAGGCGGGCTTAAACGGGGCACCGTCACAAAGAAGTTTCGGCGCCGTGTCCTCATCGTCGATGATGACGGGAAGGTTCTCAAGAGCTGTTCTTTGGCCTTGCGCCGCCAGGGATATGAGGTGCTGACGGCCGGGGATGGATTTGAGGCACTTCAGGTTCTGCGCGGGGCGGTTCCCGATTTGATGATCGTGGAGTTGAATCTGCCGCGGATGTCGGGCTTTGAACTGCTGGCGGTGGTCCGCAAGCGCTTTCCCGAGATGGGGGTCATAGCAACCAGCGGTGAATATAACGCGGTAACGCTGCCCCCGGGGACGATTGCCGATGCGTTTGTCGCCAAGGAGCCGAATGCGACTTTTGAAGTGGTCGAAGCGGCGATTGGGCTGATAAAGGAGTCGCCGATTCGGTCGTCAAGGGCAAAGTCCGCCTTGGCCCCGGTATGGGTGCCACGCTCGACGACGCGCTACATCGTGCTGACGTGCCCTGAGTGTCTGCGATCTTTTTCCGCTCCACAGCCGCGCGGGGATTGTGGCGAGCCTTGCAAGGAGATGTGTTTATTCTGCGGAGCGAAGGTTCGATTCGGGTTAAGTTCCAGCGAAGTTGTGGAGCCCCCGGAGCAGCAACCCAGAGAAGCCAGAGCGCGGGACAGGATTAAGCGGTCGAGGAAAAACATCTCCGACAGCCAGAACGCACTTGCGTCGAGCAGAGCGCTGATCGATAGCATTAAGCGATAACAACAGGTTCGTCGGGCTGTGACCGTGGTCACTGGTCAGCGTGCGATGTGGGGGATACAATTCGGTATGGAAGATGAGATGCCGCAGTCGAAGCAGGCTATCAAGGTGTTCCATGCCGCCCAGGACAAATCGCGGAACGAGCGGCAGAAGTCCATCCTGCTGAAAGAGCGGGCACATATAGGACAGGAACGGAACACACGCCTTCGCAATGAAGGCACTCTCCTGGTGGAGAAAAGCAAGCTACTCTGTGACACTTCCAAATCTCTAAAGTCCGCAAAAAACGGTTCGGTCCGAACTGGCAAATAGGCCGCACAAGAGCTACTGTATCTAGAGTGGGTCCCACAGTGGAGTTCCCGTGACCCGGCGAGGCAAGTCCGACGTGACCGTTTCGCGCGACCGGGAGGTTCTCGCTCCCAGAAAATACCGCATCATTGCCATAGGCGAATCGGCCGGCGGATTTCGGTCGCTTTGCGAACTGCTGGCGCCGCTGCCCTCCGACCTTAGCAGTGCCATTCTTGTAGTGCAGCACCTGAGTCCGACGCACAAGAGTCTGATGGCTGATCTGCTGCTGCACAAGACAGCGATGATGGTGCGTCAAGCCCGGGATGGCGAGCCGATATGCGATGGCGTGGTTTACGTCGCGCCGCCGGACTGGCACCTGTTGTCGGAGCCGAACAATGTGCGGCTGCTGAGAACGCCGGCGGTGCGATATCATCGTCCGTCGGTGGATCTGCTGTTTGAGTCGGTGGCGGTCAGCCATGGACGCCACGCGATTGCGGTGGTGTTGAGCGGTTCGGGAAACGATGGCGCACTGGGGATTCGGGCCATTAAAATGGCGGGCGGCAGGACGATCGTTGAGGATCCGGGCAAAGCGGAGTTTTCGTCGATGCCTTACGCAGCGATAGCGACCGGGTGCGTGGACACGGTGTTGCCGCTGAACGAGATCGGCAGAGCGCTGGTTGACCTCTGCTCGCTGAAAGACGAATGACACGGAATAACAACATCTCGCTTAGAGAATTGATCCACGCGGTGGCCGAAGAGCGGGGACTCGACCTGCGCGGTTATAAGCAGCCGACGCTCGACCGGCGGGTGCGCAAGCGCATGTTCCAGATTGGAGCAAGCAGTTTTTCGGAGTATCTGGAAAAAGTGCGGCAGGATCCGGCGGAGGCCAACGCGCTGCTGAATACGGTACTGATCAACGTAACGGAGTTCTTTCGCGATCCGCAGGCGTGGGAGTGTCTGCGCGAGGATATGCTGCCGCAATTGCTGGGGCACCTGAAGCCGGGGGATTCGTTCCGGGCATGGAGCGCCGGGTGCGCGTCGGGGGAAGAACCGTTTTCGCTGGCGATCTCGCTGGCGGATTTTTTCGGTCCCCAGCTGAGCGACTATGACATTAAGATTTACGCGACGGATGTGGACGAAGATGCGCTGAACGTCGCAAGGCGAGGGGAGTATGCGGCGGCCCATCTGCGGCGGGTGCATTCAGCCTGGCGCGAACGGTATTTCACGGGGGATTCGCACCTCAGGGTGAACCGTGAAATTCGGCGCATGGTGATCTTCGGGCGCAGCAACCTGGTGAGCGATGCTCCGATCTCGCATTGTAATCTTGTAATTTGCCGCAATGTTCTCATATACTTCGACGCCGCAACGCAGCAGCAGGCGCTTTCGCGGCTCGAGTATGCCCTTGATCCGGGAGGCGTGCTTTTCCTGGGGAAGGCCGAGTCGAAACTAAACGGGTCCAAAGCTTTCACGTTGCTGAATTCGCGCTGGCGCATATTTCAGCGTGGCGGCGAAGACTTCAAACAAACCAGCGCGAAGATATCGAAAGTGGCCAATGTCATGAACAACGATGACGCACGAGAAACAAATCGCCAGGAAGTGGAGAAACTCCGGAACCACTACCGGTTCCTGCTGGAGACGTTGAATGCCGGCGTGATGATTCTGGACTCCAAGGACGTGATCAGTAGCCATAACTCAAGAGCGCTGGCAGTCTGGGGGTTGGATGGGGTTCCCATCGTCGGCCAACGGTTGCAGAACACGGAGTTGTTACGCCGCTGTCCCGATATAGACGTGTGGCTGGAGGCGAGCCGGGCCAAGGGGCCGGAGACCGTCACGTTTGAGTGCCGCGAAAAGAGCGGCGGTAGAGAACGAGTGGTGTCGGTGAACATCCGTCCGATACTCTCGGAAGTGGGCGGCGAACGCACGGGGAGCATCCTCTACACGGAGGACATTACCTCACACGGCAAGCTGCAGAACACGGTGGAAGAGCTCGAGGCGACGAGCGAAGAATTGCAGTCGGCCAACGAGGAACTCGAGACCATCAACGAAGAGATGCAGTCGACGAACGAAGAACTGGAGACCACGAACGAAGAACTTCAGTCGACGAACGAGGAGTTGGAGAGGAAGAACGAAGAGTTGCAGGCGCTGAACGAAGAACTCGAGGCGCGCACACGGGAGAAGAACGAGATCACCAGCCGTTATGCCGAAACGCTCAAACAGATGCCGTGGCCGGTGATGCTGGTGGACCGCGAAGAGAAGATCCAATTGTGGAATTTGCCGGCACAGGGGATCTTTGGGGTGGGCGCCACTTCAGTAGCGGGAGTAGCCCTCGACCAGTTGCCCATGGAGATCCAGTTACGGAAAGCGCTGGTGCGGCGCTGCCGAGCGGTACTGGCGAGCGGAAAACCGAGCACAATCCGCAATCAAAGGCTGAACCACGCTGTTGCCATGTACGACATCCACTGTGCTCCTATATCGCACGACGATACTCCGGTGGATGGAGTGATGGTCATGTTCGGGCCGTCCCAACCGGCGAAAGCGAAAGGCGTGGCCTCCGCGAAAAAAACAAAGACGAAGCGTTCCGCCGTGGAACCGTCGACGAACGGGCGATCCGGGACGAAAGCGGGCAAAGCGGTAGGGGCAACAAAAGGCCGCTAGTTTAGTCACCTTTTCTTCGGCGGTGCGGCAAAGCGGTTTCCTGGAAAGTCGTCATCAAACGCTCACGGGTCTGTATGCGGCTAATCACTGCGTTCAAGACGTAGCCACTTAGGCTGCGGCGTTCCTGCTTGGCGGCACTCCGAATGCGGTCGGCCTCTTCTTGCGAACAACGGATTAACAGGGCTGCACGGGCGCTCGCCATTGTGCACTCCGCGATATCTGCTGATATCAGATGAAATCCACGGGCAACCGTTGCCTGCGCGCAGTCACCACATCATCATGGTGGCCCAAAACAATACGAGTTCGAGCGCGGATTCCGACGGGAGGAGAACGCGCGTGATGGTGGTGGACGACAGTCCCGCCGTCCTGGAATCGCTCATTCTGCTGCTACATCATTTCGGGTTTGAGGTCGCCAGCTTCTATGACGGCGCGGAAGCGCTGGGCGCATCGAGAGACTTCGCCCCGGATTTTCTCATTTGCGACGCTCACATGAACGAACTGACGAACTCGGAGGATTCTGTGCCTGAGCACATACAGGGGATCGAGACTGCCTCCGCCATCCAACATGCGTGCCCGGAGTGCAGGGTGATCGTGATGTCGGGAAATCTCAAGGCAAGCACTGTTCTCGACCGGGCAAGAAGACTGGGGGTTAGCGTTCGACCGCTGCCCAAACCGACCAGTCCGGACGCTCTGATGCAGGAGCTTACTATAGCTGCTTGACGGGTTCTATTTATTACAGAAATGCGCGCTGTTGTTGCGCCTCTCCGCATTTAATTACTCCCGCCTGAATTTACGAAACTTTACATTGTAGTGACCAAACTTCAGCCTACTTTCAGCTTGGAAAGGGTACTCTGATTGTATGTTCCCCCACCTTGGGTGACGGTCTGGAACAAGACACGAAAACGTTAGAGGTAGACGAACCAAGTACTTGAACGCTCGATGTGAAGAGGTCAAAGGATGATGAAGAGACTTACCCTGTTGTGTATTACGTCGGTGGCGATCGGGTCGGGCAGCATGATCCTTGTCCCCAGTTGTGTTGCGTCAGCCCAGGCGCCCGCGCAAGCTGCTCCCGCGAGTGCCACAAGATCGATGGGCACGGTGAAGGCGATCACCGGAAATACGATTACGCTGACGACGGACGCAGGCGCCGACATCACCGTAGCCGTCGCGGAGGGCGCGCGCATCGTGCGCACCGCTCCCGGCCAGAAAGATCTGACCGGGGCAACGCCCATCCAGTTGCAGGAAGCACAGCCGGGCGACCGCATGCTGGTCAAGGGCAAGCCTTCCGAAGATGGGAAGTCGATGACGGCTACTCTCGTGGTGGTGATGAAGAAGACCGACATCGCCGAGAAACAGTCGCGCGAGCGCGACGACTGGCAGAAGCGCGGCATTGGCGGCCCGGTAACGGCAATCGATGCTGAAAGCGGGACGATCACGGTTTCGGCATCAGGTAGCAAGAACGTCGCCGTTCATACGACGAAGGCCACCATCGTTCGCCGCTATGCGCCGGACTCGGTGAAGTTCGATGACGCAAAAGTGGCGACCTTGGCGGAGATCAAAGCGGGCGACCAACTCCGCGCACTGGGCAACCGAAGCGCAGACGGATCGGAATTGGCCGCTGAAGAAATCGTGGCCGGAAGTTTTCGCAACATTGCCGGGACCATCGTTTCGACGGACGCTGCCAACAACAGCTTCACGGTAACGGACCTTGCGACGAAGAAACCAATCGCGGTGAAGGTCACTGAGGATTCACAGCTTCGCAAACTGCCCCCGATGATCGCCCAGGGCATCGCAATGCGGTTGAAAGGCGGCGCAGCGGGCGCGGCACAAAACGGCGGCTCCGGACATGGACCGGACGCGGGAAAAAGTGGCGCCCCCGGGGCAAGCAGCAACGGTAATGGCCGCGGCGGCGATTTCAACCAGATGTTGAGCCACTTGTCCACGGTCACGGTTGGCGAGTTGCAGAAGGGCGACGCAGTGATGATCGTCGCCACGCAGGGCACCGCTTCCCAAGTGACGGCAATCACGCTTCTGAGCGGCGTCGAGCCGATTCTGACGGCGTCCCCGAAGGGCAATGGGTCCATGATCCTGTCGCCATGGAACTTAGGTGGCGGCGGCGAAGGCGGAGATTCAGGGCAGTAATCATTCAACGAAATCAGTTTCAAACGGGCTGTCAGGAGAAAGTAATGCAATCCGTCATACGGACATTTTTGATTATTTCATTGTTGCTGTCGTTCGTTGCTGGCCTGCAGGCGCAGACTGCAACCGGAGTTTTGCACGGGCAGGTGAGCGATCCATCGGGCGCCGTCGTCACACAGGCGACCGTGACGGTTACGGCCGCCACCGGCCAGAAGACTACGGTCGCAACCAACGGCAAGGGCGTTTACGAAGTGAAAGGGCTTGCGCCGGGCAAGTACAGTTTGCGAATCACGGCAAAGGGTTTCGCTGCTTATGATCTGGCGGACGTCACCCTCGCATCCGGCGCCACGCCGGCCCTTGACCTCTCCCTCGATGTTGCTACCGAAGAACAAAAAGTTCTGGTGCAGGACGATGCATTGACCGTCAGCACCGACGCGTCATCGAACTCCAGCACGGTCGTCATTAGGGGCAAAGATCTGGACGCGCTGTCGGATGATCCGGATGAGTTGCAATCAGATCTGGAGGCGCTGGCGGGTCCCTCGGCGGGACCGAACGGCGGGCAAATTTACGTGGATGGCTTCAGCGACGGCACCTTGCCGCCCAAGTCTTCGATCCGCGAGATTCGCGTAAATCAGAACCCGTTCTCGGCGCAGTACGACCGGCTGGGATTCGGTCGAGTGGAAGTGTTCACCAAACCGGGGCAGGACAAGTACCATGGGCAGTTCCAGGTGACGACGAACAATTCGCTGTTCAATTCGCTGAACCCGTTTCTTGCACCGGGCACGCAGGTCCCGTCCTATCACACAGAGCAGTACAACGGAAGCGTCGGTGGTCCGATCAACAGCAAGTCATCGTTCTTCTTCAATTTCGAGCGCCGCAACATCAACGAGCTTGCGATTTTCTATGCGATGCCCTGCATTCAAGGCCTGACCTCCTCGGTAGCGTGCCAAAACTCGGAATTCACTCCGACGCCGATGCCAAGCCCGAGAATGCACCAGGAATACAGCCCCCGGATCGACTACCAGGTGACGCCGAACAACACACTGACGGCGCGCTATGAGTTTGAAGACTCGACTACTACTAACGGCGGAGTGGGTCAGTACAACCTGCCCTCGCAGGCATATGACAACAGCAGCACTCAGCACAATTTCCGCGTCGTCGACACGCAGGTGATCAACTCGACGACGATCAACGAAGTCCGGTTGCAGTACGTTCGCGCACACAGCGAGCAGAACGCATTATCCAATCTCCCCACGATTCAGGTGCGCGATACGTTCACCGCGGGAGGAAATAATAACGGAAACAGCTCGGACGACCAGAGCCGCATCGAGTTTCAGAACTACACCTCCAAAGTGCACGGAACCCATTTCACGCGGTTCGGCGGCAGCTTGCGTTTCGCCTCCGAAAGCAACTACTCGCTTAGCAATCCGAACGGCACGTACGTTTACCAGAACCTCGCCGCGTTTGGAGATGGAACAAACGGCACACCGCAGCAGTACACGATTACCAAGGGCAGTCCTAACGCGAGCGTATCGCAGGCAGACGCCGGGTTGTATGCGGAAGACGATTGGCGGGTGAAGCCGAACATAACCCTGAGCTACGGAATGCGCGTCGAAACCCAGAACAACGTGAGCAATCACGTCAACTTCGCTCCGCGACTTGGGTTCGCGTGGGGGTTGGGACATTCACCGGCTCCGAAGACCGTGTTGCGAGCTGGCTTCGGC
The DNA here is from genome assembly GCA_963777415.1 of uncultured Acidobacteriota bacterium. GTDB lineage: Bacteria > Acidobacteriota > Terriglobia > Terriglobales > Acidobacteriaceae > JAEZPW01. The sequence continues at coordinate 229,572 of CAVZQL010000001.1, forward strand.
ATGTTTTATGACCGGTTCAACCGGAGCAACGTTCTGCAGATTGATCGCACGAACAATTCGGACCCGACTCAAAACCAAGTCAACTACGTGGTGAACAATCCCCCGTTGCCGGTGGTGTTGAGTAATTCGAGCCAGATTGTTTACGCCACTGATCCGAATTTCAAAATTCCGTACACGATGCAGGCTGCGGTAACGCTTGAGCGGCAAGTTACGAAAAACGCAAAACTGACGGCCAGCTACATCGGGACACGCGGCTTGCACCAGCTTGTGATGAACGCCGCGCAGTCAACAATCAACAACATACCTACGGATACCTATTCCTACATGACCGCCGGCACGTTCAAGCAGCAGCAGTTCATGGTGAACGGAACGATTCGCGCGGGGCAATATCTGTCTCTGTTCGGCTGGTACATGCTCGGGTACGCGAACGGCAACACTTCGGGCGGATTCCCGTCAACCCAGTCGAATTGGGCTGCAGACTGGGGTCGCTCGCCCTATGACGTGCGGAATCGGGGCATGATCGGCGGCAGCATCAATCTGCCGTATGGATTCCGCTTGAATCCTTTCATCATCGCGAATTCCAGCAGACCCTACAACATCGTTACTGGCACCGATCCTACCTACAATCCTCGGCCGTATTTCAGTGGTGCATGCAATGGTGGAACGCTAAATGGTGCGTACTCCCCCAGTTGTTTTTCCAACTCCGCGACCGGCTTTGGCATGGTTCCCGTCAACTACGCGCAAGGGCCAGCGTTCTTCGCGACGAACTTGCGCGTAAGCAAGACGATTGGCATCGGTCCAAAAATCGGCGAGGGTAGAACAAACAGCGGTGGGGGGGGCGGTGGTGGCGACCATCACAACCACGGTCCGGCCATGCCTGGCGGGATGAACATCCAGTCGATGATGGGTGGTGGCGGGACGGGCAGACGCTATAACCTGACCTTCAGCGCTTCAGCACGCAACCTGTTCAACAACGTGAATGACGCAGCGCCGTCCGGAAATGTGAGCTCCACAAATTTCGGAAAAGCCGTGGCTCTCGCGAACTTCGGAATGTACTCATCGTCGATGAACCGGCGCGTTGATTTTTCGGTAAGCTTCAATTTCTAACAGTACGACTCGTAGCCTCCTCCTCCAGCGCCGCGTTCTGCGGCGCTCTTTTTTGTCCGGTAGAATGGAGGCCGACAGGGAGGAAATCATGGCTCAGACTCCGTCTACCATGGCGCCGCTCGGAATCGAAGCGCCGCAATTCAAGCTGCCCGATACAGCCGGCAAAATAGTTTCCACCGACGACTTCAAGTCCGCTCCGGCATCGCTCGTGATGTTCATCTGTAACCACTGCCCTTTCGTAAAGCACGTTCGCACGGAATTGGCGAAGCTGGCGCGCGAGTACCAGCAGAAGGGCGTTGCCGTTGTCGGGATCAGCTCCAACGATGCGGTTGCGTTTCCAGATGACGGTCCTGCCGCGATGGCGCAAGAAGTGAAATCGGCGGGCTACACGTTCCCGTATCTTTACGACGAGTCGCAGGAAGTGGCGAAGGCATACCGCGCCGCCTGCACGCCGGACTTCTATGTCTTCGATGCGAAACAGCGCCTGGTTTATCGCGGTCAGATGGACGACAGCCGCCCAGGTAACGACATTCCCGTCACCGGCAAAGATCTGCGCGCCGCACTCGATGCCGTGCTCTCGGGACATACGGTTCCGAAAGAGCAGAAGCCGAGCATCGGCTGCAATATCAAGTGGAAGGCCGGCAACGAGCCGGAGTATTACGGCGTGCAGACGATCGCGAAGTAAGTGATCAGCGGGCAGCCCCACGTTAGCTTCGCGAACGTGGGGCACCATCGAATTCGCATCTGTCATCGCTCACCGCGAAACCTGTGAAGGTTCCTGATCGCTTTACGGCTGTTGCCGCGGGACCGGTTGTGGTTGAGGTTGCGAGGGCGCGGGTGTAGTCGGTAGTGTACCTCCGGGCTGATTTGTCGGCACGACTCCGGGCGCGTGCGGCATGTGGGTGACATTGCCGGTCTCGGCGTCGGAGATATCGATCCCCAGGCTATCGAGCGTGCGCCCGGTAACAATGTCCAATTGCACGCGCGACTGTTCGTAGGCCGTGATCGCGCTTACGAGATTCGAATCCGCGGTCGCAAGATTCGTGATGTCCTGCAGGACGTTGAAAGTGGTGCTGATTCCCTGCGCCAGCTTTTTCTGCTCGGCCACCAACACTTGCCCCGCGTAGTCGCGAGCCTGAGTGGCGGCGTCTACGCGCGCGCGGTTCTGCTGCACGGCGAATTGCGCATTGCGGACGTCGATCGTAATCTGGTTTTCCAGTTGCTGTAGCCGCACCTGTGCCTGCCTGTATTCCAACTGCGAGCGTATTTGATCCGCCTGCGCGGAGCGGTTCCTGATTGGAATGCTTATGTTGAAACCAACGAAGTAAGTGGGATGGTCACTCAACGAGGTCAAGGCATCGCTTGCGCCCGTGGTAATCAGGTTCGGCGGGACCGGTCCAAAGCGGGTAGAGAAGTTTGGGTTAGGTGTGCCGGAAAGTCCGAAACCACCATAGTTCGCGACCAGATCGACGACGGGCAACATCGCGTTGTGCGCGGACGTCTTGCTGATCTGGCGATTGGTCAGGTCGATGCGTGACTGGGCCAGCTCCGGACGATTCCGTAGAGCCTCGTTGATGAGATCTTGCGTGGGGACGACGGGTTCGGTCGCGGGAATTTCCATCTGGTCGGTCGGCACCACGGCGGCCGCGGCCAACGACGGGTTGTTGCCGTTGCGCGAGATAGCATTTTTCATCAGCAACTGCTGCAACTGCAGGTTGGTCTGCGAAACAATAACGTTCTGGTTCGCTGTCGCAACCTGCGCCTGGGCATTGATGACGTCAAGCAGCGCCATCGTGCCTTCCTCAAGTTGGCGGCGGTTATTCGCTTCCAATTGCTGCGCCAAGGCGAGGGTGTGTTGATTCGCCGTCAAGTCCTGGTAAGCGCCAACGACGGCCCAATAGAGGTTCTCGATCTGCGTGACCGTAAAGATCACCTGCTGGCGGAAGGCAACGTCGGCGATCTCGCGATTGTTGCGCGCGATAATCATGAAGCGGCGATTCGTGGTTTTGCTGAAGCCTTGCAGAAGGTGCTGACGGAACTGCACCAGGTAGTTGGAGTTGAATTGCGGGGTCAGCAGTATCGCCGAGCTGTTGCTGGTGACCCGTGAGTTGTTGAAGCCGAGCGTGAACAACGTTCCGGTTGTGAAGCCCTGGTCGTAGGAGAAGTCCAGAGTGCCCGTGTTCTGCAGCAGCGAAGGCACACCCGACAGTACGATGTTCGACTCGGGGGTGTTGGAGTGTTGTAAACCTACGTTCGACCCGAAGATGGGGTCGTAGGAGTCGGTTGGGGGGCCGACGCCGAGAGTGGATTCGACGAGCCCGGCGGTGCCGGCCGCCGCGCCGCCAGCGGCCGCGGTAGTGCCGCCGGCCCCGCCACCGGAGGCACCGGTGTTGCCGATGCTGCCGACGCCTCCGCCGGGCGTGCCGGAGATGATGCCGGTATTCACGCCGCGCACGTTGGCGCCCGACTTCGTGCGCAGGATGTCGGTGTCGGCAATCGGTAGGTTATAACGCGCGATCACCAGGTCCAGGTTGTTCTCGAGCGCAAGCGCAATGGCGTCGTCGAGCGACAGCATCAGCTTGCCGTTGTGGATCAGTTGGTCGATGCGCGGCGAGTTAGCGAAACTCGGCTCCGGCACGTGACGCACCTCGTAAGGCGCGAACACGTTAGGAAAAATCGGCGCCGACTTTGAGTAGTCCTGTTGCTGCTGTCCCCACAAGGGGCTGGCAACAAGTGCAAATGATATTACGCAAATGTAACGGGCGAACTTCGAATGAAGCGGGAAACACATCGCCATCCTCCGTCAAAGTGCCTATCTGGATCTTCCAGAGATGGAACCTTAGTAGGAAGCACAACGGGAGAACAGAGTTTCACGCAGGGACAAAATTCGAGAAGGTGGTCAACGAGCAACGTTCCGATGTGGAACTGCAAATACCTTTTAGCGCACCCTCCCCCTGAAGGGGGAAGGGTGCGGCACCCCAGTTGCTTTGTGAGGTCTACGATCAATTGCCATGGCAGCCTCCGCGTTGCGGGGCCCGCCGGACTGGAGTCCGGCGCTACGAGTTGCTAGTACTTCAGTCCCAGAGCCTTGGCGGTGAATTCAACCAGGGGAGACATGGTGCGGCAGGCGGCGACGAAGTCGCGCATGAATTTGGGGCTGCAGATCTGAGCTTCGGTGAGCGCAACCGAGGCAACGTAGTCCTTCATTTTGATGTCGTCGATGAAGGGATGATTGGGATCGAAGCCGCGCGGCGGACGTTTGAGACTGTCGCCTTCAAGCGACAGCTTGCGGCGGAGCTTGCGCCACGGCTCCGGTTCGCGAACGATGGCCGAGCGCACCTTGGTTAACGCGGTGTTGTCGGGGTGCCAGATTCCTCCGGCGGCGAAGCAGTTATCCGGCTCGAGGTGCAGGTAGAAGATGGGCGCGTGCGCGTCCTTGCCCATGTTGTGCAAGAAGTGGATGCCGAGGTGGGTCTTGTACGGGAGCTTGTCGCTGGAGAAGCGCGTGTCGCGATAGATGCGGAACAGCGAGCCCCGCGTGGGACGCGGGTCGGCCACGAAGTGCGGGCTGAGTTTGGGAAGGTGCGTTCCAAAAGCGGCAATGAAGATCAGTGCGGGGTCGCGCGCGTCCTGCTCGTAGCGCGATTTGTTTTTGGCGAACCACTCGCGCTTGTTGCGGCGTTTGAGCTGGCGCAGGAATTCAAAAAGCTCGGGGCGGAAAAAAACATTGTCTGTCATTGTGAAGCTATTTTAAAACATGGCAACGTGGGCAACCTGAGCAGTTGTGATGGCGCCGACGAAAAGCAGGTTCCTCCTACGCTCGGAATGACAACGTTTGTTGTGGGCGTGAACAGTTGTGATGGCGCCGACGAAAAGCAGGTTCCTCGCTGCGCTCGGAATGACAACATGCGCCCGGAATGACAACATGCGCGGGAATGACAACATGCCGGGATGTTAGAATCCGGGCATCATGGACGGAATTGCACGGATTTTTCAAGCCTTTGTTGCTCCCGCGATCTTCGTTTCCGCGACGGCGCTGCTGATCCTGTCGATCAACGTGCGTCTGATGGGCATCGTTGCCCGGTTGCGGCAATACGTACACGCAAAGCATGACGCCGCCAAAAACGGGCGGGTGCAGGAAGCCGAAGCCTACACGGCGCAGATCAACGCGATCCAACGGCGGGCTGAGATTATTCAAACCTGCTTTCGTCTGGCGCTGGTTTCACTGGCGGGGACAATCGCGTCGTGCCTGCTGCTGGGGTTCGGTCTGTACTGGAAAGAAGCCGCGCTGGCGGCGGTCGTGGTGTTTGTGGTGGCGATGTTCTGTCTTTTTGCCGCGACGTTGTACTACGTACGCGAAGTGACGATGGCGCTGAGTTCGGTTAGAGAAGAGGCGCGCGATTCAAGGTTCATGGACCTCGGAGCGCCACCCGAAATTCGTGGGCCGAACGCGCTTTAGACGTTGACCGATGCCGCGTTAGTCTAGAATGATGCTCCACGCGACCGCGGCACTGGCCACGGCGAGAACCGCGCAAATCAACATGATCACCCGGAAACCGAACACGAATGCTTCGCGGACTAATCCTTCGATGGCGGTTCTTGTGCCGGGATTCACGCCGGCGGGTACTTGCAATCCCGCTAGTTTGATTTCGTTCGCTTGCACCTGCTGCAGCACTCCCCGCGGCAGTGCGAGCTGAGTAAGGCTGTGATTCAGGCGGGAACCGAAGGCGTACACCATCACGATCCCAAGGACGGCAATCGCGAGTACTCCCGCGACGCGGGCCACCGCATTGTTGATTCCAGAAGCGGTGCCGACCCGATCCTGACTTGCTGAATTCATCACAACGGTGGTGAGAGGAGCGACGGTGACAGCCATCCCGAATCCCAGAACTATCACCGCAGGAAAGAACGTCTTCCAGTAAGTGCCTCCGAGGGAGGTCAGGGCAAACAGGACGAAACCCACGGCGGCGATAAGAGGTCCGATGATCAATGGACGTCTCGGACCATAGCGCGCGACGAGTCCGCCAGACCAGCGGGAGAGAAGAAACATCAGCAGGATCAGGGGGAGGGACGCCGCGCCAGCTGCGGTTGCCGAGTATCCCTGAACCTGGATCAGGTTGAGCGGGAACAAGAAGAAGAAAATTCCAATCGCGGAATATAGAAATAGCGTGAGCAGATTCGCACCACTGAAACTGCGGGAGTCGAACAACCTGAACGGCACCATCGGCGACGTGACACGACCCTCGATGAATGCGAAGGCGATCAGGCAGCCGAAGCCCGCGATCAAACTCCCGAACACCAGAGGATGTCCCCAACCCAGGCTGACAGATTCGATGAATCCGTAAACTAGACCGCCCAATCCGAGGCTGGCGAAGAGAGCGCCCAGCCAATCGATGCGAACGGCTGTGCTGCCGCGGCTTTCGGGAATGCGCCAAACTGAAATCGCTATCACGGCCGCTCCAATCGGGACATTGATGAAAAATGCCCAGCGCCAGGAAGCATGCTGAACCAGCCATCCGCCTAGGACCGGTCCAACCGCGGTTGTAATTGCGGTGAAACCAGACCACGTGCCGATCGCATGGCCGCGGCTTTTCTCGTCGAATGATGTGCTGATAATCGCAAGACTGCCGGGCACGAGGAGAGCGGCGCCGATACCTTGAATGCATCTGGCGATGATCAGATGATGAATGTTCGTCGCAAGTCCGCAAGCCGCGGAGGCCAGGGCAAAAATGCAAACACCAGCCACGAACATACGACGACGTCCGAACAGGTCGCCAAGCGATCCGCCAACTAGAATCAACGCGCCCAGGAAGAGTCCGTAAGACTCGACGACCCACTGCACGTCCACGACGCTGGCGTGAAAGCTGGCTTGAATCGCAGGCAGAGCGACGTTGACGACCGTGCTATCGATGAAAGCCATGCTGGAGGCGAGAATGGTTGTAGCGAGTATCCATGTCCTTGCTTCTGCCTCACAGGGAACCACTCCCGAACCAGCGGATCGAATTACGGCTTCATCGCAGGGCGATCTCATTGGACGTTGACGATATCGATGCGATCGAGCGAGGACCAGGTTCGCACAGGGTGCGTGCTAGTTAGGCGACTTGATCCTTCTCGCGAGCAACCTTAAACAGATCCACCACAGCGGGTTTGGTCACCTTGCCCATGGCGTTGCGTGGAAGCGCATCAACGATGAGGAGCCGCGATGGAATCTTGCTCGACGCGAGGCGGTCCTTCGCCCAACCGCGAAGGCGCTCAAGGTCAAGAGTGTCGCCCTCGCGTAGCACGACGGCCACCGCGACGCGTTCGCCCCACTCGGGATCTGGAACGCCGACCACCGCACATTCCGCAACGGCCGAGTGCTCGCGAAGTTGTTCCTCAACTTCTAATGCCGAGACCTTGTTGCCGCCGGTCTTGATGATATCGATGCTCATACGGCCCAGAATGCGATAGCGGCCGTTCTCGACGACCGCCACATCTCCGGTGCGAAACCACCCATCACGAAATGCCTGTTGTGTTGCTTCCGGCTTGTCCCAGTATTCTTTGAAGACGTTGGGGCCGCGAACTTCGATCTCTCCAGGACTGCCTGTTGCGACTTCCTCGCCACGCTCATCGACCAACTGGACATCGACTCCGGGTAGAGTCATGCCAACGCTGCCGGGCACTCGCGCGCCTTCGAGCGGATTCGACAGAGCCATGCCTATCTCTGTCATTCCGTAGCGCTCGAGCAGTGTGTGACCACTGATTTCTTTCCAGCGGTTCAGAGTAGAGACCGGCAATGCCGCCGAGCCTGACACCATCAACCGCAAACGTCCGCAAGCCTGGCTGAGCAGAGCCCGGCGTTGCGGTGATGCTGCCTCCCAGGCTGATATGAGTTTCGTGTAGATGGTGGGGACTGCCATGAACAGCGTCAGATTGCCGCCGGCGATGCGGTCCCAGACGGTATTCGCGTCGAAGCGCGGCAGCATCTCGCAGGTTGCGCCCGACCACAACGCGCACGAAACGACGTTGATGATTCCGTGAACGTGGTGCAGCGGCAAGCACAGCAGCACGCGATCATCCGCAGACCACTGCCAGGCACGGACCAGGCTTGTAATCTGCGCCTCGATGTTATCGTGCGTTGTGACGACGCCCTTGGGACGGCTGGTGGTGCCGCTTGTGTAGAGGATCATCGCGCGTCGCGTTTCGTCGAGGGCGGGCAATGCCGCGGTGTTCGAAGTGATAGCATCGGTATACGATACTAAACGTATCCCGCGGGCGGCTGCTATGGGCGCCAGCAGCTCTGCTCCGGCGGCATCCGCAACCAGCATCGTCGCCTGCGTGTCGCCGATGAAGAATTCGAGTTCGGTCGCTGGAGAACCCAGCGGGAGCGGCACCGCGATCCCGCCCGCACGCCAAATCCCCCACTGCACGGCTACCCAGGGAAATCCGGGCGTGACCAGAAACGGGACGCGGGCTTCCTTGAGATCGCCAGCGCTGCCGAGTAAAGCCGACGCGACCCGGGCTGAGGCGTCGAGCAGCCGGCCGTACGTGTACTCTCCATTGGAATCGACGATTGCGATGCGCTCCCGGTGGAGTTCGGCGCGATTAATGAGCGACAGCTGTGAGTTGTTCATATTCGTAGCGGCTTTCCTGCGTCCCGGCCAGGGCACGAGTGTTTTGAGAAGCGTCGGAAGTGCGGCGAGCCGCTTGGCCGTGCCCTTCAGGGCGCCAGCAGTGCGTTCGCGAGCGGTTCCGCCGCGTTTCCAGAACAGAGCGACCCGGTCCGTCAAATTGAGATGCGCAAAGTAGAAGATGCCGTCAACCTGTTCGATCAGGACCCGCATTCCGATTTTCAAACCACGTTCTTCCTTGCCGTGGCAGAAGATGCGAGCACCTCCAGAGAGCTCAACTAACGCGATCTGCAATGGCGCTTTGAAGCCTTCAGGCGCGGAAGTCAGGGTGGTGTAAGAGACGACCGACCCGTGGCCAGGAACTATCGCCGGTTCTGTTTCGACAGGATGGTCAGGGCAGATTCGTGCTGGCGGGACGAGCGTCCACCCGCAACGCGGGCAACGTGAGGCTTCGATCATCTCCATTACGCCACCTGTTGCAAGATGGAGACCCAATTGTTGGTTGCAAGACCGCCAATCGAGTGTGCCAGGCCCACTTCTGCTTTCACCTGGCGGCCCTGCGCCCGGCCGGTAATTTGCCACGTGATTTCGACCACCTGGGCCAAACCTGTCGCTGCCAACGCATGCCCGCGCGCGTTTAGTCCGCCTGACGGGTTGACCGGCAATCGTCCAGTCAAATCAGTTTCTCCAATCCTTATGGCCTTGGCGGCCTGCCCCGGTGCAAAGAGGCCAATATCTTCCAGTGACAAAAGTTCAAACGGGGCAAAGGCGTCGTGAATCTCAGCCACCTGTACGCGCTCCGGCCCGAACCCCGCCATCTGAAAGGCGGTTCGTGCGGCTTCCTGCGTAGCGCGAAACGTGGTCAGGGATTTGCGGTAGCGTACGGCGATGTAGTCTCCGCCCTGTCCCATGCCAGCCAACTTCACGCCGGTTTGCTCGGCAGTGAGGAACACCGCGGCGGCTCCGTCGGAAATTGGACAGCAGTGCATGATTCGGAGCGGATCGGCGACGACGCGGCTCTTCATCACCTTCTCGACCGAGACGGGGTGCTGAAACTGAGCGTAAGGATTGCGTGCGCCGTTCGCATGGTTCTTGACCGCCACTCGCGCCATATCCGTCTCCGTGATCAGATTTTCGTGCAGAGCGGATCGGGCTACGATGGCGCCCAGTGCGGGCATCGTTGCACCATACGCGCGTTCGTGTGGATCAATCACGCGACTAATGATCTGGGACACGCGAGGCGTCGTGACATGCGTCATCTTCTCGCCCCCAAGAACTAACACGTTGCGGTGCAGTCCGGAGGCGATCATGGCGAAGCCCGCGTATAGTGCGGCCGCTCCCGAGGAGGTTGCCGTTTCTACACGGATGGCGGGAACACGCGAGAGCCCGACATAGCTGCTTATCTGCGATGCGAAATTCCCTTCGCCGATGAACTCTTCGGGCGCCATCGTCGTTACGACGAGAGCGTCGGGTTCGCGCCCGGCATCGCGAAGCGCATCGAGAGCCGCGTTTGCCATGAGGTCCTGCAGGCTCTCAGGGCGCTTGCCGAACCGGGTCATCGCCACGCTTGCAATCCAAACGTCTTTCACGGTTAGTTGATCCTCAACACCGAATTGCATTGCATCCGGCAAGAGCTTTGATGAGGTAATCAGCGAGCGGGCAGCAACACTGCCCCGCTCCGCATCCACACTCGCGCGCGGGCCAGTGTGACTGGTGCGGCCAACTGCACGAACCGCGCTGGCATCTCTGGCACACAGTCTGATTGGAGTTCCTTGTGGCAGAGCGAGCGCTCCCCGGCCCACCACGGCAAGTTCCGACGAAACTCACGCGACAACAAATCACCGGCTTCTGGGCCGCCTGGACAGGTTGGACACTGGATGGCATGGATTCGGTAATCTATGCGCTCGTGCTCAGCCCGGCTCTGACCGAACTTCTGCCGAAGTCTGGAATGTCGAACGCCCCGGCCAACGTTGCCCAAGTGGGCTCGATTCTATTTGCGTTGTTCCTGATCGGGTGGGGACTGTCATTTATTTGGGGTCCGATCGCGGATAGGTTCGGGCGAACCCGTGTGCTTGCGGCCACAATCTTCGTATATGCGATCTTCACCGGTGCTGCTGCCTTATCGCAGAACGTGTACCAACTCGCGGCGTTTCGCTTGCTGGCCGGTATCGGAATCGGCGGCGAATGGGCGTTGGCAGGGACTTACGTTGCCGAGGCGTGGCCGGAGGACCGGCGAAAAATGGGAGCGGGTTATCTGCAGACAGGCTACTACGCTGGATTCTTTCTTGCCGCCGCTCTCAATTACACGGTGGGAGCACGCTTTGGCTGGCGAGCGATGTTCCTGTGCGGATTGACGCCGGTAATCGTGTCGCTCATGATCCTCAAGCGGGTCAAGGAACCTGAGCGTTGGGAGCGCGTTGCAAAGATCGAACCGATTCGCAGGCGCTCTCCTTTGAGCGAAATCTTTCGAGAACCGTACCGCCGCCGCACTTTGGTCAACACCGGACTGCTTACGGTGGCCATTATCGGTCTGTGGGCCGCCGCCGTATATGAACCGACGGCCATCATCACCCTGGCGCGAAAGGGAGGCGCGCCGCTGCCTCAAGCCGTGCGACTTGCCTCGTTTGGCACGGGCCTGCTGTCGATTGGGACTATCCTTGGCTGCCTGGCCTTGCCACCACTCGCGGAACGAATTGGACGCAAGCGTACGCTGGCGATCTATTTTGCGGGGATGGCGGCCATGATCGTTTTGAGCTTTGGCTGGGCGTTCTATCTACCCCACGGTCTGCGTACGTTTATCACTCTGCTGTTCTTCCTGGGATTCTTTGGCGGCAACTTCGCGATGTTCAGCTTGTGGTTACCCGAGCAGTACGGCACATCGGTCCGCGCGACTGCATTCGCCTTCGCCACTTCGTTTGGCCGCTTCATTGGCGCCGGAGTGAATTTCATACTTGGCGCACTGGTGCGCAACATGGGAACACTTGGAAAGCCCGTTGCTCTCACCGCAATCGCATTTGGAATTGGACTGCTGCTGATCCCCTTCGCCCCAGAGACGCGCGGCAAGCAACTGCCGGAGTAGCGCGGACGTACTTCCGCGTCCGAAGTGTCCGAGTAACCTGACCCATCGCACAACACGCTCTATATTGCCGAATGGCGCAATTTGACGCGGCGGAGATTTGTTGGATAGTATCTGGCTAGTTCCCAACAAGGCGTCTTTCCACCCCTGACCAACCTCTCTGAGGGCACGTTATGTTGAATCAGCCAATCAGAAAACTGTGGGTTCTTCCACCAAAGTACTGGACTGCAACCGAGCACATGACAGGGAGCGAAATCGACAAGATGATGGAGGAGATCCTTGATCTTGCCGAGAGTGGCGACGAGGAGGCGCTAAGGGCGTACAAATTCCTTTCCCTGGAAGACCCCTATTTGCGCTGGAAAAAAGCCGCTTGATGTAGTGGCCCGCGCCAACGCGAACTGGCGCGAAGATAAGCTTACGCGGACGATTGCCCGCCGGACATTCAGAGTTCCCGCAGGGCTACGGCTATCCGTGCGCGCGCCGCGCGAATTGCCGGGGGAACACCGCCCACCAATCCCATGAGAAGCGCGAAGACGACTCCTCCGGCCAACAGCGCAGGCGTCACGCGGAACGCGAACGCAAGATGAGAGAACGTTTGCCAGTTCATCGTCCCCGTGGTCATGCCATTGAGCGGCAAGACACAGATACACCCAAGCAGGCCGCCAACAAACGCAATGCAAAGCGCTTCAAAAACAAACGAAGTCACGACGCTGCCGGTTGCGAAACCGAGGGCGCGCATGGTGGCAATCTCGCGCGAACGCTCGGCTACAGCCGAGTACATCGTGTTCAGCGCGCCCAACACGGCTCCGATACCCATGACCATGGCGACCATCGTGCCGAGCACCGTGATAAGGGTCGTGAGCGCGCGTGATTGCTTGTCGTAGTAGTCGAGTTCGCGGCTGGCCTGCAGCGTAACGCGAGGATCGGAAGTGAGTGCGTCCTTGAAGCCGGTGAACGCCTCCGGAGACGTCAGGCGCACAGTGACGGATTGAAATACGTTCGATGGCCGCTTGTACACGGCATCAAGCACGTTGGCGTCGCACCAGACCTCGGAGTCGAAGGCGCTACCCCCGGCGTCGAAAACGCCCACCACCGTCCACTCGCCCCCGCCGAACTTCACTTTGTTTCCCATTTCGAAGCCGGAGTAAGTACCAGCGACGTTGCGTCCGACGACCAGTTCGTTCAGTCCCGGCTGAAAAAAACGGCCCGACACTACTTTGATCGTGTCGCGGACCTCAAGCGCTTTGGGCGAGGCACCCCGCACTTGCACGTTGGCGTCGGTGCCGGTGGCCTTCAAGGGGAAGCCGGCAATCACAACGACTTCGGGACTCACCAGCGGTCCGTCCGCGCTGCGCGCCACTCCCGGAGCATCTTCGATCACGCGCTCCTGGTCGAGGCCGATGCCGCTCTCCATTTCTGAGGTCGCGCCGCCGCGCAGCACGATGGCGTTGCGTGGCGAGCCGGAGGACACCAGCGTCGTCTTGAAACCTTTCGCCAGCGACAACATCGCTACGAACACGCCCACGGTGCCGGCGATTCCCAGTATGGCCACGACGGTTGAGGTCCAGCGGACCCGCAAGCTGTTCAAGTTGTAACTCAGCGGGATTGCCATGCTCACACCCTCCGTAGCGCATTTACGACATTGAGTCTCATCGCGGAGAAGGCCGGCAGCAGTCCGGCGATCACGCCAACGGCGAGGGCCACCGCGATTCCGGCGGCTGCGGTGGACGACGATAGATAGAAGAACGGCAACATGCCGTGAGTGGGATCGCCATTCAGCGTAAGCAACTTGGCGCCCGCGATGCCCAAGGCCCCACCGATCGCCGCAATCAGTAGCGATTCAGCCAATACAAGGACGAGGACGAAGACGTCGGAGAATCCCACGGCCTTCAACACCGCGAGTTCGCGCACACGTTCGCGCACCGCGATGGCCATAGTGTTGCCGGTAACCAGCAGCAGCGTGAAGAACACCACCGCGCCGATGCTGAGGATCAGCAGTTGTATGTTGCCCGCCTGCTTCACCCACGAAGCCGCAAACGCTTTTTCGGTATCCGTCTTCGTCTCCCAGGGCGAATTCGAAAAGGTCTCGTCGATCTGGCGGGCGACCTTCACCGAGTCGTCGGGATTCGCGACCTTCACGGTGTACCAGCCGATCAACCCCTTCCAGTACGGATTTTCGCGCTCCTCCAGGTACTTGTAGTGAAACCAGAACTGGGTGGTGTCGTCCTGTATTCGCTTGCCCTGATAGATGGCGCGTATGTTGAATTCCCATGTGCCTTGAAAGATCGTGCCCTTCAGTGGAACGCGGTCTCCGATCTTCCACTTGAAGCGCTTGGCAATATCGGCGCCGACAATCGCGCCCTCGCGGTCGGCCATATAGGCCTGCCATTGGTCGTCGGGAATCACGTACTCCGAATACATGGGGCGAAAAGTCTCGTCCTCGATCGCCATCTGCGGGAAGAAGTTGCGCTCATCCTGATACACGCCGCCAAACCAGTTCTGGTGAGTCACCTCCTTGATACCGGGAATGCGCAGTAGGCGATCCTCGTACGAAATCGGCAGCGGCTGAATGATTGACACCTTGTTGATGACGACCAGGCGGTCGGCTCCGGCAACCTCCACTCCCTGATTGAATGCGCCCCGGACAACCGCGAGCAATCCAAAAAGGAACAGCGCCACGGCGAATGATCCAATGGTCAACGTGGTGCGAATCTTCTTTCGAAACAGATTGGAGAAGAGCAGCGGAAGGTATTTCATGGCCGACTCCCTACACCGTCGGTCGTTTTCTGACCTTCGACCAGAACTCCCTTGTTGAGGTGCAGCACGACGTGCGCGCGCTCGGCGGCGACGGGATCGTGGGTCACCAGCAACACCGTCTTGCCGTGCTCACGGACGAGCCGATCGATCAGGCCCATGATTTCGTCGGCGCTCTTGCGGTCGAGATCGCCGGTGGGTTCGTCGCACAGCAGGAACGTGGGATCGGCCACGATGGCGCGCGCGATGCCCACCCGCTGCTCCTGTCCGCCCGAGAGCTGACGCGGATAATGGTGCATGCGGTCCTTGAGTCCCACGACTTCAAGCGCGACCTCGACGTGCTTGCGGCGTTCCGCCTTCGAGAGCTTCGTCAGCAGCAGCGGCAATTCGACGTTCTGAAATGCGGTCAGAACGGGAATCAGGTTATACATCTGGAACACGAAGCCAACGTGGCGCGCGCGCCAAGTCGTCAGCTTGCTTGCGGAAAGATGCGTGATTTCGTCGCCCGCGACCGTGATCGTTCCATTCGTCGGCAGGTCGATGCCGCCAAGCAGATTCAGCAGTGTCGTTTTGCCGGAGCCGCTGGGGCCCATGAAGGCTACGAAGTCGCCGGCGTCCACGTCGAGGTTCAAGCCCTGCAAGACATGGATTTCCTCGCTGCCGCGCTGGTATTTTTTGTCCAGCCCACGAACCCGGACGAGACTGGAGCCGCTACCGCTACCATCGACTCTAACCATGGCATCTCCCTCGCAATCTTGGACGCGGGAAACCTGCCGAAGATTCGGCGGGATCGCCCGATTGTTGACCATTCAGATGGAAACAACTTAGTAAGCCAGAGGCCCGAAAACATTGATCCCGGTCGAGCTGTACCGCGACGACTCTCGGCTTTTCTATCGCTTGAGTTCTGCGCGGGCGCCATCGTGCAGGCCTTCAAAACCGCTGACTACGACCTGGTCGCCGCCGACGAGTCCTGCAAGAATTTCCTGATCGCTGCCGTGCGTGCCGCCGACGCGAACCGCGCGCCGTTCCACGCGCCCTTCTCGAAAGACATACACGACGCTGCTGCCATTTTCGTTGCGCACGGCACCTTGCGGAACCAGTACGCTTGCCCCGCCAGTTGGTCCCTTCGGTTCGTCCCCGAGAAATGTTACTTTTACGCCCATGTCCGGAAGAATGCGCGGATCCAATTGGTCAAACGAGATGCGCACCTTTACCGTGGCCTTCTGCCGATCTGCGGTTGGAATAACCGTGCGCACCTTGGCCGGAATCTTCCAATCAGGATATGCGTCGAGGATCGCAGTCACCGGCATCGCGGTTCTGACCCGCGCTATGTAGGACTCGTTCACATCGACTTCGACCTCGAGCGACTGCATATCGACGACCGTTGCGATGCCAGTGCGAGTGAAGCCCCCGCCAGCCGAGATCGGCGAAACCATTTCGCCCACCTGCGCGTCCTTCGAAACGACGATGCCGGTAAACGGCGAACGCACGGTGCAGTTGTCGAGATCCTGTTGCGCCACGCGGATGCGTTCTTCCGCGGCCTTGGTCTGCTGCTCTGTAAGAGTAATCTTCGCGCGCAGGCTGTCGGCGGCGGTGCGTGCGGTGTCCAGCGCCTGCTGACTGGTGACCTGCTCCTTTTGCAATGCTTCCGTGCGGCGCAGGTCTCGATCGGCATTGGCGAGTTGCACCTGGAAATCTTTCAGCGCCGCCGAAGTGGCGTCGCGGTCAGCTTCCGCGGAATGCAGACGGACGAGCGCATCCGAATCGTCCAGCGTGGCGAGCACCTGTCCCTCTCTAACGTGCATGCCTTCGTCGGCGATCATCTGGGTTACGCGGCCGGTGATTTTGGCGGCAATCGTTGCACGACGTCGCGGCGTTACGTAACCGCTGGCGTTCAACAATACTTCTCTGGATTCAGCTTGCGCGTGCGCCGAGGCGACTTCCACGACCGGACTTTTTTCCTTGAACGCAAAGACAGCGCCGGAAACCAGTATCAGCAACCCGACGAATGCGGCGAACCAGCGAAGCCATTTCGGGCCTCCGCCTTTGCGCGCCTCGTCGTGAATCCTCAGTGCCGACAGATCGGGTCCCGTCGTTGTGTGGCGCGACTCCATCGCTCGATGCCTCCCGGCGCGTGCTGTGCAGTGGGCTCCTTCTGCCGACACTAGCATAGTGTCCGGCTGGTTCCTTATCAAGTTTCTTTCCCGTGAAAAAAAGGCCTGGTCTTTTGTTCAGGTTGGCCCTCCTCTTCTGACGGATGTGCGATTGCCGCGCGCCGATCAATATAGGCATACGAGCAAGACAAACGTCATGGAGGTTGGAAATGGCAAACGCATTGATCGAGTTCTCAAACAGTTTGGCGGACGCAGTCGAACGCGCCGGTCGGAGTGTGGTCGGAGTTTTAGAAGGAGGCCAGCGCGGCGTTAGTGGGACCGTGTGGCGCGAGGACATCGTCGTCACCGCAGAGCACACGATTCGCGGGCGGCAGGAGGTGACGGTGGCTCTGCCCGCGGGCGGAACCGCGACTGCCAGCGTCGCCGGACGCGATCCGGGCACGGACATTGCGGTCCTGAAACTTGCTGCAAAAGGTGCGGAGGCGGCCGGGTTTGGCGATGCCGAACAGCTACGGGTTGGTCATCTTGTGCTTGCCGTTGGTCGTCGCGGCGAAGAGGGACTCAGCACCAGCTACGGAGTGATTAGCGCGATCGGCGGACCCTGGCGCACATGGCAGGGCGGACGCGTTGACCGGTATCTGAGGCTGGACCTGCTGCCTTATCCCGGTTTCTCGGGTGGGCCGCTCGTCGACGCCGAGGGCCACGTACTCGGCATCAACACTTCGGGACCGCGGCGTTCGGTGCTGACAATTCCATCTACGACCGTCAATCACGTCGTTGACCAGTTGCTCAGCAAGGGACACATTGCGCGAGGCTACCTGGGAGCGGGTTTGCAGGCGGTGCGCTTGCCAACTGCCCTCCAGCAGACGCTCGCGGATAAGCGCGAAACCGCGTTGCTCATCACCACGATCGCGCCGGATGGTCCGGCCGACCGCGCCGGACTGCTGATCGGAGACGTCGTGCTCGCAATTGACGGCCAGCCGCTCGGCGATCCTGCCGACCTGCAAGTCGCGCTCGATCCGGAAAGCGTGGGCAAGACCGCGCGCGTGCAGGTGCTGCGCGGCGGAAAGCTGGCAGAGGTCAACGTCGTAATTGGCGAGCGGCCACGGAGGGCGTGATGGCAGTGGTGAATCAATTTGTGCCTGTAAGCATCAGTGTGGGAAGAGAACTCGCCGCTGTGGCGGAACGATTGCGCGATTGCACGGTCGAGGTTCTCGGTGCCGATTCCGGCAGGGGGTCGGGGGTGATCTGGCAACCGGACGGGCTGATCGTAACCAACGCGCACGTGGCAAACTCGGCGGGGCAAACGGTGCGTTTGGCGGATGGCCGCGAATTCAAGGCTGAACTTGTTCGTCGCGATCCGCAATATGACCTGGCAGCACTGCAAATCGAAGCGACCAGGCTGCCATCGGCGCAAACCCGCAATGCGAGTTCCCTGCGCGTGGGAGAGATGGTGCTTGCGGTAGGCAATCCGATGGACGCGACGGGTGCATTCACGGTGGGCTTGGTGTCGGCTGTGCCAAAGGTGGATGACGTCTTGATGAGGGCTGACATTCGTCTCGCACCGGGCAATTCCGGCGGCCCGCTTGCCGATGTCCAGGGAAGAGTTGTGGGGATCAACAGCATGATCGTCGGCGGCTTCGGCGTCGCGGTGACTGCCGCTGCGGTCGAGCATCTTCTCGCTGCTGATCACCCGCGCAGCATTGGCGTTACAGTGCAGCCGGTTGGCGTGCACGTAAAAAGCTTATCCGTGCTCGGACTGTTGGTCGTTGAACTCGAAGCGGGCGGCCCGGCACACCTCTCCGGCGTGCTGGTCGGCGATGTCATCGTGCGGGTGAACGGCGCATGGCTGCGGTCGCGCGGTGAATTCTCGGACGCCATTCGTGCGGCGGCAAACGCGCTTTCGATCGATGTACTGCGCGCGGAACGGCTGCAACCATGTGAGCTCAAGTTAAGTCAGGAGAGCGTCGCGGAGGCGGCATGACCCGCGTCCTTGTCATCGCATCCTCGCCGATTGTCCGAGCCGGATTGGAAACGGTGCTGCGAGAAGATCCGCGCTTCGCCGTACTCGCGACACCCGGCGCTGGCTCATCGGCGGCGCGCATTCGCGATGCCCGGCCGGACGTGTTGTTGATCGAGATTGCCTTGGCCGACAAACTTCCCGCACAGGCGTTCATGCGCGATGACGCACCGCCCACCGTCTTGCTTGCCGATCACCTCGGACGCGCCGAGCTTCGGCGGGCCTTGCACTCCAGCGTGCGAGCCGTGCTCCCCCGCGATGCAACCGGCCCGGAGATCATGGCCGCCGTCGAGGGCGTTGCGGTCGGACTGGCCGTGCTCAGCAGTGAAGACATGGATGCGCTGTTGCCCACGACTGCTGAAGCTGCCTCGGCAGACTTCATTCCAGGCGAAGCTCTAAGTTCCCGGGAACTGGAGGTTTTGACCATGTTGGCAGAAGGGATGGGAAACAAGGAGGTCGCCACTCGGCTGAAGATCTCCGAACATACAGTGAAGTTTCACGTCAGCTCGATTCTGGGAAAACTTCGCGTGACGACACGTGGCGAGGCGGTCGCGCGCGGTGTGCGGGAAGGCCTAATCGTTATTTAATTCGGTCATCGACGAAGCCGCCATGCGGAGAGTGGCTCTTCGCCGTGAAGACATGTCGATCGCGGCGGTTCGCTTGGATCCCACTATTCGCGAAGTATTCACTTTGCAGCAATCGAAGCGTAACAGTTCCTCGATAGGATGATTTTGCACATGGAAGAACCTCCCCTCATGAGGGGCAGCGAAAGCTGCCCTTCTTTTTTGTCGACTGCTGATCGTGGTCAGCAGGACAGTGCAAGCACCGCCGGTAAACGCCAGCCGCAGCCGAACTCAGCACTGAGCTTCGCGCCAGCTCTGCAAAATCGTAATCAGCAAGTCTGATGAGCCAACCGCGTCTCCCTGATTGGGACTTCTAACAGAGCAAAGAATCAGTGTGTGTGGCAAGGAGTACAGCGCACTGCGCGGAAAGCAGAAGGGAGACTTGTATGCGACAACTCGGAATGGCAGTTGCACTGCTGCTACTGTCGGCAGCGATGGCAGTAGCGCAGCAAAGCGCCAGCGACCAGGCGCAAAGTGCCGGGTCTCAGGCGGCGGGCGCGGCCTCAAACACTGCCGGCGCGGCGAAGAGCGGAGCCGAACAGGGCTACGGCGCAACGAAGAACGCCGTTACCGGTAATCAAAGCGACCAGACCAGCGACCAGAACACCGACCAGACGACCGGGCAGCAGACCAGCACGGATCAAACAACGACGACGACGAAGGCGCACAAGAAGCTGCCGCAGACGGCGTCGCCGCTGCCGCTGCTGGGATTGCTGGGGCTGGGCACGTTCAGCTTCGGGGCATGGAAAGCGCGATTGCTCCGCAGATAAGAATCGTATCGGCGGGAAAGATTACAGGCCTCCGGGATATTCGGAGGCCTTTGTTATGCCGCTATGTAGCCGCTACTCTACGGTTCGGGGCGTCGTGTACGTCGGCTCGGCGTCCATCTTGGCTAGGTGGACGGTGTACTCGGTGGAGGGCAGCAGAGAGGCGATGGAGAAAACTTTGAAGCCCTCTCCGGTGATCTCGGAGCGGCGGTAGACGCCGGGATCGGTTTCGACGACCTCGCGGCCTCCGCTAAGATTGTTGATATAGGCCTGCGCGTCGTTGATATTGGCGGTTCCGCCGTGTGCGACCGTGGTTACGGCCTCGGCAGCGTAGGAGCGAATGAGCTTCGGCCAGTAGTTCTGCAACAGATCGGTGCTGGCGAAAACGTCGGCCCAGATGATGCGTCCGTTAACGGCGACCACCACGCCTACGGCGTTCTGCTTGCGCAGCTCGCGGAACATTGCATCGTAGTTGCGCTCGATCGGCGCGGCAACAGAGGCAATCTTCCCCTTTACGGCGCGGTTGTCCATTACTTGAGCATAGGACGTCGTGGTCGAGAGTTCCGCGACATCGCGCGAGCTGAGGGGCATTGCGCTCGCGTCGGATCGAGTTGCTCCTGCGACCGCGGCGTTCGATTTGGCCACGTTGGCCCAGACCTCCTGCTGGCTTTTGGCGGCCACGGCGGGCTGTCGGATGCTGGGCGCGGCCATCTGAGCGCCCATGGACCCGAAGGTCGTGGTCTTTTCGATCCAGCGCCCGGGCTCAACGCAGAAGACGGAGAGATCGACGGGGCCGCTGTTGGCGGGGATGATGCGATCTTCGCCGATGATACGGTCCTGCTTGCCTCCGGTAACGATTTCGCCGGCGAGCAGCAGCAGCGGGCGATTGGAATTGTTGAGCAGCACGAGCGTGTTCACCTGATCGCCTCGCACAGGGCGTACAGGGCGCGGTCCGCGGACGAGTCCCTGGACGCTGCCGGATTCGGTGACGACCACGGAGCCCGCGCGCACGCCTTCGTCGAGCGTCAGGAAGCGGGAAGTATCGTGCGTGTGACTGGCCGCAACGGGAAAGACGGTCAGATTGCCGCTGGTGATCGGCGCCAGCACCTTATAGGAGTTGCCGTTGTTCATGCCGGCGAACAGCAGCGCGGGCATGAACAGCAGAAGAACTAAAGACAGGATTCGGGTTGAAATAGTCTGGGACATGTTCGCTTCCCTCCGGCTCGCCTTATTGGCGCACACAAGAGGAACGCGGGTGGGTGTCTTTCTTGCACGGAAATTGATACGATTCCTTCTCAATGCCAGCCGCAGCCGAACCCGAACGCGCAGCAGCGCTCACCGAGAGCGCGAGGCGGCGGTGCCTGGCTCGATACGCCGAGTCCAAAGCAGAGCGGTACGGGTTGACGCAGGGGGCGTTTGCCGGCATCGTTGCGGCCATCGTTCATAAGTATGCCCAGAATGATGTGGCGAACGAAGCGGCGGCGCTGGCGCTGATCGATTCGCTGAAGGTCGAAGAACTGGCGCTGGCACGTGGGTGCGCACTGGGGAACGAGGCGGCGTGGGAGGTGTTTCTGAATCGATATCGCGCCTCGCTCTACGGCGCTGCGTACTCGATTGCAAAGGACGAGGCCACGGGGCGCGAGCTGGCGGATTCGCTCTATGCCGAGCTGTACGGACTTCCAGTCGACGGGCGCGCGCGGGTTTCGAAACTCTCGTACTACATGGGGCGCGGATCGCTGGAAGGCTGGTTGCGCACCGTTCTGGCCCAGGAGTTCATCAACAGGTACAGAAGCGCGAAGAAGACGGTCAGCCTCGAAGAGCAGATGGAAGAGGGTTTGCAGTTACAGGCGTCGGTCGAGGAAGTGAGTGCGCCCACCTCCGAAACGGAGCAGGCGGCGAGCGAGGCGCTGAAGGCCCTCGGCAGTGAAGATCGCGTGTTGCTCGCTTCTTATTACCTGGATGGGCGAACGCTGGCGGAGATCGCCAAGGTACTGAGGGTGCATGAGTCCACGATCAGCCGCAGGCTGGATCGGTTGACGGGCGCGATACGTAAGGACATTCGTAGTGGCCTAGTACGACAGGGGCTGAGTCCGCGGCAGGCTGACGAGGCCATGGCGGAATTGGACGTTCGAGACCTGACCCTGAATGTTCGTGAGACGCTGCAGCTTCCCGAGACTTTGAAGCTTCCCGAGACTTTGAAGCAAGGAACGGATTCTGGCGCGTTCTATAAGCAGAGCCCGGAGTGACAGTAGTGAAGGAACAGAACGCACTTCCAAAACTCGCTCGTGACCAGATGGCGCGTGAACAGCGCGCCGGAGCCGAGGTGCATCCGGATGCGGACATCTTGACAGCGTTCTGCGAGGGCGTGCTGAATGACTCGGAACGCGGCCGGGTGATGGACCACATCTCGAGGTGCGGCGAGTGCCGGGAAGTGGTGTTTCTGGCGGCCCCAGAACTACCCCAGCCAGTCGCTGCGCCGGTCGTAAGCGGGTGGCGCAGATTGATGCCGGTGATGGCGGCAGTCGCGGCCGTTGTTGTGGTCGGATCGGCGGTGCTGCTGGACAGGTCGCACACCGAACAGGGCGCGAAGAACACGGAAGTGGAGCTGAAAAACGAGCCCCCGGCAGTGCCTCCAGCTGCGAGTCCAGAACCGCGGAAATCTTCTTCTAGTCGCGAGACGACGGCGGCTGCACGAGACAAGACGGAAAGTTCCCCACTCCTGCTCCGCAAGGATGGGGCACCCGGGAATGATGTGGCTGCGGCGAAAGGCGGCGTGGTTGGGGGAACGCTGGGCGAAATCGAGCAGGCGCAGCAGTCCGAGCTTAGCGGCACCTTGCAAAACCGAATGGCGGCACCGGGTTCGCACGGGGCGGTTGAACCGAAGGGGAGCGCGTCTAACTATCAACGGGTGCCCGTAACGCCACCGCGAGCTGTTGCCGTACCGAGCGCGACGGGCGGATCATTGTCGGCGAATGGGAGCGCGGGGAAGCTAGGCTACGCGGCGTCGAGTGCTCGGAGCGACCAGAGCGGGATTATCTTCGAGAGGCCAGCATCGCCGCCACCTGTGCAGCAGCAGGAGGCCAAGAGCAAGGTCATCGCGCCAAATGGGATTTCCGAAGTACCCGCGAGCGGCCGAAACTTTTCAGACCTTGCCGCGAACCAGCCCGGCGTTCCGAACGCGCAAAGCAAGCCGGTAGCGGCAGCGAGAGCTGACGCGGCGGGGGGAGCACGGGCCGATGCCGGAGATCAACTTCGGGCGATGGACACGAACGTTGAAGGCGCTTCACTGCAGCGCGAATCGGCGGCGGTCCGCGCGCATTGGCGCATCAACAACTCTGGCGGGTTGGAGCGCTCGATCGGCGACGGGAAGTGGCAGGCGATGTTGAGGGATGCGGCGACAAAGTTCCGCGTGGTGTCCGCGATGGGAAACGAGGTTTGGGCGGGCGGAGCGGCGGGCGCACTCTATCACTCGCTCGATGCGGGAGAAAGCTGGTCCAAACAGCCGCTACCGGGCCCGACCGACGCGATCATCTCGATACAGTTCCGCGACGCGAAGGCGGGCACGCTGAAAACCGAGGGAGGCGCAGTGTGGGAGACCTCCGACGGCGGCGCGCACTGGACGCGGAAGTAGAAGGCGGGCGTTAGGTGCGCAGCAGCGTGGCACCTATTTTCCGGCTGGCGCTTTCGGCTTGGGGCGTTTGGATACTGTCTTCTTTGCCGGTCGTGCGCCTCGCGCTTCAAGCTCTGCAATCCTTTTCCGGAGTTCCTGAAGTTCGGTAGCTTGGGATTCTTTTTCCGCCGCCGTTCCCTGAATGAAGTTTCTCAATGTTTGCAGCGGCGAGGCCGCCGCGGACTGAACGCCCGTCAGTCCACTCTCCATTGCGCCTTGTACCTTCTTGTAGGTATCGAACGCCGACTGCAAATACCACATGATGAACTCCCGCCCGACGTGATCGGAGGCCGGATGCGGCGACAAAGTTCCGCGTGGTGTCCGCGATGGGAAACGAGGTTTGGGCGGGCGGAGCGGCGGGCGCACTCTATCACTCGCTCGATGCGGGAGAAAGCTGGTCCAAACAGCCGCTACCGGGCCCGACCGACGCGATCATCTCGATACAGTTCCGCGACGCGAAGGCGGGCACGCTGAAAACCGAGGGAGGCGCAGTGTGGGAGACCTCCGACGGCGGCGCGCACTGGACGCGGAAGTAGAAGGCGGGCGTTAGGTGCGCAGCAGCGTGGCACCTATTTTCCGGCTGGCGCTTTCGGCTTGGGGCGTTTGGATACTGTCTTCTTTGCCGGTCGTGCGCCTCGCGCTTCAAGCTCTGCAATCCTTTTCCGGAGTTCCTGAAGTTCGGTAGCTTGGGATTCTTTTTCCGCCGCCGTTCCCTGAATGAAGTTTCTCAATGTTTGCAGCGGCGAGGCCGCCGCGGACTGAACGCCCGTCAGTCCACTCTCCATTGCGCCTTGTACCTTCTTGTAGGTATCGAACGCCGACTGCAAATACCACATGATGAACTCCCGCCCGACGTGATCGGAGGCCACGACAAGCTGGCGAAGCATTTCCAGCGGCAGTCCGGTCGGCTTCTCTTTGTTGTCGTCCATCACGATCTGCATGAGGCAGCCGCGGGTCAGGTCCTCTCCGGTTTTGGCGTCGACGACCTGCACTTCGGTTCCGTTGCGGATCATCGCCGCCAACTCCTCCAGGTTCACGTAGCGTTTGGCCGAGGTGTCGTACAGCCGGCGATTCTTTCCGTATTTCTTCAGGACGACCCTGGATCCGCTTCCCGCGAAACCGCCGCTATTGTTGCCCTGCAACATTTATTCCTCCAGCCCTTGACATGCCACTGCCAATATACTACATTATGCGTGATGTTGCATTGCAACATGGAGGCATTTATGAAGCAAGAAGCAAAGGGACCCTCCGCCACACACGCCAAGGACTCATCCTTCTCCGACCTGCTGTTGGGATGGGCGCAGCAAGGTTTCGATAGTTTCTTGGCCACGCAGAAAATCATCATGGATTTCGCAACAAAGAAGAGCGCAAGCGCGATCAAGTCCGTGCAGGATGGGATGTCCGATCCCGAGCACTCTCCGGTCGCGATTCTCACCGAACTCGCCGTCGAGGCGACAGCCAACCTCACTGAAGCGCAGAGAGTTCTGCTCAACCTGGCGCAGCAGGAGAATGAAATCGTTATGACCGGCGTGAAGGACCAGGTTGGGGATTATCCAACTGTCGCCGCGATCACGGACCGCATGCAACACGGAGTCGACACGTTTATCGAGATGCAGCAGGACTTCCTCACCACGGCAAGCAAGCACGCGCAAAAACGTCTCGAGGCCACACGCGCGGGCAAAGGCCCGGATGTAACCTGCCTGGTCGATGCAGCTCGCGAAGCCATGGACGACTTCGTCCGCGCGCAGAAGAAATTCCTCGACATCGTCGCGGTGAACAAAGCCAAAGCCGAGAAGCCCGAGGACCACAAGAAGAAGACCGAAATGTCGAAGCTGGCCCGCGAAGCGGCTAATGCGTTCATTGAAGCCCAGAAGAAGCTGCTCGATCTGGCCGGCCAGCAGGTGAACGTCAATCTGCAGGCGACAACCAAGGCAGTGGAGGCGATGGATTCGCTCCGCCCGCACCTGATGCCGAACATCAACGGTGAAACCCTCAAGAGCTTTGTTGATGCCGAGAAGAACCTGATCTCGAACATGATGAAGCCCACCAACGGGAAGGCCGCTCCCAAGGAAGCGCCGGCCGCCAAGCGTCCTGCCCGGCGGCGTGGCGCGAAAGCCGCTCACGCGGCCCCGGCTGGCGTCTAACCCCTCTCCGGCCTTGCAGAAGACCGGACTTTTAGGCCCTGATTGAGACGTGCCGCTGCCCTCGGGCGGCGGCACGTGCTCTTTATCCGGAATTCCCCAGCCGCTGTTTGCAAAACTTGCGAGGACAACAAACAACCGCTCACGCCAATTACGCACCAAAAAACTGTTGGGACGAATCGAAAGTTTGTTCACTAAAGCCATCGGGAGCTGGCCCGAGCTGCATCGTTGAATCCGATGTAAACTTGCAAAATAGTAGCGGTTGCATATGGGCGTAAGAAAGAAGCATTTTCGGGAAGACTCTGCGGAAGTCGATATCTCGATCTGGAAGGAAGCGCTGTTCGGAGTCGAAATCCTGCTGCTTCACTCCTCACCCGTTTTCTATGGGCTGGGCATACCTCGCGGTGACGGTTCCGGCGTTATCCTGATTCCGGGCTTTCTCGGCACCGACCGTTACTTGATTGAGCTTTGTTCCTGGCTGGCTCGCATTGGGTATAAACCGTTTCTTTCCGGAATCGGCATCAATGCGGAGTGTCCCAACCTGCTGATCCAATACCGCCTGCGAGAGACCATCGACCGTGCTGTGGGCGAGACTGGCAAAAAGGTGCATATCGTCGGCCACAGTCTCGGCGGAATCATCGGGCGTTCGCTTGCTTGCCAACGGCCCGATGAAATTGCGTCGGTTACCACGCTCGGAGCGCCTTTCCGCGGCACCGTCCTGCACCACGCTGTGCTTCGCGCGGCCGAGGCGGTTCGCAAGAATATCCTGAAGGAGCATGGCCCCGATGTGCTCCCCACCTGCTACACAGGAAAGTGTACTTGCGACTTCCTCAACCGTTTGCGCTGTGACATTCCCGCCGGCGTTGCCGAAACCGCCATTTACACGAAGGCTGACGGAATCGTGGATTGGGAGTATTGTTGCAGCGGCAACCCTGCCGTTGATTTCGAAGTTCCCGGCACGCACATGGGACTGGTCTTCAACGCCACCGTTTATAACATCATCGCCGCCCGGTTGGCACTATCTCATTCTCCCGAGCGGGTCACGCCTGAGCGCTAGCGCCGGATTGGTCCCGGCGAGGCAGCAGGCGATCCAGCAGCACCTCCTCAAGTTTGATCGACAGGCGTCCACCGTAAAATGCGGCACTTAACGGAACGGCTGCCCAGTCTCGCGCCGTGAGTGGCAGGTCGGGTCTGGCGCCGCTGGCCAGCCACCGCCGAAAAGGATGACGCGCAATCGTGAACGCCATCGACGAGCGAGATCCTCCGATTTCTTCCAGGATGCCGTCCAGCGTGAACATCACCTTTGACAGCATGATCAGCGGAGCGGGAAACCGCGTGCCTGCAACCGCAATATGCTGCAATAGCCGCATCGCGTCCACCGCGCCAGGCACTCTGTTCAGCGGTATTGCATCCAGAAACGCCGTCACCGAATCGCGGATAGCCCGCGCCTGCCGTGAGTTTCTTCGAACACGTGGTTCGGTCAGCGCACAGACCGCGTTCCACGCGCCGACTGGATCGCGCAACCCGGCCATAAACACCAGCAGCGCCATGTGCCGCCGCTGCTCCCGCTCCAGGCGCTCAGTCAAGGCCCAATCGAGCAGGACCAGTTCATCGGTCTGCTGGTTGTAGAGCAGATTTCCCGCATGAGGGTCGGCGTGAAACAGCGCGCTCTTTTGCGGCGCAAACAAGGGCACGGCCACCAGCGCCTCGACGAGTTGTTCAGCCACCTTTCCCCGCCGCCATTCCGGCATGCGAGCCACGGCTTGCGTCACCTTCATCCCGAACTCCTCGGTCATCGCCGTGACAATCGAGGTACAGAGCGGTGGGATTACACGGGGCACGCGAACCCCTGGCATGGATCGGTAGAGTTGGTACGCTTCCAGCAACGTGCGCTGCTCGCCGACAAAGTTCACCTCATGCCGCAGCAGCCTTCGGACCTTATTGAAGGTATCCGTCAGCACGTTTTTTGCGAATCCATACTCGCGGTGGCGGGTGCCGAAGAATTGTGCCAGCCCATGCAGTATGTCCATGTCCTCGGCAAAGCAGGCCGGGATGTATGGCTTCAGCACCTTGAAAACGCCGCGTTCGCGCTCGCCGGTCTCGGGGTTGAGCCAAGTAAAGCGCACCACCGCGCTGACGCTGGCCTCGGACAAGATCGCTGAATCGATTCGTACTGCAAATGTGTTCATCTTCTCGCCCAACTGCCGTTCAACGAGGAGCCGCGTCTCCTCCGCGGTGACGTCGCGTATCCCGTTCTCCAACTGCGTGAGCGCACGTCGCAGCGTGGGACGGATACGCCGGTTGCGGGCCAACACCTGTCCCAGCTTTTGCAGGCCCGGTACTTTTGCAATCAACCGCAGCAATCGCTCTTCGGGGGACGTATCCGGCGGAAGCTCGAGTTGTTCAAGGATCTTTGGCGCGAGCCGCGCATCGCTGATTCGAGTCCCGAAAAAAATCATCGCGTCGCGCACCGGCGGACGCCAGTTCGCATACTCCTTCGGCACCAGCGCGCCGGCGGGGATGTATTGATCCACGATCCAATTGCCGAATTCCGTTCTCAGCGCCTGGCCCATCGGGCTTCGTAGCGCGCCTTCAATGACGGCAATCCGTTCGTCTACCGTGGCGTTCTCTGGCAGGTAGCTCTTGAGCGCAGCCCGCAACTCTTCCGGCGAAGACTGTCGCAGAAAGCTCCCGATCAGGGACGGATCAAACATGCCGAGACCTCCGCTTCGCTACAGTCATTTAAGATGTTGTTTGCGGCCCTCGCATAGGGTAACCATGCGTCGTGACCCTGATGTAATAACGGTTGTGAGCAAGCCCTGTTCCCAAATGGGCACTGGCGGTGCGCCATTTTCCGCCATTCTGAATTCTTCAACTCACGGACGCATCTTACATACAGGCGGTTTCCCGCCGAGCAATCCATTATGACGATACGTACCATCAACGATATCTTCTTCGCGATTACCGAGCGACACTCAGACAACGTAATGCTATACAAGCGCGAGCAAAAGTGGGTTTCCGTTTCCTCGCGCGAACTCTACCGCAACGTAGTGGGAGTTGCGCACGCGCTTGAAAGCTGGGGCATTGCCAAAGGCGATCGCGTCGCCATCCTCAGCGAGAACCGTCCGGAGTGGGCGATCACTGACTTCGCGACCTTGTCGCTGGGCGCTGCAACCGTACCCATCTACGCAACCCTCACGCCCGAGCAGACGCTGCACATACTGCGGGATTCGGGAGCGCGAATTATCTTCGTCTCCAGCAAGGGCCAACTCGACAAGGTCAAGTCCATACAGGGCCAATGCGGCCTGGAGAAGATTGTCGTGATGGATGACGTCGCCGCCGAGGGTGTAATCCGGATGGCACCCATCCTGCGCAGTGCACCCGACACACGTGACCTAGCTTTCGACGAGCGCGCGCACGCCGTCACTCCGGATGATTTGGCGACCATCATTTACACCTCCGGCACTACGGGCACTCCGAAGGGCGCGATGCTGTCGCAGGGCAACCTTGCCTCCAATTTGCTTTACTCCCTGGATGACTACGCCTTCAAAGATGACCAGATCAGCATCTCGTTCCTGCCGCTGTCGCACGTCACCGCGCGCCATGTCGACTACACCATGCTCTGGCACGGCGTGACAATTGCCTATTGCCCGTTCCACGAACAATTGCTGGAAGCCCTGAAAGAAGTGAGGCCGCAATTCTTTGTGGCCGTGCCTCGCGTTTACGAAAAGATTTATGCGAAAGTGCAGACCAGCGCACAGGAAGGCATCAAGCGGAAGATTTATGACTGGGCGGTGCGGGTCGGCCGCGCGCACAAGGACGAGGTGTTCGCCGGCAAGAGACCAACCGCCCTCCAGTGGCGACTCGCCGACAGGCTGTTCTACTCCAAGGTGAGGGCGGCCCTGGGCGGACGCGTGGCGTTCTACGTCTCCGGCGGCGCACCTCTCAGCCGTGACACGCTCGACTGGTATGCCGGCATGGGAATGCGTATCCATGAGGGCTATGGGTTGACTGAAACTTCGCCCGTGATCGCCCTGAACAATCCGCAGTCGTTCCGCGCCGGCAGCGTGGGATGTCTGCTAAAGAATGTCGAAGTGCGCATTGCCGGCGATAACGAGATCCTGGTGAAAGGGCCTTCGGTGTTCAAAGGCTACTGGAATATGCCGGAAGAGACCGCAAAAGTCTTTGACGGCGACTGGTTCCACACCGGCGACGTGGGCCATCTGGACGAGAACGGATTCCTGTTCATCACCGACCGCAAGAAGGATCTGATCAAAACGTCGGGCGGCAAGTTCATCGCGCCACAGCCGATCGAGGGCAAATTGAAAGCGCACACGCTTGTAGCCGAGGCCGCGGTGCTGGCCGACCGCAGGAAATTCGCCTCAGCCGTGATCGCGCCAAACTTCGACGCACTGGAATACTGGGCTCGGCAAAACCGTGTGACCTACGCGTCGCGCGAAGAACTTGTCGCCAACGCCCAGGTGTTTTCGCTTTTTGAGAACGTAATCGCCGAGGTGAACAGAGACCTCGCCCAGTTTGAGAAGATCAAAAAATTCCTGCTCGTCTCCGATGAGTTCTCCATCGCCAACAACGCGCTGACGCCGACCATGAAACTCAAACGCCGCTTCGTCGAGGAACGCTATCGCCAGCAGGTGGATCAACTGTACGAAAGCGAAAACAGGGCGGCGCTGAAAACCGGCTAACTCAAGTAGCGCTCCGACGGGGACTGGCAATACGAGGCAAGTTCGCCGTATTACCATTCCCCCCTTGAACTCGGCCTGATCTGCTGATTTCAGATTTGTCACGCCAGATTCGTCGTTTTTAGATTTGTCGTTTTCAGATTTGTCCCAGCCCACCGTCTACGTTGATTTCCACGCCGGTAATGTAAGACGCATCTTGCGAAGCCAAAAATGCCACGGTAGCCGCCACCTCTTCGGGCTGTCCAAAGCGCTTCATCGGAACCCTCTCGACTACCCTCTTCGCGAAGTCATCGATGGCGTCCTGCGGCAGTCCGGTCCTGCCAAAGATCGGAGTGACGATCGGGCCCGGCGCGACCGTGTTAACGCGGATGCCACGACCTACCAATTCCGCCGCTGCCGTTCTCGCCAAGGATCGCAGAGCTGCCTTCGTTGCCGCATACGCGCTGGAGCCAGCTTGGCCTTGACTGTCGGCCACGCTGGTATTCAGGATGATCGACGCTCCGTCATTCAGCAACGGCAGCGCTTTCTGGATCGTGAAATACGCTCCCTTGACGTTGATGTCGAACTGCTCGTCGAAAACGCTTTCCGATGTCTCGGCAAGGGGCACGAACTTCGCGACTCCAGCGTTCACGAACAACACGTCAATTTTTCCTAACTTCTGCGAAACCTCCGCGTACAGCTTGTCCACTTCGCCCAGCTTCGAGACGTCGGCCTGCACCGCCACCAGTCCGTTTCCGATTGTTTTCACCGCTTCATCCAGCGTCTTCTTACTGCGGCCCGAGATGGCTACTTTCGCGCCTTCCTGCTGCAGGCGTTTGGCGGTGGCCAACCCGATGCCGCTGTTTCCCCCGGTTACTACTGCCACTTTTCCTTCGAGTCTCTTCATGTCGGTCTCCCCGTTTTTGACGAATGCTCCGCCTGACCCTTTTGCCGGCAGCAGCTACGCCACCGGTTAACGATTGGGATCGGAGGAATTGGTTGTTAGATGATCGTCTAAGCGATCGGATACAGGTTTCCAGGATCTCGCGCGAGGCTGTGTGGGGACGAGCTCTGCCCCGTCTTTGCAATTATGAGCGCGAGATTTTTACAAGACGTTTACAAAATCTTACGTAAACTGTCGCGCCTTTCACTTATTATCCGTTCAAGTCTGAAAGACAAATCCTGTTCGGAGCCAAGTGATGCAATCGAAGAAATCTGTTCCAGAGCAAGACGCGACGATTGAGGCACAACGACAACTAGAAGAAGAGCGGAAGAAGCTGGTGGTGCAAAAAATAAAACTATCCAATGGAGCGACGTTTACCAGGCTGAGGCCAGTCGTCGCAGGGTGAGAGTTGTGTTCAGGTGCGGCAGAAGACAAAGCAGAACATACCGGGCCGAAGGGGTGAATATCTGCCGCCTCTTTCCTTCGGCCCGGGAGCCAGTTACATTGAGTCGTAGTCTTGAGGCTGCTGCATTTGAGGCCGGTGTGCGGCCAGACTACCCCGTCGCTGCACCTTGCTTTCGGAGAGCAGCTGACGTTCGGCATTAAACAGCGCGAGTCGAGCTTCCAGTTCACTCTGAGCCGTCATCTCCAGAGCCCTCTCGAATACCCACAGCCGTTCGATGAGAGCCACGGTTACCGGCGCGGTCGCATGGGGCACGACGACATCCGTTTCGGTCAATGCCTTCTTATGGAGCTTTTCTATTTGTCGTTTGTTGAGAATCATTTTCCTCGTCCCCCGATTTTTTCGATTCTCACAGACGGCTTTTCTGCAATGAATAGGAAGAAACTCCTAAGGGAACGGGAAAACAAGCCCAAACAGTGTAAGTGAAGGCTTTCGCGCGCCCCACGCTCCGCGGCCCAGGAGGAACGCGAGGAGGTTGGCGGACAGAAATGCGATGGGGCAGGTACTACACCTGCGATCGGTTGCTCTTTGCTGCTTCTTTTTGCGCTTTCTTAAATGCCTTCTGCTGTGCCTTCGCTGCCTTTTTGAAGGCTTTCTTCTGTTGTTCGGCTTGTTTCTTGAGAGCGTTCTGCTGTTTCTTGGCGAGTTTCTGGGCTCGCTTCTGGGCAGCGCGCGCATCGGGATTAAACTCGGTCGTCCCGGCGTAAATCGGTGCTGCGCAGGTAAGGCTTAAGATAGCGATGAGGGCAACGGCAGCGATTTTTTTCACAGGACCTCCCGGTGATCAGCTCGCGTCAGACATTGTACACCGAAGCTGCTGGAATGACTTCCAGCTGAACGTAATATCGCGTACCCGGCCAGAAGTAATCTTGCGTGACCCGCGCTTCTGGCAGACTAGACTAGAGTTCAGTCGAGCGCGCTTGGTTTTTTCTGATTGGCTAGTTCGGCCCACCGCTCGCTTGTGAAATAACCAGCGGTTATGATTTTGGCGTACCCCGCGGACTCTGCGTGAACCATCTCTTCAGCGACCACGATTACCGTGCCGTCCGCCAGCACCCAGCGCCCGCTCCCCAGCTTCATTTGAGCGCCGTAACCATTCTGCACAGTATCGATCTTTGTGGCCACAGGTTTTCCGTACTTGCCGTCTAATTCAGCCACGATATCGTCAAATGTGTAGTTGAAACGGTTCGGCCTCACCCAAAATTCCACCAGCTTTTGCTTCTCGATGACAGCGGCCAAATCAGTAAACTGCCCAACCGTTGTCGTGTCACTGTGGAGTTGAAGTTGAAGCCGGCCCTTGGGATTGTCGCCATAGTTCATGAGAACGACGAGCGGATGTCCGTTCTGTGCATCCGTAAACCCCACGCACGCGGGGTACATGGCATTGAATACGTCCAATATCTTTTGTTTCTTGGCTTCCTTCGGGGTGAGCTTCACAATCCGCGGACACTCACCGAGGTCGTAGTCGATAGCCTTGACAAACTGTGAAACCGACTCACCCAGCGTATGTCCCTTGATGGTAACGGGCTTCGCTTCTTGAGCCAGAGTGAAAGACATCAGGGTGAGGGCGACAACCGCCACTGCCAATGTGCGTTTCATGATTTCCAGCCTCTCCCACTT
This sequence comes from uncultured Acidobacteriota bacterium, assembly GCA_963777415.1. Taxonomy (GTDB): domain Bacteria; phylum Acidobacteriota; class Terriglobia; order Terriglobales; family Acidobacteriaceae; genus JAEZPW01. The sequence continues at coordinate 263,159 of CAVZQL010000001.1, forward strand.
ACTCAAGCATGTGAACTATTGTAGAATCCTTCTGCACTCAAACTAACCCTTCAAGGAGAATCCTAGCTAATGGCTACAACAATGACAAAAACACAATTGGTTCGCCTCATGGCGGAGAAAGTCGAAATCACCAACAAACAGTCCGCAACATTTCTGGATACTCTTGCCGAAGTCGCAGTTACACAGGCGAAGAAGACTGGCGTATTCGTATTGCCCGGTCTCGGCCGTTTGAAGAAGGTTCAGAGGAAAGCGCGCACGGGCCGCAATCCGCAGACGGGCGAAGCAATCAAGATAAAAGCCAAGACCGTGGCAAAGTTCGCCGTGGCTAAGGCTGTCAAGGACGCCATCGCTCCGGCGGCGAAGAAGTAGTTCCCGACATTCGTCTTTCGGCAAGAGGCTGGCGCCGACGCCAGCCTCTTCGTTCATTGGCGACTCCTATTTCGCTGCTTCTCAGTCCACACCCGGGTGCCCCACGTTCGCGAAGCTAACGTGGGTACTACATCACTCCGTAGCTTCCCGTCTCCAGCAGCCTCTGCGCGATCTGCTGTTGAAGGGCAATGGTGTTCACCGGATCGTATTTCAGCAGGCGTCGCAGGATCATCATCTGTGTGCGCAGCATGTCGCCTTCGGCAACCGCCGCGATGACCTTGTTGGCCGCGGCCTGCACCCGTTGCATCGCGTCCATAAGGTATATCTGGGTCAGGGACGTCGCGTTAGCACCCGCCGTCTCGCCCCGCGCCGCAGTAATCTTCTGTGCGCGGACAACGCATGACTCGGCGGCGTAGGTCTGGATGATCAGGTCGGCCAGCGCGCCCATGATTTCCTGCTGATCGGCCATAGCCTGCAAATACTTCTGCGAGGCCGCGCCGGCGCAGAGCAGCGCCACTTTCTTCATGTTGGCAACCATCGTCCGTTCGTTGGCCAGCGGTCCTTCCAGCGGTTCCGCCACGGACGGTCCGGCCATCACCTCGTCCATCAGTTTCTTGATTGCCGGGAGCAACGGCAACTGTCCGCTCATGGCGCGCTTCAGAAGCCAACCGGTTATGATCATCCGGTTGATTTCGTTGGTGCCTTCAAAGATGCGATTCACGCGCGAGTCGCGATAGGCGCGCTCGGCCGGGTACTCCTCGACGAAACCGTAGCCGCCATGGATCTGCACGGACTCGTCAACCACGAAGTCGAGCATTTCCGAAGCCGCCACCTTGATAATCGAGCACTCGACCGCGTACTCCTCGATAGCCTTGCGGGTTTCCTTCGTTGCGTCGGGTGCGGTCTTATCGACCTCCGTCAGCGCAACGTCCATCATGCCGACGGTGCGGTAAACCATGCACTCGCTGGCATAGATCTTCGCTGCCATCTGGGCCAGCTTCTCGCGAATCAGCCCAAACTCGGAGATGGTCTTGCCGAACGCCTTGCGCTGCTTGGCATAAGCGATGGCGTCCTGCAACGAGGTGCGCGCCCCGCCCACCGACATCGCGCCCAGCTTGAAGCGCCCGATGTTCAGAATGTTGAAAGCGATGGTGGCGCCTTTGCCAACCTCGCCCAGCACATTCTCGACGGGAACCTGGCAGTCGTTGAGAATGAGCGGGCATGTTGATGAACCGCGAATCCCCATCTTGTGCTCTTCCGCGCCGGTGGAGAAGCCGGGGGACGTCCGCTCAACAATGAACGCCGTAAACTTCTCGCCATCGACCTTCGCGAACAGGATGAACAGATCGGCGAAGCTGCCATTGGTGATCCACATTTTTTCGCCGTTGAGCAGATAGTGTTTGCCGTCGGGCGAGAGCACTGCCCTGGTGCGCGCGTGCATCGCGTCGGAGCCCGACGAACTCTCCGACAGCGCATACGCGCCAACCCATTCGCCGCTCGCCAGCTTCGGCAGATACTTCCGTTTCTGCTGCTCGGTTCCGAAATACACGATGGGCAGTGTGCCGATGCCGGAGTGTGCGCCATACGCTACGCTGAACGAGCCCTGCTTGGCGATGTGGTCGCCGATAACTGCCGAGGACACCTTGTCCATTTCCATGCCACCGTACTGCTCGGGCACGTCGGCGCAGGTGAGGCCTAGTTCGCTGGCCTTCTTGAGCAGCTCACGCGTGAGCGGCCAGTCCTTGTGCTCGATGCGGTCCGACACGGGAAGAATTTCGTTGATGGCGAATTCGTCCGTCGTGTGTGCTATCTGGCGATGTTCGTCGGTGAAATCCTCCGGCGTGAACACTTCCTGGGGGACGCGTTCCTCGAGCAGAAAGCTCCCGCCCGCAATCTTCTTCTTTGGAATTGCCGATGTTACTGTTGCCATTACTACCTCTTAAATCTGTTACTGAATGTTCTCGAAGATGCCGGCCGCGCCCATTCCGCCGCCGACGCACATAGTGACAATTCCGTAACGCGCGTTACGGCACTTCATTTCGCGGATGATGGTTGCGGTGAGCTTGGCGCCGGTGCATCCCAGCGGATGGCCGAGCGCAACCGCGCCGCCGTTTGGATTGATCCGCGCCGGATCGAGTCCGCCCTCTTTGATGACCGACAAAGCTTGCGCCGCGAACGCCTCGTTCAATTCGATAACCTCGATGTCGCTGAGTTGCAGTCCGGCCATCTTGAGCGCTTTCGGAATGGCGAACACCGGGCCGAGTCCCATCTCCTCTGGCTTATAGCCAGCGGTTGCGAACGCGACATAGCGCACCAGCGGTTTGATGCCGAGTTGCTGGGCGCGGTCCGCCGACATCACGACGGCCGCCGCTGCGCCGTCCGACATCTGCGACGAATTGCCTGCGGTCGTAATGCCCTTAGCGTGAAACGCCGGTTTGAGCGCGGCGAGCGCCTCGGGGGTCGTGTCGGCGCGTGGGCCTTCGTCCACCTTGAATGTAATGTCGATGCGCTTGGGCTTGCTGCCGTTAGGCACGGTGAAACTGACGGGCACGGGAACGATCTCGTCCTCGAACCTGCCGGCGGCGATGGCGGCCAGCGCCTTCTGGTGCGAGCAGTAGGAGAACTCGTCGGCCTGCTCGCGCGTGATGCCGAAGCGTTTCGCCAGGCGTTCGGCGGTCAGTCCCATCGAGAGAAACGCGTCGGGATAGTGATCGACCAGCCACGGGTTGGGCGAGATCTTGTGCCCTCCCATCGGTATCATCGTCATGGACTCGGTGCCGCCCGCGACAATCACCTCGGCCCCGCCGGCCATAATGCGCTCGGCAGCCATCGCGATCGCCTGCAATCCGGACGAGCAGAAACGATTGATCGTCATCGCCGACGTCTCGATCGGCAGCCCGGCACGCAGCAACGCCGTTCGCGCCACGTTCATGCCCTGCTCGGCTTCAGGCATCGCGCAGCCGAGGATAACGTCCTCGATCTCGCGCTGGTCAAGTTGCGGGACGCGCTCGAGCGCGCCCTTGATCGCGACCGCGCCCAGATCATCCGGTCGCGTCGCTCGCAACGTTCCTTTGAAAGCCTTGCCGACCGGCGTTCGGACGGCGGATGCAATTACGACTTCTCTCATAAGCAGTTCTCAGTACTCGGTACTCAGTTATCGAACTCAGTAGCCAGTTCGTCGTACCCACTAGCCAGTCGCGCCAACTGAGTACTAGGCACTGAGTACTGAGTACTTGTTTTTCAATTCCTCAGCGGCTTCCCCGTCTTGAGCGTGTGCTGAATTCGCTCCAGCGTTTTGTTCTCGCCGCAGAGCGATTTGAAACCCTCGCGCTCCAGATCGAGAATGTACTGCTCGCTGACCGGAGTTCCCGGCGTAACATTCCCGCCGCAAAGCACTTCGGCGATTCGGGTTGCGATCTTCACCTCGTGATCGCTGATGAATTCGCCCTGTCTCATCAGATGCACGCCCAGCTTCAAAGCAGCAAGAATGCTCTCGCCCGGCGCAGGGATGTCCTTGCGTGGCGTCGGCGGCCTGTAACCAGCTCGCACCAGTTCAAGCGCGCGTGCCTTTGCATCGCTCAATAGGCGATCGCGGTTCATGGTGATGTCGTCGGAGTCCGTGAGCAGCCCCAGGGTCTTGGCTTCGAAGGCGGAGCTCGAGATTTTCGCCATCGCGATGGTTTCGAAGGCGCGCTTCATGGCTTCCATGATCTCGACCGACTCGCCGCGACCATTGGGCCGGATCGCGCTGGCGGCGTCGACCGCTCGGAGCAGCATCTCCTTGCAGCCGCCACCGGCGGGCAGCAGTCCGACGCCCGGTTCGGCGAATCCGAGGTAGAGTTCGGCGTGAGGCTGACGTGCCGCCGCAGGAATCGTGACTTCGCAGCCGCCGCCCAGCGCCATGCCGAACGGCGCGGTCACCACCGGCTTGGCCGAGAACTTGATGGCCTGCGTCATGCCCTGGAAAGCGCGGATCATAATGTCGATCTCATCCCACTCCTGCTCCTGCACGGCCATGAGCAGCAGCATCAAATTCGCGCCGGCGGAAAAGTGCTGCGCGTCGTTGGTGATCACGAACGCGTCGAAGTTGTCTCCCGGGCCTCCGGGCTTCAGCGTCTGCGTCACGAACTGAACGATGTCGGCGCCGAGCGTGTTCAGTTTCGAATGGAATTCAATGCACCCGACGCCATCGCCCAAATCGACCAGTGACGCGCTCGCGTTTTTCTTGACGACGCCGTTGGACTTTTTCGCGACTTCGACAGACCACACGCCCGCTGGTACATCCACTTCCTTGTACTCCGTTGTGTGCAGATCGAAGTAGCCGCGTCCGGAACGCGCATGCGGCACGTCTTCGTACCAGGAGGTCGCGCCCGAGGCCAGCAGGTCTTCGACTTTCTTCGAGACCGGCTTGCCTTCTTTCTTCATGCGCTCGACGGTTACGGGAACACCGGCGGCGTCCCAAAGCTCGAACGGCCCCATCTCCCAATTGAAACCGAGCCGCATGGCGCGATCGATTTCGACAATGGAATCGGAGATTTCGCCGATGCGATTGGCTGAATAGTTCCATAGTTCAGAGAGAGCAGCCCAGAGAAACTCGCCGGCACGGTCGGGCTTTTCACTGCCATGATGGAGGCCCAGCAGCATGCGCAGGCGCTTCGGGGTCTCTTCCACCGTCTTCGCCATTTCGAGCGCAGCGAATTTCGGCTTTTGCCGCGGATGGTATTCGAGCGTGCGCCAATTTAGCGCCAGCCGATCTTCACCCTCGGCGGTCTTGTGCTTCTTGTAGAAGCCGGCTTTGGTCTTGTCGCCCAGCCACTTTAGCTCAAGCATCTGGCGGAAGAACTCCGGCAGGGTAAGGTTGCTGCGCTCGTCGCGCACATTCTCGGTCATGTTGCGGACGACGTGTCCTAGAACGTCGAGCCCCACCATGTCGATGGTGCGGAACGTTGCCGACTTCGGCCAGCCCACGACGGTCCCGGTCAAGGCGTCCACTTCCTCGACGCTGAGGTCCATCTGTTGCATCAGTCGCATCACGTTGAGCACGGAAAACGTGCCGATGCGGTTGGCGATGAAGTTCGGCGTGTCCTTGGCGAACACGATCCCCTTGCCCAGGCGGAGGTCGCCAAAGCGCGCGATGGTGTCCATCGCGTCACGATCCGTGTCCGGCGTAGGGATGATCTCCAGCAGGCGCATGTAGCGGGGCGGGTTGAAAAAGTGCGTGCCAAACCAGCAACGGCGGAAGTCGTCGCTGAACCCTTCGGCAATGCGCGCCACCGGTAAGCCGCTGGTATTGGTGGTAATGATGGTTCCGGGGCGGCGCACGGCATCCACCTTTTTCAGCAGGGCGCGCTTGATATCGAGGTCTTCGACGACGGCTTCGATCACCCAATCGGATTCGGCGATGTACTTCAGGTGATCGTCGAAGTTTCCGATCGTGACCAGGTTTGCCAAGGACGGATGGAAGAACGCGGCTGGCTTCGACTTGCGAGCGGCGTCCAGGCCGGCCTGCGCGATACGGTTGCGTGCTTCGCCATCAGCGTCTGGCGGCACCATGTCGAGCAAAAACGACGCGACGCCGGCGTTCGCCAGGTGCGCGGCGATGCGCGCGCCCATGGTTCCGGCGCCCAGTATAGTCACTCTTTCAATACGCTTCATAGAATCTGATCAGGTTGTTTGGGGCCTTGAGAATTTGGACGGTGGGTGCCCACCAACGTGAGATGCGCCCGAGGTGGCTTGGGACTAAAACTTTTCGACCGGCAAGTTGCGTCGCGTTATCGAGGTAGTAACTTATTTTTCAACCACTTAAAAACTGGACAAAGTAGATCGACCAGCCAACTAGCCTATTTTCAACAACTTACAATTTCAGCTCATGGGAGGGGGGGCACTTCACACAGGAACAAGTCTCGGTAACGAACTTGAAACTTGAATTGAAACTCGAAACCAGCCTTGAGCTAGCTCTTGAGTTCCACTTCCGTCGCTCCCGCCCCACCCTGGTTCTGCGGAGGTTCAGTAACGGTCGCGACTTGCGGATGGGTTTGCAGGTACTTGCGGATGGCCTTGCGCAGTATCCCCATGCCGCTGCCGTGGACGATCCTCACCCGGGGCATCCCGGCCAGGAACGCGCGGTCGATAAATTTCTCGACCTCCCGCGTGGCGTCGTCAACGTTGTAACCGATGAGATTGATTTCGGTCGGAGCCGAATCGTCCTCCCGAGCCAGTGAAACGGAGATACCTTTAGCGCGCGCCGCCGCCGCTGGAGTTTCGGATTGTCGAGCAAAAACTTCGGCGATATCGTCGCGCGCGATCTTGGTCTTCATGATCCCGACCTGCACTTCGAACGAGTCGTCGTCGTTGTGCCTGGTCACGACGCCGGTTCGGCCCAGCGATTTCAGCCGCACCGTGTCGCCTACGGTGACGTTTTTCACGATGTGCGGTTGCGCGTTCTTGTCGCCTTCATCGGCGCCCGTATGGTGTGCAACCACGGTCTGGTCGAACTGCTCGCGAAATTCGCGGCGCAACTTGGCGATGCGACGGTCGGCCTCTTTCGTAAGCTTGAGCGCGGCAGCGCGATCCTGTACGGCGGCCACCGTCTCGCGCGCCCTGAATTCGGAGTCCTTGAGAACGCTCTCAAGCTTCTTTTCCATATCGCGAACCTTCGTGCGTTGCTCACGAAGTCCCTCGGCTTCGAGCCGGCTCTTCTCGCGCTGCAAGTCCCGTTCCGCGCTTTGCAGACGCGTGCGTTCGCCTTCGATCTCGCGCAGATCGGCGTGGAGTTTGTCGAGAAACTTGCTGATGTCCTGGGTCTGCACCCCGAGCCGCGAACGTGCCGCCTCAACGATCTCCGGATTCAGCCCGAGCCGCTGCGCGATGTTGATTCCAGCCGACGCGCCCGGAACGCCAACGCGCAGCTCATACGTCGGCTGCAAGGTCTGCTCGTCGAAGCCGACGGCCGCGTTCAGCACGCCGGCGGCATTTGTTGCATAGACTTTGAGTGAAGTCAGATGGGTCGAGATGATGCTCATCGCGCCCACTCGCCGGAAGTGATCGGCAATCGCGACGGCCAGCGCCGCGCCCTCTTCCGGATCGGTTGCCGAGCCTAGCTCGTCGAGCAGCACCAGCGAGCCGGCGGTCGCGGTGCGCGATATACGGTCGATATTGGTCACGTGCGCCGAGAACGTGGAAAGGTTCTGCTCAATCGACTGGTAATCGCCGATATCAGCCAGCACTGCGTCAAACACCGGCATCTCCGCCCGGCTCGCCGGAACGGGCACGCCCGACTGCGCCATCAGCGCCAGTATGCCGATCGTCTTCAGCGAGACGGTCTTTCCGCCCGTATTCGGCCCACTGATGACGAGCTGTCTGGAATTCGTAGCGCCGGACTCCAGTCCGGCGGGCCCCGGTTTCGTCCCCATTTCCACCGAGATCGGCACAACTTTAATGCCCTTCGGCCGCAAGTTGCGCTCGAGCAGCGGGTGCCGCGCATCACGGACGCACAGGCCGGACTCGCTCAGCGTCACGGCCGTGCAGTTGTAGTCCTGCGCGTAACGAGCCTTGGCAAATTGCAGTTCCAACTCGGCCAGCACTTCGGCCGCGACGATGATCGCACCCGCCTGTTGCGCAATGCGCTCCGTCATCTCGCGCAGTATGCGGTGTATTTCCGCTTGTTCGTCGTCCATCAGCCGCACAAGGTCGTTGTTCTGTTCGATAGTCTCGAGCGGTTCGATGAAGACCGTTTGTCCGCTGGAGCTGACGCCATGAACCACGCCGTCCACGCGCCGCTTCTGCTCGGCCTTGATCGGGATAACGAAGCGTTCGCCGCGGATCGTGACCAGGTCTTCCTGCGCAACGTCGGCTTCGGACAGCCGCTTGAGATATCCGCGCAGCGAATCTTGTATGTTGCGCTTCTGCCGGTCGATCTCGCGCCGTATGCGCGCCAGTTCGCTCGACGCGCGATCATCGAGCGTTCCGTCCGGATTCAGCTTGTTGCGGAACGCCCGCAGGAATTCGGTGAAGTCCACGATGGCAAACGAGATCGCCGCCACCCCCGGCCAGGGCGCCCCCCCGGATTGTGTCTCCCGCGCCCGCTCCGCCCAACTCGCCTGATGCGGATTCTCGGTGCCCGACATTTCGGTGCCCCACGTTCGCGAAGCTAACGTGGGATCACTCGGCGCCTTCATCGCCGACGGCGGACGCAGCGCGATTTCCAGCCACTCGGCGGCGCGATCCACCACGGCGATCACATCGCGGATTTCGGTAGGTTCGAGCGCAGCGCCGAGTATGCGCGACTTCTCGACCAGCTTTGTCGGATCGTGCAGCTCCGCAAAGTCGAACCGCCCTCCCGCCCGCAGGTACTCGCGTATCTCGGCCGCCAGTTGGTGCTGGCGCTCGATCCATGCCCGGTCGGTCGAAGGAGCAAGTTGCGCCACCCTCGACCGGCCCAAGTCGGAACTCGTGTAGCCGCGCAACAGATCGCGCAGCAAGTCGTACTCCAGCGCGCGGGCGCTGGTATGAGCTAGCGGAGAAGGAATCGAGGACATCGCTCACATGGTACAACGAGCGCCCTCCGCGACTCACGCTCGCGTCGATGCCCCACGCTCGCCTGCGCTCTCCGGCTCGCAACAAGGCACTCTGATTTTGGTAGAATCTGGTTATGAACTTCCCAGTAACCCGCCTTCGCCGCCTCCGCCAGAGTGAAGCGATGCGCTCGTTTGTGCGCGAAACCCGGCTCACGCCCGAGGGATTCATATACCCCCTCTTCGTCTGTCCCGGCGAAGGAGTGCGCAAGGAAGTCCGCTCCATGCCCGGCGTCTTCAACCTGAGCATCGACGAAGCGGTCAAGGAATGTCGCGAGGTCAAGTCGCTGGGAATTCCTGCCGTCATCCTCTTCGGCCTTCCCGAAAAAAAGGACGAACAAGCCACCGGCGCCTGGGCCGACGACGGCATCGTGCAGCGCGCCACGAGGGCCATCAAGCGCGAAGTCCCCGGCCTGCTCGTGGTCGGCGACGTCTGCCTCTGCGAATACATGTCTCACGGACACTGCGGCATCGTGAAGCCAATCGCAACCCCTGCTCAAGCCAAAACAGGGCTTGAACGGGCCACCGAGTCCGTGGGGGCCGGAACCGCCGCCGCGACCGCCACGGAATACGAAATCGTCAACGACGCGTCACTCGAAATCCTGGCCAAGACCGCCGTTTCTCAAGCCCGCGCCGGCATGGACATCATCGCGCCCTCCGACATGATGGACGGCCGTGTCGCCGCCATCCGCGACGCGCTCGACGACGCCGGCTTCATCAACACTCCGATTCTGTCTTATGCGGCAAAGTTCGCCTCTGGCTTCTACGGACCGTTCCGCGAGGCCGCCGACTCCGCGCCCGCCTTCGGTGACCGCCGCGCCTACCAGATGGACCCGGCCAACATCCGCGAGGCCATGCACGAAATCGAACTCGACATCGAAGAAGGCGCCGACATGATCATGGTCAAGCCGGCGATGCCCTATCTCGACGTCATCCACGAAGCCCGCCAGCGCTTCGACCTGCCGCTCGCCGCTTATCAAGTGTCAGGGGAATACGCCATGATCGAGGCCGCCGCCCGCAATGGCTGGATCGACCGCGAGCGCGTCATGCTGGAGTCGCTGACTTCCATCCAGCGCGCCGGAGCCGAGATCATCCTGACCTACTTCGCCAAGGACGTAGCCAAGCTCCTCGGATAGTGACGAGTTGGTGATTTGGTGATTGATGATTGGAAATCGTCACTCGCCAAATCACTAAATCGTCACTTCTGACCCCCTCCCCCTGCCCCAAAATCGTAAGTGAATGAAAACACGCCACTTAATACCTCGATCTAGCCGAGCCCTATTCCAAGCCGCTGAAATCAAATCACTTACGACCTCGATACCCCGCGTCCTTTTCCGAAACTAGAAACCCGAAACTCGAAACTGTTTCGAGAATACGGCGTTTCCCGCGAGTTATAACGTGAGGCGTCGAAAGTTTACGAATTCAGAACAACGAACCGAACCACGGAGCTGTCGGATGAATGCCGATTAGAAAACATCAAACTATTGCAGGTGTCATCGCGAATGAACTTGAGGAGGACGACAAAATGCCATCACAACACGATTCCGCTTGGCGAAAGATCATTGCTTCCGCTTGGCGCTCGCGTGCCGTGTTCTTCATTCGATTGTCGGTGGGACTTATCTTCCTGACGCAGGGCGTGCTCAAGTACATCGATCCCAACATGGGCGTGAACCGGTTCACAAAGATCGGATTCCCGTACCCCGCTTTCACGGCTCATTTCGTGGGCGCCTTCGAAATTACCTGCGGCACTCTCGTCTTGCTGGGTCTTCTAACGCGGATCGCAGCTATCCCGCTGCTCATCGTCATCTGCACGGCAATCGCGACCACGAAGGTCCCTGAGCTTGGACGGCCGAACCAGGGGTTCTGGTTCATGGTGAGTGACGCGCGCGCGGACTTTGCCATGCTCATGTCATTGCTGTTCCTGGTCAGAACCGGAGCAGGCCGCTGGTCAGTCGATGCCTTCCTTGATCAAGGCGGCACGGACTGGGATCAGGTACGGCGGGATCGGGGCAGCGAAGAAGCACGGAAGATAAAGAAGATCGCCTGACCGATCCAGAACCACCCCAGCAAAACGGGTGTCATCCCGACCCTGAGCGAAGCCGAAGGGGCGGGACCTATGCATTTCGCCCGCACCACCACGATCTCTCTTGCATTGACGAATTGGTGATCTGGTGAGTGTCGAGTTTTTCAATCATCACTCACCAAATCACCAACTCGTCACTATCCTAACGCGTGGCCACAAACGCGGTTCCGAGGTTACCGGAGACGCCCGCCATTACGAGTTGATGAGCTGCGCCATTGGATATCGGGAAGTAGACAGCCACTCCGGTAGCCGTTTGGTTCGGCAACAAGCAGGGACTTGCGCCGAACGTTAGCGAAGCATTGAAGAAGTTCTTTGCCGTGTCAGGCGTGAGTTTACCCGTGATGGAACACCCCGCGGTTGTTGCGCTGAAGCTTCCATCCGAAGCGATCGTGCCGGCCGCTGAACTTCCGTCCAGGAGCGTGGCCGTCCAGTTGCCCGAGATGTCAGAGATGCGTGCCGCCGTATTGAAATTGAACGATGGAATTGCCGCCGCGCTGAAAGGCATGTTGACGCCGACCGCGGTAATTGTGCCCGTTATTGTCGTACCCGGCACGTAAGTCGCAGTCAGGTTGCCTGAAATTGGCAGCGACGTGTAATCGGTCACCGTCCCGTTGAAAGTTCCATGGTCGGAGACGCCCTGTCCCGCCATCATTCCGTCGATAGAAAAAGTATTCCCGCTCGTTGTCCCGTGCAGCGCATAAAACTTGTCGTTGGGAAGAACGACGGCCTCAAATGTGTATCCACCCTGGGCTGTGCCGGAGTAGACGCCCTGGGCCTCTCCCGCCGTCGAAGTGCTATTACCGCTGGTTCTTATACCGCTGTTGCCATTGCCACCACCGCAGCCGGTCATGATCAGAGTAATCGTTAAAAGTGCGGCGCATACCGATGCTGAGATTCTCTTTGACATTGGGCCTTGTCCCTCCTTTTTGGTTTGTATTTGTCAATCCGGATCGAGACAGCAGGGCCGCGGGAAATAGACGTACGTCTTTGAGGGCTCAATTCGAGCATTGGAATCCTGCCACAAAGGTGTTGTCAGGGCAAGAGAATCATTGAGGGGTGTCATTCATCAAGACCTGTCATTCATTAAGACCTGTCATTCATTAAGGATTGTCATCCCGAGCCGCAGGCGAGGGACCCCTATCGCCGCCACGCTGCCGAAGTTAACCACCGCCCTATAACTAAATGAAATTCCCTGCGGGCGCCGCGTTCGAGTTTATCGGAGTTTTTCCTTATGCCCGGAAGTGTCGTTCAGTTACCATGGCCTACTCCGGAACAAAGTGCATTTTGGAGATTCTCAAGCAAGGGAAGTTTGGGCTTGCCAAGTTGTTAAGCTTTAACTTAACATAAGGACATTGAGGAATGAGCGAGAGAGTCGCCTATGCGGGTAGTAAGGTCATTATCGAATTTGCCGAACTACCAGATGGACGCATGCCTGCATTCGACTTTTTCGACCAGCAGGAACGGCGCTGCCAAGCCCGATTATATGCACTCTTTCAGCGCCTCGGTGAAGCTGGACGAATCCACAACGAACGGCAATTCAAGAAACTCGAAGGCGCATTCTGGGAGTTCAAAGCAGACCGTGTGCGACTGATCTGTTCTTTCGCTGGCAATCGCTTGGTGATATTGACCAATGGATTCAACAAGAAATCGCGCAAAACGCCGGGCAACGAGTTGGTTCGCGCCAGCCACATCATGCGCGATTGCGTGAACCTTAAGCTCGGCCCTAAAAAGAAGTGACCTATGAAAACAAGCTTTGATGCTTTTGTTCGGAACGCTGAAAACCGGCGTGTAATCCAACAAGAAAAACTGATGGTCGATGCGACCGAGACCATTGCGCGCGTAATGGAAGAAAAGGGTGTGACGCGCGCAGAACTGGCTAAGCGCATCGGCAAGAGCCGTGCATTCGTGACGCAGATTCTCGGGGGAGATCAAAACATAACTTTGCGTACTCTCGCCGATGTCCTCTATGCCCTCGATTGTGGAGCCGACATACAGGCAACACCCCTCCTTCAGTACGGCGCTGACGTTCGTTCGTCGGGTGGTACCCGCCAAGCGAAAGTCAACTACCCCACCCTTCGCGTTGCGAAGAGTAGGGCACCCCGCGCTGTTGTTCGCTAAGAAAGGGTGAGGCACCCGGCCTCAACAGTGAACGCACCTGTCGTAATTATTTTCGGGCCACGTTGCTGAAAATCTCCAGCCTGCGGAAACGTGGTGGTTATTTCGACGGTGAAACACTTCCTTCGCTCTTGCTCGCGGCCGGCGGCTGCAAAGCTAATAACTCCTGTTCGATGTGCCTGATGATCTCGTCTCGTACTCTGCGAAAAACTGCGATTTGCTCCTCTTGGGTGCCCACAGCCGCGGCGGGATCATCGAAGCTCCAATGCAGAAACTTCCAGGTGCCGGGGAAAATGGGGCAACGTTCTCGCGCGTTGTCGCACACGGTGATTACATAAGGCACATACTGGCCCAAAAGGCTGACAACGTCCTTCGACGTCTGTCCGGAAATGTCGATGCCGACCTCCCGCATCACTTCGACAGCGAGCGGATTCAATCCCTTCGGCTCTATCCCGGCACTCATGGCAGTAAACTGATCGGCGGCGACATGGCGAAGATAACCTTCGGCCATCTGGCTCCGGGCTGAGTTGCCCGTACAAAGAAACAACACCTTCGGTTTCATTGGCCACCTCGGCTGGGCGTTGGATGCCCATATCGGGAAAGGGAAATCTTATCATAACTACATGCGTCTATGCGAATATGGGTATTTCATGGTAGATTCAAGCGGTGAGAGGTCAAAACTATGGGCCGAGTCGGGTAAAACATGCGGCATCGCCGTCAAGGAGCAGCGTATGAACAACACGGTCGCATTCATCGGCGCAGGCAAGATCAGCGAGGCATGGATCGAACGGCTCATCAGTTCGGGTAACCTATCTGCTGGCCAGATCATGGCGTGCGATCCATCAAATGACCGCCTGGATCAGCTACGCAGCCGTTATCCCGGCCTGAACACAAGTACAAGCAATCCGGACGGCGCTCGTTTCGGGAGCATTGTCGTGATTGCCACGCCGCCGCCTGAGATCGTTCCGGCGCTCGCACAGCTCCGGCCAATGTTAAAGGCCGAAGCCACCGTGATCTCGCTCGCTGCGGGCGTGCCGATGGGCAAGCTCGTCGAGGCGGCTCCTGATGTCACGGTCCTGCGCGTCATGCCGAACACGCCCTCAATGGTTGGCGAAGGGATGAACCTCGTTTGCTATGCGCCAGCCACGGGCGACGACATGCGCGAGAAAGTCCAATCGCTGCTCGCAATCTTCGGAAACTCACTAGAGATTGAGGAACGAGATATGGAGGCCTACGGAGCCCTGTGCTCGGTGGGGCCGACGTTCCTATTCCCGATCGCGCAGTCTTTGATCGATTCGGCGGTTGAGGCTGGCCTGTCTGAGTCTCTGGCTCGGATGGCTACCGCACAGGTGTTCGTCGGCACAGGACGATTGGTCGCCGCCAGCGAGCGAACCGTAGCGGAACTCAACAGCATGATCGGGCTTCATACTCTTCCGGAGCCGCAGGCTGTGCAATTGGTGGCCGCCGCATATAAAGACGCTCTTGGAAAGCTGAAGGGACTCGCAGCAAGAATGGCCGCTGCGGCGTAAGCATATGGCGAATGAAGTGAAAGTGTCGGAAACGAACGCCTCTTCCCGCACACCCAGTGAAGCTCTGCCTCGGAGCAGGTTCTCGGCAAGTGCATTGAGAATCTTACTGCTGGCCCTCACTTCCGCAGTCGTGTGGTGGTTTGTATATCGCAACCTCCAGCCCACAGCTACATGGCTCACAGTGTCGGTATTCCACCTCGACCGCGCAGCTCATCTCGGCTCGGCCGTTGAGTTCTTCCTCTTTGAAGTCCCCAAGGTGCTCATGCTGCTCATCGGCGTGGTCTTCGGCGTTGGCATCGTTCGCTCATTCTTCACCCCCGAGCGGACTCGGGCCGTGCTTGCCGGCAAGCGAGAGTCTGTGGGAAACGTGTTGGCCGCGTCTTTGGGCGTCGTCACCCCATTTTGCTCCTGCTCTGCCGTTCCTTTATTCATCGGCTTTGTGACCACAGGCGTGCCCTTGGGGGTAACGCTCTCATTTCTGATTTCCGCTCCGATGGTGAACGAGGTGGCACTCGTTCTGCTGTTCGGTCTCTTCGGTTGGCGAGTGGCCGCAATCTACGCGGGAACCGGCCTGCTGATCGCCATCATTGCGGGCTGGACCATCGGAAAGCTGAAGCTGGAGAGATTCGTGGAGCCCTGGGTCTATCAGATGCAAATGGGTGACACAGGCGAACGGCCATCGAGGAGCACTTGGCCCGATCGAGTCCATGCAGGGAAAGAAGCTGTCCGCGACATCGTCGGCAAGGTGTGGCCCTACGTGCTCGCGGGAATTGCTGTTGGCGCTGGCATTCACGGCTACGTACCACAGAACTTCATGGCATCGATCATGGGCAAGGGAGCATGGTGGTCCGTGCCTCTAGCCGTCCTGATCGGAGTGCCGATGTACTCGAACGCAGCAGGAATCATCCCCATCGTTCAGGCATTACTCGGCAAAGGCGCGGCTCTCGGTACCGTGCTGGCCTTCATGATGTCGGTCATCGGGCTCTCGCTGCCGGAAACCGTCATTCTCAGGAAAGTGCTTCGACCGCAGTTGATTGCCGTGTTCGTCGGCGTGGTTGCGGTCGGAATTATGATCGTTGGCTACTTTTTCAACTTCATCATGTAAGTGAGGCACTTCATGTTCAACATCACCATCTATGGACCAGGCTGTGCAAAGTGTAAGGAAACTGAGAAGCGCGTCCGCCAGGTTGTCGAGCAGTCAGGAGTAGAGGCGACCGTTACACATGCCATTGATTTCGCGGAAATGGCCAAGGCAGGGATTCTCATGACCCCGGCTGTTGCCGTCAATGGAGCTGTAAAGTTGGCGGGGCGTATTCCGAAAGAGAAAGAGATCCGAGGATGGATCTCCGAGGCGCTTGTTCATTAGTTGGCGCCCCGCAATCCCGCGTCGGCCTCACTTCGAATTCAACAGCGTGGGAATTCATGGCCTGTATCAATTTCCTTGTGGAGACGATTCGCTCAAAGGCCAATCTTCAGAATTAGGAGTCCCGAAAGGGCGAAGGACCCATGCACTTCGACTGTAGAGGCACCGCTGCTGATGCCGTCGGAGATGTCAAGTGCTTGCATCCCGCTTTTTCTTCCTAACTCATTGAAACCAAGCCAAATATAAACCTTCCCGCGCTGTCGGGGTTCCCCCTCGCGAATTGCTACAATTGAAGTAAGTAGATGTTTGAGGGCAGGTTACCATGGTAATCTGATGGGCCTAATTGGCTTATTATCAGTCACTTGTATTAAGCTGCCTTAAGCTGAAACGATAAGTCTTGTATTTGCAACACTTACGATTTTTCCACGATGGGGGTAGGGCCGAAGCGTCGGGTCTTTTAACGGGTGATTGTGACGACGTACAGCCCGGAACTTCTCCGGATGACCGCAGGTTAGGAACGCTGGCGTGCTATGCTGATGGAGGTAACTGACGGATGGGCCGACAGGATGCGTTGACATCCTGTGGAGTTGTGGCCTACAATCAATCCTTTCGCTGACTGTGCAGTTGCCCGCCTGGGAAGTCTTGCGCGAATCGCGCTGGGTTGGTTCAGCGGTTCTTTGTTTTTTCAATGTTGGGAGACTAGTGATGTCAACGTATTTCCCCAAAGAGGGGGAAATTGCGCGTAAATGGTACGTCGTGGATGCATCCGGGCAGACGCTCGGACGGCTGGCGACACGTTGTGCCCGGATTCTTTCGGGTAAGAACAGCCCGCGCTATACCCCGTTTATCGACACCGGCGATCACGTGATCGTCATCAATGCCGCAAAGGTGAAACTCACCGGCCTGAAAGCCGATGCCAAGATGTATCGCCGCTATACGGGATTTCCGGGTGGTCTGCGCGAAGAGGAATTCACCAAGCGACTGGCCCGCAAGCCCGAACTGATTCTGGAAGACGCGATCAAAGGCATGTTGCCCAAGAGCAAGATGGGCCGCGCCATGGCCAGCAAGCTGAAGGTCTATCGCGACGACAAGCATCAGCATCAGGCGCAGAAGCCGGAAGTACTGGCGAGCGCGTAGTAGAGGATGATATTGATTCAGTGAATCAGTGATTCAGTGAATCATTCAAGAAATCAAAAATCTGCTGCTGGCTCGAAGCCGGCGCAGTGAAGAGTTAAGAGCAAACAAATGGCTGATCTGGTTCAGTATTACGGAACGGGGCGCCGCAAGTCTTCGGTCGCCCGCGTATTTATGCGTCCGGGCACGGGCGCGATCAAGATAAACGGCAAAGCGTTCGATCTGTATTTCGTGACCGACGCGCAGCGCATTGACGCGAAGTCGCCGTTGGTCGTCACCGAGACCGCCGGCACGTTCGACATCATCGCGAATTGCAGCGGTGGAGGCGTGAATGGCCAGGCCGGCGCGGTGAAGATGGGCATTGCCCGCGCGCTGCTGGAGTTCAACCCCGAGCTGCGCTCGAAGGTGAAGAGCGAAGGCTTCCTGACCCGCGACGCGCGTATGAAAGAGCGCAAGAAGTACGGTCAGAAGGGCGCTCGCAAGCGGTTCCAGTTCAGCAAACGCTAGAGAACAGTTTCGAGTTTCGGGTTTCAAGTTTCGCGGCGCAGTTGCTCGAAACTTGAAACTCGAAACTTTGAAACTATTGTTTTTGGTTTCTCGTCCCACTGGTCCCGAGGGACGCAGAAGCTGGTAAGAGGAATCGGGGCCTAATTCTTCCCGCACCGCTTGCAACGGCGGAAGAAAGCGGGTACGGGAATGTAATCCCGAGCGGTTTAAGGTAGTACCCACGTTATCCCTCCCCGTTTCGCGGCTCGGGAGAACATGGGGCACCTCAGGCACGCGGAGGATGCAATCCAATAAGGAGGTTGCGTGGCAAACATCACGATGAAGGAATTGCTCGAAGCTGGCGTTCACTTCGGGCATCAGACGAAACGCTGGAATCCCAAGATGAAGGAATACATCTTTGGCGAACGTAACGGAATTTACATCATCGATCTGCAGAAGACGCTGAAGATGTTCAAGGAAGCGTCGAAATACGTGACGGACCTCGCAGCCGACCGCAAGACCGTCATGTTCGTGGGAACCAAGCGGCAGGCGCAGGACGCCGTTGCCGAAGAAGCGCAGCGCTGCGGAATGAGCTACATCAACGCGCGCTGGCTGGGCGGGCTGCTCACCAACTGGGTTACGGTTCAGAAATCGGTGAAGCGCCTGAAGGAAATCGACGAAATGGCCACGGATGGCCGTTACGAGTTGCTTCCCAAAAAGGAAGTGATCAAGCTGGAGCGCGAACGCAAGCACCTTCAGACCAACCTGGCCGGCATTAAGAATTTGACCCGTCTCCCCGATGCGCTGTTCGTTATTGACTCGAACAAGGAGCAGATCGCGGTGCGGGAAGCACGCAAACTGGGTATCCCCGTGGTGGCCGTGGTGGACACGAACTGCGACCCGAGCGAGGTTGATTACGTGATCCCCGGCAACGATGACGCACTGCGGGCGATCCGCCTGTTCGCGTCCAAGATCTCCGACAGCGTGATCGAAGGATCGGCGGCGGCAGGCGAGATCCAGTTGCCAGCCGAAGAGGAACAAGTTGAAGCGCCGGTGGTCGAAGGCGGCATCTCGGCGAGCGGCGATGACGGCGAAGTCGTGAGCATGGAAGAAGTGCTCGGCGTTGCCGTGCGCAAGGCTCCGGTTGCCGCGGAAGAACCCGGTGACGAAGAAGAGGCCCAGGCGCAGCACGGGTTCTAAAGGCAGGGTTTCGAGTTTCAGGTTTCGAGTTTCGGAAGTTTCGAGATGCCGGATCGGGACTGTTCAGATATATAACGCCCGCGCGCTGTGAGATGGCGCGGGCATTATTGTGTAAGGTTCTAAATTTGATCGTAGCGGCAGCAACGCCGGACCCGCGGGATCACTGCACCAAAACAGAAAGGTGCATTCTGCCGGAAGGTCACGAAGGCGATTGCCAAATTATCCGAGAGGGTTCTGACATGAGCACTACTACTCCCAATATCTCCGCGGCCGCGGTGAAAGAGCTTCGCGACAAGACCGGCGCCCCCATGATGGACTGCAAGAAGGCCCTGACGGAAGCGGGCGGCAACCTCGAGCAGGCGATCGTTAATCTGCGCAAGCGCGGCGTGGCCGTGGCCGAGAAGAAGTCTGCGCGCGCGACCAAAGAAGGGTCGGTGACCAGCTACATCCATGCCGGAGGCAAGATCGGCGTGATGGTCGAGGTCAACTGCGAGAGCGATTTCGTTGCCCGCACGGAAGACTTCAAGGAACTGGTCCACGACATCGCGATGCACATTGCCGCCGTCGATCCGAAGTACATCCGCAAGGAAGACGTCACGGCTGCCGACTTCGAGCGCGAGAAGGACATCTATCGCGCACAGGCGGCGGCAACCGGCAAGCCGGCTCCGGTGATCGAAAAGATCGTCGAAGGCAAGATGGGCAAGTTCTACGAGGAAGTGTGCCTGTACGAGCAGCCCTTCATCAAGGAGAACTCGGTGACGATCGCACAACTGATCGCGCAGAAGGTCGGCAAGCTCGGCGAAAACATCAGCGTCAAGCGCTTCGCGCGCTTCAAGGTCGGCGATCCCAACATGACCGTCGCCGTCAGCAACCCGGCGCAGGAAGAAAAGCAGGATTAGTTTCGAGTTTCAAAGTTTCGAGTTTCCAGATTAGAAAGCTCCACTTTTTCGCGGTGCGAAGGAGTGGGGCTTTTGTTTTGAGTTCCCCAACCTGCCAACGACCCAGAGCCCTCAGGCGAATTGGCTGATGCTGGGAGAATCCAAAGGTGGCAACTTGGGTGAGGGGAAGAGTGGCATCGTGGGCGCGATAGGGTCGCTCGGCTGCGCCTCGGGATGACAAGCGTGTGGGCGGTGGTGGAAGGCTGGAAGTGGTGGAAAGTCGGCGGCACAGCAAAACGCCCTCGGTTGTTGCCGAGGGCATTTTGCATTGGCTCGATTCAGAAACTTGAAACTCGAAACTTGAAACTCGAATTACGGCTTCTTGGTTAAGGGTGCGGCCTTGGGCGTGGCAGCGGGAGCCTTCGTGGGCGTGGGGCCGGCCGGGGCAGCTACGCCGGACGACGCGTTGTACTGGTCCACAATAGCGGCCGTGATATCGGTCGAGGGATTGGCCCAGAGCACCGGGCTCGACTGGGCCGAGACGTCAAGGACCACGGTGAAGCCATTGGCTTTCGCGTATTTGTCGAGGGACTCCATCAGTTTCTGTCCGACGCGATTGACGACCTCGTTCTGCTGGCCCTGGAAATCGGCCTGGGCATCCTCGAAGTTGCGCTGAAGGGTCTTCTGCTTGGAAGCAAGCTGGTTGCTCAGATTGTTGCGGGCATCGTCGTTCAGCTTGTCGCCCTGGGTCTTGAGCTGATTCTGCATGTCCGATACTTCTTTGTTGAGGTTCTGCAGTTCAGCCTGCTTGGGCTCGAATTTCTTCTGGAGAGCCTCGAGGTCGCGGCGTCCCTCATTGGTGGCGACAATCGCCTTTTGAATATCGATGATTGCGATCTTGGCGGGGCCGGCTGGCGCGGTGGCGGCAGGGGCAGCGGCCGTTTGTGCAAAGGCGGCGGAGGCGAGAACAGTTAGGGCCAACAGGCTTGCGAACTTTTTCATTGGTGCGATTGAACTCCTTGGAGATCCGTTCGGGACTCCTGAATTATCCGTAGGGAACGCGCTATCTGCCTGAGGCTCACGATGCAAGGTACTCAGTTTCTGAAAAATTCAGGGTTGCAGATGTTGCCATTATAGGGAGCGGCATAGGGCATCGTCAAATAAACGAGATGCGCCTAGCGAATGTAAGTTGCAGAAAAAACGACTGGAGTTGTGGCGAGCGTGAAGAAAAAAGTGACAAGTTGGTGATTTGGTGAGTGACGAGTTCAAACATTCGTCAATCGCACAAATCATCAACTCGTCACTCTCACAACTGCTAGAAGGTTGTGCTGACCGTGAACCGGAAGGTCTTGCGCGGTTCGCGCAGCACGAAGCCCGATCCGTAGGTCGCCTGAGCGTTGGCAAAAGTGAAATCGCCTGCACTTCCCGCCGGGAACATGCCGCGCGTCACTTGAAGCGGTGCGGTGGCGATGGTATCCAGGCGCAGCGGATTGTAGGCGTAGTAGATGCGGAAGGGTGCGTTGACCACGGGCATGATGACCTGAAGTTCGACACCAGTGGACATGCGTGGAGTCCAGTTAGTGTTGGGGATGGGAATCAGTTCCGCTGATACGTTACCAGGAAAGGTGCTAAGACATCCGAACGGTTGGGTTGGATCCAGCACCCCGCAGCCGAAGTTGTGGCCATTGATGGTGTCAACCTGGGATGTGCTCAGGCGCAGTTGGGACTGGCGCGCGGCGGCGTTGATGCCGAAATCGTCAAAGATGGCGAGGGTAACGGGTCCGGCGATCGGAATGCGGTACTCGATGTTGCTGATGAGGCTGGTGTCGCCGCCGGTAAAGACGATTTGCGGCACAACCAATGGAACGGCGACATTGCCCGCCCGCAGGTTATTGGGATTTACCGGAACCGTACGTCCATCCGAGCTAACCAGCGGGGTGTTCACGGTAGTCGCGATGAAAGCGTACGGAGTTATGGAGCGCGTGTCGAAGCCGCGGATATCGGTGTCTCCACCGAGGTAGAAGCGATCGGTAGGCGGCGCAACAACGCCGCCGTAGCCGCTGAGGAACGACCCCTGCAAGCGGATGCCGAGAACCTGGTGGCCGTCACGACGGGGGCGGAAGATCTTCATGGGCATGAAGGTCTTGTATTCGGCGACAGGACGAATCGATTTTACGCTGCCGCCAAGGCCCGCGATATCGCCACCAGCGAAAAAGCTGTAGCCGTGCGACGGGTGCTGAGGGTTGTTGATGGTGTTGACCGAGAAGCTGGGAGTGATCTTGCTGGTGACGATTCCCTCCAGCGCGTTGGGGCCGGAGACGCCGCGGAAAGCAAGGAACTCGAAATACTGCTGCGAGGCCACGCTGAAGGTCTTGATGGTCGATCTGTCCAGCGAATAGGTGAGGCCGACGCGCTTGAAGGAACGGTGCAGAGGATAGCTGGAAGTAAGGCTGAATCCAGTGCGCGACTGGGAGAAGTTCTGCAACGTCTGGAGAACGCTCTCAGGCAGATTGATCTGCGAACCGGAGGCAATCGAAGTCTGCTTGAGCTGGTCGAAGTTGTAGCGCGAGGTGAATATGTTGAATCCCAGTTGCAGAGGCCGGTCAAACGTGTACGGCTCGGTAAAACCGAAGCTGATGTCGCGTTGCTGCGTACCGATGTCGGCCTGTACGCGCAGAGTTTCTCCAAGTCCGAGGAAGTTGTTGGTCTCGTAATTGAAGCCTACAAAGGAACCCGAGAGACCACTGACGCCGCCGGTGAGGCCGATGGAGTTCTTACCCTTCTCCTTGACCTTCAGGGTGATGTCGACGGTGCCATCCTGATTGTTCTGCTTGATATCGGTTGTTTGCTGGGCGTCGGGGCCCTCGGCCTTGAGCGGCTCGAAATATCCGAGCTGATTCAAGCGGAGGAGGCTGAGTTCCCACAAGCGGGTGTTATAAAGGCTGCCTTCTTCGAGCGCCAGTTCGCGGCGGATGACTTTGTCGCGCGTGGTGGTATTGCCGACGAACTCGATGCGACGTACGGAATATTGCTTGCCCTCGTCAACGTCGATGGTGAGCGTGATCTGCTTCTTTTCGTCGTCGATCTGAGTATCGGGCACAGGCGTGAAATTGATATATCCGAGTTCGCCGTACGCCTTGTGCATATTGTCCAAGCCCTTCTTGACCAGCTCGGCGTTAAAGATGTCGCCGTCTTTCATCTGGAAGAGGGAGCGGAGGAACCTGGCATTAGGAATGGCCTTGTTGCCGGTGAACTTGATCTCTTTCAGCGTGTACTGGTCGCCTTCCTCGACGGGCATCTTTATGTCGACCACCTTGCCCGGCTTCTGTATGCCAGGGATGTGAATCGTGGAAGGCTTGTAATCGCGCAGCTTTGTTTCCGGGTCCTCGACAACGGCCTTGAAATAACCCTTCTGCTGGTAGGCGTAGCGGACGCGTTCGGCGTCTTCCTGAAGCTTGGTCGCGTCGTAGGTGCGCGCGAAGAGACTTTCCAGGAAAATAGAGTGCGGAATACCGATCGGCTTCAAGTTCTTCATCGCACTCTGCAGGTAGTGCTTATTCACGTTCTTATTGCCCACGAAGGTAATATTGCCGACCTTGACCTTGGGGCCTTCCTTGATATTGAAGGTGACGCCAACCGATGCCGGCGGAATCTGGCGAACCTCGGTGCGGATGGTCGCGAACTGGCGTCCGTGCTCGGCGAGCATTTCCTTGAGGACGGTCTCGGCTTTCTTGACGCGAGTGGGATCGTATTGCGATTCCTGCGTGAGCGATACCTTGCGCTCCTTGAAACGGTCAAGGACGTCGGATTGCGAAACCGAAGACAAACCTTCGTACTTGATCTCGCGAATCGTGGGCTTTTCCTTCACGTAAATTTCGAGGTCCCAACCCTTGCTGGTCGGAACGCGCTCAATGCGGAGGTCCTCGAAATACCCGGTATTCCACAGCGACATGAAGTCGCGTTCCACCGCGCTGGCGTCGTAAACGTCGCCAGGCTTGGTAAAGATGCGCCCCCTGATTGTTTCCGATGGGATGCGGCGATTGCCATGGATGTGAATGTTGCTGATCAGGTTTTGAGTCTGAGCCTCGGACTGCCCGGCAGCGGCGGCTGGCGCCTGTTCTTGAGCGAAGGCCACGCCGGAAAGAGCGACAACAGCAGCCAGCATTAAGGCAAGCAGAGGCATAGGCCGGTTCGTGGGCGTGGGGGTGCTCATGCGGTGCTCTTCGGACGCATTCATGACAGCCGTTCCCGCCTCAATCAGCGACGACGGCTCACTCGGTGAAACAACAGTGCTCGGTCGAAAAGTAAGAATGTGAGACCTCTACACGATCCAAAGTGGCGGAATTTGTCATTATACAAGACCAGCACTGAAAAACAGTACCTAGTACTCAGTTCTCAGAACAGGCTCTACCTCTACCAGAACGGAATAGAACGTGGGCCCGCCTCCCAGATCGGTGAGCCGATCGGAGGTCAGGACATTGACGTTCCGTCCGTCGCGAGACAGCTTCGCCCAATTTAGGGTTGCGGCAACGGTGCCGGGTTGCACTTTTGAGCACGCGTTACCGCCGCCCTTTGCGGCTTGGTCAACCACAGCTTTGAGCCAAAGTTCTCCTCGGTCATTAAACACGCGAACAGAGTCTCCGTTGCGAATTCCGCGCGTTTTTGCGTCAGCAAAATTGATTTCCAGAGTGTCTGGAGATTCGAGACGCTGCGGAAAGGAGAGATTGGCGAACGTCGAGTTGAGAAAGTTGTCGGCTTTGCGCGCCAGAAGTTCGAGCGGGTACTTGCCCGATTGGCCGTTGTGCCGCGACTCGATCGGCGGGGTGAAGCATGCGACCGGATCGAGTCCGAGGGCAGCCAGGCTTTCGCTGTAAAGCTCGGCCTTGCCGCTGGGCGTTGCAAATCCTCCATTGGCAAAGGGGAGGAAAGGTCTATCGGGAGAGTCCGCTCCGAAATTGAGCCGCACATGGCCCTCGCGTTCGAGGCGATCACGGTCAATACCCTTCAGGAAGTCGTGTCCCGAGGCGAGCGCGGCGTCGATCATGTCGTCCGCCGTGTCGCGAAAAGATGTGTCGTGGAACGATGGTTCGTCGAATCCCATGCGTGCGGCCAGGCGGCGGAACAGTTCGACATTGGATACACACTCGCCCAGGGGATCAATGGCCGCGTGAGAGATCTGGAGATAGTAGTGGCCGTAGGAGGGCTGAAGGTCCTTGTGCTCGAAAAACGTGGTGGCCGGCAGCACGATGTCGGCGTAATCGCAGGTGTCGGTAAGGAACTGTTCGTGGACGACGGTGAAGAGGTCGCCGCGCATGAGTCCGCGAATCACTGCGTTGTGATTGGGCGCGATGGCGGCCGGATTGGAGTTGTAAACAAACAGCGCCTTGATCGGCGGGGCGTCTTTGGTCAAATCAAGCGGCGTGGTGAGAACTTTGCCCAGTTCGGACATGTTGACGATGCGGGCGGGACGGTGAAGCGGAGATTCGCGCATCAGGTCGGGACGTTCGAGGGCCTGCCGGTCGAGGGCGAAAGCGCCCGAGGTAGAGAGTTGCAGTCCGCCGCCGACCTCTTTCCATGACCCGGTGATGCAGGGCAGCATGGCGATGGCGCGTGTGGCCATGCCTCCGTTGTCGCAGCGCTGGACGCCGTAGTTCACGCGAATGACGGCGGGGCGCGAGGTCGCGTACTCGCGAGCGAGTTTGCGGATGTCGTCGGGGGAAAGGCCGGTCCAGTGGGAGACGCACTCGGGCGTGTACTCTTCGACCTTTTTTTGCAGCTCCGCGAAGCCGACCGTGTGCTGCGCGATGTAGCTGGGGTCGTGGAGATTCTCGCTGATGATGACGTGCATCATGGCGAGGGCGAGAGCGACATCGGTGCCGGGATTGATGGGGAGATACCAGTCGGCACAGGCGGCAGTGCGTGTGCGGTACGGGTCGATGACGATGAGGCGGGCCCCGCTGCGGCGGGCTTCCTCAATGAACGGCCAGAGGTGCGCGTTGTTGCCGTGAATGTTGGCGCCCCAGGCAATGATCGTGCGCGCGTGGCGGAACTGCTCGGGTTCGGTGCCGTACTTGACGCCGAGGACAGACTTGAATCCCTCGCTGCCAGCCTCGGCGCAGATTGTACGCGCGAGTTGCGAGGCTCCGAGGCGATAAAAGAAGCGCCGGTCCATGGACGCGCCGTTGAGTGCGCCGAGCGTGCCTCCGTAGGAGTAGGGGAGGATGGCTTCGGGGCCGAACTCGTCACCAATCTGTTTGAAACGTGAGGCGATGGTGTCGAGGGCCTCGTCCCAGGAAATGCGGACAAAGGTGGCGGCGGGATCGACGCCGGAAGGTCCCTTCTTCCCTACCCGCTTCATGGGATAGAGAAGGCGCTGCGTGGAGTAAACGCGGTCCAGGTATTTCGCGACTTTGGCGCAGAGGAATCCGCGGGTGACGGGGTGGGCTGGATCACCTTCGATCTTTGTGGCGCGGCCATTTTCCACCGTGATAAGGACCCCGCAGGCGTCGGGACAATCGTGTGGGCAGGCGGCGTGAACCAGCTTCTTCATAGGGAGATTATAGAGGCGGGAAGGAGAGTGACGGGTTAGTGATTTGGTGAGTGACGATTGTTGAACTCGTCGCTCGCCAAATCACCAAATCGTCACTTCTTCGAGCGCTCAGCTTGCGGGGCAGTGCTCGCGGGCGTGGGAGGCGAGGATACGTTCGATGTCGTCGATCATGCTGAAGGCTCCGCCCCCTTTTATGAACATGGCATCGGCACCGGCGTTGCGCCATTCGGGCGCCGGAATAGGGTACGCCGAGAGGATCACGATGACGGGCTTGTTGGGCTGATCTTTGGCACTGCGGACGACATCGAAGCCGGCAGTCTCAGTCTCCATCCGCATGTCGGTGACGACGAGATCGAAAGCGGCAGTGGCGAGTGCTGAAATGGCATCGCTGGCAGAGGGTTCGGTGGATACGTCGAAGTCGCGGGCCTCGAACAGTAACTTGAGAGTCTTGAGAACCGCCTGATCATCATCAACGATTAATGCCTTGTACATATCGATTGCCACAATGCTACTCCTGTCCGGTGGTGGATTCCGCGCTGTAATCAACCCGGCCGGACAAAGCGTCGGTGTTGGCGTCCTTCAAGGCGATATTGACCCGTTCGACAGCTTCCTCGGAAATCTTCTTGGCGTCGGCGTTGCCGAGAGTCTGCAAGGTGAGGTGCATCGGGAAGATTGCGTTGCGAATGTGGTGATTCAACTCCGCCACGATCGCGGCACGTTCCATGGCGACCTGAAAATGAACTTCTTCGTGCTTGAGCTGAAATGCCAGGCTAACGATGACGGCGACCAGGGCGCCCACAAGATTGGCAATGGCGAACCGGGGGATCAGGGAGTGGTCGATCGGTATGAGTGCAACGTCTGCCACGGACGCAACGATCCACACGAGCGCGCCGGCAGCAACAGCTTTGATGACCTTGCGTTCTATTTTGCGTCGAACCAGCACGAGGTGCCTCCAATAAATTGCAAGCCGGTGAATCGCAAATAATGCAATCCAAGAGAAGAAGTCTAGCGGGTCCATAGTATGCAAGAAATCGGATGAATGGGTTAGGTCCATTAGTGTCGGGACCTTACGTCACAGGGCAAGTTACCAAGCTGAACGCATGAGAATGGCGAGTGGTTAGTGAGAACCTTAAGAATTGTTGATGGCCGGTACATGTTGGTGGATCGGCGAACTAAGAGGTGGCGGCAAGATGCCGCCACGACAGCCGGCGGGACGCCGTCGCTACAGCCACTCGCCACTGACCACTTCCCTTTCGAGTCATTTACAATTCAGGTTCCATGCCTATTTCAGTGCGGTCCTACGCGAAAATCAACATTGGGTTGTCTATCGGGACGGCGAGGCCGGATGGCTTCCACGACCTGTGCACGGTTTACCAGACGCTCGCGATCCACGACACTGTCCGCGTGGACGTGACGCGCGGAGCGGGAATCGAGATCCGGTGCAAGGACGCGCGCGTGCCGCGGGACGAAACCAACACCTGTTGGCGGATTGCCGAACGGGTGATGAAATCGCTGAAGCAGCGCGGCAAAGTCGTGATCACGATCGAGAAACAACTGCCGGTGCAGGGTGGACTGGGGGCGGCTTCGTCGAATGCAGTGGCAACGATGTTCGGGCTGGAGCGCGCGCTGAAGCAGGAGTTGCCGCCGGAAGAGCGGCAGCGAATCGCTTCCGAGGTGGGCAGCGACCTGAATCTGTTCCTGGTGGCCGGAACTGTGCTGGGAACGGGCCGCGGTGAGTTGGTATGGCCGCTCCAGGATTTGCCGGAGATGGACTGCGTGGTGGTGACACCGGCCGTGGGAGTGTCCACGCCAGAGGCGTTCAAGGATTGGGACGGACGTTTCGGAAATGACGCGGCGCGCGGCAGCGATTCGGGTGGAGGGGGCGGAGCGGACGGAAGGTGTTTGACGGCAGAGAAGCCATCCGATAGAATTGCTACGTTCAGCCGAACTGCATATTTGTGGTTGGCTGGCAGTCTGCCCCGGACATTTGGAAGAGGGTTCCCGGGGCAAGCCGCAGCCGGTGTTCCCGTCACGAAAGACGGGGGCCGGGTTGAGACACCGCTTCTCAGCCTCGTCCGTGCCGGGATAGAAAACGACTTCGAACGCGTTGTCTTTCCCAAGCACCCAGAACTACGAGAGTTGA
Source organism: uncultured Acidobacteriota bacterium (assembly GCA_963777415.1). Lineage (GTDB taxonomy): Bacteria > Acidobacteriota > Terriglobia > Terriglobales > Acidobacteriaceae > JAEZPW01. The sequence continues at coordinate 291,582 of CAVZQL010000001.1, forward strand.
AGCGTGCATTAGAGCGCGAAGGCTCGTCTTATGCCTCGCTGTCAGGGTCCGGCTCCACGCTTTACGGGCTGTTCGAGTCTGCGGAACAAGCGAGTCAGGCCGCGGCACGGATCAGCGATAGCGGCGTGGCCGCGCTTGCGACGAAGACTTTAAGTCGCGAGCGGTATTGGGAAAGCATTCTTGATTGATTCAGTGAATCACTGATTCAGTGAGTCAATGGGTTACTGGGCGGTCGACTAATGGTAGGTCAAGTGCCTTTGGAGCACTTTGTCCAGGTTCGAATCCTGGCCGCCCAGCCAGAAAAACCAGTTTCGAGTTTCAGGTTTTCGAGTTTCGCCAGAATGAAAACTCGAAACTAGAAACTCGAAACTCTGAAACTGTCTTGAAAAGCTGTCTTGAGAAAATGAGCGGAACGGACGAATCGAGATCAACTATGACGAATCCAGTTGGAGAAACTGCCACCGGAGTCGGAATGGCTATGACTGAAAAAAAGGACGATTCGCAGTCGAAGCCGGGCGACAAGAAACCACAGAAAGCTCGTACCGACGAAAAGTTCAAGATCTTTTCCGGAACCGCTAATCTGGCGCTTGCGGATGAGATTTGCGCTTTCCTGGGGATGCCGCGCGGACAAGCCAACGTCACGCGGTTCCTGGATGGAGAAGTTTACGTCCAGATTCTCGAGAACGTGCGCGGCGGGGACGTGTTCGTGGTACAGCCGACGTGCTATCCGACGGACCAGCACGTGGTGGAGTTGCTGCTGATGATCGACGCCCTGAAACGCGCGTCGGCGCGGCGCATCACGCCGGTGATCCCGTATTTCGGCTATGCGCGGCAGGACCGCAAAGACAGGCCCCGCGTTCCGGTATCGGCCAAGGTGATGGCAGACATCCTGACGGCGGCTGGCGCGAACCGCTGCCTGGTCATTGATTTACATGCGCCGCAGATTCAGGGCTTCTTCAACATCCCGGTGGACCATCTGTTCGCGTCGCCGGTGCTGGTGGATTATTTCAGAAAGCTCGAATTGCCGGATTTAACCGTCGTTTCACCCGACGCGGGTGGCGTGGAGCGAGCGCGATTTTTTGCCAAGAAGATGGATTCGGCGCTCGCAATCGTCGACAAACGGCGTGTGGAAATGGATGTGACCGAAGTGATGCACGTGATCGGCGACGTGAAGAACCGCACCTGCGTCATTTTGGACGACATTATCGATACGGCGGGAACGCTGGTGAAAACGGCGGAAGCGCTGACCAAGAATGGAGCCAAGGAAGTGTATGCGTGCGCGTCGCATGCGGTGCTCTCCGGGCCGGCCATCGAGAGAATTTCCAGCTCGCAGCTGAAGCAGGTCGTGGTGACAAACACGATTCCGCTTTCGGAAGCGGCAAAGCAGGAACCAAAAATCAAGGTGCTGACCGTGGCAGGGTTGGTCGCGCGTGCGATTCAGTCCATACACGAAGAGACTTCGGTCAGCAAGTTGTTCATCTAGCGAAGGGATTGACAAGTTATGGCGACAGCAGCAACTGGAAGCATCACGGTAAAGGGCGAGCCGCGACAGGCGGGAACCAAGAACATGGCGCGCCGCGTACGCAAAGGCGGATTAGTGCCGGCCACGGTTTATGGCGCCGGCAAAGAGCCGGTGTCCATCAGCCTGGATCCGAAGCAGGTCAAACAGATTCTGCGCTCGGCCGCCGGCCACAACACCATCTTTGAATTGGAGTTGGACGGCGAAAAAGCAATGGGCATGATCGTGGACTGGCAGAACGAGCCCATCAAGGGCGCGATGTTGCACGTTGACGTCAAGCGCATCGCGATGGACAAGAAACTGACGGTGAAGGTCCGCATCATCACCACCGGCGATCCGATCGGCGTGAAGACCGAGGGCGGCATCCTGGAGCAGGTGCTCCGCGAAATCGAACTGGAGTGCTTGCCGGCCGATATTCCGAACGCGATCGAAGTGGACGTCAGCGGACTTATGCACGGCCAGGTGCTGCGCGTGAAAGACCTCCCGCACGGCGGCAAGCTGCACTTCCTGACCGACGAAGAGAGCCCCGTGGCACACGTCGTTCACATCAAGGAAGTCGTCGAGGCCGCGCCCGAAGCCGCCGCTGCCGAAGCCGCCGCAGGCGGTGCCGAGCCCGAAGTAATCAAGAAGGGCAAGCAGGAGACCGAAGGCGCCGAAGCCGACAAGAAGGCTGGCGCTGGCGAGAAGAAAGAAAAGAAGTAAGAACGAGTACTCAGTACTCGGTACTCAGTACTCAGTTTTACGGCGAGACTGGGTACTGAGTACTGAGCACTGAGTACTGATTTTGAAGCTCATTGTGGGACTTGGGAATCCGGGCATCGAGTACCAGTTCACGCTGCATAATTTCGGTTTTCTTGCCGTGGATCGCATTGCCGAACGGCACGGAGCGCGGATCAGCAATCGCCGCTGCCGGGCAATCACGGGCAAGGCGGTAATCGGCGGCAACGAAGTTCTGCTGGCGAAGCCGGAAACGTACATGAACCTGAGCGGCTTGTCGGTAGGCGAGCTGGTAGGCGAGTACGAGGTCGATCCGGCAAAAGATCTGGTCGTGATTTACGACGATCTGGATCTGCCGTTCGGGACGTTGCGGGTTCGGACAAAGGGCAGCGCGGGCGGGCACCACGGGATGGAGTCCATCATTGGGGCGCTTAAGACGCAGGAGTTCATGCGAATACGCCTGGGAATTTCGCCGGAGCGTCCGATAGGTGATGGCGCGCAGTACGTGCTTTCGCCGTTCAAGAAATCGCAGCACGCGGTCGTGGACGAAGTGCTGGATGCCGCGGCCGGAGCAGTGGAAACGGTTTTAACCGAAGGGCCGAATGCGGCGATGAATAAGTTCAACCGCAAGCAGGAATAAGAGTTTCAAGTTTCAAAGTTTCAAGTTTCAAGTTTCGGAGTTTCGAGACGGTTTCGAGTTTCTAACTTGAAACTCGAAACTGGAAACTTTGAAACCTGTATTTAGAGGGTTCAGAGTAGCGCGGACGGGAACCAACGTCCGACGATGGCAGACCCGGCCAGTTGAAAATCGCGCGGCGGCAGAGGGTCGCAGGGCGCGGGAGAGAAACAAATGCGTACTTATGAAGTGATGTTCATCGTCCGGCCCGATGTGGTGGACGAGGAATTGGACAAGCTGATCTCGAACCTGGAGGGCAACATTACGACCGCCGGGGGCGTGGTGAAGAATATCGAGCGGATGGGCAAACGCCGTCTGGCGTACACCGTGCGCAAGTTCAACGACGGGATGTACATCCTGTTCACGGTCGAAGGCGAGGGCAAGTTTATTGCCGAGGTCGAGCGTCGTCTGCGAGTGGCGGAACCGGTGATCAAGTTCATCACCGTCCGGGTTGACGAAGAGCAGAAGCGGATCGACAAGATCAAGAAGATCCGCGACTCTAGGCAGCGCGGTCGCGGCACGCAGGCGGCAGCCGCCGCTGCGCAAGCGCAAGCACAGGCTCCGGTCGTGGACGTGGAAACCGCGCCTCCAACCGCATAGGCTTTAGTACGCGCCGCTCAGGCGGCGGTCAAGCGGGCGACTTGCCCGTCATCTGCGTGGCTGAACAGCCGCGAGATATAAGGAATTGAGGAGATACATGGCTGACGAAACTACTCAGCAACCGCAATCAGCACCTGTTGCCCGCGAAGGGCAACCGCAACAGCAGCGTTCCGGCGGCTATGGCGGACCGCGCTCGGGTGGCCCCGGTGGCGGACGTCCGGGTGGACCGCGTCCTGGTGGTGGCCCCGGTGGCGGCCGCGAAGGCGGTGGCCGCAAGTTCTTTCGCCGCAAGAAGGTCTGCAAATTCTGCGTCGAAAAGATCGATTCGGTCAATTACAAGGACGTACGCACGCTTTCAGGGTTCGTGGCGGAAAGCGGAAAGATCGTTCCACGGCGCCTGACCGGCGTCTGCACCCCGCACCAGCGGCGGCTGTCGGAAGCGATCAAGCAGGCGCGCAACATCGCGCTGTTGCCGTTCTAAAGACAAGTGGCGAGTGGTTAGTGGCCAGTGGCGAGTCGTGAAAATCCGCTGGGGCTTTCGAAGTTTCCACCACTAACGTTTCACCACCGATTAGGCATACAAAATTTTTGCTTATGGTTAGCCCCATGACGAGCGAGGCAGAGGTTTTAACTAGCCACTCGCCACTAACCACTAGCCACTAGTTAGGAGTTATCCATGGAAGTCATTCTGAAAGAAGATGTGTCCAATCTTGGCTCGCGGGGCGAGGTGGTGAAGGTCGCCGAGGGCTACGGGCGCAACTACCTGCTTCCGAAGAAGCTTGCGATTGAGGCCAGCGCCGCGAACAAAAAAGTCATCGAACAGATGAAAGCGGCAGCCGTGCGCCGTCATCAGCGCGAGAAGACCGATGCCGAGGCGTTGGCGAAGCAGTTCGAGGGCGTCACGCTGAAGTTCCAGCGCCGCGCCGGAGAACACGACCAGTTGTTCGGCTCGGTGACGAACTCGGAGCTTGCGGAAGCGCTTGCGAAACAGGGTCACGAGGTCGATCGCCGCAAGATCGAATTGGAACAGCCCATCAAGACGCTGGGCGAGTTCACGGTTTCGATTCGCTTGCACCGCGAGGTCAGCGTCAAGGTGAAGGCGATTGTCGAGAAAGAAGTTGTCGCCGGCGAAGAGACCGTGGCGGCAGAGTAGAAAGACAAGGGCCTTGGGGCTAGGGGTTAAGGACAGAGCAAGAGAGAGAAACTTTCTCGTCCCCTGGCCCCTAATCCCTGCTTTATGGGTATCCCGGAATGGTTACGGTTCAACTTGTAACGCTGTATATGGTCATGGTCGGCGCTATCTTCACGTATTTTCTCGACGAAGACCTGGCGGACTAGGCCGCCGCCCAGTCACGTCCGATTCGCGGCAGTGCCCTGCGTCAGCGCTTTCTTACGCAGCTTTCTTACGCAGCTTTCTTACGCAGCTTTCTTACGTAACTTTCTTACGTAGCTTTCTTACGTAGCTTTCTTACGGACCCCACTCCAATACCACCACTTGCATTTTTCCAGCGGTAGCAGCGGATCGCGCGCCTGCGCCACTGCCGCACGGAACGTATCGAGCACGCACGGATCCTGCCGAGTACCCGTTTTGCGGCAGAGCTTCTGGTACAGCGCCTCCGGCTCATGGGTCGCCAGTTCGGCTACAGTGTTAATTCCCAGCAGTGCAAAATCCGCCGCAATTGCCGGACCCACAGAAATCAAATCTCGCAGTTTTCTTTGTTTCGTGGCCATGGGTTTTGACTTTCTTTCTGATCCGTTTCCATCCGTCCTAATCCGTGTTACTTCCTGGTTTTCGGAAGCGCCACGGCCCCCTCCAGCACCTCCTCGACGACGCTGTCCACCTCCGGTTGCGGCAGCGCCTCGGCGGCCTCCATCACGCGCTCTTCGTCGTCGTCGTTCCGTTCCAGCAGCACGACGACATGCGCCGCCGCCGTGTTCGGCAGATTCAATCCCTCGGGAGTTTTCGCCTTGACGCTTACGCATGATGGATCGATCCCCAGCAGCTCCGCCATGCGGGCCCTGATCGCCGCCGCGTGAGGCCCGATCTTGGGTGCCATCAGGATCAGCGTGGAGTCCACGTTCACCACCGCGAACCCCGCCTTGCGTACATGACTGATGGCCTCGCGCACGAATACTACCGAGTCGGCGCCCTTCCACTTCGGATCGCTGGGCGGAAAATACGCGCCAATATCGCCCGCCGCCACCGCGCCCAGCAGAGCGTCCGTCAGCGCATGCAGCAACACGTCGCCATCCGAATGTCCCGCTAGACCTCGGTCGTGGGCAATGGCCATACCGCCGATTTTGAGCGGAACGCCAGCAGCGAATTCATGCGAGTCAAAACCGTGACCTATTCTCATGCTCAAACCCTAACCACGGATTCAAACGGATTCAAACGGATTTGTTTTGAAGGATTGTCAAAGATGATGCGCTTGAATGCGGGATGCGATCCAAAATTCATCAAGAATCCTATTTCTATCAAGGTGGCCTTAAGATAATTCATCACTTGGGCGAAGTGCTCTTTGTCGAGTGCCTGAACCGCCTTCAGTTCGATCAGGACCAGATCTTCCACAACGATGTCAGCGCGAAAATCCCCGACGCTCGTTCCACGAAAACTTACGGGCAATACCACTTCTGATTCGGCCCGTAGTCCGGCCTGCCCGAGTGCAATCAGCATTGCCCGATGATACACAGACTCAACGAACCCATGTCCCAATTCGTTGTAAACATCGTAGTAGATGCCGATAATCTTCGCGGTTAGTTCTTCGTATTTGAGGGGCAAGATTTCCTCCAGCATTTCTCTGCCCCGAATTATCCGTGAATCTCCGTTCAAATCCGTGGTTTAGTTCTTTTTGTTCCAAAAATAGAACTCCGCCAATTCTCGTCGCCAGAACTTCAACCACGGATTTGCAAGGATTGGAACGGATTGCTGAACTCTTGCGGTTAATTCTTCATGTTTCAGGGGCAAGATTTTCTCCGTCATTTCTCTGCCCCGAATTATCCGTTAAAATCCGTGCGAATCCGTGGTTCAGTTCTTCTTGTTCCGAATATAGAACTCCGCCAATTCCAGGTCGCCGGGCGTGGTGATCTTCAGGTTTCGCGGGGAGCCCATCACTACGCTGACTTCGCCGCCCATGCGCTCCACCAGCGACGCTTCGTCCGTTCCGGCGAAGCCATCGGTGACCGCTTCGTCGAACGCCTTCTTGATCAACGCGAACTTGAAGCCCTGCGGCGTCTGCGCCAGCACGGCCCTTTCGCGCGGGACGGTGGTCGTGATCACCGCGCCTTCGGCCGTGCGCTCCACCTGCTTGATGGTGTCCACGGCGGGCACGCCGGCAATCGCCGCGCCGCTCTTTTTCACCTGTGCGATGACGTTCACGATGGTCTCGCGTTCCACCAGCGGGCGCACCGCGTCATGCACGAGAATAATATCGTCTGGCGATGCATTCACCGCGTCGAGGGCGTTCGCCACCGATTCCTGCCGGTGCTCTCCGCCGTCAACCAGCCGGACCGGCTTGGCTAGCTTCTCCTGCTCAAGGCGCGGACGAAACTGCTCCTGTTCGCTCTTGCGCAGCGCCACGTAGATCTCGTCCACTTCGGGCAGCGCCGCGAAATTGCGCAGCGTGCGAATGATGATGGGCACTCCGCCCAATTCCGTGAATTGTTTGGACAGCGCGGGCTTCGCCGCGTCCTTTGCAACGCCCGCCATACGCGTACCCAGCCCAGCGGCGGGAATAATGACAATGACTTTCATGTATTTTCCTGGACCCGGAAATATAACAAAGTAAACCGGGACAGTGAGTATAGCGGGCCGGGCACACTCACATCAAATCTGTTGTTGCCCCGGCGTCCCGTTTACGGCAGAACGTCCGAATCGGTACTCGTTTTCGATCTTTCAACCAGACGTGATGAAGCGTGCCGGAGGTCTTTGGCCGCCCGCCATGAAGAAGCCGCGGGACGTCGGCCCCGCGGCTCAATTTCTATGAACAACCTGATTATTCGGGCTTGATATCCGTAGTGACCTCAGCAGGTGCAGGCAAGCCCGCAGACGGCGCCACCTTGCGCTCCATCGGCAGCGGCCCCATGGTGCGGTTTGCGCCTACGCCACGCTCGTCATACTTGCCGAAGATCATCTTCCCGGCGGTGGTTTGCAGCACCGAAGTCACCGCGATTTCGATGTTCTTGCCGATCATTTTTCTCGCGTTGTCCACCACCACCATAGTGCCGTCATCGAGGTAGGCGACGCCCTGGTTGTACTCCTTGCCTTCCTTCAGGATGAACACCTTCATGATCTCGCCCGGCAACACGATCGGCTTCAGCGAGTTGGCCAGTTCGTTGATGTTCAGCACGTCCACGCCCTGGAGTTGCGCGACCTTGTTCAGGTTGAAGTCATTCGTAATGATCTTTCCGTCGTGCAGCTTGGCCAGCTCGATCAGCTTCAGGTCCACTTCACGGACAGCCGGAAAATCATCGTCCACGATCACCACCTGCAAGGTCGCGATCTTCTGCACGCGCTGCAGGATGTCCAGTCCGCGCCGTCCCCGGTTTCGTTTCAGGGAATCGGCCGAGTCCGCCACCAATTGCAATTCGCGCAGAACAAAGTTCGGGATCACCAGCGTTCCGTCCAGAAAACCCGTTTCGGCAATGTCGGCGATCCGGCCATCTATGATGACGCTGGTATCCAGGATCTTGTAGCTTTTCTTCGCCTGCTTTTCACCGCCAAAGACCCCGCCCAGCGCCGACAAATTCAGCAGGTCGCCCTTGTTCGAACCAACGACGAGTCCCACGTAGGCCATCACCATCATGACGACCAGCGACAAAAAATGACTGGTGTCTGGATTCGGGATACTTTTCTGAATGACCAGGCTGAACAGGTACGCGCCCAGGATGCCGAGAACGCTGCCGATGGCGGCACCGATCAGCCGCTTCAGGCTCACCTGTTTCAGCTTCCATTCGAAGATGACTACGCCGATGCCGATCACGATGCCAGCAGCACCGGCGGCCAAGGGATGCAACCCGAACGGGCGAAGCGTGTAGGAAGCCACCCCAACAAGTAAGATAAAAAAAGTGCGTATAAGTATTAGATCCAAAACAAGAGCCTCCTCGGTGCATGTCCGCGCTCAGTCCGCACCAGAAGCGAACAGTTCAACGCCGTTTCCTTCATTCAATGAACGTTTCAATGATCCGCATTTTCACGGCTTGCCGCCACCGTTATGCAAATCCTGCCACTGGACGACGGCTCCAGCGTAGTTGGATGCATGAAAAGCCGCGTGGCTACATATCTACGCCGCCCTGCGGGCACTCTAGAACAGACGTGAAGTATACAACGGCGAACGGTCGCGTTGCCCGGCAGGTACCTTGTTAGGTATTGGAAAATGGGCATTAGGTATTGGATCCAACCCAGGACCTAAAACCTAACACCCAAAACCCGCCTCATCGATTTGCCTAGTTCAGCTTTGTCCTGTAGAATTAATCTTTTCCACGGAGAGGTTCGTAACAGCGATGAAGGCAGCTATCCATCCGGCTTACCATGAGACGCGCGTGAAGTGCGCCTGTGGTAACGTCTTTACAACTCGGTCCACCCACAAGGGCGATATCAGCCTCGAAATCTGCTCCAATTGCCACCCGTTCTTTACCGGCAAAACGAAGGTTCTCGACAGCGCGGGCCGCATCGAGCGCTTCCGCCGCAAGTACGCAAAGGGCGAGCAGAAGTAGCACTAGGCAAATTTTCAGCACCCCTGAAATTCAAAGGCCTCCGTGTATCCGGAGGCTTTTGTGCTGTTTTCAGCAATTCGCCATTCCAGTTACGCCACCGGTTCCGAACAGTGGACGTGTATCCACAGCCAATCCGGCCCGACTCGACGCAGCACCCCCGTCACCCGGTACGGATGCTCATGGCGTCCTGCGACGCTGCTGGTTTGCAGACGCCCGTTGAGAAACAGCCATGCTGCGTCCCCGTTCACGCCGACATCGCACTCGTCCCAACGAAAATCGAAGCCAATGGGACCGGCAAAAAGCTGCTCGAAGCAAGACCTTAATTGCTTCATTCCTCTCGCGGAAGCTCCAGCTTCCGATCCAACAAATACAATGTCCTCGTCTTGAGCGAACCTTCCCAGAATTGACTTGACATCCTTATTCCGGACGGCTTCGATCAAGCCATGTACCGACGCCAAAACTTCCTTCTCGGTCTGTGGATCAGCTCTCATCTGCTACTGATTCCCTCTCCTTCTCACGCCTGTGCCACCGCCTTGGCACATAGCTTCTCGCAGCAAGGCTTCATAAACCGAACATTGTGCCACAAAATCGCGGGCAAACTTGAAGGTTAACCGCGACAATTGCCTTTCGTAATCCCTTGTAGTCCCCTTTTGGGATAAGGGCCGTTGTAAGTGATGCGGGAAATGAAAGTGATGGTACGCGCTAAGTAGCGCCCAGGCCCGCACGAATCGTTAATCCTCGATAAAATGATCCTATGCGCAAGTACTGGGAAAATCCGGCCCCTCCCGCCGTCATGCCTGACGGTGTGCGCGTTCCCGCCGAGTTCCACATTGGCAAAGTCCGGATCGCGCCTGCGACGGTTCTGGCACCCATGGCCGGCGTTACGGATACGGTCTTTCGCCGCTTTATTCGCGAGATGGGCGGTTGCGGCCTGCTGATGACCGAGTTCACCTCGGCCGACGGCATGCTCCGCGCCTGGAACGACAAGGCCAAGCGCTACCTGCTTTTCTCGGAAGACGAACACCCCATCAGCGCGCAGCTTTTCGGGAGCAATCCGGAAGTCCTCGGCGATGCCGCGCGCAAAATCGAGCAGCTTGGCTTCGATTTGGTGGACCTCAACCTGGGCTGTCCGGCAAAGAAGGTCACAAAGTGCAACGGAGGCTCGGGCCTGCTGCGCGATCTACCCCTGATCCGCCAGATCTTCGAGTCGATCCGCTCGGCCACACGGCTTCCCTTCACGGTAAAGTTCCGCCTCGGCTGGAACGACCGAGAGGTCGTCTGCGAGGACATCGCCCGCATGGCCGAGGACTGCGGCCTCAACGCCGTCGCCCTCCATGCCCGCACGCGCGAACAGGGTTATGCCGGCGAAGCCCGCTGGGAGTACATTGCCGCCGTGAAAAACGCGGTCAAGATTCCCGTCATCGGTAACGGCGACATTCGCTCGCCCGAGGATGCCGTCCGCATGGTCGCTGAAACCGGCTGCGACGCCGTCATGGTCGGACGCACCGCCGCCTCCAACCCCTGGATCTTCCGCCAGATCGCTCAGTACACGGCGTCCGGCCGCTACGACGAACCCGCCGAAGCCGATCGCTACCGCATGATCCGGACGTACTTTGAAATGCTGATCGCCGAGCAGGTCGTGGGCGGCGAAGGCAAGATGAAGCAGTTCGCATCATGGTTCACGCACGGAGTCCGCAACGGCGCCCACCTGCGCAAGGCCATTTACGAATCCAGGACCAAGCAGGCCATCCTCGACGCCGTCGACGGCTTCTTCGAACCTACCCTCGCCAACGCTGCCACCGCTCCAATCGGACAGTAGTTCCGAAACTCTGCAACCAGCCGCGTGTTATCGTCTTCTGGCGTCAGAGGCAGGCCCACAACTCCCGCCTTCCACTCGGCTGCGAATACATTTATCCTATTTAGACTGTGGCGAACGGAGCTCTTTTGGCGAGAAGTCGGCAATCCAGGATGGCCGCATTTGGCCTCGCACTCCTGCTCTGCGCCTTTGCTCTCTCCGGTTGCGGAGCCACCAATCGCACGGCGTCGGCCACGAGCGCTGACGAGTCTAGAACCACCGCCACGGTTGAGGTGCGCCCGCCCCGCTTCGCCTACGTTGCCAATCAGAAAAGCGGAATTTCGGCCTATTCGGTTGATCCCGCGTCCGGAGCCCTCAAGCCGATCGCCGGGTCGCCCTTCCCGTCTGGAGCCAATAGCACCGCCATCGCCGCCGGTCCCGACGGACGCTTCATCTACGTCGCCGACAGCTATCTCAATGCCATACAGGTTTATACCGTCGATCAGACCACCGGAGCCCTGCACAGGCTTTTCGCCGTTCATCCCGCCGGAAGTCAACCGGGAGCGCTGGCCCTCCATCCATCGGGCAAGTGGCTTTATGCGGCCAACAAATTCTCTGGGAACGTTTCGGCGTACAAGATCAACTTCGCCACCGGAGCTCTGACGGAAATCCAAGGATCGCCCTTCGCTGCCGGAGGGTGGTCGTTCGCAATCGCCGTCGATCCCACCGGACGCTTCGCCTACGTGGCCGACTATCAGGGCAATCGCATCGTCGCCTTCGCCATCGACCAGGCCACCGGAGCCCTCAACGCTATCGGCAGCGTTCCGGCCGCCACGAATCCCGACTGCCTCGCCATCAGCCCCAACGGCAACATGCTCTACGCCGGCACCATCGGATCGTCGGTCGAATCCATCGCCGCGTTCCACATCGATCCCAACACGGGCAGCCTCAGCGCCGGACCTGTACTCAGCTTCCCCTCCGGCGTTGGCACCTTCTCGCTGGCGTTCGATCCCTATGGCCGGTGGCTCTACTCGGCCAACGGAGTCAGCGGCACGACGTCGCTCTACCGGCCCGACGCGACCGGAGCGCTGACCTTCGTCCAGAACGCCTCTTCTGTTGGGGACCACGCGCCCAACCAGGTCGTCGTCGATCCTTCGGGCCAGTTCGTCTACCTGGCTGACATGTCGGGGAGCGTGATGGCCTTCAAGATCGACCCGTCCACGGGCACGCTGACGGCAGTTCCCGGCTCACCTTTTGCGGCAGGAAACGCCCCGGTGGGCATCGCGATCACGCACTAGGTTAGTGACGATTTGGCGATTTCGTGAGTGACGATTGTTAGAACAAATCGCTCCGCCTTTCACTCGTCACTCACTAAATCACCAACTCGTCACTGCTTGTCACCCAATCATCACTGTTTGCGTCGAGATCGGCTCGACGACTTCTCCCGAATCCACATGCCGCGCCGCATACCGACCGTTTCCGCGATCCTCGACATAGGCCCACGGCGTTGCCGGATCGTGTGTAAAGACGACGAGCCAATTCTCCGGCACGGCCTCGGCGTAGAAGCGCTTGCGGTTCTCGATGGTGTCCAGCGGGAACAGGTCGTAGGCCATCACCCACGTCAGGTCGAGGTGCGCCGTGGTGGGAATCAGGTCGCTGATGTAGCAGGCTTTCTTGCCTGCGCTCTCGATCATGATGGCCTGCATATTGGCCGTGTGTCCGGGAAAGAGCCGGACGGAAATTCCCGGCGCAAGCTCGCGGTCGCCGCTGATCAACTCGGCCTGGCCGTTTGCAAGCAGCGGATTATAGTTGTCGCTCATGTAGCTGACGCGGTCGCGTTCCAGTTGGCGCTGGCCGTGTTCCCACTCGCCCCGCTGAAAGTAGTACTTAGCGCGCGGGAAGGTCGGGACAACTTTTCCGTCCTTCAACATCGTGTTCCACCCGCAATGATCGAAATGCAGGTGCGAGTTAATGACGATGTCCACGTCCTCTGGCGCGACTCCGGCTTCGGCGAGGCTATGCAGCAGAAGCTCTTCGTTCTCGTTGATCTTCTTCGACTTCTCCGTCAGCTTGTTGCCGATGCCGGTCTCAACCAGCACCGTGCGTTCGTCCGAACGGATCAGCAGAGAATTGCACGCCACGCGCAGGCGGTTCAACTCGTCGGGCGCGAACTTCCGCTCCCACATCACCTTGGGGACCACGCCGAACATCGCGCCGCCATCCAGCCAATACTTGCCGTCCGAGACGACCGTCAGTTCGAAGTTGCCAAAATTCAGTCGCTGCAAAGCTTGCTCCTAACTACCGACATAGATAGATGCTGCGCGTCGGGCGAGGAACCATGTGATGTGATGGTCTATTGATGTGATGATGTGATGACCTGAAATAAGAACCGCGAGTAATTTCAGATCAGCCGATCATCACATCATCAGATCGTCACATTCCTTACTTCATCAGCCACTGCTCGAACTGGTCCTGAATGCGGTGGAACAGATGCACACGTGCCGCCTTGCCCGCGATGCCGTGAGTCTTCCGTGGATAAAGCTGGAGATCGTAGGGCTTGTTGGCCGCGATCAAGCCCTGGATCATCTGCACCGTATTCTGCATGTGCACGTTGTCGTCGCCCGTGCCATGCACCAGCAGCAGACGGCCATTCAGTTGGGCCGCGGAGTTCACGGTCGAGCTGTTGTGGTATCCGTCCTTGTTCTCGCTTGGAAGGCCCATGTAACGCTCGGTGTATATGCTGTCGTAATCCTGCCAGTCGGTGACCGGCGCGACCGCGATGCCGGCCTTGAAGCGCGGCGAATGAGTCAGTGCGTAGGTGGTCATGTAACCGCCATAACTCCATCCCCACCAGCCCAGCCGCTGGCGATCAAGCGCCGGATTGGCGTCCAACACCTGGTCGACTGCCGCAAGCTGGTCGGCGAGTTCGACATCGCCGAAGTGCCCTTTGACTGCCGCCGCAAACGCCTTGCCGCGACCGGCCATGCCGCGATTGTCCACGTGCAGAACGGCGAAGCCAGCTCGCGAAAGGATCACGTCAAACAGGTAATTCGAGCCGCCCCACTTATCTACGACATTCTGCGCTCCCGGCCCGCCGTAGGGATTGTTGATCAGCGGAACCTTGCCGCCGTGCGCCGCGATGACATCTGCTGGAGGCAGCAACAGCGTGCCGTAGAGCGTGGTCGTGTTGTCGGCAGCCTTCATCTCTATGAAACTTGGCGCGAGCAACTGAAACTGCTCCACACTGCGCGCCTGCCAGAACGCCGTGCAACTACCATCTAGTTTGCACAAGGACATCCGTGGCGGAACGGTTAAGGCCGAATACGTGTCCACATAGTACTTCGCATTGTCCGGCATGGTCGCCCCGTGCGTGCCAGGCTCTCGCGAGATCTGCTGCATCGGCGCGCTTCCGTCCAGTTTCACGGAGTACAGATCACGCCGCAATGGCCAACTTCTGTGCGGTCGTCGCGCCAACTGCCCAGTGGCGATGAAGTAAACCGCCCCAGTGGCTTCATCCACTCCCTCGACCGATTCAACCTCGAATTCCCCCTTCGTCAACTGCCGTTCGAGTTTCGCCTCGCCCGCAATCGGGTTGTTCTTGTCGAAGCTGTAGAGATAAAGCTGCATAAATCCATCGCGCCAGCTCGGCCAGATGAATCGATCACCCGACGCGAGGATCTGGAACATATCCGTGACTGGAACCCAGGCATCGCTGGTTTCCGACAACATCTTTTGCGACTTGCCCGAGTTCACGTCGACAAAGTAAAGGTCGAGCTTGTTCTGCGCGCGGTTGAGCAACTGCACCCAGACCATGCCTTCGCGCACCCAGCCAAACCGCGGGATGTACTCGCGGTCGTGCGGCGCGCCGACTTCGATCCATTTCACCTTGCCTCCGCCCGCGCCGATCACGCCGAGGCGAACCGCCGGATTCGGGTCGCCCGCCTTGGGGTACCGCTCGTCATCAACTTTGGGGTGCTGCGGAATCCAATCGACAATCGGATACTTGGGCACCTTCGTCTCATTCATCTGCAAAAACGCAATGTGCTTGCCTTCGGGTGACCAGAAGTAGTTGCTGCGCACGTCCAACTCTTCCGCGTACACCCAGTCCACCTCGCCGTTGAGCAGGTTCTCGTCCTTATCGGCGGTCAAGGCTCGCTCGCGGTCTTCGCCGACCGGCTTCACCCACAGGTTGTGCTTGCGGATGAAGGCGATCTCGCGCCCATCCTTCGAGAACTTGGGGTCGGAACTCGCGTCCCCCGCCCCAGTCATTTGGACGGCCGTGCCTGTATCGAGTGAGTAAAGCCAGAGTTGTCCGCCGGAGTCGAAGAGCAGGTGCTTCGAATCGGGAGCCCACTGATAGCCCGCGACCGAGTAGCGCTGTATGCGCTCTTTTTCGCGCTCGTCCTTGATGCTGCTGACCGGAGGCGCCAACGATGCAAGCTTCTCTTCTGCCACGAGCACGGCCTTTTTCCCGGTGGCCACGTCAACGTAATAGAGCGCGCCATGCTCGCCCGAATCGTCGCGCTGAACGAACGACACCTTGGTCCCGTCCGGACTCCACTTCACGGTCTCGGGCGCGCGGCCCGTGATGCCGCCCTCGGCAAAGATATTCTCGATCGTGAGTTGATTTGGTTGGGACTGCGTCGCTGAGCTCTGCGAAAAAACAAACTGGCTGAGGCAAATGAAAAGCAGCAATACCCGCTTCACCACCGGCGCTACCTCCTGGTACTCCGTGAGGAAGTGTAACAAAGAGCTGCTCGCGGCTGTGACGAGTCTTCACTGGATACCCGCACCGTTACTACCGCTGCCCGAGCAAGTCATCCAGAGGAGCGCAGCGACGAAGGACCCATGCACTTCGCCCGCAGTGCCGCCGCTGCCTACCTTCCACCACCACCGCCCGCACCAAGTGGTACCCCCTAGGCGAAGCTTAAGCTAAGTGTTGCAGTCAAAGGAGTTACTCGTTCAGCTTCGGTAAGTATGGCGCAAGTTGTTGATAACACAGGTGATTATTACTTCAGATTACCGTGGTAACTTGTTCTTCCCATCCATCTACATACATTTTAGCAATTTGGGCGGGTAAACCCGACACGGACGGGATGATTATATTTACCGTGTAATCAGCAGGTTAAGATGATTTTGGGCGCTGCGGGGGGTTGACATACTCTGGCGACGTCGGCACTGGTGGCACTGCGGGCGAAGTGCATGGGTCCTTCGCCCCTTTCGGCTTCGCTCAGGGCTCAGGATGACTCGCCTTGGGTGGGTACTAGAGAGCAGCCCCGCGGGTGAGCAGCCAGATGCGAGCGAGTTCGAAAACGGCGACAAAGGCGCCGAGTCCGAAATAAATATTGCGTGCGGTCTCGGTGGTGGGAGCAGCCGGGAACGGCAGTCCACGTTCACGAACCAGCACTACCAGCGCGCGTTCGCGTTCCATGACGAAATCGGCGATTGGCCGATGAAACAACATGATCGCTAGTCCGAGCGCCAACTTTGCGAATTCGAGCACGATTAGCATGGGCAGGAATCCCGATGTTACTGGGCGACTCGGCGGCTCTCAATCGGGGATAAGGCTTAGTCCTTTGGCGACCCTGAGTGAGCCCCTTAGCGAGCCGGAAGGTGATCAGGGCGGGCACGTATTTTCAGCGTGTTACAATTTCGTGAGCGCACAAAATGCATCCTGACATAGTCAAACTGCTCGAACTACAGCGCATCGACGCCGAGATTGCCGGCTACACGAAGGAAATCGCGGCCCTGCCCAAACGCGTCGCCGAGATCGAAACAACGCTGGCCGGGCACATCAGTGCGGTCGAACAGGCAAAGGCCGCGGCGAAGACGAACGAACAGAATCGCCGGAAGTACGAAGGCGAGATCCAGAATGTTCAGCAGAAAATCTCGAAATACCGTGACCACATGCTCGCCGTGAAAACCAACGACGAGTATCGCGCGCTGGGCAACGAGATCAAGTTTGCCGAAGAGGCCATTCGCGGCTTCGAAGACAAAATTCTCGAATGCATGGTGCAGGCCGAAGAGCTAGACAAGAACATCAAGTCGGCCGAGAAAGCGCTGGCCGTCGAACGCTCCGACGTCGAGAAAGAAAAGAACGAAGCCCGCGCACGCACAGCCGAGGACGAGAAGGCAGTTCAGGAACTTCAACCCAAGCGCGCCGAACTGCGCAGAAGCGTTTCCGAAAATGTCCTGAGCCAATATGATCGCGTGCTGAAGGCGCGCGGATTACCGATTTCCGAATCTCGCGACCACAAATGCCTGGCCTGTAACGTCATGCTGCGCCCCCAGGTTTATAGCGATATCCGCGACGGCAATAGCGTGGTCACGTGCGACTCCTGCGGTCGCATCCTTTTCTACGACCACAGCCGCGATGCGGAAACGGCGGCTGCCGAAAAGCCGCAAAAAACTGCTCAGGGCGAGACTCCGGTTTAGCACCCCAGCTTTAGAATCCCAGGTTTAGAACTCCGGCTTAGTTCCCATTTTCTAATCCGCATCGCCGCTGTTCTCGTTCGGCAGCATACGCTCAATTTGCCGCATCCAAATTCTTCGATGGGGCGCCCGTCCTTATCTTTAGGATCTTTAGGCCCTTCTGGCAACACCCCTTCGCTGTGGCTCAAAGGAGTAAGCTATGCGCTGCCGCGTCCTGTATTTGGCCATCCTGGTTATTTTTGGAACCACTTTGAGTCTCGCCCAGCACTCTGCCGGACCGCCGCCTTCGGGTGCCGCTGGCAGTATCAATCGCGGGGGCGCCGGATCACCCGGCAGCATCGGCCGCGCAACCCAAACCATCGATCTGATAGTCCACGTGGTGCTCCCCAACGATCAACCGGCCGGCGAAAACATCGGGGTAGAACTGCAGGCAGCCATGGGATCAATCATCGGCGAGCAGTTCACCGACTTTCGCGGCGAGGTCGCCTTTCACGGAATCCCGTCCGGTTCCTACGTCGTCAACGTCAGGGGTGGGGACGTGAAGGATACATCCTCCGGGCAGATCTCCATCGATCCTTACGACACGATGCACACTGAGTACATCCACGTCCAGCGCGTAGAAGATGCGAACGCGGTGAAGTCGACGCAAGGGTCCATTTCCGCCGCCGAGTTGAAAATTCCCGAAAAGGCGCGGAAGGAATTCGGGAAAGGCAACGAGTTGGTCGCCAAGGGGGATTTGAAAAAGGGGCAGGAGCATTACGAAAAAGCGATCAGCATCTATCCGAGGTACCCGATGGCTTACAACAACCTGGGCGTGGTTTACATGAAGTCCGGTGACAAGATTCACGCACGCGAGGCTTGGAACAAGGCTTTGGATGCCGATCCTGACCTTGCTACCGCAAACGCGAATGTGGCCAGGCTCGACGTTGTGGAGCAGGATTTCTCAGGGGCGATCCCTCTGCTCGACAGGGCGCTTGCGATCCAACCCACCAATGGCGATGATCTGCTGCTCATGTGCGAGGCCCAGTTGCTGGCAGGTCACCCGGACCAGGCCCTGCTCTACGCCCGCAAGGTTCACGCTATTGACCAACAGAAATACGCGATGGCACACATCATAGCCGGCAGGGCTCTTGAAGCCCAGAATCGCCCCGACCTTGCGCGCGTGGAATATGAGGTCTTGCTCAAGGAAGCACCTTCAGCCCCCGAAGCCGGGGAAGCACGCAAATCCATTGCCCGGCTGGATGACTCGGCGAAGAAGTGAAGAGTTAGTTTTTTCACTAAGCGTTTTTCACTAAACCACTAGTTCATCAATTCTCGTGGGCGCGGTCTCTGCCGTTTCTTCCCAGGCTGAACGGTCCTTCAGAATTCGCGACACGATGGCTGTGTGCATCGCGTGACCGGCGCGGTCGGCCACGACGCGTCCGATTAATCTGCGGCCCAGCAATGCCAAGTCACCGATCAAGTCCAGTACCTTGTGACGCACGAATTCGTCGTCATAACGCAGTGGCCCGTTGGTCAAACTGGTGCGCGTGAGGACCAGGCAATTGTCCTTGGTGGCGCCCCGGATCAAACCCATGTCGCGCATGGCCTTCTCCTGCTCGAGAAAGCCGAAGGTCCGTGCCGCGGCAATGTCGCGCTCATACGCTGCGTGCGACAGATCTACTTCGAACTCCGACTCCCCGATCAGTGGATGGGGGAAGTTGATCCGGTAGGAAACCGAGTAGTGGTCCGCGGGATACACGCCGATGAATTTGTCCCCTTCGCGCACCTCGATCGGCTTGAGCACTCGTAGATAGGTTCGTTTGCGCCGCTGCCGCTTCAACCCCGCCTGTCGGATCATCTCTACGTAGGGTTGTGCGCTGCCATCCAGCAGCGGCAGTTCAAGGTTGTCCAACTCGACCAGAACGTTGTCAACACCGCATCCTATAAACGCGGAGAGCAGGTGCTCCGTGGTGGAAATCAACACGCCCTTTTTCATCAGACTCGTGGCGTAGCTCACCTTGGCCACGTTGCGGCTGATTGCTTCCACGATGAATCCGTCGAGATCCACGCGCTTGAAAGCAATGCCGGTTCCAACTGGTGCCGGCAACAGTCGAAGATTGACCTGAACTCCGCTGTGCAATCCGATGCCGCTGCAAGCGACCTCGCGAACGATTGTCTGCTCGTAACTCACTATGTTCTTCCTGATGAGTAGATTACAGCGGCGGGAGCGAAATTCGACTGTGGCAGAATAGCCACAGTTAGTGGTCAAAATGAAGACCGAGAGAAAAAACAATGGGGCCATGGCCTTTCAGTCGCAGTCCCATCGTGGTGCAATCTGTAAAAGTAGCTTACGCGGAAACCTTATTCACCAGGGGCACTTCAACCGCGCGCGTATTCGCTTCAATCTGTTTTTGGCAGAGCAATTCCTGCGCTTTCATCCGCAGCGAGAAGGCCCTCTCTTTGCCTGCGACGAAACCAAAAATGCCAATAACGAAGGCCCAGAGCGCCACCGACACGACTTCCTGTTTGCCCATACTGCGCGCAATTGTTAGTCCCACTCCGGATCCAATGATTGCCGCCATGGCGGTGAAAACCGGGGCAATGCGCTTAGCCCTGAGCGACAGAAGATCGGCAAGATCCTGTTGAAGTTTCGGGTCGTAAACCGACATGTTGTGCCTCCTGCGAAATTTTTAAGAATCCACAAGGGCCCTTAGCAAAGTCGGCCAAATAGTACCGCCCGCTTACGCCATTCGCAACCGACATCATGCGCCATCAGGTTGCACAGATCGAAGCCCCCCCGTTAGCGGCCCGTTGCAGCAGCCTTTTTCGCACCCAGCGCTGCTTCAAACAGTGAATCCGGCAAATTCTGGTTGTACTTCACTTCGAAGATGAACCGTTGATTGGTCGCCCACCCGTCGCGCTGACGGGTAACGCTGAAGGGCGTCATGATCCCCTGGACGGGACGATAGTTGTCGTACACCTCGGACTCTTCCGTTCGGTCGCGCGTCTTAGGGTCGCGCCACACAAACGTTTTCTTGATCGGCAGGAAGGTGTTCTGGTCAATATAGAAGGTGACCGCCTCGTTTTGCGCGTTCATGACGGTTACCTGCTCGGCGGGTTTGCGTTCGGCCGCCGCTTTTCCTTCATAGAAGAGGGCGGTGTCCGATTGCTTCAACCATGTGCGTAACACTTGCTGTAGCGAGTAGTGCCGGCGTCGCAGGTAATCTTCCAGCTCGGGCTGCTCCTCGCCAGCGGTGCCGCGAAACGTCACCTCATAGCCCTTGTCGCCGTTGTGGATCACAATCACGTCGCGTTGCTTCGTAAGCTCGATTCGCTCCTTTTCCGGCCACTTCCAGAAGCTCCAGTAGAGAGCACCGGCCCCCGCCGGTTCGCCATGAGAGAAGCTATAGGTGCGGCCAGATTGCTCCGTGTCCTGAATCGTCAGGTAAGCTTGGCCGCCGAGCGCCGCGATCATCTTATCAATGAGCTCGTGGGCCTTTTGAGCGCCAGGGTCGTTAGCAGTTGCGCTAGAGGTTGTTGGGGGATTTGTAGGAGAAGGCTTGGGGGCCAGTGCATTGCCCGCGGGCGCACTCTGTGCTGCCGCGGCCAGCGCCCACAGCAGGACCGTTGACAGAAGGACCCTTGCTATTACCTTCATCGTATTCTTTCTCGCCACTTCGATCATCCGTTTATCCAATCATGAAATTGATTATCCGACCAGCACGGCTCCGCCATTAACGTTGAAAACTTCGCCGGTGACAAAGCCCGCGTGGGAAGTACATAAGAACACGATCGGAGCCGCAATCTCTTCCGGTTTTGCGACACGGCCCAGGGGTATTGCCGCGAAGACCGAGGCGCGGGATTCGTGGTTCGCCAACGCCGGGGCGGCCATTTCGGTGTCCACCCATCCCGGAGCCACACAATTTACATAGATGCCGTCGCGCGCCAGTTCCGTCGATAAACCCTTGACCATGCTGATCAGGGCTCCCTTGGTCGCGGCATAGTCGCAATGGAATGCCTCGCCACGCTGTCCGGCGGTCGAGCTGACGAGAACGATGTGCCCGGCGGCGCGCCGGTCAGACTCGGACTGTGCCTTCGCCTGTTTCTTCATTTGGGCGACCGCATGCTTGACCAGGCCGAAAACGCTGTTCAGGTTCGTGTCCACCGTGCGGAGCCACTGCGCCTCGCTCATGTCGTTGATCGGGGCGTTGGCCGGAGGCCAGATACCGTGGTTCGCCACCAGGTGATCGAGCCGGCCAAAGCGTGCGACCGCGGCTTCAACCAATGCTCGCGCTGATTCAACCGAACCCAACTCAGCTTGCACGGCGTGGCAGTTTTCGTCGCCGCACTCCCTGACTACGGACTCGGCGCGATCACGCCTTTGCTGGTAGCTGAAGACGACCTTCGCGCCCGCCTGGACGAACATCTTGACAGTCGCCGCGCCGATTCCGCGCGATCCGCCGGTGATCAGCGCGACGTCGCCAGCGAGCGACATCGCTACGCCATTGTTGTTCATAGGAAAAAGGTAGCACAGAGGAAGTGGCGAGTGGTTAGTGGTTAGTGGCGAGTTGAATACACTCGCCAACTCGTCACTAGCCACTTGCCACTTCTATTTGTCTTCCTTGCGCCACTGCTTGATGTTCTTGGCGTACAGGGCCATGCAGAAGACGTTGGCGGGTATCAGTCCCCATTGCTTTGCGTCGCGCGCGAGAAAGCAGATGAGGGCGCTGTTCACGCCGGCAATGGCGAATCCCTGCCAGCGCTTTTTGCCAACGAGCGCGGTTGAGACAACGGTCAGAATGCAGGACAAGTAATCCATGGTCGGGAGAAATCAACGTTCATTAATGGAGATCAAGTCCCAGTAGACCGCATCTTGTTCGGGATTTCCATCCGTGAAAAGCCTGAAGGCGATTACGTGAGACCCCCTCCCTGTGGAAAAAATCGTAAGTGTTGCTAATAATGGAGTTACGACATCGATCCCTGTTAGTCACAAAACTAAGTCGTTGATAACAGGTTACTTACGTGGTCGATTACCCTGACCATGGTTCTTTCAACATCTACATACATTTTAGCAATTTTGAGGGGTGAGCCCGACAGGATCAGGGGAATTATATCTTTCTTGCAATCAGCAACTTACGCTGGATTTCGGTTGCGGGGGCACTTGACAACGGAGGAGGGCAAAAGGAAATACGCAGAGGACGCGATGGCGGCGCAGAGGACGGGGAGATGTTGGGGCGACACTCAACGGGTCTTTCTTGCAATCAGCAACTTACGCTGGATTTCGGTTGCGGGGGCACTTGACAACGGAGGAGGGCAAAAGGAAATACGCAGAGGACGCGATGGTGGCGCAGAGGACGGGGAGATGTTGGGGCGAAGGACTGCACGACACTCAAGCCCTCGCTACGCTTCGGGATGACAAAGCTGCGGGCCGTGGTGGTGGAAGGTAGACAGCGGCGGCGGGGCGGGGCGAAGTGCATGGGTCCTTCGCCCTGCGGGCTCAGGATGACTCGCTTTGGGCCTGGTGGTGGTTGAGGGCGGCGGACCGCACGACACTCAACTGCTGCGTGGCCACGGCACGAGTGCGTGAACCGCGACACCCGCTGCCGTCAGCCGGAGCTTCACTTCACGGGCGATCACGATCGCGTTGGGCGTGTCTGAATGAATGCAGAGAGTGTTGGCGGTAATCGGCCGTTGCTGATGGCCGGCGGTGAGGACGCGGTGGTGCAGCGCGATTTCCAGCGCTTGTTCCGCGGCGCGATCGGGCGTGTCCAGCAGCGCACCGGGAAGATTGCGGCTGCGCAGGGTGCCGTCGTTCTCGTAGGCGCGATCGGCAAAGGCTTCGGCGGCACAGCGCAAGCCCATGGCACGCCAGTGTTCGAGGGCCGGGGACCCGGCTTGGCCTACCATTACAAGCTGCTGATCTAAGTTCATGGCAGCGTTCATAGTGGCGCTTATAGCGGCGCGGCCGATCGCTTCCGCGACGCCCCGGTCACGGCTGGCGTGATAAAGCGCGCCATGCGGCTTCACGTGCGCGATCCGCATTCCGAGCGCGGCGGCGGCCTGCGCGAGCGACATAATCTGCTCGCGGACAGACCGTTCGATCTCTTCGGCTGAAAGCGGCATCGCCACGCGCCCGAAATTCGCGCGGTCAGGATAACTGGGATGCGCGCCGACGGCGACGTTGAGTTCACGGGCGTCCATGAGCGTCTGCTTCATCGTCGCTTCGTCGCCTGCGTGTCCGCCACAGGCGACGTTGGCCGAGCTGATGAAGCGCATCAGTTCACGATCGCTGCCGCTCGCCAGCGCTTCAGGGGACTCGCCGAGATCGGCATTGATGTCCATGAAAATGAGGTCCATCACAAGTCGCTTTCGAAAATCTCTCTTAGCCACGACTCCTGTTCGCGTAGCAACCGCACGGCTTCCTCGATAGACACTTCGGCGAAACGCAGGGTGTCCTGTGCCCGCAATTGCCCGACGCGGTGCATGTCGGCGGCGATCACGTTGGCGATCTTCGGATAACCTCCCGTAGTTTGCTGGTCAACGAAGAGAATGATCGGCTCGCCATCGGGAGGGATCTGCAGAGCGCCCAGTGGAACCCCATCGGTGAGCAATTGTGAAGCGTCACGCGGCATGATACGTTCGCCCCTGAGACCCCTTAGACGAAGTCCGGTGCGTCCTGACTGGTCCGTCACCGCGAGAGGCTGCGCGAACAGTGCCGCCAACGCGTCGGGATCGAACCAGTCCTGTTGCGCGCCGTGTGTGACGCGCAGCTTGGTGTCGCCGCTGATGCCGGTGAAGACCTCACTTCCCGGCCCCAGCCTGCGCGGACGCAACCCGCTCGCATCGCCGATGCCCAGCCGGTCGCCCGTGCGCAGCGGACGGCCTTCAAGTCCGCCGAACCGTGCGCCCAGGTGCGTGGACGCGCTTCCCATCACGAGCGGCACAGCGATTCCACCCTGGATGGCCAGATAGGCGCGGGCGCCGTTTGTCAGTGGACCGAGCTTCAGCTCTGATCCGGGTCCGACGCGTAACGCCTGCGAGTGCGGAACCCGTGTGCCGTCGAGTTCGATGGCGCAATCCGCGCCGGTGACTGCGACAATCGCCGGCTCATCAAATTGCGCGGATGCTCCCACGAGCGTCATTTCCAGTGCCGCAGCGTTGTCGCTGTTGCCGACCAGCAGGTTCGCGATCCTAAGTGATAACGAGTCCGCCGCGCCCGCGGGCGATATCCCGAGATGTGAGTATCCGTAACGCCCAAGATCCTGGACGGTGGTGACGAAGCCAGGATTCTTAATCTGTATCGTCATTCTTTCCCCGGCGCGGCCGCGCGATTTTGCCCGGCGTTATCTCGCGAGGCGACGATTTCCTCAAACGATGCTCGGCGAATGGCGGTGAACATCACGAGGTCTCCGGGCTGCAACTTGGTCGGCGGATCGCTCAGGGCGTCGAACATCGGCACCGGCGTACGTCCGATGAGGCGCCAGCCTCCGGGAGAATCGATCGGGTAAACGCCCGTCTGGTCTCCCGCAATGGCGACCGTGCCTGCCGGGACGCGGCTTCGCGGCGTGGCAAGACGAGGCGTGCGCAGCGCTTCCGCCAGTCCGCCGAGATAGGCGAAGCCAGGCGAGAATCCCAGGAAATAGACCAGATAAGTTGCCGACGTGTGCAGCTGGACAACCTCCTCCGGAGAGATATGGTTGTGCGCGGCGACATCGGCAAGGTCGGGACCAAACTCCGCGTCGTAGCAAACGGGGATCGTGATTGTGCGGGCCGGAGCTTCTTTCCGTGCCGGAGCGACATCCATCAATGCGCGCAGAGCGGCAGTCAAATGCGCGTGCGTTAGTTGCAGCGGATCGAAATCGATCAGCAGCGACGCGTAACCGGGATGGAGATTGCGGATACGGGGATCGCGTAATGCCAGCAGCGCGCGAAACAGCGCAAGCACACGCGCGTGCAACTCGGGCGCGACAACGTTGCCGAACTCGACCAGCAGTGACGAATCGCTCGCTGCAACGATCTTCATGGCGTTTTGGCCGTAGCACAGAGAATTCCCACGTTAGCTTCGCGAAGTGGGGCACCGAAGCGTACTATACATCACGCGAAGAGAAGGAAGAGAGGCGGCGGATAGCCCGGAGATCGGAATTATCGGTCAGAGCGACGATCGGTCGTCCGCTGGAAGCGCTGTTCCGGATATTCCGCCTGTGATACTGCCCGGGCAGCGCAGACGTGCGCACGATCCGCCAGTTCCAAAACGCTGGGTCGAGAGCTGAACCCGACGATGTGGCCACAGTGAACGCACACCGATTGGATTATGCCCGTGCTGGTCATTTTTCTGCGCTCGAATTGGGGCGGATTGTAAGACAAACATTTCTCCAACACGCTGTCCGCGTACACAATCAGGGCCGAGTTTCGGGGGATGAATTTACTTTAACACGAGATTAGTCTCATTTCGGTGAACGGCAGGTCAAAAAAGTACTGGTTATCTCGAATTGAGATTGCTTAGTTGAAGGAATACCCGTTTCGTGGCTACGGCTTGCGGAATTTGTTCCCGTTTTCGAATTCTTCTTGCAGCCCGCGCGTGCGCAAATTCTCGCGGATGTGGGCCAGGCGCTGTTCCAGTTTCGAGACAGACTCGGCGATGTTCGCGGTGTTGGTGAAGGCAATGTCGCGCCACATGGAATAAGGGCTTGCGGCGATGCGCGTCATCTCGCGCAGGGCGCGGCCGCCAACGGCTTTCAGAGCTTCGTCATCGCCAAACTCGTCTTCGAGGCTGGACGCCAACGCCGTGGCAACGATCTGCGGTAGATGGCTTACCCAGGCGCAGAGGCGGTCGTGGCGGGCTGCGTCCATGACGAGAACGCGGGCACCGGCGGACTGGACGAGGCAGAGAAAATCGGAAATGGGGCCCGCCGGACTGGAGTCCGGCGCTACGTTCTGACCGGCGGTCGGGGTGAAAAGCCAGACGGCGTTTTCGAACAGATCGGGATCGGCGTGCTCAATGCCGCTGTGCTCTTTGCCGGCCATTGGGTGTCCGGCCAGGAAACGGGTGGCGGCAGCGGCGCCGAGGACCGACTCCGCGCGCGCGACGATTTCTTTTTTTGTGCTGCCGACGTCAGTCATGAGAACGTGGGGCGGCAGAATCGGTCCGACCCGCTCGATGAGATCAAGGACGGCTCCAACCGGGGTGGCCAGCAGCACCACGTCGGAGCCCTGTACGGCCTGGCGCAGCTCCATGATGCCGACGTCGATCGCGCCGAGGCGTTTGGCTTGGGCGAGCACCAGCGGTTTGTCGCAACCGATGATGCGTCCGGCAAAGCCGCGCTTTTTGAGCGCCAGTCCGAACGAGCCTCCGATAAGGCCGGTGCCGATGATGGTGATCTGATTGATCTTCATCGCGTGCCCGTAGTGGCTATGCCATTCTCCTTCCCACGGCAGGAGCGATGATGCGAAGCTGCGTCATCAGCTCGGTGAACTGCTCGGGATAGAGCGACTGCGCTCCGTCGGAAAGCGCTTTGTCCGGCTGATGATGAACCTCGACGATGAGGGCGTCGGCTCCGGCGGCGACGGCGGCGCGGGCCATCGGCGCAACCTTATCGCGGCGCCCGGTGCCGTGCGAGGGATCGGCCGCCATCGGCAGGTGGGAGAGCTTGTGCACGATCGGGATGGAAGAAATATCCATCGTATTACGAGTATATGTCTCGAAAGTGCGAATGCCGCGCTCGCAAAGAACCACGTCGTAGTTGCCGCCGCTCAGAATGTATTCGGCGGAGAGCAGCAGTTCTTCAATGGTGGCCGCAATGCCGCGCTTCAGCATGACCGGCTTGCGGATTTTTCCAAGCTCGCGCAGCAGGTTGAAATTCTGCATGTTGCGCGCGCCGACCTGGTAAATGTCGACGTAGGGGTCCATGACCGGAATCTGCGAAAGCTCCATGACTTCGCTGATGACGAGCAGGCCAAACTTGTCGGCCGCCTCGCGCATGAGTTTGAGGCCGGCTTCGCCCATCCCCTGGAACGCGTAGGGCGAACTACGAGGCTTGAAGGCTCCGCCGCGCAGCACCTGCGCGCCTGCCTTGGAAACCACCTCGGCGATGGTGAACAGTTGCTCGCGCGATTCAACCGAGCAGGGTCCGGCCATGACGACAACTTCGTTGCCGCCGATCGTAACGCCATTGGGCAGGCGCACGACGGTACCGTCAGGCTTGAACGTTCGCCCCACAATTTTGTAGGGGGCCGTGATGCGGTGTACGTCGCGCACGCCGGGCAACACCTCGACGTCGCGGATGTCGAAGTCGACGCGCGCGCCAACCGCGCCGAGCACGGTCACCTGCGCGCCGGTCGAGCGGTGTACTTCGAAGCCAAGTTTCATGAGGAACTCGATCACGTACTGGATCTGGTCCTCGTTTGCCTGTTCCTGCATTGCTACGATCATCGGTTACCCATCTCTGACCTCAGGGGCTAAAGCCCCGGAGCGTTTCCTGCGTGTCGGCACGTTCGGCACGGCTGAAGCCGTGCCCTGTTACGAACCCTTGCGGCTCGGCTGAAGCCGTGCTCTGTTACAAACCCTTGCGGCACGGCTGAAGCCGGGCCCTGTTACAAACCCGTCGGCACGGCTGAAGCCGTGCCCTGATACGAACCCTGTTGGCGCGGCTGAAGCCGGGCTCTGATACGAACCCTTTCGGTTATCAGTCGTTCACTTCCGCGTCTAGTTCGGTGTCGCCGGCGGCGGTGGTGCGGGCCTGCTGTTCCGCGATCGCCTGCTCGTGCTGGACCTTGCGCATCACGTCGATGATGCGCTCGTAAAGCTGCATCAGGTCGCGCTCCGGCAACGGTCCGCGATTGTGTCTCTTGATGTTCGCAAAGACCTGCTTTTCGCGATCGGGCTCGTAGATCGGGAGCTGCGAATTGCGTTTTAGCAAACCAATCTCCCGCGCTGCGCTTGCGCGCTCGTTGAGCAACTCGACCAGTTTGCGGTCAAGTTCGTCTATCGTTTTGCGCAAGTCTTCAATGCTCATAAGCAGTTCCCAGTTCTCAGTTCTCAACATTTGGCGCTTAGAGTTTCGTCGAAGCCTCGGCGGCCTGTGACGACCGCAGGTGGCGGACAAAGTCGGCGACGGCCTCTGCCGCGCCTTCGCGCCCAGCAGACTCGATGGTCTTGACGATCGCGCTGCCCACGACGGCGGCGTCCGCAAATTCGCCGACGGCGGCAAACTGCTCGGGAGTTGAAACTCCGAAACCCACCGCGATCGGCAGCTTCGTGTGCTTGCGGAGTCGCCGGACAACACCGCTGGCGTCCCCGGAAAGCTGGCTGCTCGCGCCCGTCACGCCCATACGAGATACAGCATAGACGAAGCCGGTGGAAGCTTCGGCAATCTTTTTCAGGCGCGCGTCCGGACTGGTGGGCGCGGCGAGAAACACCGTGGCCAGATTGCGCTCGCGCATGCACCGGATGTACTCGCCGGCTTCCTCGACGGGAAGGTCGGTGATGAGCGCGCCATCAATGCCGGCATCCTGCGCAGCGGCGCAAAAACGGCTCACGCCGAAGCGCACGATCGGATTGAAGTAGGAAAAGATTATGAGTCCGACAGCGGACTGGGCGCGCACTTCACGCGCAAGTTGCAGGACATCGTCGAGGCGAGTGCCGTGTTCGAGTGCACGCTGGCTGGCCGCCTGAATCACGGGGCCGTCGGCCACCGGGTCGCTGAACGGAACGCCTAATTCAATAACGTCGGCGCCTGCATTAGCGGCAGCGAGGACCACGTCCTTCGTGGTCGAGAGATCGGGGTCGCCGCACGTGACGTAAGCGACGAGGCCGGGACGATGAGTGAATGTTATGGCCATAAAGTATTCAGAATCGTATCAGGGCACGACTTCAGTCGTGCCGCTACAATCGACAGCGGTAAATGGTGAAGCGTCCAATTGATAGCCGGGAAACACAGAGCTGTAGTTGTATTGTTCCGGCAACGAGGCCAGTCCGGCACGAACCGGGTTCAGATGTATAATACCTTCGCCGAGACGAATACTCCGCCTTGGTCTTGATACGCACTTCCGAGAAGCCGCGCTGCCACAAGTATGGCAGGCCAAAGTCCTTGCCGGCACGGGATGCAGAACCTCCCTTAATTAACTGAACTCCTTGCTCGATCGCCATAGTTGATCCGACTGAGATCAGGAGGTGAACGTGGTTCGGCATTACTACGAACTCGTGCAGACGATATGCCGATTCAGCACGGTAGTGGTACAAAACATCAATAAGCAAGCGAGCCATGCGGTCGGATTGCAGCAGACGCCGGCGTCCAAGCGTGGAGCTTGTGACGAAAAACGTGCGCGAACCGCTCACGATTGCTTTCGGAGCCGCGTGGCGCTTGGGGATAGCCATAAGATGAACCTTACGGCACGGCTGAAGCCGTGCCCTGATACGAACCGTTGTGGCACGACTGAAGCCGTGCCCTGATACAAACACGTTCGGCTGATACGAACCGTTGTGGCACGACTAAAGTCGTGCCCTGATACGAACCGTCGTGGCACGACTGAAGCCGTGCCCTGTTACGAACCGTTGTGGCACGACTAAAGCCGTGCCCTGTTACGAACCGTCGTGGCACGGCTGAAGCCGTGCCCTGATACGAAACTAGGACAACGCGGGCAACTCATCGCGCAGTATGCCAATATCTTTATCGCCGCGACCGCTGATGTTGACGATGACAACTTCGGACTTCTTCATCCGCGGTGCGCGTTTGATGACTTCCGCGACGGCGTGTGCAGACTCCAGCGCCGGAATGACGCCTTCGGTGCGCGCCAGCAGCGTTGTCGCCGCGAGCGCCTCGTCGTCATTCGCGGACACGTATTCGGCGCGACCGGTCTCGCGCAACCACGCGTGTTCGGGTCCTACGCCGGCATAGTCGAGTCCGGCAGAGACTGAGTGGGTCGTCGCAACTTGCCCCGCTTCATCTTGAAGCATGTAGGAATACGTCCCTTGCAGGACGCCGGGGGATCCGCCATGGAAGCGGGCGGCGTGCTCGCCGAGTTTGTCGCCGCGACCTCCGGCTTCGACGCCGATCAGCTTCACCTTTTTGGGATCGTCTTTAATGAATTCGTAGAACGCGCCGATGGCGTTGGAGCCTCCGCCAACACAGGCGATGACGGCGTTGGGGAGTTTGCCCTCGGCTTTCAGAATCTGCGCGCGGGCTTCGCGCCCAATGCAGGACTGGAAGTCGCGCACCATGGTTGGGTACGGATGTGCGCCGAGTGCGCTGCCGAGCAGGTAATACGTGGTCTGGACGTTGGTGACCCAGTCGCGCATGGCTTCGTTGATGGCGTCTTTGAGCGTTCGCTGGCCGGCGTCAACGCCTCGCACCTCGGCGCCCAGCAGCCTCATGCGAAAGACGTTGAGTTCCTGGCGGCGCATGTCTTCGGTACCCATATAAACGACACACTCAAGCCCGAAGAGCGCACAGACGGTGGCAGTGGCGACGCCGTGCTGTCCGGCACCAGTCTCGGCGATGATGCGCTTTTTCTTCATGCGCTGCGCAAGAAGAACCTGGCCGAGACAGTTGTTGATCTTGTGGGCGCCGGTGTGGAGCAGGTCCTCGCGCTTGAGATAGATCTTCGCGCCACCGAGTTCACGAGTGAGGCGTTCGGCGTGCCACAGCGGGGTCGGACGGCCCGCGTACTGCTTCAGCAGATAATCGAGGCGCTCACGGAAACGGCGGTCGCGCTTGGCTTCGGCGTAGGCCTGCTCAAGTTCCTGCAACGCCGCCATGAGCGTTTCGGGAACGTAGCGTCCGCCGTAGGGACCGAAGCGTCCCGGAGTATTGCCGTTCGTATTCGTCTTGCCGAGCGGCTTCTTCGCGGTGATCTTTCGCGACGTTGGTTTCGAAGTTGTGATTGCTTTTGCCATGTCTCTCTATGCTTGAACTTTACGGGCGATCTGCAATGTGCTGTCGGCCGCGCGCACGGCGGCGATGAAGGCGCGAATCTTGTCAGGATCTTTGCTTCCCTTCTCGCGCTCCACGCCGCTGACGACGTCCACGCCGAAGGGTTGGAAAATGCGGATTGCCTCGCCGACATTTTCGGGATCGAGACCACCGGCAATGATGATACGAAACGTGCGGCTGAGTTTTGAGTTTTCGAGAAAGCGTTGCGCGCGCTCCCAATCGAAGCGCTTGCCGGTACCGCCGCCTTTCGTTGAATTTCCGGAGTCCAACAAGATGCGCTGGATGGAGCTGTCGAAGCCGAGCGATCCGCCATTGTGCTCGAAATCCTCGATGGTCGTCATATGCAGCACGGGGATGATGCCGACAGCTCCGAGGCCCGGGAGCGCCACTGGCTGATGCAATTGGACCGCTGTCAGGCCGACCTGGTCCGCGATCGCCTTGATTCGTTCCGGCGCTTCTGCGACAAAGACGCCGATCTTCTCAACATTTGCTGGTAGATGACGAGTGATCTCGGCTGCGGACTCAGGCGTAACCCTGCGCGCGCTCTCGGCGAAGACGAACCCCAGCGCGTCAGCGCCCGCCTCAACCGCTGCAAGCGCGTCGGCAAGATTCGTGGTTCCGCAGATCTTGATCCAAGTCATAAAAACAGTACTCAGTTCTCAGTTCTCAGTCGAAGGCTACTCGACTTTGACAACACTTCCACGAGCATCGGCAATCAGAACCTTTAGCGCAGTTCCGGGGATGTCGGCTCTCATCAGAGATTCGCCGATCAAAAATGCCTGGAAACCGGCGGCGCGCAGGCGGTTGATGTCTTCGCCGGAGTGGATACCGCTTTCGGCTACGCGCAGGATGTTCGGCGGCATTTTGGCGGAGAGCCGTAACGGTACATCCATGTCTATCTTGAATGTGCGCAGGTCGCGGCTATTCACGCCGATGATGTCGCATCCGGCGGCGAGGGCGCGGTCTAGTTCAGGTTCGTCGTGTACTTCACATAGAACGTCCAGGCCGAGACTACGCGCTCCGGCGTACAAGGAAGACAGTTCGGAATCGGATAGCGCGGCGACGATCAGCAGGATGGCGTCGGCACGATTCGCGCGCGCTTCCAGTAACTGAAATTGATCGACGATGAAATCCTTGCGCAGGCAAGGCAAACTGGTCGCCGCGGAAGCCTCGATCAGGTTGGCCAACGATCCCTGAAAGTATCTCTCTTCCGTAAGGACGGAAAGGGCGGCTGCGCCAGCGTCCTCGAATTGCTTTGCGATGCTGGCAACGTGGAGGTTGGCGCGGATGATCCCCTTCGAGGGCGACGCCTTCTTCAGTTCCGAGATGATCGCCAGGCCAGCGGTGGAGGCGCGCTCGAGCGAGCGGCGGAATCCCCGAGGCTGGTGCTGTTCCGCATGTAGCGTAAGTTGACGCACGTCGGCCGAGCGCTTGGCTTCGGCGATACGAGCGCGCGTGGTCTGCACGATTTCATCAAGAAAAACGGGCATGGCGGTTTAAGGAAGTATAAACCAGAGGAGGCAGTATCCGGCTTAGTGCCGTTGGAAAACGGAAGATTTGGGCGGCGCAGAGGTCTGTCCCGGCTTAGCCTGGATATTTTCCCGTGATGTAGCTCTCCAGGTGGTGAATGGTCTGCTCTTGATCCGAGACGATCCACTTCACCAGATCGCCGATCGACACGATGCCCAGCACGTTGTCATTTTCCAACACGGGGAGGTGGCGGAAATGGCGCTCGGTCATAAGCGCCATGCAATCGTCGACGGTTTGGCGCCGGGTCACGAAGACCACGGGACTGGACATAATCTCGTGGACCTGCGTTTGCTTCGAGGAGCGGCCCATCAGGATTACTTTGCGGGCGTAGTCGCGCTCCGAGAGAATGCCGACCAGGCGCTGGTCGAGCATCACCAGCAAGGCCCCGACACCCTCCTGGGCCATTTTCTCGATGGCTTCATAGACGGATTGGTCGTGTCTGATGGAAACGATTCGCTGACTGCTCTTGTGGCGCAAGACTGCTTCGATCGAGTCGGTAAGTTTCATACGGCACCGTCGAGGTCGCCTATATTAGCACGACTCGAACCAGCCTTATAATCGAGGTGCTCTCCAGATGAATCGCTAGGCCGTCAGGAGGGTACTCCGCTGTGTCGGCTTCCACCCCTTTCCTGAGGGCTGACGGCTAATAGCTGACGGCTGTTTCTGTTCCGCTTTTGTCCTTTTTTTTGTTGGATGTTCGTCGTAAACGGAACCAAAGCCAGGGCTCCGCACGTATCACCATCAGCTCACGCGATGGTGAGGAATTCGTCTGTTACGCAAAGGGGAGTTCGTTTTATGGAGCACAAGCATAGTCGCCGGGCTACGTGGCTTGGCATCGTATTGGGAATTGTTGCTGCGACAATACCGGCATTAGCCTCCGATTTCACCGAACATTTTTCCAAAACCTATCCTGTGACGGCTAACGTGCGCGTGTCGCTAAAGAACGTCAACGGCAGCGTGGAGATCAATGGCTGGGACCGAAACGAAGTGCAAGTAGTGGCCACGAAGCACGCCAATTCACAGGAGAAGCTTGCAAGGCTGAGGATAGATGTGGAGGCCAGCAAGGACTCGGTCGCCATCGAAACCAAGCTGCCCTCGGGCATGAACAACAATCCGGGTAGCGTCGAATACATGATTCAGGTGCCTCGTCGGGCGATGCTCGACAAGGTCGACACCGTGAATGGCAGCGTTGAGGTGTCCGGAATCAGCGGCAGCGCGCATGTCGCGTCGGTGAACGGGAAGGTAACAGGACGCGGGCTAACCGGCAACATCGAACTCTCGACCGTGAACGGAGAAGTGGATTGCGAGGCGGTTGATCTCGCCGGTGCGCATGCGGTGAAGCTCTCGACCGTGAATGGCAGCGTCCAGCTTTCCATGCCACGTGAATCCAACGCTCACCTGAGGGCGAGCGCCGTCCACGGAAGGATCAGCAGTGATTTCGATCTGCCAATCAAGAATGGCTTCGCCGGCTCGAACCTGGACACCACAATGGGCTCCGGCGGCACGCACGTAGACCTGAGTAGCGTAAACGGCGGTATCTCTATCCACGGAGGAGCAAAGGGGTTGTAAGGCGTTCAGTGAGAAGACGGCTTGATAGGAGAAAAGTTGAGGTGCGTTGGGGCGTTTGGGTCCGAAGGCAAAAAACTACTTTTAGAAACCGAAGCAGAAACGGAAAAGCCCATCAAGGTTTCCCTTGATGGGCTTTATTTAATCCGGCAGCGTCCTACGCTCCCACACACTTACGCGTGCAGTACCATCGGCCCGGCGAGGCTTAACTTCCGTGTTCGGGATGGGAACGGGTGTGTCCCTCGCGGTAATACCACCGGAACTTGTTGTCGTTGTTAGCGACGAACTTAAAGAACTTGTAAGGACGATGCCTCACAGCTGAATAGATTGGGAATCAACTTTGGCCACTTGAGACAGATTCGAGTCAAGTGGGCGGTGACGGCAGGTTCGCCGTCATTGCGCTCGGTAAATTTTATGGTCAAGCCGAACGGGCGATTAGTACTGGTAAGCTACAGCCATTACTGGCCTTCCACCTCCAGCCTATCAACCAGATAGTCTCTCTGGGCCCTTCATTACCCTTGGGGTTGGGAGATCTCATCTTGAGGAGTGCTTCCCGCTTATATGCATTCAGCGGTTATCACAACCGAACTTCGCTACCCAGCCGTACCGTTGACACGATAGCTGGAACACAAGAGGTTCGTCCATCCCGGTCCTCTCGTACTAAGGACAGGCCCTCTCAAATCTCCTACGCCCACACCAGATAGGGACCGAACTGTCTCGCGACGTTCTGAACCCAGCTCACGTACCGCTTTAATAGGCGAACAGCCTAACCCTTGGAACCTTCTACAGCTCCAGGATGCGATGAGCCGACATCGAGGTGCCAAACCGGAGCGTCGATATGAACTCTTGGCTCCGATCAGCCTGTTATCCCCGGCGTACCTTTTATCCGTTGAGCGATGGCCCTTCCATACAGAACCACCGGATCACTAAGGCCTGCTTTCGCATCTGCTCGACTTGTAGGTCTCGCAGTTAACCACGCTTATGCCTTTGCACTCGACGGCTGATTTCCAAACAGCCTGAGCGTAGCTTCGCGCGCCTCCGTTACAATTTAGGAGGCGACCGCCCCAGTCAAACTACCCGCCTCACTATGTCCCTCTCCCGGATTACGGGAGTAGGTTAGAATCACAGCACTCACAGGGTGGTATCTCACCGTTGGCTCCCCCAAGCCCAAAAGCCTGAGTTCAAAGCCTCCCACCTATCCTGCGCAGCGAGGACCATAATTCATAGTGAAGGTGTAGTAAAGGTGCACGGGGTCTTTCCGTCTAGGTGCGGGAAACCGGCATCTTCACCGGTACTACAAGTTCGCCGAGTCACTCGTTAAGACAGTCGAACGATCGTTACACCATTCGTGCAGGTCGGAACTTACCCGACAAGGAATTTCGCTACCTTAGGACCGTTATAGTTACGGCCGCCGTTCACTGGGGCTTCAGTTCAGAGCTTCGCATTGCTGCTTACCCCTCCCTTTAACCTTCCAGCACCGGGCAGGTGTCAGCCCCTATACGTCGTTTTAGACTTTGCAGAGACCTGTGTTTTTGTTAAACAGTCGCCGTTCGCAATTCACTGCGGCCCCCTCGCGCTTTCACGCTACCGGGGCGACCCTTCTCCCGAAGTTACGGGTCTAATTTGCCGAGTTCCTGAACGAGTGTTCTCTCGAGCGCCTTTGGATATTCTCCTCGTCTACCTGTGTCGGTTTGTGGTACGGTTCCCTCGCGTTCTCCTTAGAGGTTTTTCTTGGCAGCGTAGCATCAGCAGCTTTTCCCCATACGGGTATGCTTTGCATCTCACCGATAACTCCCTGGCGGATTTGCCTACCAGAGACGGCTTACATGCAT
The DNA here is from genome assembly GCA_963777415.1 of uncultured Acidobacteriota bacterium. GTDB lineage: Bacteria > Acidobacteriota > Terriglobia > Terriglobales > Acidobacteriaceae > JAEZPW01. Next base: position 327,871 of record CAVZQL010000001.1, read on the forward strand.
CGATCGTAATAGTCATAGTACGACCTGCTTAGCTTTCTGCGTCACCCCATCGTGATAACGAACACAAGGGAGGTCCGGAATGTTAACCGGATGTCCATCGACTACGCCTTTCGGCCTCGCCTTAGGGACCGCCTAACCCTGAGCGGATTAACCTTCCTCAGGAAACCTTAGACTTTCGGCGCGGAGGGTTCTCACCTCCGTTATCGCTACTTATGCCGGCAGGGTCTCTTCTCTTAAGTCCACCAGTCCTTACGATCTGGCTTCAAGCCTATGAGAATGCTCTCCTACCACGCACGCTTACGCGTGCATCCGCAGCTTCGGTATTCAGTTTTAGCCCCGTTATATTGTCGGCACCGGACCGCTTGACCAGTGAGCTATTACGCTTTCTTTAAAGGATGGCTGCTTCTAAGCCAACCTCCTGGCTGTCTGGGCGTTCCGACATCCTTTCCCACTTAACTGAAATTTCGGGACCTTAGCTGGCGATCTGGGCTGTTTCCCTCTCGACAATGAAGCTTAGCCCCCACTGTCTGACTCCCGTGCTGGTTGTCAACGGCATTCGAAGTTTGGTTGGATTCAGTAAGCCGGAAAGCCCCCTAGTCCAATCAGATCTCTACCACCGCAGCAAATCACACGAGGCTAGCCCTAAAGCTATTTCGGAGAGAACGAGCTATCACGGAATTTGATTAGCCTTTCACCCCTACCCTCAGCTCATCCGAGCTTTTTTCAACAAACACCGGTTCGGTCCTCCAGTGAGTGTTACCTCACCTTCAACCTGGCCAAGGGTAGATCATCCCGCTTCGCGTCTATTCCTGCCAACTTAACGCCCTATTAGGACTCGCTTTCGCTACGGCTCGCTTTCGCTTAACCTTGCTGACAAGAATAACTAGCCGGCTCATTATGCAATAGGCACGCGGTCAGGCATTGTCTTACGACCATAGCCCTCCCACTGCTTGTAGGCACACGGTTTCAGGTACTATTTCACTCCCCTCGCAGGGGTTCTTTTCACCTTTCCCTCACGGTACTGGTTCACTATCGGTCAGAAGCTAGTATTTAGCCTTACGGAATGGTCTCCGTGGATTCCCGCAGGGTTTCACGTGCCCCGCGGTACTCAGGTGCCTGCTTCGAGTCCGGTCAGTTTTCGCCTACGCGCCTATCACGCTCTATGGAGCCTCTTTCCAGAGGGCTTCGACTAACTGCCGGATTGGTAACTCTACTGTTGCAGGTCCTACAACCCCCATACCACCCGAAGGTGTTACGGGTTTGGGCTATTTCCGAGTTCGCTCGCCACTACTATCGGAATCACTTTTGTTTTCTTTTCCTCTGGGTACTGAGATGGTTCACTTCCCCAGGTTCGCTCGTACCGACCTATGGATTCAGTCGGCCGTTATACGGTTTTGCCGTATAGGGTTTCCCCATTCGGAAATCCCCGGATCAAAGCCTGTTTGCGGCTCCCCGAGGCTTATCGCAGCTTGCCACGTCCTTCATCGCCTGCTTCTGCCAAGGCATCCACCGTGCGCCCTTAGTAGCTTGACCATAAAATTTACTCAACGCACCCGGGTTCCAGAACCCGATCACGCCTTCGTAATTTCTACGGCCTTATATCGCTGACTCATCGCGCCGCAATCGCGGCACCCCAGTCAGTATTCTAAGGCACTCATAAAATTTACTTCTATTTCTCAGCCTTGTAGATTGCCCAATCTATTCAGTTGTCAAACATCGTCCGCGACCGAAGTCGCTCGCCGCCTAGGCGGCTTGAGCGTTACTTCTGCTCAAAATTCAACGCCGAGTAAATCGGCGCTCAACTTCGAGTAGAAGGATTTGGTGGAGCTGACCGGGATCGAACCGGTGACCCCCTGGTTGCAAACCAGGTGCTCTCCCAGCTGAGCTACAGCCCCACTGATAAACTGGTGGGCCTGGGAAGAATTGAACTTCCGACCTCACCCTTATCAGGGGTGCGCTCTAGCCAACTGAGCTACAGGCCCGATGATCCGGGAAACCCAGAGTCAGGTTACCTGTCCCGGCAGTCACACTCAAAAGTGTTTCGAGGACGGGTTGAACGTGCGGACCGGCTACGCCGATCCTGACCATCATGGAAATGTGAAGAGCAAGAGAGAGTCTAAACGGGGCTCCCTTCCGATCCTTCAGGGGGATCGAATGGGGTACATGGCAACTCCAACGTATGTTTAAGACCCTAAGGTCCGCGTCAGTGCCATGACGTTCTCTCTTAGAAAGGAGGTGATCCAGCCACAGGTTCTCCTACGGCTACCTTGTTACGACTTCACCCCAATCATGAACCACACCTTAGACGGCTACTCCCCTTGCGGGTTAGCCCACCGGCTTCTAGTGCGGCCCACTTTCGTGATGTGACGGGCGGTGTGTACAAGGCCCGGGAACGTATTCACCGCAGCGTGCTGATCTGCGATTACTAGCGATTCCAGCTTCATGGAGTCGAGTTGCAGACTCCAATCCGAACTGAGGTCGGCTTTTTCCGATTAGCTCCCCCTCGCGGGTTTGCGACGGTTTGTACCGACCATTGTAGCACGTGTGTAGCCCTGGACATAAAGGCCATGAGGACTTGACGTCATCCCCACCTTCCTCCCCGTTATCCGAGGCGGTCTCACCAGAGTGCTCGCCATAACGCGTTAGCAACTGGCAATAAGGGTTGCGCTCGTTGCGGGACTTAACCCAACATCTCACGACACGAGCTGACGACAGCCATGCAGCACCTACGCAGCAGCCCTTGCGGGCGCCGATATTTCTACCGGATTCCACTGCGCTTCGAGCCCAGGTAAGGTTCTTCGCGTTGCGTCGAATTGAACCACATGCTCCACCGCTTGTGCGGGCCCCCGTCAATTCCTTTGAGTTTCAGCCTTGCGACCGTACTCCCCAGGCGGATTGCTTATCGCGTTAGCTCCGGCACGTCGGGATTGGGTACCCGACACACCAAGCAATCATCGTTTAGGGCTAGGACTACCAGGGTATCTAATCCTGTTTGCTCCCCTAGCTTTCGTGCATCAGCGTCAGTTATGGTCCAGTGAGCCGCTTTCGCCACAGGTGTTCCTCCTGATATCTACGCATTTCACCGCTACACCAGGAATTCCACTCACCTCTCCCATACTCAAGCACGGCAGTTTCTCCTGCAGACTCCGAGTTGAGCCCGGAGATTTCACAAAAGACTTACCGCACCGCCTACGCACCCTTTACGCCCAATAATTCCGAACAACGCTTGCACCCTCTGTATTACCGCGGCTGCTGGCACAGAGTTAGCCGGTGCTTCTTCATCCGGTACCGTCATAATCGTCCCGATCGAAAGGAGTTTACGCCCCAAGGGGCTTCATCCTCCACGCGGCGTTGCTGCATCAGGGTTTCCCCCATTGTGCAAAATTCCCCACTGCTGCCTCCCGTAGGAGTCTGGACCGTGTTTCAGTTCCAGTGTGTCCGTGCGCCCTCTCAGGCCGGATACTGATCACTGCCTTGGTAGGCCATTACCCTACCAACTAGCTAATCAGCCGCGACCCCCTCTTCAAGCGCCTTTCGGCTTTGACCTCTCGGTGTTATGCGGTATTAGTCCCGGTTTCCCGAGGTTATCCCCCACTCGAAGGTAGGTTAGTCACGTGTTACTCACCCGGTCGCCACTTTACTCATGGATTGCTCCACTTTCTCGTTCGACTTGCATGTGTTAGGCACGCCGCCAGCGTTGATTCTGAGCCAGGATCAAACTCTCGTTTGAAACCTGAAAATTCGCCTCGTGACGGAGTCAGCGAGACTTGCCACTCACGCTCGAAACGTAAGTGACCGTTATATTGTGAGAACGTTTAGACTTTAAGCCCAAACACTTTCTCACGACTGGCACGTTCAACCTGTTGTCAATGATCGAACCGGTGATCCGCACTAGGCGGGCCGTTTCAATCGAGGACGAAACTCAACTGAGTAAGCTGATTTCGTCTGTCCTCGAAAACCTTTCAAACATACCGCGCTCGGCGGCGCGCTGTCAACCAGCAATTTTCACGACATTTTCATTTACGTTCGCTTCTGCGATCCGTTTCGTGAAACCCAGGTGCGCTGCTCGCTTGTCTTTCGCTGCCCTAAAAGCTGCGAAGACGCGGCATGTTTCAGTTTGCGGCGTTTCTGGCAATAGCCTGCCGCAAACTCTATCAAACTCATTAAAGATCACAATGGAGGTTAAAGCGATTTACGCTAACCCTTCGCGAAACTTGTCCGCGAATGTGGACCCCGTGGCCGAGGCCATTTTCAGCGTTACCTATTTGATGCCGGAAACATCTGGAGGATTCAACCAACCTACCGGCTCAACAACGCTCATCTCTTCTCGACTTCCCTTTTATACCAGCCTTGCACGCTTTGTGCAAGCCCCTTTTGGGAAGTTTTTGAAAAACCATTTCAACTTTCTCGAAACGCCTTGTGCTGCCGGGAACCGAGGGCATGTCCCTGCCCGGTCAGCTTCTAGTGTCTAAGAATTCATTCCGCTCAACCGCTCTGATCTCGTCCAGCTTGTTAGCGCGAATTTCTGAATATACAGATTGAAATTGGTTCCGTCAACAACTCATTTCGCTCAACCGCTCTGATCTCGTCTAGCTTGCTAGCGCGAATTTCTGAATATACAGACCGAATCCGCCCTCGTCAACAGTCATTTTCAGAAAAGTGAGGAGTTAGTGACTTGGTGAGTGACGAGTTGGGGCCTTGGCCTTTCATTCGTCACTCGCCAGATCACCAACTCGTCACTTTCCTACAGCGTCCACCACGCATAAAGCACTCCCGCCGCGACCAGCCCGCCAATCGCTGCCCCGAGCCAGAAGTTTTGCGCGCGCGTGTTGGTGGTGATCATGATGCGCCGGTCGCGCGAGGTAATCAGAATGAACGCGAAGATTGGCACGGTCAGAATTCCCGCGAGAATTTGCGACCAGTAAAGCGCCTTTACCGGATTGATGGGCAGGAAATTCGCCGCCGCCGCGGTAAAAACCACCATCGAGATCAGCACATAGAAACGCTTCGCCTCCCATGGATGCTCGCTCAGTCCGGCTTTCCACTCCATCGCTTCAGAGATGCTGTAGCACATCGAAGCCACCAGAACCGGCAGCGCAACCATGCCGGCGCCAATGATTCCGAGCGCGAACAGCGCCTGCCCGAGATTGCCCGCCGCCGGGCGCAGTGCTTCGGCGGCTTGGCGTGTCGTCATGTCTTGCGGTTGCGCCAGATGCAATACGGATCCCGCGGCAACGATGATTGAAAACGACAGTACCGTTGTAACGATTGTCCCGGCTCGCGATTGCGCGGCGTAGGAGGTGGGTGCCCCAATCGCAGCCTGCTCGCGCCCCGAACTTGTCTGCCATACCAGAACGTAGGGCGTAAGCAGAGAACCAAACAATCCAACCACCGCTTTGATGTAGTCGGGACTGCGCGCAACATGAGGAATCAATGTGCGCGCAAAGACTTCTCGTGCCGACGGCGCCGCAATCACGGCCGCCGCGACATACACGAACAGCGGCATCGCCAGCCAAAGCAACGCGTGCGTAATCTTCCGGTAATCGCGAAAAATCAGCACATACCACACCGTGAAGGCAGTTACCGCGATGAAGTACACGCGCTGTTGCCGCAGAATAATCGAGAGCGCGTCGGATACCGCCATCAGGTCCGCGACGATCATCGCCATGTTGATCGCGATCACGACGATGACGCAAGCCAGCGCCCATCCCCGGCCATAATGCTCGCGCAGCAGATCCACCAGGCCCTTTTTGGTTTCGTAGCCGATGCGGACAGAGACGTGGAACACCGCGACCAGGAACGGCACGCAGAGCAACACTACCCACAGCATTGAGTACCCGTAGGCCGCGCCCACGACGGTGGCGGTGATCACCAGCGACGGGTCCACGTTTGCCGCTCCGGTCACAATGCCCGGGATAAGATGAAGCGCTTTCCCCCAAAAACCTTGAGCCGCTGGCCCCACCGCGGAAAAGCGTACGATCTTGCCGCGATCTTCAGCGCTGCCTTTACGGGATTTTTGGGAGTTCACGATGGAGGTCTCGCTGGATCTTGCGCTCGTGCCACAACCGCAGCGGCTTCGAGTAGGTAATGATTCCGAAGGCCGCAATCGCGGCCAGCAGCAGTCCCGTGCTCATCCACACCAGCACGACCGACGCTTTCGTTCGCGCAAGGCGCATGATTACGTCGGCGTTTCCGGGCGTGAGAACCAGCGCAGCCGCGAGCGCCAGCAAGCCTAAGCCGGCAAGCAGGCTGGTCACGTTTTTCGCCCACTTCCCGGCTGCAAAATACTCCGCAAACAGCGTGAATCCGTACACCACCAGGCCGGCGGTGACCAGGATATTTGCCGTCAAGACGATCGGTGAATCGAGGGACATCTGTAACTCACTACCTTGCACTACTAGGACGCGACGCCGTCAGGTCAGGTTGGCATCCCGAGTTGCTTCTGGCCGTTTTGCCCCCTGCCGCAGCGTCAACCCGTTGTGACCCGCGTCACTGATCGTTGCCCATACCCGTAAGCTTGGCGTTATCAATAAGGTACAGGCGCCACAAAAATGCAAAAACTACTGCCGTCAGCATGTATTTGGAATACTATGTTGCCGCATGTCTTAAAATCCTGGATCGAGACGTTCGTGATCCTCGCGGGGGGCGCGATGTTCGAAGAAGAGATTCAACTCGAAAACGAAGCTAAAGCTCTTTCATTCAAAAACCCATTCCTATACATCTTCCTGGTCGTCATTCTGATCATTGGCAGTGTCGGTTACTTCATCTTCAAGTCACAAAAAGATCTGAGCCCTGATCAGGCCAAGCCGGTAATCACAAGCGCGATGAAAGCCCGTGGGCCGGCTTACGTCCACTTCCGCGTAGGTGCGATTAAGTCGAGCATCGACGAAAAACCGCGCGATCCGCACTACCGACTGCTTGAGAAACTGGGCTTCGTGAAGCTTGCGAACGGCAAGGACAACTCCGTGGTCGTAAGCCTCACGCCACTTGGCGAGGGCACATTCGCCAAGCTTCCCGAGTTCAGGAAGGTCAACAAACCCGACGGCACTCAGGCCTTCGATGTGCCGCTGGCCACTCGCGAACTCGTCGCGATCAAAAGCGTAACCATGATCAACCCGAGCAACGCTCGCGTTGAATACGAGTGGAAGTGGGTCCCCAACAAGGTCGGCGAATCGTTTGACGCTACTAGCGAAGCCGTCCAGAAATTCAACACCTGGGACCGCGCCACGCTAATCAATAAATATGGCGTTGACTTCTACAAGCAGTCGCAGACCACAACGGTGAACATGGTCCTCGGCAAGGACGGCTGGAAGATCGCCGAAGCCGAATAGCGCAGTACAGCGCAACATAGGTCCACATGGGACGGCTTCGGTCGTCCCTCGTTTTTTCGGAACGAAGTTTCCTGGAACGAAGGCGACGCGCATGCCGTACCTTCATCCGTGGCTTATCATCCCGTGTTTTACAATTCCGTGCTTTACAATTCGGTGAAGCGAATCATGCGTATTCTCCTGATGCTCGTCGGCGTCGGCTACCTTAGCCTGATCGTGCTCGCAATGTTTGCCGACCGGCTGATCTTTCTGCCTCATCCATCGAGCTATCGCGACAGCGATTTCACCGTCACAAGAATCACGGACATTCAGCACGTCAAGATTCCTTCCGGCAACGCGACCATATCGGCCGTCTATCTGGCCAATCCCTCCGCTAGCTACACGCTGATTTATAGCCACGGCAACGGTGAGGACATTGGCGACGACCTGCCCATGCTCCAGGCGTTCAGACAAGCCGGATTCGCCGTCTTCGCCTATGACTATCGCGGATACGGGACCAGCACAGGCTCTTCCTCCGAGCCGGGCGTTTACCAGGACGCGCACGCCGCCTACGAGTACCTCACGCAAATACTTCAAGTTGCGCCCATGCACGTAATCGCCTTCGGACACTCGCTCGGCGCGGCCGCCGCCATCGAACTCGCCGCTACCCGTCCCGTTGCCGGACTGATCGCCGATGCGCCGTTCCTCTCGTCTTTCCGCGTGCTCACGCGCGTGCAAATCCTGCCGTGGGACAAGTTCAACAACGCCGCGCGCATCCGCCAGGTGCGCTGTCCCGTGCTCGTCATCCAGGGCAAGGCCGACGGAGTTATCCCGTGGTGGCACGGCCAGCGCATCTACGAATTGGCCAACCAACCCAAACGCTTCCTCTGGATCGACGGCGCCGGGCACAACGATGCGCTAGCAGTAGCCGAAAAGCAGTATTTGCAAGCGATGGGCGACTTCGCAGCCTCGATTCAACCTACAAGTTCACGAGCATCGAGGTAAAACGACCTGTAATCAGCGACGATCTGAATCAGGTTCCTTCACGCGTTCGGTCTCGTCCTCGTCATGAGCGAACCGCACAAACCAGCGTGGATATCCGCCCTGAAACGCTGTGCCGTTTTCGTCGCGTCCTGCATGCAGAACAGAATAGAGAGACAGGGCCAGCACAATGATCAACAGCAGGACCACCCAGAACGTGTGTATCCACCAGAAGTGTTGAGCAAATGCGATGGACGCCACAAAGAAGAACCAGAAAACCGCTACGAGTATCCACTTCTTCGTCGATTTCTGCACAGGGGAACTATACAACGGAAATACGTGAATCCTATAAACCGAGGTTGGGTAACCTTCTCCGGGCGGCAAGCGTCAAAACTGCGGGAGCGCGGGGAAATCACCAGCGGCATATAAAAGCCGTAATCTTCGCGATTATTTGTGAAGGGAAGAAGGCAAATGGATCGTCGAAGCCACCGCCAGTGGGTTTTTGCGCTGCTGAATCTGCTGTTGCTCGTTGGGGCCTGCCAAACCGCCTGGGCACATGCGGTTTTGATGGAGTCAATGCCCAAGCCGAACTCCACGGTCAAAGGCCCCGAGCTGGCAATTCTGCTGCGCTTCAATGTTCGCATTGACGGCAGCCGTTCGCGGTTGCATCTGGTTGCCGCCGACGGGTCTGTCGTCACCCTCGGCACCGCTGAACAACCGAGTCCTGACAGTTTGAAATGCACCGCAAGGAGTCTGAAACCGGGGGCGTATAGATTAGTGTGGCAAGTCCTTGCGTCGGACGGTCATATGAGCAGCGGTGAAGTTCCATTCACCGTCAATTAGCTTCACTATTCATAATGCCGCAGCTCGTCGATCTCTTCGGATATATCTCGCTTTTGTCCCGCGCGGGAACGCTGATCTTCCAGTCGTTGCTGCTCGGCGGGGTACTTTTCCTGATCTGGATCGCTTTGCCGGCGCCAGATATTCCTGAGAACAGTCTTGCAACCGTACGTTCATCTTCTTTGCGTTTGCTTCGTGTAAGCGCCATCGGCCTCGTTGTAGTACAAGGAATTTCTCTCTACGTGGATTCTGTCGTTCTGATGACCACCGCCGAGATTCCTTTTCGTGCCGTAATCGGAGCGAATTTCTTTGTGGCGGGAAGTTGCATATTGATTGCCGCCATCTGTGCGGTCTTCATGACGAGGGCGGCAGCAAACATCCGATCGCTGGGACTGCCTCTTCTCGTCGCCATCATTCTGTCTGCCTCGGTGATGACCAATCACGCCGCATCTCGCATGAGCGGACGTCCTCTACTCATCACGCTCACCTTTCTGCATGAAGCCGCAACCGGATTCTGGATTGGCGGCCTGCCGTTCCTCATTCTTGCGCTGTTTCGCACGAGTAACCGCACGACTCAGTGGTATCTGACCAGCCGATTTTCACGTGTGGCTCTAGTCAGCGTAGGTGTGCTGCTGGCCAGCGGCCTTTCTTTGAGCGTGGCCTACATTGGATCTTTCGCCGCCATCCTCGGAACCGCTTATGGCGTGATGGTAACGGCGAAGGCAGTGATGTTGTGTGCGCTTGTGATACTCGGGGCAATCAACTTTCTCCTGCTGCGGAACAGCACTCCCGACGCCGCCATGCCCAGGCTGCGCCGCATTGTCGAAGCGGAATTGGGTATTGGAATTACGATCATTCTTACGGCTGCTTCCCTCACATCTCAACCACCAGCCGTCGATCTCGTAAACGACACAGTTACTTCCCGGATGATCCTGGCCCAGGTCACGCCGACATGGCCACGCCTGACCTATCCGCCTCCAATCCCTGTCTCCGCGGACGGCTATCCCCTCGATCGAACAACGATGCGACCTTCGACGGTGAAGGATGTTGATGGACAATTCCTGTCCTACAAAAAGTTGGCCGACCTTAAGGAGTCAGAAGCCAACCATCACTGGATGGGCCTGATTGTTCTCGCCATGGGAGTCCTTGCGCTGCTGGCCAGGACGGGCAAGGCCAAATGGGCACAGTCCTGGCCGTTGCTGCTGATGGGCGTCTCGCTCTTCATATTTCTTCGCGCGGACACCGAGTCGTGGCCCGTTGGGCCGCGAGGTTTTTGGACGTCATCGTTGAACGCTGAAGTGCTCCAGCACCGTTTAGCCGCCCTGGTCTGCGCCGGGTTCGCGATCTTCGAATTACGTGTCCGCAAACATGGCGCTGACAATAACCCGCTCGCTCTGGTTTTTCCCATAATGTGCTCGCTCGGGGGAGCCGTCCTGCTGACTCATTCACACTCCGTTGCTATTAATTCAAGCGTGAGGAAAGAGCTTTTCGCGGACTTGGCCCACGTGCCAATGGGCATTTTGGCCGTTCTCGCCGGATGGTCGCGCTGGCTGGAGGTCCGACTGCCGGCGGCCAATCGGCGCATACCCTCCTGGATCTGGCCAGTCTGCTTTGTGCTGATCGCCGCTGGCCTGCTCAACTATCGCGAGTTGTAGTTAGTAAAGGGTTGATTTGAAAACAGGATTTTTCATCCAACAATCGGGCTAGAATTCTTCCGTGACCGATTTCGGCAAAATCCTGATCGCCCTCGGTGGACTGCTCGTCATCTTCGGCCTGCTCCTGATGCTCGGCGGACGCCTGCACCTCCCCCTGGGACGCCTCCCCGGCGACATTGTCTACCGGGGCAAAAACACCACCATCTACTTCCCGATCGTGACCTCAATCGTCCTCAGCATTCTGCTCTCCCTGATCCTCTGGCTCATTGGCCGCTTCGGCAGGTAACGTAGCGCCGGACTCCAGTCCGGCGGGCCCCGCTTGCATCATCACCGCAGCCGACATTCAACCAACACCGCCCGCAGCGAGTCATCCTGAGCCGAAGGCGAAGGACCCATGCACTTCGCCCGCAGCGCCTAAGCGCCGACGTGGGCGAGGAATGTTGGGTACCCTCCCCTGTCGCAAAATAGGTAAGTTGCTGATAAAAACCAACTTACTAGGTCGATATGCGGCCCGCTAAACCTATGTGGCTGATTCCACGGCAGTTAGCGCATCGATCTATAAAAACAAAGGACTTATCGGCGCGCCGAAGTAGTTCAGGGCGAACGTTTGGTACCCTCCCCATCGGCACAAATAGCAAGTTATTGATAATCGGCTACTTAGCGGATCGATATATCTCGAACTCGACATAACTAGCTGACTTTTAAGCAGTTAGCACCTCGATATAGATAAACAAAGGACTTAGCGCATTTTAACCCGGACGGGGCGCGGCCCCGTCCTCGCACAAAGCCATCTACTAGCAGTATGACAAGTTCGGAAGGGAAAACCGACACTGTGGGAGAGATTATTTTTCGTTTGATTTCAGCTACTTAGGCGGAAATCGGGGCGCGAGGGGTATTGACAATCGCGGTGGTGCAGACGAAATGCATGGGTCCTTCGCCTGCGGCTCAGGATGACTCGGTGCGGGCGGTGGTGGTGGATCGGAGGCAGCGGTGGTGGTGCGGGCGAAGTGCATGGGTCCTTCGCCTGCGGCTCAGGATGACTCGGTGCGGGCGGTGGTGGTGAAAGGGGAGGCAGTGGTGGTGGTGCGGGCGAAGTGCATGGGTCCTTCGCCTGCGGCTCAGGATGACTCGGTGCGGGCGGTGGCGGTGAAAGGGGAGGCAGTGGTGGTGGGTGCGAGCGAAGTGCATGGGGCCTTCGCCTGCGGCTCAGGATGACTTGGTGCGGGCCGTGGTGGTGAAAGGGGAGGCAGTGGTGGTGGGTGCGAGCGAAGTGCATGGGTCCTTCGCCTGCGGCTCAGGATGACTTGGTGCGGGCGGTGGTGGTGAAAGGGGAGGCAGTGGTGGTGGTGCGGGCGAAGTGCATGGGTCCTTCGCCTGCGGCTCAGGATGACTTGGTGCGGGCCGTGGTGGTGAAAGGGGAGGCAGTGGTGGTGGGTGCGAGCGAAGTGCATGGGTCCTTCGCCCTTCGGGCTCAGGATGACTTGGTACGGGCGGTGGTGGTGGATCGGAGGCAGCGGTGGTGGTGCGGGCGAAGTGCATGGGTCCTTCGCCTGCGGCTCAGGATGACTCGGTGCGGGCGGTGGCGGTGAAAGGGGAGGCAGTGGTGGTGGGTGCGAGCGAAGTGCATGGGTCCTTCGCCTGCGGCTCAGGATGACTTGGTGCGGGCCGTGGTGGTGAAAGGGGAGGCAGTGGTGGTGGGTGCGAGCGAAGTGCATGGGTCCTTCGCCTGCGGCTCAGGATGACTTGGTGCGGGCCGTGGTGGTGAAAGGGGAGGCAGTGGTGGTGGTGCGGGAGAAGTGCATGGGTCCTTCGCCTGCGGCTCAGGATGACTTGGTACGGGCGGTGGTGGTGACAAATCGGCAGTTGTGGTGGTGCGGACGAAGTGCATGGGTCCTTCGCCTGCGGCTCAGGATGACTTGGTACGGGCGGTGGTGGTGAAAGGGGAGGCAGTGGTGGTGGGTGCGAGCGAAGTGCATGGGTCCTTCGCCTGCGGCTCAGGATGACTTGGTGCGGGCCGTGGTGGTGAAAGGGGAGGCAGTGGTGGTGGTGCGGGAGAAGTGCATGGGTCCTTCGCCCTTCGGGCTCAGGATGACTCGGTGCGGGCGGTGGTGGTGGATCGGAGGCAGCGGTGGTGGTGCGGGCGAAGTGCATGGGTCCTTCGCCCTTCGGGCTCAGGATGACTCGGTGCGGGCGGTGGTGGTGGATCGGAGGGAGCGGTGGCGCTGCGGTCGAAGTGCATATGGGTCCACCGCCCTTCGGCTTCGCTCAGGGCTCAAGATGACTCGCTGTGAAAGGAGTTTCTTCGCTTCTCGCTCCAGGTTACGATTGCGGGCTGCTTGCCCCAGTCTTCACTGAGGTCGCGCCATGTTGGATTCTGCGAAACAACCAGCGCGATTTTCTTGATGCGCTTCCAACCCTTGATCTTTTTCTCGCGATTGATTCCAGTGCGGGGATCGCTGTAGCGTTCGAAATACACCAGGCGGTCACATTTGTACTGAGAGGTGAATCCCTCGAATGTGCCGTTCTTATGCTGCCACACGCGTTTCTCAAGATCGCTGGTGAAGCCCGTGTAGAGCGTCTTCGAGCGATTCGACATGATGTAGGCGTAGAAGTACTCGATGTGCATGGCGGCGAGTTTAGCGCGGAGGACCGCGAGTCTGACGCAAGGAGAAGATTTGTTCTAGAAAACGGAATTCGTGGTGATGCGGGAGAGTGCATGGGTCCTTCGCCTGCGGCTCAGGATGACGCAGTGCGGGCGGCGGTGGTGAAAGGGGAGGCAGTGGTGGTGGTGCGGACGAAGTGCATGGGTCCTTCGCCTGCGGCTCAGGATGACTCGGTGCGGGCGGTGGTGGTGACAAATCGGCAGTTGTGGTGGTGCGGACGAAGTGCATGGGTCCTTCGCCCTTCGGGCTCAGGATGACTCGGTGCGGGCGGTGGTGGTGAAAGGGGAGGCAGTGGTGGTGGGTGCGAGCGAAGTTTTATTCGGGCAGCGTCTCGGAGACTTTGGCTCGGATTCGTCCTTTCGAGAGGCGGGCGGTGATGTCTGTGCCGGGGCTGAGTTGTGCGGCGTCTTTGACCAGGTTGCCGCTGGAGTCGAAGACCAGGGCGTAGCCGCGCTCCAAAATGGCCAGCGGAGACAAGGCTCGCAGCCGGCCCGTTAACTGCTCAAGCGGATGACGTCGTGACACGATCAAATTTCGCAAGGCGGCGGTCATCGAAGCCGTCTGGCCATCGAGCACGCGACGACTCGCGGCGAGCGTCCGGCGCACGTCGTGGTAGCGGAGGCTGGCCGTGGCGGCGTCAAGGCGCTGGCGGTAGCGCTGCAGGACGGCGCGCGTGGTCGAGGCAAGCCGGAATGACAACTCGTCGACGCGCTGCTGCTGGCGATGGATGAGGCCGGTGGTGCGGTCGAAGGCCCGGTGCCGGGTCAGCTCGATAAGCGACTGCCGCGCCGTAAGCAAACGGTATTGCACGGAGCGCGCCAGCCGCTGACCGAGATTCGTCAGGCGCTCGGAAAGCTCACGCTCGCTGCGAACCACGAGTTCGGCGGCGGCCGAGGGCGTCGGGGCGCGCAGGTCGGCGACGAAATCGCAGATCGTGAAGTCGGTCTCGTGTCCGACGGCGGAGATGACCGGCAGGGCCGAGGCGGCGACGGCGCGGGCCAGAACTTCATCGTTGAAGGCGGCGAGGTCCTCGATGGAGCCGCCGCCACGGGCGACGACGATGACATCAACATTCTTCGCGCGATTGAAATACTTGAGGCCCGCGCTGACCTCGCTGGCCGCAGTTTCGCCTTGCACCTGCGCCGGGTAGATCAGTATGTGTACGCTCTGGTGGCGGCGCCGAATGATATTGATGAAGTCCTGCACGGCGGCGCCGCGAGGCGAAGTCACGATGCCGACACGGCGCGGTAGCGAGGGCAGGGGCTTCTTGCGCGATTGTTCGAAAAGTCCCTCGGCGGCGAGTTTGGCCTTGAGTTGTTCGAAGGCAATCTGCAGCGCACCGGCACCCTTGGGTTCGAGAAACTCGGCCATGATTTGCAGTTCGCCACGGTCTTCGTAAACCGTGACGCGTCCGCGGGCCATGATTTGCAGGCCGTTCTCTGGGCGGAAACGAAGGAGGCGCGCCTGGGAGCGGAACATTACGACGCGAATCTGAGCGCCGTCATCCTTGAGCGTGAAGTAGAGGTGGCCGGAGTCGGCCGGGCGGAAGTTGGAAATCTCGCCCATCACCCAAACGTCGGTGTACTCGCGCTCGACCCGTGTGCGGACGGCTCCGACCAGATCGCGAACCGTCCAGACGCGGCGCGGCGGGGGCTGGAAGGTGAAGCCGAGTTGCTCGGAGTCGGGCATCAAAAGACAGTTTAGAGTACGTAGTATCGAGTAGCTAGTGGTTAGTGGTTAGTGGTGAGTGGCGAGTGTGACGCTGGCCGGGACGAATCATCTTCTGATGGATCGTTTCGAGCATCTAAATCCAGTGCTGCTGCAAGGAGGCGCGAGTGAGCAAGTTCGTCGCGGGCATCATTATTACGCTGCTAGTCATTTTCGTGGGTTCCTTCATTTACTTGCATTACGGCTTCATGGACCTCAGCGCCGATGCGCCTTACCACAAAGTTGAAGTATTTTACGTGAGCGGCATGCTCGACCGCTGGGCCGAGCGCTACGGCCCGAAAACCCCTAATCCCGTGCAACCGACCGACGACAACCTGATCGGTGGGGTGCGGATCTACAAGTCAGATTGCGCCGTCTGCCACGGTTCGCCGCAGAACCCCATCGCCGAGATCGGACACAGCCTCTATCCCCGTGTGCCGCAGTTCATGAAAGACCCTCCGAGCGACATGACCGAGGGCATGATCTATCAGATCACCAAGCACGGCGTCGCCCGAACCGGCATGCCGGCCTGGAGCAAAAATCTTAGCGATACCGATATCTGGAAGGTCACGGCATTTCTGAAGCGGATGGATAACCTTCCACCAGCAGTCGATGCCGAATGGAAAAGCGCTCCAGTTGGCGCGCCGCTGGCGCCCGCGCAAGGTGCGGCAGGGCAGGCTTCGCCGGACACCGAACATGAGCACCACGACCATCACGAGCACTAAGCAGGAGACTAGGAAACAGCGGTAGCGATCAAGTTAAAGCCGGCGAGTTCGAGCAACTCGGTACCCGGCACCCCACTCAGCAGTCGTTTATCCCAACTGCTTGGTTGACCAGTGCCCCGCCAGAGGTTACGATTCAATCTTCGGTAAGAACATCAGCTTGTGACTCTGGCCTTCGGATCGGACGCGCTTGGGATCGGGCTCTGGTTGGCGGAATGTCTGTTCTTTACATACGTTCCCGCGGGCAAGTACACTGTTTTATTACCGCAAAAAGTCAGTCAGTAGGAGGCGCCACCAGATGGCATCTGTCGAAGAAAAAGTAAAACAGATTATCGTGGAACAGTTGGGAGTGGACGAGGCCGAGGTTACGGCTAATGCTTCGTTCGTTGACGATCTCGGGGCCGACTCGCTGGATCGGGTCGAGCTCATCATGGCTTTCGAAGAAGCCTTTGACATCGAGATTCCCGACGAGGAAGCGGAAAAGATCAAGACCGTGCAGGACGCCACGGTATATGTGGACAAGCACGCAAAGGTGGGGAAGTAACCTTCTCCGTTGAGAACACACAGTTTGACCGAGCCGCGCCTATAAGCGCGGCTTTACTAAGAAGTACAGTGGCTAGTTGGTGGTGGCTGGTGGCTAGTCATTGGTCGTCCGGTTCCCGCAAATTCTGTGCAGTGCTCACCACCCGCCACTAACACTGACCACAGAGGTAAGAAATGGCATCCGTTGAAGAACGCGTAAAACAGATCATCGTAGAACAACTCGGCGTGGACGAGGGCGAAGTGACCCCCAGCGCCAATTTTATCGACGACCTCGGGGCCGACTCGCTGGACACTGTCGAACTCGTCATGGCTTTCGAAGAGGCATTCGACATCGAGATTCCCGATGAGGACGCCGAAAAAATCCGTAGCGTAAAAGACGCAATCGAATACATCGATCAGCACGCGAAAGGGAAATAATTGGCTCGTCGCGTCGTAATCACCGGTATCGGGGTCATTTGCGGAGTCGGCAACGCCACCGAGGAGGTCTGGAAAGCCCTTCTCGCGGGCAAGAGTGGCGTCGGCAAAATCACGCACTTTGACGCCACACAGTTCGGCTCGCAAATCGCGGCCGAGGTCAAGAACTTCGATCCGCTCAACTGGATTGAAAAGAAGGAAGTCAAAAAGATGGGCCGCTTCATCCACCTGGCGCTTGCCGCGGCGGATGAGGCGATGCGCATGTCGGGCTTGAAGGTCACGGACGCAAACGCTACGCGCGTCGGCGTCCATATCGGCAGCGGCATCGGCGGCTTCGACGTCATCGAACGCGAGCACGCCAACCTGCTTTCGGGGGGGCCCCGCAAAATCTCTCCCTTCTTCATTCCGGCTGCGATCGTCAATCTGGCCGCCGGCCATGTGTCGATTCGGTGGGGCGCGAAAGGTCCCAACGAGGCCACATGCACGGCCTGTACCACGAGCGCCCACGCGATTGGCGACGCCTTCAAGATCATCCAGCGCTGCGATGCGGATGTGATGATCGCGGGCGGTACGGAAGCAGCCATCACCCCCATGGGTGTCGGCGGATTCGCTGCCATGCGCGCCCTTTCCACTCGCAATGACGATCCGGAGAAAGCCAGCCGTCCGTGGGACAAGGACCGCGACGGATTCATCATTGGCGAAGGCGCGGGAATTCTGATCCTCGAAGAGCTTGAGCACGCGCTTTCACGCGGAGCGGAGCCGATTGCGGAACTCGTCGGCTATGGCATGAGTGCGGACGCGTACCACATCACGCAACCTGCCGAAGGCGGCGAAGGCGGCTATCGCGTCATGATGAATGCCATCAACGACGCTAAGGTATCTCCGAGCGTTGTGGGCTACGTGAATGCGCATGGCACATCGACTCCGATCGGCGATCGCCTGGAATGCGAGGCCATCAGGCGGGCGTTCGGCGAATACGGAAAAATCAGCGTCAGCTCCACCAAGTCCATGACCGGGCACGTGCTGGGCGGAGCTGGCGGCATCGAAGCAGCCTTCACCGCGCTTGCGTTGCGCGACCAGATTATTCCGCCAACGATCAACCTCCACTGTCCCGACGAGGGCCTCGATCTGGACTTCACGCCACTGGTTGCCAGGAAGAAAGAGATGGAATTCGCGCTCTCTAATTCCTTTGGCTTCGGCGGCACCAACGGGAGCCTGCTCTTCCGCCGCTGGGACAAGTAAAGAATCGTAAAAACGTAAAAAAAAATCGGAAAATCTGAAAGAAAGACAAGAGGCGCTCGGTACCGAGGGCCTTTTGTGTTTTTGATTTTCCGATTTTGCGTTTTTGCTTTTTTACGACTTTACGATCCCAATCCTACTGGTTCTCATGCGGCTTCATGCTGCCTGACCGCACGTACCGATTGTGCCAGCTCAGGGCCTCGCTCAAGACGTGCGGGGTGTGGCTGCCGTAGGCCACGCGATCGGCACGGTTCACGTAATCGCGCAGCAGCGGACGATAATCCGGAGACGCGCAATTCTCGATAATCAGTTTGGCCCTCTGCTTCGGCGAGAGTCCGCGCAGATCGGCCAGTCCCTGATCGGTGATGAGCACGTCCACATCGTGCTCCGTGTGATCCACGTGCGACACCATCGGAACGATGGTCGAGATTGCGCCTTTCTGGGCCAGCGATGGAGCCATGAAGATCGAGATAAATGAATTGCGCGCGAAATCGCCCGAGCCACCAATGCCGTTCATGATGCGCGAGCCCATGATGTGGGTCGAATTCACGTTGCCGTAAATATCGGCCTCGATCATGGCGTTGGTCGCGATCACGCCCAGGCGCCGGATTACACCCGGATTGTTTGACATCTCCTGCGGGCGGAGAACGATCTTTTCCTTATAGCTCTTGATGTCCTTCATCACGCGATCGAGGATACCCGGGCCTAGTGAGATCGCCGTTGCCGAAGCGCAAACCATCTTGCCCTTGTCGATCAGGTCGATCATGCCGTCCTGTATGACCTCGGTGTAGGCCGTCAGGTTCTCAAACGGAGCGTCGCCCAGTCCGTAGAGTACGGCATTGGCGATATTGCCTACGCCCGACTGCAGGGGCAGCAGGTTCGCCGGCATGCGTCCCTTTTTCACTTCATTGCCGAGAAATTCAAGCAGGTGGTTGGCAATCGCCTGCGAATTCTTATCTGGAGCCTTGAAAGCGGTATTGCGATCCGGGACGTCGGTGTAGACGATGCCGACCACCTTGTCCAATGGGACCTTTAGGTACGGCTCGCCGATGCGGTCGCCGGGCTTGACCAGCGGGATGGGCATACGGTTCGGAGGGGCGTCGAGGCCGTAATAGATATCGTGCATGCCCTCGAGTTCCATGGGCTGCCAGGAGTTCACTTCGAGGATGACCTTGTCGGCCTGCTCGATCCACGTCTGATTGTTGCCGAGCGACGTGCTGGGAATCAGCCGCCCATCTTCGAGCACAGCCGTGACTTCGATTACGGCGAAATCCAGCTTACCCAGGAAGCCGTACTCGACGTACTGCGCTACATGGCTCAGATGGATGTCCATGTACTCGGCATCGCCGGCGTTGATGCGCTTGCGCATCTCCGGGTCGGACTGGTAAGGCAGGCGAAACTGAACGCCACCGGACTTGGCCAGAGCACCGTCAAGCTCGGGGCCGGTCGAGGCGCCGGTAAAGACATTCACCTTGATGTTCTGGCCTTGCAGACTTGCGTCGCTGATGCGCTTGGCCAGCGCCAAAGGCACGGCCTTGGCATGGCCCGAACCGGTGAATCCGCTGAGGCCGATCTGCGCGCCCGAAGGAATCAGCGCGGCAGCTTCGTCGGCACTCATGGCTCGTCGCGCCAAGGTTGGGTTTAAAACACGAGAACTACTTGGAACCGGACTTGAAGACATATAAAGACACCTTTCCGCGTGCACGTACACAGATATGAAAGTATGAAGAGGAACTGACTAGGATAGAAATAGCAGCGTCTTACGTCAATGGAGAAAGCGGAAGGCAGTGGTGACCCCCTCCCCCTGTGGAAAAAGTGTAAGTCACACATCTAAAGGACTTACGCAGTCGATCTCCCTTTAGGCGAAACCCAAGTGGATGATAATAAAGAACTTACTGTGTCGATTACCCCTGTACCCAGTGGCGACCACCAGCAACCACATCTACCTTGATTCTAGCAATTTCGAGGGGTGAATCCGACAAGATCGGGGAAAATATATTTGCCGTGGAATCAGCAGTTTACAAAGCTTTGCGGTTGCGGAGGGGGTTGACATCTCTAATGACGGCGGTGGTGGTGGCGCGGGCGAAGTGCATGGGTCCTTCGTCGCTGCGCTCCTCTGCGGGCGGTGGTGGTGGAAGGTCGGCGGTGGTGGTGGTGCGAAAAGCAGGTCCCTCGGCGGCGCCTCGGGATGACACGCTGCGGGCGGGGGTTGGTGGAGGGTCGGCGGTGGTGGTGGCGCGGACGAAGTGCATGGGTCCTTCGTCGCTGCGCTCCTCAGGATGACTTGCTGCGGTCGGCGGTGGTGGAAGGTCGGCGGTGGTGGTGGCGCGGGCGAAGTGCATGGGTCCTTCGTCGCTGCGCTCCTCAGGATGACTTGCTGCGGGCGGCGGTGGTGGAAGGTCGGCGGTGGTGGTGGCGCGGACGAAGTGCATGGGTCCTTCGTCGCTGCGCTCCTCAGGATGACTTGCTGCGGTCGGCGGTGGTGGAAGGTCGGCGGTGGTGGTGGCGCGGGCGAAGTGCATGGGTCCTTCGTCGCTGCGCTCCTCAGGATGACTTGCTGCGGGCGGCGGTGGTGGAAGATCGGCGGTGGTGGTGGTGCGGGCGAAGTGCATGGGTCCTTCGTCGCTGCGCTCCTCAGGATGACTTGCTGCGGGCGGCGGTGGTGGAAGATCGGCGGTGGTGGTGGTGCGAAAAGCAGGTCCCTCGGCGGCGCCTCGGGATGACACGCTGCGGGCGGGGGTTGGTGGAGGGTCGGCGGTGGTGGTGGCGCGGGCGAAGTGCATGGGTCCTTCGTCGCTGCGCTCCTCAGGATGACTTGCTGCGGGCGGCGGTGGTGGAAGATCGGCGGTGGTGGTGGCGCGGGCGAAGTGCATGGGTCCTTCGTCGCTGCGCTCCTCAGGATGACTCGCTGCGGGCGGAGGTGGTGGAAGATCGGCGGTGGTGGTGGTGCGGACGAAGTGCATGGGTCCTTCGTCGCTGCGCTCCTCTGCGGGCGGTGGTGGTGGAAGGTCGGCGGTGGTGGTGGCGCGGACGAAGTGCATGGGTCCTTCGTCGCTGCGCTCCTCAGGATGACTTGCTGCGGGCGGCGGTGGTGGAGTGTCGGCATCGGTGGCGGTGCGGGCGAAGTGCATGGGTCCTTCGTCGCTGCGCTCCTCAGGATGACTTGCTGCGGGCGGGGGTTGGTGGAGGGTCGGCGGTGGTGGTGGCGCGGGCGAAGTGCATGGGTCCTTCGTCGCTGCGCTCCTCAGGATGACTTGCTGCGGGCGGCGGTGGTGGAAGATCGGCGGTGGTGGTGGCGCGGGCGAAGTGCATGGGTCCTTCGTCGCTGCGCTCCTCAGGATGACTTGCTGCGGGCGGCGGTGGTGGAAGAAGGGCGCGGCGGTGGTGGTGCGGTACTTGACAGTTGGTCACTCAGGTTTTATTATTATTGTGTGATCATATCGTGCTCGGAAGGCGTATGAGTCACAGATCAAAGCTGAGAATTCAATGGAGGTTAGCAGTATGGCTATCACGCGTTGGGATCCATTTCGCGATCTTATGACCATGCAGGATCGCATGAGCCGGATGTTCCAGGACTACTCGCGTGGCGAGGAAGTAATTGGCGCAAACTTCGTCCCGGCGGTTGACGTCTATGAGGATAAGGACGGCATCACCCTCAAGATGGAGGTGCCGGGCATCGATGAGAAGGACATTGACGTCAGAATTGAGAACAATGTTCTGACAGTGCATGGTGAGCGTAAGTTTGAGAAGGAAGAGAAGGAAGAGAACTTTCAGCGCATTGAGCGCCGGTACGGATCGTTCACGCGTTCGTTCACGCTGCCGAACACGGTGGACACGGAGAGCGTTCAGGCCGATTACGACAAGGGGGTCCTGAAGATCCACCTGAACAAGCGGGCCGAGGCCAAGCCTAAGCAGATTAAGGTCAATGTTGGCGCCGGCCAGCAGAAGACGATCGAGGCCGGTAAGAGCAAAGCGGCGTAAAGGCAGTGGCGAGTTGGTTAGCGGTTAGTCGGGGGAAGCGGAGCTTCCCCCTTTTAGTTTCAAAGTTTCGAGTTTCGGGTTTCGAGTGTCCACAGCTCGAACAACTAGAAACCTTGAAACTCGAAACCAGAAACTGAGGTTTTTATATGGCCATACGCTGGGACAAATTGACGATTAAGGCGCAGGAGGCGATTCAGCGGGCAACCGAGATCGCGTCTGAGCACGGGAATCCGGAAGTGTTGCCGGTGCACGTACTGGCCGCGCTGGCCGGCGACGCTGAGGGAATCGTGCCACCGGTGCTGGAGAAGATCGGACTGGGTCCGCAGGCGGTAATGGCCGAGGCGAATCGCGAGATGGAGCGGCTGCCGAAGATGTCGGGCGGTGGCGGGGCGTACCAGGCGCAGATGTCACAGGCGTTACAGCAGCTGCTGAATGCGGCGTTCAATGAAGCCGACAATATGAAGGACGAGTACGTCTCGACCGAGCACCTGCTGCTGGCGATCACGCAATTGAAGCGCGACGCGGCGCAGGAGATCCTGGCGCGACAGGGTGCGACGCACGACGAAGTCCTGAAGGCGTTGACCGCCGTGCGCGGCACGCAACGGGTTACCGACCAGAATCCGGAAGCTAAATATCAGGCGCTGGAGCGTTATGCGCGCGACCTGACGGAGCTGGCGCGACGCGGCAAGCTCGATCCGGTGATCGGGCGGGACGAAGAAATACGGCGAGTAGTGCAGGTGCTTTCGCGGCGGACGAAGAACAATCCGGTGCTGATCGGCGAACCGGGCGTGGGCAAGACCGCTATCGTCGAAGGTCTGGCGCAGCGGATCGTGAATGGCGACGTCCCCGAGGTGTTGAGGAACAAGCGCGTGGTGGGGCTTGATTTGGGCGGCATGCTGGCGGGGGCGAAGTTCCGCGGGGAATTTGAGGACCGCCTGAAGGCGGTGCTGAAAGAGATCGAAGAGTCGAACGGCGAGATCATTCTTTTCATCGACGAGTTGCACACGCTTGTCGGCGCGGGAGCGGCGGAAGGCGCGATTGACGCGTCGAACATGCTGAAGCCGGCGTTGGCTCGCGGCGAATTGAGGGCCATCGGGGCAACGACGCTGAACGAATACCGCAAATACATCGAGAAGGACGCGGCGCTGGAGCGCAGGTTCCAGATCGTATTCGTCGGTGAGCCGACGGTTGAGGACACGATCGCTATTCTGCGCGGGCTGAAGGAGCGCTACGAGCAACACCACAAGGTCCGCATCAAGGACTCGGCGATCGTGGCGGCGGCGACGCTCTCGCATCGCTACATCACCGACCGCTTTCTGCCGGACAAAGCCATCGACCTGATAGACGAGGCGGCGGCATCGCTCTCCATACAGATCGGTTCGGTGCCGACGGAAATCGATCAACTCGAACGGCGTGCGATCAACCTGGAAATCGAGCGGCAAGCGCTGAAGAAGGAAAACGATCCGAACTCGCGCGAGCGGCTGGGATTTGTAGAAAGAGAGTTGGCGCACCTGCGGGAGCAGGCAGATGCGCTCAAGGCGCGCTGGAAACAGGAGAAAGAAGCGATCACGCGGATCGCCGACCTGAAGGAGCGCATCGAGCGTCTGAAGCTCGAGGAAGCGGAAGCCGAGCGCAAGGGCAATTTCGAGCGCGTGGCGCAAATACGATACGGGGAGCTGCGTCAGGCCGAAGCCGAATTGCAGAAGCTGAGCGCCATCGCTGACGGCGGCGGCAACCGCATGTTGCAGCAGGAAGTAACGGAAGAAGACATTGCCCGCATCGTGTCGAAGTGGACCGGAATTCCGGTTTCGAAAATGCTCGAGGGCGAAGTGCAAAAGCTGGTTCACATGGAAGATCGGCTGCGGCAACGGGTGGTGGGGCAGGATGCGGCCGTCGAGCGCGTGTCGAACGCCATACGGCGAAACCGCGCGGGACTGAGCGATCCGAGGCGTCCAATTGGGTCGTTTATTTTTCTCGGTCCGACCGGCGTGGGAAAAACGGAGCTGGCGCGGGCGCTGGCCGAGTTTATGTTCGACGACGAGAAGAGCCTGATCCGGGTAGATATGTCCGAGTATATGGAAAGGCACGCGGTGGCGAGGCTGATTGGCGCGCCTCCGGGATATGTGGGCTACGACGAAGGCGGGCAATTGACGGAGAAGGTGCGGCGGCGTCCGTATTCGGTGGTGCTGTTCGACGAAATCGAAAAAGCACATCCGGACGTGTTCAACATCCTGCTGCAAATCATGGACGATGGACGATTGACGGACGGCAAGGGCCGCACGGTGGATTTCCGCAATACCGTGATCATCATGACGTCGAACATCGGCTCGCAATTCATGACTTCGGTGCATATCGGCTTCACGCCCAAGAGCGAGAAGGGAGCGGAATCCGACGATGCGTGGTCGACACCGGACCTGGCGACGGCCAAACGCGAAGTGCTGAAGGCGCTGCAAGAGCACTTCAGGCCCGAGTTCCTGAACCGCGTGGATGACATTGTGATCTTCAACCCGCTGGGCAAGGAGCAATTGACGAGGATCGTCGATTTGCGGCTGGAGGACCTGCGCAGGCTGCTGGCTGATCGCAAGATCTCGATCGAGCTGACCGACGCCGCGCGCGATCTGGTGTTCAACGAGGGCTACGACATAAATTATGGCGCGCGTCCGATGAAGAGGGCGATCCAGAAGCTGATTCAGGATCCGCTGGCGTTGAAGATTCTCGACGGAGAAGTGCAGGCAGGCGATCACGTTGTGGTGGATGCGGTAACGGGCGAGCCCCGGATGAGGTTCGTAATATCGCACCGGGTCGGACAGCCGCAGACGCAGTCAGTGAATCAGTGATCGCACTGCATATCATCGAACGACATATCGTGTGACGAGGATATTTCGAGAGACGGCAGCTTTAAGCGCCATGCGGCTGCCGTTGTGCTATGTTCGCGGCACACAACCCAAAGCTCCCTTTCGACGTCTGAAAAGTATCGCGCAAGACTTGAACGTTGAGTGGTGCGCAACATTCAATCAAGGGAGAATGTTCGACATGGCGACAACGAGAACGAGTTCGGCAAGAAAACGGGGCGCGAAAAAACAATCAAGCAGGCGGACAGCGGCGGCAAGGTCGCCGCGCAAGCGGTCCACGTCGGCAAGAGCGCGGGCGACGGGGCGCGCGACGTCTTCGAAACGAGCGACGGCAGGTAGAAAACGGGCGTCGGCGTCGGCATCATCATCCACCTCGCGAACCTCGCGCACGGGACGGTCGCGAGCGAAGGCCGTAGCGAAGAAGAGGACGAGTGCAGCGAGCACGCGTCGTGGCAGTTCCAGCCGCAAGTATGGCCCGAAGGCGCAAAAGCTGGTCGAAACTGAAATGAAGCATCTGAAGCAGGGCGAGCATAAGAACCGAAAGCAGGCGATCGCGATCGGACTGTCGAAGGCGCGCCGGTCGGGGGCGAAGGTTCCTCCGCGACCCAAAGCAGCGTAATAGAGTGATGAGTTGGTGATTTGGCGAGTGATGATTGCCCAATCAGTAACTCGTCGATGGAAGGCCCCACGTTAGCCCGCTCCGCTGCGCGAATCGGGCGGAACGTGGGGCACCGTCAACGTGGAGTACCGTCAAGGAGTCGCTATTGCTTCAAGCAGTCATCTTCGACGTGGATGGGACACTTATCGATTCGAACGATCTGCACGCAGAGGCTTGGCATCGCGCCTTTCGCCACTTTGGGTACTACTTCCGATACGAAGCGCTGCGAAGCCAGGTTGGCAAGGGCGCCGACAATTACATCCCCTACTTTCTTTCACCTGAGGAGTGCGCGCGCGTCGGCAAAGAGCTGGAGGCGTATGAGACAAAATTGTTCAAGCGCGAATACGCGTCCAAGATACAGCCGTTTCCCGGCGTGCGGGAGCTATTTCAGAAAATTCGCGCGGAAGGCTTGCGAATCGCGCTGGCAACATCGTCGAAGGCCGACGAGTTGGCTGAATACAAACGTCTGCTCAATATTTACGGACTGACGGATGCGGAAGTGTCAAAAGACGAGGCGGCGCGCTCGAAACCCGCCCCGGACGTTTATGCAACGGCACTGGAGCGCCTCGGCATCGTCGCCAGAGACGGCATGGCGGTTGGAGATACGCCGTACGACGCCGAGGCGTGCACGAAGATCGGCCTGCGCATCATTGGCATGCGCTGCGGCGGTTTTGAGGAGGAATATCTGCTAAAGGCGGGATGCTTCGCGATCTACCAGGATCCCGCCGATCTGCTGGAGCGCTTCGACCGTTCGCCGTTGAAACCAGAGCGCGCGGCGTGAGGCGGCGTTACTTCTCGGCGCTACTTCTTGTCTTGCGACGAGCCCTTGCTTTCGGACTTCGACTCGGACCGGGACTCCGACTTGGGCTCGGCCTTCGACTCCGATTTTGCCTCGGCCTTCACTTCGCTCTTTCCGCTGTCGCTTTTGCCGTTGCTGCTGGAGGACGGAGCGGGGCCGCCGGATCTCTTGGCGTAGTCGGTCACGTACCAACCCGTACCCTTGAACTGAATCGCGGGAGCCGACATGAGCTGTTCGACTTCACCGCCACACTTGGGGCAGATGGTCAGGAGCGGATCGGAAAACTTCTGTATCCGTTCGAAAAGATGTTCACAGTTTTTACAATGGTACTCGTAGAGAGGCACACAAACTCCGGACGCAATGTTAGCTAGATTGACACTGAATGTCGCTGAATACTTGATTCTAGGCCGCTCCGCGACAGAGGTCAAACGCGCAGCTCACCTCAGCCGACATCCTTCATAGGTTAGACGGTGGGAAGTGGCGAGTGGTTAGTGGGTAATGGGTGGTGGGGAGGGCGACTTCTGACTTGCGCCTGGATTCGGGTGTATGCTTTTTTGGTGACGCGAGGTCTTATGAGCGACAACGGACACATGATGACAAGAGTTCCCAAAGACGAAACCCTGGTTGGTCCAGCGCTCTACGTGGTTGGGACGCCGATCGGCAACCTGGAGGACATCACGCTGCGCGCCTTGCGCGTGCTCAAGAGCGTAAGCCTGATTGCCTGCGAGGACACACGCCAGACGCAAAAGCTGCTGAACCACTACGATATCAAGACCAAGACCACCAGCTACCACGATCACAACGAGATGACGCGCGCGCCCGAGTTGATCGTCGAACTCGAGCGGGGCGCCACGATCGCGCTGGTTACGGACGCGGGGATGCCGGGCATTTCCGATCCGGGATACAGGTTGATCTCGCTGGCGATACGCCACCATGTTCCGGTGATTCCGATTCCGGGAGCGTCGGCGTTTCTGGCCTCGCTGGTCGCTAGCGGTCTGCCGACTGACTCGTTCCGCTTCAGCGCGTTCCTGCCGGCGAAGCGCGGCGAACGGCGCGACGCACTGGAGGCGATCCGCGAGACTCCGCGCACGCAGATCTTTTATGAAGCACCACACCGCGTCGTCGAGGCGCTCGAAGACATCGTGGACGTACTTGGCTCGGAGCGCCACGTGGTGGTGGCTCGAGAAGTCACAAAACTGCACGAGGAATTTCTGCGCGGGCACGCGGAACAGGTGCTGCTGGAACTGAAGTCGCGTCCGGAGGTAAAAGGCGAGATCACGCTGCTGATCGCCAAGGCCGAGCCGAACCATCATCCGGCGGTGAAGCCGAAGAACCTGCGCGTTCGGCTGGAAGAGATCATGGCCGCCGACACGGTTGACGAAAAGACCGCGCTCAAAAAACTCGCGAAAGAAATTGGCGTGAGCAAGAGCGAGGTCTACCGGGAGTTGCAAAGAGCGAAGTAGAAACCCAGAGCAACCACGGATCACACGGATGGAAACGGATCAAAACAAAACCTCAAATCACTAAATCACAAGCACTAATCCACTAAATCTGGAAGAGTCTGCTGTCCCACGGGTACTCTTCGTGCCGGAGAATTTTGATGCGGGCGGCGTCCTTGTGCTCGGGATTGAGCAGGACGTTGCAAGTTTCCGGAACGATCACCGAGGGCACTCTGAGCAATGCGGTTTTCTTGGATGCGAGCCACTCGTCGCCGACGGTTTGAGTGGCGATCAGGTCGGTGTTCCAGTTGGCGGACAGGTCGTTCTGGGCAATGGTTCGGATGACAAGCGAATCCGGCGCTTCGCATTTCAGCAGCTTGTACGTCTTGGGAAGCGCGCCAGCGGAGTCTGGCTCGCAGTAGGTGCCGATACATCCCCTTCAATCCAACAATCCCGAAGCCGAGCCAATCCAGCTCGCGGAACTGAAGGCTTTGCGGATCGCTCAAGCCTTCTTCTTCGCCTTTTTCTCCCAGGGCTTTTCGGCGCGCTCGCTGGCCGGACCTTCGCGGCCGTTTACGCGGTCATAAACGTAGTTTTCGCTGACGGTGCCAAGGGACTCGTTGTAGAGATTCGGCAATCCGAGCGCCTGCTTGAATTCTTCGGTGAAATCGTGGAGCGAGCGAAGTTTGTCGTCGGTGGCGGCGACTTCGTTTTTGGTTGTCTTCAAGAATTGCTGATAGCCGCGATTGACGAGCTTGGAAATTTCGTTGCCAACGACATAGCCGGGCCAGGCGAAGACGCGCGCTTTCCCGTTCTCCGCCTTTTCGATGGCGGCCGAGCAGTTGTGCTTGCGCAGGAACACACGATTGCTGGTGCCGGGAGCTTCCTGTAACTCGAAGCCATGATCGCGCAGCCACCCTACGGCTTCGTCGTAATCGCGTGGTTTAATCTCGTACGGTTTTTCTACTTTCTTCGCCATCCCTCACCTCTGTTCGCCGCACATCAAGCGGGCTGCTGCAAAAATTGTGGTTCGTCGGACGGCTGCAAGCCTGCCCGCCATTCGATACGTACCCCGCCGGCTCTGTTGCCCATCCCAGAAAAGATGGCTATTAGACTACACTTCCGAAGTTCTACCTGAAGCGCACCGATATGGGGAAGCTCAAACTTTCGCACAACCTGCTGATTCCCGCAACCCGCTATGTTCATCCAATGTTTACCGATGGCGCAGGCCAACGTAAATCTCGCAGTAGTGTACCGCCGGCTGGGGCAGAGCGCGATTGAGCGGATCGGCAACACTCCGCTGCTAAGGCTGGAACGCGTCACGGGTGAGTTGCGGGGGACGCAGATCCTGGCGAAGGCGGAGTGGTACAACCCGGGCGGCTCGGTGAAGGACCGTGCGGCGGCCAGCATCGTTCGCGACGCTCGGCGCACCGGGGCGCTAACGGCGGGACGGCGTTTGCTGGATTCGACCAGCGGCAATACCGGCATTGCTTACGCGATGCTGGGGGCCGCCGAAGGGTTTCCGGTCACGCTTTGTATGCCGTCCAATGCGTCGCTTGAGCGGAAGCATATTTTGCGCGCGTATGGGGCCGAGGTCATCTACACCGATCCGGGCGAGGGATCGGACGGCGCCATCGTGAAGGCACGTGAACTTTTTGCCGCGCATCCCGAGCGCTACTTCTATGCCGACCAGTACTCGAATGACGCGAACTGGCGGGCACACTATCGCGGCACCGCGAATGAAATCTGGGAGCAGACGGAGGGCCGCGTGACTCACTTCGTCGCGATGCTCGGAACCGGTGGGACATTCGTCGGCACTTCGCGGCGGCTGAAGACGCTCAATCCGGATATACAGTGCATTTCGCTGCAGCCGGATTCGCCCTTCCACGGCATCGAGGGCGCGAAACATATGGCGACCGCGCTGGTGCCGAAGATTTATGATCCTACGATTGCCGACGACGATCTCGGGATCGGCACGGAAGCGGCGCACGACATGGTTCGCCGCATGGCGCGCGAAGAGGGACTGCTGGTGGGAATCTCCGCGGGCGCGGCGGTGGCCGGGTGCCTGGAGATCGCGCGGCGACTTGAGCGCCGTGGCGTGGACGATGCTGTTATTGTTACCGTGTTCCCCGATGCCGGGGACAAGTATTTGAGTGAGAGATTTTGGGGAGAGTGATGGCAATCGTAAAATCGGAAAATCGTAAAAACGGAAAATCTGAAAGCAACAGCGCCAGAACTCGGCATCAACGAGGACGCTAGGAAGAAAGAACGTCGTTTCTACGTTTTTGCGATTTTCCGATTTTGCGTTTTTACGTTTTTACGTTTTTGTGATTGTGCTGAAGATCTCCCAATCCGTTTATGATGCTCTTCGCGCTCACGGTGAGGAGACGTATCCTTACGAGTGTTGCGGGGTTTTGCTCGGTCACGAGAATGGCAGTGGAGAACGCACCGTGACCCGAGCTGTGCGTTGCGGGAACACGCGAACCGACTCGCCCGAGAACCGCTACAACATTGCCCCTAAAGAGCTGATCCGCATACAACTTGACTCGCGCGAAGAAGGCCTCGATATTCTGGGGTTCTATCATTCGCATCCCGACCATCCGGCGCGCTGGTCGCCGACCGACATCGCCGAGGCGCACTGGTTTGGCTGTTCATACGTGATCAGCAGCGTGGAAAAGGCAAAGGCCGTGCTCACAAATTCGTTCATGCTTTGGGGCGAGGACGAAGAGCGCAAACATTTTGAGGATGAGCGGATCGAAGTTCTACATGGGACGTAGTTGCAAGGTGTTGAAACCTCAACGCCGTTTGTCTCATCTCTAGCTGGGACTATGAAAGTATTGATTCCGACACCATTGCGTCAGTATGCGGACAGGAAGGCGGCGGTTGAAGTGAACGGCCAGACCGTCGAGGAGGCGCTGAATGCGCTGACCAGCCAACATTCTGATCTCCGCAAGCACATCTATGGCGAAGACGGACGCCTGCGGGCCTTCGTGAATGTGTACCTGAACGACGAAGACATCCGCTATCTCGACAGGGAGAAGACGGCGGTGAAGGAAACCGACACGCTGTCGATCGTGCCGAGCATCGCGGGAGGAAGATCGGAAAATCGAAAAATCTCAAAATCGTAAAATCGGGCTTGGCCGTTTGATTTTGCGTTTTTCCGATTTCGCGATTTTACGATGTGGAATCGATATGGCCACCACTGTTGAAAACACAAACGCTGTTTCCACGCTGACCAATGACGAGATTCTGCGGTATTCGCGTCACCTGATCATGCCGGAGGTCGGCATGGAGGGGCAGCAGCGACTCAAGGCTGCGCGCGTTCTGTGCGTCGGCGCAGGGGGACTTGGTTCGCCGCTGGCGCTGTATCTGGCCGCTGCGGGCGTGGGCACGCTCGGACTGGTGGACTTCGACGTCGTAGACTTCACCAATCTACAGCGTCAGATCATTCATACGACTTCAGACGTGGGCCGGCCGAAGTTGGACTCGGCCACTGAGAAGATCAACGCGATGAATCCGTTCGTGACGGTGAAGAAGTTCGAGACGCGTCTGACGAGCGCGAACGCCCTCGACATCTTCAGCGAGTTCGACATCATTGCCGACGGTACGGACAATTTTCCGACGCGCTACCTGGTCAACGACGCCTGCGTGCTGACGGGCAAGCCGAACGTTTACGCCTCGATCTTCCGCTTCGAGGGTCAGGCCAGCGTGTTCGCGACCGAGGATGGTCCGTGCTATCGCTGCCTGTATCCTGAGCCGCCGCCGCCGGGACTGGTGCCGTCGTGTGCCGAGGGCGGCGTGCTGGGAATTCTGCCCGGACTGCTGGGCGTGATGCAGGCGACGGAAGTGATTAAGCTGATTCTCGGGAAGGGTGAACCGCTGATTGGCCGCCTGCTGCTTGTGGATGCGATGGCGATGCGCTTCCGCGAGTTGAAGCTGCGCAAGAATCCCGACTGCCCGGTGTGCGGCACGCATCCGACGGTGACGAAACTGCTCGACTACAATCAATTCTGCGGAATTCGAGGAGAGGAAAGCACGGTGGAACCAACGACGAATCTATCTGAAATCCAGGTTGAAGAATTAAAACAGAAGCTCGATGCGGGCGAGGACGTGTTCGTGCTCGACGTGAGGGAACCGCACGAATACCAGATCTGCAACATTGGCGGACATCTGATTCCTCTGAACGAATTGCCGAAGCGTGTCGCCGAACTCGATTCGAGCCGCGAGATCGTTGCTCATTGCAAAATGGGCGGACGCAGCGCAAAGGCTGTCGAATTCCTGCGGCAGTCGGGATTCAAGAAGGTTCGCAACCTCAAGGGCGGCATTCTGGCGTGGGCCGACCGCGTCGATCGGACCATGCCGAAGTACTGAGGGGCAATTCGGATCGTTTCGAAAACAAAGGCGGGGAGATTGATTCTCCCTGCCTTTTTTGGCGCTCAGAAGTTTTCGGTCGTCTACTCTGCGAAGATCAAGACTCGTATTCCCTAGCGTGCAATTAATTGATCTTGACGCGATAAGTAGTGCACAACAAATCGATTGCAATAATCACCCACTAGCCTATAATTGCCCACCGACATAAGAAACTCAAATTAAGTGATGGCGAAGAGTTGGAGGGAAGCGTGAAGAAATCTGTTTCGTTGGTTTTGTGCATTCTTTTCTTGCTGGAAGCGGTATCGTGGGCTGGACTTGGTGGTCATGATGCAATGTATGTTGGCGGGACAGTCACCGCCGTCAAAGAAAACACCGAGGGAAAACTTGGTGCAGCCGAGAACACTTTGGTCTTTCAGTACAAAAGCGGAAAAATCACAATTCCATACGAGCAAGTGAATAGCCTTGAATATGGCCAAAAAGCCGGACGCCGCTTGGGGTTGGCGGTCGCGATTTCGCCTCTCTTCCTTCTTTCCAAGAAACGAAAGCATTATCTAACCATCGGATTCCTTGACGAGAACAAGAAGCAACAGGCTGCGTGTCGGAGCTCGGGAAGGAACTAATCACGCCTACGATCTCGACGCTGGAAGCTAGGACTGGCAAGAAAGTTGAGTACGAGGACGATGAGGCACGCAAGAGTTCTGGAGCCGGGAAGTAATCTCTTTTCGGGGGTGATTATAGTGAAGAAAATTATTGCGGCAGTACTGTGTGCTGTTTTTTTGATGGAGCCGCTGATGTTCGCTGGCATTTCGAGTGATAAAGCAGTGTACGTGGGTGGAACCGTTAGTGCTGTAAAAGAGGGAACCGAGGGAACGGCATCTGCGAAGAATGAGAACGTCTTCGTGTTCCAGGACAAAGGGGGAAAGTTGGAAATCCCTTATGACCGTATTAACGATTTGGAATATGGGCAGAAAGCTGGACGACGTCTGGGCGTCGCCATCGCACTCACGTGGATGGCCCTATTTTCCAAGAAGCGCGGCACTTCTTGACGATCGGCTATAAGGACGAAACCACAAGCAGCAAGCGGCTGTTTTCGAGCTGGGCAAAGATACAGTTCGCGTAACGTCGCAGCATGGAAGCGCGTACAGGGCGGAAGGT
The DNA here is from genome assembly GCA_963777415.1 of uncultured Acidobacteriota bacterium. Classification (GTDB taxonomy): domain Bacteria; phylum Acidobacteriota; class Terriglobia; order Terriglobales; family Acidobacteriaceae; genus JAEZPW01. The sequence goes on from CAVZQL010000001.1 coordinate 361,197, forward strand.
CGATTACGAGGACGATGAAGCACGTAAGAGCGGGCGAGGGTAGGAGATGACCATGAGTATTGTGATCGAGGGGCTCCTCGCAGTCGCGTTGGTAGCGCAGGCAGCACCTCCTCCTGAACAAAGCAAAACACCCGAACCTTCCGGCAAGGTTGCGACGGCTCCGCTTGTGCTTAAACAAGCGATCCCTTCCGACGATGTACTGTTGAAGAAAGACAACTGAAGGTCAATCGCATAAACGTAGAGAGCTTTGAAGACGACACTGTTGCAAAGCAGTTCCAAGCAATGGTCCTCAGCAGCTTGACCGAAAGCAAGAAGTTCATCGTAACTGAAAATAAGGAACGGGCAGATGCGACCTTGAAGGGGAACGGGCTGGAGAATACCTCCCAGGAAGTTCACGCTTACAGTGATTCGACGGCTGCGGGCGGTGCTGCCGGTGGACATAGTGGCTCTTTCAGCGGGAATTGGGTGAATGGCACTGGGTCGGTTTCTGGAAGTTCGAGCGGTGGCTTCGTTTCGCGCGCCGCCGCAATCAGTGACTCAAGCGTTAACACGGAAACCGTTAATGACGCTCGCATTGCTGTTAGGCTGGTTGATCGCGATGGCGACGTCATCTGAACCACAACCCAAGAAAGCAAAGGGGCGAAATACAAGAGCGCTACAGCAGATATCGCGGACAACGTCGTCAAGCAGTTAGTTCGAGACTTCGACAAAGCCGCTAAGAAGCTACTAACGCCGTCAACCGCTAAATAGTGAACAACGTAGTTCAAAGAGAAAACGGGGGGCCATTGGCTCCCCGTTTCTGTTCACACCGGAAGTTTAGTTGAACTTCACGATCAGCTTCTTGCCGCCGAAGTGGACTTCCTGGATGGTGCCGTCGGCGGCTTTCAAGACGCCGTCTTCCAGCTTCGGTTGATTGGCGATGATGGTTGCGGGAACCGTCAACTTGACGCCGTTGCCGACGATGTTTACCTGGACATTGTTGCCCTGGCCTTCCCAGCTCAGTTTGTAGTCTCCGGCGTTGAGCTGCTTTCCGTTCAGTTTGCCTGCCGAGAGCAGACTCATGTTGCCGCTGGCCGCAAAAGCAGAAATAGATAATGACAATAGAATTGCAAGACAGATGAACTTCTTCATTGAATAATCGCCTCTCTCTAAAACGTCATTTGGTTAAAGTCAGTTGTTTTCGCAACAAAACATGCCTTGAGCGCAGCTTGGAACTGCTCGGGCATGTTTTTGCAAAACTGGTTACTATGCGCGTCTGATTCGAAATCGTCAAGGAGATTGTGCGTCCGCAGAGATTGCTTTTGGTGACAGCCGCCCGAACACTTAAAAATAGCTCCGAAGAGACTGTGCGCTCATCGGAGCTTTCTGGAAGGAGAAGGCCATAGTGAAGCTAGCCAATGCTGCCTCTGCGTGTTCTGTATCCAGCATCGCTTTACATCCACATGGACGGAATACGCAAAGAAGGGTTAGCAAGTTCCCGGAAAGTTTGTTGCACAAAAGACAAAAAGCTAACCACGGATTACATCGGATTGGAACGGATAAAGAAATGCTAAACGGAAAAAATGCCCCGTCTGTGTACCTCTGGGTCCGCTGAGTCCTCTGTGTCAGGTCTTTAAACCGTCAGCACGATTTTTCCGAAGTTCTTCTTCTCCAGCATGAGTTGGTAGGCCACGGCTATCTGTTCGAGTTTCATGCGATGCCCGATTGCTGGTTTGAGCTTGCCGGCTTCAATCCACGGCATCAGGGCCGTCGCGGCCTTCTGCATGATCTCGGGACAATTGATCAGGCGGCTGAGCCATAGTCCGTGGACGCTGGTCATGCGGCCGTAGAGCACCATGCCATCGATCTGGGGCTTCGCGCCGCTGGCCGCGCCGATCAGGATCGAGCGTCCGAGGAAGGCCATGCAGCGGAGCGACTTCGCGGTGGTCTCGCCGCCGACAACATCGAACACCGCGTCCACGCCTTCGCCTTTCGTGTGCTCGCGGATCAGAGCTTCCCAGTCCTGATGAGTGTAGTTGAGGCCGTGATCGAGACCGAGTTCGAACGCGCCTTGCAGCTTTGCATCGGAAGACGACGTACCGTAGGTTTCGACGCCGAGCTGCCGTCCGATCTGCACGGCTGCGGTGCCGACGCCGCCCGCGACGGCATGAATCAGAACGCGCGGCCTGCGCTGGTGGATCGGCCGCTCGGGGTCGCAGTCGTTGCCCGTTAGCCCCGCTTTCCAATAAGCGAGATAGGCGGTGAAGAAATTCACCGGGAAGGCGGCGCACTCGGCGTCGGTGAAACTTTTCGGAGCGGTCCAGATGCGATGCTTCCTGGCGGCGATGAATTCGGCGAAGGCGCCGTGGTCGGCATAGCCCATGACGCGCTCACCGGTGTCGTTGCGGACGCCGCAGAATTCGCGGCCGCCGACGAAGGGAGTCTTTGGGCCTCCGGCGTACTGTCCGGCAGTTGCCATGATGTCGGCGAAATTCAGTCCCACGGCGCTGACCTTCACCAGCACTTCGTCCTGCTGCGGTTGCGGGTCGGGGACGTGCTGAACTTCGAGTACTTCAGGGCCGCCATTGCGGGTGTTTACGATAGCTTTCATGTCGTGCGGATTGTAACATTTTGGGGGAGTGACGATTTGGTGATTTGGTGAGTGACGAGTGAAAAAATGTGACGATCTGTTGATGTGATGATGTGTTGATCGAAGTCCACCTGTCAATCGTGTCTGGCGGAGAGTCCTGGCCGACCGCAGAAAGAGATCAGCCGATCACCACATCATCAGATCGTCACATTCCGCTCTTCACTTACCAAATCGCCAAATCGTCACTGGTTTTGTTACTCTGAATTGCCCAAATGAAAACACGACTTCTTTTGCTCGCCTTGCTGTTTGCGGCCCTTTGGACGGTGGGATGTGGCGCGCCGGGGCCACCGCTTCCGCCGTCGCTCGAATTGCCGCGTCCGGCCAAGGACCTGACCGCCACGCGCAAAGGCGACAAGGTCTTGCTGAGTTGGGGCGCTCCCACCGAAACCACCGATGGCCAGAACGTCCGCGCAAGCAAGCTCGGGCCGGCACGGGTGTGTCGCGGAATCGCTGTGGCGACTATGACTTCTTGTGCACAGATTGCAGGCGAAGTTCCGGCGGCGCAGATCCAGGTGGCCAAGCCGGGCGAGCGAGCGCCACGCGTCACGTTCACCGACCATCTGAGCGAGCAGGTTGTACGAGAACATGCCACTCAATTCGCGACCTATGCAGCCTCGATGCTCAACTGGCGTGGGCGCAGCGCAGGACTTTCGAACCAGGTGAAGGTTCCGCTGGCTCCGGTGTTGCCGCCTCCGGCTGAGGTGAAGGCTGAGATCGCTGCCGATGGAATCCACCTGTCGTTCAAGTGTGTGGGGTACGTGAACAGCCCGGTCCCGTTGGCGCACAGGTATCGCGTTTATCGGCGCGCTGACAACACGGCTTCCGGTGTGCTTGTGAAGGAGTTGAGCACCGACAAGACCGTGCCCGGCGCTCCAAGCGCGACTCTTACGTCCGACTGCCGGACGATCGACAATACTTTCGAGTGGGAGCAGACCTACTACTACCACGTCACGCCGGTCACTAGCGTGATGGAAAACGGCAAGGAGATCGCGGAAGTCGAAGGCGACGATTCACCAGAAGTCAAAGTGTTCGCGCATGATATATTCCCGCCCGCGCAGCCGACCGGATTACAGGCCGTTTACTCGGGTCCGGGGCAGAAGCCGTTTATCGATTTGACTTGGGCTCCGAACACCGAGGCCGACCTCGCGGGTTACGACGTCTATCGTCACGAGGAGGGAACGACGCCGGTGAAGATCAACTCCGAGTTGGTCAAAACACCTTCGTTCCGCGACGAAAACGTACAACCCGGACATACATATTTCTACTCCGTCAGCGCAGTCGATCTGCGGGGAAACGAAAGCCCGAAGTCGGAAGAGGCATCGGAGAGAGTGCCGTAGGAAAAAGAAATACGCAGAGGGCGCAGAGGTTTCGCAGAGGACGCGGGAGAAGAAAAGAGAGGGAATGGAGCCGAACGATATCAGTCACGAAGTTATTGGGCACGCAATGAAAATACACTCCGCGCTTGGGCCGGGACTACTCGAAAGTGCGTATGAGGCTTGCCTTGTTCACGACCTGAACAAAGCAGGATTCAAAGTTGAACGCCAACGCGGAGTGCCACTCATGTACGACGGTCTCAAAATGGATATAGGCTACCGACTCGATCTGCTCGTGAATGATACGGTAATAGTTGAATTGAAAGCGACTGAAGGCGGTGTCACGCCGCTTTATCAGGCTCAGTTACTTTCGTATCTTCGCTTAACGGGTAAGAAGCTGGGCTTGGTGATTAACTTTCACTCGCTCCATCTTAAAGATGGCATCAAGCGCATGGTGAATCACCTTTGAGATTCGGCGTACCTCTGCGTAACCTTTGCGTCCTCTGCGTATTTCTTTTTCTTTTGAGGAACTCACAATGAAATATTGCCGGTTCACCTACTCCGACGCTGTGCATTATGGGCTGATTGAATCTGTTGCTGGCCGTGACGAGATCACTCGTCTGCTGCTTGCGCCTGCCGGGTTCTCGGGCAAGCTGGACGAAGTACCTGCGCGCAAGATCGATCACGTTCCGCTATCCGAAGCGAAGTTGCTCGCGCCTACGGAGCCGTCGAAGATCGTATGCGTGGGGCGCAACTACGCCGAGCACGCGCGCGAACTGAACAACATCATTCCAAAAGACGAGCTCGTGCTCTTCCTCAAGCCGCCCTCGTCGGTGATTGCCGCCGGTGAGAACATCGTACGGCCGCCCGACTCGCGGATGGTCCACCATGAGGGCGAGCTGGCGGTCATCATCGGCGAGCGCTGTCGCAATGTTCGCGAGGACGAGGACGTGCGGGAGTACATACGCGGCTACACCATCGTGAACGACGTCACCGCCCGCGACTTGCAGAAGACCGACACGCAATGGACACGCGCCAAAGGCTATGACACGTTCTGCCCCACCGGACCGATCGTCAATGACGAACTCGATCCCTGGGGCGGAGTTGACGTCGAGACTCGGGTCAATGGAGAGCTGCGCCAAAGGGGCAACACGCGCGATTTCATCTTCGCTCTCGATGTTATAATCCGTTACATCTCACGGGTCATGACGCTGTTTCCAGGCGACCTCATTCCCACCGGAACGCCCGCAGGGGTTGGTCCGCTCAACGCAGGCGATATCGTGGAAGTCACCATCGAGGGCATCGGAACACTGCGCAATCCCGTTGTAGACGAGAAAACAGGTATTTAGTATTTCGTATTTTAGGTATTTCGTAACTGTGCGCAGGTGCCGCGGTTCGGAGTACGAAGTACGAAATACCAAATACGAAATACCTGTTCTGGGGCGAGCAATGAAATTCTTTATCGATACCGCAGACGTAAAAGAGATTCGCGAAGCCCAGAGCATGGGCATACTGGACGGCGTCACGACGAATCCTTCGCTGGTGGCGAAGACCGGCCGGCCGTTCAAAGAGACGATCCTGGAAATCCTCTCGATCGTCGATGGCCCGGTCAGCGTGGAAGTCACCGCGCTGGATTGTGGCGGCATGTTGACGCAGGCGCACGAATACGCCCAGTGGGGCAAGAACGTCGTAATTAAGCTGCCCACGACGCGCGACGGCGTGAAGGCTTGCAAGGCCCTGAGCGGCGAAGGCGTCAAGACGAACCTGACCCTCTGCTTCTCGGCCAATCAAGCGCTGCTGGTAGCCAAGGCCGGAGCAACCTATGTGTCGCCATTCGTCGGCCGCTTTGACGACATCAGCGAAGACGGCATGCAGGTGATCGAGCAGATCGTTCAGATCTACCAAAACTACGACTTCAAGACGCAAGTGCTGGCCGCCTCGATTCGCCATCCGCTGCACGTGGTTCAGGCCGCCATGATTGGCGCGCACGTGGCGACGATCCCGTTCAAGGTGCTCGACCTCATGTTCAAGCATCCATTGACCGATCGCGGGCTGGACGCGTTCTTGAGCGACTGGAAAAAAGTGCAGGCGTAGGCAGTTTGTCAGTTATCCGGAAGCGCGGCTCTCAATGGCTGCGCTTTTTGTTTACGACTTGCGGCACGTTTGCGTAACCTTGCGCCTCGCCGGTGTGTCATATAGCTTGCGAGTAGATGAATTGCAGCGAACTAAGGCGATTGCTTGATGCACGGTCGCGGGCAGTGGTAGTAATTTGATAGTCGCGCCCTTACTAACAATGACTCCACTTCGTTATTACTCACTGGTCGTGGGCGGAAGCGCCGTCGCCGTCGCCACCGGGACATACTATTGGGCACGAGCCCATCGCAAAACCGCCGAACAGCGCGAGATGGAACGGCGGCTCCACCTGAGCTCGCTTGGCCGCATCACGGACGGCACGGTCCTCGACGTTCACGAGTACACCAATGAGGGACAGGCACCGGTCGAGTTGCTGATTTATACCTACGACGTCGCCGGAGTCACTTACGAGTGCTCGCAGGACGTCACGCACCTGCGGCCGCTGGTTGACATACAGAGCTGCAAGATCGGCGTGCCCGCGTCCATCAAGTACGATCCGCACAATCCCGCCAACTCGATCGTCGTCACCGAAGTCTGGAGCGGACTGAGGACATAGCCTGCCAGCATGTGTGGTGATAAGAAGGCGATGCGAGCGCAGAAACATGCTCCGCGCATCTTGCCACGACCCAGCGCACCCGAAAATCGCAAAAAACTCTCGTGACAAATCTGGGCTAGTCGAACCACTCGCTGCGGTAGGCGATCCACCAACTGAGGCAGACGATGGGAAGAGTTGCCGCAATTCCCCACCAGAGCGGTAGCCAGAGATCGGCGGCGAGACTCAGCAGGATGAAGATGCCCCAGAAAATTTTGCGCTGCATGGGAGGATTGTAGCAGTATAAGCAGTTCTCAGTTCTCAGTTCTCAGTTCTCGGTACTCAGTTATCGAACTCAGTAGCCAGTTCGTCGTACCCACTAGCCAGTCGCGCCAACTGAGTACTAGGGTGCTGAGTACTTGTTTTGGATGAGAAAGCGTCCAGGATCTAGGCGGCGCGGCTGAGTTCGGTGACGGCGAGGACGGCGAGTTCGAGACGGTCGCGGGTTCCGGTCTTGCTGAAAATGCTCTGAAGGTGGCGTTTGACGGTGTTTTCGCTAATGGCGAGTTCAGCGGCGATGTCTTTGTTCTTCAAACCACGTGCAACGAGAAGAGCGATCTGGCGCTCGCGTTCGGAGAGGCGGGCAAGAGAGGTCGGTTCAGAGCGAGGCTCGGTTGCCATGGCACTGACGACCTGGTTGGCGATGTCGTTGGAGAAGGCAAGGTCGCCGGCGGCGACGGTCCGGATCGCGTCAAACAGCTTTTGCGGATCGTCGGCTTTGAGCACGAGACCGCGCGCGCCGAGTTTCACGACCTGAACGTAATCGGGTTGGCTTTCGGAGGCAGTCAGGACGACGGCAGCGACACGGCTGTCGGCGCGTTCGAGTGTTCGCAGAACTTCGAAGCCGTCGCTTTCGGGCATGAAGAGATCCAGGACAAGGACGTCCGGGTGTTGCTGGTGGACGAGTTCGACAGCCTCGGTGCCGTTTACGGCCTTGCCGACAACCTCGAAATCCGGCTGGGATTGAAGCAACATGGAGAGAGACTCTAGAAGCACAACGTGGTCGTCGGCAATAACAATGCGGGTCTTATGTTCGGATTCGCCAGCGTGTTCGGATTCGCTTGCGGCGTGGAGGGGATGTGGTCCTTTCCAGGGCATGGTCTGGCTCCCTCCTTCCCAGGCAATGAGATGAGTTGCAAGATGCAGGGGTTGCGAAAAGATGGAGTGCCGTGACCGAAGTATTTATGGTGGTAGCCCATTCGCTACTAACGGTTGACGGCAAAATTCTGGTATATTCCGCTTCGCCCAGTGTGAACATGCACGATGAATGCGTGATCAGTTACATGACGAATCGTGTCCGGCCGATGCCGCCCGTGCGAGGTGAGTTTGACGATTGACGACGAACTGAATCAGCTTGACGACGCGATGCGGCGGCTAAAGGTCGAGTACGACGTCTATTTCGGCGGCGGGCTAGCGGACGGCAGGACGAAGAGGCCGCCGGTGGATCTAGAGGGGCGTGTGCAGACGCTCATCAAGAAACACTCGGATACGCAGAAGCTAAGTTTCCCGCAACGATTCAAGTACAACTCGATCGTGCAGCGGCACGCTGTCATGAGCGAGCTGTGGCGGCAGAAGCTCAGGATACGGGAAGAAGGATACCGGCGACCACAGGACGCACTCCTGTCGATTCAAGGGCTCAGGACGGACGAGGAACATGCGGCGGCAGCGGAATTGAATCCGCGCAAGAGACATGGGCAGGGGGGGCGGACAGAGCTGCCGTACGTAGTCGAGTGCTCGAATCCCGAAACCGAGCGGGCGAACTTAGAGGCGCTGTTTGAGGCCTTGCTGGCGGCAAAACGGACGGCAGGAGAACAGCCTCCGCCGGGTAAGCTCGACTCGTTTCTGGCGTTTGTGACCAGGAAAACCGAGCAGATGCGGCAAGATTTCCATTGCGCAAGCGTCGAGTACCGCGTGGAAGTGCAGGGCGGAAGAGCGGTGCTGAAAGCCAAGGCTAAGAGCTAGTTTCGATTTTCAAGTTTCGAGTTTCAAGTTTCAAGAATTTCCAGTTTCTGCCCGGTTATTCCGTTTTTTGGAACATTTCCACGCAAATGTGAATTCTTGCCTTGGGGCGTGATAGATGTCGGGGGACAAACTATTTTGGAGGCCCCTGATGAGCTGCAGCTACAGAGATTTGATTGTGTGGCAGAAGGCGATACGGTTGGTTACGGTCGTATATTCTGCCACGAAGGGTTTTCCCACCTCAGAGACTTACGGACTGACATCGCAGATCCGCCGAGCTGCGGTTTCGATTCCCAGCAATATCGCAGAAGGCCAAGGCAGGCTCACCAAGAAAGATTTCAGGCATTTTTTGGGGCAGGCGCGCGGCTCACTTCTGGAGCTGGAAACGCAGTTGTACATCGCGAACGAGTTGAAGTTCCTCGCGCCGGCCGAATTGACTGGCTTGCTGGAGGCTTCGGGTGAAGTTAGCAGAATGCTGAATCGTCTCGTACAATCTATGTCAGAAACGGTTTCGATCAAAGATTAGGCTTGAAACTCGAAACTGGAAACCTGAAACTCGATTTTGGAGCTTATGAGCAAGATTTCTCGCGCAATTCTGAGCGTCACGGACAAAACCGGAGTGGTGGAGTTTGCCCGCGAGCTGGCGGGCATGGGCGTGGAGCTGGTGTCCACGGGGGGCACGGCTAAATTGCTTCGCGATGCGGGCGTCAGCGTAATGGACATTTCCGAGCTGACCGGCTTCCCTGAAATGCTGGATGGGCGGGTGAAGACGCTGCACCCGAAGGTGCATGGCGGCATCCTGCACATACGGTCGAACGCCACCCATGTGGCGGCGGTGAAGGAGCACGGAATCCAGCCGGTGGACATGGTCGTGGTGAACCTTTACGCGTTCGAGAAGACGGCGGCGAAGCCGGGCGTGGAGTTCCAGGAGATCATCGAGAACATTGATATTGGCGGGCCGTCGATGATCCGCTCGGCCGCGAAGAATTTTCAGGATGTGGCGATCGTGACCTCTCCGGCAGACTACGACGCGATTGCGGCGGAGATGGCACAGAGCGGCGGCGAGCTTTCGAGAGAGACCAAGTGGCAACTGGCGCAGAAGGCGTTTGCGACGACGGCGACCTACGACAGCGCCATCGCTTCCACGCTTGAGCGGGTGCAGGATTTTGAGTTGAAGGCGGAGGGCGGCTTTCCGCAGACGCTCCGTGTGAAGTACGAGAAGGTTCAGGACCTGCGCTACGGCGAGAATCCGCATCAGAAGGCGGCGCTGTATTCCGATGGGTCGGGCGTGGGCGTCGCCAATGGGAAGCAGCTGCAGGGTAAAGAGCTTTCGTATAACAACATCGTCGACTTGCAGGCGGCGTGGGATTTGGCGGCGGAGTTTGAGGAGCCGTTCTGCGCGATCATCAAGCACACGAATCCGTGTGGCAGCGCGACGGGCAAGGACCTGATCGAGGCGTTCCAGCGGGCGTTTGAGTGCGATCCGGTATCGGCGTTCGGCGGGGTGATTGCGCTGAACCGTGCGGTGGACGGGCCGACGGCGGAAGCGATTGCCGGGTTGCGCCACGGTGGCGTTGCGCTGTTTATCGAGTGCATCATCGCGCAGTCCTTCGATCAGGCGGCGCGGGAGCGCTTCTCGAAGCGCAAGGATTTGCGTCTGTTGGAAGTGACGCCAGCGCCGATGAAGCACGTGATCAAGGCGGTTGGCGGCGGAGTGCTGATGCAGGATAACGACCTGCACAAACTGAATCCGGCGGAAGTGAAAGTGGTGACCGAGCGCAAACCGACGGAAGATGAGATGGCGGACCTGCTGTTCGCGTGGAAGGTATGCAAGCACGTGAAGTCGAACGCCATTCTCTACGCGAAAGATGGGCAGGGGATCGGCGTCGGCGCCGGACAAATGAGCCGCGTGGATTCGGCAAAAATCGGTGCGGCGAAGGCCGTGCTGCCGCTGAAGGGCAGCGTCGTGGCGTCGGACGCGTTCTTTCCCTTTCCGGACGGCGTTGAAGAAGTTGCGAAAGCTGGCGCGACGGCGGTGATTCAGCCGGGCGGGTCGGTGCGCGATCAGGATGTGATCGACACCGCGAACCGGCTGGGACTGGCGATGGTGTTCACCGGAGTGAGGCACTTCAGGCACTAGAACAGCGCAAAATCGGAAAAACGTAAAAGCGGAAAATTTGAAAACGCTAGAACCCTCCAACCCTCGGCTGCGTGCTGGAAGGCGTTTCGGCGCATCGCAAAGCCCACTCCCCCCTTTGGCAAAATTCGTAAGTTGTTACAAACACAGGTGCTTATTAATTCAGCCTCGTTGGGCGTGACTCAAGTCATTGATAACGTGTGACTTAAGCTGGTCAGATTACTTTGGTAACCACTTCTGTTTTCAGCCCCTACATACATTCTAGCAATTTGGACAGGGGAAACCGACACGGGTGGACAGATTATATTTTCCTTGGAATCAACAGGTTACGTCGTTTTTGGCGGTTGTGGGACCTTGACATCTCTAATGACGTTCTGGAAAAGGAAATACGCAGAGGGACGCAAAGGTTACGCCGAGAGCGCAGAGGAAGCCGGGGTAGGAGAGAGGCGGGAGTGAGCAGAATTAGCCATTAGTTTTTTAGCCGTTAGCTGTTAGTGAAAAGCGGGAAGAAACAGCCCTCAGCCATCCGCTTCTCTAACGACGTTCTGGAAAAGGAAATACGCAGAGGGACGCAAAGGTTACGCCGAGGGCGCAGACGAAGCCGGGGATAGGAGAGAGGCGGGAGTGAGCAGAATTAGCCATTAGTTTTTTAGCCGTTAGCTGTTAGTGAAAAGCGGGAAGAAACAGCCCTCAGCCATCCGCATCCCTAACGACGTTCTGGAAAAGGAAATACGCAGAGGGACGCGAAGGTTACGCCGAGGGGGCAGACGAAGCCGGGGAGGAGATGAAAATCGAGAATAGAAGCTTCCTAAGTGTAGGGTTTTTAACGTTGTAAGCATTGACTTCTCTGGATTCGGGGCCTTTAATAGTGTCCTCACTGGATACCCCGTTTGGGAACGCAGCTACTGCACGCTTGCAGCCAGCGCGACGATACGGTTACCGGGATTCATACTTCCGGATTCATAAAGAAAGAGAATGCAATGGAACGCTCTGATTTTTGCTAGTCTAGCTCCGCAAAAGGTAAGTTGATGATGGCCGGGCTTTGCCTGGCGTTGATGCTGGTATTGTCGCCGATGGCCGTGCTGGGCCAGACTCCCTACATGGTGAAGGACATCAACACTACGCAGGACGTTGGCAGTTCGAATCCGACATTGTTTACGCAGGTGGGGAGCAAGACGTTCTTTGTCGCATATGTCCCGGGCGAAGGCTACCAGTTGTGGAAGACGGATGGGACGGCGTCGGGGACGGCGCTGGTGACGAACCAATATTACGGGTATGTATCGAGCATGACGAATTCGAATGGGAAGCTGTTCTTCCTCGTCAGTAGCTCTTCAGGCGGTTATTCATCGAACGGAGGAGTGATCACCGGCGGGAGCATAGCTGATCTTTGGATCAGCGACGGGACAGCCGATGGCACGAAGATGCTGCGTTATGCGACCATGGTTGGGACCACCTCCGGTGCGGCTCAAGGCACGCTTACCGACGTGAACGGGACGCTCTTCTTCGTCTCCGACGACGGCGCTTTGGGCAATGCGCTGTGGAAGACCGACGGCACGCCCGAAGGCACCGTGATGGTGAAGGCGATGCCTTTTACCTGTCCGCCGGGTGCTATCGCTTGCGGTCCCACCTACGGAAATTCGGTCCTTCCCTTGTCTCTCACCGCCGTGAACGGCACTTTGTTCTTCATCACCGGCACCCTGTACAGCGGGACAGCGCCCACGGCCTCAACAATCGCGACCCTATGGAAAAGTGATGGGACCGAAGCCGGGACAACCGTAGTTAAGCCGACTGTGAACCTAGTTCCTGCGAACTTGACGAACGTGAATGGACTTCTGCTTTTCACGGGCTTGGATCTGAATGCGGGCAGCGGCAACGCGTTGTGGCAGAGCGACGGCACCGCCTACCGGTTTGTGGAAGACCGACGGCACGGCCAGCGGGACCGTGCTGGTAAAAGACCTCAGCCAGAACCTTTTGATCCCATTTGGGACACCGATGATTTTATCCAGTAGCGCCGCATATCTCACCAACGTAAACGGCACACTGTTCTTCTCAAATCCCGATGGCACTAACGGTTCTGCACTCTGGAAGAGCGATGGCACCACGGACGGTACGGTGGTCGTCAACGACGTAGCCGCTTCGGGGCTGTTCAACGCCAACGGAATGCTCTATTTCACGGGTACGGACGCGAACGGAGCTGAGCTTTGGAAGAGCGACGGCACGAGCAACGGTACCAGCATAGTGGCCGACATCAATCCGGGGCCGGATGGTTCGTTCCCGCAAATTCTCGCAACATCGGGTGGCCGGATGTTCTTCACGGCGAACGACGGCACGCACGGAGGCGAGTTGTGGGGACCCACGATCGCGCCCACTAGCATCACGCTGTCCTCGTCTGCGAACCCTGTGGTCGTGGGCAAGTCCGTCAGTATCGCGGCGAAGGTGACGTCCATTGCTGCCGGGACGTTTACTGGGACGGTAAGTTTCATGGAGGGCGGGACCCAGCTGGGAACGGCTCCGGTCAATGCAGGTGGAATCGCGACCTTCACGACCACGTCGCTGACCGCAGGAACGCATACCATCACGGCGACTTACGCCGGAGATGCGATTTTCCCGAATGGCGCTACAACCTCTTCGGTCAGCCTCCTGATCCTCGCCACAGCACCGGACTACACGCTGACGGCGAATCCGACGACGGCGACGATTCGGGCGGGGCAGAGCGCTACGTTTGCGATCACGGCAGTGGCTGATCAGTACTTCAACGGGACGATCACGTTCGGTTGCGGTGCGTTGCCGGCGGGGGTCACGTGCAGCTTCAGTCCGGCAACGCTGAACCCGACGAGCGCTGGTCCGGCGGTGACGACGCTGACAGTCACGACAACTTCGCAAAGTACGGCTTTGACAGCGCCGATCATGCCGGTGGGTCGCAGTACGGGAACGGCGCTGTGGGCGAGCCTGGGCGGAATTGGCTTGTTCGGGTGCGTGCTGGTGGGACGCCGCCGGAAGGCGGGAGCGATTGCGTTGGCGATTCTTGCGCTGGCGTTGGCGGCGGCGATGAGTGGGTGCGGCGGCGGAAGCCCACAGAATCCGAATGCGACCCCGATCGGGGCGTCCACGGTGCAAGTGACAGCGACGGCAACGGCGGGTACGACGGGCGGAAACACGGCTACCCACCAAATGACGATTACGATCAACGTGCAATAGGCGTTGGGACAATATAGGATGACTCGAAGGCGACCGGCATGGCTGGCCGCCTTTTTCGCTGCGCAGCTTTCGGGAGGATGTTCTCTGTCAGGGGGGCAGGGGCGGGTGACCAACGCTGGGTTGCGAAAGGAGTAAAATACAGGAACCGATGGTTACAGGTTCGGCATCCAAACGTAAGCGGAAAATGCCGTACCTACTAGGGACGTAATGACAAAACTGTATCCCGCGACGTTCATCCTCTTGGCCGCCTCCCTGACGGGTTTCGCCCAAGCAGCTCCCGACACAGCGACCCAACCCGGCCAGCAGGCGCCTGCCGTTACAACGGACGGCGACGCGACAGGCACAAAGAAGGCTGAGACTAAGGTTCCGAACAAGGCCGATGCCTACTATCACTATTCGCTCGCACACATCTACGAAGAACTGGTGACGATGTATGGGCGGACAGAGTATGCCTCGAAAGCCATCGAGGAATACCGGTTGGCGATCGACAACGATCCGAGTTCGGCTTATCTGAACTCCGGGCTGGCCGAACTGTATGCCAAGACGGGGCGCATACGGGATGCGGTGCTGGAAGCGCAGGACATCCTGGCGCGCGATCCAAACAATATTGATGCCCGCAAGCTGCTGGGAAGAATCTACCTGCGGTCGCTCGGCGACACACAGGCTGGGGCGCAATCCCAGGAGATGTTGAAGCGGGCGATCGAGCAGTACGAGGCGATCGTCAAGCTTGAGCCTGCCTCGGTGGACGATCACCTGCTGCTGGGACGTCTTTACCGCCTCAATAGCGATATGGCGAAGGCGGAGCAGGAATTCAGGACGGCGGTGAATCTGGATCCGACATCGGAAGATGCGGTTACAACGCTGGCGTATCTCTACAACGAACAGGGGAACGGCAAGAAAGCAACGGAGATTCTGAACGCGGTGCCGGACGCAGAGCGCACGGCGAAACTTTACTCGGCGCTGGGATTTACCTACGAGCAGCAGAAAGATTACAAGAAAGCAATTGAGGCCTACAAGCAGGCGGTCGATCAGGACAAGGACAACCTGGACGCAATGCGCGGTCTGGCCCAGAACCTGATGAACGACGGCCAGAGCGATGCGGCACTGGAACAGTACAAGCAGATTGTCGACGCCGACCCGCAGGATCCGCAGAGCTACATGCGGATGGCGGAGATTTACCGGAGGACCGGGCGATTCGACCAGGCGCTCGAAGCGCTGAAGAAGGCCGAGTTGTACGTGCAGGACTCGCTGGAAGTGCCGTACAAAATAGCCGAAATATACCAGGCACAAGGCAAATTCGATGATGCCGAGAAAGTTTTGCTGGGCTTGGTGGAAAAGACAAATAAGCCGGGGGACAGCTACGATAGCGGCGAACAGAACAACCGGTCGGTATTCCTGGAGAGGCTAGGCGGGCTCTACCGTGACACGAACCGGACGCAGGAAGCGGTGGATACGTTCAGGAAGATGCTGCCGCTGGGCGGCGAGAACGCCGCGCGGGCCTACCAGGAGATCGTTGAGACCTACCGTGACGCGAAGCAGTGGTCGCAGGCCACGGCTGTCGCGCAAGAGGCGGTGCAGAAGTTCCCGAACGACCGCAGCCTGAAGATGACGCTCGCAAGCCAGTTGGCCGACACGGGTCAGGCCGACCAGGCGCTAGCGCAAACGCGTTCGCTGCTGAAGGGAACGCCGGATGACCGCGAGGTCTATCTGAACCTCGGCAATATGTACATCCGGCTTAAGCGCTGGAAGGAAGCGGATGAGAGCCTGAACAAGGCGCTCGAACTTTCAACGAAGCAGGAAGATAAGGATTACGCGAACTTCCTGATGGCGGAGTCTTACGAGCGACAGAAGAAGTATGAGCCGGCCGAACAGATCTTCAAGAAGTTGCTGGTGAGCGATCCCAACAGCGGCATGGTGCTGAACTACCTGGGGTACATGCTGGCGGATCGCGGCGTTCGCGTGGACGAGGCGCTGGGATACCTGAAGAAGGCGGTACAGCTTGATCCGCAGAACGGGGCGTACCTGGACTCGATCGGCTGGGCGTACTACAAGATGGGCGACTACGTTCAGGCGGAAGAGAACCTGCGGCGCGCGACGGAGAGAATCGGCACAGACCCGACGGTGCAGGACCATCTGGGCGAGGTCTATGCGAAGACCGGCCGGCTGAAACTGGCTGCGGCAGCATGGGAGCGCGCACTGGACGAGTGGACCAAGTCGGTGCCGGCGGACGTCGATCAGAACGACGTAGCCAAGGTGCAGAAGAAGCTAGAGTCGGCAAAGGTCAAGCTGGCAAAACAGCAGGAACGGAAGTCGGCAGAAGCCACGAAACCCTAAAGGCAGTTTCGAGTTTCTAGTTTCTAGTTTCGAGAAGAAGACGGACAGTTACAAGGAACGGCGCTTGCGAGTGGCAGGCGCCGTTTTTGTTTGCGGTCAATTTTCACCGAGCACATGCAATCACGGACCATCTGCAATTGGAGCTTGAAACTTGAAACTCGAAACCTGAAACTATGCCTATGCTTGCTTCCTATGCGATGCGCGTCGAAGATTCGCGGGGACGACGTTTCAATGAGGCGGAGCACCCGTACCGGAACGCGTATCAGCGCGACCGCGACCGGGTGATACATTCGCGCGCATTCCGGCGATTGGAAAACAAGACGCAGGTCTTCACGAGCAGGTTCTCCGATCACTTCCGCAACCGCCTGACCCACACCATAGAAGTCGCGCAGATTTCACGAACCATCGCGGGAGCGCTGGGGCTGAATGCAGATCTTGTCGAAGCGCTGGCGCTGGTGCATGACCTGGGGCATCCACCGTTTGGCCACTCGGGCGAGAAGGCGCTGGACAGGGCGATGCGCGCGCACGGCAGCTACTTCGACCACAACATCCACGCGCTGCGGATCGTGGAAGATTTTGAATTGCGGTATATCGATTTCCGGGGCCTGAATCTGACGTTCGAAGTGCGCGAGGGGATTATCAAGCATTCGCACGATTACGATCCGGCGGAGTATCCGGAGTTGAGCGAATATGCGCTGGATAAGCGTCCTCCGCTGGAAGCGCAGCTTATCGATTTGACCGACGAGATCGCCTACAACACAGCGGATATGGACGACGGGTACGAGGCGCGAATCTTGAGCGTGAAGCAGATTCGCGCCGGAGTGCGGGGGTTCGCGCGTTTCCATGACGAGATTGAGCAACAGCATCCCGATGCGCTGGAGAAGCTGAAGTTCAATGAAGCATTGAAGCGGATGTTCAACCGCTTCGTGACCGATCTGATCGAGAACACAAGGCGTAGCGTGCTCGCATCAGGCGTGAAGACTTTGGATGACGTACGCAATTGCTCCGAGCGGTTAACAGCCTTCAGCGATGAGGTGGAGGCGGAGCGGCGCGAAACGAAAGAGTTCCTTTACCAGAACCTCTATTACAGCAAGCGATTGAAGCCGGAGAAAGAACGCGCGGAAGAAATAGTGTCTGAGCTGTTCGAGTATTGGCTGGCACACCCCGAGGCTTTGCCGCAAAGCTATCGCGAGAAAGCGGAAGGCGAACCGCTGGCGCGGATCGTGTGTGACTACATCGCGGGAATGACCGACCACTTTGTGCTGGATTGCCACCGCAAACTCTGCGTACGAAAGTAAACTCTCGGACCTAATAGTTTTGCTCCAGGTCCCACGTTAGCCCGCTCCGCTGCGCGAATCGGGCGGAACGTGGGGCACCGTCGCGAATCGGGCGGAACGTGGGGCACCGTCGAACGATGAACTATCTGGTAGTTAAGGCTAAATTCAGGCGCCTCTAGGTTTCACCACCGTAACCTTTAATACTTAGTCCTATTGGTTTGTACCTGCCCAGGGTAGAACAATCTGAAAAGTTTTGTGTCAGCAAATTTCTTCTCTGGAGCAGCCCCACGTGCGCGCCACCGCAACTGCCGCTGTTATCGCCGTACTTTTGTGCCAATTTAGCGTGGCGTCATCCATTACGGTGACGCCGACTACAACATTTTCCGCTGAAACCTCGAACAACACGAGCGCAGCCTCTACTTTCCCCGCGCAGTCGAACGGCAATACCGCGCCGGCAAACGTCAGCAAGGTAAATATGCACACGCTGGTGTATGCGGGCGCGACGACTAAGATCTACACGCATTTCATGGGATGGTTCGGACCGGCGAACCACATGAGCGTGGGCTACAGTTCGGCCGATCCCACACAGATACAGAAGCAGATCGACGATCAGGTGAGCCGCGGGATCGATGGCGCAATTATTGACTGGTACGGGCCGGGACATTATCCGGACGATAACGCGACGCAGTTGATGTTGAGTTATGCGCAGACGCTTCCGGGAACGCCTTTCAAAGTGGCGGCGATGGAGGATGTGGGAGCGCTTTCGACGTGCGCGAACACAGTTGGATGCGATCTGACCCAAACGCTGATCGGGCACCTGACGTACCTCTACAACACATACCAGGGATCACCGGCTTACATGACGCTGAACGGGCAGCCGGTTGTTTTCTTCTTCGGACTGGAGAAGTACGCGATCGACTGGGATGATGTGAAGGCGAATGTGCCGGGCAATCCGGCGTTCGTTTTTGAGAATGCGGGCGGCTTCAGCTATACCGACAGCGGGGGCGCATTCAGTTGGGTGCAGATCAATCCGGGCAATCCGAACGACTGGCTACAGTCGTACCTCGACAACTTCTATCAGACGGCGTTGAGCTATCCAGCGCAGCATGCGTTTGGAGTTGCGTACAAGGGTTTTAACGACACGCTGGCGGCATGGGGCTCCAATCGGGTGATGAGCCAGAACTGCGGCCAGACGTGGCTGGACACGTGGAACGAGGCCGGCAAGTACTACAACAGCGCGCAGCAGCTTGAGAGCATTCAGATCACGACGTGGAACGACTACGAAGAGGGAACGGAAATTGAGACGGGCATCGAGAACTGCGTAGCCGTCTCGGCATCGGTTGTGGGCAATACGCTTTCATGGGCGATCAGCGGCAACGAGAACACGATCGATCACTACACGGTGTTCGTCTCGCTGGACGGGCAGAACCTGATGCCCATCACCAATGCTCCAACGGGCGTGCGCACGGTTGATGTTTCTGCGCTGGGGCTCGCGCCGGGAAGCTACACCCTCTACGTGAAGGCGGTGGCGAAACCGTCGATGACGAACAAGATGTCGAACGCGGTCAGCTACAACGTGCCTGACCCGGGGCCGAGCGTGGTGCTGAGCGTGAGACCGTACTCGGGCATCGCGCCGGTGACGGTGACGGCATCCACGGTGGGATCGACTTCTCCGGCGGGGGCGATCACGGTGTCGCTGATCGATTTCGGCGACGGAACCACGGTGAGCGGCGCATCCGCCCGCCATACCTACACGACGGCTGGAACCTACACCGTGAAGGCGACGCTGACCGACAGCATGAATGTTTCAGCGAGCGGCACGGCGGTGGTGACGGTTGCGGCGGATAAGCCGCCGCTGGCCTATCTCTCCGTTTCACCGGCGTCGGGGACCGTGCCACTGACGGTGACGGCTTCCACGGCGGCTTCGACCGATCCGGACGGAACGATCGCCGCGTCGCGGATCAATTTCGGAGACGGCACGACGGTGAACGCGACGACGGCGACCCACACGTACAGCGTGCCGGGAACTTACACGATCATGGGGACCGTGACCGACAACGGCGGACTCACCTCAAGCGCGTCAGCGACGGTGAATGCGCTGATGGTTCCGGGCAAGGTGACGGTGAGTTCGCCGCTGGCGGGGACGACGGCGCCTTCTCCGTTGCATTTTGTGGCGTCAGCGACGGCGAATACCGGGAACGTGATCACCGCGATGCGGATTTATGTGGACAACAACGCTGCGTACACGGTTGCGGCGAGCAGCGTGGATACGAGTGTGGCGATGAGTCCGGGCGCGCACTACGTGGTGGTGCAGGCGTGGGACAACACCGGCGCCGCTTATCAGGCGGCACTGAACGTCAACGTATCGGCGCCGTCAGCGGCGGGTTCGGTGAACGTGGTCTCGCCCGCGAATGGAGCGTCCCTGGTGAATGCAGTGCATTTTCTCGCCACTGCCACGTCGCAGTATCCGATCACTGCGATGCGAATTTACGTGGACAACGTCAGCCTGTACACCGGCAATACGGCGAAGCTGGACACGTACCTGAACCTGCCGGCCGGGACGCATAGCGTAGTGATCCAGGCATGGGATTCGAGTGGAGCCGTGTTCAAAACGCCGGTCAGTATCAGGGTGGATTCGATATTGGGTCGCGGTTTTACGAACTGACGAACAGTGACGAGTTGGTGATTTGGTGAGTGACGATTGAAAATCGCCGCACACCGAATCACCAACTCGGCCTGTGTATTTGGCCCACGTTAGCTTCGCGAACGTGGGGCACCACAGAATGGACACCGAAGAATGGGTACCGCAGAAGCACTCTTACCGCGAAATCTCAGGTCAAAACCCTCACACACCTAAGTAGTAGCACCAGTCCTAGCAGAGTTCCTCTTCGCGTATCTTTACACAACCAAGCGCGCCCTAGTCCTAAAGAACTACGAGAAGAGGTGCAGTGAATGAGCAGTTGGTTGAGCAGGTGCTCGCGGCTGGTTGTGTTGACGCTTGCGATGGCCGGAATGGCCTTTGCGGGGGTCTCGGTTAGTTCGCCCACGAGTGGTTCGACAGTCGGCACGCCCACTCACTTCGTGGCTTCGGCATCGTCGGGCAATCCGGTAATGGCGATGCGAATTTACGTGGATAACAACAATGTTTATACGGTTTCTTCCAACAAGATCGACACATATTTGAGTTTGGCGGCCGGCAGCCACTACGTGGTGGTTGTGGCATGGGATTCGACGGGCGCGTCACTAGTAGCTCCGGGCATGACGATCAACGCAACGAGTGCCGCGGGGGCTGGACAAGGCGTGCTTTTGTTCTCACCCACGGATGGCTCGACATCAGGTTCGCCGGTGCATTTCGTCGCGTCGGCCAGTTCGACGGCGCCGGTTACGGCGATGCGTGTCTATGCGGACGGCAACAACGTGTTCACGACGAACTCCAACTCGATGGACACATACGTAAGCCTCGCGGCGGGACAGCACTACATCGTCCTGCAGGCATGGGACTCAACCGGCAAGGTACTGCAAGCTCCACCGAAGACGATCACGGTGAGTGGCACGGCGACGGTGAGTTCGTCGAGCGTGCCGGCGAATGCCACGGTCATCTCGACCATCGAGCACCAGTCGGGGTGGCAGGACTGCGATGTGTGCGCGGGTCCAGGCGGCAATGGAACTGCGGTGCCGTACTCGATGACGCAGGGCGTCAGCAGTCCTTCAATGGACGGCAGCTCGGCCCACTTCTGGATCGGCGGAAGCACTCCTTATTCGTCGGCATTGTGGTGGAGACAGTTGGGCGCGAACAACAACGTGAGCAACTTTGTTTACGACCTTTATTTCTACATGACTTCGCCGAACTACTCGCAGGCGCTGGAATTCGACGTGAACCAGTCGGTCGGCGGGTACAAGTACATCTTCGGCACGCAGTGCAATTATCGCGGCACGGGTCAATGGGACGTCTGGGACGGCGTTGGGCAGACATGGCGCACGACGGGCGTGTCATGCGCGGTTCCAGCGGCCTATCAATGGCACCATCTGGTCTGGGAATTCTCGCGCGACAGTTCGGGGCACGCGAACTTCATTGCGGTGACGCTGGATGGAGCGAAGAACTACATCAATCGCACGTACTCGATGGGCCCAAGCGCGGTGAGCGAGATTAACGTCGCGTTCCAGATGGACGGGGATTACGCCGAACATGCTTACGACGCGTGGCTCGACCAGGTGAAGGTGTCGTACTGGTAAATTGTCAGCGGTGAAAAGCAGAAGGTGCGCCCTCGGGCGCGGGGACCCACGTTAGCCGATCCGCTACGCGGATCGGCGGAACGTGGGGCACCAATCTTCAAGGTGCCGATCACCCGATGCTTTGTTGGAGTTTATCGAGCATCTGCTGTTGGGTTTTGGCCGCCTCGACCGCCCCAATCCCGGCCAAAGCCGCCAGGATTTTCTGAGTTTCATCCAGACTGATGTCGGCTGCCGACGCTATCTGCTCTGCCGTGCGCAGTCCGTTTGTTGCCCGAAACACCTTCTCAACCGGAGGTCCCACTTCCACCACGCGCACGTTGCCGTCATGCCCGCGCGCGAACAGCAGCGTGGTACCCTGGTGAATTTCCTCGGTGATCGCATCGCCGCCCGTGTCCAGCCGCTTCACCAGATCGGGCATGAGCCACTTGAACGTGGCGCACAACGCGCTCACGCCACGCCGCGGACGATTGGCCGGCGGCCCCTGTTGCGTCGTCGCCACTTGCATGAAGTAGCCGCGGTCATAGGCGCAGAGCTCGCGCCACCATGGTCCGGGCTGATTCGGCGCACCGTCCAGATAGACGGAGATCATGTCCCCGATGCGCCGCGCCGCGTCTAGCGACCCCGCCGGACATTCCCGCAGCACCGCCGCAAACTGCGGGGTCTCGATGACGTCCGTTGCCGCCCGGCCCACCTGGCCATCAAAGAGCCCGGTATGGTGAAACGATTGAATCATGCACTCGCGATAGAACTCGCGGGCAGCGACCGACGAATCGTTGGGCAAAGTAGCCATGAGAAGCTAGATGTCGTGGAGGCTCGGAAGTTTCGATAACTGGGTTTCGAGTTTCAGAGTTTCGAAGTTTCGAAGACGCCGCCACAGCAAGTTGTATTCTATTCCGCAACTCGAAACCCGAAACTTGAATCTCTGAAACCGCTCTTTGTTTATAATCACTTGTTTGAACTTCACGACGAGGCGTTTTACATGGCTCAAGCAGGCATGGCGGCGATTCCCGCACTGAAAGACACTTACGTTCAACTTAAAGGGCGCATGGAAAAGGCAGTCGAAGCGTTCCGCGGCGATTTGGCGGGCATGCGCACCGGGCGCGCCTCGGTGCACATGCTCGACACGGTAGAGGTCGAGGCTTACGGCTCGGTCATGCCGCTGAACCAAGTGGCGAACATTCACGCGCCCGAGGCGCAGCTGATCACCGTGACGCCCTGGGACCCGTCCCAGATCGCCGCCGTGGAAAAGGCCATCCGTTCCGCTGACCTCGGCCTCAACCCGATGAACGACGGCAAGATCATCCGTGTGCCTGTGCCTTCGCTCACCGAAGAGCGCCGCAAAGACATGGTGAAGCACGTACACAAGATGCTCGAGGATCACCGCACGGCGGTTCGCAACATCCGTCGCGATGGCAACGATGCGATCAAAAAGGCGATGAAGGACAAGAAGATCACCGAGGACGAAGAGCGCCGCGCGGTCGAAGAAATCCAGAAGCTCACGGACGACGAGATCAAGAAGATGGAAGAGATGTCGAAGGCCAAAGAGAAAGAAGTCATGCAGGTCTGACCTTCTCGTTCGCGACCGGCGGCTTCCGCGATGAGTGGTGGCACGAACCCAGGTTAGCTTCGCGAACCTGGGGCACCATGTCGCCACTCATTGCTTTTTGCGGTTGAAACTCGAAACTAGAAACTAGAAACTGTTCTTCGTGGCGAAATCTAAAGACATCCCGTACTCCGACCGCGAGCGCATCGTCTCCGCCGTGCCCGTCGAAGACGACGCTACCTTTGAACTCAAGCTGCGCCCGCAGCGTCTGCGCGAGTTCATCGGGCAAAGCAAGGTCAAGGAGAACTTGGCGGTCGCCATCGAAGCCGCGAAGTCGCGCGGCGAGGCGCTCGATCACGTTCTGCTCTACGGACCTCCGGGACTCGGCAAGACCACGCTGGCCACGATCATCGCCAACGAAATGTCCGCTGCTTTCCAGCAGACCTCCGGGCCGGCGCTTCAGATCAAGGGCGACCTCACGGCGGTGCTGACCAACTTGCAGCACAAGCAGGTCCTCTTCATCGACGAAGTGCACCGGATGCAGGCGGCGCTAGAGGAGTTGCTCTACTCCGCGCTCGAAGACTACAAACTCGACATCATCATCGGACAAGGCCCTTCGGCCCGCACGCACACCATTGACGTGCAGCCCTTCACGTTCATCGGCGCCACGACGCGCGCTGGATTGCTTTCGTCGCCGCTGCGGTCGCGGTTCGGCATCGTCCTGCGCCTGGAGTTCTACACTCACGACGACCTTGCGTTCATCATCACTCGCTCGTCGGAGATACTCGGCGTGGAGATCGACACAGAAGGCGCGATGGAAATTGCCCGCCGCACGCGCGGCACTCCGCGCATCGCCAACCGACTGCTGCGCCGCGTGCGCGACTACGCGCAGGTTCGCGCCGGAGGCAAGATCGACAAGGCCACCGCGCAGGCCGCACTCGAAATGCTTGAAGTGGATAAGTACGGCTTCGACGAGGTTGACCGCAAACTGCTGCTGGCGATCATCGAGAAATACCAGGGCGGCCCCGTGGGACTGAATACCCTGGCCGCCGTGCTGGCCGAAGAGCCCGACGCAATCGAAGAAATCTACGAGCCTTACCTCATCCAGATCGGCTTTCTGAACCGCACTCCGCGCGGCCGCGTCGCCACCCAACTTGCCTACGAACACTTCGGCATCAAGCCGCAAATGCCGCAGGGCGGGCTGTTCTAGGCGGTCAGCGATCAGCAGTCAGCCGAAAGCATTCGAGGGCGAGAGGGGTTTGACATCTCTAATGACGTCGGCGGTTGTGGCACTGCAGACGAAGTGCATGGGTCCTTCGCCCTGCGGGCTCAGGATGACTTGCCCTGGGCGGTGGTGATGGTGCGGACGAAGTGCATGGGTCCTTCGCCCTTCGGGCTCAGGATGACTCGCCTTGGGCGGTGGTGCGGACGGGAAGAAGGTGGTGGTGCGTACGTCTTCTTAGAACCTCAGCGCGACCATGCCGGGCCCAGTTTCTCAAGAGCGGGAAAGGACACAGGCAGCAAAACCGTGCTGGCCGTAGGTTGTGACCCGCTCTCGCGCGCATGCGCCAGCATTTCGAGGGCAAGTCCGGCGGTCGGCGGCAATACGATCGAAGCCTTCAGCGCCCCCGTACGCACGAGGTTCCGCCCTTCTTCCCCGCAAACGTCGCAACCCGTGAATTGCACATGCGACCAATGAACGCTCGATGCTTCCAGAAGCGCCCGGCGCGCGCCCATCGCCATGGCATCGTTCTGTCCCGCAACAAGACGGACGTCCGTCGATTGCGAAGTTGCCAAACGCAACCAGGACTTGATCGCGTCATAGCCGCTTTGCTCGTTAAAGTCCCCTCGCAAAGTTCGGACTTCCAGATTTTTCGGCTTGAGGGATTGCATGCCTATCGAGCGCCGTTCCGCAGAGAAGTTCCCGGAAGGTCCCTGGATGTAAAGAATTATTCCGCCATCCGGCAGGAGTGCCGCGAACTGCCGCGACTGAATGCGCCCTACTTCTTCCTGGTCCACGGTAACGCAGAAGGCGGGCGCTTTGCCAAGACTGCGAATCTCGGGCAGGTAGTCTGCCTCACGGTTCACAAGGACCCAGCCTATTCCGTTCTGCACGGCCGCCCGCGCCACTTGCTCCAACGGCGTTCCAACCGGATGGCATATGATTCCGTCAGGTCGCGCGTCGCGGACTACTTGAACGATTTTCAGCAGCTGTTGGCTTTGGGTGATTGCGTCATTTTCCGCGTAGAGAATCTGCGTCTCGATGCCGAGACGCCGGGCAGACTGCTCCACCGCGCTTGCCTGCTCCCGCTGATAATCATTGCCGCTGGTCATGAGAGACACGACTACGCGCAGCTTTTTCATGGCAGGAAAACTCACTCCAAGGGTGGAAAATATCCTATGTAGCGCCAGAACGCAAGGGCAGCTATAGCGCGGAGGACCTCCTGTCGCTTGCCCCGCGCCTTTCTATTACGGCCAATTCTTAGTCGCAACCGCGGGTGGAGCACTGCGCCCATTGCCTTTAGGCGCAACATTGACAGGTATGATCTCGGGCGCATTCACGGCTAGCACCTCGCCATCCTCGTCCGCCATGATCTCGGCTGCAATGCGAAGTTTCGCCAGTTGTTCCTCGATCATCTTCACCTGTTGCTGCTTTTGGCGGAGCAGTTCTTCTTTTTCATGAATCACATCGACAATGGACTTCATTCCGCACTCTCTCCATGGAAAAAATTCCGGTAAGTTAACGACGTTAAAGCCGAATGGATAAATATGGAACTACCCTGAGGTACATGCACCCGTGTGACCTCTCGTGATTAGTACACGTTATGTTTTTTCAGTAGGATAGCGGCTCACTTGCAATGAAGACGCCCGGTTTACGTCTCTGCGCTGAGTGCACCGGATATCTTCTTTCAAAGTAACTTCTGGGGGCACGATATGGGGTCCCTGTCATCTTTACCGACGGTTCCAGATGGTCAGCGACGCATGGTGGCCAACAAACCAGTCGAAGTGGCATTAAGCGAAATCGTTACCCGCGCCCGGGTCTTCACGGACGCGGGCGGCGCAGCCATCGCGCTGCGCGAGGGTAACGAGGCTGTAACCCGTGCCAGCAGCGGGAACATCGCTCCCGACGTGGGGACGCGCATGAACGTCGAGGGGAGCCTGACTGGGCAGGCCCTGCTGAAAGGCGCACCCGTACACGTCGAGGATTCCGACAGCGATCCCCGCGTTGACGCGGCGACCTGCCGGGCAATGAATACCCGCTCGTTCATCATCACGCCGATAGCTGGATCGACCTCAACATTGGGAGTTCTGGCTGTATTTGCTTCCGCACCCAATGCATTTACTCGCACTGATCTGGCCGTCCTGCGCACAATGGCGGACCAGATATCGAGCGCTCTCGGTGGCGGCTCGTTTCTGCAGCAATCGTGGCCTGAGTCAAAGGCGGGCGAGCCGGAGCCGGAAGTTCCGGAAGGCGCGGTAGCGTTAGAAACGTCCGGCGAGCTGGAACGAGCCGAGCCAGTGTTGCAGGCCGCGCAGGTCAGACCCGTTGTTGCTGAACCTGCCCCGGATAAGCCAAGCACGGTCCGGGTAATTGTCCCGCCAGTCGCGCCAGTTAGCCCAGTTAAAGATGTCCAGTTCAAATCGCCGGACGAGTCCGACGCGGTCGCAATCGAACCGGCTCCGCCCGTAGCTCCGACAGTGCGTACGATCGAGCTGCCCCCGGCAACCAGCACTGCACCAACCGCCACTTCCCCGCTCAAGCCAAAAGAGGGCTTGAACGGGGCACCGAAAGCTAAGTCAGGACCTGTCGCAAGCGTGCCATCGCTTCCGCAAACAAATGAGTCTTCGCGGGCGGAGGCGAAAGATCGTACGGCGAAGGGCGGGACTAAGCTTGAGGAACAGGCGGTCGCTGTTCCGGCCAAAGATTGCTTCCCCTCCCCAAGCGGCGCTGCGGAACCCGAACTTGTGTCGCTGGCCGAAGTCATCGATCAGCCCGCTAAGCCGGTGCGTGCGATCAAGCCGAATACTCCGGGCACTGCCCCGCTCAAGCCAAAAGAGGGCTTGAACGGGGCACCGAAAGCACCGAAAGACAGGCAGCAGACCGAACTGACCGAGCGGCAGATCGCGTGGGCCGGACTTACCGCCGGGGTTGAGCCCGAGCAGCGCCCCGTGGGACGAATTGTGATGGTCGCGGACGGCACTCGTGCTGATCGCTGCCGCGATTGTCGCGGGAATCGCTCTGCACAAGCCCTCACACACGGAGGCATCGGCACCCACGCCCTCCGCACCAATGGAACCGAAGTCAATGCCAGCGGCGCAGCCCAATAGTCTTCCTCAGACGGCCAGCATTGACTCTCCGCGCGCGGCCGCTCCCGCAGCGGCGTTAACCGCTCCGCCGTCAACGCCTCAGCTGTCAAAGCCGAAGCCCGATACCAAACAAGCAGTGGAAACAATCGCGAAGGCGGCGCAACCGGCGATCGTTCTGGCTCCGGGCACGCACTCTAGCCGCCAACCCGTGGCTGAAGATCAGGCCGCGCCGCAGTTGGCGTTCACTGGCGGCAGGCCGAAGCTGATGGATAGCACAGTCGCAATGCCTTCGGTCGCAGCGACTCCGCGACAGCTCCGACCAGTCGCCGCTGAACTCGTTCGCAAAGTCGCCCCGTCTTTCCCCGAAATGGCCAGGCATCTCCATCAGAAGGGCAGCGTGATGCTGCAAGCCCAGATCATGAAGGACGGCACCGTGGGCAAAATCGACGTCCTGTCTGGCCCGCCGTTGTTCCGCTCGGCCGCCGTGAACGCGGTCAAGCAGTGGCGCTACAAGCCAGCCCAAGTCGGAGGCACGCCTGTTGAATCCTCGGTTGAGGTGGTCGTGAACTTCGATGCGTCTTCCGATTAAGACCCACCTCGGGGGCTAAAGGCCCCAAAGCTCAACACGGATTTCAGGGATGGGAACGGATTAGGACTTGGGGTTTTAACCCCTTTCGTTGTTTTTATGCGTTAGAATCCGTTGCAATCCGTGTTGAGCTTTTACGACGAGGCTGCTTGCGGCACGGCAAAAGCCGTGTCCTTTCAAGGCATGTTTACGAAACACGTTCTAATCGACCTCGAAGGGTATGAAGTCGAACCGCCCATCGCGTTCGATCTGCAGTACCACTGGATCGCCTGATCGCAGCCGGCGCATGTCGCCGCGCAGATCTTCCAGGCTGGTGACGGGCGTGCCGTTGAATGCGTGGATGACGTCCCCAGGCTTCAATTCGGCATCGGTACTGCCTGCGTAAGCGGTTCTTGCCACGACGATAACTCCAGACTTGACGCGCAAATCGGGCAGCATCTCGCGAATCTTGTCGTTGATTTCAAACCCGAGCACGCCCAGCCGTGGGACCAGATTTTCGCGAGGATCAACCAGATCCAGGAGACGATCTACGTCATGCTTTTCCGCGATCACAGGGATATGCAGCGTGAGCTTGGTCTTTTCCCGAAGCACTTCCACGGTCATTGCCTGGTCGGTCGCGTGCAGGTAAAGACTGGCGTCGAGCATTGGCAGAGCCTTAATCGGCTTGCCGTCCACGGACAGAACGATATCCTCAACCTTCATGCCGGCGGCCTCGGCGGGGCCTCCGGGGGTGACATCGGAGATGATGACGCCGGTATCGACGGGCAGATTAAGTCCGGCGGCAAGCAGCGGAGTAATCGCTTCCGCGGTGGCGCCGATCTCGCTGCGGTCTACATGCCCTTGTTTGCGCAACCGCTCAAAGACGAACTGCACAACTTTGGCGGGAATGGCAAAGCCAAGCCCTTCGCTGCCACCGCTTGACGAAAATATGAAGGTGTTGATGCCGATCAGGTAGCCATCCATGTCCACCAGTGGGCCCCCACTGTTGCCGCGATTGATGGGGGCGTCGGTCTGGAGATAAAGCATGGGGAGATGGGGATCGGGTTGCCGGTCCACGGCGCTCACGATTCCCATGGTGACGGAGTTTTCCAATCCCTCAGGACTGCCGAGGGCGATGACGAGTTCGCCTTTGTGAACCGCGCGATTAGCGCCGATGGGCAGAAAAGGCAGTCCGCTGGCGTCGATTTTGAGCAACGCGAGATCGGTATCTTTGTGGACCCCCAGCAAGGTCGCGCTGTATTCGGTTTTCTTGATCGCGCCTCCGCTGGCGTTCGCATCCTGGGGAGGAGTCAGGAGGACGCGAATCCGCTGCGCGCCTTCGACCACGTGCGCATTGGTGATAATGTAGCCATCCGAATCGACAATGACCCCGGAGCCTAAACTGGTCTGGCGGCCGATGAGCACCGTGTCGCTATCCTTCTCTTCCACCGGTCCGAAGCCGGAGACCTCGATCTGCACCACCGCGGGAGCGACCTCTTGCGCCAGGGCCTGAAGGGAATCGTTGAACTGTTTCAGCAGCGTGGTTTTTCCGCTGAGCTGCGCGGCTTTTTGACGATTAGCCTGAAAACCGCGGCTGCCCGGATTGCTTGCCGGCTGGGATTGCGCAACGGCGAATTGTCCCAAAAGCAGGAGGCAGAAAGTGGCTGTCAGCCAGGAGTGGCGAAGGTCAACGCGCATGGTCATTCCTCGAATGGGGTTACGAAAACTTGTGTCTAAAGCATTGTTTCATAAACGCCGCTTCCGTCGTCCCTTACGCTGGATTCGGGTTGTTGGAGCACTTGACAGGAAAGGAAATACGCAGAGGACGGGGAGGTT
Organism: uncultured Acidobacteriota bacterium; assembly: GCA_963777415.1. Classification (GTDB taxonomy): domain Bacteria; phylum Acidobacteriota; class Terriglobia; order Terriglobales; family Acidobacteriaceae; genus JAEZPW01. Next base: position 391,254 of record CAVZQL010000001.1, read on the forward strand.
GCGCAGAGGGCGCGAAGGAGACAGAGGAAATCAACAGTCCCAGTCAAGCCCAAAAGATGGGCTTGAATGGGCCACACATTCTCTCGACCCCAATTCAATCCTTCACTTAAAATAGTGAGTACATCCTCTTAGGAATTGGCGAAGGAGCATCGTTTTGAAGATTGAACTGAAGAAGAACTGTAAGTATGCCTTGATCGTGCCCACGAGCATGGGCGTGCGGATTACGCCCCCCAGCGGGCAGCCGGTCCATACTGCCGGAACGTTTGTGATGCAGGCCACGAGCGCGGAGACGAACGTGGCGAACATTTCATCGTCGCTGGGTCTGCCGGTGAAGGTATTGACGACGTTCGTCAAGGGGAGTCCGGTCGCGCAGTTGATCAAGGACAGTCTCAGAAGCCGCGGCATGGACTACGAAGGCGTCGAGGTGGCGCAGGGAGGTCCATGGGGGTACCGGCATCAGTTCAATATCGCCGACAGCGGTTATGGGTCGCGCGGACCCCGCGTGTGGAACGATCGCGCGGGCGAAGTGGGCCGGACGCTGAACGTGAAGGATTTCGATCTGGAGCGGATCTTTGGGAAGGAAGGCGTGCAGGTTGTCCACCTGTCGGGGCTGATCGCGGCGCTGTCGCCCGAGACGGGAACGTTCTGCCTGGAACTGGCGCGGGCGGCGAAGAAGCACGGAACGAAGATTTCGTTTGACCTGAACTATCGCGCGACGTTCTGGAAGAATCGCGAGAAGGAACTCGCGCCGATGTTCGCGGAGATCGCGAGCCTGTCCGATATTTTGGTTGGCAACGAGGAAGATTTCCAGCTTTGCCTCGGCATCGAAGGTCCCGAAGAGGGCGGCAAGGGACTCAAGGCGAAGATTGACGGCTTCAAGGAAATGATCGAGCGCGTGAAGAAGGCGTATCCGAACGCTTCGACGTTTGCGACGACGCTGCGCGAAGTGATCGACACGAACCATCATATGTGGGGCGCGATCATGGCCGAGGGCGAGGACTGGCACGTGGTCGAACCGCGCGACATCACGGTGCTGGACCGCATCGGCGGCGGCGACGGGTTCGTCGGCGGGATGCTCTACGCGCTGCTGAAGGGATGGGAACCGGAGAAGTGGGCGCAGTTCGGATGGGCCAGCGGCGCATTGGCAACCACGCTGCTGACTGATTATGCGTCACCAGCGGATGAAGATCAGGTCTGGAGCATCTGGAAGGGCAACGCGCGAGTGCAGCGGTAAGAGAACCGAGAAAGGGACGAGGGGCGAGGGGTTAGGGGCGAAGGCAAGGCTTGGATGAAACCTAGCCCCTAATCCCTCGACCCTTGCCCCTTTACAGCTTTCGAACATGAAGCCGGCACTGAGGCTGGGTTTCAGCGACCGAAACGGCCGCCAGCGATAGTTTCGATTCCCTCTAATCCGGGAAGAGTGGAAGCGGTCAATGGCGCTTTGCGGGTATAGAACTGCTTGAAGTGCTCGCCTTCGTACCACGCGGGATGAAGTTCGGCCTGGTCGCCGGGCTGTTCGAGACGCAGAATCCAGTCACCTTCGAGGTCGAAGGCCAGCGCGTGATCGGCGAACTCCTCGAAAGTCGATTGCCGCTGCTCCTGATCTTCCGACGCGATGGCGTTTGCGGCGCAAAGCTTGCGCAGATACAAGCGGAACGCCTCCAGTTCGTCGAGCAACCGCTGACCGCGAGGCGTCGGCACCTGCATGATCTTCATGAACCATACGTTGGCGGCTGTCTGCGCGGCCAAAAGCAGCGCCCACACAGTATTGACCTTGGTTGCCAGCAGCACCACGACTCCGACGAGCATGACGGAAACGAGGGCGGCCGTGACCATCTGTGGGCGATTCGGCTCGGTTCCGCCCGGAACTCGGCTCTCGTTGGGATCGCGCCGCCACTCCTTGAGCGAGGAGGGCCAGACCTGTCGCAGCAACGTGACGGAGACAATAAACACCAAGAGCAGCAAGAATGCAGGCAGAAACTCCGATTTCAGGTCCGGCCGGACTTCCAGAAACAGGCTCGACATCACGGACAGCCCGCAGACGATCAGCGCCGGCCAAGCAAATGTCCGGATGGGGGTGAAACTCCTGGCATAACTTTTCTGTAACGCTTTGCGGAGCACGCGCGATGCGTTCTTGACGCGCGCGGGATTGGCGTTGAGCGAAACCGATTCCTGGCCGCCGAACAGGAGCTTGGCGAAATCCCGCTCCTCGGGAGCAAGCGAGTGGAAATCGGCGGTAGTGCGGCGAAGCGTGTGGCCGCCCTCGGTCTCTTCGACGCTCAAGATGCCGGTGCGGGCGAGGCTCACGAGCACGACCGTGAACATCTTGCCGTCGGTCATGCGCTGACGCAAATAGCGCAGGCCAGCGGCGGAAACCGCGTTAGGCGGAGTCGTTCGGGCGGGCAGCCGTCCCAGCGCGGGAGGCCTGCCCCAGTAGAACCACAACACTCCCCAATACAGCAGCAGCACAGCAAGGCCGATCAAGGCAACGAACGCGCCGCTGTGTTCGAGCATCACCAGCGGAATGCCCCAGCTCCGGTGCCGCACATAACCGAGCGGCCAGTCGAGTTTTATCGTCAACCCATCGCCGGGCGCGAGCGCCTGGGCGGTGAACTCGACCGTCCCCGGCGCATCGAAGTCGAAGCTGTAGCGTTTGGCGCGGGAGGGGAGAGTGCCGGTGGTTCCCTCGACCGAGAGATCTTCCTGTGGAAGGCCTTTGGGAAGCTCAATGGTAGCGGTCACCGAATCGATGGGAATGTTCCAGTTGGATCCGGTGACGTCCCAGAACAGGCGGTCGCGCCCGTTCACGTCGGCGACGAGCGGGGCCGTGTCGTACAGAATCGAGTAAGTGTGAAGGCCTGTGATCAACGGCTGCTCGGGATCGCCGATACAAAGCCGCTTGTTTAAGCCTGAGGATTCCATGCGAAACACAGCCGGCTGGCCGTCCATTTTGACTTCGCGGATCGTTAGTTTCGGGGTCGATTGCCGGCCAGGCATGGAGAATTCGCGGCAAATCCCGTTTTGGATGGCGATCCCCAGGCCGTTCACTTCGATCGTCTCCGCTACCTCCAGGCTACCGTTCATGCGTGTGGTGATCCTGCTTGCGAAGTTCAGCACGCGCTCGTTCTCAAGGCGCAGAGGGGCACCTAGCGCGGGCAGGAACGAGAAGATCAGCGCCACAGAAAGGAGAAGGGTTGCTCGCTTCGGCAGGCGGAAAGGCGATGGGATGTAATAGGGACTCACCGTAGAACCGTCCTATGAGTTGCTGATACCAATCGCAACAAAGGTACTCTATTCGACCCTCTCCGTGTAACTATCTTTGGGGAGGTGTACGCTATCGGAAGAAACAATGGAATGTTAACGCGAAAGTGCAAGTAGTAGAATGGCCAACGTATGGGCAGCATATACCAACCGAAACCAGCCGCTGAGACCGAATCGCACGCGCGCCCGCTGATCATCGCGGTGGTCCTCATCATTGTCATTGCTGCCGTGCTCTTCGTGTTTGCCCGGCGCGCAAAACCGCCGGGGCCATTGCAGCTGACCGAAGCTTCCTACTCCTCGAACCTGCAGATGTCGGACGTTCACATGAGCACCGCCAAGAACTTTGTCGGCGGTGAGGTTACGTACCTGGAAGGCTCGATCGCCAACAACGGATCGAAGGCCCTCACTGACATTAAGGTGCTCTGCATCTTCCGCGACTCGCTTGGGCAAGTGGTCGATACGCCGGTGGTGCCTTTGCAGATCGAAGCGATGACCTTGGCGCAGAACGATTTCGTGCCGCTCAGCGTCTCTCCGCTGATGCCGAATCAGAAGCGACCATTCCGGTTGACGTTCGAGCACGTATCCGCCGATTGGAACGTGGGCGTCCCGGAGATGCGAATCGTCGGCGCAACGACCAAATAAATGTGATGATTTGGTGGATGTGATGATCGGCTGATCTAAGATCGACACCTCATTACATCGGAAGTTCATCAGATTGTGTTTCATGGCAGACGTTAAGCCAATTCGATTGACGGAGTCCGCTAAGGCCGCGGGTTGAGCGTCCAAGCTTAGTCCGGCGGCGCTGGACCAGGTGCTTGGGAAATTAGCCCGGCAACAGGACCCGAATGTACTAGTTGGCTTCGACACAGCCGACGACGCCGGAGTGTATCGACTCACCGCCGACACCGCGCTGGTGCAGACGGTGGACTTCTTCACTCCGGTCGTTGACGACCCTTACACCTTCGGGCAGATCGCCGCGACGAACGCCTTGAGCGACGTTTATGCCATGGGCGGACGTCCGCTGAGCGGGCTGGCAATGGTTTGTTTTCCCGCAGCAGGCGACCTCGACGTGCTGGAGAGGATTCTTGCGGGCGGATTGTCGAAGATGATCGAGGCCTCGTGTACCGTGGTTGGCGGCCACTCCGTGCGCGACGAGGAAATCAAGTTCGGCTATGCGGTGACGGGGATAGTTCATCCGGAGCGCGTTCTGAGGAATTCCGGGGCACAGGCGGGCGACAAGCTTGTCTTCACGAAAGCGATCGGAACCGGCGTTATAGCGACCGCCATCAAGAGACAAAAAGCCGAACCGGCATGGATTGACGCCGCTACGCGGAGTATGACGACGCTGAACAAGGCGGCGGCGGAAGTGGTCACAGGGTTCGCGGAGTTGGCTTCAGAGCGGCGTGGGCGGGACGCCCACGCGACAGCCGGCGGGACGCCGGCGCTACAAATAACGCGATCTGTTCATGCGATGACCGATGTGACCGGCTTCGGTTTGATTGGGCATGCACGGGAGATGGCGCTCGGATCAAATGTGTCGCTGAGGATCAAGGCGTCGCACGTGCCGCTGCTCGATGGCGCACTCGATTGCGTTCGCGCCGGTTATGTCCCAGGAGGCCTTAACGCCAACCGCGATTTCGCCGGCGGCTGCGTCGCTTACGAAGAAGGAATTGCGGACGACTTGAAGACGATCCTGTACGATCCGCAAACTGCCGGGGGGTTGCTGATCGCGGTCGCGCCCGAACAGGCGGATTGTTTAGTACAGGCTCTCAGACAGGCGTCCGTAGGCGCTGTCGAAATCGGGGATGTGCTGACGCGCACATCGCCGTTGATCCGGATAGTGTTCTAAAGTGGCAGTTCGACGGTCCACCCACGTTAACCGATCCGCTTCCGCGGATAGGCGGAACGTGGGGCACCAACTACCGCACCAACTACTTACGACGCTTGTCCCAGGTTGAAGTTTACGTTGATCGTCGTCTGCACTTCGACGGGCTGTCCGTTGAGATAATAGGGCTTGTAACGCCATTGCTTTACGGCGTTCACCGCGGCGCTCGCCAGTGTCGCAGGCCCACTCACTACTTGCACGTTCTCGATCGATCCGTCTTTCGCGATCACCGCTTGAAGCACGACGGAGCCCTGCACGTGAGCCTGTTTCGCAATCACCGGATACTGTGGCACAACCTTATGCACCAGCAATCCCTGTGCAACACCTTGCGAGACGTTGACCCGCTTCGGTGCCGCCAGCGCGGGAGCGTCCGAGGGAGCGGCGTTTAACACGCCACCCACAACACCGCCAAGCTGGCCGCCAGCTACTCCACCGGCAACTCCACCGGGGACGCCTCCAACCACGCCGCCCACTGACGGCGGTGCCACGGGTGCGTCGGCCTTGGCCATTTCAACCTTCTCGGGGATCTTGGTTGGCACTCTGATCTCATCGGGTTTCAGTTCCTGCACAGTCTCATGATGCTGCACCGCAGTCGGCTTCGACGCCCCTGACGGCGGGGGGGTGGCGGTGGAGGGGGCGGCGGTGGCGCCACCAACTGCGTCATCAACTGGGGCGTGGGTATCGCTTGTGTTACCAACAATGGAATCAACACCAGCAACCCAATCAGCGCAATCTGTAAAGCGAACGAAAGCAGAGTCGCAACGCCGCGATGGTTCGTCTTTAGCACTTTCCGAGACTCGATCAGGCTGTCTTCAAACATCTATGTTTCTCCTGGGGCGAATGGCTGGAGTTTGAACCGAACAATTCCGGAACGGATATTTCCGCCAAGCGGCTCTCGCTCAAAAGCTTTCTTTGCGGTGATACTCATTAGATTCAAGAACCTGTGCTGGCGATTTAACCCGGCTCTCGAATGTCGGAGTTGCCGTCCCAACCATTGCAACTCGCTATATGATTGAAACGATGAGATACATCCTTGTTCTCGCCCTTCTTTGCTCCGCCGCTCTGGGCCAGACTGCTGCTCCCGCGCCGAAGCCAGCTCCTTCTCAGCCAAGTTCCCAGAAAAGCCCAAAGCCGCAGGCGCGAAATGCGCCGCGCCCGGACGAGGGCAGCGTCAATGCTGGTACTTACACCGAAAAGTTCTTCAACCTGAGCTACGCCGTTCCCGCGGAATGGGTCGTGAAAACGGCCGACATGCGCGCGGGGTTACAAGGCCAGGAGAACTCGATCCTGTTGCTGTCAGCCTTCGCCAAGGACAAGCCGGCCGCCGGTCAGATCAATCCATCTCTCACTATCAGCGCCGAGTCTCTGGCCGCTTACCCGGAGGTGAAGACCGCTGCTGACTACTTCGAGGTGCTTTCCGGGGTCGTCACCAACGACGGCTTTACCGTTTTGAACCAACCGGCAGAAATCGAGATCGGCGGAGTCACTTTCCTGCGCGGCGATTTTCAAAAACAGCAGGGCGACTCAACTGTTTACCAGGCGACCATGGTGGCGATCCGCAAGGAGTACGTCCTGGGCGTGACCGCCATTACCGCGAATGAGGAGGAGCTGACCCCAATGCTGAATCGGCTGCACATCTTCGCGCCTCCGACGCTGAAGAAGCCGTAAGGGGGAGTTGTGGACCCACTCAAGCCCGAAAGACGGGCTTGAATGGGGCACCGGACGGGCACAGGATTAGAATTGACACGTGAACCTCGACGACACTATTGTAGCGATCGCCACGCCACCCGGACGCGGGGGCATCGGTGTTGTTCGTTTCGCCGGCCCGGAGGCAAAAGCAATCGCGGCAACAATGCTGCGCTTGCCCGCAGGTCGCGCGCTGGGCCAAAACGATTTCGAGCATGCACGCGCCCGCTTCGCCGAATTGGTCGAGCATGATTGCGGCGGTGTGGCAACCCGTATCGACGAAGTCGTCGTTAGCTTTTTTGAGCATCCGCATTCCTATACGACCGACGATGTCGTGGAGATTTCCGCTCACGGGTCTCCGGTTGTGCTGCGGCAGATCGTGGAATTCGCGCTGGCCCGGGGAGCCCGCCTGGCCGAGCCGGGCGAGTTCACCATGCGCGCGTTTCTCAACGGACGTATCGACCTGACCCAGGCCGAGGCCGTTCGCGACCTCATCGAGTCGCAAACCTTGTACCAGGCAAAGGTCGCGGCGCAGCAACTGGAGGGCGCGCTCTCGCGCCGAATACAGCCGGTGAAGCAAGATCTCGTCGAGTTGATCGCGGTTATGGAGGCCGGCATCGACTTCGCCGACGACGATGTTCCGGTTGCGCCATCCTCGAAGCTGCTAGGACGAATCGCGTCGGTCCGAGAGCCACTGGAGAAGCTTGGCCAATCGTTCGCCTACGGCAAGCTCGTCCACGAAGGACTGACGTTGGCCATCGTCGGACGACCCAACGTAGGAAAGTCGTCGCTTTTCAACCGGCTGGTCGAACGCGAGCGCGCGATCGTGACTGCAACACCCGGAACCACTCGAGACCTTGTAAGCGAGACGGTTTCAATCGGCGGCATCCCCGTGCGCCTGGTTGACACGGCCGGAATTCGCGAAGCGCTCGATGAAGCCGAAAGCATTGGCGTCCAGAAAAGCAGGGAGGCGCTGGCGGATGCCGATATCGTGCTGGTCGTGATCGATTCGTCTCAGCCTTTTAGCACAGAGGACAAGGAGTTGCTCGATCTCATTGAACGACGGAGCGCGGTCGTGGTCGAGAACAAAGCGGACATCGCCAGTTCACGGTTCTGGATTCGCGAGTCTCAGTTGCCGAGAGTTCGCACTTCGGCGATTACGGGTGAAGGCATTGCCGATCTGCGCGAGGAGATCCTGCGGCACGCGGGTGCCGACGGAGCGGGGCGGCAGGAAGCCGGCTTCCTTACCAACACACGTCACCAGCAACTCGTGCATGACTCGCTCGAAGCTCTAAGCTGCGCCGTACTCGCAGTTGAAACCGCACTGCCCCACGAAATGATCCTGCTGGACCTTTACAGCGCCTTGCGCGCCCTCGACGAGATGACCGGCGCAACCACGGCAGATGACATTCTCAACCTGATCTTCGGTTCTTTCTGCATCGGAAAATAATTCCACTTCCGAGGACGTCCAGCAACGTTCAATAAGTGACCTCAGTAACATTAGTTTCAGATAGTTACGTGTCCAGCTGTGTCCGCGCAGGTACAATGACAGCCGATATGTTTTGTGTCCACATTCGTGGCCACATTCGGCCACGCGCTCAGAAATGATGCGATGTGGACACACGAAAGAGACGAAATGGCTAGAGCTCGGAAGAAGAAGAAAAAGAAGTTCACCGAACTAACACTCCGGAGCCTGAAACCAAAGGAAACGCGTTATTACGAACTCGTGGATGGAACCCCGGGACTGTGGGTCGAAGTCTTCCCCTCTGGCACTAAGACTTGGCGCTATCGTTACCGCCTGAACGGACGATTGGAAAAGGTCGCGATCGGCAAATACCCCGAGGTGTCACTCAAACAGGCTCGCCAGAAGCGAGATGAACTAGCTTCGATGGTCGCAAGGGGAGAATCTCCAGCAAGTCAAAAACAACTCGCCAAGGTGGCACTTGCCTCGACTACGATGGTCCGAGATTTCGGCGAGCGCTATTTCAAAGAAGTCGTTCTTCGCGATCGCAAAGATACCAGCATCCTGCGGCGTTATCTCGATAAGGAGATTTACCCAGCCTTCGGCAGCAAGTCCCTGCGCGACGTTACGCCGGCTGAAGTGCAGGAACTTGTCTTCCGGAAACGCGACAATGGCTTTCCTGCAGCCGCGGCTGTGATCCGGAACCTAGTTAAGCGCGTATACGACTATGCGATTGTTTGCGGAGCCGCGTTGATCAATCCAGCGGTGGCGACGCCGACGCGGTTCATCACTCGAGCGCGCCCCAGGACAAGGGCATTGTCGGAGAAAGAAATTGCGAGTTACATTCAGACGCTGTACCGATCCAACATTCGGAGACAGTTCAAACTCGCTCTCCACATGATTCTGCTAACCCTGGTTCGAAAGTCGGAACTACAACTTGCAGAATGGGAGGAATTCGATTTCGACAATGCTCTATGGGAGATACCGAGCGAGAGGACAAAGAACAACCAACCGCACCTCGTGTACCTTTCCCGCCAGGTGCTTGAAATCTGCAACGAGCTAGAAGCACTTGCCGGGGATTCGCACCTTGTACTTCCGGGCCGTGGCAGCTTGATCAAGCCATTTGCAAAGAATGCACTGAACAAAGCTTTAGAAGGTGTGAATTTCGAAATTCAACCATTCACAATTCACGACCTGCGGCGCACCGCATCAACACGATTGCACGAGGTAGGCTTTCAGTCGGACGTAATCGAGAAAGCTTTGAATCACACCATTGGCGGCGTACGGGGCGTCTACAACCGTGCGGAATACGCAGAACAACGAAAAGAGATGCTTCAATGGTGGGCGGATTATGTTGAAAAGCTTGCTGCCGATTCGATCACCAGTTTCTTTTCTGGGAGGCTCGCGAGATGAGGGCCAGGGCCGAAACCCAGGACCATATCGATTTTGCAAGATATCTCGATCCGGAAAAGTACGTTGGCCTCGAAAACTTGTCTGCTCTCGACTGGTACATCCAGATAGCGGCACGGCGACATTGTTTTGAAATAGCGGAAAGATGGAAGCGAGAACCCGGCGAGTATCCGCGGGTGCGCAATTTCATGCGAAGAGTACAGAGACTCCTCGCACAGAGCCCAATCTTGAGCATTCCGAAGATCAGGAAATGTAAGTTCACGCTGTACGATTTCGATTTACGCTTCTACTGCAAGAACCTCGATGGAAACTTTCAGCCTCATCGGATCGTCCAGCCTGTGCGATACCGAGATTTATCGGGTATCAGAAATAACCTGCTTTATGCAGCGCGCAATTTCTTTTGCTGTTTGTATGATGGCGACATTTCCTGGGATATGGCCTGCGAACTAGCTGATGAGTGGATGGCCGGAAAACGCGATCTCCCGTATTTGCCCGGCGTCAGTGAAAACCCGATTGCCCATGTCGGGCTAGAAGCCTTCGAATACATCATGCTCGATACGACCCCGTGCAACGACAACATGATTGGCGCCGTCCGAGGTTACCAGAAGGAGCTGCAACGAAGGGGTGCTCTTGGTGGCGAAAACACGCGAGCACCGAAGACAATGCTGTCGAGGAATGGGCAACCTGCGATACAGTCCAGTGCTGGGATGGTGCATCAACATGAATCCCGAGGTGATGCAGCTCAAAACAAAAACAGGAGACTGGAGCCGAGAGATGCCTACAGCGTGTGGGTCAAGTTCAGAATGTTGCCGTGTATGGATCTCTTGCTGCGAGCTTGTCTTACGCCGAATATCAAACCCACCAATGAGTTGATCGCGGAGTGGCTATCCAATCGATTTCCCGAAGACGATCCGTGGTCTGTCGATAAGGTAAAGGCGACAAGAGGACATATTTCTAGGCTACTGCACCCCTGCAGTCGTTTGTATGGGGAACTCGAGAGAGCCGCGATGGATGAACTTGAGAGAAAGCTCTCATCGCCTGAGTTCAAAGAATCCGCCGACATCATCGAAGAAGAGAATCGTCGCTGGATGGAGCATCTATGCGATGCGTAGTATCCCCTTGCAGGCCGATCCCTTTGTTCTTGTAGACAACGAACTTTGTTTGGCATCGAATGTCCAGATGAATCGGCAACGATTCTAGCGGTGCATTCCCAAGCTACCCAGAAGTCCAGGATTTCCCTTCTCACAGCCGATCCATAGCCGCCCCTAAAACAAGGGGCGAATAAACGATTTTTCCCTCTTCGACGGTTTTCTCAGTGGCGAGCAAACTTGGGTCATGCATCGTCCACCGACATCCATCAAAATCCTGCGACTTCCCACTGTCATACAAAAAACGGGCTTGAAACGGAGCTCCATTTACGAACTGATCTCCGCCGGCAGATTCCCAGCTCAGCTGAAGTTGTCTACCAGAGCGGTAGGCTGGCTCGAGTCGGACATAGACGAGTGGATTCAGTTACGAGCCAGCAGTGCGAGGCAGAGCGCGTAAATGGGATCGCAAAGGCCGCAGCTTGAGTACACGGAAGAAGCTACCCATTCATTACGACGTGACTGGCGCGCGGAAAACGCGAATGCAGCCGTGTCGCACGCTGGAGCTATCGCAGAGATACGTCAACTGCGTGATCGTGGCGAATTTTATGAGTTCTGCCAAACAGCACAGGCGATCATTCTCTGTGTTCTGCCATACAAGCCCACGAAACTGCGGCAGATTACAAAAAAAGCTCGGCTGGGAAATGGATCGACCCTAATCGTGACTTTCCTGGCCGCTCTCGATGGGGTCGAAATGCCATACGGCACCGATCGAACTGTACTGCACTGGATTTTTGATCGAGCAGTCAAAGAGAACACACGGTTCATTTCCTGGCGAACCGCCCAGGAGTTTATATCCGACATGGGGCTGAGCAAAAGCGGCAAGAACAACAAAGATCTAAGAGAGCGTGTTCGTCGAGTAAAGGGCCTTGCTATTTCGGTTCAGCGCACCTCGAAAGATACAGATACAAGCCTAGTCTTACCGATTATCCGAAGATCCTGTTTGCCTGCGAGTGTCGGAGATGTGAAAAAGGGGCACAAAGAGGACCCTTCTCTCCCCGATGATGAGACACAGTTAGGAGTCGAGCTAGATCCCGATTTTTTCGAAGAGCTGAAACGCTTTCACGTGAAGATACCCAAGGAACTCGTCACCAGCACCCGAAGGAGCTCTCAATTACAAGATTGCGTCTTGTTTTTGTACTGGCGCTCGTTCGCAGCTTTGGAAGAGAGCCTAATCCGTTGGGATATTCTCAGGTTACAGCTCTGGCATGAAGACAAGACTCGCCGGAGAATCAAGGGGCGCTTCAAGACCGCCATTAAATGGTTGAAACTGATCTGGCCGGAGCTTCAAGCCGAAGCGAAAGCTGATGGATTGTGGATCGCTCCACCTGTTGATGGGCGGCACTTCATACCCGGTACCACCAAAAAGATACCGGAGCGCACAAAGTGAACCTCTCGGCACACACTGGTTTCCTAAAATCACCGTGCAGTCAATCGAAGCGAGTGAACCTTCGGGCACACATGGGCGCATGTTGGGAAATACGAAAGAGAAACGCGACTGCGTTCCCTTATCAAAGCCGGAGAGCAGACCAGCCAGAGCTGCACAACTTACACAACCCGAGCGCTAGTTTCAATTCGCGACTTTGGAAGCGACTACTCACTGGGAGGGAACTTCTGGGCACGGGCGACGAACGCCGAATCACCGGTGAACTTCCAGGCACTGTCGATTTCCACATTTTCGGTTCGAACTTTCAGGCACGGGTCGGAGAACCTTCAGGCACGCTTAAGCGAACTTTCAGGCCCGACAAGTGGAACTTCCAGGCACACCTTAATAAGGAAGCAAGATGTTCATGATGGTCACAATGTAACAGGAGGGGCAGCCTGTGAATGCTGTGAATCTGTGGAAACCCTGGTCAAGCAAAATCCAGCTCCAGGTGCGCTGTCGAAGCTGGGAAACAGCAAGCAAAGCTGATGCGCGGTGTGAACAACGCAAATACGCACATCTCTAACATGCCGCGTACGCGGACAAGAGGCCGAATGATCATAACTGTTGCGAGTTTCAAAGGTGGTGTCGGCAAATCAACCACAGCTGTTCATCTAGCCTGCTATCTCGCAGAGCATGCGCCTACCCTGGTGCTTGATGGTGATCAAAACAGAAGCGTAACGGGCTGGGCACAACGGGGATCGTTGCCGTTCAAGGTAGTTGATGAAAGGCAGGCCGCGAAGTTTGCGCGCGAGTACACCCACACGGTAATCGACACTCAAGCGCGGCCATCACCCGAGGATCTTAGAGTTTTGGTAGATGGGTGTGATCTATTGGTAATCCCATCCACACCTGACGCACTGGCGTTAGAAGCGCTGATGCTGACGGTAGATGCGCTGAAGACGTTGGGCAGCAAGAACTTTCGAGTCTTGCTTACGATTGTCCCTCCTCCGCCGAACCACGACGGCGAGGATGCTCGAAAAACTCTCACCGAACTAAATATTCCACATTTCGACGGTGGCATTCGGCGACTGATCGCGTTCCAAAAATCTGCTTTGGCCGGATTGCCAGTCAGCAAGATCGATGACCCCAGGGCGCTACTTGGTTGGGATGACTACAGCAGAGTGGGGGCCCAGATTATATGAAGAAAAACGGAGATAGTAAGTTTTCGTCATTCCTATCAGCTACGCGGGCTGAGCAAGCTGAGGGCGATTCAGCCGCTCCTCACCTGTGTAAGGCTACAACACCTATCGGGAAACGATGCAACCCCAAATACGTTCAAGTAACTGCGTACATTCTGGCAAGCACACATCGCGAGGTCAAAATAGCCCTCCTACAGCAGCCGGACAAGCAGCAGTTCAGCGATCTTGTCGAACAACTTTTGCAAGGGTGGCTCGATTCGCACGCAGAAGAGGCTGAGTTGCCGGGTGGGTGAATTGTTGCGTTCTTGAGTTTGCGAGTACGCAGATGTTCACGCACTCGGACAACAGCTCGGTCGACTACGCACGTACGAGTGGCTCGATTCGCAAGCAGAAGTAGCTGAGTTGCCGGGTGGGTGAATTGCTGGGTTTTTGAGTTGGTGAGTACGCAGATGTTCAAGCAGTCGGATAACAGCTCGATTGACTATGCATGTACGAGAGTCGACGACAGTTCAAGGAAGCAGAAAGCTAAACCTCTGATTGATTGGACCAAGGAAGCTCACTCGGCGTGGTGCGAAGGAAAACAGGCCCTTCGGAACGCCAGAATCGTACAACAGAGTTCGCGTCAGAAAAGCGCGACGGATTCGATCAGCACAGGTTGAAAGGGTGGGTATGGTGATTAACGAAGAACAACAGAGGGCAAAGTTCGAGGACGAACGCCTACAGAGCTCCTTACACGCGATCACGGCCTATAACAAGCTTCACAGGATGGAGCCGCCGCCGACTCCCGAGATCGAACGCGAGTTTCGAGAAGATGAAGGCGCCGATGACTGGTGCGCCGGCAACGCTAGCGAGATCGACGGTGACTGCAATGAGTCCCAGCCCTGCCCGGGCGACGAGTATGGCGGTGACTTTTCCGAACTCGACCTTGACGAGGGCAATGCCGCCTAATAGCGGCAGCATTTTGTCCTCGCACAATAGGTGCGATGCCGGACCCGGGCCGAGGCGTAGGAGAACGAAGAAAGAGGTGAACCGATGAGCCAGAGAAATTGGGTGCGCGTACGCTGCCGGGAGTGCGCCGGCTTCACTGAACATGCGCTGTGCGCCGAGTTCGAGAGCACAGAGGCACCGATCGCCGAATTGGCGTCGGGAGAAAGGACGCTGTTTGCGAGCACACGCGCCCAGATTCTCGAGTGCCGGCAGTGCAAAGCCATATCGTTCCGGCGCGGCTGGAACGATGGATCGGATCCCGATATGACGCGCTGGACCGTATACCCTAACCCGGAGCAGCGGCGGCCGTGCGCCGCGGCCCCTTATCTGCCCGGCGCGGTAGGCAGGCTCTACCGCGAAACCTTGCGGGCGATAGACGCCCGCATCCTAACGTTGGCTACCGCCGGCATGCGGGCCGTGGTAGAGGCGCTTTGTGTAGAGAAGTCCTGCGGTGGCCAGGACTTGCAGGAGAAGTTAAGCAAGCTCAAGAAAAACGGGCTGCTCGGAACGCCCGAAGTCACAGCCCTCCAGCTCCACCGCGACTGGGGCAACGGCGCCCTCCACCGGATGCAGACGCCGTCCTGGGAGGAGTTGCTCAAGGCTTGGACATTGCTGGAGCATGTACTTGACAGCCTCTATGCTCTGCCGCAGCACACGCAGGAGCTGAACCAGCTGCGCGAGGCTCGACTGAAGGAGGCGGCGCAGGCGGCAATTGCGGTTCAGCGCGCGAGCTGAAGACGTTTTCATAGTTGTAGTTCGGACTACTCTTTGGCGCGACAGTGCGTTGCAAGTTACCCGGGGCACTGGTCAATTCCCGCGGCGACGAATAGGCTCACTGTCGATGAGAGAGCAACAGCATGGATGATCCCCGAAATACCGACTCCGTCATTGCAAAGCCAAAGCGAAAGCGAGTTTGCCTGCCGCGAGGCCTTCGCTTGAACTCGGCTAGAGATCTGCCGTTACTCAGGCTGATCCGAGACACGACCTATATCACTCGGCACCAGATTCATGCTTTAGCAACTAGCGCAGGAATAACGGAGGACGACAAGAACTTGAATAGGCGCCTCCGCAGGCTGGCTGCGGATCGGTTGGTCAGCACGGCGAAACCATGGGCACCATTTCCCGGAACAATTTACAGCATCACCCAAGGCGGGTTGCTGGCATTGGAGAAGGACGGAGATGCCGTTGAGTCGATTGGTTCGAGTTCAGAGAATGTAGGGACGCCTAATCAGATTGGACACTTTCTGATGCTCGACCGAATACGAATAGTCTTTCGGGGCTGGCGCAACACCTTCTCGCTCCTCAACTGGTCAACCGATCGCCAAATCAAGGCTTGGAACATTGTGGAACAGCAGTCGGTTCGCAACGGACTCGTGCGAGCACAGGACACCCGTCGATATGCCAAGGATTATGACGGCGTCGCGGACTTGGTTCGAGTGGAACCGGGTGGCGACTCCGACGAACAACAATCGGGCGAAAAAATCGTGATCGGCATCGAGTATGAGCGAGTTCTGAAGAATTTTGACGCTTATGAGCGCATCACGGCCGCTCTCAATAAGGAGAATAAACTGAGCGCAGTCCTGTACTTTGCGGATTCCGTTCTCGATTGTCGGAAGCTGATTGCAGTCATCCGACCTGAACGGCTGCCGGTCGCCTTCGTAACCGTTGCTAATTTCTGCCATGCCGATGGCCCGTTCGATGCCCGGGTGTGCGCTCGAGCAAGCAAAGATGGACCATGGTACGAGTGTTCGCTCGCAGACTTCCTCTGGTTTGCGCAGTATCTGCCCGACCTGCACACCACACCCTATCTTTGGCAGATGCACGTCGAGTCGGGCGACTTTTTGGCCCACCAAGGATGACTTGAACATGACTCCGGAGTGACTCGGTGGAGACTTGAAGCGTTATTTAGTTGACTCCGGAGGACAGTCGGAACCGCATCGTTGCTGGTGATCGTGTCTGACTATCTGCTGAAAAGGTACTCTTGGCGCGTTCGCAGTTGGCGGTTGTACAGAGGTTCCAGTCATTCGGTGTGCCCGCTGTGACGATTGAGGTTGGCGAATTCAATGTGTCTGCTGTGCAGGTCTGAAAAGTTGGAAGTTCAGAGGTGTGTTGTGTTTGTGAGTGTAGCCGTGACGGGAGTTGGTCACGTCTGGGCGTTGCGAAAGGAGACCGAAATCACGCTATGAGTCGTAGTGCATTCCTAAATGGTTCCGAGATTATTCTCCCGATTCCTGACGAGGAGTGGGAGTTGCTCCAGCAGCGCAGTCGAGCGAAGGAAATTACGTTTCAAATGCCGAATTGCGGTTGTCCTGCCTTCATGCGTATGAGTCGTCTTGGCGAGCAGCATTTCGTCCATTGTCGTTCCTGCGGCTCAGATACGGGGCCTACAAGCAAAGAACATGAGGAGATAAAACAAGAGATTGTCGAAGCCTGTAAAGAGCTTGGGATTCACGCTGAAGGAGAGCACGATGGAGAAGCCTGGCGTTCCGATGTGTTCGTTCCCGCGGCGAATATCAGCTTCGAAGTCCAGTGGAGCGCACAGTCTTTTGTGGAAACCCTGCGGCGTCAGAAGCGATATTTAAAGGACCAAATAAGTTGCATATGGCTGTTCCGGAACATGCCCGAACGGCGTCCGTTATCTGAGCGATATCTGGACACTGCACCCCAAAAGATCACGCCGATGTACCCGCTTCGACTTATCGGCACGACACCGTTGAGCTTCGGAGTTGACATGAATCCGAGCCGCTCCAGACGGGTGCCGCTGCGAACCTTTGTCCACGATGTGCTCGCACGACGTCTTCAAATTCGCCGCTCTCCTGCGGTCGGGGTGAGGGCCACCTTGAGCATTTACCGTGTGAGGTGCTCTTTCTGTCAATGGCCTATTTCCTTCCTGCGATTGAAAGGCGTGTTCGCAAACATGCCCTGCGGCGCAAGTATCCCGGTGCCGCATCGCCGGTGCTCTTTTGTATTCCCACGCGCATATTCGCGCCTCTTCAAGCCGCTTTTGCGTCGCTACGATATTTACGGGCTTTACAGCAAAGAAAATGATCCCGAGTGCTACCGTTTCTGTTGTCGCTATTGTGATCGTGGTTCAGTCATTAACGTGCCACACTCAAAGACAAAAGGTCTGCGCCGGGTAAAGAACATTTCAGTGGGCGCCGAGATCGCTTCTGAGAGCCCAATGCTTCTGGATCACTGGTGTAGCGATCCTGCATGCGTTCCTGTTACGGATGAATCCGACGATGGCATGGATAGTAGCGTTATTCTGTTACGCCGAGACTTGGAATGGTGCTGTTGAGGGCGTCACAGAACGCAGACCACACCCGCACACGTAATTCCGGCCCTGGACCGAATTGCGAAGTTGTGCTTCGCAACTCGTTGGCCCTTCCGCGAGCGCTTGACCTGTTCGCTGCCGCATAGCAGGCACCTCCTTCCGAGTATTGTCAGCTGATATATATGCAGATATGTCCTTTGTTTTCAACAATTTGTGCTTGACCTTTCGAAGCCATACCTGCCATAGTTGCGCTGTGCTCGCGACATATAGGAGGATCCAATGGCTTTTACATGGACGGATGTGCTCAGGTCGATCAGGCCCGGAAGCAGGGTGCCGTACTTCGCTCCAAGCCGCAAATTTCAGAATGGCGAATTCGAGATTCTCGAGGTGACGAACGAAACCGTCGAGGTCCGGCCCAGGGCGGGTAAGCCACGCCGTTTTTCGCGTGCCGATTTCGAGGCAGTCGCCCACGAATGGGCCGACCACAAGGCCGGTCGGATAGACCACGCCGAAGTGCATGCTAGGTGCTTCAACCTGAGCTACATCTACGGCATGCTGCACCTCTTGGAAACCAAAAACGCCGCTTGAATTGGGAGATGCTCCGCTTCCGTCCGCCTACTTTTTTCGTCCGTTTCCATTTCGTTATCACGTTTGCATGTGAATTGCTTATCTGACCTTGAGATTGACCCAGCAAAGGAGTTCCACGCCGCGTTTGGTGAGACCCTCAAGCGCTTGGCCTTGCACGCGCAGGTGCAGTCCCTGCCCATGCCGGCATTTCCCAAACACTACCAACTCTGGTTGCCGCGGGGGCGGCACAAGCCAATAGCAACAGATTCCTCGGGCAGAGCAGACGGCAGTTCTTTGTTCCTTTCCAGCAGCGGCCCTGCTAGATTGTTCCAAAAAAATGGAACTTGCAACCGAACTCGCACTGGGACGAAAGGCACCTTATCATGATTCTGTTCGTGGTTTTGGCTATCATTTTTCTCTATACTCTCTACTCCAGCGAGAGGAAACTCCCCCCAAACGTACCTCCACCTCATTTTCTCGCCACATCTGAGACGGTCAATTGGCAAGGTCTATTTGAAGGCCTTTGCGAATCGCCTGCTGAAATTGAGTTTCTGAAGGCAGTCATCTCTTCGTATCAACTTGTTCCTAAAGAGGGGATATTGCGGGGCGGCGGGTTGGAATTACAGCAACAGGTCCGTGTTGGGCATTACCGAGTAGATTTTCTAGCTAACAAGCGTCTTGTTGTTGAAATCGATGGTGCGGCTTATCATTCATCGCCTGAAGCTATCGATAAGGATCGGATTCGAGACCTGTTTCTCAGGGATAATGGGTATGAAGTACTACGAATACCAGCCACAACTGTCTTCCGGACACCCGGCCTGGCTGTCAAGCAAGTGTATAAAGCTCTCTCTCAACTGCCGACCAAAGGCACTAGAAGCGCTCAGCTGTCAGCTCGGAACATCCCCAAAGAAACGAACGCGATTCGCACCAACGTTTCAAGCGGCGCAGGAAACGTTTTGCGCGATTTTGGAAGCGCCGTTGTGAATGCGTCCAATGAACTAGATCGAGAATTAGCTATCGACAATGCCGTAAAACGTGCACTTGAGATATTCCACCGGGAAGTCTCATTAATTGACGGCGCACTTAAGTTGGCCGAACTGCGAGTTCAGAAGGAGGAATGGCTTTCTGAGGCCTCCGAGAGAGAGGCAATTCTCTATCGGGAGTCATTGGATTTGTTACAAAAAGCACTGGAAGATAAGAGCAGCAGTTCATTGGAACGCACGGAATCGTCGGTTGTCCTAGGCCGAATACCCTCAATATTCCTATCTCCTCCTGCTCCACATCCCGATGCTGAAACTAACACACTAATAGAACAAAGATACTCTTGCCTGCTGGAAGATAGATTGAAATATTTCAAAAACATTCGCGAGAAGCTTATTAAAGACAGTCGGCTATGCAAACACGTTGAAGCGTTTCTCGGCCCCTATAACAAATATTGGAATATGATTTCACCCGATGTGAATGGCCTTGATTTTCTCGAAAACATTCAACTGATGCGCTCCAAGCCGACAGCAATGCCGACCTAGAAACCTCCAGGTACGTATTCGACACTCTGTTCGGTGCGCGTCGCCCCGCACTGCGGACAGGTGTAAACGATTCGCAGATTGCCATTCCCGTCTGGCTTACGCCCTACGTGTAATTTCGTATTGCTGTCGTTATTACATTTCAGCCCTTCCGGCGTGAACTGGTAGGGGAACATTTGGTGCGTGCAACGCGACACCTCTAGAAAGAACCGTGGATGTTTGCTGCGCGTACTGCGTTTACGCGGCGAAACCTTCGAGGAACTGCTGGACTTCGGCCAGCGTCCAATGTTCGTCAAGCCAAACGCTCGGCATGCCGTCTCGGGCAGCACCTCGATCTTCTTCCGGTGATGATCCCAGCGGAACTTCACCCAGCGCCCTAAGAACCTCGCCCCGCCCCATGACTTAAATTTGAGTCCATTGGACACTTCAATCGTGCCGCGATGACAGCGTTCCCATACTTCTTCCATGAGCGTTCCGACTAGTACGACGATGTGGCCCGCATGGTGCCGGCAGTTTCTCAGGATCAGGCGCCTGATTGCCTCGTACGTATGACGATCTTGAACAGAGACAGAAGGATTCATTGCTTCTCCTTACGCTGTCGCTCCTTGAAGAATGCATCCCACCGCGAGCGTCTGTTCGTGTATGCGCCTTTCATGTTGCATTTTCGGGTTCCCTCAAGTCACTTTCACTTTAGATTCCGTGTACCACTCCGCTGCTGCCCACGAACAAACACATTTGACTAACCGCGCGCCGGCACACGCAAATGAAACAGATTCGTTGCAAAGCCGCTCCGGAACTGATGCCAGCCGTACCGCGGAACGGACAGTATCATCCAGCAGCTACTTCGGCATCAGGATATCGCCACAACGATGAATGTCTACGTCAAAGCGATTGGCGATCCACGCGTCCTTCATCGAAGAGCAGACGGAACAGGTTGATGATGCTCCGTTGTTCCTACTCTGCGCCCGCCTGTTGCAACCGCGCTCGATGCTACGCGCTCCGTGCATTTGCAGAGGCAAAGAACCTGTCCTCCCGTGGCAGCATTCGATGTATCTGGCAGCTGGATTCGTACGACGGCAGACTCTCTGAACGGCGGAACTCGTGCAGCCGAGGTGGGCGTTAATGGCCGACCTGCCGTTAATGTCTAATTTCCACGCCGACGAGATCAGGTACGCGGATCGTAAAGGGGATGACATAACTCCTTTTATGTCATCCCTTCTTCTGTGCTTCTGTGCTATGCTGCTGCTCATGACAGGCGAAGAAAAGGCGAAAATAGTCACACCGAACTTCGACCAGACGGCGATGCAGTTATCCGGTGCCAACCTGCGCTCCTTGTCGACAGAATGCACCGCCTTCTTAGTGCCGGCCTCTGTGGCCCAAGCCGGCCCCTCGGCAACCGAACGCTTCCTCGAGTTCTTCGCCGCCCAGATCCGCAACCCCAATACGCGTCTCGCCTACGCCCGGGCCGTGCGCGACTTCTTCGGCTGGACCGAGAGGCAAGGTCTGGCTCTCCCGGCGATTCGGTCACTGCACGTGGCCGCCTACGTCGAGCAACTGGCGCTCGCGGCGCCGACCGTGAAGCAGCACCTGGCAGCCATCCGCATGCTCTTTGACTGGCTGGCGCGGACTGGTGTCCTGTCGATGAATCCGGCGGCGGTGGTGCGCGGCCCGAAGCACGTGGTCAAGGTGGGCAAGACGCCGGTGCTGAATTCCGACGAAGCTCGCGAGTTGCTCGAATCGATTCCGGTCGATTCGATTGCCGGGCTGCGCGACCGCGCGCTCATTGCGATCATGGTCTACAGCTTCGCCCGGGTGGGTGCCGTGGTGCACATGCGAATCGAGGACTACTACCAGCAGGGCCGGCGCAGCTGGTTCCGGTTGCATGAGAAGGGCGGAAAGTTCCACCAGGTACCGGCCCACCATAAAGCAGAAGAATATGTCGACGCCTACATCGCGGCGGCTGGCCTAGAGGAATCCAATCGAAAGACGCCGCTATTTCGTTCCATCGACAACCGACGTCAGCTCACGGATCGAGCAATCGATCGGCGCGAGGTATGGGATATGGTCAAGCGCCGCGCCCGCGCTGTCGGTTTGCCGTCAGCGATCTGCTGCCACACTTTCCGCGCGACCGGCATCACGGCGTATCTGGAGAACGGCGGCACCATCGAAAAGGCACAGCAGATCGCTGCGCACGAGTCGCCGAAAACCACGAAGCTGTATGACCGGACTGCGGACACGATCACGCTGGATGAAATCGAGAGGATTGGGATCTGATCGCGGTTGCCGCGAATAGGCTGCGCGACGAGGTGTCGGCGATCGTCCTCAGACTATAGTTGGTGCTCGGCGGATCAACATCCGGATCGACGAAGACCCTTTCGTGCCGATGGAGCAATTGTCCTCGCCATCGCGGCGGCTCCCGGCCCCCTGTGTAATTGTCGGGGCAACTTATTCGAGGATCGCCTTCGCAAATGCGTCCGCGAGGTCCGCGTAAAACACGATATTCACCTTAGTTGCCATCGTGTCGGGCAGCTCCAGGAGCTGTTTTCGAGCAGAAATTGGCATTAGGAGCTGAGCCGCGCCTTTCTCTACGGCCAGTTCAGCGACCGCCACCGCATTGGAAATCAGTTCCACCGAGCCACCTAGGTTAAGCGATCCAACTATGATCAGTCCGCCCTTTGTGCTCCGCTCCATGAGGTTTCCTCCTAGAGCGATCAGCACTGGAAGTCCCAGCGCATAACCGGATCTGTCCGTATCCATCGCCCGCAGCTGTACCGAGAATTCGTGGCTGCGAGGATCTCGGTCACCGACCAGTCCCTTGGCATGGGCGTAGAGATTCTGTTCGCCATAACGGACGCTCTCACGAAAGGCTGGCGGCACAGGCGCGTTAAGGATGTTTACGCCACTACCTGGCCCGCTAGTCGCCTCGACTCTATAGAGTGAAGGAGCGGAGTCCGGTCCACCAGGACTGATAGCCCATACTTGACCCGGCGGCAGCGGATCTGACTCGATAGCTTCATCGCTGTGCAACTCTGGTGTTGAGACAAACTGCTCAACTCCGTCAACGCCCATGAAATAACTGAAGTGGGTGTTTCGAAATTCCGTTTTCAAGCAGCGTTTCTGTTGCTCTTTAACCCGCCGCCGTGCCTCTAGCGCAATCCGCAGGACCGCCTCAAGTTCCTGATCGGGAATTGGCATATCCGGGTCCGGGAACAGCAACTTAAGCAAACCACTAACGGTCTTACTTACCGCTTCGATATCCCTGCCGCTCAACGCCCCTCCCCAATGCGCACGCCCTTGCAGAGTGGATACCCGAGTCGATTCACGCAGCTTAGTCCAACATTCGGAAAGATAATCGGTCACTAGCCCGAAGTGATCGGTCAAGTGATCCTGCGCCTTCAGCTTGGGGAAATCCCATCCAGGTGCATAGGCGTGGATGCGATCCATGAAAGCTGTGTCGTCGCGCATTTCTGGCGGCAATGGACTGAGCAAGTGACCGATGCGCTGTTGCTGTTCTACATCCACGTCGAAGTTGCCCACCATCACGATACCGCCCGACGCTCGGATGCTTTCCTTGCCACGCGAAAACTCACCGGCAGCCATATAGCCTTTGAGAATATTCACGCCATCTTTTTGGTCGAAGGAAATCCCCGATACTTCATCAAAGCACACCACATCGTATAAACAGACGAGGCCTCGCTGGCCGTTTGACATGTTTACGAACATCTTCGCCACGGTGGCCTTGCCCCCCGATATCAAGTGCGAGTAAGGCGATATTTGCTGGTACAGATGGCTCTTCCCAGTGCCGCGAGGGCCGAGTTCTACCAGGTTGTAGTTCCGCTCAACGAACGGGATCATTCGTAGAAGCATCACAATTTTCGCTCGGTCAGAAAGCGACTGAGGCTCCATGCCCACTGAGCGAAGAAGAAAATCCTTCCACTCGCACGTAGTGAACTGCCGTCGCCCCTTCATGAGCGTAGCTAGCACATCTGACTTAGACAGTTGAATCGCGCGGAGGCTCTCAATTGCGAATGGGCGACCGTGTTTTTCCTCGGCGATAGCCGCATCGTAAGTGAGCGCCACCTCAGCGTAGAAGCCGTCGCTGAGCATTCGCTCGTGTTCGTGGACAAGAGTGTCCTCGATTCGCACATCCTTCAGTCCAAGACTTGAGAGCTCCACTAGGAACGAATCGGTCTTCGGGTCCAAACGAGCTTTAACCAAATCTATTAGCTTGACGGAGCCTTTCTTGCGAGCGTTGGCTTTGAATAGCTCCTGATCGCTAGTTCGGACTGTCCGGTCCTGCAACTGTCGCTCGACGATCCTCAGACCTTCTTCGATCTCCTGTTCATTCACCGTCGCACAGTACCTTCCGAGCAAAAACTCGACGACGTATGTGGGGACAGGATATTGGCGACTGTATCGTCGCACGAGATCCTTGCGGACCAGATAGCCGTCGAAGGCCGACGCCGCGAGTTGATCCAGATGATCGAGTTCCATGCTAGTCGCCACCCCCAACTGTGGTTGCTTCCTTACAGACCACACGCCCGTGCGTATCGATAATGACTATGCTCGCCATGGTGCCCTGGAGAGAGTCATCGGCAACCAAGAGCGCGGCCCTCCCATCGGCGTCGAGGGCCTTGGCCCCTGTAATGCTTGATTTCGGGAGGTTAGGTTTCGTGCGCAGGTCGGCCTGCATCCCTTCGATGGCCGGCCGTACGGCCACCCTGCAGCGCATGCCAGTCCACCGGACTTCGGCCACCGCGACCGTCACGCCAGCCGGCGCGTCTACCGAGGCAATCGTCAGGAGTGGAAGCAGGCACTCTTGCAAGCTGGCACCGCCGTGCGCATACTCCTGTCCGACGGCGAAGCAATGCACTCCGGGTGGATATGCGAACCGCTCCTGCATGTTCCACGACCATCCGGCGATTGGCACCTCTACATGGGAGCTGTCCTTAATTGACGCGCACCGAGACCAGCGGCTCTCGGTGAGGTACTTTGGCAATTGCACCTTTGGCATCCCACCGGGCACAAGCAGCCAACCGTGGTCTGTCACAATGCGAACGAGCTTCCACCCAGCTTCGAGTAACCCTTGGACCCGCTCCAGCAGGAGTTCCAGCTGTTCTTCAATCCGCGCAGTTAGCTTCCCCTGAAGCGCATGCCCAAGCTTGTCGAATTCGCCGTACTCCGTCCACCCGCGGGCATTATTGCCAGCCGCGTTCCCCGTTTCTCCCGGCCCGATCAGTTGGAACCCCGCATCGTTAAGCAGTCTTCGGAAGCGGTCCGGGGTGAGCGATACACCAACATCGGTGGTCTCTGGGCAGAAGTCGGACTCCAAGCGCCCGCCGCGCAGCTTATTCGCGACCGGTGACACTGCGGGTTTCGCGGTCGCTGTTACGCTCGGCAGCGCTGCCCACCGCCAACCCGAGGACACTTCCAAATGCCGCTCACTCGCCATCGTCGCGAGCCGCTGGCCGATATCGAACCGTAGCCCGTCGGCGAACAGAATGCACTCGCCAGGCTCGACTGAAACACGTTCCTGTTGCGCGACCGTGGGCAGGTCCTTTTCCGAAATGCACTTTTGGAAATGCCTCGCAGTGTCTTCCAGCCAGGAGAGGTACACGCATCGCATTGCTGCATGAACGGCCGCAGAATCTTCAGCTGTCTTCACGCTGGCGCAGGCAAGCATCGCGCTGTTGTCGGCCAAATAAGCACCTTCGGTATAGGCCTTCGCCATGGAATCCGCAGAATCTCCACCCAGCGATGTTGCAGTCCGTTTGGCAAGTATCGCCAGATGCTCCAATGCGTTTGCCAATGGACACATGCCAATCCGCGCCCACACCCATTTTCGCCTTGGACCGTGCTCCTCCTCTAACTGGTCTATCCGCTGCCGCGCTTCGGCCGGCTTCAGCGAGCCGACCTCCGCCAATGTGCTTCGCAACGCGCTTTCCATAGATTCATTTTCGTCAGGCCAGGAATCCTTCTCGAACATCAGCCTTCCCTTTGGCTTGGCCCGTCGCAAGAGATCCGGTATGTCGGGATAAAGTGTCGGCGACTCGGCGAACCTCTCCCAAACCCCGTACCAATTGTCCTTACGTTCGCCAAGCTTCTCGCCACCGACAATTTCGCCGTCCGCTTCCGGATCGAATCCGTAGTCCTGATGGCAGCGATTGCGGAATGCCGACCACTTGCCTGGATTCCACTGCCCACGCGTGCCATCTGGATCGCCCAACCACAGCAACAGGTCGCGTGGCGTATCGCCAATCATCAGCCGGTCGAAGTCTTCAGCCTCCAATCGCTTCTCGCGTAAACGTACAACCGGTGTTACCGCCAGTTGCGACAAGGCGCCCTGCATTGCTTGAAGCGTCACCCTGTCTTCGGCCACATCTAGGCCTAGTCCGCCCTCATCGCTCAAGAGGAACGCCCGGATACTCCAATCCTTTCCGTTCTTCTGTGTCCACACTGTTCCGCGATACTGCAGCTCGATCAGTGGCTTGAGAGAGTCCGGGCATTCTTCCACCGCTCGGAGCGTTTGCCGGCTCACGCCTGGCATGTAGATCACCGGAACCGTGCCTGCTGGCCAGACGAGTTCCGGGAATTTATCCGCCCGCACCAACGGCTCGGTCACGCACCGCAGCCAGATTGCCGGCCCGGTTCTCGTCGCTGGGTCGTAGTCGCCGAGTGTCACGAGTTCCGGCATCAATGGCCGCAGTTGTTGGACCACCGGTCCCCACTGGTTATCTGCATCGGTCCACAGCACTGCGGCAGGCGCAACTACGTCGCCTGGGTTGTAACGCGCGCTGTCGGCAATTGACGCCCGAACGGCTTCTAGCAATGTCGAGGCTGGTCGTGTGGTGCTGTTCATCATCCTATTAATTCCACGAGTAGGCGAGCTCCGTCGCTTTAGTCAGCGCCTTCAATTTCGTATCCGCAGCACCGCCAAACCACGTCCGTTCTAGGCGCTGGTCTGGTTGTTCTTCCTGCTGGGGCTGCTTGTAGTCTTCAAACCGAGTGATGGCGTTGTAGGCCCCCCAGAGTGTGCCGCGTACTCCGGGCAACTGCAGATCTTCCTGTGACTCGAAGATCTCGCGCAAGAACCCCCATCTTGAAGGCTTTTCGCGTTTTTTCTTTTGCGCGTCGCTACGCGGGAAAACCGCGTCGAAATAGAGATCGAGCCGATCGTCGATCATCTGGATGTTGGCGAGCCGCTTAAATTGTTGTTCGGCATTCAGAAATACTTCTTGCGTGATCGCCAGGAAATCTGCGAGTTCGTCGAGCTTGAACTGCATCTGTTTGCTGTGTCGAACCCGATAGGCCTTTTGTCCGTCTTCCATTGCCAGCATCAGCGTGTTCTGACAAACCACGCGCACTGTTGTGAACTTCACGATCACCGAGCCGTCGCCTGAATGTGTATTCGACAGCAAAAGGTACTTGAAACATTCGTCACCCCGAACGATCTGCATCGCATCTGGCATTTTGGCCATGACCCAGATGCGCTCGCCCTCGCCTAATGCACCCGCAGTTTCGAAGTACGCCTTGCGCTCCCCAACAATGGTGTCGAAAAAGCCAAAAGCTTCGGTGTTCTGTAGTGGCTGATACCGACGGCTGACAACACCCAATAGCACTTCACTTTCATCGGTGTTTACGCGTGGCACTCGAACGACCTCGTAACGCGAGAACTGTCCCTTGCGGTTGATCTCCCGCGCACCGCGTGCCGGCAGAAGTTCGACCTCCCAATCCAGACCAGCGGCCCGGATCATCTGTTCTGCCGTCACTCCCTTTGGGACAAGCGTCCCAAGACCATGCCAGGGAACTTCGCCGTAGTAAGCCATCGTCTGCACATTAGCTGGCACTACTTGCCTCCGTGATTGTTAGCGCCCTTAATCTTCATGGTGTAGTGCCGATCGCTGCAGCAGTTGAATGCGCTTCCGCAGTTGGAAACGAACGCTTTCGCCATTAGTGAACTCCAAGCTCCTGAATCAGATCCCCACGGCGGAAGGTGGCGGCCAGCCGCTGCAGCGATATCACCTGCTCGCCGTATAGTTTCTTGAGAGCGTCGGCCACCTGCGCTGTGGCGGCAGCGAAATACTCGCCCTCATTCTGGTCCAACTTGGCCTTCGCTTCAGCGAACTTTAGATGATCCAGTTGCGACAGGTTAATACCGA
Source organism: uncultured Acidobacteriota bacterium (assembly GCA_963777415.1). Classification (GTDB taxonomy): domain Bacteria; phylum Acidobacteriota; class Terriglobia; order Terriglobales; family Acidobacteriaceae; genus JAEZPW01. The sequence continues at coordinate 419,178 of CAVZQL010000001.1, forward strand.
GATCGCTCAGTAGTCGTTGGCCCATCAGCATTGCAAGGAAGCACGATCCGTATACAACGAAATCTGGCGCACCCTCTGGTGGGCGGCGCCGCTTGTTTTCGGCAATCCGGAACAACAGCATGGCGATCACAACCTGTGCCGCGTTAAGGTCATCGCTGAAGATAACGTCGTACAACTTCCCAAAATGTTCCCGACCCATGAACTTGGCCTGATGTGGCCGGAGACGCCAGACCGACAAGACGGCTTCAGCTGCCGCGCCGCTGCTGATGTCGTTGGGTCTCAGCGAAGCATCACGTCGGTAGCGGTGGTATTCAAAGCCCAAATCGCGAATTGCAGTCTCCAGGCTCTTCTGCTTGGCATCGTTCGAACGCAAATCGCGAAGATCGACTGGGTTCTGATTGTTTGTGGCATATGTGATGTTACTGACCAGGTAAGCCGACTCGCTCGGAAGCTCATAGAGACGAACCAGCACGAACGCTTTTTCGAATCCTTCTTCAACGCCAGTCAATGATGCAAGCGTGCTCTGGATCGTTTTGCAGGTCTGGCCGCCATTGATCACCTGCAATCCTTCGACGCGAAGCTGGTAGTTCTCGCCCTGAAGTGCGTTGTAGCTGAACTTCCGGCACAACAGGGTTATGCCATTGTTGTAGAAGTAGAAATTGGATCGATCGTTGCTGGTCTGAAGAGTGTAGGCGATATTCTGGTTTACTCGGTTGCTTTGGAGTCCGAGAAAACGACAAACGTTTCGCTCCAGCAGCAGATCGCCATTTCGATTAAACAGCGATTCAATCTCCCGCACAAGAACTTTGCCCACAACCACTCGGCAGTAGTCAAAATCTTCGACGATTGCCTTTCCAGAGAGTCGGAGCGTGTCATTCACTTCCCTTGCTGCTTGGAGCAAATGCACGACATGGTCATGGTTGACATGTTCCCAGCTGACTTGCTCCCGAGGAAAGGCCGCTTGATCGATCAATTGCTGCGCCGCCGTATTCCACTCTAGCCCGTTGTTGCAGAGCACAGCGCGAACGCGGGGAATTTGTCCGTCGCGAACCAGAGACCGAATCTCTTCAACCCTTTTGGTCAACAGTGGATTCGTCGTGATCTGGGCGTCCGGGTTGAACAAATACCGGATCGCCTGGATCACTTTCTCGACACCGTTTTGAGGAAAATTAGCCTCGCCAGCCAAGTCTTGCTTGTACTTGCCCTGAAATAGAGTCACGACAAATTCGCCTTCTTCCACGTCGCCGATATACACGGCATCCACGCCGAAGTCATGGCCCCCCTCGGTTAAGCAGTCCAACGCGACGTCATCCGATAGATCCAGAACTGTCTTGACGACAAGAAACACGAAAGCGGTCGATCGCAGCTTCACCGCATTGTTCACGATGTTAAGCCGCGTCTCGAACTCCGGCGCCAGATCTTCCGCCAGCTTGCGAACGCGCTGATCAATAATGCCAACATTAATGCTCATCGCTCTTCCCCCAGGAGAGTTACATTCTTGCTCCCGACATATTGGCGGGATTTTTGCTTGAACTCGTTTGTGTAGTGGCAATCGTTGAACCGCTCGCCGGTGAACTCTGCGAGGGGATGGCCGGCATAGTCCACGGACCCATCCCAGCCCCAGAACCACGGGAAATCGCGAATGGTACGCTTGGGTTCTTTGCCGCGGTCTTTAGCCCAGCTGATATTAGGTTTCCAGCGCAATACGCCGGCGCCCGGCCTGCCACCCGACAGATCGCCCGTAAGGAACGGGCGGATATTCAGGCGCACGCCGTCGTTAATATCTGGTTGCCAGCCGATGGCTTGTTCCGAGATTGATTTCCAGCGGACGAACAAATCGAAAGGTGGCTCACCTTCCAATATTGCCTCGAGCCGCTTCTGGAGTTCCATCGCTGCCGCTAGGCGATCTTCTGCTCCGGCTTCGCTGCGAGTAACGCCGTCTTTTTGCCGGGCAATCCATTCGCCGAGATAGGAGTATGTCAGTGATTCGAGCAGTTTCCGTCCCTTGCCCTCTTCTTCGCAGAGCTTGTGGTAGTTCACAAGGGCGTGGAAGCCGTCACGCTTGCGGCCGTCCCATATGTGCCAAACAAAAGGGCGGTCGTGAAACAACCTACAGTGTTCCTCGAAGAAACGGTTCCGGAGCCACTCGTCGAGATCAAATCCGCCTGCAAGTTCGCGCACCTTTGCTGGCCCGACTCCCGATGCAGCCAGTAAAGTTAGCAGTCGCTCGGAGGCGGGTTCCTCACCGCGGACCGATGGAATGCAGACGATACCATCATCGTCCGCAAGGCATTCCAACTCACCCGATCGTTGCGTCAAGTCACGTGCCCGATTGCTTAGGCGCACCTTGTCGTCGATTTCGGCGGGCCAGCGATAGCCCAGCAGTCGCGCCAACGCTACTTGCAGGGGCGCGCTCAATGATTCCGGGCGGCCATGGAAGAGCCATTGGGTCGGATCGTCACTTTCCAGCTGCGGCAATCCGTTGGGGTACCTTTCTGCCGCAACCCGCTGCCATTTTGCGAGTTCAAAAGGAACCTTGGCGAGCGTGGCTGTCGTGGCATTGAGTTTTTGATCTAGCTTACGAATAGACGCGGCAAACTCTTCAGAGCGGCAGAAACAGAAGATCGGCGCCAACAGTTCAGGCCGAAACGGAACCACTGCTGCTGCTGACATTTCAAATGGAACGCCAGTGTACAACGAGCAAGGGAACGGGCCAATCTGCCTCACGAGAACTGCTTGGCGGCCCCATATGGGTCGTCCTTTGATGCCTTGTCCTAGCAATCGGACAAGTTCGCCTCGTCCATCTTCCCATCGCAACGCCAGATCGTGCCCGTCGTTAGCTTGGTTGTTGGTGGGAGCACCCTGAAGTCGTGTCCACACTTGATCGAGAAAAGGGTGTTCCCAGAAAGAGAAGAAGAATCGCGAGTTGTCCCCCAATGTAAGCCCTTGTACTGCATCAGCGTATTGGCCTAACAACTCGCGCCCAAGCTCTTCCAGCACAATGGCGGCATCAGGGTTCTTAAGTTGTTCCGCCTGCGTTACTAAGACGATCTTGGCGGCCTCGTCGCCGCGCAGCAGAGCGGCCTTTTCAACGGGCTTCTTCGCGGTCGACACGTCAATGCCAGCCATTGCGTGATCGGCGACATTGTCGGTCGCTGACAGGACAAGGAGTGCGACATTGACAACATGGCCACTGATCGTCTCAAACGCGCCCGGCCCCAGTCGTGCCACGACGTTCCACTGTCTGCGATCCAGCAGAGTTCCACGAAGGTTTGCGTAAGTCGTTAGAAAAAGCCAATTCTGCGGGGTAACCAAGGCAGCGGAGCCGTTTTTATTGCAAAATTCGAGGCAACGCAGAACGAATGCAGTGGCGATGTCGGCCTTGCCCAAAGGATAATGAGTCTCCAGGTGCTCCTTCAGAGTATCGTCCTGCTTGCCCCTTCCCAGATACGGCACATTAGTTATGACGAGCGTGTAACGCTCTCCCAGCAGCTTGGCGGCCTTGGCCAACCCTTGGGCGGCAATTCCCAACTCATGCCGTTCAGGGCCTGCGTTTGGATCCTCTGCAATAGCAGTTTCGAGATGGCGCCGAAGAATCTCCATCCCCTCTCTATTCAGCATCCCGCTGCCAAGAAATCGATAAGGGTTAATGAGTGACCCCAGCGTGGGGGCTTTGCGGAAAAGATCGTAGAGTTGGTTGAAGAAGAAACGAAGTCCGGGGTCGCCGTGCCCTTCTAAGATCCGAAGCCATTCTTCTCTTGTAGCGCCGACCCCAATGCCCGTTTGCGCGATGTTCAGCTCCGGCAAGGGCCTGTAGCCGCTGGCTTCGGGGTAGGTCCACGCCGCCAAGGCCAAAGCGAACGCTGCTATCTGACAGCACCTCTCGTCGATCTCCAGGCCGTGCAGATTGTCGGCGAGAACGGCATCAACGGCCCGGAGCGCCGATATGCCTTCTTCTGCCATGCGAATCGGAACAAGTTGGTGCAGCGCCGCGACTAGGAAGTGCCCGGAACCGCAGCACGGATCAAGAAGCTTTAGCTCCGCCGCTTTTGTGGGCCAGCCATCAAAGGTGCCTGCAGCCGGCTGCCACGCCCCGCCGTTTCCATCTTCGCCACGTACGAAGCGGAGGTATTCCCAATGCACACCGGGCAGCCGGATGCGGCGCCGCAAATCTTCTTCGCTCTGGCCAGTTGCGAGATCTGTAGCTGTAAGCCTCTTCCCGGCCCACCACGCACCGAGGGTATTGTGCAGAAGGAATGCCACGATGTATGGCTCGGTAAAGAGCTGTGTTACTGCCGCTATTTCATCTGCACCAATCTTCCCCCCAGCTCGGTTGACCTCGTCCTTTTTCCTGCTCTGCCAGAATTGGTAGACCCACCCGAGCGCGTCGGAAGCGGTGAAAACTTCCTGCGGCAGCGATGCTAGAAGATCCTCTAACTTGAGCATGTGCTCGGTCGCGAAGGCAACCTGCAGCAGGGGATCGTCGGGGCGGAAAATCTTTGGCAACATCCGCTGTGCGCAACGAGAGGCGAAGACCCAGACGTCGACTCCGTCTTCCTTAGCCAGTTCCTCAGCTTCACTGAGGCTGATTGCCATGTTCTCTTGCGGCTCAATCAGGAGGTTGTTCTCTGCCAAGAACCGGGCAAACAGCATTCGGTGCCAATGCTCGTAAGCACACTCGCTCGTCAGATGGTCAATCCCAATGTCTTTGCCGTTGTGGTGGGGCTTTGGTAATCGGCGATCTCCTATCTGCGTGGACCGGGCGCGGAGCTGGTTACGGAGATTGCGGTCGGCGGCCTTCATATGCGAGTACGGCTCGTGATGGTCGACGGCGATTGCTTCGAGAGCTGCGCGAGCACCAGCCTCAGCCACTTCGCGGGCGTCTACAATCACGCGTTCGAGTCTGTTCCGCAGTTCGCTTGCTAGTGTCGGCATTGTCTATTCCCCTTGTTGCCAGTGGCCCTGTTCGTCCTGGTGTTCCACCACCTCCAGAACAGAGGGCGGGATTCCGCCGTAGCAGGCTATGACCCCGGCCTGATCCAAGCATTCGACAAACGTCAGACCTCGGGTGTGATCAGGAAAAGAATGATCCACATCGCACTCGTGCTGTGCGACGGCACTTGCTGGAATTTCGATCACGACGTGAGGTATGTGGTGTCCGTTGTCAAACATGCTCTTTGTGTAGGCCAAGGCCGATGTCGTGCATAAGAACACAGCCGGCTGCTTGAGAAAACGACCATATATGTCTTGATCGGAGGCCAGCGGATCCAGTCCCGTCGTCTTGATGGAAGGCAAGTTCTCCCGAGGGGTGATGTGATAGAAGACCTCTTCCTTCAGAACTCGACTTTTTTCTTCGTGCGTCATTAAGGTTCCTTAGGAGATTACAACTGGACCCATCTTTAGTTTGTCGACGAGGTTCTCCTCCGTCGCACGAAGCCAGTCTTTCACTTCTTGTTCGTTCTTCAGCGTTCCGCTAGAAAGATGGACGCGCTGGGTCTTGGGCTCCAACAGCTTCGCTGCCGCCATCGCAGCGCGGCTGAATTGCTGTGACAATGCGTCGGTTCGGGTTTTCCATGCTGGGATCGAAGTCTGTTCCAGAGTGCGGATAAGGTCGGCCTCCGAGCCGACGGCTAGCGGGAACAAAGTGTTGATGCCCTGGTCGGCGAGTATCTGGTTCCGCTGCTCGGGCTTGAGCTTCTTCCAGTCGTCGTTCGCCGTCAGCGCGGCCCTCTGCTCGCTATAGGTCTTTTCATATTCGCCGTAGGCTACGGTGACGGCACTGCGGAGCGCATCGACGGCGGCCTTGCGAATGTCGGGAAGGGGGTCGCTGGCGTCGAGTAATCGACGCTCTGACATTACGGCATCAGCCTGTGCACGGAGTTCCCGGGCTTCGGGGATACCGTCGGCGTGCTTGATAAGGGTAGAGATCGTCTCCCATACCGGTTTGCGTTTCGCGGCTAGTTCGGCCAGCTTGCTCCAGTCCTTTGCCTGCTCCCCAAGCGTGTCGTGTTGTTTGAGAATTTCAGCCAACTGCTCAGTCCCGCCGAAGCCGCGGAGCGTGTCTAGATGGGCCGCTGTCGGCCGCGCTGGCATGGGCGGTTCGCCGCCGGCGTGGTTGGCGAGTTCGGCCAGGCGCGCCAAGAATACCGGAGCTTTGGCGGTTTCCTCGTTGGGCTTGCAATCTACACCGGCGTCGTGAAAGAGCTTGCGCACCTTCATCTTCTCGCGAGCGTTAAGTGTTGCCGTCTCGTTGCGAAGGTCCGTTACGGATATCTTCGCCTGATCGAGTTGGCCCGGCGCGAGCGTCATGCCCTTGTGCGTAGCCCGGAGATGGCCGGTGGTGTGGAGCGTGATGATCGCGGCATCCACAGCGTCGCGCGGCCAACCGTATGGGCTGACCTCGAATGCGTCGCGCACTTCTTTGCCGCGCTTGCCAGCGCCCACCTCGGAGAGCACGGCCGCGCAGACGGGGTGTTTCTCAGGCGCGTCTGTCCAGTCCACCGCAGACAGGGCTGCTTCGTCGCCGCTCTTGGCTCGGTTTATGACGCTGGTCCAGCGGTTGTCGTCTGCATCCTTGAAGCGCGGAAATAAACGGTCCAGCGACGCCTGCGCAGCCGCTTCGACCTTAAAGACGAAATTCAGTTCGTAACGCTCATTGCCGCCGCCCTGAAAGACCTTTGCGCCGTCAATAACGTCGTTGATGATCTGGTTACGGGAGGCTTCGGCGGTGCCCATGCGGGTGGCCATCGCATCTCGAGCCTCATGGCCTTCGGGCGTTGTGGGCGTGCCCTTGAAGTCCAGCGTGGCCTTGGCACTCTCGTACTCAACGATCGCTTTCTGGAGATCGTCGGCACTGGCTTTGGAAACAAAGACGTAGATGGTCGCGCTATCGACGCCAGCGGAGCGAGCGTCGTTCACGATGCTACTTTCCTTCTCCCCCCAGCCATCCCGGATCCACACTGGTATATCGGTCCCGCCTGTGGGCGGGGCTTCGCTGCCGAAGTACGACAGCAGTTTTCGTGGCTCCTTGCACTTGCCCTGCGTTAGCCTGACACTCTTGAGCGCATCGCCACATCCTGCGCTGATGAGCGACCCGCGCTTGCTCGCGAGGGAAGATAAATCGCTGTTCAGCCGAGTCTGTCGGTTGCGGAACTCCCGATCCCACTCGCTGCTCTCGCGAGTCTGCAGGCTGTACTCCTCGTCAAGTTTTATAAGCGTGCCGGCGTCCACCAGCCTCTTGAGGATGCGAGGGATCTCCTTCCTAAGCTCGGTTCCGTCACTCGACAAATCGGAAACGAGTAGGTCTGCCAGCATCTCCGGAGTAGCGCGGACGCCGATGTCTGCGACGGCCTCCCGCGGGAGCTTGCGGATTAAGAAGATTAGGCCGCAAAGCCGCTGGGCGAGCCTGCCATCGGGGGTCTTGTCGTCGAGGTTTCGAATCGTCTCGTCAATCTCGCGAAGCAGTATGCCGGATCTCAGCAGGTCCGGGTGAAGCTGGCCGAAGATGAAGTCTGCTGGGACGACGGTACCGAGTGAAGCGTTAGCGGTCTGCCGAACGGCTTCATGCACGATCTTGAGTTGGGTACGAAGTTGGCTCGCCGTGCCGGGTACATCCACTGCGCGAAGCACGTGCTCCCAGAAGCGACGGCGAACTGGCAGGAGCGGATAATCGTCCACGATAGTATCGCGGTCTTCCGCGCGCACCGCAATGCGGGTACCCGCAAGCTCGCGATCAATTTCGCCGGCGTGCGCCGACACCGTGTCTTCGACGCACTTCTTTTTATCGGCCTTTTTGGCCAGTACGACGCGGCGGGTGACTGTCTCCACGTCGGAATCTGAGAGTTCCACCGGAATGGTAAACCGACCGTTGAGACGCTGGAGGAGCGGGATATTGCCAGCAAGGGCGGTTTGGCCCGCACCTATCAGTAACACGCGGCTGTCCAGCTGCTTGCATAGAGCCTCGGCGATTTCCTGCACGTCTCTCGATCGATCGGGGTCGTTGCCGATGAAAAGCTGAATTTCGTCCAGGACGATCACCGTGGAAGGCACTTTGCCACCAACGGAGAGCACCTCGCGTGTGAGGCGTATGAATTCGTTTGTGGAGATGTCATCCACTACTGGAAACTGCGCAAGCAAAGTTGCGCGGGCTTTCTTAATGTCGGCGGCAAAGTCGCGGTCGGCATCAAGTACGGCCTTTGCAAGAATTGGACTTACGTAAAGGTCATGTAATTCGCCAAAGAAGTCCTTGCCAGCCGCTTCGATGGCAGTTTTCACTTTGTCGAAAATACCGTTCTTCTGGAGCCACATGCAGAACTGCGCCTGTGGGAGCACCTCCGGCAGCCCTTTTGACGCAAGGATGATGCTAAGCACGGCTAGCCGTACGCTCTCGCCACCGCCAGAGGGCAGCGTACCTGCAGCGGCGTGGAGGCCTCCGCTGCGCCTGCCCTGCGTGTCGAGTTCGCGCAGATGGTCATGCACCTCCTGCGGCAGGAGGGCCAGACCGCGGGCGGTTGCGCTGTCAGGAAAAGCCGTATTGACCCAGAGATGGCGGAACATCTTCAGCAGGTGTGACTTACCGCTTCCGTAAAAGCCACTCAGCCAGGCGGCCGGCTGCGTGGTCGAACTCAGGTTGCCGAGATAGGACTCCAGAATGCGTACCAAGCCCTCCTCGTACTGGCCTTCACACACGAAGTGCTCAAGCTCATACCGAAGCGTTTCAATTTCCTTTTCGCTTGCGGCCTCGTGCACTGAGGCAACGCCGTCGTTTAGCAGTTTCGATATGGCCGGATCGCGTTGAAAAAGTTCACGGTTTTTCATCAGTCAGCTACCCCGTTATGAAGGGTGATTGGTACGGCTAAGTAGTTCCAGCCGTCCCTTGCGTCCAGTAGCCTGTAATTGTTGTCTTCGAATTCGCCTGGGAAGAACACAAGTAGCCTTCCCCGAATATCTTTCACGACTTCCTTGAGCACCAGTGAAACTCGGGTAAAGCCGAATAGTGACGCGATGCCCTGAACGGCAATGACGGTATCTTCATCAACGCCATCGGCCGTAAGGGTGTCGCGAAGGTAACTGGCTGCATATTGCACAAAATCTCCGCGTAGCTTCATCGACAACGTCTCAGGTTCCTCGAAATAGACATCGCGGTAATCGGTGTTCGCCATCCACCGCGCAAACATGTCGGTCATGTCTAGCCCGCGCCAGAGGTGACCCGTCGAAGTCGTCGCCATCTCGAACAGTTCCAACCGAGCGCGTAGCTTCCGTTCGTCAGTCTTCGGGTAAACCACGAAAATAGCTTTCTGGTCCCCGGCAAGGTTGCGCTGCCACGGAGCGCCGATGTGGCCTCGGTATCGAGTTGCCAGCTCTTCAATCCTTCCCATTTATCGCCTCCCATCCTGGACCAAGCGCGAGAAATTCAAATCGATGACGCCTCCCGACTGAGTCATATCCAAAAGGCTCAACCGTCGCGCGTCCGTTGCGAAGTTGACCAGTTCGGTCACTGGCGAGTCGAGCGCCTGCGCCCACATTGATTCGAAAAGCGCCCCGCCCCGCTTGCCTGCGAGGTAGCCAAGGAAGAGCGCAAACGCCGTCGTTGCCGCGGTCGGCGTGACAGTCTGCCGAACCTTCCGACCGCGCCCTTTCAAATGTCCCGATTGCGTCCAGGACGAAGCGGTATTTCGAACGACTTTATCCAACGTGCTCTCATTGAACCGGTTGCCGACTGCCCGGTTAAGCGCGTCTGTTAGCTGCTGCCTTGCGAGTTCCTGGCCGGGCTGCATTCGCAACACAGGCGCAACGGTTGCTCTGAGCAGCGGATCGCGCGCAAGTGCTAGCAAAAGTCCAAGAAGCGGTTGACCAGTCCGATCCGCGTACCAGCATCGTCGCATCACCCGGAACAAGGACACCTCTGGGTCGAGTGCGTATAATTCGGAAAGCCGCTGGCCAGAGAGCTTCCTAGTCGCAGCGGTGCGCTTCCCTAAGCAGTTTCCTTCCAGAATTGCCGCAAGATAATCATTGCGCGTTGCTTCCGGACGGCACGCCGCCAAAACCGCCCGAAGCTCGTCCAGCATAATCGTCCGACTGGTATGCGTGCCCTTCTGTCCCCACCGGAATCCGGCTTCTCGAAGGCGCGCTTCCTCAGCTTCGTTCCCCGGTAACAATTCGTCTTTTGAGAGCGTCAGGTTCATCGTCAAACAATGTATCACACTCGCCGGCCAGTTTGCCGGCGAGAAAATACAATCTTTGAAGGTTAACTGCGAATCGTGATACTCTTCTCCCGCGTCGCCCAGTGGCGATGACAAAGAAGGTTGCATGCGAATCCTGCACACTGCGGACTGGCACCTCGGCCAAGAACTACACGGCTTTTCTCGGACGGCAGAACATGACGTCTTTCTCGAATGGCTACTGGAGCAGCTGGTGGAGCAAGAGATTGATGCCCTGCTGATTACAGGGGACATTTACGATGTGGTCAATCCCGAAGTCGACGCCCAGCAGCGTTTTTACCGCTTCTTAGGGCGCGCGCTCGAAACCTCGCACCACCTTCAGATCATTATCGTGGGCGGCAACCACGACTCGGCCGCACGGCTCGAACTGCCCCGCACACTCCTCGACTCGCAGAGAGTCAGTCTGATGGGCGCCCTGCCCCGTGTAAATGGACAGATCGCGTTGGAGGGTTGCGTCCGCTTGATCCGTGATTCCGCCGGCGTTGCCGGTGCGGTTTGCGCAATCGTTCCGTACCTGCGCCCCTGCGACCTGCTGAACAGTGAAGGCCAGAGTCCGGTAGCGACGGTTTACGCAATGGTCGCCGAGGTCGCGCGCCACGTGAGTCCCGATTTGCCCCTGATTCTTACCGGCCATTTGCATGTAGCCGGCGGCGACATATCCGCCCTTAGCGAGCGGCGGATCATCATCGGAGGTGAAGAGGCGTTACCGACGGCGGTGTTCCCGACGGACGCTGTATATGTCGCGCTGGGACACTTACACAAACCGCAAAACATTGGTGCCAAAATTCGCTATGCAGGAGCCCCTTTGCCAATGTCCATCGCTGAAAAGGACTATGTGCACAGTGTCGTACTGATTACCATAAATGGAAGGCAAACGGCCACTGCGCTGCTACCCACCCCTCGGCCTGTTAAGTTCCTTCGAGTTCCGGCAAGCGGCTCGGCAACGCTCGACCAGGTGATTACCGCGCTCGAGCGACTCTCAATTGCGGATCCAGGAGAAACTTTTCGGCCATTTCTGGAGGTCGCAGTCCATCTGGATCAGCCCGAGCCCGAACTGCGCCGCAAAATCGATAACGCGCTGGCCGACAAACCGGTACGGCTTACTCGCGTCCTGCGCGAAACTCTCGGCAACGTCCAAGTAGTTGCGCAAGGTGACGGCGGCGATTCGGAGCTCAACGATTTAGATCCCAGCGAGGTCTTTCGCCTCTGCTATGTGCAGGAATACGGTACGGACCCGGCGGAGGCGATTCGAAACGCATTTGTTCAGCTGCTCACGGCTGCTACAGACGGCCAAACCAACAAGGCGGTGGCCTCATGAGAGTCCTCGCTGTGCGCGGCGAAAACTTGGCCAGCCTGGCGGCACCTTTTACGGTTGACCTCGAGTCGGAAGCGATCCGAGCTGCCGGAATCTTTGCAATAACCGGTCCTACTGGCTCAGGCAAATCGACCATCCTCGACGCTATCTGTCTTGCCCTCTATGACCAGCTACCACGGCTAGACACGGCAGAAAAGGGGGCAGCAATTGGAACGGTAGAACAAAAAGACAATCAGATGAAGTACGACGATGTTCGCGGTGTCTTACGGCACGGATCCGCGAGCGGTTATGCCGAGGTAGATTTTTTAGGTCAGGACGGCCATCGGTACCGCTCACGCTGGGAAGTGAAAAGATCGCGTGGCAAAGTAAACGGCGCGTTGCAGGCACAGAAGCTCAAGCTTACGGACTTGGATTCGAACACAATCATCGGAGACAAAAAACGAGAGACCCTGTCTGAGATTGAGAAGCGTGTTGGGCTGACTTTCCAGCAGTTCCGCCGTGCCGTACTGCTGGCCCAGGGCGACTTCGATGCGTTCGTGCGCGCCAATTCTAAGGATCGTGCTGAACTTCTCGAGAAAATAACCGGGACCGAAATCTACTCTAAGGTTTCACGTGCCGCCTTCGAACGCGCAAAGGAGGAAGCTTCTCGTCTACAGGAACTCGAAGCCAAGCTGGGCGAGCACCAGCCCTTGAACCAACAGCAACGAGCTGAAGCAGAAGGTCGTCGTCAGGTGCTCGCCGCAGAACTCCAACGTGCGCAAAGCCTCATCAACGAACTCGGACGAGATAACGCTTGGTATGAACGATTGGCAAATCTTCAAGCCGCGCTCGCCGACAGCACGACAGCTCTCGAGCATGCGCGAAAAGCCGATGAAGATTCTGCTCCTGCCCGGGAACGATTGACCACGGTGAAAAAGGCACTGTCGATTCGGGCAGAGTTTGAGTTGTGCAACCTTGCCCAAGCCCGTCTAGAGGAGGCCAACCGAACTCTCACCCAAACACGTGAGAAGGCGCGAATCGCCACAGAAGGTGCTGCGCATGCTACTGACAAGCGAGGGGCCTCGCGAATAGATAGCGAGCGCGAACGGGCAGCATACGATTCGATTGGACCGCAACTGGACGAGGCGCAGAGACTAGATACGCTGGTGCAGGCCAAAGCGGAGGAGCACACTCGGGCAGAGCAGCTTTACCGTAGAGTAAGCACCGAATTGGAATCCATCTCTCGCGTGCTGACCGGCGTTGAGGAACAATTACGGCTTAGACAAGAAGAGGCCAAAGGGCACCGTCAATGGCTGGCGGCGCAAGCCGCAGTTGAGGTACTTGTACCCCGCATTGAAGACGTGGTCAAAGACATTCAACAACTGAGTGGTTTCGAGATCGAGCACGACCGTAACGAAAAAGAGCTACAAGCGCTTGAGACGAAGCTGAACGCACACGTCTCCCTCCAGCGTGAGGCTTCAGCTCGAGTCCAGGGACTAGCGGATAATGAACGCGTCCTGACAGAGCAACTCGCGCACGCGAACACGGAAGCGCAACGTTTTTCGCGCAAAGATCTAGAAGGACGGCGCGCACACTTGGAAAATGCTGCCCGCAGCTTGGAACAGACTGAGGCGGCCATTAAGCAGGGCGAAAAAGCAAAGACTGATCTCAAGTTGGCGGAAGAGCAGGAGTGCAAGCAAAAAGCTGTCATCCAGGAATCGAACGCATGTAGGAACCAAGCCTCAGCCGCACTTCCGATCATCGAGGCCAAGCTACACGAAGCACAAAATAGTCTTGAATTATCGGAGGCGGCGGATAGTGAAGCGGCTGAATGGCTGCGGCTCAAACTGGTTCCGAATGAGCCCTGTCCAGTTTGCGGGTCCATCGACCATGCGCTGCACCAGGTAAACGATTCTTTGAGACAAAGAGTCGAGCAGGACCGGGCCCGCGTGCACAATTTACACAAGGAATCGACAAGGCTCAACACCGACATAGCTGCCGCGAACGCTCGATTAACTGCTTCCGAAGACGCCATCACTGCAATCGGACGTAGCCGAACGAAAGCTGAGGCAGAACTGAGTTCGGCCCAGCGACACTGGAAAACAGCAGCGGAAAGGGTACTTGAATGCTGTGCTTTGTCGTCGGTTCGAGCCGAAGCTGCGCCGGCCACATTAATTGATCAGGGTGTGGTGGAATGGCGGCAGGAGCAGGCAACGCAAATCGAGGCTGTCTTAAGCCAGATCTCAAGCGATCTGCGTGCGCTCTCGAACATCGAGAGTCGGGGTGCAGAAATAGCTTCGCATCGTGAGAATGTTCGCGCTGAACGCAACGCGGCAGAAGACGCACTGTCCGATGCGGTAGCAGATGAGCAGCGCATAAAAGATGACATCACGATCACACACTCGGGAATAGGTGAATCGACCCGTAACATTGACCTGACGGCGCATCGTCTTGAGCCGGTGCTCGATTCGCTGATTGCGAACTGGAGACTGACGATCATTGCTGAGCACGAAAAACTTTCGATCCATTGTCGTGAGCTAGTGAAAACGTGGCGCGATCACAATGCCACGGCCGAGCGGGCGGATTTGGCTAGTCGCAATCTGCAATCCGACCGCGCCGGGCACGCTGCTAGGTTGAACAGCAAGCAGGTTGAGGAAGAGAAAGCAAAGTCCGAAGTGGAGCGCGTCAGCGATGATTTGGCAGACCTGCGAGACCAACGTCGCCAGATAATCGGGGGACGCGAAGCAGGAAAGGTCAGAACTGAATTTCGTTTGCGGGCCGAAGCCGCTGAAAAAGTGGCACGGGACGCCGAGCGCAAAGCAGAAAACGCTGCGAAATTGTCTGCCGCCGCTGATGCCGCGCTAGTTTCAGCAGAGAAGGAGTTCTCGTGCAGTGACCTCACCCTGAAGGCGGCCGAGAAGGTGCTTGCGGCGAAGATTGTCGCGTGCGGCATAGATAAACGCGCACTGACGCAAGCAGTGGAGCTCGGTGAAGGTTGGCTCGACTCGGAAAAGGAACGATTGGATACAATCGAGCGCGCGTTTGCATCAGCCAAAGCAACCGACGGGGAGCGGCGGCATCAAGTTCGACAGCATGTCGACGCGGGTACTCCAAAACATTCGCCCGAGGAACTCAACCAGGCCATTCAGGACTGTAACGAGGCCATTGAAGGCACCTCGCGTGCGCTATTGCAAGCAGCAACGGTCCTAGAGCAGGATGATCGTACTAACGCTCGAAGTGTGGAGTTAGCTCTCCAGCTTGAGGCTTGTCGACAGGAGTCGATGGTCTGGCAGCAGTTGGGTGAGCTAATCGGGGCGGCTGACGGCGGCAAATTCAGACGATTCGCTCAATCCCTTACTTTCGATCGGCTGATTGAAGTCGCCAATCATCACCTTGCGGATTTTCATCCACGCTACGAGCTGCAGCGGGTGTTCGCTGGAGATCTCGCATTACAAGTCATCGACCACGACATGGCAGACGAGGTGAGAGCTGTGCACAGTCTGTCCGGTGGCGAACGCTTTCTCGTTTCTCTCGCTCTCGCCTTGGGATTGGCAACGATGTCGTCGGCGAGGGGTATTCGTGTGGACAGTCTTTTTATTGACGAAGGTTTCGGCGCGCTCGACAGCAACAATCTGGCACTGGCAATTTCAACACTCGAGCGATTACAAGCGACTGGCCGGCAAATCGGAGTGATTAGTCACGTTGAAGAGTTGAAGGAACGAATAAGCGTCAAGATTGACGTATCGCCTTGCGGCGCCGGAAAGAGCACCGTGCACATTGTGACCTAGTTTCGAGCTTCGGAATCGGGCTGTCAGTCCTGGGGCTGCAGCAAAGTCATTGAATACTGACCATAGCTGTTATTTGTAGTTACTGCTCACGAGCAGATGGGAGAGATAGATGGACTTCAAGGGAGTGAAGCAGCTTGTGTCCTCGCAGCTCTGCAATGCCGCCAATTTCGTCAAGGTCGACTTGCACGTACACACAGACGAATCACACGATTTCCCCCAGGACACAGCCTTTGGAGCCATAACCGTTTCCGTAACTGACGCGGACAAGAACCCATCTGCCGTTTCCTTCCTCCAGGCAGCACAAAAAGCGGGACTGCGCCTTATTGCTTTTACGGATCACATGGCTTGTAGGCGATCTTGTGAAATTGCTTCGAAATCATCGCCGGGAATCACTGCGCTCCCCGGAATCGAAGTATCCCTTCGGGTATCTCCGTCCGGCGACGTCATTCATCTGCTTTGCGTTTTCAAAGAGGGCAGCGGCCCCGAAGACATCGAGCATATCTTCAAAGATCTAAAGATCGCGCCTTACAAAGATCGTGGCGTTCCCGGATATGCCGTGGACGCCGAGATAAGGAGCTTCGTCGACGCCGTCCACGCGAGTAACGGACTGTGCATTGCATCCCACGTCAATACCGAGGCTGGGTTACGCAAGCTCTTCTTCGAGAACGACGTCGAGTACGTCACGATTCACAACAAGATCAAATTTCTTAAGCAGGATAAAACACTGTCTAAAGAAGAGCGCGATTCGGCAACAGGTGTGCTGTCGCAACAGGCGAACACGCTTCTAACTGGCATTCAGAACGACTATTTGAACTATTTGGTTGACTCGAACATCGATGCTGTTCAGGTTCAGAAGAGCACGGACTTCACTCATTATTCTGGTAGTCATACGGAACAATTAGGTATCAGACCGATAGCTGCCGTTCTATCTACAGACGCGCACAACATTGGGTCAATCGGATACGACAAGAAAATCACCTTCGCCAAAATGGCGCAGCCGAGTTGGGCAAATTTGCGCCTTGCGCTTCAAGACCCGGAAACGCGGCTGCGGTATGCAGATAACGTGGCTACACATCGCTATCCGAAGGTCAAAGGGATTGTCTTCGTCGGTGGGGAGGGCTTTTTCAGGCCCCTCCAGTCCTCGCCTAACACGCCGCAGTGCGTTGCTTTCTCTGACAACCTCACCACGCTCATAGGTGGACGCGGGTCGGGCAAATCGGCATGTATTGACGCCCTGCGATATGTGTTCAAGAACGAAGCAGAGCTGAAATCTCTACCTGGAAAGTTGCGGGAGGATGTAACGGGCAGGCTCGATCACACGATGAAGGACACGACCGTCTACGTGTTGATGGAAAGCAAAGAAGGGGAGGACATTCTTGTCAAGACCTACTACGACGGGTGGGAGCGTCGCAACTATGAAAGCACCTACTCGTCGGGCGAGGCGGCCGCTGTCGACCTCTCACAATCCACGGACTTTCATGTCGATATCTATGGCTGGAGTGAAATCGAAACTCTCGGCACTGACACGAAGCAGCAACTTGACTTGATCGACAAATTTATCCCTGATATCGGCGATATACAGAAGTCGATTCAGCAAAGCAGAAGAAGCTTAGAACAGAACCGCGCACAGATAAAGACCGGAGCGAAGCAAGTGTCCGATCTGATAAACCAAGTCAAAGATTATGAAGAGGTTAAAGCCGCGTACGAACGAATCAATACTCCTGAAATGCAGAAACAGTTTGAACAGCTTGACATTGCGGCGATAAAGGCCGAGCGGCTTCGGGCCACGACCGTCGAGCTAAACTCCGCCTCCGAAATCGCACAGACTGTTGGGCACATCACCACTCGCATTGACACGGCCGGGGCGCTGCTTGGGAAGGACCTGCCGGAATCATTGCAAAGCTGGAAATCCTCGATCTGGTCGTCAATTGTCACGCCTGAGAGGATGGAAAATATCAGAAGTGCAACGGGAGTGATCCTCTCCGAGCTCGAGAAAATCATTCAGAACATTGAATCGATACAAAGCTCGGTAACTGAGGACATTGCGAAGATCAATTCCGAATTAACCGCTTCAGTTCCGGCATTGGACGTTAAATCAGTAGCGGCTATCGGCAAGCGTAATTCCTACAAAATGCGATTCGATGCTCTCACCCGCGTGAAGCAAGATATATCCGAGGGGCGTTCGAGAGTGCATGATTTGATGAAACAACGCCGCAGTCTCCTTGTCGAGTTCTACAAGCTGCTCGATCAACGCTCGTCGAAACGAAAGGCCATTCGAGATTCTGTAAATTCAGAGCTGGCCAAGAACGTAAACGCAGAATTGAAGATCGATGTAGAGTTTTTTGCACTGCGTGACAGACAGGTGTTCATCGCAGGATTGGGTGATAACCAACACGATGGCCTACTTAGGGGACTATCGAAGCAGTACAAACAACGCAAGTTTGCAGAAACACTGTCTCAGAGTCTTTCTCCAGCTGAATTCGTATCTGCCATCTTGGATGGCAAAGCCGAGAAACTCCAAGCGGTCAATTCAGACGAGAAGAATGAGATTTCAGGCGAGGATGCCAGCGCGATCCTTGCGTGGTTGACGCCGGACCGCAACGAGTACGGGGAAACCTATTACGATTCAGCAAAATTGGATAGTATTCTCGGCTTGCAAGAGGTGGACCTAAACGATGTGCCTCAGATCAGACTAGACGGAATTCCGATCATGAGTTTGTCGCCAGGCCAGCGATGTTCGGCGCTGATCCCCATCATCTTGTTGCAAGGGAATTGTCCGCTCATCATCGACCAACCTGAAGACAACCTCGACAACAAGCTGGTCTTTGACCTCGTCGTCGATATTCTGCGACGTCTCAAAGAGCGAAGACAGATCATCGTCGCAACGCACAATCCGAATCTACCCGTTTCAGGCGATGCCGAGCAGATAGTCGTTTTTGATGCCATAGACAAAGTCTCAGGAAGAACTGTCATCCAGGGGAGCATTGATTCCGACCAGATAGTCAAACATGTAACCAGCGTTATGGAAGGCGGCGAGGAAGCGTTCAGAATTCGGGCGAGAAAATACAAGTTCGACCTGAGCGATTACCGCTCGTTGCCAAAAAGCCTGAGCAGCGCATCGGTTGGGTAGTATCGGGGGTGGATGAAGTTCGTCAGATTGAATTTGAGCAAGCAGAAGATATTCAATCTGTACTGGTGAGTCATTCCTGGGCGAGGATCTTCACCGGGACGAAGTCGAAGTATTCTGATCGCAAGAAACGGACGATCGGATCGTTTGCACGCACGCGATTACGCCAAGATTAGTCCTAATTAGTCCTGACTGGTCGGCAACTGTGGCGTAACGGGATACAGCGAACAGATTTTGGAAAGTCAATCAAGTGGGGTGCATAAACGGGTGCATGAATCCGTGCAATCTTCACAGAGCCGCCAAGCGGAATTGTTGGGCAAATCAGGTCGTGCTCAGCGCGACTGGAATGTGGTCTGGTGGCAGTTCTGGTGGCACTTTGTCCCGAACCGTGGTGCCGTTTCTTGCCCCTTCGTGCGCACTTGCCGTTGTAGGCTTCACCGCATGATTAGTGGCTGTTGCAGGTTCCTGCACCTTCATGCCGTTCCGTGCAGTTTGACGAAAATCACATCCTGACTCTGGTGAGATCAGCTTCATCGCTGAATCGCCGGGGGCCCCGTGCCGAAGCGGCCCGCGAAATCAACTGGTGGGGTGCACAAACGGGTGCATAAAAAGCTGCGATCTGCCAATATTCACTCCGAATACCAGCACCTATCGTGACCGTAAGTTTTTGAATCCGCATAACAGGGACAGGGCGAGTCAGGTTTTCAAGACCGCCTGCGAACTTGCAGTTACCACCGTGGACATTAGGAAATGAATTGCGGGTTGAGTTGCACCCATGATCACGACTCGCGAAGCAGATCATGCTTGGCGAGTCGGACCAAACATATTCTGCCCAATATCCGACGGCGCATTCGCAGGAACGGATGTGCGCACCGTGATCAGGCAAGCAGTGCAGTGGCAGAAGCGTGAACTAGACGCAATCGAGTCTGACGCTCAGCGCCGCAGCAAGGGCACAGGTTGTGAGCGCAACGGCCTTGTTCACCCGCCTGGTTAGGAGTCGGTTCCTCTTCTATCGCAATCGCGCCAGCGTGCAACCAGGTCCAGCGCCGCTGCAGGCCAATCCGGAAACATAAAGTGGAAGCCCGCGGCGAGCAATCGAGTTGGCACGATGCGGCGGCTTTTCAAAATGAGTTCCGACTCGGTGCGCAGAAAAAATGCGCCGACCTCGATTAAGTATCGAGGCGCTGGTAAACCGAGGCGGATCCCCCACGCGTTGCGCAGAGCGCGCATGAAATCTCGGTTCGGAACCGGATTCGGAGAAGCTAGATTGACGACACCTGACAGGGCCTCGCAGGCGATAAGCAGGTTTATAGCTCTTGAGAAGTCGAGATCGTGAATCCACGAAACAAACTGGGTGCCGGGACCTTGAGCACCGCCCAAGCCGTGACGAACTAGATCCAACAGCAGATCGAATGCTCCGCCTCTATCCGGACTGAAGATAATGGCACTGCGTATGGCGATTTTGCGAGTGCGCGGAGTAGTCATCGAAAAGAACGCCTGTTCCCACCCCTTAGCAACTTCAATGGAGAAGTTCCAACTGTCTGGAGCGCCCGGCTCATTGCCGCCAAGTTCGCCGGTGATTTCGTCCATGGGCCGATCAAGGGCATGGCGGTAGATCGTGGCGGTACTTGCATTGATCCAAAGTCGCGGAGGTCGCTGCATCGACGCGATGACATCGTTCAGCAACAGCGTGCTTTGAATTCGCGACTCGTAAATCTCGCGCCGGTTGTGCTTGGTGTAGCGGCAGTTTACGCTGCGGCCGGCAAGATTGATGTAGACGTCGCTCCCGTCGAGTTCTGAAACCCATGCACCGGGCGCAACGCCATTCCATTCGACAACTCGCCACGGCCCGTGCCGAGGGCTGCGGCTGAGAACGACAACTTCATGACCCCGTGCATGGACATGGCCTGCCAGTATGTGGCCCACCTGCCCGCTTCCGCCAGGAATCACGATCTTCATCGCCCCTCCTCAGCTAACGCTCTGATATGGGTCAGCACCTGCAGGTGAATGCGGTGAATGATCGCGTCGGACCACCTGCGCCAGTACTCCGCCGGCCACAATCCGTGCTGGTACCAGGTGGTCGCGGTGAGCAGGGTGCGGCCGTTTGCCATCTCCGTCAGCCTGAATTCGCCCTGCTTCGATACAAGGTATCCGTGCAGGTGTTTCGTCTCAATGGCTCCATAGGGGCTCCATTCGCGCAGTGGGGCCGGATTCTGCGTGACCCGGAAGCGAAGAATGTGCGGCTCGTCCCAAACCTCAACTGGTTCCACCAGTAAACCTGTAGAGAACTCACAGTAACGCGTCGCAGCAGCGCCCGAGCCATCTATGTGCGCGCTCCTCGGATAGCCGACACCAGCGCGGAAGTACCACTCTTGCGGCTCCGGCAGCGTCGAGGCGGCAATCACGTTTTTCCAGACTTGTTCGGGCGGGGCCGCGATCTCGATCTTCGTCTTCACTACAAACACCGGCGGCTGAGCCTTGCCGTCCCATGTGAGTGTGGCGATTGGCAGCAACAGCAGCACGGTGAGACCTCGTTTAGCCCGGCGCGAAGACCGCGCCTGGTAAACGGTCCAACTACCCAGTGCGCCGAATGGGAGGACGAGCGGAAGTGCCATCAGAATGCAGATTGCGCCTTCCCGAGCTGCCAGCAACAGGAGGAAAGCAGCAGCAGTCGTGGTAAGGGCGCCGAGACCGGCCGCGCGAGGTCCGGTCGCTGGGCGAAATAGCAGACTCGAAAGGCCTCCCAATATCGCTGGGAAAACGACGAAGATGCTCCAGCCGTAGAGCCCAAGTTGGAGGCTTCTTACAGATAGAACCCACAGGAGCCCCAAGGCCGTAAGACCTGCAATCACGCGCACCATCGTCTTCATTGTCTTTGCTCCCCAACCACGATCTCGATCAGTTGCAGTGCGGTCTTGCGCAGCGGCCGCATAAAAGGCAATGCCGATGCGCGAATCAGATTAGCTATGATCTTCGAAGCCAGTGTGAGTAATCGCTCGGTCCTAACTTGTTGCGGTGACTCGTCGATGACCCAAAACAAGATCACACCCATCTGGAAAAACCAGAGGACAGCGGGCAGGTGCGGCTGGAGATCGCGCGGGATGCGCACACCGCAGTCAACCAGAATGCGGCCGAACCAAGCGATATCAACGCTACGGATTTCCGTTGTTTCCTTACTGAAGGGCGACAGCGGATGCTTCGGGTCGGCGCCGTTGCGCAGCAATGCCCGCAGCACGCTCCGGTTCGGCCCGAAGTGAGCAAGCTTGACTCGGATCAACTCGCGTAAACGGGCCTCCAATCCACGAGCTTGTTCCAGCGCCGTCTCGAGCTTGGGCTGCATATCCGCGGAGGAGCGAAGGTAGAAGTCCATGACGATGGCGTCCTTGGACTCGTAGTAATAGTAGGCTGCGCCGGTAGCGACACCTGCTCTTCGCGCGATGTCGCGCATGGTGGCGCTTTCGAAACCTTGCTCCCGAAAGAGTTCCAGCGCAGCGTCGAGAATCTTTTGACCCGTTTCCTCCGCTTTCGGGGTCGGCTTCGTCGATGGCATTGAGTTGAACATGTTCAAAATTGAGATGTGGGATTGATGCCCCGAGGCACGGAAAATTTGAACCCGTTCAGAAATTGTAAGTGCCTGGTTCCTTATCTTGGACCAGCACAGATTTGTTTGGTCGTTTCTCCAGTATGGGCAAGAGGGTTGGTGTTGAACCGCAATAAGCACTGCGCTGCAGGGGACAGACTCCCCGGGTCTCGAAGGTGTTCCAGATGTGACCGCACTTACAATTCCGGCGCGTTTCCAACGCGTGGAGTCCAATTGCATTTTGGAGATCCAACGCCAGCGACCAACTGGCCCGCGACCTCTTGTACCGATATACTCTTTGGCGTATATTTTTGCTTTATGCGCTTTCGCGTATGACGCGAATACACGTCAGATGCATGAGGTCCAAACCGCAAAGAGAGGGACAGGGCAATGAAAGAACTCGCCCGTACGCCTAAACAACTCGGCAGCGTCCTTCGGCGAAGAAGAGTCGAGCTCGGTCTGACACAACAAGCTCTAGCCTCCAGAATCGCTTTACGGCAAGCCACTGTTTCTGATTTAGAGACTTCCGTGAAGAACACGCGAATCGCAACACTGTTCTCTGCTCTCGCTGCCCTCAACCTAGAACTTGTGATTCGCATTCGAACAAAGAGCTCAAATGAAGAAATTGAGGCAATGTTCTAGAAGCCCCCGCCGTGCACAAACCCTGAACGTGTTCTAAACAGGCGCTTCCTGGACACAATCTCGCCGTTGCTACGACGTTGACGGATTCGCGGTATCTCCAGTCCAAACGTGGTTCGTTGCGGGTCATTGCCGAATCGCTTTTTGTGAAACGGCCACGCGCTTGAATTCATGGGCACACGCACGCGAGATGTGAGTACGTTCTGAACGAAACTCGCGTCCTCTGTAACCCGGTTGGGTATCCGAACGAGATGGGCGAAATGCCGGGCAGACTAGAGCCATTCACGTTCGACCTGTGACTTAAATGCTGAAGGCAAACAATTCTGCCACCCAATGCAGAGTTATGCTGCCATGGGAAGCAGAGGATTTTTGCCAGCCGCCTTCTCAATGTCAGTTGCGTGAACGGGGTGTAACGTTCTCGGACATCCAGACTGTGAAGCCAGCTTCGTCGAGGGTTCCGTCCGCTAGGGCTAATACCGCCCGTGTGGCGTCTTCTTCCGCAGCGGTCAGCCGATAGCCGTTCATTTCGAGGAACAGGACGCCGATCACAAACCCTGTACGTTTGTTTCCGTCGATGAAGGGGTGGTTACGGACAATCCCAGCCGTGTAGGCGCAGGCCAACTCTATCGTGCTGGGATTGTCGCCATATGCGCGAAGTTGTTGTGGGCGGGCGATGGCAGATGCGAGCAGTCCTGCATCACGGACACCCGGCGCGCCGCCGTCAAGAGCGAGAAGACGATCGTGTAGCGCGAGCGCGAAGAGCTCGTCGATCCAGATAGGCTCGCTCACTTGGCAAGCGCGTGCAGCGTGTTGCGGTACCGGCTGATGATGTCCTCTACCTTATTCATCTTCGCTTCGAAGGCGGGGTCATAGGGCGTCACCTGATAAGCGCCATTTGGCCCTTCGATCAAAAAGAGCCGGTCGCCTTCCCCTGCATGTAGACGGGTGACGGCCTCCTTCGGCAGAACGACGCCCAAGGAATTCCCGATCTTACGGACCTTAAGCTCAAGCATCTCTCCTCCTTGGCGTTATAACAATTGTAGCAACTACAGGTAGGCTACGCAAGAGGGCAGAATTTGCTGCCGTGGGGTGCAGCACAAAACTGCTGCCAACATTAAAAGTCTTCACGGCGCAGGCAGCCCACATTACCTCGCAATAGTGCTGCCTCTTTGACAACCACCCGCACCCGTGAAATGCAGCATCACCGCAAGACCGTCGCGACAAACTCCGATAGCTCCTTGAATGCCATATTCACTGAAAGATCAAGCTGGCATTCTTCAGCCAGAC
The DNA here is from genome assembly GCA_963777415.1 of uncultured Acidobacteriota bacterium. Classification (GTDB taxonomy): domain Bacteria; phylum Acidobacteriota; class Terriglobia; order Terriglobales; family Acidobacteriaceae; genus JAEZPW01. Next base: position 443,113 of record CAVZQL010000001.1, read on the forward strand.
TTTGAAACGGTTTGTTCCAATCGGGTGGAGGTGGCTCTAACGTGGTCGGGAGCGGGTGGGTCCCTCTGCGATCAAAAGTGCGGCGAACTGCCTCGACAACAACCGATGTGTTCAGCGCACCAGACCTTATCAGCAGAACCATATCGACGAGATCTCGCACTCGACTATTCGCTGTTCCGGCCCGAGGGAGCGTGTAGGCGTGCAGCTTTTCTGCGAATTGCTGTTCTCTTTGGATGGTGGGCACCGATGCTGGAGGAATTCCAGCAAAACCGAACCAATCTCTCGTCTTGATATGCTCCAGCGGATCAAGCACAACATCACCAATTCCAACGTCCAGGTGAAACTTCGCAAACGTGCGCTGTGCCATCATTGCGTCGACCGGATACCGAGAGCCGCCATTTGGAGCGCCATCGACGTCCGTCATGGGACTGCCGACTCGGAAGGAAAAGAAATCATTCAAGTCGCGCTGCCCAGCCTGTTGGAGATGATCCAGCACGGCGTCGCCCGAGGATGGAGAAATTGTGCGTACCGTGAAGTCGAGATCCTTCGTGGCGCGCGCAATCCGGAAACGAAGTTCCATCGCATAGCCACCTTTTAGAACCAACTGTGTGTCCGAACTGTCAAACAGACGAGCAAGAAAACGGTCGAAAGCAACCCAACGTCTCAGCCTTTGCAGGTCCGTATTCTCGGCCTTGGCAATCTGTTTCAGCCGCTCTTCCAGTGCTACACGCAGGGCGACTCCAGTCGCGTATTTGATCTTTTCGTTCATTGTGCTTTCAAGTCCCGCGCAACCGCAGAGAATCGGGAATCATGCAGTAGGTCCGCCGCCTGCCTTCTGGTGATCTTGCCGGTTGACCTGCCCTGCTGGAATGCTTGCCGTAGCGTTGCTTTCGGAAGTGAGCCGTCCTCCCACACGTCGAGAATCGTACGCAGAACGCTCGTTACTGGAACGCCAAACAGAGTTTCCCGTTCGGCGTCCGAGACATGACCGAAATGAAGACGCAGAAGTTTTGGAACGGGTACTCCTCGGCGAAATGAAGGCGGAACTGTGATATCCAGACGCGAGGGATTCACGTCTGTGAGTTCATGCAGACTCAGGGCCGTCAGGTGGCTATAAACTCCGGTTGGCTGATCGGTGCGATCACGTGACCACAGCCACCAGAGGATCAGGTCCGGGCGATCCGGCTCTGGAAAGAGGGCCAGCCGATAAACGCCACGGTGCTCACGAAGCCAGTTGCCGGCCTGAACATGGTAGGCCCGTTTGTTGCTGGCATACCCAAGGGAAGCTGCTTGCTTGGTCGTGAAGTACCCACCCTGGGCTTCCGCAATCCGATACAGGTCTTTTTCCAGCTCGTTCGGCGCTTTCATAATAAGTCAACTTTATTGACCTATTATGCGTTGAACTTGGACACCAATGCAATCCTTGCACGAGAATTCACCACATCCGAGCGAAATAACCTTCTCGGATAACGCAGCACGGCTCGTCCTGCCAAGCCAGTGATTGATTTATCCGGCCCATTCAACATCCCGTAGTATCAAAGATTGCGGCTTGGCCGACGAATTGGCCGGCTCCAGCGAGAGATGACAGCCAGAGGACTTTGTGCGCAATGTTGTAGTGCCAGCTCGCGTTGACGTACAGATCCGGTTTGCCATCTCCGTCGATGTCGCCGATCCACAGGATTGTGATGTACGGATCATTCCCGCCTTCTGAAAGTGAAAACAGCTCTTGAATTGCGGAACCGTCCGACAACACGAGCCGTGATCCTTTGGGTAGCAGGTTGTCCGTCGTAGGGTGCCCCTCAACATGCAACACGTAATGGCGGCCGGATATCGAAAAACTCTGGTCGTCGCCAGCCGCAAGGTTCTTCTCGCCTACGAATACGGTCGCAATCGAACGTGCGGAAGGGCTCAACCCGTGCACCAGAAATAGAGCCTGTCGGCGCGATGACACTTCGATAGATGTACCGGTCGGTCGATGCAGGTCATCTTCCCCGAGCGGGTCGGGTGCGCGCTTCGCTCGAACTGTAGCCGGTCGGATCTGACAAGCGCCCGCCAGACAAAAGACCCCAGCCCATGAAGTCGGTTGTTTCAGAGCGACATCTTGGCCGTGAAACACGCCGGTTTCGAGCACGGCAAAATGCGCTGGGCGTGCGGTTTGAGCAGACGTCAATGACAGCAGAATGACCACGCTCGCAACGGCTTTTGAGAGACTCTTCATAGACGTTCCAATTGCAATGCATCCAGATTGTGGCTGCACACGCCTCGGCGTTATTTCGGCCTCCAGAGCTTACAGGGCGGACCTGGGACCGTAAAGATCAACTCTCGTGGACTGCTTTCGCCGCCGACTTTGATTTGCTGTACGGGGCGAGATTCGCGTGATTCGATCGTCGACTCACCGTCACAGTCGACTTTCGCGCGGGCGTTGTAGTCGAAACCTTCCGGCAACGTAAATTCACCTCTGCCTTTTTCGATTGCTGGCGCGACATCACCAATTACGGCTTGGCTTGGATAGCTGACGTTGTGAAACAGCAAATTGCTCCACTCCGGGCTGGTACCATCGGGCCAGATCACCTGTACCCGAATTGTCGTGAGTGGCAGCGTTTGCAATCGAAGCTCGCCGAGCATGGTCCGCGACGCTGCTTTGACAACTACCTTTTCGGCACGCTGTTCGAGCGCCACGCCGGGATAGAGAGTCGTCGCATAAGGATGCCGGGCGTCAGGAGCGTCGTAATAGTGAACGGAGACGAAATATTCGCCAGCCCCCAATCGGTCGAAGCTGTATCTGCCCTCTTTGTCGGTCCACTCGTACGCCCTCGCAGACCAGCGTGCGTCTCCAGTTTTGTCCGAGGGCACTGCCTCCACCTCGATCCCCTGTACGGGCTGGCCGTCTTGGGCCGCAATCGTCCCGTGAATACAACCGCTTTCCCGGTCAGAGACGCACGATTCGGGATCAACGATGATTTCCGGCGCATTTCCGATCAGGCTGATCGCGACAAGAACCACTATTCCGAGTGCAGCGAAAGCGCTTAGAAGGGGATGTTTGCGTTTGTGTGAAACCTCCGGCAATCTCCCCTGAAACAGACGAACAGCCGCGAGCGAACATCCGGCTGCAATGACGAAAGACCAGAGGACTGCTCCTGCAGTTCTCAGCAGTAGCAGTAAATAGACTGGCGGCAGCGCATGACCGTAACTGCGCCACCAGCGAACGTCGTTTATGAGGCCGTACGCGCCAGCGGAAAACAACATCACTGCGCAAGCCGCCAAGACACACGCAAGCGCTCTCGGCCGACGATAATGATGGCGTCCCAGAACGCCGAAATCCAACCGCGTTCCGATCCACCACCAACAGAAAACAATCATCGGTAGCAGGACGGGATGGCGCATCTCCATTGTGGGCAGATGGAGCAAGAAAAAGAAAGGCGTGGCTAGTACGAATGCTGGGGCGTTGAGCGCAACAAGGAACAGAGACGAGGCTTGATACGGCCATATCGGCGCACCTGTATCCCAGGCCATCCCCATCGACTGGATTACGCGCTGGTTGTGGAGATCCCATGCGATCAGTCCGACCGCCAAGAACCCAAACACAAGTGGCAAAGCTATCCGATAACGCACGAAGTGTGGACGTGTCCGGCCCATATCGAATCAGACCCCGAGTGTACCTCCAGGGTTCCAGAGGTCAATCTTGAATCTCGGCTTTTTCTTTTTCGCAAACTCCGGTACAGTTCGAACGCAACGCAAATGATAGACACCGGCATGACTAAAACAAACCACCCCTCATTGCTAACGATTCTCGCCATAATTCTTTCGGTCGCCCTTTCAGCCCTCCCGCAGGAGCAGGTCTATCCAGCCAAAAAGCCAGCCCCCACCGAAATACATCCGAACCTACTCGTGATCGGTGATGAAGTTGTACGTGAGCAATGGACCTCAAGCCCACGTCTTGTAAACGCACCGACAGACATAAAGCAGATTGAGCCCGGTCAATGCGTTCGCTTCGCTGTCATCGCGACTGGCGACGAAAGAGACCGGCTCCTCAACTCGGCCACATTCAGCTTTGACCTGTCATTTGGAGAACGGACGCAAACTCTTCCAGTCGCACCCGCGGCAGTAATCAAGCAGATTAAACCGGAGGGTGGCGACTTCGTTACGCAAGCGCTCGGTGCTGCCGGAATCAAAAATCCTCTGCTGAGCGTGGCAAGCCTTGCTGCGTCCGCGGCACGGTGGTGCGCTCCCGATAACGTCCAGGATGGCAGCCTAAAGATCGTCGCGCGGGCTGTGCTTGAGAACAAGAAGAGCGTAGCGCTGAACCCTGCCGTCGTGGAGGTGAGAACGTTTGAAACAGCTCGCAAGAAACCTGCGTTTGGTGACATGCAGACGTTTGGACCATGGCTTCAGGCTTATCATAATGCCCCAGATCCGGCCCACTTGCTGGATGGACTCCGTCTCGTTTCTGGCGATGCTAAAGCAGGGTCGGCCTACAACGTTATGGCCTTCTTCGTGGCTGCGCTAAAGGCGAGCCCTGCCGCAGCAGATGACGTCATCCGACAACTTCCAACCGAACCGGTTGCCGTGCGCATTTATGCCATTCCGCTGCTCAGAATTGCCGGGTATCAAACCGATGCGCTTCTAAATGGCTTCAAGGGTGATAAGAAGGCGGTTCTCGAGTCTGTGGCTTTGCCGGACACATACGATTTGAAACCCGATCGAGTTCTTCCGACCAAAATGGATATGCTCTGGGGAGAGTTTTTTGCGACTGGGCGGATGGCACCTGTGAAGGCAATCGCGTCGATGTTGGCATGGCGAGAGGACTACGACAAGTTCAACGAAATGCGTAAATCAGGCCAGAAACCGACAGAACTGACGGACAGCATCATGCGAGGAGTGGTGTATACCGCGGCCGGTTGGTCGCTCAGTGCGATTTCCAGGAACGACGGCGTGGTTGCTGACTACATCGACGAGCTAAAGTCCTCGCCAGAAACGTCCTCGGCAGTTAAAGCGGAACTCGCGAACCTTTACACCAATCCCGCATTTTCGAGGAAATAGCGGATAGGGTATTTTGTAGGACCTTCGATTTGGAACTGCAGGCTCTCTCACCAATCAAGAGGGCGTGTGTCCACATATGTGTCCACGCAGCGGGGCGACCCCATCAGCAACCAGCATAAATACTGGATGAAGTTACGTCAGTTTACTTTCTGCATCGGCAAATGAATGTAACTATAGTGGATGTGCTGACCTATGCGGCGTGGAAGTGGTCGGGGCTCCCGCCCGGCCGGGTAATCGGCTCGGGAACACTGCTCGATACTTCGCGCTTTCGCAGGCGCCTGGCTGCGCGTTACGGTGTATCTCTCGAGAATGTTCACGCTTACGTCATCGGAGAGCATGGTGACAGCCAAGTCCCCGTGTTGTCTTCGGCTCGCATAGCGGGCGTGCCTCTTGAGGGATTCTGCCGGGAGTTGGATATTCCCTACGATCCGAACGCGTTGAAAGACATCGCCAACTCGACGCGCACAGCCGGGCTTGAAATCGTCGCTGCCAAAGGTGCGACGTACTACGGCGTTTCTACTGCGCTTGTGCGCATCGTTCGCGCTATTTTGAGCGATGAACATGCCGTCTTGACGGTATCGAACCTTGCGCCTGCCGGAATGGAACTTGGTCAGGTGTTTCTCTCGCTGCCCGCAGTCGTAAACCGAAACGGCATCGGTCGGGTCATCAACGTGCAACTCGATCCATCCGAAAGCCAAGCGATTCGGTCCTCTGCTGAGATCCTGAAGAAGTACATTACCATTCTGGATACCGCGGTACCGGCCGCAGCATAGAACGACCCCGGACGACTGAGCACGTCATCTATTTGGTCACGAAGCCGGATCTCGGATTGACTGGATACAAGTATGTCTTCCTGTCGTGCCCTCAGCGCTCTCGACGCGAACACGCAGGCTTTTCCAACGTTGACCGCGCGACACAGATCACTCGCCTCCGCCCGGACAGCACGTTGCACCAACTTTTAAGGACTCTCTTTAACCGTATAATCACAAGCCGGCAGCGCCGCAGAGAAGAAGATCCAGACATGAGCGCCCTTGCCAGAGCGCGAGATCTCCAGCGCGGCTGGAATCTCGAATTCCCGACACGATTCCATAAAGGCTCGTGCGTCATCTTGCCATTCCGCTTCATCGAAGTCGACCGCCAGAAAATGGCAGGTGTCATCCGGCAGCAGAGGATAAACACCGATGGTGTGATGGCCAGCCAGATGATCGTAGATCACTTGATCAGAGACAGGAATCAGCAGGCGATGAACGCAATCGGCACATTTGATGCGAGGTTTTTCGCAGATACCGGCCCGCCATTTGAAAAGCAGCTTGTGCAAAGAAATGTATACGATTACATTATTGAATACCCTCACATTTGACCGAATGGAGTTGTTCCATGCGATTCTCTACTTTATTCCGACCTTCGTTATTCTCTGGAATTGTCATAGCCGTGATCGCGTTTGCCTTGCTTCAGCACGCGAACGCCGTGGAACCGCCCAAACTCGTCCAGCAGGACGGACGTTACGCACTGCTTGTTGAAGGCCGTCCTTATCTCATTCTAGGAGGCCAGATCCACAACTCGAGCGCCTGGCCGAGCGAGTTGCCGCAGGTCTGGCAATCGATGGCCGCTCTGCACGCCAACACAATCGAGGCGCCGGTCTACTGGGAGCAGATTGAGCCGCAGCAGGGCCACTTCAATTTTGCTAATGTCGACCAGATCGTGGAGGGCGCGCGCGAACACAACCTGCACGTGGTGCTGTTGTGGTTTGGGACCTGGAAGAACGGCAGCATGCACTACGTACCAGCATGGGTGAAGAGAGACAGCAAGCGGTTTCCCCGCGTTATCCGGGTCGACGGAGAGCCGATGGATGTGCTCTCCGCTCATTCGCGCAACACGCTGGAGGCTGACAAGGCCGCGTTCGTAGCCCTGATGCGGCACCTGAAAGCGATCGATGGCGAGCGGCACACGGTCATATTGATTCAGGTGGAAAACGAGTCGGGCAATCTCGGCAGCGTGCGGGACTTCTCCGCGGAATCGAACCGTGAGTTTGCCGGTAGAGTTCCTGTCGATCTGCTGGCCGTGACGCACAAGCAGCCGGGCCCATGGAGCCAGGTCTTCGGCGGCGACGCAGATGAAATATTCCAGGTCTACCATCAGGCGAAGTATATGAACGAAATCGCCGCGGCGGGTAAGACCGAGTTCTCGATTCCCTGCTATACCAATGTTTGGCTGAACTTTCCGATTTACGAAGTGCCGAAACGGCAACTGGACAAGCCGGGCGCTGGGTACCCCAGCGGGGGCGCGGTGCAAAAAATGGTAGGACTGTGGAAAGCGCTGGCGCCTGCTATCGACGTAATCGCCCCTGACATCTACTCCGATGAGCCGGAGTTCATTCGACAAACGGTGCGCACTTACAACCGGCCGGACAATCCGTTGTTTATTCCAGAAGTCTCGCGTCGCGACAACTACGGCAAGTTCTTCTTCTATGCGTTGGGCGAGGGGGCTATTGGATTTTCACCCTTTGGAGTGGACCAAGGGGGATGGAACAGAGTGGCGGGCGATCAGCCATGGAAGGCACACGCGAACAACTTTGCACTGATCGCGCCGATGGACCGGGAGATCGCACAACTGGAGTTCGACGGGAAACTGAAGACCGCTATCGAAGAGCCCGGACAGACCGAACAGGAACTGGACTTCGGCGAATGGCAGGCAACGGTTGCATTCGGGTTCCCGCAGCCCGATGGCCGCAGAGCTCCGGGCACCACAGACGCACATGGGAGCGCACTGGTTGCGCAACTGGGGCCGAATGAGTTCCTGGTGACCGGCGTGGACGCGAACGTCACGTTCCACCTGCCAGGGAAACAAATCTGGATGCGCAGCGAGATCGTCTCGGCCGAGCAGGGCGCTTATGAAAATGGCGTCTGGAAACCGGTACGGTTGTTAAATGGCGACGAGACCGATCGCGGTTTGGGTTTCCGCCAGAAACCGGAAGTGGTACGCGTAACCATGGAACGGTTTTAATATGCCGAGCCGAGAACAAGTGAGCCCATGCTGAAGGTGCTTACTGTCATCGGCCCGTCGAGATTGGTGCGAGCCACGCTGTGGGCTTGGCCGGGCCAGCACCAGGGGCATCCCGCCGCCGGCGTTTCACGCTCGCAACCGTGGTGTCGCGTAGGAATCCGGCGTCGCCGAGTGCAAGCCTCGGCTCGAGACGTGCCTTGACCTGCTCACCCGCGGAGCGGGTGCCACGATGGTCGCACATGGTAGTGGGAAGGAGGCGATGCATCGCCTCCTCCAACGAGAGGCGTGTGTTTCGGCGCTTTCCCGAACCTATTGGATGGCGAACCCAGGACCGGATTCGCGCCGTCATACAATCCCTGTCATCGAGCACAGTTGTATGCGCCTGACATGAAGGCTTTGATTTGCGCCAGCAACCCGCGACCGATGCCTTGGCCGAATCCGACATCCTGAATCTCATTGGACTTGCAGCATCGCCTTCAGCAAATCGCGGTCGCGCGATGATGGCCCGACTCGAATTTCGAACTCGCCGGGTTCCACCTCGCTGCGCCCCTCGGCATCCACAATCTGAAACGACTCCCAGGGCAGGCTCACCCGCACCGTCTTCTTCTCGCCAGGTGCCAGGTGAACGCGGGCGAAGCCCTTGATCGCCTTATTCACCCAGGTGACCGAGGTTACCACATCCGTGACATACACCTGCACGATCTCGTCGCCCTCTCTGTGGCCGATATTCTCAACGTCCACCGAGACCATCTCCCCTTGTCCGCGCGCCAGTGTGGGCGCAGCAAGTTTCACATTCGAGTAGCGGTATTGCGTATAACTGAGGCCGTGGCCGAACGGGAACAGCGGTTCCTGCGTGAGGTCCGCATAGCGATCGCCGTGCTGCCCGCGCACCTGGCTATAGAACACGGGCTGTTGGCCGACGTGGACCGGGAAGGAAATGGTGAGCTTGCCCGAGGGATTCAGCGTGCCGAACAGTGCCTCCGCCATGGCGCGCCCACCTTCCATTCCGGGATTGAATCCTTCCAGGATCGCCGCAGCGCGTTTGGCCGACGGCGGCAGCACGAGCGGTTTGCTGTTCACTAGCACGATGATCATCGGCTTGCCGGTCTTGTCCAGGGCGTCGAGCAGTGCGATCTGCCCACCCTGCAGCTCGAGCGTCGCGGTACTGTGCTCCTCGCCGACGAAACCCAGGTTGTCCCCCACGACGGCGACGACTACATCGGACGCCCGCGCGGCGGCAACCGCTGCCGCGATGCCCGAGAGATCGTTGTCGACGATCGAGCAGCCCCGCTCATAGCGGACTGAGCTACCGACGGGGGCCAGGGCGCGAATTCCGTCGAGCACCGTCGTCGTCTTTTCGCGCGGCTGCTTGCCGGCTTCGGGCGGGTACTGCGAGGAACCTAGGCTCCAGTCGCCCAATTGCTGGAGGTCGTCATCGGCATTAGGGCCGATCACGGCGATGGACTTGACCTTCGCCGGATCCAGCGGGAGCAGGCCGTTGTTCTGGAGAAGAATCAGACTCTGGCGCGCGGCGGTAAGATTTACCTCCCGATGGTCGGCCCGCGCGACCTCGACGGCAGCGCGCTCGAGATCGGGCCGACGAGGGTTCTCGAACAGACCCATGCGGAACTTCAGCGCGAGCAGGCGTCGCACTGGCGCATCGATCTCAGATTCCGCGAGCCGGCTGCTGCGGACCGCCTCGAGAGCGCCCTCATAAAACTGTGGGGTGTTCATGATGATATCGTTCCCTGCGCGCAGGGCCATGATCGCAGCATCGGCATAGGTCGCGGCCACCTTCTGCTCGTGGACCAGCCGGCCTACGTTGTCCCAATCGGTCACCAGCACACCGCGAAAGCCCCACTCGTTCTTGAGGACGTCGGTGAGCAGCCAGTGGTTCGTCGTGGAAGGTACACCGTCCATAGACTGGTAGCCGGTCATGAACGTCATCGCTCCGGCGCGGGCGACACGCTCAAACGGCGGCAGGAAGAAACTGCGAAGCTTGCGGCGGGAGATATCGGCCTCGGAAGCGTCGCGACCGCCCTGGGTTTCCGAGTAGCCGGCGTAGTGCTTGGCAGTGGCGAGCACTGCGGTCGGATCGTTCAGGCCTTTGCCCTGGTAACCGCGGATCAGCGCGGCACCTAACTCGCCGATGAGGTAGGGATCCTCGCCGAACGTTTCCCCGGTGCGCCCCCAGCGTAGATCGCGGCTCAGGCAAAGCACCGGCGAGAATGTCCAGTGTATGCCCGTCGGCGCCATCTCCTCGGCGGTTACGCGCCCCACGTGCTCGAGCAGTTCGGGATTCCAACTCGCGGCCAGCGCGAGTTCGGTCGGAAAGATGGTCGCCCCCTTCCAGAACGAGTGCCCGTGGATGCCATCCTCGCCGATCAGCAGCGGGATCCCTAGGCGCCCCTTTGCCGCGAGGTCCATTGCGAGGTTGACCCTCCCACCGCGGATGTGGAGAAGTGAGCCCGCATGGCGGGTGTTGATGAACGAGAGGTCTTCGCGAGCGTCCCACATCATTAGTTGCCCGACCTTCTCCTCGAGTGACATGCGGCCGAGCAGATCGGCAACACGCTCATCCACGCTCAAGGCGGGATTCCGATACTGTGGCGCGGGCGTGGCGGATTGAGCGGAGCCCTGTAGCGCGGCCAGCAGTATGACGAAAACTGCCACAGCAGCAACCAGTAGTGGTGCCAGTCCGGTAGGTGCAATGAAAATTCGCGAATTGCGCATCTCGTATTCTTTCTCTACGGGCAAGAGATGGAAATCACCTCAGCCCGAATTTCAAAAACTGGTCAGTTTAATGACGTCTCGTTATGCCAGTCACTTTTGCAGCTCGGATAACTACGATCCCCGTTCGGGGGCTACCACCTTACTGAAATTGCTTACCATCACCGCCCTGTCCAAATCGGCGCGAGCCAGGCAATCGGCTTAGTCGGGTCGGCACCAGAGGCCTCCCCGCCGCCGGCGTTCCATACCCGCACAAAGAAGTATTTGCTTCTTGTGTCCTTAATAATTGGCGCCCAAACGGCGGTGTACCCAGGATGGTCCGGTATGTAGGTTTCCACGACTTCGCCGTGGTCCCGGACGATATCGATCTTCGTGATTCGGTCATTGGGATTGTCGGAGTCTGGGTCGCTGATCCGTATGTCGAAGTTGAACGTAGATGGCCGGTCCAGAGTCGAGCCCATGATCTGCCCGTTAACGCTGTAACGGCATTGAATGTTCTTGTCGAGTGAAGCGTACGTGCGCCGATGTTTCATCGCATCGAGGATTGCCGTTTTCGTGTTTTCCGTTGCCAGAATGAAGGTCCGCGAGGCGTCTCTGCCGATGCCGGTTACGCCATGATTGTCCAGGCCCGAAACAGGGGAAACCTTCCATCCATTGTCGAGAGCATTAACGAACGCTTCATAATGAATGTGGTTATTGGAATTAATGACTTCCAACATCGTAATGATGTCCGTTACTGCCGGATCGCGATAGTCCCAGTTGTTGTACTGTTTAGGACCGGGGTGATTGAAGCTGGCTACCACGGGTCCCGTTTCATTCGGCTTCGCTGTTTTGAGCCAGGAATGTAGATACGGGAGATTAATGCCGGGCGCTAGAGCGTCGAGAATGCCGTCGCTGTTGATGACGTTGATGTGGCCCGTACCGCCGGGGCCATCGTTTTCAGAGAATTCAAATCCTGCGATCGCAACAAAGTTCTTGCCGGTTGCTGCACTGGCTTGCTGTTTCGTTGCCAGCCATGGATTTTCTGGACCGCCAGACCAGAAGGCTGCTTCCTGCGAGTGGTCGCTTGTGATGTAGAAGTCATACCCGGATTGCCTGGCGAGTTCGTAATGCCGAGAAGGCTGGCCTTGCACTAGTTCCCAATCCGGCTTAAGTTTCATACCCGGAGCCGGGTACTGAAGACCGTCGACCACGTAGATACCCGGGCACTTGCCTTTGCCAGCCACATAGCCTGTGGTCCAAGAATGAACATAAGGCCGTTCGCTCACGGGGCCATAGACCAGAATTCCCGAGCAATCACCCGCGATCCACTGTTCGCCGTGGGACCAAGTGTACTGCGTGTGGGAATGCGTATTGCCGGCATAGATGTTGTATTGTGTCTTGTCCGCCGTTTGTGCAGACGCTGTGAGCACAAGGACTGAGACCGCAAAAATTAGATTCTTCAGCATCTGCATCCACCCTCTGAAAAGCGACCGTTCATCTTTCGCGAAGTCCGTTCCATACTGATTGCGATGGCGCGCCCGCGTGCTGCAATTACCGGCACTGACCGGTTGTCAGACGAGATACCTTGATTGTGTCGTTCCCGTTGTATTGCGTGGTGCCGCCAGCATTATCTGACTGCGTTGCGGAGTAATTAATCGTCATCTGAACGCAGGTTGCGCTTGGCGGCCAGTTAAAAGTTGTTCCAGCTATGGCTGTCTGTCCCGCTGTGAGCGTAGAAGCACCTGTGGAGTTGGGGAACGAGATCGGCCCGTTGGGCGGGACCACCGTGCCGGTGCCGGTGATGTTGGAAATATTGCTGATGGAAGTGACTTGTACGTTCGTCAGCGGCAATAATCCGTTGTTGGTTAAGGCAAGGGGCATTACATAAGTGGAACTCTGGTTATCCGATGTTGGAGCTGCACCTGACGCAACAAGGCTGGTTTGCGAAAACAATGGGCTAGTGCCCAACGCGGCCATTGCAGCCAGGCCTCCGTTCCCTTGCCCGTTGTTATCATCCAGCAGCGAGTTCTGCAGGTCGAACCAGCACACGGCCTTCAATTGCGGAAAGATATTAGCTTGAAAGTCCGACAGTATCCCTTGGATATAGGCCCACTGTACTTCCTGATTGGGGGTGTTGAGGGAATACCCTGGAGCGCCGTTCTCTCCAACGATAATCGGCTTACCATAGACCGGTATTCCATTCTCCACAATCGTAAAATCGTTATAGAACGGTTGCATGTCGGTCTGAAAGGTGTCGGTAGTGTTGCCTACTCCCTGGTAGGTATCGACGCCGATCCAGTCCACGAATGTGTTGCCCGGATAGAAGGGATGCGGATCGGCAGTTTTGCTGCCACCTGCGCCACTCACATAACTCATCGGATTCCACACGAACACAACGTTGGTCGCGCCTTCGCTCTGGAATATCGTCCAGATCGTTTGCCATGCCCCTGTAAAGTTACGTTCAGATTGCTGCGTCCATCCTGCTGACCTAGTCGTCCCGGCGCAAGTTTCGTGACTCGCCCAAAAGCCGTTAAATTCCCACTTCCACCGGAGCAGCACCGGCCCGGGAATTTGCGCCAGCGCCTTCGCCGTGTTGTGGATCGTCGTAATGTCTTGATTGCTGTTATCACCGGCTGCAATCAGCGCATCCGTGCCAGCCTGCGAGTCGTCGCAACCCCAGGAGATCAAGGGAATACGGCCATGGCTGATGTCGTCTGCCAACTGCGAATCCGGCTGCAACACGCCCTGGCTATTCAATTCGGCGGCAATCCTCGTCCATGGTGAACTGTAATACTGCAGGTTGATCGCATATGGGCGCCCGATGCCCTTGGGAAATGCCTTTTCGACACTATCGATCGTACCCGCAGTTGTTGCCGCACCCAGATAGGCGCCAGTTGCGGGAACCGCAAGCGCCGCAGTCACTTTGATCGGCACAGCCGCGGATGCTAAGTTGGGGGCATTATTGAGAACCGCATACACAGTATGCTCGCCTCCCAGAAACTTCTGGCTCCACTGCGCACTTGCCTGACCATTCACGCTTACTTGCCCCAGCAACACGCCATTGCCGTTAAGCAGAGCTCCCTGATCTTCGTAAAAGCTGATTGTGCCCGTGAAGGTTGTGCCCGCGGGTTGCGCTGTGGCGGTCAGTGTGACCACTTCATTGTAGGCAGGATTGTTGTCGGACAGGCTTAATCCCAGCGACGTTAATGTTGGCGGCGGGGGCGTGGAGACTGGTGGCGCCGAGGACGAGTTGCCGCCACCGCACGCGCTCAATGCGAGCATGCCAAGCAGAACAATAGCTATAGCCTTCCGCTGTAATTTTGGTGTACCTTTCATGAATTCCTTCACGTTCTCCCGGTTGTGCCCATTAGGAGAGCACAGCCGAAGGCTGTCCTGATTCACTGGTTCCGTGGTCAATCTTCCAAGCAGACGGTTCGCGAATCCCAGCTACATCCGGGTGGGCCTATTCTTAGTTCTGCTTCTGCGGGGTTGTATTGGGGGTTTGGTCTCGGCATGTTTGCGTTCATGCTTGCCCGCCAAGTTTGTAATTTGTTCCGCAGATCCGAGGCCTTGTCGGCAAAACTGGATGCGAAGTTATATCGCTCTCCGGGATCAACTGCGAGATTGTAGAGTTCCAAGTGGCCGTCCTCGAAAAACTCGATCAGCTTCCATTCCTTTTCACGAATGGCACCACAAGGCACGCCCCCCTGATCGCCGTAATGCGGGAAATGCCAGTAGAGGGCATCTCGATCGAGTGATGACCCACCACGGAACAGCTTTCCAATATCAAGGCCGTCGCATGGCGTCGGCGGCGCGCCCGCGCCTGCCACATTCAGAAGAGTCGGCATGAAATCGGTGCCCGTCACGGGGACGTCGCATACGCTGCCGGGCCTGGTGACTCCCGGCCAGTGCACAATCAACGGCTCGCGGATGCCGCCCTCGTACAGGAATCCCTTGCCGGCGCGCCAGGGTCCGTTGTCGGCAACCCTGTGCAGACTTCTCCCCGGAAAGCCGAGACCGCCATTATCGGAGGTAACGATAATGATGGTGTTGTCGGCAACTCCCGCTTTTTCAAGCGCTGTGCGCATCGCTTTGAATGCGATGTCCACGCTTTCGATCATCGCGGCATAGACAGGATCAAACTCGTTTCTACCGCCGTTCTTTTGCCGATACTTTTCGATCATTGCCTGGCGAGCTTGCAATGGCATGTGCACTGCATACTCAGCCATGTAGAGAAAGAACGGGCCTTTTGGCGCGAACTTGGCGACGACTTGCTCGAGCTTAGTGGTCAGTACCTCGGTGAGGTAGTCATCGGAGGTGTATCCAGTGAGATTGTGGTATTTGAATGGTCCGAAATAGTTATGAGGAGGACCGGGATGGCCGTGATTATCGCCAGCGAAATTTACATCGAAGCCGAAGTTTTCAGGCAGATAGCCGTCGTCCCCCAAGTGCCATTTCCCGATCGCTGCGGTCTGATAGCCGGCCCGCTTTAACAGCTCTGCAATGGTTGGCGTGTTTCGATCGAGATGGGTCGCGCTGGGTGCCTCAACCAGCTTCTTGTGGGGGCGGAGATTGCCAGGGATCCATTGCGTCAGGTGCAAGCGCGCCGGCGACTGGCCTGTCATAATCGCGGCACGACTGGGGGAGCACACGGGCGCACTCGCGTAGGCATTGGTGAATTTCAACCCCTCGGCACAGAGTTGATCGATGTTTGGCGTCTGATGAAATGTGCTGCCATAACAGCTCAGATCGCCCCACCCAAGATCGTCGATCAGAAAGAAGACGATATTGGGCTTTTTCGGCGAGTTCGCTGCAATGCTGAGTACACCGGGAATCATGGCAACACCCGCCATGCCTGCAAGACCCGCAAGGAACTGCCTGCGATTGCTCATCGTATTTCACCTCTCCACTGTCCATCGCGGCTCACGCTCAACCCTGGTCGGTAAAACGTGCCTCACTCTAGTCAGCCATCTGGCACTCCAGAATTTCATCAGACTGGACCCTTCACTCGTCAGTTCGCCTCAATCGGCGTCAGACAAGAAGCTCTTTTCGTACTCACCTTAATCAGCCTTGCCTCGAACGCGATTCTCGCGAGAGGAAACGTCGATAGTAGTTGTCTCCTGCAGATGGATGGCATCGGAGGAAGAGCCGACCAAAATCGCGATTTTACCTGGCTCAACTCTATAGGTATGGCTTCCCTCGTTCCAGTAAGCCAGCGATTGGCTCTTGAGCGGAAATGTTACGGTCTTAGTTTCGCCTGGCTTTAACGAGATTCGCTGGAATCCCACCAATTGTTCGCCGGGCCGCGATACTTTGGGTTGCAGATAACGCACGTACATCTGGACGACCTCGTCTCCTGCCCGGGTTCCCGTGTTGCTGACGTTCACGCTGACCGTGAACTCTTTGACTCCAGATGAGCCGGATGAACTGACCTTCAGGTTGGAGTAGGCGAATGTGGTATAGCTGAGGCCGTACCCAAATGCATAGAGTGGCTTGCTCCGGAAATACATATAGGTGCTTCCGTGGCGGATATCGTAGTCCATCATCGGCGGCAGTTGATCGATAGATCTCGGCCACGTTTGGGTCAAACGCCCTGCCGGATTGTAATTTCCAAACAGCACATCTGCGAGAGCAGTTCCCTCTTCTTCACTGCTCGGGGCCATTTCAAGAATGGCGGGCAGATGATCCTGCTCCCACGTAATTGCATAAGGGAAGCCTGTAATCAATACCAGAACCGTATGAGAATTGGCCGCGTACACCCTCTTGGCTATCTCTTCCTGACTCTGTTCCAGCGCGAGCGAGTCTCGGTCTCTGCCCTCCTTGCCTTCGCTCGAGGGACATTTTCCTGCCCACACCTTGTGGCCGCACATCGGATCATTTCCGAGGACCACAATTGCAACGTCGGACTTGCGGGCCAGTGACTCAGCTTGGTTCAAATCCTCTCCCTTGGCGAACTGAACAGAAACATCAGAAGCAACGCGTTTGCGGATCCCTTCTAACGGACTTACCGTGTAAGGGGGCGCTCCGCTGTACCACCCGAACAAGACCTTGTCCGCGTATGGCCCGATGACAGCAATCGAATGTGTGATTTGTGGGTTTAACGGCAGAGTCTGACCTTGATTCTTGAGCAGGACGATAGATTCGTCCGTGACCTTGCGCGCAAGAGCCCTGTGTTCGGGCGAATTCCAGGGCGCCGTTTCTCCCGCTGCCGTGTCCCGCCCGATCTTTGCGTATGGAACCATAGAGGGTGGGTCGAGTTGACCCAAACGAAGCATGACGCGAAAAACGCCGCGCAGATCGTCATCCAGGTCCTTTTCGGGAATCAGGTGCTTGTTAAGAGCCGCAGTAATAGGACCTTCCCAGTGATCCAGATACTGGTTGATTCCAGCATGGGTCGTTGCGGCTGCTGCCTCATCCAGAGACTTGTAGAAGTTATGTTGTGTGACTAAATCCGTAAACGCGCGCCGGTCAGTGCAGAGGATGCCGTTGAATCCCCATTCTTTCTCCACAATAGATTTCAGAACAGGATGAGCCGTCATTGGGACGCCGTTCCATGCGTTGTAGGAGGTCATCATCGCATTTGCGCCCCCCTCTTCAATTCCCATACGAAACGGAACCGAATAATACTCTCGGAACAGCCTTGTATCGAAGTTCGAGGACGATCCTTCGCGCCCGTTCTCATTGCTGTTGGCGAGAAAATGCTTCATCAAGGCCGCGCTAAGCCAGTATCTCGGATCGTCCCCTTGCAGCCCCTCCACGAACGCGGTCGCTAAGGTTCCTACCAGGTAGGGATCTTCTCCATATGACTCGCTGTTTCTGCCCCAGCGCGGATCACGAGCCAAGTCCGCGTTTGGAGCGCGCAGCAGTAGGCCGCCTACGATACGATCGGTCCGCGTTCCCTTATACCGTTCGTTTTGGGCGGCGTACCGCGCTTCATAACCTTCAGCGTGGGCCACCTGCTGAAGCAGAGCAGAATCCCACATTTGCCCTAATCCATTTGCCTCAGGGAACTGGGTGGTCGGTATTGGTGGCTTCCCTTCCCCTTGCCACTCCGCGTAACCCCCGAGGGCCAGACCATGCAAGCCCTCCACGTGGCCAGAGCCGACCACGCCAAGTCTCGGAATACTGGGATCGATGCCGAAGTTATAGACTTTTTCCTGAACAGTCATGCGCGCAAGCAGGTCGGAGATGCGCTGCTCTGGCGGCAGAGAGGGATTCTGGAATGGATATTTAAATTGGGCCTGCCCGAAACATATTTCGCCGCAAATCACTAAACAAAGAGCCCAAATGCGCATTAATTCTCCCTCAATTCATGCATACAAGCGAGCGCTCTCGATCGTTGGTTTTGCTTCGCCGGATTCCACGATCAGGTTCAGCAGGCGGTCGCGAAGATCAGCAGCATCCTTCTTGTAGGGATTTCTTCCAGCCAAGTTCACTAGCTGTGCGGGATCACTGAAATTGTTGTACATCTGATACTCGCTGTAGTTGTGGCTGTTCGGTGCCTTGTACCCGTTTAGAGAGAGGTCCGCCACGCAATAGGTCCACTCCGGGGTGCGGATGGCCCGGGCTACCATTGACTCGCTGATCTGAATCAATGTCTCGTTTCGCCATTCTGCCCGCGCCTGCGGATCGCGGGTCAATGGCACCAGGCTTCTTCCCTTCATCGACGCGGGCACCTTAGCGCCGGCGAGATCCAGCAGAGTCGGAGTGAGATCGATGTTCCCAACCACCTGATTCAGACTCAACGACTGCTCCACCCCAGGCCCATGGAACAGGAGTGGTATACGAATCGAGCTGTCATGTGGGCTTCGCTTGTATTCACTGTTTCGCGTCTTGAACTGCACCCCGTGATCGCTGGTGAAAACAAAAATGGTGTTGTCCAGAAGTTTTTGCTCTTCCAGGGTCTTCAGTATTTTGCCCACGGATTCATCAATGCGTTCGATGCAGCCGTAGTAATCAGGCAATTGCTGCTGCCACTCTCCCGGAAGGTGTAACAGATCCTGTGGCACAAAAGCGTTCTGGTACCGCTCAGCATAGCCATCGGGGGCAACCGGACGTTTAGCGTCGTTTTGATGGTGCGGTTCTAATTGCGAAATGAATAGCAGAAACGGCTTGTGCTGTGGAGTCTTCAGAAAGCGCACAGCACGATCCGTGATGAAGTCAACGCGATATTGGTCTTTGAACGTTATCGCGTCTCCCTGGCCGTCCCAGATTGTTCCAAAGTAAGGGTGGGAAGTAAGCTCCAGGGCATTTGCCGCCTCCCAGAAGTCGAGGAAACCTCCTCTGTATGCCGGAGGAACAAAACCATGGGCATGCTTATCACCTTGCGCAATCGGGGCAAGATGCCACTTGCCGATGAAATTGGCGGTGTAGCCTTCACTTCTCAACACAGAAGCCATGGTTGGCAAGTCTTGCCTCAGCTCCTGATCAAGTCTCCACATCCCGGTCTCTGTGGCATGGCGCCCTGTGATCATGCATGCGCGGGCTGGGGAGCAGAGCGGTTGGTTGGTCATGGCGCTTGTGAACGTAACGCCACGCTGCGCGAGTTTGTTGAGGTTCGGAGTCCTTACGGACGGATTCAAACCATGCGCGCCGATAAAGTCCCAACGAAACTGATCAGCTACGTACAAAACGATGTTCGGCTTTTTTACAGCCTCCGCGACAGAGGCCTGCTCTCCGGAAGCAGCCATGCCCAGCGCACTGCCGGTTGCGCCAACCAGCATCGCAGCCGAAACAGTGTTCTTCATAAAATCTCTTCTATTGACGGAGCTCATGTGTTTTCACCTCGTGCCGATGACTTCGCCACGGAACTCTCATTGGGGATCGCATGCCAGGCCTGAATCTCGATCTGAGTAACTCTGCATACGACAATGAGGAAGGGAGTCCTCGGGCAGCCTGCGTCGCTGCCCGAGAACTTCTGGTATTGACTGCTGGCCTAATGCGCGGCCACGGTGGTTAGACTGACTGTTGTAGTATGCACCGCGCCCGACGAACTGGTGGCCGTAACTGTTACGGTTGCAGTTCCCGGCGGAGTGGCTAGATCGCTGCTGCTGGTGCTACCGCCGCCGCAACCAACCAATCCGGAAATGCAAGCCGACAATACTGCCAGGGCGACTATTCCGAAAATGGCCTTGCGAAGTTTCCGTCTCTGCGGCATCGAGAAGACGCCGCCTACCACTAACCCTGGCAGGAGAACGCATGCAAACAGCGCATTTAGTGCTGAGTGATGCGCATCGTTTCGTGCGTGCAGCAGTGTCGTTGGTCCCGCCGTTTGGATGAGCAGCATGGAGGTGCTGGTACCGTTAGCAACCAGCGTGACAGATGGCGGAGTGAAGGTGCAGGTCGCATAAGTAGGCAACCCGCCACAACCAAGGGTAACCGTGCCCGCCAGAGCCAAATTAGCAGTAAAGGTCAGTGGGACATACCCTCGTTGTCCCTGTTGCATGGTCAGACTCGTGTTCGAGGCCCCGAAAGTGAAGTCCGGAGAAACAACCGTGAGGACGACAGCCTGGGACGTCGATGCTGTGTAGTCCTGGCTGCCAGCATAGGCTACCGTAAGAGAATGGGTGCCAGCGGTCAAAGAGCTGGTTGTGTACGTAGCTAATCCCGATGAATTCAGATTGCTTGTACCAAGGACCGTGGTGCCATCCGAGAAGGTGACAGTACCTGATGGCGTTGTGCCCGCAGCGGCTCCTGATACGTTCGAAGTGACCGTCGCCGTGGTCGTCACGGAGCTGCCGATACCTACGCTCGAAGCTGGAACGGTGAGCGCAACGGTGTTTCCGGCCTGAGTGATTGTAAAGGCGGGAGTGCCCCCCGTGCTCGTCTGGATGCTGCCCACCTGGTAGTTGCTTGCGGCCGAACCGGTAAGGCCAGTCACATTAATTGGATAGGTGCCGGCCGGAGACGCTGGCTTTGCGGTCGTGGTCAACACCGGCGTCACCTTGCCCGCATCCTGTGCCAATGTTCCGGTCAATGTTGCGGTGAGCACAGGAATCGCAGATCCGTATGGTTGCGAAATAGAAGGTGTAATAACCGTCACTGGGGCGGGAGTCACCGTCAGAGTTGCCGCGGTTGCGCTGTTGGCAACGGAGAAATTGCTGTCACCGCTGTACGCGGCGGTTAGATTATGTGTGCCAGCATTGGGCAGATAGGACCACGTTGCCTGACCATTACTGACGGTTGCAGTGCCAGCTGATGCGCCGTTGTCGTAGAAGGTAACTGTCCCGCTGATGTTGTTCCCATCCATACTGGAGGGTGCCAGCGTTGCAGTTACAGCCGCATTCTGTCCGTAGGTAACAGTGCTTGCCGGGCTGATACTGAGCGTTACCGTGGGACTGGGGTTACCAGCGATCGTCTCGCTGAAGGTGGCGGACGTAGAGATCGCAGTAACTGTTGCAGACACGCTGAACGAACCGCGTACCATGCTTCCGGTCAGGGCGGGAGCGGTCGCAACTCCGTCAGATCCGGTCGTAGCGGTCGCGGTAGCAGAACCGTTGGCGAACGTGCCCGTTGCACCCGTGCCCAAAGCCGTAAAGGTGACCACGACGCCACCGACTCCTGCGCCAGTGTTATCTGTGACCAATGCTTGTAGTGGAGTCTGGAATTGCGCTCCGGGGCAGGTAGTTTGAGCATCTCCGCCGCTCACCGCAATTGCCGCCACCCCGGTAGAGAAACCGTTCAGGTTTACCACCTGCGTTGAACCTGGTTGATTCAAAGCATTATCGGTAAGGGAAAGCTGTCCGGGAAAAGGTCCATTTGTGGAAGGCGCAAAGACAACACCGACCATACAGCTACCGCCAGGCGACAAGGACGTGATCGTGCTGCAGTCTGTTCCTGTGACCGGAGTTGTCTGGAAACCGGAAGGCACCGTTACGCCGGTAATCGTTAAAGTCTGGTTGCCAAAGTTAGTGAATGTATACGTCTTAGATTCGCTGGTAGTGCCGGTGCTTAGCCGGCCGAAATCGTTTGAAACGTTACCAACGTCAACCCGCGCAACACGGTTGTTCGCCGTGTCTGCAATGTATATGTTGCTTTGCGCGTCAAGTGCGATACCGTTCGGCGTGTTAAGAAGCGCAGAGGTGGCAGCGCCTCCGTCACCCGCGAAGCCTGCAATGCCTTTCCCTACGACGGTGGTGATATTGCCGGACTGCGCACTGACTTCGCGAATGCTGCTGTTTCCATAATCGGCAATATAGATGTCGCCTGCGGCGTCGATTGCAACTCTAGTAGGAGCATTCAGTTGTGCCGAAAGCGCGGGGCCATCGTCACCGCTAGAGCCGGCTGTGTTATTGCCGGCTAGAGTGGAGATGACATTTCCACTCACCTTGCGAATTACATTGTTCCCGGTGTCAGCAATGTACACGTTCCCGGCCAGATCAACAGCAATTCCAGATGGCAAATTCAATGTCGCTGCCGTCGGAGATTCGCCGTCACCGGAATACCCTGGAGCTCCGGTGCCGGCAAAGGTGCTGATAATTCCGGTCGCAGCATTGACCACCCGCACGCGATGGTTCTGAGTATCGGCGATGTAAAGGTTTCCGTTGGCATCAGTGGCGATACCGCTGGGGGCATCGAGCGAGGCGGCCGGGGCTAGTCCACCATCGCCCCCGAAACCAAGCGTGTTATTCCCTGCCACCGTCTTGATCAAACCGGACTGAAAGCTGATCTCCCGGACCACGTGGTTCCCGGCTTCCGCAATGTAGATGTTCCCAGAGGGGTCAATCGCTACGTCAGTTGGAGCGTTCAATTGCGCCGCAGTCGGCAAGCCCCCATCGCCACTGTAGCCCGATATGTTCGTTCCGGCGACTG
Organism: uncultured Acidobacteriota bacterium; assembly: GCA_963777415.1. Lineage (GTDB taxonomy): Bacteria > Acidobacteriota > Terriglobia > Terriglobales > Acidobacteriaceae > JAEZPW01. The sequence goes on from CAVZQL010000001.1 coordinate 465,679, forward strand.
TGGAGATGTTCTTTGTCAATGCATCAACTCTGCGGACAACGTTGTTTGCCGTATCCGCAATGTAGAGATTTCCGGCAACGTCTAGCGCCGCTCCACCCGGTCCGCTCAGTTGTGCAGATGCTGAGGCACTACCATCGCCCGACCAACCCGCGCTTCCAGTTCCCGCATAAGTGCTGATCGTCCCCGGTCCGATTGCTACTGCCGGAGCGTTTCCAACGCCGCTCAATCCCAGAACATAGTTGTAACCTGTGCTATCCGTCAGTACCGCTTGGGACACACGCAGGCCAGGCGCGGTCGGAGCAAAAGTCAACGGAGCGGCGCAGACTGAGTTCGCCGCAAGAACGCCTGGAATGACACATCCGCTCAACGTGCCAAACGTGAAGTCCGATGGCGCGCCGGGGGTAATCTGGTAACTCTGAGCAGTGCCACCCGCGGTTGGCTGAACGTTGATGGAATGAACCGAGGAAGGAGTGCCCACCGGGGTTGCCGGGAACACGTTGTCCATCGTCACCACGCGGACAACGTTATTGGTGGCATCGGCAATGGCAAGCTTGGTGCCGTCGGGAGATACGGCCATGCTGGTCGGGCCGGACAACGCCGCAGTGAACGCCGCTCCGCCATCGCCGGTGTAACCGGCCACGCCGGATCCCGCGACAGTCGTTATAATCTGCGTCTGCGCGTCGACTTTCCGGATGCTGTTACTGCCCTGTAAAGCGATGTACAGGTTATCGTGCAGATCCACAAAGAGAGCGTTCGGTTGGTTCAGGGTAGCGTTTTTAGCAAGTCCGCCATCGCCAGTGTTTCCGCCTGTCGCACTATTCTGGCCGGCGTAGGTGGTGATAATTCCTGTCGTATCGACCTTGCGAACCGCATTGTTGTTCTTGTCCAGTATGTAAAGATTGCCGACGGAGTCGACGGCTACGCTGCGCGGGCCGGAAAAACTTGCCGACGTCGCTGGCCCACCGTCACCTGCCACTGTTTGCTTACTCGACATTCCGGCAACAACAACCGTAAGCCCGGTCGCAACCGGAACCTCGACTACAACGTGCTCCCCGCTACTGGTAGCAAACAAATTTCCCGCGGCGTCAACGACCACGCCATTAGGAGTGGTCATCTTGCTTGTTGTTGCCAGGACACCCTTCGTGACATTGCCGCTGCTGGTCGGGATGCCCAGGACCGTCATAACGATGCCTTGTGACATGTCGCCATTTGTCGGCCTTTGGATCATACGAACGGCATAGTTGTTCGTATCCGCAATATATAGATTGCCCGACCGGTCGAATGATATATCGTTCGGAGTTTTGAATTGCGCATTGATCGCCGGGCCGTTGTCGCCCGAATATCCACCCGTAAACTGGCCAGCTACCGTCGTGATTATCCCCGTTACCGCATCTATTTTGCGGACAATGCAGTAATTATCAATGACGTACAGATTCCCACTTGGGTCATAGGCCACAGACGCCGGCTTTAGTAACTGCGCAGCCGTTGCCGGGCCGTTATCACCGGTGTAACCTCCCGTGCCAGTGCCCGCGACTGTAGTGATGGTCGGCAGATAATGCGCCGAAAGCGACTGCCCATAAAGCCGGGCGTTTAAGCCGACCCCGAGGCCGGTCATAAGAAGAACCAAAATCGCAACAATGCGCCTTCCCAAAATCAAATTCCTCACGATGAGTTCCCTCCGACATCTCTCTTTGCGCAATGATCCCTGCGGCAGCGGCTTCAACACGGCGCTTTCCATTTGCGCTCTAGATCGAAGCCGCTACTCAATGTGTTCAGCTAGTAGTAAAACTTGACGCCTATCTGGATCTGGCGCATGTTGCGTGCACCAGTGACCTGCCCGAAGTTGGGATTGTTGAGCTTCACACTCACCCCTGAGAAGTTCACGTGATTTAACGCATTGAACGCCTCAAAGCGGAACTGCAGTCGTCGTTCGTTCGGCAGCGTAACGTTCTTGTGCAGGGTCGTGTTCCATACCTGGTATCCAGGCCCCAGGATAGTCTCAACTGGCTCGTTACCGGGACGGTAAAGGCCCGCCGGCACATAGGAGAAAACAGAAGTGTTAAACCATTCGCTTATTGTGTGCGGCGCTCCGGCGTTCGGGTCGCCGCTCATATCCGTTCGTTGTTGAGTGATCTGACCTCCCGCAAAGTGTCCCTGTCCGGCCGGATCCACATTATTCTGGGTCGCTGTTAACCACGTTCCGGAGACGGCCTGCACAATGCCTGAGAACTCCCATCCCCCCAGCACCTTGCCCTTAATTCCTCGCTGGCTCTTGAAAAAGGGGAAGGGATAGACCGTACTCACCGTCAGAATGTGTCTCCGATCAAGAGGACTCGGCCCATACTCGCCGGACAGGTCGTAACTGTTCTGCGGCGCACTCCAGCTACCCATATCCCCTCCGTTATTGGGACTATTGGTCAGCGACTTCGACCAGGTGTAGTTCACATTCAGCATTGCATGCTTCGCGAACCGTTTCCTGAATGACGTCTGGAGTGCGTTGTAATCCGCCATGAAGCGGTTGTCGATATACGCGATTGCGGAGTACCCCAGGTAAGGCCGAATCTGGTTCAATTGCTGGGTTGGCGCTCCGGCGGTAGGATACTTTCCGCCATTAATGCCGGCAGCTGCGTATGCTCCCGGCAAGGGCTGGTTGAGATCGTCTTCCCCCGTCAGGTGGATGCTGAGGTTACCGACGTACCCCAGAGTCACCATTGTGGAGGGAGTGAGCTGCTGCTGAAGATCCAAACTCCAACTTTGCGTGTAAGGAGTGTGCCAGTTTCGCTCTTGCCCACTGATAGCCAGCACGGTATTCGAAACACTCGTCCCGGCCCCCGGGTTGCTCATGACCATGGGGCTGGTGGTACTGTTAAACGTCGCCTGCCTGACATAGAGCGGATTGCCGAAGATATCGTTTTCCTCGCCGGTGGCAGGTGCTTGGTTGTAGTAGATGCCGTACCCACCGCGCAATGCGCTCTTGCCCGTACCAAACATGTCCCACGCAAAGCCAAAGCGCGGCGCAAAGTCCAGTAGAGGCGTCGAACTCACCGCTCTGCCGTAAGGTGAATTGACCCCTCCGGTCACGATGCCGTTCAGCGGATCGTAGAGAGGATTGGGCACCGCTCCTCCTGAACATCCTGCCTGCAGGCAGAGAGCGCCGTTCGAATCAATTGCTGGAGCATGCTGTGGGTTATATGCTTCTGGCTGAAATACACCAAGATGACCCAAACGGTCATAGTACTGACCATAAATGGAATAGCGTACGCCGATATTCAGAGTGAGCCGCGGCAGCACCTTCCAGTTATCCTGAAGATAAAACTCCGCTAAATTCGCCGCAGGGGTGGCCGTGGCATCTACGGAGGACTGCGAGAAATTGTTCACGGACCCAACCAGGAATTTCGCCCACGTTTGCTCGAACGACAACACAGCGTATGGCACCCCGCCTACAGTCTGAGTCGAATTGCTTGCACTAAAGCCGAAAGTGCCCGCATTCGCGTTGCCCTGGTTCAGGGTCATAGCGTAGTGCTCAAAGTTGCCGCCAAAGTACAGCGTGTGCTTTCCTGCCGCAAAGGTTAAATTGACAAACGGCTGGAAGGTGCGATCCAGGTTAACTTGTGGACCCCTGGTTTGCCATGAGCTGCTGTTGAGGCTCAAATTGGGGACGCGATCAATCGTAACCGGGAACGGCGTCTGTACGTGGATATCGGGAGAATTCGAGGCAGTAGCGGTTCCAGTCGGGGTAACCGTCGTTCCGTACGGCTCGTACGAGAAGCCGGCATCCAGTACCATTCTCGGTGTTACCACCCAAGTCGCGTGACCCAAGTAAGCCCTGCCGAAGGTATAGATATTCGAAACTCCGACGCCGGGGTAGCCAGAACCGATATTGAATCCATTGGGTGCCAGAAGAGTGAGTGGGTCGTTGACAAAGCGGAAGAAAGCGCTGACCCTTTGGCTGAATTGATGGTCAAGGCGAAACAATTCCTGTGTGCCATTCCAGGTGCTCTTCTGCTGCAAGATGAGCCCCTGTGGGTCGGTAGGGCTGTTGGGTTGCTGTATCGCCAATGCGGGCAGAACTTGGTCCTTCAAGTAGGCGAGAGCAACCGGATCGAATGACGCTTGCGGTATCTGAAAGTTGTACCCCTGTGCCGCATAGGGCGAATTAGTAACCAATGCCGCTCGGGTTTGGCAGGTGGATGATCCGCTAGTGTAAGTCCAGACGTAACACACCGGGCTCTGAAAATATCCGTTTGCCTGGGCCATCTGCGGATAATTCGTTACGCTGCCGCCTCCATCCAAGGGATAGTTGACCAAGCGGCGAAATTCCTGAGAGTAAAAGAAGAACGTCTTTGACTTCGACCGCGGGTAGACCTTCGGGATAAACACAGGCCCGCCGATTGTGAACCCAAAGTTCTTGTAGTCAACCGCTGGACGGGGCACCACAGGATTGGCAATCTTGTTAAAGAACTCGTTGGCGTTGAGGTCCTGATTGCGGAAAAAGTAGTACGCGTCTCCGTGAAACGCCTTGCCGCCCGACTTTGTCACAACCATGACTTGGGCGCTACCGCCACCGCCATACTGCGCCCCATAGCTGCCGCGCAGCACCTTGACCTCTGAGATCGCATCCACGCTCGGAAACGTCGTGGCCTGCGTGCTGGATTCACGGTCCAGCATATCGGCGCCGTCCATTAACCAGGTCATCTGCGTCGTACGCAGGCCATTGATGGACATATTTGACGAATTCTTCGTCCCATTGATGGCCACTCTGCCCGGATAAACCGTATCCGCGTCTCCATTCGATACACCCGGCTGCAGCATCACCATCTGTTCAAAATTGCGCGTGCTCAGCGCCAATTCCTTCATTTGCGTGTTATCGATGATGCTGCTGGATTCGGCGGTTTCCAGCTGAGGTGCCTGCGTATACTCCGTGACAGTTACCTCCGTTGTCCCGGCGGCAGGTGCCAGTGCCGCATTGATCGTCAGCGTATCTCCAACGGTCAACGCAATTCCCGTTTCGGTGGTTGCCCTGAATCCCGGCGCAGTCACGGTGACACTATAGTTGCCAGGAATGAGTTGGGGAGCTGTATACCGACCTCCACCGTCCGTAACCGTGGTGCGCACGACCGTATTCATATCAATGTTCGTGACGGCTACTGCTGCTTTTGGCACAACCGCCCCAGTCGAATCTGTTACGGTGCCATCGATTTCGCCGGTAACGTTTTGTCCATATGCACTGGCCCACGCCATGCACAGTAGCCCAACCATCATTAGCACAGCCAACTTCCGTAAGCTCCGCAACATTAGGATCGCGACCTCCCCAACTAAAGTGCCCAGCCGGGCGCAAGTGATTCGCCCTCATAAAATCTCATGTAATCGATTACATAATATTTGAACTTAAGCTGCGAGCAACGTTCTGTAATCGCTTACAATATGAAGTTGATTGAATGTAGCCGTGAGTAGCTATTATGTCAAGCAGAAAAGAACCCGGATAGCTGAATCAGATTTTAACTCTTCAAATCGCGGGCGACCGACGGACTAGCCAAAGAGGTTTTCTTTACACTGCAGCACCCGCGGGGATCACTCGCTAAGGATTGACCTGTGTTCTATAAGTGAGGCATAGGGATACCGGTCGGATGCCTTCTTCAACCACTCTAAGACCACGCCGTCCAAGTCATGCATCAGGGCATTGTAGGCTGGATCGCCGACCAGATTCCGCATTTGATAAGGGTCTTCCCGGTTGTCATAGAGACACCAGCGACCGTCCTCCGCAACTGCATAAGTGTGGCGGGCGGTTCTAACGCCCCGAAACAGGGGAGCAGGATTGCTTTCTCCCCCGGTTGCCCCATCTTTTTGGATGTGCATGAGAAAGACGCTCTCAGCGGTGCTTACGGTTCTTCCTCGCATCGCGGCCGAAAGGTCCTTCCCCACGCAATGCTCTGGCACAAGAATGCCGGCCAGGCCACAAAGCGAAGGAAAAATATCCACGGTCGAAAAAAGGATGTCTGTCTCATGCTCTTGCGGCGTGACACGAGGGTACCGGATAAGAAATGGAACTCTGCACGACTCTTCCCAGGGAAGTCGTTTCCCCATGTACCCGTGGGAGCCCATCATCTCTCCGTGATCCGACGTGTAGACCACAATCGTATTGTCTGCCTGGCCGTTCTCTTCCAAGGCGCGAAGAACACGTGCAAACTCCCTATCAACTGCGCTGATATGGGAGTAATACCCCTGTAGCGCCTTGCGCAGCCCTTCCTCGGACCCGACGGCACCATGACGATGGTTTGGCTCGAGCGGGACATTTGGACGTAGAGCCAGTTCTTTAGGATCGTATCGCTTCATTTCCTCAGGAGGCGCGTCATTGAATGGAGGATGAGGTGGGTTCCAGGAAAGAACCAGCAGCCACGGCTTGTTTTTAGTTTCAGCCTTCCGCTCCTTCAGGAATTGCAGGGCCATATCCGTCATCAAGGTGCAGTTGTACCCATGTGGCTGAATCTTCCGGCCCGTCGCGGGGTCGAAGGTAAACGACTTGTCAAAATGAGGATTATCGTGTGCCCAGACATGCCAATCCTCAAAGCCTTGACGCGCCGGGCCCTGCGGAATAAAGATCGCGTCGTTGGTAGAAAGATGCCACTTCCCGATATATCCCGTGTAGTATCCATTGTCTCGAAAAGTCTTGCCGATCGATCCTGAGTCATTTCTTAACTGAATCCCGTTATCGATGATGCCGGTCTGATATGGCCATCTTCCAGTTAAGAACATCCCCCTGTAGGGTGAGCAAACTGGATAGTTGGAAATGCAGTTACGAAACGATAAGTTCTTTTTTGCGAAGTTTGCCAGGTTAGGGGCCAATGCGTCACTGTAGGTTTCGCCCGGCAACGAGCAAGCGCGATGTTCGTCGCTGAAGATATACAGTACGTTAGGCCTTTGAGAAGAGGTTGGCCTTGCACCTACGGATAGAGGACTCAATCCGACGGCGACGGACGCGGCCAGACCTTGTTTGACGAATTCCCTACGATTCATCTGCTCTTCTCCTGGATCTCGGCGTACTCTGTGCCAGTCTGACGGTCGAAACAGCAGTTACGTCCACCGGCGTTCACCAAATCGAACGACCACATGCCACTAACGCGGTTTGCTTGCGAGATTTCGATCGGTTTCATCCGAAATGCGGATGAACTGTTGCACCGCCTGAACTCTCGGATCGTCTAGCGAGGGTTAAGCCCGGCGGACTTCAGCATTTTCAGCACCTCAGGTGCGGCAATCCGCTGATAATCCACGTCGAGCAGACCGTATCCTGCAGGTGCACCATATGTGCGGGTTCTTCCGCTGGATTGGGTTCCATTGAGAGGCCAGTAACCCCAGCTGAGGTCGTTTTCCTTGAGATAGCGCACAAACCAGGGGAACCACTGGGTTCCACACCTTTCAGGATTCTGCTTACCAAGATCCTGACAGGTTCCGAACTCTCCCACCCATACCGGAACAGCCGGCTCCGCAGCGAGCATATACCCCCATTTCAGGTCGAGCGCCTTCCGAAAGTCTTCGTAGCTGTTCAACCCGGTGCGATGGCCCATAGCGTGATCGTCTGGGGTGTAGACAAGCCGCCCGGCGACATTTAACTTGACGGGATTCTAACCGAGTTGAATCCCATGTCGCGAATGCGGCCGACGATCGCTGCGAGCGGTGCGTGGTCCAGCCCGCCCACCACAAACTCCCTCTGATCGAATCCGTACCAGTTGACGGAAATCAGGGGCACCGGGCTTTCATGAGCGTCCACGATGCGATGACCGCTTGTGTGCAGAGGCAACTGCAATGCTGACGGCCGCGCATCTGCGGCGTACGCGGCCGAGACGAATATTCCAAACACCATCGAAATCAGAACCGCAAACTCGAGAATACGCTTCAGTATCAGGGCTCCCCTGTTGCAGCTAATAGCAGTTTCGGTTCCAAGGGCCGCGTTGTCCTCGCTGCTGCGGAATGAATCCGAAATCGCTTTGTTTCGCGCTCGGACTCTCAGCTTGTCTAGCGAGGGGAAAGCCCGGCGGATTTCAGCTCTTTCAAGATCTGAGGTGAGGCAATGTGCCGATAGTCCTTGTCGAGCAGGCCATAGTTCTCAAATTTGCCATAGGTGCGAGTTCTTCCGCTGGATTGAGTTCCATTGAGCGGCCAGTAGCACCAACTGAGGTCGGCTTCCCTGAGATAGCGAACAAACCAAGGGAACCACGGGGCCCCACACTTATCGAGATTCTGACAGGTCCCGAATTCCCCTACCCATATCGGAACAGCCGGTTCGGCAGCGAGCATAAAACCCCATTTAAGGTCGAGCGCCCGCTTCATTTCTTCGTAACTGTTCAGCCCGTTTCGATGTGTCACAGCGTAATCGTGCGGGGAATACACAAGCCGACCCGCAACATCTAATTTGACCGGATTTTTTAGGGCTTCACGGAAATCGGTGGCATACTGTGGCCCCTCCACAATGATCAGCAAATCCGGATTGACCTTGAGAATGGCGTTGCCCGCGCGCTCCGCAGCTCCATGCCAATCGAGCTTCGGATCCGGTCCTCCCCATTGTGCGTGGTTCCTCAGTTCATTGCGCAAGTCCGCACCGATCACGTGCGGCTGCGCCTTGTACCTCCGGACAATTGTTTGCCAGTCTTTGATCCACTGCCCTTCCGGATACTCTTCGCTGGCCCACAATCCGTTGCCATCATCCTCCTTGCAGCACCAATCCGCATGGCTGACATGGTTGTCGAGGATGACCATGATGCCTTCCCGGCTCAGGGCATCGATGACGGCATCCATGATCTCCATTGCATGCTTGCCGCGAAATTGCGGGTTGGCGCTCACGGCATAGTCGGGGACCACAGGATTTCGCTCCAGTGTTTCGTTGGCCCAGGGCAGGCGAACCGAGTTGAATCCCATGTCGCGAATGCGGCCAACGATCGTTGAGAGTGGTGCGTGGTCCAACCCTCCGACCACAAACTCCTGTTCATCGAATCCGTACCAGTTGACGGAGATCAGGCGCACCGGGCGTTCATGAGCGTCCATGATGCTGTGACCGCTGGTGTGTAAAGGCAACTGCAAGGCTGACGGCCGCGCGTCTGCGGCGTACGCGGCCGAGGCGAACGTGCTCAATGCTATCGAAAGCAGAACTGTGAACTTCACTACGCACTTCACTATCGGACTCCTACGTTGCTGCTACCGCCGTACTTTTTTACTCCGCCGAATGTTTGTCGCGATGTTCTTCCGGGAGCTTCCCCCAAAATCCTCGATATACATCAAGAGGATCTTCATAGGTCACCAACTTATCGTTTGTGTCGACAAAGTGGTCTACAAGCGGACGCAGTTCGGAGAGTATCGGCTCATAAGCAGGGTTCTTTGCAAGGTTGTTGACCTCGTCAGGGTCTGAGTGAAGGTCGTATAACTCCTCGATGGGTTTTTCCGGAGCCGCGAACAACGCTTGCGTAGGAGAAAGCTTTCCCTGCTTGTACGACTCCTTCACAAGGTTCCACGTTGGATAGTTCGCTTCTTTGTATGGGTTCTTCTGCATGTAAGGAATTGCGGGCAGATAGTTACGGATGTACTTATATTTCTTTGTGCGTACCGCCCGCATGCGATCAATCGCGATGTCCATGCGATCACGAGCAGCAAAGATGTATTCACGCGGTTTGGCGTCTGGCGCCAGGACGTCTCTCCCCTGCATTGAGCCAGGAGGAGGTACGATTCCGGCCAGCCCCAGCAGTGTAGGCGCAATGTCGATGCCGCTCACGAGCGTATCGTTTACGGTGCCGGCCTTTCTGCCATCAGGGAACTTAATGATGAGAGGAATGTGAATCCCGCCGTCGTAAAGGAACTGTTTTCCACGGAACAAGGGGCCGTGATCACTACTTAGAACGACAATTGTGTTTTGAGCCAGACCGTCCTTATTCAGCCGCTCCAGGAGTTGGCCAACATATCCATCGGAAAGATGCATAACGTCGAGGTAGTTGGCGTACTCATCGCGAGCGATGGGGCTGTCTGGATAGTAAGCGGGCAGTTTTACCTTATTGGGGTTGACCAGCTCAGACTTGGACTGCTCACGAGCTATCTTCCAGCCTTCACCCTTGTGGGTCTCATAAACGGTGATATGAGCGAAGAATGGCTGATTTGGCGCACGCTGGCTCCAGTCAGTGCCGTCGAAGAAATTGTTCTTCTTGGGTGTGTTGAGAAAGAAGTTTAGATCGATTTTGCCATTCCCTGCCGCTCCAGTCATGCCGCCGTGGTGATGAGCAGGTTGAAGGTTGCAGGTGTAATAGCCGGCATCGCGAAACCACTGGGAGATGTGCTGAACGGGAGGCAGTAAGGTTCGCTTATGCCATTCCCAGGTGCGATGCTGGTGGGCCCCAAGCAGGGTCTGGTAGCAACCGGTCATCAATGCGGAACGACTCGCGGAGCAGACCGGGGCAGTACCAAAGGTATTCGTGAACCGAATGCCCTGGGAAGCCAGGTTGTCGATATGCGGGGTTTTGACCAGAGGCTCGCCGTAACAGGCCATGTGCGGGCCAACGTCCTCCATGATGATGTAGAGAATGTTGGGGCGGTCCCCTGTGACATTAATTTTTGCCGAGGTGGTCGAAGCGCTCGCGCTGTTGTTGTCCGCTAACCCAAACACGGAGCCGGCTGCGGCAACCATGCCCGCGCCTATTGAGGTCTCTAGAAATCCACGGCGGGATAGTTTCATACGAAAATGCCTCCTCACCTTCGAACGCGATCGCTACTAACAAAATGACAAACGGTGAAATCTCAAAGGCTGGAGGTCTCTCTGGAAGAAAGACCTCCGCTTTTACAACTCTCTATTTCACTCCGACAGGCTCCAGCCGGAAGTGATACTCGTAGTGCGTGGGCGGCAACCAGAACTCCTCGTGAGGCAGTGCGCCCCAGCTGTTGTCGCCGCCTATTCCCATCTGCCGGTAGTCAAGGTTGACCGTAATGTCATCGGACATCACGATCTCCGACGGATGCCGGTGGCCAACCGTGGACGGCGGTTTGTAGTGTTCAAGCTCGGACATGCGGAACGGCCACGCACTGAAGTACAAGAGCGGAAACCCGGTCGCCTTCATGCCGAATCCCTTTTCGTCGGTCAACGACACCCAGCGCACGTCGGTATGGTTGCCGGTTTCCTGCGGCTCGATATAGGGGAACCACATGTTGTCGACTTTATCGGAGTACAACCCGACGGCTGCTCCGATGTTGCGGTCCCAGTAATTCTCTTGCGGTCCACGACCGAACCATGTGACTTTGCGCAGCGATCCGGGCACACGCATCTGCATGCCGAAGCGCGGCATATCGATCAGGTTGGGGTCTTCTCCCCGGAACGAGCTATCGACTTCCACCGAGCCGTCGCCGTAGACGGTATAGACGTTCGTCTGGGTTGACTTGCCCGCCGGGATGGTTGCGACTGCCGTAACCTTAACGGCGTTCGGCGCAACCTGTTTGGCCACAACGCTGGTAACAGTGCGGTTCGCAGCAGCGTCTTTCCAGATAGCCTGGCGTTTCGGCATCTGATCACCGCGATCATTGTCGGTTGGCGCACGCCAGTAATTCGGCTCCAAGGCCCCAGTCAACAACTGCCTGCCAGCAACCTCGTAGGACTCAACTGCGCCATTCTTCTTTCCGATGCGGACTGCAAAGTGATCGCTTGAAATCGCAATCGCATCGGCCGAATCGGTGATTTTCAACGGGGGAGCATTAGCTAACTGGCGTGCCGGCGCGGGCGCAACCTTGTACGGCATTTCAAACTGATCCCACGCAACCACATGGCCCTTTGCAGCCCAAAGCGTGTCCTCCGCGAGGGCATAGGTAACCTTCAGGAAGTACTCCGCTCCCGGATTAAGCGTCGGCTGCTTGAGGGAGATTGTCACATCCTTGGAAGTGCCCGGCGCAACCGCGACGGACGGAACCGCGCCACTCTCAACCGCTTTGCCATTTTCTTCGAGTACCCACGTTCCGTTTACGAAACCGAGATCGCGGAACAGGTACTTGTTGCGAATTTGAATCTTGCCCGCTGCGAGATCGATTGGTTCGACCTTGATGCTCGCGTATGCCTTCTTTACTTCGATCAGGCCCGGGTGCATCGTGCGATCAGGCAATACGAGACCGTTCGTGCAGAAGTTGTCGTCGTTCGGCTTGTCGCCGTAGTCGCCGCCGTAGGCCCAGAAGTCCTTGCCGTTGGCTCCCTTCTTGCGGATCCCCTGGTCCACCCAGTCCCAGATAAAGCCGCCGTGCGCCCACGGTTTCGACTCGAACACGTCCCAGTACTGCTGGAAGTTGCCCGTGCTGTTCCCCATAGCATGCGCGTACTCGATTTCGAAGAAGGGGCGCCCTTTGCCGTATTTGTCGTAATACTCGGCGATGTGTTGCGGGGGCATGTACATCGGCGTGAGGGTGTCACTGTGAATGCTGTTGTGCGGCTCGTAGTTGACGAAGAACTCCGGATGGTGAGCCTTTGACCACGCCCTGGCTGCCTCGAAGTTGCGGCCCCAGCCGGCTTCGTTGCCCATCGAAAAGCCAATGATTGACGGATGATTCTTGTCCCGCTCGATCGTGCGGCTGAAGCGGTCAACGATTGCATCCGTGTAGTCTTCGCCATCCGAGATGCGCTGCTTCTCGTTGGCCCCGTAGCCGTGCGACTCAACATTGGCCTCGTCGAGAATGTAGAGACCATACTCGTCCGCCAGTTCGTACCACTCGCTAACATTCGGATAATGGCTTGTGCGGACGGCGTTGATGTTGTTCTGCTTCATCAACTTGATGTCTTCGATCATGAGCTCGCGGGTCACGACTTGCCCAAGATCGGGATCGAACTCGTGGCGATTCACGCCCTTGATCATCAGCTTCTTGCCGTTGAACAGAATCTGATCGCCCTTGATTTCCGACTGGCGGAAGCCGATCTTGGAGGGAATTGTTTCGACGGTTTTGCCGTTGGCATCCTTCAGCGTTAGAAGTAATTGGTATAGGTTCGGCACTTCGGCCGACCACTTGTGTGGGCTCTCAACAGGCTTTTCGATTTCGATGACCGAGTCTTCGCCCTGGCCGACTTCGATTTTCTTCATCAGTGGCGCGAACACCGGCTTGCCGGATGCGTCAAGAAGTTTGGCCTCGATTGTTGCGATTTCCGCTTTGGCCGTCAGGTTGCGAACGTTCACTTTCAGCTTCAGCGTGGCATTCCGGTATTCGCCGTCAAACGGTGTCAACACCTGGAAATCGCGTACGTAAAACGGAGCACGGGAAACCAGCGTCACGTTGCGGAAAATGCCGCTCATGCGCCAGAAGTCCTGGTCTTCCAGATAGCTGCCATCACACCAGCGATAGACTTCGACGGCGACCGTGTTTGCGCCGGCTTTCAGATACTCCGTGATGTTGAACTCGGCGGGAAGGCGGGGGTCCTGACTGTAGCCGACTCTTTGTCCGTTGATCCAGACATAGAAGGCTGAATTCACGCCGTCGAAAACAAGAAACGTCTCTCGCCCCTTCCACGTCTCCGGAAGAGTGAACTCGCGACGGTAAGACCCAACCGGATTGCGCTGGCCGTAAGCGGTCCAGGAGTGATCGTCGGGTTCGCCCATTACGAACGGTGCGTTTTTCTTGAACGGATACGTGATGTTCGTGTAGATCGGGGTTCCGTATCCCTTCATCTCCCAGTTCGAGGGAACGTGAATCTGTTTCCATGAGCTGACGTCATAGCTCGGCTTAAAGAAGTCCGCCGGACGCAGCTCGGGGCTCTTAACCCAGTTGAACTTCCACATGCCATGCAGCGACTGAACGAATGGAGATGGCTGGTGCTCGTGGCTCAGCGCAGCACGCTCGCTCGGGAAAGGCGTAAACGTGGCGTGTGCCGCTTCCTTGTTGATTCCGAAGACGCGGGGATTCTCCCAATCACGGGTCGGCGATGACTCAGCCCGCGCGAGCGAATGCGACATCACGAAGTTAAGGAGCAGGAAGAAGCAACAAGAACCAATTCTTTTCATTTCGTCTCCAGCGGTTATCCGGGCTGAATGGAGCACACTCACATGTTCCTTCGGGGGTGCCACTGTCCCCGGTTGAAGTGCCGACCGGTCAATTCGGCACATTCGGTTGCTGCCAGAATTCCCACTTGTAATCGCTTACATGATTTAATCTGTGAGTAGCTGTTATGTCAAGCGCGAATAGCGCCCGTGAATGAAGCGCTTTTCCGCACGCGCTGCGAATTGCCAGAACATCGGATCATCCGTAATCCTGGCAACGGCAAGGGGCTGAACGGCGCATCTCTGCCACGACTGCAAGCCCCTCCCCTGAGCACATTGCTCTATACAAGAGCTACATCGTGGAAGAGCTTGCCGACCGCATGCCGATCATTTAGCTTTGCGCCAACGCTCCCGGCGCTGTAGCCATGCCGCGTGCCCGTGAGATTTCTTCCAGGCTGGCTCGCAATTGCGCCTTTAGCGGGCCCGACGCACTATCCCTCGCCAGGTTATGCAGTTCGCGCGGATCATTTACATAGTCATAGAGTTCTTCGCCTTCGCTGCCTTCGCGCCAAAAGCTGTACCGGGATCGTTCCGTGCGGAGGGAGTAGCCCATGACATTGCCTTGCTGACGGTATATCTGGGAAATTGCCGGATGGTCCCAGCGGGCATTCGGATCATTGAGCAGCGACATGATGCTTGTGCCCTGCAGGTTGGTAGGAGCCTGGCGCAAGCCGCATAGATCAACCAAGGTCGGGTACACATCGAGAAGTTCAACCGTGCGTGGGCAGGCGCTGCCGCGAGCGCGGACGCCGGCGCCGCCAATCATCAGGGGAATGCGCGACGCGGCTTCAAACACAGTCTGCTTCATCCACTGACCGTGCTCCCCGAGGTGATACCCGTTATCCCCGCAGAACACGATGGATGTGTTTTCAGTCAGGCCAAGACGGTCAAGGGCGTCCAGCAAGCGGCCGACTTGAGCATCCATGAAACTGATGGAGGCATAATAAGCGCGAATCGCCTCTCGCCGTTGCAAAACGGACATGCCCCAGTTTGCAGGTTTGGTGAAGTAGGCCCATTCGGGCGCAATCTTCATTTCAGACTGGTCGAAATCAGGTGCCTGGATGCTCTCCAGTGGGTAAAGATCGAAGTACTTGCTGGGCGCGATCCACGGCACGTGCGGACGGTAGAAGCCTGCACCGAGGAACCATGGATCTTTGCGGTGCTTCTCCATCATCTGAATGACGGCATCGGCCACCATGAAATCTGTGTGCTGATCATCTCTCGCTTGAGACGCATGGAAGCAGACGGCTGTGCCCAGTACGCGCTTGGGCGTGTAATTTGTTACGAGTGGCTCCTCTTTCGTGTGGTCCACGCCGGCGGGGTTTACGGTCTCGTTCCAACTTTGCGGGTCATCCAGACCGGCTGTACCTATATCCTTCGGCACGCCATAGTGATAGATCTTCCCTGCACGCGCCGTGAAATAGCCGTTCTTCTGGAATAATTGGGGCAAAGTCACCACATTCGGCAGGGCCGTACGGAAATGAGTCGTGAGATCCCAAACCCGCGTTGTATCTGGGGCAAGACCTGTCATCAAGGAACTTCGCGACGGACTGCAAAGTGACAATTGACAATAGGAGCGGTCGAAGTGCACGCTCGCACGCGCAAGGCGGTCTATGTTGGGGGTTTTGACGATCGGATGGCCGTAACAACCAAGACAGTTGTTTAAATCGTCCGACATAATAAACAACACGTTGCGCTTTGGCGCCGCCGTGGCCCCAACGATAGGCTCTGCAAACGATAGAGCGGGCAACGAGAGAGCAGCGAGGGATGCCGCACTCCATCCCAGGAACTCACGTCGCGAGAATTGTCCCTTGCTCATAATTGCTCCTTGCTCATAATGGTTGAATTCCCGTTTCTCCTGATCAGCAGAGCTCACGCTTTATCGAAAATGTCGCGTTGCGAGTGCTTGGACGGGAGGGCTGGGGTCGGCATGAATTGTGGTGCGCCTCGCGGGTCTTTGTCCCAAGGAGCGATTCCGGTGGATTGAACGTACCAGGTAGCGAGCCTTCGCTCTAGATCGTGTTGCGCGGTTGCCGTGCTCGTCTGATCGTACAGATTATTTAGTTCTCTTGGGTCATTCTTGTAGGAGTACAACTCGCTCTGGCCTTGCGGGCGCAGGACCAACTTATAGTCGCGCGTTCTAACCATGGACGCGCGTGAGACTGTCTCAGGAAGGTCAGTCTCCAGCTTCGTTTTCGGATAGTAGATCTCGCCGGGCGCCTGCGGCAGCTCAAAACACTGTGGTTCGTAGGTGTTGTAACCGGCCTCCGCAAACACTGCCCGACCGGGGTCGCCGGCTTCGCCTCTAAGTTGCGGCACCAGGCTCCTGCTGAAGTGCGTATGTCGCGCTTCAATCCCTGCAAGTTCGAGGCATGTGGCCATCACGTCGAACTGCTCGTTCATTTCGTCCACGACGTGACCCGCCGCTCCGCCGGGCATGCGCCCGATCAACGGAACGTGAGTCAGTGCGTCCTCCAGTCCCCCTGCCCATTTCTCGACCAGGCCGTAATCACCGGCATAATCGCCATGATCGCTGAACGCGAATATCGCCGTGTCTTTACTTCGGCCAGTCCGCTCCATGGCGTCGAGCAGTTCGCCGAGCAGCCAATCGGTATAACTCACCATTCCGAGATAGACAGAATGGATTTTTCTGAATGCCGTCTCCGAAAGGGATGAAATGTTGTACGTTCGACGAATTTCTTCGTGATACGCCGGACGTTTTGGCAGCCCCGCAGGCCGCAGCGCCGGAATCGCACCGGGATCGTACATGCCATGAAAGCCGTCTGGCGCTGAATAAGGCGGATGTGGCGACGAAAGGGGCAAAAATATACAGAATGGCCTATCCCGCTCTTTTTGTTCGAGGATGCGAATTGCAGCCTGCACGTTCCGGTAGTCGCCCGTACGGCGTCGGTCTCCGCTCGCTTCATACAGGAACGAGTAATGCATTGGATCGTTGACCGGCCACGGATTACCAGGCTCGCGGCCAAGGCTTACTTTGGCGTTTAGACGGTAATAGTTCCATTCAGTCACGCTGTCGCAAAATGATTCGGAGGCCAAGGCGTCGTTCTTGCCATACCAAAAGACGTCATAGCCATTTTGTTTGAGATATCTAAAGAGATTCGGTTCGTATGGCCGGAGGAAGTAATAAAGACTCCGGTGACCGCGAACGCTCGCCGGCCAACCAGTCAATAAGCTGCACCGGGAAGCACCGCATACGGGGAACTGAACATGGCAGTTGTTGAAGCGCACACCTGTCGCCGCCAAGTGGTCGAGATTCGGAGTGCGGCATATAGGATTCCCATAACAAGCTAGGGCATCGGCCCGCAGTTCGTCTGGCAAAAACAAGACCAGGTTCGGTTTGCTGACCGGTGATCCCTGAGGCTTACTTCCAGATTGTTGGGAACCAATCGCCATAGCTGCAGCACTTTCAGGAAGCTGTGAGCAAAGCGCAGCGCCCGCAGCGCTCACCCCGAAAGTACCCAGAAAACCTCGACGAGAAACTCCAGATCCCTTGTCCATGGTCACTCCAATGCGACTGCTGATGAGGTTTGCAGCTTCCTTCATCAAGGCGATCGACGCACGCCGACCGCCCTGATGGGAAGACGTGTTGCTGGGTGCAGTTATTGGGAAAGTGCTATCACTCCGCTAAGTTCAGTTTTCGCAGAGGAACTGCCTACGAGGATCTCGAAGTTGCCGGAATCCATGTTCCACTTCTTTCCGTTTACGTCGTAGTAGGAAAAAGCCCTGCGATCAAGTGAGACGGCCAAATTTCTGGTTTCACCTGGTTTAAGGCTCACCTTGGCGAAGCCCTTCAGTTCCTTGACCGGGCGCTCGACTTTGGAGTGCTTGTCACTGACGTAGACCTGTGCGACCTCCGCCCCCTCACGTTCTCCCGTGTTCGTAACGTCAAAGGAGACCGTAAGCGGTCCGCCGGCGTTGCTGGTGTTGGGCGTAAGTTTCAGATTGCTGTACTTGAAGCTCGTATAAGACAGCCCGTACCCGAAGGGAAATAGCGGCTTGATACCGGTTTTGTCGAAGTGCCTGTAGCCGAGGAAAATGCCTTCGGAATAGGACACATGACCATGCGCGGCCCCGCTTGGGTCGCGTTTTTCTCCGGCTGAATAAGCACCGAGTTTCGGATCGTAATAGCTCTTGTAGGTTGCGCTATCCTCAAGCTTACGCTCGAAACTGACGGGCAGCTTGCCGGATGGGTTGGCATCGCCGAACAGGAGTTGGGCAAGAGCGGTTCCACCTTCCTGGCCTGGATACCACGCGTGCAGCAACGCCGGGGTCGAATCAATCCACTTCGACATGTCAACATTGCCGCCGGCGGTCAGCACCACCACGACGTTTTTGTTGACACTGAGTATCTGCTTGATCAGCTCGTCTTGACCCTGAGGTAGAGTGAACGTGCGATCAAATCCTTCACCTTCGTTGGTCTGGTCAAAGCCAACGCAGACGATGACAGCGTCAGCACGCGAAGCAATTTCCTTGGCCTGAGCGGTTGCATTGTATGTCACGGGAAGGATTCCGAACGACATACCCGCTCTACCCGTTTTCTGTACATACTCAAGGCGAATGCTGTAGGCCCTACCGGCGTCAAGAGTGACGGACTTGAGTTGTAACGATTCCTCCTGACCCGATGTGTGTTCGATTAGGAGCTTGTTGTCAACGTACAGGCGATATACATCTCCGCTCGAAAGGTAAAACTGGTAGCCGCCGGTTGCTTCCGGTGTGTAGTAGCCGGTCCAACGGACAGAGAAGTCGGCTGCGCCGTTCGCGGCGTAGCTGCGTTGCCCCCACCGGAAATTGATGTGCCGGTTGGTGCGAACCAAAGCGGGCTTCCCAGCTAGGTCCGAGTTGTCAAAGAACTCGCCGCGAAGCCCGGGTTCCATACCGTCGAGCCTTGTGGCAAATCTCGTTTCATCGAAGATTCGGGAAAGCACGGGCACCCCGGGACTGAATAGAACGTTCGCCCCGGTACCCACGTAATTACTAATCCCCTCAAGGAAGCTCACCGGCTCGAACGGGTTTACCTTCGAACTGCCGCCACCACCGGTTACAGCCGGGTACGCAGTAGGTCCGATAACCGCGATGTTTTTGATGGACGACTTTCTGATTGGTAGAACCCCGTCATTCTTCAGCAGCACCATTCCACCCAGCGCCGCATTCAGTGCAACTTCACGCGCATTCTGATTGAAGGGCGAGATGCTTGAATCGGCCTGCGTCCGACCAAAGAAACCGAATTCGATCGCGGTGCGCAAGATGCGCCGAATCTTTTCGTCGATCACGGATTCCGACACTTTGCCTTCTTCGATCGCGGGGACGAGGCTCTTGCGGTTCATCAACTTACCCCATGGCATCTCGAGGTCGAGCCCACCATTCGCAGCAGCGATTCCATCGTAGGTCGAATCCCAGTCAGACATGACAATCCCCGTGAAGCCCCACTCCTTGCGAAGAATGTCGGTGTTCAGGTAACCGTTCTGGGTCATGTGGACGCCGTTGAGCAGGTTGTAGGAATCCATGATTGCGCCAACGTGGCCTTCCTTGACCGAAGCCTCGAAGGCCGGCAGATAGATCTCGCGCATGGTGCGCTCGTCCATGTCGGAACTGACGCGGTGACGGTCCCACTCCTGGTTGTTTGCCATGAAATGCTTCGCCGTGGCAATCACACCCTGGCTCTGGATGCCCTTAATATCGGCAACAGCCATACGCGATGCAAGAAATGGGTCTTCGCCGAAGTACTCGAAATTGCGTCCGTTCATGGGGGCGCGGTAAATGTTCATGCCGGGACCAAGCAAGAAATGGACGCCTCGCGCGCGAGCATCCTTGCCCATCGTGGTTCCAACTTGATTCACCAAGTCCGTGTCCCACGATGCCGCCATGGCGATGCCTGCGGGAAATGCAGTCGAATTTCCGTAGTTGCGCAAACCCAACGGTCCGTCAGACATCTTCAGCTCCGGTATTCCCAGGCGGGGAATAGAGCGGATGTAGAAGTCGTCGAAGCCACCGATGTAGTCGATTTTTTCCTCCAGCGTCATCTTGCTGAGGATCGACTCGACACGTTTGTCGATGTCCTGGCTCGGCGCGGTCTGGGCGATTGCGGCTATGGAAAATAGCGCAAGTAGAGCTACTACCAGCTGTGAGACAAGTTTGGTTGTTCGTATCATCTCAATTTCTTCTTGTTTTCGAAGACCTGTTAACCACTAAGAAAATGCAGATTTGCAAGCACCTTAAAAGACCACGGCCGGGCTATTACAGATCTGGCCATTTACTCCGGTTTGGGTTGAGTAGGTTGCTCGTCGCTAATTCCTTTTTTGAAGGCACGAATCCCATCTCCGAGACCCTTGCCGAGTTCCGGCAGTTTCTTCGGGCCGAAGACAAGAACCGCGATGATAAGGATCACAACCAAATGCATTGGCTGGAATAAACCCTCGAACATGTATTCCTCCTACTTCCAGAATGCAGACTGAATGAGCGAAACTGCTGCGAACGCTGTAACGCGGCGAAATATCATTCGTCTAGGACTTTCCACAACACTTCTTCACTTTCAAACCGCTTCCGCAGATGCATGGATCATTTCGACCAAGCCTGGCAATCGCACGGTCGCGATCACCTGCCCACGCCATCACGTTGGCGGGAGCACGCTGCTCGCGCAATTCGTCGACCATAAACTTCATGTACGGAGCAATGTGAGCGAAGTACAACTTGTAGCCAGGGCAGAGATAATTCAGGCCCGCTTCTCCGTCAGGCGTACGCACGAATCGATGCTTCGGACACTCACCGTTGCAGGCAAAACGGAACTCACACTGGCGGCACACTTGCGGCAACAAGTCGCGCTTGTCGACTCCGAACTTTTGCTGTTGGGGCGAGTTAACAAGCGTCTCCAATGGGTTTTCAAGAATGTTACCCAGTCTATTTTCCGGGTAGACGTAATGGTCGCAGGAATAAAGATCACCGTTGTGTTCCAAAGCCATCCCTGTGCCGCAGGTCTCCGAAAATACGCAAAGCCCTGGACTCATTCCGTACCAGGCCTGCAGCGCGATATCGAAACTCTGCACGAAGGTCTGGCCCACGTCATTGCGGACCCACTCGTCAAGGATCGCGCACAGGAATTTTCCGTACTGCAAAGGCTCCACCGACCATTCAGACACGGATGCCTGGTTGTCGTTCTCGGGCGAGATGAGCACCAACCCATCGGGACCGGGGCTTTGCGCAACCCGCTCCACGATCGGGATGAACTGGATGAAGCCGCTGCCACATTCGCGCAAGAAACGGTAGACCTCAATCGGATGACAGGAGTTGTGGCGCTGCACAACCGTTAGTGTATTGAAGTCAACCTTGTGCTTCTTCAAAAAATCCATGCCGCGCACAACGTGATCAAACGTGGGCTCACCGCCTTTGTTCACACGGTAATGGTCATGAATTTCGCGAGGTCCATCGACAGACAGGCCAATGAGAAACTTATTTTCAGCCAGAAACTCGCACCAACGATCGTCCAGTAACACGCCGTTGGTCTGGAATGCATTCTCGACGCTCTTTCCATCGGAGTATTTCTTCTGAAATTCGACAACTTTACGAAAGAAGTCGACACCGAGCAGCGTCGGCTCTCCGCCCTGCCACGCGAAGGTAATGACGGGCACGCTTTGCGCCTCAATATACTGCCGGACGAAGCTCTCGAGCACGTCTTCGCGCATGGCCCAGCGCGACTGATCGGGGTAAAGGTTCTCCTTTTCGAGATAGAAACAATACTTGCAGGCGAGATTACATATGGGACCGGTGGGCTTTGCCATTACATGGAATCCCGGCAGCCGGGTCCCTTGACTTTCGCGCGCATTAGCCTGAACAACTTCCAAACTACACTCCACAAAAGGCCTATTTGCCCCAGACCAGCGACTGGGAGAATCGCTCCCGACGCGAGCGACACATGTCTGCGTTGCTCTACACCGGCCGGAATTTGCGTCTATTCATCGGCTTGCTCATTCCGTTGATTACCGTGTTCACGGCCGTAGCCGCGTGCCATCTCTGCGCGGCACCTCTGCTCCGTTTCATCGGGATCGCAGCCCGTCTCTCTCAAGATTGCCTTGTGCATTTGCTCAATCTGAGCACCGTACTTTGCATCTGACGCGAGGTTTTTCAATTCGGCCGGATCGGCGCTTAGATCGTAGAACTCACGCTCGGGCCCGTGCTGTGCGTCCATGCGGTTGTGATAAACGTATTTGAACTGGCCCGTGCGTACCATCGTGTAACCTGAAGCAATATTGTGCGCGTAATACTCACTGATTGCCAGATCCTTCCAGTGCGCGCGCTTATCATCGAGCCAGCCGGTCAGCGACGTTCCATTCCAATCCCCGGGGACATTTGCACCACCGATGTCTGCGATCGTCTGCACCACGTCAACCAATGAGCAGGCTCCCGTCCGCTGTTGCCCCCCGCCCCACCTTTCAGGCCAACTAATAATCAAAGGTACGCGAGCTGCGGTTTCGAACATGGCGTTTTTCCACCATAACCCATGCTCGCCCATGTTTTCACCGTGGTCCGACACGTAAATCACAACCGTGTTGTCGGCGAATGGAGATTTCTTCAATGTGCCGAGCAGTTTACCAATTTCGGTGTCACACCACTGCGTCAGCCCGAAATACAATTCTCGTCCACGCTTCGTGACCGCCGGGTCAGGGTTCATGAAGCCAAACCCGCGACGCAGGTGTTTGTAATTAAGTGGCAGCGAATCAAGGTAGCCGCTCGGGATGCTTGGCATAGCTACGCGATCCCGGTACGGAGCGTAGCAGTCTTCCGGTACGGTCAGCGGGAAATGCGGCGCGAGATAGCCGGCCAGCAGAAAGAACGGTTTATCCCCTCGCTTGCGCTTGGCCAGGAATTCGCTGCAATGCTTCGTTACCTTGGTATCGTGATTGATCGTGCCCGAATTGTCGCCGACATGAAACTCGGCCGCCCGATTCTCCCACATCTTCAGGTTGACCGACTTGTCCTCAGCGGCGCGGCGACGTCCTTTGCCTGTCTTAAAGGCGAGATTGGACGGATACAGCTCTGTGAAACCGTAACGGCGCGTCTTGTCGTAATGCATTTTGCCGCCCAGGAACGCCTCATAACCGGCGGCATCAAGGATCCTCGGCAAAGACGGTATTTCGGCTGAAGGCAGCCAGGAGTTGTTGTTCCACGCGCTTACCCGGCTCGCATACTTGCCTGCCGTGAAACTATTGCGCGAAGGAACACACAGTGGTGAATTGCAATAACAATTGTCGAACGTGACGCCGTTCGCTGCTAATTCGTCCAGATGCGGGGTATGGACGAGTTTATTGCCATAGCACCCGGCAACAGATGCGTTGTGCTCGTCCGACATAATGACGAGTACGTTAGGGCGCTGCCGCTGTTTAGCCGAGAACTTCAGCGCGGCAGGAGCGGCGTGCAGCAAGGCCACTCCGCCCACCGCCGCTTTGGCACTAAGCCCAACGAATTCTCTTCGCGTGATGTCTTTTTCGTTTGCCATTAGCTGAGCTCTTGAATTGGCAAGTTCTTATACCAGGTTGCCTTGCGAGGAGCCTTCGGCCAGACATCCCGGAACCAGTCGACTAGGTCCACGTTTTCTGCTTTCGTGCGAATTTCGTTTTCATACTTCTCGCCGATCGCTTTCATTTCCGCGACGACCTCGGGATGTTCGGCGGCAAGATCAAATCGCTCAGCCGGATCGGCCTCAAGATCGAAAAGCATCGGAGTGTCTGGCACGACCCAGGGCTTCATATCGTCGCCTTTGGTTTTGTCGTAATAGCTGAAGTGGATCTTCCATTTGCCTTTACGTACTGCCCGCAGGAACCGTCCGCGGTAGTAGTAAATTGGTCGTTCGGGAAGCGCCTTGCCTTCGAGAGCGGGCATGATGTTTATGCCGTCAATTGGTCGATCACTCGGGGCGTTCCCTCCCGCAAGTTGCACGATCGTCGGCAAAATGTCGGTCGTTGACGCGATTTCCATCCCGATCTGGCCAGCCGGAATGCGCCCCGGCCAGCGCGCCACGAACGGCTCACGCATACCGCCCTCGAATGTGTCGCCTTTGGACCCTCGAAGTAATCCGGCCGAGCCTCCGCGTTGGTTCTTGATCATCCAGGGCCCATTGTCACTGGTGAACATCATCAGCGTGTTTTCGCTTAGCCCGAGCCGGTCAAGCGTGGACATGATCTGACCGACGGACCAGTCAATCTCTTCGATCGCGTCGCCATAAAGACCCCGCTTGGAGGATCCCCGGAAATCGGTAGAGGCGTGGAGCGGGACGTGGGGCATCGTGTAGGGGAGGTACAGGAAGAACGGCTTGTCCTTTGAACGCTCTATGAACGCGATGGCTTCTTCCGTGTAATTCTTGGTCAACAGATCCTGGTTGGCGGGGTGCTGAATTCTTTCGTCATTGCGATACACGTCGGGGCTGTCCATGTCATTGCTGTAGAGCAGCCCATAGTAGTAATCGAACCCGCGGCGAAGCGGGCGGTACTCAGGGTGATCACCGAGGTGCCATTTCCCGATACAACCTGTGCTGTAACCAAGCGGTTTAAGAGCGTTTGCTATTGTCAATTCGGAAAGGGGCAAACCGCGCTCACTATTGGGGAAGAAGACTTCAAGGATACCGGTTCGGATATTGTTGCGCCCGGTAAGCAGGGCGGCGCGAGATGGCGAGCATACCGGATTTCCTGAATAGTACTGCGTCATCTGTATGCCTTGATCGGCCATCCTGTTCAGGTTCGGGGTGCGGATGGTCGGGTGCCCGCCACGGCTCCAATCTCCGTAGCCCATGTCGTCAGCCAGCAAGATCACAAAGTTAGGTTTTCGGTTTGGCTGCGCATTTGTCTTTGCCCTAGTTGCTGCTTCTTCAGCTTTCTTTGCCGCTGCCGATACCGTCCCCACTCCGGACATCACGGTTCCTGCCGCCGCAACGCCCACCGCTGTTCCCACACCCGCCAGAAATTTCCGTCGATCAATTCCTTTCATGGTCCCCCCGATTCACCCCGATCCTCGCGGTTCGCAGTTCCCAGTAGGCCGTTCAGATCGGTCAATTGCTAGGAATTCACATTCGTTTCAGTTTTTGGTTGTAAGCGATTACATACTTTTGCTCACAATCACGAGTCTGTCAACAACAAAGAATTCTCTGAGCTGCCAATTACTAATTTCTGAATCTCAATCGACGATGCGAACGGTAAGGGATAGAGAGTTCAGCGTGAAGCCGAATTCACCAACAAAAGCGGGGTGGCCGCTACCTAGCTATCCAAGGCCCGAATCCTCACATCTCCCTCTTCACTCACGGAATGATTTCTCAGTCCGCGTTGTAGGTTCCTGGTAACGAATCTCTGGCAAACCTCGCAACCTCTCCGCTGCGGACTCGGGTGTGATGTCGCGCTGCGGCGATGCCATCATCTCGTATCCGACCATGAATTTGCGGACGGTGGCCGAGCGCAGCAACGGAGGATAGAAATGCGCGTGGAAATGCCACTCGTTATGTTCGCGGCCATCCGTCGGGCGCTGATGAAAGCCCATCGAGTAGGGAAATGAGATCTCGAACAGGTTGTCGTAGCGGATAGTCAAGCGGCGCAAGATGTCGGCCAAAGCCGTGCGTGTATCGTCGCTCATCGATGGCATGTCGGTGACGTGGTCTTTGCTAAGCACGAGCGTCTCGAAGGGCCAGATTGCCCAGAACGGCACGACAACGACGAAGTGTTCGTTTTCGCAAACGATGCGCTCGCCTGCGCCGCGTTCATAGGCAACATAGTCGCAGAGCAGGCAGGAATGATTGCGTTCACGGTACTCGATCAGTGCAGCCTGCTCCTTCGCCGGCTCGTTTGGAACGGTCTCGTTGGCCCAGATCTGGCAGTGGGGGTGTGGGTTGCTGCAACCCATCATCTCGCCACGGTTCTCGAAGATCTGCACGTACTTGATGTTGGGCAGGGAGCCGATCCTGGCGTACTCGTTCGTCCAGACGTCTACCACACCGCGAATCTCCTCGACGCTCATGCGGGCGAGGGTGAGATCGTGGCGCGGAGAAAAGCAAACGACCTTGCAGAGTCCGCGTTCAGTCTCGGCGATGATTAACCCGCGTCCGCACTCGTTGACGCTGCCCTGTTGCACGTCGGGCTTAAGCGCGGCGAAGTCGTTCTCGAAGACGAAAGTGCTTGTGTATTGCGGATTGCGCGCGTCTCCAGCGCGAGCGTTGCCGGGGCAGAGTAGCACGACGGATCGTACGTCAGGGAAGCCGGGGCTGGCGTTCGCTCGATCTGACCCAGCCATGGGCGCTGCGTGCGATGCGGAGAGACCAAAACCCAATCGCGCGTCAGTGGATTGTAACGACGATGAGGAGATTGCCGGATTTCACAAAAGTCGGAACCCACGCTTAGTCTCCATACCCTTCGGGATGACTCTGGCGCCATTCCCACGCGCTTGCGATGATGGCTTCGAGATCCGCCCTTTGTGGCCGCCAGTTCAACTCTCTCTTGATCTTGTCAGAACTCGCCACCAAGATCGCAGGATCACCGGCGCGGCGAGGTGACTCGACGGCAGGAATCGGGTGCCCTGTAACCCGTCGCGCGGCTTCGATGACTTCACGGACACTAAAACCGCGGCCGTTGCCAAGGTTATAGATCAAACGCTCGGGTTCCGGCAGCTTGCCGAGCGCTTCCAGCGCAAGCACATGGGCAGAGGCCAGGTCACTGACGTGGATGTAATCGCGGATGCAGCTCCCATCGGGCGTGGGATAGTCTGTGCCAAAAATCGAAACATTGGCTCGTTTGCCGAGCGCTACCTGCAACACAAGCGGGATCAGATGCGTTTCCGGATGGTGATCTTCGCCGAGATCCCCGCTGGCTCCGGCGGCGTTGAAGTACCGCAGGCTGGCATAGCGCAGACCGTGAATGCTGTGAAACCATTCGAGCATCTGCTCGACCAGAAGTTTTGATTGTCCGTACGCGTTGGTCGGATGCAGCGCGTCATCTTCCTCGATGGGCGTGCGATCGGGATCACCGTAGAGAGCCGCGGTCGAAGAGAAGACAAATCGCGGCACCTTGAATTCGATGACTTTTTCCAGCAAGGTCAGCGCATTGGCCGTGTTGTTGCGGAAATACTTTTCCGGCAGTTGCATCGATTCGCCGGCCTCGATGAAAGCGGCGAAATGGAGCACACCATCGAATCCGCTGGCGCGAAAGAGTGCGGCGAGCGCGGCACCGTCCGACACGTCGCCGCGAACAAACTTCGCGTCAGGCGTTAGCGCGGCGCAGTGGCCCTTGCTCAAATTGTCGAAAACGGTGACGTCGTGGCTCGCCCGGACCAGCTCAGCGGTGACGACGCTGCCGATGTAGCCAGCTCCCCCAGTTACCAATAGCTTCATCTGCCGCTTATTCCTCCTCGATTGGACCCGCGCCTTCGCTGGCGGAACAGACATAGATGGGAGGAATCCAACCCGTTTCAGCTTGATAGAGCTTCGAAACCTGCGACTCGAAGCGGCTCACTGCCTCAGCATCGATGAGGTTGACCGTGCATCCGCCGAACCCACCACCGGTCATGCGCGCGCCATAGACGCCTTCGATACCGGAAGCGATTTCCACCAGCAGATTCAACTCATCGCAGCTGACCTCGTAGTCGTTGCGCAGGCTCTCATGAGACTGGTACATGAGTCTTCCAAAACCGTGCAAATCACCTGACTTGAGCGCATTCGCAGCGTCGAGAACGCGCTGGTTCTCGCTGACGACATGGCGGCAGCGACGGTACACGACGTCCGGCAACTCCGACTTGTAGCGCTCCAGACACTCCAGCGTAACGTCGCGCAGTGCCTTGATGTCGGGAACATGTTGCCGTAAGCACGCTACTCCCGTCTCGCAGTCTGCACGCCGGCGGTTGTACTCGCCGCTGGCGAGCTCATGCTTGACCTGAGTATTGCAGATCACGAGCCTCACATCCTTCGGCAGGGGCGCGAGCGTGTAATCGAGCGAGCGACAGTCAAGCATCAGCGCATGTCCCGCACGGCCGAATATCGAAATGAACTGATCCATGATGCCGCAGCGTGTGCCAGCGTACTTGTGCTCGGCCTGTTGGCAGAGCCTTGCCATCTCAAGAGGAGGAAGCTCGATTCCCGAAATTGAGGCGATAGCGAGAGCGGACGAAACCTCGATCGCCGCTGAAGAACTCAGCCCCGCGCCCAGTGGGACGTTGCTGGAGACGAACAGGTTCACTCCGCGCGGTTCATGCCCCGCCGACTGCAAGACCGCAGCGACGCCGCGGACATAATCGCTCCAGTGCTTGCGTGGTGCAGCCGTCAGTTCGTCGAGTGGGAACTCAACTCTCTCATCGAACTGCTCGGAATACACCGACAAGATGCTGTCCGTCCGCTGCCCGGCAACAACCCATGTGCAGAACTAGAACTCGATCGCTGCGGGCATGACGAAACCGTCGTTGTAATCGGTGTGTTCGCCGATAAGATTAACCCGGCCAGGGGCCCTGAAAATGCGTGGCGTTGTCCCGTAAAGGCGAACGAAGCACTCTACAAGAGAAGAAATCTTCGTACTCGGGCTGACTTGCGCCCCAAGACTCATGCTTCACTCCGAGTGGCTGCGCTTGCAAGGCATTCTGGCTTGCTCGCAGATTCATTGCCGGGGACTGCACCCGCTTTGCGTCCGAAGATCAGCATGACGATGCCGAACACGAGCAACACGAGTCCCCAGATCACATTGACGTTAATGCCTAGCGAGCTGCGATAGATCTCGCGATTGCTGAGCACGCCAAAGCCAGTCAGAAGCAGACCGAAAACGCTGAACATCCAACCGATTGGCACTCGAATATCCAATCCCATGCGTGACTCCTACCAGAAAATGATGTTGAGCAGCAGAGCCAATCCCAGCACCGCCACTCCCAAATAAGCCGGACGTTGATACCACGCCAGATGACCCTCGCTCGGTTTTTCCGTTAACGAATAAACCAGCCCGACCATCTCCTCTTCCTTGCGCGGCGTGGTCACAAGACTCACCAGGATCGTCACCACAAAGCACGTGCTCCAGGCCCAAATGGCGGTCCAGAAGTTCTGCGCCATCTCGCTGGGATAGGTATGCACGATGGCAAGCCAGCCACCCTTGATTCCGATATCGGCGCCGACCGGCAGCGTGAGGCCGTGGTGAAGCGCGGCTGCCGCCGTGCCGGATAGCAATCCTGTAAAGGCGCCATGCCCGGTTGCCCGTTTCCAGAACATTCCCAGCAGGAAGGTCGCGAACAATGGCGCGTTCACGAACGCGAACACGAGCTGCAGGAAATCCATGATGTTGTTGAAGCGCGTCGCCGCATAGGCAGCCGCGATTGATAGTGCGATGCCGAACACCGTCGCCAGGCGTCCCATCAAGAGATAGTGCGCGTCGGTGGCTTTTTTGTTGATGTAAGACTGGTAGATGTCGTACGTCCACACCGTGTTAAAGGCCGTGACGTTGCCGGCCATCCCGGACATGAAGCTGGCGAGCAGCGCGGTCAGTCCGAGACCGAGCAAGCCAGTCGGGAAATAATGCAGCAGCATGGCGGGGATCGCGAGGTCGTAATCCAGAATGGGCTTGCCCGTTTTATCGAGCTGGGGCAGGCCTGTCGCTGCGTCCATCTTGGCGGGGATCAACCCCTTTCCCGCCGACTGCTGAACGACCACGTGCGTGCCAGCGTTCGTGCTAACCGTCGCCGGTGTGGGCAGAGAGATCGCGATCAAGCCCGGAAGGATCACCAGGAACGGAAAGACCATCTTCGGCAGAGCGGCAATCAGTGGCGTGCGGCGCGCCGCAAGCATCGAGTTGGCAGCCATCGCCCGCTGCACTACAAGGAAGTCGGTACACCAGTAGCCGAAGGACAACACAAAGCCCAAGCCCATCGCCAAGCCGAACCACTCCACGCCCATTGGGTTCGTGTGCGGACTGGCCATTCCGTGCCAGGAATGCGTATAGGCCATCGGCAACTGCTGCTTGATGCCGCTCCACCCGCCGACGTTTTTCAACCCCAAAAAGACGAGAGGGAGGAAGCCGGCCACGATCAGGAAGAACTGCAGTTGCCGCCCCCCCAGCGCCCTTACCAACAGTCCTGCTACGGTGCGCGATTTGAAGATTACGATGCAAGCGGATTTGACGAGTGTCTGCCCACGATCGCTGCTTGCGAGTATCCGGACGGGATGTTCGGCGGCACGCAGCTTCCCGATCACGGGGCGAACTGGGGTTCTATCCCAACACTCAGGCTCGGGCGTTGGTGTCGGGAAAAAGCAATATCTTCGGACTGATCATTTCTGACATTTCCAATCCTTTTTTCCCCGAACTGGTGAAGAGTTTCGAAGATTCGGCTATCCAGCACAACTACGAAGTCATCATCGCAAACACGGATTACAAGTCGGAACGCATGGCCGTTTGCGTCCGGCGAATGATCGAGCGCAAGGTTGACGGGGTCGCGATCATGACGTCGGAAATGGACCGACCTCTGATTGAGGAACTCGCACGCCAAAAGCAGCCGATTGTCTTTCTGGATTTGGGCAAAGTTAAGCCGTTCATCAGCAACATAGCGGTGGACTATGCCAAGGGTATCCGGGAAGCAGTGCAACACCTGGTTTCGCTGGAGCATCGGCATTTTGGATTCATCAGCGGACCGCTTTCGCTAAAATCGTCCCAAACGCGGCGCGCTGCAGTCTTATCGCACCTCCGATCCTGTGGCATCAAAGATCGACAACTTGTGGTCGTCGAAGGTAACCACAAGATTGACGGCGGAGAGGTTGCCATGCGACAAATCTTGGCCTCTGCGCGCATACCGACGGCGATTATTGCCTCGAATGACCTGACCGCGATCGGAGCTCTGCGCGCCATCCATGACGCCGGACTGAGAGTCCCCCAGGACATCTCTCTCGTCGGTTTCGATGACATCGAATTTTCGCAGTTCACCCAGCCGGCACTGACTACGGTCCGCTTGTCGCGCGAGGAACTTGGAAGAGAGGCGTTCAGCGCTCTCTTTGCGGCAATAGAGAATAACTCGACCGCCGGCCACGAGATCCGACTCAGCACGAGCCTCATACTGCGCGAATCGACGGGCAGAGTTCACCATAAGCGCGCGGCTAAGTGAGCCTTCAACGCAGAGGCGCAAGACGACTGCGTCGCTTTTTGAAGGCGCGACTTGACCGATCCGTCTCCGCTGATTGGCATGCGGGTGCCCGCATGCCGTGCTGACGCATTTGGCGGGAGGAAGACAAACCCTCTCCTGGACTAATCGCTTCGCGACTAATCCAGAGAGGGTCATATGGTCGGTTCCACACGTGGCCAGTCCTAACGTGACGGTCGAGGTTCGAGTTGTGGTCGAGCCGCCTGCCTCAGTCTTCCGGTCGCACTCCGCACTGAGACGCCCGTATCCCCTCTACCGTCCACTGATCTCAGCTATCAATACGTCTCCGGGCGTCAAGCGAAGAGAGATTTCCTTTCCAGCTCCGAGTTGAACGTGCGTTGTGTAGTCCCGAATTTGAATGTTCTGTGGCGACCGTAGCATTACGTCTTGAAAACGGTTTGAACGATTCAACAAGACAAGCAGCCGTTCACTTCCGCGTGATTTCGCAAAGAGCTCCACAGACTTGGAATCGATGTACATAGAACCCTCCCGCCGAAGAACGGAGTAGATCCGATTCGAATCGTCGTCGTCCCACGGGTTATAAGTGTCGGCCAGTGCTTCCTCCAAATTTGCAGCGAGATAGTAATAGGTGCCCTTACCCACAGCTGTCTCAAAGAAAACAGGGCGACTGCTTCCTTCCTGTGGGCCGGCAGGAACTGTCAACAGCACACGCGTATCCGGCGTGAGCGCTGCCGTAACGTCCACCAGTTTCAGCTTTGCATTGACCCGGATACGGTCACCCTCTGAAATCGGAAGATGGTTGCGACGCGGGATTCCTTGTTCAGGGATACTCACGATAAACGTTGGCGAAGAAACCGTTGTGCCTGCGTTCGTCTGGCTAAGGTCGCCCAGGAAGTCGTTTACCCAGGACTGATAGACCACACCCCCATTTTCCAGGTATTGGCTGATGACTGTTTTTCCTTTGCTGGAGAGGCCGAAATTCGCAACTACCACGGCCGCAGCATCAGATGGAATCGGTTTCCATTCCGGCCACATACGAACTTCCATGTGGACCTGCTTGGCCAGCGTGAACGCCGTCAACTGCGGCTTGTCTGGAAAGTCCTTGACCTGGTGATCGGGATACAACAGGTACAGAACTGGAAGATCATTTTTCCATCCGGAACCGAGCTTACTAATAACCGTGTTCCAGCGTTGATATTCCAAGCCATAAGATTTTGGCTGGTTTTCGGTATCCAGGAGGCCCTCGCTGTACTCGAGTTCCTTCATAATGCCCGCCCCGAGGGAAGGCTGTGAATGCTTAAGCGTGATGTACTTCGTGGGTATACGATAAAGCGGGGTAGCTGCCTAAGTACAGTGACCACAGCCGGCTGTGGTTTGCTTCTGCGGGCTGGAACGCGAGGGTCTGTACCGAGTAGGCGGGGTGACTACAGCGTGTTGCATAAGCCTGAGGAAGAGCAGTCCTCGCTGGCGAGAGTGGCGGCGATTGAAGCGAAAAGCAAATTCGCCAAGATAGGCGTCCAGATGCTCGGTTGTAACTGATCCCTGGTGGGTACCGAGCAACCAACGCTTGAGCAGTGAAGCAACGGTATGCACGCCCGGCATGGAAACGTGCGCCGGATCTCCACTTTGAGAGACGTTGGTGCGGTGATGGCTGTATCCCTTCCCGGAAAGGCCGTTGTATCCGTTCCACCCGTCGGTATGCAC
Source organism: uncultured Acidobacteriota bacterium (assembly GCA_963777415.1). Classification (GTDB taxonomy): domain Bacteria; phylum Acidobacteriota; class Terriglobia; order Terriglobales; family Acidobacteriaceae; genus JAEZPW01. The sequence goes on from CAVZQL010000001.1 coordinate 498,516, forward strand.
CTCCGACCCGGCCTCCACCGCAGCGCAGACGAAAGGAATGAGGCTGTCGCCTGAGACGTCGTCGACGCGATTCAGGCGCACGCGGCCAAAACCCTTTGGCGACAAGACTTCGATGGCAATGGCTACAATGAACTTACGGTCTGTGCCCCGTCCGCGAACGCCGTGCTCGATCCCGCCCACATACGTTTCATCGACCTCAACCGAACCGTGCAGACGATCCCGCCCCGGCCGCACCATGGCCGTACGCAACTTCCGCAAGATGGTCCATGCCGTTTGGTAGCTTCCCAGCCCCAGCAACCGCTGTAACCCCAGCGCGCTCACTCCATGCTTTTGGTTGGTCATGTACCATGCCGCGGCAAACCATTCTTGGAGAGGGATGCGGCTGCGGTCAAAGATCGTTCCCGCCGTGACGGATACTTTACGACCGCATTCCGAGCATGCCCATCGCCCATCAGCGGTTCGCCAACCCGTTGCGCTTTCGCATTTCGGACAGCAAACCCCGCTCGGCCAGCGCAAGTGCTCCAGATACGCCGCGCAGGACGATTCATCGGCAAACCAGGAACAAAACTCCTGCCAAGTGCCTGGATAGGGCGGGTAAATTTCCGGAGATGGACGATCTGGAACCACTACCTGTAGAGTGTACTGTACTTAGGCAGCTACCCCATTACGATAATTTGTGTCGTTGTCGTGCGATCCCCACCAGAAATAGCCTGTTGCTCCTTGAGCCCATGCGCTCATCAGCGACAAGCGGAGACACTTTGCAATCTCGTCTTTCGAACCAATCCAACCTTCGGAGAAGCCATTCTCCTGAACTAATACGGGCTTACCCGTCATCGCCGCGTAGGCAATCCCATAGTTCATGTCGTACAGAGTTCGCTGCCCGATCCAGGGGTCGTGTTTGATCGTGCCGTCAAAGAAGGCATAGGAGTGCAGCGTCATATAATCCGAGGCTTCCGCCGAATCCCAGATGTTGAAGGGCTCGCCATTTCCATGAATCGTGCCCAATCCGGTCGTCACCGGATGACGCGGATCCGCATTGTGTGCTGCCTGGTAGATTGTTGCCATCCATTGACGTATCTGCTCCTGGGTCGGATTCAGGTGCATCATCCGTCTCAGATAATCGACCTCATTGCCAAAGTCATAGCCCAAAAGCCCGGGGTTATCTTTGACACTGTGGGCAATCTCGTAGACCAATCGCCGCTCACCCTCGATGATTTTGGGGTCATTAAAAATGTCGCCATCAGCCCACTTGGGCAAAAATACGGCCCCGCAGATTCCTCCGGTTAGAAATTCCACTTGCACGCCGATCCCATTCCGATGGGCGATCGTCAGGAATTGGTTGAGGTGAGTGAGTTCCGCCTGATTCACAGTGTCGATTTCGGGCTGAAGCAGTACCCACAGCGGGGGAAATCGAATGCTGGTGATGCCAAGCTTGTGCAGCGCCGCCATGTCCCGTTCGACGGATTCGGGATTCCAGTTCTCCAGCGTAAAGTACCAGTTGGTGGACGGAATATAGTTGGCTCCGCTCAGAAAAATGGTTTTGTCGTTCGAGGTGACGTGCTGGCCTCGAATCTCCTGCCGGTTTTGCGAATAGCCGGGCAAAGCCGCCCCAAAGCAAACGAAGCACAGAACGCCGATGAACAGCATTTGTTTGCCGCGATTCAAAGCGCCATGGTAATTTCGAAAAGTTTTCCAGTTGAGCGCCAACGAAAAGTTGAGATATCGCCCACAGGCTTTCATTAACATCGTTCCTTTCCTTTTCCACTGGAATTTCCGAGGCTTGGGGCACAAGAGCAGGCCATTGCCGACGTTGCCTAGTTCGGTCCGTGATCACGCGCTCGGTATTCGTTAGCGGAAGTGTAATCGATTACATCAATATTGCAAGCGATTCCAGGCAGTGCGTTGCAGGGCGGAGCTGCTTGAAAGAGTTCTCGACACGTGGTGTGTAAACGATTACACTGCGGTTACAAACCATAGTTCGTCGCTGCCGGAGGTCCAATGCATCGTAGTCGAAGGCTCAGGCCTGTACTGATTCTGCTTGTCGCCGCTTTTTCCACTGTATGTGTGGCAAGGACGAAGAATGGGGAGTTTCGTCCTGGCGCGCCATGGGTCGACTCCGATGGCAAGCACATCAACGCTCACGGGGGAGCGATACTGCTGGTCAAGGATACTTACTACTGGTTCGGGGAGAAACGTGACAGGCAGAAATCGGACGGCGTCTCGGTCTACTCATCACGCGATCTCTACAACTGGAAGAAAGAGGGAATGGCGCTCAGCGTCGATGAAAGAAATGCCGCATCGGATATCGCCCGCGGTTGTGTGATGGAGCGCCCGAAAGTTCTCTTCAATGAGAAGACCGGCAAATATGTGATGTGGATCCATCTCGAATTGGAGGGTCAGGGATACAGCGCCGCTCGCGCTGCCGTCGCCGTCAGCGATAGGGTGACCGGACCGTATCGTTTCATCACCAGCTTTCGCCCGAATGGGAACATGTCGCGCGACATGACGGTTTACCAGGATGACGATGGCCGTGCTTTCCTGATTTATTCTTCTCGCAGGAACTTGGACATGCGTGTCGTGCAGCTTACGGACGACTACCTATCCGTGACCACGCATGACGAAATGATCTTCAGCGAACACCGCGAGGCCCCAGCGATGTTCAAAAGCAAGGGCCTCTATTACCTGATCACAAGCAACTGCACGGGCTGGAAACCCAATGAGGCAAGCTTACACGTATCGAAGTCGATTTTCGGACCATGGAAGAACCTTGGGGACCCGATGCGCGGGAAGAAGTCGGACACCACGTTCGATGGTCAGTCGGCGTTCGTTCTGCCGGTTCCCGGCCAACAGGACCAGTTCATCTTTGTGGCCGATCGCTGGAATCCCGCCAACATCGGCAACAGTGAGTACATCTGGCTACCTGTTCAGTTCGACAAGGGCGATCCCGTTATCAAATGGATGGATACCTGGAACTTAAGTTTCTTTGGCACGAATGATCCCGGGAGTGCGAAGGATACTCAAAACAAGAATAAATAGTGCGAGGACTAAATCGTTGGGCGGGGAGCCAACAGCTTCGCGCCGTAACTGAAACATCGGGTCGCATTGCAGAGATTAACTTATTTGCCTTGGGCGCGCTTTGGAGACCGGACCACCACGCTGTTTTTTGGAGCAGCGTCAATGTACGCCTCGTTCACATCGTAGTTCCCGGTATCTCCCGTTTCCTTCCTCAACTCTTCCAAACGCGGGCGCAATTGTCTCACTAAAGACGCGTATTGCGGGTTCGAGTACAAATTGTTCCGTTCCTCGGGGTCATTCTGAAGGTCGTAAAGCTCGAACTCTTCCGGTTCCAGATAGTAGTGAATCAGCTTGTAACGCTCGGTGCGGATTCCACGGTGTGGCGCTACGTGTTCCCACTCGGGATACTCGTAGTACTCGTAGAGCCAGTCTTTACGCCAATCCGCCGGCTGCTTACCCTGTAGGAACGGCACCAGGCTCTTGCCCTCCACAGTGGCCGGGATCGCCACTCCCGCCAGTTCGAGAATGGTCGGCACCAGGTCCACGTTCAGCGCCATCTTGTCCGTCTTCGCTCCCGCCTTGATCATCTTGGGATACCGAACCGTCAACGGCACGCGAATCGACGGTTCGTGCATAAACCGCTTGTCATAGAGGCGCCACTCGCCGAGAAAGAAGCCGTGGTCGGAGCTGACGATGATGGCCGTGTCGTCCATCGAGCCTTGTTTCTCCAGCACGTCCATCAGGCGGCCTAGATTGATGTCGGTCGAGACGACGCCGGCATAGTGGTCCTTCACCAACTCTTCCAAGGACCGTGGCGTGTCCTTCCCTACCTCGGTTGTGCCGATCTTGTTTTCCGCGTTGACGAACGCCTTCGGCTTCCCGGGATAACCCTTGAGATCGTCGTCGAACGTCGTCGGCTTCGGTATATTCACTCCGTTGTAGAGGTCGAGCAGGTTGCGCGGACGGTAAAAGGCAGAATGCGGCGCGTAGGGCCAGAAAAACAGGCAGAACGGCTTGTCGTGCTTCCCGGAAAGCCATTTCACCGCATGGTCGGTCATGATGTCGTCAACATAGCCTTCGTACACTTGGTCGGGACCGAATTTTCCCGCAATTCCTTCGGCAAGAGTGGGATGATAGTAGGTCGACTGTCCATTGAATCCGAAGTAGTAGTCCCAGTAGTGGTCGCGCAGGGCTCCTCCCACATGCGACTTGCCGACGAATGCAACTTCGTAGCCGGCCTGCCGCAACAAATCCGAGAGGACCGGAACATTCGCTGGAATCCTGCGATCGCGATTGTCGATACAGCCGGTAGAGTGCGAGTACATCCCGGTCATGGCCGTCGCGCGCGCCGGCAAACAGAGCGCATTCACTACAAAAGCATTCTTGAAATTCATGCCTTCGCGCAGGATGCGGTCAAAATGCGGCGTCTCAATGATCGGATTTCCCGCCGCGCTCATTTCATCTGCGCGCATCCCTTCTCCGAGAAAGAAAAGGATGTTGGGCCGTTTTGTGTCGGCAGAAGCCGCCAGAGGGAAGGAACTGGAAACTCCCGGCACTGCAAACGCTGCCGTTCCTACAGCCATGGTCTTTATGAAATCGCGTCGCGACGGACCCAAGCCTTGTTCGATATGAGACACATTTACCCTCTTAAACATAATGCGCCGGCACGTTCATTACAGTCCCGGCAAGCCAATAGCATTACGGACGCACTATATCCGTCGTGCCGATTTTGCCCGTAGCAGCATCACGAATCACAAAACGCATGTGGGCAGTGCCGGGCGGAACCGTAGCGGCTACGCGGAACGTAGCCTGCTGATTGCCCGGCTCATGGGAAGGATCACTTAGGCTGGCCGAGTACAGCTCAAACGGCTTGTGGTAGATGACCTTGTTTTTCGCAGAAAAACAAACCTGCATCAGGGTAACTTCAGCCACATATTTCCCGTTCGCCGCGTGGCGCCAAAACAGCCCATGAGAATCAACGTGCAGAACATAGTTCTCGTCTTTGCTTCGCTCCGCGCTCACTTTCAGGGTGTTATACAGCATCGAACTGAGGCCCGCGCTCGTCAGATCGAACGCCAGTTCGTGCATCGTGGGCGGCTTGATTACCCCTCCCGCATCGATGCTCGTCTCGGGATAATAACCGGTCCGGGTGGTAGCAATGAGCCCTGGCCTTTTGACTGCGACGCGGATCTTGCGATACTCCGCCGCGTCCTCTGACTTGTTGGTGGGTGAGTATGAGAGCGTGTAGTAGCTTGCCCCGTTGTTGATGCTGGTCGCGAGCTCACGATCCACGTCGTTTCGCAAACTGAAGATGCTGCCTCCGGTCGAGGGAGCGAATGTCGCAAATTGTATGTCTCCCGGAAACATGTCGCTGCCATTTTCTTCCGTGGCGCTTTCTAGCATGTCAGGCGTCACGATGTCAGCGTCACTGAAATCGACCACCCCCGTACTCATAGGCGTCGGATCGATGATGTATAGGGTCACGCGCGACTGGAGCAGCTTCTGGGTCGTTTTCTTGATTGCTTCGTTAATCGCATCGACCTTCGGGTCCGGGAACTCCGGAACGGTCAAGGACGGAAAACCCGATCCAACCCAGATCACGTTCTTTCGCCCATGAGTGCCTCCCGATGCTTGAGCAATCTGCATGAGCGCACTTAGCGAGACGGCAACCGACTCCAGGCCAGTCGAGCGCCCTCTCATCTTCGCAATGGGAAGGGAAGGAAAGTGGTTCTTCACTGCCAGAAGCAGGGCATTTCGATCCTGAGTGTAATCGTGGATTACGCCGAACTTTTCGCCATTCACTACGAGCAAAATCGTCGGCTGGGTCAGTACCTCAGGTTGGGTGCTCAAATACCGGCGAATGGCCGACCTGGCGTACGCCGAGTCTTCAAATTGCGTATTAAGTTCGTCCAGCACCAGGATCGTAACCGGTGCGTCTCCCGCGTTCGGAAGGTCGGCCGACGATTTCACGACCAGGGCCGTCCCTGCTCCTGTCTCTGTCCCTGCCCCGGCCGGCATGCGATGCACGGATGGTGGCTCGAAGCTCTCGATCTTCTCCGGGGTATTATCTTCGAGAACCTCAAACTCGTCCCTGTTTAGGTCATTTACGACATTACCCTTTTTGTCTGTAACAACCACGTCCAGGGTAACCAGTCGCTTCGTCACTGTGAAGGTCGTCACTTCTGTCGATTGTGATCTTGAATCTCCTGGAGTTTGACCTTTTGCGCAATCCAGAAAGAGCACGCATAGCAGAGCGGATGCTAACACAGCCCGGACTGCCAGCCTTGAGGCACCTGGTATCGATTTCCTGAACCTTGTATAGCCCTTCTTGTTCGTCGTCACGGGACTCCTTTGTGCACAGCCCTTCCGGCGCACGGTAGGGCCTGCGCTCCCCTTTACTGCTTAACAATTCATGCTGGTGCGACATGCGACAGCTTTATCGTTTGAAAGCGAATAACACTGCACATCCGCCCGTACTCTCAGCCACATTTCCGATGTCAAGAGCCTTCAGCCGCGTCACCGTCCGATCTCCGTCAGCGATTTGCTGGCGTTGGATCGCAAGCGTAACCTTGTGCCACTGTAATGAAATCGCTTACATTTTGCGTATGACTATGTTGTAGCGATGAAATGACGCGCGTCAAGCAAAAAGAATCGCCATCTCGCAATGCTTTCTGGCTGCGCTCTAACGGCGAAGTGCGCCCCGCTCATAGGCAAGAGCCGAAGCCAGGTCGATGGCGCACGCGGCGCGATCCCTCGTCAGTTGCGCACACTGCAGGGTCGGTTCGCGTGTGCGGTCAAAATGCGGCGTCTCAATGATCGGATTTCCCGCCGCGCTCATTTCATCTGCGCGCATCCCTTCTCCGAGAAAGAAAAGGATGTTGGGACGCTTGCCGCCCGCCGATGCAGCCAGCGAGGAGGAGTTGGCAAAAACATCACCCATAAAATAAGCCCCAGCTTTACAACTTTATTCGAGATGCGGAGTTGGAGGAGGTGTCCATCTCCGTACTCGCGTGAAGATTTTCTTGTACTGCTCAGCATCTGAGCTACAAGCGGATTACTGTGGTCCTGTTCTTAAGACCGCCGGTTGCTGCACTATTGCCTTTCCGCCAGCTAAAACCGCTTTCAAGTTATCCAACTGTGGATCACTCGTCTCGGTCATATATGCCAGGAGCTGTTGTTGCATCTTCTTGATGCGCTCTCGATATTCAGGGGCATCGAAGAGATTCGTTCGCTGTCCTGGGTCGGCGACAAGATCGTAGAATCCCCATGTTGTTCCAACAACGTACTGCTTTACACGTGCGGCAATTCGAGCGTCGCTCTTTGCTGCGTGAACCATTGCTGGATAAGTAAGGCCACTCATGGATTCGACTTTGAGTTTCGTATGGCCGTCCGACCAGGAAGTGAAAACAAGCGAATATCGGCTATCTTGTATCGCTCGCATCGGAAAGTTCGCTCCAGAAATCACACTGTTAACGTGCGTGATGACAAACTCGCGTTCCTTATACTGCCTGCCTTGAATCAGAGGCATCCACGAATATCCATCGACCCCTTCAGGAACAGGAACGCCAAGTAGGTCGAGGATTGTCGGAAGGATGTCGATGTTGCATGTCATCTGTTTGAAGGTGCGGGGACTCCCTGTTTTGGGACACGAAAGCAGCACTGGAGTTCGTGTTCCGTTGTCGTAGACTGTCGCCTTGGCGAATGGGAAAGGCATGCCATGATCGGAGCTGAACAAGACAACCGTATTCTCGGATTCGTGCGTCGCATCGAGCACATCGAGAACCTTCCCGATAGTGCTATCCATTCGCTGCACGCTGTTGCAGTACTGTGCGAACTCTTTGCGAACGTCGGGGAGATCCTCCAGGAATGACGGGACCTCGACATCGTTCGCGCTCAACTCGCGCGGAATTTTGTACGAGCCACTCTGATGGTGGTCCATCTCTTCGGCTTGGGGGCTGCCGTAAAACGGACGGTGTGGGTCGTTTAAGTTGCAGTTGATAAAGAACGGGCGATTGGCTTTTCGCGCCTTCAAAATCTCTTCCGTCACCGCATGGGTGTACTCAGGCGGATTTCGGTCCCTGCCTACCACACTCTTATCCCATGGGAAACATGAAGGAGGTTGCATGTGTTCAGTCTTGTGAACCGCCGCCGTGTAGTAATTCTGCGCCTGCAGGATGGTTGTCAGTGTGGGAACGCCTTCGTTGACCGGGGTGAATCCCAGCGCGCCGCTTCGATGCGGCACTCGGCCCGTCATCATCGCTTCGCGGGAGGGCTGACAGATTGGAGCCGTTGTCCGGTTGTTGACGAACCGATGTGAGCGCGCAGCCAAGGCATCGAGGTTAGGTGTCAGATTATACTTTCCCCCCATGAAGCCGGGCAGCGAGCCATTCATGTCATCGACTGTGATGAAGAGCAGATTGAGCCTCTTCGGCGATTCGGGAGCTTTGGAGGCGAAAGATACTCCTGGTAGTGCTCCGACTGCTATCAATGAGCCTGAATGCTTAAGAAACTCGCGTCTTTTCATGTATTGCTCCTTGACCATGACGGTTTGCGCGCCAGCGCCGATCCTATTGCAGCCAAATAGCTGCACCGGGCGCTACGTGAACTATGCACGTCGTGATCCCTGCTCATAATTGTTCTTGCTCTTAATGGTCAAGTTTGGTTTCAGCGCATGACCAAACAGTCGATGTACGCATCGGACATTCGCAAACACTGTGTCGTGTTATCGTCCAATCACGCGGGAGACTCGGTTGCTGCTTGAAACGCTGACTAGACACCACGTTTGTAGCACAACTGAGTTCCCGCATTTTCCTTTTTATGAATCTCTCAGGTTAGTCACTTTAGAAGTTACCTGTTACTGGAAATATGACGCCCTGCTGTCGGTTTTCCTTTGTTTTGTGCTTTGGAAGGAACAATATCCGTAGCCGGATGTTCAGGGAGTATCATTGGTGCGCGTGGCTCCTGGGTAAAATCGAAATCATTCCTCAAATCACCTAGAATTGGAGAATCCTCGCGGACCGTGGGTCGCGGATCTGGTCGACCGTCGGTCTTTGGATTCAGCCGTGATCCTCCCAAGAAATCGTCCTCAATGAATTTGAGATAGGCGTCGAAGCTGAGATTTTGATGGTCAACGAAATGAGCCTTGGCATACGGCGAAATGACGAGCGCCGGCACTCGTATTCCGTAGCCGTTTTTATCTGCAACTGGAGGAACCATGTGGTCGTAGAAACCTCCCCAATCGTCCCACGCCAGGAAGATGGCGCAGTCCTTCCAGTCCGACCCCTGCATCACGGCGTTGATTAGACCAGTGACATAGCTCTGCCCATCGCTAACCAAAGCTGGGGGGTGCTCGCTCACATGCATCGAAGGAGATATCCACGACACAGCGGGTAATGTGCCTTCGCGGGCTTGTTTGTAGAACTGGTCAATCGGCTTGATGTTCTCGAGCTGGCCGTTGGCTTTCACGGTGTCAAAGAATACAAGCGGGTTCCACCAGCCCTCAGTCATATCATCGAAGTCTTCTTCCGGGCACGGTCCGACGCCCTCGTCGCAATGTGAGTTCGAACTCTCAAACACGAAATAATTCCAACTCACACCATGCTTATGTAATAGGTATGTAATATCTGTCCACGCATAGATCGGCTTTGTGCCCGGTGGGCCGTTCCGGTCCCCGCCTTTTGTCCCTGGAGGGCCAAAGCCGCCTCTGAAGTCCGGAGGCAGACCCGGTTCATCTGCTTCGTTCGTGCAGCTCATGGGATCATCGTGTTTTGTACAAAATGCGGACCAGGCGGACACCTCATAGAGATGCGAAGGTAAGCTCCAGGACGACACAGGCTCGAACATGTGATCCTGAAGCACGAAGTTGCGCGCGTACGCCCAATAGTTAGGGATTTCGCGGTCATCGTGGTATCCCATTACGTCCGGTTCAACCGAATTCGTGCATACGGGATCCGCGTGGTTTGGGCAGCCTTTGTCTCCCGTTTCCGCTTCGATGACGAAGTTGTCCATCTTGCCGTTATCGATATCAGCAAGGCTGGCGGCAGCTTGATGAGGGCCTCCGCCATTCGCGTCATTCATGTCGTGATAGGGGCTCATGCACTTGCCGCTGCGCGGATCGGGATTGCAGACGGTGAAAGCACCATTTTTCATGGGCAAGCCATCGGCCCCTGGAAAAGTGCCGAAGTATTCGTCAAACGATCGATTCTCCTGCATGATGATGATCACATGCCGGATCTTATGAATTCCCTCGAGTTTAGTGGGCTGAGTTTGAGCTGACGCAGCTTCTGCTGATACGCCGAGGCCTATACAGGCTAGCGCGAAGCAAACCGCCAGCCCCTTGAAAGGCCGCCTTCGCGATCTTGAGAATTTTTCCGTACAGCCTGCTAGATCCATGGCTTGGTTCTCCATTTCGGGCTTCCTGAGTTGCGGATGACATGCCTTTGACATGCTCCGGTTGCAATAAGAACGAACCGGTAATCTCCGGTCCGCCTCCTTAACATCACCCTTTATCGAAAAAATCGCGTTGCGATGGCTTGACCGAAAGCGCAGGGGTCGGCATAAATTGTGGTGCGCCTCGCGGATCTTTGTCCCAAGGAGCAATTCCGGTGGATTGTACATACCAGGCGGCCAGCCTTCGCTCGAGATCGTGTTGGACCGCTGCGAAACTCGCCTGATCATAGAGATTGTTCAGTTCTCTCGGATCGTTCTTGTAGGAATACAACTCGCTCTGGCCTTGCGGCCGCAGAACCAGCTTGTGCTCCCGTGTCCGGACCATCGATGCACGCGAGACAGTCGCGGGGAGGTCAGTTTCCAGTTTTGCTTTCGGATAGTAGATCTCACCCGGTGCCTGCGGCAGCGCAAAACACTGGGGTTCGTAGGTGTTGTAGCCGGCCTCCGCAAACACTGCCCGACCGGGGTCGCCGGCTTCACCTCTAAGCTGTGGCACCAGGCTTCTGCTGAAGTGCGTATGTCGCGCTTTAACCCCTGCAAGTTCGAGACATGTGGCCATCACGTCGAACTGCTCGTTCATTTCGTTCACGATGTGACCCGTCGCACCGCCCGGCACGCGCGCGATCAACGGAACGTGGGTCAGTGCATCCTCCAGTCCACCTGTCCATTTTTCGACGAGACCGTAATCACCGGCATATTCACCGTGATCGCTGAACGCGAATATCGCAGTGTCTTTACTTCGGCCAGTCCGCTCCACGGCTTCGAGCAGTTCGCCGAGCATCCAATCGGTATAACTCACCATTCCCAGGTATACAGAATGGATCTTTCTGAATACATCCTCTGAAAGAGATGAGATGTTGTACGCTCGACGAATTTCCTCGTGATAGGCCGGACGCTTCGGCAGACCCGTAGGCCGCAGCGCCGGAATCGCGCCGGGGTCGTACATGCCATGAAAGCCGTCTGGGGCTGAATAAGGCGGATGGGGAAATGTGAGAGGCAGAAAAATACAGAATGGCCGATCCCGCTCTTTTTGTTCGAGGATGCGAATTGCAGCCAGCACGTTTCGGTAATCGCCCGTACGGCGCCGGTCTCCGCACGCTTCGTACAGGAACGAGTAATGCATTGGATCGTTGACCGGCCACGGATTACCCGGCTCGCGGCTTAGGCTAACTTTGGCGTTCTGACGATAGTAGTTCCATTCAGTCACGCTGTCGCAAAATGATTCGGAGGCCAAGGCGTCGTTCTTGCCATACCAGAAGACGTCATAGCCGTCTTGTTTGAGATATCTAAACAGATTCGGTTCGTATGGCCGCAGGAAGTAATACAGGCTCCGGTGGCCGCGAACGCTTGTCGGCCATCCAGTCAATAAGCAGCACCGAGAAGCACCGCATACGGGGAACTGAACATGGCAGTTGTTGAAGCGCACACCTGTCGCCGCCAGGTGATCCAGATTCGGAGTGCGGCATACAGGATTCCCATAACAAGCCAGGGCGTCGGCCCGCAATTCGTCCGGTAAGAACAAGATCAAATTCGGCTTGCTGACCGGTGATCCATGAGGCTTACCAACGGATTGTTGGGAACCAATCGCCATAGCGGCAGCACTTTCAGGAACCTGTGAGTAAAGCGCAGCGCCCGCAGCGCCCAACCCGAAAGTACCCAGAAAACCTCGACGAGACAGTCCAGATTCCTTGTCCATGATCAGTCCAACGCTCAGTCCGGCACCACTGGTGATGAGCTTTGTAGCCTCCTCCATCACGGCGATCAACGCTGCTGGGGTACAGCTATAGGGTTTACTAACCCCTGCCTTTACTAACCCAGCGCATGCAATCGATTACATTAGATTGACAACTTCCACTCATGAAAGCGATTACATTGGATTAGACAACTTACCTTCGCTCCACGGCGCGGGTCAAGTACAAAAAGCGCCATCTCCCTTAAGAACCGTCAGTGTGGCGGGTTTTGCCTTCCGCTTAAAACTCCCACTGCCTCTTCCGGCACATCCGGGAGACTTCCTTTTCTACTAGACTTTGCGAATGTCGATGCTGTGCTGCCTGAACGGAAGTAGCATCTCGTCTGTTGCGCCGACGTCAGTTATGATCGTGTCCACCTCGGTGAGCGCGCAGATTTGCCAGCTTGCGACGACGCCGAACTTGCTGTGATCGGTTACCACGATCTTGCGCTTCGCCTGATGCACCATCGCTCGATTAATCTCCGCCTCGTCGGGATTGAAGCAGGTGAGCCCATTCTGTGCATCAATGCCATTGACACCGATAAAGAGCGTGTTTACAAACACACGTCTCATGTTTTCGATCGCACCGGGGCCAACAAGCGAGAACCAATCTCCGCGCAAGTGACCGCCGGTTACATAGACGTGGATGTCCTTGCGTTTGGACAACTCCATTGCCATGTTGACGGTGTTGGTGACGACCGTGACATGCCGATTGGGCGCAAGGGCGCGGACGGTCTCAGTCGTGGTTGTGCCTGCAGTCAGAGCAATGACTTCGCCGTTCTGGACAAGATCTGCTGCAGCCTGAGCTATTCGCCGCTTCTCTTCCGCAAAACTGCCGATTTGCTCCTGGAAAGACCGGTCAAGCTTGAAGGGTTCATAAAACAAAGGCTCAATGGGTACCGCGCCACCGTGTTTGCGGCGGAGCAACCCCCGACCCTCAAGGATGTTGAGATCGCGACGAATTGTAGCAACTGAGACATCCAGGTCCCTGCACAGGTCCTCGACAGTGATTTCGCCTGCCTGACGTAGCGCATGCAAAATCGCGCCAATACGCGACTGCTGTTTACCGTTCTTCTCGGACATACGCTCCATGGCCGCCGCATAAGCGGGCAAAACGAATCATTGCAGTGCCCTATTGCTGCTAGTCGCGGCCGATGGCACCTTCAGCGTCACCCAGCGACGGCTGACCGTAGCGTCACTAAGATTTTTCGTCGGGATCGCAGCAGCCCTAATCGTGTAATTACCGGGCTCGGAAGGGGCCTGAACCGTAACATTATAGCTTTGGGCACCCAGCGGGGTGATTTCGAACGGCACCTCCACCCCGTTCTCTTCAGTACTGCTCCCCTCTCGGACAAACGAAACGCGCAATGTACCATGTTGCTCTTCGGATGCATCGTTGACCATCAAGATCGTGAATTCCTGAGTCTGATTAGTCGTGAGTTCCGGCTGCCAGAAATTCAGATAAACGCCCACTGGCTTGAACGCCTGAGCCATGTAATCGGCATAATGGGGTTCGAGTGTAAGCGTCTTTACGTCCTGAAAATTATCGCAAGTGAACGCGGTTGGACCACATGTGGCCAGGTATACGAACTGTAGGACCCCAGCATAGCGTCGATATGCCCGCCAGAATTCAGTTTCACCGGCAAGCAGGTACGCTTGCATCTTGAAGCGCTGCTCTTTCGTGGAATCAGGACCTAGCAGCATCGGGTAGAGTTTGTCTGTGAGCAGCGTAGGCGATCCATCCCGGTTGAGCCACAGCCAGCCGTATTCGTTCAGGATCATGGCATGTGCCGTCTTGGCGGTGGTGCCGTCCTTGGTGAGACCGAGCATAGATTGCAAGTCGGTCATTCGGAAGTGCCACTTTCCGGAAAGCGCAGTATCGGCGAACAGGTATGGATGATCCTGCACTGGATCGTTGGCATCGACTGGAGCGTTGAAGCCGTTCTCCCAAGGCCTCTTAGATAAATCGAGGTTTCGCACAGCCGGAATGATTTGTTCCCCAAATTCCGGAGCCCAGGACTCATTGTTTGCGTCCCAGGTTGCAACACTAGGATGATTCCAATTGTCCCTCACCCATTCACTAAATTCGCCAATCATCTCGTTCGAGTCGTAGTGGCTTCTGTAGAGCCCCCGCCAACTCGGGTGCCCGACCCAAACCATATATTCATTTTCGATCAGCAGTCCCGATTCATCGGCAATCTGAAGCCAACGATCAGGCACAGGTCCGATACAGAAGCGAAAGGCGTTCCAATGCATCTGCTTGGGGATTTCAACCAGCAATTTGTGAAGCCAAGCCTCGTCCCAAGGCAGCGTGCCTGAATCCGGATCTTCGAAAAAGCGATGGAGGGTAATGTTAGATCCCCGCAAAAAATACGGATGGCCGTTCAGATATGCTCGCTGCGTCACCGTGTCAAAGTGGAAATCGCGCATGCCGAAGCGCGTACTGACTGAATCACCTGCTGTGCGTGTGTGCAGGTCGTAAAGAAATGGATCTTCCGGCGTCCACAAGTGCTGATTTCGTATGTGGATGACTTGCTGAATTCTTTTGACCTCATCGGGGCCCAACACAATTGTCTGAGGCAACACAGATCCCGCAAGCTCGTGACTCTTGCGTTCACGGACCTCCTGCTGCAACTTTGCTGTTACCGTGTGCGAGCTCTGATTACGCAGCACAGTCTCGACGAGGACTTCGGATCGGTCGATCCGCGCTGCGGTTTGCACGCTATCGATAACCGGCCCGTCCATCGCATAGAGATCAACATCGTCGTAAATGCCTGGGGTCCACAGATTCTTTTCAAAGTCGGTGCCTTGAGATACGTTTTTCGGTAGTACGTTGGGATGCGCGCCTACGCGGATGACAAGCCGATTCTCCTGATCCCAGCGAATAGCCTTAGTAGCATCGAAGTATGCTGCCGTGAAGCAGGGATAATGCTCGCCTAGTTTTTGTCCATTGAGGAAGACTACGATGCCGAACTGTGCTTTGCTGACCTTGATGACAGCGATGCCTCGCTTTTTGGGTGCGCGAAAACTACGGCTGTACCAGAAGTAGTTTCGCTGCTGAAGAGACAGACCATGACTGTCACCCAGTTTCTCGTAGTCAGAAGCCGAGAACTGCCCTCGTCGTACTAAATTCGAAAGCAACTCACGGCTTTGAAAGCGATCGACTTCAGCAAATGCGGGCACCGCTGAGTGCGCCAGGCCAGGCACAGGAACGGTGTGTTCAAATTTCGTGGGCATTTCGTCGCCAGAGACACTATCCTGAATTTGCCACGTTCCGTTCAGCGAGACTGTTACGCGCTGCCCTTGGGCGGTGCCGAAACCCGCAGCGGCGAACGCAAGCAACGCTAACACACGAAAGCAATTCCGTATTCCTGATCTCATTACCTCTCCTCCCCGAAGACAAAGAACGTCAGGTTAGGGCTCGAACGTAGGCCACAAGTTTGCGAAGACCGCCGGACTCGCGACCCACTCAACCGATGCCGGGTTCTGACAATACTGCGTATAGATCGGAACACCGGGCCGCAGTCCCAGCTCCGGATACTGCCGCGCACGTCGGATCGAGAGTGAGCTCTTGTTGTACCGTGGATTATTGGTCCAGACGATCTCGTCTCCTGCAAGCAATGGAAAGTGTGCAAGGCCTTCATGTGCGCGAACATCGTCGTAGATGAATCCATATTGACGATCGCACCACGCGCCAAACGCCATCCGGCTGTTTGGATCGTCATTGATGGTTCCGTGTGCCCATCCTGGCGGAACAACGACTATGTCTCCCTGTTCGGCATAGACGGCAATGCACCGGCCCGGATCGTCTGTCGCGAACTCCTGTGCGTAGACGATTGCTCGTCCCTCCCAGATTTCGTACAGCTCCGGAGGCGACCACCCGCTGTGAGCGGCGGATTTATGCACGTGGCCCTGACTACGCACGGGTTCATTTCCCAGTCTGCCAGCAGCATAAACGACGGCTCCGTACAGCAGCATGCGGCTCGCAAGATCGGCACGATCCTGGTCGCGTCCAATATCCATGGCGATGCCGTACACCGGTTCGGGTCCGTTGCAATCCGGATTCGAGAGGCTTGCCCGGATATCCTGTAGACGGCGATACTCCGTGGTCGGACCGAAGACTCCATTTCCATACTGAAACCGCAGTTCCTGACCGAATAGCGAGATGTTGAATCCTGGATCGAAAGTCATTTACACAGATCCCTTCTACTCCGACCGCCCGATATCGCTAGAAATCAATGTCGGCGTGCCGTTTCGCTCGACTAACCTGGCACTAAAACCAAGATCGACGATGGTGCCGTAGTCGTGACCGGCATCGCTTGGCCAACAGGCGCCAAATACAAGAGGAACAGTCCCGGTGTTCGCAACGCGATGGGCGGTGAATCCGGGTATGTAGTGCACTGTTCCAGGCGCCATTGGCTGAACAATGGTCTTTCGCTGCTCGTCCATAAGAAGCAAGCACCCTTCACCACGAATCGTGGCGTAATATTCGGCGCAATCGCGCCGGCGGTGAAAATGCCCCTTGGTCATGAAGTATTCGTCGCCGACCCGTCCAGGCTGGATAGTCGAGTTCCCCCAGAAAAGGCCGCCGGGAGTGCCGTCCGGAACGGGCCGCCAGTATTGGACTTGGTAAACGACCGTGTTCGAAGGCATGTTCTTCCAGCAATCACGATCAGCAAAGATCCCACCCAGGTCGCCAAGCAACGCGATCGAACTCTCTACATCCTCTCCAGAAATCTTGCCGGTAGGCCAATCGACCAAAATCGAATCATTCAATTTGAGCGTTCCTCCGCGAACTTCGCGAATGCATCATACATCGTGATTGCTATAAAGGCAAAGCGTCATTATAATGATCGAATTCCGGCACCTCAAACCATATTGGATGATCGCCATGAATGGTTGTCAGCCGATGACGAACGCTCAAATACCTTCAGTGTCGCCGACCTCGGCGCAACTCCCAAATGGCCACTCCAGCTCATTTCTGTATAGGACGACACTGGTGGCAGCCGCCGCTGGCCTGCTGTTTGGCTTTGACACAGCCGTAATTAATGGCGCGCTCGTATTTCTCCGGGCTCACTTTCATCTCTCGACAGGACTGACCGAGTCGGCCGCGAGCAGCCTTTTGTGGGGATGTCTGGTCGGTTCGTCAGCTGCGGGCGCGCTGAGTGACCGCTTTGGGCGCAAACGGTTGCTGCTCGTCAGTGGCTTCCTGTTTTTTGTATCAGCACTTGCGAGCGCAGTTCCTCCAACGATTCAGGCCTTTCTCGTGGCCCGGTTCATCGGCGGACTTGGAATTGGCCTGGCCTCAATGCTTGCACCATTGTATTTAGCGGAGGTAGCGCCGCCTGCAAGTCGCGGTCGGCTCGTTTCTTTGAATCAGTTCGCGATCGTCCTGGGAATCCTTGTGGCGTACTGCGTCAACTGGGCGTTATCCGGTCTAGCGGGACTTTACTGTGAAACTTGATTTCGGGTCTTGTTGGCTCCAACTAAGTAGCTGCACCGTAAGTACTTGCGTTTGTTTCTGCGTGCCTTGTTCTGTATTACCCAATAGATAAGTAAAATAATCAGATTAATAATGCTATTGGCGCTTGACAAGTAATACCTGTTGGATGTATGTATTACCCTGTATGGCATCGCTCATCAAGAAGAAGAAAGCCAACACCGTCTACTACTATGTCGTCGAGAGCGCCCGCGTCGATGGCAAGCCCCGCATCGTCAATCAGACCTACCTCGGCACCGCCGAACGCGTCGCCAGCTTGGTGAAGGATGCCACTGCCCCGGTCCCACTCTCGGCCACCTCCGTCGAGTTTGGTTTGCCCGGCGCCCTGTGGTTGGCGGCGGAAAAGTCAGGTGTCTTCGCGCTTCTGGAATCCCTGTTTCCCAAGCCACGCTCGGGCCCCTCGACCGCTCACTATCTCTTGGCGGCTGCGATCCATCGCATCTGCCAGCCGGGCCCTAAGACCGAAGTGGCGGGCTGGTATCAGCAAAGCATTTTGGCTTCGCTCTGGGGCTTGGCTCCGGAGCGATTTAGCTGGCAAGCCTTCTGGGATTGCTTCGACAAGATTCGCACTGGCGAGGTGCTGCCCTCCGGACAGCGCGATGAACTGGAGGAGGCGCAGATGCGGCTGTTCGGGCTATGGAAGGAGCAGCAGTTAGTCAGCCGGCGACTGCTGGCCTACGACACCACCAACTTCTACACTTACATCGCCAGCAATAACGAGCGCAATCGTTTGGCGCAGCGGGGGCACAACAAGCAGGGGCGGCATAACTTGCGCCAAGTGGGGTTGAGCTATGTGCTGGATGGAGAGAACGGTCTCAGCCTTGGCCATCACCTGTATCGCGGGAATATGGCGGATGCGGAGGAATTTCCTGAGGCCTTGACCCGCATCGTGACCCTGCTCGAGCGCAACCAGATGGCACCCGACACAGTTACGCTGGTGCTGGACAAAGGATCGGCGGCTCTGGCCAACACCTTGGAGTTGGAAAAGGCGGGTGTCGGGTGGATCTCGGCGCTGCCTTGGAACCAGGCACCGCTGGAGCTGCGGGCACGCGCCAGTCATGAGCTGGCGCCGCTGAGCAGCGAGGAACCAGGCGTCTCAGCGGCAGCGGAGAAGATGGTGGTACACGGGAAAGAGTACTGGTGCGTGCTGAAGTACTCGGCCCCGTTTGCCGGCGAGCAACTCCACAGCCTGACCACCAGCTTGAGCCGAGCCCTGCAGTCCATGCGCAAATTAACCCGGGAATTAGCCAAGCCGGGTGCGTCTTACACCGAGCAGGGGCTGCGCAACAAGATCGCCCGCTGGTTGGCTCCGCAGTTTGTCGATGAACTGGTTCGCTATCAACTGGAGCAGCGCGACGGCCGCTGGCATCTTCAGTTCGACTTTGATCACCAGGCTCTGGAGAACCTCCTAGCTCATCGCCTTGGACGCACTGTCTTGCTCACCAACCATTTCGACTGGACGGCCGAACAGGTGATCACCGGCTATTCCGGTCAGCAACACATCGAGCAGGTCTTTCGTGGACTCAAGGATGGCGACTGGCTGGGCTGGGGACCGATGCATCACTGGACGGATCAAAGGATCCGCGTCCATGCCTTTTACTGCATGCTGGGAATTTCGCTGTTGCAGTATGTGAAGCGACAGGCACAAGCGGCATGGCCCGGTCTGTCGACCGAACAGTTACTCGACGAGTTGCGTCAGATCCAGAAATACACTTTGCTGTATCCGCCCCAAGGCAATAAGGGTCCCAATCGAGTGGCCACGGTTCTTTCCAAACAGTCACTGACGCAACAACGCCTCGTTCAAGAACTCGGCCTCGATCAGCTTCGGTAGTACCCAACGTGGGTAATACCGCATCCGCAAGCTAACTCCTTCACCCAAGCCTACTTACAAGTGTCCTTGCCCTGTTCGCAGTAAAGTCCCGCTAGGGCAAGCGAGTTGGCGCTGGATGTTCGCCTCTGCCGCGCTCCCCGCATTCCTCTTTATTGTCGGGCTGATCGGCATCCCTGAAAGTCCGCGATGGTTGATTGAGCGAGGGCGCACAAGCCAGGCGCGTTCGATCCTGCGGGCGATTGGGGGTGAGGCTTACGCAGAAGCGTCGGTCGCTGAAATTGCAGTCGCTGTGCAGCAGGAGGTAACCGGAGCTCGCATCCTGTTCCGGCAACTTCGTAAGCCTCTCGTTCTCGCCGTCACCTTAGCCGTGTTGCAACAAATCACCGGAATCAACACCGTCCTTTACTACGGAGCGATTCTATTCCAAGAGCACAGCGGAGCTGGGTCGAACAGCGCTGCCATCGGCGCGAACGTCCTGATTGGCGTGGCGAATCTCGTATTCACGCTCGCGGCACTCGTCATCATTGACCGAATCGGCCGTAGGCAGCTTCTGCTCGGATCGGCACTGGGCATGACGATCGCACTTGCTGCGCTGGCGACCGCGTTTCATAGAGCTGTCCCTAGCTTCCCGATTGTTCTTGGTTCTACGATCTTTTATGTCGCGGCATTTGCGATTGGTCTTGGTCCCGGAACGTGGGTATACGTGGCAGAGTTGTTTCCGACAGCCGTTCGTGGCCGCGCAATGTCGATTGCAACCGCATCCCTATGGGCCGGATGCATCCTGGTAACCAATTCTTTCCTGACGATAGTCCGGGCATTGGGGCCATCCGGGGCATTTCTCCTATACGCCGCTAGCTCAGCGCTCACGTGTGGGTTCGTCCTTGCCTTGCCCGAAACAAGAGGCAAATCACTAGTCAGAATGGAGTGACCGATTCCGATGCGCTGACGTGGGTTACGCTGTGAGTTGGTGTAACCAACAACGCAGAGCCACAAGCGGAAAGGAACCGGTCGTGAAGAAGATACGATTTGTAGGGCTGGATGTCCATGCGGAGACGATTGCGGTCGCGATAGCGGAGGCGGATGGCGAGGTTCGGTCGTGGGGGACGATTCCCAACCGGGAAGAGGCGGTTCGCAAACTGGTGAAGAAACTGGGTCCGGCCGATCAGTTGCGGGCCTGTTATGAGGCAGGTCCCACCGGGTACGTGCTGTACTGGCAACTGACGGCGCTGGGAGTAAAGTGCGACGTAGTAGCGCCGACGCTGATTCCGGTGAAAGCCGGAGACCGGGTGAAGACGGACCGGAGGGATGCGGCGAAGCTGGCGCGTTTGCATCGCAACGGCGACCTCACGGCGGTTTGGGTTCCCGACGAAGCGCACGAGGCCTTGCGCGATCTGGTGCGGGCACGGGAGGCGGCCAAGCAGGATCAGTTGCGGGCGCGGCACCGGTTGAGCAAGTTTCTGTTGCGCCAAGGCAAACGATTCCCCGAGGGCGGGAAGGCATGGACGCAGAAGCACATGGCCTGGGTCAAGCAGGTGCATTTCCCGCAACCGGCGCAGGAGTTCACGATGCTGGACTATCTGCACGAAGTCGAGCACATGAACGAGCGTGTGCTGCGGCTGGAGCAGGCCATCGAGGAAGCCGTGAAACTGGCTCCGGCATGGATGCAGGAGGTCGTCCAAGCGCTGCAAGCGTTGCGTGGGGTAGCGAAGATCACGGCGGTGACCCTGGTCAGCGAGTTGGGCACGATCTCGCGTTTCCAGACTGCACGGCAACTGATGGCCTACAGCGGCGCGGTTCCCGGCGAGGACTCCAGTGGCGAGCGGGTGCGGCGCGGAGCCATCACCAAAACCGGCAACGCCCATCTGCGACGCGTGGTGATCGAGGCCGCTTGGTCGTATCGACTTCGCCCCGGCATCGGCCCGGGCTTGCGGCAACGGCAGAGAGGCGTCAGCGAAGAAGTGAAAGAGATCGCCTGGAAAGCGCAGCACCGATTGCACAAGAAATATCAGAAGCTCACGGCGGCCGGCAAAGACCAAAGGAAAATCGTCACGGCGGTCGGGCGCGAGTTGTTGGGCTTCATCTGGGCCATCGGCACCAGGACGGAGGCGCTTTGCGGTCAGCGGAAGGCGATGACGGCATAAGCAAAAACAAAACCAAGAACAAAACCAAAAGCAAAAGCTTCCAATAAGGGAAAAACAAAACCAGGAATGGAACTTCGAGGACAGAGCGAGCAGCGGTCGAGGCGTGCACGATCAAGGAGAATCCTCGGCCGCTCTATGCGACAGGCTCAGGCCGAACTCGCGCTACTAGTCCGAGGCAGCTCCCGACGGATCACGATTATGCGGTTCCGACCCGCGAATATCAGACTGATCAACCGTCGCACAAGCTGCCCCGACCGCTGCGCGCCCTGCCCTCGAATAACTTCAACAACTAGAAAAACAATTACCCATCAGGGCACTTGACACGGTCACTCCATATCAGAGCAGATTCAGAACCTTTGGTGTAAAGGTATCCCCAATGACGTTGCCAGAGCCGAAACAGTTGTTTCGTAGTTTCCGTCAACCTGAGCCAGCGCCATTGGCTGCATATTCGCCATTCGAGGGCACCAAATGTTCGCACTAGCAGTCGATCTCGGAGGAACCCACGCAAATTGCGCCCTGGTGAACAACCGCACGATCGTTGCAAGCGAGACGGTTGCAACGGATCGCCTGCAGGGCCTTGGTTCCATCCTCTCAATGTTGGCCGACACTCTCAAAAAGCTGCTCAATAGCGCGGACGCCTCGCTCGGCCAGTGTAGCGGCGTCGCTCTCAGCTTCTGCGGGCTTGTCAACACGGCAGAAAACCGCATCGTGTCGACGAATAAGAAATACGATGACGCGCCCCAACTCGACCTCGTTGCGTGGTCTCGACGCGAGTTCAACCTGCCGATCCGAATCGAAAATGACGCGCGGATGGCACTGTTGGGCGAATGGTATGCCGGCGCCGCATCGGGATTCAGTGATGTTGTGATGTTTACCCTCGGTACCGGCATAGGCGGAGCTGCAATGTTGGGTGGACGACTTCTGCATGGCAAGCATTACCAAGCGGGCTGCCTTGGCGGGCACTCTCCGGTGCTGCTGTCCGGACGGCAATGCACCTGTGGAGCAATCGGGTGTGCAGAAGCGGAAGCCGCCAGTTGGTCTCTTCCGCTTATCTGCAGGGAATGGCCTAAGTTCGCCGAGAGTGCTCTCGCGAGGGAAGAGCAGATCAACTTCGAAGCATTGTTTCGACATGCAAAGAATGAAGATTCTGTCGCAAAAGCTGTTCGCGATCGCTGCCTTCAAGTTTGGGCGGTAAATACAGTGGCAGCCATTCACGCATTTGACCCAGAAATAGTGGTTTACGGTGGCGGGGTCATGCGCAGCGCAGAGGCGATACTTCCTTTCATCCAGTCGTACGTTGAGGAGCATGCTTGGACACCGTGGGGTAAAGTCCAGGTAAGACCCGCACAACTCGGCAACGACGCCGCTCTGCTGGCTGCGGCACCGCTGCTACACAATATCAATCGAGGCGAAACGACATAAGATGTACGATAAGTATCCTTTCGTATCCGTGAGTTCACGTTCCACGGATTGTGCCTTGGGATGGCATGCGATCGCATCCACTCTAAAAGAGTCACTGCGCACCGAGCGCGCTGTAATTTGCATTGACTGTTATCCCGGTGTTTTTGTCGAGGATCTGCTTAGAGATCTAGTTCCTCTGCTGCGGCCTTCACTCGTCATTGATGCAGCCCAGTGCTTCCGGTCAGAAGACGCTCTCGCTCCCGCGATCGAACACTACCTGGGAGATGATCCTGTGTTCGGCCGCATGAACGAGCTCACGCTTGATGACTTCCTTGACAGTCACAAGGTCGCCCAGGCTCGCCGGTCGATTGAAACGCAACAACATGGCCTCGTTGTTGTGGTGGGAACAGCAGCATCTCTTATATCTGACTACGATGTTCTTATCTACGCCGATATGGCTCGATGGGAGATTCAGCAGCGGTATCGACGCAACCAGATTGCAAATCTTGGGGCGAGCAATCCTAATGCCAGCCCGTCTAGCAAATACAAACGAGCGTTTTTCGTAGACTGGCGCGCGGCAGACCGACTCAAGAAGCGCCTATTACCGGAACACGACTTTCTCCTCGACACCAACGATCGGAATACTCCAAAACTGATTACGGGTGATGCGCATCGGAAAGCTTTATTTACTTGCACCCGACGGCCCTTTCGCGTGGTCCCCTACTTCGACCCAGGGCCTTGGGGTGGGCATTGGATGGAGAACGTCTGCGGGCTGCCGAAGGACCAACCCAACCACGCGTGGTGCTTCGATTGCGTTCCCGAGGAAAACAGCCTTCTGCTCGGCTTTGGTGATGTTCGGGTCGAGATCCCAAGTCTGAATCTGGTCTTCGCCCACCCTAGAGAGTTGCTGGGTGATGCTGTGCACGCGCAGTTTGGGACTGAGTTCCCAATTCGCTTCGATTTTCTGGACACCATGGACGGCGGAAATCTGTCCCTGCAGGTGCATCCGCTGACTGAGTACATCCAGGAGAGGTTCGGGGTGTCATATACGCAGGACGAGAGCTATTACATGCTCGATGCTGGGCCTGACGCATGCGTATATCTCGGTCTGCGCCACGATATCGATCCGGACCAAATGATTACCGATTTGCAGCGTGCTCAGGGTGGCAGCACGTTCGACGCGCACGCATACGTAAATCGCTGGCCCGCTAAGAAACATGATCATTTCTTGATTCCTGCCGGCACGATTCATTGTTCCGGACGGAATGGCATGGTACTGGAGATCAGTGCGACTCCATACATTTTCACGTTCAAGCTGTGGGATTGGGGACGCTTAGGGCTGGATGGACGCCCTCGACCGATTCATTTGGAACACGGCAGAGCCAACATTCAGTGGAACCGGACCACGAAGTGGGTTCAGCAGCATTTGGTTAATCAAATATCACGTGTTGCAGCGGGAAATGGGTGGACTGAAGAACACACAGGACTGCATCAACTCGAATTCATTGAAACACGCCGACACTGGTTCACAAATCGGGTGCCGCACAACACAAATGGCGGCGTGAACGTATTGAACCTCGTGGAAGGCAGCACCGCAATCGTCGAGAGTCCCGTTGGAGCATTCGACCCATTCGAAGTTCACTATGCTGAAACATTCATTGTCCCGGCCGACGTGGGGCCGTATACGATTAGACCGCTTCAGAGGCGAGGTGAAAATTTGCTCGCTACGATCAAGGCATTCGTGCGCACACAAGCGTGAGTACGAACCTGCTTGGTAAACACCTGCGCTCACGCTTCAGTCAGGAAATTGTGGGTGGCGACGAAACAACCTGGTCTAGCCTTGACCATCGTCATAGAAACTGTCTGTATCGATCTTCATCGACCTACGGACGAAAGTCCAAAGCGGAGCTCTTGTGTCGGATTCAAAACTGCATTCGAAGGGGTAAATGTCGTCGATTGCCGCACCTTTGTCCCATGCCTCATCTGAATCCGACTTCCTATCTTCCCAGCGGGAATTCAAACGAAATTGGTTTGTTCTCCAGGTCGCCAGACCATCCAAGCATTGCCGCGTTAATGAAGGTCGTTTCACCGATGCGCTTTGCGCCTCGGCTGGCGTGGACGTGGCCGAAAATGTGAACTTGTGGTTTTACCCTCTGAATGGCGGCGAGTAGCTCCGGGCAGCCCCGGTGGGTACCTTTGGCCCGAAACTCTTCGTCGCACACGCCATAAGGCGGACCGTGGGTAATGACAATATCCGTGCCCTCCGGTATGGACTCGTAGAGCGCTCGCCGTTCATCGGCGGTTGAGCACCCGAATGCTTCATCGTCGCAGGTGACCGGAGAGCCCCAGAGCTTCACGCCTTCCACGGTCACGGACTCGTTAATGAGCAACGGTGCATTCGTAATGTGGCGGCGCAATTCTGGGCGCTCGTACATGATCCGCTCATGGTTACCCGGCACCACAATCTTGTGCCGGAAACGCAGTTCGCCCAGCCACGCGTTGAAATCGCGAATGGCGGGCATATCTTCAAAGAAGAACGAAAAATCGCCCGCGTGTATGAGGAGGTCGCCCTCCATCGGAACAGTGATGGCGCGGTGGAGGTTGTGGGTATCTGACAGGGCAAGGATTATCAATCTTCTCCTCGGCGCGCATTTATCTATTGAAGGTCATATTCCTTTAGTGCCGCGCAGCCAATAGTTCCGCCACTACCAATTCCTCACTAACTGTCGTTTTCAGAAAGGAAGAACGTTGCTCGAAATCTGACAAAAGAGACGACTCGCTCTTTCTCTTCTTTTGGGTGTTGCGCTGAACCCCGCGGCATCTGGGTCCTCCGGGTCACTCCTATAGGGGTACAGGACCTTGGTCACCGCTTCCTACAACCGCAAATCGAATGGGCGGATCGACTACTGGCGGCAAGCCGAGCGAAGTCGCGGGCGGCAGCAGATCTTGCTACCCCGTCCGTACTCGCCTTTCTCAGACGCACTGAGATTGATGCTGACAATGTCGACCAATGCCATGTGCTGAGCCAGGGAAGAAAGGGCGCTTTCGAAATCTCCTTCGGAGTAGGCACAAAGCTTTGGTTGGCGTATCGGCACCGCAATGGCCAGCCGTACTTCATCGACATACGCGTCGAATAGGTTGCACCTCCGGCATAGCTGTCGCCCATTCGGAACTAGGCACGCCAAGCCGCTGTAGCTTGCAAGTGTTTACCGACTCCGAGCAGATGACGGGTCATTCGGAAGTGAAATGCTGTTCATCAGCAGGCAACCATGTGCGTGTCCACGTATGTGTCCACATTGCTACCATTCCCTTGCTCATATAAGCATAAATACTGCACGAAAGTAGCTGGTTCTACTTTCTGCATCGGAAAATAATTCCACTTCCGATGACGTCCAGCAACGTTCGAAAAGTGACCTCAGTAACACTGTTATCAACCTATTCGCGAACTCGCCGATCGGTGCTTCTCGTTGAAGAACTCGGGAAGTGTGACGCGAAGAATGCTGATGCTCAGAAATAGATGGTCTTTTCACTCATTCTGTAACATTCCGCTTTGCGCTGCATCTTTTTCAATGGGAGGTCAGGTGCCCCGAGTGCCTGAATCCCTTACAATAGAAACTAATGTCAAGCGTTCCAAGCATCGCCGCCGCCTTTACGGCAGGGATTCTCTCTTTTCTTTCCCCCTGCGTTCTCCCCATGGTCCCAGGTTATGTTTCTCTGATTTCCGGCACGAGCATTGAAGGGCTTCAAAGCGCCGATGTCCGTCTTCTGCGCCGGGTGCTCATCAGTTCGGTCATGTTCGTAATGGGATTTACCGTTGTGTTTGTAAGTCTCGGTGCTGTCGCGACTACGGTCGGAAACCTTGCAATGCAATATCGTACGCCGCTGCGATATGCGGCTGGCGCGATCATCATCATCTTCGGGTTGCATTTGACCGGTGCGCTGAAAATCAGAGCACTCTACGCGGATAAGCGTCTTCATCAGATAAAGGGTGGAAGCTCTCCGCTCGGTGCTTTTGCGATAGGTTTTGCATTTGCTTTCGGATGGATGCCCTGTACAGGTCCAATCCTCGGCGCTATATACGGTCTGGCCGGGGCTGAGGACACGGTTTGGAAGGGAATGTTTTTGCTGGCCGTTTACGCTCTTGGATTAGGCATTCCATTTCTTCTGTCGAGCTTACTGATTGAGCGGTTTCTTTCGTTCTATAGCCGCTTCCGCGCACATCTTCATGCCGTCGAAGTGGCTAGTGGCGTTCTGCTGATTGCAATCGGCAGTCTTTTTCTGTTTAGCAACGGCTTCTCGCGCCTCTCCGGTTATCTCTCTTTCTTAAACAGGTTCGCTCAATAGGTGGAGCGCGTCTAATGAATGTGGTGCACGCATGAATGAACTGAACGAGAACGGGCAGGCCAGTGAACCTTCCCAGGTCGAACAACAACCGTTGGCGCCGCCGCCATCCGGCAATCGCAACTGGATCGTGATCGGCCTCATGGCCGTTGCGCTTGCAGGCATGATTTTTATCGCCCTTCATGGCGCGCGCAAGAACGGCACAACGGCCGGCGGCACGAGCGCTGGCTTGTTCGGCAGCGTGAAGGGCAAGGACGCCCCCGACTTCGAACTCAAGGACGTCTCAACGGGCAAGTCCGTTAAGTTGTCCGACTACAAAGGCAAGGCGGTGCTGCTGAATTTCTGGGCGACATGGTGCCCGCCCTGCAAAGTCGAGATCCCCTGGTTCGTTGAACTTCAGAAGCAGTACGGGCCTGACGGCCTGGCCGTGGTCAGCGTGGCCATGGACGACGCCAGCGAGCAGGACATCTCCAAGTTCGCGCAGGAGATGGGCATCAACTATCCCGTGCTGCATGGGACCGACGAGGTGGGCACGGCTTATGGCGGTGTCGAGGGCCTGCCTACGACGTTCTACATTGGCCGCGACGGCAAGATCGTGGACCGCCTCGAGGGACTGCGCAGCCACCGCGAGATCGAGTCCAACATCAGGACGGCGCTGGCCCAGGGCGGACCGGTCGCGCAACGGTGAAGTGGACCAGTGAATCATTGATTCAGTGAGTCACTGAATCAATCCCCGAGTACAATGCAGTTGAGAAACACTCATGTCCAAGCTATGTCATATTGCTGCTCTCGCTGCGCTTCTGGTTTCGATCACTGCTTTTACGCAGGACGCTCCCGGCACCAAGTCGCCGTCCGTTACCGTGGCTCCGGTGCCGCCGGTATCGGTGCAGCGGGGAAAGTCGGCCAACTTCGAGTTGGATTTTCGCGTCGGGCGCGGTTTCCACGTCAATTCCAACCAGCCCAAGGATGAGTACCTGATTCCGACTTCGCTCAAGCTCGACCCGCCGAGCGACCTTGTCATTGGCAGGGTCGAGTACCCGCAGGGACAAGACGTGGCTTTCGCCTTCTCGCCCAACGAGAAGATCAACGTTTACAGCGGCGACGTCGCCATTACGGGCATGGTCCGGGCCATGAGCAGCGCGAGTTACGGGACCTATCGCGTCCACGGCACGCTCACCTATCAGGCCTGTGACAACGCTGCCTGCTACCCACCGAAGCGGCTGCCCGTCGAGTTCGACGTGAAGATCGTGAAAGCTCCGAGCACGAAGGTTCACCGCAATCCTGGGCAGAGTCCGGATGTGCATTAAAGCGAGTTTCAAGTTTCAAGTTTCAAGCCGGTGATCACAATTTGTGCATTCCGAGCCCTTCACCGGAAACCAGAAACTCGAAACTCGAAAACTTCAAGCATTTATACTGTTCACTTATGCTACGTGTCCGATTCGCACCATCTCCCACGGGCTTTTTGCACGTTGGGAGCGCCCGCACATTCATCTTTAACTGGCTTTATGCCCGCCACAATGGCGGGACGATGGTTCTCCGCCTTGACGACACCGACGTCGAGCGCAACACCGAGGCGTCGGTTAGCTCGATCTTCGACGGACTGAAGTGGCTCGGTCTCGGCTGGGACGAGGAGTACAAGCAGTCCGAGCGCCTGGCGCTGCACCGCCAGATGGCCGAGGCGATCTTCCAGAAGGGACTCGCGTATCGCGACTTCACACCCGCGCGCACCGAAGACAGCGAACAATCCGGAGCGCACGGCACGTGGTTGTTTAACGCCGAGATGCGTAATATGTCGGGCGAAGAGAGCGACAGGCGCGCCTCGGCTGGTGAGCCGTTCGCACTACGCTTCCGCGTGCCGCGCGAGAGCGAGCGCATTATTCGTTTCACCGACAGCGTCTATGGCGACAACGCCAAGTCCACCGCCGACATCGAGGACTTCGCGCTGCTGCGTTCGGACGGCATGCCGACCTATCATCTCGCGTCGTGCGCCGACGATGCCGACCTCCGCATCAGCCATATCATTCGCGGGCAGGACCATCTGTCGAACACCTACAAGCACATCCTGATCTTTGAGGCCGCAGGGTTTGAGCCGCCGCAGTTTGCGCATTTGCCGCTGCTGGTCGCGCCTGACGGAACGAAACTTTCCAAGCGCCGTCACGGACCGGTCGTCAGCGTGACCACCTATCGGGACGCAGGATTCCTGCCCGAGGCGTTCATCAATTTCCTCTCGCTGCTGGGCTGGTCGCCCAAAGACGATCGCGAACAGTTGTCCCTTAAGGAGTTGACCGACGCGTTCAAACTCGAAGGCATCAACCGCTCCAACGCCGTCGTGAACTTCAAAGACGTCGTAGCGCCGGACTCCAGTCCGGCGGGCCCCGGTTTGCCTTCCTCCGCTCCCTTTGCCTACCCCGAAGAAACGTTCGATCCGAAAGCTATTTGGCTCAACGCCGAGCACCTTCGCGCGCTGCCGGTCGAGCAGCTTTGCGACCGCCTGCTGCCGATCGTGCGCGAAGCCGGATATCAGGTCACGCCCGAGCATATGCAGAAGATTACGCCGCTCATCCGCGAGCGCATCAAGTTGCTGCGCGACGTACTGACGGCCGCCGACTTCTTCTTCGTCGATCAGCTTCCGCCGTATGACGCGGCCGAGTTGATCCCGCAAAAGGGAGACGCCGCGATGGCGCTCAAAGCCCTGACGAAGGCGCTTGAGATCCTGCCGAACACCGAGTTCAGGCACGATCCGTTGAACGACACGCTCCGCACCGCCGCCCAAAAATTGGGCCTTAAGGCCGGACAGATGTTTCAGCCAATCCGCGTTGCGGTCTGCGGAAGGAAGAACGCGCCTCCGCTGTTCGAGACGCTGGAAGTGCTCGGCAAAGAGAAGACGCTGGAGAGGATCGAGCAGGCGGTAGCGAAGCTGCAATAGCATTGCCCTACCCTCCCGCTTCAATACTGATCTGTATCTGAAAACAAAGCAGTTAGGTGCTATTACTGACTGACAGTAAACAGTCAGTTACTTTCGGCGCACCCTCTCGCGCACCCTCCCTTCGGGAAGGGTGCGGCACCCCCCTTCTCGAATTTCGTAAGTAGCTCAAATCAAAGCAGTTACGACCTCGATATGCCCAAGTACGAGACTAAGTGGCTGAAAACATGCGACTTAATGCCTCGATATCCCTCGGAGCTATCAGGGATCAGGCCAGTGATGTCAAAGAACGCCTCCCCAATTTCTGGGGTCTGGTAATCCAGTACTTCCAGCATAGAGCCGAATAGCCGAATGCTGACATGAGCAATCGAAAATTTCTAGATTTGGAACAAGCACTCGTGCGCGTTGCGGTGCGTCACATGGGATGAAAAATAGGCGCAGACTAATTTCCATGGCAAGTTTGATTTCGGGCGTGGGCGGGACGCCGGCGCTACGGCACGTTATTTTCCTGGCGTGGCCCCGTGACAATTCTTTACGAGGCGCAGCTATTCCCGCCTCGCCTTGTATGCATCTCTGTAAGAGGCAGAATCCCGAACAGCCATTCGACACGATCATCCTTACGGTGCGCCCGCGCCACAATCCTTCGAGGTGCGGGCCGCTTTGAATGCGGTGTTGATACATGCTCCTAATTGCCGCTCGCCTCGACAGCAGCTTCTCTCGAAACGCATGAACCAGCAAACCGTACCGTCGAGCACCGAACAGAACCGCAGTCCCACCCAGGAACCCGGCAGCGAACAACAGCATCGGCGACGGCGCTGGATATGGGTCGCCCTCGCGCTGGTGGTGGTGGGCATTGTCGTCTGGATCGTCGCCGCTCGATACAGTCGCGCGTCGCAAGCGAACCAGGCTAAGGCGCGGGGGCCTGCCATTACACCAGTCACCGCGGTGGTGGCTCACAAGGGAGACATCGGCGTCTACCTTACCGGCTTGGGAGCAGTCACACCTCTTTATACCGTCACCGTCAGAACACGCGTGGACGGGCAATTGATGAAAGTCCTCTACAAGGAGGGTCAGACAGTTCACAAGGGCGAGCTGCTGGCGGTGATCGATCCGCGGCCGTTCGAAGTGCAGTTGACTCAGGCACAAGGGCAATTGATCAAGGATCAGGCAGCTCTCGAAAATGCGCGCGTCGACCTGACCCGCTATCAGGAATTGATCAAACGCAACGCCGTGGCCGAGCAGACACTGGCGACGCAGAAGGCGCTTGTCTTGCAGGACGAGGGTGCCGTCAAAACCGATCAGGGCCTAGTCGCGAGCGCAAAGTTGAACCTCGTCTATAGCAACATCACTTCTCCCATAACCGGGCGTGTCGGCCTGCGCCTGGTGGATCCGGGAAACATCGTCCATGCCACCGACACCAACGGCTTGTTGGTCATCACTCAGATCGAGCCGATCAGCGTAATTTTCACCATCTCCGAAGAACAGGTCCCGCCCGTTTTAGAACGAGTGCGAGCTGGGCAACATTTGCCGGTGGATGCTTACAACCGCGATCTGAAGACCAAGCTTTCCGAGGGTGCGCTGATGACTCTCGACAATCAGATCGATCAGACAACCGGCACATTGAGGCTTAGGGCACTTTTTAACAATAAAGACGACGCGCTGTTTCCCAACCAGTTCGTTAACGCCCGCTTGCTGGTCAATGAAAAACACAATGTAACACTGGTGCCCAATACGGCAATTCAGCGCAACGCTCAAACGACGTACGTGTACCTCGTAAAGCCTGACCAAACGGTAACAATCCGCCCAGTAACCGTAGGCACCAGCGACGCAGATGAGTCGGAGATTGTATCTGGCCTTTCTCCCAGTGATGTCGTGGTCACTACCGGAGTCGACAAACTGCAAGAGGGAAGCAAGGTCAATGCGCAAATCGGCGGCGCCGGTAGCGCGAGGTCCGGTTCATGAACCTGTCCCGCACATTTATTTTGCGACCGGTTGCCACGACTCTGCTCATGATTGCGATCCTGCTGGCTGGTGGTGTCGCTTATAAGCAGTTGCCGGTGTCCGCGTTACCCGAGGTCGACTACCCGACCATCCAGGTGGTCACGTTCTATCCCGGCGCAAGTCCGGAGGTAATGGCGTCTTCGGTCACGGCTCCGCTGGAACGGCAGTTCGGACAGATGCCCGGATTGCAGCAAATGACCTCCATCAGCTCCGAAAGAAGTTCGGTCATCACTCTGCAATTCACTCTCAGCATGAGCATCGACGTTGCCGAGCAGGAGGTGCAACGGTCAATTAACAGCGCGGGAACGTACCTGCCCGCCGATCTGCCTACACCGCCGATATACAGCAAGATCAATCCCGCGGACACTCCGATTCTGACCCTTGCGCTTACGTCGAGAGATCTCCCGCTAACCAAGGTCGAGGACCTTGCCGACACCAGACTCGCGCCAAAGATTTCTCAACTGCCCGGTGTGGGTCTGGTCAGCATAAGCGGAGGCCAAAAGCCGGCGGTTCGAATTCAAGCCAATCCAACCCCGCTGGCATATTACGGACTGAACCTGGAGGATGTCCGCAATGCGGTGATTGCTACGAATGTCAACCAAGCGAAGGGAAACTTCGATGGTCCGCATCAGGCGTACCAGATCGGGGCGAACGACCAACTGTTGTCGAGCGCCGATTACGCTAAGGTCGTCATCGCGTACAGGAACGGTGCGCCCGTCAAACTCAGCGACGTTGCAGATGTGATTGATGACGCGGAGGACGTACGCCAAGCCGCATGGATGAACGAGACCCCGGCGGTGATCATGAACATCCAGCGGCAACCGGGCGCGAACATTATTTCCGTTGTTGATCGCATCAAGCTGCTGCTGCCCGTACTCACCACCACGCTGCCGAATTCCGTGCAGGTCCACATCCTGACCGACCGGACCAACACGATTCGCGCCTCGGTTGCAGATGTCCAATTCTCGCTGATGTTGACCATTGCACTGGTGGTGATGGTCATATTTCTTTTCTTGCGAAGTCTTTCAGCAACCGTCATACCCAGCGTTGCCGTTCCGCTGTCGCTGGTCGGAACCTTTGGAGTGATGTACCTGCTGGGGTACAGTCTGAACAACCTCACATTGATGGCGCTGACGATCTCGACTGGCTTCGTTGTTGACGATGCAATCGTGATGATCGAGAACATCAGCCGCTTTATAGAGGAAGGCGAACCGCCGCTCCAGGCCGCCCTCAAGGGCTCCGCGCAGATCGGCTTTACGATTGTTTCGCTCACTATCTCTCTGATTGCCGTGCTGATCCCGCTGCTGTTTATGGGTGACATCGTTGGGCGGCTCTTCCGCGAGTTCGCGGTGACTTTGGCAGTCACGATCCTGGTTTCGGCAGTGGTGTCTCTAACGCTGACGCCGATGATGTGCTCGAAGCTGCTGAAGCGCAATCCTCCAGAAAAGCAGGGGCGCATCTACCGGGCATCGGAGCTCGCCTTTGATGCCGTAATCGCGTTCTATGGCAGAACACTGCAAACGGTCCTTCGCTTCCAGACAACGACCCTGCTCGTCGCGGTTGGAACGCTCGTCCTCACTGCGGTGCTCTTCATTCTGATCCCCAAAGGCTTCTTTCCTATCCAGGATACCGGCGTCATACAAGGTATTTCTGAAGCGCCGGAGACGGTCTCTTTCCCAAGAATGTCGAACTTGCAGCAGCAGCTCGCGAGCGTCATCCTGAAGGACCCCGCGGTGCAAAGTCTGTCTTCGTTCATCGGCATTGATGGGACAAACACGACGCTAAACAGCGGCCGCATTCTGATCAACCTGAAGCCACTCGCTGAACGCAAAATCAGCGCAAGTGACGTGATCCGCCGATTGCAACCTGAACTCGCACAGGTGTCGGGGATCACTCTCTACATGCAGCCGGTGCAGGACATCACAATTGAGGATCGTGTCAGCCGCACGCAATTCCAATACACGCTTGAGGACCCAAACGCCGATGAGCTGAACGAGTTTGCGCCCAAGATGCTTGCCAAACTGCAACAACTTCCCGAGTTGCGCGACGTGGCCAGCGACCAGCAGGCTCTGGGCCTCAAGGCAAACCTGGTCTTCGATCGCGAAACGGCGTCCCGCCTGGGCATCACGCCGTCGATGATTGTCCAGACGCTGTACGACTCGTATGGTCAACGCCAAATCTCGACCATGTTCACCCAGTTGAACCAATATCATGTCGTGCTGGAGTTGAAGCCGAGCTTCCAGGAACACCCGCTGGACTTACGCGATCTGTTCATACGTTCGGGAACCGCGCCGTCGAGTGCCCCAACCACGTCGGCGGCAGGAGTGGTGGCGGGTGGATCGGCGACAGCGCGGCCTGCTGGTCCATCGAGTACTCCCACGCCTACAATTTCGACTCCCTCCTTGAGTGGTCCATCAACTGCGAGTCCGAGCGCACCTTTCAGCGGAGGCCCGATCGAATCCAGTGCAGCCTTCCCGAACGGCAACCAGGTGCCTTTGAACAACTTTACGCGGATTGAAACCACAACCGCGCCCATCACGGTAAATCACCAGGGCCAGTTTCCGGTGGTGACCCTGTCCTTCAACCTCGCACCCAATGCATCGCTTGGCGATGCGGTTAACGCGGTCAACAGGGTGAAGGACGAGATTGGCATGCCGGCGAGTATTCAGGGCGCCTTCCAGGGCTCCGCCGAAGCGTTCCGGGCCTCGCTTGCTAATGAGCCGATGCTGATTCTGGCTGCGGTGGTGACTGTATATATCGTGCTGGGAGTTCTGTACGAAAGCTATATCCACCCCGTTACGATTCTTTCAACGCTGCCATCGGCGGGAGTCGGCGCGCTGCTGGCGCTGTTTATCACTGGCACCGACTTCAGCGTCATCGCCCTGATCGGTATCGTTTTGCTGATCGGCATCGTGAAGAAGAACGCCATCATGATGATCGATTTCGCGCTCGAAGCGGAGCGAAAGGAGGGCAAGCCGCCGCTGGAGGCAATCTATCAAGCTAGCTTGTTGCGCTTCCGTCCGATCATGATGACCACGATGGCCGCGTTGCTAGGCGGCCTTCCGCTTGCGCTAGGAACTGGGACGGGGTCAGAACTGCGCCGTCCTCTCGGCATCACCATCGTAGGAGGTTTGATAGTTAGCCAATTACTGACTCTCTATACGACCCCGGTTATTTATCTCTGGTTCGATCGTCTGGCTCGGCGGTTCTCAAGAAAACGCCGCGAAGAGCCCAGCACGGAGCTTGTTCCCGAGAAGTGACCCATGAACATCTCTGAACCGTTTATCCGGAGACCGGTTGCAACCACGCTGCTGATGGTCGCGCTGGCGCTGTCGGGTGCGGTCGCTTTCCGCCTGCTTCCGGTATCACCGCTGCCGCAGGTTGATTTCCCCACGATTTCCGTAGCCGCAGCTTTGCCCGGAGCCAGCCCCGAGACGATGGCGTCTTCAGTGGCAACTCCGCTGGAGCGGCAATTCGGCCACATTGCTGCGGTCACCGAGATGACTTCCACGAGCACGCTTGGAGTCACCGGCATCACGCTGCAATTCGACTTGAGCCGCGACATTAACGCGGCCGCACGCGACGTGCAAGCAGCCATTAATGCCGCACGCGGCTACCTGCCCGCCAATCTGCCCAATAATCCAACGTACCGGAAGGTGAATCCCGCCGATTTCCCGATCTTGATTCTGGCGCTGACCTCGAACCACATCGCCAAGGGACGGATCTATGACGCAGCCTCCACGATCATGTCGCAAAAGCTGTCGCAAATAAGCGGGGTGGGCCAGGTCATAGTCGGAGGCAGCGCCCTGCCGGGTGTGCGCATTGAGCTGAATCCGACAGCGCTGAACAAGTATGGGATCGGGCTTGAACAGGTACGCAGCATCCTGAGCAGCACGAATGCGAACAACCCCACGGGGAGTTTCTCGGATGGTCAAACGATGTGGCAGATCGGCGCCAACAGCCAGTTACTCAAGGCCGATGATTACAAGCCGCTTGTCGTGGCGTACCGGGATGGGACAGCCGTTCATATTTCTGACGTGGGACAGGCAATCGATTCAGTGGAGGACATCCGCAATGCAGGGTATACGAACGGCGTTCCTTCCATCCTGGTCATTATCTTTCGTCAGCCGGGCGCAAACATTATCGAGACGGTGGACCGCGTTCGAAACGCATTGCCGCAACTGAGGGCCGCTATTCCGCAAGGCATCGATACAAGAGTCGT
Source organism: uncultured Acidobacteriota bacterium (assembly GCA_963777415.1). GTDB lineage: Bacteria > Acidobacteriota > Terriglobia > Terriglobales > Acidobacteriaceae > JAEZPW01. Next base: position 535,069 of record CAVZQL010000001.1, read on the forward strand.
CCTGGACCAGACGGTCACCATACGGGCGTCGGTGCGTGATATTGAGATCACGCTGATGATCTCGGTGCTGCTGGTCATCCTGGTCGTCTTCGTCTTCCTGAGGAGCGCGCGAACGTCCTTCATTCCCAGCGTGGCCGTCCCGCTCTCTCTGATTGGCACTTTTGGCGCAATGTACCTGCTGGGCTATAGCCTGGATAATTTGTCGCTGATGGCGCTCACGATCTCAACGGGCTTCGTCGTTGACGACGCCATTGTTGTGATCGAAAACATCACCCGCTATCTGGAAAAGGGCATGGCGCCGTTCGAGGCGGCGCTGACAGGCGCAAAGGAGATCGGGTTTACCGTATTCAGCATCAGCGTGTCGTTGATCGCAGTCTTCATTCCCTTGCTGCTGATGGGCGGGATTGTAGGCCGGCTATTCCGTGAATTCGCGGTCACCATGTCAATTGCCATTCTCATCTCTCTAGTAGTTTCCCTGACTGCGACCCCTATGATGTGCGCACATTTGCTGAGGACTCACGAAGCGCACGGCCGATTCTTCTGGTGGAGCGAGCGCGCTTTCAACCGGATCGTGGAGTTCTATGGACGAACTCTGTCTGTTGCTCTCCGTCATTCCGCAATTACGCTGGCAGTGCTGCTGGGCGCCATTGCGCTCAACATCTATCTTTTCATCCACGTGTCCAAAGGATTTTTCCCGCAGCAGGATAATGGCCGCATTATCGGTTCGGTCGTAGCCGACCAGGACACTTCATTCCAGGCGATGAACCGGATACTGCTGCAGATGGTGGACATCGTCAAATCCGATCCGGCCGTGGACAACGTTCTCGGATTCACCGGCGGAGGAGGCGGCACAACGACGAACAGCGCTCGTCTCTTCACTGGTCTGAAACCGCTTAGTGAGCGCAAGATTACCGCCGACTATATCATCGCGCGGTTGCGCCCGAAGCTCGCAAAGGTTCCGGGTGCAACACTCTACTTGCAGGCAGCCCAGGACGTGCGCGTTGGAGGACGCCTGAGCAACGCGCAATACCAGTTCACCATGCAGGGAGACAACCTGGCGGACCTGACGAACTATTCTCCGCGCATGCTCGATGCGCTGCGTCACGTGCCGATTCTCACCGATGTGAGCAGCGATCAGCAAAACAATGGCTTACAGTCGATGCTACAGATAGATCGCGTCACCGCCGCCCGGTTCGGTATTTCTCCGCAATTGATCGACAACACGCTTTACGACTATTTCGGGCAGCGCCAGGTCTCGACCATGTACACGTCGCTGAACCAGTATCACGTGGTGATGGAGGCGGCGCCGCAATTCTGGCAAAGCCCGGAATCCCTGCGCGAGGTTTATGTGCCGGCACCCAACGGGGGCGTGGTTCCGCTAAGCGCCGTGACCAGTTACGCGCCGATGACCGCACCATTGGCTGTGAACCATCAAGGATTGTTTCCATCGGTCACCGTTTCTTTCAACCTCGCGCCGGGTGTCGCGCTCGGCACCGCCGTAAAAGCAATCAATGAGGCTGCGGCAAAAGTCGGACTTCCGCACACCATCCAGACTACGTTCACCGGGACCGCGGAGGCGTATCAGCAATCGCTCGGCAGTCAACCGATGTTGATTGCGACTGCTTTGGCAGCGGTATTCATCGTGCTGGGCGTGCTCTACGAGAGCTACGTACATCCGATCACCATCCTCTCTACGTTGCCTTCGGCTGGCGTCGGAGCACTGTTGGCGTTGATGATCACGCGTACCGAACTCAGCATCATCGCCATGATCGGGATCATCCTGCTGATCGGCATCGTTAAAAAGAACGCAATCATGATGGTGGACTTCGCCCTGGCGGCCGAGCGAAACGAAGGCAAAAGCTCGATGGATTCGATCTTTCAGGCATGCCTCCTCCGCTTCCGCCCGATCTTGATGACGACCATGGCCGCAGCGCTCGGGGCCTTGCCGCTTGCTCTCGGGACCGGAACCGGGTCCGAGCTTCGCCGCCCGCTGGGAATCACGATCATTGGCGGCCTGATTGTGAGCCAGTTGTTGACGCTCTACACGACTCCGGTGGTTTACCTGTATTTCGACCGCCTCGCGCATTGGTGGAATCGAACTCGTGCGCGGCGTCAACCTGAAGCGGGACCGATCGAGTCCGATGCCTAGTGATGGAGAGAGTATGCACGTATCTGTTGCACAAACGACGATTGTGAACGGCAGAACTCGCGCCAGACTTCAGAATCTTGCTGTGCTTGCTGGAGCGTTGCTTCTGCTAGGCGGCTGTGCGGTCGGGCCGAACTATCGCCGGCCTACTGCTCCCGTAACGCCGACTTTCAAGGAAACTCCTCCGGAGGGATGGAAGCAGGCTCAACCGAACGAGGCAATAACTCGCGGCAAGTGGTGGGAGATATACAACGATCCAGCGCTGAACGCGCTTGAGGAACAGGTAAGCATCTCCAACCAGAACGTTCTGGTGGCGATGGCACAGTATCGTGAGGCGAGAGATGCGGTAAGGATCGCGCGTTCCGGCTTCTTTCCAAACATTACCGCCTCGCCCGCGATCACGGAATCTCGCACTTCGCCTAACCTCTCCACGGGCACGTCAATCAACTTCATTGCGGGTACGAGGACCGAGTACAACTTGCCGGTTGACGTCTCTTATCAAGCTGACGTTTGGGGAAACATCAGGCGAAGCGTGCGAGGAAGTGCCTCAACGGCGCAAGCGTCGGCCGCTGATCTCGAGAACGCTCGCTTGACGTTCCAGTCGGAACTAGCGGAATTTTATTTTGAATTACATGGATTGGATGGCGACGAAGATCTGCTTGAGCGCACGGTTGTCATTTACCAGCAATACCTGAAACTGACCCAAGATCGCTTCCAGTTTGGAATTGCGTCGGGCGCTGATGTTGCGCAGGCGCAAACTCAGCTCTACACCACACAAGCGCAGTTGGTTGATCTCGGCGTCCAGCGCGCGCAGTTCGAACACGCCATCGCGATCCTGATCGGCAAGCCACCAGCGGAAGTGACAATTCCGCGCGTGGTGCTCAAATTACCCCCGCCGCCGGTTCCGGTCGGCGTTCCGTCGATGCTGCTCGAACGCAGGCCGGATATCGCTGCTGCCGAGCGCCAGGTGGCGGCGGCAAACGAGCAGATCGGGATCGCCATAGCAGCCTATTATCCTTCCGTGCTGCTCAGTGCGAGTGGCGGATTTCAAAGCTCATCGATCACAAACTGGATAACCTGGCCGAGTCGCTTCTGGTCCGTTGGACCTCAACTGGCGCAGACTCTTTTCAGCGGTGGCCGGCTTCATGCCCAGGTGGATCTGCAGCGAGCCGCATACGACGCCACTGTGGGCAGTTACCGGCAATCGGTGCTAACCGCCTTCCAGCAGGTGGAAGACAATCTGGCCGCATTGCGTATCCTCCAACAGGAGGCGGCTAAGGTGGAGCAGGCGGTGAAAGCTGCCGAGGACTCCCTGGCGATTTCCACGGAGCAATACAAGGCGGGAACAGCGACTTATCTGCAGGTCATCACGGCGCAGTCGGCCGCTCTGCAAGATGAGAGAACGGCAGTGGACGTCCTAACCCGGCGGCTCACGTCGAGTGTGCTGCTGATTGAGGCCCTGGGAGGAGGATGGAACGCGTCGCAACTGCCCACCTACCCTCAGATTATCGCCACCAGCAAATAGGGATTCCGTTATTGTTTTGGATTCCCCATTTCTTGCCACTGACATCCAAGTGAGGAGATGAAACGACCACCAGGCAGACCAACCTAACCTAAACGCCTCTTCCGGAAACCGCGCGGCAAGAGGCAAAGACGGCGGAGCGAGAAACATGTTGGACGGTCCAACGTCTGAACTGCTCGCTATCATCCTTTTACCCGTGCTTGTAGGGTTCTTCTGGCTGGCTGTGGCGGTTATCTTTCAAGGGCCGAATCCTGAAGAAGAGAAGTCTCGTAGGCGTTCTCACAACAATTGCTTGTGGCTGAGTATTGCAGACGCGTTTGATCCTGATCACGTGATCGTCTGGCAGTCCCAGACTCCGGCTCTGCGACTCATCGGTTCGGAGGTCTCGTTATCCGTGCTGTACGATTTCTTCGCGCACTTTTCGACGCGCTACCCAGAGTTTTACGAGGACACCACATTTGACGATTGGCTTCGCTTCCTGCAAAGCTGCGACCTGGTTGCACGGGTAGGGCGCGAGGTCCACCTGACTGCAAACGGGCGCGGATTTCTCGACTACCTGGAGCGAGCAGGTAAGGCATCAAGCCCGAAGCATACAGTGCACTGAACTGCGCGAACAGCGCGTTAACGCTCTCCACAAAGCCGTCTGGCTGCTGGCGGATGATGCTTTGAAAACAAAGCATTTAAGTCCGACTAGTGACTGGCAATAAGGCGATCACTTTCGGCGCACCCTCCCTTCGGGAAGGCTGCGCTCCCCCTACCCTCTTCCAATCTCGTAAGTAGCTTAAAACAAAGCAGTTACGACCTCGATATGCCGGGAGCGCCGGGCTAAGTGGCTGAAAGCAGACAACTTAGCGCCTCGATATACCTGCTGACCTTGGAGCGATCAGTTCGATGATGTGAAAGAGCGCACCCCCCGGTTTGGTGGAGTCTGGTAGTCCAGTGCTTCCAGCATAGAGCCGAATCGCCGAATGCTGACATGAGCGGTCGAAAATTTCTAGATTTGGAACAGGGTGGCGAGGCTACGTCGGCCAAGTGGGTGCCGGAGGCACCTTTCGGCACTTCCGTTGACTCGCCCCACGCTTACCCCGGACTTCCGTCCGGGGCTAAGTTCGAAAGGTCCCTACGGGACCAGCGCGGAAACGTCATCTTCCGGAGATGGGAGCGCAATCCCATTCACTTCCTTGGCACGAGATGCGTTTTCGGGCGTGCCTACGGCACTTCCGTTGCCTCGCCCCACGCTCACCCCGGACTTCCGTCCGGGGCTAAGTTCGAAAGGTCCCTACGGGACCAGCGCGGAAACCAGCACGCCCGCGACGAGATGTGAAGTTCGAAAGGTCCCTACGGGGCCAGCGCGGAAACGTCATCTTCCGGAGATGGGAGCGCAATCCCATTCACTTCCTTGGCACGAGATGCGTTTTCGGGCGTGCCTACGGCACTTCCGACCATCTCGCGCATGCGTACCCCGGACTTCCGTCCGGGGCTAAGTTCGAAAGGTCCCTACGGGACTAGCGCGGAAACCAACGCTTACCCCGGACTTCCGTCCGGGGCTAAGTTCGAAAGGTCCCTACGGGATCCAGCCCTTGAGAAACGTCCACAATCGATTTCTGCAGGACCGATGCGAACCGTCGATTATCCCCATACGTATTTCGGATCGTAGTCGATGCCATGCTTCTTGAGGAACGCCAGGAACTCCTGTTGGAAGTCGCGCTTTTTGTGGTGTTCGGCCTGAGCGTGTATGTAGGAGATCGTGTCGTCGAGGTGCGAGATGCCGACCGAGAATGCACCGTATCCTTCTTGCCACGCGAACGCCTTCTTGTCCGGCCACGTTTCGTGAATCCATTTTGAGGAGGCGGCTTTGATCTTTTGAACCGCCTCGGCGACGGCGATTCTCGGTGGGACGGTCAGAAGCACGTGCAGATGATCTTCGGTGCCTCCGACCGCCCGAGCGATTAAGCCGTGGTTGTGCGCGATTCCGCCGATGTACGGCCAGAGTTTGGATTGCATTTCGGTGTTGATGTGTGCGGTGCGTTGTTTCGTTGAGAACACGCAATGTACGTGGGTGGAAGAATATGTGTGCGCCATGACGGAGATATCATCGCGCGAAATTGGGCCGTGGATGGAAGTCCGGGGGGTCGTGTTCCAAAATCCGGAAAAGTGCCGTAGGCACGACCGAACGCGACCGAAGTTGCGGAGGGTCCCTACGCGACCAGCCGCGAAACGTCATTTTCCAGAATGGGGGCGATTCACGTCCGTGGCACGAGATGGCCTTTCGGGCGTGCCTACGGCACTTCCCACCTTTCGCGGGCATCCTACCCCGGACTTCCGTCCGGGGCTAAGTTCGAAAGGTCCCTACGGGACCAGCCCCGAAGCATCCAATCCGCGAAATCCGTGGTTAGCCTCTTCCTGTTGCTAAAATAGATCTGATTATGAATACGTCAGACACGAACACGACAGCCGCAGCCGTTGCGCCCGCTCCATCGAATTTTATTCGCGACGCTATGATCGAGGACCTCCGCACCAAGAAGTACGGAGACGCCGTGATTCAGACGCGCTTTCCTCCGGAGCCGAACGGCTACCTGCACATCGGTCACGCGAAGGCGATTCACCTCGATTTTGGGCTGGCCGACGAGTTTGGCGGGAAGACCAATCTGCGCTTTGACGACACCAATCCCGAGAAGGAAGAGCAGGAGTACGTCGATTCGATCATGGAGGACGTGCGCTGGCTGGGCTTCGAGTGGGAAGGGCTGTATTACGCGTCCGACTACTTCGGCCAGCTTTACGAGTGGGCGCTCAAGTTGATCCGCGACGGCAAGGCCTACGTGGACGATCTCTCGGCGGACGAGATTCGCCAGTATCGCGGCACGCTGACCGAGCCGGGAAAAGACAGTCCGTATCGGAATCGCTCGATTGAAGAGAACCTCGATCTGTTCGAGCGCATGAAGGCCGGCGAGTTCGCGGACGGCACGCGCGTGCTGCGCGCCAAGATCGACATGGCCTCGCCGAACCTGAACATGCGCGATCCGGTGATGTACCGCATATTGCACGCCGAGCATCATCGCACCGGCGACAAGTGGTGCATCTACCCGATGTACGATTACGCGCACGGGCAGTCGGACTCGATCGAGCACGTGACGCACTCGATGTGTACGCTGGAGTTTGAAGATCACCGTCCGCTCTACAACTGGTTCATCGAGCAGTTGGGCATTTTTCCGTCGCAGCAGTATGAGTTCGACCGCCTGAACCTTACGTACACGCTGCTGAGCAAGCGCAAGCTGCTGCAACTGGTGAACGAAAAATACGTGAGCGGGTGGGACGATCCGCGCATGCCGACGATTGCCGGGATTCGCCGCCGCGGCTATACGCCCGAGGCGCTGCGGAATTTCTGCCGCTCGATTGGCGCGTCGAAGACCAACGGCATCATCGAACTGGCGATGCTCGAACACTACCTGCGCGAGGACCTCAACAAGAGCGCGGCCCGGGTGATGGCCGTACTGCGCCCGCTGAAAGTGGTGATCGACAATTATCCGGAGGGCCAGGTCGAAGAGATGGACGCCGTCAACAATCCGGAAGACGCGGCCGCGGGCACGCGCAAGATTCCGTTCTCGCGCGAACTCTACATCGAGCAGGACGACTTCCGCGAAGTGCCTCCGCCGAAGTTCCACAGGCTGTTTCCGGGAAACGAAGTGCGGTTGCGCTACGGATATCTCGTTCGCTGCACCAGCGTGGTGAAGAACGACAAGGGCGAGGTGGTCGAAGTGCATTGCACGTATGACCCGGCCACACGAGGCGGCAACACGCCCGACGGACGCAAGGTGAAATCGACGATCCACTGGGTGAGCGCGGCGCACGCGGTCAACGCCGAAGTTCGGCTCTACGAAACGCTGTTCTCGAAAGAGAATCCGGGCGACGTGGAAGAAGGACAGGAGTTCACCGCGAACCTGAATCCGAAGTCGCTCGAAGTGGTTGCCGACGCGAAGCTCGAACCGTCGCTGGCCGATGTGCCGGCACTGAGCCGGTATCAGTTCGAACGCCTCGGCTACTTCTGCGCCGATAAGGATTCGCAACCGGGCAAGCCGGTCTTCAACCGCACCGTCGCATTGAAAGACGCGTGGACCCGGATCGAGAACAAGCAGGGCGGGAAGAAGTGATGATTTGGTGATTTGGTGAGTGACGATTGGAGAACGATCATCGCTCGCCGAGGGGAAATCCCCAGGTTAGATTCGCGGAACCTGGGGCACCAAGCGGGGGTCAGTTCGGCGAGGACGCCAGCCCCGGCATTCCTGTCAAAATTACCTTCGGGTACCCGTTCCTACTCAGCGAATCCTCCAGCCCAATACCCTCATCTAAATAATTCAACAACTTACGGGACAGATAACCCTGCCGAGTTTGGCAATCCACCTGATAACAACTCAGGTGTGGAGCATGTCCGGTTTCAGGCATCCGGCATTTTGCCGGATCGCTATACAAAGTGACCATTGTCTTAAGTTTTAGTGACGTGGTCGTGAGAAGCTCCCTCATTATTTCGGAGGATTTCAGATGAAGCAGCAGACATTGATTGCACTAGCCTTGGCCACCGCATTAGCGGCACCCGTTGCGGCACAGCAGACGACAACCGAGCAGAACTCGCAGCCTGCGACATCAACGCCGGCACAAACCAGCCAGAACGCCACTGGTCAGAGTACGACGGACCAGAGCGCTTCTACGCTTCAGCCATTGCCAACGGAGACGCACGAAGGGTTCTGGGGACACCTGAATCCATTGGCTCGCAAGAAGTACGTGCAGCGGCAGGTGGGTCCGATTAAGGAGCGGGTGAATGAGCTTGACGAGTTGACCGCCAACAACACCAAGACGATCAAGGACGTCGATGCGCGGGCAACGGAAGGCATACGCCTTGCGGACGCGAAGGCTTCGCAGGCTGACATGCACGCGATTGACGCCGGCAACCGGGCGCAGGCCGCTAACCAGACGGCCGAGCAGGCTTCCAACCGCATCGGCACGGTCGAACAGGTCGTGACCAACATCGACCAGTACAAGCCGGTGAATCAGACCGAGATCATGTTCCGTCCGGGCCAGATGGTTCTGAGCAAGAAGGCGAAGGACGCACTGGATCAGATGGCCGAAAACGTGAAGGACCAGAAAGGCTACGTTGTGGAAGTGCAGGGCTTCTCTTCCGGACGCGGCCAGACTGCTATTCAGAATTCGCAGCAGATGGCACAGTCGGTCGTTCGATATCTCGTGCTGAACCATGACGTGCCGGTCTATCGCATTTACGTGCTGGGCATGGGCAATGCCCCGACTCCGGCGACGGCAGACGGCGAAAAGCCGCGCCGCACGACCGGGGGCCGGGTCGAGATCAGCCTGATGAAGAACAACATTGAACAGCTGAACACGCAGGCCAGCAATGCATCGAGCACCAACCAGGGCGGCATGACCGGGACCTCAACGGCCACTCCGGCGAACCAGACCATGCAGCCCGCGACTGGGAATCCGGCCGAACCGGCTACACGGTTGCAGTAACAGCAACCAGCGCAGCAGTAACCAACAGTTACTTCAACCCCTCATTCGCCGCAGGGCGGGTGAGGGGTTTGTTGCGTTCAGGCACTTTTCTTGCAACAAAGTTTCATTTAGGGAATCGTGACTCTGTTGATTCCGCGGAACAAACGATTTCTATTGCGTCCCGGTTGAGTGCTGCGTGAAACTCCAGCTGTAGACTAATTGTGACAAGCTAAACGTTCTCCGAATAGTAGTTGCGTCGTGGATTATGAGACAAGAATCTCCAATGCGGGTCTCGGTCGTAAGCGTTCGCCCCTGCGGATTTTTCTATAACGCGGATCTGGGCCGGATTGAGTGCCTGCGGTGCGGTGCACGCGCCTTCACGCGAAAGAAGGAAATGATCGAACTCTGGGAGCGCGCCCACACGCAGTGTTGCCGAAGGAAGGACAAGCCTGAGGTAAGCATCTGCGCTTAAGGGCAGTTTCCAGTTTCGAGTTTCCAGTTTCGAGTTTCGAACGGCTCTCACTTAATCGTAATGTGATCGATCACCTTGCGGTTTCCCGCATAGGATTCGGCGATGGACTTGGCGGCTTGCCGGTCTTTGCCGTTTGCCACTGTGCCAGTCAGTTCAATTGAATCGTCGGTGACATTGGCGACGAGGCCGTCGTTCTTGAGATTCGGATCGTTCTTGAAAGCGGCCTGAAGCTCACCTTGCAACGAGGCGCTATCGGAGAGGGTTGTGCCGACGGTGCTGGCGGGCGGAGTGCCGGCGTTCGATCCGGGCGTCGTGCCGGGATTCGAGCTGGGAGCGCTGCTGGTGCTGGCTCCGGCCTGTCCCCTGGACGCCGTGTTGGCCGCAGTGCCCGATGCAGCCGATGCATTGCCGGCAATACTACCGGCAGTGTGGTTTGTCGTTTCGGGATTGGCGCTACCCGTACCGGATATTCCGCCCGATGTTCCGCCCGACGAAGCCGCATTGGCGCTGGTTCCTGTCGGACCTACGCTTAGCTTCTCTTTCACGCCCCGGACGCCCGGCACCGACTCGGCTAACTGCTTGGCCTGTTTGCGATCTTCCTTCCGCGGGACGACTCCTTCGAGCATGACGATGCCGTTCTTTACGCTGATCTTCACGTAATTGAAGTCATTGCTGGTCGCGAGTTGTTCATGAACCTGGCGCAGCAGCGTATCGTCGTCCACCGTGGGCGCTTTCGTTTGTTTCGTCGTATTCTGCTGCGGGTCGTTACCCGGTAGCTGGCCGGCCCCGCCCATCCCCGGCTCGCCTACGCCGGGGATATGCTGTTGAGTGGGCTGCCCCGCTATGCCACCCAACGGCCCTTGAGTACCGGCGCCCGGTTGCTGACCACCCACGCTCGGCGGCTGCCCCATGCCCGGCTGCTGCATTTGCGCCAAGGCGGCGGAGCCAGCCAGAACCAGCGCTATGGCTAGAATGTAATTGCAATGCTTCATGATCTGACCTCCCGCAACCGAGTCACGCGACTGAACGCAAACCAGAATTCCTGTTGCGACGCGCGCCGGACGGAGTGGTGGGGCTGCCTTTCAGCAATTTGTTTTGGTGTGATGCGCCCGCGTTCTTGACGGAAGCCTCGTGCGACGCTGCTGTCCATCGTTGAACCTGAATGCCAAGGAACGTAAACTGATTCTATGAACGCGCATGAGCACGGGCACGACCACACACACGACCACGCCGGGGGCGGACCGGGCAAGGCCCGCATCCTCAGGATCTCGCTTTTTCTGACGCTCGCCTATATCGCCGTGCTGATCTTTGCCGGCTTGAAGTCACACTCGTTGGCGCTGATTTCCGAGGCCGCCCACAACGTCTCAGACTTCCTTGCCCTGCTGCTCTCGTTGTTCGCGGTATATATGGAGTCGCGTCCACCGAGTGCAACGAAGACTTTCGGATACAGCAGGGCCGGCGTGCTGGCGGCGTTCGTGAACTCAGTCGCACTGGTGGTGCTGGCGTTTTACATCTTCTATGAGGCTTTCGCGCGGTTGCACCATCCGGTCGCGCTTCGCCCCGGACTGATGATCGGTGTCGCGGCAGTCGGCGTAGCGATGAACGGCGTCATCGCCCTGCTGCTCTGGGCCGGAACCCACGACCTCAATATTCGCAGCGCCTTCCTGCACATGCTGGGAGATACGCTTTCGACCGCAGCGGTCATCGTTGGGGGCTGGGCGATCATGGTCACCGGGAGAACATGGATCGACAGCGCGCTCTCGTTCGGGATCGGCGCGCTGATTCTGTGGTCCTCATTCGGCATCATCCGCGAGACGCTGAACATCCTGCTTGAAGGGCTGCCGAGCGGCATGGAGTACGAAAAGATTTCCGTCGCGATCGGGGCCGTCGCGGGCGTGCGCCACGTTCACGACCTGCACGTCTGGAGTATCGGCTCGCAGATGCACGCTCTGTCGTGCCACGTCACGATCGCCGACATACCACCGTCGGAGAGCGAACGCATCCTGCGCGAAGTGCAGACTTGCCTGCGCGCCGGTTTCCAGATACACCACACGACAGTGCAGTTCGAGCACGAGATATGCGATGCCGCCAACGGATGTGTCATCCCCGGCAATCGGCCGCTGCGAAGAAATGATTCGCTGAACCAGTGAATCGGTGATTCAATATCTGCGGAGGACGCAACGTGCCTAGATCTGCAGCTTTGATACTTCTACTCGTCGTGGTGATCGCCTTCGCCGCTTGCAACAAACAGCCCGCCGCCTCGTCCGCTGCGGCACAACGTTCAACTGCGGCACAGTCGCCACCCTTGAAGATCACACTGAGCACCGATCCCGCGCAGCCTGCGGAAGACAAGGACACGGTGTTCAAAGTCACCGTCGCCGAGGCCACTGGACAGCCTGTTTCCGGCGCGACCGTCACGGCCGACCTGAAGATGCAAATCATGGACATGGGCAAGAACGAGATCACGCTGGCCGACAAGGGCTCGGGGAATTACGAAGGCAAGGGCCAGTTCTCGATGGCCGGCCCGTGGAACGTAATCGTAACGGCGAAGCAGGGCGGCAAGAGCGGACAGCAGACGTTTCAGATGGTGGCGGGAAAGTAATAAGCAAAGGGGCGAGGGGCCAGGGACGCGGGGCTAGGGGGAGGACAAAAGTACCAGCCCCTAACCCCTGGCCCCGCGTCCCTTCTAGATTCCTACCGCCTCGTAGTCTGTTCCGGTTCTCTCGCGTCCGGGGCGGTAGCTCTCGAAGTTGTAGGGCTGGCGCGAACGCAGCCTCTGATTCCGCAGCGCGCGCCCGATCAGTACGCCGGCGGTGATGACGCCGGCGGTGATTGCGGCAGTGGCGATGGCTCGACCCGGATTCATGGCGATCGGTTCGGCAATGCGGCTGCCCATGACTGCGACGTGGCCAGGAAGTCCGAGTTCGCGCCGGAAGTCGTGAATCGAGCGGCGTCCGCCGCGTTCGAGAGCGCGATGGGTACGCAGCATGGCGTAGGTGGAGGGCATCGTCGCATCCTGCCCCGAGTTGACGACCGCGTGTTCGACGCCGCGTTCCTGCTGACGCTCGAGCAGTTCTTCCAGCGCGTCTTCTACTATTCCGGGGCGGGTCCACAAAGAGCGAAACGCGACGCGTCCTGACTTGTCGATGATGTAGGTCGAATTCGGCAACTTGCCATACTTGCGGTGGATGCTGCCATCGAGATCGTCTACCAGGATTGGCATGACGACGTCTTCCTCTTCGCGGAACTTTTCGGCGGCATGAAGTTTGTCCTTGATAGAGCGATGCGCCGGGAGTTTCTCGCCCGGATGCGCCTCGCGCGTGTAGACGAACAGGAACTGCGTATCCTCATCGTTGTAGTCTTCAAAGAGCTCGTTGATGGCACCGATCGAACCCGCGGTAAACGGGCAGGTGGCAGAGCCGAAGGTGACCACAACGTTCTTGTCGCCGCTGTAATCCGCGAGGCGGACTTTGTCTCCCTCGATCGTTCGTCCTTCGAAGTCGGGTGCGCGCTCTCCCGGCCTGGGGCCACCGAACTTGTCAATCGCCACATCGCGGATCAACTGGTCGCGCGTAAAGCCTTCGTAGTTGTACTTCTTTAAATTTAAACCAAACATGCCGGACTCCTTGTAATGGGGGAGAATCGTTGGCCGGAATTGCCGCAGCCAAGGCACACCAAGCTTAGGATGCGTTTCTTGCGGAATTGCGTTTCCCACGGACACATGAGACTGATGGCTAACTTGCCCCGATTTTATGCGGTGCTAGAATGGCGTTTTGGCAGTACAAGAACGGAGGTCGCATGACAGCCCTGAAAGTAGGCGAAATCGCGCCGGATTTTGAATTGAGTGGCGTGGTCGGCGACAAGCGCAGGCCGTTCAGGCTGAGCGAATCGCGCGGCGAGCGGAACGTTGTGCTTGCGTTTTACGTTCTCGACTGGAGCCCGGTTTGAGCGCTCCAGATGCCGGCGTACAACGCGGATCTCGCGAAGTTCGCCGCGCTAAATGCCCAGGTCGTGGGCATCAGTCCTGATTCAACCTACTGCCATATCGCCTGGCAGGAAAAAGGCATCGGCAGGATGGATTATCCGCTGCTCAGCGACTTCTGGCCGCATTGCGGGGTCGCTGAAAAGTACGGAGTGCTGCGTCGCGAAGGACCACCGCTCGCCGGCATCAGCGAGCGTGCCTGTTTCATCGTCGATACCGAGGGGAAGATCGCTTTTTCGAAAGTTTATGAATTAGGCCAGCAGCCGCCGAACGAGGATTTATTCGCGGCGCTGCGCGGCATGGGCTCCAGAAAAGCGGCAGGCGGATAGGGGAAAGCAGTTTCAAGTTTCGGGTTTCTAGTTTCGAGTTTCGGAGGAAGACGCAAGCAGGAGAAACTAGAAACTAGAAACTAGAAACCTGAAACTAGAAACTTGAAACTGACTACTGCACTGTCCGCTTCATTGCGTCGATCTGCTCGTAAAGTTTGGAGCGGTCAACAACCTCCACGAACGGCGTGCCGGTCCGGGTGTTGCTCACAACGTAAAGCGTTGGGGTGTGATTGATTCCGACCCGCTGCCCCAACTCCTTGTCCGCTTGCACGGCTGCCGCGAACTTACCCTGTGGATCGACGAAGACGGGTAGCTTCACCTTATGCGCGCCGGCAAATTCTTCCGCAAACGCGCGCAGATTGTCCTTAGTGATCTCGGGCTGATGCTTGAATACTTCAGTGCGGAACTCGCCGCCGATTTTCGCGGATACCGAATCGAGATAGCGGGCGATAATTGCCGCCTCCGTCGACCACGCGTGCTGCGGGAGCGGGAAATCGTAACGGACCACCGGGATCTTGTAGGTGCGCGAGGCCTCTTGCACCAACGGATGGGCGCGCGCGCAATCGGGGCACTCCAGATCTTCAAATACGACGAGCGCGATCTTCGCGCCCTTGGGCGGACGAAGCGCGGACGTGTCCTGAGCGCGGGAAATCAGGGTCCCAGCGATCGCCAAAACGAGTAAGAACGGCAGAAGCCAAAGTCGCTGCTTCGTCACGGTTGTAATCACCTCTTCAGGGTAGCTGAAATTATTAGACCACAAAACCCAGAGGTAAGTTGCATTGTTCCTGAATTTTGCCGGACGCATTTCCTTCAACTTGGACGCGCTGCGAGCTGCCGTTCCCGCATCTGTTTCGTGGTGACGTTTATCGCACTGATGCTTATCGCACCCTTCCCTAACGGGGAAGGGTGCGGCACCCAGAGCGTGTTTGTTTGAGGTCGCGCCATGAACATTCTGCTGCTCTCCATGCCGGACTCCTTCGAGCACATGCCGACGGTTGCCGTGCAGATGCCCAACGGCGCGCTGACATCGCTCGCCGGCAACCTTGACCCTCATCATCGCGTATCGGTCGCCGACCTTGTGCTGGTGCAGGATCGGGTACGGTCGACCATTGAACGCCTCGTCAGTGAACTTCAGCCCGAGGTCGTCGGCCTGTCCGTGATGACCTTTCAGCGGCGCACGGCTGCCCGCATCGTCAAACTTGTTCGCGCCTTGAAGCCGAACGTACGCGTGGTGGTCGGAGGCTACGACCCTAGCCTTGCTCCTGAAGCCTACATGGAAATGGCTGGCGTAGACTTCATCGTCCGCGGCGAAGGTGAACTTACTTTTCGTGAACTCATTCGCGCCATCGAGCACTGTTCCGGATTCGACCAGATCGCTGGCCTCACGTGGCGCAATAGATTTTCCGATTTTCCGATTTCGCGATTTTGCGATTGGGTCACTAATCCCGACCGGCCCGTGCATTCGCTCGACGGCGGCGGGATCAGGCTGCCGGACCGCGGCGCCCGCGTGCTCAAGGGGTATCACATGCTGGGTCGCGCGGTTGACGTGGTCGAGACTTCCCGCGGTTGCACGTTCGATTGCTCTTTCTGTTCGATCATCGAGATGCGCGGCCGGAACTTCCACACTTACACCTTCGACCGCGTCATCACCGATATCGCCGACGCCAAGGCCCACGGCGCCCGCTCCATTTTTCTGGTTGACGACAACATCACCCTCAACGTCCACCGCTTCGAAGGTCTTTGCCAGGCCATCATCGACGCCGGTCACGATGACATCGACTACATCGTGCAGGGGATGACTTCGGCCATCGCCAACCACGGTGAGACCCTGGCGCCGCTCATGCGCCGCGCCGGGTTCCACTACGTCTTTCTCGGAATCGAGAACATCCTGGAAGGCGATTTGACGTTTCTGAAAGCCGCCGCCAAGAATGCCCAGCGCGACAATGGACAGACCGTCGGCAACGCGACCCTGAAGGCGATCGACTACATACATCGCAATAAGATGTATGTGGTGGGCGGACTCATCGTCGGCAATCCCGACGACACGCGCGAGAGTATCGAGGCCAACCTGCGCTTCGCAAGGCAATACGTGGACTGGCCCTACATCCAGCACCCCACGCCCTATCCGCGCACGCCGATGACGAAAGACTTTGTCGAGCGAAACCTGATCATCAACCGGCGTCTGCACGAATACGACGGCACGACCGCCGTGGTGAAGACCGAGCACGTGGACGCCGAAGACATCGAGTACCTGCGCTGGCGCGCCGAACGCTGGATGAAGATCCGCCACATTCCCGGCGTCGTCCGGCATGATCCGTGGTTCGTCTTCCGCAAATGGCCGAAGATGCTGGCGCACACCTTCCGCGGCAGCACATTGAAATCCGCTCTCGGACTTGAAGATAGCCGAGAGGCCTTCCGCCGCTACAAAGCCCTGCGCGAACTCGAACGCGAATACGTGTGAGTAGTGCGTCCAGCACAGCGCCTTTTCAATCTTCAGGGTTGGCAACCTGACTTGTGTTTCCTGCCTCTTTCCGTCCAACGTTCTTCAACAATCGACAGTGAACATCCGGCGGTTTGCACGGATGCCGCGGCCCTCACGGGATAGCGCTTGCCGTGTCTCCCCGAGTGAAGGCGATCGCCGATCCGCGGCGTTCGTGGAAAAGGAAAGAATTGTATGAACCGTGCCAACGCTACACAAAAGCCCACCACACGCGCTCGCTGGATGCTGCCCGCGTTGCTAATCCTCCTGTCCTTCTCTGCTGCCTCACAGACGTGGGCGCAGGAACGCACGATGCGAACGGAGGTCAGCGGTTCGGATATAGCCGCCGCTTCAACTTTCACCAATTTCCGGTATCACATCCTACCGGCGAAAACCGCGGCCGGAAAGACCGCTCTGGCCACCCAGGGTTATGGCACCGCGGCATCGTCGGTGCCCTCGGTCCCGTCGCCGGGATTCTATCCGGACGACCTGGTTTTCTTCGGCGGCAAGGTCTTGCCAGACACGGAAAACCACAACATCTACGTAAACTGTCCGGCCGCGAATGGTGGGTGCTGGGGCAATCCTGCACAGTTCCTTAAAGACCTGAGCAATAGCACGTTCATACACCTGACCGACCAGTATGTCGGAACCACCGCCAGCAATCGCTATCCGGTCGGGACTTCCGTTTCGACGAGCTTTGCCCTGTTCACGAATACGATCGGCCAGACTGACCTCCTCAGCATCGTACACTCGGCGGCAAAAGAGCTGGGCACCGGATACGGGCACATTTATCACGTGTTCCTGCCCAGCGGAGTTGACACGTGCATTGACCAGACGACTATCTGCTATTCGCCGGACAATCCTGCAGCGTTTTTCTTCTGCGCTTACCACGGCAGCGTTGACTTCAGCGACATCGGCCATGTGCTGCTCTCGGTCGAGCCATTTCAAAACGTGCCTGGATGCCAGGCCGCACCTCCGAATCCGAACGGGATTCTCGCCGATTCGACCAACTCCGTACTGTCCCACGAATTGATCGAGAGCATCACCGATCCCGATCCCCCGACTGGCTGGGTCTCGGCGATGTCGCTGCTTGCGTTCGGCGCCGAGATAGGCGATCTTTGCGAGCCTCTCGGCAACAGCAATCTGCAGTTCCTTGACCCGGTGATCTCGCTGAACGGACATAATTACGAACTCCAAACGGAGTACTCGAACAAATACCACGCCTGTGCGAGCGTGCCGTAGAAGAGACGCGGGTGTTGACGACGAAAGGGGTGCCGCACCCTTCCCCGAAAGGGGAGGGTGCGCCGAGAGACTACGGTATGAAGTAAAACGGATTGGGAAGCTTTAGCGAAAGTTCCGCCTGCGGGTCGCCGGCAAGATCGCTGTGCTGATCGCCGATGTTCAGCACCAGCCGATATCCCTGGTCGAGAATCTTCTTTCGCTCGGAGGATTTGTACTCGCTTGTCTTCGTTGCGGCGTCGGCCGGAGCACGCAGCGTCAGGCCTGCCCAGTCTTTGTATCCGGCGCGCAGCAGGTTCTGCTCGGTCGGGAAGCGCTGCTGGTCGCTCCGTCCGGTGATAAAGAACACGGCCACGCCCAGTTCCCGCGCGGTGTTGAACACCTTCAGCGTCGGCTTGATCGGCGGCGCGTCGGCGCTAAGTGCCCACAGGTCGAAACGCGCTGATTCGAAGCCAAAATCCGTTAGGCTCAGGTAGGCATAGTTCGAAAGCGATGTCTCGTCGATATCAAGCACCATCGCCAGCTTCTCGCCCGGCTTGCGCGCTGCCGTTCTCTGCTTCAGGAATTTGATCGCCTTCGCCGCCTGCTGTTCCAAGTCCGCCTCGTAACACCCGCTGGTGCCGTCACAGTTGTAGTAATGCCTGAGCTGTATTTTGACCTCGCCCAGGTTCGGAATGCCGTCATCAGCCAACTTTGTCTGCGGCTGCTGGGCGAACGCCGCGATCGTGAGACATATGAAAACTACTAATGCACCGCGTTTATGGATCAAGCATTGCTCCTTGCAGGGTTGTTGTGTCTCCAGCTCTGTTGCGGAAAGGAAATCGTATGGGCAGAACGGGCGCGAGTCAATCCCAGCCGAAGAGTTTATTGACGGCCGATTAGACTGGACGCTGTGTATAGCGAGCATATACACTATACTCGTGATTAAGAGCTTCCGGCACAAAGGCCTGCAGCGGTTCGCCGAGACTGGCTCCAAAGCCGGCATTCAGCCCGACCATGCTGCACGGCTTCGAAAGCTCCTCACTGCACTAAACGTGGCCAGCGAACCCCAGGATATGAATGCTCCAGGGAACAACCTGCATCTGTTGAAGGGCAAGCTGGCCGCACATTGGGCCGTGACCGTGAACGCAAATTGGCGGCTCACATTTGCTTTCGAAGGCGAGGACGTCATCCTCCTTGACTACACGGATTATCACTGAGGTGGACCTATGATCTTCAACCCTGCACATCCCGGAGAGGTATTACGCGATTATCTGGGCGAAATCACCGTTGGGGAAGCTGCTTCGCGATTAGGCGTCACCCGTGCGCACCTGTCCCGCATCCTCAACGGACACGCCGGAGTCTCAGCAACGATGTCTTTGCGCCTGGCGGCAGCCCTCGGCACCTCGCCTGATTTCTGGCTCAAGATGCAGATGCAATACGATCTGTGGCAAGCACAGAGGAAACCGCCCAAGGTAAAACCGCTTTCTCTCACGGCAAAGCGCAACTCGGCGATTGCCTAGCCCACCCGTCACAATCGCGAGCTGACGCTCAGTTTCTCATCGGGCAAAGGGCAGAACGGGCGCGAGTCAATGCCGGTTTCAGGACGCGGTGCAGCCCTGGCTTCTTCGCTCGCGCTGGGATAACCCCGGCGTCGTCCGCACCCTCTAACCTGGCAGCCCACTTCTCGAACAAAACTGAAGCCAAGGGAGTTCAATCAATGAAGAAGATTGCGTACGCGATCGTATTGTCGCTGTGCGTGAGCAGCCTCGTGTGGGCCGACCAGACCCGTCAACAAGTGGACGACCGCCTGAAAGCTGCGACCGAGGTGCTGCACCAGATTATGGCGACGCCCGATAAAGGCATCCCGGAAGAAGCTCTCAAGAGCGCCAAGTGCGTTGCTGTAGTTCCAGGGCTGGTGAAGGGTGGATTTGTGTTGGGCGCCGAGCACGGCCGAGGTGTCACCACCTGCCGCCTCGCCAGCGGAGCATGGAGCGCGCCGGCGTTCTTCACCGTCTCGGGCGGAAGCTTCGGTGCGCAGATAGGCGCAGAGGGCATAGACCTGGTCATGCTGATCATGAACGAGCAGGGCATGAAGAATCTGCTTGAGAATAAGTTCTCGATCGGTGGCGACGTCTCGGCGGCCGCGGGCCCCGTGGGTCGCCATGCAGCGGCGGGGACCGACTGGAAGCTCGATACACAGGTGTTGACCTACTCGCGTGCCAAGGGCGCGTTTGCGGGAGTCACACTGGATGGAGCCAAGATCGCCCCGGACGACGATTCGATGGCTGCCATCTACGGCCACAAAGCCACGATAGCGGCGGCGTTGACGGGCAAGCTCAAGACTCCGCCGGAAGCGCAGGGATTCCTCGCCGCGCTGCGTGAGGCGAAGACGGAAGCAACGAAGGGCTAAGCTCCATATCCGCTCACTCCGAGGTTCGAGAATGGCACAGTCGAATCAGCGGCGAGTGTGCCATTTTCGTATCCTGTCGTAGAACCCGACAATACCCTCTGCCGATCCATTCCGAATGCTGTCTGTGTTGGATTTTCTCCCCCGCTAGACTGAAAAAAAACGTGGGTGCTAGAATCATCTTTTAACAGTACCGTCACATTCATTTCACTAGGTGTGTGGTTTTCCGTCGTACTGCTCCAAGGCAATACGTAGTGCCCCTTCAGGCGCTCGTCGTTGCGCCTGCGGGGACGATTGCCTGACAAGGGTGGTCGGCTCAAAGGAGTAGCTCGTGAAAATCTACGAAGGCGCAAATATCCGGAACGTGGCGTTGATGGGCCACGGCCACGCCGGAAAGACGTCTCTCGTCTCAGCCATGCTTTTCACCGCCGGATCCACGCAACGCCTTGGCCGCGTGGACGATGGCTCAACCGTCACCGACTACGACGAGGAAGAAATCGCTCGCTCCATGTCGGTCGCCACCGCGATGTCGTATGCCGAGTGGTCAAAATCCAAGATCAATCTCGTCGATACTCCCGGCTTTAATATGTTCGTTCACGACGCCAAGACCGCGCTTCCGGCGGTCGAGGCGGCGGCGATCGTGGTTGATGGCGTCGCCGGCGTCGAAGTCGTCACCCAGAAGGTCTGGGGCTACGCCGAGGAGTTCAATCTCCCTGCGATCGTGATCGCCAGCCGCATGGACCGCGAACGCGCCGACTTCAGCCGCGTTCTCGCCTCGGTTCAGGAATCGCTTTGCCGGAACGTGGTTGCCGTGCAGATCCCTATCGGCAGCGAGAAGAGCTTCAAGGGCCTGGTTGACCTGATCAAGATGAAGGCCTACAGCTACGAGATCGGCGGCAGCGGCAAGGCCACGGAAGGCCCCATTCCCGCCGACATGGAAGCAGCCGCGAAGGACGCTCACGAGAAGCTCGTCGAGCTGGTCGCCGAAGGCAACGATGCGCTGCTCGAGGAGTTCTTCGACAAGGGAACCATTCCGGAAGAGCACCTGATCTCCGGCTTGCAGGAGGCGATCCGCGCTCGCCGCATCTTCCCGCTGCTTGTGGCCTCGGGGCTGGGTAACATCGGCGCCGACCGTCTGCTGGATTTTGTCGTCGATTATCTGCCTTCAGCCGTCAACCTTCCTCCGGTAAAGGCGAAGGCCCCCGAAGGCGACGGACAGCCCGCCGAGCGCAAGGTCAGCGACAGCGGACCGGTTTCCGCGTTCGTGTTCAAGACCCTCAGCGACGCCTTCTCTGGACGCATCAGCTACTTCAAGGTGTACTCCGGCGTGGTCAAAAACGACGCCACGCTGCAGAACTACAACAAGGGTACCGCCGAAAAGCTCGCGCACATCTCCATCATGCAGGGCAAGACCGCCGTGCCCGTGACGGAACTCCATGCCGGGGACATCGGTGCCGTCGCGAAACTCAAGGACACGCTCACTGGGGACACGCTCGGCGACAAGGCCGCCCCTATCGAGTACCCGACCGTGAGCCTGCCCGAGCCGGCCATCACCTATGCCATCGAGCCCAAGACCCGCGCGGACGAAGACAAGATCGGCACCGGCGTCCACAAGCTGATGGAAGAAGACGCCATGCTGCGCTTCTTCCGCGATCCGCAGACCAAGGACTTCCTGATCGCCGGCACCGGCCAGCAGCACATCGAAGTCGTGGTCAGCCGCTTGAGGAAGCGGTACCACACCGAAGTGATCCTGAAGGCACCCAAGGTTCCGTACCGCGAAACCATCCGCGGCAAGGCCGACGTGCAGGGACGCCACAAGAAGCAGTCCGGCGGACACGGGCAGTTCGGCGACTGCAAAATCAAAATGGAACCGATGGCTCGTGGCGGAAAGTTCGAGTTCGTCAACGACATCTTCGGCGGCGCGATTCCCAAGAACTACATTCCGGCGGTGGAAAAAGGCATTCTCGAAGCCGCCGCTCGCGGATATCTAGCCGGCTACCCAGTGGTGGACTTCAGGGTCATCCTCTACGACGGCTCGTATCACGACGTAGATTCGAACGAAATGTCGTTCAAGACCGCAGGCCGCATCGCCTTCAAGAAGGCCATGGAAGTCGCCAAGCCGACGCTGCTCGAACCCGTCATGAAGGTGGAAATCACCATTCCCGACGAGTTCGCCGGCGCCATCATGGGCGACCTCAACTCCCGCCGCGGACGCATACAGGGCATGGACAACAAGGGCGGCAATACGGTCGTCCGCGCCGAAGTGCCCATGTCGGAAATGCTGACCTACGGCGTCGAGTTGACCTCGATGACCCAGGGCCGCGGCTCGTTCAACATGGAAATGGATCACTACGACTTCGTCCCGGCATTGCAGCAGGAAAAGATCATCGCTGCCGCCAAGGCCGAAAAGGGCGAGGAAGTGGAAGAAGAGGAATAGTACTCAGTACCTGGTACTCAGTACTCAGTTGCGGATCGGGCGGCCTCGCGGTCGCCCGATTTGTTTTTGTACCGCCGCCGACCCGGCGGCTGTCGCGCGGACGACTCGTCCACGCGCTATCCTATCCTTCCGGTCGGACATAAAGTCTTCAGGCACACCAATCTGCTCGGCGAGCTCAAAGAAGCTGTCCCAGGACTCAGGACGGCGAGAGAGAATCACGTCGCCAGTACGAGGGTCCTGTCGAATAAAGACCTCACTGCCCTCGAAATGAAAAACAGAAGGCAAGCGAACAGCCTGACTGCGCCCGTTGCGAAAGAGTTTAGCGGTACGCGCCATCGGCGGCTTCCTCCTTGGTGTGGTGTATACCATAGTATATTTCCAGAGGACGATTGTGTTTTCGTACCGCCGCCGACCGTAGAGTTACGAAACCCTCTGTCGTCCCTTCGGGACTCGGCATGTTTTCCACTTTGTAGCCCGGCACTGACGTGCCGGGCTAAGTTCTGCCGCACCTCCCGGGCTGAAAACGAAGCCTCTCGCGAGTCCTTCGCGCCATGTACGCTACGTTTTGGGGTACCCCCTACCCTTCCCGAAAATCGCAAGCTGTTGAAAACTGGCTACTTAACGCATCGATATACCGCGCTCAAAACATAAGTCGCTGATTCTACGTCAGTTAACACTTCGGTATACAGAAACAAAGGACTTAGCTGCGAATTTCTCGGTTCGCCAGTCCTTTGCTCGCTTCATCGCAGCCGCAAGCGTTGGCGGTTGAGAACCAGCGCGAACGCGAACGGTCAACTTTCAGGATAACGGGAGTTGCTGCAATTGGAACTTGAGCGAGGAAAAATTTCTAGAATCAGAACAAGGGGCAGGGAGTTTAGCTGAAAGCTAACGAGTGCGCGATATAGCCCATCCTTGCTGCGCAAGGATGGGGCAACCGCCTTCGTGCTATGGCTTGGCTTCTGGATTAGCCGCAATAAAATCTTCGTAGAGTTTTCTTAAAACCGCTAAGGTCTTCTCATGATCCTTCCCTTTTTGAGGCTTGGGGAACTCTGGGATTATGCCCTTAGGAACAATAATCTTCCCGTGTTCAGCTTCATGACTCGCCAGATGCATTTGTAGGAAATAAAGCATTACCTTAGCTTGGGGCCACGGTAGAGTCACTGCGCTGTGCTGAACTATGGTATTCGGTCCCTGCGATTGATCAAGTTGCCCAAATACTAACCGCAAGTCCCAGACGCTTGACAGGACTTGGCTGTTATTAGCATAGAACTCTGCAAAATCTTCACGTCGCTGATTTTCAATTCCCCTCTTCTCGGTATCTGGGGAAGTTTTTTCTGAGCCCATTGGCTCTCCTTTCAGGGCCTTAAAGCGTTTGCAAATCCAGTGGGATTAGCTGGGGGAATAAAGAACTCGGAAAGGCCGCCAGGTTCTTGATTCATTTGGCCCGCCGACTCGTCGCGGTGACTGCCGTAACGGGCATTAAGCGAATTCGAGATGTATCTGGTTGTTGCTGTTCCGGCCCTTCGTGCCACTACGTTAGACAGCGTATCGCTCCCTGCACTGGCGCTCGTGAACGCCACTTCGCTTATGAACGACAATTGAAGCTGGCCAGCACCATGATATGCAAACGCGCTTCTGCTTGCTCTTGGGCGAGACGCTCTAGTCTGTGAGACTAGCACCTGCGGAGAAAAAGAGGGCTCCGCTTCGGGTTGGATAGCAATTTTCAATCCCACTACGCTCAAGATCGAACGAAGCGTTTCAAGGGTTGGATTGCCTTGGTCGGAGAGCGCTCTGTAAAGGCTTTCTCTGGCAATTCCAGATTCCTTGGCAACTTTTGCCATCTGCCGCGCTTGGGCCACATTACGAAGAGCCTCAAGAAACATTTCTGGAGAATCGCTGATTGCAGCATTAAGGTAGTTAGCCGCAAGACGGGGGTCGGACAGTTTCTCTAGCTGCCAAGAGCGATGATCCTGAGTTCTCTTAGGCATTGTAGTCCCTCCAATAATCCTTTGCCCTCTTGATGTCTGCTCTCTGGGTCTTCTTCATGCCGCCACATAACAAGATGACCGAATTTCCATCTTGGCCGAAATAAACTCTATAGCCCGGACCAACATCAATTCTTAGTTCCGACACTCCATGTCCGACGGGGTGGCAATCCCCTAAATTCCCGTTTTTTACACGGTCGATTCGGTTGTATGTGATTCCCCATATCGGAAAGGCTTCGAGGGAGTCCATCCACTCTGTAAACGGGACGTGTCCGTTTTCCGTTACGTAGTGTTCTATTTTTCTCGGTCTCGCTTCCACTCACTTGCACGAGCCTCTCTTGTATGTGTGACCTTTAAGTCACACAACGAGCCTAGCATCGCTTCTTCATATTTGCAAGCCGTGCCCGGTGCCTCCATCCTTGAACAGTCCGCCACCGGGCATTTCAGCACTTTTGCGAATTGAGCACAGGGAGATCGTCGGCAGCGTTTTTTCTGGTTTAATCGGCATAGGGGGGAGAGTCGCCTCTCCTCCCCTGCCACACCACCGTACAAGCGGGTCCGCATACGGCGGTTCGATAGGTTCCTCCCACCGATGGACTGGTAGGCTGAGCGTTCCTGGTTTGGGGACGCCGTGTGGGCTTCACTTCTCTGGTTAGCATCCTTTGCGGCTTCACCGCGCCGTGCCTACCAGAGGCCCGCCAAAGGCGGGATGGCTAGTGCAATGCCCTCATCGAGATCCAAGCACTACTGACTCTTCCTATCGTTCGGGCCTTCGTCGCTCGCGCGACTACTACGCCCTCTGCTGACTTCTGCCATGCGGTCAGGACACCTCACGATGCCCTCAGTCACGACTTCGTGACGCATAGCAGATCTCCCGTGATAAGCTCGACCGCCTTCCACGCACGACCGCCGGATTTACCACCAGTGCCCTTGATGGATATGGGCTTCGCGATTCGTTGCCCGCTCGCCCGGCACCGTAGGCCTCATCATCCGGTTCTTGTTCATCGGCCCGCGTGTTTGCTCCACGCTTCCTTCAGACCCCACCTCGCGGTAACGCCCTTGCGCTTCGCTATCACTTCACCTCCATCAGGTTGTGAAGAGGACTTTCACCTCCAAGCTGTCGAACATGCACGGCGTACAACGCACGAAGGCCTCCCGCAATGGGAGGCCTCGTCGCGAAAAGGTTTCGGATTCTTGGGCTTGCGCCTTGGCTGGAGCTTACGCCTTGGTCACTTTGCCGCTGCGGAGGCAGGAGGTGCAGACGCGCATTTTCTGGCTGTTGGTCGTGCCCTTGACGGCCGCCTTGACCGGGCGCAGGTTCACGTTCCAGCGACGCTTGCTGACATTGTGGGCGTGGCTGACTTTGTTACCGGATTGCGGCCCCTTGCCGCAGACATCACAAACTTGAGACATAGCTACTCCAGACGAGTTCAGATCTTGATGTGCAAAACATAGATTCTATCGGAATCTGCGCGTTCCGGCAACCCGGAAGCTCTGTTTGGTTCGTGCCGCCCCTCCGGGGCTCGCGTATTCTTTTTGATCGAGTACACCCCGGACTCCGTCCGGGGCTAAGTTCGAAGGGTCCCTACGGGACCAGCCCAAGCTCGTAATGCCGAGACCACCCCGGACTTGCGTCCGGGGCTAAGTTCGAAGGGTCCCTACGGGACCAGCCCAAGCTCGTAATGCCGAGACCACCCCGGACTTGCGTCCGGGGCTAAGTTCGAAGGGTCCCTACGGGACCAGCCCAAGCTTGTAATGCCAAGACCACCCCGGACTTGCGTCCGGGGCTAAGTTCGAAGGGTCCCTACGGGACCAGCCCAAGCTCGTAATGCCAAGACCCACCCCGGACTTGCGTCCGGGACCAAGTTCGTGCCGTCCCCACGGGACGAGGGGCCCACGAGGAACCCACGAGGAACCCACGTTAGCCGCCCCGCGTAGCGGATCGGCGGAACGTGGGGCACCGCATTGCCAGATTCTAACCGCGTAGATTAATTGCCGTACTAATTCGTGAAGAACTCGCTCATGTCGGGAGCGGACGACGATGCGCCGGGGAAGTTGGTGATGCCGAGGCGTTTCAGCGTCATGCGAAGCGTGCTCTCGTGCTGGTAAAAGGTCGTGGAGCGGAAGCCGCGTTTCACCGCCGGACCGGCGAGGACCATCGCGACGTGTCCGCCGCCGTTTCGATTGTCGGAGGAATTCGATTCGTCGAAGACGATCACGAGCACGCCGCCGGTGCTGAAAGCTGAGTTGCTTAGGACCGGGCCGATATTCGTTTGCAGCCAACGGTCGGCGGTCGAAAGCCGATCGGCCGTGGTGCAGCCGGGATTCGATGGGGGGCAACTGTGCGCGTCGTCGAATTCGTTGGGGACAACGAAGGAGTAGTTGGGCAGCGATCCGCCACCGAGATCGGTCGCGAACTGGGTGAAAGGCACGACGTTCTGCTGTTGCGCCGTGCTGTTCGTTTCGTCCGTGAAATACACGAACGGATTGTGACGGCGAAGGTACGGCGTGACGTCGCCGCCGAGATATCCCACCGACGGCAGTCCCTCGGCGTAAACCTTCCAGCTTCGTCCGGCGTTGGTTAATTCGCGAACGATGTTGTCGGCGGAAACCGTGCCGGAGAAGGCGTCGTCGAGCGTAATAATTTGCCCGGTGGTGAGCATGAAGTAGTTGGGAAGGGACGGGTGGGCGTCGGCGAAGTAGTTGGTCGCGAGCGAATACTGATTGGCCAGCGAGTTCAGGAACGGCATGGAAGAACTGCCAATCACGTCGGAATAAGCCGTGTTCTCAAGAAGAACCACTACGACATGGCTCGAAGATGAAGAAGGCGTTTGCGGCGGATTGTTCGTGGGTGGCGGGTTCGTGGCAGGCGGATTGTTCGTGGCAGGCGCGCTGCCGACGGTTCCGCCACAGGTGGCGAACAACAAGAGCAATCCCAAGAACGCAACAATAAAGGAAACGAGGAGAGTGGGCCGATGCGACTTTGACATGCCAGATTCCGTATTCGAGTTTGTGAGGAGTCGGATGCGGGTAGTCTGGCGAGAGTTTGATGCAAGTGACGAGTTAGCGCAAGTGACGAGTTGGTGATTGGGTGATTGACGATTGACAGAAAATCATCAATCGCCAAGTCACCCAATCATCAATTACAAATCATCTACTTGAGGCCCTTGGCGAATTCCTCGTAACCCTTGCGGCCCATGAGGCCGTAGGTTAGTTTCTTGCCGAGTTCGACGCCGGGCTGGTCGAAGGCGTCAACGCCGTAGAGTTCTCCGGCAAAGGCGGTCTGGAATTCGAGCATCTGGAAGAACATGCCGATGGTGTATTCGTCCACCTTGGGGAGGGTCCAGCGGCAGTTCGGACGGCGCGCCTGGGTAAGGGCGGCTTCGGTGGCGATGCGTTCGGCCCGAAGAAGCTGGCCGATGGTTTTGCCGCCCAGATACTTGGTGGAGTCGAACTGCATGAGGTCCTTGGGAATCTTGATGTCGGTGCGCGGTTTGGCGACTTCCCAGAAGGTGATCATCTTGTCGCGCGGGCCTTCGATGTAGAGCTGCACCTGTGAATGCTGGTCGGTGACGCCGAGCGCGGCGACCGGCGTCTGGCCGACTTCGACGATCTTGCCCTTGCGATTTTTTTGTTTGCCTAGACTCTCGGCCCACAGTTGGCGGTACCAGAAAGCCGATCCCCAGAGATATTGCGAGTAGGCGAAGACGACTTCGATTTGCTTCTGCTGCCAGCGGTCGAGCGCGTGGTGAATGACGGCCGAGGCAAGCGCCGGATTCTTCTTCATGTCGGTTGACCAGCAGATTTTGTTCGCGTCGAGGGCGCCCTTGAGCAACTTCTTGACGTCGAGTCCGATGAGCGCCGCGGGGACGAGGCCGACGGGAGTGAAGACGCTGAAGCGTCCGCCGACATTGGCGGGGATGAAGAAGAGCGGATACTTCTCCTGCTTGGCGATCGCGAGCAGGTCGCCTTTGTTGGCGTCCGTGATGGCGATGATCTGGCCGCGCGCTTTCTTGCCGAGCGACTTGTGCATCCATTCGCGGACAACCAGGAACGTTGCCATGGTCTCGGCGGTCGAGCCTGACTTGGCGATCACGCATACGGCGGTGCGCTTGGGATTGAGTTGCGCCAGCGCTCCGGCGATGAAGCCGGGATCGACGTTGTCCAGAACGACGAGGCGCGGAGTAGCCGTATGCGCTTTCTTGCTGATCTTGCCATCAACTCCGACCTGAACCGGATGCGGGCCGCGCATGGCGACGTCGAGGGCGTAGGGGCCGAGGGCGGAGCCTCCGATGCCCACCAGCAGAACGTCGTCGATCTTCGAGCGCAGCGAATCGGCGAACTGCGTGACGGCCTTGAGCGTATCGGTGTCGCCGGGCAGCGTGGGAAATCCGATATCGCCGGATTCGACGCGCGCGCGAAAAGCTTCAACAGCGGCGCCCGCGGCTTCTTGTGCGGCCTTGAGGTCCTGTGACCGAAGGCCCTCATCTCCTACGGCTTTATCCAGTGTGTTGTCGTAATTGAACGTGATCGGCAATGCCATGCGTCTTCCCCTTCCAGGATTGCGATTAGCTCTTCGCGGGCAGAATTGCGCGCTAGAAAGTACAAACGTTGATTAAAAATGAAAATGCGAATTCACGCAAAAGAAGAAACGATGCTGACCGCCCTGGCAATTCAGTGCAGGCGCGTTACGGTGCCGGTATCGAGGCTGTAATAGGCTTCCATGATGGTGAGATGACCTTCATCAACGGCGTGCTTGAGGATCTGGCTGTTGGCGAGCAGATCCTGTGCGGAGCGGTGAACGTGATCGTGGACCGCGAAATCGATGAGATCCCCCTTGGTACTCTGCGCTTTCGCCACGGCGCATGACTGAGCGACCGGACGCACAACTGCTTCGAGATTGGCCGAAGGCATTTTGTCGCCGGAGCAGGCCGCGCTCACGGCGCCGCAACTCTCGTGTCCGAGCACGACGATCACCGTTGTGCCCAGGTGCTCGACGGCATATTCAAGGCTGCCGATGCCGATCGCGTCGGCGCTGTTTCCGGCAGTGCGAACGACGAACAGACTGCCCAGTCCCTGATCGAACAGGACCTCCGGGGGGACGCGACTGTCAGAGCAGCTCAGTACCGCCGCTTTCGGATGCTGGGTCTTGGCGAGTTCCTTACGTTGCGCTACGTAATCCTTGGGACGAGGCTTGCCGGCGGCATAACGCTTGTTTCCGGCGGCGAGATCGCTCCATATCTGATCCGCCGTCGCGTGCGTGGAAGCCTTGTTGTCGGCGGGAGCGTGTGCAGCGGCTTGGGCAGGGGCAAGCGTTGCGAAGGAAATCACGCACGCCAGAACTGCAGCGAGTGCAGCAACACGGTTCATGAACATCTCCGGTTCGGGGCTGATTGCGAGATTAGATTCGGCGCTCTGTTCCGGGTTGTCCCTGATCGCGGACGGCTTCAGCGTTCCAGCTTGACCACGCTCTCGATATGAAACGTCTGCGGGAAGAGGTCAACCACATGTGTTTCGCTAATCTTGTAGCCGGACTCGGCCAATATCTTGAGATCTCTCGCCAGCGTCGCCGGATCGCAGGAAACGTAGGTGATCCGCGGAGGCGCGAGTTCGGCCAGCTTGCGGGCCACTGGTTCGCCTAGTCCGACACGCGGCGGATCGACAACGACATAGTCGAAGCGCGCGATCTGTTCGACGCCGGTCAGGAAATACTCGGTCGTCGCCCGGTACGTGCTTACGTTCGACGGCGAGTTCTTGCGCAGGTCGTGATATGAGTACGGTGCGGCCTCGACCGCAGCCACCTCCAGGAAATTTTGCGACAGCGGCAGCGCGAACAGGCCAACGCCGGAATAGAGATCGAGCGCGTAGTCGCCCGTCTGTTCGGACGTGACCAGCTCGACCATCGTGTCCGTCAGAAAACGGTTGGTTTGGAAGAACGAACCGACGCTGACCTGGTATTCGCAGTTGCTGGTGCGATACACCAGCGAATCGACGCCGAACACGTTGCGCAGACTTTGCGATACGACTTCGTGACGCAGCGATTCGCCTTCCTTGCGGAACAGCGCGACGCCCGAGATGGCGGGCACGGCTTTTCGCAGCTCGGAGACGAAGTCGACAACGTCGCTCCCCGCCGCCTCGGAGTGGTTGTCGAGATTCATCTCCAGCAGCAGCTTGGTGTCCTCGGCATTAGCGAAGAATTCGATCTCCTCGACGTGGGTCGGCACCGAGCCAAGACGGCCAAGCTGCCAGAGAGCTGCAATCGCCGTATTGATCAGCGGCGAACTGATCGGGCACTGCTCGACCGGCAGCAGTTCGTGCGAGGCGAAGCGATAGTATCCGATGGCGAAGCGCGAGCCGCCGCGCACTTTCATGCGCGTCCGGTTGCGGTATCCCCACGGCTCGGACGGATGCACACGCGGAGCCTCGGGCAGCTCGAGCTTTGCGATTCGGCGGATCGTCTCAGTGAAGATGGACGATTTGATTCGAAGCTGGTTGTCGTAGCTGGTGTGCTGGTAGTGGCAGCCGCCGCATTTGATGAAGTACGGACACGGCGGCTCAACCCGCTGTTTCGAAGGCGTGACGATTTTTTCCGCTTGTGCGCGAATGAAGCCGGGCTTCTCTTCCACGACCTTGGCTTCGATCCGCTCGCCTTCGAGCACGAAGGGCACAAAGGCGGCTTTGCCCGGAGCCGCCGGGACAGGCTGTCCACCGTTGGCGGAGGAAGAGGGGAGATTCTTCTTCGACGCGTCTTTGTTGGACACGTCGATGGGCGTAGTGGCGGGCACTCTCGCGATCCCGTCGCCGCCATAGATCAATTTTTCGATTGTCAGGTTCAACAAGACTATTCTCACACAGGTGGGCATTGCCCACCAAACATTGAGGCCCGGGAACCCATTACTAACCTTGCTCAGTCCGCGCTTTCTATCGCTTCAAGAAGTTCTTTCTGCGACACGGTTGCGGTTCCGCGCTTCATGACAACGATGCCGCCGGCATAGTTCGCAAGCCGCGCCGCCGATTCAGTGTCGGCTCCGGCGGCCAGCGCGGCGGTGAAAGTCGCGATGACGGTGTCGCCCGCGCCCGTAACGTCGGCAATCTGGTCGGAGCCGTAGATCGGGATCGACACAGGCTTGTGCCGTTTCTCGAAGGCAACCATGCCGTCCCGCCCGCGCGTGACGATGAGCGACTGCAACTTCATCCTGTCCAGCAGCGTCTTGCCCGAGGCGAGCAGCTTCTCGGTATCGTTGCCGATCCTGAGGCCGAGCGCCTCTTCCACCTCCGGCTCGTTGGGAGTCGCTGTCGTAACGGTGCCCGCGTACTCCTGCATGCGATAGCGCGAATCCAGCGACACCGGGATCTCCGGCATGTGGCCATTGGCGCGTACTGACGCCAAAATCTGCGGAGTGACGGCGCCATATCCGTAATCGGAAACCAGCAATGCATCGGAGGCGCGCACGTACTTCCGCGCCGCTGCAACGATCTGGCGCACGGCCAACGGCTCGGGCGGCGACCCAGGCTCGCGGTCCACACGCACGACCTGCTGGCGGCTGGAGTGCGTCATGCCCGCGAGGATGCGGGTCTTCGTCACCGTCGGATACCCCTTGATTTTTATTATCCCACTTGTCGGAATGCGCTTTTCACGGAAGCATTGCAGCAGCAATCGTCCCGGTTCGTCATCTCCTACAATCCCTACCGGCTGGACGCTTACGCCCAGAGCGGCAAGATTATAGACGGCATTTCCGCCGCCGCCCGGCACCACGCTTCTTTCGCGATGCTTCAGGATAAGCACCGGCGCTTCTCGCGAGACGCGTGAAATTTCGCCGAAAACGAATTCGTCGGCAACCATATCTCCCAGCACCGTGACGGTAACGCTGGGAAACGTTTCAACGATCTTTTTCAGGCGATCGGATTCTTTGTTGTGTTTCAACGTTCGAAGTTCTCGCTGTGTCGATGACAACCAAATAGTCGTTTCGGGAGCACCTTAGATTTTCTCATGCCGGGGCTGATAACGCTCCGCGATTGTGGCGAGGATGCGGTCAACGGCGGCCTCGGCATTCAACAGCCTCATGGTCGCGGGTACGACGGCGAGCGGTTGCAAGCCGGCGGCGAGCGGGCCGAGGTTGATTGCGTCCTTGGCGGTAGTGACGAAGCCGTTAGCCCCGTGCGCCCTTGCCATCTCGACGAGCATCGCAACGTCCCGCTTGGAATAGGTGTGATGATCGCGGAAGCGCGCCTCGGCCGCCAAATCAATTCCCACGCCGCGCAATTGGGCAAAGAAGACTTCCGGACGGGCGATGCCGCAAAACGCGACGGGCCGTGGAGGAATATTCTCGGGTGCAATCCCACGCTCGACTTCGAGTACCAGCTTGCCTTCGAGTGGCAGTCCGTCGCGCGAAGTCCCGGGCGTTAGGACAACGGCATCGGCGCGCCGCAGCGCCGAAACGGGCTCGCGCAACCGCCCCGCAGGAAGCAATCGGTCTTTGGCATCACCCGGCGTGACCAGCACGATGTTGTAGTCGCGGGCGAGTTGGCGGTGCTGAAAGCCGTCGTCGAGGACGTGGAGTTGCGGGCCGAAGCGCTGCTCGGCATAGAGGCCGGCGTCATAGCGCCGCTCGCCGACCACCACTGGCACGCCGAGTTTGCGCGCGATCAGCAGCGGTTCGTCGCCGAACTCTGCCGGCTCGCCGTCTGGATCGACCAGCCGCACTCCGCGCGATTTACGTCCATAGCCGCGGCTGAGTATGTCGAATGAAATCTGGCGGCTCTTGAGCAGCTCGCCCAGCATGATCACGAACGGAGTTTTGCCCGATCCACCTACCGCAATGTTGCCGACACTGAGCACCGGACCCTTGAGCCGCCGCTGGCGAAGAAGTCCGCTAGCGTAGAGCGCGTTGCGCGTGCCGACGACTGCGCCGAAGATCGAGGAGAGAGGATTGGCGTTCATTGCGTGGGCCGTGCTTCTTTGTTCCCGTGGCGCGCGGGAGCCGATTGCAACAGGCGTTCGATTTCCGACAGTGTACGTGCGGTCGCGCCCGACTGCCGCTGAACTAGATCCGCGGCGCGATCACCCAGGTTCCGCCGCTCGCCCGGATCGGCAAGCAGTCTGCATATCTCCGCGCGAAGCGCAGGCGCGTCTTGAACTACAACGACAGCGGCGGCGCGGAGGAAGAGTTCAACGATGTCGCGGAAGTTCTCGGTGTGCGGGCCGACGATGACCGGAACGCCGTACATAGCAGGTTCAAGGATGTTATGTCCGCCCCGCCGAGCAAGACTGCCGCCCACGAAGGCGATGTCAGCGACGGAGTAGATCGCGCCGAGTTCGCCGATGGTGTCGAGCAGGAAAACGCCGCCGCCGACCGGCGTTTCCACATCCCACTGAGAGCGCCGCCAGAACTTCATTCCCGACAATGCAACCAGATCGGCCACTTGCGCGAAACGTTCCGGATGCCGGGGCGCGAGGACGAGCACCGAGTTGGACTGCACCTCGAGGACGCCGGAAAACGCTTCGAGCACGGATCGCTCTTCGCCCTCGACCGTCGATCCGGCGACGACCACGGGTCCGGCGCCTCCGGCGATCATGGCCGCGCGAAGTTGACCGACGATCTCCGGCATCGCCGCGGGCGCGACATCGAACTTCAGATTGCCGCTTACTTTCACGCGCTCGGGTTTTGCGCCGATGCCGATAAGACGCCGCTCGTCTTCTTCGCTCTGGGCAAGGAAAATACCCACAGGCGCGAGCACCCGCCGCAGCAACGCCCGGAAGCGAAGATAGCGGGGAAGCGAACGGTCGGAAATGCGCGCGTTCACGACGGCGATCTGCGCGCCCGAGGCACCGGCAAGTCGCAGAAAAGTCGGCCAGAACTCAGTTTCCGCCACAACCACCAGCGCGGGGCGCAGGGCTTTCAGATAAGGGCGGACGGCAAACGCAAAATCGAGTGGGAAGAAAAACACGCTGTCTTCCCCAAAGCGGGAGCGCGCCAGCTTTTGTCCCGTTAAGGTGGTGGTCGAGACATAAACGCGGCGTTCGGGAAAACGCAGGCGAAGCGCATTGATCAATCCCGCCACGGCAAGAACCTCGCCGACCGACACGGCATGTACCCAGATGGAACCTTCGGCGCGGGCGAGGTTCAGACGTTTGGGCACGCGACCAAAACGTTCCGACACTCCCGCGCGATATTTGCCGTGGCGGAGCATCTGAACGAGCCAGAACGGAAGCCCTATGAACAGCGCCACAGCCAGTGCCGCACTGTAAAGAAGGTGCATGATGAAACCACATTGTATGACATTGCAGCAAACGCTCAGTCCATCGCGATCCGACGGAACCGACAGGAACACCCCCACGTTAGCCGATCCGCTTCGCGGCTCGGCGGAACGTGGGGCACCGTTTGTTGTTACCGCTTGTCGGTACCGCTTGTCGGAAAGGCTGCTCTCGCCGGATAATCCCTCTATGCGCAAACGTGGTGGTTTTTCCGTGATGAAGTCGGTGACCTTAATTGGAGCGGCTTGCCTTGTCGCGGCCCTTGCCCTTTATGCGAAGGACTTTTCTCTGCCAAGGCCCGAGAATGCCGGCACCTACCCGGCACACGACAGCCATCCGACTGAGAAAGTATCCATAGCAGCCGTTCCCTACACGGGACAGAGGGCGTCCATCTTCAGCGGCGATTACCTGGGCCACGGCATTTTGCCCATCTATGTAGTTTTCACGAATGACGACGGCTCACCGATTGCGCTCTCGAATATGCAAGTGCAGTTCGTAGCCGTGGACCGGCACGCCAAGATTGAGCCCTCCACCGACGAGGACATTTACCGCAAGATGAGCAAAACGCAGCGCCGTGGGGACGAACCTTCACGCAATCCGTTGCCGATCCCGCTGCCGGGCGGCGGCCCCAAGGTCGGCGTTAAGAAGGCAGTCGTGAAAGAGATCGATGCGGCCCAGTTCCGCGCACAGCTCGTCGAAGCTCACGCCACCAGGGCCGGCTTCATGTTCTTCGACGTGAACGGCGTTCACAATCCGCTGGATGGCGGCAAACTCTACATTACCGGCGTACGCGACAACGGCGGCAAGGAACTGATGTATTTCGAAATCGCGCTCGACCAGGCCATGTCGAAGTAGCGACACGCGTTTACCAGCGCGGTAACAGACCGCAACCGCCACAGCTCTCTCCCAGCCCAGCAGCCCGCAGCCTTGTCATCCCGAGGAGCTCAACTTAGTACCAATCATCTCGGGGATCGTCACGAACCTGTATCCCTCGCCTTTGTACCGGCTGATGAGGCGATCCGTTGCCGTGACGGTGGCCGAGCGGTCGGCGGTTGGCGCTCGATGTCCGCCATCGTGCAGCAGAATGACGTCGCCGCCGCGAACTTGGCGGGCGATCTTGTGTTCGATCTTCTCCGCTGGGCCGGGATTCCAGTCATAACCTGTGACCGACCACATTACGGGGACGAAGCCATGCGCGCGCGCCGTGCTCAGCACGTCGGGACGGCGTCCGCCAAACGGAGGCCGGAACAGCCGGGAGTGTTCGCCGACAACAGCGGTGAGAACGCGGTCGCACTCGTCGAGTTGCGCCCGCACCTGTGCTCCAGAACAGAAGATGAGGTTCGGATGCGTTTGCGTATGGTTGCCGATCACGTGCCCGGCCTCGGCAACGGCGCGCGCGATCTGAGGTCGCTCGGCGGCATGGCGTCCGACCATGAAAAACGTTGCGCGAACGTCGTGGCGCGCGAGCACTTCCAGCAACCGTGGCGTCCAGGCCTCGCTCGGACCGTCATCATAGGTGAGCGCAAGCAGGCGGGATTTGTGGTCCACCCCGATGAAGGTGCGTCCGTAGAGCTGCGAGCGCGGGGCCATCGAGTTCCAGCCCGCCGCCACCGCTGTGGCCGCCGATGCCAGGTAGAGTGCGATCATCTTTTCATCTTTGCGAACTCTCGAACAACGGCCAGAGCTGGTCCATGCCGGCGCGATACAGGATGTAGGCCCGGCCCCGGTCGTAGGTCTCGCGGAAAAGTAGCTCTCCGACGGAGTCGCCGTTCGCGTCCACCACGTCGATCAAGTCCAGCTTGGGATAGGCGTCGAGACGCGTGCTGTCCGTAACCGACTCGAACAGCTTGCGCAACTCACCCGTGACGGCGACGCGCGCGACGATGGTTTCGTAGTATTCAACGCCGCTGACGTTCGCGGGCGGAGCAGCAACGGGTTGCGGTGGCTTCCTGCTCTTCGTCGATGACGGCGCAGTTTTCGCCACCGCGCTTTTCGCGGCGGCGGCTTCAGACGCGGGTATGCGCACGGTCAGCACCAGCACAGGCTCGTTGTTGCTGCTGATGTCGAAAATGTCGAGTCGCGAGTTTTCGGCGGTGACGGCGGGTGCATGTAGTCCCTTGGAGCGCGCGGCAACGAACTTCTGGAGCGACTGCGATGCCAGCGCCGTCATCTGGCGCGTGTACTCTTCGCGCTCGCCCGGGTTGGTGTGGAAGACATACGAGCGCGGCTCGGGACCTCCAGCGTCGGAGATTGCGGCGATCATGCGGAACTGAGGTTGCGGCGGTAACTCACCAGCTTTGGCGGGAACACCGGGCTTAGAGCCAACAGTGGGTCTTAAATCTGCCGGGGAGGTCGGGAACGGAATGCTCTCCGCCTGCTCGACTCCGGGCTTTCCTCGCCGCAGCGTTGGCCGGTTAGCATTTTCTTCCGGCGGAGCGGCCGGAGTTTGCACGGGGGGCTTTGCATCGGCGCTCTTCGTTTCGGTTTTAGGCTCGGCAGTTGGCGCGTTGCTCGCTGTTGTCGCGCCGGGAGTGGGTGCGCCCGGCTGTGCTGTCGTGGTTGTCGTTGCAGGCGCGGTCGTGCTCGGTGTGGAACTTTCCGTGGAAGAAGTATGCGGGCGTTTGAGTACGGGCCGCTCATCGTCATCGGACGAAGCACCCGGCTTCCCCTCGGCGACTTTCTTCGGAGCTGGTTCAGACCCTTTGGGCTTCCACGTTCCCACGCCGAACCAGTTCTCGCCGAGTTGCTGCGCGGCGGTGACGGTGAAGAGTCCGGCTGGTTCGCCGGCAGTTTCGCCCTCGTAAACCGTCTGCGAGTCGAGCGCCATCGGAACTGGCGAGGCCATATATAGCCCGGCGTCATACCACTGGTCGCCGACAAGAATGGTGATCGGCACCAGCCGCGCCGCTTTTCCGTTGGGCGCGATCTCGATTATGCCCAGCGCGCGCGGTCCCTTTTCTTTTTCTTTCTTCCGGGGGGCGGGGCGCGGCCCTTCCTCGCTCTCATTGTGGCGGGGCGGTCTCTGCGACCAGGCGGGTCCGCCGAGAATCAAAGATAAAACGGCGGCGGCGAACACGGTTTTCAGTAACGTTCGTTTTGCTGGTAACATGTCACTCCGTATATCCAGGCGCGACTGGCGCTTCGTAAGGAGGCAATTAAAAGATGCCCGAAGCCAACAGCAAGGCTCCTGATTTTACCCTTTCCGACGAGAACGGACATAAGGTCTCGCTTAAAGATTATCGCGGGAAGGACGTTGTTCTCTACTTTTATCCGAAAGCAGACACTCCGGGCTGCACGGTCGAGGCCTGCCAGTTTGGCGAGCGGCTCCCAAATTTCGAGAAGATCAACGCGGTGGTTCTCGGCATTTCGGCGGATACGCCCGAAGCGCAAAGGAAATTTAAGGAGAAGTACGGCTTCCCTGTCACGCTGCTCGCCGACGTGGACAAAAAGGTCTCCAACGCCTACGACGTGATCAAGGAAAAGAACATGTACGGCAAAAAGTCGCTGGGCATCGAGCGGACCACGTTCCTGATCGGCCCCGACGGCAAGATCAAACATGTGTTCCACAAGGTGAAAGCCGACGGCCACGCCGAAGAAGTGCTGGCCGCGCTGAAAGAGTCGGCGCAAGCGGCAGATTGACTGTACGTAAGACGTACTTTGCCATCGGTGTCAATTCCAGCGGAGCGAGGAACTCTTATAATCCGAGCAGTGCTTCGCGTAAAGACATATTCCTCGCTCCTTCTTCAACCACGATCCGCGTATGGTTGCGCGCGAACTGCTAGGAAAATTACTGGTTCGGCGCGAACGCGGCCAATTGATTGCAGGCCGTATCGTCGAGACCGAAGCCTATCTCGGCATTGGCGATCTGGCTGCCCACGCCGCCGCCGGACGCACCCCGCGCAACGACGTTCTGTTCGGCCCGCCGGGACACGCGTACATTTACTTCATCTACGGCAATCACTATTTGTTTAACGTCTCGTGCCTGCCGGACGGCGTCGCTGGCGGGGTGCTCGTGCGCGCGCTCGAACCCGTCGCGGGCATCGAGCAAATGGCGAGGGCGCGAGGGAGTGGAAGTCGATGCGTCTCACGCGACTCAGCATCAATTGCGTCTGCTGACCTCCGGACCAGGGCGTCTGTCCGAAGCCCTCGACATCACACGTAGAACGCGACAACGGCAAAGACCTAGTCGATCCTGCATCGGACTTGCAGATCGTGGATGACGGCTTTCGTCCGCCGAAGATCGCGGACGGCCCGCGCATCGGGATCACTAAGTCCGCCGAGAACCCATACAGGTACGTGATTGCGGGGAACGACGTTCGTGTCGGGGAGGAGAACCCCAAAGACTAACCACGGATAAACACGGATATTAATGGATCAGGAATTGAAGGTTCATTTCTTATCCGCATGAATCTTTATTCTCGTGAATCCGTGGCGATCCATGTTGCCCCGTTTTTATCTTTGCCCAACTCCCGCTCCGTGCAGGACGATGTTGTCGATCAGGCGCGTTGGGCCGACATAGGCCGCGATAACTACCAGTGCGCCACGCGAAATATCGTGCATCGGGTCGAGCGACTCGCGATCCACGATCTCCAGGTAGTCGAGCCGAACCTCTGGCTCGTCGGCGATCACGGACTTGCCAGCCTCGATCAGCTTTGCGGCGCTGCTCTGGCCGCGATCGGCTTCCGTTTGAATGCGGGTCAGCGCACGATACAGCACGAGGGCCTGCCGGCGCTGCTCGGTGTCGAGATAGCGGTTGCGCGAACTCATCGCCAGGCCGTCGTGTTCGCGGACGATGGGGCAGACGACGATGTCGAGGTCCATGTTGAGATCGCGCACCATTTTCTGAATGATGACGACCTGCTGTGCATCCTTTTGTCCGAAGAAGGCGCGGTCGGGCTGCACGATGTTGAAGAGCTTCGCGACGACAGTGGTTACGCCGCGAAAATGCGTCGGGCGCGTGCGGCCTTCGAGCTTCCGCGGCAGGCCCTCGACCTCGACGAAGGTCGCGGCATCTTTCGGGTACATCTCGTCCGGCGCGGGCGCAAACACGGCGGCAACGCCTTCGGCTTCCAGCGTTTGGCAGTCGCGCTCGAACGTGCGCGGATACTTTGCCAGATCCTCGTTGGGGCCGAATTGCAGCGGATTGACGAAGATCGATGCGACGACGAAATCGGTCTGCGCCTTCGCAGTTTTCACCAGCGAGAGGTGGCCTTCGTGGAGCGCGCCCATCGTGGGGACAAGCCCGATGCGCTTGCCTTCGCGCCGCGCGTGGCGGCACAGCGCCTGTGTGTCTGCGATGGTTTGTAGAATTCTCACCAGTGAACGATAGCAGAAGTGAATCAGTGATTCAGTGAAGCGAGGGCGAGACGCCCTCGCGACAGCCGGCGGGACGGCGTACAATTTCCGGCGCTACAATTTCATGGCGCGCTTGCGGCTCGTGACTATTTCGAGCCCACTGGCCGTGTCTTTCGGCAGGTGATAGGACTCGGCGTCCGCAGGATAATTTCCGCCTTGCACGTCGTTCTTGTACGCCTCTAGCGCAGTGGTGATGACGCTGTTCAGATCTGCGTAGCGGCGCACGAACTTTGCCGGCTGTCCGAAGGAGAGGCCGAGCAGGTCATGGAAGACCAGAATCTGGCCGTCACAATCGGGACCGGCGCCGATGCCGATCGTCGGGATCTTCAGCTCCTCGGTGATCATGGTCGCGACTTCGCGCGGGATGCCTTCGAGCACGACCGAAAACACGCCCGCGCGTTCGAGCGCCTTGGCGTCGCGCATGAGCTGTTCAATGGCGCCGAGGGACTTGCCCTGAACTTTGTATCCGCCCATCGCATTCACCGATTGGGGCGTGAGACCGATGTGGCCCATCACGGGGATTTCGGCGTCCACGATCTTGCTGATCATGTGCGAACGCTTCTCGCCGCCCTCGATCTTCACCGCTTCGGCGCCCGCTTCCTTCACGAACTTGGTCGCATTGCGGAGCGCTTCCTTGCAATCGATGTGGTAGGAGGAGAACGGCATGTCGGCCACAATCAGGGCGCGCTTCACGCCGCGGCGGACGGCCCGGGTGTGGTGCAG
The DNA here is from genome assembly GCA_963777415.1 of uncultured Acidobacteriota bacterium. Lineage (GTDB taxonomy): Bacteria > Acidobacteriota > Terriglobia > Terriglobales > Acidobacteriaceae > JAEZPW01. Next base: position 575,878 of record CAVZQL010000001.1, read on the forward strand.
CATCTCTTCCATGGTAACCGGAAGCGTGTTGTCGTAACCGAGCACGACCTGGGCGAGCGAGTCGCCGACTAGGATGAGGTCGATGCCAGCTTCGTCCACCAGGCGCGCACCGGCGTAGTCATACGCGGTGAGACACGTAATGGGTTCATGGTTGAGTTTCTTTTCGTGGATTGACGAGGTGGTAACTTTCGACTGGGATCGAATGGGTGCGACGCTCACTTTAGCCTCCAGTGCCCCTCCGCAGCGGGCGGATAGAGCCTGTACATGGACATTCTAACTATTTGATGCGCAATGTTCTACCTTGCCGATTGTGTTTTTGAAAAACCTAACGCGGAGGAAGCAGGGGAAGCAGAGGTTCGCGGAGGTACCCCCCTATCCGCCAAAAATAGTATGTCGTTGAAAAACAACACGTTACTTAGTCGATCTACCCGAGTCGCAAATTAAGTAGCTGAAAACAAACAACTTACCCGGTCGATCTACCCTTGCTTACGTTCTTCCGAAGTTCTACATCCAGTATGGCAGATTTGGAGGGGAAAACCGACAGAGGTGCAGTAATTATATCCAGCTTACTTTCAGCAACTTGCGGCGGAATGAGCCGATGGGAAGGGCTTGACAAAGCACAGTTCGCGGAGTGCGAATTATGCTTGATATGTTCGCGGATTGCGAATATTGTGCTTGTGTGCACATCATCAGCCGGAAGAAGCTGCTGCAAGCTGTCGAACAGCATAGAGACTTGGCAACAGCCCTTGATGCTTGGTACCGGCTGGCGAAAAGGGCGGAATGGCAATCACTCGAAGATGTGCGACTTACGTTTCCGTCGGCTGATGGTGTCGGGCGACACACGGTCTTCAACATCAAAGGGAACAACTATCGACTGATTGCGGAAGTCAACTATCGCACTCAACGGTTATTCATTCGTCACGTGCTGACACACTCGGAATACGACAAGGGGGGATGGAAAGAATGAGCGCACTGCCCAATAATCCGGCTTACGCTGCGCTGTTGGCGAAGGTGCCTCCCAAGGTGATTCGGACTGAGGAGGAGAACGAGTACTTCATTCAGGTCTTGGAGGAGTTGGATCAGCGCAGCGAGACGCTGACTCCGGAAGAGAAGGAACTCGCCGACCTTCTCACGCTGCTGATCGAGGAATTCGAGGAAAGAACTTACAAGCTGCCCAAGGCCTCGCCGCGCGACGTGCTGCGGTTCTTGATGGAGCAGCACGGTCTGAAACAGAAAGACCTCACCGATGTGTTCGGCACGCCGAGCATTGTTTCGGAAATCATGAACGGCAAGAGGGAGTTGAACAAGGAGCAGATTCGGCGGCTCAGCGAGCACTTTCATGTGTCGCCGGAAGTGTTTTTCTAAACTGCGGTCACAGAGGTGCGATCGACTCTCAGGCCACCAGCACGCGGACGCGAGCTTGCTGGCGCGAACCTGGCCGCTTCTTTACGGCGATGTCCACGTCATGGCCGAGGAGCAGCACGAATCGAATCAGTCGCTCCATGGAGAATGATTCGAGTCGGCCGCGAACGATGGCTGAAACCTTGGGCTGATCGATCCCCATCAACTTTGCGGCCTGCTCCTGCGTCAATCGGCGCTCGTCGATGATGTCGCTGATTTTGGACGCAAGCCGGGCCTTTGCCAGCGCTTCTTCGGGATTGGGCAAACCAAGATCGGCGAAGACGTTTCCGCTGCCCCGGAAGACGTCGGATTCAGTTGCTCGCTTGGGCATTGCTGCTACCTCTCATCTTCCGCGGCCAATTCGATTGCACGCTTCAGCCGCTGGCGAATAAGATCGATCTCCGCTTTCGGAGTGGCGATTCCTCTCTTCGACTTCTTCTGAAACGCATGCAGGACGTACACGGCGTTCCTCAGTTTTACGGTGTAGACGGCTCGAAACGTGTCTCCCCGGTCATCGGAAACGATTTCCATTACCGCCGGACTAATGGCTTTCATCGGCTTCGCTGCCGGATGCGTCTTGCCCCGCTGCGCACGATCAAGCGCGTAACCGATTTCTCCGCGTACCGGAGCTGGAAACGTCTTGATCATTCGCCGCGAATCCCCGAGGAATTGAATCGGTTTCAGCGGCTCCGGCTGCGCGTTCTCGTCCATGTCTTCGATTGACAATATGCTTTTATCGGCATGTGGTCAAATGAAAAGACCCGCGAGATACGCCGGACGCCTCGTGATGAAGCCGTTGCCTAGTTTTGTTTTGCCAGTGCCGATAGCAGACTGCTGTACAGCTTGAAGAACTGCCCCTCATTGAGCACTGCGTCGTTGTTCCAAGTAGCGGCAACGCAAGAGTGCTTGCCATTTTTCCCGGTCAGCGCTGTGGTGAGGTTCAGTACGCCGCCTTCGGAACCGCCCTTGAAGGCAATTTGCCGCCATTGTTCTGGCTTGGCAAGGCCGGGGTTGATACGCATCGCGGGGGAATTCGCGACCTTACCGATCAAGGAACAGAGCTCATCCGCGGTAAAGAACCATTCGACATCAAGTGCGACCGGGGCACCGCCAAATTGGGAGGCGTCGGGAAAGGGCTGGCGATCGATTTCGGCCAGCATCGCGCGGCGGTCGGCTTCATTGGCGGCGCGGAAGCGAGCAAGCAGCGCGGTATTCGATTTCGCCTTCAGGACGAACATCTCACGCGTCGAAAGGAAGGGCTTATTGCGGGGCGCGAACTTCTCGGCATTCTCGCGACCGACGATTGAGAGCAGCGCGTCAGCGGCGGTGTTGTCGCTAATGGAGATCATCTCGTTGGCTATCGTGGCAATCGTGAGGGGCGTTCCGTCGGGCCAGTTTTGCAGCACGCCCGAGGGCAGCGACTTCCACTCGGCGCGCAACGGAACAACTTCGTCGAGACGGTGCTTGCCCATAGCGAACTGATCTGTCAGGGCGGCCATAATCGCAAGCTTAAACGCCGAGCCAACTCCGAGAGCGGCATCGGAGGGCAGCGTGGCAATCGGCTTGCCGTCCTCGATGACGGCAACGGAAACCTTGCCTGGCAGTTTTGCGAAGCTTTTCAGCGTGTCATCAAAACTTGACACCGTTAGCGACTCCGGCTCGCCGAACCACAGGCTGATAATTACACCTGCGGCATCGAGCGAGATTTTTGCGGGGAACGTTCCGCGCTCCATTACAACCGTATAGCCGTTCGGAGATGCATCGGCGCGCTGAAATTTGCCTAATGGGTCGGTGTACTGTTTCACAACCTGGTCTATCTTGGCAGGCGGGAATTGCGCGAGAAAGCTGGAGTCAAACCAGTCTGATTTGACGGGACTCTGCTGGAGGACGCGAGCCAATGCCGCTTCGGGCGTGATTTGCTGCTGCGCTGTTGCGAGTAGCGGAAAGCAGATGGCTGCAATCGTGACGACAATCACTACTAGAGAACGCATCAATACTTGCATGTGACGCATTGTCCAATGGCTCCTTGAAAGGTATCCGGCCAAATCGTGAGCGACTCCAAGATACACAACCGAAAGATCGTTGACCATGCAATTAGTGAGAGTGTTGAACACGGAGCAGATTCGACGACATATCATAGATCGCGTCGCCCCTCCGGGGCTCGCGAGTTTCCCAATCGCCTACCCCGGACTTCCGTCCGGGGCTAAGTTCGCTTTGCCCCTAACGGGGCAAACCAACAGCAAATACCTAACGGGGCAAACCAACAGCAAATTACCTAACGGGGCAAACCAAGAAACCTGCTGATCTGTCAGCCGACAACTCAGCAAATTAACGTGCCGTTCCTCTCGGGTAATTTTCCCAGCGCGGCGTCAGGCCCCTGCCGTTTCTCCCCCGCCCAAGGGCAGGAAGTATTGCGTGCCGCGAATCGGCTCGTCGAGCTTCTTGAGCAGCTCTTGCAGGTCTTGGTTGTGGTCGACGAAATCGATTTCAGACGTGTTGACTACGAGCAGATCTGAGGCCGTGTAGTGGAAAAAGAAGTGTTCGTAGGCCTTGACGACTTCCTCGAGGTAGTCCTCGTTGATGGCCGCTTCGCCGGGGGCTTTCTTCTTTTTTAGCCGCTTCTTCAGCACCTCGGGCGTGGCTTGCAGGTAGATCACAAGGTCGGGCGAGGGCGCCTGCTTGCGGAACAGCTCGTAGTAGCGGTTGTAAACGTCCAGCTCGGCGTCGTTGAGATTGAGGTAGGCGAAGAGCTTGTCTTTTTCGAAGATGTAGTCGGCGACGATGGCGCGATGGGCATGGGCGTTCACTTCGAGGGCGCTCATCTGCTCGAAACGCCGCGCCAGGAACCAGAACTGCGCCTGAAATGCCGCGCCCTGTTCGCCGTCGTAGAAGGGTTTAAGGAAAGGATTGTTGTCGGGCTCGATGATCTGTTGGGCGTGGAGCCGGTCGGCAATGATGCGGGCCAGCGTGCTTTTGCCGACACGGATCGGTCCTTCAATCGCGATATAGCGCGGTGCTTCGAAAAGATTGGCCATGGCTCAGAGCAAGATCAACTTGGCGAAGGATAACGCGCATCTCGCGCGGTGGCAATTGCGGGAAGAGTAAACAGCGAACGAATTGGGGGATCGAAGGATTGAAAAATCTAAAGACCGGGAAAGAAGCGCTCGAAGTCGGCATCTCTAAGGGCGTCGGCGATGGCGGCGGTGCGAACGAGGTGCATGGGTCCTTCGCCCTGCGGGCTCAGGATGACTTGGTGCGGGCGGTGGTGGTGACGGATCGGCAGTTGTGGTGGTGCGGGCGAGGTGCATGGGTCCTTCGCCCTGCGGGCTCAGGATGACTCGCTGCGGGCGGTGGTGGTGGTGAACTTGAGCAGTCGTGGCGGTGCGGGCGAAGTGCATGGGTCCTTCGCCCTGCGGGCTCAGGATGACTCGCTGCGGGCGGTGGTGGTGGTGAACTTGAGCAGTCGTGGCGGTGCGGGCGAAGTGCATGGGTCCTTCGCCCTGCGGGCTCAGGATGACTTGGTGCGGGCGGTGGTGGTGACGGATCGGCAGTTGTGGTGGTGCGGGCGAGGTGCATGGGTCCTTCGTCGCTGCGCTCCTCAGGATGACTTGGTGCGGGCGGTGGTGGGCGGCGCTGCTAAGATAGTCGTTCGGACTTCAGGAGCAGACTTCAGGAGCAGACTTCAGGAGCAGACTTCAGGAGCTGCTTCAGAAGCAGACTTCCGAAGCAGGCTTCAGAAACAAAACCAGGAGCGACCCTCAGGAGCAATATGTCCCGTAGCCTTGAACGTTCGCGCAAATTACAGAAGCGAGCCGAAGCCGTCATTCCGGGCGGCGTGAATTCACCGGTGCGCGCTTTCCGCGCCGTTGGCGGCGATCCGCCGTTTATCCTACGCGGCGAGGGCGCACAAATGTGGGATGCGGACGGCAACCGCTACATTGACTACGTCTGCTCGTGGGGACCGCTGATGCTCGGCCACGCTGAACCGACGGTGGTCGAAGCCATCATGCAGGCGGCGCGTAACGGCGCAAGCTTCGGTGCGTCCACGCCCGGGGAAGTTGATCTGGCAGAAGCGGTGATCGCGGCGTTTCCCTCGATGGAGAAAGTTCGCTTCGTCAGTTCGGGCACCGAGGCTACGATGTCGGCGATTCGCCTCGCACGCGGGTATACGAACCGCAAGTACATCATCAAGTTTGAGGGCTGCTATCACGGACACGCCGATTCGCTGCTGGTGAAGGCCGGCTCGGGCGTGGCGACTCTGGGGATTCCGGGATCGGCGGGCGTGGTCGAGGAACTCGCGCATTACACTCTCGCACTGCCCTACAACTATGTGCACGCAGTGGAGGAATCCTTTGAGAAGTTCAAAGGACAGATAGCCTGCGTGATCGTCGAACCGGTGGTCGGCAACATGGGCTGCGTGCCGCCGGGGAAGGGGTATTTGCAGGCGCTGCGCGACATTACGAAGCACGAAGGCGCGCTGCTGATCTTCGACGAAGTGATGACTGGGTTCCGCGTCAGCTACGGCGGGGCGCAGAAACTCTATGGCATTAAGCCCGACCTGACCACGCTGGGGAAAGTCATCGGCGGAGGTCTGCCGGTCGGCGCCTACGGAGGCCCGGCAGAAATCATGAGCAAGATTGCTCCGCTCGGACCGGTCTATCAGGCCGGCACATTGAGCGGCAATCCACTGGCCATGGCTGCCGGACTTGCAACGTTGTGCCAACTGCGCGACAATCCGGAAATCTACTCGCGCATGGAAGAGCTCTCGGGAAGGTTGGTGAACGGGATCACTCAAGCTGCGCACGAAGCAGGAATGAAAGTGACGGCAAACCGCGTCGGCTCGATGTTTACGTGGTTCTTCGTGGAAGGCGCGGTCACGAACTGGAACACGGCTGAAAAGTGCGATACCGCCGCGTTCGGCAAGTTCCACCGCAACATGCTTGAGGCCGGCGTTTGGCTGCCACCGTCGCAATTCGAGGCGGCGTTCTTGAGCGCGGCGCACACGCAGCAGGACATCGACGATACGATTGCGGCGGCGCGGGAGGCATTTGCGCTGGTGACGGCGTAGGAAAAAGCAACCACGGATTAACACGGATTTGGTACGGATCAGAAACAACAATAAAAAATCCGTGAGAATCCGTGTGATCCGTGGTAGGCCTTTGATTTTCAAGCAACCACGGATTAACGCGGATTTGGTACGGATCAGAATAATAATAAAAATCCGTAAGAATCCGTTTGATCCGTGGTAGGTCTTTGATTTTCTACTGCGCTATGGGCAGGCCCTGCTTTTTCCAGCCTTCGAGACCTTCCTTGAAGACCTTCACTTCCTTGAAGCCGTTCTGCATCAGGATTCGGCCCGCGGTTTTGCTGGTGGTGCAGGAATCGTCCGCACCACCGGCCTCGTAGAACACGATCAGCTTCGACTTCGGCAGCTCGGGCGGGATCTTCTTTTCAAGCTGGTCGAGGGTTGCATTGACTGCCGACGGGATGTGCGCTTCTTTGAACGCGCCGCTGCCGCGCACGTCCACGAACACGGCCGACTTGTCGTCGAAGAGCTTCTTCATGTCGGCTACGTGGATCATCGGCGGGTCCTGCACGGGTGCGTCGTTGATGCCACACGGCACAAAAGGACTGGATTGCGTTTGCGCGGCCAGCGGATTCAGGCCGCCTTTCGATCCCAGGTTGAAGCCTATTCCGGCTCCTGAACTGGCGACTGCCTTCGGGTCTTGAGCGGCGGAATGTTTGCCTTGGTCTTTTCCTTTTTCAGGTCCTTTTTCAGGCCCCTTCTCAGGAACGCTCGCAGTCGGCACGCTTGCCGGTTTCACTGGCGGCGTTGGCTTCGTTTCCGATGGCGCTGGCTTCTCGGGCGCGGGTGAGGTTTGCGCTGCGCTCTGGGCCGACTTCGCCGCACTCAGAGCGGCCTCGACGTCCAGGAAAGTCAGACCACCGACGATCTTCTTACCGTTGAGAAAGAACGTCGGCGTGGCCTGCACCCCGAGCGTCTGGCCGTCGGCAATGTCCTGACGGATTCGTGCCGTCACCGCCGGATCTTCCAAACAGGCGTCGAACTTTGCCGCATCCAGTCCCTGTTCGGCCGCATACTTTTTCAGCGCGGGCGCAGTCAGGTCGGTCTGGTTGTCGTAAAGCTCTTCCACCATGGGCCAGAACTTGCCTTGCTGTCCCGCACACTCGCTGGCCTTCGCCGCCTGGAACGCGAATTGATGCAGCTTCTCCAGAGGGAACTGCCGGAACACGAAGCGCACTTTGTCGCCGTATTGGTCGCGGATCGTGCGATTCGTCTTCTCCGCCGCTCCGCAGGACGGACACTCGAAATCTCCGAACTCGACAATCGTGAGCGGCGCGTTCGCTGGGCCGGCTTGATGGCTGTCCGGACGAATCAGGGTCGGCGAACCGATGATCTGCTGCGGCGGTGCGCCCGACTGATCGGTTAGCTTCTGCTCATGCCGAATCACCAGCAGCAAAGCCGGCACGCCAACGACAACAGCTACCAGCAGCACTGCCAGGCGCACGCGAAAGTCTCTGGCTACGCTGCCTGCGTTCTCGCCAGTGGTGTCCTTCGTCGGGGAAACGGCCTGCTTCGGGGGTTTGACGACGATGGTCAACGTCAACAAAAACGCAACCGTGATGGCGATCGCCTGGGTGACGCACCACTCGCACCAGGCGTGGATGACGAAGCCCTCCAGATAGGTAAGCCATCCGGAGAACAACACGCCGCCGCCTGCCGCGATCAGGAGCAGCCGCCAAATACGTGCACTGTACTCCGGCAGACGAGCCTCGAGCAACATCATTGCGGCAAGCCAGAGGTAAAACGCCAAGCCATAGATCGGCAGCGGCAATCCCCAGAGATGTGCGTACTGGCTGGCGCGCACCGTATCGCACCCTCCCCCGAGACAGACCATGCGGTGGGAGGAAGACGTGTACGCCCACGTCAAATAGGTTGAAGCGAAGAGCCCAACCAGGACGGGAATAAATGCAAGTGTCTTGCGCATAGTCGTTGTGGAAAGAATAGCAAAGACAGGGGCTAGGGGCGAGAGTCCAGACCGGTTCCCGTATTGCTGTATTCCATTACCTACCCTTCCCCTACTTTAACTGTACGAATGATGATTTAAAGGACTTAGCCTCGGCTATGACTGATTGAGAGCAGTCAGCGGTCAGCAAAACCATGCCAAGGACACTGAGGACGCAAAGGTAAATCCAACAGTTCAAGTACGACAAATTTGGGGGGGTACCGACAGGGAGCAGAACTTTATATTTGGCGCAGTTTCAGCAGCTTAGAAGGAAAGTGGTGGCGCTGGGGGGGTGACAGCAAGGGACCCGGGGCTCGGGTCAAGAAGGCGAGAAACAGTTGGCCAGAGTTACGAAAAGCGGAATGATAACTAGCCGTTAGCTCATTAGCTCGTCAGCCGTTAGTAAAAGCGAAATGATAATTAGCCATTAGCTTATTAGATCGTCAGCCGTTAGGGAAAAGCCAAAAGCGCTAGCCCTCTGCTTTTAGCAGATGTGTTCCTTGGGAGCAAAGGACCCCGGGCTCGGGTCAAGAAGGGAAGGAACAGGGACCGGGGGCGAAAAGCGGAATGAGAATTAGCCGTTAGTTAAAATCAGCCGTTAGCTGTTAGTGAAGAGCGGAGAGGAATCAGCCCTCAGCTCCGATGCGCTGGCTCCTGCTTCACTTGTCCCTCGCCCCTAGTCCCTCGCCCCTTCTATAATTCCAATATGGCCACCACCACAGAACTTCCTGCCGCAGTGCGCGAAAAGTACGAACCGGTAATTGGACTCGAAGTCCATGTGCAATTGTTGACCGCCTCCAAGATCTTCTGCGGATGCTCCGCACAGTTTGGCGCGCCGCCGAACACGAACGTCTGTCCGGTCTGCCTCGGACTGCCCGGCGCCCTGCCGGTGCTGAACAAGAAGGTCGTGGAGTTCGCCGTCCTCGCTGGGTTGGCGCTCAATTGCAAGATCAACGAGCGTTCGATTTTTGCCCGGAAGAATTACTTTTATCCCGACTCGCCCAAGGGATACCAGATTTCGCAGTTCGATAAGCCGCTCTGCGAACATGGTTACATTGACCTTTCCAGTGGACGCCGGGTCGGCATTACGCGCATACATCTGGAAGATGACGCGGGCAAGTCCATGCACGAGGGCTTTGATGACACCAGCAAGAGTTACATCGACCTGAATCGCACGGGCACGCCGCTGATTGAGATCGTTAGCGATCCGGACATGCACACGCCGGAAGAGGCGTATGAATATCTGACGCGGCTGAAGGAGATCATTCTCTACACGGGGGTCAGCGACTGCAACATGGAGGAAGGCTCGCTACGCGCCGATGCTAACGTCAGCGTGCGTCCGAGAGGCCAGCAGAAACTCGGCACCAAGGCCGAGGTCAAGAACGTCAATTCGTTCAGGTTCATACGCATGGCGCTGGAATACGAGATCGAGCGCCAGATCGCGATCATTGAAGAAGGCGGCACGATCAAGCAGGAAACACGGCTTTACAATTCGGGCGAGAACCGCACGTACTCGATGCGCTCGAAAGAGCAGGCGCACGATTACCGCTATTTCCCCGAGCCCGACCTGCTGCCGCTGGTGGTGGACGAAGCATGGAAATCCGAGATCGCGAAGCAGTTGCCCGAGCTTCCCGAGGCCCGCCGCGCCCGCATGATGAAGGATTATGGGCTAACCGACGGCGACGTCGCGACGCTCACCGCAACGCGCTTGCTGGCCGATCAATTTGAGGAAGCCGCGCGGGCGGCGAAGAATCCGAAGCGCGTCGCCAACCTCGTGCAGAGCGAGTTGGTGGGACGCCTCAAAGCAAAAGGCCTGGAAATCGAGCAGTCGCCTATCTCGATGAAGGGCGTCGCCGCTTCCGCCGACCTGGTCGAATCCGGCAAAATCAGCGGCAAGATGCTGAAGGACCTCTACGAGCTGTGCTTCGAGCGCGCGAAAGACTTTCCAGCCGTCTATGAAGAAGAGGGACGCCCAGAACAATCGAGCGATACCGGCGCTCTCGAAAAGATCATGGACGAACTTATTGCCGCCAATCCCAAGCAGGTGGAACAATACCGCGCCGGAAAGAAAACCATCATCGGCTTCTTTGTCGGCCAGATCATGAAGGCGAGCAAAGGGCAGGCGAATCCGGCGGTGGTGAATGAACTGCTGACCAAGAAGCTGGAAGGGTAGAAAAGCTCAACCACGGATTTAACGGATGGGAACGGATTAGGACTTTGGGGTTTTAACCCCTTTTGTTCTTTTTTGTGCGTTAGAATCCGTTGCAATCCGTGTTGAGCTTTTACGACGAGGCTGCTTGCGGCACGGTTAAAGTGTGTGCGTGAGAACCGGGTGCTGTCCCTACGTGCCCTACCCAAGGCACATGCAAGATGCAGCAATTGCTTGGAGCTCGCGATGACGAGCTCCAAATTCCATCTACGGTTCTCTACTTCGACGCCTGGATTGAAAGCAGCTCAATCTCAAAGATAAGAGTTGCGTTGGGACCAATGTCGGCGCCTGCTCCCTGCTGGCCATAGGCGGAGTCAGACGGAATGAACACCTGCCATTTCGATCCCACCGGCATGAGTTGGAGAACCTCGGTCCAACCCTTGATGACTCCGCCAACCGGAAACGTTGCGGGCTGTCCGCGCTTGTACGAACTGTCGAATTCCTTGCCGTTGATGAGAGTGCCTTTGTAGTTGCAGACAACCGTGTCGCTGGCAGCGGGCTTCGGCCCTATGCTGGCTGTCAGGATCTTGTACTGCACGCCGCTGGGAAGGGTGACGACTCCGTCTTTGGTTTTGTTGGCGGCCAGGAATGCCTCACCTTCCGTCTTGTTGGCCAATCCGGCCTGCTGCGCTTTCTCTGCCTGTTTCTTGCGCATATCCATCTGCAGAGCCGTAAGTGCGGCGTTCTCTTCCTGTTCGGTCAAAAGCAGCTTTCCGCCCGCGAGCGCATCCTTTAATCCCTGGGCGACGATGTTCGGATCGGTTTCAGCGTCCACACCCTGGCTCCGTAAGCTCATTGCGATGTTCATGCCGAGCGCGTAGCTGGCCTTCTCTTTTTGTGTCGTGAGTACCATGGGGGATTCGTTTACCTTTGCCGGGGTTTTGACGGCCGGTTTGGCTGTCGGCGATGCTTTGGGTTTAGGAGTTGGGGTTTGCTGCGCCAGAGCGTTACCGAGCAGAATGATGCCCGCAGCGAATAGCGTTACTGTTTTTGTGATTGATTTCCGCATTCGGGCATTCTCGCATTCGCCCTGCGGGCAGGGCAAGCAGGTTGGGTCTTTAGGCCGGGTCTTTAGTCCGGCTCTTTAGTCCGGCTCTTTAGGCCGCTGGCGGGCCAATGGCGCGGACGCCGTGAGCGGCGGCGCACTGCTAACAAGGCTCCTGCAAGGTGTTGATGGTGATCGAATCCATTTGCAGTCTTGCCAATTTCTAGTTATAACTCATAATCTGCCGTAATATACGGGTGCAGCTGCAACCCAACAATTGAGCGCAAAGCTCACAAGGGAGAGTTAAGGAATGGCTACGACAATGACAAAGACACAATTGGTTCGCTTGATGGCGGAGAAAGTTGAAATCACCAACAAGCAGGCCGCAACGTTTCTGGAGACGCTGGCTGATGTAGCGGTCACACAGGCCAAGAAGACTGGCGTGTTCGTGGTCCCCGGGCTCGGCCGCCTGAAGAAGGTACAGCGCAAGGCGCGTACCGGCCGTAATCCGCAGACGGGCGAGGCCATCAAAATCAAGGCCAAGACTGTCGCGAAATTCACTGTGGCCAAGGCAGTCAAGGACGCCATTGCTCCAGCGAAGAAGTAGTTCCGAGCTTGCGGAAAGAGGCCGGCGCTAACCCGTCGGCCTCTTTTTCGTTGTATAGGCTGGAACGTTGCCCGGAACCCATCTGTGCACTTTTGTGCAGAAAGGCGTGCGTTTCCAGCATCCAACACGGCAGGAGCAAGCCGCATGGACACTTCAAAGATTTTGACCGACCTTCGTACACAGAGAGACCGGATTCACAAGGCTATCGAGGCATTAGAAGCCTTGGATTCGACCGCCGCCCAGACTACGCGCCCAACAGCACAACCGCAACTCGTCTCGACAACTACCAAAGGTAAGCGTACCCTCAGCCCCGAAGCCCGCAAGCGTCTCTCGCTCGCAGCGAAGAGAAGGTGGGCGGCGGCGAAGAAGGGTCCCGCGCAGCCACAAGCTGGCGCGGAGCGGAAGAAGTCTGACAAGGCGGCGTAGCTCCGCCGCCGGTATGAAGAGAAGATGGCGCTAGCTGACTTTCGTTACGTGGTGCGCTTCCGGGTTCCGTTCCGCGACGTGGACATGTTGCAGCACGCGAACCATGCCGCTTATGTCGTCTGGGCGGAGAACGCGCGGTGTTTGTACTTCGATCAGGTGCTGGGAGAATCGCTCAGTGGCAGGCGTGGCATCATTTTGGCGCGACTGGAATTTGACTACGAGCGTCCTCTCGACTATCGAGAGGACGTTGCAGTGGGTTGCCGAATCGCTCGGATAGGCCGCAAGTCGTTCGATTTCGTCTACGAGATTTGGAGCGAAACTTGCCAGGAACGTGCGGCGCGTGGCTTGTCCACAATGGTGGCCTACGACTATGAGGCTAAGACCTCGATAGAGATTCCGGAGCGATGGCGCGAACTTATTGCCGCCTACGAAGTCCATCCTGCCGGTTGCATCTCTGGAACACCCCCACGTTAGCCAATCCGACATCCCCACGTTAGCCAATCCGCTTCGCGGCTCGGCGGAACGTGGGGCACCGACGGAGCGATGGCGCGAACTCATTGCCGCCTACGAAGTCAATCCTGCCGGTTGCATCTCTGGGACATCCCCACGTTAGCCATTCCGCTTCGCGGCTTGGCGGAACGTGGGGCACCGACTCGTGGTCAATAACAAGCTCGCCTTTAACTTCAATCCTTAAAATTTGAAAATTCTTAAAAGTTGAATTGGTTGCAGGGTTGTTGATTTAGATTAACAGCAGCGATCCGGATTCTCGAAAATTTGTCCGTTAGCCCCGGATAGCTGCAAAACTAGCCAGAAAGGGCAAACCAGTGAACAGGTCGTTGACGGTATTGTTTTTAATCCTAGGTGTGTGCGCAGCCATCTTGATTGGGGCGGTGCAGCCGGCAGTCGCTCAGACAATGTTTCAGCATCCTGGAGTCTTGGTCAGCAAGGCTCAGTTGGACTTCATTAAAGCCCAAGTCAACGCCAAGGTTGAGCCCTTTTACACGGAGTACCAGTGGGCGGCAGCCAGCCGGTGGGGATCGTTGAACTACAAAGTTCAGGGGCCGTACGCGGGGGGAATCATCCAATGCGGACCTCACTCGGTACCGACTTTCGGCTGCAAGGAAGTGGATCACGATGCGTCCGCCGCCTACATTCAGGCCGTGTTGTGGTACATCACGGGCAATCGCACGTATGCGCAGAACTCGATCAACATCATGAACACCTATGCCCGGACGTTCAAGGGTTACGCCGGATGGACTCCGGGTCTGCGCTGTCCGACCAAGGCCAGCGAGTGTTCCAATGCGCCGCTGCAAGCGGCGTGGGATAGTGAGAAATGGCCCCGCGCCGCGGAGATCATCCGGTACAGCAATGCTGGCTGGGCTGATTCTGACGCGCAGGCCTTCGCCGGGATGCTGAAGAAGATCTACGTGCCTTTGATCCATGACGGTTCCGGCAACAACGGCAACTGGGAACTGAGCATGATCAACGGCATGATGGGGATTGCGGTTTTTACCGAGGATGACAAGCTGTTCCAACATGCGCTGACTTTCTGGCGTGAACGCGTTCCGTCCTATTACTATTACGCTCCGATTGACGGGACCAAGCCCGCGCCTTTACCCAGAACGGACGGAAACACCGCATGGCATGGGCAGACGGTGTTCGACGCCAGGGTGAACGGCATCTCGCAGGAAACGTGCCGCGACTTTCATCACACGGAGTATGGGATCGCGTCGACGATGGCAGCCGCCGAGACGGCCCACATTCAGGGCGTAAGGCTATTCGAAGCGGAACAACCGCGGCTGATCGCGGCACTGGAGTTCAGCGCCGGATTCGAGTTGGCGCGCTCGACGACCTCTCCCGCTTATGTTTGCGGGGGAAAAATCGATCTGGGTCCTGCCGTGACCTACGTAATCGGCTATAACGAGTATCACAATCGCCTCGGACAATCCATGCCCAAGACCGCGGCGTTAATCAAGAACCACGTGTTGACTTTGCCCTCTCCCGTGGACGCCGCCAGCGGACCGCACATGGCCGTCTTCGAACCGCTGACGCACTATGCGGACGCATCATCGGTCGCGACGAGTCGTCAGAATTCGCATGCAAAGGCCGACGCTAAGTAATTCGCCGGCGATCATGTCGTAACGGACGGGCATAGGCCCGTCCCCACGGTAGCGGGAGGTGGACACTGGGCGCAACATTACAAGTCGCGGAAGCGCGTGGAACGCAGTTGATTGGGCGCATGGAGAGAGTGCCGATGTGCGGGTGGCACACTCGTCCGCGAATCATCATGGGGTCGGCGACCTTTTTCGATGCGTTCGGGGCGCTGACGATTGCGTTCGTGCTGCCAGCACTGATCGGCGCGTGGAAGCTGTCACCCCGTCAGATCGGGACGATGATCGCAGTCGGTTACGTCGGACAGATTGTGGGAGCGCTCTTTTTCGGCTGGCTTGCCGAAAGAATCGGCCGAACCAAGGCGGTCGCCTGCGCCATGGCATTGGACGGCATCATGAGCTTATGCTGTGCCGTTGCCCCGAGCTTCGTTGCCCTGGCGGTGTTTCGCACCATTCAAGGTTGCGGACTGGGTGGGGAAGTGCCGGTAGCGGCTGCCTACATCAACGAACTTTGCGAGGCCAAAGGGCGCGGCCGGTTTGTAATGCTTTACGAAACCATTTTCCCGTGCGGTGTACTGGGCGCGAGCTTAATGGGTATTTTGCTCGTGCCACGCTTCGGGTGGCAGTCGATGTTCGTTCTTGGCGGCGTTCCCGCACTGATCATTGCGACGGTGGTGTGGCGACTTCCTGAGTCTCCGCGATGGCTGATCGGCAAAGGCAGGTTGGACGAAGCGGATGCCGTCGTCAGCAGCATGGAGGAAAGCACGCCGGTCAGGATCGAACCGGCAGCGAGGAACGTGGCAACACTGGCGCCTCGTGTCGCAGGCAAAAACAAAACCAGGTGGAGCGAGGTGCTTTCGCCTGTTTACCGGCGCAGAACCGTTATCGTGTGGATTCTTTGGGCGAGCACCTATTTCGTGTATTACGGAATCGGCACATGGCTGCCCAGCATGTACCGCACGGTTTACCACCTGAGCGTCAGCAGTTCGCTGCGCTGGGCGTCTATCGCCAACATCCTGCAAGTGATGGTTGTGGCCGTCAGCGCATTATTCGTGGACAGAGTGGGGCGCAAGGTGTGGCTCGGCGGCGCATTCCTGGTGTCCGCATTACTGATGACCGGGCTGGGCGTGCTTGGGGCCAAAACGGCCGGTGAAGTTGTAGTGCTCGGCTCTCTCACCTTCGCCATTCTCGGGTCGAATGCGACCATGCTTTATCTGTACACGCCGGAGATTTACCCCACGCGGATGCGCGCGGCCGGCACGGGACTAGCCACGTCGTTCCTGCGCGCGGCTTCGGCGGCAGGACCATTTCTGGTGGGGCTTATTCACGGAATGGGAACCGTGTTCTACGTTTTCGCGGCGGCTGCGGCAATCGGTCTGTTTGCGACCGTGGGCGCGACCGAGACGAGGCACAGACAGCTCGAGGAAATCAATCCTTGAGACCAGCGCACCCTCCCCTGAAGGGGAAGGGTGCGGCACCCCTATGCCTGCCGGCGTGTGGGAGCACCGGTCAGTTCGCGTTGGGGCTGATTCCCGATTCGGAACGCCCCTCCACCGTTCAAGGACACTGGGGCTACCTGAAAGGCTACCGCGCTTCTAAAAAGTGGAACTACGGTACAATCCGTTTCGCTCTCTTCCGCATCTTAGGATACGGCACTACCATTGTTGCGGTGTCGCGGGCTTGTATCTGGGTGCGGGTTCTACACCAGTTCAACCCCGGCTCGACGAGGCTCCGTAGCCAGGAGAATATTGGATGTTGCCGAATCAGAAGACGCGAGTGCTGATCGTCGACGATGACGAGGGCATGGCCAAATATCTGGAGTCGTATCTTTCCCGGCGCAATTTTGACGTAAGCACGGCCGCCAGCGGCGAAGAAGCGATTCGCATGTTCCGCATCTACGACCCCGCACTGGTCCTGCTCGACCTCGCCATCCCCGGTATGAATGGAATCGACACCCTCGAACGGATCAAGCAGATTAAGCCCGACATCTCGGTCATCATGGTCTCGGCCCACAATGACCCGGAGATGATCTTCAAGGCTTCAAAGCTGGGCGCGGACGACTACATCGGCAAGCCCTTCGAACCCAAAGAACTCGAAGTTCGCATCGCCAAGGTGCTCGACAAACAGCGACTCGTCACCGAAGTCACGCAACTGCGCGAGCAGGTACGCCGGCAAACCGACTTCACCATGCTCTTCGGCACCAGTCCTAAGATGGAAGAAGTCAAGATGACGATCGAGCAGGTTGCCGACACCACCGCAACGGTTCTCATCCGTGGCGAGAGCGGCACCGGCAAGGAAGTCGTTGCCCGCATGGTGTATTCGCAATCGTCGCGTCACGACAAAGCGTTCGTGAAGGTGAACTGCGCGGCGATACCTCACGAACTGCTCGAAAGCGAGCTCTTCGGTTACGAACCCGGAGCGTTCACCGGCGCCAACCGTCAGAAGCTCGGCAAGTTCGATCAGGCCAATAACGGCACTATCTTCCTGGACGAGATCAGCGAGATGCATCCGGCCTTACAAGCCAAGCTGCTTCACGTCCTGCAGGATGGCGAGTTCGCCCGCCTCGGCGGCAAACGCGACATCGCCGTGGACGTTCGCGTTCTGGCCGCCACCAATAAGCCTCTCGAACGCGCCGTCGAAGAAGGCATGTTCCGCGAGGACCTCTTCTACCGCTTGAATGTCGTCACGGTCCACATTCCACCGCTGCGCGAGCGGCGCGAGGAGATCCCCATTTTCCTCGACTTCTTCATGCGCAAGTACAGCGAGTACTACGGCAAGCAGCAGCCGCCGTTCAGCGAGTACGCCCTCGGTCGCATGATCGAGTACTCATGGCCCGGCAACATTCGCGAACTCGAGAATCTGGCCAAGCGCTACGTCATCGTCGGCAACGAGCCCCAGATCATACGCGAACTCTCCACGCATAAGCCCATCATCTCGTCGATGACCGGCGCCAGCCCGATCTGGGGATTGAAGGAAGCGCAGCCTCAGACCGCGCAGCCGGCCGCCGCTTCCACTGCCGCCCCGGTCGCTGTCTTCAAGAGTCCGGCGGATTCAGATGCAGACATGCCGTCTTTACTTGAAATCGGCAAGCGGGCCGCCACGCTGGCCGAGCGAGAGGCCATCGAACGTGTGTTGAATCAGACACGGTGGAACCGGCGCCAGGCGGCGAAGATTCTGAAGATCAGTTATAAGGCGCTTCTTAACAAGCTCAAGGCCATGGAGGAGCACAACCAGATCCAAAGTAAGCAGCACACGGCTTAAAAGTGGAATCTGGATGCCATCTCCGGCTCCGGCAGGGCAGGGTGGATTTGATCGGGCTGTGCAAAACTATTTGCTGTTCGGACCTAAGTACCGTTTCGGCAACACCTTAGATTCTTTCGCCTAAAAATTAGAAAAATCAGGGTACTTTGGTTTGCTACGTGCACTAAGTTGGAGCAACAAAAGAGGCCATTTGACTATGATTTTGACCCTCTTCCAAAGTTCTCGACTTCTCCAGGAATGTTCCGTCAGCAGACGGAATAACTCGCATCGCCTTCCCTGAACTTCCCTCCTCCCTTGCCTCTTTATGGCGACCCCGCGCAGGCGGGGTCGCTTTTTTTGCAGCGCGTTTTGCAGGAGTGAGTCGAAAAGATACTTTAATTTCTCTTTGCGCATCAAATGTTACTCCGGAGAGCAAGGTTTATTCGTTCCGGCAGTTGACGCTTGTTCCGGCGCGCGCTTATGATGACGGTTTTGGTCCTGCTGTGCTGGATAGCATTTCGGATCGGAACGGCGAATTCAGACTTTGTTCGGGCAAGGGCAGTCTTATGGAAAAGAAACGTCTGGAACACTTCAAGAAGACGCTGGAAGACCGGCAGCAAATATTGCGCCGCAATGTGTCGCGCAGCGAAATGGATGGCCGCAACGCCGAAGAAGGCACCGCGCAAGACATCGCAGACAAGGCCGCCGTTTCTTACAACAAGGAATTCCTCTTCCACCAAAGCAATAGTGAGCGCCAATTGCTCGCCATGGTCGAGGGCGCGCTGAGCCGCCTTCGCGAGGGCAGCTTTGGCGAATGCATTTCCTGCGGCAAAGAGATTAACCCCAAACGATTGGACGCCGTCCCCTGGACTCGCCACTGCATCGAGTGCCAGGAAAAACTCGAGCAGGGTCTGCTCGAAGAAGCTACGGGAGATTAGCGCCCCGGAAGATTTGCGCGCTGGAGTTGAGCGCGATTGTGCCACGGTTTGTTATCGGCGAGAGACTTACTCGGCTTTTCGTTATAAAAGGCCCACGTTAGCGCGCTCCGCTACGCGGATCGTGGGACGTGGGGCACCGAATTTGTCGGGCTTTTCGTTTTTACCGGGCCTCTGATTCGCCGGCATCAGCCTCTCGCGCCGCCTTTGCCACCGCAAACTCGCCCCCACGCTCCAACTGGGCAATGCCGTACGCGCGCAAGGCGTCCTCGGTCGTTACGATCCCGAGCAAGTGATCGTTATCCAGCCGGCTTACCACCGGCACGATGAACGCGCCAGCTCCAAGTTTTGAAAACGCTACAGAGAGGGGTTGATCTGGAAATACGCGGTAGCCTCCGGCTGGTGCCGCGATCTCGCCCAGCGTAGTTCGCGCCGCAGGCTGATTTAGCGTGCGGTTCAAGATAGCCTGCGTGATCACTCCAACAAGAACTCCGCCGTTCTCCACGATGGCGGCCCGATCTCTATCGAGCTGAGACACAAGGCTCGCATCGCTTGCCGCTTCCGCTACCCTCAAGCCGGATGAGAACGTCGATACCGCCGTGCGCATCGCATCCGCTACCGTCAGGCCATGTAGTTGCCTATCGTGCTTGTCTGGAAGATGGATGCCATCCTGCTCGGTCAACAGCTCGAACATTGACTTGTGTTGCAGCTTGTTCGCCACCGAATAAGAGATGATGTTTGCGATCATTACCGGCAGCATGATCTGGTAATCCTGCGTGAGCTCAAAGATCATGAACACCGACGTCATGGGCGCTCGAATGATTCCCGCGAATGTCACGCCCATCCCGACCAGTGCGTACGTGCCGACGCTCGCCGCATCTCCGCCGAAAAACCTTTGGACGATTGCGCCCGCCGTGCCGCCCAACATCGCCCCCATAAAGAGCACCGGCGCAAACATGCCGCCGGAATTACCAGTCGCGAAGACAATCCCCGTTCCGATCACCTTGAACACCAGCAGCAAAATCAGGACCTTCAGTGCGAGCTGTCCGTTGAGCGCGGCGTTGACCGAGCGATAACCGACGCTCAGTGTTCCGGGAGCGATGAGTCCGATCAGCCCCGCCGCCACGCCGCCCCCCACCGTCACAAGATCGATGATGCGACCACGCTTAATGCGCCCGAGCTGTCCTCGAAGAGTGGTAACACTTCTCGAAAATCCAGCGGAGAGCAGCCCACCCGCGATGCCCAGCACCGCGCAAGTGATTAACTCATGGATCGACACCAGTTGATAAGCGGGGACCTGGAATAACGGCTGCGATCCCAGCAGCGCGCGCCGAACCACCACGGCCGTTACAGTGGCCAGGATAGTTGATCCCAGCACGGGGGCATTGATGTCGCCCACAACCTCTTCCAACGTGAAGATCACCGCCGTGACCGGTGTGTTAAAGGCCGCTGCCAGTCCAGCCGCGGACCCGACCGTCACAAGTTGTTGAAGGTGCGTTTTCGAAAACGAAAGCAGGCGCCCGATTGCCGACGAGAGCCCGCCACCGATATGGATCGCCGGATCTTCCGGCCCCAGCGGCAGACCAAGTCCGATGCCTGCCCCCGAGATCAAGAACTTTCCAATCGTGCCGGTCAACGACACGTATCCGTTATGAACGATGAGAGCCACGCGGACCTGGTTGAGCCCGCTGCCGCGCGCATTCCGCATGTGCAGCAGCAAAATGCCGCCGATGATGCTGCCGAGGACAGGAAAAGCAAAGAGGTGCCAGTCGTGCGGACGATCCACAAAACGTCCGACTGACACCTTATACATAGTCTCAAGGAAGGCGTGATAGCCGACGACGGCCAAACCCGCAAGCCCGCCTGTCAGGAGCGAAAGCACTAAGAAGAGCTTGCTTTCGGCAGGCCGGAAACGCTGCAGAAATCGCAGCACTCTCACGCTAGCTGAAATCGGTTCGTTGGAGTTTTCGCCAGTATCCAGCGATCGTTCTGTCTTAAACATTCTGCCTGGGGCACGCTATTTAGGCGGCTGCTGGTTTTGCTGTTGCTGGTTTTTTTTGCCCCCGAGCACTCCATTCAAAAGCTGATTCACCTCATTCGCGGGCTGTTGTTGTTGCTGCTGAGGTTGAGCGGTCGCGGGCGGCTGGCGTTGTTTCTGTTGCTGCTGTCCGCCTAGCGACCCGAGAATACCACCAACACCGCCTTGCTGTCCGCCTTGTCCCTTGCCGCCCGTCACCGCTCCTAGCATTCCCGCGGCAGCGCCCGCGGGATTATTCGTCGTGGGCAACAGGTTATGCATTTTCATTTCCGCAATCTTCTCCAAGTCGGGCGCGAAATGCGGATTTGCGAAAGTGCCGGTGACGATAACCGGCATCACAAGTTCGCCCTTGTTATTCGCCAGCGCGGTTTGCATGTATCCCCCGACCGATGTGCCCCCTACTTCCTGCGTAACGTTCTTGTCGAGCACGGCGGTCATATGCAGGTTGAGTGCTTGACTTGCAAGATCGATGGAGCCTTGCCCAGCCAGCGTCCCTCCGTCAATGGCAGCCTGGAAGTTGTTCGTCTGCGCGACGCCATTGGCAATATTAAAATTTCCGCCCATCTTGGCGAAGTTAGTCATCGCCTGCCCGCTCTTGCGAACTCCGGCGAACTTTCCGACGCTCGCAAGCTCGTTGATGATGTCGACCTTGGCGATGCGGCCATTGCTCAGGTTCAGAGCCAAATTGCCGTTGAGCGTTCGCGCAATGTCCTGCGACGCAGCCGCCGAGAACCGCAGATCGCCGTTGCTCGCCAGCGTTCCGTACAGAGTATTCTTCAGCGGGCTGATGGCCGTGAGCAGATCGTTGGCATTCACGTTCTGCAGTTTGGTCGCAAGCGTCACCAGCATCGGCGTTGCCAGCAGGTTGGCCGTGATCTGTCCGGCTTCCTGCCCGCCATAAAGCTGCCCGGTGAGCGGGGTCAGGTTCAGGATCCCACGATTGAGCGTCACTCCCGAGCGCAAATTGTTGATGACAAGCTGATCGTACTGCAGCACATTGGCGCTGAGCGTACCGTTAGCGGTCACAGTGCTCAACATGCTCGCGTCTTCTTTCGTCGGCTGGTTCGTTGGCTGCGCTTCGGCTCGTAGCACGATACTCCATCCCGAATTGGCGGCGGCCCGCTGCGGCTGCATAGGCGTTCCCGACGTAATCTGTTGTAGCTCCGTCACATTCACTTTGTTGGCGTTCAGCGTGAATTGCAGGTTCGGCGCAGTGAAGTTGCGCACCGTCACGGTGCCGGTGGCGTTCGACGAGCCAAGCGATGCGGCGAGGTTCGTTAGAACGGCCGTGTTGCGATCGAATTTCAGATCGGCGTTGTGAACATACAGGGGCTGCCTGAACGTCGCCGGTTTCAGGCTCGCATTGCGAATTGCCCCGGTGCCGGTGAGGTTCATTGCCGAAGTATTTTTCAGCGGACCTGTGGCGTGCAGGTCGAGATTGACTGTGCCCGAGCCGGACATTCCGTTCACTGCGCTGACACCGTACGCGTGCGCCATGCTGATCAGTTCCGCGACGTTCGCGTTCGCCGTGCGCAACACGGCGTCAATGTCTGGCGCGTTGGTCGTGTACTGCGACAGAGTGAACTGCGCGTTGACGTTCGTCCCACCTGAAACCGCGGTGAACGGATTAGAGCGGATATCCTGCGGCGTGAGCGCGAGTGTGATGGCCTGTACCTTCACCGGCTGAGGCAGGTCACTGCCGCTCACGATCACATCGTTAGCCGAGAGTGTCCCGTTCATTGCCGGCTTGTTCGCCGCGCCCTGCGCCTTGATATCGGCCGTGGCTCGGCCTGCGACTTTCATCACGGGATTGAACGACCACTCCAAAAGCCGCCGCGAGGCGCGCCGCATCCGCGATATCCACATTCGAAGCCTGCAATCGCATATCGATCTGTAAGGGCGTTGATTTCGAATTCAGCGTGCCCGAGATTGAGACAGGAGTTGAGCCGAGTTTCAGGTCGCCTTTCTCGACGCTGATCACGTCGCTGCTCAGATCGTCCACGATCCGGTAATCGGCAGAGACCAGATACCCCACATCAACGCCATGCACGCGGGCGTCTCGAACCGTCAGAAATCCGCGTGACGACAGCTTCCCGTTGTCGTTGTTGATGTCCGTTGCGCCGCTGATCACGCCATCCGTGTTCGCCAATGAGGGCGAATTCAGGTACGCCTTCAGGCCCGACAGCGCTACATCGTTCAGCTTGATAGTCCCGCTGAACGGAGTCTGAATGAAGTTCGACTGATTCACCGGACCCGCTACGCCGTTCAGCGCGACCGTCTGCGTGCCCTTGCCGGGAAGGTGTGCCGCCACGGACAATGAGAAGGGCTTCCCCGGCGCATAGTTCTTCAACGTGGCGTCGATGTGGTCGTAAACCGCGCGTGATTGATGCTTTTGTTGGTCGGTGACCGCGATCAGCCCGTCGCGAATCTTCAAGCTTCCGAGTTCAAACTGGCTCGGTTTTTGTGGTTGCTGCTTTTGCGCGCGCGGCGGTTGTGGCGGCGCTTGCTGAGAAGGTGCTTGTTGAGCCGGCGCTTTCGCGGGAGCTGTCGTGGCCTGCCCGATCGTCTGGAAATTCCATATCCCCTGGGAATTCCGGATCAGTTCGATATTCGGCCGACGCAGGTCCAGGGAACTGATCTGCACATCCTTGTGGAGCAGCGGCAGCAGCTTGGCCCTGACATACAAGTGCTGCGCCGTCGCGAACTGGCCGTTCCCGAACGCCGGGTTCTCGCCCACGCTCACGTTGTCCACTCGGATCGCCGGTGGGATCAAGCTCAGGCTCATGTTCCCGAGTGACACCGGACGGTTCAAGCGCTTTTCTAGTTCGGCCTGAATCGTGGGCCGGTAGCGATTGACGTCCACAAACTTGACGGCAACCAGCATTGCACCAAAGACGAGAACAACAATGACTGCGATCGTGATTCCGAGTTTTCGCATGGAGGCCTCCGGGCGCGTAGCTATGGCCCTGCGCCACTCGGACGCTTCGGCACTGAAACGCGCACACCGTTTTAGTGAATTCCAGACGAAGTAGGCAGGGCTCTAATAGTTATGAGGGGGCTGCCACGCGGCCCGGTTGTACTGGGCCTTGCGTGTGACCCGTTTGACTCTGGGATTTTGAGACTGATAGACTCTGTGTTTCCTCACAAGTTTTCTTCGATGATTAAGGAATAACCCGTGCGCACCGAAACTAGACATCAGCTGAAGCATGACAAGTTTGCCGAGACCGTTGGAAAGCAGTATTCCTGGGCCGTCGAGCATGGATCAAACTTGATCTATGCCGGCATCGCCATCGCCGTCGTTGTAGCTATCGTGCTGGGAGGATTCGCCTATTACAACTCCCGGGAAACAAAGGCCAGGACCGCACTGAGCAAGGCAATGGATGTGTACAACGCCCAGTTGCGCCCTGCCGGAATGCCTCCCCAGGCGGAAATGCTGACCTTCACTTCGGCCGACGAACGCGCGCGCGCGGCTCACGCCGAATTCCAGAAAGTGGCGAATGAGTTTCCGCACACCAACTCAGGCGCGGTCGCAAGCTACTTCTCTGGCCTTACCGCCCGAACCATGAACGACTTACCGGCTGCCGAGAAGGCGTTGCAAGAAGCCGCTGATAGAGGCAACAAAGACCTCTCTGCCCTGGCCAAACTTGCACTCGCCGGCGTCTATGCGGAAACCAACCGGGACGTACAGGCCGTCGCGATTTACAAGAATCTCGCCGATCACCCGACCAACTCCGTCGGCAAGTTCACCGCCCAGCTCGAGTTAGCGCAGCTATACCAGCCGAAACAGCCGCAGGAAGCCACCAAGCTCTTTCAGCAGATCCAGAAGGACGATCCGACCGGCGCAGCCGGCCAGATCGCTGCGAGAACTCTGAGCGGGACCAAGTAGACACTGGGCATTACGATTTCACGAGGAGCCCGCGGCATCAATGCCGCGGGTTTTTTCTTGCTGCCTCGGATGTAAGCAGCTTTCGAAACTCGAAACTCGAAACTCGGGTTTTCTCGGTTTCCTTACTTGGTACATGCCCTACCGTACACTGCCCTGACGTGTTCCAATGTGGTACTGTAAGCCCAATTCTCTGTGTCGCTTACACCCCCCGTGAGCGACAGCAGCGCAGCAACGGAGTTCGATCAGTATGGTTTTCGGCTTTGGCTTCAACAAGACGAAGGTGCTCGCATCGGCGGAGCGGTACGTCAAGCAGGGCAAACTGCAAAACGCCGTTGCCGACTACGAGAAAATTCTCGCTGAAGATCCCAAGGACCTGACGGTAATGAACACCGTCGGTGACCTTTACGCGCGTATTGGTAACGTCGAGAAAGCCACTGATTTTTTCCGCAAGATTGGCGATGCCTATGCCAGCGAAGGCTTCACTGTCCGCGCCATCGCCATCTACAAGAAGCTTACGAAGCAGAACCCCGCCGCCTTGAGCGCAGTCCTGAAGTTGGGCGAACTCTACACGCAGCAGGGGCTCTACAACGACGCGCGCGCACAGTTCATGCTGGTAGCCGAGCAGCATGTACGCAATAACGAATTTCCGCAGGCCGCCGCAGTACTTCAAAAGACGCTGGAGCTCGATCCGGAAAACACATCTCTTCAGACCAGGCTGGCGGGACTTTACGTAAAGATCGGGCGCCCCGCCGAGGCACGCGATCTCTATTTCCGCAATGCCGAGGCGCTTCGTACTCGTGGCGCTCTCGATCTGGCGGACGACGCTCTTGGCCGCGTTTTGCAGATTGATCCCAACTTCGGTCCCGCCATGCTGGTGCGGGGCCAGGTGAAGTTCGATTCCGGGGACTTCGAAGCCGCGGTGCATATCCTCGAGCAGGTCCCCGATATCGATTCGCGGCCTGAAGGACTTCGCGCCCTGCTCAAGGCGCAGCTCGCTCTGGGCAATCTTGCCGCTGCCGAGCCAATCGCGCGCAAGCTCCTCCAGATATTTAATGATTCTTCCGGGATTGCCGGCTACGGCGAGGCGCTCCTCGCTTCCGGCGCTTACGAGCAGGCTTTGGATCTCTTCACTGAACACGCCAGTACCCTGCTCAGTGCGGGTCAGCCCGCTTTTACGCAGGCCTTGCAGGCACTTACAGGTCGCGTGAAATCGAACCCCAAGGCTCTTGAACAGCTTGCGGCTTTGTTCCAACGCGCCGGCGACACCGGTTGTACCGTCGAGGTCACCGAGCTTCTTGCGCATGCCTACGTACAGCAGGGAGAACTCGTCAAGGCACGCGACCTCTACCAGCAGCTCACACATCTCGAACCTGAAAATCCCCAGCACGCGCAGAACTTCAGGCAGATCATTTCAAAGCTCAGTGAATCGCTTCCTCCCCGGCCGCCGGTCGAGGAAAACGTTGAGCTAGAAACAAAAGTTGAAACGCCGACCGAGACGTTCTCTTCCGAAGAGATCTACCCGGTTTCCGCCATCGAACAAAAATATCCCGGCGATGTCGCTGAATTGGTAAAAGCGGCCATCACCGACGCCGAGCTTTTCGACTCGTACAATCTTGCCTCCAAGGCGATTGCGCCTCTGGAAATCGTGCTTCCGCGCGTCCCCAGCGACGTTACGGTCAACCAGCGACTAGTTTCCCTTTACGCCCGTGCTGGACGGCTCAGGGAAGCGGCCGAACGCTGCAGCGTCCTCGAAAAGGTCCATGCTCAGGCGGGCTTTCAAAAGGATTCCAGATTTTACGCCGAGCTCGGCGCCAAGTATCGCCAGCGCGCCAGCTTATCGAGTGAAACGGAATTGGCGGCTGCTGCTCCACAGCCGCAGCTTCCCGTGCCCCCAGTTACGACTAGCGAGCCTACTCCGGCACCGCAACCCGGGCCGCCCTCGTTTGTTCCGCCGGTCGCGCCGCCGGAGTCGCACGAAATCGATCTCTCGGCGGAATGGGAGCAGATGCTTGAGATCGAGCATCCGGAGCCAGCGCCCGCACAGCTAACTGGTCCGACTGCCATCGTCTCTCAGCCGTCGACATTTTCGACCGCAACACCCGGCTCTGGCTGGGAGAACGACGAAGCCGAAACGCTGCCCCTGGTCGAATTGCTCGATGAAGTTCGTTTTTACGTTTCGCAAGCAATGTGGCCAGAAGCGCGCACCGCTCTAGCTCGCTGCGAACTGGTAGCCCCCGACAATGCCGAAATAGCGCAACTCAAGGCACAGCTCGCCGCCGTAGAACCAATCGCCCACCCAACCGATGCTTCGGTTGGCGAGTTCGAGTTGATTTCAGCCGACGAACCGCACAATGCGGCGAGCGGCAGCGCCATGGACCCTTTGCTCATGCCGGCGCCTGGTGAAGTAACCGCCGCTTCTCTGCCGGACGTTCCTGCCCCCGAACTCGTCCCAGTCCACTCTTTTTTGCAAGACCTGCGGCCAGCCGCGCCGGTGCCAGAATCGGCGTCAGAATCGGTGGCATCGCCTAGCCCGGCGTCACTGGTTGAGCCGCCCGTCCCATCGGTGATTGCCCAGCCGCCAGCTGATCACGACGTTGACGACAAGCGTCACGTTCATTACGAAGAGCCCTCTGCCGCTGAAGCTACGGCTGCGGTGGCCCCGCTGGATGCATTCGTTCACGACCTCGACCTTTCGCTTGGGGACGACTTCCAAATCGAGCGGCAGCCACCGACCCCACACCGGCTTCCCCGAAGGGGATTGTTCCAACTGAATTCGTTGCGGCACCAGCGCCTCCGGTTCCGGACACCGTCGTTCCGCCGCCATTGACTCCCGCGCCCGCTCCGGCCCCGGAGGTTTCCGCCGCCGCATTGCCCGCCGCGCCATCTCCCGTCACTCACTGTATCGATTGTCCGTTGCTCATGTCCGAGCTCCATTGTCCGTCGCACCAGCCAGCGCGCCCGAAGCTTTACCGCCACAGGACATCGCGGCGGTTTCACAAATCTCTCCCGACGAAGAGCGGAGCTCGCTCAATGACATCTTTGCCGAATTCAAAGATAGTATGGAAACGGAGGCCGACAGGCAGGAAGATCCCGAGGCGCACTACAACCTCGGAATCGCCTTCAAGGAGATGGACCTCTTCGAGGAAGCCATAGGTGAGTTCCAGAAAGTGTGCAAGGCGATCGAGAACGGCGTCCCGTTTTCCCAACCTGTGCAGGCATACACGTGGCTGGCCGATTGTTTTCTCAAAAAGGACGTGCCCGACCTCGCGATTCGGTGGTACGAACGGGCGCTCAAATGGCACGGCATCGACTACGAAACCGATACCGCCATTCGCTATGAACTCGCCTGCGCATGTATGGCAGCCGGTGATCGCCCGGCAGCGTTACGTCATTTCATGGAAGTTTACGGCACAAATATCGATTACCGCGACGTAGCCGAGCGCATCAAAACCCTGAGATCGTAGAATCCGTTAGAATCGACTGATGGCTTCTACGCACAACGGCAGTCCATCGCCCACCGGAGGAACCCACCAGCGTTCGTTGTTCGAAGACGCCGGAGAGACTCCGGACGCGAAACCAAGCGGAGCACGGCTTGAGCGCAGACCCCAACATGCCCTTGCAGATCGAACCGATTCAATCGCCGGATAGTTCGCCGAATGCACGCCCAGTGCTCGTGGCCCCTCAGCCGGGCGAGCCAATCTGGGCTCGGCGCCTCAAGCTCGTTATCTTCGTTGTTTTTTCCGTAGAACTCGGCATGCTGCTGCTCTACCTTCCCTGGAAGCCCGTGTGGACCCACAACAGCCTGCTTGCCGACTACCCCACCGCTCGCGCAATGATGGATCATTACTTCACGCGCGGAGCCGTTACCGGCCTCGGGTTGGTGGACATGTGGATCGGGATCTGGGCCGCCGTCCAGTACCGCGAGAAAGAATAGTCTTCAATTTTCCAGCTCCCAGGTTTTAGGATTTGCGTAGTCGTGCGGTTCTGGGTTCTGGGTTTTTGGTCTTGGTTTTTAGGTTTTAAGATTTTCCGATTTTACGTTTTTCCGATTTTCCGATTTCTTATGTCCAACGACAACGTCCGCTCTCCACTGGCTTACGAAAACAAGAAATTCCTCGACAGCCCTGACGGCCGCATCCTGCGCATCATGGCCGAGTACCAGGAGCCTCTCGCCCGCTTCCGGCGCGAGCGGATTCAAGACACCGTCGTCTTCTTCGGTTCGGCGCGCTTCACCAGCCTCTCGGACGCCGAAGACGCCCTGGCTTTGTTGGACAAGCCGGGTTCGAGGCAGCTCGCCCCTCCTGAATTGCAGCGAGAAGCACAGCTCAAGCGTGCCGGCCTACAGATGGCGCACTACTATGAGGAGGCGCGCCGTCTCGCCTACATGCTCACCGAGTGGTCGAGCCGGATTCCGTCGAAAAAACACCGGTTCGTCGTAACCACCGGCGGAGGCCCCGGCATCATGGAAGCCGCCAACCGCGGCGCCCACGAAGCCGGCGGCAAGACCATCGGCCTCAACATCGCGCTGCCGTTCGAGCAGATGCCAAACCCCTACATCTCGCCCGAACTCAATTTCGAGTTCCATTATTTTTTCATGCGCAAGCTGTGGTTCGCCTATCTTGCCAAGGGACTCATCGTTTTCCCCGGAGGCTTCGGGACTTTCGACGAAATGTTCGAGATTCTCACGCTGGCGCAAACCGAAAAACTCGCCAAGAAGATCATCGTTGTGCTCTATGGGAGCGATTATTGGAAGCGCGTCATCAACTTCCAGGCACTGGTGGACTCGGCCGTAATCTCGCCCGAAGACCTCAATCTCTTCAAAATGTGCGACACCCCCGAGGAGGCCTTCGCCTACCTCCGTGACAGCCTCACCGAATACCACTTGCACTTCCCGCCTCCCGGCAAAGTCCAGAGCGCCCCCGAGATAGCAAAGACCAGGCCCTGAGGAAGACCGGACGGGGCACAGCCACATCCCCGCACAGAGCCCGCATGTGAAGCCGCCGGGTCGGCGGCGCTACAAAGCGACGTCAGTTGTCGAGCGGTGAACGGGGCCCGCCGGACTGGAGTCCGGCGCTACGCGGATGAAGCGATGCTCAGTGTTAACATCTCACTGAACGCTGACCGCTGAGCGCTGAATGCTTCTCTACTACATCACCGACCGCCGCGCCTTCCCCGGCACCGACGCCGAGCAACGCACTCGCTTATTAGCCAAGATCGCCGAGGCCGCCCGCTGCGGGGTAAACTTCATACAGCTTCGCGAAAAAGACCTCGCACCGCGCGAACTCGAACAACTCGCACGCGAGGCCGTGCAGATCGTTCGGCACGAAACTCGAAACTTGAAAGTTGAAACTCGCCTCCTGCTCAACTCACGCCTGGATATCGCTCTTGCTGTTGGCGCGGACGGCGTCCACCTCACCTCGACGGACATGGCCGCCAGCGACGCTCGCGCCGTGTGGGCCAGCGCTGCTCGAAACCCGAAGCTTGGAAACTTGAAGCTTGGAAACTTGAAACCCGAAACGCGAAACTCGCTTTTCGCCGTTTCGTGTCACACGATCGACGAAGTCCGTCTTGCGGAATCGCATGGCGCCGATTTCGCCGTCTTCGCCCCGGTGTTCGAGAAATCCGTGAACGTGAACGAGCGTGGGCGAGACGCCCACGCGACAGCCGCCGGGTCGGCGGCGCTACTCGTCTCTCACGTTCACAGGCGGCCTACTCGTCTCGCGTCGTTCATATGAGGAAGGCCTGGCGGCATTGAAAGCTGCCTGCCAGAGCGTCGCCTTTCCCGACAACGTCGAAGGTGTCGGAACCTCTGCCATGCCAGTCCTAGCCCTCGGCGGCATCACCATCGACAACGCCCGCTCATGCGTCGCCGCCGGAGCCGCCGGCATCGCCGCCATCCGGCTGTTCCAGGACAACGATATCTCCGAAGTCGTCCGGCAACTCGCAACATCGTAGCCCTGAAAACAGCTCAACGCAGAGGAAGCAGAGGTAGCGGAGGTAGCGGAGACCCCCCCGTGTTGTTAAAAATCGTATGTTATTGAAAGAAGCGAGTTAACCGGTTGATCCAAAATGGTCTGGGCCTAAGCTACTGAAACTAAGCGACTTACTTCCTCGATACTCCTATGGCACGCTGTTGATCTCCGAAATACCCATGTTAGCTTCGCGAACATGGGGCACCGTGAACTGGGCACCGTGGGCACGAAGTTAAATTCTCGACCTGATTCAAGTATGACAAATTTGGAGGGAAATACCGACACGGGGAAGATATTTATATTCGTTTTACTTTCAGTGGGTTAGAAGACAGTTGGCGCGGGAGGGCTCTTGACATGCCATGGGCCGGGGGACTTGGTGGAGGATACTATTGCACGGATGCCAGCCCCGACGTATGATCCTCTTTCAATTCCGTTCAGCTAATCAGCCTTGAAAGTTCATTCAACTGGGAGCGAGTCAATGGGAAGGTTGTCATCGTGTTGTAGCGATACTGGTTCTGTCGGCGGGCAGTGCATTGGCACAGGTTGGCCCGGTAAAGAGTGTGCCGTTTTCGGCAGATGTAGTCACAGAAACAGATCGCGTCCTGCAGGACGGCAACCACCAACATCAGGTGCACCGCGGCAAGATATATCGGGATTCCGAAGGCAGGAAGCTCACCGATGAGTCCTCGACGGTGATGTACACGACCGGACCCGAGGAGGTCAGGTACGTTAGTGTTTTCGATCCGGTTGAACGAGTCTCTCTCCATTTCAGCGTAGGCTCACACTCTCCAAAGGTAGTGAACGTCTACCACTTTGAAAGCAACGTCAGGCCCATGACTCCGCCTTCACCGCCCGCGAAGACCTCGACTGTTGCGAGCTCGACTAGCGCAAGCACGACCGGCGCTTTGCCCAAGGCCAGAGAGCACCGGCGATCTCGGCACCCGGGTGATCGAGGGATTCACAGTCGTGGGGACGAGGCGCACCAGTACGATAGAGGCAGGCAAGGTCGGCAACGACCAGCCGCTCGTGAGTGTCCATGAATTTTGGTACTCGAAGGAGCTGGGTGAGATTCTGCTGTCGGAAACGGATGATCCGGAAAAGGGCCATACGACAAGAAAGCTGGTAAACATCCAAACGGGAGAGCAAGACCCGAGCCTGTTCCAAGCGCCTCCGGATTACAAGGTGAAAGACGCTAAGCAGCAGCAGTGAACTTTCGATAGCTTCGCGAACGTTGGGAAATCCATGCGAGGGCGAGACGCCCTCGCGACAGCCGGCGGGACGCCGGCGCTACAAAGGCGCGGCGCTACAAAGAAATGCTTAGTTGACCCAGGGGCCTTTGCCTTCGCTTTCCGGCTTGTCTTTCTCCTCGGGGGGGCGGTAGTTGCCGTACTGATCAAAGAACTGGCCGCGGTCGGTCTTGCGCATGTAGACCTCGAACTTGCGGGCGGCGCGGCGGCGTTTCCACTTGTAATAAGAATTGCGGACGCCGAAGTAGCGCTCGGAGAAGAGGTACGTCAGACCTTTGCGCGGGATGAAGCGGATGTAGAGCCATCCGAAGAAGGCGCCGCCGAGGTGGGCGAATTGCGCGACTCCTTGCGGGCCTCCGGCGCCGAGGGCGTAGGCGACAGAGATGAAGATCAGGATTCCGACAAGGTACTTCGCCCGGATCATGAACGGGAACGGAAACATCATGAATTCCTGATTCCCGTAATACATGGCGAAGGCGACCATCACGCCGTAGATCGCGCCGGAAGCTCCGATGGTGGGGGTAAATGGCGTCAACCGCAGGAATGAGAGCGCCGGAAGGTAAGTAGCGTAGGCCACGGCGATCGTGACCAGTCCCGCACCGATACCGCAGAAGAAATAGAACTCGATGAACTGACGATCACCCCACGCGCTTTCCAGCGCCGAGCCAAACATCCAGAGGGTGAGCATATTGAACAGGATGTGGAACAGGCCGGAGTGGAGAAAGAGGTATGTGACAAATTGCCAGAGGAAGCCATTCTGGACAGCCAAGGCGGGGGTCAGCGCACCGTAGCCAATGATGTAGCCGGCGACATGCGGCGCGGCTGCTCCGAGGATCAACATCAGCAGGTAGATCGAGGCATTGATGATGACCAGCCATTTGATTGCGCGGGTGAACGGGGGGAAGCCAAGGGACATTCCGCCACCGCCGAAACTTCTGCCGCTACCGCCGCCGAAAGAGCGAGTTTTATAAGTCATCTAAAACCAGTTTCTAGTTTCTAGATTCAAGTTTCAAGTTCGGAAAAACCAAAAACCGAAGAGTCGAAATCATCTTTCCGGTAATGGGACTACCGCCATGCTTTTGCTGCCATCCTTGGACACGGCGCGAACGCCAAAGATCACGTTATCTTTCGAGACATCAACGGTCGCACGCGTTTGTTTCGCACCCTCCCCTGCGGGGAAGAGTGCGGCACCCGCGCCGGGAACGGAGTGCTGGTTCTGCCAGACGGGCGATGTTGTGTCGCGCCAGACGATCTCGTAGTGATCGACGAGACTGCCGACAGGGGCGTCCCACGCCAGAGTCGAGTCGTTCGTCAGGTCCTTCGTGAGCAGGCGAACGTTGTCCGGACTTGCAGGAGCCGAGGCCAAAGAAGCCAGCGTCAGCACGTTCAGAGCGAGTGACATTGGCCAGGTAGTCGTAATCAACGAACTTCGGCAAGTCACCATATTCGATGCCGTTCTCGGTTCGCGGGTTCTGATGCTGGCGATCAAAATTCTCGCGCCACTCGGTGAGGCGGACGGCGGCGAATCCCTGCTGATTGAAGCTGGTGTGGTCGCCACCCCGGAGATATCGGTCGGGACGGTAGATGACTTTAGTGGTTAGGGACGAGGGGCTGGGGGCGAGGGGCGAGTGTTTAGTGGTTAGTGGCGAGTGGCTAGTGGCGAGTTGGGATATCTCCTCTATGTAGCGGGCAAGTTCGCGGGACCCAGAGTCATTCTCGGTCCCAAGCGAGCGGATTTGGCGAAGAGTCTTGAGATCGCTGGAGCCGTCGAAATCGGTGAGGGGAACGCCTTCGGCGAAGACGCGCAGGAGGTTCTGCTGGCCGGGGGAGCGGTCGCCTCCGACGGTGTCGTCGTTGAGAACGGCCTGGATGTCCCAGCCCTGCTCCTTGGCCATTTTGGCGAAGTGCTTGCTGCCGTTGAGTCCCTGCTCTTCACCGGCGACGGCGAGAAAAATGATGGTGGCGGGGAACTTGTGTTTACTGAGGACGCGGGCCGCTTCGAGGGCAACCGCTACGCCGCTGCCGTCGTCGTTGGCGCCGGGAGCGTCGGTCTTGATGTCGAGAATGTCGGTGGCGCGGGAATCGTAGTGACCGCTGACGAGGTAAATGCGCTTGGCGTTTACAGGATCGGAGCCGCGCAGAATTGCATAAACGTTCACGATCTCGGTGGATTGCGGGATGCGCTGCGCGGGAGGTTCGGTGAAGCTGTCGGTCTTGACCTCGAGACATCCGCCGCAGTCTTTGGAGTAGCGCTCGAACTCGGACTTGATCCACTCACGGGCAGCGCCGATGCCGCGTCCGGAGTGAATCGCTTCGGGAGTTGCGGTGGAAATTGTGCTGCGGGTACCGAAACTAACAAGTTTGGCGATTGTTTCTTTTAGTTGCGGTGCGGAGACGCGGTTTGCCGCATCAGATGCAGGCGAGGAAGGCGTTTGAGCTTGGGGAAACGCGGTCGCGCGGATGATCATCAGAAGCGCGATGCAAGTTATGAATGTTAATTTACGCATGGTCCCTCAATTTGCGAGATTGTTCGCTTGACGCTGCTCGAAAGAGACTTTAGATATTATCAGGGGGCGGAAATCCGTTACCCGACCAATGGAGGAATTATGCCGGTTCTTTGCCCGGAGTGCGAAAGCGACATGGATATAGAAGTGGATGAAGTGGACGAAGGGGAAGTGGTTTCTTGCCCCGAGTGTGGCAGTGACTTTGAAGTGGTCACGGCCAACCCGCTGGAGTTGAAGCCAGTGGAAGATGAGGAAGACGACGAAGAAGAAGAAAAAAGCGAAGACGGTGATTTCTAATCAAGGGCAAGGCGTTCGGGACTCCGGGGCACCGGTGTGGTCCGTCGGCAGGCAAGGGCGTTTCCTGACGCCCTGATTGCCGCGACAATCGGGTGTTGATCGGGTTCTTGTTGGGTGGAGGTTCTCACCAGGGGCTAGAATGTGTGAGACACAATGCGCGCAAGTGCGCGATGTCCGCGGAACGGAGGCCCGAGTTGAAACGAGTGGTCGTTATGGCGGTGGTGATGGCGGTCTGCCTCGCGTCCGTGACAGCGTTTGGGGACAAGAAGAATGAATCGCAGACACGGCTGCTTACCGGCCAGGTCATGAATCAGGCCGATGCTCCGCTTCCAAACGCCGTGGTGTACCTGAAGAACACAAAGACACTCGGCGTGAAGACCTACATCACGGACGCGAGCGGCAACTACCATTTCCCCGAGCTTTCGACCAACGTGGACTACCAGGTCTACGCGGAGTACAACGGCGCCAAGAGCGATACCAAGACGCTTAGTTCGTTTGACTCACGACTGCGGCCGACGATCAATTTGAAGGTCGAGGGAGCCAAGTAGCGCGAGGGCGAGACGCCCTCGCGACAGCCGCCGGGACGGCGGCGCTACAAAACCTAGGCGGCGCGATCTTTGGCTGGTTTGCAGCTGGCGCAGCTTGCGGTTACATCTACACGTTTTTTTCTCAGCACGTCTTCGAAGCGTTCCATCCGGGGGTGCCTGTGACCGACAGCAGCGTGGGCTTTGCTCTGCTGCGTGGGGTTAGCCGGGGGATTCGCGTCAACCGGATATTCGTTGTTCAGGGGCGATGCAGCCTGCACCTTCATCCCATATTCGTGGACTTCTTCGCCGAGCGACCCCAGGGGCACAGCCGTACCTTCGTGGGGTTCTTCGTGAACTTCTTCGGGGACTTCGGGCGGGGTAATGTCCAGATCAATGCGGTCGGCGCGGTGCAGGACGGGGTCTTGTTGCCATAGGCGCTTGTACTCGGCTTCGTAGGCTTCCCACTCGGGGTCTGACTTAAGTATGTTTTCATCGAACTTAGGGAACGTGCTCTCGACGCGTTGCTTGTCGAGATCGATCTGGAAGGCGTTCTGGTCGTTTGCGTAAGGCCGAATCCGATCGGCGGGAACGAGAAATTTCCTGTGCGTGAACCAGCCGCCGGTATCCACGACGGCGTATTTGATTTCGCCGGTGTCGTGGTTGAAGATCACGTCGTCAATCTTGCCCAGCTTTTCGTCGTTGATGCCGTAGATCGGGGTTCCGCGAATATCGTCGATGTCTCTGTCGAAGATGTAATCGTGCAATGTGCCGACGTGTGGCATAGCAGACTCTCCTCTCGCCGGATTCAATCTGGCTCATTCGAGTGAGATGCGAAGTCGTGGGTTGCGGGAATCTCCTTCGCGCTCACAATCCCGATTTGGGACGCGGACCGCGAAGGTAATCGAGAATGGGACGGCACTGCCGCTGGACGGCCTATTCTGTTATAACTTGCGGCATGGACTATCTTTGGACGCCGTGGCGTTATGCCTACGTTTCGACCGCCGACAAAACACCGGGGTGCGTTTTCTGCGAGGTTTTCGATGGCAGGGCGGAGGCCGACGATCGGACGTCGTTGATCGTCCATCGTGGTGTACACAATTTCATCGTGCTAAACAAGTTCCCGTACACGTCGGGACACGTGATGATCGTGCCCTACGCTCATTTGGACGAACTGCAAAAGCTGCCGGCCGAAGCGGCACAAGAGATGATGACGATGGCCCAGAAAACGGAGCGGGTTCTGCGAGAGGTTTATCGGCCCGACGGAATCAACGTGGGCATGAACATCGGTAAAGCCGCTGGGGCCGGGGTCGCCGGACATATCCACATGCACGTGTTGCCGAGGTGGGTGGCCGACGCGAATTTCGTTTCGGTAGTGGCGGAGACGCGGGTTTTGCCGGAGATCCTGGAAGAAACGTGGCGGCGGTTGAAGGGGAAATTCTAGATTCTTTCGCAGATCCTGTGGGACGTCTTGCCACTTGGCGTGAAGAGCGGAACAGAATTAGCCGTTAGTCAATCAGCTCTTAGCCGTTAGTAGAAGAACCGAAAGATACCGTTTTATTGTCAAGTAGAAAATCTTTTTTCTACGTTTGACACCTTTTGCGAGCGATTGCTATAGTCGAAGAGTCTCGGATGGGAATTTATTTCGCTTCCGTAGGAGACCGACCGCTGGATAGTCCAGGCCCAGGTTGGGCCAAATCACTCTGACGACCCACGCCAGCAGTCCTTTCTAGAAATTCGTGGCCCCATTCACACCACAGTGTAGTGGGGGTGAGCTAATGGTCTTGTTCGATAACGAAAACAACGCTGTCCCCACCAAAGAAGCCCCCGCCTTAACGCAGCAGCCTACACAGGAGCAGAGCGCGCCCGAGACCAGCACGGAGACAAACGTGCCGAGTGCGGAGCAGCAGCCCCCTGAGTCTGGCGAAACGTCTGCCGAAACCAAGAGTTCTGAACATCATTCCGATTCACGAGGAACCGTTACGTCAACTGAAACCATCACCGAAACGCCTGGGACCGATATGGCCGCCGCCGAACCGCAGCAGCCGGAAGCTCCTAAAACCGAAAAACCAATGACCGAAGATTTCGCCAGCATCCTGGAGAACTTCGAAACCGAGCAGAAGGAAGCTGCCGTCGCAATGGAAGACCGGGTGCTTCGTGGCACAGTGGTCTCGGTGACAGCGACAGCCGTGGTCGTAGACATCGGCGCCAAGTCCGAAGGAATGGTGCTGATCGAGGAATTGAAAGACCACGAAGGCAACGTGACGGTCAAGCCGGGTGACGAGATCGACGTCATGCGCGAAAAGGGCGAGACCACGGAAGGCTATCCGAAACTCTCGTACCTGAAAGCGCAACGTCTGCGCGCCTGGGACGAGATCGAGAAAGCCTACAACGAGAAGACGCCGATCAAGGCCATCGCCATTGAGCGCATCAAGGGCGGCCTTACGGTTGACATTCTCGGCGCACGCGCCTTCCTGCCCGGTTCGCAAGTTGACCTTCGCCCCGTTCGCAACCTGGACGGAATGAAGGCGCAGGAGATCGAAGTCCGCATCATCAAGCTGAACAAGAAGCGCGGCAACATCGTCGTCTCACGCAAGCAGCTTCTCGAAGAAGAAGTGACGGAGAAGCGCTCGAAGACGCTCGAGCACCTGGAAGAGGGAGCGGTTCTGACCGGGTCGGTCAAGAACCTCACCGACTACGGTGCGTTTGTTGACCTCGGAGGCATCGACGGCCTGCTGCATATCACGGATATGAGCTGGGGCCGGTTGACGCATCCGCGCGATCTGGTGCAGGTTGGCGATCATATCCAGGTCAAGGTTTTGAAGTTTGACAAGGATAAGCAGCGCGTTTCGCTTGGATTCAAACAACTCACGCCCGATCCGTGGCTGGACGCGAGCGAGCGGTACCCGATTGGCGCGCATGTGCGCGGACGCGTGATCAGCGTCACCGATTACGGCGCATTCATCGAACTGGAACAGGGTATCGAAGGACTGGTTCACGTCAGCGAAATGACCTGGTCGAAGAGGATGAAGCATCCGTCGAAGCTGGTCAACGTTGGGGATGAAGTCGAGGCAGTGGTGCTCAACGTAAACCCGACCGAGCGGCGCATCTCGCTGGGCTTGAAGCAGCTTCAGTCGAATCCGTGGGAATCGCTGCACGAGAAGTTCCCGCTGGGCAGCACGGTGGAAGGCCGAGTCCGCAATTTGACGGAGTTCGGAGCGTTCATCGAGATCGAAGACGGCATCGACGGCCTGGTCCACGTGAGCAACCTGAGCTGGACCAAGCGCGTGAAGCATCCGTCGGAGGTCCTGAAGAAGGGTGATCGCGTGAAGGCGCAAGTTCTGGCGATCGAGCCCGATAACCGCCGCCTGTCACTTGGAATCAAGCAGCTCGAACCTGACGTCTGGGAGACATTCTTCCAGCAGCACCGCATCGGCGATGTGGTGAAGGGGAAAGTGCTGCGCGCGGCCAGCTTCGGCGCGTTCATCGAGATTGCCGACGGAATCGAGGGCCTCTGCCACAACTCAGAAGCCACCGACGCCAACGGTCAACCTCTGGTGCTTGAACCCGGCGCTGAGTACGAGTTCAAGATCATCAAGATGAATCCGGCTGAAAAGAAGGTCGGCCTCTCGACACGTGCCGTAGGCGAAGAAGCCTCGCGCGCCGATGTCGAGACTTACAAGCACGCGAGCGACGGTTCCAGCGCGACACTGGGCGAACTGATGAACTGGAAGCGCGAGCGCTAAACAGAAGCAAAGGTTAGAAACAAGGGCCGCCAGCGATGGCGGCCTTTGCTATTGGCGTGGAATGGCTGCGCCTGATGTGCGCAGCACACCTCCCATCTCGAGAGCTTCCCCGAAGAGACTCAATTCTTTCGCGTAGTCGATCTTGCGATGACATTCGAGCTGGCGCTCAATGTACGCGACGGTCTCGCGAACCTGTGACATCCCGACCGAAAAAACGGTGTATCGCGGTTCCCAAGCGAAAGTACGGCAACCGAAGACTGTACGTTGCACCCAACGTTCGGCGGCGCTCTTGATCTCGTCGAGGACAGTGGAGAGAGCGAGCGTCGTCGGCAGCGACAAGAAAATGTGGATGTGATCGCCCGATCCGCCGGCTGCAAGTTGTTTCGCACCCGCCTCCCCCGCCGCTTCAGCCAGGAAAACATAAAGGCCGGGGAGGCTGACGAGTGGGATTTCCTGCGAATTTTGGGCGATGGCGATGACACAGTGAACAAGATTGGATTGAAAGTCCTGAGACATAACAGGGTGATGCTAAACCCGAAACGCCGAATCGGCGCAGCAACCTGCAATCTGTTCCGGAAACCGGAAATTCTAATATTTGCGCGAGTGCGGCGGGTTAGGCGACGCGCGGCGGCGGCGCTATGGCAGAGTCTTGTGTCGCGCGTACGGGGCCCGCCGGACTGGAGTCCGGCGCTACGGCTATTCGGTGATGTGGGCGAGAAGTGTGGCGGGTTAGGCGACGCGAGGCGGCGGTGCTACGGTCGAGTCTTGTGTCGTGCGGACGGGGCCCGCCGGACTGGAGTCCGGCGCTACGGCTATAGCAGAAATGAGTCGGGTGGTGTCGTCGATTGGAAGTGCTGGGACGAGAGTGATGGGGGTTATGGGGGCGAGTAGCGCGGCGAGATTTTCGTAGGACTTACGGCACTCATGCATGAATTCGACCGGATACTCAGGCTTGCGCGCGACCGCGCCAACGGGATCGGCGTCGAGGATGAACGACACGTCGGGTTTTGGGACAAGCGCGTTCACGAAACGGATGTAGGTGCGACTGAGTGGATTCGAAAGCGGCAGGTTGGCGAACTCATCGTAGATGTACCTGTCCATGATGATGACGTCGGTCGGGCGGTGGCGGGCGCGGGCAATGACGCGGCGCAGACTCAAGGCGTCGAGCAAATAAAGGAAATGGCGGGCGAGGGTCAGGTACCAGCGGCGGACGTTCT
Source organism: uncultured Acidobacteriota bacterium (assembly GCA_963777415.1). Taxonomy (GTDB): domain Bacteria; phylum Acidobacteriota; class Terriglobia; order Terriglobales; family Acidobacteriaceae; genus JAEZPW01. Next base: position 616,251 of record CAVZQL010000001.1, read on the forward strand.
TGTCGCGACGATGCACGGGTTTGCCGGGCGCGCCCACTCCACGCCCGCTTTTGTAAACGGCGTGAACGAATCCTTCGCGATAGCGCGTGAATACGACGGCATCGTCCCAGAATGCCAGTAATGTTGTCCGTTTCCCCCGAGACGCAAGATCGGCGCGGAGGTTTGCGATTTGCGTACTCTTGCCCGAACCGTCCAGACCGGAGAAGGTAATCAGAACCGGGCGGCCTGGCCTTCTGTTGCGCATGAGTAAATCTCCAGCGTTATTTGGCTGCGTTCATTTGGCCCCCGGAGGATTGCTGCCGGTGCCGCGGGAGAGGGCAACGATAGTTCCGATCGCCACACCGGCGGCGGCGACGGCTCCGAGCTTGATCAGAAAAGAGCGAGTCTGATGCTGCTTGGCCGGGGCGATCGCGAAGCCGGCAGGCTTGGACGCGGCTCCGCCAGCGGTTGGGCCTGCCTGCGCGCCCGCGGTACCAACCGGCTGTTGCCAGGCCGGATTCCGCGGAGGAACATCGGTGGAGTTCTGGTCATTTTGCGTACTGCCGAGCGTACCGCCTGGCGTACTGCTGGGTGCACCGGGTAATTCCTGCGGAGTCGAAGGAACAGGCGCGAGCGGTCCCGCCGAGGGGTCCACCGTTCCCTGAGGCGCGGTTTGCCGCGGAGCTTGAGATTGGGCGGGGGGATCGGGAGTTGACGACTGCGCCGAGGCGTTCGTCTGCTGGGCTTCTGGAGTCTGCGCCGCTTGAGCGGTCGCAAGTTCGGATAGTCCGCAGAACGTGATGAAAACGGCGGCGATGAGCACTCGAGCTATCCCTTTGTTAAGCACGTTAAACGTCATGGCAGTTCTCCGGTTAGGAAGCCTCTGGTCGCATCCAGTCGTTGGAATCAGCGACTGGCGCGTTGGTGGCCAGCGTACCCTCCCCTGAAGGGGAAGGGTGCGGCGCCCCAAAGAGTTGGTTAGCGTTCTCAGGCGCATGGTGTCGAAGGATGCTTGCGAACTCGGCCTCACGGTCATAGGTGAGGACCTTCAAGCGGTTTCGGGCATAACGCCATAGATTCGTAAGATTCGTCTGATACCAGCAACACTCGGTCATGCGGGGCGAGAAGCCGCAAAAGTAGCGAAAGCGGTTCAAGGCGATTGAAGGAGAAGCGAGCATGGCGGCGGTGATCCGATGGTTGCCTTCAATGATGGTGAGCGGCTGGGACTCATCAACTCCGATCAGCAAAACGCCGCTGCGATCTTCGATTGCGCGCAGTTGAGCACTCAAGGCCCGCAACCTCGAAATGAACGAACCCGTGCGGCTGCTTCCGGTATTAAAGGAGCGGATGCGCTGGACGATGTCGGTCAACAGGAAGCTGCCGGAAGCGATCCGTCGCCATTGAGCGCGGGGAAAAACCCGGATGCGGCTGAGATCCTCGGGGGAAACTTTCACTTCCCACCATTCAGTGCCGGCGGGCAGTTCGCGCCACATGCTCCCGCGCCGACGGAAGAGCAAAGCCCGGCGGAGCGCATTGTCGGCCTCGTTCGTAATGTCAGGATTCGTGACCCATTGCTGGAAACGATCGCGATCGCTATCAAACTCGGGATGATAAAACTCGTTTCGCAAGAATTCCGCGATCACCTCGGCTTCACGGACAGGGCGAATCCGCTGCATGCGGGATTGGGCAGGAGCATGGGCGAGCGCACGGACCGTGGCTCTGCGCTTGCCTATGCTGAAGAAAGGTAATGCCGCCGCGATAAACAGCACGACCATCAGGACCAGTTGCACCTCGATGACCTGCTTCAGCGTGGAGTGGAAAACAGTGATTCCAAGAATGATGGCTCCACTAAAGGCGAGCTGTATCCAGCCACTGTTAGCCAGTTTGCGGGACATCTCGTAGGCCATCAGGACCACGGCAAGCGAGTAAGCGCCGGTGGCGGCCGCGTAGAGCATCAGCAGCGAGTCAAGACCGTGGCCCGCTGCTTCGAATCCACTGCCGAAAACCGCGCGCAATACGAAATCGGGAAACGCGCCTAGCGAGAAGGCAAAGACAACCGAGATGCCGAGCACCAGAAGCAGCGGGACCACGAGTACGGACGCGCGCGCGCGGTCGTCATTCGTTTGCGCAGAGATGGGGAACATCGCGCTCATGACGGACCAGGAGAAAAAGTAAACGACGCGCCCGACAAGAGCGATCGCGGCGTAGAGGCCAGCTTGATCCGCCGTGAAATAGTGCTTTACCAGAAGGATGTCAACGTTGTTGATGATGACTTGTCCGACGAAAAATACAATGGCCTGCATGCCCTCTTTGAACGATGCGGGGAGTCCCGCTTCGGGTGACTGTTCCAGCTCGCGCGGAGTGAGGGGCAGAAAATACGCAATCACCACCGACATCGCGATTGCGCCCACAGCTCCGTTGACGCCCATGCCTGCCCGAATAAAGACAATTGCCCCCACGAAACGGACCATCGCCTCGAGGATGAAATTGCTTGTCAGGCTGCGGAAAGAGCAAATCCCCTGCAAGCCGCCTCTCTTAACGCCGAGGGGGATGTAGAAAGCAATGCCGAGGGCGAGCAGGATGACAATTGAAGGCGAGGGCAGGCGCAGGTAGTGCGCTACCGGTGAACTGCACAAGATGAGCAGTGAGCCAAGCGCGATTCCGACGTACCACGCGCGCCGCAAGAGACTGCCGTAAACCGCGGACCTGGCATGATCGTTTTCATTCTTGGCGATAAACTTTGCACAGACGAGCTGGAACGCCAAGGTGATGCAGGACACAATCATGAGGAGCGTCACGGCAGCGGCAGCGTGGCCGAAATCCGCTGGTCCCAACATGCGCGCGACCGCGACGTTGTAACCGAAATTGACGGCACTCACCAGGCCGGAGCCGACTAGCATGGTGAGGCTGCCGCCGATGACTCGCGCTTGAGTATCCTCGGATCGAAGCGAGTTCCAGGCCGCGCGCCAGCCGAGCCGGAGGTTGGGGGAATACCGTGGAGGGGACGTCTGTGTCATGCTGCCGCATCCGTTTTTGGTGAGGGAGGCTCCGAAGATGGCGAGTCCGCGGCAGGCGAGTGGGAAACGTCCGGAGCGGCGGAAGGCGCAAAGGGCTGATTGCGCATGGCGCCCGGCATAAAACGGGTGAAACTTCGAACTGCGTCGGCGGCGGTATGGTAAATCTCAAAAAGCCGATCTGTTCTTGTGATCTCCAGGATAACGGCAGCCTGGGGAGAGGGCGCGGCGAGCTTCAATTCGCCGTCCCGCTTCATGACTTCGGACATACACTCGAGCAACATCTCTACTCCGGCGATGTCGAATTGCCTGATGTTCGATAAATCGAGCACTAGCTGCGGCCGGTCCACCGTGAGCAAGGGCTGGACGTCGCGAAAGAATATTCGCGCCTCCTTCCAGCCGATTTTTTCGGGCACATGCTTGACGACAACCGGCCTACTCGTTTCCATAGCGCCTCACTCCAGCAAAGTTTGCGGGGACCTCTTCTTCCGTGGCACGCGCAAGTGCCGGATGGGGCGACTGCGCGGACGCTGGGGTATGGGACGCTTTGCCATTTCCGTTCGAGGGCACTAGTCCGCGCAGAAATTGCAAGGGCAGGTAGGCAGCCAGTGAAGCGACGTGCTCAAGCAACCGGACTGGCGCAGCAGAAACAGGCCCGACGAGCCTGGGGTCGAAAATCTCAACCTCGACATTTCGATCGAGGTGAGCAAGACGATCGAATCCGACGACGGCGTGAGCGACATCGAGTTGGGCACCGATTCTTGTATTCGGCAAGATCGTTGCGTTGTCCACAATGGTGCCGGGGCCGATATGTGCATGGTGTTCGAGGGCGCTGCAACGGGTAATGGCGGATGCAGCGCCGATCCTGGCGCTCGCGCCAATGAAGGCGGGCGCAACGATACGGGCGCGATGGTGAATCACTGCGTTCGAGTTAACCCAAATGCCGGGCTTCATCTCAGTGCCTGCGGGAGTAAGCTCGGCGTTGCGGCAGAAGGAATCAATCGCAAGGCGACGCAAATCGGCGGCTCCACGCAACTGGTTCGAATAGCCCGAGAACCCATAGACGGAGTAGGGATGGCGCGATGTCTTGAGTTGGTGCCTGAGCACATAGGGCGCTTCGTTGTGGAGTGACGCGTTGAAGACGAACGTGCTCGAATCTTTCCCGCGTGGATCGAGAACTGCCGTCATCGGCCGATGCTGTGCGATATGAAACTGGATGAGGTCGTCATAGTCGATTTCCGCATAAGGACCAAGACGCAGAGCGAGGACCACCTCGGCGCCACCGTTTACAAGTCCAGAGAAAACGTGAACGGCCGACTGCCAGACGTCCTGAACGCGGGTGAAGATCCGAAAGCCCTGAGGCATCGAAGGAAGCTGCAGCGCGCGATCACAAAGAGCGGTCATGCTGCCGATGCCGAAGCGTGCCAGACGATCGACAACTCTTAGCAAAACGGAACGGCCAAGCACGTCAAGAGATGCCAGTGGGATACCAGCGAAAGTTTCCGTGTTAGTTTCCGCGCCGGCGAGGACGATGATTGCCCTTACATCCATTGCATCCACCTCCGGACGGCAGGTTTGTGTTTTCGTGAGGGTTGTTGGGTGTTCGGCGATGCGCCTTCAACGTGCGAAGGTAGTGCCGGTATCCGTGCAGATTCGTGCAACTGAAAAGTGTTCATGGAGCCCTTCTGGCTTAAAACAGGGTCAAGCGCACAACTGGACGAAACAGCAGCGCTTGACCATGGCCAGTGAAGTTGTAAAAGTCGTTCTGCTGAAATCCGAACGAAAATTGGAGCGGGTATTCGACTGGCAAATCACCCGCGCCGTCATTGACGTGTCTTCGAATGGGTTTCATGTAAGAGATGAGAACGCCGCTTTGGGTGTTGTCATAGACATGAAAACCTTCGCCTCGAGAAAATGCGCCATTTGCAGCCAGACTCCAACTTTTGTTGATCTGGTATTCGAACCGCGCAGCAGGGCGCAACATCTGCGCGGTGACCCACAGTTGGCCTTGCACCTGCCATGCGCGCTGGTACTCACCGAGGAGTGTCATGCGCAACTTCTGCGTCATTTGCCTGCGAATGCCAGCGTAAGTGGAGGTGGTAAAGAATTCGCGGAACTGCGCGAAGGCGCTGGTGCCGGTAAACTGCAGGTCGCGGGCGCTATAACCGGTCACCAGCGCATTCTTGCCCCACGGACGCCCTACGGCAAATTCAAGTCCTCCGACATATTCCTTGGAACTAAGGTCTTGCAGGGTGAATGGGCCAGCCTCATGAATCAGAGCGCCACGTATGGTGAGCCAATTGCCGATTGGGCTGCTATTCAGGAAAAGAAATTGACGGAAGAGGTTCTGGTCCAATTGCACGGGCGACACGGTGTCGCGGCGGATGGTGGCTTGCAGTCCCGTATTGAACTGAAAAAGAGCGCCGCCGATATGAAGAATGGGATTGAGCCCACCGTTGAAGCTGTAGTCGAAAGTGTTGCGATTGGAGATCTGCCCGATTCCGGGGAATACGAACGATCCACGAGCGTTGCGCAACTGGAAGAATCCGCTAATGGGAGGCACGCCGTTCTGATGGACGCGGTAAAGGCTGGTCCATTGGGTCTCGATGGAAGAGTCCGGCGGAGGGAGCGTGGCGGGAACGCTCAAATTGCTGAACAGGCGCGCATTGAGTATATAGACTGTCTCGTCCAGAAAGAGCGGAGCGACCGAAAAGTCAGTGGCGGCGCTCAGCTTCTTGTTGATCTGGAGGCCCTCGACTCCAGCCATGTCACGGAGGCCGCGTTCGGCGGCATCGTCATCCCCGGCGAGCGTGTTGGCGCGGGCATACATGCTGATTGCGCGGCGGTCGTCGTGTTGCTCACGATATACGTTTGCCATCGCGAGCGTGTAATCGTAGTCGCTCTGGAAGTCGGGCGAGCTGGCGAGCGTCGCGAGTTGAGCCTGTGCGATCTGCGGATTGCCCTTGGCGAGATATAGATTTGCGAGACCGACGGCAATCACCTGATCGGCGGCGCCGGCGGTGCGCGCGCGTTCGAAGTAGCGTTCGGCAAGATCGAAGTCGTGCATGGAGAGAAATATATTGGCGGCTTCGATCAGGTTGTCCGTCGTGATCGGTCCGGCTTCGCCGATGCGCGATTCGGCAAAGGCGATCGATATCTGCTGGCGCGCATCACCCCACTTGCCCTGGCTGCGGAAAAGACGCGCGATTTCGAGGCGGGCATCGACGCGCTCCGCGTCCGGCGCATCGAGAGCGCGCTCGAAGCGCTGCATCGCGGCGTTCTCGTTGCCGAGTGTCATCAGGGCCTCACCGGTCGAGAGCAGAATGGCGGATTCGTCCCCGGACTGGCGCTCGGCGAGCTGAACGTATTTGAGAGTGTCATCGCGACGGCGCAGATGAGCGTAAGAATCGGCCATTTGCGCGTAGATAAAGGGATCGTCGGGCGACAGACGCAGCGAGTCGTTGAGAGCGACAATCGAATCGTCATAACGGCGTAGGTGGTAGAGCGTGTCGGCCAAGGCAAGGTGCAACTTCACGTCGTCGGGCGAATACTTCAGAGCGGCGCGGTATTCCCTTTCGGCGTCGGCGAGAAGCCGCATCTGGCGATAAGCCGTGGCTCGCGCGAGGTGGGTGGAACCGGACTCGCCGAGCAACTTCTGCGCGGAGTCCGCCTGGTCGAGAGCGAGTTTGCCTTTGTGCAACTCGAGATAGGAAAAAGCGAGTCCGAGATGCGCGACGCCGTTGTCGGGCTGGAGGTTGAGCACGTACTCGAAATCGCGCATGGCCTGGCCGGCGCTCTGCAAATCGTTGAGCACGTAGCCGCGGTTGATGTAGGCCTCGACCATCTTCGGATCGAGCGTGAGCGCCTGCGTGTAATCGTCGACGGCCTCGGTGAGCAGGTCGGCGCGCTTCTGCACGTGTCCGGCAAGCAGCGGGAAGTTGGGCTCCTTGGGCAGAACAAGAGATTTGTCGCGGACGAAAGTCAGCACGTCATCGTAGCGTCCGAGGTTGTAGAGGTCGTAGGCGAGATATACGTTGGCGTCGCGGTTGGCGGGCAGTTGGCGAACTGCCTCGGATCCGACCTGGGCCGACTCGGAGTACTTGCCGATGTGAAACAGATAGCGCTCGCGCTCGACCATGACGCGCGGATCATCGCGCAGAGCGCCCGTGGCGCGGGTGAGCCATTCGCCGGCCAGCGGGATCTGGTGCGCCTCGATCGCGGCATTCGCGCCGCCGGCGATGATGAGCGCACTATTCGGCGCAAACTTGTAGCCCTTCTCGTAGTTGAACTGCGCTTTGTCGAACCTGCGCTCCGCCGTGTATAGATCGCCTAGCGCGACGTAGGCGACGTAGTCGTTGGGATATGCGGCTTCGAGCCGGTTGAAAAAGTCCTCCGCGGTCTGGTTGTCGCCTTGTTCGCGCGCGAGGTAGCCGAGTGATTCGAGGGCATAGCGGTTCTTCGGATCGCGCTTTAGCGCATCGGTATAAAGCTGACGGGCTTCGTCGCCACGCTTCATGCGCCACAGCAGAGACGCGTACTGGATGACGATATTAAGGTTGCCGGGATCGATGCGGCGCGCTTCCTGCAAATCGTTTTCGGCGCTTTGAAGGTTGTTGCTCTCGGTCTCAAGGCTGGCGCGCAGGCGCAGGAATTCGGCGCGCGTGGGTCCGGTGATCTGCAACTGGCTGATCTGATCTTGCGCGATCTGTAGCTGGTGCGTCGCCTCGGCCTGATTCCCCGCGTCGCGATATTGCTCGGCAAGATTCATGCGAAGCTGGATTGGATAAAGAACGCCATCGGGGACGCTCTCGGGCAGATTCGCGAGGGCAGCGCCGTATTCACGAATCGCATCGGCGGTGCGATGCTCGATGCGTGCGACGTCGGCGCGAATGGCGTGCAGTCGATAATTCCTGGCGTCAATCTGTTCGCTGCGCTCGAGGTACTTCTGCGCTTCGGGAATGTTCGCCGTGCGGACCAGCGCGGCGGCCGCCCCGAGTTGCATCGTTATATTGCCGGGGGCTGCATTCGCTGCCTTGACGTACGCATCGGCAGACTCGTTCTTCAACCCAGCCAGTTCGTAGGTATAGCCGAGTTCGGCAAGCACGTCGGGAGTTTTGTTCGGCACCTGCTGCAACGTGGCGAGCGCGTTCTGGTAATCGCGCTGTTCACGGTAATATCCGGCAACGGCACGGAACACGTCGGGATTACGCGGGGCTGTGCGCTTGGCGATGTCCAGCATGGCTTTCGCCATATCGGGTTGTTTGGTGCGCATGTAAGCCTGCGCCAGCAGGACTTCGACGTGCGTATTTGGCTGAAGGTTTTCGGCGCGCTGCAACAGAGGAATGGCCCGGCCGTAATCACCGGACTGCAGAAAGAGTTCGCCGGCCATCATCAGGTCGGTTGCGCGCTTTGGGTTCGCGTTGATGATCTGGAGCAGAAGTCTTTTAGCGTCGTCGGAGCGACCCATGCGCATATAGGTTTGCGCGAGGCCCGATAAGCCTTCCACGGAGCCGGGGTTCAATTGCAGTCCATGCTGGTAGGCCTCGAGCGACAACTGCGCGCGGCCGGAGAGGCGGGCTGCATATCCGAGCAGGAACCAGAGTCGAGCGTCTTGCGGCGCGGCCTGCGCTCCGCGTTGCGCGAAATCGGCAGCGGCGGCATAGTTGCCTTTTGCAATGGCGTCCTGCGCAGCGCGGGCTAAGCGACCGACTTCGATGCTGCTCCCCCAGCCAATGCCACCGGAGGGCGGAGGCGACGAGGATTTCTTGCCAGCAGCGGTGTTTGGCTGCGGGGACGACTTGCCGCCATTGATCTCGAAATCCTGAGCGTGCAATGAAAGAGCGAATAAAAGGGATGATGTCGTCGCAATAGCTAATAGTCTCTTCACGGCTGCGCCCCGGTGTGGAATCCGCGTCAAATTGTCGCGAGCATTTCGGCTGTGTGAGACTGATGCAAGTTCCGCTGCGCTCGGCAGCATCGCTTGCATCACGAATTCCAGAGCTGGTGTAAGACGGTATGCGCGAACCTGTTTCTTGTACGGCAGTTCGCTGTTGTTGAATTGCGAAGGAAAACAAGCGCAACAAATTGCAGGGTTCTCTGGCGTGGTTCTTACGTTGCATTGCGCAGCGGCGCACGAACAGTGCTCTGGGCAAACCTGCCGAAGGAATCAAGAATCGAAATCGTGAACGTGTCCCACACTTCAAGCAGGTTGTTGAAATCCGCTTGGGAACTGCTGGTCCGACCGGGTCGGTGAGGCACGGGGCGGCGGGGTATCCCGCGCAGCCCAAATCGGAGGAGCCTTGTGAGCGTCGTCAGCTCGCCAACTCAGGCGCATGCGTTCGGAAGTTTCGAAGCCGCACCGGACAATCGCGCAATTCCACTCACCACAATCGTGCTGCTTGCGTTGGCCGTGCATGCGCCGCTGCTGATGATGCAATTGCCGAACGGCTCCTACGATGCGTATTTCCACCAGTTCTTCGCGTCGCATTACGTGCATCACTGGTTCAATCCCTGGAATGAGAAGTGGTTCACGGGCTTTTCACAGACCACCTATCCTCCGCTGGGACACCAATGGATTGCGCTGTTCGCGAAGATTGGCGTCAGCCTGCCAATGGCTTACATGCTCGTACAGGGAATCGCGATCCTGCTGCTGCCGGTGGGGGTGTATCGATACGCGAAGCTGTGGGTGAACGAGCGCGCCGCGAGTTATGCCGCGCTGGGAAGCGTGCTGCTCGGGTCGCTGGTGTTCTTGGTTTATCAGTCGGGGCAGCTCTCGACGACGTTGGCGGCTCCGCTCTACCTCAACGCGCTACCGTATTTTTACGACTGGCTGCGCGAAGCGAAAGCCGGGGCTCTCGTTAAGGGCGTCGTCCTGTGCTGCGCGGCAGCGGCTGCGCACCACGTCACGTTGCTGTTCGGCGCTGTGCTGTTCGCCTTGCCGGTGGTTTGGCTCGCCGTGATCGACCGTAATACAGACGGGCGTGAAACGTCGGCGGGCGGCGTTGTCTCTCGCGCCGCGGTGTTCGCGGTGATTACGGGAGTTGCGGTCGGCATCGTGCTGTTTCCGTTCTTTTTGAACCTGATTCAGAACCCGATCAAGCAAATGCCGATTCCACACGCGAGCCGCGACAATTACCTGCTGAACCCGCAGTCGGGAATGAACTTCTGGGTCGTCCCATTCGGCACGTTGATTCTCGCACTGCCTTACATCTTCTGGAAGGGAACGACGGAGCGCCGGCTGCGTCCGCTGTTCTTCGGGTTCTGGTTGACGTTCTTTTTCGGGCTAGGCGGCACGACGCCCGTCCCGCGATTGCTGCTGGGGCGTGCGTTCGAAGTGCTGACGTTCGAGAGATTTAATTTCTGGGCAACGCTGATGGCGCTGCCCATCGCGGCACTGCTGGCGGAGAAGGTAATTGATCGTTTTGGGCGCAAGGGACTGGTCGCGATGTTCGCGTGCGCGGTGGCGTCGGCCGGAATCGCACTGGGCTGGCTGACATGGCACCCCTACAACGTGGGCAGTTTCGACGTTCAACCCGTAACCAGTTTTCTCAACCGCGAAGGACATGACCGGTTCCGCTACATGACGCTGGGGTTCGGCAGTCTGCTGTCGAAGGTCGGGATAGGGACCGATGCGAGCAGCGTGGATGGCGAGTACAATTCGGCGCGCCTGCTGCCGGAGATGACGAAGTATGGCGCGGCGCAATTCTCCAACTCGAAGTTTTATGGCGCCAGCGGAATGGAATCGTTGAGGGCAATCCTGAAACACGCAAACCAGTACGGATTGAAATACATTTTCGTACGCGATCGCTATTACGAACCGTTGCTAGCATTCGCCGGTTGGCGCCCGGTGGAGGAGTATGACGGGGGCCTGGTGAGGTTGTGGACGAAGGAGGATGTGCCACCGGCGCATCCGATGGAGTTCGGCAATGCGCCGCCACGGTGGCAGGGGATCATGTGGGGACTGCTGCCGATCGGGTCGAGCATACTGGCGATCGTGATTCTGCTGGCGTTCCCAGATCGGCGACGACAGGCTGAAACCGTGCCGTTTCCTGCCGCGTCGGATCCAATCCTGCTGCGGGAGGCGAAGTCATGAAGCGTCCGTTGCCTCTCATCGTGATCGTGTTGACCGTTGTGCTCATTGCTGCGGGCTCGGTGCATCGGGAAGAAGTTCGGACCGACAAGCCGGAAGGAGCTGTGCAAGCGCTCTTCGATCGTGCCAGGGCGCGGGACTGGCAGGGAGCCTACCGGTACATCGCTAATGCGTCGAATGTCGGCGAGTCTGACTTCGAGGGAGATCTTGCAGGGCGCGACGGCAGCCTGCGGACGTACTCGAACCTACAGAAGGTGGACACGAGCGTTCTGCATCAGACATCCGACCAGGCATTGGTGCGCGCGGCGCTGACGTATTCGAGCGCAGTGGGACCACTCGAGGATTCGCGCGACCTGAAGGTGGTACGCGAGGGGGCGGAGTGGAGGGTGCTGTGGCCGGCTGTGAAGCGGGAGAAGGTGCCGCCGCAGGTGATCCCGGTGACGTACCTGCGGTGGGACGTAATCACGAGGGGCGCGAGCGACGACTGGGGCGCGCAGAATGTCGATGCTCCGCGCGTGCGCATTACGTCCATGAACGCCGTCGAGAGAGATGGCGGCACGATCGTGATGGGGGAGATCGTTAACGAGGACACTGTGCCGGGATTCGTGACGGTGAACGCATCGCTGCTGGGTAAGGACGGAGGCACTCTGGGTGAGGAAACCAGCTTTGACAAAACGTCGCACACGCTGCTGCCGAAAGAAGTGTCACCATTCCGCATCGACTTTCCGGGCGTGCAACTGTCGAACGTGAAGAACGTACGGATGCAGCCGAATGCGCTGCTGGTGAGCGCGTCGGCTGATCCGGTGATCGGAGTGATGCATCAGCAAATGCAAACCGATTCGCTCGGCGGAAGGGTGCTGACAGGCGAACTGGTCAACGAGAGCGGGCAGACGGTGAACATCCCACACGTGCTGGCCACGTATTACGACAACTCGGGCAAGGTGATATGGGTCGCCGACACATACGTGGATCATGCGCTGCTGCCGACTGTGCCGGAGTGGTTCCAGGTGAGCGTGCCGGCTGACATCGCACCTCGCGTGCAGAACTACCGGTTGACGGTAAACCAGTACAGCATGGGAAGAGCAGGGTAGCGATGCGGAGACTGAGGATGATCGTAGCGTTCGGCTTCATGGTGATCGCGCCGTGCATGGTTGCGCTGGGCGCGGGCGCAGCCGAGGTGCAGGTGCCAAAGCAGGTGACGGCCGGAAGCAGTGTGACGGTCCGGACCAGCGGAAGCGGAGAGGCGACGATGATTGTCGTGGGACCGGCGAGCGTGTGGAAGAGCAAGGTGACGCTGGGTGGGGACGTGACCGTGGACGGAAGCCAAATGAAGAGCGCTGGACGCTACGTGGTCGCGCTTGAAGGGAAAGACGGGAACGCTTCGGCTGAGTTCTTTGTGGTGGCAGCGAAACCGGCGAGTATCGCATTCCTGGCGCAACCGTCGCGGGTTCCTGTGGCGCGTCAGCAAGTGATAAGTGGCACAGCGTTCGTGGAGGACGGATACAACAATCTGGTTGTCGCGCCGACGCAGGTGAAGTTCGAGCTGGCTGGGCCGCAAACAGCGCCGCTCGCGAGAACGGCGGTGTCGAGGGACGGTGTCGCGTGGGTGCGAATGGATTCGGGCAAGCATGACGGAGCGGCGCAGTTGGTCGCGTCTTTGGCTCAGTCCGCGGTCATGTCCGGTGGAGACATCTCGACCAAGCGCGTTGTGCAGCAGGTGGCATCGGAGCCGTGCAACTTACGGATTCACGCGCAGCAGGAAAAGGATGGGATCGTGGTCGAGACCGATCCGGTACGCGACTGCTCGGGCAATGCGGTGCCGGACGGCACGATCGTCACGTTCACGCAGGTGGATGCGACGGGCAAGAGCACGGTGGATGCGCGGGTGAAGCGCGGCGTTGCGAAAGCAGAATTGCCGTCGGCGGAAAGGGCCACAATCTCGGTCGCGTCAGGCGTGGTTGCAGGGAATGATCTACGCTGGGGAGGCGGGCGATGAAGACATCGCGCTTTGCGGTACTCATCGCTACGCTGGTGACAGTCACAGGATGGATGCTGTCTCACTCAACCAGCGTGATCGCCGCGGGAAACGCGCCACTGGTGCAGTTGAGTGTTGCCGGCGCCGCTCCGCGGCAGGTTGAAGAAGGCACCGAACAGGCGATCGCGCGGGACTATGCAAAGGCGTTGCGAGCGATGTCGGAGGCGCGGGAGCAGAATCGTCCGGAGCTGCTCGGGACGATGTTCGTCGGCGTTGCGAAAGACGAAATCGAGCAGGCGATTCGCGATCAGCAAAGCGCGAACGTACGCGTGAGAACCGTCGACCTCGGCCACAGATTGCAAGCCGTTTTCTATTCGCAGGAAGGCTCGGCGATGCAGTTGCGCGATACGGCCAGCGTTGAAATCCAAGTGCTCGATGGTAACAACGTTGTGCATTCGGAAGACGCGACGATCAATTACATCGTGTTGATGACGCCTGCGGCGGATCATTGGCAAGTGCGAGTGATGCAGGCGGTGGCGGAGTTTTGAAGTGTCGAAATTTTTTTGGCGATAGGGGGTCCCTCGCTGCGCTCGGGATGACAAGATTTTTGAGAGCGTGAAGCGCCGTGGTGGTGCGAGCAAAAAGCAGGTCCCTCGACTACGCCGCGAGGACGCGGCTCCGCTCGGGATGACAAGACCTGAAGAGGCTCGTCGCTCTTGAAGGACGTATCTCGGCGGCTCACTAATCGGATTCTCTTCTTGCCGCGATTACGCGCGGGATTCCTTGTAAATCCGGGATGGAGCGCACTTCGGGCCAGTCTTCGAGAAGTGTGCGGACAGCGCCCTCCTGCGTGTAGCCGATTTCCATCAATAGCCAGCCGCCCGACTTGAGCAGCGCGTGAGCTTGCGGGATGAGCCGGCGGATGATGTCGATGCCTTCGTAGCCGCCGAAGACCGCGATCTTCGGTTCAAACTTCTTGACCTCGCGCTGGACCTTATCGGCTTCGCACTCGCCGACGTAGGGTGGGTTGGAGACCACAAAATCAAATTTCCGAATTTCGATTTCTGATTTCCGATTGAAGAAGCTCAGCAGGTCGGATTCGGCGAAGTGGACGCGATCGGAGAGTTCGAGGCGGGCGGCGTTGGCGCGTGCGATCTCGAGGGCGGCGGGGGAGACATCCACTGCGTGGATGTCGGCGTTGGGCAACTCGTGGGCGAGGGCCAGGGCGATGCAGCCGGAACCGGTGCCCACGTCCACAATGGCCGGGTGTTCGAGCCGCTGGGTGCGGACTAATTCCAAAGCTGTTTCAACGATGTGCTCGGTTTCGGGCCGGGGGATAAGGACAGCCGGGGTGACGATCAGGTCGAGTCCCCAGAATTCCTGGTGTCCGGTGATGTATTGCGCGGGGACTCCCTGCGAGCGCTGATCGAGCGCGTCGTTATAGCGGGCGATTTCTTCGGGCGTAAGTTCGCGGTCGGGGTGCGCGTAGAGGTATGCGCGATCCACTCCGAGGGTGAACATGAGGAGCACTTCGGCATTGAGGCGAGGCGAGCCGACGTCGTTGGCTTCGAGGCGCGCGATGGCGGCGTCGAGTTGCTGTCTTAATTTCGCCAGCGGGTTCATGCCCCCCTCCCTGTGGAAAAAAGTGCAAGTAGTGCAAACAAAAGAGTTAGTGCTTCGATCTCAATTTTTCCGAAAGTTAAGTGACTGATAAATAGTGACTTAACGGGTCGATTACCCTGTGACTGATTACGTTCAAAGCTACTACTTACATTTTAGCAATTTGGGTGGGGAAACCCGACAGCGTGAGCAAGTATTTATTTGCCGCGTTTTCAGGTGGTTAGGAGGGAAATGGCGGATTGTCCCTCTTGACAGCAAAGGACCCGTGGCCCGGGTCAAGAAAGGAAAGGAACAAGGTCCGGGGGCGAAAGGCGGAATGAGAATTAGCTGTTAGTTGAATCAGCCGTTAGCTGTTAGTCAGTCAGCCTCAGCTATCAGGACCAGCGGATGTGTTCCTTGGGCGCAAAAGGTGCAGAGGAGCAGGCAGGGCCCGCCGGACTGGAGTCCGGCGCTACGAGGACGGGGCACGGCCCCGTCCCCACACAAGTCAATTCCACACGTTTATCGGTCCGTAGTGCCGGCTTTGGCGGAGCGGAAGAGTGGGCGGCGGTTCTTGGCGGAGTGCCAACGACCGCGGAGTTCGTCGGCGTCGTCCATTCCCATGCGCTCGGCCAGACGGTTCAGGCTGCGAGTGTAGGCCTGAGTTCCGGAGTTATCTTCCTGCTGGAGTAGAACCATCGCCTCGTGAACCGTGAGGCGGTTACGGATCAGGCGAAGGAAACCCAGTGTCGCAAGGGACAGCCCAAAGCCCGTGAGGAACGTCCAAGCATAATCTTTTCTGGTGCTCATGTGAGTGCGCATATCCATATCCTCATCCCCGGTCATAAATAACCCTCTTATAATTCCTGCCTCGGCGCTGAGCCACACACACCTCTGGCCGCTTTCATTCTACAGCAACAGCCTACACCTGTTTTTTTCGGCAATCTGTGATTTGTGACAAGGGGCGCTTGTGCGCTAAGTGACGAAAGGGCGATGCGAATCGGAAAATCGGAAAAACGCAAAGACGGAAAATCTGAAAGGCAAAACCTAACACGGAGGACACAGAGGAAGAGCTATTCGGAAGAGGAAATCGAGACCAGAGATGCTGGAGAAATAACGGCTGCGGTTTCGTGGCTGATCGAGGCGAGCACAAAGAGCAGGGCTGCAAAGACGGGGACTGAGATCTGGAAGTGGATGAAGCGGGACAGGGGGCCTAGAAGGGCGGTCCAGTAGCTGAAGTAGAGCAGGAGACGTAAAGGCGCGGCGAATTTGTGAGTTGGATTGCGCAAGGAGCCAGTCTCCGGCGAAGAGCAGCGCGGGGGCCAGGATGATGAGGTCGTACACGGTGAGGTGGGGCGCGACGAGCACGGTGGCGATGAGAAGCACGGCGAAGCTGAGAGGCGCAGGGCCAAGTCGTTGCCAGGTTTGGACGGCGATGACCAGCGCGATGGCGGCCGTGAGCAGATAGAGCGCGTTCGCCGCCGCGGGCCAGGGAAGCAGCATGATCCAGAAGGCGCGCAGGCAGTGCATGAGATAAAGCTTAGGTTCGAGGAGAGCCGCGTGCTGAGAAAGATGCGTCAGCGCGTGCCAGTAGTCGCCGAGGACAGCGGTTCCGTAATAGGCGACGACGGCCGCGAATTGCGCGGCTATGGAGACAATCGCTCCGGCTATGACTTTCCATTCCAACGCGAACAAGAACACGACGGCGGCGACGATTGCGAGTTGTGGCTTGTAGGCGAGGAGTCCGAAGGCGAGTCCGGCGAGGAAGGGACGGCGCGAGCGGAGGGCGAAGTACATCAGCGTGAAGGCGGCGAAGGCGAGGATGGAGTTCTGTCCGAACATGATGAGGGTGACGAAGCCGGGGAAGCCGAGGGCGAGGAGGAGAATGGTGGATGAGGGAACGGCGTTGTGCTCGACCTGCGCGAAAAGCAGGTCCCTCGCTACGCTCGGGATGACACTATTTGGGCAGTTATCGTCACTATTTTGACAGTTACTACCGTCACTATTTGGGCTGTTCCCGTCATTCCTCGACGTCTTTAACTCCGCCCTCGACATCTTTAACTCCGCCCCGCTATTTGAAAACGTCGCGCGAAGAGCGGGACAGGAACTCCAGAGGAAGTAGCAGCCGAGGATGTAAATGGCGGCGGTGAGGAGGCTCCAGAGGGCGAAGGCCCAGAGGTAGGGCAGGCGCGCAAGGGGCGCGAAAAACAGCGAATACTGCGGCGGATAAATGGGGACGAACCAGATGTCGCGCGAGGCGGGGACGAGTTTGAGGCCTTGTTCGATCTGCGCGGCAGCGTCGTAGAGGGCGGCGGGACGATGCGCGTTGGCGAGCGAGCCGAGGACGTAGGCGTGCAGGAAGTCGGCGCCCTTGAGGTGTCCGGCGCGGTCGATGAGGCCGGGCGTGGCGAGATCGACGGCGTAGGCGACCCACAGGCACACGGTGAGAAGTATGGTCTGGCGGCGGATGCGTTCGCGATTGAGCCAGGGCGTGGGCACGATGTGGAAGTTAACACAAAAGACCGCGCGGGGTGTTGTAATCTAGTTTTTCGGCACGATGCCGCAAGAGCGCCTTGTCCTACGCCCACGCCATTTCGCAACTTTATAAACTCGGTCACGAACTGAGCGGCACGCCGCAGAAGTTTGACCTGACGTACGTGCGCGTGTTGTTGGGCGAACTGGGGAATCCGGAGCGGCGGTTCAGGAGCGTGCTGATCGCCGGGACCAACGGCAAGGGATCGACGGCGGCGACGTTGGCGTCGATTGTCGCTGCGGCTGGACACCGCACCGGGCTCTACACTTCTCCGCACCTGGTGAGGATCAACGAGCGCATACGAGTGCAAGGAGAGCAAATCGCGGACGACGACTTCGCCCGCGTGTACGACCGGGTGGAAGTGGCCGCGCAGAAACTGGTTGCGGCAGGTGCGGTGCCGTGGCATCCGAGCTTTTTCGAGATGCTGACGGCGATGGCCTTTCAGCACTTCGCCGATGCGGGAGTCGAAGTTGCGGTGCTTGAGGTCGGCATGGGAGGCCGGCTGGATGCGACCAACGTCGTCGATCCGGTCGTGTCGGTGATCACGGACATTTCACTCGATCACCAGAAATATTTGGGCAACACGATCACCGAGATTGCGGGCGAGAAGGCGGGCATCATTCGTCCGAACGGCGTGGTGGTGACGCTGCCGCAGCATCCGGAGGCGAATGCCGTGATCGGGAAAACGGCGGTGGAGCGCGGAGCGAGACTGGTGAGCGCTGCGCAGTATGTGCCTCCGGTGGTCCATTCTTTAACCCACCCTTCCTTAACCCACCCTTCCGCTTTGCGGAAGGATGGGGCACCCGCTGGTTCTTCTTATTCCCAACCTTCTTCTCCAACCCACCCTTCCGCTTTGCGGAAGGATGGGGCACCCGCAGGTTGTTCTTATCCCCACACTTCTTTTCCAACCCACCCTTCCGCTTTGCGGAAGGATTGGGCACCCGCTGGTTTTTTCCCCACTTCTTCTTATCCGCTGGATGTAATGGGTGAGCAGATCAGGTTGGAGTCGCCGCTGGTAGGGCGGCATCAACTGCGAAATGTTGCGCTGGCCATTGCTGCCGCCGAGGAACTGAACCGGGCCGGAATAAACATCGCACCACGACATATTAAAAGCGGCATACGCGATACGCGGTGGGCGGGCCGGTTCGAGGTTGTCCCGGCTGAGGGCGGCCGCCCGGAGATCGTACTGGACGGGGCGCATAATCCGGCGGGAGCGTGGGCGTTGCGCTCGGCCCTGAGCGAACACTATCCGGAGCGGCCCATCACGATGATCTTTGGCATGATGCGGGACAAGGACATGCGCGAGGTCGCGGAGATCCTGTTTCCGCTGGCGCGGCGGGTGATCGTGGCGCAGGCCGACAACCCGCGGTCGGCGACGGCGGAGGAAATCCGCGCTGCCGGTTCGCGCATCCCTACCGATATAATCGAAGGGACGACGGTAGCTGCCGCGCTGGGGCGCGCTTGCGATTTCGCGGCAGGCATGGAAAGCAGAGGACCGGGACATCCGAAGCTCTGGTCGTGGTCGCCGGTTCGATATACATTGTGGGAGAAGCGCTGGCTGCGATTGAAGCCTCGGTCCGCCAGAATCTAAATAAAGAGTAGGTCTGCTTGCCGGCCATTACGCCTAAATCAAGAGTCGCCGATCGGCTGAGCTGGGTGCGGTCGATCTTTATTTTCGATCCGCTGATCTATCTCTACACGATCGTGCTGGCGGTGCTGTCGCTGACCTCGTCGTTTTTTGACCGGGGCGGACGCATACAGCACTGGTTCGCGCGCACGTGGTCGTGGCTGATCCTGAAGACCAGCCTGTGCCCGGTGGAGGTCGTGGGGGACAAGGCGCTGCTCGATCGCGGCGCGTGCGTGTACGCGGTGAATCACGTTTCCGCGTTCGATATTCCGGTGCTCTACACACAGTTGCCGCACTTCAGGATCATGGCGAAGAAGGAGCTGTTCGGCTATCCGTTTCTGGGCTGGCATCTGCGACGGTCGGGGCAACTGCCGATCGATCAGCAGAACGCGGGCAGCTCGATCCGCAGCCTGAAACTGGCGATCAATACGCTAAGGTCGGGAATGCCGCTGGCGATTTTTCCGGAAGGCGGACGGTCGAAGACCGGGCAGACGCAGCCCTTCATGAGCGGGGCGTTTTACATCGCGATCAAGGCCAAGGTGGGCGTCGTGCCGCTGGCGCTCGTGGGTACGTACGAAGCGCTGCCGATGAATTCGTTTCACATACGGCCGCATCCGATCAAACTGATCGTGGGGGAACCGATCGCGACGGATGGGTATGGTCTGCGCGACATGGACGCACTCTGCCAACGAGTGCAGGCGGCGGTCGAGGATCTCTACTACAAGCACACAGAAGTGGCGGATCCGAGGAGAGTGACGATTTGTTGATTTGGTGAGTGACGATTGTGACGGCAATTGCCTGTCGAGCCTTCGCAAATCAAGGTATATTTACGCAGATGTACATTCGTGCCGACGAGTCTTTCACTCGTCACTCACCAAATCGCCAAATCACTAATTGAATTTTATGCGTCCTCGTATTGCCATCCCGCAGGCTCATTCAACGAAAGAAGAGTTCACGAAAAAGTGTATGCCGCAGTATGCGCACGCGGTCGAACTTGCCGGAGGAATTCCGGTTGAGATTCCGGTGAACGTGCCGAATGTGGCGATCATGCGGCTGGCCATGACTTGCGATGCGGTGCTGCTGCCGGGGAGTCCGGCGGACGTTAATCCGGAAAAGTATGGGCGGGAGCGCCATCCTAAGACGGCGGACGACGATCCGGCGCGCGACAATGCGGACGAACTGCTGCTGCAAGACGCCTACAACATGCACAAGCCGGTGCTCGGCATATGCTTCGGAGCGCAGAGCCTGAACGTGTGGCGGACGGGAACGCTGGTCCAGCACATTGAAACTGGCGGTGCCTCGTTCAAGGACACCCCGCTCAAGCCAAAAGCGGGCTTGAACGGGGCACCGCTGGTGGTAGTGCAGCACACGAAGGAAGATGACGCGGAGATCCTGCACGAGGTGCGGGTAGTGCCGGATTCGAAGCTGGCCCGGATTCTGGAAGAGGCTGGGCCGGCCGCAAAAGTAACGACGAACAGTAGTCATCATCAGGCGGTGGAACTGGCGGGCGACGGGCTGCGGGTGGTGGCGCGGAGCGAGTGGGACGGCGTCATCGAGGCCGTCGAGGGAACCGCGGAAGATCACTTCGTGCTGGGCTTGCAGTGGCATCCGGAACGGACGGCGGAAAGCGATGCGTACTCGGCGGCGATATTTCGGGCGTTCGTGCGGGCCGCGCAGGAGTGGCACGCACATCCGCGCAAGCCGCTACCCGATTTTGAGAGCGTTGAGGAGCGATAAAGCCCAGTCCCAACTGCCCTTGGTTCGCAGGAAGAAGTAGCAGGTCATGCTCACGCCTACCGAGATCGCGAACCAGCGCACGTAGCGCGCGGGAAGTTTCTGCGCGTACCACGCCCCGGTGTAACCTCCGATGGAGGCGCCAATAATCATCAGGACAGCCTGCGGCCAGATGATTGCCTTCGCGAAAATAAAAACCAGCAGTGCCATGCCGTTGGTGATTGTGGCTAGCAGCGTTTTCAGTCCGTTGATGGAATGAATGCGGCGCACGCCCATGATGGCGAAAAGCGCCATCATAAGAATGCCCGCGCCGGCGCCAAAGAATCCGATGTAGAGGCCAACGCCAAGCTGGATGAGGGCGCTGGTGAAAACCATCATGCGCGAAGGCGCTGCGCCTTCGACGGTTGCGAAGCCGATGCGGCGGGTGATCTTGCCGCTGAAGATGAACAGCAGCGTGGCGATGAGCAGCAGCCAGGGCACCATGTTCATGAACGTGGCCTGCTTCATCCGGAGCAGAATGATGGAGCCGGCCAGACCTCCGACGATGCCGGTGATCATGGGAGGAATAAAGATGCGGCGATGGCCCCGGATTTCGTTTCGATAGGCGGCCACGCTGGCCGCCGTGCCCGGCCACATGGCGGCCGTGTTCGTGGCGTTGGCGTTGATCGGCGGCATGCCGGTGAAGAGCAGCGCGGGGAACGCGAGGAAGCCTCCGCCGGCGGCGACGGAGTTGAGCGCGCCGGCGAGTATCGCAACACAGAACAGGAATATCCCTTGAGTCGGAGTCATGTGAATTGCTGGAAGTTCAGCTTACCAGAATCACAGACCCCTTCGGTCGCCGGAATTCAACGGGCGGCGGAATGCGTCTAAAGCCGCTCCAGTTGCTCCAGCGTCCGCTGGTTGCGAACGTTGCCGGTGTTGAGCGTGGACTTCGGTTCCAGCAACATGACCTGGACTTCCTCGTCGGCAATCGGCATGTGCTCGACACCGCGCGGCACGATGACGAACTCGCCGGGCTGAACGACGACTTCGCGCTCGCGTCCCGCTTCACGGAACTTCATGCGCAACGTACCTTTGACGACGAAGAACAGCTCGTCTTCTATATCGTGGTGATGCCAGACGAACTCTCCGGTGAACTTCACCAGTTTGACGTAAGAGTCGTTGACCTCGCCTACGATCTTCGGACTCCAGTGCTCATTGAAGCGCGCAAACTTTGCCTGAAGATTGACCTTTTCCATACGTAAGAAGATTCACGGGCGGGCAGTTTGTTTCGCGAAGATATTTTCAGGAGACTTCAGCGTCAGCGATTGATCTTTAATGGTTCTTCGAGAGTGAATGTCACTTCCATACCCGCAGCGTATCCCTTCGCCTTGGTTTTGTATGTAACCTTGTCCACTGTCACAGAGGTGAGCGCCAGAATTTGATAGTACGTCTCGCCATCAAAGGTCTGCCCCCAGTCTTCAATTGTCACCTTTGATAGCGCGGGGATGGGCGTCGCAAATCCGACGCGTACTGGCCATGCTACTTTTCCCGCGGTACGATCGACCTTGATCTGTGTTCCTGCTGGCACAAGGATGAAATCGGACTCGGAAGATTTCGCCTGATCAAGCAGGTTGGTTCCGGCGTCAGTTTTTTCTTTCGTCTTCGAGGAATCGGGCGGCTTTGTCTCAGCCGAAGGCAGAGGTGACTTTGGCTCGGCGCTGCTGTCATCTGCCGTAGATGGAGCGGCAGGCGTGCCCTCGCCCGTATAGGTATTGCCAAGCGATGCCTTCTTTTTCTGTTTGCTCTTCTGTTCGCGCGCTACGTCGCCCAGCGGCTTGTCGCTCGGGCTCTGCTGGGCGAAAGTCAACGTCCCGAAAAGAAGACTGCCGCAGGTGGCGATCAAGCAGAAGAAGGCCGAAAGGGATCGTCGCTTCGCGCAGGCGTCGTTCTTCATCGGGCATATTGTGCGCTTTCGGCGGGGGGGTTCCAGCCGTTTCGCAGTTTCACGGACAGAATGCATTGAAATGAGCGCTGGACTCCACTAATCTGCGCTAGTCTCTTGTCTTTTCTTTATCTATGGAAACAACCCACATCGCCGAACTACTTGTCCCGTTTCTGGGCGAAAAGACGCTTTCGCCGCACCAGTTCGAACAGTTGTCGCAATATCTTGCCCTGCTGCTGCGCTGGAATGCCAAGACCAACCTGACTGCGGTACGCGATGAACTAAGTATCGTAATACGACATTTTGGCGAATCGCTTTTTGCGGCGCGGCATCTGTTTAAGGCTGACTCCAAAGAACGCGCCGAAGATCGTGCCGAGTTGGTGGCGGACGTGGGTTCCGGCGCCGGATTCCCGGGCATTCCGCTCAAGATTTATGCGCCGGGGATCGCACTGACCTTGATCGAGTCCCAGAACAAGAAGGCGACATTTCTGAAAGAGGTGGTGCGGGGATTGAAGCTGGAGACGGTCAAGGTCTTCAACGGACGGGCGGAGCAGTTCCCTGCCAAGGCCGACCTGGTCACGCTTCGCGCGGTGGAAGACTTCGAGTCCATCGTTCCGATCGCGGCGTCAATGTTGCCGACGGACACAGCGGCCCGGCTCGGGTTGCTGATTGGGGAGGCGCAGGTCCGGCGTGCTCACGAGTTGCTGCCGTCCTTCCAGTGGCGAGAACCGCTGCCGATTCCGCTGTCGGCGGCAAGGGTTGTGCTGATCGGAGAAACGCGCAGGTAGTGGAGGAAGCGTAGGGAGGGACGGCATTGGGGCGTCGGCCATTGGGTGACGGGAGGGCAAAGACGTTCAACGCAAAGGACGCGAAGGACGCAAAGGGACCTTTCAAACCGAGAAATGAAGGAGGAACGAATCAGCCTTCAGCTATCAGCTTTCGGTGGATGCGTTTCCTTGGGGGAGCGGTATAGCGCAAAAGAAAATACGCAGAGGACGCGATGGTGGCGCAGAGGAAGCGGAGGCAGCGAGGGATGCGTTACGCCGATAACAGGCCGTTCTCAACAGAGTTTTCCACAGGTGTTTCACGTGGAACACTCTTCTAAGGTGCGAGCGCATCTCTCGCGCAGACAAGCACATACGGACAGCGCTCGTTCCAAATCGGGAAAGCGCCGATTTTTTCCACAGAGTTTCAACAAGGGGACGGGATTCGGCGTTGCCGTCGGGATGACCTGGCGCGCTCTTGACTTAGGGTATGACGGGGGGACGGCGGGGGCTCGGTAACTTCGTCATTATTCCGGGACATATTCCGGGACATCCGGCGAGATTGATGGTAGAGCGAGCTAAAACAGGATTGTCCCCTTCGGCTTCGCTCAGGGGCGGAGATCACACGGGGCGGACGGTTGAGGCGGAAGCGTGGCAGTCGTTGTGGTCCGAAGGGAAGTGCATGGGTGATTCCTAATGACCGACAACGTAACAATGGAATTAGTGCGACGTGAGCTGGTCATTTTATTTCCATCTCGCGCTGCCGCGAGTCGGTTGCTCGGGATGACACGCTGCGGGCGGCGGTGGTGGAGGGTCGGCAGCAGTGGTGATGCGGACGAAAAGCGGGTCCCTCGCTGACGCTCGGGATGACACGCTGCGGGCGGCGGTGGTGGTGAACTTGAGCAGTCCCGGCGCTGCGGGCGAAGTGCATGGGTCCTTCGTCGCTGCGCTCCTCAGGATGACTCGCTGCGGGCGGCGGTGGTGGTGGTGGTCGTGGAAGGTCAGCAGCGGTGGTGGTGCGGACGAAAAGCGGGTCCCTCGCTGACGCTCCGGATGACACGCTGCGGGCGGCGGTGGTGGGGAACTTGAGCAGACCGGCGCTGCGGGCGAAGTGCATGGGTCCTTCGCCTGCGGCTCAGGATGACTCGGCCTGGATGGTCGGTGGTGGAGCGGAGGCGACGTGGTGGTGCGGGCGAAGCGCGTGAGTACTTCCATAGCCCGTGAGTTTTCCACAGGTGTTCCCCGTGGAACAAACCGCAGTGGCGTAACTACTTCCTATTCCAGCCACTTCCCTCTCCCACAGCCTTCCACAGACCCCTGCACCGAATTCCGGCATTGCACTTCCCTGCTCTCGTCAGGTAATCTCGTGCTCACCATCATGGCACGAGTCATAGCGGTTACGAACCAGAAGGGCGGGGTCGGAAAAACGACGACCGCCATCAACCTAGCCGCATCGTTCGCGGCCTGTGAAGTCCCAACCTTGCTCGTGGACTGCGATCCGCAGTCGAACGCGTCGAGCGGACTGGGCTTCCCCAAGAATCCCGATCGGCTGAGCACCTACCATCTATTGACGGGTGTGGCGTCAGCCGACGAGATTGCTCAGCCCGGGCCACTCGATCAACTCTGGGTGATTCCGTCGTCGAAGAACCTGATCGGCGCGAACATTGAGCTGGTCTCGGCTGAAAACCGAGAATTCTGTTTGCGCGAGGGCCTTGCCGGATTACGAGACCGCTTCGAGTTCATCGTGCTCGACTGCCCACCGGCGCTCGATCTGCTCACGCTGAATTCCCTGGTCGCTGCCGACAGCGTATTGATCCCGATGCAGGCCGAGTACTTCGCCCTGGAAGGCATCAGCGAGTTGCTGGATACGGTCGAACGTATCCGCCAGAGCTTCAACCCGTCACTCGGGATCGAAGGTGTGGTGCTCACGATGTATGACGAGCGCACGAATCTCTCCCAGCAGGTTGCGGCCAACCTTCAGGAGTTCTTTGGTGATCGGCTTTGCAGCACCACGGTTCCGCGGAATGTCCGTTTGGCGGAAGCTCCGAGCCACGGCAAGCCCGCGCTCATTTATGACCCACGATCCAGGGGCGCCGAGGCCTACATACGCCTGGCCAAAGAGATCATGGACCACACGGAGCCGCCGCCAGCTCCTGAACAACTGATAGCCGCCGCCAAGGGCGCACAGGAGGCAATGGCCGAACCTGGTCAATCATTGGCGTCAGCCCAATTGCAAGAACTCGCGGAAGACGCTGAGGCGAAATAGAGATGAATAACGATAAGAGAAAAGCCCTCGGCCGCGGTTTGGACAGTCTGCTGCCGGCCGCTCGCGGCACCGCCGCCCCCGTTCAACAACCCGCCCATCTGCCGGGTGAAACCGTTCTGCAGCTTGCGGTGGACAAGATCGAGCGCAATCCCTACCAGACCCGCACACATTTTGACGAAAGCGCGCTGAACGAACTCGCAGCGTCGATCAAGGCGAGTGGAGTGTTGCAGCCGATCGTCGTGCGCCACATCAAGGGCACCGATGGCAAGGATGGCAAGTACCAATTGATTGCCGGCGAGCGGCGCTGGCTGGCCTCGCAGCGCGCCGGCAGGACCACCGTTCCCGCCATGGTCAAGCAGGTCTCCAACGAGCAGGCGATGGAGATGACCATCATCGAGAACCTGCAACGCGAGGACCTGAACCCGATGGAACAGGCCATGGCGTTCGAACGCCTGGGGCGCGAGTTCGGACTTACGCAGGAGCAGATGGCGCAGAAGACCGGCAAGGACCGCTCCAGCGTGTCGAACTATTTGCGGCTGCTGAAGATGCCACCGGAGATACAGGCTGGCCTGAGCAACGGCAAACTGAGCTTCGGTCACGCTAAGGCGCTCATGATGCTTGAAACTCCGGACCAGATCCTTTGGGCGGCGCTCCGCGTCGTGAAGGATGGTCTGTCCGTGCGTCAGACCGAAGAGCTCGTCCATAAGCTGATCGATCCGCCCGATGCGCCTAAGAGAAAGGACGAGAAAGTAGTTGACCCCAACGTTCGCGACGCCGAACGCCATTTGCGCGAATCCCTCGGCCTGAAAGTACAAATACAGGACCGCAAGGGCAAGGGCAAGATCGTCATCGAGTATGCGACCTTGGAAGACTTCGACCGAGTCATCGAGACGCTATCGTAGATACGCCCCAATTTCGAAGGTTCATGCCGCCGAGCTGGATTCCGGCGGCATTTTCTTTTGCGCGAAGATGCGGCGTGGGCGAGACGCCCACGCGACAGCCGGTGGGACGCCGGCGCTACACTGCATATCGCCTTACGATATACTTTGCTCCCTGGTAAAACCTCCAGCTATTTTTGTGGTGGCGGCGGTGGCTCCGAGGGAGTTCGATTGGGCGCTGTCGGTGGCGGAGGCGGCGGCGGTGGCATTGGCCCCATTGGGTGTTGCGGCATGGGCTTCTGACCGTGTCCCATGTCCATGTTCATCATGCCCATGTGATTCGCCATCTCTTCCATGTGGTCGATCATCATTTGCCATAGCTGGACGTTGGCATCCATCGCAGCCTTCTCTTTCCCGCTCAGGCCCGCGGCATTCGCCTTCATGAGATCCAGCAACGCTTTCATTCTTGCGATGCTCTGTTTCATGTCCTGTGTGTGCTGCCCATGCATCGCGCCCATGCCGTCCTGGCCTTGGCGCATTGCGCCGGGCTGCGCGCTACTCTTATCCGCGCTGGCGGGCGGGGGCTGGGGAGTGGTGCTCTGTGCGGATGCGAGAGTGGCGATCGCCACCGCACCCGCCAACAACAAACTGCGTAGTCTCATTTGCTTGTCCTCATGGGTATGCACTGTCAACGAAAAAGCCGGTCTCGCGACCGGCTGAAACGCTGTATCAGAGGTTTACTTCTTGGGGGCGATTGCGTCCTTCGCGGCCTTAGCGACGCGGAACTTCACCACGGTCTTCGCGGGGATCTTGATCGGTTCGCCGGTCTGCGGGTTGCGGCCAACCCGGGCTTTGCGCGCCGACTTCACCAGACGGCCCAATCCGGGCACCACGAACATGCCGTTCTTCTTCGTTTCCTTCACGGCTGTTTCAGCCAGGGTTTCCAGAAAGGCTGCGGCTTGCTTGTTGTTGATTTCCAGCTTCTCTGCCAGATGACGAACCAGCGCGGTCTTGGTCATACCTGATGCCATGAACATCCTCCTCTTGAATTGAAGCTAATTTCCGGGAGCTGAAGTAATGCGTGCGTATCTTACAACAAGACCGAACGCTACAAAAGTGTTTTTAGCGGCTTTCCATGCGGGTCTTAGACATGCACGATTCGCTAACAGCGATAAACAGGCGATTCTACGCGTCTCCTCGGGCGTATGGAAGAGGTAATGCGCGACAAAACTTCAGCACGGTTCCTGCGTATTTCCTTACTATGGAAGCGTGAATACCACGCCACGATCATCGTTTACTTTTACCGTTTGGTTCACGTCAAGATCGGCCAGTGCAATCTTGCGGGGCCCCTTGTCCCCGAGGTTAAAGAGCGTCGCACCCTGAATCACGTAGTTCGTGATCTCAAGCTTATGGCCGTCCTTGAACACAAGCATCGTCGTCGGCTGCGGTTCGGGCGGAGAGGAAGGCGGACTCGATGGCGTGGCAACTGTTGCGGCAGACGATTCCTCGCGAATATCTGAAGTGCCCGTCTGATTGCGCAGTTGCGAAGGCGGCCTCAGGCCATAAGCCGCGGCGTAGTTTGGGTCAGGCATGTAGAGGCTGGAAGCGTTGTTCGCCGAGGGATCCGATGCTGGGTCGGGTTCGGCGTACATCATCGGGTACAGGTCAGTGCCGTAAGGCGTATAGATGGGCACGAACACGGGCACAACGCCGCCGTTGTACCCGAAGTTACCTAGATTGAACAGATACCCCAGATTGCCGTACCCAAAATTGCCGTAACCCAGATTGCCGAACGCGCCTTGATGGAAGAAGTGCCGATTCCCGAGCAGAGCTGGACTGTGGTTCCAGCCGTGCGGACCGAGCGACGTAACACTGGATCCGGGAAGGAATGCACGGCCCGGTGCAAGCGACGTGACTGAAGGAGGAATGCCCCGCACCTGGCTTTCGGCAATCTCCGCGAAGCACGCGAACATTACGAATATAGCTATGACGAAAACAAGTAGACGCTTCATGGCGGCATCATGGCGCGGCGCCGTTGCCGGCAATTGTCGGGACGAAGCCGCGTCCCCCAATCTATTGGAACCCTGTTCGCGCACTTTAGTTACTTTTTTATTACTATTGTTTGCGCTTACATCCTGAACAGTCCAGAGATGCTGAACAGAGCGTTTGAGAGCACGGCGGCCAGGATCAGCGCCTTCACCACTCCAGCGAAGCTCGATTTAAGCTCCAGCAGATCGGCGCATACTCCGGCTACGAAGACGAAGAGGAAGGGGAGCGCCATCTCGAGCAGGAGCAGCACGTCGCGATGCGCCACAAACAACGCCACCAGTACAGAAACGGCGGCCACGATGAGCGGAGCCGCAGTCCCAAAAAAGCGGGTCCGGCGCCATCCTAACCAGACGGCCAGAGTCACTGCCAGCAGCGTGGTAAAAGCTGGTCCGTTGCGAACGAAGAAACCTGACGCCAACGCGCCGAAAACTCCTCGGCCGACCGGAGCTGCGGCAAGATGCAGCGCACCGCTCATGCGCACGAACGAAACCAGCGTGGACCAGTGGAACGAGAATGTGGCCAGCATAACGATCAGGCCCAGACCACATGCCGCGGCTAGGATTCCCACGGCAGCCGCACGCCGGTGCGGCACCAGGTAGAACATGAAGAGCAGCGCAACGGGAACGGCGAACAACGTCGCCGGGACGGCTGCGACCGCGAGGCCGATCCCCACCGCAAGCAGGATGATCCGACGCCAGTTCCAGAGCACGACTTCGCGCGGAGCGTAGAGCGTATGCGCCACCGCAATTCCCGTAAAGATGCAGCCGAACATTCCCCAGGCCGCGATCACGTCGGGTGCGACGGCGGTCCAGCGCTGAATGATAGGAGGAGAAAACGCGTAAAGCGCCAGGGCGATGTATCCGCCGGCGTTGCCGTAGAGGCGACGCGAGACATACCAGACGGAGGCGCCCAGCAGAGCTCCGATGATGATGAAGGGAAGCCGCAGGAACATCAGCGAGAAGATCGGATGGGCGGGATGGGCGCTCCACGATCCGGCTCTCGCCAGAGACGTCACTACCGGAGAGAGTGCCCCCGCGTGTTCGAACGAAGCTGGACTCGCCGGCTGCGATGCAGCGATTACATACGCCATCTCCGAATCGCGGACCGGCGTTCTGGCCGCAAGCCACAAACACTGCGCCGCGAAAACGAAGAGCAGCAACAAGGCGTAGACTTGCGGCTTTCCAAAGCGCTCGTGAAACCACATCAAGCGTGATAGGGGCCGATCATTCTTTGCTGGTGCTGTCGCCGAGAACTCACTCATCATCTTCTCAGTTTTAACACGAAGTGCGCCGGTGCTCGGCCATCTACTCCGCTTACTTCGGCCGATACGCGACGGTGTATTGGTTTCTGAGATTCGTCACGGTGAACGCTCCGTCCTTGGTGGCGGTCACTTTGAAGCCGTAGCCCTGACAATTTTGTTCAGTGTTTGCAATCATCTTCTCGGGCGCGTTGTGCGCGGGGCCTTCTCCCTGGATGGTGTGCAGTTGCCAGAGTCCCTCAAAGCCAGGAGCATCGTGGAGGGTTTGCCAAACCGAGGCAGCTCCCCCCTTCATCGCGCCGTTGTTCATGATGGCAGCTCTGGGCTGGAGCGAATCGATCAGCAGCGGCGAATTGGAGCGGTCGAGCCCGTGATGGCTCACCATGAACAGATCGGCTTTTCCAAGAAGGTTGGCGGGACACATCAACCCGCGCTCTCTTTCCCAGGTGAGGTCCACGAGGTCGATCATGCGGAACTTGCCAAAGGTCAACACGTAGCCAACCGCCTGCTCGTTCTCGTCGTGCTCGGCGGGCTTGGTCTGAGT
Source organism: uncultured Acidobacteriota bacterium (assembly GCA_963777415.1). Taxonomy (GTDB): domain Bacteria; phylum Acidobacteriota; class Terriglobia; order Terriglobales; family Acidobacteriaceae; genus JAEZPW01. The sequence goes on from CAVZQL010000001.1 coordinate 646,484, forward strand.
TTCGGCGCAGAGCGGGTTCTGGCTGGCGGCAACCGCGCCTGACTTCAACAACTCTGCCGCAGAAGACACAACCTCAATCTCCGCTCCCTTGAGTGGAATCGTGTCTCCGGGCTTTGCAATTGTCCGGGGTATTCCTGTTATCGCTCTCTGATAAGCCGCATAGAGCAGTTCGCCCTGATTGTCATGCTCGGTGGTTGGTCCGTGATCGATGACGTGCAGCACAGGCAATTTCTGGACAATCCACGGCACGCCTCCGACGTGATCGATGTGATAGTGCGTCACCAGCAGATAATCGATTTTGGTGATTCCGGCATCTTTGGCCGCGGCGGCGATTCGATCGGCATCCTGGGAATCGAAGGGCCAGCCTGCGTCGACCAGCAGAGACTCCTTTTCGGGAGTGACGATCAGCGTGGCTTTCCCGCCCTCGGTATCGATCGCGTAGATCGAGAGCTGCTGGGCGGCTGCGCGCGCGGAAACAAAACAACAGAAAAGGATGACAGGCAAGAGAACGAATCGGAATTGTCGCATGGTGGCAAATGTACCACGACGGAAACTAAGGTTTCGAGAAAAGCTCGTTTCGAACAAAAGATGTTTCGAGTGATGCGGAGACCTGCGCGCGAAAACCTTTTAATCCTTTCACGGCATCATCCCAAGTAACTAACATCGGTACACGATGTTCAGCAACTCGCGTACGCAGTAGAAGGAGGCCGCTTATGGCAACCCATCCGTCAGAACCCACTGGACCGAAAATGGGTCCGCAGTTGGCCATCGCGCCGCAGGAAGCGCCGAAGGTTGCCAACCCAGCGCCTCTCGGACTGGCAGGCTTCGGTTTAACCACCGTAATCCTGAGCTTAATCAACTGTGGAGTTTTGCCTGCTGATGCGGCAACCCTTGTTGCGCCGCTTGCCTTTGCCTTCGGCGGAGTCGCGCAGATCCTCGCGGGCGCGTTCGAATTTCGTCTCGGGAACACGTTCGGCATGGTCGCGTTCACGGCGTACGGCCTATTTTGGTGGTGGTACGCCTTCATGGTGTGGACCATCGGCGCCGGGTGGATCAAGCCTCCGAATCCCGTCGGCGTCGGCGCGACCCTCATCATGTGGGGCGTATTCACGTTCTATATGTGGATTGCGACCTTCACGGCAAACAAGGGTGTGTGGAGCGTGTTCCTGCTGCTGTGGATCACGTTTGTGCTGCTGGGCATCGGAGATCTCGGATACCCGGGATTGAAAATCGCAGGCGGCTGGATCGGTGTCATAACCGGACTTGATGCCCTCTACGTTTCGTTCGCGGAAGTGGCCAATGGGGCGTTTGGCCGCACAGTGGTGCCGCTGGGGACGCCGATGGTAACGCCGGGACCAGTGCGGTAAGTGAAAGTGCGAGGGCGGGGCGCCCTCGCTACAGCCGGCGAGTCGCCGGCGCTACGGTTATAGCAGAATGGCCTTGGCCAGCGTTACTGCTTCGATCTTCCTCAGGTCTTGGAGCACGCCGTCGGGAATGGGGCCGTCAACACGCACGACACTGACGGCCTCGCGCGGCTTGCTGAATCCGTTCTCTTCGGCACGGCCCAGCGAGAAGTTCGCGATGTTGATTCCGTGTTTTGCGAGGATCGATCCGACCTGTCCCACAACGCCCGGCACGTCGAGATTGCGCAGATAGATCAGGCTCTGTTCCAACCTGGCCTCGATGTCGATGTTGTCCACGGTCAAGAGCCGGGGCGAATTTCCGTGCAGGACGGCACCGCGCACCAGCAGTTCCTGCTTGCCGGTTTTCAGTCTGATCGTGATCACGTCGCCGGCGCCGCCGCCCGTGCGTTGCTGGGTCTGCTCGAGCAGGCGAATTCCGCGCGACTCCGCCACCGACGCCGCATTCACCAAATTCGCTCTTTCCGAAAGCATCTGGTTCAGCACGCCCATGACCGCCGCGTTGCGAACCAATTCGGTTTTCCAGGTGGCGATCCGTCCGCTGTAGCGGATATCGATTTCTTCGAGACCGCCCTCGCTCGCCTGCGCGAGAAATGCGCCGATGCGCTCGGCCAGCACTATGTAGGGCTGCATCTCGGCATACTCTTCTTCGGTGACCGAAGGTACGTTCACCGCGTTTTGGATCACGCCGCGCGCGAGATATTCCCTGATCTGTTGCGCGATCTGTACGCCTACGGCTTCCTGAGCCTCAGCGGTCGATCCGCCCAGGTGAGGCGTGAGAATCAGGTTTGGGGCGGAAGCAAGCGGGCCGTCCTGCGCCGGAGGTTCCTGGCAAAAGACGTCGAGCGCGGCACCGCCCATCTTGCCGCTCTTCAGCGCTTCGGCGACCGCGGCTTCGTCCACCAACTCACCGCGTGCGCAGTTCACCAGCCGCACGCCCTTCTTCATTTTCGCGATGCTTGCGGCATTGATCATGCCGGTGGTTTGTGGCGTCAGTCCTAGATGCAAGGCGATGTAGTCGGCCTTGGCAAGGGCTTCATCAAGCGAGAGCAAGCGAACATCCATCGCTTCGGCGGCGGCAGCGGAAATGAAGGGATCGTGCGCGATCACGTCCATGCCAAAAGGCTTGGCGCGCTTGGCGACTTCCGCGCCGATCCGGCCGAGGCCAATGATCGCCAGGGTCTTGCCGCGCAGTTCGGTTCCTTGCAGCGATTTCTTTTCCCACTTTCCGGCGTGCATGAGCGCATCGGCGCGCGGGATGCTCCGCGCCATCGAGAGCATCAGTCCCAACGTGTGTTCGGCGACGGCCACGGCATTGGCGCCCGGCGTGTTCATCACGGCGATGCCCTTCTTGGTCGCCGCTTCCAGATCGACGTTGTCCACGCCAACGCCAGCGCGACCGATCACGCGCAGGTTGGGGACGTCCTGCAACAGCTTTGCATCCGCCATGACCGCCGAGCGCACGATAAGCGCATCGGCATCTTTCAATTCCGCGGGCAAGTTGCCGGCGACCTGCTCGGCTGTGAGGACGGTCCAGCCCGGTTCCTGCCGCAGCAGATCAATGGCAGACTGGGATATCTTCTCGGCGACAACGATCTTCATAGCACCAACTCTCGTTCGATTGCGTTATGAATGGGGTACCACGACTGATAGTAAGCCTATTGCTTATAAAGGACACTTCACCCTGGTCGCACAGACACTCAACCTTAATCCTTGAGTCTAGCGAATCGACGCGAGTTGCAGCTATTCAGAAATTTTGTGACTTCAATCGGTAAGGTGATTGAAAGCTAGGATGATCCCCGCTATCCCCGCTCAAGCCAAAAGCAGGCTTGAACGGGGCACCCGCCAGGCTTGAGCGGGACAGGTATGAATTTAAGAAGCGGGCACGTTCTGAATCAGTGTTCGAGTTTTATCCGGCTACTTCGGCCTTGCCGGCTTGCGCCATCGACTTCGCATAGACTTCCTGCGCCGCCTTGACGGCCGTACCGAACTGAACGTTGAGACCGGGCGCAACCTTTGCCAGTACCTGCTCGAGTCCGGCGAGAATGCCGATCGTGTCGAGATAGTCGTAGAGACCGATGTGGGCGATGCGGAACATCTTGCCCTTCATCTCGTCGCCCTGTCCGTTGGCCACGACGGCATCGAAGCGCTCGCGGAATTCCTTTACGATCACGCCCGAATCCAGCCCCTCGGGCGGCTTGATCGCGGTCAGCGCGGCACACGGACCATCGGGTGAGAACAGATCGAGTCCGAGCGCGGAAGCGGCGGCACGCGTCATTGCGGCACAGGTTTCGGCATTGTTGATGAGCGCGTCGCGTCCGGCAGCCAGGTCACCCTTGCCCGCCACGCGAACGAAATCCAGCGCGGCCGACAATCCGGCCACCAGCGTGATCGCCGGCGTAAACGCGGTCTCGCCCTTGTTCTGCGACTTGCGTTCTTTCCGCAGATCGAAGTAGTACGAAGGCGAATGCGGCTGCTCCATGCGCTTCCACGCACGCTCGCTCACGGCGAGATAGGCCAGTCCCGGGGGGATCATCAGTGCTTTCTGCGAGCCGCCGATGATGACGTCAATGCCCCAGCCGTCCACGTCGAAACGGGTGGTGCCGAGGCCGGTGATGGCGTCGATCACCAGCAGCGTGTCGCCGCCGCGGGCGTTCGATTCCTGCACCAGTTTGGCAATGCCTTCCACGTCATGGCGCACGCCGGTCGAGCTTTCGGTCGCCTGCATGTAGACCACGCGGATACCGTGGTCCTTGGCCGAGAGCTTTTCGCGCGCCGCGTCGGCGCCGAGCTTCGCGCCATAGGGGGCGCTTACGACTTCGACGTTGCAGCCCCAGGTCTTGCCCAGATCGCGCCAGCGTTCGCCGAACTTTCCGGCGGTGAGCACGAGCACTTTGTCGCCCGGAGCCGTGAGGTTCGTCACCGACGCTTCCATCGCCCCGGTTCCCGACGAAGCAAGCAGCAGGACATCGTTCTTCGTACCGATGAAGACTTTGAGGTCCGACAACGTGCGGGAAAACATGGTTTTGAAGTCGGCGGTGCGATGGTGCATGACGGCCGCCGTCATGGCGTTCTGTGCGGACGGCAGAAGAGGCGTTGGGCCCGGTGTAAAAAGCCGGTTCTTGCGCAGCATGGCGTTACTCCAGTCTATGTCGCGGGTTTGTGATGCGATCACCCTATAAAGATAATAAAGCCTCAGCGACAAACCATGGGGCAGGAACCCGCGATAAAAGTTTTTGCCGTGAGCTATCGCCAGGACTCGTAGCACCGGCATCCGAGGAAATTTCAGTGATCAATGCCAAGTAGCTTCATTGCAGGTCCTAAGATAGAACGCTTATTCGAGGCTGCGGGTGTGGAAGTTCTACAGCCACGGGTTGAATACCGGAACGCCCGTGCCCAGCACATCGTCCGTGTTGCGTGTAACCAAGGTCAGATTGTGGTGTTGAGCCGTTGCCGCAAGCAGTCCATCAATCACTGGAAGATTGCGATTCGCCGTGGCCTTTGCCATCGCCGTCAGGACTCCCCATCGCTCGGCAATATTCTCGTCGATGGAAAGTATGCGTCTTTCAAAGCGTGTAACCAGGTTCCCTATCAGCCACGCTTCCAACTTCGCCTGCTTTGCCGCATTGTCTCTGACCGAAGCAATGGCTTTCCGTATCTCCCCAATTGTGAGCACGCTCAGAAAGAGTAAGTCCTCGCTTGTCCCTTCGATCCAATTAACCACTTTGATTGCCGGCTTTGGCTTTACCACCTCCGAAATAACATTGGTGTCAATAAGAAACCCGCTCACAGGTTAACCGTCCTGCCGTAATCGGGCCTACGTTCCAAGTCGAGGTCCGCCGTCGAAAGCGGTGATTCCGCGAAAAACTGCACGAGGCTCTTTGGTTGTTTCGCGCGCTCGGTGAGTTTCCTGTATTGCTCGATTGGCAGAATAACGACCTCCGGCTTGCCTTGCTTTGTCACCACTTGAGGGCCGTCTGCACGTGCGCGGCGGATGATCTCGCTAAACTGCGCCTTGGCAGCCTGGATTTGCCAAATAGCTTTCTCGCCTTTGATCCGTTTGGACTTTTTCTTTTTCGGGACCGGCACCGTGTCTCTCCATTCTGACTAGACTGACTAGATTATACCGCTTTTTTCGCGCGCCTAAGTTGTTACAGGAAGAAGAAGATTCTTCAATGCCGGAGGAGTTGCGAGAGAAAGGGTACATCCGTCTCGAAGCTAAAGACCCTGAACCAGATCTGAAGGAGATGGTGGATCGCAATACTCCTCGGCTTGCACGGATGCAGAATCAAATGGGTCTCCTGATGTGGGCCTTGAGAATTTTTAAGAGGGAGATCGAATATTCCGATTCCGACGAATGGAGGGCGAAGCTGGAGGCTGCCATGTCGTTCGAAAGAGCGCCTACTACAGCTGACCAGATGGACGATGCGGCTTCGGGCGCTCCCGACATCGTTGCCGCTGTTTGTGTTCGGGACCACTGGCGCGAGATGTCCGACGAACAAAGGCAATGGTCCGTCGAGCGCGTTTGTTCAGCCGTACTTGCGACGGCAGACAACTGGAATCACATCGCGCGTCTTTCAGCGATTCGACATGTCACCGGATCGTAGCTGTGCATGGACGATGTCCGCGCTGGTATCGAAAGACTTGCCGCCACAATTGAGAAGCAGAGTCGACGAAGCATTCGTCGCGGCTTTAACCCACCCGATCCATGAGGTTAGCTGGTATGCGACGTGGGGCGTGGCTGAACTGTGGCTCGAAAACCGAGAGTTGGCCATCCGGTGCGTATATGGGATCGCAATGGAAGCCTCGATGGTTGCGTCGGAACTGGCTGCGGAGAAGGGAACGCCGTACGACGAGCGCCGGTCCTACGAGGAAGTTGCAGCCGAAGCTGCTAAACGCGTTCGCCAGTTATTCTCGCAACCTGCTGCCATCAGCGGCGACGCCTATGATGGATTAGTTCTTGACGAGTGGCACGGTGCCGAAGCTCAGAACCGGATACTAGCAATTCTTGGAAAAGCGCCCGCGGAGCCGTTGGCCGCGAGAGCGTTCGCCCGCGCGGCCCAAACTCTGGTTCAGTGGTGGAACGCGAAGGATGACCGAAAAGGTAGGCGCGAAAGGAACTACGAAGCCGAGCTCAACTTGAGGCGCTTGATTGAGCAGTTTGCCATCCGCGCCCCTCTCGATCTGGCCAAGACCGTACTGAAACCAATCCTCGACGCTGTGAATACGCGTGCCGACGAGGTGCACAACGTCATCGAGGGACTGCTGCTCGTCGAAGATCGGGAGCCGAACACAAAACAGTTCTGGATGCTCTGGTTGCTTTTTGCGGACCGTGCTCGAACTGCATCGTGGCTCGGGCATATTGATGATCGTCATTCCAGAGGTGCGGAAGTGATCAGGTCTCTTTTCCTGGGCACGATGTGGAAAGAGGAGGTACGTCACTGGCGCAGCCTTGAAGGCCACGCGCACCATTTACACACATTATTTGAGCAACTGCCGCCATCTGCCACCGTGTTCGACGCCTTCGTATACTTCCTTTACCACGTTGGCGAACAGTCGTTGCCTGATGCATTTATTCGGCTTGCGAACCGCCTTAAGACAGGAAAATCTAAACAGCTATTGAGAAATAGCAACACGGTCTTCCGGTTGGAGGTAATCCTGCAACGGTACGTTTACCCGAAGCCTTTGGAGGTGAAGAACAGACCCGAACTGCGCGATGCCGTTCTTGTACTGCTTGATCTTCTTGTCGAACTCGGATCATCGGCCGCGTTCAAGATGCGTGATGACTTCGTCACCCCTGTATCAGCTTGATTTGAGTCGTGGTTGATTGTTGCCAACGGTAGTACGTCACAGGAGGCGTTTAGTGTACGACGGCTATTGGGAATCTGTTCGGGCTCAGCTGAGGGCTTATCGAGCACGCAAGCTACGCGAGGTTCACCTCTGGTTCAATGTCGTTCCAGAAAGCAAGACAAGCTCCGCCGCATCGCGAATCGGGTTTCAGAAGGAGCTCGCGATTCAATTAGCGCAATTTCGTCGTCGCCGCCCGTTCAGCGTTCCGGTCATTGTGGAAATGGACTTTACCGCTGCTCTCGTGAATCCACCTTCCGTGCACACCTTGGCCAAACACTATCTTGACCTCCTGCAAGGACCCGTTGATGGGTCCGGCCTCTCTCAGCGCCGGCTACTCTTAACCGACGACAGACTTGTTAAGGCGCTGATCTGCAATTATTCCGTTGCTGACGGAATTCCTCCAGGTATCAGCATTCGCATAGCGACGCTGAACGACTTCGCACTGAATATTGAGCTCCTGAGAAGAGTGCTTCACAAGGAGTTTAGCGACAAGAAAGATTGGCGGTACGTTCACGGCTGGCCTACGGAGGACGACGAGGATCTCGAACACGAAGACTTCGAAGACGCAGTGAACGAGTATACTTGATTGCGTCGAGTCCCTTGGTGAACAGTCGACTCCTTAGACGCCGACTCGAGAAGACGTTAAGGAGAGTGGCACAGATCAGGTTCACCGGCAGCCTCAAGCGCCTCAAGGAAGCCTCCAACGGCAAGTCTCACGTTATTACGGACTTTATGCGCGGGAGAAATTTCGTCACATTAGAAAATTTGCTCTACTTGATTCGGAGATATCACATTCCGCTCGATTCTATTCTCTTCGGTGTTGAGCCTAGCTCGATGGAAGTGAGCAGAATCAAGAGGACTGCACCAGGGTGGCTTTCGAACAGGCGCAAAAGAGAATACGTACGGCGTGAAATGCTAAAGGCGCTTGAGAGCGCCAAATCAGTTTCACCCGCCGCCTTGGCTGATCGGCTCGGGTATGCAAACTGTGCTTCTCTAAGGCAAGTAGACCCAAAGCTATATCGGCGTATTCAGAGTAGACATAACTCACAATCTAAGCGTGAGCCCCGCAAAGGTCCACTGGAGATCGAGGCGGTTCTAAAGGAGAACCGGGGGCGCAAGAATCCTTTGTCGCTCAGGAAGCTCGGTCTCAAGCACAGACTGCCAGAACCGAGAGCTCTCCGTCACAGATTCCCGGAGCTGTGTAAGGGAATCGACCGAAAGAGACAGCAATTATTCGAATCGGAGCACAAAAGGATTGCCGAAGGAATGAAGCGCGCCTTGAAAATGTTTCCGCCGATGACGCTGCCACAAGTGGGCAGGCTTCTCGGTGTTACAGCTGCCAAGTTACGTTTTCATACGCATCTATATAGGCGATTAGTGCAGCGTTTTCAGCGACATCGGAATAACCTAATCGCGGAGCAACGTGTTTTACTTACAGAGATGTTGGGAGAGTACCCTCCTCCTAACTTGTCTGAGGCGCGAAAAAGACTGGGAATAACACAGTCGCCGATGATCAATCATCACGGGCTGGCCAGACAACTCGTTCGCCGCCGCAAAAAATACCTTGTAAAGCAGAAGAAAGAGCACGAGAAGAACCTGTTCAAGCACATTTTCGAAAGTGTGAGAACTCTTGTCGCCGAAGGACGATCGGTGACTGTCTCGAGTGTTGCCCAAGAGACGAAGAAGCGCGGAACCGGCTGGATCGATTCGCGTGCGGAACCTATGGTCGAGCGGGCAGTCAAGCTGTTGCAAGCACAAGCAGGCGGCCGATATAAGGGCGGCGCGTTTCAGAAAAAAGCTGCCTAATGGGATACTGCTTATGGAAGGCAGGCGTGGTCTAATGGACGGGCGAACAAAGGCTCCCATTCTCGATTAAGGAATCAACGAACGCCCATGCTGATGCGATTTCCCGCTTTTTGGATAGCGCTTCTTGCCCTGGTGCTCCCCGCTCCCGTCGCCGCACAGCAGTCTCAACCCGCACAAGATGTCCCTCTGCAACCCGAAGTGCGGCTGGAGGCCCACGAGCATAAGACCCACTTCTATCAGGGCGAACGTATTCAACTTGACCTTGTATTTCGCAATCAAACCGGCAAGTCCTATTCCATCAATGGCACTGACTACCAGGATCTGGCTGATGAGGTAGAGATCACCCCCGCGAAGGGATGGTTTGAGTGGCGCACCAGCAGCGGGCACGATTACTTTACGGTCCAGCAACTGGGCCCCAAAGAAATTCGCTTCCCTATCCTTCTCAACCAGGGGTTCGTTTTCCGCGATCCGGGGCACTACGAGATCCGTCTAACCACCCGCCGAGTCCTGAAAAGCGCTCCGATCATCACCAACGCCGTAGCGATCGATCTGGAGGCAATGCCGGCCGAAACCGAGGCCAGGCTGCTGCAAGACTCGCGCAACACCATAGGCCAGCCCGACTTGCGGATGCGCCGCGGCAACCGCCAACGTGGCGAAGCCCTGGCCCAGCTTGCCGACCTGCAAGGCGACGACGCGTTACGCGCCAAAATAGACCTGATTCTGACCGGCGACGAACAGATGCGCTCCTACAGTGTTGAGGCGATGGCGAACACGCGCAACTTACCACTCCAACTCTCGCTATTGGAGACCGCTTGGCGAAACCCGCAGCAAATGCCTCTCTACGACATGCCTTTCCTACTTGCTGAGACCCGCGGCTTGCTGCGGGGCAAAAATCTGCCGGGCTGGCACATGTTTGCTCCCGACGCGAAAGCTGACAATCCGGAATCTAAGCGCGCTGCCGAAGAGCGCAGCGCTGACATGACAGCGCTGCTCGACACCCTCCCCCAGCGCAGCGGAGCCAACCGGGCCGCGGCCCTTTATTACCTTCTCGAGTTTTCCGGACTCAGCGACGCCGACGTGGAACGAGTGCGGCCAATCGTCGCGGCCGAATTCCTGACCCTCAACTCGATTGAGCAGAACATGCTTCTAGAGACCGCATGGGGGCGTCTACGCGATCCGGCCATGATTGCGCCTTTGAAGGATCTTTTGCAAAGAACACCCCAAAATAAGGACGCCCTTCAGCGCCTGATCGAACTGGATCCACAAGCGGCAAGGCCCTACGCCATCCGAGCCGTCTGTGGGCGAGGCTGGCCGATTCCTTTGGATTCGTTCGCAGCTCTGCCTTTCGATACGCTACCCGAAGTTGACGGTTGCCTTGGAGACCTTCTGTCCACTCCACCAGACAAGCCCCACGACAATTCCTGGAGTATGCGCGCTGCACTGGCCGGACGCTTTGCGACAGCCGCAATTCTGCCGCAAGTGCGTGCCGGGTGGAAGTATCCCGAACAGGACGGAGAGGTGTTGCCCCTGCTACTGCGCTGGTCCCCACAGGAGGCCATGTCGAAGATTAACAGCAGTTCCTTTGACGAAAACCGCCTGATGAATCTCTTTTTCAATATTGACAGGAGCTTTACCTCTCGCCAGGCCCCCTTTCCCCCGCACTTGGGTAATTGGCTTCGCCAAATGCTGCAAGACGGCCCAGACAATCAGGCCGCCTTTGCCGCCTACCAGCTCTCGCAGGGCGGAGCTAAGCAAGATCGCGCCTTGTTGGAGACGCGCCTCGCCCGGCTCCGAAAGGAGTGGTCAGGAAAAGATGCCAGCGTTGAAGTTGCATACCAGCCGGAGGGATCCAAAGCAGCGCAAGATGCCCGAAGGCTCGAAATCGAGCTCGTTTCTGCACTGAGCAGTAAGAGATTTTGGTCCTTGAGCGACGAGGAGTTTGCTGCGCTCACTCAGGGCTGCATGAGCGCCCAGTGCCGCAACTATTACCGCCCCAAGCAACGGAAGTGAAATACGGAATCCTTAGTCGAGTAGATGCTCTTACAGCACCGAGTAGCGAATGACGAAACCATTTAAAGTTTGGCCGCTGCGGCCAAACCATGTTGATAATCACAAAGAAGAATGCTGCCGCTATAATCTTCGCCATGAGCATTGTTGAACAAGTACAAAAAGACATGGTCGAAGCCATGCGCGCGCGGGATGAGCAACGGCTCTCCACGCTGCGCATGATGAAATCCACGCTGAAGAACAAAGAGATCGAGAAGCGCGCGGCGGTCGATGACGCCGAAGCCGTCCAGTTGCTGGGCACCATGATCAAGCAGCGCAAGGACTCGATCGAGCAGTTCACGAAGGGCGGCCGGCAGGAGCTGGCCGAGAAAGAAGCGAAAGAGATCGAACTGATTGAGACCTACATGCCCAAGGCCGCGGGAGCGGAGCAGATGCAATCGGTCGTCGCCGAAGTCGTTGCCCAGATCACGGCGGAGAAGGGCAAACCCGCTCCGAAAGATATGGGCAACGTGATGAAAGCAGTCATGGCGCGCTTCGCCGAACAGAACATCCGGGCCGACGGCAAGGCGGTCAACGAAATGGTGCGGGCGGAGCTAGCGAAGTAAGGCAAAGGGCCGCCGTTCTCCGGTGGCCCCAATCGTCACTCACCAAATCACGAACTCGTCACTTTCTAAATGTTCTCGTCCAGGTCGATGTTCTGGATCATCTGGTCGAGTTCGGCCTGAAGTTGGGTACGCTTGGTTTGCAGTCCGGAGATCTCGGTGCGCAGGGTGTTGATGCGGTCTTCCTGCCCGTCGAGTTGCTTCGTGTAGCGCTGCAGAAGCGACTTCTCTTCGGAAGTACCCTTCAGGGCCTTCATGTTCTCGCGGACGCGGACCTGGTCTTTGTCAATCTCGCCGAGTTCGCGTTGCCGCGCGGTGATGTCGGTATCCACGCCACCGATCTCGTTTTTCTTTGCGACGATCTTGCGCAGCGCCTGTTCGACTTCCGTTTTCAGTTTCGTCTCACGCGTGTAGTACGCAACCTGCTCGTCGGTGATATTCGTCAGATAGATTGACGTCGTATCGGGCCGAAATTCTTTGACGACCAGCGTTTCGGTCTTTTTCGGATCAACCTTGATCTTGAAGCGGTGGTAGTTGGTGCTGGACTCCTCGGGTTTGACGCCGTCGACCAGTTTGAAATTCTGCCGGATCGGATGCTCGACGACAACGTCGCGGGCGGCGGTGTCGGCATTGTGGATTTCGTACTTCCATGTGCTGCGTTCTTCGCGAGTCACCTGCATCAGTCCGCGATTGATGCGGACGCGGGTGGCCATGCCGGACTCGCCTTCCACCGTCGGTTTCACGTGCAATGCCGTGTCCGCCGCGTAGGAGAGCAGGCGGCGCTCGTCGGGATGGAGCACGTCCATGATGCCCTCGCCGGCGAAGGCATCATCTTCAATGATGTTGAAGGTGCCGCCGTCAAGCGTGAGTCCACTGGTATTGCGCAGCCAGATGGCGCGCAAAGGAACGTTAGTCACGTAACCGCTGCGGTCCGCCGTAACCAGCGTGACCGCTTCGGCTTCGATCGGCGACTGTACGATCGGCACCAGCGCTGACTGGTTCTTGAGGACGGTAATCTTTTGCTTCAGCGCGTACTCGAACAACTCGCCCAGCTTGGCCGCCGCCACAGCAGTCTCTGGCGAGTACGCGGACGTCTGCATTTTGAACGCTTGCAAGGAATCGAGAGACGGCGTGGCCTCTGCATCAGCGTCCCGCGGATTGGTGTTGTTCAGCCCTTCGACTATCAGATTGTTGCCGTGGACTCTATCCGGAGCTCCATTTCGGACTCTCATTGCAGGCGGTGGCGGCGTGTTCAGCTTCGAAAACTGCTCCAGCCGATCAGACTGCTTCGTCTCCTCCATGCTCGCCTCGTGCTCCTGCGGCGTGAGCATGACGGATTGCGGCAACCCGATCACCGGACGCCGCGTGTAGTAGGGCTGCGAGATGTTTTGTATGAACGACTGCGGCGCGCCGGAGACGAGCGAGAGTTGCACGTCTTTCCAATCCTCGCCGACGGTGTTGTCGATGATGGCCCAGCCTTGCAGGAAGGGCGTGCCCGGCGCTTTCGGAATCACGATGCGATAGGTGCTCTTCCACACCGGGACTTCGCTGATGTAGCTGACGAAGACCGGACGCTCGCCAGTGCCGAGAGCCGAGATGGTCATGCGGCGCACGTCCTTGGAGCGCGTGGTGCCGACCAGGCTGAGGTAGCGGCCGACGTCCTGGCGGATCTCGCCGTCGACGATGCGTACCGAGGTTCCCGGTCCCATCTCGAACGAGCGCAGTTCGCCGCCGTCGCCTACGATGGAAAGCTGCGTGACTTCGACGGTGCCTCCCTTGACGGTTTCTTTCTTCACGGTCTCGACGCTGAGGATCTTACCGGTGACGGAGGCCGCGCCGCTGCGGATTTCGACGCGCGTGCCGCGCAGTGCCCAGAGGAATCCGCTAACGCCGACGTTCTCGCCAAGTCCAAGTTGCAGTGTCTTCAAGCGCTCGCTAAGAGGTGCGATGGAGTTGTAGCGAACGCCGCTGATACGGCCGCCACCGAGGTCAACGGCGGTAAGGGATTTCAGCACGTCGTTGAGTTGCGCGGTGGTGAACTCGATGCTCAAGTCCTGATTGCCGCGCACTTTGCCCGAGTGCTCGAAGTAGCCGACGCCGTTCTTATAAAGGACGACGCGCTTGACCGGCAGCACGGTCGCGCCATCCTCGGCAGCAGCAGTGGCCTCTTTCGTTTGAGCGGGCGCCTTCGATTGAGCGCTCGCGTTCAAAGAAAGAGCCAAGAGAACGAGAATTAGAAAAGAGACTGACTTGCGCATGAGTCCTCCACAGGGTTCGAGACTTCGACTCGTAAATAGAACGGCGACGAAAAGCAAACTTGCACTGAAACGCAATGGTACTCGGGAGAGAGCGGGGTGGGAAGAGAGTTGCTCTTGTTGTGCGCACGAGTTGTGGTGGACCTGAAAACAATTTTCGCTATAGGGGTCCCTCGGCTGCGCCTCGGGATGACAATCAGAAAAGGCCGGAGGAGAAACAATGCACGCACAAGCTGTATAATTCTCGCGCGCCGTGTAAGTCCGGCTCAACCTACAATTGCGACTACTAATCGTCAGCGACATTCACTCGAATCTTGAAGCATTGCAGGCTTGCCTGGATGCGGCGCCCGAGTTCGACCGGGTGGTAAACCTGGGCGATGTGGTCGGATATGGTGCCAGTCCGAACGAGGTTACGCAGGCGTGCCGCGACGTGGCCTGGTTGGCGGTCCGCGGCAATCACGACAAGGTGTGTACGGGGGTGGAGACGGCTGAGTCGTTCAATCCCATAGCGGCGATTGCGGCGCTATGGACGAAACAAATGCTTACGCCAGCCAACTTCCAGTGGTTGCACGATTTGCCGGGGGGGCCGTTGCGCGGTCCTCAGTTGAATGGGGTGCAGTTCGTGCATGGGTCGCCGCTGGATGAAGATCAATACATCGTGGCCATGCCGGACGCGGCCGAGGCCCTGACCCAGACAGACGTTCCTGTGACCTTTTTTGGCCATAGCCATATACAAGGCGCTTTCTATCTGAACAGCGAGGGCGGGCCCTGGGAACTGCGTCCGGGAGCCCGCACCGAAGACAAGCATGAAAAACATACGATCTATCTGCTGGGTGATTCGCGTTATTTGATCAATCCCGGATCTGTGGGCCAACCGCGCGACGGCGACTGGCGCGCCGCGTTTGCCATCTACGATTCCGAACGACACACGGTTACCTTCCATCGCGTTCCTTACGACGTGAGACTCGCTCAGTTGCGAATCAGGGATGCGCACCTTCCTGAACGGTTGGCCTTGAGGCTGGCGGAAGGAAGATAACACAGTGACGATTTGGTGAGTTGGTGATTGACGATTGTAAAACCATTCTACAATCGCACTATGCCATTTCGTGCTTATCCAACCAAGAAGCGCTCTACACCTCCCTCTACATCCAAAGAATCACTCAACCTGTTTGGTTCGACCGAAAAAGAGTCAACTGACAAAAAGAAGCCGCAGGCTTGTTTAATCGCGCACGTTGACGGTGGGTCGCGCGGCAATCCGGGCCATGCCGGCTATGGCGTGTTCGTACGGGACGCCGAGGGCAAACCCGTGGCTGAACTGAGTGAGTACCTCGGCATCCAGACAAATAATTTTGCAGAATATTCGGGACTGCTGGCGGCGCTGCGCTTTGCGCGTCAGCATCCGTGCAATGCAATTGAAGTTGTCAGTGACTCGGAATTGATGGTCCGCCAGATCAACGGACAATACAAAGTAAAGAATGAAGGTCTGAAGCCGTTGTACCAACAAGCGACGGCAATGATCCGCGAACTCGCGTGGTTTAAGGCGCGCCATGTTCGTCGTGAGTTCAATAAAGATGCCGACCGTTTGGCGAATGATGCGATGGACAGAAAACGTTAGTGCGCGCAGCTTAGCTGTTGCTTTTAAGAAATGAATAGTTAAAAAGAAAAGATAGTAGCAACAGTAGTTGGCGCGGAAATGTGGAAAACAGGGTAAGTGCAATCCATAGTACAAGTTCAGCTACTCTCGAAATGTTAAAAACAATTCGGATCTGAGGACGGTTGTGGATGAATTGGTGGAACGTCACGGAAAACTGATTTTCTTCCACACGATCCACAGCTTGTTCACAGGAGTTGCTGAGGAATATCCGGCGCCAGCGTGGAAAAGCAGTCCGAATGGGCGAATGCCGCGCGGTCCAGAGGCCGAGAGGCTGTTTAAATCTGGTGCGGGTTAGCGGCGTGATTTGGCGGTCATGACGGGGCAGCGGGCCAAGTGTCCGGGAGCGACTTCAATGAGCGCGGGTAGATGGCGGGCGCAATCGTCCACGCGCCAATCGCAGCGAGGTTCAAACGGACATCCGGCCGGAAGCGCGGAGATGGAGGGAACAGTTCCCTCGATGGTGCGTAGCGGTTTAGCGCGATCGGTCTTCAGGGTCGGAACCGCGGCTAGCAATCCGCGCGTGTAGGGATGAGCCGGATTTGCAAAGACGGCGGCGGAATCGCCGATCTCCACGATGTTGCCGGCGTACATCACGGCGGTTCGCTGCGACACTTGCGAGACGACCGCCAGGTCGTGCGAGATGAAGAGCATCGCGAGACGGAACTTTGCACGCAGGCCGGCCATCAACTCGAGGATCTGGGCCTGTATGGTGACATCGAGGGCCGTGGTAGGTTCGTCGGCGATGAGCAGTTCGGGGCGGTTGACGATGGCCATGGCGATCATGACGCGCTGACGCTGTCCGCCGGAAAAGTGGTGAGGATAATCGCGCGCACGGCGCTCGTAGTCGGGGATGCCGACGTCGCGCATGGCGTCGAGCGCGAGCTGCCAGGCTTCAGACTTACCAACGCGCCGGGACGCCAAGGCATCGGCGGAACGCGGTCCGGTGCTGTGCGCCAGAACCGCCTCGGCGATCTGATCGCCCACGCGCATGACCGGATTGAGCGCGGTCATCGGTTCCTGAAAGATCATGCTGACGCGAGCGCCACGGACCGCACGAATTTCCTCCGAGCCAAGATCGAGAAGATTGCGGCCGTCCAGCAGGACCTTGCCGGTGATTCGCGCCTGCGGCGGCAACAATTGCAGGATCGCCAGCGAAGTAACGGATTTGCCCGAACCCGACTCGCCGACCAGTCCCAGCGTCTCACCCCTCGAGAGCGACAAATTCACGTCGCGCACGGCAGTGAGCCAGTCCCCAGCCGGCGTGGGGAACTTGACCGTCAGGTTCTGTAGTTCGAGCAGGGGCACAGGGACATTTGAACACAAAAGAGCGGTCAGCGATCAGCGGTCAGCGGTCAATGACAAAACTGAATCAGTGGGTCAGTGAATCACTGAGTCATTGAATTACAATGCTGGCGTGATCGCTCATCTACGCGGCAAGCTGATTTTCAAGCATCCGAACCAGGCTATCGTCGAATGTGCCGGGGTCGGATACGACGTCACCATCACCATACCGACCTACTCCGAACTGGGAGGGGTGGGCAGCGAGGTTGCGCTCTTCGTTCACACGCATGTGCGCGAGGACGCGCTGTCGCTGTTCGGATTCCTGCGCGCGCAGGAGAAGCAGCTTTTCGAGAAGCTCATCTCGGTGAGCGGCATCGGCCCCAAACTCGCCATCACAATCCTGAGCGGGATGGCGACGGACCTGATGGTAGGCGCGATCCGCGGCAACGACGTAGCGCGCCTGACCAAGATTCCGGGCATCGGCAAGAAGACCGCTGAACGCATGGTGCTGGAACTTCGCGACAAACTAGAGGACTTCGGTGCCGCGCCGGAAATGCCAGCCATTTCTCCGGTCGAGGAAGACGTGCTGTCGGCGCTGGTCAACCTCGGATATCAGAGGACGGCCACCGAGCGCGCGCTCACCGTTGCCACTCGTGGCGCGCAGGGCGAACGCACGTTCGACGCTCTGTTCCGCGACGTGCTGGCAGCGCTGTCGAAGTAGGAGATAATCGAAGTGAGACTAACGGCTGTACTGGAAACCCATGGCAAACTGCGTTAAATGTGGCCGCACATTACCCGGGCTGACCTTCGGTAAAAACCGCAAAATCTGTAAGTGGTGCGTTGAGTACGAGGCGATGCATCGGGGCGAGGTCCGGGGCGAAGTTACGGACGGGGCTCGAAATGGGGTTCAAGAAAACGACCAGCGGCAGCCGGTGATGCCCGTTCCCTGGTCGCGCTCGCACTCGCACTCCGACGGGATGATCGTGACGCAGGCCATCGCCGGCCTCTGCGCCGCCGTTTTTATCGGCATGGCGCTCGCGACCAATGGCGATTCGATCATGAATCCGCCGGTGCAACAGCTGATCCACTGGGGCGCGAACTATGGGCCGCGCGTGTTTGCGGGGCAATGGTGGCGGCTTCTCACCAGCGTGTTCCTGCACATTGGGATCATCCATATCGCGCTGAACATGTGGTGCCTGTGGAAGTTGGGAGAGTTGGCCGAGTCGCTCTACGGGCACGTGACTTTCGCGGCGGTTTACCTGATCTGTGGTCTGGCCGGGAGCCTTGCCAGCGTGGCGTACCATCCGGGCACCGTGAGCGCGGGAGCTTCGGGCGCGATCTTCGGTATTGCCGGCGCGCTGATTTCCTCGCTGAAGCTGGGCGAGTTCTCGATGCCGGCGGTGGTGGTGAAGTCCATGCTGAAGAGCGTGGTTATGTTCGCCGGCTACAACCTGATCTTCGGAGCGATGAGCGGCGTCACGGACAATGCCGCGCACATCGGCGGATTGGTCGCGGGACTGATCCTTGGAGCATTGATTGCGCTCGCCGATCGGCGGCGGGAAAATGCGATGCTGCGCGTTACCGCGATCGTAGTGGTTCTGCTGGCGGTGATCGGCGGCGCGGGCTGGCTGCAACATGCGAAGGCGCACGCTGCCCACGTACAACGCGCGCAGCAATTGCTGGGTGACGGCAAGGCCGATGAGGCGATCGCCGAGCTCCAGACCGCTATCAGAGCGCATCCCGACGACGCATTTGCGCACTACAATCTGGCGCACGCCTACAGCAAAAGAAATCGAGTGGCAGAGGAAGAAGCTGAACTAAAGCGCGTCCTTCAGCTCCAACCGAATGCGCCGTACGCCGCCTACCAGTTGGGCATTCTATACCTGGAGCAGAAGCGGGCAGCTGAGTCGCAACAGATGTTCGAGAAGGTGCTGGCGTCCAATGGGCAGCACGCCGGGGCGCATTTAGGAATGGGCCTCTTGCTGGCCGCGAAGGGGTCGGACGAAGCGGCGATCAAGGAATTCAACATCGCCGTCGCAAGCGAACCGGAAACCAGGGGCGCCTACCACCTACTAGCAAACTCATACGCGCGCCTTCACAAATACGACGACGCGATTGCTGCATATCAGCAAGCTATAAAAGTGGATGGCGACGATTACAACATCGAGTCGGCGCTGGCGGCCATATACCAGGCGAAGGGCATGAAGACGGAAGCGGAACAGGCGCGGCGCATGGCCGCCGAGTTACAGAAGAAATAGATTCGTCGCCAGTTGGCTGAAGTAACGGGTCTCAATTGCGCCCGTGAGGACGGTACGCAATCAGTTCGAACGAGGGCACGGTATTGTTCACGATCTGGGTTCGCAAGAGCAGCTCGAAATGAGGGAACGGTTCGCCGCGCTTGAGTCCGAGCTTTTGCCGAAGGTCGCGAAGACTCGATTCATTGGTGAGAAAACGCCCGCCCGCTTCGGTCGAAATGACGTCGCTGCCGGAGATGAGTAGAACGCTTCCCGTATGCCTCGGATTTGAAAGATAGGCCACATGGCAGTAGCCGGTGCGGCGCCATTCAGCCGGGTACGCCGCTTCTTCACCCTTAAGAGGAGACGAATTTATGAACCGCATGCTCGGCGGGTTCTCGTGGTATTCCGTACGGAAATTCAACTGGTTTTCGAACAGGCCGACCCAGGGGTTCGCGCGCCAACTGCCCAGGATAATCGAGTTTTGCGACGACAGCAGCTCCGAAGAAATCTCGCGGGCGCTCATCAAGGTGAGGGGGAGATGGTTTTCGGAAGCAAGGACGCCGAGGTCTCTCGCAACTTGTACGTCGGAAACCGACGTGGACACCCGATTGACGACTTCCTTGGCCAGGCTCCGGACAGGCTCGGTCAGGTTCTGATCGGCAAGACGCTCAAACTCGCGCGACTCGTATTCAGAAAGGGGCATGCTCCGCCCCATGAGTTTTTCGAACGGAATTAAGGTGATGTCCGATAAGACCACCGTTGTCGGCAGACCGTCGTCGAATAGCTGTCTCCAGAAAGCATTTACGGTGGGCCGATTGGTAGAGATGTAAGGCGATATTTCAAGACGGTAGACCATCCAGGCCAGCGCCAGCACCGTCAATAAAAGGATGGCAATGACCCCGCCCATCACGTAGGTTCGTCGTCCACCACCAGGGAGAATCGTGGCGGGGTGTGTTTCGTCGGAGCGGGTGTGCGGGCCAGTGGATTCGATTTCCGCGCGGTGCTCGTCTGCCCTGGGCCGGAAGACAGGCACGTAACTTCCCTTCGGAATCTCGATGATCAGCGGTTCGTTGCGGCCTTCTCCGGTGAAATGCTCCTGAAGCTTCTTGCGGAGTTGCGACACCTGCACCCTGACCAGTGTGTCGTGGCTGGTATCGTAATCCGGCGGACGGCCCAAAACGTCAACCCCGATCTCCTGCTCGTGGAGAACGCAGTTCGGATCCTGCAGGCTTCGCTCCGCTATATAAAGGAGAAGCTCGCGCAGGCGGTTAGCTTTTTGGAACTGCGGGCTGGCGGCCACACGATGGAGTAACTCGCGTGAAGCTTCCGCCGCAGTGATCGTGTCCCCTGTCATAGTTGCTAAACCCTTCAGCAGCTTGAGAAAGCAGCGATTATAGCATTGGTTTCACGCTCCTGAATAGGGCCCAAACACACGTTCCGGTCCACAATTTCTCGTCTTTTTCTCTTCTGCTTCACGAGAATTACGGTGAATTCACTATTCAACGCTGATTTTGAGCGTCTATGTTCCACGATGGCGATTCCCAAGACTCGTTCGGGCCATGGCCGTAGGACATATCAATGAAGCGCATCACAGTCAAACTCTTCTTATTTATCTTCTTATCGGGCAGTCTGGCCTTCGCTGAGCCCAGCCCGTCGGATCTTATCGGTAACATCCCCAACCGGACAACGACCAGCCTCAACGGCACGTGGCGGGCCATTGTGGACCCATATGACACGGGCCGGGGCGGAAAGTTTTATCAGAACGCGAAACCCAAGACCAAAGTTGAACTCGTCGAGTACGACTTCGACGCATCGCCCGTGCTCAATGTCCCGGGAGACTGGAATTCGCAACGCGACAACCTCTTCTTCTATGAAGGCACCGTCTGGTACAAGAAGTCGTTTTTGTACCAAAAGCACGAGCACAGACGCGTATTCGTCTACTTTGGGGCGGCGGCGACCAGGGCGACGGTTTATTTGAACGGCACCAAGCTCGGGCAACACGAAGGCGGCTACACGCCTTTCAATTTCGAAGTTACCGATCAGATTCACGATGGCGACAACTTCTTTGTCGTGGAAGTCAACAATCAGCGGCGTAAGGACGCGGTACCCGCGCTGAACACGGATTGGTGGAACTACGGCGGCCTCACCCGTGACGTCCTGCTGGTCGAGGAACCGGAAACTTTCATCCAGAATTACTTCGTGCAGTTGGCGAAAGGCTCGACGAACGAAATCGCGGGCTGGGTCCGGCTAAACGGCGCAAAAGCTCCACAGCAAGTGACGATTGAAATTCCCGAAGCCGGCATAAAGAAAGTCGTCACGACAAATGACGCTGGCTATGCTGAGTTCCGCTTCCCAGCGACGTTGAAGCTGTGGTCGCCCGAAGATCCCAAGCTTTACGACGTGGTCGTTTCGGGCGCGGAAGATCGCGTCACGGATCAAATCGGTTTCCGCACGATCGAGACCCGCGGCTCCAAGATTGTCCTTAACGGAAAGCCCATCTTCCTGCGCGGCATATCGATGCACGAGGAAGCGCCCTTCCGCGGCGGACGGGCGTCATCGCTCGAAGACGACAGAACGCTGCTGGGATGGGCGAAAGAGCTCGGCTGCAACTTCGTCCGTTTGGCGCACTACCCGCACAACGAGGGCATGACGCGCCTGGCGGATAAGCTAGGGTTGCTGGTCTGGTCCGAAGTCCCGGTATATTGGGACACCGACTGGACGAATCCCGCGACCCAGTTGAACGCGCAAGAGCAGATTCGTGACAATATCGAGCGCGACCATAACCGCGCCTCAGTGATCCTGTGGTCGATGGGGAACGAGACGCCGATCAACCCCGCCCGCACGGAGTTCTTCAAGAGCGACATCGCCTACGCCAGGCAGCTCGACAACACCCGTCTATTAACCGCCGCGCTCAACCGCACCGATCATTCGGAACCCGGCAAGCGTACGATCAACGATCCGGTGGGCCAATACCTCGACGTGCTCGGCCTCAACGAGTACCTGGGATGGTACGAAGGAAAGCTGCAAGACACGGAAACAATCCAGTGGAACGTGGCTTACGACAAGCCGCTCATCGTCAGTGAATTCGGGGCAGAGGCGCCCGCCGGTCACCACGGCGATTCGGAGGCGATCTGGACCGAAGAATACCAGGCGCGCTTCTTCGAAGAACACATCACCATGCTCAAAAAGATTCCCGCTCTTGCGGGCATGTCGCCCTGGGTTCTGATGGATTTCCGTTCGCCCCGCAGACTACTGCCGGGCGCCCAGGATTACAAGAACCGCAAGGGCCTGATCTCGGACCGTGGCGAGCGTAAGAAAGCTTTCTATACCTTGCAAAAGTTTTATACGGACGTTTCAGCAACAACGAAGTAAAATTCCGGGGCCGCGCTTCCTCGCCCATTGCCCGGTGCGGACAACCGCACCGGGCGTTTTTAAGAATGCCGAGGCCGCGCTTTTGTAGTTCGAGACTAATGTAAGGCAACTGGAATGAAGTCAGGCGGGCCCGCCCCGCCATGGAGGAGCGATGCGATCCAAGTCATTGTATTCAAGGGTAGTGGCACTTCTTCTTGTCTGTCTGCTATCGGCCGGGGCCGTTGCTCAGACCCGCGCCATGACGACGCCCGAGATCGAGGCTCGCATTGACGCGCTGCTGGCCCGCATGACGCTAGAGGAAAAAGCCGGCCAGTTGAACCAGTTCTCCGCCGGCTCGCCCACCGGTCCGGGGACGGGGCGGACGGACTACTCCGACATGGTTGCCCGTGGTCAGATTGGCAGCCTCTTCAACCTCACCGGCGCCAAGCAGGTGAACGCGGTGCAGCGCATAGCGGTCGAAAAATCGCGCCTCAAGATTCCGCTTGTGTTCGGGCTCGACGTTATCCACGGATACCGCACGATCTTTCCGATCCCGTTAGCGCTGGCCGCGACCTGGGACCCCATGATCGTTGAAAAGGCCTCGCGCGTAGCGGCCGAAGAAACCTCCTCCGCCGGCGTTCGCTGGACATTCTCCCCGATGGTGGACATCGCGCGTGACGCCCGCTGGGGCCGCATTGCCGAGAGCGGCGGTGAAGACCCCTACCTGGGCGCGGCCCTGGCTCGTGCCTACGTGCGTGGCTATCAGGGCGAACGACTCAGCGATCCGGCCTCCATTGCCGCGTGCGCTAAACACTTCGTTGGTTACGGCGCTGCCGAAGGCGGCCGCGACTACAACACCACGGAGATCCCGGAGCGCCTCCTGCGGCAGGTCTATCTGCCTCCATTCCACGCAGCGGCCGACGAAGGTGCCGCGACGTTCATGAGCGCGTTCAACTCGCTCAACGAAGTTCCCGCCTCCGCCAACGCCTTCACCCTTTCGCAAGTGCTCCGCAAGGAATGGAACTATAAGGGAATGGTAGTCAGCGACTGGACCTCGATCAACGAGTTGCTGAACCACGGCATTGCCAATGACGGCGCGACCGCGGCGCGTAAGGCCCTCCAGGCCGGCGTCGATATGGACATGGAGAGCAATCTCTATGAACCGAACCTTCCCCAGTTGGTTCGCTCGGGCGCCGTTTCCCAGTCAACAGTGGACGAAGCCGTCCGCCGTGTACTCCGCTTCAAATTCGCTCTGGGCCTGTTCGAACATCCCTACGCCGACGAAAGCATTTCGACGGACGGCCCGATTGCTCCCGATCACTTGCAACTCGCTCGCACGGCGGCGGAAAAATCATTCGTCCTTCTCAAGAACGATGCCGTGAACGGCAAGCCACTTCTGCCGCTCAACGTGACCAAGGGCGGCAGGATCGCGCTCATCGGTCCGCTGGCCGACAGTGCCGCCGACATGATGGGTTCGTGGACCGCGAAAGGCGAAGCCGCCGATGTCGTCACGCTGCGCACGGCACTTCAGGAACGCGCGGCGAAGGAACAGATCACGGTCCTATATGCCAAGGGCACGGGCGTCACCGATACCGGCGACTCTGGTTTCGCCGAGGCGCTCAAGATTTCCCGGCAATCGGATATCGTCGTCCTGGCCTTGGGCGAGCGCGGCAATATGAGCGGCGAGGCTGCGGCGCGCACCCGCCTGGACCTGCCCGGAAATCAGCAGAAGCTATTGGAATCGGTTGTGGCCACCGGCAAGCCGGTAGTGCTGCTCCTGTTCAGTGGACGCCCGCTCGTCATCACCTGGGCGGCGCAGCATGTTCCGGCCATTCTGCAGGCGTGGTTCCCGGGAGTACAGGCCGGACCGGCGCTGGCACGCACGCTGTTCGGTGACGCCAATCCCTCCGGGCGCCTCCCGGTTTCCTTCCCGCGCAATGTCGGACAAGAGCCGCTCTACTATGCGGCGCTGCCTACCGGACGTCCCGCGGCGGCCAGCATCGACCTCTCGCGTCCGCCGGAATCCGACAAGGAAAAGTACGTCTCGCGCTACATCGACGAGACCAACGCTCCTCTTTTCGGTTTCGGCCACGGACTCTCCTACACAACCTTCTCTTACTCGGCCCTGGCGGTCAGCGTAAAGTCCGTCAGCGCCAAGGCGCTCAACGGCGGAACTACGTCTCCCGTGATCGTCAGTGCACAAGTAAAGAACACCGGGACGAGGCCCGGCGAGGAAGTTGTGCAAATGTACATCCGGTTGCGCGGCACCAGCGTCTCGCGTCCGGTGCGCGAACTGCGCGGGATCAAGCGCATTCAACTCGCTCCCGGCGAAAGCAAGCGCGTGCAGTTTGCAATTGCCGCCGACGAACTTTCCTTCTGGAACCTCGAGATGGCCCAAATGGTCGAACCGGCATCGGTTTCCGTCTGGGTCGCTCCGGACTCTCAGCAGGGCGAACCGGCGGGTTTCGAGATTGTTCAGTAGAGGCTAATTCTCGTTATTTTCTCTACTGCTTCACGAGAATTACTGTGAATTCACTTTTCAGGGTTAAAATGTCTCGCTATCTTCCGAGATGCTGATGCCCAAAGACCTTCTGGATCGCGATAACAGGTCCGGGTTGGTTTTGGGACGCCGTCTTAGGAAACGCGATAAATCATGTCGCAACAGAGACTTAGGACAGAACGATCCCGCTGTACAGGAAGGGCGACAAACTCAAGGACCGTCGAATGTTGCTTGAGTTGTTCGCGATGAGCTGGATCCGCCGAGAAGGCCCCATAGAGGCTTGAGGCGGTTGTTAGCCGGGACCCAAGTGCCGTGCTACCGAATTGATGTGAACTGTTTAATGGAGGGGGCTTTGAGAATCAATTTAGCGAAAGTTGCGATGTCGTTGTTGTTATCGGTTCTGCTGATAACATTCGCTGTCCAAACCGCCGGTGCTCAGGACGTCTTCGGACGTATCTCCGGCACCATCACAGACCCGACGGGCGCCGTCGTGCCCAATGCCAAGGTCACGATTACCAATGAAGCAACCAAGGTGAAGCGGTCCGCCGACACCGATGAGGCCGGCTTCTTCGTCGTTCCTAACATCATCGCAGCCAGTTACAGCGTGACTGCCGAGCAAAAAGGGTTCAAGACGATTACCAAAACCGGAAACGTTCTGGTTGCGGGCGGACGTCTGACCGTGGACCTGACCATGACCGTCGGCTCCGTGGGCGAGAGCGTCACCGTTGAAGCCAGCGGCGAAACCATCAACGTGGTTTCCGGCGAGGTCTCCCGCACCATCGACACCAAGCAAGTTCAAGACATTGCGCTGAATACGCGCAACTATATGCAGTTGGTTTCGCTCGTCCCCGGCGTGGCCCTTACGACCGACGACGGTTTCGGCATGAGCACCAATATGGCCATCAACAACCAGGCGGTCAACGGCAACCGCGGCGACCAGAACCTGGTCACGGTTGACGGCGGCTTCAACATGGACTCGGGATCGAATACCACCCAGATCAATAACGTAGGTCTCGATTTCGTCCAGGAAGTTTCGATGAAGACCTCGAACTTCTCTGCCGAATATGGCCGCAATGCAGGCGCCTCGATCAACGTCGTCACCAAGAGCGGCGGCAACAGCCTCCATGGCGGAGTCTTCGAATACCTCCGCAACGACATCTTCGATGCGGCTAATCCTGGGTCTAAATTGAATGCCACTCCCACTACACCTAGCAAGAACATCAAGCCGCCTCTTCGCTTTAACGACTTCGGTTGGACCTTAGGCGGGCCAATCAAGAAGGGGAAACTGTTCTTCTTCGCAGGCGAAGAGTGGAAGAAAATTCGCCAATTCGCCCCGGCTCAGAACCAGACCGTGCCGACGCTGGCTGAACTCTCCGGAGATTTCAGCGCAGCAGCGACCCACTTGTCGGCTGGCGCGTTGTGCCAGCCGGGAACCTACACTGCGCCGGTCTACGGGACTGTGAACGGTGTTACCAACGTGCAAGTTACTCCGGCTTCTTGCGGCGCGACGATTCCAAACAGCAACATAGCCGCCATGATGACGCCGGATGGCAAGGCCATCGCGAACGTTTACAAACTGATGGCGACACAGGTTGCGAGTGCATATACGAACACCGATGCCGCGAACAACGTAACCTTCCAGCCGAATAATCCGAGCAACTGGCGCGAAGACATCATTCGCATTGACTACCATCCGAGCGATAAACATGCCATCTATGGCCGGTATATCCACGACAATCTCAATCTGATTGCCGCCTTCGGTACTTTCAGCGACGGCGGCACTCTGCCGACCGTTCCGACCAACCGACTGCGTCCCGGATACAACTATCAAATCGCCGACGTGTGGACCATCAATTCGCACCTTGTCAACGAAGCCAAGATCAGCACTGCCTGGAGTAAGCAACGCATCCCTCCCACCGGTGACACTTGGCAGCGCTCCACCTACGGATTCCAATTCCCGTTGCCTGCCGGCTTTACGGGCGGGCGTTTCCCCACCGGAATACCTCACGTTGTATTCAACAACAACCGCGCTTTCGCCAGCCCCACCAACTCTGCTGTGAGCGTACTCCCAACGGCTGCACCTAACCAGTTCGACAGTCCCTACTTCTCGCTTCTGGCTCCTACCACGGACATCACTCCCTCTGATGACCTCACTTATCAGATGGGTCATCACACCTTCAAATTCGGCGCCCTGTTCGCTCGAAACCGAAAAGACCAGAACTCTCGTCCTGACTCGCCTCAGGGCAGAATCGTCTTCGATGTTGCAAGCAACCCGAATACCACCGGCGATCCTGTCGCGGATGCGTTGCTCGGCAATTTCTACAGTTTCGCTGCGCAATCGACGGACCCAACCGCCCACTTCCGGTTCAATGAGTTCGACACCTACTTCAACGATAGCTGGCGTGTGACCGACAAGTTGAGCCTGGAACTCGGGCTTCGTTATGAACACACCACGCCCACCTACACCCAAGCCAATAACATGGTGAACTTCGACCCGAGCCTCTACAATCCGGCTCAGGCGGTTACCTTCGATGCAAACGGCAACATTATCGGCGGCAATCGCTTCAACGGCCTGGTTCGTACGGGGGAGGTTCCCGCTGGTCAGGTAGCCAATGTACCCGGTGCAACCAGTG
This sequence comes from uncultured Acidobacteriota bacterium, assembly GCA_963777415.1. Lineage (GTDB taxonomy): Bacteria > Acidobacteriota > Terriglobia > Terriglobales > Acidobacteriaceae > JAEZPW01. Next base: position 674,081 of record CAVZQL010000001.1, read on the forward strand.
CGCTGGTTCAGTCGGTTCCCGCAACTGGGGCGCGCGGTTTGTTCAACCCCGAAGGCGTGTTTGCACCGCGCTTTGGATTCTCCTATTCACCCTTCGGCAACGGGAAAACGGCAGTCCGCGGCGGCTTCGGAATGTTCTATGAGAAACCGGAAGGCAACGTCGCTTTCGGACAGCCTGGACTGCCTCCGTTCCTGCAATCGGTGACTTACTATGGTGGCAATCTGGCAAATCCATCCGCGGGATCGGCTGGAACATTCACCCCATTCAGCATCAGCGCGATTGCTCCCAACCTGGTGGTCGCTCGCACCATGCAATTCAGTCTCGGCGTACAGCAGGAGTTGCCATATGGACTGTTGCTCGAAACGTCCTACGTTGGCATGTTGGGACGCCACGAAATGCGAGAGCCTAGCATCAATAATCCAACCCTCGCGACCGCTCTGGCCAATCCTACGGCGCCAATCAACACCCTCAGACCGTACCTCGGGTATACCGATATCCGGCAATACCGCAGCGACGCCAATTCCAACTACAACGCCTTGCAGATCTACGTGACGAAGCGCAAGGGCAATGCCACAGGGTCGATCAGCTATACCTACTCGAAGGCCTTGGGCAACGCCCCCGGCGGCTTCCAGGACAACCCCGAACCCGAGGTTCCGTATAACCTCGGCTACCTGTACGGTCCTCTGTCTTCCGACCGGCGTCAGATCCTCGCCACTACCTACTCCTACAGCCTGCCGTTCCTCCGCAATATGAAAGGCGTTGGTGGCGCGGCTCTCTCCGGATGGCAAATCACCGGCATCACCCGTGCACAGACAGGCCAGCCCTTAACACCTACCGGCACCGTTTCTACCGGCCCCCTGAGCGTCACTCGGCGCGGAAACTACGTCGCCGGGCAATCGATCAATTTCAATGCCCCACAGCCGTCAGAATGGTTCAACCCCAATGCCTTCACTCAGGCCAATCCCGGATCATTGGGAAATTCTTGCGTCGGCTGCATTCTTGGGCCGTCCTGGTTCACTACGGACGTTTCCCTTCGCAAGCAATTCAAGTTGCCGCGTGAAGGCATGACCTTGGGTTTCCAGGCGGACGCTTTCAACGTATTCAACCGCGCCAATTGGCAGAATCCAAATACCACGATTGGCAACAGCGCCTTCGGTAAGGTCAGCGCAGCTAACAACCCGCGTAACGTTCAGTTCGGTCTGAGGTTCGGTTTCTAACTTCAACCGAATTGTCTAACATCGCGTAGAACGCAACCTGTGGCGCACCATAGTCGTACGGTGCGCCACAGTTTTGTTAGCTCCCCAATTTGCCTCCCAATTCAGCAACTCCGCCCACAGCGCCGGAGCGGAACCAGCACTGGCGACAATCGGGAAATGATGAAGCGAGTCATCCTGAGGAGCGCAGCGACGAAGGACCCATGCACTTCGCCTGCACCACCGCCACTGCCTACCTTCCACCACCACCCACGGCCCGCAGCTTTGTCATCCCGAAGCGCAGCGAGGGACCCCTTTCGCCATCACGGTGTCTCCAACTCGCCACTGCCTTTACAACTTTTTCCACAGCCTCCGTTTTTCGTGCTAGTATCCGGAAGTCTCAACATATTTGCGGTCGCACCACGCTTGGTGCAAAGGGCCTGTACCGCGCGTCCGGGCTCGGTCTATTTTGGTAGAGACGCGCGGCAATAACCTCGGTTTACAGCTATGAACTAGATAGCAAGCTGCGTTGCCGACCGCAGCCTTCACGGTTCCCTTATGTCAGTTATTAGTGCCACTTCGAGCCCGAATCCATGGTCGCGTATTCTGGAAGCGCTCGAAAGAAAAGTCACCCGCCAATCCTATGAACATTGGCTGAAACCCACGCGCTTCTCCCATCAGGAGAAGGGCGTTCTTTTCGTCAAGGTTCCCACCGGAGAATTCCGCACCATCGGTGAGCGTTACGCCGATCTCATTCAGGAAGCCATCGACTCGCTGGGCCTGAAATTGGACGACGTCGAGTTCATCTCGTCGGAAGCCGAAAACGCTTCGCACAATGAGCCTTCATCGGTCCCCGCCGCCGCGCCCATCAACACCAGCTCTCAGGCGCGCTTCGACTGGGACGGCGCCGCCCAGCTCAATCCCAAGTACACCTTCGACAACTTCGTCATCGGCTCCGCCAACCAGTTTGCGCACGCCGCCGCCCGCGCCGTTGCCGATCGTCCATCGAAGGCCTACAATCCGCTCTTCCTGTACGGCGGCGTCGGGCTCGGCAAGACGCACCTTACCCAGGCCATCGGTCACGAGATCAAGCGTCTCTATCCGCAGATGTCGATCCGCTATCTCACCAGCGAGACCTTCACCAATGAAATGATCGGCTCGCTGCGTTACGACAAGATGTCGGCTTTCCGCGACAAGTTCCGCACCGTGGACGTCCTGCTCATCGACGACATTCAGTTTCTGGCCCAGAAGGAACGCACGCAGGAAGAATTCTTCCACACGTTCAACGCGCTGCACGAGTCGCAGAAGCAGATTGTCATCGCCAGCGACCGCCCGCCCAAGGAACTCGCCGAGATCGAGGACCGTCTGCGCAGCCGCTTCGAGTGGGGACTCATCGCCGACATCCAGATGCCCGACCTCGAAACCAAGGTCGCCATTCTGCAGAAGAAGGCGGAGCAGGACAAATGCACGCTGCCCATGGACGTGGCCCTTTTCATCGCCTCCAACGTGCGCTCGAATATCCGCGAACTGGAAGGCGCGCTCATTCGCCTGATGGCCTATTCCTCGCTCGTGGGCAACGAGATCAATCTGCAAAACGCGCAGCATTGCCTCAAAAACGTAATCGACAGCGCGGTGAAAAAGGTCACCATCGACGCCATCCAGAAGGTCGTCGCCGAGCAGTTCGGCCTGCGGGTCACCGAGATCAAGGCCAAGGACAATTCGCGCCCCATCGTTTATCCGCGCCAAATCGCGATGTATCTGGCCAAGCAGATGACCGACGCCTCGCTGCCCGAGATCGGACGCCAGTTCGGCGGCAAGCACCACACCACCGTGCTTCATTCTGTTGGTAAGATTGAAGAGGCCCGCAAAACTGACAAAGACCTGGCCCGCATGTTGAATAAAATGAGCGAGACCCTGAGCGGATGAACCTCGTTCGCTAACACGCTTCAGGCCGGATTTTGAAAAAAGCTGAGTTTCGGGCTGAATTCAGCTTGCGTCCGTCCTATACTGCTGCTGTTATTGAGTTTGTACTTTTGATATAAGGTAAGCATTGAAGATGCCCGAGCTGTACTCGGAGGCGAGGAAGTCATGGAAATCACCGTCAGCAAGTTCGACCTTCTGAAAGAACTCACGGCGACACAAGGTGTGGTCGAGCGCAAGACAACCATTCCCATTCTGTCAAATTTCCTTTTTGAGGCCGCCGACGACAAACTGTCCATCACGGCCACTGACCTCGATCTCAGTCTGCGCACGTCGTGCCCGGTCAAGCTCAAAAAAGAAGGCTCCTGCACCATCCCGGCCCGCAAGCTCTACGACTACATCAAGCTGCTGCCCGACGGCGACATCAGCATCAAGTTGCTCGAGAACCACTGGGTCCAGATTCGCAGTGGCCGCTCGAATACGAAGATGGTAGGCATGGCGCGCGCCAATTTCCCCAGCCTGCCGGCTTTCCCGACCGCCGGCGTGGTGAAGATCCCGGCCCAGGTTTTCCGCACCATGATTGCGAAAACCATCTTCGCCATCTCCAGCGAAGAGTCGCGCTATACCCTGAGCGGCGCCCTTCTGGTGTTGAAGGCCGAATCGATTTCCATGGTGGCGACCGACGGTCATCGCCTGGCGCACATCGAAAACACCAGCGCCCGCTTCGACGGCATCAACGACATGCGCATCCTGGTTCCCAAGAAGGCGATGGCCGAACTCAACTCGCTTCTTCAGAACAACGATGCCGAATTCATCGAGTTCGCCAAGGACGAAGCCACGCTCTTCTTCCGCATCGGCGGACGCCTGCTCACCGCCCGCCAGTTGACTGGACAGTTCCCCAACTACGAAGCCGTCCTGCCGCGCGACAACACCAAGACCGTCGTCGTGCACTGCGAAGATCTCAATAGCGCCATCCTGCGCGTCGCCCAGTTTGCCGACGAACGCTCTGGCGCAATCCGCCTGCGCCTCGACAAAAACGAGATCCGCATCTCGTCCTCGTCCACCGAAACCGGCGAGTCCGAGGACTCGATCGAGACCGCCTTCCAGGGCGATCCAATGGTCATCGGCTTCAACAGCCAGTACCTGCTCGACTTCCTGAAGGCCGCCACCGGAAAAGACGTCCAACTCGAATTCAAGGACCCGCAGTCCGCCGGCCAACTCCGCCCCGCCGAAAACGGCGACGGTGATTTCAAGTACCGCTACGTCATCATGCCCATGAGAATCTGAGGAATTGTGAATAGAAGATCGAGACGAGAACAAAATTGAACCGCCTAGTAGTTCCAGCTACTAGGCGGCGGAACCCAAAACCTTTGGCAAGGGACCAACACCGTAGTAAACGGTGCGCGGGTTCGTGTGTATTCTCGCGTACCAAATCTGAAACAGCAAGCAAAAACTGCAAGCATCAGGTTTGCAAGTGAGATTACACCGAAATGAATCAGATTGAGTTTTTCGAAAATTGCACTAGTTGTGATTTGTATGTCCATGACTACTGCAAACATCCCGAAAATGGTTGCATTTCTCAAACAACACCGTCGATCGAATTGCGAATCGAGATTCATTTCGCTGGCCCGTTTCGATCCATGCGACATCGAGGGCGTCGCCTAAACTCAGCCCAGTACAGCCTCTTTCCCAACCAAGAGGAACATCCGGGCCGAATTGAGCCCGGTCGTGAGCAAGCACGCCGAGTGCGTCCGATTTCGCAACGACGGTTTCAGGTAGCGACGGTTTCCCGTCAATAGCCACGGTGCCCCACGTTCCGCGAAGCTAACGTGGGGCTTTTCCCTCTGCTTCCCCCGCTACCTCCGCGTTACCCCCGCGACCCTCTGCGTATTTCCTTTCCTGGCGCCTACGGCTGCACGACCTTCACATTGAGGAACGTGACCGTCTTGCCCGGTGCCACGAGGATCTGGTGTGGCGTCTTCGGCGCGATGTAAAGGACGTCGCCCTTCGCCACCTTCTGCTCGTGTCCGCCCACGATGGTCACGCCGCGAGTCTCGCCCTCCGACTCCAGCGTCGAATCCGGAATCGTTCCGCCCGTCACGATCGTCGCCTCGCCATCCGTGACGATGATCAGATCGTTCATGTGAGCGTGCATCTCCGCGATGCCGCTCTTGGTCTTCACGTTGAACTGCACGTCTTCGTTCGGATTCTTCACAAGTGAGCTGTTGCCCGAGCCCTTGGCATTCTTCTGCGCGCGCGCAATCAACTGTTGCGAGCGTGCGGCCAGGTCGGCTTGCGAGTGGAAGTCGGTATCGGCGGTCTGCCCGAGAACGGCCGATGCGCAAACAGCGAGAATGCAGGGAGAGAGAACGCGAAACAACCTGGTCTTCATCAAATACTCCTTGGGAAGACTACAAGACTACCGCACGGGCGGCAGAACGGAAAGGCGAAGATGCGGTTTAGGCAGCGGCCTACCTTGACGGCGGCGGCTGTACCGGCGTGGTAAACAGCAGAATGGGATTCTTGCCAATCGAGACCTTGCCATGCGACACGCTGTGGATGGCCCCGGTCAGGTCTTCGTAACGGTTGTAGATTCCGGTTCTGTACTCGGACGTGCCAGCCGTGTTCCACAGCGCCAGCGACGCCGCACCCGCAGCGTCGGTGAACTGGCACGACCACACCGTGCCTGTATTGGAGCACGGCGTCATGGTCCGGCCAACCATCCACGAGTAGACCGTCTGGTAGGCTACGCCCGCCGGAGTAATGGTGCCGGGATTGCCCGTGTTCGGAAGCCGAAGCGTTCCCGAATCGGAGTCGTCGTAGGCGTACCAGTAGTTTCGCGGCACGCCCATGCCCCACAGCAGCAGGTATGAACGCGCTAGAAACGCAACTTGCTCATTGGCGTCGGGCATCTCCGTATTCAGGCCCCAGCCGAACTCAGTGTTCCACATCGGCGTATTGGCCATGCCGTGCGCTTTCATGACGCTGCGGTAGCCGGCAACCAGGGCAGCACCGTCCACTTCCGGCGACTTGTTGTAGAGATGCACCGCCACGGCATCCATGTAGCCCTTCGCTCCAGCAGTCAGAAACTTGTCCAGATAGCCCCAGCTGGCCCCCTGGCATGACGGAGACAGTACAAGCGCGGAGTGATCAATGCTCTTGATGATCATGTAGGCGTGCTGCTGCATCGTTACCAGGTCGGCTACGGAACCGCCGTAAAAGTCCGGAACGTTAGCCTCATTCCATAGTTCGTAGGCCTCAATCTTGCCCTTGTACCTCGTAGCAACTGCGGTCACAAACTCGTCCCAATATTTCATGTTGCTGGGGGGAAGGTTCGTCGCGGCAGCAGCCCAAGCCGGAGTCGTGCCGAAGGTGTACTCGACCTTGTACCCGCCGGCCACAGCCAGATTTATCCAGTTATCAAGCGTCGACCAGTCATAGACGCCTCGCGACGTCTCGACCAGATTCCAGTCCACGCCGCTGTCCCACAGTCGCATAGCTCCGAAAGGCTCGGACGGCGGCCACGGCGTGGCCCACGCAACAAATTCCCCACCGAAGTGGTGGTGCAAGCCCATGTACGCCGGCGGTATCCGCTGCGCCACCAAGGACCGCGCATCTGACTCGGCGTTACCTGCGGTTGGCGCGGAGCTTCCCACCGAGGGCGACCCTCCACAGACCGAAAGCGAAAGTACCAAAATGAGAACTGCAGAAATCGACAAAGGAGCTCCGAACCTCCATGTGCGGTTAACCATGCTTATCTCACTTGGGTAAAAGTGAGGTAAGCCTATCGGGGAAGATTCCCCGCCGGTATTAGTCGAACTACCGCGTTTGATTCGGGTAAGACCTTAGCGGAAGGTTACCCTGGTAATCGACAACTTCGGGCTGTCCAGGGACTCGCGGCGGGTTCATAAAATGGGATGTGGCTGGGTGCCGAGTGCTGGGTGCCCCGTTCAAGCCTGCTTTTGGCTTGAGCGGGAACCCGAGGATCTATCCCGCAGCTGCGAATGATTGTATAGCGATTTCGCGTTTCAAACCCACCACGGAGACACGGAGGCACGGAGAAGATTGAGTTCGCTTAAGTTCGACGGTATCCGATTCGTCCTGTATCCTCAACGATCATCTTCCACGCCACGTGCACGGCTTTTTGAGCGTGGCTGGTGCTGGGTACTGGGTGCTGGGTGCCCCGTTCAAGCCTGCTTTTGGCTTGAGCGGGGGGCCGAGGATCTATCCCGCAGCTACGGATGTCGACACTCCTGAATTCGTGCTCTCGCCATTAGGATCGGCGAGGTACCCACTTGACGGCAACTCCCGAGGCCAAAAGAAATACTCCCAGCAAACCCATGAGAGGGAGCATGCTTGCGGTCTGAGGTAGCTGCTTGTTGGGTGTCGCCGCTGATGCAGTTGTAGTAGGTTCGGGCTTAGGTGCAGCAGGTTCCTCGATCAATAGAGCGCCTTCCATCGGAGGGGTCGGCGCAGACGCCGGCATCTGGCCCGTCACGCTTCGCTGTTCGGCAACTTCGGTCTCGGGAACCTCGGTAACGACCGTCGCCGTCACCTTCATGCCCTTCTTCAGGTGGAACGCGTCAGCTTGCTCTCCGTTGACCGTGAACGTCTGACCTTTGGGGATCTGGTATTGTTTGTTGCTGCCGTCTGGCAACTTGAGGATGACACTGGTGGGCGCGTTGATGTGCCACACCGTGCCTTCTATTGTCCTCACGGTGGTCACCACCCTCGGTGTCGTGGTGGTAGTAATGGTCTGTTGAAGTTTCATGCCCGGCTTGAGCTCGTGGATGGAGAGTTCCTTACCATCCACTGTTGCCCGGGCGCTGTCCGGGACGACGAAGTTCTTCAACTCTCCGGTATCCAGGTTTTTCACGACAAGGTCGTTTCCCGAAACATAAACCACTTCTCCGTGGTCCACGGTTACCTGATGCTCTGGTTGTCCGTGGGTCACAGTTGTTTGTGACGTGTCCTGTGCTGTCATCGCGACTGTGCTGCCGGCGAACAGAACTACAGCTAGCGCGAGCAGACCATGTGCGAGCATTTGCGTGAATCGTGGTGAATTCATCTGGCCACCTCCCGATGCGACGGTCACCCAAAACGGGCGTATCATAGATCGAAATCCCGCAGGAGACGACTGTCACAACTACTAGGCAGGTCTATTATCGTTCGGTGTTTCGGCGTCTCGGTACTGCCCTTGCGCGCGTTCTTCTCGCATGTGACACTTGCCCGTCCCACGAGGGCAACAGTCACTGTTAACAACCGCTCTGCTCCAATAGCTTCGATTCTAGGTTATTCACCCTATGCAAGGTCGGTATCTGATGCGGGATTACTTCCAGCACGCGCGATGCGCCGATTCCAAAACTTACGTCAGTGTTTGTCTTCGTTGTGGGAAGGCAATTGCATGGAGCCCCCGCCCGGCCCTGCTGTCAATCGTGGACCTCGCACATCGCCATACGGCTCACAATGCGGAGGACACACCAGAACTAAACAACGGAACAGTCCAAGTTGCTGAAGCGGATGTAACAAGACGAGAGTGGCGGATCAACCCCGGGGAATTCGGCCGGAATCGTTGCAGCATTATAGCCAGCCAACGAGATCGGGCATCTGATTGCATTGCGTACCGAGGAGACTTGCTGATGACCAGCTTTGGGCTTCGCCCAGCGAACCTTCTGGAAATGATCTTCGACCAGGTATCTGTGGCGGTCTTGATCGTTGACAGTGAACGCCGCATCGTTTATGTAAACGATCCTGCCGCAAAGGTGTTTGGAATCCCGCGCAGCAAGCTTGCCAGCTACTCTCGGTTTGAAGAGCTGGCTCGGGATTTTCACGCGGTCGATTCGAGTGGAACTGAGTTGCCCTTCGAGCAGCTTGCAGTTGTCCGCAGCCTGGCGGGGGAGACCGTCGACACTCACGAGACGAGAGTGGTACTCCCCGATGGGGCGCTCAAATGGCTGCACGTCACGACGCACCAATTTTCAGTTATGGGCATGAGCGGGGCCATGGTTGTGGCCACGGACGAAACCCGCAAGGTCGAACTGGAGCACATCGCCGCGAACATGCAAAGGGTCGAAGTGCTTGGCGCGATGGCGGGAGCGCTTGCTCACAACTTCAACAATATGATCTCAGTCATCAACTTAAGTGCGTTGACCTGCCTTGAGAATAACAACGTTATTCCAGATGTTCGCGCGAAGCTTCAGCAGATATCAGACGTTTCCCGGAACGCCGCTGAATTGACCAGACGGCTCGCACAATTCAGCCGGACACAAGAGCTGAAAATGAGGCCGGCATCGATCAACAAGGTGGTCGAAGATGTCGTCACTCTGATGGGAGCACTGAACGGCAAGATCAGTCTCATCACGAAACTTCATCCCGGCTTGCCCGATGTAGACATTGACCCGGTCGAGATGCAACAAGTCCTGATCAACCTGATATTGAATGCACGCGACGCCATGCCAAAGGGCGGGGACTTGGTGGTGGGTACCGGCCTTGCTGAGCCACCGCGCGGTACGAGCTCTGGCGCTGAGGAAGACCGGCAGTGGGTGAAAATTACGGTGTCGGACACGGGTTCAGGAATTCCCGAGACGATCATGGACCGTATCTTCGAACCGTTCTTCACGACGAAGCGTGACGGTACTGGACTTGGGCTTGCCAGCGCCTACGGAATCGTGCGGCAGCACAATGGAGACATCAGAGTGGAAAGCACGGTCGGGATGGGAACCCAATTCACTGTTTACCTGCCCCCAAGCCGGCGTAATGCGAGCGGCGGCAATGGGAGTATTCAGAAAGCGAGTCATTAGTATGGGACCAGGCAATGGATGGCTCAGCTAGGGCGGAGCGGCGGGGCGTCGACCAGTGCCGCGAAGAAAAGGGCATCGCGAGCAAACGGGCTCAAGGGGGGACGACCCCGAAAAGAAGTGGCCTAACGGCGGGAATTGCCGAATCCAAATCCGAATCGCATTGCTGAAAATAGAATAGCCGTCCCGCGCAAATAGAATTGTTCTCCCGCGCGCGCAATAGAATTGTCATCCCGACGGACCCTGAGCGAAGCCGAAGGGGACGAGGGACCCCTTTAACCACCACATCGCTGTGCGTGAGCCAATTTTCATCCCACGTAACGCACCCCAGGCGCATTGGTGGCTTGTTCCGATTTCGTAAATTTTCAGGCTACCTTGTCAGCTTTTTGCAAAAAGCCACTATGCTGAATCCAGGTGAACGCTAGCTGGATCGCGTCCCGGTGCTCTCGATCTTCGAATGTCCAGGGTTGAAAGGTATATCGATGTCGTAAATGTCGTAATATCAGCCACTTACAGTACAACCAAAGTAGATCGATGTGGTAACCAGCTTATTTTCATGTAGTTACGAATTTGAAAAGGATAGGGGGGCACCCCAAACCCGAAACTCGAAACTCGAAACTCGAGTTCCGGATAGATCGAGGTAGTAAGTGCCGCAATATCAGCCACTTACGCTTGGGACGACGGTAGATCGATGGAGTAAGTAGCGTGTTTTCAGTAGTTTGCGACTTTCCAGACAACAGGGGGGCTCGAAACTAGAAACTAGAAACTCGAAACCCGAAACTAGATCTTCATTCCCCCGCAATGGTCAGTCCGTCGATCCGCAATGTGGGACAGGCGATGGAGCTGCGGAATTCCAGGTCGTTGCCAATCTCTGAAATCGCGAACAGCATGTCTTTTAGATTTCCTGCAACGGTAATCTCTTCGACCGGATAGGCGAGTTCGCCGCCACTGATCCACACGCCGCTGGCGCCCCGTGAGAAATCACCGGTGACGAGATTCACGCCGAAGCCGAGGAATTCCGTCACATAGAGCCCGTCAGGAACGCCCGCGATGATGTCTTTGGGCGACTTCGTTCCCGGTTGGAGAAAGAAGTTGCCGGCCCCGATCCCCGGATTTCCGGCCAGTCCACGCGAAGCGTTGCCGGTCGTTTTCAGGTTAAGTTTGCGGGCGGTGTAGCTATTGAGCAAATAGGACTTGAGCCCGCCGTTTTCGATGACCACCGTGCGCCGCGTGGGAACGCCTTCGCTGTCAAACGGACTGGTGCCGAAGAGTCCGCGCAAGGTGCCGTCGTCGGTGACGGTGATGTTGTCGCCGGCGATCTTCTCGCCCAGTTTTCCGGCGAGAAACGAAGCGCCGCGATAGATCGAGTCGCCGTTGACGGCCTCGCAGATTTCGCCGAGGAAGGCCCGCGCCATCTGCGGATCGAGCACGACGGGCACGCGCGTGGTCTTAACCTTGCGCGCGCCGAGACGGCGCAGGGTGCGTTCGGCAGCGATGCGTCCGACCTGCTCGGGCGATTCAAGTTTCCCCATGCTGCGCGCCACGGAGAACCAGTAGTCGCGCTGCTTGGCCCCGTCCTCGGTCTCGGCCATCGGCACCGCCGAGACGGAGCAGTAAGAGCGGCGGTATTCGCCAACGAAGCCGTTGGAGTTGGCCAGAACTTTATGCCCGGTGGCGGCGTCAAACGAGCCTCCGTCGGAATTCTTGATGCGCGGATCGACCGCCATTGCGGCCTTTTCGGCGCGGCGGGCGTAGTCGATGCGCTGCTCGCCGGGCAGAGAATAGACGTCGTCGTAGAAGAGGTCGAGTTCTCCCGAAAGTTGTCCCTGCTCGGCGGGATCGGGAATTCCGGAGTGTGGATCTTCCGACGTCAGCTTGCCCAGGGCCAGTGCCGACGAGACAAGTTGGTCGAGGCCCTCGCGCGAGAAATCGCTGGAATAGGTGCTGGCGGCTCGGTGTCCGAAAAAGACACGAACGCCGATGGCTTTCGAGCCCGATTCCTTCAGCGTCTCGACATTGCCGAGGCGGACAACGGTAGAGAATTCGTCGCCTTCGGCCACAACGGCCTCGGCTGCGCTGGCGCCACCGGAGATGGCGCGCTTGACGACGGAGGATGCGATTTCTTTAAGGTCCATAGTATTCGAGTGGGTAAGATTGAAATGAATCACTGACTCACTGAAGCAATGATTCAGTTCCTATCTTCCCCTAAGCGTCTTCAAATATCTGTCGTGGCTCTCGTTAATGATTTCGTGCGCCTTCGCACAATCTTGCCAACCAAGCATCTTGGTGCGCTTGCCTTCGAGATCCTTATAGATAGAGAAGAAGTGCGTGATTTCTTTTAGCAGATGCGGATAAACGTCGATGTAATTGTTTACTTCGGTGTGGCGCGGATTGCTCTCGAGAACGGCGAGAACCTTTTCGTCCATTTTGCCCTGATCGGTCATTTGCAAGACGCCGATCGGCCGCACTTCGAGAAGGCAACCGGTGAAAGTGGCGTCGTGCACGATGACGAGAACGTCAAGTGGATCGCCGTCGGCAGCGAGCGTCGAGGGGATAAATCCGTAATCGCCCGGATAATGCACGGGCGAAAAGAGGCGACGGTCGAGACGGAAGACGTGGTTCTTCTTGTCGTACTCGTATTTGTTAACGCCGCCCATTGGGATTTCGACGACGGTATTTACCAGGTTAGGCGATTGCGCGCCGATTGGAAGATCAAGATAGTTTTGCATCGTGCTAGTTCTTTCCTCAGGGGTTAGAGTCCTTACTAATCGGTGTCGATCACCCGAACTTAGCTTCCCGTGCCGCCAACGGTAAGTTTGTCCACCTTGATTGTCGGGATGCCGACGCCAACGGGGACGGACTGGCCGTCTTTCCCGCAGGTGCCGACGCCTTCGTCGAGTTTAAGATCGTTGCCGACCATGCTAACGCGCGTCAGAACGTCGGGGCCATTGCCGATCAGCGTCGCGTTCTTGAGCGGCGCGGTGATCTTGCCGTCCTCGATTAGATAGGCTTCCGAGGCCGAGAACACGAACTTGCCGTTGGTGATGTCCACCTGGCCGCCGCCGAAGTTGGCCGCAAACACCCCGCGCTTGACCGAGCGGATGATGTCCTCTGGATCGTCCTGGCCGGCGAGCATGTAGGTATTGGTCATGCGGGGCATGGGAATGTGCTCGTAGGACTCGCGGCGTCCGTTGCCGGTGTCGGCCATGCCCATCAGCCGCGACGAGAGCTTGTCGCTCATGTAGTTCTTGAGAATGCCGTTTTCGATCAGGACCGTGTTCTGCGTGGGTTCGCCTTCATCGTCCACGTTGATCGATCCGCGCCGCGAGGGCATCGTGCCGTTGTCGACGACCGTGCATTTGTCGCTGGCCACCCGCTTGCCGAGCATTCCGGTGAAGGCCGAGGTGCCCTTGCGGTTGAAGTCGGCTTCAAGTCCGTGCCCGATGGCCTCGTGCAGCAGGATACCGGGCCAGCCGGGACCGAGCACGACTTCCATCTCTCCGGCGGGAGCTTCGCGGGCGTCGAGCTGAATGATAGCCTGGCGCGCGGCCTCCGAGGCGAAGTGCTCGGGCGTCTTCGTGGTCTCAAAGTAGTCGAGGCCAACGCGTCCGCCGCCGCCGGATTGTCCGCGCGAGGAGTTGCCGTTATCGCGGGCGATACAGAAGGCGCTCATGCGGGCCAGCGGCTGCGAGTCTTCGGCCAGCGTTCCGTCTGAGCCGACGACGAGTATGCGACGGAGTTCGTCGGCGTAACCCACGCGGACTTCCTTGACGCGACCATCATAGGCCCGAGCGGCTGCGTCGGCGCGCATAACCAGTTGGAGTTTCTGTTGAATGTCGGCGTCAACCGAGGGCAGCGGCACCGGATAGAAATTGCGCGATTCACCGTTGCGCTTGAGGCTGACGACAGGCGCCTTGGCCGGACCGCTGGCGATCAGGGCGGCGGTGCGGGCAGCGTGCAGAATGCGCTCGGGAGCGAGATCGTCGGTGTAAGCATAGCCGGTACGATCGCCACTGATGACGCGCACGCCGCATCCCGCCGAGATCCCCTGCGTGGCCGACTTGACCAGCGACTCGTCAACGCTGATCGAAGTCGAGGTCAGGTATTCGAAGTAGAGATCTGCGTAGTCGCCTCCGGCGGAAAGCGCGGCGGCCAGATAGGCCTCGAGCTGGTGCTCGGTGAGTCCGTAACGCTCGAAGAGAAAAGATGCTTTGTCCATAAATGCTCGATGCCGATTGGATGCCCAGCAGCCCTGGATAGAATCCGAACAGTGATTATTTCACGAGAGAGCGGTCAGCGGTCAGCGATCAGCGTTCAGTTCCGGGATTGGCCTGTTCTGGTTTTGGAACAAAGACGAGAATTCCGCGTGAAAGCTGCCGGGGCGGGCGAAACTGTTGCCATGACATCCGATCAACTTGCGCGCACGCTTGGGGACTACCTGGCCGAATCTTCTCATGCTGTCGTCATCGAAGACGGTGCCGTTACGTTCGACTTCGACTCCGCGAAGTATTCGATTTCCGGTGGTGACACGAAGTGCGTGCTGCACCTTTGGTCCGACGAGCGCAACAGCGTGCGGCGCGTACTGGATGCCGAGATGAGGACGAACGTGCTGCGGCTCACGGTGCAGAAATTCGGCCAGGCACGACCGACGAAGATCGAGATTTGCCGTGAGCGCGACCGAAGAACGGCATCGGCGAGGAAAGTGGCGCGGGCGACGTTCCAGCAGAAGCTGAAGCGGATTTTGCAGCGCGAGTCGCCAGGATGGAAGCTGGACCGCATCACCACCAATATGGACCTGGAACGCAGCTTCGGTCCGGTATATACGCGAGCGTTGTTGCGACGGGGAACGTCGGCGTTCGCGGTGCTCGGCGTGAATGCGCAGGAGCCGCAATCGGCCATCGACGCAGCGCTGACGTTCGGAGTGCTGTGGTTCGACTACTGCCGCGAGCAGCAGGCGACAAAGTGCCACGTCGAAGGCCTGAAGCTTTTTGTGCCGCGAGGTAGCTCGGCGATTGTGCGCGAACGGATGGCGCATCTGAATCATGCGGCGGCGAAGTGGCAGTTGTATTCGCTGGAGGAGAGCACCGAGTTCGTCGAAGAGCTGGATTGCGCGGATCGCGGAAACATCGAGACGCGGCTGGTGCATTGTCCTGATGAGGCGGCGGCGCGATTCAGATTTGCGGCCTCGATTGAGCGCGTGTGGAAGGTGGTGCCGGAAGCGGAAGTCGTCGTCACCTCGGGGGCAGAGGTCTCGTTCAGGCTGCATGGTCTGGAGTTCGCGCGAGCCCGTGTGGGCAGCGCGGCGGGAGCGTTCTCCTTCCGCAACACGGAGTTGATCACCTTCGGCACGGGGCCGAATGAAACGGAGCTGAACGGCGAGACGGAACAGCAGTTCGCGGAGCTGATGGCGCGGTTGCGCGAGTTGCGGTCGCCGTATGCGCAGAAGGGAAACGCGTTGTGGCGGATGTCGCCGGAGCGGTGGCTGGAGTCGCTGGTGGTGCGCGACGTAAGCCGGCTGGATGACCGCATGGATACGCGGTGGGTGTATTCGCAGGTGCCGGCCTTCGCGGCGGCCGATCGCGCGATGATCGATGTGCTGACGTCCACGCGCGAGGGACGCCTCGCGGTGATCGAGCTGAAGGCCGACGAGGACATTCATCTGCCGCTGCAAGGAATCGATTATTGGGCGCGCGTAGCGTGGCATCACCAGCGCGGAGAGTTCGAGCGGTACGGATATTTCAGGGGCCATGAGCTTTCGGCGGAGTCGCCACTGCTCGTGCTGGTGGCTCCGGCGCTGCGGGTGCATCCGACCACCGATACGCTGCTGAGGTACATCAATCCGCTGATCAGCGTGGAACTGCTGGGCGTGGATGAGAGGTGGAGAGAAGGAGTGAAGGTGGTGTTCAGGAAAAGGCGAAAGACCATAACCACGGATTGGACGGATGGAAATGGATGAAGAACCGAAAAGATTCCTGGTTTTAAATCCGTACGAATCCGTTTTAATCCGTGGTTGCGGGTTTAGACGTTGTAGTTGTCCGGGTTCAGCACCGCCGCTTTGCCCCGGTTGACCCAGTAATCCCGCGTGGTTTCGTTGAGGTCGCCGGAGGGCTTTTCGCCGCGGAAAACCCTGGAGAGCCCGCGGACGATGCGGCGCAGCGGGAGTTCGCCTTTGTCATCGGTGAAAAAGGCTTCGCCCGTCTTGCTGCTGCGGTAGTACCAGCGCTTCAGGTAGGCGAGTTGTTCCATCGTTTCCTGCGCCGAGCCGGACGCGAGGGGTGGGACTGCGGCTAGAGCTTCCGTGAAGCGGGCTTCCATCGAGAGCGGCTTTGTCTTCGCCGGAATTTCTCTTTGCTTCGAGGGGTTATCTTTCCCGCTGTCCTCCTTTGCGTCCTTAGCGTCCTTTGCGTTGGAATTTTCCCCAATCGCTTCCGCCGGATTTTGCTGTACGCGGAACGGTACCGGTCCATTCAGCCGTCCGGCTTCGATCCGGAACAGGGCAACTGAATCCCGCTCGGCCGAGGGCTGTATGACGATGCCGTTGAGGCGGTCGAGACGCGTGACGATCTCGGGCAACTGCGCCGTCACGGACGCGACCTTCTCGATGCGAGCGTGGATTGCCGCTGCGCGTTCGAAATCTAGATCCGTGCTGGCCTTGTCGCGCTGATGTTCGAGTTCGCGCCTGAGCGACTGGCCTCCGGAGTCGAAGAAGGCCTGAACGCGCTCGACCTCGCGGCGGTAGGCGTCGTCGGTGCAGCCCTTGAAGCAGGGCGCGAGGCACATCTTCATCTCGGAATACATGCAACCGGGGAAGGCCGGGTCGGGGTGGAGGTCGTCGGTACAGCGGCGCATGAAGAAGAAGTCGAGCGCATCGTTCGAAAACTTCTCGGCCATTGCGCGCGTGGGGAACGGGCCGTAGTAGAGCGAGCGTCCGCGCAACGTCGCGATGCGGGCGGTGACGGACACGCGCGGGTACTCGTTTTCCAGGATGAAGCGAATGAGCGGCGCGGGACGGAGCCGCAGGCGGTTCGCGTAGGTCTTGGGGAACTCGGCGCGCAAAGTTTTGTAGAGCAGGAATCCCGATTCGAAGTCGCTGCCGGTCGCCGAGTATTCGATGCCCGCGACTCGCTCGCGCAGGTTCAGCCGCTTGGTGCGCTCCTCGGGCTTCGACAACAGTCGGATCAGGCGGCGGCGAAGATTCGCCGTCTTGCTGACGTAAGGCTCGCTCGCGGGATCGCGTCCACGCAGAACGAAAACGGCGGGAGTTGCCGGAACTGCCGCGAAGATCGCTTCGTCGTGCGCGGGATCGAACTGAATCGTGTGGGCGAGCACAGAGAAATTTTACTCTTCACTAAAATTGGCGTGGGCGAGACGCCCACGCCGACAGCCGGCGAGACGCCGGCGCTACGAAGCCTAGTCTCCATGTGCCACGGGAATAGCGTCGAAGCGGCGCAGGAACTCGCGTTTCTTTTCGTCCGGAAGGAACGACGCGCGGAAGGAGTTCATGGCGAGCCGCGTGAGTTCTTCGTCGGAGAAGCCGTAGAGCTGCTGGGCCACCCGGTATTCGCCGGCAAGCGTGGTCTCGAACATCGAGGGGTCGTCGGTGTTGAGGGTAAGGAGCAGGCCCTGGTCGAAGTATTGACGCACTGGGTGCGCGTCGAAGGACTCGCAACAGCCGGTGCGAACATTGCTGGTAAGGGAAATCTCGATCGGGATCTGCTGGTCGCGAAGGTGCTTGACGAGGTCGGGATCGCGATGGCAGGTGAGTCCGTGGCCTATGCGCTCGGTGTTCAGTGTGAGCGCGCCCCAAACGGATTCCGGTCCGCAGGATTCGCCGGCATGGCACGTCAGGCGCAGTCCGTGGCGGGCGGCGTTGGCATAAACCTGGTCGAAGAGTTCGGGTGCTGCGCGGCGCTCGTCGCCTCCAATACCGAAGCCGACGACGTTGCGGTCGATCAACTTTGCGGCGTGGTCCACGACGTGTTGGGCTTTGTCGGGGCCGAAGTGGCGAACGGCGTCGGCGATCCAGTAAACTGACACGCCGAAGTCGCGTTCGCCGCGCTGGCGCCCGCGCTCGAGGCCCTCGAAGATGTCCGCAAACGTGCGTCCCCAGTAAAGACAGGTGCCGACGGCGATGTAGACCTCGGCGTGCAGAACGTTCTCGCGAGCGAGCCGTTCCATGAGCCGATAGGTGATCAGCTCGTAGTCGTCGGGCGTGACCAGGTGCTCGGTGATAGCGCGGAAGCAGAGCAGGAACCCGGTGAAGTCGGTGTAGTGGAACATGCGCTCGACCTCGGCGCGATCCAGCAGGCGTCCGTGGTTGGCAGCGAGTTCGACGACAGTCTCGGGTTCGATGGCGCCTTCGAGGTGCAGGTGTAGCTCGGCCTTGGGCAGCGCGAGGATGAAGTCGCTGGGCTGGGTGTCGTTAGTCATGCTCACGTTCTAGGGTAGCGCAGATGCTGGCTCCGGAGCGAGAGACGAAAGGAAATACGCAGAGGTCGCAAAGGCAGCGCGGAGGGCGCAGCAATCTACGCCCCTTTACCCTTTTGCGAACTCGCTGTGGCGACGGCTGTAGAAGATGTAGATGACCAGGCCGATCCCGAGCCAGACGAAGAAGCGTATCCAGGTGATGACGGTCAGTCCGGTCATCAGGCCACCGCAAAGGACGACCGACAGGATCGGGAACAGCGGCACCAACGGCACTTTGAAGGCGCGCGGACGGTCCGGCTGCGTTCTGCGCAGGAACAGCACGCCGAGCGAGACCAGCACGAAGGCGAAGAGCGTACCGATGTTGGAGAGATCGGCGGCGTCGCCAATATCCACAAACCCCGCTGGGATTCCCACCGCGAGCCCGGCGATCCACGTGGACCAGTGCGGCGTCTTGAATACCGGATGCAAGGCCGAGAACAGTTTCGGCAGCAGTCCGTCACGCGACATGGCGAACCATATGCGCGTCTGGCCATATTGGAAGACGAGCAATGACGAGATCATGCCGGTCAGCGCGCCGATGATAATGATGGACTGAAACAACCGGCTCGTGCCGAGGTGGCGAAGCGCATAGGCCACGGGCGCGTCTGACGCGTTCTCGACGGTTGCGGCGGTCACTTCGGCTCCGGAGGCCTTCGCTACCTTCGTCAATTGATCGGACGCCTGCTGCGCGTCGTCCATGCTGCCGTTGACCACGAACTGGTAGGCACCGGAGGCTTCGCGGTTGGTCCATTCAACATTGGACGTCTGCCGGGCGCGCTGTTCCCAGTCGGCGGGCGCGTTCTTCAACTGCATTTCGACGACGTTGGTGCCGGAACGAAACAGCGGGTAGCGCGTCATTCCCAGCAGCACGAGCGCCACGCCGACATACAGAATCGTACAGACGATGAGCGATGCGATGATGCCGAAGGGTATGTCCTTCTGCGGATTCTTCGCTTCTTCGGCGGCGGTCGAGACCGAGTCAAAGCCGATGTAGGTGAAGAAGATGATGGCCCCGCCGGTGATGACGCCGCTGAATCCAGAGGGAGCAAACGGACTCCAGTTGCTGGGCCTGAGCAGCGTGCCACCGACGATAAGGAACACTACGATGGCGGCCATCTTCACCAGCACCATGACGTTGTTCGTCTGTGCAGACTCGCGGATGCCGCGCACCAGCAGCACGGTGAGCAGAAATACGATGATGAATCCGGGAAGATTGAAGTAGTTGCCAGTCCAGTGGCCCCCTGCAAAGACGGGCGCCGACCAGTGATCGGACAAGGGGATGTCGAAAGCGGCAAGCTGGGCCTTGGCGTATCCGGCAAAGCTGACGGCGACGGCGATGTTGCTGACCGCATATTCGAGGATCAAGTCCCAGCCGATGATCCAGGCAAAGATTTCACCCAGCGTCGCGTAGGAATATGTGTACGCGCTGCCGGCGATGGGAATCATCGAGGCCAGCTCGGCGTAGCAGAGCCCGGCGAAGCTACACGCGATGGCTACGAGAATGAACGAGATCGCGATGGCGGGTCCGGCGGGCGGACGGCCGTGCATCAGCGCCCCGGCGAAATTTCCGTGGCGAAGAAAGTTCGCGATCAGGTCCATGACCTGCGCGTGAAGGATCGAGGGCACGGCGAAGTTCTCGCCAGCGGCGGCGGTGCCGGTCAGCACGAAGATGCCTGAGCCAATGATGGCTCCGATGCCGAGCGCGGTGAGGCTCCACGGACCGAGGCTCTTCTTCAGCCGATGCTCGGGTGCTTCGGAGTCCGAGATGAGCTTGTCGATGGACTTGCGCGCGAACAATTGGCTGCCGGTGCGGACAGAAGCATCCTGCTGCGTGACTGGTGTCTGTGCCATGGAGCGCCCCGTGGTGAAAAGTGAATCAGTGGGTCAGTGAATCAGTGAGTCATTGAAATGATTCAGTGACTCACTGATTCGGTGATTCAGTTTCTTTACCGCTTCGATTGGCCGCGTGCCAGCTTCTTGACCTTCTTCTTCGCGGAACCGCGAGCGACGGTGCGCTTCGCCTTCGGGGCGGCCTTCTTGCGGGCCGTGCGCTTTGCTGCCTTACGTGCTACTTTGTCGAGTGCCTTGGTGTCTGCCATTGTTTTCCTTTGTCGTTCGTTAAATGTGTCGTTGAAGTGACGAGTTAGTGATTTGGTGAGTGACGATTTTCAAATCACCAAATCACTAACCCGTCACGGTCCCTACGGACGGTGAGCCCATAAAGGCGCGCACCCAAAACCGTGTCGTCCCCGCGGGACAAGAGCTAGAGCCGTCTGGTTTACGCGCGTTCGAGCTGCGCGTATTTCTCTACCAGCTTTTTTAAGCCGAATCTTGGAAATTGTACCGTAATCTTGGCGGAATCGCCTTCACCTTCTCGCTGATAAACGGTTCCCTCCCCATATTTCGGATGACGGACCTTCTGGCCGGGGCGGAATCCGGTCTTGCCGCTGGGCTCTTCGACCTGAATTTTCGGCGCATTAAACTTCTTTCCGCGCGAGGCAAAGAAGTCGGCGATGTTATCGATCGAGTTGTAGCTCTTGCCCGTGTACGTGGTGCTCTTCGCTTTTGCTGGAGCGCCTCCGCGCCAGCTTGCGCTCTGATCTTCGTTCTCGTAATCGTAGTGGCGCGAGCCGAAATCGTCCGCCCCTGGCGGCGGATAGGGCGTGGCCCGCGACGGTCGCGGAGAGCCGATGTCCTCGACCAACTCAGCGGGCATTTCTTCCAGGAAGCGCGAGGCGACCGAGGCCTCGGGCGAATCGGTGCCCCAGCGGCGGCGGTAGCGGGCGCGCGTGACGACCAGCGTGTCCATGGCGCGGGTCATGCCGACGTAGCAAAGACGGCGCTCTTCTTCGAGCTGGTCGGGATCGTTGAATGTCCGCGAGTGCGGGAACAAGCCTTCCTCAAGTCCGACGAGAAAGACGAGCGGGAACTCAAGTCCCTTTGCCGCGTGCAGGGTCATCAGCGTGATCTGCGCCTTTTCGTCGTACTGATCGGCGTCACTGACCAGCGCGGCATGATCGAGAAATTCGCCGAGGGTTTCGCCGCGGTCCTTGGAGTCGAGCGCGGCGTTCACCAGTTCGTGAATGTTGTCGATGCGCGCCTGCGACTCGGGCGTGTCCTCGGCCTTCAGCATTTCGACGTAGCGCGTGCGGTCGATGAGGAACTTCAACAGCTCGGCCACGCTCGCCGTAGCGCCGGACTCCAGTCCGGCGGGCCCCGTCGTATCGGGCAATCGCGAAATCGAAAAATCGGAAAATCTTGAAGAGGCTTCAGGCGCAGCTTTTTCCGTCGGTTTTAAATATTCCGATTTTCCGATTTTCCGATTTTGCGATTGCCCGGCTCCGAAACCAAACGATATGTCGGAGAGGTCAATCTCGTCGTCGAATTCCGCAGGGCCCGCCGGACTGGAGTCCGGCGCTACGTCGTTCGCTCCGAATTCAAACGCTATATTTTCGTCGGGGAGTTCGATGGCGGCGGGTTTGGGTGACGTGTCTTCGGCGGCGGCGATCGCGACCGCGTTGGCAGCGGCGGTTGCTTCCATCTGATCTTCGAACTTGCCCAGCATCATGGCGCGGGCGTCGCAGACGATTTCGCGGAAGGCCTTGAGTCCATTCAGCGCGCGCAAAGGGAGCAGACGGCGCTCGATGGCTTCGCCGATGGCGTTCCACAGCGACATGCCGGTTTCAAGCGCGAGGCGCTCGACGGTCTCCATGGTCTGCTTGCCGAGGCCGCGCGCGGGCGTGTTGACGACCCGTTGCAGCGCGATCGAGTCGTCCGGGTTGTGGACGACCTTGAGGTAGGAGACCATGTCCTTGATCTCGGCGCGCTCGTAGAACGAGAAGCCGCCGACAACGTGGTACTTGAGGCCGTAACGGCGCAACGCTTCCTCGAACAGCCGCGAAGTCGAGTTGACGCGATAGAGGATCGCCGCCTTCGCCGGTTCGCCTTCGCTGGCGCGCTGCTGTACGAATTTGTTGATGTAGTCGGCGACGAAGAGCGCTTCGTTCTCGCCGTCGGGAGCCTCGTAGAAACCGATTTTCGCGCCGCCCTGCCGCTCGCTCCACAGGTTCTTGCCCTTGCGCTTCAGGTTGTTTCCAACCACGGCGCCGGCGGCCTGAAGAATGTTTTGCGTCGAGCGGTAGTTTTGTTCGAGACGAACGATCTTGGCGTTGGGAAAGTCCTGCTCGAACTCGAGGATGTTGCGAATATCAGCGCCGCGCCACGAGTAGATCGACTGGTCTTCGTCGCCGACGGCGCATACGTTTTTGCGCTCGCCGGCCAACATGCGCATCATCTCGTACTGCGGGCGGTTGGTGTCCTGGTATTCGTCCACCATCACGTAGTGGAAACGGCGGTTGTAATGTTCGCGCACCTCGGGCACGGACTTGAGCAGGCGCACGGCTTCGAGCAGCAGGTCGTCGAAGTCCATGGCGTTGGACTTCGCGAGCTCCTGCCGGTAGATCTGGTAGATGTGCGCGACCTTCTCGGTATTCGGATCGCCGGAGTTGAGATACATCTCCTGCGGGTCCATCATGTGGTTCTTGGCCCACGAAATTTTCGAGAGGATGGCCGCCGGCTTGGTCTGCTTGGGATCGATGCCGAGGCGGCGCATGGCCGACTTCACCACCGCCGCCTGATCGGTTTCGTCGTAGATAACGAAGTCTTTGCGCAGGCCCTTGCCGTTGACTTGTAGCTTCTCGACATCGCGCCGCAAGACGCGCACGCAGAACGAGTGGAACGTGCTGATGACGGGCTTGCCGAACGCGCGTCCGCCAACCATCTTCTCGACGCGCTCGGCCATCTCGGCCGCTGCCTTGTTGGTGAACGTCATCGCCAGGATGGACTCCGGCGCGACCCTCAGATCTTCGATCAGGTGGGCGATGCGATAGGTGATCACGCGCGTCTTGCCCGAGCCCGCGCCGGCCAGGATCAGGACCGAGCCTTCGGTGGTGGCAACGGCTTCGCGCTGCTGGGGATTCAGTTGGTCGAGAAAAGACATCAAAAGCCAGTTTCTAGTTTCTAGTTTCGAGTTTCAGGTTTTCGAGTTTCAAGTTGACGCGTGAAACAGTTGACGCATAAACAAACGTTGTCATCCCGAGCGGAGCCGCGTTCTCGCGGCGGAGTCGAGGGACCTGCTTTTCGCCGGCGCCACCACTACTGCTCAGTTCAACGACGCTACTGCTTCAGTCCGTCCGTCACTGCTTTCCTCAGCGACGCGCACTCTCTGCACGGGCAATACTCGCGGAGAAATTCCCACGAATAGATTCCCGTTTCGTGGCCGTCGTTCCAGTCGAAGCGGATGGCGTACTTGCCGACGGGAGCGGTTTTGTCCGGCTTCACGGCGGGCTTGAACATCGGCAGCGCGCCGGGTTTGGCCTTCTCACCTTCGCCGGGCATGCGCCCCTGCTTGCCGCGTTCGTCGTCGCACATGGCGCACGGACAGGCGTCGCGCAGGTACTGGAACGTGTAGTGGCTCTTGTGTCCGTCCTGCCAGTCGATGTCGACGCCGTTGCCGGTGGTGACGTTCACCTTGACGGACTTGGGCGTTACGGCAGCAGACGGAACCGACTGCAAGGGCGTCTGTTGCCTGTTGAAGCTGTCATCCATCTTTACAGTATAAATGGAGTGACGAGTGGCTAGTGGCGAGTGGCTAGTGCGGTAAACCTTGGAGTAACTGATCCAACATTTCGTCTCCTACTTCCTGCTGGAGAGCCGCAAAGCTTGGGGAATCGTAAAGTCTCATGCTGAGTTCGCGTTTCAGCGGAAGCATCTGCGCCGTCTTCGGCGGATTCAGCACGAGATTGCGGAGCTGCGAGACCGTCTTGTCGTCGAAGCTGTGGGCGATGAAGACGTGATTTCCCGGCCAGACTTCGATGAATACCGGACCTTCGCTGGTAACCACGCGTGCCGCCCACAGCGGAGCCATGCAGTTCTTCTTATCCTCACAATCGGTGGGCTCGATCACCTGCTCGCTCAGGACTTTGACATGCTTGGGCAGCGCGGCCTTGTACATCTGCGCGAAACGGGTGGCCGCTTTCGCTGATTTCCAGTCCGAGAGGTACAGCAGTCCGATGTCGGCGGTCGTAGTCTCGCCTTTGAGGCCAGCTTTCTTCACGGCTACGTATCCGCCGCCATTCCAGAACGGGACTACGGAGTAGAGATCGTTCTCGCGGCCGAATTCCTCGGCCATGATTTGAACGTCAAACTCGCCCATCGATCCCGTGTCATAGGGTTCGAATCCCGTGCCCAGAACTGGCCGGAGATCGGGGATGGTGAAATCAGTCATGCGCTTCTGCGCCAGATAAGCTTCCGGTTGGAGTATCTCGTGGGTTGAAATCGGCGGACGTGCGAAGACTCCGTTAAATGCAGCCTTCCGGCCCGCCTTGTGCAGGACTTCCAATTCGAAGATGCAGCCTTCGCGATAAGGGAATGCCATCGATTCCTGGAGCACACGGGGGCCGGCGTGGATCTGCACCGGACCGTCATGCCTCTCCATCTGGTTGCGGGCGTATTCCAGGAGCTTGTCGTGCATGTCGTCCGAAGCGCCGCTCTCGCGCAGCAGGTACTCGCCTTCCACCAGTTTGGCCTGTCCTTCGACGACGGCACGTGAGGCAGACCTGCGCTCCCCGGCATCGGTCTGGGTTAACGCCATGTCATGCGCGTGGTTGATATCCGGTTTGCCGGCGGCCATGAATTTGTTCAGATCGAAGTTCTGGTCCTGAAGCGCGTGCGTCAGTTCATGGGCCATAATGCGCTTCTGGCTTTCCAGGGGAATCCAGTCGAGCAGGTACATCGTTTTGTCGCTGAAACGGTAAAACGCGGCGAGAGACTTGGCCGTTTCGGTCGAGGCATACCCTTTGAGAGAGAAGGTCGAAGGGAGCAAGCCGAACTTCTTCATTACTATTCCCGAGGTCTCGAGCAGCTGCTCCTCGCGCCGCTGCTCCTCGTCGGAGGCGCGATTCCCGACCAGCTTCTGAAACTTCTCGCGGTTGAGAATCTCGCGTTTAACCGGAGTGCGCCTCGCGTATCCGGTATCGCGGCTCACAAACTCCAGCAGACGATCCATCGACGCAAATAATTCCTGCGCGTCTTCCGGCCGCACGCGAACGACCGCCCTGTTTTTCTCGCGATTGGCGCGGGCTGCGTCCGCAACGCTTTGTCCATTGGACGAGGATGCAGCCGAAGCCGCGTTTTGAGCAGGCGCGAGCACACTGGCGCTAATCAGTACCAGGGACAATAAATGGAATCTTCGTCCAAACCGCATCAATTTTCTTCCAGAGAACGGGATGTTCAACATCGTAGGTCAAAGATGGAAAGACTGGAACTCTTTTGTTACGATCACTTGGTTGTGATTGCGTTCAAAATGTTTCAGGGTAAGCGAGCGCGGGCATCTAATATCACGTTCTCACGCGAACTTACGCGAAAAAGAAGCAAGTGCAAGCAGCTCACATTCTCATTCTCGCAGCGGTAGGTTTCGCGGCCGGAACGCTAGGCTCCATCGTGGGTCTGGGCGGCGGAATCCTTATCATCCCGGTACTTGCGGTCTATATGGGCGTACCGATGCATCAGGCAATTGGGACCAGCCTGATGGCCGTGATCGCCACCTCGACCGCAACTTCTTCCGTAAACGTTGAGCGGGGCGTAACCGACATCCGGCTGGGCATGACCCTTGAACTGGCGACCACACTGGGTGCCGCCGCCGCGGCGATCGTGGCCGGCTACATCCATCGGACAACGCTCGCCATCCTGTTTACGGGCTTCCTTCTCTACACTGGGCTTTCGATGATCCGCCGGGCTTGGCACGGCCGATCTCAGAAGGCGGAGGCGAACATCCCGGAGTACGAAGTTCACCATTATCCGCAGGGGCTGGGGGCGGCATTTCTGGCTGGCGGAATGAGCGGACTGCTCGGCATCGGAGGCGGCGCGATCAAGGTGCCGGTCATGTACCTCTTCATGGGTGTGCCGCTGCGGGTGGCGACGGCGACCAGTAACTTCATGATTGGCGTAACGGCTTCAGCCAGCGCCTTTATCTATTGGGGACGCGGCGATGTTCTCCTTTCACTCGCTGGACCCATCATCGTGGGGGTCTTCGCCGGGTCGCTTGCGGGCGCCCGGCTCGCGCCCAAGTTGCGTGTATCCCACGTGCTCGGAATCCTCATCGTTGTCACGCTTTACCTTGCGTCGCAGATGATTCTGAAGATTGTCACGGGAAAGATTTGATATGGCTGCGAAGACCAAAGCCGGGGCGACACGGGACAGCGCGGCAGAAGACCGCGCCGTCGGACTTGTGCTGCGCATCGGGGCCTATGCTTCCATCGCGCTGCTGCTCGTAGCCGGAGTGCTTTGGCTCGTCGGCCTCGGTTCGGCCGGTACTAGCGTCGCTGAAGCCGGCGTGCTCACGCTCATGGCAACGCCGATCACGCGTGTCCTGGTGGCGGCAATCGTGTTCTGGCGTGAGGGCGACCACCATTACGCCTGGGTCTCCATCGGCGTGTTCCTGATCCTGATTACAACTTCCGTTCTGGCGGCACTCAAACTGATGCCGACACTGGAACACTGAGTTCGCGTCCAACTCACGCCAAAAAGCATCCAATCAGCAATCAGCCCTGAAACCAGACACTTTGGTGCTGTCTTGATCCATAAACAAACGACTCTACTAGGGATATAATCAGTTATGGCGACCTTGCGCGAACACATCGCGACAAACGTCCTCACGGCCACGAAGTTCCGCGAGCTTATGAAGAAGCTGCGCGAGACGCGGTCTGAGGCCGATCTGGAGCTGGTGCGCAAGGCCTACGAATATAGCCTGCAACATCACGCGGGCCAGACCCGCGCATCGGGCGACCCCTACCTTCTCCATCCTCTTGAAGTCGCCGTCATTCTTGCCGACCTGAAACTGGACACGACTGCCGTTATCGCCGCGTTGCTGCACGACGTGGTTGAAGACACGGACGTAACGGTACCGCAGATTCAGCAGTTGTTTGGCGAGCAGGTGGCGCACATTGTCGAAGGCGTAACCAAGATCAGCCGCATCGACTTCGCCTCGCGCGAGGAGCGGCAGGCCGAGAACGTCCGCAAGATGGTGCTGGCCATGGTGGACGATATCCGCGTGGTCATGATCAAGCTGGCCGACCGGTTGCACAACATGCGCACGCTGGAGTTCCTGCCTAAAGACCGGCAGGAAAAAATCGCCCAGGAAACCAAGGAGATATACGCCCCGATCGCACACCGCCTCGGGATGGGCAAGGTGCGCGGCGAACTCGAAGACCTGTCCTTCAAGTTCACGGAACCCACCGTGTACGAGCAACTTCACGCGGCGGTCGAGGTCAAGCGCAAGGCCGGCGAGCACTACTTCCTCACCAAGATCGAGACCGTCATCCGCGAGAAGCTGAAAGAGGCCAGCATCGACGCCAAGGTGGAGAGCCGCGTGAAGCGCCTTTGGAGCATCCACCAGAAGCTGCTGCGGCAACACATCACCGTCGATCAGGTCTATGACCTGTTCGCCATGCGAATCATCACCAAGTCGGTGCATGACTGCTACGCGGTGCTGGGGATCATTCACAATCTCTGGCGTCCCGTGCCGGGGCGCATCAAGGACTTCATTGCCATGCCGCGGCCGAATCTCTACCAGTCGCTGCATACGACGGTGATCTCGGAGACGGGCGAGTCGTTCGAGGTGCAGATCCGTACCGAGGAAATGCACCGGATGGCCGAAGAGGGCATCGCCGCCCACTGGAAATATAAAGACGGGCCGGTTTCCGCCAAGGACGAGCAGCGCCTCGCCTGGTTGCGCCAGGTGGTCGAGTGGCAACGCGAGGTCAGCGATCCGAGCGAGTTCCTTTCCACTCTCAAGATCGATCTCTATCCCGAAGAGGTTTACACGTTCACGCCCAAGGGCAAGGTGGTGATCCTGCCGCGTGAGGCGACGCCCATCGATTTCGCCTACACCATCCACACCGAAGTCGGACACACCTGCGTGGGCGCAAAGGTGAACGGGCGCATCGTGCCCGTGCGTTCCAAGCTGCACTCGGGCGACATCGTCGAGATCATCACGCAAGCGGGACACAAGCCCAGCCGCGACTGGCTGACGATCGCCAAGTCGTCGCGTGCGCGGCAGAAGATCAAGCACTGGCTGAACATCCACCAGCGCGAGCGGGCGATCGAAATCGGCAACAAGCTGATCGAAAAAGAAGCGCGCAAATACCACATATCGCTGAAGCACATCGCCGAGGCGGAGTTCGACCGCGTGGCGCATGACTACGGCCTGAGCGGACATCAGGACCTGATCGCCGGCATTGGATACGGAAAATACTCGGCGCGCCAGGTGCTCGGGCGTCTGGTGCCGGATGGCGCGGCCGCCGATCGTTCGCAGTCAGTCGTGGAAGAGAAACCGGAGAGCGCCTTCACCAGCGTGGTGCGCCGGGTTTTCGGCGGCGACGCCACCAATTCCACGCTGCTGGTGAAGGGCCACGACGACCTGATGGTCTATCGCGCGCGCTGTTGTAACCCGATTCGCGGCGAAGAAATTCTCGGCTACGTCACGCGCGGCAAGGGAGTGGCGGTGCACTCGCGGCATTGTCCGAACGTGGCCAACCTGATCAACGAGCCGGAGCGTCGGATCGCCGTCGAGTGGGCGCGTGAAGGAAAAGAAGGCGCCAAGGCCGGATTCCCCGTGAAGTTGACGGTCTTCTGCGAAGATCGCGCGGGCATTCTGAAGCAGATCGCGACCATCATCGGCGACGAGAACATCAACATCCGCAACATGGAAACGCATACGGTCAACAGCACGGCCAACATCGACATCGTCCTCGACATCGACCACCTCAAGCATCTCGAGTACATCATCGACGGACTGAGAAAAATCCCGGGCGTAAGGGACGTGCAGCGAGTGCAAAAAATCTAAGAAATATTCTTACAGCCATTCAAGCGGCCTTTCGAATTCCGGTATCTCCGCCTCCACGGCCGCTTCTACCGATGATGAGACGATAAATAAACGTCAACAGTATGGCCCCGCCAATCGCAACCAGGATCGTGTAGATCATGCCTCCGTGGCCCGCAAAGCCCACCGCGCGCATGATCCAACCTCCGATAATCGCACCGGCAATCCCAATGACGACATCCATCAGAAAACCACGGCCCGAACCGCCCATGATTTTCCCGGTCGCCCAGCCAGCAATCAAACCAACGATGATCCACCACAACAACGCGAACATACGCCCTCCTTTCTCTCAGGCCGACTTCTTGCCGAAAATGCCTCCCAGGCGTTCGGAGATACTGCTGCCACCCTCGCCGGTCAGGGCATTGTCAACCTGTCCCGCGACTGATGCCGGCAGCTTCGACTTCAGGTAGTTGACGACGGTGTCCACCGCGACGCGTGCTTGGTCTTCAGGTAGACCCGTCTTCTGAGTAAGCGTGTTGACCAGTTCATCCATCATTTGTAGTTTCCTCCGTAATGCTTGCGAGCCTCGGGGGGGAACGCGCTGCACGAAATAGGCCCTTTGTGCCTCGCAAGCCGTAACGCTAGATAGCAGGGATTGTCGTTGCGATTCACGCCGTCGTAACAGCGTTGCCCGCGCCCGATGCTCTATCTTTGAAATAAATCGACTTCAGAGAGGTCAACTTGCAAAGCTCGCCCGCGCCGGGGAGGTTCTCTGTGCAGTGCTCGGTCCTCGATTTTCGTCTTCGCGTTTTCGCGATTTTCCGATTTTTCGTTTGTCCGTTTCTTATGCCGCTTCCGGCGGGAACATATAATCGGCTCCAGCAGGACTCGTCGTGAGCCGTCGCCGTAAATGAGCTGGTCGGCGGAGTAGAGTTCGGGCCGCCCCCAGCGGGACCGGCGGATGGAGAGGATGCCTCCTTCGGGCGAGGCAACGCGCGAGTTGTTCGAACTGTAGTCGTAGTGGATGGTGTGGCCCTCGAGGTTGGCGCGGACGGTGAGCGTAAGGGCGCTCTCCTTGTCGGTAATACGGAGCTCGGTGTCGGAAACGCGATGCAGAGTGGCCGAGCCTCCCTGTCGGTTAGGATTGCGGGTGCCCCATCCTTGCGGAAGCAAGGGTGGGCCTCTCCTCGGACAGGCGGCTGGGGGTTCGCTCAATTCAAAGACGGCAAACCTGCCGACGAGGCGGTGCACAAAACCTGCTTCCCCTGCCACGAGCACGTCAAAGCTCGAGACTTTGTGGCCGATATCGGTACCGGCACCCGTTACGCACCCTGATACACCCGCCACAACCAAATCCCGGTACGCCCTGCTCAGCCAGAGACAAGACGAATCGGGTTTGTTGTGTTATTCATCCACCCCGGCAACATCGTCCGGGTTATCGCCAGGTGCCATTGGTGACGATGCAAGACCGATATCTGGTGGTTCGGGAATCCGACCATGGATTCCTTCGTATTGGGCGATGGCTCCCTCCAATATCTTATTTACAATCTTTGCCTCAAGCGGAGACATAATAAGTCGCGCGTGGTGCTCTACAACCAATCTTTGCTGTCCGTCGAATCCGGTCGACTGCCCGATCAGGAGCGCAATATCAAACGGCGTAACTGAAGACTGGACAAAGTTTGTATAGAGAACTTGAAAATTGGGCACGCGAACGAATTTTAGCGGCACCCCTGCATTTGTCGCTTCTTCGGTATGGCGTCCCTGCGTTTTCTTAGATGTATCGCTCATATGGTTGTCCTATTGTCTGGGGGATAAGTGGTATGCTTTGCGATTGCTCCTTCACGGAGTACTTCTTTTGACGTCGGGGCTCGCGTGTTGGAAAATGAGCCGGCTGTGTCGGCTGTATCGCTCCGACCATGAATGAATAGCGATAGGCGCTCTCAGCCAGCGAAAATAGGTCACGAGGTTTTGCGCTTCTCTCCCAACAAATATTGAACACATCGGGCGTAATGGGGCCATTGGCATTGCCCGGATCATTGTCGTCATACGCAATAATCGCAACCTTCAAGCCGAGAGCTCGCGCACAGCGAACCATTTTCTTAATTGTCGAATTTCCGGGATTATTTAGAATCTGAGAAACACGTCCGGGTGTTCTCCCCAGTCGTGTAGCAAACTCCTGCTGTGTGACCGGTCCCTCTTCAAGCTTGGACTCGATTTGTCCAAAGAAGCCAGTCGCAATGCTAGAAACAAAAGCATCGTCACTTTCGGCGGTCCAATGCTGATGGCTCAGGTTCTGCATTGTCGGATTCCTCCCTTTTGATAGTCCCGATATATTGCTGCTATTGCTTCTCTTGCGGCCCCGTTAACGCGCCATTGATTCACTCGATCAAGCTCTGATTTGTCCGTCTCACGTTCTGTCTTGGTCGCGTGGATGCATAAAACACAAAGTTGAAAACGAGGGTTGTTCGGATCGGGATGACACAAAAATCCATACAACCGCTGATGCACGCGTTTCTGACGATCCTTGAAAACGAAACAATCCCTATAATCTGCTACGTCGAAGCCGTGAAAACGAGTCTTTGGCCCATTCTTTCCCGCGATCCATTCATCCATGTAAGCTCGCACCCTGTTCTTCTCCGTCATCTGGAAGGAACAAAACGCTTCGTTGGCGTTTAGTTGCGCATTTCCTTCTAAGAAACCGATGCCCCTCCATGTAGAACGAGACAATCCCGGTACTGGGCTGAATGTAATCATCGTAAAGTGGACAGCACAGCTTCACAACGTTAAGTTTAGCTATAACTAAACCAGGCGTCAAGTGCGAAAGTTTAGTTATAGCTAACTACTTAGCTTTCCGGGTAAGATACACGCTGAGGTTGAAGCTGACAAGGGACAATTCGGCATGATCGGATGCTGGCTGAATCACCGAAGAAAAGACGTAGGATTTAAAGAAGAAAACGGTATGTCTAAGAGCCACGTTGGGCGCGCTTCCCCTTTCCATTTGTTCTGAATCTTGCGGACGCAAGGGTGGGCCTCTCCCCAATTTCTAAAAGCTAACGCCCAAAGGCATCATCCTTCCAATCTTGTTCTGAATCTAGAAATTTTCCCCGCCCGATGTTCGACTCTCCCGAATTGCCGTTATGCTTTTTCTGAGCACTGACCGCTGACCGCTGATCGCTGCTCGCAGCTAAGTCCTTTGTTTCTGTATATCGAGTTCTTAACTGCCGTAAAATCAGCCACTTAGACTTCGAGCATCGGGTATCGACTTCCTAAGTCGCTAATTATCAATAACTTGCGTTTTTTTTGTGACAGGGGAGGTAACCGAGAAGTTAACTGATTCACTGTGCTGTTCCAAAGCGCGCCTGTGGGCAGCACGATCCTGACTCCATCGGGAATAAAAGAGCCAGGCAGAATGCAGCAGAACAACGATCAGAACAACGCTTGTAAACGCCAGGACCTTGCGCATGGAGCAAAATGTAGCATAACGAGCGGAGTGGCAGGTCGCGAGCGGTAGTGAAAGTGGCGCGGAGTACAATTTTGCTTTCCGTGATTTTTGGGATAGAAGACTCTTCGGATGGAAGATTCTTGGATCAAGGAAAAGCAAATGAAGGAAACAATCGCGACGAAACTTGCGCCGGCGGCAATTGGGCCGTATTCGCAGGCGATCAAGGCAAACGGATTTGTTTTTGCTTCGGGCCAGATCCCGATTGATCCGGCGACCGGGACAGTGATTTCGGACAGCATCGCAGGGCAGACCGAACGGGTGCTGACGAACGTCACCGAGTTGCTGAAGGCAGCCGGATCCGGATTGCAAGACGTGGTGAAGACGACCGTGTTCCTGAAAAACATGACCGACTTCGCCGCCATGAACGAAGTGTATTCCAGGTTCTTTACCGAGACGCCGCCGGCGCGGTCAACGGTTGAAGTGGCAAGGCTGCCGAAAGATGTGCTGGTGGAGATCGAAGTGGTCGCGCTGACGCGGTAATGCAGTGACGAGTTAGTGAATTGGTGAGTGACGATTTGAAATTCAAAATCTTGAGAGCGAAGGAGCGGAGTTCATGGCGAAACGTTTGGTGGTGATGGCATTGTTGATGATGATGGCGGCAATGGTTGTGGTGGCGCAAACGAAGGTTAGCACGGCTAAATCGTTGCCGGGTGCGCCGGTAAAAGGCGACTCCACAAAGACGCCGACCGGGTTGGAATACTGGGACATCACCGTGGGAACGGGTCCCGAGGCCGTGAAGAAGGATAAGGTGTACGTCCACTACACCGGCTGGCTGGTAAACGGGAAGATGTTCGACAGCTCACTGCGCGGTCCGAACCCGAAGCCGTTTGATTTCGTGCTTGGGAACGGAGACGTCATCAGAGGCTGGGACCAGGGCGTTGCCGGAATGAAAGTTGGCGGAAAACGCAAGCTGAAGATCCCGGCCAAGCTGGCCTACGGTGCGGACGGCGCCGCAGGCGGGTTGATTCCGCCCGATGCGACTCTGATCTTCGATGTCTCGCTGGTCAGCATCAAGGGAAAGAAGTAAGCGAAGGCTAACAAGGCTTTTCAAGTGCGACTTTTGGACAGGCGGATGCCCGTTCAGAGTCGCACTTTTACGTAATTAGGGTGAAGGTTTGTGGCCGCGGCTTTTCGGGGCATCTTGTGCACAGGTTCGTTGCTCGAATAAGAGACGGTTGGAGGCCGAACCATGCGCGCTGCCCTTCTGGTCACAATAACTACACTGATCGCGGTTTCCTGTTTTGCGGCTGAAGGCAGGCAGGTCTCGTATCGCAGCGGAGACGACACGGTAAACGCGATGCTTTACACGCCGGGAGGAACCGGACCCTTTCCCGCGCTAGTGACGGTTCACGAATGGTGGGGCCTGAACGACTGGGTGAAGGAACAGTCCTCGAAGCTGGCGGACCAGGGATATCTCACGCTGGCGATTGACCTGTACCGCGGCAAGGTGGCCGGCGATCCGGGAGAGGCGCACGAGTTGATGCGGGGCGTCCCGGAAGACAGGGCAAAACGTGACCTGGCGGCCGCGTTCGACTACTTGAAATCGCGCCGGGATGTGGATGCGAAGCACATCGGCGTGATCGGGTGGTGCATGGGCGGCGGGTATGCGATGGATATGGCGCTGCTCGAGCCTACGCTGGCGGCGGCCGTGATCAACTACGGGCATCTGGCGACCGAACCTGCCGAGTTGAAGAAGATCAATGCGTCGATACTGGGCATTTTTGGGGGGCAGGACCGGGGAATCCCAGTGGAGGACGTGCGCAAGTTCGAGCAGCAGATGAAGAAGTTCGGAAAGAAAATCGACGTGGTGATTTATCCGGACGCCGGGCACGGCTTTGAGAACCCGATCAATAAGGAGGGCTACCGGCAGCAGGACGCGTCGAACGCGTGGGAGACGACGGTCAAGTTTTTGGATACACATCTGAAAAAGGGGGCGGCGCGGGCAAAACATCCGGCCACCCATGACGACGAGGATGGAGATATTGAACTGGATGACCACCGGGTGCCGACGCTGACAACATACGTATCCGCAGCCCCCGTTGACATCGGGTAGAGCTTCGAACCAAAGCTTTCCTAAAGTCCGCGGAAAAACCCGCTTTTACAATTGCAGCACCGTCGAGGTTACGTCCGACAAAGACTAAGGTTTAGAAATTAGACAAAAATTGTGCTTGCAACCACGTTCTACTCTGGTTACTATGCAATCACCCCCGGGAGAGAAATTTTATTCGGTTTTCCCTACATGAATATCGGCGAAACCATCCGTAATTTCCGTTTGCAAAAGGGCATGTCGCAGGGCGACATCGAGAAGCGCACAGGATTGCTGCGCTGCTACCTTTCGCGCGTAGAAAATGGCCACACCATCCCGTCGCTGGACACGCTCGCCAAGATCGCCTCGGCGATGGACGTTCCATTGGCGCACTTTTTTACCGACGGAAACGGTAACGTTGAAGGCAACAAGGCCGTGCCGCAATTAAGCGAGGACGAAGTGCGGTTCCTGACCCAGATGCGGCGGTATTCGTCGGGCCTGAACGACAGTGACCGCAAACTCGTGCTGGCAATGGTGAAGAAGATGGCCGTGGGCGCCGGAAGAGTCTAAGACCAGTTTTCAGCTTCCAGTTAAAGGAGCGAATCGACGCTCCTCTTTTGCGTTTCTGGTCATGCGTCTAGTCCAAGTTCGTCACGAAACCACCTCCATCACTTCTGAATGCCAGGGATGCTTTTTCTCCTCTTGCTCGACTTAATGCTTGCGGCATTCTTTTTCTTCTTCGTGATCCGTTTCACACTTTCCGCAGGCCGACTCGTCACTTTCCTTGCCGCAGAGCGCGGCGCTTTCGTTTTCTTCGCAGCGGCCGACTTTGCGCGCTTAGCTGTGGCTGTGGGCCGTTTGGCGGCGCTTTTGTTCGGCAATTCGATATTTGCAGCCGTGCTTGCGGCCATGTCCAGACCGAACAGTTCGGACAGATCTTCGCCGCCCAGGACCTTTGCAGTGTCCGGTCCTTTCTTTGACAGTGGAAGGGCGGCACCGGCATTTGCGATCAGTTCGTTCTCGTCGACTTGATGAAGTCGGAAGAGGAGTTCTGGTTGCTTGTCGAGCCGTGCGCCGATGCCGTAGAGCACTGCGGCTACGTGCTTGCACATATCCGCCCAGTCTGGGCAACTGCACGACAGATTGATCTCCTTTGGCGAAGGGAAAAGACCTGTCGACTGCTGACAGATGCGTTCCATGACGGCTTTGGAGAAGCGTCCCTGCAATAACTCGACGAGAGAATCAATCGCGCCCGCGCAGTCTTCGCAAATGGATTTCCAGCGAGCCTTCGTTACCGGGGTGACTTTCACCGTGATTTTGTAAATGTCCGACCCGCTGACCAGAGCTCTAACCTCGCCGCCGGCAATCTGCAGATCGATCACCGACCCGTTGCGAGCGTATGTTCGTCCACGCGGCAGTCGGTTTTCATAGTCACTGTAGCGTTCGAGATTGTCGCACCAGGCTTTGCCCCAGAAGGTCTTGGCGATGATGCGGCCTTCAACAATAACGGGGGAGACGGGGTGACCATTCTTCCTGAGTTTTTCCACCTCGCGTAGCGCTTGCAGCCGCCGCTCCGATGCGGAAACGTAAGGTCTCCATCCAAAGTTCCAATACACGAATTAGGCCTCCTTGAGCGCAGTCTTCAGATCAAGCGCAACCAGCCTGAGCAACTCTTCGTCCTTCATTTCCGTCAGTAACAGGTCAGCGCCGCCTTCTAGTAGGTCGTTCGAAAGTCGCCGCTTCGAGTCTATCAACTCGTCAATTTTCTCTTCCACGGTTCCCCGGCATACGAACTTGTGTACCAGCACGTTCTTGGTTTGTCCAATGCGAAAAGCACGGTCCGTCGCCTGATTTTCAACTGACGGATTCCACCATCGATCGAAGTGTACGACATGGGACGCTGCCGTAAGGTTGAGCCCAGAGCCTCCGGCTTTGAGTGACAGCACGAAAAAAGGGACCGCTTCGTCTTCCTGGAAACGCCGCACCAAGTCCTTGCGTTTCTTCACCTCGGTCTCGCCGTGGAGAACCAGACCGGGGCGGGCAAACACTGATCCGAGGAAATCCGCAAGCGGCGCGGTCGTCTCGCGGAACTGGGTGAACACGAGCACCTTCTCCTGCTTGGCGGCGATCACCTCGGCGATGTCGCGCAAGCGCGCCCACTTGCCGCTGTCTTGCTCGCTCCATGCGCCGTCGCCGAGCCACTGCGAGGGGTGATTGCAAATCTGCTTGAAGCGCATTAAGAACGACAGTACCAAGCCCTTGCGCCGGATGCCTTCGGCGCTTGCGAGTTGTTCCGCCAACTCGTTTACCGCCTGTTCATACAGCGCGGCTTGTTTACGGCTGAGCTGGCAGAAAGCCTTGAGCTCGGTTTTGTCCGGCAGATCGGCGATTACCGTTTTGTCGGTCTTCAGCCGCCGCAGAATGTAAGGGCGCACGAGTTCGCGCAGCGGACCGTACGGGTTATGGCGCTTGTCCGGGAGACGCTTGGTGTATTTCGCGAACTCGTTTGCAGATCCGAGCAGCCCCGGGTTAATGAAATCGAAAATCGACCACAGATCTCCCAGCCGGTTCTCGATGGGCGTACCGGTAAGGGCGAACCTGGCTTGCGCCTTTAAACTTTTCGCCGCGCGGGTCTGCTTGGCATCCGGGTTCTTGATGGCCTGGGCTTCGTCAAGAATCACCAGCTGCCATGAGGTATCCGCAATCCATGGAATCCGGAGCAGCGAGCCATAACTAGTGATCACAAGATCCACGTCCTGCAGTCGCTCCCGCGGCATTGCTTTGAGTTCCGACGTGGTCATCTCGGATGGATGAGCGATGATTGCCTTCAGGCCGGGTGTGAAGCGTTCGAGCTCAGATGCCCAGTTCGCCAGCAGCGATGCGGGCGCAACAAGCAGGCTTGGCCCGCGCTTGCTATCCGTCTGGCTCTTAAGCACGAGCATTAGTGACAGCACTTGAATCGTTTTGCCGAGTCCCATATCGTCGGCCAGGCAAGCGCCGAGTCCAAGGTTAGCGAGCAGATACAGCCAGCGCACGCCCACCTGTTGATACGGCCGCAGTGTACCGTTCAGCGCATCGCCAGGGTCGACGCAGGCCAACCCGTCAGGATGGCGCAGCCCTTGCAGCGTTTCCGCAAGCCACTGGCCCGCCACCACTTGGGACCACTCAGAATCGGCGCTGGCGGACGCTCCATTACCGCCGACATCGGTGCCGGCAAGCATTCGCATCGCTTCCCCGAAACTGAGTCCGGTCTCCTCGGCAGCACGCTGCACTTCACCGAATCGCGCAATCATGCGGCTCAGCCGATCGCGGTCAACCTCGACCCACTGCCCACGCAATAATGCCAGCCCCTCGGACCCCGCGAGCAGTTCGCGAATTTCGGCATCCGTCAAGGGCTCGCCAGCAAGCGTGACTTCGACCCGGAAATCGAGTAGCGCGTCCTTGCCCAAACCCGCCGGCTTCTTCCCACCGAGCTTGGCCGCCACAACTGGACGCGGGGGACGATTGGCTCGCCACGCCGCCGGCATCCGCACAATGACGCCGGAACTCTCCACCTGCGGCACGTCTCTCAAAAACTGCACGGCCTCCTTGGGCGTCCAGCGCAACGGGTGAAATATCTCGCCTGCGTCCACCATGGCCCTCAGCCAGGGACAGATTTCCGCTGCACGCTGCACGGGAAGGAGCAAAGACAGAAGGTGGGCCTTGTTTGCTTCGCCTGCGTACTCGCGAAGCGCTTGCCCAAGCGGAACATGCTGGGCCTTGGCGTGCGACGAAAGCCGGGTCGTGTACGTTGCGAGAAAAGCAAATGGCGCCTGCTCGTCCTTGCGGTTCTCGGCCAGATTGAAATACACGCGTCCCACCAGGTTCCAGGCCGGGTTACGCCGTTTAAGGAACTCCTGAACCCCGCATTGCGACTCGGCCAGTTCCAAAGCGAATGCTCGATCGAGTTCTTGCCAGAGATCATGGAGAACGGCTGCGGTCAGATATTCCGCGCCAGTCATGGCAGGCGCAGCGACGGCAAACAATTCCAGCTCTGACTCGGGTGGCGGTGGAACGTGCACATGTTGACGCGCAGCTTCGGCGTCCGGCTGAGAGCAAAGAATGGTCACGTATTTCGCGGCGAAATCCCGCCAATACGAAAAGGCAGGCGGCAGCGCTGTCCCCACCTCAGTCGCGCCGAGGTGAAGAAGACCATGGCCCGATCCCCGTGCGAATGCGTCCCCCAGGCGGTGAGCCAAATCGGAGCCAAGCGCCAAGGCCTCTTCGTCATGCACTAGCGACAGACGGCCGTGTGGAGTCAGGATAGGTGCGAGAAAAACCGAATCCATGAAGAGAACCTAACAGCTTGGGTGATTAAGCTGCAATCGTTCTCCGATTGGCCAGAATACGCATTCACAACGAGTTTCGTAGCGGCGTGGAACCGGGTGCTGCCCTAGAAACCATACGAAATACCCAGCGCGAACTGGTGCCGCGCGTGGAGATTAACGCCGGGCAGGATCTCACCGGCAGCTTGTGCCACGCCAAGATCGATGCTGAGTCTTGGCGATTCTTCTCCCCAGCCATGGTGTTGCGAAGGGGACATACCCGCCGGAACGATGCGAATCGCGTAGGTAATCGTCGTTGGCACGACCGCTCCGGGCAACCCCTCGATGTTGCGGGGTTGTTGCGCGAACTCGGAAGCCAGCATGAGCGTGCTGCTGGCCGGTCCCTTGAACGAAAACGCAAACGCGCCAAATGCACGTCCCACATAGGCTGGCGCGTTTCCGGCTATGCCGAGCAAGGATGCGTTCGTTTCTTTGTAGCCAAAACTAAGAACCAGCGGAAGCTTGGGGATATTAGTCACGGTCTTAGTGGCGACAGCGTAGAAATCCGCATTGTTCGTGGTTGTGTTTTTGAGGGCGCCCGCAACGTTGGGAACCTGGGTTCGCGCCACAAATCCAATGGACAGGGCAGGTAGCCACTGCTTCCTGGCAGCGTTTTCCTGTAAGAAATTGAATTTCGCCTGAAAGGCGTTGTAGCCACTGCCCCAGAGACTGCTCAGGCCAGGCGTGCTGCCCTCCTGATGCACCGTCCGCGTGTAACCAAATTCAAGGCGGCGAAAGGCTCCCATGGTGACCGAGAAATTGTTGAACCCGCCCAGGACTTCTCCGCCATCAAGGTAGTGATACGCCACGACGGGTCTTCCGAAACTGGCGTCCTTCGAAGGAACCGTGTACGCCAGTGGCGTAACGAAAACACCCGTTTGACCTTCCCAGTTGATGGCCTGAGCGTAAGTTGTGTTTACACCACCCAGGACAATGCATAACAAAGCCGCGGCGAGGACGGTCTTTGTCGGGAAATAGATCGAGTCGTTATTGTGGATTGCCATGCCTGTCCTCCTCTCTGTCTAATCAGCTGAGGGCGCGAGGCCTTTCAGCCGCCAGAGCTTGACTATGCCGTCTTCACTGCCCGAGGCCAACCAGCGTCCGCGAGAACCGAAAGCGACTGTGTAGATATCGTGAGTGTTCCCGGAAAGAGTCTCGAGTTCGCGCCCCGAAGCTGCGTCCCAGATCCTGACGGTCTTGTCCCAACTGCCTGAAGCCAGCCATCGGCCGTCGGGGCTGAAGGCGAGAGTGGTCACGCGAGCGCGGTGTCCTTTGAGGTCGCGAAGCTCGGTGCCTGTGGCGACGTCCCAGAGTTTCACGCTCTTATCTTCACTTGCGGAGGCGAGCCATCGGCCGTCGGGACTGAAGGCCACAGCATAGATGTTCTTCTTGTGGCCGCTCAGGGTGTGCAAGACACGCCCACTTTCTACATCCCAGATGTTGATGGTCTTGTCGTCCTTACCAGAAGCCAGCAGTCGCCCGTCGGGGCTAAAAGCGATGTAGATTACCGACCTCCTGGATCCAGACAGATCACGCACTGCCCGACCCGTCTTGACATCCCAAAGCCTGACGGTCCGGTCGTCCACGGCGGACGCAAGCCAGCGTCCGTCAGGGCTGAAAGCGATCGAATAGACCCAATTGCTGCCGTAGGGAGTTGGCGGCTTGTCGCCGGGTAAAGTGCGCGCTTCCTGTCTTGTGTAGGCATTCCAAAGCGTGACGGTGTTGTCGGAGTTTTCTGCCGCGAGCCAGTGTCCGTCGCGGCTGAAGGTGAGCGCCTGGATCCTTTCACCGTCACCGGCAACGGTGCCCAGTTCCCGGCCAGTGGGCACATCCCAGAATTTCACGCTCCGGTCCCAGCTCGCTGAAGCGAGGCGATTTCCCTCTGCGCTAAACGCAACGCCAGTCACCCAACTGGAGTGACCCCTGAGAGTGTGATCCAGAACGAAGTCGGGGGAGGCGAGTCCTACTGGTTCCGGCTCTGGGCGAATCGCGGCGGCAATCTCTGTCTTATCCGCCTTTTTCGCCAAGCCGGAGCTGCCTGATTCGGCGTCCGCCACGGAGGCCGCGCCCGGAGATGAATGTTCGACCACGACAGGCGGAGCCGGAGTGGTGTCCACCGAGGGTGCGAGCGCTGGCGGCGGAACGAGTATTAGCTTAGGACGTGAGACTGGTGTCTCGCTAGTTTGCTCCCGTGCTCTTCCTACCCGGCGAATGCCCGACGTATCAGTGCGCGAGAACGGTGGTACCGCCGCAACCACGGGGCCGCGAGGAACACTTTGGGGTGAATTCGGTGCAATAGCACCGACACCGGGAATTTTCCTCAGAGCGGTCTCGGGGTTTGTTGCCATGTGATCAACGCGCAGAGTCGCGAACAGAAGGGCCATCACAACGAGCGCCAGTCCAGCACCCGCCGCGACCCAGGGCCACTGAAATACATGCCACCCCAAGGAACCGCTCGTCGCCACCGGCGCTGATTCTTCGGTTTGTTCATGCTGCAAAGCGGCCGCGAAGGGAACGAGCAAGCGGGCAATACGCGCGAGCCGGACGACGTGAGTTGCATCGAACGCATAAGTCCGCGAAGAGAACACCTCTACCACGCCGACAATTGAAGACCATCCCTCGATTGGCACTGCTACCGCCGAGCGAAACTTCAAGCTCTTGGCCAAGAATGGTGATATGCGTGGGTCATGCTCGGCGTCATCGCACAGCACGATACGACCGTCCTCGACACATTCTTTTGTCAGCCGGGAGTTAGACGCCAAGCGCGCCCCGACAGCAGGAGCGGCACCCGTGCTTGCTTCGCACAACAGCCCTTGCGGGGCCAGGAAAGCGATCGCGGCTCCATCGGCACAAAAGGCCAGGCGTATTCTTTCAGCTACCCCGGACAAGACGGAAGATCGGGGTTGGTTCAGGCAGGCGGCCATCTCCTGTTCGAATTCGCGGAGCTCTGTTTCGGCAGTCTCAGCCCGCCGCGCCGTTACCTGGACCAAGTGGATGTCCGGCGCACCGACAATCACTTTCAATAAAGGTTCCAGTGACTTAGACGCGCCGGCGAAGCTTCTTGGGAATGCGTCTTCGGTCTTGAACCGCTTATGGTGGCCGCCGCCTACCATTGCTTCGATCTTCGTCCAGAGCCGGTATGGGCTATCGTCATCGGTCACCCATGCATCGAAAGTTCCTTCGCCTCGCCGAGGATCAGCCGAAAGGCCGATCACCAGTATGCGAGAATCGCGGCGTTTCATCTCGGCCACCATCTCGGCCGCCGCCTCGCCGACAAATTCACTTATCACGACGTCAAAGTCTGTGACCGAGAAGAGCTGCAAAGCTTGAGACGTGCTGCTTGCGGTTGTAATCGAATAGCCGCGCTGCTCCAAGGCGAGTTTGTGCAACCGGAAATTAGAATTCGCGTCGCCCACGTAAAGCACAAGTAAGGAGTCGTCTTTAGAAAATCGGAAGCCAGCGTCGCGAGACATTCAACTCCTTTGCTGGTTAACGTGCTTCGCGAGAAGAAAAGAGTTGCCGAGTGGCTCGCGCAACCCGAGTGTTAGGTTTTCTGAATAGACTTAGAGTGATGCTTCAGAACAGATGCACGTTGCCCCCAATACACCGAAACGATCGTCCAGGGCAGAACAGGAATTCCTGCCCTGATCGTGGAGACAGCAGAGCCGCTCAATAATGCAGTTCTGAGCCTGCGCCGCTAGCGCGACCACGGTTGCGCTCTTGCGTCGCAGGCTCGTTCTTAAGTCATGAATCCAAGCGTCGGACTTCACGCCGCCTTCCCCATTTGCGTGCGCATCTGCTGCGTAAACTGGCGCATCGCAGCGAGATGACCAGGTGAACGACTTTCAATCCAGGCTTCATAGCGTTGAGCAGCTTTTTCCAGCTGCGCGAGGAACTGCTTATTTACGAACCGCTCACGGGCTTGCTGGATCGTTGGTTTAACGCGGTCCCATACTCCGTAAAATTCGCCGCTGGTCTCGAAGAACAGGTCCTCGTGGAGGAGTCCATAGTTGAGAAACGCACAGGCTTGCTCCCAATAGCCGAAGACCATCATGACGAAGGTCCCTGCTTCTGTACCGGGCGCGGCGATACGCATGGCCTCGTCCAGAGTGTCCGGAAAGTAGTCCTTGAAAAACCAATCTCGCGCCTGACGAAGCCGGGGCTCGCGGCGCATCTCGTAGATTTGCAGGTGGAGTTGTGCTTGTTCGTGGGTCGGGGGTTTTGTAGCCATGGGTCATTCTCTCCTTCTCTCGATCGTTGTTTCTGATTCGCCTGCGTCGAGGACAAGTAATCGATGCGCTCGCTGCAACAGCGACTTGGACAATTTCACCTGATTTATGTTGTGCGTGCCGGTCCACCGCGGATAAGGGAGACTGCGCGGCTGTACCGGGGGGTACACAATTGGCAGCAAGTCACTGCTCAAATCCGTTCTCAAGCCCGAAAGACGGGCTTGAGTGGGCCAGCAAAACGCACTTGGGAATGGCAAGGCTATCATCCGTGCCGGCGACAAATTGGTCGCGACAACCTGCAATCCGGGAAAGATATTCCGTCTTCTGCAGGCGCTCGGCCGCTGCTATGTTTTCATTGACGAAGCCGATCAGGCAATTGGCCGGCGTGATCCCGGTGGGAGCGACTCAGGCATTTCCGGTCGCATCTACTCCATGCTCGCCGGAGAGATGGGTAGCTCGACGAACAGGGGCAAGCTCATCTGGGTTACCCTCCCCTATCATAAAACTCGCAAACTATTGATAAATCACTCACTTAATACATCGATATGCGGCAAGCCGAGTCTATGTGGCTGATTTCAGGCCAGTTAAGACCTCGATCCATTAAAATCAAGGACTTAACAGCTCTAGGGCCGCCACGCATTGCCTCCCTCCCCCATCGCTAAAAATCGTAAACTATTGATAATCGACCACTTAATACGTCGATATGCGGCAAGCCAAGTC
Source organism: uncultured Acidobacteriota bacterium (assembly GCA_963777415.1). Taxonomy (GTDB): domain Bacteria; phylum Acidobacteriota; class Terriglobia; order Terriglobales; family Acidobacteriaceae; genus JAEZPW01. Next base: position 718,177 of record CAVZQL010000001.1, read on the forward strand.
TATGTGGCTGATTTCAGGCCAGTTAAGACCTCGATATACAGAAACAAAGGACTTAAAAGCGCGGGGCCGCCACGCTCTGAGCGCCTAGAATGGTTTCCAATCTACCTTCATTCTATCAATTCGGGCGGGGAAACCCGACACAAGCGCATGGATTATATTTGCCGTGCAATCAGATACTTAGAACGATTCTGTAGGCTGAGGGGGCTTGACATCTCTAGCGACGTCGGCGGCGTTCAGCACGTCGCGCTGTACTTCTTCTAGTCCAGCCGCTCGCTCGCTGCACCAACTATGGCACCGGACTTCTGATCCTGCACGAAGACAACGGCTTTGAGATTAGCTGGTTGCCAGGAGGGATCGAGCCGAAGCGTTTCCCGTGCGCTAAACCCTCCGGCTGTTATTGTCCCGAGAGGGCGAAGGGATCTCACTACAGCCTGGTGGGTGAGTTGACGCCCGCCGTTCTCACCGGCTCGTATTTGGGTTGTCAGATTGTCTTCCGTAATCGCTAACAAAACGATTGGTGAGCCGCTGCCGGCGTGTTCAACCGTTATTTGTAGCGCGTCACCTTCGCGGCGAAGACTCACATTGGCCGTTTTGGGTGAGTTAGCCGCCGCTTCGATCGCCTTGTTCGCTGCATCCTTGTCGTTGCCGACAAACTGCACGCGTCCATCGATCGTCATTTGCGGGGTGTACACGGAATCGAGACCGAAGCGCTTCGCATATTCTTCCTGACGTTTACTGTACTCGTGGGAAGAGAATCGGTCCTTCCATCCCAGTTGGTTCCAATAGTCCACGTGCTCGCCGAGAGCGATGATTTGGGCGGAATCAAACGATTGTTGGCTCAGAGACGCCAGTAAGGCATCTGCGGGAGGACAGCTCGAGCACCCCTCCGAGGTGAACAGTTCCACGACCACCGGAACGAGGTCGCCGCCGACAGCCTTGCCGCCGGGGAATGCCATCATCGCCAGGGCCAGGGGAACAAGAGCAAAGATTGGTTTCATGCCAATTCGATGCTGACGACGCGGATTAATTTTCAACTTCTTCAAGGATGGGTTGGCGCGCTTTGCATACACAATGGCGTGTTGTGCATATCGAACACGCTCGGCGAGCATCTAAAGTAAACATATGTTCAACGCAAAAGCTTACTCCGCTGCCAGTCCGACATCGCCGCTGGCCTCCACCAAGATCACGCGGCGCGAACCAACCGAACAAGACGTACAGATTGAAATTCTCTACTGTGGCATCTGTCACTCCGATCTGCACCAGGTCCGCAATGAGTGGAGCGGCGTGATGCCCACGGTTTACCCCTGCGTCCCCGGCCACGAAATCGTCGGCCGCGTCACGAAAGTTGGCTCCGCGGTCACGAAGTTCACATCCGGCGACATCGCCGCGGTCGGCTGCATGGTGGACTCGGACCGCACCTGTCCCGAGTGCCAGGCGGGACTCGAGCAGTTCTGCGCGAACCCGACCTTCACGTACAACTTTCCCGACAAGCATCTGGGAGGCGTCACCTACGGCGGCTACTCCGACAGCATCGTCGTTGACGAGAGATTTGTGCTGCGCGTTCCCTCGGGCCTTAACCTCGCCGGAGCCGCGCCTTTGCTTTGTGCCGGGATCACAACGTACTCGCCCATGCGCCACTGGTGCGTCACCAAGGGCAAGAAGGTTGGCGTAGTCGGACTCGGCGGACTGGGCCACATGGGCGTGAAGTTTGCGCATGCGCTCGGAGCCCATGTTGTTGTCTTTACGACTTCACCCGGCAAGAAGGAAGATGCGCTCCGCCTGGGAGCAGACGAAGTCGTCATCTCGAAGAATACGGACGAGATGCAGAAGCATGCCGGCAGCTTCGACTTCATTCTCGACGCTGTCTCCGCCGATCACGACATCAGCGCATACATCAATCTGTTGCGCCGCGATGGCAACATCACGCTGGTTGGTGCGCCGGAAAAGCCTCTCGCGGTTTCGGCGTTCGGGCTGATCATGGGCCGTCGCAGCCTCTCCGGCTCGCCGATCGGCGGTATCCCCGAAACCCAGGAGATGCTCGACTTCTGCGGGCAGCACAACATCACCGCCGATGTCGAAGTCATCCCGATCCAGAAGGTCAACGAAGCTTACGAGAGACTGCTCAAGTCCGATGTGAAGTACCGCTTCTCGATCGACATGGCTTCTCTGAAGTCTGAGTAAAGCAATGAATAAGCATTTCCGCGTCTCTGGCAGCATGTTTTCGAAGTTGGAAGAACTGGGAGTCCCAGCTTCTGCGGTCCTGCGCAGGGCCGGGCTTTCCCAGGGATGTATTGATCAACCCCGCGTGCTTCTCACGACGGAGGAACTCTTTGCCCTCTGGCGTGCTGTAGGCGAGGTCAGCACCAACCCGGCCATTGGTCTCCAACTTGGCACGGAGACTAAGATCGAACGATTTCACCCGATCAGTCTTGCCGCTCTTTCGACAGAGAACTTTGGCGCCGCCGTGACAGCAGATGGCTCGTTACAAGCAACTCACCTGCCCGGAAGAGATTCTGCAAGAGAAGGATGACGAAGAATGGAGTATCCAGTTCCGCTGGCTTCTGGCAGATGAGGTCGAGCCTCCGGCGCTTATTGAATGCTGCTTTGCCTGGGTGCTCTCGGTCGCTCGGCTGGGCACAGGTACGCGCCTGTCGCCAGTTCGAGTTGAGTTCGTGCAGCCCCGCGCGCACATAAAAACCATTGAGCGTCACTTTGGCTGCCCGGTGGTGTGTGGGGCCACCAAGAATGCCATCGTGTTTCGTGCCGCCGATGCCGAGCGCCCGTTCGTTACCCGTAATGCCGAACTTCTGGCGATGCTCGCACCGCAGTTTGAGGAAGAGCTGAAGCAGGAGAACGGCGACGAGAACTTCATCGAGCGGGTCCGCGTAGCGATACAGCAGAAGCTCACCGGCCGGCGTCCGAACATCGAGGACATCGCCGATGCGCTGCATATCAGCACTCGTACTATTCAGCGGCGTTTGCAAGACGAAGGGTCCAGCTTCCAGCGCGTATTAGAAGAAGCTCGTCACCAGCTTGCCCGCCAGTATCTCAACAACTCCGTTCTGGAGCTGAATGAAGCCGCGTACCTCCTGGGATACAACGACGCGAACTCCTTCGTTCGCGCCTTTCGTACCTGGGAAGGAATTCCACCCGCTCGCTGGCGCGAAGAACAGCGTGCAAAGGCAGCGTCTTAACCGGCCTCGAATCTATAAGGAGAAGTAATGCAAAAACGCAAGCTTGGAAAGAGCAATCCACTGGAAGTATCGGCGATCGGACTCGGCTGCATGGGAATGAGCTTTTCCTACGGCCCGCCCAAAGATAAGAAGGAGATGACCGATCTTCTCCACGCCGCCATCGATCGCGGCATCACGTTCTTTGACACCGCCGAGGTGTACGGTCCGTTCACTAACGAAGAGCTTGTGGGCGAAGCCCTCGCTCCGTTCCGCGGGCAAGTGGTGATCGCAACCAAATTTGGGTTCGACGTCAGTCCTGACTTCGATCCGCGCGGAATGAAAGGATCGCCCGGCCTGAATAGCCGTCCGGAGCACATTAAGGAAGCCGTCGAAGGCTCGCTCAAGCGGCTCAGGACCGATGTTATCGATCTCTTGTATCAGCATCGCGTCGATCCGAACGTGCCTATCGAAGACGTCGCCGGTGCCGTGAAGGAACTGATTCAAGCCGGTAAGGTCAAGCACTTCGGACTTTCCGAGGCAGGCGTAAAGACAATTCGTCGCGCACACGCAGTCCAGCCGATCACCGCACTGCAGAGCGAATATTCGCTGTGGACCAGAACGCCCGAAAAGGAAGTGATACCGACTCTCGAAGAACTCGGGATTGGTCTCGTGCCGTACAGCCCTCTGGGCAAGGGCTTCCTGACGGGGGCGATGAACGAAGGCACGAAGTTTGACAGCTCCGACTTCCGCAGCACTCTCCCTCGCTTCACGCCGGAGGCTCTCAAGGCGAATCAGGCCTTGATCGAACTGCTTGGCTGCATTGCGGAGCACAAGAAAGCGACTCCTGCTCAGATCGCACTCGCCTGGCTGCTGGCCCAAAAGCCGTGGATCGTTCCGATCCCAGGCACGACGAAGCTAAACCGCCTGGAAGAAAATATCGGAGCGGTGTCGATCCAACTGACGCCCGACGACCTGCGAGACATCGATATCGCCGCGTCGAAGATTAAGGTAGAAGGTGCTCGCTACCCGGAGCGCCTGGAGAAGATGACCGGTCTCTAAGCGGCAAGAGAAAACTCAGCAGTTAAAGGAATTCAGAAATGGACATCAAAAGAGTTGGCTCGCAACCTTCCGTCAAGGGGCCGTCTGAGTGGTTCACCGGCACGGTACGAATCGATCCGCTTTTTCAGGCACCCGATCCGGCACTTGTTCAGGGTGCCAGCGTAACCTTCGAACCGGGCGCGCGGACCGCATGGCATACGCACCCCCTTGGTCAGACCCTCATCGTCACGGCTGGATGTGGCCGCGTGCAACGGTGGGGCGGCCCTATCGAGGAGATCCGGCCCGGTGATGTGGTCTGGATCTCGCCCGGCGAAAAGCACTGGCACGGAGCCGCGCCGGCCACGGCCATGACGCACATCGCCATTCAGGAGAAGTCCGACGGAAAAGTTGTCGACTGGATGGAACAGGTCAGCGACGAACAATACCGGGGATGATCAAGCGCGAAACGTCGCGCGCATGCTCGAACTGGATGGCAAGTACGCGAACAAGCAGAAAAGCTTTTTGAAAGGGTGGTGGCGATCCAGCAACAGACGTTTGGACCCGACAGCTCCGGCACGATTAACACCTTACTCCGCATCGCCATCAACGAGATAACTCTAGGCAGTGCACCGACTTAGCCCCTTTTTCTCACTGCCTTCACGAGAATTACCGTTAATTCACTTTGCGCCTTTGATTCTTCCTTGTAATGTGCGACACAGAACGCACGGAGGAAACAATCATGAGTGATACGGGTATCGACCGCCGTCAGTTTTTGCAGGCGACAGGGGCCGCAGCGCTGCTGGTGGCGGCTGGAGACCTTGGGATAGCACAGAATACGACCGTCGAAACCAGCAATATCGCTGGCCCTGCCGGTTTGGCGCTGTATCCCCAGACTAACCCCTATCGCCAAGTGATTTCTCTGGATGGCTTTTGGGACTTCCGCACCGATCCAGATGACGTGGGCGTGGCAAAGAACTGGTTCGGCGGCTTGCAACAAGTTATCCCGATCGCGGTTCCAGCCAGTTGGAACGATCAGTTCGAAGATCTGCGCGACTACTGCGGGATTGCCTGGTATCAGACCCACTTTGATTTGCCAGCCGGGTTCGCCACCAATCGGCGGTTACGGCTGCGCTTCGGTTCCGTAAACTATCTTGCCGAGGTCTGGCTCAATGGGGTGCGGGTGGGGAAGCATGAGGGGGGCCACCTACCTTTCGAGTTCGACGTGAATGGCAAAGTGCGTCCGGAAAACAATCTGTTAGTGGTTCGCGTGGACTGCGCGCTGGCTCCTGACCGGGTGCCGCCGGGGGGCATTCCTCCTGATCCGCGAGATACATTCCAAAACAAACAGTTCCCGGATACGAGCTTCGATTTCTTCCCGTTCGCCGGCATCCATCGCCCAGTTATGTTGTATTCGACTCCTGTGCAAGCCATCGCCGATCTGAGCATTCGGACAACGATCAATGGCAGCGAAGGCCGGGTGCGCGTTCATATGGACACAACGCCGGGCGCGGCCGGCATGGCGCGATTCACGCTGCAGGGGCATGGCAGCGACGTGAAGGTCGAGGCGCCCATCGCAGGCGGCCAGGCAGAAGTGGAACTGGTCGTCCCGAAAGCCGCATTCTGGGGGCGGGCGAGCCAAACCTGTACCGGCTGCACACCGAACTGGTAAGTTCGGGCGCTGTCACCGACCGCTATTCTTCGAACGTCGGTATCCGCACGATCGAGGTCCGGAGCGACGCCCTGTTGATTAACGGCAAGCCGGTTTACCTAAAGGGATTTGGCAGGCACGAAGACTTCCCGGTGGCGGGACGCGGCTACATGGCGCCGTTGATCATTAAGGACTATTCGATCATGCGCTGGATGGGCGCGAATTCCTTCCGCACGTCTCATTATCCATACTCCGAACAGATGATGGATATTGCCGACCAGCTTGGCATCCTCGTCATCGACGAGATTCCGGCGGTTGGCCTGTTCTTCGCCGAAGCCGGATTGGATCGCCGCCTCAACCTGTGCCAGCACTACATCCGCGAATTGATTGCGCGCGACCGGAACCATCCATGCGTCATTATGTGGAGCGTGGCCAATGAGCCTCACTCTACGCGTCCGGCAGCCAAGGAGTTCTTCCACACGCTTTACAAGACCGCCAAGTCGCAGGACGATTCGCGACCGGTTACGCTCGTCAATCTCGCTGGAGTGTGGGAAGAAGCGTTCGAGTATATGGATGTGTTGTGCGTAAACCGTTACAACGGCTGGTACACCGAGCCGGGCTGTCCCGACGAGGGCATCGCGGTTTTGTCCGCCGAACTGGACAAGATCCACGCCGTGTTCAAGAAGCCAATCATTGTCGCCGAATTTGGCGCCGACGCGATTTCAGGCCATCACGCTCAGCCGCCCGAGATGTTCTCCGAGGAATATCAGGCAGAGATGATTGCCCTTTACCACAACCTGTTTAAAACCAAACCGTACATGGTCGGCGAGCACGTCTGGAACCTGTGCGACTTCAAAACGGCTCAGGCGGTTCACCGGCCCGGTGCGCTCAACCACAAGGGCGTATTCACGCGCGACCGGCGGCCCAAGCTGGCGGCGCACAAGCTACGTGAGCTCTGGCGGGATCGAGCCTGATTGCCCTCACCTAGTCTCGCTGGGTACCGCTTCGGCGGTACCCCCTCCCCTTGTGAAAAATCGTAAGTAAGGCAAATACAGGACTTACTACTTCAGCTAAAATCAGCCGACCGTAAGTCGCTGATAACGAAGAACTTGCGCGTTCAGCCCCCCATTTGCGCTCTTCGTGGGGTCTCTGTATCCATTTTATCAATTCAGAGGGGGTAAACCCGACAGGGCGGAGACAATTATATCTGGCGTGTAATCAGTTGTTTGCGGGAATTGAGGCAGGTTGAGGCTCTTGACATGTCGAATGATGTCGGCAGCAGTGGCGGTGCGGACGAAAAGCAGGTCCCTCGCTGGCGCTCGGGATGACACGCTGCGGGCTGTGGTGGTGAAGGTAGGCAGCGGCGGCGGTGCGGACGAAAAGCAGGTCCCTCGCTGGCGCTTCGGGATGACAAAGCTGCGGGCCGTGGTGGTGAAGGTAGGCAGCGGCGGCGGTGCGGACGAAAAGCAGGTCCCTCGCTGGCGCTTCGGGATGACACGCTGCGGGCTGTGGTGGTGAAGGTAGGCAGCGGCGGCGGTGCGGACGAAAAGCAGGTCCCTCGCTGGCGCTTCGGGATGACACGCTGCGGGCTGTGGTGGTGAAGGTAGGCAGCGGCGGCGGTGCGGACGAAAAGCAGGTCCCTCGCTGGCGCTCGGGATGACACGCTGCGGGCTGTGGTGGTGAAGGTAGGCAGCGGCGGCGGTGCAGGCGAAGTGCATGGGTCCTTCGCCCTGCGGGCTCTGGATGACTAGCGGTGGACGCCACTGTTTTCCTCGTTTGCCGCAAAGGCGAAGCTCGGTTATACTTTTAGTTTACCCAAGGCCTTTTTCCCTCAGTAGTTATGTAGGGCCAATTTGTGAATCAGGAGCAGCAAGTTTTCCCATGCCTAAGCGTACATTTCAACCTAACCGGCGTTCGCGCTCGAAGACGCACGGATTCCGAAGCCGCATGAAGACGAAGAGCGGAGCCGCAGTGTTGTCGCGCCGCCGCGCGAAGGGGCGCAAGCGCGTCGCCGTGAGTGCGGGATACCGCGACTAGTCGCGGGAGAGACAATTCATCGGGGCCGGGTGCTCGAGCGCAAGATGACGCAACGACGAGCGGAAACCCGGCCCTAGACGTGTTCACGACAAGGACGTACCGGGCAGTGAGCAGCGTCGTGCAGAACAACGAATCGAAGTCGCGGCAGACGTGGCCGCGAACCGGCAACCAATTTCCACGAACCGCCAAACTGCTGAAGCACGCGTTGTTCGATCAGGTGTACAAGCGAGGCCAGCGCCAGTTTTCCGGGCTCATGACCGTGTTCTTTCTGCGTCGTGCGCGGGAAGAGGATTCATCCAACGGACAGGACCGGGTTCTGGGACCTCGTGTGGGATTTACCGTGGGCCGGGTGCTCGGCAATTCAGTTGTCCGCAACCGCATTCGGCGTCGCATGAGAGAGGCGGTCAGGTTCAATCTGGATCGTCTTCCGTCCGATGTGGACGTGGTGATCAACCCGAAGAAACTGGTTCTGGAAGCGGAGTTCACCAAGCTGGTTGCGGAAGTTGAGCGGGCGTTCGCGATGGTGGAAAAGAAATTGAGTCAGGATGGGGCACACGGACAGCCCCATGCAGGTAGACAGAACGGGGCAGAGCTCCGTCCCCACACAACCAGAGAAGTAGACAATCACACTGGCAAGCTGGCATGAAATCCATCGTGCAATTCGCGCTTCGCGGGTACAAGCGATTCATCTCGCCGATGCTTTTGCCGTCGTGCCGATATACGCCGACGTGTTCGGAATATGCGATGGAAGCGGTGGAGCGCTACGGCGTGGTGCGTGGACTTCTGATGGCGGCGTGGCGCGTGCTGCGCTGCAATCCGTTGGCGAAGGGCGGGCTTGATCAAGTAGTGAAGGACGGTTCGCGGTTGTCGGTTTAGGATTGAAGAGATCGTGGTGGTGATAGGGGTCCCTCGCCCGCGGCTCGGGATGACAAAGCTGAGGGGGTAACGTGGCGGTATTAAGGTATTTAAGTATTTCGTAAATTGCCGTCGGTGATATGCAACGTGTTCCCATACTAAATACCTAAATACTTTGGGATAAGTGAATCTGCTAACGATTTCGATAGGTAGTACGATTGAGTACGGCTGCGTCCTGACAATTTTTAAACGCTTCGGCCTAAGCTGATCGCTGACCGCTGAACGCTGAGAGCTAAATTGAGCGAGTTTCATAATCCGAATCAAGAACCCGGCATGGAGCGACGTCTGCTCCTTGTTTTCGCGCTTACCTTTGTAGTCCTGCTTATTGCGCAGCCGTTGCTGACCAAGTACGGACCGAAGAGCCAACAGCCGGAGAGTCAACAGCAGCAACAGCAACAGCAGCAGCAGACTGCGTCCGCGCCTATCGCTGCGGCGCAACTATCGGCCCAACCGAAGGCTCCTGCGCCTGGGGTGACTAAAGTTGCAGAGACCGAGCGGGAGACGGTAGTCGAGACGCCCGTCTATAAGATCACGTTCACGAACAAGGGCGGACAGGTCAAGTCGTGGCTGCTGAAGAATTACAAGAACGACAAAGGACAACCGCTTGACCTGGTGAATCAAGCGGCATCGCAGACGTTCGGATATCCGTTGTCGCTGTTCACCTATGACGAGGCGTTGCGCAACAAGCTGAATTCGGTGCTGTATGTCGTGACCGATGGCAGCACGACGGACGCGCGCAAAGTCACGTTTGAGTATTCGGATGGCGACGTTACGGTGAGCAAGAGCTTTACGTTCGACGCACATGACGCATCGGCGCAGGGTGGACAAGCGGCGAAGAATGCCCCCGATTATGTGGTGAAGGCGAACGTCACTGTGACGCGCAACGGTCAGAACGTGACTGCGCTGCCGGCATGGCCTGCCGGATTCGGCGACGAGATCACTTCGTTTGCGTACGCCGCCGCTCGTATCGATTACCTGCCGACCAACACCGAAAAGGTTGTGCGCCTGACGGCGGACAAGAAGGGCGAGAAGATCGGCAATGGCCGCACCGTCCCCGGACCGTTCTATTGGGCCGGCGCGCTCAACCAGTATTTCGCCGCGGTGTTTTTGCCCGATGATCCGCAGCAGTCGATAGCGGTGCAGTTCCGGAACAGCATCGAGATTCCGAAGAACGCGGACAAGCCGGACCCGAAAGATACGGTAAAGGTCGAAGTGCTGGGCCTCGCGGCGGGTAGTCAGTCGGGCACGAGCGGTACGCGAATGTTCGTCGGACCGAAGTCGACGGATGTGCTGGATGCGATCAAGGCGTCGCCGCTGCCGGGGCAGGTGACTGCGCCCGATCTGGGCAGCCTGATCGATTTCGGGTTCTTCGGGATCATCGCCAAGCCGCTGTTCCTGTGGCTGAAGTGGACACAGGCGCATATCACGCCGAATTGGGGTTGGTCGATCGTCATTCTGACGGTGATCATTAATCTGGCGCTGCTGCCGCTGCGCATCACCGGCATGAAGTCGGCACTGAAGATGCAGAAGGTGCAGCCGCAGGTCAACTCGATCAAGAAGAAGTACGAGAAGTATCCGATGCGCGATCCGCGACGGCAGGAGATGAACGTCGAGATACAGGCGCTGTTCAAGGAGCAGGGAGTGAATCCGGTGGGCGGGTGCCTGCCGATGATCATCCAGATGCCGTTCCTGTTCGCGTTCTACACCATGCTGGGCGTGGCGACGGAGCTGCGCCAGGCACACTGGCTATGGATCAAGGATTTGTCGGCGCCCGATCCGTATTTCATTCTGCCAGTGCTGATCGTGGTTTCGACGTTCTATATGCAGAAGATGACGCCGAACGCAGGCATGGACCCGGCGCAGCAGAAGATGATGAATTTCTTCATGCCGGTCATGCTGGGCTGGATCAGCTACAGGCTGGCCGCCGGGTTGGGCGTGTATTGGATCGTCGGCACGGTGATTGCGGTGATTCAGCAGTTTGTGATGAATCGTACTTCGCTTGGGCAGGAGATGCGGGCCGAGGCCGAGAAACGCGCGCGCAAGCAGCAACAAAAGGGAGTAGTGAAAAGATAGTGGCTAGTGGTTAGTGACGAGTGGCGAGTTAAAGTCAAAAAAAGATAGTGGTTAGTGGCGAGTGGCGAGTTAAAGTCAAAAACCCCATCCTTCGCGTTCGCGAAGGATGGGGCACCCTAAGCATCTGTTGTAAAGCATCTGTTGTAAGCTGATTGCTGAGTTCTGATCAATATGCCTCTTACAGACAAAGTTGCTGCTGCCAAACAGATTGATGCGTTGTTGAAGTCCATCATCGCGAACGGTGGTTTTCGCCTGCGGTACCGCATCACGGTCGATCCCCCGGCACGCGACGATCGCAACTGGGAACGCCCGGCGCTGTTCGTAGATATCTCCGGTCCCGACAGCGATCTGGTGCTCGAGCATGGCGCCGAGTTGCTGCGGTCCTTCGAGCAGATTGCGCAGGAGATGCTGCGCCTCGCCCCGAACGAGCACGAAACGGTGGTGTTCGACTGCATGGGGCACCGCGAGTCGCGAGTGCAGGAGCTGAAGATTGCCGCCGGAGTTGCGGCGGAACGCGTTCGCAAAACTAACATGCCGTATGAGTTCGCCCCGATGACGTCGCGGGAACGCCGCATCGTTCACTTGGCGCTGCGCGACGAGGCCGACCTGAAAACCGAGAGCCAAGGGTTCGGTAGCCAGCGCTATGTTGTCGTAGCGCCGAAAGATTTCAAGGCTTCGGGACCGAGCCGTCCGACGAGCTCGGGCGCGATTACGTTTAAGCACAGAAGGTAAAAGCGGCTTCGGCAACTGTGGCCAGGTAGTTTAGATGAGGCGGGACGAGGCAGAGCCCCGTCCCCACGCCAGCTAGAAACCGTCACTACACAGGCAATCCATACAAGCAACTCCGAACCGTCAGCGCGTCGTGGCGTGAGTCGCGAGAAAGTCGGTCACTCGCGCTCGTACTTCGTCGCGGTGCGTGAAGATGCAGCCATGTTCGCCGCTTTCGATCGCAAGTAGCTCCGCTCCGCGAACGCGATCGAGCAGCCTTCGCGCGTTTTTTGCAAAGGGGGCCAGTCGATCGCTCTTGCCATGCACGATCAGAACTGGCACCGCTATCTTTTCCAAAGGAACCTGACCGAAGCTGTTGCTACGTGTCACGGCAATGTCGTTGTCCGTTCCGCGCAGCCGCCGCGTCATTTGCGTCATAACGCACATCTGCACCGCCTCATGAAGCGCAAACGCCTCGCGGTCTCGCAACAGACGGGCTCGCTGTGCCGGATCGGGGAAGGGCCGGCTGAGGGAGCGCTCAGGATCTTGTAAGGCTTTCTGCCGCAGCTTCTCGGGAACGCCCGGAATGTGCGCCATCAGCTTCATGACGTACCATGCCAGGGGCGGGCGAACATCAAGCTTCGCGCTGGCGGCTGAGACCATGACCAAACACCGGCACCTCTGCTGATGACGCAGCGCGAACTGGATAGCGGTGGGTCCGCCGCCGGAGACAGCGACGACAGCAACGTTGGGGATGCTCAGCGAATCGAGCAGAGCAGCACAGAGATCGGCCTGCGCTTCGGGTGAGCGTCCGGAAGAGAGCGGAGTGCCGAGGTATCCTGGGCGAGAGACGGCTACAAAGCGGAATTCCGGCGAGCAGACCGTGCGCGCAAGAATCAGTCCCTGATCGTAACCGCCCATGGCGCCGTGAAGCGCGAGCACGGCCGGTCCTGATCCAAACGTGGCGTACTCGATGGCTCCGCGTTGGGTCTCGACAACTGCCGGACACGCGCCGTTAGGATTCATTGCAGGTGAAATAACTGATGGGGCATCAATCTTCAATGAGCTTGGCATAATTCTCTCCTGACAGATACGTTGGGGGCCGGTGGGCTGACGCGAGTTATTTCTCGAAACTTGTGCGCAAATGACGGATCAATGCGAGAGCTTCGGGAGGAGGCTCTTTCTCGACCCGACGATACTCGCGGCAGTCGGCGGTTCGCGTCACCATTCCGTGATCGCTGAGTTCCCTCCGCAAGAGAGCGGGGTCGCGGAACGTATGAAGAGCCGCGAGCTGCTGATTGATCTGTGGTTCGGTCAACGCTCGCCTTGCGGGAATTCTAGACCAGAGAACCCATAGACAGGGCTCGCGGTGACTGAACTTGCTGGGCCAACGAAGCAAGCGTCCCGAGGCGTCGAAGTACCTGGCGAGGGCCTGCGTCTGAACGTGATCGACCATTACAGGCGCCGGTTGGGGGCTGTTAAGCCGATCCTGTGCCACGACCTGCGCGCGAAAATGCTGGTAGTTTCGATACCCTGCGGCGCGGACGAGCATGTTCAAGAGCTCGACATGGCTGGGGGCGTGATCACAAACGGAGAGTTGTCCGTTGAGTGAACGCACGAGGGCGGAAACATCGCTGGTAGAAAAAGGCAGAGAAGTTCTGGACATCGCTTATCCTCACAACGTGCCGCATCCAGACTGGATTGCCGATGGTCGCCGTCTTTCGACTGGGCACGGGATAAGTGTCAGTCAATCAAAGAAGTGTGGCAGGTTTAGCTCCCCTTGCGGGGCGGCGACGCCTAGGTGAACTGCCGACCGAAAAAGATTCTACAATACTCGTTGCCGGACCCGCAAATGTGTATTTATCCCGCATGCCGGACGCATCGTTTTTTGGTCTCCGCAACCCACTGAAAACAAGCCATTTGCACCCCTGATGAACGCTCATCTCGCACCTATTCTGTGTTAGAATAGTACCAGTCACGAATACGCCTAAGTTATTGAATATTCAGTAGCTTGAGGTTATTGAGAAGCGCGTGTAAACAGGCCCTTCCCGCGTATGTCGTGCATGATTTTCTTCTCGTTTGCAGGTTCAACGATCGGAGTTACATTGGCGTCTAAAGAGATCACCGCCGAAATCAAAGACGGAAAGAACGGCAAAGGCATCAACGGAAACGAAGCCGGTAATGGCGATGGAAGCGGCTATACTGCCGAATCAATCAAGGTGCTTGGCGGCATGGAAGCCGTGCGTAAGCGCCCCGCCATGTATATCGGTTCGACCGGGGAAATGGGACTGCACCACCTCGTCTATGAGGTCGTGGACAACTCCGTTGACGAGGCGCTGGCCGGATACGCCGACAAGATCGACGTCATCGTTCATCTCGACAACTCGGTCACCGTGATCGACAATGGCCGCGGCATTCCCGTGGACGAAATGGATCTCGACGGCGAACGCGTCCCTGCATGCCAGGTCGTAATGACCAAGCTGCACGCGGGCGGCAAGTTCGATTCCTCCACGTACAAAGTTTCCGGCGGACTGCATGGCGTCGGCGTAAGCTGCGTCAACGCGCTCAGCGACGTGTTCGAGCTCGAAATCTGGCGCGACGGTTTCGTTTGGGAACAGGAATATTCCTGTGGCGAGCCGACTACAAAATTGAAGAAGGCCGGCACGACCAAGAAGCGCGGAACCAAAGTTCATTTTCATCCCGATCCGTCGATCTTCACGGCCAGCGAGTACAACTTCGACACGCTGGCCCAGCGGTTGCGCGAACTCGCCTTCCTCAACAAGGGACTGATCATCACCCTGACCGACGAGCGCTCCGCGGACGCGAAGACAGGCGAGGCGAAACATTCCGAGTTCAAGTACAACGGCGGCATCGCCGAGTTCATCAAGCACCTGAATCGCGGCAAGAACGTGCTGCACGACAAGCCGATCTACATGGAGGCCGACCGCGACGGCGTGGTGATGGAAATCGCGCTGCAATACAACGACGGTTACAGCGATAACGTTTTCAGCTTCGCCAACAACATCAACACGGTTGACGGCGGCACGCACCTCAGCGGTTTCCGCACGTCGTTGACGCGAACCATCAACTTCGCCGGCAGACAGCTTGGTCTTTTCAAGAACGATAATGAGAATCTGAGCGGCGACGACGTTCGAGAAGGGTTGGTCGCAGTCATCAGCGTAAAGCTGCCGCAGCCACAATTCGAAGGTCAGACGAAGGGCAAGCTGAATTCCGATATCAGCGGCATCGTTCAGGCATTCGTGAATGAACGTCTGGGCGCGTTCTTCGAGCAGAACTCCACGGTCGCGCGCAAGATTATCAACAAGGCCATTGAGGCGTCGCGCGCGCGTGAAGCTGCCCGCAAGGCACGCGATCTTACGCGCCGCAAGGGTGCACTCGATTCCGGCGGCCTGCCGGGCAAACTGGCCGACTGCTCCGAGCGCCAGCCTGAACGCGCCGAGTTGTTCCTGGTCGAGGGCGAGAGCGCAGGTGGCACGGCCAAGCAGGGGCGCGACCGTAAGTTTCAGGCGATCCTGCCGCTGAAGGGCAAAATCCTGAACGTCGAGAAGGCGCGCTACGACAAGATGCTGGGGCATGAGGAAATTCGGTGCATGATCACCGCGCTCGGCACCGGCATTGGCAAAGACGATTTCGACGCCGCCAAGTTGCGCTACCACAAGATCGTACTGATGACGGACGCCGACGTGGACGGTTCGCACATCCGCACGCTGCTGCTGACATTCTTTTTCCGCCACATGCAGGAGTTGATCAAGCGCGGAAACGTGTTCATCGCGCAACCGCCACTTTACGGAATCAAGAAGGGCAAGTCACACCAGTACATCAAGAACGAACGCGAGTTCGTGAAAGTGATGGTCAAGCGAGCGAGCGACGGCATCGTCATTCGTTACGGCGAGGGCGCGGCAAAGATCGAGGGATCCGAGCTCTCGAAATTTGTCACGGCGTTGAACGACTATCTCGGCTTCTACGACAAGGTGGTGAAGCGGCTGCGCGACGACAAGGTCACCGACCTGCTGCCGCGCCTGGATCTCTCGAAGAAAGTTGACTTCGAAGGCGCAGCGAACAACGCGCCGGCAAAGATTCGACAGCTCGAGCAGGATCTGAAGGCGATCGGCAAGGAACGGCAGTTCCATTCGGTTGCGTCGCACTTCGACGAAGAACACGATATGTGGGAAATCGTCTTCGTAAACGCGCAGGGCGCCGAACATCGTTTGAACTGGGAACTTGCCAGCTCGCCCGAGTACAAGCAGATGCTTCAGAAATACAAGGTGATGGAGCAGCTTGCACCGGGTCTGAGCGCGCCTTACGTGATCGAGTTCAAAACCAAGGAAGCGGCCGAGAGCGCCAAAGAGACTCAGGAAGATCTGAGCGATACGGAAAAAGCCGAACTTGAAAAGGCGGAAAAGAAGGCCGGCGCCAAGGCGACCACACGCCGCACCAAGGCGGACCAGGAGCCGGTGGAGAAGACCAACCTGCGCGACCTCTTCGACTACGTGCTCAATGAGGGACGCAAGGAGTTCACGGTCCAACGCTACAAAGGGTTGGGTGAAATGAGCAGCGAACAACTCTGGGAAACCACGATGGACCCGGAAAAGCGCACGCTGCTCCAGGTGAAGCTCGAAGATATTGCGGAAACCGAAACCATCTTCACCACGCTGATGGGCGAAGACGTCGAGTCACGCCGGAAGTTCATCGAGGAAAACGCACTGGACGTAAAGAACCTGGATATCTAAGGGCGGCGGCGGCTTGTAGGGCGTCAGAATAAGTGGAATATTCGTCAAAAAAAGTGAAATATTTCGTCAGAATGAACGCCTGACCCGCATAAACATTGATTCAAAGGGTCCGCCAAGTTCGGCGGGCTTCGTTTTGGTGCGCCCGGCAGGGCGCACTCACTTGGAGGTGCAAGTCCTAAATCCGCACTTGCTCTCGACATCTATCCGCTTCCTGTTCGTCAGACCAGCGCTTTGCTTACAGCTTCCTCCAGATTCCGCCTCGCGACGGACACCCTTGCCGTTCAGCTAACACTTATCGAAGATCGCGATCTTGCATTTGGCAAGTCGATGCACCTGATCCCTCACCCGATCATTAGTCGCGTCCTTCCCCGACTTCGCCGTTAGCCCGAGATCTTTCGTATACGGGCTAGTGTTGAATCACGTTATCCCGGCCGACGAAGCAGGACGAATCCGTCCATGCCGGGCTTGCCGCAAAGGGAGAGAACTGGCACAGTCGCCTTGAGATACCCGCAGCGAGCATTGCGGTTACGGATGCACGCGGTGAAAAAGTCTTGTAGCCACGTGTCATGGCTTGCTCCGCGGACTGTTCTTGCGGGGGCAAAACGGAGTTGATTGATGTCGTGACCTGCCACTGCCAACGGACGATGCCAGGGGAAGGGATCAAGGCCAAGTGCCTTTCAGAGAAGATGAACCGTTGCGGACGGACTGGTTGTAGTCTCTCCCGAATACAACCACGGCCAAAACATGTCCTTAGCGAGTAGCACGCCTCGTCCAATCCGGGGATGGATCGAGCCGGGAATTACTGCACATCCACCAACTTCGGTCCGGGCTGGCCCAGTTCTTCCACCAGGAGCACGGCTTCGGCCAGTTCGCGAACCGGACGGCGCAGGCGGCGACTCTCGCTGCGAAGGCGCTGATAAGCCTCCTGTTCGGTAAGTTTGTAGCGCGTCTGCAGAATTCCCTTGGCACGCTCGACGACTTTGCGAGTCTCAAGCTGCTGCCGCATTTCGAGCGCCTCTTCCAGCAGGCGGGCGTTTTCATCAGCCAGGCGCGACATGGTTATTGCGGCGCCCATTTGCTCGCCTACAAAGCTGATCAGCGCGATTTCTTCCGGAGTGTGACAGTGCGGTTCTTTGTGATGTGCATTGAGGACGCCGATGATTTCTCCGCCATTGATCAAGGGCACGGAGAGAAATGCTTCAAAGGTATCTTCCGCGAGTGTAGGAAAGGATTTGAAGCGATCATCGGCAGAGGCTTTGTTCGTGAGCGCGACTACGCTTCTGTGTTGCGCTACCCAACCTGTTACGCCCTCACCCATTTTCAGACGGACCTTGCCAATCTCGGCTGCATGGGGCAATTGTGATGCTCGTAGCACGATCTCGTTGGTCGCAGCATCAGGCAGGTAAACCAGGCATGCATCGCAATCAGTAACCTCAACGGCGATGGCCACCAATTCTCTGAGCATTTCATCGAGGTCCACCCCGAAGCTGACGACACGGCTGGTCCGATGCAGAAGCGCGAGCTGGCTTAAACCGGGTTTTGTGACATTTAGATTACCCATATGAAGTCCCATCACCTTGTCTTCATCCAACGTTGTACACGAAAGTAAGGCGGCAAGCGGTTACCGTCCAATAAATACTTTCTATGGCGCATATGCGTTTTGATCGCGCCCCGTGCGGCTATAGTGCCCATAGAAACTTTCGATTGGACTTGAATCTAAGCTACGGCTACTGTGAGCACATCGAGAAAGTGGCAACGGCTCACCGACCCGAGCCCGTAGCTGCAAGGAAGACAGTTCTTCCTCTCTCTTGATACCTGGCGTGATTTGGAATCGCGCGTCCTGCTCCCCGTTCGAGCAAATCGCAAATCGTACATTCAAGGTCCACTCTGACAGCGCTCTACTTTGCGCCGTCACACGGACACCACACGTGTGCGCGCGGGCCTTCTGCACAAATGGTTTTCACAAGCTTATTTGAAAAGGACGGAGTTCATCATGAGAAAAGTAGCTATTTACGGGAAGGGCGGGATCGGAAAATCTACCACCACACAGAACACGGTAGCCGCGCTGGCGGAGGCTGGAAAGAAAGTCATGGTTGTCGGCTGCGATCCGAAGGCCGACTCGACGCGCCTGCTGCTGGGCGGCTTGGCGCAGCGCACGGTGCTGGACACTCTGCGCGAAGAAGGCGGAGAGGTGGACCTGGAAGAAATCCGCCGAACCGGTTTTGGTAGCACGTACTGCACGGAATCGGGCGGACCGGAGCCGGGAGTCGGATGCGCGGGACGCGGCATTATCACATCCATCAACTTGCTGGAACAGCTCGGCGCTTTCAACGAAGACTTGAATCTGGACTACGTCTTCTATGACGTGCTCGGTGACGTCGTGTGCGGCGGGTTCGCCATGCCGATCCGCGAAGGCAAAGCTAAAGAAATTTACATCGTTGTGTCAGGCGAAATGATGGCCATGTACGCGGCCAACAACATCTGCAAGGGCATCGTGAAATTCGCAAACGCCGGCGGCGTACGCCTGGGCGGCCTGATCTGCAACAGCCGCAACGTAGACAACGAGCGGGAGATGATCGAGGAACTGGCCCGCCAGCTCGGAACACAGATGATCCATTTCGTTCCACGCAACAACGACGTACAACGCGCCGAGATCAACCGCAAGACCGTAATCGAGTGGAGACCGGACTGCACGCAGGCCGATGAATACCGCAAGCTGTCGGTGGCAATCGACAAGAACGACATGTTTGTGATCCCTAAACCGCTGGCCATGCCTGCTCTGGAAAAGCTGCTGATCGACTTCGGGTTGGCCGACGATGTGGCTCCAGCGCCGGTCGCAGCGCCACAGACTGCTTATCTTCAGGCTGCTGCGGGCGACTAGCCGAAGATGCAAGCGACCTTCCGAGCTGCATTCGGAAATGCCTCCCAAGCGAATGCAGCCCGGAGTGACGCCAGCTTACGAGAAGACGTACTCAGAACAAGGAGACCCCAATGTCATCGGAACCGCACAATCCGCACTCGATCAAAGATGAACTTGTAAAGATATATCCGAAGAAAGTAGGCAAGAAGAGATCCGAACAGATCGTGGTGAACGAGCATCGGTCGGGCGGAACGGTCCCGGAGATTAAGGCAAACGTGCGCACGCAGCCGGGCATCATCACCCAGCGCGGCTGCACGTACGCCGGATGCAAAGGTGTCGTCATAGGTCCGACGCGCGACATTCTCTCCATCACGCACGGTCCGATCGGATGCGGCTTTTACAGTTGGCTCACGCGGCGCAACCAGACACGTCCGCCAACCGCGTCGGACGCGAACTACATCACGTATTGCCTTAGCACGGACATGCAGGAAGAGCAGATCGTGTTCGGCGGCGAGAAGAAACTAAGGGCAGCAGTCGAGGAAGCCTACGCGACCTTCAAGCCGAAAGCGATCGCCATCTTCTCGACCTGTCCGGTTGGGCTGATCGGCGACGACGTTCACGCGGTCGCCCGCGATATGAAGGAGAAACTCGGCATCAACGTGTTCGGCTTCAGTTGCGAGGGCTATCGCGGCGTCAGCCAGTCGGCTGGACACCACATCGCGAACAATCAGTTGTTCAGGCACGTGATCGGCACGGACGAAACGCCGCGGCCAGAGAAGTTCAAGATCAACGTGTTGGGCGAGTACAACATCGGCGGCGATGCGTTCGTGATCGAGGATCTGCTGGAGCGCTGCGGAATCACGTTGATCTCGACGTTCAGCGGAAACTCGGATTATAACGGCTTCGCCAACTCGCACATGGCGGACCTCAACGCGGTCATGTGTCACCGCTCCATCAACTACGTCGCCGAGATGATGGAGAAGAAGTTCGGCATCCCCTGGCTGAAGATCAACTTCATCGGGGCAGAGGGCACGGCGAAGTCATTACGCAGGATCGCCGAGTACTTCGAAGACGCCGGCCTGAAAGCCAAGGTCGAAAAGGTTATCGAAGAAGAACTGCTGGGAGTGCAGAAAGTTCGCGACGAAGTCCGGGCGCGCTGCGCAGGCAAGACGGCAATGTTGTTCGTCGGCGGCTCGCGCGCGCATCACTACCAGATGCTCTTCAACGAAATCGGCATGAAGACGGTTGCGGCGGGATACGAGTTCGGTCATCGGGACGATTACGAAGGCCGGCGCGTACTGCCCACAATCAAGCTGGATGCCGATACCAAGAACATCGAGGAACTCACCGTGGTGCGGGACGAGGAGCGCTACCAGGCCCGCAAGTCCGAAGAAGAGATGGCGAAGCTGGCGGCCAGCAATCTTGAATTCATGGACTACAACGGCATGATGCCCGAGACGGACGAGGGCACGCTGATCCTCGATGACATCAGCCATTACGAAACCGAGCGATTGCTGGAAATCTACAAGCCCGCGATCTTCTGCGCCGGAGTCAAGGAAAAGTACGCAGTGCAGAAAATGGGCATTCCCTGCAAGCAGTTGCACAGCTACGACTACGGCGGACCTTATGCCGGCTTCAAGGGCGCAATCAATTTCTATCGCGAGATCGACCGCATGGTGAACATGAAAGTGTGGTCGTTCGTACAAGCGCCCTGGCAACAGCCGACTACGCCACCCGAGCCTACAGAAGTCGCAGCCGACTAAGGCCGACGGACAACCGACCAGTTCACTTGAATCCGGGTCTTACGCCGGAAGAAGGAGAAGTCTATGCTTTTGCGACACACTACAGGCGAAATCGCCGAGCGTTCCGCGCTCACGATCAATCCGGCAAAGACTTGCCAGCCGATCGGTGCAATGTACGCCGCGCTTGGCGTTCACAATTGTCTACCCCACAGCCATGGCTCGCAGGGCTGCTGCGCGTATCACCGCAGCACGCTCACCCGGCATTACAAGGAACCGGTAATGGCCGGGACAAGCTCCTTCACCGAAGGCTCGTCGGTGTTCGGCGGCCAGGCGAACCTGCTACTAGCCATCAAGACCATGTTCACCGTGTACAACCCGGACATCATCGCGGTTCACACGACGTGCCTCTCGGAGACGATTGGGGACGATCTCACGCAGATCATCTCCAAGGCGAAGGACGAAGGATTGATTCCCGAAGGCAAGCACGTGCTGTACGCGAACACGCCGAGCTACGTCGGTTCGCACGTCACCGGATTCGCAAACATGGCGAAGTCGATTGCCGAGTACTTCGCCGAGTCAACCAACGAAGAGAAGAAGCAGTTAAACATTATTCCCGGATGGGTCGAGCCGTCGGACATGCGGGAACTCAAGTGCATCGCGCACCGCATGGGCATCGAGACGGTAATGGTTCCAGATACCTCGAATGTTATGGATGCGCCGCAGACGGGCAAGCACCGCTTCTACCCCAAGGGCGGAACGAAGATCGAGCAACTCCGCAGCGCAGGCGACAGCATGGGAACGCTCGGACTCGGAATCTCCGGTTCGACCCGCGCGTCGAACGTGATCGAGGAAAAGTGCGGCGTGCAGCGCCAGATGCTCGAGCTTCCCATCGGTCTGCTGGCGACGGATCGTTTCGTCGAGGCTCTGCACGTGATGACCGGGGCCAAGGTGCCCAGCGTCATCAACGAAGAACGCGGACGCCTGGTCGACGTGATGGCCGACATGCACCAGTACTTCTACCGCAAGCGCGTGGCGCTGTTCGGCGATCCCGACCAGCTCGTGTCGCTGACCGAATTTCTCGTCGCGCTCGACATGCGTCCGGTTTACATCGTGACTGGCACACCATCGAGGTCATTCGACAAGCGCATCAAGAAGGCGCTGGGCGACGGGATTCCGGAAGCGAAGTTCAAAAAAGGCGGACAGGCCGACGCGTTCCTGCTCCATCAGTGGATCAAGAACGAGGGCGTGGATCTGCTGATCGGCAACACCTACGGCAAGTACATTGCGCGCGACGAAAACCTTCCGTTTGTGCGCCATGGCTTCCCGATTCTCGACCGCGTCGGACATTCGTATTTCCCGACCGTCGGGTACAGCGGCGCGATCCGCTTGATGGAAAAGATTCTGAGCGCGCTGATGGACCAGCAGGATCGCGAGTCTCCGGAGGAGCGCGTTTGAGTTGGTGATGTAGCACGGAGGACAGCGGCACGGGGAGAGGGCCATGATCAAGATTCTGGAAGGGCGGGAG
The DNA here is from genome assembly GCA_963777415.1 of uncultured Acidobacteriota bacterium. Taxonomy (GTDB): domain Bacteria; phylum Acidobacteriota; class Terriglobia; order Terriglobales; family Acidobacteriaceae; genus JAEZPW01. Next base: position 740,647 of record CAVZQL010000001.1, read on the forward strand.
CGACAAGTCTATCGCAAGGGCGAGCAGCCGTTTGATCTTGAGTGCGGCAAGCAGAGCCTCGCGGGATCGGTGAGCCAGCGCGCATGCGTGTTCTGCGGCTCGCGCGTGGTGCTCTACCCAATCGCCGACGCCCTTCACCTTGTTCATGGCCCGATTGGCTGCGCCGCTTACACGTGGGACATCCGCGGGGCTCTTTCGTCGGGGCCGCAGTTGCACCGGCTCAGTTTCTCGACGGACCTGCGCGAGATCGAAGTCATTCACGGCGGCGAGAAAAAGTTGTATGCGGCGTTGTGCGAATTGATCGACGCTCACAGACCGAACGCCGCGTTTGTCTACGCAACATGCATCGTCGGCATCATCGGCGACGACGTTGAGGCGATCTGCAAGCAGGTGAGTCAGGAGAAGGGTATCCCTGTTCTGCCGGTCCATTCGGAAGGATTCAAAGGCACGAAGAGAGACGGGTACCGCGCCGCCTGCGAGGCGCTGTTCAAACTGATGGGAACGGGCTCGACCGAAGGCATCAGCCCGGTCAGCGTGAACATTATGGGCGACTTCAATCTCGCAGGCGAGATATGGATCATCCGCGAGTACTTCCGCAAGATGGGCGTCGAAGTCGTGGCTTGCATCACGGGCGACGGCCGCGTGCCCGACGTTCAGCGCGCGCATGGGGCCGCGCTCAACCTCGTACAGTGTTCCGGCTCGATGATGCATCTGGCCAAGTCCGTCGAAGAGCAGTGGAAGATTCCGTTCTTGCGCGTGTCGTACTTCGGCATCGAGGACATGGCGCAGGCGCTCTACGACGTGGCTAAGTTCTTCGACGATCCCGAGATCATCGAGCGCACGCGAGCTTTGGTTAAGGAAGAGATCGACGCCATCATGCCCAAGCTGATCGAGTACCGCACGGCGCTCGAAGGCCGAAAGGCGGCGATCTACGTGGGCGGCGCATTCAAAGCGTTTTCTCTGGTGCGCGCGCTTCGTCTGCTGGGAATCAAGACCGTGCTGGTCGGTTCGCAGACCGGCAACAAAGAAGATTACGAACAGCTGCGCGAGCTCTGCGACGAAGGCACCATCATCGTGGACGACTCCAATCCGCTCGAACTTGCGAGTTTCCTGCAGGAGAAAGAAGTCGATCTGTTTATCGGCGGAGTTAAAGAGCGTCCTATTGCCTACAAGCTGGGTGTGGGTTTCTGCGATCACAACCACGAACGCAAGGAAGCGCTGGCTGGGTTCGCCGGCATGTTGAATTTTGCCAATGAGGTGTATTCCAGCATCATGAGCCCGGTGTGGAAGCTGACGCCTCGCAAGCGCCGCGCCCCAATGGCAGAGGAGCGACCGGCATGAACGCTCAATTGAAAGTCCTAACCGCTCCGCGGCCCAAATACGTTTCGACGCGTAACGCTTGCAAGTTGTGCTCTCCATTGGGCGCGTGCCTGGCGTTGCGGGGAATCGAAGGCGCCGTGCCCTTTCTGCACGGATCGCAAGGCTGCGCGACGTACATGCGCCGTTACATTATCAGTCATTTCAAAGAACCGATGGACATAGCCGCTTCGAATTTCAGCGAAGCAAGCGCGGTGTTCGGCGGTGGAGAGAATCTCAGCATCGGCCTGCGGAATGTCACGGCGCAGTATCACCCGAGCCTGATCGGGATCGCCACGACGTGCTTGCCCGAAACAATCGGCGAAGACGTCGGCATGATACTGCGCGATTACCGCGAGTCACTGGGCGGAGCGGCTGCGCCCGAACTCGTACACATGTCCACTGCGGCCTATCGCGGCACGCACATGGACGGATTTCATGCGGCTGTGCGGTCGGTGGTGGAGCGCATTGGCCGAGGGCGGCTCGCACCAGGATCACGTCAACATTTTCCCCGGCATGGCGTCGCCGGCGGACCTGCGCTATCTAAAGGAAGTTTTCGAGGATTTCGATATCTCCGTCCGTCATGCTGCCGGATTATTCGGAGACGCTCGACGGCCCGGCGTTGGCGACGTATCACAAGATTCCCGAAGGGGGCACGCCGCTGGCGGCGATTCGCTCCACGGGCCAGTGCTCGGGCAACCATCGAGTGCGGACGAACGATCGCCAAGAATGCAACAGCGGGGCGTTGTTGAAAGAGAAGTTCGGCGTTAACCGTCACAGCCTCGGGTCTGCCCATCGGCGTAAACGAAACGGACCGGCTCTTTGAAGTTTTAGAAAACCTAGCGGGCCGCGCAACTCCGCGACGGCACGAACTCGAACGCGGACGCCTGATCGATTCCTACGTGGACGGCCACAAGTACGTTTTCGGCAAACGCGCCATCGTCTTTGGCGAGGAAGACCTGGTCATCGGGCTTGCGGCGTTCCTGAGTGAAATCGGCATTGTGCCTGTGCTTTGCGCCTCTGGGGGAGAGAGCGGAGCGCTGCGCAGCAAGCGATCGCCGAGGTCACTCAGGAGGCTGCGGGAAAGATCGTGGTTCGCGAAGGTGCAGACTTCATGTCAATTGCGGAAGAGGCAGCGTCACTGGGGCCGGACATTCTGATCGGCAACAGCAAGGGGCAGGCGCTGGCGCGACAGCTCGGCATTCCGCTGGTGCGCGTCGGATTCCCGATTCACGACCGCATCGGTGGCCAGCGCATTCTGCACTTCGGCTACCGCGGGGCGCAACAGCTTTTCGATCGCATCGTAAACACGCTGATTGAGCGTAAACAGGACTCTTCGCCAGTGGGCTACAGCTACATGTAAGGGGGCAACGATGGCTTTGGATTTGACAAAACACCCGTGCTTTAACGCCGGCGTGAGACACAAGACCGCGCGCATACATCTGCCGGTCGCCCCCAAATGCAACGTCCAGTGCAATTACTGCGACCGCAAGTTCGACTGCATGAACGAAAGCCGGCCGGGCGTGACGAGCGCGGTGCTGACGCCCAAGCAGGCGCTGGCGTATCTGGATCGCGCGGTGGAGAAGGTGCCGAACATCGCGGTCGTCGGCATTGCCGGCCCGGGCGATCCCTTCGCCAGTCCCGAAGAGACGCTCGAAACCCTGCGCCTGGTGCGAAAGAACTATCCCGAGATGCTGCTCTGCGTCGCCAGCAATGGGCTGAACGTCGCTCCTTACGTGGACGACCTGGCGCGGCTCAAGGTGAGTCACGTCACGCTGACGGTCAACGCCGTTGATCCGGTGATCGGCGCGAACATCTACGCGTGGGTGCGTGACGGTAAGACAATTTATCGTGGCGATTCGGCGGCTTGCGTTTTGTTGCAACGGCAGCGGCGCGCGATCCGCCTGTTACAGGCACAGGGAATCACGGTCAAGATCAACACCATCGTGGTGCCGGGCATCAATGAGGAGCACGTCGAGGAAGTTGCTAAAGAGATGGCGGCGCACGGGGCCGACATCATGAACTGCATTCCTCTGTATCCGGTGACGGGCACGCCCTTCGCGGAGTTCGAGGAGTTGGGCGCGGCTGCGATCAAAGAAATTCGCGCAACGATCGCCCAGCACATTCCACAGATGCAACACTGCACGCGCTGCCGCGCCGATGCTGTCGGCCTGCTGGGCGCACCGCAGTCGGATGAATTGGTCGACATCATGAACGCCTGCGCTAGTGGGGCAGACGACACGCGACAGGAGAAGCCCTACGTCGCGGTCGCCAGCATGGAAGGCATGTTGGTCAACCAACACCTGGGCGAGGCCGGGCAGTTGTGGATCTACGGCCATACTCCGGACGGTGTGCGCCTGGTTGAAAAGCGTGAGACGCCGGAGCCTGGGCAAGGCAACGTCCGCTGGTTTGAAATGGCGAAGTCTCTGCGCGATTGCCGCGCGCTCGTAGTCAGCGGCATCGGGCACAGTCCCAAGCGTGTGCTGGAGCACGAAGGCGTTCACATCATCGAAATGGGCGGGCTGATTTCCGACGGACTTGCCAGCCTGTTTCCGCACCGGCGACGTGCCCCCGGCAATGCGCAAGACGTTCAAGTTCTGCGGGTCCGAGTGCCAGGGCAGCGGCACCGGATGCGCCTGACATCACAATCATTCGCTAGGAGAATACCAATGCAGAAACCGGCCCATCACATTTTCGTTTGCGCTAGCTTTCGCGTAGCCGGCGAAGCTAAGGGCGTATGTCATCGCAAAGATTCAACGTCGCTGTTGCAGTACCTGCAAGGCGAATTGTCGGACCGCGACATGGAGCGACGTTGTGGTCTCAACCACAGGCTGTCTGAACCTGTGCGAGCACGGACCGATCATGGTGGTTTATCCGGAGAACCATTGGTACGGCACCGTGAACGAGGAAAAGATCGACAGCATTCTCGACGCATTGCAGGAAGGTCAGGCTGCCGACGGGCTACTTTGTTGAATCAGAGGATGAGTGATAAAGAAACGCGAACCCTTGGATGTTGCCTTCGTGCTGATCGTAACCCTCGGCGCCGTTCTGGTGATTGCGATGGCGGCCAATCAGGAGATGTTCACCGGCATCGTGTATAGCCTGGCCCATGTGCAAGATCACGTTGCCCTGCGCCCGGGGGATGACGCTCGTATTCTGGCCGGGATGCAGTCGGGGTCCAAGTACGTGCTCGTGGATCAGGACGGCATTTATCCGTTGCAGGGGGAGCAGGAGCGCGTCGGCGCATTCGCCGGCCATGAAGCCACGATCATGGGTTCGTATGCGAACGGGGCGATTCACGTGTCAACCGCGTACCGCTCCAGAGCTGTCGAAACCGCATCGCATTGAGGGTCTATGAACAGGCAACGTAAAGTCTGGCTTATCGACAGCACGCTGCGCGACGGAGAACAGGCTCCGGGTGTCGTCTTCTCGCGTGAAGAGAAGATCGCCATTGCTCACGGGCTCGCGGATATGGGCGTGCCTGAACTCGAATGCGGCATCCCGGCCATGGGCGATGCGGAATGCAATGACATACGAGCACTTGTCGAGCTCGGCCTGCCGGGCCATCTCACGGGATGGTGCCGCGTCCGCGAAGAAGACATCGAGAAAGCTCGCGAATGTGGTTTGAACTCTATTCACATTGCGTTTCCGGTCTCGGCGATTCAATTGCGTTCAATCGGCAAGACGCCGGAATGGGTGATCCGAGCGCTTGACGAAGTGGTGAGCAAAGCCCGGACGATGTTCGATCGGGTGTCCGTCGGCGCGCAGGATGCTTCCCGTGCCGAGCCGCAATTCCTGTACGACTTTGTTGGACTTGCAGAACAGCATGGCGCCCAGCGCGTCCGCATTGCCGATACCGTCGGCGTGTGGACTCCACTGCAAACCTACGAGTGCTTCAAGGCACTACGAAAGCTGAGCAGCCGTTTGCATCTGGAATTCCACGGTCACAACGATCTCGGTATGGCAACGGCGAATACGATTACCGCAATCGAGGCGGGCGCCGATTGCGTCAGCGTGACCGTCAACGGACTGGGCGAGCGCGCTGGCAACGCCGCACTGGAGCAGGTTGTGATGGCGCTTCGATGCTCCTCGCGCGTCGATTCCGGAATTAATACCCGCAGTCTCGCTGCGCTCTGTGAGCTTGTGGCGGGGGCTTCTCGCCGGTCCATCCCTGAAGATAAGCCCGTGACCGGTCGCGCCATTTTCCAGCACGAATCCGGAATACATTGCGCCGGCGTCCTGCAGAACCGAAAAACCTACGAACCCTATCCAGCTGCAGCGGTCGGGCGCGTCCCGGAGGAAATTGTCTTAGGCAGACACTCCGGATGCGCAAGCCTCATCCACGTCCTGGCGAACGAAGGTCTTCAGCTGGACGCTGACCAAGCGTCCATCCTGCTGTCCGCGGTTCGTGCTGTTGCGGTCAAAGAAAAGCGGTCTGTGTCGGCGGGCGAGGCAGCAAGGTTGCTTTTGGGTGGACAAGCGAGTTAAGGCTCGTCGCCGCCGATCTGTTTTGCCCGTAACCTTATTGTACCGGTATACGGCCTAGCGTCGCTCAACTCCCGGTTTGTCGCCTACCCGTCAGTTACTACCTAGATAATATCGGTCTTTGGCCGGCCCGGCCTGGTTCTTCACGGCGAGACCGAGGTGAAGAAGCGCAAGGACCTTGTGCGTCGTTTCCAGGAAGACGAGACAGTGCCGTTCTTCGTGCTGTCACTGAAAGCCGGAGGCTCCGGCCTCAATCTTACGGCGGCATCCCATCTCGTTCACTTCGACCGGTGGTGGAATCCGGCAGTCGAAAATCAGGCGACAGATCGCGCTTTTCGCATTGGACAGACGAAGAATGTGCTGGTACACAAGTTCGTGTGCAGGGGTACGGTGGAAGAAAAGATCGACGAGTTGATCGAGTCGAAGCGGCAACTTTCGAAAGACTTACTGGAAGGTGGGGCTGATTTGCTGTTGACGGAAATGAATAACGGGGAGTTACTGAGGTTGGTGGCCCTTGATCTGAAAACGGCGCTCAAGGAGGCGTGATTCGTGTATTGGGACTGGGGATGGAGACCATATGTCTCAGCGGCCGAGCGGCGACTGCAAGCATCACGCGAAGTGGAGAAACTCAGTAAGAAAGGGATATCGGTTTCACCGATAACCATTCAGGGCCGCATCATCGCCAAGACTTTCTGGGGCAAGGCTTGGTGCGATAATCTCGAACGCTACAGTGACTATGCAAATCGCCTGCCCCGCGGGCGAACGTATGCTCGCAACGGGTCAGTTATCCATCTGCAAATTGCCGCGGGTGAGATCAAAGCCCTGGTCAGCGGTTCGGACATTTACAAGGTCACAATCAAAGTCACTCCGGTCACAGAGGAGCGGTGGAAATCCATTTGCGAGGCCTGCGCGGGTGCAATCGACTCTCTCGTTGAGCTGTTACAGGGACGTTTCTCCAAAGGCGTAATGGAGCGCATTTGCCAGCGGGACACGGGCCTCTTCCCCTCGCCAAGGGAAATCAAACTTTCGTGCAGTTGCCCTGACTGGGCCGATATGTGCAAGCACGTCGCTGCAGTGCTCTACGGCATTGGCGCGCGTCTCGACAAGCAACCTGAACTCCTGTTCAGGTTGCACGAAGTTGACGAGAACGAATTGATCGCAAAGGCTGGCGCCGGTCTCCCGTTGGCGAACAAAGGATCAGACTCGACAAAAGTCCTCGCGGACGAAGACTTGTCGGAACTGTTTGGCTTGGATATTGCGCCGATTACAGCCATAAACACCGAAACGCCAAGGCCGGCCCAGAAAACGGCGCGAAAAGCCAAACCCAAGCGTGCGAAAGCAGCTAGCCCGAAGAAGACCAAAGAACGACCCGCCACAAAGAACTCCATCCGCCCTGCAAGCAAGGCGTCGGTCTTGAAGCGCGGGAGTAAAGGGCAGAAGGCTGCAGCCGCCAATTCGAAAAGAAGGAGGAATCGCCGCGATGGGGTTCAGAAGTGATGGATTGCTGCGAGGGTCCAGAGAGAGCCGCATCAAACTGATGGACTTTGTGAAAAAGGAGCCATGGGACGTCGATACGATTCTGGATCTCTACACTGGACTCATCGACCACGCCGAGGATGTTCGCGCGGAAGCCATGATGGCACTCTGGGAGATCGCCTGGAAGCAGCCAGTTCCCGTTTCCGTTACGCCAATCAATAATGATGGCGCAGTTTATGCACACGTTCACCATCGCTTCTCGAGTGGCCACGGGAACCGTGATGTTCCTCTGCGAGCTTGGAACACAGGAAGCGGATGACGAACTGGTGGCCATCCTTGAATCTGGCCGCGGCAACAACTACCAGTTTCAGGATTGGGTTACGGAGATCCAGAATACGAAGAAAATCGAGGTTCTTCGCCGGGTTCGAATTGAAAAGCTTTCGCAGAATAGAGCCAGAGTCTTCAAGCGAGCACTGGATACGCTCAACGCTTCTCAGGACAGAGCGTAAGGGACTGCCAAAGAAGCGCAGCTCGACTGAGATCGAGAGTTTCAAAACGCTTTCTTAGTAGATAGAGAGTGGCGCTGTCCTGACTCCCATTGCTCAAGCATGCCTTTGCCGATATCGGCAAAAGCCGGATGCTCCAAGCTGTACGCAATGATTTGTTGGCGTACGGCCGACATAGCATCGGAAATGCGGTCGAGGATTTCAGTCAAAGTCTTTCGGGTGCCCAGCGAGCGCCCCTCGCCAAATCGGATCAAGTCCGTTGCCGAGGGCCACTGATTTGTACCGTTCAGAGTCAAAGCCATTCGATCCCGTGGCATGTAAACAGTTGTGGTTACGAGATCGTAAACTGGTGAGAGGTGCTCATCTCCCAGCACGTCGTCATAGACGACGCCGAAATTCTTGAGATGTGCATCGCCGTTGTGGATAGCGCAGTTCAGAGCGATAAGCGTAAATAGCCGGAGGCTTTCCTCCAAAACCGTCGGCGAATTCGCAAATTGCTGAAATCTCTTCATGATATTGGTTTCATAGCTGCCCCGATACTTCTCGTCCGTGCGGCGCGCGTTCAGTACGCAGAAATCTTCAAATCCGCGATAAGTCCCGTCAGGGCGGAGGTCGAATCGATCGATGACGAGCGCGGTTCCGTCTTCCGCGAGCCGGTGAGGCGGCACCTCTAAACTGCAATGCTCAGCCACCTTCAAACAAAAGAATTCATTTGCAGCCAGTTGCGGAAACTCTGCGGCGTCCCAGAACTTCACAATGTGCGTCGCGCCACGGAAGGACGGAGAAAGCGTGCGCTTAGTGCCATGATCTGCCCCAAAATTCTCCTGGTCTCGAACCAGGAACTTTGGCTGCACTCCGCTGATTCCTGAATACGTCGAAAACTTCTCAATCAAATATCGATACAAGTCTCCGCCGCGTCGGCCTGCCAGAATTTCATCGATCGATTGAAACGGAACGCCCTCGTCTAGCTCATCGCTTTCGCCCGTAAATCGAACCCGTCCGAGCTGCGAGCGCCCGACGATTGCGAGCAGATCCAGATCATCAAACGTTCCCGTAGCTTTGGCGAACGCCAACCGTAGCCGCTCTCGGAGCGCGCCTTCAGGCAAGTTCATTTCGAATATCGGCGTGATACCAAGCGGCGTGGTCCAAGAAGCAAGACGAACAGGCATCGTCACCGAAACAGCACGACAGGAAACTGCATCGGGGAAATACACGAATGTACTTCCGCGCTGTCCTTCCCGGCCCACAACTCCGGCCGGCCTGTTGTCCGTCCAAACCTTAATCATGTTCTGCCTGATCTTTCAGAAGATCTTCCAGTGTCGGCCGCTGGGGCGCTATTTTCTCCAACCGCAGTTCCAGACCTACAGCAGCGAGGATACGAACCAGCTTTGAATAACCGATCTCGGTTGCGCGTCCACTCTCAATCAAATGAATGGTGGGGCGGCTCACCTGAGCTTTGTTGGCAAGATCAGACTGACTAAGTCCCCTCTGCTTGCGATGAGTCGCGACTTGCGCACCTAGCTCCGACAGGCTGATCATACAGCATATATTATTCATACAGCTACAAATTAGCAATAATGATTAATATATTAATCACTTTTCGATGCAGAAAGTACTCTGGCTGCGTAAACCACTGATTCTAGTTAGCTATTGTCCTTCGCCAGTCAGTATGTGGACACAAATGTGGACACATTTATGAACGCAACTCTGACGCACCGTGTTCGGGTGCGATTCGGCTACCAGAACGGTAATTCGTCCAAGTTCGGCGGTGTTTTTTAGAGCGCGACGAGTATTTTCAGCTGTTTCCACGATCCGTACTTTCATGCAAACCGGTTTCCGGGGACACTTGCCGGACTATCAGGAAAAATCTCACGCGGCCGAAAATGTTCTGTGTTCTGGATAGAGCCCCGGAGAACTCATGAGTTAACAACCGTCACCCCGAATTCCATCGCTTGGGACTGGGGGGCACGTAAACTCGACTTTTCCCGTTCCCAGATAGTACTACTGTGTTACAAGAACTCGCGTAGGTAGCATGGACACCGGGGCAAAGAGCGAGCCAGGTGGGTTGCGATCTGGTGGCGCAGGGTGGCGATGGAATGCGGGTTGTGTCGTTCTGTTCTACCGGGCAGTACCCCGGGGCTTTGCGCCGAGCGGCAAGCGGGGTAGGCGAAGTTGGATGTCGGCTGCGCGCAGCGGTGATGAGTCGGGCGCGGGGGAAAAAAGGCATCGCTCCATCACCAGGAAGCCGTAGGGAATCCCCTGACGGCCTCATACACGTTGCCGTCTGGAAATTTCAGCGACGACTTCCACGTTTTCGCCGCGCCGAAGTGTAGTTGCGGGAGATCCCATCCGTTCCGGTATAAGTCTCTTGGGCGGCGGTTATGACGAGGTTTCCGTCCTGCTGTTGCGCGTTCTGTGGCCGGTTAGTGTAGGTTTCCAGTTCGTTATTGCCCCACCCGCCTCCGCCAGTTTCAAACACCCAATTGGCGGGAGCCGGTAGTGAACCATTCGCGCCTGCAAAGTCGTCGCTCCACACCAGAGTCCACGTTCCGTTGTAGGGATATGTGTCTGGGGCTGCTGGTGCTGCATTGGTCGCCGGGCTATTGGCAGACCCGCCACAGGCAGTGGAGACAACTAAGGTTAAGAAGGCGATCGCAAAAGTTAGCTTAAGTTTCATGAAGTTATTCCGTAAGAAAGCCTTTCGGGTAGCGAACGGCTTTGGCAATCTGCACTGCGATTCGTTTGCGGTTCGCTCCGCAGGCGACCTGAAAACTACTGAATTTTTATCGGAATGGTTACCGTGACCTGACTTCCGTCGTTCGTTGTTGCGGTAATGACCATGTTGTAAGGAGGAACGATGGTGTATGTCGCTGAAGCCACGGTGCTGTTCGAATATCCACTCGCAACAGCGATAGCTTTGATGGTCTCGGTAGAAGAAACCGTGACCGCCGAAGTGTACTTCGTGGACGCTGTGGTCGGCGTGCTTCCGTCGATCGTGTAGTAAATCGTTGCGCCCGCTGTCGTGTCAGTGATGGTCACGGTCTGCGCCGAGGTAAAAGTGCCAGCAGCGGGGCTGAAGACTGGAGTCGCCGCCGCAATCGTGTAGGTCGCTGACGCGACAGCGCTGTCGGTGTAACCGCTGGCTGTCGCCATCGCTTTAATGGTTTGCGTTGTGGAAACCGTCATCGCCGTTGTGTACTTCGTGGACGAAGCGGTCGGCGTACTGCCGTCTGTCGTGTAGTAGATCGTTGCGCCTGCTGTGGAATCTGTAATGGTCACGTTCTGGGACGAGGTAAATGTCCCCGCAGCAAGGCTGAACACCGGTGTAGCGGTCTGCGGTGTAGGGGGAGGAGGAGGAGGCGTTGTGGTGCTCGATCCTCCTCCACAACCTGCAAGCATGGCGATTAGAAGGGCCAGTAACGCGAATAAGCCAAACTTGCGCCGTTTCTTTCCCCCGCCAAGCCCGACGAGTGGCATCCCCGCCAAAGACGATGACACTGGCGCGGAATTCGTCGGGGGTATGGAATCATGGCTCAGGCTGGAGATTTTCGGGTTGATGGTTACAGTTGTTGTCTGCGGCGTGGTGTCGGGAAAAGTGAGGTTCGGCTGCGCCGCGGCACAGGTGTAATCAGTAGTCACGTTCCCCAAATAGTCGACAACCTGGCACCCAATCGTAACAGTAGGATTTCCGCTGACCGGGGTAACAGTCAGATTGACAGATCCACTTTGTCCAGGAGCAAGGGTGAGGCCGTTCGGTTGTTGGCTAAGAGAAACCGTCGATGGAATGGTGGTGGGCCAAACGAAGGTAGCGATCGAACTCGCTTTGATCGTCGCAGTGACGAACTTGTTGCCGTACTTAATGTTGAACGACTGGTCGCCACCTGTATTGGTGACAAAAACCACGATCGAGCCATCCGGGTTTCTGAAGGCGACATCGTAGAGGCCGTTGATCGTCTGCTCGTCGGAGTCAATGTGGTAGGCGCCGGGAACAACGAACTTGCTGGCCTGACCGAGCGCGTAATAGTCCGTGGTCAGGATCGACTTTACGTTGCTGGCGTCGCTGTAATCGACGGTCACAACCGGACGGCAAGTGCCGCAACCCCCCACGTGAGGTCCCATGTTCTGATCGTTTGCCAGATCCCAGAGAACGTAGCTCTTGGCCCAGTTGCGGGTTGAGTTGATCAGCTCCACTCCTACGCGGGAGAGGCTGTCGCTGCCGATCATGGATGCCTCGGTCTCCCACACGTCCTTGTCCGGATAGAGGTCGTGGACAAATGACATTGCAGCTGGATTGCCTGCGTAGTGGTGCCAGGCTACTCCTGCAGTGAGCTTGCTTGCGGCAGCATTCTTCAGAATGTCCTGGGGATAGGTCGTGTTGTCCCAGTTGTGGTCCCAAACCACGAACTTGGCGTCGATGCCTGCCTGCTGGAATGCGGGTCCGATGTGATTGACGAGGAAGTCAACCTGATCGCTTGACGACATCATGAGGCCGGAGTAATCGGCAGGAGCATACAGCGGCTCATTCTGCATGGAGATGTAATCCATGTGGAGGCCGTAAGCCGCGTAGCCTTGCACAAATTTCACGAAGTACTGCGCCAGCGGGTCAAAGGCGTCCGGTTTCAGTTCTCCGGTGACGCCGTTGGCTACGCCCAGCATGCTGCCATTGGTCTTCATCCATCCGGGCGGGCTCCACGGGTTCGCCATGAACTTGATTTTCTCGCTGTTGCCTGCGGCGATGTCCCGGGCTTGCTGGAGTGTGGGGATTATGTAGGCCTCGTCATGAGCAATGGAGAACTTAGAAAGGGTGGGGTCGCTGAGCATCTTGCCGTCAGTGCCGTTCGGCGTCGTGCAGTAGTCAGTCGGCTTGACGGGCGTACACAGATCATCGTATGAGTACACGGTCACAGATTCGTCGGACGAGCCCATCGGAATGCGGATGAAACGCAGCGCGATACCGTTCTTGCGATCGAACATCTTCGTCATTACATCGTTACGCTGCGCCGTGCTCAGTTTCGTGTAGAGGACCCACGCGGACGAATCCGTCATTGCGGCGCCGAAGCCGTCCATCTGCTGGTAGGTCTTGGCGTCATTGATGGTGATGGTCTGAGAAGCTGTGCCGGCAGAAGTGAAAGTGAGCGGCGTCTGCTGCTTCATCGCCTGGCTGAAATCGGGGGTTGTCTGATAAACCTGAACAGTTTGCCCAAGTAGTACAGAAGAGCAAACGAAAAGAATCAACAGCAGACATATAAATCGGAACATTAGGCCTCCATCGCGAGTGCTTTCGCCGAATGTGAACCCCTTTCGGGGAATCCTGCAGCAGACGTCCGTCGCAGGAAAAACGCTTGTTCAAATGGACCGCTCATCGTGCCACGGCGACTTGCGTTGAATTGCCTATCCCGAGACATTGGCAGCCCGACCACGTTCCGCGTCGTACGTTGCGAACGCGAATACGCAAGTAACCTCAATGAACTCCACCAAGTGCCCAGCAGAACTCATGTCGAAGGGGCTGCGGCAACACAATAGGAGTAAACGCGCAGGCACGTACTGAGGACAAGGCAATGTTTCGCCGAGGAATCGACGAGGGCGTTGAGATATCAACAACTTACGCATTGCGAGGGATGGCAGAGGCGACCTTCAGCCGCTACCGCTTGGCGCTCAAAGAGATGGGGACTGCGCGCGGTTACGCCCTGCTACTGAAAGTTTTCGACAAGGACTATGTCGCCATCCCTCGAGACAGCGTCCGTGTAGAGGATCCAGCGAGCATCGGGAGAGACGCTCAGACCAGAGAATAGGGCAGGCCGTCGGCCAAGCATGTAGAGTCGAGTCGTGGTTTTCCGGGCGGGATCGTACAAAGAAATCGTCCAGTGCGAGCCTTCGATGGCGAGGAAATAAATGCCAGTCGGGGTGGCGCTGAAATACGCCCAGTAGCCACGAGGAGGATTGTCGCTGATTTTAACCTCACCGCCACCTGCGGCCGGCATACGCCACAGCCCAGGAATGTCATACTTCGTGTAGTAGATCCAGTGACCGTCAGCAGACTCCTGCGCTACGAAGCCACCATTCTTCGTAACCTGCTGAACCTGTCCGGAATCGACGGAAACCTTCCAAATCTGCCAGGCGCCGTTACGCCGCGAGCTGAAGTAGATCCATTTCCCGTCGTTAGACCAATTGGGAACGATGTCGTTAGATTCTCCCTGAGTCAGACATCGGGCGACACCGCCGTTAGCATTCATCAGGAATATGTGCGATCTCCCCTGAACACGAGAATCAAACGCTATACGGGTATCGTCCGGCGACCAACTTGGGCTTCCGGTCAGAGGTCCATTGAAAGAGGTCAACTTAATGGGAGCGTTGGCGTTGGCCGAAGACATCCAGATTTCCTGGCTTCCTGACCGCCAGGACTGGAAGGCAACGTATCTCCCGTCGTGTGAAAACTTTGGGGCGGAATCCTGTTCATTGGAGGAAATCAGCCTGATGGCAGGCGAGCGGGGGGACTTCGTGTCGATCCGCATCAGGCTCCAGGTGGCAGATCCCTGGGAATAGGCCAGGCGATCACCCTTTCGCGAAACTGCGGGCGTAAACGCTTTGTCGGAGCCGAAGGGCAGTCGTTGAGCTGCCCCACCGGAAGCCGGGACGCGCCACAGCGCCACTGTACCTCCCGCGTCGGACGAGAACACGATGGAGCTACCGTCGCTCGTCCAGCTCAAACCATGGATTTGCTGGCTATCGGAGGTAAGCTGCCGTGGCTCCCCACCTTCGGAGCCCATGACGTAAACACCTCGGCTTCCAACATCGCTTCCGCGGACAAAAGCGATTTTCTCCCCGTCCGGCGAAAAAACGGGACTGAAATCGCCATCCCACCAATTCTCTGGACGGGTCAGAGGGGTCGCTCGGAAAGTATCCATAGATAAAGAGACGATGGAAGATGGATTTGATTGCGATTTGCCGTCCGGGAAAATAAGTCGTTTGCCATCCGGCGACCAAGACAGTCCAGGCTCATCCCAATCGATGGCACAATGCAAGTCGTGAACCTTGCGTTCTGGTCCGCCGATGGCCGGCACCAGGTAAATTCCATTTCCGGGCAGCGAACGGCGAATGAACGCGATCCACTTTCCGTCTGGAGACCATGCAGGACTCATGTCCTCGCCAGCGGCGGACGTCAGGCGAAGCGGGGTTTCGTTCCCGATGAGCCACTTCAAAGGCGGCCCTCAGTCCGCCCGCGAGATTGAAGCACTCGTCACACAACTCGTCGGTCCG
>CAVZQL010000002.1:0-914572 GCA_963777415.1 uncultured Acidobacteriota bacterium
AATTTGTGCAAAATGGGGTAGCTGCCTAAGTACAGTACACTCTACAGGTAGTGGTTCCAGATCGTCCATCTCCGGAAATTTACCCGCCCTATCCAGGCACTTGGCAGGAGTTTTGTTCCTGGTTTGCCGATGAATCGTCCTGCGCGGCGTATCTGGAGCACTTGCGCTGGCCGAGCGGGGTTTGCTGTCCGAAATGCGAAAGCGCAACGGGTTGGCGAACCGCTGATGGGCGATGGGCATGCTCGGAATGCGGTCGTAAAGTATCCGTCACGGCGGGAACGATCTTTGACCGCAGCCGCATCCCTCTCCAAGAATGGTTTGCCGCGGCATGGTACATGACCAACCAAAAGCATGGAGTGAGCGCGCTGGGGTTACAGCGGTTGCTGGGGCTGGGAAGCTACCAAACGGCATGGACCATCTTGCGGAAGTTGCGTACGGCCATGGTGCGGCCGGGGCGGGATCGTCTGCACGGTTCGGTTGAGGTCGATGAAACGTATGTGGGCGGGATCGAGCACGGCGTTCGCGGACGGGGCACAGACCGTAAGTTCATTGTAGCCATTGCCATCGAAGTCTTGTCGCCAAAGGGTTTTGGCCGCGTGCGCCTGAATCGCGTCGACGACGTCTCAGGCGACAGCCTCATTCCTTTCGTCTGCGCTGCGGTGGAGGCCGGGTCGGAGGTGCATACCGACGGGTGGAACGGATACAACGGCCTTTCCGGGAAGGGATACAGCCATCACCGCACCAACGTCTCTCAAAGTGGAGATCCGGCGCACGTTTCCATGCCGGGCGTGCATACCGTTGCTTCACTGCTCAAGCGTTGGTTGCTCGGTACCCACCAGGGATCAGTTACAACCGAGCATCTGGACGCCTATCTTGGCGAAATTGCTTTTCGCTTCAATCGCCGCCACTCTCGCCAGCGAGGACTGCTCTTCCTCAGGCTTATGCAACACGCTGTAGTCACCCCGCCTACTCGGTACAGACCCTCGCGTTCCAGCCCGCAGAAGCAAACCACAGCCGGCTGTGGTCACTGTACTTAGGCAGCTACCCCGCCTTGTGCAATTCGACGGGAGGCTACATCATTGAAGGCACTAGCGGCATCGAGTCCTCGACGCCCGCCTCGCGCAAGAATCTCGCCGACTCCTCGGGCGGCGTCGGGTTGATGTAGAACCCGGTGCCCCACTCGAATCCCGCCGTCTTCGTCAGCTTTGGCATGAACTCGATGTGCCAGTGATAGTGCTCCTGATCCGGTTCCTGCACCGGCGAAGTGTGTACCACCAGGTTGTACGCCGGATTTTCAAGTACCCGGTCCGTCTTCAGCAGTAGCGTCTTCAGTGCAAGAGAGAGATCGCGGAAGGTTTGCGAGGACGAGTTCTCAAACGCCGACTCGTGCCGCTTCGGCAATATCCAGGTCTCGAACGGGAAGCGCGGCGCGTACGGTGCGAGCGTCACGAAGCTTTCGTTTTCCGCAACCACTCGTGTGCCTGTATCGAGTTCCTGCCGGATCATGTCGCAGAACACGCAACGTTCTTTGTAGATGAAATATTGCTTGGCGCCTTCGATCTCTTCTTTCACCGCGCGCGGCAGGATCGGAAGGGCGATCATCTGGCAATGCGCGTGTTCCAGCGATGCGCCCGCCGCTTCGCCGTGGTTCTTGAAGATCAAAATGTACTTGAAACGCTTGTCCTGCCTCAGGTCGAGAATGCGGTCGCGGAAAGCCCAAAGCACGTCTTCGATGCGCCTGGCCGGCATCGTAGCCAGGCTCTGGGAATGTTCCGGCGTCTCGATGATCACTTCATGAGCGCCGATGCCGCTCATCTTGTCGAACATACCTTCGGCCTGCCGGTTCAGGTTGCCTTCGATCCCCAGCGCCGGAAACTTGTTCGGCACAACGCGAACGCTCCAGCCGGGCGAGTCCCTCTGCGGTGGCGGGCCTCCATTCTGATTCGGCCTGTACGCCAGAATTTCCGGTGGCGTCTTATTCTCGTTTCCGTAACAAAACGGACAAAAACCGCCCTTGATCTTCACCTGCTCACGAACGAAGTCCGTGGGCCGCTTCGCACGATCCGTTGAAATGATGACCCAGCGTCCCACAATCGGGTCTTTTCTAAGTTCTGGCAATGGATTCGGATCCTTTCGGCAAACTGCCCCCACAACTGGTACTACGAATATTAGGCTCTCGCAAAAGCATTCTGAAATAGGGTGATCTGCGTAACGTCGCGCTTTTCTCCGTCGTAGTACACCGACACAACGTCGAACCGGTACGGCATCTCCGAGGCTGACTTGTCAGATGATACCGCATTCGTCGCGGTTCTATAATCAGCGCGATCTGCCCGCCTCGTCATGCGCCACTGGTACTCCCGCGCCATCGCCCGCAACTCGCTTTGTTTGTCCCGGTCAACCGCTGCTTCGGCCGGCTTCACGTCTCGCGTGCTGCGCGTCTTCACCTCGATAAAGCAAAGCGCGTCACCATCCCATCCGATCAGGTCGATCTCGCCTTTGCGCCGCCGCGACGTCCAGTTGCGCGCCACGATCACGTACCCGCGTTCGCGCAGATAAAAGTATGCAGCCTCTTCTCCGCGCTTGCCGGTGACGAGATGTTTCGGCAGCGCTTGAGAATTCTTCGCCATCCGGGGGGTGACCGCATCCAGCGCGCGGACCGCGAGCTTTGTCAGTTTAGCCATCATGCCGAAGAGAGTGTACATGCGGAGCGGTGGCGCGCAGCCTCGGTGGCGAAAGATTTACGATTTCAGAACTAAAAGCCGACGCTCCTTGCGCCGACTCACTCACCCGATCACCCGATTCTAGGCTCCCACCGGTTTTCCGTTTCCGGACGCGATGCCGTCCCGCGCCGCTTCGTTGATCGACTCTTCCAGCGCGTCGATGGCGATATCGGCTTCTTCCGTCGTCACGATCAGCGGCGGGCAAATCCGGATCGTGTTCGGTCCGGCGCCGAGAAGCAGCACGCCTTTCGTGAAAGCCCGATCCACGATCTGGTCGCGTTCCGGTCCGGCGATTTCCTTCGTGCGCTTGTCCTTCACGATCTCGACGCCAATCATCAGTCCGAGGCCACGCACGTCGCCTACGCTCGGCAGCGTGTCCGGCCAGTTCGTGATGCGGTCCATGATGTGCTTGCCAACAACTTCCGCGTTCCGCATCGCTTCGCGTTCCAGAATGTTGATGGTGGCCAGCGCCGCCGCATTGCAAACTGGATTGCCGCCAAAAGTTGAGGCGTGCGAGCCAGGCACCCAGTCCATAATTTCCGCCTTGGAAATGACCGCGCCCAGCGGCATGCCGCTCGCGATTCCCTTGGCGGCGCAGACGATGTCCGGCTCTACGCCGCTGTGCTCGATCGCCCACCATTTCCCCGTTCGCCCCATGCCCGACTGAACTTCGTCCACCACCAGCAGGATGCCGTAGCGGTCGCAGATTTTCCGCAGTTCGCGCAGGAAGTCGAATGGAGCGACAAGATATCCGCCCTCGCCCTGCACGGCTTCGACGAAAATGGCGGCAACCTCCTCCGGGGGAACGTACGTCTTGAACAGCCGCTCTTCGATGAAGCGTGCGCGGTCGATTGCGTACTGCACCGCATCCGTGCCTTCCGGACGCCGATAGACGTTCGGATAGGGCACGTGCTCAACGCCCGGAACCAGCGGCGCGAACCGGCGTTTCTGCTGGGGTTTCGACGACGTCAGCGACAGCGCTCCCATCGTGCGTCCGTGGAACGAGCCCATGAACGCGATGATCGTCTGCCGCTTGGTGTGATAGCGCGCGAGCTTCAGCGCGCACTCGATCGCCTCCGCGCCCGAGTTGCCGAAGTACACCTTGTGCGGCCCCTTCATCGGTGCAATCTCGCTGAGCTTGTTCGCCAGCGTCACCATGTTTTCGTAGTAGAAGTCCGTCCCGGACATGTGGATCAACTCGCCCGCCTGTTTCCGTATGGCGGCGACCACCTCCGGATGGCAGTGCCCGGTCGAGGTCACCGCGATCCCTGCGGAGAAGTCCAGAAAAGTGTTACCGTCCACGTCTTCAACCATTGCGCCAAAGCCCCGCTTCACCACCAGCGGGTAACTGCGCGTGTAGGACGGCGAGATGATTTTGTCGTCGGCTTCAATGATGCGCCGCGCATTAGGCCCCGGCAGCGGGGACTTCACGCTTGGAGCCGCCGCGATCGTCGTAGTCTTGGCTGACATCGGTTCCTCCCATCAATGCCCAACAGAGGGGCGGAGGGTGGCCCATTCAAGCCCCTCTTTTGGGCTTGAGTGGGGCGGTTGAAAATTTGCCATGCAGATTCGATTCGCTCTGTTACTGTGCTCGGAAAGAACAAAGTGAAACAACGAGTAGAAGATCCGGTTAATCGCCAAACAGGTTGGCACGGGCCGTCGAGGGACGCCGGCTGAGCGATACGCGAGGGTAGGCCAGCGCCAATTGCAGCCTTGAGATCGGCGCCACGGAGCCCGTTTCGCGTCCTGCCCTGCGGAGGGTCATGCCCACTCCTTGCGCAACATTATACGTCATACGTCCGAAACGATAGATGCATAACCCCCGGCGAATGTCCGTATCGCCCATATAGTCCACGTAGCGCCGCCGTCCCGGCGGCTGTCGCGTGGGCGTCTCGCCCGCGCCATCAACCTTCTCGAAGCCCGCAATTGCCATCTCACCGCCGCGCTCATCCAATTCTGCTATCGTAAGAAGTTAACTTCTATGACCTTAGCAGCCCAATCCACCCAACGATGGAAGGTGATTCTCGCCTTCGGCCTGGTCTATGTCTTCTGGGGATCGACCTATCTCGGAATCCGCATCGGCATCGAGCACATACCGCCGCTACTTATGGCCGGCACGCGCTTCATCATTGCCGGACCGCTCATGCTGACGTTCTGCGTCCTGCGCGGCAAGAAAATCGCGGTCAACTGGGGACAGGCGCTTCGCCTCGCCGGTCTCGGCATTCTGATGCTTTCCGGCGCCAATACCATCCTTAGCTGGGCCGAGCAGTGGGTCCCCAGCGGCCTCGCGTCCCTGATCGTGTCCGTCACGCCGCTCTGGTTCCTCGTGCTCGATACCTGGATATTCACCAGCGAGCACAAGCCTTCGCCACGCGCCCTGTTCGGACTCGGTCTTGGAGTCGTCGGTATCTTCGTTCTGCTGTGGCCGGAACTGCGCCACACCGGCGGCATCGGTCATGCCGAACTCTTCGGTTCCATCGGCCTGATCTTCGGCTCTCTGAGTTGGGCGCTCGGATCTCTTCTTTCCAGCCGCTGGAAAATTAAGCTCGACGGCTTCTCCGCCGCCGGCTGGGAGATGACTTTCGCCGGAGCAGCCAACGTCTTCTTCGCCCTGATCCTGGGCGAGCAGCATCGCGCTATCTGGACTGTGCGCGGCATCGGCGCCATCGGCTATCTCATCGTTTTCGGCTCGTGGGTCGGCTTCACCGCCTACGTTTATTTGCTGAACCACGTGCCCACGCCCAAGGTCGCAACTTACGCCTACGTGAACCCGGTCGTCGCCGTGTTCCTCGGCTGGCTGGTGCTCCACGAACACATCACCGGCTACATCCTTGCCGGAACGGTGATCGTCGTCTGCGCCGTCGCGCTCGTCACTGGCGCACAACTCGTCGCCCGCGATGCCGAAGAAAGCCCCGCTCTTCCCGCCGTAGAAAGCACCGGCGACTGGAACAATCAGCACCGGAGATAAAGTGAAAAGCTAGTCGTTAGACGGAGAGTGAGGAATCAGAGGTAAGTGAACGCTGCTTCCGTGATTGTTCCTGATCGCTGATCACTGACCGCTGATGGCTTATTTATGAGCTTTCTTTCCACAGCCCGTGAAGACATTCGCGCCATCTTCGAGCGCGACCCGGCCGCGCGTTCCATGATCGAGGTGCTTTTCTGCTATCCCGGCCTGCACGCCGTCTGGATGCACCGCTTCAATCACTGGCTCTGGAAGCATCACTTCTACTTCCTGGCGCGTTTCGGACAGCGTATTGCCCTGTTCCTCACCGGCATCGAGATTCATCCCGGAGCGACGATTGGCCGCCGTTTTTTCATCGACCACGGCACGGGTGTCGTCATTGGCGAGACCACCGAAATAGGCGATGACGTCACTCTCTATCAAAACGTCACTCTGGGCGGCACGACTCTGAACAAGGGCAAGCGCCACCCGACCATCCGCAACAACGTCGTCATTGGCGGCGGGGCGGAGGTACTTGGCAATATCGTCGTCGGCGAAAACAGCCGCGTCGGCGCCGGCTCGGTCGTCCTGCGCGACGTCCCCGACAATTCCACCATCGTCGGCGTCCCCGGCCACATCATCTTCCGCAACGGCAAGCGCGTCGTCATCACCGATCCGAAGGAGATTCAGGACCCCCTCAGCGAGGTAGTCATCAATCTCGCGCGCGAGTTGCAGGAAGTGAAGCACCAACTGGCGCAACTCCAGCACGTCCCCGACAACGGCTTCGGCGAACTTGCCGAATCCGGCACCGCCGAGTCACAAGACGCCGCCATGGAAGCCCTCTGCGCCCGCGAACAAAAGAAAGGTGCCGACCAGCGAGTAGGGGCGAGAGGCTAGTGGCGAGTGGTTAGTGATTAGTGGCAAGTGCTGCTCCCTTTCCACCACCACTGCCGTCCACCACCACTGCCGTCCACCACCACTGCCGTTCACCACCACTGCTCAAATATTGTCATCCCGAGGCGCAGCCGAGGGACCTGCTTTTTGATCGCGCCACCACGCTCTCTCGGCGGGGTGGCCCACCCTTCCGTTGTCAGAATAACTGGGGTGCCCTACCCTTCGTGAAACGAAGGGTGGGGGTTTTTGCTGGCGGTGCGACGGACTCTCACTTCGATGCCGAGTTTCTCCCTCTTCCGCGCCGTCCATTGTGACTCGATCTCCACGACGCACTCTTCTCCCGTGGCCCAGTGGCGAAAGCTGCTCCATGCCCAGTCCTCCGGACGCTGCACGAGTCCCCGTGCAACGGGATTGCGATGCAGATACCGCAGTTTCTCAACCCGCTTTGCTTCCGTCCAGACATTGAAGTCGTAGTACCGCCGTTGCCAGAACGGCTGATCGCCCGTGCCCAGCCTGTGCGACACGAGCTGTTTCACCACCTGTACGCTGGCCGAGAGCTTCCCGCGCTCCGGTTCGCCGACCAGCAGATGCACATGTTCGGGCATCACGACATATCCAGTAACAAAGAACTGGTGTTTGCGGCGCACCTGTTCGAGAATGACTTCGAACGTGCGCCGGGCGCGGGGCGCGTCGAGCAGCGGTTGACGCCGGTAACAACTGAAGGTGATGAAGTGCAGGTCGCGTCCGGATTGAAAACGCTCAAGGCTCCACGGCATGGAACGAATGTACTTTGTTCGAACCGTCGAGGCTCATGGAACGATCACGTTGTTACGAAAACTGAACAGACGCGGTGACGCACAAGAAAGTCAACACCCCCACCCTTCGCTTCGCGAAGGAGGGGGCACCCCCGAGGTTTTGTTTGACAATGAAGGGTGGGCCACCCCGCCTATAACGAACGGTCAATCGCTGCAGAAGGCGTGGATTCCGCTGCCCGGTGGGGCTCAGGCGGTCTACACAAATAGCAGCAATGGCGTCAGCTTGGCTATTACGAGCACGAATGGATGGGGAGCTCACGATTGGCCTACCGCAAATTTCCAAGAGCGTGGCCTATGCACCGACGGTGAGCCGTATGCGGAAGCAGGCAACCACATCGGGAACTTACCGGGCAGCGCAACACGGGCCGGACTGTACGACTTCATGGACTGTGAACTGAGTGGCGGAAGGCGATGGATTTCTCCCGATCCGGCAGGAATGAGCGCCGCCGATCCCACGAATCCGCAAACTTGGAATAGATATGCCTACGTGGGCAACAACCCGTTAAGCTATATCGATCCGCAGGGACTAGAATGGGTTTTACGTTTCGATTTTTGGTATCACTTTGGTCCTTCTAGTAGCATTCCTTTGTCGTCGATTCTCTACATTCCACAGCAGCCTTCTGGACTACCCCCTCAAGGAGGCGGGGCCTCTCATGAATCAAACAACGGCACTCCCGCAAACAACGGAACATTGGGTTGCATCGTGAAGGGGGTGCAATCCGCGTTTCCGGGAAGTGTCGTTACGACGGGACTTCCCACTGGTGAAGTTGGTGGACATTGGAATTATTCCCTTCAGATGCAATTCTCGTCCCAAGATGCAGCAAGTGCTTTCCGTTCCACGTACATAACAGCCAGTAGTGGCTTCCCTCCGCCAGCGCGGTTTGGTCCCGGCAACCTGCACTGCATTTAGAGAGGATCGGCCTCTGGTGGGATACCACTGGTGGAACTTATACGATTGGAGCGCAAGCCCACATTGACTTGTTCAATCCGGATACTGGTCTCGGTGGGATTCTCGGCCACGTCTTTGTGGATGGAGTGTGGGGCCATATCAAGCAATTCTTTGGCGGCAGCATTGATCCAAAGGCGTGCCCGTTCAACTGAAGAAAGGCTGGTGAAATGATGAAGGGCAGCTGCGAGTCTCTCCATTTGAGAGGGATATTTTGCCTGGTACCTGCGGTTGCTGCTGTGGCTGTCAGTCCTATCCCTAGGACAAGCACCTTTGCGGCTCGCGCCCAATACAGAGACCGAACACGCATCGTTAAGGCCCGCACAGCAGGGGGGGGAGTGGGGCTACGTTGACCCTTCGGGAAGTTTCCTTATTCCGCCACAGTTTGAGGCGGCAGATTACTTCTCGGAGGGTGTGGCGGCAGTTGAGCTGCACGGACGATTTGGATACATCGATACCGATGGCCATTTTGTAGTCAAGCCAAGGTACTTCAGGGCAGGGCCGTTCAAGGACGCTACTTGTGTGGTTGTAACCGAGAAGCCTCTAACACCATTCTATTAGCGAGTATCGTGTCTAACGGGCTGGTCACAATATTGAGCACTCTGGACGGGAGGTGAGGCATCCATTTCCGGCTGAACACGTCAGTAATTTCTCGGAGGGGCTGGCTGCCGTGCGACCCGGGAGGATATTTGGCGGATGTAGCGGAAAGGTGGGTTATCTGAATAGGCAGGGTGACTGGGCTATAAAGCCCCAATTCGACGAAGCCCACGACTTCTCCGAAGGGTTCGCGGCGGTGAATCAAGGTGGGAAGTGTCATCTAGGGGGCAAGTGGGGTTACATTGACAAAGATGGCAAGCCAGGGATTTCCTTTCAATACGACTTCGCCGGTCAATTTAAGAATGGCCGAGCGTGCGTTGAAGAGGCGGGGCAATGGAAACTGATCGACAGGAACGGGCAGGGTGTTCCGGTTGAAAAGAATGAATGCCTTCATTGAGAAGAGATCCCGCTGTTCCCGCAAACAACGGGGCGACGATCAGGGCGAACACTTGGAAGGATAAAAACCGAGACTGCTTAAACAAGTTCAACGACACGTCCTTGGGAAAATTCGACAATTTCTTTAGCCCTTTATCAATGATTCCCGGCATTGGCCCTGAGTGGAAGAGCAGCATAGCGGAGGACGTTGGCGGTGGTGCTGCAAAGTATGTTGTCTTCAAGTTTTTCCAGGGTGCTGGCAAGAACTGGAGCGGCACAGCGCTTGGATCTATCGGGAAAGGGGTGTCCGGCACTATCGAAGGAGTAGCTGAAGGAGTCGGAGCTCCCCTGATGGTAGGAGCGACTCTCGATCAGGTCTAAGCTCATATAGCGTTTGCTATCACAGCATTCTGATATGGATCGCAGCAATGTGGGGCAATTGTGAGTCCAATATTTCAGAAGATAATTCAAGGGTGCTCCCGCCTGCTGCTGTGGGCGGGAGCGGCAGTCTTTTTGGCTGGAGATGCTTTCCTTTATGAAATCAAGCATATGAACTTCTTCGTGTCAGCAGCGATCGGCATCCTCGGAGGAGTACTAGTGATGCTCCTAGGTGCTGGGATCGCGGTCGCGATCAAGTCTCCAGGGCCGGGGCAGCACCGTGATTAGAGTCATACCCTATCCAGAATGGCCAGCATGGCTACAAATGTTGATCATGGTGCCGCATGCGCTCCTGGCGGGATACGCCTGCTGGGCGTGGTGGCCTAAGACGGATCGTGAAGGGCGCAAGTTCGGCTGGGTGATGGCATATCTGATCGCCTTCTTTTCCGTGATGTATTTTGTTTTCCACCTAGGATGAACCCCAAGCCGCTCTCTCCGGGGCGGCCTTGCTGTTCCAGAGGGTGAAAAGCTGCCATGCCTTCGGCATGGGGTGTGTGGGGTGACACGCCACCCCAGAATGGGTGGCTGCACAGTTTCACTTAGCTAACAGACAAATTGGCCGCGAGGGGGCGTGTCGCCTGTCGGCGGGGGAGCGCGTAATTCACCGGCGATAGACATCGCGCCTGTTTCCGACGCACAAACGAGGATAGCAAGTGCTTGTCCTCGATGGAGCAGATGATCCGGTAGTCGCCGACGCGATATTTCCAAAAATCACCGAGTTTGGAACCGTGCAGCGCCTCGCCGATGCTGCGCGGGTCGTCGAGTTGGGCAACGCGCTCCCGAAGAAATTTCAGGATGCGGCGTGCCATTGGATGGTCGAGCTTGTCGATCTCACGGGCCGCAGCCTCGGACAGCTCAACCTTCCAAGCCATGGTTCTTCATCACCGTCTCAAGTGGAATGGTTTTACTGCGTCCGGCGCGAATGTCCTCCAGACGTTGCTCGGCTATGTAGGTGTCTTCGAGGTCTTCGATGTGAGCAAGAATGGCCTCACGAGCGTAGTAGGTTTTGGTGCGCCCGGTGCGCTTGGCTAGACGATCAAGCCGCTTCTCGATGCTTTCAGGGAGTCGAATTGCGAGCATGACGGACCTCCGCTATACAGATATATCTTCCCTATACAAATATATCATACTCGGGGCGGGCGGCCTACCCTTTCCAATCCGAACCTTTATAACATGGGTGCCGGGCGGGTGGCCTACCCTTTCCAATCCGAACCTTTATAACATCGGGTGCCGCACCCTTCCCCTTTAGGGGAGGGTGCGTCTCGATGCTGCGGTAATCTTCACGGTCAAAGGCGTGCCCATCTGTTCTCTCTTGGCTGGTGGCCCACTTCTCACGTTTGACGGTGCCCCACATCTGCCCGGTTTTGGCAGATGTGGGTGTCTCAGTCCGCGCCGCTTCTGTTCTGATTCTAGAAATTTTCCGGCGCTCACGTTAGCTTTCCGTCAAACCGCGCTACCCTGATCTTGGAGCATTGTCTCCACGAACGACGGTTCTCAAGCCGCACGCTCTTTAATAATCAGGGGCCAGCTTCCGCGGACGCAGTCGAGCAAGTAGATCGAGGTAGTAAGTCCCACGTTTTCATATACTTACTAATTGACTAAACTAGATCTACATAGTAAGTGTCATGTTTTCATATACTTACAAAACTTGCGAGATAGGGGGGGCTGTCAGCGTGTGGCGGTTGGGTCTCCTTCGCGTCCTTCGCGTCCTTTGCGTTGAAAGCCTTTCAGAGATACACAAGTTATTCACGGCATGAGAGAATCTCGGTTTCCGAATCTACCGTTGTTCAGGAGCCGCCTCGTGGACGAGTTTGTGGACGAGAAAGATAAGCAGGACGAAAAGAAAACCACCGACCGCCGCAATTTTCTGAAGATCGCAGCCGCCGGAGCCGCCGCCACGGCGATGCTGCCACTGATGGCCGAGAGCGCGGGCGCGCAAACGGCGTCACGCGAGCGGCACGAACTCGATGAGTTGACGATAGAGAAACTGCGTCAAGGGATTGCATCCCGCAAGTTCAGCCCCAGCTCTCCTCACGCAGATGTACCTCTCGCGCATCGACGACCTGGATCGCAACGGCCCGTGTCTGAACTCGGTGATCGAGGTGAACCCGCAGGCGGGCGAGATTGCCGACGCGCTCGAGCGCGAGTGGCGCGAGAAGCACACACGCGGTCCGCTCTACGGCATTCCAGTCCTTATTAAGGACAACATCGGCACCGCAGACAAGATGCAAACGACCGCCGGTTCGCTGGCACTGATGGACGCGCGCCCGGCCAAGGACTCGTTCGTAGCGGCGCGGCTTCGCCTTTCCGGAGCGATTCTTCTCGGCAAGTCGAACCTGAGCGAGTGGGCGAACATACGTTCGACCTATTCCACGAGCGGCTGGAGCGGACGCGGCGGACTCACACTGAATCCTTACGTGCTCGACCGCAACCCATCAGGATCAAGCTCCGGGTCGGCGGTGGCGGTCGCGACCAGTCTCTGCGCCGCCGCGGTGGGAACCGAGACGGACGGCTCCATCGTGTCGCCCGCTTCCTGCTGCGGGATCGTCGGCATCAAGCCGACGGTAGGGCTGGTGAGCCGCGCGGGCATCATCCCCATCGCGCACTCGCAGGACACGGCGGGCCCCCTGGGCCGCACCGTCGCCGACGCAGCAGCGCTGCTGAGTGCCATGGCCGGAGTTGATCTGGACGACCCCGCAACGGCGGCGGCCAGCGGTAACGTGCAGAGCGACTACACGCAGTTCCTTCTCGCGGGCGGCCTGCGAGGCGCACGCATCGGCGTCGTTCGCAAGTACGCCGGGTTCAGCGATGCCGTGGACAAGCTGCTGGAGGAAGCCCTGGCGGCGATGAAGAGCGGCGGAGCGGAGATTATCGATCCGGTGGAGATCCCGACGATCGGCAAATTTACCGATGCCGAAATGGAAGTGCTGCTCTACGAACTCAAGGACGATTTGAACAAATACCTGGCAGGGCTGGGTCCGAATGCCGCGATTCATTCCTTACAGGACGCGATCGCGTTCAACGAGAAGCATCGGCGCGAAGAGATGCCCTACTTCGGTCAGGACCTCTTTGTTCAGGCCCAGGCCAAGGGGCCGCTCACGAGCAAGGACTATCTGAAGGCTCTAGAGCAGTGCCGCACGATGACGCGCCGGGACGGGATCGACGCCGTGATGAACAAGCACAAGTTGGACGCCTTGGTGGCGCCGACGAATTGTCCCGCCTGCGTCACCGACCTCGTCGACGGCGACCGCTCGCCCGGAGGCAGCTCAAGTCTGGCCGCCGTGGCGGGATATCCGGATATCACGGTGCCGATGGGATTCGTCTTCGGGCTACCAGTGGGGGTGTCGTTCTTCGGTCGCGCCTGGAGCGAGCCCACGCTGATCAAGCTGGCATACAGCTACGAACAGGCTACGCGTCTCCGCAAGCCGCCGAAGTTCCTCGCCACGGCGGACTTAAAGTTCTAGCAGGGCTTGCCAGCGCTTCGAAATAATGGAGTTCGCGTGAGGATTCTTTATGCATGAGTTGAGGCTTGGTATTGTCGCCGACGAGATCTCGCGTGATTTCAAGGCGGCTGTGCGGCAGGGCAAAGAAGCAGGAATCGAGCGGTTTGAAGTGCGTTTCCTTCAATCGGGGCGCGTGCCTGCGTGCGATACGCGCGAGATTGATGAAGTGGACGCGATCGCGCGCGGTGAAGGCATTACGATCACGGCCGTTTCTCCCGGCCTGTTCAAGCATGCTTGCGCTGAGAGCGAGTTTCGCGAGGAAATGAAGTCCATCGTTCCGGGGGCAATCGAGCTAGCCCAGCGCTGGAGCGCCAGGCTGATTATTTTCGGTTTTCAAAAGCCGAACGCCGCGAAGAAGGGTTTTCCGGTGATCAAGGGGGAGATACCGCAGGAAATTGTCGATTGGATGCGTGAGGCCAGCGAGCGGGCAGAGCAGGCGAATGTGCAGCTGTTGCTGGAGCCAGAGCCGATTTGCTGGGCCGATACCGGAATACGAGCTGCCGAACTGATCCGACGCGTGGCTTGCAGCAGCTTGCAAATGAACTATGACCCCGGGAACGTCGCGTGGATGACCAGGCGGAATCCAGTAACGGAGTTGGCTGAGATCGGCGGGCTGATCGCGCACATGCACGTCAAAGACGTGGTTTTGAACCGAATCAACGGCGATTTCCCCAAATGGGTCCTTCCGGGGCAGGGAGGCATAGGCTACGGCGAACTGTTCGAATATTTATGTGAAACAGGTTTTGGCGGCAATATCTCGATGGAATCGCACATGGCAATGACTCCGGGACTTCTTCTTGAGTTCAAAGAAGCCGTCGAGAGGCTATGGCGCGAGGCATCGCAGCGAGTTAAGTCAAGGACATCCAGGATTCAATGAGTCAGGAGATCACGGGCAGATGGCGGAGGCGTGAGAACCACCATGCAACTAATAGCTGGTATCGACATAGGCGGAACGAAGACCGCGATAGCGGTGGCAGACATTTCCGGAAAGATTTTGCACAAGGAGCGGCTGGATACAAAACCGAGCGATCCGGGAGCTACCGTTCGCGAAATTGCCGCTATGTTGCGGCACCGCGTCGATTCGCTTTCGGGAAATCTGGCGTCAGTCGGGGTGGGCTGCTGCGGGCCTCTTGATCTGGATCGCGGGTTGGTTTTGTCTCCGCCAAATCTTCCGGGCTGGAAGCGCGTCGAGCTTGTTTCGGAATTGAGCGGACTCCTTGGTGTGAAGGTTGCGCTCGAAAACGATGCGAATGCCGCAGCGATGGGCGAAAGGGAAGCAGGTGCGGCGCGCGGGTTCGATGACGTTTTGTACGTGACCGTCTCGACCGGCATCGGCGGCGGCGTGATCGTCAACGGCAAGATGATACACGGCGTCGGTGGCGGGGCAGGCGAGATCGGGCATATGACTCTCGTGCCTGACGGACCTGTTTGCGGTTGCGGTCAGCGCGGGTGTCTCGAAGTGCTGAGCGCCGGTTCGGGAATGGTGCGCAGGGCGAAGGAACTTCTTGCAGGCGGACAGAAGTCGCGCCTCAGAGATTTTGGCGAGGGTCTCGCCGCACGCGACATTGCGGTTGCGGCGTGCGCCGGGGATGACCTGGCTTGCACCATCTGGAATGATGCCGTCCATTACCTGGCGATAGGACTGGCTAACGCCATCGTGACGCTCGCACCCGCGCTTGTGGTTATTGGCGGCGGACTCGCGATGACCGGCGAACAATTGTTTGCTCCGCTACGCGAAAAGATCTACGGTAGAATTTCGATTTTGCCGGCACGGCAGATCGAAATTAGGGCGGCCGAGTTGGGTGGAGAAAGCGCGTTGATTGGGGCGGTGGCGCTTGCCCGCGACAATGTTGGTCGCACGGGCGCGGCGACCCGTTAGAGTATTAACGATCTTAATTGGGGGATTTGCAATGGGCAGCAAAAGAGTTGGAATCATCATGAACGGCGTCACCGGACGGATGGGCTTCAATCAGCATCTCGTTCGCTCGATCTTGGCGATCAGGGGCCAGGGCGGGGTCAGACTGGCAGACGGCACATCCATCGTTCCAGACCCGATCCTGGTGGGACGCAATGAAGAGAAGTTGAGCGCGATTGCAAAGGCGCACAACGTGGACCGCTGGAGCACCGACCTGAACGCCTGCTTGGCCAGTCCCGAATTCGACATCTATTTCGACGCGCAAACCACTACGCGCCGGGCCGAGTGCCTCAAGGCCGCAATTGCAGCGGGAAAACACATCTATACCGAGAAGCCGATTGCTTCCGACTTGAAGGTCGCCCTTGACCTTGCCCGCGCGGCGCAGAAGGCTGGCGTGAAGAATGGCGTCGTGCAAGACAAGCTGTTCCTGCCGGGACTGCGTAAGCTGAAGCGACTTGTGGACTCCGGCTTTTTCGGCAAGATTCTTTCCGTTCGCGGCGAATTTGGATACTGGGTTTTCGAGGGTGATTGGCAGGCAGGGCAACGCCCGTCGTGGAACTACAGGAAAGAAGATGATGGCGGGATCATCCTCGATATGTTCTGTCACTGGCGTTACGTGCTCGACCACACGTTTGGGCGAGTGAAGTCAGTTTCCTGTCTCGGCGCGACACACATCCCCGAGCGAGTTGACGAGGCGGGCAAGCGTTATACCTGCACGGCTGACGACGCGGCATACGGAACGTTTGAATTGGACGGAGGCATCGTCGTTCAGATCAATTCGTCGTGGGCCACTCGCGTCTATCGCGACGAACTGGTCGTCTTCCAGGTGGATGGCACAAATGGCAGCGCGGTCGCCGGCCTGCGCGAATGTCGAGTACAGCACCGTGTAAACACGCCCCGGCCCGTGTGGAATCCCGATGTCGCGAATCCGTTTGATTTCCGCGCCGACTGGCAGGAAGTCCCCGACAACATGGAATTCGACAACGGTTTCAAGGTGCAGTGGGAAATGTACCTGCGCCACGTTTACGAAAACGCGCCGTTCGTTCACACGTTGCTCGACGGAGCGCGAGGAGTGCAGTTGGCCGAGTTGGCGCTGCAATCGTGGCAGGAGCGCCGCTGGATCGATGTTCCGGAGCTTGGGGTCTATGACACAGCAAAAGCTTAATGGCGAAGGCCCAAGCATCGATCGTCTGAGCATGAACCAGATCACGATGGAGAACTGTTCGCTGGAAACAGTAATCCAGAAATGTGTCGAGCACGAGATCCGATGGATCGCTCCGTGGCGACACAAGGTGGCAGAAGCGGGATTGCAAAATGCTGCCAGGATGATCCGCGACAACGGCCTCTTGGTTTCAAGCCTCTGCCGCGGGGGGATGTTCGCGGCGGACACGAATCGCAAGGCGCAGGAGAGTCTGGACGATAACCGCAGGGCGGTCGATGAAGCGGCTGAACTGGGGGCGAAGACGCTGGTGCTGGTTTGCGGGCCTGCAGCGGACCGGGATCTCGACGGTGCGCGAAAGATCGTTGCCGATCGAATCGGAGAACTGTCGGAGTATGCGACGATTCGAGGCGTAGCACTCGGAATTGAGCCGCTTCACCCTATGTATGCGGGGGACCGCTCCGTCATCGTTACGCTGGCCCAGGCGTTGGGGATCGCTTCACGGTTCAGGCCGGAAGAAGTGGGCGTGGTCGTTGATGTATTTCACGTGTGGTGGGACCCAACGGTGTACGAGAACATTAGTCGCAGCGCAGGCCGCATTCTGGGATTCCACGTTTGCGACTGGCTGGTGCCGGCGCCGGACATGCTGCTCGGCCGGGGCATGATGGGCGACGGGATCATTGATATACGGCGGCTCCGCAAGGCAGTGGAAGAGGCGGGCTATGCGGGTCCGATCGAAGTCGAAATTTTGAACAAGGCGATCTGGGAGCAGGCGCCTGACGAAGTGATAGGGACGATCAAGGTTCGCTACTCGGAGAGAGTGTAGTTGCTCCTTCCCGGACAGTTAACTCAAGCATGATCGGAATGGTGCGTCGATGAGAGGATTCGACAAGGTTGTTCGAGCCGGTGCAGTGGTTTTGATAATCTCGATGATGGGCGGTACAGCGGTGGCGCAGAACGCAAAGCACTGGCGTGACATCTCGGCCAATTACCTTGCAAAGGCCGGTCACATTTCCGGCGCGCACAGTCGCGACTGAATGGGAAACTGATGGCGTTGCAGTCCGGTCAGGTTCAGGACGGTCCTAAAGCCGAATCAGCACGCTGACAGCAGGCACAATCATGAGAACAGGATGAAGATCACAGACAAACTTACTCCGGCGGACCTGAAGAAGCCTGTACAGCGCTTGTTCGATGTCGCCTCGAAGAAGACTGCCGCGCTCGACAAGCGCTGGAAGGTCAAGGATGGCGCGCCGGTCTTTACGGCGGCGGGCAAGTACACGGCGCGGTCGTGGACGCAGTGGACGCAGGGCTTTCAGTACGGGAATGCGCTGCTGTGCTTCGATGTGACCGGCGACAAAAAACTGCTTGCCATCGGGCGTGACCACACGCTGAACGACATGGCCGAGCATCTGACGCACACGGGCGTGCACGACCACGGGTTCAACAATCTCTCGACCTACGGCCAACTGCGCCGCCTGATGCTGGAAGGAAAAGTCCCGCGGAACGAGTGGGAATTGCGCTTTTACGAACTGGCGTTGAAGGTGAGCGGTGCCGTGCAGGCCGCGCGCTGGACGCAGTTGCCCGAAGGCGGCGGTTTTGTTCACTCGTTTAATGGCCCGCACTCGCTGTTTATCGACACGATGCGAACCATTCGCGTCTGCGGGGTCGCCCATTCGCTGGGCCACGCGCTGCTTGGTGAGCAAGACCAGAAAACAAATCTGCTGGCGCGTCTGCTCACGCACGCCGCTACAAGCGCCAAGTACAGCGTGTATTACGGCGAGGGGCGTGACAGTTACGACACGAAAGAACTTCGCGGGCGCACGGTCCACGAAGCGGTTTTCAATACCGTTAGTGGCGCGTTTCGTTGTCCTTCATCGCAGCAGGGGTATGCGCCGTTCAGCACCTGGACACGCGGGCTTGCGTGGGCAATGCTCGGGTTTGCCGAAGAACTGGAATTCCTTTGCTCGCTGCCGGAGAAAGAGTTTGGGACAAGTGGTTCGATGAAAAAGCCGCAAGCATTGGCGCTGATGGAGAGAGCAGCGCGAGCGACTTGCGACTTCTACATCGAACAGGGCACAGCTTCTGACGGCATCTGCTATTGGGATACGGGCGCTCCGGACCTGCACAAACTCGGGGACTGGCAGAGCAGCGTGGCTGATCCAAACAACGATTACGAACCGGTGGACTCATCAGCCAGCGCGATTGCGGCGCAGGGTTTGATCCGCCTGGGCGTGGTACTCGGCAGTAAAGGCAACCGCTACCTGCAAGCAGGACTTGCCGTCACGAAGCGATTGCTGGAAGAAGATTATCTATCGGCAGACGCGAAGCACGAAGGCATCCTGCTGCACAGCGTGTATCACCGGCCCAATGGCTGGGATTACATTCCAAAGGGCGCGAAGGTCCCGTTGGGCGAGTCGAGCATGTGGGGAGATTATCACCTGCTCGAACTGGGTCTGCTGGTGTGGCGCATGGCCGATCGCAAGTACTACACCTTCTTCTGAGAACTTGTGATGAAAATCAAACGCAAGGTTGCACTGATAACTGGTGGGTCACGTGGTATTGGCCTGGGTGTTGCGACAGCGCTGGCCGGCAGCGGCTTCGATGTCGTCGTTACCGGACGCCGCGAAGGAGCGGATGTCGCCGGTGGACTGGCGAAACTGCGCGAGCACGGCACGCGCGTTGAGTACGTGCAGGCAGACGTATGCAGCAAGACCGACCGTCAGCGTTTGGTCGAGAGCGTAGATGCGACGTTCGGAAGGCTGGACGTTCTGGTCAACAACGCCGGTATTGCGCCGCGCGTGCGCGCCGACGTTCTCGATGCCTCGGAAGAGAGCTTCGATGAACTGATCTCCACCAATCTCAAGGGACCATATTTTCTCACCCAGGCCGTTGCCAAGTGGATGATTCAACAGAAGAAGGCCGATGGCTCCTATCGCGGCTGCGTCATTAATATCGGATCGGTCTCGGCAACAGTCGTCAGCACGAACCGTGGTGACTACTGCATCTCGAAGGCCGGCATCGGCATGGCCACAAAACTCTGGGCGGTGCGTCTGGCCGAGTTCGGCATTGACGTTTACGAGATCCGCCCGGGCATTATTGCCACCGACATGACAAGCGCGGTCAAGAGCAAGTACGACGCGATGTTCGAAAATGGCATTCTGCTGGAAAAACGATGGGGCACGCCGGAAGACATCGGCAAAGCGGCTGCCATGCTGAGCCGGGGCGAACTGCCTTACGCGTCGGGCTCAGTGCTTACGCTGGACGGCGGCCTGACGCTGCAAAGGTTGTAAGCGGCTGCCCGGCGGACCGGGTTGTCCCGCCAGTGCACTACCCGCGCTGAGCGCTGGCTGCGCCAGGTACCTGGTACTAAGTACTTTGTACTAAGTACTTTCTTTCCTGTTCTTCGGCCGATTCTTGATCCAGATTGGCGTGCCGACGAAGCCGAAGGACTCGCGGATCTGATTCTCCAGGAATCGCTCGTACGAGAAGTGCAGCTTCACCGCCCGGTCGGTAAAGAGGAGGAACGTCGGCGGCGAAACGGCCGCCTGCGTCATGTAATAGATCCTCACCCGCTTGGACATCGGCACCGACGCGCGCTCAAAATCCACCTTGGCGAGGAAGCGGTTCATCTCGCCGGTGGTGATGCGCTTGCGGCGCTCGCGTGCGACGATTTCGAGCTGCTGGTAAACCTTGTCGATGTTGTGGCCGGTTGCGGCCGAGATGAAAACGATCGGAGCGTAGTTGAGAAACTTGAGCGTGCGGCGGATCTGTTCTTCGTAGAGCTTGCGGTCCGCCGGACGCTGCGGAACGCGCTGTCCCTTGGTGTTCGAGGCCGGCAAGCCTTCTTTTCCGGCGGCGATCAGCAGGTCCCACTTGTTGATGACGATGATGACGGAGCGCCCGCTCTCGTGTGCGTAACCGGCTATGTTGGCGTCGATGGCCGTCACGCCCTCGGTCGCGTCGATGACGACCAGCGCGATGTCGGCGGCCTCAAGATGCTGGCGCGCCATGATCACCGACAGCTTCTCGGCCATCAGGTGGGTCTTGCCCTTGCGGCGGATTCCGGCCGTATCGATGAAGCGGAACCTGGCGCCATCAGGCCGTTCGACGACTTCGTCCACGGCATCGCGTGTCGTACCGGGGATAGGCGATACAATGGCCCGGCTCGAATTCGTCAGCACGTTCAACAGCGTTGACTTGCCGACGTTGGGCCGTCCGATGATGGCGACTTTGGTTTCAACAGGAGCCGAAACATCCAACGCAGAGGACGCAGAGGACGCAGAGGAATCTGGAGAATCAGAAAGAGAAAGTGCAGCGTCTGATACTTTTTCGTCTTGCTGTCTTTCTAATGCTTCTCTCGCCCTTTTTCTCTTTGACCCCTTGGTCTCCTCTGCGCCCTCTGCGAGAACCTCCGCGTCCTCTGCGTATGTCTTTTCCGGCAGCGCCCCGACCACCGCGTCCAGCAAGTCCGCCACGCCGTTCGAATGCTCGGCCGAGACCGGGAACAGCTCGCGGATGCCGAGCGAGTGGAATTCGTGGATGCGCGTCTCCAGTTCCGGCGTGTCCATCTTGTTGACGGCCAAAAACAGCGGCTTGCCGGAGCGCTGCAACAGGCGCGCCAGATCGATGTCGGGCGAGGCCAACTCAGTCCGTCCGTCGATCACCATGACGATGGCGTCGGCTTCCTCGAAAGCCACGCGGGCCTGGCGGAAGATTTCCGCCGGAATCAGCTCGGGATCGTCGGGAATAATGCCCCCCGTGTCCACGATGCGCAACAGGCGGCCATTCCACTCGGCAACGCCGTAGAGGCGGTCGCGGGTGATGCCCGGTTCGTCGCCGACGATGGCGCGGCGTGATCCGATGATGCGGTTAAAGAGCGTGGACTTGCCCACGTTGGGACGTCCCACGATGGCAATCGTGGGAAGGGTGGAAATATCAATCGAGCTGGTAGTTTTCTTCAAGCGTTCCTTATGGTTTGTCATCCCGACCCTGAGCGAAGCCGAAGGGGAGGGACCCCTTTGGCCGCGATGACAATACCTTTAAACGGTTATTATAAGGGTCAGCGTGTCCACCACCCCCCAACCCGGTCAAGAGCAGGCTTCCGCGGCCTTCAATGCGCCTTCGTTGCACAGCTTTTTCGGCCCCGGCGGGCTGTTGTCGAAGACGCACGCGGCCTACGAATTCCGGCGCGGTCAGCTCGATATGGCCAAGGCGGTCGAGCAGGCGCTGGAAGAGAACCGCCACCTGATCGTCGAGGCGGGGACCGGTACGGGCAAGACGCTGGCGTATCTGCTGCCGGTGCTGCGGTCGGGCAAGCGCGTCATCATCTCGACAGCGACCAAAGCCTTGCAAGAGCAGCTCTACTACAAGGACGTCCCTTTCCTCGACCTCGTCTTCTTCCCCAACGGAGACGGCAAGTTGCGCGTCTGCTACATGAAAGGGCGCAACAATTATCTTTGCCGGCAGAAGCTTTACGACCTCGCGGGCCAGCCGATCCTGAGCGGCCTTGAGGAGATCGATCAGTTCCGCACCATCAGCGAATGGGAAAAGATGACCGAGACCGGCGACCGCGCCGAGCTGGCGTCGCTGCCCGAGACCAGCCAGTTGTGGTCGAAGCTCGATGCGCGCGGCGACGCCTGCATCGGCCAGAAGTGCGCGAACTTCAACCGCTGCTTCATCACCGAGATGCGGCGGAAAGCGGCCGAGAGCGACATCGTCATCGTCAACCACCATCTGTTTTTTGCCGATCTGTCGATCAAGCAGGCGGCCGATCGAGCACCAGAAGCCGGCGTCCTGCCCGATTGCGCGGCCGTCATCTTCGACGAGGCGCACGAACTCGAAGCCGTTGCGGGCGAGTATTTCGGCGTCAGCATCAGCAACTTCAGGTACGAGGAACTTTGCCGCGACGTGGACAACGTGCTGCGGCAGAAATCTCTGCTGACCAAGGACATCACAACCGCGACCGCGCGGCTGCGCGAAGCAGCGGAGCTCTTGTTCTCCAAGCTGCCGCCCGGCGAGGGACGCTACTCCTTCACCACGCGGGCCGAGTTTCTCGAAGAACAGGGCGACGCCTACGACTCGCTGAATAACTCGCTTGCCCGGCTCAAGTCGCTGCTGGGCGCGATCGACGAGAAGCCGGACGAAGTCTATAACTTCGTTCGACGCTGCGACGAGATTGCGGTCCAGCTTCAGTTCATCCTCGAATCGACCGACAAGAACACCGTCTACTGGATCGAACGCCGCAGTGCGCGCGGCAGCGACCGCAAGCTCAGCAACATTTCGCGCTTCACCACGCTTCAGGCCACGCCGATCGATCTTTCGCAAATCCTGAAGCGCGTGCTGTTCGAGGAATTTCCAACCGCTGTTTTGACCTCGGCGACGCTGGCCGTCAATGGCGGCTTCGATTACATCAAGCGGCGCCTGGGTTTGGACAACGCGCGTGAACTCATCGTTCCGTCGCACTTCGACTACCGGTCGCAGGCCATCTTCTACGTGCCGCCCGACATGCCCGATCCGCGCGACGCCAAATTTGCGGCGCGCGCCGCCGACCTGATCCGCGAGGTGCTGACCATCACGCGGGGCCGGGCCTTCTGCCTGTTCACCAGCTACGCGCAAATGCACGACGTCCACGAGCGGCTGCTTGGCGAGCTTGAGTACCCAATGCTTCTGCAAGGCACGGCGCCGAAAAACGCGCTGCTCGACGAGTTCCGCCTGACCCCAAACTCCGTGCTCTTCGCTACGGCGTCGTTCTGGCAGGGCGTGGACGTGCAGGGCGAACAACTCAGTTGCGTCATCATCGACCGACTTCCGTTCGCGGTGCCGAACGATCCGGTAGTGGCGGCGCGAATCAACTCGATCAATGCAGATGGCGGCAATGGATTCTTCGACTTCCAGGTTCCGGCGGCGGTGATCGCGCTCAAGCAGGGCTTCGGACGGCTGATCCGGTCGCTCAACGACCGTGGCGTCCTCGTGCTGCTCGACAACCGCATCATCAAGCAGCGGTACGGAAAAACGTTCGTGAACTCGCTGCCTCCCTACAAGCGCTCGATCAAGCTCGAAGACGTGGCGCGGTTCTTCGGAGTGGACGAGGAATCGTCCCCGTAACACCGGCGACTCGCCGACTGTATCGGCGGCAACTTGCCGCCGCACATTCCCACGCAACATCATCGACTGGTGGGCCACTTACCCCCCCCCCTATCTCGGCGTTTTCGTAAAGCCACGAAAACATGTGACTTACGGGGTGGCTTGAATGAAACCAGCCCTGTCCTTGGGCACTGGCATGTAAGTATTTCAGAAAGTTAAATGCGTACTAGTTGTCGCTCACGTGCGAGAATACTAAATGAACGGGTCGCATTACTTATCACCCTCGGAACATGCCAGCACTCGACTACATCACGGTTCGTGGCTTTAGGAGCATCGCTTCGGTTGAAAAACTTCCGCTGAAGCCCGTCAACATTTTGATTGGCTCGAACGGCTCAGGAAAATCGAACTTTATTGGCGTCTTTGCGTTCCTCCATGCCATTCGCGAAGGACGCCTTCGGGACTATGTGATCGAGGCGGGTGGTGCCGAGAAATTGTTGCACTTCGGCTCAAAAGTCACGCAACAGATTTATGTTCACCTCTCGTTTCAAGAAGAGGTTAATCAATACGAACTGGCACTATCTCTAACCCAAGATGATGGACTATATCCGTCTTCTGAAACAGCCCTTTACTGGGACAAGACCCAATATAAGAAACCATACGATATGCCGCTGTCGTCCAGAGGCCAGGGACGGGAGGCAGGCATAAGCGACCCAAAGCTGCAAAGGACGCCAGGTTGGTTGCGGGCGCGTCTTGGTAGTTGGCGGCTCTACCATCTCCACGACACGAGCTCATCGTCTCCAATGCGCAAGACGGCGAAGGTGGATGACAATCAGTTTTTGCGCCCGGATGGTTCGAATCTCGCGGCTTTCCTCTATTACCTCCAAGAGAAGCACCAGGCGTCTTACAGCCTAATTCGGCGGACTATACAGAGAGTGACTCCCTTTTTCGATGACTTCAGGCTGAACCCCTCGCGACTGAAACCTGACGACATCAAACTCGAGTGGAGGCACAAGAGCTCGGATCAGTACTTCGATGCATCTTCTTTTTCTGATGGAACTCTTCGATTCATCGCCCTCGCAACCCTTTTTCTTCAGCCCGAGGAGTTCTTGCCATCAGTGATCCTTGTCGATGAGCCTGAATTAGGCTTACACCCCTATGCTATCGAGATGTTGGCCGCTCTTATTCGGCAGGCTTCGAGGAGGGTTCAAGTGATTGCTTCGACGCAGTCATCTTTGTTGTTAGATCACTTTGATCCCGAGGACGTGCTGGTTGCCAATCGCGTGAGTGGGGGAACGACGATCGCTCGTCTGGAGCCTTTGCAACTGAAAGACTGGCTGTCGGACTATAGCCTCGGTCAGCTTTGGGAAAAGAACGAGTTCGCGGGGCGCCCGCACCCGGAGTGAAGATGCCTCGCTTGCTAATTCACGTGGAAGGTCAGACCGAGGAAGCTTTCGTAAACGAGGTGCTCGCGGAGTACTTGGTTCATGTGGGGTACGATTCGGTTAGTGCTCGGATAATCGGTAACGCTCGCCTTCGCCGTCGTCGCGGCGGAATTCGTGCTTGGCCTCCAACGAAAAGGGACATAGTCAACCACCTTCGGCAAGACCCCGGTTGCATGGCAACTACGATGGTGGATTTCTATGCTTTGCCCCAACACGGCGATGGTGCATGGCCAGGACGCGCTGAAGCAGCGCACGTACACGTCCAGCAGAAGGCATCACTGGTTGAAGCGGCCTTGGCGAACGATATCACTGAAGAGGTCGGCGCGGAGCTGAATCCTTGTCGCTTTATCCCTTTTGTGGTTATGCATGAGTTTGAGGGACTACTATTCAGTGATTGTGCTGCGTTCTCCCAGGCCATAGGGCAAGAAGAATTGGAGCCGCAGTTTACGCTCATTCGGAATTCCTTCGAAACACCGGAGCATATCAACGATTCTCCTGAGACCTGCCCGTCGATGCGGGTCATAAATCTAGTGCCCGGATACGAGAAGCCGCTCTTCGGAACTCTCGCCGTCCTTGAGATCGGATTGGATCGAATTCGGTCAGAGTGCCCTCACTTTAACAGCTGGCTGCAGAAACTTGAGGCAATGATTTCCTGTTGATTTTATCGGCGCGATTCGGGGCTGTCGAATCGTGTGTTACCGGTGCCCCACATCTGCCCGGTGTTGGTAGATGTGGGCAATCGCTCCTTGTTCCGATTTCGTAAATTCTTCGTGCCCTTTGTTAGCTTCGTGCGAATCGCTGCTACATTCAATTCATAAGTCGCCAGCGGCTGCCGATTCTTTAGTCTTTCGCCGCTGACCGCTGACCGCTCGCAGTAACGAACGAGTAAACCGCGCCGCAGCGCGATGCCTGGCCCGACAACGCAGTTCAAGACTGATCAGCAACCGGACTTAAGTCGTTTAGATTGCCATATGCGCCATTGGAGCCGGGGGAGGGCGGGGAGGTAATCGAGTTGTAACGTACTTGGAAGAGAGCGCGATGGCTACGAAGTCAATGCAGGCCCCTCCACTGCGCTGCGAGGACGCGGCTCCGGTCGGGATGACGGGCGGGTGGCCCATTCAAGGCTGATGTTGGCTTGAGTGGGTAGTTCGCGCACTGTGGTCTGACTTCGCCCCCATACAAGCAAGCTTGTGTGGGCCACCAGCGGCTGATCCGCTCGCTCAACGACCGAGGCGTCCTCGTCCTGCTCGACAACCGCATCATCAAGCAGCGGTACGGAAAAACGTTCGTGAACTCGCTGCCTCCCTACAAGCGCTCGATCAAGCTCGAAGACGTGGCGCGGTTCTTCGGAGTGGAAGAGGAATCGTCCCCGTAGTAATCGTCCCTGTTGTAATCGTCTCTGTAGTAATCGTCTCTATGGTGTTAGCGCCTGCGACTCGCTGTAGCGCTAGCGCCTTGCAACTCGCCGGCTGGAGCGGCTGTGGCCCCGTAGGGGCATCCCGAACTTAGCCCCGGACGAAGTCCGGGGTAGCAAAGTAGAAAATTCTCCGAGTCCCGGCAGGGACGGCAGTGAGTTGACCACTTACCCCTCCCCTATCTCGACTTTTTCGTAAATCCATGAAAACATGAGACTTACGAGATCGATCCAAATGAGTCCACATGTAAGTGCATGAAAACGTGAGACTTACTACCTCGATCTACCCGTGCCGCCTGATTGGTCGAAGGGCACCCCGATTATTAAAGAGCATGTGGCTTGAGGGCCGGTGGTTCGTGGAGACAATGCTCCAAGCTCAGGGTAGCGCGGATCACCGGAAAGCTAACGTGAGGGCCGGAAAATTTCTAGAATCAGAACAGAGTGGGTGGTCTTAGAAGTTCTATCCGGCCAGCACTCGGCCCGGTGTGGGACTGCTGTTTGCGAAGCGCGGCGAAAGCCCGTAAGAGGCAGTACCTAAACAAAGGAAAGCTCAGGGATCGGAGGAGCAACGCACTGTGGAAGTGGGCTAAAGTCTCCCTCGAATGAAACTATTCAGCTATAGTGACTGCTATAATTGGCCCTGTAGTGCAGTGTTGCTATTGTTTCAGTCGGCACCAACTGACTTGCTCTCAACAGTCTGGAACGCCGAGACCATTGGACACCAAACGCAGAGTCGCAATCCTCCTAGTTCTGCAGTTACGACGGCAGGGTGGACTGTTAGCTATAAGTTGAGGTTTCCTGTTGGGTTCATCCGGAGGGGCGCTGGGAGTGACATAAACACAGCTACTGAGATCCCACTGCCAAGCCCCGGGCTTGTGTATACCCCACCACAATTGGTATCTGCCGCCCTGTTACACTGTCAGGTACTTGGAAGGGCGACCTGCGGACGTAAGAGCATTTAGTGAACATGTCGAGTTCCACGATGAAGGCCGCAGAAGGACTGTCGGACCTCAGCGTTCTCAGGCTATCCGTGACTCTTCCACAAAAAGAAGCCGAGCGGAGTCACCCTAAATGACGTTCTCGCAGTTAATTTTCCAAAGTTTAGTTTGGTCGCATTCTTCCGGCGTTATCTTGCCCATTAGCGCCACCACAGTGAAAATTCAAAACTTGGCGCATAATTTACGGCCGCAAGCAGATTATTACTGTGTGCAACTCCTCCTACAGAAGTTGCAGGCAATGAATAACTGGGATTGAGTCTGTCAATCTGCGGGGTTTTCCCTATTGGAAATGCTGCAAAGTGATCGGAAAACAGGTGATCAATATTACTAAAGTGTTCCCTCGTTGATTCGTATCACTTTGCGGCATGGAGCACCTTAGAATCGAGTCTCTAGGTTTGTGGAGAGTTCAGTTCACGGCTAAATTTGCTCTTGCGGGCTAAGCTGACTGATGAAATGCCCGGCGCCCCACTCTGCCCCGGTGTTGGCAGATGCGAGTAAATCCTTCCCTTGTTCCGATTTCGTAAAATTTTCCGCGCCCTTTGTTAGCTTCGGGCGATTCGCTGCTACATTCAATTCATGTGCAAGAGGCTGTGCGCTGACGGTTGCATTTTCCCACGTTAGCCCGAACACGGTTCGGGCGGAACGTGGGGCACCGTCGCTGACCGGGGATCGCGCGTAGTAACGAATGAGTAAACCTTCGGCGCAGCGCGAGCGGCGCGGAGATATAGATCAGGTCTGGATAGACCCACATGCTAAGTCCTTTAGATCAACATATGCACAGATTGAGCCGGGGAGGGTGGGGGGTAATCGAGTTGTAACGCTGGTTGTGAGAGAGCGTGGTGGCGCGGACAAAAAGCAGGTCCCTCGGCTGCGCCTCGGGATGACAATATTTGAGCGGTAGTGGTGAAAAGCGTTGGTGGGGCTGCTGACGAGGCCCGCCGTACTGGAGTCCGGCGCTACGCGCACGTTCTCCTGCTGTAGAATAGTAGGTTACACCCCAAGTTGATGCGGTTTCTGTGCGCTTGTGCGTACAGCAGGGGTGAAGGGGATTTATGTTCGAAGTCAGCGTAGAAGAGACTTTTGCCTCGGGGCACTACATTCGCGGATACCGCGGAAAATGCGAGAAGCCCCACGGCCACAACTACAAGGTACGCATCACGCTCGAAGGCGAGACGCTCGACAATATCGGGCTGCTACTCGATTTCCGCGAGTTGAAGGCCGAATTGAACGAGGTGATCGACCGCCTCGATCACCAGATGATCAACGAGATCGAGCCGTTCACGACCGTGAATCCTTCGGCCGAAAACATGGCCAAATATTTTTACGAAGAGCTGAACGCCCAGCTTGCTAAAACCACTGATGGCCGAGTGAAGGTAAAGCTGATCAAGCTGTGGGAGACGGACACGACGACAGCAACGTACTACGAAAAGTGAATCGTTGAATCAGTGGGTCAGTGAATCACTGATTCAGTGAGTCATTGGAATGCATGCACCAGCGGGCCTTGGTTTTGATTTTGAAATGATTCACTGACCCAGTGACTCACTGATTCAGTGACTCACTGATTCAGTTCCAAAATGCTTATTACTGAAATCTACCGTTCGATACAGGGTGAATCGTCGTACACGGGACTGCCGTGCGTCTTCGTGCGTCTGACGGGGTGCAACCTGCGCTGCTCGTGGTGCGACAGCGAATACACGTTTACGGGCGGAACGCGCATGTCGGTGGACAAGTGATGGACCGGGTGCGGGAGATCGCGCCGGTACGGAAATCCCCACGTTAGCTTCGCGAACGTGGGGCACCAAGAGCTTGGTGGAGATCACGGGCGGCGAGCCGCTGTTGCAGGAGCGCGAGGTGGTTCCGCTGATGCGGCAGTTGATCGCCGAGGGCTACACGGTGCTGATCGAGACCAGCGGCGAGCGTCCGCTGGAGAACGTCCCGGCAGAGGTCATCAAGATCGTGGACGTGAAGTGCCCGGCGTCCGGTGAGGGTGGCAAGTTCCGCCAGCAGAACCTTGAGACGCTTACGCCGCACGACGAGATCAAGTTCGTGATCGCCAGCCGCGAGGACTACGAGTTTGCCCGCGACTTCACCCGCGAGCATGACTTGTCCGCGCGCGTGGCCAACGTAATCTTTTCACCGGCGTTCCGCAAGGACGCGACA
Organism: uncultured Acidobacteriota bacterium; assembly: GCA_963777415.1. Taxonomy (GTDB): domain Bacteria; phylum Acidobacteriota; class Terriglobia; order Terriglobales; family Acidobacteriaceae; genus JAEZPW01. The sequence goes on from CAVZQL010000002.1 coordinate 29,401, forward strand.
GGCCGGCGTGACTCATCGCACTGCCTGGTCGATCCGCGCGAGTTGGCCGAGTGGATACTGGCCGAAGGGTTGGAAGTGCGGCTGGGTCTGCAAATTCATAAGTTTGTGTGGGACCCGGCGATGAAGTCGGTGTAGTGGAACGCACCCTCCCCTGACGGGGAAGGATGTGGCACCCCAGTCCATTTGTAAGTCTTGGCTCAAAAGCGGCAGCTGTGGTGTCTAAGTCATATAGGAAGCAGAGATATTGAACGTGAGTCCAGACGTTAGCGGAAAGCCTCGCGCCGTTGTGCTCCTCAGCGGCGGCATGGATTCGTGTGTCTGCGCCGCCCTGGCAGCGCGCGATTACCAGCCTGCGGCCCTGCACATCGATTACGGCCAGCGCACCGAACAGCGCGAACGGCGGGCCTTCACCGGCATCTGCGACCGGCTCGGCATCAAGGACCGGCTCGTGCTCCGCAACCCCGTTTTTCAGGCCATCGGCGGCTCGGCACTTACTGACGACTCCATTCATGTGCCCGAAGCCGGACACGATATCGGCCAGCAGATCCCGGTCACCTATGTCCCTTTCCGCAACGCGAATCTGTTGTCGGCGGCGGTGAGTTGGGCGGAGGTGCTGGGGGCCGAGCGCATCCTGATCGGAGCCGTCGAGCAGGACAGCTCCGGCTATCCCGACTGCCGGCCGGAGTTCTACCGGGCGTTCAATGAGGCGATTCGCGCGGGTACGAAGGAAGGCAATATCCAGGTGGTAGCTCCCCTGATCGGCATGCGCAAGTCCGAGATTGTGAGACTTGGCCTTGAATTGGGTGCGCCGTTCGATATAACGTGGAGCTGCTATAGCCGTGAAGATGCCGCCTGCGGTGTGTGCGAAAGCTGCGTTTTGCGCCTGCGCGCCTTCGAAGCCGCCGGCGCGCGCGATCCGATACCGTACGCAGTTACGGCCAAGGATTGAGTTGGCTTCGGGTAGTCCGGCTGAGTTTGTACGCAATTCATTCGATTTCAAAACCATGAGCGGAGTGCGGAAATGAAAAATAAACTGATAATCGTCACGATGATTGCTTTGATCGCCGCGCTGTTGGTGCCAGCGGCATGGGCGCAGGGAAACTGCACGGTCAAGGGCATGGTGAAAGGCGAGGACGGAAAGCCGATCCCGGGCCTCAAGGTTCAGTATTACAGCGATGAAACGGGTCGAAAGTACGTACTTCCGACTGACAAGTCCGGGAATTACTTTTCGATCACCGTCGCTTCCGGCAAGTACAAGGTGTCGCTGCTTGATGCGGACGGTAAGCCGCTTTATCCCGAGTTCTTCGTGATGGCCCAGGTTTCCATACAGAACCAGGAGAACATAACGAACATCGATCTGCAGAAAGCGCGGGCGGCGGCCGGCAGCACGATGACGGAAGCGCAGCGTAAGGAGATCGAGTCCAAGAAGCAGGAGAACGTAAAGATCAAGGGCTTGAACGAGAAGCTTGTGCAGGCCAAGACGCAGCAGGATGCGGGACAGTTTGAAGACGCCGTGAAGACAATGGAAGAGGCGGCGCAGTTGGACGCGACGCGAGATCTGATCTGGTTCAAGCTGGCCGATGCATATCTGCTTGCCGGGAAGAAGAACCCGGACAGAGCTGCCGGCAAGGAAGAGTTCCAGAAAGCCGCGGATGCTTACAAGAAGGCCATCGACATCAAGCCCACGGTTGGCGCCTACTACAACAACATGGGCGAAGCCTACTCCCGGCTGGGCCAGACCGACAAGGCCATCGAAGCCTACTCGCAGGCGGCTATGAACGATCCAACCGAAGCTGCCAAGTACTACTTCAACCTGGGCGCCGTTCTGACGAACACCGGCAAGACGGACGAGGCAAATGCCGCATTTGATAAGGCTATCGCCGCCGATCCGGCCAAGGCTGACGCGTACTACCAGAAGTCGATCAATCTGATGGCGAAGGGCACCGTGGACGCCAAGGGCGAAACCCATTATCCGCCGGAGGTTGCGTCCGGGCTCCAGAAATATCTGGAACTGTCCCCGACCGGCCCGTACGCCGATGGAGCGAAGGCGCTGCTGACCAGCATGGGCGAGAAAGTCCAGACCAGTTTCGGCCCGTCAGAAGACTGTCAAGAAGAAGTAGTTTGGTGCCCCACGTTCCGCCGATCCGCGTAGCGGGCCGGCTAACGTGGGTCGTAGGGGCGAGAGGGGCGGCTTCCTGAAGGTCGCCCTTTTTCTTTGCCCTTTGCCGCTCTTCTTTGCCTCTCATCCTGCCTGACGCTCGGCGAAGTGGTAGGCTTTCTACGTTATGAGTGCGAATGTCAACGCAAACCGCGTGCTGCCGCTGGAACAATCCCGCCGTGTCGTCGAGGACCACGCATCGCGTCTGCGACCGACAAAAGTCGAAACGGTCCCTTTGCTGGATTCGGCAGGACGAGTGTTGGCCGAGCAGATCTGCGCGGACCGCGACTTTCCGCCCTTTCCTCGATCCACCCGCGATGGATACGCCGTGCGTGCCGAGGATGTGCAGACTACGCCCGCGCGGTTGCAGGTGATCGGCGAAGTGCGCGCCGGACAAGACGACGGTGGTCTCGCTGTTGGCCCCGGCCAGGCGGTGGCGATCATGACCGGCGCTCCGGTTCCGCGTGGAGCCGATGCGGTCTCGATGTTCGAGTACGCGTCCCGCGAGGGCGCCGAAGTCACGTTTTCGCGCTCGGCCCAGGCTGGCGACAACATCGTTCCGCAGGGCTCGGAGGCGCGTCAGCATGACGTGCTGTTGTCGCCCGGGCATCGCATTGACCATGTGGCGATCGCAGTTGCCGCGGCCGTTGGCAAAAGCGAGGTCCGTGTGTACGCGCGGACCCGGGTCGCGATCCTCGCAACCGGAGATGAGATCGTTCCACTGGCTGAGCAGCCTCTTCCCGCGCAGATACGCAATTCCAACACGTTCTCGCTGGCCGCGCAGGTGCGCCAGGCCGGAGCCGAACCCGTGCTGCTTCCGATTGCTCCGGACGAGCCGACACGGCTCCGCGAACTGCTGGCCGAGGGCTTGCAATTCGACCTGCTGCTGATCACCGGGGGCGTGTCCACGGGAAAATATGATCTGGTGGAGCAGGCGCTCACCGATTTCGGCGCGGAATTCTTTTTTTTCGGAACCTTCATCACGCCCGGAAGACCGGGGGTTTTCGGTCGCGCCGCCAACGGCACGTACTTTTTCGGACTGCCCGGAAATCCCATTTCGACGATGGTGACGTTCGAGTTGTTCGCCAAACCCTTGATCGACGCGCTGTCGGGCGCCCCGGTAAGCGGATTGCGATTTGTGCAGGTCAAGCTGACGTCGGACATTCACACCAAAACCGGACTGACGCGGTTTATTCCGGCCAGGCTGTCCGGTGATTATCACGGTGCGACCGTGGAGATAGTGCCGTGGCACGGCTCCGGCGATATCGTGGCGGTCGCACGCGCAAACTGTTATGTCGTAGTTCCGCGCAACCGCGAATACCTCTTTCCCGGGGACACCGTGGATGTAATGCTGCGGGGATAAAAGCAAGTTTCGAGTTTCAAGTTTCGCGTTTCGCGTTTCGAAACCAGAACCTCTGCTACTCCAGCTTCCTCTGGGTTTCCCTTTCGCAGACTCGGCGTCCTTCGCGTCCTTTGCGTTGAACGCCTTTTGCTCTTTCCACCGCCGGCGTCATTAGAGATGTCAAGCCCCCCAATGGCCTTAATTGCTTCTAACAATCCAGAAACAAAGGAAATATATTCCCTCACCCAGTGGCGGTTTTCCCCTCCGAATTTGTCATACTAGAAGTGTGTGGTCGGTGGCCCACACAAGCTGGTTTGCTTGTGTGGGTTCAACCCAGTAACCTGAATGTATAAGCTGCGCGTTTTCATAAGCTTAGCTCGGGCTCGACGAGGCTGAACTTGCAAGTACTAATGTATTCAACTACTTAAAATTTTCCTCATGGGGAGGGGCTGCTTTTAGGGCGGGGTCAGTGTCTCAAGTTACCATGGTAACCTGAAAGTGTAAGTGGCACATTTTCATACACTTAGCAGAGGCTCAGCGAAGCTTAACCAGTAAGTACCAATGTATTCAACTACTTGCGATTTTCTCAAGGGTAGGGGTGGGCTGCTTAGTTGGAGTATGGGCGCGGCCCACTCGCAACTTGCTTTTCCGGAATTCGTAACACTAAATTGATTTTCGCCCGCATCGCCTCGGCTCAAAGCTAGAATGGGCATTCGCTGGTGAGAGGACTTGCCGTGGCCGCAGAGCCGGAACGATTCACGCTTTACACAATCGGACACTCGAATCACGCGTTTGAGAAATTCCTCGAACTGCTGAAACAGCACGCAATCGAGGTGCTGGCGGACGTGCGCTCGCAGCCCTACTCGAAATACACGCCCTATTTTGACTCAGACGTTCTCAAGAAGCACGTTCCCGATGCGGGGCTCAAATACGTTTTTATGGGCAAGGAGTTGGGCGGGCGCCCCGAAGGCACGGAATTCTACGACTCGGATGGGCGCGTACTCTATTCGCGGATGGCAAAAGCGGATGCGTTCGTGGAGGGAATCGACCGGCTTGAACATGGGGCTCGGACATATCGGGTTGCGCTTCTGTGCAGCGAGGAGGACCCGACCTGCTGCCATCGCCGCCTGCTTATCAGCCGGGTGATGCGTGAGCGCGGGTGTCAGATCGTACACATACGCGGCGACGGGCGCCTTCAGACCGAAGAGGAGCTTGCCGCCGAAGAAGAGCGAGGCCGCCGCGATGCCGGCCAGTTGTCGATGTTCGAAGTTCCCGAGGAGGAGCGGTGGAAATCTACACGATCGGTTTCACCAAGAAAACCGCAGCCGAATTCTTCGGAGCGCTGAAGAAGGCCGGCATCAAGCGCCTGCTCGACATCAGGCTGAACAATTCGTCCCAACTCGCCGGATTTACGAAGCGCGACGATCTGCGCTATTTCCTGCGCGAGATTTGCGACGCCGACTACGTTCACGAACCGGCGCTGTCGCCCACCGAAGACATATTGAAGGCGTACCAGAATAAAGAGCTTTCCTGGGACGACTACGAACCGCGATTTCGCGCGCTTCTCGATGAACGCGCCGTCGCGGACAAAATCGAGCGTACTTTGTTCGCGGTTCCAACAACGCTGCTGTGCAGCGAACCTACGGCGGAAAAATGCCATCGCAGGCTGGTCGCCGAGTACTTGCGGGAAAAATGGGGCGACATCGAAATCAGGCACCTGTAGCCAGGCACCATTAGTCCGACACCATTAGTCCGATACCATGGAAATCGTCATCGCACATCTGACGCGAATGCAGCCGGGCTTCATCTGCGCGGCGGGAATCGATACGGCCACCGGCAAGCACGTTCGTCCATGCCTGCCGAATCACAATCGCCTAAGCCGCGATTTATTTCAGCAGCGCGTATTTGACATTGCGAGTGTCGTCGATCTCGGCTCGCCAAAGTATGTTGGTGAGGCTCCCGAACTGGAGGATCATTGCTTCAACCAGGCACAGGCCCGTTTTGTGCGCCGCGAGAACGGCGAGGAGTTCTGGAACCTGCTATTCGAAAGTGCGGCGACATCGCTGGGCAGCATCTTCGGGCCTGACCTTACTGTCGATTCGCCGCGCGCGACGGTAAAGGCCAATCATGGGACAGCGTCACTGGGCTGCCTGATGCCGTTGCGCAAGCCGAGACTGTGCGTTGAGACGATGTGCGGAAAGCCGACTCTGCGGCTGCGCATGCGTGAGGACGGACAATTCCTGAATCTTTCGGTGACCGACCTGCGCCTGTACCAGCCGGATCAATCATCGTTGCGCATGCCTCAGATTGCGGACGTGGCGCGGCGAATCGCGTGTGGCGTGCCGCTGATCCTGGGTGTTGGCCTTACGCGGCTTTTCCGCAAGGACGACAACTCCGAGCCAAAGCATTATCTTCAGGTGAATAATATCCACTTGGAGGATAATCCAATCTGGACCAATGGCTAAGAAACTCTCTCATTACGATTCGGCGGGTCGGGCGCGGATGGTGGACGCGTCGGCAAAGAGCGCGACGAGGCGCGAGGCCGAGGCCAGCGCGTTCGTCGAAATGTCGTCCCTGGTGATGGCGGCGTTGCCGAAAAATCCGAAAGGCGATCCGTTGGAGGTTGCACGCATTGCCGGTATTCAGGCCGCCAAACGGACTTCGGAGTTAATACCGATGTGCCATCCAGTGGCGCTCACCCACGTTGATGTGGATTTGACCCTGTGTGAGAATGGCGTCGCGATCCGATCGAGGGCCACCACCACGGCAGAAACCGGCGTGGAAATGGAAGCGTTGGTGGCCGCCAGCGTTGCCGCCCTAACCGTTTACGATATGTGCAAGGCGCTCGACAAGGGAATCGCGATCCGCGAAGTAGTGCTTGAGCGCAAGTCCGGCGGCAAGAGCGGCGATTACAAGAGAAAGTGACGTCCGTTTTTGGGTTTTAGGTTTTGGGTTTAGATTTTCCGATTTTCCGTTTATCCGATTTTCCGATTTCTTTCATGCTTACTGTTCTTGTGGTGGAAGACAACCCGATGGTGATGGATCTGCTGCGGGACGCGCTCGCGCCGCTGGCGACGGTGGTGTGTGTGAGCGATGCGGCGGACGCGCTGCTGCACACGGTGGAAGGTCCGCCCGACCTCATCATCAGCGACTACCAGATGCCGGGCATGGACGGCCGTCAACTGCTGGACAAAGTTCGCGCCAGGAAAACCACCGCGCACATCCCCGTGATCCTGATGGCTACCAAGGCCGACATCACCGAACAACTGAAGCCGATCGAAGAGCACGTCGCCGACTTCATCGCCAAGCCGTTTTTCATCCGGGATGCCGTATTGCGCGTCAAGCGCGTGCTGGACCGCATTAAGCTGGAAAAAATCAGCCGCGAGGCCGCCGGGGGCAGCAAGGTGCGCGGCAGCCTGGAGCAGATGAACGTGATCGACCTGCTTCAGTCGCTCGAAATGGGACGCAAGACGTGCTCGCTCACCCTCGCCAGCGGCGACGAGAGCTGCGTGCTGTTCTTCTCCGACGGGCAAATCGCGGACGCTAACTATGGCGAGGTCACGGGGGATCAGGCGGTATACAAGATCCTGACCTGGATCGGTGCGGGGCAATTCGAAATTGACTTCAACGGTCGCAGCGCCGGACAAACTACCACGCGCAGCACGCAAGGGTTGCTGATGGAAGGTCTTCGTCTGCTCGACGAGTCAACGCGCGACGCGGAAGCCGGTAGGAACTAAATAGCAGCCTCGGGTCGGCGCTGACTTCGCAACCGGCGGACAAGAAACCAGAGCCCAACCAGAATCCCCGCTCCCAGCAATACAAGGGCGAAATGGTTTCGGGCGTAACTCAGCAAGGGTGCGACCAGCGGGCCGAGATACAGGATGAGCAGAGCGGCGGCGCTGAACCGTATCAGCCGTCCAAAGAAAATCGCGACCAGGAAGTGCTTCACTTCCATTTCAAATACGGCCGCCGATAAAACGAAGATCTTGAAAGGAAACGGCGGCGGCAGCATCGCAGGCACCATCAGCGCCAGCACGCGATGATTCTCGAACGACAGTCGGGTGCGTTCGAACTTCTCGGGCGACATGCGCTTGCGCAGCAGCTTTTCGCCGCCTTCAAAGCCGATGAAGTAAAGGACGAGGCATCCCAGCGTCGAACCTATGGCTGTCACGAGCACATAAAACGGCGCGTAATAAGGATTGTTGTGGATGTATGTTGCGAACGCCACGTCCAGAGCGCCGGGCAATGGCACGCCGAGGCCATCGAGCGCGGCTATGGCGAAAACACCCCAGGCGCCGAGCGGCATCAGCAGCGCGGACAGTTTTATCCCGAATTTCGTGACAGCATGTTTGATTGAGTTCAAGGTTAGAAACAATTCTAAATCACGGCTGTGCGCCGCTCGCGCGTTTTCCGCTCGCGAGTAAATGTCTTTAGCTTGCGATTCTTAGTAGGACCGCCGGGGTTGGTCGTGCGCGGTCTTGCCCTTCAACAGGTCGAGCGCGTGGGGCAACAGTTCGACGATGGTGGCGAGAGATTCGGTCGCGGCCGTCGGACTGCCCGGCAGGTTCACAATCAATGAACTGCCACGAATGGCGCAGACTCCGCAACTCAATGCGGCCAGCGGGGTCTTCTTCGCGCCCTCATGGCGCATACGCTCGGCGAGTCCGGGAACGAGGCGGTCAGCGATGCTCTCGGTGGCTTCGGGCGTGACGTCGCGTTCGGCAAGTCCGGTGCCACCGGTGGTGACCACGAGTTGCGCTTTGGCGCAGGCCCCAATCAGCGCGTTCTCGATGTGAGTGCGTTCGTCCGGCACGATCTCGGCGGATATCACATGGAAGCCCTTTGCTTCGAGCAGGGCGCGCACCGCGGGGCCAGACAAATCCTCGCGCAGGTGATGATACGACGAGTCGCTTACGGTGATAATCGCAACAGTCATGTTTACTTAGGATAACCCGAACGCCGCATTAACGCCTTGGATCTATCGTTTATCTTCGGACGAAACGTCTGGCGATGAAACGTATGGCCCGAAATCCTGGGCTACGACGTTGAGGTTGCGATCCAGGCGGACCCATCCGCCCAGAGCGCTGCTGGCTCGGCCCGGATACGCGAAGCGCAGATCGTGGAAGCGGACCAAGTATCCGGACTGGGGCGACTGCAATTCCTCCACGTCGAGCATGGGGTATTGCGCCCAATCGAGGAAGACGCGGCCGAGATACGATTTCTTTGCCGCGAGAGTGATGGGGGTCTCTTCGTGCTTGCGCACGAGGCGCGCTTGATCTTGCGGATCGACCTCGGGCGCGCGGGAATCAACGTCCATCGTCTGGAAGAAGTCGCGAGTCTCGACCACGCCAAACCACTTGAACGGATTCATCATGTAGGGGTAGGCGGAGGTGCGGGTCGTGTCCTCGCCGCGATATGTGAGCGACTCCATCGCCGAGACGGCGCGGCGGTGCTCGTAGTCGCGCACGCCCCAGAAGATTGCGACCAACGCCAGCGCAACGATTGCGCCGACGCGTCCGCGAGGACGCTTGGGGCGCGCGCCGATCTCGCTGTCAACGAGTCCAAACAGCAGCGGCAAGATGAGTCCGCCAAGGAGAATGATCCACAAAATCGGCTCGACGATGAACGCGATATCCCACGAATACCAACGGTATGAGAACGGCTCGAACGGCCGCACTCCGTAGCTGTTGGTGAAATCGAGCAGGATATGGCTCAGCGCGGCCAGGCACGCGAGCAGCCACAGCACTCCCCAGCGCGGCGGACCTTCGGTCCTCAGGCGGTCGCTGTCGCGACGATGCCATAGGCGATGGCCGACATACAGTCCGCTAACTACAAGGGTCGCAACGAGTGGCACGCCAACGAACGTGTGCGTGATGCCGCGATGATGAGCGAAGGCGAAGACGCGTCCGCCGAAGCCGGTGACGATGTCAAGGTCGGGCGCTTCGGCCGCCAGCACCAGCGTCGCGGTGGCAAGCGCCGACTTGCGATTCAGTCCGGCACGAGCCATGCAGGCGCCGGTCAGGAGATGTGTGAGTGGTTCCATTAATTGAAGAGTGATTCACTAAATCACTGAATCAGTGAATCATTTGTACGGTCCTCTTGCCGTGCGTTGTGATGCGGCAAAGATTGCCAGCAACTCGTTTGCCTCGGCTATTATGACGCCCAGCCGCGCAACATCGAGGATAGCAGTCTCGACGAGGAGTTCAAGCCAGAAGACTGTCTCGTCCGCTTCTTCGACTACAACTCCGATCTTCGCGATGAACTCATTTTTGGACCGCGCCCTGCACACAGCGCGATAGTTTGCGGCGACAGAAGTGCCGGAGCGCAACAACTGCCTGCCGATCACGCGCGCATCGTCGGTTTTTGGCAATGAGCGATACAGCTTCACAATCCGGATCGCAAACTGCTTGGTCAGGTTCTTTAACGCAACGGTTTTGGACGATTCGGGGCCTAAAGGTTCTGAAGAAATCACGGGGTTCTCCACTGACTCACTGACTCACTGACTCACTGATTCAGTATCACGTCTGGGTTCATTGGAAACAAAAGTCTGACTCCATTCCGGATTATGGAAATTTTCGCCGGAATCCGCCCGAGCGCTTCGCCATCAGCTTCGGCATAAATCGGCGAAGGGTGAAAGCGGTTCCGCCACTCTGCCGCGCTTCGTTCAGCGCTTGCGGCGCGGCATTCTACGCGGTCGCTGCGCACGAACTCGACGCCAGGGACGGGTCGGTTACGTCCGACCATATTGTTCAGAACGAAGCGCAGGATGTCCGTTTTCCTCGCCGTCTTGAACAACACCAGTTCGAGATCATCGCGCTGCAAGTCTGCTCGCGGAGCCATCCGGCGCAGGACGCCGCCGAAATCCGTGATGCGAATGGCAAGCACCTCGGCGACGAGTTCACTGCGCGTTGTCCCGCGGTCGAGGTCGTTGAACTCGATCTCAAACGGCGGGAAATCGTGTGTCGCCCAGATTTGTGTTGCCTTGGCGTAGTAAGCGGCCATGCCGTGGTTTCGCTTGAATTCGGCTGTAAGAAGGTAGGCCAGCCGCGCGTCGGCCCCAATGCCCGCCGCAACGATGAAGTAGCGAGCGAGACATCCGCCGGATTTTGAAACGTATTCGATCTTCCCGATGGCAGTTGGCCGCGGTTCAGCGCCGAGAGCGAGGCGGGCCGCCGCCGCTGGATCGCGAGGGATCTTCATGTCGAACGCCAACGCGTTGGCGGTGCCGAGCGGGATGACCCCGAGCGCCGCGTCAGTGCCGATCATCCCCTGAAGCACTTCGTGGATTGTGCCATCGCCGCCGCAGGCAAACACCGTGTCCGCTCCGGCGACAATCTGCTCCCGCGCCTGCTCGCCGGCGGCTCCGGGGCCAAGTGTCGCGAGCAGCATGGCCTCCACTCCGGCCGAGCGCAGCGTTGCGGCAGCGGCTTCGATGTGGCGCAGGCGGTCGCGGCTGGCGCGTCCGGAACTCGGGTTGTAGATCAGCACGGCCTTACGCATCAGAGAACGATGATAACGGCAGACGGCGAATGCGGGAAGTGCCGCCTACCCCCTGTACCAGCACTTTGTATGAAAACAATAGATTTAGCGGCTTTCTAGATCTAAGTCTATGGTTCTAAACCACTTGTACTTATAATATTGAAAACAAAAGGCCGATCAGTTTTCGGCAACCAAAGGCCGTGAATCAGGTACTACAAACATTATGACAAAGTCAGGAGGGTAAAACCGACACTCTCCGCACATTTATTTTTCGTGTCATTTCATAGACTTAGAAGCAATTATGGTTCATTGGGGTATTGACAGCCAGGGACCCGTTGTCAGGTCAAAAAGGTGAGGGACAGTTGGGCGAAGTGAGCGAGTTTAAGCCAGAGCAAAAGCGGAATGAGAATTAGCCGTTAGCCAGTTAGGCGGTTAGCTGGTAGTGAAAAGCGGAAAAGAATTAGCTGTTAGCCAATTAGTCGGTTAGCTCGTAGTGAAAAAGCGGAATGAGAATTAGCTGTTAGCCAGTTAGTCGGTTAGCTGGTAGTGAAAAGCGGAAAAGAATTAGCCGTTAGCCAATTAGTCGGTTAGCTCGTAGTGAAAAAGCGGAATGAGAATTAGCCGTTAGCCAGGTTAGTCGGTTAGCTGGTAGTGAAAAGCGGAAAAGAATTAGCTGTTAGCCAATTAGTCGGTTAGCTCGTAGTGAAAATGCGGAATGAGAATTAGCCGTTAGCCAGTTAGTCGGTTAGCTGGTAGTGAAAAGCGGAAAAGAATTGGCCGTAAGCTTACTTGTCTGTTAGCTGTAAGAAGGATGCGGAGAGAACCAGCCTCCAATCTTCAGGAATTGCACACTATAATTCCTGCCATGGCGATTGCGGCGAAAGACGTTCAACACAAGATCGACGAACTGCGTGACCAGATTCGTTACCACGAGCACCGCTACTACGTGCTCGACGAACCGGAGATCAGCGATGCCGACTACGACGCGCTGATGAACGAGCTCAAGGCGCTCGAGCGCGAGCATACGGAGCTGGTCGTGCCTGATTCGCCGACGCAGCGCGTGGGCGGAAAGCCGCGAGCGGACCTACCCAAGGTCCCGCACTCAACGCCCATGCTGTCGCTCGACAACGCCTACAACGAAGAGGAACTGCGCGACTGGGTGCGGCGCGTCGAGGAACTGGCCGGGACGGACAACATCGAGTATGTGTGCGAGTTGAAGCTGGATGGGTTGTCGATGGCGCTGCGGTATACCGCAAACGGTGGGCAGGATGGCCACCGGGCTACGCCGGAACGTGGGGCGCAGTTCTTTCAGGCGATCACTCGTGGCGACGGGTCAATTGGCGAAGACGTCACGCCCAATCTGCGGACCGTGCGTTCGTTGCCGCTCTCAATCGGAGCCGCCACGCTGAAGAAGGCGGGACTTCCGCCCGAATTCGAGGTGCGGGGCGAAGTCATCATGCCGACCAAGTCCTTTGAGCGCATGAACGAGGAGCGCGAGGCCGATGGACTCAACAAATTCGCGAATCCACGCAACGCCGCGGCGGGCGCAGTCCGCGTGTTGGAGCCAAACATCACGGCGCAGCGGCGACTCGACTTCTACTCCTATTTTCTGCTGGTCAAGGGGCGCGTGTATTTTCCCGAGCAGTCGAAGGCACTCGATGCACTGGTCACTGCCGGATTCAAGGTGAATCCGAAACGATGCGTGGCCAAGAGCGTCGATGAGATTTGGCGCTTTATCTCCGAGTGGGAAGCCAAGCGCGAAACGCTGCCGTACGAAATCGACGGCATCGTGATCAAGGTCAACAGCACTGGCCTGTGGGACGAACTCGGCTTTACCGGCAAGGCTCCGCGCTGGGCGATCGCCTATAAGTACGCCGCGCGTTCCGGCGTCACCCAGATCGAAGACGTGCTGGTGCAGGTGGGGAGAACGGGCAAGCTCACTCCAGTCGCCGCGTTGAAGCCGGTTTTCATCGGCGGCACCACCGTCAATCGCGCCACGCTGCACAACATGGACTTCCTCAACAACCTCGGCGTGAAGATCGGCGACTGGGTGATGGTCGAGCGCGGCGGCGACGTGATCCCAAAAGTAGTGAAGGTGGTCGAAGACAAAGATCATCCGCGCGGCGAAAAGACCTTCGAGATGCCCGAGAAATGCCCGGTCTGCGGCACGCACATTGTGAAGATGGAAGGCGAGGTGGACTATCGCTGCGTGAACGTGAATTGTCCGGCGAAATTGCGCGAGAGCGTGCTCCACTTTGCGTCGCGCTCGGTGATGAACATCGAGGGCATGGGCGATGCGCTGGTCAATCAGCTTACCGAACGTGGGCTGGTGAAGAATGTCGCCGACATTTACCGACTTACGAAAGCTGATCTCTTGTCGCTGGAGCGCATGGGCGACAAGAGCGCGCAAAACATTCTGAACGAAATCGCAGACAGCAAGAAGCTGCCGCTGGAGCGCGTAATCTTCGGACTGGGCATCCGCTTCGTCGGCGAGCGCACGGCCGAATTCCTCTCCGAGCACTTCGGTTCGATGGACGCACTGATCGCGACCGCCACGCTGGACGATGAAGCCTCCAGCCTCGAAGAACTGCAAAAGGTTGGCGAGGTCGGCCCGCGCATTGCCAAGAGCATCCGTGAATTTTTTCTGGAGAAGCCGAATCGCGATCTTGTTGACGCGCTGCGCAAAGCTGACCTGACCTTGGTCGGCAAAAAGAAAGAGCGCGGCACCAGGCTTGCCGGAAAGACGTTCGTGCTGACCGGCACTCTGCCGAAGTACACGCGCGACGAGGCGAAAAATCTGATCGAAGATGCCGGAGGCAAGGTCATCGCTTCCGTGTCGAAGAAGACCGGCTACGTCGTCGCCGGAGCCGATGCGGGTTCGAAACTCGATAAGGCGCGCGAGTTGGGCATCGCGGTTATCGATGAAGCGCAGATGGAAGAGCTGCTGAACGGATGATCTAAGCTGTTGATGTGATGATCTGAAATCATTATGCAGGTCTGATCAGCAGATCATCACATCTGCAAATCAATAGATTCTTATCCCGCCGTGCTTGCTTCCGCCTTCAACTTCTCTGCCTGATAATGCGTGATCAGCGCGTCGATGAAGGGCTGAAGTTTACCGTCCATGACCTCGGCGAGCTGATGAATCGTCAGGCCGATGCGGTGGTCGGTAACGCGGTTCTGCGGGAAATTGTACGTGCGGATCTTCTCGCTGCGGTCGCCGCTGCCAACCTGCGCCTTGCGCTCTTTCGCCAGCGCGTCGTGCTGCTTCTGCTGCTCGACTTCGTAGAGGCGGGCGCGCAACACGCGCATACCTTTTTCGCGGTTCTTGATCTGCGATTTCTCGTCCTGGCAACTGACGACCGTGTTGGTTGGGAGGTGCGTAATACGTACCGCCGAATAGGTGGTGTTCACGGACTGGCCACCCGGACCGGATGAGCAGAACGTATCGATCTTCAGGTCCTTGGCCTCGATCTTCACGTCCACGTCTTCCGCTTCGGGGAGCACTGCGACCGTGATGGCCGACGTATGTACGCGTCCCTGCTGCTCGGTCGCGGGCACGCGCTGCACACGGTGTACGCCGCTCTCGTACTTCAGTCGCGAGAACGCACCGTGGCCTTCGATGATGGCGATGACTTCCTTCAGTCCACCGACGCCTGACTCCGACGTTGAGAGCACCTCAACGCGCCAGCGCTGGGTTTCGGCGTAGCGCGTATACATGCGGAACATCTCTGCGACGAACAGCGTGGCCTCGTCGCCACCCGTTCCCGCGCGGATTTCGAGAATAATGTTCTTATCGTCGTTGGGGTCCTTAGGGATCAACAGGACTTTGAGTTCCGAGTCGCACTCGGCGAGCCGTTTCTCCAGGCCCGCAAGCTCTTCCTGTGCGTAGGCGCGCATCTCGGGATCGGTTTCCTGTTCGAGCATGGCGCGGCTCTCGGCGATCCCCTGCGTCAGCGACTTGTATTCGCGATAGCGCTCCACGACCTGCGCGACTTCGCTGTGCGCCTTGGCGGTCTTCTGGTACTTCGACGAATCGGAAATGATCTCGGGCGAGGCGAGCGCCTGCGTCAACTCTTCGTACTTAGCTTCGATCTGGTCTAGACGGTTAAACATGTTAATTAGTGGCCAGTGGCTAGTGGCGAGTGGCTAGTAAGAGCCAAGGCACATAGCATGGGCTTTGCCATAAGATTCTTGATTGTAGCTTTATTGATCCACACGCAGGAATAGCTGAAGAGGATGCTACGTCATCGGGATAGCAAGCATTTCGAGCTGGAACATTCCAACTCGCCACTCGCCACTAACCACTCGCCACTGGTTCCTCATGCCAGCACCAGCTCTCCGCCATGTTGCTTTTCGAGTTCCATGGCATGATCGAGGGCGACGATGGCGCATTCCACCTGATCGTCGGCCGGAGGTTGCGTCGTGATCCGCTGCAGCCATAGTCCGGGAGCGGTCAGTGCGGCGAACAGCCAGTAGGCTGGACCGCCTTGTGGCTTACCCGTCTGCATGGCCTTGTTGCGCATTTTGCCCGCGAAACGAATGATCTCGTACGAAATGCCGGCGATCAGCGGCAACAGGGCGATCCGGATCGCGAAACGCGCCCAGAAAGTATGTACCGGAACGAGTGTGTAAACCGCAATCGAGATGATCATTACGGTCATCAGGAAGCTGGTGCCGCAGCGCGGGTGAAACGTCGAAAACTTTTGCGCGTTGGGGATCGTAAGCTCGTCCCCGGCCTCGAAGGCGAACACCGTCTTGTGCTCGGCTCCGTGATACTCGTAAATGCGCCGCAGGTCTTTCCAGAGCGAGGTCGCCCAGATGAAGCCTAGAAAGATCAACAGCCGTATGACGCCGTCCACCAGGTTGAAGGCAATTTGAGATCCGAAAGCCGGGTTTAGCTTCTTCAGCTCCGTCGCTGCCAGCAGCGGCAGGAACTTGTACATGAAGATGAAGAAGCCGAGGGAGATCGCCATGTTCACCGCGACCATCCAGTTGCTGATCTCGAACTTATCTTCCGGTTTCACGCCCGCTTCGGCCTGGACATCGTCCAGAACGACGGTGGCAGAAAACTTCAACGCCCTGAAGCCCAGCTTCATGGCATAGCCCAGCGTCATGAAGCCACGGACGATCGGCCAGCCCATCCACTTGTGTTTGTCGCTGGGCCGCTCCAGTGGTTCCGAGTGGGACACCATTTCGCCCGAAGGCTTGCGCACCGCGATGCCAAACGCGTGAGGCGAGCGCATCATCACGCCCTCCAGCACGGCCTGGCCGCCAACGAGCGTTTCTTCGCCGCTTTCCAGCGCGGGCAGCAACTGTAAAGCCGCCAGAAAACGCAGATTGTTCCGCCACTTAGACATAATCACTTGGAGTTAGATGATCCCCGTTAACCAGATGATACACAACCATTTTAGCCTATCCGGAGCCGATTCTGGTGGCCAAAACTCCCGGACGATGGTATTTTGACGAAGCAAAAAGCCAAAAAGACTCCACTTATGCAAGATGTCGTCGTTCGAATGCGGCGTGTTTCCGAAGACCTGCGCGTCATACGCGAGCGCCTGGAAGAACTTCGCGTCGACCATAAGGCGGACCACCAAGTGATTGATGAGGTACTCGAACTCGACCTGATTAGCGACTTCAAGGGTGCGGTCGACCAGATCCGCCTTTTCTTGTGGGATTACTTCCAAACGGCCGCAATCCAGTCTGGCCTCGACCATAACCGGGCAATACAGCAGTTTCGGCTGAGGCGCGCGGCCGAGATGTTGCGCAGCATGCAAGACCAAATCACCATTCCAGGCGGCCCGGATCCGGAGATAACATCGCTGTTCGAGCGCCTGCAGAACCTCGCAGATGTCGCTGTCCAACGGCATTTCGCCACAAAAGCCGGCGACCAAGCATAAAGCCGCTCTTCAGGCCGCCTCCGGCCACTTCTGGCGTTTATAAATTTCGCGGACTCGTTCAAGCGTGTCGGCCTCTTCCGGCGACTTGTCCGGACGCAGGCGCATGATGCGCGGGAAACGAAGCGCGTACCCGCTACCGTGGCGGTCGCTGCGCATCACTGCGTTGAAAGCCACCTCGATCACGATCTTCGGCTCGACCTGCCGCGCCCATCCGTTGTCGGAAATCGTGTGCTGCTCGAACCAAGCGGTCATCTGGGCGATCTCGGCGTCAGTCAGTCCCGAGTAGGCCTTGCCGACGTTCAGCAGCGGCTCCCCCGCCGGCGTGGTGGGCAGATCGGCGTCGTCATAGCCGGCGGAAACCGCGCCCCGCACCGCGAACGTGTAGTCGCTCAGCACCCCGACGCGCTTGCCGTGTCCGCGCTCGACCGCCGTAACCACCACGTCGAGGGTCGCGAGTTCGCGCTTCAGCTTGACCCATGCTTTGCCGCGCCGGCCCGGCGTATAGACCGAGTTCACGTCCTTGATCATCAGGCCTTCGTTGCCGCGGGCTTGGGCGAGGTCGAAAAGTTTGGAAAGCTCCACGGGCGAATAGGCGCCGAGCACCGGAGCGCGAACAATCCGCGCCGGCTCGACCGCCGTCGGCATGGCTGGACTGGCCACGGCAATCGCAGGGTCGAATTGCAGTACGCCTTGCGCGTCCTCGATTGCGAGCTTCCTGGAGCTTGCGAGCTTCTGACTGCCCGGCGCGCGGCCTGAAGTCTCGAACAATCGCGTGAGAATCTCGCCGCGTTCGCGCAGCGGCCGGTCGATCGTCAACTCCCGTCCCGCGTAGAGCACGTCAAAGACGACGTAGGCTGCGGGGACCTCGCGCATGATCTTTGCCGTCGGACGCTTGCGTCCGAGACGAGTCTGCAAGGTCGAGAAGGGCAGGGCGCGTCCGGCAGCCTCCGGCGTCTCCGGGAAACTCCAGGCCAGGATTTCTCCGTCAAGGATCACGTCTTCGGCGAAAGCCGCAAGCGGCGGGACGAGTTCAGGGAAGGACTCGGTGATGTCGTCCAGCGTGCGGGAAAAGATGCGCACCTCGCCGCCCGACGCGTGCGCCTGAGCGCGAATGCCGTCGTACTTGTCCTCTACCTGCGCGTGCTGGAACGAGTCGAACGCCTCGGCGGCGGAATCGACCGGACTGGCCAGCATGAATCCGATCGGGTGAAACAGGCGCATGTGCGCGCCGGCAAGACGGTGTTCGGCGGCGAGGCGAAGGGTTTCGCCGATATCGCCCAGCAGCATGTTGGCCCGCTGCACGTCCCGCACGGGATCGCCGTAGGCCGCGGCAATCGCCTCCTCGACCAGGCTCTCCTTCAGGCCGATCCGCATTTCTCCGGTCATGATCTTGATCAGGTACTTGGCTTCGAGCGGCGTTGCCTCGGCTAGCAGGTCGCGCAGTAATGCAGTTTTGGCGGCGGCGGAACGCGCCTCGGCGATCTGACGAAATGCCTTGAGCACGCGCAGGACGCTAAGACCCCACGTTAGCCGGTCCGCTAGGCGGATCGGAGGAACGTGGGGCACTAAACTCAGAATCTGGTAGGCAGCCGCGCCCAGATCGCCATGCTTGCGATATGCAGCGGCAAGCGTATTTTCGGACTGCCCAGAAAGCTGCGCTACCACTGCCCAGAGCAGCCGTCCGCCGACTTGCAGCGTCTTGTTTTCGAAGGCGGGAAAGGGGTGTCCCGAGAAGAGGACCGCCGAAACTGCCGCTTCCTCCACCGTGCGGCACTGAAAGTATTCGGCCAGCAGACGCTTCTTTTCGTTCTTCTTCGAGGTACCGGAGATGGCTTCCGCCGTCCGTGTGAGCAACTCCATCGCAGTCTTTTCAGATGCGCCATGGCGCTCTAAGCTGAGCACTATGCTTGATTTTCGAAATTCGACTCGGACGGAGCAAGGTGAGAGCCCTTATCCATGTTTCGCATGATCCATTGCTGAAGTTTCACCCGGTCAAAAGGGGAAAGTTGCGTAAACTCCAATCCGGCCCGACCCGAGCGATCAGTCCACACAATTTTCGCCTGCCCTCCAATTTCGAACTGCTCACCTTCGGGCAGTTGAAATGAAAATTGACAGGAGCGGCCCGAGCTCAAGATCTCCATGGCCTGTATGGCCATTCCTCGTTCACTCAAGTTCAGGAGGAAGGCGTTGTCTTCGGGGAAGTTAACGTACACGAGTGGATTAACCTCGACTCGCGTGCCTCGCGTCTTGGAATTTCCGAGTACGATGTTCATTCACTTTGCCTGAACGATATAGTAGCAAGCCACGTGCCAAGTTTACGAGCGCGGTTTCTGGCAGTCACGCGCAAAAATTCCGGTAACGTGCGCGCTTGGTCGGGGAGAGCCAGCCATGGTCTCAGGGCTTGCGCTCGATAGGCAGTTGCGTTCCACTCGGCTAGGAAAGCTTTTTCTCTCCCCTCGTTTTCCAGCAAATCGGAAGATGAGTCCGCAAACTCCCACTCGTCTGGTCGTTCGAGCCCTTAACGATGCCTTTCAAAAAATCTCAGCCGTGTAGCCTTAGCATAAGGTGACGAACCAATTCATCCAAATTCATGCCGGAGTTCAGCATCGCGGCGATCTGGTCTGGAGTGATGCCAGCCCGTCTACCCATTTCCAATAGCCTTTCCGCCGCATGGTCGAGCAGCAACGCTTGCTGTTCGCGCACATCCTCGGGATTGGGGACTTTTCGTGATGTCACTTCGCCCGTGCTCACAACCACTCCTCCTGTACAACTACAGGTTGGATTCATTGCTTGCATGGAGGTCGCAATTCAGGAGCGGCTGCGGCGCTGGTGGTCTGCATCCCAGAGGATTCGGAGTTACTGCCAATCCTCACATCCTCGAGGCTCGGGCATATTCCTCTATAGAGAATTGCCGTTTATGCACCGCTTTAAGGCCCTGATCGTCCCCGTGCCAAAGGTCGGGGACGATCTAGCTTTGCCTCAAGTTGCCGCACACAGCAGGGGTTGATATTCACCCACGGCAGGTAGGGAACACCCCTCTGGGGTCCGCTTACCATTGACCCTACCACTTACGCCGCATCTTCCAATCAGCCTTCAGCGGCGCTCTCTTGCGGTGATAATGAGAAACTATTATCATTTATTTGAAAGTGAGGAGCATTCGCTTGGCCGACCAAATACACCGGAGGCATATGGGCAATGCGTAACACGCGGCAGAAGCAAGCTATTCGAGAGGCTTTCGCCGATGCAGGCAGGCCGCTCTCACCGGAAGAAGCGCTGGACGGCGCCCAAAGACACTATAAGCGGCTGGGAAAAGCCACCGTGTACCGAAACATCAAGGCGCTGGTGGAAGATGGATGGCTCGTCCCCGTGGACATGCCCGGTAAATCGCCCCGTTACGAATGTTCCGGTAAGAAGCACCATCATCACTTCCATTGTAGCCAGTGCGACAAGGTCTACGACGTGGACGGTTGCGTGGTAGGTGAGAAACCGCGTTTGCCGAAAGGGTTTACGTCCCTGACGCACGAGTTTTATCTCTTCGGATTGTGCTCCCGGTGTTCTCCGAGAGATCACCAGGCGCACGCTTGAGAATTCATTCAAAGTCGAGCTGGCGTCATTCCGAGATCCGTAAGGACGCGGCCCGGGTGCAGGTGAAGACATTATCGGGTCTTTGGGCACCAGAAGTGAACGTGGCTTTATGAAAACAACTGAACAGCCGGTCCTCTCCGTGCGGAATGTCGGGGTCCGGCTTGGTAACAGAAATGTCATCCATGACCTCAGCTTCGAGGTGGCGCGTGGCGAGAGCCTCTCGATCGTCGGCCCGAACGGGGCCGGCAAAACCGTTCTGCTCCATGCCCTGCTGAAGCTGTTGCCCTATGAAGGCGTGGTTCAGTGGGCTTCTGGCGTCAGGTTGGGCTACGTCCCGCAAAGTATCGCCGCAGACCGCAACTTGCCGCTGCAAGTTCGCGACTTGCTTGGCGCCAAGGCCCGGATTCTCAAACTGCCCGCGAAGGCTATCCCGCAGGCGGCCAGCATCGTGAAGCTGGCTCCGGAACTGCTCGACACAAGGATCGGCGTGCTCTCCGGGGGCCAGTTTCAGAAGGTCTTGATCGCCTTTGCGCTGCTGGGCGATCCCGATGTCCTTCTGGTCGATGAGCCGACCGCAAGCCTGGATGAACTGGCACAGGAGCACATCTACGAACTGCTCGATCGACTGCGCCGGGAGCGGAACATGACCGTGCTGCTCGTGTCGCACGACCTGAGCGTGGTGTACCAGTTGGCAACCAAGGTTTTGTGCCTGGGCGGTGGCACGCTCTGCTTCGGCACTCCGCGCGAGGTGCTGACGCCGGAAACCCTGGAGGCGGTGTATTCAGGGGTGCCGAAGGTCTATCAGCACATGCACTCGCACGGGAGGCAGTTGTGAATAGCTCCGGCGAGGTTTACGCAATCGCGCTTGCGCTGCTGTTTGCCGTTGCCGCTGGACTGGTTGGCAGCTTTGCCCTGATGAAGCGGATGCTGCTTGCCAGCGACGTGATCTCGCACGTCGCCCTGCCTGGAATCGGGTTGGCATTTTTGTTCGGTTTCAATCCGCTGGTGGGTGGCGCGGCAACTTTGTTCATTGGAACGCTGCTGATCTGGCAATTGCAGCGAAAGACCGGGCTTGCCACCGACGCCATGATCGGGGTCATTTTCGCCGCTTCCGTAGCCATTGGCGCCGCATTGACCCCACGGGAAGACCTCGAAGAGGCACTGTTCGGACGCTTTCAGCAGCTTTCGCTCCCCGCATTCTTGCTAGGAACCGCAGCCGTTCTGTCGATCATTTTCGTGATCTATCGGTTCAAAGACCAGCTTTTGCTGAGTCTTTTCTCGCCGGAGTTGGCGGCGGCCACCTCCGTTCGGCTGGACCGATTGAATCTCTATTTTCTGCTGGCGTTCAGCCTGACTGTGCTCGTGGGACTGCGCTTCATGGGCGCGCTGCTAGCTGGGGCTTTGGTGATCATCCCCGCCACCACGGGGCGGCGACTGGCGGGCGACGTCTCCCACTTCCTTGTGACCTCTTGCGTCGTGAGCGTGGCGGCAACGGCTCTTGGCCTCTTTGTGGCTTCGACCGTGCTGCCGCGAGTTGGCCCCGGACCAATTGTAGTCATCATCTCCGCGCTGCTTTTCGGATTGAGCCTGTTCAAGAAGGCAGATTAGCTGCCGCTTGAGCGCCCCGGCTATGACCTATACCATGCCACTGTTTGAACAAGTCCATCCTCGAATCCCGTGACGGGTTTGTAGCCAATGCACTGTTTGGCACGGGTTATGTCGGCCAGCGAATGCTTGACGTCGCCCGTCCGCGCCGGTCCGTAGGCTGCCGGTCCAGCGTAGCCGGTAATGCGTTTCAAGGTATTGAACGTCTCGTTCAAACTGATCGCAGTGGCGGTTCCGATGTTGAACACGCGCCCCGCGCAGTTTTCCGCGGGTGCTTTTATAGCCAGCAGGTTTGCGCTGACGACGTTGTCGATGTAAGTGAAGTCGCGGCTCTGTTCGCCGTCGCCAAAGATCGTCGGCTGCTGGCCGGCAAGCAGCTGAGTGATGAACTTGGCCAGGACTCCCGAATACGGCGATGACGGATCCTGACGTGGCCCGAATATGTTGAAGTAGCGCAACGAAACCGTTTCGAGCCCATAAGAATGATAGAAGGCGGCCATATAATGCTCGCCCGCCAGTTTGGCGGCAGCATAGGGCGACAAGGGTGAGGGCACCTGGTTTTCTTGCTTCGGGAGTTCGGGCTCATCTCCGTAAGCGGATGAGGACGCGGCGTACACGACACGCTTCACGCCGGCATCACGCGCAGCGACCAGCACCGATAATGTGCCGTTCACGTTGGTGCAGTTGTTGCCGACTGGGTCGGCGACGCTTTGCGGCACCGAAGCGATTGCGGCCTCATGAAACACGTAGTCGATTCCGGCGCAGGCGTAGTCGATGGCGGCCTTGTCATTGATGTCCGATTCGACGAACTCGATTGCCGAGAGAATCTCCGCGATGTTCTCTCGCCGGCCGGTCGAGTAGTTATCGATGCCCCTGACTTGATCGCCACGCTCAAGGAGCGCCCGCGCGATCGATGATCCAATGAATCCTGCGATTCCGGTAACCAGATACTTAGCCACTGTTCTCCTTGTCGGTAGGCTGGACGCCAGTAGATCTGTTTCATGATGCGAGTAGCAGCTCAATTGCCAAGCGCAAAATCGCGGTTACTCAGGGCGACGAAAAAATACTTGGTTCAACTCTGGAATCTAAATTGCCTGACACTTCGGTATGACATCAATCCATTTCTTTCGAGAAGATTTGCGACACCTTAAATGGGCAGTTCTTTCGATTATTTTCGTCGCCTTTGCCGCCGGCACACTGAGGGCGGACACACTGTATCTCAATGGGGTCAACGGAACAGTTGACGCCACGAATAGGGCCTACATTAGTCCCTACTACGGCGGCTTCAGTAAAAACGCCCAAAACAACCTCTACTGCGTCGATCCGCGGCACGACTCCTACGTGGGCACGAGCTGGACAGTCGCTGTGACTTCCCTTGCAAGCGGGTCCGATCTGAGCAATACCTATCTCCAGAACATTACGGCTTACGAGGAAATCGCATATCTGCTTTTCTATAACAACTTCCTGGGCCAGCCAACGGATGTGCGGCAGGCGATACAGGCAGCAGTCTGGTACATTGCCGATCCGGGGAATACATACGCACAGGACAACGACTGGGTAGCGAAAGCGGCAGCAGGGTACGTGAACCACGATTACTCGAGCGTTCGCATTTTGTCGGACGTCGACCACAAGAACCAGGAATTCATGACGATGGTTCCGGAACCGGCCAGCATGCTCCTGCTGGGCAGCGGCATGGCCGGCCTTGCCGGGATTTTCCGCCGAAAAAAGAAAGCCTGAATTTAAAAATCGGATCCCCCCAAAGGCTCAGATGACGCTATCAACAGGTAGCGGGTATCTGAAGGTAGCGGGTATCTGAGCTTTTCCGTTGTGAGAAAGCGGGAGTTGGCTGGAAAAATCTTGGCTTAGATAGGTCCGCCGGATATGGATACCAGTCGCGGAACTTTCCTTCCGCGCGAGGTGGCAGACTTTTTCCTAAGGGCGCGGCATGAGCCTGATATCCATAGCGGAGCCAATGTTGCTGTACCGCAGGGCCTAAAGTGTGTGCGTGAGAACCGGGTGCCGTCCCTACGGGACTCGGCGAATTTCCCACTCTGTACCCGGCACTGACGTGTCGGGCTAGATTCTGACGCCCCTGCGGGGCTGAAAATGTGAGAGGGGACTTATATACTTGACTCCCCCGCCCGATTCGAAGCATTCGGGCCTCCGCTCTCCAATGTTTCCACTTGCCATAATTAACCAACTAGGTTAATATGAGGACATGGAAAAACGTACGCCTCACTGTCAGCTTTCCATCGTCAAGGCGCTGATTCGTGAGGGGAAGGTTCGATCAACCTACTCGGCGCTTACAGGTGGAGCGGCGTTGGGGTTTGATTTTGATGGAATTGTGGACGTGGTCCTGGCTCTGACGCCGAAGGATTTTTACAAATCCATGACCACCTATGCGGATCATCGAGTTTTACCGCCCCACCACGAGCGCCGGTGAGGTCTATCTGAAGCTGACCGTCGTCGATGACGTGCTGATTGTGTCGTTTAAGGAGTTATGAAGATGAAATGTGCAATTTGCGGAAAAGCGGAACTGGTACAGGATACCCGCGACATTTCCTACACCTACAAGGGCGAGACCACGACCATCCCTGCGGTGACAGGCGAGTTCTGCCCGGCCTGCGGCGAGGCCATTCTCGGAGCTGCCGAATCGGCCCGTACCAGTGCGTTGATGCTGGAATTTAATAAGCAGGTCAATGCCTCGATTGTCGATCCTGAATTCATTGCGAGTGTTCGCAAGAGGCTTGCGCTCGATCAGCGGGAGGCCGGTGAAATCTTCGGCGGTGGAGTCAACGCGTTCTCGCGTTATGAAAACGGGAAGACCAAACCACCGCTGGCCCTGGTGAAGCTGCTCAAAGTGCTGGACCGGCATCCTGATTTGCTCGCTGAAATCAGAACGGCGTAGGCTGCAAGAATCGAGCAAGATGTGAGGGCTTATATGACGCCAACAATACCTGATCCGGTTGAAGTGCTCTACAGGTATTTAGTATTTCGTATTTAGGTATTTGGTATTTAGGTAGGCCAAGTCTCCTCGGCTTGGTCCCTGGCCACCATTACTAGACGGGCTACATGGCTGAAAGTGAGCTGCCACAAATGGCGAGTGGCGGTACCGCTTGTGGCCATCGCGGTAAGGTCCATCGCGCGGACGACTCACATGATGGCGAAGCCACGGTCTGCGAAGCATGTGGTGCTCCTGTCGCAATCGAGTGGGACGGCGGAGTGACGTTCGGGAGTTAAGTATGTAATTCCCAAAATGAGCGCGTGGACATTCAGCCAATCCAATCTCGGCCAGCGTTGGTGGTCATCGCCATGCGGACTGCGGCGACGATGAAACGGTGAGGTGTGATTTAAGGCTCCGCCTGGGAAATCCGACAGCTCCCGACATGCAAAAAGCCGGGCGTGTTGCCCGGCTCCGTGGGGGGAGTGGTTTGTACTAGAACCGCATTCGACGCCTCAGCGCACCGATGCCACCAAGGAGACCGGTTCCGAGAAGCAGCATGGATGCCGGTTCCGGCGTGGGATTGGGGTTCGTTAGACCCGATAGCGTAGCGGTCAAGTCTTGCTTGACCGAGCGGTTGCTCTCGTCGAACGTGAGCGTTACGTCGTTTAGCACTAAGTTGAAGGAACCACCATTGAATGAAACCGGGATCGGCGTGTTGTTGAAATTTACGGTTACTGATCCATCGTACTCGTATGCCCGATCATTCCAAGACCAGTCCTTGGTAACCGTACCGTAAATGTCAGCGGACTGAGGATTAATACCCGCGCCCGGAGGAGCCGCAAAGCTGATTTTCACCCAAAAATCGTTGTCATTGTCTTTCGCCCAAGTGTCTGCGTCAAGGCCCAGCGTGAAGGTGCCGAGCGTTATGGTCGTTGAACCTCCGGTTTTCAGCGTTTCCGAATCCGTCGTCCCTGTGAACGTCAGGTCGGGAGAATTGGAACCGTCGCTAACAGTCGAATGGTAGTCATTTGAGTTACAGGATGAACTGAAGCATCCCGTGGTGGTGTTTGTGGTGACCGTGGTGTCGGCGTTAGCTGTTACCGCACCTAGGAAAACCAGAGCGAACAGACTTACTAGCAATACTTTAATTTTCACTTTTTCCTCGCTTGGAGCTTTTTTGGGGGGCCTGGGTGACGCTTGTTGTCACACGCTGTCCAAAGTGCAAGGGCAGTTCCATCGGCAGCGCAAACGTAAGTAGCTGACTCAAGTGGGGTTACGGTTCAGCAAGCAGGCGCACAACGCTGGTACCGCAAAATTATGCAGACGGACAGCCGACTAAATTTGCCCAAGCCTTGATTGTGGAAGCAAGCGTTGACGCAGTCGGCATAGCGGCTGCAACGGTGATAGGAAGTTTGGTTCCACGCTTCGTGGAACATTTTTTCCCCAACAGGCGGAATACAGGTCAGCCCCCGTTAGCTTCGCGAACGTGGGGCACCTGCACAGCATTTGCCGTCGTTCCAGCGTGAAGCAAAAATACCGGTTGGCCATCGGATTGCACCGACGTATCGCGAACGATATGCCGACCGGACCGTCTCGACAATCTGCCGCATTGCCGTCGCCTGAAGTGATCTTCGGGAAGACGCTGGTCATGCGCAAGATTCAGGACAAACTTGCACTGCTGTCGGACACGCAGCTTCCGGTGCTTGTTCTTGGCGAAAGCGGCACGGGCAAAGATGTGCTCGCGCGGCTGCTGCACAACACGTCCAGCCTCGCCGGGAACGCGTTCGTGAAGTTAAGTTGCCCGGCAATCCCGGCGTCGCTGCTGGAAACCGAACTCTTCGGTTACGAAAAGGGAGCGTTCACGGGCGCGTATGGTATGAAGCGCGGCCGCGTTGAACTGGCGCATCAGGGCACGCTGTTCCTTGACGAGATCGGCGATTTGGACCAGGGGCTTCAATCGAAGCTGCTGCAGTTGTTGCAGGACGGAACGTATTGCCGCGTTGGCGGCCATGAGGAACGCCGGGTCAAGATCCGGATGATATCGGCCACGAACCGCGATCTGCGGCAGCAGGTTGAGATCGGCGCCTTTCGCCAGGACCTCTATTACCGCATCAATGCCCTGACCATCGAACTGCCGCCACTTCGGGAGCGAATCGTGGATCTGCCAACGCTGGTCGAGCATTTCCTCGACATGCATTGCCGTGACTTCGGATCGACCGTTCCACCGGTCTCGCAGGAGGCGTTGCGTATTTTGCAGCACCACCACTGGCCCGGCAACATTCGGGAACTGGAGAACGTAATCCGCCGTTACGCCATTTTTGGAACGGAAGAGTCCATTACCGGCGAGCTTTTGGATGGCGGAAACGTCATTAACGCCGAAATCGAGGTAGATACGTCCGTTTCGCTCAAGGAGATCACGAAGCGGGCATTGACAAGCCTTGAACGCGAAATCATTACGAAGGTATTGAAACAGAACGGCTGGAACCGCAAACGCACGGCGGAATCGCTGGGAATCAGTTATCGTTCGCTGTTGTACAAGATGCGGGACGCCGGCTTTCCGCTGATCCGCGTCCGAGTTGCCGGCATGACGACGACCGACAACGACCCGGACGTCGAAGCCGAACTTTCGCTGGATGTCGCCGATTAGTGCGGTTAGTGGCGGTTAGTGGCACGGCTGAAGCCGTGCCCTACCAAGCCGTGCCAGCCGTGCCCTACCGAGATGCGACTATATCCACCCGCGAAATTTGTAGTAACCGATTTTGACCGACTCCACGCACAGGTCAAGAAAAGCGGGCCATCTGCCCGGCCAGCGTGACGCCCGCTTACAGACGTCCGGAAATGGCCGGGAAGCGACGTTCACCCCGGCTTTACGGAATGCCCGAACGGCACGATACATATGAAAATCACTGGTCAGTAGTACGACATGGCCGTGGGGCGTCCCGAGGAGCTTCGCGGTTTCCGTGGCGTTCTCATGGGTGCTCGTGGAGGAAACCTCCACATCAATAATGCCTTTCGGAATACCCTGATATTGCAGTAATTCCCGCATCGCCACTGCCGTGGGTGGCGAGCCACCGCCGCTGATAATCACTCTTCTAAACTCGCCCGTCTTGCAGGCACTCAGCGCATACTCCGTCCGCAAATAGCTTGAGTAGCTCAACACGCCGTCTTCGCTGTTCGCCGCGGCGAGCACGATCATCACATCACCAGAGGGATCGTCGAAAGGACCAGCCAGCGCCCTGCCCCACCATGACACGAGAGGGGTGAGCGTAACGAGCACCACTACCGCTCCAATAAGCAGCAACAGGTATTTAGCCAGCGCACGCGCTTGAGCGGCACTGGGATGAGTGGCAATTCGATTTGGCTCGGTGCTCACTATCGCTGACCTTCCACTGAGCATTGTCGCACTCGGGCTGCCACTTGCTCTGTGTTCCCATTTCGAGAAGCAGAATCGCGCCTACCAGTTTTAGGACATCCAGCACTGCCTGCATCGCTTCAAAGCACACGGAAATGGATCGTGATGCGTCGTTACTGAAGGACACATCCCCACGTCATTCATTACCTATGACCAACCACACGGGTTATCTAGCGGGTTGCCACCAGAGGCCGAATACTCACATAGGTTTCCCACCGGCCCCTAACCCAGTTTTCAAGCGAGTTG
Organism: uncultured Acidobacteriota bacterium; assembly: GCA_963777415.1. Classification (GTDB taxonomy): domain Bacteria; phylum Acidobacteriota; class Terriglobia; order Terriglobales; family Acidobacteriaceae; genus JAEZPW01. The sequence goes on from CAVZQL010000002.1 coordinate 58,072, forward strand.
AGTCATGAAAGCTTTTCGAGTCATTTGCACGTTTCAACGGCTCGTTATTGTCGCTGCCGCTGTTATTGCGCTGTTTCCTACACTGTCGGCAGGGGCCGACAGCGGCGCGCCCGGCACGACCTACTCGGCGCTGACGGCCAAGAACACGAGTGCCGGTTTCGGGACGAACGTTGAGATTACGACCGGCACTCCGTCGGAGAATGTAAGCAAAACGTCTCTTGCGTCACTGCTTCCGGCGGGATCGAGTCCTCGAATTTACGCTCACTTTCTCGCATGGTTCGGCTCGGCGAACCACGAGGACGTTGGCTACAGTTCCGCGGACGCGACTCAAGTGCACAATCAGGTCGCCGACATGCTTAGCCGCGGGATCAACGGCGTGATCGTCAACTGGCAGGGACGCTCGGATTTCACGAATCAGGCCGCGAGCCTGATCATGGCCGAAGCGGAGTCGCAGGGCGGAGCGTTCGAGTTTTCGATTGAAGAAGACGCAAACGCGCTGGCCGGATGCGCCGCAACAACTGGCTGCGATATGGCGGCCCAGGTCGAGTCGGACCTGAGGTACATACAAAGTACCTATGCGTCGGCAAACTCTTACACGAAGTTTGAGGGACACCCTGTTATCTTCCTCTACGGGATGGAAGCGTACAAATTGAACTGGGATACGATTCGTGCTTCTCTTACGGGCAATCCGGTTCTTATATTCCGGGCTGCGCCGGGCACGGTATCGGCTGCCATCACAAACCCGCTGTCGATGCTGCCGCAGCGGCAAGTGGCATTCTCACGTTGTTCCGTGCCAACCCAGCCGAACCGTTTCGATCGGGAGATTCACCATGCGTAGGAACTCCGCTCTGTGGTGCGCACTCGCCCTCGTGATCGTCAACCTCGCCGGATGTGGCGGCGGGGGGACGTCGGTAACCCCGTCGAACAATCTGACAACTACGCCCGCCGCTGCCGGCTCGCCAACAGTCGTGAACATTTCTCCCGGTGCGCCGGCCGGCAAAACACCCGATTGCGGCGCAGCGTGGGTTGCTGCCCTCGACAACCTGAGCAAGATATCTCCGGCGCAAAAGGTTGACGAGATCCAGATAGTTAGTTGGAACGACTACGAAAAGGGCACCCAGATCGAGGCCGGTGTCGATAACTGCGTTTCGATTACGCCGACAGTCACGGACACGACTCTGAGTTGGCAGGCGACTGGCAACACGGCGGCCGTCGATCACTACGTGGTGTTCATGTCGCCTGATGGCGAGAATGTGACGTCCGTGGCAAACGTGCCGACGGCGACGAACACGCTCGACCTTACGCCCCTGAATCTGACCGAGGGTTCTACTTACACGTTTTTCGTCCAGGCGGTTGGCAGGCCATCCGTGCTGAACAAGATGTCTTCGCCTGTCCAGTATCGACGGAGTTCCAATAACCCGCCCACAGTGACGTTATCGATTACGCCCGCGACCGGCGCCGCACCCCTTTCGACGGTTGCCAGCGTGACGGCTTCGGCTGCAACGGGCAAGTCCATCTCTTCCGACTCCATCGATTTCGGCGACGGCACCGTAGCCAAGGCCGCCAGTGCCAGCCACACTTATACTTCAGCCGGCAGATACACGGTCACGGCCACGGCCACCGATAGTGCCCGACTAAGCGCGACGACGACGGCAACTGTTACCGTTGCCGCGGCCAATCAGTCGCCAGTCGCCAAGCTGTCTGTGACGCCTACCTCTGGCACCGCGCCTCTGACGGTTAGCGCATCGACAGCCGGATCGAGCGATCCCGACGGGACCATTGCCAGCACAAAGATCGACTTCGGCGACGGCACGGTGCTCAACGCAGCCAGCGGCTCGCATACGTACAACACGGCGGGGACGTACACCGTAAAGGCCACGGTGACGGATAACGGAGGATTAAGCTCCGCGGCGACCGTGACCGTTACTGTTGCCGCAGCCAATCAGCCTCCGGTTGCCAAACTGACTGTCACACCCACTTCCGGCACCGCGCCGCTGACGGTCAATGCATCGACCGCCGGATCGAGCGATCCGGATGGGACCATTGCCAGCACCAAGATCGACTTCGGCGATGGGACGGTGGTTAACGCCGCCAGCGGCTCGCATACGTACAACACGGCTGGGACGTACACCGTGAAGGCCACGGTGACGGATAACGGAGGATTAAGCTCCGCGGCGACCGTGACCGTTACTGTTGCCGCGGCCAATCAGCCCTCTCTAATAAGTCTTTCGATTACGGAGCCGACCTATCACTTCAACGTGATCCCAGGTTCGGTGCGGCGGATCTATGCCACGGTGGCCAATGGGACCACCAACGGCGTTAATTGGTCGGTGAGCGGGGGCGCAAGTCTGTCGCGGACTTCGGGACCGTGGGTGGACGTGACCGCGCCAGCGAGTGGGGCGAGCTGCCAGATCAACGATCTTGGGGGCGGGAGTTATTCGGTGACGTCGGCAAAGACGTTTACGGTGACCGCGACCTCGCAGGAGGATGCGACCAAGTCGGCAACGATCACGGTGAACGTGTGCAATCCGGCGGTCGAGGTGAGCGTGGTGCCGTTTTATACGACGCTGTACGCCGGGCAGAAGGCGGATGTACAGGCGTTCGTGTGGGGGAGCGTCAACCGGAACGTGAGGTGGGCGATTACGTCGCAACCCGCGGGTGGAGATGGTGCGCTGGTGGACAGCGACAAGCAGGATGCGGTGTTCTCGGCTACGGTGGCGGGACGGTACACGCTGACGGCGACCAGCGTTGCGGACGGGAGCAAGACGAACACGGCGACCGTGTACGTTACGGGTCATGCGATGCCGTATGCGGTGACGCCGGCGAAGACGATGCCGGTGGATTGCACGGTGGATCCGCAGATGACGGGGAAGGCGTATGAAGTGGGACCGTCGCAGGCGTACAAGCGAGTGCAGGATGTGCCGTGGAGCACGCTGGCTGCGGGGTCCACGGTGAGGGTTCATAACGAGGACACGACGGGGACGAATCCGACGACGTATCACGAGTACTTCCAGGTTGCGGTGCAGGCGCAGCGGACGCAGCCGATCCGGGTTTGCGGAGTGCCGGACGCGAAGGGCAATCTGCCGGTGATAGACGCCAGCAACGCTACGGGACGAAGCGATACGAGCGTTTATGCGGCTGGTTATGCTCCGGTGTTTTTGGGGGCAACGGGCTGGGCGGGACTCTATACCGGAGCGGCTTACGGCGGTCCGCAGTATCTGATCGTGGAAGGATTGCGGGTACAGAACGCGACAGGCACCTTACACCTACACGACGCCGTCGGGGACTGCAGGAACGACTTGGGTTGGCGGAGCGGCATGTGTTCGCGCGCAGCGCGCGGTAGATTACGTCGTGCGCGGCATGGACCTTTACAGCTGCGACAATGGAACATTCAGCGACTTCAACTCTGGGAACGGATACGGCATCAATGCCAACTCGTTATGGGAAGGCAATCACCTCCATGCCAACGGGAAGACGGATCTTACGGGTCGCACCAGCTTTATATCCAGGGGCTGAACCAAGTAGCGCAGTTCAACGTGATCGATCAGTACAACTCCAAGGCATACGGTTCCAACTTCAAAACGCGCGGCTTCCCTGACGTGATTCGCTACAACCACTTCGGTGACGGCGCGGCACGACAGTTGGACATGATCGACAACGAGGATGCCGGAGCGTACACGAGTTTTAACGGCTATCTCGCGGGCGGAACCAACTCTTACAAGGCGCTTGGCCCTGTTGACGTGTACCCGATGGATAAGATCGCGGCGACGATGGAAGTCCATCACGCTGACTACGTTTACGGCAATACCTTCGTCAACAGCCGTATCGGGCGTTCCCATCCATTACACCAACGACCAAGCCGACCAGGTAGCCTCGAAGGATCGCGACTGGGAACGCTGTGGTTCTATAACAACAGCTTCTATGAGCCGGTGTGCAACAACTGTGGCAACTGGCGATGGTCGCTGTTCGACACTTCATCAGGCGGCGGAAACGACGCCGCTTTGATTGAGTGGCCGCAGATCCAGGTGTTGAACAACGCCTTCTGGTTCGACGATCCGACCAAGCCGTACTTCTACTGGAACGACAAGAGCACGGCCTTCCTTACCTTCGGCAAAAATGCCATCAACGCCAACTGGGGCACGAACAACATGGCCGGCGGGGACGGCACCGGCTGGGCGTCAGGTACAGGCCAGTATGACTTCCAAGGCGCCAGCAATGCGGCGGACGTCGCGGGCGTAACGAACCTTGTCACGGTCTCGGCGGCACCGTTCGACAAGACGACTTTCGCCCCAGGGGCGGCGCTGGCCGGTACAGGCCAGAGTCTGCCAGCGGGCGTGGCCAGCTTGCCGGTAAGGTTCCAGTTTGGACCGTCGGCGACGCCAACCGTGCGGTCACAACCGCTGACGACCGGAGCGAGCGAGTAGCAAAGACAGGTTCCAACACAGGGGAGTACCTTGGGGTACCCCCTACTGCCTTTTTATCAAATTACTGAAAACAAATAACTTATCTAGTAGATACCCAGCAGTCCCATGCTAAGCCGTTAAATCCAAAGCAGTTAACTAGGTGATCTTTGGAAACAAAGGACTTAGCGGCTTACCTATTCTTTCCGCCTGCCACGTGGCGGGAGTGCAAATTACCCACACTCTTCTATTATGACACCCGCAGAAGGAAATCCCGACAACCGTGGGTGGAAAATAATCGGTTTGCTTTCAGGTACTTGGGATGATTCTGGGCTGATGGGGGGCTTGACAAGGTCGGAGCGGCTTCCGCTAGCTTCGAGTCAGCCAGCTCAACTGAGAGACCCACATCTGCCAAAGTCGGGCAGATGTGGGGCACCTGACTTCAGGGCTTGACAAGGTTGAGGCAGAAACCAGAGATGGAAGATTGCGTGCAAAGACAAGGGATGCAACCAAAGCTGAATCGCTCGTGCGAGTGACGGCATTTGTCATCCGCGCTGAGAGCACTCATTAAGATGAACTCAAAAATAGTGGCGGCAATCGGTGGCTCGGTTGGTCATCAACCGTTTCACCCGCGCACGTGGTCGGGAGTGCATTTCATTTGTTCACTGCCATGCAGGAGCAATCGGTGTTGCACCGGGCGTTCGGGGCTGAGATTTCCCGACCGCAACGTTACCTGTTAATGGCGAAGAACTTTCATCCGACTCGGGCGGTGTGGCGCAAGAACTTCTATCTGGACCCTGCGTATCGCAAGGCACTGACCGATGCGATGGCCGCCCAGATAGGGGCGGACGATTACGGGCATACGTTTCTTCAGATTGGCGCCATGTTCAACCTTCCGCCGGTGTTGAACGGGCGGGCCAGATGCATGTCGTATCAGGACGGCAATATCCTCGAATCACTCGCGAGTGGCTACGGGATGGCGGGGGTGTCGAGCAAGGTGATCGACCGAGCCATCGCATATGAACGCGAGGGGCTCAAGCATGGATATTGTGCTAACGATGAGCGAGTACTTGCGGCAATCGTTCATCAATGGTTTTGGCGTAGCGCCGGAGAAGGTCGTAAACGTCGGAGGGGCGATCAACCAGACATCGCTGCCGGAGATTCCGCCCGATAAGGCATATGACAGTTGTGAACTGCTTTTTGTCGGCGTGGAATTCGAGCGCAAGGGAGGGAAACAGCTTCTGAAGGCTTTCGGGGAGGTGATCCAGAAGTTTCCAAAGGCGAAGCTGCACATCGTGGGTCCGGGATTGGTGGCGATTCCGACGGCGTTGCAGAACAACGTGGAGTTGCACGGTTTTCTGCGGAAGTCGGATGCGAACGACTGGGCAAAGCTTTCCGAACTGTACCGGCGGTGTTCGGTCCTGGTGCTGCCGTCGTTGTACGAACCCTTTGGTATTGCGCCGCTGGAAGGCATGGTGCACGGGTTGGCGTGCGTTGTCACGGATGGATGGGCGCTTCGCGAGATGGTGCGACACGGGGTCAACGGCGAACTGGTTGAGCGCGGAAACGCTGATGATCTTGCAGCGAAAATGATCAGCTTGCTGTCTAGGCCGGACGAGATTCAGCGCATGGGCCGAACCGGGCGGCAGATCGTAATCGAGAAATACACCTGGGCGGCGGTAGCAAAGCGAATCGGACGTGCGGCGGAGTTCAGCGCTGCTGTTGCGACGTACTGAGTTTAGCAGTTTTCCCAAAGTGCAGAAACCAGAGATGGAAGGTTTCGTGCAAAGACAAAGGAAGCAGGATCAGATCTGACAGAAGTTCTGGGGAATTCATGAAGATATCGGTTGTTATACCTGCATTCAACGCGGCCGAGTGGTTGCCAAAAGCTATTGAGTCCGCTCTTTCGCAGACGTCTTTTCCACACGAAATCATCGTGGTCGATGACGGTTCGACAGACGAAACCAGTGCGGTTGCTAAGCGTTATCCGGTCACTTGTATACGCCAAGCCAACAAGGGAATATCCGGCGCTCGCAATACAGGAATTCGTGCATCTTCGGGAGATTGGATTGCCTTTCTGGATAGCGATGATTGGTGGGAACCCAATAAGCTGCAAGCCCAGTGCTCCACATGAGTCTTCGAGTGTCCTGTCGTATACCCCGGCACTGCTGCACTGCCCTGACGGCACCGTAAGGAAAGTGCCGGTCCCGCCGCAACAAGCGTAAAGCGCGAACTGAGGTGGAGATGCCCATTCAATGGGGGGTCAGCTGCCATCGTTAGGAGTGACATCCTCAGAGATCTAAACGGGTTCGACGAACAACTTAGGCGGGTCGAGGACTGGCATTTGTGGTGCCGAGTGGCGCGGATGGGTGCTTTCGCGTGGCACCCGGAACCACTTACACATTACCAAGTCACGCCGGGCAGCCTGAGTTCAGATCAAGAGAAGATGTTTGAGAGTGCAATGGTGATCTTGCCAACAGTCGTCTCGGGATGTAGTTCCGCTGAAAGGTGGCTCTGGACCCGAAGGTTCCTTGCTAGTCAGTATCTGGATTTGGGCATTCAAATTCGGGAGCGGAATTATCGCGAAGGACTGCGTCATCTGCTGCATTCAGCATCAGTCTGGCCATCACCTTTTTGGCTTCCCCGAAGGTACAAGGTGCTCGCGGCAACCCTCAGGCGGGCAGTGTCGCAACAATTGAACGGTGTTGCACAGAACGACTGAGTTGCGGTGTGGCTGTAAAGAGTTGTTAACGCACTTTTGTTCTCGTGATAGCAACCGCCATCGCCTTATAACGCTCGCTTCGGAACGTCGGCAACGGCCAGGTGGTTAATGACTTGGCGAGGTATCGCAACTCATTTACCGTGTCGTTGGTTTGGCGCGAAATCATGGCAGCCGAATAGAGCTGATTGGAGAGGATGCGCCTTCGCCAAGCCCAGCGATTCAGTCCGGTCATCCCGGCAAGCAAACAGGAGTCGAGGATATTTGTCGACTCTGAGAGCATATGCTCTGCACTACTGCTCAAGCTGCCCACGGCCTCGCGATAGAAAACGAGTGGTTCGGAGATGCTGGCGAACCGCGCACCCGCTCGGTAAGCACGCACCCAGCAGTCCCAATCTTCACAACCACGAGTGACAGTGTGAAGGGGATTTGCAACAGGGTTTGCCGCTTCGCTAGTACGCTGGAAGGCGCGACTGGTTCCTATACAGAAGCGTGGGCCACAGACGCGATGCATCGAGTGCGGGTGCTGGCCCTTGGGAGCCGTCTTCATGCTCGAAGGTAATGCCGGTGTAGATAATGTCGGCTTGGTCGCAAAGGACGATTTGGCGTTCCAACTTTTCAGGTGCCCACCGATCGTCCGCATCGAGCAAGGCAATCCATTCACTTTTGGCGCGTTCAACTCCGGTATTGCGGGCGACAAGGGGCCGCGTCTTGTGGCAAATAACCGTTGCCCCGAGATCGCGAGCAAGCTCGGCGTTGGATCTGAAGAACCGTCGTCAACGACGATGATCTCGTTCACAGGGCAAGTCTGCGCAAGAATACTCTGGAGTGTTGTCGCGATAAACCGCTCGGCGTTATACGCAGGGATGACCGCGGTGATTGCAGGCTGCTTCATTTCTGGTTCCTTACGCCACCGACCTTTCCGCTGCGGACTTACGGTCAGCATTAAAAATGACGTTAGGCGATCCTGAAATTTCTGTGGCAAGCGAGATGCCAAAGTGGTGATGCGATAGATGTCGGAGGCATCGACGACGCGGGTAATCCGCAGCATGACTCCAAAGACGATGATGCCCAGGGTGATGCCGAGGGGCAGGGCGACGGCGGGGTGAAACGCCCGCATGGGGAGGATGACGACGGCGGCCATGGCGAGCGCCGAGAGGGTGACGCACGCGAGGGCGGCGGCGGGGAATTCGAGGCGTCCGAGCTTTTTGGCCTTGAAGAGGAGGCCTGCGACGGCGATGGACTGGGCGAGGCCGTTGGCGATGGCGGCTCCGATGGCTCCGCCGCCGTGAGGAATCAACAGCGCATCGAGCGCGAGATTCAAGATGGTGATTACTGACATCCATTTGAGGATGAAGTCCTGGCGGTCAAAGGCCTGGAGGACGGTTTCGGAGAGTCCCTGAAAGGCGCGGGGGATGGCGAAAAGTACGCTGATGATGGCGGCGGGCACGGCGGGCGCGAATTTCGGCCCGTAGGCCAGAGAGAGCGCTGCGGCGATGACGACCGCTGCTCCGAGATGAGCGGGGAGAACGAAGAAGGCCAGGTACTTGATGGACTTGGAGAAGATGGAACTGGCGGATTTGTTGTCCTTGGCGCAACTGGCCATAAGCGTTGCCGATGACGCGCTGCCGAAGACGGAGGGGAGCAGCATGAGGCGTCCGGTGAGGCCAAAGCCGAGCGAATAAAATGCGAGCTGATAGTTGTCGGAGAAGTACTTTAGAAAGATGATTTCGGAGCGGTCCCAGACGACGATGGCCAGGGCGGTGAGGCCGAGTCCCTGAAGGCAGAAGCGATAGATTTTGCGGCGTACGTCGGGAGGGAGCGGGGAGCGGGGGAAGCTGCGCATGCGGCGATTAGTTGCGATGAGGCGAACGATGAGTTCGGCGGTGCGGGCGAAAAGGAAGGCGGCGGCGACTCCGGCCATCCCCCACTTGAGGGCGACAGCGAGGCTGATCGAGACGGCGTAGACGGCGGAGTACACGAACGAGGCCGGGCTGTTGCGGTACATCTCCTGAAGGGCGGTGTTGGCCTGGCTGGGGATCCAGACGATGAGAGAGGGCGCGATGGAGGCGAAGAGGAGAATGGCGGTCAGGCGATTGGCAGGGTCGCACACGAACCAGGCGCCGAGGGCTCCGGCAACCGAAATCAGGATGGCAAGGATGGACTGCCATCGCAGCACAGTGGAGTACACCCCGCCGACGAGACCGTCCTGGCCGTTCTCGACGTATTCGGACATATACTTGCGGGTCGCGCTGGCAAGTCCGAGGCCGCTGAGCCTGTTCGCACTACCCACAATGAAGTTGAAAAACATCAACTGCCCAAGTTTTTCCGGGCCGAGATAGCGCGCCACAATCACGGAGGTGACGAGGAATACCAATCCCTCGATCACTGTCTCGGCACCGTACCAGAGAGAGTTGCGAGCGATGGTTTGGGTTGCGCTAGTGGTCGCCATGGTGTGCTGGTTCAGGCCTTCCCGTGCATTTCGAATGTTCTACGCCCACGAGTGAAGAAATTGCTTGATACATCTGCCAAGGCGAGACGAAGCGTACCTCGGCACCGCGTCTTGCGCACTCGGCTGAGACGAGAGTGAACAGAGATTGCAGCCCGCCATTCAGCAGCATGGAGGAATTTCGCTCCTGTGTCCCGTGGGAGTAGAGCTTGATGAACAGGTCTTGTCCGACGCGCGGCGCGAGATCGAACCACCGCTTCACCCGGTATGCCGTGGGAGGATCGTTGCCGGCGATCTCCCCGGTTTCCATACGGGGTATAAGCCTTCCCCGCCAACGCAATCCGAGGGGCCCCGGGATCATCAGCAGATCGCCCTTGCAGCCACCGCCCACACGGACAGGGATACCGCGGTCGTACGACTTCGGAGCATTGGGGTCGTCCGTGCACCAGTAGATCGAATTGAGCATGCTTGCTTGCGACGGCGAGTTCCCGGACGGCATCGTGAAGTCCGCGTAACAGCCCAAATCCCGCAAGATCGATATTTCATCGTTTAGGCCGCACCATTTTCCGCCAGGCAGTGAGTTGTCCAACGCCCAGTTGCCGTGGATGAACCCGAACATGATGCGCCCGTCCACTTCGCGCAAGAGTCCGTGGTCGCGCCTGAGGGTCTGACAGAACGATTGCATGCGCTCGATGAAGTCGTTGCGTCCCTCGCGGTCGTGGTGGATGTGCACCTCGACGTCGGCGATGCCGGCCCTGACCATTTCGGCCAGTGGCTCCAGAAATTCGGGCCGGTATTCCTCCTGTGGGAAAAAGAACGTGTACTTGAGCGGAGCGCCGACCGAATCTTTAACGGTCTTGTCCGCAATCTCCGGAAGCATTTCGCGCCAGAGCTTCACCCGTTCTAGCCCGGTGGCGTCATCGACGCGGTTCCACAGCGGTTCGAAGTGGTCGGTGAGCGCGACCCAGACACGGCGGACGGGTGCGTCCATCGAGAGCATGCGCTTTGCCCTGTCAGACAAGTATCCCAGTAACCAGATTTCAGCGTGACGAGGCAGTTTCATCGCTGCACAGCCCTCAATGCGGAAGCGTTCGAGACATGTTGCTGAGGAGTTTGCACGAGAGTGCAAAGCAAGTCCAGCACTTCCTGTGCAGCGTCTTCCCAACCGCGGTGGCTGCGAGCGGCAATGTCATCGCCGTTCCACGTGCGTCTGAGCACGGATTGGAGAGCCCCGGTCAGCAAAGCGGCATCACGCGGCGGAACGAGCACGCCGCGGTGCTCGTCCATCAGCTCGGGGATGCCGCCCACGTTGGTCGCGACAACCGGGCGGCCGCAATTCAGTGCTTCTATTACCGCGTTTGGGCACCCTTCAGCGTAACTTGGCAACGCGAAGACATCGGACGCAGCTATCCATGTGGCTACGGTCGGCGAATCGCAGACACCAACAAAAACGACACGCTCTCGCACTCCGAGATCGCCCGCCAATTTATCGAGGTCGGGCCGCGCCGGTCCTCGCCCACAAGGAACAATTTCAATTCGCGATGCACGCGAGATATCTCGGCACAGGCAGTGACTAATTCCCGCAGTCCCTTGAGAACATCGAGCCTTCCAACGTACAAGATGGCTTGCGCATCGGCATCCAGGCCCAACTGTTGGCGGGCATCTGCGCGATCTCGCGGGCGGAAGACTGAGGTATCGCACCCATTGAGCACCGCATGAACCTTCGACGGCGGCAGTCCGAAACCGATCGCCTTCCGGCGCAAGTCGTGACTGACTGTCATGACCATCGATGCGTTGTCCAATACGTGCTTGACCTGTCGTTTCGACATTGGCCCGGACAAAGCATTCAGATCGGAGCCGATAGATGTGACCGCGACCGGAATGCCCAGCTTGCGACCGACGTGCACGGCCGCAAAACCATCGGGATAGATCCAGTAATTCAGGATTACGTCGGGCCGCGCAGACCGCAGGAGCGGCTCAAGATTGCGCGCACAGGTCAGGCCATTGATGGCTCGCGTAAGGACGGGAATAGCGGGATAGTCGAAATAGCGGACATTGAAGTTCTTGTCGCGATGGGAAAGGTCAGTGCTGGCCCACGGGCGGTTTCGTGGAAGCAACCAGCGGGGATAACGCGACTGGGGTGCAAAAATTTCGACCTCAGCCCATTGCTTGAGCTTAAGTAGTGTCTGATACGCGGAGTGTCCCCGATAAGGCTGTTCGCGAACCGGAAAATATTGCGTTACGACGGCAATCTTCATGCGCTGATCCAAATTAGTTATCATTATTCGGCACTGCAAAAAACCGTGTATGGGGCTCCATTCCGCATAGAGCTAATGGCCCGATCATCATCATACGCGTTGATCCAGGAGTTCCCTGTAGAGACTGTCGTACTGGTTAGCCATGGCGAAGATATCGAATCTCGTTCTCGCGATTTCTGAAGCAGTTTTGCCCATGGCTTCGATATTTGGAGCCATCGCAGCCTCCATCATCGCTCGTGCGAGTTCGACCGGGTCACCCGGAGGACAATACCAGGCGACCGCATTCTCGGGCGCAACCTCGGGAATGCCACCGACCCTGGTGGAAACAATTGGCAGCCCCGCAGCCATGGCCTCCAGAACCGCGAGGGGGAGCCCTTCGGAGAGAGAAGAGATCACGAAAACGTCCAGTTCGCTCAGCACGGAAGCTACCTCTGATGTCGGGCCATCCAGGCGGACGCGGTCAGCCAGGCCTAGAGCCTTAATCTGCTCAGCCAGTTTCTTCTGGGTTTCTCCGCCGCCGACGATTCGGAGTTCTGCGCCGGGCAATTGGCGCGCAACTATCGCGAATGCGTCCAGAAGAACGTCGTGGGCTTTGACGGGGGCCAAACGGCCTACCGTGCCGAAGCGGATTTTTGGAGAACAACATCCGGGCCGGGCAGGAGAAGAGCGATAGACAGAGGTTGGGATGCCGTTCATGATGACGCTGGACTTGGACCTGTATAACCCAAGCTTGTGGGTGTAGAAGTCCCGCGTATCGCCCGAGACAAAGACAACGCGATCGGTGAGACCGTACACAAGTCGAAACCTGCGCTCACCATAAGGTGTGCAGAAATGAGACGCGACGCCGTGACGGGTGTTGATCACAACCGGGACACGGGCAATCTTTGCGGCAAGAGCGGCGTAGGGATGTACACCCGGGTTGTGGGAATGAACTACATCCGGACGGTCGCGCAACATTGCCTTGGCGAGGGAAAACATTTTCCACGCGGCGGGATACTTTTTTCCATCGAACTCGATGACAGGAATTCCCGCACGCATCGCCGGAACGGCGGCCGGGCCAGATTGAAACATGCAGTAGATGCGGACATCGTGACCAAGCTTCTTCTGCTCCAACGCCAAATCGACGACCATCCGCTCCAGGCCGCCGATTTCCAACGCTAATACGAATTGTGCGATTCGAGCCAAAATAGAAAAACCGTTCCAGTCGTGAGCTGCTGAAACTCATGTTGCAAGAGCAGTTCCATAATCCTTTTGCGAACAGCCTAGTCAGCAGGCTATCGAAAGAAAATCATCAATGGGGCTCCAGTGATCAAGATGTCGATCATGCTCGACTTTGGACGGGTACGTGCGATTATGGTCTTATCATCAGGGTCTGCTGGCCAGATAGGCGTCAGCAACAGATTTGAGGCTCGATAGTGGGTTTTGCTTTCACGCTACTATATGTCGCGCTGGCCTATCTGTCGCCGGTTGCGGTTGTTCCGGAACTCGCGCAATATCGCGTGCAATTGATCGTGGCGGTATGCGCGATGCTGGCGTGTATTCCGGACTTACCGAAGGCGAAGATATGGCGCACTCCGCAGCTTTACCTGCTGATAGGACTGACTTTCGCGGTCGCAGTTTCGAACATTGTTGCCAGCCATTGGTTCGGCGGTGCAATTTCATCGTTGGAGTCCTTTGTTCCAAGTGCCGTACCGCTTGTGCTGGTCGCTGTCACATGCACGACGCTGAAGCGGTTGCGCGTCCTCTGCATCGTGCTGGGCTGTATCGCGCTTTATTACATCGCAGTCGGCGCTGCTGCTTATGGATCGCAAGATTTTCAGAGCCTTTACATCCTCGTGCAGAATAGCGAACTTCCGCGTATTCGCGGACTTGCTTCGGTCAACGATCCAAATGATCTTGCGCAGTTCATCGTCGTGCTGGTGCCGCTGTCCTGGCTTTTGTGGCGTCACGGTATCGCAGGCAAGATCTCGGCCCTGTTGTATACGATTGTGTCCTGCGTGGGCATATTCCTGACTCATTCGCGGGGAGCGACCATCGCGCTGGCCGTCATTGTTTTGTTCCATTTCAAAGACCGGATCGGGACGGTGGGGGCGGCAGTGACAGCGGGGTGCCTCTTCGTAGCCACGAAATTACTGCAATTTTCCGGCGGTCGGGATATTTCGGCTGAATCGGGAGCGGACAGAATGGCGGCGTGGGGCGTAGGACTTGAGTTTTTCAAGAGTTCGCCGCTATTCGGGATTGGCTATAACCGGTTTGCCGAGAATTACGAAATTACGGCACACAATTCTTTCGTGCTCGGTCTGGCCGAACTAGGCCTTTTCGGGTACTTCTTCTGGATCGCGCTGTTGGTTTTCACGTTCATGCGATTGAACAGGGTTATTCATCCGGGACCAGCTGCCCAGTTATCCGAAGCAGGAGATGAGAACGCGCCAGAGGCGCAGGTTGACGGAAACGTAATCCGTTGGGCAAGAGCGATTCGAGTTTCGCTGGCGGGTTTTCTTACTGCTGCATTCTTCTTATCTCGAACCTATATCATCACATTGTACCTGCTTTTGGGGATGGCGATCGCGGTTGTACGGTTGAGCCGCAAAGAAGAAGGAGCGCGGAGCGAGTCGGGCCTGTTGTCGATGATGAAGCGGTCGTTCGCGTTTGAAATAGGGAGTGTCCTCGCAATATATGCGCTGCTGAGACTTCGCTGGCTATTGTGAAAGACTTCACTTGCGTGGCGGCGCTAGTGCACGAGTTCAATACCAACTCCTGCTTTCAAAGTCGCCGAACCGGAGGCTTCTGTGACGCTGGCGATTGCTTCGCGCAACACACGGCCGTATTGAGCAACTAATTCGGGTCGTGCGTATTGGGCGATGACTTCGCGATTGGGCCGGTACGAGGCGCTCAGAAATTCTTTCCGCTGATGCGCGCTCTCAAGCAACGTGCAGATAGCGTTCTTGTCGCGCACGTCGGCGCACCATCCGGCGTTGGTGCGTTCCATCATCTTCCACAGGTCCCCCCGCGGGTCCGCCAGAGCAAGGATCGGCTTGCCTGTCCCTAGATAGTCGTAGAACTTGCCGGGGACGTTCAGCGTGTCGTGCCAGATGAGCAGCAGGTAGTCGGTCTCTTCTACGACTTTGAGAGCGTCGCGCTGGGGAAGGAAGCCCTTATGCTCCGAAATGTCGCGGTGCGCTTCCAGCATCGCCCGATAGGGTGCACCTTCGACGTGTCCTATGAATCGCAACAGCAGGCTGCTGCGAAGCGGTGCCGGGAGCGTGTCGAGGGCCTCGAAAAGCGGCGTAGGATCGGCAGGCTTATACAGCGTGCCGGTGTAGGTGAGCAGCGTCTTGCCGGTGGTATTGGGCCGGGGCGAGAAATCGCGGAATGCGTCAGGGTCATAGCCGTTCGTGACCAGGCGGAACTTGCTCTCCGGCATCTCCGGATAGCGGCTTCGGATTTCCCGACGAGCAGCCTCGGTCACTGCGACGACGAAGTCGGAAAGCTCGGCGGTTGTGCGCTCGACAGCGATGGCGCAGGCGCGGGCGCGAGGGCTGCGGTTCGCAGCGAGTGTGTCGATGTAATAGGTGATCCATTCGTCGCGGAAGTCGCTGATAAAGGCGGCGCGGGGAAAGGCCTTTTTGACGGCGTTTCCGATCAGCAGGGTTGAGAACGACGGCACGGTGGCTATTACGGCGTCGATGTTGTGCTCGCGGACGATGTGCTTGGCGGCGGGAATCGCGATCGGAACCCATAGTACCTGCGGATCGGGAAGCAGGAGGTCGTTGACAAACTGGACGAGTCGCGACGGCTTTCCCGTAGATCCGGTTGAATTCGATGGCGTTGCCGATTTGTTGACGACGATCTTCTTCAGCGCCTTCTTGAGGCCCCAGGGCACATCGAGCGTCACGGTCCGATGGACCTTCACTTCCGGCGGAACTTGCGCGAGGAGTTTGAGGTCCTTGCCGACGGAGGCGGGATTACGAGGCGTGAGCACGTGAACATCGAATCCCTGGGAGGGCAGATACTTCGCGAGCGAGAGAACGCGCTGTACGCCAACGCCACCGAACGGCGGGAACAAATAGTTAATCAGCAAAACTGAAGGCATGATGGCGTTCTCCTTTTACGTTCCACCGAAAAGCAAGTAATTCAAAATGCGGTCACACTGGTACTTTCCGTGTGCGCAACTTGAGCGCTAGCGCTTCCGCCGGGTTGCCAGATCTTCCACAGCGGGCCTCGCGTGAATAGAAAACGATACAAGCCCGTAACCGCTGCCGCGTTCAACATGCAGAACGCACCTGCTGGTCCTGCGACTCGGGCAAGAAAATTGTTCTTAAAGATCAGCCCGACAGCCGCACCCGCGTAGAACAGAATCTGTGCAATTGCAAAAGCAAGAAACAGACGCGAACTCCCGAGCAGAAAGGCAGTGCCGAGAACGACAATCAATAAATAAGGCACTACTAACCGCAGCAGCTTGTGCGAGATCAGCTCAAAACGCAAGCGGTTTTGTGTTGTCCACAGCCAGGGAGCAAATTGCAGCAACTGGAAGTTCCCCGCCAGCGTTCGAACTTTGCGATTGAATTCGCCTGCGCTCGTGGACGGCCATGCATCGAAGACTATCGCGCTGTCGTCCAAAACGCTCCGGTATCCCCGGCGAATGATCGACAGCGGCTCGTACATATCGTCTAGAATTGTGCCCTCCGGAAACTCTGTCGCCAGTGCCCGCCGAATGGCGTAGAAACCACCGTACACCCCCAGCGGCGAGTCCACGCGCGCCTCGCAGTTGCGAATCCACTGTTCGTAGCGCCAGTAGAGGCCGCCGACAGCGCGGGTGCCGGCATCGTTGCCGTTTTCGCGCAGGATGAGTTCGCCGGTCGCACAGCCCACGGACCCGTCGGCGAAGTTAGTCACAAGATGGCGCAGGGCGTTAGGTTCGAGCCAGGGCCGGACATCGACGAACAGCAGAATCTCGCCGGTCGCCGCGCTTATGCCGTGGTTCAGCGCGACCGCCTTGCCGACGTGCTCGGGGCAGATGATCGCGCGCAGGCGAGGATGGGAGAACTCTTGCAGAATCTCATTAGTGCCGTCGTTCGAGCCGTCGGAGACGATGATCACGTCGTACTTGTGGGCGGGGTAGTCGAGTGAAAGCAGATGTTCGACCTTCTGCCGGATCAGCGCCGCGCCATTGTGGACGGCCATTATCACCGTGACAGTGGGATAGATCTCCGCCTGCTTCCATGGCCGTGGAGCGATGAGGCTGCGGACCCAGATGTAAAGTGGGTATCCGAAGTACGTGTAAACGATGACCGCGCAGGAAAACCAGAATAGGATCTTCATTGCGCTCCTCGCCGCAGAATCACTGTCTTGACCGTCTCGAAGATAATCAGCAGGTCGAGCGCGACCGACATGTGCTTGATGTAGTAAAGGTCATACTGCAGCTTCTGGCGGGTTTCCTCGAGCGAGGCTCCATATTGGTAACGCACCTGCGCCCAACCGGTCAGGCCCGGCCGGATGATGTGGCGAAGGTTGTAGTAGGGGATTTGTTCGTTCAGCCACTGGACGAATTCCGGGCGCTCCGGACGGGGGCCGACGAACCCCATATCTCCTCTGAGCACGTTCCAGAGCTGGGGGATTTCGTCCAGGCGTGTTTTGCGCATGAATCGGCCGACCTTGGTCACTCGCGGATCATTCTTGCCTGCCCAAACCGCGCCAGTTGCGGATTCGGCGTCCTGCCGCATGGTGCGAAACTTCAGGACCATGAACGGTTCGCCATGGCGGCCGACGCGCTGTTGGCGGAAGAATACCGGACCGGGCGACGACAATTTCACAGCCAGCGCGATCAGCGGGATGAACGGCAAACAGACAAGCAACGCGCTGCCGGCGATCGCAAACGAGACCAGCCGGCGCGCCAGCAGCATGGTGTCCTTCACGCGAAATCCTTCGGAGTAGATCAGTGCGCTCGGGTGCAGTCCATCGAGTTCGATCGTTCCTGAAGTCTTCTCGATCAATGAGGAAGCGTCCTCGATCACGGTCCCGCGCACGCGCAGGTCGAGCAGTTCGCGGACGGGCATTTTGCCGCGACGGTCATCGAACGCAACGATGATGCGATCAAGGTGAGAAAGCTGCCGTTGGCAGTTCATCACCGCTTCGCCAAGTTCCTCGCGAGTCATCGCGGCGCTGCCCATCGTTCCGGTCCAACCCGCCACTTTCATTCCCAGGTCTTTGCGCGACCGGATCATCTGAACAACCTGTGCCGCCTTCTCTCCGGAGCCGAGGACGTACACGTTCTCGCGAAAGGGCGAATGAACCAACAGCCATTCGTAGGTCGTTCGCCAACCGACCAGCGCAAAGGACAGAATGACTAACCCGACGAGGAAAACGCCTTGGCCGATATCGAAGCTCGGATATACAAATCCGATCCCAGCGAGCAGCAACGCCAGGAAGCCAACCACGGTCAATAAGCGAAAATAGACTTCGGACTTCGACGGCAACCGCTGCGGCGCGTAGAGATCCGAGTAGTACGAGCACAGCAACGTAAGGGCGGTGAGCGCCAGGATCTTGTACGCTCCGTTCTCGTAATTGAGCGCAATGTAGGAGTCCTGCCTGAGCACGAGAATCGTAGCGGCGAGGAACGACCCGCTGATCACGAGTGCCTCGGAGATCAACAAAACTAACGTCCGCACCGGATAATAGACATCAAACAAGCGCACCATAACGTGGCAGAGCTCCTAAACTGTGGTCCCGGACGGCACTGATGAGGGTGCCGGTCCCTTGTACGCGTAGTAATACGGTTTGTACGACGAAATCTCGGCTACCTGGTTCAGAACAACGCCGAGCAAAACCGAATTCCGAAATTCTTCCTTCGCCTTCTGAGCCAAATCGAACGGCGTAGTCTGCGCCTTGACGACCAAGAGCACTCCGTCGCAGTACCGCGCCAGAACCGTTGCGTCCGAGATGGGAATTACCGGCGAAGAGTCCAGAATCACCCAGTCGAACAACTCCGAGGCGCGCTGCATCAGCTGTTGCAAGCGCCCGCTGGAGACCATGTCCGCCGGGTCCGCCGAAGCGGTGCCGCCGCTGATGAAGAACAGGTTGTCGAGCGGGCCGCGTTGGATGACCGCAAGTTCGTCGAGATCTCCCAGCAGGTAGTCCGATAATCCAGGCGCCGCGCTTGCGCCCAGTTCCGAATGAAGACTCGGCTTGCGAAGGTCGCCGTCGATCAGCAGAACGCGCGAGCGCCCATGGCGAGCCAGCGCCGACGCCAGGTTGGCACATATCAGCGTCTTGCCTTCGCCAGAAATAGCGCTACTCACGAGGACCCGCTTCAGCGAATGCTTGTCCCGCATTTGGTACAAGCGTGACCGCAAACGGCGGAATTGTTCCGCACTCACCGATGAGCTGCGTTGCCGGTCCGTGAAAAACTCGCATTTTGCCGATGGGCTCCATTTGCATATCGGCAGACGATCGAGAAGATCAACGCTCTCCTCGCCGGCCCTCGTTGCCGAGGACAGCCGAACGGGCGACTGCGTCGGGTTGGCCGCCTCTGCAAACATGGTTGCCGGGTCGCCCGGAATTGGAGCATCGCCCCGCGGCACCGTGGCTTGGTCCACCATGATGGTGGGTTGAAACAGGCTGTCAACTGAACCGGCGCGACCCTCGGCCTCTTGTTGCGGGGACGTTGCCTCGTGTTCAGCTCTTTTCAGTGCGTCGTAGATGCGGCTCATCGGGTCTCGTCTTTCTCGCTGTTGGAGCGGGCCAGCACTGCATCCACGGCCTCCCGAACCTGGGGCGGCGCGAACGCTTGCATGTTCGGGTGATCCCGGCGGAGTGCGGGCGGATCCAGCGCTTCACTGGTTTCTTCAATTCCGAACGCCGCACAATCCAGTTCCAGATCGCGCGCCACGTCGTGAATGACATCGATTGTGACCTGGCGGTTTTGCGCGGCGTAAGCGCTGATCAGCGCGTGCTCACATACCAGGTTCGTCACACGCGCTATTCCCTGAGCGTAGCGAAACACCGCATCGACAGCTTCGGGTTCGAACACGTTATTGTTGCCGGCGCACCCGGCCAGGCGAAGCCTTTCTTGTATGTACGCGCGGGTATCTTCGACCGAAAGCGGACGCGTGCGGCACCGCAAGGCGATACGCTGGCGGAGCTGCCGTAAAGCGGGGCTGCGCAACTTATCGTCCAGTTCAGGCTGTCCGGACAAAACGATCTGCAACAGCTTCTCGGTGAATGTCTCCAGATTCGTGAGCAGCCGAATCTCTTCCAGCAAATCCGGCGAGAGGTTCTGGGCCTCGTCTATGATCAGGGCCGCGGTTTCCCCGGCGCGATAGCGTTCGAGCAGCCAATGATTCAGCCGCAGGAGCAGATGGCTCTTTTTGGTCGATTGAGTCTGGATACCGAAATCCGAGGTAACAAATTCCAGGAAGTCAGTCGATTCCATGCGCGGATTGAACACGAAGGCAGTGGCAGTGCGATTCATGCGCAAGTATTCCAGCAGTTTGTTCAGCAGGGTCGTTTTGCCGGTTCCGACTTCGCCCGTCAGCACCACAAATCCGCGCCGACTCTGGACGCCATAAGCCAAGGACGCCAGTACTTCACGCGTGTTGCGCGTGAGGAACAGGAATCGAGGGTCAGGGTTCATGCCAAACGGGTTCGCCTTGAGCCCAAAGAAGCTCTTATACATAGCTAGGCTCCCCGCTCCGCGACAGCATCCGCCGCAGCTTTGCGCTTTCTGGAAACGCCCCGTCGTATTTTGGGTGAAGGCCCGCCGATGGGCGGCACCAACGCCAGGGTAGGCATTTTCAGGAAGTGCTCGATGTCCCGCTCGCTGTGAAGAGACTTGTCTTTCATTTCGAGCAGGAGCGCGATAGAAATACCAACGAAAAGACCGCCACCCAGGCCACCCGCCGCGAACAGCGGCCGATTGGGAAATACCGGTCGTTCGGGCAGATTTGGCGGGTCCATTACCAGGAACTGTTCGCCTTGTTGCCGCCGCTCGAGATTGGTAGCCATCTCCGACTGGTTCTTTTTCGTCAGCAACTCGTTATAAAACTGCAGTGCGGTCTGATAATCGCGGGTGAGTTTCTTGAACTCTTCCTGCACCACCGGGCTTAATTGGATTCGTCCCTGGTAGATACCAATTTGCTGCTGTATTCGCGTCTGTTCAGCCTTCTTGTCCGCAAGCGCCTGATCGAGCGCTCGGAGCTGTGCTCTCAGTTGTTGAACTTCCTTGGGCTCACGAGCCACCGGTGTATCCGGCGCCGGGGCGGCCGGGGTTTGAGATTTGCCCGAGATCGTCCCACGGAGCGCCTCGATCTGCCGCTTAAGACTGGCCACGTCCGGATGATCGTCGGTGTAGCGGGCCTTCAGGTCCAGCAGCTTTGTCTGCATATCCTCAAGCTGCTTTTGCAGCGCATCGGCATCGACGATCACGTTGGCCTTTGTGCTGTGCCACGCCGCCAGCTGCTGGTTCAGCATGGTGTCCCCATAAGTGCGGTCCTGATGTAGGCGATTCAACGCTTGCGTAGCCGCATCCAGTTGGGTGTTGAGCGTTGTCAGCATGTTCAGGTTTGTCTGTTCCTGACCTGGCAATTGCCCAATGTACTTGCGTTGGAAGTCTGCCAGCTTTGAGTCCTGTTCATCGAGGCTGCGCTTCGCATCCTCGAGCTGGTTCACAAGAAAGTCGGTCGTACCCTGCGCTGACTGTTCGCGCGCCTTCAGGTTTTCCGACAAGAACATCGAGGTGATCTCGCTACAGACCTGTTGCGCCTGTCGCGCATCGTTGGAGCTGAAACCGATATAAAAGCCTGGCAGGCCGCCAGTCCTCGCCATCTCCGAGCGCATCGGCGCCACGGTGACGGCCTTGCGCATGAGGCTCAGACGCTCTTCCATCGGGAGCCCCTTGCCGGGGTACAGCTCAAAACGCTGGATAATGGGCTCCAAACGCGTGCGGCTGAGGATCTGTTCCTTCATTGTCGCCAACCGCTCGTTAAGATCCTCGGACAGGATCGGTTTGACGTAGTTGTCGGGCACTTTCTGCTGCTCGATCAACACCATCGTTTGCGATGTCCACTTTTCCGGCAATGCCAGCGACACTCCGAAGGCGATCAGCGGCAGCACGATGGCCGGAACGATGATCCACCACTTCCGCCGCCTGGCTATCGCCAGATAATCTTCGAACTCGAGTTCCCTATGTCCTAGCATGTATGCCTTTCAAACGTGCACGTCATCTCAACGGCACTTGCTTGTGCCAATCAAAACCGACACCAAAAACATGGTGTGTACCGCTATATCCGGGGAGGACCGTTTGGGCGCCGCCAGAGGATTGGTTCTGCATCGTGTAGCTGAAAGATATCCCCATGGATCGCCCGAGATTTCTGGACAACTGAGCGCCGACAGACCTTGAATTGAATTTCGCGCTCTGTGCCACCGCGCTCGTGCGGGTGTAGCCGCCCGACACTGCCGTGTTCCAGTTCCGTGCGAAGGTCCTGCCTGCCGAGGCGCTCACCGTATCGGCTCGCGCGCCGTTCGTCAGCCCCGATCCTCCGTTCACGTCGCGCGAGTAGCCGAACGTGGTGCTGATGTCCCGCGTGTGGTACACCATCGACGCGGACCCTGCTAAAAGCAACGAAGACTGCCGGATCGCGCCATCGGGTCCAGCCGAGACGTAGGAGACCACTTGCGGTCCCGCGGAAAATTGCGCACTCAGGCGCGAAGTGAAGCGCCTTTCGTACACCAACTGTGGCGAGTGGCTGTCCATGCCGGGGCCCAGCGCTTCGTAAGAAAAATGCTGATACGAGTACTTCACCGCCAACGTGCTGAACGCACTCAGCTTTCGGTCGAAGCCCAGGCTACCGCCAATTTGGCGGCTATCCATTTGCGACGTATTGAAGAAATGGATAAGACCGTACGAAAACACGGCTGTCATCGAATTACGGCGGCTGAACTGGTATTGCGCCTGTCCGACGCTGGTGTCACTTAAGCGCGGATTATCAAAGGTCAACAAGTTCTGGTTGGGCAAAAGCGAAGGAATCAATTGGCCCGGGCCGATGACTGGGCCGATATTGGAAATTCCGGGCAGACCTCCGCCGGATCCACCTTGCGGGGAGTAATTCATGTCGTTCGCCAGCATGAAAGACCAGCGATTGACGTCGAAGCCATGCGATAAAGAGAAGGCGTGGAACTGCTCGGTGTCCTGACTTGCCCGTGCGTGGAACGTTCCCCCGCCGTCGTACGACAGCATCGTGCGGCTATGTTCGGAGTTGGTATAGTATCCGAATTGCCCGGAAATCGCGCCGCTATATGCGTAACCGGAGCCTTCGTTAGCAGCTACGTTCGAATCCACCAACTGTGAGAAACGAAGGCTGGTAGTGAGTCCTTGAACCCGTCCATCGGCGATTGAGGCTTCCAAACCTTCAGCGCCGGATAAGGGTCCTTGCTGCATCGTTTTGTTCGCGTCGGACCCACTGGGGCCCCACACCCCCGATGCCGGCGCTACAGGCGCTGCGGTCTGGGCATACGCGCAGACGCACAGCCCAAGGCACGTCAATGCGATAACAGTAGTGATGGACAGACGCATACTCTTCCTTTACGGGACGACAATCGTGTCGCCCGGTTTCAAAGCGATATCCTCGTTGCCGGTGCCGCCCTTGATCGCTCGCTTGTAGTTAAACGCCATGCGCTGCTGGACGCCTGCCTGTGTGCGCAGAATATAAATGCCCTTGGCATTGGCAAACTGGGACAGGCCGCCGGCATTCGAGATGGCCTGTAACGCCGTCATATCGCCGAGCAAAGGCATCGCACCCGGCCGCCCTACTTCGCCGAGGACGTAAATGCGCTGGCTGTTAATCGCCGTGACAACAACCGAGACCTGCGGAGCGGAGATGAATTTCTTGAGCTTCTCGGTCAAGGCGTCCGCCAGTTGCATCGGCGTGAGTCCGGCGGCCTGAACATCATTCACTAATGGCAGGGATATCTTGCCGTCGGGACGCACCGGAACGGTCGAGGACAAGTCGGACTCTTTCCACACGCTGATGCTCAACACGTCCTGCGCTCCGATGACGTAATCCGGTCCTGCCTCCTTTGCGGCGGTGGGCTTGTTCACGACGGTGCCCGTTGTGTTCGCATTGTCGGACGCCGAGCTGATTCCTATCAGCAGGGCCGATAACAAAGACAATGCAATGAGCTTGTGACTTGCTTTCATAGCGACTCCAATGCAACGGTTGAATCTTCCTGATGAATCTGCTTGAGCTTGTAAAGTAGTGCCTTATAGCTGATTTGCAATTGCTGTGCCGCGCGCTTGCGGTTCCATCCAGTCGAACTCAGCACATCGAGGATGAGTTCCTTTTCTGCCTGTCTCGAGGCGGCTTTGGACGTCTGTTTCAGCGAGCGCAACCGGTATTCGCCATCTTCGGAACGATTCTGCGTGGCCATGGCGCGCAGGGCCGCGAGCGCAAGATGCTCGTCTCCAACGGCGGTCCACATCTTCATGGCCGTTTTGAACTCATCGAAGTTTCCCGGCCAATCGTGCGCAGCCAGGAACGCAAGAGCTGACCCGGTCAACGCCGGCTTTCTCCGTCCGAAGGCGTCGGCGTAGACCTGTAAGTAATGATCGGCGAGAGCGGGAATGTCAGACTTCCTGAAACGCAGTGCCGGAATCAATAGGCAAACTGAGCTGATGGCGGAAAAGAGATCGGCCCGAAACCTTCCCTGGCGTACTTCTTGTCGCAAGTCACGCGCGCTGGTGGCAATCAGCCTCGGCAACGCGGGTAGCCGCTGGTGATCGCTGAAGTAAAGCTCGGCAAGCCGATCCTGCGCGGCTATCGATAGATCGCCAACTTCCAGCAGTGCCAGCGTGCCTGGCCGGGTCGCCGCGTCCTTTCGTTCGGGAAATTCCAGAGATTTCGGCGTCACTTGCGAGGCCATCAGATCGCGGAACGACTCGCCTAGGCGCCTGGACAGTTGGTGTATGCGAAAGGCCAACGCATGCTTGCCGACTGCCGCCTCGCCCACGATCAGGATCGGATCATGCAGGCTGGCAATGTGGTCAATCACATTCTCGAGCGCACGCATTGCGGGGCTGCATCCAGGAACGAAATGCAGTTCCATCATTGGCTCTTCCCAGGCCTTATCGCAGTTGTGCATGAGTGCATTGCTCATAATTCAGTGCACCTAGTTTTTATGAGGCGCCTGTGAAAGACCTCTGCACGGGCATTGCCAGTAGAGTTGCTTAACTCAATAAAATCGCAAACACCCCATTTATCGGCACGGAATGAGGGTGCTTGATTTTGGCAGCACCCGAGGGAAAGCATTATCCGGCCTTGGAGGGAAAAATAGTTCCTCTGTGCGCGGAACTCTTTTCGACCAATAACGAGCAGGTTAGGGGTGCGACTGACCACGAACTGGGATTGGCATACTCCACCCCGTTCCGATTGCCGGGTGGGAAAAATTGTTCCGCGACAGAGTGGAAAAATAATTCCTCGCGCCGAGCCTTAGTCTCAATTCAACAACGCGGATCGATTGGAAGCAGAATTGCTGCTCTTGACACGGCACCTGAACGGAAATAAGCGTGACGACAAAAGAAATCAATCGAGAACTGGCAGAAGCTCCTGCCCTGCCGATGCTGCCCCGTGAAGGGTTGTGGCGAGCGATACTGCTCGGCGCACTCGTCATCCTCACCTACTACCCAGTAATCATTAAGCTCTTCAGTGACTGGTACGAGAACCCTGACTTTTCGCATGGCTTCTTCGTGCCTGCTTTTTCTCTGTTCGTCCTATGGCGCCGCCGGAAAGAGATACTGTCGATCGAATCCAGTCCGAGTTGGTGGGGACTGCCGGTCGTTGCCGCCGCCTTGCTGCTGTTGCTGGTGGGCGCGCTAGGCGCCGAATTGTTTATCGCCCGCGTGTCTCTTGTGCTATTGCTGGCCGGACTCACGATTCTGTTTTCCGGCACCAGACGCTTCAAGGCGATCCTGTTTCCGTGGGCATTCCTGTTTCTGATGATTCCCATCCCCGCGATCATCTTCAGCCAGATTACGTTTCCGTTGCAGATCCTCGCTTCCAAGGCAGCGAGTGCCCTTCTTCCTCTTGTGGGGGTGCCCGTCTTCCGCGAAGGCAACGTGATCAACCTGCCCAGCATGCCCCTGGAAGTGGCCGAGGCGTGCAGCGGGATACGCTCGCTGATGAGCCTCGGAACCATGGCAGTCATTTACGGGTACCTGGTAGAACCGAGCGTCTGGCGGCGCATAGTGCTGGCATTGGCCAGCATTCCGATCGCAGTCGCGGCCAATTCGGCGCGCATTGTGGGTACTGGACTTTGCGTGCAGTACTGGGACCCTGACAAAGCGCTTGGCTTCTTCCACGAGTTTTCCGGATGGGCCATTTTCGTCATTTCGCTTTTTCTGCTGTATCTGCTGCACAGACTTATGCACATCGGCCAGAAGGGAACGGAAGAAGCCTCATGACTGGAAATCGTGCGAATCTTCGAACGGCTGTAGCGGGCCTGATGTTGCTGGCCTGCGCGCTCTTCCTGCACGTTCGCGGGCGTCTTGAGACGGTTCCGAACGCCGAACAGCTTGACCGCTTGCCTTTGGAAATGAATGGCTGGAGCGGGCGCGATCTGCCCATAGCGGACGATGTTCGCGCGGTTCTTGGCGCTGGCCAATTCTTATCTCGCGTTTACCTGGACACGTCTCATCCGGGCGATCCGGTGGGCCTCTTCATTGCATATTTCCCCAGTCAGAGGACTGGAGACACGATGCACTCGCCGCGGCACTGCCTGCCGGGCGCAGGCTGGGTTTTCACGCAGTCGCGACGCACTGAACTGTCGGATGGCAACGGTCAGCCAATCCTTGCAAACGAATACGTGATTGCAAAAGGCGCGGAAAAGCAACTGGTCCTTTACTGGTATCAGGCCCACGGCCGTGGCATCGCAAGTGAATACTGGGCGAAGTTCTATCTGGTCGCGGATGCCGTCCGCATGAACCGCACCGACGGCGCGCTGGTGCGCATCACCGCCCCATTCCGCCCAGGCGAGGACATATCCGAGGTGCGTCAGAGGGTCAATGCTTTCGCGCCACCTCTAGTAACGCAATTGGGCCGTTTCATTCCCAATTAGGAACGACAGTCCGAAAGACTGGGGACCCCAAATCGCATGGCAATCGCCGTGCAACTACTCAAGTTGCGATCATCCGCCTGCGTTCTCCACTGCGCGTGGTGACTCGAACAGGCGCACTTTTGCGGAATGGGAAATGTGCAATGAAGATGAAGCGTATTAGCTTTGTAACCATACTATTGATTTTGGCTACCTTGGCATTGGCCGGCTGCTCTCGCGACCCGAACGTGCGAAAACAGAAATATCTCGAGAGCGGTAAGCGGTACTATGAGAAAGCCAAGTACAAAGAAGCCACCATTCAGTTCTCTAACGCGCTGCAGGTCGATCCCAATTTTCCGGAAGCTCACTACCAACTGGCGCTAACCTACATCAAGCTTAGTGCATGGAGCAACGCTTACACACAGCTTCAGCGAACGGTCGAGTTGCAGCCCTCCAATTGGAAAGCGCAGTTGGATCTTGGCAACCTGCTCTTGGCAGCGCGAAAAACGGACGAGGCAGCGGCGGTTGCGGATCTCGTGCTGAAGGCACAACCTGATGACGCCGACGCGCACGCTCTCCGTGCCAACGTGCTCGGCGCCAAGAGCGACCGCGCCGGCGCCGTCGAGGAACTCAAGAAGGCAATCGCCGCCGATCCCAATCGCCCGCAGTTGTTTGAGAATCTCGCTGTGTTGCAAGGAGCCGCCGGGCAGTACGCCGAGGCCGAAATGGCGCTTAATCACGCCATTGACATGGACCGCAAGCGCGCTACTCCCATGCTCATGCTGGGCAGCTTCTACGAGTCGCAGAAGCGGTGGCCGGAAGCCGAACAGAAGTTTCAGGCCGCGATCCAGGCAGAACCGCGCAACATTGCAGCTCGCACCGCGCTCGCTCGCCTCTACACTCTGCAAAAAGACAGCAGTCGCGCCGAGCAAGTGCTGGTCGAGGCAAAGAAGTCGCTGTCCGACATGCCCGAAGGCTATCGTTTGTTAGGAGAGTTCTACGTCGGCACGGGCCAGTCCGATAAGGCGCTGGGCGAGTATGCGTCCTTGCTAAAGGACCACCCGAAAGACCTGCTGATCAAGAAGACCTATATTCAACTGCTTCTCGATCGCAATCGCAACGACGAGGCGGCCGCCCTCGACGGTGAAATCCTGAAAGCCAACCCGAAAGATCTGGAAGCTTCAATCTATCGAGGCACAATCCTCATTCGCCGCGATAAACCCGACGAAGCGGTTCGGACTTTCGAAGGTGTGTTGAAGGACTCGCCGGACAACGCGTTGGCGCATTTCGAATTGGCGGTTGCGCTGAATGCTAAAGGGGATGTCGCGGCGGTCGAGCAACATCTTCATAAGGCTGTGACGCTGGCGCCTCATCTGTTGCCTGCCGAAGAGGCAATCGCCAGCCTGGCGATGACGAAGAACGATGTGAACCTCTTGTCCGAAACGGCGGATCGGACGATCACCGCTCTTCCCAACGTCCCCTTCGGCTACGTCTGGCGCGCAACAGTGGAAATCACCCGCAAGCAATTCAATCTCGCTGAGACCGATCTGCAAAAAGCAATACAGGTCGGACCGCAGGAAGCGATCGGCTACGTGAGGTTTGCCCAGCTCAGGTTGTTGCAGAAGCGCTACCCCGATGCGGAGAAACTCTTTGAACAGGCCCTGGACGTCAATTCGAATTCCAGCGACGCGCTGGGTGGCATCGTTCAAACCTTCCTCGTGCAAAAACAGTTGCCGAAAGCGGTGGCTCGCGTCCAGGCCCAGGTTGCTAAAGCGCCTAACAACGATTCCTTTTACGTGGTCCTCGGCACACTTCAGGCGGAGCAGAAGGACCTTGTAGGTGCGGAATCGTCTTTCCGGAAGGCCGCCGAACTCAATCCGAAGAGCATGGGCGCGTATCTCTCGCTGGGACGCGTGCAGATCATGCGCGGCGCTCCCGAGCAGGCGATCGCCAGTTGGCAGCAGTGGATCGAAAAGAATCCACGCAATGTCAGCGGGTATCTCGCGCTGGGAACTTTGATCGACAGCCGTGGCGACTGGAAGAAGGCCCAGGAACTTTATCAAAAGTCCCTGGACTTGCAGTCTGACAATCCGGTCGCCGCCAACAATCTCGCCTACCTTATGCTGAAGCACGACGGCAGTGTCGACGTCGCGCTGTCGCTGGCGCAGACCGCGCGCCGCGGCATGCCCGACTCGCCTAGCGCAGCTGATACCCTGGCCTTGGCCTACATAAAGAAAGGCGCCTACGGACTCGCAGTCGACCTCTTGCAACAGGCAGTTAAAGCCGATCCAAAGAACGCGACCATCCGCTTCCACCTGGGCCAGGCATACCAGGGGAAGAGCGACAAGCCTCAAGCGAAGGAAAACTACCGCAAGGCGCTGGAACTTGACGCCAATTTCCCCGATGCCCCGGCTGCACGCAAGGCGGTCACGGACCTCGGCAATAGCTAGAACCAGCGATATTCCAGCGATATTAAAGACACGGCGCCCAGCACATCGGGCGCCTTTTTTTTGGCAGTGCCGCGATCTCGAATGCAGGCGCGTTTCGCTACGCATGCGCGATGTCTTCAGAGGTTTTTACCGCCCGCGCGGAAATCTCTTTGCTCGTTCCATGCGCAAATGATTGCGCAAGAGCAGAATCACCGGCATTGGATGGTTGGGCGAGATTTTGTTTCGCCTCCAGCGGGACAACTGGTTTCGGCGTGTTTCAGCGAGACTGCCCATCCGATTCACCGCGAGAGAGCTGAACAGACGTCTCCGCGAGCAACCATGCGGACCAGTCAAGCGCAACCGATCGACTGATCGACAAACCTCAGCAATCCTGTGCCGTACCAAGTGA
This sequence comes from uncultured Acidobacteriota bacterium, assembly GCA_963777415.1. GTDB lineage: Bacteria > Acidobacteriota > Terriglobia > Terriglobales > Acidobacteriaceae > JAEZPW01. Next base: position 87,817 of record CAVZQL010000002.1, read on the forward strand.
CATGACGTTCAGTCCTACACCATTATTCCGTGTTGCACACTCTGCGTGCATGACCCGCGACCTAAACCAAACACCCCGCAGGTTCGCGGGGGTTTGCTCGTCACGGAAACAGCAAAGCCCCGCATGGAGCGGGGGCTGTGCCGAGTGAACAAAATGGGCCGATGGTGAGTTGGCGCCCTCTTAGCGCTTAAACTTCTTTCGAATAAGACTGCCAATGCCTACCAACCCTGTTCCGAATAGGGCTAACGAAGCCGGTTCCGGAGCAGGAGCTAATGCGCCCACGTTCGACGTATGGCCGTCGATGACGGAAGCGGTGTTATATCCGAACGAGGTTGCGTTCGTATAGACAATAAGAAAGGCACTGCTCTGACCTGGTAGCACGTAGGTGGAGGGGGAGAATGTAAACCCTGCAGCACTCAAATCGGGAGTCATTCCAAACCCACCAGAGGGGGAAACCAGATCCGTCGTGGTTCCATAATTCATCGAAGTGAGTACCTTCGAGAAATCCGAGATCGTTATTCGCCCCACATCTACAGCATTGACGTTGAACTGATAGATAAAGGTCAGCCCGCCTGATTCATACCATGGATTGTTTAGATCGCCGGAAAACACCCACGAAGTCAATGTGCCTCCCGGAGACGATACTTTAGGATCGCTGGGCACAAACGAATCCGTGAACGAATTGCTCACGTAAGGATTTGTCGCAAGAACGCCCCCGTTCGTGCAAGCCTGTGCCGTTGAGCAATCGATGCTCGTTGCTGAAGCCGTCGCAAGTGCCAAGAACACGAACGCCAGCCCTGAAAACCATCGCAATTTCATAATCACTCCTTACCGCTGATTACTTCGGTGATCTGAATTGCACTCACAGCGCCAAAAGTTCCTCAACATGCAACGCTTTGATTTTCAGAGACTTACCCTTCCGAAACGATAGTATCGCGACACGACACCGCAAACCTTTGCACAGCACTGGGGGTACGACACATGCCTTTCGCGCTCCCGCGACGTGCATTCCAGAGTTGACACTCGTTCGGTCGTCGCGTAGTATTGGCCCGCGTCCCCCCAGGGCAAAAAATCAGCACGTCTACGCGCCACGGGACAGGCTGATGAAATTGCCACACCGAACCTTTGCGATAAATGTCACGTTGATATGGCAGTTAGTTCCGAGACTGAGCGTGGGCCCCGCTGTGATGACTGCAAACACGGCTTGGCTACGACTGCCCATGATCTAAGGACCCCTATCTCCGTCGTGGCGGGCTACATCGACCTGCTCCTCAGCCGAAAGCTCGGCGATTTGAGCGAACGGCAGATGAACGTCCTGCAGGAAATGAACGAGAGCATCGTGCGCCTGCAAAAGTTTACCGACGGCTTCCTTTCCTACTATATGCAGGCAGGGGCCGACATGAACTACGGCGAGAACGACATCAATCACTGTGTCACCGAGGTCTTTCAAATCTGGGCGCCGCAGTTCACCAAGCAGAGAGTGGCGCATTACGTTTTGCTGTCTGACCAACTCCCGAGGCTTACTTTCGACTATTACAAGGTGCAGCATGTCATTTCAAACCTCCTGGACAATGCGCTCAAGTTCACGCCGCCTGGCGGTTCGGTGTGGATCGAGACGCAGCCGCACTTCTGGAACCGTCGCATTGCACAGGTACAGTGGACAAAGACAGACCGGCGAAAAGAAAGAACCTCCCAGCCGAATGCCGCTCGGGTGACCATCTCCGATACGGGACAGGGAATTGCACCCGAGTTCCATCAGGAAGTTTTTGAACAGTTCCGCCAACTTTCCGCCGGTGGCAGCGGCAAGGGCATGGGTCTCTGCAGCGCAAAACGGCTGATCGAGGTCCAAGGCGGCAAAATCTGGGTTGAGAGCGATATTGGTCAAGGCAGCAAGTTCAGTTTTCTATTGCCGTATGTGCCGGAGCGCTTGGGTTAGCCTTTTTTGGGGGGCAATATGTCTTCGTCGTTACCTCTTATTCTGATAGTGGATGATGAACCGAGCATGCGGCGATACCTGCACACCTGCCTCGAGTTACAGCCCTATCGAGTTGAGACTGCCGACAGCGGCGCCGATGCGCTCACGAAGCTACAGAACGGCGCTGCTCCGGAACTTATTTTGCTGGATGTCAGCATGCCTGGGATGGATGGACTGGAGACGCTGCAGCAGATCAGGAGCAAGTATCCCAACCAGAAAGTGATCATGCTATCGTGCCTCAACGCCACCAAAAAAGTCGTCCGCGCCATGCAGTTGGGCGCGTCCGATTATCTGACGAAGCCGGTCAAGGAAGATGAGCTTGCGGCAGTCCTTCAGCGTTGTATCGAGGTACGAGAAAAGCGAAGTGATTCCACCCAATTCAGCGGCGAAATCGTCGAACTCTCGGAAGAGATGTTCTTTGTATGTTGCAGCCCGGCGATGCAGAAGATACGTTCGCAGGCCGCGCTGGTAGCCAGCTGCGATATTCCCATTCTGCTCCTGGGCGAAAGCGGTACGGGAAAGGAAGTCATGGCGACTCTGATTCACGAGATGTCGCATAGGGCCAGCGGACCATTCGTCAAGGTAAACTGTGCGGCCGTACCGTCCGAGTTGTTGGAAAGCGAGTTGTTCGGCTACGAGCCAGGCGCTTTCACCGGTGCTGTCAAAGCAAAACCGGGCCGATTCGAAATGTGCAACAAAGGCACCATTTTGCTCGATGAAATCGGGGAGATGTCCCCCGCGTTGCAGTCGAAGCTGCTCCATGTGCTGCAGGACCATGAGTTTTCACGACTTGGTGGCCGCAGCACTACGAAAGTGGATGTTCGTATCCTGGCTGCGACGAATATCAATGTACAGGAAGCTATCGCATCCAAAAGGCTGCGTCCCGACTTGTATTACCGTTTGAACGGTCTCAGTCTACGCATACCTCCGCTGCGCGAACGCAAAGAAGAGATCCCCATTCTGCTGCGGCAATTCATGTCCAGGATGTCGGCAAGCTTTGCTCGACCGATCCCTCAAGTGAGTGATCGCCTCATCCGAGCGTGCATCGGCTACTCGTGGCCGGGCAACCTCCGTGAACTGCAGAATTTCGCCAAGCGCTTCGTCATTCTACGCGATGAGGACGTTGCCATCTCCGAACTAGTCAACGGAGATATGCCGTCTGCCGTGAATGGCACGGATCAGAGTGGTCTCAAGTCGATCGCAAAATTCGCCAAGAGCGAGGCCGAAGCCGTGGCCATAGCAGAGGCGCTGCAAAAGACGAACTGGAAACGCAAGGAGGCGGCCAAGCTGCTGGGGATCAGCTACAAGGCGCTGCTCTACAAAATGAAAGGTTTTGGACTTCAGCCGCCCCCAAAGGATGCGATCTCAGACTCCACGAGCGGAACTGCATCCGCGGCAGTTTTAGGCGCTTAACAGGCCCTACGGAGACTAATCAGATCTCAGTCGGTGGGACGTCCCGTAAAAGCTTCGCTCGTTTGTTCTTGCACCGGTTGTGCGAACTGCAGCGCAACGAGCTGGTACCGCTCCCGTTGCTCTGCGCGAACTATCTTTGCATCGATCTTGCCGGACGTTACGAATTCAAAGTCGGAGTGATCGGGCAACGGCGGATGGGGAACTTCCAGCTTTACGTTACCCGGCACCGCCAGTCGGTTTTGTAGGACAATCAGCGCTCCGCCGGCGCTGACGTTTAACGCCGTCGCAAGCTCCGTGAATTGTCGGCCATGAAGATTTTTACCGGTAAGAAATAGTGGAACTTTTAGTTCAAGACGAGGCCAACGGCGCTGCTCTAAAAATGGCACTAGTAAGCTCCTAAGATAACCCGCAGAAATGTGAGCATCTCAGATACCAAAAGCCCTCCCGACAGACGGGTGCAGCCAAAATGCACAGGGGCGCAGCTCCCAACTGGCAAATGCGGCAAAGGGCCGGGCGAACTTCGTCGGTGAGCGCAAGATTTCGGCACTCACACGGGAAAAAATTTACCGCGTCGAAACATTTGCCGCGTTTGGGATTGTCCCCCACCATCGCTCTGCTATTTAAGAGGATAGGCCTGTTACTTTCGTAATGACAAGTTACCCTCGTAATCAATCAATTCCCTCGCCCATAAGATATATTGCCTCCTCGTATGAACGCGTCGAGGATAATCACGAAGGCCGGTTTGTTGCTGGTGGCGGCCCAGATAAGCGCTGCCTTGGCTTTGTGGGCGGCACCGCCAGTATCCACTACGCGCGCCGCAAACCCGCACGCGCCTGCGCAAATTGATGAGAGCCGGCAGACGTTGATCCTCGTCAATCAGGCGCGCACCGAAAAGGGGCTCGCCCCGCTGGAATGGGATGAGGGACTGGCAAAAGCAGCGCAAGAGCATGCGCTGCTGCTCGCGCAGAACCACGGGTTATCCCATCAATTCGCCGGCGAACCGCCGCTCGATCGGCGAATATCTGCTGCCGACGTAAGAGTTGGGCGTTCGGGAGAGAACGTAGCCGTCAACTACAATTCGGCCGGGGCACACGTTGCCTTCATGCAATCTCCGGAACATCAGGCGAACATCCTGAATCCGGAGTTCGATGCGCTGGGCATCGCAGTGGTCCGAGACGGTGACCTGCTCTACTTCGTTGAGGATTTCGCGCATCGGCGTCCGGTGTTGTCGAGCTCCGAATCCGCTCGTTTGATTCTGCATCGATTCGCTGAAGTACGTGGTAGAGCCGGCGCTCCGCCGCTGCGCGACACCTATGAGAACGATTTGCAGGCTTGGGCTTGCCCGGCCGTGCGCGATGATAATGATAGGGTTACACTTTCGGAGCAAACGGCGGCTTCAGGCGCGAAGCTCGTATTGGCTTTCAGCGCATCCAGCCCGGATAATATGCCGCCGGAGCTCTTGCGAGTCGTGGCGGACCCGGCGATAGACCATTATTCGGTTGGCGTTTGCTACACGGAAACGGATCGATATCCGGCTGGCAGATACTTCGTTGCCATCGCTTTCTTCGAGACGGGATCGCCACTGATTCAGCAGGCTGTTGCTGCTGATCCTACGGCGATTAGTTCTCAGGCCCAATCAGTGGAGAGTTCCAACAGGGGCCATCAGCAGCACGCCGAATAGCAACGTCCCGATTTGATGGCTGAAGCCAACTGCTTCGCCGGCTGCAAGGCGCTCTATGGCAACTGAATTGCAAGAAACATCCTCGGTCGTTTATCTCCGAACGAGAAACGGCTCTTGTTGCAGCGTGTACCGATCTCTAAGATACGGGCCGGACAGCAGGGAAGAGGAGACAGAACCCGAAATGAGAAGGCGGTTAACAGTGCTCGCGATATTCTCGACAATCATTTTGTCGATGTTTGGAGCATTCGTCGCCCGCCGGGTAGTCAGCCGACAAATGGCCACTCAGCCTTGGCCACCTCCGCCGATGGATTTTAGAGCGGCACGCACGACCTACCCTCTATCGGTGGTTCCGGGTGGCGTCTATGATTGGAAGGAAGTTTCTGATTCGGTCAAGCACGACCCAGTTGTCCGTCAGCACTACGAAAATATCCACGTAAACAATCTTTGGGCGGGCAGGACAATGCGGCCGTCGCTGGTTTACGTCTCCTATCGCAAGGGCAACGAAATTTTCTGGACCAGAAATAAGGTTGTGATACCCAAAGGTGAACTGGTCCTGACCGATGGCGACAATGTGATCCGCGCGCGTTGTGGCAATCGCCTGAGGAAATTGCCCCCCCCGCTTGGCAGTTCGACCAACCCTGGCGACGATCCTCCCGACATGGTGCTTGAGACTCCGATACCTTCGATTGTGCAGCCACCAGCGGACCTGCAGGCCGTGCTAATCGCTCGCACTCAGCCAGTGCCGTTACCTCCAGTTGGCCAACCGCCTGTGCAGTCGCCTCAGACACCGCCAGGCCCCCCGGTGCCACCGACAACCGAGCCTGGCCCGCCAATCGTTCCGATAATTCCCGTTATTCCGCCTATTTCGCCGCCAAGTGGTCCGCCAACTGGTCCTTCCCAGCCTCCGGTCGTACCGGAACCCGGCACCTTGTTGTTGTTTCTCTCGGGAACCGGCCTGCTCGCTGGCGCAACCTGGCGCCGTTGTATTCGTTAGACCGCAGCGGCCAGCGTCGCCATGCAACCCGGGGCGACACCGAACTGACGGCTCAGCGACGGTGAACTACAGCCACGATAGCAGCGCCGATCGCCACGACGGGCAGGGCAAGTGCAGCTTCGCGAACCCGGAGGAAAAGAAGTCCGCTGACAAATGCTCCTCCGGCATACTTGTATCTCAGCGTCAGGAACTTCGCGCACCGAAAGCGAACGCGATCAGGATTCAGCGAGTCTGGCGCTATTCAGCAGCTTCCAACATTCCCGCGCGATCGCCCATTCTTCCCGTGCGCGGATCGCCAACACGCGCACTTTGGATCCAGGCGCTGCGATATCAGCGTCGAGTGGAGGATCGGCATTCTTGTCTGTGTCCACGTGAACTCCTAGAAACTCCAGGTTGGCGCAGGTCTTCTGCCGCACTTCCGGCGAGTGCTCCCCAATGCCACCGGTGAATATCAGAGCGTCCATCCCGCCGAGGACCGCAGCCATGGAGCCAATGCCCGCTTGCAGACGATGCACGAACATATCGAACGCCAGTTGCGCCAGCTCGTTGCCGCGCTTCACCTCGCCCAGAATCTCGCGCATATCCGACGAGACTCCGGAGATGCCGCGCAGTCCGGAGCGCTTATTCAAGATTTCGTCCAGCTGTTCTCCCGAGACGTGGGTCAAGCGCATCAGATACGTGAGCACGCCGGGATCGATGGACCCCGAGCGCGTGCCCATCATGATGCCTTCGAGAGGCGTGAAGCCCATTGTCGTATCGATGCTGTGCCCGTCGCGAATGGCCGCCAGTGAACACCCGTTGCCGAGATGACAGCTCACGAGTTTCAAGGATTCCAGAGGCAGGCCGAGCATTTGCGCCGCGCGGCCGGCAACGTACCCGTGATTGATGCCGTGGAATCCATAGCGCCGGATTCCCTGTTCGAACCATTCGTAGGGACCGGGATAGACCGTGGCATGCAACGGCATCTGGCTGTGGAAGCCCGTGTCGAACACCGCCACCTGGGGCACCGGACCGAGTACCTGCTCAACGATCTGCATGCCCTCGAGTTCGGCTCGATTGTGCAGCGGCGCAAACACGGAAACACCGGCGATGGCGGCCTTGACCGCCCCATCTACAAATACGGGATGCTTGTAATGCGGGCCACCATGCACCACGCGATGTCCAACCACGTCGATTGCGCTGGGCTTCTCGACGAGTCGTGACTTGCCCGACCAGATCGTGCTGAGTAGGTACTGAATAGCCGCTTTGCGAGACGGAATTTTGGCTCGCGCGCGTACGACGTTGCCTCCAGGCTTGCGTACGCTCACCTCGGCCGAGTCGCCGTCCCACTCAATATTCGCGGCCCAAAGCGGCTCTGGAGCCTCCGCCGACGGCGTCTCGCCGAGCTCATACAAATAGCTCTTCTGACTGCTCGATCCTGAATTCAGTACGAGAACCTTCATCGCTAATAGGGCCACTTCCAGTTCTTGATCTCGGGCATGTCGTCGCCGTACTGCATGATGTAATTCTTGTGTTCCACCAGTTTGTTGCGCAGGTGCTGCTTGAAGTGTGCGCCCACGCGCTGCAACCGCGGCACACGATCCACTACGTCACCCGCCAGGTGAAAGCGGTCAAGATCGTTCAAGACCGTCATGTCGAACGGCGTGGTCGTAGTGCCCTCTTCCTTGTAGCCGCGGACGTGGAGGTTGTCGTGATTCGTCCGTCGATACGTCAGGCGGTGGATCAGCCAGGGATAGCCATGATAGGCAAAGATGACCGGCTTGTCGGTCGTGAACAGCGAGTCGAAGTCGCTGTCCGACAGCCCATGTGGATGCTCGCTTTCGGGCTGGATCGTCATCAGGTCCACGATGTTGACTACGCGAATGCGCAGATCCGGAAAATGTTGCCGCAGCAAATCCACGGCGGCCAATGTTTCCAGCGTTGGGACATCGCCCGCGCAGGCCATGACCACATCCGGCTCCTGGTTCTCGTCCGTGCTGGCCCACTCCCACATGCCGATTCCGGCCGTGCAGTGCTTGATCGCCGCATCCATGTCCAGCCATTGCAGCGCGGGTTGCTTGCCGGCGACGATCACGTTGACGTAATGACGGCTGCGGAGGCAGTGATCCGCGACCGACAACAAGGTGTTCGCATCGGGCGGCAGATACACACGCACAACGTCGGCCTTCTTGTTCACCACGTGATCGATGAAGCCCGGGTCCTGGTGCGTGAATCCATTGTGGTCCTGCCGCCAGACGTGCGAAGTGAGCAGGTAATTCAGCGACGCGATAGGACGCCGCCAGGGAATGTCGCTCGTAACTTTTAACCACTTCGCGTGCTGGTTGAACATGGAATCAACAATATGAATGAATGCCTCGTAGCAGGAAAAGAAGCCGTGCCTTCCAGTGAGCAGGTATCCTTCGAGCCAGCCCTGGCACATGTGCTCGCTTAAGATCTCCATAACCCTGCCGTTCGGTGACAGGTGCTCATCCACGGGCAGCGTCGGCTCCATCCACTCCTTGTCCGTCGCCTGGTAGAGTGCGCCAAGCCGGTTAGAAGCCGTCTCGTCCGGGCCCACCACGCGGAAGTTTCTGCTCTTCTCGTTCAGCTTCATCACATCCCGCAGAAAACAGCCGAGCACGCGGGTTGCTTCGGCGGACTCGGTTCCCGGCTTCGCAACAACCAACTGATAATCGCGAAAATCCGGCATCGCCAGGTCCTTCAGCAGCAGCCCGCCGTTAGCGTGGGGATTCGCTCCCATGCGGCGGTTGCCCTTCGGTGCCAGCTCCGCGAGTTCGGGAATCAGCTTGCCCTCTTCATTGAACAGCTCCTCTGGACGATAACTCTTCATCCATTCTTCCAGCTGCCGCAGATGATCGGGACGACACGCCGGCTCGGAAAGCGGGACTTGGTGCGCTCGCCACGTGTTCTCCACGGGCTTGCCGTCCACCATCTTCGGCCCCGTCCAACCCTTGGGGGTTCGCAGCACGATCATCGGCCACACCGGAACGCCATTTCCTTCGCCTCGGCGATAGCGGTTCTGTATGCCCCGGATCTCTTCGACGATCGCGTCCAGCGTGGCAGCCATTTTCTGATGCATCGCCTCCGGCTCATGTCCTTCCACGAAATACGGCTTATAGCCATGCCCGGTGAAGAGCTGCGTCAATTTGTCATCGCTCATGCGTCCCATGACGGTGGGATTCGCGATCTTGTATCCGTTCAGGTGCAGGATGGGCAGCACGGCCCCATCGCGTGCTGGGTTCAGGAACTTGTTCGAGTGCCAGCTGGTTGCCAGCGGTCCCGTTTCCGCCTCGCCATCGCCGACCACGCAGCACACCAGCAAATCCGGATTGTCGAAGGCAGCGCCAAACGCATGCGCAATCGAGTAACCCAGTTCGCCGCCTTCGTGGATGGAGCCCGGCGTTTCCGGCGCGACGTGACTCGGAATCCCACCCGGAAACGAGAACTGCTTGAACAGCCGCTGCATACCTTCAACGCTCTCGGTTATGTTGGGATAGATCTCGCTGTATGTGCCTTCGAGATAAGTGTTCGCCACGATTCCCGGCCCGCCATGTCCCGGGCCGATAATGTAGATCACGTTCAGGTCGTCGCGCTTGATGAGCCGGTTGAAGTGCACGTAGATGAAGTTCAGCCCCGGCGTTGTTCCCCAGTGCCCCAGCAGGCGTGGCTTGATGTGTTCTAGTTGTAGGCGCACGCGCAGCAGCGGATTCTGGAGAAGATAGATCTGTCCTACTGAAAGGTAATTGGCCGCTCGCCAGTAGGCATCCATTTTGCGCGATTCTTCCGGGGACAAAGGAGCGCCGCTCACTGTGCTCTGGGCTGGCTGGTGCATCGTCATGATTCCTCCTGGTACTCCGGCTGATAGGAGCGAACGTGTGCTGGACCGTGCCGCAATTCCTTACGATACTCATCACACGATTTACGATATCCACCAGAAGATTAAAGATGTGTGAATAGATTGCGCTCGTTTCTACGACGTCCAGCGTTTCAGGCCCGTCAAAGAATCTCCTTCCGAAGATTTCAATGTCTCGGACATGGCCAATCAAGATTGCATTCAACTCCTGAGGACGCCGTCATCTAATGGGCGCGCGGAGTCAGCGGGACCGCCAGTTGACCGCACTTTGGCGGCTTCCGTGCGTTTCGTTCCCTTTGCAAAACGCGGTTTCGGGCACCGCATCCAGCATCAAACCTCCTTGAGGTGACCACCGAGGATTGAATGCGGGGGATTCATGCGGAGTCTTTTAATGCGCTCTTGTGCCGTGTTTTTTCTCGCCACGACGTTTGTGGCGAGCTGTTTCGCTCAGAAGGCGCTAACCTGGCAGGAGATCCGGAGCAAGTTCGAGGCGGCGAATCCGACCCTTCGAGCGGGACAGATTGGGGTGGATGAGTTCCGAGCTCAGGAGATCACGGCTTATCTACGTCCCAATCCGAACCTGACTCTGACAGCCGACCAGATCGATCCCTTCGCTGGAGGCCCGCCGCACGGCGCGTTCGCGTACTTTTTGCCGTTAGCGTCTTTCAACTACCTGCATGAGCGCCAGCAGAAACGCGAATTGCGTTTGGAGAGTGCGAAGGATGCAACGAAAATCGCAGTGTCGGGCCAGTCGGATCTGGAAAGGACGTTGGTTTTCGACTTGCGCCTGGCCTTCGTGCAGACACTTCAGCAAAAGGCCGTACTCAATCTCGCAAGGGAAAACCTGTCGTATTACGACCATGTCCTCGAGGTGAATCGCGAGCGCTACAAGACTGGCGCGATTGCTCGGGTAGATTTGGATCGGCTGGAACTCCAGCGCGTGGTGTACGAATCCGATCTGCAAACCGCGGAGGTCAATCTGCGCACTGCGAAGATCCAGCTTCTCACATTGTTGAATGACCGGACGCCGGTTGAGCAATTCGACGTGACGGGTCCGTTTGATTTCTCCTCGCAAATCATGCCTCTCGACGACGTTCGCCAGGCGGCGATTGATACGCGGCCTGACTTGAAGGCGGCATTGCAGTCCGTGGAAAAAGCGAAAACCGATCACCGGCTCGCCGTTGCCAATGGATCAACGGATCCCACCTTCGGTTTTGATGTCGGACGCAACCCTCCCATTGATCAGTACATCGGGTTCAGCGTAAGCATTCCGTTACGCATTTTCGATCGCAATCAAGGGGAAAAACAACGCACGCAACTGGACATCGGCCGCGAAGAAAGACTAATGGAGGCTACACGAGCCCAGGTGTTCAGCGATGTAGATTCGGCCTACGCCATGGTCACGAGTACCGTGATTCTGCTCCAGCCATATAAAAATCGATACTTGCAGCAGGCTTCGAGCGTGCGCGAGACGATCGCGTTTTCCTACGCACACGGCGCCGCGTCGCTTTTAGACTTTCTGAACGCGCAAGCCGAATACCGGAGCGTACAAGTCAACTATCTAAACCTCGTCGGTTCCTATCTAAACGCAGCGAGCCAGCTGAATCTTGCGGTAGGACGTGAGGTCATTCCATGAGACGCCGTCGTTTCAGACCGCTCCTCTTTATTCTGGCGCTGAGTTGCTTTTACGCGGGCTGTACCGGAAAAAGCGATCCCCAGGCCGAGGCGCCTCCACCTCTCAAACTCCAACGCGTCGAGGACCGAGACCTGTTTGAAGTCGATCGTCCCGAGCGATTCCAGCTAACGCAGGCGGTAGCGCATGTTGCTCGCCCACGATTGGACGTTACCGGTACGGTCGCTCCCGACATTTCCCGAAATGTTCCGGTTATTTCCCTCGCTGCCGGCCGGGTAGTGGAAATTGATGCGCGCCTTGGCGACATCGTTAGGAAAGGCCAGCTATTGCTGCGTGTGCAGAGCTCCGACATCTCCGGCGCTTTTTCCGACTACCAAAAAGCCATAGCCGACGAAAAGTTGGCGCGCACTCAGTTGGAGCGTTCCCGGTTGCTCTATGACAAGGGCGCGATCTCCCTGAACGACCTCCAGATCGCGGAGGACACGGAAGAAAAAGCCAAGGTTGATGTCGAGAACAGCAAGGAAAAACTCCGAGTCCTCGGAAATGGAACGCTCACTCGCCCGTCCGCCATCGTGGACATTCGCGCCCCCATTTCGGGCATAATTACCGATCAGCAGGTTACAAGTGCAGCGGGCGTGCAGGGCCTGGCTTCACCGAATCCTTTTACCATTTCCGACTTGACGTTTGTCTGGATTCTTTGCGACGTGTACGAAAACGATCTTGCCTTTGTGCATCTCGGAGAGACGGCAGAAATCCGGCTGAACGCTTACCCCGACAAAACGTTCTCGGGGAGGATCGACAACGTTGGCCCCATCCTCGATCCCAACATTCGAACGGCGAAAGTACGTATCGAAGTGCGCAATCCGGGCATGATGCGTCCAGGCATGTTTGTGACCGCCACCTTCTATGGGAAACATGAAGTGACGCGGGCGGTCGTTCCAGCCACTGCGGTTTTGCACTTGCATGACCGCGATTGGGTTTACACCCCCGTCAGCGATAAGCAGTTCCGACGCGCGGAAGTCGTGGGCGGCCAGATGCTTCCCGGCGGCATGCAGGAAATCGTCTCCGGAATTTCGCCCGGCCAGCCAGTGGTGGCTAACGCCCTCGAACTTCAGAATACGGTGGAGCAGTAATGATTCGCGCGCTCGTCGACTTTGCGCTGAACAATCGCTTTATCGTTCTAAGCATCGCGTTCCTGCTGTTCGTCTGGGGCATGATTTCCTTTCACAGGCTTCCGGTCGAGGCTTACCCCGATGTCGCGAACAACTGGGTACAGATCATTACGCAGTGGCCTGGCCGAGCTGCCGAGGAAGTTGAGCAACAGGTCACCGTACCTATTGAAATCCAGATGAACGGGATTCCTCATCTTCTCCACGTGCGATCCGTATCGTTGGCCGGATTGTCGGTCGTCAATCTGATCTTCGACGACGATTCGGTGAACGACTGGAACCGGCAGAAAACGCTGGAGCGCCTCTCGCAGGTCACGCTCCCTACTGGGGTTTCTCCCGAAATCGGCCCCGACTACAGTCCCGTGGGCCAGGTCTATTGGTACACGCTGCGGAGTACGAATCCGGCCTACGACGTAATGGAACTCAAAACTCTACAGGATTGGGTGGTCAGCAAGTACATCCGGTCGGTGCCGGACGTTGTGGACGACTCGGCCTTCGGAGGCATTACGCGGGAATACCAGGTGCGCGTGGACCCCGACAAACTGGTCTCCTACGGGCTGACTCTGGCGCAACTCGAGCAGCAGCTCACGAACAATAACGCGAATGCCGGCGGCAGCTTTATCGAGCAGGGCTCGCAGGCGATCAACGTGCGCTCCGTGGGCCTGGTTACGCATGTGAATGATATCGGCGAGACCGTAATCAAGACGCAAAAGGGCACGCCCCTAAGAATGCAGGACATCGGTGTTGTCACCCAAGGACCCAAGATCCGTCTCGGCCAGATTGGAAAAGCGATTCATCGTTCGGACGGAGTCGTCGAAGACGATAACGATGTAGTCGAAGGTATCGTGTTTCTTCGCAAGGGCGCGGATACCGCGACCATGCTGGATGGCGTCCATGCGATGGTCAAAAAACTGAACGATCAAATCCTGCCCAAGGGAGTGAAGATTGTCCCGTACCTTGACCGGGACGATCTTGTCCATTACACCACGCACACGGTCCTGCACAACCTGACCGAGGGCATGATTCTGGTCGTGATCGTTCTGCTGATTTTCCTTGGCAATATCCGTGGAGCCATTATCGTTTCGCTTACTATTCCGTTCTCCTTGCTTTTCGCCTCGATTTGTCTAAACCTGCGGCATATTTCGGCAAACCTGCTCTCGTTAGGCGCACTGGACTTCGGCATGGTGGTGGATGGGTCGGTGGTAATGGTTGAAAACATCGTGCGCCGTCTGACTCGGCAGGATGATGTTCCGCTCACGTACCTTCAGAAGATCCGCGCTGCCGCGCATGAAGTACAACGCCCAGTCTTCTACGCCATCGCCATCATCATCACTGCTTATCTGCCCATCTTCACGCTCCAGCGAGTCGAAGGCAAATTGTTCAAGCCAATGGCGTGGACGGTGGCCTTCGCCCTGCTCGGGGCATTGATCTTCTCGATGCTGGTTGCGCCCGCACTGTCGAGCCTGGCGTTTCGAAACAGGGTCGCGCAGTGGCAGAACCCGCTGATGGAATTCTTGCGGGTGCGCTATCGGGAGGACGTTCGCTGGGCAATTCGCCATCGCTGGATAACCGTCGCGGTGGCGGGCGTTCTGTTCCTGTTCTCGATGTACCTGGCCTTTGGCGGGCCAATCGGATCGGAATTCCTGCCGCACCTGGATGAAGGTGCAATCTGGGTACGAGGCACCCTTGCTCCCAGCACAGGACCAACCGAGGGCCTGCGTGTCGTGGATCGCGCTCGGGTGGTCCTGGCTTCTTTTCCCGAAGTCCCGCTGGTGGTTACCCAAGTGGGGAGGCCTGATGATGGTACGGATGCGACAGGCTTCTTCGATACCGAATATTTCGTCGACTTGCTCCCGAAGGAAAAATGGCGCCCGGTCTTCCATCAGGACAAAGAGCGGCTGATCGCTGCCATGGACCGCGAATTGGAGAAGATTCCCGGAGTCGTCTGGAACTTCTCGCAGCCTATTTCGGACAACGTCGAAGAAGCGGTAAGTGGCGTGAAGGGTGAGCTTGCGGTGAAGATCTATGGAGATGATCTGAAGACGCTGGAGGAGAAAGCTGACCAGATCGTCGACGTCATGAAAGACATTCGCGGGGTCCAGGACCTCGGGGTCTTTCGCGTCCTGGGCCAACCCAATCTCAACTTCGAGGTCGACCGCGCTCAGGCCGCTCGTTGGGGAATCAATGTCTCCGATGTGCAGGACGCAATTCAAACGGCGGTCGGTGGCAACGCTCTCAGCCAGGTTCTTATTGGAGAACAGCGCTACGATATGACCCTGCGTTACCTTCCTCAATATCGAGACACAAGGGAGGCGATTGCGAACATTCGACTTTTGGCGCCGTCGGGTGAGCGCGTGTCCCTGGCGCAATTGACGAAGGTCAACGAGTTGGATGGCGGCTCGGAAATCTACCGCGAGGGGAATTCACGCTATGTGGCGGTCAAGTACAGCGTGCGCGGCAGGGACTTGGGCGGCACGGTGGAGGAAGCGATCAGAAAGGTCAATGCAGCG
This sequence comes from uncultured Acidobacteriota bacterium, assembly GCA_963777415.1. Lineage (GTDB taxonomy): Bacteria > Acidobacteriota > Terriglobia > Terriglobales > Acidobacteriaceae > JAEZPW01. The sequence goes on from CAVZQL010000002.1 coordinate 103,045, forward strand.
GTTAAGCTGCCGACAGGTTACACCCTTGACTGGGCGGGTGAATACGAGAGCCAGAAGCGCGCGAACCGCCGGCTGTTGCTTGTGTTGCCCCTAACGATCCTGCTGATCTACGTTATCCTCTACACGATGTTCAAGTCGATGAAATGGGCCCTGCTGACTCTGGCCACCGTGGTTATGGCACCCATCGGAGGAACGCTCGCGCTGCTCATCTCGCATACGAACTTCAGCGTTTCGTCCGGAGTGGGCTTTTTGGCCCTTTTCGGAGTGTCAGTGCAGATCGGCGTGATCATGATCGAATACATCAATCAGCTTCGGGCTCGCGGATACACGATCGAAGAAGCGGCGGTGGAAGGCGCCGTTCTGCGGCTTCGCCCGATCATCATGACCATGCTGGTTGCAACCCTGGGCCTGTTGCCCGCCGCCCTCTCGCATGGCATCGGCTCCGATTCGCAGCGTCCTTTTGCGATTGTCATTGTCGGCGGACTCATCGCCGATCTGCTCATCAGCATCATCCTCTTGCCGACGCTTTACGTGTGGTTCGCTCGCAGTGACGATCAGCTTCCGGAGGTTGAAGAGGAGATGGTGTAGAACAACATGCTCTCACCCCAGACGGGTCATAGTGCCAGCCATCCGGCGGAAAGGCTCTAAGCCAATGAAAAAAGACGAAGTTTGCGACCTTATCAGGGAAATAGGAATCATTCCAGCCATCCGGGTGTCGTCGGGCGATGACGCGCATTTCGCGGCCGATGCGGTAACAAGTGGCGGAATACCGATTGTGGAAATCAACATGACCGTGCCGGGAGCGGTTGAACTAATTTTCGAGTTTGCTCGTTCCCATCCAAAGATGATCGTGGGCGCAGGCACGGTCCTCGATACGCAGACAGCGCGCCGATGCGTAGATGTGGGTGCAAGCTTCTTGACCTCACCGGGGTTCGATCTTGCAATTGTGGAGTTTGCCGCCAAGGAGAACGTCGCCGTACTGCCGGGGGCCTTAACTCCAACCGAGGTGGTTACAGCGTGGAAGGCCGGCTCCGATTTCGTGAAAGTCTTTCCCTGCGCGCCGGTCGGCGGGGAGAAATACATTAGGGCACTGCACGCGTCCTTGCCGCAAGTTCCGCTGATCGCCGCAGGGGGCGTAAGCCATAAGACCGCCGCTGATTTCATTTTGGCGGGAGCGACCGCAATCGGCGTGGGTGGGGACCTGATTCCGACAGAGGCGATCGAACGGCGGCAAGAGGATCGCATTCGGGAGTTGGCACTGCGGTTTATGGGATTCGTAAAAGAAGCCCGTGAGCTCATCGAAAAGACAAACGAACGGAATGCTGCCGCCCCGAAGTACACGAACCGGGAAGGTGACAGCTAAGACAATTGAGGGGCCCTTCTGTGACGTTCGAAGTCGGAAACTTTTCTGAAACCTATCAAGCTCTGGCGTCAACTAATAATGTAGTTTATAGTAGTGCTTCGCGGGTGCCCGTGCTTACTTGCGAGCGCTCCAGACGTCAAAATGGAGGATGATCGTGCCGCCTACCAAGTCCGCAACCCTGACTGAAGCCGAGCTACGGATCATGAACGTCCTTTGGCTCAAACAGTCGGCGACTGTCCAGCAGGTTTTGGACGCCTTGCACAATAAGCCGGCCCTGGCCTACAACTCCGTGCTGACGACGATGCGCGTGCTGGAAGACAAAGGATACGTCAAGCACGTAAAGGACGGACGTGCTCACGTTTACCTGCCCCTGATTGGCAAGAGCGAAGCCACGCGCTTCGAGATCCGGCATCTGGTCGGTCGCTTTTTCAAGAACTCGCACGAAGCGCTGGTGTTAAACATCCTGGAAGACTCCAGCATCGGCTCGGACGAACTCCGGCACCTTCGGCAGTTGCTGGACGAGCGCGAGTGAGGTAGCAGATGAACGTATCAGCATTGGCGCAAACATTCGCGGAGCGGTTGCCGGCTTGCCTGCTCGGAGGCGCCGCCGTCGTGCTCTTCGCCTGGGCGATCCTGACACTGGCGAGCCAGCAGAACTCCAGAACGCGTTTCGCCGTATGGTTCTCGTCGCTGCTTGCCATCATGTTGTTCCTCGGATTCAGCGCGCGGCAACCGTTTGCCGCCTCGATTGCGTCGGGGCCAGTGGTGGCACGGCAAGCACTTGTTCACTTGCCGGCATCGTGGGCGCTGTATTTGTTCGAATTCTGGCTGGGCTGCTCAGGTTTGGCCTTGGCACGATTAGGCGTGGGATTATGGCGGGTCCATCGACTCCGCAAAGCTTGCGTCGCCGTCGACGTTGAACGGCTCACCCCTGAGGTGCGGCAAACGCTACATCGGTTCGGAAGCGCCAGGCACATTACTTTATGCGTGTCAGACCAGGTAGCGGTTCCAACCGCGATCGGTTTCTTTCGGCCAGCGGTGGTCATTCCGCGATGGCTGATGCAGGAGCTATCGTCCCCGGAGTTGAAGCAGGTTCTGCTGCACGAACTGGCTCACCTGCAGCGCTGGGACGACTGGACAAACCTCGTCCAGAGAGTTCTAAGCGCCATATTGTTCTTCCATCCCGCCGTATGGTTTTTGCATGAAAGGCTTTCAGCCGAACGCGAGAATGCCTGCGACGATTTTGTGATGACCGAGACTGGCGATCCCGGGGCATACGCCAGATGCCTGGCTCTGTTGGCGGAAAAAACGTTCGCTCGCCGCAGCATGGCATTGGCGCACGCGCTCGTTACCCGCCTGGGAAAGACGTCACGCCGGGTTGGGCGAATTCTGCACATCACCAACCCGCGCACGGCGCCAGTCTGGAAAGCTGGGGTCTTGTTCGTTGCGATTTTCTCTTGCGCCTGCATAGCGTACCAGTGGCATGCGCCGAAGCTGCTCGCGTTTCAGAACAACACGGTGACTGCGATGCCCGCAAGTTTAGCGGAGCACGCGCCATCGCCTTACACTCCTAAACCGTTATCGCAGACCGCAACGAATACTCGGCTGGCCGCGAAATCGCGTCCGGTGGAATCAGCGCACGCCACGCACGTGACAAACGCCGCGTTTTCGCCGCAGCCGTCCCGACACCGCACATACGTACATTCACCGCAAGTTGATCCGGGTGTGGTTCTCGCTGAAGCACACGCCATCCAGCCGCACGCTTCAGTGGAAGAAGAGGCTGTGTTCGTTTATGTTGACGGCCGGCAGGACAGTGCTGGCAACTTGATCGCGTGGCGACTCACGGTCTGGCGAGTGGTGAATTATCAGCCCGCCAACTCGACCCATGGAAAAGTCACATAAGAACTGTATTTTGATCCGGCGGTAGAGCGGATCGTAAGCACGGCGTTTTGGTTTTATCACCTAAATAATTAGTTGCAACATTTCGAGAAGTCTTCAGAGAAAAAGAAGGAGAACACAATGGAAACACGCAAGGTATGGAATTGGAGAGTGGCGCGGCGATCCTTGATCGCCCCGGCGCTCGCCATTGCGGTCGGCGCTTCGGTCGCTGCTTTTGAGATTGCAAAGCCGGCAATAGCGACTGCGGCGGCGGCTACCCCGGCAGCGAGTGCCGCGCCACTGGACGACAACAGCGTAAGCGCACTATTGTCGCTGGATAAGGCGATGGAAACTCTCGCAGCCAGAGTGACCCCGGCGGTCGTGAATGTCGCGGTGACGTCGCGCGCCAAGGCTGAACCTGTTGGCATGTCGGACAACGACGACCAGCAACAACTTCCAGACGACATCCAGCGATTCTTCGATCAGTTTGGGAATCAGTTTGGAGGCCATGGGGGGCAGTTTGGACAGCGCATGCAGCCGCAGATCGAGCACGGCATCGGCAGCGGCGTACTGATCTCCCCCGATGGATACATCGTTACCAACAACCACGTAGTGAATGGGGCCGTGGACATTCGTGTCACCACAAGCGACAAACGGGTCTGGCCGGCGAAACTCATCGGCACCGATCCTCTCACCGACCTTGCCGTGATCAAGGTGAATGGCACAAACCTGCCGAGCCTCCCTCTTGGCGACTCTAACAAGCTTCATCCGGGCCAGACGGTTCTGGCATTCGGCAATCCCATGGGCCTACGGTTCACGGTTACACGCGGAATCGTTAGCGCCCTGAACCGGGCCAACCCGTTTTCCGATGACGCCCATAAACCCGGCGGTTTCATCCAGACCGATGCGGCCATCAATCCGGGCAATTCCGGCGGAGCGCTGGTCGACGCGCGCGGCGAGGTGGTGGGTATCAACACGTTCCTGATCTCCTCTTCGGGCGGATTCTCGGGCATGGGGTTCGCAATTCCTTCGGAGACGGTGCGTCCTGTTGTCGACAGCCTCATACAGCATGGCAAGGTCGAGCACGCGCACATGGGTGTTGGCATTACGGACGTCACCTCGGAAAATGCGAAGTTCTTCAAGCTGAATGACAACGTGGGCGCTGTTGTCACGCAAGTCGAACCGGATTCGCCGGGCGCGAAGGCGGGCCTCAAAACGGGCGACGTCATTCGCGGAGTGAATGGCAAGGAAGTGAGCGACGCAACCCAACTCCAGATGGCAATTGTCGAACGGCAACCGGATACCACGGTCACGCTCGACGTGCTGCGCGACGGCAAGTCGATGAAGGTTCCCGTGACGCTGGCGGCCATGGACAACTCGAACAAGGCCAGGGCGGGCGCCACCGACGAACACGGCAAGGCGCGCTGGGGTATCGGGCTCGCCGAAATGACGCCGGAGGTGCGCCAGCAGCTTCAGGTGCCTGACGAGATCCATGGCGCCGTTATTGCCAATGTACAGCCCGGCAGTCCGGCGGATAATTCTGGTCTATCGCGAGGCGATGTAATTGTGCAGGTTGATCGCCACGACGTCCAGAATCCAGATGATGTACAGCGCGAGCTCACAAAAGTTCCAAAGGGCGAGGATGCGCTGGTGCTGGTATGGTCTCACGGAGGCAACAGCTTCCGGGTGTTGCACTCCCCCGACGTGGGATAGTTACTTGGCCAGGGCTGCCCTTGTTGCGTCGGCAACAGGGCAGCCGCCTGCCCGGCGGAAGAACCGGGACGAAGCCGATTTATAGCAGCACGATCGTGATGCCTCGGTTAACGCGGCCCAGGTCGGCGTCTTTCTTCAGCTCGGGATATTTCTTGAGGATCTCCCAGGCGATCTCGTTGGAGATTCGCCAGTCTTCGCCACTGCAGAAGGCGCGGATCTCGCCGCGTTCTTTCATCTGCCGAAGCTCGCTCCACACCACGTTCCGCAGGACGCCGCCCACTCCGCTCGACCCATAACCGTGAATAATCTTCGCGATTGTGGCCCGTGCCTGTCGCGCCTTGTGCAGTTCGTGAGCCAGACGCAACAATGCTTCGTTGCGGGTGGGACGTCCGTCCTCGAGATTGATGAGAAGCACGTGGCTAGGCATGGAAGAACCAAAGCTCACCACGGATTCTCGCGGATTCCAACGGATAAAGCACTTCTTTTCTATTGCTTTTTCTATTGCTTTCTCTATTGCTTTCAGTCTCTATTGTTAAATCCGTTCAACTCCGTACTCATCCGTGTTAGCCCTTTCTCCTTGTTTTGTTTGACTCCGTTCCCATCCGTCTAGATCCGTGTTTACTCCTGTGTGTTTGATCCGTTCCCATCCGTGTAGATCCGTGGTTGCCTTTTCTCCCTGCTTTCCCGTCAGAGTTCTGCTATCGTTTTTGTCTCATGTTCCGGAAAATTCTGAACACTTTCATAGTCTTGGTGCTCCTTGTGCCTTTTGCGGTTGCAAGAGATAAAGACCGCTTTCAGCAGCCGTCTCCGGTAAAGGTGGACCGGGACGGCGAGAAATGGGCGCAGAAGACGTTGAAGGGCCTGACCGTCGAGGAAAAAGTCGGGCAGATGATCATGGTTTGGTCGAAGGGCGCGTTCGTCAACGTGAACGGCGAGCAATACGCCGCCCTGCGGGACCTGATGCTGAAGTACCATCTTGGCGGTTTTGGGCTGACGGTCCCGACCCAGATGGGGCTGCTGGTCAAGACCGAGCCCTACGAGGCGGCGGCGCTGACCAATCAATTGCAGCGCGAGTCCAAGCTGCCCCTGCTCTTTGCGGCGGACTTCGAGCGCGGCCTCTCCATGCGGCTGAATGGAGGCACGGTGTTTCCCCACGCGATGGCGTTCGGGGCAGCGGGAAAGCCGGAATACGCCGAGGCGTTTGGACGAATCACCGCCGAAGAGGCGCGGGCGATCGGGGTGGAGTGGAACTGGTTTCCCGATGCCGACGTCAATTCGAATCCAGCCAACCCGGTGATCAACACGCGCTCCTTCGGCGAAGACCCGAAGCTGGTCAGCGACATGGTGGCGGCCTACATCCGAGGCGCGCGCCAAGCGGGCATGATGACCACCGCGAAGCATTTTCCCGGACACGGCGACACCGCAACCGATTCCCACCTGGGATTAGCGGTTGTCAGCGGTGACCGTGCGCGCCTCGAAACGGTTGAGTTGCCGCCGTTTCGCGCGGCAATTGATGCCGGCGTCGATGCGGTGATGGTGGCGCACCTGACCGTGCCCGCCTTGGACGACGCGCCCGACCGTGTGGCGACGAGTTCTTATCTGATCGTCACCGAACTGCTGAAAAACGCGATGCACTTCAAGGGACTCGTGGTGACGGATGCCCTCGACATGTACGGCCTGATGCGGCTCTACACCAGGCCGGGGGTGAATCCCTCGTCGGCGGCCGCGGTAGCGACGGTGAAGGCCGGATGCGACATGGTCATCATCCCGGCCGATGTGGACGGCGCCTACAACGGATTGCTGCACGCTGCCAGGACGGGCGAGATCCCGATGGCGCAGATCGATGCGTCGGTGCTGAAGATTCTGCGAGCGAAAGCCTCCGTGGGGCTGCACAAAGCGCGCATCGTCGATATCGAGGCGCTGAGCCGGATCGTGCAGGACCCGCAAAACTTGGCCGTCGCCAGGCATGTGGCCGACGAGGCGATCACGCTGGTGCGGGACAACGGAAAAGTGCTGCCGCTGAAAGCCAAAAAAATATCGGGAACCAATGCCGTCGCGAATCCGTACCTAATGCTGGATAAGACTATGGATCAGCCCGCGGACCGTTTGCTGGCCATCGTCTTTACCGACGACGTGCGAGGCGAGTGGGGACGCGAGTTTGAGCAGCAGTTGAAATTGCGCGCCCCGGATGCGCGTGTGCGGTATGTAGATCCGGAGACGGCAAAGTTCGAAGCCGAAGATTTGGTGAAGAGCGCCGAGCGCGCACAGAATGTCGTCGTGGCCGTGTACGCGACTCCGTACGCGGGCAGGTCGCTGAACAATCCAGCGTCGCTGCTGTCGGACATTCTGGAACATGCCGGCGCGAAGACGATTGTAGTGGCGATGGGAAATCCGAACACGGCGCAGAATTTGTCCGGACTACAGAATTATTTGTGCGCTTTTTCCAGCGCCACCGTGAGCGAGGACAGTGCCGTTCGGGCCCTGTTTGGGGAGATCCCGATCCGTGGGCACTTGCCGGTGTCCATACCGGGAGTGGCTGAGCGCGGGGCCGGCATCGACCGTCCGGCGCAGGTAACGCAAGGAGGCTTGATCCATCATGCTCCATCTAAGAAAAGCAGCGTGGCTCGTTAGCGCAGTCTCGACTCTGGCCATGGTCGCCATGCTCGCGGGTTGTTCGATCCAGAAAGAGAAAGAGGGATCGAACGCCAAGGTTAAGATACAGACGCCTTTCGGCGGAATGAACGTCAACACCAACGTCGATGCCAAGGACACCGGCATGGCAGTGTATCCGGGGGCGAAGCCCAATCCGAAGCCGGAGGGCGATCACAACGGCGCGAACGTCGACATTTCAAGCTCGAAGTTTGGCGTGAAGGTGGTTGCACTGGAGTACGTCTCGGACGATTCGCCGGACAAGATCAAAGAGTTTTACAAGAAGGAGCTCTCGAAGTTCGGCGACGTGCTCGACTGCAAGAACGGCGTCAACGACTCAAGCGATCAACTCAAGTGCTCCGACACACCGAAGCACAGTGCGAACCACACGGAGTTGGTGGTTGGGACGAAACAGCGCCGGCACCTCGTCAGCGTTGAGCCGAGCGGCAATGGATCGAAGTTCGGGTTGGTGTACTTGCAGATGAGAGGCGAAGAGGGAACGCTGTAGACGTAAGCAGGCAGAAAAACGGCGTTTGCTTGCATGGGCCGTTGCCATCCTGTAATTTGAAAGTCTGTGGAACATCCTTGTTATCAATGTGGTCACCCGGTCGAAGAAGGCGCGGCGTTCTGCGCTAAGTGCAACGCGCCGCAGATTCGCGTGGCGATAGCCGCAAAGAATGAGCCAGCCACGCCGCGATTCGGTCCGGGAACTCCGGACGAGGCGCAGCCACCGGCACGTCCCGTGGGGTTTGGATACGAACGGACCTCCCCGTCGCCAGCGCCCGAGCCCTTCCGCTGGCAGGACGCCATGCCGGGAGCGATGCTCGCCGGAGCCATCATTGCCCTGGTGCTGATCATACCTTTAGGTGCGTACCTGTTGTGGCCGCTCGCCGCGGGAGCGCTCGCCGTGCTGTTCTATAGCCGTCGCCAACCCGGCGCCGAGCTTTCGCCCGGAGCAGGAGCGCGAGTCGGTGCAGTAGCGGGACTCTTCGCCTTCGCTCTCTTCGCGGTGCTGATGGGAGTGCAACTAGCCCTGTCAAGCGGAAACGGCAAACTGCGCGATAGCATGATGCAGGTCATGCAGCAGTCGGCTGCGAACAATCCCAGCCCCGAAGCGCAGCAAATGATCCAGAAATTGATGACCCCCGAGGGAATTGCCGTCATGCTGGTCATCGTCTTCATCGTGTTCCTTGTTATGTTCGTCGGATTGTCCAGCATCGGCGGCGCCTTGGGCGCGCGACTGCTCAAGAAGCGGGGCCCAGGGCCCAGGGGCTAGGGACAGGCATTTAGGCGGGACGGGTATGCGGGGACAGGTATTTAGTATTTCGTATTTAGGTATTTGGTATTTAAGGTAGTTCGAGTCTCCTCCGGCTTGGTCCCTGGCCACCATTACTACCAAAATACTTAAATACTAAATACCTAAATACCTGCCTCAAATTACCCGCCTTCTTGTATCATTTCTGCATGATGACAGAGGCAACCACCACGCCTAACGTGCGCCTGAAAGCGCAGTTGATGTCCGCATCCGAGATCGAACGTACGCTGGTCCGCCTGGCGCACCAGATCATTGAGAAGAACAACGGCACCGATAACCTCGTGCTGGTTGGGATCAAGCGCCGTGGCGTTCCCCTGGCGCAGAGGCTCGCGCGCATCATCGAGCGCATCGAGAACAAGCCGGTTCCGGTCGGCACGCTCGATATCACGCTCTACCGCGACGACCTTTCCACCGTGGATCATAAGCCCGTCGTGCATAAACAGGAGATCGGTACTCCCATCACCGACATGAACGTCATCCTGACCGACGACGTGCTCTATACCGGACGCACCACCCGCGCCGCCATGGATGCGCTCTTCGAGCATGGGCGCCCGCGCCGCGTGCAACTGCTGACGCTGATCGATCGCGGCCGCCGCGAGCTGCCCATCGAAGCGGCGTTCGTCGGACGCCACGTGCAGACCACCGCGCGCGAAATCGTCGAAGTAAGGCTGCAGGAAATCGACAACGTGGAAAAAGTGCTGCTCGTCGAGAAAGAATAGTCGGTCCTTCGTCGTTGGCTGTTCGGCGTTGGACGTTGGTTGTTGGCCTTCGTGATTGATCGTTGCTCGTTGGTTGTTCCGGCGGTCCTTCGTCGTTGGTCGTTGTCCGTCTCCGTCCCGTAGGGACGTTTCGAACTTAGCCCCGGACGGAAGTCCGGGGTAGCAGGTAGGAACTACTCCGAGTCCCGAAGGGTTCGTCGTCCCGTAGGGACGTTTCGAACTTAGCCCCGGACGGAAGTCCGGGGTAAGATCCACCAAAGTCGTCCGAGCCCCGTAGGGGCGACACAGAATGAAGACACGCAGCCTGCTCGATATCGCCAGCCTCTCCGCCGATGAAATCCGCAATTATCTGAATTTGGCCGACCACATGGACCCGCTTGGCGCACCACCGTTACTTGCGGGCAAGCGGATCATCCTGCTGTTCTACGAGTCATCCACGCGCACGCGCGTCTCGTTCGAGGTTGCCGCAAAGGCGCTCGGCGCAACCACCATTTTGATCACCGCTGCCGCCTCGAGCATTGAAAAAGGCGAATCGCTGCTCGACACCGGATACACCTTGCGCGCGCTGAACGCCGACGCAATCGTCATGCGGCATCCCTCGTCGGGCGCGCCACACACGCTGGCGCAGCACCTCGACATTCCCGTGATCAACGCGGGCGATGGGACGCACGAGCATCCCTCGCAGGCGCTGCTCGACGCGCGCACCATCATCCATCACAAGAAAAAGATCGAAGGACTGCGCCTGACCATCGTCGGAGACATCCTGCACTCGCGCGTGGCGCGGTCGAACGCGCATCTGCTCACGAAGTTCGGAGCGCAGGTGACGTTCTGCGGACCGCCCGAGTTGCTGCCTCCGGTAGCGTCAAAGCTGGTGCCGGGCGCGAACGTGCGCGTCACCCACAATTTGAAACAAGGCATCGCCGACGCCGACGTCGTCATGCTGCTGCGCATCCAGAAAGAACGTCTCGAAGGCCTGGAGTTGCGCGTGCAGGATTACATCGATCGCTTCCAGATGACGCGCGAGCGCCTGAGCTGGATCAAGCCCGACGCCATCATCATGCATCCGGGGCCGATCATTCGCGGGCTTGAACTCACCAGCGAAATCGCCGACGGACCGCAGTCGGTGATTCTCGACCAGGTCCACAACGGCGTCCCCGTGCGCATGGCAATCCTGGCGAAGGCACTGGAAAAAACCTAACCACGGATTCAAACGGAAGGAAAGGATCAGAAGAAGAAGGGGGCCGATTGGATGGCGAAGATAATTGAAAATAAATCCGTGGAAATCCGTGGTGGAAATGCTTTGCTCCTTCGCGGCGGACGCATCATCGATCCCGCGCAGGGCATCGACGCCGAAATGGATTTGCTCCTCCGCGACGGCCTGGTTGCCGAGATCGCCGCGCCCGGCAAGATCAGCGCGGACGGCGCCGAAGTCTTCGAAGCGAAAGGCCTGGTCGTTGCTCCCGGCTTCATCGATCTGCACGTCCATCTTCGCGAGCCGGGGCAGACCTACAAAGAAACGATTCAAACGGGAACTGCTGCGGCGGCGGCGGGCGGCTTCACCGCCGTGTGCGCCATGCCCAATACCACGCCGGTCAACGACTCGCCCGAGACCACCGAGTGGATGCAGGCCCCGGCGCGGCAGGCCGTGGTCCACGTCTATCCAGTGGCGGCGGCGACGCTCGGCAGCAACGGCCATCAGTTGACGAACTACGCCGAGCTGAAACAGGCGGGCGCCGTCGGCGTCACCGACGACGGCCATCCGATCCTCGACGACGCCATCATGCAGAAGGCGCTCAAGCTGGCCGCCGAGGTTGGCTTCCCGGTGATGCAGCACGCCGAAGACACGCGCATGACCACCAAGGCGCAAGTCAATGCCGGACCGACGGCGTTTCGTCTCGGCCTGCGCGGCATGCCGACCGACGCCGAGGCGCTGATCGTCGAGCGCGACATCCGTCTGGTTGAAAAAACCGGAGGCCATCTCCACGTGTCGCACCTCTCGGCTGGGCGCGCGCTGGAAGCGATCCGCGAAGCCAAAGCCAAGGGCCTGCGTGTGACCTGCGAGGTAACGCCGCATCACTTCACCCTCATCGACGAAGATTTGGACAACGGCCCCGCTCCGTATGACACGCGGCTCAAGATGAATCCGCCGTTGCGCTCGCATCAGGACCGCGACGCCCTGATCGCCGGAATCGCCGACGGCACCGTGGACGCAATCGCAACCGACCACGCGCCCCACGCCGCCCACGAGAAGTCCGTCGAATTCGACCGCGCCCCCTTCGGCATCACCGGGCTGGAGACCGCCCTGCCGCTGGCCATCACGGTGCTCCACGGACAACACAAAATTCCGCTGGCGCGACTCGTCGAACTGTTCGCAACCAATCCGGCGAAAATCGTCGCTCTGGCCAACCGTGGCACGCTCAGGAAGGGCGCCCACGCCGACATCACTGTCTTCGACCCCAACGCAAAGTGGACCTACGATCCGACACAGTCGCGTTCAAAGTCGCGCAACACGCCGTTCGAGGGCTGGAACTTTACGGGCAAAGTCGTGGCGACGGTAATCGGTGGGGAGTTCGTTTATCGGCAGTGATCGGGTGATCTGGTGAGATGTGGCTTGTTGGCGAGAACTCCCCAAGCGCCGGCGCTTATTCTACTAATGGCTAAGAGCTGATTAACTAACAGCTAATTCTGTTCTGCTTCATTCTACTAACGGCTAAGAGCTGATTGACTAACAGCTAATTCTGTTCCGCTTCATTCTACTAACGGCTAAGAGCTGATTAACTAACAGCTAATTCTGTTCTGCTTCTTCCATGTCCCTCCACGAGCGTCTAGAACCCTTGCGGCTACGTGGTGCACCGTATGAGCGCCCCTTGTTACGAAATCAGAAATTTTCCGCCCTCCATGTTGAGGTTCTGACTTCCCGCGGTATGCTGAATTTGTTGAGCTTGAACGATCTTTGAAAACCTCACGGTCGAATCGCATACAATGCCAAGTCCTTTGTTTTCATGGATCGATATCTTAAGTCGCCTAGAATCAGCCACTTGGCTTTGAGGTCGGGTATATCGAGGTGCTAAATGATTTACAATCAGCGACTTGCATTTGTCCGAGGTATAGGGGGAGGTAACTTCGGAATCAACAATTTACCGAATCGGAACGGCTGATTTAATGTTCCTCACATCGCGTCCGAATACGCTACTCTGATTGTTCGGCCCATGTATTCCATCGATCACATCCTCCAATCCGTTTTCGGACACGAGCAGTTCCGTCCACACCAGCGCGAGATCGTTCACGACATCGTGAGCGGACACGACGTCGTTTGCGTCATGCCGACCGGCGCAGGCAAAAGCCTCTGCTTTCAACTTCCGGCGGTCGCGCTGCGCGGCCTCACGATCATCGTGTCGCCGCTGATTTCCCTGATGACCGATCAGGTGCAGCATCTGCGCAAGCTGCGGATTCCAGCCATGTATCTCAACGGCTCGCAGCCGTGGGATATCCAGCGCCAAGTGCTGACGAAATTAGAGAACGGTTTTCGCGGACTCCTCTACATCGCGCCCGAGCGGTTCTGGGTGCAGTCCTTTCAGCGCTTGCTGCCGCAACTGAAGCCGAGCCTGTTCGTCGTCGACGAGGCGCACTGCGTCAGCTTCTGGGGACACGATTTCCGCCCCGAGTACATGCGGCTTGCGGAAGTCCGCGAACAGTTGGGATCGCCGACCACAGTGGCTGTAACAGCCACAGCGACGCCGCAAGTTCAAAAAGATATGGTCACGATGCTCGGGCTGAAAGAGCCCAAAGTGCACGTGACCGGATTCGATCGTCCGAACCTGGCCTACACCTGCCGTTCGCTTGAGCGTTGGGGCGATAAGGATCAGGCGCTGCTGCGGTTTCTCAAGGCGCGCAAGGGCAGCGGCATCGTCTATTGCTCGACTCGCAAAGCTGTCGAGGAGCTGACGGCGCTGCTCGAAGAACAGTTCCCCGACCGCGCGGTTTGCGCCTATCACGCTGGAATGAGCCAGGCGTCGCGCGCCGCCAGCCAGAAGCGGTTCATGGCCGAGGACGATTCGGTCGTCGTCGCCACCAACGCGTTCGGCATGGGAATCAACAAGCCCGACACGCGCTTCGTCGTGCATTACAACCTGCCGGGCAGCGTAGAGGCCTACTACCAGGAAGCCGGCCGCGCCGGCCGCGACGGCAAACCCGCGAATTGCCTGCTGTTCTTCAACAGCCGCGATCTGCGTACGCAGGAGTTCTTCATCAACAACATTGGCGAGAACAACACGGCGCTGGGGAAAAAAGAGATCGAAAGTCTGCAAAAGCACGCGCGTAGAAAGCTCGACCTGATGCTGAACTACGCATCGTCGATGAAGTGCCGCCGGCGCCAGATACTCGACTATTTCGGCGAGAACACGTCGGTCGACGGCTGCGAGTGCGACGTGTGTCAAACGCTGGCGCACCATCGTTACAAGCCGGATGGTCGCCATGAGTTCCCGCGCAGGGATCGCGTGTCTGTCGAGGTTGAGGTGAAGAGTGAGCAGGCGCGGACGGGACGTCCTCGCGACAGCCGGCGAGTCGCCGGCGGTACCAAAGAAACGGTTGAGCCGCTGGATCGCGACGGCGAGGCAAGGTTCGAAAGCCTGAGAAAAGTGCGGATGGAGATGGCGACGAAGAACGGATGGCCGGCGTTCTGCATTCTGCACGACCGCGTGCTGCGCGAGATTGCACGCGAGGCACCGGAGTCACTCGAAGAGCTGGCGGCGATCAAAGGGATCGGTCCGACCAAGGCAGAGAAGTTTGGGGAGGCGTTTCTGGCGGCGATGAACGCGGAATAGCAGCGAGGCGCGGGAACTTCCCCACGTTAGCCCGTACCGCTGCGCGGCTCGGGCGGAACGTCGGGCACCAACGGCGGAACGTGGGGTACGAACGCTGAGTTACGAAAGATGCACAAGGAAGTGGCACGTGGGATCGCCACGCCTTACGGTCTGCAGAATGTCGATCTTTACGGGGTGCCCCAGAGCAGCTTCCCAGATCGCCTGATGCGTTGCGCGGGTACAGTAGCAGTGAATGTCCGTCTTGGGCTTTGATTCGCGATACCGGGCGGCGGGGCAGTAGCAGCCGTACTTGTTTATCTCCCCGAAGCGAATGTGAACTTTGTCATCGCCCTCGCGCCAGGCTTCGAAATTCGACTTGTATGCCTCAACGAGTTTGTCAACGCTGCCCTTGCCCTTCGCGGCGATGTCCTGCTTGAACTGGTGGCGGCGGTAGCAGCCGCGGCCGCACCCCGACAATAGCTTGATTTTCGTCTCCTCGTCGACTTCGCTATCGATCGTGTCCATCAGATCGGTTACCCAGTTCTGAATGAACTTGAGCTGTTGGTCGTCGCACTGCTGCGGCGTTTCGGCGGCGACACCATTCTGAGTAGCCAGAAAAGCGAATGCGCAACAACCCATGCGCAGAAACTCTTTGCGATCCATCAGACCTCCGGCAAAACGCTTTTTGTAAATGGGGCCGAGACAGAGGGGGGAAACGATTCCAACGTCATTATAGTCCTGATGCCCAAGGGCGCACCAGTTCGATGCGCCCTCTGCCGTTCCCAACGATCAGCTAACTATGCCGAGTTTCTTACCAACGTGCGCCAGCGTTTCGAGCGCCTGCTGAAGTTCGTCGTTGGTGTGCGTTGCTGTGACGATCGTGCGGATGCGCGCCTTGCCTTCGGGAACCGTCGGAAAGGCGATGCCTGTCGCCATCACGCCTTCTTTGAACAGTTCGCGCGAGAACTCCATCGCCAGACGGCCTTCGCCAGTGATGACCGGCGTGATTGGCGTCTCGCTCTTCGGCGTCGTCTGTCCGCCGATGTTGAAACCAAGGTTGCCGAGCTCCTTCTTGAAGAAGTCGGTGTTGTCCCAGAGTCGCTGGATGCGTTCCGGTTCCTGCTCCAGAACATCAAACGCCGCAATACACGTTGCTGCGACCGACGGAGGATGCGAGGTCGAGAACAGGAATGGACGTCCGCGATGATAGAGGAACTCGATCAGGTCGCGCGTGCCGCACACGTATCCCCCAAGCGCGCCGATAGCTTTCGATAGCGTGCCAACCTGAATATCTACGCGACCATGGACGTTGAAATGATCGATGGTGCCGCGTCCGTTACGTCCAAGGACGCCGGAGGCATGCGCGTCGTCCACCATCATGATCGCGCCATACTTCTCAGCCAGATCGCACAGTCCGGGCAGCGGTCCGATGTCGCCGTCCATGGAGAATACGCCGTCGGTGATGATGAGCTTGCGGCCGGGCTGGTCCTTGATGCTGGCGAGCTGCTCTTCGGCGTGCACGATATCCTTGTGGCGGAAAACCAGGATCTTCGCCCGCGAAAGGCGCGCGCCGTCGATGATCGACGCGTGGTTCAGCTCGTCGCTGATGATGAAATCTTCCTTGCCCAGAACGCCGGAGACGGTGCCCGCATTGGCGGTAAATCCTGACTGGAACACGACGCAGGCCTCGACGTTCTTGAAGCGCGCGATCTTCTCTTCGAGCTGCATGTGCAACGTCATGGTGCCGGCGATGGTGCGCACCGCGCCCGAGCCGACGCCGTACTTCTTCGTTGCCGCCAGGGCCGCCTCGCGCAGCTTGGGGTGCGTGGTCAGGCCGAGGTAGTTGTTCGACGCCAGATTGATAACGCGCTTGCCGTCGAACGTACAGACGGCCGCCTGCTCGTCCTCGAGCACGCGCAGTTTGAAGTATGTGCCGCGCTGCTTCAGATCATTGAGCTGATCGGTCAAATACGAGAGCGGATTGGTGCGAGTTGTGGTTGGCATTATCTTGCCCCGTTCGGATACAGAAGAATCTTGCTGGCCTGACCGGTCTTCAGCCGCTCCATGCCTTTGGCAAAGTCGCTCATAGCGATGCGGTCAGTAATAACCGGGTGCAGATCGAGTTTGCCGGCCTTGAGCAGCGCCTGCATCTGGTACCAGGTCTGGAACATGCGGCGTCCGTTGATACCCATAATGGTGGCGCCCTTGAAGATGATGTCTTCGGCGAAGTTCATCTCGATGGGTTTAGACGGGATGCCGAGCAGGGAGGCGCGTCCGCCGAGCCGCAGAATCTGGAAGCCGAGCTTGATGGCGTCGGGATTGCCGGCCATCTCAAGCAGCACGTCAACACCGTTCCCGTCCGTGTGATCGAGCACGATGGACTTCACATCGTCCGTTGTCGGATCGAGCACAAAGTCGGCTTTCATCTGTTGCGCGACCTTGCGGCGGTACTCGTTCACCTCAATGGCGAAAACCTGCGTCGCTCCGCAAGCTTTGGCGACCGCGATGGCGAAGAGGCCGATCGGACCGCATCCGGTAATGGCAACGGTTTTGGCCGCAACATCACCCGAGAGTACGGTGTGGACCGCATTGCCGAGCGGATCGAAGATCGACGCGTACTCGGGCGGGATAGCAGGATCGATCTTCCAGACGTTGGTCTCGGGGATGCGCACATATTCGGCGAACGCGCCGTCGGCATCCACGCCTAGGATCTTCACGTGCTGACAGATGTGCGCTTCGCCAGTGCGACATTGCAAGCACTTGCCGCAGGCGACGTGCATTTCGGCGCTGACGAAATCGCCTTCTTTAACGCTGGTGACTTCATCGCCTACCGCGGCCACTTCACCGCAGAATTCGTGGCCCGGGATAAGTGGAGGATGGATGCGGTTCTGCGCCCAGGCGTCCCAATTGTAGATGTGGAGGTCGGTGCCGCAAACGGAAGCGACCTTTACTTTGACGAGCACATCTTGACGGCCAAAAGCGGGGACCCTGACCTCGCGCAGTTCGGTGCCTGGCGCGGCGTCGGACTTCACCACCGCCATCATTGTGTCAGCCATTCAGCCTCTTTTCTCGCGCGACTGAAAAAATGATACTCCTTCAACGAAATGTATCCGTCGCGACAAAACTGGTCATTCTAGCATGCGCGTGAAACGTGTCGGCGTCAGGCGTCACGCGGGACAGTGATGGGATGAGGAACGCGTCCATCGCGGGTCCCAAGGAAAAATTAGGAAGTCACTGGCCGGTGTGATTGGTGGCTAGCACAGAAATCTAGCTCGCGCACAAAAATATTTGTTGACATTCATACTAAGTACACGCAATATCTTGTGGCAGAGCAGTTGCCCGTCCAAGAAGTTGGGCAACACGTGCAGTAGGGTCCAAGAACAAACCTTCAAGGGAGAAGGTTTCCAAACTAAAATAGGAGGCAACACCAATGCCAGCAAAAAAGAAGCCCGCAAAGAAAGCCGCAAAAAAAGCGAAGAAGTAGTTAGCGCGAGCGAAAGCTCGCGATCCGGGCCACACAAAAGGGGCGTCCACAAAAATGGATGCCCTTTGGCTTTTGGTGGCGATGCTCTGTAAAAAGCGAAGCTTGAAACCCGCGTAGGGGAGTTATACTCCGGTTACGGCTCCGCACGACTCCAAGAAGTGAATCATGTCTGTAAAAGCAAAATCCGGTGCGAAAGGGAAGAGGTCCGAAGCGGTCATCATTCCCGACAGGCTCTACTTCCGCATTGGCGAGGTGGCTGAGTTGTGCGACCTGCCGGCCTATGTGCTGCGCTTTTGGGAAACGGAGTTTCCGCAACTCAAGCCAACCAAGGGCAGCACGGGGCAGCGGATGTACCGGCGCAGTGATGTCGAGTATGTCCTGCGCGTCAAGACGTTGCTGTACGAAGAAGGGTTCACGATCGCAGGCGCGCGTGAACAATTGAAGTCTGAAGCGAAGGGCGCGAAAAAGCAGGCACCATTGCTTTTTGCAGTGAAGCCTCCTAACGACGAACTCAAGCGTGTGCGCCAGGGATTACAGGAAATTCTGGGCATCCTCAAGAAAAGCCCTGCACGGTAAAGTGGCCTACCTTCAAACAAGTTAGGTATTACGTATTTAGGTATTCACGGATTCGGCAGCCAACTGTCCTGCAACGGGCAAGTAACAGTGAAATACCTAAATACCAAATACCTAAATACCCGTTCAACGCGAGAGCCCCTGCCTTCTTTCCATTGGCTGATTCATTCTTCTGCCTATTCGTAACGGAGCGCCTCGATGGGTGGCAGGCGCGAGGCGCGTATGGCCGGGATCATGCCGGAAATGAGTCCCACGGCGCCGAGGATGAGCGTTGAGACGATCAGTGTGCCGGGGTCGATGATGAGGCGGATGTCTCCGGCTTCGGCGTTCTTGGCGAAGGCGCTATAGAGGGTCAGTCTGCCAACGGAGAGCGAGACGGTGTAGGCGAGGATCACACCGAGGACTCCCCCAATGGCGGTGATGGTGAGGGCTTCGGCGAGGAACTGGAAGAAGATCTGATGGCGGCGGGCACCCAGCGCCTTCTCGACGCCGATCTCTCGCGTGCGCTGGGTGACGGAGACGAGCATGATGTTCATCAAGCCGACACCACCAATGCCGAGAGTGAGAGTACCGATGAAGCCAAGCAGAATCTTGAGGCCGAGGGTGATGATCTGGAACTGATGAAGCTGGTTCATCAGGTTGAAGACCATCACGGCGCGGCGGTCGGTGGGATTGAACTTGTGCTGCGTGGCCATGACGGTGCGCACGGATTGTTCCAGGCGCTGGAAGTCGTCGATTTCGTAGTTGAACCAGATCGAGTCGATATAGTGGGTGTCTTTAAAGTCGCCCATGGTTGTGAACGGGATGTAGATGACACGGTTGATGTCGTCATCCCCCTCCTGCATCTTGGGGCTGAGAATGCCAATGACTTCGAAGCTGGCCCCGTCGATGCGGATGCGTTCGCCGAGGGCGTTGCGGCCGGAGAAGAGTTTTTCCTTGGCGTCGGCGCCGATGAGAGCCACCCGCCCCCGGCGCATTTCGTCTTCAGGGTTGTAGAAGCGGCCTTGCGCGAGTTTGAGCGCGCGGACGGAAGCGACGTTGGAATTATTGCCGCTGATCGGGAAGGTGAAGGAGCGCGTGTCGTACTGAACGATGGCCTGCTTGCCGGATTCCGGAGTGATGCGCGTGATCTGCGGAATGTTCGTGGTGAGCAGATCGACATCGTCTGTCGTGAAGCGCAGAGGCGCGCCGGCTTTTTGTCCACCGGCCTGCATGGAGGTGCGGCCGGGGACGACGATCATCAGCTTGGTGCCGAAGTTGGCGAAGATGTTTCCGATGGCCTGGCCGAAACCGTCTCCGTAGGCGAGCAGCATGACGACCGTGGCGATGCCCCACGCCATGCCCAGCATGGTGAGAGTGGTGCGGCGCCGGTTGTGGCGCATGGCGCCGTATGCCTCGTGGAGCAGATCGCGGATCATTTTTACTCCTGGGTTACTCCTGTCGCAGCGCTTCGACGGGCTGCAGCATGGCGGCTTTGCGCGCCGGATAGAGGCCGGCGACGACTCCGGCGAGGGTCAAGCTGCCGATCGCAAGCAGCGCCGTCATCGGCACCAGCCTGGGAGGATCGAAGCCCTGGGGGCCTTCGACGTTTCGCGCCAGCAGCATCAGGCCGCCGGAAAAGGCCAGGCCGATCAAGCCGCTCACCAGCGTCAGCAGAATGCCTTCGAAAAAGAACTGTAGCAGGATGTTGTGGTTCGTCGCGCCGAGAGCCTTTCGCAAGCCGATCTCGCGGGTGCGCTCGCTGACGGAGACGAGCATGATGTTGATGACGCCAATGGCGCCGAGCGCAAGCGTCACCATGCCGACTCCGCCTAGAAACATATTCATAGCGTCGAAGATGGAGCCGACCATCTTGGATTGCTGGATCGTGTCCCAGGTCTCGAAGGCGTTATCGTCCTTGACGTCGAAGCCGTGGTTACGGGCGACGACTCTGCGGACTTCGCCTTCGGCGATCTTGTGCTCGGCCGTAATGCGCGGCTGATAATTGATGGACGAAATCGCCCCTTCGCTGTTCTCGCCCTTGATGGGGAAATACATGTTCATGACGCTGAACGGAATGTAGCCGCGCATGTTTGTGGAGTTGTCGTCTCCACGACCAACTCGCTTCATGGTGCCGATCACTTCAAAGCGAGCGCCGTTCAGCAGGATCTTCTCGCCGACCGAGGGGCGTCCGGGGAACAGGTTCTTCGTCATCTCGTCGCCAAGCACGATGACGTTGCGCTTCTGCGCTTCATCGAGGTCGTTCATCCAGCGGCCTTGCTTCAGAGGCAGAAAGCGTATCTGGTTAAACTGCGGTTCGACGCCCGTAATCTGGCCGTTGGCGCTGGCGAATTCGCTGATGGCGCGCACGTCGTTGCTGATGAGGACAGGCGACGCGTTGCGAACGTGCGGCGCTTCCTTGCGAATGTCGAGGTAGTCCTGGTACGTGAGCAGGTAGCGGCGCGCCGACGTCATGCTGCCCTGAAAGGCGGGAGCGCGGCCAGGGAAAATGAACATGATGTCCTGACCAAACTCGGCCAACTCGCGCTTGTTGCCGGAGCGGAAGCCTTCACCCAGACCGACGAGCAGGAGAAGAGAACCGACACCCCAGGCGATGCCAAACATGGTCAGAAACGACCGCAGCTTGTGAGCCCACAGGGTGCGGAAGATCTGCGCAAAGATGTCCACGACCATCCGCATAAGAGTAAGTACGAAACCGCAAGCTGTTTTGTTTCCGCCGCAGAAATAAATAAGACGGCCACCAAGCGTGGAAGTGAGCCCACGAGTGGCGAGTGGTTAATGGCGAGTGCTGTCACAAACTGTTCGCACCCGCGTCTCGGGTTAGCTGCGGTTACCCTCCCCCTACGGGAGAAATCGTAAGTTGTTGCAAACACAGCTAGTTACAATTTCAGCTTCGTCGAGCCTAGCTCAAGCTGTTGATAATGCGAGCTTTAACTTGGTCAGGTTACTCTGGTAACCAGTTTCCTATTTCAGCCTCTACATACATTTTAGCAATTGCACGGGGTAAATCCGACAGTTTGGGCGGGATTATATTTACTTCGCAATCAGTGACTTACAAGGATTTAGGTGCTTGGAGGGCCTTGACATCTCTAATGACGTCGGCGGTAGTGGTGGTGCGGGCGAAAAGCAGGTCCCTCGCTGGCGCTCGGGATGACACGCTACGGGCGGCGGTGGTGGAAGATCGGCAAGGGTGGTGGTGCGGGCGAAAAGCAGGTCCCTCGCTGGCGCTCGGGATGACACGCTGCGGGCGGCGGTGGTGGAAGATCGGCAAGGGTGGTGGTGCGGGCGAAAAGCAGGTCCCTCGCTGGCGCTCGGGATGACACGCTGCGGGCGGCGGTGGTGGAAGATCGGCAAGGGTGGTGGTGCGGGCGAAAAGCAGGTCCCTCGCTGGCGCTCGGGATGACACGCTGCGGGCGGCGGTGGTGGTGGAAAATCGGCAAGGGTGGTGGTGCGGGCGAAAAGCAGGTCCCTCGCTGGTGCTCGGGATGACACGCCGCGGGCGGCGGTGGTGGTGGAAAATCGGCAAGGGTGGTGGTGCGGGCGAAAAGCAGGTCCCTCGCTGGTGCTCGGGATGACACGCCGCGGGCGGCGGTGGTGGAAGATCGGCGGCGGTGGTGGGAATGGTGAAGCAGCACGATAGCGTTTGTCACGATAGCGCTTGTCACGACAGTGTTTGTTAAGATTCGGGAGCAGATGCTAGAGCTATCCACTCCGGTGCAGTACGTGAAGGGCGTTGGCCCGCGAATCGCCGAGATCCTCGCCGAGAAGGGGATCGCCACGGTGGAGGATCTCCTTTATTACCTGCCGTTCCGGTATGAGGACCGCATCAATCCGCGGACGATTGCCGAGTTGCGCCCGGGTGAGATGGCTAGCGTAATCGCCGAGGTGCGGGCTAGCGGATTGTTCCGCACGCGCAAGGCTCCGATTTTTCAGGCGACGTTCGCGCAACCGGGTTTTGGCGACATGCCGGCGACGGCGCGTTCGTTTGCCCGCACGGTGCCGACACTTACCGGCAAGTGGTTTCACGGGAGCTATCTGAAGGACAAGCTCAAGCCGGGGCAGATGGTGGCGCTGTATGGAAAAGTCGAGCAGGACGAACGGGGCCGCGGCGCGTTACAGGTGATCAACCCACAGGTTGAAATTTTGAGTGATGACGAGGCCGACGAAAAGACCCACTCTTCGGCTGCGCCGAAGGATGGGGCACCCGCAGTAGTGGCACCCCAGATCAGGGATATTACGGCGGGGTCGCTGGAAATCGGACGCATCGTTCCGATCTACGAAACGGCGGGGAAGGGAAAACTGAGCTCGCGGTGGTTTCGGCGGGTGGTCCATTATGCGCTGGAGAACCTGAACCCGGAGATACCCGACGCGATTCCGGAGGCGGTCCGGCGACGCATGAGCCTGATCGCGCGGCGCGATGCTTTGTGGAAGGCGCACTTTCCGGAAGCGGGCGAGAGTTTCACAGACTTGCAGAATCAGCGTACGCCGGCACATCTGCGACTGATCTTCGAAGAATTGTTTTTCCTGGAACTCGGGCTGGAACTGAAACGCAGAAAGGCGAAGTTGCAGCCGGGGATACCGTTCAAGCTGGATACTCGCGTGCGGGAGACGATCAAGAAAGTGCTGCCGTTTCATCCGACGACGGCGCAGAAACGCGTGCTGAAAGAAATCGCCGCGGACATGGAGAAGCCCGCTCCGATGCGGAGGCTGTTGCAAGGCGACGTCGGGTCGGGCAAAACGATCGTCGCGTTCCAGGCGGCGATCATCGCGATCGAGAATGGCTATCAGGTTGCTCTGATGGCTCCGACGGAGATCCTGGCGACACAGCATTATCTGTCGGCGCGGCGCATCCTGGAGAGCGCGGGATATCGTACCGTGCTGCTGACGGGATCGGTGGAAGAGAGCCGCAAGCGCGATCTGCGGCGGCACATCTCGACCGGGAATGCACAACTGGTGATCGGGACACACGCGCTGATCCAGCAGACGGTGGAGTTCGCAAAGCTGGGACTGGTGATCGTCGATGAGCAACATCGCTTCGGCGTGTTGCAGAGATTCAAGCTGATGAAGAAGACGGGGGAAGGGCCCGCCGGCGCACAGGACGGCGCACAGCCCCGTCCCCACACAAGACAGACCCAAACAGGGCCCGCCGGACTGGAGTCCGGCGCTACGGCGCTGGAACCCGATACGCTGGTGATGACCGCGACGCCGATTCCGCGGACGCTGGCGCTGACGCTTTATGGCGACCTGGATGTGAGCGTTCTGGATGAACTGCCGCCGGGACGGACGCCGATCGTTACGCGGCGCGTGCCGGACGAGCGCGCGGATGAGGTGTGGGAGTTCGTGCGCAAGCAGGTGAAGGCGGGACATCAGTCGTACGTGGTTTATCCGGTGATCGAGGAGAGTGGGCAGGGGACGCTGGGGTATGAGGTGGAGATTCGTGATTCGCACCCTCCCCTGTCGGGGAAGGGTGCGGCACCCCTGCGTGGGCGAGACGCCCACGCGACAGCCGGCGAGACGCCGGCGCTACGTTCGTCGGCGGACGCGGCGAAGGTGACTTCGTGGGGGAACCTGAAGGCCGCGGTGAAGATGTATGACGAGCTGCGGAAGAAGAAGCTGGCGGGCCTGCGGATAGGTCTGCTACACGGAAAATTGCCGGCGGAAGAAAAAGAACAAGTGATGCGGCGTTTCGGGCGCGGCGATCTTGATGTGCTGGTCTCGACCACGGTGATCGAAGTCGGAGTGGACGTGCCGAACGCGAACATGATGGTGATCGAACACGCGGAGCGCTTCGGATTATCGCAATTGCACCAGTTGCGTGGGCGCATTGGGCGCGGTGCGGCAAAGTCCTACTGCGTGCTGATGACTAGCGGCAAAGTTTCTCCGGAAGGCGACCGGCGGTTGGATGAGATGGTGCGTACGACGAACGGCTTCGAGATCGCGGAGACGGACCTGGAACTGCGCGGGCCGGGTGAGTTCTTTGGAACGAAGCAGGCCGGACTGCCGGATTTCCGGGTCAGCAACATCGTGCGGGATCGCGAGATCTTGCTGGCGGCGAAGCATGAAGCAGGAGTGGTCGCGGAAGGCACGAGCGATAGTATCTCAGGCGCGGAGATCTCGCGCGCGATGGTACACCTGCGGGCGCACTGGCAGCGCCGGTATGGGCTGGTGGAAGTCGGGTAGGAGGCAGAGTTTCAAAGTTTCGAGTTTCGAGTTTCGAGTTTCAAGTTTCGAAGCTAGAAGACCGCTTCCGGTATGAGCTCTAAGCCAAGCCGTAAGCCGTTAGTAAAGGCAAAACCGACCAGCACAGAAAAGGCGGAAAGAGTATTAGCTCTTAGCGGTTTAGCTGTTAGCCGTTAGCGGAATCGAAGGCAAAAGCGGACCATGAGCACGTTCCTTCGTGCGACAATAGTTTAAGAGGACGAAATGAGCGTTTCCCCTGACACAACGATTACTCCCGAACTCATCAAAGAGCACGGCATTACGCCTGACGAATACCAGAAGATCCTAAAGCTGATGGGTCGTGAGCCCTCGATTACCGAGCTGGGCATTTTCAGCGTGATGTGGAGCGAGCACTGCTCGTATAAGTCGTCGCGCGTGCATTTGAAGCGGCTGCCTACACGCAGCAAGCTGGTGATGCAGGGCCCGGGCGAAAATGCCGGGATTATCGACATTGGTGACGGCTGGGCGTGCGCGTTCAAGATCGAGTCGCACAATCATCCCTCGTTTGTGGAGCCGTTCCAGGGTGCGACGACCGGCGTCGGCGGGATTCTGCGCGACATCTTCACGATGGGCGCGCGTCCGGTGGCGGTGATGGATTCGCTTCGCTTTGGGCCGATCGTGAAGAAGCAGGCAGGGCCCGCCGGACTGGAGTCCGGCGCTACGAACGGCGGAGCCGGCAATGGCGGAGCCGGAGACGAAACGACGATCCACAAGAACCACGCGGTTATGGAAGGCGTGGTTGGCGGCGTGGCGTCCTATGGGAACTGCTTTGGGGTGCCGAATGTCGGTGGAGAGACGAAGTTTGAGAGCTGCTATAACGGCAATCCGCTGGTGAACGCGTTCGCCATGGGATTGATGCGGCGCGAAAAGATTTTCTACGCCAAGGCGTCGGGCGTCGGGAATCCGGTAATTTATGTCGGATCGAAGACTGGGCGCGACGGCATACACGGCGCGACCATGGCCAGCGAGGAGTTCCACGAAGGGTCGGAAGAGAAGCGGCCCAACGTGCAGGTGGGCGATCCGTTCATGGAGAAGTTGTTGCTCGAAGCCTGCCTGGAGGCGATGGAGACCGGCGCGGTTGTCGGCATTCAGGACATGGGCGCGGCCGGACTGACTTGCTCGACCTGCGAGATGGGCGGGCGCGGTGGCGTGGGACTGGAGATCGAACTGGACAACGTCCCACAGCGCGAGACCGGCATGAGCGCCTACGAAATCATGCTGAGCGAGTCGCAGGAGCGCATGTTGCTGGTGGCCGAAAAGGGCCGCGAAGACGAAGTGCTCAGGGTCTTCCAGAAGTGGGGTCTGGATGGCGTGATCGTCGGCCAAGTGATTGGCGAAAACAAGATGCGGGTGAAGCAGCACGGGCAGGTTGTGGCCGAGATCCCGAACCCCGCGCTGACGGACGAGGCACCGCTGTACAAGCGTCCACTGGAACGGTGGGAGACGCCGGTGGAGCGCGAGATGCCGGAGTCAATCAAGCTGGGGCAGAGCGCTGATCTGACGGACAATTTCAAGACGCTGCTGGCCTCGCCGAATATCTGCTCAAGCCGCTGGGTGTATGAGCAGTACGACTCGATGGTGCAGACCGATACGGTCGAGGGACCGGGATTCAGCGACGCGGGCGTAATCCGAATCAAGGACAACGCGCCGCAACATGCCGAGAATCCAGTGCCGGCAACCAAGCGCGGACTGGCGATGGCGCTGGATGGAAACGGGCGCTGGTGCTGGCTCGATCCGAAGCTGGGCGCGATGCACGCGGTGGCGGAGAGCGCGCGAAACGTGGCGTGCGCGGGCGCGACTCCGGTGGCGGCAACGAACTGTTTGAACTTCGGAAATCCCGAGAAGCCGCACATCATGTGGCAGTTCTCGCAGGTGATTGACGGCATTACGAAAGCCTGTGAAGAGCTGGAAACGCCAATTACGGGCGGCAACGTCAGCTTCTACAACGAGACGCTGGGCGAGGGGATATATCCGACGCCGGTGATGGGCATTGTCGGCCTGCTCGAGGACGTGTCGAAGGCGATGAAGCCGAACTTCCGCGAGACGGGCAGAGCGATCGTTCTGCTGCGGGGCGGTGAAGAGGCGGACGCGACCGACGTTGAGGCCGAGTTCGGCTCGTCGGAATACGCGAAGGAAATTCTGGGCATGGTATGGGGATATCCGCCGGAGCTGGAATTGGAAAAAGAGGCGGCGCTGCAAAAGGCCGTGGTCGAGATCGTGAACTCCGGACTGATCGAGAGCGCGCACGACTGCTCGGACGGCGGATTGGCGGTTGCGCTCGCTGAGTCGGGATTCCTGAAGAACATTGGCGCGCGGGTGAATCTAACAAGTGAGGAACTTCCAGCAGAATTTTTGCTTTTCGGCGAAGACGCCAGCCGCGTAATTCTGAGTTGCGCGGTAGAAAACGTCGAGCAAGTGCGCCAGATTGCCGTAAAATACGGGATAACGGCAGAGCAGATCGGCGAGACAGTTCCCCGGCAGTTCGAAGTTGCGGTCAATGGCAAGGCCGTTGTGTCGGCACCCGTGTCGGAATTGAAAGAAGTCTGGGCACACGCGCTGGAACAGGCGCTGCACGTGGAAGAAGCAGTACTCAGTACCTAGTACTCAGTATTCAGTAAGTGATGAGACGAACTGGGGACTTTTTTCCGTGAACTTTTCCGACAACTGAGTACTAAGTACTGAGTACTGGAAACTATCCGATGGCTTTTGATAAGTTCAAAGACGAGTGCGGCGTAATCGCCGTACATCAGTATCCTGAAGCGGCGAAGCTGGCTTATCTGGGCCTGCATGCGTTGCAGCATCGCGGGCAGGAGTCGGCGGGGATTTGCGCGGCGAACGGCGAGCGCATCAGCACACATCGCGGCATGGGACTGGTGGGCGACATCTTCACGCAGCCCGTGCTGGATAAGCTGAAAGGCTCGATGGCGATTGGGCACACGCGCTATTCGACCACGGGCGACTCGGCGCTGCTGAACTGCCAACCGCTGACGGTCGAGTGCTGCAAGGGCCAGATCGCGGTCGCGCATAACGGAAACCTGGTGAATGCGGCGCAGATCCGAGCCGGGCTGGAGTTTGGCGGCTCGATTTTCCAAACGACCAGCGATACCGAAGTGATCCTGCATTTGATCGCGCACTCCAAGGAAGAAACGCTGGTGGACTCGATAGCGGACGCGTTGCGGCAGGTTGACGGCGCGTACTCGCTTGTACTGCTGACCCCTGATCGCGTGATTGCGGCGCGCGACCCGCGTGGATTCAGGCCGCTGTCGATTGGGCGGATTCCTCCGGTGCCTCCGTCACGCAAGGAGACGATCGTGATCGCGTCGGAGAGCACGGCGTTTGACCTGATCGGTGCGGAACTCGTGCGCGACGTGAAGCCGGGCGAGATGGTGGTTTTAGGCAACGAAGGAATGTACTCGCGACAGTTCGCTCCGGCGCTGAAGCAGACTTCATGCATCTTTGAGCACGTTTATTTTTCGCGGCCGGACAGCGTTGTGTTCGGACGCCCGGTGAACGAGAGCCGCGAGGCCATGGGCCGCCAATTGGCGCGCGAGTCGGCGGTAGCCGCCGATATCGTCGTCGCCGTGCCGGATTCGGGCGTGCCTGCAGCGGTCGGTTATGCCGCCGAAAGCGGGGTCCCGTTCCGCGTGGGACTGGTGCGCAGCCACTACGTCGGGCGTACGTTCATCGAACCGGAACAGGGTATGCGCGATTTTGGAGTTCGCCTGAAACTGAACCCGGTGCGCAACATCATCGAGGGCAAGCGCGTGGTCCTGATCGACGATTCGATCGTGCGCGGCACGACCAGCAAGAAGATTGTGCGCATGATCCGGAGCGCCGGGGCGACCGAAGTTCACATGAGAATATCGTGTCCGCCGACGATCTCGCCCTGCTACTACGGCGTGGACACGCCGAACAAGAAGCAGTTGATCGCGGCCAACAAGACGGTCGAGGAGATTTGCGAGTTCATCGGCGCGGACTCGCTGGCGTACCTGTCTCTGGAAGGGCTGAAAGAGGCATGCGCCGAGGGTGTGCATACGTCGTATTGCTCGGCGTGCTACACGGGAGATTATCCGACGGAGACGATCAAGGCGAATTCGCAGTTGAGGCTGATCGGAAAGGGATAGTTTCGGGTTTCAAGTTTCGAGTTTCGAGAGAACGGCCGCGACTAGACTAGTCTAGCGCGGCCGTTTTTGTTTCGAGGTGAAGCAGGTTTCAAGACAAAGAAGGTTTCGAGAGGGTTTCAAGAGACGGCTGATCCTGAAACATGTTTTCTCGAAAACGACTCTTCTCGAAACCTGAAACTCGAAACTTGAAACTCGCCCTTACATTGCGGGTTGCGGCAATGGCGGCGTCCCTAGCCTGCATCATTCATGAAGGTGCCGAGAGTGGTTGTTGGCGGTACGATTTTGCGGCGAAGATGTTCTTGGCTGTGTGACATGGGTTGTATTGCGGGAGCGGCAAGCTTGGACGTGTGCAAAACAGGCGCAACGGAGGTATTTCGGGCGAAGCTTTCCCTCGTACGCCGTTTGCGCAACATTGGAAAAGAATGTTTTGGACAGGGCGAGGGGCGGGTTATCCCGGCGAGGCACCGAGTGCCAGCGCCACCTGCCGGAAGGTGGGCAGGAACGGAAACGACGCGGGCAGGTGCATGACCACGCGGCGAACCGAGACCAGTACCCGGGCGCCCAGTTTCAGCAGTCGTTCACGCAGTGTCCAGACCTGAGCTCGCGCACAGCTGGTGTGCGCGGCTTGCAGACGCAGCTCCTGCATGAGTACGTAGGCGGCGGCGGTCAGCAACACGCGGAACTGGTTGGCCCAGAAGTCGCTGCAACTGGTGCGGTCGATCTGGAGATCGTGCAGTTCCTTGATTCTGTTCTCGATCTCGCCGCGCTGGCAGTACACCTTTTCGTAGAGCCACCGTGGACTCTGCTTCATGTTGGTGATGACAAAGCGCGGATTGTCTTTCGGCCTCTTACCCTCGGCGCGCACCACCTCGGCCTTGATGATCATGCGGCGTTCGTGCGGCCAGGTGTGGGCCGCGTAGTTGGCTTCGCCGTAGACGTGTTCGGTCTCACCGCTCTGACGCGAGAGCCTGCGGGCCTGCCGCATGGCCGGTTTGGCCTTGCGCTTCAACACCGCGTTTTTGGCCATCGCAACGACGTACTCAAGGTTCGGCTCGGCATCCAGAAAGTCGAGCAGATCGGGATGCGCGAAGCCGCCGTCGAGGCGAACGCGGATACGCGCACCCGGAAAGCAGTAGCGGACCATCGTCAGCAGGCGGCGCAGAATCCCCACCGCTCCCACTGCGGCGGTCACGTTGCCGGGACGCAGCACCGCCGCGCACAGATACTGTTCGGCTTCGTCATTGAAGCTCACAAAGCCCATCACCGGCAGGTAGCACCAACTGTCATAGTGTCCGTTGAAAAACGATAACTGCTGTGCGCCGTGGGTGGGATCGTCGGTCGGATCAAGGTCGATGGTGACGCGACGGGCGCGATGGCGCAATCGCTCGGCATGACGCTGAATCACGCTGTCGGCCAGGGCTTCGCCCAGACGATAGAGTTGTTTCGGCCCGATGGCATTCTCAAAGCGCGACAGCGTTGGCTGCGACGCCAGATCGCGGCCCGCGACCGGGTCGCGGTCGAGCAACATCTTGTGAATGGGGTCGGCAGACAGGCGGGCCGAATCATTGGCATCCGGGTAGCCGCAGGCGATGCCGAACACGCGCTGCGCCAGCAACTCGCGCAGGGAGTGATCAACCTTGCCTGCTTGCCGCTTGTCGCGCAGGCATCCGGCCAGCCCCCGGATCAATCCATAGCGGCGGTCGGCAGCCTTCAGCAGGATGGCTCCGCCATCGGAACTGCCCTGCCGCTGATCGAACTGCAACACGGCGGGCTTGGCAAAAATCTCAGGGAACAACAAACACTCTGTCGTGCTATCGTCAATCACGCGAGAAGCCTCGTTTGTTGCTTCAAATACTGACTCAACAACATGTTTGTAGCAGAACAGGCTTCTCGTGTCTTCAACCTTCACGAATTATCCGGGCTAGCGGAGGCGCGGGCGGCGCCTCGGGTGGCGGCGGATACATCACGCTGCGAAGGGGTTCATAGCGCGATCCGAAAAAGTGCAGTGCATAAGACTGGAAGAAGACCACGAACGGAACAGAGATTAGAGAGGTGATACAGAGGAGCAGCAGTCCGATAATCATGCCGCCAACGACCAGCAACGTGATGGTCGCGGCGCTCATTCCAGTCCCGCCGCTTGCGCCGGCGATGCCCACAACCACGCCGATGATAATGAAGGGCACCAGCACGATCAGAAAAAGAATGAGGGTGGCAATTCCCAGTACGATGCCTGCGGCGATGGCGAGCACGGCCTTGAACCCAAGATAGCCCGCGTAGGAACCCTTATTGGCGCTCATCATAAGCATGAGGCGGCGCCAGCCGTCGATGGGGCCGACCCCTTCAAACGCCATGATGGGGACAACGAAATCTTTGGTTAACACGTACACAGCCACGCTGGCCAAACAGATAATCCCCGCGATGCCGAAAAGAGCCAAGCCGCCCAGGATGAGGATGGCTAAATGTTGTCCGGGATTGTGAAACAGGCCAGCGCGCCACGCCAGCAGGATCGGAACGCCAAAGGCCGTCAGGTAGATTGCGAGCATCACCAAACCGAAGCCGATCTGCCATGGGAAAAGAGTCGCGCCGTGCTGCTTCCACCGGCGCCAACCTTCCCTGATCCGCACGTTTCCGCTCAGCACGGCGTCGAATAACACGAAGCGCAAAATGCTCGAGATATACGTGAAGATCAGGCCCACGACCACGACGACCAGAGCCGCGAGCGCGATCCACGCAATCAGGTGAGGGAGGGAAGGCCAATGAAACGGGGGTGCTGCCGCAAGCGGATCAGCGTTCTTGTGCTGCGAAGGGAAGTTGAAGTTGCCGGGAAAATTGAAGTTGAAGCCGCTGCTCGACAGTTCGCCCGTGAAGAGGGCGAGGACTGCCAGGCGCCACCACACGCCAAAGCGGAATGGCTTGAAGAGCAGGCGCTTCATGCGTTCGAGCGCAGGAGTGAACGTATCGGTCGCTGATAATGGCGCGGAGGTCATGGATTGGAAGCTTATCCTGCCGGACGGGAACGCTCAAGAAGTTTCGAGGTGAAGCAGGTTTCGAGAGGGTTAAACAGTGGTTTCCGAGAAACGGCTCATCTGAAGTCTTCTTGAAACCTTTTTCTCGAAACGTGTTTTTTCGAAACCTTCTTCTTTTCGAAACCGATTCTTCTCAGGCCGTTCTGTCGAGTCGTCCGAAGGCGATGGCGTCGGCTTCGCTGCGTTCAAGATTGGGGCGGTCCCAGTGGGCCAGGGTGGCCCCGGCCTCGTAGGTGCTGTGCATGAAAGCCATCAGCATCTCCTCGGGCAAGAGGGCGCGGCGGACATCGTCGTAGGGCAAGATGAACTCGCCGAAGTCGGCGGCGAAGAAGGCGTTGGCTGGTTCAATCTGGGCGTGGGCGTAGCCGTCGGGGGCGGGGGCGGTATAGGCGTAGAAGGCGGCATCGAGGGCGGGGCCTCCGCCGGGCCACCAACCGACGCTGCTGCATTCGTGCGAATAGGCTTCGCGGGTGATGAAGTCGGCGCCGGGGCGCTCGGGTGCGCGGCGTCCGGAAAAGCGGGTGACCGCCAGATCGAAGCTGCCCCAGAAGAAGTGCACGGGACTGCACTTGCCGATGAAGTTGCCGCGGAAGCGCTTGAAGATGCCGTCAAGCGTAAGCAGGATACGCCAGAAACGCTGGACGTAACGCGTGTCGTAGGAGGCGTGCTGACGGTCCTGATCGAACGGAATCGGGTTGGGGAATTCCTGGGGCATGGTCCGGATCTTCACGTCGATCCCCAGGGAGCGCAGCGTCGACATGAACTCGCTGTAGAAGTCGGCGACCGAGCGCGGGAAAAGCGGGACGGATTTGAGGGCGCCGTCACTGGCGCGGATGGTGACGTTGTGGTGTACGAAATCGAACTCAACCTCGAAGACTCGCTTTCCGTAGGGAATCGCGGACGTCGTGAGGCCGCGCGAGTTGACATAGAAGGTGGAGTGCCAGAAGTGGTTGATCGGCGCGGAGAGCGCGGTGCGAACCTTGCCAACGATCTGCGTCCACATGTGGAGGGTGTCGCAGGTTTCCTTCCACTCCGAGAGCGGCAGGGCGGGCCAGAGTTCGGTGGCGTAGGAGTCGAGGCGGTTGGGTTCGCTGGACATAGGGAACAGCCTGAAACCTGAAAGATGCCTGTGCGCTGAGGGGAGTTAGCCGTGAACGCCAATTCAAAACCAATCAGGGTTGTTTTGTTGGTGTTAGTGGGAAATCAGAACGAAACAGAATTAGCCGTTAGTTTGTCAGCTCTTAGCTGTTAGTGGGCAATCGGTCCCGGTGCATGATTGCAGCCATTTGGCGAAGTCGCGGAGGGCGCGTTCGCACTGCAGGCGGTGGCGTTCTTTTTTGTCGCGAATTTTCGTTTCCCACGGCAGCAGCAGGTCGAAGGTGATGTTGGCCGGCTGGAAGCGCTTGGATTCGGCGTGGCAGATGTAGTTGACGAGCGCGCCGAAGGCGGTACTGCGGGGAGGGGCGATGGGCGCGGCGATCGTGGCGAGCGCAGCGGCGTGGATGCCGGCCATTA
Source organism: uncultured Acidobacteriota bacterium (assembly GCA_963777415.1). GTDB lineage: Bacteria > Acidobacteriota > Terriglobia > Terriglobales > Acidobacteriaceae > JAEZPW01. Next base: position 136,425 of record CAVZQL010000002.1, read on the forward strand.
GTCCGGTGGCAATGGATTCGACGTAGCCCTCGACTCCGGAGATCTGGCCTGCGAAAAGCACGCGCGGATGCTGCTTCATCTGGAGCGTCTCGGTCAGCAGTGCCGGAGCGTTGATATAGGTGTTGCGGTGGATCTGGCCGTAGCGCAGGAACTTCGCGTTTTCAAGGCCGGGGATGAGTCGCATCACTCGCGCCTGGTCGCCGAACTTGAGATGGTTCTGGAAGCCGACGATGTTGTAGCTGTCGGCGCGCAGGTTCTCCTGGCGCAACTGCACGACCGCCCAGGGCGTGCGTCCGGTGCGCGGATCGCGGAGGCCGACGGGCTTCATCGGGCCGAAGCGCAGAGTGTCGCGTCCGCGAAGGGCGATTTCTTCGATAGGCAGGCAGCCTTCGAAGTAGTTGAGCTTTTCCCAATCGCGATGTTCGACCGACTCGGCCGAGATCAGCGCATCGTAGAAGATGTCGTACTCCTCTTTCGTGAACGGACAATTGATGTAGTCGGCTGTGCCCTTGTCGTAGCGCGCGGCCATGTAGGCGCGCTCCATGTTGATGGAGTCGGCTTCGACGATGGGAGAGATGGAGTCGAAGAAGAACAAGTGATGATTTGGCGATTTGGTGACTTGGTGATTTGGGCACGCCGGGCTGGAGTCCGGCGCTACGGTGAGGCGGGCGATCTCTTGGGAGAGAGCGTCGGAGGTTAGCGGGCCGCTGGCGATGATGGTGATGGCGTCTTGCTCGTCGATGCGGGTGACTTCTTCGCGGTGAACGGTGACGAGCGGTTCGCGTTCGAGAGACTCGGTGACGCGGCGCGAGAAGACTTCGCGATCGACGGCCAGGGCGTGTCCGGCGGGGACGGAGGTTTCGCGGGCGACGTCCATGAGGAGGGATCCGGCGCGGCGCATTTCCTCTTTCAGCAGCCAGGGCGCGGTGTTCTCGCTGTCGGACTTGAGCGAGTTGGAGCAGACGAGTTCGGCAAAGCGGTCGGTCTCGTGCGCGGGCGTGTTGCGAACCGGACGCATCTCGTAAAGATCGACAGCAATGCCGCGACGGGCGCACTGCCATGCGGCTTCCGAGCCGGCAAGTCCGGCACCAATGATTTTTATGGTGGTCATCTGTTTTCCATTGTAAAGGTAGAGATTTTCACTGGAGGCCGCTCAGGCCCCTCCCCTTGCTCAAAATTGTAAGTGGAAGAATATTATTTGGATTAGTATTCAGCAACAGGAGTTACGAGCGAACAACTGGCTGGTAGAGGGCTTACTTGACAAGTATGGCAGATCGAGAGGCAGACCCGACAGTGGCTGCCAGAAATCGGGATTGGTTTCAGCAACTGTGGGAAGAACGGCGGTGAGGGCTCTGACAAGTTATCAATTCCACTGCAAATGGGCAGAGTGGCACTGGCCCGGGCTCAGGAGCCCCTTCCCTGCCAGCTTTTTCAGTGCTTCGCCCTCCATCCGCATGGTGAGCCAGTCGGACATGCACCGGGCTCCGAGGGATTCGTAGAAGTCGATGGCCGGTTTGTTCCAGTCGAGGACCTGCCACTGGAAGCGGCCGCAGTTCTGGCGGACGGCTTCTTGCGCGAGATGGACGAAAATGGCCTTGCCGATGCCGAGGCGGCGGAACTGCGGGCGGACGAAGACGTCTTCGACGTAGAGGCCGGGGCGTCCCTGGAAGGTGGAGTAGTTGTAGAAATAGAGGCCGAAGCCGGCGGGTGCGCCGTCCCATTCGGCGATGATCGAGCGGAACTTCGGTTCCGGCCCCCAGCCGTCGCGGAGCAGGTCGGCTTCGGTGGCGATGGCGTGTTCGAGCAGCTTTTCGTATTCGGCCAGTTCGCGGATGAATTGCAGGATGAGCGGGATGTCGGACTTGGCGGCGGGGCGGATATTGAGCATGGAACATTATACGAAGGACGCTTCGGTGTCGGTGGTGATGACGCCTGAAGATCGTGATGGCGATAGGGGTCCCTCGGCTGGCGCCTCGGGATGACAAGGGTGTGCGTGGTGGTGGGCCGTAGGCAGTGGTGGTGGCGCGGGCGAAGTGCATGGGTCCTTCGCCTGCGGCTCAGGATGACTCGCTCCCAAAAGCTACTCAAAAACTGCGCAACTCCAACCAAAAACTGCGCAACTCCAACCAAAAACTGCGCAACTCCAACCAAAAACTGCGCAACTCCAACTAAAAACTGCGCAACTCCAACTGCATAATTCGCTGCGGGCGGTGGTGGTGATGGAGAGACATTCTCTGAACATTTAAACTTTCGTTCTCGTAACTTTTGTCAAGGTGGCTCGTCCAAAGACGGATAGGTGTGTCTTGGAGTAGGATTTCAGGTTCGGGCCCGTTTATGACTTGAGGTGAGAGAGAGGCAACATGCGAATGAGATTAACGGTGGTGGCTTTGGTCGCGATTTGTGCGGCGGCGTTGATGGCGCAGAACACGCCGGCGAAGGCGGCGGCGTCGGGTTTCGATGCGAGCGCGTTGGATAAGAGCGTCGATCCTTGCGTGGATTTCTATCAGTTCTCGTGCGGCACGTGGCTGAAGAAAAACCCGATCCCGCCGGACCAGGCGACGTGGGGCCGCTTCAACGAGTTGAACGAGCGGAACCGCGCCATTCTGCGTGACATCCTCGAAAAGGCGGCGGTGAATGATCCCAAGCGCAACGCGGTGGATCAGAAGATCGGCGACTACTACGCCTCGTGCATGGACGAGAAGGCGATCGAGGCAAAAGGTCTGGCGCCGCTGAAGCCGGAGCTTGACAGTATCAATGCGATGAAGTCAAAAGACGAACTTCCGGATCTCATTGCGAAACTGCACCGGGACGGTGTGGGAGTGCTGTTTGCCATCAGCGCGGACCAGGATTTTAAGGACGCGACGCAGGTGATTGCGACCGTCGACCAGGGCGGAATCGGTCTGCCCGAGCGCGATTACTACTTCAAGACGGACGCGAAGTCGATCGAAATTCGCAAGCAGTATGTCGAGCATGTTCAGAAGATGTTCGAGCTGATGGGCGAGGCTCCGGCGAAGGCCGCGGCTGACGCCAAGTCGGTGATGGAGACGGAGACGGCGCTGGCAAAGGGGTCGCTGGACGTGACTGCGCGCCGCGATCCGCAGAACGTGTATCACAAGATGAGCCGCGAGGAGTTGGAAAAGCTGGCTCCGGGGTTTGCCTGGGTGCAGTACTTCAAAACCGCGGATACGCCGGACATGAAGAGCCTGAACGTCGCGGTGCCTGACTTCTTCAAGCAATTCCAGACGGTGGTTGCGAACAGCAGCCTTGACAGTCTCAAAACGTATTTGCGCTGGCAGCTGATTCACGCATCGGCTCCGATGCTGTCGGACAAATTCGTGCAGGAGAATTTCAACTTCTACAACAAGACGCTGACGGGGCAGAAGGAGATGCGCGCGCGCTGGAAGCGTTGCGTTTCGTTCACGGACGACGATCTGGGCGAGGCGCTCGGCGTCGCATACGTGGAGCGGACGTTCGGCACAGAGGGAAAGGAACGTACGCTGTCCATGGTTAAACAGATCGAAAAGGCCATGGATGAGGACCTGAGCCAGGTTGACTGGATGACGCCTGAAACGAAGAAGGCGGCGCACGAAAAGCTGGAGAAAATCGCCAACAAAATCGGATATCCGGACAAGTGGCGTGACTACAGCAAGCTGACGATCGTGCGCGGGGACGCGCTGGGTAATAGCCAGAGGGCGGACCAGTTCGAGTTCAACCGGCAGATGAACAAGATCGGGCGTCCGGTGGACCGGCAGGAATGGGGCATGACGCCCCCGACGGTGAACGCCTACTACAACCCGCAGTTGAACGACATCAACTTTCCGGCGGGCATTTTGCAGCCTCCGTTCTTCGATAAGACCCGTGACGAGCTTTATAACTACGGCGGCATCGGCGCGGTGATCGGCCACGAACTGACGCACGGCTTTGACGACGAAGGCCGGCAGTTCGACGGCAACGGCAACCTGCGCGATTGGTGGACACCCGAGGACGTCACCGCCTTTGACAAGCGCGGCGACTGCATCGTGCAGCAATACGGCAGCTATGTGGCGGTAGATGACGTGAAGCTGAACGGCAAGCTGACGGAAGGCGAAAACGTGGCGGACAACGGAGGCCTGCGACTGGCGCTGATGGCGGCCATGTCCAGTTTGGACGACAAAGGCAAAGGCGTGGTTGATGGGTACACTCCGGAGCAGCGTGTGTTCATGGGCTGGGGACAAATTTGGTGCGAGAACATGACGCCGGAAATTTCCCGCATGCTGGCGCAGACCGATCCGCACTCGCCCGATCAGTATCGAGTGAATGGAACGCTGGGCAACATGCCGGAATTCAAGAAGGCGTTCGGATGTAAGGACAACGTGCCAATGGTCCGGAAGAACGCTTGCAGAGTCTGGTAAGAACGCGGAGAAACTTGCCCACGTTATCCTTCGCGGCCGTGCCGCTCAGGAGGACGTGGGGCACCTTCAACTTTGAAAGAGATGAACCTTGCCGTTTGCAACGACGGCGAGGTTTTTTTGTGCGTCCGTGTAAGAGTTTCAGTCTATTTGGATTGCCGCAATGATTTGTGACGATCATCACTCACGATGGGGCCAAGAATTACGGAATGGCCAAGTTCGTGGAACTAGGGTAGTGTTAGATCGTTAGGTCTGAATCAAGGGCGTGAACCAATGCAACACTGTGCGAATCGCTTTTGCTCCGCTTCCTCACATCCCGGTGAAGGAACGACTTTTCGCGTCGATCTCAACCTCGGCAATACTGCGGGTGAATTGCAATCGAAGACCGCTTACATATGGCTTTGTCCGCGATGTGCCCAGGTGCTGAATCCTACTATCGAAGTGGTGGGGGACACCGTGAAAGTGCGGCTTTCGAGCCGGCACGAGTGTCCGCCCGCGACAAGAGTCAACTGAGTTTCATCATTCCAAGGAGCGCGGCGGATGCGGGACTCTTCTTGCGAACGCGCTTGCGTGGCGTGTTGTCTTAGCTCAGATCCCGCAGTCTTGCGGCGACCAGCTTTTCGACGGCCTCGTCGCTGAGCGGTTGTTGCTGTCCGAGCAGGTGCGTGACGAGCGCGATCTTGGCGAAGTGTTCGACCGTTTCCATCTTCATGTAGGCACGAAGCAGCGTGTCGCCGTAGGTGACCACGCCGTGGTTTGCCATGAGGATCGCGTTGTTATTCGCAATCAGGGGCTCAAGAGAGTCGGTAAGCTCGGGTGTGCCCGGCGTGCCGTAGCGGGCGAGCGGAATCGATCCGAGCGAGAGCACGACTTCGGAGATGAGGGCCTTGTTGAGCGGGATTCCAGCAGCAGCGTAACCGGTCGCCGTGGTGGGATGAGCATGTACGATCCCATGCACATCGGGGCGCAACCGGTAGATCAGCAGGTGCATTCCGATTTCGGTTGAGACGCAACGGCGGCCCGAAATTTTGCGACCATCCAGGTCCACGACCACGAGATCGTCCGCACACATCAGGCCCTTGCTCATGCCGGTGGGCGTGGACAGAATGGAATTTGCGTCCAGGCGGACGGTGATGTTGCCATCGGTTGCGGCCACGTACCCCTTTTGGTGCAGGAGTTTGCCGAACTGGATTATGTCTGCTCGTTGCTGTGATTCGTCGAACATAGTTGTGCGCCGGCGTGTTTACAGAACGCGAAAACAGGCGAAAACTGCCGAGAGCGTATCGTATCGCATGGTGGCGAAGTCAGGCAACGGGTTCGTGGGCGGAGGAAGCGATTTTCAGGAGTTTTTATAATGGATAGGTGCTCGTCAACGAATTCGATTTTCATCTTCCCGAAGAACTGATCGCGCAGGAGGCGTTGCAGGACCGCGCCGCCTCGCGCATGCTCCACCTTCAGCGTGGGGACGGCGCTTTTGAGGACCGCGCCTTCCGCGAGTTTCCGGAGCTGTTGCGTTCGGACGACCTCGTGGTTTTCAACAATACACGCGTGTTTCCGGCGCGGCTTTACGGGCGGCGGGGAGGACTGCACGCACAGCCGCTCAGTCCACAGAACCCGGCCAGCCGCGAGTTCCTCAAGGGCAAGGTCGAGATATTGCTGACGAAGCAGGCGCCGGGACCTGACGCACCTTACGTCTGGGAAGCGCTGGTGCGACCGGGGCGCAAGATCGGAGTCGGCGAGCGCCTCTATTTTGGGGAGCAGAATGAACTCGTGGCCGAGGTGGTCGGTCGGGGTGAGTTCGGCGAGCGGACGCTCAGGTTCGCGCCGGTGCACGACTTCTTTGCTGTCGTGGAGCGATATGGCCACGTGCCGCTGCCTCCGTATATCTCGCGGGAGGACAGGTCGGAGGATCGCGAGCGCTACCAGACCGTCTATGCCCGCGAACGCGGGTCGGTGGCGGCTCCCACGGCGGGCCTGCACTTCACGCCGGAGATTCTGGAGCGCATACGTGCGCGCGGGATCGAGACCACGGAAGTAACGCTGCACGTCGGCCTGGGAACTTTTCAGCCCGTACACGCCGAGGTGGTCGAGGAACATAAGCTGCATCGGGAGCGGTACTGCATAGCCGAGCAGACGGCGGCGGCGGTCAATCGCGCGCTCGATCAAGGCCGTCGGGTGGTGGCCGTCGGGACGACGACGGTGAGGACGCTGGAATACGCGGCTAGCGTCGGAGGCGGCGGGCACATCCAAAGCGGCTCTGGCGAAGCCGACATCTTCATTTATCCCGGCTTCGAGTTTCGCGTCGTGGGCGCAATGCTGACGAACTTCCATCTGCCGAAGTCCACGCTGCTGATGCTGGTATCGGCGTTCGCCGGAAGAGAGCACGTGCTCGCGGCTTACAAACATGCAGTCGAAGAGAAATATAGGTTCTTTTCGTATGGGGACTGCATGTTTGTGGAGTGAGGGGGAGAGCCTACCACGGATTAACACGGATACGAACGGATCAAAAAAAGAAATAAAAAGAATAACGAGAAACCGAACACTAAGGGATGCGCTTCTTTTGTTCTCTTTCCATCCGTAATTATCCGTGAAATCCGTGGTTGGGTTTGGTTTTACGCCAGCGGGTGGCGGCGGCCTTGGCGGACTCGGATGCGCTGGAGTTTGCGGAGTCTGAAGCGTGGGGCGAGGCACATACGAAACACAAACCAGACCAGGGCCGCCGCTGCCATGATGACGATGAACGCGGTTGCGAGTCCGGCGCCCGCCCAGATGGGGGCGGCGAAATCGCGCGACAGGGCGATCAATAGCGCCACGGCAGCGATCAGGACCAGCACCCACTTTGGCACTTTAGTCACGGGGTCTCCGTTCACCGCGCTGGACGGGGCACTTTCCCACGTTATCCCGCTCCGCTGCGCGAATCGGGCGGAACGTGGGGCACCGGTTCGAGTATCGAATAAAGCCCACTTCGGATATCGAGTAAATCCCACGTTATCCGCTCCGCTACGCGGATCGGCGAACGTGGGGCACCGTCGTCCCTGCACCACCACTTTCAGGCGCCCAGGTTCGTGCGGATCGCGTCGGCGATCGTCTCCGCCAGCTTCAGCATCTTTTCTTCGGACTCGGCCTCGACCATTACGCGTACTAACTTCTCCGTCCCTGAATAGCGCACGACGACGCGACCGTCGGAATTGAGTTCGTGTTCAGCCTGCTGGATGACCTTGGCGATTTCGGGAATCTCGTTCAGCGGGCGCTTCTCGCGGACGGGGACATTCTTGATGGTCTGGGGAAACATCTTGAAATCGGACAGGGCTTCTCCGAGAGTTTTTCCGCTGCGCGCCAGTTTGACCATGATGCGAAGCGCGGTGAGCAGGCCATCGCCGGTGGTTGCGTCGCCATCGAGGAAGAGAATGTGTCCGGATTGTTCGCCGCCGAGAATGGCGCCGCTGCGGCGCATCTCTTCGAGCACGTATTTGTCGCCGACAGGAGCGCGCAGCATACTGATTCCGGAATTGCGCAACGCGACTTCCAGTCCTATGTTGGACATTGTGGTTGCAACCACGGTGTTGTTCGCCAGCGTGCCGCGTTCCTTCATGGAGCGGGCACTCAGCAGCAGCACGGCGTCGCCGTTCATCACACGGCCGTTTTCATCGGAAAAGAGCGCGCGGTCGGCGTCGCCGTCGAAGGTCACGCCCAACTGGTAGCGCGGAAGTTTGCTGTCGCGATTGCCGTTGCGGACCGCGGCGGCAACCACCTCGGGATGCAGCGCGCCGCAATTGACGTTGATGTTGCGGCCGTCGGGTTCGTCGTTGATGAAGGTGGCGTCCACGCCACAGCGGCGGAAGACTTCGTGCGCAATGGGGGTGGCCGCGCCGTTGGCGCAATCCACGATCACTTTCATGCGGCTGAGGTTGGCGGAGGCGACGTTCTCGACCAGCCAATCGACGTAGGCTTCGCGCAGGCGCGAGTCGCACAGCAAGGTCTGTGTTTCGTCGGCGTCCATCGGAGACGTGCCTTCAAGGTGCGCGAAGATTTCGCCTTCGATTTCGAGTTCGACTTCGTCCGGCAACTTGTAGCCGTCGTGACCGAAGACCTTGATGCCATTGTCCTGCCAGGGATTGTGCGAGGCTGAGATGACGATGCCGGCGGCAAAATCACGAGTGCGCGCCAGAAATGCCACGCCCGGGGTGGTGATCACGCCAGCGCTTTCAACTTCCACGCCTCGCTGCATCAGGCCGCGAGCGACCTGGTTGGCGATCCATTCGGAGGATTCACGCGTGTCCTGACCGATCACGACGCGCGCGCCCGCATGAGACTTCAGCAGATGTTTGCCCAAGGCCTGGCCGATGGCAAACGTGGCGCGTTCGTCCAGCGGGTACTCACCTGCGACGCCGCGTATTCCATCCGTGCCGAATAGCTTCCTCATCTAAGTTGGTCACTTCCTGAGAGTGAATCAGTGAATCAGTGATTCAGTGATTCAGTTGTCAAGTAATTGAAAATCCGTGGTCCAGTGATTTTCTGTGCTTCAGTACTTTTAGCTGTTCAGTGCTTTGTGTTGGCGCCGCGCCCGGCTGAGTCCGTTCTGGCGTTCTTTTCCGTAACTACCGTAACATGAATTGGTCCGGGGTGGGCCAGGCGAACGAGCGGATCAGGCACGGAAACGGCTGTTGCGAACGTGGCCCGGCCGATCACGCCGGTCGCATCGACCGTGTCCGTGAGCACGGCGTCAATTTCCTTGACGCGTTTTTCGGGGCCGACAACGGCAACCTGGGCGGGCTCGGGAATGACGCCATTAGGAGCAAGTTGCACTCCGGGAGCAAACGTTCCGATCACGCGAGGCCGCACCGGAACCATCTTGGTAATGTCCTTATCGAAGTTGATCCGCAACTGGGCGGGCATGACCTGTACAACTTCGACGCTTCGGGGTACGCGCACGATACGCGAGTTCAGATCGTAGGTGCGTTCGCCGGGCGTCGCATCGGCGAGATCAAGGGAGGCATGCACCTCCTCCTGATCGAGGCCGCGCACGATGCGCTCCGGACCACGCACCCGAATTTCGGCCTGCGGAATGTGCTCTGAAGTGAAGTCAAGATTTTGCGGAACATGGTCGAACTCGATGGGAGTCTTGACCACCACCTCGGCCATCGGGTCGCGAACGACCGCCAGCCACAGCACGACGGCGATGACCAAAGAGATCACCTTGAGTCCAAAGTTGCGGAAGATGTGCTGGCGCAGGAAGTGAATCACGGACGCTCCACCTCGCGCGTGAAGTCCTGCTCGACGTCGTTGCCGTTCTGCATTGGGGTGGGCAAGGCCGAGGCCGGCACATAGCGGCGCAGCAACTCGCCAAGGCGCTCGCGCAGATACTCGACCGTCAGGTCGCGCTCGATGTTTCCGCCTACGGCGATGCTGATGGCACCGGTTTCTTCCGACACGATCACCGCAATTGCGTCGGTCTCTTCCGTGATGCCGATGCCTGCGCGATGGCGCGTTCCAAGCTGCGTGGAGAGAACCGGGTTCATGGACAGCGGCAGAAAGCAGGCGGCGGCGGCAATGCGGTCCTTCTGAATAATGACGGCGCCGTCGTGAAGCGGCGCGCTGGGCCGGAAGATGGTCGCAAGCAAGTCGTAGGAAAGCCGCGCATCGAGCGGCACGCCGCTTTCGATGTAGGTGCGCAGGCCGATCTCGCGCTCGATGACGACCAACGCGCCGGTCTGGTTCTGCGAAAACAGATTGGCGGCAAGGACGATGTCGTCGTAAACCTCGCCGCTCGGAGTCTGGGAAAGGCGAGAGAAGGTAAGCATGCGTCCGAGTCTTGCCAGGGCGTGCCGGATCTCAGCGGCAAAAATAACGATCAGCGCGAAGATGGCGTAGGGCAAAAGACTGCCGACCAGCCAATTCACGGTACGCAACTCAAGCAGGCGGGCGACGTAAACGGCAAGCGCCAGCACGCCAATGCCAACCAGCATGGGCGCGGCTCTCGTACCCTTGATGAGCACCAGGAACTCGTAGACCAGGACTGCAACCAGGAGGATGTCAATGACCGTAATGGCCGACACTTCCGGCAATCGTCCAAGAATCTGATGTAGGGCTAAAACCATTCTCTCGACACCACCCGCAACTACTATTGTAATGCAAGTAAAAGAGGCCGCACCCGTGACAGTTTGAGTTCCGCCTATCTGAGATTTCACTGCGGAGGTATGCTGCGTTTCCGCGGTTTCAGTCATCAGATGAGTAGAGACTCCGCTCGGGAGGTTTCCCTATCCCCCGAATGCCGACCGAAGCCAAATTGCCAGATATGCCGGAATGGCTGCGCGAGCGCTATTCTTTTCGCACGCGGACCGTGGAAGTCCCGCCGTGGCGGATGAGCTTGGTGGACGAGGGTCCGCCGGATGCCCCGGCATTATTGCTGCTGCACGGAAACCCGACATGGTCGTTCTTGTTCCGCCAGCTGATCCGGCAGGCGATGCCGGGGCGGCGGGTCATTGCACCGGATCATGTTGGATTCGGTCTGTCAGAAAAGCCGCGTGACCCCGAGTACCACACCCTTGAGCGTCATATTGAGAATCTCGAGGCATTGGTTGAGGCGCTTGATCTGCGCGACATAACCGTTGTCGCTCATGGATGGGGCGGTCCTATCGGACTGGGCTACGCGGTGCGCCACACTGGGAACATCGCACGCCTGGTGCTGTGCAGCACATGGGCGCTGCCGATCGCCAACGCCGGCCGCGTCAAGCTGCCATTGCGCATACGACTGGCAAGCAGCGGGCGCATCGGGCGGTTCCTGGATTCGCAGTTGAACCTGTCCATCGCGGCATGGGTCTCGTCGCGAGCTTTCGGCACACCGTCGGACTGGACCGTCGAAGGATATAAGTACCCGTTCCCGACGATGACTTCGCGCGCGGCAATCGGAACGTTTTCGCGAATGTTCTTTGAGCCTTCGGAGCGGGACCGGGCGACGATGGAGAAGACTTATAAAGCGCTGAAGGACATCACCGCCCCGGCGGACATCATCGTGGGCGAGAGCGATCCGCTGATGACGAAGCTTCCGGCTTACCTTTTGCGGGACGCGCTGCCAAACGCACATGAGCCTATCTTCGTCCCCAAGGCGTCGCACCTTCTTCCGGAAGACGCTCCTGATGCGCTTGCCCGGATTGTCATGCAGGAAAAGCCGGCGAGACGCGATGACAGCACGCCTTCGAGTTTATTCAAGATACTGAAGTAGGCAGGTATTCAGAGTAAAGAAGGTATTTAGGTATTAAGGTATTTAGGTATTTGATTCGGGAGACGTGGTTCCGGCCAAATACGTTAATACCTAAATACTTAAATACCTCTTTACCTAAATACCTCCTCGTCAGCTATCCTTCCCCCATGCGAGCAGTGGTACAACGAGTGAGCCGTGCGAAGGTCACGGTGAAGGGCGAGGTGACGGGCGAGATCGGCGCCGGGCTGGTCGTACTGCTTGGCGTCGGAGAGCAAGACACCGAAGCTGACGCGGACTATCTTGCCGTGAAGATCGCGGGTCTGCGCGTCTTTGAGGATGACGCCGGAAAGATGAACGTAAGCGTCATTGAGAGTGGGACGGCGGAGCGGTGCTGGCGGTTTCGCAGTTTACGTTGTTTGGCGATGTGCGCCGTGGGAGGCGTCCTTCGTTCGATGGGGCGGCGCGGCCAGAGCGTGCCCGCGAGCTCTACGAGTATTTCGTCAGCAGCATACGCGCCCTGGGGCTGCGCTGCGAGACCGGACGCTTTCAGGAAATGATGACCGTCGAGTTGGCCAACGAAGGTCCGGTCACGATTCTGCTGGATTCGCAGAAGTTGTTTTGAGGGGCCAGCTTTAACGAATGGCCAGTAATATCGTCTCGCGGGTAGGGGTTCCTCCCCTTCGACAAGCTCAGGGTCGGAATGACAAGCCTAAAGCTGCGCTCGGAATGACAAACCTTCTTCCCGCAAGCATGGAAACTGTCAGTCTTCGACCACCACTTCGGCGATGGCGTATTGTTCGGTGTGCGAGATCGAGAGCCAGGCTCGGCGGACGCCGAGTCGCGCGGCCACCTCTGCCGCCTTGCCGGCGTAGACCAGCGTCGGACGGCCTCCCTTTTCGCGGCGGACTTCCATGTCACGCCACGAAATGCCGCCTCTCCAACCGGTGCCGATGGCTTTCATGCCGGCCTCTTTTGCGGCGAAGCGGGCGGCGTAGCGCTCAATGCGGTTGGTCTTGGAATCGCAGTAAAGGATTTCCGCTTCCGTGAAAACCCGTTTCAGAAGACGCTCGCCGAAACGAGCGATGCTGGCTGCCATCCGGGGAACTTCCATGATGTCAACGCCGGTTCCGAGAATCATGCGCCACTACCTGCTTTCAAGCCACGCTGACGTCGTAGCTGTATCGGAGCGCACCCTCCCTGCGGGAAGGGTGCGGCACCCCTACTATCATAGGGAACAAAGAATCGGAGCGCACCCTCCCTTGCGGGAAGGGTGCGGCACCCCCACTATGATCGGGAACAAAAGAGTAACACAGGCGTAATCGAAAGGCGCGATCGTGCTGGAATCGATAATCCCCATAGTTCCAGAGCGGGACAGGGGTATCCAATGTCGCAAATTTTTTCACAGCAAAGTCTTTCACCTTTGCGACTAGTCCTATACACTGGGTGGCGCTGGTCTGATCGAAGCAACTGTAAGCAGTCTCTGCCAAAAGCACTACCTGCCTGCAACGCACCGATCCATCGCAGCAACTTCGAATAGAAACAAAGGAAGACTCCATGGAAACAGGTACCGTTAAGTGGTTCAACGACGCTAAAGGATTTGGCTTTATCAGCCGCGAAAGTGGCGAAGACGTTTTCGTCCATTTCTCCGCCATCACATCGAGCGGATTCCGCTCCCTCCAGGAAGGGCAGCGCGTCCAGTTCAACGTCGTAAAAGGACCCAAGGGATTGCAGGCAGAGAACGTACAACCGCTGTAAACAGTCAGACCAACAATTGTAAAAGGGCGGCCGCGAGGTCGCCCTTTTCGCATGAAGTTGGTTCCGCGTTGCCGACGAAAAGCAGGGTCCCTCCCCTTCGGCGAGCTCAGGGTCGGGAAGACAATGTGGTTAGAGCACGATCTTGCCCAGCGCAGTGCTGATCGCGCTGTCTTGTTCCGGCAGAACGGTGCGCAGGTCGAGCAGCACGCGGCCTTGGTCAATGCGCGCGACGATTGGCGGCTGGTGCGTGCGGAGACGTTGCGCGATTTCAGCGGCGGGGAGATCGTCCGAGCTGACGGCGATGAGCTTGGTCGGCAGCATCGCGCCCGGAGCAGAGCCTCCGCCCAGGACGGAGTCGCCATCCACGATCTTCAGCGTCAGTTGGAGTGTGCCGGGACGCTGACCCGGGTCGCCCTTCAGTTCATGCGATACGCGGCCGATCTGTGCTTGGGCAACGCACGCAATGACGGCATTGGCGCGCGCCTGTATTTGTCGAACCGGCAGCCGCATCATTCGCAACGCGGGGATGGCGTCGTAGTCCTGCTTGACGTAGGCGAGCAACGTGGCTTCGAGCGCGGCATAGGTGAGTTTGTCCACGCGCAGAGCGCGGAAAAGAGGATTGGAGCGAATTTTTGCGACAAGATCCTTGCGTCCGCTGATCAGCCCGGCCTGCGGGCCGCCGAGCAGTTTGTCGCCGCTATAGGTCACGATGTCCACGCCGGCATCGAGGCTCTCGACCACGCCCGGCTCACCATGAATTCCGACCGTGCGCAGATCGAACAGCGCGCCGCTGCCGAGGTCTTCCATGACCGGGATGCCGCGACGGCGGCCGAGTTCGACCAGCGCTTCCAGCGAGGTCTGCTCGGTGAAGCCGACGATTTCAAAATTCGAACGATGCACCCGAAGCAGCAGCTTGGTGCGCTCGGTGATTGCGTTTTCGTAGTCGGCGATGCGCGTGCGGTTGGTCGTGCCGACTTCGCGCAGCACCGCGCCGGACTTCGCCATCACTTCGGGAATACGAAACGATCCGCCGATTTCGACCAGCTCGCCGCGCGACACGATCACTTCGCCGCCTTCGGCCAGCGTGTTCAGAGCCAGCAGAACGGCGGCGGCGTTGTTGTTGACCACTGTCGTCGAAACGTCGGGGTTGGAGCCGAGTTGCTTTGATGCGAACAGGGTGGCGAATAACCGATCGGCATGAATATCGCGCTTGCCGCGTTCGCCGCTTGGGATGTCGAATTCCAGATTTGAGTACGTGCCCGCAACTTCGCCGATTCGGGCCAGCGCAGAGGCGGCGATTGGCGCGCGTCCGAGATTCGTGTGAAGAATGACGCCGGTTGCGTTGATGACCGATTGCAGGGAGAAGCTGACGGTCCGCAGCAACTCGCGTTCGATGGCCGCGCCGATTCCGCTCAGCGCCAGATCCACCGCTGCTTCGTCGAGCGCGCCCGACGCAATTTCATCCCGCAAGCGCTGCATCACGGCTCGCGCGGCATTGGCGGTCGCGGAGTGTCCATGGCATTCGACCAGGGCGGCTGAGGTGCGCAGCAGTTCGTCCACCGACGGCAGCTTGCGAAGTAACTCGGATTTCGCGGAGGTCTTCACAGGAAAGCATTATGACATGAGGTGGTTCCCCACGTTATCCCGCTCCGCTACGCGGATCGTGGGGAACGTGGGGCACCGTCGGGAATGGGGAGAACGTGGGGAACGTGGGGCACCGTCAACGCCGATAACGCATGGAGTACAATTGCGTCCAAACGATGGGCACTTTCATGTAATGTGCCCCAACATGCTACGGACGAGACGATTTGCGCTCACGATAAGGGCCTTGGCGGTCGTAGCTTTTCTTGCGATCGCAATCGAAGCCTGCGCGCAGCAAGGCTCTTCCGTTCCGGAGGGTGCTCCGCAGGGCGCCGCGGAGGGATGGGCCTCCCGCCTGTATCGGCAACTTGAGACGGTGAAACTCGACCCCGCGCGTGTATATCGCGTTCGCGATGCCGCCATCGAGCGCGAAGACCTTCATCTGAGACTGACCGACGGCACGATCGCTTTCACCCGCGCCGTGGATGGCCACATCACGGGGGCGATGTTCGACGGCCAGGGCGAGGTGTTGCTGATGCCGCCCGATCGCGTGGAACGCTGGTCCTTGAGCGTGTTCACGGGCATGGCGGTGCTGGAAGAGCGCTTCACTTTCGCCTATTTCCGCTTTAACGACGACACTTTCAAGGACCTTGAACCATCGTTGCGGCCGGCTGTAGACCCCGAAGCCTTCATCGCGCAATGGAGCCCCATCGCGGAGCAGTTGGCCAGTAATTGGAGTTTGCGGCTGCTGGAATCGTTCGTCAACGGCACGAAGACAACGGCCAACGGTGCGACCGAATATGTACGCGATCCCGCTGACAGAGTGCTTTTCGCACGAGTGACCGGAGTTCGCTCCGGGGTGTTCGATATCGCCTACGACAGCAAGTTGCCCGAGGAAATCTCGGTCTCGCGTTTTACCCAGGTGCGTGGAACGTGGTACGACGATTTGTGGACTTCCTTTCCATCGCGCTCACGGAGAAATGCCGCGGCGAACGAACGCGGCAATCGCACGCGTAGTGCAACCATCGCCACGCAAACCGGGGCTGAAGCGTTCGCGGGCGATCCGGTTCGCGTGTCGCAATATAAGTTGCGAGTGAAAGTCGCGTTGCCACGCGCGATTGATGTGGACGCGACTCTCGACCTTCAGACCAGCGAACCCGGAATCCGTCTGCTGCGTTTCGAGCTGTCGCGGTTTCTGAAGGTGCGCGAGGTGACCGCCAATGGCAAGCCGGTCGAGTTCGTTCAGAACGAAGCTCTGCAAGGTACCGATTTGGCGCGGCGCGGAAACGACCTGATTTCGATTGTGTTAGGGAAGTCCCTCGAACCCGGCGAGCGCCTTCAACTGCATCTTGTTTACGGAGGCGACGTGCTGGCCGAGGCGGGCGGTGGGCTAATGTACGTGGGAGCTCACGGAGACTGGTATCCCAACCGCGGGCTTGCGATGTCCAACTTCGAGCTCGAATTCCATTATCCGCCGGGTTGGACGCTGGTCGCGACCGGGAAGCGCGTTTCCGATTTTCCAACGGCAACGCCGGGCGCCACCGGCGCGCGGGAGCAAGTCGCACATTGGATTTCCGAGCGGCCGCTGCCTTTCGCCGGATTCAATCTCGGGCAGTACGAAAAGCGCAGCGCGAAGGCGGGCGACGTTGTGGTGGACGCATACGCGACGCGCGGCGTCGAATCGACGATGCAGCAGCAGCAAACTGTCCTGGTAATCCCGGCCTTTCGCCCCGGCCTCGGCGTTCAAGAGGGCGTGGTCATGTCCACTCCACCTTCCCCCGCGAGCAATGCGGAGCGGGTTGCAAAGGAAGGCGCACGCACCCTGGACTTCTACGCGCGCCGCATGGGGCCTTATGCTTACAGCTCTCTCGCGCTCACGCAGATGCCGGGCGGCGACAGCCAGAGCTGGCCCGGACTGATTTACCTGTCGAGCTACGTCTTTCTAACCCCCGAGGAGCGCGCGAATGCGCACGTAACGCCGATGGGGAATCTGATGTTCCAGCGCATGATGCAGCAACACGAAACCGCGCACCAGTGGTGGGGAGACCTGCTTATATGGAAGAGCTATCGCGAACAGTGGATCGTCGAGGGGCTCTCGAACTATTGCGCGTTGCTGAAGCTCGAAGGCGAGGACGAGGGCAAGTTCCGCCAGATCATGGACCAATATCGCGAAGATCTGCTGGCGAAGAACGCGGCCGGAATTGAAGTCACCGACGCGGGACCTGTAACGCTTGGCGTTCGCCTGGATTCGTCGCGTTTCGCGAACGGCTACACCGCGATCAGTTACGGCCGTGGAACGTGGCTCTTTCACATGTTGCGATCGATGTATCTCACGCCCGGAGCTGAAACCGGCGCGGCCGCCGCTGGGGTTCCAGTGAAGGGAAGTCCCGATGAGCCGTTCTTCAGGGTGTTGCGCAAGTTGCGCGAGCGATTCGAAGGCAAAGAGATCACCACGCGCGACGTGCAGAAGGCGTTCGAAGAAGAGTTGCCCGCCCAGTTGCAGTATGAGCATCGCAAATCGCTGGACTGGTTTTTTGACGGCTGGGTTAACGGCACGTCCGTGCCGAGGTTCACGTTGGCCGACGTAAGGTTCAGCAGCAAGACTGGACCGACAGTGGCAACAGGCAAGATAGTTCTTAACGACGCCACCGAGGGCCTGGTCACGTCGGTGCCGGTCTATGCGGCGGGTAAAGGAAATCCGATATTTCTCGGCCGCATGTTCGTCGAAGGCCCGGAAACGTTGTTCCGATTCAATGTTCCTCCGGGAACCAGGAAGCTCATGCTAGATCCATATCAGACAATTCTCTCCAGACCGTGAGACGGCTTCGAACCCGGCCATCCTCTATTCGCCTTTGAGCTTCTCTAACCATAGAGCCTAAAAAAATACCGGGGACTATCGCATCATGGGCCTTTATTTATGGATTGCGATCGGATTTGTAGTCGGGGTGATCGCGCGACTGCTCGCGCATGGAAGGGTTGTCGCAGGGTGGCTTGAACCTGCCCTGGTTGGAACGGCGGGTGGCGTTGTGGGCGGCTGGATCGGCGCGCGAATCTGGGGCGACGGCAGCATCAACGCAGTCGGCGTTGCGTCACTGGTCGGCGCAGCGATTGGGGGTGCAGCGCTGGCCGCTGCGTACATCGGCTCCTCGCGTCCCCGGCCCGTTACCGTCCCGAGGGTGACGCACGAGGAAGAACGCCCGCGGCGGGCCGCTTAGGCTAAAATTCCTACCGATGCAACTCGATTGGGGTGACGGGAAACTCGCGGAAGGTCTGGCACTCTACCGCGCGGGCGAGTTCTTTGCGGCGCATGAGGCATGGGAAAGTGTGTGGCTGGTGTCGCCCGAGCCGCAAAAGACTTTTCTGCAAGGCTTGATCCAGGTGGCTGCGGCGTTCCATCACTGGGAGCGCAACAATCCGCAAGGAACCGCGCTGCTGCTGGAGGCTGCTCTGCGCCGGCTGCAATCTTTACCAAAAGAGTTCGAGGGTATTTGCGTCACAGTGCTTTGTAACGACATCCGGGAACGCCTTGACGCGCTCACCGCCGAGCCGCCCGTTGCCTCACTCACTTCCGCTCGAATACAAATCCAGTAGCTCTACAACAGTCGTCGAAGCCACTTCTCTTTCTTCTTGTCGTAAGGCGGATAGATAATTGGCAAATCCAGCCCGGCTGGCTTAAGCAGTACCGCCCTGCGGTGGCTGAAGGTCTCGAAGGTAGCTTTGCCGTGATAGGCGCCCATGCCGCTGGCTCCGACGCCGCCGAAGGGAAGCGACGGCACGATGACGTGCATGCATGCGTGATTCACCAACGCCGCGCCGGAACTTGTCCGGTCAAGAACTCGCGCACGGGTTTGTTTGTCCTTTGTGAACAGATAGAGCGCAAGCGGCTTTGGGCGCTGATTCACAAACGCAATTGCCTCGTCGATGTTCTTCACTTTGAGCACGGGGAGAATCGGTCCGAAGATTTCTTCGGCCATTACGGGAGCGTGCGGCGGCACGTCGCGCAGGATCGTCGGAGCGAAGTAGCGCTCGCCTTCGTTGCCGTTGCCTCCCACAAGGACCTCGCCACTTCCCGGAAGCAGGTCCATCAGACGGCGGTAGTGGCGGGCGTTGACGATGCGCGCAAAATCCGGGCTCGCCGCCGGGTCGTCACCGTAAAAGTCGTGCACCGTTTGTTTCATGCGCGCGAGCAGTTGGCTCTCGACCTTTTCGTGTACCAGCACGTAGTCGGGCGCGACGCATGACTGGCCGGCATTCAGAAACTTGCCCCACAAGATCCGGCGCGCGGCCACGGCGATGTCCGCATTCTCGTCAACAATGCACGGACTCTTGCCACCCAGCTCCAGCGTTACCGGCGTGAGATGCTTCGCCGCGGCCTGCATCACGATTCTGCCGACCGCGCTGCCGCCCGTGTAGAAGATGTAATCAAAGCGTTCGGCGAGCAGCGCACCCGCCTCTGACGGGCCGCCCTCGATCACCCGTACCCAATCGCTATCCATGTACTGCGGGATGAAGCGGGCAAGCAGTGCGCTGGTTGCCGGAGCCAGTTCGCTCGGCTTGAGCAGGACACAGTTGCCGGCGGCGATCGCGCCTATCAGCGGCGCAAGCGTGAGCTGAATCGGGTAGTTCCATGGACCGATGATCAGCACCACGCCGAGCGGTTCGCGATGTATGCGGCTGCGTCCGGGCTGGGCAATCAGCGGAGTCGGAACGCGCTCCGGTTTCATCCATGAGCGCAACCGCTTGCGTGTGAAGGCGAGTTCGTTGGCGACAAATGAAATTTCGGCCACGGAGGATTCGAGCGCGGGTTTGCCGAGGTCATCGCGGAGCGCTTGCTGCATTTCGCGCTCACGCTCGCGAATGAAACGCGCAAGTGCGGCGAGTTGCCGTTGGCGAGCTTCGAGAGGGCGCGTTCGTCCGCTGTCGAAGGACTCGCGAAGGTGCGAGACGGTTGAGGCGATAACGTTGATCTCGACTACGTTCTGTTGCATTTCGTGACCACCCAAAACTCAGGTGCTTCATTGGATGCTTCCCGAAACGCAAACGTCCGTGGCGGGCCACGATGCACGCGAAAAGACGGATCTGCCACGCGCGCGGCGGAACATGGCGCATGAAGGCCGATTTGATCCCGCGATGGAACAAGCGCCAAAGAAAATTATTTTTCTATTCACGTTATTAATGTGTTTGGCTGTAAGCTGCGCGAAGCAGGCAGTAATGGGTGGGGTCCGTGAGGTGCGCGTTTCCGTGAAGTAGCAGACTTCCTCCTTGCCCTGTCTCCGAACCTATCTCTCTGGAGGCGTTATGAATTTTCGCCTATGTTTTGTGGCGTTGGTAGTGGTTGTGCTTGCCGTGATGGTTGTTCAACCTGCAGTAGCCCAACAGTATCTGGAGGATGTCCAGAAATGGGATATGTACGGTGGCTACACCCATCTCAACATCTATTCGAAGAGCATTGATATGAGCCAATACGGCTACAACTTGTCGTTTGGCCGGAATGTCAAGAGTTGGCTCGCGCTCGGTTTTGATTTCAGCAATTTCAATGGGACGGGTGCACAAGGCGCGACGGGCACGCAATTGCTACAGAAACTTCCCCTCGCAGCCCAGGGACAACTCGCGGCCACCTTCCCAACCCTCATACCGGCATTGCCCGCTATCGCCGTAAACGTTCCCGTAAACGCGAGTTCGGCGACATTCGCGGCCGGGACGCAGTTCCAGATCCGCAAAACCAAGTGGGTGACACCGTTTTTCCGCCCGTTCCTCGGAGCCTTCCACGGCAAGGCCACTGGCAACGCCACCGCAATTACGGCAACGCAACTGCCGCCGGGCGTGACCTCCAGCACCCTTAACTTGGTTCTGGCGTCGATTCCACAGGCCACGATAAACAAGGCTTTGACTCAGGATGCGACTAATATGGGCTACGGTGTTGGCGCCGGAATGGACATCAATCTCAGCAAGCCAATCGGTGTTCGCGTAGCGCTTGACTACATTCGCACGCCCCTGTTTGGTGACCGCCAGAACAACGTCCGCTTCGGCTTTGGTCTGATCTACCGTTTCGGCGGACCAGCTTTGTCGAATAAGTAACGAAAACGGAAGAATATGCGCCGGTCACCGATGTCCGGCGCAGAATTCTTTCCAGAAGATTGCTACACTCGCCTGTACTGCATGGCTGCAAGACTTCAGTTCAACGGCCCAGCCCGGTACTGGATACGGAGCACGGCACTTGTCTGCCTTTCCGCTCTCAAGACCTGCTTTCGCCGCATAACTAAGGGACCCCGCCGGCCCACATGGAACTGGGCCTTCGAAATCGAAACGGAAGCTCTGAAAAAAAATCTGGCGGCCGCGTTCGCGATGGATGTGAACGAGGCGAGACGCTATCTGGATTCGGTCGTAATCAACTTTCCAGAGCTTTCGCGAGTCAGCATCACGCCTTCGCCGGATTCCAGCGTTCGCGGAAGCTGGTTCGTTCCCATCGGGACCGAATCTCGCCTCACGATGCTTTATTTTCACGGCGGAGGATACTCGTTTAATCCGAAGGAATACGACAACCTGATCGCGTCCGTCACGCTGGCGGCAAGGTCGCGAACGTTCGCGCTCGACTACGGACTCTCGCCCGAGCACCGGTTCCCGTCGCAACTTCAAGAGGCGCTCGCGGCCTATCGATGGCTGCTGGATCAGCAGGGTGTCAACCCGGGCAGATTGGTGGTGGCCGGCGATTCAGCCGGAGGCAATCTGGCCCTGGCCCTGCTGCTCGCGCTGCGCGATCAGGGGCTGCCCGCGCCCGCGCTCGCCGTCGCCCTCTCGCCGGCAACCGACTTCGTGACTCCGGTCGAGCAGGGTGGGCGGGCCAGCATCGTTGCGAATGAAGACTTCGACTGGATTCAGCGCGACATGCTGATCAAGTGGGCCGACTGGTTCTGCCGCCCCGACCAGCGCCAGGATCCACTGGTCTCCCCAGTGTTCGCGGAGCTTAGTGGACTGCCGCCGATCTACATACAGGCCGGACTGGCCGAGATACTCTTCGACAGCATACAGGCGTTTGCCGATCGCGCCCGGAGCCAGGGCGCTGACGTCGTCCTCGAATCATGGCCCGACATGAATCACGACTTCCAGTTGTTCGGAAATCTTGCGCCGCAGAGCGTTCAAGCTATCAGGCGCATCGCCGAAGTAATCGAAGCGCGCATGGGCGCCGAACTGGCGCGCAATGTTGCAGACCCCGCTCAAGCCAACACCGGGCTTGAACGGGGCACCCACCGCTAACTCACGCAAGCTATGCAATCGCCTTTTCCCTCACTGCGCGAAGGCGGATATAGACGACCTTTTCCACTTCAGCGACAACTTCGCCCGACTCGTCTCTTACTTCCACCGTGAACGTCGGCTCCAACTTGCTCTGGAGCGCGGCGTCTTGCCTGATCTGATCGAGTTGTTCATCGGACAATCGAAATGCCGCGGACACTTTTCCACGCCCCGGCTTTTTGAAGCGGATCGTGGCCGCCTTGTCCCAGACAACGTAGTCGGGGCCGAGGTTCTCGATCAGCATCAGCATGAAGAACGGATCGACCATGGAGTACAGCGAGCCGCCGTAGTGTGTGCCGACGTAATTGCGATTCCAGAAGCGCAGCTTCATCTCGACATCAACGGCGCGCCAGCCTGGGTCCAAGCGTTTGACCCGGATGCCGGCGCCAAGAAACGGCGGGTACAGGTTGATGGCGAGACGAAGCCAGCGCTTGGACTTGCGCTTCATTTTGTTGCTGCTTTTGTCGCGCGGATGCCGGTCTCGGCCTTCGTGATTGCCTTCTCGAAAAGCTCCCAGGAATGCAGCGTGACACGACATCCTTCTCGCGCCATGCTGGTGCTCAGGATTTTCTCGGCCCTGTCGAAAACATCTTCGGCTTGCATGTGGGCGCGCCAGGCTTCATCGTCGGCGTCTTTCACGTGCTTGGCAAACAGTGTGATTTCCGGATCGATTTGACGGGCGCGTCCGTCAGTTCCTTCAACGAGCGCATTGTAGGCGGCCCTGAGATCCTCCGGCCACTTTGTCTTTACTTCTTTTTGCATAGCCCAGAGCGCGTTGTTCGCCGTGTCGGCGGTCTTGCGGACTCTCTTCTTCTCTCTAAGCCACCTCATCACGGACCAGTCTATCGCTTCCAGAAACAGGGCCTTTGCTTCTTCAACCTCGGTAAGTTTTTTCATGGCCGGAGAAACCCTCCTTTGAAGTTTTCGAACAATAGCTCACAACAACCGGTAATGTCCAGCAGAACTGCAACTGCAATGCAAGTCAAAATGTGCGCGGCGGTTCACGCTTGATTCGCGAAGCGATCCGTGTTCGCCGCGATCTTTGGCCGCGTCGTTTGCTGCGTCATGCGCGGCTTCGTTCCAATTCGTTTCGGACGCGGGCTGGATGAAACTCATGGCCCGCTCCGTGAGTGCGGTAATCGTGAGGCTGGGATTCACGCCGAGATTGGCCGCGACCACCGAGCCGTCGCATACGTACATATTCTTGTAGCCGAAAACGCGATGGCGATAATCCACGACGCCGTTGGCGGAAGAATCGGCGATCACGCAACCGCCCAGGCAATGCGCGGTTCCGGGCACGTTAAACAGAATCTCCGGCAACATGCTCATGGCGGTGCCGCCGGTAAGGCGGGCGAATTTTTCCGCGAACTCGTTGGCCAGCGGAATGTACGTGGGCACCTTCTGGCCGCGGCTGACGAGGAACTTGCGAAATGGCCAGAACCACAAACGCCCCCACGCCATGTCGATGTGGCCGTCGAGTGCCTGCATGCAGAGCAGGATGATACATTCGCGCGCCCAGCCAAACGGTTCGAGCAGCCGCACGGTCTTGAACGGATGGCGCAGCAGCGAGAGCGCGAGATTCTTCATCCAGAGCCAGACACGAGACGTGCCGGGGCGTCCGCCGGTCAGCGTCGTAGCGAGAAAACTCATCACGTCCGATCCGCCGGGATAGCGCACGGCCTCGATGTGCGTGTGTTCGTCAATGTAGATTCCGGAGCCGATCGCGACGCCCTTCGACAGATCGTCGCGAGAGCGCGGTATGCGCACGCCGATCAGCGATTCGGAATTCGTGCGAACGCGCTTTCCAAGCTGTTCGCTGATGGCAGGCAGCGAGCCCTTTTCTTTCAGCTTGAAGAGAAGTTCTGTCGTACCCAGCGAAGACGCGGCAAACACAACGCCGCGGCAAGTGAACCGCCGTGGATCGCGCCGCAACCAGGCGATGGACTTCACCGTGTGAACTTCGTATCCCTCGCTGCCATCGTTCGCGCCGTTCAATGGTTTGACGTCCACCACCTTTGTCTCGGGAAACACACGCGCGCCGTGCTTCTCGGCGAGGTAGAGATAGTTGAGATCCAGCGTGTTCTTGGCGCCGTGGCGGCAGCCTATCATGCAGCCACCACAGGCTATGCACGTGGTTCGCTCGGGGCCTTCGCCGCCGAAGAATGGATCGGGAAAAGTCTTGCCGCCCGGTTCGCCCTCGGGAGCCTGGAAGATTCCGACATTCGTTTTGTAGAAGGTGCTGCCGGCGCCGAACGATTCAGCGGCTTTCTGCAGCAGGCGGTCGGCGGGTCCGAGTATCTTGTTCTGGACAATGCCGAGCATTCGCGATGCAGCGTCATAGTGGCGCGGCATCTCGGCCTTCCAATCGGCGAGTCCCGCCCACGATCCCATGTCCCAGACTTTGTCGGGCGGGCGCAGCAACGTCGTAGCATACGTAATCGACCCGCCGCCGACGGCGCAACCGTGCAGGATAGTCACATGCTTGAAGAAACGCATGTTGAAGAACCCGCGCAGCGCGAGATTGGGACGCCAGAACCAGCGATGGATCAGCCAATTGGTTGCCGGCAGATTCTCGGGCGTCCAGCGGCGTCCCATTTCCATCACCGCGACGCGATAGCCCTTCTCGACCAACCGGTGGGCAGTCACGCTGCCGCCGAAGCCGGAGCCGACTACGATAAAGTCAAAATCGAACTGGCTGCTGTTACCTTGCATCTAGCCTTCTTGCTTGAGATGTCCCTGGGGTCGCACGCATCGGAGGATGAGCGCAGCTTCTTAGATGCGGCAAAGGTGCTCCGCTACTCTTGGTTGTACTACTGGTTGTACTACCTGCCGCGCCCTTCATCGCCACGACATAAAGCGTGGCGCAGGTTGGCGCATACCGCTTGAGGCCGTGCCAAATCGGTACTTGCAGTGTGATTTAGTTTGCATGTCTCCAACGCCAGTTTCGATTTGGGTCTATGATGCTTTGGCAGAAGTGCGCGTCCAGCGCTCCCGCACTGGCGCGGAAAAACTCGAGGAAACCCAATGACCAGCGGCCTGGCCCAGGAAAGAGTTCGTGTCCCGCGGAATAGTGAAAATGATTACACAAAGGAGAGCGCAGCGGAGCGGCGAGCCTTTGTTCGTAAAGTGACCGGCGCCGATCTCTCGCATGTGGCGCATTACTCGTTCGATCCAGGTATTCTTCCCGGCAACATCGAGAACTTCACTGGCGTTGCGCAGGTTCCCATCGGCCTCGCAGGGCCATTGAGAATCTGTGGCGAGCACGCGCGCGGCGATTTCTACGTTCCTCTCGCCACGACCGAGGGCACGCTGATTTCCAGTTACAACCGTGGCATGCGTCTGCTAGCCGAGTGCGGCGGCGTGAAGACCACCGTGATCGAAGACAAAATGCAGCGAGCGCCAGTATTCATTCTTGGCGATGCGCTGAAAGCGCGCGAGTTCGGCCTCTGGGTGGGAGAACATTTTGCGGAAATCAAGAAAGCCGCCGAGTCAACAACGCGCGTCGGAAAGCTGCTGCTCATCCAGCAATTCGCGGTCGGTCCTATTCGCTATCTCCGTTTCAACTACAGCACGGGAGACGCCGCCGGACAGAACATGGTGAGCAAGGCAACGTATGTAGCGTGTGAGTGGATCAAGCATAATCATCCCGGCCATCCAAAGTATTTCCTCACCGGGAACATCGACACCGACAAGAAGCACTCGCAGATGAACATGCTTTCGACCCGCGGTAAGCGCGTTGTTGCCGAGGCGGTGCTTCGCCGCGAGCTGCTTCAGCAGGTGATGCACATCGACACTCTGGATCTGGCGCGAATGCGGGAAACGCAAATGGTCGGCGCGTTTATGTCAGGTTCGGCGAACAACGGCGCCCATGCCGCAAACGGACTCGCGGCGCTATTCATCGCCACCGGGCAGGACGTCGCGAACATTGCCGAGTCACATGCCGCAATCACGTACACGGACCACCTCGACAACGGCGATTTCTACTGGTCGGTCACGCTGCCCTCGCTGATCGTCGCGACTTATGGTGGCGGCACGGGTTTGGCAACACAGAAGGAGTGCCTGGAGACACTCGGTTGCTACGGCAAGGGAAAGGCGAACAAGTTCGCGGAGGTCTGTGCCGCGCTCGTTCTTGCCGGTGAGACATCTCTCGCCTCGGCCATTTTGCACGGTGACTGGGTCACGTCGCACGAAAAATTAGGGCGCAATCGCCCTTAAAAAAAAGGAAGGTCATCGTATGCCGGATCTTCGCCCGAATCCGCTCTCTTCCGGAGACGCTCTCTTTCTGTATCTCGAACGAGAGGGCGCTCCGCTAAGCATCGCGGCCACCTGCGCCTTCGAGGGCTCCATCGCTCTCGAACCTTTCACCAACTACATTGAATCGAAGCTCCCGCTCATTCCGCGGTATCTTCAGCGCATAGTTTGGCCGCCGTTCGACATCGGCCTTCCCACATGGGAATTCGATCCGGACTTCGACGTCCGCAACCATGTATGCGAGATGACCCTGAAACACGGCACTGAGGCCGAGTTCAAGGCCGTCGTAGGCGAGATCCTCAGCGTGAATTTGCGCCGCGACCGGCCGCTCTGGGATCTCACGCTTGTCCATGGACTCAAGGGCAAGCGCACTGGCTTGGTGATCCGCCTGCATCACTGCCTGGCCGATGGAATTTCCGGCGTAGGCATAATGAACACGATTCTCGATCCGAGTCCTGTTGCTCCGCCAATACCCAAACATAAGGAGCGATTCCAGGCGCCGCCTCTGCACACTCCATCGCTCACGGAGAGCCTGGTCAACGCCTTTCTCACTTCGGTGGAACGTGCGCTTGTTATCGAAACTGATTTGATGGAAATGGCGCGTACCGTGATCGCCAACCAGTTGCGCCCACCCGCGCCCGATCCTCAGGCGGAACCAACGCAGGATGGCGATATGGCAATTTCGCCTATCGACGATTTCACCCGAATGATTTATGAGTTCGCCTCGCCCACCGACCGGCTGCCCTTTAACGTAGTCTGTCAAGGCCCGCAACTGTTCAACTGGGCCGAGATCTCTCTCGAAGAAATGAAAGCCGTCAAGAACGCTTGCGACGCCACAATCAACGACATCGTCCTCGCGGTGTTCGCGTCGGCGGTTCGCCGTTATGCCGAACTGCACGGCCAGAATCTTGAAGGGCGAGTTGTGCGCGTGGTGGTTCCGGTCAATCTGCGCCCCAACTTGGAAGTCACCGACCTTGGGAATCGCATCACGTTCCTTGCCGTCAATATTCCGCTCGACATTCCCGACATGAGGGAACTGGTGGACGCCGTTCGCGTCGCCGTGGCGCGAGCCAGAAAAGCTCGCGTTGCAGAAGTCATTTCCTTGTTAGGCACTACCATCGAGACAATCCCAACACCACTCCAGGCAATGCTGCTGCCGGTGTTAAGCGCCCTGCCGCTCAACGTCTGCAACACGATTTGCACCAACGTGCCTGGGCCGAAAGTTCCGCTGTATTTGCTCGGCCACAAGGTGCTCTCCTGCTATCCTTATGTGCCGATCGGCGGCGAAATGGGCATGAACTGCGCCGTTCTCAGCTATCACGACAAAGTGTTTTTCGGATTTTCGGGGGATGCCGGTGCAATACCCGATCTGGAGCTTCTCGACAAGTTCCTCACCGCCAGCTTCGCGGAACTGACTGAGGCGACCCGTGCCGTAACGTCCTCAAAAAAGGCGGCGCGCCCTAAGGCCAAGGCGGAGCCAAATCCGGAGTCAAAGGTAGAGCCAAAGAGAAAGAGAAAGCCAAAGCCAAAGCCAAAGGCAAAGGCAAAGGCCACGCCAAAACGCATGAGAGCGTCAGCCAAGGCGCACTCCGTGGGCACTGCGAATGAGGCCTCGACCGGTCCGGTGACGAAAGAAACACAAGTGCCCGTCCGACAAACGAAAGCGCCGCTCCCGGAGAAAACCCACAAGACGGTGGCGGAGAAGATGACGTTCGAAGCAGAGAAAACCGCGCCAGCAGCGGAGAAAACGTCGTCAGACCAGGTCGTCCCACTGAAGGCGGAAGCGGCGAGTCCAGCAGCATAACGAATAAGGTATTAGGCATTGGGTATTAGTTAGGTCTTTGGCTTTTAGAACTCAGGACCTAACAGCCCAATACCTAATACCGATTCTCTTTATCCGACCAATTCTTGTAGGTACTGTTTCCCCGCTTCCCACGGGCCGTAGCCGGAGTCGGCATTGATTTGTCCGGCCTCGCCGATCGGCACGAACTTGCTGCCCCAGGCATTCGCGAACGCCTCGGCCCGCTCAATGGTCACGTAGGGATCGTTCGAACTGGCAACCACGATGCTGCGAAAGGGAAGCCGTGCCATCGGCATGGGATCGAATCCCACAGCCTCTGTCGGATGGTTCGGAGCCTCGACGTCGCTCGGACCCACCAGCAGCGCGCCCAGAACCATCGCCGGTTTGCGCCGGTCATCGATGCGCTCTGCTCCGACCCGGATTGCATATTGCGCCGCCCAATGGGCCACCGTCGCGCACCCCAGGCTGTGGGCCACCAGCACCACGCCATCGACACCGTCGTCGTCGGACGCGGCGCTCACGTATTCGTCCAGAGTCCGGACCCACTCCTTGCACACCGGATGCTCCCAGTCGCGCTGCATCACGCGCCGGTATTCCATATGCTCGGACTGCCACAGCGTATGCCAATTCTCCGGGCCCGAATTCCACAGTCCAGGCACCATCAAGACTTCTGCCTTCATGCGACTCAGTGTAATGCGGAGAGGAATAGTTCTCAAACGCGGGAAAAGTGGCGAGTGGCTAGTGGCGAGTCTCTCGCTTCTACTAGCCACTAACCACTCGCCACTAGCCCCTGTTTTCTACGCTGCGTCGGAACTCTTCTGTGTCGCCAGAGCCTCGTCTTGCTTGCCCCCGGCCATTGCCGCTCGGGCTGCATCGGCCGTGAACTGCTCCTCTTCGGTGGAGCCTTCCAGCGCGAGCGTCGAAGCCGTGCCGCTGGTGATCAGTTGCGTGATGTCGTCGAAATAGCCGGCGCCCACGAAGCGCTGATGCTTGATCGCTTCGTAACCGAACTCCTTCTCGCGGGTGAATTCCTTCTCCTGCAAGCGCGAGTAGGCGGACATGCCTGCGTCCTTGTAACCGCGCGCCAGTTCGAACATCGACAGGTTCAGCGAGTGGAATCCCGCGAGCGTGATGAACTGGAACTTGTATCCCATCTCGCCCAGCGCGGGGATGAACCGCGCGATGTCCTTGTCGTCGAGCTTCTTCTTCCAGTTGAAGGACGGCGAGCAGTTGTAGGCAAGCAGCTTTTCGGGGAATTTCGCGTGGACGCTCTCGGCAAACTTCTTCGCGTCGTCCAGGTCCGGTTCGCTGGTCTCGCACCACAACATGTCGGCGTAGGGTGCATAGGCGAGCGCGCGGGCAATAGCGATGTCGATGCCGGCGCGAACGCGATAGAAGCCCTCGAAAGTGCGCGGTCCGCGAATGATGAAGTCGCCGTCGTGCGGATCGACGTCGCTGGTGATCAGGTGTGCGCTCATGGCGTCGGTGCGCGCGACGATCAGCGTCGGCACGCCGCACACGTCGGCGGCGAGTCTGGCCGCCACCAGTTTCTGCACCGCTTCCATGGTAGGCACGAGCACCTTGCCGCCCATGTGGCCGCACTTCTTCGCCGACGACAACTGGTCTTCAAAGTGGACTGCGGCCGCGCCCGCTTCGATCAAATTCTTCGTCAGTTCGAAGGCATTGAGCACGCCGCCGAAACCTGCCTCGGCATCAGCCACGAGCGGCGCGAACCAGTAAATTCCGTTTTTGCCTTCCGAATGATGGATCTGGTCGGCACGCATCAGCGCGTTGTTGATGCGGCGCACAAGGGCCGGAACGCTATCGGCCGGATAAAGGCTCTGATCGGGATAGACCTGTCCCGCGCCGTTAGCGTCGGCAGCAACCTGCCAGCCGCTGACATAGATCGCCTTCAATCCGCCCCGGACTTGCTGTATCGCCTGATTGCCCGTCATCGCGCCCAACGCGTGAACATAAGGCTCGTTCTTGACCAGGTACCACAACCGCTCCGCGCCCATGCGGGCCAGCGTGTGCTCCACATGGATCGTGCCGCGCAGGCGGCGCACGTCTTCCGGCGAGTACGGCCGAACGATGCCGTGCCACCGTATGTCTTTCGTCCAGCCCTCTTCCAGGCCGGGAAACTCTCGATTACCGTCGATGAGCATTGTGTCACTACTCCTAATTAAATCTGTGGGATCGCTAGCGAACAGCGAGAAAGAGAGTGGCGAGTGATTAGTGGCGAGTCTCTGTCGCTATTAGCCACGCGCCGCCAACCATCAGCCGACGCCTATTAGAGTGTTAGGGTGAGTCGCTGGTTGCAGCGTTGTTTCGCGTCAAAATGAATTCCGTTGTCTGACTGTCCTTGCGCCAGAGTCGCACAACATTGCACAATTCAAGCTGGATTCCGCGCAAGCGGCAGCGTAGTCTCGGAAGAGAGGATCGGGGTTCGTGGCGAGTCTCGGATTTTACTAGCCACCAGCCACTAACCACTCTCTTCAAGGTTTAGCCATGGCAAATTGTCCGGTCTGCGACGACACCGGCTTCAAATACATTGAGCGCACCGAGCGCGGACGCACCATTACCCGCGCCACCCGCTGCGACTGCCAGTTGGAGCAGGACTCCGCTCGCCTGCTCGAGGCGGCCCAAATCCCGCTGCGTTATTTCGACCGCAGTTTCGCGCGGTACTATCCGCCCGACGCGCCCGCGGGATCGCTGGCCAAGGCCAAGCAGACGGCAGAAGCCTTTGCCGAGAACTATCCTGCGGTGCGCGAAGGCCTGCTGATCGTGGGCGACGTCGGTGTCGGTAAAACGCACCTCGCGGTCGCCATCATCAAGCAACTCATCCGCAAGCGTGTCCGTTGCCTGTTCTCGGATTATCGCGAGCTGCTGAAGCAGATCCAGAATTCCTACAATCCATCCGTTCAGGAAACCGAGTCGGATATCCTGCGGCCGGTGTTTAACGCCGAAGTGCTGGTGCTGGACGAACTGGGCGCCGTACGCCCCAGCGAGTGGGTGTGGGACACGGTAGCCTTGATCCTCAACTCGCGCTACAACAACCGGCTCACGACAATCATCACCACCAACTACCCCGACAACCCTCCGGCTGGCGCGGCCGAGAGCGGCGATTCGGCTGCAAAGGCGGCAAAGCGTGCGGCGCGTCCCGAGAGCCTGGGCGATCGCATCGGCGAGCGCATGCGTTCACGCCTCCACGAAATGTGCAGGGTCATCGAAATGCACGGCGAAGACCACCGCGGCAAGCCAGAGCGCTCCGTCGGATCGCTCAGCTCGATGCGCAAGGGCTGAGCTGATTTCGTAGCGCCGTCGTCCCGACGGCTGTCGCGAGGGCAGCCTGCCCTCGCCGCTGGTCTGTTCCATTTTTAGAACATTTCTTCCGCCAATGACGAAGTCCCGGTCCGCCGGGGTACTCTGGTCCGGTAAAGTCGTTGACTAAATATCCTAGAAGTGGGATAAATGAATCGTATACCGGCAGAAGGTGAAAAGCCGCTAATTTGGACGTCTTCGTCCTACGAGAGCTTTCAGGAGTTTCCTGAGCACGTTAAGGATGAGTTTGGTTACGCTCTTGGGATAGCGCAGTTCGGGGGCAAGCATCCGAGCGCCAAGCAATGGAGGGGCGAAGGCTCGGGTGTTCTCGAACTCGTTGAACGTTACGAGGGGAACGCATACCGCGCGGTTTACACTGTGCGCTTTAAGCGCGCCGTTTACGTGCTGCACGTATTTCAGAAGAAGTCCACGATCGGGATCAAAACTGCGCGGACCGATGTCGCGCTCGTGCATCAGCGGCTCAAGGCGGCTGAAGTGAACTATAAGGAACGATATGGCGAAGATGAATAAAGTCGGAACGGTTGATGGAATTGATTTCTGGGAGGGGTCAGGGAACGTATTTGCGGACCTGGGCTTCCCGAATGCTGAAGAGCGCCAGACCAAGGTGCGGCTTGCCATTACACTGAACAAGGCACTCGCAAGTATGCGGCTTTCGCAGAAAGATGCTGCCAAGCGTCTCGGTGTGAATCAACCGAAGGTCTCGGCTTTGAAGAACTACAAACTCAATGGCTTTTCAGTCGCGCGACTCATGGACTTTCTCATCGCCCTGAACTACGACATCGAAATCGTCATCCGGAAGAAGCCGCGCTCGACAAAGCCGGGGAAGATCAAGGTCAGCGCCGCGTAAGATAAAGCGACAGTCCACCACTGCCGCCCAGAGCGAGTCATCCTGAGCCGCAGGCGAAGGACCCATGTATTTCGTTCGCACCACCACGCTGCCGACCTCCACCACCCCCAGGTAGCGAGGCGCAGTCGTGCCTCCACACCGCTCATTCTTTTCACTTTTCGTCCAGACCTGCTTTGTCGTACTCTGGACTGCCTTGAGAATCCAGCAAGAATTGAGAGTCCCAATGAAGCTACGCTGCCTGGCGCTGATCGCCTTTCTGTTCTGTACCCTGTTCGCCTTCGCCGGAGACACGAACTCCAGTAAGGTTGACCAGATCCAGCATCATGGACCGTTCAAGGTAGGGACCTGCCTCGAAGTCATGTCCCGGTATTTGAAATTGACGGACGAACAACAGGTAAAAGTCAGGCCCCTGTGTGAGGGCAGAGACAAAGAGGCGCTTAGGGAGCACGAACACCCGGTCACCCCACAGAAGGCGGTCGAACTTAACGACAACTTTTACCGTCACATGCGCCCGCTCCTGAATGCCGATCAGCAGAAGAAGCTCGACACGATGCAGCAGAATTACCACGTCGTCCACGGACTCGCCACCGCATCGCTCAAGCCCAACTCACCCGTGGAAATAATGTCCCAGATGTTAGACCTGACGACGGAGCAGCAGGCGAAAGTTAAACCCTACCTGAAAGATCAAACCAAGCAGATCCAAGTGCTGGAACGTGATCGAAAGCTCACGCCGGAGGACAAGACGGCGAAACTCCGCCAGATTTACGAAAACACCTTCGCTCAGATACACCCGCTCTTGAATGCCGATCAACAGAGCGTTCTGGATCGAGGCGGCCAGGACAAGATCATTGAGGCGCTAGAAGGCCAGCACGAACGCAAGCTTGCCCAGGAAGGGAAATCAACAAAAGAGTCGCAAGGAGACCTGTGGGTTGCCTCAAAGTTATACCTTCTGAACCGGAACCTGAGTCTTACTGACGACCAGAGAACCAAGGTCGAAGCTATTTTGCGGAAGGAATCCCTTAAACTGCCCAGTTCCTCGGTGGCGGGAAGCGCGTACGAGCGGACATCTAGGGCAGATGAGTCACTTAGGCCGGTATTAGTTCCCTCGACGAGGCCAGGACATTATGCATCGGAGCTTGCTCCCATGCCGACGATGCCTTCGTCCAGCAGTGGCATAGTTCTAGTTCCGGAACAGGCAGCCTGGAACGACGCGCTCAAGCAGATCCGCCCGCTATTGAGCAAAGATCAACAGTGGGACCTTGAACACTCATTTGCGGGCAGCAAATCGGGTGGACCGGTCAGCCCGATTGACGTACAGCACCCGGGCCAGTCTAGGGGCGACGCAATCGAGGTCCTGGCAAGGCAATTGGGCCTGAGCGACGACCAGAAAACCAAGATCCAACCTCTGCTGGCGGATAAGTCCCGAAAACTGAAGGCGCTGAAATCGGATTCGTCGCTGTCGCAGGATGATAAGAAAGCCAAGGCAAAAGAGATTCGAGAGAACAGCCTCGCGCAGATTCGTCCGCTGCTGACCCCCGACCAGCAGGCGAAGCTGGATCAGTCGCCGAAGGGGCATGACAACGGCGAAAACAAGCAGAGCACGAGCGAGTCAGCGCAATAGGTTTTCATCCAGTTCTCGTCAGCTACTGCGGGTGCCGATTTTCGTAGCGCCGGACTCCAGTCCGGCGGGCCCCGCTTCTCCTCCTACCACAGCTTCCTCTGTGCCCTCGGCGTAACCTCTGCGTACCTCTGCATTTCCTTTTCGCCGACGTCGCTAGATATTCCCTGATGTGCTATTGATTCAGTGGTAAAATCCCTGCCAGTTGTACTCACGCCTTATGCGCTCGAAATTCCTTATTCGCGGATTCATCGTGTTGCTTCTGGCGGCGCAGGTGGCCGTTGCGGGCGACAAAGCGACGCAGGCTGGCGTCCAGACTGCAAGGTCAGAGAAGACGCTTGCGGCCCAAGTCGAGAAGATTCTCGCCGAGCCCGACATAGCGCGCGGCATGTGGGGCATCGACGTCGTATCGCTCTCGACCGGCAAAGTTCTCTACGAGCAGAACGCCGAGAAGCTGTTCACGCCCGCCTCGAACACAAAGCTGTTTACGACGGCAGCGGTGTCGGCGCTGATCGGGCCGGACTACAAGTTCCATACCACGGTCGAAAGCACGGCAACGCTCGACAAATATGGACGCCTCAGCGGGGACCTGGTACTGATCGGACGCGGCGATCCGAACCTGTCGGGCCGCGTGCTGCCTTACGACCAGAGGACCGAGCGCAAGCTGCCTCCACTGGCCGCGCTTGAAGGGTTGGCCGATCAGGTCGTGCAGAAGGGCGTCAAGTTCATCGACGGCGACGTTGTCGCCGACGACTCCTACTATGCGTTCGAGCGCTACGGCGAAGGCTGGGCGCAGGACGACCTGATTTGGGAATGGGGTGCCCCGGTCTCGGCGCTCACCATCAATGACAATGTGATTTTCGTCAGCATCATGCCGGCGGATCGTCCGGGTGAGCGCGCGTTCGTCAGCATCGTGCCCTACGCGGATTACTACCGCATCGACAATCGCGTAGTGACCACGCCGCCGGGTACCGGTTCGCGCAAAATTTATATCAATCGCGAGCCGGGTTCGAATCACCTGACGCTCTGGGGCAACATCCCGTCGGACGACACGGGCGCGAACGAGGCGCTTGCCATCGAGGACTCGGCCGACTTCGCGGCGCAGGCCTTCCGCGAAATGCTCGAGAAACGCGGCGTTGTGGTCTTCGGGCGGGGGCGCGCGCACCACAACGAGTTGGCGAACCTCAACACGCTCAGCATCACCACCATGGCTTCGTCCGGAGGCGGAGACGAAAAACCGCCGCTGAGAAATACGTCCATGGTGCTGGCGACCTACGAGTCACAACCGCTTTCGCAGGATCTTCGCGTCATCAACAAGGTGAGCCAGAACCTTCATGCGGAATTGATGCTGCGCCTGCTTGGGCGCGAAAAGGGGACGGCGGGAACGATCGAGGGCGGACTGGAAGTGGAGCGCGGGTTTTTGAACAGCGCCGGCATCACGCACGACGAATACGTTTTCTTCGACGGCTCAGGGCTTTCCCGGCAGAACCTGGTTACGCCGCACGCGATCGTGAAGCTGCTGGCCTTTGCGACGACCCAGCCCTGGGGCAAGCTCTACGAGAGCACGCTGCCCATCGCCAGCGTTGACGGATCGCTGGGCGAACGATTCAAGGGCTCCGTTGCGGCGGGTCGCGTAGCGGCCAAGACCGGATCGCTCGGTCACGTAAACGCGCTCTCGGGCTATGCAACCACGCTGAAGGGCGACCGCGTGGCGTTTTCGATTATCGTGAACAATCACAACCTTACTTCAAGGCGCGCGCTGGAAACGATCGACAAGATCGTTGAAGCGATCGTCGAAGAAGGGAAAAAATAGCGCGCGCTGCTATTGCAGCAGCAACGCCAACGTTGTGGTTTGAAGCGTACCTTCCGCCGGATACTTCCGTGCGGCCACTCCGAGGCTGATGGTTCGCGGTGCATCCTCGTGGGCCTGGAATGGCGACGGACTCAGGATGTAGAGGTCCTCGATCCGCTTGAGCCGGACGGTTTCGCCGCCGAACCTCTGCGGGAATTCGACCTCGTCCGAAGCGCCGCAGCAGAGATACAGAGACAACACATCGCAGAATTGCAGGACTTTCAGCAGATCGTCCGACTGCGCGCGGGTGATGCCGCAGAGCGACGATAGCCGCTGCTGGCGCGCATCTTCGTGGGCGAGGAATTCGCGAACGAGACGCTGGCCGGATTCGCCGTCCATCTGCTCGCGCAGGCGGAACTCGGCAAGAGATGCAAAATGCCGGCTGACCATGATGCCGCCCGCGGGAGATATGGCTTCCGCGCGCTCGATGGATGCGGTCCACGCGAGGAGAAAATCCTGCGGCGGAAATTCGATAAACGAGCGCGGCTTGAAATCCTCGGAGATCATCGGAGGCAGTGCCGGATTCGCTTCAGACGGAAACATCGCCCAGCCGGCGTCATGCAACGCAATGGCCTTGGCAATTGTGGGGTCAACGCGTGGAAAGCGCGGCGAAAGAAAGTTCGCGGCCAGGTCTCCGGAAAGACTGGCGTGGTCCGATTGCGCGATCAGCCACCACGATTGCGCACACTGCTTTTGCCTCTCGGCAATCGCCGTCCAGGCGGGGAGTGCGCCCTCCCGCGGATTGTAGCGGATCGTCGGACAAGGTTGCGGATTGATCGGGTGGAGAACCATGGGAAACGTATTTGGGTATTTGGGTATTAAAGTATTAAGGTAGTTTTACTCCCGAGACAAAAATACCTAAATACGTTAATACTTAAATACCTGCTTCTACCTGCTCTATCTTCCCCTTTTTGCTGCAATCGGCGCTGCTTCCGCCGGTTCGCGCTTTACCTTGTGCGGCGGTTTCTTGGTGCCTTCGAGCAATTGCTTCAGGACGACCGCGTTGTTGTGTTCTTCGTCCTTGGCGGCGAAAACGAGCGTCACTTTTTTCCGGTTCGCACTCAATTCGAACAGTTGATCAAGCGCCTCAGTCGCCGTCGGAATCGCAAGCTCTTTGAGATACCTGTCGCGAAATTCGTTCCACATGGAAGGACGGGCATGAAACCAGTTGCGCAACTCGGTGGAGGGCGCAACATCTTTGAGCCACAGCTTGATCCGGGCTTCGTCCTTGCGGACGCCGCGCGGCCATAGGCGATCCACCAAAACGCGAGCGCCGTCGGCCGCCGAAGGTTTTGCGTAGGCGCGCTTCAATGCAATCATCGTGCTGCCTCTTCCAATAACTCCTCTGACTCAATAATATTACCGCTGGACGCATGATGACTAGAAAGCTTGCTCTCATCCTGACTATCGTCACGCTGGCGCTGGCGACGGCCTGCGATCCGCCCGAGCGCCTTAGAACTGACGCTGAACTCGGACTCGATCCGCCCCAGGCCGCCGGGCACCATATCTTCGACCACCAGTGCGCCACCTGCCACGCTGCTTACTCAGGCCACGTTTACAAAGGGCCGAGCCTGCAGGGGATATTCAAGAAGCCGTACCTGAAAACCGGCGCTCCGGCCAACGACGACCGCGTCGAGGACATCATCGAAGTCGGCCACAACAAGATGCCGGCTTACAGTCGCGTGCTCACGCAGGCGCAGATCCAGGAAGTGATTGCGTACTTGCATACGCTCTGAACGGCCCAGACACAAAAAAGCCCGGAGCTGGGTTTGCCCCGGGCTGCTAAGGAATCTGCGGCGCCTACACTGACTTACAGCACCTGGACGTTTTCCGCCTGCAGGCCCTTGGGTCCCTTGACCACGTCAAACTGCACGGCCTGGCCTTCCTGCAAGCTGCGGAATCCATTCGACTGGACCGCCGAGAAATGCACGAAAACATCCGGCCCGTTTTCACGACTGATGAAGCCGAATCCCTTTGCATCGTTAAACCACTTAACTGTTCCTTGTTCCACTGTTTGTTACCTGTTGTTTCTGATTTCTGGCGGGAAAGATTTGACGCTCAAGAGGAATGTCGTTGAACTAACCCGGCGGAACCTGCTCAAAACGGTCTTCCAACTCCAGATAACAATTTGATGCGCGGGCGGTCGCCAGGACTCAAACATTCTTCGAAGCGCGCCCCGTACAGCCGCGACCAAAAGGCATCGAGCGTCATCCACAGCGTATGAGGTATTTGCTATGAGGCGGTTTTTGATTGTTGCCGCGTTGTTCGTTATGCTTCCGGCGACGCTCCTTGCGCAGAACAGTTGGGGAGTCCTGTCTCCATTTCGCAACGCGCGTTTCGTTTACGTCACCAGCTATGACGGCCCACAGTTCTCGGCGAACCTGCTTCCGGAAGACCGCCAGGCGCTCAACAGAGTGCAGGACGCACTTCAGAAGTCGGGTCACTACATGATCGTCTATCGGCCACAAGACGCGGACATGATCGTAGCCGTGGAGAGCCGGCCTTCGGAGGATATTCTCGCCGTCTATGATCGTCAGTCGTGGCGCACGGGGGCCTACTTGTGGCGTGCAATGGCAAAGGGAGGGCTGACGACTTCGGACGCGCCTTTGCTGCAGCAGCTCGAAGCCGGGCTCGCGAAGGTAAACGGCAGACCGGTCGGGTAGTAAGTCTTGCCGCGGAGCCCAGACATCGTAAAATGATAAGAGTTCATGTCTACTGATCTCATCAATATCGAACTCGCCCCTGTGAGACGCGCGCCCAAGCCAGCGTGGTTGAAGGCCCATCCACCGATGGGCGAGAACTATCACGAGTTGAAGAAGCTCGCGCGCGGCCTCGAATTGCACACAGTCTGTGAATCGGCACAGTGCCCGAACATCGGCGAGTGCTGGAATCACAAGACCGCGACCTTCATGCTGCTGGGTGATCTTTGCACGAGGCGCTGCGGATTCTGTGCTGTCCCGAAAGGCAGGCCGCTCGC
Source organism: uncultured Acidobacteriota bacterium (assembly GCA_963777415.1). Lineage (GTDB taxonomy): Bacteria > Acidobacteriota > Terriglobia > Terriglobales > Acidobacteriaceae > JAEZPW01. The sequence continues at coordinate 175,328 of CAVZQL010000002.1, forward strand.
GATCGACTATGACGAGCCGCGCCGGGTGGCCGAGGCAGTCGCGCGCCTCGGACTGAAATTCGTCGTTGTCACCAGCGTCAATCGCGACGACGACAACTTCGGAGGAGCGAGAGTCTTTGCCGATACGATTCGCGAGATCCGCGCGGTTAAGCCCGATTGCCACGTCGAGGTGCTCATACCCGATTTTCAGGGCCTGGAAGAGTGTCTGAAGATTGTTCTCGCCGCAAAGCCCGACATCCTCGATCACAATACCGAAACGGTGCCGCGCCTCTACCGCGTTGCGCGATCGGGTTCGCGCTATGAACGCACGCTCCGATTGCTCGGCAACGTGAAACGCTTTTCGCCGGGAACGGTCAGCAAAACCGGCATCATGGTCGGACTCGGCGAAGACATGGACGAAATTCTCGAAGTCCTGCGTGATCTCGCGGCGGAGAAAGTAGATATCCTCACCATTGGCCAGTACCTGCGCCCGTCGAAGGACCACCTGCCCATCGCGCGCTATTACAGGCCCGACGAATTCCACTTCATGAAGCAAGAAGCGTTGAGGATGGGATTTAAGCACGTCGAAAGCGGTCCACTCGTGCGCTCCAGCTATCACGCGCACGAACAAGCCGAGAGTACGGGAATTATTGGCAAAAACTGTGAACAACATCGCTAAAACCTACTGAACATCGCTTTTGCCTACTGGTACAAAGCGATGTATGGTTTGGGAGTTCATGTTGAGGGTATCTAGCTCAGGATGTAACTTAGCTGATCTCGATCTGGGTATCTTGCCAGTGCACCCACCGCCTCGAACGGACCAGATATTCTCGGCTTGGCTTTTGTGGATTGCATTCGAGAACGTGACATCGGCCAAAGATCTATGTCGGTGGCTCGACCGTTCGCGTATTGAGCTCGTAGACTCCAAGCGGCTGAATGACCCTCTCATTGAAGCGCTGATCGATGTGACTGGCGCAAAGGCGGATTCAGTCGAGCGCACTCTGCCTTGCAGTCTTCGCGGGCTATTCGGTTCTGGCCCCGGCCTGCTTTGGCCCTATGAAGTTTTGCACCCTTGGCGCCTGCGGATCGACTCGGCAACGAGGCATGCTGGGGGGCAGTATTGCCCAGATTGCTTGCGTGAGGGCGGTTACCTTCGCCTAAGCTGGACGGTCGCTCTGTATACCTGCTGTCTCGTCCATAGGTGTTTGCTGCGCGAGGGTTGTCCACACTGTGGAAGGCCGATTCAAGACTCTACCCGATTTTTCGGTACTTACGAGCGTGATCCAAGACAGGCAATTCTGAAGTGCTACGCCTGTGACAACAAACTGACCGAACGCGTAGAACCGCACGTACCAAGTTGCGTGGCAGGAGAAATCCAAAAGACACATCACGAGTTGGTTCGGAACGAGAGGTGTCTCAGTTACTTTTCGGTGCTCCACAAACTCATGCGGGTGCTCTGCGGAAGCTCATCATATGGTAAAGCATTGAGGTCTCTACTTCTGCCGACGGATTCTTTGGAGCTGCGGCTCGCAACATTGCCGGCTGGCACTTTTGAGGTGCTGGACGTGCGCAGCCGAGCCATCGTTCTTACTAGCGCCGTACGGCTTCTCCAAGACTGGCCCGACGCCTTCGTCGATGTTATGAGGCAGGTACGCATCCCGCCTAATGCGCTAGGAAGCGTGCGCCCGCTGCCCGGTTGGTATCGGGCAGCGGTCAAGCTAGCTACAATGAGGACCGAGGTAGGTCGCGAGCGTATTAGACAGGTATTTCGGGAAAGTGCAGCCCGTGAGGGGTGGGCGAGTGTGCTGAAACCTCTCGTCAATGGCGGACCTACTGGTGCGTTAGCCGGCCAAAAGCGCTTCCTCGATCGCCTGTTGAGCACGTTGTTCAGAGATGCCAACCGTACGGCTGAGTTCTGCGGCAGCACCATCCTTGCCAGTGAGGCGACGAGGCCTGCGTCGCCGGAGTCGATCGGATACCACGTCACGAAAAACTCCAAAGGAGCCTTCGATCCAGCAAGACAACGGATCTGCGATAAAAGCATGGTAGCCGGTAGGTGATGTGATGGTTGGGTCTTCTAGTCTGGTTTTAAGTGTGGTGAGAAAAGCAGGATCAGTGAGAGTTTCTTCAGGAGTCGTGCGTCGCAGTGTCTCCCCGATGACGTCAGAAGGCGCTACCACGCCCCCGAATAGAACGCTGGCGACTTCGGCAACCTCGGCCTGCTGTTGATCGTATGTACCCGGTCCTGCGAGTGTTGCGGACGTGCCAATGACCTGGAGCTGTTTAGCGCCGAAAAACTCCCTAGCGCGCCGGACAAGCAAAGCGACATCCGCTCCTTGTCGTCCACGGTAAGTATGCAACTCGTCCAGCACCAAGAAGCGCAAGCCTTGCCCTGCTTTGACAAGTTGCTTCTCGTAAACTCTGGTCAAAATCAGTTCTAGCATCACATAGTTCGTCAGCAGCACGTCAGGGGGATGGGCGACGATCTCATTCCGCTGTTCATCGTTCTCTTGGCCGGTATAACGAGCAAATGTGACTGGGCCTTTTCCATCGGGGTAGCCATGCTGCAGAAACTTCTGCAGTTCACCAAATTGGCTGTTTGCAAGAGCGTTCATTGGATAAACCACAATCGCTTGAATTCCCTTGCCGCTGCCATTTCGTAGCACATGGTCTACGATTGGAATTATGTATGCCAAGCTCTTGCCGGAACCAGTTCCAGTCGTGAGAACGTAGTTGCGCCCAGCTCTTGCCTTGCGAACAGCTTCGGTTTGGTGCTGATATAGCCGAAGTGTCTGTCCTTCACCCCTGTCCTTGCCCGCGCGAAAGACCCGCGCGCATTCCGAGTGGAGGATTCCCTCAGCGACAAGTTCGTCGATTGTTCCCCCATATTGAAATGACGGATTCAGCTGAATGAGAGGATCCGGCCAGAGCATGCCTTGGTCAAGACTAGAAGACACCAGTGTGTCGATTCGCTCGTCGCGAATGTTAATGAAGCTCCGAATGTAGGAGGAGTAGTCGCTAATCAGCCGCTCGCGAAGTTCGAATACGTTCATATTCCTGTTTATCTCTTTCACGCACTCTTGCGGAGAAATTTTGCCTGCCTTCAGCTGGGCTCTCGGGCTGTGGGAAGCAGCTCCGGTTGAGCAGAGCTAACTTCCCTTTCACATAAAATCGGATTAGCAAGTTTATTCCTGATTTTATGGTTTCGGTAATCCGTTTGCGCCAAGGGGCAACTTGTATCTTCCCGACTAAGCCACGAGGTTCTGGCTTCGTGGTTATCAGATTCTTCGGATCAAGAGTTTGGCAAAGCATAAGCGGGCAGCGCGGGCTATAACGATTTCGGCGAATTTTTTGCCCTGCGCCAACCGCGAGACGTTCCCGCCGTTACGGGTTGCACACTGGCCCTCAGAGAGCGTTTGCCCCGCCGTTAGCCTGAACCACGCATTCACGCTCATCTCCGAAGTCTACGAGACAAAGCGCCGGTGGCATTCCTGCAACGTATTCGATCGTGCGCTTGCCCTGAAGCGAAACATAATGTGGTGCTCCCTTGACGAACTCCGAATCGCCACTATTTCCGAACTTTTTGCAGAGCCTGTTGCTGCCAGCTTGATACCGGACGAGCATGATCCGGATCACTGAAAGTGTGCGTTGTCTTGGGAGCCGACTCTGGTCATGGGCGGAACCCAATTGTTGGCCGTTCCGGCTCGACGCGGGGCGGACGCTCCTCCATCGCCTGTTGCAGATGCGGCAATCCGATTGGAATTCGCTGAATTAGAGCAAGGCGTGCTGCCTGAGTCGCAATTAGCGCGATGTCGGCCGGGGAGTACCCTGTACTGCATTGGGCCAGATGATTCCAGTCAAGTCGAGCGCAGGGCCGGCTTTTGAGGTGCTGTCTGAACAGTTCAGCCCGAGCGGCAAAATCAGGCAGGCCGATGTAGTAGTGCAGATCCATTCTTCCCGCTCTCAGCACGGCCTCGTCAACACGTTCCGCGAAGTTTGTTGCTCCGATTACGAGTATTTTTTGCTCGGAGCAGTTGTTTAGTCGAACCAGGAACTCATTCACTTCAGCGGAGTAGTGATGCCCTGCCGCCTCGCGCTTGGGTGTAAAGGCGTCCAATTCGTCGAAGAAAAGTATCGTCGGCGCATTGGCCGCAGCCTCCGCGAATACCGCCTTGATCTTCTCCTGGGTTCCGTGTACGTAAGTACTGGCTAGATCTCCAGGCTTAACCTCGACGAAGTTAAAGCCGAGCTTCTCGGCAATTTTTCGTGCAATAAACGTCTTTCCGCAGCCGGGGGGGCCGTAGAGCAAGATTCCGTTCGGCAGCGGCACCTCATATCTACGCGCCTCGTCAGGGAATCGCAGGCTCAAGATGACATCGCGCTCGACCTTTGCCTTGAACTCATACATCCCCGCAACTCCCGGCCATTGTGTTTCGACGGCTATCCGATCGGGAGGAGCTTCGGTCGGTTCAAAGTCTAGATTGAGCTGCCGCAGAAGCCGATCGCGTAGCGCCTTGGCGTCACGAGACTCCGTCGATAGCTGGCATTCCAGGCAGGTCCACGCGAGCGCCTCAGCAGGCCTGTTCCACTCCAGCAATAGGTGAGTCCTAATCAGCCACGCTGTCCGCCGGGACTCAAAGATGGCTCGATCTGTCCGGAAAAGAGGCAAGCTTCGCTCAATCGTCTCTTCTAGGAATGCGAGCGCCGCAGCCTTTTTCCCGCGGGAGATCAGGCGAGAAAGCCGTTCATGCCAGGGTTTCGAAAGAAACTCTTGCTGTTCAGTGGAGACGGCTGTTTGCTGTGGGCTCATTATTGAGGCTCCGGCTGCGAGTAAGATTCGTCAAAAAAACTACCCTTGGGTCGGCTTCCGGCGCGCCCGAGTTCCTCTTGGAGTACTCGCCGGCGACGGTGCATTGGCGTCCGACACTCGTGCGAGTTCTGCCACGACTCGCCCCAGTTCGTCAACGATACGGTTGCTACGACCAGACTTGAATGCATCCAGAAGGCCGTTGAAATACCACAATTGGTCTTCGCGTCCCCGCTTAAATCTCTTCCAAATGTCCGACTTGATCAAGCGGTAATCGTCGAGGATCGCCCTGGCGTTGTAAAGCTTGTCGGCTGCGGAGATGAGTTGCGTATCCAACGATTCTTTCCGGAGTCGCTTCAAGTAGGCACGTTTTCGCTCTTCCCACGGCGGCTTGTTGGCGGAGTCCTGGACGAAACTGTCTGTACACCCCTCAACCATTCTGGCGACATCCCGACCGAAGTTCGCTTCGATGTCCCTCAATCGTGGCAATCCGCCCTGGTCCTCGACTGCGTCATGCAAGAGCGCAGCGATCACCATGTCTTCAGTTACGGGGAAATTTACGTAGCCGTTCTCGCCGATAACAAGCGCAGCGACACCGAGAAGATGCGCCATGTACGGTACTTGCGTTTCTTTACGGCACTCGACGTGAACCTGCCGGGCGTAGTCGACTGCACGTGTGAACTTGTCGGTAAAGTGAAGCGAGCGAACTGTGGCTTTCTTCTTATCCTTCATCGTCATAAATATTGTTGGCCCGGGATAGCCGGCGCGTGAGCAAAAGCACTAGCACGGAGCCCCGTATCTCAAATTATTCGGAAACGCCCTTGGGCGGCATTTTACTCCCCAATCCACATTCCGGATACAATGGTGAGCAACTCTCGTGCGGCACTTCATCGACGACTCTGGCAGCTTCTCATGGCGTACCCCTGGAATATCCGAGACGTCTTACGTTGATCACAGCTGCGACGGCCTGTTCAGTCTTGGAGCTCCGAATGGGCTTTCGATAGCAGGTTCACTTCGATCTCTTGCCACGGTCGCGACAGATCTACGGTGGAAACTGTTATCCGGTGCCCCTGTACGAGCATCGTGTCGTGAACGCTATAGCCGTTTGTTGGATACAGCAACAACCCAGCGGCCGCGCGATGCGAGTCGCTGCGGTGTTCTTGAGTGCGAAGGTAGGAGTAGAGCTGATAAAGATTCTCGGACTTGAACTTAGGGGTTCCGAAGGCACTTTGTGCCAGCGCAGAAACAGAGTACTTCGTGTCCACCACCAATCTGCGGAATGGTGGCTTTCTTAGCACAATGCTGACGTCCGTAATCATCGCCGGAACCAAGCCGCACCCCAATTCGTCGTGCCACTGCAACTGCTCCGATCCAACGACGCAATCAGTCATGTGTAGCCGATAGAAGTTTCGGACGAAACGCTCAAACAATTCGTGAAACGTGATCTCGTCCCGCAGAAGCGCAGCCAACATTTCATCGCCAGCCTTTTCTGTTGGCATTCTGAGCGTGTGAATGAGCCTACAGATTGCGATTGGCAGGGCGTAATCTCGGTCGTTGCGTCCGAGTTGCAACCGCGAAAAGTCTTTCGGTGTGATTGGAGCTAGTTGCACGCCATCCATCGCACGCACGAGAGCCCGCAATTCGTGGCGGAGATCCGATTCAATATCCGGTCGATTCAACGCCTGCAGCGGTTGGGCCGCTAGCCGCGCGAGGGTCGACCTGATAATTCGATTTGGAAGCGTGTCTATGGTGAGTTCAGGAAAGGTGCAGTCGGCAAACCCATTCTCGAATGCTAGATGCTTCAAGCTAGCCGTGAAATCCACTCGTCCACGGATTCCGCGAATGGTTCTTGCTTCCCTTGAAAACGACCGGCGCATCTGCCGTCGAAGCAGTCGCCGGGCACTGCGGGAAAGCATACTAGCCAATAGTCCGAGCAAAGAGGGCGCATCTTCCGACTCTGCATACCATTGGTCCTGCCACGCAGCCAAGTCCCAGGCGTACAGAAGGAGGTGCCAGGCGTTTCGCACGGGGATGCCTGCTGCGATGCCGTCTTGTGATGCCGTGCTCATGCTTTCATGCCAAAAGATCATCCGCGGCTGACTGTGCTTTGGCCGATGCATCGTACCAGTATTCCAGCAACAGTGGCCGAATCTCCGTCTCAATCACCTCCCGGTACCACTTATCGTCGAGGTGAGAGAAATCGGTTCCCACAGGGCAGAAAAAGCTGTGTCCGATCCTGTAAGCGGGGCCGAGTAATGAGTCCTCGCTGATCTTCGCGTTCAGCGTGGAAAGATTTCTGACTATCTTTTGGACCAGCGCGTCGTTCATGCCACGATCATTTAGCCAATTACGGAATGCAGGATCAGAAAAGCGCGGCTCGAGTGTCAAAAAGGCAAATCTTCTCCGCAGAGCAAAATCGACCAAAGCAAGAGAGCGATCCGCTATATTCATCGTGCCGATTACAAAGAGGTTGTCCGGCACGTGGAGTTGCTCGTTGCTGCAACGACGATAAAGCGGAGTGACGGCATTGTCGACGCCCCGTTTGTCGGATTCCAGCAACATCAGCAACTCCCCAAATACCTGGGCTAGGTTGGCACGGTTGATCTCATCGATTAACAGAACATAGTCACGGTCAGGATCATCATTGGCTCGTTGGCAGAGGTCGAGCATAGGGCCGTCGACGAGATCAAACTTGGCCGCCTGCTCGGTTGGTCGGTACCCGCGAACAAAGTCTTCGTACGAAAAGGATGGGTGGAACTGAACCGCAACGATTCTCGTTGGATCAATTTCTTTTAAAAGGGTGTACGCCAGTTTCCTGGCTACGAATGTCTTTCCAACGCCGGGCGCGCCCTGAAGTATCAAATTCTTCTTGGTTTTCCATCGGTTGAGTGCACGCTCGATCTCGGTCTCAGACAAGAAGACTCCATCGGCGAGCATATCGGCCACAGCGTAAGGCTTGGACAATCCGATGGGGCCCTGGGTTTGGTCTAGAAATTGGTCGACGAAGAACTGGTAGTCCTGCGGTTCATCGAAAAACACGAACCGAATCAATCGATGTGCGAGATCGTCTTCCTTCCGCAATTGCCAGACTGTCCGCTGGTATGTGTAGAAGAACCAAGCGCGGGGTTGCTCCGGCTTCGGATCCCAGTCGACTTCGACAGTGCGGCCGTCCCCCACGTTCTTGACGATCGTTCCGGTGGCTTTGATGGTCATGCCGGATATCGTCTTGCCCTTATTATCGAAGGGAAGGTCGTGCTTTTGAGTGAACGTCCCCTTAATTGCGATTTGATCGCCGACCTTCATGGAACGAACCTGGTCAAGATACTTGTCTTTGTAGCCGTTTTCCCACGTCCCTTCGGTCAGGAAGCGGTCTGTTTGGTCCGCCGGCTCTCGGTCATCCCAGTACGCTCCGACGAGCCAGTAGTCGATGTTGGGCTTTACGACTTTGGCGGCCAGCGTAGGCTTGCTCGACGGGAGGACAGGCTCATTTGCGGCGAGGTAAGCCGCATTTGAAATATGCGGAAACTCCTCTTTTTGCGCGGCCCGCACCCTGCTCAAAGTGGTCCGATAAAATGCGAACGAGAGCCCGGCTGCAGGAATCTGTATACCCAAGTACTCCCGATTTGTGCTATCAAAACTTAGGAACGTGAGCGGACGCACCCAGAACAAGCCCATCGTGAGATTCAGGTTGGTGTTGCGAACCTCCAGGGCGGCGTCAAAGGCTTGGGCAAATTGTTCGCTCTCAAGCGGATTTGGTTGAAGTGCGTGTTCGAACACCTCCCACAATCGCGCAATGTCACCCGCCTTTCTTTGGTACGACCATGAAAAGAACCATGATTTCATGTTGTTCAAGACGGGAATACCGGAGAAATCAGAAGGCACTGGGGCGGAAATCCCAAGTCGAGACTTCATCTCATTGAGAATGGCGACACGCATGTCCGTCGTCGTTCCTCGATTGAAACTTCCGAAAAAGGTAAATGGATCTATTTCCTTGAGAATGAATTGGCGGCCAGTTTCGTCTTTGTCTTGGAGGGCGCCTACTTTCAAGCCCTTCTGACGCAATTGCTCCAACAAAGAGACCAGTTCTTCCTGTCTGGATTTGAACGGGAGCAACTTGTCCGCAAGCTCTTGGTAAAACGGCGTCCAATCGTACATACCTGATGCGTCAGCTGTCATTCGTCTATACCCCGCGTGCTCTAGTCAACGTATTCTGGCAAAAACATTCAATGGAATCGAGCTATTTCGAAATTCGTGCAACCCGTAAAACCCTGCGCACAACAGCGAGGGAGCGACGCGAGTCGATCAGCCCCTTTTACCCACAAATCACATTTCACCCAGCCTAACGACTGCGAAGCCTAGAGCATTTATCGCTGCTTCCTGCTCGGGCCTAAGCTCGGGAACAGCGAGCAAAAGTGTGTCACGCGACCTGCTGAGGGCAACGTAGGTCAGCCGTTGTTCTTCGTCGCTTGGCGCCTCGGGGCTGATGATGTGCTGGAGGCGGTCGTCTCGCGTTGCGTGCAGGCAGACAAGAACCTGATCCGCTTCCGTGCCTTTGGCTTTGTGGATGGTGCGGATAGGGCGAACCTCATTCGTATTGTTCAGCGTCACGCTCACGAGCAGGCTCCCCATCGTCAGTCGATTAGCTGTCTTTGCAAACTCGCCGCTTGTGATCTTGGTGAGCGTTAGCCCACTGAATTGCGCAGTCAAGCGCGCACTCAAATAGTCATAGGCTGCCCGGATTGTCAGCGTGTCGAGTGTACTGCCTTGACTGAGCAGGGCTTCCAGAATGGTCACCGCGATCGCCCGGCGATAAAGAGGGGAATACCGTCCAGCACTCTTGAAAGGCTCTTTCAACATCCCATTCTCGTGTCGGATGCCTTGCTGCATTGTCTTCATGCTTATGTCCAGCCGGCCGGCCCTGGCCAGGATCACACTGGCGCACACGGACTGAAGGAAGTTACCGCGCCTCGAAGGCGCATCCGCGAGAACCTTCCACGGGTCGTCACTGGACGAGTCTATGTTGGCGAGCAATTCGTCCACAATGCTCTGGTTTCGCGACAGGATCAGAAGTGGCTGGCTCCCCACGATGGCTCTGGCGTGCACAGCGGCAGCAGTCGGCGTTCCGACGAGTAGCTGCACAGGAGCACCGGTGACCTGCCGAAAACACTCTTGCGCGAGTCCGTCTGTTCGGATGTGATTCAGGAGTGAAATGATCGTCTGCGTGCTGCGACGGTTGTATGCAACCTCATACTCGTCTAAATTCGGCAATACGAACTCGCGGAAGTGGTCTGGTGCAGCACCGGCGAACTCGAATATGGCCTGTTCCGCATCACCAATCACCACAACGGTGCTGCCTGTTTCACCTAGCCAGCGGACGATTTGGGTCTGGGCCGGGACCGTGTCCTGGAACTCGTCCACAAAGATGAACGGGAATCGCGCGCTAAGACATTCTCGTATAAGCGGATTCTCGCTCAGGATGCGGAATGCGAAGTACAGCACGTCATCATGATCAATCCGGCCTTCGCTCCAGTATTGCCGCTTGTAGGCGAGCAAGGAATCCGGAGTAAGTTGTGCCTTTGTTTTCGCGGACAAACCGTAGTCGGTCCGCAACTCGATCTTCCAATCCGCAAGAGTTGTTGCCTGCCGCCAGCGAATTGTTGCGGCGTGTTTCTGCAGCATCGCGAATTGAGTTTTCTGGAACTTCGTGAGGAGTTGCTGAAGGTTGCGGTTTGTCAACCATGCCCTTAGATGCTGGTAGTTCACACGGTGCTCGTCATGGCCGTCCATCATCGTGACGTTGACAAGAGCGTTGCCGGTGGCGTCGCGAAGAAGGTGGCTAAGCATGTTTGTCGCTAAATTGAGGATTATCAATTACCGATGCTTTGAAAATCAGCTGGTTGAGTTTTGCCCGGGCGTCAATGTCCTTATCGGAGAAAACAATGCGGGAAAGACAACAGTCATCTCTGCATTGGGCTTGGTACTTGATCAGCGTCATCGGCGGCGGCTCTCTTATTTTGACTTCCATCAACCGGTCGCCGATATCTCCGAACCGCCCCGCACAACTATTACCGTTACGTTTCGCTCAACGCTAGACGACACCATAGAAGACAAAGCACTTGTCGCCGATTGGCTCACCAAGCTTGACCCACCTTGGGAGGCGACACTGACGTATACGTTTGCGATCGAGCCCGACGATGAGGCAGCGTGCATCGAGAGCCTAAAAGTGGTCCCGAAAGGCGATCTTGAAGAATACTGTAACGTCATCGATGCGTTCCTGCCGCGGTATGTAGGTCGCACCTATGGCGGAGACCCGAGCAACGCGCTGTCGGCCGACCGGGAGATGCTCGAGAAGATCGACTTTCAGATGCTGGATGCGCTCCGCGATGCCGAACGAGAGCTCTTCGCGGGCACGAACCCGCTGCTGAAGCGCATCCTCCGCCAAATCCGCGATGCTGGAAAAACCGCTCAAGAGCGAGCGCAGAAGGACAAGGAATTTCGGCAGCTCTCGACGCAACTGGGCGCGCACTTACGCTCTCGAGTCAGCCTCGACCCGTTCCTTTCGTTCGTCACCGATACGGGCGCGCTAGAAGGCGGGAAGCCAACGCTCAAGGACGAAATTGCCGAAGAAGATATTCTGGCAGCGTTGCGCCTGTATGTTGAAGAGCAGCAACTGAGCATACCGGCAGAGCGCAATGGACTGGGGTATAACAACCTTATTTACATCAGCCTTGTCCTTGCGAGCATTGACCACAATGCTGATCCGGCCGCGCAAGGCCCGAATGCCACCAGCTTTCCGATCCTGTGCATCGAGGAGCCAGAAGCACATCTTCACCCAGCTCTACAATACAAACTTCTCAAGCATCTCCAGGAGAGAGTCAAGCCAAGTACACAGGTCGCGACTCAACGCACACGACAGGCCTTCATCACTACCCACTCCAGCCGAGGCGCAAAGCGCATCGGCGAAACGACCTTCATTAACGCGGCAATGCTTGGATGGTCTGGCGACCTGGAGAACAAACCAATTTCGTTTGAATTCCCGCTGGGAAGATAGGAAGTCGGATTCAGATGTGGCATGGGACAAAGGTGCGGCAATCCCCGACATTTACCCCTTCGAATGCAGTTTTGAATGAGACACAAGAGCTCCGCTTTGGACTTTCGTCCGTAGGTCGATGAAGATCGATGACGATGGTCAAGACTAGACCAAGTTGTTTCGTAAGCACCCACAATTCCTGACCGAAGCGTCACCCGCAAATTTCAGCTTTAGCGCGAAAATCCAGTCGCCTTGAACGGTGTCAAAATGCAATCTAGTCGCCGGGAGCGATGTCTGCCGGTACACAATAACGATGTGAAAAGTGCCGTTTCGTGGTCTTCTGGTACAAATTAGCGATGTTGTTCACAATTATTGGCAAAAACATCGCTAATTTGGACTGAACATCGCTAATTTGTACTGAGAGTCATGGTAGTAGTCCGCCGGTCCTGGCCTCCTTTGGCGTTATGAAGCGGCGCATCCTTGGCGCCTGCGGATTGACTCGGCAACGAGACATGCTGGAGGACAGTACTGCCATGTCTGCTTGCGCATGGATGGCTATCTTCGAATTAGTTCGACACTCGCCCTGTACACCTGCTGTCCCCTTCACAAGTGCTTTCTGCGCGAGTGTTGCCCACACACCGGAAATGCTACACCTCGGGCCTGCGAGAAGCGTGTTATGCGAGAAGTACCGATGCACTCAAGAAGCTGAAACCGGCCCCGAGCCGCGACGACATGGCCGATCTGCTTCACTGCGCTGCCGTTTCGAGCCGCAAGGAAGCAATCGCCTACCTGCTGGAGATTGGGGTGAATCGCCTCCTCGCCCGCTGTACGACCTACGCTGTTCATGTGCATCGCCGACTAAATGAGTAAAGCCAAAGAGGACTCTACCCAATGAAAGCCAATCCTCTCTTGTTCCAGCCGCAGTTTCTTTTGTATGCGGTTATCACGCAAATCGTCGTAGAGAGCCTGTTCATCGGCGTTCAATCTGGAAAGATCGCGGGTGGCTTGCTTGTCGTCTTCTCCCCAAAGAGCCTGAAATGCCATTAGCGTGGTGCGGTCCATCAAGAATGATTGGACATCGCCCAGCACACTGCGGAGTTGGTCAAGGATTGCGAAGCCATGAGTATCAATGTCACCCCAGTAATAGACGCGGCAACGGGAAAGCCACTGGGCAGTGCTCAGCATGTCGAAGCCATACCCGGCGCCGAAGATCAGAAGACTGTCTTTGACTTCCGGGAATGCCAGGAAATTGATCTCGTTTTCGGTGATGAAGACTCGTGACACTCTAGGTTCCAGCCTTGCGAAGCTATCAGCGTCTACGGTCATGTCTTTTATGGTGCATCCATTCACGAGTCCACACTCAGGATCAAGCATGCGAAACCGCACACGCATCGGCTTGTCAAGAAACCCGTACCGCCTTGCGAACTGGGTCGCTCCGGAGGCCTTGGCATCAATTGCTTCTGGCGGTAAAGCGATGTCCAGCAATTCCGACAATAACCTGCGATAAACTTCGATAAACTTGCTGTGTACGCCGGGGATGTCCACCTGCCGCAAATACACGCCAGGCCTCGGATGATCTTTCAGCCAGTCAACGACCTCCAGCAGGCGCTCCCAGTCGTCAAACAGTTCCAACGCGCGATGCGGTCGCTTGGCGAGCCAACTCAGTAAGTCCGGCTGGCGCTTACGTGTGATCTCGACCAAGGTAATGAAGCGAGCTGCGTCTCTCCGCATGCCGGTTACCGCGAGGGCATCTTCGGCAGTATCGATCCAGACTTCATGGGGCACCGCGTTTTCGCCGAAGAGCCGGTGCTTGAATTGACGCATCACCAGCCGAAAGTGCGGCATTTCTCGAAGTTCATTGATCCAGCCTCGGACCTCGTCAAAGCGGTTAATGATTTCGGTCGAAGTCGGTCCTTTGAGCACTAGCCGCTTCGGGAACAGGGACTCGCCAGTTACGAGGCTGGTGAGCAGTTCACCCCGATCCCAAAGCTTCCGCACCTGCGAGCGCAGGTCAACCGCGTTTGTCCATTGCGCGAGATCAGTGTTGCTCAGCATGAAACACTCCCACATCGTTTTCCTGCTCGACTGAAGGCTTGGCGACCGACTGATTCGACCAGCGCGCCTTTTCCGCACGATATTCTTCAATGGACAGGTTGCGCAGCTTCGAGGCGCGCCCGTCCTCGTTCTGCACGAAGCCGACACTAGAAACAAACGGCTCGATGATGTGGATCTTCTGCAGCGGCGTGACGATGAGAAGTTGCAGGTTGAGTTTCGCAAACAGCCGCAACCCGTACTGCGCGGACTCGTCCGACCCGCGCCCAAATGCTTCGTCGATAGTGACGAAGCGGAAAGAGCGGGATCGTACGGCGCCCCATTCGAGGCCAAACTGATAAGCCAGACTGGCAGCCAAGATGGTATAGGCTAGCTTCTCTTTTTGACCTCCGGACTTGCCTGCGGAGTCAGAGTAGTGCTCAAACTCGCTGTCGTCTTCGCGCCAACGCTCGCTCGCGGCGAACTCAAACCAGTTGCGCACATCCGTAACTCTGGCAGTCCAGCGGCGATCCGCTTCCGCTTGACCCTCCCGCCCGCGGAAGCGTTCGATAATGCTCTTGACCTGCAGGAACTTCGCCTCGGAATACTGAGCATCTTCCGATCCGGTCATCGTTCCCTCGGTACAGGCGCGCAAGTCCGTCTGAAAGTCGCGGATATCTTTTTCACCAGTCAGCTGCGCTTCAAGCACGATATAGCGGCCCGGGTTGTAGTCGATCTGGTTGAGCGACTCGTTGATGCGCGCGATCCGCTCCTTGATCGTATCCCGCTCTCGGGCTAACTGCGACTGGAAATTGGCTACTTCGCGGATGGTGTTTTCGTTCAGCAACTCTTTGAATTTCACTTCAAAGCGCGGCAGGTCGTCCGTCTCGAGGCTTTCAAGCATGTCTTTGTACTCAGAGGCAGCTTCGACGCTGGCGTCGACTTCGGAGGTCTCCAGTTTGTAGGCGTCTTTGTACTCGACCATAGCTTCAATGATTTTGTCGCGAAGACGCTTAAGTTTGGCCTCTTCGCCGTCGATTTTTCCCTGTAACCAGCCGCGCAGGTCGTGCTCGCGGTTGTCGCAGGACTCGACTGTTAGTTGATCCCCTACTGCCTGGGCGCGCATGACCTCAAGGCGCTCGTACAAGGATGAGTGCGTTGCATCCTGGGCGATCGATTGTGTCTGCTCGCGCGTTTGTTCGGCCGTCTGCTTTCTACCTTCCGTTTTGGACCGTTCGTCTTTTTTTCGATCCAGTTCTTGTTCCGTGTCTTTCAATTGGGCAGTAACGGTGTTGAGGCGATCGGTAAGCTGCCTCAGGATGTCCGATGTGGACTCTAGCTTCTGTTTTTCGTCGCGGAGATGGGCCGCTTCTATGGCCAGTGACTGCCAATCGAGCTCGCCGTAGTCCGCGTACTCGTCCAGTTTCGAGAGAACACTGATGCGAGCCTTCAGATCTTTCTGCTCCGCCTGTAGCTTGCTGACGCGGTCACCCCATTCCCCTAACCGAGTTTCCAATTGCTTCCGCTTGGCTTCAAGAGCGGCGATCTTGGCCGTGTTAGTCCAGCCCAGTACATAGCGGCTACGATCGTCCAGTGGATAACGATCGTCCTTCTCGTGACGCTCGCCCCGTGCCTTAATCTGCCCGGCCCGAGTGATAGCACGTGCCTCGCGGCGGAACTGCTCTTGCGTGGCGCAACAAGCAAAATCAAAGCGAACCGCAAGCTCGCGTTGCAACCAATCGTAAGAAGCAGACTCAGCTTTGATCGCCAGCTTACGAACCAACGAGTCGCGATGCAGGTCGGGAACGTCCCCCCTCGTGTTCGGACGCACCCTGAAGTAGACCAGCCGTCCGTTCAGGTGCGTGCGATCCACCCACTCTGCAACGCGCGGGTAGTGTGTGTCGGGCACTAGCATGGACAATCCAAAGTTGTGCAGGACTCTTTCCGCGGCGCCCTCCCAGTCGCGCTCCTCGTCGCGCACCTGCAAAAGCTCGCCCGCGAACGGCATGTCCTGCTCGCGCAAGTTGAGCGCGCCGCACAACTCGGCACGCATGTTCACCTGCCCCGGAGAGATATTGTTTTGCCGGGTCTTCAGGCTTGTAATGTCGGCGCACAGCTCCTGGTGTCCCTCCTTGCCTTGACGCATACTCACGGTGTGCTCAGTAATCTGGTTTTGCAGTTCGGCCTCGCGAGTCAGCGCCGCTTCGGCCAGTTCCGCAAGCTGGCGCCGCTGCTCCAAGAATCTGGATTGATCCGCTGCCGGGGCCTCACCCAGCGCACGGACCAGTTCGGCGTAACGCTCTGCCTTGTTCGAGCGTTTCTTGTGCTCTTCTTCCGTCCTGAGAATCTCTGCTTTTAGCCACTGCAGGCGTCCTCCGCCGTTCTCCTGGATGTTGCGTTCGAGTTCGCCATGGTTCTTCCGCAGTGCGTCACGGCGCTCTTCGATCCGCTTGACGTGCGCGTTCTGGCGCTGAAGTTCCTCAACAAACCCTGCGATGCGCTTCTCCAGCAATGCCAGCTTCAAGGTCGCAAAATAACTCCGCAGCGCCTCCCTGCAACTTTTGAGCTCGCCAATATCCGCCGCCAGTCCCGTGTGGCGCTCGCAATCACTCACAAGTGGCGAGAGCATCTCAATTTGCCGCTTGGCCTTCAGCACTGCCTCGTGTGATCGAGTGAGATCTTCGTAATGCTCAATCAATGCCTGAATGCGAGGAGCGATGTCGGAAGCCTCGAGCATGTGAGCGCGGACAAACTCCGTCAGATTGCCAACCGACTTCATCGACACAGTCTGATGAAACAGCTCCAGAGCCTGGTCATTGTCGATGCCGAACCGGCGACGGAACCAGGCCCCGTAGGGAGGGAAGCTGTCAAAGATCTCAAGTCCGGGTCGCCGCAACTTCTTGCGAAGCTGTGTGATTTCGGTGCCGAACTGCGTGAAGTCCTTTGCAATCGACAAATCACGTTCGGCACAGACAAAGAATCGTGCCGGCTGGCTTTGACGTTCCGTCATCCAGAAAACTTGCGCGAGCGTCACGGTCTGTTCGTATCCGGCGTTATGAAAGACACCCAGGATGACCGAGTAAGCGTTGTAGTCCCGCAGCGGCACCGGCTTTGCCTTGGCGCCGAAATCATTACGTTCGGACTTGTAGTACCCAAGCACGTAAGAGGCCAAGGTGCGTTCCTTGGTCTCGGCGCCCGCAGCCTTGTTGTAGGCCACCCGATTTGCGGGTACGACGAGGGTCGTGATTGCGTCTACTAATGTTGATTTGCCTGATCCGATGTCTCCGGTTAGCAGCGTGTTCTTTCCGTCGAGAGTCAAAGCCCAGACACGGCCATCAAACGTGCCCCAGTTCAGCACTTCCAACCGTTGCAAGCGATAGCCCGCTAGGTTGTCGCCGGCAACGAAATCCAAAGCAAATGTCTGCGCATCATGCATCGACAGTATCCTCGGGCGCCATCTCCAGGTGAGCTTGATAGGCTGCGAGACGAGTATCAAGGTCCGCAAGCCATTGCGCGTCCACGAACGCTTTGAGGATCCTTTGTACCTCGAAAACCGGCCCTTGCCCATTCTGGCTTGGGCCGCTCGACTTGAGCCGGCGCACGAAGCCCAATTCTATGATTTTATTGAGATGGCTTTCGATCTGGTCGATCAGCTTGGCCTCATTGCTGCTTTCGGGGAGAAAGATCCGGATCAATTCGACGATCTGGTCCCGCGTGAGGACGAGGCGCGTGTCTCCGCCGCTTGCGTCGAATTCGGCCAGTTTCTTTCGCAGTAAAGCTAGCAGCAAACTCACCGGAAACGATAATGGCCGCCTTGCTACCAGCCGCGGCAAATTTTGCCCAGGACTGTCTTCCGTTGTTTCACGCTGCGACTGCAAGAAGGCGTATCCTTCAGCTTCGTCGAGCGCCAGTTCAAGGCCCAAGACGGCAACAAAGTCTCGCACCTTGGATTGCAAGGTCAGCAGGATACTCCACCGGCTTGCATCATCCGCCTGGTAAACCACGCCCTTCAGCAGCGGAACAACCACTGCGGAGAGTTCATTGCCTGTGACGAAATTTACTTGTTCCAGTTCCGGCATCTCACCTCACATAAATGACGCGCGGCAAGCGAGCTTGTTTCAAGCGGTCCTCGCCGCTCAGCCCTGTGCGTCGCCAGATGATCGTTTCTGTCGATTCCTCATCCACGACGCTCCTAAATCCGTCGTTGGAAAGCTGCAGATATGCCACAAGCTCTGCCAGGCCGTGCTGCAACGGGTACGCTTCGCAGAGCTCCCGCAGAGTTACTTGTGGACGGTCCTGCAGCAATCGACTTATATGATCTGCCAACTGCGATTTATCGATGACGACTTGCGAGAAGAGCGCCGTCGCATCCATTTCTCCGTCGTCTTGCTCAAGCTCGACGTCCTTAATGTGCGGCTTAAAAGCGGGCGTAAACAGGGGGCGCTCCATAGGCAACTCGATATCGGCCGCCGTCTCGGCAATGCTCATCACTGCGCCCATTGGGGGCGATCCGCGCAACGCCAGTGCCTTGGCTTCGACACCGCGCAGAATTTCCATTATTCTGCGGTTCTCCAGCCACGCTTGATCGTCAAGAAATCGACGCAACTGCTTACTGAGGTCCGCCACGGTCCGCTGCGTATGCTCTCCGGCTTCCAACCAGTCGTAATGGACGCGGCGCATGCGTGCATCGGGCTTGAGTTCGGCGATGGCCGCAAGGGTTAACACGCGCTCAAGTAGGTGCGTAAGCTCTTCTTGCCGGCGGCTGGACATTAGGAGATCCCAAAATGCACGGAAGCTGCGCCCCTGGTCCGAATCCGCGATAGCATCGCGCTCACCCATGATCTCTTGCAGCAGTGCGCCTTTCGAACCTTCCCATAATGCGATCCGTTCTCGCACGTGCCGATCTAGATTGCGGAAGTTGTGCTCCACTTCACGAAAATCGGCGAGTAGCTCGCGCGCTAGTTGGACGAACTGCTGAAAGCGGTCCTTCACGGCGGTATCGTCCAGCAAGGTAATGTCGCCGGCAATCACGCGAGCCATTTCGGCGTCGATTTCATCGCGCCGCTTTTGCAGTTCGGCAATACGCACTTGCGGGTCGGTTTCGCTGCCCTGACTCATTTGCTTGAGCAACTCGAACAGCGTGAGCAAACGTGATTCCGTCCCGACAAAGGTACGTTCGATCAGCGTCGTGAGCCAGGCAATCGCCTTTTCCGTAGCCGGAGTGAGATCGAAATACGGCTCGTCCGATCGTTGAGGGTAGAACTTGCGTAGCCAACCACGGTCAGGTGATGCCCAGCCGTTGAGATACTCGATGGCCGGTTTCGGAAACTCACCATCTCCCAGTCGCTCGCGCAAGGCAAATAATTGGTCTTCCAGCGCCTCAACCAAATCAGCTTGCGAGATTACGCGCACATTAGGCTCAACGAATACGCGGTGAAGGAAGCTCGCAACCAATGGCGCGTGTTCCGCGCACAACAGCCGCCAAGCCGGATGGCTCTGGCGCATCAGGTTGAGAGTTTCGTAAGTGAGCGTCATGAAAGCGGTCCCGTCTCGAAGCGCCCTTTATTGCACGTCTTGGCCCGTAATGCAATAGGAGGCCATAGAATGCCTTTGGGTGCGAGCGTAAATTGCGATTGTGCGTTCTTTCGCGTAAAGTGCCGCTTGGAGGATCCCGCACTGATCTCACAACCCGCTGTAACGCAATTGCGACTAACCTTCGCGCTCCACACCCTAGGCTGGCACTCATTTCAGGACTTATGCGAAGCACGCGTTCGGGCAGATTGCTGTCACGTCTTTACCATATAAAGATCGTGGCCGGGACGGATTTGTTGACATATTACCAGCCTCGCCGCTGCTCCCGCTGACTAGATCTCGAACACCGCTCCAGTATCCGCGCTGGTGACGTGAGTCGAGTAACGCGCCAGCCAGCCTCTCTTCACTTTGGGTTCGAAGGGAGGAAGTGCCGCTAGGCGCTTCTGGATTTCCCCATCGCTTACGCGCAGCTCGATCGTGCGCGTCCTCGAATTGATGTAAATGCGATCACCGGCTTGAATGGCTGCAATCGGGCCGCCCGCAGCCGCTTCCGGCGAGATGTGGCCGATGCAAAGACCGCGCGTGCCGCCGGAAAAACGGCCGTCCGTGATCAGCGCGGCGCGAATGCCGGCGCCGACGATGGCCGCGGTCGGCGAGAGCATTTCCTGCATCCCGGGGCCGCCGCGCGGGCCTTCGTAGCGAATCACCACGACATCGCCGTTCTTCACTTCGCCTGCCAATATGCCGCGCAGGGCGTCATCCTGCGAGTCGTAGATGCGCGCCGTGCCTTCGTATTCCAGCATGTCCGCATCGACGCCCGCGGCCTTGACCACCGCACCTTTGGGAGCGATGTTCCCGAACAGCACGGCCAAGCCTCCGGTGGACGAAAACGCTTTCGACACGGGCCGGATCACGTCACCGTCGGCATCGGGAGCGCAAGCGACGGCATCGCCGATGGTCCCCGTGACGGAGGGCACGTCGAGGCGCAAACCAGTTTTCACGCTGCGGTCCAGCTCCTTCAGGATTGCGGGGATGCCTCCGGCGCGGTGGACATGCTCGATGTGTACCTCGGGACGGCTGGGCGACACTTTGCAGATGTTCGGCGTCTTGTCGGAAATTTCGTTCAGGCGCGCGAGGTCAAACGGAATGCCCGCCGAATGGGCCAGCGCCAGCGTGTGCAGCACCGTGTTGGTGGAGCCACCCATCGCCATGTCGAGCACGAAAGCATTGGTCAGGGCCTGCTCGGTGACGATGTCCAAGGGAAGGACTTTCTGCTGAAGACAGCGCTTGAGCGCCCGCGCCGCATTCTTCGTGAGTTCGATTCGTTCGGGATTGGGCTCGGTTTTCGCGAACGTATCGTCCACCCAGCGCTCGGCCGGGATGGTGCCGTTGCCGGGGAGCGCCAGTCCGATCGCCTCGCCCAGGCAGTTCATCGAGTTCGCGGTAAACATGCCGGCGCAACTGCCGCAGCCCGGACACGCTTTCTCCGCCAGCGAGCGCAGCTCGGCCTCGCTCATCTTGCCGACGCTGTGTTTCCCAACGGCTTCGAAAACGGAGATCAAATCGGTATTGCCGCGCCCCGCCAGCATAGGTCCGCCGCTCAGGTACACGGCTGGAATGTTGAGGCGCACCATGGCGTTATACATCGCCGGCACGATCTTGTCGCAGTTGGCGATGCCGATCCACGCGTCGCACGGATGTGCGCCGATGATGGTCTCGATCTCGTCGGCGATGAGTTCGCGCGAGGCCAGCGAATACTTCATGCCGAAGTGGCCCATGGCAATACCGTCGCACACGGCTCCGCCCACGTTGGTGTACCAGACGTTGAAGCCAAGAGCCTTCAGTTCGTCGCGAACGATGGCACCGATCTTGTCCAGGTGCGCATGTCCCGGAATCTGGTTGGTGTACGAATTGACGACGGTGACGAACGGCTTCTTCAGGTCGTCGAGCGAATCGATGACGCCCTCGGCGATCATCAGCGACGCCGCCGGCAACATGTGCGAGCCTTCAGCCACAATACGGCTGCCCCGTTTGCGGATTTCCTCAATCCCTTGATTCATGTCCTTACTTTAACAAACGTGGCAGCAGATTTGCTTGACCCAAAGAGGAAATGCCTGGGGGGTACGAAAAGTGGCTAGTGGTTAGTGGCGAGTCTCGCTGTTACCTAGCCACCAACCACTAGCCACTCGCCACTCTCTTGCTGTCCCTACGCAGCGCGCTCTCCGGTCAACTCCAACACAGGAGCGGATTGGCGGACCTGCTGCTCGATCCATGCATAGGTCTTTGCCAGGCCTTCCGCCAGCGTGATCGACGGCTCCCAGCCCAGGACTTTGCAGCAGAGCTCATTGTCGCTATTGCGACCGCGAACGCCCTGCGGCCCGGCCACATGCTTGATACGAATTTCGAAGTTCGCAATTCGAGAGATGACTTCAGCTAGACCGTCAATCGAAATCATTTCATCGCGCCCAAGGTTGATCGGCTCCTGGTAATTGGACTCCATGACCCGCTCCAAACCTTTTAGGCAGTCGTCGATGTACATGAACGAACGAGTCTGAAGTCCATCGCCCCAGACCTCGATGGTGTGATCGTTGGCGAGCTTCGCCGCGGCAATCTTTCGGCACAACGCGGCGGGCGCCTTTTCGCGGCCTCCGATCCATGTGCCGAGCGGGCCGTACACGTTGTGAAAACGCACGATGCGAATGTTCATGCGGTAGTCGTCGCGATAGTGAAGCGCGACTCGTTCGCTGATGAGTTTCTCCCAGCCGTAGCCATCCTGCGGCATCGCCGGATAGGCCTGGTCTTCCTTGAGCGGAGCCGCGTCAACGTCATTTTGACGGTACTCGGGATAGACGCACGCGCTGGACGCGTACAGGTAACGCCGAACGCCGCTCTTGCGGGCAGCCTCAATGCTGTTCAAGTTGATGAGGGCGTTATTGTGCAGGATCTGCGCGTGATGGTATGAGATGAAACCCATGCCGCCCATGTCCGCCGCAAGCGCGTACATATCGTCGATATTTCGGGTTACCAGGTCTGCGACTTTCGCGTCGCGCAGATCATCGACAATGAACTCGTCGGCGCAGGTTGGCGCGAACTCGGGCAGCTTCAGGTCCACACCTCGAACGTAATGTCCCTCTTTCTTCAGCGACGCAATAAGATGCGAACCGATGAAGCCTCCCGCACCCGTCACCAAAATCCGCATGGAAGTACCTCCTCTTGCTGGTATACCCGTTGAAATCGTCGGATGAGGCATGGCCCACGAACTGCCCACGGGTAAGCAGGAACGTCACACGCCGCCTTCCGAAAGTCCTGAGATGCTAGTGCTTTCACGGAGGATGGTAGGCAGATGTTTGCGCAGATATGCGTAAGCACCGCACATGGGGAGGCATCCGGATCTGAGCGAAAAGGGGAAGAACCTGTTTTCGTCCGCAGTGCCACCGCTACCTCTGCTTCCTCCGCGTAACCTCCGCGTCCTCTGCGTATTTTCCTTTTCTGTCAAGCCCCCTCGCGAGCTAATTCCTTCGCAAGTTGCTGAAAGTAAGCTGGATATAATTACGGCGATCGTGTCGGGAAAGCCGCCTGAATCTGCCATACTTGAAATGGAAAGGTCTTTGATACAGGGTATTAACCTGCGTGGATAGGTCGAGGTCGTAAGTGCTTAAATGTCAGTCACTTACGAATACGCCGAACCAGATCGACCAGTTAACTGGCTTATTTTGTAATAACTTACGATTTTTGCACAGGGGGAGGGGTGGGCAAGGTGCGGCCCCCGATTTCCAATCCAAATCACCACCTCGGCATCGGTCTAATCGAGACCGGTCTATCGAGGCAGTATGTGCTTATGTTTCATATAGTTACAAAACGGCAAATTTAGATACACTAGTTAAAAGGCTTATTTTCAATAACTTAGTATTTTTTCCACAGGGAGGGGGTAAGCTGGGCGATTCTCGTTTTCGATAGTCGCTCACCAAAGTGCCAACTGGTCACTTTTCAATAGCTTAGATCGCGCCAGTTCTTGCCGATCCCGATTTCGACCATGATCGGCACCGTGAGCTTGCGAACATTTTCCATCTTGTCGCGCACCAGAGCGCGCATGGTTTCGACTTCAGCTTCGGGGACTTCGAACACCAATTCGTCGTGTACCTGGAGTGTCATGCGCGACCTCAGCCCGCGCCCGATGATTTCGCGGTCGAGGTTGATCATCGCGAACTTAATCAGATCGGCAGCGGTTCCCTGCAACGGCGTGTTCACTGCCGTGCGTTCGGCAAATCCGCGCTGGTTCGCGTTCTTGCTGTTGATGTCCGGGATCGGACGCACGCGTCCGAAGAGCGTCGTAACTTTGAGTTCCTCGCGGGCCTTGGCTTTCACGCCTTCGAGGTAGTCGTGAACGCCCCTGTACTTCTCGAAGTAGCCGTCGATGTATGCCTTGGCCTCGGATGGTTCGATACCGAGTTGCTGCGAAAGTCCGAACGGCGACAGCCCGTAAGGGATGCCGAAGTTGATGGCCTTGGCGCGGCCGCGCAGCAACGGCGTGACGTCTTCGGGCGCGAGATTAAAGACGCGCGCGGCGGTTTCCGTATGTATATCGTCCCCGCGCTGGAAAGCTTCGAGCAGCAGCGGGTCCTGCGAGAAATGCGCCAGAAGCCGCAACTCGATCTGCGAGTAGTCCGCCGACAGCAGCACGTTGTTCGGGTCGGCCGTGAACGCGGCGCGGATTTCACGGCCCAACTCGGTCTTGATGGGAATGTTTTGCAGGTTCGGATTCTTAGACGACAGCCGCCCGGTCGCCGTGTTGGTCTGGTCGAAGGTCGTGTGCAACCGTTGCGTGCATTGGTTCAGCAGCGCCGGAAGCGCGTCAACGTAGGTTGACTTCAGCTTCGAAAGCTGGCGATAGTCCAGCACCATGCGTGGGACTTCGTGATGTACGGCCAGCCCTTCGAGCACGTCCACGGCGGTCGAAACCGTCTTGCCTTTGCCGTACTTGACCGGCCTGGGCAGGTTAAGGGTCTCGAAAAGAATTTTACCAAGCTGCTTGGGCGAGTTGATGTTGAACTGCTCGCCCGCAAGCTGCCAAATCTCGCGCGCCTTGGCGTCGCACTGTTTATCGAGCCGCTCCGACATCTCGCGCAGAACGTCGCAGTCGATCTTGACCCCTGCCTCTTCCATGCGCGCCAACACGGGCACGAGCGGCAGATCGATTTCGTCGTAAACCGTCATGAGGCCGACCTCTTCGACATCCTTGCGCAGCACCGACGCAATGCGGCCAGTCCAGTCCGCGGCCTCGGCCGGCGAGATTCCTCCGCCCTTGCCATCGCCCAGTTTGGTGTTGAAGCGCCGTAGCGCAATTTCATCCAGCCGGTGCGAAGAGTACGTCGGATCGAGCAGATAGGAGTAGAGCATCGGTTCGTCGCGAACCTCGGCGATCTCGATCCCGCAGTCGCGCAGCACCCGCAACGCGGATTTGTAATCGTGTAGCGCCTTGGGAACGGCAGCCTCGCGCAACGCTTTCTTCAAAGCTCCACCAGCAGCCCCATCGACTTGAACCGTGATTGCGGCGCCAGCTGTAGCTGAAATTGCAATCGTGTGCAGCGCCAGAGCAGCCGATGCAGCCCGTAGCGCCGCCGTCCCGGCGGCTGTCGCGCGGACATCCTCGTCCGCGCCCTGCATGGTCATAAACGAAAGCTGGCCGTTGTCGCTCTTTTCGTCGGTGCCCCACATCTGCCCGCTCTTGGCGGAGGTGGGTGTAATCGATTCGTTGCCGCCAGCACTCTCAGCAGCGTTTTCAGTTTCGCTCTCGTCGGCTGTTTGCGCTGCGATCTGCAGACCCGCATCCAGCGCAACCGCAAGCGCTCCGTCCATGGCGACAACCTTGATCACTCGCTCAACGTCGGCCGACGACTTGGCCTCGACGTATTCGGTCCGGCTCACTTCGAGCGTGGGCAGGAAGTCCTTAACTAGTGAGGTGAATTCAAGTTCGGTAAAGAGTTCACGCGCTGCATCGCCATCGGCTTCGCGCGAGATCATGGCGTCAACATCGAGTGTCACCGGAACATTGCAATCGATGGTCGCCATGCGCTTGCTGAAGATCACTGCCTCGCGGTTGTTCAGCAGCGACTCGCGATAGGTCTTCTTTGCAACTTCCTCGGCGCGATCAAGCGCGCTCTCGACCGTGCCAAACTGCCTGATGATCTCGACCGAACCCTTGTCGCCGATTCCCGGCGCTCCCGGAATGTTGTCGATCGTGTCTCCGCGCAGGGCCATTACGTCGATGACCTGCTCGGGCGGGACGCCGAGTATCTCCTCGACCTTGGCGCGGTCGCAGATCAGGTTGTCCTTGGGAGGGTTCAGCACGCAAACCTGGTCGTTCACCAACTGCAGCATGTCCTTGTCGCTGGAGACGACGTAAACCGGATAGCCCGCCCTGGCAGCCTGCTCGGCCAGCGTGCCAATTACGTCATCGGCTTCGAAACCGGGCATTTCGAGGATCGGAATCCTGTATGCTTCAAGGGCGCGCCTGATATATGGGACCTGCTGCGCCAAGTCCCCCGGCATCTCTGCCCGGTTCGCCTTGTACCCGCCATAGGCGACCTGCTGGAAACTCTGAGTTGCGGCATCGAACTTGCGAACACCGGCAAAGCTCGATCCTTCGTGGTCGCGGAAGGTCTTCTCGGCCACGTCGAAGACGGCTGCGATATATTCAGGGTTGAAGTCCGCGCGCAGCTTGCGCAACATATTGACGAAGACATAAGTGGCGCTGGTCGGCACACCCTTCTTCGTGGACATCGGCCGCTGCCGTGCCATCGCATGATAGGCTCGGAAGATAAAAGACATCGCATCGATGAGGAATATGCGGCCTTTGCCCGCCTCACCCGTGGGCAGGCGGACAGAGGACGTTATCTGCTCCACATACTGGGCAGCGTGCGATTTTGATCCTGCCTCGCTGTTGTCGGTGGCAGACTTCGGTTTTGTTTTCATAGGCGGCACGAGAAAAGTTTAGCAGGTTGGAAAGTCGTCGGCCCGTGGGCCATAAGGGAAATAGACTTTGATCCAGATCAACACGGAAGACCGCATCTTTGTTTTGACGGGCGCGGGAATCAGCGCCGAAAGCGGCATCCCCACCTTCCGCGACTCGCAGGGATTGTGGCACGGTTTCCGCCCCGAGGATGTTGCGACCCCCGAGGCCTGGCAGCGCGATCCTGACATGGTATGGGAGTTCTACTCGGCGCGCAGGAAACAGGCGAAGTCGTGCAAGCCGAATCCGGCGCACATGGTGCTGGCGCAGCTTGAAAAGCGCCTCGGAGAGCGCATGACGGTATGTACGCAGAATGTCGATTCCCTGCACGAACAGGCAGGGTCCAGACGAGTCATTCATATGCACGGCGAGTTGCTGAAGAGCCGGTGCGAGAGCCACGACTGCCGGCGCCCTCCCTTTGACGACGAGGCCGCCTACGATGCGACCACCGGTATCCCGCAGTGCGAATGCGGAGCACGGATAAGGCCACACGTCTGTTGGTTCGGCGAAGTGCCGTATGGATTGAATGCCTTGCTGGAGTCTCTCGACCGCTGCACGGTATTCATCGCCATCGGCAGCTCCGGGTCGGTGGAACCGGCGGCGAGTTTCCCGCTCTATGCCGGCCGGGGCAGCACGAGAAGACGCACCCGTAAATACTACATCGGCGCCGAGGAACCTGCGAATAGCATGTTATTCGACCGCTGCTTTATCGGCCCCGCCGGCAAGCTGCTGCCAAAGATGTTCTCGGTCGCAAGCCGCCGGTCTTAGGGTTTGGAAGCGAGCTGGTTCAGGCGAGCCGCTTCAAAAGCGATCACAAACTGGAATCAGTGACGAGTGGAGATTTCACTCGCCACTCGCCACTAACCACTCGTCAAATCAGAAGCTCAGGCTCGCTACGATGCTGGGGGCGTGCTCGCTGGGGCTTTCTTGCCACCCTTCTTTCCGCCGGCAGTAGCCGCGGTGCATGTGTCGGAGATGTGCTTCAGCGAAGTCGCCTCGAAGGTGCGCGGGGGGGCGGCTTCCTTAGCTCCGGTTGTTTCGGCCGGTTTCTCCCATGTGCCCGTCAACTTCACTTCATGTCCCACATGGGCACTAATGTCCTCTGAACTTTTCACGGCAACGCCCTTTGTGTACTTGCCGTTTGTCAGGACATAGCCCGAACCCTCGGGGCCCTTGGCGAGGCAACCAGTCAAGTGTGCCGGTTTGGGAGCAGTCTGACCTACGCCCTCGGTGGTCGATTTCTGGGTTGTCGTCTTGCCCGTAGTAGTGCCACTCTGGCTGGTCCCAGATGTCTGGGTGTAGCCTGTGAGCGACAAGGCTACTGCAATTGCAAGCAGCAGCAACAACTTCTTCATAGAGTAATTCTCCTTGGCGAAGCTGGAGTACGAAGTAGGCTGGGTATCCATAATTCTAGATGCCTCGCAATGCGATGCGGGTTGCAGCAGGAACTAGAGACTGCCGCCAATCAGACAGCTCTCGGTTGAGCCGGGACTTCGCTCTGCGCGAATAGCGCGGGGCTGATCTCCGGCACCCATGAGACCCGGCCCACGGCTTCACGGTAGCCGCGTACAAAGGCCCGGGGAATCACCACTGGTTTGCCGGTCGGCTCCACCGCGATGGTCATCATCGGAGCGCAATTGGCGCAGAGCCAAAAGTGTTCCAGGTTGTTAGCGCCTTTGCCGTGCTGCTGTCGGTCCGTAAGGCGATAGAGCTTTCCCGTGCCGAAATAACGAAATACATGCGAACATTGCGGATTAGCGCACTTGGCTAACATCTCAGACTCCTGATTAATAATCGGTTATTACGCTGGTGAGAGATGCACGTGGGCTGCCACCGAATGGCTGGCCCCATTAGAGTGCCTTAATTCGCGTCGCTCGCCGCCGTTCGCGAGCCCGAGGAATTCATCCGCTGACCGCCCCCCATGTAAAATCGAGTCGTGAGCGCAACTTCTACCAGGACCCCGGGCGCCAGCACTCCGGGCGACGTGAAGCGCGACCCTGCCGGCTTTTCGCCGTGGCAGCGACTCGCCTTGCCGCTGATTACGGCGGCCGTTTATCTGCTGATCCGATTGATCGGTCCGACGCTGCGTTTTGCCGTATCGATCGAAGACGGCGGCCCCGAACGGACGCACTTCGATCCGGGCGTCATGGTTTTTTGGCACCGATGTGTCTTTCCCGCCACGCACTTCTTCCGCCGGCGCGGCATTGCCGTTCTGACCAGCCAGAGCTTCGACGGCGAGTACATCGCGCGCATCGTCGCCCACTTCGGCTACACGACCCCTCGCGGATCGAGTTCGCGCGGCGGCGTCCGGGCGCTGCTCGGCCTGCACAAAATCATCGACCAAGGACGCAGCGTGGCCTTCACCATCGACGGCCCCCGCGGACCGATCTATGTCGCCAAGCCCGGCCCGGTACTGCTGGCGCGCAACACCCAGGCGCCGATCTACTGCTTCCACATCGCCGTCGAGCGGGCCTGGGTGCTGAAGAGCTGGGACAAAATGATCATCCCCAAGCCGTTTTCCCGCGCACTGGTGCGGGTCGGCAAACTCATCCACGTCCCGCTGGAAACCGACAGCGCCGGACTGGCGGCTTACCACGCCGAAATGCAGGCGACGCTCGACCGCATACGCCAGTATGCAGAGGCAAAATTGCCGGGGTCAGAGGCCAGGGGCTAGGGGCTAGGGACGAGGGGCTGATCCTCCACCACCACGACCGCTCAAAACTTCGGGGGACCCTCCCCTTCATCAAAAAATCGCAAGCTGTTGATAATCGACCACTTAAGAGGTCGATATCCGGCTAGTAAAGTCTAAGTGGCTGATTTTACGGAAGTTAAGACCTCGATCTACAGAAACAAATGACTTAGGTGCTGATTTCCTTCGATTCCCAGGAGAGGGAAAAGGAAATACGCAGAGGCACGCAAAGGTTACGCAGAGGAAGCAGAGGCAAAAGACCCACCCTTGCTCTCGCAAAGTTGGGGCACCCGCGCTAGTTAGGATCTCGATCTACCTCGTTTGGGGCGCACCCTCCCCTAAAGGGGAAGGGTGCGGCACCCCATTTGGTGCCACACTCCAAAATCTCTCACATGACAAGTATGGCAGATTGGCGGGGGTAAACCCGACACGGCGGCAAGGTTTATTTTGTTTTTGTATTCAATCACTTAGGCGGAAACTAGCGGCGGAAGGGGGTTGACATCTCTAAGGACGGATGCAGGGAACGCCCGCTCAAGCCAAAAGAAGGCTTGAACGGGGCACCAAACCAGCATCACCTTTTAGCGCTTGCTTCTCGGCCCCAAGTTGGTTACAAGGGATTTCGTGACTCCTCTTGAAACTTATCTCACGCGCGTTCGGGAAATCCGCAGCGCCGGCGGCGGCCAAGTCGAAACCTCTTATTATGGCGCGCTGGAAAACCTGTTCAATGAATATGGCAAGAGCCTCAAGCCGAAGGTGATGTGCGTCATCCAGATGCAGAACCAGGGCGCGGGTATGCCGGACGGCGGCTTTTATACGGCTGACCAATACAAAAAGGGAGCACCGGACCAGCCGCTGCGAGGACAGATGCCCGCCCGAGGGGTGATCGAGGTCAAATCGCCCAAGCCGGGAGTGGAAACCATCGCCGAATCGGATCAAGTTCGCGATTATCTGGCCAAGTACGGGCAGGTGCTGGTAACGAACCTGCGGGAATTCCTGCTGGTTCGCCGCGGTCGCGACGATAAAGCCGTGCGCATGGAATCCCCCTTTGTGCTGGCTGCGACCGAAAGCGAGTTCTGGAGTGACACGGTTGCGCATCCGCGCCGCGCCGCGGAACGGCACGGAACGGAGTTTGGCGAGTTCATTACGCGAGCTATGCTGCACGCCGCGCCGCTGGCCGCGCCCGTTGACGTTGCGTGGTTCCTCGCCTCTTATGCCCGCGATGCGAAAGCTCGAGTAGAAAAGGCCGATCTTCCGGCGCTGACCGGGATTCGCACCGCGCTTGAACAGGCGCTCGGCATGAAGTTCGAGGGCGAAAAGGGCGAGCACTTCTTCCGCTCCACACTCGTACAGACGCTCTTTTATGGACTGTTTTCAGCCTGGGTGCTGTGGCACAAGCGCCACCCCGGAAAGGACGAGAAGTTTAACTGGCACGAGGCGATTTGGAACCTGCGCGTGCCGATGATCCGCTCGTTGTTTGAGCAACTGGCCGTCCCCACCAAACTCGGGCCACTCGGGTTGGTCGAAGTGATGGATTGGGCAACCGCTGTGCTCAATCGCGTTGATCGCGCCGTCTTTTTCGAGCACTTCCAGCTTGGGCACGCCGTCCAGTATTTCTACGAACCGTTCTTGGAAGCCTTTGACCCGGACCTGCGCAAGCAGCTTGGCGTCTGGTACACGCCGCCCGAGATCGTGCAATACATGGTGGCGCGCGTTGATACGGTATTGCGCGAGGAATTGAAGATTGAGGACGGACTGGCGGATCCGCGCGTCTACGTGCTCGACCCCTGTTGCGGCACCGGAGCGTATCTGGTCGAAGTGCTGAACCGCATCCACGCCACGCTCGAAACCAAGGGCGTCGGCGCACTGGCGGCACATGAGTTGAAGAAGGCCGCCATCGAACGCGTTTTCGGCTTCGAGATTCTCTCCGCGCCGTTCGTGGTCTCGCATCTGCAATTAGGACTGTTGCTGGAGAATCTGGGCGCGCCATTGTCGGAAAAGACACAGGAGCGCCCCGGCGTGTATTTGACGAACGCGCTGACCGGATGGGAACCGCCGCAAGGCCCCAAGCAGCACCTGATGTTCTCCGAAATGGAAGATGAACGCGACCGCGCCGATGAGGTCAAACAGAAGAAACCGATTCTCGTCATCCTCGGGAACCCGCCGTACAACGGGTTCGCAGGTATTGCGATGGACGAGGAGAGAAACCTATCCGACGCGTATCGCACGACCACGCGGGCCGCAACTCCCCAAGGTCAAGGCCTCAACGATCTTTACATTCAGGTTCTATCGCGCTGCCGAGCGCAAGATTGTAGAGGGAACCAAGCAGGGAATTGTCTGCTTCATCTCAAACTATTCATGGTTGGACGGTTCTTCGCACACAGGAATGCGAGAACGCTATCTTGAGGTCTTTAACCGGATATGGATTGATAACCTACACGGAGACCGATTCGGCTCAGAACGCGCGCCTGACGGACGAACGAGCGAAAGCATTTTCGCCATGCAAGGTTCCTCCGGTATTCAGCTGGGTACCGCGATTGCGCTTCTACTTACCAAGGCCAAAGGATCGACTATGGCTGATGTGCGTTATCGAGACTTCAGTGACGCAAATGCCGAGGATCGCCGTGCTTCGCTTTTGAAACACGCAGTTGCTAATGATCCTAATGATGCGTATACGACTTTTGAGCCCGTTCTCGAATTCGATTTACCTTTCAAGCCAATTCACTATGCTGACTCATATCTCCGATGGGCTCCTCTTGATGAATTACTGAGCATATGCTCCCCAGGCGTGAACACCAGCCGTGATGCGCTGGTTGTGGACATTGATCTGCAAAGGCTCACAAGCCGGATGGAGCTCTATTTCAATTCGGCAATCTCCGATCAGGAGTTAGGCGAGGCCACCCGATGCGCAGTAAGAGATAGCGCACGTTTCAATGCAAGACAAACGCGCGAATACCTCTTACACCGCGGACTTCAGGCTGACAAATTCCTGCGCTACGCCTATCGTCCTTTTGACTCGCGATACTTGTACTGGGAACCTGAAACCAAGTTGCTTGACGAAAAGCGAGAGCAACTCTTTTCTGCACACGAACATGGGACCACTTTCATTATTTGTCGTGAAAAAGCAGAACGCCAACAAGAAGGCACTCCCTTTTATTTGACTCGCAGCATGTCAGACCGCCACCTCACTAGGCCGGGTTGCATTTGCTTTGCACCATTACGGCTGTCTGACCAGCAGAAACTCAGTGCCACGCAGTCAGCACAGACAACCGTACCGGAGCAGTCGCGCACTTATCTGTCAGCCATTGCGGTCCCGACAGAGACTGGGGAACCCTACGAGATACTCGCGATGCATGTTGCGGCAGTTGGGTATTCCCCTTCCTATCTTGCTGAGAACGCCGACGTAATTAGACTGACATGGCCGCGCATCCCTCTGCCCGACTCCAAGCTGCAACTCCAAATCTCCGCCGCGCTCGGACACAAGAGTCGCCGACCTGCTTGATACCGAATGTCCGGTGAAGGGGATCACCACGGGCAAACTGCGTTCCGAGATGCCGGTGATTGCCGAGCCAACAGGCTCGCTGAAGAAATCCGACGACTTCAAACTCAGTGCCGGATGGGGACACGGCTGGCAAAGACGGCGTCACCATGCCGGGCAAGGGGCGCGTGCAGGAGCGCGATTACACCGCCGCCGAACGCGACGCGATTGTTGCCGGGGCCGCAACCCTCGGACTCTCCACCGAGCAGGCTTTCGCCCAGTTGGCGAGCGCACCTGCGACATCTTCATCAATAACGATGCCTGGTGGTCCAACATTCCGGCCAATGTCTGGGAGTACACCATCGGCGGCTATCAGGTGATTAAGAAGTGGCTGAGCTATCGCGAGTTCGCCATCCTCGGACGCCCGCTCAAGCATGAAGAAGTGATGGAAGTAACCAACATGGCCCGCCGCATTGCCGCCATCCTGCTCATGCAGCCCGAACTCGACGCGAACTACGAGGCGGTGAAGAAAGACGCGTACGACTGGCAGGCGGCGAAGGGAAAAAGTGCGACAGCGGCGAATTGAGGGCCGAGTCCCGCTCCGCCGCCCCTACGGGGCTCATAGTGCTTCCCCGGGTCGGTCACCCCGGACTTCCGTCCGGGGCTAAGTTCGGGATGCCCCTACGGGGCCACAGACGGACGGAATTTACCGACCCCTACGGGGCCACAGACGGACGGAATTTACCGACCCCTACGGGGCCACAGACGGACGGAATTTACCGACTCGCAGAGTTTCGCCGCAAACGGCGAAGGGCAAGAGACCCTGTCCCTTGCCCCTAATGCGAAGGGGCAAGAGACCCTCGTCCCTTGCCCCTAATCCCTAGCCCCTTGTCTTTACGCCTGTGCCGGACGCTCACCCTGCACGCCGCTGCGCCCAGGTTCGGGCTTCAGTACGTGCTGGACCTCGTCTGGAGAAGCCTGCGGCTTTACGAAGGCCGGCAGTTCTCTGCCTTCCATAATCGCCTTGATGTCGTTGGCGTCGATCACCTCGCGCTCGAGCAGCGCAAGAGCGATCTTGGTCAGGACGTCGCGATTACCCTCAAGCACCTCGACGGCGTTCTTGTAGGCCGTGTCGGAGAAGCGGCGGACTTCCTGGTCGATCTTGATCGCGGTGTCTTCGCTGAAGTCGCGATGCTGCGCGATCTCGCGTCCGAGGAATATCTGTTCTTCCTTCTTGCCGAAAGTGATCGGACCCAGTTGGCTCATGCCGAACTCGCAAACCATCTTGCGGGCGAGTTCCGTTGCCTGCTCGATGTCGTTGCCGGCACCGGTGGTCATCGTATTCAGGAAGAGTTCCTCGGCGGCGCGTCCACCCATCATGATGGCCAGGCGCGTTTCGAGATACTCGCGTGAGTACGTGTGCTTGTCGTCGATGGGCAGCTGCATGGTCACGCCCAGCGCCATGCCGCGCGGGATGATCGTGACTTTGTGCAGCGGATCGCTGTTCTTCAGGGTGGCCGCGACCAGCGCGTGCCCGGCTTCGTGGAAGGCCGTGAGGCGCTTCTCTTCGTCGGAGAGCACCATGGACTTGCGCTCGGCGCCCATCAGGACCTTGTCCTTGGCCAGCTCGAAGTCGAACATCAGGACCATCTTGCGGTTCTGGCGAGCGGCGTTCAGAGCGGCTTCGTTGACCATGTTGGCCAGATCGGCGCCGGAGAAGCCCGGTGTACCGCGAGCCAGGATGGACAAATCAACGTCGTCCGAAATTGGAATCTTGCGGGTGTGAACGCGGAGAATTTCTTCGCGGCCCTTCACGTCGGGGCGGGGAACCACTACGCGACGGTCGAAGCGGCCGGGGCGGAGCAGCGCCGGATCAAGCACGTCCGGGCGGTTCGTAGCTGCAACGAGGATGACGCCGTCGTTGGACTCGAAGCCGTCCATCTCGACGAGAAGTTGGTTCAGGGTTTGTTCGCGCTCATCGTGTCCACCGCCGAGGCCGGCGCCGCGGTGGCGTCCGACGGCGTCGATTTCGTCGATGAAGATGATGCAGGGGGCGTTCTTCTTGCCCTGTTCGAAGAGGTCGCGGACGCGGCTGGCGCCGACGCCAACGAACATCTCGACGAAGTCGGAACCGGAGATCGAGAAGAAAGGAACGTTGGCTTCACCGGCAACGGCGCGGGCCAGCAGGGTCTTGCCGGTTCCCGGAGGTCCGACGAGCAGCACGCCCTTGGGGATGCGTCCGCCGAGTTTCTGGAACTTCTGGGCTTCGCGCAGGAACTCAATGATTTCCTTCAGCTCTTCCTTGGCTTCGTCCACGCCGGCGACGTCTTTAAACGTCACCTTCTTCTGCTGCATCGAGAGCAGGCGCGCTTTGCTCTTGCCGAAGGAGAGTGCCTTGTTTCCGCCGGTCTGCATCTGGCGGATCATGATGAACCAGAGCACGCCCAGCAGGATGAGTGGGGCGAAGTTGAGCAGCCAACTGGGCCAGCTCCCGCCTTCCGGCTTGGGAGTGACCGCAACACCCTTTGCCAGAAGCTGCGTGTACATGTCGGGGAAATTCGTGGGCACGTAGGTGTGAAATCCCTGCTTGGGATCATTCTTGAACGTGCCGCGCGCATCTGAACCAGTAATGGTAACCGTCGCGATATTGCCCTGGTTCACTTGCGACATGAACTCAGAAAAATTGATATCGCGTTCCTTCGTGCCAGTATTGCTCGCTCTGACCACCTGCCATAGCAGGACGGCGGAAAGCGCGATCACCAGCCAGAACACGATCGTCTTGACAGTGGAATTCACGAAATAGCTCTCCTCTAGTACTCCGGCCTCGAACACTACCTGCTCCGGGTTTCCGAGCAAGGAGGCGATCACGCCGGAACTCGCCTCTAAACCTTAGATGTCAGTAAGGCGAGTTTCAATTCACCGAAAATCGAATCAGACACTATTCTATCCTGTTCGAACGCCGCAGGGGTTTCGAAGCCGGATTCGAAGCAATGCTCGAAGCTAGCCGCCGGCCGCAGTGGTGGCCCTTGCCTCCAGCCGCGCCAGAAAAGGCAGGTTGCGTCCCAAATGCGGCGACCCCAGGCCGTAGCCGACCATCAACGGCCCAGTGCAAGTAAATCCGATGTAGTCGGGCTGAAACGCCATATTGCGCTCAGAGCCGCGGTCGAGCAAAGCCGCCACCCTGACCGACTTCGCGCCACGGGCGAGCAGGTTGTGGACCAGGAACTGGGTCGTGACGCCGGTTTGCACCACGCCTTCGACCAACAAAACGTGTTGACCGGTCACCAGCGGCTCGGGACTGAAGAAAATTTCGGTCGAACCGGGTTGTTCGGTAAAATCCGACCTGATGAACTGACAAAGCACGGGGAGATTGATCGCGCGGATCAGGTCCGCCATGAACACGAAGCCGTTCTGCATAACACAGACCGCGCAGATCGTGCTATCGGCGAAGTCGCGCGCGATTTGTTCCGCCAACTCGCGAACTCGTGCCGTGATCTGCTCCGCAGTGAAAACGACATCCAGTTTGCCTTCTATTCCACGCGCGTTGTCCATTGAATTCCTCGATCCCGGAGATCAACAAAGAGTGCCACGGGCCGATCCCGACGTGCGGGATAAGTACCATGCCGATGGGGCATTGTACCAACAGTACCGAACCATTACACTCGCTTCTCTTCGATCAGCAGCACCGAGCTGCTTTCGCTCACCGCACGATGCGCTTCCGAGACCGGGAAGCCGCGCATCCATACGATCTCGTCCCGGCTCACGGCAACCGGCCACGACTGACGTTCCGCGCCGGTGATATGCCGCTTTTGCAGCAACTCCTTCACCTTCTTTGGGCCGCTGGTGTGCGCGGGCCAGAACTGGTCGCCCGCCCGCCAGTTTCTGACAGTTAACTCTGGGATCAACTTCCGGGCGTCCAAGAGTTGGCTTACATTGTAACCTGCCCCGGCACGCGCTCCGAAAACGATTTCGTCCTTAATACCGTTGGCCCTGTGCTCGTCCCAGGCCACAAGTCGTGCGGACAGAACCGAACCAGCCTCGCTGACTGCCACTTCGCCCGGCCATCTGAGGGGATACTCGTACTCCGGCGGCGAACTGCGCTCGGATTTGCTAAACACCAGGAGAGCACCGCTCTGTCCGCCGCTCGGCCGGCGGAGAATCTGGCGCGTCACCGACCATCCACCCGGCAGTTCGAGACTGCGCCCGGTCTCGCCGGCAAATCGCTGCACGGCGTCGCTGGTTTCGAAGTCCAGCTTGATGGCGAGCTTTTCTCCAATTTGCCGGATCACCCTCCGCTGCAGAGCCAGCGGAAGCCGGGCCAACCGCTCAGCGTCCAGTGAAACGCCCTCGCCAGCGACGATCGGAGACTCGACGCCCTCTAAAATCGAGTCCCAGTGCTCCTCCTCGACCCGTGCGATCTCGGCCAGTTCGGCTAGCCGCTGACGCACGGCCGGATTGAACTCGCCTTCCAGCAGCGGCAGCAATACGTGGCGAACTTTGTTGCGCGCGTGCTTGACGTCGAGATTTGTCGCGTCCTCGTGCCACGTCTGGTCGAGTCCGCGCAGATATTCTTCGATGTCGCAGCGCCGGACGCCTAGCAACGGGCGGATGATTTCCCCCGCATCCACACTAACGCGCGGATAAATTCCCGCCAGCCCGGTCACGCCCGTGCCACGAACGATCCGCATCAGTACGGTCTCGGCCTGGTCGTCGAGGGTGTGGGCCGTCATTACTTTAGATACCGCGCCGGATGAAATCAGCTGGTAAAAAAATGAATAGCGCAGATCGCGCGCCGCAGTCTCAAGGCTGAGCTTGTTGCACAGAGCGTGGCCGGGCACGTCGCCGGAAGAGAGGTGTAGTTCCAGAGAGTGCGTTCGCGCCAGTTCACTTACGAAGCGTTCGTCACTGTCGGAGACTTCTCCGCGAATCTTGTGGTTGAAGTGAGCGACCGAGAGCACGACTCCGAGCTCGGCCCGCAACGCAAGCATCAACCGCAACAGAGCCACCGAATCCGCGCCGCCAGAGACGGCCAGCGCGGCACGATCTCCGGGGCGCAGCAGTTCGTGACGGCGAATATAGCCCAGTACGCGGCGATCAAGCAGTTGCGGCACAACGTAAATGTTACAACGACTCAAAAGCTCTACACGGATTCACACGGATTCTTACGGATCAAAAACAAAACCCATCGGGTTTTCAATCCGTGAAAATCCGTGTGAATCCGTGTTAGTTCGCTAGCGCCGCCTCGTTCGCGCCAATCCCGCGCATGGGTATGGTCAACTGCTGCATGACTTTAGCGAACGCCACGAAATCCAGCGACTGGACGCCGTCCGACAGCGCGCGTTCGGGACACGGATGCACTTCGATGATCAATCCATCGGCTCCGACGGCGATGGCCGCGCGGGACACCGGAGCGATCAGGCTCGTCCGTCCGGTGCCGTGCGAGGGATCGGCAATGACGGGCAGGTGCGACAGTTCCTTGGCCAGCGCGACGGCGGCGAGGTCCATCGTGTTGCGAAGCTCGCTCTCGAACGTCTTGATGCCGCGCTCGCAGAGTACGACATTGCTGTTGCCTCCGCTGACCAGGTACTCCGCCGCCAGCAGCCATTCCTTGACGGTGGCCGACGGTCCGCGCTTGAGCAGCACCGGCTTGCCGGTCAGGGCAAGGCGGCGCAGCAGGGCGAAATTCTGCATATTGCGCGCGCCCACCTGGAGCATGTCCGCGTACTCGCAGATGAGGTCCACATCCTCTGTGCTCATCACTTCGGTGACGACCGGCAAACCGGTCTCGCGACGCACGTCGGCGAGCATTTCGAGGGCTTCAGGGCCGAGTCCCTGGAAGTCGTAAGGGGAGGTGCGCGGTTTGTACGCGCCTCCACGAAGCATCACCGCGCCGGCTTTCTTCACCGCGTGGGCGGTGGCGAAGAGCTGTTCGCGCGACTCGACCGAGCAGGGCCCGGCGATGACCACGACCTCCGGCCCGCCAATGCGCACGTTGCCGACTTCGACCACGGTCCGCTCGGGGCGCACCTGGCGGCTTACCAGCTTGAACGGCTGCGCGATGGCGACAACGTCCTCGACACCGGGAGCAACCTTCAGCGCCTCGATCTCGTGCCGCTTGCCGCTGCCGACGGCCGCGACGATGGTGCGCTCTGTTCCCCGGATGACGTGCGCGTTGTAACCGGCTTCGTTCACCCGGTCGATGATGTGCTGGACCTGCTCTTCACTCGCTGCTTCCGACATGTTGATGACCACTGGCTGCTCCTTGAGAAGTTCTCAGTTGCCGGTTCTCAGTTCTCAGTTAGTTGCTGAGTCTGAGAACCGAGAACTGGGAACTGAGAACTGCAACAAAAAGCCGCGACCTTTGTAGGCCGCGGCTGCTGGAACTTGCTTGTGTGTTTCTAGATTTC
The DNA here is from genome assembly GCA_963777415.1 of uncultured Acidobacteriota bacterium. Lineage (GTDB taxonomy): Bacteria > Acidobacteriota > Terriglobia > Terriglobales > Acidobacteriaceae > JAEZPW01. The sequence goes on from CAVZQL010000002.1 coordinate 214,287, forward strand.
GTCAGAACCTAGCACGCACGAACGTTCCGCGCCGCAGCCTCGATAAGGCCAGCGGGCGAAAGTAAAGCACGTAAATCGAAAAGCGTGCATATTCAGTGCCAGCTCGAATGTTATGAAAGGCGCGACCACGCTGTCAATCAAATCGGGGATGAGAAGAAATGATGCGCTGGATAGATGGTTTCGATTTGCGGTCAATCCCCGCCGGACTGGAGTCCTGCGCTACGTGCGCTATATGTAGAACAGGCTCAGTCGCGGCAGTCCGTAACGCTCGATCAGGCGCTTCTGGACGTATTGCTTGTGCAGTTGCTGGATCTGCGGACCGCTCATCTTGCGGCGGTAGGGCGAGAGTTCGCGGTCGGCTTCGGTGCGGACGGCGACGATCTGCTCGTCCGGCGTTGCGGCCAGCAGCGCGCCAAACAGCTTCTCTTCCATCACGGTCAGGCGGCGTTCAAGATCTTCGAGCGAACCAGATACATTCGCCGCCAGTTCGCGCAGGGTGCGCGCCGCGTCAGCGACCACGAATTTCGCGGAGTCAGGCAACGGCGCAGGATGTGACGACGTGATGATGTGATGATCTTCTGAACCAGACAAACTGGGGTGCCCCATCCTTGGCGCAGCCAAGGGTGGGGGTGTTGACGTCAGCGCATCCAAGGCCTCCGCGTTTCGTCTAAGATACTCGGCCACATTCGGCGCTTCGAAGCCTGTTTCGCTGGAGTCGGAGGAGGTCTCGGGACGGGTCGCGCCGACGGCGGCTTCCTTCATCTCCTCGGCGGCGGTGAGGACGGCCTGCGAGCACCAAGCCAATCCGTTGATCTTCTGCGCCTTCCGGCGACGCGCGTCGTATTTATCAAACGCCGCGTCAATGCCGCGGAGCACGGCTTCGAGCGGAATTCCCGCGTCCTTCCACGTTTCCATCAGCGCCCAGTCGAGCGTCGAGACGAGCAGCGCCGCCCCCCGCCGCTGGCAGAAATGCTCTTCGATCTCGGTGAAGTAATTGAAGTAAGAATTGTTTTCCACGTCAGACAAAACCTAACACACAGGACGCGGAGGACACAGCGGGAACGCGATATTTGCTCGCGGGGTGCCCTACCCTTCGCTGGAACGCTGGAGGCAGATGTGACATTCGTCGCCGCTAATGCCGCTCTGCTATTCTGGCCCCGCATGTATCCTCTTGCGAGCCTAGCTTTGTCGGAAGCCGGGTTGGTTGCCGCCTACGGTATTTTTCTGGCCAGCTATCTGGTTTTCGCGCTCGGCAAGTTTCCGGGCGCGAAGATCGACCGTCCCGGAGCGGCGATCATAGGCGCGGTCGCGATGGTTGCCGCGCGGATCATCGGCCCCTATCAGGCGTTGAGCGCGATCGACTTCGCCACCATCGTGCTGCTGTTCTCGATGATGCTCATCGTCGGCAGCCTGCGGCTGGCCGGCTTCTTCGAGTGGGCGGCGGAACTGGTGCTGCGCAAGGTGAAGCCCGCCCATCTGCTGCCCGCCCTCATCTTCACCTGCGGTGTGCTCTCGGCTTTTTTCGTTAACGATATCGTCTGCCTGGTGATGGTGCCCTTCGTCCTCGTAATCGTGCGGCGGATGAAGCTCAAGCCGCTTCCGTATCTGCTGGCGGTTGCAACGGGCGCGAACATCGGCAGCGTAGCCACGATCACCGGCAATCCGCAAAACATGCTGATCGGCTCATATTCCGGAATCGGATATCGCGATTTTCTTGTTCACCTGGGGCCGGTGGCGATTGTCGGATTGTTCATCGACTGGGCGGTGCTGCACTGGATTCATATGCGCAAAGCGCCACTCGATGAGCGCGCTACCAGCGCTATCCCCCTGCCCGAACTGGATCTATCCCGAATGGCAAAGCCGCTGATCGTGACTGCGGCGGTAGTGGCCGGTTTTTTCGTGGGAGTACCTCCGGCGATGATGGCCGCGCTCGGCGCCGCGGCACTACTGATCACGCGCACTCGAGATCCGCATAGCCTCTATGAACAGGTTGACTGGGGATTGCTCGTGTTCTTCGTCGGCCTGTTCATCATCGTTGCCGGGGCAGAGAACGCGGGAATCGTCGCGCGCATGCTGCAAGCCGCCGGGTACTTCAACGTGCAGCATACGGCGGTGTTCACGGCAACGGTAGCCGTGCTGAGCAACGTCGTGAGCAACGTCCCGGCGGTGATGCTGCTGAAGTCGCTTGTGCCCGGTTTCGCTAATCCACGTACCGCATGGCTCGTGCTCGCCATGGCCAGCACTTTGGCCGGCAATCTCACGATCACCGGATCGGTCGCCAACATCATCGTCGTTGAAACCGCGAAAAAAGAAGCCCCGATCGGCTTCTGGGACTACTTCCGCGTCGGCTTGCCCATTACACTGCTAACCCTGGCCTTCGGGGCCGTGTGGCTGAGATTCGTGGGCTGAACGGTGATAACCCATCCTGCATGAGATACTCGGGTTATGGATTCTCAGTTTGCGGTGCTTTTTGATCTTGACGGAACTCTAACCGACTCCAAGCCAGGCATTCTGAACTGCTTGCGCAAGGCTCTCGATGAACTTCAGATCGCCTACGATGGGTCGCTGGAGCGCTTCATCGGCCCGCCGGTGGAAGAGTGGGCGGTGGAACTTATGCCGCACGCCGACGAGAGTGCCCGGCAACAACTTACCTCAACCTATCGCGCGCACTACGACCGCGAAGGATGGGCTCAGAATTCCGTTTATCCGGGCATTCCGGAACTCTTGTCCGCGCTCTGCGAGCAGGGAATCGCGCTCTATGTCTGCACCTCCAAGCAAGAGCGGTTCGCCCGCCGGATCGTGACCAAGTTCGGGATGGACACGTACTTCAAGGATGTCTATGGCGATAACCCGGACTGCGATCACAGCAAGGCGTCGCTGGTAGCCCGTCTGCTCAAGCAGGAACAGTTGTCGGCAAACTGCACATCAATGGTCGGCGACCGGCGGTTTGATGTTGCCGCCGCTCACGCGAACGGACTCCGCGCAGTGGGCGTCACTTGGGGCTATGGCAGCGCTGAAGAATTGACCCACGCAGGGGCGGAAGTCCTGTGCGCTACTCCAAATGACGTGCTCGACGCCGTCGGTGCCCCACGTTCCGACCGCGCAGCGGTCTAACGTGGGGAATTCCCAAAACTTACGCCGACGTAAATGCCGCTAGTTGGCTATGCAATGGATGAGAGGCCTTTTGTCTTTACCAGCGACAGCAGCTTGAGGGATGGCCCGTTCGGGCGTTTCTCTCCGCGCTCCCATTGGCTGACCAGGCTCACGGGAATGTTGAGATACCGCGCAAAGACTGCCTGGCTTGCCCGCTCGCGCTTCCGAAGATGAGCAATGACCGTGGGCGTCATCTTCCGGATCGGAGTGAGACACTGATCGTCGAAATGACGCATCGTCACTTTGTCGATCACTCCCGCTTCATGCAGGTCGGACATCATCTCATGCACGGCAGCCATGGCCGGAGTGCGATATTTCTTAGACACGATTTCTCCCTTTGCCTGCTTCTTGGTGACCCGGCGTCGGCCTTGCGACTTCGATATAGGTGCCATGTTTGATCGCCGCCGCTAATTCGTTGTCGGGCCACACGCCCACTCGTCGAACATTCGGAGAGAACTTACTTTCGGCGAGCTGGGCGATGGTCTTCAGCATCTGCCTCGTCCGCCTTGGCTGGCAGGATGATCGCTAAGTTGTCTTCGACGTCGAGTCGGAACTCGGCGGCGATTTTTGCCAAGTGAACACCAAATGTGCCGCGCATTTCGCCCAAGGAACTGTAGAAGGTCCAGCTTGCCCAGTGCCCTAGCTGGTTCGCGTAGATGACTGCTTCTCGGCCATCCACTCCAACTCGGTCCATGAACTTCCGGCACGCCGCCCGCATTGCTCTTACGCTTTCGGCAAAGCTGGAACCATTCTCCAACTTGCCCAACTCCGCGCTGAGAAACCGCCGGATTTCCAGCACAGAATGGACACAATGGTCGGGAACCTCAAGCTCATCAGGGGCATATAGCACCCGGCGGTCCTCCAAGAACGCGATTACACGGCGAGCAGCACCTACCTCCAGTTCAGAAGGTTGCCATGACACGCCGACTATCGGAGTCGATATGCCAGTAAGCCGATTTGCGATTTCAGAAAATTTCACAGGACACGTTCCTCACGTTACAGGGATGTGCGCTTGCTGCTGTTGCGAAACAGTGTACTCCCACATTCCCATCTAGGATGCACCCGGATGAGTGGCGCTTGGGGGCTGCTGGTCTGTGGTGCCGTCGCTTTCGGGCTCTAGGACAGTAGTTTGCGCTGCTGTTGCGGCGCCGATTATCTCTGCTTCGGTGATTTCCACCACTTCGGCTTGTGGGCGTTTGCTTGCCGATGTCTGATGAGGGCACAGATCAAATAACTATGAAGAATATTGTTTTGTGGTTTAGAACAACTCTGGGGAGCGGTTCGCCGGGTGCCGCACCCTTCCCCTTTAGGGGAGGGTGCGTTCTGACAAGCGCGTGTCAAGCCCCCGCACTGCATCTTTCCTTCTAAGTTCCTCCAAATATTGACGCTTGACGTAATGCGTCATTCATGCTACGGTACGGCAATGGACGATCCAGCGGGGCCGGAAACTCCCCCCAAGTACCGTGACCGGCGCACCGAACGTTTTGCCGCCGGCAAACGGGTCAGGGAGTTCGAGGCGTTTAAGGAACAGGCCGAGAGAAGGCTGGATATTCTCGAGGCTGCAGTCAGCCGCAATGACCTCATGCAGTTGCCCAGCAATCGCTTTGAAGCCTTGCGTGGCGACCGGAAGGGGCAATTCAGCATCCGCATTAATCAACAATGGCGGGTATGTTTCGAGTGGCCGGAGGGTCATGACCGGCCCTTCAACATCGAAATTACCGACTACCATTCATGAGGAGTATAACCATGGCGCGCGATCCGATTCATCCGGGCAAGTTTCTGGCTGACGAACTTGAGGCGCTGGGCATGAGCGGGGCCCAGCTTGCCGAGATCTTGCATGTCCCGGCAAACAGGATTTACCAGATTCTGAAGGGCCAGCGGGCGTTGACGGCCGACACCGCCTTGCGCTTGAGCCAATGGTTGGGTACGTCTGCCGAGATGTGGCTCAATCTGCAAAAGCTCTACGAGCTGCGCCTTACCGAACAACAGGAAGGCGAGGAGATCAAGCGCACCATCGTTCGCCGGGAATCTCCGCCTACCTTTGCGTCGGTCTGATCAATCTCCTGGCAAGTGGCCCAGATCTGATCCTTCAATCAAGCGCATTTCGCACCCGCCGGGTGCCCCACATCTGCCCGGTTTTGGCAGATGTGGGCTCCCCGCCTGTTCCGAATTCGTAAATTTTCCGCGGACGGGTGGCCCACCTTCAGGGGTGCCCTACCCTTCGTGAAACGAAGGGTGGGGATTTTCGTCAGCGGTGCGACGGACTCTCACTATGGAACCGATCAGCTTGTTGCGAAAACCGAACAGACGCGGTGACGCAAACGAAAGTCAACATCCCCACCCTTCGCTGCGCGAAGGTGGGGCACCCCCAGGTTTTCGTTTGACAACGAAGGGCGGGCCACCCCGCCCACCCAGCCCACCACAGTCGTCATCATCATGATCATAGGTTTAGCCCGTCGATAACTCGGGCGATCGTGCGGACGATAAATCGCGCCTCCTGATCGCGGCTATCCCTGTCGACGATCTCCATGTGGTTGAGAACCATTTCTACCCACTTTGAATCTTCGTACGCAAACATTCTTTTTAGCGAAGAGATCGTACTTTGAACAGCGGGTTCGGCTGCAAATTCTGTCAACTTCTGCCTGATAGAAGATGCGTCTTCCGAAAAGCGACAGTAGTAGTAGATGTCGTACGGATCTTTCGGTTTTTCGCGGAATCTACAAACAACAGTTTTGAGGATGAGGAAGCCTGCAGCGTCTGGGACGACGACCGAGAACGTTTCTACCTTCTCGCCATCTCTGCACGAAATCCATATCGTTTCGACATGGTCATTCAGGTTCTCCGCCCCATCCACCAAGCCTAATTCCAGTGACGTTGTTGAGCCGTAGAATCTTAAGATGGATTCGTCAGCCTTCTTCCTTGGTAGGTCAGCAAGCAGATCGAGTTGTACCAAGTTTCCCCCAACGGTTTTCTCGTACCGGAATGACGTTGTCGCACTGCGTTCGAACTCTAGCGATTTTGAGATTAGGTACTTCACTCGATCGTAAGCGTCAGAGCAAACCCACCTACCCAAGTCGCAGTTACCCGTGCTGAACTGTAGGGCATGAGTAATGAAACGGGAGTTACTGAACAGCAGCAGCGGCGCACGCGTTCCGAGATCGCGCAGCTCGTGGCGCAGTTTGCGGACAGCGGATTGAATCGAAGCGAGTTTTGCCGACGTCACGGCCTGGGTCTGGGCACGCTGAATCGCCGTCTAAAACGGATGCGCGGATCGAACCATACGCCCAGCGATGGACTGGTTGCCGTGGAGTTAGCCGGCAGTAACTTCGCGAGCGATCGCAGTGACGACGGTAGCTTGGCGGTGGTGCTATCTGGAGGACGCCGGATCGAGGTGAGCGCAGGGTTCGACGCGCCCACGCTGCAGCGGCTGGTCGCGCTGCTGGAGGCCATGTAAGTTGTGTTCGGCTTCGGTCCAGCAACGCGGATCTATCTGGCACCGGGCGCGACCGACATGCGTAGCGGATTCGAAGGTCTCTACGGGTTGGTGCGCGACCGGTTGCAGTGCGAGCCGCTCAGCGGCCATGTGTTCCTGTTCGCCAACGCGCGGCGCAACCGGCTCAAGCTGATGGTGTTCGATGGCAGTGGGCTATGGGTATGCGCGAAACGTTTGGAGAAAGGATGCTTCCGCTGGCCGGAGCCGAGTGAAGGACAAGCCAAGATCGTGCTCACCCACGAAGAGTTGACGATGCTGTTGGGCGGGATCGATCTGGGCCAAGCGCGACGTCGAGCGTGGTATCGCAAGGCGAACGATGAAGAATCAAAGAATGCACGAATAACCGCATAAACACTGCATAAAATGCTTGTATGTTGCTTCTGGATTTGCTATTCAGTAGTCATCGTGAGTGCGACCTCCAATCCTGCGAAGATGTCCACTCCGACGAATTCTTCTTCTTCCACTGAACTTCTCGAACAACTGAAAAGACAACTCGCATCTCCGCTGTTCACCGCCGTCAGTGACCAGATCACTCAGTTTCAGACCGCAGTAGCTGCCTACGAAAACAAGCTGCAATATGCGGAGCTGAAGATCCGCGTACTCGAAGAGCGGCTGCGGCTGCAGCGGATCGCGAAGTACGGACCGGGCAGCGAGAAGCTGAGCAACGAGCAGTTGGAGCTCCTGGAACTGGAGCCGGGCGTTAGCAATCAGGAAGTAGAAGCAGAGAGCCAGCGCGAACCGCTGTCCCCTGCGGGCAAGAAGCGCAAGCATCCCGGACGACAAACGCTGCCGCCGGATCTTCCGCGGGTGGAGCGGGTGATCGCGTGTACGGCCGAGCAGTGCGTTTGCGGCAACTGCGGCAGTGAGACGAGCGTAATCGGCTACGAACAGAGCGAGCAGTTGGATGTGGAGCCGGCCAAGTACTTCGTGTTGGTCACCAAGCGCGAAAAGCGCGCCTGCAAGCAGTGCGAAGAAGGCGGCGTGGTCGCAGCGCCGCTGCCGCCGAGGATTATCGAGAAGAGCCTGGTCAGCGATCGCGTGATCGTCGACACCGTGGTTCGAAAGTACGCCGACCATAATCCACTTTATCGACAGAGTGTGATTCTGAACCGCGATGCCAGCATCGACGTAAGCCGCGCCACCCTGGACGGCTGGGTGATGCGCGTGGGCGAGTTACTGACGCCCATCGTCGAAGTGATGCGGCGCGAGTTGATCGCCGGCCACTACATTCAGGCCGATGAAACTCCGGTCGCAGTGCAGATGCGCGAGGGCCGCGGCAGAAACCATCAAGGGTATCTCTGGCAATACGGCATTCCCGGGGGAGCCGTGGTCTTCGACTTCCGCCTGGGCCGCGGTCGTGAAGGGCCGAAGCAGTTTCTCAAACAATTCGACAAACAATTCGAAGGCATCCTCCAAACAGATGGATATGCGGTCTACGATCACGTGGGCGGCCCTCGCGTTGTGCATGCCGCGTGTTGGGCGCACGCGCGCAGGAAGTTCGTTGAGGCAGTGCGCTTGAATCCCAGCGATGCGATGGCCGCGCGCACAGTGGCGCTCGATCGATGAGCTGTTTGCCATCGACGCCGAGGCTCGCTTGCGGAACCTGGATCACGCAGCCCGTCACGCGTTGCGCCGGCAACAGGCGCCGGCGTTGTTGGCTAAAATCCGCCAGCAGATCGAAAGCTGCCAACGCGCGGCCCTGCCCGCAAGCACGCTGGGCAAGGCGTGTCACTACACGCTTGCTTTGTGGACGAAGCTGACGCGATTCCTCGAACATCCCGAGTTGGAGCTATCCAACAACCTGGCGGAGAACTCGATGCGACCGGTCGCGATCGGTCGTCGTAACTGGATCCACGTTGGCAGCGCGCAGGCTGGACCGAAGGTCGCGGCCATACTGTCGGTTGTCGAAACCTGCCGTCGGCTCAAGGTCCCGGTGCGCCAATACCTGGCATCCGTGCTGCCTGGACTGGCCGGCCTGTCCATCCAGAGCCTGGCCGAGCTCACGCCCAAGGCCTGGGCAGCGAAGCAGAATCAGCCCACGTCATAGTCCAACAAAACCACCATCCGTCAATCGTGTGTTTGGTCAGACGCTTACACTCGATCTATCGACTCCCGCTCTCGTGCTTTTGCTCTGAGTAAGACGTCTATGTCCAAGCTCATCATATGAGCACTTCGACAATGGGCTGCTAGTTCCTTCAAGAATGGAACCCATCCTCCGCAAATGACTGCGTCGATTCCATCGGCCTTCAATACTCGAATGACTTTAAGCATCTCCAGAAGAACCGCACGTTCTCGGCTCTCAGGGAAGTCTTTCGTTATTTCGATCGTTTGAAGTGTCATTCATGAAATCCTAGTGAGTGTTCCAACAAGAACTCGGCCTGTTCTTCACCTCGTCCTCCTTGTGAGGCAAAATCGATATAAAGTTGAACCGGATTGACGCCTATAACCCCATTGGACAATGTGCGAGGTGCGTAGAAGACGCCCCCTTCCGACGTGTTGTCTTCGTCGGGAGGCGTCATGACGAGAACGTTCGCTCCCCGGCTAACTGTTTCGAAGCGAAGCTCAGCTTTCAATATTGTCGCTGCGGCTCCGACGTAAACTGCCGTCACGTCCTGTCGAACGTTGCGTTCGTGTGATTCCAGTCCAGACGTTAATGTGAACCCAAATGGAATAGGCCGTCGCGTACAAAACTCCGAAATTGATTCTGTGATTGCGTGGGGCGGTAGTTCAGAGAATGCTTGGATAACGTCCCTTTTCTGTGCGTAGTCGGCTCGAAGTTCTTGCGCGAAGTGTCTCAGTAACTTGCGAGGACGGATGAGACGTCGCCCTTCAGATGTACGCTCAATGTATTCCTGTTCCTGAAGACGCTTGGTGACTTGAAACACCTGCCCCACACTCACAGCGGCTTTCGACGCAAGTTCTTCAAGCCTGAACGAGATAAATGGATTAGCTAGCAACACGCGGAGCACTCGACGTGATCGCCCCAAAAATACGTTCTTAATTCCTTGTGGGTTCTTGTATTCAAGTGCTGGCCGGACAATATCAACGTATACATCTTTGTAAATGATGGCCATCGTCCCGTTTAGATCTATGTAGCCTACCCCGACTTCCTTGCATCGGCGTTGTACGGACTCCGAGATGTACGGAGCCGCCAGCATTGGATAGACATCCTCAAATCCACTCGTGCTCCGAAGTTCGTTCCGATATCGGAGTATTTGATGGATTGCACCTTCGAGTACCATCGGCGTTAGACGCGTCTTCATTTCTACAACGGCCTTTATAATCCGGTGGGGGAGATGCTCGAAGGAAAATTCGACAACTGCGTCCACCTCCCTTCGAGAGGTGGTGCTTCCGAACGTCAGATGCGTGTCGATGGTTCGCGCCCGTACCCCCGGAGGCGTCAGCTTACCTGAATCTAGTTTTTCCTTGAAGTCTTTTTCAAATCTGCTTTCAATCATATAAACCTGCATTTGCAATGAAAATATTCGGTCTTCCGCCGCAGTTATATTCTACCTTCGAATTATGTCGGGGCCAAGCGTATTCGTAGCATACAAGACGTATTATATTGACGCTGATACTCGTAAATACTTCACTATTATTGTCTATTTTAAGACGGTATATAAATAAAGATTAAATCCGAATGGCTGCTCCTGCGGATTCTTATGGCCCGGTGCCGGGTGCCCCATATCTGCCCGGTTTTGGCAGATGTGGGCCGACTTGTTTCGTCCCTAGCCCGATTTCCCTAAATTTCACGCCGCTCATGTCACTTTTCGCAAATATTGCCCCCAGACACCTTCTCCCTTGCAAGCGATGTCAACCCCCTCGGCCCTCCGAAGCGGCCGCAAGATGCTGATTCCAATACAAATATAATTCCAGCAACCCTGTCGGGTTTACCCCTCTCAGATTGCTACAATGTACATAGATGTCGAGCGGAATGAGTTCCAGGGTAATCGACCAGCTAAACTGCTTAGAATCATGCACTTAGTTTGAGCCCTCTGGGGTATCGACCACGTAAGTCTTTTAAATGCATGACTTGCGATTTTTTCCACAGGGAGGGGGTGGGTAGCAGGACGAGGCAAAGCCCCGCCCCTGCGTGGGTCTACCGCTTGGCGTGCTCGGCGCTCTTCCTCTTCGCGGCCGTGTTGCGCTCCCAGATGATGCGGAGGCCTTCGAGCGTGAGCGTCTGGTCGACGGCTTTGATGTACTTCGAATCGGGGGCGATGAGTTCGCCAAAGCCTCCGGTGGCGACGACCTTCGTATCGCTGCCCATCTCGACCAACATGCGTTCGAGGATGCCGTCCACGAGTCCAAGGTAGCCGTAGTAGAGGCCCGACTGCATGGACGAGATCGTGTTGGTGCCGACGATGCGCGAGGGCTTGCGGAAGTCCACGCGCGGCAGGCGGGCGGTGCGGGTGAAGAGCGCGTCGGCGGAGATGCCGATGCCGGGCGTGATGACGCCTCCGAGGTACTCGCCCTTGCGCGAGACGGCGTCGAAGGTGGTGGCGGTGCCGAAGTCCACGACGATGCAGGGGCCGCCGAATTTTTCAAATGCCGCAACTCCGTTGACGATGCGGTCGGCGCCGACATCGGCCGGATTGTCGTAGTTCACCGGCATGCCGGTCTTGACGCCGGGCTCGATGAAGAGCGGTTGCACCTGGAAATACTTTTCGCACACTTCGCGCAGCGTGCCGTCCATGGGCGGCACCACGGAGGAGATGATGATGCCGTGGATCTCCTGGCTCTGCACGTCGTTCATGGCGAACAGGTTGCGGAAGAGCACGCCGTACTCGTCCACGGTCTGCGTCTTGATGGTGGCCACGCGCCAGTTGGCGATCAGGCGTTCGAAGCGCGCGGGTTCGCTGCCCGGCACGGGCGCGTAAACGCCGAGGACTGTGTTCGTGTTGCCTACATCGATGACTAGGAGCATAAGAACCCGGTATTTAGGTATTAAAGTATTCAGGTATTCGGTATTCAGAGCGCGAGACGGGCGCACAGCCCCGTCCTCACACGCAGCGGTACGTAAATACCTTAATACCTAAATACGAAATACCTGCTTAAAAATACCTGCTTTAAAACTTTGCCGCGTCCGCATCTTCGTCCGCGCGCACGCCACCGTGAAGCACGGTCTTAAAGCCGCGCTCCGTACGGACGCGCAGGAAGCCGCGATCGTCGAGGCCTTCGGTCACTCCGCTGTAGCCGTTGTCTTCTTCAACCGTGACACGCCGTCCGCGCGCATAGGACGACTTCTGCTCGAAGCGGCGGAAGATGTCCTTGCGGGCGTCGTTAAAATCTTGGTGGCCCATGCTAGCGAAGCTAGCGTGGGGACGTGCGAGTGCCCGATACTCCCGGTCGAGCGCGCGCAGCAGGGCGGCGGCGATTTCCACGCGGGACCACGCGCGTCCGCTCTCGATGCGAAGGGATGTGGCGATGGGCTCGATCTCGGGCGGGAAGCTATCGTGATTCACGTTGATGCCGATGCCCACCACGACATAGCGGACGCGCGTGGCCTCGGCGTTCAGTTCGGTAAGAATGCCGCAGAACTTGCGGCTCCCGGGTTCGCCTGGCGCGTCCGGCGAAGGTGCGCGGAACAGCAGCAGGTCGTTGGGCCAGCGCAGATCGGGCTGGAGTCCGGTGACTTCTTCGACCGCAGCGGCCGCGGCGAGTCCGGCTGCAAGCGAAAGTACCAGCGCGTCGGCAGGGGCGAGATCGGGCCGCAAGACGACGGAGCAGTAGACGCCAGTTCCGGGCGCGGAATGCCACGAGTGTCCGCCGCGACCTTTGCCCGCCGTCTGCTCTTCGGCGAGAAAGGCCGAGCCTTCGGGAGCTCCGGCCTGAGCGGCGCTCAAAGCGAGAATGTTGGTGGATTCGGTTTTGAACGAATGATGTAGGCGCCGGTCGAAGATCGTGCCCTTGACCAGTGGCGCGATTGCATCCGGCAACAGCAAATCTGGTGCGGCTTCCATGCGAAACCTCCGCCGGATGAAGATTATCAGCCTACGCACTGGAAAACACAAAGAAAACAGTGAGAGTGTGAATCAGTGAATCAGCGAATCAGTGAATCACTGAATCAGTGTTAAGGCATCAGACGCTTCGGACTGGCGCTTACGCCTTAGTGCGCACAGAAAAATTGCTCATTACACTTGGCGGCGGACTCCCCTATGCGCGCCACTCTTCTTTTTATTTCGCTCATGCTGGCCGTTTGCTGTGCCTCTACGTTGCACGCGCAAGCTCTGCCCGATGCGCCGAGCACGGTGGTCAATGCCGCGACGGTCGAAGTCATTCCACCGACGCTTCAGCCGGTTCAGGCCGTGGGGCAAAAGATCGCGGATGCTCCGCAGCCGAAAGTCATGGATAGAAAGTTCATGTGGCTGGGCGGACTGGTGTTCGCGACCACGGCGGCCGACATGGAACTCACGCAGCGCTGCCAGAATGCGGGGACGTGCGTCGAACTGAATCCCACGGTCCCGCGTGCGCGCTGGGCCAAGTACGCCACGAACACGGCGACGAATGTTGGCGTGATGTACTGGGCGTACCGGTGGAAGAAGCAAGGCAAAAGGCTCTGGCTGGTGCCTCCGCTGGTTGATATCGGAGCGCACGTGCTCGGGCTTGGCAGCAATCTTCGGTTTGCCTGGTAGGGAGAATACAGTTTCGAGTTTCAAGTTTCGCGGTTTCAAGGAAAAACCTGAATCTGCTCAAAGGCGAGAACTGACTCAGGGTTCCGCCGCAGTTACTGTGAAACTTGAAACCTTGAAACGTTGAAACCTGTGCTTGCCTGTTACGGCCGATAGTGTTCGATGTAAGACTTCATTCCGAACTGCAACGGACTGATATGGTAGGTTTCCGCTTCTTGCAGCGCTCTCGAATTGCTCCACTGGTCGTGTCTGATACGGAAGGTTGCTACGGCCACACCGGTGCGGTCGCGGCCACGTCGGCAGTGGACATAGACGGGTTTCGGAGCGGCATCGATAACCGCGAGTATTTGTTTCACCTGCTCGTTGGTCGGAGCCCTCAGTTCGCTCAAAGGAATGTTCACAAACTTTAAATGTAGTTCGCTCTCAACAACTGCCCGCTCCGAAGCCACCGACTTATCACCACGAAGATCGATAACGGTTTTGATTCCGAAGTCGGCGAGGGTGTGAAGTTCGGCGCTGGTGGGCTGCGCACCCCGGTACAGGATCGATTGTTCGACCGTCCCGAAGTTGCGGACCGCGGGCGTCTGTGCCCAGAGACAGCCAATCGTCAGGATCAGGCACAGCAGTGCGCTCTTCGCGGTGTGTCGTAAGAAACTCATCAGTCAACCTGGTTCATTACTCTCAAACTGATATCGACCGCTTTTACGGAGTGCGTCAGCGCGCCGACCGAGATGAAGTTCACTCCGGATTCGGCGTAGGCGCGAATGTTCTCCAGGGTGATGCCGCCACTCGCTTCCAGCGGGATATGATGCGGATGTGCCTGCACTCGACGCACTGCCTGAGCGCACTGGTTGGGCGTCATGTTATCGAGCAGAATGCGTTCGGCGCCGTTTTCCAACGCTTCTTCCAGTTCCTGCATCGTGCGGACCTCGACCTGGATCTGCAATTTGCCACGGCGATTGTGATGCGTGTTCTGAAGGGCAGGAACGATGCCTCCGGCGATGGCGATGTGGTTGTTCTTGATCAGGATGCCGTCGGCGAGGTCGAAGCGATGGTTGGTGCCGCCACCGCACTTCACCGCGTACTTGTCGAGGATACGCAGGCCGGGCACGGTCTTGCGTGTATCGAGCACCGTGGCGCTGGTTCCCGCTATGGCCTCAACGTACTTGCTGGTCTCGAGCGCGATGCCTCCCATGCGCTGAAGGATGTTGAGCAGGACGCGTTCGCAGGAAAGAATCACGCGGGCGTTGTGCTGGATGTAGGCGATGTGGTCGCCCTTGCGCACGCGGGCTCCGTCGAACATCTCGGGATTGATGGTGATGTTCGGGTAGTCGCGGACGGTGCCGTCCAGGGAGGCGAACACTTCGTAGATGCGCTCGATGACGCCGATGCCGGCGAGGACGAAGTCCTGCTTCGCCAGCACGACGGCCATCGCCTGCTGACGCGAATCGACACAGGCATAGCTGGTCGCATCGCGCGTGGCCTTGTCTTCCATCAGCGCGTTCTCAAGAATTGCGGTTGCTCGGCGAGAATTCCAGTCCATGTAATTAGTTGTCTAGTTTCGAGTATTCAAGTATTCGAGCGCTCAGTCGCAGTTGCCCTTCCATATGCGCCATAGCTAACCACGCAGGCCAAAGTCGCAGCGAACAACAGACTGCGTAGGCATCCTGATATATCCAGATAAGAACAAACCGCTTCATCATAGCCGACATTTGGTGCTGTATAGGATCCACCACATTGCTCTGAATCCTTCTTTGTCCAGCAACGTCAGCGACTATTGACAGTCCCAACTGCCCCAGCGCCGCCTTAGCCTTCTCGATCAAAATGTCCAACTCTCCTGCGCGGTTCTTGATGCCTTCGACCACGTGGGCCGGAGCCTTGGCGAGAAAGTTCTGGTTTCCAAGCTGACGCTCGGCATTGGTGCGCTCTTTTTCGAGCTTTTCAAGTTCTTTCGTCAGACGCTCGCGTTCGGCGGCGACGTCGATCTTCTGTTCGTAAATCACGCGAACGTCAAAGCGCGCGGTGCTGCGCACGTTCGAGGATTGCGGGATCGCCGCGTCGGTAAAGCTGATGCTCTCGACGTTGGCCAGGCGTTCGAGCGAACCTCGGTTGTGCTCTATCATCTCGCGGATGCCGGGTTGCGCGTGGATCTCGACCGGCACTTTGAGCTTTGTCTCGACCTTGAGTTCGGCGCGCACATTGCGCACGGCGACGATCAGGTCTTGCAGGATCGCCATTTCGGTCTCGGCTTCGGCGCTGATCTGGTTCGGGTCGGCTTGCGGATAAGGCGCGAGCGCGATGGACTCATACGGCGGCTTGCCCTCGTACATCGCGTGCCAGATCTCTTCGGTGATGAACGGCATCATCGGCGAGAGCAGGCGCAGCGCGGCCTCGAAGACGGTCACGACGTTCTGGCAGGCGATTTTGGCGGTCTGCTTCTCGGCGTCGGTGTTGAGGTCGAACATGCGCGGCTTGATCAGCTCGACGTACCAGTCGCAGAACTCGCCCCAGAAGAAGCTGTACACGCGGTTGGCGGCCTCGTCGAAGCGGTAGGTCTTGAGCGATTCGTCCACTTCTTGCGCGATACGGTTGAAGCGCGAGAGCAGCCAGCGGTCTTCGAGGGTGGTGGCGGTGAAGACCTTGGAGACCTGTGCTGCTGTCCGCGAAATGCAAGGTCCTTCGCTGTCGCTCAGGATGACATCGGCTTGGAGAGGCGCGACCTGAATCCCCGCTTCTGCCAGCTTGTCCACGTTCATGAACATGAAGCGGGCGGCGTTCCAGATCTTATTGGCGAAGGCGCGGTAGCCCTCGACGCGCGCTTCGTTGAAGGCGATGTCGGTGCCGGGCGAGGCCATCGAGGCCAGCGTGAAGCGCGTGGCGTCGGTGCCGTACTTTTCGATCACTTCGATCGGATCGAGCACGTTGCCCTTGGTCTTCGACATCTTCTGGCGATCGGCGTCGCGGACGAGGCCGTGGATGTAGACGTTCTCGAAGGGGACGGAGCGGCGGAGGGTTTCATCCGAGAACTTGTCGCCGCTGGCAGGGCCCGCTGGACTGGAGTCCGGCGCTACGGCCGACGGCGACGTCGGCGCTTTAACTCGCGCATGAAGAACGTGTTCATCATGATCATGCGCGCAACCCAGAAGAACAGGATGTCGAAGCCGGTGATGAGCAGCGTCGTCGGATAGAACGTGGCTTCGTCGGCGGTCTTTTCGGGCCATCCCATCGGAGACGCCGGCAGCAGCCCGGACGAGAACCAGGTATCGAGCACGTCGGTGTCTTGTTCGAGATGCGATGAGCCGCACTTCGTGCACTTGGTTGGCTCTTCGCGCGCGACGATGATTTCTTTGCAGTCGGCGCAGTGCCAGGCTGGGATGCGGTGTCCCCACCAGAGCTGGCGCGAGATGCACCAGTCGTGGATGTTCTCCATCCAGTTCAGGTATATGGTCTTGTAATTTTCCGGCGTGAAGGTGATGTCGCCGTTCTTCACCACGTCCTGCGCGATCTTCGCAATCGAGGGCCCGCCCGCTCTTCGGCGTCTTGTTGACGGCGACGAACCACTGGGTCGAAAGCCGCGGCTCGACGATGGTCTTGCAGCGGTCGCACTTGCCCAGCGGGACGGTGTAGTCTTTCGTGCCGACCAGGAATCCCTGCTCGTGCAGGTCGTGAATGACGCGCTCGCGGGCTTCGTAGCGGTCGTGCCCAGCGTAGGCGCCGGCGTTCTCGTTCATCATGGCGTGCTCGTCCATGATGCGGATCTGCGGCAGATTGTGGCGCAGGCCGGCCTCGAAGTCGTTGGGATCGTGCGCGGGCGTGACTTTCACCGCGCCGGTGCCGAACTCAGGCTGCGCGAGTTCGTCGAGGATCAGCGGAATCTCGCGGTTCATCAGCGGCAGCATCAGCTTCTTGCCGTGCAGATGCTTGTAGCGCTCGTCGCGCGGATTCACCGCAACCGCCGTATCACCCAGCATCGTCTCGGGACGCGTGGTCGCGACGGTGATGAATTCGTCCGTGCCGATCACGGGATAGCGAATCTCCCAGAGCTTGCCCGGCGTCTCTTCGTGGATGGTTTCAAGGTCGCTGATGGCAGTGACGCAGCGCGGACACCAGTTGACGATGTAGGCGCCGCGATAAATCAGTCCTTCTTCCCACCAGCGGACGAAAGCTTCGCGGACGGCGCGCGAGAGATTGTCGTCCATGGTGAAGTACTCGCGCGACCAGTCGACGCTGGCGCCGAGGCGCTTCATCTGGTCGAGAATTGCGCCGCCGTATTCCTTCTTCCACTCCCAGACCCGCTCAATGAACTTCTCGCGGCCGAGGTCGGTGCGCTTCTTGCCTTCTTTGGCAAGCGCACGCTCGACCATCATCTGCGTGGCGATTCCGGCGTGATCGGTGCCGGGAAGCCAGAGCGTGCGGAAGCCTCTCATGCGGTGCCAGCGGACGATGATGTCCATCTCCGTCTGGTTGAGCATGTGGCCCATGTGCAGGCGTCCGGTGACGTTCGGCGGCGGCAGCAGCAGGGTGAAGGTATGGTCGTGGTCCGGAGTGGCGGGCGTGTCGACATGGAACAGCTTCTTGCTGACCCAGCATTCGGCCCAGCGCGATTCGATTTGGCCCGGATCGTAAGCCTTGGGAAGTTCGTGCGGCATGTTTGAATGACTACCTAGGTGATGTGAATTGTTCAGTTTAGCAGAAGAGAAGAGAGTGGCGAGTGGTTAGTGGCTGGTGGCGAGCAAAGGCAGAGCACCAGCTCCTACAGAACAGAAAAAGGGCGAGTGGCGTTTTTGACTCGCCACTCGCCACTCGCCACTAACCACTTATCTCCTGGATTTCAGCTCCGCCAAAATCTCCTCGACCATAACGACGAGGATCGGCTTAAGGCGGTCCGTCACACGGTCAACGACGCGCTCGACCATGCTGTTGATCATGGCGTCGTCGTTCGCGGGAGCGACTGCAACAGCGGCGACGGCCCGCGCAGGGTGCTCGGCAACGGCGGCGGCAGGCATTGCGACAAGGGCCACAATCTCCTCCAGTGGCGCGTGTGTGCTCGGCTCGGGTTCGCCAGGCTGCGGTTCGCTCGGGGTGGGTTCACTCGGCGCGACTTCAGTCAACGGGGCAGCGGCCGTCACTGGGGCGGCAGCAACGTCTTCCAGGACCGCGGCGGCAACGGCGTCTTCAATAACCGGGTCCGCAACTTCTTCTGGAACGTCTTCTTCTGGAACGTCTTCGAGAACGCGGCCAGCAGCGATGCCTTGCGGAACGTCAGTGGAATCCACATCTGGTACTTCATCTTCCAGAATGTCGAAGGAGTCGGCAGTCAGTGCGTCATCTTGCGGAACGTCGAAGGGATTGCCAACCGACGCTTCATCGACGATCTGTTCCCGGACGGCGCTGGCTTCTCGCATTGGCGAGTCATGTTCCTCGCCCACGGCGGACAGCAGCTCGTCCGTTCTCTCAATCGGATCGCTCTCAATCGGGTCGCTAAGGAAGTCTTCGGACTCACCATCCATCAGTCCGTAGTAGGCCAGAGCGTCTCGCTCGGCGGCGGTCTGTGCGGGACGCGTTTCTCCCGAAGTTTCTTCGGGCGCGCTATCCTGCACTTCAGCCGAACCCACGGCTGCTTCTAAGATCGTGGCGGTTTCAGGCTCAGCGATCGCGTCCTCTTTCGCCAGCGTTGGCTCTTCCGGCGCAGCGTCCGCAACCGTTATCTCGGCGGGGATCGTCTCCACCGGCGTTGCGGCTTCCAACGGCAAAATCATTTCGTCGGAATCGAGGAGATCAGGCGAACCGAGGAGACCACTCAATTCGTCGTCGGAGAGTAATGGCAGTTCCTGCGGCGCATCCTGCTCCGGCGAATCCTGTTCCGGCACTTGGGCGACGGGTATTTCAGCAACGACTTCGGCGCTCGCGGGTGCGGCTGTATCCGCGGGGACTGCCAACTGCTCCATTACGTCGTCGAATTCATCGAAGCTGGTCTTCCCAAGCGGAGTAAGGAATGGGGCTGCGGTTTCAACAGGGGCTATGTGCTGAGCTTCAGCCGCGGGCGACACTTGCATCGCCTGCTCTCCCGCGATTGCCTGCATTTCCGCTTCGAGGTCGATGTCGAAATCCTGATCGGATACTTCAGCCTCGACTGCGGTCCAACTCACCTCGCCCGTGCCATCGGCTCCCGCCACGGCGGCCTTGGCCATAGTGGACGCGACGCTCTCGCCTGCCTCATCCTTCACCTCCGGCGCTTCGGGCGTACTTTCCACCTGCGGGACTGAAGTGACTTCCCACGGTGCGGCCAGCGCGACTTCCTGGAGCGGCACGTCCGGAGCCGGTTCCGGATCGGGGGAAACTACTTGTTCTTCCAATGTTTGTTCTTCCACTGTGGCTAACGGCCCGTTCGCCTCCGGCTCCGGCTGGAGCGAAGTCGGGAGAAGGTCCTCCAGTGGGTCGTTGAGGACCACGCCAGTTTTCGGCGCAGACGTAAACTCAATGCCGGGCTCCGGCGCTACGGCTTGCCCGCTGTCCGCAACGGGCGCGAACGTTTGCAGCAGCCCTTCGGCAGTTTCCTGCGGGATGGGGACAGGCTCTTGCAACGTGTTGGTCGGATCTTCGGGATTCGAGGGCGGATTCGCCGCGTCGTGTTTCACCTCGGCGGGAGCGGCGGGAACAACTCCTTTGCTCTTTGCGTCGGGTCCGTAGGAGCGTTCAGCGAGCTTATCCACGACGGTGACAAGGTCGGTCGCCTCAAACGGCTTGATGATGACGCCGTCGGCCTTCACCTTCATGCCGTCCTCGGGCCGGAATGGCTCCATTTTCCCGACCGACAGCAAAACCGGCACGCGGGCCGTGGCCGGAGCGCTCTTCATCCGCTCGCAGACCTCGAGTCCGGTGTAGCCGGGCATGTAAACGTCGAGAATCGCGATGTCCGGGCTAGATTCGGCGAGTTTCTTTACTGCCGCAGCCCCGTTGCTGACCGTAATGACGTCGAAACCGGCGTCGGTCAAAATTTTCTTACCCATGTTCTGGGCAGTCATGCTGTCGTCGGCAAGCAGGATTCTCAGCGCCACTGGCGTTCCTTAAAACGAGAGTTGCAGGAAAGTTACTGTTCTCGGCCCGTAAAGTCAATGCAAGTTTGCGAGCAAGGTGAAGTTAAGTGTCCGGCAACAACGTCATTACCCGCAAGTTACTAAAGCGTATACACGGTTCTAAGGCAGTGGCGAGTGGCGAGTGACGGGTGGCTAGTGGCACGAGTGTGGGGGCGGGGCTGCGATCTCGTGATGCCGCTATGAGTTTTTGACTCGCCACTCGCCACTAACCACTCGCCACTGCTTTACGCTGCGTGTTGGCTGGATTCAACCGGAATGGTCTGGGCGGATTCAGCCTGGGATATGTCCGGAGAATTTTCTGCTGCTGCTCGGGCGAGCGATACACTCCGGCGGCGAACCGCGATTCGACGCAGCAGCAGGATCGTCAACAGGGCGCATCCCACTATGCGGTAGTCGGGTATGAAGGCTGCAAGCAGCGACTGGTGCACCTTCCGCGCGGTTGCGGCCGGCCCGAATTGCTCATACGTTGCGTTCAGGGTCTCGGTGCCCTTGGGAGTTTCCGGGCCGTCCCACCCGGCGCGCGCCGGAGCAAAATCTGCCGGCGATTGGCTCGGCCTCGCCAGTACTTTGCGTACGTCTGGCCGGATCGGGGTGGCTTCGACTTTGATCGCAGAGAGCAGCACAAAGAAGGCCGCCGCCATCAAAGTGACGGTTATGATCCGTTTTGCAAGCTGCAGACCCGACATGAAAACTTAGATGCCCATTGTCACCTTGGGATTCCCAAAAGGGGACGCCAGGCAGCGGGGCGCAGGCCCTTAGCCCCTCGGGCGGCATGTTGGGGCGTTGATTAGACGGTAACGTGTTAAAATCTCGGAATTGAGAGAAGCTCCTTTGATTGAACTGGCACCTTCCATTTTATCGGCTGATTTCGCACGGCTGGGCGAGCAGGTAAACGCGGCAGTCGATGGCGGAGGCACGGTCCTGCACGTGGACGTGATGGACGGCCATTTTGTACCCAATATCACTTTAGGTCCCCCGGTTGTCGCTTCACTCCGCAAAGTCACGAGCGTACCGATGGATTGCCACTTGATGATCGAGAATCCGGATGAGTTCATCCCGGCGTTCATCGATGCGGGCGCCGACTGGATCTCGGTTCACCAGGAAGCCTGCCGTCATTTACATCGGACTCTGGAGTTGATCCGCTCACACGGCGCTTTGGCCGGCGTGGTGATCAATCCAGCGACTCCCGTCCAAACGCTCAGCGAGGTGCTGGGCATGGTCGATTACGTTCTGGTGATGTCGGTCAATCCGGGTTTCGGTGGACAAAAATTCATTCCCGCATCGCTGGATAAGATCCGCAAGCTGGTTACGATGCGAAACGCCAAGGGCGCAAATTTCAGAATTGAAATCGATGGCGGAGTCGCGCTGAACACGGTTGCGGAGATCGTTCGGGCGGGTGCCGAGGTGCTGGTGGCAGGCAACGCTATTTTCGGCAAAGGCGATCCCACCAGCAACACGCAACAATTGTTGAGGGCGGCTCGAGAAGCTGCTTTGCTTCAGGTTTGATCACGGGTCGCAGGCCCGTGCAGTCAATGTATCGATCAGAGGTTTGAATGTATCGTCGGTTACTTATCATCGTCCTGGCGGCGGCAATGTGCACCATGCTTGCCGGTTGTCACAACAAGAAGGTCCAGAACCCGATCGCCGAAGTTAATTCGAAGCAACCGGATAAGGTTCTGTTTGACCGGTCCATGGACGCGATGAAGCACAACCGGTTCGACGTCGCGCGAATGACGCTGCAGACTCTGATCAACACCTATCCGGACTCGGAATACGTCGCGCGCGCCAAGTTGGCGATCGGCGACTCGTGGTATGCCGAAGGCGGTTCGGCCGCGCTTGCCCAGGCCGAGAACGAATACAGTGACTTCATTACCTTCTTCCCCAACATGCCGGAAGCGGCTGAAGCCAAGATGAAGATCGCCAAGATCCATTACGACCAGATGGAGAAGGCGGACCGCGATTTCACCCATGCCAAGCGCGCCGAAGCGGCTTATCGCGAGATGATCCAGGAATTTCCCGATAGCAAGCTCGTGCCTGAGGCCAAGGAACGCCTGCGCGAGGTGCAGGAAGTGCTCGGTGAACGCGAATTCCTTATCGGGCGTTTTTATTACATGCGGCAGTCCTATCCCGCGGCCATCGCGCGGTTGAACTCGGCAGTCGATACCTATCCGCTGTTCAGCGGCGCCGACGACGCTCTCTTCATGCTGGGGCAGTGCTACGACGGCGAGGTTAATTTGATTCGTGCCACCAGGTCCAACGTGGCGGAGGTGAATAAGGGCAGGCTGATCAAGGAACTTCAGGACAAAGCTGCTGCCGCTTATTCACGGCTTATAACACGGTATCCGGTGTCGGCCCGCGCAGTAGATGCGAAGGCGCGTTTGCAGGAGATGCACCAGCCCGTTCCAGTGCCCACACCCGAGGCGATTGCGCTGAATAAGGCAGAAGAGAATAGCCGCGGGCGTTCGTCACTTTCCGGACGCTTTATGAATACTTTTCACAAGCGTCCCGACATGGCCGAGACGGCCCGTGTTGGCGATCCGACCATGACCGACCCGAAATCTACCGATGCGTCTCAGTTCATGAAACATGCGACAGATGTGTTGTCCGGCAAGGCGGATGACTCGACTAAGGCGGTAAGCATCGAGCAGACGGGGACGGGAACGCCGCCTCCTAATCAGGCTCCGCCTCGCTCCGACGATCAGGTCGCACCCAGCGCACAGATGCCGCAGGACAACAGCATCTCCGAACTGCCGGTGACTTCCGGATCAACAGCGGGGGGATCAACGGCGGGAGCCACGGCGCAAACAACGGCTACTGTCTCTGAGAGTTCTTCGGCAATGCAAAAGTCCACTCAGGCGCAGGGCGGCACGGATCCGGCGCCGGCAGTTCCCCCTACACAGGTCAACGATGCGAATAACGGATCAAACGGCGACTCGGCCAGTGCAGGCACGCAGCAGTCGCAGGCTGACGGCCAGACCACGAGTTCCTCGAAAAAGAAAAAGAAGAAGGGATTGGGAAAGCTGAATCCGTTCTAGAGATAAGTGACGAGTGGTTAGTGGCGAATGGCGAGGGAAAACTACTCGCCACTTTTTTGCCCCTGCAATTGGACAGAATGGCAAGGGTGCGACTCGTGGTGGTAAGGGCAAAATGCATGAGCCGGGTTCTCACCAGCCACTAACCACTCGCCACTCGCCACTCGCCACTTTCTCTACCCCGCCAACTTCTGCACCTCCGGACCCTCTCCGCCCAGCCATTCCGGATGCTTCGCGGTTGAGTCGAAGTGCGACGACGTCTTGAACAGCTCATATTTCCCAGCCATAGCGGCCGATTGTGTTTTCGCCAGAATGGCTGCGACCTCTTGCTCGCTCATCAGGTGGAAGGTTTTTGCGGCTTCGAACGCCTGGTCGAGGATTTGCCGCTTGTCGATGCCAGTGATCACCACGGAGGTGGGCAGATTGAGCGCGTAGTGCAGGCACTCGATCGGCTTGACCGTGTTGCTCTTCAGAATGATGCTGTCGCCCATCGACTTCATGCCCAGGATGCCGACTTGGGCTCCGACCAACTTTGGTACTGCAAGATGCGCGAAGCTGCGAAAGTGCGCGTCCATAACGTTGAGCGGCATCTGCGCCGTGTCGAGGTGAAAGCCGTGCTTTGTCGCCACTTGCAGCATGTAAAGGTGGATATGCGGGTCCTTGTGTCCGGTGAACCCGATAAAGCGCACCTTGCCGGCCTTCCTCGCTTCGGTCGCGGCTTCCATCGCGCCCCCCTCGGCAAAGATGCGGTCCGGATCGTCGTAGCGGATCACCTCGTGGTGTTGCAGCAGGTCGATGTGATCGGTCTTCAATCTCGACAACGACTCTTCGATTTGCTTCGCCGCGTCCTGCTTCGTGCGGCCATCGATCTTGGTCATCAGGAACGCCTTCTGCCGATAACCGCCTTGGGAAAGCGCCTTGCCCATGCGCACTTCGCTCTGGCCTTCGTTGTAGTCCCAGGAATTGTCCATGAAGGTGAGGCCGCGGTCGAGGGCCTGATGAATCAGCCGTATGGCTTCAGCCTCGCTGAGTCCGTGATTGCCAATGTGGAAGCCGCCCAGGCCGATTGCGGATACCGTCTCGCCTGTGCGTCCCAGCGGACGATAAAGCATCTCGCCCTTCAGCGTCCCGGGCGAGGAAGCGCGTGGCAGTCCTGCTGCTGCTCCCGATGGAGCTGCTTGTTGTGTCCCTGGTGCGGACACTTGCCCTCCGCCTGCGACCGAACTCATTAATCCCATTGCACCGATCCCCGCGATAAATGCACGTCTCTGCATGTTTTGCCTTCACCACTAAGATGCATTACGACTTAAACCGGGAACGGCGAGACAGGGCTGCGCCAGTCCAAAAATTCGAGTACACGATGGCGGGGCATTCAATTTCTTCATCGAAGTTGTAGAATCAACTCTCACGGACATGCCTCAATACAGCATCGTATTTCCGGCGTACAACGAGAGCGAACGCATAACGCGCTCACTCGATCAGGTGTTGAACTTCATTGCCGCGCAGTGCTGGGACGCCGAGGTCCTGGTGGTCAATGACGGATCGCGTGACGACACCGCCGAGATTGTGCGCCGTTACGCGGCGTGCCATCCCGCGGTACGGCTTATCGAGAATCCGGGCAATCGCGGCAAGGGCTACAGCGTGCGCAACGGTGTACTGAATGCCTCCGGCGAGTACATCCTGTTTTCCGACGCAGACCTCTCCTCGCCCATTCACGAAGCCGTAAAGCTGTTCGACGGCCTGCGGGCTGGCGCGGACGCCGCGATCGGCTCGCGCTGGCTGAATCCGGAGCTCATGACCGAGCGTCAGTCGATCTTTCGTCAGTTCGTCGGGCGCGTGTTCAACCTGCTGAACCGCATCGTTCTTGGACTGAAGTTCAAGGACACGCAATGCGGGATGAAGGCATTCACACGAAGGGCCGCGCAAGACATTTTTCCTCGCCAGCACATCGAGCGTTGGGGATTCGACCCGGAAATCCTGTTCATTGCGCGCAAGCTCGGCTACAAGACAGTTGAAATCGGGGTGGAATGGGCGCATGACGATCGCTCCAAGATCAACCCTGTTGTTGACGGCATAAAGATGTTCCTGGAGATGCTGCAGATCCGATGGAACTCGCTTTCAGGAAGATATGATCGGCTTCCGGTCGGTCCGCCCGTCAAGCAACCGGTCGACAGTTAGGCGGTCACTGCTGCTCCCAAGGAACACATCCACTGATGGCTGAAAGCTGATTGACTAACAGCTAAAGGCTGATTTGACTAATGGCTAATTCTCATTCCGCTTTTCGCCCCCGGCCTTGTTCCCTACCTGCTTGACCCGAGCCCCGGGTTCCTTGCTGTCAAGTGCCCTGAACATCAGAAATGTCCGCAAAGTGCTGACTACAAAGCATATATAAACTTCTCAACCCTGTCGGGTTTACCCCTCCCAAATTGCTAAAATCTATATAGAAGCTCGCCCCAAGACGACAGAGGGCAATCGACAACCTAAGTGGCTCTTTTTCAATGACTTATATTTTGGCCTAATCGAGATCGAGGTAGTAAGTCGTTTGTTTGCATTACTTACATATTTTTCCACAGGTAGGGGGGGGTACACAAAAAGAAGTTGCGTGTCCGCTGCTTTACGATTGCCTGGGACGGGAGATATCTCGCGGCGGAAAGAGCAAGGCATTTTAACGCAAAGGACGCAAGGGGACGCAAACAGGAGGAAAAAAGGAGGAATGACGTAAATGGATGCTAGGACAAATCCAAGTGCGCTCGTAAGTAGTTCACTCGGGCTGGAACTTTATTTGGCTCGATTACTCTGCCTCTACGTGATCTCGTCTGACCCCCGCGTTCGGGAAAGGTGAGAGTGCGTGGGAGGTACCGGTGCGCCTTGTCATTCGTCTGATTGCTGCGCTCGTGGTTTGTCTGCTGCTCGTATCCGTTTTCTCGTCCTATTACCAGATACAAAGAGAAAAACGCAGCTTGCGCGGCGAACTCGAGAGGCGTGCCGAGGTCCTCGCCGAGAGCCTGGACCAGAACGTCGAGACTCTGCTCCAGGCGAACGCCACCCAACCTCTGGCACGCACGGTGGAGCGCTTCGGCAACAACAGGCATCTGGCGGGGATTGCCATCTATCCACGGCAGGACTCGCGACCGCTCGCCATCTCGCGATCGCTTGCCGGACAGGTTCCTGACGAACCGCCTCTGCTTGTGCAGGCAATGGCCGGCAACCGCAGCATCGGCCAGTTCACGCGCATTGGCGGCGCTTCCGTGCACCTCTACGCCGACCCGCTGCACGACGAAGCTGGCAATGTGATCGGCGGACTGCTGATCGTACATGATGCCAGCTACATCACGCAGACCACGTGGCGCGCATGGCGCGAGACCTCGCTTCGCGTCGCGGTGCAGATCTTGCTCGTTGCGCTGATCACGTTTTTGATGTTCCAGTGGAGTGTTGTGAGGCCCATCGCGCGGACGACGGCCTGGATGCGCGACCTGCGTCACGGCCGCACCCCTGAAGGCGCGCCGCCCGAGGCGGAGATGTTTGGAGCGCTGGCGCATGAAGCTAGATTTTTCGCGAATAGCCTGGCCGATGCGCGCGCCTCCGCCGAAAACGAGGCCCGGCTGCGAGACACTGCCGAGTCCTTATGGACCGCCGAGCGTCTTGCCGTTTGCTTGCAAACCAAGCTCAAGGGCAGCCGCCTTTTCGTGGTTGCCAATCGCGAGCCTTACATGCACACGCGTGAAGGGCGCACAATCAAGACCGTCGTCCCCGCCAGCGGACTCGTCACCGGATTAGAGCCCATCTTGCGTGCCTGCGACGGCACATGGGTCGCTCACGGCAGTGGCAACGGCGATCGCGAAACCGTGGACTCGCGCCATTGCCTTCGCGTTCCTCCGGAGAATCCGCGCTACACCCTGCGCCGCGTTTGGTTGACCAAGGAGCAGGAAAAAGGCTACTACCTCGGCTTTTCCAACGAAGGACTCTGGCCGCTCTGCCACATCGCGCACACGCGGCCAACCTTCCGCGCCGCAGATTGGGAGCAGTACAAAAAGGTCAACGCCATCTTCGCCGAAGCCGTGCTCGAAGAAATGGCGGACACCGAGCAACCGGTCGTCATCGTTCAGGACTACCATTTCGCGCTGTTGCCCAAGCTGATCAAGGAACGGCGTCCCGATGCGCGAGTCGGAATCTTCTGGCACATCCCGTGGCCAAACTCCGAAGCCTTCGGGATCTGCCCGTGGCAGGAAGAACTGTTGCAAGGCATGATCGGCGCCGACTTGATCGGATTTCATGTGCAGGCGCACTGCGACAACTTCCTCGAAACCGTCAACACCGCCCTTGAAGCGCGCGTCGAGTGGGAGCGGTTCGCCGTTTGCCAGCGCGGTCACAGCACGGTGGTTCGTCCATTCCCGATCAGCGTGGCTTTCCCGGAAGTGTCACATAACCCACCGCAACCGTCATTCCACACGCATCAGGCCGCGCTGTTGAGAGAGATCGGGGCCGAAGCCCTCTACGTCGGCGTGGGGGTCGATCGCGTGGACTATACGAAGGGCATCATCGAGCGATTCCTCGGCATCGAGCGTTTTCTGGAAAAGTATCCGCAGTACCAGGGCAGGTTCAGCTTCGTCCAGATCGGAGCCCCCAGTCGCACCGACGTCAAGCGCTACGCAGACTTCCTGATTGAAGTGCAGCAGGAAGCCGAGCGCATCAACCGCCGCTTTGGTTGCGGCGACTGGCGGCCAGTCATTTTACGTGCATGGCATCATGACCACGCCGAGGTTGATCGCTTCTATCGCGCCGCCGACGTTTGCCTTGTTACGTCCCTTCACGATGGGATGAACCTGGTGGCTAAGGAATTTCTCGTCAGCCGCCATGACGAGGATGGCGCTCTCGTCCTCAGCCCGTTCACCGGCGCCGCGCGTGAACTTGCTGACGCACTGATCGTTAATCCGTACGACATTGAGAGCGTTGCCGACTCGATTTTCCATGCGCTCGAAATGGATCCGGCGCAGCGCCGCAGCCGCATGCGCCAGATGCGCGCCACGGTGAAGCAGCAGAACGTCTACCGTTGGGCGGGGACGCTGATCGGCGAGCTATGCGAGGTTCGCGTGACGACCCCGCGCTCACTCCGAAACAAGGGATCGGCGCACGCGGCCATCGGAGGGAAGCCGGTCGTCAGCGAGCAACTGCTCTATGACCTCAACAACGCCGGCGCCGTGAGCGCCGCGAGTGACCAGTTGGGCGCGTGATTTGACGGACGGCAGCGCATTCGCCACCGCAACTCCGCACCCGCAGGCGCTCAGAAAATCGACGTCATTTTCAGCGTCGCCGATGCCCACAACAGCGTCCAGGGCGAGGCCGAGTTCCTTCAGCGCTCGCCCGAGGCCGGTAGTCTTATTGACTCCCGCGGGCAGCACCATGATGGATCCTTTGTTCAAGCTCACTTGGAGCGCAAGCCCCGTTTCGTCGATGGCCTGCCGCGCCGCGTCTTCGTGGGGCTCGATCGTCGCAACGATTGCGCGACCCGCTGAAACAGGCGCCCCCCGGCGGCGCAAGGCAATCACAAAGTTCTGCTGCACCGCTTCGCAGAGCAGCAGCTCTCGATTGTCCGCAGGATCGTAAAGCAGCGCGCCGTTTTCGGCGACCACGCGCGCGAAGAGCGTGAACTCGGGGAACACTCGCTTGAGGTCAGGAAGTTCGCGACCGGTGACCATGATCAGCTTGCGTCCTGAGGCGACAAACCGGACCAGTGCGCGGACGGTCTCTGGATCAACGCTGCCGTGAGTGGCGAGGGTGCCGTCGTAGTCAGTAGCCAAGGCCTGATACTGCATTGTCCCATCTTAAATGCAGAGCACCAAAGACTCATACCTGACCCGGAACATCATCAGGGCCGACGCATCTTGGTGGCGTCCGATGTGTGCCTGGGGTACCGGCCCAACGTCTCCTCCGCTACCCAATCACCCATTGTCAGTTATCGCATTCGACGGCCGACAACCGGACGTCATTGCCTCCGGTGATGATGAGCTCCGCGCTGCCGCAATGGTTACAGCACAGCGCGAGGTCCGCGGTTGAAAACGCAGAGCCGCAGTTCGCGCATCTGGCGGTGAGCCTTTCGTGAACAAAGTCCAGCGTAGCTCCCTCAGCGGGGGTTCCTCGAGAAGCTTCGGTGAAGTGTTCCTGAATGTGGTGGGGGTCGTGTCCTGAGGCCTCGCCGACAACGATGGTGAGCCGGGTTAGCCGCGCGCCAGCGGGGGCATGCAGGCAGGCATCGCGGACCATAGCTTGAACTTCGACAGATTCGTGCATGTGAGACCTGAGGGGGCTAAAGCCCCGTTCCATTTCTGCGCCCGGTCATACGGGTATAGGCTAAACCTTCACCCGGTTCTCATACACCACCACATCCTTCTCGCGGCGCAGATCCTCGGGATGGTAGCGGGGAATCGGAAATTCCATCTGCTTGAACTTGACCGGCGCGGTTTTTTTATCCACCAGGCCAAGTGCGACCGCGACTCCGTAGATGATCGCTTCCGGACGCGGCGGGCAGCCGGGAATGTAATAGTTCACTGGAACTACTTTCTCCACAGGGCCGAGAACGGAGTACGTATCGTGCCAGATGCCGCCACCGCAGGCGCACGATCCAATCGCGAAAACAAGTTTCGGAGCGGGCATTGCCTCGTAGGCGCGCTTGAGGGCCGCGGCAGTCGACCGCATAGCCGGTCCCTGGCAAAGCATGACGTCGGCGTGACGGGGTGATCCGACCAGCTTGACGCCAAAGCGTTCGATGTCGTAGTAGGGCGTAAGTACGTTCAGCACTTCAATGTCGCAGCCGTTGCAACCGCCGCTGTTCGCGTGATAGACCCACAGCGAGCGTCCGAACATTTTCTGGCACAGGTTCTTCAGCATAGTCTCAATCCAGTTCGATCTTTATGTCGTCCACAGCCGGCTCGTCGCGGCGATAGGCTTCGGAGTGGAAAACCCATCGCTCATTCGCAAGATCGTCAAAACGATATCCAGTCATCTTCAACTTTTCCAGGAAACTTGGCTCCTTGAAGCAACGCCCGCAACGCTGGCAAGTGCTCATGAAGAGTTCGAGTTTCTGCTGAAGGTCACTTATGTCATTGGTGCCATTTTCAAACTCATGGCTCATGGTGATTGCCCTTTCGGGGCACACGTCGGCGCATCGGCCGCAGTAAGTGCAGCGGCGGCCAAGGTACTTCAGGATACGGAGTTCCTGGCATACGTCGAAGACGAGGATCTCCCGCGCCGGGCAGTTGTTGGCGCATCCCGCGCAGCCGATGCATTTGGAGGCGTCGAAGATGGGGCGTCCGCGGAAGTTCTCCGGCACAGGCTTCGCTTCCGCCGGATAAGGCAGCGTGACGCGACCAGCCTTCAGGCAAACCAGCGTTTCTCCGAATTTACTCAACACCGACATTCACCCACCTCGTCAGTAACCAAAGCTGGCCAGCGCCAGGGCCATGAATGAAATTCCAAGCAGGGTTGCGAAATATCGGATCGCCTGATCGATGCGGTAGCGCGCGTGAGTTGCGGCAACGAGCGTCACGAGCAGGACCAGCACGAATACTTTCGCCCAGAAAAGCAGCCACGCTACGATAAGCGGCAAGTGCGATCCCCACGGCGCGAACAGCGCAATGAACAGCGCGCTGTAGATCACGAGCTTCGCCATTTGCGCGTACTTGAACAGCGCCAGCTTAGGGCCGGAGTATTCGATGAGCGCGCCTTCCATGATCTCGGTTTCGGCTTCCGACATATCGAAAGGCACGCGCTGCACGTATGCCTGCATCGAGAACAGCATCACGAGGGCGAGAATCGCGCCCGACCACGGGATGCCGGCGGTTGCATAGGGCGAGCCGCTCAGCACTGAGTTGAGCTGAAACGATTGCGTGTGAATCACGCCGGCAACAATTGCCACGGCGAAGATCGGCTCCAGGGTAATCATGCTCATCATCTCGCGGCTGACGCCGATGAGTGAATACGTCGATCCAGCCGCCAGCCCCGCGAGCAACGTGCAGACGCTACAAAGCGTGAGCAGATAGACGAGGAGGACGACATCGGCGGCGAGATTGAGAGGAGCACCGTAACCCATGGGGATAAAACATGCAAGCGTGAGTATCGAGGCGAACGAGAGATAGGCCGCGAAGCGCTGCACAATTGGCGTTTCGCCGGACTCAATGTCCTCTTTGCCGAGTAGCTTCAGCAGGTCGTAATACGGCTGCCAAATGGGCGGCCCCTGGCGAGACTGGATGCACGCGGTCACTTTGCGCAGGACACCCTGGAAGAAGGGCGCAATCAGCAAAATGATGCCGACGTTCAGCACCGCTTTCATGATCGCAAAAATCAAATCGCGTTCCATGTTCTACGCCTTGTCTGTCGCCTTCCTTGGCCGCGTAAGGCTGAGCAGTTCTGATTGCGACCAGACTTTCGTCGCGCCTGAGCGCAGGTCGATGGTTTCGAGGCGGTCCGTGCACGAGAAGCACGGATCGATACTCGCCAGCGAGATCGTCATATCGGAGATCTGCTGGTCCTTGATCATGGCAGGGAGGCCCTGCAGATTCTGGTACGTTGGGGCGCGCACACGCCAGCGGCGAGGCCGATTGTTCTCGCCCGTAATCACGAAATGATGACTTTCGCCACGCGGCGCCTCGACGGAAGAAAGGCCGATCTGGCCGACGGGAAGTTCGTCTTCAATCTTCAACTGGAGTGGGCCGGCTTCCATCCGTTCAAGGCAGTGGCGAATGATCTTGATGGATTCGAAGACTTCGTGCGCGCGCACGAGCAGGCGCGCCCAGACGTCTCCCCCCTGTTCGGTGATGACGTCGAATTCGACGCGGTCATAGGCAGCATAGGGATGATCGCGACGGCAGTCGATGTCCACACCGGTGGCGCGGGCCACGGGGCCGATCAGTCCCATGTTCTTGACGAGGGCTTTGTCAACGACGCCGATTCCTGAAGTTCGTTTCTGGATGTTCTTGTCTTTGCTCACGGCCGCGACCACAACGCGCCACTCCGAGTCGAGTTTGTCGACCACTTGGCCCAGTTCGGTTTTGATCTCGGGAGTGATGTCCCAGCGCACGCCGCCTATGACGCAGAGGGCGTATGTCTTGCGGTTGCCGCTGATCTTTTCGGCCATCCACATGATAGGTTCGCGTATGCGAAAGCTCTGCATGAACATCGTGTCGAAACCGACGATGTGACAGGCGAGTCCTACCCAGAGCAGATGGCTGTGCAGACGCTCGAGTTCGAGCATGATGGTGCGGATGTATTCGGCGCGGGGCGGAGGCTTCAGACCGGCCGCATTCTCGACCGACTGGGCGTAGCAGACGTTGTGAACAGAGCCGCAGATGCCGCAGATGCGCTCGGCGAGTATGGGAATATCGTTGTAGCCGAGCACGGATTCGGCGAGTTTCTCGATGCCACGGTGCACCATGAATCCGCGATATTCGCAGCCGCGGACCATCTCGCCTTCAACGTAAAGACGGAAATGCGCAGGTTCGTCGAGCGTCGGATGGAAGGGGCCGAAAGGAATTACGGTGCATCCCACGGGCGTCTCATCGAACTTGAACTCGCGCTCAGCGTCGAACTGCTCGGGGACATCGTTCCACGCGAAATCCTTGCGAAGGGGATGGACATCGTCGGGCCAGCCGTCGGGCAGCACGAGGCGTTTCAAATATGGATGGCCGACTGGCTCAATGCCGATGAGGTCGCGCATCTCGCGCTCGGCCCAATTGGCCGCAGGCACTACACCGGAAATGCTTTCGATCCTGGGCGCATTCGCAGGCAAGTAGGTGAGCACGCTGCAGAGCAGGTGGTCTTTGTCGAAGGCGAAATCGTGCGCGACGAGGTAGTTTCCGGAAAACGGGCGATCGTCGAGACCGATGCTGATGACGTAACGCGCGTCGAGATCGCGGAAGATGTACTCGCAGACCTGCTTCACGTTGTCGGGAGCGATGTAGACGAACAGGCGGTCGTCGGCGGGTATGTCGGCACGCTGGATGGCCGGTCCGAATTTGTCTCGTAACTGACTCAGTCTGTCGCGAGCGATCATGTCAGCGCTCTTTCAGAACGGATTCGGTTGTGCCGGGTTGGGGTCGCGGTGCGCCTCCAAGCCAGCGGAAATGCCGGGTGATTTCGCCATAGAAATTGCGCGCAACGTAACGGTGACACTCGGCTTCCTTCGCATAGCCGCAAAGCCACGGCGCGGCGGCGCGCCGCGATGCGCTGCCAAGCCTGGAGATGCCGTACGCCAGCAGGAACATGACCCCGAGGACGGCGCCGATAATCAGAGGCGAATAGATCGCGTGCGTTCCGAGCTGCTCAATCCCGCGCACGGCCAAGTGTTGTGGCGCGTTCGCGAGCGTCTCGCCGAAACCCTGGCGGCTACGGTCGAGGGCCATCTGAACGAAACGGAAGCCGATGACGGGCATAAGTCCGAGAATGACGCAGCAAAGGGCGAGCATAAGCTGCGGCAACTGCATCATGAATCCGACTTCGATGTGCGACTTCCGGGCGACCTGCTCTTTTACAAGCGAGCTTGTGCGCGAGAGGAAACTCACACCGAAGAACTTGATGAAGGTGGCGAGAGTCAGCGCGCTGGTGAGGATCGCGACGATGGCGCAGAGGCCCAGGTAGCGCGCCACCGTGCTGCCCTGGATCGCCGCAACCAGCAGCGTCCATTTGCTGGCGAAGCCGTTGGAAAGCGGCACGCCGGAGATCGAGAACGACGCGATGAGAGCGGTGAGTCCAGTGAGCGGCATGAATTTCATCAGACCACCCATTTTGTTGAGGTCCTGCGTGCCCGTGCTGTAGAGCATGGAGCCTGCGTCGAGGAACAGCAGGCCCTTGATCATGCCGTGATTGAGCACGTGGAAGAGCGCGCCGGTGAGCGCGATACTCGCGAGAACGGTCGATCTGGCGGTCCCAGCACCGAGCAGCGCCATGCAGACGCCCGCGCCGAGTAGGATGTACCCCACCTGCCCGATGCTGCTGAAGGCGAGCAGGCGCTTGGATTGTTCCTGGCGCATGGCGTTCATGGTGCCGGTAAAGAGCGTGACGGTGCCGAGAAGCGAAATCAGGAAGCCCCACTTCCAGAGCGGGTAGTCGGCGGCCGCGCTCGCGGGAACAAGCCACAGGAAGTAGCGGATGAGGCCGTAAACGCCGGTCTTGATCATGACCCCGGAAAGCATAGCGCTCACAGGAGACGGCGCCGCGGGGTGCGCGTCGGGCAGCCAGATTTGGCCAAAGGGCCACATGCCCATCTTGATCCCGAAGCCGACGAGGAAGAAGAAGAAAGCGAGCGCGACGGCACCGGGTTCGGATGCGAGCAACATCGGCAACTTTGAACTGACAGTATCAAAGTCGTACTTGACACTAACGTTGTGCGTTGCAGACATTCCGGCGACTGCCAGCAGTTCCGCGCCGATCATGGTGGCGGCGCAAGCGATTTGCATCATGACAAGATACTTGTTGGCGGCGCGGATGTTCTCTTTCTTCTTCCACTCGTAACGGATGAGGGCGTAGCCGGGCCACGTCATCATCTGCCAGAAGATGAAGAAGAACCACATCATGTCAGTGGTACTGAGCAGGCCGTACATGGCTGCCAGGAAGACGAGGAAATACGGATAGTAGCGCGCGACGCCGTATTCCTTGTAGTGGCGCATGTACGTGATCGAGTAGAAAGACGCCGGCAACGCAACGAGCGCCGCAACGGTGAGGAAGATGGCAGTGAGTCCATCGACGTACACGCGCAGGGCGAAGCCGATTTTCGGCATGGCCCAAAATGCGGCTGCGTGCGCCGACGGTCCGAACAACAGAACATGGCGGACGGCGTAGAAGATGAGAGCAGAAGTGGTCGCAGTGAAGAGGAACGCGATCCATCCGGCAAGGCCCTTACTGCGCGAGACGAGAAGCGTTAGCACGGCCCCGGCCAGGCAGATGATGATCGAGGCGACGACCGCTTTTTCCGGGGTCAGGATCATACGTGCACATCCTCAGTGCGCCGAACGGGTCGCATTCCAGCCTTCTGCTGGCGGGCGATCACATCGCACAACAACTGTGCGAGGGCGTCCAGTGTCATCTGCATGGTCTTGCTGAATTGCGCGCCGGGCTTCATCGATTCGGGCTGAACTCCGAGAAGCCACGCTTTCGTTGCGCCGTTTGACTCGATCCATTTTGCAAGCAGTCCCACCGAGATCTTGTGAGTAGAGACTTGCGGGAATCGCGCTACCATCTCGTCAGCGCCCAGCAGGACTGTCGATCCGGGAGCGCCGCCGAACTCCACCGAGTCGAGAAATAGGACGCCGTCGTAGCCTTCATCGGCGACGCGTCCTATGAAGCGCTCAGGCGTGTTTCCTGCCATCACGACTCCGGGCACGCCCTCGGCGGAGAGTCTCTGCGCGAGATACATGCCAAACCCGTCGTCGCCGTAATCCATGTTGCCGATGCCGATAAGAGCCACGCGGCCATGAAAACAGGTTTCGAGTTGTTGGCGGAGGTCAGGCATCAGATGTCCTCGCCCAGTTTCTTGATCTGTTCGTAAGTGAACACAGGGCCATCAACGCAGACATAGGCCACGCCGATGCAGCAGTGGCCACATTTGCCGACGCCACACTTCATGTAGCGTTCGAGGGTGGAAACGATGTCGCACTCCTCGAAGCCCATGGCCAGCAGGTCCTTGATGACGAAGCGGAACATGATCGGTGGACCACACACGAACGCCGTCGTGTTCTCTACGGCGACCTCAACACCGGGTCTCTTGAACAGGCTGCCGACCACACCGACATTGCCCTCCCATGTGGCGTCCCCACGATCGACGGTGAGGTAGCATTCGACTCCGGCAGCCTTCTCCCACTCGCGCAGATTCGAAATGTACATGAGTTCTTTGGGAGTCTTGGAGCCGTAGAAGATCTGAATGCGCTTGTATTTCTCGCGGTTCGCGAGGGCATGGATGATGCAGGAGCGCAGCGGAATTAGGCCGATCCCACCGGCGACGAACACGAGATTCCGGCCGTAATACTCCTGCAACGCGAAGCCATTGCCGTACGGACCACGTACCGCGAATTTGTCTCCAGGCTTCAGTGAGTGAAGCGCGGATGTGCAGCTTCCGACCTGTCGGACCGTGAAGAACGTTTCGTCTTCGGTTGGACTGGGCGGCAACGATGTCGGAAACTCGCCAACGCCGAAGAGAGATACCTGCGCGAACTGGCCAGGTCGAAATCGCTTAAAAGCCGTTTGCTCGGATGGGTCTTCGAAGCGCCAAAAGAAAGTCTTCACCTCGGCGATCTCGGAGACGACGCGATCGAGCACGGCGGTCTTCGGCAGATAGATATTCTCAGCGGTTGACTGGCACATGCGCTTCAATCTCCACGGTTGCGCGGCGGATCGATTCCACGACGCTGGGCATACCGATATCGCCGTGACACACGGCGACACAGCGGCCACACCCGACACACGCCATTGAAAGTTCGCGTTGGATGAAATAGTGAGCCAGCTTGCGGAAGAAGCGCCGATTACGGCGATCATGCACTGCCCGGCGCGGGTTGAAGCCGCCGGCCATGCGCGTAAATCCCGCGAGAGCACACGAATCCCAAATGCGTATGCGCTCGACTTCTCCCTCGCCGGTATTGCGATCGCTCACGGTAAAACAGGTACATGCCGGGCAAACATATGTGCAGCCCCCGCACTCCATGCAGCGATTGCCGATCTCTTCCCATGTTTTCTCCAAGACTTTGCCTTGTGAAATGTAGCGGACCGACGCCGAGAACCAGCTTGTGTTCTTGTGCCTGAATTGACCCCGCACTTCGTCGAGAATTGTCTGTCTCTGCTCAACGTCCTCCGAAACGCCCTTCTTGAAGATCGCATCGCTGGAGAGAGCCTCGCCCGCACTGCTTCCTGCCACGGCCATGAACTTGTCGCCCAGATCCATTAGTTGGAGGTCGAAATGCTCGCGCGCAGCGGGACCGGTGTCGGCGCAGACGCAGAAGCATTCATCGCCGATGTCACGGTCGGGATCGGTGCAAACGACGTTCACGAGGAAAAGATTCTTGCGATGGTTCTCGTAGTAGATGTCGCGGAAGTCGCGCCCAAGATAAAAACGATCGAGATGATCGATGCCTGCAATGTCGCATGAGCGGATTCCGAAAATGGCCCGTTTGGGCGTCTCGTACTCTGGCTCGACTTTGATTTCGCCATCCTTCCGATGAATCTTGAGCAGCGGCTCAATGTGCGGCAAAACATAGCGCTTCGGTGGATAGTAGGGATTGGCTATATGGATTTGGATCTCGTCCCGGTTCGCATCCGTTACGGTGTCGAAGCGGGTATCGCGCTCGCGGCCACGGAACGGAGCGATGACTTCGTAGCCTTGCGCGCGAAGCAGATCGACAATCTTCAAGACATCGGCGCGTTCGACGATGCGGGCCTTCATGAGATCCTCTCTACGCGCACCGGAACGGTCCTGTCCGCTTCCCCGGCAGCGCCGAAGATGTTCATTTCTACTTCGGCCATGAAGTACGGCACGAAGATAGTGCCTGCCCGTACCTCGGGCGTGACGCGCGCCGTGGCTTCAGCCGAGGCGCCAGGTGCCGCGAGGCGAATCACCTCTCCGTCGCGGATGCCGAGTTGCTTGGCGTCGGCGCTGTTGATCTCGACAAAGCCCTTGGGATAATCGAGGAACAGAATGTTGTATTCGCGCTTGAGCGTCTCGCTGTGCTGAACGAGCGCATCCTGATGCCAGTAATAAAGAGAATGACCAAAGACGAGGGTCAGGGGGAAGTCTTCCGGAGGCGATGCTACCTCGGGAACAGCCACAGGCGCGAAGCGGAAGGTTGCGTCGCCGTTCGTAAGAAGAGCCGGTGTGCCGAGCGGTTTCTCTTTCGTACAGGGCCACTGGCGGCCGTATTCGCGGGAAAGGTTCTCATAAGCGGCTCCGCTGTAGAACGGAACAACTTCCCCGATCTCGCTCATGACGTTTGCAGCGGAATCGTAATTCCAGCTTTCGCCCATGGCGCGCGCGACCTCGACGATCTGTCGCCATGCGGGCATGGGACCGGAAGGAGGATCGACAACTCTTCTGGCCAACTGGATGCGACGTTCGGTGCTTGTAAACGTGACTTCTTCTTCGCCAAACACTACGGTCGGCAGAACGACCGTCGCATATCGCGAATCATCGGTGAGGAAAGGATGCTGTGCGACGACGAAATCAAGTTCCGGAATGGTCTTGTGTGCCTCGCCAAACAGAGCGGACTTGACTGGGTTGTACCGGCAAAGCCATAACGCCTTGATGGCGCCATGTTCGCGGTCGGTCAGCACGCGGCGTGCCCCGACGCCGGAAGACTCCGGCAACTTCGCATTCCAAATCGCTTCGAACTTGGCACGGCAGTGTTGATCTGTGACCTGGCAATAACCGGGAAGGCGGTCAGGCAGGATTCCCATGTCGCATACGCCCTGCAGATTGTTCTGCTCGGCAAGCGCGAAGATGCCGGTGCCCGGTTTTCCAACGTTGCCCGTTAGCAGGATCAGATTGACTAGCGCCTGAACGCTTTCCTGCTGGCGCGCTTCGACGGTGGAAAAAAGGGCTGCAGCGGCTTTCGCGTGGGCGAAGGTCAGGGCGGCACCCTCAATCGACTCCGCCGTAACGCCGCAGCTCTCGGCGGCGCTCAACAGATCGTACTGACGCACCTTCGCGGCGAAGACCTCGTAGCCATCGCAACGGGACTTGGCAAAGGAATAATCAACAAGCCCGCGGTCCACGATGATCTTCGCCATCGCGCCGTATAGGACCGCCTCGGTATCGGGCTTGACCTGCAAGAAAACATCGGCGTTCTCGGCGATGCGGTTGCGCCGTCCGCCAACGACGATTAGACGCGCGCCGTTTAGCTTAGCGCGGATTACCACTCCTCCAAGCGTCGGCATCTTGCGGAAGAGGTCTACGTCGCTGACCAGGATCGCCTCACTGTGCGATAAATCCGCGATCGAATTGGTTGATGCCGCCACCCCGATCATGTCCAGGAGAACCTTGACCGAGTTGTTGCAATAGACGCCGGTCCCATGATCGATGTTGTTGGTGCCGATTACGGCGCGCGCGAGTTTCTGCACGAGATAGGCTTCTTCGTTGGAGGAGCGCGGAGAGACGAGGAAGGCTATTGAATCAGGACCGTAAAGCTCTCGAATATGGAGCAGGCGCGTCGCGACAACATCGATGGCCTCGGTCCACGTAACTGCCTGGAGAACGCCGTTTTTTCTGAGGAGCGGGGTTTTCAGCCGATCCGGTGAGCCCGCTACTTCGTGAACATGCCAACCGCGGACACAAATCCTGCCCTTGTTGGTCGGGTGGGAGATGCTCGGGTAAGCGCCAATAACACGATTTCCTGAAGTCTCCAGGTATAAACCGCAACCGACTCCACAGAACGTGCAGGTGGTTAGCTCGCGGGCCATGTATACCTCTCTGCTAACGCGTTTACTGCTTACGTAGCAACACCGGTGGCCCTGACTATCACAAGCAATTTACTCGTTTAGCGATGGAGCAATAAGTGACCTGCATCACCCGTCACGCGTTTGTTTGCCGGACGGCATATTCCTTCTTTGGGAAGGAAGGATTTGCAGCAGGTCTGATCCCAAGCTCCTTTTGTGGAAAGTAGCGACAAGAGAATGGCGTCCGCAGCGGCCAGTGCCTAGCAGCACCGCGGGAATGCGCAGGCTTTCGCGTGGCGTGGGCCTGCACCAAGAAGAACGCGAAGGCCGAAGCCGTGGCCAAGAAGTAACTCTTTCGGAGATGGGGCACTTCAAGTACGCGCCCATCACCTTTCAATCCTTACCGACGAATTCCCAATCCGCCATGGAAGTCGCCGACATGAGCACCGAAGTTATCGCGGTCCGCGCCGTGGAATCCAAAGCCACGGGGTTCATGCAGCTCGCCGGTCTCTGGCCCGCCATGATCATCGCGATCCGGCCCAATCCGCGGGTGATAAGCGTAAGTCTGCCCCAGGTACGGACGCCCGAATCCGAAACGAGTTCCCCAGTCCCAGTCCCGGTCATGATCATGGAAGACATAGACGGGCGCGTAGAAACCCCACCCGAACGGGCTATATAGAACCCCCGCGGACGGGAAGAACGTATAGCCTCCGAATGCTGGGTTCCACCACCATCCTGGCCCCCACCATCCAGTACCGTACCAGCCGTTGGCAATATAGACCTGTGCAGCACCTTGACTGGCCTGAGCCAAGTAGTAGGAACGCAGACTGCTGAAGCGGTACAGGTCGCCTTCATATTCTTTCCTGTCAAACTTCGCTGGCTTCAGCTTTCCGCTCGTCGCCAGCGCGGCGAGATTCACTTCGTGGCCGCCTTTAACCTTTGTTTGCCGCTCGCCATCCTGTAACTGCGCCTCGCCTTTGAACACGCGAACTTGGTTCTGGTTTGCGTCGAAATCGTACAAGCCCGTTTTCAGCAGACGCGTCGTGGCGTTGTCTTCGACCACGCGGAGGTCGTTCGACTTGTGGATCTGATCAACCTCTACCATCGCGTGCCCTTTGTTTATCGTCACCTCGGTATTGGTGAGTGTGGGGGAAAGCATTGTCACAGAGCTGTTGTCGCCGACTCTCATGAAAACGCCGGGCGTAAGCAGAAACTCGGCTTTTCCATTTTCCGTGTTGAGCGATTGTCCAGTCTGCAGTTGGATTGAGCCGATCGACTGTGAATTCAGTGCGTGTGAGCCAATCAACGCCTGGCCCTCAATATAGTTGAAGTTCCCGGCAGCGCTGGTCGCTCCCCACGCAGGAGCGGACAGAATCGTTGCCAGAAAGATGCCGCATACGGCTTTCCATCCTGGCAGCTTCATACTTTTATCCTCTTCTTACCTAATTCGATGCACTCATTTTCTTTTGGTCGCGATGCGATACGGGCAAGTGCAACATAGATGATCGATATTGCAGGCATGAGCGCAGCCTGACCGTTCCATCAAGTGCGATTCTACTTTTGACAACTGCTGCCAGCTTGTAAAACTCGGCAACTAACGTCCGCATCCTAAGTTTTAGGGAAGTTAGAGTGCCGCAGAGGAAACGGTTCAAGTCGGCAATTAGCGTGTTGGCGGTTGTTACCGTGCTGATGCTTACGGGTGCCCGGACGCTGCACGCCGAAGAAGTGGTGCCGATCCGAGTTGTCAGCAAAGCGGTTGCTGTCGTTCCCGGACCGTGCTTTCTGTGCGACACGCCAGACTGCGCGCTGCTGCCCCAACCGTTGCTGATTGCTCCACCAGCGGCTGAGCTCTCCGATATCCCCCGGCATGACTCTGACCACAACGTTAGCTTCGAGCTAACTTCTCGCCACATCCGTCCTCCCCCGCCGGCCTGATTCTTTCTGACCGGCAAGCGAAGACTTGATCGCAAGTATTGTCACGCGTGACACGAGACTGTAACCGGCATTGTTGCCGAACGCAGTGTCGGCTAGATGTCACACAACACTCCCGCGAATTGATGGGGAGATCCTCTGGAAGAAAGGGAGGACAATTTTCATGAAACGCAAATGGTTCGCACTGGCCTTTTGCCTCATGCTGATCGGGGCGTTTTTCGTTCCCAAGGCGAAGGCAAATAGCGGGAACGAGGAAATGATCCTTACAATCAGCAAAGCCCCGCTCGAATTGCCTGGACATGTGCTTGCGCCAGGGAAGTATCAATTGAAGTTCACTGACTTGGAACACCAGGAAGTTCTCGTCGAATCGGCCAACGGCAGTCAGCCGGTGGGATTCTTCAGCGTCATTCCGGTGACCCGAAACCACATTACTGAAAATCCACAATTCAACATTGCCGAACCCGCAAAGGGCTCAATAGCACGGCTGGACGGGTTCTTCTATCCAGGCCGCACAACCGGGTACGACTTTATCTATCCGCAGCCGCATGTGACCGCGAATGCGGCCGTTCCACATTCCTAAGCCGCCGAGGGACGGCTTGGCGATGCGCAGGTAAGCTCGGCGCCAAATGGTGCCGGGCGAGCCTGTTGAGGAGTCTGTTATGAGTAGCTATCGCCCGCACATGTACTTGCCAATGATCCTTCTGTCGCTGACTCTATGTGCTGCAGCAAAGGGCCCGAAGTCGGACGACGTGAACAGCGACAGCAATATCCACGGCGGGATCAACGATCTGAACGCGATCGGCAATCGCAACGTCGGTTGTGGCCGTGGAGTCGGTAACTGGTACTCGACCGAGAAACAGATCGCCATGGGGAAGGAGTACGCCCAGCAGGTCGAGTCAACGGTAAAGCTGATCAACGATCCTGTGATCACTGAATATGTAAATCGCCTGGGCCAGAATCTCGTCCGGAACTCCGACGCCAAGGTACCGTTCACGATCAAGGTGATTGATTCCGATGACGTGAACGCGTTCGCTCTGCCGGGTGGTTTCTTCTATGTCAACTCGGGCCTGATCCTGGCGGCGGACAACGAAGCCCAACTCGCCGGCGTCATGGCGCACGAGATAGGGCATGTGGCCGCTTGCCATGCTGCTCGCGAGCAAACTCGTGGTCAACTGGTCAACTTGGCGTCAATCCCGCTCATTTTCGTGGGCGGAGGGATTGGCGTCTACGCTGCGGAACAGGCGGCCAGCCTGGTAATA
The DNA here is from genome assembly GCA_963777415.1 of uncultured Acidobacteriota bacterium. Lineage (GTDB taxonomy): Bacteria > Acidobacteriota > Terriglobia > Terriglobales > Acidobacteriaceae > JAEZPW01. The sequence continues at coordinate 257,289 of CAVZQL010000002.1, forward strand.
CCTGTGACGTTCCTGAAATTCTCGCGCGGTTTCGAAGCCCAGGCGGACTATCTCGGCGTGGAGTATATGTACAAAGCTGGCTATGACCCAAACGAGTTTATCTCAATGTTCGAGAACATCGAAGCAAAGGAAAAGAAGAAACCCGGCTTCCTGTCGAAAGCTTTCGAAACGCACCCGCCTACGCCGGATCGTATTGCGAAGTCGCAGCAAGAAATTGCCAAGGTGCTGCCGACCCGCGCCCAGTACACCGTGGACACTTCCGAATTCGAGGACGTGAAGGCCCGCTTGGCGGCGCTCGAGAATGGGCACAAGATCGAAGACAAGCAGGAGAACAGACCGACGTTGCGGCGCGCCCAACAACCGACAGACAGAGATGATGGTCGCCCTACTTTGAAACGGCGGCCAGCAGACGATGGCCCAGAGACCAACCCGTGGCAGGGCTTGCACTCCAATTGATTCCCGGGTCAGGTCTGAATCCTGCCGCGGCGATGTGGTACACGCGGTCAAAACCTGCGACCATGCGCACGTCGTGAGTGACGACTACCACGGCTACCGCTCAGCCAATTCGCAATCTCGTTTTCGTTCGGAATCCGGCCAGATACCTTGATGACGCCATTCACTGCGACCACAGCCGTCATCAACACGCCGGCATTGGCAATCTCGGCGAAGTCCGTCGCTTTGGTCACGGTCGCTTCGATTCAAATGTTTGGGCTGCTTGTAATGAAACACGGCTCGATTGCATTTATTAAAGCAGGAGGGTGTATGGCTGAATACAAGTACACGGCAACCGCACGCTGGACGGGTGCACGGCGCGGAACAGTCGCGTCAGGAGGCGAGGCTCCGATCCTCGAATTCGCCGCGCCGCCGGAGTTTCAGGGCGAGACAGGCAAGTGGACTCCAGAGCACTTCTTTGTCGCAGCGATCACCAGTTGCTTCATTACCACTTTCCGTGCGATTGCGGAGTTCTCGAAATTCGAGTTCCATGCGCTGGAGGTCTCCGCTGAAGGGGTGTTGGAGAAAGTGGAAGGCGGATTTCGATTTACGCGAGTATTCGTGCGACCAATCCTTACTCTTAGAAAAGATGTCGATTCGGAGCGAGGGTTGCGCTTGCTCGAAAAAGCCGAGCGGGCCTGTCTGATTTCGCGGTCGATCAACGCTGTAATAGAGCTAGAGCCTAAGATACAGACTGAAGTCGGCGCATAAAGTGCCAAATCCGATTGGAAAGGGGAATAGAAATGAAGCTCAGAGGAATCGCAATCCTATTGATGGTCACGATAAGTATTGCTGTAGCCGTGGCGCAAGCGCCGGGGAGCGGCAAGCGTGGTCACAACTACGATCCCAAAACTGAGACGACAATAAAGGGAACAGTAGATGATGTCCAGCAGCTTCCGGGTAAAGGCGCGGCAACCGGCACACACCTGATGCTGAAAACGGAGTCGGGAACAGTCGATGTGCACGTTGGTCCGACCAGCTACCTGGCGAAACAACAGTTCTCCTTCGCGAAGGGAGACCAGATCGAGGTTACCGGCTCAAAAATAGGAACGGACACGATCATTGCACGTGAGATCAAGAAGGATGGAAAAGCCCTTACGCTGAGGGACACACAGGGTATTCCCGCTTGGTCGCGAGGCGGTGGGAGTCCAAACTAGGCAAGCCCGGAAGGAGTTCGTCTCGGTGCCGCACCACCGGACGCGTGATGCGGCACAACCGGGATTGCGTAAGTCACCGGTCAGTAACGCTTGCCATTCGCTTCCACACAATCAAAAATCCCGCCGTTTACCGGGCGATCTTGGCCAGCATAATTTCGATGATCTTCTGGTCGACGGCTTCCATTGAACGGCTTAGTTCGCCCAGGTTGCGGATCGTTTCCTCCGCCGTGGGAGCTACGATTCCGTTATCGTCGGGGACTTCAGCCTTGCGCATCGCCAAGGTGGCAGCGCGAGTTGCCATATCGGCGGCACTGCTCACCTTGAGCGCGCAGCCGATCTTGGCGCCGTCGCAGATCATTCCGGTGAGGGTCGCAGCCATGATTTTAATCGCCCGTTCGACGTCCTCCACACCGCCGCCCATGGCGTAGGTCATGCCGCAGGCCGCACCGATTCCCGCCTTGATAGCCACACCGCACAGCGCCGACAAGTAGCCCATATACGAGGTGATGTACATGGTCATCAGATGGGAAAGCGCAAGCGCCTTTAGCGAGCGTTCCTCGTCGACAAAATGCATGCGCCCGTAGACTACGACCGGAATCGTCGCGACAATGCCCTGGTTTCCCGAACCAGCCGAAGTCATGATTTCCACTGCATATCCCGCCATGCGCGCGTCGCTGCCCGCCGCCGTGAGGCTGGATACGTGCTGTGAAAAACTCACGGGTTTCTCGCTTGACGTTCCGAAGTATCCTGCGCCGATTCCCATCGGGCGCGAAAGCCCCGCCTGGCAGGCCGTCACGTTCTTCTTCACCGTCTCACGCAGGATCGCGAACACGCTTTCGGGTAGGCTCTCCACCAACCCGACCACTTCGGAAAGGCTCATAGCCTTCAGTGCTTCCACTTCCGGAGCATAGTGCGCATCGCTTTGGGCCATCTCGACGCAGCCGTGGATCACCACGCCCTCTTGCTTCAGGCAGGCGATACGGTCATGCTCGTCACGAATGACGCAGGCACCGCGTCCAGTAACCAGTTCCGCTTCCACCTCGATATAGAGGTCGGAGGACACGTCCTCGGCAATCGACACACTGACCCGCTGGGTTTGAACGAGAGTTTCGGCAGCGCGTATATGCCCGGAATTCAAGCTGCGGAAAAGCCCCATTGCCTGTCGAGGATCGCAAACGACGCCAAGAGCGGCAGCCATCACGATACCCTTGTGCCCCTCGGAGTTGGGAATCAGGATCGCAAATGCGTTCTTGAAGATGTTACGGCTCACCCGCATCCGAAGCGCGCGTACCTCGTGTTCCTGAACGGCGGGCAGCGGAAGATCGCGCGACGCGGGTGTCCAGCCAGCGGAAGCCTGGACGGCGGCCGCGGAAGCAAAAGCTACGGCAACTGGTTCCGTGCAGCCTAAAGCAGGTTTGAGAATGAGATGGAATAGCGCTTCGATGTTCACAATGTCCCGTTGCTGAGCAAGTCACCGCCAGCTCATTGTTGCAGCCTTCTGTGTCCAAATGCCACTTTGGATTTCAACCGGGAAGAAGAAGATTCTCCCGCCCGAACGTCTAGACGTCATTCCGGCCGCTGCCTGCGACCTAGTTCGACGCCGGCACTCCGGCTTCGACTTCGGTTCCGGATGCGTTGCTCCATTCGAAGAATGATCCATCGTAGAGCGCTGGCCTGAAGCCGGCGAGTTTAAGTGTGAAGTAATCATGCGCGGCCTGAACGCCGGTTTGGCAATACACGACCACCTTGCTCCCAGGTTTCACTCCCGCTGCTTCGTACTTGGCTCGGATCTCCGCTACCGACTTCAGCGTCGGGTTTTCCCGGCTAATCAGGTTGTCCATCCAAAACACATTCTTTGCGCCGGGGATGTGACCACTGCGGGCGGTGCTGCCAGCGTTTGCCCCTGAATAGTCCATCGAAGGACGGGCGTCGATCAGTACAACATTTCTTGCGAGTACGAGCCGTTTGACGGCGGCCAATTCCACGATCAGTTCCGGGCGAGGCTTCACCGTCAGAGTAGCGTGATTGACAACGGCAGAGCTGGTGCTGATGGCGCGATTTTCCGCTCTCCACCTTTCTAATCCACCATCGAGCAGGGCGGTGCTGGTTCCGTGGCCAAGATAGTCGAGAGTGAAATAGGCGCGCGCGGCAAACAGTCCCACCTTGTCGCCATAGAGCACCACCCGCGATTGGTCGCATATCCCCAGACGTTCAAATGTGGCTTTCAGATCGCTCACCGCGGGCAATTCGTTCGGAACACCATTTCGGGTGATGGCGATGTCACTTAGCGCGAGAAATCGCGCTCCGGGAATATGCTGGGCGTCATAGGCCGCCCGATCGGCACCGACGTGCAATATCACCAGATTCTTGTCGCTCAGGTGTGCGGCCAACCAGTCAGTCTGAACCAACATATTTGAAGGGAGTTGCGATCCCGGCGCACTGCTTGCTGCACCCAGAATGAAGATGAGGGAAAGAGCAAATGTAGCAAATAGTTTGTGCATTCTTCAGCCTCCGATCAAAGTGTTTAGGCGGTGGGCTTCAACAATGAGCATCTCTGGCACAACGTTGGCCAAGACAATAAACGGTCTCAATGCCCGCAGTTACAGAAGCCCGTGTGCGCTGGGGTTGCCGTTCCGTTCAGATATTGGGCCAACGCTTCCTCCGCCGAGCACGCCCCAGGAACGATGACCGGCTGAATCCCCTGCTGGCTGAGTGCCTGAGCCGCGCCACCCCCCATGCCGCCACACAGCACGATGTCGCAATTCCCAAGCAGTTCGACAATGCCGACGTGACTGTGGGTGCCGTGCTCGTGCCTGGTTCCGTGTTCGTGCTGGCCATCACAAAGGCCCTGGGCATGCGGAGTGCGGTCATTGGTTATTAGTTCGCGGCTCTTGACGCTCTTTCCCTCGATCTCGAAGACAACGAACCCGGTGCTTCGGCCAAAGTGTTGTGATATGGATACTCCGTCGATTGTCGCGACTGCCACTTTCATGCTCGCTCCTTTAACTTATTCAACGCTGTATATCGACGCAAACAAACTCTCCGCACAGAAATGATGCTCGGAATTGTCAGCCTAGGTGTACTATACACCTACGCCGGATGAATCCGATAGGCGCAACTTGCACCGAGAGATTCGCCCACGAGGTGATGCCAATGCCTAGATCGCTTTGTCCCCGTCACGGACGCGACCATCCTTGCACCTGCGCCATGGGGAACATTTATAGGTTCATCGAGCCGGTTCTGCTGCTCATGCTCAAAGAGAGGGGCCACTCCTACGGATACGATCTCTCCGAAGGGTTAACCGGATACGCTCTCACCGATGCCCAGATCGAACGGGCCGCTCTCTACCGGACATTGCGTACACTGGAACTGAACGGATACGTAACGTCCAGCTGGGATACGGAAAACGCGGGCCCTGCCCGGCGTGTGTACTCGCTTACCCAGGACGGCCATCAGCACTTGCTCGAATGGGCGCAAGTCATGGAGCGGCTGGGCGTTGCGATGAGGAAGTTCTCGAAGAAGGTATCCCCGCGTGCAAGTAAACAATAAAGGCGCAGAAAGCGGTCGAAGCAAAGCCGGGAGGATTGAAGCGCTGGACAAGCACAGAGTCGCCCCGAAGAAGAGAGAGCACGCGCGACTTAATCCGGCGTGCGTAGTATGCGGTTCAGCAAACCCAACGGGACTGTGCATTCGTTTCCAACAGCTTTCAAACGCTATTTACGCGGATTGGATTCCAACCGGCGACTGGGAAAGTTTTCAGGGAACGATTCACGGTGGAATTGTTACTACCGTGCTGGACGAGGCCATGTCACAGGCCATCATCGCTCGCGAATGGGAAGCGCTGACGGTCGAGTTGAGAGTTCGCTTTCGGGCGCGCGTCTCGCCCGGGGACCGGCTTCACGTCCGGGGCTGGATCGTTGAGAAAAAAGGACGGAAGATCTTGACCGAAGCAACGCTCAAGACCCACGGAGACGTGGAGCGCGCGCATGCTTGGGCCACGTTCCTGATACCGCCAAAAAGAACCGGGCAGTTTTCCGGAACTGCGATACCGGTTAAAATCCGACGCGCCGTGGCGCCTATACGAAAATCAACCAGGCGCATGATCGAGGTCAACAAATGAACAAGTCATTAAGCGCCTTCGAGACAATGAGCCGCGAACAGCTTCTGCGCGCTCTGGAGATGTTCGCGAAAAATTGGCTGGCCCATGACGGCTGCTGGTTTCTTGCCGCAGAGGAACGCTTCGGCATGGAAATTGCGATCGAACTGGACGCCGCCTCCTGGAAGAGATTTGCCGCGGTCGAGGCGCGCCGTATCATGACCACCTTCGACATCCCGGCCAACGGCGGGCTATCGGCGCTGGAGAGGGCATTGAGTTTGCGTTTGTACAGCGTCATCAACGCGCAGCGGTTCGTGTGGTCAGAGGATCGACTGCGCCTCTCGTTTGTTATGGATGTGTGCAGGGTTCAGGAAGCGCGGAGAAACAAAGGCCTGCCCGACTTCCCATGCAAAAGCGTCGGCTCCGTCGAATTCGACACCTTTGCCCGAACGGTCGATGCTCGAATTCGTACTAGATGTCTGCACTGCCCTCCTGAAGCACCCGAAGGGAAATACTGTGGCTGGGAGTTCAGCTTGGGTGCCTAATCTGATTCACTGGAATTGAGGCGATCTTGTGCGTGGAGCCCGCGCGTAATCACCTCATCCTCCATCTAGGTCGAGTCCTGAAGATGATAACCGAGGGCCGCGATTAGGTTCCGATTTGGCATACACTAAGTCGGGTTTCGAACTTAGGCCGTAACGTTCGCAAAAGAATTGAATTTATTCCGGTGAGGAACCCGCATTGATCCGTGAGCTATTAACCATCATCGCCTTTGTATTCGTCTATCTTGCGCTTAGCCGGTGGGTATTGCCGCGATTGGGCGTACCCACCTGAGCCGCTCCCAATCGTGGCCGCGTGTCGGCGACGGACGATACCAAAGAAAAGACCTCTTGTCGCATCAGGTGAAAACCGAATGAATGATCGCCTTTTCAAGCATACCGAGGCGTACAAACTCGAAGATCCCGCGAGACTGACCTGGCTTCCACCAGCAGAGGTTGTGCAGCGACTGGCTCTGCAACCGGGCGTGAAGGTCGCGGACATTGGGGCCGGCACCGGGTATTTCAGTATCCCCATGGCGCGTGCAGTCGGCGCCACTGGAAAGGTGTTTGCCGTGGACGTGCAGCCCGAAATGCTGGCAATGCTTCGAGAAAAGTTGAGTGGCGCGGGGGCTCCGGCGAACGTCTCATTGCATCAAGGCGATGCAACCCACGTGCCTCTGCCAGACGCCAGCGTGGATTTAGTCTTCTTCGCCAATAACTGGCACGAGTTGGAGACCTACCCAGCCGTCTTGCAGGAGGCACGCCGGATTCTGGCACCCGGAGGGAGCATCGCAATTGTCGATTGGCGTGCGGAAATGCCACCGCCGCCCGGCCCCCCGCAGGACCATCGTGTTTCCGCCACTGAGGTTGCGGAGGCACTCATGGCCAACAATTGCCAAGTCGTTTCTTCTTCCAACGTCGGGCAGTTCAGCTATCTTGTGCTCGCAAGATGCCCCGCACTCCGAGCGCGTTCCGAGTGTAAGTAATGGAAAACTTTCGCTTGAAGGTGTTTCGCACGGTTGCGGAGAAGCTCAATTTCAGGCAGGCTGCCGAAGCCTTGTACTTAACCCAACCGGCCGTCACGCAACAGGTGAAGGCACTCGAAGACGAATTGGGCCTGCAACTGTTTGATCGTAGCGGCAACAGGGTTAGCCTCACGGTAGCAGGCAAAAGGCTTCTTGTACTCGCCATGAGGATGGCGGATCTTGTGGCAGCCACCGAGCGTGACCTGGCGCAACTCAAGGGCGTGGCCCAGGGAAGTCTCCGCATTGGGGCATCGACGACCATTGCGCAGTATCTGCTGCCGCGGCTTCTCGGAGATTTTGCCAGGGCGCATCCGGGCATCCAGCTATCCGTGCTGGGCGCGAACACGGAAACCATCGTCAGTAGTGTCGTTGAGGGGACGGTCGCGCTGGGTCTGATTGAAGGCCCAGCCTTGCGGCGCGATCTGAAAACCGAGCGGTTTCTGGCAGACGCCCTCGCGGTCATCATTCCTGCAAACCATGAGTGGCGCGATCAAATCGTTTCCACCGACATGCTGTCAAAGAGTCGGCTCATCCTCCGGGAGCAAGGCTCGGGCACGCGGCGCATCGTCGAAGTTGCGCTGCGAAAGGCCGGGGTCCCCGTAACCCGAGCCAACGTGATTATGGAACTTGATTCGACCGAGGCGATCAAATCGGCGGTCGAAGCAGGCCTGGGAATCGGCTTCGTCCCACGCCGGGCAATTCACAAAGAACTCAAACTAGGAACGCTGGTTGAGGCGAATGTCCAAGGACTGGGCATCGAGCGTTATTTCTCGATTGTAACTCCTCGCGGTTCGCAAGCCGACAAATCGGCAGCGGCCTTTCTCCGTTTTGTCCGCCTTATTCGCGATTCCCACCTTACATAAGCAGAGCTGATGAGTCATAAGAATTACTGCTTGGACGCAGCCCGCTTCAGCAAGCGAAGCTTGTTACTTGGCACGGTGCTTCTGAATCCTGGAGGTGCTTTTGAACACGCGGACACTTTTCTTTGTGGGCCTGATTGTCGCTGCAACCGGCTTTGTTTCTCCCCCCACAGCCCTGGCCATGGGACTGGTTTACGGCCTCAGCGTCGCCCACCCGTTTCATCTCGATAGCAGGAACCTATCGAAACTCCTGCTGCAAGCATCGGTGGTGGCCTTGGGCTTTGGGATGAATCTCAAGGAGGTCTTGAGGGCAGGACGAACCGGGTTCATCTACACGGCTTTTAGCATAGCTTTCGTGCTGGGCGTGGGCCTGCTTCTGGGCAAGGCTCTGAAAGTGAGAAACACCGCATCCTTCCTCATTGCAACTGGAACGGCGATCTGCGGCGGGAGCGCCATTGCCGCCATGGGGCCGATCATGGAAGCTGAGGACGAAGAGATGGCGGTGTCGCTGGGAACGGTCTTTGTTTTGAACTCGGTCGCGCTGCTTACCTTCCCGATGCTGGGATGGATGTTCCGCCTCTCGCAGCAACAATTCGGCCTCTGGTCGGCCTTGGCCATTCATGACACCAGCTCCGTGGTGGGCGCCGCGTCCCGTTACGGAGCGGCGGCCCTGGTGATCGGGACCACGGTAAAGCTTGCGCGCGCCCTGTGGATCGTGCCCTTGTCGCTGGGCACGGCGGCGGCGCGTCGTAGCGGTGCGCGCATTCGCTGGCCTTGGTTCATTCTTTTGTTTTGCCTAGCCGCCATGGCCAACACTTACGTACGACTGCCGACGCGCTATTTTCAATCCTTGAGCAATCTCGGCAAGTTAGGCCTGACGGCTACGCTGTACTTGATCGGTACCGGCCTGTCGCGCGCCACGCTGAAACAAGTTGGGATTCGTCCCTTGCTGCAAGGCGTCATTCTGTGGGCGATTGTGGCCAGTGCCTCGCTTTGGCTGATCCTGAAGGGCGTGATCAGGTTCTAAGGCGATTGGTGTTCAGTGTTGATGTCGCGAAATGATCCGACAGCGACAAAAAACGTGAACATTAGAGAACTGTCAGCCGTGTCTTCGTTCTTAACCTCCGCCACGTACAAGGGTTTCGGCTGGCCGGAAGTGAATACGCAGCAGCTTCAAGCATTGCTGTGCAAGAGCCGATAGAGCTTAATGCATATTGGGCGCGGAGAAGACTGGCAGCTTTCGGTTAAGAAAAAAGCAATGCGCCGCAGCAGGCTGCAGCGCGCGCGGCACTCGCGCTGGACCTGATTTCGAAGTAGCTCTGCGACGCGGCCAACCACAGCCACAAAATGGACGCCGGTCTGTTGTGCTTCGAGGATTGCGGATTCCGCAGCAGCGCCCTCAAGCTTCAAGTCTCCTGCGTCGACCAAGAGCTTGCGACCGCCGCACCTCGCTGCGCCGGCTGCTAGAGCTTCGAAAAACTCCGGCAGCGCTCCTTCAGTTAAAACGCCCTCGGCTCGAAGCTTCAGCGTAAACGGCTCATCGAAGATCAAGATGCGCAACATAATCACGGCTCACTACTGATAGAACGCATAACGGCAACGATCCGTTACAGTGACTGGGCCTGGTCGCATTCCGGGAGCAGGACTTTCCCCGCATGTGGCTCGCTCACCTTCAGCTGCTAGTAACCATCGTCGCTTCGGCTCGGATATCCACGCAGCGACCGCCTTCCGTCTCCATGATGATTCGAGTCGGCTGAAATAACGTGCGCATGCCTTGGCCATTGAAGTGAGTGATCAATCGTTCGTTGTGCAGTTCAGCTTCGATACTGATGTCTTTGAGCGTGTCAGGCTTACCCTTCAGCTGCCAAATTGCACCGGTGATCGAAAGGCTCGCCTTCACTGTCGTCAATTGATTCCACCGCAACAGTCCACCGTGGGCATCGACGGCAGCTTGCAGTGGATCAGTCATAAGCCTCCCACGCAAATTTCAGCGATGGACTCGCAGAGTTCACAAATCACTTACCAAACGTGTCCCCGAACATAGGCAGGCCGCTTTTTGACTGCTCCTGCGTGGCTTCATCTTCGATCACGTCCCAATGCTCGACTAGAACGCCATCCTTGATGCGAACGATGTCCGCCGCAATCCAGTTCACCGGCAGGCCGATGCCCGAAAAGCGCCCATGCACGATCACAAAATCTTTTTCGGCTACAATCGTTCCCGGTTCGTACTTCAGCGTCGGCGGGATGCTCTTGATGAGCTTAAAGAGGCCGTCACGACCAGGTTCGATATGGGCGCTGTGCTGGATGTAGTTGGGCGACCAGTAACGCTCAGCAGCTGCGTAGTCTCGCTTGTTGAACAATGTGTTGAAGGCTTCAAGTACAAGCGCTTTATTTTTCGATTCGATCTTCTCACGCACTACTTCCATTTTTTCCATTTTCCGTCTCTCCTCTCTCATCGAGGCAATTCCAGTTGACGCGGGTCCTTAAAGCTTCGACCCACCGTCGACCGGGATACTCGCTCCCGTTATCCAGCGGGCGGCGTCTGACGCCAGGAACGCGACGACGTCCGCAACGTCTTCCGGCTTGCCGATTCGCTTCAGTGCTTGCATTCCAAGCGTTACCTCCCGACCTGCCTCGGTCTTCGTGAAATTCGACATGTCGGTGTCGATCACCCCTGGCGCGACTGCATTTACGCGGACGCCCCGAGGCCCAAGAATGGCAGCCCAGTTCTTGACCAGAGTCTCTAATGCTCCTTTGGTCGAGGCGTACGCAAGGAGCGAAGGGTTGTCCAAACCGGGCTTCCCAACCACGGCGTGCGCCCCAATCGAAGAGATCACAATGATGTTCGAGCCTTCACCGAGGACGGGCAGGAGTTGCTGCACCAGGAAAAACGGGCTGCGCACATTCGTTGCAAAAAGATTGTCAAAATCCTCTATCGTATGATCCTGAATGGTTGCACCCTTGCTGATTCCGGCGTTGGAAACGAGCACATCCAATCGCTCCCCAACGATCAAGCGAACTTCTCTCGCCAGCAGTGTTGCTCCATCTGGAGTTCCCAAGTCCGCCTTGATCGCATCCGCGCGTCCCCCTTTTGCGTGGATGCCGGCGACTAACGATTCCGCCTCCTGCGCAGAACGGCCGTAGTGAACCAGAACATGCGCCCCAGCCTCGGCGAGTGCTGACGCCGTGACGCGACCAATTCCCCGTGACGCGCCCGTCACCAGCGCAGTTTTGCCTTGCAGTGTAGCCATTGATCGACCCTCCCCATTCTTGCGGAACATCTAGTCCGCGATCATCCCTCCATCGACTGGGATGGAGGCAACGGTTAAATAATTGTCGCCTTCTTCCTCGCGCCGGCCAGAAATAACAAGACGTGAGCCTTCTTTCGCGAACGCAAAAGCTGTGGCACGTCCAATTCCCGTTAGTGCACCAGTAATCAAAACAACCTGCGTGGTCACATCAGTTCTCCTCGAAATTTATGTTTGCTCTTTGGCGATCCAGTCCCTTATGTAGGGCGGGCAATGAAGCAGCTCGACGCCTTCTCTCTGGCAGGCCGCGAGGAAGCAAACTACGTCCAGATCCACCAGGCTTACTTCGTTCAAGTCCAACGCGATCCTTGGTCCGCTGTCCTTCACCTGTGCTTTCAATGCTTCTACGTGCTCCCGCTGCATTCGGCCAATCAGTCGTATCGTCGTGCTGCGCCCATCCGAATGTTTCTCGATCCTTAGAGTCATTTCCGGTTTTTCTCAGCTTCGACACTTGAAACCAGATGCACGCTGAACGCCATTTGCAATCCCTTGAATCACAGGCCTTTATGCATTGACTCGGGGCCGATGTTTGGGCGTTCGCCGAAACTTCGGCTTTGCGACCAGCTCGCGTTTGATTGGCGTAATCCGTGTTGCGGCAGGAGAAAGTGCCAGGAGAGAATTCAAGAGAAGCTATCTTCGAGCAAACCGCTTTTGCGAGTGGGCTAGATTGAACGACGAAGGGAGAAGTTATGCGGCTTTGAATAGGTGGCGATTGATTCTCAGTTTCCTGATCTTCGATTCAAGCGTTTGCCTGGGAACGCCTAGCTTGGCAGCGGCGCCGCTTGGGCCCCCGATCAGGCCTTCGGCTTGCCGTAGTGCGTTTTCGATCATTTCTTTTTCCCGCTCGACGAGATTCACGACCAACGGAACACTCGTCGCAGTCGATCTGGAGGCCACCCGCGTAAGCCAGGTTTCGTCAACAGAAAAGGTTTCCCCGTCACACAGAATCACCGCCCGCTCGACTACATTCTGCAACTCGCGAATGTTGCCCGGCCAGTCGTAAGCCTGAAACAGGTCCAATGTTTTCTTGCTTATGTTTCTGATCTTTTTGCCGGTCTTCTGGGCGTAACGATCGATCAGGTATTCGACCAAGAGGGGAATATCGTCAGCGCGCTCGCGCAATGCCGGCAGTTCGATCGGAAAAACGTTGAGACGGTAGAACAAGTCCCGGCGGAATCCGCCTTCCTCCACGGCTGCACTCAAATCCCCGTTTGTAGCTGCAAGTACCCGCACGTCCACCGAAACCGTTTCGTTCCCGCCCACGCGCTCGAATTCGCGTTCCTGGAGAACTCTCAACAAGGCAACTTGTGTTTCGGGCGGTACCTCGCCAACTTCATCGAGGAAAATTGTCCCACCGTCTGCCGATTCAAAACGCCCCAGACGCCGCTGTAGTGCTCCGGTGAAGGATCCTTTCTCGTGGCCGAACAACTCGGAGGTAATGAGTGAAGGTGCAATTGCCGCGCAGTTCACTCGAATGAACGCCCGAGTCGCGCGATTGGAGCGATTGTGAATAGCGCGAGCAATCAGTTCTTTTCCGGTTCCGGTTTCGCCTAGGATCAAGACTGTTGAATCCGTGGGAGCCACTTTCGAGACTTGCGCCAGGACTCGGCGCAGGGCCTTGGAGGAACCGACGATTTCCTCGAACATGGATGAGCGTACGATTTCTTCCCGCAGCGCTACGTTTTCGTTCCGTGTCCTATCTTCGTCGCGCTTGCGATCATCGATGTCGGTTCCGGTCGCATACCAGCGCACCAGACGTCCCTCTTCGTCGCGGAACGGGTTGTAACGGATGAGGAACCAGCGATACTGACCGTCCTTCCGGCGCGCCCGTTGTTCGATCTCAAACGGCAGGCCGTGAGCCAGGGCCGCTTGGCGCTCCTCGCGCAGCCTCTCTAAGTCTTCCGGATGGAAGATTCTGGCGCGAAAGTCCGAGTTGACCACATCTTGCATGGTGAGGCCGGTATAGTCCAGCACTGCCTGGTTCGCGTAGAGCGGAGCGCCGCTGGGGTTCTGGACGATAATGATTGAATGATTCGTCTGAGGGGATTAGCCGACCACTTCGAAAAGGAAGATCCTGCGATGCACAAAACGAACACAGTGGACTACGCGGTTGTCTACGACGGAGAGATGTGGCTGGAGTTGGACGATGGCGAGACTCTGCATTTGAAGCGCGGCGACGTGGTCGTCCAAAACGGTACGCGCCACGCGTGGCGGAATAAGCGGAATAAAGGGACACAGCCCGTCACGATGCTCTTCTTCCTGAATGGCGCAACTGCGTGACGCCGTCCAGATTACAGAAAGCAGGCAGCATGACTGAATCGACTCAAGAGCGAAACAAGACTTTGGTTTTACAAGCGTTTGACCTCCTCTTCAACAAACGCGACTACGCCGCCTCGCAGGCCAATAATGACATGAGAAAGGGGAGAACTAATATGCGTGCAATGAGAGCAGAAACTTTCAATGGTTATAAGGAGTTGAAGCTGGTCGAGCTTCCGAAGCCGGCGGTCACAGACGGAAAAGTACTGCGTGCGAATCACCGCGGCCGGCGTCACGCCGCTCGACTATACGATTCTCTCCGGCAAATTTCACAACTCGAAGGCGCCCCTAGTCCTGGGCAACGAAGGAGCGGGCGTTGTGGAGGAGGGAGGCGGAACGGACTTTCCCGTCGGCTCACGCGTGATGTTCTTCGGCGCCTATGGCGCTTTTGAGGACGGAGCCTACAGTGAGTGGGTTGCCGTACGGAAGGAAGACCTTTGCCTGATTCCTGACAATGTCGACGACGTGAGTGCCGCAGGTATTCCGGTCGCGTATCTCACCGCGCAGGTGGCTCTTACTCGGGCTGGTTTTCGCGCAGGCAAGACTGTGCTGGCACCGGCGATCGGAGGATCGATCGGCAACGCGGTGACGCAATTGGCGCGTGCCTTGGGCGCAAAACACGCCATCTCAAGCACGACCAATCATGCGAAAGCCGAGCAGGCGAAGGCACTCGGATTCAATGAGGTCATCGATACTTCCTTAGAGAAGTTGGGTGACGGCGTGCGTCGTATCACGGAGGGTTACGGCGCAGACATTGTCATCGACGGAATCGGTGGTGAAGTCTTGAGCGAGGCGCTCGGAGCGCTTGCGTTGGGAGGAAGCCTCACAACACTGGGGTATTCCGCAAGCCGTAAGACAACCATTGACGTGACAGATCTCATCGTGCCACAGGCAAGCATCCGGAGTCTCAACATGTTCCTCCAGCCGCAGTCGGCCGTTACTGACGCTTGGAACGTTATTGTCTCTCTGCTTAAATCGGGTGCGATCAAACCGATCGTGGCTAAGACCTTCCCGCTGACCGAAGCGGCTGATGCTCTGCGTTACCTAGTTGAGGGCCGCCCCTTCGGCAGAGTCGTCCTCACAATCTGACAGGTTCTGATGAGAGGAAGGATCGATACGACAGGGCCACGGTCAATTCAGTCCAGTGCCGTCGGCAAGGGGTCATCTCGTGAACTAAGTTTCGAGCCCGCGACCACTTCCGGTCGGTTGAAAAAGCTTGTATCCACATTTGTGCTGTTAATCATCACATGTCTGGAAGGAGGACTGATGTCCGGTACGAGCGTCCAATTCACCGTTGCAGCACACATCATGGCATCTCTTGGCTTCCGTCGCGGCGAGGAAATCCCTTCGGCGATGCTTGCGGAAAGTGTCAATGCCGATCCCACCTTCGTCAGGAAATCTCTCTCGAAACTGTCAAGGGCAGGCCTGATCGTCACCACGCGCGGTAAGAATGGCGCGAGCAGGCTCACCCGTTCCCCTAAGCAAATAACGCTTCTGGACATTTATCGCGCTAGCGCGGCACCTCCGACATTCGCGATTCATAGCTATCCAGTGGAGAAGAGATGCCCGATCAGCTGCAACATTAAGGGATGCATGTCGTCGGTCCTAAAGAAAGCGCAGGACAGCTTGGAGAATAGTCTTGATGGAATAACGCTCGCCGATGTAGTTGGGGAAATCCGTCGCGCGAGCCGGTGAATTTTTTTGCGTGCATATGTGTGGATACTACGAGTTCAAGCCTCGGGGCGTCTACGTTACCGTCGTGCCGCCCCCGCTGACAAACACGGCGGTGCTGGCCAAGCTTGGCTTCGACCCGCGGACCATGCCGATGAAGCCGATGAGCGTGCAGGCGGCAGGCATAGCCGCGAGCGAGCAGGCGCTTGCGAAGTACGCCGGCGCGTTGAACGGAATTGCGCAAGCGCGACAAATCAAGCAGCAGTCGATGGAGCGGCAGCGCGCCACCCAGACCGCCTTCAAGGCGGGCGAGTCCGACCGGGTTGCGCTGAATGGCAGTCGACTGCAGGTCGTAGTCGCAGATATTGCCGAGCAGGACGCGATTTATCGCGCACAACAGGCACTTGGCGCATTAGAGGACTCCGTCGAGCGTCCGCTTCTACCCGGAGACCTGAAGCCGTTAACGCCGCAATCGCAGGTCCTGCGCGAAAGGGGTAAGAATCCATGACACACCCGTACAAAGTTGCCGCACTATCATTTGCAGCAGTTGCTGCCATCGGACTGATCACCGCGTCTTTCATCGTCGCACAGCGAGGCGGCCTCGACATGGATGAAGACGACCAACCGGTAGCGACACAAGTCCACATCTCGCATGAGCAGGGCCGCACCGTGTTGACGCTAACCGTTGATAACAAATCGAAAATGCGGTCAATGGCGTTCCAGGGATTCAGTCCGTGCGCTCGACATCCGCGCAGGGGCTCTCGGTCGTCACCGTCGTATTCGCCGAGGATACGAACATCTATCTCGACCGGCAGGTCGTGTCGGAAAGACTTGCCAGCGTGACTTCGAGATTGCCGTCAGGGGTAACGCCGGAACTTGCCCCGCTCACTTCATCGACCAGTACGGTAATGGCCATCGGCCTTACTTCCGATTCGAGATCGCTGATGGACCTGCGAACGGCCGCCGATTGGACCGTGCGCTTGCGATTGCTGGCCGTGCCCGGCGTGTCCAATGCTGCCGTGTTTGGAGGTGAAGAAAAACAGCTCCAGGTACAGTTCAGCCCGCAGGAATTGGTACAGCACGATGTCAGTGTGGAGGATCTAGCGGCTGCCACTCGACAGGCGACGGGAATTCGCCCCGCCGGTTTCATCAGCACGCCCAATCAACGTATCACGTTGCAGTCACGAGGACAGGCGACCACGCCCGAGGCGCTGGCACAAACCGTAGTTCTGCAGCGCAACGGCGCCAATCTCACGCTGGGAAACGTCGCCCGAGTCGCCGAAGCGCCGGCTGCGCCGATTGGCGCCGCAACCGTGATGGGCAAAGCGGCGGTGATGCTGGTCGTTTCCGCCCAATACGGGTCGAACACTCTTCAAATCACGCAGTCGCTTGATCAGGCGCTCAAGGAACTTCGCCCCGCAATGCAGCGCGAAGGGATCAACCTCGATGCCAAGATTTTCCGTCCCGCAACCTTTGTTGAAACCGCGCTCGGCAACATTCGGCGGTCGCTGCTGATCGGCGGCATTCTGGTCACGGTGGTCCTGTTTCTTTTCCTTTTTAACTTCCGCACGGCGGCGATCTCCTGCACCGCGATTCCGTTGTCGCTGATGGCGGCCGTCATCGTGCTGGAGCGCATGGGCTATAGCCTGAACACGATGACCTTGGGCGGGCTGGCAATTGCAATCGGCGAGGTCGTGGATGACGCCGTCATCGACGTCGAGAACATTTACCGCAGGTTACGAGAAAACCGGCTCGCCACCAATCCGCGACCGGCGAGCCAGGTCGTCTTCGACGCCTCGATCGAAGTTCGCAGCGCGGTTGTCTATGCGACATTTGCTGTGATTCTGGTGTTCGTGCCGGTTCTGACCATGAGCGGTCTGGCCGGATCGATTTTCTCCCCACTGGGCGTGACCTACATCTGGGCGATTCTGGCGTCGCTTGCCGTTGCCCTGACGGTGACACCGGCGCTGTCGCTGATCCTGCTCGGAAACCGCGATCTTCCGGCTGAGACTCCGCCTTTGGTGCGCTGGCTTAAACGGCGTTACGAACGCGTGCTGCTCGTGGTTGATAAAAGGCCCGGGGCTGTGCTGACCGTCGTTGCCGTACTGATCGTCGCCGGTCTGATGGCCGTGCCTTTCCTGGGCGCAAGTTTTATTCCCGGCGGGGTAGCTGCCTAAGTACAGTGACCACAGCCGGCTGTGGTTTGCTTCTGCGGGCTGGAACGCGAGGGTCTGTACCGAGTAGGCGGGGTGACTACAGCGTGTTGCATAAGCCTGAGGAAGAGCAGTCCTCGCTGGCGAGAGTGGCGGCGATTGAAGCGAAAAGCAAATTCGCCAAGATAGGCGTCCAGATGCTCGGTTGTAACTGATCCCTGGTGGGTACCGAGCAACCAACGCTTGAGCAGTGAAGCAACGGTATGCACGCCCGGCATGGAAACGTGCGCCGGATCTCCACTTTGAGAGACGTTGGTGCGGTGATGGCTGTATCCCTTCCCGGAAAGGCCGTTGTATCCGTTCCACCCGTCGGTATGCACCTCCGACCCGGCCTCCACCGCAGCGCAGACGAAAGGAATGAGGCTGTCGCCTGAGACGTCGTCGACGCGATTCAGGCGCACGCGGCCAAAACCCTTTGGCGACAAGACTTCGATGGCAATGGCTACAATGAACTTACGGTCTGTGCCCCGTCCGCGAACGCCGTGCTCGATCCCGCCCACATACGTTTCATCGACCTCAACCGAACCGTGCAGACGATCCCGCCCCGGCCGCACCATGGCCGTACGCAACTTCCGCAAGATGGTCCATGCCGTTTGGTAGCTTCCCAGCCCCAGCAACCGCTGTAACCCCAGCGCGCTCACTCCATGCTTTTGGTTGGTCATGTACCATGCCGCGGCAAACCATTCTTGGAGAGGGATGCGGCTGCGGTCAAAGATCGTTCCCGCCGTGACGGATACTTTACGACCGCATTCCGAGCATGCCCATCGCCCATCAGCGGTTCGCCAACCCGTTGCGCTTTCGCATTTCGGACAGCAAACCCCGCTCGGCCAGCGCAAGTGCTCCAGATACGCCGCGCAGGACGATTCATCGGCAAACCAGGAACAAAACTCCTGCCAAGTGCCTGGATAGGGCGGGTAAATTTCCGGAGATGGACGATCTGGAACCACTACCTGTAGAGTGTACTGTACTTAGGCAGCTACCCCATTTATTCCCGATTTGCGCGAGGGACACTTTGTCCTGCACATGACGGCTGTTCCGGGAACGTCGCTGGAACAGTCGATCGCGCTCGGGGATCGCGTCACCCACACGCTGCGGCAGATACCGGAAATCAAGTCCGTCGCTCAACGCGTCGGCAGAGCGGAGCTATCGGAAGACACGGGCGGGACACACAGCAGCGAGTTTGAAATCGGGCTGTCGCCGAAACTTTCCGGGGCGCAAACCGACGCCACCTTGGAGCGCATTCGCAGTGCTGTGGCGCAATATCCAGGAGCAACGTTTTCCGTCAACACCTTCTTGACGGAGAGGATCGACGAGGTGCTGTCCGGCTACACGGCGGGAGTCGTGGTCAGCGTATTCGGAAACAACCTGGACACGCTCGATGAGGCAGCGCGCAACGTAGCGGCCGCCGTTCAGCAGGTTCCTGGGGCGACCGACGTCACCATCCAATCGCCACCGGGAATGCCGCAGGTCGAAATCCGGCTTCGGCCCACGGATGTGGCCCGATGGGGATTCGACCCAGTGAATGTTCTCGACGCGGTCGGAACGGCGTTCGGTGGCGACACCGTCGGACAGGTTTACGATTCCGGCCAAGTCATCCCCGTCTCGGTCATCTTAGAGCCCAAGAGCCGCGAGTCCGTGTCTTCCATCGGCGATCTGCCTTTACGCAGTCCCAGCGGCAATTACCTCCACCTGCGAGATATTGCGGACATCCAGCCGGACTCCGGAAGGTACTCCATTTCCCACACAAATGCCCGTCGCGTACAGGTGATCACTTGCAATGTTTCCGGCCGCGACGTCACCTCGTTCGTAGCCGACGCGCGGCAGCGCACGCGCAAAATCAGCCTGCCAGCCGGAAGCTATATCGAGTTCGGCGGGGCAGCCGAGGCGCAGGCACAATCACGGCGCGACTTGATCATGCATTCGTTGATCGCGGCAATCGCCATCGTGCTGTTGCTTTCGGTGGTCATGCGCAATTGGCGAAATCTGCTGCTGGTGCTCGCCAATGTTCCTTTTGCCCTGATAGGCGGGGTATTGATTGCGTTCGCAACCGGAGGTGAACTTTCGCTCGGCTCCCTAATTGGTTTCGTCACCCTGTTCGGAATCACGCTGCGCAACTCGATCATGCTCATTTCGCATTACGAGCACCTGGTTGAAGCCGAAGGGATGACCTGGGGACGGCAGGCCGCCCTACGCGGCGCATCCGAGCGGCTCGCCCCAATTCTTATGACCGCGCTCGTGACCGGCTTGGGTCTGCTGCCACTCGCCCTTGGTAGCGGCCAGCCCGGGCGAGAGATCGAGGGCCCGATGGCCATCATTATCCTGGGGGGATTGGTGACTTCGACAGCCCTGAATCTATTAGTGCTTCCTACGCTTTCGTTGCGCTACGGGCGGTTTGAAGCGGCTTCGACTGGTCAAGAAAACTAGCTAGCCAAGGTTATCGGATCGTTTATCCGACCGAATCGAAAAGACTCACGCCAGGAAGATTGGGCCACCCCCTTCAATCGAGACATTTATGCTCTGCAAGCCAGAAATTCCACGACTCATACATTATTCTTCTTCCTAATTAAGGGTTCTTTCAGCTTCATTCAATATAGTCGTTACAGGTACAACCTTTAATCGGTGTCGGTAGAATTTTGCTGTTTTCTAGTTCAACCCTGATTGAGTCGCGAACTCAGCTTTGGGCGCTGGCCAGAGGGGCTGGCCCGGCGACTAGGTCTCGGAAAAAATTCATGTCACTGACCATAAGGAAAAGGTATGCGGCCCTACTTAAAAACATATTCTGCTTTGCTCGTCGCGCTGACCTGCTGTTTTCTGTCGTCCGCGCCATGTCAGGAACAGAATCCGCTGACCCTCGCCAAAACGATTGCTCTGCCGAATGTTCAAGGCGGATTCAATCACATGGCGGTAGATGCCGAACACCAGCGCCTTTTCGCAGCCGCACCGACGAACAAAACGCTGGAAGTCGTGGATCTGAGTTCCGGCAAGGCACTGCGCAGCTTGGAAGGCGAGAAGCCTGCATCCGCGCGATACGCACCTGAGTTCAATCAGATATATGTGCCCCGCGGACAAGCCCTTTATATCTACGATGGCAAGACTCTCGACCTGATTACCAGCATTGACCTGCAAAGCAACCTCGACGAACTGCAATACGACCCGCACGCCAAAGAACTGTATGTGGGTTGCATGAACCTGGACAAGCCCGGCATCGCTATCATCTCCATTCCCGACGGGAAACTGCTGGCAAAGATCTCCCTACCCGGTAAACCCCAGGGAATTGCCGTGGAGCAGAAAGGCACAAGGATCTTCGCCAATATCCCTACGATGAAGCAGGTCGCCGTGATTGACCGCCGCAAGCGCGCGCTGCTGGATCCGTGGCCGGTGCTGGAAAATCAAGGGAACGCTCCCATAGGCCTCGATGAAGAGCATCATCGCCTCTTCGTGGGTGCACGCAATCCGGCGCAGCTGCTGATCATAAACACCCAGAATGGCAAGACGGTCGCTAGAGTCGTTACCAGCAGCGACGCCGACGATCTCTTCTATGACGCAGCCAACAAGCGTGTCTACATCTCTTGCGGCGAGGGGTTCGTAGATGTGATTGAACAGCGTGACCCCGATCACTATCGATCGTTAAAACGTATTCCCACGGTTGCCGGGGCTAGAACCTCTGCGTTATCGGCTTCGTTGAACGGCTTTTACGTCGGCGTGCCTCGGCACGGCGAACAGCCTGCTAAGATTCTGGTTTTCAGAGTGGGAAATTAGTCAGCTTGAGACGGCTTCTCAGTGCGGCCATTCAGTAGGACCTGGCAAATCAGACGCGGCAGGGATGCTTTGCGATCTGTCGCGCGGCAATTCTGCTGCGTTTTTGGAGATAGATTTTGATGAAGTTTGTGTATTCAATTCTGATTGTGTTCTTGCTCTCAGCTTCAATGCTGGCGCAGACGGCCACCTTGCATGGTCTGGTCACCGACCCATCTGGCGCGGTGGTTCCCGGAGCCACGGTAACGCTGCGCGGTCCGTCCGAGTCGGGCAAGACCGTCACCACCGGCACGGATGGTGCGTATTCGTTCGCGGCGCTGGCTGTCGGCAACTACACCGTCAGTGCGTCGGCGCCGAACCTCAGTCTCCGCCAGCCGGAGCAGGTCGAACTGAGCGCGGGTCCCCGGACATTGAACCTGCAACTGGACGTTGTCGCCACTCAGCAAAGCTTGACAGTGGAAGACCAGAGCCCGCCAGCGCTCAGCACGGAAGCTGGGAGTAATGCGAGCGCCGTGACCCTGCGCGGGTCGGACCTCGATGCGCTTTCGGACGATCCCACCGATCTGGAAGCGGACCTTCAGGCCCTTGCCGGACCGTCGGCTGGACCCAATGGAGGCGCAATTTTCGTCGACGGGTTCAGTGGAGGTGAGTTGCCGCCGAAGGACTCTATTCGCGAGATCCGTATCAATCAGAATCCATTCTCGCCCGAGTATGACCAACTAGGCCTGGGCCGGGTCGAGATCTTCACCAAGCCGGGATCGGACAAATTCGTTTCCTCTATCGGATACAACATCGCCGCCGACAAGTGGAACTCGCGCAATCCATACGCGGCTCAGAAAGCGCCGTTCCTCTTAAACGAGATTCGCTCCAATTTCAGTGGTCCGATTAACAACCGCGCGTCGTTCTACTTTACCGTGCAGCGGGAGTGGAAAGACAATGGCAACGTCGTGAACGCGATGGTTCTCGACCCATCA
Organism: uncultured Acidobacteriota bacterium; assembly: GCA_963777415.1. Taxonomy (GTDB): domain Bacteria; phylum Acidobacteriota; class Terriglobia; order Terriglobales; family Acidobacteriaceae; genus JAEZPW01. The sequence continues at coordinate 279,696 of CAVZQL010000002.1, forward strand.
CTGCAAGCAGAGCCATTCACCGGCACGGTAACCGCGACGCAACGGCTCACGATACTTAACCCCCGGATCGACTACCAGCTCAACGGCAGCAACACCCTGGTGTTCCGTTACTCCTTCAACCACGATGACGTCCACAATGCCGGCGTCGGCGGCTTCAACCTTGTCTCGCGCGGTGCACAGAGCGACATCCTGAACCAGAACGTTCAGATCACGGAGACTGCAGTGCTCAGCACCAGCGCGATCAACGAAACCCGCTTCCAGTTCTACCGGCCCGAAATCACTACGACCGGAAACAGTTCAGGCCCGGCGATTCAGGTTTTGAATGCGTTCAACGGGGGCGGTTCGCCCGTGGGCAAATCGATCGACAAGCAGAACACTTACGAGTTGCAAAACTACACGTCGCTCGTTCGTGGAGCCCACGCATGGAAATTCGGCGTACGCCTGCGCGGCGCGACGGATGCCAACGTGTCGCCACAGAATTTCCAGGGTACGTTCACCTTCGGCGGGGGGTTGGGCCCGGAGCTCGATGCCAACGATCAGGCGGTTTTAGAGGCCTCCGGGAACCCCGTGTTGGTCAACATTGACTCCCTTGAAAGGTATCGCAGAACTCTGCTTTTCTCACAGCAAGGGTTAACTCCCACACAAATTCGCGCGCTGGGAGGCGGCGCTACTCAGTTCAGCATAAACACCGGCAATCCCTCGATTTCCGTTGGTCAGGTTGACGTTGCAGGGTTCGTGGGAGATGACTGGAAGGTTCGCTCCAATTTCACCTTGAGCCTCGGCCTGCGCTACGAGACCCAGACCAACATCCACGACTGGCGGGATTTCGCCCCCCGAATTGGTCTGGCGTGGGCCCCCGGCGCGAAGGGAAAGACTGCGGCGAAAAACGTTATCCGTGCCGGATTCGGAATGTTTTACGATCGCTTCGCGCTGTCAAATGCGCTGACGGCGGAACGGTACAACGGCGTTGTTCAGCAGCAATACGTAATTGCTAATCCGGACTTTTTCACGACGATTCCGCCGGTCGCTTCCTTTGCCGCTGCGAACTCGCCGAGCACTATTCAACAGATCAGTCCCAACTTGCGTGCTCCCTATATCATGCAGTCCGCCCTTACATTCGAGCGCCAGCTGCCTCGCAATACCACGGTATCGCTCACTTATGCGAATGCGCATGGGCTCCACATGTTGCGTTCGCGCGCAATCCTGGGCGGACCGGCTCCGGTTTTCGAGATGGAATCGGCTGGTTTGTATAACCAGAATCAGTTGATCGTGAATGTCAATTCAAACGTCAATCGGAACCTCTCGCTGACCAGCTCCTACACTTATAACCGCGCGATGAGCAATACGGATGGACTCGGAACCTTTACCGCAGACCCCAACAGCATGGCTGGCGAGTATGGACCGGCCGCGACTGACATTCATCATCGCGTGTCGCTCAGCGGCACGATTACGGCGAAGTGGGGCATCAGGTTCAATCCGTTGCTGACCGTGAACAGTGGCTCACCCTTCGACATCACGACCGGCAGCGATCTGTATGGGGATACGCTGTTCAACGCACGCCCGGGGCTTGTCACCGATCCCGGCAAAGCCGGAGTGGTCGCCACCAGGTACGGTCTGCTCGATCCCAACCCAACCTCCGGTGAACAACTGCTTCCGCGGAATTTCGGGCGAGGCCCCGCGCTGATGATGCTGAATATGCGAGTCACGCGCATTTTCGCGTTCGGAAGCCCACGCGAGGGTGCTTCAGGGACATCTCGGCCTTACAGCATGTCGGTTTCCATGCAGATCCGAAACGTAACCAATCACAACAATCCAGGCCCAATCATTGGAGACGTGACTTCGCCTTTGTTCGGACGGGCCAACCAACCCGCTTTCAACGGTAACGGTCGATTCGCCGAGAATGCCAACAATCGGAGGCTGGAACTTCAGACGCGCTTTACGTTCTGATCCCGGATTGTCGGCAATAGTCGGCAATAATGGAAATAGTGCGGAAATAGGCCCGGGGGCAGATTTGGGAGGAGCAAGGGGCGAAGGAGCACTTCTGGATCTCTGCTCCACTCCTGGCGCACGGAAAGCTTGCTATAGGGTTGGTAGCGTGGTGCCACTCAGGAACACCCCCAACTTCGCCTGCCGTCAGCAGAAGAGGCACTCATCGAGGCCCTGGTACTCAAAAGTAAGTTCGTCGGCCGAAGAGCACTTCCTCTTCGTATCGTCGTTTCGATCTCTTGTCTTCATCGGGCGTTTTTGGAGGTAGATCCTAAACTCGCCCCCCTGACTAAACAACGCTTCACATTTTCGGCGTTTAGGTCTTCGATAGCCAACATCTCGACAAGCGCGTGCTTGGCGAAAATCATAGGGACAGCCTTGCTAGTGATGAGCAGCGAACGAACAGGCAGTTCCGGGTTTCGTGTGATTGCCGACACGCGAGAGGATTGGCTCTCAAACACGCGACGCGTACGTCGGGTGTTTACATTTACGGGCATGAGAACGGTCGAAACGATTCACGATCAGCAACAGCACGGGTTACCTACACCAGTTACGTTTCGCCTGACCGAGTGCGCCAAGAAGACAACCGACATCCTGTCCGATTAATGTAAACCAATGAAGAAAACCGGCTTATTACGCAGTGTAGAGCGCTCAACCGCAGCCCTTGGCTTTTTCACCACGTCTTCGATTACTGCTATTTTCGACAAGTGGAAGTTCCGCACCGCCGATCGCCATGTCCGCTTCGATCCCGAGAAAAGCGGCTGGCCCTGGTTTCCTGGTACCGCCAGTTGGGTCGTTCCCACCTCCTTCGCGATCCTCTCTCTTCGCCAACTGCCATGCACCTGTGGCGGACTGGAACGGATTCCTGTGCGCATCGACTCTGGCGTTGAGTTCTGGATCGTGCCTGCCCAGCCGGAGGATGGAATGCAGGAAATGGGGTTGTCTACGGGGAACCGGTTGCACCGCACGCCGACGATACGGCGGCGGCGCTGCTCGCCTTGCACGATCGACTTCTGGAGCCCGCCGTTCAAAAGGGCGTTGCGTACCTCGAACAGGTTGCTCCAACCCTTGAGGCTCCGTGGAGCCTTGCTTGGACCATCCTGGCGCTAGCTACTTTTCGGCGCAAAAGTGAGTAGCTAACTTCTTTCTTTGCGGACGCCGCCGCGCGCATGTCGTGCGCACATGATGTTTTCCACAGGGGTCCCGCCCGGTTGTCCATCAGCCCCAAGGATTGTTCGTCGAAAAATTCCAACCATGGGCCACCATCTCAAGCAACTATTTACCTTATTTCTTAATCATATTATTATGAGTAAGAGAGAAGCGCTTCTCCAACAACTCGCCCATGCTGCCCAAAGCATGGTTCAGGGTGGTCTCTCCGAAACTACCCGACAGTGCGGAAAGCCAACCTGCGGTTGTCACTCCGATCCTTCCCGACGTCATGGTCCGCACCTTTACTTGACCTTCCGGAAAGACGGCAAGAGTCACGCCACCTACATTGCACCCGAGCATGCGGTTGAGATCCGCGAAGCGCATGCCGCGTGGGAGCGTTTTTGGGAGATCGGTTGTGCCCTTGCCGATTTGAACCGCACCCAGATGCAAGCGCAGTGGCAACAGCCCGCGCGAACTCGGGCGACATCGCCCACCAAACGGAAGGTACGCTCATGATCCAAGCCCGCCGCCTGCAGCGCAGCTTCGGCGAAGGTCTGATCGCGGAAGCGGTTGACGATCTCTGGGAAGACTGGATGCGTCATGCCGATGAACTACTTGAGGACGAGTCCTTGATTAACACTGTGTACGAGGGACTGGCTCGTCGCTGTCCGCGAAGCAAGACCTTCGGCCGTCGGGGAATACCCGCTGAGGTAGTCTTGCGGATGTTGTTGTTGAAGCACGTGCGCGATTGGAGCTATGAGATTCTGGTGCGTGAGGTTCGGGCGAATCTGGTCTATCGCCAGTTCACGCGGGTGGGGAGCGGGAGCGTTCCGGACGACAAGAGTTTGGGGCGACTGGCGCGGACGCTGGGCTCAGACGTGGTCGAGCAGATTCATCAACGGATCGTGACGATCGCCCAAGAGAAGAAGGTCGTGCAGGGTAAACGCATGCGGGTGGATACGACGGTGGTGGAAACCACGGTTCATTATCCGACCGACAGCACCTTGTTAGGCGATGGCGTGCGGGTATTGACCCGAACGATGAAGACGATCGCCGAGGTGACGGGCGGGACGGGTACGAAGCTGCGTAATCGCATGCGCAACGTGCAACACCGACTGATCGAGATTGGAAGGGCCAGCCGCAGCAAAAACGCAGTCGGGAAAGAGAAGCTTAAGCAGGCATACGTAAGATTGTTGAGCTCAACCGAGCGAGTCGTGAAGCAAGCGCAACGCTTCTCTGAGGAAGTGACCAGTGGCGTAAAGAGTGCCTTGGAAGTGAAGCAACAAATGGTGTTGGAGGGCTGCAAACAATATCTGGATACGATGATTCCGCGGGTGCAGCAGGTAATCCTCCAGACCCAGGCTCGGGTGTTGGAAGGAATCACAAACTTCGACGGCAAGCTGTTCAGTATTTTTGAACCTACCACCGAGATCATTCGCAAAGGAAAGGCCGGCAAGCCGAACGAGTTTGGCAAGATGGTCAAAATCCAGGAGGCGGAGAATCAGATCGTTACCGCCTACCAGGTCTACACAAAGCGCCCCGTGGATGCCGACCTGTTGATGCCGGCGATTACTGCCCATCAAGAGCAACTGGGGCGCACTCCACGATTGGTGGCCGGCGACGCTGGCTTCTACTCTGCACAGAACGAAACTAAGGCTCACCAGGCAGGAGTGGAACAAGTCGCGATCCCCAATCACTCCACCAAGAGCGCCGCGCGAAAGCGCCACCAAAGGAAACGATGGTTCCGCAAAGGCCAGAAATGGCGCACCGGATCCGAAGGTCGCATCAGCCTATTGAAACGCCGTCGCGGTTTGCGCCGTTCCCGCTATAAAGGAGATTCCGGAATGAAGAGGTGGGTCGGCTTTGGCGTCATCGCCGACAATCTCATTAACATTGGCTCATACCTGGCCCGCCAGACGGAATAATGTTCGTTCCATTGCCGAAGAATCGCACTCCCCTGGCATTGCCTGCCTGGGGAGTTTTCAGTTTGCGGCATCCTCAACTCACTCTTGCACGAGGAACTCACTTTTGCGCCGGAAAGTAGCTAGCGTGGGCCTGCACCCAATCGAGCGACACGCCGAGCCACTCGGCGACTTCGCTGCGGGCCAGTGCACAGACCGGCTTGCACGCGCGAGGTGATGTTCAGGGCGAATCAGGATTTTGTCAAACGACCGCTGACGGCGTTGGTGGATGGTGCGGGGGAGAAGCACTCGGCTCTTCCGTCGGCAAGGGCTTCTTACCGCGCCCCGGACCACCTCGGCACACACCACGGAGTACGGTCAGCTGCCGTGGAGAAAGGGCGAATGAGGCGATCCAAGGTGATTCAGCCGCAGCAGGACGACGGAAGAGCAGAGAATCTTCCGGGGTTTTGCTCAATATTGCTCGACAACGAAATTCAGGGAAGGCTTGTAACGTGTACTAAAGAATGGCTCCTCAGGTAGGACTCGAACCTACAACCCTCCGGTTAACAGCCGGATGCTCTGCCATTGAGCTACTGAGGAGTAGAAACGCCGAATTGGCGTTAGCTTTGGTCGTCGAAGACATTTATACATCATGCGAGCGCGTCGGGTCAAAGGTGCTCTGCTTGAAAAACGCTGGGAATCCACCTTACTAGTACCGAACCTCTGTTTTCATAGGTGTGTCCAGGCTTATTGATTACTGACACGTCTTACAATTCTGGGAAGCCTGATTTGTCTAAACTTTGTTAGCTCTTCGGACTAAGATTCCAGCAGCAGAGGTCACCATGACGATATTTCGCTGTTTCGCAGGCATACTCGTACTCATCCTGACCGTGTCCATGATCAGTGTGGCGAAAGACGGGCCAAGCGATGCCACCAGCGGTGCTTCCGCGAGTAATCCGGTTGCGACCACAGCTGCTAAACCGCCCGTGGCAAAGGTCGATGTGGTCGAAGAAAACCTGCACGGAGTCAAGATCGCCGATCCGTACCGCTGGCTCGAAGACGGGACTACGGCGGGGACAAAGCAGTTCGTTGCGGACGAGATGGGTTATTCGCGCACCGTGTTGAACTCGCTTTCAGGGCGAGAGAATATTCATGCGCGGCTCAGCGACTTGCTGACGATCGGTACCCTCACCACTCCTCAGATTGGCGGAGATTACTACTTCTACACGCGGCGCGAGGGCACTCAGAACCAGCCCATCCTCTATGTAAGAAAGGGCGTGAGCGGGAAAGACAGAGTCCTGGTGGACGTGAATAAGCTGGCAACCGACGGCACGGTCGCGCTGGACTGGTGGAAGCAATCGCACGACGGCAAATATGTTGCTTATGGCACGTCCGCGGGCGGTTCGGAGATGAGCACGCTGCACGTGATCGAGACAGCCACGGGCAAACTGCTGCCTGACACCATCGAGCGCACGCGCGCGGCCAGCATCGCATGGATGCCGGGCGACGGCGGGTTCTTCTACACGCGATATCCGAAGAAGGGCGAAGTGGCGGATGGGCAGGAAGTCTACAACCGCCACGTGTTCTGTCACAAACTCGGCGCTGGTTCCTCCGAGGACGATCTTATCTTTGGTGCCGGCCGCGACCCGCAGGACTGGCCCAATGTTGAGCTCTCCGAAGACGGTCGTTGGCTCGCCATAAACGTCGAGCAGGGATGGGCGAAAAGCGAGGTGTTCCTTCGAGACGAGAGATCTTCGAACGACAGGTTCATTCCCGTGGCGACGGGGAAAGATTTTCTGTATAGAGCGATCCCATTCGAAGGGAAGCTTTACATTCTGACCAACGAGGACGCGCCCCGCTATCGTGTGTTCGCCGTCTCTGCTACCGATCCGAAACGCGAAAACTGGAAGGAGATCATCCCGCAGACCGACGCCGTGATCAAGAACATCAGCATTGTCGGCTCGAAGATCGTTGCCGAATACGAAAAGAACGCTACTTCTCAGTTAAGAGCATTCAATCTTGATGGCCACGTGATCGGGAACGTGACTCTTCCGGGTTTAGGCACGATCCTCGGTGTAGGTGGCGAATGGGACAGCAAAGAGGCTTTCTTCGGATTCAACTCGTACACGGTTCCGCCAGCGGTTTACCGGATGGACATGAATGAGGCGAAAGCACCGCTCGCGACCTCCCGCTGGGCCAAAGTCGATGCGCCCACGATCGAGCCTGCCAACTATGACGTGAAGCAGGTCTGGTACACGTCCAAGGACGGTACAAACGTTCCCATGTTCGTGGTCGCCAAAAAGGGCCTCGCCCTGAACGGCGCGAATCCGACGCTTCTCACCGGTTACGGTGGCTTCAACGTAAGCAACACGCCGGCGTTCAGCCGCGGTCTGTATTTGTGGCTCGAACATGGAGGCGTTTTCGCCCTGGCCAACCTGCGCGGTGGCAGCGAGTTCGGCGAGGAGTGGCATCGCGCCGGAATGCTCGGGAACAAGCAGAACGTGTTCGACGATTTCATCGCGGCAGCCGAATACCTGATTGCTCAGAAATATACCGACAAGGACCATCTCGCCATTCAGGGCGGCAGCAACGGCGGATTGCTGATGGGCGCGGCGCTGACGCAGCGTCCCGACCTGTTCCGCGCGGTGGTTTGCCAGGTGCCGCTGCTCGACATGCTGCGCTACCAGAACTTCCAGATCGCCAAGCTCTGGATTCCGGAATACGGATCGGCTGACGATGCCGAGCAGTTCAAGTGGCTTTACGCGTACTCGCCTTACCACCATATAAAAAATGGGACTCTCTATCCTTCGGTAATGTTCATGACAGCCGATACCGACACACGTGTTGACCCCATGCACGCCAAGAAGATGACGGCTCGTATGCAGGCTGCGGCGGCCAATGGACCCGATCGGCCAATCCTGCTCAGGATCGAGAGCAAGGCTGGCCACGGCGCGGGCAAGCCGATTTCAAAGCTGGTCGAAGAGGGAACGGACGTGTGGTCATACCTCTTCTGGCAGTTGGGCGTCAACCCATAGCGCAAGTCGATTCCAGATACTCTGGGCACGCCAGGCGTGCCCTTTTCCAGCCAGCCATCTACTCACAAGCGACGGAATTCCCGGAATAAGCATCAAAGCCGATTGACCGCAAAGTGGCGGCGTGTTATAACCACGCCAACTCGGCTGGATGGTTGCCAGCCGGTCGCAAGCGGCCCCGTTCCTGTGGGGGAACGATAAGGGCATCCCTAAGGGGTTAGGGAAACTCGACGGAGCTGTTCCGGTTTCAGGCCGGAACGATAACGCGAGGGTAGTTAATTCGCAATCGAAGGTGCGGCCAAACATCAGTTTGCGCTTCACAGGGCCTGGTCGTGGAAGCGCGCCTTCAAAGACACAGCGGACGCACAACATGATGATTGTCCTCGTCACGCACAAATCGTGTGGAGGGCTCGCTCGCTTCGTGGGAAGCGTGCGTCTTTTGCTGCGTACAAACCGAATGCACGGCTGACGTCCCACGTTGACCATGGAGGATTTTATGCAGACCCGGCCCGCCCCGAGCCTTTGCTGCCGCAAACCAGCAGGCTCACGGATTCCATCTTTAGTATCACTGTCCCGAGTATCACTGTCCCGAGTATCACTGTCCAGCTTCGCGAAGTTCGCGGGATTGGCTCTCACTCTCTTGTTGCTCCCAACACTAGCCCTTGCGCAGGAACCGCAAGCCGGCGGGGAAGCAAGCCTCAAACTGCCCGACCTCAGCCAGGTATCTTTTCTAGGCTTTGACGGTCACAAACTGCTGATGATTGGCCTGCTGTTCTGCGCCGCAGGGCTTTTGTTCGGACTAACAATCTACAAGCGGTTGCAAAATTTGCCCGTGCACCGTTCCATGCGCGAGATCTCCGAGCTTATCTACGAGACCTGCAAAACCTATCTGCTCACGCAGGGCAAATTCATCCTGGTTCTTTGGGCATTCATTGCCGTCATCATCGCCGCCTATTTCGGATGGCTGGCGCCGGTGCCCGGCAAACCGGTCAGCACGACCTTGCCAATCATCCTCCTGTTCAGCCTGGTCGGGATTGCGGGCAGCTACGGCGTGGCCTGGTTCGGCATCCGCGTGAACACGTTCGCCAATTCGCGAACCGCTTTTGCCGCACTCGAGGGCAAGCCGTTCCCGTGTTCCGCGATTCCGCTGGAGGCCGGCATGAGCATCGGCATGATGCTGATCAGCGTCGAGTTGCTGATCATGCTCGTCATCCTGCTCTTCGTGCCGGGTGACTACGCCGGAGCGTGCTTCATCGGCTTCGCGATCGGTGAATCCCTCGGTGCCGCCGCGCTGCGCATTGCCGGCGGTATCTTCACCAAGATTGCCGACATCGGCAGCGACCTGATGAAGATCGTCTTCAAGATTAAGGAAGACGACGCGCGCAACCCCGGCGTCATCGCCGACTGCACCGGCGACAACGCAGGCGATTCGGTCGGACCCAGCGCCGACGGCTTCGAAACCTACGGCGTCACCGGCGTAGCTCTGATAACGTTCATCCTGCTCGGCGTGCGCGATCCGAAAATCCAGGTGCAACTCCTGGTGTGGATCTTCGTCATGCGCATCATGATGCTGGTCTCCAGCGCCGCCGCCTATTTCCTGAACGGCGCTGTTGCCAAGGCAAAATACGGCAATGCCGAAGAAATGAACTTCGAGACTCCGCTGACTTCGCTCGTGTGGGTGACTTCCGTCATTTCCATCGTGCTGACCTACATCGTCTCGTATCTCATCATTCCGGATCTCGGAGGCAATCCGACCCTCTGGTGGAAGCTCGCCAGCATCATCTCCTGCGGAACGCTGGCCGGGGCGATCATCCCTGAGCTGGTCAAGGCGTTCACCTCGACCGAGTCGCGCCACGTTGAAGAGGTCGTTACGTCGGCGGAAGAGGGCGGCGCATCGCTGGACATCCTCTCCGGTCTGGTTGCGGGCAATTTCTCGTGCTATTACCTAGGCGGCGCGATGATCGTGCTGATGAGCATCGCGTATTTCATCAGCACCTTCGGTCTCGGCGCCAATGTGGCCGGTGCCGGTACCGCTGTTCATCCATTGATGCTTGCCCCCGCCGTCTTCGCTTTCGGACTCGTAGCCTTTGGTTTCCTTGGTATGGGCCCGGTGACGATCGCGGTCGATTCCTACGGCCCGGTGACCGACAACGCTCAGTCCGTCTATGAGCTATCGCTGATCGAGCAGGTACCAGGAATTGAAGCCGAACTGAAGCGCGAGTACGGCTTCGACGTAAACTTCGCGCGGGCCAAATATCTGCTTGAAGCCAACGACGGCGCAGGCAATACGTTCAAGGCAACAGCCAAACCGGTATTGATAGGTACCGCCGTGGTCGGCGCGACGACCATGATCTTTTCCATCATCATGGCGCTTACGCAGGGACTCCAACCGGCCCTCGTGGCGAACCTCTCACTCCTCCACGCTCCTTTTGTGCTCGGTCTGATTACCGGCGGCGCGATGATCTACTGGTTCACTGGCGCATCGATCCAGGCCGTCACCACGGGCGCTTATCGCGCCGTCGAATTCATCAAGGCCAACATCAAGCTCGAAGGCGTCGAAAAGGCTTCGGTCAGCGACAGCAAGAAGGTGGTTGAAATCTGCACACAGTACGCGCAGAAGGGCATGTTCAACATCTTCCTTGCCGTCTTCTTCGGGACGCTGGCGTTCGCCTTCATCGAGCCGTACTTCTTCATCGGCTATCTGATCTCGATCGCCATCTTCGGTCTGTACCAGGCAATGTTCATGGCCAACGCCGGCGGCGCGTGGGACAACGCCAAGAAGGTCGTCGAAGTGAACATGCAGCAGAAAGGCAACGATCTGCACGCGGCAACCGTCGTCGGCGACACCGTCGGCGATCCGTTCAAAGACACGTCTTCCGTCGCCATGAACCCGGTCATCAAGTTCACCACCCTCTTCGGACTGCTCGCCGTCGAGTTGGCGGTGAGCCTCGGCCAGTCTCAACCTGCGGTCAAGACGGTGCTGGCGGTCGCGTTCTTTGCAGTATCGTTCACATTCGTGTACCGGTCGTTCTACAGCATGAGAATCGGCGCAGCCAAGAAATCGGCCCAAGCAGCGCAAGCGCCGCACGCGTCGGCAGTTCCGGCAGCCGCAGGAGCTCCCGACCACCGCAAGATCGGCTAAACGTAACACCCAAAACAGAGGACACAGAGGACACAGGGGACACGGGGTACGCAGGGTACCCCCTCCCTGTGTGCAAAATCGTATGTTATTGAAATAAAGCGAGTTAATGGGTCGATCTGAACTAGTCTAACCATAACTTGCTGAAAATATGGAAGTTACTACCTCGATATACCCCACCACTGCTGAAACAATCAACACAAAGGACGAGTTTCGCGGAGTACCCCCCTCCCTGTGTGGAAAATTGTATGTTATTGAAATAAAGCGAGTTAATGGGTCGATCTAAACCAGTCTAACTCTAAGCCGCTGACAATAAGCAACTTAGCACCTCGATATCCCTTTAGAACGGAAAAGCCTCATGTTTATCCCGATTCACCAGGCGGCTCGGGGGAACATGGGGCACCGTCTGACTAACTTCTGATCTGATTTAATTATGACAACTTTGAAGGGAAAACCCGACAGGGTCGGGAGAATTATATTTGGAATGGTTTCAGGTGCTTAGGAGGAAATCGGGGCGGAAGGGCACTTGACAAGCTGCGGGGGGGAATGAGGGATGTCACGGAGATGAGCGAGGGCGGGACGCACCCGCGACAGCCGGCGAGACGCCGACGGGGACGGGACTGTGGCGATCCGTTTTTATTGTCCAACCGGCACTTTGCCCGGCTCATCTGAACCCTAGCTCTCTAAGTCCGGTCAGAGAACCCAGTGGACCACCAGAATGAAGATTACGGGCGCGCCGAAAATCCGTGGCTCGTCGCGGTAGCCGTCATCCTTCCCACTTTCATGGAGGTCCTCGACACCTCCATCGCCGCCGTCGCTCTGCCTTACATCGCCGGTAGCCTTTCCGCCACCACGGACGAAGCCACCTGGGTTCTCACCAGCTACCTGGTTGCGAATGCCATCATTCTGCCCGCAAGTGGCTGGTTCTCCCTGCGCTTCGGACGCAAGCGCTTCCTGATCACCTGCATCGTGATCTTCACCGTCGCGTCTTTCCTTTGCGGATCGTCCACCAGCCTGGGGATGATCCTGATTGCGCGCGCCGTTCAGGGCGCGGGAGGCGGAGCTCTTCAGCCGCTCTCACAGGCCATTCTGCTCGAGAGTTTCCCTCCCAAAAAGCGCGGCCTTGGCATGGCCGCTTTCGGACTCGGCGTGGTCGTCGCTCCCGTTCTCGGACCCACGCTCGGAGGTTGGCTCACAGACACGTACTCCTGGCGCTGGGCGTTCTATATCAACATCCCGGTCGGCATCCTCGCAATCACCATGATCATGCGTTACGTTAGAGACCCTCTCTACATCAGGGAGGCACACGCAGGCCGTTTCGACGGCATCGGCTTCGGACTACTCGCGCTCTGGCTCGGCGCTCTCCAGATCATCCTCGACAAAGGTCAAGAGGACGACTGGTTCGGAGCCGTCTGGATCCGCTGGGCGGCGCTGATACTCGTCGTCGCCTTTGTCGCCTTTGTCATTAGACAGTTGTCACGGCGCGACCCGCTCGTTAATCTCCGCGTGTTCCGTTATCGGAACTTCACTCTCGGTTGTATACTCATTGGCCTTTTCGGCGCCGCCATCTACGGACTGGTCACGCTACTGCCACTTTTCTATCAGGAACTGTTGGGCTACACCGCTCTCACCGCCGGCATTGCGGTCAGCCCGCGCGGACTCGGCGCCATCGTCGCCATGCCCGTGATCGGTATTCTGACCAGCCGCATCGACAATCGTTACCTGATCGCCTCCGGCTTCGCGATGTTCGGCATCGCCAGCATCCAGTTCTCGCGCGTCGATCTGCAAATTACACAGTGGACGCTCCTCTGGCCCATCATTCTTAGCGGCTTCGGCGCAGGCTGCATATTCGTCCCGCTTTCCACCACTGCCGTCGCGGGCTTGCGCAACGAGGAGATCGGAAACGCGACCGGACTTTATAACCTGCTGCGTAACATCGGAGGCAGCATCGGAATTTCCGTCGTCAACACGCTAGTCGTACGGCACATGCAAATCCATCGCGCGAACCTCGTTCACTCCCTTACGCCGACCAATCCCGTCTTCCAGCAACAGCTCCAAGCATTGCGCTCTCTTTTGCAGCAGAGCGGCGGCAGCACCGGCCCTCCACTTGACTCAACCGCTCAGCGAGCCTATCAGCTGATCGAAGGACTCGTGTCACAGCAATCTGCTTTGCTCTCCTACGTTGACGATTTTCGCTATATGGCCATCGTTTGTTTCGCCTGCGTGCCACTTGTCTTCGTGCTCAAGAAAGCCGTGGCCAAGAAGGGCGTGGTCGGGGCAGCGCACTAAACATCGGGGAATCGGGTGATCGGGTGATCGTAATAAATAGAAGAGCATCAACAGAGCTGCCGCCAAGCTGGGAGCACTCCAAGTCTCAAGGCGAGCGCAGGGCCAGATACTTTCGTTCTTTATGGGATATGGCTTTTTCCGTTGATTCACTCGTGGCGCGGGCATAGGTTTGTCTCTAACCCCAAAATCGAGCTACCACGGACGCTATGGCACAAGGGCAATCTAGTATTCCGGAACACAGAGCGGAAGCGGGCATCGCAATCTGGAAAGAGGCATTCTGTGGCGTGGATTTCCTGCTGCTTCATGCCACGCCCGCCTACTACGGTTTAGGCGTACCGCGCGGTGACGGTTCGGCGGTGGTCCTGATTCCAGGCTTCCTTACCAGCGACGTTTTCCTCGGGCATCTGAATTTGTGGCTGGGGCGAATAGGTTATCGCCCGTACCGTTCGGGCATCGGACTTAACGCGGAATGTCCGAACCTTCTAATAAGAGAACATCTCAGTGCCACCATCGACGAGGCCGTCAAGCAGACGGGGCGCAGAATCCATCTGATCGGTCATAGTCTGGGTGGTCTCATTGCCCACTCGGTCGCGGTGCAGAGGCCGGATGACATTGCCTCAGTCATCACGTTGGGCTCCCCAGTGCGCGGAACCGTGGTCCACCCAGGCGTCTGGTACGCAGCGGAGCGGGTTCGCGAGCAAATCCTGGAGAACCGCGGGCCTGCCGTGTTCTCCGACTGCTACACGCCGCGCTGCACTTGCGATTTCAGCAAATCCTTGCGCCGTAAAATTCACCCCTCGGTCGCGGCGACGGCAATCTACACGCGCGACGACGGAATTGTCGATTGGCGCCATTGCAGCACAGGCGATTCCAAGATTGATTTTGAGGTTCCCGGCACCCACCTGGGTCTGCCTTTCAACGCGTCCGTTTACACGATCATTGGCACGCGTCTGGCCGAGGTAGAGTCGCAGAGATCCGCCAGCTTGCCGGTTGCAGTCCCGCGAACTCGTGGTAAGCGCCCTTCCCGCAAAGCAAATGGTGCGGTGGGCAAGAGGCCGACACAGAATGTGCGTCCCGCGCTCCCGTCGCCAATCCCGGTATTCGACTCTCCCACATTGGACTCGCCTGAAGAGACCTCGCCGCTGTGCACAAGTGGCTCCGTGGGTGAGCCTTCGGATCGGATGCCAGACTTCTTGCCGAGTCTTGGCAGAGAGGACAATGGTGGCGCGACACTGCCTTCAGGGACATGGAGCAGATTCCGGCGGCCCTGGGGCATTCTGGCGCGAAAATCGCGAGACGCTATGTCGGTAGCAACGCAAAGAGTGAGACAGGGCACTCACGTTGCGATGCTGCGTCTCTCGACGCTCGTCAGAAAGATAAGAGGCGCTTGATGGCTGGATGGCTAAAGTCCACCTTTGCCGAGCCGTCTTCCCGAAACCCGAGAAGCTTGAGGTGCGCTGCCTAGCTATCAACAATCCCGTTTCGGGATTGTGAGCGAGAAGGCCTGATATCGTTGACTAAACCGAATTGAGCCTGTGGACATCAAATCTTGCGGATGGATCCTTGTTAGATGAACCGCGCAGCACAGTTGTTCGCTCTTTCCGCAGCCTTATTCCTTACGGCTGGACTCCTGCCGTCAAGGGTCTTTCCTTTCACTATTCTCAGTCCCTCTGTACATGTTCGTGGCGCGGCATTCGACGTTCCATGGGACGCCGTGTTCTTCGGTCTTGCAGCGTTGTTCAGCCTATTCGCGTTTGTGTATGCGTTGTGGAGCCGCTTGAATCAGAGCGCAGCTATGTGGCACTTTTGGCTTAGTGCCGTTGCGATGGCCTTATACGCTGCTGATCTTGCTGCCTTCCAAGTGATGAAACCCACACTGCCAGCCTCACCGGGCACCTTTGGCACAATAGTGGTCGGCTTAGTCGGAGGAACGGCGGCCTTTGTGGCGGCGCAGATTGTGTTCCTATCAAACGCGCTAATTGCTGCAATTCATAAGCAATCCTGACGGCCAGTTTAGTGACGGATTGTTTGGCGCAGGCGAAAAAGCTCAGTGAACGGGCCAGGTGCTCGTTATTGCCGAACCGCTCAACGGTGCGCCCAAGCGTCTCGGTCGCGTTTGCCTGGAGCAGGTTTTCCGTATTCTGCTCCAGGCTCTCGGCGAGGGCAAGGGTGGGGCACCCAATTTATTCAGTGCAGGTCAGCATGTTCATCAGAGGTCAACAGATCTCGCCGGCACAGACGAGCAGCCACTCGGCCAGGAACTGAACAAGCGGCTCGGGTGTGGCCGTCAGCACCGGCGTTTTACTCAGGTGCAGCTCTGGGACGACGAACAGGTCGTGTGCGCTATCTGCTAAGAGGTTCGGGGTCCCGACGAGATATGCCAGAGGGAAACGGGAAGATCGCTGCTCGATCAGAGTGCGTCTGCGGTCTTTCTCATCCTGACCGTGAAGGTGCAGCGGGACGCGCTCGGCGTGGCTGCCAGGTGCGCCGGGTGCAATGCGGTCCTGCCCGTCACATGCCCAAATCTCGCAGTCTGGCCAGGCCAGCGCAGGCTTGAGTTCACGCGGAGGCGCGGCACTGGCCAGGATCAATCGCGTGTGAGCGCTGGCCGCAATACATTCGAGCAGATCGGTAACGCGTGGGTATGGAAATCTTGACGTCGGCGACGGATTGAGCCGGGCGATGGTGCTGTCGAAGTCGAGTATCAGAAAGCGTTTCTCGGCAGAGGCAAGTTGCTGAAAGAAATATCCAGTATCGAGGCGACATTTTGCTGCAGTGGCCATCTTTGTTCTCCGTAGGTCATGTGCCGGTCGTTGGGGACGAGGCGGGCGGACCGATTGAACGTGCGTGAATCAGACTGCCTGCAGGAAGAGGTCTGACGATATGGCGTAGCCGCAGAGTAATCGAATAGCGGATGGTTACAGCCTGAGCGAACTACTTACCCCAGCCAATGGATTTGTCCTAGTTGATCAGTCATAAAGAGGAAAGTGGTCATGCCAGAGTATCTGCCCGGTGCCCCCATCGAGTTGTAACGTACCGCGAGAGAGCGTCAAGATGCCGCGGCGGTTAACGCCTGCGCTGCACGTTCGGCGTCAAACACGCAGGCAAGCGCGTGGACGACAGCAGCAACACGGATCGCGGCGGCGATCTGGTCTTCGGTTAGGCCCTTCTGCCGAATGACCTGCTCGTGCGAATCGATACAAACGCCGCAGCCGTTGATGGCGGAAACGGCAGTACACCAAAGCTCGAAATCGACCTGCTCGATGCCGTGAGTGCGCAGGGCGTTCATGCGCAGACGGGCAGGAATCGTGGCATACTTTTCGTTTTTGGCAAGGTGCGTAAACCGGTAATAGACGTTGTTCATGGACATGACGGCCGCTGCGGCCTTGGCCGCTTCGAAGGCCTGGGGCGAGAGTTGCGAGGAGGCGTCGGCCAGCGCGGCTTGAGTCAGGTCGGGGTTGCGCGAAGCGATTGAGGCGGCAACGATGGTCCCCCATAGTTGCTGGGTGGATAGTTCGGACTGTTGCCGGACTAGAGAAGAAAAGTTTAGCTTCAGGTCCTTCGCGTAGGTTGGCGTTCGTTCAAGTAACTCGTCAAGCGACATTAGTTTTTCCTAAGAAGTCTCAAGGCTTCAAAGTTGAGGTAGGCCCAAAAGCTATAACTTTGAAACCTTGAAACCTTGAAACCTTGAAACCTTGAAACCGTTCCTAGACCTGCAGGGTGGCTTCACCCTTCTGCCAGTTGCACGGGCAAAGCTCGTCGGTCTGCAGCGCGTCGAGCACGCGGAGGACTTCCTGAGGGTTGCGTCCGACGGATAGATCGGTGACGTAGGCGAACCGAATGATCCCCTCGGGATCAACGAGAAAAGTGGCGCGCTGAGCGACTCCCGCGCTTGGATCGAGAATGCCAAGTTGTTCGGAAAGTTCGCGTTTGACGTCGGCCAGCATCGGGAATGGCAGATCTTTGAGATCGGAATGATGATTGCGCCAGGCGAGGTGGACAAACTCGGAATCAACGCTTGCGCCGAGTATTTGTGTATCCCGGTCCTGAAATTCGCGCTCGACTTTGCCGAAGCCAGCAATCTCGGTCGGGCATACGAACGTGAAGTCCTTGGGCCAGAAGAAATAGAGCTTCCATTTGCCCGGATAACTTTCGTTCGTGATGGTTTCGAACGCGCTGTTTCGGTCGGTGCTTACGGTTGCGGTAACTGAGAATGAGGGAAAGTTCTCTCCTACGCCAAGCATCTCTTAGTGTTTCCTCCTACTGAATTCAAAGTTAAAAGTCCCTAACTTACTGCGCGTTGAAAGCGATCGCGCGGTGGAGCCGTTCGGGATTTCCGACTATGTACATTGGATGAACTCGCAAATGGGAGAGATACAAAAACAGAGATCCACGTAGCCACTCATTAACGCCGTCTCATGTGATCTGGCAAGGCGGCTGCAATAGTGCCGAGCGACAGGCGGGCAACGGCATTCGCGTTTGTAGGGCAGATTTCAGCAGAGGGCAACGCATGAGCGAAATGGACGAGATCATCCCCGAATTTTTGGTCGAGAGCACCGAAGGTCTCGATCGCATGGACAGCGACCTGGTGGAGTTGGAGAAGGCGCCTGAGTCGCGGGAGTTATTGGGCAGCGTATTCCGCGCCATCCACACCATTAAGGGCACCAGCGGAGTGCTCGGCTTCCCGAAACTGGAATCTGTAGCCCACGTTGGAGAAAACCTCCTGAGCCTGATGCGCGACGGGAAGTTGAAGCCGAAAGCCGAGATTACGTCGGCTCTGCTGGCGATGGGGGACCTGCTGCGCGCGTTCCTCGCCGACATCGAGAGTACTGGGCAAGAACGTGAAAGGGATTGTTCGCGGATTGTAGCGCGTCTTTCCGAGCTGGCTTCGTCCGTGGGGCGCGAGGCGATCACTGCGGAGAAAGCACTGGTGATTCAAGAGGAAGAAGACGATCCGCGCGATGAGGTCCACACGGCGGTGGAGGATGCGCCAAAGGTTGGGGTAGCCGTCAATGCGATTGAAAAAGCAAGCGAGATTCGGCCCAATGCGGCGGCCGGAAACATCCGTGTCGATGTTCGTCTGCTCGACAAGGTAATGAATCTTGTCGGCGAGCTGGTGCTGGCACGTAATCAGGTGCTGCAATTTACCGCAACCCAGAAAGACCCAGGGTTTCTGAGCACGACTCAACGGCTCAATCTGATCACGACGGAGCTGCAGGAAGGTGTGATGAAGACCCGCATGCAGCCGATCGGAAACGTGTGGAACAAGCTCCCGCGTTTAGTGCGGGATCTCGCGGTGGCATGCGGTAAGCGCGTTCGGATCGAACTCGAGGGCAGCGACACGGAACTGGACAAGACGATTATCGAGGCAATCAAAGACCCGCTGACCCATATCGTGCGCAACGCTATTGACCACGGCATTGAGTCTCCTGAGGTGCGCAGTGCGGCCGGCAAGGTAGCCGAAGGACGCTTGGTGCTGCGCGCATTTCATGAAGGCGGCCATGTCAACATCGAGATTACGGATGACGGTTCCGGCATCGACATACAGCGCGTAAAGCAAAAAGCGCTGGTGCGTGGGTTAGTTCCCGCGGACCATCTGGCCCGGATGGGCGAACGGGAACTGCTGAATCTCATTTTTCTTCCAGGATTCTCCACTGCCGAAAAGATTACCAACGTGTCCGGGCGCGGCGTCGGAATGGATGTCGTCAAGACGAACGTTGAAAAGATCGGCGGCACCGTCGATGTGAATAGTGTTGCCGGCCAGGGCACCACGTTGAGAATCAAAATTCCTCTGACCCTAGCAATCATTCCGGCGCTGATCGTCACCAGCGGCGCTGAACGATATGCGATTCCGCAAATCAGCCTTCTCGAATTGGTGCGGCTGGAGGGCGCGGACTCGGGGCGCGCGATAGAAAGCATACAGGGCGCGCCCGTGTACCGTTTGCGGGGCAACTTGTTGCCACTCGTGTTCCTTAACCGGGAGCTTGGTTTTAAGGAAACTTCACGAGGCGCGCTCGAAGCGGTAAACATCGTCGTGCTGCAAGCGGACGGACGGCAGTTCGGATTGGTGGTGGACGAGATCAACGACACGGAAGAGATTGTCGTTAAACCTCTCGGGAAGCACCTCAAAGGCCAGTCATGTTTCGCGGGCGCAACAATCATGGGTGATGGCCGTGTGGCATTGATCATCGATGTGCTGGGCGTGGCGCAACGGGCGAATGTGGTGTCGGAAATTCGAGACGGCGCGCGCTCCCGGGTAGCGGCAGGCCGGGAGATACAAGATGCCGACCGGCAGCAATGGCTGCTGTTCACGGTCAGTGATGAAGGCCGTATGGCGGTGCCGCTGTCCGCGGTGGCGAGACTGGAAGAGATAAGCCTCCAATCGATTGAGAGAGCGGGCACACATGAGGCCGTGCAGTATCGCGGCCAGATCATGCCGCTGGTGAAGGTATCGGAAGCTCTGAACGTGATGGGCACTCCGCCGCGCGATCCGATGCAGGTAATCGTCTATACCCGCGACGGGCGCAGCGTCGGCCTGGTTGTGAACGAGATTCTGGACGTAGTGGAGCAGTCGGTCAAAACCGAGGGCAACTGCGTTCGCGCGGGTCTGAAAGGGTCGGTTGTTATTCAGCAGCGCGTCACGGATTTGGTTGACGTTCAGCAGATTGTCGCGGCAGCAGGGTTCGGAGCGGCTGCGGGATTCGCCGCAGGGGAGGCATAAATGTCGTTGGAATTGCAGTTTTGCACGTTCTACCTGGACGGGCTCTTCTTCGGCGTGGAGGTGCAGAAGGTCCAGGAAGTCTTGCGCCATCAGGACATGACCAAGGTACCGCTGGCCGGGGCAGTTATCGGCGGCCTGATCAACCTGCGAGGGCAGATTGTCACCGCCATAGACTTACGCCGCCGGCTGGGATTCAAGGATCGCCTGGAAGGGCAGGCTCCGATGAATGTCGTCGTGAGATGCGATGAGGGCGCAGTCAGTCTGTTGGTGGATGAAATCGGTGACGTAGTCGAGGTTGAAGAAGGAACGTTCGAGCCACCACCCGACACACTGAATGGCGACAGCCGGGAATTAGTTCGTGGTGTCTACAAACTCAAGGGCAAGCTGCTTCACTTGTTGGACGCGGAAAAAGCCCTGGCTTCATCCGGTGCGGAGGGAGTGACAGCTTAACCCTGAGAATTCCGGTGGAGAGCACCGGCGCTACAGAGCTGGGCAGTTTGCGCGCGGGGGGCGATCGCGTGGCACACGCGGGAATTTAAGAAACCAAGGAACGAAGAAACGAAAAGGGAACAGGAGCGAAGACATGTTCAACAATATGAAACTGGGGACGAAGCTTATCGGCGGTTTCGTCGCAATCTCTTTGGTGTTTGCTGTAATCGGCGTGTACAGCGTAATGCAGATGAACCAGCTCAACAACAAAGACACCGAGCTTTATGAACTTGGTGCGCAGCCACTGGCGAAAGTCGGAGCGCTTGCCGCCGACTATCAACGAACGCGCGTTAACAATCGGGACATGATCAATGCGAAAACTCAGGACATCCGGGAGGATCGCGCGGCTGCACTGTCCGACAGATTGAAGACGATTGATGATGAAGCGAACGAACTTGAAAAGGAAATCAAAGCGCCTGAGCTAAAAAGAACGTTTGACGACTTTAAAACCGCCAAGACCGCCTATTTCTCCGACTTGCAGCAGATGCAAGCCTTGGCTCGCGCAAACAAGCGCGCCGAAATCGATTCCCTCATGAATGGAAGGGCTCTTCAGAACGTAAACGCGGCACAGAAGGCCCTGGACTCGCTGGTTGACCAGCTGACCAAAAATGCGAAATCGATTTCAGACGACAACACCGCTTCGGCTACCCACGTTGCGTGGACAGTTGGTACTGGCATTCTCATTGGAACGCTGCTGGCAATCGGGTTCGGAACGATGCTAAGTCTTTCGATTACTCGTCCGATGAAGAAAATGACCGAGGTCGCTGAACAGATTGGACTGGGCGACGTGAATCAGACGATTGAGCACAAGTCGGGGGATGAGATTGGGCAATTGGCCGAGTCGTTCCGTGTTATGTCCGAGATGATAAAGGCGCGGGTTGCAGCGGTGGAGAAGATCGCGACCGGCGACCTCAACGCGGAAATCAAGGTGTTGTCGGATCGGGATACTCTGGCCAAGGGGCTGATCCAGGTTGTTGGGTCATTGCGCGAACTAATGACTGAGGTGGCGAGACTGACACAGGCATCGCACCAGGGTCAACTCAGTGAACGCGGCAAATCGGAACAGTTCAAGGGAGCGTATGCGGAGTCTGATTAAAGCGCACGAACGAAATGCTGGATGCGATTTTGCTGCCGATCGGAGAGGGCAATCGCGTGCTGCGCCTGATCCGTGGTGGGAATCTGCGCGAGCGGGTCGAGATCGAGTGCAAGGGCGATCACCAGAAGATGAAGGAAGCCATAAATGGCGTGCACGCGTGGCTTACGGATCTGATTGGTTACGTCACGAAAATCGCAAACGGAGATATGAGCGCCACAATGGGAAAGGCATCCGAGCAGGATCAGATTCACGAGTGGCTCGTCTTGCTGAAACAGAACATTGTGAGTGTCCGGACGGAGTTGGGCGATCTGATCAGCGCTGCGCGGAGTGGTGACCTTACGAAACACGGGAATGCCGATTCGCTAAAGGGCGCTTATGCCGAATTGGTTACAGGCGTAAACGATATGTTGGAGGTTTTCCGCGACGCGCTCCAGCAGATTGCGCGGATGGCCACGCCCTTGGCGACCTCCGCCGAGGAACTCAATCGCGTGAGTCAGCAGATGAGCTCGAGCGCGGACGAAACTGCTACTCAGGCCAACGTGGTGTCGGCGGCGTCCGAGCAAGTGAGCAAGAATATCCAGACAGTTGCCACCGGTGCCGACGAAATGAGCGCCAGCATCAAGGAGATCGCCAAGAACACGGCAGAGGCGACGAAGGTGGCCATGTCGGCCGTAAGGACTGCCGAGGCCACGAACGAGACAATCGGGAAGCTGGGGCAATCAAGCGCCGAAATCGGTCAGGTAATCAAGGTCATCACTTCCATCGCACAGCAGACCAATCTGCTGGCGCTGAATGCGACGATCGAGGCCGCCAGGGCAGGAGAAGCCGGCAAGGGGTTCGCTGTCGTTGCGAACGAAGTGAAGGAACTGGCGAAGGAGACTGCCAAAGCCACGGAAGACATCAGCCAAAAAATCGAAGCCATCCAGGGTGACACAAAGGGAGCCGTGTCGGCAATCGCGCAGATCGGCAATGTCATTGCGCAGATCAATGATATCCAGAACACGATTGCGAGCGCGGTTGAGGAGCAGAGTGCCACCACGAACGAGATCAGCCGCAATCTGGCGGAAGCCGCAAAGGGCGGCGTGGAGATCACAAGGAACGTTACGGGTGTGGCTGAAGCAGCCCGGACGACCACCGCTGCGGCGACGGACACGCAGAAGTCGGCGCAAGGACTGGAGGGCATGGCGTCAGAGTTGCAAAGCCTCGTGGCGCAATTCAAGCTGGACGAAACGCGAGGGCTCACGAGAACCGGCGGGGGAAGAAAGCTGTCGGGTGGGTTGGGGTTGCATGCAGGCACTGAGCCCATCGTCTCGACCGTGCAGTGACCTGGGGGGAGCTGAACTGATCGAATAAGGGTCGCTGCTGCTGGGCGGCCCTTCCTTTGCGGGTTGAATTTGTCTCTGGTCGAGTTCGGCTAATGCTCCCGCTCCGTGTTGCCGAAATGCCACAAGAGCGACCGAGAAAGGCGAAGTCATGGATAGAGCTAGCGCAATGCACGCGATCGTGGTGGACGATTCATCGGCGATGCGAGCCGTCTTGCGGCTTATCTTGAAGCAGCACGGATTCCAGGTGGCCGAAGCCAAGAATGGAAAAGACGGCCTTGCGGTATTGCAGGCGAGTGGTCCAGTGCAGCTTGCTCTGATCGACTGGAACATGCCTGAAATGGGTGGATTGGAGTTGTTACAAAGCATACGGGAGAACCACGCATTCGACACCATGCGCGTGATGATGGTTACGACGGAAACGGACCTGCTACAAGTGCGAAAGGCCTTGGGTTCCGGCGCGGACGAGTACGTGATGAAACCATTCAACCGGGAAATCATAGCTGACAAGTTGAATCTGCTGGGATTCTGAGGCGGCGATGCAGAAAATCCGAGTTCTGATAGTGGACGATTCAGCGGTCATTCGTCGAATGCTCCGAGAGGCTCTCTCGGCCGACCCACTTTTTGAAATCGCGGCAGCGGCTTCAAACGGCAGGATTGCCGTCTCAATGTTGAAGCAGCTGAAGCCGGACGTGGTGACGCTGGATATTGAGATGCCCGAGATGAATGGACTGGAAGCTCTCAAGGAGATTCGAAAGATTGATCCAAACGTGCCGGTAATAATGTTCAGCACGCTCAGCTCACACGGTGCTTCCGCAACCATCGATGCGCTGTCCCTGGGGGCGTCCGACTATGTGACAAAACCTAACGATGTCGGGAACTATTCCGTGGCCGTGGATCGCATTTGCCAGCAGCTCATCCCGAAGCTCAAAGCACTGTGTGCTCCGCGAGTGGGGCGCGTGGAAAGCACCTCAAGCGGAGATGCCGGAGTGAGAGCTCCGTTTTTTGTCAAGCCGGCGAATCAGGAGTGCGTCGACGTTTTGGTGATCGGAACATCTACAGGGGGCCCGAACGCTCTTGCTGCCGTTTTGCCCCACATACCAGCCGACTTCCCGGTTCCAATTCTTATCGTTCAACACATGCCGCCTTTGTTCACCAGGTTTCTCGCGGAACGACTAGCTGCTGGCAGCCATATTCCCGTGAGAGAGGCAGTCGCAGGACGGGAGATACTGCCGGGCGAGGCATGGATTGCGCCGGGTGATTACCACATCAGTGTATGCAGGGATGGCACCCGGGTTCGGATAATGACCGATCAGCGGAGTCCCGAGAATTCGTGCCGGCCTTCAGTGGACGTTCTATTCCGATCGGTGGCGGAAATCTATGGCGACGGGGTCATGGCGGTTGTGATGACGGGGATGGGGCAAGACGGCCTTATAGGTTGCGAACGCGTACGCAAGGAAGGCGGGCAAATCCTCGTTCAGGATGAGCAAACGTCCGTGGTCTGGGGCATGCCCGGCTTCGTTGCGAAAGCGGGATTAGCGGACAGGGTATTGCCGTTGGGGCAGATTGGTCCGGAATTGGTCAGGAAGATTAAAAATACTCGGAATCTTCAATGCAGAGTTGCGGTTCGATAAGAGGGAATCAATGGGCATTTCAGTCCCGGAATTCGAGTATCTGCGCAAGTTGCTGAGAGACAACGCGGCCATCGTGCTTGATGGCGACAAGCAGTATCTAGCGGAGTCACGGCTGGCGCCGCTTTTGACGAAGGAAGGATTTTCCTCCGTTCAGAACATGCTGGCGCAGATGCGCGTCCGACCTTCGGCGGAGCTACACCGGAAGGTGCTGGATGCGATGACGAACAACGAGACATGGTTCTTTCGCGACGGAGATCCTTTTGAGGCGCTGCGCACCACCCTTCTTCCCGAACTGATTCAGCGACGGCAAAACGAACGGAAGCTTACGATCTGGTCTGCGGCCGCGTCCAGCGGGCAGGAGATATATAGCACCGCGATGATGATCCGCGAACGCTTTCCCGGGCTGCTCGCCTGGAACCTGAACCTTCTCGCAACAGATATATCCGCCAAAGTGCTGCAGCGTGCCGAACAAGGCAGGTACACGCAGCTTGAGGTGAACCGCGGTTTACCGATCCAGTTGCTCACGAAGTATTTCGAACAACGTGGAATCGAGTGGGAGATATCGGCGGCTGTACGCAGGATGGTGACTTTCCGGCTGATGAACCTGGCTGAGCCCTGGCTGCAGGTACAACCGACCGATCTGATTTTTCTGCGGAACGTGATGATCTATTTTGACGTGCAAACGAAGAGGAAGATTCTGGATCGGGTGGCGCGCACGCTGGCCCCTGACGGGTATCTTTTCCTCGGCTGTGCCGAAACGACTTTAAATCTAAGCGACGCTTTCGAACGAGTGCAGTGCGGAAAAATGTTCTGTTACAGATTGAATGTCAAGAAAGAGACAAGATGATCCAAATTCGGCGAGAAGAGCTTGTCGTGTTAACGGAACAAATCTGGGATTCCATGCTGCAAATTCCTTTGCAACCGATCGATGAACTTGCGGCGCTGGATGCGGGCACAGCCGATTCAAAGACGCAGGAGAATCTGAGCGCATGCGTGCAGATCATGGGAGCGTGGAGGGGGGCTGTGCGACTCGATTGCTCGTGTAGGTTTGCGGGACGAACCGCCGCCGCGTTCTTAGGGCTAAGCGAACAGGAAGTCTTGCGCGAGCAGATGCTCGATGCTCTCGGCGAAGTGACGAATATGGTTGCCGGCAGCATCAAGCCCTTGTTGCCCGGCCCCTGTCATATTTCCCTTCCATCTGTCGTGGATGGGTTCGATTACGAGTTGAACATCCGGAGGGGGCAATTGCTTCTAAGCTCGGACTTCGAGAGCGAAGGGGAAAAGCTTACGGTGAAGCTGTTCGAAGCCATCGCGCCGATGCCACAGTAATTATGAATCATGCAGCTATGCCGGACGGCGTTAGCTTACGCGCGCACGGTCGTATAGCCCGGAGGAGCAGCGAGCAGCGTGGTCTGATCCTGGCCGAGAGCGACGGCTTGCGCGAGGGACTGTTCGGCACGATTAGCGACCTCGGTGACTACATCGGCCGGATTGTACGCCGGTTGCAGTACGGCCTCGGCTATGCCGACGGCGATCTGAGGTGGGGCATCGCGCCCGGGGATAGTCGCGACGCTGGCGACTTTCCGCAATTTCTCGGCAGCCTGCGCCGCAGCGTCGGCATTCGTGTCGGCGAGAATGAGCGCGATGGTAGTTGCGTTATAGCGGATCGCGACGTCGTTTTGTCGAACGTGCGACGTGATCAGGGCGGCGATGTGCCGCATCATTAACTCGACCGTGTCGGGAGCGGCGTCCCGCATGCTCTCTGAATGCCCGAAATTCATGAGCATGAGAGTGGTGGGGGAGTTGTGTTGCAGTCCGCGTCCGACCTCAGACAACAACACATCCATGTAGGAAGAACGCTTCACCAAGCCTGACTTCTCTTCCGTAACCGCCAGGTCACGGACCAGTTTTCGCAAGCGCGCATTCGCTACCGCCAGCACCACCTGCTCGCTGATTGCGTTGAGAACACTGACATCTTCAGCCAGCCACTCGCGCGGTACGTCGCATTGGGCGAGAATCAACAGGCCGGCATGTTCTTCGCCATTCACCAATGGCGCAGCCAGAAGGGACAACATGCCCATCGCCGCAATCGGCTTCCGCAAAGGTTTGAGCACCGACTTCGTTTCCTTGGCATTCGAAATATCCAGCGTGCCATGAGCGACGGTCAGAGGATGTAACAAACCTACGAGCTTTACGATGGAATGGATATCGGACTGTTTCACGCCAGGCGCACAATACTCAAGCGCAAGAGACGGCGGCTTCCCCGGCGTACACAAGACGGCGAGGCAGCGGCTTGCCTTCCAGTGTCGCCCCGCGTCGTTCACGCAGGCGAAGAGGACGTTTTTGACGGTGGCCTGCCGATACAGATTCGTAGTGATTTCGGTGACTCTGCCGATGTCGTCAACAGAGGCGCTGGCTGGGCGGGGTTCGACAATACGCGGCGCTTGCCGGACAACGTCGGGCTCTGGACTGAAATTGGAGGTGCGACGCGCCAAGAGGCCGGCCCGGGTATAAAGTTCGTGCAACTCTGAATTGTGTTCTTCTTCTCCGGGAAAGAGCGTTTGAATTCGCTTGAGCTTCTCCATGGCTTTGCCGTCCATGGAGTAGCGGAAATAGATCTGCGCCTGAGTCATCAGATCATCAAGTGTAGTGCGCTCTGATTCCGGTTCGATTTCTCTCGGCTGATCCGCCGGCGCGGGGGCTGGGGCAACGGCGCCCAACCGCTCGGCCACCGATTTGAACTGCTGAGCGTCCACTTTTCCGCGGAGCATTTCGAGGCGGGACACGTGCCCGGTTTCGTAGGCGTCGACCTCGGCGGCATGGTCGAGGCAGTTGGCGGCCTTGGCATAATTTCCCGAGGCATAGTGCAGGTCGAAAAGCTTCAGCAGCGTCTCGCAGTAGTCATGTTCGCGATTGGCCGAATTGAAGACTTCAGCCATGTACTCGAGGAATTCCAGGCCGAGGGCGTACTTCGTTCCGAGTGATTTGATGAGGGCAACGAATTCGCGGCGTCTGCCTGCCTGGATCTCATGCCGTTCAAGCTTTCGGATCCATTCCAGAGCGGCTGCGGGCTGATCCCCGGCTGCGAGTCCGCTGACCGCGTCGGTGATCAAGCCGAGTTGAGTGGGATCGCGCTCAAACATTTCCCAGAGGAAACGGATGGCGCGAGCGGGCTGGTGGGCAGCCAGCATGGCGCGTCCGTAGATGGAGCGGGCTTCTTTTTGCGTCTCTCCCTCGGTAGCGAATGGCTCGGCGGCGAGGGCAGCCTTTTCGGCGTTTCCTCGTGCAAGCAGCGTTTCGGCATAAGTCAGCGCGATGCGCGAATCGCGCGGATGAAGCTTGTACGCACGTTCCAGGAAGACGAACCTGGAGTCTTCGTCCCTTTCCAGTTCTCCGGCGGCGAGATACGCGGCGGCAGCCTCGGGCTTCAGATCCAACTCGGCGGCGAGTTCACCCTGTCTGCGGAAGTTTTCGATCGAGGGCGCAAGGGCAACGATACCGTTGACGGCACTGAGCGCTTCCCGTTTGCGGCCTTTGTTCGTGAACACCTGGAGGGCGGCATCGTAGGCTTTGAGCGCTTCCTCGTTGTTCTTCGCCAGGCTGTGGGCGAAGGTGAGACTCTGCTCGCCTGTGGGGCGTGCGATGCGGGAGAGCTTCTTGTAGGTGAGCGCAGCCTTCGGTTTAGCGGAGCGCGAGCATTGGCGCTCGAACAAGCCGCTGAGAAGTTTGACTGCCTCGGAGTTGCGTCCGAGGGAAACGCAGACGTCGGCGGCGGTGTGGCAGACGGCCTCGTTGGAGGGGTCGTCCTCGAGAATGGCAAGGTACTCAGCGAGGGCTAGGTCGGGCTTGCCCCTCTGCAACGCTTTTTCCGCGCGGTCGATACGCTTGTCAACGTCCATCATAGGCTTGCTACCCACACGTAAGGCGCCGGTCGCGGTTTCGGTTTGATCCGCGTCGGGGACAAACAGCATTCTAAGCAGTGCAACGGTTTGCAGCAAATCGAGGCTCCCAAACGAACGGACATGCCCGTCGCGTCTGGAAGGATGATCGGCATGGGGAGGCGAACTGATGATTGTGGCCAATAGTGACGAGTTAGTGATTTGGTGAGTGACGAGTTGGCAAAAATGGCGAGTTAAGTGAGACATCTAAAGGGCTTAACGTTTCCAATCCCCCTCCTGTGTTGAAAAAGACGTAAGTGAAGCAAATAAACGACTTAACTCCTCGATCTAAACTCAGTCTCAAGTTAAGTAATTGATAAAAAGGCACTTACTTTGCGGATCACCCTGCACTCACTTGGTTCAGCTTCTACATATATTTTAGCAATCTACAAGGGGTGATCCCGACACGATTGGAGACTTTATATTTGCCGTGTAATCAGTAGCTTACGTGGAAGTTGATGGATGGAGGGCCTTGACATCGCTGACGGCGCAGGCAAACGGAAATACGCAGAGGTACGCCGAGGTTACGCAGAGGACGCAGAGGGTGAACAAGGGGTACTGGCTAACGCTTGCGGCCGGGTTGCGACAGTGCCCGTACCAAATCCCGGAAATCGGCGGGCAGCTTGCAGTCAATCGAGACGGGCTCGCCCGAGCGTGGATGAACGAACTCGAGATGCGCGGCATGGAGAGCGACACGTGCAATGAGTGGCTCAGAAGATTCCTCGCGGTGGTATTTCCGATCGCCGATCACGGGATGGCCAATGGCGGAGAATTGTGCCCGGATCTGGTTCTGCAGTCCCGTCTCCAGTTCGACACGGACCAGTGAAGCATCGGCAAACAGGCGCTCGACGGAATAGCGAAGTTCGGCACGAGTCGCCTCGGGGTCATGGGCGGTGCGCAACTGTTGGAATACTCCTCCGCGGCGAAAATAATGTACGAGGGTGCCTGCAGGAGCCTCGATACGACCGCGGACGACCGCAAGGTACTGCCTTTCCGGAGTGTGGTCGAGAAACTGACGCACGAGGGCTTCCCGATCGCGATTGGTTTTGGCAAACAGCAGGATGCCGGAGACAAAACGATCGATCCGATGCACGACCAGGGCTCGTTGTCCTATCGATTTCAAGCGGTCGGAAAGCAGAGACAGCGCGGATGGAGTTGCCGAGCCTTTGATGGGGACCGCTAGAAGTCCGGCGGGTTTGTCGAGGACGACGACGGCGTCGTCTTCGTAGAGCACGGAGAGCTCAAGCGAAAAACGCGGGCGGCGACGGTCATCGCCAACCGGATGCGGGCCGGTCGCGTGGGGCTTCGATTTGGCCGAACCGCGAAATTTGTCGGCGGTGCGGCTATTGGTTCTTCGGGCAGGTTTCTTCATTAGGATCAAGCCATTATCAATCATTCCGCCGACATCGCAAACACGCAAACGTTTGTTGCAGCATCCAAAAGCTGACGGGCGTGAGGCAATGTGGTGGCAATAGGGGTCCCTCGTCGCTGCGCGCCTCGGGATGACAAGGGATGGACGGCGGTGATTGCGCGGAGAGAGTTGTGGTGGTGCGGACGAAAAGCAGGTCCCTCGGCTGCGCCTCGGGATGACAAAGCTCATTTTCAGTGGATAAAAATTTTTATCTTAAGGAGAACGCATGGAAATTAAGAAAGTTGGTGTTCTCGGTTGTGGGTTGATGGGTAGCGGAATAGCGCAGGTGGCGGCGACTGCGGGATTTCATGTGACGGTGCTGGAGACGGAGCAGCGGTTTCTGGACAAGGGGTTTGGGAACATTGAGAAATCGCTCGCGAAATTTGCCGAGAAGGGCAAGCTGGCGGAGAAGTCGGAGGCAATAACGGCGCGGCTGAAGGGAACGCTGAGGCCCGAGGATCTGGCGCATTGCGACATCGTGATCGAGGCAATCATAGAGAACGTTACGGCGAAAAAGGAGACGTTTGCGAAGCTGGACGGCATCGTGAAAAAGGATGCCATCTTTGCCACCAATACTTCGTCGATTTCGGTGACGGAGGTGATGGCGGCAACGGCGAGGCCGGAGCGGTTTGTGGGGCTGCATTTTTTTAATCCGGTGCCGCTGATGAAGCTGGTGGAGGTAGTACGGACGATTGCATCGTCTGACGATGTGGTACAGGCCGTGGTTGAGTTTGGGCAGAAGTTGGGCAAGGTTCCGGTGCGGACGTCGGACAAGACCGGGTTCATCGTGAATCGACTGCTGGTGCCATATTTGCTGGACGCGATCCGGGCGTACGAAGAGGGCGTGGGGTCGATTGCGGACATTGACGAAGCGATGAAGCTGGGGTGCGGCTATCCGATGGGTCCTTTTACGCTGCTGGATTTTGTGGGGCTGGATACGACGTACTACATCGCGAACGTGATGTTTGAGGATTTCAGGGAGAAGCGGTTTGCGTCGCCTCCGCTGCTGAGACGGCTGGTGATGGCGGGGTGGTACGGGCGCAAGACGGGCAAAGGGTTTTACGACTACAGCGATCCCGCGAAGCCGGTGGCGATGGAGCTGTGAGGAAACAGCGTTCAGCTGTCAGCCGTCAGCGATCAGTAAAGTCAAAGGCGAACCACGGGTTGCGCGGATGGATACGGATTAGGCCCACATCCGCCAACGACGGGCAGATGTGGGGCACCGGGCTACTTCTTGGCTCCCTGAGTTGAATCGTTGAAGGTGAAGATGGACGGGGATAGGTCAACCATTTCGCCGGTGGGCTGAACGAGAGTGACGAGGACAATCCGTTCCGGAACGTCCCATCCCTGACTGGTCCTGTTCCACCATTGGCTGACGATCGATAGAAATTGCGGAGGCATTTTCTGAAAGTTGAGCGGCGTGCTTGAGAACAGCCAGAGGTGAATCTGTCTTTCACGGTCGCCGGGGCCATTGCTGATGTCGCCGGTGGCGACAAAGATCAGAGGCGGGCGTTTGGCCGGCGCGATGTCAATCCAGACCAGGCCACGGTCGCCGCAATCGTGTGGCACGCAGCCATCGATGATCACATAGCGGTTCTGATCGAGCAAAACGCTGCCCGGAACTCCAATGAAGGTTTGCACGAGATCGGGGACGGGCGTGAATCGGCCGTGATCGCGCCAGAAGAATTGGTGTTGCTGGAGGGACGACTGCAGCAACGCATGGAAGCGCGGGTCCAGGTTCAGTTGGTTCTCACGGCCTTTTTCGGAACCTTGGGAAGGTGAAGCGAAATCGCGAACCCATGAGGCATCGGGAAGATCGTTTGCTTTTTGAGCTGCAGCGGTGCAGACGAGTAAGCCAATGAAGGCGATAGTCAGGCCACAGCGCCGCCAGATCGAGCAAGTATTCATGCGGGCATTGAATTTCCATTTCTGATCTGAATCTTGATCGCGATTCAATGTGTGCTCCCGCTCTTAATAATTCGAAAATTCAGAAATCAAAATTCAAAAAGGATTCCTACTTCCTCTTCTTTTTTGGCGCAACCTTCGGCACAGCCTTCTGCTGCTCTTTTGGCTGTTCTTGTCCCTGCACGAGCGGGGCTTCGCCGACGGGTGGTTCTTGCAGAATTTTCTTGAGGAATCCTTCGGGGACGGTTGCGGTGAGCACCGCGCTGTTTTTTTCCTGTTCGACTTTGAGCGAATCGAAGAACGCTTTCACGTCCTTGTCAGGACCTTGCGTTTGAGAGCTGGCTTGAAGTCCCTGAAAGATGCTAAGGAACGCGTTCGCTTGTTCGACGATGCGACGCGCCTCGTCCTCGCCGGTCGTGATTGCCTCGGCCTTGACGTGTACGTTGCCCAGATATCGAACGGAGCCGACGATGATCGTTCGCGGCGGGAAGAACAGGTCGAAACCGCCGGGGAGAAGGGGAAGTCCGCTATTGCGACCGGGTTGCGTGGGAGGAATCCGCGCGATGCTCCAGGCCAGCGTGCCGAACGGAATGTCATGGTAGTAGTCGCGCACCAGCGCAGGGCCGCTAAAGGGCAGCGCGATTTTTTTGTACTTGTCTATCATGCCGTGGATCACGGCGGGTCCATCGGTGTTGGACACGGCGGCGATGCCGACTTCGAGCAACGCGATACGAACCGTGCGTCCTTGCAGCGGGATGCTGAAAATATCAACGTCGCGGTAGCGTTCGACATTGCCGGCGACCTTGCGGAAATAGGCGGCCGCGCGTTCCGTGTCGAAATGTCCGACGAAGATTTCGGAGAAGCGCGGGTACGGACTGCCGGCGGGCATTTGATCCGCGCCAGGCCCGGCGGTTGGTGCTAGATGAACGGCGAAGGCGGCTTCGTCCAGATCGCGCTCAAACTGAAAACCGGTTTCGTTGACGAACTGCGCGTACTCGGGATCGGCAATCCGCGGTTGTTTCTGGCCGATCACTCCGGCGCGACGCAGCGGTTTCAGGTTCACGTAGATGAACGCGTCGCCATCGGGCAACAGGCGGGCCGGTTCGGGCGCCGCCTTTCCACGCAGGTAAACCGCTACTGTGATGGCTGCGGCAACCGCCGCAACGGATACGATAAATGCGATTGTTCGTCGTCTGCGCATAGGGCGGGACACGCCTTCGTCCCAAGCGAACCTCTCCTGCTAATTCTCAGAGTAGCGGAACCGCGGATTTTTCGATAGAATTATCAAGTCACGAATCATAGCATCCGCGGCAGCTTTGTGTTCTTGCGTGATGAGCGCTGGAGCAGGGCTGTTTGGGATTGCCGGTGGCGTTCAGGCGCAGGCCTTTGTTGGAAGACGGCCTGAGTTTTTTTTTGAGATTTGGCCGGGGACGAGGTGCTGTGCTTGCGGCGCGAGTTGGCGCTGTGCTAACCTCTGTAGTTTGTCCCGGCTGGCGGGAAGATTCTGCTGGCGTAGCTCAGTTGGTAGAGCATCTGATTTGTAATCAGAGGGTCGGGGGTTCAAATCCCTTCGCCAGCTCCACGTTACAAAAGCCACGCGGGCACGTCTCGAGGATGGGTGATCGGCAACGATCGGCGGTCCGAGGCAGTTCTTAAAGAGATCCCCTCGTTAGGTAGCGGATGTTTTAGTGCGGAAGTATGTTCGCCGCACAGGTTTGGGATTGCGTGGTGGTTGGTCCGCAAGCAGCTAGTGAGGTTGAACCCTCCGGTACGCTGCGGGTCGTATGCGTGCACAGGTGGGTGAGCGGTTAAAGCCAACAGACTGTAAATCTGTCCGCCCTTGCGGCGTTCGGTGGTTCGAATCCACCCCTGTGCACCAGGATTTTTTAAGGCGCGGCGATCGCGCGAAAGTGAGCGGCAGTTGCGGCTCAAGCAGAAATTGCTTTTTGCGCTGACGGCGTACGTGGTTCTTGGGGCGCTGGCGTGGACGACACTGAGTAATGAGGTGATCCAGGCCGGAGTTTTCAGGATCGAGCTTCGAACGCTGACGGTGGTCGTTCTGGGATTGTTCGTGTTCCGCACGCTGATGGGTTATTGGCGGCGCAAGATCGACGAGGAACGCGAGAGTCGCGAGGACCGGGTGCAGTGAGTCAGGCGTTCGGTAAGTTGAGCAGGAAGGTTCGAGTCCCGTTACGGGACGACGGAGAGCGGGAGTAACTCAGTGGTAGAGTCTCAGCCTTCCAAGCTGTTGGTCGCGGGTTCGATTCCCGTCTCCCGCTCCAGAGATTAGTAATTTAGAATTGGTAATTGAAAATTTGGTAATTGTGTTCAATCGTGCGATGCCGCCGACGAAATTACAAATTACAATTTTCAAATTACAAATTTTGCAGGGCCGATGTAGCTCAGTTGGTAGAGCACTCCCTTGGTAAGGGAGAGGTCACCAGTTCAATCCTGGTCATCGGCTCCAGATTTTTTGAAATAAATCTTCTCCGAGGCAATCATGGCGAAAGAGAAATTTGACCGCAGCAAACCGCATGTGAACGTGGGAACGATTGGGCATATTGACCACGGGAAGACGACGTTGACGGCGGCGATCACGAAGGTGCTGTCGAAGCACAACCCGAACATCAAGTTCCGCTCGTTCGATTCGATTGATAATGCGCCGGAAGAGCGGGAGCGCGGCATCACGATCGCGACGGCGCACGTGGAATACGAGACCCCGAACCGGCACTACGCGCACGTCGATTGCCCGGGCCACGCCGATTACATCAAGAACATGATCACCGGCGCGGCGCAGATGGACGGCGCGATTCTGGTGGTTGCGGCGACCGACGGTCCGATGCCGCAAACGCGCGAGCACGTGCTGTTGGCCCGCCAGGTGGGCGTGCCGTATGTTGTCGTGGCGCTGAACAAGTGCGACGCGGTGGACGATCCCGAACTGCTCGACCTGGTCGAGCTGGAAGTGCGCGAGCTGCTGAGCGGCTACGGCTTCCCCGGCAACGATCTGCCGGTGATTCGCGTGAGCGCGCTGGGCGCCCTCAACGGCGAAGAGAAGTGGGAAAAGCAGATTGACGCGCTGATGGACGCGGTGGACAAGAACGTCCCGCTGCCGGCGCGCGAAGTGGATAAGCCGTTCCTGATGCCGATCGAGGATATTTTCTCGATCCAGGGACGCGGCACGGTGGTCACGGGCCGTATCGAGCGCGGCAAGGTGAAGGTGGGCGAGGAAGTCGAAATCGTGGGCTTCCGCGACACGCGCAAGACGGTTGTGACGGGCGTCGAAATGTTCAAGAAGCAGCTGGACGAGGGCATGGCGGGCGACAACGCCGGTCTGCTGCTGCGCGGCATCGCGAAGGAAGACGTGGAGCGCGGCATGGTGCTGGCGAAGACCGGATCGATCACGCCGCACACCCGGTTCAAGGGCGAGATTTACGTGTTGAGCAAGGAAGAAGGCGGACGTCACACTCCGTTCTTCAAGGGCTATCGGCCGCAGTTCTACTTCCGCACCACGGACGTGACGGGCATCGCCGAGCTGCCCGAGGGCACGGAAATGGTGATGCCGGGCGACAACGTCAGCCTGGTGGTGGAGTTGATCACAACGGTGGCCATGGAGAAGGGCTTGCGTTTCGCTATCCGCGAAGGCGGTCGCACCGTGGGCGCCGGCACGATTTCGGAAATTATTAAGTAGTGGATTCGGATGCGGGCCTTTCGCGCACCGGCGCGAATCGGCCCGCCCAGGTCCTTCGGCCGCGATAGAACGCGGCTTCAGGATGACAAAAGTTAATAGAAATGGGAGTAACCAATGCCCCGCGAAATGATCACAATGCAGTGCACCGAGTGCAAAGAGAAGAACTACACCTCGACGAAGAACAAGAAGACGACGCCGGACCGGCTCGAGTTGAGTAAGTTCTGTCCGCGCTGCCGGAAGCACATGGCGCATAAAGAAGTGAAGTAATTGAATCACTGATTCACTGAATCAGTGATTCAGTTGAAAACAGGGGCGTAAGCTCAACGGT
Organism: uncultured Acidobacteriota bacterium; assembly: GCA_963777415.1. Lineage (GTDB taxonomy): Bacteria > Acidobacteriota > Terriglobia > Terriglobales > Acidobacteriaceae > JAEZPW01. The sequence continues at coordinate 315,724 of CAVZQL010000002.1, forward strand.
TAAACTGTCGGTCTCCAAAACCGAACTTGGGGGTTCGAATCCCTCCGCCCCTGCCAGTTTTGGGTAGCCAGTTTGGGTAGGGCACGCCTTTAGGCGTGCCGAGAGAGCAAGATGGGAAAGCGGGGCTTTAGCCCCTGAGGTTAGGGTCGCCGAAAAGGGGCCCGGAAAAGCTGTAGAAAGCAGGACCGCACAAATGGCTAAGTCAGCAACAATACAGGCGAGCACCACCGGTGGCATTGGCGGCCGGATCAACGGCACGTGGGACAACATCAAGTCGTTCTACAACGACGTGCGCACGGAGATGAAGAAAGTAACGACTCCGAGCCGCAAGGAAGTGCAAGGCACTACGGTCGTCGTGATTATCACGGTGTTCCTGTTTGGCGCCTACTTTGGCGTGATTGATTTGATCATCAGCAGCGGCGTCAACCGAGTTTTGCATTTTTTCAGCGGCAGGTAGCTCATTCAGCGGCGATAGTCAGGCAGGGCAAAGAAGCCATACATGGACAATGAGAAGGACATTCAGACGGGCGAACAGCCTGAAGTAGCAGGCGAGGGAAATCCGCCGGAACCGCCTGAGGTGAAGGCCTCCGACGCGCCTGAATCCGGGCCGCCCAAAAATCCGAACATGAAGTGGTATATCGTCCACTCCTACTCGGGATTTGAGCGCAAGGTGAAGGAATCGCTGGAGTCGCGCATCAAGGCCTTTGGTCTTGAAGGCAAGATCGGCGGCGTGTTGATTCCGACCGAGTCCGTGACAGAGGTTCGCGCCGGACGCAAGTACACCAGCGAACGCATGTTCTATCCGGGCTACGTTCTGGTCGAGATGGATCTCACCGGTTTCCGCAGCGGCGGAGAAGGCGATCATGTGTGGCACGTGGTGAAGTCCACCCCGCGCGTCACCGGTTTCGTGGGCACTGCGAACGATCCGACGCCGCTTAGCGAAGAAGAAGTTCAGCACATTGTTTACAAAGTGGCCGACAGCCGCGAGAAGCCTAAGCTGAAGGTCAAGTTCGAGAAGAACGAAACTGTCCGCATCAGCGAAGGTCCGTTTGCGACCTTTACCGGCATCGTGGACGAAGTCAACGAAGATCGCGAGACCCTGAAAGTAATGGTCACGATCTTCGGCCGCGCCACCCCGGTCGAGTTGGAATTCGGCCAGGTTGAAAAAGTAGCGTAAGGGCGAGTTTCAAGTTTCGAGTTTCTAGTTTCTGGCACGGAAGTGCCGGGTGGAAGAAGCAGGGCAAGTTCCGAAGGAACTGCCGAACGCGGTACAAAGCACCTCGATTCGCTGGGCCGAAAATCCTAGACCCGGGTTGAGCATAGAAAAGAGAAGGTAATGGCAAAAAAGGCAACAGGTTTTATTAAATTGCAGATCGCGGCGGGCAAGGCCACGCCGGCTCCTCCGATTGGCCCCGCCCTTGGCCAGGCGCAGATCAACATCATGGAGTTCTGCAAACAGTTCAACGCGCGTACCAACGCGAAAGAGATGGAGGGATTGATCATCCCGGTGGTCGTGACCGTTTACAGCGACCGCACGTTTACCTTCATCACTAAGACGCCGCCCGCCCCGGTGCTGCTCAAGCGCGCTGCCGCGGTCGCGAAGGGTTCCGGTACGCCCAATAAAGAGAAGGTTGGCAAGGTCACCGAGAAGCAGGTCGAAGAGATCGCCAAGCAGAAAATGCCCGATCTGAACGCCGCATCGCTCGAGGCAGCCATCAAGTCGATTAAGGGTACGGCCCGCAGCATGGGCATTGATGTAGTTTAAGAACAGTTCTCGGTAGCAAGTTCTCAGTTCTCAGAAGAGAAACTGAGAACTGGGAACTGACAACCGATTGTCGATTACTACGGCCCCGCGATCCACTCGCGGGTGACCTTAGGAGACTGGTAAATGAGAAAGCTAGCAAAGAATATTAAGAAGGCGCACGAGGCCGTCGAAAAGCGTCCCTATCTTCTGATTGAAGCGGTTCCGCTTCTGCAGAAAGTGAAGTACGCGAAGTTCGACGAGACGGTCGATATCGCCATGCGCTTGGGTGTCGATCCCAAGCACGCCGACCAGATGGTTCGCGGAACGGTCGTTCTGCCGCACGGTCTGGGCAAGTCTAAAAAGGTTCTCGTCATCGCCAGCGGCGACAAGATCCGCGAAGCCCAAGAGGCTGGCGCTGACTTCGTCGGCGGCGAAGATATGGTCGAGAAGATCCAGAAAGAAAACTGGACCGACTACGATGCCATCATCGCCACGCCCGACATGATGCGTTCGCTCAGTCGCCTGGGCAAGATCCTCGGCCCGCGCGGCCTGATGCCGAATCCAAAGACCGGCACCGTCACCATGGACATTGCCAAGGCCATCGAAGAGACCAAGGCCGGCAAGGTCGAGTACCGCACCGACAAGACGGGTCAGATCCACGTTGCGGTCGGCAAGATTTCGTTCCCCGCTGAAAAGCTGGTCGAGAACGCGCGCGCTTTGATCACCAGCGTTATTCGCGCCAAGCCAGCCGCCGCCAAGGGCAAATATCTGAAGAGCATTTTCATGAGCTCGACGATGGGCCCCGGCATCCCGATTGACACGGCTGCGGCAGAGGCAGCGGCAAAGGCATAAGGAAGCGTTCCGTAGCGCCGACGTCCACGTCGGCGGGCCTGCCGGGCTGGAGCCCGGCGCTACAAGAGAAGAGGATTGAGCAATGGCTCTTACAAAAGCGAAAAAAGTCGAACACGTAGAAAAACTCAGCAGCAAGCTGAGCAAGGCCACCAGCGCCGTTATCACCACCTTCAGCAAGCTGCCGGTGGCGAAAGATGACGAACTGCGCAAACTGGTGCGGGGAACCGGCGCCAAGTATCAGGTCGTAAAGAACACATTGGCCGAGCGCGCGGCGAAGGGCACACAGCTCGAAGTTGCGCTCAAAGGACTGACCGGTGTCACATCTATCGCCTTCACCGAAGGCGACCCGGTTGCCTTGGCCAAGGCGCTTGCCAAGTTCACCAAGGACAACCCGGAGATCTCGGTCAAGGCCGGCATCCTCGAAGGCAAGGTCCTCAGCGTGAAAGAAGTCGAAGCGCTGGCCACCATGCCGTCCAAGGAAGAGCTCTACAGCAAGCTGCTTTTCCTTATCAACGCTCCGGCGCAGCGTTTGGTCACCATTATGAACGCGGTTGGCCGCGACCTCGCCGTGGTCATCGACCAGGGCGTGAAGGAAAACAAGTTCGCCGCGGGCAGCGGAGATGCTGCCGGCGCGTAAAAGCGAGTTTAAAGTTTCAGGTTTCCGGTTTCGAAACTCGAAACTGGAAACTCGAAACTGGATTTTGGTTATCGGTTGTCAGGCGCGCATGTCTGGCGCATCGGAAGCCTCGATAACTGATTAACGAATAAAAGCAACTGATAATCGGAGAATTAAAATGGCGGATTTACAGGCATTGCAGGATCAAATCGTTGGGCTGTCGCTGCTCGAAGCGTCGCAGCTCGTAAAGGCTTTGGAAGAGAAGCTGGGCGTTTCGGCTGCGGCCGCGGCCCCGGTGATGGTTGCTGGCGGTGGCGGCGCTGCCGCTGCGGCTCCGGTCGAGGAAAAGACTGAGTTCAACGTCGTCCTCACGGCAGTCGGCGCCAACAAAATCAACGTCATCAAGGCTGTCCGCGAAGTCACCAGCCTCGGTCTGAAGGAAGCAAAGGACCTGGTTGACGGCGCGCCCAAGTCCATCAAGGAAGGCGTCTCGAAGGAAGAAGCCGAGACCATCAAGAAGAAGTTCACGGAAGCTGGCGCCACTGTCGAGATCAAGTAGTTTTCGCGGGTTCAGCCCGCGGAAACTGGATTTCGATAAGCGAGGTTTCGAGAGAAACAGGTTTCGATAAGGTTTCGATAAAAAGACGTTTCGAGAGAGTCAGGTTTCGAGAAAAGAAGGTTCCGAAAAGCGCCAGTAATGGTTTCTTCGGAACGGTTGTTCTCGAAACCTGGTTTTTCTCTCGAAAACGACTTACTTCGAAGCGGTTTTTGAACGGTTTACCTCGAAACCGGGTTCTCTTGAACCCGGGCACCACGCTGAAGCATCTAGATAGTAAATGGGACTGCGCGGTCTTACGGCCGTCATGGACATAGACGGGCCGGGAGTCTGTGTTATCATTAGAAGATTCGTTGCGGCGGACCGTCCTGCCCTTCCGGGACGGAAAACGGGCCAACCAACTGGCACGGGAACAAACAATTTATTCAGGCCAAGTGCCTCGATTGGCGCTTGCGGGGAATTACGTCCCTGCGGGCGCTGCTGCATTTTTAATGCCGAAGCGTGCCAAAGGCGCGCTTCTTACTGAAATTGTGCCCCCGGCGTTTCGGGACTGCTAGAAACGCTGCCGGGGCAATGTGGTTTGCCTTAGTGCCGGCAATGCTGCTTGCTGGTGCGGTCCTGGTTGCAGGACAGCTATTTACGCGTTTGGCTGCGCGTTCCTAGCTCCTGCGTGTCGCGACCGGGACATACCGAGGAGTTTTTCATGCCGAACAAAACTGACAAGATCACGCGTAACCGACTGGATTTTTCGAAAATCCCCGCAACAATTCAGATTCCGAACCTCATTGAGGTCCAGAAACGCTCCTACGACCGCTTCCTCCAGATGGACAAGCTGCCCAGTGAGCGCGATGATGCCGGGCTCCAGGCAGTTTTTCAATCAGTATTTCCCATTAGCGATTTCCGAAATGTTTCACAGCTTGAGTTCGTGGATTTCGGAATCGGCAACTGGGAATGTAAGTGCGGCCACCTGAAGGGGTTGCACCATCTCCGCACGACCTGCCGTAATTGCGGATCGACCGTCATTACCGATCCCTTTCATCCGGGCGAAGTGCTCTGCCTGAAGTGCGGCACTTATAACGCCAACACACCGGACTTCTGTAACAAGTGCGGCGACCCGGTCGGACTGCAGCTTAAATACGACGTTGCCGAGTGCGAAGAGCGCGGCATGACCTACAGCGCGCCGCTCAAGGTCACCATGCGCCTTACCATCTTCGATAAGGATGCGGAGACCGGCAACAAAACCATCCGCGACATCAAGGAGCAGGAAGTCTTCTTCGGCGACATTCCGCTGATGACGCAGAATGGCACGTTCATCATCAATGGCACCGAGCGAGTGATCGTCAGCCAATTGCATCGCTCGCCGGGCGTGTTCTTCGAGACCGCCAACAACCGCACATACTTCCTCGGCAAGATCATCCCGTATCGCGGTTCCTGGGTCGAGTTCGAATACGATCAGAAGAACGTCCTCTACGTCCGCATCGATCGCAAGCGCAAGTTCCTCGGCTCGATCTTCCTGCGCGCCCTCGGTCTGCGCACGGACGAAGACATTCTTCGCACCTTCTACACCGCCGATCGTCTCGTTTTGCGCGACAACAAGATTTTCTGGACGTTGGAACCGGGCATCGACCGTCCGACCAACCTGATCGGCATGAAACTGGCGCACGCCATCAAGGGCAAGAACGGCGAAGAAGTCGCCCACTCGGGCCGCAAGGTTACGCCGGCGATCCTGCGCGAAATTCACAAGCAGAAGATCACCGAGATCGAAGTGGACATCAGCGATCTCGAAGGCGGATACGCCGCCGCCGACGTGGTGGACACGAACACCGGCGAAGTGCTGCTTGAGGCCAACAACGAAGTCACCGCCGACAAGCTCTCCAAGTTCATGGATGCCGGCGTCACCGAAATCCACCTCTTCTTCCCCGAAAAGGACGAAGTAGGCACGGTGATGAGCCAGACCCTGCGCCGCGATTCCGTCAAGACGCCGCAGGAAGCCCTTATCGAGATTTACCGCAAGCTGCGCCCGGGCGATCCGCCAACCCTCGACACCGCCACCGCGCTGTTCCAGGGCATGTTCTTCGACCCGCGCAAGTACGACTTTTCGCGCGTCGGCCGCCTGAAGCTGAATATCAAGCTGCACGACAAGGAAGACGCCACGCCGCTGGATCACCGCACGTTAGATCCGGACGACTTCTACCAGACGATTCGGTACCTGTTGAAGCTGCGCAAGAGCATCGGTTCGGTGGACGATATCGATCACCTCGGCAACCGCCGCGTCCGCGCCGTCGGCGAACTGCTCGAGAACCAGTTCCGCATCGGCCTGGTCCGCATGGAACGCGCCATCAAGGAAAAGATGAGCGTGTACCAGGAGATGTCCACGGCCATGCCGCACGACCTGGTGAACGCCAAGCCGGTCATGGCGGCCATCCGCGAGTTCTTCGGTTCGTCGCAGCTCTCGCAGTTCATGGACCAGACCAACCCGCTGTCGGAGATCACGCACAAGCGCCGTCTCTCCGCACTTGGACCGGGCGGTCTTTCGCGTGAACGCGCCGGCTTTGAAGTCCGCGACGTTCACCCCACGCACTACGGCCGCATCTGCCCGATCGAGACGCCTGAAGGTCCGAACATCGGCCTGATTTCGTCGCTGAGCTGCTACGCGCGCATCAACGACTACGGCTTCATCGAGTCGCCTTACCGCCGTGTGAAAGAGGGTAAGGTGCTCGATTTCACCACCGTCGTCAATGCGGGCGACAGCGACTACAAGGTCGGCGACCACCTCGAAAAGCACGTCGTTCAAAAGGCCAACGAGGATCTGAAGGCCCGCAAGAAGCGCCAGATCGATTACGAGCCGTTCTCGTTCTACCTGTCGGCGTGGGAAGAAGACAAACACACAATCGCACAGGCCAACATCGAGTTGGACGAGAAAGGCCGCATCGCCAGCGAGCTGGTAAACGCCCGTAAGGCCGGCAACTTCGTCCTGATCAACCGTGAAGAGGTTGATTACGTAGACGTCAGCCCGAAGCAGTTGGTGTCGGTCGCCGCTTCGCTCGTACCCTTCCTGGAGCATGACGACGCGAACCGCGCACTGATGGGCGCCAACATGCAACGCCAGTCGGTTCCGCTGCTCCGCGCGCAAGCGCCGTACGTCGGCACTGGCATGGAAGGCGTCACGGCCCGCGACTCCGGCGCAGTCGTCCTGGCCCGCCGCAGCGGCATCATTGATTCGGTCGACTCCGAACGCATCATCGTGCGCGTCGAGGGCGAACATCATCCGATGCAGTTGTCGCGCGAAGTCGGCAGCGACATCTATCAGCTTACGAAATTCAAGCGTTCCAACCAGAACACTTGCATCAACCAGCGCCCGATCGTCAAGAAAGACCAGCGCGTGGTGAAGGGCCAGGTGATCGCCGACGGTCCTTGCACGGACCAGGGCGAACTGGCGCTGGGACGCAACGTGCTTGTGGCTTTCATGCCTTGGCGCGGTTACAACTTCGAAGACGCCATCCTCGTCAGCGAGAAGATGGTAAAAGAGGACTACTACACCAGCGTGCACATCGAGGAATTCGAAATCGAATCCCGCGACACCAAGCTGGGACCGGAAGAGATCACGCGCGATATTCCGAACGTGAGCGAAACCGCGCTGCGCGATCTGGACGAGAGCGGCATCATCCGCATCGGCGCCAGCATCAAGCCCAACGACATCCTGGTCGGCAAGGTCACGCCCAAGGGCGAGACTCAGCTTACCCCGGAAGAAAAGCTGCTGAGGGCCATCTTCGGCGAAAAAGCTGGCGATGTCCGTGACGCATCGCTCACCTGCCCTCCGGGTATCGAAGGCACGGTCGTTGACGTCAAGATCTTCTCCCGCAAGGGTCAGGAGAAGGACGAGCGCGCCAAGCAGATCGAAGCCGAGCAGATCGCCAAGCTCGAAAAGAACCTGGCGGACGAAATTCGAATCTTGACCGACGAGCGCCTGAAGCGCCTCGACGCGCAACTGGGCGGCAAGGAAGTGCAAGCGGACCTGCACGACGAGCGTACCAACAAGCGCCTGCTCACCAAGGGCACGCTTCTCGACCGCGAGACCATCGAGCGCATTTCGACTCGCAACCTGAAGCGCATCAAGCTCAACGACAAAGATCCGCGCATGAACGAACAGATCGACGAGATCGAAGAAATGACGTCCCGCCAGATCGACGTGCTGCGCAAGATCGTCAACGACAAGAAAGAGAAACTGACCAAGGGCGATGAACTGCCGCCGGGCGTAATCAAGCTCGTCAAGGTTTACATCGCCATGAAGCGCAAACTGAGCGTCGGCGACAAGATGGCCGGCCGCCACGGCAACAAGGGCGTCATCTCGCGCATTCTGCCCGAAGAAGACATGCCCTATCTGCCCGATGGCACCCCGGTCGAGATCGTCCTCAACCCGCTCGGCGTGCCTTCCCGTATGAACGTGGGTCAGATTCTGGAAACCCACCTCGGGTGGGCCGCGCGCGGAGCTGTCGCACAAGGTCAACGAACTGATGCAGAACAACACGCGCGCGGACATGATGCGCCGCGAGTTGAAGACGCTGTTCAAGGACACGCCGTTCGTCGATAGCATCACCTCCGATCTCGATGACGATGATCTGGAGAGGATGGCCGCCGGCTTCGCCAAGGGCGTATTCTTCGCCTCGCCGGTATTCGACGGCTCTCGCGAAGAAGAAATCAAGTCGTTGCTCGACCAGGCGGGCCTGCCCACTTCTGGCAAGATTTACTTGCGCGACGGTATGACGGGCATCCCGTTCGAACAGCCTTGTACGGTCGGTTATATCTACATGCTCAAGCTGTCCCACTTGGTGGACGATAAGATCCACGCGCGTTCCATCGGTCCGTACTCGCTCATCACCCAGCAGCCGCTGGGTGGCAAGGCGCAGTTCGGTGGACAGCGCTTCGGTGAAATGGAAGTGTGGGCGCTCGAAGCTTATGGCGCGGCCTACATCCTGCAGGAACTGCTCACGGCGAAGTCCGACGACGTCTATGGCCGAACCAAGATTTACGAGGCCATCGTCAAGGGCGAAGCCGCGATCGAGCCGGGCGTGCCCGAGTCGTTCAACGTGCTCATCCGCGAGTTGCAGTCGCTGTGCCTCGATGTCGAGTTGATCAAGATCGAGGGCGGTAAGCCGAAAGTGGCAAGCGCAGCAGCAGACTAAAGATGTGGCGAGTGGTTAGTGGCTAGTGGCGAGTAAGAAACGCCACAGCCAGCCACCCGCAGACAATTTTCTTTGAGGTGAAGCCACTCAGTTCTGCTCCCGGGCTGAGTGGAGAAAACGAAATCGTAGGGCGAATTTGCTAGCCACTAACCACTAGCCACTCGCCACTTACTTCGGGAGCCGCCACCGACGGCGATTTCGTCGGCGACAACTCCGGGTGCCCCATCCTTCGCGTAGCGAAGGGTGGGTGAGCAAACCGGAGAACTGGAGGCAACTTTGTATCGCTCGAGCCCATTCGACCTCGGAAATGCCATTGCCGATTTTGACGCCATCCGCATCAGTGTCGCCTCGCCGGAAAAGATCCGGAGCTGGTCGCACGGCGAAGTAACCAAGCCGGAAACGATCAACTATCGCACCTTCAAGCCTGAGCGCGACGGTTTGTTCTGCGCCCGTATCTTCGGCCCGGTCACCGACTGGGAGTGCTTGTGCGGCAAGTACAAGCGCATGAAGCATCGCGGAGTCATCTGCGATAAGTGCGGCGTCGAAGTCACGCTGTCAAAAGTCCGCCGTGAACGTCTCGGCCACATCGAACTGGCGTCGCCCTGTTCCCACGTCTGGTTTTTCAAGGGACTGCCCAGCCGCATCGGCCACATCCTCGACATCTCTCTGCGCGACCTCGAAGCCGTTCTCTATTTCGAGGCCTACGTCGTCGTCGAAGCTGGCGACGCCCCGGTCAAGGAACGCGAAGTCATCAAGGACGAAGCCAAATTCCGCGAACTCGACCAGCAGTTCCGCGCCACCGGCTTCAAGGCCATGATGGGCGCCGAGGCCATCAAGGAACTGCTCAAGCGCGTTGAGGTCGACGAAGTCTCCGTCGAACTCCGCGAGAAGATGAAGAACGAGCAATCCCTTCAGAAGCGCCTGAAGTACACCAAGCGCCTGAAGGTTGTCGAGGCATTCCGCAAGAGCGGCAACAAACCGCAGTGGATGATCCTCGACGTGATTCCGGTCATCCCGCCGGAGCTGCGCCCGCTGGTTCCACTCGATGGCGGCCGCTTCGCGACGTCGGATCTCAACGATCTCTATCGCCGCGTGATCAACCGCAACAACCGCCTCAAGAAGCTCATGGACCTGCACGCTCCCGAGGTCATCGTGCGCAACGAAAAGCGCATGTTGCAGGAAGCCGTGGACGCGCTGTTCGATAACGGCCGTCGCGGACGCGTGCTGCGCGGCGCCAACAACCGTCCGCTCAAGTCGCTCTCCGACACCCTGAAAGGCAAGCAGGGACGCTTCCGCCAGAACCTGCTCGGCAAGCGTGTCGACTACTCTGGACGCTCCGTCATCGTGGTCGGCCCCGATCTCAAGCTGCACCAGTGCGGCCTGCCCAAGAAGATGGCTCTCGAGTTGTTCAAGCCGTTCATTTATCACCGGCTCGAACAGACCGGCCACTGCACCACCATCAAGCAAGCCAAAGAGATGGTCGAGCAGCAGGACCCGATCGTTTGGGACATCCTCGAAGAAGTGATTAAAGACCATCCGGTGATGTTGAACCGTGCTCCAACGCTCCATCGTTTGGGTATCCAGGCGTTCGAGCCGGTGCTGGTCGAAGGCAAGGCCATCAAGATTCACCCGCTGGTCTGCACGGCTTTCAACGCCGACTTCGACGGCGATCAGATGGCCGTACACATTCCGCTTTCGCCCGAGGCCCAGGTTGAAGCCAGCGTCCTCATGCTCGCTTCGCACAACATTCTTTCGCCAGCATCGGGCCAGCCGATCGCCGTTCCTACGCAGGACATGGTCCTCGGCATGTACTACCTGACCAAGCACAAGCCGGGCGCCAAGGGCGAAGGCCGCGCTTTCGCCAATGTGGACGAAGCGCTGCTCGCGCTTGAGATGGGCGAAGTCGAAACGCTTACGCCGATCCGCCTGCGCCACACCGGCGAGGTCATTGACCTCACCAGCGCCTACGACGATCAGGACGTGATGCACACCGAGCCGATCGTTCTGGAGCGGCAGTTCGTCAAGACCACCGTCGGACGCGCCATCTTCAACGACCAGCTTCCCAAGGGCATGCCCTTCATCAACGGCCTGCTCAAGAAGAAGGGCGTCGGCTCGCTGGTGAACTACTGCTACCTGCGCTTCGGACTCGAAACCACCGTCACCATGCTCGACAAGGTCAAGCAGCTCGGGTTCACGTACGCTACCCGCGCCGGCCTCTCCATCGGCATCGACGACATGGTCATCCCCGACACGAAAAAGGGCGTGGTCAAGAACGCCGAGAAGCAGGTCATCGAAGTCCAGCAGCAATATCTCGATGGCGCCATCACCAACGGCGAACGCTATAACAAGGTCATCGAAATCTGGTCGGGCATCACCGAAAAAGTGGCCGACGAAATGTTCTCTGCCATGCAGCAGCAGGACAAGGAAGGCCACATCAACCCGATTTACATCATGGCCGACTCGGGCGCTCGCGGATCGAAACAGCAGATTCGTCAGCTCTCCGGTATGCGCGGACTGATGGCCAAGCCGTCGGGCGAAATCATCGAGACCCCGATTACGGCGAACTTCCGCGAAGGCCTCACCGTGTTGCAGTACTTCATCTCGACGCACGGCGCCCGCAAGGGTCTGGCCGACACGGCCCTTAAGACGGCCGATTCCGGCTATCTCACCCGCCGTCTCGTTGACGTGGCGCAAGACGTCATCATCAGCGAGTACGATTGCGGCACCGTGGACGGCATCTACGTCGGCTCCATCGTTGAATCCGGTGAGATCATCGAACCGTTGCGCGACCGCATCGTCGGCCGCGTATCGCTCGAGAAGATCAAGGACTACGAGGGTAACGTCGTCGTTGACGTCAACCAGGAGATCAGCGAAGACCTCGCTGCCCAGATACAGGCCGCAGGCATCGAGCGCGTCAAGATCCGCTCCGTGCTGACGTGCGAATCCAAGCGCGGCGTCTGCGTCCAGTGTTATGGCCGCAACCTCGCTTCGGGCCGCATGGTCGAACTCGGCGAAGCCACCGGCGTCATCGCCGCGCAGTCCATCGGCGAACCCGGCACGCAGCTCACGATGCGTACCTTCCACATCGGTGGTACGGCGTCGCGAGTCAGCGAGCAGAGCCGCCTCGACGCCAAGGCTGACGGTTTCATCCGCTTCGTCAACCTCCAGACCGTCCGCTCGAAGACGGGCGACCTGGTGGCCATGAACCGCAACGGATTCATCGTCATCCTCGACGACAAGGGCCGCGAAAAAGAACGCTATTCGGTCGTGTACGGCGCCAAGGTCAAGTTCAGCGAAGGCGATCGCGTCAGCAAGGGACAGGTGCTGGTCGAGTGGGATCCTTACACCTTCGCCATCCTGACGGAAATCGGCGGAACGGTCGCATTCAAGGACTTGCAGGAAGGCCTCACGCTCCACGAAGAAGTGGACGAAGTGACCGGTCTTTCCCGCTGGGTCGTTGCCGATTCGCCCGATGAAAAGCGTCAGCCGACCATCATCATCAAGGGGCAGGGCGCCAAGGGCACCCGCCGTTACCTCATGCCGTCACGTTCGCACCTCATGATCCAGGATGGCGACGAGGTCACGCCGGGCGATGTTCTGGCCAAGATCCCGCGCGAAACCACGAAGACCAAGGACATCACCGGCGGTCTGCCGCGCGTTGTCGAACTCTTCGAAGCCCGCAAGCCGCGCGAAACCGCTGTCATCAGCGAAATCGATGGCGTGGTCAAGTTCGGCGAAGTCAGCAAGGGACAGCGCAAGATCTACGTCACCGCCGACAATGGCACCGAGAAGGAATACCAGGTGCCGCGCGGCGTTCACATCAACGTGCAGGAAGGCGAGCGCGTGAAGGCCGGTGAAGCCCTCATGGACGGCCCGCTCAACCCGCACGACATCCTCGCCGTGCTGGGTGAAAAAGAACTGCAGTCCTACCTCGTGAACGAAATTCAGGAGGTCTATCGTCTGCAGGGCGTCACCATCAGCGACAAGCACATCGAGGTGATCGTTCGCCAGATGATGCGCTGGGTAAAGGTGGAAGACGTAGGCGATACCTCGTTCCTGCTCGAACAGCAGATCGATCGTTTCCGCTTCCGCGAAGAGAACGAGCGCGTGATCGCGCAGGGTGGCCGCCCCGCTACGGGACGTCCGTTGCTGCTCGGTATCACGAAAGCTTCGCTCTCGACCGAGTCCTTCATCTCCGCCGCGTCGTTCCAGGAAACCACGCGCGTGCTCACCGAAGCCTCCATTCAGGGCGCGGTCGATCACCTGCGCGGCCTCAAGGAGAACGTCATCGTCGGACGCCTCATCCCGGCCGGCACCGGCATGGAGTATTACCGCAACGTCCGTCTCTCGCAGGAGATGGAACAGCAGGCCGAGAAGATCCAGGAAGAGGTCTCGCGCGAGTACGAGGAAGCCGAGCGCGCCCTCGAACTCATGCGTCAGGAAGGCGAGAACGAACCGGAAGAACTCCCGGCAGAATAACTCGGTTAATTTTGTGTGGGACGGGGGCTTCGCCTCCGTCCCTTTTTCCTTGTAACGGCCTTTGTTCTTTGTCATCGCGACCCTGAGCGAATGCCAATACGCGCCATGTTCCTGGTGAGTAGTGGCCGCGCTCAGCAGGTTCGCATCACATCAGCGTCCCCAAGGCGCAGTACTCTCCCTCCGATGTGCTCGCTGTGAATTCGGAAACACAATCATGAGAAATAGCTCCCAACCCAAAGCACGCTCTATCAGCGTTACGGTCGAGCCGGCGCTTCAGGACATTAATAAGGGGTGGCTTCACAGGCCGGCATTGACGACAGGCGCGGTTGCCCTTGCCACGTCTATATTTGTCGTGATCGCGCCCTGGTGGAACCGCTTTGTTGCCGTGACAAACGACGGATGGCACTACCTTTACGGCGAGCAAATACATGCCGGCAAGTTGCCCTATCGCGACTTCTACCTCTTTGTTCCTCCTCTCCTGCCCCTGAAGAATGCGCTTTGCATTGCGCTATTCGGAAATCATCTGATCGTCCCGCAGATCATGGGCTGCGTCGAGGTGATCCTGATCGGAGTTGCCCTCTACTACTGGCTGTCAGCGTTCTTCTCGGTTTCCGAATCCTATGTCGCCGCCGTGACGGGAACGATGATTTACGTCCTTGGGAACACAACCGAAGCGGTCAGCGGACTCCACCAGGAAGGTGTTCTGTTTCCGATCCTCGCCGGATGGATGGCAAGTTTAGCGATCCGCAGAAAAAACGCGCTCTATACGCTGTTGTCAGGAACATTCGCCGGCTTCGCCATGATGGGCAAACAGACCTCTGGAGCCGCGACGACTGTTATTCTCGGAGCCATTCTCGTCCTGCTGCCCTTGCGACGAACTGACGCGAGGTCAGCGCTGACGACCTTCTTCAGCTATGTAGCCGGCTGGCTCATTCCGGTCTTGCCGATTTGCTTGTGGCTTGCCCGGCGCGGCGCGTTCGGAGACTTCATCTCTGAAGCTTTTGTGCGTGGCAGCGCTAGCAAGGGATCGTTTAGCGATATATTGCTGCGGCCAGTTCATATGGTCATGCAGGACATTCGCTACCAGGTGGATATCGCTCTTGCCGCCGCATTTCTGATCACGATTGCATTGCTCTCCCGTTACAACAAACGCCGTGGTCTGCATGTCTCGAAAACACGGACCGAGAAAACGCTTGTGCTGGCGTATTTCTCGGCGTCGCTGGCCATCGTTGCAATCTCATTGCTACTGTCGCGCTTCGGCAGTCTCGCTCTGCTGCGCCCCTTCTTGCGCACGCTTCCCTCGTATCTTCCAATCTTCATCGGCGAGATCGGATGCCTGGCGCTCTTCGTCGTGTATGCGGGGGCATGGCTCAGGGGAGATGTTTCCGAGCGCGATGCGCAAGCTCTCCTGATGAGCGGATTCGGTTTCGGAATGGCCTACGCGCTTTCCCTTTCATGGGTCACGTACATCTCGATGATCATCCCGGCATTTTCGATCACGCTGGCGTTCGCCCTGTCTGCGCTGAAAACGACGTCGGCTGGTCGAAAGCTGATTCCTGTGCTGATTGCGGCGTGCTTGCTAGCAACTGGCCAACTGACGTGGCAAAAAATGCAACAGCCCTACGCCTGGGGCGCCTGGTCCGAACCGAACGTGAACACCGCTGATGCAGCTTCGGCGAGCCCGGAATTGGCTGCCTTTCGCATGGCTCCCGCAACCGGGCAAATCGTTGACCGGATCACCCGCGACATAACCGAACATTCGCGACCCGATCAACCGGTTTTCGTTGATCCGAACGTCGCGCTCTTCTACGTTTTGGCTCAACGCTCGCCGGCGACTTTCGCCTATGTCCACTACATTGACGTGGCTCCCGATTACATTGACCGCGCAGATGCGCTTGCGCTGATCAAGCAGCCACCCGCCGTTATCGTTTACTGGCAACAGACGGAACAAGAAATGCGCGCTGCGGAGTTTAATTTCCGACATTCGCGTACCAGCGGAGTACGCGATATCGCGGGCGCAATCGGCTCTTTGCGCCCACGCTACGATCAGGTTGACTCAATCACCACTCCAACCGGCGACACGTTTGTCGTTCTCGCAAAGAAGCGGCGATGAAGACCGTGTTTTTCGAAACTTGAAACTCGAAACTCGAAACTGGTTCTTCGAAACTCGAAACTGAGTTTCGACATCCAACTCAGGTATGTTGCGCTTGCTGATCTCTCCTGTCCTTTGCCTCGTCCTGCTGTCGGGCCTTGCTTCCGCGAAAGAACCGACGCGCGAACGCGGTGTCCTTGCCGAAATGCAGAGCATCTCCTGCGGGACGATGCAGAAGAGCGGCTCGACGGTCGCGGGTGTGCTCATCACCGGAGCGCAGCACACGAAATCGCGCGAACTGCTCTGCCAGGAGTATGTGCTCAAGGCCGATCGCGTGACCTATCGCATCCGGCCCAAAGAGGAGAAGCACCCCGTCCTGCTCCGCGTTGGCGACGAAGCCGAGTTCCGCCTGAAAAAGGACGAGATGCTCCTGCGCATCCCGGAAACCGACAATAAGGAGCGCGAGTACATCGTCGTCTCGATGATCGCCTCGCCTGAGTTCTCCACCGAAATCAACCGGACTCAGCATCCACCCAAGCCTCACGGCGTCAAACTCAGCGTGAACGGCGACACGTCGGAGCCTCCCGCAACCACCGCGCCGCCCACGCCAGCCCGCGCTCCACTTACCGCAGCCGCGCAACCACCGGCCACTCCCGCATCGTTTGACGCCTCAACATCCAGAGACGCTTCGCTCCGCATCGACTCCACCCCGCCCGGCGCCGAGATCTTCATCGACTCCTCTTCCGCTGGACACACACCGGCCACACTCAACGTCCGTCCCGGCTCCCACTCCGTGCAGGTCGTCTTGTCCGGCTACAAGGACTGGGTAGGGACCGTGAATGCCGACTCCGGCACTCAACAGCAGGTAACAGCCAACCTCGCGCGCCAATAGGAATTTGCTGCGCAATCGCGAATCGAACAGGCTGCCAGCATCCTGGCGTCGGTTTTGATCGCTCTTTTCGAACTCGCTAATCCGCAGTTACAAATCTTTGAACCAGCTTTACTGATTTTTACGCACCTCAGCAATGTTTCTGGGTTTCGGCTTATGGGAACACAGGATGAGGTGATATATGCAGCGCCGCTTTTTCAAACACAATCTATTCTCGATTCTTCTGGTCTGCATCGCTTTGAGTAGTGCCGCGTATGCGCAAGCGAGTGGTTCGATCTCAGGCCAGGTACTGGATCCGACAGGTGCGGTCGTGCCGGGAGCGTCCGTCTCTGCTTCAACCAATGGGAAAACTTGGAATGGAGTATCAAATAGCCTGGGCACGTACGACATAACCGGACTGCCGCCCGGAAATTACGCCGTAAAGGCACAGGCCACCGGTTTTGCAGATTATGTGAATCCTAATGTCAGTGTTGCGGCGGGCCAGAAATACCTGATGAACGTCCCGCTCGAAATCGCCGTCGAGGAGCAACAGGTTCAGGTGGAGGCGGAGAGCCCGAATGTAGATGTCGGCCCCGCCGATAACGCCAGCACGATCGTGATCAAGGGCACGGACCTCGACGCGCTGTCCGATGATCCTGACGAACTGCAGTCGGAGTTGGAGGCACTTGCCGGGCCTTCCGCGGGACCCAACGGCGGCCAAATCTATATCGACGGCTTTACCGCCGGACAACTTCCTCCGAAGTCGTCGATTCGCGAAATCCGCATCAACCAGAACCCCTTCTCCGCCGAATTCGATAAGCTCGGTTACGGCCGCATCGAAATACTGACCAAACCCGGCACCGACCACCTGCACGGTCAGGCTTTATTCGACATCAACAACTCGGCGCTGAATACGAGCAGTCCGTTTACGTCGCAGGAGCCGAGCTACCAGTCCGAAATGTTCAACGCCAGCGTTGGCGGACCAATCAACAAAAACGCTTCCTACTTCTTCAGCGCACAGCGGCGAGATATCAACGACAACTCAATCATTAACGCTTTCGTGCTCGATCCTTCGTTTAATACATCCCGTTTCAGCCAAGCTATTCTCAATCCCAGGGTTCGCACGAACATCAGCCCCCGCATCGACTATCAACTGAGCGCCAACAACACGTTGACCGTCCGCTATCAGTTCGTCGATAACAATGAAAAGAACGACGGCATCGGGCAACTCTCGCTCGCCACACAGGCTTACAATCTGCACACCACCGAACACACTCTGCAAGTGACCGACGCCCAGGTGATCAGCCCGCGCACGGTCAACGAGACGCGTTTCCAATTCATCCGCGGCACCAATGATCAGACGCCGCAGAATACAGATCCCACTATCTCGGTGCTGGGCGCATTCACCGGTGGCGGAAATGCCCTCGGCACGCTCAACGACCACACGGACCACTACGAACTGCAGAACACAACCTCGATGTCGCTCGGTCATCACTTTCTGAAGTTTGGCGGCCGCTTGCGAGCAGTGCACGAGGTGGACGACTCGACCGCCAACTTCAACGGCACTTTCACCTTCACGTCGCTCCAGGCCTACCAGGCAACGCAGCTTGGATTACAGCAGGGATTGTCTCCGCAGCAGATTCTCGCCGCCGGGGGTGGAGCGAGCCAGTTCTCGATCATTACCGGGCAGCCCACGGCCAGCGTAACGCTAGTGGACGCCGGGTTGTTTGTGCAGGATGACTGGACAATTCGTCGCAACCTGACCCTCAGCGCCGGCTTGCGATTCGAGACGCAAAACGACATCTCCGATCACGCCGATCTTGCACCGCGACTCGCAATCGCCTGGAGTCTGGGCAAGAACAAAGGTGCGCCGAAGACAGTGGTTCGCGCGGGCTTCGGTTTCTTTTACGACCGGTTTACCCAGGATCTGGTGCTGAACGCCGACCGGCTGAATGGAACTACTGAACAGCAGTTCATGGTCACCGACCCGAGTTTCTTCCCGGATGTGCCTGCGACGAACGCCCTCCAAGGTGCGCTGTCGCTGCCGACCACTTACCGGATCGCTGGCAACGTTCATGCGCCCTACGTGATGCAGAGCGCAGTTTCTCTTGAACGGCAGCTTTCGAAAAACGCAAAAGTCTCGCTTACCTACTTGAACTCCCGTGGCGTGCATCAGCTCTTATCGGAGAACATCAATGCGCCGCTACCGGGGACATACAATCCCGCGGACCCCATTGCGGCGATAAGGCCGCTGGGCAATGCCGGCAACGTCTATGAGTACGAATCGGCGGGCGTATTCCGGCAGAACCAGCTCATCGCCAACTTCAACCTGCGTGCCGGCCCCCGGCTTTCGCTGTTCGGCTATTACGCCCTGAATTACGCGAACAGCGATACGGCTGGCGCCTCCAGCTTCCCCGCCAACCCCTATGATCTCGCGCTCGACTACGGTAGGGCGGCATTCGACGTGCGACATCGGCTGTTCCTGGCCGGCACGATTGGGTTAAAGCACGGAGTCAGTCTGAGCCCGTTCGTCCTGTTCACTTCGGGCCAACCGCTTAATATCACGATCGGCCGCGATTTGAACGGCGATTCAATCTTCAACGACCGGCCGGCATTTGCCACCGATCTTTCGCGGCCCAGCGTGGTCACTACACCGTGGGGCGCGTTTGATACCGCACCGCTGCCGGGACAGACGATCATTCCGCCGAACTATGGAACCGGCCCGGCACAGTTTACGGCCAATCTCAGACTGAGCAAGACCTTTAGTTTCGGAAAGAAGGACGTACTTGCATCCGGACAATCACCCACGGGTGGACCACGCGGCGATGGACCGGGCGGGCGTGGCGGTTCCGCCGGAGGACTTGGTGCCCGCGGCCTCGGCGGACCAGGCGGCGGACCTTTCGGGCGCGCCGATACCGGGAGTGGACGCTACACGATTACGTTCAGCGCCTTCGCCCGGAACATCTTCAACCGAGTCAATCTGGCGCCACCAATCGGCAATCTGAGTTCTCCGCTGTTTGGCCAATCGATTGCACTGGCCGGTGGACCCTACAACACCGCTTCCGCCAACCGCCGCATCGATTTCCAGATTGTCTTCGGGTTCTGAGCCGTGCCGAGAAAATTTGGTCAGTCAGAGATGGTAGGGCGAGCGCAGCCGGATTTCACTGACACATCGCTGGGCACTTATGCAACCGGCGGAGGGATGTCGTGCTCGCTGTCTGTAAAATACAAGTCATGGCGGAAGTGAAAGAAAAGAGAAACCGAGCCGCGTTTTTGGCGCAAGCACCGATCTTTGCCGAACTCACGGAAAGCGAATTGGTCTTCCTCGCCCAGCGCACGGTCGCAAAGCGGTACGCGTCAGGCGAACTGATTTTTTCGGAAGGTGATGCCTGCCCCGGACTGCATGTGATTGAGGCCGGGTTTGTGAAGATATTCAAGAGCTCTGCCAGCGGACGCGAGCAGGTGTTGGCACTGGACGGGCCGGGCCATTCGATCGCGGAGTTGCCTGTATTCGATGGAGGAAAATATCCCGCGTCGGCCATGGCAGTGCAAGACACGGTACTTTTATTCGTCAGCAAGCAGGATTTTCAGACGCTCTGCCTTGAGCATCCGCAGGTTGCGCTGAAAGTGTTGCGCGTGGTGGGACGCCGTCTTCGCGGACTGGTAGCCATCATCGAAGAGCTGTCGTTTACCACGGTTCGGCAACGGCTTGCATCCCTGCTCCTGCGCCTGACACACACGGGGAAGAAGACAGAGGGCGGCGGGGTTCGTATCGAGCTTCCGGCAACGAACCAGGAATTGGCCGCTCAGATCGGCACGGTTCGCGAACTGGTTTCTCGCAACCTGAGCCGGCTTCAAGCGGCAGGGATCATCGAAATCGACGGGCGCATTCTCACTGTTCCCGACGTGAAGAAGCTCGATGTGGAGGCCGAGAGCGAACAGGGGTGAGACGCCGATTCTGAAATCGGTCGCGCCATTCCTTCTCTATTCGCGAATTACACCTTCGGACGCAACCTGATGAGACCAATTCCGTCAGGTGTGACAAAAGTCGCAGGCAATGAATCGGTCTGCCCGTAGTCTGGCATTGAGATCTCCTAAAACTACTACGAGGCTTGATTATTCATGTTCTGCTATCAATGTGAGCAAACGTCGCAAGGACAGGGCTGTGTCACGCTCGGTGTCTGCGGCAAAGATGAAACAACAGCCACGCTGCAGGACTCGCTCCTGCAGGTGGTTAAAGGCATTTCGATGTACGCACACCGCGCGCGCCGGGTGGGCGCCAGCGGTCCCGAAAGCGACCTGGAAATTGATCTGTTCGTGATCGAGGCGCTGTTTGCCACCCTGACCAACGTAAACTTCGACCCGCAACGCCTTGGCGCTTTGATTGCCGCCGCATTGCAGATGCGTGACAAGGCGCGCAGCTTTTACGCGCAAGCCTGTACTAGCAAGGGCCTCTCGCCTCAAAAACTCGCTGGCGAAGCCGTTTGGCAGCCCGCGCCCACCGTCGAAGGTCAAGGCAATGCACCACTTATATCGGAGCGCATCCTGAGCGCGGGCAAGGAAACGGCAAACCTGCAGGAACTTGTGCTGTATGGCATCAAAGGAGTTGCCGCCTATGCCGAACATGCAAAACAGTTGGGCGGCACCGACGACAAGATCTACGCCACCGTTCACGAGGTCCTCGATTTCCTGACCTGGCCCGCCCCGACGACCGAGCAATTGGTCGGCATGGCCATGCGCGTCGGCGAGCTCAACCTGCGCGTAATGGAAGTGCTGGACAAGGCAAATACCGATGCATTTGGCCATCCGGTGCCGACGCCAGTGCGCTTGAATCCGCGCAAAGGCAAGGCCATCCTGATTTCCGGTCACGACCTCGCCGACCTCAAGGCATTGCTCGATCAGACTGCCGGAACCGGCATTCAAATCTATACCCATGGCGAGATGCTGCCGGCCCACGGCTACCCGGTGCTGAAAGCCTATTCGCATTTGGCGGGCAATTACGGCGGCGCCTGGCAGGATCAGAAGTCGGAGTTCACCAAGTTTCCCGGCGCGATCCTCATGACCTCCAACTGCATTCAGCAGCCGAATGGCTATAAGGACCGAATCTTCACCTGTGGACCGACCGCGTGGCCAGGTGTTCAACACATCAACGGGCGCGACTTCCGCCCGGTCATTGAAGCCGCGCTGGCCGCTCCCGGTTACGAAGCAGACGGCCCCGATGACACGATCCTGGTCGGCTTCGGGCACAATGCCGTACTCAGCGCCGCACCGGTTGTGATCGACGCCGTAAAGTCCGGCGCCATCCGCCACTTCTTCCTGATCGGCGGCTGCGATGGAGCGCGTAGCGGACGCAATTACTACACCGATTTCGCCAAGGCGGTACCCAGCGACTGCATGGTCATGACGCTCGCCTGCGGCAAGTACCGCTTCAACACGCACGACTTCGGAACCATCGGCGGTCTGCCGCGCCTGCTCGATATCGGACAGTGCAACGACGCGTACTCCGCTATCCAAATTGCCGTGGCGCTGGCGGGCGCGTTCAACTGCGGCGTAAACGATCTGCCGCTTTCGCTGGTGCTTTCGTGGTACGAGCAGAAAGCCGTGGCCATCCTTCTGACCCTGCTCTACCTGGGGATCAAGAACGTCCGCATCGGCCCCACATTGCCTGCATTCATTACGCCCGCAGTGCTTGCGCTTTTGCAGGAGAAGTTCAACCTGATGGCAATCACCACTCCCGAGCAGGATTTGGCGGCGATCCTCAACTAGCGTTGACCACATCCGTATCTGGCACATGAACGAAGCCCCGTCAGCATCTACGCTGCCGGGGCTTTCCTCTGAGCGGCGGGAATTCTGGGGTTGGTTCCACTAACTGAGAGTCCCGGACCAGTGCTGGGAGCCCAGGTAACCCCGCGCATCTGACTAATCAATAGGCAATCCCCCACTCAGACCTTTAAGCTGAGTACCGCTTTCAGTGTGGATTAAAATGGATTGTGACCCATCGCGGTTTGTCCGTTGATGGAAACCTATGGCGATCGTAACGCGGTTTTTCAAACTCTTGCAGCTTTCGGTGTGGCGAGCCTTTAACCACGACGCCTTTGGTGTCGCCAAGGGTGTTGCCTACTCGTCGATCGTCACCTTGTTTCCGGCTCTACTCGTGGTTGCCTCGGTCCTCGCCGCCTTCCACAAAACGGTCACCGCCACCCGCGAAATATCCTACGCCGTCGGACGCATCCTTCCCCCCGGATCGGCGCAGACCGCGCAAAGTTATTTTCTGACCGGCACAGAGCGCCCCGTGCGCATCCTCATTACGACGTCCATCATCACTCTCTGGGCCGCCTCCGGCGCCATGATTTCCTGGATGGAGGGTTTCCGCAACGCCTACCAGCTTCCCAAAACCTGGGGCATCATTAAGGAACGCCTCATCGCGTTCTCTCTCGTTTTCGCGGCCGGCATCCCCTTGGCCTTCGCCACCACCCTCGTTGCCTTCGGCAACCAGATCGAACTCTGGGCTATGCACCGCGCCGCTCACGAAGTCGGCCCGTACATCCTTGTTCTTTGGAAAGCCGTACGCTGGCTGATCGCAAGTTCCACCAGCGTTGCCGTCATTTCTCTGATCTACCACAACGCCGTGCCGCGCACTCTACGCTGGCACACCGTGCTGCCCGGAGCCGCGCTCTCCACCGCGCTTTGGTTTCCGGCCACGATGATCTTTGGATTGTATGTCAGCCACTTTGCCGCCTACTCGCTCCTCTACGGCTCCCTTGCCACCGCCATCGTGCTGCTTATCTGGCTATACATTATCTCGTGCATCGTGCTGATCGGTTGCGAATTCAATGCACTGCTCTATCCGCGGTCGGCTGCGCGGTGTACGGCATCGGCGGCCACCACCGGCGATGCCTCCGCCTCCATCCCCAACGACGCCCCGGCTAAAGTCAGCTAGCTGCTAAAGTCGGCTAGCTGCTAAAAGTCGGCTTCTTCTAGTATCATCGTCCAAATGTTGTCATCCCGAGCAAAGCGAGGGACCTGCTTTCGCCTGCACCGTCACCATCATGCCGGCCCCACTACCACCGCCAAACTTTGCGATTGTTTTAAACCTTCCGTTCACGGGACTTGAACATTCCCTAAGCTACAATGGATTCAATGGCACCCGATAATTCAACTAAAATTTCTCAGTCCCGCCGCGCCAGAATCGTTTGCACGCTGGGTCCCGCTTCGAACTCCGAAGAGGCGATTCGCGAACTTCTGCGCGCCGGCATGGACGTCGTCCGCCTCAACTTTTCCCACGGCACCCACCCCGAACACGCTTGCGTCATCGAGCGCATTCGCCGCGTTGCCGCCGAGGAAGGCCGCATTGTCGCCATCCTTCAGGACCTGCAAGGTCCCAAGATTCGCACCGGCTGCCTCAAGGACCGCATCCCCGTCGCCCTGATCAAAGGCTCACACGTTACCATCACGCCGCGCGACATCCACGGCACAGCCGAGGTGATCAGCACCACCTTCACCACGCTTGCTCGCGAAGTCCACCCCGGCTCGCGCATCCTGCTTTCCGACGGCCTTATCGAACTGCACGTCACCGCGGTTAATGGCGACGACGTCGAAGCCGAAGTCATCAACGGCGGCATGTTGGGCGAGCATCAGGGAATCAATCTCCCCGGCGCATCGGTCGGCGTTCCCTCGCTCACCGAAAAAGACAAGGTTGATCTTGAGTTCGGCCTTGAGCATAAGGTGGACATGATCGCGCTCTCCTTCGTCCGCACCGGCGACGACGTCCGCGAGATCAAGCGCCTCATCAACGGCCGCAACGATTGCACTCCCGTCATCGCCAAGCTCGAAAAGCCCCAGGCCATCGAGCACCTCGACGACATCCTCCAGGTTGCCGACGGCGTCATGGTCGCCCGCGGAGATCTCGGCGTCGAGCTTCCCCCCGAACGCGTCCCCATCATTCAAAAGGAGATCATTCGGCGCGCCTCCAATTTCCGCAAGCCCGTCATCACCGCCACCCAGATGCTCGAGTCCATGATCGAGAACCCGCGCCCTACTCGCGCCGAAGCCAGCGACGTGGCCAACGCCATCTTCGACGGAACCGATGCCGTAATGCTCAGCGGCGAGACCGCCAAGGGGAAGTATCCGCGCGAAGCCGTGGAAATGATGTCCCGCATCGTCCTCGAAACCGAAGCCCACATGCGCGCGTTTCCATTTCAGCGCCGCCACACGGGAGCGACGCTTTCCGTCGCAGAAACCGTCTGCGAGTCCGTCGCGCACGCCGCCACCGACCTCAACATGCGTGCCATCGTCGTCTTCACCGAAACCGGCACCACGGCCCGCCTCATCTCAAAGTACCGGCCACCCTGCCCCATCTACGTTTTTGCCGCCGAGCCGCACATCTGCCGCCGCGTAAGTTTGTACTGGGGTGTCAAACCCTTCGCCATGGACCAGCACCGCGACTCCGTCGAGATGATGATCCGCGGCGCCGAAGCCGCCTTGCGGCGCGACGGCCTCGTTGCCGAAGGTGATGTCATCGGCATCACCACCGGCACCCGCATGAAACCCGGCTTTACTAACGTCATGCTGCTCCGCACGATTTCTCCCGCGGGGCCAGCCAAGCCGGTTCATAAGGATCAGACCGCTAGCCTGCTCACCCAGAAGTAGGGGTGCCGCACCCTTCCCTTCAGGGGAGGGTGCGTGAGTAATCTAGGCCCTTTACGCCGGGGCCGCTCGGACTTTACATTATTTACAACAGAGTATCTCGAACCGGCGAGGACTCAGGAGACAGCGTCCCATGGAAGTTCTATCAATCGCGGTAATGGAGCCCTACGACGGCAGGGAAGACGAGTTCGTGCAAACGCTGCATGAATTCTACAAGGTACTCGGCGAAAAAAAGTACAGCCGCGACCAGTTGCTCAAGAACAAGCGTACGCCCCACTACGTCAATATCCGCTACTGGGCCTCGGAAGAAGCGCGCCGTACCGCCCACGAAGATCCAGACATTCACCGCTATTGGGCACGCCTCGGCCTGCTCTGCCAGATGCGCGCCGTATACGAAACCCTCGACCAGGTCCCCGGCTTTAACCAGTAGCGTCGGTCGGCAACCGCATTCGTAGCGCCGGACTCCAGTCCGGCGCGCCCTGCCTCCGCCATCGCTCGCACCACCACGGCTCCCGCCCAAATCAGCATAGGGAGAAGTCGGCTGGGAGAGGTCGGCGCTGCGGTGCAATGCATCGCACTCGTCACTCACCAAATCGCCAAATCGTCACTATTACGTCGAGTAATCCGCGTTGATGCGCACGTATTCCGACGTCAAATCGGTCGTCAGCACCCGCGCCGTTCCGCGCCCTTTGCCAATGCCGACGCGAATGTCGTACTTCGGTTGAAGCATCGCCTGGTGCGTGGCGTTCTCGT
This sequence comes from uncultured Acidobacteriota bacterium, assembly GCA_963777415.1. Taxonomy (GTDB): domain Bacteria; phylum Acidobacteriota; class Terriglobia; order Terriglobales; family Acidobacteriaceae; genus JAEZPW01. The sequence goes on from CAVZQL010000002.1 coordinate 341,513, forward strand.
CGAACGCTACCGCGCCGCCTTTGCTGCAAACTTGATTTCCCGCTATAAAGATGTCGGCCTGGTCCGGATCGAAAACCACGCCCGCGCGTCCGGCCGCCGCCAGTATGCGTCCCCAGTTCGGATCGGCCCCGGCCCACGCGGTTTTGCAGAGCATCGAGTGTGCAATCGTCCGCGCAATCTTGTCGGCGTCCGCGTCGTTGCGCGCGCCTTCGACGCTCAGGTTCACAACGTGCTTGATGCCTTCGCCGTCGGCGACGATCTGCACCGCCAGTGACGAACACACCGATTCGAGCGCTTCGAGAAACTTTTTTGACACGCCAGGTTCGCTCACATCGCAGCCGCTCGCGCCGCTAGCAAGCAGCAGCACGGTGTCGTTCGTCGAAGTATCGCCATCGACCGAGATGCGGTTGAAACTGATGTCGCACGAACCGCGCAACGCTGTTTTCAGTTGCGGCGGCTTGGCCTCAATGTCGGTGAAAATGTAAACCAGCATTGTCGCCAGGTTTGGGTGGATCATCCCCGAGCCTTTGGCAACGCCGAGCACCCTGACCGATTTCTTGCCGCGTTCAAACTTCGCGCAAGCGAACTTCGGCCGCGTATCGGTGGTCATGATCGCCTGCGAGAACTTGCAGATCGCCGGCTCGCCGTTTGACTTTTCGGCCACGAGTTGCGGGATCGCCGTGATCAGCTTCGCGGTCGGCATCGGCACGCCGATGATTCCAGTTGAGGAAGGGAAGATGAACTCCGGAGCAACGCTCAGCGACTGAGCCAATGCCGCACAGACATCGTTTGCCGCGCTGAAACCGTGCTCACCGGTCGCGCAATTCGCATTGCCGGCATTGACGATCACGGCCCGTACGCGGCCGCGACTCTGTTTCAGGTGATCGCGGCCAACCGTAACCGGAGCCGCCACCACGCGGTTCTTGGTGAACAACGCAGCGGCGCTCGCGCCCAGTGGCGCCTCTACCAGCGCCAGGTCAAGTCCGCCGCTTGCCTTGATGCCTGCTTTAACGGCAGAGAAAACAAAGCCTTGTGGAATATCGAGATTGGGTCGGTTCATTGTGAGCGGGCCTGTCCGGGCAGGATTGCCGATGAAACGCTTCGCGGTCCCAGGATTGCAGTCTTCGGCAACTCTCCGCGAACCATCGCGAATTCGTCGCAAGCATGAAGTCGCGGGCAGTTCACGCAATCCTTGTAGATCTTGTCTGGCAGCGACGTGCGCTGCACCATGCGGAAGCCAAATTTCTCGAAGAATTCTGGAATGCGCGTGAAGAGGCACACGCCGCTGACGTGTTGGTGCGCCGCCTCCCACATCAACGACTCAACCAGCAGCTTTCCTGCCCCACGCTTGTTCAGGTCGGCGCGAACTGTGATCGAGCGAATCTCCGCCAAGTGCAGGCCGTAGAGATGCAGCGCGCCACAGCCGATGATTACACCGTCCTCATCCTCGACCACGTAGAAGTCGCGGATGTTCTCGTTGATGTCGGCCAGGGAACGGGGCAGCAACGTTCCATCTCCTGAATGGACCCTGATCAGCTGCTCGATGGCCGGGCCGTCCGGCAGTAATGCTCTACGCGCGCGCATGGTTGGCCATCCTCGCTTTCGTGAGCTTCTGCTTCACCGACGCAAGCGCCCGCTGTACATCGGCGGGGGCTGTTCCGCCCTCTACGTTATGACATGCAAGAACAGCATCAAGATTCAACGACGAGTAAAACGCTTCGCCGAAATCAATGCCGCATCGCTTTAGATCGTCAAGCGATAGATCTTCGATTTCGCACTTCTTCTCGACGCACAGCCGCACCGCTGCCCCGATCTTCTCGTGCGCATCGCGGAAGGGGACGCCCTGCTTCGACAGGAATCCCGCGGCGGCCATTGCGTTCATAAAGCCGGTGCTTGCGGCGTGCTGCATCACATCGACGTTGAATCCGACGGTCTTCATGAAACCCGCCGCAACACGCAGCATCGACGTCGATTGCTCGGCGACTTCAAACACGGGCTGTTGCGTTTCCTGCAGGTCCTTATTGTACGCGAGCGGCAGACCCTTCAGCGTGATCGTCAGCGCGGTCGCCTGGCCCACGATGCGCCCGCATTTTCCGCGGATCAGCTCCAGCGCATCCGGATTCTTCTTCTGCGGCATGGCGCTGCTGCCCGTCGCGTACTGCTCCGGCAACTGCACGAACCCGTACTCCTGCGTCGAGAACAGAATCATTTCGTCCGCCCAGCGGCTCAGGTGCATCGCCAATACTGATAATGCCTGCGCGAACTCGATGGCGAAATCGCGGTCGCTGGTCGCGTCCATGCTGTTCGCCGTTGGACGTGCGAATCCAAGATTCGTCGCGATGGCCTTCCGGTCCAGCGGCAGAATCGTTCCGGCTATCGCAGCCGAACCCAGCGGGCATTCGTTCAAACGCTCGCGGCAGTCCGCCAGTCGATCCATGTCGCGGAAAAGCATCTCCGCATACGCCAGCAGCCAGTGAGCGACTAATACAGGTTCTGCCCGCTGCATGTGCGTGTACGACGGCATCGCCGCCGTCTCCGCTTCCTCTGCGCGCATCACGATTTCCGCGATCAGCTCCGCGATCAGGCCGCGGATCTCGTCAACGTGGTCGCGTACATAAAGCCGCAGGTCGGTCGCGATCTGCTCGTTGCGGCTGCGCCCAGTATGCAACTTGCGCCCGGTCGCGCCAATGATGTCGGTCAGTCGCTTCTCGACAAAGTGGTGTATGTCCTCGATTGCCGGATCATCGACCGCCGGAATCCCTTCCCGCAGAATCTGATCGAGTCCACCGAGCACGGAAGCCAACTCGTCCGCCGACAGCACCTGCGCGGACCTCAGCGCAAGCGCGTGCGCCTTGCTGGCCGCGACTTCTTGTGGCAGCAATCGTTTGTCATACGGAAACGACCGCTGCCACTGCTCGAACTCCGGATCAAGCGCCTGACTGAAGCGCCCTGACCACATCTTCATTTCAGGACCTCGGCATGAAGCAGCGCGCGCGAACGTGCCGGCAACCCCATGATGCGGATGAATCCCGCCGCATCCTTCTGATCGTACGCCTCACCCATCGTGAAGCTCGCGATGTCCATGCTGTAAAGCGAATTCGCTGACTTGCGGCCCGCGATGTCAATGTTCCCCTTGTAGAGGCCCAGCTTCACCGTGCCCGTCACTTCCTTCTGCGTATCTTCAACGAACGCATACAGCGACTCGCGCAGCGGCGTGAACCACAGCCCGAAGTATGTCAGTTCGGCGTACTTCAGCGCGACGTGCTGCTTGTAGTGCATGACGTCTCGGTCCAGACACAGCGACTCGAGTTCGCGATGCGCGGTCAGCAACAGCGTCCCGCCCGGAGTCTCGTAGCATCCGCGCGACTTCATGCCGACGAAGCGGTTCTCCACCAGATCCACCCGGCCGATAGCGTTGCGCGCGCCAATCTCGTTCAGCAAATCGACCAGCGCCACCGGATCAAGTTTCTGTCCGTTCACCGACACAGCCTCGCCCTGCTCGAACCCGATCTCTACGACTTCGACGCGATCCGGCGCCTCCTGCGGAGACTTCGTCCACTGCCACGTCGTCGGCAACGGAGCGTTGTTCGGATCTTCCAGTTCGCCACCCTCGTGGCTGATGTGCAGCAGATTGCGGTCACGGCTATGGATCTTCTCGCGGCTCTGCGCCACCGGAATCCCGTGCGCCTCTGCGTAATCGAGGCAGTCCTCGCGCGAAACCAGCGTCCACTCCCGCCACGGCGCGATCACCTTCAATTGCGGAGCCAGCGCCTGGAACGCGTGCTCGAAGCGCACCTGGTCGTTACCCTTGCCGGTGCATCCATGGGAAACCGCCGTTGCGCCTTCGCGCAGGGCGGTTTCCACCTGATACTTCGCGATGAGCGGACGCGCCAGCGATGTGCCCAGCAGATATTTGTGCTCGTACACCGCGCCGGTCTTGATCGCGGCATAGACGTAGTCCTTCACGAACTCTTCGCGCAGGTCCTCGACGATCACTTTGCTCGCGCCGGTTTTATACGCCTTCTCGGTGACGGCCTCATAATCGTCGCCTTGCCCGACGTCCGCGACAAACGCGATCACGTCGCAGTCATAGTTCTCTTTGAGCCACGGAATGATAATCGAAGTATCGAGTCCGCCGGAATAAGCTAGTACAACTTTCTCACGCATTTACAACTCCCTCGGCCGGGCTATTCGCCGCCCAGCAACGTTACAAGAATGGCTTTCTGAATATGGAGGCGGTTCTCCGCCTCGTCGAAAACTACCGAGCGCGTCGAGTCGATCACGCCGCTCGTGACTTCATCTCCGCGATGCGCGGGCAGGCAGTGCATGAATACCGCATTCGCATCCGCGTGCGCGAACAATTCCTCATTCACCTGGAACGGAGCAAATATTCTCTTCCGCTCCGCCGCTTCGTCTTCCTGACCCATGCTGGCCCACACATCGGTGTAAACCGCATTCGCACCCGTCACCGTCGCGACCGGATCATGCGAGACTTCAATAGTAGCGCCCGTCTGCGCCGCAATCCCCAGCGCATTCGCGACCACGGAATTCTTCGGCTCGTAACCCGCAGGCGTCGCCACGGCGATCGTCGCTCCAACACTCGCGGCCGCAAGCAGTAGTGAATGTGCGACGTTGTTGCCGTCTCCGACGTAAGCCAGCTTGACCTTCGAGAGATCGCCGAACTTCTCTTTCAGCGTGAGAAAATCCGCCAGCGCCTGGCACGGATGTTCGTGATCGCTCAGCGCATTGATCACCGGGATCGACGCGTATTCCGCCATTCCCGTCACGGTCTCGTGCGCGAACGTCCGCAGCACCACGCCGTCCACCCAGCGCTCAAGATTGTGCGCAACATCGGCGAGAGGTTCGCGCGCGCCCAGCCGTGACTTCGTCTGGTCCACAAAAAACGACGTTCCGCCCAGGCTGTTCATGCCCGACTCGAACGTGATCCGCGTGCGCAGCGAGTCCTTCTCGAAGAACAGCACGATCTGCTTGCCGTCAAGCGCGTCCCTAAAATCGCGCGGGCGCGCCTTGATCTCCGCCGCCAATTCAAGCAGCGACGCGATTTCCCGCGGCGTAAAATCCTGGATCGAAATCAGGTCGCGACCTGTACGTTCTTTTGCCTTCACGGCACTCATCCCCATTTCCATCTCCCGTTAAGCCTGTGCGTTCGCGCTCAGAATCTCGCCCAGCGCCGAAACAACCTCGTCCACGTGCTCTTTGCCAATCACAAACGGCGGCAGGAATCGCAGCACCGTTTCGTGCGTGCGGTTGATGATGATTCCTTTTTCAAGCATCTGCCGGACCGCCGCCTTCGCCAGATCAGCCGACGTCAATTCCGCCGCAACCATCAATCCCATGCCGCGCACCGTGACGATCTCCGCGTGCTTCGCCTTCAGCGCATTTAGTTGCTGCTGAAAGTAGTTTCCGATTTCGATCACGTGCTCGAGCATGTGATCGCGCTCGAGAACATTCAGCACCGTCACGCCCACGGCGCACGCCAGCGGACCGCCGCCAAACGTCGTGCCGTGCATCCCCGGATGAAACGCCGCCGACACTTCGTTGCTCATCAGAATCGCGCCCAGCGGCAGCCCACCCGCCAGTGGCTTCGCGACGGTCACAATGTCCGGCTTCACCGAAAAATTCTGGAACGCGAAATACTTTCCGGTCCGCCCCAGTCCTGCCTGTATCTCGTCGATGATCAGCAGTGCGCCGGATTTCTTCGTCAACTCGCGCGCCGTGCTGATGAACTCTTCCGTGATGACCTGAATTCCGCCCTCGCCCTGAATCGCCTCAAGTCCGATCGCGCACACCGTGTCGTCGAACTTGCTCTTCAGATCGGCCACGTCGTTGAACGTCACGAACTCGATGCCCGGCAGATTAGGCGCAAACGGCGCCTGGTACTTCTGCTGACCCGTCGTCGAAAGCGCGCCGTATGTGCGCCCGTGGAACGAGTTGTGCATCATCAGAAAGCGCCACTTCGGTTCCGCGCCGTTGGCATTCACGTGCTTCGCATACGCGCGCGCCAGCTTCAACGCGCCTTCCCACGCTTCCGTCCCGCTATTGGAGAAAAACGCGCGGTCCAGCCCGGAAATCTTCGTCAGCATCGCCGCCAGCTTCGCCTGGTACGGGTGATAAAACAAATTCGATATATGGATCAGCTTCGCCGACTGCTCGCAAATCGTTTTCTGAATTTCCGGATGCGCGTACCCCAACGCATTCACTCCAATCCCGCTCAGGAAATCCAGGTACGCCTTGCCGTTCACGTCGTAGAGGTGTACGCCTTCGCCGCGTTCAAACAGAATCGGGAACCGCTCGTATGTCGGCAGCAGCAGCGCCGCTTCCTGCTGCATCACGTTTTCTAAACTCATTGTCACTGGACAATCACCTCTGTTCCGCTATCAATGCGGTGCGTAAAAAATCCCGGCAGCGCATCCACGCTTGTTGCCGGCATAATGCGAACGCGTCCCACGCCCTTCTTCAGTGCCAGCGTACACGCGGCCAGCTTCGGAAGCATGCCGCCGCTGATCACGGCTTCTTGAATCATTCCGTCGATGCTCTTGATGTCGAGCCAGCGGATCACGTCGCCATCGGCGCCCTTCACTCCGGGCACGTCGGTCAGAAATATGAGTGCGTCAGCTTGCCATGCAACCGCGCACGCCGACGCGACCGAGTCCGCGTTCACGTTGTAGTACTCGCCATCGTTGCCCAACGCAATGCTCGCAAGCACCGGAACCGCGCCTTGCTCGGCCATCGTTTCAAACCACTTCGACTCAACCGAACAGATCTCGCCGACATAGCCGAGGTCCTGCCCGCGCTTCTTCGCAGCGCGAATAATGCGCAGATCGCCGCCACACAGCCCGATCGCGGGTTGTCCGGCGCGCCCGATGTCGGCCACAAGTTGCTTGTTCAAATGCCCGGCCAGCACCATGATCGCGACGTCGCGCGTCTGCAAATCCGTCACCCGCAGGCCATCGACGAACTGCGACTCGCGGCCAAGTTCCTTCATCGTCCTGCTCAGGGCCGCACCGCCGCCGTGTACCACCACCACTTTGTGGCCGGCCTTGGTCAAGCCCGCCACGGACTGGGCAAAACACTTGACCAGCTCTCGGTTGTCGAGCGCGGCTCCGCCAATCTTTACCACTAGCTTCATAGCAAGCCCTCCCGCTGGTCCCATCCAAACATCACGTTCATATTCTGCACAGCCTGTCCCGCGGCACCTTTTACTAGATTGTCCAGACACGACACGATCACCGCACGGTGCCCATCCGGTGCCACCGAGAATCCAATGTCGCAATAATTCGTGTTCACCGAATACTTGATCTGCGGCAGCTTCTGCCCGAACACACGCACCCACGGCTGCCCTTTGTAGAACTCGCGGAAGCACCGTTCCAGCTCGGCCGCTGGCGTCTTCTCTTTCAGCCGCACGTAGATCGTCGAAAGGATTCCTCGCGGAATCGGCAGCAGGTGCGGCGTGAACTGCAACTGCTCATTCGTCAGCCCAAGCTGTTCGAGGATCTCGCCCGTGTGCCTGTGCCCAAACACGGAGTACGCCGAAAGATTGTCCGCCGCCTCGCAGAAATGCGTCTTCGCCGTAGGCTGTTTGCCCGCGCCCGACACGCCCGACTTCGAATCGCTGATGATCCCGTGCTCCACATCGATCAGTCCCGCGCGCACCCACGGCACCAACGCCAGGATGATCGAGGTTGCATAGCATCCGGCATTCGCCACCACCTGCGCCGACTTGATCTCTTCCGCGTGCAGCTCTGGAATCCCGAACGCCGCAGTGTTGTCCAGTTGCGCCGCGCGCGCCGGATCGGCGTCTTCAAACTTGTAAACCGCCCGGTTCTCCGGACACTTCAATCTCCACGCGCCGCTCAGGTCCACGACGCGCAATCCCTGATCGACCGCCTCCAGCGCCCACGCCCGCGACACCTCATGCGGCGTACACAAAAACAGCACGTCCACGCCCGCCTGCTTCAGCTTCGCCCACGAGAAGCTCTCGACCGGCAGCGCGCCATACGAATGGGAAAGCTGCGGATAGAACTCCGTGAAATCGACCGCAGCGGCGTCTTCGGCTTCACGCTTCAGCAACAACGGCTTGCGCACCTGAGCGTGTCCCAGCAGAATTCGTGTCAGTTCAAAGCCGGCGTAACCCGTGGCTCCGACCACGGCGGGTTGAATTTTTGCAGCCATCAGGCAAGTAGTCCTTTTATGCGTGTCACCAGTCGTTCCGCGACCTTGTTATCCGGGGCCACGATCAGGATCACGTCATCGCCGCCCACTGTTCCCACCGCCTCGGGCCACTCTTCCGCATCGATCGCGGCCGCCACCGGCTGTGCGCTGCCCGCGCTGGTCTTCACCACCACGAGATTCTGCGCAGCTTTCACTTCATAAACAAACTCGCGGATCAGCCGCTCCACCGACGGCAGCCACGGGTCCGACGCGTCTTCGTTTCCGTTGGGGAACATGTACCCCTCGGACGTCTTAACCAGCCCAAGCTCATGTATGTCCCGCGACAGGGTCGCCTGCGTCACCCGGTGCCCGCTTCGGTAGAGAAGACGGCGCAAGTCGTCCTGGCTCGCGACTGCTCCGCGAGTGACTGCCTGCCGGATTGCCGCTTGTCTGGATAGCTTGGACATGGCCTGAATAATTATACAGTTGGATGTATAAATATGCCTGACGGCGCAGGTCCATGTCAATTATTTATTGGAGCAATCGCGAAAAGTTGTTGCACCGGAAGTTACTGGAGTTTGTCTTGGGAGCGCCGGCGTCCCGCCGGCTGTCGCGGCGGCATCTTGCCGCCGCATCTGGCTGAAAACTACTCACACGTAGGCATCGGCACCGGAGGTTCCATGGACAACTTGCGCGGCTCCGGATATCGATCGTCAACGCGGCTGCGCTCTTTCTCAACGCAGCGAATCTCGTTCACCGCCGACTTACATTCCTCGGCTTCGTCGATCCGATCGTTTATCCAGCGTGCGGTTGCCATGCAGTAAGTATGGTTACCGTTCTACTCACACGGAAATTCAAATTTTTTATCCTCGGCATCAACCCAAACAATTACCCAAACGCGGTGTAACCCCAAACAAGGGGTGCCGCACCCTTCCCGAAGGGAGGGTGCGCTAATCGTAGTTGTGGGCGCGGTAGTGCCCTTCGCCCAATGTTGCGGGCATCGAAGAGCTACAATTGAGGCCACGGCTGTGAGCTTCCGGTTCTCTTCCACCACCGATCGCATTGCTCGATGTAGTTTTCGAAGTCTGGATCTTTCGTGCCGGGTGGAAAGGTGCAGTCGGGTTCGTGAGTTATGCGCATCAACGTGACAAGCGCATCGTAACGAACGTAGCGGTCTGAATCTTCCAAGTGTTCTGCAACAGCGCGGGCAGACCCAGGATCGTGGATTTCCGCTAATGCCGAGGATGCACAGCTTCGCACAAAATCTGTTTTTCCCGAGCCTAGTATCCGGAGAAGCGTCGGCACGGCGCGAGGATCGCGCAATTTCTGAAGCTCAAGCGCCATATCGCTCTCTGGATCACCATAAGCGCTGGAATGTCGGGGGGCCGCGTCCTGTGACGACGGCGGTTGAGACTGAGCATTTCGTTTCTCGGCGGGCAAATCTATGTTAATAACAATATCCTGCACTCTCGGCAGAACACTCAGGTCCCCGGACCGAAGCGCCGCGTAAATCGCCCATTTGGATTCAGCTTCGGTTCCGTACTCGATAAATTGATGAAGGGGGGCTGCTGATGACGGCAGCTTGAGTCCGCCAAGTCTTGCAATGTTAGCCAACCGGTAGGCCGGGTCTTCATCTTGCAAGCCGAAGATCAGGTCCTGCTGCAATCGCTCCAACCATGTACCCTTCGGGTTTTCTGAAAGCATGGAGGACATGGGCAGTCCCCCTTTGCAATCGTCGGAAAACACGAAGAAGTCTGGCCCTTGGTTCGCAAATATCAGCCAAGAAGTACTGCGGTGCAGATCGACACAATTATGTCCATCGCGGAAAGCCGACATCCCGGCATATGCGAATTTCAGGCGAACTGTTGCTGGCTGTGTCTTTCCTTTGTACCAGCGGTCAACCGCTAGGGTCGCAACTCCATCCTCTTCGCCATATTCCTTACGAACGGAATCAAAGCTGACAACTCGGGCATGAAACACGAACGAAGCGGATTCAGCCAAATAACGGATGTCTTCTGTGCCTTCCGGCGGCTCAAGACGAGCCAACACACTGCTGGGAAAGAGAAGAATCGCTAAGACCAACACGCACAAAACGAGAATTTCTCTTCGCCGCACTCGTATCCTCCTGATTCTTCCCAAGCACTTACAAACTCCTATGATGAAAGATGCGACAGGCATGTGTTAGCACATTGAGCAGAATAATCCATTCCGTCCAATGTCCCGAAACAGCCACCACCGCTAACCCTTGTCAAGACCCTCCACTCACCTATTTACTCCTAACTGCCTGAAAACAAAATAGATATTTTGCCTCCATCCCTGTCGGTTTCCCCCGCGAAACTTGTCATAATGGATGTAGTGGTTCTTTGTTTCTGCCACTTAGATTGTGTCTAATTTTAGACAATGAAGCTAAGTATCTTAAAAACAAACACTTACGATTTTTCCGCATGGGAGGGGTACCCGACAAAAAAATCGGCACAGCGGTAACCGCCATGCCGACCACTAACCACTAACCACTAGCCACTGTTTTTTCCTACTCCTGCGCATCCGGACGAACGCTGACCGGATTCAGGAACGGCATCATCTCGCGCAGCTTGGCGCCGACTTGCTCGAGTTTCGAGTCCGACTCTTTGGCGCGCATTGCCTTGAAGTTGCCACGCCCGGTTTCGTTCTCGGCGATCCAGTTCTTGGCGAAGGTGCCGTCCTGGATTTCCTTGAGCATCTTCTTCATCGCCGCGCGGGACTCGTCGTTGATCACCCTCGGTCCGCCCGTGTAGTCGCCGTACTCAGCCGTGTCGCTGACCGAGTAGCGCATGTAGTTGAGTCCGCCGCGGTACATCAGATCGACGATCAGCTTCAGTTCGTGCAGGCACTCGAAGTAGGCGATCTCGGGCTGATAACCGGCCTCGACCAGCGTGTCGAATCCGGCCTTCACCAGCGCCGACGCTCCGCCGCACAGGACAGCCTGTTCGCCGAACAGATCGGTTTCGGTTTCCTCGGTGAACGTGGTTTCGATGACTCCGGCGCGCGTCGTGCCCAGTGCCTTCGCGTAAGAAAGAGCGAGAGCCTTGGCCTGTCCGGTTGCGTCTTGATGCACGGCGACAATCGCCGGTGTGCCGCCGCCTTCGGTATAGACTTCGCGAACGCGGTGACCGGGGGACTTCGGCGCGACCATCGTCACGTCAACGTCGGCGGGAGGCTTGATGGTCTCGAAGCGAATGTTGAAACCGTGGGCGAACATCAGCATCTTGCCCGCCTTCAGGTTGGGCGAGATGCAGTTCTTGTAAACGGCGGCCTGCTTCGTGTCCGGCACCAGGATCATGATGACGTCGGCCCATGCGGCGGCTTCGGCTACCGGCAGCACGGTCAGTCCGTCGGCCTTGGCTTTTTCCTTGGAGCGGCTCGTGTCGTGCAGTCCGACGCGAACGTCAACGCCACTGTCTTTCAGGTTCAGCGCGTGCGCGTGTCCCTGCGATCCGTAACCGATGATTGCGACCTTCTTGCCCTGTATGAGTGCGAGGTCGGCGGAATTGTCGTAGTACATCTTGGCCATGATTTTGTGTGTCTCCTTAATTATTCGTTGCTAGTCGGGGCAAATCACGCCAAGTAGACGTCATCGCCGTAAACAAAAACTTCTTCCGGAGGCTGCGCCACTTGCGCCGCCTTCGATCCTCTGGACATCGCGACGCGTCCGGTGCGGACCATTTCCACGATGCCGTAGGGTTGCAAAACGTCGAGCATGCCGTCGATTTTATCTTCGGCGCCGGTAATCTCGATCACGATGGAATCTGGCGCCACGTCAACCACGCGCGCCCGAAACGTGGCTGCGAGTTGCAACACGTGCGACCGCGATTCCTGAGTGGTGGAAACTTTCACCATCGCCATCTCGCGAAAGATGGATGGCACGCTGGTCACGTTATGCACGTGCAGCACGTTCAGCAACTTGTAAAGATGCGCTTCCATCCGCTGCGCGCCCTGCGCGTCCGTGTCGGCGACGATGGTCATGCGCGAAACGTCCGCCCGCTCGGTGTGTCCGACAGTGAGCGACTCGATGTTGAACGCGCGCCGCCGGAACAGCGACGCAACCCGGTTCAACACGCCCGGCTTATTTTCAACATAAACAACAAACGTCTGAGAGGCCATATGTTTCCTCACTTCCCCATCGCGTCGTCGAATGCCGATCCAGGACGACGAATCATTTCGTGCAAGTCGGCTCCGGCGGGCACCATCGGATAAACGGTGTCCTCCTTCTCGACGTGAAAATTGATCAGGCAGGGACCACGATGCTCGCGCGCTTCCTGCACTGCGGGCACCACCTGCGAACGGCTGCCGACATTGATGCCCCTGATGCCGTGGGCCTCGGCCAGCTTCACGAAGTCCGGACTCACCAGCGGCGTGGCGTTATAGCGGCGGTCATAAAAGAACTCCTGCCACTGCCGCACCATCCCAAGATAACCGTTGTTGATTACGGCAATTTTAACGTCGAGCTGTTCCTGCACAATCGTGGCGAGCTCACAGTTCGTCATCTGGAAGCCACCATCACCGGCGAGCACCCAGACTTCCGAGTCCGGCCGGGCGAATTTCGCGCCGATCGCCGCCGGAAGCGCAAATCCCATCGTGCCCAGCCCGCCCGACGTAATACTCGTGCGCGGGCACTCATGTTTATAGTACTGCGCGCCCCACATCTGATGCTGGCCCACGTCAGTGACGACAATGGCGTCGCCACAGGTCTCACGCCACAGATCGTGAATGGCGTGCGCGGCATAGAGCTTGCCGTTGTCTGGCAGGTTCTGAATGTCGCGAACGGCCGAGTCGCCCTTGAGTTCGTCGATGTGGGTGTGCCACTCCGAGCGATCGCCGCGCTCGACGCTCGGCAGCAGCGACTCCAGCACGTGGCGCAGGTCTCCGACAAGCGGCACATCGACCTTGATCACCTTGCCGATCTCGGCGCGGTCGAGTTCGATATGGATCTTCTTGGCCTTGGGCGCATAGTTCGCCGGATTGCCGGTCACGCGATCGTCGAACCGCATGCCGAGCGCGATCAGCAGGTCTGCTTCCTGAATCGCGTGATTGACCCACGCCTCGCCGTGCATGCCCATCATGCCGAGGTTCAACGGGTGCATGGCCGGGACCGCCCCAATTCCCAGCAACGTCACCGCAATCGGAATGTTGCCGGTTTCCGCCAGTTGCCGGACTTCGTTCATCGCGCCCGAGAAGAGAATTCCCTGGCCGGCCAAAATTACCGGACGCTTGGCGCTGTTGATCAGTTCGACGGCGCGGGCCAGATCGCAAGGGTCACAATGCAGCGGCGGACGATAACCCGGAAGCTGCGGTGTGGCCGTGTCCCAATCGAACTCGCACGAGGCCTGCTGCGCGTCCTTCGTGATGTCCACCAGCACCGGGCCAGGACGTCCCGAGCGCGCAATGTAAAACGCCTCGCGCATCGTGCGGGCGATGTCTTCCGCGCGCGTCACAAGCGAATTGTGTTTCGTGATCGGAAGCGTGATGCCGGTGATATCGATCTCCTGAAACGCATCCAGCCCTATTAGCTTGCTGTGGACCTGTCCGGTAACGCATACGATCGGGGAAGAGTCGAGCATCGCGGTCGCAATGCCGGTCACCATGTTAGTCGCGCCCGGGCCCGACGTGGCGATGGCCACGCCTACCCTGCCGCTGGCCCGCGCGTAGCCGTCCGCCATGTGCGTTGCGCCCTGTTCGTGACGCGTCAGAACGTGGTGAATGGTGGGATATTTCCAAATCGCGTCGTAGGTGGGAAGGATCGCGCCGCCCGGATAGCCGAACGCGGTCGTAACGCCTTCGCGCACCAGACACTCCCAGATGATTTCTGCCCCAGTTTTCTTCATAACTTCCTTCTCAGTGGAACGCTGATGCATTCCACGATTTCTACCCCGGATGTCTCACCGATGGTGCCCCACGTTCCGCCCGCTCCGCTGGGCGGAGAGGGCTAACGTGGGTCTCGCCACTCGCCACTAACCACTCGCCACTGCAAACTAGTCCGTCACCGCGCCCAGTGAAGCCGACGAAACGTGTCGCGCGTACTTGCCGAGAACTCCGGATTTGTAGCGCGGCTCGGGAGCCATCCATTTCGCGAGTCGCGCCTTGATTTCTTCGTCTGTCAACTCGACCCGCAGTTCGCGCCTCTCCACGTCGTAGACGATCATGTCGCCATCGCGCAGAGCCGCGATTGGCCCACGGTGCGCGGCCTCCGGAGCGACGTGCCCCGCCATGAGTCCATGAGTCGCGCCGGAGAAGCGCCCGTCAGTCATAAGCGCAACCGAATCGCCCAGCCCCGCACCCATGATTGCCGCCGTCACGGCCAGCATCTCACGCATACCCGGCCCCCCGCTCGGCCCCTCGTTGCGGATCACGACAACATCGCCGGCCTTGATCCGGTGTTCCTGCACTGCTTGAAACGCAGCCTCTTCGCCGTCGAAAACGCGCGCGGGGCCACGGAAGTCAGTCGTCTTAAGTCCGACAACTTTGAGCACGCAGCCCTCCGGTGCCAGATTGCCCCTGAGAATCACCAGGCCGCCCTGCGGCTTCACTGGCTTGTCGAGCGGGCGCACCACTTCCTGTCCTGATTCTTCCTTCGCTTCGTCTGCGATCTCGCCGATGGTTTTGCCCGAGACGGTCTGAGCGTTCGCGTGCAGCAGATTGCCTTGCTTCAGCCGTTGCGCGACCAGCGGCGTTCCGCCCACGCGGAAGAGATCGGTCGCAACAAAGCGTCCGGCGGGTTTCAGATCGCAAATGATCGGAGTGCGCTGGCTGACCTTGTCGAAGTCGTCGATGTTGAAGGGAATGCCGGCTTCGTGCGCGATGGCGAGAAGATGCAGTACAGCGTTGGTCGAACCGCCCGTGGCGGCGACGCTGGCAATCGCGTTTTCGATGGCGTCGCGGGTAATGATCTGGCGAGGACGAATGTCGTTGCGGACCAACTCCATCAGCATCGCGCCCGCATACTCCGAGGCGCTGCCTTTGTCGGGGTTGGTGGCAGGCACGCTCGACAGGTTCATCGGCGCAATCCCGAGGAACTCGCAGGCGGTCGCCATCGTGTTCGCCGTGAACTGACCGCCGCAGGCACCGACGCCGGGGCATGCATGGTCCTCGATGTCGCGCAGTTGAGCGTCGGACATCCGGCCGCTGGCATGTGCGCCGACGGCTTCGAACACTTCCTGCACGGTGACATTCTGCCCGCAGAACTTTCCCGGAGCGATGGACCCGCCATAGAGAATCAGCCCCGGAATATCGAGACGGGCCAGCGCCATGACGCCGCCCGGGATGGTCTTGTCGCACCCGACCAGCACGATGAGGCCGTCGAACAGATTCCCACGCGCGACGAGTTCGATGGAATCGGCAATCACTTCGCGGCTGACCAGTGAGGCGCGCATCCCCTCGCTGCCCATCGTGATTCCGTCGGAGATCGAGACGGTATTGAACTCCATCGGCGTGCCACCGGCTTTGCGAATGCCGGCTTTCACGTGCTCGGCAACCTCGCGCAGGTGGTAGTTGCATGGACCGATCTCGATCCATGTATTGGCGACGCCGATCAGTGGGCGCGCTAGATCTTCGTCGGTGAAGCCGACGGCCTTCAGCATGGCGCGTGCGGGAGCGCGGTTCGGCCCATCGGTAATCGCGCCACTGTTGCGTTTGCCGGGGGCGCTCATGCCTGCACCTCGATTTCTCGTGCCGTAAAACTCTTCATTGTTGCTTCTCTTCGCTACGACTGATTGCTGCGGGGGCCCTCGAAACTAAAAAACCCACTCGCCTCGGCGGTGGGTTGGGTGGCTTTTGATCTCAGCGACTCAACCCGCCTTCCTTACCGGGAGTACTACGGTGATTCGTACGCGTACGCCGGTGACTAGCACGCCCGTTGAGGTGCGTACGGCAGTGCGGCGGAAAGTCTGGCCAAGATTCAACATAAGAGCTGAGGTACTTTAGTTCAAACTGCTGGCCCAAGTCAATAAGCCGTTTTTATACTACCTGCGCTTGCATTAGCATCGCTTATAAGTAATCCGCTGCGGAAACTCAAATCATCGCTAATAACGAGAGCGCGCCCAAACGAACCTACACAAGTCTAGGCTTAGTTCTCACCCATCGGGGCGGACAATTTTCACTTTGACTCATCGAAATTCTCGATGTGCATGCTCCGCGAAAGAGCCGCGCCGCGCTTCCTGGGCACCAAATGCCGGACGCGCGATCCCGTATGTGAGACGCCTGAGAAGCCAACTTTCGCAAGACTAAAACAGCTACGTACTCCAATGTTCATCATCGTCGCGAGCCGAAACGGTCTCATCCGAAATCGTCACTTTCTCCGGAGTTACATCGTACAAAGACATAAACCTCGCTTATTCCCGCCATAAATCGCATTTTTTAAAGGATTTTTGGATGTTCATGAACGAAACAATGAGTTAGACGGGACAGCTTCTTCGAACTACTCTGCGTTTGCTGGTTGCGATTCCGCAAGTGGCGAAATCGCCATCGAGATCTTTTGGAGAGAAAGCAGGACAGTTTTCCATGAGCAAATTACGCTTAGCAACTTTTGTCACACTCGCCTTCTTTTTGGCGTGTTCGATTGGTCCCCTGGCTTTGGCACAGACAACTCCAGACACCGCCGACCGTTTGGCGCAGATGGAAAAGCAGATTTCCGAGTTGCAGGCGCAGATTGCGGCTCTGAAGGCACAGGCCCCCGCACCCGTTGCGTCCGCAGCGGTGGCGACACCCGCCACTGACGCGAAACCGCCCGCTGGGCCGCTTGATGGCTTGACCAACGTGCTCGGTGGCGCAACCTTGACCGGGTTCGTCGATACTTTCTACAACGTCAACTTCAGTCAGCCGGCGAGCCATCTCTCTGGCGCCCGCAGTTGGGACGGTACCGATAACGGCTTTGCGCTGAATATGATCAACCTTGCCCTTGACAAGCCCGTCGATAAGGACAGCCGCGCGGGCTACCACATCGGACTCGCCTTCGGCCACGCGATGGACGTGATTAACAGCTCCGAACCGGTAGCTTCGGTGCACAACAGACCGGGCTGGGACCAGTATCTGATGGAAGCGTATTTCTCGTACCTCGCTCCGATCGGCAAGGGCATGCAGTTTGATGTGGGTAAGTTTGTCACACCGATGGGCGCCGAGGTTATTCCGACCAAGGACAACTTCAACTACACGCGCAGCTTGTTGTTCGACTACGCCATTCCGCTCTATCACTACGGAGTGCGCGCGAAGTACACCTTCAGCCCGAAAGTTACCCTCACTGGCTACGTCCTGAACGGCTGGAACAATGTCATCGACAACAACAGCGGCAAGACCGGCGCTGTGTCGCTGGCATTAACGCCCACCAAGAAGCTGACCGTTACGCAGAATTACATGTTCGGCCCGGAACAGAACTCGCCGTTCAATGGCGGTACCGTAACTGCCGACAGCAATTGGCGCCAGGTCAGCGACACCACCGTTGCCTATGCTGCAACGAAGAAGCTGACGCTTCAGACCAACGTTGACTACGGCCGTGACACCTGTATTTCCGCGCCGGTACCCTCGTGCACCAGTCCCGTGAACCCCAAATCCGTTTATTGGACCGGTATCGCGAACTATGTTCGCTACGTCGCCAACCCAAAGTACGCTCTTACGGTGCGTCAGGAGTACTACCTGGATCACGACGGCGTTACAACGGGCGTACCGCAGCACATAAACGAAGTGACTGGTACCTTCGAACGCAAGGTTGCCGGACACATCATCTCGCGACTGGAGTACCGCCGCGATATGTCGAATCAGCCAATCTTCTTCGATCATTCGGCAGCAACGCCGACCTTGAAGAACCAGAACACGTTCACCGCTGGCGTGGTTTACACGCTGGATAAAACCGAGTAAGCACGCGATTCTTGTGCTCCCATCCTGAGTTCGATCAGGATGGGAGCGCTGGCGCCCGGACCGAATTGGGCGAACAAGAGGGGCTTAACAATTTACGAAAGCAGCAGAGGGTTGCTGCTTATATGCGGTCACGCGGCCTGGGAAATCACTCAACCCTCTTCAACCAGCACCCAGGTCGCGTCCGCACCAAATTAATATGCCACCTGCCGGGCAGGTGGCGTAAGTGTCTCTTACCGTGGCCCACACAACGCGGTTTTCGTTGTGTGGGTACACAAGTAGCGTAAGTATCTATTACCGACCGGGTTTTCCCGGTCGGTATCAGCGCGTTCATGGCTTTTCCGATTAAAGGTCTGCACGCCGGATTATTGAATGAGTACACTTAGGGCAGGGCACGCATTCATGTCACAATCGACCACCACTTCCCATCTCCACGATCTTTACGCCTCCGAATCGGCGAAGATCCGCCAGCGTTTTGAAACCTCCGGGAACGGAAATGCCGTTCTGTCGGAGCGTACCGCGCTTGTGGACTCTATCTGCCGCGAGTTGTTTCAGCGCATCGTTTCTGGCGACCGCGGTGTTCCCAAGCAGTTCTGCCTCGCGGCTCTGGGCGGCTACGGCAGGAAGGTCTTGTTCCCCAATTCGGACATCGACCTGCTCTTCCTGGTCGAAGACAAGGCACTCGAACCGCTTCACAAGGATGCGATTTCGCGGATGTGCCGTGAGATGTGGGACATCGGTGTGCGCGTCAGCCCAACGAACCGCACCCTGCAGGAGTGTGGACAACTCCATCGCGATAACCTCGAATTCAATATTTCCTTGCTCGATTGCCGCTATCTTGCAGGCGACGGCGCCCTGTTTGCCAAACTGCGCGAACAGACGATCCCGCAGATGATCCTCCGGGAGAACGCTCCCCTGGTTCAGAATCTCTCTGAGTTGACCCGCGGCAGGCACGACAAATTCGGTCGAACGATTTCTCATCTCGAGCCTAATGTCAAAGAGGGACCGGGCGGCATCCGCGACTACAACGTCATCTGCTGGCTCGAGTTAATCACCGCGCTCGAAAAACGTCACAAGTTTCCGGGCGTCAGCGAATCCGTGCCCGTCTCGTCTGCGGACGAAATTGCGCGAGCCTTCGCGTTTCTTGCCGCCACGCGCTGCTTCCTGCACTATCGCCAGGGCCGCGACAATAACACGCTCACCTACGAACTTCACGACGAAGCGGCGAATTCCGCCGTCGGCTTCGAGCACGGAACATCGGTGAGCCCCGCCGATTGGATGCGTCACTACTTTCGCCACACGAGGTCGATTTATCAGTTAGCGGCGCAGGTGCTGGACGACGTCCCGCCATCGCGTTCCTCGTTGTATTCAGTCTTTCGCGGCTGGCGATCGCGCCTTTCCAACGCGAACTTCTCTGTCGTTCAGGAGCGCGTTTTCCTGAAACAGACTGCCGCCCTCAAAGATCCCGATATCCTGTTAAGCCTCTTCGAATTCATCGCCCGGCATGGATTCAAGCTCAGCGCCGAGACCGACCGCCACGTTCAAGAAGCTTTGCCGGTCGCCGAGGGGTGCGCTTCCCACATCGCGGATTACTGGCCGCGTCTGAAGCAGATTCTCGTTTTGCCCCACGCCGCCGATGCGCTTCGCGCCATGCACCGCCTCGGCGTGCTGGTCGCGCTCTTCCCGGAATTCCACCTCATCGACTCGCTCGTGATTCGCGACTTCTACCATCGCTACACGGTCGATGAGCACTCGTTCACCGCCATCGACAGTCTGCACCGGCTCAATCGGAATGACACTGCGCTCGACCAGCGATATCTGGAAATTCTCAACGAAGCCGAGCGTCCCGAACTCCTGTACCTGGCGCTCCTTTTCCACGACGTAGGAAAGGGAATGCCGCTCGACAGCCACGTCGAAGGCAGCCTGCAGGTTCTCGACGAGGTGCTTGATCGCCTCAAACTTGCGTCTGCCGACCGAGATCTTGTTCGTTTTCTGGTCGCCAACCACCTGGTCATGTCTGCGACGCTTTTGCGCCGCGACATCTTCGATCCTGAGACGGTTCGCTCGTTCGCAGAAACTGTCGGCACCGTCGAATACCTCAAGTTGCTCACGCTCTTTACCTGGACCGATATCAAGTCGGTCAATCCCGACGCGCTAACGCCCTGGAAAGCTGAAACCCTGTGGCAGCTCTACGCGGAAACGGCCAATCACCTGAACCGCAGCGTGGACGGCCACCGTGTCCACTTCGAAGAGCAGCACGCCGCCCAAGTCGAGCGAATCCGCGCTCTCGTCGGACCGGCCGCGGCACCAGAGCTGAATCGCTTTCTCGAAGGATTCCCCACTCGTTACCTGCTGACCCACACTCCCGAGCAGATCGCCGCGCACTTCAATGCCGCGAGCCAACGCGACGATGAATCGGTCCACCTCTCCCTGGACAGGCGCGACCACAGCTACGAACTTACGATTTTCACCCAGGACCGTCCGCGCCTGTTTGCGACCATCACCGGCGCCATTGCCGCCTGGGGCATGAACATCCTTAAGGCCGATGCGTTCTCAAACCAGAGTGGGCTTGTGTTGGACACGTTTCGCTTCTCGGATCTGTTCAGTACCCTCGACCTGAATCCCGCCGAGCTTGATCGTTTCAAGCGGCACATGATCGAAGTGGTGTCGGGCGAACGCGACGTCGATGCGATGCTCGACGGTAGGCTCGCCACCCGCCGCACATCCTCGCCCAAGGTGAAAGTCGAAACGCGGGTCTGGTTCGACAATGAGAGCTCAGCCACCAGCACCATTCTTGAACTCGTGTCGCAGGACCGCCCCGGCTTGCTGTACTCCGTCGCCTCGGCCCTGGCCGAAGTCGGATGCAACGTCGAGGTTGCGCTCATTGACACCGAGGGTCAGAAGGCCATCGACGTTTTCTACCTGACCCGCAAAGGCAAAAAGCTCGGACCCAAATCAGAGTCCAAGCTCCGTGAGGCGTTGCAGAGCCAGATAGAGCAGTGAAGCGGTAGGGCACGGCTTCAGCCGTGCCAATTGCAAGCATTCGTCCACTCTGGGCTTTAGCCCCTGAGGCATATAACAAACCGGGAAACTGCTCTATTTTGTCAGCGAAAAATTCTATCACTCACATCGATTTGCCAGTTCTGGGCCGCTAAGCCGTTGTGTCTGTGAGGGCATAGAAGCGGCTTATACCCCGCATAACTTTTTCGTATTTCTTGCCCCACTGCGATTCGGGGTAGAAGAAGGCTATCGACGCGAGTTGTGTCGTTTGGCCGAACCGGAGCTGGTCCGGAACGGCATAAGGCAAGCCATGGGTTGCAGACTTATGCGCCGCGCCTAACGAACGATCAAGTTCGCAAAAAAAATCAAAGACAAGAGCGATCCAGGCGGTCGATCAAGGCCCATGCAATCAGGTCTTGAACAAGTTCGTGCGCAGGGTCGTGGAGATACTATGCGGAGTCATCTGCTGAAACTTCTGTTGCTCTCACTGGTCCTCGTGAGCGTCGTTGCGCCTGTTGTGGCGCAGACCGTTGCTCCGGCAACTTCGATCGCTGCCAGACCTGCGACAAGCGCTTTCTTCGTCGCTCCCAACCTGGAAGTCGACCGCATTGCCAAGCTGGAAGCCCAAATCGCCGACGCCAAGAGTTCCGGCGACAACGCCTGGATGCTGACCAGCGCGGCGCTGGTGCTGATGATGACCGGCCCCGGCTTGGCGCTCTTCTACGGCGGACTGGTGCGAAAAAAGAACGTGCTCTCGGTCATGATGCAGAGCTTCGCCATGATGGCGATTGTCACCGTGCTGTGGGGCATCATCGGCTATAGCCTTGCGTTCGGACCCGGCAACAGCTTCATCGGCAGCGTTCACCACATTTTCCTGCACGGTGTGGGATCTGCGCCCGAGCCCGATTACGCGCCCACCATTCCGCACCAGACCTTCATGGTGTATCAACTGATGTTCGCGATCATCACGCCCGCGCTGATCACCGGAGCCTTTGCCGAGCGCATGAAGTTCAGCGCCATGGCGCTCTTCATGGTGTTGTGGTCCCTCGTTGTTTATAGCCCGATGGCGCACATGGTGTGGGGCAAGGGCGGACTGCTCAACGCATCGCTGGGCGGCAGGTTCCCGTGCCTTGATTTTGCGGGCGGAACGGTGGTTCACGTCACCTCAGGCGTTTCGGCACTGGTTTGCGCCTGGTATCTCGGCAAGCGCATCGGATACCCCAAAGAACTCATGCCTCCCCACAGCGTGGTGCTGAGCTTCATCGGCGCTGCGCTTCTGTGGGTGGGCTGGTTCGGCTTCAATGCCGGCAGCGCGTTGGGTGCGAGCAGCCTTGCAACAAGCGCTTTCGTTGCCACGCATTTTGCGGCCGCCGCTGGCGTCGTTGGCTGGAGCGCGGCTGAGTGGTTGCGCAGCGGTAAACCCAGCGTGCTGGGTGCAATCTCGGGCGCCGTCGCCGGACTGGTCGCGATCACTCCGGCCTCGGGCTTTGTCGGACCGATGTCGGGAATCCTGATCGGATTGGCTGCGGGCGGTTTCTGCTACTTCATGGTCGCGAAGGTCAAGGCGCGCTTCGGCTACGACGATTCGCTCGACGCCTTTGGCGTTCACGGCGCGGGAGGAACGCTTGGCGCGATCCTCACCGGAGTCTTCGCCTCCAGCGCCATCAATCCCATTCTCAAGGACGCGCACGGCAGCGCGCTCGCACTCGGCATGATCGAAGGCAACTACCACCAGGTGCTCAATCAGTTCGTCGGCATCGCCATCGCGTGGTTGCTGGCCATCGTCGGAACGCTTGCGATTCTCAAGTTCGTCGATGTCGTTATCGGATTGCGCGTCTCGACCGAGGACGAGATGGAAGGCCTCGACCTTTCGCAGCATGGCGAGGAAGGTTACTATTGGGAGGCGTCGATGTCGTAGTGACGCCGGAGACTGTTCCATGCTGCGCTAAAGCGTGGTACTCTCCGTCTTCGATCACTAGCGCGAGACATACATATGACAAAACTTGAAGCGATTATCCAGCCTTCAAAATTCGACGCAGTCAAAGACGCCCTTCTCGAAGTCGGAGTCGATGGCATGACCGTAACCGACGTGCGCGGCCACGGACGCCAGAAGGGCCATACCGAGATCTATCGCGGACGGGAATACACGGTCGATCTCCTGCCAAAAGTAAAAGTCGAGATGGTCCTGCCCGACGAGCTAGTGGAACAGGCTGTCCAGGCGATTATGAACACCGCCCGCAGCGGCAAGATCGGCGACGGCAAAATCTTCCTGTCGAAGGTCGACGAAGCCATCCGCATCCGCAACGATCAACGCGGAGCCGCAGCTCTGTAGAAACAGGGGCTAGGGGCTAGGGATTAGGGGCGAGCGCAAGAGTGGCTCGTCCCTTCTGCTCCACCACCACCGCCCGGATTACCTCAATAGTCCTGTTGTTAAGAAGGCTGTCACACCGAACTGAGCGCACGATGGTGGACAGATTATTTCGCTTTTCACTAACGGCTGGCGAACTAACCAGCTAATGGCTAATTATCGTTCCGCTTTCTTGTCTCCCAGCGAACACACCCACTGAAAGCGAATGGCTGATTGTTTTCGCCTCACTAACGGCTGGCGAACTAACCAGCTAATTGCTAATTATCCTTCCGCTTTTGTAACTTCGCTTCTTGACCGTGCCTCGAGTTTTCGAGATGTCAACCCCCTTCGGTGCTCAAATCAATCGTAAGTTGCTGATTCGCAAGAAAATATAATCATGCTGTCCCTGTCGGTTTCCCCCGCGCAAATTGCTAAAATGTAAGTAGATGGATGTGAGGGAATCAGGTTACTACGGTAATCTGATTGCGTAAATATCCTACAATCAATGACTTACGCTTAGCCTCGTTAAGCTGATTCAATAACTCTTTTATTTGCAAGACTTACAATTTTTCACGCAGGGGGAGGGGGCTCAAAGCTCGGCCGCAGCGCTTGCCGCAGCGATGCCCAAATTTCTGCCGCATGGCCTTTCGTCCGCGTGCGCAGGGCAGCCAACAGGATCATCAGCACCGTAATCAGCAGCAGCGCGGCGGAGGCCACAGTGATCGTCTCCGCCTTCTTCGGCAGGATCGACAGCCTGCCGTAAACCAGTTCGATGTGTACCCAGTACACCAGCAGCGAAGCCTGTCCCAGTTGGATAACGGGGCTGAATCCCCATTGCGCCAGGCCCCAGCGGCACCACGCATAGGAGCCGAGCAGGATCACCAGCAACATGCCGACGCGCACCAGGAAGAAACTCGGACTCGTCCGCCAGTAGTCGTCCACGGCATAAAGACGGTTGGGTTGGAGCGTGAGCCAGCGGGCGAATTCGACGACAATAGCGCCGCCGACGCCAACAATGGCGACGCTCAGAGCCTCTCTGCGCCGTGCCCAATCGCTCAGCAGCAGGAAGCCGATCGCGAGTCCAATGAAGGCGAATCCCGTCCACGGGAAGACAGGGAAGAGCCAGCCGGTCGGCTCTTTATATGTGTGTATCCCGTTTATGTACGACTCAAGCGGCCACGGCAGCCACCTCGGACGCCACGTCGTCCATAGCGGGGGTGTCAGCAGCGAGATTGCCAGCGCAATCGCAATCGCCGTCAGGATCGTCTGCACTCGCTGGCGCTTCGAATCCCCCACGTTCGCGAAGCTAACGTGGGAACTGCTCCCCGCCGTCAGACGGCACGCCGCGCCCATCAGCATCATGGACACGCCGATCGTGTTCAGGATGTCCACGCGCAGCAGGTCGGTCCAGTGCGCCCAGGGCGCGCTGAACAGAAATTGTTGCAGGCGGAACAGGAGGCCGAGTCCGAAGATTTCCGCGCCACGCCGGATCGTTGTCCGCGCGATCTCGTCGGGATCAGTTCCACGGCGACGCAGCTTGTCCGTTACCAGCGCAAACGAAATGCCGGCAAGGAACAGAAAGAGCGGTGCCGGAAACGTCCCGAGAATTTGCGAGTACATGAAGAAGGTGGTCTTGCGCGCCGGTTCGCCGAGCCACGCGTCGTAGGCGTGCGTCTGGAACATCAGCACACAGGCAAGCCCGCGCATCCAGTCGATGTAAGCGAGTCTGGGTTTTGCGGAAAGCTTCGCGGCCGGCGCAGTCATGATCAAAGCTTATCCTAAGTCCGCCGCCCGGCGTTGTTAGGTTTTCGGCGTGCAGTTGCACTATTAGGCATAAAAAATCATTATCCGTACAAGCTGAAATATCACTTTGCGTTATCAGAACCCATGCGCCATCCTGAAGCATCCGAACCAGTCTTCGGAAAGGAGCGTCAGTAATGAAGCGCGAACACGTAGCTATTTTCGACACAACTCTTCGCGACGGCGAACAGTCCCCAGGTTGCAGCATGAACCTGGACGAAAAACTACGGATGGCGCTTCAGCTAGAACTCCTCGGCGTGGACATCATCGAGGCCGGCTTTCCCATCGCCTCCGAAGGCGACTTCGACTCCATTCAAGCGATTGCCGATAAGGTCAAGCGGCCGGAAATTGCGGCCCTCGCCCGCTGCGGCGAGCGCGACATCGAGTGCGCATGGAACGCCGTCAAGGGCGCAGCGCGTCCGAAGCTGCACGTTTTCATCGCGACCTCTGACATTCATCTCCACTACAAGCTCAAGATGAGCCGCGAGGAGGCGCTGCGGCGCGCGGTCGAATCCGTGCGGATGGCCTACGCGTTGTCGAAGAACGTCGAGTTCTCCTGCGAGGACGCGACCCGCACCGAAGTCGAGTTCCTCTGCGAGATGACCGAAGCCGTCGTCGAAGCCGGAGCGTCGGTCGTCAATCTGCCGGACACCGTCGGATACATGGTCCCTCGCGACATCACGCGGGTGATCGGTGCCGTCTGCGACCGGATGAAATCCGAGCAGGTGGTGATTTCCACCCACTGTCACAACGATCTCGGACTCGCCGTCGCCAACTCCATCGCGGCCATCGAGGCCGGAGCGCGCCAGGTCGAATGCACCATCAACGGTATCGGTGAGCGCGCCGGAAACGCTTCGCTCGAAGAACTCGTCATGGTCATGCGGGTCCGCGCCGACGCTCTGCCTTTCGACACCAGCGTCAATAGCGAACATCTTTTCGGCAGCAGCCAATTGCTGACCGAACTTACCGGTGTCGCCGTTCAGCCCAACAAGGCCATCGTCGGACGCAACGCCTTCGCCCACGAAGCCGGCATCCATCAAGACGGCATGCTCAAGAACCCGCTGACCTACGAGATCATCACTCCCAAGTCGGTCGGCGTACCCGACAGCAAACTCGTACTGGGCCGCCATTCGGGCCGCCACGCGCTAGGCAAGCGTCTAGAACAACTCGGCTTCCAGCTTGAACGCCGCGACCTTGACCGTCTCTATCGCCGCTTCATTCACGTAGCCGATCACGTGAAAGCCGTCGAAGACGCGCAGTTGCTCGCGATGATTCGCGAGGAGTTTCCGGAACTCGAGGTGTCGGCGGCGGAAACCGCTATTCAGAGCGGGGCGAACTCAGCAATCAGTTCGCAGTAGCAGTTGTCTACTGAGAAAGCCTGTACCTACGCTACCACTGCTTTACTAACGGCTAAGAGCTAATTAACTAACAGCTAACTCTGTCCCGCTTTTTCAGTGCCAGCGGCGAGATTCACCGAACGGTAACGCCGTAGCATACCCCCATCCTTTATCATCTCCCTATGGACGTTGCCATTCGCTGTGAGGGTCTGCGCAAGACTTACGACGGCAAGGTTGAAGCCGTGCGCGGGCTGGACCTCACCATCAGTGCAGGGGAGTGTTTCGGGCTGCTCGGGCCAAACGGCGCGGGCAAGACCACGACCATCGAGATTCTCGAAGGACTGCTGCCGCCTACGGTCGGCAAGGTCGAGATACTCGGCATGACGTGGCCCGGCCACGAGCGCGAGTTGCGCGAATGGCTCGGCATCTCGTTGCAGGAGACGCGGCTTTCGGAAAAGCTCACGGTGCGCGAGACGCTGAAGCTGTTCGCCAGCTTCTATCGCTATCCGCATCCGGTGGAAGACGTGCTCGAAGAACTCGCGCTGGTGGAGAAGGCCGACGCGTGGGTCGGCAAGCTTTCGGGCGGTCAGCGTCAGCGGCTCGCCGTCGCGACCGCGCTGGTCGGCAATCCGAAAATCTTGTCTCTCGACGAGCCGACGACGGGGCTCGATCCGCAAAGCCGCCGCCAGCTTTGGGACATCGTGCGCCAGTTTCAGCAGCGCGGCGGCACGATCCTGCTGACGACGCATTACATGGACGAAGCCGAGCGGCTCTGCGACCGCCTTGCCATCATCGACCACGGCCAGATCATCGCCGAGGGAAGCCCTGCCGAGCTGATCTCGCGGCTCACCGGACATCACGTCGTCGAGTTCGCCCTGGCCGACGCAAATGGCGCGGGCGATCACACAGCCTGGGACAAACTACCGGGCGTGCAGTCGGTGCGTTCCGACGACGGATTCGTTTGCCTCCAGGTCAACGAGCCGCATGAGACGATCCCCGCGCTGCTGGCGGCGGTGCAGAAACAAGGCTCGCAACTCGTGCATCTGACCACGCGACAGGCGAGCCTCGAAGACGTCTTCGTTTACCTGACGGGACGCCACCTGAGGGAGACGTAATGAACAACGCGCCTCAAGAGATCGCCGCGAAGCCCAGTGAAACCAGGCCAACTGCAACGAAGCCACCCGAAACCGTGGTCACCAATCCGCGCTGGGCTGGCTACACGCAATTGCTCATCGCGCGCATGAAAGAGCTGTGGCGCGAGCCCGAAGTCATCTTCTGGGTGTTCATCTTCCCGCTGCTGCTGGCGTTCGGACTAGGCATCGCGTTCCGCGGCAAGCCGTCGGACGTGACGCCGGTCGTTGTTGTCGCCGGTCCGCAGTCGCAGCAGATCGTCGATCTGCTGAAGCGCGCGCCCGAGCAAGGCACGCTGCACGTTGACGTACTCGATGCGGCGGGGGCTCAAGACGCGTTCCGTCTTGGGCAAATACGCGCTGGTCGTCGTCCCCGGCGATGGCGCGGTGCAGTACCGCTTCGATCCGGCGCGCCCGGAAAGCGTACTAGCCCGGACGCAAGTGGACAACGCGCTGCAAACCGCGGCCGGCCGCACCAATCCGATTCCAGCAACGGCCACCGCATCGAGCGAGCCCGGCGCGCGCTACATCGATTTCCTTATCCCCGGCCTGCTCGGCATGAACCTGATGAACTCGGGCATGTGGGGCATCGGCTTCGCCCTGGTCGAGATGCGTCAGCGCAAACTGCTCAAGCGTTTCGTGGCGACTCCGATGCGGCGCACGGATTTCCTGATGGCGCTCACCAGCAGCCGCCTCGTGCTGATGCTGATCGAAGTCGCGCTGCTGCTGGGCTTCGGCATTATCGCTTTTCACATGCGGGTCGAGGGATCGCTGCTGGCGATCCTGCTGCTCAGCGCCATGGGCGCAATCTCGTTTGGCGGCATCGGCCTGCTCACCGCCAGCCGCGCTCAGAAGATCGAGAGCGTCAGCGGCCTGATCAACCTGGTGATGATGCCCATGTGGATCTTCTCCGGCGTCTTCTTCTCCTACGAACGCTTTCCGCGAATCATTCAGCCGCTGATCAAGGCGCTGCCGCTGACGGCGCTAAACGACGCCCTGCGCGCTATCATCCTGCAAGGCGCATCGCTGGCCTCGCAGTGGAGCCAGTTGCTGGTGCTGCTTGCTCTGGGGCGGAATTTCGTTTGTGCTGGCGCTGAAATGGTTCAGGTGGATCTGAGGCATTGCGCGTTCCGTTTCGGGATTGGTGAATACTTGCCCTGTTATCGTCAACAATCCTGCTTTATCATGCGGAACAACAGATGATTAAGTTCCTCATAACGTATCTGCCGTTAGTTGCAGTGCTCTGGGCGTGCACCGAGTCTATCGGAGTAGGTACACGCAACCAGTTAATCCGCCTTCGATTCATAGCGCTATGTCATTGTCACTGCAAAAGCGGTGTTAGTCGCTGGCACATTCGTCTACTACAGGTTCAGAGCTATTCCTCACTGCCGCCTTGGCAAGACCCAGAAATCCTGATGCTGGCCTTGTTGTTCTGCCTTGCTCCAATCGGAATGTGTTCGGGTTTCTGGCATTTAGGCGCGGTGAAAATGGCTCGTCTGGCTTGTGGAGATTACATCGATTTGGCTGTTTCTCATTGGCTGCCTTGCTCGATTAGCGGTCTGAGAAGAAACATGGTGATCGGCTTATTACTCGCAATCCCGTTTGGGGAACGGCGTGGACGAAATGAACTCAATGAAACTTGGCGCGATGACTGACACTGGTGAGCAACGGAAGACAGTACGGCGACTACTTGTGATAGCTGTGCTGATGGCGGTAGGTTACACTAGTTTGCGCACCCTGCGTTTTTCGAATGATGCGCTCAATCTCGACTTTCGTGTGCGCTTTCGTTGCGATATCCGCTCTTCGCCATCTCTCCCGGAAGCGACAACTGCGTGCATCGTATGAATGCCTAAGGGTGCTGACGACCATAATCTTCGTCCCGATGAACAAACTGGCGCTCTCAGCATGATCTATGTAGCAATGGCAAGATTGCGATATACCCGCTCGACTGTGAATCACATGGAATTGCCTGCCAGTTGAGCACCGTTCAACAGAAGAAGATATTCAGTCCATCAATTGTAAGGGAGAGCCGATTTTCCGCGGGTGCTGTTGGGCACGCTTGGGTGAGCTTGGCGCAGCGCTTATTCCGTTCCCGGCAATATGTCGGAAAGGTCTGGACTCTCTGAGAAGTAGATGGTGCTGAGCCTACTCGGCGGAGGGGGCAGGCAAAGTAAAATTGCACGTCCCTGAGAACAGTTGGAACGCCACGTCAGGAATTCGAAACAGGTGTACACGCTAAGCCCAGGGTGTACTACTGATCGCCATCATAATTACGTTAGTCCTGACGAAATTAGGGACCGTATCGACTGTGCTCCGCGGACAGACCGTGTGCTTAAACGGTAAGAGGCTCTGTGTTGCCGGAGTCAAAGAGGACGAGAGCTTGACTGCAGCTATCCTCATACACCGGGCGAAGTTTCGTTTAGGTCGGCGGTTCGACAGTCCGGACTGGAGTCCGGCGCTACGGGCGGCCAGGGCGGCTGGCGTTACATCTGGTTCTCCGTGCCTCCGTCTCTCCGTGGTAGGTTCCCGATTGTGAATGCGAAATCCCCACGTCGCTCACAATCCTGAAATGGAACTGCCGCGGCGGCGGTTGCAATTCAGCGTCTGCGCCTTCCGGAAAATCCAAGCGACTTCTTCAGATCCTCGACGACCTCATACACAATCGGGCATGTGAATGTGCGTCCTATCATGCCCATCGTGCGGGACACAAACTCCGGCTCGTAGAGATACGGATAACCTTTGCAATCGGCTGGGCGATCCTCATAGATACTGCAGCGGTTGTCTTTCAGAAAAGGACACGGAAGCGTACGCGTTTTCCAGGGGTTATCGCCGCGATCTTCCGTCCGTACGAGATACTCTTCTCGGGCGCACAGATGCAAGTGCGCAATCTTGGCCAGGCCTAGTGGCCCACACAACGCGGTTTTCGTTGTGTGGGTTCAGCGGCATGGTAGGCTCGGTACCCCATGTCTGCCCGGTTTTGGCAGACGTGGGTCCGTAGCCGATGACGGTGCCCCGTTCAAGCCTGCTTTTGGCTTGAGCGGGTTCGGAAATAGTCGGATACTCAACAATCCCCATTTGTCCAACAATCCTAAAGCTCACGACTCGTGTTCTGATTTCGTAAATTTTCGCAGCCCTTCGTGGAAATCTCTGCATTCGCGATTATTCTGCTTGTAAGCCGTAATGTGCCCGGCGGAGTTCGTCTCCGCATTGTTCTTTGAAACGAAATTGAGCTGGCGTACTGACCGCTGACCGCTGCCCGCTCCACCCGACAGATCGAGGCGTTAACTCCCATAGAATCAACAGTTAGCTTCGATCAAACGACGTATCGATGTCTTAAGCCTTTGATTTTCATGGATTTGCATCAAAGTGCCTATAGGGGGGCTCCGGTTGCCAGCGTGGGATTTTGGGTTTACTGATCGCTGATCGCTGAACGCTGCCCGCTCCAGGCGTTAACTCCCATATAATCAACAGTTAGCTTCGATCAAACGACGTATCGAAATGCAGCGATGATAGAAATGCAGCGATGATAATGGAGGCAAGTTATGGCATCGAGTGCGATACCGATGACATTCGAAAACATTCGTTATGAGAAGAAGGGCGCGATTGCGTACGTCACCGTGGATCGGCAAAAGATGCTGAATGCGCTGAACACGGCGACAATGCAGGAGTTGCGCGCGGCGTTCACGGATGCAAAGGGCGATGCGGAAATGCGCGTCGTGATTCTGACCGGCGCGGGCGAGAAGGCGTTTGTTGCGGGGGCGGATATTAACGAACTGAACCAGCAGAATCCAGTGGGGGCCAAAGAGTACACGCATCGCGGGCAGGCCGTACTGGACTTGATCGAGAACCTGGGGAAACCGGTGATTGCGTGCATTAATGGATTCGCGCTCGGCGGCGGGTGCGAAATCGCAATGGCTTGCACGATGCGAATCGCGAGCGAGAACGCAAAGCTAGGCCAGCCAGAGGTGAAGCTCGGATTGATCCCCGGATACGGAGGTTCGCAGAGGCTGCCGCGATTGGTGGGCAAAGGAATCGCGATGCAATTGCTGCTGACGGGCGAACCTATCCCGGCGCAAGAAGCGCACAGGATCGGCCTCGTGAACGAAGTTGTCGCACCGGCCGAGCTGATTCCGCGAGCCGAGGCGATTGCACAGAGGATCATCGCGAATGCTCCACTGGCGGTGCAGTACACGATGGAAGCCGTGAACAAGGGAATGGAAATGAGCCAGGCCGAGGGACTCTTCACCGAAGCCGCACTGTTCGCGCTGGTGTGCGCGACGGAAGATAAAGCGGAGGGGACGAAAGCGTTTCTGGAGAAGAGGGCGGCGAAGTTCGAAGGGAAATAAGAACGGATAAACGAAAACGTAAAATCGTAAAATCTAAAACGGCACACTTTCGGTTTTCACCAATACAATTAGCTGTTAGCCTGATGATTTGTGCAACCTCTGTGCACCCTCCCCTAAAGGGGAAGGGTGCGGCACCCGCATTTTTGGGTAGTGCGCACGAAAAACAGGTCCCTCCCCTTCGGCTTCGCTCAGGGTCGGGATGACACTCTTACGGAGACGGGATGATTCAACGGATTTATTTCGTGCGACTTGCTGAGGACGATGGCCAATTCAAGGAGCTGTCGGAGCTGTTTTCTGCCCTGGGGCTGGAGTCGGACGAGGAGTGGCGGGGGCGCGCGAACAAGGGGTTGCTGTTTCGGACGCCGCAGGCTGCAATCGAGATCGGCATGGGCGGCGAGTTTCCGCGCACGGATCTGATCTTTGAAGTGCAGGACGCGAACACGGTGTATGAGTTGGTAAAGGCGCGCGGGTTCAGGATCGCGGA
Organism: uncultured Acidobacteriota bacterium; assembly: GCA_963777415.1. Classification (GTDB taxonomy): domain Bacteria; phylum Acidobacteriota; class Terriglobia; order Terriglobales; family Acidobacteriaceae; genus JAEZPW01. The sequence goes on from CAVZQL010000002.1 coordinate 374,008, forward strand.
AGATATCTCGGATCGGGAATTTGGCGGGCGGATGTTCGTCGTGGAAGCAGCAGGGCATCAGGTGGGGATTTTCTCGTATCTGCCGGAAAAGGCGCCGCAGCGTCCCACGCTGATTGAAGGCGCGCTGGATGCGCGAGGCAAGCGGTTCGGGATGGTGGTGAGCCGGTTTAACTCCTTCATCACCGAGCGGCTAATGCAGGGCGCTCTGGACGCGCTGCACAGGACGGGCGCGAAGGATGCGGACATTGAGATCGTGCGCGTGCCGGGGGCGTACGAGATTCCGGCGGCGGCGCGGATGCTGGCTGAAACCCGGCGGTTCGATGCCGTGATTTGTATTGGCTGCCTGATTCGCGGCGAGACGCTGCACTACGAAGTGATTGCGAATGAAGTGGGCCGCGGGGTCGGGCAGTCGGCGCAGGAGACGGGCGTGCCACATGCGTTCGGTGTGTTGACGGTCGAGAATCTGGAGCAGGCGATTGATCGCGCCGGACTGAAGGCCGGGAACAAGGGATTCGAGGCGGGACTGGCTGCGGTGGAAATGGCGAACGTGAAGGAAGCGGTGAGCGAGCGAAAGTAACTCGTGAATGGGGATCGCAAGCGTGATGGTGCGGGCGAAAAGCAGGTCCCTCGCTGCGCTCGGGATGATAAATCATTATTTGTTCAACAATGTGCTCGGGATGACAAATGTTTGGCAACTAACAACTGAGTACTGAGTACTGAGTACTGAGTACTGAGTACTGAGTACTGAGTACTGAGTACTGAGTACTGAGTACTGAGTACTGAGTACTAGGAACTTTTTTTATGGGAACACGGCGAAAATCGCGCGAGATGGCGTTGCAGATGTTATTTCAGTCGGACATGGGCAAGCAGAAGGCCGATGATGTCCGGCGAACCTTTTGGGGAGAGCGCGCAGCGGTGGAGCAGGACGTGCGCGGATTTGCGGACGATATATTTCGCGCGGGCACGGACCGTGGGGAAGAAATTGATGCGCTGATCGAAAAACACGCGGAGAACTGGCGCATGGAGCGCATGGCGTCCGTCGATCGCAACGTGCTGCGGACGGCGGTGGCGGAGTTCCTGGCATTTCCGAAGACGCCGAAGCCGGTGATCATTAACGAGGCGCTGGAGATTGCGCGGAAGTTCTCAAGTCCCGAGTCGGTGCACTTCATCAATGGAGTGCTGGACAGTGTGGCGAAAGAATTGGGCGGAAGAAACGGAGCGTAGAAGCATTCAGTATTTCGTGTTCAGTACTTCGCGGGAAAAAGCGTAAAAGAGAAAAAGCCCTCATCGAGAGGGCTTTTTCCATGGATACAGTTGATCGCCGATTGCTACTTCGGTTGCACGGCGACGAAGTCGGGCGTAAAGCCTGCGGGCGCCGTTGACGGCAGCGAGATGAGACTATCGGCGGTAGTGGGGGTGGCGGACAAGTTGACCTTGTGAATCTTGCCATCACTGCCTCCGACGAAAAGGGTTGTGCTGTCGAGCGTAACGCCCCCCGTGGTTGGCACTGCATTACCGGATAAAGTAATTGAGGCGTCGGAGAGGGTGAGAGGTGTGCCGCTGATGCTGACGCCCGGCACATTCTTGGCGTCGGAGAGAACGTAGGCCTTGCTGCCGTCGGGGGTGACGATGAGTTGTTTGGCCGTAAATGTTGTGCCGCCGTTGAGCGGCAGAGTGTGCAAGGATGGAATAGGAGGCACGGGAGCGCAACCGTTGGCCTGACTGACGAAGCCTACGTTATCGGTAGGCACGTTTATAAGGTCAAGATTTGTAGCCGCAACGGCCACCAGGTTTTGTCCGTCGGGCAGCGTGTTGACGAGAGTCGGCGTGCCCGAGGTGGGAATGACTGGATAGTTGATACTGTCGTCGCAAGTCGCCTTATTGCCGAGGCCAGTGCCGGAAGCGGCGATATAGCTCAAGGCGCCACTGGCAAGGAAGGTGGCGGACTGCGCACCTGAGATGGGCATTGTTGCCGTAACGGAGCCACCCGAATATACAGACAAGGTGTTGTTGCCGAGGATGTAGGCCTTCGAACTATCCGGGGCAAAAGCGGCAGCGACGGCACCGGGGATAGGCAGCGGCAGGTAAGTGCCTCCGTTCACCGAATATATAAACACTTGTGACGTTGCGGTATTGGAAATGATCACGGTGCCGCTGTCCGGGGAGATCGCGAGAATCTTTCCCGGTATGCCGGTGCCTACAGTACTCGCGGTGGTGCCGCCAGCCGCCAGGATGATGAGCCCGGTATTGGTCCCGATGTAGAGGTTATTGCCGGCAGGATCGAACATCATCGAATTGGGCACGTCACCCAGGGTGATGGCTGTTCCAAACGTACCGTCGCTGGTGTTCATCGGCAACAGAGTCAGGCCAGCCGTAGGAGTCATGCTGCCTATGTACACAGTTCTCGTCGTGACGGTGCCGGTCACGTTCGTGACGTATACATTGCTGTAAACGGCGCCCAAACCAGCGTTGCAGCTCGGCGGGGTACACGAAGCGATGACGCTTGACGTTCCGGTGCTAGCGTTGGCGGTGACAACACCGGTGCCGCCCGCGCTGGCGACAGAGGGCTGCGAAGAATTCCAGAAGAGCGAGAAGATGGCTACGCCCGCCGCGTCGTTAAGAGCGACGGTGTTGTTTCGCGAATCCTTGATCGTGGGCGTAAGAGTCACCGTAGCGGCGGAGGCTAACGGAGACGGGCTCACGGTGGCTGCGGTCGAGTCCGCTATCTGAATCGAGCTGACGGGGCAGGTAATAAAGTCAGCTGGCGTGCTTTGCAGCCAAGGTGCGCCCGGAACATTGAATAGGCCGGCAGTGACCTGCGTCTTGCCCGGAGTTCCCGCGGTTACAGTGGCGGATCGACTATCAACTACGCCAGTCGTCGAATTCGTAGTGACGGCGATGGTGCCGACGCCGGTGATGGTGCTCCAGGTAATCGCATCGGTCACTCCAGTGAGAGGTACATCCACGCCCTTAAAGGATGCTTTTGCGGTGTAGGTGCGAGTCCCTGTTTGTGAAATGCAGTTGGTGCCGGAAGTGTCCGGGTGTGCCGGATCAGCGGGGATGTCCGCCCCTGTGACGGACAGATTGTCGATTGGTGGAAGGACGTCAATGATGAGGGGTGTGCTGGCGACACTGTTGACGTTTGCGGTGACGGTGGCCTTGCCGGTGGCGGTTCCCGCCGTGCAATTAACAGGGGTTACGAGCGAATCCCAATGACCGGCGCAAAGCAATCCGCCGGTTGAGACGGAGATGAGATTGCCGCCGCTGGTGATTGCAAACGTAGGGGTGAAGTTGCTCAACGCATTGCCGCTGGAATCTTCGGGAGTAGCGGTGATCTGAAAGACGCCACCCTGTGCGACCGCCGCGGAGGTGGCTGGCGAGAGGACAATTGAGGCGGGGTTGCCGGAGCCAGATCCGCCTCCGCAGGCGGTCAACGCCAGCAGAACGATGGACAATGTGAAACTCGGGGATTTCGCGAAAGAACGCAGCATTGAACCTCAATCCTTTGCGCCGGGCCGAAGCCGCTTGCGCTTTGTCAGCAGATCATGTTCTTAGAAGATATGAGTGTAGTTTCTGCTGAATGTTTCGGCAAGCGCGAGCAGAATCCGGGTTGAGCTTGAGCCTCAATGCCGCACGCTTGCGCATTGCATTCCTTTGTCACACTCGGGTCATTAGGAACGTGCCGGACACGACGCAGCCAGTGCCGGTTGTGTTCGTGAGCGTCCAGGGTCCGGAGATCGCGTTGGTGGTGAATGGCGCAGGCAGTAAGTTAATCGTGCCGGGGGCGCCATTGATAGTCAGCGCCACCGTATTAGTCGTCAATCCATTGAAGACGCCGTTGACGGTGAACAAGCCGGTTTGCTGTGCAGTCGAAGATGCGTTGAAGCACGCTTTGGCTGGGTCGGTGGCGGTCAGGTTCAGGGCAGTACCGGTAATGGCCGAGGTGGTGGTCGGACTGGCAATCTGCTGGTTCAACGTGGTCGTAAAGGCATACGCGGTCGCGTTGTTGGAATCGAAAAGAGTGACCGACCAATTTCCGGTGACGCTGGTGGGAGTCGCCGTGGACGGACTGCTGCCGCAGGCGCTCAGGAAAATAATGGAAGCAAGCATGACAATGGTGGCAAACTGTTTGAGGATGACGGACAATTTCATTATTCTCCCTTTTGCGTTGGGCAGGCCGACACGACTAGTAAACCCGTCAACAGCGTCTGAGTTGTCGTCCGGGTCAGAAGTACAAGGTAGCAAGTAATGAGCTGTTGCAGCAAGCAGGAACGCTGGAGTCGGTGCGCGCGAACGGAGAAACGGGGGAAGACTGGAGCAAAAAGGATGGATGCCAACTTTCTGGCCCGATCACCCGACACGGGCATGATTTAAGTAGGCAAATCATGTGCGTTTCGTTTAGAATTCGACAATCGCAATGGGTTGACAGTGCTTGGTGCGCCGACTGTGCGAAGTAGTGAAATTCGCAGGTTGACGGTATCGCGCTGAGTTGTTATATTTGAACGGTTCTGCGAGTAAAGTTTGGCTTAGCGATGCTGCTAAGCTTTAGGAGTACACCCGAGGACGTGAAGCGTCCGCCAGTAGGGTGCCTCGCTAACAAGAACCTGCGCTACCTCCCGCCCTAGTTGGGAGGGTATGCAGGTCAAGGCTAACGAAACGGAGCGTCTCCGGCAGTAAGGCTAGACGCCACCGTCGCGGGCCAGTCACAGGAAACTGGAAATTTTCTCAATACGCGTTTGCGCGCGTAAGAGAAAGCATGGTGCGGTGAGAGCCGGCCAGTCCCGCTAAGGGATCAAGCAGAAGCGTGCCGTCCCGTGCAGGGAAGTCCCTGTGTTAGGGCGGTGAGCGAGATGAGTTGATCCGGCGCGCTGGAGCGTAAGCCGGAGAGAGTTAGAAGGAGCGGCTAGAGTGCCTACGTTTAATCAACTGGTTCGCAAAGGACGCACGTCGCCGAAGTACAAGACGGCGAGTCCGGCCTTGCAGGAATGTCCGCAGAAGCGTGGTGTTTGCACCCGCGTTTACACCCAGACGCCCAAGAAGCCGAACTCGGCGCTGCGTAAAGTGGCGCGCGTTCGCCTGACCAACGGCATTGAAGTGACGACCTACATTCCTGGCGTTGGCCATAACTTGCAGGAGCACTCGATCGTGCTGATCCGCGGGGGCCGCGTGAAAGATCTTCCGGGTGTGCGTTATCACGTCATTCGCGGCACGCTGGACGCGGTGGGCGTTGCCAACCGCCAGCAGAGCCGTTCGAAATACGGCGCGAAGCGCGCAAAGAAGACCGCGAAATAGGGATGTACCGCTCGCGCACCTGCGCGAAGCGGCAGTCCGATGACAACTTTAACTTTGAGCAGAAATGTTCAGTAATCGGCACTGAGTGCCGGTGAAGCGCGAAGCCGGATCGGCAGATCGCGGCTCGAGAGCAGAGAGTAGAGAGAATGCCAAGAAAAGGTCATACACCGAAGCGGGAAGTTGCCGCGGATCCGATCTACGGTTCCACGCTGGTCACGAAGTTCGTGAACTGCATGATGTGGGGCGGCAAGAAGAGCACGGCGCAGAGTATCTTCTACGGCGCGTTGCAGCAGATGGAGCAGAAGGGTGGCGACGAGGCTTTGAAGCTCTTCAAGAAGGCCATCGAAAACACGAAGCCGCTGCTGGAAGTGAAGACGCGGCGCGTGGGCGGCGCGAACTATCAGGTCCCGGTGGAAGTGAATCCGGATCGCCGCACATCGCTCGCGATCCGCTGGATCTTGCAATACAGCCGCGCTCGAAGCGAAAAAGGCATGCAGGACAAGCTGGCGAACGAGTTGCTGGATGCTGCGAACAGCCGCGGCACCTCGATCAAGAAGAAGGAAGACGTCCACCGCATGGCTGAGGCCAACAAGGCTTTTGCGCACTATCGCTGGTAATAGGGATGCGGTCCTTTCGCGCAGCGGCGCGAATCTGACCACCCTGGTCCTTCGGTCCGCAAAAGAGGCGGACCTCAGGATGACAAGATTTGATTAAGTTTTAACAGGCTCTCAAGAAAAGGAAGTAGAAAGACGTGCCAAGACAGTTTCCATTAGACCGTTGCCGCAACATCGGCATCATGGCGCATATCGACGCCGGAAAGACCACCGTGACGGAGCGCGTCCTGTTTTATACAGGAAAATCGCACCGCATCGGCGAGGTCCACGAAGGCACGGCCACGATGGATTGGATGGAGCAGGAGCAGGAGCGGGGCATTACGATCACCTCCGCTGCGACGACCTGCCAGTGGCGCGACGAACAGATCAACATCATCGACACGCCTGGCCACGTGGATTTCACCGCCGAGGTGGAGCGCTCGTTGAGAGTGCTCGACGGCGCAGTTGCCGTGTTCGATGCCGTGCATGGAGTTGAGCCGCAATCGGAAACCGTCTGGCGTCAGGCCGACAAGTACGGCGTTCCCCGCATTTGCTTCATCAATAAGATGGACAAGATGGGTGCCGATTTTGAGCACGCCATCGACACCATCCGCAAGCGCCTCTCGGCGCGCCCCGTAGCCATTCAGCTTCCCATCGGCGCAGAAGACAAGTTCAAAGGACTGGTTGACCTGTTCTCGATGAAGGCTTATCTGTGGCTGGACGAGACTTTGGGCGCCGAGTACGTTGAGCAGGAGATTCCCGAGAATCTGGCGAAGAAGGCGAAAGCGTTCCATAGCCAGATGGTAGAGACCATTGTCGAGAACGACGATGAACTGCTCCACAAGTACATGGAAGGCGAAGAGATTTCGCCGGAAGAGCTGAAGACATCGCTGCGCAAGAGCGTGATCGCGATGAAGCTGTTCCCGGTAATGTGTGGTTCGGCGTTTAAGAACAAGGGCGTTCAGCCGTTGCTTGACGCCGTGGTTGAATTCCTGCCGTCCCCGCTCGATATTCCCTCGATCAAGGGCACAGATCCTGACAGCGGCGAGGAAGTTCTTCGTCACGCCAAGGACGAAGAGCCGTTTTCGGCGCTGGCGTTCAAGATCATGACCGATCCTTTCGTCGGCCAGTTGGTGTTCATTCGCGTGTACTCGGGCAAGCTCAAGACGGGCGACAGCGTTTACATTGTCAGCAAAGGGCGTTCCGAGCGTATCGGCCGTCTGTTGCGCATGCACGCGAACAAACGCGAAGAGATTACGGAAGTATTTGCGGGCGACATCTGCGCCTGCGTCGGACTGAAGAATGTCACGACCGGCGATACGATCTGCGACAAGGACAAGCCGGTTCTGCTGGAATCGATTGAGTTCCCGGCGCCCGTGATCCACGTTGCGGTCGAGCCCAAGACTAAGGCCGATCAGGAGAAGATGGGCATTGCGCTGCAGAAGCTGGCGCAGGAAGATCCTACTTTCCGCATTCACACCGATCCCGATAGCGGACAGACGATCATCAGCGGCATGGGCGAACTCCACCTGGAGATCCTCGTGGACCGCATGATGCGTGAGTTCGCAGTCCAGGCGAATGTGGGCAAGCCGCAGGTTGCATACCGCGAGACGATCCGCAAGAACTCCGAAGCGGATGGCAAGTTCATTCGCCAGAGCGGCGGCCGCGGGCAGTACGGTCACGCCAAGATTCGCATCGAGCCGAACCCCGGGAAGGAATACGAGTTCGTCAACGACGTCAAGGGCGGATCGATTCCGAAGGAATACATCAAGCCGATCGACGAAGGTATCAAGGAAGCGATGGAAGGCGGCTTCCTGGCGGGCTATCCGATGGTCGATGTGAAGGTAACGCTCTACGACGGCAGCTACCACGACGTCGATTCGAGCGAAATGGCCTTCAAGATCGCCGGTTCGATGGCGTTCAAGGAAGCGGCACGCAAGGCAAGCCCCGTGCTGCTTGAGCCGATCATGGCGATCGAAGTGGTTGTTCCGGAAGAGTACATGAGCGCGATCATCGGCGACTTGAATTCGCGGCGCGGAAGGATCGAAGGCATGGAGCATCGGGCTGGTTCGCAGGTGATTCGCGGACATGTGCCGCTGTCGGAAATGTTCGGCTATGCGACGCAGATGCGTTCGAACACTCAGGGGCGCGCGACGTACTCGATGCACTTTTCGAAATATGAAGAAGTGCCGCGCTCGGTGGGCGAGGAGATCATCGCGAAGGTTCAGGGCAAGGCAGCAGGAACCAAATAAGTTTGGTAAGAATTCAACCCGGGGCGTTGACGCCCGAAGTTAAGCGCAGGACAAAAGCTTACGGAGTGAGATATGGCGAAAGAGAAATTTGACCGCAGCAAACCGCATGTGAACGTGGGAACGATTGGGCATATTGACCACGGGAAGACGACGTTGACGGCGGCGATCACGAAGGTGCTGTCGAAGCACAACCCGAACATCAAGTTCCGCTCGTTCGATTCGATCGACAACGCGCCGGAAGAGCGGGAGCGCGGCATCACGATCGCGACGGCGCACGTGGAATACGAGACCCCGAACCGGCACTACGCGCACGTCGATTGCCCGGGCCACGCCGATTACATCAAGAACATGATCACCGGCGCGGCGCAGATGGACGGCGCGATTCTGGTGGTTGCGGCGACCGACGGTCCGATGCCGCAAACGCGCGAGCACGTGCTGTTGGCCCGCCAGGTAGGCGTGCCGTATGTTGTCGTGGCGCTGAACAAGTGCGACGCGGTGGATGATCCCGAACTGCTCGACCTGGTCGAGCTGGAAGTGCGCGAGCTGCTGAGCGGCTACGGCTTCCCCGGCAACGATCTGCCGGTGATTCGCGTGAGCGCGCTGGGCGCCCTCAACGGCGAAGAGAAGTGGGAAAAGCAGATTGACGCGCTGATGGACGCGGTGGACAAGAACGTCCCGCTGCCGGCGCGCGAAGTGGATAAGCCGTTCCTGATGCCGATCGAGGATATTTTCTCGATCCAGGGACGCGGCACGGTGGTCACGGGCCGTATCGAGCGCGGCAAGGTGAAGGTGGGCGAGGAAGTCGAAATCGTGGGCTTCCGCGACACGCGCAAGACGGTTGTGACGGGCGTCGAAATGTTCAAGAAGCAGCTGGACGAGGGCATGGCGGGCGACAACGCCGGTCTGCTGCTGCGCGGCATCGCGAAGGAAGACGTGGAGCGCGGCATGGTGCTGGCGAAGACCGGATCGATCACGCCGCACACCCGGTTCAAGGGCGAGATTTACGTGTTGAGCAAGGAAGAAGGCGGACGTCACACTCCGTTCTTCAAGGGCTATCGGCCGCAGTTCTACTTCCGCACCACGGACGTGACGGGCATCGCCGAGCTGCCCGAGGGCACGGAAATGGTGATGCCGGGCGACAACGTCAGCCTGGTGGTGGAGTTGATCACAACGGTGGCCATGGAGAAGGGCTTGCGCTTCGCTATCCGCGAAGGCGGTCGCACCGTGGGCGCCGGCACGATTTCGGAAATCATTAAGTAGAAGTGGATTCATGGGACGGGGCACAGCCCCGTCCTCACAAAAAAGATAATTGCAGCACTTACCGAAACGGAAGCTTGCTGTCGGATCTTTGGAAGAGAAAACTATCGTGATTGGCAAAGAGAGAATTCGAATTCGCCTGAAGGCCTACGACTACCGCGTACTGGATCAGTCGACGGGTGAGATCGTCGAGACAGCTCGACGCACCGGCGCGCAGATTGCGGGACCGATTCCGCTGCCGACGGTGAAAAACAAGTATTGCGTGTTGCGCTCTCCGCACGTCGACAAGAAGTCGCGCGAGCAGTTCGAGATCCGCACTCACAAGCGCCTGCTCGATATCCTCGAGCCGACTCAGCAGACGGTGGACGCGCTGATGAAGCTCGACCTTCCGGCTGGCGTGGACGTGGAGATCAAGGCATTCGGGAAAGAACATAAGTAGAGTTCTCAGTTCTCGGTTCTCAGCTCTCAGTTGCTGAGATGGAGCCGATGAAGGGGAACCGATCAGACAAAGCTTCCGTGAACGAAAGTTCCCCCGCTGCGGCGGGACCGGGAAGCGGAGTTGGAGACGAAGATGGCAGTACAAGGGATTTTAGGAAAGAAAGTCGGCATGACGCAGCTCTTCGACGACAAGGGTGACGTTCGTCCTTGCACCGTGTTGAAGGCCGGACCGTGCGTCGTAACGCAGCGCAAGACGGCTGCGAAAGACGGCTACGATGCGGCGCAGATCGGCTTCGTCGAATTCGTGAAAGAGAAGCGGCTGTCGAAGGCCGAGCGCGGACACCTGGGCAAGAACGATCTGCCTCCGGTGAAGCTGATCAAGGAAGTCGCGATTGAGCTTCCGGCGGCGGGCGCTGCGGACGGCGACGGCGTGAAGGTCGGGGACCGGGTGCTGATTGACATTTTTGACGGCGAGAAGTTCGTCGACGTTATCGGCACGAGCAAAGGACGTGGATTCGCGGGTGTTGTGAAGCGGCATAAGTTCGCCGGCGGCGCGGCCTCGCACGGATCGATGTTCACGATCCCCGGCTCGATCGGTTCCTCGGCGTTTCCTTCACGCGTGTTCCCCGGAATGCGCATGGCCGGCCACATGGGTGTGGTGCAGAAGACGGTGCGCAATCTTCGCATCCTCGGCTTCGACAAGGAAGAAAACCTGTTGGTTGTCGAAGGCGCGGTGCCGGGGCACGAAGGCGCTTATGTTCTGATCAAGAAGGCCGTGAAGCCGCCGAGAGAGCGTCGCGGATTCTCCGGCGAGGGTGGCGTGATCAACCCGTTGAAGGCTTCGAAGCGCGCTGCGAAGAAGAAATAGGGAAGCCACTTCGCGGCGGCATTGATCCCTCAGGATCGCCACAAAAGGCGCCCTAGGGATGGCAAGTAGCTAAAGATTAGAGCGGGGCTAGCAGACGATAGCCGCCCCGAGATGGAACGAATCATGGCAACGATTGATGTAGTGGACCTGAACGGCAAAAAGGTGGGTACGCTGGACTTGGCCGAGGAAGTTTTCGGCGCGGTCAACGAAGACCTGCTGTGGGAGGCGGTAAAGCATTACCGCGCGGCGCAGCGCGCCGGAACCCACGCCACGAAGAACAAGAAATTGGTATCGGGCGCCGGCAAGAAGCTGTGGAAGCAGAAGGGCACAGGCCGGGCGCGTGTTGGCTCGATCCGTTCTCCCCTGTGGCGCCATGGCGGCACGGTGCATGGACCGCAGCCGCGTTCGTATGACTATCAGTTCCCCAAGAAGAAGCTGCTAGGTGCGCTGCGCTCGGCGCTGGCGTCGAAGCTGAACGACGGCAAACTGGTGGTGGTCGAGAACTTCGACGTGGCGGACGTGAAGACCAAGGCGTTTCGCTCGACATTGAGCACGCTGAAGGTGGACGGCACGGCGCTTCTTGTCGAGGCCAACAATCAGGAAAGCAAGAACCTGGTGTTGAGCTCGCGCAATCTGGCTGGAGTCGAGTTGGTGCGCGGCAATGAAGTGCACCCGTATCACCTGCTGCGTTACGACCGGGCGATCTTCTCACGGCCGGCCATCGAGAAACTGCAGGATTCGCTGAAGGCCTCGGCGCCGAAGCGTAAGGCGGAGGTGGCGTAATGAAGTCGGCCTACCAGATCATTCGCAAGCCGGTGATCACCGAAAAAGGGCTGGGCGTGAAGGAAACGCAAGGCACGCTGGTCTTTCAGGTGGCAGCCAAGGCAACCAAGGTCGAGATTAAGGAAGCTGTGCAGTCCATCTTCAAGGTGAAAGTGGACAACGTGCGAACCGCGAACTTTCTCGGCAAGGAGCGGCGCCGCGGCAAGTTTACCGGATACCGCCCCGACTGGAAGAAAGCGTATGTGCGCCTGAAGACGGGCGAGAAGATGCCGGAATACGCACAGAATCTGTAAGAAGCAATCAGCGGTCAGCGCTCGGCACTCAGGAAAAGCGAGAGAGCTGACAGCAAAGCCGAAAAAGAGTGAACTATGGCGATAAAGACATACAGACCGATAACACCGACACAGCGTTTCAAGACGACGCTGGTGAACGACGATCTGACGACCAATCGGCCGCATAAGCCGCTGACGGTCAGCAAGAAGTCGAGCGGAGGGCGTCGCAACTCGGGCGACCTGACGAGCTGGTTCCGTGGCGGTGGTCACAAGCGCAAGTTGCGTACGATTGATTTCAAGCGGGACAAGGCAGGAATTCCGGCGAAGGTCGTTTCCATCGAATACGATCCGAACCGCTCGGCGCGCATTGCTCTGTTGAGCTATGCGGACGGCGAGAAGCGCTACATCGTGCAGCCGATCGGGTTGGTGGTGGGTGCGACGGTGGTCAGTGGGCCTGAAGCCGACATCATCGTCGGCAATGCTCTGCCGCTGCGCAATATTCCTGCGGGCACGATTGTCCACAACGTGGAACTGAAGCCCGGCAAGGGCGCGCAGATGGCACGTTCGGCGGGCGCGCAGGTTCAGTTGGTGGCGAAGGAGGGTGATTACGCCCTGCTGAAGCTGCCTTCGGGCGAAACCCGCAAGGTGTTGATGGATTGCATTGCGACCATCGGCCAGGTGGGCAATACCGATCACGAAAACATCTCGATCGGCAAGGCCGGACGCACGCGCTGGTTGGGAAAGCGTCCGCACAACCGCGGTGTCGTGATGAATCCGGTGGATCACCCGCACGGCGGCGGCGAAGGCAAGACCAGCGGTGGTCGACATCCGGTGACTCCGTGGGGACAGCCCACCCGCGGATACAAGACCCGCAACAATAAGCGGACCGACAAGTTCATCGTCAACCGCCGGAAGAAGTAAAAGGAAGCGGCCTCGGCCGCAGCATTGATCCCTCGGCGCGCGGAAAGATCGCGGCCTCGGGATGACAATAGAGAAGAGCTGATAATGGCACGTTCAACGAAAAAAGGTCCGTTTATCGATCAGCACCTTGTGGTGAAGATCGAAGACATGAACGCGCGCAACGACAAGAAGGTGTTGCGCACGTGGTCGCGCCGCTCGACGGTGATTCCGGAAATGGTCGGCCACACGATTGCCGTGCATAACGGCAAGAAGTTCATCCCGGTGTATATCACCGAGAACATGGTTGGCCACAAGCTGGGCGAATTCAGCTTCACCCGTACCTTCAAAGGGCACTCGGTGAAAGCGGCCACGGAAACGGCTGCGAAGCCGGCGCCGAGAGCGTAACGAGGAGCGAGAGCAATGGCAGAGACGACAGCCGAATATAGAGCGGAAATGCGGTTTGTCCGCGTGTCCCCGCAGAAGGCGCGCCTGGTGCTCGACCTCATTAAGGGACGCCGGGTCGAAGACGCGCAGAACACACTGACCTTCACCAAGAAGCGCATCGCGGAAAAAGTGCTGAAGCTGCTGAACTCAGCGATTGGCAACGCGAACCATGCGCGCGACGAAAAAGATGTCGATGTCGATGTCGACAATCTGTTCGTGAAGCGTGCGGTGGCAAACGACGGGCCGCGCATGAAGCGCATCCGTCCTGCGCCGCAGGGCCGTGCGTACCACTATCAGCGGCGCACGACGCACATGGAGATCGCGCTGGCCGAGAAAGTCCGCGCGAACGGCGCGGCGAAGGCGGAGACGGCAGAAGCGAAGCCTGTGGCGAAGAAGAAAGCCGCCAAGAAGGCGCCCGCGAAGAAGGTTGCGGCCAAAAAGACCGCAAAGAAGAAATAAAGTGGCGGCCTTCGGCCGCGACATTGGTCCCTCGGGATCGCCAAACTCAGGCGCCCTCGGGATGACAACGAACTTCTAAGGATTTGCCAGGGCTGGCGCGAAAAGCTATCAGCCTGATGAGAGGGAAGATGGGACAGAAAGTCCATCCATACGGATTTCGAATTGGAGTCACCAAGCCGTGGAAGTCGCGCTGGTTCGTCGATCGCGACTATGACAAGCTGCTGCTTGAGGACGTGAAGTTGAAGGCCGAACTGAAGGAAAAGCTGAAGTCGGCGGGCGTCAGCTCGATCGACATCGAGCGTCCCGGCAACAAGTTGCGGATCATCATCCGCACGGCGCGTCCGGGTATCATCATCGGACGCAAGGGCGCCGAGATAGACAAGCTGAAGCTGGACATCCAGAAGCGGACGAACCGCGACGTGTACGTGGACATTCAGGAAGTACACAAGCCGGAACTCGACGCGCAACTGGTGGCTGAGTCGATCGCGCTGCAGTTGGAAAAGCGCGTGGGCTTCCGCCGGGCGATGCGCAAGTCGGTGGATTCCGCGCTGCGGTTCGGCTGCAAGGGCATCAAGGTTCGCGTGAGCGGACGCTTGAACGGCCACGAGATCGCGCGCTCCGAGTGGTACCTGCAGGGGCGGTTGCCGCTGCACACGCTGCGCGCCGACATCGATTACGGATTCACCGAGGCGAAGACCACGTACGGCATCATTGGCGTGAAGACGTGGATCTACCGTGGCGAAATCCTTCCCGCAGCGAAGAAGCGCGAAGGGCAGCCGGCAGTAGCGGCGGCGGCGTTCTAGAAGGGCCAAGGGGCTAGGGGCGAGGGGCCCGTAGCCGCAGTGCCGAAGTACCAGGGCGCGTACTGATGCGGTTCACGCGTGTCCGCTAAGAACTGAGAACCGAGAACTGAGAACTGACTTATGTTGATGCCGAAAAAAGTCAAGTACCGCAAGCAGCAGCGCGGTCGCATGAAAGGCAAGGCCTGGCGCGGCTCCGATTTATCCTTCGGCGATTTTGGCCTGAAGGTGATGGAGTGCGGTTACATCACGGACCGCCAGATCGAAGCTAGCCGCGTAGCTATGACGCGCTTCATCAAGCGTGGCGGCAAGGTTTGGATCCGCCTGTTCCCGGACAAGCCGGTGACGAAGAAGCCCGCCGAAACCCGTATGGGCAAAGGCAAGGGCGCTCCCGATCACTGGGTCGCAGTCGTCCGCCCGGGCAAGATCCTGTTCGAGATGGAAGGCGTATCGGTGGCCGATGCCCAGGAAGCAATGCGACTGGCGTCGAACAAGCTGCCGTTGAGGACGAAATTCGTGGCGCGCGAAACAATGCACGCATAGCGCCGACCGGTAAAGGAATTGGAAATGAACGCAGAGAAGATTCGCAACCTGACTGACGCCGAGCTGAGCCATCAAGAGCGGGAGCTGAACGACCAGCTTTTCCGGCTGAAGTTTCAGCTCAACATGGGCCAGACGGAGAGCCTGAAGAAGATCCGCGGACTGCGCAGGGACATCGCGCGCGTGAAAACGATCGCGCGGCAGCGTCAGACGGCAGGCCAGAAAGCAACGGAGACGAAGTAATGCCCGAGAGCACAACAACAACGCAAACGGCCGCTGGGCGCCGCAAGGAACTGATCGGCTACGTCGTATCGACCAAGATGCAGAAGACGATCGTGGTCGAAGTGAAGCGTCAAAAGGCGCATCCGATGTACCGCCGGGTGGTGAAGAGCTCCAAGAAGTTCTACGCGCACGACGAAAGCAACACCTGCCACGTGGGCGACGTGGTGCGCATCGAGGAGACTCGTCCGCTATCGAAGCTGAAGCGGTGGCAACTGAAGGACGTGATCCGGCGTGCCGCCCTGGTTCCGGGCGTCGAGACCGTGGTGACGCCAGAGGCGCAGGGCTAACGCGCAGGAACACGCGCCCCGGGAATCCCGGATGAAGTAGCGGCGGCGCTGCGTAGGACGCACGCATAGCTGGCTCACGAGGAGATCGAACTATGGCAGTAATGATGAGAAGCATGATCGAGGTCGCCGACAACAGCGGCGCGCGCAAGCTGCAGGTAATTTTGCCGCTGGGCGGCGGGACCGGTCTGGTTGCCCATCTCGGAGACGTTGTGACTGCGGCCGTGAAGGAAGCGGCGCCGGACGGTACGGTGAAAAAGGGTTCCGTCGTGAAGGCCGTGATCGTTCGCACGCATAAAGAAACCCGGCGCAAGGACGGCACCTACATCCGCTTCGATCAGAACGCGGCCGTGCTGATCAATGACGATGGCGAGCCGGTAGGCACGCGCGTGTTTGGTCCGGTAGCCCGCGAATTGCGCGACAAGAAATATTTGAAGATTGTTTCGCTCGCTCCGGAAGTTATCTAGCGCGCGAAAAGCACGGCCCACGCGGTTGTGCAAACAGGCAGGGAGATCATGCATAAACTAGTAGATATCCGCCACAACGATACGGTGAAGGTGATCGCGGGACGCGACTCGGGCAAGGAAGGGCGTGTGCTGCGCGTGTTCCCGGCAGATAGCAAGGTTCTGGTCGAGCACGTGAACGTGGTGAAGAAGCACGTTCGTCCGAATCCGCAGAAAAACATCAAGGGTGGCATCGCAGAGCAGGAAAGCCGCCTTTCGATCTCGAACGTGATGCTGGTCTGCGGCGCTTGCGGACCGGTGCGCGTGGGACACAAGATGGTTGGCGACAAGAAAACACGCGTTTGTAAGAAATGCGGAGCGTCGCTGGAGAAATAATCGGGCGATCTGGCCATCGGGTGATCGGGTGATCGAAAACCTAAGTCCAAGCCCAATTGACGGCCTCACGAAACGGTAACCACTCCGAGGATCGTGAGAGAAAGCAGCAGAGAACAAATGGCAGACGAGAAACAGCAGCAGAAGAAGCCAAAGGGCGGGAAGTCCGAGAAGGGCGAAAAGGGCGCGCCGGTGGTTGAAAAGGCGGCAGTCTCGACGACGAACGTCAAGGGCGGCTCGCGCCTGAAGGTCCGCTTTGAGAAAGAGATTGCTCCGGCCCTGATGAAGGAACTGGAACTCACCAATCCGATGGCGGTGCCGCGGTTGCACAAAGTTGTCGTAAACATGGGTGTTGGCGAAGCGACGCAGAACGCAAAGGTGATGGATCCGGCGGTCAACGAGCTGGCGCAGATTACGGGCCAGAAGCCGGTGGTCACGAAGGCAAAGAAGTCGATCGCGGCCTTCAAGGTGCGTGAAGGCATGCCCATCGGATGCATGGTCACCTTGCGCGGCGACCGCATGTACGAATTTATGGATCGCTTGCTGAACCTGGCGTTACCGCGTGTGCGCGATTTCCGCGGCGTTTCGACAAAATCATTCGACGGCCGCGGCAATTACACGCTGGGTTTGCGCGATCAATTGATCTTCCCCGAAATCGACTATTCGAAAGTCGAGCGGCAGAAGGGCATGAACGTGACCATCGTGACCACGGCGAAGAGCGACGATGAAGCGCGCGCCCTGCTGAAGCACATGGGAATGCCGTTCCGGGCATAGGAATTGAATCACTGATTCAGTGAGTCATTGATTCATTGAGCCAGGCGAACTGCAAGCAACGAGAATTACTGAATGAGCTCACTGATTCACTGACTCAGTGACTCAATAGGAAGAAGAATGGCGAAAACATCAAGCATAGCCAAGTCGAACAAGAAACCTAAGTTTTCGACCCGTCAGCACAACCGCTGCAAGATTTGCGGACGTCCGCGCGCATACCTGCGCAAGTTCGGCGTCTGCCGTCTGTGCTTCCGCGGGTTGGCGCTGAAGGGCGAAGTCCCGGGTGTCGCCAAGTCGTCCTGGTAAAGAAGTCGCCGGTCTGGTATCCACTCCGGCGAATGGCAAGTTTTGTTGGTACGTTGTCGCTGGTTCTCTTTAAGTCGGCTTCCGGGATTCCCGGGGGCAGCGAGAGCGAACGGGCAACGCAAGGAGAAGCGAGAAGATGAATTTGACCGATCCGGTCGCAGATTTCCTGACGCGCGTGCGTAACGCGATCGCAGTCAGGCACCAGAAGGTGGACGTGCCTGCCTCGAAGCTGAAGGTGGAGTTGGCCCGCATCCTCAAGGAAGAAGGCTATATTTCCAACTTCAAACTGACTGAGGAAGAGGGGCACAAGGTCCTGCGCCTTTACTTGAAGTACAACGCGAACAACGATGCAGCGATCAGGAGCATTCAGCGCGTGTCGCGCCCCGGTTGCCGCGTGTACGTTGGACGGACAGAGATCCCGCGAGTCATGGGCGGTCTGGGTGTCAACATCCTGACCACGCCGAAGGGCGTCATGACCGGGCGCCAGGCACGCAAAGAAGGCGTGGGCGGCGAGATCCTCTGCGAGATTAGCTAGTAGGGATGCGTCCCTTTCGCGCAGCGGCGCGAACGGGGTCGCCTGGGTTCTTTGCGCGGCAATGAAGCCGCGCTCAGGATGACAACGGTTGAGAGATCAGGCAGGCCGGAAGCCGGTGGAGACGCCGGGCGCAGACGGTCGAGAGTGAAGAACAATGTCGAGAATCGGTAAAAAGCCAATTGCACTTCCCGCGGGAGTGAAGTTCAACGTGACGGGTAACGTCGTCACCGTGCAGGGTCCCAAGGGCAAGCTGGAAACAATGCTGCCGAAGGGGATCACGATCGAGCAGCAGGACGGCCACATCCTCGCAAAGCGCGAGAATGATAGCCAGGCCGCGCTGCACGGTCTGACCCGCGCTCTGCTGAATAATTCGGTAGAAGGCGTAACCAAGGGCTTCACGCGCGAACTGGAAATCGTCGGCATCGGCTACCGCGCCGAAATGAAAGGCAAGGGTACGGTAGTGTTCAGCCTCGGTTACTCGCACCCGATCGAGTATCCATTGCCCACAGGTATCGAGTGCGCGGTTGACGCGAAACTGACGAAACTGACCCTGACGGGCATCGACCGCCAAAAGATCGGCCAGGTCGCGGCGGAAATGCGCGGTTTGCGTCCGCCCGACCCTTACAAGAACAAGGGCGTTCGCTACGCCGGCGAAAAGCTGAAGAAGAAGGTTGGCAAGACCGGCGCGAAATAATCTGACGATCGGATGATCGGATGATCTGAACGGCGAGCGCTGATTGGATTTGTACTTTGTAATTTCAAATTTGTAATTTGAAAGCCGCACCGTTTCAATTTACCAATTACAAATTACCCAATTACAAATCCCTTAGGCCGCTGCCCGGTACGGAAACCCGGGAGAGGGAAGAAGAACAATGTTGAACAAAGCATCGAAGGACCAGACGCGTCAGAAGATACACACACGTATCCGCAAGAAGCTAGAGGGCACGACCGAGCGTCCGCGACTAAGCGTGTTTCGTTCGGTGAGCAATATCTCCGTGCAGGTGATCGACGACCAGAAGGGCGTAACGCTGGTTTCGGCGACGACACTGGAGGGCCGCAAGCAGGGCAAGAAGCAGGGCGGAAACTTGGCGGCGGCCAAAGAGATCGGAAAGCTGATCGCCGAGCGCACGAAGGCCAAGGGGATCACGAAGGTGGTCTTCGACCGCGGCGGATATCTTTATCACGGTCGCGTGAAGGCGTTGGCCGACGCTGCGCGTGAAGCCGGGCTGCAGTTTTAGTAGGCGGCCCGTAGCAAAAACGAGTTTAGATTTTAAGACTGAATCGAGAGTGCAATGGCAACAACGAAGAAAAAGCTCGACCCGGGCGATTACAATCTGAAAGACCAAGTCGTCGGAATCAACCGCGTGACCAAGGTCGTAAAGGGAGGCAAGAATCTCTCGTTTGCCGCTTTGGTGGTCGTCGGCGATCCGTCGGCTGCCGTGGTCGGCTACGGCTCCGGCAAGGCGAAAGAAGTCCCCCAGGCGATCCGCAAGGGCATTGAGTCGGCCAAGAAGAACCTGGTGAAGGTGAATCTGACGCAGACTTCGGTTCCGCACGCGGTGCTTGGCCGTTACGGCTCGGGCATGGTACTGCTGAAGCCAGCGCCCGAAGGAACGGGCGTGATCGCGGGCGGTGCGGTTCGCGCGGTGATGACCTCGGCAGGCGTGCAGAACGTACTGACCAAGTCCATCGGCACGACGAACCCCCACAACGTGATCAAGGCGACGTTCGAGGCGCTGAAAAAATTGCGCGATCGGAACGAAGTTGCCGCAACTCGTGGCAAAGCCGTGGAGGAACTGTAATACAATGGCTGAGACATCCAAAACGAAGAGCATGATCCAGTTGAAGTGGGTGCGTTCGGCCATCTGCGCCCCTACCAAGCAAAAGCTTGTGATCAAGGGGCTGGGATTGACCCACCTCAATCAGGTTGTTGAGAGGGAGGACACACCCTCGATCCGCGGCATGGTGAAGAAGGTGCCGCACCTGGTCAAGATTGTAAAGTAGCGCTTTGCGTGGGCGAGTCGCCCGCGTGACAGCCGCAATGACGGCGGCGCTGCAAAAACCGAGTCGGCCCGAAAAGGACTGGCGACAAAACGGACGGAGCCCAACTTGTTATTACAGAGGCGAGCCGGACGTAGGATGAGATTGAAATGAACCTTTCGAATATCAGAGCACCGAAGAAATCGTCCGAGAACCGCAAGCGTGTTGGACGCGGCATGGGTTCGGGCATGGGCAAGACCTCCACCCGCGGCCACAAGGGTCAGCGTTCGCGCAGCGGTTCGCGCATGATGCGCGGCTTTGAAGGCGGCCAGATGCCATTGCATCGCCGAATGCCAAAGCGCGGATTCTTCAACATCTTCCGCGTTGAGTACACGGTGGTGAACTTGAACAGCCTGGCGACGCTGGAAGAGACGACGATTACCCCCGATGTGCTGCGTAAGAGTGGCCTTGTGGGTGACAAACGCTCTCTGGTCAAGATCCTGGGCGACGGCGAGTTGAACAAGGCGATTACGGTGCAGGCGCACAAGTTTTCCAAGTCGGCCCAGGAAAAGATCGAGCAAGCCGGCGGCAAAGCTGACGTGATCCAGTTGCACAAGACCGCCGAGCACACACAGACGAAGAAAGCAAAAGTTAAGAAGTAGTTTGCTTGAGAGGCAGTAAACGAGGTATCGAGCCCTTATATGTTTGAAAAACTGGCCAATGTATTCCGCATTCCGGACTTGCGCAAGCGCATCCTTTTCACGCTGGCGATGCTGGCCGTGTATCGTCTGGGCGGCCACATCCCTACACCGGGCATTGACGCCAAGGCGCTGCAGTCACTCTTTGAGCAGCAAGCCGGCGGAAGCATTCTCGGCTTCATCGACCTTTTCAGTGGCGGGCAGTTGCGCCGGTTGACGATCTTCGCGCTCGGCATCATGCCCTATATCACTGCGTCTATCATTCTGCAATTGTTGACCGTCGTGTATGAGCCGTTGGCGAAGTTGCAGAAGGAAGGCGAACTCGGGCGCAAGAAGATTACCCAGTGGACCCGCTATCTGACCGTCATACTCAGCGCGGTGCAGTCGATGGGTATCGCGCTGACCTTGCAGCGGCAACACGGGCTTGGTGGCGAGCCTCTCGTCCTGGATCCGGGCATCGGTTTCATCTTGATGACGATCATCACGTTGACCGCAGGCAGCGCATTCATCATGTGGTTGGGCGAGCAAATTACGGAGCGAGGTATCGGCAACGGAATGTCGTTGCTCATCTTTGCCGGTATCGTGGTGGGACTGCCGCACGCAGTGTATAGCCTTATCGATAAGGCCAGGACGGCGACGTGGGGAGTCTTCACTGCTCCAGCTTTGATCCTGCTGGTGGCGCTCATGATCGTTGTGGTTGCGTTCATTGTCTATGTCGAACGCAGCGAACGCCGTATTCCCGTGCAGTATGCGAAGCGCGTAGTCGGACGCAAAGTTCTAGGAGGGCAAAGCACTCACCTGCCGCTTCGCGTGAACTCGGGCGGCGTGATGCCGGTCATTTTCGCGTCCTCGATTTTGACGTTGCCGCAAACTCTGGCCGTCCTGCCGGCGATACAGAACAGCAAGTTCTTCAAGCCCATGCTGGATTCGATTAAGTGGGGCGAACCGCTCTACACGCTGTTATATGCCGTGGGCATCATCTTCTTCGCGTACTTCTACGTCTCAATCGTCTTCAACCCGAACGAGGTTGCGGACAACATGCGTAAGTACGGCGGATTTGTGCCGGGCATTCGTCCGGGTGCGCGGACGGCTGAGTACATCAATGCAATCCTGACGCGGATCACGCTGGTGGGTGCGCTATATCTGATCATCATCAGCTTCATCCCGGAGTGGATGATCGCTGGAATTCACCTGAATCACCTGCCGGTGTGGCTGGGCGGAGGTTTCTTCGAACGACTGCCGACGTGGATCACAAACGGTCTGGGCGTGAACTTCTACTTTGGCGGCACCTCGTTGCTGATCGTGGTCGGCGTAGCGATGGACACGGTGCAGCAGGTGGAGGCGCAGTTAATCATGCGCCACTACGAGGGATTCACGCCGCGCAGCGGACGCGTTCGCGGCCGCCGCACCTGGTAAGAGCGTGAAGACGAAAGATATTGGCCCATTGATTTTGTTGGGTCCGCCGGGCGCCGGCAAGGGCACTCAGGCGAAGAGAATTGCGGAAGCCTACGGGATTCCGCAGATTTCGACGGGCGATATCCTGCGGGCCAATGTGGCGGCGGGAACGGAGCTCGGCGCACAGGCAAAGGCTATCATTGAAAGTGGGGACTTGGTCCCGGACAGTCTGGTTTGCGAAATGATCGCTTCGCGTTTGACCGAGCAGGATTGCGCGCGGGGTTTCATTCTGGATGGATTTCCGCGCACGGTAGCTCAGGCGGAATGGTTTGACGCCTTCCTGGAAGGCAAGGTCTTTGAAAAACAATCGTGTTCCAAGTTGCCGCCGATTGTGATCGACTTCGCGGTCGATTATAATAGGTTGTTGCAACGGCTTACTGGACGACGTTCTTGTCCCACCTGCGGGCGGATCTATAATATCCATTTTCAGCCCCCAAAAGTCGCCGATACTTGCGACGTTGACGGCTCCAAGCTGGTGACACGCAAGGATGACGACGAAAAGGTCGTTTCCGAACGCCTGAAAGAGTACGAGCGGAAGACTCTGCCTCTGGTTGAGTATTATCGTGCCCAAGGGCGTTTGAATGTTGTGGATGGCGATCGGGACATGGATACGGTGACAGCGGAAGCGCTGCAGATACTAGAGCATGGCAATCGTTTGTAAGTCGGCGGCAGAGATCGAGAAGATGCGCCGTTCCGGCCACATCGTTCGCGAGGTGCTTGATGCGCTTCGCGAGATGGTGAAGTCGGGCATCACGACCATGGACATGGAACGGGCCGCGGAGAAGATGATTCGCGATTCCGGATCCAAGCCAGCGTTCAAGGGATATTACGATTATCCCTGTGTGCTGTGTACCTCGTTGAACCAGGAAATCGTCCATGGCATACCGTCGGATAAGCGGTTTCTGAAAGACGGAGACATCGTTTCGATCGATTGCGGCGTTGTTCTGGACGGGTACTACGGTGATGCGGCGATTACGGTTCCGGTAGGCGACAGCCTTACGCCCGAGTTGGCGAAACTGCTGAAAGTCACCGAAGAGTCGCTGTACAAAGGGATTGATGCGGCGCGAATTGGTGGAACCATTGGCGATGTTGGAGCGGCTGTGCAGCAGTGGGTCGAAGCTGCCGGGTTCAGCGTAGTTCGCGAGTTCGTAGGGCATGGAATCGGAACGCGTTTGCACGAGGATCCGCAAGTTCCGAACTACGGGCAGCAAGGACATGGGCCGCGTCTGCGAGAAGGCATGGTTATCGCGATCGAGCCGATGGTCAATGCCGGAGGGCCGGCGTCCCGATTGTTGGCCGACAAGTGGACTGCGGTAACGGAAGATGGCAGCCACAGTGCGCATTTTGAACATTGTGTGGCCGTCACTAGCGATGGCCCGGTGATTTTGACGCGGTAGTCCAGCAACGGAATTGGAATTAAGGTTCCAATCCCAAGCAGAGCGAGGGATCTGGAGAATGAAGAGATTGCATGAGTAAGGAAGACGCGATTGAAGTAATGGCGGTGGTTGAAGAGCCCCTGCCCAATGCGATGTTTAAGGTAAAGCTGGAGAATGGCCACCAAGTGCTGGCTCACGTCTCGGGCAAAATGCGCAAGAACTTCATTCGTATCCTTCCCGGCGATCGGGTCGCGGTGGAACTCTCGCCGTACGATTTGAACCGCGGACGGATCGTGTATCGTTACAAGTGACGAATTCTTGAAGTTTCGCGGGCAGCCGCGATTTACCCGGGGCGTATGTGCCCGCTGAGAACTTAAGACTGGAACAGAGCGATTATGAAGGTAAGGGCGTCAGTAAAGAAAATTTGTGATAAGTGCAAGGTCATCCGCCGCCATGGGGTGGTGCGCGTGATCTGCGAGATTTCCAAGCACAAGCAGCGTCAAGGTTGAGCTGTTCAGTGGGCGTCTTAAGTCCACTGGCCGAAATCCCGAGCGCAGGCAAGGGATCTCAAAGGGAGCAGGAGTAACACATGGCACGTATTGCAGGCGTAGATTTGCCGCGCAACAAGCACACGAAGATTGCGCTGACTTATATCTACGGTATCGGTCACCCGCGCGCCGCCGCCATTCTGGTCTCAGCGAATGTCGATGGCGAAAAGAAGGTGCAGGATCTGAGCGAAGACGAAGTCAACCGTATTCGCCAGGTCATCGAGGCTGAAGGCCTGGTCGAAGGCGACCTCCGCAAAGAAGTCTCGATGCACATTAAGCGTTTGATCGAAATCGGTTCATATCGTGGATATCGTCACCGTCGCAGCCTTCCGGTTCGCGGCCAGCGCACCCACACAAACGCGCGTACTCGCAAGGGTCCGCGTAAAGGCACAGTGGCTAACAAGAAGAAAACGGCAGCGAAGACATAATTTATGGCAAAACCAGCAGCAGCCGGCGCGGGCGCGCCGGCGAAGGGCAAGAAGAAGGCTTTCAAGAAGAAGGAACGCAAGAATGTTCCTTTTGGCATCGCGCACATCCAAGCCTCGTTCAACAACACGTTGGTCACCATCGCCGATTCAGAAGGCAAGGTACTGTCGTGGAAGAGTTCGGGTTCGCTGGGCTTCCGCGGGTCCCGCAAGGGCACTCCGTTTGCCGCACAGCAGGCCGCGATGAACGCCGCCAACATGGCGCGCGATCACGGCGTTCGCGTGGTTGATGTACGCGTAAGCGGCCCGGGTTCGGGACGTGAATCGGCAATTCGCGCACTGTCCGCCGCCGGTATCGAAGTGAAGTCCATTAGAGACGTCACCCCGGTTCCGCACAACGGATGCCGGCCGCCAAAAAAGCGCAGAGTCTAGAAGAATTTGTAATTTGGTAATTGGTAATTTGTAATTTAGGGAAATTACAAATTTCAATTTTCAAATTGCCAATCACTTTGATCGGGACGACAGGGGCTGCCACCCCCGTAAACCGATCTTGAGCCGCGAGCAGGCTGCCAGCCTTGCAAGCGTAAGGAGAAGCAAACTTGGCACGTTACAAAGACGCAGTATGCCGCCTTTGCCGCCGCGAAGGAACGAAGCTGTTCCTGAAAGGCCCAAAGTGCTTTACGGATAAATGTCCGATCGAGAAGCGTAATTATCCGCCCGGACAGCACGGCAAAGACCGCCGTCCCAAGATCGTCGGATACGGCCTGCAACTTCGCGAAAAGCAGAAGGCGAAGCGCATGTACTTCACCCTCGAAGGCCAGTTCCGCAATTACTATGAAGTCGCTTCGAACGCACCCGGCGTCACCGGCGAAGTGCTCTTGCAGCAACTTGAGCGCCGCCTGGACAACGTCGTGTTCCGTCTTGGATTCGGCATCAGCCGCCGACAGGCGCGCCAGGTCGTGCGCCATGGCCATGTGACGGTAAACGGCCGCAAGCTGAACATCCCGTCCTACCAGGTGAAGGTCGGCGACGAGATCATGATCAAGGAAGCCAGCCGCAAGCTGCCCATCCTTGAGACGTCGAAGGAGTTCCACAGCCACCAGCCGCCTCCAGCATGGCTCGAGGTCAACCGCGACGAATACCGCGGTCGCGTGCTGGCGCTCCCGAAACGCGAAGACATCAATTTGCCGATCAACGAACAGCTGATCGTCGAACTGTACTCGAAATAGTGAGCTCGTGTGGGGACGGGGCTTGGCCTCGTCCCTCATCACAGAGTTTTTTCGGCCCGCTTCTAGCGCCCGAGCAGCCTTGGCAACCACAACCCGTCATACGGGCCGGCAGGTTGTTGCCTTGAGCCGAAGGGTCAGAAGGAGAATGCAATGACTACACTCTGGAAGGGTTTCCAGAAACCGAAGCGCCTCGCTGTTGATACCGAGTCGCTCACAGAAAAATACGGACGCTTCTGGGCACAGCCCTTCGAGCGCGGATTCGGCACGACGATCGGCAATGCTTTGCGCCGCGTGCTGTTGTCTTCGATTGAAGGCGCGGCCGTCACGGCCGTCAAGATCGAGGGCGTGCTGCACGAATTCCAGTCGATCCCCGGCGTGGTTGAGGATGCGACCGACATCATCCTGAACCTGAAGCAGGTCCCGTTTAAGCTGCACGGCGAAGGCCCCAAGGCTATCTACCTCCGCGCGGAGCAACCGGGCGTCGTCACCTCGGCCATGATAGAAGCCGATGGGGATGTCGAGATCCTCGACAAGGATGTCTATATCGCGACGGTCAGCGAGGGCGGCAAACTCGATATGGAAATGCGCCTGAAGCGCGGTCGCGGATATGTTTCCGCCGACAAGAACTTCGACGAGGACCTCGGCCTCGGGTTCATTCCGATCGACTCCGTTCACTCACCGGTGCGCAAGGTGAATTACACAGTGGAAGCGGCGCGTCTCGGTCAGATCACCGATTATGACAAGCTCGAACTGGAAGTCTGGACCAACGGGTCGGTATTTCCCGCCGACGCCATCGGCCTCTCGGCCAAGCTGCTCAAGGACCATATGTCCATCTTCGTCAACTTTGAAGAGGAAATGGAAGTCCCGGTAGGCGGCGACGAGCGCAAGGTGGAGATCAAGAACGAGAACCTGAACCGCTCCGTTGAAGAACTCGAGCTTTCAGTTCGCAGCTATAACTGCCTGAAGAACGCGAACATTCAGACCATCGGCGAGCTGGTGCAGAAGACCGAAGCCGAGATGCTGAAGACCAAGAATTTCGGGCGGAAATCGCTGAACGAAATTAAGGAAATTCTGTCCAGCATGGGACTCGGCCTGGGCATGAAGATTGACGATCACGGCAATGCAGTGCCCGGCCCGAGCACGAACATCTCGTCGGCAATGGCATCATCGCTGCCGGATGACGGAGAGTACTAAGAAACAGTTCCCAGTTCGCGGTTCTCAGTTCTTAGAGGCTGAGAGCCGCGGATGTGGCGGACTACGAAAGCACGTCGTCAGAAGCGGTTCTGACTGAGAACTGAGAACTGACAACTGAGAACTGAACTTTAAGGATAAAGAATCATGCGTCATCGTGTAGCAGGTTGGAAACTCGGACGTAACACTTCACATCGGCGCGCGCTGCTGCGCAACCTGGTCACCTCGCTGGTGCTCGAAGAGCGCATCGAGACGACCCTGACCAAGGCGAAAGCCATGCGTCCGCACGTCGAAAAAATGATCACGCTCGGCAAGCGCGGCGACGTTCACGCGCGCCGCCAGGCGGCGTCGTACCTGATGACCCGAGAGGCCGTCGAAAAGCTGTTCGAAACCATCGGACCGCGCTTCGGCGACCGCCAGGGCGGCTATCTTCGCATCATCCACGGCGGATTCCGCAAGGGTGATGGCGGCGAAAAGGCCTTCATCGAACTCCTCGGCAGCGAAAAGCTGCTCGACGAGAAGAAGGAAAAACGCGCCGAAGCCCGCGCCAAGCGCGCCGAAGAAACCAAAAAGGCCATGGAAGAAGCCGAAGCTCAGGCCCAGGCCGAAGCCCCCGGCGAGGGCGAAGACAAGAAATAGCTGTCAGCCGTCAGCGCTCAGCATTCAGCAAGACAAGGGCGTCCGCCAAGCGGGCGCCTTTTATTCATGTCATCGCCGTCAGGGCCCCCCCACCCTGTGTAAAACGTAAACTACACATTCCAAGCGACTTACTACGTCGATCTCCCTGTACTCTCATGTAAGTGATGGAAACAAACAACTTACGCTTTCAGACCCCAGTTCTCTGCTTAGGCGTGAGCGGAAACAAAGGACTTACGCATTCAGACCCCGGATGCGGGCATCAAAGTTTCAAGTTTTCAAAGATCGCTGCTCGATTTGCGCCAACTCAGTTGGCATCCGCCCTAACGCTTCAATCAGTTTTCAGTTCTTAGAAACAGCATAGCGGCAATTCGGGAGAGTCGAACATGAAGCGGGGAAAATTTCTAGAATCGGAACAAGGAGTAGATGAAAGGCTTAGACGTTAGCTCCTAGTTATATGTCTAACGCAGTAGCTCCATTGATCGAGGTTTGGCGTGGGCGAGTCGCCCCACGCTTTAGCTCGCCGGGCGCTACGAAAACCGGGGCCCGCCGGACTGGAGTCCGGCGCTACGCCCCAGTCGTTAAGGTGGCAACCTCGCGGGAGTGGCGCGAATCCGATTCACAGTGTACTCCGCACTGGCCGCCAAGCTGCTCCACCTGACGCTCATAGCGCAGGGACGGAGCCTGACAACAACGGGCGATATCGAACGAGAATAAGAACTCCCGCCCGCAGGTTCAATCTTCACTCCGTAGTCAAGAGTCTGATTCTCGACCGTCTACGATTCAGTCACTTCGGCCTCGGCCATAGAGAAAGGAAAAGGGAGGGAACGATGTCGCGCAGATTAATTCCACTGATCCTTGCACTGCTACTGTTCTCAGTCGCCTGCAACAAGGCTAAGCAGAGCAGCAATTCGACGCAACCGAACAACGCCGCGCAGCCGGCACAGCAGCAGGCGGCGAATCCACCACAAACGACGCCGCCAGCACAGGTGACACCGCCTCCACAACAGGCGCCGCCGAAGGAAATGGCGAAGGCCAAGCCACCGAGCGTGGCTCCAAGGAGCAATGCGGCAATGCCACAGAGCGATGTCGCACCGGCTCCAAAACCAGCTCCGAAACCGGTAGTAATTCCCGCCGGGACGCCGATCACGATTCGGCTCGGCCAGACGATCGATGCGAAAACGGCCAAGCCTGGAGACACTTTCCAGGGAACCCTTGCCCAGCCTGTCGTCGTGCATGGAGTGACGCTGGTTCCGGCGTCGAGTCCGGTGACCGGCACGGTCGCGGAGGCGAAGGCGCCGGGCAAGTTCAGCGGCGCAGGGGCACTCAGCATACAGCTGACGCAGATCACGATCAAGGGAACTCCGTACCCGGTGAGCACGGCAACGGTGGCCAACTCGGTGCAGGGGAAAGGTAAGCGCAGCGCGGTGGCGATCGGCGGCGGTACGGCCGGCGGCGCGCTGATCGGCGGCATTGCCGGCGGAGGCAAGGGCGCCGCCATTGGTGCACTGGTGGGCGGAGGCGCCGGAACGGCTGGCGCCGGGCTGACCGGAAACAAGGCTCTCGCATTTCCGGCTGAGTCCGCCGTGACGTTCAAAACGCAACAACCAGTGACACTGACGAAGCACCCGCACAACGATGAACAGAACTCCGGTATGCAAGGCGAGGAACCGCCGATGCAGCAGGAACCACAACAGGCGAAACCACCACAATAAGTGATCGCGAAGTGCTTGCGCTCGCTAACCAAATGCCGACCGGCTCTCGAGTTGCGTCGCTCGCGACTGGTGAAAGGAGTGTGCCATGAACTTGAACGCAGGTAATGCCGTGCAGACCGGTACCTCGATCTTAACTGAGGTGGGGCTTAAGGTCCTTGGCGCGATTGTCTTGTGGATCATTGGCCGCTGGTTAATCCGGATGGTGATGAAACTGACGGGTCGCGCGCTTGACCGTCAGGGGCTGGATCCCACAATCGTTGGCTACATTCGTTCTGGCCTGGGGTTGGTGCTGACCATCGTGCTGGTGGTCGCGTTGCTTGGCTACTTTGGGGTGCAGACGGCATCGTTTGCAGCGCTGCTGGTTGGCGTTGGACTGGCGGTCGGCGCGGCGTGGAGCGGGTTGCTGTCGAATTTTGCGGCAGGGCTGTTCCTGCTGGTGCTGCGTCCGTTCAAGGTGAGCGACTACGTGGAGGCGGGCGGCGTGACGGGTACGGTTGAGTCAATCGGACTCTTCGCGACGACGCTGAACACCCCGGAGAATGTGATCGCGATCGTGGGAAACGCCAAGGTGTTCGGCGACACGATCAAGAACTTTACACGGAACGACTACCGCCGCGTGGACCTGACGGCGCAACTTTCGCACGACGTCGATCCGAAGCAGGCCATGGCGCTGCTGCGGGAAGGGGTCGCGCGAATTCCCAATGTGTTGCCGAGCCCCGCGCCGACGGTGGAGATTATGAGTTTTACGCTGGCCGGTCCGGTGCTTGCCGTGCGTCCGTTCTGCGCCAACGAACATTATTGGCAGGTGTACTTCGACACTAACCGCCTGCTGCGCGACACGTTCGCACAGGCTGGATACCCGGCTCCCGAGCAGCACTACGCTGTCCGCGGAAAGCTGGAAGCGGAGGAAGCGCGCACGCTCAGCGCGGCTTGAATTGCTGCTGGAGGCGATGTTCGGCGAGGACGAGACGTCTGACGAGACGTCCTCGCGACAGCGGGCGAGACGCCGGCGCTACTCTGGACCCGGCGCTACTCTGGACCCGGCGCTACGTTGCTTTTGCCCGGCGCGAGGAGATGGCCCATTCGGCGTCGGCGTCATACATGTTTAGCTGATGGACACCGCCGGGAAAGCAGTTTAAAACCTTGTCGTACTCGGCCCGGTAGGTGGGATCGGGGTGGCGCCATTCGTGAACGTAGAAGATTTTTGCGACGCCGGCCTGGAGCGCTTCCTTCAGGCATCCGAAGCAGGGCTGCATAGTCGTGTACATGGTGCTGCCTTCGACGGCGATGCCGAAGCGGGCGGCGCCGAGCAGGGCATTCTGTTCGGCATGAACGCAGATGCAGAGGTCGTATCCGGTGCCGGAGGGGAACATCTCGCGGTTGGCGCAGCGCAAACATCCGCCTTCGTCGCAATTGGGCATGTGGCGCGGAGTGCCATTGTAGCCGGTGGAGATGATGCGGGCGTCCTGCGCGATCACGGCGCCGACCCGATTGCCGGTGCAGTTGGCGCGGGCGCGTACGGCCATGGCGATTCCCATCAGATACTCGTCCATGTTGGGGCGGGGCAGTCTATCGGACATGGGGCCTCCCGAAGCTTGGGATGAGAGAAGTTTACAGGACATAGGAACGGAAAAACGGATAAACGAAAAATCTCAAAATCGCAAAATCGGAAAAACGCAAAATCGCAAAAAAATCGGGACAACAGAAGTTGGCTACTTGGTCTCTATGGCTTCTGCTTCGATTACCGCTTCGGTAATTTTTGGCTTGAGCGAGTTGGCGATGACGATGATGGCCAGGATAAAGATCGCGCCCAAGGTGTCAAGGACGACATCGTGGACAGCGCCTGTGCGCGAGGGAATGAAGGTCTGGTGCCATTCGTCGAGGGCGGCGACACCGGCGGTGCAGAGCACGGCTTCGCAGGCCCAGCCGAACACTCGCTGACGTTTGTTCTCGCGAGTAGGCGAGATGTTGCACTGGAGTTCGAGAACGGTGTGCTGGATAGCGCGGAAGAAGAGCAAACCGAGAATACCGTATCCGGTGAAGTGGCCGGTCTTGCGCAAGATGTGATGGAAGACATCGAATCTGTGCGGGTCGATGGGACCGAAGATCGTTTTCAGCAGGCTGTAAAGAACGCTGCCGGTATGGGCCGAAGACATCAGGTTCGTTGACTCGATCGCGATGACCACAAGCCAGAGTACGACCGGCAGCCAGATCCGCAGCAGCGATTTAAGACGAGTAGACATAATTAAATTGGGGAGTTGGTGATTTGGTGAATGATGATTGAAACCAGGTTCAACTGCTCTCAATTGTCACCCACCAAATCAATAAACTCGGCACTATTTCTATTCCACGTGATAGTTGGGTGCTTCCTGCGTGATCATGACGTCGTGGACATGGCTCTCGCGCAGTCCGGCGTTGCTGATGCGCATGAAGCGGGCTTTCTGATGCAGTTCGGCAATCGTGTTGCAGCCGCAATAACCCATGCCGCTGCGCAGGCCCCCGACCATCTGATGGACGATCATGGAGCACGGTCCACGATAGGGAACACGGCCTTCGATGCCTTCGGGCACGAGCTTATTCAGGCGGTTACCGTCTTCTGAATTCGCATTCTCGCTGTCGCCATCGGCGTTGGCACTCTGGAAATATCGCTCGCTGGAGCCCTGGGCCATAGCCGAGAGCGATCCCATGCCGCGGTAGGCCTTGAAGGTGCGGCCCTGATAAAGGATGGTCTCGCCCGGGCTCTCGTCGGTTCCGGCGAAGAGCGATCCGATCATCACGACGCCAGCACCAGCAGCAAGGGCCTTGGTGATGTCGCCCGAGTACTTGATGCCGCCATCGGCGACAACCGGGATTCCTGAGTCCTTGACGGCGCGGGCGGCTTCGGCAATGGCCGTGATCTGCGGGACTCCGACACCTGTGACGACGCGCGTGGTGCAGATGGAGCCCGGTCCGATGCCGACCTTGATGGCGTCGGCTCCGGCGCGCGCGATGGCACATGCGCCGTCGAACGTGGCGACGTTTCCGGCAATGAGGTCGATTTCGGGCAGCTTGGACTTGACGAGCTTGATGGCTTCGAGAACGCGGCTGGAATGTCCGTGGGCGCTGTCGATGGCAAGCAGATCGCACTTGGCTTTGACGAGTTCCTGGGCGCGCTCGAGGAAGTCGCCGGTGGCGCCGATGGCGCCGCCGCAGCGGAGGCGTCCCTGAGAATCTTTCGCTGCGTTGGGATACTTGAGTTTCTTCTGGATGTCCTTGACGGTGATGAGGCCCTTGAGTTCGTACTTGTCGTTGACGACCAGCAGCTTCTCGACGCGATGCTTGTGCAGGATGGCCTCGGCTTGCTCGAGTGTAGTGCCGACGGCGACGGTGATCAGGTTGTCCTTGGTCATCACGTGGGAGATGGGGATGTCGGTGCGGGTCTCGAAACGGAGGTCGCGGTTGGTCAGGATGCCGACCAGTTTCTTACCCTTGGTGATGGGCACGCCGGAGATGCGATAGCGGCGCATGACTTCGAGGGCGTCGGAAATTTTGGCGTCCGGCGACATGGTGATCGGGTCAACGATCATGCCGCTTTCGGAGCGTTTTACCTTGTCAACCTCCCCGGCTTGCTGCTCGATGGTGAGGTTGCGATGGACGATGCCGAGTCCGCCCTGCTGCGCTAGCGCGATAGCCATGCGGGACTCGGTGACCGTGTCCATGGCGGCGCTGACGATGGGGATGTTGAGCATGATGTTGCGGGTCAGCGGAGTCTGGGTGTTGGCTGCCGCGGGCACAACGTCGGAGTGCGCCGGCATCAGCAACACGTCGTCGAAGGTAAGGGCTTCAGGAACTGGAAAATGAATCATTCGCTCGGTCTCGATTGGTTGTTTCCGCTGGTTTGTTGTTGCTAATTGGAATGAATCTTTATTGTAGGTTGCGGGGGCGGAATGGGCAAATAGGAGATCCGTGGAACAGACACCTGGGCAGCGCACTGAAGTTTCGGACGAGTCTTTCCGATGAAGCTGAGTTGAGGTGTGGGGAACGCCTGTCCGATGATGAGCCTCCGAAAGAAAGTGTTCCTGGTTTTTGTGCTGGCGCTCGGAATGATATCCGCGGCGACGTATGCCGTGTCCTACCTGGTAATTTCCAGGAACTTCGAGCGTTTAGAGGACAGGATCGTGCGAGCGAACCTGACGCGAATCTCAAATGCCGTGGCGCATCAGCAAAACCATCTTGATTCGACCGCCAAAGCCTACGGGAGCTGGAACAGCACTTACGACTTCATGTCGCACAAGTATCCGGATTACCCACGGGCGGAGCTCTCGGCGGAGACTTTCAATCGAGAAGACATAAGCGTTTTCCTGCTGGTTGATGTGGCAGGAAAGATTGTTCGATGCCGCAATTTCGGGGATGGGCGCAGCGTGTGCGGCGAGAATGACGAACTCGTGCGTATGACCCGGACGGTACGCCGGTTCGCGGACGCGCAAAGCGCCGCGTCAGGACTGGTTGTGGTAGGCGGCCGACCGATGCAGGTGGCAATCGAGCCAATCATAAGGGGCAACACGAGCGGGCCGTCACGCGGCATGGTCGTGCTGGGACGCTGGATGGATGAGCGGCAAGTGCGGATGATTGGGCGGATGGTGGCGCTGCCCATGACGGCGGTGGTTGCGAGTGCGTCGGAAATTCATACGGCGTCGGCTAGGGCGGATTGGAACGGGGAAGAACAGTGGATCGTGCCGGGGGATGGCGAAAAGTTGACCGGCTTCGTGCGAATTCCAGATTTGTACGGCGGGCCGGGCATGGTGCTGACCACGGAGTTTCACCGGGACTTGCTGCACGAAGGGAGAATCGCTCAGAGATGGTTGTTCGCGGAGATTTTTGCGGCCGCGCTGCTGCTGCAATTAACGGCATTCGTTTTGTTGCAGAAACTCATCCTGAAACGAATCGCACAACTGGGAGCAACCGCAACTTCGATCAGCAACACCGGCGATCTTTCGGAACGCGTGGTTGTTTCCGGGCGTGACGAGATCACGGCCCTTGAAATTTCATTCAATTCCATGCTGCAGGACATGGAGAAATCGCGCAGGGAGTTGCTCATCGCCCAGAAGACACTGGAGCATCATGCCACCCACGATGCGTTGACGGGCGTGTTGAACCGGGCGGCAATTTTGGCGAGGCTGAGGGTAGAAATGATCAGGGCGCGGCGCGAAGCGGGATGGGCCGGCGTGATGCTCATTGATCTGGATCATTTCAAGCGCGTGAACGACACTTTTGGCCATCCGACTGGAGACGACGTGCTGCGGGCGGTTATGGAGAGCGTGAAGCAGACAATACGTCCGTATGATTTCGTCGGGCGATACGGAGGCGAGGAATTTCTGGTGGTTGTTCCGGGAGTGAGCGAACAAGAGGCAATGACGGTGGCGCAGAGAGTGTGCAACGGCGTTGCGAAACTGCAAATCGCTCCGAGAGTGACAGTCAGCATTGGAGTGACAGCCACAAACGGAACGGAAGACGAAAAGCAAGCGTTGCTTGCAGCGGACACGGCGCTTTATAGCGCGAAACAGCTCGGGCGGAACCGGGTGGAATTCTGTGCGGGGCAGCAGCAAGGGCTTCGATTATGCGAGCAGAAGGTTTCCATTTGATCAGGTCGAGTCAGAGAAGGATCGAGCAAAAGGGTTTCCGGCCGCCTTGGCCTGATACATCCCAAACTCCGCAACTTCCGGGCGCGGGACGACATCCAACTGTATGAGGCAGGCAGGACTTGGGGTGTGTCCTTTGTTCTGCGATAGGCGCTGGTCGCGCAGGTTGTGTTTTACCGATATGGAGCATAGAATGAAACCCTGAGTTTTGTGTCATATCGGCGGAGTACACCGGTGGGCGCTTGCCCACTTTTTATTTGACCTGAAATATGGCGTTCGAACTGGAAAAAATCAGGGAAATTGCTGAGCGTGTGGCAGCCGATATCGGTCTTGAGGTCGTCGAACTTGACCTTCGGGGCGGTGGGAAAGCGCGGATGTTGCGCATTACCATCGACAAGCCGGGAGGGGTTACTCACGAAGATTGCGCAAACCTGAGTCGGGAAGTGGGCACGATTCTGGATGTGGAAGAGGCGATTGCGGGGGGCGCATATACCCTCGAAGTCTCCTCGCCGGGGCTGGATCGCAAGTTGCTGAAGCCGAGCGATTACGAGCGGTTCACGGGCAGCCTGGCGCGTCTGGTTACGCGGGAACCGATTGAAGGCCAGAAAAGTTTTGAGGGCCGGCTGGAAGGCCTGAGCGACGGACGGGTCACGTTGGAGATTCCGGCGAAGAAGAAGATTCCGTCCAGGAAAATGGAAATCGAGTTGGCCAACGTCGAAAAGGCTAACTTGGTCCCAGAGTTTTAGAAAAAAATGGCGAGTGGCTAGTGGCGAGTAAAACCGGCACAGATCTCTAAACATTAAATTCCGGCCGTGGTGGCCGCCTAAAGCAAGGAATGTGAGACATGGCAAGCGAGCTGTACAACGTGATTGACGCATTGAGCCGCGAAAAAGGTATCGATCCCAAGATTGTTGTGGGCGCGGTCGAAGACGCCATCGTTGTTGCCACGCGCAAGTCCTACAAGACTCAGGAGCAGCTGAAGGCGGAGTTGGATCGCGAGTCCGGCCAGATTAATGTATTCGCCGTGAAGGACATCGTCGCGACGCCGGAAGAGGTTGCGGACCCGAACGCGCAGATTACGCTCGAAGAAGCGCTGGCGCTGGATCCAAACGCTGAAATCGGCGGGCAAATACGCCGGCAGATCAGCACTGAGCCGCTGGGACGCATTTCGGCGCAGTTGGCAAAGCAGGTCCTTTTCCAGAAGGTGCGCGAGGCGGAGCGCGACACGGTTTACAACGAGTACATAGGGCGCGTTGGCGAGATTGTCAATGCGACGATGAAGCGCATCGAGGGCTCGGACCAGATCTACGAAATCGGGAAAACCGAAGCCCGCATGCCGAAAAAAGAGCAGTCGCGGCTTGAATCGTTTGCGATTGGCGAGCGCGTGCGTGTGGCCATCGTGCGCGTGGAAAAAGGCTCGAAGGGCCCACAGGTTGTGGTGTCGCGAGCACTTCCCGAATTTGTCCAGCACCTGTTTCAGACGGAAGTGCCGGAAATCTACGACGGGACGGTGCAGATCAGAGCTATCGCGCGGGAAGCCGGCGAGAGAACGAAGATCGCCGTCGTTTCCAGAGACAAGGACGTGGACGCGGTAGGCGCGTGCGTCGGCATGAAAGGCATGCGCGTGCAGTCGATCATCCGCGAACTGCGCGGAGAGAAAATCGACATTATCGAATGGCACGAGGACGCGGTCACGTTCGCGGAAAAGGCGCTGCAGCCGGCGAAAGTCAGCCGGGTGACCGTTTTGGATGCGACGAATAAACAGCTTGAAGTCGTTGTTGACGACACGCAACTGTCGCTGGCAATTGGCAAAAAGGGACAGAACGTCCGGTTGGCGGCAAAGCTTCTGGGCTGGAAGATCGACATCAAGAGCGAGGAAGAGAAGCGCCAGGAAGTCGAGCAGCAGATGTCGGCGGTCATGACCCAGCAGGTGACGCCGCTGGAGAACGTACCCGACCTCGGTGAAGGCATTGTCGAGAAGCTGCGCGAGGCCGGTATCAACAGCGTGGAATCTCTCGCCGATATGACGCCCGAGCAACTCGAGGAGATACCGGGAATCGGGCCGAAGACGGTGGAAAAGATCAGCTTTGCGGTCAATAACTATTTTTCCGGTCTGGAAATGGCTGCGTCGGCTCCGAGCGATGCTGTGGAGACTGCGGAAGCGGAGCTTGGCGAAACGCCGGAACTTGGTACGACGGAAGAGTCGCCGGTTTCGACAGAACCGGTTTCGACAGAACTGGAGCCGAAGGGCGAAGCGGACGACACGCAGGAGTTGTTGCAGACGGAGCAGACCACGGAAGGCGTTGTCCAGCGCAGCGTTGATGCGCCGAACGGCGATGATGCCAAGGTTGATACGCACGGAGAACATCCCAGCGAGGAAAATATTCCTCCGGAAAAGAAGTAGCCGGAAAGAAGAAGTAGAAAAGGGTTTCAAGGTTTCAGAGTTTCAAAGTTTCAATGCGGCCGAGCGGAAACTTTGTCTGAAGCTGAACGTAGTCGTGGCAGTCTCGGCGATTTGAAATTGCAAGGATACCGAAACCGTGAGGGTTGACATGAGCGCTTAGCGGCAATTCGGAGGAAACAAGGGGCGGATGCAGCAGAAGATTCGAATCAACGATCTAGCCAGGGAATTGGAAGTCAAGAGCAGGGCGATTCTTGACGTACTTACCATCGTTGGCGTGACCGAGAAGAAGACCCATTCCAGTTCGATCGAAGTCGACGAAGCGGAGCGGGTACGTCAGCATTTCCAGGCGCAAAGTGAGAGGTCACAGGCCGGTGGAGATCGCCACTCGAAGGCGGCGCAATCTCGTCCCGACGAGATACAGACAAAGATCGACCTGTCGCATATCTCGAAGCCGGGCGATGTGGTGAGGGCGATCCTGGAAAAGGCGCACGCGCCACAGGGATCAGCGGCAGCGCGTCCCGCGCCTCCTCCATTGGCGACGCCGCCGACTGCGGTACCAACCCCGGCGGCGAAGCCTGTTGCGGTACCTCCTGCTCAGAGCAGGCCGGCTCCTACGGCAATTCCTACGGCACCCACGCCGGCCGAGGTCGAAGCCAAAGCCCCGCGCGTAATTATGCCGCAGCCCCGTCAGGCGTCGGCGGTCATTACGCGTAAGCCGGTCGAAGAGCCAGTCGTTATCGAAAAAGCTGCGCCAGTGCCTGAGGTCCCGGAAGCACCCTCGACCCCCGAGGTCGCGAAAGAGGTTGCGAAAGAAGCCGCGAAAGAACCGATGGAAGCTGCGCCCATGGCGGTCGCACCGCCTGCCTCGCCGGAGCCAGAGACAAAGCCAGAAATGGTTGAGCTTGTCGCCGAAGCGCCGGCCCCATTGGCACCGCCTCCACAAGCCGAAATTGCGGCGGAGAAGCCTGCTACCGCTCCTCAAAAACCTGCACAGGCGGCGGTACATCGGCCGGGAGCGCCGGAAAAAGGCAAGCCTCTCGTCCCGCAAGGGCGTCGCGTCATCATGCCGCAGACTGGACCGCGTCCCGTTTATCAGGCGCCAGCTCCACCACCGCCACGCCCGCCCGTGCCTGGAATGAGCGCACAGGGCGGACACGCCGGACAAGGAAGACCAGTTCCGGGACGGCCAGTTCCGGGGCAGCCGATTTTCCAGCGGCCGCGGCCGGGAATGGGAGGGCCGACAGGTCCTCCAGGTGCGCGTATGCCGTTGCGTCCGGGAGAACGCCGCCCGATGCATCCGACACGGCAGGTTCCTGGTAGTGCGCGTCCATTGGGAGTCGGTCCGGGAGCGCCTCCGCCGGGAACTGCGCCGGGACCGTCGCGCCCAGGAGCACGTCCTGGAGCGCCCTCGCGCAGACCAGGCCAGCGTTACGTTCCGCGTGGCGTGAAGGAAGGCCCGATGAAGGGCTTCGTTCCGCCGCCGCGCCTGAGCATGTCGAACGAGCCGCTGCCGATCACGCGCGAGATCACGATCACGGAAGGAATCAGCGTAAAGGATCTGGCCGAGATGCTGGGCGTTCGCGCAAAGGACGTTATCGCGCGTTTGCTCGCCAAAGGCGTGTTCGCCACGATCAACCAGACGCTGGACTCCGAGCTGGCGACGGAAATGGCGAAGCAGTTTGGCGCCGCGACCAGCGTCATCACCTTTGAAGAACAGGCTGCAAATGACGCCGCGCCCGATGCTGGAGCCGCAGCGGCCGAGGCGGAGAATTTGCAGACGCGTCCACCGGTGGTCACGATCATGGGCCACGTTGATCACGGCAAAACGACGCTGCTCGACTCGATCCGCAAGACCGACGTCGCCGGCGGAGAAGCTGGCGGCATCACGCAGCACATCGGCGCGTACAAAGTCAGAATCGGGGACCAGAACTCGCCGGCGTACGGCCGGGAAATCGTGTTCCTGGATACGCCGGGTCACGAGGCATTTACCCGGATGAGGTCGCGCGGCGCGAAATCAACCGACATCGTCGTACTTGTAGTAGCGGCAGATGACGGAGTGATGCCACAGACGGTCGAAGCTATCGACCACGCACACGCGGCGAAGGTGCCGATCATTGTGGCCGTTAACAAGGTCGATAAACCCGACGCTCTGCCCGACCGAGTGAAGAAGCAATTGGCCGACCGCGGCCTGATGCCGGAAGATTGGGGCGGCAGCACGGTGTTCGTGGACGTTTCCGCCAAGCAGGGCACGAACCTCAACCTGCTGATGGAAATGATCTGCCTGGTGGCCGACCTTCAGGAACTCAAGGCGAATCCGGACCGTCAGGCCAGCGGCGTAGTGCTGGAAGCGAAACTGGATCGTGGCCGTGGTCCGGTGGCGACCGTTCTGGTTCAGAATGGCACGCTCAAATCCGGCGACAACTTTGTGGTCGGCAACGTCTTCGGCAAAGTGCGCGCAATGTTCGACGATCGCAGCAATCAGCTTGAAGAAGCCCGGCCCTCGACGCCAATCGAGATCATCGGTCTTGAAGGATTGCCGCAGGCTGGTGACCAGTTCGTGGTGGTCGCCGATCGCGACAAGGCGCGCGGGATTTCCGAGTATCGAGAGCAGAAAGCTCGCGAAGCCCAGTTGTCGAAGAGCTCGCGCGTGTCGCTCGAGACTCTGGCCGAGAAGATCAAGACCGCCGGCATGAAAGAACTGCCGATCATTCTGAAGGGCGACGTGCAAGGCTCGGTCGAAGTGCTTACCGACCTGCTCGGGAAACTGTCCAACGAGAAAGTGCGCATCAACGTCATTCACACCGGCGTTGGCGCGATCACCGAAACCGACGTGCTGCTGGCCTCGGCTGCGAATGCGATCATTATCGGATTCAACGTCAGGCCTGAGCGCAAGGCGCAAGAACTCGCCGCCCAGGAAGATGTCGACATCCGTCTGCACTCGATCATTTACGAGTTGCAGGACGAGATCAAGAAAGCCATGCTTGGCTTGCTCGATCCGGTGTTCAAGGAAACGTACCTGGGCCGCGCCGAAGTGCGCGAGACATTCCGTATCCCGAAGGTGGGGACCATCGCTGGTTGCCAGGTTCAGGACGGTCTGATCAAGCGCGACTCCGACGTACGCCTGCTGCGCGACAACGTGGTCGTGTTCAAAGGCAAGGTCGCTTCATTGCGCCGGTTCAAGGACGAGGCGAGCGAAGTCCGCAACGGCATGGAGTGCGGTATCGGAATCGCCGGCTTCGGCGACATCAAGGCGGGTGACGTGATCGAGGCGTTTACTACGGAAAGAGTAGCCGCCGAGATGGGCGTGTAACGATTGACGATTGGATGATTTGGTGAGTGACGATTGAAATCGTCAGTCACGCTAACCGTGGCCAGTGGCGACTCGCTACTGGCCACGTTGTCGTATGCGCAGAAAACTTGATTGCGCGTATCGTATCTTTAATCATTCAGCTCGCCTCGCAGGCACTAAAATGGCAATTTCATTTTTGAGAATCGAGTTTCGTATCGAAGCCGCACATTCCTTGAAAGACAAGCGGCAGGTTGTGCGCAGCATCAAGGACCGGCTACGCGCGAATTTCAACGTGGCTGTCGCGGAACTGGACGCGAATGATCTTTGGCAGCGGGCAAGCATCGGCGTGGTCAGTGTTTCGGATTCGCGTGACTATCTAGCGGGGCTGATGAGCAACGTAGAGCGGGAAGCAACCAGAATTGCCAACAACCACGGCGCGGAAGTCGACGACACATTTCTCGAATATCTGTGAGTGGAAAGCGTAGTATATGCAGTTCTAAACTTTAGAACGACAAGACAAGGGTATATGGAGAACCGAGGAGCAAAATATCATCGCGCGCGCGTAGGTGAAGCCCTGAAGGAAGAGATTGCCACGATGATCGAGGGCGAGCTTGGAGATCCTCGCATAGGTCTGGCAACGGTAACCGAGGTGCACATTGCGCCCGACGGCAGGTCCGCCCGCGTGTTTGTATCGGTCGAAGGCAGCGAGGAGGAGTCCGTCGAAAGCATTGATGGACTCAATGCGGCAAAGGGTTATGTCCGACGGGAGTTGACAGAGAGGCTGCATTTGAGGCAAGCTCCCGAGTTATTTTTCGTGCTTGATCGGTCCGACAAAGCAGGTGGCAGGATCGACGAATTGCTGAACCGGATCGAGAAGCGGAAGAAATGAAAGGGCCCGAGGAGGGAGTCGAGTCCCGGGTGTAGTGCAAGGATGCTGAGTCAGGTCTTACGGCACATCGAGAGCGTTGATCGGGTGGTGCTGACGTCTCATGCGCGGCCCGATGGCGACGCGATCGGCTCAGTGCTTGCCTGTTCGCAGGTGTTGCGCCGGA
Source organism: uncultured Acidobacteriota bacterium (assembly GCA_963777415.1). Lineage (GTDB taxonomy): Bacteria > Acidobacteriota > Terriglobia > Terriglobales > Acidobacteriaceae > JAEZPW01. The sequence goes on from CAVZQL010000002.1 coordinate 415,536, forward strand.
TGGGCAAGAGAGCCGACGTCGTGCTGCGAGATGGCGTGCCACATATCTATCGCCGCCTTCCTTTTGCCGACCTCGTGCTCCAGTCACCCTTCATTTCCGACGTTTATCAGACTGCCATCATCCTCGAATGCGACAGCATTCAGCGCACTGCGCTTCACGGCCTGGACGGCAGGTTCCTGATCAACATCGACCACCACGTAAGCGGGCGGTCGTTTGCGAACATCAATTGGATTGATCCGAACGCCTGCGCGACGGCTGAGATGGTTTTCCGCTTCGCCGGCGAAGCCGGGGTGCGCATTTCGCCAGAGATCGCCACCTGCCTTTACACGGCAGTTCTGACCGACACGGGTTCTTTCGCGTATCAGGGAACAAACGAAAACACGTTTGCGCTGGCGCAGCAACTGGTGAGGGCAGGGGCCGATCCCGTGCGGATCGCACAGCAGGTGTACTTCTCGAATCCGACCTCAAAGATGAGATTGCTGGGAGCGGCGCTCTCGACTTTGCACCGTGAGGGCAACCTCACGTGGATGTCGGTGAACCGGCGCGACATGGAGCGCTGTGGCGCGATTGATGAAGATTGCGAAGGACTGGCAAACTGGGCAAACGGAATCGAGGGCGTCGAGGTCTCCGCGTTTTTCCGTGAAATGGCCGACAGGAAACACTGGCGGGTAAGCCTGCGCAGCAAGGGACACGTTAACGTCGCGCATGTGGCGGAACATTTCGGCGGAGGCGGGCATGCCTGCGCCAGCGGTTGCGGCCTCGAGGGACCGCTGTCGGTCGCGTCCGAGCGAGTGCTTGCTCAATTGCGTATTGAAATGTCGTCAGCAGCGTCCTTCCGCGCTACAATGCAAAGTTCGCAACACTGACATCAACACACAATATGCAACTTTCATTGGGTCACCAGCTCTTTCAACTGAGCGGAGCAATGCTCATTCTTCTGGCGTATGCCGGTCATCAACTAACTTGGATCGACGCACGCAGGCCTCTGTACAACATTCTCAACGGCGTTGGTTCCGCTATCCTCGGCTATTACGCTTTTTGGCCGCGCATGCAGGCGGGATTCATCGTGCTCGAAGTCACGTGGACCGTGATCAGCGTGTATGCGCTGGCGCGTGCGATGCGGACTGAACCTGCAACTGAAGACTGAACGGAAGGAAGCAGGCCGACGTCATTAGAGATGTCAATACCCTTCGGCCTTTAAATATATCGTAAGCTGCTGATTCGCAAGCAAATATAATCTATCGGCTCCTGTCGGGTTTCCCTCCGCGAATTGCTAAAATATGAGTAGATGGAACAAAAATCCAGGATTACCAAGGTAATCTGATGCAGATAAGTATTTAATTATCAATGAGTTACGTTTAACTTCGCGAGTCTGAAGCGGTAAGCCCTTTGATTGCAACACTTGCGATAGTTTTCCACAGGTAGGGGTACCCCCTGAAGCTAGCAAAGGAACTGCTTTACCGGGTAGGGGACATGGCGAAACAGCGATCATGCGATTCCACCAAGAGCGCCGGCGAACCGTGATCCAACACCCGCCGCCCCTGAACGATCACCCTGCTACACTGGCTTCGATGACCAACAGTACAAGTGAGCTGCAACCCAGGACAGAGACCTCGCAAGGTGCTCCGCTGTGGCGCGAACTCGCCATCCTTGGCGGGCTCTGCGCGTTCCTGCTGTTTTATGGGCTGGGAAGTTTTGGCCTGGTTGGGGCCGACGAGCCCAGGTACGCGCAGATCGCGCGCGAGATGCTTCAGCGGCATGATTGGGTCACGCCCGTGCTGGGCGGCAGTCCATGGCTGGAAAAGCCAGTGTTGTTCTACTGGCAGGCGATGCTCTCTTACAGCGTTTTCGGCGTAAGCGACTGGGCGGCGCGCCTTCCAAATGCGTTGAACGCCACAGCGCTTGTGTTCGCCGTATATTTTTTTGTCCGGCGATTCCGTCCGGGCTTGCAGCTTGACGCTGCACTGATCGCGGCATCGGCCGCTGGAATCCTCGGGTACGGACACGCGGCCTCCACGGACATGCCGTTGACTGCGTCCTTTGCGATTGCGATGCTTTCATGGTTGGCGTGGTACTCCACCAAAGAGAGAAGATGGCTCGCGGCGTTCTACCTGTTCATCGGCCTGGGGACACTGGCCAAAGGGCCAGTTGCGCCATTTCTGGCGGCACTTGTCATCGTTCCGTTTGCGGCAATCCGTCGTAATCTGCGCGCTGTTTTGCGGACGTTGTGGGTGCCGGGAATCCTGCTGTTCCTGGCGGTGACGTTGCCGTGGTACATCGCCGTTCAGGTGCGCGTGCCGCAGTTCTTCCGCGTCTTCATCCTCGAACACAATCTCGCTCGCTACGGATCAAATCTGTACCGCCATAATCAGCCGTTCTGGTACTACGTTCCAGTGATGCTGATTGCGCTTCTGCCGTGGACGGTGCTGGCGATGACGGGCCTGGTGTATGCGATCCGAAGGCAGATAAGGAAAGAAGAGGATCAGAAGAACGACTCGGGACGAGAGTTCAGCCTGTTTTTTGCGCTGTGGGGCGTGCTGCCGGTCATTTTTTTCTCGTTCTCGGGATCAAAGCTGCCGGGCTACATTCTCCCGGCGGTGCCTGCCTTTGCACTGTTGGTGGTGGAGTGGCTTGACCGGAAACGGAAAGAGGGCGGTGGAATCCATCCCCTGCTTGTCGTGGGACATTCAGCGGCAGCGACGATCGTCCTGTTCACGGCCCTGTTGTGCCACTACATAATTTATCGCGTGAAGCCGCCGGCGCAGGCGTACGAAGTTGCGGGAGCTCTCTCGGCGGTGGTTTTCGCAGTGTGCGCCGGGATGCTGTTTTTGCGCGGCGCACGCGTGCTGCGCCTAGTGACGTTGATCCCGGTTTTGATCGGCCTTGGTTTCGTGGTGAAGGTTGCATCCCCGGCGATTGATGCGACGCAATCGGCGCGTCCGGTCGCACAGGAAATCCAGGATGTCGCGAAGGATGCTGTTCCAGTTGCCGGATTTGGCATTCGCCGCGAACTGGAATATGGGTTGCATTTCTACCTGAACCGTCCGATTGCGATGTATGATCGCGCGGAGATTCCCGTGAGCCGTCATCTGGTGGTGACGCGATGGGGCTCCGAAGTGGCGTTGGCAGCGCTGCTGCCGGGGCGGCGCATCACACGCGTGCGCGAGTTTGCTCCCCAGGGCCTTGAAATTTACAGCGTCGAATCGCGCGAGCGATGATCGTATTTATAGAAGCCTTTTGACTTCGGCAGCCGTTTTGGGTATTAACTGATGCGCTTCCCGGGCTGCATCCAGCAGGTGTAGCCACCGCGAAATGGGGCTAAGCTTACATAATGGCGATGTGGCGGCGACAACCCGAGCCGGTCGAAGGCCACTTGGAAATCCTCGACCTCAGGCACTTCAGTTCAGCGGATCTGCGTCCCCTGCTCGAGGAGGAGACCGCACTATGGTCGCGGCTGTTGGCTTGGGACTACCGGAGTTCGGTGGAGATGATCCTGCGCTACGTGGACGCCAAGATACTGCCCGGATATGCTGCGTCGGATCGAGGCACTCTGCTCGGATATTCGTTTTTTGTTTATGAGGGAAACAAGGGAGTCATCGGGGACCTGTTCGTGTCGGAAGAAAGACGGGCGCGGGCCGGCCTGAACCCACGACAAGTTGAAGACGTTCTTCTCAGGCACATGATCGAGACTCTTCAGCAGTCGCCCGGGATTCACCGGGTCGAGGCGCAGCTGCTGACGCATGAGGCTGGCTCGGTGGCACGCCCTTTCCTGAACGAAGGTTTTCGCCGGCATCCCCGGTTGTTCATGGTTCTGCCGCTGAACGATCCCAAGCCATCCGGGATCGCCACACTTCCTCCCGAGATCGAATTGCGGCGCTGGACGGAACCTGATTATCAGAGCGTGGCCTCTGTCATCACGGCTGCGTACCTGGGCCACGTGGACGCGGACATCAATGACCAATACTGCTCAATGAGCGGCGCATTGCGGTTCCTGAACAATATCGTTCGCTTCCCAGGTTGTGGAACTTTTGACCAGAGCTCATCGTTCCTTGCGACTGAGAAAGTCACGGGCGCGGTGGTTGGCGCGATCCTGTGCTCGCGCGTCAAGAACGACACCGGGCATGTGACGCAGGTGTGCTTGCTGCCGGGATACCGGGGGCGCGGCATTGGGGAAGCGCTGCTGAATGCGACAGCGCTGGACCTGGCCAGCCGCAACTTCTCGCTTCTAACGCTAACCGTGACGGAAGCCAACGCAGGCGCGGTCCGCCTCTACAAGAAGCTGGGCTACACGGTCGATCGCATGTTCGACGCGTTCGTTTGGGGAGGCTGAGAGTAATGACGAGTTGGTGATTTGGTGAGTGGCGATTTTCAAATCATCAATGCCAAATCACCAAATCATCAATGCTTTAAGAACCACATGGCCCAGCCCGCCGCGATCACTCCCACTACAAAATAGACAAAGCACTTCATGCCATAGAGGACCATATCGCGGGTTGTGTTTTTCTGCGTAATGCCAAAGACGATTGACGCAAATATCGCGAAGACGAGTGCGGCGCTGAAATGAGATAAGGTCAGTGTCATTGTTTCTTCCCAACGGCGATATGGTATGCGTCAATCGCGCAGATCACGTTAAGCAGGCCGGAAACCACGATGAACTTGGTACCGTAATCGGCAGTCGCCCTGAAAATTGCCCCTTGGCCGCCATCCAACGCCTTCGTGACGATGTAGAGTCCACCGGCGCCGATGTCGCCGACGAAGCCCAGCATGTCGAGGATGTCGCCCGTATTCGGCGAATAGACTTTGCCTTGCATGGCCAGTCCGATGAGGAACATGGCAAGGATCGAGAGCATAATCAGGGTGCCGCGAATCCAGCGTTTCTGAATGATGTGGCCCATGCCGGGGATCAGCCATCCCACGGCCGGGGCTACGACCGACATCAGCGTGAAGGGCGCTGCCGCTTCGCTCTGTTTACGCGCAGGCGCGTTTTCTACTTTGGTTTTGCCAGTTGGCGGCATTAGATAATCACGATCTCCCGCTGAATTTTACCAGTTACTTCGGCCGAACCGGAACGCACAAGCACGTCGACTTCGCTGCGCACGCCAAATTCGGGCAGATAAATGCCGGGCTCGACGGAGAAGCACGAGTTCGGCAGAATCTCGCGCTCGTCTTTGGTTTCAAGATTGTCCATGTTGGCGCCATTAGCGTGAACGCTCGTGCCGATGGAGTGGCCAGTACGATGCACGAAATACTTGCCGTAGCCGGCGGCTTCGATGTGTTTGCGGGCTGCGTCGTCTACTTCCCATCCCGCGATACGCTGGCTGGCCGCGAATGCGTCCTGAACTCTCTTTACGGCGGCATCGCGGGCGCCCGTTACAACGCGGAATACCTCTCGCTGCTTGTCGCTGGGCGACTTGCCCACGAAGCCCGTCCATGTAATGTCGTAGTAGACCGCGCCGGGACGGTCCTTGCGTCCCCATATGTCGAGCAGAACGAAATCGCCTTCACGGATCGGAGCGGAGGTTTCCGCTCGCGGTTCGTAATGTGGATTGCCGCTGTGTCCGTTCACGGCAACGATCGGCGGATCGTTGTCGGTGGTCAGACCCTCGCGGTTGAAGGCCTCGACGATCCATTGCTGGATTTCGAACTCGTGCGTGCCGCCATTGCGCACGCGACGGCCGATCTCATGGAACGCACCGGCGGTGATGGCATCGATGGCGTCGCGGGCCTCGAAGTGGCTGCGGATCTGCTCGTCGCTCCAGGTCGCTTCGAACCGCGCCACCAGGTCACCCGATGTGACGGGATTCACGCCGAAACTGCGAACCAACTCGATTGTCCCGGCATCAACCAGTCCGATGTAGGGAACCATGTTGTTGGGCGAGTACTGCATCGCAACGTTCTTGTAGGGCGCGAGCATGGCCTTGAGTTGAGCTTGCAATTCCTGCCAGGAGGAGTACTCGCGCTTGCTGCCGGGGAGCGAATCGAGGTGCCCGGCTTCGATACGGTGAACCAGCTTTGTCGGCTCACCCTGCGCCGGAATGACGTAGAACCAGCGGCGCGTCACCATCAAGGACTCGGGAATCCCGAGTACGCGGTAGGCGATCGGGTCGCGATGATGATGGTCGTAAAACAGCCATGCATCAAACTTGCGTTCGGCGAGTGCGGACTGTATTTCTTTCAGGTTCATAGTGGCACGAGCAAAATTCTATTGTAAACAACGAGGTGGCTCAGTGCGAGTGCTGCGGAGGCTAAGGCAGCCCCTCTGTTTGCGGTGATTACCTGACCACGCTACGCCGGCCCCTCCCCAAGGCAGTCCGTGATCAGCGGCGGCATTTTCCGGAGGCGCGCGGCAACTGTCGATCCGGATGGTGGCTTTCATCTTCGAGCCACTTGGCCAGAGTCTCGGGCGATGGAATGCGAAGACGCGGCTGCGGGCGTCAGACTCGAGCAGATTTGTAAACCGCGTCTCGACACCAATGCAGCGCGAAGTCCCGCTCGACAGGATGTTAAACCCGACCAGATCTCAATGGAAGTTATTAAGAAAAGATTGGTCGGGGAGAGAGGATTTGAACCTCCGACCCCCTGGTCCCGAACCAGGTGCTCTACCAGGCTGAGCCACTCCCCGACGTGCGCGTCGCGACAAGCGTTGTGGAACTTGAACGCTCCGTCCGACCACGAAATGAATTATATCAAAGTCGGCTTCTCCGCGCGCTGAATGCCCCACGCCGACGCGCATTGAAAGCCAGACGTTTCTCAAGTTGGTGTTGCGCTCGCGATATTCTTACGGATACGGGGTTCACTGGCTAGCTTGTTTCGTGTGCGTCATTGCGCCGATCATGTTCATCCAATTTACCTATGTAAGTGTTCACTTACATTTTTCCACGATTCACGATAACATCACTACTAACGCGTCCCTGCGGTCTTCTTGCCAGACGCACAGAATGGCGTGCTCAGAGTTTGCGAAGGGAAGGGTAGGTTCAGTGATCCGCAATTTTCATCGTGATGTGTTGGATGGTGCACAAACAACTTCGCAACGGAGCTCGTTGTTCGTGCCGCCTTTATTCGCACAAATTGCCTGTGCCGGCCTCATCTTCCTTATCGCGGGATCTGCGGCGGCGCAGGTGCCTTCAGCAAATGGCCCCAGTTCCCTCGGAGAAGGCGTGGGTCCTTCGACTCCTGCCGTTTCCACCCCGACATCGCTGAACGACAGTCCGTTCTTCGGCGGAGTCCCCGTGCAAGCGACCCCTGGCATTTTGAGGTTGACGCTCGATGACGCCATCCAGCGCGGGCTGAGATACAACCTCGGCCTGTACCTGTCGGGCCAGGGCACGTTGCAGGCGCGCGGAGCGAGACTGAAGTCTCTCAGCAACTTGCTGCCCGACCTTATCGCGCATATCGCTCGCAGTGAAGAGCAGATCAATCTCGCCGCTCTCGGCTTTCCTGGTGCCGCTGCCCGTGCCTTCGGAATAAGTACGATTGTTGGCCCATTCCCGATTATCGATGCGCGCGCCTCCGTCACCGAGTCCCTGAGCTTGAACGCGTTGAACAAATATCGCTCAAGTCTTGAGGACGTGAACACGGCCAATCTGAGTTATGAAAACGCCCGCGATATTGTTGTGCTGGTTTCCGGCGGGCTTTACATGCAGACGCTTGCCGGTGCCGCTCGCATCGAGGCCGCGCACGCGCAAGTCGTGACCGCGCAGACGCTTTACAATCTTGCCGTTGACCAGCAGCGCGTCGGCGTTACTCCCGGCATCGACGTCTTGCGGGCCCAGGTCGAACTTCAGGTGCAGCAACAGCGCCTGGTCGCCGTCACCAACGACTACGAAAAAGAGAAACTTCAACTCGCTCGCGCCATCGGACTTCCCGTCTCGCAGCAGTTCGAGTTTGCGGAAGCCGCAATGCCGAATGCACCCCTGCCGCCGGTCACGCTGGAACAGGCGCTCGCGCGAGCGTACAAGAATCGCGCCGACTACAAGGCTGCGCAATCACAGGTTCGCGCGGCGGAGTACACCCGAAAAGCTGCCGTGTCCGACCGGCTGCCAAGCATCCAAATCAGCGGCGATTACGGAGCCCTCGGCAACACTGTTGGCAATTCCCACGGGACCTTCACGGCAACGGGTGCGCTCGTAATCCCAATTTTCCAGGGCGGAAGAGTGAAGGGTGAGATCCAGCAGGCCGACGCTTTGGTCAGCCAAAGCAAGGCTGTGGCCGACGACACACGCAATCGTGTCGAGTACGACGTGCGCACGTCCTTGCTGGACCTCAACTCGGCCGCGCAACAGGTCGCGGTCGCACAAAGTTCGGTTGGACTGGCCCAGGAGCAGGTACGTCAATCACAGGACCGCTTCAGCGCGGGCGTCACCAACAACGTCGAGGTGATCCAGGCGCAGGAAGCGCTGGCCACGACGAACGACAATTTCATCAACAGTCTGCTGGCGCATAATCTCGCGAAACTCTCGCTGGCTCGCGCGCTCGGAGTGGCTGAACAAGCGACGAAAGAATTCCTCGGAGGTAAGCAATAGTGGCTGACCGCACACCAGTCCGCACGGATCAAGACGAACTCGAACAACGGCCCGGAGTGGCGCAGGGCGAAGAAGTCCGCGAGCAATGGCCCGAGGAGGCCGAAGACCTTTCGCGCAAGCAGCAGGCGCGCAGCTTCTTCCGGATACATCCAAATGCCTGGTGGCTAGCGCTGCTGGTGCTGATCGCGGTGGTCGGCGCCGGACTGTATGTGTGGCACTACTACTCGATTCGTGAATCGACTGACGACGCTCAGATAGACGGGCACATCGGTCCGGTCAGCTCGCGCGTTTCCGGCACGGTGATTCGGGTCAACGTGGAAGACAATCAGCAGGTTGAGGCCGGCACCGTTCTTGTTCAGCTCGATCCCAAGGACTACGAAGTCGCTTTGGGCCGTGCGCAGGCGGATTTGTCCGATGCCGAGGCCGCCGCACGCGCCGCCCAGGTCGGCGTGCCGATCACATCCACCACAACCACCAGTCAGACGTCCACTGCGGAGGCGAATCTCAACGCCGCCCAAAAAGAGGTGGACGCCGCCAACGCACGCTTGCGCGAAGCTCAGGCCAACTACAACAAGGCCTCTCAAGACCTCAAGCGTTATGAGCAGCTTTTAGCGAAAGACGAAATTTCGCGGCAGCAATACGACGCCGCGGTTGCCGCCGAGCAATCCTACAGTGCCACGGTTGACGCCGCCCGCGCCGCCATCGCAGCCGCTCAAAGCCACGTTCGCCAGGCCGAAGCGGGCGTTCGTGCCGCGCAGTCCGGACCGCAGCAGGTCATGGCAACTCAGTCCCGCGCCGCCTCCGCCGCCGCTGCCGTACAGACCAAGCGCGCCGCGGTCGAGCAGGCGCAACTCAACCTGAGTTACACCAGGATCGTCGCTCCGTTTGCGGGAATCGTCAGCAAGCGCAACGTCGAGCCTGGCCAGGTCGTGCAAGCCGGTCAACCGATGTTCTCCATCGTGAACCCCGATGACATTTGGGTTACGGCGAATTTCAAGGAAACGCAATTAGGCAACATGCATCCCGGCCAGCCCGCAAAAATCCATGTGGATACCTACGGCCACGACTACGACGGTTACGTCGAGAACATCGGCGGAGCAACGGGCGCGCGCTTCAGCCTGCTGCCTCCGGAGAATGCAACCGGCAACTACGTCAAGGTCGTCCAGCGGATTCCGGTCCGGTTGCGCTTCAACAAGGGCGTCGATCCGAACCATACGCTACGTACCGGTATGTCGGTCGAGCCGACGGTCATAACAAAGTAAAAGACAGGTATTTAGGTATTTAGTATTTCGTATTTGTCGCCGATGGCGACTGCCGCACATCGCAGCAGCTACTTAATACTTAAATACCTAAATACCTGAATACGAAATACTGAATACGAAATACCAGGTTCCCCTGTGAGCACTGCCGAAGCCATCATGCCGCGCGACGAAGCGCGCTACATCAATCCGTGGATCATCGCCATCGCGGTGATGCTCGGCACCTTCATGGAGGTGCTCGACACCACCATTGTCAACGTGTCGTTGCCCCACATTGCCGGCAATCTCTCGGCGACGGTGGACGAATCCACCTGGGTGCTCACCTCTTACCTCGTCGCCAACGCCATCATCCTTCCGCTCACCGGCTGGCTATCGAATCACTTTGGCCGCAAGCGCGTCCTGATGACCTCGATCACGGGATTCACCGTGGCTTCCGTCGCTTGTGCAATGGCGCCGAATCTTCCGGTACTGCTGTTCTTCCGTGTCGTTCAGGGCGCTGCCGGCGGAGGATTGCAGCCCCTGTCACAATCCATCATGCTCGAGGCGTTTCCGCCCGAGAAGCGCGGCAAAGCCATGGCGATGTGGGGACTTGGCATCGTCGTCGCCCCCATGCTCGGCCCCGTGCTTGGCGGATGGCTCACCGATACTTATAGCTGGCGCTGGCTTTTCTATATCAATCTGCCCATTGGCTTGCTGGCGTTGGCCATGTGCTATCTATTCGTCTTCGATCCGCCTTACATCCAGCGGGGCAAGGGTGGGGTGGACTACTGGGGCATTGGCCTGCTTGTCGTCGGCATGGGCGCGCTGCAAATCTTCCTCGACAAAGGGCAGGAGGAAGACTGGTTCAACTCCCACTTCATTATGTGGCTTGCGGTTGCCGCCGCCGTCGGACTTGGCCTCTTCATCTTCCGCGAGTTACGCGATAAACATCCACTCGTAAACTTGCGGGTGTTCGTCATCCGCACCTATTCGACGGGCGTATTCCTCATGACGGTGCTGGGCTTCGTTCTCTACGGAAGCATGGTGCTGTTGCCGATTTTTCTGCAGACGCTGCTCGGATATTCCGCGCTCGATTCCGGCATCGCCATGTTGCCGCGAGGGTTGGGATCCTTTATCGCCATGCCGCTCGTCGGTATTCTGATGAGCAAGGTCGAGCCGCGTAGACTTCTGACCGTCGGGCTGTCGGTTGCCGCCTTCAGCTTCTGGTATCTTGCCCGCATCGACCTTAACGCCGGTTATTGGAACCTCTTCTGGCCGCAGTTCATTCAGGGCATGTCGATGGGATTCATTTTCGTGCCGCTGACGACGGCGACGCACGATCCGATTCCAAAGGAACAGATGGGCAACGCCACATCAATCTTCAACGTGATGCGCAATATCGGCGGCAGCATCGGCATTTCGATGGTCGCAACCATTTATGCCCGCACCACGCAGACCAACACGAACATCCTCGGCGCGCACGTCACGCAGTACAACGAAACGGCCCGGACCATGCTTCGCGGAATGGCGAGCGCAATGCCGGCAAGCGCTGGAGATCCACCGACCGCAATGAAGCAGGCTCTTGCCGCCATGTTCGGCATGGTACAGCGACAAGCCGCGATGCTGGCTTTCATTCATTGCTTCCGATTCCTGGCGATTCTGTTCATCTGCTGCGTCCCGCTGATCTACATCATGCGAAAACCGAAACACCACGGCGGCCCCGGCGCAATGGCGCACTAAAGGTTGCGGCATTGAGTTCCGTTTTTGGGATTGGTGGATAGATGCCCTGTTCTGGTCAACTATCGACTTGGAGTATGCTTCTGTACCGGATTGATCGAATGGCACGACTCATACTTTTATTGCTTCTAGCTCTTACGTTTCCGAGTCCCGGTGTACTTGGCCAAACTCAGACAGCACTATCAATGGACGAGGATCCAAAGACTGGCACGATTGTCGGGCAGGTCTTTACCGGAGACACAAAGACCCCGGCGCGTTTTGCCGTGGTCTTCACCATTCCCATCCCGGTATTCGACAAGACCGGAAAGCCGACATTGCCCGAAGTCCACGGGCGCGATGTGACAAAGACAAATCTCGATGGGGAGTACACCCTCCCCTTAGTCGCCCCGGGAGATTACCTCGTCGTTGCCGAAATCGAAGGCTATCTATCTCCTCTGTGCGACTTTGCCCAAAAGGACCTGGAAAATCTGACGCCGGACAGGATTAAAAAGCTGACCGGCCTTGTTCCGATGGTTCACGTCGAAAACGGCAAAACGAGTCACTCCGACATTACCTTGGAACGGGGCGCATCGATTTCCGGCACAGTGACCTTTGACGACGGCTCGCCGGGAATTGGCGTCTACGTCGCTATCGCGCCCGCACAAGACCAGCCGAATGATAAGCGCCCGCTCACATTGGGAATGATCGATAGAGGCCTGAAATCCGCTGATGATCATGGCCAATACCGAATTACCGGGTTGCCGGACGGCAAGTATATTGTCGATGTTTTGCTGAGCGGACTGTTGCAGCGAAATCCCATGGCACGTGGGTACGATCCCGACCCTTACCGTGGTTATTCTAGCGGCCAGCTCACGCCCATCTACGCTGAGAAAACGCTGCACTTGAAAGACGCGAAAGTCTACGAGATAAAAGGGGGAGAGGATCTGGGCGGGGCCGATATTACGATTCCTTTGCGAGGCCTTTACACGGTCGATGGCACCGTTGCCGTGCAGGGCAATCAACCGCCGGTTGCGTTCGGATCCGTTGCTCTTCAAGACGTAAACGACAAAGCCTTTAAGCGATTCTCTTTTATCATCAACCGCTATTTCCAATTCCGTTATCTGCCGCCTGGCAAGTACGAGCTAAGGACGGAACAACTTTCTGATCAGCCTCCGCACACAATGGGCGGACCTGAGCAGGGGCCTGATCATACCTACGCGGCGGGAACTGTCACGTTCGAAGTTGTGGACAAGGATTTGAGCGGCGTAGTTCTGACCATACCCGAAATAGCCAAACCGACCGACACTGGAGCCGCAAAATCGGAAACAACTTCAGAGATGTAGTGTATACGGGCCACCAGGCAATCAACAAGACGACCCGACTACGCCGTCACCGGTGAGTTCCGTTCCAGCGCCACTGATGGTCGATTCCTCCATGCAGCAAAAAGAAAAATCAGCAAGGCAATTCGACTGCACAAACGGATTGCAGTTTGTAGAGCCATGACCGCAAGGGTTTGGTGGCTGAGACTAATGCTGTACCAATGCCAACCGTAGTGCCAAACTTCGTTGATCACAACGAAAGTTGCGATCAAAAGGGCAAGCTTCCCAGTCACATGACTCAGGAAGGGGTTTTCCCGTAGGGCGAACACAAGAAAGAGCAACGTCCAAGAAACAGAGACTACCGCGTTAGAAAGCAAGTAGGCGATCGCGTGGGGCGTGCTGACCAAGGACAACTCAGAATGCAGCGCAACCGCGTAGTGCATTTCCCAAAAGAGGTATACAGTTTGCAGTCCTACGAGTACTGCTGCTACCGCTGCTGCCTTCCGACGCCATTCGGGGCTGATATAGCCTAGAAATTCCGCTGAGAGAAAAATGAAGAACACTGCAAAAGCCAACGAAAAGGAGAAATCTCCAAATGCTCCGAGAGTAATATTGGGTCCAACATTTGAAGAAGCCATGCTGGGTATGTTCGCCGCGAAAAAGTACAGGTGAGGATAAAGAAATGATAGTGTCGAGCAGAACGTCGCTAAGAGCACCGCTTTCTTGATATTCACTCGGCCTCCGGTCTAAGAATCCGGGCTATTATACGAACGTGGCGTGTTGCTGTCGAGATATCCGCTTCTCGGTCACAATGCCCATTTCGCGATACTGGGCGGGAAGGCCTGTTCGCATCGGCTCTCTTTACCACGCGAAGCGCCCTAACAAGGCCATTCGTTGCGTATACCAAGAAGGGCGCTGGAAGATACCCGGCGGGCAGGGGCAACCCCCAAGAACTCAGTCTCCCGGAATCCCGATGGAGCCTCGTAATTACTTGATGGGACACCACGCCGTATCGCCTCGAAGGTCGCAGACAAACATGTACCCGCGATCATCCGCGGCGGCGTTGCCGCCTTGGAAAACGCTTCGCGTTTACCACTTTTCCACCGTCCCGACGGCGGCTGCGAGACGATCTCACGGCTAAACTTGAACCGAGAATCTCCAGTTATGAATGGATGAGCAAACGGGGGCAGGTCAGTTGTACAATTCTGGGCCGGGTCTTAACGGAGGCATGCATGGAAAGAGTGTTAGCTGTCGTGCTTAGCGTCGTATTCGTGGCGACTGCCATTTCGGCAAAAACGAGGGATACGGAAGTTCTGGATTTGATCTCTCGCACGCAGAACACGCCGGTATCTCAGTTCGACCCGTCGCTGCGTTCTGACACCTTGAGAGCGTGGTTACGCCGTAGACTCCCAAAGGATGCTACGACTGCTTGGGCAGTTAGAAGTTGTGAGAACTCCTGCCCGAAAGTAGAAGCCGATATTTCGATTCAAGGCCGCCCTGTTGCCGTGATCCTAGTTGAGTTTAGCGGACCAATAAAGAGCGCAAAGATAAACTCCATCTTTTTGTACAAGCGGGGCGACTTCGTTCCAGTGGCTCATCTTCGAGACCTTCCCGAAGCCTTAAGCAATGCTGATTGATTTTGTTGGCGCGATATCGCCTTGTATCCAACAATCCCAAAACTGGAAAGGCCCCCGCGACCTGTCAAGCCCCCTCCCGAGCCAATTTGGGTCTAAGTCACTGAAACCAGTCCAGATATAATTCTCCCCATCCTGTCGGGTTTCCCCTCCAAAGTTGTCATACTTAAATCAGATCAGAAATTAGCAGCGACCCGTTTCCCCAAAGGGATATCGAGATCGTAAGTCGCATATTTTCAGCCACTTAAATCACGCTAATTTTAGATCGACCAATTAACTCGCTTTTTTTCAACAACATACTATTTCGGCGCAAGGGAGGGGGTTCTCCGCGAACCTCTGTGTCCCCCGTGTCCTTTGTGTTGGGTGTTTCAGGAGAATCAATGCTCGATCGCAACGCTCGTCGCAGGTACGCAGGTGCCCCGTTCAAGCCCGCCTTTGGCTTGAGCGGGGTTTCTCGATGTCAATACCCCCAATCATTGACGAACTTGCAACACGTACTGCCCGTCGCCCGCTGAACGCTGTCCGCTTTTCAATCAGTCAGTTACCTATGCTAAGTCCTTTAGATCAACATTCGCACATACAGCACAGGGGGAGGGGGCCAGCCCAAATACGGGTAACCTGTTAGTTAACTTTCACAGCGCTCTTGGTGCCCCACGTTCCGCGAAGCTAACGTGGGGATTTTCCGGACAGATGATGCGTCCAGCGCCAGGCCAGACGATCAACGATTCTGCCGCAGGCCGGCGAGTTCCGGGTTCGCGTTACGGCACAGACGAGAGAGAGAGTCGAGAGGTCGAGGAAGTGAACCATGGCATGTGCAACGAAGGAATTGCCTTTTTCGCGCCGCTCCAAAGCCAGTTTGCGGTAGCCGTTCAGCAATCCGATGGGGGTTGAACGGAAACATTGACGTGCGGGATCCGAGTGCGGGTCCCGCACAGAATGATTAGGACAGCAGGTCTTCCACGCCCAACTTTTTCAGCACAGATTCGATAATCTGCTCGCGTTCCCGCAACACGGCCTTGGCGCCGCTGTAGTCCGTCCGGCCAATCTGTTGGCGAAGGCTACGATGCTGGTTGGTCAAAGTTTCCTTAAGAATTTCGCGTTCTTGATGGCTAAGATTAAGTTCCACGATCGAGTGCACCGTATGAAGAGGAAATTGCAACATCGACATCTTTGGCCTTCTTTTCACTTTATGAAATGATGTTTCAAAATAACTCGAGGAAACAAAGCCGCTTCCCCGCTATGCTAGTACGATATTCCGATTCCAGCCACATGAAAAGAGATCGAATCACTGCTGATAGTGACGCAGGTAAGGTGTTTGTTGGCGAGTCTAAGGTAATCGCTGTATGAATTGGGTGGGGAGCATGCGGAAAGGTGGTTTCGAGATAAATCAGGTTCGAGGTAAATCAGGTTCGAGAGACCAGGTCTCGAAGAAAAGAGGAGAAAGGTTCGAGAATGGGTTCTCGATACGGAGTGTCTCGAAACTTCCTCTCTCGAAACCTGTTTGATCGAAGGCAGAAACCAGGAACTAGAGTTTCCCCGGCTTCTGCCTTTGTCTTTACTTGCCGTGGAAAACGGCCTTGGCTACTCCCACGTTGTCGAACTTGTCGTAGACGCGTACGACGACCAGGTGCTCGCCCGTAATGTTGGAGACGGGTTCGACCTTGGCTGAAGTGCGCTTCGTCTTTGCTTTCTGGTCTACCGGGTCGGAAGCCGCGATCGGAGGTGCTCCGCTGTGGTTGCCCGGTACCGGGGTCGCGAAATCATAGTTTTCAATTCGGTAATCGGAGAGTTCTCCGACAGGTTCGATGTACTGCCATTGGCCGGCATCGACGGAATATTCGGCGCGGCGCACGGCGGAGAAGCCGTCAACGGCGCGGAACGTGATGTGCAATTGATCGCCCTCGGCAGCTGCATTGAGGTTTTGCACCTGCGGCGGGGTGGTGTCCACTTCGAATCGACTGCTCTCGTGTTCGTCGCTGAGAGCCTCTTCGGGCGAGTGCGACGGGGCGTCAGAGGCAACCACTTTAAGGGTATAGCCGCCATCGGGTAACAGGCCGGCGTCGAAGGAGTAGAATTTGTCGATCAGGTTACCCTTGAGCAGCTTCCAGTTCTTCTCTCCGTCTCCGCGGTAGTAGAGCGAATAAACGAGTTCATCGTCGTTTTCGTCGTGCGCGGTCCACTTAACGGCAATCGAGCCTTTCTCACGCGTGGGCGTGGGCGTGGGTGGGGTGTCGGAATGCGACACTGTTCCGGCGCTGGCCGAAGTATCACTCAAGGTGCGCGAGGGTTGCGTTTTCCATCCGACGAGGACGCTCACGTCCTCAACCTTGGGCGCGACGTTTTTGGGCAGATAGTTAATCAGAACGCTTTCGACGCGGGGCGCTGTAATGCCGGGGCGGAGCACGGCTTTCCACTGGATGAAGCGCGCTGGAGGCACGGTCATCGGAGTTTCACGCGCTAGATCGACCTGTTTCCAGGGACTCCAGTTGCGGTCGGGATTATCCACGTTGCCGCTGCGGGCCCATAGCTCGATGGACCCGGTGGCGCGGACTTCGCTGCGCCCCCAGCGCGAGAAATTGTGTGCGTCGAAAACGTCGCTTTCGAAAGAACCCTCGGTATCGGGAGAGCCGCCCAGCAAGAAAACCTTGCCAAGGTTGCTGGTCGAGAAATAGAGCCCGCCGTTTGGAGCCTTGGCGAACGCGGAGACCTGTGTCGCGCTGGCTTTTACGAGATCGGTGAACTCCTGATCGTTGCGGATGGAGAAGATACGTCCTCGATTGCCCGTTCCGGCGATCAGGTTGTTGTTTTGGTCGAGGCCGAGCGCATACACGATGTCGGTTTGCGATGTCCAGAGGCGCGAGGGCGAACCGTCCGGCGCGATTTTGTAAATGTCAGAGCCGCCGATCATGTTCATTCCCGGGATCGTGAAGCTGGGAGGCAGACTCGCGGCTGGTGCGGAAGAGGCCGGAGAAGTCCCGGACTGTTGGCCTTGTGCGGGAGCGGACACTCCCAATGGAGATGGCATCGAAATCGCCATTCCTGCCAGAGGCAACGACGGACTGCTTCCGGAACGCTTTTCGCCAACGGCGGCGGCATAGATGTTTCCCGCGTCATCAACGGCCAGCGCGGTGACTTCCTTCTTTGCGGCACTATAAAGCACGAAGGCTTCACCGGCCGGCGAGATGCGATAGACGAGACCGCTGCCGTCGGAACCGGCGATCAGGTTGCCCTGGCGGTCGAAGGCGAGCGCGCGGATGTGGGCCTCGTCGCTTTTGAAGAACAACTCGCCCTTGCCGTCTTTGTCGACGCGGAAAATTTCGCCGTGATCTCCGGTGGCGGCGTAGAGGTGTCCCTCACGGTCGAGCGCGAGGGCCCAGATGTACTTGGTCTTGGGATCAAAGAAGACAGATGAGGTCCAATTCGGATCGGTGTTCGACTTGGCTTTTTCCACGGCGGCCGCAGGTTGCATATCCTGCCCGCCACCCTTGGAAATTGGGGGCGGGGGAGCAACTTGCTTCGACTCGGGTGCGTGGCGCTCGATCTTGTAGATCTTGCCGTCGGGCGATGTGGCGGCATAGATGGTGCCTTTGCCGTCAACGACCAGCGTCTGGACCTGAAGCTCGGCCGGCTCGAAGATGACGCTGGACTGACCGTCCCGAGTGACGCGATAGACGCGGGCAGGCGCGCCGGCGGCGGCATATGTGTTGCCCTGAGCGTCGGAGGCAAGCGCCCAGATGTAGGTCGAGGGCGTGGTCGCGATCAGCTTGAAACTTGGCGCGAGTTCGATGCTTCCGTCACTGCGGATGGCAATGCCTTTCGCGGTGCCTTTTTCGAAATCCTCGAAGCTGGATTGCAGCCAGGTTCGAGTGCCTTCGGCGAAGGCGCAGACGATGCTAAGAACGATGAAGAGTGTAAGACAGAGTTTTCGCATTGAAGATCCACAGCGGTCCAGATTGGACGCGAGTACTTGACTAAAGAGTAACACGGAGATAGGCTCCGGAAGTTTCGAAGGATGTGGATCATGCCGAAGTTTGAATCGACGAACGTCCGAAACCTTACGCAATCTTCCCAAACACCTTCATTATTTCGGAATGTTGGACGCGCGCTCAGGTGCTAAGATTTTCACACTAACGTTTTTATTAAAATCACGCGAAAAAGACCTTGCACCCGAGATTCACCTGCAAGGGCGCTTCTGTTTGAATTATGATTGTGTGTTCACCTTCAATAAAATACCTACCTGCTGTGAGGACACGTTATGAGTAATCCTGCCGCCGCCAAACCCGGCGTCAACAAGCTAATCGGAAAAAACCTCCTGGTTGATCCCGCGCATGACGTTTTACGCTCCGAACGCCACCCGCTCGACGACATTTTCAAACCTAAATCGGTGGCATTGATTGGAGCATCGGAACGGCCCGGCAGTGTCGGACGCAACGTCTTATGGAATCTGCTTAGCACGCCCTTTGGCGGCACGGTTTACCCGGTCAATCCCAAGCGCGACAACATTCTGGGCATTCGCGCCTACAAGAGCCTGCGCGATTTGCCGGAGCGTCCGGACCTGATCGTGGTGACAACGCCCTCGAGCACGGTGCCTCCGCTGATTAAGGAAGCCGTTGATATCGGCGTGCCGGCGGCGATCGTGATTTCCGCGGGCTTCAAGGAAGCTGGCGATCAGGGGAAAGAGTACGAGCGTCAGATCAAGGAAACCATCGCCGGAAAGCTGCGCCTGATCGGGCCGAACTGTCTGGGCGTGATGAATCCGGTAACCGGTCTGAATGCGACATTTGCGCAGACCGTTGCCCGTCCCGGCAACCTGGCGTTTATCAGCCAGAGCGGCGCGTTGTGCACCGCCGTCCTCGATTGGTCGATCCAGGAAATGGTCGGCTTCAGCGCGTTCGTCTCCATCGGTTCGATGCTCGATGTTGATTGGGGCGATCTGATCACGTATTTCGGCAACGATTCGCGCACGAACTCGATCGTGATCTACATGGAATCAATCGGCGATCCGGCCAGCTTCCTGAGCGCCGCCCGCGAAGTTTCGATGACCAAGCCGATCATCGTCATCAAAGCCGGACGTACCGCCGCCGCCGCCAAAGCCGCCGCTTCGCACACGGGTTCGTTGACCGGCAGCGACTCGGTACTGGACGCGGCGTTCCGCCGTACGGGCGTGCTGCGCGTCGATTCGATCAGCGACATTTTCTATATGTCGGAAGTTCTGGCGAAGCAACCTCGTCCGGCAGGTCCGCGACTTTGCATCGTTACCAATGCCGGCGGCCCGGGCGTGCTGGCGACCGACGCACTGGTGCAGGGTGGCGGCGAACTGGCCGACATCTCGCCCGAGACCATCGAGAAGTTCAATAAATTTCTGCCGGACGCGTGGAGTCACAACAATCCGGTGGACATCCTGGGCGACGCCGAGCCGGAACGCTATGCCAAGTCGCTCGAGATCGCGGCGCAGGACCCGAGCATCGACGGCATGTTGGTGATCATGACGCCGCAGGGCATGACCGATCCCACGCGCATCGCCGAGAACCTGAAGCCTTACGCGCAGTCACTGGGCAAGCCGGTGCTGGCAAGCTGGATGGGCGGCACGCAGGTCATGGCCGGCGAAGAAATTCTGAATCGCGCAGGCATCCCGACCTTCGCCTTCCCCGACGCGGCCGCGGCGGCGTTCAACTACATGTGGAAGTATTCGTATAACCTGCGCGGATTGTATGAGACTCCAAGCGAACACGCGACCACTGAAAACGTGGACCGCGCAAAGGCTGCCGAGATCATTCAGCACGTCCGCAAGACAGGCCGTACGATCCTGACCGAGTTCGAGTCCAAGGAACTGCTGAAGGCCTACGGCATTCCCGTCACCGAGACGCGCATCGCGACCACCGTGGACGAAGCCGTGAAGGCCGCCGAAGAGATCGGTTTTCCGGTTGTGCTCAAGCTGCATTCGGAGACGATCACGCACAAGACCGATGTCGGCGGCGTTCAGCTTAACCTGCGCAACGCCGAAGCGGTTCGCGCCGCGTACAACGGAATTGAGGCGTCGGTTCTTGAGAAGGCCGGGAAAGGCCACTTCCTCGGCGTGACCGTGCAGCCGATGGCGAAGCTCGACGGCTACGAAGTGATTCTAGGATCGTCTCTCGACGCGCAGTTCGGCCCGGTGCTGTTGTTCGGCTCCGGCGGACAACTGGTAGAGGTTTACAAGGACAGTGCGCTCGGACTGCCTCCGCTCAACAGCACGCTGGCCCGCCGCATGATGGAGCAGACCAAGATCTACACGGCACTGAAGGGTGTCCGGGGACGCAAGGCGGTTGATCTCGCTGCGCTGGAAGAACTCATGGTCCGCTTCAGCCAGTTAATTGTCGAGCAGCCGTGGATCAAGGAACTTGACATCAATCCGCTGCTGGCTTCGCCCGATCGTCTGCTCGCACTTGACGCGCGCGTGGTCATTCATGGGCCCGACATGACCGAGGACACACTGCCCAAGTCCGCGATTCGTCCATATCCGATCCAGTACGTGGGGAAATGGAAGTCGCCCGATGGCAGCGAATTCACGATCCGTCCGATTCGCCCGGAAGACGAGCCCGCAATCGTGAAGTTCCACGAGAATCTCAGCGAACGCAGCGTCACCATGCGCTACTTCCAGCCGCTGCAACTCTCGCATCGCACCGCCCACGAGCGCCTAACGCGGATATGCTTCATCGATTACAACCGCGAAATGGCGATGGTGGCAGAGCGCAAAGACGGCAAGGGCGTCGCGGAAATCGTGGCCGTCAGCCGCATGAGCAAGGAACACGGCACGACCTCCGCCGAACTTGCCGTGATAATCAGCGACGATTTCCACCACAAAGGGCTAGGCAGCGAGCTTTTCCGCCGGCAACTCGACATTGCCCGCGCGGAAGGCTTGAAGCGGGTCGTCTGTAACATGCTCGCCGAAAACCATGACATGAAAGCCATCTGCAAGAAGCTTGGTTTCAATGTCACGGATGTCAGCGAGAAACTCACGCAGGCGGAAATTACGCTGTAAAGCCAACTCGGTAATCCCCAAAAGGGCATCCGGAACCTCGGATGCTCTTTTTCATTTGAAAGAACTCTGGCTTTTTTGGCGGACTATAGTAGACTTCTGCCGCTATTCATTTATGTACAATCTTTATTCCAGAGAGGTGGGTCTAACTATGTCCGGTACGATTTTGCGATGTGGGCTCTTTGTCTGTTTCGCGCTTATTTCTTCATTTTTGTTTTCCGCTGAGAACGGTGCAGCTCTTTTTAGCAAGAATTGCGCCGTTTGCCACGGAGCCGATGGCGCGGGCGACACGCCTGCTCGGAAGAAATTGGCGGTTATCGACTTGCGCGATAAAGAGTATGTCAACATGTCGGATGATGCTATGTTCGACACGATCGGCCGCGGTACAAAACACAAAGCGTATCCGCACACATATTTGTTGACCGGCACGAGCGAGCAGGATATTCGTAGCCTTGTTGCTCACATACGGACTCTGCAGAAAAAGAGCAAGTAGTGTCGCGCCCGCTTTATAAAGGGACGATGACAGCGGTGGCAAGCAAAAAGGGCATCCGAACCTGGGGATGCCCTTTCACTATTTGCCCCTCACAATGTGAAACAGTTGTGGCCTTTACGTAGACCGCAGGTTAAAATTCATTCACTCTTCACATCTGTAAATTTTTTCCTCTGGGGTGATTATGGCCGGCATAGTTCGTAGATGCGGGGCTGTTGTCTGTTTCGCGCTTGTCGCTTCATTTTCGTTTGCCGCTGACGATGGCGCGGCTCTGTTTAATAAGATTTGCGCTGCATGCCATGGAGTCGATGGCACCGCCAACACGCCGGCTCGCAAGAGAATGGCCGTTGCCAACTTATGCGACAACACGCACGTCGAAATGACGGACGCTGACATGTTCGACACGATTGCCCGAGGCACAAGACACAAAGAATATCCGCACACCTTTCTGTACACCGGCATGAGCGAACAGCAGATTCACAGCCTCGTTGCTCACATAAGGACGCTGCAGAAAAAACCCAAGTAGCGTCGCGCCCTCTTTATAAGGGCACGACGAGATAAGGGCACGACGAGCGGCAGCAAGCAAAAAGGGCATCCGAACCTGGGATGCCTTTGTCGTTTGTGAGCGATCTCACTACCCGGCTTTTTCAGCGGCTTCTTTCGCCAATAGCCCACCACTCAAGTCCACGTTGGCCTCCCGAACCCTGCTTCCGCCATCCATTATTCGGGAGCAAGACCATGAGGCGGAAACGTCACGATCACGAGATGCTGAAAGGCGCCGCATCCGGAGCCATTGCCGGCCTGGTAGCTTCCTGGACGATGAACCGGTTCCAGGCAGAATGGAGCAAGGCGGCGCGCGCACTGGAAGAAAGATCGCATCACCGATTGCAAGGGCAATCAACTGGTCGGGAGCAACCGTCTCAGGCGAACGGCGACGACGCGACCATGCGAACGGCAGAGTGGATTTCCGAGGGAGTTCTTCACCGCCCGCTGAGCCGGTCCGAAAAGAAGAAGCTCGGACCGGTCGTTCACTATTCCACCGGCACGCTGATGGGAGCGGCTTACGGCGCGCTCACAGAGTTCCTGCCGCAAGCCACTGCCGCCGACGGAGCGCTGTTCGGAACCGTTGTTTTCGCCGGACTTGACGAACTGGGCTTGTGGGCGTTTGGGCTTGCGGGCCCACCGGCGGAATATCCGATTTCCACCCATGCGGGGGCGCTTGCCGCGCATTGGGTTTATGGGGTAACAACCGAAACAGTGCGCAAGACGTTGCGTCATGTGTGGTGAAGAGCGTCTGTGTTGAAGATAGACGATTTTCCGAACCCTCATACGACGGTTGTCATCATTACTAGGTCTGCGCGAGAGGGGTCATCATGCGATCTTCGTTAGAAGTTGACCGGGGCACGCCGGGAGCCGCCACCAGCAGTTCGCCCCTTGCGGAGCAATACACCACAGTGCGGAAGATGACTGAAAAACTTTGCGCTCCGTTAAGCGCGGAAGACCAAATGGTACAGTCTATGCCGGATGCGAGTCCGGCGAAGTGGCATCAGGCGCATACATCATGGTTCTTCGAAACCTTCATTCTGCTGACCTATTTCCGGGGTTATCGTCCGCTTGATGTGCGCTACAAGTTCGTCTTCAACTCCTATTACAAGCAACTCGGTGGACATCCCGTGCGTGCGCACCGCGGGCTTTGGTCGCGGCCGTCGCTCGATGCGGTCCGGCAATACCGGCGGCATGTTGACGACTACATGCTGAAGTTGCTGGACACCGGCGCGTCCGCTGAAGTGGCCGCGCTGGTCACGCTCGGACTCAATCACGAGCAGCAGCATCAAGAACTGATCGTTACCGACATCAAGCACGCATTGTGGACAAATCCGCTGCGCCCGGCGTATCGCGAGCTTGACATAAAACGTGACATCACAAGCGGCGGAAGCGCCACTCGTCTGGAATGGATCAACCATCCCGGCGGGCTGCAATCGGCCGGCTACGAGGGCGACGGCTTTTCGTTTGACAACGAGACGCCACGCCATCGGGTTTGGCTCAATCCATTTCGTGTCGCATCACGATTAATTACCAACGCTGAGTACCTGGCGTTTATGAACGATGGCGGTTATGAGCGTCCGGAGTTGTGGCTGTCCGATGCGTGGGACACGGCCTGCGCGAATGGCTGGCGCGCGCCACTCTACTGGGAGCGGCGCGACGAGGGCAACGACAATGACAGGGAAGGCGAAGACAATGACTGGCGCGTTTACACGCTCAACGGCGAGCGTCCGGTCGATCCAGACGAACCTGTCTGCCATGTGAGTTTCTACGAAGCCGACGCCTACGCGCGCTGGGCGGGAGCGCGGCTTGCCACCGAGTTCGAGTGGGAGGTGGTTGCCGCAAACGCTCCTGTTGCAGGCAATTTTCTCGAGTGCGACGAATTGCATCCGATGTCGAGCGCACCCTCCCTGCGGGAAGGGTGCGGCACCCCTCAATCACTATTGTCCAAAGGTCCCCACCAATTGTTCGGCGACGTCTGGGAGTGGACCGCCAGCCCCTATGTCGCCTATCCCGGATTTCGCCCGGCTGCCGGCGCGCTTGGCGAGTACAACGGCAAGTTCATGTGTAATCAGATGACCCTGCGCGGCGGATCGTGCGCGACTCCCCCGTCGCACATTCGCGCGACCTACCGCAACTTCTTCCCGCCGCACACGCGGTGGCAGTTTTCTGGAATTCGCCTGGCGCATGATTAGTCAAAGACAACCGCTACTCTCGCCCATCTCCGAGGACATCTGGCGCGGCCTGACACGTTCTCCGAAATCGCTGCCTCCGTGGCTCTTCTACGACAAGGCGGGATCTCTGTTGTTCGAGGAAATCACCCGCCTGCCCGAGTATTACCTGACGCGAACCGAGCGGCAGATCTTTAAGCGGCACGCTGGTGAAATTGCTTCCGCCGCCGGTGCGGACCTCACGCTGATCGAGTTGGGCGCGGGTACCGCAACAAAAACGTGCACCATCATCAGCGCGATCCTAAAGCGGCAGAAGACGCTCACGTTCTATCCCGTTGACGTCTCGCCCAACGCGCTCGATGCGGCGGTGCATCATCTGACACGCGAGCACGGCGCGCTCACCGTCAAGCCGCTAGTGGCCGACTACACCGCGGGACTACCAGAGCTGAAGAACGTTGGCGGACGCAAGATGGTGCTGTACATCGGGTCGAGCATCGGCAACTTCGAGCCGCTGGAAGCTTCCGCCGTACTCGCGCGCGTCCGCCGCTCGCTCTCCTTTGGAGATGTGCTGCTGGTGGGCACGGACATGGCGAAAGATGCGTCGGTGCTCGTGCCTGCCTATGACGACGTGCAAGGCGTTACGGCGCGCTTCAATCTCAACCTGCTGGCGCGGATCAACCGTGAACTCGGCGGTCACTTTGAAATCGCTTCGTTTCGCCACGTTGCGTTGTGGAACACTGATTCGTCCCGAATGGAGATGTACCTGGAGAGTCTGCGCAAGCAGACCGTTGCCATTGACGACCTCGGCCTGAAAGTTCGCTTCGATGCCGGGGAGCGCCTGCATACCGAGAACAGCTACAAGTTCACGATGCCGATGGTCTGCTCAATTTTGCAGAACGCCGGGTTCGCTCTCGACAGGACATGGATGGATGACCGCCAGTGGTTCGGACTGCATCTGGCCACGGTACGCTCGTAATGCGCGAACGAATGCACATGGCCGCGCTACCCTGCTAGAATCGCACCGATGGCCTTCGAAATCGTCTCGACCTCCCCGGCTAAGGTTCTTCAACTCGAAGCGGCGCTGCGGTCCGTCATCCGTGGCCAGAATAATGTCGTTCGCCTTTCGCTTGTCACCTTGCTTGCGCGCGGCCACCTGTTGATCGAAGGCGTCCCGGGCGTAGGCAAGACGACCCTGGCGCAAACCCTGGCCCGCTCGCTTGACTGCACATTTCACCGCGTACAGTTCACGTCCGACATGTTGCCCAGCGATGTGCTGGGGATCACCATCTATTCGGCAGCCGAGCAGCGCTTCGAATTCAAACGCGGTCCGGTCTTCACCAACGTCCTGCTGGCAGACGAGATCAACCGCACCACTCCGAAGACGCAATCCGCGCTGCTTGAGTCGATGAACGAATACCAGGTCACGGTGGACAACCACTCGTACCCGCTGCCGCAGCCGTTCCTGGTGATCGCCACACAGAACCCCATCGAGCATCACGGAACGTACCCGCTGCCCGAATCGCAGATGGATCGTTTTCTGTTGCGGGCGCAGATGACCTATCCAGAAGCGCAAAGCGAGCGCGAAATTCTCCGCGCGGAAGCAGGAGCCGCTCAACTGGACAAGCTCGAGCCCATCCTCACGGGCGACGATGTGCTTCGCCTGCAGAAGGAAGTCTCGGCCGTCCGCGTCGACGAGTCGTTGATCACTTACGTGCTGGAGATCGTCCGCAAGACTCGCGAATCCGAATATCTCTCGCTCGGCGTTTCGCCGCGTGGTTCGCTGATGCTCTATCGCGCCGCTCAAGCCATGGCGCTCATTGACGGACGTGACTTCACCACCCCTGAAGACTTCAAGACTCTCGCTCTGCCAGTGCTCGCCCACCGCATCGTGGTGAACGCGCGCTACAGCTCAACGTTGAAGAAAACCGAGCAGGCGAACGAAGTTCTTGGCGAGATTGTGGAAAGCGTCGCAGTGCCGGAATAGCAGGGTCTAGGGATTGCGGACTAGGGGCTAGGAAGAAGGGATTGGGAAGAGTGAAGTTTTCTTCCTCGCCCCTAATCCCTGGCCCCTCGCCCCTTCTTACTTC
Source organism: uncultured Acidobacteriota bacterium (assembly GCA_963777415.1). Taxonomy (GTDB): domain Bacteria; phylum Acidobacteriota; class Terriglobia; order Terriglobales; family Acidobacteriaceae; genus JAEZPW01. Next base: position 442,274 of record CAVZQL010000002.1, read on the forward strand.
ACATTCACCGTGATGATTTGCGCGCCTGACACCGCGTAATCAACCGGTATTGCCGACTCGTTCACCGCCGACTCGCCGACGACAATCATGTCCTGCGTGCCGCGCATTGGCTCCATCACGTTCATCACCGAGAGTGGAACCGTGGGCATCACCTTGTCTTCGACCATCGCTTCGGGATTCGCTTCCAGCAACGAAACGTAGAGCCGATTATTCGCGTGCTCTTTGTTAAGCAATGCGATCGTTGAGGCGAGATCCATGCGACGGCCGAGGGCCGCGGGGATGCGGCGCATGCGGTCGAGCGTGTCGCCGTCGCTGATGAGGATGCGCAGTGTGCCTTTCGGCGTCGAGGTCGGAATCTTCACCGGAATCTGGCGAACCACGCGCTCACCACGATACGGACGCAGCACGGACTCGACAACGATGTCGTCGCCAGGCCTGGCTTCGGTTACGTCGGTGCGGGCGGCTTCGATGCGTGCAAAACGGCGCTCGCGGACGAGATCGAATTGCAGTTCAACACCGTTGATTCCGGGCGTCGCGTAGGGATTCTGGTAGATGCGGCTGAACCGGTCGCCAATTGCCAGGGCAGCGTTCACCGCGGCTGGATTACCGCCGTCCGCCGGCGCAAACATATTTTCCATTGCGACCGGGGTGAAACCCTGCACGTTGATGCGGCCGGACATGCGATAGGTCGTGTCTTCGCCGTAATCGTTCATGCCCTGCAACGCGTTGAAGACCGTGGCCATCATCAGCGTCGGCGTGAGCTTGAAATTGTTGAGCACATCAAAATGAAATTCTTTCGGCTTCGATCCGCCGCGCACCGTGACCGTAACCGGGATCATCTGGGGGTCTTTGCCGAAGCGGCCCATGATGCCGGTGTGTCGGTCCTGCACAAACGCGCCGACCTGCTCCGTCGTGTTGACGATCTTGAACGAATTCGACGGAGACGCCAGCGAGAGCAGCACCTGCGCTTTGTTCATGGGCATGTCAACGCGGCCGAAATTGAGCAGTGGATGGCCGCACGCGAGCAGCCGGTTGGCATCCATGTACGTAACGGTACAGGTCGCGGCGATATCCATATCACCGCGCACCAGGATCGCGCTGACCGCCGAACCCGGTTCGAGCGGCTCAGGTTGCTTCGTGTTCGGGCTGACCGACCCGACGCCCATCACCGGCGTCACGCCGGCCTGCGCAAATTGCGGCGCAAACTGATGCAGCGTCTCCGCGCTGAAACCGTTGAACACCATCGGCGCATCAATCGGTTGGAAGGAACTCGCGGCGCCCTGCGTTTGCGAACTGCTGCCGGCGCTGCTGGTCTTGGTGACAAGGCTGTCGCGACCGGTGTTGGCCTGCGCGTCGGCAGGCTGGGTGCTGTCAATCTCGTTGATTTCCAGCATCTCGGCAATCGGAGTGACTCCGCCAATCGGTTCCTTCGAGAATTCGCCGATGCGATAGGCAAGCGCGCCGACCAGTTTGCCGTCGATGTAAACTGGACTGCCGCTCATGCCGGCTACGACACCGGTATACTCAGGCTTGGCGCCGTGCAGGCGAATGAGGATCACGTTGCTCTTGGGCCCGCTCATGTTGCGCAGGACGCCAAGTACTTCGATGTCCATCGGCTCAGGCTTTACGCCCTCGAAGACGGTGTAGGCTACGCCCTTCATGCCGGCGCGGATCTGGTCGACGGGCATGGTTGGAACGCTGAGCGCAGGCTCGACCGCAATGCACAGAGAAGCACACGAGAGCAGGATGAAGATGAAGAGGAGTGCAATTACTACTTTTTTCATACCGCCTGTCATAGTCCCGGTGCTCACGTCGATGAAACTTTGCGCCAGAGAACGCGTTTTACTATCTGAACACTGGGATGAAGGTAGAAGTTGCGGAACTCTGCATCTATATTAGCATAGAGACTCGGGACCGGTGATAAACAAATGTTTACCAAAATGGCAATCTTTAGCACATTGGGAATGACTAGAATCAGGGTCTTTGCGGCAGCCGCGATCATTCTTTCGATGGCCGTGATTCTGTGTCCTGCACAGGGCCAGACGACGCAGGACAGCGGCGCCAGTTCCGGGAGGAAGCCCACGCAGCAGGCGCCCGACGAGGCCGGAGGGCCGCAGGGTGACGTCGGTCCGATCATCATTCCGAAGAAGAAGGAAGTGCCGCCGGAGCCCCCGCCCAAACCGCCGAAGAATCCCGAGGGGATGGGCGACTACTCCATTACCAAGAACGTCAACCTGGTGAACCTCGAAGTCACCGTGCTCACCAAAAGTGGCCATTTCGTTCCCGGCCTGAAAAAAGAAAACTTCAAGATATACGAGGACGGCGCGCCCCAGACCATCACGAATTTTGCGCAGACGTCCGAGGCTCCGATCACGGCGGTGTTGCTCGTGGAGTTTGCCGCGAACAGTTACGCGTTCATGTACGACGCGCTGAACGCGTCCTACACCTTCGCCAACATGCTGAAGCCGCAGGACTGGATCGCCGTCGTCTCCTACGACATGAAGCCGCACATGCTGACGGACTTCACGCAAGACAAGCGCGCGGTCCTCGAAGCGCTGGGACAACTGCGCATTCCGGGCTTCAGCGAGACCAATATGTTCGACGCCTTGTATGACACGCTTGATCGGCTCGAGGGAGTGCAGGGCCGCAAGTACGTCGTCCTGATCTGCAACGGCGTTGACACGTTCAGCAAGCTGACGTTCGACCAGATCCAGAAGAAGATCAAGTCCACGCAGAACGTAACCATCTTCACCATCAGCACCGGTGAATTCGCCCGGATCATGACCGATGCGCGCGGCGGAATGAGTTCCATTGACAATCTCACTTTCCTTCAGGCCGACAACGAGATGAACACCTTCGCTCGCGAAACCGGAGGCCACTGGTACAAGCCGCGTTTCCAGGGAGAGCTGCCCGAGATATTCGGGGACATCGCCGCATCCATACGAAATCAGTACGTCCTCGCCTACCACCCTACGAACCCAAAGCTGGACGGCAGCTACCGCAAGCTCAAGGTCGAGTTGCAGGCTCCTGAAGGCGGCAAGCTAACCGTGAAGGACCAGAAGGGTAAGGATGTGCCGGTGCAGGTGTTGGCGCGCGAAGGCTACACGGCAAAGCATCAGGTCGATTAAGCGCGTTATTGTTCGGGCTGCCAGGGCTTGGAGCGAGATTGCTCGGCCTGATCTCTGGCCGACCCTTCAAACGACGAAAACTCCGGCTCCACTTTGGGCAGGATCTCGCGCAATGCCCATTGAATCCTGTTCATTGCCCGCTTGATCTCGGCGAGTTCAAAGTCATTGGATTTGACGTGCGCATTGAACGAAATCACCTGTAGCGCATTCCGGATGTGGTGGTTCATCTCGTTGATCGTCTCCAACCGTTCCAGCACCTTGATTCGGCGTTCACGATCGTGAGACAGCACTCTGTAGATCAGGGCGGCTACAACCGCGGCAAAAAAAGCGTCGATGATCGCTGCCGCTTGTATCTGGCTGATCCCCCTTGCGTGAATGAGTAGCCAGTCGAAAAACAAACCCAGTAAAAAGAAAGCAGCCGCGAAAACAAGAACCGCGAGTCGAATCCTGCGAATTTGCAACGACAGGAGGTAGGGAAGAACAGGCTCAGGTTTTGAGGCCGAAGTTGGGAAAATACCGCCCTCGGGAGAACCGTGATCATTCGTGTCCATGGAATCTATATTGTACGTCAGTTCTGCCGCGGAAAGAGGGTAGCTTGACCGAGAACCGAGAACTACCCGCTGTGCCTGATATTCATCACGTCGCCGTCCTTCACGATGTAGTCTTTGCCTTCGAGTCGCAGCGTGCCCTTGGCGCGTGCGTTGGCTTCCGAACCTGCATCGAGCAGTTGGTCCCAGTGAATCGTTTCGGCGCGAATGAAATGTTTTTCGAGGTCGGTGTGAATCGTTCCGGCGGCCTCGACGGCGCGGGTTCCCTTGCGAATCGTCCAGGCGCGACACTCGTCTTCGCCGATGGTGAGGAAAGAGATGAGTCCGAGCAGATCGTAGGTTTTGCCGATCAGGCGCGTGAGGCCGCTCTGCTTCAGGCCGTAGCTGGAAAGAAATTCGGCGGCGTCTTCCTCGCTCATTTCGGCCAGTTCGGCCTCGACCTTGCCACAGATTGCCGACGCACCGGCGTTCGGGCGCGAGGCAACATCCTTCAGGTTGTACTTCTCGATTGCCGCCTCAAGATCTTCGCCGAGGTTCGTGCTCTCGCTGACGTTCAACACATAAAGGATCGGCTTCTCGCTCAGGAATCCGAAGCCGCGGACCATCTTCTTGTCCGCCGCCGTCATCTCCATCTCGCGCAGCGGCCGCTCGGACTCAAGATGCGCCTTGGCCTTGAGCAGCAGTTCGTTCTCGCGCTCAAGTTCGGCCGTACGCTGTTTCTTGAGGTCCTTAACCAGGCGTTCGAGCCGTTTTTCGATCTGACCGAGATCGCTCACCATCAGGTCGAAATCGACATTCTTGATGTCGCGCAACGGATCGATTTCGCCCACATGCGCCACCGACGGATTGTCGAATGCGCGGACAACGTGCGCTAGCGCGTCCACCTCGCGCAGGTTGGCGAGCAACGCGGTTTCCTTGAGGGACTCAGCGCCGATGGCGGCAACGTCGGCGTACTCGATGGTCGCGTGCGTGAGCTTCTTGGGATCGTAAAGCTTCGCCAGTCGATCCAGGCGATCGTCGGGCACCGTACACATGCCGATGTGCGCCTCGCGCGGATTGTGGCTCGACGATGGGTCAACGCCAGTTAGGATCGTGAACAGCGATGTCTTGCCCACCTGTGGCAGGCCGATAATTCCACATTTCATAAAATGTTCCGGAATGAATTTGTTCGGATCGGCCCGACGTGCGCGCCTCTGCGCTTACTCGACTGGAGTCCATGCCCGAATTAAAGATGATAAATGATGACTAGTGAAAACGCGCTGCCGTTAAATAAATAACCGCAATCCCCAACACCAGCACCGTCATTTCAACGCGCGTCGACCACTGGTGCAACCGGTTGAATTCCATCCGCAACGGGTCCGTCGGCGCCACCTGATCGATGCTTCCCAACTGCACGCGCATGGCGTTCATCCGGCCCGAGATCGCCACTTGCGAAACCAGCGTCAGCACGATCATCGCGACGATCAGCACATGACGCGCGGCCAGCGGTTGCGCCGTCCCCGCTGCCAGGCGCGAATACGCCATTGACGCGAGCAAAAAGACAATTCCGCAGACGACACCCATCCAGTGCAGGATCGCAAGCGAACGCGACACTACACGGCCCGCCAGTTCGTGTGTCGGCAACACGGAGAACACCGTTGGCGCTACGACAGCGCCGAAGAAAACGATCCCGCCGATCCACAGCACAAGCGACAGCAGCATCAAGAAACGCAAAGCAGTCATGCCACACTCACTTTCTGGTGCCCCAGGTCCCGCGAAGCTAACGCAGGATCGTTCATTCCTGCAACCTGACAGCATAGCAGCTTGAGCGGCTCGGCTTCTTAGGTGCTTTCCCCATTGCCAAGGGGCCCCCTCTGTGCGAAAAACGTAAGTGTTGTATCTAAAGGACTTATTGAATCAGCCTCGACGAGCTTCGCTTAAGTCGTTGATTTTATAAGTAGTTATTCGTTAAGATTACCGTGGTAACCATGTTTCATGCGTGGGCGAGTCGCCCACGCTCCAGCCGCCGGGTCGGCGGTACGTCTGGTTTTGTCTCCCCATCTACTTACATTTTAGCAATCCGCGGGGGGAAACCCGACACGAGCAGGCGGATTATATTTGTTCTGTAATCAGCAGGTTACGTTGATTTTGGCGGCTGGAGGGGGGTTGACATCTCTCATGACGTCGGCGGTGTCAAGCATGGGACGGTGTACATCTTTGGGCAAACCGCGCTAAGCTCGAAACATGACCAAAAGCGATAACGGATCGCCCGAACCCGACCAGTACCGCAGCGGTGTGTCCGTCCGCAACGGATGGCGCTGCCGCTTCTGCGGAGCCTACCCCAAGCCGGGGACCTCCTTCGGCTCAGAGGGTGTTTGCCCCGCTTGCCGCGACCGGATGGACCATCTGCAATCCTGATTCATTCACTCTGCTGCTCGCTCCACGACAACAAAAACACCCCCCAGAGGGGGGTGTCGGGTGAGTCGCTTAGTTGAGCAGGCAAGCTAATCGTTGGAATCGACGCCAGCAAACGCGAAATTTGTCTTGTCGATATGGCGCACGGGTTCGCCGGTGTAGATCTGGCGCGGACGCGCGATCTTCTGTTCGGAATCGTTGATCATCTCGCGCCACTGTGCGAGCCAGCCCACCAGACGCGGAATGGCGAACATCACCGTGAACATCTCGGGATCGAAACCCATGGCCTGGTAGATGATGCCCGAGTAGAAGTCCACGTTGGGATAGAGCTTGCGCTTGATGAAGTATTCGTCGTTGAGCGCGATTTGTTCGAGCTCGATGGCGATGTCGATCTTCGGATTGCGTCCGGTGACCTTGAACACCTCGTCGGCGGTCTTCTTGATGATGGTAGCGCGCGGGTCGTAATGCTTGTATACGCGATGACCGAAGCCCATCAACTTGTACTTGCCCTCTTTCACGCCCTTGATGTAGTCGGGGATGTTCTCCTTCTTGCCGATCTTGTCGAGCATGAGGAGCACTTCTTCGTTGGCGCCGCCGTGTAGTGGTCCGGAGAGCGCCGAGCAAGCCGCGGACGCCGAGAGGAATGGGTCGGCTTCCGAAGATCCGACCGAGCGCATGGTGGCGGCGCTGCAGTTCTGCTCGTGATCGGCGTGCAGAATCCATAGGACGTCATGAGCGCGGGCCAGCACCGGGTTTGCCAGATATTTCAGCTCCGACTTCTTCCACAGCATATTCATGAAGTTTTCGGTGTAGCTGAGGTCAGTGTCCGGGTAGACGTACGGCAAGCCTTTACGGTGGCGATACGCATACGCGGCCATAATCGGCATCTTGCCTAGCAGGCGATAAATCTGCACCAACTGGTTTTCTTTGCTGCGAACGTCCTTCGAATCCGGATAGAAGGTCGACAGGGCGGCAACGGTTGAAACCAGCATGCCCATGGGGTGGGCGTCATAGTGAAACCCATCCATGAACTTCTTGATGTTCTCGTAAACGAACATCCGGCGCTTGATCTCGTAAGTCCACTGCTGTTCTTCGGCCGGAGTGGGCAGATTGCCATAGATGATGAGGTATGCGACCTGGAGGAAATCGCAGTTTTCTGCCAGTTCGGCTATGTCGTAGCCGCGATAACGCAGGATGCCCTTGTCGCCGTCAATGAAGGTGATTGAACTGCGGCACGCCGCAGTGTTCATGAAGGCCGGGTCATAGGTCATCATCCCGAAGTCGTCGGGCGAGGTCTTGATCTGGCGAAGGTCCATCGCCCGGATCGTTTCATCTTCAATCGGCAATTCGTAGGATTTCCCGGTCCGGTTATCGACCACGGAAAGCGTGTCTTTCGGCATTAGTGCCCTCCAAGCGAGATGAGCCGCCGTAGGCCGACAGTTGCCAATTCGGCGGTACTACGAGCCTTACACCCACGAAAGTGGGTTTGCCACAACTCTCTTTGTATTGGGCCCGGTCCCAACAATGCTTTGATGCCGAATTTCCCCGAACGCACCGGTCCCCACACAGGAGCGTTAAAACAACGTTACTTTCAACACAGTAACAAATGCAAGCGTTAAGCGGAATGTTTCAGAAATTGTGAGTGGAACAACAGGGGAAGGGGCTAGTCGCCGTCGATTTGGACTCGTATCTGGACGAGCGCAGGCACGGGAGCAGCTTGCGGTTCGGCTGCGGGGTTGGCCTGCGGGGCCCGCCAGAAATCCATGTACGAAACCTGATGCACGCACGACACCGTGCAGTTCGGGGCGCAGCTTTTTTCGGCCCAGAACGCCCGGCGGATATGGCGTAAATCGTAATGCTCCAAGGGGATACCCGGAAATCCGCGTTGCTGCGAGCAGAAGTGGACCAGGCCGTCCTCGCAAATATACAGGTAACGTGCGCCAGCTCGGCATCTCCACTGATTGGGCTTGCCCCTTGCGATATTCTCCTGGAAGTAGTTCAGTTGGGCGTAGCCGGTCTTCTTCAAAGATTTGATCAGGTGGAAGACCGTGTACTCCTCGGGGCTTAACGGCTGCAACTGTCCGTCGCCGTCATGGATGATCCCGACGGTGGACGAAAACCCGTATTCATGCGCCCGGCGCGCGATCGTAAGCGCATCCTGCGGATTGCACACGCCCGCGCCCACCACCGAGTTGATGTTCACCGCGAACAGCGCGTGCTCGGAAAGCAAGTGAAGCTTTCGATCCAGTACCTTCAGACTCTTTTTCGAAACGTCGTCGGGCGTGACGTTGTCGATCGAAATCTGCAGGTGGTCAAGCCCTTCGTCGTTCAGTTTCCGGATGCGTTCGACGGTCAGCAGGTAGCCGTTAGTGATCAGTCCGGCGATCATGTCCCGGCGGCGAACGTGTCCGACGAGTTGTTCGAGATCGGGATGAAGCAGCGGTTCGCCGCCGCTGAATGTAATGGCAGTTGTGCCGAGTCTCGCCAGTTGATCGATCCGGCGCAGCATGACGGCCGTGGGTACTGGAGGAGACGTCTTGTCATACTCATTGCAGTACTTGCAGCTTAGGTTGCAACGGCGTGTCGGAATGATCTGGGCGAGCACGGGATGGTCAGTCGAGGCAAGACCTTTGACGAGCATCATGATCTCGCGGCTGCGCCGACCAAGGGCCCGAACCCTGCGTTTCCACTTGATACTCGTCCCCACACCCATCCTTATGAGATTAGTGCTTTGAATGTTGTATGTAGGATAGGGAATCTTTTAGCGGCACCTTTTTGAGGGTGAATGGCGTGGAGAGGCGCGCCAAACGCGCAGCCCGCACCCGTGGACTTCGTGTTCTGTAACTTCGGTGCCCCACGTTCCGCCGATCTGCGAAACAGAGCGGCTAACGTTGGCGTTTAATTCAAATTTCCGATTCATGCGATGCAAAAAGCTGTTTTTGATAGGGGCTGGCTCCGTGCTACGATTCTTGCGATGACTTCTCTGACTCACCATCGCCATCATCACCATCACCACACGGCGAACGTGTCAGCGGAGGTCTAGGATTAGCGAAGCAGTACAGCAATCAGAGATTTCCAAGCCCGCTGACGCGAAGAGCTCAGCGGGCTTTTCATTTGTGCCGCTGGGCCGCGACCAACGAGCCAAATAAAAGAGGAACAATGACCAAAATCGATTTCGATAAAATGGACGGACTGGTGCCGGCAATCGTGCAGGCCGAAAACGACGGTGAAGTCCTCATGGTGGGCTTCATGAATCCCGAAGCTTACGAGAAGACGCTCGCCACCGGCTACGTGACCTTCTACAGCCGCACTCGCCAGAAACTCTGGACCAAGGGCGAGACCAGCGGCAATCGCCTCGCGATTGTCTCTGCCGCAACGGATTGCGACAACGACACGATCCTGTGCCGCGTGCGCGTGGAGGGCGACGGTCTCGTCTGCCACGAGGGAACGCGCTCCTGCTTCACCAAGCCACTGGCCGTGAACGGCCCCGCGACAGCCCAGGAGGTGTCCAAGTGAAGCTTCGTCTCGGAATTCCTAAAGGTAGTTTGCAGGCGTCCACGATTGAGTTGTTTGGTCAGGCTGGTTTCAAGATCCGCGAAAATGGCCGCTCGTACTTTCCTACCACCGACGATCCGGAACTCGAATGTATGCTGATCCGCGCGCAGGAAATGGCGCGCTACGTCGAACACGGCGTGATGGATGCAGGCCTGACCGGATTTGATTGGGTCATGGAGAGCGGTCTGCAAGTCGAGACCGTGGCCGATCTGATTTATGCGAAACAGAGCCGCGGATCGAAAGTGAAGTGGGTGCTCGCCGTACCCGAAGACTCCAAGTTTGAACGGGCGGAAGATCTTGCGGGGCTGACCATCGCCACCGAGCTGGTCGAAGTCACGAAATGCTACTTCGCGAAAAAGAACATTCCCGTGAGCGTGGAGTTCTCCTGGGGCGCGACCGAAGTGAAGCCTCCGGTGCTTGCCGACGCAATCGTTGAGGTCACGGAAACCGGCAGCTCGCTTCGCGCCAATCGTCTGCGCATCATCGAGACGGTGCTCGAATCCAATACGCAGCTCATCGCCAACAAGAAGGCGTTTGAGGACGCATGGAAGCGCGAAAAAATCGAGAACATCGCGCTGATGCTGCAAGGGGCAATGGAAGCTGTCGGTCGGGTCGGCCTTATGCTGAACGTCCGCAAAGCCGATCTGCAGAGAGTGCTCTCGGTACTGCCGGCGCTACAGCGTCCCACCATTTCTTCGCTTAGCGACGACGAGTGGGTCGCGCTGAACACGGTCATCGAGGAACGCGAGGCCCGCTACGTCATACCGAAGCTGAAGCAGGCGAACGCAACCGGCATCGTTGAGTATCCGCTGAACAAGGTGGTGCTCTAATGCGCACGGTTCGGGGACAAGCCGCGGATGAAGTCGTCGCGAAGCTTGCGGCTCGGGGGGCGGCGGACTTGTCTCGCGTGGAACCGACGGTGCGCAAGATCGTCAACTCGGTGCGGAGCGGCGGCGACCGTAAGTTGCGCGCCTACGCGGAGCAGTTCGACGGACTCGCCAAAGGACAGCCGCTGCAAGTCGCGCGCGAAGAGATCGAAGCTGCTTGGAAGGCGGTCTCGCCCGAGTTCAAGGCCGCGCTCAAACAGGCCGCCAAGAACATTCGTCGCTACTGCCAGTGGCAATTGCCGAAAAGCTGGATGCGCGAAATGGCTTCCGGCTTGCGCGTTGGCCAGCTTGTCAGGCCGCTGGATTCGGTCGGCTGTTACGTCCCGGGCGGAAGGTATCCGCTGCCTTCGACGGTACTCATGACAGTGATTCCAGCGCAGGTGGCAGGTGTTCGCGAGATCACGGTCGTGTCTCCAAAGCCCGCGGTCGAAACGTTCGCGGCTGCCGCGCTGCTCGGAGTCGAGCGCGTGTTTCGCATTGGCGGTGCACAAGCAATCGCGGCTTTGGCATACGGAACCGAGTCGGTTACGAAAGTGAATAAAATCGTCGGACCAGGCAATCTCTACGTCACGGCCGCAAAAAAGATGGTTGCGTGGGAATGCTCCATCGACATGCTTGCCGGACCAACGGAAGTGCTGCTGGTGAGCGATGATGGGAACCCTGCATTCCTCGCCGCAGATCTCGTGGCGCAAGCCGAACACGATCCCGATGCCAGCGCTGCGTTCATCACCACTTCGCGCGAACTCGCGAAAGCTGTTGCAGCCGAAGCTGCACGCCAGAGCAAGGGCAATCCGATCGCGCAGCAATCGTTGAAAGCCAACGGCGTGATTCTCATCGCGAAGTCGAAAGAGCAGGCGCTGGAGTACGTGAACCTGATTGGATCCGAGCACTTGACTGTCAGTGCAAAGGACGTCCCGCAGGTGCGCAATGCGGGCGCGGTTTTCGTCGGAGACTGGTCGCCACAAGCGATGGGCGATTACACTTCCGGTCCCAATCACGTGCTTCCAACCGGAGCGGCGGCGCGCTTCCGAGGCGGCCTGAGCGTGCTCGACTACGTGAAGATCATCAGCGTTCAGGAGTGTTCGCGGGCCGGATTGAGCGGAATTGCCGACACGATCACGACGCTGGCGGACGCCGAGGGTCTGAAGGCGCATGGGGACTCGGTGCGAGTCCGTATCGCCAAGAATCGGGTGCCGCACTCTTCCCCGAAGGGGAGGGTGCGTACAAGGAAAGTGAGCGTCGCCAATGCTTAAGCCGCGCGTGGCAGTTCTCAACACGAAGGAGTATCATCCGCCGCTTGGTGGACGCAGCGGCATGCGCATGGACTTCAACGAGAACACCTCGGGATGCTCCGCGCGCGTGCTGCAAAAGTTGCGCACGATCGACAGCGAGCTGCTCGCCAAGTATCCGGAGCGCGAGTCCGTTGAAGGCTCCGTCGCGAAGTATCTCGGGCTCGACGCGGATCAAGTGTTGCTCACGAACGGCGTTGACGAAGGCATACACCTTCTATGCCAGACCTACATCGATCCTGGCGACGAGGCGTTAATCGCCGTCCCGACCTTTTCGATGTATGAGGTCTATGCCTCGGCCGCGGCAGCAAAAGTTGTGACTGTTCAGTTCGATGGAGGTACGGACGGTGCCCCACGTTCCGCCGATCCGCGAAGCGGAGCGGCTAACGTGGGTCTTTGTTCCGACTTCACCTACCCACTCGGCCGCGCCCTCGCAGCCATCACGCCGCGAACGAGATTCATTGCGGTTGCGACGCCGAACAATCCGACAGGAACCGTGGTCAGTGAAGACGCAATTGTTGCGCTTTGCGAAGCGGCACCGAATGCGGCCGTCCTCATCGACGAGGCCTACTTTGATTTCTATGGCAAGACCGTGCTGCCGCTGATCGGCAGATACCCGAACCTGTTCGTCTCGCGCACATTCTCGAAGGCGCACGGGTTGGCCGGGTTGCGCGCCGGTGTGCTCGCAGGCAATGCCGAACAGATGCGCATGGTTCGCCGCGTCAGCTCGCCTTACAACGTCAACGCGGTTGCGCTTTCGCTTCTGCCCGAGGCGCTCGCTGACCGCGAGTACATGACCAACTACGTCGCGCAGGTGAAGCGCGGGCGCGAGCGTCTTCAGCGCGAGTTCGAGGCACTCGGGATCAGGTGTTGGCCGAGCGAGGCCAACTTCGTTCTCGCCTACTTCGGTGAAATGCGAAAAGAGTTTGTCGCCGCCATGAAGAGTCACGGAATCCTGGTGCGCGACCGCAACTCCGATCCGGGATGCGCAGGATGCGTTCGCATTACCGCCGGCACCGATGTGCAAATGGATATTGTCATCGAAGCGCTGCGCCGCAGCGTGGAAGAGATTCGTGCAAAAGCGGAGGTGGCGCGATGAGATCGGCGAAGATCAACCGCAAGACAAACGAAACGGACATCAAGATCAAACTGCTCATTGACGGCCAGGGCGAATACAAGGTCGCTACCGGCATTGGCTTCTTCGATCACATGCTGGAACTGTTTGCGCGTCACGGCGCCTTCAATCTGGACCTGAGTTGCAACGGCGACCTGCGCGTCGATCAGCATCACACGGTCGAGGACGTAGGCATCGCTCTCGGCGAGGCGTTCGATAAAGCCCTCGGTAACAAAAAGGGAATCCTGCGCGCTGGATATTTCGTCATGCCAATGGACGAAACGCTCGGCCTTGCGTCCATCGACTTTGGCGGCCGCGCGGCCACCGTCGTTGACACGAAAGTAAAAACGCGGCTGGTCGGCGATCTTCAGACCGAACTCGTGTACGACTTCTTCGAAGGTTTCGCGCGCGGCGCGCGGGCCAACGTTCATGCCCGCGTGATGTACGGGCGCTCGAACCATCACAAGATCGAGGCCCTGTTCAAGGCGTTTGCGCGGGCGGTGCGCGTGGCCTGCTCGAAGGATCAGCGCCTGGCTGAAATGCTGCCCAGCACGAAAGGATTGTTGTGATCGCGATTGTTGATTACGGAGCGGGAAATCTCCGCTCGGTGAAGAAGGCGCTGGATTATCTTGGGTTGGAGTCCGAGATCACGCGCGATCCTGAAATCGTGCGGAAGGCGCGCAAAGTCATCCTGCCCGGCGTCGGACACTTCGCCGCCACGGCGCGACTGACGACCTCGGGCCTGCGCGACGCCATCGCCGACGTGATACGCGGGGGCACTCCGTTCCTCGGCATCTGCGTTGGCATGCAGTGGTTATTTTCAGGCAGTTCCGAGGCGCCGGATGTTCCCGGCCTCGGCGTGTTCCCCGGCGCGTGTGCGCGTTTTCCATCGGGAATCAAGGTCCCGCATGTCGGCTGGAACTCGCTGCGCGCAACCGGCGACTCACGGCTGCTAGATGGAATCACGACTGACGCCTTCGTGTACTTCACGCATTCCTACCGGGCTCCGATCGGCGAAGGTACGGTTGCAGTTACGGAATACGAATCTCCGTTCGCGTCGGTTGTCGAACGCGAGAACGTCTTCGGCGTGCAATTTCATCCGGAGAAATCCGGCGATGAAGGATTGAAGATGTTGAAGAATTTTGGGGACTTGAAATGCTGACCAAACGCATCATCGCCTGTCTGGATGTGGATGGCGGGCGCGTCGTCAAGGGCGTGGAATTTAAGAACTTGCGCGATGCGGGCGATCCTGCCGAGTTGGCGCGCGCACACGCCGAATCCGGCGCCGACGAAATCGTTCTGCTCGACATCTCCGCGACCGCGCAGAAACGCGCGACTCTGCTCGACACGGTGCGCCGCACCGCCTCGCAGATATTCGTCCCGTTCACCGTGGGCGGTGGGATTCGCTCGCTAGACGAAGCCTCGGCGGTGTTCGACGCCGGATGCGACAAGCTCAGCATCAACTCGGCCGCGGTGAAAGATCCGTCTCTGATCACGTGCATCGGCGAGCGCTTCGGGTCGCAGGCCGTCGTGGTCGCAATCGACGCGCGCAAGGATCCGGTGCCCAACGTTCCCCCGAGCAACGCGAGGGATACGTGGGTTCGCCCGTCCCCTCCGGCTATCGCGTCTTCGTTTCCGGCGGCAGAATTCCAACAGAACGCGACGCCATCGAGTGGGCGAAAGAAGCGGAGTCGCGCGGTGCAGGCGAGATTTTGCTGACCTCGATGGATCGTGATGGCACTGGCATCGGTTTTGAGTGCGCGCTGACGGCGATGATCGCCTCGGCCGTGTCCATCCCCGTTATTGCATCGGGAGGCGCCGGAAACATTCAGCACTTTGTCGAAGTTTTCCGCGAGGGCAAAGCCGACGCCGCACTTGCCGCTTCGATTTTCCATTTTGGAGTACACGACATCCGCGAACTCAAGCAGCAGGTGAGCAGCGCGGGAATTCCGATGAGGTGGCCATGCTGATTCCTTCCATCGACCTGATGGGCGGCAAGATCGTTCAACTCGTGCAAGGCGCAAAGAAGGCGCTTGAGTACGACGATTTCGAACCGTGGGTCGAGCGATTTTCAAAGTATCCGCTGGTCCAACTCATTGACCTCGATGCTGCGATGCGCAAGGGCAGCAATCGCACGCTCATTTCGCATTTCGCCTCGCGCCTTCCTGTTCAGGTCGGCGGTGGAATTCGCGATATCGCAACTGCCCAGGAAGTGCTTGCGGCAGGTGCGAAGGCCGTAATCATCGGGTCGGCGTTGGTTCGAGACGGTAACGTGAATGTCGAGTTCGCGCAGCAGGCTGCAAGCGAGATCGGAATAGACAAACTCATCTTCGCCATCGACTCACGCGGCGGAAAAGTAAGCATCCAGGGCTGGACCGAGGGCACCTCGCTCACTCCGCTGCAAGTGATCGAGCAGCTTGATCCTTACTGTAACGGTTACCTCTACACGCACATCGACACCGAGGGCATGCTGACGGGCATTCCGTTCAACATCGTCCGCCAACTCCGCGCTGCGACGAAGAAGAAATTCATCGCCGCCGGCGGCATCAAGAGCAACGAGGAAGTTCAGCAGTTGGACGAAATGGGCGTGGACGCCGTGGTCGGAATGGCGATCTACACGGGAAAGATGCAGGCGTAGCCGGAGCGGCGCGCCTACTCCGAATTGCGCAACGCCTGTAGATCGATCCCTACTTGCTGACACTTCTTGTACAGGTGACTACGCTCCAGTCCCAGTGCTCGGGCTGTGTTCGTGATGTGATTTTCGTTGCGGCGAAGTTCAGCCAGGATTGCCTCGCGCTCGAACAACGTAACGCGCTCTGCCAGCGGTCCGGTTACCGCCCCACTGATTCCATTCGCCGCCGATACAGAACTCGCGCGCGACGGCAGCGCCGAGCGGACTGCAACAGCGTCGATCACATCACTGGTTGCGAACAGCAACGATCTCTCCACCACGTTGCGCAACTCGCGCACGTTTCCCGGCCACGCATACGCTTGCAGTTCGCGCATCGCCTGCTCATCAAAGCTCACGGGCTTCCATCCATTTTGCTGAACGATCTGCGCGGCGAAGTGCGCCGCGAGCGCAGGTATATCTTCCACTCGATCACGTAACGGCGGCAGCACGAGCGGGAACACGAAGATGCGATGGTAGAGGTCCTGACGAAACTTGCCCTCGCTGACTAACTCTTCCAGGTTGCGATGGGTCGCGACGACCACGCGCACATCCACGGTGATCGGTTTGTCGCCGCCGACGCGCTCGATCTCGCCCTGTTCAAGAACGCGCAGCAGTTTCGCCTGCATGGGTTGCGGCATGTCGCCGATTTCGTCGAGGAAGAGTGTTCCATGCTGTGCCTGCTCAAATTTGCCAGCATGACGTGATGCCGCTCCGGTGAACGATCCTTTTTCATGGCCGAACAACTCGGACTCGACCAGTTCCGCCGGAACCGCCGCGCAGTTCAGGGTGACGAACGATCCATTGTGTCGCGGACTCTTCTCGTGCAGCGTTCGCGCCACGAGTTCTTTTCCCGTGCCGGTCTCGCCCAGTATGCAGATGCGCGTTTCGCTCGCGGCGACACGTTCGATCTGGTTCATCACGCGGCGCATCGCGTCGCCGTTCCACACGATCTCGTGTTTTCCGAGACGCTGGCGCAGATCGACGTTCTCCTGCTCGAGTCGCTTCAAGCGGAGCGCGTTTTCAACCGTGAGCAGCAATTTATCTGTCGAGAGCGGTTTTTCCAGAAAGTCGAGCGCGCCCAGTCGCGTGGCTCGCACTGCCATTTCGATGTGCGCCTGGCCGGACATCATAACCACCGGCGTGGCGATGCCGAGAGCCTTGAAGTCTTCGAGGAACGACAGCCCGTCTTTGCCCGGCATGACTACGTCGGAGAAGATCAGGTCGAACGTATGCGTCTTCACCAATTCGAGCGCGCGCGTGGCGTTGTCGCACACGGTCGCGTCGTGCCCTGAAAGACGGAACGCGCGGGAGAGTGATGCGAGCGTGTTGGGATCGTCGTCGATAATAAGGAGATGCGCCCTAGGCGTAGTGGCCGCACTCGTTTTCGCCTCACTGGTTGACATTCGCGCCTCGCGCAATTTCGTTAGACGTCTGTGTGACAGGCAGATCGATGACGAAAGTCGTGCCGCGATCAGGCTCGCTCTCTACGGCAATCTTCCCATGGTGATCGGTGACCACCGACTGAACGATCGCCAGTCCGAGCCCGGTGCCGTGCTGTTTCGTCGTGTAATACGGCGTGAACAGGCGCTCGCATTCTTCCTTGGTCAGCCCCGTTCCGGTATCGCCGATCTCGATGCGAATGGAATCGCCGCGATTGCCGGTCCGCACCGTAAGCGTGCCTCCGATGGGCATGGCGTCCATGGCGTTGAGGATCAGGTTAGACACGGCGCGATGCAGCAGATCGGGATCAGCCTGGATCGTCCCTGGGTCTGCCGAGAAATCCACGCGCGCCGTAATTGCGGGCTTCCCGGGCGCGGAGAACTGGGCCTCGTAAAGCTTGAGCGCGCGGCGCACGAGTTCGTTTACGTCCACCGACTGCGGTTGCGGCGCGGGCATTTTGGCGAAGTCGCTGAAGCGTCCAACGATGGCCTTCAGGTTCGACAACTCGGAAAGCAGTGTCGTGGTGCTTTCACGGAAGACCTCGTCAAACTGTTCCGGACTGTGCTCGCGGGCGCGCAGCAGGTTCTCGATCGTGATCTGCAGCGGGAACAGTGGGTTCTTCAATTCGTGCGCGAGTCGCCGTGCTAGTTCGCGCCACGCGGCCACGCGTTCGGTCTGCACCAGGCGATCGCGTTGCTCGACCAGATGGCTGGTCATCTGGTTGAACGCGTCGGCAAGCTGGCCGATTTCGTCGCGTGACCGAACATCGACTCGCGTGTCCCAGTTTCCGGCAGCAACGTCGGACGCCGCCACGGCGAGCCGCTCCACAGGACGTGTGACGTGTGAGGCGGCCCAAAGGCTCAAGATCAATCCGACCAGAACGCCTATGCCGCCGACGATGATCGCGATCTTCCGCAAGCGAACTTCAAGCGCCAGCAGATCGTGACGCGAACTGGCGACGAGCAGAAGCGCGAGCAGTTCGTTGTCGCGGCCCTGCAAAGGGATGGCCTGAATCGTTTCGGAGCTGGCGCGCGGCCACGACACGACTTGAGAGACTTCGCGAGGATCGGCTTGCAGCTTCTGGATAAACGGTTGTAGCGGCGACGCATTGTCGAGCGGCCCTCCGGAGTCTTCCAGCGATCGCGCTGAGAAGCCCGGCGAGGTGTTGGTATAGAGCAGAGCGCGCATACCAGCCGGAAGCACCAGCGAAGCGAGAAACTTGCGGTCGAGGCGAATCCCGCCAACGACGTAGATGGTGCTCTCGGCAATTCGCACCGGACGCACGGCTACAAGCGCCAGCGCGGCGCCGTCCGGCAGTTCTTCGCGCTTGAGGAATGCTCCGTCTCTCCAAGGCGTGCCTCCTTGGGCAAGCCATTCTTCCTTGTATCCGAAGCGCGCCGGCCATTGCGCGGACGAAATGATGGTCCCGTCCTGCGCAACGAATTCGAGGAAGTCGAGATGAAGCGGCTCTGCCAGCGAGCGCGCTTCGTCCACAAAGATGGAGTAGTCGGGTTGCGGCCGTTCGGCTTCGAGCGCAATGCGAACGGTGGAATCGCGGCTGGCGACGCCGTCGAGTTTCGATATCACTTCCTCGCCACGCCGCTGAAACTCCTGCCGGAACTGCGCGACAAGCGCCGCCGTGTGCTGCGCGTCAGCCGCTTCGAATACGGCGCGCATACGCAATCCCGCAACCCAGGTCACCAGTCCAACGCAGACGGCAATACTGATTGTGATGAGCAGCACGAGTCTGGTACGCAAGCTCACTGGCCGGCAACCTCCACCCATACATTATCCAGCGGCAGGCCGCCTTCGCGCTTCATGCTCCAGTCGCGTACTCGCTGGCTCAGAACAAAGCACTGCGGAACATGCGCGATCGGGATCACGCGAAAGTCGTCGAGCAATGCGCGCTCGGCCTGGTACAGATCCTCGATGGCCCTCGTCGATAACACGCGCGGGACTTGTGCCGGATCAATCGCGGCAACGACGTCGGCCAGCGCCGCCTGTGGATCGGAGGAGTCCAGCCGGATGCGAACGATCTTCGGAGACGATTGCATCGCCGGCGTGGACTCCGAAATGGGTTGAACCGAAATGGGTTGAACCAGGATTCCGGCGTCACGCGCGTTCACCGCTACGCGTTCCGCAATCGTCCGTTCAATCGTGTCCGACGCGTCGTAAGCCAACGGGATTGCCGGCTGATTGGCCCCTAGCTGAGAACGCAACTGGCGGGCGTGCGCAACATCGGTCGCGGTGGGAAAAAGAATCGCGTAGCCGCTCATCCATTGGGGCAGCAGCGCGGCTGCCGGATCGCCCTGCCGTTGCAGCAGCACGTTCTGGATGGTGACACGATCCATCGCGAGCGAAAGTGCCTCGCGCATGCGCGGGTCCTCAGCCGCACCGTTTCCGTGCGGGATCGCGACGGCGATGAGCTCCGACGGCGAAGAGGTCACGACGCGGCGGTTGTCCTGCGTGGCGCGGCGCACCTGGTCCGCCGCGAGTTCGATCACGTCCGTGCGCCCGAGTTGCAGGTGCATGGCCTGGTCGCGCAAAGACTGGCCCAGTGCGATATCAACCATGTCGAGGTAAGGCCGTCCATTCCAGTAATCTTCATTCGCGCGCAACAGCAGGCGGCGTCCGGGCTGGAATTCGGCAACGCGAAAAGGGCCGCTTCCGGCGATTGCTCCGCTAGCGTCACGAGTTGCGATTGCATTCTGCGGAAGCGAGAGTTCGGCCAATATGCCGGGCACTGCGGCATTGGATTCAACGATTACTCCATCGGCGGTCGCGTGCACCGCGAATCCAAATCCACCAAGAGACGAACCAAGCGATTGCGCCACCATGCCCGGTGTCATCACGCCGCCGTCGTGCATGACGATCCCCGGCCGCAGCCAGAATTGCCAGCGCTTGTTGCCGTTGTCGGCCTGCCAGCGCAGGGCGAGTTGAGCGCGAGGCACTCCGTTTGCGTCCATGCGCACGAGAGTTTCGAACAGCAGCGGCGCGATAGAATCGCGCACCCCCGTGTATTCGCTCGGGACCGGGGTTGCAGCCCGTTGCGCGGGATCGAGCGACGAAATTGCCGCGCGTGTCTCGACCCGCAGCGTGCCGCCATACCGCGGACGCGTCGCCGCATGAGCTGAAAGCGCAATGGCGAGACTACTGATTACAAACCAACGTAAGTGAATAGGCCTCATATTTGCCAGTCTTCAGATTGTGAGAAACCGCGGTTGCCGAGTCGCCGGAACCGCGCAACGCCATCACCGGCCCAGCGAACTCCAAGGCCCCGGTTACCGCAACCGGATCGCGCGCGATCACCTGGAATCCCTGCACGGCGTCAGGCTGCGTGTAATCGCCGTTCCGCGTCGCGAGCACGACGGCGTCGGGAGAGCACTTGCTCCTGAGCGACGCCAATTCGCTGCCCCAGTTAACAACGGCGACGGGCAGCGTGTTTACGAAATTCGAGTATTGCACCCGGCCATCTATGCCGGTGAAGAGCCATTCTGAATTCCCGAACATTGCGGCGGAATAAAACGGAGGCACGGTAACGCTGTCTCCGCTTCTGCTGATCGCACCGGTGAAGAAATTTCGCGTCGGCGAGAAAAAGGCGTCGAGGCGCGGCTGTCCTTCGTAGAGCGGCCAGGGATCATCGGTGTCAGCGCAGGTGATGCGATAGGGATTGTTGCCGCTGATCGCGCACCTCGCGCCGGGCAGCGCGACCTCAAAGGGATTGTTCCCGGCACTGAGAATCATCCCCCGAACGTCGCGCGGCAGCGGACGCGAATGCGTGATCGCGGCAGCGTCGGCTTCCTGCCAGGCCGAGTTCTGAACGCGGTAGTACGCGACTTTGCTGGGGGTTAGCACGATTGCGCCCGGAAGCATCTGCGTGCCGACCAGCGCGACATCCAGGATCGGCTCATCCTGTGTCCAGAGCAGTCTGCGCTGCAGCGTCATCGCGCCGGTGGGGCGCATCTCGGCGGAATCGGTCCGGTGCAACGTGGTGAACACCGTGTCGACCGCACCGCCTTGCTTGATCTCCGCGATCCACACATAGCCCGCGGCATTTTCCGAAAGCGTGACTCCCAATTCGGCAACCGATTGCTCCGGATCTACAATTCGTAAGCCTCGGCCGCGCAACTCAGACTCGATTTGCGCGCGAACGGCGTTTACATCCGCAGCGGAAAGCGAAGAGATGTTCTTGACCGAGAGCGTGACCGCAGTCCCCGGTCCGGCCTTGGAAACGATCTTCTGCGCAAACGCGGAAACGGGAACCGTCCAGACGTCTGCGCGCGCCGCAACGCTGGCAAAAGCGCAGAGAATCATCAGCGGGAACAGCAATCGTAATTGACGGAATCTCCGCATCGTTCTGCTCTCTAGGTACTTGGTACCAGGTACTGAATAGTTTCTTCTACTTCACAGCATAATTCGTCCACGCGCGCCTGCAACAAGAATCCCACCATGCGTGAGGCCCGCATGGTGGGAGCAGTGAGCGCCCGCGGGTTTGCGTGGCTCTTTGCACCGAGGCGTGGCGCGAAAGATCCGGAGGACACCAGGGCGCCCGGTGAGACTAGCGAGGGCTCAGCCCTCCTCCACTGGCTCGCGTCGAAGCATTGTCCGAGGCATCGTCAGATTGCGCTTGCGTCATGCCGCCGTTGTGGAACATGTCGTTGAAGAAGAACTTGCCGTCAGCCGGAACCATCATGATCTGGATCTTGTCCGAGAGTCGCTCGGCGAAGATCTTGTTGATCAAGAGCGGATTCTGCTTGAGCACGGCAGCCTCGCCTTTCATGCGCTCGGCATCGGCCACCGCCGTGATGCGGATTCGGTTCGCTTCTGCCTCGGCCAGCAGGTTGCGCCGCTGCAACTCGGCCTTGCTGTCGATCACCTTCGCTTCCGCCGACGCCTCGGCGTTCTTGATCGTCGTTTCCTTGCGCGCTTCGGCTTCCAGGCGCGATTGCTGTATCTGTTTCTCCTTGAGCGGCAGCGTGTACTGCATGGCATCCGACTCGCTCTTGGCCTGAAGCACCTTCACCTGCGCTTCGCCTTCGGCCTGCTTTACCTGTTGCGCCTTCTGCGCTTCAGCTTCCAGCTCGGAGATACGGACGTTCTTCGCCTTGATGTCGGTCTCTACGCCCATGCGGTCGTTCTCCTGCTCCTTCAGCAGCAGCGTTTCGAGTCCTCGGGCGTATTCGGGCGGGAGTTGCACGTCGCGCAGCATCACTTCCTTCACGGCGATGCCGTCGCTCGAAAGCTTCTGCCGAATCGTGTCCGCGGCCAGTTCACGGATCTTTTCGCGCTGTACCGAGAAAATGTCGCGCACGGTGTAGCCGGGAGCAAGCTCTCGGAACGCCGCGGAGATCGTCGGTTCGACCACTTCCGACTCGAGAGCCGGAGGTAGCGTGGAGTGAATGTGATCGAGCCGCCGCGCATCCAGGTGGTACCGGACGGTGATCGCCAATCCGATGTTCAAGCCTTCTTTCGACTGCACCGTTAGCGGTTCGGCCTTCTTCGATTCGGTCTTCTTGCTCGCCTCGTCGAAAGACGCCGTCGAGTAAACACGTTCACGCGTGTCATAGAGTGCAACGTTTTCGACCAACGGAGTGACCGCGTGGACTCCCGGATAAAGCGTTCCCGGCTTCGTGCCGGAAACCTGGCTCACGCGCACTCCAGCCATCCCGGCGGGAATCACAACGATACTTTCACTCACGAGCATAGGCAGGATCGCCAGCAGGCTGAGGCTCACCGCCATTCGCCAGCGTACCGGCGCAGGCGTTGGAATCTCTTCAGTTGCGCCGCGCGTCTGGCGGCGCCGATAGTCGGCCAACAGGTAAACGTCGTAGAGCACAAGGACCACGGCTACCGACCACATCCCGATCGCCGCGATCAGCAACATGTATTTCAGTGCGAGCATGGTGTCCTCCTAAGAGCAGTTTCGAGTTTCAAGTTTCGAGTTTCGAGTTTCAGGTTCGAAGATAACGTCTGACCTTGTCACGAGGGTGTCATCGCCCCTGGGTAGTTGTCGCTACGTACAAGTAGTTGTCGCTACGGACGAGACTTGTCATCCCGACCCTGAGCTTGTCGAAGGGGATGGATCCCTATTGCCACCACTGCTGCGCACGGTTCCGTTTTCACCCGCGCCAGGCAGCTGAATACCACCTTCAGCAAACCGACTTCGATCAACAGCGCCAGACCCATCGAAAGCACCGTCACCGCGCTTACTGTCGAAAAATTGATGATGTCGTTCATGACTCCCTCCAAATCTCCATCGGGCTAATTCCTATCGAGCTTGCTTTCGTTTCCGTTCGATCAGCCGCCGCGTTGCGTCAACTCCCCTCGGCGCGATCAAGATCAGCCATAGCAGCGACGTCCAGGGCAGAAGGGCCATTACTGGCCGCCCGTGCCGACTGCGACCGGCTGTTGCGCGACCGCGACGACCACCGTCGCTTCGCCACCAAAAATCTCTACAGTTTGTTCGTCACGCTCTGCGCGAATCGAAACCGCGTCGCCGGGGCGGAGAATCCCGAAGAGTTCCTCCAGGTCCGCCTTCGCCATCCGTATGCAGCCGTGGGATGCCGGCTTGCCGATTGAGCGCGGCGCGTTCGTTCCGTGAATGCCGTAACCCTTTTGGCTCAGGCCGATCCAGCGGTTGCCCAGCGGATTCGCTTTCCCCGCCGGAATCACAGTGCCTTTGTGGTAGTAGGTCGGATCAACGATCCGCGTGATGATCTTGAACTCGCCCGTAGGGCTCGGGCTGATCGGCGCGCCAACCGCCACCGAATAGATCTTTACGACTTCGCCATCTTCCAGCAGCGCCAGTTTGCGGTCTGCAACGCTGACGATCACTTCGCGCTTGGGTTCGGGCGCCTTCGCCGTCGCTCCCTGATTCTCTGCGTGCGCCTCTGCCACGGCCAGCGCCACAACCGCCGCTACCCTGCACAACCGGGCCTGCCAGCCGCTTTTCCTCGCCTCTACTACGAAATTCTTGATCTGCCCCATTTTCGTGTCCTCCGTTCCGCACCCACGCATAGTGCAGGGAGATGGCCGGAATACAGACAATTGAAAACAAGCCACTTACATTAGAATCTGTACGTTTCGAACGTGTCTGCCAACGCACTCTGTGTCAGGACTGACACGTCCCCGGGCAAGTGGCTCTCTCGATTTCTCTTGACATACATCGCAAATTGCAATATTAATATCACGTATTGCAATAGTGATGCCCCGCGTTCCGCCCGATCCGTGCAGCGGAGCGGGCTAACCTGGGGCTTTTCCGGAAAGCATGTATGAAGCTAGGCGAAAAAATCCGATACCTACGGGAGATTGAAGGAACCCTCCGCGGCCTCGGCCGCGAGATGACGCAGCAGGAAATCGTTCGCGCCGTGAAAAAAGAATTGGACGAAAGCATCAGCCAGTCGTATCTTTCGCAGATCG
Source organism: uncultured Acidobacteriota bacterium (assembly GCA_963777415.1). Lineage (GTDB taxonomy): Bacteria > Acidobacteriota > Terriglobia > Terriglobales > Acidobacteriaceae > JAEZPW01. The sequence continues at coordinate 466,719 of CAVZQL010000002.1, forward strand.
AAAATGGCGCGCGTCCGCACCTCACGAACTCGACCCGCATGTTGCTGGCGCGTTTCTTCAAGGTGCACCCCGGCTTCCTGGTGGACGACCCCGAGGGGTATCACACGGAACTTATGTCGGATCTGCGAGCGGCCGAAGACTCGCTCGACTTGTGGCTGATCAACGGCGCCGAGCGCTTCAGACGCGATCCGGAATTGCGTGTCTCGTTGCTGGACATCTCCAAGCATGCCGACTCGCGTACATGCCTTGTGTTGCTGGGAGCGATTTTGGAAACGCCGAACCTGGCGGAGCGGTTGTTGCAGGTATTGAAGCCCGAAGCCGTGGCTCAGCATGGCGTGAAGAAGAGCGCCAATGGGAGGAATGGGCAATGACGTGGCAGGACTTTTACTTAATTTGCTTTCTGGTTGGATTCGCACTGAGTTTTGTGTCGTTCGCGCTCGGGAGCTTCCATTTCAACCTCCATTTTCACGGGCACGTCGATGTCAGCCACCTTGGGCATTTTCACGCCCACGCGGGCGGTGGGCACGCCAACGCCGGAAGCCATCCGTCAGGACACGCCCCCGCGCCCAGTCACGGTCTGAGCACGCACGAACCGGAAATCTCCTGGTTCAACTTCGGCACGATGACGGCGTTTCTTGCGTGGTTCGGCGGAACCGGCTATCTGCTCACACGTTTTTCCGGCTGGCTGGCGTGGATGAGTTTCGGCCTCGCCATAGTGGCTGGTCTCACGGGCGCGGCCATTATGTTCTGGTTCGTTGCAAAAGTGCTGCTGAAGCACGACAAGGCGCTCGACCCGATCGATTACGAGATGATCGGCGTGCTGGCCACGGTCACGTCACCAATCCGCCAGGGCGGCACTGGCGAAGTCGTTTTCTTGCAAGAGGGATCCAGGTGTTGCGCCGGCGCTCGCGCCGACCAGGGAGAGGCGATCCCCAAGGGCACGGAAGTAATCGTGACCCGCTACGAAAAAGGCCTCGCCTACGTGCGGCTGTGGGAAGAGATGGCCAACGGAGCCAGTACGGGTCAGGCAAAGAGTGAGTTGTAGACGGTGCCCCACGTTCCGCCGGTCCGCGAAGCGGAGCGGCTAACGTGGGCTCACGTAAGTGCCGGGTGTGAGCAGCCTATAGTAACGATCGCGGAGACATAAAGCGGAGACACTAACTAATATGACGCCCTTCAAAAGACACGCGCTCGCCTGGTTCCCGATGCTTGGTTTGATTGCGCTCGCGATCCGCGCCGCACTTGTGTGGGACGATCTCCCCGCGAGGATGATGGTTCACTTCGATGCCGCCGGAAACGCCAACGGCTGGGCGCCAAAGCCCGACTTCTTCATCCTCTCGTTTCTCGTCGTCGTTCCGTTCGTGACCATCTTTGCCGTCATTGCCGAGAAGATTGGGCAGCGCAAGCCAAGCGGAGTTTGGGCCGTGCTGGCCGTGGGATGGATCGGAGACGCGGTGATTATCACAACTTTTTGGGGAGCCATCACCGCCAATCTCGAAAACGCTCCGCTACAAGTGGTTCCCATCTGGGCTGTGGTGCTCGTCTTGATACCGGTCGTGTTGGCCGCGAGCATCAACTGGCGCTGGTGGCTTTCGCCGTCTCGGAAAGAAGCGGTCAGGCAAATTGGACAAGTTCACGTTGTTGCCGAAGAGACCCACGGTTCGGCAGCAGTTGCTGGGTTCTTCGTGCTGATGGCCGGGGGAATGGCCGTGCTGATGATCGCGCTCCCTGGTCCGAGTAACGTTCGTTTCCTGGTCATGGGCACGGTTATCGTCCTACTGCTCCTCTCTGCGGTTTGGGCGTGGCTCGGCTTTGTCTATCGTTTTACGACGGGAAGCGTTGAAGTCCGCGCGCTAGGTTTTCGACTGCGTCAGATCCCACTTTCACAGATCAAGACTTTCCGCGCCGACAAAGTTAATCCGCTGACCGATTTTGGCGGATGGGGAATCAAAGGGTTCGGCAGTGACACGGCTTATATATGGGGTGGACACAAAGCGCTGCACATTCAAACGAATCACGGCGACGTCTACCTCGGGCACAACGATCCGGACCGCCTGGTACGGGATCTGGACGCAATCATGAAACCAGTCCACTAGCGTGGGCCAGTACAGGAGAAAACGATGGATTTCTTTGGTATTCACATCCCGACCGAGGCCCTGGTGATAACAGGCCTCATCGTGCTCGGCATGATGTTCTTGATGACCGTCTTTGCCCGGCTCTATCGCAAGGCCGGCCCGCACGAAGCGCTCGTTGTGTATGGCTTCCGTGGTCCGCGCGTCGTCAAGGGACACGGCACGGTCATTCTGCCGATGGTCGAGAACTGTCGCGAGCTTTCGCTCGAACTGATGTCGTTCGACGTGGCGCCGCAACAGGACCTCTACACGAAACAGGGCGTCGCCGTTACGGTCGAGGCCGTCGCGCAGATCAAGGTCAAGTCCGATCCCGTGTCGATCTTGACCGCGGCCGAACAGTTCCTGACCAAGACCGACCAGGAGCGCGAAGGCCTGATCCGCCTGGTCATGGAAGGCCACCTGCGCGGCATCATCGGCCAGCTTACGGTTGAAGAGATCGTGAAGCAGCCCGAGATGGTCAGCGACCGCATGCGCGGAACCTGCGCCGACGACATGAACAAGATGGGGCTCGAAGTCATCTCCTTCACCATCAAGGAAGTGCGCGACAAGAACGAGTACATCACCAATATGGGCCGTCCCGACGTCGCCCGCATCAAGCGCGACGCCGACGTGGCTGCCGCCGAAGCCGACCGTGACACCGCGATCCGGCGCGCGTTAGCAACGCGGGAATCCGCGGTTGCCAAGGCCCAGGCGGACCAGGAGCGTGTGCTGGCCGAGACGCTTTCTCAGGCTAAACAGGCCGAAGCAACGCGCGACCTGGAAGTGAAGAGAGCGCAATATCTCGAAATCACCAAGAAGCAGCAGGCGCAGGCCGACAAGGCCTACGAGATCCAGACCAACGTCATGCAGCAGCAGGTGATCGCCGAACAGGTCAAGGTGCAGCAGATCGAGAAGGAGTCGCAGGTCAAGGTGCAGGAAGCTGAAATCCTGCGTGTTGAAAAGGAGCTGATCGCCACCGTGCTGAAGCAGGCCGACACCGAGCGTCAGCGCATACAGACGCTGGCCGAAGCCGAGAAACAGCGCTTGATCGCCGAAGCCGAAGGTCGCGCGTCCTCTATTCGCCAGCAGGGCGAAGCCGAAGCCGACATCATCTTCAAGAAAGGTGAAGCCGAAGCCAAGGCCATGAACGTCAAGGCCGAGGCCTTCCAGGAGTACAACCAGGCCGCGGTCATCGACAAACTGCTCACCGGCTTGCCGGAAGTGGTGCGGGCGCTGGCCGCTCCGTTGGCCAACGTGGACAAGATCACCATCGTGTCCACGGGCGACGGTCATGCCGCCGGTATGAACAAGATCACCGGCGACATTGCACAGATGGCAGCGCAAGTTCCGGCGCTGTTCGAAACTCTGAGCGGCATGAAGATGAACGATCTGCTCAGTCGCGTGCGTGGCATCGGCGAGAAGGGCCCGAAGCCGGACGTTCTGCCACCGAACGATGGCGGCTCGAAGGCTGCGGGAGCCGGGAAGTAGTGATTGCTAATGCGCGGGACGAGACATATCTCGTCCCGCGCTGGTTGAAAGGAGTTCGTCATGGCACTGTTGGAAAGAGTTGGCACGTTAATCCGCGCGAACCTGAACGATCTGGTTGACCGGGCCGAAGATCCGGAAAAGATGATCAAGCAGATTATTCTCGACATGCGCAATCAGTTGATGCAGGTAAAGACGCAAGTCGCGATCGCCATTGCCGACCAGCACCTGCTCGAGAAAAAGCAAAAAGAAAACCACGAAGCCGAGGCCGACTGGTTACGCAAAGCCGATATGGCCGTCGACAAAAAGCTGGATGACCTGGCGCGCGCCGCCATCGAGCGCTCGATGAGCTACAAGCGCCTGGTCCAGAGCTTCGCCGAACAGGTCGCGGACCAGAAGGTGCAAGTCGAAGAACTCAAGACAGCGTTGCACAAACTGGAGCAGAAGCTGGCCGAGGCCGACGCCAAGTCCGACATGCTGCTCGCGCGCCATCGCCGTTCGCGAACGCTGGAAAAAGCAGCCGACGCTCGCGGTGGCTTTGCCGAGAACGAAACATCCACGGCCTTCGATCGCATGAACGGCAAGGTTGATCGCATCGAGGCCATCGGTCAGGCAAAAACCGAACTGCTCGGCGTAGACATCGAGGACAAACTTGCCGCCCTCGAAAAAGAAGACACCATCGACAAGATGCTCGCCGAGATCAAGCAGCGCAAGTCGCTCCCAGCTTGAACTCTGTTGATCTGTTGATGTGATGATTTGATGATCTAGAAAGCCACGACCTAGGACAAGACCTTCTGAGGTCATCACAACATCACATCAACAGATCAGCAAATCCGCATTTACTTCCTGCTGGCTGGCGGAATAATGCCGTTCATTCGCAGATACACAACCATCTGCCCGTAGTGGTTGGAGCCGTGTACCGCGATCAGGGTGGTGAGGCCGAGGCGAGTTGCCGTCCCGCGTCCGAACGGACTCTTGATCTCCTCGACCAGGTTCTTCTCGTTGATCGTTGCGACCGCCTTGTGTCCGTAGGCGAACGAGTCGCGCAGGTACTTCATGATCTCGGCCTTGGTTTTCAAGGCGGGGCCGTTCTCATCGCTGGCCGGGGACTTTTCTCCCAAAACGGCGGCGAAGATAAGGTAGTTCGTGGCGGCCGCATGTTTCACCTGCTCGGCAAAAGTGCGTACGCCCTTGAACTCGCCGCTCGTCGGAGCGAAGTTGTATTTGTCCTCGGGCATGGCGTCGGCGGCGTCAACGAACTCCTTCTCGATTTGCGAGAGACTGCGATCCAGAACAGAGGTGACGGTCGGTTGCGGTTTCGGCGCCGGTGCCGAGCCTTGAGCGAAAGCCGTCGTGGCAAGCGCGATCAACAGAACTACGGTGAGCAAGCGTGCGATCTTCATTCGTGCTCCTTCTTACAGCGAAACTCCGCAGATGGAATTGCGAACAGGCAATTCTACTCTTGGCAGCGACATTCATTCGAGGTCACCTCTTCCCCCCCCGCCTTGCAAAAATTGTAAGTTGTTGAAAATAGGTGAGTTGATCTGGTTGATCTAAATTAGTCGCAACATAACTCGTTGAAAACAAACAAGTTATATCCTCGATATCTCCCTGGTCTCTTTGGGGCCGCTCTGACGATTCTTCTACTTCTATTATGACAAGTTGGAATGCAAAACCCGACATTCGCGACAGAAATATATCGTATTTAGATTCAGCAGCTTGCGACAAAATTAAGCATTTCGGGGGCTTGACAAGTGCTGACAGAAACCGAAGTAGATGGAACTCGCAGGCACTTTGGCGTAAGGTATTTCGTGTCATGAACTTCCCTCTATCCACAAACAGAGACACAGTTTGGCTTCAGCGAATTGCGATAAGCCTTTTTCTGATTGCGGTTGGGGCGTTCCTGTCCTTCGTCGTCTTCCTAAGTTGGGTGGAGCAGTATCCAGAGGGCTACGATCCCAAGAACATAGACTACGTGCTGTGGAAGCATGGATTGAACCAGAACATGAATCTGGATAATGCGGTCTCAGCGATGACGCACGACGTTTGGGCAGTTCGACTGGTGGAAGGTAAATCCAAAGACGAGTTGAAGGATCGCTTCGGCTATATTCGCACGCTCTCCGAAGCCAGACCTTACGACCAGCTCTGCGACACCATCGGCGCGGTTGGGGAACTCGGCATCCATCCTGCTGGTAAGGAAGTCGTCTTCCTGCGAGATAGTGACTGGATGGTGATCCTCGATAAAGGCAAGGCTGTAGACCTCGTCCTCTGCAAGGGGTATTGAGAGCTAAGTTCGCGCTGCCCCTGCGGACGCAGAAAACGGCCACTCCCTCTTTTGCCATGCGCGCACGAAGTAAATAATCAGCCCCACAACGATCAGCACCGCAGCATACCGAATCTCTCTTAACGGGTTCGGGCGCCAGCGCAGGATGTACACGAATCCGATGGCTGCAACAAGCGCGGGGACAGGGAACAGCCACATCCGGAAAGGTCGCGGCAGGTCCGGACGCCTGACGCGCAGCACGATCACTCCGATGGCCTGCATCAGGAATTGAATCATGATGCGGATGACGACCAGCGCGGCGATCACGTCCGCCAGTCGCAGGAAACAACAGGCGCAGGCGACCAGCGCAAGCGCGAGCAGCGAAACATACGGGAAGCGGTGCTTCGGGTGGACGCGCGCGAACGCCTTGAAGTAGTTGCCGTCCACGGCCGCCGCATAAGGGACGCGCGAGTAGCCCAGCAGCAGCGAGAACACCGACGCGAAGGCAGTCCACATCACCAGCGCGGTTGCAATGTTCGCCGCGCGGTGTCCGTAAATGCGCTCCATGAATGTCGAGATGACATACAGCCGTGCGTCCGAGTGTGCCGACTGCTGCAACTCCTGCCACGGCAGCACTCCGAGGATGCTGATGTTCATCACGATGTAGATCGCCGATACAAGCGCAATCGAGAGCAGCACCGCCCGCGGAATATTTTTGCCCGGCTCTTTGATCTCGCCGCCAAGAAAGCAGACGTTGTAATAACCCCAGTAGTCATACGCGGAAATCGCCATCGCCGCGCCGAGTCCCAGGAAGAAATTGTGATCGAGATGGAACGCTCCCGCCGGAAAACTAAACGCGCGCGCGGCATTGAAATTGCGTGAGTCCGGCAAAAATAATCCAGCCAATCGTGCCGGCGACTCCCACCCAGAGTAATTTCGAAATCCACGCGATGCCGGTGATGCGGCGAAACAGCAGCAACACCGCAACCAGGCAAATTCCGATGGCCACGAACGTCGCAGGCATGACGAGAATGCGTGCTTCAAGTGGGCCCATCAGCGGCACCGGCAAGTGAAACGTGTGGGCGAACCACGCCCGTTCGAGTCCGGGCCAGTAGTACGCCATGTACTGCGACAGCCCGATACATCCGGACGCAATCGAAAGCGGCGCGCTGAAAGACAGTTGCCAGATGAAGAGGAACGACATCATCCGGCCCAGCTTCTTCGGCCCGTAGATTTCGCTCAAGTATCCGTACGAGCCGCCGGAACGTGGCATGGCCGCGCCCAATTCGGCCCATACAAGTCCGTCGCACATGGAGAGCACCGCGCCGAGAATCCAGCCCAGCATCGCCTGCGGGCCGCCCATCGCGGCGATCATCAGCGGGATCGTAATGAACGGCCCGACGCCGATCATGTCGATCATGTTCAGCGCGGTGGCGCTGCCGAGGCCGATGCCGCGGATGAGGGGCGGCTGCTGGATGGTCGGCGGACGAAGCGCACCCTCCCCTAAAGGGGAAGGGTGCGGCACCCCTGACCTTGGGTCAGCGTTCATGTCCCGCGCTCACGAGGTTGACGAAGAGTCTCACGGCACCGGGGACGCCGAACGGCAGTTGCCTGAAGAATGCATAGCCCGTATAGATGTACGTGCCCTTGCCGTAGTGCGCAACCAGCAATCCGCCCCGGAGCGGTTGCTCGCCGGGATCATGGCAGGAGAGCAGCGGTTGGTAATGCTCGTCCCAAGTGCTCATGAAGTACAGCCCGCGCTCCTGCACCCAGCCATCAAAGTCGTGCTGCGATATTGTTGTTCGGGGAATGAAAGATGGTGTCCAGCGCACCCTCCCCCGTTCGGGGGAAGGGTGCGGCACCCGTTTCACTGTTTGGTACAGAGCGGTAGCCGTCAGTATCTCGACCGGAGCTTCTTCGACTGTCACGCGCTCGCGGCTGAGTTCAGCGGGATAAGGCGTATAGTGACCGGAGTTGAAATTCTGCGATGTTCGCGTTGTACTGGACTACAAGCGTGCCGCCGTTCGCAACGTAATCGAGCAGACGCTTGTTGTGGGCGCGCACATCGTCGCGGGTGTCGTAAGCGCGGATTCCGAGCACGATCGTGCCGTACTTGTTCAGATCGCCGGTTGCGAGTTCTTGCGGCGAGATGATCTTCACATCCAGGCCAAGCTGTTGCAGCACCGACGGTATGTCGTCGCCCGCGCCCATGATGTAGCCGACCTTCAGCCCCTCCGGCAGCTTCACATCGACGCCACTGACGTGCTCGACGGCGGGCTGGTAGTAGAGCGCCGAGCCGATGTCCGGGCGCGTGATCAGCGTGTATCCCTCTCGGTAGGCCTCGTTGTCGTGTGTGATCGAAGCCTGCACATCGGTACGGCCTTCGCGGATTCCGTCCGGAGGCGTCAACCCGTACTCGGCGGCGCGGGAGTCGCCCGGCTTCAGGAACGAAGAATCCTGGTTGCCCGCCTGCGTGATCTTCCATCCATCGGGCGCGCTCAATAGAAAAGCCGCGCTCACTGGCGGGCGCAAATTTGTGTGGCCTGTCACCTGCGCCGGCAGCGCCGCGTTCTGTCCCACACGGAATATCCGCATCGACGGATCGATCGCGACCGAGAACTTTGGGCCGACCGCGAGCGGGCGTATCCCGGTCGCGCTGTTACCTTGGATGAATCGCACCTCCACCGGCGCGCTGATTTCTCCGATGTGAGTCTGTACGTCATAGACTTCCGGCCCAGTTGAATCGAGTGTACGTGGCCGCTGAACGGTGTAGTCCGCGACCGCTCTCGCAACCGGCGGTGGCAGCGGCAATACCGCACAGGCGTCGTTTTCGACTTCAAACACAGGTTCGAGAATGCTCTTCCTGTGTTCGCAAAGGCGCGTATATGGCGCGTCCGGCGCAACCGTGACCATGAATTGTGCCGTCACCACATCGTTGGTGGCCGAAATGGGAGTGATCCTCCGGGCGCTCCAACCGTGTGGGATGTCCAACTGAATCGTTGGGACTTTTATCGCGGGAGAGGGTTTCGCCACGTTCACCGTCAACGTGAACGATCCGCCCCGAACCGCCATGAAACCCTCACGCGTTGGAGGAGGACCATCCACGATGGCGGTCATCTTCATTCCTAGCGCAAGATTTGCAGCAGTCTCAAACTGGTCGCGCTTCGTCTCCAACTCGGTCAGCAGTTCGTTCTTTTTCGCCTTGGAGAGAGTAGAAGAATCGATCTCGCTGATCAGGTGCTTCGTCTCGTTGAAGCCCGCAAGCAGCGGCCCTGCGGCTTTGCGCGGATCGGAATCCGTCACCACGCCCGCCTGGTTTACGTAGCTTTGCAGTTCCTGTAACCCGAGATGCAAGAACGGCGCTCTCTTTTCCTCATTGCCGAGTCGCGAAGCGAGACCCACAATCGTCGTGTCGATTCCGTCGAAAAAATCTTCCTCATGCGCGCCTCCCAGCAGTGGCGGGAGCACTGAATCGACCAACTTGTAATACGAAACATGCGGCCCCGCAGGTGCGCTCCATGCGCCTGCGCCTTGCGAGAGTTGATGCTTCAAGCCCTGCATCGCGAACTGCACATAAGACATGCCCAGCGCTGGATCGACCGCGCCCGTGTCCAATTCGAGCGTGTAATCCTCCGCCTTCGGAGGCGCAGTCTGTCCGAACGGGCGAACGTTATCGACGTAGAGCTTCTTCGCCTGCCAGGGCTGCAACCCTTCTTTGATCTGTTCGGGGAAGCGGTTCGGATCGGCGGCGGCGCGAAACGCCTCGCGGGTCAGAATGCCGCAGGCCTGATGATGTCCGTGGCCGTCCCTGTCGTTGCCTTGAAAGCGCGACACGATAACGTCCGGGCGAAACGTGCGAATCACGCGCACCATGTCGCTGAGCGCGACGTCGTGTCCCCCCCATTTCTCAAACGTCTCGTCCGCGCTCTTGGAGAAGCCGAAATCGGCAACGCGCGTGAAGCGCTGCTCGACCCCGTAATAGCGATCAGCCGCGAGCAGTTCCAGCGTTCGCACCACGCCCAGCACGTCGAAGAGCGTACTGCCAATCTTGTTCTGACCACCCTCGCCGCGATTGAGCGTGAGCAGAGTGACGTCATCGCCCCTGCCGCGGGATTCGAGCACCAACATGCCGCCGTCTTCGTCGTCCGGATGCGCGGTCGTGTGCAGCAGTCGCGCCGTGGTGTTCAGGCGCAGCAGCGTCTGCTTAAGGCCGACAGTGCCGGTGTCCTGCGGCAGAGGAGTGTTTGCGGGGGATGGCGCCTGTGCCGCCGCCTGAAACGCAAACATCAGACACAGGCAAAAAACGAGAGCGGTCGCGCTCCCGGCTAACTTCAGGTTGTGAAGCCTTGCAGTAATTTTCATTCAGATATGTGGATGATGCAGCGGCATCTCCGATTCGCAATAAGCCCGACTTACTTTGCAGCGGCGAACGGTTCGAGCGTGCGGCCAATCTGCTCCTGAATCTGGCGGCGGAACTCGAACGGATCGGCAATTCGTTGGAAACTTTCTATGGATCCACCCGTTCCGCGCAGTGTAACGCTGCCGTATCCAAGCATCCTGCCGCGCAGGTTCTGGTCCACGCCGACACTCTCGATTTTGCTCAGGAACATTTCGGACGTCTGCTTCTGGATCACGCCGACCTTTGCGATGATGCGCTTGTTCGTGATCACGAATTCCGCGGCCCGGCGCTGTAGAATCCCCTTGAGCCCCACAACTCCAGAGATCATGAACAACAGCAGCGCGGCAGCGAGCAATTCACTGCGATACTGATGTTCGCGCGAGAAGCCGACAATGATCAGCGCGATCGCCAGAATGTCGATCACCATCATGGGGACCACTGACGTCACCAGCGCGGTCCAGTGTACGTGGCCGCGATATGTGATCGTTTCGCCAGAAATGAGGTTTTGTTCAGCGTAGCCCACGTCGGTCTCTCCGTTTTTCGTTGGAGGTTCATCTTACCAAGACGGGCTGCCGTTCAGTGAGGGGAAATTCGGGTACTCTGTGACCGCAGTCACTTGCCCTCGATGTGGATACGGCTGATATCAAGGTCCAGCGCGTTGCGGATGACGACTTCTTCGTAAGATATATCCTGATCGACAAGAGGGATGCGGAAACGCAAAGCGTCCGTCAATGCAGTCTGCGAATAGCACAGGCCGATATCGACGGCAGCCAATAGTCCCGCCTGAGCTGACGCCGTGACCCGAACGGGTCCGTGTTTCAAGCCCAGTGCCGCAATGATTTTCCGCAACAACTCGGGAACATTCTTCTGGATATCGGAAGCCAATGCCGAGAAAGTTGTTGGCCTGTCTCCATCGCCCACGGCGAGCACGCGCAGCTTTCCGCCCGCCATCACGCACTCGATTGTCAGGTCGGCCGAGGACGACGTTCCCACCGCCGCGGGGCCCGCCGGACTGGAGTCCGGCGCTACCACGCCTGCCGCTTCCAGTTTTCTTCGCAGCAGTTCTTTATTCGCGCAGGCGTCTGCGGCCTTAGGTGGGTGAAACGGCAGTCCGACTATGCTGGCGGCGCGCGCGGCAGACGGCGCTGTTTCGTCTCCCACCGGAATAATCGCAGCAACGGGATTCTGTTGAACGAATTCGACGATGTGAAGCGCCGAATCGCGCGTTGCGAAGTTCAGGCGCAACGCGCCGGTCTCGTCCGCGCAACCCAAGACGAGTTCCAGCGCCAGCTTGTCGGCAGCTTCCCGTAGCCGACTGGTTTTGCTCGCGGTCGCGGCCAATACGAGAATCCGTTTGCGTTCGGGCATCTTGAAAACCGTTTCAAGTTTCGGGTTTCGAGTTCGACAAGGAAAAAAGTTTCAAGGTCCCAGAATCGACAACCATTCGCCTCGGGACCCTTGAAACCTGAAACTCGAAACCTGAAACTTTGAAACTCTTCTTATACGCCGATAGTTTGGGGAAAGTACGCCGGGTACTCGCGCTTGTACGGCTTCTTCTCGCCATAGGATCGCGCGAGTTCCATGTAGATACCGAGGTCGCGATCGAGGTCGCTCTGGGTGCCGTCGAAATAGAAGTTGCGGATCGGAATGCCGCCGAGATCGCGCGACAGCTTCGGGTACACGGCCTCGCTCACGATGCCGTTCATGCAGGTGAACGGGCTGATGTCGATGATGCCGTCCGCGCCCTTCTTGGCCAGGTACGCCGCCTTGCCGACACTCAGCACCATTTCCCCAAGGCATCCACCGGACGGAAGATATGGCAGCGCAAGTTCAAGCGTCTCGTGAACCGTCGGCTCTTCGTATCCGCGGAGGTCGTCCTCGAACGGCTCGATGATCGCGTGCTCGTCGCCGTGCTGGATCTTGTCGCGCAGAATGGCCTTGATCATGTCGAGGCTGAGCACTCGCCCGCGCAGTTTCAGTTTCCGCACCTGCTCGGTGTTCGTGTAGAGCACCCACTCGGAGATGTCGCTCAGCCACCCCTCGGCGTCGAAGCCTTCCAGTTTGCGGATCAGGTCTTCGTTGCTGAACGTATTCAGACGGCAGAAAATTTCACCGACCACGCCGATCAGCGGCACGGCGCGATCGTAGGCGGCAGGCACCGCGCGGAAACGCGCACGGCATCGGTGCATCGCTTCGACGATTGACTTGAGCTGGCAGCCGGCATCGCCGCAACCGTGTTCGATCGTGTTGCAAATATCATCGATCGAATCCTTGTACGCTTTGTCTGCTGCCCCGGCCTTGGATTCATACGGACGCGTGCGATGGCACGACTTGCGGACAGTGTCCGCCGCGACCAGCGCCCGCCAACCGCCCTGCATAAATGGACGGGACACATTCCCCAGGTCTGCGTACCCATTCTTGCTGGTGGGCGCCAGAATTTGGATGTCCGCGTAGCCGATCGTCTGCAGCACTTTCTTCAGAAACGGCGAATACTGGCCGAAGCGGCACGGGCCATCCGCAGTAGGCATGAAGAAAGCCGTTTTCTTCGGATCGAATCCGGGTTGCTCGATCACGCGCAGAAAGTCGCCGACCGTCACCTTCGCCGGATAGCACTCGTCGCCGGTGGTGTACTTGCCGCCGAGTTCGCGCGTGCGAGCGTCGGACGGCGGTGTCGGCCTCGCGTCGATGCCAAGCCATTTGAACACGGCGGAGAAAGCCTCGGGGCTTCCTTCCGCCATGGTCGGAATATAGACGGTCTTGCCCGCCAGCGGATGCTTCGCGTCGATTTTTCGAGTTACATGACGGTGGCGGAGGGGCATGATCTCAGGAATCCTTTGCTGTCAAGATAAGCTTCGCAGCGGGTGATGAAGCCCGCGTCGTTTGCGTGTCCGTCGAACTGCAGGATCAGCGACGGCTTGCCGGTCGCATCGTCCAGGAACGACTTGATGTATGAATCGGGTCCGCACTTGAAGTTCGAAATATAAACCAGGTGCAGGTTTGGGTACTGCCGTGATAAGCGCGCCGCCTGCAAAATCTTGCGTCCCGAATTCCAGTACATGTTCGGGTTCACGTCGGAAATGTCTTCGCCGTCGAGCGGGACGAAATCCATTGGGATGACGTTCACGCCGTAGAGCGCCCGCAGTTTGCGCGGGATATCGCAATTCACGCTGCGGTCGTACATGTTATAGGAGCGGCCCACCAGCACAATTGCAGGTTCTCCGGTCTGCTTCACCCGGTCGAGAGCCTCGGCTCCCGCCTTCAGCATCGCTTCCGTGAACGCATTCTGTGCGGCATAGGCCGCATCAAGCGCGCGTTTGGAACGTTTCCCGCTGATGCCGAACTTTTCCTTCATGTATTCGCCGAGTTCTTTCTCGACGTGTCTTGGGCCGAACCGGAAGTGAATTGTCGGGCACAGAATCTTGCCGGCGCTTTCTTCAAGCTGCGGCACGGCGCGAATCACGTGCGGCAGCGTCTGGTTCCACGGGCACAGATGCGATTCGACACTCTCGAACTGTTCGGGGATCTCCGAGTTCACCACGTTCGGGATGAAGATGTTGTCCACCTTCTTGTCCACCAAGTCCTGAACGTGTCCGTGCGCGACCTTGATTGGGAAGCATGGTTGCGCGATCGAAAGATCTTCGCCATCGGAAACGATGTTGCGGTCCGTCGGAGACGAAGTGATGATGTCGAAGCCCAACTCCTGGAAGTACGCGCACCAGAACGGGAAACGGTCGAAGAAGAACATCGTGCGCGGGATGCCAATCGTCGGGCGCTTGTGCCCATTCGTGCTCACCAGCGGGGGACGCAACCCTTCTTCCAGCAACTTCTCGCGGTACGTTATCAGATCGTCGATCACCGGGTGGCGATCAACTTTCACGCGCTTGCGGAATTTGTCCGAGCACTTGTCGCCCCAGTACGTCTTCTCGCCCTCGATCTTGAATTCCTTCATGTCGCAGTAATTCGAGCAGGCTTTGCAGACGAATTCGCGCGTCTCGTAATTGACCTTGTTCAAGTCGTAGCCGCGGAACTTGCTTGGCTGCTGCTTATTCTGCATGACGTCGCGGGCCAGCAGCGCCATGCCGATTGCGCCGATCACGCCGTTGTGCGGAGGCACAATGATCTTTTTCCCCAGCACCTGCGAGAACGCCGCAGCCACGGCGTCGTTATAAGCCGTTCCGCCCTGAAAGAAAATCGTGTTGCCGATCTTGCGTCCGCGCACCACGCGGTTCAGATAGTTCAGCGCGACCGAGTACGCCAGTCCGGCGCACAGATCGCCCACTTCCGCGCCCTTCAGCATCAGGCCGCTGACGTCGCGCTCCATGAAAACGGTGCAGCGTTCGCCCAACCGCGCCGGACTCTTCGACGCCAGCGCGCGCTGCGCGAAATCACCCTTGATCGAGACGCCGAGCTTTTCGGCCTGTTCTTCCAGAAACGATCCGGTTCCGGCGGCGCAGGCTTCGTTCATGGTGAAGTCCACCACGATGCCGTTGTCCATGCGAATGAACTTCGAGTCCTGCCCGCCGATCTCGAAGATGGTGTCCACGGTGCTCATATCGAGCATCTCGGAAACGTGCATCGCGCCGGTTTTGTGCGCCGTGATTTCGTCGTTCACGGTGTCCGCGCCAACCAGTTCGCCGATCAGTTCACGTCCCGAGCCTGTCGTGCCAACGCCCTTGATCTCCAGCTTTGAAGCGATGTTCTCGGCAATTTCCTGCAATCCGGCGTTGACTACCTCGATTGGCCGCCCCTGCGTGCGGATATAAATCTCGTAGAGCAGGTTTCCATCCTTGTCGATCACTACAAGGTTGGTCGAGACGGAGCCGATGTCGATGCCGAGATATGCTTCGACCGTGCCGCTGTCGGGAAGCTTGGCGTCTTTATTGTTCTTGTCTCGCAGCAGCAGCACATTCTCCATCGAGAGCGGTTCGCTTCCGGTGAATTGGTGTTTTCCCTGCGTGTGCTGCTGAAGCTGATGTATGCGCTTGAAACTCCGCTTGCGGCGTTCCTCCGCCTCGAAGATCGCCGCGCCGATTGCGCCGATCCAGGCATAAAGCTCCGGAGTAATGAAGTCTTTCTCTTCCAGCTTGAACGCCTCGCGCATCGCGTTCAGCACGCCCTGATTCAGCGCGACGGCACCGATGAACGCCACTGGAGCCGCGACTTCGCGCCCCTTCACGATTGCCGACTTGAAATTGCGTGCCACCGCGTCACACAGACCGCGCAGGATCTGGTCGGTTCCGTAGCCCTTCTGCTGGGCGTGGATCATGTCCGACTTGGCGAACACCGAGCAGCGTCCGGCGATACGCGCGGCCTGGCTTGCCTGGCACGCGGCAGTGCCGACGTCTTCAATGTTGTAAAGCAGGCGTGAAGCCTGCTGGTCGATAAACGAACCGGTTCCGGCGGCGCAGTCCCCGCTGGTTGAATAATCCGTGATGCCAAGGTACTTCGACGCTGCGCTGGGTTCGAGGCGGATGTACTTCGACGTTTCGCCGCCCATCTCGAACACCGTGCGAACTTCCGGATAGAACGTGCGAATGCCCTTTGCGACCGCGCGGAACTCGTTTTCGAAATAGATGCCGAGGATTTTTGCGATCAACTGGCTTCCCGAACCGGTGACGCGGATGCCTTCAACGTTCTGCTCCGGCACATGCTCGTAGAACTCTTTCAGCAGGTCAAACGTGGACTGGATGGGGCTGCCCTGTATGCGGCGGTATTTCGAAAAGACCAGCGGCCGTCCGGCAAAAACGCTCGACGCGGGGAATTCGCCCCCGAAGAAACCATCGGACTTCTGGATCAGAGCTTTTATTTCCGGCGCGTCAACGGCGTCACCGATTGCGGCGAGCTTCAGGCTCACGCCACCGATATCCAAACCAATGTTAATGCTCATGAAATCCCACTCACCTCGGACCTTTACTTGCGGCGCATTCGGGGTGCCCGTTTACCACGTCTCTAGCCGGGCGGAGAGCGGAGCGATGCACACTGCCGCTACCTATACTCTGAGTAATGAGCAGCTTACCACCCTTTCGGGCGGTACACGGAAGGCGAGTGGTTGAACGGGAAGTTAATGGGGGTGAATGGTGACGCCCCAATGCCGAACGGACGGGTCAAAATCACACGGAAAACTCCGGTGAGAAGTTAACCGTCACGAGTGCGGAGATGCTGCTGGATCAGGAGGCGAAGTAAACGCTCTCAAGGCAGGCGATGCCGTCTGTAGCGAAGCCCCAGTTCCGTGACCAGCACCAGCGCCGCCAGGAACAGGAGCAAGTGCAGAAATCCGCCTAGTGTCTCGCTCTTAACCACGCCCACCAGCCACAGCGTCATCAGCACCGCGAACAGCGTCCAAAGCATGGCTGCCTCCCTTGCCTTATCTGGTTGGTTGCGGGGAGGCAGCAATACAGTTGTAAGTGTTCGGACGCGACCTACCGCTGGAAGCCGGTGATCTGCATTTCTTCGCGGGCCTGGTCGCTCGACGAAGCGATTCCTTGCACGCGCAACCTGAAGTCGTCCGGATTCGTTGCGTTCTCCAGCGCCACTTCGAAGGAGATCAATCCTTGCGTGTACAAATCGTACAAAGACTGGTCGAACGTCTGCATTCCGTACTGCGATGTGCCGGCTGTAATCGCGTCGCGGATGGATCGTGTCTTCTCCGGCGTCAGAATGCACTCTTTGATGTAAGCCGTCGCCATCATGATCTCGACCGCTGGCACGCGGCCCACCGTGTCAATGCGGCGCACTAGTCGCTGGCTGATGACGGCGCGCAGAGTCGCCGCCAACTGCAGCCGCACCTGCTTTTGCTCGGGCGGCGGGAATACCGAGATGATGCGGTTGATGGTCTCCACCGCATCGAGCGTGTGCAAGGTCGAAAGCACCAGGTGTCCGGTTTCCGCGGCATGCAGTGCGGTGGAGATCGTGTCCAGGTCGCGCATTTCGCCCACCAGTATCACGTCGGGGTCCTGGCGGAGGCTGGCACGCAAGGCCGCTGAGAACGATTGCGTGTCCACTTCGACTTCGCGCTGGTTCACGAACCCTTTCTTGTCGCGGTGCAGGAACTCGATCGGGTCTTCGATGGTGATGATGTGTTCGGAGCGGCTGGCGTTGATGCGATCGATCATTGCCGCCAGCGTCGTCGATTTGCCCGAGCCCGTAATGCCTGTCACTAGCACCATTCCGCGCGGTTCTTCGCAGATCCTCTCCACGACGCGCGGCAGATAAAGTTCGTCCAGCGCTCTGATCTTGGTCGGAATTACGCGAAGCACAACGCCCATATTGCCGCGCTGCTGGAATACGTTCACGCGGAAGCGCCCCAAACCCGCTACGCCATACGACAGATCGAGCTCCGAAGTGTCTTTGAATTTCTGTTTCTGGCGGTTCGACATCATGGAGAATGCCATGGTCAGCATGTCTTCGGCGCCGATACGCGCCTGATCGGTGAGCGACACCAGTTCGCCGTCCACTCGCAGGCACGGATGATTGCCGACCTTCAGGTGCAGGTCGCTCGCCTTGCGCTCCATCGCTATTCGCAGCAGGTCGTCAATGTTCATACGAAATCCAAACTAATTGGTGTTCGCTCAACTTAGCACGGAAACTTACCTGTTTCCAGATTACTAAGGAGTAAAGGTGTGGGATCGAGCGAGAAAATCAAAAGGCGCAACGCCCATCGGCATCGCGCCTTTTTGGTTAAGTCGCTTTTTAGGTGGTCTATTTCT
This sequence comes from uncultured Acidobacteriota bacterium, assembly GCA_963777415.1. Classification (GTDB taxonomy): domain Bacteria; phylum Acidobacteriota; class Terriglobia; order Terriglobales; family Acidobacteriaceae; genus JAEZPW01. Next base: position 484,683 of record CAVZQL010000002.1, read on the forward strand.
ACACCGTGACCGTCTGTTTCTTCTTCATCGGAACCGGCGTCAACCAGTTGAACCGGTCGGCCGCGCGGCCTTCCACGATGTCGAAGAAGTCCTTTTGTATAGCCTTGGTAATCGGACCCACCGCGCCGTCGCGGACCAAAATCTTGTCCACCGAGCGAATGGGCGTGACTTCCGCAGCCGTTCCGGTAAAGAACACTTCCTCGGCGATGTAGAGCATTTCGCGCGGAATCACCTGCTCCACGATCTCAATTCCCATGCTCTTCGCGATTTGGATGACCGAATCGCGCGTGATTCCCGGCAGCACCGAACTGCTCAACGGCGCCGTATGTAGTTTGCCGTTGCGCACCAGGAACAGGTTTTCGCCCGAGCCTTCGCTCACGAATCCGCTCGAATCCAGCGCGATGCCCTCGACGTAGCCGTTGGCGATCGCTTCCATCTTGATCAACTGCGAGTTCATGTAGTTTGCGCCGGCTTTCGCCATTGCGGGCAGCGTGTTGGGCGCCAGCCGTGTCCACGACGAAACGCAAACATCCACGCCCTTGCCGTCGGCGCTCAGGTACTTGCCCCACGCCCAGTTCGCGATATAGGTCTCGATCGGATTGCTCGCCGGGTTCACGCCTGCTTCGCCGTAGCCGCGCAAAACGATCGGCCGGATGTAGCACGGCGCTGTGTCGTTCGTCTTGATCAACTCGACCATTGCCGATACAAGCTGCTCGCGCGAGAACGGCACTTCCATGCGATAGATCTTCGCCGAGTCCAGCAAACGCTGCATGTGCTCGTTTGCCCGGAAAATGGCCGGACCATCCGGCAGCATGTAGCAGCGGATACCCTCGAACACCGACGTCCCATAGTGGACGACGTGCGACATCACGTGAAGCTGGGCGTCATCCCAAGCGATGAATTTCCCGTTGTGCCAGATCTTTTCTGTTTTCTGAATGGGCATCAAGGCCCTCCTGTAAGGCTTAACCTTGCACGGCGAACTACGTCCACCTCAAGCCCGTACAGCATCTCTGCATTTTGGGGCTTGACCTAAACAAATCATTATATCTGACTGAGAAGCCTTTCAGATTCCCGCCGGAGGCTCGGTCGCCACTTTCGCTTCCCGCTTTTTGTTGGCCGACTGGATCTCATCGCCGCGGAAAAACTTGCCGTTCGGACTCTTCATCTCCGGCATGGCAGTGAAGGGCTTGCTGTAATCGTTGCGCGCATTCCAGAAGAGGAATCCGATCCCTCCTTTGTCCTTCGCCACGATCACTTGCGTCCTGATGTACTCCGGCGAATACGTCTTCGTGCGCCAGCCGAAGGCCTGCAACCAGGGACGCAGCACCACCCCGCTGTCCTTCGTGACCAGCTTGAATCGCTCCATCGATTCGCTGATGAAGTGCTCTGGCGCGTCGCCCGGATCCTTGTAGCCGTCCATGCCATAGAAATGCGACGGATAGATCATCGGCGAGAGTATGTCGCAGTGCTGCGCCATCTTCACGATGTCCTGCCCGGTATGCGCCAGATCAACCTGCCGCTGCCATGCCATCACGCCGAAAACGTCGAGCGAAAACAGAACGCCCATCGGCTTCAACTCGTCGTGCGCCGTCTTCAGGAAATCAGCAATCACGTCCGAGCGCTGCCACTGCGGATGCTTCGCCTCGAAAGCGAACTGTGCGTCCTTCTGATCGCCCTCGGCAGGGAAGCGCACATAGTCGAACTGGACCTCGTCCACGCCCGACTTGGCCGCATACTTCGCCAGCCCGATGTTGTACTCCTGGATCGCCGGATTCGACGGATCCGTCCACACCAGTTTGCCGTTTTCTCTCCATGCCTTGCCGGTGCTGCGCGAGTGCACGGCCAGTTCGGGATGCTGTTGCACCAGGTATTCGTCCCTGAATATCGCCACGCGAGCGATCGCGTGCATGTCGAGAGAATGGATATAGTGCACCAGTTTGGGCAGGTTGCGGATCGGCTGGTACTTGTCGTTCGACAGCGGATGCTTGAACGGAACATTGACTAGGCCGTCGCTGTCCTTCACGTCAAAAACCACGGAGTTGCCGCCCAGCTTGCGCCATTCGCGCATCATCTCCAGTCCCTTGGCGCTGCCCGCCATGGTGCCGGTCATGTATATGGCGCGAACCTCGAAGTCTTTCGGCACCGGCACGCTGTGCTCGGTAAAGTCTGCCGGCAACATGCCCGGTATCAGGATCTGTTGGTCGGGTTTGAACCATATGCCCTTGATTTCCGGGTTCGCCCCGCGGATTGCCGCCTCAAGCTCCGAGCCCGTCAAGTACTGAGTCTTTGGCAGGTAGGTGTGTACCAATCCGGGAAGGCTCTCGCCCTTTTTCGTGACGTGTACTTCAGTGCCCGGCGGCGTGGCAACTGAAACCGTCGCGGGAACCGTGATCGCTGGCGCGGCGGCTGGATTCACCTGTGCATTGCTTTGCACCTGCGTGGTTGTGTCTTGCGCGATCGGCGGCGCCGGCGCGTTGCCGGACGGCTGTGCCCCACCCGCCACTTGCGGGCCGGGCGCAGTTGGTGATTGCGCCTCCACCTTTTGCGATGCAGGGACCAACAAAAGTACGATTGCGGTTGTGATTAAGGCGATGAACGACGTAGAGAGCGACCAAAAAATTTTGCGGGACATCAGTTTTTCGCGATCCAGAGCTGCGGGATAGATACTAGCACCTTCTACTCTGAATGTAACTATGCCCCGGGGGTTGGCGATATAGTGTTTTTGTCGTAGAAACGGCGGGGATTCACCATTACGGTTTGTCTAGCCGTCCATGCGCGCAGAGAATTGCGCCAGCGGGACCACGCGTGCGATCCGCGCGAACTCTCCCGTATGATTTCGGCATCTAATTTGTGGTTAGTTGGCAGCCTGAATTCCGTCATGGGCCGTTTTAAGGGCGGAAGCGAACTTTTGCAACTTAACGGTTGCGGGCTCCATCTCAGAACACAACTTCGCTTTGCGGAGACGGCCCGATGAAGCAGCATTAAGTGGGCCAAAAATATGAAGACTGGTCTCAATACCGCACTCGATCCGACCCGCCGCAGTTCCGACGCGCAGGATTTCGATGGTTCGATCCGTCGCAAAATCGTCGGGCAGGACGCGGCCGTCGAAAAGGTCGTCGAAATTTACCAGATGTTCCTCGCGGGCCTCAATCCTCCGAACCGTCCTGTTGGAAATCTGCTCTTTCTCGGTCCCACCGGCTCCGGCAAGACGCGCGTGGTCGAGGCCATGGCAGAGGCGCTCTTCGGGGACACCCGCGCCGTCATCAAGATCGATTGCGCTGAGTTCCAGCACTCGCATGAAATTGCCAAACTGATCGGTTCGCCTCCCGGATACCTCGGCCACCGCGAAACTCACCCCCTGCTCACTCAGGAGGCGCTCAACCAGTGGCATACCGAGAAACTAAAACTCTCGCTCCTGCTCTTCGACGAGATTGAAAAGGCGTCTGACGCGCTCTGGCAATTGCTGCTCGGCATTCTCGACAAAGCTACCCTTACGCTTGGCGACAACCGTCGCGTTGACCTCTCGCAGTGCATCATCGTCATGACTTCCAATCTCGGCGCCACCGAGATGGATGGCATGATCACCGGCGGCATGGGATTTGGCCAGAAGCCGCAAGCCATCGACGGCCGGTTCGACGAGAAGATCACCCGCGCCGCTCAGGAGGCCGCCCGCCGCAAGTTCTCTCCCGAGTTCATGAACCGCATCGACAAGGTCGTCGTCTTCAAGACTCTGCGCCCCGAGCACCTGGAGCAGATCCTTGAAATCGAACTTGGCCTAGTCCAGCAGCGAATCCTGCAGGCCACCGGCAATAATCAGTTCGTGTTCAGTTGCACCCCATCTGTCAAGCAGTTCCTGCTGCGCGAGGGTACGGACCCGAAGTACGGCGCGCGTCACCTCAAGCGGGCCATCGAACGCCACGTCGTGTTTCCGTTAGCTAACCTTGTGGCCACCAGCCAGGTCAAACTCGGCGACTTCGTCCGCATTGACCTCAACGACGAAGGCATGATCTTTGTCAAGGAGGCGGAAGGAGCGCTCGTCCCTGTTCTGCTTGAGAAATACGGACCCGAATTCACGACGCAACCGGCCGCTCGCGCCAACGCTCGAACTGCCAGCAACCGCCGCGATCTGGGCGCAAGTTCCACGCTCGATCACAAGTAGGCTTCTTGGTAGCGCCGACGTCCCGGCGGCTGTCGCGAGGACGTTTCGTCCCTGCTGTCACTGCCACTTCACCTCTCTCACTCGCATCTAAAATTCGGGTAGTCTTATTCTGGCCAGATTCCAAATCGCCCGCATTCCGATGTTGCGGGCGAGTACGTTCGGAGCACACAATGACTCGGTCGTCTCGCTTTTTGTCCGTTTTCCTCGCACTCGTTTTTTCCCTCTCCGAGTGTCTAGCGGCCACCGCCGGCCCGGTCCTCCCTGATCCCGGCAACACAGGCGTCAGCAAGGAGCAGCAGGAAAAGCTCGGCCGCCAGGCCATGGCCGAGGTGTACAAACAGATGCCGGTGCTTCCCGATTCCAGCCCCGAGACGCAGTACGTCCGCCAGCTCGGACAAAGGCTCGTCTCCGTGATCCCTGCCGAATACTCCTGGCCCTATGAGTTCCACGTCATCCAGCAGAAGGAGATCAACGCCTTCGCGCTTCCTGGCGGACCGATCTTCATCAACGTGGGGACCATCACTGCTGCCCAGAATGAAGCTCAACTGGCGGGTGTGATGGCTCATGAGATGTCCCACATCTACATGCAGCACTCGGTCAAGCAGATGAAGAAGAACACCGGCCCGAGTCTGGTGGCGGGTTTGGGACAGATCGTTGGTTCGATGATCGGTGGCGTCGGCGGAGCACTGGCTTCCCTTGGCGGACAGTCGATCGGCGGAATGTGGAGCATGAAATATTCCCGCGCCGATGAAGCGCAGGCCGACCATGTCGGCGCGATTATCGCGTACCTCGCTGGCTACAACCCCAAGGGTATGGCCGACTTTTTTCAGAAATTGGCCGAGGAGGGCGGCAGCCAACCGCAGTTTCTCAGCGATCACCCCAATCCAGGCAATCGCGAACAGGCCATTGAAGAAGAGATTGCAGGCTGGCCCCCCAAGAATTACCAGACCGACAACGCGGCCTTCGAACGCGTGAAGCAGCAAGCGCTTTCCGTGAAGGCGTATTCCGCCCAAGAAATTGCCGCCGGCGCCAAGTCCGGCGAGTGGGCTCACCAGAATGCGGCCAATGGTGCCACGCCCAGAAATCTACCCGTCTCGCAGGACACCAGTTCAAACGGCCAGCCAGATCAGAGCGGAGCCTCGATTTCCAACGTCAGCCTCTCGCAGGTCAGACCCAGCGATCGCTTCAAGACGCTCGATCAGAACGGCCTCAGCATTGCCTATCCGGATAACTGGCAGACCTTCAATGACCGAAGTGGCAGTGGCCTCACCATCGCTCCACCTGCCGGTTACTCCAACGGGAATGTCGCCTATGGGGTTGTCATCAACTTCGGTCAGGACCAGAACGTCCGCACCCTCGACGACGCCGTCCACGATCTGGTTCAATCCATGCAGCAATCGAATCCTGACCTGCGCGCCATTGGCAGCCCGCAACCGATTACCGTCAATGGTGTTCATGGACGCTCGGTGGACATGGAAGGGAACTCGCCTATCGCCCGCAACGGCCAGCCCGAGCGCGAACGTGACTGGCTTGTGATGCTGCCGGATTCCTCGCGCGACAACGGCTTCGTCTACTTCATCTTCGTTGCCCCGGAGAACGATTTCGGCACTCTCCGCCCGGCCTACGAGAAGATGCTGAAATCCGCGCAACTGCGATAGCCGTAGTTCTAGTTTTCGCAGCGCCGGCTGCGTAACGCCGGTGCCCTCGCCGGCGGGCCCTGTCGATGCTACATTGAAGCCATGCCGAGAACTGCGCTCATCGCGGGTTGGACTGGACTGGTAGGGAATCGATGTTTTCGCTCCGTGCGGCTGTCCGAGCCATACAGCAGAATTGTCCTGTTGAATCGCCAAGGGTCGCCGAACGCGAAGCGCGAAGTCGCATTCGTTGCCACGCTGCCACTGCATCCCGCTCAGGTCGAATCGCGTGTCGTTGATTTTCAGAATCTCTCCCCGGCCAACGTCGCCGGTGCCGACGACGTCTTCTGCGCGCTGGGAACGACCATCAAGAAGGCCGGCTCGCAGGCCGCCTTCCGCAAGGTCGATTACGATGCAATCGTGAACCTCGCGCGCGCCTCGGTCGAGGCCGGGGCGAAGCGGTTCGTGCTCGTTTCTTCCATCGGAGCCGATCCCAAGTCTGGAAACTTCTATCTGCGCGTGAAAGGCGAAACCGAGCAGGCGGTCGCGTTGCTGCCGTTTGAGGCGGTCCACATCATGAGGCCGAGCCTGCTGCTGGGCGAACGGCGCGAATCCAGGACGGGCGAAAGACTTGCTCAGAAAATCATGCCGATGCTGAACCACGTGCTCCTTGGCCCGCTTAGGCAGTACCGCGCCATTCCAGCCGAGACCGTCGCGCGAGCGATGGTTCATGTTGCGGGATTGCCGGTGACGGGCGTACACATCTACGACCACGACCAGATCGTAAAGTACCGGGAAGGAAATTAGGCCGGAGGTTCGATTGAAAGAATCTCCAGGAACTCCATGGAAGCGCCCTTGAACTTACCGCATTCATTGTTCATGTAAACGGGTCTAAAGGAACTTCCAAGTTTTGCCAAATTCAACAGGCCAACACAGATGAGCGCGAGCATTGCCATCACTGACCACAAAGCGCTTACGCCAACTGACATCAGCAGGATGGCGCTGACCATGCCCCCGCTAATGAAGCCTCCAATGGCCCACCCCGTGCGCACACGAGCTTTCCAATGCGCAGAGCAATAGGGTACGGCAATGTGCATTTTGTTTTGCACAAACAATATAACTCCTACGTACGGAAGGGCACCGAGTATAAGCGCGAGATAGTAAACGGGAGGGTGCCAAACGACAACCTTGTCAATGCCGACGGAAGCAGGTTGGCCGCATTGAATACAGGTTTCAGGAAGCAGTGCGCCCTTTTCAATCACTACCAAATCGCGGTCGCGGTAGCTTCGTGCAGTAGCGGAGGTCCATGTTGGCGTCATCGGGGTCAAGAATACCGAGCCCGTTTCACAAGCGCAATGGATTTCAAATTGTAAGGACGGGGCACAGCCCCGTCCTTACACAACTCCCGATAATCACACTGCTCCGTCAATCCGCCGCCGCGCTGACATTCAACGCGTGCAGTGCCCGCTCGGTCGCGGCGAGCAGTGCCTCCGGACCAACCGGCGCGCCAGTCGCATTCTTCATCCATAGATCCGGCGCAAGATTGCCGAACTTCGCCATGCGCTCGAACTCCGGTCCAATGTTGCCGGCCTTGTTCATCTGCTCTTCAATCTGGAACGCGATCATGTGTCCGATCGGATAGTCCGGCAAATATAAAAACGCGTCGATCATGTGCGAGTACACGCCGAGCAGCAGCACGTCTTTTTTCTTGAACACCGGCGCGTAGTACTTGTTCCAGGTGTCTTTCGCGATCTGGACCACGGCAGCCTTCAACTGCGCGGGCGTGGCCTCCGGATGGTCGTACATCCAGTGCCACACCTGCATATCCACCAGCGCGACTCCGGCGATTTCGTACGTGCCCCAGAAATCGTTGAGCACGCGCATGGCGTCCTGCTGCGCGTCGGGCTTCGGCAAACCGAGTTGTTCCAGGTCGTGCCCTTGAAAGACGAACGCAAACGCCTCGGTGAACGCCGTATTTGGCACGCCCGAGAGCGAATAGTAATCGACGTCATTCAGCGAGATCGTCTGCTCCACGTTGTGACCCATCTCGTGCATCGCAACGTTGAAGCCCTTGTAGTTCATGCCCTCTTTCGGGACGCGCGTGCGCAGATGCGCCTTCTCGCCCTTCATCCCCGCGCCCATGGCGTGACCCGCGCCGCGTGCCGGATCGACCGCTATATTCGCCGATAGATACTCTGCGCGCTCGCGCGGCCAGCCCAGCTTCACCAGCAGGTTCGCAATATCCTTGTGGTATGCGTCCGGAGTCGCATAGCGCTTCGTCACTATCTCGTCGAGTTGCGCTTCGGTGTACGTCCCACGCGGACGAAAGCCGTTGTACCAAAGATCGAACGGCTCCAGCGGACGCCCCAGCCGTTTCTCGATCAACTCCGCCACCTGCGGCGCCACCGGCGACGACACGATCGTCTCCAGCATCTTGCGCACGCGCTCTTCCGGAATCTGCCGGTCTTCGTTAAATCGCCGCGCGATCAGCGTCGGAGCCGTAGGCGAGTATTTGTCGTACTCGCGCACGGCCTTAAAAATCCCCAGCAGCATCTTGTACCGCGTGTCCGGTTCAGCCGCGTTGCTTGCCTTGACGTTTTCTTTTCCCGGGACCTCGCCGTCCTTGACCGTGCTGGCCTTTACCTCGTTAGTCGAAACATTCCAGTCCACGTTCGGATTGTTGATCACCGACTCGGGGATGGTCTGCGTGATGATCCGCTCCATCACCTGCTGGATCATTCGCTGCTTCGGCAGTGCCGACGCCCCTTCGGCGTACTCCGCCTTGATCTCGTCGCGCAGGTTCCAGTGCGAAAGCAGTTCCAGCTTCTCGGGGAACATCCGGTTCCCCTTTTCGTCAACGATGTGGTGCATCCATATGTTGTATTGCGAGATGTACGTGTCCGCCTGCGACCCCGCATCGGACACCATCTGGTTCACCTCGGCCGGCACGCGTTTCGAGAACTGCTCGGCCAACCGCGTCTCGGCCCACTGGCGTCGAGTCCACGTCTGCCCGTCGCTCAACCGCTCGTCGAGCGTGGTTAGCGGAAAATTCAGCAGGACGACAAACGCCAGCTTGTTCTGAAAAAAATCGTCGTTGACGTGCGCCGCTGGCGAATACGCCGCGAATACCTCGTCGTAGGGCATGATCTTCCCCAGGTCGAGATCGGCTTGCTGGCGGAACTCGCGGTTGATCTCCTGCATGTGGCCGTAAAGTTTCTCGGTCAGGTACTCGAAGCGCGTGAACAGCGTATCGAGCTCCTGCTGAGTGCCGGCGAAATTCGACGTCGCGAATTCCTCGAACGCCTTCGCATCGCCGTCGCTCGCCCGCCAGAACTCCGCGACCTGCTTGACCCCGCGTTGAGCGCGTGTACGCTGCGCTTCGCCATACTTGGCGACGAGTTGGTCTTCGACCTTCTTGCTGGCAGCGGCCATCCACGCGGGCTGCGCGACGGCTGCTTTAACTTTCGTGCTTGAAGACTTCGTGTTTAAAGGCTTGGTCATGGACGACTCCTGGCTGAACAGCGGCGTGGCGGCGACCGCGCACGCGAAGAAAACGAACAGCATGTTTTTCAAGGATCGCAAAAGAGTGCCTCCGAATTTGAGTCAACTCCGCGGGAAACGCAACAGTATATCTGGTTGGTGGCGCGAATACTTTGTGGGCCTAGCGCCTGTATACGAAATAGGTCGCCGCCGCCAAAGCGACTGCAATTCCGACGATCACGTTGGGCGACGATTGCCACATGGAGATCGCGACGTCCCGCATCTGGTGCAGCAGATAAATCACATTGGAGAGATCCATGACCCACCCGCTTTCAGAACAACGCTGAAAGTGTGCACCACGGCAGCCATGCGCGCAAGCTGTTTCAACGACTTGGAACTTGAGACAGGCGGGGGTATCCTGCTCTCATGAGTGACAAAGGCGACAAAGCCGGTCCCAAGGACGACAAGAAGATCCCACACTGGGTATGGCCGATCGGACTTACAGCCGCGGGCATTGGCGCCGCGGCAGCCGTTCTGCTGCGCGGATGCTGGCATCGCAACATGAGCTGGCCCGTCCGCCATGGCGAACACGCATTTCGCACTTGCAACGACTGCGGAATCATGCGGCTTTTCGACGAAAAGACCTTCCGCCCCTACGGTCCTTACGGCTATGACCTCGACAAGCTGATGGCTGTACATGAAGAACGCCGCCAGAAGCGTGTGGCAAAAGTACAACCCAAGCCACCAGATACCCCCGACGATTTCGCAATCTGACTTGTCTCCGAGATCACCCGATCATCCGATCACCAGATTGTCACATTCTTATTTGGCCCTTGCCAGCACTAGCGTCACGTCGTCCGGCTGTTCGGCGGCGCCGATCCAGTCCAGCACCGACGTGGTTACGATATCCGAGATCCGTGCCAGCGGCAGGTTGCGGTTCTTGCGAATCAGATCGATCAGGCGTGCCGACCCGAATTCGCCAAATTCGTTTTCCGGTTCCGTGAGTCCGTCACTGTAGGCGACGAACAGGTCGCCCCCAGCCAGCTTCACCGATGTCTCTTCATAGATCACGTCGTCGAACAGCCCAATCACCGTCCCGCCAACTTTGAGTTCCTCAATCGAGCCATTCTGGCGCACGATGAACGGCGGCAGGTGTCCACCATTCGTGTACGTAAGCTCGCGGTCGTGCCCATTCCACAATCCAAAGAACATCGTGGCGTATTTCTCCGGCGGAGTGCTGTGGAACAGGTGGCGATTCAACAATCCGATCACTGCGGCGGGGGAATGAACCACGCTCGCAGGCATCAGTGGAATTGACTCGCTCGCCGACGACCTTGCCGCCACGCCCGCCGCGGCAAGTTGCCCCCGCACCGGAACTTGTCCCATCTCGTACACCCGCACGGCTGAATGAATCGTCGCCATCAGCAGCGCCGCCGAGATACCCTTTCCGCTGATATCCGCGACCGCAATGCCCAGGTTCTCGCCGCCCAGCGGAAGAAAATCGTAATAGTCGCCGCTCACCGATCTCGCCGGACGGCACACGCCGTGCACTTCGAGCGACTTTAATTTTCCGAAATCACGCGGAAAGAGCTGCTCCTGCACCTCGTGCGCGATGGCCAGTTCGCTTTCCATCCGTTGTTTCTCTTTTTGCTCCGCGATCAGCCCTTCCAGCGAGTGGCTCATGGAGTTGAACGATGTCTCAAGCTCCGCCAGTTGGTCGTTGGTTCGAACAATGATGCGGTGCCCGAAATCCCCCCGGTTGATGTGCTGTGTCGCATCGTACAACTCATAAACCGAATGCGTCATGGTGCGCGTCAGCCGCACTCCGATAATCAGCGCCAGCAACTCGATTAGTCCCAACAGGACCGCGATGACCACGAGCACCACTAGAATGGAGTTCGCATTGTTCCCCAGGTTTGCAAACAGCCGATTAAACAACAGCGACGGGCGCGTGCTCACCAGCAGCGACCATTCCGACGGTTCGCCAGAACGCCAGTCCAAAAACCAGATCGGCGCGTAGAAATCTACTTCGACATCGAAGCGATTTAACGCGGCAGGCAGTGTGCCTGACCGCAGCGCAATCGTGGACTGCGCCCGTTGAGACAGCATCACCTGCCCGATGTCCGCCGTGATGTCGTGCAGCAGGCCCTCATCCAGCGGCACACTCGAAACCACGGTCAACGTGTCGGCGCCGGCCGGAACCGATCTGCTCGCGCGCAGAAAGAGCTGATTGCCTTCTTCCACTATCGCGCGAACCTCTTTGTTCGCCGACGGAGCCACAGTTGCATGCAGTCCCTCATCCGAACCGGACGCGCCCAGCACGACCTCATCGCCCCTGTACCACAAAGTGACTTGGCGTTTTGGAAATCGCTCACTTGCGCGAAGACCCGGTAGCGAGTGGATGTCCGAGCCTTGCCTCAGTCGATGCGCCAGGGTGTTGGCCAGGGTTGAAGTGGCCGTGTCGAGCGCATCGATCCTGTGTTGCAAGTCCGACGTGGCTAGAAAGGTCGCGAACTGTCCCGTCAGCAATTCGCCCGCGACAACCCCCATTGCCAACAACAGCAGCACCGGGATAACCCCGATGAAAACGTAAGTAACGATCAGCCGGTTCCGCAATCGCCACATCAGCTTCCTGCGAATCCACCGCACAAAAATGAACAGCAGCAGGACGGCGCAGATGAAAGCGATGGCGACGAGCCACCCCCCCAGGGTCTCGGCCAACTCCTTCAATTTGAACCAGCGGAATACCTGCTGAACCAGGTAGAGAAAAAGTTCGACTCCGGCAAGGTACAGAATGAAACGCGCGACACCGCTGCTTCGTGCCCATATGGAGTGCGGCGACGGGATTATGCGCGAGATCGGCTTCATGCGGTCACGATTATAGCTGCTGCCTCCCTTCCATCACCATCCACCAGCACCAACACAACTGCACACCCGCCCGTAGCGAGTCATCCTGAGCCCCGCAGGGGCGAAGGACCCATGCACTTCGCCCGCACCACCACAACTCTCGTCCAAACAGCAAGATACCCGGACCGAGTCATCCTGAGTCCCGCAGGGGCGAAGGCCCCATGCACTTCGTCCGCACCATCACAACTCTCGTCCAAACAGCAAGATACCCGGACCGAGTCATCCTGAGCCCCGCAGGGGCGAAGGACCCATGCACTTCGCCCGCACCACCACAACTCTTGTCCAAACAGCAAGATACCCAAACCGAGTCATCCTGAGTCCCGCAGGGGCGAAGGACCCATGCACTTCGCCCGCACCACCACAACTCTTGTCCAAACAGCAAGATACCCAAACCGAGTCATCCTGAGTCCCGCAGGGGCGAAGGACCCATGCACTTCGCCCGCACCACCACAACTCTTGTCCAAACAGCAAGATACCCAAACCGAGTCATCCTGAGCCCCGCAGGGGCGAAGGACCCATGCACTTCGCCCGCACCACCACAACTCTTGTCCAAACAGCAAGATACCCAAACCGAGTCATCCTGAGTCCCGCAGGGGCGAAGGACCCATGCACTTCGCCCGCACCACCACAACTCTTGTCCAAACAGCAAGATACCCGGACCGAGTCATCCTGAGCCGAAGGGCGAAGGCCCCATGCACTTCGCCCTCACCACGTCTACGCATTTTCATTGCCGTCTAAATCCACTGCATCACCCTTTGTCTCGTGTTTTTCCACACCCTTCCACAGCTCCGAACGTGATATGCTCCGAGAGTTATGTCGGTATCCAGCTTGCGTATTCTCGTTGTCGACGACAAGCCAGCCGTTCTCCTGACGTACAAGTTGATCCTTCAACAGCAGGGGCACGATGTTACGGCAGTCACGTCCTGCGAAGGCGCGCTTTCAGAACTCGCCGACGCTACCTTTGACCTGCTCCTGTGCGACTACACCCTCGAAGACGATCGCAACGGTTTTCACGTGATCGATGAGGCTCGCAGGAAAGTTCCTGGAATTCGCAGCTTGCTCATGACCGGCTACAGTGAAGATGAAGTCGGAGCCGAGGCCGCCGGGCGCGGCGTAACCGTCCTCTTCAAACCCGTGAACGTAGCCGACCTTCTGAAAGCCGTCTCCCCTAATCACGTTCAACGCGCAATTGCTTCCTAAGACAGTGACGAGCGGTTAGTGGCGAGTGATGAGCGCCTGCTTCCTCTGCTACCCCCGCTTCCTCCGCGCCCTCTGCGTAACCTTTGCGTACCTCTGCGTATTTCCTTTTGCCGGTGTAATTAGAGATGTCAACCCCCTCGCCTCGCGAAAATCATTGTAAGCTGCTGATTCCAAGCATAATATAAATATCCCGGCTCTGTCGGGTTACCCCTTCAAAATTGCTAAAATGTATATAGAAGATTGCAGCGGACGGGCAATGGTAATCGACAACATAAGTTGTGTGTTATCAATCACTTGGTTTTACGCTGGGTGGAGATCGATGTAGCAAGTCGTTTGTTTGCTTTACTTACATCTTTTTCCACAGGGGGAGGGGGTCGGCTTGCCCCTAGCCCCTGTTACTTCACGTCTTTCATAGCCAGCAACGTCCCGTAGTCCTGTCCTGACGGAGCGACGGCCCGAACGACCACTCCCCCGAAAGCATCGCGAAATTCCGGGTACTTGGTCACCACGGCTTTGATCACGGCCATGTTGTCCTGGTACACCTTGCTGGTATCGGACAGGTCGGCCGTCTGGTATTTCACAACCAGGTCAATCGCATCACCGACGGGGGCGGGGAACATTGTCGTGATTTTGTAAGTCTTTCCGCTGGCGGCGAGGTCAATCGGATCATTGACCGGCAAGTCCGCCGGACGCACCGACTGGAACTCGTCGTAAAGCTTATCGAGTTGAGGCGTGGTGATAGCAGGGAAGGCCCTGAGAAGGTCGTCCGCCATTACGTAGTAAAGCCAGGCGTTGTGTAGTTGCCCCTTGCTTTTGTAAACGCGTGCCTGTTGGGCGAACCAATTGCCGTCGTGAGATCCGATCGTAGTGGCTTTCACAATCAGGCCGCCTATGTTCCACTTGCTGCCCGATTGCTGGAGTATCCACGAGACGCTGAACGTGCCCTTGTCGGTTTTCGTATCCTCGATCACGACCGCGTACACGCCCGCGGGCAGCGACGGGAAGACAAAACCCACGCGGTCTTGCGAATTGAAGATGCCGCAGAAAAATTCAGCCCGGCCGTCGTTTTTTGGCGGTCCCGAGAACGCGCCATTCGCGGGTGGAGCGGTGTTGTCGAGCTCGTAAACCGAGCGCACGGTGGGCGCGCCTGAAAATGCGTCCTTATTGTCGCCCACGGTATTGCCGATCTCGGTGAAGCTTGGCGCCGCCGCCTGCTGCAACGCTGTGACGTTGCCTTGCCGCGCCATCTGGAAATACTGATTGACGGCGCTCTCAATGCCCGACCGTTTGGCCGCTTCAAGTTCGTCGCCGGTCTCGCACGTCTGTCCCCAGGCGCGCTGCGACGAGGTAATTGCTGCGAAAAGAAATATGAACGCGAGAGTTAGGAACCGCTTTTTGCGCTGGTGCATGAAGTTACCTGCATCTCCCGTGTACTCTGATGAATGTAAGATGCATTCCGCGGACGAAACAGATGCAAACGTTCTCGGCTCCCGCTCGTCTATCATGTGAACACAGTGGCGAGTGGTTAGTGGCGAGTAAAAACCGGCGCTATTCGATTTTAGAATCCGTTCCTAAGGTAATTGTTTCGAGGTTTCGCGGCAACTGAGACGAGCCGGTTTTTACTCGCCACTCGCCATTAACCACTGTCTTCTAGTGCTAGAATCGTAAGCGGACTTGTATGCGGCGTTCTTGTCTAAAACTCGCGATAGTGGTTGCTATCTTCTCGCTGCCGATGGTGGCGCAGAACAGTCCGGTGTTTTCTCCCCCGACGCCTCCACCGACACGTCCAGCGGCACGGCCCGCGTCCGCCGCGCCTGCGCCTGCACCTGTAGCTCCCGTACCGCCGAAGACTGCCGATGCATCGCACACGTTTTACACCGGCCCAAAACCGCCAAAAGCCCCGGTGAACGCGAAAGGGCATCATGGCAAGTCCAAGAAAGTAGAAGTTGCCGCAGCGCCTGCACCGCCGCCACCGCCTCCTCCTCCACCGACACCCGAGCAGATGCAGGCGACTCCGCCGCAGGTCAGCTACCTCAACGGACAATTGACGATTCAGTCCACCAACGCGACTTTGAGTTCCATCCTCAACGCCATTCGCCAGCAGACGGGCGCATCGATCGATATGCCTCCTGGCAGCGGCAGTGAGCGTGTAGCGACCCGTGTTGGCCCCGGACCGGCCTCCGACGTAATTGCCTCGCTTTTAAACGGTTCCGCTTTCGACTTCCTGATCTTGGGGAATCCGAATCAGCCCGGCGGCGTGCAGCGCATCATCCTCACCACAAAGTCTGGCGGAAGCGGCATGTCAGGGATGCTCAATCGCCCGGCTGCCGCTCAGCAGCCTGAACCTGACGACAGCAATAACGACGACGAGGCGGAAACGCCCCCCGAACCACCGCCGCCTGATCAAGGGCAGAACCAACAGCCGGTTCCGCCGGTTGCGGGCGCGGTACCGCCCCAGCTAGGGCAACCAGTGATTCCTCAACCCTCTGCGCCCGGGCAGCCGTCTGCACCAGACCAATCGCCGGTGACAGGGCCAACCCAACGGCAGTACCCCCCCATGACCCCGCCTGACCAGCAGGGGGGCAACGGTCCTCAGGTCAAGACTCCTGAGCAGATGCTTCAGGAACTCCAGAAGCTGGCGCCAAAACAGTAAACAACAGTAGAACGGCTATTTAGAGAAATTTACCGGCAGGGAACAACGACGACGCGGGTGCACGTCAGTCGCCTGAGCTTACCTGAACCGGATTAAGGGACGCCGACACCGGCTTGGGTGAGCGGTTGCCATTAGGCGAGCGGTGGCCAAAACTGCGGAGAATTCCCGTTACCGCCGCATAGCCGCAGGCGATACCAAACGTCAGGCATACCGTGATGGTGGCGAGCAGGGTCGTGGATACTATGAGTGCCTTCACTATTTTGTTCCTTGGTCTCTGAAACTAATTTATCAAAAAAAAGTCGTAAATCCGCGGATGAACGGTCACATCGGGCGTGAGCGGCCGCGGCTGCCTAACTCAATCAATTCTTCCAACGCTCCCGGCGCCCCATAGCGCTTCACCATGTAGGATCCAGGCCGTGCCGGAAACCCCAGCAGATCGGGCAGCACAGCCGCCGCGATCGTATTGGCGTCCGGACCATGCAGGAATAACTTGCAATAGCCCCCGCCCCACTCGTCGCCGTCCAACTCGCCGGCCCCGGTGGTTTCCATGAGGCGCTCCAACTTGCACGTCAGCTCCTCGATGGGTGCATCGTCATCGACACCGCCCATATCGGTATCGGCGAGTCTCAGATGCACGACGACGCTTTGGTCGTGCAACGATTCCAGGTTGTATCCGTGCGCAACCATTATCAGTCCCACTGTTACTCTATCCCGCATTGACCCGCCTGTCTGTTTACAACTAAGATACATGTGTACCGCTGTGCATACTCAGTGTCAGACCGATCTGTAAAAGCGTCCACGGTACGGAAGGTCTCGTCTTCCCGGCCATGCCCATCAGTGAAATCACAGTACGCGGCGCGCGTCAGCACAACCTCAAGAACATCAACGTCGAGATTCCGCGCAATACTCTTACCGTGATCACCGGCCTCAGCGGGTCAGGGAAGTCGTCGCTTGCCTTCGACACCATCTACGCCGAGGGCCAAAGGCGCTACGTGGAAACCCTCTCGGCCTACGCCCGCCAGTTCCTCGATCAGATGGAACGGCCCGACGTGGACGCCATCGACGGCCTCTCCCCGGCCATAGCCATCGAACAAAAGACTACCAGCCGCAGCCCCCGCTCGACTGTAGGGACAATCACCGAGATTTACGACTATTTGCGCCTGCTCTATTCGTCTGTGGGGGTGCCCCATTGTCCAAATTGCGGGCGGCCTATCTCCCGCCAGACGCCGGAGCAGATCGTGGCCCGCGTGATGGAACTTACGCCCGACGACCGCGTCATGATCCTGGCTCCCATTGTCCGGGGGCGAAAAGGCGAGTTCAAAAAGGACATGGAGAAGCTCGTCCAGCAGGGATTCACCCGCGCCCGCATCGACGGCGCACTCTTGAGCCTTGAAGACGACATCAAGCTGGATAAGCGCAAGAACCACACCATCGAGGTCGTGGTGGATCGCCTGCTGGTGAAGCACGGCATAGAGAAGCGGCTCGAAAACTCGGTTACTCTAGCCATGAAACTGGCCGATGGCCTGGTTCACGTGGCGATCGTTAATGGCCAAGAGCACATGTATTCGTCGAAGATGGCTTGCCCGGATTGCGGCATCAGCGTGGCCAGACTGGAGCCGCGCTCGTTCTCGTTCAACAGCCTTTACGGGGCTTGTCCGGAGTGCCACGGTCTAGGCAGCAAATACGATTTTGATCCCGCGAAGGTTATCGTGGACTGGTCGAAGCCGCTCTTCGATGGCGGACTCGGGCCAGGTTCCGGATCAACCTACTTGCAGCACATGACCCGGATCGCCGCCGATTATTATGGCTTCAGCCTCGATACTCCCTTCGAGAAGTTCCCGCCCAAGATCCAGAACCTGCTGCTCTACGGCCCGGAGCCGAAAGAGGCGCCCAAGACCGGCTTTCACGGCATTCTCGCTTTCCACAATCAAAGCCTTGAAGAAGCCACCAGCGACACGTATCGCGAGTGGATGATGAACTACATGTCGGCGACCCAGTGCCCGGTGTGCCGCGGCAAGCGTTTGCGTCCCGAGAGCCTTGCCGTCAAAGTGAACGGCATGTCGATTGCCGACTTCACCGCGCTCAGCGTCTCGCGCGCCGTCGCGGTCGTAGCCGAGATCAAGCTCAACGAACGCGAGCAGCAGATCGCGGGGCGCATCGTCAAGGAGATTGCCGAACGCCTGTCGTTCCTCAATGCCGTCGGGCTGGGCTACATCTCGCTCGACCGCAGCGCGGCGACGTTGTCGGGCGGCGAAGGCCAGCGCATTCGACTTGCAACCCAGATCGGCTCGAAACTGCGCGGCGTGCTCTACGTGCTCGACGAGCCTTCCATCGGACTGCACCATCGCGACAACGATCGGCTTTTGCAGGCGCTCGAATCCCTGCGCGATTTGGGAAACACGGTGCTCGTGGTGGAGCACGATGAAGAGACCATTCGTCGCGCAGACTACGTCATTGACCTCGGCCCCGGCGCCGGCCGCCACGGCGGCGAACTCGTCGCCAGCGGTACTCCTGATGAGATCACCCGCGCTGACCGTTCGCTGACCGGCAAGTACATGTCAGGCGAGATGCAGATTCCCGTGCGTCCCGAACCGCGGCAGGCCAACGGCCACGCCATTACGGTGCTCGGCGCTCGCGAGAACAACCTCAAGAGCATCGACGTCGCGTTTCCGCTCGGGCTGATGACGGTCGTCACCGGCGTTTCAGGCTCGGGCAAATCAACGCTGGTCAACGACATTCTCTATCGCTCACTCGCCTCGAAGCTCTACCGTTCGCGCGAAAAAGCCGGCGAACACCGCATGATGCTGGGCGTCGAGTACATCGATAAAGTCATTCGCATCGACCAGTCGCCCATCGGACGCACGCCGCGCTCGAATCCCGCGACCTACACCGGCATGTTGACCGCCATCCGAGACATCTTCGCGATGCTGCCCGAAGCCCGCGAACGCGGCTACAAGCCCGGACGCTTCTCCTTCAACGTCGCCGGCGGGCGTTGCGAAGCCTGCCAGGGCGAAGGCCAGCGCCGCATCGAAATGAACTTCCTGCCCGACGTCTACGTGCGCTGCGAGGTTTGCGGCGGCCGTCGTTACAACCACGAGACGCTGGCGGTGAAGTACAAGGGCTACTCCATCGCCGACCTGCTTGAAACGCCGGTCAGCGACGCGCTCACCATCCTCGAGAACATTCCCCAGGTCCGGCAGAAGCTGCAAACGCTCGTGGACGTCGGCCTCGACTACATACATCTCGGACAGTCAGCCGTCACGCTCTCCGGCGGCGAAGCGCAACGCATCAAACTCGCGCGCGAATTGAGCAAGCGACAGACCGGCAAGACGCTCTACCTGCTCGACGAACCGACCACCGGACTGCATTTTGACGACGTCCACAAACTGCTCGAAGTGCTGCACCGTTTGACCGACCTCGGCAACACGATTCTCATCATCGAGCACAATCTCGATGTCATTCGTAACGCCGACTGGATCATCGATCTCGGCCCCGAAGGCGGCGAAGACGGTGGCCGCATCGTTGCTCAAGGCACTCCCGAGCAGGTCGCGAAGAACAAGAAGTCCTACACCGGACAAGCGCTGGCCGAGTACTACGCGCGGACCAAAAAACAGTGACCCGTTAGTTACCTCCCCCCCCATTGCCCAAAAACACGTAAACGCAACAATATAAAGCACTTAATTCATCGATCCACTTAATGGCTAAATGCTAAGTGTAAGAAACTAAGCAACTTACTATTTCGATCTAGCTTGACCTTTGCCGTTGCGTTGATCGGCCAATCGGATGCTGCGGCTACAAATTAAGCTTAACGGGAGTTGCTGGAAGTGAAACGTGAGCGGCTGAAAATTTACGAATTCGGAACAAGCCCCCATGCGCCCGTGGTGCGTCACGTGGGATGAAAATCAGCGGCGACGGGCAATTAGCCGATAGCTATTGTGAAGGCGCACCCTCCCCTGAAGGGGAAGGGTGCGGCACCCCCATTTGTAGGCCAACCGCAGAAAGCGTGCGCCACCCGCCGGCGAAATTGAAAAAATAATTCAAGATCGGGAAGGTTTGGGCAAATCGCTCGACTACGCTTGCAAAACCATGCGCAGTTCATGCGACTGCGCGTTGACGAATTGAATGGGGCACCGAGTTCACTTTTTGGCTGGTGGAGGATAGTAGGTAAAGATCTTCACGATAGCGTTATTGATTCTGTCGAGCGATTGCTCTTTCTTCTGAAGGTCGAGTTTCAATACTCCCACAGCGCGCCACCTGATCTTCTCGACGTGCGGATCCATCAGTTCGATGACGATTGAGCCTTTCGGAAAATACGCAGCTCCTCCGGAGCCGGCCCCACCCGTCCACATGCCGTAGTCGATTCCTACCGGGGTGCCCGCAATACCTGGATAGACCGGCGCGGGAGTCGGCAGATTAGTCTCGCCGCTAAGCGATCCCGAGTAGCCCACATAGACATCCGGATTCGCCGTGACCTTGACCAGTCCTTTCGCCGCCAGTTGCTGGTCGATGCCACCAATGATGTTGAGTCTAAGCAAGGGCATGGCCGGAGCGTTAAGTTCAGCCCACGCATAAGTCTTGAACTTGGAAAAATCGGTTCCTTTGTCGTAGTCAACTTTGATTTTCTGGGCAAAGAGGATGCTCGGACACGCCGCCCAGAGCAGCGCGAAAAATAGTGCCGATGTTGCGTACTGCTTCATCCGCCCTCCCGCAAATGCGCGCAGTCTAAAGTAGACGATTGACTCAGGTCAGTGAACTGGTAGAACTAGCAGTCGGATGCGCTTCCGCGCGGGTCCTCGCAAAAACTATTCGGGTGAGCGCCGCCACTCGCATACAATCACTAGGCGAATGATTGACGATCCGAACGTACCCAACCCGAACGCGAGCAGCCCGGAACCAACTCCGCCACAGGAACTGACCCAGCCGCAAGGCGAACTCATGCCTCCCCTCGAAGCCGCGTCTCACGATTTCATCCCTTCCATCGACCTGCGCGGTGACGATCGGCTCCACTGGAGCGGCTGGGACGTTCTTGCGCTCGCCCTACTGACACTTGTCTCAATGTTGGTTCTGACTGCCGTCGGCATCGGCGTTGCGATGAATCTACCTTACTTCCACGGGATGAAACTGACAGACCTCGCGCGCGAACCACGCATTGTCATCCCCGTTCAAGTCGCGGCCTATTTCATCGTCTTCGGTTGCATGGTGCTCATCGTTCGCCGCGGACGTGCGGTATCCTTCTGGCGCGCGATTCAATGGAACTGGCCCGGGCCGTCGGGCATCTCGTACTTTTTCGCGGGCATCGGGTTGGCGCTAGGCATCCAGCTCCTCTCCGCTCTATTGCCCATTCCGAAGCAGTTGCCGATTGAACAGTACTTCAAAGATGCGACCGGCACTTACCTGATGGTGGTGTTCGGCATCACGGTCGCGCCGCTCATGGAGGAACTCTTCTTCCGCGGATTCCTGTATCCGGTGGTGGCCCGTCGCGCCGGGGTCGCCGCAGGCATCGGCGTTACCGCGTTCCTCTTCGCATTGATTCACCAATCGCAACTCGGACGCGCTTGGGCTCCCGTGCTCCTGCTCTTTGTAGTCGGAGTGGTATTGACCTGGGTGCGTGCGAAAACCGGTTCCGTGGCTTCCAGTTTTCTCCTCCACGTCGCCTACAACACGACCCTGTTCACCCTTTTTTGGCTCCAGACCGACCACTTCCAGCACATGGAGCGCGCCGCTGCGGCAGTTTTTAGGACGAACAGATAACATAACAGAGTTGTCATTCCGAGCGAAGCGAGGAACCTCTATCCCCTGCAAGATGATTGCTGGACATAGGGGTTCCTCACCTCGCGCAAAACCGGCGCAAGGTTCGGAATGACAATTCTGCACGTTGTGACTCGAGCCGGGGGCGTCATTTGATAACCTAACAGCATGGCCAGCGCTCGCGAACAACTGCTCTCTATCATCGCAACCAAGTCGTTCAAACTCGGACAATTCAAGCTCTCCTCCGGCGGCACCAGCGACTACTACATTGACTGCCGCACCACGACGCTCGATGCGCAAGGCGCGCGCCTCGTTGGAGAAGTTTTCCTCGACGAGATTCGTCAGCAGGGATGGAGCCCGCAGGCCATCGGCGGCATGACCATGGGCGCCGATCCCATCGCCGTCTCGGTCGCCATCGCCAGCGGGGACATCGACGCCTTCCTCGTTCGCAAGGCCGAGAAGCAGCACGGCACCGGCCAGCGCATCGAGGGCTTCCGCGAGAAGGGCGCGCGCGTCGTCATCGTGGACGACGTTTGCACCACCGGCGCTTCCACCATTCAGGCCATCGAGGCCGCCCGTGAAGCCGGCTTCGAGATCGTCGGCGTCATGTGCCTGGTCGAGCGCACCGAGGCCGCCGGACGCCCAAATGTCGAAAAGGCCGCCGCCCCCGCGCCGTTCATCAGCGTGTTCACAGACCGCGACGTGCGCGAGGAACACCTCCAGAAGGCTCAGTTCGCAAAGTGAAGACTTTCAGTGCCAAGCTCACATCCGCCTCGCGAGAGCAGCCTCCGTCCGGAACTGCCGCCGGTTTATCGCAGGTTCGGCTACGTCGAGATCGGGACCGACGAGTTCCATCCCTCGCGCCCGCTCAAGCCCGGAGTCGAGTGCCACTGCATCAACATGGCCAAGCCGCTGTAAGTTCTCGCATCGACAGGAATCCCTGAGCTCACGTTTTTGCTTCCAATGAAAGTGAAGAGGAGGGATGTCCATGATCGGAAAACTTGGCCTCGTTATGGTTGTGGTAAAGGACATGGACCGCAGCGTGGCTTTCTACCGCGACGTGCTGGGACTGACCCCAACGCTGCAAACGCCCGGTTGGAGCCAACTCGACGCCGGCAATATTACCGTGGGGCTTCACGCCGAAAGCGAACACTTAAAAGTTCACCCGACTGAGTCGGCGCAGTTTGGCTTCTACGTGGATGACATTCAGAAGACTATCTCAGAACTGAAGTCGAAGGGCGTACACATCCTGATGCCTCCGAAGAAAGAGGATTTCGGCACGCTCTCGGTGTTCACCGATCCCGACGGCTACCACATCCAGCTATGCCAACTGGCAGCGGAGCGTGAGTCGGCGGCATAGAACCTTCTGTTGTAGCGCCGCCGTCCCGGCGGCTGGCGCGGCGGCATCTTGCCGCCGCATTCTACGCTCTTCACCTTTCTCGACCAAAACTGATAGCCTGTTCCTTCAACTCGAAACTTGAAACTGGAAACTCGAAACTAGATGGTCAAGACACTCGAATGGACAGACGCGGGCGTTCGCTTCATCGATCAGACGAAGCTGCCCACCGAAGAAACTTACGTTGACTGCCGCACCTACGAAGAGGTGGCGACGGCCATCCGCGACATGATCGTGCGCGGCGCGCCCGCCATCGGCGTTGCGGCCGCGATGGGCGTCGCCCTGGGCGTGAAGAATTCAGAAGCGCAGCATGTCTCCGAACTGCGCCGCGAGCTTAACGAGATTTGTGACCTCATCGCTGCGACTCGCCCCACCGCCGTCAATCTCTTCTGGGCGGTCCAGCGCATGAAGGACAAGTTCGACATGCTCACCGATCTTCCCATGCCGCAGATTAAGCAGGCGCTCATCACCGAAGCGCAGTGCATGTACGTCGAGGACATCGCCGCGAACGAGGCCATGGGCCGCCACGGTGCAACGCTGATGCCCGCAAGCGGCGGCGTGCTTACGCACTGCAACGCCGGAGCGCTGGCAACCTGTGGATACGGAACCGCGCTTGGCGTCATACGCGCAGCCGTCGAGGCAGGGAAGAGGATTCACGTCTTCGCCGACGAGACGCGCCCCTTCCTGCAAGGCTCGCGCCTCACCGCCTGGGAGTTGACGAAGGACGGCATCGACACCACGCTCATCTCCGACAACATGGCCGGATGGATGATGCACAACGGCAAGATCCAGGCCGTCGTCGTCGGGGCCGATCGCATCGCCGCCAACGGCGACACGGCCAACAAGGTCGGAACGTATTCCGTGGCGATCCTGGCGAAAGAGCACGGGATTCCGTTCTACGTTGCCGCGCCGTTTTCAACCGTCGATCTGGCGACGCCCGACGGATCGAAGATTCCCATCGAGCAGCGTTCGTCGAAAGAGGTCACGCATCTGGCAGGGAAGCGCATTGCGCCAGAGGGTATCAAGGTCGAGAACCCGGCGTTCGACGTCACCCCGGCGAAGTACGTTTCTGCAATCATTACCGAGAGAGGCATTGCGAAAGCGCCCTATGGGGAGTCGCTGAAGGCGTTGGCGCAGGAAGACCCACATCTGCCAAAAGACGGCAGATATGGGGCACCAACAAAGGTGTAGCGCAATGACAAGCAAGGTCGTCGCAATCGTCGGCAGCTATCGCAAGGGCGGAATCACCGATTCCGCCGTGGACGCCATTCTCGAAGGCGCGAAGGCTAAGGGCGCGGAGATCAGCAAGATCTATCTGCTCGACAAACACATCGAGTTCTGCACGAACTGCCGCAGTTGTATGCAGGCCGAAGGCGAAGAGCGCGGCAAGTGCGTTCAGCAGGACGACCTCGAATCGATCCTCTCCGAGATCGACGCCGCCGATGCGATCGTCCTCGGCGCGCCGGTGAACTTCTTCAACGTCAACGCATTGTTCCGCCGGTTCATGGAGCGGTGCGTCGGTTACGGATATTGGCCGTGGAAGACCAAGGGCGGACCGGTAGGCCGCAAGCTGAAGCCAACCAAGAAGGCCGCACTCGTCACCTCGGCAGCGATGCCAACTCCGTTAATTCTGTTCGCAACCGGAGCACCGCGCGCGCTGAGGATGACAGCCAAAGTGATGGGGGCAAAACCCGTCGGAATGCTCTGCATTGGCCTCTCTGCTGTTGAGCAGAAGCAGCAACTGCCGGAGAAGACGATGGCGCGGGCGTGGCGCATCGGAACTCGGTTGGTTTAGCGGTTGGTAAGTACAGTGGGGAGAAATGATCGACATCGATTTCCTTGCCAACCCAAGCAAAAGGCAGGATGCGCTTATCAAAATCGCGCCGGACAGGACCACCGTTGGACGCTTTCACAACGAACTCCTTGACATCTTCAGGCGGGAAATGGCCTTTAGGACAGCCGATCATCCTGGCGATGAGGACGACCTTTACTTCGAGCAACTGTATTGGTGCGCCTTGCTGCTGTATCTAGTTGGCGACCCTGTTGATGTGCCGCTAATGTGGGAAGCCAAAAACATCAACATGGATACGGGCAGCGGCTTCGATGTCCAGTTCCTAGTGGGGGCTGGCGTCCACGAGACCGTAAGCTACTTACAAGCTCACGGCAACGATGAAATCGCTGCGTATCTGCAACAGTGTGAGGCCGCACATGATTTTGATGACCTCCCGGGATGGGAACAATTCAGAATCGAGTACTTCTATCCTGACCGATGATAAGTTCTACGCCGCCGTTTCCGTCCGCACCGGCTTCTCAAACACGCACTCGCGCGGGTCCTTGTCGATCCGCAGACCTTCGTAAACTGGCGCGCGCATCTTCACGCCGCCTTCGTTTGTTTCGTGCGTCCACTCGGTGAACTTGATTTCGGCGACCAGCTCCGGCTTGACCCAGTGCACCTTTCGCAGCGCCTCGACCTTCCCGTAGAACGGCGACTTGTCGATCTGGAGTTTCTTTAGCCGCTGCCACATGTCTTCGTGCGTCGCCTGCGTGAACCCGCTGCCCGCCTGTCCCACGTGGATGAGGAGTCCCTTATTGTCATAAAGTCCGAGCACGATGGAACCGAAGTGCTCGCGGCTGCCTTTTGGATCGGTGTAGCCGCCAATCACGCACTCCTGCCGCTGCGTGATTTTCATCTTCAGCCACTCGCGCGAGCGTTTCTCGATGTAGCAACTCTTGCGCCGCTTGGCGACGATGCCCTCCAACCCACGCTGCTTCGCCGCCTCGTAGAGCGCGATACCGTCAGGGAAGTCGTCGGAGTAGCGAACCAGCGCGTCGGGCGTCAGCACACGTGAGAGCATCTGTTTGCGCTGTTCAAGATTTACGCGGCGCAGGTCGTAGCCATCGAGATACAGCAGGTCGAACGCGTAATACACGATAGGAACTTTGTCGTCCGCGCGTCCAACGCGTCGGCCAGCGTGGCCGATTCCCGTTCGCTGCTGCATCAGGCTGAACGAAGCGCGGCCTTCTTCGTCGAGCGCAACGATCTCGCCGTCGAGGATTGCCGTCTGTGCGTCTATTCGTTCCGGCAATTCACCCAGTTCCGGATACTGCGCCGTGAGATTGTTCTGATTGCGCGAAACAAGTCGTACACCGCCATCTTTTATGAAGGCCGTAGCGCGATAGCCGTCCCACTTGATTTCAAAAAGCCAATCCGCCGCCGTGAACGGCTCGTCAATCAGCGTCGCCAGCATGGGATGAATCGCAGTCGGCATCGCAGCCTTGCGCGCACCGGGAAGAGAATCCAACGCAAAGGACGCAGAGGACGCAAAGGAATTCGGGGCTTTCGTACTTCTATTGCCCTGATTTCTCAAAGATTGAGTTTTTGCCGACGCGCCTTTGGAAGCCGCCTGCTTCGCCGCCTTTTTCTTCGTTCTCTCTCGTTTTTCCTTTGCGCCCTTAGCGTCCTTCGCGTTGAAAGCTTTTGCCCTGTCGTGCTTCGCCACCGCCTCGCTCAGCCAATCTTTCTTCCGCGTGCTCTTCGCCGCAGGCCTGCTCTCCCACTCGGACGAACCCGCATCGGCGGCAATCTCGTCCAGCGTGCGCTGCGTCAACACCGAGCCGTCGTGCTGCTCGATGTCGTAGTCTTTCTCGACGTACTCGTCCTTGTGCTTGATCAGCAGCCACTCCGTGCCCTTGGTGCCCGGACGCCGCGACTTCATGTGCGCCAGCACGAAGCTGCCCTTCAACTTCTCGCCATGCAGTTCGAACTTCAGGTCGCCTTTCTTCAGCATCTCGTCGGCATTGCCCTGAGGCGTCCAGGTGCCGATGTCCCACACCTCCACCGTGCCAGCGCCATAATTGCCCGGCGGAATGATTCCTTCAAACTCGATGTACGACACCGGATGGTCCTCGACCATCATCGCCAGACGCTTGTCCGCCGGATCGAGCGATGGTCCTTTCGGCACCGCCCACGACTTCAGCACGCCGTCCATTTCCAGACGAAAGTCATAGTGCAGGTGCGTTGCCCGGTGTTTCTGCACGACGAACCTGTGCCCCTCCTGCTTTCCCAACTCCGGCCCAGGTTCATCTGTCTTCGCGAAATCGCGTTTGCGTTTGTATTCGTCCAGTGCCACGGGAGATTAGATGCCGCGCCCAAACAAAAACAATTTGCAGCCACTCAGGCATCCGCACATCCAAATGGTCGTTACAACAACTAAACTTTTGGAAGTACCTCTATGGCGAATGTTGCTACTGAAATCACGGAAAAAACGCTGAGTGAAGTCCTGCGCGAACGGCGCGCGACACCGCATTTCGACTCCACTCCCATCCCCGACGAGGATCTGAAGAAGATCGTCAAAGCCGGTCTCGAAGCTCCCAGTGGATACAACCTGCAACCGTGGCGCTTCGTCGTCGTGCGCGACCCCGAGCAGCGCAAGCGTCTGCGTGCCGCTGCCATGAACCAACCCAAGATCGAAGAGGCCTCTGCCGTTATCGTTGCGTGTGGCGACACCGAGGGCTGGAAGACCGGCGATCTCGAGGACGCGTTGCGAATGGGCAACGAGCGCGGAATTCCCGAGTCCTACAACGACTACGCACGCCAGGGCGTCAGCGGACTTCTCGGCGGAACCGCAGGCACCGCCGCCGGCATCGAGCAGGATATCCGGATATGGGTCAACCGCCACGTCATGATCGCCTTCACCACGATGATGCTGATGGCCGAGGCGCTGGGCTATGACACCGCGCCAATGGAAGGATTCTGGGAAGACAAAGTGAAAGAGACCCTCGGCATCCCGCCCTCGGTGAAAGTGGTCGCGCTGCTGGGGATTGGCCATCGCACCGGCACCGACAAGCCCTATGGCGGACGTTTCGACATCTCGCGCGTCGTCTTCGATAACAAATGGGGCGAGCCGCTCAAGGTGGGCTAAGAAGACCTGGAAAAGACGAGGCGAGCCAACTAGCTCGCCTTCGTTACAGTCACTGAGCGCTCACGCCGCTTTGACGTGATTCTTGTGCAAGGTCGATGTTTCGAGTTTGTACATGGTTACATGCGGCTCGGCGAGTAGATGCCCGCTCAGCATATCGACCAGCTTCGGGAATACCTCTTCATGAAATCTCAGCGCCTCTTCCTTCGTCGTCCAGAACGAAAGGGCGATGATCTTCTCATGCTCCAACTCGGGGGTAAGTGTAAGGACGTCCATGAAGCCGCCCTGTGCCTTCATGGTCGGCATGAAATCCTTCAGAATTGCTGCTACCTTGTCTTTTTGCGCGGGCCTGAATTGGAATTCGACGAGACGGGTAAACATTAGGACTCTCCTTTCGAATTGAATTCACCGTCGGGAAACGCCCGTCGTGGATGCGGCATTATGTACAACAGCCGCCGCCGGGGAAAGCACGTGGAATTAGGCGAGGTATGTTCTTCTACAAGCAAGAGCCCAACAGAGTATAGCGCCGAAACACAGTGACGCAGCGGCACTCGCGACCTAAAATCACCTTAGACGCTTGAGGAAAGAAAATGCACATCAGATACGCACGCATTGCCGGAGTTGCTCTTTCAATCGCATTCGTGCTGACGGCGGCCGCGCCATCACACGCCAGACAAAGCCCTGCTAGACAAAGCCCCAATAACGACGAGTCCACTTCATTCACGGGGGCCGTAGCCGAATCGCTCATGCGCCAGATTCGCGACGGACTGGTGGCCCGCAATTCCGCCACGGTCCTCGCCGCTTTCGATCCCGATAATATGCCCGACTACAACGGTTTCGCGGATCAACTACGTGCCTTCCTGGACCAATGGGACAACGTACGGGTTTACTATCAGATCGTCAACACTGCTGAATCCCCGTCCAATTCAAAGTGCGGCGCAGCCGGCTGCGGTATGGCAACCGTTCAGTTCCAGATGGACGGCGAAAATGCTCTGGGCCAGGGGCCCGCGATGCACCGTGAAGCCCAACTGCAACTCACGTTTCAGCGCGGGGACAAAGGTTGGAAGATCGTGAACCTCGCGCCGCGAGACCTCTTCCAGTGAGTCACGATCTAACGAGTATGAATATGAATTGCGAGCTGGCGAGCGTAAATCATGCAGCGTGAATACCCGGACCGCCCGCTCGTCGGTGTCGGTGCCGTCATTGTTCAGGACGCCCGCGTCGTCGTCGTCAAGCGATCGAGCGAGCCGCTCAAGGGACGCTGGTCCCTCCCCGGCGGTATGCTCGAACTCGGGGAGCGACTCCGCGCGGGAACCGCCCGCGAGGCCGTGGAAGAAACCGGCCTGATCGTCGAAGTCGGCGACGTCCTCGACGTCTTCGACGCCATCTACCTTGATCCCGCCGGACTGGCGCAGTATCACTACGTCCTGATTGATTTCTTGTGCCGCCCCATCTCGGGCGCACTTCGCGCCGCAAGCGACGTCAGCGAAGCCCGCTGGGTTTCCGAATCTGAACTGGATGCGCTGGAAATGACGGAGAACACGCTCAAGGTCATCCGCAAAGGGTTTGATTCTTTCAATCGTCACTCACCAAATCACTAACTCCCAAATAGCAAAACGGCCCGCCGCCCCCGTCATGGGCGTTATTGCGGACCGTTCGGTAGTCTGTTGGAATTGGCCTGAGGCGGTCACTCTACGTTCCGTGGCCCCGGCAAACTCCCGAATTGACACCTGAGTTTGCAGGTTGAGCTAAGAGCGACACGCTCTAAGCCTCAGCCACCTCACCTATCGGTCTAGCAGGACTGTCACAATCACATTTCGTCACTGGACCACCTCCTTTCCGGTGTATAGACACGCTAATACACGCCCAGTAACCTGTCAAATCGCGAGCTCTTAATTCCTTAATTGACTCACTGACTCACTGAATCAATGACTCACTTTCCCCACTCATACGCTCCCGCCTGCGCCAGTCCTATATGTGCCAGCACGCGGTTGCAGTACTCGCACGCCATCTCTTCGAGCGAGGTCGGTTTGTTATAGAAGGTAGGGATCAGCGGATAGATCGTGGCGCCGGCATCGGCCGCCAGCCCCATGTTTCGGATATGGATTTTATTCAGCGGAGTCTCGCGGCAACAGAGAACCAGCGGTCGGCGCTCTTTCAGGCAAACGTCGGCGGCGCGCTCAATCAAATGTTCGGCAATCCCGTTTGCGATCCTCGCCAGCGTTCCCATGCTGCACGGCAGCACGATCATCCCGCCGCTCGGATACGATCCACTGGCCACATTCGCACCGATATCGGCATTGCTGTGTTGCCGGATTTTCTTCGACTCTGCCCCGAGCAGTTGCGCCAAAAGGTTGCTGCGTCCGCCTATCCCGAGCTCTTCGGCCATAACGCGCAATGAATTGTCAGATGCGATGAAGTTCACCGTCTCGATCCGGCTGTCCTGCTCCAGAATCCCGAGCATCCGACGCAGAAAGGCGGAGCCGCTCGCTCCCGTTGTCGCCACCGTCAGGTTGTGCAGCTCTCGATTCATTTCAGGAGGCATCCAATCACCTAGTATCCGAGTTCCCCGGAAATTGAGAATAGGAATAGCGGCTCAGACAAGTCAAGCTGCATGTGCGGACACCACTGGCGCGCACGTAAGGGTTGTGGTCGGAGAGTCGCTTGGAAGTGGGTCCGATGGCAAGCAGATCGACTCCTCGCTG
The DNA here is from genome assembly GCA_963777415.1 of uncultured Acidobacteriota bacterium. Taxonomy (GTDB): domain Bacteria; phylum Acidobacteriota; class Terriglobia; order Terriglobales; family Acidobacteriaceae; genus JAEZPW01. The sequence goes on from CAVZQL010000002.1 coordinate 515,484, forward strand.
GCGGCACACAGCGGCACAGCTCCACGCGCTCGAACAGGTTCAGCGTGAGATCCACGCCACCGATCCGCATCTCAGGCGCAAGTACCTGCGCGACTTCAACAGCGCCTTCCGTACGTACGATGCGGCGCTCACGCCTGCCGAACTGAATGGCCTCTGCCGCTCCGCCAACGTGTTGCTGATCGGCGACTATCATTCGCTCCCGGCCTCTCAGAATTTTGCGGCCGACCTGCTGCGCCGCCTCTCCCGCGCCGGACGCAAACTCGTGCTCGGAGTCGAGTTCGTTTTCGCCGAGGACCAACCCGCGCTCGACGCCTGGTCCGCCCGCCTCATCGATGGACCCGAATTGCGCCGCCGCATTCGCTTCGACACCGAATGGGGCTATAACTGGCGTCCGTTTTTAGGCCTGTTGCGTGCCGGCCGTGATTTCACGGAGCGCATCGTCGCCCTCGACTGCGTGAGGCGCAGCGATCTCAGCAGGATTGTCGAACGCGACCGCCACGCCGCCGCCAAACTTGCATCCCTCCGCCAGCAGCATCCGGACGCCATCATCGTCGCGCTTTTTGGCGAATCTCACCTCGCGCCCAATCATCTTCCCGAACTGCTGCGCCGCCGCCGTTCCGGCGACTGCATCGTCACCGTCCTCCAGAACATTGATCCGCTCTACTGGCGCGCGTCCGGCGAATTTCCCGAGCGGCTCCACGCCGTCCGCGTCAGCCACGACGTCGTTTGTGTATTCAACTCCACCCCGTTGGAAAAATACGAGAGCTACCATACGTGTATCCAGCGCTGGCGCGAGGGCCAATCCAGCCGCGCGAACTTGTAGCGCCGGCGTCCCGCCGGCTGTCGCGTGGACGTCCCGTCTGACGTCCCGTCCACGCTCTATGAAAGAAGATTCGGGTGCCGCACCCTTCCCCGCAGGGGAGGGTGCGAATCACAAACGGCTACTTCTACCGCTGATGTTGTAATCTGTTCCTGATCGCTGTCCACTGACCGCTGATCGCTCACTCATGAAATCCGACGAACTCAAGCGCCTCTTCCAGAAGATTAAAGAAGGCACGGTCTCTCCCGACGAAGCCGTGCAGATGCTTCGCCACATGCCTTTCGAGGACCTCGGCTTTGCCAAGGTCGATCACCACCGCGCGCTGCGCGTCGGCGTGCCCGAAGTCATCTTCGGCCAGGGCAAGACAGCGAAGCAAGTCGCGGAGATATTTTCCCGTCTCGCCGATCACGGCAACAACGTGCTCGCCACCCGCGCCACCGAGGAGCAGTTCGAGGCGGTGCAGAAGAAAGTTGAAGGCGTCGAGTACCATGCCCTCGCCCGCTGCATCGTCCTGCATCAGGACGAAGAGAAGCGGGGCAAGGGACGCATCGTCGTCGTTTCCGCCGGAACCAGCGACATCCCGGTCGCCGAAGAGGCCGTCGTCACCGCACAGGTCATGGGCAACGAAGTGCAGCACGTTTACGACGTCGGCGTCTCCGGCATCCATCGCCTGATGGCCAACCGCGGCGTCATCACGGATGCCCGTGTCGTCATCGTTGTTGCCGGCATGGAAGGCGCGCTCCCTAGCGTCGTCGGCGGACTCATCGGCGCGCCCGTCATCGCCGTCCCCACTAGCGTTGGCTACGGCGCGTCGTTCCAGGGACTCGCCGCGCTGCTCGGCATGTTGAATTCCTGCGCGTCCAACGTGACGGTGGTCAACATCGACAATGGTTTCGGCGCAGGATACGTGGCGTCGATCATCAATCGGCTATAGAACGCTCAATAGCGCAACAACGTAGCGCATTTTGCCCAATGTTCGAGGGACAGGGAGTGATAAGCCCTGTTTGCAACAACTATCGTGGAACTTGGCAGCAAATCGGAGTAAAGTGCTGGCGTGAGAAGAACAATCACAATTTCGGCTGTCATGGCGGTGCTGCTTCTGGTCTCGTACGCGCTAGGACAAGGAGCGCCAGCGTGGAAGTTATTTACGAGCCGCGCCGGATGGAGCGTCAGCTATCCCGCAGATTGGCAAATCGCCAGTTGAACGGCTTTCCGGGCACCACGCCTTCGTTCACCACACCGGCGAAGGCCAAAGCTGCAAAGACCCTAAAGCGCAAGGTGTATTTGTCGATTCGCTCAACAGGTTACAACCACGCGGCTCGGGTGGCGAGCACAAATCCTAACGCAACCTGTCCCGCACAACCTTCCTAACGTAGCTCCAAAAAACATTGGACAGAGCCTTCGCCCTGTCCAATGTCCACAACCTTAGTCGAATTGTCGCGCCCAGATGGCGCATGAAAACTTATCGCTTCGCGATGGACGTCGCTTTAACGCCGGTGTCAGTCTCTTCCCACCGCAAATGAAGACCTCTGAAGGTTGGGTGATGGTCTCGCCTATTGCAGACAGGCCGCGAGATACGAGCGTAGATGCGTGGCTCGCAGAGTCATTTCAAAAGGTGCCAATCTCAACCCACATCTTCACGAACAGAAACTTACGTTGAATGGTTTGCCTGCGCTCAAGGTTCGCTACTTAACTGCCGACCACCAGCAGATGGAGGACGTCTACGTTGTCTCAGGCTCCAAGACGTTCTCAATCTCGTTCAGTGCTGACCCTGACGGTTTCGGCAGTGAGCCAAAGAAGCAAGGGCAGAGTGTTCCACTTGAGAAGCTTGGAAACTACGCTACGTTCTTGAAAATGCTGGACGCATTCAACGTGACTCCTCGATAAGCTAAAGCGCGAAATCGAAAAGGTTAGTAAAAACAGCGTTAGGTATTGGAGTTGTTCTGCCCTAACTTCTCATCACCTATCGCTTTAATCGAGAAACATTAATCTACATATCCCTCCAAACTTTTCTGCACCGATAGTCGTTATAACGACATCTTTTGTAAGTAGGAGGAGCACCACATGAATACCAAATCCTGGGGCATCACGCTCGTTAGACTCGCGGTCGGAACAGTTTTCCTGGCGCACGGCGCGCAGAAGCTTTTCGTTTACCATTTCGCCGGGGTCACGCAGTTCTTCACTCACGCGGGAATTCCGCTGCCAGCAGTCTCTGCGGTGGTCGTCACGCTGGTTGAGTTCTTCGGTGGACTGGCCCTGATTCTCGGCCTCGGTACTCGCGTCGCGTCGGCCCTGCTTGCGATCAACATGCTTGGCGCGATCGTCTTCGTTCACCTTAAAGGAGGATTCTTCCTTCCTACCGGCTTTGAGTATGCCTTCACGATGCTCTTTGCCAACCTTGGACTGACACTAACAGGCCCCGGAGCCCTCGCCGTCGACAACGTCCTGAGCACTCGCAAGCCCGCTGAGGTTCGCCAGATGACTGCCGCCTGAGTCATGGAAAGGAACATGGTCGTGACCGGAATCAATCACGTTGTCCTCAAGGTGCGCGCCTCTCCGTCGCCTATCGCGCTTAGCGTTGTCATCCCGAGGAGCACAGCGACGAGGGACCTGCTTTTTGTTTGCGCCACCACCGCTTTGGATGGCCAGTTTACTGTTCAGTAACCCGTTTGTGTCAGGGCTCCCCCCTCTGTGGAAAAATACGTAACTGATGAAAACAAACGACTTAATGTATGGATCTAAATTCTTGCTAAGCTAAGTCGATGAAAACATGAGGCTTACGTTAATCGAATTACTTTAGTAACTTTTCCGCCCTCATCTACGTGTGGAAAAGCCCGTAAGCTCCTGTTTCCAAACCAGAAATACATTTTACCAATTGGGTGGGGTGAACCCGACAGATTGCCGAGAATTATTTCTGGTTTGGAGACAAGGGTTTACGGGCTATTTCCACAGGCGACGAGGACCTTGACATTTTCTTGCGGCATGGAACGAGCAAGCTTTTGGCCTGCATCGCTCAAAATGGCCAACTCTCTCTCCTACTTACGCCCATTGCGAGCCTCTTCCAGCAGTTCGCACAACACTTTGAGTTTACGCTCGTCCATGTGCCCGAGCATCTGGAGTTCGAGTTTTGAGTCCCGGGCGTCGAACTCGGCCAGCACGCGCAAGCCGTCCTTGCTGATGCGCGCCGTGATCACGCGCCGGTCGTTGGATTGGCGGCAGCGCTCGATCAGCCCGCGCTTTTCCATGCGGTCCAGCAGTCTCGTGATGTCCGGATCGCGCGTGACCATCCGTTCGCCGATTTCGCCGCAGGGAAGCCCTTCGGCTCCGGCCCCGCGCAAAATTCTCAATACGTTGAACTGCGTCGGTGACAAGCCAAGCGGCTTCAGCGCAGCCGAAACCCGCCGCGAGAGAGCGTCGGCAGTTCGTTGGAGGTTAAGAAAGACTTCTTGTTCGAGACTGCCGAACGGCTTGTTCTGCTTGATCTCGTCCTTCAGGCGACCGGTCATGGCTATAACGATTGTCGTTAGAACGATAAAGATGCAAATAGTACTCAGTACTCGGTACTCAGTACTCAGTGAGCGCCGAAATTCCTGAGACTGAGTACTGAGTACTAGGTACTGAGTACTCGCTTTCTTCCAAACACGCGCCTGAAAATCTTATCCACGTTGCGCAGTTGACGCTTCAGGTCGAACGCCTTTTCGAGCTTCGCTTTCGGAACGCGCGACTTGATTTCCGGATCGCTCAGAATGGCCTCCTTGAAATTCAGGCCCTCTTTCCATGACTTCATCGCATGACGTTGCACCATGCGATAAGCGTCCTCGCGCAGGATGCCCCCTTCGATCAGGTCAAGCAGCAGTTGGCCGCTAAAGACGAGTCCACCGGTGCTTTCGAGATTCGCGATCATGCGCTGTGGATAAACGAACATCTTGTCGATGAGTTGAGTGGTCTTGGTCAGCAGGTAATCCACCAGGATCGTCGAATCGGGCAGGATCACGCGTTCGACCGACGAATGCGAAATGTCGCGCTCGTGCCACAGGGCGACGTTCTCCAGCGCTGCCTGCGCGTTCGAGCGAACCACGCGCGCCAGCCCGGAGATCTGTTCGCACGTAATCGGATTCCGCTTGTGCGGCATCGCCGACGAACCCTTCTGCCCTTCGCTGAAGTACTCCTCGGCCTCGCGCACTTCGGTTCGTTGCAGGTGCCGTATCTCGACCGCAATCTTGTCCAGCGTCGAGGCGATCACCGCCAGCGTGCAAAGGTAGCTCGCATGGCGGTCGCGCTGGATCACCTGCGACGAAATAGCAGCGGCATTCAGTCCGAGCCGCTTGCAGATCTTTTCTTCGAGCTCGGGTTCGAGATGCGCAAACGTGCCCACGGCGCCTGAGAACTTGCCCACGCGCATATCTTCGGCCGCGCGCTCGAAGCGCTCGATGTTGCGGCACGTTTCCGAGTACCAGTTGGCCAGCTTCAGTCCGAAGGTGATCGGCTCGGCGTGAACGCCGTGCGTGCGGCCGATCATCGGCGTGTGCTGGAACTCCAGCGCGCGCCGCTTCAGCACGTCGCGCAGACGCGCCAGGTCCTCGGCGATGATTTTCGAGGCATCGCGCACTTGCAGCGCCTGCGCCGTATCCACCACGTCGTTCGACGTCAGCCCATAATGCAGCCAGCGCGATGCTGGACCGATCTTCTCGGCCACTGCCGTGGTGAAGGCGATCACGTCGTGCTTCACCTCGGCCTCGATGGCGTTAATGCGATCGAGATCGAAATCGCCCTTCCGCGCGATTTCCCGCGCCGCCGTCTTCGGGACCATGCCCGCCTCGGCCAGCGTCTGTGTAGCGGCCACCTCGACCGCCAGCCACATACGATATTTATTTTCGTTCGTCCAGATACGGCCCATCTCTGGGCGGGTATATCGTGTTATCAATCTATTTCACCTCGGGCTTTGATGCGACCATTTGGGAGAATCTGGATTCTAATGCAGAATGACCCGCGGAGTCAGCAGATGTACTCCGCTCAGAGACTCTGCGTGGGCTATTTCTTTGACGATTTCCGCCGCAGATGCAATTCCCAGTTGAATGGAGACGCTAAATAAGAGAATATCAACAAACATCGTCGAACGACAGACAGGGGCGAAACATGGGCCGAAGTGGGGAAATCAACAGCAGCGATTATCAGTCTCTGGCGGAATTCCGCTACCACATTCGTCGTTTCCTTCGATTCAGCGAACAGGCGGCACGCGAGGCCGGAGTTGAGCCGCAGCAGCACCAACTCATGCTGGCCGTCAAAGGGATGCCTGACGGGGTCTTGGCCACCATCAGTGAACTGGCCGAGCGGCTCCAGATTCAGCATCACAGCACCGTGGAGTTGGTTGACCGGCTCGCTAAGCGCGGGTTCGTCTCCCGCAAACGCGGCTCGGAAGACCGCCGCCAGGTAATCGTTCAGCTATCCGCCAAGGGAGAAAAGCTCCTGCGCGACCTCTCCCTTCACCACCGGGACGAGTTAAAAGAGGAAGGAACCGAGTTGATCTCGTCCCTTCGAAAACTCATGACCAGCCTCGGAAAGCCGGCGCGAACCGCGAAGAAAGGTAGCGCGGGGCGAAAGTAGCTGAATCGCCGTAGCGAGGTTACTTCACAAACAGGAATCGTATCAGCGCCATGGCGAGAGCAAAGGCAAATCCGTAGCCGAAGCTCTCGATTTGAGTTGTTCGCTTGCCCTTGCGTCGAAGCGAAGACCCGACAAAAGACATGACTGATCCTGCCATCAACGGACTTATCAGAAGACTTATTCCGTGAATTCTTGAGGGGCGGACAAGCGGATGCGGAAACAGGACTACGGTGACCCAACCGGCCATCAAGCCGAAAAGTACGAATTCAATCGTGGTGAGCACAGAGTTAAGCGCCTGAGGCTTTGGGAAGAGTCGGCTAAATCCGCGCCAAAGCAACGAAAAGAACGCTTCTCCCGCGACTTCGAGCAGGAACTCGGCGAATACTTCGAAGAATGCAACAAATAATCCGAAAAGGATCTCTTCCATGTCGTGCTTCGGAATCTACGCTGAAGTTGGGAAAAGTTCCAGAGTTATTGCGTCAGGTGCGGCATCGGGGATGAGAGTGAATACCTGGGTGGCGCAGACGAAAAGCAGGTCCCTCGCTGACGCTCGGGATGACACTACTTGGACATCGGTGGTAGCGGGAAACGTGTAAACGCCGATAAACAGTTCGGCCGCCAGGCTGGTTTGCCATGGCGGCCGATTTTCTTGCTGGACGCTGAACGCTGAACGCTGCCCGCTGATCGCTGAACCGCTAACTCTGATACAGCAGCACGCCCTCGTGCTTTTCTTCGCCAACCAGGCGATAGAACAGCTTGTCGTCTTCCAGGTACACCTCGATGAACGCAGGTCTCTGCGCGATGGCGCCCTGGATCAGCGCTTCCGATAGCGGATCCTGTATGTATGTCTGGATCGCGCGCCGCAGCGGGCGAGCGCCGTAACTGCGATCCGTGACCGTCTTCGCCAGGATCCACTTCTTCGCGTCTTCGGTGACCGTGACCGTAAGCGACCGCTGCGCCAGGTTCTGGTTCAACTGCGTGATCATCAGTTCGACGATCTGGATCAGGTCGGCCTCCGTCAGCGCGTTGAAGATAATGATTTCGTCCACGCGGTTGAGGAACTCGGGGTTGAACGTGCGCTTCACTTCGTTCTTCACCATGTCCTCGACCTTCGCGCTGACCCTCTCCTCTTGCGAGGACTGGAAGCCCATGCCTTCGCGCTTCATCAGGTGCCGCGCGCCGATGTTCGACGTCATGATGATGATCGTGTTCTTGAAGTCCACCGTGTTGCCGAGACCATCGGTCAACTGTCCGTCTTCAAACACCTGCAACAGGATGTTGAATACGTCCGGATGGGCCTTCTCGATTTCGTCCAGCAGCACAACCGAGTAGGGCGCGCGCTTCACGCGCTCGGTCAACTGTCCGCCCTCTTCGTAGCCGACGTATCCCGGAGGCGAGCCGATCAGTTTGCTCACCGAGTGCTTCTCCATGAACTCCGACATATCGAAGCGGATCAGCGATTTTTCGCTGCCGAACATGAACTGCGCGAGCGTTCGTGCGACTTCGGTCTTGCCAACGCCCGTCGGTCCCAGGAACAGGAACGACCCGATCGGACGGTTCGGCGACTTCAGTCCTGCGCGGGAGCGGCGAATCGCCCGGGCCAGAGCGGAGATTCCCTTGTCCTGCGAGATAACGCGCCGATGCAGTTCTTCTTCGATGCGCAGCAGTTTCTGCGTTTCTTCTTCCTTGATGGAGGCGATTGGCACGCCGGTCCAGCGGCAAACGACGTCTTCGATGTCTTCGCGCGTGACCACGCCCGTGCTCGACTCGTCCAAATGATATTTTTCCCGGAGCGCCTTCAGGTTCTCGCGCTCCTTCCGTTCTTCGTCTGAGTAGAATCTCGCCTTCTCGAACTCGTGGTTCTGTATGGCGTTCTCCATGCGGTGAACGATGAACTTGATCCGCTTCTGCACCTCTGTGATCTCTTCGGGAAGCGAGGTTTGGCGCAGTTTCACGCGAGCGCCCGCTTCGTCAATGAGGTCGATCGCCTTGTCCGGCAGAAAGCGGTCGGGAATGTAGCGGTTCGAGTGCGACACGGCGAAGTTGATGCACTCGTCCGTATAGCTGACCGCGTGAAACTTTTCGTAGCGGTCCTTCACGCCCATGAGGATCTTGGTTGCGTCCTCTTCGTTTGGCGGTGGAACCTTTACACTCTGGAAACGGCGCTCCAGCGATCGATCTTTTTCGATCGACTTGCGGTACTCGCCCGGCGTGGTCGCGCCGATGCACTGAATTTCTCCACGCGAGAGCGCGGGCTTCAGGATGTTGGCGGCATCGAGTGAGCCTTCGGCGGACCCGGCCCCAACCAGCGTGTGCAACTCGTCAATGAATATGATGGCGCTTTGTGATTCCATCAGTTCCTTCATGATGGTCTTCAGGCGCTCTTCAAACTGGCCGCGGTATTTCGTGCCCGCGACGATCAGCGAAAGATCCAAACCGAGGATTCGCTTGTCGGCGAGGAATGACGGAACTTCGCCGTCCGCGATGCGCTGTGCCAGGCCTTCGACGATGGCGGTCTTCCCCACGCCGGGCTCGCCGATCAGCACCGGATTATTTTTGGTGCGGCGGCACAGGATCTGCACCACGCGCTCGAGTTCCTGATCGCGCCCCACCAACGGATCGAGTTGATTGTCCATCGCGGCCTGGGTCAGATCGCGCGAAAATTCGCTCAGCAGCGACGACTCGCGCGAACTGCGCTGCGGCGTCGCTTTCTCCTGCGTAGTCCGCGCCAACTCTTCGCGGATCGTGGACAAGCGCAGTCCGCGCTCGTGCAGGATTTCCGCCGCGAAACACTTCTCTTCGCGCAGCAGTCCCAGCAGCAGGTGCTCGGTTCCGATGTGTTTGTGCGATAGCCGCTCCGCCTCCTCGGCAGCGTAGGCAAGCACCCGCTTGCACTCGTTGCTAAGGGGCAGATCAACCGACGTGGACACCTTTTCCCGTATGGTCGTGTGGCCCTCGATCTGCTTGCGAATGGACTCGACCGAAGCGTGCGAACGTAGGAATCGGTTGGTCAGCGCCTTATCCTCGCGCAGAAGCCCCAGCAACAGGTGTTCGGTTTCGATGTAAGGCGACCCGAACTGGCTGGCTTCGTAACGCGCAAAGAAGATGACGCGTCTAGCTTTTTCCGTGTACCTTTCGAACATTGGGCCTCTCCAACTCCCCTATGGGCGCCGCAACGCAAAAACCGCCACGACAATAAAAACAAATCCCCCCGGACCACTCGCCCCGGCCTCAACGCCGAAAGCGGGGGGCCCAATACTTTCCGTTCCTTTCCGAACTGCTAACGTCCTCTACGCCTGCAATGCCTCTGGCGAAACTTCTTCAATTCTCCCGGCGTGCAAACGTATTACTCGATCGCACCGCCGCGCGAACGCGAGATTGTGGGTGGCCACAAGGGAAGTAAGCCGATAGTCGCCATGTAATCTGCGGATCAAATCAAACACCGCCTCCGACGTTCGGTTGTCGAGGTCGCCTGTCGGCTCGTCCGCCAACAGCAACTGCGGCCTCGTGATCAGTGCCCGGGCCAAAGCAACTCTCTGCTGCTCTCCACCCGATAATTCTCCCGGTCGATGATGCGCGCGGGCTTCAAGTCCCACCTCGCGCAACCACTCACGTGCCTCCGCTTCCGCCTCGCGCCGCGCCTTTCCCCTCACCAGCAGCGGCATGGCCACATTCTCTGCCGCAGTGAACTCCGGCAGCAAATAATGAAACTGCCAGACAAAGCCGAGTTCGCGATTTCGAAAGTCGGCCGCCGCCTCGTCGGAGAGTCTGCGCAGATGGTTTTCCGCGCAGTATACGTCACCTTCGGATGGCCGTTCAAGCGCGCCCAGAATATGCAGCAACGTACTCTTGCCTGTTCCGGACTCGCCCACGATGGCCAGCATCTCGCCCTTCGCCACCTGAAACGACAAGTTCTCAAAGAGCACCAGGTCGGATGCCCCTGACCGGAACACCTTCTTGAGGTTCTCCGCCCTTAGAATCACGTTCTCAAAAGTTGGATGCAGGCACTATCTCCCACGGTTCAGTTTGCACCAGTGGAGACTCTCGCGTGTAAGTGTGTTACCTCATACGTGCGCGAAAATCGCCTGAGTTAAGTGTAGAACAGGCGTGCGCAAAGTCCAGCGTTACAAATCTGGGGTGCCGCACCCTTCCCGAAGGGAGGGTGCGAAAGGAATCAAAATCAATCTGGGTGCCGCACCCTTCCCGAAGGGAGGGTGCGAAATAAGGCAGGGTGCGTTAGGGTCTACTCTGCCGCCCCTCGCGCGACCGCAATCCCCGCGCCGAGATCTTCGATCGCCCAGCGCTGTACGCTGTCGAATCCCATCGCCTTCAACTTCGGGACAAACGCTGGCGCGTCGAACGAGAAGTTAGCAAATTGGCCGCCGTTGGTGTGTAGCGAATACCCGCCTGGAATCGTCGAGCAGTTCAAGGTGAACAAGCAACCGCCGCCCTGTGCGAGTTCAACGCACGTTGCCCAGTCCTCGCGCGTGCTGACAAACGCGGCTGTCGTCGGTGAGAAAAGGTTGTGCAGTGCCACCGCCCCGACGAACTGCCGACCGGTGGGAATGAAATCTGACTCATGCATCAACGCCCCGGGAGCGTGTTTCAATCGCGGTACGCCCAGGATCGACGTTGCCCGGCCGTACGTGCGGAACAGGTATTCTTCATGCTGCATCAGCATGGCCCAATCGCGCCGCCAATCTGATAGCCCTGAAAGCACCCCGATCCCAACACAATCGAGTCCCGCCGATAACATGCGGTCGTAGGCGTCCAGACGATAATTGAATTCCGCCTTTCGCGTTCGCCCCGGATGCAGTTGCTTATACCGTTCGGCGTCGTACGTCTCCATCCACAGCACCGAGAACGCCAGCCCCGCATCGACGAACGTCTTGTACTCATGCTCTTCGAACGACTCGCAACTCAGGCCGACAATGCCTCCGCCACGCTCATCGAGCAGTTTCCGCAAAAGCCCGATGTGCCGCGCAATCGTGTCCGCCTGCATCAACGGATCGCTCGCATACACCAGCTCCAGCGTGCGAAATCCTTTTTCCTCGATCAGGAACGTAGCCTCGCGCGCGAGTTCCTCGTCGCTCAAACGCTTGCGCTCCACTCCCACGCCCTTGTTGCCCGCCCGGTAGTTGCAATACACGCACTGCTCCGAGCAAATGCTCGAAACATAAATCGGCACAACATGGAATAGGCGATTGTCGTAGAGCCCCCGCTTGGTAGCGGCGGAGCGTTCGAGAATTGCCCGATCCAACTGGCCGCCCGTGCCTAATTCTTGATTCCACAAATACGGCGCGAAGTCCTCGGCGCACTGTGTTCTCAAAGATTCGAGTGGACGCCCCGCAATGCTGCTGAATACGTCGAGCCGCTCCCATGCTGCCTGGTATTGTTCGGAAAACATTATCTTCGGATTATCCCTGCAGAACTGGTGTAAGTAGAATTGTACGCCGCTCGAAAATCAGCAGCGCCACAATTTTCTGCTTCATAAGCCCACATACGCCGTGAAGGGCGCATCTTCTTCACGACAAGCTCGAACTCCCACAATTTGAGGTATGTCGCCCGTGAGTGCTCTCGTGCGTCGATTTGCTGCTGGATCTGTATCTGTTGTCAAGTTAGGTCCTTTGACCTCCTTTCTGATCATCTTCCTGGCGTTAGGTTTGCTGGCTGGCTGCGGTGGCGTGACGGCCATGAACACTCCGCCTCCGACGTCCACTCCGCCCCCCACCGGTGGCGGAGGCTCTGGGGGTGGTAACGGCGGCGGCAATGGCGGGAGTGGCGGAAGCCCCGCCGACTGTCCCTCGGTCACCACCGTCCAGGCCCAAGGACCGACGACCGGCGTTGCTCCCTTCCCGAATCCGGCGGTTGTTCCGCCGCCAACCCCCGGAGCAACTTCGGCCGGCTCCGTCTGTGTCTCGACGCCTGCCGATGGCTCGACCGCGAACTCGCCCGTACATGTCACAGCCGGAGCCAGTCTGACTGGTGCGATCGATCACATGCGCGTGTACGTGGACGGTCTGCCCAACTACTTCACGTTTTTCAACACCTTCGATGGGCAGCTATGGATCGATCCTGGGCTGCACAACGTCGAGGTGCTCGCCACCGACAAGAGCGGCAACAACGTGAGCACGAGTTTTAACGTAAACGTAGTAACGCCGCCGACGGCTAACACAACTTCCATACAGAACCTGCCGGGCTGGCAGCAGTGCTCGGCAGCGTTTCCACCAGGCAATCCGCGTGCGGGGCAGATCTGCGCCGCCGGATTGGGCACGGCCGACTCGCAGATGATCCAGAACCAAAAGTCTCCTTCGCTCAGCGGATCGTCGACGAAGTTCACCATGGGTGGGTCGCAGCGTTATTCCAACGAACTGTATTACAAGTCGCTAGGCGGGGGTAGAAATGTCTCCCACTTCGTCTACGATTTGTCCTTTTACATCGACAACCCGAACGTCGTGCAGGCGCTCGAATTCGATCTCAACCAGACCTTCGACAACAAGCGCTGGGTCTTCGGCACCGAGTGCAACTTCCGCTCCGACGGCAAGTGGGACGTGTGGGACGGCCTCAACGGCTGGACGGCAACGCCCGTGGACTGCACTCCGTTTCCGGCGAACACCTGGATACACCTCGTCTGGACGTTCGAGCGCGTCGGCGATCAGGTCCACTACATCAGCGTGCAAATCAACGATCAGACGTTCAACCTGAACATGTACCAGAACCGCGAAAAATACTGGCCCATGGAAGACATCAACACCGCTTTCCAGATGGACGGCGACTTCGAGCAGGATCCGTTCAACATCTGGCTCGACAACGTCACGCTGACAGCGCAGTAGAAGCCGTAGCACCAGCAGAAATCGTAGCGCCGGACTCCAGTCCGGCGGGCCCTCTTTCCCGGTACGCAAAACTTCTCGTGATTCACGACACTTCTGCGTCAGCTGTCTTTCCGGTAAAGAAGGTCGCGGATCGCCTGCCGCCTGGCCTCGTTCGCTTCGCGGTCAACCTTGCTTTCAACGGCGTCCATGCGGCGTTTGGTTATGGGATCAATCGTTTCGGTGCTGCACTCTGGGCAGTGATTGGCGAAACCGGGCTTACCCGGTCTTAACTCGAATTCTTCGGAGCAGATGGCGCAAACTTTGATGGGAAAAGCCATGACAGCTCCCATCATAATCAGACGGCATAATGGAGTGCAATCCGCGCACTCGGGATAGTAGCGCCGGCGTCCCGCCGGCTGTCGCGTGGGCCTACGCTCTCGAACTCAAACGCACATGGAGTTCTCGTATCGTAGGTTCGGTTCTTCTACTAACGCCTAAGAGCTAATTAACTAACAGCTAATTCTGTTCCGTTTTTTCACTGCCCCCACGAGCGTTCTCTAAATCTTCACGCTGCGTGACGCACAGCTGGAGCATGGCGGCTTGTTCCGAAATCGTATATTTTCGACGGCACTCGTCAGCGTTGCGCAAACCTACGCTACGCTTAACAGGTGATGTGTTCGCGACCCAAGAAAATGGGGGTGCCGCACCCTTCCCGAAGGGAGGGTGCGTTCGAAAACTCTTTGTGGTATCGAGATCCTAATTGATTTAGTTTCAGCCACTTAGAATGGGGCTAAAGTAGATCGACTCACGAACTACCTTGTTTTCAACAACTTACGATGTTGGCGACGGGGGGGGTACTCGCCACTCGCCACTCGCCACTAACCACTAACCACTAACCACTAACCACTAACCACCAACCACTCGCCACTCCCAACTCGGAGGAGGCTGACGCTATCTCATTCATAACGCAAGGCTTCCGCAGGCAGCACCCGCGACGCCGACCACGAGGGGTAGATCGTCGCAACGAAAGAAATGGCAATCGCGACGATGGCGACGATCAGGCCGTCAATCAGTCGCGGAGCCGAAGGCACGTAATCGATGGAATAGACCTCGGGCGACAGCGAGATCCAGTGATAGTGCCCGAGGCCGAACGCCAGAACGTAGCCGATGACCAGGCCGATTGCCGTGCCGATAACGCCAATCAACATGCCCTGGCTGACGAAGATCCGGCGGACTTGGCTTTTGCGGGTGCCGAGTGACATCAGGACGGCAATGTCCTTGGTCTTTTCCATCACCATCATGATGAGCGAGATCAGGATATTGAGCGCAGCGACGAAAACGATTAGCCCGATAGTAATGAATGTAACGACGCGTTCGAGGCGCAAGGCACGAAAAAGCGCGCGGTTCTGCTCCATCCAGTTGGTGGTCTGGAAGCCTTGTCCTGCGGCCTTCTCGATTTCGCTGGCAACGTCGCCGGCGCGATAGATGTCGTCCACCTTGAACTCCATAGTGGAGACAAGGTCGCCGAGTCCGAAAAGCTTTTGCGCGTCGGGAAGATCGGTCATAGCCCATGCAGCGTCGTAGTCGTAGAAGCCGGATTGGAAAATGCCAACGACCTTGAAGCGAACGTACTTCGGGACGATACCGAAGGGCGTCAGTTCACCCTGAGGCGATGTTACGAGAACGACGGAGCCGACAGTCGCGCCCAGTTCGTCAGCCATGTCTTTGCCGAGTACGATAGGCGGCATCGAGGCGACGCGCTCTTGGACGGCTGAGAGAGAGTCGGGAGAAGCGGAGTTGTTGTCGGAAATGGGGCCCGCCGGACTGGAGTCCGGCGCTACGTTTGCGGGCGTGGTCGTCGCGACATTCAGCGCGTCGGCCGAGCCCCATTTAACGTTTTGCAACAGGTCGCTGACCCGGCGTTCGTATTGGGGCACAACGCCCTTGATCAGGCCGCCCTTGGCGCGGGCGCCGCGCGAGATCAGCACTTGTTCATAGATGGCCGGGGCAGCGGCCTTTACGTGCGGCAATTTGCTCAGCCGTTCGAGCAGCGGTTTCCAGTCGCGGATGCCGTCGCTCTCGACGCGCATCAGTTGCACGTGGGCGGTCGAACCAAGAAGCCGGTTCTGCAAGTCCTGGCGGAAGCCGTTGTTAATGGCCAGCGCGATGACGAGCGAGGCCACGCCCGCCGCCACTCCAATAATGGAGATGGCCGTAATCACGCCGATGACGGCCTGACGCCGCTTGGCGCGTAAATAGCGGGATGCAATAAAAAGCTCGAACACAGTGACGATTATAAATGTCGGCTTTTGCTGTTACTCTTCATCGCCGGTGAAGCTCACGCCTTGCGGGGTCATTTCCTGCGCCGGATCGCCACCGACTTCCTGCTGTGCCAGGATCAGTTGACGGGCTTCGACGCGCAGCTTAGGCAATTGTAGGCCGAAGGCCATGGAGCCGATGATGCAGAGAACTGCACCGCTGATAACCGTCATGGGCGCTCCGATCTTCTGCGCGAGCGCCCCCGCGAAGAAGGCGCCGAAAGGAGCCATACCCATGAACATCATTGAGTAAACGGACATGACGCGCCCGCGAAGCTGGTCGGGAACCATGGACTGAATAAGCGTGTTGGAAGAAGCCATTTGCAACATCATGGTGAATCCGACTGGTACAAGAAAAATAGCCGACAGCCAGAAGTTGCGGGAGAGCGGCGAACGCGATCAGGCTGACGCCGAAACCGACAGAGCAAAGCATAATCCAGCGGCCAAGTCCCTTGAGCCCCGACTTAGCAGCGAGAGTCGAGCGCGCCGAGCAGTGCGCCGACTCCGGTAGCGCCCATGAGAATTCCGAGTCCGCGGGCGCCCACGTGCAGAATTCGATCGGCGAAGATGGGCATGAGCACGGCGTAAGGCATGCCGACGAGGCTGACCAGTCCGAGCAGCAGAAGAAGCATACGAATCGGGCCGGTGTTGCGCACGAAGCGGAACCCTTCGAGGATATTCTCGAGGGGAGATTCGCTGGTCCGGCGGCGCTTGATCTGAACGTGCATCAAGAGCAGGCCGACGATGACCGCGATGTAGCTGACCGCGTTGAGGAAGAAGCACCAGCCTTCGCCGATGCTGGCGACGAGGATACCGGCGACGGCCGGTCCGATGACGCGCGCGCCGTTGAACATCGAGGAGTTCAGCGCGATGGCGTTCATCAGGTCTTCGCGGCCGACCATGTCCACGATGAATGCTTGGCGCGCCGGAATGTCGAAGGCATTAACGACGCCGAGCAGTGCAGCCAGCACGAAGATGTGCCACACCTGGACCCGATGAGTCAGCGTGAGTCCGGCCAATATGAAGGCAAGGATCATTGACGCCGTTTGCGTCGCGATGACGACCTTGTGACGGTTATAGCGGTCGGCGACATGTCCGCCGATCGGAGCCATGATGAAGACAGGAAATTGCGATGCGAAGCCGACCGACCCGAGCAGCAGGGACGAACCGGTGAGCCGGTAAACCAGCCATGCCTGCGCGACCGACTGCATCCATGTGCCGATAAGCGAGATCAGTTGTCCGCTGAAGAAGAGCTGGAAGTTGCGGTGCTTCAGCGCGCGAAGGGTCGTAGCGAGGCGCGACGGGGATTGAGCGGTCGTGGGAATCTCTGCCATCCTCCATTGTATTCGATGCTTGCGACTCGTAGTACGTGAGAAAAGCATGACCCCTCGTCGCTCCGTCCCACCTATGACAGACCGTTTGGCAGCGGGCCATCGTCGTGTGACTATCATCACAATCGCTAGTGCGTTCTGCAAGGTAGTCTGAGATAATTCTGTATACCTGATTTTCGAGATAATCTGAGTACCTTGTAATGGGGTCAATTAGAGAGGGAGTTTTTTCGTCATGGCTACCAGTGTGACCAGAGCAAAAGGCGAGATGTTGCGCACGCTGCCGGGGGATGATGTTCGGGCAATTATGTGGCGGTTTGCCGAGCGCTACGATCTGCAGATGATGGTGCAGT
This sequence comes from uncultured Acidobacteriota bacterium, assembly GCA_963777415.1. Lineage (GTDB taxonomy): Bacteria > Acidobacteriota > Terriglobia > Terriglobales > Acidobacteriaceae > JAEZPW01. The sequence goes on from CAVZQL010000002.1 coordinate 532,719, forward strand.
CCACGCGGGACGTGGCCCGTGGCCTGGTGGCCCGTTTGGTCGCTGGTGGAGCGCGCGCTTCGCACGACTGGACTCCCGAAAAGAACGAGTTGCTTGAAGCCTACGACAAGTCCGGAATCACGGCGGCGTTCATGGAGCCGGAGCAGGGTGGCTTCATTGTCGGTCCGAAGAACCTCGCATTGTCCCTGATCGCATATGAGTTGGCCTGGGTGGATGGTGGCGCGGCCACCGGCAGTCTGGCGGGATGTCTCGCGTTGTCGCCGATCCACGAGCGCGGCACCGAGGAACAGCGCAACAAATATATGGCGCTGTGCGCCCCGGCGCAGCCTGGCGAAGATCGCAAACCCTGGCGAGGGGCCTTCTGTTTGACCGAGCCAATCCCCTATGTTGGCGTGGACACGGGAATGCTGGCGGGCAAGATCCGCGTGGCCGAGTGGAAAGACGGCGAAGAACCGATACTGCACGTCGAGAAGCGCGGTCGCTTCATCACCAACATGGGCTTCGCGAACTTTGTGACGGCGGCGGTAGATACCGACGATCCGAAAATCAAGAGTTCGTGCATCGTGATCCTTGAGCAGGACGATCCGGGAACATTTGATCCGGGCACTCCGGCGCGCAAGATGGTACACCAGTTATCTTCCACCAACGATCCGATCTTCAACGTGAAGGTTCCGGCGAGCCGCATTGTTGGCGGCTACACTGTGAAAGACGGCATGATCGTGCCGAACTACGATCACAGCGAGATTATCGAGGCCGTCTTCAAGCGTACACGCGTGACGGTTGCGGTGATGACCTCGGCGAAGTTGCTGTCGGCCGTCGAGCCGGTCATTCGCTATCAGCGCGGACGCTTCCGCGGCGCCGAGCAGACGACGCCCGGCACGCTGCGGTACGAGTTGGGAATTCAGCAACGGCAGGATGCACTACACCGGCTGGCTGGTGTATGGGCGATGGGCGAGGCGGGAGCGTCGCTTGCATTTGCCGCGGCACGACAGTTCGATGAGATTGATCCGAAAGAGCGCGAGAAGGATGCGGTCTTTGCCAAGCGCGGCATCAGCGGGCGCGCGGCTCTAAAGGCGAACAAAGCGATCACGAAGGACGCGCTGGAATACCTGGAACTGGCGGCAAAACCGGAGAGCAAGCGCGATAAGGCGCGATTCGAGACGCTGCAGAACGATACGCTGGTGCAGTACAAGCTAATGGACTCGATTGGCAGCGTGATCTGTCCGGCGGGCAAGTTGTGGAACACCGGTACTGGCAACGTCGCGATGCGTGAGGCCGTGAGCCTGATGGGCGGCTACGGAATCACTGAAGATTGCCCGGGCTTCCTCGGACACAAGTGGATGGACTCGCAGCTTGAGGCGACCTATGAAGGGCCTGAGGCTGTGCAGCGCCGCAATCTTACAATCACGATGGCAGACGAAGTTTTCCTGGCGCAGTTCAAGACGTGGATTGCCGAGATGCGCGAGATCGCGAGCAAGCATCCGGGGACGGGCGCGTGCACGCTGGCGAGCGCGATGAAGCTGTGGCTATGGTCCTACAACTTCCTGCAAGAAGCGAAGGATCCCGACGGCAAGCCGCTCTATCACGGATCGCGGCAGGGTGTGACGTTCCCGCTGGCCGATGCACTGTGCTGGCTGCTGGCGTCGCGCTACCAGATTCTCGACACGCTTGAGTTGGCCGCGAAAGGTCCGGAGAACCCGGTTGTAGCCGAAGGACTTGAGGGCACGCTGCAGTTCTTCACGGATCTTTGCCACATGCAGGCGGCGCGCGCGGCGGGCGAGGCGTCGAGGATTTGCACGGAGCTGATCTACGGGTACCGGCAGCATCCGGCGTGGGACGACCCGAATTGCCAGGGCTGCTTCCAGTCGGACGATCTGGATTCGTTGGAAGGGCTGATCCCGGGAATCTCTAGTTGCGCGACCGATGTTGTCGCAACCGATGGCACGCATCCTCCGAAGGCTGGCCCGTGCGCGAGCTGCGCCGGATTGCAGGAGTTCGTTTACCTGCGCTCCAAGCTGGATTCATGCCTGACGGGCGCGATGCTGGCGAAGGATCGCGCTGCCGAAGCCATCTCCAAGGTGATGATTCCGGAAGCGCTGGATTATCCGAGACAGTAAGAAAGTAATCAGTAATCAGTACTCAGTACTCAGTACTCAGTTTCGGGCTTGGAACTCGGGTTTGCACTGAGTACTGAGTAATAGGTGCTGAGTACTTCTTTTGAGGTTTTGCATGGATTCTGCGGCCGAACAACAGGCAGCACAGATAGAACGGTCAAGCGTTGAAGTCGATATTGCGTGCGTGGGATTTGGTCCGGCGATGGGCGGATTTCTGACGACGCTGTCGCGCGCACTGGCCGAGACGAAAGAGGACGGAACTCCGGTGCTCGAAAGCACCGCCATGCCGGGAATGCCGGCGCAGGTCATCTGCTACGAGCGTGCCGATGATATCGGGTTCGGCGTGTCGGGCGTGGTGACAAAGGGGCGCGGTATTCGCGCCAGCTTCCCCGATCTCGATGCGTCGAAGATTCCGATGGCCGCTCCGGTTAAGTCGGAGAAGGTGCTCTACCTGTTGGACCCGCTGGGAGCGAGCCGGCGTCCGGCGGCGCTGAAGATTGCCGACAAGTTTATCCGCGGTTTCGGCATGGCGGATCACCATGCCATGGAGTTGCCGTACACGCCGGACTTCCTGCACAAAAAGGGAGGGCTGGTGCTCTCGATTGGCCAGTTCAACCAGTGGGTCGGCGCGCAGTTGATGGGCGCGGCACAAGTGCAGATATGGCCTTCGACTCCGGTGGCGAAGCCGCTGATCGAAAAAGATGCTGTCACTGGCATTCGGCTGATTGATCAGGGTGTAGATAAGAACGGCAAGCCTGATGCCGGGTTCATGCCGGGCATGGACATTCGCGCGGCCCTGACGGTCATAGGCGACGGTCCGGTGGGCGCCGTCGGGCGCGAGATCGACGAGCATTTCGGGATGCCCGAGGGACACCACAAGAACGAGTGGGCTGTGGGTTTGAAGTTCGTGGTCGATCTGCCAGAGAGTTGCACGCTTGAGCCGGGTACGGTGTTCCACACGATCGGCTTCCCAGAGCCTGAGATATTCGGATTCATGTACGTGCATCCGGAGCGCGTGGCATCAGTGGGAATTTTTGTGCCCTCGTGGTTCACGAATCCGGTGCGCACGGGATATCGCTACTTGCAGCACTACATCATGCACCCTTACCTCTGGCGCTATCTGGAGGGTGGCACGCTTCGGTCGTGGGGCGCGAAGTCGCTAAACGAATCCGGCATGCAGGGCGAACCTCATCTCGTCGGCAATGGTTACGCAAGGATCGGCGAAGGCTCGGGCAGTACGAATGTCCTGACCGGTTCGGGCGTGGACGAAGCCTGGACGACCGGTGTGCAACTTGCCGAGGGCGTCATCGAGTTGGCGAAGGCGGCCAAGCCATTTACCAAAGAAAATCTCGAAGCCGCATACGTGGCGAAGCGCCGCTCAAGCTGGATCGAGAAGGAAGGACTGGTTGCCGAACATTCACGCAATGGATTCCAGAAGGGGTTTCTCGCCGGGATGATCGGCATGGGAATCTGCGGGCTTACAAAGGGCAAAATCGTCGCGCCCGGGCGTCCGCTGCCGCCGCACAAGAACATCGCGGATCCGGTGCAATACTATCGCGGAAAGCTGGAGCGGGCCGAAGTCGAGCGCATCAAGCGCGAGTGTGCGCGGAAGGGCACATCGTTGCACCATGTATTGATGGACCGCGTCGGCTGGCCGCAGGTCCCTCTTGACGGCAAGCTCCTGGTGACGCACCAGGATGCTCTGCTGATTGGCGGCAAAGTTCAGGCCGTGGGCGGATATGCGGATCACGTCGTCTTCGTTGATCCCAAGCTCTGCGAAGAGTGTGGCGCGAGGGTATGTTACGAGATATGTTCGGCACAGGCCATTCAGGCCGGTGAAGGCGGCCTGCCGGTGTTTGACCGCGAGAAGTGCGTCTTCTGCGGTGCCTGTATGTGGAACTGCTCGCAGGAGCTGAAAGACGGAAGCGGTCGCACCAACATCGTGTTCAAAGCTGGCGCGGGCGGACTACATTCGGCGGAAAATTGAAAAACCAGTACTCAGTACTCAGTGCTCAGATCGAGAACCTCGGAACTGAGTACCGAGTACCGAGTACTGAGTACTCATAACAGGAGTTTTTGATGAGCTATCAGATTGTCGTGTGCGGCAGCATCGTGCCCGACCCGTTGCAGACGTTGGAGCCGGTGCAGGGGCCGGCCGGCTGGGGGCTGAAGAACGAGATGATGCTGCCCGCGGTATTGGATCCGTGGGCCGGTCATGCACTGTATGAGGCGGCTAACCTGGCTGCGAAGACGCCGGGAAGCAAAGTGTACCTGGTCAGCGTGGGGCCGAAGGCCAAGCTGCAGCAGGTCATGATGACGCTGATGCAGAAGGCGCCGTTTGAGCTGGTCGCGGTGGATGGTCCGGCGGGCGGATTTACGGATTCGCACGAAGTTGCGGCGGTTTTGGCCGACGCGATCAAGGGTATTGCTGGACTCGACCTCGCGAAGACATTGGTGTTTGGCGGATGGGAGTCGGCGTCGCGTGGCGCTGGAGCGACGATGCAGATCGTCGGCGAACTCCTGGGGATCACCGAACAGTTTCAAGGCGTCGATCAGATCATGGCGAATGCGGATGGCTCTTTCGAAGTGCTGGAACGCATCGAAGGCGGCAAGCATCAGGTTTCGACGTGTGCGGCGGCGCCTGCGGTGCTGGGCTGGGCGACGGGCAATTTGCCGGAGCCGCGCAACAATCCGCAGGTCGGCATGTTGAACATGAAGACCGTCATGCCTGCTCTGCAACGCGCTAAGGCGGCGAAGGTCGGCGCGGAGTCGATTTCATTCAAGAGCGTCGCGTTGCCGAAACAGCAACGCGAGACGCGGGTCGTGAAAGACATGCCGGCAGACGAGATCGCGCGCGAGATCGTCGAGTGGATCACCAAGGATTAGTTGGCGTAGCGCCGGCGTCCCGCCGGCTGTCACGTGGGCGTCTCGCCCACGTTCGAGAGGAAATTCAGATGGAAAACATACTTTTTCTGGCATATACGGAAGCCGACGGTTCGCTCGCGAAGGGCGCGCTGGAAACGCTTGGCGCAGCCAAAGATGTCGCTGCGGCGACGAGCGCGGCGTTCAGCGTTGCGCTGATTGGCGGTGAAGTTCAGAATGCCGCGAACGCGATTGCCGCGTGCGGTGCCGAGAAATTCTACGGTGTTGCTGGCGCGGAGTTCGCGCAAGCTCGCTACGCAACGGATGCGGCGGCGGCTGAGGCGATCTGCAAAACGGCGAGTCCGACGCTGGTCATTGCGCCAGCGAATTCGCGGTCGTCACGCGTGCTGCCCGGTGTGGCGCATCGCGTCGGCGGCAAAGTTGAGACGCACGTCACCAGTATCACGACTGACGGCGCAATCGCGGTCTCACGCTGGTACTACCGTCAGCGCATGGAAGCCTCGTTGAGCCGTGCGCACCGGCCCTGGTTCATCGCGCTGGAAAGCGGGTGCCACGAGGCGTTTAGCGCACCCTCCCTCCGGGAAGGGTGCGGCACCCCAGCGGTGGTCGAAGCCGTTGCGGTTGCTGCGGCCGCTCGCACCAACGTCACTGGCGTACGCGCGCCGAAGGCGGACGAGCAAACGATCCGTCCGGAGGCGAAGGTGCTTTTCGTTGCCGGTGCCGGCTGGACGAAAAAACAGGCCGATGGCCAGACGCACGGCAAGGAAGCCGAACAACTGATCCTCAACTTCCTGAAGACATCGAGCGCGTCGCTGGGCGGCTCGAAGTCGCTGGTGGACCAGAGCGGCGAAGGCGAGCCTGTGCTGCAATTCATGACCCACCTGAATCAGGTCGGACAGACCGGCTCCACGCCGCGTCATCCCAAGGGTCTTTCCACCTGCTGTCACGGCGAGGAGCCGCACGTGGTGGGCTGGCGCTTCATCAACGAACGCCGGGCCGTGAATCTTGACGCCAACTGCGGATGGGCCAGAGGCAAGGCCGATGTGGTTTATGTCGGCGATGCGTTCGAGGTCATAAGCAAGGTGAACGCGCTGCTTGCGGAACGGGCAAGCTCGGCAAAGGCGTAACCACGGATTTTCACCGATAAAGACGGATAAAGCTGGAAGAGGGTCATGCGCGAGCGTGGCCCTTTTCTATCGATTCCTAAATCCGCGATAGCGATCTACTAAATGACTTAGCATCTAAGTTGCTGATTTCATTGTGCCTCGATAGCACCGTGCTTGGTGGATTCGTAGCAGATGCTCTGGCCGCCCCCCTCCCATATGCTTCAGGCGTAAATCAATGAAAATACGTGACTTACATGGTCGATCCGCCATGCGAACTGGCGTATGTTGCTGACAACATGGGATTTAACACTTCGATCTATAAAGAGTCAGCTTTCAGCCATCAAGGGTCAGCTTTCAGTAGAACCGCGATCCACAGATTCTGAATTCATTATGGCAGGTTTGAAGGGGTAAAACCGACACGTCGGGAAGGTTTATTTCTGGTGTGATTTCAGTGACTTAGATGGAAATGAGGCGGTGAGGGGGCTTGACATCTCTGATGACGTCGGCGGCCCCGGATAGGGCACAGCCCCGTCCACACGCTTCGTTCAGCATTGAACGGTTTAGATCTTTTAAGCTACTCTGTCCAGAGTTGATCATTTCAAGTGTTGTTTCGATTCGCCACAGGTGTGCGTTAGCACGCCCTGGGCGATTCCTGTCGAAAAGTGGAGGAGCGGTGCGGAGATTTTTGGGCCTTTTGTTTCTTACTTTGTCGGTCGCCGTTCTTGGCGGAGCGCAGATAAGCGCACCCTCCCCTTGCGGGGAAGGGTGCGGCACCCCTGCTCCTGTTGAACAGGAGGGAGGCGGCACCCCTGCGCCTGTTGAACAGGAGGGAGGCAGAACCCCTGCGCCCGTTGAACAGATTGTTACCCCTCCACTGCCAGTCGACAATACTGCGCAGAGTTCTCCATCGCAGGCAGACACGCTCCTCAAGCGTGGCCCAACCTTCCAGTACGGTTTCGACTGGCGTTTTCGTCCCGAGGGAATGGACAACTTTTCGGATTTCAATTCGGCAAAGAACGATACGCAGCAGCGCTTCCGATTGCGGACGAGAGTGTGGGGGCAACTCGCCGTCAGCGATGACGTTGATGTTTACTTGCGGCTGGCGAATGAATGGCGCAAGCAGACAAGTCCCGATCAAAGTCTGAGCAGTTCTTTCCCCGATGAGACCGTGGTCGATAACCTCTATGTGAATTTCAAGAAATTATTTGCCGACGGACTCTCTCTGCGGGTTGGGCGGCAGGACATCGTGAGAGCCGATGGATTCATTTTTGGTGATGGCACGGCGCTCGACGGATCGCGCACCGGGTATCTGAACGCCTTCGATCTCGGTTACGCAATGGGAAAATCCAAGATCGAGATGATCGGAGCGTTTCAGCCAAAGACAGACCACTACTTGCCTCGCATCAACGACCTCGACAAGCAACTCGTCGAATATAACGAAGGCGTGATCGGCGCGTATTTCACGACTTCGTATTTCCGCAAGACTGACGTTGACCTCTACTACTTGCTGAAACGCGAGACCAATGATTACCGCTCAGCGAGTTCCTATGCGTTTACCCCGGACCGGCATTTCACCACCGTCGGCGGTCGCGTGAATAGCGCGGTTGGGCAGGGCTGGACGGCGACGGGCGAGTTCGCCTATCAATTTGGTGCACAGCACGCGAACTTTGTGACGGGTGCCCCGCCGGCGGACATTTCGGGATGGGGCGGCTTCGGAACCATCAAGAAATCTTTTGAGCGCACGCCGTCCAAACCCTATGCGAGCGCTGGCTATTTCGTGCTGTCGGGTGACGACTATCGAACGCCAAACAAAGTAGAAGGATGGGACCCGGTTTTTTCGCGATTCGCGATCCGCAGCGACCTGTTGTTCAACGCATTCAAGTCGGAGAAGGGAACCGGTTATTGGACGAATCTGCGCATGCCGGCGTTAACGGTGGGCGTGCAGCCATCGAAGCGGTTGAACGCTTACGTCAGCTACATGTATGTCGATGCGTTTCACCCCTTCATGATCGGGCCGTCAAGCATCTTCGGTGGCGGCACCCACCGCGGAAGCCTCATCTTCACCAGGGCCGAGGTGCAGTTGCGTGAGAGCCTCACCGCCCAGTGCCAATATGAGACGATGTCGCCAGGCGACTACTACGTAGGGCATGACAGGGCCTATTATTTCCGCGCACAGGTGATGTACACATTTGCGGGCGCTATTGGGATCAGGCGGCAAAAAAATAAATAACATGCTCTGCGCGGGTTTATTTCTTTATAAACACGGCACTTAGCTCGGAAAGGTTCAAGGTGAACAACTCCGGAGTGACAATCCCAACAAGCAGCAAAACGGCGAATCGAAGATAATTCGGGTAGTGTCTGCCGGAGCACCTTCCGGCCCCGGGAGGACCCGAATGTCCACTGGTCTGACGAAAGTCCCAGTAAAGTTCCTCTCCGCCCTCTGCCAATCCAATCGCTTCGGCGGGGGGCATCGTCGCAGCGGCAGTTGCCGCTGTCGTCATCCTGAAAATCCCGGCACTGCGGCGGAACGTGGGGCACCGACTAGACTCATGGCGATTGGCTCTCCACCAGGGATTCCCACGTTAGCCCGCTCCGCTGCGCGAATCGGGCGGAACGTGGGGCACCATGTGTATTAGTGGGGCACCATGTGTATTAGTGGGGCACCATGTGTATTAGTGGGGCACCATGTGTATTGAGGAGTTGATGGAATGGCAGGAACGGCGGCAGTTCGCACGACGGTTACAAAGGACGACCTGAAGCACACTCTCGGCGCAATAACCGGAGAGCAGCGTGTGCTGACCAGGTCGATCGACCTTATTGCATATGCGTCGGACGCAAGCTTCTATCGGCTGATTCCCAAGGCCGTGGTGCAGACGCGCAGCATTGAAGAGATTCAGGCATTGTTCCGGTTCAGTCACGAACATCGGATCCCGCTGACGTTTCGCGCGGCGGGAAGCAGCCTATCGGGGCAGGCCGTGACGGACGGCGTGCTAGTGGAGGTCGCGCGATATTGGCGCGGGCTCAGCGTTGAGGAGAACGGCACGCGCGTACGAGTGCAACCGGGAGTGATCGGCGCGCGGGTGAACGCGGCGCTGGCGCAGTACGGCGCGAAAATGGGGCCCGACCCGGCGTCAATCGCGACCTGCATGATGGGCGGCATTCTGGCGAACAACTCCAGCGGTATGTGCTGCGGTGTTGAGCAAAACGCGTATCACACCATCGAGTCGATGACGTTCGTGCTGCCGTCAGGGACGGTGATTGATACGGCCGATCCCGAAGCTGAAGCAATGTTTAACGCGCGCGAACCGAAGCTGGCGCAGGGCATTCTCGAACTGAAGAATCGCATCGAGTCCAACTCGGCGTTGCGCGAGCGCATTCGGGCGAAGTACCGGATGAAGAACACGACCGGGTATTCGCTGAATGCATTCATTGATTTCGACCGCGCCGTGGATATCATGGCCCACGTGCTCATTGGGTCCGAAGGGACGCTGGCTTTCATTGCGGATGCGGTGCTGAACACGGTGCCCGACCTGCCGGTGAAGTACACGGGTCTGCTGCTGTTTCCGGATCTGTATGCGGCGTCGGCCTCCATCGTGCCACTGCGCGAGGCGGGCGCGAAGGCGCTGGAAATCATGGACCGTGCGTCGCTTCGTTCAGTGGAAGATCAGGCGGGGATTTCGCCGTCGATCAAAAAACTGGCAGTGGGCGCGGCCGGCCTGCTGGTGGAATTTCAGTCGGCGTACGAGGCCGAGCGGAATGTCCTGGAGTCGCTGGCGCGCGACGTTGTGGGTGGACTGAAGCTGGTCGAACCGGCGACGTTCACGCATCAGGCGGCAGAGCAGGCCGCTTTGTGGAAGATCAGGGCGGGGATGTTTCCGTCCGTCGGATCGGTGCGCAAGAGCGGTACGACGGTCATCATCGAAGACGTCGCGTTCCCGATCGAGCGGCTGGCCGACGCTGCCTTGGATCTCACGAAATTGTTCCCCAAGCATGGGTACGCCGATGGCATCATTTTCGGCCATGCGAAGGACGGCAACCTGCACTTTGTGATCACGCAATCGTTCAGGGAACAGGCGGCTATCGACCAGTATTCACGCTTCATCGACGACGTGGTCAAACTTGTCGTGGGACGATACGATGGCGCGCTGAAGGCGGAGCACGGTACCGGGCGCAACATGGCTCCATTCGTCGAGAGCGAGTGGGGGCAGGACGCCTACGAGATCATGAAGCGGCTCAAGGAACTGGCTGATCCGGAGAACCTACTGAATCCGGGTGTGATCATCAATCCGGACCGCAACGCGCATCTGGCGAATCTCAAGTCCCTGCCGCCGGTCGAAGAAGAAGTCGATAAGTGCATCGAGTGCGGGTACTGCGAGTCGAAGTGCCCGAGCCGCGAGCTGACGACAACTCCACGCCAGAGAATCGTCGTAAGGCGGGAAATGGCACGGCTAAAAGAAACGAAGCAGGATACGGAACTGCTGGCCTCGCTTGAGGCGGCATTCCCCTACGACGTGCTGGACACATGCGCGGTCGATGGACTCTGCGCGACGGCGTGCCCCGTCAGCATCAACACAGGCCGTCTGACGAAACGATTGCGCAAGCTGCAACATTCGGCGGTGTCCCATCGCAGGGCCGAGAGCGTTGCGCGCAAATTCGCCACTGCCGAAAGTTTCGCGCGGCTCGGGCTGAAGGTGGGACACGCGGCTGAGTCGGCGCTGGGAACGTCGTTTGTAGTGAAAGTCTCGGAGATGATGCGCAGCTTTTCAGGAGGTGCGCTGCCGGCGTGGAGCAAAGACATGCCATGCGCGGCAGGAACGAGCTATCCGGCGACGTCCAAGGCTGGCGCGGTTGCCGTGTATTTCCCAAGCTGCGTGTCGCGTGTGATGGGCCGGTTGGCTAACGAGCCGAAAGACATGACGCTGATGGAGGCGTTCGTAGAGGTTGCGAGCAGAGCCGGTCGGCCAGTGTGGATTCCGCCCGATGTAGCAGGAACCTGTTGCGGCACTCCGTTTTCATCCAAGGGCTTCGATTCGGCGAACGTCATCGCAGTGAATCGCGCGATCGAGAAGCTGTGGATTTGGACTGATCAGGGTGCGCTCCCGGTGGTGGTGGATACGAGTCCCTGCACGTATGGGCTACTGCATTCGCGTCCGGCGCTGACATCCGCAAACCAGAAGAGATTTGACCAGCTGCGCATACTCGATGGGATCGAGTTCACCCACGACGAACTGCTGCCGCGGTTGACGATCAAACAACGGGCGTCGTCGGTCGCGCTGCATCCGGTATGTTCGGTGACAAAGATGGCGCTCACGGAAAAATTACAGGGGATCGCCAGGGCATGCAGCGAAACCGTGATGGTGCCGCCGAGCGCGGGTTGCTGCGGGTTCGCTGGAGATCGAGGTTTCCTCGTGCCGGAACTAACGGAATCCGCCACGCGGCACGAAGCTGCCGAGGTGAAGGCGGGAGAGTACGACGGATATTTTTCTAGCAGCAGGACGTGCGAGATCGGCATGACGCGATCAACAGGAGAGATTTATCGGTCGTACATGTATCTGCTGGAAAAGGCGACCTCTCAGCGCTAGTTTCGCGAAGATGGGTACCCAGCGCTTTTTTTTTCGAGCAAGCCTATCTTCAGGAGCTCACTCAGAAGCTTTGGCGATTCTCCTGGCGGGCTCGCACGAATTTGCCGGACTGTTCTGATTGATGGCGTAATTCGTATAGCTGATTGTCAGCGTCGCGACTCCGCCGAGTCGGACAGCGGTCGTGGACTTGTTGCCGTCCGGAAGCCAAAACTCGCCTACCTTCGTGTAAACGTGATTGATCTTGGTCTCGCTGATCCAGAATGACGGACGTTTTGCAGGTTCAGCTTCAATCTGGACAACGGCGAAATCAGTGGCATCCACCCAAACTTTGCCTCTATACAGGAATTTATTATCCACCTTCGGAATTACCCGCAAGATATAAGCTGGCCGCTCCTTAACGGCCTCTTGCCCCAACAACTCGAAATCGTAGTTCTTTTCGTTGAGCGCTGTGCGGGCCCGGTGCTCATCCGTGCTAGCTTCCTGTTCGCTTTCCAGCAGGCGCTTAAGCACTTTGTTGACTATAAATGCTGAACCGGTTTGAGAAACAATGTTGAACTGCTTCTTGTTCGGTGCGTCAAAGCAGGCGCTAACAACCATATCGGCCTCACGTTTGCCAGGGAAGCCCGTATATACAAGGTGGTAGTCGCGCATGCCCGTATACTGCTTGAGCGCATCTGCACGGTTCTGGTTACGGATTGCCATTTGCGCAACGATCTGCTGCACCGAGAGCGTCGAAATGTCGGGTTTTTCCTGTGCGCCAGCAGGGGCAAGCAGGCAAATCAGCATTGCGATCTTGACATAGGTGCGGCTCAGATATGTCTTCATCATCATTTATTCTTGTGTTGTTCCTGGTGTTTATGTTGCCACTTGCGCAGCCTGGGCTGCTCTATTCAGCTTCCGAACCGACAAACCATTCTCGCGTCGATCGCCATGCCCACACCGGAGGTTCGAGCACGAAACTCAGGGCAAGCGGCGGTAGCGCTTTCATATCTGCCCAAAAGCTGTTTCCCTCGCCTCCGACAAGCATTGTGCCACGGCGCATAATGTACCAGTCGAACATCGACGCCAGCGCGGACAAGATCAGCGAGATGACCATCCCGACTGCGAGATTGGGAGTGTGCATGGCTAGATGCAAAAGGCCGTCGAGCACAAGCGTAACGATTGGGAAACCCGTCAACATCAGCAGAAGAGCCATCCACGCCGGCTTTGCATTGCGAAATGCCTGGGTCGCCGCGGCAAAAAAGCCCGTGCTGCCGGCCCGGAACGCCGCTTCGACAATCATCGCCAGCGAGGCTCGCCGCCAGCCGTGTCCGATTGTGGTGAGCAGGAAGATCGGTGCGCGCACTGAGGCGCTAAGCAGTGCCGCTTTCCAGTTCCACCGAAGAATAAACGTATCGTACGGGCTTGTCAGCAGATGCCACAGCACGCTTCCTATGGTCGGAGATTCAATGGTGTCAGTTATTGGGTTCGGGATGAAGTTCACATTACCTCGACTCTACATTCAAAAACCATGCTGAACGCTAGAAATTACGAAAACGGCAATAACCAGAACAGCGAGACCTCCGCTCATGACAAACACGGTACGGGGGGATGCGGCACGCCATTCCCCCGCTATCGCGCCAATCACCGCCGTTCCGATCACGATGATTGACATGTAAACCGGCCAGGCAAATACCGCTCCAAATGAGCCCATTTGCTTCACCGCCGTGCCGTAAAGCAACGCGCTACCAAGCCAGAGCGTCGCCATGAGAATGCCGCCGATCCAGTACTTCCAGGTGCCATGCTGCGCGAATAGAACAAACGTCTTTCGGCGAACCAATCGAACCAGGCAATAGCCAATATTTGCAAAAGCGCCCGCCAGCAGGAACGGTGTCCATGCGGCCAGCTGTGAAAGGGCGGGAGTGCTTCCCGCCTCCAATGCCTTCCTGATTAGTGATCCACCAAAAGCCATCGAGAAGTTGAAGAGTCCGGCGCCGAATCCAGCACCGACCGCCAACGCTATTCCGTATTTTATATTGCCAGTCCCGGATTCGCGTTTCCGTCCCGCACACGCACAGAGAACTACTCCGGCAATAGCAAGCGCGATTCCAGCGACTACCGGAAGCACGCGAACAACGGACAGATATGGACCGCCACTTATCACTAGCGGAACCAGCGTACCGATTGCCGTGGAAATCCCGAGCATGATCGAGGTCGAAAGCGAGATACCGATCATTTCCAACGCGATCCCAAACACAACCTGCCCCACTCCCCAAAGCGTGCCGAATATCGCAATCTTCAGGGCAGCCACTTTTGAGGCTAGAAGAAGCGCGGGGAATCCCGGGATTGCCAGACAGCTAAGCGCTAACGGAAAAACGATCAGTCCAAACACGCCCCAAACAAGCCATGTGTTCTCCCATGACCACCTGCGCATAAACTTCATCGGCAGTGCAAAGCTGGCATTGATCGCGCCGGCCGCAAGTAAAGTCGAAAATGGAGACACATTAAGCATCGGTTTGTTTACACCTGCACAACGCCAGGCGTACAGCGCACTACACTTTCTGGCTCCTCGAGCATTCGTTCATAGACTTCATAGACCTGCTCGAAGACTCGGTCCCACGACGCCTCAAGCGCGTGCTTTCTCGCGGCACAACGCATTGCAGCCAAACGTTCAGGATTCGACAACAGTCCGGACGTGTATTCAAGGAACTCGGAATCGCTGTGGGCGACGAATCCATCCTCGCCATCACGGACGATGAACTTCGGTCCGCCGCCGTCGGTCACAACCGCGGGCACACCGGACGCCAACGCCTCAAGCACGACGTTGCCAAACGTGTCCGTGCGAGACGGGAAAACGAAGATATCCATGTTGGCGTAAGCCCGCGCCAGCGCTTCACCCTGAAGAACGCCCGCGAACTCGGCATGGCGGAGGTTCGCCTTTAACCAAGGCTCTTCCGCGCCTTGTCCTACCATCAGAAATCTGAGGTTTTGATGTCCGCTCGCAAGCAGAGCTTGTTCAAGTTCCGCAAGGAAGCGAACGTTCTTTTCCGTCGTGAATCTGCCTACGTACCCGATCGTTAAAGGTGCGCCGACGGAGTCGCGGCGTTCGGGGCGAAACAGGTTCGCGTCAACTCCGCGCGACATGATATGGCATTGCTTGCCGGTGACGTTTCCCAAAGCGCTCACGAGCTCGGGATTCGGCGCAAACAGTTCGCGGGCGACACGGTAAAAGCGAGCGGTCAATTGAAAACTCAGGTCCCGAATACCCGCTCCGGCTGCGCTCCTTAGCTTTTCCGGAATCAGAGTGGCCGTGTTTAGAAAACGTCGCTCAGCGTACTCGTGAACGTTCGTATGCCAGGACGCCACCAAAGGGATGTGCAACTTGTGAGCAATCAGGGCGCCCATCTGCCCGACATCGCTTGGGCCGGTAATGTGGAGCACGTCCGGCTTGAAGTCGCGAACGGTGGACGCAATGTTCCGGTAGTATCGCCAAAAGCCCAAGTCATATTCGTGCTTCTTGTCGACTGGAAACTTGGGCCAGCGACGCTGAAACTCGTGACTGACGACCGACCCGTCAACCTTCGCGAAGTGATCGAATCCGCCGTGTATGTTGAGGAAAGGCAGTTCGCGTCGCTTGGCAAACTCTTCGAACTGATGGCACGTATTTGCAACGCCGTCGATTTCATTGTACGCGCACGCAAACAGCGCCACTCGCAAAGTACGTTTCACAATAGGACCTCACCACTCCACGTCAGGCGCAGTTGCTGTTCGGGTTGTTTGAATGCCTGAGCCGCGCGCTGTATGGGCGTACTTTCGAACAGTCGAAAGGCGGATAAAACGGCACCAATATAAGAAGGCGGTTTCTCCCATATTGCAGAAATCGGCCGGGCAATGCCTTCGCGGTCCGGGTGATAGACGCGGTCGTCCCATTTCGCTCCGAGAGAGCTTTCGGGATAATGTCGCACGGCATCGTTGATCACTCGCACGATTCGAAGCGCCAGGGGCTCTGCGTACTGCGGCATGAACAACACGTGGCTCTGCCTATGACGGATTTCATCGACGAACTCCTCGAACGTAGCAGCCTTTGTGAGGTTCACACAAGCGTTCGGCTCATATCCATGACGGTCTCCGCCCGAGATGACAGGCTGGTTCCAGCCGGCAGCCATATCTACGACCCTTTGGTTCTCGTCCCAGCTTCGAAGTCCGCCCAACTCGAACGCGTGAATATACTGGCCGAAAATGGCCATGAAGTTTGATGCTGCCTGCCTGTGATGCCGTTCGCCTACCCTGCACAAATCCCACATCGGATGATTAAGGACGATCAGCACCTCGCGCATTTTGTGGAGCTTAATCAGCAGCTCATGCAACATTGCGCAACTAGGCCGCGCCGTGTAGTCGTTAAGGTCTTTGACTATGGCAGGCGCCGACTTGGGCGGAAGGTTGTGTACCCCAAGATGAAGTTCAGTGCCATTGTGAGGGACACTCCACTCAAGCGAGACTGGAATATGCGCTGATTCCGGCAGCATTTTCAACAGCATGGCTCCGTCGATCGTCTCGTGATCGGTGAGAGATACCATGCTTGCAAGGTGCAGGCTATCGGCGATCTGCCTCGTCTCAAGTTCGTAAGCCGTGCGTGCGGAAAGGGGAGGAACCCAGTAACTATTCGCGAAATCAACGCGGACACCGCCCTTGCGCTTAGCCCGTCTCTCTTCCCGTGCGAGGGCCCAGCGAAGCGGCGCCACATCCTTGGCATAGTCACTGATAAAGTAGAGGCCTTCTTTAGAGTGGTTCGTATGCCCATGCAGAGAGACTGCTGATTTATAGCCAGCGGCCGCCCTCGGCTCTTTCCATAGATAAGACACGCGCCTTTCCACTCGCCCTCCTTAAAACTACCGTCCTTATAGGCAATATGCACCGGGAGTGGTGAAGCAGAGATGAAATGAATGTTGAGATGGTGTGAATCTTGCGGTCATCGAACTAGTTACTACGACATCTAGCGGTCATATCGCCTGTCGCGGGTAGCATCTAACTGCTCTTGGTGGCCACTACCTGCTCAGCACTGGCTGTCTGTTCTTTAACGTTACGTTCAAGAACTGTCTATAAACTCGTGCCAATGACCGTGGAGTTCCGAACCTAGGAGACCAATTGCCGTTTCGCACTTGCAAGCGAGTGGGTGCTATCGCCTGCGTTTCACTGTTGCTTCTCATACCGGCGTGGTGTCAGCAATCCGCAGCGGACAAGCTGATTGCGGAAGGGCATTACGGCAGGGCGAAGCCTTTGGTGGAGGCGGCGCTTGAAAAGCATCCGCAGGACATAAGCGCTTTAGTTGCTCTATCAACCATCCAGTGGGCGTTCGGCCAATTGGACGCTTCGACCACCACCGCCGAAAGGGCAGTGCGCGCCGCCGATGGAAGCGCGGCCGCTCATGCGCAACTGCTAAATATCTTGGGAGCTAAGCTGGCGAGCAGCAAAATCGGAACCCTCGAAAAGCTGAGCTTGGCTCGGCGTTTTCGCAAGGAAGCGGATCGCACTTTGCAGCTCGACCCAAATAATCTTTATGCGCACGAAGCTCTGGCGAGGTTTTATTGGTACGCCCCGTCAATCGCTGGTGGGGACAAAGCCAAAGCCCACCAGACGGTGGATAAACTCGTGCAGTTGGACGCCACCCGCGGCTATGCGTTAAAGGCTGAGTTGGATGCGACTGCGGCTGATAAGGCACAGGGTCTCGCCGCTGTTCTGGCAGACTGGAAGCAGGCTGTGGCCGCAAATCCGAACAGCTACGCGGCGCATGTCGGCCTGAGCGGCTGCCTTCTGGCGGCCGGCGGTGACAACTTGAGAGGGGCCGAAGAGGAGGCCAAGATAGCACTAGCTTTGGATCCGTCGCGCATTTCCGCCTACCGATTGCTCGCCTCCGTGTACGTCACAACGGCACGGTGGGCCGATTTGGACGCCGAACTGAAACGCGCCCGCGCCGCCGTGCCCGACGACCTTGCAGCGGAGTTCATCGCCGCGCAAACCATCCTTGATCGCAATATTGGATCGCAGTTGACGCGAGCGGAAGAATACCTTCGACATTACTTGAACCAGCCCAGCGAGGGGCTTGAGCCTACCATGGCTATTGCTCATTGGCGCCTCGGGAACGTGTTGGAGAAAGAAGGCCGTGAGAGTGCCGCTCTGAAGGAGCTTGAGATTTCCGTATACCTGGATTCATCTCTCGACGGGGCGAAAAAGGACCTCAAGAGGCTGGATTAGAGCTGGAGGCAGCTCAGACTCGAGCACGACAAACTGGGGATTGCGAGCGTGCCCTGGCATTCGCCGAGCCATCCATACGCACACCATCAACGGCACGAAGGCAAACATGGCTGGAATGCTGAAGTGTCCGGCCTGGAGGCCGCCGCGAGCGGTCATCGCGACCAGGAGGAGCAAGGGGCGGGGGGGAGCGCTTTTGAGTCTCTACTCCCCTCCTGCGCACAAAATCGCTCTATGAGGCTGGTGGCATCGCGCCACTCAGGCCCCCCCAGCTTGGCGGTCGCCTTGAACTGCGGGATTGGCGTTTAGCAGTACCAATCTGGTAACTCGTCCAATAACAACGAACCCACCCGAAAATGGGTGGGTTCGTCAGCAGTTTGGGCCCTCGCCTTCGCGATGGCATTCTTCGTCCACTTGCAGGATCGTCCGGAAGCGTTGCCTCCGGACGATCTCAGGTTAGGGCTGCGGATTCCAGCCAATGTTCGAGAAGATCAACGCGCGGGTACCATAGTTCGCGTCGATCTGGGCTTGTGAAATCCCATTGTAGCTATTGGTCGAGCGGTTTGACAGGTCGAGCGGGTTCCCCGACAGGTCCATGCTGCCAAACTCTCGCCAACCATCGGCCAAGTCGGCGGTAGCCGGGTTCGGCACAGGATTGCCGGCGATGTTGGCGGCCCATCCCACTGGGGCTATATGGGTGTCCATTTTGCAATTGATGTAGAGGACGTTGTCAACCCACGAACCGGCCGCCGCACGCGCTAAATAGCTCGATGCACCGGCGCCGGTGGCGACCGTGTTGCCGTTCGGCCCCGGTCCATTGGTTAGCGTGTCATTCAGGAAGAAGAAGCCTCTTTCTCCGGTTACTGTCCGTGCTTGGAGGTAGTAACCGCCGGAAGGAACTGCCGACGACGAGTCTCCTATCATGCGGATTTCACTGTTCTCGAAAAGCGAAGTCCGGTTATTGCCCCAGATGAAGTCTACGTTCCCCGAGATCAGGGTGTTATAGAACCAGTTGTAGCCCTTCAGTTGCAGGGTATCCTGCTCGCTATAGAACTCAGCATTCTTGGCGATCAGGTGGCCTGTGTCGTTGTTGTAGTAGATTGTCTCGGCCTGGGCAGCTCCCGGAGTCGAGCGCAGATGGGTGTTCTTGAATGTCAGCGTATCGAGCGTCAGCATATCGGCGTTCTCGGCCAGGAAGACAGAGCGTCCGCCAAAGGAGGAGGGTATGCCGGCAGAACTAGAGCCTGATCCGGTGTTGAGCGCGTCATAGTTGTTGTACTGAATGATCGTGCCGGTACGGCTCTGTCCCTTGATCGTGACATTGCTGTTGCCGCGAAGGAAGAGCAGTTCCTGGTAGGTGCCGTCCATGACGTTGATGGTAGCCGGCGTGGTGGTTGGGACATTCGCCATCACATAGTTAAGCGCCCCTTGTACGGACCGGAAATCGGCGGTGCCGGTGGTAGCCACCGTCAGCGTCGTCAGGTTCGTTGCGGGAGCGGCTTTGGTTGTGAAAGACCAGCTGGGCTGACCGCTAGCCTTGCCCATTCCAACGAAGGTCTGTCCGGACAGCGTACCGGTGACGGCGCCGTTGGCAATCGCCACGTAGTAGGCGGTGCCGTAGGCCATCCTGTACTGGTGCGGCGCGATGACCAGGTTGTTGCCGGAAACCCAGACCGGAGTGTCAGCCACGCCACGCGCATTGGTTGAATAGCCGGCACCGATGCTATCCGTGTCGCCGGCCATCTTGATGACGTCGACGATGGAATCATCGCTGCTCTTTAAGATGCGGATGCTGCCGGTGGTACCGAGCGTAGGCGGTGCATCGAAGGTAAGCACTAGCTTGCCATCCATGTATGCGGCCGGTTCACCTGTCACCGGCGTGGTCTTGCCGGTCAGATCGTAAGAGGCAGTGGGCATCACGAAGCTGTTCGTAACCGTTGCTGCAATCGTGCGCGTCAGACTGGGGCTGGAACCGCTGGTAAACACAATGTTGGCGGCACCCACCCCAACCGGGGAGAGGGTCACCGTATTGCCGATTGCCGTGGCGGTTACGACGGTTGAATTGCTCGATGTCACGGTAAATGTGTCGGGCGTGACTCCGTCACTCTTTATGGCGGTTACGGTCACGGTGTAGGGCGCATCGCCTTGTTCTGCCGTATAAGTCAGTCCCGATGAAAGAGTAAGTTGTACCGGTTTGACGGACGGATCGCCGACACGGATGTCGTCAATCAGGAAAGACTTATTGGCGGTCCACAGCCCGATCTTGCCGGACGTGAAATTCGGATCGGTCCCAGCGATCGTGTACGAGCCAATCTTTGCACTGTCCATATAGACCGTCTCGACCCCACCGATCAGTTCAAGGCGCACGGTATGCCACTGCCCGTTTGGCTGGCCTTGAGTGCCCATAACGACATTAGGCGGCGAGACTTGGGCCACCGCGATCTTTTTGGTGATCGTAGAGGCCAGATCCCACCCCGCCTCAACCTTGGTGGGGGTGCTCGTCTGCAGATTCAAGCCACCCATGTACCAGTCGGTCGCATCCTGGTAACGGCCGAGCAAGTACAACTGCTTGTTGCTCGTGGTGCCGTTGGTTTGCGGCATAATGCGGGCCTCGACGTAGTAGTCGCCCGGGTTGGCGACGCTGGCCATCGCCGTGTTCCACACCGAATCGTTAATAAGAGCAATTACCCCGCCCGCGCTGCCGGCGGTGTATTGCAACACATTGTTGCTCGTGTTGCCTGGTTCCGGGACTACAGCAAAAGAAGCACCCGTCCCCGGAGTCAGAGTCCAGTTGTTGCTATTTCCCGACTGGAAGTCGTCACAGAAATACTCTGTTCCGTCGCAACCAGAAATTTTTGGCGGCGGCGCCGAGATGGTTGCCACCAGCGTGCGCGTGACCGTCGGATCTGAATCACTGGTAAACACGATATTGGCGGTACCCGCTCCAACCGGGGTGATGGTCACCACGTTGCCGGTCGCCGAGGCGGTTGCCACGCCGGTATTGTCGGATGACACGGTGAAAGTATCGGCGGTCCCGTCACGCTTGGTGGCCGTTATCGTCACGTTATAGGGCGCGTCACCGGCGGCAGCCGTGTAGGTCAGGGTGGCGGGCGACAGCGTCAGTTGCACCGGCACTGAAATTGTTGCCGCGATCGTTTGCGTCACCGTGTTATCTGAGCCACTGGTAAACACGATGTTGGCGGCGCCTACCCCAACTGGAGTGATGGTCACCACATTGCCGCTGGCCGTGGCGGTCACTACGGCAGTATTGCTGGATGACACAGTGAAGGTGTCGGCACTTCCGTTGCTCTTGGTGGCCGTTACGGTCACGCTATAGGGCGTGTCACCAGCTAATGCCGTGTAGGTCAGGCCGGCGGGCAACAATGAAAGTTGCACCGGCACCGTGATAGTTGCCGCAATCGTTTTCGTGACCGTGTTATCTGAACCACTGGTGAACACGATATTGGCGGCGCCTGCTCCGACTGGCGTGATGGTCACCACGTTGCCGCTGGCCGTGGCAGTTACGACCGCGGTATTGCTGGATGACACGCTGAAGGTATCGGCAGTCCCGTTGCTCTTGGTGGCGGTTACTTCACGGTGTAGGCCGCATCACCAACCTGGGCCGCGTAGGTCAGGCTTGAAGGCGCAAGCGACAGTGTAGCCGGTGGCGTCAGCGAGATGTTTGCCGCAATGGTTTTCGTGACCGTGTTATCTGAACCACTGGTAAACACGACATTGGCGGTGCCTATCCCAACCGGGGTGATAGTCACTACGTTGCCGCTGGCCGTGGCGGTTACAACGGCTGAATTACTGGACGAGACGGTGAAGGTATCAGTAGTCCCGTTGCTCTTGTTGGCGGTTACTGTCACGGTATAGGCTGCGTCACCAACCTTAGCCGCGTAGGTCAAATCCGCAGGCGAAAGCGTCAGTGTTGCCGGCGGTGCCGGCGAGATGGTTGCCGCAATGGTTTTCGTGACCGTGTTATCCGAACCACTGGTAAACACGATATTGGCGGTGCCTGCTCCGACTGGCGTGATGGTCACCACGTTGCCGCTGGCCGTGGCAGTTACAACGGCTGAATTACTGGACGACACGGTGAAGGTATCAGTAGTCCCGTTGCTCTTGTTGGCGGTTACTGTCACGGAGTAGGCCGCATCGCCAGCCTGGGCGACGTAGGTCAGGCTCGCAGGCGCAAGCGTCAGTGTCGCTGGTGGCGCGGGCGAGATGGTTGCCGCAATGGTTTTCGTGACCGTGTTATCCGAACCACTGGTAAACACGATATTGGCGGTGCCTGCTCCGACTGGCGTGATGGTCACCACGTTGCCGCTGGCCGTGGCGGTCGCAACGGCTGAATTACTGGACGACACGGTGAAGGTATCAGTAGTCCCGTTGCTCTTGTTGGCGGTTACTGTCACGGTGTAGGCCGCATCACCAGCCTTAGCCGCGTAGGTCAGGCTCGAAGGGGACAGCGTCAGTGTAGCTGGCGGCGCGGGCGAGATGGTCGCCGCGATGGTCTTTGTGACCGTGTTATCTGAACCACTGGTGAAAACTATGCTGGCGGTACCCACCGCCACGGGAGTGATGGTCACGGTGTTGCCGCTGGCCGTGGCAGTTACGACGGCTGAATTGCTGGATGACACAGTGAAGGTGTCGGCGGTTCCGTCCCCCTTGGTGGCCGTTACTGTCACGGTAGAGGCCGCATCGCCAACCTTGGCCGCGTAGGTCAGGCTCGAAGGTGACAGCGTCAGTGTTGCCGGCCCTGTAATCGTTACCGCGATCGTGCTTGTAACCGAGGCGTCCGAGCCACTGGTAATCACAATATTGGCGGTACCCGGCGCAACCGGGGTGATGAGCACCTCGCTGCCGCTCACCGATGCGGTTGCCACGGCAGCACTACTGGATGTCGCTGTAAAGGTGTCGGGGGTCCCGTCACTCTTGGTAGCCTTCACGACTATTAGAGCGGGTACACCGCCAACTTTAGCCACGTAGGTCGTGCTCGAAGACGAGAGTGAAAGTTGAGCCTTATGGGGGATCGTGTTGCTAGTGCCACACGCGACAAGAATTCCGATAAAAGCCAAGGATGCTACTACCAAAGTCTTACGAAGATCAAATCTCATGACGAACCCCTTCGTGTTCTACCGGGTTTTACCGAGTCCTAAATTGTTGGGCAAATGCGGCAACCAGAGTAGCACCTGTCAAAGTCGAAGTCTCGAAAAAGATGCGCCGACGAGGAATTAATAACTGTAGTGCGACCGCGGTGAGCATGAGATATCGGCTTCGTTCGCCGGTCTGTCTTGTGCTAGTCTGGGCGCCAGCAGTCCTGAAAAAGCGACAGTCTGTGTGTTTGTGTGCGACAACGAAGGCACCAGGAAGAAACCGGTGCTGCGACTCCCCATTTGTCTGAAATGCGTGTTCGATTCATTCTGTAGTGGCCAAGGACCGCCCCCATGGGAAATTCCGGAGCAGTTCTGTACATTCTGATCGCGGTTCTCGATGGCGCCGTCCTTACGTATCTGTACGCTAAAAACATGCCGGTCGCGGTTCGCCTTTGCGCTGGGACTTGCACCGGGTTTGCCTTGGTTGCGACCTTCGGTTTCCTGGGTGCTTCAGTGCCAGGATTCCTGAGCCTGGCGGCGGTTTGGATTCCGCTCGTTTTACTGACGGGCTTGGCCGTGGCAGTCGCGCGTGCCTATTGCCAGCAAATAGGGGGAGACCTCGCCGCGAGCGTGTGCGGAATGAGGAGAGCAGTCCGGTGTGGGGCAAAAAGGAATGCCGGCGCGATTGCATTTTACCTGGCTGCCGCAATCCTGCTCGGGGCCGTTTTCGCCAAAGCCGTCTATTGGGGCCAAGGCGGTATTTGCACGGGCGTAGCCAACAATCTGGGGGATTTGCCCTTCCACTTGCAAATAATCTCCAGCTTTGTGCACGGCCACAACTTTCCACCACAAGATCCGGGCTTTACCGGCGTGCGCTTCGCCTATCCCTTCCTGGTCGATTTTCTTGCGGCGATGCTGACACAGGCAGGAGCGTCCGTGATGGCCGCCATGTGGATGGAAAGCGTGTTGCTTGGGATGGCGTTGCTGGGCCTGCTGCACTACTGGACTTTGCAGATGACTGGTGAACGCCTGGCGGGTTGGCTGGCTCCGCCGCTGCTTCTATTCAGCGGAGGCTTGGGCTGGTGGCTCCTGTTTCAGGACCTGCGTAGCAGTGATTCCGGCCTCTTGGGAGTACTGAGGCATCTGCCTCGCGGATACACGATAGGGGGCGATGCCCTCTTACGATGGGGGAATTCGTTCACAACACTCTTCATTCCTCAGCGCAGCATACTGCTGGGAATGCCGTTGGCGATTGTGATTTTCATACTCTGGTGGCAGAGCCTGAACGGCCAGGTTACAAAGGGCGACACACTGATCGGATCACGCCAATCCGAGGCACTCCGGTCGATGTTGGCTGCCGGGTTCGTGACAGGTCTGTTGCCGCTGATCCATGCGCATACCTTCATGGTGGTCATGCTGGTCGCGGCCTGTCTTGTGCTGTTGCTCCCGACATGGCGCTGGGCGGCGTTCTTTGCGCCGGCACTGCTCATTGCCGCACCCGAGTTGTGGTGGGGAAGCCAGGGCACCGGGATCAATTTCCGGACGTTCTTCGGTTGGTATATCGGCTGGGATCACGGCCAGAGCAATGCCCTCTGGTTTTGGTTCGTCAACACTGGGGCGTTTATCCCTTTGCTGCTGGCGGCGATCCTATGGCGGCAGCGGGAGCGCGCTCTTGTTTCGCCGTCCGCACTGCGTTTTTATCTGCCGTTCTCCATATGCTTTATCGCGCCCAACCTGGTGAAGTTCGCGCCCTGGGGATGGGACAACATAAAGGTTTTGATTTATTGGTACGTGGCCTCGATTCCTTTGGTCGCACTGCTGTTGGCGGTCTGGTTGAAAAGACATGGAAAACTACGTTACGCCGCAGCAGGCCTGCTGGTTTCGCTGACACTTGCTGGCGCATTGGACGTGACCCGGGTGCTGAGCGGTGCGGAAGAGAACCGGGAATTCGATTCCGGCGGCATTGCTGTTGCACAGCAGATCGTCGAACGCACGGAGCCGCAAGCGGTTGTACTCCATGCCGCGGTCTACAATCCTCCCGTGTTTCTGACAGGCAGGCGTTCTCTTCTTGGCTACCCGGGACAGGCGTGGTCTCGAGGATTAGACTCTGCCCGGCGCGAAAACGACATCCGCGAGATCTACGCCGGTTCGTCACAGGCCATGGCCCTCATCCGGCAATACCGGATTGATTACGTAATGGTAGGTCCCCAGGAACGAACGAGTTTGGCGGTAAGCGACGCCTTTTGGAACCAATTTCCGGTGGCGGCACAAGCCGGCGGGTATCGTGTCTACAAAGTCGAGGCTTCGCGGTGAATACTGTCGAGCGAAAGCGGGTTTCAGAAAAGTCGATTGGGCCGGGAGCGAAAATTTCGTCGTTTCTTGGGGCTAGAAAATGGCAACTGGCTGGGTGGACGATTGTGCTCATAGCCGCCGTACTGCGCTTTTACCGGCTTCCCCTGGTTCCATTGCACCATGACGAAGGCGTGAACGGATCATTTCTGACGGCGATGTTCCGGGGCGCGACGTACCACTACGATCCGGCCAATTATCACGGTCCTACGCTGTACTACATGGCCCTGGTGACCACCACCCTGAACGCGGTTTTCTTCGGGCGAGCCGGGCTAAGCACGTTTGCAATTCGCTCTGTGCCGGCGATCTTCGGTACGGCCACGGTATGGCTGATCCTGCAGTTGCGGCGCTACCTGGGCGACGTCGGCACGCTGGTAGCCGCGGTCCTCGTGGCGTTCTCCCCCGGCATGATTTACTTCTCGCGCTATTTCATCCATGAGATGCTCCTGGTCTTTTTTACCTTGGGGATCGTCGTGGCCGTGCTTCGGTATTACGAAACCGCACGCGCGCGGTACCTGATGCTAGCCGCCGCGTCAGCCGCAATGCTGTTTGCCACCAAGGAGACTGCCGTGTTGTCGGCAATCACTTTGATTGTGGCGTGGATACTGACTGCGGCCTATTTTCGTCTTCCGGAACGATGGCGCGGAACGCGCGGCGAGCAGGATTCGGGGAAAGCCTCTGGCCTGGACGTTCCTCTTGCTCTCCGTGTCGTTGGAAGTGACCGGCTGATCTTCTGGTTATGTTCCGCCGCCACTCTGTTTGCGGCCGTATATGTGCTGCTCTATTCCTCCTTCGGAGCAAACTTCCCCAAAGGCGTCGTTGATTCCTTCGCCGCCTTTCAGCTGTGGACCAAGACAGGAACCAGTGCCCACACCCATGATCGCCTCACGTGTCTGGCTTGGCTCGAAAAAGAAGAGTGGCCCTCACTTTGGCTGGGGCTCACCGGTATTGCCGTGGCGCTGTATCGAGGGCTAAGACGCTTCGTTTTGTTCGCGGCACTGTGGTCGGTGGGTATTCTGACCGCGTATTCGATTGTTCCTTATAAGACGCCGTGGCTGATTCTGAATATCAGTTTGCCGTTGGCGTTGGTCGGCGGATACGGTGTCGGACAGCTTTGGAACCTGGCTTGGAACCCTTCGCGAACGCGGGTGCGAGCCGTCCTGGCGCTGCCGCTGTTTGCGATTTGTCTCCCCTCGATATTTCATGCCATCGATTTCAACTTCTTCCGCTATGACGATGATTCCATCCCGTACGTCTATGCCCATACCCGTCGGGGCTTCCTGGACCTCATCCGGCAGGTGGACGCGATTTCGACACAAAACGGCACGGGAACCGATACCGGAATCACCATTGCGTCGCCGGATCATTGGCCGCTGCCCTGGTACTTGCGAGATTACAGGCGCGCCGGGTACTGGGGTAAAGTCGTCCCCACGCAGGAGCCAATGGTTATCGGCGAGAGCTCTCAGGAAGCGGAACTGCAATCGGTGCTGGGCAACCGGTACACTCGGGTCGGTTCCTACGATCTCCGCCCAGGCGTCGTCTTGGTTCTTTACTCTCGCAGTGACCTGTCGCGTTGACCAACAGCTTTTATGTCGCATTTCTCAGCTATGGACGGTCCCAGGCGGGTTGAAACTCTGTCCGTATTATCCAGCCAATTTTTGGAATTGAAATAGTTGATGCGCGAAGGTAAGCTGTTGCTCCGGCTACATCAACAATTTGGATACGGTTCTGGTTTGAAACCGTAAGGGGATCGGTGCGGTCTATGAGAAAACGCTGGACGATTATTCTAGTTTTGGTTGCCAGTTTTGCTATCGTTGGTTGCGGCGGCGGCAATACGTCGTCGGTCACACCAACACCAACACCGACTCCAACACCGACGCCTACGCCTACGCCTACGCCGACTCCGACACCGACGCCCACACCGACACCGACGCCTACACCGACACCGACGCCTACACCAACGCCGACGCCTACACCTACGCCGACACCAACACCCACGCCAACTCCCAACACCAGACACCGAACGCCAACGCCAACACCAACACCAACACCGACACCGACGCCAACGCCAACACCAACACCAACACCAACGCCAACGCCGACACCGACACCGACTCCGACGCCGACGCCGATTCCGCCGACGTACGCGACTGGTGATACTCGCACGGTGACCGAGCCTACGCTCCCGTCAACCTGCACTACGCTCTCTGCGCTGGGGACATCTTCTTCTGGTCCCGACCAAACCGGCCAGCTCACTTCAGCATTGAGCAGTTGTGCGGGAGTAGGAGCGGTGGTCTTGCAGTCGTCCGGTTCCAATAACTACTTCCGGGCGACCTCGTTTGTGATGGGTTCGAATCAGTCGCTGGTCATCAACTCCGATGTAACTCTGCTTGCCAGCACGTACAGCGCGTCGCAATTTATCAGTGTAGCCAGCGGCGCCAGCAATATTGGCATTTATGGGCCGGGAGTGATCGATGGAAACGCCACCGTCAGTACCGGAAACCGGGTCATCAGCACGGTCAATCCGCACAGCAATCTGGTTATATACAACCTGATCATCAATCATTCGGGATATCCGTCGATCTACGTTAAGAGCGCAAATGGTGCTACCGTCTGGGGGGTGACGGTAAATACCGCGGCGACCGTGTCGAATGCCGACTGTATCGATATCGACAGCAGCACCAACGTCACCGTAAACAAATCCTACCTGTCGTGCGGGGATGATGGCGTCGCGATCAAGACAAACGCCTCGGCTGCCACCAACATCACCGTCGAAAACACGAGCATCCATGGCTCCCACGGATTCTCCGTCGGAAGCCAGACCTTTAATGGCGTCAGTAACGTGCTGTTCCAGAACAACTACGTGTATGGCCAGGACGAGTTTGGAAACAACGCCACGGACAATAATGCCATCCGCATCAAGACAGATCCTACCTGCGGCGGCAGCGTG
Source organism: uncultured Acidobacteriota bacterium (assembly GCA_963777415.1). GTDB lineage: Bacteria > Acidobacteriota > Terriglobia > Terriglobales > Acidobacteriaceae > JAEZPW01. The sequence continues at coordinate 561,027 of CAVZQL010000002.1, forward strand.
GACAGGGTCACCTATCTCAATACCTGCATAACGGGGGCCAAGCACCTGATCCAGATGAATCCGGCCTATGGCACCTGCAGTGGTTCGCCTGGCATCCCGTGGTTCACAAATATCGTCATTGACGGAGTCTATAGCCAGAACTCGGTATCGGGCGCTTACTCGCAGTACAACGGATATGACGCCAACCACTTAATGACCTTGTGGCTCGCTAACGTATCTTTGGACGTCACGACCCAGAGTTCGGCGTCGTTTGCCACGGTTGGATTCGATAACTCGAACGTCATTCCGAGCGGCCCCTCGGTAACAACTTTCCCGTTTAGCAGCAACGGAAGCGTACCCGCTTGCTCGTTCTAACACGAATTTGCGGTTGATTTGATTTGATCTAGCGGGGCCATCCGGCCCCGTTTTTTTTCAGGACTATTCAGGCCGGGAATGGCTGGTCTGCTCCGACGGCGTCCGTGCTGTTATGGAGCCGGTCTCAAATTAACAATTAAATTACTAATGGTCTTGAATTACCATTAAATCGCTCGAGAGTAAGAATTTCACAAATGACGTCGGTAATACCGGCGATCACAGATTCACTAAATGGAGACATTTCACAGATGACAACGATTCCGTCCGAATCCTGCATTCGTCTTTCCAAGTATTCGCTTGGTGTTGGCGACCGTTTTGCTCACCAGGCAAAGGCCCAGTTGCGTGCCTGCATGATGGCTGTAGAACACGGAATCGAGATCGTCCCGGTTTGGAACAAGTCCAACCGTGAACATACGATTGTCGGCTCCAAGCCGGCCAGCGTTCTCGCCGCCGCTGAGGCCGCAGTCAAGGAACTCGGCTGGACTAAGCCGTGGCACGTCGACGCGGACCATATCAACGGCGGCACCGTTGACGGATTCCTCGTCTCCTCGGATTTCTTCACGCTCGATGTTGCCGACTACATCGGCAAGCCCACGAATGCGAGCGACGTCGATGGTTTTGTAGCGCGCCATCCCGAACTGCTCAAGCCAATCGAACTGCCGGGCCTCGACCATCCCATCAAGATGTCGTCCGACCAGTTGAAGATGATCGCGAACAAGTATCTGTTTGCGGTAAAGGAAGCTGGCCGTATCTATCGGCACATTGAAGCCGCCAAGGGCAAGGGTAAGTTTGTCACTGAAGTATCGATGGACGAAACCGATACTCCGCAGGTCCCGGCTGAATTGCTGGCGATCCTGGCAGCCTTGGCCGATGAAGGTGTTCCGGCGCAGACGATTGCCCCCAAGTTCACCGGCCGCTTTAACAAGGGCGTAGATTACGTGGGCGATCCGGTACAGTTTGAAGCCGAGTTCCGCAGCGATATCGCGGTGATCGCGCACGCCGTAAAGACCTACGGTCTGCCCGAGGAGTTGAAACTCAGCATTCACTCTGGAAGCGACAAGTTTTCCATCTATCCGGCCATTCATCGTGCGCTGCAAGATTTCGGCACCGGGGTCCACGTGAAGACCGCCGGCACGACCTGGCTCGAAGAGTGTATCGGACTGGCCGAGCACGGGGGCGAGGGACTCAAGGTAGCGAAAGAGATTTACGCCGAAGCGTTCGCGCACCAGGCCGAACTGTGCGCACCCTATGCGAGTGTCATTGATATAGACCCGGCCCAGCTGCCTGATCCGTCCGTCGTGAACCGCTGGACTTCCGAGCTGTACGTCAACACGCTGCGTCATAACCAGAAGTGTCCCGATTACAACCTCAGCTTCCGTCAACTGATCCACGTGGGCTACAAGGTCGCGGCGAAACTCGGCGCTCGTTACCTGGAGCAGTTGGAAGCTTGCGAAGAGTCGATTTCACGCAACGTGACCGGGAACTTGTATGACCGGCACATCAAGCCGATCTTCCTCACGGAGCAAGCTTCGGCGGCTCGCAGTTAAGGATGACCTAAAGCCTACCGAGCGAGACGAACAAAGAGGCGGCGCTGATCTGCCATTCACCGCAAGCCCGGCATGTTTTATGCCGGGCTTGCCGGTTTCGCGATTGCAGTCTGTCGTTGGTACGGGCCAGGAAAGAGCTAAGGAAATGAACTCGTCGCCAACTAACGCGATTGTCGTCAACCCCAACGACAATGTTGCCGTTGTTAAAAAGCCGTTTCGCGGCGGTCTGGAGATTGTGCTTGATTCCGGGCAGACGGTAACTATTAAAGACGCAGTTCCGCCTGGACATCGCTTTGCGATACAGGATATTCCAGCGGGCGAGTTTGTTCTGCAATATGGCCAACCCATCGGCACTTCATTGGGCATTCTGAAAGGTGAATGGGTTTGTCAGCGGAACATGAGTAATGAGGTGCCGCTTGTGCGCCAATTGCCAAGCGAAATGGCATCACTCCAGATCCATAACAAAGTATTGTCAGAGATTCCCACTTTTCAGGGATATCGCCGGCCTGACGGCAGGGTCGGCGTACGAAACCACATTCTAGTTATTCCCACGAGCATGTGCGCCAGTCATGAGGCCGCACAGATTGCATCGATTGCCGAGTTCACGCTCCACAGCCGCGACAAATACCCGAACGTGGATGGTGTGGTGGCGATTCCGCACAACAAGGGTTGTGGGTGTCAGGGCGGCAGCAATATCGACATCATCATGCGGATGCTCGCCAACTATGCCGCACACCCGAATGTGGGCGGCGTCGTCCTTATCGAACTTGGCTGTGAAAAGACTAACCTCAACGTCCTGGAGCAATACCTTTCGGCGCGAAGCACCGGGCTGCAAAAGCCGGTGACGAGAATCAGCGTTCAGAGCGCAGGCGGGACGCAACAGGCGATCGCGCAAGGTCTTAAAGCAGTGAAAAGCATGTTGCAGGAAGTGGATCGCGCAAGCAGGGAAGAAGCGCCATTGAGCGAGTTGGTTCTTGGCGTGAAGTGTGGCGGCTCGGATTCGTTGTCCGGCATATCGGCGAATCCGGCGCTTGGGTGCGCGGCTGATCTGCTGGTTGCATGCGGTGGCACGGTGCTGATGACGGAAGTGCCCGAATTCTGTGGAGCAGAACATATCCTGGCGCGGCGGGCAAAAGATGGCGACACAGCTAGAGCTATTTACAGGATGGTGGACTGGTACAAAGACTATGCGGGAAAGGTCGGGGCCAACCTGGCTGAAAATCCGAGCCCGGGCAACGTCAACTCAGGATTATTGAACATCACCATCAAGTCGCTAGGAGCAATCGCGAAAGCCGGTTCATCGCGGATCGAGGGTGTCGTGGAATATGCCGAACATCCCAAGGGACGCGGTGTCTGGCTCATGCAGGGTCCTGGTTACGACCAGGAGTCAACGCCCGGTTTGGTTGGAGCTGGCGCACAGTTGATAGTTTTCACTACAGGATTGGGAACAACCATTGGGAATGCTATTGCGCCGGTTATTAAACTCGCTTCCAACACGAGTCTGTTCGAACGAATGCGCAATGACATCTGTCTCAACGCCGGTGGGATCATTGATGGAACCGAGACCATCGAGCAAGTAGGCGCGCGGGTTTTCGAAACCATGCGTAAAGTCGCGGGCGGAAAAGAAGTTTGGGCGGAGATTCACAAGCACCGCGAATTTCAGATCTGGAGCGAGCGGGCAATCTCTCTTTAAAACTGCCCGAGCCCTTGCGCACTGGTTGAGCGGAGTTTCACTATTACAGCTCAGATGTCGTGTATCAACCGGACCTCGTCTTGACACTTCTTTACGCAAATGTACTACTTTGGTAACCCCAAAGCCGACTGAATCGTTGCTTCGGCAAAACAGCTGTTCCATAATCAGAGTAGCTCCAAAGTCAAGTGAATTGAGGGATATGCATAGCATTGCACTCCGCTCTGCCATGCCAGCAAGTTTACGGACACAGAAGTGCCGAGTCGGCGTGTACGACGACCGGCAGCGTCAATGCGGTAAACCACTGATTACAAACTGAGAAGGAACATTTGGTTATGTGGAATTTCCAGAAGAAGCACGTTAACCCTTTGATAACGATAGCCAGTCAAAAAAAGCGCGCCAAAGTCGAATTAGTCTTTGGACTGGTCGTCCTCGTTGCGGCAGCTTGCCTGCCCTCTGTTTCTGTGGCGCAGACCTCATCCGACTCGCAGCAGCAGCTCAAGCGGCTTGAAGACACTCTTGAAACACTGCAACAGAAGGTGGATGGGCAGCAACAACAGATCGAAGATCTCAAAGAAGCTTTGAAACGGAGCCGGGAACAGCTTGAACAGGCAAAAGGAACCGTCCCGGCTGCTTCCGCGACACCAGAAATTAAAGAAGTTGCACTGGTAGAAAAAAAAGTGCCCGCCGATACACCCGAGCACCCACTGGCTATCCGCTACAAGAACCTGGCGATCATTCCGGGCGGCTTTCTTGCGGGTGAAACCGTGTATCGTTCGCGGAATGAAAATGCCGAAATGGGGAGCAACTTTGGCGCGATACCCTTTGACGGCACCGCCAATGCGAATCTCAGCGAGTTTCACGCCAGCGCTCGCGCGTCGCGCCTCTCGATGATGTTGAAGACGCAGTACAAGGATATCGATCTGACGGGCTTCTACGAGATCGACTGGTATGGTGTAACGCCGGCCAACGACATTAAGTCAAATAGCTATTCGCCGCGGCAACGCCAGATTTGGGTCAGGTCTGACTTTAAGAATGGCTGGAGTTTGACGGCCGGGCAAATGTGGAGTCTGATGGTCCGTCACAAGGACGGAATGGCTACCGGGGAAGAAGACAGCGCTCCCGGAGATATGATCGAAGGGTCATTCCTCCTGGGCCATGTGTGGGAGCGGCAAACCGGATTCCGCATCGTCAAAGGTTTCGGCAAAAAAGCATGGCTTGGCTTCGCAGTCGAAAATCCACAGACCACGTATAGCACCACTAATTTGCCCATCAACATGTTTGGGCTGTCGACCAGCACCAACGCCGCCTCTCCTTCCAGCGACGTACTTCCCTACGTGGCAGGTATTTCGTCCGGACTTTCAACCGATCGGGCCCCGGATCTCATCGCCAAGGCTGCCTTCGAACCCGGCTGGGGACACTACGAAATCAAAGCAGTCTATCGTTTCTTTAGAACGCGCGAGAACGGAGTGACCTACAACGCGTACGGAACCGGCGTTGGCTTGAGCACTTCGATGCCGATCACCAAGAACTTGGACTTCATCACCGAGGGTTTGGCGGGCGAAGGAATTGGCCGTTACTCCTCCGGCGGCGGAGCCGACATCACGATCCATCCGGACGGAAGCCCGGTGCCTCTGAAGCAGTTGCATGCGTCAGCCGGTTTCGAGTTCCGCCCCACCTCAAACCTTTCCCTGTTTGCCTATGAAGGCAACGAGTATTACCAGCGCGCCGCCTACGTGAATTCAAACGGATTGGGCGTTGGCTACGGAAGCCCCCTTATGTTCGCCGGTCAATGCGAAGTGGAAGTACCTGCCCCCGGAATTCCGGGTTGCACGGCCCAAAACCGTGACATCAACCAGGCGATCGGTGGCTTCTGGTACCGGTTCTACAAGGGCCCTTACGGCACCTTGAAGTACGGCATGAACTATGAATTCGTGCGCCGGAACACATGGCAAGCCGTTGCTGGCGCGCCGAGCGGCCAGGACCATATCGTCATGACGTCCTTCCGCTTCGTGCTGCCCTAGGTATTTTATGCCGCCTCGTGCTGTGTCACGAGCCGGCTTGCAACCGTACATAAGGAAAAGGATTTAGGAAATGAAAACTCAGAATCATTCGAGAACAAAGAATCTCTTATATGCGTTGCTGTCGTGTATGGCCGTTTCCCTCATGCTGGTGGGATGCGGAGGAACCAGGTACACGCCTCCGGTTCAGGTGGCCCAGGTCGGAACGACGACTGACGTCGACGCCAATCTGCCGCCCGAGCCGGTATTGCCAACCGACGCTCAAGTGTGTTCAACCCTTTATGCATCCGATACGTTGGTGACGCGTCCGGATGGCGCATTGCCGCCTGAAGCAGATCCGTCGAACGCAGGTACTGGGGTTGTAGCTCCGGCGACGGTAAACCCCGACCAGGCGCGTATCCAGGCTGCGCTCGATGCCTGTGGTGCGTCCGTCGACGCCGAAGTCGGTGCCACGATCGCGACCGCTGATGCTACCGCTACCGCAACCCAGGTTGCCGCCGCTGTTCCGAACAAAAACATCTCCGGCGCATCGGCCGAAGAACTGGCAAAGCCGCAGTACAAGGCGTCGAAGTTCGCCGTTAAACTCGCCGTCAGCAATACGGGGAAGGGTGGAAATGCCTTTATCAGCGGGCCGCTAACGCTTCCTTCCGGCGTGACGTTGTGGATCGACAAGGGCGTCACTCTCTTCGGCTCGCGTGACGTAATGCTTTACAACAACGGCGCCAGCTACTGCGCGAATACCGCGACTGCCAACAACCCGCCCAAGGCGGGAAGTTCAGGCAACTGCTTGGCCCTGATCAATGGCAGCTACATGGTGAACTCCGCGATTATGGGCGACGGAGCCATCGATAGCCGCGGCTACGGCGAAATCGTGACCAGCAACAAGTTGTATCCTCTCACCAAGGTCGACATGACCTGCTCGAATACCTATGCCGCATACAAAACCGCGACTCAGGCTCCAAACGGGACTCCCTGCGACAACGGCGGCAACTTTGTCGACACGACATCTTCCGCTCGCAATATGACCTGGTGGGATCTGGCCTATCTCGGCAACATGGTCGAGAACGGTACGACCGGCGCCGGTTCGCAGTCGGTTTTCCGCATGATGGTCTTCAGTTACGCGAAGAATCTGACCTTGTACCGCATAACCCTCAACAACAGCGCTAACTTCCACGTTGTGCCCAGCGGAATCGATGGCTTTGTCGTTTGGGGCGTCAAGTTGCAAACGCCGTCCCTTGCCGCGTACCAGAACCCCGCCGGTAATGGCAACCCGCTCTACAACGGCTATGTCTTCACGGCTGGCGAATCCGCGACCGAGCCCGGCGGACCTAGCATTGACGGGAACGTCAAGAACACCGACGCCTTCGATCCGGGTTCGTCAGGGAGTACGAAATCGAGCACACTTGTCACCGGAAGCAAGACGGCGTCGGCCGCGAAGATCTCCTTCGACGGCTATCTGAAAAACGCCTTCTTCGCCTACAACTACATCAGCACCGGTGATGACGACATCGCTCTGAAGGGCAGCAACAACCCCAGTCCCGCCGGTTCCGGTTTGCCGGGAATTGACGGAACGCGCGATGTTAATTCCAAGCTTCCTTGGGGAATCGTGATCGCCCACAACCACATCTACGCTGGTCACGGCATCTCGATCGGTTCCGAGACCAACGCCGGTGTCCGCAATGTGCACGTTTACGACAATAGTTTCTCCAACGGTGAAGAAGGTTTGCGTATCAAGTCCGACCAGGCACGCGGTGGCGAGGTCATGAACATCTACTACTCCAACATTTGCATGCGCAATGTAGGAAATTCGTTGTTGTTCACGCCCTACTACAGCATCAAGGCCGGTACGGGAGCAATTCCGAATTTCCATGACATTTTTGTGAACAATATGTACGTTTCAGGCGTTACCAATGCGAAGCTGCAAGGATTCCAGGCGGGAGTCAACAACCCGCAGTATCCGCTGGTGATGACGCTGAACAATGTCGTGGCCGAGCAGCCCGAGAACGTTGGGTTGATCTCTTCGGACGCCAATCTGACCTTGACCGGACTGGTGAACTACCCGATCGTTAACTCACCCAACAATCGCGTTGTGGTGACGGGTACCGCTCAGGAATTTCTGGATCCCGCTCTTGTGCAGTCCACGGTGGTCGATTGTAGCCAGGCATACACCGACTTTCCGACTTCGACCAGTCCTACTGGTACAAGCTGGCCCATGCCCAAGAACTACTAATAACAACACGCTGACCCAGCCACTGCATTTGCCCGCGAACGTTGCGGACAAATGCAGTGCTGGGTCAGCATTCTTTTTCATCCACTTTTCAGCGGTCCACGGCAGACAAGGCGATTCGCGCCTCGATGTTACCGGACTTCCACGGCTCATGTTTTCTACTGCCGGCCACCGCAGCATCGACGAAAATATGCCGAGGAGCAAGGGCGGAGAGAGCTTCTGAGTTTCTACTCCGGAAAAGACAAGATTTGGGCAGATTGGAAGCTGTTGAGAACATTGGTCGGGGCGACTGGATTCGAACCAGCGACCCCCTGCGCCCAAGATATCGCACCTGAGTTCCTGCAGTCGTCGAGAATCGTCGGTGAAAGTCGGTGCTCGCCCTCAATTCTAGCGGCGCGTTGCGGGTTTCCCCGTACAGGTGCCGACGCATTCCGCCTCACGCCGTCGAGCCCATATTGTTCCCACGTTTCGAATTCTATTTGAGCATTCATGTGAGCCCTAAAACCGTCCCCCAGTTCGTCTCCAGTAAGGTGTAGTAGTTACACTATTGTAATACACCTCCCCAATCCTGGTTTCAAGGTCAATCACAAGAGTCGTTCGTGAGGTCGCCTTTGTTGGACTTACGGGCCGGACGAAAGGCGGAGGGCGACCATCTGGGGTGGAGAATCCGAAAGCCATATCGGCACCAACCTTGCTTTTCTCAAGCAATCCACTTGGGTGCTCCTTCAATGTTCCCAATCTCGTTCAAGGCGGCGGATAAACGCCGGCAACGAGGTGCCTAGCGCTCTGCACATGGCTCGCAGCTCCACGACATCGACTCGCCTCTCGCCGCGCTCGATCTTGCTGACCGCCGATTGGGTTTGGCCTAACCTGGCGGCGAGCTGGACCTGGCTGATTCCAGCCTGCTCCCGTGTCTGCTTGAGCTGACACAAAAAAGCGGCGTACTCACGCTGATATTGAGATTTGCTGGATGCCACACCGAAAGGTTGAAGGCTAAAATGGAATAGTCCAAATTGGACTATTCCAAACGATCAGGACGGTAGCATGTCCATGGCGACGAAATCCGTGATTGCTCCGGCGACGATGAGGCTTCAGGCCTCTGCGACCGTGAGCGTGTATGACTGGAACCGAGAGCTGCTCCACTGGTGCAGAGCCCAGGGCCGCGAGGATTTAAGCCCTGATTTGCTGTCCATGTGGGCGAAGATTCGGTCGGACTGCAAACTTTTCGAGATGTTCATCGACACCGCTTTCTATCAGGATCTGAAATCTGAGGAATGTAGCTGGCCTGACCCGATCACGGTAACAGCCGGAACCGTATGCTTGGAGTATCTCTGTGCGGCGCTGGGCACGGTCGGCTTGGATTTAAACGACTGGCTGTGGCCGCTGTCGGAGTGTATGCGCGTCCGCTACGATGAAGCCACACTGGAGTCGCCCTTCTCTGCCCCGCAGCGGATCTCGCTCGCGGATATGGATGTCGATGAATTCCGCGCCGGTCTGCCGATTGCGGGCATCTGTATCGGCCGCCGCGCGGCCAATTTCATGGTCGAAATGACCCTGACCGTCGGGCAAGATCCGCATTGGGATCGCCTGTTTTTGATGCCGCAAGGGACGACGCATGAACGGTTGCTGCGTGTTTGGCGTGAAGTGCAACGACACCCGGAGATCTTCAATGACCTTCGTCTGAACACTGCCATCGGGGACGCCTACGACAGCTATGGGCTCGATGCGGGGTACTTTTCGCAAATCATGAAGCGCTTCGCCGGGCCACATCGTGACGGGCATGAAGAGTACGAGCAGTTCAAGCCGGTTCTGGAAAAGCTGCCGCCCGAAGATCAGCAGTGGCTCGCGGAGGTCAATGCAGGAAAGCACGGGGATGGCTTCGGCGCAATTGTGGGCTTCGTTTTGCAATTCATGAACGTCTCTGACGGTGGCACGAACCTGAGCATAAGCGACGGCCGCAACAGAGCCTCTGCTTAAAAGGCAGATGCTCTGTTTGGCTTTCCCGCGTACAATCACCAGCCATGGTTGGATGAGATGATTTACGAAGAACGAAAATGAAAGGGGCAAGGGCATGAGCGCAGATACAGTTGAGGTCACTGAGTATTCAGAAGCTGGGGACGCCAAAGTTGAGGGGCTTGCTGCTGGTCAGTGGCGGCTTACGATGGACGCTTTTCCCAACAGGCAGTTTTGGTTCGACCTCAACGAATCGGCCTGGGCCGCGTATCGCGAGGCCATCGTTACCGGAGTAGCACCGGAATCGGACGACGGAACCGAACCCACCGATCTGTGGCGACCGGAAGACTACGACGACGAACCGCGGATACCGGGGGAAAAGAGCTCGCTCGATCTGTTCCGCGAAAGATGCAAAGCCGCAGACGCTGCAAAACAGCGGGAAAAGAATCGTGCGTAAAATCAGCAGCACTTAGTCAAGGGCTGTTTGAGTTATCACCAAATGCCGCGCATCAGCGCGGCATTTGGTGGTTATACGCTCGCTTCTACGTGCGAATTGGGCGCGGATACTTGGCTTGTCTTGAACACGCTGTGTCACGTCACTCTGGCAGTCTCCATCCATGTACCTGATTATCTCCGTCCGCCGTTGGGTAGCACCACCCAGCCATCTTTTTCCAACCTTTGCCAGTGCAGCGGGAAAATCGGTCGATGTCAGCGACCGATGCCAAACGATGCGCCTGCTTGCCATCTGGTGTAGCCGCCCACTCCAAAAGCAGTTTCGCCTCTTGAACCTCCAATAAGGCTTTGTTGCGTCCAGACAGCATCCCCCATCTGTAAGAACCTTCTACCGCGATGGAAAAGAGCAGAAGAATTGTTGCTGACGAGATTGCCACCCATTTCAACAGATCTCGTCGAGCCACGTTCTTTGCGAGGCTCTTTGCAACGTCCACTGCCGTCACTGCCAGATGTTCTTCGATTTTCCTTTCTGAGGCCCGAGCCTGAGCTTCGCAGGACAGCCGAGCCTTTTCTAGAACATCTGAAACTGTCGCGGCAATCTTTCCCCGAATGTCGTCATGTAGCTGCACAAAATACAGCAACGCGGCTACTACTCCCAGGAAAGCATCATCGTCTCGCAACCCTAATACCTTTGCGATGCGCATTATTGTGAGCTTCTCTGCATCTGTGAGTTGACGACCGTAAAGCGCACTCACGTTCTGTTCGAGTGTATTCACAGTGCCACCTCGTCGAACATCAGGCCGCACACGCGACGCCACCTGAGTAATTCCACACGCGTTCCGATAGTCAACACGCCGTCACTTACCCCTTTGGCAGGGGTCATACGGTTGTCACGGATCTCGTCCGCCACTCGTTTCGCGACGGCAGGAAAGTAGACGCATTTGCCGCCGCATTCGGCGATTCTGGCCGGATGTGATGATTGGTCGAAGATGCTGAACGTTTCCGGGATGCCGTGGTAAAGATTCCGGACTGCACTCACGCGTGCTTCCGGCAACGCCTCCATAAACTCTTTCAGCAGTAGGACGCTGTCCTTGCCGTCACTCATAACCCAGAGGGCGAGCAACTGACGCCCTAACAGTTCCGTAGCCATCAGCAGCCGGTCGCCGTACAGTTTCGCTCCTATGTTATTCCCGGCAGGAGTGTTGATAACGAAAATGCAGTCAGGATGTTCACCACAAAGGTCAGCGACTGCTATCCAGCCTTCAACAACGGACAAGTCGATCCGCTCACAACTCAGCTCGTCCTTGTAGCATTTCCATACATCCGCATTAGCCTTATCTGCGTCGATCACGAATACCTTGTATCCACGCTGAATCAGGTAGTCGACCAACATGATTGCAACGAAGCTTTTTCCAACTCCGCCTTTGCTGCCGCTAACGATATAAATCGGAATTCTCATGTCTCTCCTCGTTTCTCTGGAAGAATGATTACTAGTCAACGGTGTCGCTTTCACCGCCAGTGATACGCGCGTTCCGCAATGCGGAGCTCTTGCTGCCCGTTTGGGTTTCCGCTTGAATCTGCGGGTGTTTCTTCTTAGGGTTTGTTGTGATTCCAGTCGGTCCACTCTTCGCGTGCCCAGGTGTTGCTGCAACGTTGACCGCTGCCGCCCGTTTCTTCTTCCTGCGTCTTCGCTGCCCAGGTTCCTGTGCTGTTGCACGCGCCAAAAGGCTTTTGAGTGTACTGGTGGTGGCTTCGAAACCTCTGCCACTCAGCATGTCCCTTATCTCGACAAGCGTGTACCCCCTCTCGCGGAGCGCCACGAATTCAGGTGCTGCTCGCTTTACAAAAGCCTGTTTCGAAATGGGGCGATCTGTATCGGGCTTTGGCGGCAACGAGCGCAAGAATTCAATCAACTCATCTGCCCCCTTGCCCGTGAGCCGTATATCCTCACTTCTCCTTTTGTCGTCGTCCATAAATCTCCTTGACTAGTATCGTGTATCAACTACACTATACCGTATAGTAGTTAAACTGTTATATGTGTCAACGACAAAAACAAAGCGGGAAAAGAGGATGACGTTACCGCGAATTATCGAGGTGCTTCTGCAATGTGCATAAGTGTCGAGGAATGCGGTTGCAGGATGCCGGTTGTCTTACACACGCGCTTCGCGCCTGTGCAAGCCAACCGGACGCCACCGATGCTCCGCGCTTCGCTTGTCGCAGTCGTGGCTACATCCTGGCCCGCGTTGCAGGCGAGAAAGAAGGCAGTCACGCTTCGCGTAAAGGAGGGGCCGATGCCGTTCATGGTTGATGGCGAGGAACAACTAGGCGCTAGCATCACGTTGCGCTGTACTTCGTCCGAGAAGGCCAAGTTGAAGGAGGACGGAGATCTTGCCGCTCTCAGCGTTTCCGAGCTAATCAGACGTCGTTTCTTTGGAAGGCCGATTGTTCCGGCCGCAAACATGGACGTTGTACGCGAGCTTCGTCGGCAGGGCGGCCAACTGAAACACCTGATGACCGAGGCTCCGCACGGAGAATACGATTCGGCGATCAAGCAAGCTATCGAATCGATGGAACGCTACGTCATTGTCCTGACCAGAGAGGCGAGGAAGAAACGTGACCGGGAAGAAGATCGGTAATCCGCGAGTCTCTTCGTCGAAGGCAACGCGCATCGGCAACCTGATCGGCTACATGGAAAAGCCGGAAGCCGAGAACAACAAGGAGAAGTGTGTCTACTCCGAAGGTATCAATTTCGTATTCGAGTCGGTACAGGCACAGCGGGCCGAAATGATTGCTCTCGCTATGGAAGCGCCACGCAGCAAAGACCCAATTGACCACTACGTTCTGAGTTGGAAAGAAGGCGAGCAGCCGACCCCAGAGCAGTGCGACGATGCGGTGAGCATTCTGATGGACCGACTGAGATTGCAGGGACACCAGTGCCGTTACGCGCTGCACAACGACACCGATAACTATCACCTTCACGTCCTGGTGAACCGCGTCCATCCGATCACGGAAAAGGTGAACCACGTCGAGTTTCCCATCAACCGGCTGCATGAGTCTCTCGCGCTCGTCGAACATAAGCAGGGCTGGGAACGCGAGCCGAACGGGATTTATGTGGTCAATGCGGAGGGGGAACCGGTGCGCACGGTTGACGACCGCGACGATGCCGGCCATGTGAGCGCAACCGCGCGAAGCATTGAGACCCGCACTGGCAAGAAATCAGCGGAACGAATTGCCATCGAGGAAGGCGCGCCGATCATGAGCAATGTCAAGAACTGGCGGCAACTCCACGCACAGCTAGCCGAGCGGGGTATCCGTTTCGAGCAAAAGGGCAGCGGGGCGATCTTGCACATAGGCGAGCAGATCGTGAAGGCGTCCGTTGCGGGACGCGATTGCAGCATGAGCAGATTGGAGAGACGGCTAGGGCCTTATGAGGCAGCCGACACGTTAGACGTGGCCGACCGAAAGCCGGAGCCGGTGAGCGCCGATGCTCCGCACTGGAACGAGTACGCGGAGGCCCGCCGCAAGTACTTTGATAACCGCAAAGAGCAGAAGGCGGCGCTCGCAAAGAAACATCAGGAAGAACGTGCGGCCATGCAGAAGGAACACCAACAGCACCGAAAGGAACTGTTCGATAATTGCAAGTGGAAAGGGAAAGGGTGGCTGCTGAACACCCAACGCAGCGTGATTGCGGCTGAGCAGGCTGCGTCGAAGGCCGACCTCAAAACTCAACAGCAGAATGAGCGCAAGAACAGTAAGTTAGGCAAATTCGCAGCTTACGAGGAATGGTTACAAAGGGAGTATTCGCACCAGGAAGCAGCCCAGTGGCGATACCGCTCGTCCGAGGCCGAACCGCGATACGCGATTTTGGTTGGCACCACGGACGAGAAACCAAAACCCCGGGACATTCGCTCCTTCGCGCCGACAGTGGAGGAGAAGCACGGTCGGGTGATTTACCGCCGACGTGCTGACGGTACGGTTGGCTTTGTGGACCGTGGCAAGATCATGACGTGCGGAACTGGAAGGACGAAGGGACGGTGCTCGCGGCCATGCAACTCGCCGAGCAGAAATGGGGAGTCCTCCAGGTCGACGGCAGCGACGACTACAAGGCGCAATGCGTGCAAATCGCCGCGAAGCACGGATTCAAGCTGCTGAATCCCGAGCTGCAACAGGCCGTCGCCCAGGAGCGAGCTCTGATCGAACAGGAACGGAATCCGAAAGCTGCGCGGGATGACAGTGGCGCTGAGCACCACTGCCACGACCGGCAGCCGAGAGTAGGGAGTATGGAGGAAACGTACAACCGGCACCGCGACGATCTACGGCAGAAGCTACATGGACGTACTGATCCGTCGCGGATCGACTGGATGGTTGCCGTTCGCGTGCGGGCGACCGGCCATTCGCAGGAGCAGATCGAGACGATGCTGAAACAGTGCGCTTCGAAGCAGAGGCCGAACGAGAACCGCAATTGGACCAGTACGTGCCGACACAGCGCAACGGGTGTTTGGCGAGCAGGGGATACCGCGATATTGTAAAGGTGAGCCGCTATCGCGACGATTTGATGCGGAGGAAGGTCGCGATCCTAAAGAAATCAGCGGTCGCGAAATCGCACCGCGGTGAGATCTGCGGCGGCGGAAGAAGCGCGGGCTCGAACGCAATTCTAACAGTCGGTAATTTCCCGACTTAAGTTTGCACGCGGGACACAATACAACACTCGCAGCTTGCCTGAATGGAAGACCTGAAGGGCTACGCTTCGCCCGCGACCGCCTGCAGTGAATTGCTTCTCCCAGAATTACAGGCGATACAACTCACCTGTCCATTCCCGACTATTTGCCTCCTCTGGGACTACGGACGATTTCTCGGGCCAAGAACGAAGTTTGAGGAATGCGAGCCGCTTTGAAAATGGCAATGGTCGCCGTATGATCCCAATCGAAGTTACATCAGCTTCCAGCGCCCAGGAATTGCGATGTTTTATGCGCATAGCCGCCGGGTCTACCGAGAGCAATGGGAAATGCTTGATGTGCATGTTGGGAGAAGTGCACAGCGAGCACAACGTTCTTTCCCGCTGCTCCTGAATGGGCGCACCTTGCCGGGTTATGGCACGACACCGGAAAGTACCAGGCCGACTTTCAGCGATATTTGCGCGAATGCAGCGAAGCCCTGATGAACTGCGCCACCCCACGGTAAAGCACTCAATCGTCGGTGCAACCTGCAAGAAAGAGAAGAACGCAAGCGCTTTCTTGCTCGCATGGGTCATTGCTGCGCATCATGGATCGCTCGCCGAGAAGCGCAATTGATGAGACAAGTACTTGATGCTGGAGTCCACGGCTCACGACCTGCCAGCCTGACATCCCCTCGCGAATTCTCAATGCGCCACGTCCAGAATCACTCCCAATAACCGCTATATACGCGCACAGGCGCAGCCGCAGTGTGGACGCGAATGTTGTTTTGGCCCTGACTGACGCCGATATGCTCGACAGTGAAGCATGGACAAGGGAATAGAACGCGATGGCGGTATCCCCCGCTGCCAGAGCTGCGCGACCGTCTGATGCCGCAATGCGGGAAAAGAGCGACGAACTGGCGCGCAATGGATCGCAGACTCCGATCAACATAATGCGCATAGGTTCTGAAAGAATGTTTGCGCGCGGCGGAAGTGCGCCGGGACAGTTTACCCTGACGGTCCCACTGGTGGCGGCAAGACGCTGAGCAGCATGGCCTTCGCTCTACATCATGCCTGCCTGCGCGAACTTGACCGCGTCATTGTCGTCATCCCCTATACCAGCGTCATCGAGCAGACGGCACAGCGTATCGCGACGTGCTGGGCGATGAAAACGTTGTTGAGCACCACAGCAACATCGATTTGGATAAAGTGCCATCGCGCATCAGCGTGCTTGCGAGAATTGGACGACGGTGATCTTCACTACAGGCGCCCAGTGCTTTGAAAGCCTGTACGCGGCCCGCAAATCTCGCTGCCGCAAGCTGCATAACATCGCCAAGAGCGTCGTCATCCTTGACGAAGTCCAAACGTTTCCGGTCGGACTGTTATATCCAATTCGCCGCGTGCTGGTTTGCTCAGCCAGCATTTTCGCACGACCGTTGTTCATTGCACGGCAACGCAGCCGACGCCGGAGCCGGGCGTCAAGATTGGCCCCGAGATGAATCCCGCGCCGCTTCCGATCATGCCCATCCGGAGCCGTTCTATGCTACAGTGAAAAACCATTTCCAAATTGTGATGGAAGGCGATATTGATCAGGCTCTGCCGCTGGAGGAACAAGCGCAGAAGCTGAAGCAGCATGCGAGCGTCATGGCGATTGTTCACAACAGAAAAGAGGCCGAACAATTGGCGCGCATGGTGGATGGCTGCTGGCACTTGTCGGCGCGCATGTGCGCCCAGCATCGCAAGGACGTACTCGACAAGGTCCGCGCCATTCTGATTGCCAAGCAGCCTTGCCGTCTGGTCGCCACGCAGCTTGTCGAGGCGGGAGTTGATATCAGCTTCCCCGTGGTCTTCCGTGCGCAGGCCGGATTGGAAACTCTGGCGCAGGCTGCCGGACGCTGCAATCGCGAACTGGATGGCGACGGCGAATTTCATATCTTTCGCGCCGTATCGCAACCGCCCTGCCACAGCTTGCGCAGAGAACTTGCGATTGCAATCGGTTTTCTGAAGAATCCGGAGTTTGAACTCGATCTGAAAATCCGGCGCTGTTTGCGGACTATTTCCGTAAAGTCCTCGATCCGCAGGAAATTACGACGGATGAGCCGGGCGTCGCAGCGCTCGAACATGACATGAATTTTCCGGAGGTCGAAAGCAAGTTTCACCTGATCGATTCGAACGGACATTCGATTGTCGCACCCTATGGTGGCTGGAAAGATCGCCTGGCCGCTCTGCGCCGCGAAGGCCCAACCCGGCAAAACTTGCGTCGGCTGCAACTATATTTTGTTCAACTCTATGACCGCGAGGTGGACGAATTGCTTCGCTCCGGATTGATCGAACCGCTCTACCCCGGTGCTGAACGCGCATGGTCGGTACGCGACGGAGCCGAACGGATCTACTCTGCTGATCGGTTCGGCTTTGGCTGGCAGGCGGTCAAGTCTCCAGAACCAGAGGAGTTGATACGCTAAAAATGTTATGAGATAGTGTGGGAGTCGATCAGGAAACTGGTCGTCTTTCCTTCCTGACGTAGCTCGTCCCTTATCGACTTAGATTCCCATGTCAGCAATTTTCTTGCGCTGCTGTTCGGAGGGAACTAAGGTGTGGCCGTCTGTTAAACGAGCTATCAATCGACGCGTTACGGTGTGCCGTTCAACCGTAATGGCTATCCCCCTCGACTGAGGCTTGAAATTGCGAGCGTTTCTCCGGGCTGAAGCCTTTGAATCGTCCGCAGCCTCCGCAACCTAGTTTTTCAGCTTTAGCTTTGCCGGAGATTAGTCGATGAACGATTCGACGTTTCGCGTGCGTGTGCGCGGCGACATAGCCTGCTTCACCAGGCCGGAGTTTTCGACCGAGCGTGTCTCTTACGAATTGATAACACCCTCCGCCGCCCGTGGCGTACTGGAGGCAATCCTCTGGAAACCCGCTATCCGGTGGAGGCCCTCGGCATAACTCTGCTGAGCCCCATCCGCTGGATCGAGTTCCGCCGCAACGAGGTCAACAGTCGCGTCTCCACGCGCGATGCCGCCTCTGCCGCAATAAACGGCTCCTCTTTGCGCGAGTTCTATGCCGATGATAACTGCGCGCAACGCAACACGCTTGCCCTTCGCGACGTTGATTAGCTGATCGAAGCCCGCATTCACATGACGCGGAGAGCCGGTGCCGAAGACAACGATGTCAAGTTCCGCGAAATGTTTCTCCGGCGATTGGAGCGGGGCCAGCAGCATTACCAGCCCTATCTCGGATGTCGCGAGTTTCCCGCCTGGGTCGAACCAGCGGAAGGCGTGCCCACACCAGTTGACGAAACGCGCTCCCTCGGCCTGATGCTGCACGACATCGAGTTTGGCCCGCAGAACGAAGCGCGCTTTTTCGAAGCTAGGTTGGAGCACGGCGTTCTGCGCGTGCCGGAATGGGGGAGGCATGATTCTGAAATCGCTGCGCGATTTGGCCATCCGCGAAGAAAAGGTGACCGAGCCAGCATTTGAAGGTAAAGGCGTGGCTTGGGTGATCGAAGTTGGCAAGGACGGAGCTTTCAGAAGCCTGTACACGACCCTATCCGATCCGGTCGCCGACGAAAAGGGCCGCAAGCCCAGGCCACAACCAACCATGATGTCGATTCCTAGACGATGCGGGAGAACGGTCAACATTCAACCCGACTTCCTGATCCACAAGGCCGAGTACCTGCTTGGCGCCGTTTCAGAAGGATCGCCAGCGTCGAAGAAGCCCGAGAAGACCGAATCCCGCCGCAACGCATTTCTTGACCTCATGGTTCGCGCAGCTCAGGAGACGGATTCTCCGCTGTTGCGCGCTGCCGTTGCATTTCTACAAAACGCGGAACAACGCGACAAGTGCGTTGCTGAACTCAACAAGAGCAAGTGGGCCAGCAACGATCTGTTCACGTTCTCGTGCGAGCAGAAGCCCTGGCGTTCGATCCGCGAATTCGCCAATGGTGGTCGTCGCAGAGCACGGACGAGGCCGAGAACGAAAACAATCTCCGCCAGTGTGTGGTCTGCGGAGAGCGACGCGTTCCGGTCGATAATGATGACTCGCTCAATGTCCCCGGCGGCGTAACCAGCGGCGTCCCACTGGTCAGTTTCAACTCGGGGGCATTTGAAAAATACGGGTTCTCGCGGAACGACAACGCACCGGTCTGCCGCGCGTGCATGACGGCCTACGTCGAAGGACTGCGCCGCTGTTTGAATGAGCGCTATCCCGATCCTCACTCGACCGAAATGATGGCTGACAGTCGCTGTGCCTCTCCCCGACACGACGGCCGTGTATTGGACTGACATGTCGTGGGAGATGGCTGGGAATTCAGTTGCCTGCTCGACCGTCCGTCGGATCTCTACAACACTCTGCATTCGCCTAATAAGGGCAAGCGTTCCGGCAAGTTGGACGGAACGTTTTACTGCATAATCCTGAGCGGTGCGCAGGGCCGCGCCATGTTGCGCAGCATGCATACCGGGACGGTGGACCAGGTCGAAAAGTCTCTGGAGAACTATTTTGATGCGCTGGCGCTAGAGGGCCGCGATGTGTCCGAGCCTTTGCCGCTTTACTCGTTGCTGAAGTCTCTTGCACCGCGCGAGAAGCTCGACCGCCTGCCGCCGAAATTGCCCGGCGAAGTCTTCCTTGCTGCCGTCTTGGGACAGCCGGTTCCGCCGCTGATCCTGAACGCCGCCGTGAGCCGCAATCGTGCCGAACAGTCGGTCACGCCGGCTCGTGCCGCACTGCTACAACTTTACTTTTCACTGCAAAAACCTCGTATTCAACCGGAGGCGCCACGAATGAGTCTCAATCTGGAATTTCATGAACCCGGCTATCTTTTCGGACGTCTGTTTGCCGTCCTCGAACGTGTGCAATCGTGGCCAACCCTGGTGCGAACTCGACGATTGTCGACCGCTTCTACGGCTCGGCCTCGACGCGTCCCGGAACCGTATTTCCGCAACTGCTGCGCCTCAGTCAGGCGCACCTTGGCAAGGTTCCCGCCAATCGCAATCCCGGCTGGTATCGCAAGTTGACCGGCGAGATCATGGACGGACTGCCGCCCGGTTCGAACCCACACTCGATTTGCCTCAACAGGGACTGTTCGCCTCGGTTATTACCACCAGCGGCAAGCCTTCTTCCGTAAGGCCAAAACGCCGCAGCCCGCGCCCGAAAACGGCGCGGCAGAACTCACGGAGGAAGGAGCCAACCAATGAGCCGCCCTATTTTCGACGAGAAAGACACAACACCACTCGACAAACGTTATGAATTCGTCTGCTCTTTGACGTGAAGAACGGCAACCCGAATGGCGATCCCGACGCAGACAATGCGCCGCGCGTCGATCCTGAAACCGGACACGGTATCGTCACCGAGTCTGCATCAAGCGCAAGATTCGCAACTTCATCACGCTGACGCGCAACTTCCAGCCGCCCGACAATATTTACGTGAAGGAACGCGGCATTCTCGCGAGAGAACAAAAAAAGGCGTACATGGCTAACGGCATTGCTCCAGACAACAGGCCGAACGAGGCTGCGCGCAAATGGATGTGCGACAACTATTTCGATATCCGCAGTTTCGGCGCTGTGATGACGACTGGGAAGGCTGAGATGGAGTCGGACGCCGAGGTCAACAAAGGCAAGCGGGCCCGCGGCGAAACAAAGCTGTGGAACTGCGGCCAAGTGCGCGGACCGGTAAAGCTTAGTTTCGCTCGCTCTATCGACCCGATTCTCGCGATCGGTCACACGATCACTCGTGTAGCTCTGACCAACGACACGGATTCGGGTCAAAAAGCTGTCGTCGGCGAGGATGGTGAAGAAAAAGCCGCGACCGGGCAGATGGGGCGCAAGTACGCAGTGCCATATGCTCTCTACCGCATGCACGGATTTGTCTCTCCCTATCTAGCTGCCGAGACGGGATTCACCGCCGCGATCTCGGCCTGCTGCTGGAAGCTCTGAAGCATCTGTTCGACCTCGACCGCTCCGCCTCGCGCGGCGAAATGGAAGTGCGCGGACTCTACCTGTTCGAGCACTCTAGCAAGTTGGGCAACGCCCGCGCCCACGAGTTGTTCGACAAGATCGTGGTTCCATCGGTGAAAACGCCTCGCGCATTCTCCGACTACGTCTTCACTCCTCCCGAAGACGGCGCGGAGATCAAGCCTGGCGTCACCTTGTGGCGCTACGTTTAGAGGACGCGTGTGTATTCGGCTGCTTTGTATTCTGAAGACGACCTGCTGCCGCTTTCGGGACTGCAACACATGGTTTTCTGCGAGCGGCAGTGGGCGCTGATTCATCTCGAACAGCAGTGGGACGAAAATCGTCTCACTGCCGAAGGCCGCCTGCTGCACAAGCGCGCCGACAGCGATAGCTGCGAATTCCGCGATGGCGTTCGCATCTGGCGCGGCGTGCGCGTGCGCTCACTGCGGCTTGGGCTTGCGGGAAGGGCCGATGTCGTTGAGTTCCATCCGCAGCCAGGTGGGGCCCTGCGCCCCTTTCCGGTGGAATACAAACATGGACGCGCGAAGACCGACGTCAGCGACCTAGTGCAGTTGTGCGCGCAAGCCATCTGCCTGGAAGAAATGATGGAACAGCCCGTTCCCGAGGGGGCCTTGTTCTACGGAAAGAATCGCCGTCGAACTCCCGTCGCGTTCGATGCGGAGTTGCGCGCCACGACCGAATCGCTTGCCCGGCAAATGCATAAGTTGTTCGACTCGTGTCAGACTCCCCCAGCCATCTACGAGCCTAAATGCGAACGTTGTTCACTCGTGGAAATCTGCCTGCCCAGTTCGGCGGCGCGCGGCAAGAGCGCCAGCCAATTCGTACGCCGCAATATGCGGCTCAACCGTGAAGATCCGCCGAAAGGTGAGTCCGAATGAAACGCCTGCTCAACACGCTTTACGTCATGACGCAAGGGGCCTACCTGACGAAGGATGGCGAAACCGTCGTCGTCCGGCAAGGCGACGAAATCAAGCTACGCGTTCCCGTGCAAACCCTGGGAGGCATCGTCTGTATTGGCCATGTCGCGTGCAGTTCCGCCGTCTTCGGGCTCTGCGCCGAAGCCAGCGTCGGACTCAGCTTTCTCACCGAAAACGGGCGATTCATGGGTCGCGTATATGGCCCGGTTTGCGGCAACGTCCTGCTTCGGCGTGCGCAATATCGCGCCGCCGACCGGCAGGAAAGTTCCGTCGCAATCGTGCGCCCGCTGCTGCTAGCCAAGATCGCCAACTGCCGCACCAGCCTTTTGCGGGCCGCACGCGAACAGGTGGACGCCGAACAAACTGCAAGCCTTCAGGAAGCGGCCCGTCATTTGATGTCCTCGCTCAACGACGCCGAGCGCGCAGATTCGGTCGATCTGTTGCGCGGCATCGAAGGCGATGCGGCGAAAGTGTATTTCAGCGTGTTCAACAGCTTCATCGTTTCGGACAAAGAGAACTTCAGATTTCGTGGACGCAGCCGCCGCCCTCCTTTGGACAATGTCAACGCCATGCTGTCGTTCGTCTATACGCTGCTGGTTCACGATGTGGCTACCGCGTTGGAATGTGTAGGGCTCGATCCGGCCGTCGGCTTCTTGCACAAAGATCGGCCCGGACGGCCTTCGCTGGCCTTGGACTTGATGGAGGAGTTGCGTCCTGTTCTCGCCGACCGTCTCGTGCTGTCGCTCATCAATCGCAAGCAGGTTGCGCCTTCCGATCTCTGCCAGCCCGAAGGAGGAGGCATCTTTCTACAAGAGTCCGGGCGCAAGACCGTGATCGTCGCCTGGCAAAAACGAAAGCAGGAAGAGCTGGAGCATCCGTTCTCCGAAGAACGAATCTGCTGGGGACAAGTCTGCCATATGCAGGCTCTGCTGCTGGCGCGCCATCTGCGGGGCGATCTGGACGCCTACCCCGCCTTTTTCTGGAGATAGCACATGCTTGTGCTCATCACATACGACGTGAACACGGAAACACCCGCGGGGAAAAGACGCCTTCGCCAAGTTGCCAAGCTCTGCACCGATCATGGTCAGCGCGTGCAAAAGTCTGTCTTTGAATGTCTGCTCGATCCTGCCCAATGGACCATGCTGCACCACCAGCTTACTGTTATCATGGACCCCGAAGTGGATAGCCTACGTTTCTACTTTCTGGGAGCAAACTGGAAACGGCGCGTGGAACACGCAGGAGCGAATCCAGGATATGATCCGGAAGGTCCGCTCATTGTATGAGTGTCGCTTGATGATCCCGAAATGTGCCTCGCGTACCATAAGTGAACAGACAAACCCCGCACTGTTCGCGAATCTTCTAACTTGGTGAAATCGCTGCGGTTCCGAGTAGATGGCCATCTCCGCAATCAAGCCATGTCGGGTCGTAGGCAGAGGTTCGCGGAAACATCCAGCTATCTACTTGAAAATCAAATCTGCTACGCTTGAACCGTCGCGCCCCATGCGGGCGCGTGGATTGAAACTATTGACTTGCCAGAGAGTCGCCCGCGTATCCCGAGTCGCGCCCCATGCGGGCGCGTGGATTGAAACCGGAGACAGCGACCGCGGAATGTCGGGAGCGTCGCGTCGCGCCCCATGCGGGCGCGTGGATTGAAACTACGCGGCGCTGGGGCGGCGCGGTGCGCTGGGCGTGTCGCGCCCCATGCGGGCGCGTGGATTGAAACACGGTCCCCGACGCAGCAGGCGTAGTCATGGCCCGTCGCGCCCCATGCGGGCGCGTGGATTGAAACGGCGACGGTGATGGTCTTGGCGGCGATGTCCACCTGTCGCGCCCCATGCGGGCGCGTGGATTGAAACGCGACGACCTCCCCGAACGACATCCCCTGCACGTCGTCGCGCCCCATGCGGGCGCGTGGATTGAAACGGCGACGGTGATGGTCTTGGCGGCGATGTCCACCGTCGCGCCCCATGCGGGCGCGTGGATTGAAACAGCAACGGCGAGGACCGGCCCCCGGCCCATCCCAGCGTCGCGCCCCATGCGGGCGCGTGGATTGAAACACCAACCATGCCACCCGGGCCGAAGAGACCGCCCGGTCGCGCCCCATGCGGGCGCGTGGATTGAAACCTCGAACAGATGGAAGAGGCCGAGGGACTTACGACGTCGCGCCCCATGCGGGCGCGTGGATTGAAACTTGATGCTCTGGCGAGTGTTCGGACCCGCCAGCGGTCGCGCCCCATGCGGGCGCGTGGATTGAAACTTTTGGAATTCCAGCACGGCAATGTACTTCGGCGCGTCGCGCCCCATGCGGGCGCGTGGATTGAAACTTTCGCATGGGAACACTAGTCGGCATGAGCGCCGGTCGCGCCCCATGCGGGCGCGTGGATTGAAACGCTGTACTCCAACACGAGCGGCGGTGCCAGCACCACGTCGCGCCCCATGCGGGCGCGTGGATTGAAACAGCGTTGCGCCACAGCTCACCCGTTGGCAGTGGCGTCGCGCCCCATGCGGGCGCGTGGATTGAAACATGCTCTCGCAGGTGAACGGCGAAGGCGTGCTGGCGTCGCGCCCCATGCGGGCGCGTGGATTGAAACTACGGCAAGCTGGCAGAGCGCGTAGATGCGACACGTCGCGCCCCATGCGGGCGCGTGGATTGAAACCGGGACGCTGGTCAGCAACCGCCGCCGCCATTTCGTCGCGCCCCATGCGGGCGCGTGGATTGAAACCGCACTACGAGTACCGTTATCCCCGCAACGAGGTTGTCGCGCCCCATGCGGGCGCGTGGATTGAAACATTTTTGCGGCCTGACGACAGCCCAGTTCCTCGATGTCGCGCCCCATGCGGGCGCGTGGATTGAAACAGGACATCGCCCGCCCGGTCATACGCGATGGTGCGTCGCGCCCCATGCGGGCGCGTGGATTGAAACGGCTGGTCGTAGTCGTCGTTATCCATCGACCGCGTCGCGCCCCATGCGGGCGCGTGGATTGAAACAAATCATCTGGTGGCACCTGTTTCTGTGGTTGCTGTCGCGCCCCATGCGGGCGCGTGGATTGAAACAGGATCGCAAAGTTCATGCCGCTTTGCGTATTCGTCGCGCCCCATGCGGGCGCGTGGATTGAAACAGGAGGCCCGCGAGGGGCCTCTATCATTTGGGAGTCGCGCCCCATGCGGGCGCGTGGATTGAAACCGGCCCCAGCCATCGCGAGAGCTTTACGCAGGACGTCGCGCCCCATGCGGGCGCGTGGATTGAAACGTCAGGATCGGGGCCGAAATTGCCGGTACTACTGTCGCGCCCCATGCGGGCGCGTGGATTGAAACCTTTTGCCAAGTGACTAACTGGATACCTGCGAAGGTCGCGCCCCATGCGGGCGCGTGGATTGAAACTCCGGTGCGTCTCTGGCTACGCAGTTCGGAACGGTCGCGCCCCATGCGGGCGCGTGGATTGAAACCATTGCTCCTTCGCGCTCAAACCGGTCGAGTGCGGTCGCGCCCCATGCGGGCGCGTGGATTGAAACAGTATTCGCGGTATCGCTTACGATCCGTTCCACGTCGCGCCCCATGCGGGCGCGTGGATTGAAACAAGACATCGCCCGCCCGGTCATACGCGATGGTGCGGTCGCGCCCCATGCGGGCGCGTGGATTGAAACCGTTCCAGTTGTTCACGCCACCCTTGGCCGCGTCGGTCGCGCCCCATGCGGGCGCGTGGATTGAAACATGCAACGCGCTCGTTATATCTCTGAGCGACAAAAGGTCGCGCCCCATGCGGGCGCGTGGATTGAAACTCCGCTTGAGCCCTTGATCGCCGCGCGATACTAGCCGTCGCGCCCCATGCGGGCGCGTGGATTGAAACCGGCGGCTCTGCATCCAACCCCATCCGACTGTATGTCGCGCCCCATGCGGGCGCGTGGATTGAAACCGGAGCCGGTCGCGCAGCCCGGCCCGGCCGGCCCGTCGCGCCCCATGCGGGCGCGTGGATTGAAACCATACTCCCCGGAAGCCCGCCGTTAAGGCCGTCCGTCGCGCCCCATGCGGGCGCGTGGATTGAAACTATCAGCAGAGTACGGGCGTACTCGATCTAAACGTCGCGCCCCATGCGGGCGCGTGGATTGAAACACAAACGCCATAGGCGACGGTGTGTATATCAATGTCGCGCCCCATGCGGGCGCGTGGATTGAAACAGATCAAAATGCAGGGCACCGCCATCAGCCGCATCGTCGCGCCCCATGCGGGCGCGTGGATTGAAACGTACTCACCTGTTGCGTCTCGCTTGTTGCCTGGGCGTCGCGCCCCATGCGGGCGCGTGGATTGAAACGTCCTCGGAGACGCGGCGGACAACCGGCGTGTCGTCGCGCCCCATGCGGGCGCGTGGATTGAAACAATCTGGATCGGTCCACCTGACCAAGCAGAGTCGTCGCGCCCCATGCGGGCGCGTGGATTGAAACAGATCACCAACGGCGTCAACTCCGTCATCGCGTGTCGCGCCCCATGCGGGCGCGTGGATTGAAACATGCCCAGCGGATCTTCGGCGAGGCGCTGGAGGACGTCGCGCCCCATGCGGGCGCGTGGATTGAAACCTCGGGGCGATTGGGCATGCCGGAGAGCGCCGTCGTCGCGCCCCATGCGGGCGCGTGGATTGAAACCAGCGCAGACGTTTGCACGGACGGTAGCGCAGCGGTCGCGCCCCATGCGGGCGCGTGGATTGAAACTTCGGCGTTCCGTTGTTTACGACATTGACCGTCACGTCGCGCCCCATGCGGGCGCGTGGATTGAAACATTGAGACCGAGCGACGTGGTATAGGGCTCGATGTCGCGCCCCATGCGGGCGCGTGGATTGAAACGTCGGCACGCTGCGCTGGAGTCGTGCCGGTGGCGTGTCGCGCCCCATGCGGGCGCGTGGATTGAAACCATCCTCGATCGTCACCTGCTGATCGAGCTTGACCGTCGCGCCCCATGCGGGCGCGTGGATTGAAACCTCAAGTCGAAGCGTGTTGTACGCAAGATTGGCGTCGCGCCCCATGCGGGCGCGTGGATTGAAACGTGGCGCATCTTTGATTCCTCCCGCGAGTCAGAGTCGCGCCCCATGCGGGCGCGTGGATTGAAACATATTGACGTGGAAATCACAACCGCATTGCGAGCGTCGCGCCCCATGCGGGCGCGTGGATTGAAACAGAAACTTAGTCCAGCGCCCGCTATTGTTAATTTGTCGCGCCCCATGCGGGCGCGTGGATTGAAACGCTTGGCGAGATGCCAAAGGCAAGGCGACTAAGGGTCGCGCCCCATGCGGGCGCGTGGATTGAAACTGCTTCGGAGCTGACGATGTGAACCAGGTGCTGAGTCGCGCCCCATGCGGGCGCGTGGATTGAAACTTCGCGCCGAAGATCCCACGGTTCGCGGCGAGTGTCGCGCCCCATGCGGGCGCGTGGATTGAAACCGATTTCTCGCGTGACGATCTGGATCAGTTTGCAAGTCGCGCCCCATGCGGGCGCGTGGATTGAAACCGTAGCCTCGGCACAGCACAAGGCCAAGATCGCCGTCGCGCCCCATGCGGGCGCGTGGATTGAAACAGTGACGAGCTGGTGAGCGACGGTTTGGGCGGGCGTCGCGCCCCATGCGGGCGCGTGGATTGAAACATTCAGACGACCGGCTGGAAGCACCCGCGGCAATGTCGCGCCCCATGCGGGCGCGTGGATTGAAACTTTGATTACTGCAGAGACTACAGCAGAGATTACCAGTCGCGCCCCATGCGGGCGCGTGGATTGAAACGGCATCACCAATCCGCGCGCCGCGTGGCGCGAGCGTCGCGCCCCATGCGGGCGCGTGGATTGAAACGCCGTGCGGAAACGTTGTACAACGCTTAACCGCTGGTCGCGCCCCATGCGGGCGCGTGGATTGAAACAATATCGATCAGTTGCTCAATCCGCTCTACGGCGTCGCGCCCCATGCGGGCGCGTGGATTGAAACCGGAATGACGCAATCGAGCAGCGATCCGGTTACCGTCGCGCCCCATGCGGGCGCGTGGATTGAAACCCTAAGGGCTTGTGGGCCGGCCCGCTCGGCGACGGTCGCGCCCCATGCGGGCGCGTGGATTGAAACACGCTTCTCGCGCTCGACGGACGCCTCAAGCATGTCGCGCCCCATGCGGGCGCGTGGATTGAAACCGCAAACCCGGCATAGGCGTCGCACAGGTACTCGATGTCGCGCCCCATGCGGGCGCGTGGATTGAAACCGGTCTGCTTGGGACCGAAGCCGACGCGGACCTGGTCGCGCCCCATGCGGGCGCGTGGATTGAAACACCGGAGCCACCCCATCCCACGGATGATCGTCATGTCGCGCCCCATGCGGGCGCGTGGATTGAAACTCGATGGGCAACATCAAACAGGACAGCTTCAAGCGTCGCGCCCCATGCGGGCGCGTGGATTGAAACCACTCTCCCCACTGCTTGAAGAAGAACGGGACGCCGTCGCGCCCCATGCGGGCGCGTGGATTGAAACGTCGGGAAGCTGGTCGCGACAGATCATGCCGATGTGTCGCGCCCCATGCGGGCGCGTGGATTGAAACATCCGTCCACCGAGGGCATGAGGGGGCGGCAGCACGTCGCGCCCCATGCGGGCGCGTGGATTGAAACACCGATGATCAGTGGCTCGGCCTGCTCGCCGAGCGTCGCGCCCCATGCGGGCGCGTGGATTGAAACAGCGGGTCGATGCTCAAGATCGTGCGTGAGGATCTCGTCGCGCCCCATGCGGGCGCGTGGATTGAAACCGGCTGGTGTTTGACGGGACGAGCGAGGTCGCTGAGTCGCGCCCCATGCGGGCGCGTGGATTGAAACAAAGACGAGCCGTCATTTCCGGCCCAGTGGCTCGCGTCGCGCCCCATGCGGGCGCGTGGATTGAAACTTCGAGACATCTATCAGCGCCTGGCTGTAACGCGTCGCGCCCCATGCGGGCGCGTGGATTGAAACAGCGGGCGGTGTGGCTAAGCGGGTTACGGTCGTGGCGTCGCGCCCCATGCGGGCGCGTGGATTGAAACTTGGCTAAGTTGGCGTCCTGACAGTCGCGCGGGAGTCGCGCCCCATGCGGGCGCGTGGATTGAAACTGGTACCGCCAGTTCACCACGCCCGCCAACACGGTCGCGCCCCATGGGGGCGCGTGGATTGAAACACTTGATACTTACAAACAACTAGCAACAACTGAGAGTCGCGCTCTTTGCGGGCGCGTGGATTGAAATTGCAACTGCCTGCCCTACATCCACAACGTCTTCGCGTCGTGCCCTAGGTGGAGAGATCGCCAGTCTGGTCGCGCCCATGTGGGGCTCGCGGAGCATAGGTTTCCGCGCAGGCCTTTCAGTTAAATAGACGACAACGTATTTGCAGTGTGACTTGGTGCTTGATGCAGTGGCCAAATTCTCAGAGTACTCCTGAGTACGGTGGCAGTTATGGTGGCACCTGCCGTTGTTCTTCCGTGCGCGTTCGTGCGGATTCCTGCGGGATATGGCAGCCTGAATCGCTGAAAAGTGCGGATATTGTTAGCTGGTGCCGGGTTTGGCGTTGCAGTGTGGAGCCTGGGACAAGATTTTGAGTCCCCCTCCCGATTCGTTCATGTGCAGTAATCCGTGGCGTTTACTCAAGCCATGATCGCAGTTGCTTTGCTTGTGGCGTTTTCTTTGCAAATTAAAATGAACCTTACGATTCGAGTGCGTTGCGGGGTGACAATGCAACAGGCAGAACCATCAACTTTCCATTCCTGCGCCGAGCGCGTTCGTAAGACTCCGCAAAGCGTGAAACAACCAACGTGAGCGCAAGGCAAACAGCTCGCCGCACCGGATCTAAACCGACAAACTCTCAAATGAAGAGGGCACCCTCCTTTCCAGCTCTTTCTCCTTCTCGTTACCGCGGTTCAGGCTGTTTTCCTTGTCGCTGAGTGACATCGCCGAGAAAGTCAAGGGACGTGGTGCCGACGTGTCGTTTCTTGCGCGGCAGGGCATTCTTCAGTGCGGCTTCGAATTGTTCGCTTTGAACAACATTTGCGGACATGATGTTATCAACTGCTTCCCGTTTTGCCCGATCGCGGATGTGTGTGTAGTGGTGGAGCATTTCAACACTCATATGGCCAACGATGGACTTGGCCGCCTCGACGGGGGTGTTGCTTTCCGCCAGTAGCGTCACGAAATGATGTCTCCGATCATGTAGCCGAAGGCCTTTCAGACCGCACTTCCGTGTGAAGTTCCGCCAAGCGGTGCGGAGCGACGTCTGGTGCTGGTTGGGATCGTAGCCGGTTTCTTCTGAATTGGGACGCCGGTGAAGATAAGCGGGGAAGAGGAAGTGCTCGGGCTTTGTAGCACCCTTCGCCTTGGCAAGTTCTATCAGCGTCATGGCTGCGATCATCGCGTGTGTATTGAGAGGGATGAATCGTTTCCCCGCGTCTGTCTTGGTGGTCTTGCGAATTACAGAAATTTCGCGTTTTTCCAGATCGATCTGCGCCAGGCTGAGTTTCAACAATTCGGACCGTCGAAGGCCAGTATTGCCGAGAAGGACGTGCAAATTGTACGTCCGCATGGAATGTGCGCCTGTCTTGGCGACCTCCCAACATCGGGCTTCCTCTACCTCCGTAAGCGCGCGCCCAATTTCAGGGGAAGTCTCCGGGAGGCTCTTGTAATCTTCCCGCAGACGACCGCGCCAAAGGCCGAAGTGCGTCATTATGTTTCGGAGAACTTGCACTTCCATGTTCACCGTTCGCGCGGACACTTCAAAACTGCGTGCCTGCTGGTAATGACGAATGGTCGCCAAGGAAATTTCAGCCAACCTCATGTGCCCGAGTATCTTCAACAACGGGCGAGAGCGCTCTCTGTAAAATCGCAGCGTATTAGGGTGCGACTGCAGTGCCGCGTAGGTCACCCACTCATCGTAAGCGGCCTCAAGTTTCAACCGACGCTTATCGCTGAGCAATTCTCCATTGCTCAGTTCGAGCATCTTGTCTGCCCTAACGCGCCTGGCTTCCGTGTAATTCGCAGTCCCCGTCGATAGTTCGTGCCATTTTTGAGTGGCTGGGTCCGTATATCCGAAATACCAAATACCACGCCGGCGATGTAGACCGTCCCGATCTCGGCTCTGTTCCCGTTTCTTCTCGCCGATCATGATAGCTATCCGAGAGACTTCATGAAATTCGTAACAGCCGAGAGCCAATAGCGAACGGTCTTTTTGGAGAGCCGTGTGTATGCCGGACCACGCCCGTGATAGCGCCAATCTTTGAGAGTTGCTGCCTTGATACCCAACATCGAAGAAACTTCATGAGGTGTTAGAAGCCGGTCACCGTCGGAAATCATTGATTGCCCCCGTGTACCATTTCAAATTACGATTACACTGTATAAGTAATATGTAGTGTAAGTTCTACACCAACAAGTGTAGTGACTATACTATTCGTGTGTCAACATAGAAATGGGCGTTGCACGTCTGAGTTCGGCGTAATGCGCCCATATGCGAGGGCAGAACGATGCCGTTGTACTACAACAATCCGAACGACGTTTTTTCCGAGCCTGACGCAAAAACTCCATTGGGCATACCTCTCTACCGCTTGGCCGAGCGGTACAGTTTCCTGATCGAGAGGAATCTGTTTGACATACCATGGAACGCTCTCAAAGTTCTCTCGTTTCTGCTGCACAAGAATGCGCCCGTAAGCCAGCAAGAAATCTCTGACAGGTGTGAGTTGAACAAAGCACTCGTGGTGCTTGCGGTGGACGAACTTGAAGAACAAGGTATAGTCGAACGCATCGCGGACCCAAACGACAGGCGAGTAAACCTGATTGCATTCAGAAAGAAAAAGCAAGGCGGAAGATTCTCAGGGCAGGACAACGGACAAATCTCCATTGACGAAATCAAGCTCGTGGAGTCGAAGGTGATCTTCTCTGCCCTCAGCGACGAAGAACGGCTCTTGTTTGAAAAGCTGCTGTATAAGGCTCTTTCAGCGGACTTGACTGAGCTTCTAAAACGGCTCCCCAAGTACAACTGGAAGAGGCGGTAAGACGGGCAGGTCCCCTCCGAATATGTTGATGGCACATTCGATCTCATTCTTTCGTCCCAAGCCATTGCGCATAAAGATCCGGGTACTCAGATTTCATCCGCTGGTGTTCGTATTCGTCGGGATACCTCGTAAGAACAGCCGGGCAGCCGAGCAGCGCGCAGAGCTGAGGTAATCCGGCTTTGGCCGCATGGATAATCCGGCCATTTGGAGGAATGGCGATCAGAAGTGTGTTGCCGCTCATGACCTTCAGCAGGCGTAATGGTCGAACCCAGAGCGACCACTCTTTCGGAGGGAGGATTTTTTTCAGATGATCTTTGACGGCCAGAAAGTTCTTCAGCACGGCGCCTACAGGCGTGCTAATGGAAGTAGTCTCTGAGGTAGTCTCTGTTCCTTTAGAGAATGATTGCAGGTTTTGTTCACTGCTGTATGCAGGGTTGCTGCATTCCTGTTTGCTGAATTTCTTGTCTGAAGGCTTCCTGCACTCTAGTTTGCAGGATTCCTGCAGACTTGCTGTTCGACGATCTCCGTAGGACTCAATCGCCTCGCACACACGCTCCAGGATTACCCGGAAATACATCTTGGCAGGCAAATCCCGCCTCTCTTCTTCTAGAAAGCCGAGTTCGATCAGTTTCTTCCGAGCGGTCTGTTGCTCGGTACGGGTCAAACAGGTTTCGTCGGTCCACTCGTTCTGCTTCTTGTAGAACCAACCTCCAGCTTCGGGCTTTGTGCGCTCTTGAACATCCGTCCAGTACAGCGCCTGTGACAGCATCAAGCCTGCGGTTACGCTCCCGCAAAGACGTGCCAGCATTGGGTGAAAGGCGACCGGGCGCGTCAGTAGCGCTCGTATTGCAGAACCGCTCATAGCACCACGTTCAGGAGTGTTCTTCATTTCGACTCCTGTATGGAGGGGCACGCGGCCGGCCGGCACTGATGCGTAGATAGCCGAATTTCATGAACGCCCTTCTCGCTCTCGAGTGACATGAGCATCCGCACAGTATGGGCGTCAATTTGAGCTTCAATTTGAGCGTGGACAAAAAAATGATTTTGGGCAGGAGGTAAGTTATTGAAGGTATTGGTCGGGGCGACTGGATTCGAACCAGCGACCCCCTGCGCCCAAGGCAGGTGCGCTACCAGGCTGCGCTACGCCCCGACTTCATTTCGATTATAACGGACATCTCCGATTCCTTTGCGGAAATCATCGTAACCTTGCACTGCTTTGTTCACATCGAATACCAGATATGGACACTGGCGCGAGGACGCCGCATCTAGAACATCTGACGATGAGCTTCGCCGATTGCGCAATCCATTTGAAGTTGAAGCGGGTATAATTGGAGACTTGCGTATGAAGCCTCCGCAATATGCACTCGTGGCGTACGTGAGGAATTCGGCCGGGGAGTTCGCCGAGAACCTCCGGAAAGAGCTGCATCCCGAACATCCCGACCTGGCTGCCCATATCACGATCCTTCCTCCCCGTTGCATTTCCGGTACAGAGACGGAAGCGCTGGAGCAGATCGCCGATGTCTGCAAGAAAGTCGAACCATTCGAAGTCGGACTCGGCGACATCGAGAGCTTCATCCCGATGACGCCCACGATCTTCATACGAGTAGCGCACGCCGCCTACCGAATGCGCGAACTGCACGATCACCTCAATTGCGGCCCTCTCTTTTTCGAGGAACCGTGGCCGTACATGCCTCATCTGACCATCGTCAAACTGTCGGACCCGGAAGCCGCCCAGCGCGCGACGGAAACGGCCCGAAAGTCCTGGGCAGAGTATCAGGGTTCGCGCCGCGTCGTCGTCGAAGAACTCACGTTTGTTCGCCAAGGCCGCGACATGTTTACTTGGCAGGACCTGGCGCCGATCCCTCTTGGCTCCCGCATGGCTCGGGTCCGCTAGCGCCCTCGATTCTTTCCGCAACACCATCCACGGTTGTGCGTAGTCCTTTGGTACATGTACCTCAAGTATCCCGTCCAAAGTACACAACCCTAACGGGTCTTGCGGCGGGGAAGAGCCTGACTGTACAAGTATGGGTGACTAGGAAGACACCCAGGCTGCGGAGAGGGTTTCGGTAATGCAAATTGGAGTTTACGGATCCGGCTATCTTGGAACCATTTTCGCGGGCTGCCTCGCCGACTTCGGCACGCCAGTCACCTGCTTCGACGATGACAGTTCTCGAATCAGTTCCGTTGCCACCGGCAATGTGCCCTATTTCGAGAGAAACCTGAGTGAAATCATTCGCCGCAACGTGCGAGCTGGGCGCCTTGTCTTCTCGACCGACATCGAATCTTCCGTACGCAAGTCGCAAGTCATCTACATCGCACACGATTCCGGCCGCTATGCCGAGGATCAGGCATTGAAACTGGCGCGGTTGGCCGGCGACAAAACCATCCTTGTGCTGGTGTCGCCGGTGCCGGTGGGAACCGCGGCCCGCATCGAGGAACAGTTGCGCAGCGCGGGCCTGAGCATCTCGATCGTTTCGCATCCATCCTTCTTCACCGATGGCTGTGCGGTTGAGGACTTCAACTGGCCAGACCGCATACTTCTCGGCGCGTCGGCCGGCCATGCCGTGCTGATGTTGAAGCAGATCTATCGTCCTCTTGTCATGCGAGGAGTGCCAATCATCGTGACGAATCACGAAACGGCTGAACTCGCGCGCGAGGCGACAACCGCGTTCGTCGCGACCAAGATTTCGTTCATTAACGAACTTTCGAATCTGTGCGAAAAGGTGAACGCCGACGCCGTCGATCTCGCGCTGGCATTGGGCCTGGATAAGAAAATCGCTCCAAGATGCTTGCAACCCGGTGCCGGGTTCGGCGGTTCGTTCGTAGAAAATGACATGGACGCCCTGGTGCAACTGGCGAGCGGTAAGGGCATTTCATTGAAGATTTTGGCGGCAGCGCGCGACGTAAACCGCTCGCTTTCCGATCGAGTGACGACCAAGATCGCTCAGATGCTCACTTCCGTTACCGGAAAGGAATTGGCGTTGCTGGGGTTGGCGTTCAAGCCGAATACGAACTCAGTAGCAGGTTCCTCGTCGGTCACTTTGGCCCGAAGCTTGGCGCAAAAAGGCGCACAGATCAGGGCTTACGATCCTGTTGCCATGCCGGGCGCGCGCCATGAGTTGGAGTCCTCGATCGTGTTCTGCGAAGATGCGTACGCCACTGTAGAGGGAGCCGACGCCCTCGTAGTCGGAACCGGTTGGCCGGAATTCCGCGCTCTCGACTTTGACAAAATCAAGCGGCTGCTCAAGCGGCCAATTATCATGGATACGAAAAATCTTTTGGACGCCGGACGCATGCGCGCGATCGGTTTCCAATACGTGGGCATGGGGCGGGCATAGCATGGCAGCAGTACGCTCTCCGGGTGTGAGCACGGGCTCGCACCCGGTTTTTGTTGCTCGATAGATCTATCGAAGATTGGATTCGGAAAGGTAAATGGGGTGGGTGGAGGGATTCGAACCCTCGACAGCCGGAGCCACAGTCCGGAGTTCTACCACTGAACTACACCCACCGTGTCGGTGTTCCCATTTTACACGAAGCCGAGTTGGAGTGGGAGTTTCTCGCGTCCAACTTGGGAACTCAATTGCTGCACTGACGCGCCATGCTCCCGAGTTGCGCATCATATGGTGACGACGGCGTTCGCGAATCGACTAGTCATCGGTGCGCGCTATGACGCGACCGAGATCATGCAAGGCGTTACAAAGGTGCTGGCGTACGGAATGGCCGTGGTTGTAGAAGTGGTCAAGCAGTGACGCGGATCGAATGAAGGTTCTCGTCCGGTGCGCTGGACGAGAACCATGTGCAATGAGCTATGAGTCAAAAGGACAGCAGCCGCCTGACCCACCCGAAGCGGCGTTGCACGCTGCGCCGCATCCCGCGGCAGCTTCGCAACCGCTCGCGGGTTTTGCTGTGCGCACGGAAAAAACCGAGATCTGCTGATCCAATCGATGCCCCTGGCAAAGAGGGCATGAGGGCTGCTTGGAACCATGGATCAGCGCCTCGAACTTCTTTTTACAATCCTTGCAAATGTAT
Source organism: uncultured Acidobacteriota bacterium (assembly GCA_963777415.1). Classification (GTDB taxonomy): domain Bacteria; phylum Acidobacteriota; class Terriglobia; order Terriglobales; family Acidobacteriaceae; genus JAEZPW01. Next base: position 596,848 of record CAVZQL010000002.1, read on the forward strand.
TCAAAAATTGGCATACGTACTCCACGGCAGGATGCATGGCATCCGCGGAAATTTAAGCGGCGCGTTCAGAATTTCAGGGTGGCGCCCTAGTGGTCTTGTTACTTTGACCTGAATTATAGTTCAGGAACTCTAATGGCCAAGCAAAAATGAGCCTTAGCCCGGGTTACGAAAAAAGCGACGAACAACGTTACGAAAAACAGGCCAGCGATGCCGCAACCGCTTCGCAACTTACGACGGATGTTGAGCCGTTCAGCCCCAGGAAAGGCTTGCGCCGGGCGCACGTTCAAACCATCGCCAGTCATCTACTGCCTCGCCGGGACGCGCTTCCATCGCCCCAGCGGCGAGTCTTTAATATCGAAGATGGTGTCCAGGTGCTCTGCCTGTGCCACTGGCAGTTCGCCGCGACCTTGGCGACCACTCTCGTAATCGTGCATGGGCTGGAGGGATCCAGCGATTCGCAATATGTGATCGGAACCGCAAACAAGGCCTGGGACGCCGGGGTGAATGTCGTCCGCATGAACGTTCGCAACTGCGGCGGCACCGAATCGCTCTGCCGCACGCTGTATCACTCGGGTCTGTCCGGGGACATCGACGTCGTCGTACGCGAGTTGATTCGCCGGGAAGCGCTAACACGGGTGGTGCTCGCGGGATTCTCCATGGGCGGGAACCAGGTATTGAAGCTGGCTGGAGAGTGGGGTGCCGCTGCACACGAAGGCGCACCTGAGCAGGTGCGGGCCATCGCCGTCGTCTCGCCCGCCATCGACCTTTCCCTGTCCGCGGACGCGCTGCACCTGCCATCCAATCGCATCTACGAATGGCGTTTCCTGTGGTCTCTAAGGCAGCGACTGCGGCGCAAGTTGCGCCTCTTCCCCGGATCGCTTCAAGTAGACCAGTGGTGGTGGCCCAGCCTCCGCGATTTCGACAATCTCGTAACAGCGCCTCATTGTGGTTTCATTGACGTGGACGACTACTACGACCAGGCAAGCGCGTCGCGCGTGATCGATCGCATCACGCTTCCGACCCTCATCTTGCATTCGAAGGACGATCCCTTTATCCGCGTCAGCGAACCGACACGCGCCAAGATTCTCGCCAACCCATGCGTCACCTTTGTTGAAACGGAACACGGTGGCCATTGCGCATTTCTGGCGCCTGCCGACGGGTACGACGGGCGTTGGGCCGAGCGGCAGATCCTGACATTCCTGCAGAAATATGCGATTTGAAAGGGCAGGTTTCAGCCGAGCCGCGAGGGTTCGTATCAGGGCACGGCTTCAGCCGTGCCGCGAGGGGTTCGTATCAGGACACGGCCTCAGCCATGCCGCGAGGGTTCGTATCAGGGCACGGCTTCAGCCGTGCCGACATTGAGGTCGCGCTCTGCCCTATTTTATAAACATCTCTCAATCGCGATCGGGCACGAACAATTTCCTCTTCAGCCCGCTACTCGTTAGAATAGTATTGGTACACCGGGGCGTAGCTCAGCTGGATAGAGCATTGGCCTTCTAAGCCAAGGGTCGTGGGTTCGAGTCCCGCCGCCCCGGCCATTTATATTGGCCGGGCCTCGTCGTTGCTGGTTGCCGCTCTCTGTCTCTCCAGCCTCTTTGCGCACTGTGGCTCAACCAACGGAGTGTCACGGTAGTGAGAGTTCTCATCGCCGATGATTCGGTGTTCTATCGAAAGTCGCTGGAAAGGCTGCTGAAGCAATGGGACTACGAGGTTCTTCTTGCCGGCGACGGGGCCGAGGCATGGGACATCTTGAGCCAGGATGGCGCTCCTAGTCTCGCTATCGTCGATTACATGATGCCTGGAATGACCGGGCCGGAGGTTTGCAAGGCGATTCGCGCGCGCAAAAAAGGCGCATATATTTATGTCATCCTCCTGAGCGCGAAGGGAGAGCACGAGGCTCTGCTGGAGGGCTTCGAGGGCGGTGCCGACGATTATTTGCGCAAGCCGTTCCATGAGCTGGAATTGCGTGCGCGGTTGCGGGTTGGCGAGCGCATCATACGGGCGCAGCGAGAGCTGCTGGAAATGCGGGAAAGGCTGCAATTCCAGGCAACCCACGACGCCATGACGAGTTTGTGGAACAATGCCGCCATTGCCGACATTCTCAGCAGGGAAATCAAGCGGGCCAAACGCCAGGGTGGAACGTTGAGCATCTGCCTGATTGATCTCGACCACTTTAAGCTCGTCAACGATACTTTTGGCCACTCGGTAGGCGACGAGGTTTTGAGGACGGTTGCCAGCCGCATGTTGCACGCAATTCGTGAGTACGACTCGCTCGGCAGGTACGGAGGCGAGGAATTTCTTGCCGTGTTGCCGGGGTGCCGTGCCAGTGATGCGCTCACTACGGCAGAGCGGATGCGCAGCGCGATGTGCAGCCAGCCTCTGTTGACGGCTCCGGCGCCGATCACTGTGACCGGCAGCTTCGGGATTTGCGAGTGGAAACCCGATCTGGGCGTTCCGGAACTCCTTTCGCGGGCGGACGAGGCCCTTTACGCCGCGAAGCGCGCCGGGCGCAATCGATTGCAACTCTACGATCCGCCAGACGCGGTGAATCCTTCTGCTGAGACGGATTAAATTTGAGTGGAATAAAAAGAGGGGAGCCGCCCGGCTCCCCGAAGTTGCAGGCTAGAGCTAAAACTCGATTAAAACCGAGTGCATCTCGCGCCACCCAAGGGCGACAGGATGTACCCTTCTCAGGTGCATCCTCAGTGCCAAAACCCGCGCTCCCTAAGCCTCACAAAATAAGGGGCCTTCCCGGGAAGCACATAAGATTCCTACAAAGTTTTGGATTCTCGTGTCCGTGGCTTTCCGCTTCTCATAGACTCCCGCCCGCAGCGTGTCATCCCGAGCGCCAGCGAGGGACCTGCTTTTCGTCCGCACCACCGCGACTGCTCAAGGTCACCACCACCGCCGCCCGCAGCGTGTCATCCCGAGCGCCAGCGAGGGACCTGCTTTTCGTCCGCACCAAAGCGACTGCTCAAGTTCACCACCACCGCCGCCCGCAGCGTGTCATCCCGAGCGTCAGCGAGGGACCTGCTTTTCGTCCGCACCACCACCACCGCCGACGTCGTCAGAGATGTCAACCCCCGCAACCTGTCAAAATCTCCGTAAACTGCTGATTCCACGCCAAATATAATCTTTCCCCTCCTGTCGGGTTTACCCCTCCCAAATTGCTAAAATAGTTGTAGAAGCTAAAGCAGTTGGCACGGGGTAATCGACACACTAAGTCCCTTGTTATCGTCTACTTAAGTTGAGATCAAATCGAGATCGACCAGGTAAGTCGTTTGTTTGCCTTACTTACAGGTATTCACAAGGTAGGGGGAGGGGCGTCAGTGAAAAGGCAAGTTCCCACTAGCCGGCGCCGACGAACTCAACCCCGACTTCGTTGCCAAGGCAGTACCTCACCTCAACTGAAACTGTGTGGCGGATCGCCGTCGATGTTTCCTCGACAACGATGCGCAACCGCGATCCGGGGGCGAAGGTTTGGCCGAATTCGCTGTCCAGCATGATCGTCATGCCGCCGCCACCGGCATGGGAAACGCGACCCAGTTTGCGTCCGTTCTCGTCGATGGCAACGGCTTCTTCGGAGATTTCGAGGCGTTCGAATTGGCGACGGTCAGAGCCCATAGAAAAAGTTTCGATTCCGGCGACCCAACAACGTGGGACGTACTCTGAATTTTCTACGCTGAAACGGAGGAAATGTAAACAGGCAAGCCGTCTATGCCGCACGCTTGAACCGGTAAGGCCCCTCGGTCTTGGCTTTGCCCTTCTCGATCCTAAGTAATTGTTTGCGTTCGCCTGTTCGATCGAAGTCGGTCAGGCCAGCCAGAGCGGCGATGGCAGCCGCCTGAAACCGGAAAAACCGGGCATCGTATTTATCCTTTAAGCCCATGAATGAGGGTATGGTGCCGATCATTGCGGCCAAGCCGATGTCGATCCGTGCGTGCGCATCGAGGGGCAGTTTGCCGTTTCCATATTCATATTCATGTCCCGAGTAATCGGTCAGCGCGCTGTTCACAAGCGTGAACAATCCGCATCCGGCGCTGCTGACGGCAACGCGTTTGTCACGCTTCCAGGCGGAGAGCGCGAACAGCAGGAATCCACCTGCAATACTGCACTCCACAAGCGCATGAGCTCGCGAACCGAACATGGTGGGCAGGCGATCCGTCACCTTGGCCGTTATGCTTTCGAGCAGAGGCATCGAGGTTCTCCTGTCTTGATGTGTGTCGAGTTCGATGCCAGCGATGTGCCGGGAGGTGCATAGACATTGGGCGGCGGCGAATTGACATGCCCTTCGGCGCCCATGTTCGCAAAGCTTGGACTTGTTCGGCCAGACCGGCCGATGGCATCACCCTCAACGAAAGCGCGAGTTGGCGGGTGCGTTGCATCCACCGGTCGCAAAGGTCGAGAGTAATCGCTCGATGTTGGCGGAGTGACACTTCGGACAATCAAGTTCGCGGTCGGCGTCCTTGATGCTGCGCAGTTTCTCGAATGCAACACCGCAGTCGCGGCAGAGATAATCGTAAAGAGGCATATCCCGGAATCTCCTGACACAGCATAAATGCAGTCTGCGGGGAGAGTGTTACAGGATCAGCCCAGTTCGTCCCCACGCGGCATCCAGGAGAAAACCAAGTTACTTGCTTCCCAGCACCAGCTTGGCGATCGTCGCCAACTGCATGTTGGACGTGCCCTCGTAGATCTTGCCGATCTTGGAATCGCGCCAATACTTTTCGACCGGATAATCTTTCGTAAAGCCGTAGCCGCCGTAGATTTCGACCGCGAGCGATGTGACGCGTTCCGCCACCTGCGAGCAGAAGAGCTTGGTCATGGCCGCTTCCTTGACGAAGTTCATGCCGGCGTCTTTCATGCGGGCCACGTTATAGACCATCAGGCGCGCCGCCTCGATCTCGGTGCCCATCTGGGCGAGTTGGAACTGTATGCCTTGAAACTCGGCGATCGGTTTGCCGAACTGTTTGCGCTCTTGCGAGTACTTGAGGGCGTGTTCCCATGCGCCGCGCGCGACACCGAGCATTTGCGCGCCGATGCCGATGCGTCCTTCGTTGAGCGTCTCGATGGCAATCTTGTAGCCCTTGCCCGTTTCGCCCAGAACATTGGCAACGGGCACGCGGCAATCCTCAAGTATGAGTTCGCAGGTGCTGGACGCCCGGATGCCGACCTTGTCCTCTTTCTTCCCGACGGCGAATCCGGGAAAGTCTTTCTCCACGATAAACGCCGTGATGCCCTTGTATCCGAGCGACGGATCGAGCGTGGCCAGCAGAATGAAGAGGCTGGCTTCCTTTCCGTTGGTGATCCAGAGCTTGTGTCCGTTCAGGACGAACTCGTCGCCCTTGAGTTCGGCGCGGGTCTGAAGCGCGAAGGCGTCGGAACCCGATCCGGCCTCGCTCAGCGCGTAAGCGCCAAGCCATTCGGTCGCCATCTTCGGCAGGTACCGCTTCTTCTGATCTTCACTGCCCCAGCGCAGCAGAGCGTTGTTGACCAGCGTGTTCTGCACATCGACCACGACTCCGGCCGAGGCATCCACGCGCGAGAGTTCTTCGACGGCCAGAATGGCTTCAAAGAACGTGCCGGCGCCGCCACCGTACTGCTCGGGTATTTCGATTCCCATGATGCCGAGCTGAAAGAACTGTTCTATGAGTCCGTGATCGAATACGCCCTTTTCGTCCATCTCGCGAACCAGCGGGCGCACGGCTTCGTCGGCGAACTGGCGAATGTTGTCGCGAAAAAGTTGCTCGTCTTCAGTCAGAGCGTTAAGAGGAAGCGGAGATATTGCGGACTGCGTAAAGGCTTCTGCCATGTCAGTTCCTCACTCAAAGAACTTCGATGCGAGAACCGGCAGATCATATCAGAAAATCGACGAGTTGGTGACTGGGGATTGCCGTGAAGCTAGCTGCGCCGAAACACGACCTTAAGTTTGTCGGCGTCGAGGATCTTGCGGACCTGGTTGCGGGCGTAAGCGGACCAGGGGCCGTTGGCGTCGAGCTTCAGGTATGCGCGCCAGTGATTGAGAGCGCGGCGTGGGAGGCGGAGTTTCTCGTAGGCCAGCGCGACGTTGTAGTGCGCGTCGGCGTAGGTTGGCGCGAGAAGAATCGCCGTCTTGTACGCGTCGATGGCCTCGTTGAGGCGCGAGGTTTCGTCGAGCACGTTGCCCAGATCGAAGTACGCGAGCGCATAACGGGGATCAATCTCGATGGCGCTGCGGTAGTGGCGTTCGGCTGCGACGAAGTCGCGGCGATGATAAAAGACGGTGCCGAGATTGATGTGCGATGCGGCGTGCCGTGGTTCGATGTTCAGGACGCGGCGATAGGTGGCGATGGCTTCGTCCTGTGAAGCGGGATCGTCTTCGAGCGAAACGCCGCGGGCGAACAACTCGTGCGCGGTCTGCGCGGTCGGCATGGCCTTGATTTCCGCGGGCAAGACACGCTCGGTATGCGCGAAGTCGAGCATGAACTGTCCGGCGATGGGTTCAACGGCCTGCCCTTCGTGGCGGAAGACCACGCGGCGGTGCGAACTGTAGGTGCCCGATTCCAGCAGCGGATTCTCCATGCCGGCGACCTGCCGCTGCATGGCTTCGAGCGATTCTCGAATCACGGCGGAGGGTACGCGCTTGGCGCGGAGATCACGAATTTTCTTGATTTGAATGAGATCGAAAAACGAAAACGATTCGCCGGTTGCAACCAGTCCGGCCTTTTGCCATTGGGCCAGTTGTTGCCCGGTGATGTGAAGGATCCGTATTGCGTCTGCTCGATGGTAACGGTACACGGTTTTATATAGTTCGAGCCGTTTCCATTATGGTGAAGAAATTGCGTAAACTGCAAGAGCAAAGTTGCGCCTCAATCGTGTAACTTAAAAAAACTTGACGTTTTGCACCAAGGCTGTAGCAGAGTAGCTGCTTCGGGTTTGGAGCCGCATGTTCATTGGACACTTTGGAGTAGCGCTCGCGGCCAAGAGGCTTGCGCCCAAGACCTCGCTCGGAACAATCTGCTGCTTACGTGGGCTGCAAATATTTTCGGACCTCCACCACCAAGCGTGAAGGCAATTGGAATTAGCGGGATCATCGGGGGCGCGTTGTTCGTTGCCTGGGGAAGCTGGATCGACCAGCATCGTACTCGCGAAAATTGCGCTCGGGGAAGCGACGAGTTCTTTACGGAGAAGCGCGTTGCCATTTAGAATTAGTTCATCGCCGACGTAGCTCAGTTGGTAGAGCAGTCGATTCGTAATCGACAGGTCATCGGTTCAAGTCCGATCGTCGGCTCCAGAATCTTCCCGACCGCGCCACACACGTGAGCGCGGTTTTGTTTTGCGATGAATGCGATCATCGTGATCGATGTAGAGCGTTCAAAAAATCGGAGTGGAGAATCGAAAAGGCCGCTGGGCAACCCAGCGGCCTCTTCTTCAAGGGAGAATAGTTCCGACGGAGGCTAAGACCGTCAAAACCTGATGGCAAAATGGTAGAAGCCTACGAGGGGGGTGTCAAGGAATTTTTAGAGAATAAATGTCTTTGTTTTCAACAACTTGCCATTTTGATGAATTTGGTTAAAAAGTGACACAAAGTGTCACTCGGCGCAAGTAGGTTGCGATAACTCCTTGCTTTTAAGTATCTTGAAAGAATCGGCGACTACTTCCTGATATTCAGCTGGATAATCTCAATGTCTTCGGGTCGGTTGAACATCTTTCCCGGATAAAGCTTGTTGATGAGCACTCGAAAGCCTCCGAACGCGATGCCAGCGACGAGACATAGAAGAAGAATCACAGCGATCAGCGTGATGAGGCCCACGAGAAAACCAGCATAGTTGTCGGGATGAGTATTCTGATTCCAAGTAAGCTCGGCTTCGTAATTGACCGACGCGAGAAGAGACCGCGCTTCTTCGCTGGAGATTTTTCCCGCAGTGAGAACAACAAGAGGTCCGCTGCGTTTCACCATGAGAGGCGGAGCGAGATCGAGCGGTGCGTTAGCCGTGGGATTCTGCGCGAACCCTTCGATGGCGCGCTGATGTTCACCTGCGATCGCCGGTGTCGGATAGGAAATCACCATCAACGTAGCTGTCCCGCTGCTGGTCGCGTACTTGCCAACCTCGACTTCAGCGCCCTGGTTGAAGCCGATCAACTGCTCGGGAACAGGGGATACAGCCTTGCTAAGGCCGACCGGACCTATCACATATTTATCAGAGCGTTTCACGAAAGACTGTTTCACTCTCGGCAGGTATGCGGGAATAGACGGAAACTTTTTCGCGGGGCCAGACGCCGGAGGCAGCAGCGACGCAAGTTCACGAACCTTCGCCAGCGTCATTGGGTCGATGCGATCGAAGACGACTGTGACGAGAAGGTTCTGATGATAGAACGTGACGGCATTGCCGTTGGAAAACCCAGTGTCGTTATTCTTAGAGTCCATATCCACCGCTTCCATGTCGGGCGAAGCGAACGTGGTGAATGCACTGTAGGCCCCACTAGCGTCTGCGAAGCGGATCGCCTTCACCGTGATCTTGCGTCCAGGCTGGGCATAATCGGCCTGTTCGAAATCGGTGAAGCCATCCTCTTTGAGCAATGCGGAATTGGTTGGATCGGCGGCAGCCGGGTCTTGGCTGTTGTGGATGGCGGCGGTTCGCGTCCAGCCGGCAAAGGCCTGCGGCAGTATGCCCGCTGAGGCAGCGGCAAAACACGCGGTCGCCGACAACACAGCCAATATGAAGACGGAAATGACAGCTATTCTTTTCATGCGCCCTTACATGATAAATCCTTTGGACATAAAGTAATTAGACAACGAAGAGCCGAGGAAAGTTTCTACCGCTCGGAATCCGGGTCCGCTTTCACGGTCTTGGATGGAACGGCGGGAGTCGTGCGGCTGGCAACCTTCAGCCCACTCAGCCCTTCGACGTACCGGTCGATACCTTTGTACAGGAAAGTGGCGATGTTCTGGCGGTAGTCGGGGGTGAAGAGCTTCTTCTCGTCCGCAGGATTCGAGATGAACGAAATTTCCGCGAGGATGGAAGGCATATTGGCGCCGATGAGCACGATGAACGGGGCTTTCTTCACTCCGCGATTGCGAATCGTCGGGCTCTTGGCAGAGACACCGGAGTAAAGCGACCGCTGTACGTCGGCGGCGAACTCGCGCGATTCGTCAATTTTGTCCCGCAGCGTGATCTTCTTCACGAGATCCTGCAACTCATGGATCGACTTTTCGCTGACCGCGTTCTCGCGCGCGGCAACTTCCAACGCGTCCGCCGAAGACGTGAAGTTCAAGTAATAAGTCTCGATGCCCCGGGTGGACGGATCGCGGCTGGAGTTTGCGTGGATCGAGATAAAAAGGTCGGCCTGCTGCTGGTTCGCGATCGCCGTGCGCGTTTCGAGCGGGATGAACGTGTCGTCGCTGCGAGTATAAACGACTTCGGCACCCATGCGCGATTCCAGCAGTTTGCCCAGGCGCAGGGCTACGTCGAGAACGAGATCTTTCTCTTGCAGACCGTTGGGACCGATGGTGCCCGTGTCGTGTCCGCCATGGCCGGCATCGATCACGATGCGTCCAATCTTCAGTCCGAGGGCGCGTGTGAGAGACCGTTCGCCGCTTGCCGTGGGACGAGCCTCATGCGCCAAATCGGATTCGGGTTGATGCTTGCTACGTGATGCTTTCGGCAAAATCTCGTCGCGCGGGGCAACGGACTCGAAGGTAGGCGCGCTGGTCGGCTTGCTGGTGGCCTTCAGTTCAGGCTGAATCACTTTGGCCAAGCCGTCTTCGGGTTTGTTCTCCTCTTTCTTGAGGTCCTTCGAATCCGTCAGGTGGGTTTCCGATGCGATTTTGCGGGTCGAGTCCTGCGCGGTATGTGTGTCTGTTTTCGCCGGTTCGATCTTCGCGGGCTTCGCGATTTCCGCCTTCGCCGCCTCTTTCACGGGCGGATTCGCCTCGCCTTTCGCGGTTGTGACGGCGGGTGTCGTCAAGCCCGGCTTGTTGTCCTTCGCGTTCTCGCGGACGCTTACGCTGGTTTGGGGCAGAGTCGCAGGCTTGGTTTGTGGTGTAACGGACGCGACGGCGCGCGCCGTTTTCTTGCCGTGAATGTCGATGATCAGCCGGTAGGGGTTCGGGAGAAGGAACGCCGAGTAGTCGGAGATGTTGGCCACGTCCAGAACGACGCGGGTCAATCCGCGCTGGAACTGGGCGACGCGAATCTTAAGCAGGAACCCGTCTTCGACCTCGAAGGTTTTACCCACGAGCGCCGAGGAGAGCTTCGTATCATGCAGGTCAAAGAAGATGCGATCGGGATTCGCGATGCGTCCGGCTTCGTACTGGATCTCGCTCTCGAGGTCGATAGCCACGCGCGTATAGTCCGGCGTTGACCAGTAGCGAATGCCGGTCACCAGGGGCAGAGTCGAGCGATGCTCCGACTTCTGGGACTTGTCTTCGCCCGAGCCAGCCTGAGCGGCTGATGGCGTTTCGTCATTATTTAAGGGCTCGACTGGCGTCTCAACGAGAGCTACTTGCTTGATAGCCCTCGGAGCTTCCCTCACAGCCAACGCGGGCTTCGGCGCACTCTGGCCCAGCACGGCGTCGCGCACCGACATTGGCGACTGATTTTTCGCGCTCTTGCGGGCGGAGGCGGGTTGATCGAGCTCGGCGATTGCCCCGCGAGCGTCATCCGCCAGATGGCTGTGCGGGTAGTGCCTTAGAAAGTCCTCGAACGTCGCTTTCGCCTTTGCAGAGTCGTTCAGGTCGTTTCTGTAAATCAGGCCGATGGCGAACAAGGCGTCCACGCGGAACTTGCTTCCCGGATATTCGCGGCGCAGGAACTCGTATTGGCCGATCGCGGCCTGCAGCATTTTTTGCTCGTGGAACAAGGAGCCCGACTCAGCCAGCAGATCGCCGACATTTGCCACACACTCATCAGCCCTCGCGTAGGTAGGCGCAAGATAATAAACATGGCGATAGGCGTCGGTGACGCGCTGATAATCGCGCTTGGTGCGCTGGTTCCGCGGGCTTGACTCCAGTTCGCCGCGCATCTGCTCGGCCGCGTCGAATTGCTCACTGGCAAGTTGTTTCTTCTGGGAGGGGGTGCGGGAAAAAGCCGAAATGGAAAAAAGAACGACAGCCAGCAGCAGGCCTGTTACGGCCATGTCCGTAGTGCGTCTTGTAGGCTGCAACTTCAAATGGCCCTTTGCCGTCCGCGCTCTCTGATTTTCGCCGATAATGGCAAAATCTCAAAACCAGAATTCGGGTTTTTTTACGTCCCTCACGAGGGGGCTCGCCTCTACTCGTCGTTTGTCATGGTCAGCGTTCCGGTAGCATCACGGAACACATGGACGGGAGAGGACAAAGCGCGACTTGTTGTGCCAAGGCCACCGCCGCTATTCCAATACGCGCTGGTGATCTGTTTGACGTAGTTCTGAGTCTCAGGGATGCGCGGCACGCCGTTGGAGCGCGCGACCGCCCCGGACCCCGCATTGTAGGCAGCCAGTGAGAGCTTCAAATCACCTTTGTAGTTGTCCATCAGGTTCTTGAAGTAGCGCACGCCGGCATCGACGTTCTGCTTCGGGTCGAACGGGTTCTGCACTTTCAGGCTGCGGGCGGTGTCGGGCATGAGTTGCATCAGTCCCATTGCGCCCTTTCGCGAAACTGCATTGGGATTAAAGTTGGATTCGGCCTTGATGATGGCGCGAATGAGGTTGGGATCGACGTCGTTTCGCTTGGCAGCCGCGTTGATGGCGGAATCAATCTCAGTGGAGCTGACGGCGTATCCGCGCGCCAGGTCGCGATAGTTGGGATTGCTGACGGACTTGGTCGATTTGGTGGACTTCGGCTGCGATTCGATGTAGTTGGCGACCTCGGCAGCCGCATTTTGAGCGGCTTTCATCGCTCCCGGCTTTGGCGCGGGAACCGGCTTCCAACGTTTCTCATGGGAGCTCCAGTACACCAGGTGACTACTACTTGCGTAGGGAGCAACGACCGCATTGGCCCTTTCCGGGGACTGCGATTTGGGCTCCTCGGAAGTCTCATAAACCGTCTTGCCATTCTTGCTCACCGCGACTATTCCGAAGGAGGAATCGCTTGCAGCCAATGCCGTCGAGGAAAGCAGGGCGGTTACGACAATAAGACGAACGAATGTCCAGCGTTGGACTTTCCCCTCGCGCCGAGCCTGGCGTTTCTGATGTCTGCCCATGGTTGTAACCCAAAATCCCCCAGCAGCCGAGACTTCGCACAGAGTGCAGTGATTATAGGATGGCTGGAAATCCCGGCACAATCGAGGGAATCACCTGAGTTACTCGTAGGTGTATGACGAAAGGTAACTGAATGAATTTGGGAAGGGGCGGGAACCGAGCCGGGAACTCGTCCCTTTTCGCGCGATGTCTGGAATATTCCCGTTTTGGAGCTCACGAGAAAAGCGAACGTCAACGAAGCACACGAACCCGTCGCCGCGGCATCTTAGTAACCGATGGTGCCGAACCCCAGTCCGCGTATATTGCTGGTTGATAACGAATCCGCCCTGCTGCTCAGCTACAGCCTGATTTTCCAACGAGCCGGTTACACGGTCAGCACAGCCGCTACCACCGCGGCCGCGCTTAATCTTCTCAATCAGCAGAGCTTTGATGTCTTGTTGTGCGATCTTACGATGGAGCACGAGATGAGCGGGCTGGAAATTATCGGTGCCGCGCGCGAGATAGCTCCCAAAATGCCGGCGGTACTAATGACTGGGTACTCCGGCGACAGCATTCCGCAGGAAGTGATCGATCGCGGAGTCAACGTCATATTCAAGCCGATTGAGATTCCTCGCCTGCTGGGCACGATTGACTTCCTGGTTCGCGGGAGTAAAAAAAAGACCTCTGAGAAAAGGGCCTCGGGCCTTTAGCCTTTGTAAGACAACTCCAGCACAGTGCAATCGTCCGCCAGAGGCGTTTCGGCGCAGAATTCGGCCACGCCTTTCACGATCTCATTGAATGGGTCCTCCCTGAGAGCCGCTGCTTCGAGCCGGTCGTCACCATAGAATTCATCTGTGGCGTTGGCCGCTTCGGTAACTCCATCGGTGATAATGATCATCCGGTCGCCTTGGTCGAGATGACCCTGCGCACTCTCGTAGGTAGCTCCTGCGATGAGGCCGACGGGGAGATTCCCCTCGCTCGGACGCTGCGTCTTCCCCCGTGACACCAGCACCGGAGGCACATGGCCGCAATTGATGAATTCCAGGCTGCCATCCGCCCTCAGTTGCACCATGAAGAGAGTCGCATATTTCTCTCCCAGTCGCTTCTGACAGAAAAAGTCATTCACAGAGGTGGCGATCGCCCTTAGCGGGACGCGCGCTTCGAGTTGCGAGAAAACCATCCCTTGCAGGGTTGAGGCCAGCAGCGCCGCCGCGATGCCTTTACCGCACACGTCGGCCACGATCACCGTCAGGCCGGACTCCGTTTTGATCGCATCGTAGAAGTCGCCGCCAATGTCCTTGCATGCAACGCTTCGCGCGCGGATCCTGGCATAAGGGACTTCCGGTATCGTTGGTGCCATCAGTCCCTGCTGAATGGACGCCGCAATGGCCAGTTCCTGTTGATATTTCCTGCTTTCCTCCTCCGCTCGCGTTGACAGGCCGCTTCGGTCGCAATCGCCCGGAGCGCGTCGTGGCTGATGGCCGACACCTCGCGTGAAGCAAAATGGCTGTCCAGGTACAGGGCACCCATCACCTCGCGGATCATGGCCGGCCCAGGCACAGTCTTTGCTGCGGACTGCTTCATGGACGTCTTGCACAGCGGAATGCATATAACGGTTCGCAGATCGAACGCTACAATGCTGTTGCGGATCGCAAGTTCGTCGGAGCGACTGGTATCGGTCACCAGGAACTCACAAGCGGTGGTCACGGCTTCCTGCAAAATGGACTGCGAGATCGTGCTTCCGTCGGTGAGCGGATTGCCGCGAGCGTCCCGACCCGCCGCCAGGCGCAACTTGCCGACCTTGTCGCGCATGAAGACGAACGCCCTCTCGGCATGTGTCAGCTTTAGAGTGGCGTCGAGCAGCGTCACCAGAACTTCGTCCAATACGCTGGTGGCGTTCAGCTTTCGTACGGCGTCGAGAAACAACGAGAGCTTTTCCAGATCGGACGCGCCACTGGTTTCCAGTTCTACGACATCCTTGAGCCACTCTCCACTTGTAGTATTCGCCCCGGTTTCTTCGGGATCAAAAAATACGACAACACCGTCACGGGAACCAAACTCCAGCCGGTCGTTCTTCTTGAGTCTCTGGCGCTCGACTCTTTCGCCGTTCACGAATGTGCCGTGCCGGCTACCCTGATCCGAGATCCAGCACTCGGCGTCCACAAACTCAATTTGGGCATGGTCGCGCGAGACGCGTGGGTCGGGAATTACCAGGTCTTTGTCTGCCTTGCGGCCGATGCGAAACGGGGCGTGGCTGATTGTGAGCTGGGTTCTCTGGCCCGCGTGCTCGACGACCAACACCGGCAGCCTCGACTGGGCGACGGGTTGGAGGGGGCCAGCGGAGGACGGAACAGACATGCTACCTCCGGTGGCGGCTGGAGCCGCCGACCTGCTGGATAAACGATATTTTGATGCTTCGCCGCCGCAAAAAGCTTCTCTGAAAGCCCCTCTCGGCGGACGGTCTGGAACGACGGTCTGGCCTCCGAGAATGTACAGCAATATGTGATACTTGTCACATCCAAAAGTGATATGATCGTGTTCAGGTAGGTGCATTCTTGGCTTCGCCATACGGTCTGGATATTGTCGACAGTTGCATGGCCTGTAAGCTTCGCAGCCCAAAATTTTTCTGCGAGCTGCCGAAATCGAGCCTCGAAGCTTTTGATTCAATCAAGTATTCGGCGGCTTATCCGGGTGGCGCCATGCTCTTCACCGAAGGCCAGTTTCCGCGTGGCATTTACATGCTATGCAAAGGCCGTGTGAAACTATCCATTACCGCAGCCGACGGAAAGACCTTAATCCTTCAGATTGTTGAGCCGGGCGAAGTGCTCGGGCTCCATGCGACGATCTCGGGAGTTCCCTATGAGATGACGGCCGAAACGCTGCATCCATCACAGGTGAACTTCATCAAGCGCGAAGACTTCCTCAAATTCCTGCGCGAACATGGCGACGCCTGCTTACAGGCTGCGCACCATCTCAGCACGTCCATGCAAAGCGCCTACGAACAGATTCGTTCTCTGGGCTTGTCGCACTCGGCCCGCGAAAAACTGGCGCGCGTACTGCTCGAGTGGGCGGTGAGCGGCGAAGAGACGAAGGAGGGAACCAGGGTAAAACTCGCTATGACGCACGAGGAAATCGCGCAGATGATCGGCACCTCGCGCGAGACCGTCACCCGCATCCTTGCCGAGTTCAAGAGCAAACAATACGCCCTCATCAAGGGCTCGAATCTTCTCATCCGCAACCGCGCCGCCCTCGAGCGCATGGTAGCCGGAATCAGCTAGATTGCTATCGTAGTGAGTCGTATCGTAGCGCCGCCGTCTCGGCGGCTGTCGCGGGCGCGTCTCGCGCCCGATAAATGCTTCCTCATCGGCGCCCAATGCGCTAACGTGTATCCGATGACTTTCGTCCGCAAAACGACCAAGACCTACGATGCCGCTTCGCTCTATGAATACGCGCTCGGGGCGCTGGCGCGCCAGATGCGTACGGTTGCCGAGTTGAAGCGTTTGCTGCGCCGGCGCGTCCTCAAGCAGGAAGACGGTGAGGTGCTGATCGAAGCCGTCGTTCTGACATTGAAGGATCACGGGTATCTGAACGACACGAGCTACGCGACCGCGTACTCCGGTTTCCGGCGCGAGAACGAAAAGTTCGGCAAGCGCCGCGTCATCATGGACCTCAAGGCCAAGGGCGTGCACCAGGAAGTGATCGAGAAAACAGTGGACGCCACCTACGAGGGCGTGGACGAAGAAAAACTCGCGCGCGATTTCCTGGCACGCAAGCGCTTGCGCAAACCGTCCAACCAAAAGGAAGCGGCACGGGCCTTTCGTATGCTGATGCGGGCCGGCTTCGCGCCCGCCTTGATTTTTCGCATCCTCAAAACGTGGGACGTGGACGACGAACTACTCACCGCAATGGAGTCAGAAGCGCTATCGGAGAAAGAAAGTACAGAATAGTCCCGATTGTTAACGTATTGATGACGCATTGGTGCGTATTGGTGCCCCATATCTGCCCGCTTTTGGCAGATGTGGGTTCCCCGCCGCGAACCGTACCGCCGGCGACCCGCCGGCTGTAGCGAGGGCAACTTGCCCTCGCCGGAAGCGGCCGCCGCTACTCCTTGTCCGGCTTCTTCCCCAGCAACACCGGATATTCCGCGCGGCAATTGTTCCCCGGGTCCCAAGTGATCGTCGCAGTGTCCTCGCCAAAGCTTGTCTCAAACTCAAGCGGATTCTTCACCTGGTCCGGCATATTGATGAAACGGGCTCGTCCGTCGGAATTCGTGCCGGCCTCAAGAGAAAGTTTGCGTTTGCCGAGAAATCCGTAGCGGATGACGGTCTTAATCTTTGCGTTATAAATCGGTTTGCCCAGCATGTCCGTGACTTTGAATTCAACACGGCACGAACCGAGGTCAGCGCTGATCTCGGTGATACCGGCAGGTGGCGTTGACGGACTCTGAGACATCGTTGCTGCGGACATAAATACTAACGTTGCGGCTAACAGGGCGCCGCGCGCGAACACTTTCATTCTTCCTCCCAAAAATTGATTGTAGCTCCCGCCGCGTCCTCAGCGTGACCTCTCCGTCCTCTGCGTATTTCCTTGGTGTTTCCACGGCTGCGCAGATACGTCCTGTTAAAATAACGGATTAGACTTCCTCACTTACGCTGCAACGAGTTATGCGGCAGCTTTGAGTGGCTGCGAGTTCCCCAAAATGAAGAAACTTTCTGGCTCTGAAATCCGGCGTATGTTCCTGGACTATTTCGTCCAGCAGGGACATCGCGAAGTACATTCGTCCTCGCTCGTCCCGGCCAACGACCCGACGCTGCTGTTCACCAACGCCGGCATGAACCAGTTCAAGGACGTGTTCCTCGGCCTCGAAAAGCGCGACTACACGCGCGCCACCACGTCGCAGAAATGCGTCCGCGCCGGAGGCAAGCACAACGATCTCGAAAACGTCGGCTTCACCAACCGCCACCACACGTTCTTCGAGATGCTCGGCAATTTCTCCTTCGGCGACTACTTCAAGCAGGACGCGATCCGCTTCGCCTGGGAACTCATTACTTCGTCCGACTGGTTTGGGCTCCCGAAAGAGAAGCTCTACGTCACCATCTTCAAGGGCGAGGGCAGCGTCCCGCGCGACGCCGAGGCCTATCAGTATTGGCTCGACGTAGGCGTCCCCGCCGAGCGCATCTTCGAGATGGGCGCAAAGGATAACTTCTGGCAGATGGGCGACACTGGCCCCTGCGGCCCCTGCTCCGAGATCCACTACGACATGGGCATCGCCGCCAGCGACAAGGCCGACCCGAAGTGCGCGGCCGGTGAATGCAAATTCCCCTGCGAGTGCGGACGCTACGTCGAGCTATGGAACCTCGTCTTCATGCAGTTCGACCGCGACGCCGGAGGCACGCTGAATCCGCTGCCCAAGCCGTCGATCGATACCGGCGCGGGACTGGAGCGCATCGCCGCCGTGTTGCAGGGTGTGGTGTCGAACTACGACACGGATTTGTTCACGCCGCTGATTAGGCGGGCTGCCGAACTGACGGGAGTTTCCGAAGGCAGCGAACTCAAGAAGGAATCGGGCAGCAGCGGAGCGGCCTCTTTACGCGTCATCGCTGACCACGCGCGCGCCGCGACTTTCCTGATTTCCGACGGTATCCTTCCGGCGAACGAAGGACGCGGCTACGTGCTGCGTAAGATCATTCGCCGCGCCATCCGTCACGGACGCCTGCTCGGCCAGAACAAGCCGTTCCTGAACGAGATGGTCTTCGCCGTTCGTGACCTGATGAAGGACGCATATCCCGAACTGATCGACAGTGCCGAGCGCGTAAGCAAAGTCGTTCTCACTGAAGAGACACGGTTCGCACATACTCTGAACCTTGGCCTCGACAAACTTGAAGCAGATCTCGCGCCGCTGGTCGAAGAGAAAAAACAGAATCCGGCTGCGCACGTCATGTACTCCGGCGAGAAGGCTTTCAAACTCTACGACACTTTCGGACTGCCGCTGGACTTCATGGTTGATGCCGCCCGCGATCAGGGCATCGCCTTCGATCAGGCCGGTTTTGATCACGCCATGAACGAGCAGCGCGTTCGTGCTCAGGCTTCGTGGAAGGGCGCGAACAAAGCGACGGCGAGCCCAGCTTTCCGCGACCTGCCGAAGAGCGTGTTCGAAGGCTATCGTCAGACGGAATCGCAGGGCTGCGAAGTGCTCGCAATCATCGATCCGAAAACGGGTCAGGGACTGCAAGAGCTGGCTGCTGGTCAGACTGCTGATGTCGTGCTCGATCACACTCCGTTCTATGCCGATGCTGGCGGACAGGTCGGCGATGTGGGCTGGTTCTACAGCGCAGACGGAAATACCGTCGTCGGTGAAGTCTCCGGTTGTTATGCGCCTGTGCAGGGTGTTCGCGCCCACAAGGTGACGGCAAAGAAAGCGATTCGCGTTGGTGATCGCGTCAATGCGGTTGTCGATGCGTTCGTGCGCAATGAAACCCAGCGCAACCACACTGGAACGCATTTGCTTCACGCCGCGCTGCGCGAAGTTCTCGGCAAGCACGTCAAGCAGGCTGGATCGCTGGTTTCACCGGGACATCTCCGCTTCGATTTCTCGCACTTTACCGGAGTCGAAGACGAAGAGCTTCAGGACATCGAAGATCTCGCCAACAAAGAAGTTCTCAAGAACGACAAAGTGCAAGTCATCGAAGATGTGCCCATCGATACTGCCATCAACGAATACGGCGCGATGGCGCTGTTCGGCGAAAAGTACGGCGACAAAGTTCGCGTTATTAAAATCGGCGACTTTTCAACCGAACTCTGCGGCGGCACGCATACGAATGCTACGGGCGAAATCGGGCTGGTAAAGATCATGCGCGAGACCAGCGTGTCCTCGGGAGTGCGCCGCATCGAAGCCGTCACCGGACTCGGATCACTCAAGCACTTCCGCGCAGACCACGAACTCGAAGGCGTCGCCCGCACGCTCGTGAAATTCGGCGACGAGCCCGAAGGTTCGTTGGCGACTGCGCTTCGTCACGAGATCGATGCCCGGGAGGACGAGATCAAGCGGCTTCGCAAAGAACTCGAACAGGCCCGCATGAAGTCGGCCGCGTCCACGATGGATAATATCGGCGAGCGCGTCAAGGAAGTGAAGGGAATCAAAGTCCTCGCGCATCGCGTGGACAACCTCGAACGCTCGCAGATGCGTACGCTGGTCGATAACCTGCGCAACAAACTCGGCTCCGGCGTCGTCGCCCTCGGCTCGGCCAGCGACGGCACTGTCTCGCTGATCGTCGGCGTAACCAAAGACGTCACCGACAAAGTGCAGGCGGGAAAAGTCATGCAGCAGTTGGCCCAGAAAGTCGGCGGCAAAGGCGGCGGAAGACCTGATCTAGCCGAAGGCGGCGGTCCGAACGTCGGCTCGCTGGATTCGGCTCTGGGAGAACTTTCGAGCGTGGTCGATGGGTTGGTAAAGTAGGGTCATTTCTGAACTTTGATTTCTGAATTTCGAATGGGAAGGCGTGTACTACTTGTGCACCCTCCCCTTCACATTCTCGAAAACGTAAGTTGCTGTATGCAAACGACTTAACGCCTCGATACCCCCACCTTCGTTTCTAAGTGGCAGAAACAAAGGACTTAACGAGTCGATATCCCTTGCTAGAAACAAAGGACTTAGCGCGTCGATCTACCCCGCTCAAGACACCCGCTCAAGCCAAAATCGGGCTTGAACGGGGCACCGCCGCACCGCCGGAACCCCGTCACCCTGATTTCAAAGAACAAATGCCGTGCGCGAAGCACAACCTACATTTCGAGCATAGCCGAGGTTTGCGGAAAGGAAACAAAGGGCGGCGAAAATTTACGAAATCGGAACAAGAGTGTCGCGAAGTACGCCGCTCAGGCGAGAATCGGGGGCAGATCATGGGGCACCAACCGGGCGCAGAAAACTCGTTATTCCAGTCTGTGACGATGTACATTGGTTCGCGGAGGCTCAATGATAACCAGAGAGCGGGCTCTTATTGCTGGAATGACGGACTATACAGGCGTTGGTGCGGACGTAATTCTCACTCATTTGCAGGGTTGGCGGGACGGGACCGCCGGTTGCATTGAGAAGCTTAAGATGTATAAATCCCAAGTCGACAGAGACCGGGCGAGGGTAGACAAGCCCCAACAGGTTTTGAATTACATTGTCTACTTCATCGATTTGTTCGAGAGATACCTGACCGATTTCGAAAGATTGCTTTCGGAGATTCCTAACGGTGTAACCACCGCCCACATCGAGATCGTCCAGCAAATCTACAAAAGTGCCATAACTGAAGAGCACAGCTGCGTCGTTTTCAAAGAGGATCACATTGAGAATTCGATGAAGGACGAGAGTTTGCGTTTCCTCTTGGACAACATCTACAGCGAAAGTCGAGGGATGGTGATCGACTATAGGGACTTATCGAATCTCATTCCGCGCCTGAGAACATTCGTGGGAACGGTTCCCAAATTCGAAAAAGAGCTCGAGCAGAAATTCCGGATTCTTTACAGCCTTTCTCAGGCGCAGCGAGATTTTGAGCTCTGGACAGCGCAGGGTCGGGACATTCCGGGATACGTATTGGGCATTGTTTTTATCGACGTGGATGATTTCAAATCTCTTAATTCCAAGTTCACGGAGTCTATTGTGGATCGTGCGATTTTGGGTCCCATTCAGCACTTGGTGCGCGATCTGGTGAATCACAGAGGGGGTGCATACCGACATGGGGGTGAAGAGTTGCTCGTTCTTCTACCCAATCATGATCTGAATGAGACCGTTGCCTTCGCAGAAAAAGTACGAAGCCGCATAGAGTTGCAGCAGTTTGAAGTGGAGGATTCCGACGCTCCTCGTGTAACGGTGTCGGCCGGTGTCTCAGCCTGGCCTGCCTGTGGTAATACTCTTGACGCAGTGGTCCAGGCTGCCAATAAAGCAGAACACGCCGCAAAAAATGCAGGGAAGAACTGCGTTAGAGTCTCTCAACCGGCCTAAGCACAGCCGAGGTTTGTTTTCTATGGACCCGGTGCCCCAAGGCGGGGCGGGATGATCCACTCAAGCCTGCTGTTGGCTTGAGCGGGGTTTCGTGGTGGTGTCGACGAAATGCATAGGTCCTTCACTACGCGCCGAGGACGGCGCTCCGTTCAGGATGACGACAGTTGTGGGCGGCGTGGAGAGAGGTGGTGCAGGCGAAAGTCAAATGCAGAGGTCCCTCCACTACGCCGCGAGACGCGGCTCCGGTCGGGATGACGAGATTTGAGAGGCGGTGGAGGAAGGAAAGGCTTCCCCAATGATTCAGGCGATCTTCTTTTCGGTGAGAGATACTTTCACTTTTGCCTCACCGCCGAGCAGGTCCGCGTATTCAGCCAACTTGTTCAAGCTCAAGAGGTGCAGTTTGCCCCTCATCAATTCACTAACTCGCGGCTGCTGGATGCCCAATATCGTCTCTAACTCCTGGGCTGTGTACCCGCGCTTCCTGATTAACTTCAAAATGGCCAAGTGCAGCTCTGATTTCACTTTCAGTTCAAAACTAACCTGCGGCTCGAAACCCAAGTCATCCAACACGTTACCCTTTGTTACGTGTGGCTTTTCGTTGTTTCGCTTTCTCATTGCGCCGCTCCTCCATGAGCCTTTTCTGGACAGCCTTCAGGCGCGTGGTGGCCGTCCGAATGTCCTTCTTACTGATCTGGTTTGACTTCTTCTCAAAACAATCGAGGACATAGATAATGTCGCCGATCCTCTTCAGGTAGAGGACCCGATACCATGCGCGTTCATCCTGATCGCGCAGCTCGAAAACATCATCAAGGCCGGGGACCGGGCTGCTATCTGGCGGCTTTTCTCCTTTTTGAACGAGCCGCAAATAGTGGCCAAGCGTCTGCCGGGGAACCAATGGGAAAGTCTTGATGACGGCGTGAGTATCTCCCTCCCAGCTTATATCGGCCTCTTTCTGATGGGCCTGTGCTGCTATGGAGGTTACGATATCAGGTTCTTTTGTTCTCGTATACAACTTTTTCGTATACATATAATTTGTATGTACGGGCATCCTAAGCGGCTTGTTGATGAAGATACCGGGCTAATGTGGGGCACACACTCACCGCGGATGTTCGAGCGTAACGGAAGCTGGCGCAGAGCTGACAAGTGCCACCGAAAATTTCTACTTTCGGAACAAGCCGGGTGTGCGTTCAAGCCTTCAGTTGGTTTGAGGGGGAGATCGTGGTGGTGCGGGCGAAATGCAGAGGTCCTTCACTACGCGCCGAGGACGGAGCTCCGTTCAGGATGACAAGACCGGGGAGACCGTGGAGAAACGGAAAGGTCGAGGAGAAAAGGGAAAGGCCGAGTCGTGAGCTCGGCCTTTGTTTGGCCGGGCTAAAGCCCGGCCCTACCCGGTAGTCGTTGCATTATTCGTCTTCCTCGCGCAGTTTGGCGATGACGCCCAGGTCTTCTAGAGTCGTCGTGTCGCCTTTCACTTCGCCGCTGGTGGCGAGTTCGCGGAGCAGGCGGCGCATGATCTTGCCGCTGCGGGTTTTGGGGAGAGCGTCGCTGAAGCGGATGTCGTCGGGCTTGGCGAGCGCTCCGATTTCTTTCGCTACCCACTGACGCAGTTCTTCTTTGAGTTCGGGGCTGGGCTGGTTGCCGTGTTCGAGGCTGACGAAGGCCGCGATGGCCTGTCCCTTCATTTCATCGGGGCGCCCAACGACGGCGGCCTCGGCGACCTTGGGGTGCGCGACCAGCGCGGACTCGACTTCCATGGTGCTGAGGCGGTGTCCGGCGACGTTGATAACGTCGTCGACGCGTCCCATCACCCAGATGTAGCCGTCCTCGTCCTTGCGCGCGCCGTCGGCGGTGAAGTAAACGCCGGGGATGTCCGACCAGTACTGGCGAACGTAGCGGTCGGGATCACCGTAGATGGTGCGCATCATCGCGGGCCACGGCTTCTTGATGACGAGATAGCCGCCCGATCCGGCGGGAACGGGTGTGCCGTCGCGCGTGACCACGTCGGCAATGATGCCGGGGAACGGGCGCGTTGCCGAACCGGGTTTGCCGGGGATGGCGCCGGGCAGCGGCGTGATCATGATCATGCCGGTTTCGGTTTGCCACCAGGTGTCCACGATCGGGCAGCGGTCGCCGCCGATAACTTCGCGGTACCACATGTAGGCTTCGGGATTGATCGGCTCGCCGACGGTGCCGAGCAGGCGCAGGCTGGAGAGGTCGTGCTTCTTCGGCCAGTGCTCGCCCCACTTGAGGAACGCGCGAATCGCGGTCGGGGCCGTGTACATGGTGGTGATCTTGTGCCGCTCGATGATGGACCAGAAGCGGTCAGGCTCGGGCCAGTTGGGCGCGCCTTCGTACATGAAGACGGTCGCGCCATTCTGCAGTGGGCCGTACACGACGTAGCTGTGTCCGGTGACCCAGCCGATATCGGCGGTGCACCAGAAAATGTCTTCGTCCTTTAAGTCGAAGACCCATTTGCTGCTGAGATAGGTTCCGACCGCGTAGCCGCCCGTCGTGTGGACGATGCCCTTGGGTTTGCCGGTCGTGCCCGAGGTGTAAAGGATGTACAGCGGATGCTCGGAGTCGAGGTGTTCGGCGGGACAGCCGTCTTTCGCGTTGGCCATCAACTCGTGCCACCAGTGGTCGCGGCCAGGCTCCATCTTCATGTCGCTGCCGGGAACGCGCTGGTACACGATCACGTGTTTGACGCTGGGGCAGTTGGGCAGCGCTTCGTCGACGGCGGCCTTGAGTTTGACTTCGCCGCCGCGCCGATAGGAGGCGTCCTGCGTGATGACGGCGACGGCCTGCTGGTCGGTGATGCGGTCGACGAGGGCGTTGGCCGAGAATCCGCCAAAGACGACCGAATGGGGGGCGCCGATACGTGCACAGGCCAGCATGGCAATGGCGAGTTCGGGGGACATGCCCATGTAGATGGCAACGCGGTCACCCTTCTTCACGCCGAGCGACTTGAGCACGTTGGCGAAGCGTTGGACCTCAACGTACAGTTGGTTGTAGGTGTATGTGCGGACCTCGCCCGGTTCGCCTTCCCAGATCAGCGCGGCTTTGTTCTTGCGCCAGGTTGGGATGTGGGCATCAAGACAGTTGTAGGAGAGGTTACACTCGGCGCCGACAAACCATTTGGCCCAGGGCGCGTCCCATTCCAGGACTTTGGTCCACGGCTTAAACCAGTGGAGATCCTTCGCAGCGTCGGCCCAGAAGGCTTCGGGATCCGCTTCGGCCTTTTTGTAAATGGCCTCGTATTCGGCCATGCTCTTGACGTACGCATTCTTGCTGAAAGACTCAGGTGGCTTAAACAGCCGCTTTTCTTTCAGGATGGAATCTATGTCTTTCTCTGTGGTTTTTGGTGAAGCGGGAGTTACTGGCTGTGCCATTTACGGTTTTCCTCCGACTTTCAAGAACTATTCAGAATGGTCGTTCTTTAGAAAAAAGCCCACGAACCGTATGAGAAACAGTACTCAGTACTCAGTACTCAGTACTCTGTACTCAGTAGTCAGTACTCAGAAAGAAAAAAACATTGCTGAACCGCGCACCCCACGCGGTATTAGGGATAACGAATTGTACGCTTCCAGAGACACCAGCGTGATGGCGAGCGTCTCTGGAGGCGTGAGTTGCGCCTACGCATCCAGCGTCGAGAGATCGCCAGTGTCAGCGCCCATCTCTTTCGCTTTCAGGAATCGCCGCATGATTTTTCCCGAACGCGTTTTAGGCAGGGCTGCGACGAAATCCAGCGCGGCCGGAGTCGCAATCGGACCGAGTTCCTGACGCACGTGATCGATCAGCGCCGCCGAAAGCGCGTCTGAGGCCACATGTCCGGAGCGAAGCTGGACGAAGACCTTGATGACCTCGCCTTTCAGTTTGTCGGGGATGCCGATTGCGGCAGCCTCGGCGACGGCCGGATGCGAGACCAGCGCGCTTTCGACCTCGGCGGTTCCGATGCGGTGTCCGGCCACATTGAGCACGTCGTCGGCTCGTCCAATCACGGCGATGTAGCCGTCCTTGTCTTTGATGGCGACGTCGCCGGTGTTGTAGCAGCCGGGAATCACGTTCCATTCCTTCTCCCAGCGTTCGGGATTGCCCCAGACGGTGCGCATCATGTGCGGGAAGGGACGCTTGAGGACGAGGCGTCCGCCCTGGCCCGGTGGCACTGCCACGCCGTTTTCGTCCACGACGTCTGCCTCTACTCCGGGTTGCGCCGTGCCGGCTTTGCCGGGACGCGTGGGCATGGTGCAATGGGTTCCGATCGTGGGGCCGGCGATTTCGGTCTGCCACCAGTTGTCGATGCAGTAGCCCCACTTGCCGTCGCCGCAGAGGTACGTCTGGGCCCAGCGCCAGGCTTCGGGGTTGAGCGGTTCGCCGGCGCATGAGAGCACACGCAGGCTGGTAAGGTCGTACTTTTGTGGATACTGCTCGCCGAAGCGCATGAACATGCGGATGGCCGTGGGGGCGGTGAATATCTTTGTGACCGCGTACTTTTCGACGATCTCCCAGGCAATGCCGGGGTTCGGGAAATCGATTGCGCCTTCGCGGAACAGCGTGGTGACGCCGGCGCACAGCGGCGAATAGACGATGTAGGAATGGCCGACAATCCAGCCGATGTCGGACGTACACCAGAAGACGTCTCTCTCGCTTACGTCGAAGAAATTGCGGAGGTGGTAGGTGGTGCCCACCATGAATCCACCGTGGACGTGGACGACGCCCTTAGGTTTGCCGGTTGTGCCGGAGGTGTAGAGGATGAAGACCGGATCCTCGGAATCCATGTCTTCGGCGGGACAGTCGGCGGGGAAGTTGAACAGGGAATTGAAGTCCACCTCGCGCGGGTTTTGCTGTTGGAACGGCCCCTGGCGCGAGAAGACGACTACTTTTTCCACGAACTCGACGTCGTCAATCGCCTGATCGACGATGGACTTGAGGTCAACCGGCTTGCCTCGACGATAGCCGGCATCGGCGCATATGACGACGCGCGCTTGTGCATCGGTAACGCGGTCGCGAAGAGCGGCGTGGCCCAGTCCGGCGTAAACGACGGAGTGAATCGCGCCGATACGAGCGCAGGCGAGCATGGAAACAACGCCTTCCACCGTCAGCGGCATATAAATGATGACGCGGTCGCCCTTCTTTACACCAATGGACTTCAGCCCGTTGGCGAAGCGGCAAACCATGCGATAAAGCTCGGCGTAGGTGATTTTCCGTTCGGTGCCGTCTTCGCCGAGCCAAATATAGGCGAGGCGGTTGCAATGGTCGCTGTTGGCGTGACGGTCGAGCGCGTTCAAGGTAATGTTGGTGCGGGCGCCGACGAACCATTTGTGGGTTGCGCCGCTCCACTCCATTACGTGGTCCCACTTGCGGGTCCAGACGAAACGGCGCGCGTAGTCTCCCCAGAATCCGGCGGGATCTTCGATGGATCGCTGATATTCGCGCTCGTAGTCTTTTTGGAGAGCATTTTCGACGACGATTTTGGGCGAGGGGTAATCCTGCTCGAGAGCTGACAAGCTGGAGATGTTTTCTTTTGGAATTTGCGACGGACTGCTCATTGATATCGCTCCGTGATCATTATTTTGGGGCCGAGTGGGCCGAGGTGGCCGGAGTATGGCTCCGGCCCCTGTGATTTACGGTGCGCGATTTTGCGATCCTCGCGCGATTCAGGCCGTGGCTCTAACGCCGGCGCGTTCTCTGGTCTCAGCCGGAATAGCCGGGCGTTTCGCGAGGAGTTCGCACAGCAGCGCGACTGCGGAAAGTACCGCCGCCGTGTAGAACGCAGCCTGGTAATTGTGGTACTTGACGTACAGCGAGGCACCGATGCGGGGCCCGATGATGCCCGCCACGCCCCACGCCGTGAAGAGCATGCCGTAGTTGATGCCGGCATTCTTGGTGCCCCAGAAGTCGGCCGTGGTGGATGCGTTCACCGACAACTGCGTGCCGTAGCACCAGTAAACGATGAAGACCATCACGTAAAGTCCGAGGAGGCTACCTCCGACTTTATAGAGCAGCGGCATGGCGATGACCGAGATGCCGATCATCAGGCGCAGAACATTGAGACGCCCGAGCGCGTCGGACATCCAACCCGAAAGGGTGCGCCCAGAAGCATTGCCGGCAGCGCCAACGAACAATGCGGTGCTGGCGAACGCGGTGAGTGCTTCCTTGGACAGGGTAGCGCCCAATGCCTGCTTAGCGAACGGAACCAGTTGACTGATGACCATCAGTCCGGCGGAGCAACCGAGCGCATAGGCGATCCACATGAAGTAGAAGGCCGGCGTACGCAGAACTTCGTTGGGGCTGAAGTCGTAGGAGGTGGCGGCGGCCTTGGCCGTGGCCGGGGCAGGTGACCATCCAGCAGGCTTGTAGCCAGCGGCTGGATTCCTGAGCAGGAAGGCGCCGAACATCGTCATGACGAGGAAGATCGCGCCGAGGATACGGAACGTGGTGGCGACACCCATCTGCGGGATGAGGTAACTCGCGCAAAGCGGGCCGAATATCGCCGAACCACCGCCGTAGCCCGCGACCGCCAGTCCGACCGCCAGGCCGCGTTTGTCGGGGAACCACTTGGCCATCACGGGGATCGGCGTTGCATAGCCGAAGCCGTTACCGAGACCGCCGATCACACCGAACCAGAAGTAGAGCCAGTTGAGGCTGTGCGTATAAGCGCACATATAGAAACCCAGGCTCACGAGCAGGCCGCCTGCAATCGAAACATAGAAAGGGCCGAACTTGTCCTGCAATCTGCCGGCAACGATGAAGGTCAGTGCGAAGACCACGACGGCAATGGTGAAGACCATCGAGGTGTCAGTGCGTTTCCACCCGAATTGTTTTTCGAGCGGGGCCACGAAAACGCTCCAGGCGTATAGTGTGCCGAGAGCGAGATTCATTGATAGTCCGCCGACGATTCGCCACCAGCGATTGATCGTGGGCTGGGTTGCTGATATCTGAGTAGCCATGTCGAATCTCCTTGGGATTCCTGTTTCTGGCCTTTCGTCCTCTGTGCTCTGTGGAGTTCCGGGCCAGATCGAATGGCCCGGAAACCTCCTGTGTTCAGATTGCAAATCACTTTCCGAAGTTCAGAAAGTTCCGAAGTTCAGAAAGTGAAGATGGTTGCGAATTCAGACCTCAGGTCATGCCACTGTCGCGAAGGCAAACCTTCGAACAGCGGCAGGAACGGAGCTTCTGTGCCGTGGAATGCTCGGGTGCGGTAGTACGAGAACTCGTACCCAAGCGTCACGAAATTGTTCATTTTGTATTGGAGATTGCCAAAGCCGACATCACCCTTGCCGCGGCCACCGGCCGGAGCAAGGCGGCGCACGTCACGAGCCCAGACGGCGTCGTAGCCGTAGTGAATGGTGGCGGTCCAGCCGGCGTTGCGACCGCCAGGTTCCGCGTTGAAAATGCGCGACAGGGGGAACTCAAGTTCGGCGAATCCGCCCTGAGCGCGGGGTTCAAGCTGTGGAACGGGCGTGAGCGCCCCCGCTGCGTTCAGGCCGAACTGCACGGACGACGATCCGTCAATGGTAGGCACTGAAAGAAATGTTGGAGTTGTCACCACATTTCCTGCGAGGTTCGTGAAATTACTAACCCCGTGCAAGCCAGCAGCGTTGTTGAAGTCCTGGTAGATCTGCCCAGCGAAGTACCAGCGCAGGCCGGTACCGCGGTAGTAGTTGGCAAGGAACGTCACGTATCGGGTCGGGATGCTCAGGCCAGCGGTCCAGCCGTAACGGCTATTGGTTTCAGTCACCCCGGTTGGGAACGCGGTCTTCAAAACATTGGCAGCGGAACCTAGAGTGGCAGGATTGCCCAAAAGACTGTATTGCGCCGGCAGCACGATGAGAGTGCGATTAGCGTGCATGCCGCTAAAGACGATCTGCGCTGGAGCGACACCCTTGGCATGGTCAGCCTGGAACTGGAACACGAGACGGCCCTGGATTTCAGGCGTCGCGGAGTCCGGTCCCTGCCGTTCGCCATAGCCCAACTGATTCGCCAAAGTCCCGGGTCCGAAAGTAGTCGTGCACACTATGGTGGTTCCGACGTTGGAGCCCGTTGTCGGGCATGTTGTCACGGCGGCGCCTATAAACGGAGGGACGTTGCCCCATCCCGGCAAGGTGATCGCAAAATCCGGGGCAAAGGTAAAGTGGCTCTCCCCGCCGAGAGTCATGCCGACGCGCATTTGTGGAGCGCGCTCGTAAATCGAGCCAAAGCCGATCTGAACGCCTGTGGTCTCCAGCGTGTTGGGCAGGATCGAAGATCCGAACGGCGTCCAGTCTTGACCGCCAAGGAAGTAGAAGCTGGTTGTGGGAGTCTTCCTGAAATCGACCCGTCCCCAAGCCAGACGGAGCGATGGCATGCTTGATCGAATGGAAGAGATGTTGCGGTTGTCGACGCGCGTGAAGTTTCCTTCAAAGTCGAATTCGAGCTTGCCGGTGACAGCAATTCTGTGGGAAGGGTCCGGCCACTCGAAGTTAGCGCCGAAGCGCGAAGAGCGCGCTTTCAAGTGGAATTCAGGCGAACCGCCGGGGCCGGTATCGGTAAGGAAGCCGGGCAATGGGAAGTCGTCCCCGTTGGGACTTGACGTGTCGTATACGGCGCTGGCCTTGAAGAAGCCGTAGAGCTTCAGGTTCGCCTTTGATCCGAGATGGATGTCGGGGATCAACCCGCCCGGTTTGGCCGGTTCAAGTTGCAGGACGCGAACCGGCGCCATCGCCGGGATGAACGTGGGCGCGGCAGCTTTTGGCGCCTCTTTTTTCTCCTGCGGATAAGGTGTAGCCGTCGTCATGACCGCAGGAAGCATCGCCGGAGCCGATGCGGTTGAAACGGACTTCACGGCCGGACCGCTCGGCGCATTGAGTGAACTGTACTCAGCCGCCGAGATGACGCCCTTGTCCTTGAGCAACTGAACAAGGCGGTCATGCTGTTCGGACGGAGTCCCCGACAACGACTTCGCATCATCGGCGGTGAGAATCCCCTTGTTGACCAGCACCTGGACCAGCGGATCCTGAGTGGCCGCAGTCTGAGCTAAAAGATTGGTTGCGTAACAACTGACGATCACAGCAATCGCCAGACTAAGCCCCAAACAAAATCGGAAACGCCTGTTCATTCGCCGGGACCTCCTTGCCCCCGTGATGACGCATTTGTGCTTATTCGAGTGGAACCTGAATGAAGCCATTGGCGCTTGCTGAGAAAGCCGGGGCTTACCCAAAGATGGTCGCGGAAAAAGGTCTCGTCGTGAATCGTGGCGTTGCAGTGACGGCGCGCAGGGACGGAGGCCGAATGCGAATGCGCACCCTGCACGCCGACCCAACGTTCGAACCAGAAACAGGAAAAGATCATCCCGTCTTCCCGAGGCCCTCTGGCCTGGCTCCGCTTTGAGTTTGCAACTACCCCACGTTCACCCGCACATCAGTGCTGCGGATTCTGCCCGACCAGTGACTCAAGGTGCGGTGACGCGCGTCACAGTGCGAGCGGTCATGCGCGCCCCAAGAAGAGATCGGTAATCGAAATGACTTGACCTTATCCGCTCCAGCAGGTTACCAAAAAGTTAACCCTCTGCCCGGAGCTTTACAAAGCAAGCAGATGAAGTAAATGCAGCGACATGGTCCCGGGTTGCCCGAGAGAGCGCGAATCGCGAGTGGCGGGATTTTCGCGCCGAAATAACATCGTGTGGCGAGGCGAAAATCAGCCGCCCATTCGGCGGTGTCAAATCAAGTTGCGGAATAAGATCGTGTTAAGAATCTTGGGCGCGCTTGACCGTCAAAACCGGGCATGTGGCATTGGAGATGACGTTATACGCGGTCGCCCGGTTGATGCGACGGGCGTCCTTCTCAGGGCGCCGCACGCCCAGGACGATCATGTCGGGCTTCCACTGGTTGGCGAGTTTGAGTATGGCATCGGCAGGCGATCCGAAGGCGACGAACAAGTCGGGCGGAGCCTCGAGTTTCGCGTCGGGCGGTACAAGCGACTTTAGCTTTTCGTGCGCTTCCCGTTCCTGGCGCTGGCGCTCTCGATGCGAATCGGGCGCTTCGCGGATCACATGCAGCATGGCGAGAGCTCCGCGATGCTGCTGGGCAAGGGAGAGCGCGTAATCTCCGGCTTGCAGAGATTGAGGCAGGAATCCGGTCGAGTAAAGGATTCGCTTAGGGCCATGTTCGAGCGGTCCGCGGGCGATTTTGGGACCGACCGTTAAAACTGGGCAAGGCGCCTGGCGAAAAATGCTCTCGGCGGTCGAGCCGAGCAGAACTTTCATAACGCCCGTGCGGCCGCGCGTTCCCACCACCAGCAGGTCGATCTTGAACTTGTCGATCATCTTTGACAGTTCTTCCCAAGTGTCACCGGTCTCGACGACGACGTGGTTCTCGATGCCTTCGAGCCGTCCCGCAATGAGCTGATCGGTCATGACGGTGTGGGCCTCGCGCCATGCGTCGTTGACTTCGCGCTGCGCGGCTTCGCCACTGAGCTTGAGAGCCGAGGGGTTCACGACATGAGCGAGGAAGATACGCGCATTCTGACGTTTGGCGATTGATAGGGAGAAGAGCAGTGCAGTTTGGGAAGAGGGGCTGAAATCAGTGGCCAGCAGAATGTTCTGAAAGCGAAATTCGAAACCGCTGTCGAATGGCTTCATATGCGCGCTCCTCGGATCAACGTCGAATCCCGTACGCAACAATAATATAGGGAGGCCAGCGATGTGAGAAGAAGGACTGCGAGCCTGCGTCACGAGACGATGAAACCCTAAGAGAATTTTTCCCGCAATGGGAACCGGCCGCTTTTTTTCGTGCAATTACGCAATCCCCTTCGCACGTTCTGCAATCAATTCCTTGTAAGCGGCATTTCGTGGAAAAAATACAAGGAGAGAAAACTCTAATGAAAGCCCGTTTCTTGTTCCTCGTGATCTTCGTAACAGCGGCAAGCCTTATGGCAGCCGCAGCCACAACAACACTGGATAACCTTCAAACGGCATATAACGGCGAAAGCAATGCCCACGCGCGTTACCTCGCCTTTGCGGCGAAGGCGGATGGGGAGGGTTATGCCCAGGTGGCAGCTCTGTTCCGCGCCGCCGCGCGAGCTGAGGAAATCCACGCGGCGAACCACGCCGTCGTCATTAAAAAGCTCGGTGGAACGCCCACTGCAAAGCTTGACAAGCCTCTCGTGAAGAGCACAAAAGAAAATCTCGCGGCCGCCGTCAAGGGCGAAACCTATGAGCGGGACACCATGTATCCGGAGTTCCTGAAAGAGGCGCGCGCCAGCCGCAACACGGACGCCATCCAAACCTTCAACTACGCAAAAACAGCAGAGGCCGAGCACGCCAAGCTTTACGGCGAAGCCCTTAACAATCTCGACAAGATGAGGGCGAAAGGCGTTGTGTATTACGTCTGTACGGTGTGCGGAAACACAACGGCCAAGCTCGACTTCGCCAAATGTCCTTCCTGTTTCAATTCAAAAGACAAATACGTGGCCGTAAGCTAGCCCGACTGGCCGCCGCCCGTGCGGCGGCCTTGTCCTATTCAAGGGAGAAAATATCTTATGTTTCACTTGCCGCCAGTGCCGGGCTGGGATGGGCTTCATCCGTTGATTATTCATTTTCCTATCGCTCTACTGTTTGTAGCGCCCGTGTTCGTCTTGCTGGGAGCGGCGTTGGGGCCGCGCAGGGGACGACCGATGCTGTATTCGGCCCTGTTGCTCATGGTGCTGGGCGCGGCATCGACTTTCCTTGCTGTCGAAACCGGAGAGGCCGCCGGAAAAATCGCGGAACGGTCGCCGGAGATCAACGCAATGCTCGAGCAACACGAGTCTCTGGCCGAAAGGACTCGGCTGACGTTCTCATTGCTGGCGGTAGTTTTCGCCGGCATTCTTCTGGCGCCCGTCATAAGTCACCGTGGCCCCAGCCGAATCGTATTCACGGTATTGACGCTGGCTTTTTTGATTGCTTATGGCGCGGGAATGCTGTTGCTGGCAAATACCGCGGACCATGGGGGGAGATTGGTACACGAGTTGGGCGTACACGCTCTGATTCCGCCAGCGTCTTCGCAAGCGAAAGTGGGCGGTCCGGGCTCCGATTAGCGGCCCCCGCAGCAGCAGCCACGGGTTTGCTGGCGCCTCAGTGCGTCAGCGCCGGTTTCCATTGTGGATCGTCTTCGGGGCGCACGATCTCGCCATCGCGCATGTGAATGATGCGGTCGGCGTAGGATGCGGCCTCCGGGTTGTGCGTGATCATCAGCACGGTCTGCCCAAGTTCCTTGTTGGATGTTCGAAGCATGCCCAGGACGATATCGCTGTTTTTACTATCCAGGTTGCCGGTAGGTTCGTCGGCAAGCACCAACGAGGGCTTGTTAATCAATGCCCGCGCCAGAGCCACCCGCTGCTGCTCGCCGCCGGAAAGTTCCGAAGGGCGGTGATTGAGGCGGCGGTCGATGCCAAGCAAACTTGTGATCCTCTGGAAGTGGGCGTCGTCACGCACGCTGTCGGCGCCAGCGATGTTGCGAGCGATTTCGATGTTGCCCAGCGCGTCGAGTGTGGGAAGTAGATTGAATTTCTGGAAAACGAATCCAATCTTGCTTTTGCGCAATTTGGTGCGCTCCCCGTCCGACAACTTGGCGAAATCGGCACCCCCTATCACTACGCGGCCGGAATCGGGTTGAGTGAGTCCGCCGAGAACGTAGAACAGCGTCGATTTGCCGCTGCCGGATGGTCCGACCACCGCGACAAACTCGCCCGGCTCCACAAAAAACGAGATACCTCGAAGAGCGGGCACTTCGACCTTTCCGATGTGGTAGGTCTTCTTGACGTCGTCTACTTGAATGATGGGTGACATGGAAACTTTGATATTACACGAGGGGAGAACGGCGAGTCAGCAATTCATCCACGCTCGAGTCGCTCGCAACTATCGGACACAGGCTTGAGCTGTGTCCGATAGTTGGGGAGTTTCGAGACGTTTACCAGGCGTTGAGCGTGACTTTGTCCACCCACATGGTTACGGCCGTGGCGTGCGCATTCGTATCGAGCTGAACGGCGACATTGAGTTCGTGCACATTGGTCGGGATGGGTTGCGGATTGGAGTAGCGATTCACGTAGGACTTCTGCCCATTGAGCGTGATGGAGATAAATTGAACCTGGCCGTTCACGCGAGCGAACTCCTCCGTCAGGTGATTCCATGTGTAAGCCGCCACGTTCGTGCAAGGGACGCCAGTAGCCACCCAGTGGCCGGTCGCGGCGTTCCACACGTCCCACTGCTTGTCCCAGTTGATTCCGCACTGTGTACCCATGATGTAGCGCTTCCCGCCAAAACCCTGGTTGGCGTCGAATTCGAGCGACAGAGGCGCCGAGGTGTCCTTCACATAGAAGTAGAGATCGTAAACGAAGTGCGAGGTGCCGTCGTTACCGCCCAACTGTTTCCACCAGAGAGCGTCGGAGTAGGGTGTGGTGCCCCCGATCCAGAACTGTGCGGCGCTTCCGTCAATGGAGGGGTTGGAGACGCCCTGGGTGATGTTATGAGGGGCAGTTGGGCCGTGGGCGCCGATTGCTGCGCAACTGTCGCAATTCTGCCAGCCGGACATCTGTTCGATGCCGGAGAAAGTCTTGGCCGTTGCAGGCGCGCTTGAAGCAGCGGTTGTTGTGCTCGTGCCGGCGACGCTGATGGTTTCCGTGGCCTTGTACACGGCGCCGCTGACGTCCCATGCCTGGATGACGACGTAGTGTGTGCCTCCGCCGAGCGAGATATAGGTGTCGAGATGGTTCGAGCTGGCGTCAAAGACGTCGTTGTTATCAACGTAAATCCGCATGGCGCCGATTGCGCGCGATGCTGAGGCAGATGCGACGAAGTGGACCGGAGATCCGTTATTGGAGCCGTTGGATGGCGAGGAGATCGTGACGCCGGTGCTCGATGGGGCCGCTGCGGTACTAACGTTGATGGTTTCGGCGCTCTTGAATACGGCGCCGGTCGAGTCCCATGCCTGGACAACGACGCTATGGCTGCCGCCGCCAAGGGCAACGTAGGTGTCCAGATGATTTGAGTTGAGCTGGTATTTGCTGACACCATCGACGTAGACAGTCATGGACGTGACCGGATTAACCGATGCCGCAGATGCGACGAAGTGTGCGGGTGACGAAACGGTTGCTCCCGGAGCGGGTGAAGAAACAGTAACTCCGGCGAATGCCGTAATGGCGGAAAGTATAACTGCACAGATTGCCAAACTGACTGTTTTCAGCAGGTTACTAAAAATCAAAAGAGGAACTCCTGGAAAATTGCTCTGTCTCGATGGAGAGAGGGTACGTGGGCAACTACTCTGGCTATAGCGGGCGTACTGCTTAGGGAATTTAGGTTTCGCGACCTAGTAGAGACGGGGGCAAAGCCCTAGAGAGGGTTAGGCGGCGGAGTGATGCTGTTCGCAAGTTGCTTATTCTAAGGGGGATATATCGAGGCGGCCATTGCGGGCCGCTACTGAGCCAGTGATCCACCGAATCAATGATTCATTTCTACGAGGCTTTGCGCCGTATCGCCGGGGCAGCGGCAGCGCGCTTGGGGCCGCGCTTGCGAACCAGCAGCAGGCGGATGCGCTCGAGCAGTTCGACCGGGGCGTACATGCCCTTGGGGAGAAAAACGTCGGCTTGAGTCTCGCCTTCATAGACGCGGATTTTGCCGGAGAAGAGGATGGCCGGGGTTGTGGGGGACATAGCCTTGACGGCGGTGATGAGTTCGGTTCCGTCCATGCCAGGCATGACCAGGTCGGTGAGGACCAGATCGATGCCGCCCTGCTTGAAAGCTTCGAGAGCTGCGGTGGCGTTATCGCATGCAAGCACCCGATAGCCGCGGGTCTCAAGCATCACTTTGCGAATGGATAAAGATTGTTCATTGTCGTCGACGCAGAGAATCGTACGTTTCGGTTTCATGTTGGCTTACCCTGCCGGTGGCGCAGACCCGGCAAGGCGCTTCTCCCTATGCGAAATGGCGATGAGAACAGAGCGCCCAGAGCAAGCGTCGTTCTCTATACGGCAAAAGAATCTCTTTTCAGAGATTCGCGAATGCTAAAGCTTGAAAGTGAACGTGTAAAGTACCGCGAAAGATAACAAAATGTTGCAGCTTGTAAATGGCAGATTACAACTTGACGAAAAGTCCGTTAACAATTCCCGATGCGTAGAAGCCGCGCAGAATCTATACAAAGACCTCGCCGCGAGCGACCTCGACCGAGTAGCCACCTACCCGGACATTGACTGCTCCGTTACTGGCCTTATCGGCACGTACGAAAATTCTGCTTGGGCGGAGCGCTTCGAGTCCCTGTTCGATCAAAACCCGCTCGCCGGATTGAGCGACGCCGTGCGCAACCATCCAGGCGGAGCAACAGCCCGCGGCGGAGCCCGTCGCCGGATCTTCGCCGTTATAAAAGATCATGCGTGCATGAAGGCGCGCGTTGGGATCGACCGTCTCACGGCATACGAGATAGAAGAACTTGCCGTCGGTTTGCTTCAGATACTCGGAGGCCCTCGTCCAGCTGAAGTTGATGGAGCGGATCGTTTCGAGTTTGCGGATTGGCACCATGGTGAAACCCATGCCGGTCGAGACAGTTTGAATCGGAAGATTAGCGTCGAGGTCGTCGGCGCTGAGTCCGATGGCGCGCGCGACATCTTCGCGTGGGTGAATTGTGCCGAACTCGGGATCGCGCTGGCGCATCTCGCCGAAGTCCCCGTCGGGAGTGGTTTCAAACGTCACCGGTATTTTGCCGACATTGAGGTCGAGGGTGACGCACTCGGCACCGGTAATGCCGCGCAGCACGGCGGCGGTGCCGAGCGTCGGATGGCCAGCAAAAGGCAATTCTTCCGAGACGGTGAAGATGCGCACGCGAACGGCATCGCCTGGTTTCGACGCGGGGGTGCGCGGAATCTTGGGCAGTATGAACGTTGTCTCGGAGAAGTTCATCTCGCGCGCAACAGCCTGCATTTCCTCGCCGGTGAGTCCACGGGCGTCGGTGAGGACGGCGAGCTGATTGCCTTCGAGGCGACGAGTGGTGAACACGTCCATTTGTGCGAACGCGAACTTGCGAATTTCTGTTGTCGTGCTCATCTTTACTCTCTCCTGACTGTCTCCTGCTCTACTCTCTCCGGCTCTCTCCCGCCAAATTGTACTATCGGTTGACCTACAAGGGCCCGCCGGACTGGAGTCCGGCGCTACGAAACGCGCCGCCACCCAACCCGGCCCAAAGCGAGTCATCCTGAGGCCGAAGGCCGAAGGACCCATGCACTTCGCCTGCAGTGACACCGCCGACATCGTTAGAGATGTCAAGAGCCACAATTTGTCATTTCACCCCTATTGCACTGTAAACAAAGAAGATATTTCCCGGCGCTCCCTGTCGGGTTTTCCCATCCAAATTGATAAAATGTATGTAGAAGCTTGATAAAACTAATCGCCAGGGTAATCGATAGCCTAAGTAACGCGTTATCAATGGCTTAGTTCAGCCCATGAATAAGATCAAGTATGTAACCCATTTGTTTAGTTAAGTTTGAGATTTTCTTCACAGGGGTGGTAGGACATTGTCTCCGCCACGGTACAGATTCTGCTCCGCACCGCGATACGAAAAGGTTATCAGGGTAATCGATGACCTAACCGTCGCGTTATCAACGGTTTAACTTGCTATTGAAGGAGATCGACTAACTAACTCGTTTATTTACTTACACTTGAACTTTTTCCACAGGAGGGGGAGGCAAGGCATCTCTAAGGGCGAGCGGCAGCGGTGACACGGCAGGCGAAGTACATGGGTCCTTCGGCCTTCAGGATGACTCGCTTTGGGCGGGTTGCTGGTTTGGGCGGAGTGACGCATCACGCCCGGAGATACCACGGTACATCAATGATGTTGATCCGCTGGTCGCCATTGAGCAGCAGCATGGCGGTGAGCACCTCGGCCCGCTGATTGTGGAGGAAGTAGTGGTACCAGTGGCGCTCTACCATCGCCGAGATGGCTACTGCGATTGTGCGATCGCGATTTTCCGCCTCTACCTTGAGCACATAATCCACCAGCGGCTGCAACAATAAACGGTACGGCGAAGAAAGGGTAACCAGTTTGGGCACAGGTCCTCCAGCTTCCCGCGCCGGGCGTTCGATTTCGCTGTGCCATTGCGAGGTGACGGTGTCGTCCCCATCACAAACGACATGTACTGCTTGCACGTCCCGGGACAACGTCATGGCAAAACGCAGCGTCTTCTGAGTGGCCGCATTCCATTGCTCGATCGGCACAATGACGATCGGAGGGTGCTGCCTCCGGAGAACTCGCCCGGGCTTGACCTGTAGCTCCCGGGCCACGCGGCGATAATGACGGTGCACACGAGCCATTAACGTAAGCACAGCCGGCAGCAATAGCACTACGACCCAGGCACCCTCCGTGAACTTGGCAGCCACGATTATGCAAACCGTGATCCCGGTCGTGACCGCCCCCAGGCCGTTGATGAGCAGATTGTGGATTGCGCCTGCGCTTCTTCTTTTCCACCAATGCACGACCATGCCTGCCTGCGACAGGGTGAAGGCTAGAAATGCGCCGACTGCAAACAATGGAATCAGGCGGTCGGTGACGCCGCCGAAGAGAATGAGCAAAGCCGCGGCTAAGACGGCCAGCACCCCGATGCCGTGCGAATAAACCAGCCTGCGGCCGCGGGTCGCGAACGAATGGGGCAGGTAATCGTCAATTGCCATGGCGCGGCACAGCCGGGGAAAATCCGCAAACGACGTGTTCGCCGAAAGGCAAAGAACCAACAGCACCGAGAACATGGTGAAATGGTAAAAAAGACCTTTGCCGGCCACGGCCGCAGTCAGCATTGATAAAACGCTCTGATAACCGGGTTGGCCCGGCTCAGTCGCGGTAATCCCGTAGAAATATGTCAGCCCCGCGATCCCGGCCAGCAGCATTATCAGAAGCACGATGATCGTCGCCAGGGTCTTGCGGGCATTGGGAACTACCGGCTCGCGGAACGCCTGTACTCCGTTGCTTACCGCTTCTACTCCGGTCAGGGCGGTGCAGCCGCTGGCAAACGCTTTCAGCAACAGCCATGTTCCTACTGCCGAGGTCATGGCAGGCACTCTCGGAGGCTCTACCAACGGGTGCGGGTGACCGCCGGTGGCGATCACTCGATAGACGCCAAGTGTGATTACGATGGCGAGAGTACCGACAAATAAGTATGTGGGGGCGATGAACGCCGAGCCAGCCTCGCGAACTCCGCGCAAGTTCACGATGGTCAAAAATGTCAGCACCAGCAGACACAGCGCGAGCGTGTGTTTCTGCAACGAAGGCTCGGCCGAAACCAACGCACCGATGCCGGCCGAAATTCCAACGGCCACGTTCAGCAAGTAGTCGATCATGAGCGCGGCGCCAGCCAGCAAACCGGCGCGCCGTCCGAGATTCTCCTTCGCCACGGTGTAGGAACCACCGCCTTTTGGATAGGCAGCGATGGTCTGCCGATAGCTGAAGTACACAATCGTCAGCAAAGCGATGATGGCGGACGTTAACGGAACGATGTAGCGGACACCCGCGAGACCGAGAGGTAAAAGGATGGTCAGCGCCGCTTCCGGACCGTAAGCCGCAGAGCTTAATGCGTCCAGACCGAAGGTCGGGACACCTTGTTCCGGAGTGATCCTTTGTCCCAGATCCTCGCTCGAAGCAAGCGGTCTTCCGAAGAGAATAGAGACCAGTCCCATGCAGCCTCACGAGAGACGGTTTCGAGAAAAGAAGGTTTCGAGATAAAGCGTTTCGAAAAGGAAACGTTTCGAGGAACATCGCTTCGAGAGCGGTTTCGAGAAAAGAAGCTTTCGAGATGGAGCGTTTCGAGATGAGTTGTTTCGAGGAACATCGCGTAAGTCGGAATTGTCCTTTCTCGACACGTTGTTTTTCGAAACCGTCTTTTTGCCGCACCCCGGAACCTAAGCGTGTCGGATGCAGATATGCGGTGAACAGGAAGCCGAGACGTTGACGATAAGTTTGATCGCGTCGATCTCAAAAGCCTCGGAGTAGATCTCTTTCCCGGTGCGGCGATACGCATGTCCCGATCGTCCGATTGCCGCCGCAAGTTGCGGGCTGGCGCGTGCTATGCTAACTTTCACGTTTGGCCCACGTTGTAGGCCTCGCGTCTGAGTGCGCGGGGACTCTGGTTCCTCCAGGTGAACTGGTGAACCCTCAAAGAGGGATGCGGGTGCAGCCTGAAGTATTAAAAATCAACAGCACGAGTCCTGAGTGTTCGCTCGTCATGTACGTTGCCGAGCAAATACGTCATGGACAAGTCCTCGGCATGCCGACGGACACTTTCTATGGATTGGCCGCTGATCCTTACAATCTGCGGGCCGTGGATCGCGTGTACGAGATCAAGTCGCGCGCGCATTACAAGCCCTTGTCGCTGCTGATTGGCAGCGTTGACCAGGCGGAAGACCTCGCCAAGCCGCTTCCCGACGAGTTCTACGTGCTGGCGCGCCGCTTCTGGCCGGGACCACTGACCATGATCGTCCATGCTGCGCCGCGCTTGCCACTCAAAGTCACGGCCAACACGGGCAATATCGCCATACGCGTTCCCGCCTCGGAAATCCCCCTGGCTGTCATTCGCCAGGCCGGAGTGCCTATTACGGCGACATCGGCCAACCTCAGCGGCGCAATCGAGTGTACGACCGCACATGAAGTGCGCGACCAGCTATCCGACCGAATCAACCTCATCGTGGACGGCGGCCCCTCGCCGCGCTCGATCGCGTCAACGATTGTGGATCTCACGGTTGACGAACTCGGCAAGTCCTGTTGGCGCATTCAGCGGGAAGGCGCCATTCCGGCAGAGGAAATCGCGGAAGCGCTTGGGAGCAAATGAGTCTGCCCGCAATTTCCGAGCTTTCCGCCCGGCAATCCCGCAATAGCTGGCTCGTTCGCGTTTTCGCAACATTCGTAGTCGTCGTCGCGCTCTTTTTGATCGTCAGCGCCATCCGTGTCGCCCAGCAGGCTGAAGTCGATGAGACCCGCCCCGCCGGCGCCATCATCGTGTTTGGCGCGGCCGAGTACGCTGGGCGCCCGTCGCCGGTGTTCCGCGCGAGGCTCGACCACGCGTACGAACTTTTTGCTCGTGGTGTCGCTCCCGTCGTGATTGTTACCGGGGGAGCCGGTGGAGACCCGCAGTACAATGAAGGCGGTGTCGGACGCGACTACCTGATTGCGCGTGGCATCCCGGATCGCAACCTGATCGCCGAAACCCAAAGCGATGACACGGCGGAACAAGCCGAGCGTACGGCGGCCATCCTGCGCACCAACCACATCAAAGACGCCGTCGCCGTGAGTGATGCCTACCATCTCTTCCGCATCAAACAATTGATGGAGGCGCAAGGGGTCACGGTTTACGGCGCGCCGCGCAGCGCTTCGATCCCGCGCAACCGCTGGGGACGGATCGTTGGACTCACCCGCGAGGCGATCAGCTATCTCTTCTGGAAGCTGCACATCACGTAAAGAAGTGGCCAGTGGTTAGTGGCTAGTGGCTAGTTTCACTCGCCAATTCACCACGTTCTATTTAACATTAGGTTTCAGACGAAATAATTTACAGCGGGCGCGAACGCGTTTTGCTATGAAAGGCTCTTTTAATGGCACAGAAACCGGGTACACAGGCTGAGAAAACGGGTATTTATTGGTGCAGCGTTTGCAAGTTGCCAGTGAAGTTCGACGAAGGTCAGACTCTCCCCGACTGCAAGAACAAATGCGGTCGCGGACAGTGGGAGTTCGTGAAGGCGATCGAGCAGTAATCGTGAGCGATTTGTAGCGCTGCTTTTGGGAGGCCTCTGTCGTCCCTGCGGGACTGGGAGGATTTCACGTTTTACGCCCGGCACTGACGTGCCGGGCTACTATCTGACGCCCCTTCGGGGCTGAACCGTTCGGGGGCTGAAACCTGACGCCCGTTCGTGGGCTGAAACGGCAGTTGCGTCCGCTCGCTCAGTTCATCAACAGTGCGGCGGTCAGCGCGGCAGCGGCCAGTGTGCCGAGAAAGTTCACTCCATTGTTGTTCAGCCAATTGCGGCGTTCCAGCGTGGCGCCCAGCAGGCTGTCCACGAAGGTGGCGATAACCGCTGCTCCGCCCGCCAGCACGGCCCCGTGCTTCGGCACCAAGTGCGCGGCGTAACATACCCAGACCACGATTCCCGCAGCCACAATTCCGGCCAGCGTGCCCGGTCCGCTGATGCCTCCATCGGTTCCCACGGCAACTCGCCGAAAACTCGTGACGAGATAGACGCGGTTGCTCCATGCCTTTCCACACTC
The DNA here is from genome assembly GCA_963777415.1 of uncultured Acidobacteriota bacterium. Lineage (GTDB taxonomy): Bacteria > Acidobacteriota > Terriglobia > Terriglobales > Acidobacteriaceae > JAEZPW01. Next base: position 639,208 of record CAVZQL010000002.1, read on the forward strand.
GCTTGCGACCGTGTCAGCCGCGGCTTCGGCCAGAGCGGCTGTCATGCAGACGAAAAGCCATGGGCGCGCCAGGACCACGGCCAACGCACTCAACGCCGCAGCCACCGAGAGATTCGCGAGCACTTGTGAAGCTCGACGTCCGCGTCGATGTTCCGCGGCGCCCAAGCTCTGCTTGCGCGCGTAGCCAATTCGCGTCGCCACGACGGTAAGGACGAACACCATGCCGAGCGCGACGAATCCTCCCGGCCCGGCGAAAACAAAGAGAGCAAGAGAAATCAGCGATCCCGCGATTGCTCCGCCCAGTGTGACAAAGCGCAGCTTTGCGGCGAGCAGTGCGAACAACAAGGTGACCAGAGCCGCCTGCGGCAATCGATGCAGCAGCAGTATCTCGTGCTGGATCTGCGTGAAAGACGTCGCGTGAAGATGCGTCGCCGCGGCGAGAACGAATGCGGCAATAAGAGAAGCGGATGCGAAGTTGGTGTTTTTCAGGCGCTGCACGCGAGGTAAGAGTATCGCGTAAGTCGCTTCGCAAAAAGAGCATTCTTGGGGATGAAGAGCATTCTTGCCCACAGCGGGGGCGGGGAACTCAGGCGGCTTTCTTCCCGCCCTTCTTGGTGGTCGCCGTGGCCTTTTTCTTAGCCGCTTCCTGCGCTTGCGCCGCATCTTGAACAGCTTCAACTCGCTGCGGCGGTTTCATGGGCATTTGCGCCAGGCTTTCCTTGAGGGCGGCCATCAGGTCAACCGTGGGCGCAACCTTTTTCGGCTTTTCGATGGGGGTGATTTCCTGTCCTTCGAGACGCGCCTGAATGAGTTTCTTGATGTTCTCTTCAAAGGTGTCGTGGTACTTCTCGGGCTCAAAGGGGGCTGCCAGCGCCTCGATCAACTGGTGTGCGACCTTGAGTTCGGGTTCGCGCAATTCGGCATCGACGTGCTTAAACCCTTCCACTTCGCGCACCTCGTCTTTGTAGTACATCGTGTGCAGCATCATGCCGCCCTGGTAGGGACGCAGAATGACCGTGTACTCGCGGTTGTGCATGGTCAGCTTGGCGATGGCGACGTATTCGCTTTCTTCCAGCGCCTTGGCCAGTAGCGCATAGGGGCGGCGTCCAGCCTCTTCGGGCACGAGGTAATAGGAGGACTCGAAGTAGATGGGGTCCACGTCCGCGGACTTGACGAATTCAAGTATCTCCATTGACTTGGCCGTTTTCGGCTCCATCTTCTTGATCTCGTCGGGTTCAATGATGACGTACTCGCCTTTGTGGTATTCGTAGCCCTTGACGATCTCGTCGCGGCTGACGACTTTCTCTTCCGCCGGGCAGACAAGTTGCTGTTTCACACGGACGTTGTCGTCGCGGTGCAGCATGTGAAACGAGACGTGCTCGCCGCGCGCGCCGGAGAACAGTCGCACGGGCATGGAAATCAGGCCAAACGTGAGATAACCGGTCCAAACCGAGGCTGCCATTGCGAAAACTCCCAGAGACTGGCAACAGATGCGGTGAGACTCTGGCGGGTTTCCCCACCCACTCCGGTTTTCCGCAACGTGCGATTCCGGATGGGGTTTTAAGCCCTTAACGCTTTCATGGTTTCAGAATCGTTCGCGTAAACCAACGTAGTAGCGCAGTGATGCTGAAACCATTTAGAATCCTTGTTTCAGGTCTAACTTACGTACGACAGGACGGCGGAGTGCCGATGAAAATGTTTCGCGTGGCTGGCGTGATGGCCGGTCTCTTGATTAGTCTGATGTTGGCCGGGTGCGGCGATACGTACCGCCCGGTCATAACGCCTTTCCCAACCGAGACCCCGAACCCGAAAAACGCGAGCCTCGTCGTCGTGGCCAATGAGGGATCTAAGCAGGATCCTACCGGTGCGAAACCTGAGGGTGTGCCATGCGACCCGGCCGACCCGTGCCCGGGCAGCACGACCGATATCGACGTTCCGGGCGACATTAACATAGGCAATCATGTGATCGGCGATGGACCGACGAGCGCGGTTCTGATCGGGTCGGCGCTCTATACGGCGAATCGCAACAGCAATACCGTCTCTACTTACTCGCCGTTCCTGTCGGGCCAGGTTCCAAACACGGTATCGCTGAATCAGACCGCGTCGGTGCAGATAGACAACTCAGGCACGCCGAAGATCGTCGCCATAGCGCCATCGTTTATTGCGACAACCCAAGGCACCTCGGTATTTGTGGCGATGCCTGCATGTACGCCCGCTACAACTTTTCCTTGCGCTGCATTCGACCCGACCACCCCCGGAGTGCTGAGCGTCATCAGCACTGCGTCGAACCAGGTTGTGCAAACGCTTCAGATGGACAAGAATCCGGTAGCGATGGCCGAATTTGCCAATGGCTCTAATCTTTATGTCGTGAATCAAGGCGATGGCACTAACCCAGGAAGGGTGGTTGTAGTCAATGCCGTGAACAATACTGTCATGAGCCCGGTGACTCCCGCCGGCACGAACACGCCTCCTGTCAGCGGAATCAAAGTCGGCGTGTCACCGGTCTGGGCGGTCACGACTTCGGACAGCAACTTCGTTTTTGTGCTGAACCGCGGCGACAACACGGTCTCTGTGCTCAGCGCAGCCAGCAATACCGCGACAGTCCCGATCAGCACCGATGCCATAGGCAGCCACACGGTTGGCGCTCTCAGTGTGGGTTCACAGGTTCCGGTTGAAACGCCGCCCCCCCCGGTTCCACCAACTCCACCAACTCCGCTTCCAACTCAGTACCCGATGGTCTGGGACAGCGCAAAGACGCGGTTATATGTGACGAACCCCGGCGACAGTACGGTAAGCATTTTCGACGGCACTAGTCTTGGAGTGGTACCAGCGAACAATTCTTCGGCGAGGTTCATGCCTTTGCTGGCGACGGTGAAGTTGCCCACGAACTCGCATCCGTTTTCGATCGCCGTCCTTCCCGACGGCTCGCGCGCCTACGTCCTGAATGCTGGGGACACCACTGTGCCGTCGCCAGTGCCTTCGGTTTCGGTCATCGACGCGAACAGCTTCGCCGTCAGCACGGTTCCAGGCTTCATGGCCAACGATCCGCGCGGAATCGTCGCGTCCTCGGATGCCTCTAAGGTGTACGTCGTGTATCACGAGCCGATCATTGTGAGCCCGACCAAGACCATTCCCCCTGGGACGATGGTCATTAGGACGCTAGACAATTCCATCCTTACGGATTCGACGGGAGCGCTGTTCCCGATTGCCGCACCGTTTCAGGATCCGGTCAACTGCACAGTGGACAGCCCTACATGCCCACGTCAGAGACCGGTGCTCATAGTGGCACAGTAGTTAAGCTTGCGGTGACAACAGAGGCGGGTCTTTACGTAAAGAGCTTTGTGACCCAGGTATCTGAAAAACAAGGACGTTGGGCGCGCCGGCATAAGAAGCTGCTTTAACGGTGAATTTACTTGTTGCCCGGCCCCTGAAGAGTTCTAACTTCAGTAGCAACACAGTATGGCGCATGAAACGGCTGGGCAGTCCAGACCGCAAAACGCCATATACACGGCGTATTGCTCGAGCGGTAAACGGCATTCCGACCGCTGAGGCGGCGCTCTGTTGCACGTGCGGGAGCTTCGCATATCCGAAAAAAGAACAATTAGGAGATTCTGGATGACGAAACGTGTTGTTGTCTCTGCTGCCATGATTGCCACGCTACTGATGGGAACGTTTGCGTTCGCGGGAAAATCTGGAAGTTCTGGCGGTAATTATGGAGCCAACACAGGCTCACAGAAGCAGAAGGGCCAGAGCCAGAAGGATAAGAACGACCCGGCCACCACGGGCACAGATCTTAACAGCAGGTTGCAGCAGTTGAACCTAACCGCTGACCAAAAGGCCAAGGTCAAATCTCTGCTGAAGGATGAATCCGCGCAGTTGAAGGCAGTGAAAAAGGACCATTCGTTGTCGAAGGACGACAAAAATGCCAAGACCAAGGAGATTCAGGATAATACCCTGAAGCAGGCTCGCTCGCTCCTCACGCCGGATCAGCTGGCGAAGTTCGATCAGGCGCCGCCGAAGGCGCAGAGCACGCAAAGCAAAGGTGGTAAAAAGGGTGGCAATAAAAAGGGAAGCGAAGGCGGAATGACGGCAGCAGAGTAGTCATCAATCAGCGCGGTTGGAACGGATGGTTCGTTTCAGCCGCGTTTTCTCCAATGGATATGCCCTCCGCTCAGGGGCGTTCGTGCTGCCATTGCGGCGATTAAAGAAAACTTAGGGGTGTCATGCCAAATTCCGTTCGTTGGACGCTGCTCTTCGTGATGCTGTTGTCGCTTTCCACTGCATTTTCCCAACAGCCCGCTGCTGAGCCTGCTAAGAGCACGACCTTCGTAAGCCATTCTCAACTCGTGCTGGTTCCGGTCATCGTTCACGACGCAAGCGGACATCACATCCCCGGCTTAAAGAAAGGCGCTTTTCGTCTGGATGAAAACGGCAAGCCCCAGGCAATAAAGATATTCGAAGAAGTGGCCACCGAGAAGATGACCCCGATTGCGGCCCCAGCCCCCGGCACGAAGGTGGCGGAAGAAGACAAAAGCAAGGGATTCTCGAACCTTGTCGTCGCCGACGCAGAGTCGCACCGTGTCACCATCATCGTACTGGACATGCTCAACACGCCGGCGCAAAATCAGGTGCGCGCCCGGACTGAGCTGATTAAGTACCTATCCAAGACCGTCGACAGCAATGAACCGGTAACGCTGCTGGGGCTCAGTGGCAGCGGATTGCACCAACTGCACTCGTTTACGACCGATCCCAGGCTGCTGATTGCCGAATTGAACAAACTCAAGAACGGGTTGTCGACCCAGGAAATCCATGACACGGGCACTACCGCAGCCGTGCAATCTTCTCCGTTTGAAATGGGGGGATCTGACCCAGATGCGGAAGAACTGGAAAGTTTTCTGCAAGATAGCATCGACAACATGCAGGCCTTTTACGACACGGACGCGGCCCGCAAAACGCTGTTGGCGCTGAATCAAATCGCAACTGCTTACTCCGGGATTCCCGGGCGTAAGGCTCTGGTCTGGGCGACTTCCGGCTTTCCCTTCATGATCGATGATCCCCAAGCCTTTGCCTACATGGGCATGGACATGGTGGAGGACTACGAGCGCACCTGGCGAACCCTGATGACGGCGAACATCGCGGTTTACCCAGTCGATGTCGTAGGACTGGTTGGGATTGACATGGCCCGGGCGGACGTGAACAAGCCCCCGGTGGCTCCCGGACTTGCAATCAGCAAACAGAGCGGCAAAGGCAAGGAGAGCCGCGCGATGGATTATGATCGCCACGCCGAGCAGAAGGACACTATGCGCGAATTTGCCGGCGCGACCGGGGGTACTCCCTGCCTCAACTCCAATGATCTTGCAAAGTGCTTTCAGCAGGCGGTTGACGATTCCCGGACGTACTATCTGGTTGGCTTCTATCTGGGGCCTGAGGATCGCAAACCGGGGTGGAGAAAGCTGAAAGTACACGTGGAAGCCAACGGGGCCCATGTGCGCGCTCGCGAAGGATTCTACGTGGGTACGCCGCCCAAGGAGGATGAAGCGACTCGCAAAGCGGCCATGGTGTCGGCGCTATCATCTCCCATTGAGTTCACCGGAATAGCGATGAATGTGAAGTGGACCAGTCAAGCCAAGATCAAGACCATTTCGAAAGGTGGCGCCAGCGACGAGAAAATATCCGCTGGATTCATGATCAGTTTGCCCCCGCACTCCTTCACGATAAACGGTCAAGAAGGCGACAATGTCGATCTTCTTTTTTCCGCCATGGCATTCGACCGCAAAGGAAACTCCGTGGCCGAGTTCTCCGAACGAACCCAGGGCCACTTTACGCCGGAAATGATTCAGCGGTTAGACCATCAGGATTTTACGTACCGTAAAACGATGCACTTCCCCGTCGGCACAACAGTTGTCCGGTTCGTGGTACGCGACAACAACTCGGGCGACATGGGTTCGGTGAATGCCCGGTTCGAACCCTAGCCGAGCGTCCGCGTAACGCCCAACACAGAGGACACAGGGAAAACAGAGGTTCACGGGGGACCGCCCCCCTGTGTTGGAAAATCGTATGTTGTTGAAATAAATAGAGTTAATCGGTCGATCTAAAATTGTCGTTACGTAAGTGACTGGAAATAAGCGACTTACTACCTCGATATCCCTTTGAGTGGGCGAGAGTTCCCCATGTTGGCTTCGCGAACATGGGGAACCGTCAGACACCACCACCGAATTCCTGACAAATTTGCTATCCAATTTAAGTATGACAAGTTTGAAGGGGAAACCCGACAGGTTGGGAAGAATTATATTTGGATTATTTTCAGTGACTTAGGCGCAAACTGGCTCTGCAAGGGGCTTGACGTCTCTAATGACGTCGGCGGTGGTGGTGCGGAGGAAGTGCAGGGGTCCTTCGCCTGCGGCTCAGGATGACTTGGTGCGGGCCGTGGTGGTGATGGATCGGCAGTCGTGGTGGTGTGGGCGAAGTGCAGGGGTCCTTCGCCTGCGGCTCAGGATGATTTGGTACGGGCGGTGGTGGTGATGGATCGGCAGTCGTGGTGGTGCGGGCGAAGTGCAGGGGTCCTTCGCCTGCGGCTCAGGATGACTTGGTGCGGGCCGTGGTGGTGATGGATCGGCAGTCGTGGTGGTGCGGGCGAAGTGCAGGGGTCCTTCGCCTGCGGCTCAGGATGATTTGGTACGGGCGGTGGTGGTGATGGATCGGCAGTCGTGGTGGTGCGGGCGAAGTGCAGGGGTCCTTCGCCTGCGGCTCAGGATGACTTGGTACGGGCCGTGGTGGTGACGGATCGGCAGTCGTGGTGGTGCTTGCTCTGGGCGGTGGTGATGCTTCGGGTACTGCTCAAGAAAAACCGGGCGGTGTCTTTTGACACCGCCCGGTTTTGTTGCTCACTGCCTGCTTAGGGCAGGTTGATGGTTGTGGTTGAGGTCTGGTAGCCAGTGCTGGCGTCCGCCTTGTCGTTGGACCAGACGTAGACGTTCTGCACGCCCGCCATGGCCGAAGTATAGTTGAGCGCCAGATTCAGGGTCAGCGTGTTGCCCGCACCCGTCACCGTGGACGCCGCGCCATTCAGACTGCACTGGCTGTTGGCAAGGGTGGTTCCACCCGCGCCCAGCGGACTGATGTCCCAGCCGCTGCCGTTCCACAGGTAAAGAGTGTTGCTCGGAAGGTCATACCAGACGTTGCAGCTGTTGGCCCAGTTGAGGACCTTGTTAATCACGATGTTCGCGGCGTTGATGTAGGAGTAGCCGTTCACGTCCGCCAGCACCACGCTCACCGTGCTGCCCGCCGTCACAGACACCAGCGAGGGTGCCGTCGCAACCGGGGTCCAGGTAGCGATCTGCGGGTAGACGCCGTTGTCGGCGTTGGCCCGGTCGCCCACCCAGCCGTACACGTTCTTGCCGCTGCCGATAAAGCCGTTGGCGAACGTGATCGCCAGGTTCAGCGTCAGGTCGTTGCCCGCCGGGACAACCGTCGAGGTGCCGGTGTTAACGCTGCACTGCGCACTCGACAGCGTGCCCGTCACGCCAATCGTGAGCGGAGCGTCCCAGCCGCTGCCGTTCCACATGTACAGGCCGTTGCTGGGGCGGTCGTACCAGAGCACGCAGCCGTTCTGGTAGGTCAGCCCGCTGTTGACGATGAGGTTCGCGGCGTTGAGGTAGGCGTAGCCGTTCGGCGACGTCAGCTTCACGCTCAGGGTTCCGGTGTTGCCCGTGCCGTTGCTGGCCGTGGCCGTGGGTCCGGCCGAGACCAGCGCGCCCGGGGTCCAGGTGCCGACCGGCTTCCAGCCCGAATCGACGTTTTCCGGGCTCTGCATGCCGGCGTAAACGTTCTTGCTGCCCACGAAGCCAGGCTTGAAGGTGACCGAAAGCGAAATTGCCAACTGGTTGGCCGTCGGGTTGGAGACCGAGGTCTGGCTGGCATCGATGCTGCACTGGTCGCTGTTCAAGGTTGCCGCGGTGCCGGGGGTGGCGGGGCCGTCCCAGCTGTTGTTGCTGCCACCGGTGAACAGGAAAAGCCAGTTGGAGCGGTTGTCGTACCACACGCTGCAGCCGCCCACGTAGTTCGGCTGGGTGTTGAAGTACATCTGCGCCGCGTTGATGTCGGCGAAGCCGTTCGCGTTGGTGTAGGTGAACACGAACGTCTGCGGAGTGCCGATCGAGCCGGCGCCTGATGAGGGCGAAACAAAAATACCCTGCACGTTGATGGTTACGGTCGCCACGTTGCTGTCAGCCTTGCCGTCGTTGGCCTTGAAGGTGAAGCTGTCTGGACCGAAATAACCGAGGTGAGGGGTATAGACGACGCTATTGCCGGAGATGGCGCCGAGATCGCCGTTCGCCGGAGGGGTCGCGATGCTGTAGGTCAGTGGGTCTAGATCAGCATCTGTTGCCGTTAGCGTGAGGGTGGTGGGTGTGCCATACGTGACGTTTACCGACGAATCCAAAGCCACCGGAGCATGATTCGATGGCGCTTGAACGGTTACAGTGGTCGTGCTCGTGCCCGTTCGATATGCGTCATCGGCAGCATTTGCCGTGATCGTAAGAGTTTCCGGGTTGGTCGTATCCAGTGTTGCCGTCGTGGTGTAGGTATGAACGCCATTGCCATCTACGCCACCATCGGTGAATGGAGTGGCGATAGTGGCTCCGGTAACGCCGCTCGCAGTTGCCGTGGGGTTGAAGTGCGTGGCAACCGGGGAGGAACTTGGCGTCACCGTGATAGTCAGGTTCACAGTCTGTGATCCGCTCGCCGCAGTCAGCGTGGACGGATTCGCCGCGACGGTGACTGCGGGAGGAGTGGTACCGGTAAAGCACGGCGTATACGTTGTGTACGGTTGAATGCCATTGGTTGGATCGTACGTCTGGGTGGTGTTGTGAAGAACCCAGTTGGTGGCGCCAACTCCCGAAGGCCCAATCGCTATGCGGGCGAAATCGGTCAGATTTTTGTCCGTGTCGCTGCATGGGGCTGCGGATTTCGTAGTCGGGAACGGGAACGTGCCGTCGTAGTTGGCTACCCGAACCAGAGCCATTTTGCCCTTATTGTCGGCTCCTGAACTTGCGCCTTCGTAAGCTGGACCATTGGGATTGGGGTTCGCAAAAACAAGCTGCGGTGTTGAGTTGGGCCCATCCCAACAGACGTTACCAGCCGAACTGGAATAATAGGCGACGAAGTCGGAAAAACCGCCAAAGAACGTGGTGTTCGGAGTGGGATTGCCGTTGCCGCCAGTGTAGATACAGGCGGGGTTTCCGGCAGTGCTATTAGATAGGAGGACTCTGCCGGCGGTCGTGCCGGGTTTCCAAGGGGTCGGGGCATTGGCACCCGTTCCGCCGATCCAGCCGAGTGTGCCGTCACTCGACTTGGGAGCGATTGCTCCGGCATTCGTGCCAGTACTGATGTCAAGATCGGCCGGAAGCGGAAATGCGAAACCCTCGCTGCCGGTGGCAGAGCTCGGCGCGACCAGTACCAGCAGGTATTGCCCGGGTTGCAGGAAGCAATGCTGGGTGGATTCACCGGCCAGAGCCGCCCTGCACTTCAAGGCTGTCTTTGCGGTGTCCGAATACGTGAGCTGATACGCGGGATAGGTGCCGTCGCCGTTCGGGCCCCAGACAGTATTCGATTTGTAAGGATCCAAGGAGCCGATAGGATACGTGGCAGAGCCGCCGAAATTACTAGTCGACGAGCCGCTCTGATATTGGATTGTCCAGTTCTGCAGGTCCACCGGTACTGGGCCAGCGTTAAAGATTTCGACATAGTTATAGGCATATGGCGATGTCGAGGTGCTGTTGTTAGCGACCATGTACATCTGCGAGATTTCGAGAGAGTGAGAGCCTATGTCGGGCGTCGGTGCGGCCGCTGAGAGTAGTAGCGGACACATCACTAGGCATATCAGGAGACAGATATGCCACGGGTAAACTTTGAAGGTTTGTGGGCGCATGGCGTACCGGAGTATCTGTTGAATCAGGGAACTTGACAAGTATCTACTTAGTAATAATGAGAATATGTCTCACCATACGAGACATGAATGCTGCTCTAACGTAGAAAACCACTTCGGGGATCGACTTTTGCGGAGAGCGGATAGGTGAGGCCTCCGTGAAAACGCTCGAATTGATAAACTCCCCGTCTCATATCGTAAGATGCAGATTCAATCAATAAACCTATTGACAATGGATAGTCCTCATAGCACAATTTCAACCCGAGTTGACAAGAGATTCTGAATCGGGAGGCACTTTCACATTGACAGCCTTAACACGGGCTGGGAAGTGTGACAAAGCGCCTAAATCCGAGGGTTGCGAGGCACGAGAGCTACTGTAGTTAGAATCAATGTTCCTGAACGTAAGTCTCACAAGGTGAGATTTAGATCGTACTGAGATGCAGTAAGAGCAAGGCCTTTGTTTTTTCGCAGCAAAATTCAGGTGCGTCAGTTACCGGAATGTGGTTTCAGACGCGCACATGAACTAATGAAAGAAACAGCCGCGATGACGGCGAATGGGAGAGGCGATTCATGCGAGGAAGACCGTATTTACCAATTAACATGTGGGTGGTCGTTTTGCTGCTGCTAGGTTTGGCGGCAGTTACAGTTCAAGCGCAGGTTACGACTGCAACAGTAACTGGAAATATCAAGGATGCAAGCGGTGCCGTTGTTCTGGGTGCTGAAATCACCGCTACCAACATAGACACAAATCTTGCCCGCACGACTAAGAGTAATGACCTCGGAGAATATCGCATCGAGTTTCTCCCCGTCGGGTCTTACACCATTTCGGTAGCGGCCCAAGGCTTTAACAAGTACGTCCAAAAGGGAATCGTGCTTGGGATTAACCAGATCGCGCGCATTGACGCAACGATGAAAATAGGCGCGCTCACAGAAAGCGTTGAAGTAACCTCGGCGGCGCCGCTAGTAAATACGAGCAGCGCCGAAATCGGCCAGACGGTTGAGAACGTTCAAATCCAAGCACTTCCTCTGGTGGGACGCAACGTTTACACGCTATTGGATATCACGCCTGGCGTGCAGCAAAATACTACGACCGGCCTCACCCTTGGCTACCCGGAACAGAAAACCCTGATCAACGGGGGTTCTGACGGCAACTACACAGGATCCGTGAACTACTTTCTCGACGGCGGAACCAACATGACGGGTCTCCGCAACACAGGCAATCCGCTTCCGAATCCTGATGCCATTCAGGAATTCCGAGTTCAGACCAACGCCTACAGCGCCGAGTATGGCCGCTTCGCGAACGGCGTGGTGAACGTACTTACGAAATCCGGCACCAACGATTTCCATGGATCGGCTTTCGAATTCTGGCGCAATGACAAGCTGAACGCCGCGCCGTGGGCATCTCAGATCGGCAATGGCCCGCTCCATCGTAACCAGTTCGGTATGACTGTCGGTGGTCCGGTCAGGAAGGATAAGACCTTCTTCTTCTTCTCTTATGCCGGACTCCGTCAAAATACATCAAGCCTGATGCAGGCGGACGTTCCTACGCTAGCCGAGCGTGGGCAAGCTGCGGCGGGCAGCGCGGCAGGAAGCCAGGATGCCGTTTTTCCGGGTCTGATTTCCGATCCGTTGCTTACCCTGCCTACGACGGCGGGCGGGAAAGGCTACAAGTGCAACGCGACTGCCAGCCCGTCGGGTTGCTTCCCGAATAACACTATCCCTATGGCCCGGATGGATCCGACCGCGCTGTACATTCTCAACCATTTCATCCCGCTGCCAAATCCAGGCATAACTGGGCAAAACAATTTCCAGAGTTTCATGGTTAGTCCGGACAACAGGAACGATTATCTTGCAAAGATTGACCATCAGTTGACGCCTAACCAACTGCTGTCCGGTAGCTTCTTTACCGATTCCGGAATTAACGTTATCAACGGCAACGCGGCCAACACCCTGCCATGGACATCACAGCAATTCAAGTGGCGCAGTATGAACCTCAACGTGAGCGATACCCAGACCATCAATTCCAGCATAGTCAACCAGACCTGGCTGGTTTACACGCGCATGATGGGCGGTCGCTTGAACACCTGCGCGGCGACGGCCGTCTCTGGCAGTGCCTGCACCTCTCCCAGTATGTCGCTCGCCGACATGGGATCTTCGTTCAACCCTCAGGGCACTGCGTCGATGCCCGACATCAATGTCTCCCCTTACTTCCGCTTAAGCTCCAACATCGCCGGCCCCAAGGCGGGAACAAACCTCTATGCTCTGCGTGACGTGCTCAGCCTTAACCGCGGCCGTCACAACATCAGGTTTGGTGGCGAGCTGTCGCTGGAAAAAGACGAGCAAGCAACACTGCTCAACAATTACGGCGTGTTCAGCTTTGACACGAGCGTATCAAGTGACGCTTTTGCGGCGTTCCTGCTTGGAATGCCGTCAAGCGTGAAGCAGGATGTCCCCGTTACCCCTGCAACCAGCACGTACAACATCGCCGGATTCGTCCAGGACGATTTCCGCGTTCGTCCAAGACTGACCCTGAACATGGGGCTGCGCTGGGACATCCAGACTCCGCCTGTTGACTCGGGGGACAAGCTAGCCACGTATATCCCCAAGGAGCAGTCTGTCGTTAATCCGAGCGTCCCAGTGGGCTTGGTCTTCCCTGGCGATCCGGGAGTGTCGCGCGGCATTATCTCCACTCGCTGGGGGCACATTTCGCCCCGTTTCGGCTTTGCCTACGATCCGTTCGGGGATGGTAAGACCTCGATCCGCGGCGCTGCTGGAATTTTCTGGGGCAGCATCTCGGGCAACGAGTGGAACCAGAGTTCCAACTTCCAGCCGTTCGCAAACCGCCAGACCTTCCCCTACACGAAGACGGTAGGTGGTCCTACTCTCAGCAATCCTTACCAGGGTTATGCGAATGCTCCGTTCCCTTACACCGGAACGTTTACAAAGGGCAATACCAGCCAAATCCTTGGTGTGTCACCGGGGTTCGACTGGCCATACACATACCAGTTGAATTTCTCGATCCAGCGCCAGCTTACGAGCACGATGTCGGCATCGGTGGCCTACGTTGGTTCGATGAGCCACAACCTGCCGTTTTCGTTCGACGCGAACTACCCGGTTCTGAATTCGAGTTCAACGACGACAAACTACCCGGCACAACGTCCGAACCAGAATTTCGGACCAATCTTCTTGACGATGTCGAACCAGACTTCCAACTACAACTCCTTGCAAGTCACGGGAAGCAAGCGCATGTCGCATAACGTCAACTTCACGACTTCTTACGTCTGGAGCAAGACGCTGTGCAGTGTGGAAGTCCAGGGCGGCACCACGGGCGCGGCACAGGACATGAACAATCTGGCAGCAGAACGCGGCCCCTGTGATTCGGATGGCCGGCACGCGTTCAATCTCGCGATGGTATACCAGCCGGATTACTATCACGGAGAGAGCAAGGTGCTGTTCCACTTCCTGAACGGCTGGCAGATTGCGCCGATCCTCCGGGTTCGCAGCGGTTCTCCCTTCTCCGTCACGAATGGTAAAGACGCCAACCTGGACGGAACCAACAATGATCGCGCCGAGCTTGTCCCGGGTGTGAGCCCATATCTGCCCGATCCTTCAGCGACTGCGTGGTTCAACTATGCCGCGTTCACGCAAAATGTGCCGAAAAATGGGAGCCCCATTGACGGCAATTCGCCCCGCAACTTCCTGTATGGGCCCGGTTCGAAGAACGTGGACTTGGCGCTCTCCAGAACCTTCAAGCTCTCGGAGCGCTTCAAGCTGCAGTTCCGTGGTGAGGCTACCAATGTGTTCAACATCGTTAACCTCAATAACCCGGACTCAGCCTACGCCGATGCGTTGGACTCAGCGGGAAACATCAAGAAGGACGCGAAAGGAAACTATATCGGCAAGTTCGGCACGATTACCAGCGCCGGAACCATGCGCCAACTGCAGCTCGGTCTGCGTTTGACGTTCTAAACCCTCGACTTACCTTGACGGCTGGCTGGACGAAGATCCAGCCAGCATTTTTTTCGAGCGCTAAAGTAAAGCTCAACATTCGAGCGCTGCTGACTTACAATCACAAAACGGCTACTCACAATTGAACGACGGCCAAAATCAGGAATGATGGAACACTCTGTGAACACTAGAACCCGGAATCTTGTCTTATTCGCTCTGATCTCTTTGCTTCTCTGCGCGCCGGCATTCGCGGCAACGACCCCGGTCAAAGACCATCCGGGGACGATCACGTGGAACTTCGATCCTGATTGGCGGTTCACCAAGTCCGATCCGGCACACGCGCAAGAAGTATCGTTCGACGATAGTTCGTGGACGGCCGTTTCTCTTCCTCATACGTATAACGATATCGATACCTTTGACGACTGGTCACTGCCCGGGCACAGGGGCGAGCAGAACCAATGGGGTGGGAGGACATGGTATCGGAAGACGTTCAAACTACCGGAGGCTTACAAGGGCAAGCGGGTATTCATCGAGTTTCAAGGCGCACGTCAGGTTGCCGAGGTTTATCTGAACGGCGTGTTGCTGGGAACGGCGAAGACCGGTTTCACCCCATTTGGATTTGATCTGACACCGCACTTGAAGTTTGGGTCAGAGGCGAACGTGCTGGCCGTGATGTGCGACAACCGCTTCGCTCGCGATCCACTGGACGAGAAGACGGCTGAATCTCTGCGTCGCTCCGGTGCGGTTCTAGGCCCCGTCACTAACACCGATCTGGTGAACATGGCGAAAGCGCAGAACGAAACCATTCCCGAGCGTGTCGAGGATCTTCAGGCCGACCAGATTCCGTGGAACAATCCTCATTGGCATCCCGCGCATGGCGGTCTTTATCGCGACGTGAAGCTCTACGTGACCGATCCGCTCCATATTGAATTCCCGCTCTACAGCTTCTTGCAGACAACCGGTCCTTACGCCTACACCACACGCGTGACGGACAAGTCGGCGGACGTCTCCGTGGAAGTGCCAGTCGAAAACGGACGTGGCAGTACGCAGGAAGTCGAAGTCCGGGTAAACGTCATCGATGCGAACGGCAAGTCGGCGCTGGTTGCCACGGAGCATGCCTCGATTGCAGCCGGACAAAGGCAGACGCTCATCGCTAAGGGCGTCCTGGACGCTCCGCAGCTTTGGGCGCCCAGCCACCCCTACCTTTACCGCGTTGTGAGCACCGTACTGGTCAAAGGGGTTGCGGTGGATAGCAGAGAGATGCCGCTCGGCGTTCGTGTCGCGCGCTGGGATGTGCAGAACGGATTCTTCCTCAACGGAGAGCACATCAAGCTTCACGGCTGGGGGCAGAAGCCTACGAACGAATGGCCCGGTCTCGGGGCGGCACTGCCCGACTGGATGCACTTCTATACGCTCCAGCTTATGAAGGATGCTGGCGGGAACTTCCTGCGCTGGGGACACTCGGCTGCGGGAATGGCACAGATCAGCGCTTCCGACAAACTCGGTATCGTTGTCGATCAGCCTGGGACGGACGGCGAGGCGGACACGGTGAAAGCGGCATGGACGCTGCGCGCCTCCGCCTTCCGCGACACGATAATCTACTTCCGCAACAATCCTTCGGTCTTCATATGGGAAGCAGGGAACCAGAAGGTCACGCATGACCACGCAAAGGAAATGCACGACCTGTTTGCGAAGTACGATCCGCACGGGGGGCGCGTGCTCGCCTACCGTCGTGCCGACAAAACCGTCGCCGAATTCATGGAGATTGGAATCGGAACCGAGGGAGGCCGTGAGATCGCAACGCTTCCGGTCGTAGAAGGCGAATACGATCGCGAGGAATCGCCTCGCCGAGTGTGGGACACGGCATCGCCGCCGAACTTCGGTTATCCGGAAGCAAAGGGCCAGACTTACGACCTCACGTCAGAGCAGTACGCGGTTAACCAGGTTGCACAGTACGTTCGCAAGCTGGGAGCCCGCAACCACAGCGGCGGCGCGAACTGGATTTTCTCCGATAGCACCAGCGGCGGCCGCGTCGGGGTCGAAGTGGCGCGCGCCGGCGGCGAAGTGGACGGAGTCCGTCTGCCGAAAGAGGCGTACTACGTCTGCGCCGCAATGTTCCGGGGCGACCCGCAGGTCCACATCATCGGCCACTGGACGTACCCTGCCGGAACTCACAAGCCGATCTATGTCGCCTCGAATGGAGACGAAGTCGAACTGTTCCTGAACGGCGTCTCTCTCGGGCGCGGACAGCGTTCGGATCGGTACCTGTTCACATTCCCCGACACGCAGTGGAAAGAGGGCGAACTCAAGGCGGTCGC
Source organism: uncultured Acidobacteriota bacterium (assembly GCA_963777415.1). GTDB lineage: Bacteria > Acidobacteriota > Terriglobia > Terriglobales > Acidobacteriaceae > JAEZPW01. The sequence goes on from CAVZQL010000002.1 coordinate 655,399, forward strand.
TTACCAGCATGGAAAAGTGATTGCCGAAGATGTTGTGCGTACGACGGGTCCAGCCGTTGCGTTGAAGCTCACCCCGATCACCAGTCCTGACGGATGGCGCGCAGATGGGTCCGATATCGCACTGGTGGACGTCGAAGCGGTTGACAGCAAGGGCAACCGCGTTCCGACTTTCCAGCAGCGCGTGGATTTCGCGTTGAGCGGGCCGGGCATCTGGCGCGGTGGCTACAACAGCGGCAAGATCAAATCGACCAATAACACCTATCTCGATCTGGAGGCGGGCGTAAACCGCATCTCGGTCCGGGCAACAAGAGAAAGCGGAGCCGTGACGCTAAAGGCCGCAAGCGAAGGTCTGCGGCCAGCTACGCTGACGATTCAGTCGAAACCATTCCCTGCGCCCGATGGTCTAACCGCCGAACTACCCGCGGTTCCTCTGCCGAAGATGCCGCGAACAGTTGCGGGATTCCAGCCGGAAGAGCTGGGCGGTGGTCCTTCCACTGCAGAGCGTTACGGCCGATTCATCCAGGCGTTCAGTTACTCGGGACCTTCCGCCAGGCTCGTCCACGTTGAGCAGCACGCCGCCAATGGCAATGGTGCGTATTTCGACGCTAAGTCTCCATTCACCGACTTGCCGCCGCAACTGGTGGGTGCCGACTGGGTGCAGGCAAGCAATGGCGAAAGCCTGTATTCTGCCGTGGACCTTATGCAGATAACCATCGTCGGGGGCACGAATGTGTACATTGCCCACGATGATCGTTTGGCTGTGCCCGCATGGATTTCACGGCAGTACAAGAAAACTGAGATGACGCTTCGTTTGAATGGAGCGCCGATGAGCGTGTTCTCGCGGAAGCTAAATCACGATATAAGCCTGACATTTGGATCGAACACCGAGGATTCAAGTCCCACAACTGGGAATATGTTCGTCGTTTTCGTGAACGCGGCGGAATGATTTCCGCGGATGCGCCAGGAAAGGCCGCTCGGTGCGATCTTGGCGCGGTTGCCGCGCAAGTGCAATTTTGTGTGCGCTAGGGTTGCCAGGTCGGCTGGCCAACCCTAGTGCAGGAATCCGTCAGGGGAACGCTGTACCTCGCCTGGTAATGCGAAAATCCTAATTTCATAATGTGGGACTTAGTCTCGCATGTGCAAATGTGCGGCTCAGTCCATTTGCCAAAGCCTTCAAGATAAATCCAGCGAAAAATTGGGATTTGTCCTAATCAGGGTGAACGGTTGTTACATTTACGTTACTAAATAGTCACTTGCGCAAATTGTGAGTTCCAGCTCATACTGTCGTCCCGTACACAAGAAACATGTTTTACCTGGTGGGACGATGAGGAACATGCGAAGACTCTTTGCTTTTCTGCTGATGTGCGCTGTTTTGCTGGCTGCGCTGCCTGTTTTAGCTGGGATCACTGCGACTGCGGGCTCACACTCTCTGGTAATCACTCAGCTCTACAACGGCGGTGGCAGCGCCACGACTTCGCCGTACGCCCTCAGTTACGTTGAGATTTTCAACTCCAGCGCGCAAGTCATTGATCTGCAAAACTGGACGCTCCAGTACCTGAGCGGAACATCGACTGGAGCCTTCGGGTCTTCTGCCCGCTTCGCCATCGGCTCCTCGGACCCGTTCAACCAGGGGACCACGGGCGGAGATGATGGCCTGAATCTCGGACATTTTTGTACGTTGGGCGACCAGACGCCCGGTTGTCAAATTACGTACTCTCCGGCATTTACAGCTTCGAACTGCGATGCGCTCAAGAAAACGGGCCAATACACGCGCCACTGCTGGCTCAACCCGGGGCAGTACATGTTGATCCAAACCAAGTCTGCGTCAACCAGCGGCAGCCTCGGTCAGGCGTTCCACCTCACGGCCGATCTCGACCTGAGTACGCATGTAGACGTCGCCAACCAGTTGAATCTCAGCCCCAGCGCATCCGCGGGGAAAATAGCTCTGGTGAACAGTCACGCAGGGTTGGCCGCTTGCAATTTCACTGGCGCCTATGGATTACCGCCTACAAATGCTTCTTTCTGGCCGATGTGGGCGGATTTTCTGGGGTATGGGTACAGCGCCAGCAATTGCTGGGAAGGAACTTCGGCGACAGCACCGAGCTTCACGGTTAACGGGACCGACTACTCCAACGGCTATGCGGACTTGATCACCAGCACCATAAAGAACCAATCCGCATTAGTTCGCACTACCGGTTTCGCTGGCCCGCACAACATGACCGCTCCCGTGAACATGGCTCCCACGCCGTGCGCGGACACGGATAACAATGCCGCGAATTTTGCTCCGGTACGAATAGGTAATTCAATAACCGACCCCACAAGCCCAGCAACCGCAGGCCACGACGGCTTCACTAACTGGGTTGTCCACAACAGCTATCAGTCCTACGATGTGACCAACTACGTTCAAACTTACACCCCCACGCCGTGCGCGAACGTGGCAAACACCGTCGCGCCGACCGTTGAGGTGCAGGCCTCCCCGTCCGTAGTTCAGGCGAACACTTCAACGCCGGTAACGTTGACGGTGACAGTAACCAACGGCGGCTTGAATCCGACCAGCGCGATTTTCGGGATCACCGCCGACTTGAGCGGTATTGGCGGACTAGTAGAAACGGCAGAAGCCACGACAGCCCAGAAATTCGGGTATCTCGGGCTTGATCCAGATGGGTATGGGTATCTTCAGTATGTGTTCCCGCCGGTGATTCAGCCGGTTCCGCCCGCAGCGCCTATCACATTGACGATCAATCCGCCGCTGGCCGATTTGGGTAAGACGTATTCGATTCCGATCACGGTTGTCGATGACGCGTATCGTACGGTACAAACGACCATTTCATTGCAGGTTGTCGGTAGCACGCCCGGCAATGCGAGCCTGAGCGCTACGCCTTCGTCTGTTCCGGCCACGGTACCGACGAACGTAGCTCTAACGGCGGTGATCACGGATACTGGCTCGTATCCGGCAGGGTCTAGTTTTACGGTCGCGATGGATCTGACCGCCATCGGTGGTGCGAGTGCCGTCAACTGCCCCCTGGCCAGCACCGATGTCTATACGTGCCAGACCAGCGTTACGGCCGATGCTTCAAAGGTCGGCGGCAGCTACACGATTCCGGTCACGGTGACTGACGACCAGAGCCGGACTCTAACGCTCACGCCAGTCAACATTCAACTTCCTGTGACGGCACAGCCCGAGCCGGTGGCAACTCTGGCGTGGGTTGCTCCCAGCACCGGAAACTTCGGAAGCATAACCCAGGGGAGCACAAGCCCTTCCATCCAAACGGCTACGCTCACGAATACGGGACTCGTCGCACTGTCTGTCGCATCGGTGAGTACGGATAACGGCGATTTCGCGGCTAGCACTTGCCCGGCTTCGCTCGATCCGGCTGCGACATGCACGATTACAGTGAGTTTTACGCCGAGCACCGCCACTGCGAGGTCGGGAAATCTGATCGTAACGGATAATTCACGAAATGTTGCGAACAGCCAGCAGTCACTCGCGCTCTCCGGAACTGGAACCCCGCCGCCGGCAACCGCGGATTTGTCAACGCTGTCGCTGACTTTCGGCAACCAGCTTGCGACGACAACCAGCACCGCACAGGCTGTCACGCTGAAGAACAATGGCGGCATGACGCTCGCGATCAGTGGCATAAAGGTTTCGGGAGCGAACGCTAGTGAATTCTCGTACACGACCACGTGCAACGCTACGCTTGCCGCGGGTGGTAGCTGTGCGTTCACGGTTACATTCCAGCCGGCGAGTTCAGGTATCAAGGCGGCAGCTCTCGCGTTTACCGATGGAGCCGGCAGTACGCATACGGTTACGCTTACGGGTACCGGGGCCGACTTCCCGGTGTCGGCTGCCAGTGGTGGTTCCACTACGCAAGCAATCGCCGCGGGTCAGACGGCGACCTACAACCTGCTACTTACGCCCCAAGGGGGATTCAGCGGTCTGGTCACATTTGTCTGCACGGGAGCGCCGCAAGCGGCAACCTGCGCGGTTTCACCTGCCAGCTTGAATGCAAGCGGCACATCGGCAATCCCGGTGACCGTGACTGTCACGACGACGGCGCGCTCGACGCAGACGGCCAGTTTGCTGTCGCCTGTTCTAATAGGCGGTCAAGGCGGCGGTGACTCAAGCGGACCGAAAATGCCGCTGATCGCGTCCTTGCTGGCGCTCGCGATAGGTGGACTGTTTGCGAGTTCCAAGAAGGGGCGGCAACAGTGGCGTGCCGCGGCTTTATGCACTGCGCTGCTGTGTGTGATGGGGATGACGGCTTGCTCTGGATTGAAGCAGCAGCCATGGCCCACGCAACCGGCGATAGGCACACCGGCTAGTGGCGCAGCCGGCTACACGCTTAACATGGCGGCAACGTCCGGCGGCGTTACTCGTAACACATCTTTGACTCTTAACGTCAACTAGGCGATGGGCGAAGGCCTCCGATTCGGGGGCCTTCCGGTCAACCGAGATGTTACGAGCTGATTTGGTGAAATTTTTCGCGGCGGTCGGAAGAAGTCACAAAGGTGACCACCGGGCCGCAGGTTAGCAGAGTCGATAGGAGCGATATTCAGATGAAACGGCCCTTCATTTATTGTGCCGCCTTATTCCTGGTCTTGTTTGCGTCAATGGCGGTTTTCGCCCAGAGTTTTGAGGCCTCCGTGGTCGGAAAAGTTACCGACCCGACTGGCGCCGCGATTGTGGGAGCCTCCGTAACGATTACGGAAGACGGAAGTGGGCGCGAGCAAACCGCGACCACTCGCGACGATGGAAGCTACACTTTGTTGCAGCTGCACCCTTCTTCGTACACCATCAAATTTGAATCCGCTGGATTCAAGACCTACCAGCAGAAGTCGCTAGTGCTGGAGGCGACGCAGACTGCTCGCGTGGACGTGGTCATGAAGGTGGGCGCTGTCACCGATGAGGTGACTGTGACCGCGGAAGTAACAGCCATCAACACGGAAAACGCGAAGAAGGGCGAGACGATCATCAACACGCAGGTTGAAGGCCTGCCGTTGAATGGGCGAGATTTCCAGGACCTCGCGATGCTCGTCCCCGGCGTTTATCCGCGGCCTTCGGACGACGACCAGGGGCAGGGCTATTCGACCTCCGGTACGAGAACCGATGCGACGAATTTTACGCTGGATGGCGTAAACAACCGCCAGGATCGCACGGGTGGCGTCGGCGTAAACACCTCGATCGATTCAATTCAGGAATTCAACGTATCGACATCCTCTTACTCAGCCGAATACGGACGGCAGTCAGGCGCGCAGGTCTCGGTGGTTTCGAAGTCGGGCACGAACACTCTTCACGGAAGCTTGTTCGACTATGTGCGCAGCGACATCATTGATGCGCAGAACTTCCAGGGCGGAGCGAGCGCTCTCAGGCGTCAGCAGTTTGGTGGAACGTTGGGCGGGAAGATCATCAAGGATCGCCTGTTCTTTTTCGGCAACTACGAAGGCTCCCGTCAGGCACAATCGGAAACCGCCGTTCTCAATGCTCCCAATGCCGACTGGTTGGGGCGGGGAGCGTCAGGCATGATCGGCGATTTCCGCGATCTGCTTGATCCAACCAGCTGGGATCGGGTTAATCCAACCCTTTCGACTGCACCTCTGGATCCAGTGACCGGGAAACCCTTAAGCCCCATTTGTTCCACAGCAGGGATGGCCTATGGTCAAACGGGAACTCATCAGTGCGAGGTCGGCTATAACGTCGGATCGGGCACGAGCAGCTTCAGGCTTTTCAGCAATCTTCCCGGCGGAATTAACAACGTCATTCCCGTAGCCATGTTGAGCCCCTCCTCTCTGGCGATGCTGCAGTACATTCCCGCGGCAAACGTGCCGGGAAGTCTGGAGGGTTATGCCGCGGATGGATTGCACGACACCAATACGAACAAATATCTCGCCAAACTCGACTACCGCCTCAACAGTGCGAATAGCATGTACTTGCGCTGGGCGCGGCAGTCGGGCAACGAGTACGATCCGTTCCCATCCAGCCGCAATTATTATCCGCATATGGGCGGCTACCCTACTCCGCGATCTGACTCGATTGCTCTGAGCAACACCACGACAATCAACATGTCCACGATCAACGAGTTCCGTTTCGGATGGTACAACCAGCACAACTCTACCGTTGGCCAGAATCAAAATCTGGACTATGCCTCCATGTTCGGAATCCCAGGCGCGAGCCAGGGCAGCTATTGGCAAGGATTTCCGGCGATCCGAATCGACGGCTATGCCGAAATGGGAGACAGGCCTAACTATCCCTTTGTTTACCAGTTCAAGAATTTCCAACTTGCCGACACGTTAACCATGGTGCGCGGCAGGCACACGCTAAAATACGGTGCGGACCTCGCAAGGAACAACTATTTTGAGGTGGGCGACACCTACATGCGGGGCGATTTCCGGTTCCGCGGCAAGAATTCTTCCTATGGCGCCATCGCTGCTCCGGACCCGTGGTCCTTTGCTGACTTCCTTATGGGCTTGCCGGATTCGAGTCAGCGGCAGGTGGCCGACACACCTTCCAACCTGACAGGCTTGCCCTTGGGCTTCTTTGCCCAGGATGACTGGAAACCCACATCATCGCTGACTTTGAATCTCGGAGTGCGTTACGACGTCTTCCTGCCATTTACGGATGCGGCCAACAACCTTGCCAATTTTGTTCCCGCAGGCAACGGAGCGCTACAGTTGGTGACTCCGGGGACCGCGGGTTATCCGAAGGGTTTGATTTTCACGAATTGGAAGAATATCTCTCCACGAGTCGGGTTCGCATGGCGACCGTTTAACGATTCCAGGACGGTGCTGCGCGGCGGCGGAGGCATGTTCTACAGTCAGGAGATGTACAACGTAATTCGGCAACAGCTCGCTCAGAATTACGTGCCGGGCGGCACGGGAATGGATTGGCAGCCCTACAGCCGCAATTCGGCACTCCCGTGCGAATTGCAGATGGGAACTCCATCCCCGTATTGCAGTACTTTGGGAGCGGCGAACTGGCCTTCCGATTTAATGTCGCGGAACGTGTACGGCATGGATCCGCATGGCAGGACGCCACTGGTGTATCAATACAACCTGACGATCGAGCACGAGATTGTGCCCGATCTCACATGGGAAGTTGGATATGTAGGGTCGTTGGGACGGTTCCTGGGCCGCCGCTATGATGCGAACCAGCCGCCGAATCCATCCTGGAGTTGCAGTCAGAGCACCGATCCGAGCACGAACCTTCCCACCACCTCTTGCAAGGTGGTGGGCGTGCCTTCATTCTCCACGCTGCTTGACGCAAGTGGCAACCCGTTCGCCGTCCTGCTAAAGGGAAACGGCACGACAATACAACCTGTGATCTACCAAACGCAGGATGCAAACTCGAGCTACAACGCTTTACAGACTTCTTTGCGACGAAGGGCGAAAGGCGGTCTAACGCTGCTGGTTTCCTACACCTTCTCTCGCATGATTGACGACGCGTCCGCAACGAACAATTCAACCAGTGGTACTCAGAAGTATCCGCAGAGCGGTGCGAATATGGCGGCCGAACGCGCGCTTTCCGACTTGAACCGTACGCACCAGTTCACTGCGGCTGTGAACTATGTTCTGCCGGTTGGGCGCGGCCACTTGTTGCTGTCCGAAGCGAATGCATTTACGGACGCTTTGCTGGGCGGTTGGCAGATGAACGCGAAGGCCAGCGTTCTCAGTGGACGTCCCTTCACTCCACAGTACAATTCGGGAGACTATACTTCGGAGCGCCCGATCCAAGTTAGCGATCCGCTCGTCGCCGGTCCAGTTGCGGCTAATCCGAGCTGTGCGGCGCCGGCTCATTTGGGAGGATTGGGAGAGCCGGTTTTCAATCCCTGCGCATTCTTGCGACCGTCGGGGTTGGCCGCAGCCGCATACGCAGCTTCCAATTACATGGTGCAGCCCACAATGTCCGTGTATGGCGGAGGCCGCAACACCATGATCGGGCCAACCTTCTTTGACATTGACATGGGTTTGTCGAAGAACTTCAAGCTCACTGACAAAGCCAAGATGCAGTTCCGGATCGAAAGCTTCAACCTGCTGAATCATCCGAACTTCCAAATACCGAATTACCTGCTGGATCAGCCAAACGTCGCGCAATACAAGACGATGGCCGGCAACAATCGTGTCTTCCAGGTGGCGGTGAAAGTGCTGTTCTAACCGAGGGAAAAGAGGGCGGGAGTTCAAGGTTCCTGCCCTCTTCTTATGTGGGTCCATGCCCGCCCGCTATTTTCTGATTGGAGTAAGGACGCCGTGATTCTCGATACGTTCAAGCTAGAAGGTAAGAATGCCCTCGTAACGGGGTCCCAACAGGGTCTTGGCGCAGCTATCGCCGTGGCCCTCGCACAGGCGGGCGCAAATGTTGCCTGTCACGGGCTCAGTCCCGAGACGCCGGAAGTTTGCGGAGCTATCCAGGCGCTCGGGCGAAAAACGTCTTACATGGGTGGAGATGTGTCGGATGGAGCTGTCTGCGACGCGCTGATTGAGCAGACCGTGAAAGAGTTTGGGTCCATTGACATCCTTGTGAACAACGCCGGTACCATCAAGCGAGCGCCCGCCGCCGAGTTCCCGCAAGAATATTGGGACCAGGTTATCGCAGTCAATCTGTCTTCGGTTTTCCGGCTGTCGAAACTTGCAGGACAGCACATGTTAAAACAGGGCAAGGGCAAGATCGTTAATATCGCATCTCTACTGTCCTTTCAGGGAGGCGTGTTCGTGCCCTCCTACACTGCGGCAAAGTCGGCCGTTGCCGGACTAACCAAGGCATTTGCGAATGAGTGGGCTTCGTTTGGCATCAACGTGAATGCCATCGCGCCCGGTTACATGGCGACCGACAACACCGCTGCCTTGCGCGCCGATGAGGGCCGCTCGCGCCAGATATTGGATCGCATTCCCTCTGGCCGTTGGGGCGAACCTTGTGATCTGATGGGAGCTGCCGTGTTCCTCGCGTCGCCTGCCAGCGACTATATCCAGGGACACGTATTGCTGGTGGACGGCGGTTGGATGGCCCGATAAGCACCCTAAAGGCGAAAGACGACCGTCAGGGAGAAAGTTGGCAATGCCAAAGTCCGCAGTGGTCTTTTTGTTGTTTCTGGGCGCTGTGAGCGCTCAAGCGAAATCGCACGTGGCCGGAATCAAAATCTCGGTCACAAACCAGACGACGCTGGAGCGGCGGGCCGAGAACATTGTGGTGCCCGTTGCTGAACTGCGCCGGATCGCTCCCGATTTCAATGCGGGGTCGCTGATCGTCACCGCAACGGACGCGTCGACGGTTGAAGAAGACGCGACGATCCTGGAAGCCGTCGAGTTGCCGTCCCAAGTGGACGACCTCGATGGCGACAACAAGGCCGACGAACTTGCGTTCCAAATCGACCTCAAGCCGAAGCAGACCCGCATTGTGACCATTTCGTACGGGCCGCCGGACCGCATTTCGCGTCTTCGCAGTGACTATACAAAACGCGCGGATGCGTCCTCGGCGGCCAACTTCAGCGGCATTGCATGGGAATCCGAGCAAGTCGGATGGCTCTACTCCGACAAGCAGTCCGCAATCGAATTATTGGGAAAGAAACGCTCGGCACTTCTTCTCCAGAGATTTGCGGCCCCGCAATACGACTACAACGCCGAGAGTCCTGATGGCCGCAGAGTGTTCGCGGCGGGCGACTCGATTGGCGTCGGCTCGCTAGCGGCATGGAAGAACGGTTCGCTGGTGAAGCCTCCGTTAGCGTTGGGCAAATGCCGCGTGGTGGCGGCGGGACCTGTACGTGCCATCGTCGAAATTAAGCAACAGGGATGGCTGCTCGATGGCAAGCGAGTCGATATCACCTCGCGCATCACTCAGTGGGCCGGAGAGCGTGGATTCACGCAGACGATCACGGCGAAAGGTGCGGAAGGCGTAGTTTTCGCTACGGGTATCCAGAATAAGTCAAACGTCACCGTCATGCGCTCGGAAGCCGGTACCGGACCGCAATGGCTCGCGACGTGGGGCGAACAGGCGCTGAGGGCTGACTCTGATGCGGGTGGCACGAACCTGGGGTTGGCGGTGATCGTGGGTTCCGCTGCCGGTGTCGCGGAAGACAAGAACAATCTGCTGAGGACCTTCGAGCTTCGCAACGGCGTTGCCAGTTGGTACGCGCTAGCCGCATGGGAACAGGAAAACAGCAACAACCGGCTCGGCTTTGGGGTTCAGAAAGAAGCAAAAGAAAACGCGTCACGCGTGTTGCCGGCCTACGGCGCGATTACCACGAAGGATGAATTCGTGGCCCTGGTGAAAGAATCGGCAGCCCGGATCAATGCGCCGGCAGTGGTGAAAATCGTGTCGGCTACCCCGGCTCCCCAATCGGCGCCGCTCGACACGTTGCATCCGGCGAACAGCAAGACCTACAAGCAAGCAATCGAGCTGCTTCGCGCCGAAATTGAACGCACGGCAACCAAGTGGGAACCAATCATCTCGGCGACAGGACCTGCAAACGTCACGAGCAACGCCGGCGCCGGTTTCATGAATGATGGCGACAACCAAACTGGCGAATGGCAATCGCGCAAGGGTTTCTTTTGGACCGGCAGCTTCTGGACTGGCGAGTTATGGAGCATGTACGCCCGTACCAAAGACGAAAAGTACCGCCGTTGGGCCGAGCTTTGGACGTCAGCTCTTCTGAATAAGGAAGCGGCGCAAAATCACGACATTGGGTTTTTGCAATTTTACTCGACTGTTGCCGGGTACGAATTGACCCACGACCGCAACATGCGCGAGAGCGCCCTGCGTGGGGCAGATCGCGAGAAGCAACTCTACAATCCCACGACCAAGTTGATCGCGGCATGGGGCGTCGGGGGCGACGACACCATCATCGACACGATGATGAACCTGCAACTCCTTTATTGGGCCGCTCGCGAGACGGGCGATCCGCAATGGCGCGAGATTGCATTGAACCATGCGCTGCGCGCCGCCGAATGGCAGATTCGGCCAGACGGCTCAGTGATCCAGTCTGTTCACTACAACCCCGGAGACAATCGGCAGGAATTGAAGTTGCATTCTTCGGGTCCGGATATTCAGGTTAGCGTTCCGAACCATGCGTCACCCGGGGAGATGCTCTTCACACATACTCATCAGGGATTCGACGCAGGCGCGTCGTGGTCACGCGGTGTTGCTTGGGCGGTTTACGGTTTTGCGACCGCCTACCGGGAAACCAAGGACCCACGCATGCTTGCCACGGCCAAGCGCGTCGCCGACTTCGTGATTGCCAATCTGCCCGAGGATGGAGTGCCCTGGTACGACTTCTACGACGAGGGCGTACGCTTCCGGAATCGCGATACATCCGCCGCTGCCCTGATTGCGGGCGGGCTCTTGCGCCTGTCGGATCTGGAGCCTGACACAACAAAAGCTCATATCTACCGAGAAGAAAGCGAACGCATTACGCAGTCGCTGATTGATCGTTATCTGACGCCTGTCTCAAAGGGTGACACGACTCCTGCCGGCGTACTGCGCCATGGATGCGGCACTCGCCCGCAAGACGGAATGTTGATCTACGGACAGTATTATCTGCTCGAAACCCTGGTCGCCCTTGAAGCGCATAACATTGCTGGCGGAAATGTCGCTGGTAAGTAAAAATGGAGCTATGAAGCCCAAAATTTGGCTCTCGATTGTTGCAGCCCTTGTGCTGTCCAACTTCACTCTAGCGGCAGATAAGGCCCCTGTTTCGTCCGGCAGCCAATCCCCGCGAGTTTTTTCGCTCGATGCGGACGCGTTGCGCGCGGTGCGCGACCGCGTCACGACGGCAAAATTCACCGATCCGGCGCTCGACAAATTGCGCAAGCAAGCCGATAAGGCCCTCAAGCAGGAACCGCTGTCGGTGATGCAGAAGCCGATGACGCCTCCCAGCGGCGACAAGCACGACTACATGAGCCTGGCGCCTTACTGGTGGCCCGACCCGACGAAACCCGGAGGCCTGCCGTATGTCCGTCGTGACGGTGAGCGCAATCCTGAGATCAAGACGATGCAGGATCACGAGCATTGCGATGAGATGATCACCGCAACCTACACGCTCGCCCTGGCGTACTACATCCTTCAGGACGAGAAGTACGCGGCGGCGGCCACGAACTTGTTGCGCGCATGGTTTCTCGATCCGGCGACTCGCATGAATCCAAATCTGGAATTTGCGCAGGCGGTCCGCGGTAAGAATGACGGGCGCGGAACCGGCTTGATTGAGACCCGCCGGTTCAGCTCGACCGTGGATGCAATAGGCCTGCTCGATGGCTCTAAGTCCTGGACCGCAGCCGACCAAAAGGGAGCCCAGGAGTGGTTTGCCAAATACCTGAAGTGGTTGCAGAGTAGCAAGAACGGCAGAGATGAAGCGGCGGCGGCCAACAATCATGGATCGTATTACGATGTACAGACTGCTTCCATAGCGCTCTTTACGGGTGACAATGAACTCGCCACAAAGGTCCTGAAAAAAGAGCCGAAGAGATTCCTCGCGCAAATCAACAAGGACGGAGGACAGCCGCTCGAATTGGAACGTACCAAGGCGCAAAGCTACAGCACGTTCAACCTGACCGCGCTATTCCAACTCGCCTTGCTTGGGCAAAACGTCGGCGTGGATCTCTGGAGCGTTCAGGGAAAGAACGGCGGCAGCCTTCGCCAGGCCCTCGATTTTCTAACGCCCTACGTCACAGGCAGTAAGAAATGGCCGTACCAGCAGATTGAAGAATACAAGGGCAATTCGATCACGCCGCTCTACTTGATCGCTTCGCTGAAGTATCACGCACCGGAATATGGGCAGATCGCGCAGAAGATCGACCCTGATCTGTCGCAGAGCATCGAGTACCTCATCTCCAGGTTCGCACAGAAGAAATAGTGTTGGGCTGAAGACACGGGCTTGGTAACGCGAACAAACCGGTCCCGAAATAACCGTAGTAAGGATGTGATTATGGTTTTGGAATCGCGCACGTTCCGCGCAATCAGCGTGTTTGCCCTAGCGCTTACTCTGCTGTTCGGCCAGGCAGTTGCACAAAGCAAAAAGTCATCGAATCCGCCGGAGAGTCTCGCCCCCGTTTTCACGTCGCACTCACAGTTGGTGCTCGTGCCGGTGGTGGTGAAAGACCACAAAGGCGCGCACCTTCCGGGGCTCACCAAAGATGATTTTGTCGTGAAGGAAGACGGCGCAGTCCGTCGTCTCGCCTTCTGCGAGGAAGTTAAGACTACTGCCGAGCGAGTGAAGCATTCAGCGACACCGGACAAGACCTCGTTCAGTAACTTCCAGGGCGAGCAACCAGCCAGGCGCATCGTGATTCTGGCGCTCGATGGTATCAATACACCGTTTGCCGCCCAAGCGACCGCCCGGAAACAATTGATCAAATACCTTTCCGATGCGGTCGATCCGGATGCTCTTATCTCATTGATCATGGTGCGGCGCGGGGGCATCAAGGTAATCCACGATTTCACCAGCAATCCGGCTGTGCTCATTGCAGCACTGAAAAAAGTGCGCGGCGTGACGGCCGACGTCGAAACCATCGAGCAACTGGCTCCGGAAGACGACCCGGTTTACCAAAGCGAGGTCGACGACCTGACCGCGTTCGAGCAAGGCGAGGCCGACAGCATCGCGGAGCAGCAGCGCGTGGTCATCCTTTCCACGTTGGACGCCATGCAGCAGATTGCCCACTCTTTCACTGGTGTGCCGGGACGCAAATCGCTCATCTGGGTGACCGCTGGTTTTCCGTTTTCTATTAACGGCTCCGACGCGCTAATCAGTGGCCAGAGTTCGAGCACGACCGGGCTCGACGACTTACAGCCGGAGTACGAACACATGTGGGCGCTCTTCAATGATGCGAATATTGCCGTCTATCCGGTTGACGTCCGTGGTCTCGAAAACCCGACCGTGATGGATGCCAGCATCGGCAGAACAACACCACCAAAGGCGTATGTCACCCGGCAGATGCTTAAGCACGAGGATTCGCTTGACACCTTTCGCAGCTTTGCCGATATGACCGGTGGCAAAGCTTTTTACAACTCGAACGATCTCGCAAAAAGCTTTCACGAAGCGGCTCAGGATTCGGCCAGCTATTACATGCTCGGCTATTACCTCGATCGAGATGCAAAGCCGGGCTGGCACAGGTTAAAGGTGGAAACGCACCGAGCTGGCGGCGGCGTGCGCGCCCGTGATGGCTTTTTTGTTGAGAAGAATGATGGCTCCAAGGTTCGCCGGGACGAGATTGCGGAAGCTCTCGCGTCGCCGTTGGACTTCACGGGGGTCCCTCTGACCTTGCGCTGGAATTCCCGTGTGCGCGTCAGTAGCTCGGCGCAGACTAAGGTTAATTTCGATGTCGTGCTTCCGGCCAATGCGATACAGCTCGAAGAAGCAGACGGCAATCACGTCAGCTTTGACGTCATTTCTGTTGCCAAGCTGCCCGACGGCACTGCTGCTGGCAATGCGGCCCAGAATATAGACGCACATCTGAAGCCGGAAACGGCAACAAAGGTACATGACAAAGGGCTGACCTACAATCAGTCGTTGAGTCTGCCAACCGGGAGCTACAAGGTACGGGTCGTCGTTCGCGATAACCTGAGCGGCAGAATCGGCAGCGTGTCAGCGCCTCTCGAAGTAGAGTGATCCAGCCCGGTTAAGGCAGCGCCTATTTCTGCGCTGCCTGATTGCTCGCCCAGAGTACTGGTTGCCGGATGAAGAAGTTGCGGATCACTTCTTCCGTTGCGGAATCGGCCTTCAGCGTTTCCCACACTTGCAAATATTCCTTGTTGTTGAAAGCCAGTCCGGCAAATAACAAAGAGCTCTGTCGCATGGGCCATTGATCGTAGTACATGACATCGGGCGGCAATGTCCAACCTTTCTTGTCACGAATGTACGGCTCGATATACGCAACAGCCTTGCGCAGGCCGCGTCCGTCCGCTAACTGGAACGTCCACAGATTGTCTTCGCGGGTGGAAAGGATTTGCGCGATCGTGGACATCGCCTCCATGTTGAACAGGGAATAGCTATAGGGCTTCGTGCGACGAAGTTCTTGTGGGAAGCTGCCGTCAGCGGCCATCTGGTTCGGGATAAACACGGTCTTGAAGCGATTACGGACGAAATCCATGAGTTCCGCATTTCCGGTCAGATGGGCGAAAGCCGCGACCTGCATGGCCCAGCAGGTGCCATGGTTGTTCTTCGCGTCGCGCTCTTCCATCCCGTTTTTGCTGGTGGTCAGCCAAACCAGATAGTCGGCAAACCACTTCTTGATCGCGGCTACCTCGGCTTTCGATAGTGCCGGCGAGTCTTGAAGGATTTCGATGGATCGGGCCACTTCCACAAGGTGTATGGTGTCGATCACTCCAGTGCCTCGGCCTGTCGTGCGGCCATGAATCGCCTGTGCGTACTGGAGGTTGGGATTCATACGCGTCTTTTCATCGATGAACCACGCGCGCAAATGAGCGGCAGCGGCGTCAGCGTAGCGACGGTCGTGCGTCAGGGTCCAGGCGGCGGTCAGCGCCGGAACCTGCACGCTCAGGCGCATCAAGTAGCGGCGATGTTCGACAAAATTCCCAGGGTTCGACTGTCCGTCGCGCTGGATGTAGGGCCCATCGGGGTTCTGCGGGTCTGGCCACCAGTAGTCGCCTTCGGAAAAGAAATCGTGTACCCCTCCGGCGCTCCGAGGGCTGCTGGCCGCAGTGATGGTGATCGGTTTCTCTTTGAGGTACTCATCGGCGGCTTTCAGCACCCGTTCGCGGTCCAGTTTCTCTATTTTCAAACCGGGGTTCAAAGCGGGTTGCTGAGCGAAACAGAGGCAGCATGACAAGCCAAATCCCAAACAAATCAATACCCTGAGTACGCGCATTTTGATCCTTTTTTGCCTTGGGGTATTCCAGCTTCTTTGAAATCTTACACAAGCCAGCAAAAAGAGACAAGGTTTCACTTATTGAGATGAGGAAATGCCCAGCTGAGCTCGTTATCAAATTTCTAGGTTTGGGCGGCCCATATTATGAGACCGCGTTTTCCTTTTTGCCCGCCAGACGCCCCAAATCAGGAACATACTTTCCCAGCCTTGCTTTAATTCTTTAGCGCGATTTCAGAGTTGCTATACCTCAGGGCCTAAACACGCTGCTGAAAAAGACCAATAGCAGATCCCTCGCGGGCTGAATCCACTCGGGATGACGCACAAAAAGGAGTTACGCACCAATCGGCACGACTAAAGTCGTGCCCTGATACGTAGTCTAGCGCCGATACCACGCAAAGGTTCGTCTTACGCCCTCTTCCAGCGAAATCCACGGAAGCAGTTGCAGTTCCCGCGCCGCACGTTCAATATGGGGGACGTAGCGGCCGCCGGGAACACTTTCCCGCCCCGCAATTTCGATCGGCGTATCGGGTACAGTGGCATCAACGGTGATTCTCGCAAGCTCCGCAATTGAAACTGCGCGGTTGCTGCCTACGTTATAGGGATGAGCGGACCGCCCACGCAGCAGAATCGTCCAGAGCCATATTGCCATGTCCGCGGCATAGAGGTATGAGCGGCACGCACTGCCATCGCCAAGAACGCGCACAGGGCCACCCCGCAACACGTCTCGTATAAAGTTACCCACGGCGAAATTTGCGTCAAGCGGCAAGTGAGGGCCGACGAAAGCAAACAGTCGCGCAATCATCGCGTCGAAACCATGTTGTTCCGCATAATTGGCGCAGAGGAATTCCGAAACTCGCTTTGCCTGTCCGTAGCGCATACGCGTGTTCATCGTATCGGCGGCGCCCGGATAGTCCTCGGCAATGTGTGAAACGCCGGGTGGTTGGGTGCCGTAAACTGCGCCCGAACTGGTGAACAGCAACCGCCGCGTGCCGTGAGCGCGCGCAAACTCGAGTACGCGTCGCGTGGCAACCACGTCGGAATCGAAAGATGAGAGCGGACGTTCCGGCGTGGATGCAGGGTAGGCTTCAGTAGCCGCATGAATCAAATAAGTGAACGTTCCTTCCGGAAACGGAAACGAAACAGCATCGCCCTGAAGCAGATGAACACCCGTGTGACTCGCCACGCTCGGCGCTTTGCAGCGAAATGCGTCGGGATTGCGCGTTAACACGACCACCCTGACGCGCAGATCGAACTCTCGATCGGCCCAGACCAGGCTCTCCATCAGCCATGTGCCGACAAATCCCGTGCCGCCGGTCACGAAGATGGATTGCCCACGGAGTTCCTCCCACAGGCCGGCTGTGTGCGCCAGCACATGATTAAAATCTTCAGCAAGCGGATGGGGCATAAGTCGTCGAAACTCACTTTCAAATTCACGAATACTGGAAGTCACATTAACACGCGCTGCCAGATCATACTCACTTCCCGCAACGGAAGGCACGTACGTAGTCGTTGGCGATCAATGGCGTTCGCTGCCAAATCCAACTCTCCGCCAACGAATCCTTTCTTCGGCGGCGCATCGGCTACCGACTGCCGCGAACAATGATGATCGACTCTCTCTGATACCCCGCTTCCTCTGCTTCCTCTGCGTTGCCTTCGCGTACCTCTGCGTATTTCTTTTCTCCGGCGTCACTAGAGATGTCAAGCCCCGTACGCCGCAATCCTTAGTCTAAGTCGTTGAATATTAAGGCGAAATAAACCTTGCCACCCTGTCGGGTTTACCTCTCCAAATTGATAAAATGTATGTAGAGGCTTCAACGCAGGTGGCACGCAGATTGGGAATTCCGTCGCTAAGTCCTTTGTTTCTGTATATCGAGGTGTTAACTTCCGTGAAATCAATCATTTAGGCTCGGATGGTTGGGTATCGACGCGCTAAGTGGCAAATTATCAACAGTTTACGATTTTCGTGAGAGGGGGAGGGTACCCAAAACATTCGCAACGCTCATTCGCTGGCCGTGCTGGGTGGCAAGGATTTTCGCGCTAAGCTACTGGGCCTTCTATGATGGTGTTCGGCGAAATCGTGAAACAAAACTTTGACGTGATCATACTCGGGGCCGGCGCTGCCGGGCTCATGTGCGCAATCGAGGCCGGCAAACGCGGGCGGCGTGTCGCCGTGCTCGAACGCGCCAACCGCATCGGCAAAAAAATCCTGATTTCCGGTGGTGGACGCTGTAATTTTACGAACCTGCATTGCCGGCCAGAGAATTTTCTGTCCGCCAATCCGCATTTCTGCAAGTCTGCATTGGCTCGCTACGGAGCCGCCGATTTCATTACGCTTGTCGAGCGCCATCGCATCGCTTATCACGAGAAGACGCTCGGGCAATTGTTCTGCGACGGCTCCGCGTTGGAGATCGTGACAATGCTCGAAGAAGAGTGCCGGTGCGCAGGCGTCTCGATCTTTCTGAATGTCCACATCAACGAAGTATCGCGCAGCACTGGTTTCACCGTTCACGGTAGCGATTCTGAATTCCACGCGCCCGCGCTTGTTGTCGCGACCGGCGGCTTGTCCATTCCGAAGATGGGCGCCACGGCATTCGGTTATGAACTAGCCCGCAAGTTCGGGCTGAAAGTTGGCGAGTGCCGTCCGGGGCTCGTACCACTCACGTTCAACGATGAGGACCTCAAACGCTACTGTGATCTGGCGGGCGTCTCGGCAGAGGTCATTGCGGGGAACGTTTTGCGGAACGGGGGCCCGAAACGCTTCAGGGAAAAGATGCTGTTCACTCACCGCGGTTTAAGCGGTCCAGCTATTTTGCAGATTTCTTCGTACTGGAAGAAGTCTGAAGCGATCGTGATCGATCTCGCCCCTGGCTGCCATGTAACAGCCCCGCTGCACATCGCCAATGCCCGCCGCGACTTGAGCGCCGCCAAAGCTGCATTTCGAACCGCTCTGCCGAATCGACTCGCTGACCGCTGGCTGGAACTTAATCCGCCGCGGGCCTGGACTAATCACGCCCTTGCCGAACTTGAGGATCACGTTCATCTCTGGCATGTCCGGCCGCAAGGAACCGAGGGTTACGACAAGGCCGAGGTCACTGCGGGCGGGATTGATACCGACGAACTCTCGGCCAAGACCATGGAATGCCGCAGAGTCCCGGGGCTCTTCTTTATCGGCGAGGTTGTGGACGTGACGGGGCACCTCGGCGGCTTCAACTTCCAATGGGCCTGGTCATCAGGGTTCTGCGCCGGCCAAGCGGTCTAATGTGGCTCGTTCGACGAGTATGGTGCTACCATATTTGTGAGTTGTATTTATAGAACTAAGCATCAGATAGGCAGCAGCCCGATAAGGCTACCTTATTAAGCACCGGAGGAATTGATGGCAAGCAATGGAATTATTGAGGTCACGGACGCGAATTTCGACCAAATGGTGTTGAAGTCCGCCACCCCCGTGATTGTGGATTTTTGGGCAGCCTGGTGCGGCCCCTGCAAGGCGTTGGCACCGATTGTCGAAGAACTTGCGTCCCACTACGGTGGCAAACTGACCGTGGGGAAGATGGACGTGGACAAGAACGTCGCCACGCCGCAACGCTATAACGTGCGCGGCATTCCCACGCTGCTGATCTTCAAGGGTGGCCAGGTCCAGGAACAGATCGTTGGATATGTTCCCAAAGAGAACATCCAGAAGGCCGTTGATCGCCAACTCGCCTAGCAGAATTTGCTGCAAGCCTGGTTGGAAGAGCTCAGCATGATGATGCTGGGCTTTTCGTTTTGGGCGCCGGGCATACGAGTAGCCTGCCAGTACATCGGCTGGCTATAGCTAGTCCAGTATTCGTTGCCACCATTTTCTGGAGGGCTCTGGTTCCTGTTCAACGATCAGACGATCGCTGAGTCCGAGAAAACCAGTGGGTTCACGCGCAGCGGGTACTTCCGCAGGCATTGGAACGTTGGGGCGCAATCTCAGCAACGTGAGCTGGCCAGCCTCGTCCGTTGGCATAATGACGATCCCGTGCTGGCCATTACTGAGAGCCGAACGAAGCGCGTCACCTGGCTGAAACGTGACGGCCGCCTTGGTGCGCAGAGCTGCGGCAGCCGTGCTTTCCTCGTCAAAAGCTATCCACCGTGCCATAGTCACTTTGAGATGCATTCATGGCGCATCGAGTAGCGCCATGGGGACAGAATGCGGATTAAATTGTGAGTCATCACATATTTTCGGGCGCGGCGCGAAAACATTAGTGAACGAACTGCGTGCGAAACTTGCAGTTTTCGCGGCGCATTGTGTACACTGAATTCATCCTTGCAACGGATGGGCGCGTAGCTCAATTGGCAGAGCAACTGACTCTTAATCAGTAGGTTGTAGGTTCGATTCCTACCGCGCTCACCATCTTTTCAATAGCTTACAAGGTTGATGTTTAGGCGGTGTGCCGTAGTGTACCATTGAAGAATTTGGCACAGCCCACGCCATAGTGCAATCCACTATGCAGGAGACGCCTCGTTGACGGCGTTTCTCGCCGCTTGGAGATCTGGATGCTGGTATTTCGTGGCGGCAGCGACCCGGCAGATGTGCGCAAACCAGGTCGTGCAACAGCATCCGGTGAGCAATACGCAGTGAACCGCGAGGGTCACGCGATTGCGGCATTTTCACTCGTCAGTGGCTTGCACGTGTCCTGGGTTTCGTATGCCCTGAGCATGACTTCGGCCGGGTGTCGAACCTCGAACGGCGTTCCGTGCTCGATTTGCATTTGGCAACTTGCGCACTCTGTGACCACGAGTTCCGGCCGGTATGCGACGATGCGGTCGAAGAGTTCCTTGCCGATGTCCTCTGAGATCTGGTACTTCTCCTGCTTGAAGCCGTAGGTTCCAGACATTCCACAGCAGTCCGCCCTGATCTCCTCAATTTCAATGCCGGGCACTGCACGCAGCAGCTGCAGCCACGGACGTCCGATGCCTTGGGATTTCAGGTGACACGGTGCATGATAGGCCAGTTTCATGCTCGTTGTTTTGAAATTGGTTTTGAGCTTGCCGGCATCCAGAAGACCGGCGAGCAATTCAGCGAGATCGTAGGTGCTGCTTGAAATTCTTTGCGCCGACGCTGCAAGCTCTGGATCGCTTGCTGATAAGCGTGGATAGTCAGCTTTCAGAGCGTACCCGCAACTTGAACACGCAGTCACAATACGAGTGCCCTGTTCCACGAGCGGGAGCATATGTGCGACATTTTGTCGCACGCAGTCAATCGCTTCCGTACCGTCCCCATTCGCCATTGCGGGGACACCGCAGCATGTTGCGGGGGCAACTTCTACCGCGAATCCATTCAGCCGCAGGAGTTCAATTACGTTCTGGCCCAGTTCAGGGTTGTTGTACCGGATGAAGCATCCGGGGAAAAACAGAACGCGGTTACTCGCATTGTTGATTTCCGTTACGGGCCGAAGAGGCTTCGAATGGTACCCCGGAAGGCGCCGCTTCGGCGTGATCTGCACAAGCTGCGACATAAGCCAACGATTGGGCCGCAGATTCAACATGAAATTGGATAGCGTGGGAATGCATGAACACAACTGTCCGAGGAGGCCGGGCCTGGCAAACAGGTGATCACGTAACGCACGCCGCCCGGTCTTCTTGTGCCGCGCTTTTGCGTTCGTGATCAACTCCGACACGTTAACGCCATGGGGGCATACGAGTTCGCAACGATGGCAACCCAGGCAGTATTCCAGCCATTCGCTATCGCTCTTGATCCCCTCTTTGCGTAGGCGTTCCAAATCCGGTCCCAGTGCTTTGGGGCCAGGATAATCCGGATAAACTTTCGAGACAGGGCACGACGTATTGCAGTCGGCGCACTTCAGGCAATTGTCCAGCCTACGATCATCTTCCCGCATAGAGCACCCCAACTTCCGTGGCAAGCATGCCGGCCCTATATCCGGTCACAATCGCGATGGCATTGCCGTGACGCGATTCGACATTCTCCAGAATGCTGCCGCACTCGAATAGATTTTGCGCAATCACCGCGCCTTGATTGTCAGCGGGCTGAAGCTGCCTATTAACGAGAACACGTTGTCCTGAACAATCCTGGAGAAGGCGGGAGAACTTGCCGCAGGCCAGAACTACAGAATCGGCGCGGATCAGCCGCGGTCTTCCGGGCGTATCCAGAAGAACGCCGGTGCAGCGATTCCCATCCATACAAGGTTTCTGAACGGCAAAGCCAGTGCAGATATCCACGCCAGATTCGATCAGAACGTGCTCCAACGCTTGCAGTAGACGCAAACCGGGAACCGAAGGAGGCATGGTTGGCAGCTCGCAAACAGGGCACCCGAGATACGATTCAAGCCGGCCGATGTCGTCATCGCTTGAATTCATTCCTAGAATGCCTGGAATGATCAGCAGTTCCGCGTTACCTATTAGTGGCTCCAATGCCGAAACGAAAGCATCACGAAACGCCTGGTCCCGGTCGATGCGGGTCGCGACTTCCACTGTGGTCAACGTGTGCCCATGTTTCCACGGCAGCTTGATTACAGCAGCACGATACGAAGTGTTCAGACCAATTTGCCTGCCGTTGAACGACAGGCGCTCCGCCGTGAAGTTAGAATCAAAACCAGAGAGCCCTTCTATTCCTACGACCACAACATCTGTTGCACTACGAGGATCGCCCTTCCAGAGGTGAAGCGGGGCCAGTGATATTTCCTGAAACGTGCCCATAATCGTGGGGACCAGCCGACGATCAGCGATGCCTCCTTTGTACTGACAACCGGCGGAGGCAGTCAGTTCAACAAAGAAAGCAATTGCCTCTTCGATTTGTTCCGCGCCGACCATCTCTCTCTCGCGAGGAGAAAGCCCGCGCAGGTTTACGCACGCGCTGCCCAACAAAAATGTGCCCGGCCCGGTGCTTACCAATTGGACGCGAACACCCCGGCTGACTGCCGCTGCCGCAGCCGTAATGCCCGCAAGCCCTTCGCCAATCACCAGGACGTGAAAATCGTCACCCGTCATGGCTTATCACCCCTTCCGTTATGGAAGTTGTAAGAGGTATCAAAGAGTTCACGACTGAAATTGAGTTGCTCCGACTGTTTGCCGTCGGGCACCCATGACTGTCCCTTCCAGCGTTCATCCAAGTAAGTTTTCAAAAGGCGGCAAGCTTCAGGCGCGGACCACTTGTGGTTCTGATAACCAGCAAGCATCGCCTTATACCCGCAAAACGTGCCTTGACACGTTCCAAAGCCGAGTCGGGTGCGTCTGCCGATGTCGCTGATGGTGATCGCCGGGGCCTTGCAGGAGGCTCCAAGAACGAATTCAAGTTCCGCACGTGTCACTAGTTCACATTCGCACACGACTTCCGAAAGACAAGGATTTGCCTTGATCGCGGCCACAAGCTGAACGAGGTGTCCACCTAGCCGCCGATGCGCTTTTTCCACTACCGCAGCGGGCAATAACTTCTGCGCTTCGTTATATGCCACATCTTCGAAAAACTCGCGCAGCGGAACCTGATCAGTAGTGCAGTGCTTATCTACGCGTAGTTTTCGGCAAATCAGGTCCGCCGTGGCCATTGCCATGAGACGATATGTTGTAAGCTTCCCGCCGACAACCGAAATAAATCCTTCAATGCCATCAGAAGTGCCATGATCCAGCAGCGCGAAGTTTCGACTGATTTCCCGGCCTCCCGCGCTTTCCGCGTTCTTGGGTGCATAGAGAGGGCGTGCACCCGTAAAAATACGAAGCAAGCGAGCATCTCCGAGCGCAGGAATCAATTCCGTCCCTAGCGCAAGCAAGTGCTGAACCTCTTCCGGTTGTACTGTCAGATGTTCAGGGCCGGGAACCGTGATCGAACTGGTTCCGAGAATGCAAACTGGCCCGGCGGGGACCAGGATGTCGGCATCGCCCGGCTTACGGCAGCGATTCACTACGCGATTCACCAAAAGGTGATTGAAGACCAGAAGCGCGCCGCGATCGCAACGCACCGGTACGTCAACCGCGGCCAGTGCCGCGACCTGTTGTGCCCATCCTCCAGCGGCATTAACGACTATTTCACATCCCAGGAATTCTTCTTCACCCGTGTTAACGTCACGATAGCGAAGGCCCTTTGCTCGCCCGTTTTCGATCTCGATAGCCGTGACTTCGCTGTAGGTTTTGAACCGCGCACCCTTGGCGACCGCGGATTCTATGTTCGCCAGGACCAGTTGGAACGAATCGACGTGAGCGTCGGGACAGGTATAAGCTTGCAGAATATCCTGCGGGAGGTTCGGTTCCAGTGCGAGTGCCTCATCAGGCGACAACCGTTCGACTGGAATTCCGATCCGCTCGCAACCCTCTACCCAAACCTTTACGTACTGAGGATCGTCGCCGCGGAGATGCACGAACAAACCTCCAGTGTCGTGTACACAAGCAGCAGCGACCCTCTTCAGAATGAGATTTTCCGCGATGCACTCTTTGGCGGCATCCGGGTCTTTTACAACATAGCGACCACCGCTGTGTAGCAATCCATGGCATCTTCCGGTAGCCCCGTTCGCGATATCTTTCTTCTCTAAAAGAACCGCGGAGATCCCGCGCGAAGCAAGATCCCATAGAAGTCCCGCGCCGGTTGCGCCTCCGCCTATGATTGCGACCTGTGTTTTCTCCATGGGAATCGGCTCCGCTTCTGAGTTCTGCACTCAGTGGACGGGTCTCCGGCATACCCTTATGTCAGAGGCAAGGTTCGCTGCGCCGCGCAGGGGGGCGTGGCAAGATATCGGGCAAGGAACGGCGAATACGGCTTTCGCTCAGATATTTCAGGGAAGAGTTTCCCGGGGAGCCACCGCGCCTAAGGAGTATCAGCTCACTTCTGAAGCCTTGGACTGATCACGTGAGGAAGAGTGCAAAGCCGAGGTGGGCTGTCGCTTCAGAACACCATCCAGGATCCCTTCCGGGCCCCAAACTTCGTTCACTTTTACCCGCGAACAGCCACCCCGCTGGTGGTTTCTCCGGCACTCTCCACGGAGCGGTGTGACAGACACCGGGATTATGCTCCGCTCGGATTTGGTTGTCAACAACCTATGACGCCCATGAAATCGAAGTGAGAAAAACATCGCGTTAAGAGCCAATACGCAGTCGAGCATCTTTCAGGACGCGACAAGGTCGCAATGGCCATCTCGAGCTTTTGCTGTTGCCGCCAACACTTTCAGAACCGCCGGCATAAACACCGGCAAGTCATCTGGCTTCCTGCTGCTTACGAAGTGGCGATCAATCACAACCGGCAAGTCCTCGAAGATCGCACCGGCGTTGGTCAAGTCGTCTCTTATACCCAGGCTTCCTGTCACGTGAACTCCGCCATATACGCCGGCGGAAATCGGAATCCAACCTCCGTGGCAGATGGCGGCAATAAGTTTCTTCGATTGATGAAATTTCGTCACGAGATCCTTGACCTGGTCGACGCGCCGCAGTTTGTCTGGCGCCCATCCACCCGGACACACGACGCCTGCGAAGATCGATTCGTCCGTTTCAAAAACAGACGTCTCACTCGTACAGGGGTAACCATGCTTCCCGGTGTAGTGCTGTCTTGCCTTGAGTCCAGCGACGACTACTCTGTAACCGGCTTCTTCGAGCCGGTACTTTGGATACATTAGCTCCATATCCTCATAGCCATCTTCGACGAAGATGAGCACGGACCTGGGCACGGATAATGCATCATTCTCTGCCATCAGAAACCTCCAGACCGTCTCCTCGAGAAAATATCGACCTCCGCCTCATCGCTGAATTGTGTTGACCTCCGAAGACCCGAGCGGCGCGGTAGCAGAACGTGGTCGCCGTCTGTTCGCCGTTCGATCGATCTTTGTCCAAAAAGCGATGAAGTAATCCGCAGCCGAGATTATGGAAAGCGCAACCATATACCAGACCGCGAACTTCGCAATCAGGTCAATGCCGAGAACAAAATGAAAATGGCCGAAGACAAAATCCACGTTTCGCCAGCGGTGGTCAAGAATTGCTGCCACTACGGCCACAACCTGCGCCGCCATTTTCATTTTTCCCAGATCGCTGGCCTGAATCGTGAGTCGCTCGCGGGCAGCAACACTGCGAAGGCCGCTAACAAGAAACTCCCGGGCAATGATTACGATGGCCACCCACGGCTTGACCAGATAGGGATTAAATTGCACCAACGCAATGAAAGCTGAGGCTATGAGCAGTTTATCGGCCAGCGGATCGAGCAACATGCCGAGGGTCGTAACCTGCCCCCGCTTCCGGGCGAGGTAACCATCGAAGCGGTCGGTCATCGCTGCAAGAATAAAAATAACCGAGGCAGTCAGCTCTTTGTCGCCGTTGACGCTGCTGATTCGATTGCTCGACAAAATCCATATCAGCAGCGGGACACTGAATATACGAGACATCGTGAGATAGTTCGGCAGGTTCACCGCAGAACGCCTCGCTTCCAAAAATCGCACCACGATTTATAACACAGTCTTTGCAAAAGACCAGACATTGTAGAAACCGTGGACGCGCAGGTGAAGGCGTCCCCTTGCGATCGCAATGGCTTCGTACTCTGGCCAGTCACAAACATAAGTGATCGCAATCACGCACTCGGGATTGGGAAAGGAGTTAAATGCATGGTCGGGTTTCGTCCACCACGTGTGAACTTTCCAAGCTGGAAACACAGGGGGCGCGAATGTCGAGTTATGTATCAGCAGGCACCGTCGCGTACCTGTTAGGCTCACTCCCCTTCGGTTTGATAATCGTCCTTGTTTTCCGGGGCGTTGATGTCAGGCGGACAGGAAGCGGCAACATAGGCGCAACGAATGTCGCGCGGGTGGCGCCTGCATTAGGTCTACTGACGCTGGTTCTCGACGCCGCGAAGGGTTATCTCGCGGTATTCATAGCAAAGCTGATCGCAAGCAATACTTCTCCCGGCCCCAATTCATCCCAACTGACACACGTTCATTTCATAGTTGGAATGAGCGCACTGTTTGCAATTCTTGGTCACATGTTTTCCGTTTGGCTAAAGTTCAAGGGTGGCAAAGGAGTGGCAACTGCGATGGGCGTGTTTCTGGCGCTCATGCCTAAAGTCGTGCTCCTGGCTATTGCGGTGTTCTGTCTTGTATTCGCATTGTCACGGTATGTATCGCTGGCATCGATCTCGTCCGCGATTGTGTTTCCGGTGCTTGCATATGCGGTCAGCCGCGAACAGAGTTCGGCGCTGCTGCCTTACATCTGTATTGCCTGCCTCTTGACCGTCTTGAAGCACCATCAGAACATCCGGCGATTGCTGTCAGGCACTGAACCTCGTCTTAGCTTTAGGCATTAGAGACCTCACCCAGTGAAGTCAGCGTTAAGGCCCGTAAATCCACCTCGCATTGATTCAGAGAGGGCGCCATGAGCGGAGCAACTGGGATCCACGCAAAAAACACTTTTAGCGTAGGCAGTTCTAATACTTCATCTTACGGACAACCTCAGTCGTGCATCACAGAGCTCACGAAGCGACATTCTCTTCACTCACTGCTTGCTGAAACACCGATCATTCCGGCCGTTCGCAGCCCCGAGTTTCTACCCCAGGCCGTAAATGCCCAGGGAAGGATCGTGTATCTGCTTTGCGGTGATCCCGAGAACGTCGAGGAGATGGCTGCCATGATCAACGAAAAAGGGAAAACCGCAATCGTCAATCTGGATTTGATTTCCGGGTTTCAAAGGGATGCAGCGGCGGTGACTTATCTGGCGCACAGAGGCTTGCACGGAATCATCTCAACTCATCCCGAACCGCTGCGGGCAGCCCGCAAGATGAACATGTTTGCAATTGAGCGGACGTTCCTTTTGGATTCGGCTGCGCTGCAGAGCGCGCTACGTTCGATTGAGCAGTTCCGCCAGGACGCAGTTGAGGTACTTCCGGCAATCGTTGCACCGCACTTGATTCGAAAAGTTCGCTGCTCGCATCCTGATCTACCCATTATTGCTGGTGGTCTTATAACGACATTCCGTGAAATAGAGGACCTGATTTCCTGGGGCGTCTCTTCCGTTTCAGTTAGCGACCGCGCACTCTGGCTTTGTCGTGCAGCTTGAACCGCGCAACTGCGCTCGGCGAATGCCATGCCAAATTTGGGAGCTGTTAGAACATCGTGCCGTGATATACGTCACAGACTACTTGTGGCTCCAGGTGCATAATTCGCGCCAAGCGGTAGAGATATACAGAGAAGCCGCCCAAATGATCCAAGTGCTCGTTATTAGTGCGCGCACTTGTCTTTTTGGGCGGCTTTTGCTTTGTCCGCTTAAGGAGATTTTATGGCGACACGGCGCAAAAACGCATTTTCAGTCCTTCTCCTGATCGCATTCCTGGCTTTTACGGTTTCGGCATTCGCGCAGACAGACAAGACCAGTCCCGAAACTAAGAGCTTCAATTTGGCATCGCAAAAATACCTCTTCGGTGACTGGGACGGAGCTAGAACCAGGCTGGCAGAAGAGAAAGGCGTAAACTTCGATTTCTTCTATATGAGCGACTTGCTCACGAACCCGAGGGGAGGCGTGG
The DNA here is from genome assembly GCA_963777415.1 of uncultured Acidobacteriota bacterium. Lineage (GTDB taxonomy): Bacteria > Acidobacteriota > Terriglobia > Terriglobales > Acidobacteriaceae > JAEZPW01. Next base: position 683,663 of record CAVZQL010000002.1, read on the forward strand.
AGCATGCGAGTGGCTGGAATCGTATCCGAGGAACCATGGATATCGATTTCGGGAAGCTGGCAAAATTGAAAGGGCTGTCGTTCCATGTCACCGGCCTATGGCAGACCGGTGTCAATATGGGCGGCAATTACCTGGGCAGCCTTTCAAATCCCAGCGGCCTGGTCAGTGCGCATACCACGCGCCTGGATTCCTTCTGGTTGCAGCAGGAACTGTTCGCCGGCAAGTTGACGATGCGTGCCGGCCAGTTCGCGGGAATGGATTTCTATGGTATCCAAAACTACGGCGGCAATTATGTGATGGAGCCGCTGGATTACGCGTTCGGCAACCTCTTCACGACGTACGAATCCTTCGATCCTGCGTCCGGTCCTGCAGCTGAAATCAAAATCGCTCCTATCCGTCAGTTCTATTACAAGACGGCTGTTATGTCTGCCAACCATAACCCATACGGCAGCGATACGACTGGCTTCGGATTCACCGCCAAGAACAAAGGCGCATGGTACAACGAGGTTGGATTCCTTGTGGATCAACCAGGCGGAAAAAATGCCAAAGACAAGTACTACCCCGGCCTGTACAAAATCGGCGCGGTCTATAACCCTGACTATTTTGTGAACCCCTACACGGGTCTAAAGAGCGCGAGGAACCACCTGGTGTACTTCATGGGGAACCAGGCGATTTTCCGACCCGAGGCTGGATCCAATCGAGGACTTGATGTTCACTTCGGCGTGGATTTCGCTCCGAGCGACGTCAACCAAATCGATCGGCAAGTCACTGGCGGCTTCATCTACAACGGCCTGATCCCCAAGCGGGCAAAGGATGCGGTGGCCTTCGGCTTTGTGTACACGAAAGTCAGCGATAACTTCAACAACGCCTTTTTGAGCGTTGGGTTGCCCGCGCTGGGCTCCGAAAAAGCTTTCGAATTCAACTATCTCACCCAGGTAACTCCGTGGCTCTACTGGCAACCTGTCGTGCAGATCTACAAGGATCTGGGTGCGAATCCAAAGAACCAAACAGGAGTTGTTGTCGGTCTTCGCACAAAGGTCACATTCTAACAAGCAGTCGATGTGGTCGAGGTGTCGGGAACAGGCCTCAGATTTGCAGCTTAACTAGCTATCGACATTGAAGGGAGTCACTCATGGCAGGTTATATTGGAGCCATCGATCAGGGCACGACAAGCAGCCGCTTCATCGTGTTTGACCGTTCCGGAAGGATCGTAAGTACGGCCCAGAAGGAACACGAACAGATCTATCCAAGGCCAGGATGGGTGGAACACAATCCCGAAGAGATTCTGGCTCGCACGTATGAAGTAATCAAGGAGGCAATGGACGCGAAGGGCATCCGCCCGAACGACCTCGCCGCCATCGGAATTACCAACCAGCGCGAGACCACGGTAGTCTGGAATCGCAAGACCGGTAAACCAGTTTGCAACGCATTGGTCTGGCAGGACACGCGCACTGCCGACTACGTCGCCGAGTTTTCCAGAGACGGCGGGCAGGACCGCTTCCGCGCGAAGACTGGACTTCCTCTCGCCACTTACTTCAGCGGTTTAAAAGTCCGCTGGATCCTTGAGAATGTTCCCGGTGTTCGCGCCCTGGCTGAAGCCGGTGATCTGCTCTTCGGCAACATCGACACGTTCCTGATCTGGAACCTCACCGGGGGTGTGAATGGTGGCATTCATGTCACCGATGTGACAAACGCCAGCCGGACTCAACTCATGAACCTTGAGACCCTGAACTGGGATGAAGACATTCTCCGCATTTTCAATATCCCGGAAGCGATGCTGCCGAAGATCTGCTCGAGCGCCGAAGTTTATGGCCACGCGAAGCTGGACGCCATCCAGGGCGCGCCGATCGCAGGCGATCTCGGCGATCAGCAGGCCGCACTCGTAGGTCAAACATGCTTCAAGCCGGGCCAGGCCAAAAACACTTATGGCACCGGATGTTTTCTGCTTCTCAACACTGGAGTTAAGCCTGTCCAGTCGAAGCACGGCTTGCTCACCACACTGGCCTACAAGATCGGCAATCAACCCGCTTGCTACGCTCTTGAGGGCAGTGTAGCCATCACTGGCGCTCTGGTGCAGTGGCTGCGTGACAACCTGAAGCTCATCAGCCGCAGCAGCGAAATCGAGGCGCTCGCCAGTACGGTTGAAGACAACGGCGGCGTGTATTTCGTACCTGCGTTCTCCGGGTTGTTTGCGCCTTACTGGAAGGCAACCGCGCGCGGCGTCATCGCAGGCATGACGCGGTACGTCAATAAGGGCCACATTGCTCGCGCTGTGCTGGAAGCCACCGCGTTCCAGACCCGCGAAGTCGTCGATGCGATGAAGAACGACTCTGGCATTGACCTCGATGTGCTTCGTACAGATGGAGGAATGATCGAGAACGAACTCCTCATGCAGTTCCAGGCGGACATTCTCGATAAACCGGTTGTTAGGCCCGTCATCAAGGAAACCACAGCCCTCGGGGCTGCCTATGCAGCCGGCCTCGCGGTCGGTTTCTATCAGAACCTCGACGATCTCTGCGCGAACTGGTCGGTCGACAAAACCTGGGAACCGAACATGGACGAGCAGAAGCGCGAGCTCATGTACAAGCTGTGGAAGCGGGCGGTTACAAAGACTTTCGACTGGGTAGACGAACCGGCCGAGCCCGAGAAGAAAATCGCTGTCACTGCAAATTGAACGCCAAGGAGGCCGATATATGCACGGACCAATTCTGGGTGAATTCATGGGAACCATGGTCTTGATTCTGCTTGGTGACGGAGTCGTGGCCAATGTGCTTTTAAAAAAATCAAAGGGTGAGGGGTCAGGCTGGATTGTAATTACGACAGGGTGGGGCCTGGCAGTTACTGCCGGCGTCTTCACTGCAATTGCCTGCGGAAGCCCTGGCGCAAATATCAATCCCGCGGTCACCTTGGCTGCGGCCCTCTTATCCCATAACTGGGCAAATGTTCTTCCGTTCTGGGCGGCGCAGTTCGCTGGAGCCTTTGTCGGCGCTACGCTGGTCTGGCTTGCCTATCTTCCACACTGGAAGGAAACTCCCGATCAAGGCGCGAAGCTCGGAGTCTTTTGCACGGCACCGGCGATTCGCGACCTTCCAGCCAACACACTGACCGAAATCATTGCCACTACCACACTGGTGGGAGTGGGCTTTGCTTTTGGCGCTACGGCAGTGTCCCCAACCGGGTTGCAGCCCGGCTTCGGACCTTATCTATGGGGCATGTTGGTGTGGGTGCTCGGTTTGTGCCTTGGTGGCCCGACAGGATACGCAATGAATCCTGCTCGCGACTTCGGTCCGCGGGTAGCACATGCGATCCTGCCGATCGCCGGCAAAGGCAAATCGGACTGGGCCTATGCTCTTGTCCCGATCGTTGGGCCTCTTATCGGTGGCGCCATTGGTGCTGCCAGCGTTCATTTGTTCCATTACTAGGGCTGTGCATGGGCCTGCGGGGATGCAATTGGTTCGTATGCTCCCGCAGCTCAAAGTGACGGCACCCGGATGCTGGCGCGCCGGCATCTGGGTGCGTTGTTGGCTCACGCTTCGGCCTGCCAAGTCCCTCGAACAATCAGCAGCAACTCGGGGGAATTGACTTGGGTAGTCGAGTGGGAAAACAAAATGACCACAGAGGATCTGAAAAATAGAGTTGTGGCTGAATTCAAGGAATTAGGGCTTGGGGCTCAGCTGGATTTGGCCGAGAGTGATTTCCGCGAACTGCCGACCTTCTTCGAGGTCTCACATTTCTCGATGGGGCTGGCCGTAACCGAAGACGTGATTGACGTCGCGACCAGTATCGCTACGGACTTGCGGAGCTCCCTGCAGAAGCAAGGCATTGAACTGGACTACGTGGTCAGGGCAACGCAGCACGTCTGAGCTAAACCGGCTCAACAGCGGAGAAGCAGGTACGTGTTCCGCTCCTGCACGTAATCAAGCTGCGTCAGCTTCGCGTTCTTCCTTTTCTTCTTCCTCGCACTGAGCAATTTCAGGATTTGATCGAAGCAAAACTCTCCGCTCCGGATGCCCGATTTCGAAGAAGATATAGCCCGACAAGCTGCAGAAGAACAGCGCGATCAGCATCTGTTTCCAAACCCCGGGCGGCGGGCCTGGTTCGAGTACGCTTTCCTTCGGAGCGGCCGGGTCGTATGCCACGCTGATGCTGCGTCCCACCGGATATGGCGCCGTAACAGCGGAAGCATTCTCCTCCTGGTAGAAAGGAGACATCAGAAAACGAATTCTGCTGGATCGATACGACGTGTGTCCGACTACGTATACATATTCCACGTGAGGAATCCACCGAGTCGCAACGTTAGCCGAACCTATAACCACACCAGACGAGACGATTTGGGCCGGCGCTTTCGGCCAGTGCTCACTCCTTAATGAAGAGGAAACGCCGGAAAATACATTCAAGGTAATCCAGATTGCCAGCGTTCCGAAAATAAACAGTCCTAGGAATCGGCCCTTTGTATCCGAACTCATTCTTGCTACCCGCCTCCACTGAATGCTGAATTAGATGCTACGAAAAACAGGAAAGTACGCCAAATTTCTGTTCGATCACGCCTCCAAAGAGATGAGTTTAGATCGATGGAAAGTTGCACTAGCGGGGGCACGTTTGCTGCCACAAACGCCGGAGAGGGTAGAAGTAGATCTGCCAAAAACTGCGGGTGCTCTTTGCATTCGTTCGTCGCGCCAGGACCGATCAGCGATCGTACAAATGGCAAAACAGTTTCAACTTCTGTGCGAATTCGGTCTGAAGATCACAGGATCGGTAGCGCCATTTCCAGTTGTTGCCCATGCTGCCGGGGAGATTCATGCGCGCTTTACTGCCCAGGCCGAGCACGTCCTGCAAGGTCATCATGGCGGTGTCTGCGACCGATGCCATGACGTGGCGGATCAAGGCCCAGTTGATCGGCTCGTTCTCGAATCCGAAATAGGATTTGGCGAGGTCGTGTTCGCGGTCCACATCGTTTTGCGTGCGGGTGCTGTCGCCGACACCGCCACTCCACCATCCAATTGCAGTGTCGTTGTCGTGCCCCCCGGTGTAGGCAACCAGGTTGCGCTCGTAGTTGTGCGGACGGAATGTGGGCGCCTGCGCGTCAATGCTGAAGGCGAATTGCAGGATGGCCATACCCGGAAAGCCAAACTGCCTGCGCAAGGTTTCCACCTCAGGCGTGATGACGCCCAGGTTCTCCGCAATAACTGGTAGACTGCCCAGCGCATTCTGCAGGGCATTGAACAAGTCGGCTCCGGGCCCCTTCACCCATTGGCCATGGATGGCGGTGGATTCTCCAGCAGGGATCTCCCAATAGGCTTCGAAACCGCGGAAGTGGTCGAGGCGGACCAGATCGTACAACTCCAGTGCAGCGCGGAAACGATCAATCCACCATTTGTAGGCACCTTGTTTAAGCACGTCAAAACGATAGATGGGGTTCCCCCACAGTTGGCCTGTCGCACTGAAGTAGTCGGGAGGTACGCCGGCGACCTTGGTTGGCCTGCCGTTTTCGTCGAGATAGAAGAGTTCAGGATGAGCCCAGACGTCAGCACTGTCGTGTGCGACATAAATTGGCACGTCGCCCATAATTCGAATGTCACCCTCGCCGCAGTAGTTCTTGAGCTCATGCCATTGGCGAAAAAATTCATACTGCTGGAACTTTATCGCCATCATCTCGCTGGCGAGACTATCGCGACAGACGTTGAGTGCGTCCGCATCGCGATGGGCAAGTCCGGCAGGCCAATCAGTCCAGGTACAACCTCCATGAGCATTCTTCGCCGCCATGAAAAGCGCGAAATCTTCGAGCCAATCGGCGTTGTCGCGGCAGAACGCGTCAAACGATTTTCGCCCTGCGCTCGAGGCGGAAGAGATAAATGTGCGTGCCGCCTTTTGAAGCAACGGATACTTAAAACTGATCACGGCTCCAAAATCCACTTGCTCCTCGGGAAATTGCGGAGCCGCTGCCAAGTCCGCTTTCTCAAGCAATCCTTGTTCGCGCAGGGTATCGAGACTGATCAGCAGCGGATTTCCCGCGAATGCCGAAAGGGACTGGTAAGGAGAATCACCAAACCCGGTTGGTGACAACGGCAGCACCTGCCATATCTTTTGTCCAGCCGTGTGCAGGAAATCAGCAAACTGGTAGGCTTCGCGCCCGAGTTCGCCGATCCCGTAACCTCCGGGAAGGGAGGTCGGATGGAGGAGAATTCCGCTGCTTCTTGAAAATTTCATGCGATCACGTTTAAGAACTTGCGCTCACTTCAAGATGGAACTGGTGCCGCGATCCGCAACTGACCGGGGACCCACCAGTTTGAAATGCTCCTGCACAACGCTCGGTGTTTCAGGCAACCGATGCTCCTTCTGGGCTATCGCGAGGCGTATGAATTGCGCGTTCGTCCACGCCAGAGGATTGGCGGATCCTGTTGGCCGTGCAAAGCTCAAGCCCGCTAGAGGCTGTTCGCTGCGGTCCCAAACCTGTTCGGACAACATGCCACCTTGATTGCCCATTCTCTGCATAAGGTCGAGATAAAACCGCGCATCATTTCCTCTTGAAATCTCGTACTCTCCGCGTTCACCGGCAAAGAGCGGCCACAGACGGCCAATTCCGGTGCCGTCATATCCCAAGCCGCTAGTCTTCTCCCCATAGCCGTCGTGATTGTAGCGATACCAGGCAGGACCAAGAGGAGTATCCACCTTAATGACCTTGTCGATCACCTTCAGGGATTGCTCGATCACTTTGTCGTTCGGATCGCGAATTCCCAATCGAACCAGCTCCAGGAAACCAGCATCCACGATTTCACGTTCGTCCCAGGTGCCGCTGCCGTTTTTGAGAGTGATCTGTTCGCCGGCGTCGGGCTTCCCGTGTTGCGTGATTCGCAGAAAGTATCGCGGCGCGTACTTGCCTGTCGTGGTTGCGGTCCATTGATCCAGTTGCGCGGCCCAGGCGTCGGCGACCTTGGTCCATGCGTCTGCGGACGCGGTATCGCCGTTGCGCCTGGCCAGGTCGGCAGCGCAAATAAGGCCGGAGATTTCAGCCGCGATTGTTGATGGGGAGTAGCCGTCCTGTTCTTCCCATCGCTCCTGCGGACTCCACGGCCCTTTTGCAGCAACGAAATTGGCCGCCGGACGTATGTGTTGCTCGTAGGTGTGTTTATCGGCTCTTTCGAGCTGCCATGCGAGAACGATTGGTAACGCTACTTCGTCAAGCTGCAGTGATTTCCAGTAAGGCTTTCCCGTCAGCCATGAGTTCTGTGGAAACGATCCGTCGGGCCTCTGCTGGGTGTTGAACAGGTAATCCAGCGATCTCTCCGCAGTCGCCCTGTCGCCCATTGCCAGAAAGGCCGTTGCAATCTGGTAAAGATCTCTGGACCAGACCAGGTGATATCCGCCAATATTGGGTTTGCTCGCGTCTGCGTAATCGCCCCATGGAATCGTGAGAGACGCTACTATGGCTCCCGGATGCAGCTTGTCTTCGTGCGCTCGAAGAGTCATGGCCGACCGCAAGAACTGCAACCTGTACGGCGAGTCCGGCTGTTTGAGCCTTGCGACGTAGCTGTGCCAGCCGTTGGTATATGCCGCGTGGCAAGATGCGAATCCAGCATTCAGAGCGCCGCGCGCCGCCTCGACAGCCGCTCGATCATCGCTTCCGAAACCGAGCGCGACCGTTACCGGCTTGCCTTGGGTGAGACTCGCCGGTAGTTCTCCAATCTGTGCGATGTTTCCGTCTTCCGCCCGGTTATAGAGCTTCGTCAGATGACGCGAGCTTTTGATTTCGCTCCATCCATCATTCACGCCAACAAATCCGTTGCTGGCTGAAACAAATGGCGGTTGAGCAATTAGTGCCGAGCTGATGTCGCCGGGTGTCGTTCCAATCTCATCGCTTGCCGGAACCCGGCTTTGCAGCTTGCTGGCAATGAGGGCATCGCCTTCGGTGTAAGCCGTGTCGTTCATGCCGCTGTTGTTCAGCGATGGATCGTAATAAACATAGACCTTCAGGGGAGCGCCGGGCTTGAGCACGTCCATGCGAATTTGAATCAGCACCGCGTCGCGCTGAGGATCGGTTACATACGTCTTTGTAATCCGATAGCGACCGTTCCTGGCTGTATTTCGCTGTCGGAAGACCAGTGCCTTAGGGTCGGGAGCATCCACGCTATGCAGCGTGTCTCGACTCTCCAGGTCGGCAAATGTTTTGCCGTCCGTAACGATCAATTCAAGGTCGCGCGTATTCGCCTTGTCGACGGTCGGATAATAGACCTCGTTGAGCACGCCGTTTCCGATCGTGAACCACACATGGGATTCGGACGTGATTGCGGTGCCTACACCCTGTTTGTTCCCGCTCGTCCAGTGAGGGATGTCACCCGGAGCGCCTGGAGCCAGCGCGACAATTGCGCTGCCCGGAGCAGAACCCGCGAGCGCCGGGGCCGCTATTAAACAGAATCCGAGGAAGGCGATTACAGCGGCACGAAACATTCTGGCAATTTGGGAATTCATGTCGGATATAAATTCCTATTCCCAGCCAAAACTCTCAATGCACGAGGGTTCGTCTTTTCATCAATTTCGGTTAACTAAGTAAGAGGCGAGATCTCAGCAACTTACAAAGGACTCGCAACTCAGCGTTCGGCTATCGTTGTGGTTGTGAGCACCGAAAACGAATAGAGATTCCGGTCACTTTCTGTCCAGATCGAGCGAATACACGTTTGCAGTCCAGACCCTCGCTCTGACCAGTGGCACATCGCCCGGAGCCAAACCAGAAAACCTGTAATCGACCACATCGGACGAATCGAGATTGCCCATCCCGGCAACATGCTCCAATCGCCCATCGGGAATCGAAACCCGATAAATCGGTTGGCCATCTTCCATAAAATCGTGGAAGTAGATCCAGCGACCGTCATGGGACCACACCGGGTCTGCGGCGCTGCGAGAAACCAGCTTGTTCCATTTATTGTTCGATGTGTCGAACAGCACTAGCTTGCGCTGGTCGAGCGACATCGCTGCGATGTAGCGCCCGTCTGGCGACCATCGCGGACTGAACAGTCCTTCGGATGATGGGATAGTCGAAATCTGCCTGCTCGAAAGATCAAGTATTTGAATAGACTTCGATTGGGCCTCTCTTGCCATTAGCTCCGGCAAGCGCCCGAAGACGATTTTTTTGCCGTCCGGCGACCAGTCCGGATCGGCTTCGTTCCGGTTTTCATCGAGCAAATGCTGCCAGCCTCCGCCGGCCGCACCAATCAAGTAAATCTTCCACGGCTTGCCCGACTCCCGGCACATCAGCGCCAACTGCTGATTGTCCGGCGACCAGTGCATCATGAACACCTGCAACGGAGGCGCAGTCAACTGAAGGCGCTCACTTCCATCAGCCCGGCTACGCCACAGCGATCCGTCCGAAGGTTTTATCCAAGCGACCCATTTTCCGTCCCGCGAATACTCAGTTCGCCCGGCGAGTCCCCATCCTTTTTCATACAAGATGAAATGGCTTGAGCTTGGGTCGAAGCGCAATAGTTGGAATCGTGCTTCCATGCCAATAAAGAATATTGTGTGGCCTGTTCGCGCCGTGATAGGAGCCTGGTAGCTAAGCGGCCCATTCGTGATTTGCCGCAGTGTCGCGCTTTTTGTGCCAGGGAGGTACGACGTTTCCTGAAGCGCCCAAATGTTGCTCACGCCGTTTTCAGCTGACTGAAACACGAAATACCGGCCATCTTCTGTCCAACTTCCGCAACACTCGTCAGTTGCCGTATTCCCGCCGGTCAGAAGCGGATGCACATTGCGGCCATCTTCCGATGATTCCCATAGAGAAGTCGTGTGGTTAAGAGAGTTTAGCAGCGTGAAGCGGAGTCTCTTGCCATCGGACGACCACCGCAGCCAAAATGCCCGCCCCTGCAAACTCGCGAACTTCGAGTTCTCCGTGCCATCTTCGCGGGTAACAAAGAGGTCGTTGCCGGCGGCGTAAATAATGTGCCGTCCGTCGGGCAACCACGAGGCATCATGAGCCAGGATATTTGCAATTCTTCGCGCCGTACCTCCATGGGTGGGAACGATCCACAGCGCCTGTTCAGCTTCCGGCGCCAGATGACTCCGGACCAGCAGCTTCGACCCGTCCGGCGAAATGTCGCCCAACGAAGGTGCCTCAATCTCAGAAGGCACGCCCAGCGCACTGGTCTCACCGTCGCCAATCGAGGCTTGGGATAGAACGGTTCTGCCGCCCTCAATTTCCGAGAAATAAATCCGGGAACCGTCTGTCGCTGTTGCCGGCAAGCTTTCCAGTTGAGGTTCGCCGGGGGAAATCCGCCCGGAGAAAGTTATCTGGGTAACCTTTGCTGGCGCCGGAAACGCTTGTTCGCGAAGCGGTCCTGAAACATAAATTGCTGAAGCGATGAGGAGAAGTGCCCCAACTGCAACCCCTGATCGAGTTCTGACGCTCGAAGCGCTCAGTCTCTTTATTATTAGGCTGCGCGGTTGCAAAGTTCCTGAAGTGACCGGAACCGCCGTTTCGGACAACGCGCTGCCCGGTGCATGAGCTGCTCCAGGACTCTGGGTTGTCAGATCGGCATTAGCGGTGGAGCTAGGATTCCCAGATTGGGCAAACACACTGGAACTCGGCGCTTCGTATCCGTTCGGCCCGAAACTCGTTGGAGCGATAAAACGATAGCCGCGCTTGGCCAGCGTCTCAATAAATCGCGGATTGTCGGCCGAATCTCCCAGGGCTTCCCGAATCTTGTTAATCGCGGTGCCGAGGCTGTGATCGAAATCAACGATGGTGTCGGAGCCCCAGAGTTCTTGTTGCAACTGCTCGCGGGTGACGACTTCCCCCGCGTTCTCGAGTAGCAGGGTAAGCACTTTGAACGGCTGACTCTGAATTCTTATGCGTGTGCCGGACTTGCGCAGTTCCCCAGTCTTCAGGTCCGCTTCGTAAACTCCGAATCTTACCCTTGTGTGTTGATTTGCCGTTTGCGTCACGTTTGCTTTGTCCCGTCGGGTACTTGTACCACTGCAATTCTGTCCAGTCAAACACAGTTTTAACGAGTGTACACAGAGCACAACTCTTTTCTCATGTGTGAGATAGCTAGTTAAGAGAAATTGATCAAAAAAGGGACTGACGTGCATTGAGGGTTGAAGCTGAGCGGTGCGACTGTGGCTGCGCATTAATGCCGTTTACTGGAAATCTCAGCTGCACGTATAGAAAGCAGAAGGCAAGTTTCTGTTGCGCCGTTTACACCGAAGGTAGATCATTCTCGGTCGATACCGGCGCCAAGCTGGGAAAGCAACAGCGAGCGAAAAAAAAACAAGAAGAACTGAAGACTATTGAGGCACGGAGGGAGATAGGTATGAGGGAGAACGTAATTCGTTTTATAACGCTGCTGATCGTCCTGAGCGTCGCGATTGCAGTCTCAGCTCAGAGCGACTCAGCACGTTTGACAGGGACGATCACGGACCCCCAGGGCGCTATGGTAGCTAACGCGACAATCACCCTGACAAATACGGGAACTGGCCGCGTCCTGACAATGCAGTCCGGAGCCGACGGAAATTATAGTTTCAACGCGGTGCCCCCCGGCAAATATCACGTCCAAGCGAAACAAGCCGCTTTCACAACCATGACGGCCGACATCACCCTGCAGGTATCGCAAGTGCAGGGGTTGAACTTTAAGCTGCAGGTTGGCACTGTCGAAACGGAGGTCAGCGTAACCGGTGATGTCGCCCTTGTGGACACATCGACCTCTTCAACCGGCGAAGTTATCCTGGGGCGCCAGGTCACGGAACTCCCGCTCAATGGACGCAACTTCGCACAACTTGCACTGCTCACGCCCGGCGTCACCCGCGGCGCATATAACGACGGCAACAACCCCACCAGTTCGGAAACGTTCCGTTACTCGGACAGCGGCGGTGCAGCCCTGTCGGTCAACGGCCTTCGCCCGCAAACAAACAATTTTCTGTTGGACGGCGTAGATAACAACGAGTCGTTGGTGAACACGATCGTGTTCTTCCCACCGGCGGAAGCCATTGAGGAATTTCGCGTAAATACTTCCGTGGCGCCAGCCGAATTCGGCCGGGCCGGTGGCGCTGTAGTTCAGACCAGCATCAAGTCAGGTACCAACCAACTGCATGGTTCCGCCTTCGAATTCAGGCGTACCGGTTTTGGCGACGCCCATGTTTGGAATCAGACTGGCCCCATCTCTTTCAAAAAGAACCAGTTCGGTGGAACCATGGGTGGCGCGATCATCAAGAACAAGCTGTTCTTCTTTGGCGATTACCAGGGATGGCGACAGTTGCAGCCGGTGGGCGATGGCACAACCAGCGTACCGACGGCGAAGATGCGCACGGGCGACTTCAGCGAACTTCTTGGGCTCTCGAATAACGTTACGACCGTGCCCAATGCGCTGATTTGCCCAAGCCTCTACGCCGAAGGCACCGTGCTTCCGCAGTTTTCCGGCAAGAACTACATCTACAACCCACAGACTTGTTTGCCGTTCGGCTGGAACTCGGCAACGAATTCGCCTGGGCCGACGATCAACGTCATTCCAGGCACGTCTCAAAACGCGGTGGGTTTGAAGTATCTCAATGCGTTCCCCATGCCCAACGTCAATTCGGTCCAGAACAACTTCCAGCCAAATCGGCACGAGATCCGCAACTTCGATGACTTCGACACGCGCATAGACTTCTATCCATCATCGAAAGACAGCATCTTCGGCCGGTTCAGTTTTGGGCAGGACACCTACAACGTTACCGACCGTCTGGTGGATTCAAGCCACGACCTGCCCTCCGGTTGGGGGTCAGGTGACAACATGGCACATCCACGCGGTCTGGCTTTCGGCTACACCCATACGTTTAACCAGAACATAATCAACGAATTCCGCTTCGGGTTGGTTCGCTTCTCTTACGGTTACAATCCTCCGCTGCAGAACACGCCGCTGGCTTCCAACATGGGCATCCCCAACGCCAACCGCAACTCACTACTGGGCGGCATGGCCCTGATCGGCGGCTGGAGCAGCCAACTGGAGTACACCGGTGACGGTGGACCCTACCTTGTTCCCCAGCGCACGTACGACTTCGCCGATAGCATTAGCTGGACCCGCGGCAAGCACACTTTAAAGTTCGGCGCATCGATCATTCGCCGTGGCGTCGACTTCATCCAGGGCAACAACGCAAAGGGTTACTTCTGGATTGACGATAACGGTTATTCCAACAACTACAACTCCGGCCATGGAATGTTCACCGGCTACGAAGTTTCCGAACTTCTTGCCGGATTCGTCGGGTCTTACCAGATCGGCAACACCGATGGTTACTACCAGACCCGCAACTGGGAAACTGGTTATTTCGCCCAGGACGACTGGCGGGTCAACAACAGGCTGACCTTGAACCTTGGATTGCGCTACGACCTGTACACCTGGCCCTCCGAGGCCAACAACCGTATGTCGAACTTCGATCCGACAACGGGCAAATTGGTGGAGGCCGGAACAGCGGCCGCGGCTGGCTACAACTCAGCTCTGATCGACACCAACAAGCACAACTTCGCACCGCGCATCGGCTTTGCCTATGACCTGTTGGGAAACGGGAAAACGGTCCTTCACGGCGGTTACGGAATCTTCTACTTCCTCGACCGCGGCGGCGTTGGCAATCAGCTTAATCAGAACCCCGACTTCAACGGTGTTTCCCAGTACAACGCCTGTCCGACTGCGACCGACTGCAGCGGATACCGCATCACGCTGAGTGGCGCGGCTCCTTTAGGCAGCACCAATCCTGTCGGCGCCACCGGCACGTTGCCTTCCGGCTCTGCCGCGGCTGATCCGAATCACCTGACGTCGAGCAACAACGTTATCTACTACCCCAAGAACAACCCGAACAGCTACGTACAGCAGTGGAATGTTCAAATGCAGCAGGCTTTGAACACCAATACTGCTCTGAGCTTGGCCTACGTTGGCACGAAGATGGATAATCTGGCCACTATCTACAATGCCAACAAGTCGGGATGGTTCGCGAATGTAGGCTCGATAAAGGAATCCGCTAACATCGGGGCCGGCAACTACAACGGCCTGCAAGCAAGCTTGAACCACCGTATGACGAACGGCTTGCAGTACACATTGTCATACACCTGGTCTCACACCATGGACAACGCCAACGGCGGAACAAACGATGTTGATAACCATATTGTTGTAGACAACAAGGGCAACGCCCTCCTGAACTATAACTGGGGAAATTCGACCACCGACATCCGCCATTACTTTGTCGGCAGCATGATCTACGAAATGCCATGGGGCAAGGGCCGTCGCTGGATGACCAGTGCTCCCAAGGCCGTTGACATGATTCTGGGTGGCTGGCAAATGAACAACATCCTGACTCTGGGCACCGGCACGGCATTCGATGTGATCGGCAGCAACGGACTGAACCAGCGCCCGAACTACAACGGTGGTTGTGTAGTGACCGGTGATGTGGGAAGTACCTCGCCTTGGCTGTCGTGCCCTGCAGGTGCTCTGACGGATCCTGGCGTTGGAGCGGTCGGCAATTTGACACGCAACTACTTTCACGGCCCGGGCTACCACACCTGGGATGCTTCGATCTTCAAGCAGTTCTCGATTACCGAACGCGTGAAGACCGAATTTCGTGTACAGGGCTACAACCTCACCAACACGCCCGCGTTCCAGAATCCGACCGGCGACTGGAACAGCGGTTCCAACGCCAGCAATTTCGGATATGTGAAAAACTCGCGTTTCGCGTCTGAGCGCGAACTTGAGTTCGCTCTCCGTTTCACCTTCTAATAGCAGCCTCCACCGGGGAACAGGTCATTCCTGTTCCCCTTTTTTAGGACCATCCAGAGATACTCATGCGAGTCATCCGCCGCTACCATTCCGTTCTATTCGCAATACTGCTTCTTGGAGTCGCGGTTTCAGCACCGGCTGCTTCAACCCAAACCACCTCGTCTGGATCGATAGCAATTGCGAAGGTCGATCCTCCGAACTGGTGGGCAGGTATGCCGCAGAGCCCCATGCTGCTTATCGCAGGCAGAGGACTGGCCGGCGCAAGCGCAACGATCCATTATCCGGGCATACGGGTTGCTCGGGTGCAATCACAGCCCGCTGGACACTATCTTTTCGTATGGCTCCAGCTATCGCCGAACGTGAAACCCGGCACGGCCAAGCTGCACATCGGCGGAGCCAACGGCTCGGCGACGACGATCGACTTTCCGCTGTTGGCGCGCACTGGACATAAGCCTGCCGGACTGTCGCGAGACGACCTCATCTATCTGATCATGCCTGATCGGTTTGCCGACGGAGACACCGCGAACGACAATCCGCCGGAAGCTCCGGGGCAAACCGATCGTAGTCAATCTCGCAAATGGCATGGTGGAGACATCAAAGGTGTAACCAGCCATCTTGCCTACTTGAAGCAGTTGGGAGTGACCGCCGTGTGGCTCACTCCGTGGTGGAAACAGGCGACGTCAACTTCTGATTATCACGGATACGGAGCGGTTGATTTCTACGCTGTCGACCCGCACCTGGGCACCGTGAGCGAGTTGCAGCAGTTGGCGGCGGAGGCGCACAGGCAGGGAATCAAAATCATCATCGACTACGTCGCGAATCACACCGGTCCGCTGCATCCATGGGTGCAGGATCCTCCGACGGCGAGCTGGTTGCACGGCACGGTCGAAAAACACCTTGAGCCGAAGTACGACTTCTGGCCGTTGGTGGACCCGCACGCCCCACCAAGCGCGTCGCGCAACGTTCTGGAAGGCTGGTTCGCAAACACATTGCCGGACCTCAATCCCGATGATCCACTGCTCGCTACATACCTGCTCCAAAACGCCGAATGGTGGATGGAAAGCTCTGCGGCGGACGGCTTTCGTCTCGATACGTTTCCTTATTCGTCGCGCCGTTTCTGGAGCGGATGGCACAAGGGCATCTTCGCTGCCTATCCGAACGCCTCCACGATTGGCGAAGTATGGAACTTCGATCCGATCATCACGTCGTTCTTCCAAGGCGGACGGACGCAATACGACGGTATCGATACCGGCGTGAGCACCTTGTTCGATTTTCCTTTCTTCAACACCATCCGCGAAGTCGTACTCCGTGGCGGATCGGCCAAGAAATTTGCCGAGTTGTTTCAATGCGACGCCCTTTATCCCAACCCGAACGCGCTCGTGACGTTTATTGGCAACCACGACACAAAGCGCTTCATGGGTGAGACTGGCGCAACCCCAGCCAAAATGAAGGCGGCCTTCTCCTTGCTTATGACGGTGCGTGGCATTCCACAGATTTATGCCGGCGACGAAATCGGGATGGAGGGCGGTGACGATCCGGATAACCGACGGGATTTCCCGGGCGGGTTCGCAGGCGATGCGCACAATGCCTTTACGAACGCTGGTCGTACTCCGCAGCAGCAGGAAATATTTGCTCATTTAGAACTGCTCTCTAATTTGAGGCGTGAGCACCCAGCACTCCGTGGAGGTAAGCAATGGGATCTCGCTGCGGAAGACAAATATTTCGCGTTTGTACGTGAAAGTGGGCAGGACGTTCTGCTGGTGCTTTTCAATAACAGTGAGGACTACGAGCAAATCAACCTGAAACTCGATGATACGCCGTTGGAGAACATCGGGAAGGTGACGCCGATCCTGAATGCCGGGGCGGCGAAGCTGGAAGGTAAGACATTACAGATAAAAGCCATGCCGAATGCCGTGCTGATCTTCCAGGTCACCCTTCCGGCCGCGGAGGTGAAATAAGGCTTTCCTTCCGAGAGTGCTACTACTGCAGCGATGACGTCACGCTCGGCGTCGATGATGTTGTTTCAAGACGCAACTGACTCTGGTCGAATCGGGGATATGCAATCCGCTGTGGTGAAGGTCAACGTCGCGAAGATCTTGATAATTTGGGACAAATTCATGAACGGTGCTGTCCTCACGAAAAATAATTTGGGCGATGCGGTGATTCGCCGCACCGCGTTGTTCCGATTCGTGGAAGATCAACTTGTTCCGGCCATGCCCGCGGGCTTCGCGGAACTCAGGATGGAGGAAGGAGTGAGCGATGTCGCCGCGGTACTGGTTGCCGCCTTGGCGGAGGGGCCTAAAGTGCGACGTCTGTCGCGGCTTCTGTTGCTGAGCGAAGACATGGTGAGCGAGATCGCCTACAACATGCGTGCTGCGGGTTTATGGACGACTACATCGGTCAACTGTGAGCACTGGTTTCAAAGCAGGCAGGGCATGACGGCCTTTTGCAAAGACCTTCTTGTGGCGCAAGGCCGCTTGCTGCGCTGTCCTAGCAGCACCGGAGCGTATCACTATCAACAGGCTTGCACCCAACGCTGGGTGGTGTAGGACATGGTTATAGTGTATGGTCCGCAGCTGGGGGGATCTTCGAAGTGCGGCAACCAGGGAATCATCAGCCGAGTAGTCCGAGAACTCCCTTGCCAAGTTGAGCTCTAATGGTGGCTAAGTGGTCGGCTATGTCCACCATTAGTTCGAGCAACTGCGCCATGGCAATCGCCCCGATTCCACCGAAAAGCAGCAGCAGGCCGACAAGTACTCCGCTTCGGCCAGTCACCAGGACGGCCGCCAAACTGGTTATGCCCAGCAGTCCGGCGACAATGCCCGCGATGAAAAGAGACGGGACGATAACTCTCTCCCGTTGATCCTGCTGAGTTAAATCCATCATTGCCCTCTCCTGATTGTCGTCCGGCAGGATGCCGCACGCCATTCGCCCGGCATATTGATTATGCTCCAGCTCTGCCCGGAGAAGGCGAATATCGCTTTGGGATTCCAGTATGAATCATAAAATTGGGGGCTCCGCTGAACTAAGCGGAGCCCCCGGTTTGGTGCGACAAGCAGCAGGAGCGCTTAAGGCAGAATGTAAGCGATTTGCGTCTGCGTGCTGTTGCCGTTCTTATCTAGTACGGTGACAGTGCACATGTACTGCGTCCCGGTCGGTCCTGACAGAGTGGACATCGTCGGCTTGTTGTTGCCGTCGGTGGGATCCACACCCCAGACTAAAGACGTTACGGAACTGTCGAGACCATTAACGTTGGAATTATTCGACGGTACCTGCCAAACCGTGCCGTTCGGCCCGTCAATCCGGAACTGATAGGTGTAACCAGTCGGAGGATTGTCGGGAGCGGCCCATTTGAAGGTAGGCATCGTAGCTGTCGCGGGGCTGGTCGTAGTGTCCACGGTGAGGTTCTTGGCAAAAGCGTCCAGCACGGTCGTTACAGTTGCGTTGACCGTTTCGATCGAGCCATCGCTGTACGTTGTCTTGAACCCGTAGATATCCCCAAGCGTGGGCCGGGCTCCGCCTATGTTGGACCATAGCTGGAATTGCCCGCCCTTGCTATTTTGTTGAGGAGCAATGTCCATTGGCACGAGCACGTTAGGCCCGGAAACCAATTGCACGGCCACTGGAAGCTTCATGCTGCCCCGAAGGTCAAAGTTAATACTGTAGTTATCGCCGGTTACCCCGTTGTTCTGCCATTGCGAGTGGCTGGTAGTAATCGAGGCTACGCTGTTTGTGTTTGGCAGGTTGATGTCGTTCGTTATGGGACCCGTGCCGGTGACGATTAACGAACCGCCGTTACCGTCGGTGTTCGACACGTCACCAGGATCGATGGCGCTATCGTTGTTGTTGTCGATAATACCGAACATGTAGCAGTTCGTGCCGCCGGTCACCGCAACCGAATAGGGCTGTGGGAATGGCGCACTGTCAAAGCTCTCGCCGTACACCGTACCGGTGTTCTGGTCGAAGCAGCCGGTGTAGAGCGGGCCCGTGGTGGCGGGTCCAGTGTAATTGACATTGCCCTGAACTGTAACAGGGTTGGTTGGAGTAGCCGCTCCGATGGGGACAGGAGTAGGCGTAACCGTCCAGAGCGTCTTAGCTGTTGTGCCATCGATGCTTTCGCCTCGAATCTGGAAGTAAAGTTGGGCGCCATCGGTGAGGCCCAGAAGTCCGGTGCGCGAATTCAAAATGTACGGCTGGTTGCCACCCGTTGCGAGAACCGTCGTGTGGTTTACTCCGGTGGCGAAAGTGCTGTCCGTGCTCCACTGGATTTGATAGCGCGGAGGCATTTCCACCCCTTTGCTATTGGTAACTGGACTCATCTGCAGCAACACACCGCCGGACATTGGGCTGATCCCTTTGAACGCAGGCCCAGATATCGAGTCAAACGGGTTTGGTTGATCGGTGATGGTTATGACCGGGTTCGTGCTCGTGGGGACTGTCACGGAGGGGCTGTTGGTGCTGTACGGATCCGATCCGTTTGGCACCCCTAAGCCAATGCGGTCCATCCAGGCGCTCAGAGAGTACGTGCCGGGGCAAACGCCGCTAATAGTGAAATTCCCGCCCGACGCCAGCGTAGTGCTGGAAATACTCGTGCCGTTGGAGGTACCGTTGCAGCCAGAGTTGTTGGGTTGCAGCGTGATGTAGATTGTTCCAGTCTTTGAACCAGCGTACGACACCGTTCCGGAAACCGTGTATCCCAGAGCTGCCTGGAAGTTCACAAAGGCATCGTTGCCGTTGACGGAAATGTTCTGGCTTGCGGGATAGAAAACAGAAGTAACCCCGGAACCTGTGAACGAAGGCGACACGACGTAACTTCCGTCGGGTATGCCCAGTAGAGAGAAATTCCCGCTGCCGTCCGTGGTTGTGGTTTGAACAGGGGTCGTGTTGATGCTAATTGTGACCCCCGAAATCGGGCCCGAATTGTTGGCTCCGGAGACGTTACCGGTGACGCTGGCGCCTGCTGGGTTGACGATTATTGTCGCCTGCGCCGATGTCTGATGGCTCGCGCCGTCGGTCACCTGAACGGTAAATGTATAGGAACCGGTTGGCGCCTGCACAGTTCCCGCGAACTGCAAGGTCGATCCGTTTAGATTGCTAAGGCTCAAGCCCGCTGGCAGGCTGCCCGAAATCGGAGTTGCCGTCCAGGTATAGGTCCCTGATCCGCCTTGCGCGGTAATGAAGCCGTTGTTGTAGCTCTGTCCCACCGTCGCGGGTGGCAGATTTATAGGAGTCTGAATCGTCAACGGGATCGGGTCGCTGACGACGATCGAATACGGATTTGGTCCAGTCGTGGCACCGGTGCTGTCCTTGACTGAGACTTGGACGTTCACGGTACCGGACGAAGTGGGCGAACCACTTATGGCCAGCCCGTTGCTGGTGTTGGTCGAGGCGTTCGACGTCAAGTTATCGGAAAGGCCGGTAACCGTCCAGGTGTAAGGTCCCACTCCACCGGAGGCGGTGATGAATCCGTTGTAGCCCTGGCCAGTTGTTGCCGGCGGCAGAGGATTTGGACTGGAAAATGGAAGTGTCAGTGGCTGATATACGGAAATATTGAGCGTAGCCCACTTGGTCGGGTCGGTAACCGAGGTCGCGGTAACCGTGACGAAGCACGGAGTGCCCATCGCAAACGGTGTGGTGAAGGTAACCGGGGTGCCGCTGGGTACGTTCTTCGTGGCCGAGACCGTTCCGCAGTCGGGCGGGTTGACTGTGAGATTAACCCCTTGTGCGTCGTTCGCGACCGTCGGCGTGATTTGCAGCGACTGACCTGCATCCATGTTTTGCGGGCTGTTCGGCAAAAGCGTGACGACGATGGGAAGGTTAGGTGTGATGGTCGTGGTCGAGGTCTGGAAACCAGTGCTGGCGTCCGCCTTGTCGTTGGACCAGACGTAGACGTTCTGCACGCCGGTCATAGTTGTCGGGGTGAAGTTCAGCGCCAGATTCAGGGTGAGGGTGTTGCCCGCACCCGTCATCGTGGACGCCGCGCCATTCAGACTGCACTGGCTGTTGGCCAGGGTTGTTCCACCCGCGCCCAGCGGGCTGATGTCCCAGCCGCCGCCGTTCCACAGGTAGAGATTGTTGCTCGGAAGGTCGTACCAGACCGTGCAGCTGTTGGCCCAGTTGAGAACCTTGTTGATGACGATGTTGGCGGCGTTGATGTAGGAGTAGCCGTTCACGTCCGCCAGCACCACGCTGACCGTGCTGCCCGCCGTGACCGACACCAGCGAGGGTGCCGTCGAGGTTGGGGTCCAGGTAGCTATTTGCGGGTAGAGGCCGTTGTCGGCGTTGGCCCGGTCGCCCACCCAGCCGTACACGTTCTTGCCGCCGCCGATGAACCCGTTGGCGAACGTGATCGCCAGGTTCAGCGTCAGGTCGTTGCCCGCCGGGACCACCGTCGAGCTGCCGGTGTTAACGCTGCACTGCGCGCTCGACAGCGTGCCCGTCACGCCAATCGTGAGCGGAGCGTCCCAGCCGCTGCCGTTCCACATGTACAGGCCGTTGCTGGGGCGGTCGTACCAGAGCACGCAGCCGTTCTGGTAGGTCAGCCCGCTGTTGACGATGAGGTTCGCGGCGTTGAGGTAGGCGTAGCCGTTCGGCGACGTCAGCTTCACGCTCAGGGTCCCGGTGTTGCCCGTGCCGTTGCTGGCCGTGGCCGTGGGCCCGGCCGAGACCAGCGTGCCCGGGGTCCAGGTGCCGACCGGCTTCCAGCCCGAATCCACGTTTTCCAGGCTCTGCATGCCGGCGTAAACGTTCTTGCTGCCCACGAAGCCGGGCTTGAAGGTGACCGAAAGCGAAATTGCCAGCTGGTTGGCCGTCGGATTGGAGACCGAGGTCTGGCTGGCATCGATGCTGCACTGGTCGCTGTTCAACGTTGCTACCGTGCCGGGGGTGGCGGGGCCGTCCCAGCTGTTGTTGCTGCCGCCGGTGAACAGGAACAGCCAGTTGGAGCGGTTGTCGTACCACACGCTGCAGCCGCCCACGTAGTTCGGCTGGGTGTTGAAGTACATCTGCGCCGCGTTGATGTCGGCGAAGCCGTTCGCGTTCGTGTAGGTGAAAACGAACGTCTGGGGCGTCCCGGTCGTGCCCGAGCCGGAGGAAGGCGAAACGAACAGATCCACAGCAGCAAACGCAGGGGTTGCCGCCAGCAGGAAGGTTAAGGCTAACAGGAATATTACCGTAGTAGCCGCACGAGAACAGCTTGATATCGCAGCCTTCATAGGCTCCTTTTCGTACGCAGACCATAGCTGGCCTTGAATTGGTTTTTTTGAACTAGGCAACGGATCCCCACACTTGCTTACCTGCGTTCGGTAATGATCCGTCCAGAATGTGACTTTGTCGCACGAGTTTAAGCGCGGTAGGGGAGTGGTGCAAGTGAATTTACGCTAACAAGCTTTCAAGGCACGGGCAGCGGGGGCCTGGTTGTTATTATTCAGCTACTTACCTGAGTTTGACTCTTTACGTAAACACAGCCCTGGCTTATTGCCAGGAAGACTTCAGGCAGGCTGGCACTTCTTCCTTGCCCCACTTGCCCTCACGCTGGCGAAGAGACTGGAGCTATCAACGGCCACTTGCAGTCCAACGCGACTTCGAGGAACTTGCGTGGACGGTGTCGCGGTGACTGGCTTTGATATCGGCAGAACTTTCTCTTTATAGGTTCGCAGACCAACCGACTCAACGAACAACTTCGAGGCCTAAAGCTTGAAGAATTCAAACGAAAGGCATATGTCTTCGGACTTTCTTGAAAGGAGGCGCGGGGCAGAATTAATGCAGAGGTGTCTGTTTCAAGCCGCTAAAAGTGCTGCCTGACGTATCTACTTCGGTAACTGGGTAGAAGCGGAATCTCCTTGATTCTCGGGTACTCCGAACGTAAAAGGTTACTTGACTATCTAGCCATTGATGTCGTCACGACGGAGGAGTCCAGGATGAAGGTCAAACTTTGTGTCGCATTGCTCGCCCTTATAGTGGTTATGCTGCCACTTTCCCTGCTGGCAGGCCCCGGGGCCGCACCCGCGAATGCAAGGCTCACTGCCACTCAGGTCAGTGCCAACCTACCGCTGAGTTTCGAGCCGGCGGTGACGCCGGGGCAATACCTGGCACACAGTGGCCGATATGCTGTTTACATCAGAGCCACTGAATCTTCCGTAGTTGTGACAGACCCAAAGTCCAGATCCAGCCAGATGCTTCGCTTCGCTCTAGAGAATGCGAATGCGGCAGCTTCCATTGAAGCGCTCGATCCGCTCCCCGGTGTCACGAATTACTATGCGGGAGATGATTCCAAGAGTTGGCGGCTGGGAGTGAAGAATTTCGCGAAGCTCCGGGCGAAGAGTATTTATCCCGGCGTGGACATCGTCTATTACGGCGACCAGCGCCGCCTCGAGTTTGATTTCGTCGTCGCACCCAAGGCAGATCCCGGGGTAATCGCGCTGAACTTCTCCGGGATGGACAAACTCTATACTGGCGTCGAAGGCGATCTGGTTGCCGAAATTGGTGGCCAGCCAGTGCGTTTCGCCAAGCCGTTCGCCTATCAGACGATCGCGGGAAACAAAAAACCGGTTCTGGCCGGATACGTTCTGGATGGAAACGGCAAAGCGAAACTCCAGATCGGTGACTATGACAAGAACCTCGAACTGGTCATTGACCCGATTATGTCCTATTCCAGTTATCTCGGCGGCAGCCTGTTGGACACCGCGAATGGCATAGCGGTTGACCAGGCGGGCAATGCCTACATCACGGGGCAGACTTGTTCGAGTGGTAAAGATCCGAATGGCTTGCTTTTCCCAGTTCCGAGTCCGAACCCCAGCGGTACAGCCTTCGCGGGCAGTTGCGACGCGTACATCAGCAAATTGGGCTTTAACTCAGCCACGAACGTAACCACGCTTCTGTTCACCACGTTCATCGGCGGCTCGAATGACACGAACCCGACATCTACCTGGGGCAATGGAATTGCACTGGACAATCAGGCCACTCCCGAAGTTTACGTGATTGGCACAACGAACTGGTGGGGGCTGCCCGGGGCTTTTCCGAATCCGTCGACGTATGACGACGGCACCCCGCGCTTGACTAAATACAATGGTGGCGACCACGACGCCTTCATCGTGGTGCTGAATAGCACGACTGGGACACTGGACCGCTCGACCTATCTTGGCGGCAGCGACGATGACCAGGGCTACTCGATTGCCGTTGACAGCCAACGGAACGTGACAGCGGTCGGTCAGACGAAGTCGTTTGATTTTCCTGTCTACAACGGATTCCAGCCGATCACTGAAACGTACGTGGCGTTCGTTACCAAGCTCGATGCCGCACTTCAAATTGCCCCAAAGATCCTTCCCGGCGCTTCGGCAATCTCTCCACGGAAGCCATCTCAAACAGACTCCTGCACCCCAGGTGCACAGTGCCCGTTGACTGCCAATATTAGTACTAATCCAAATTCGCCGCCTTACTACTTTTTCTCGGCGGTTTTTGGCGGTCAACTTGTGCCGCCCGCGTCCACGTGGCCGTGTTATGGTTCGGGTGCGTCACTCGCTTGCGGTGGCGGCTACCCCTATACAGGGTTCGACCTAATCAATAACGTACCTATCCCTCCGTTTTATGCGGTTCCCGATGGCGCCATCACGATTGGTACTCCGAACTGCGCCGGCAGTAGCCCTCCACTAGTCCTTGTGGCCGAGACAGGTGCGGCTACGGCAACAGCGAAGGGTTTGAACTGGGCGCCGGCGTGTCAGAGTCTCTCCGTAAACGCCTTTGTGCCGGATTACGGCGGATTTAATTGGAGAATTCTTGGGCAGCCAATCGGACCCGTCTATGCCACCACCGAGGCGTACGGTGTGGCGCTCGATCCCAATGGCGACGTATTCGCCGTGGGCGGCTCAAACACGTCTTCGCTTCAACCCGTTAACATTGCCTGGTTACCGGGGATGCACTATGAGGGCACAGGCGCTTGGATCATAAAACTCCGCGGAATTGACGGCGCGCCCGTTTATCTAACGCCACTTGGCACAAATCCGTCGGACAGTACCCAGGCTGTAAATGCATCCAGGGGGGTCGCAGTCGATAGCCAGGGTCGCGCCTATGTGGTTGGGACAGCCGATGGCGGCATCTACACCCAGAAAACTTCGGTGAATCCAGACATCCTTGGTGGCACCGACGCGTTTGTTCTCAGGATGTCCTCCTCTGGTTCGGGAATCGATTACGGGACCTACCTCGGGGGTAATGGCAACGACCAGGGTCTTGGCGTAGCGGTCGATTCGGGCGGATGGGCCTACGTTGTCGGCAGCACCCAGTCCACTAACCTGCCGCTAATCAACCCTCTGTTGGACGCTAACCTCAATACGCTCGGTACACTTCTGGGCACGCAAGACGCTTACTTGGCGAAGCTTACTCCCGATGGCTCGTCGTTGATCATGTCGGCTTACCTGGGTGGCTCCGCCACCGATCAGGGTAATGCGATTGCCCTAAGCCCCACCGGCTCGGGCGACATCTACGTGGCGGGCAATACCGGCTCAGTGGATTTCCCGGTGAAGAATGCCGTAGCCGGGCAAGCTATTGCCGCCGGTGGTGGCGACGCATGGGCTGCCAAGATCCTGGGAACGAGTTTCCCCTCGGTCTCGGTTACACCGTCAAGTCTCAACTTCGGTCAACAGGTGGTCGGCTTCTCATCGCCTACGACTCAAACAGTAACAATCAAGAGCACCGGGCAAGCGTTCCTCACGATCAACAACATCACGGCCTCGGGTGATTTTACGCAGTCGAACAATTGCGGTTCGCAACTCACGCCCGCTGGCGGCACGAAAGACACGTGTACCGTCACGCTGACCTTTACCCCCAAAGCGGTGGGCACCCGTAGCGGCACCTTGACGATCGCGGACGATGCTCCCGACACACCCCAAAGTGTGGGACTGCTGGGGCAGGGCGTGATGGTATCTTCCACGATTACACCGAGCACCGTTGCGTTTGGTACCCAGAACGTGGGGGCGACCAGCGCTGCGCTGGCAGTCACGGTCGCAAACACTGACACGACACAAAACTTGATTTTGAACACCCCGGCAGTAGCAACCTCGGACGGAGCCAACGATTTCCAAATAAGTTCGAATGGTTGCTTGTCGTTTGTGGCGCCCGGCAAGAACTGCACAATCAGCTTGACCTTTACCCCGACGGCCGCCGGATCTCGAATAGGTACGCTGACGGTGTTCGGCAACGGAAACGTCATGCCGGCTACGGTTCAACTGACCGGCACGGGCAATGGCACAGGGACAGGCGGTGGCGGTGGCGGTGGCACGTCCGATTTTACAGTCCCCCAACCGGCCCCACTAAGTGTTGGTCTAGGGAAAACCGGCACGATCAATTTGAGCTTTGTGCCCTCGGGAGGATTTAAACAGACGGTAAGCCTGACTTGTGCGATTCTTCCTTCTTCGCTTGCAACGTGTTCGGCATCCCCCGCTTCGGTACCGATGGACGGGGCGACAACTGAAACGGCGACCATAACCGTGAACATCCCCGCTGGGTCCTCGTCGGGTGGCGGCGGCACGCGAACAGGTTCCCTGCACTGGGGAGTTCCGTTCGGAGCGCTCCCATTCTGCGCTGCGCTGACTCTCCTCGGCCGCCGTCGCCGTCGCTGGGTGATAATGCTTCTGGTCGCGCTTGGGTTGGTCCTGATGTTTACCGGCTGCGGTGGCGGCGGTGGCAGCAGCAACGGTGGCGGTTCGAGCATGCAGACGGGCTCCTATACCGTGAATGTAACGGCTACTTACAGCGGTGGGACCTCGAAGGCCATCTCTGTCCCGCTGACAGTCACGCCGTAATTCGTAAGCAATCGAGCCACTCGGGCGGAAACTCATCACAGGGTTTCCGCCCATGTTTTTTCCGGCATGAAGTGGATCGCCCTTTCCGTTTTACTCCAAGCGGGATAACATACCGTTTGTGCGACCCCGTAGCTCAATTGGATAGAGCATCAGACTTCGGATCTGAGGGTTGGGGGTTCGAGCCCCTCCGGGGTCGCCATTTCCTGTCGCTTGCATCGCTGTGCGATGCGTTCCCATCGCCGGTT
Source organism: uncultured Acidobacteriota bacterium (assembly GCA_963777415.1). Classification (GTDB taxonomy): domain Bacteria; phylum Acidobacteriota; class Terriglobia; order Terriglobales; family Acidobacteriaceae; genus JAEZPW01. Next base: position 710,429 of record CAVZQL010000002.1, read on the forward strand.
TACTCCGTCCCACCTGTACCTGCGCGCCACCTCTGCGCGAAAACCCGCATCTAAACTGCCGTTCGCCGACCTGAAGTGTCGCGAGCTGAGGTTCTCGCGATCCGGCGCTACCACGGGAGGACCAAAATGTTCGAGCAAAATCTGCTGCCCGCTGGAGGTCTCGGGTTGACCATTCTGGTCTCTCTGGTTCCAGTTGCCGTTCTGCTTTTCCTGCTTGCGGCCCTTCGTATGACAGCGTGGCTCGCAACACTGATTTCCGGCGTCGTTACGGTTGCCGTTGGCGTGTTCGTCTGGCACGCTCCGTTGTCCAACACGATGCGGTCTTATTGGTACGGAAGTCTCACCGGCGTTTGGGTCATCGACTGGATCACCCTGTGGGGACTCGTCATCTTCAACACACTTGTCCTCACCGGCGACTTCGACCGCTTCCGCAAGTGGATGATCCATCAGGCGACGGCCGATATCCGTATCCAGACGATTATGCTCGCGTGGGCATTCGGCGCTCTTCTCGAAGGGCTCGTCGGTTTCGGCTATCCCTGGGCCGTCGTCACCCCAATCCTGATCTCGCTTGGAATTGTCGAACTTGACGCCGTCCGCGTCGCTGCCCTAGCGAACAATGCCCCCGTTTCCTACGGAGCGCTGGGTGCCCCCATCCTCGCTCTCGCAGCCGTCACCAGCCTTCCGCTCTTGAAGCTCTCGGCCTCGGTCGGTGACATCGTCGCCGTTCTCGCTCTCGCTCCTCCATGGATTCTCATTTACCTCGTCGCCGGTTGGGAGGGACTGAAAGAAGCCTGGCCTCTCGCGATTGTCGGATCCTTCTCCTACATCCTCGGCCAGTGGCCGGTTTCCCACTACCTTGGCCCGTACCTCCCTGATCTCAGCGGCGCACTCGCCTCGTTCTGGATTCTCTTCCTCTTCGTGAAGGTCTGGAAGCCCAAGACGATCCGTGCGTTCGGTGGGGCGCCCCTCGTTTCCGCTGTCTCCGGGGGGTCTCCCACCGCGCACGCCGAAGCCCCGGCCGATTTGCCCACCGGCTTCCGCGCCTGGATGCCTTTCATCATTCTCATCATCGTGGTCGTACTCTGGACCGGTCCCTGGTCGCATCTTCCCAACTGGAGCCTCCACAAGATGTCGGTTCAGGCCATCTCCTCCGTCTCGCACAAACCCCTTACGTCGCTCTTTAACTTCAATCCACTTAGCGGCGGCACATCCATCATGGCCTCCTGGCTCGTGATCTTGCTCTTCCTGCGCCCGAGCGGCACGATCATCAAGCAGGTATTCGCGCGCACCTTCAAGCAAATGTGGGGCGCCTTCCTCGTCGGCTTCTTTATCTTCGGACTTGCCTACGCCTTCGTTTACACCGGCATGGCCAACTCGCTCGCCTACGGTCTCTCGAAGATCGGGCCCGCCTTCGTCGTCTTCGCCCCAATCCTCGGCTGGATCGGCGTCGCCCTCTCCGGCAGCAACACTTCCACCAACGCCATGTTCGGCCCCGTCCAGGCCGTTACCGGACGTCTGCTCAACATGCCAATACTCCTGCTGCCCTCGCTCAACTCGGTTGGATCCGAAGTCGGCAAACCCGTTGCCCCGCAGACCTGCAGCGTTGGCGTGGCCACCACGTCCTACTGCCGCAGAGAAGGCGTCGCGATTCGCCACAATATGGCCTGGACCCTCATCTTGCTCGGGTACCTGATCCTCATCGGCCTCCTGTTCTACTACGTCCTTCCCTGGACCATGACGATGTAATTCTTCCAGCGCTTGTAACGCCTGGGTGCCGCACCCTTCCCCGCAGGGAGGGTGCGGTGCTGAACTCGCCACGACACACAGGAAACAGGGATTTGTCATTCCGAGCCTTGCGCCGATTTTGCGCAAGGCGAGGAACCCCTATGGCAGCAATGTCTTTCAAGTCTATGATTCCGCGCGCCCGCGAGAATGGCGATTTGAGGGGCTCCGTTTGCAGCCTTTTAATCGAATTTTGCACCGCAAATCCAGCTCTGTCCTGCTATCCTGAGGTATGACTCAGATAACCTGCAACGCGCTCCTCTTTGACATGGACGGTGTGTTGATCGATTCCACGCCGGCCGTGGCGCGTGTGTGGTCGCAATGGGCACGGGAACACGGACTCGATCCCGACGAAGTGGTGCGGAAAGCACATGGACGTCCCAGCATCTCCACGGTGAAGGATTACTTTCCCGACGCGGATCACGAGGCCGAGAACCGCGTGATCGAACAACGCGAGATCGAAGATCTAGAGGGCGTCGTGCCACTGCCCGGCGCGCTTGAGCTACTCTCTTCGCTGCCCTTGGAGCGGTGGGCGATCGTGACCTCGTGCACTCGCCCGCTGGCGGAAGCGCGGCTGAAGGCAGCGGGACTGCCGCGGCCTCGAACGTTTGTGACCTCGACCGACGTCGCGCATGGCAAGCCCGCGCCCGATCCTTATCTTAAAGGTGCGGCAGCGCTGGGTTTTGCGCCGGGTGAATGTGTTGTTGTCGAAGACGCGCCGGCTGGAATTCGCGCGGGCAAATCGGCCGGTTCGCGGGTCATCGGTCTGCGCACCATGCTGAACGATCCGGAACTGAAGGCGGTTGGTGCTGATTGGCTGCTCGACGATTGTGCTGCCCTACGCTTGGACACGGGGTCGCCGCGCGACTGCGGGTTACGTTTGCTGTTGCAGACCGGCGGCATCAAGGGTTTCAGTCCCGCAGGGGCGCTCGAATTTAGCCCGGCGTTTTAGCGCCTGGGCCGGAGACGACACTGATTGAGCTCCGCAAGGACGACAAGTTTTCAACGTGCGCACACGCGCAAGAGATTTCGATTCCGCAATAATTTTGGAGAACTGAATGAAGCCACTCGATCAACTTTCCGTCAACACGCTGCGATTCCTTGCAGTGGATGCCGTCGAAGCCGCTAACTCCGGACACCCCGGCCTGCCGCTCGGCGCTGCCCCCATGGCCTACGTCATATGGGACCGCTTTCTTCGCCACAACCCGAAGAATCCGGCGTGGTTCAACCGCGACCGTTTCATTCTCTCCGCCGGCCACGGATCGGCGCTGCTCTATGCTCTGTTGCACCTCTACGGCTACGACCTTCCTATCGAGGAAGTGAAGCGGTTCCGGCAGTGGGGATCGAAAACGCCTGGGCATCCCGAGCACGGCGAGACCGCTGGCGTTGAAGCCACCACCGGGCCGCTCGGCCAGGGATTCGCCATGGGCGTCGGCATGGCCATCGCCGAAGCGCACCTCGCGAAGCAGTTCAATCAGGACGGCTTCTCGCTGGTTGACCACTATACGTACGCGCTTATATCGGATGGCGACCTGATGGAGGGCGTCTCGGCCGAAGCCGCGTCGCTAGCCGGAACCCTCGGCCTGGGCAAGCTCATTTATCTATACGACGACAATCACATCTCCATCGAGGGAGATACCAACATTGCCTTCCGCGAGAATGTGCTGGCCCGCTTCCAGGCCTACGGATGGCACACGCAGTCGGTCGCCGACGGCAACGACCTCGATTCGATCGAAGCCGCCGTCAAGGCCGCGCAAGCTGAGACCGGAAAGCCGTCCATCATCGCCGTCCGCACGCAGATCGGATTCGGCAGCCCCAAGCAGGGAACTGCCGGCGTTCACGGCGAACCCCTCGGACCCAAGAACACCGAGGAGACCAAGAAGAATCTCGGCTGGCCTGTCGAGCCGAACTTCCTCGTCCCCGACGAAGCCCGCGCGCACTGTGCCGAATCCGGCAAGCGCGGCGCCGAACTCGAAGCCCAGTGGAACGCGCTCCAGGCGAAGTTCGCCACGGCGTTCCCCGAAGCCGCGGCGGTCGCCAAGCGCATGATCTCCGGCGAACTGCCAGCCGATCTCGCCTTCCCCCTCTACGACGAAGACAAGAAGGGAATGGCTACCCGCGTTTCCGGCGGCAAGGTGATGAACGCCATCGGCGGCGCGCTTCCCGAACTCGTTGGCGGCTCGGCTGACCTGACGCCCTCGACCAAGACCAACATCACCGCCTCGGGTGACTTCAGCGCCGAAGACCGCGCCGGACGCAACCTGCACTTTGGCATACGCGAGTTCGCCATGGGTGCGGCCATGAACGGCATGGCCCTGCACGGCGGCGTCATTCCCTACGGATCGACCTTTATGGTCTTCTCCGACTACACACGCGCGGCCATACGACTGGCGGCGATCATGCAGACGCATACTGTCTGGGTTTTCACCCACGACAGCATCGGCGTCGGCGAAGATGGCCCCACACACCAGCCGGTCGAGCAGGTGATGAGCATGCGCATGATCCCCGGGCTGACCGTTTTGCGTCCGGCCGACGCGAACGAAACCTCGGCGGCCTGGAAGGTCGCGGTCGAGAAGCGCGGCCCGGTCGTTCTGGCGCTGACCCGTCAGAACGTCCCCACGCTGGCCGACGCGAAAAAGACCTTCGAAGGCACGCTCAAGGGCGCGTACATTTACTCGGGCGTCGCCAATCCGGACCTGGTGCTGATCGGCACCGGATCGGAACTGTCCGTCGCCATTGATGCAGCGAACAAGCTGACCGAGACCGGCGTGAAGGTCCAGGTCGTCTCCATGCCTTCCTGGGAACTGTTCGACGCGCAGCCGGAGAGCTACAAAGCAGACCGTGCTTCCCGCCGACGTTCCGCGCGTTGCGGTCGAGGCCGGCGTTTCGTTCGGATGGCAGAAGTACGTCGGACTCGACGGCGCTGTCGTCGGAATGGAACGGTTCGGCGCGTCCGGCAGCGGCAACGAAGTGATGAAGCAGTTCGGCTTCACGGCGGAAAACGTCGCCGCCGTCGCACAGGGCGTACTGGCCGGTAAGGCGAAGGCCGCTGCGCGGTAGTTCGTTTTCGTTCTCGAAACCCCATCCTTCGGCAGTGGAGGATGGGGTTTTTATTTTGGGACTACTCTCCCTGATTAATTCTGCGAACTGGTTCGGGCAAAAAGCAGGGCCCTCGCTGCGCTCGGGATGACACATCATCAAGCTGGCACCCTTAGGGCAATTCCAAGGTTGCTACACCTGCGATCGTAACGCCGCCCTCCGGGCGGCTGGAGCGAGGACGTCCCGTTCGACGTCCCGTTCTCGCTACTCACCGCCGACGCCATTCAAGATGTCAAGGCCACTCTATGCACTGTTTCCGCGTAAGTAGATGAAATCAAAGCAGAAATAAACTGCGTCGGCCTGTCGGGTTTACCCCCTCGAAAATGCCATACTTAGATCAGGGGTTTCCAATTGCGCACTGCGGATAGATCGAGCATTTAAGTCCTTTATTTGCATCACTTATATTGGACACAAAAGCATATCGATGTGTTAAGTATGTTAGATACAGTAGCTTGCGATTTTTTCCACAGGGAGGGGGCCTTCACGAACGGTACGGGGCACGAGAACATTCGTGTCAACTGTCATCCCAGCTTGAACGGCTCAAGAGATACAGCAATGGGGGAACCGCTCTCCCAATCGGAGAAGCGTGCTGCACCCCCAGCGTGGTTGGGGAAAGTCGTGGGCCCACCGGTTCTTTGGTTACCCGGGCGTTACTACAGTGCTGCGCATTTCCTTTGAGTAGTTGAAAGTGAGTCGGATACACTATCCAGCACAACTCCTAAGAGTATTAGGGAACGGGGCGCGCGTTGTTTGGCGAGTGCGGGCGCCGAAACTCCGAAGTACCTGCTGTCGAGACGTGGGAGCGGGCATGGGTGTCGGGCTCAAGCAAGATTCAGTTCGAAGCTGGCCGGTGGTCACGATTGCGTTGATCGCGATCAACGTGGCGCTGTTTGTGGTCATGCACCGGTCGCTGGACGAGCAGCGGGCGCAGATTGCCGACGCGAAGATTCACATGCTGATGCTTGCGGCAGCGCATCCGGGGCTGGACATTCCTTCGGACGTTCGCGTGTTCGTATCCAATTTCAGCGAACAGAACCCCGAGAGCTGGAGCCGCTTGCAGAAGCCGGATCGCCCGACGGCCGACGAGTGGGACGGGCGGACGCGGGACATCACGAACGAAGAAACCTTGCAACAAGAGATGGATTCGCTGGTGGGCCAGTATCAAGCCTCCGACGACACGGCTGTCGGCAAGTATGTTTTCACGCCCTCGGCTCCTACGGCGCTTGCGTATATCACTGCGAGTTTCCTGCATTCAAGTTGGAAGACGCTGCTGGGAGTGATGCTGACTCTGCTACTTGCTGGCTGGGTGCTCGAAGACGGGTGGGGCCGCGTCATTTATTCCGCGTTCTTCTTCGCGGCGTGCGCGGTCGCGTTACAGATTCGTGGCTGGACGGAGCCTCAGAGCCTTGCGCCCGTGATGGGCGCATCGGGCGCGGTTGCCATGCTGATGGGTGCGGTGCTGGTGCGCTTTCCGGCAAAAATGCTGAATGTGGGAAGGATTCGCATTCCGGCTTTGTGCTTTGCTCCTGTATGGCTGGCGCTGGAAGTGCTGGTTAACTGGAAAGGGTTGAACCGGGATTACGCACGGGTGTTCGAGCAGCCGGTCTTGAGACCCTACGCGGTTTCCGTGTCGGCGGCGTTTCTGTTCGGCGCGGCGGCGGCGATTGTGTTCCGCTATTTGCGGGTGGAGCGGCATCACACCCAGGTCCGACAGGCGCACGTACACGCGAGCGGGGCAGCGGCGATGGATGCCGGCCAGTTGATGGAGGCCGGAAACTACAACGGTGCGGAAGCCGTGTTGAAAGAATTCCTGCAGTCGAATCCGGATGCGGTGGATGCGCTGATGGTCCTGCAACAGGTGTATTACGGCATGAACGAAATGCTGGATTATCAGGCGACGACGGTGAGGCTGTGCCGGGCGTACATCAAGGAGCGCGATTCGAAGGCGGCTTGGCAGAGCTACGAGGAGTACGTGAATTCCGGGGGGCAGGATATGCCCGTGGCGACATGGGTGGAACTCTGCCGCATCGCCGAGGAACTTCAGTTGTTCGAGCGCGCCGTGAGCGAGTGCGAGAAGCTGGCGGCCAGGTGGCCCAACACGCGGGAGTCGCTGATTGCGCAGCTTAAGGCCGCGAAGATATGTCTGAAGCAACTGTCGCGTCCGGGGGATGCGTTGCGATTGTTCGAGGCATCTTACTGTTCACCGATCCCGCACCTGGATTTTGAGCAGGCGATCGAGACGGGCATCCGCGCGTCCAAGGCGGCGATTGCGGCGGCGGGAGTTTTTCCAATCAGGGATTGACGGAACGTCAACCGGAGTCCCGCGAAACCAGGCGATGAACCTCCGGGCGCAGTTTTACAAAAGAAAAGCGATTGAAGATGGTGCGGGGAAGCTAAAGGTGTCGTAGAATTACGTTGTCTAGCAGTTCCGCACGCCGGCGCCGATCAGGCGCGTCCCCAATCAATTTTGCCTGCGAGTGTCTGCGAGCAGGAGGGAAATTTGTCAGATCAGAAGTACCGCCAGCACGGGTACATGGACCGTGAACGCGACAATCACGCGCAGGAAGGCAAGCCCAAGCCGCGCCCGCGAGAAGAGACATTCGGTCCGAGGGCGATGAGAATGCCCGGCACGCGCACGGTTTCGCGCTGCACACAATGCGGCGTGGTGCTGAGGATGTCGGACGGCAGCGGGGCGTGTCCGCAGTGCGGGTTCGACTTGCATTCGTGCAAGCAGTGCGCGCATTTCGATCCGGGCGAACGCAACGAATGCCGGCAACCAATCCCGGCGCGCATATCGCCGAAGGACAAGCGCAACAGTTGCACGTTCTACGCGATTAAGACAGCGGTCGAGCGCGAGACGTCCAACTACACTGGTATGCCGCCGTCGTCGTCGCCCGTGACCAGCACCCCGACGGCGGCGCAGGATGCGCGCCGGGCGTTCGAGAATCTTTTCAAGAAATAGCGGAATTCAGTCAAAAAGAAAAAGCGTACCTCCTGGCGGGAAGTACGCTTTTTTTGTTTGATCCTGTTTGGCTAGTAGTTTAGGTCGATCATTCTTATGCGCGAAAGGTCGGCGTTATAAATGTCGACGCAGTTATGATTCGGGAAACCGCCGCTCCCTCCTTCGGTGCTGCGGGTTTGCACGATCGAGGAATCCCGCGTTTTCAGGGTGTCGGCGTCCATCAGCAGATCATGGCCCCGGAAATTCACCAGCTGAGCCTTCTCGTGCTTGCCAGCCAGCGATTGAGTGAGCGAGTTGTAGGTCAGCATCTCGAGGTAGGAATTGCTATTAGGGAGATAGACCTTCGAGCTCCCATTCCCAAAGCCAAATTGAGCGTAATAATTGTCGGCGGCGGTTACATTGGCGGTTGCATCTCCGTAGTCGTCCATATAGCCAAAAAGCTGCGTGCCCGGCATATGTTGGCCGAGCGACTGGCTGGTGACGCTGCCGGGGAGATATTCGACCCATTCGTCGACATGGCCGTCCGGGTCTGTGGTGAAGAAACTACGATTGCCCAACGCATTGACGGTGCTGCTCGCAGGAACCTGCACCCCCGCCGCCGCCAGTTGTTTCCGGAAGGTCTCCGCGTCGGTCACATAAAAACCCCAGTTGGCCAATTGATACTGGGGCGAGGTAATCGGCGCTTGATACAGCTCGATGTACTGTTGGTCGTTGATTTTGATAAGGGCGAAGCCGCTGGAATTAACCACCGTGTCGAAGCCCAAATAGTTTGTCCACATGCTTAAAACGCTGTTCCAGTTTGCGCTGCTGACGTTATAGGCCATGTGTGCGAGGCCCGATACCTGCGAAGAGACCTGCGCATATCTCAGCGGGTTGATGATGATGTAGTTGCCGGTGAACACGTCGCTGGGCGTCATGCCGTTCTTGATGGCCGCGGCCTTGAGCATGGTCACCCCGGAAGCATTGGTGACGGTCGACTTCGACATGTCGGTGTTGACCGCAGACTGCATGGTCACCGGGCCAGTGTAAACGGCCCCATTGGTCGCGCTCGGCGTGCTGCCATCGGTCGTGTAGTAGATGGTCGCGCCGGGCGTGGCCGAGGTAATGGTCACCGGTGTCGCGGCGTAAAAAGGACCTGCCGCCGGACTGAAAGTAGGCGTGGCAACCGTCCCGCAATTGCCGCTACATGTGAACGTATACACGTTCGTCACGACGTTGGAGGACGTGTATCCCGACTCGTAAGCGATGGCACTAATCGTCGTTGTAGCGTTGACCGAAATGGGGCCGCTGTATACCGTTCCGTTAGTCGTTGTCGGCGCGCTGCCATCGGTGGTATAGCGGATCGAGGAGCCCGGCGTAGTCGTGCTAAGCGTCACGGTCTGCGGCGTCGAATACGTGCCGCCGGCTGGACTGAAGGTTGGTGCAGCTACAGTCGCGGGGAGCAGGTTTGGGTCGATGGTAGTGGTCGAGGTCTGGAAACCAGTGCTGGCGTCCGCCTTGTCGTTGGACCAGACGTAGACGTTCTGCACGCCAGTCATGGCCGAGGTGTAGTTCAGCGCCAGATTCAGGGTGAGCGTGTTGCCCGCACCCGTCATCGTGGACGCCGCGCCATTCAGACTGCACTGGCTGTTGGCCAGGGTTGTTCCACCCGCGCCCAGCGGACTGATGTCCCAGCCGCCGCCGTTCCACAGGTAGAGATTGTTGCTCGGAAGGTCGTACCAGACCGTGCAGCTGTTGGCCCAGTTGAGGACCTTGTTGATGACGATGTTCGCGGCGTTGATGTAGGAGTAGCCGTTCACGTCCGCCAGCACCACGCTCACCGTGCTGCCCGCCGTGACCGACACCAGCGATGGTGCCGTCGAGGCCGGAGTCCAGGTAGCTATTTGCGGGTAGAGGCCGTTGTCGGCGTTGGCCCGGTCGCCCACCCAGCCGTACACGTTCTTGCCGCCGCCGATGAACCCGTTGGCGAACGTGATCGCCAGGTTCAGGGTCAGGTCATTGCCCGCCGGGACCACCGTCGAGGTGCCCGTGTTAACGGTGCACTGCGCGCTCGACAGCGTGCCCGTCACGCCAATCGTGAGCGGAGCGTCCCAGCCGCTGCCGTTCCACATGTACAGGCCGTTGCTGGGGCGGTCGTACCAGAGCACGCAGCCGTTCTGGTAGGTCAGCCCGCTGTTGACGATGAGGTTCGCGGCGTTGAGGTAGGCGTAGCCGTTCGGCGACGTCAGCTTCACGCTCAGGGTTCCGGTGTTGCCCGTGCCGTTGCTGGCCGTGGCCGTGGGTCCGGCCGAGACCAGCGTGCCCGGGGTCCAGGTGCCGACCGGCTTCCAGCCCGAATCGACGTTTTCCAGGCTCTGCATGCCGGCGTAAACGTTCTTGCTGCCCACGAAGCCAGGCTTGAAGGTAACCGATAGCGAAATTGCCAACTGGTTGGCCGTCGGATTGGATACGGAGGTCTGGCTGGCATCGATGCTGCACTGGTCGCTGTTCAACGTTGCTACCGTGCCGGGGGTGGCGGGGCCGTCCCAGCTGTTGTTGCTGCCGCCGGTGAACAGGAAAAGCCAGTTGGAGCGGTTGTCGTACCACACGCTGCAGCCGCCCACGTAGTTCGGCTGGGTGTTGAAGTACATCTGCGCCGCGTTGATGTCGGCGAAGCCATTGGGATTCGTGTAGGTGAAGACGAACGTCTGCGGGGTCCCGGTCGTGCCCGAGCCGGAGGAAGGCGAAACGAACAGGTCCACAGCAGCAAACGCAGGGGTTGCCGCCAGCAGGAAAATTAAGGCTAACAGGAATATTACCGTAGTAGCCGCACGAGAACAGCTTGATATCGCAGCCTTCATAGGCTCCTTTTCGTACGCAGACCATAGCTGGCCTCGAATTTGTCTTTGAACTAGCAGCGGATCCCACGCTTGCCTACCTGCGTCCGGTAATGATCCGTCCAGAATGTGACTTTGTCGCACGAGTCTAAGCGCGGTAGGGGAGTGCGACAAGTGAATTTACGCGCCAACCTTTCAAGGCTGTGGGCAGGGCGGTCAGGTTCTTATTGTTCAGCTACTTACCGACATTAACTCTTTACGTAAACGCCGCGTAGGGGGCTTTACGTAAAGGCAGCTCGTCCCAAAATCGGAAAGCAGCGACAGGGCTTGCCAAGAACGCCTCGGTCGCTGAATACGGACAGATCGAGGAGACGATCTCTCTCGTAGCACTGCAACCATCGCAGACTGATCGCGAAGATTTTGGGGTGGTGCAGACAAAAAGCAGGTTCCTCGCTGCGCTCGGAATGGCACCGTCTCTGCTACAGGCACGACAGTACCATCCGTGCTAAGTTTCGGTGCCGAGCATTAGCCTGCCGGTTCCATGCGCGCAGTGAAGTGGCGCAGGAATGGAGCTTCGTAGGTGAGGCGCATACCGCCGATCTGCTCGCGTTTTTTCCAGACTTCCAGAATGATTTCGATGACGTAATCGATATGGCTCTGCGTGTACACGCGGCGCGGGATGGCCAGGCGAACGAGGTCCATCTTCGCCGCTTTGCCGAACATGAGCGAACCGATCTCGACGGAGCGGATTCCGCCTTCGAGGTATAGCTCCGTCGCCAAGGCGACGCCGGGGAACTGTTCGAGCGGGATGTGCGGCAGGAAGGCGCGGGCGTCGAGATAGACGGCGTGGCCTCCGGGAGGCTGCACGATGGGCACGCCCTGTTCGGAAATATGGTTGCCGAGGTAGGCGGTGGAGGCGATGCGGTAGCGCAGGTAATCTTCTTCGAGCGCTTCCTGCAAGCCGACGGCGATAGCTTCGAGGTCGCGTCCGGCGAGACCTCCGTAGGTGGGATAGCCCTCGGTCAAGATGAGCAGGTCTTTTTCCTGCTGCGCGATTTTGTCGTCGTTGGTGCAGAGGAAGCCACCGATGTTGGCCATGCCGTCCTTTTTGGCGGACATGGTGCAACCGTCGCCGAGCGCGAACATCTGCTGCGCGATCTGCTTGGGCGTCTTATCGCCGTAACCGGCTTCGCGGAGCTTGATGAAGTATGAGTTCTCGGCGAAGCGGCAGGCGTCGAAGTAGAGCGGGATGCCGTGCTTGCGGCAGACGGCGCTGACCTGGCGCGCGTTTTCCATCGAAACCGGCTGGCCTCCGCCGGAGTTGTTGGTAACGGTCAACATGCAGAGCGGCACGCGCTCGCGTCCGACGCGCGCGATGAGTTCTTCGAGAGCGGCCACGTCCATGTTGCCCTTGAATGGCGCGATGACGGAGGGCTGCTTGCCTTCGGGGCGAAGCAGATCGACGGCTTCGGCGCCCACGAATTCGACGTTGGCGCGCGTGGTGTCGAAGTGCGTGTTGCTGGGGACAACGTCGCCCTTCTTACACATCACGGAAAACAGAATGCGTTCGGCGGCGCGGCCCTGGTGCGTGGGGATCACGTGCCGGTAGCTAAAGATGTCCTGCACGGAGTCGCGGAAGCGCGTGAAGCTCTTGCTGCCCGCGTAACTCTCGTCGCCTTCCATGATGGCCGCCCATTGGTGCGTGGACATGGCTCCGGTGCCGGAGTCGGTGAGCAAGTCGATCAGCACTTCGTCGGCGGGGAGGAGAAACAGGTTATAGTGCGCGGCCTTGATTTGCCGCTCGCGCTCGGCACGAGTGGTCCAGCGGATGGGTTCGACGCTCTTGATGCGGAAAGGCTCGATGATCGTGCGGACCGGCATAGCACCCCCAAACCGAAACACGGATTACATGGATGTAAACGGATTAAGAAAACAAATGGAAACACAAAAACAAACCCAAACACGGATTACACGGATGTAAACGGATCAAGAAAAGGAGAGAAAAACAACAACCGTCATTTTCGAATCCGTGCCAATCCGTTTCGATCCGTGTTAATTCCCCAACCGTATCAATCCGTTTCAACCCGTGCAATTCCCCAAGCTTCCGCTAGGTGGAAGCAAACTGGAGATTGTATGCTTCCCGAAGAGAGTGCGAAAGTCCTATCGGCAGAATGGCACGGGAAGCACAATACGAGGTGCGAATACTGGTTCACGGGACATGGGAGCTGATCGCCGCTTTCCGTCACTTCGAACCGGCTGCAGGGATGGCGCAATTGCGCTCGGAGCGCGTGCGGCTGGTGCGCGTGTTCTATGAAGGTGGGAAGGCAGTCGAACGGGAGTTGCTGGTCGAGGTCGGGGCCACCAGAAAACGGGACTGAGCATCACTTCAAGAACTGAATAAATCCAAATCGTGGCGGGCTCATGTCAATGACAGAGGATCCGAAAAAACCTGCGAGAAATCCGTCAAGCGATTCATCCAGCGACCCCAACCGGAGGCGCGACGAAGCCGAGAAAACGCGCGCGATCAAAGAAAAGAACTTGGACGAGACGCTGGCAGAATCGTTCCCGTCCAGCGATCCACCGTCTTCTATTCCCGATCCTGGAGAGGAAGAGGACGCGGCGTAAGAATCTGGTGATCTGGTGATTTCAGAAGAACCCTCCGACCCGGAATTGTCTGTGCCTGAACTTACTTCAGCGCATTAGCTACGAATTTTGAAACGTCCTGTTTCAGCCGGGCGAGCGATTCGTCACGGACGTACATCATATGGCCGGCGTCGTAGTAACCGGTAGTGATGTTCTTTTCGACATTGGGAAGTTCGAGGTGCGCCAGGGTGTATTGGGTGGCGTAATAGGGTGTCGCGAGATCGAACCAACCACTGGCGACGAAGAGCTTCATGTAGTTGTTCTTGGCGAAGGCCTCGCGAAGAGATTCGGCGGTATTGGGAAATCCCTCGCCGGCCGAGCCCCAGTTCCACTCGTTATTCACATCCATGCCGAGAATGTTGTAGAGCATGTCGGTTTTGTAGCCGAGTTCGGATCGGACGTACTGATTGAACATGGCGGTGAACGGGGGACGCGTGGCGGCGAGGCTGGGATCGAAGCTGGGCGTCTCGGCGACGCCATTGAGGTCGGTGGCGGTGAAGCGGCTATCGATGCGTCCGATGATGGTGCGCTGGTTGCGAAGCAGTTCTTTGGTGAACTGCCCGGTCTGGACGCGCAAGTTTGCGTTGTCGAGGTATTGCCGGTCGAGTCCGGTAAAGCGAGAGAGATTGTCAATGACAGACTGCCGCTCCTGCGGGGTTAGACGATCTCCTTTGGCGAGAGCACTGGCGTAGGGGCCGGAGGCGTATTGTTCGGATTCCTGGAGAGTCTTGGATAGATCAGTCTGCAAATCGGGCGACAGCTTCTTGTGGTACCAGGCGGCCGCGGTGTAGCTGGGCAGATAGAGGACGTAGGGTAGATCGTTGCCGCGGGTAAATTCCAGTGTCTCGAAATTGAGCACGGTCGAGACCAGCACGATGCCGTTGAACACGATGCCGTGGTCGATGAGATAGCCGCTGAGTCCGGCGGCGCGGGTTGTGCCGTAGCTTTCGCCAACCAGGAAGAGAGGCGACGCCCAGCGTTCATAGCGTCCCAAATAAAGGCGAATGAATTCGCCGACGCTCTGGATGTCGCCTTTCACTCCATAGAACTTTTTCGCGAGATCCTTCTTGGTAGCGCGGCTGTAGCCGGTACCGACGGGATCGATAAAGACGAGATCGGTTTGGTCGAGCCAGGTGTATTGGTTATCGACAAGTTCGAACGGCGGGGGCGGCATGAAACCCTGTGGCAACAGGCGAACGCGCTTGGGGCCGAGCGCTCCGAGATGCAGCCAGACGGACGACGAACCGGGGCCGCCGTTGAAGCTGAACATCAGCGGACGCTTCGATCCGCCCCCGTCCAGCGTATAGGCAATGAAGAACATCTCGGCTTCGATGTTGCCTTCGTCGTCTTTGATCGGGAGGCGTCCGGTGGTCGCGGTGTAATGCAGCGTCTTGCCGTTGACGGTGATCTGATGGTGGGTTACGACCGGCTCGGGCTCCTTCTTGGGCTGGCTCTCCTTTTGCTGGGTTTCCTTTTGTTGTTCGGCGGACTTGGCTTCTTTTGCGCCGGATTCGGGCAGTTTGCCCTTCTTCTCGACCGTCTGAGACTCGGTGGTGGTCTTCTGTTCGGTTGATTGCTCAGGCTCTTGAGCGGGAAGGAAGGCGACAGAATACGAAAAGAACAACAGTGCCAGCATGGCCAGACGCAGACGCATTCTCGTGATCTCCTTGTCGTGAGACGCACTAAACGAAAGAAAGATAGTATCGCACGGGGAGGAATCGGGTGATCTGGAGAATGGAAAGGCTCAGCCCTTCTTTAGCTCCAGGAACACCTGGCGGGCGACTTCCTTGAGCGTTTCAAAGACGCCGCAGCCTTGAAAGGCGACGGACTCGAACACTGGTTCGGACTTGCTCACGAGTTCAGCCTTGAGTTCGTCAACGGTGAGGATATTGGGAAGGTCGCGCTTGTTCAACTGGAGCACGTAGGGGATGGTTTTGAGGTCGTATCCGTGCTCGGTCAGGTTTTCTTTGAGGTTTGCCAGGGCCTCGATGTTGGCGTCCATGCGCTCTTCTTGGGAGTCGGCGACGAACACGACGCCATCCACGCCTCGCAGGATCAGCTTGCGGCTGGCATCGTAAAACACCTGGCCAGGCACAGTGTAAAGATGGAATCGCGTGCGGAAACCGCGCACGGTTCCGAGATCAAGCGGCAGGAAGTCGAAAAAGAGCGTACGGTCGGTCTCGGTGGCAAGCGAGATCATCTTGCCCTTGGATTTATCCCCGGACTTATCGTAAATCCATTGCAGATTAGTCGTCTTGCCGCCCAAGCCGGGACCATAGTACACGACCTTGCAATTGATTTCGCGAGCGGCAAAATTGATGAAGCTCAAAACAGCCTCTGGAGTCAGACAAAGTGATATATAGTGCTGCGTATCAGCACGGATTCGATCCTGCTGGTTTTATACCACACCACAAACTTACAGCCGCACCTAATTGAGGGCCGAGTGTTGCGCAAAGAACCACACTAGTGACTGGACAATCGTAATACTTACCGCCAGCTTTTCAAGCCGATTTACGATTGTTTACACAAACTTACTTGCCGGACCGCTCACCCCGCTTGAAACTTACGGCTGTTGGGAAGATGCGGACCCCACTTTCGGGGGCGGCAGAGGGTAATATCCGTCCCGCGCGTAAACGCGTAATCCGGGATGGCTGATCCGTACCTCGATGGTCCGGTAGCTGCCCGATGGCGTGGCCCGCGTGGTGTACCCCAGCGTGTACTGGTTGCGGGCTTCTGAGGTTACACTCGAATAGGCGGCTTCGATGGCTTCGCTGCCAAATTCGCTGAACACCTGTCCGCCGGTGGCGGAAGCGTACTTCGGAAGGATGTTGCCGGTACCGGTTTTCGGAACGTTCACTTTGCCCAGCCGTCCGTAGATTGGCATTGCGGCTCCGCCGACGCCCACCGCGTAAACCGAAATATTGTTTGTTAGTAGAAACCGCATCACGTCGGCGTAGCTGGCCGTGCTTCCCCATTCCTGCCCGTCGCTGATGACGAACAGTATCTTGCGATAGTCGGCGCCTTGCTCGGACTGAGAGCGTCGCATGCGGTCCTTGCGGGCGAGATTTTGGGCGGCCGCAAGGATGGCGTCGTTAAGTACCCGCGAGGGCCGTATCGAGCCGGTTGTTGGCATGGAGGACATGTTGGGCGTGTTATCCATGTTGCGGCCATTGATCACTGGTCCCGGCTGTCCTAATGGACCACCAATCACCGGAGCGCCGGATGTACTGCCCTTCTGCGACTTCAACTGGCGCAGCGTCGCGGAGGAGACTTTGTCAGCTGGGGTGAGGTCCTGCCATTTTTTTACCGTATCGTAATAGGAAAAGATTGCCACCTCGTCGTACTGTCCGAACGCTCCGACAAGAGCAGGCAGACTATCCCGAACCTTCGATACAACGTTGTCGCCCATGCCGAGATCAATCACCACGGCCGCGGACAGCGGGAACGGATCGCTGGTGAAGAACTTGAGGTTCTGCTTGACGCCGTCCTCATAGACGGAGAAGTTGTTCGGCAAAAGTCCCTCAACCAAATGGCCGTCGCGGTCTTTTACGGTGACGGGTACAGTGACAAAGCTGACCTCGTGTTGCAAGACCCAAAGCTGTTCTCGCGAACCTGGGTCACTGCGGGGCACGGACCCAGCGGGCATTGTCCTGATATTCGGCTTCGGCGCGCTACCCTGTGGAGAGTCGCCCATATTGTCAGCTGAGTCCGGCGGCGGGACGTCGGCTGTTTTCGGCAGAGGACTATTCGGCCCAGGATTCGATCTGTCCTGTGGGGGAGTAGGGGCGGTGGCCGATTGATCGTCGGGTGGGGTCTGGGGGGCGTTGTTCTGCGGCTTGGGCGATTC
Organism: uncultured Acidobacteriota bacterium; assembly: GCA_963777415.1. GTDB lineage: Bacteria > Acidobacteriota > Terriglobia > Terriglobales > Acidobacteriaceae > JAEZPW01. The sequence goes on from CAVZQL010000002.1 coordinate 727,578, forward strand.
AGGAAGCTGTTGCAAGGAATTCGCCGGAGCCTGCTGGGCCCAGGCTCTGCGCGGAGCTGCGATGAACGCGCCTAAAAGGAGCAGGACCAGCATGATTCCCGCAGCCAGGCTACACGCCTGGTTGGATCCGATTCGATTTCTATCTCTCTGGTCCATATTGCGAACTCCTTTCAAAAGCCGCCTTGCAACCCAGCAGCAACAACCAACTCCGTTTTTGCGTCTAACTAATTCAGCTGTCACTCTATATAGTAGTCTTATGGCTTTCTATATTTTAAGACAACTACTATAGACCGGACCAATAGCCCGAAGAAAACATGAAGCCCAGACAAAATATGCTTCGTTCAAAGATCGCAATTGCCGCAATCGTGTTTGCCCTGGCAGCGCCGTTGGTGTGCACCGCACAGGAAAAACAGCAGCAGGAAGAACAACTGCCAACGTTCAAAGCCAACGTCAACGTCGTGAACCTGTTCTTCAACGTTAAGGACAAGAAGGGGTTGCTGATTCCCTCCCTGAAAAAGGACGACTTTGAAGTGCTGGAGGACGGGAAGCCGCAAACGATCAAGTACTTCAGCTCGGAATCGAATCAGCCGCTGACGCTGGGCATCCTGATCGACAGCAGCGCCAGCCAGATGCGCGTGCTTGAATACGAGAAGGAAGTCGGCGGCGCGTTTCTGCGCGACGTGCTGAAGGAAAAGGACGAGGCGTTCGTCATCAGCTTCGACGTAACCGTCGATCTGTTGCAGGACTACACCAATTCCTCCAACATGCTCAGCCGCGCGCTCAATCGCGCCAAGATCAACATGGGCGGCAGCGGCGGAAGCCTTCCCGGGCTGGGCGGCGGACCTTTCCCAACCACTTCCGATCCGCGCGGCACCCTGCTTTACGACGCGATCTATCTTGCGTCGCACGATAAGCTCGCTTCCGAAGTCGGACGCAAGGCGATGATCATTCTGACCGACGGGGAAGACCAGGGCAGCCAGCTGAAAATAAGGGACGCAATTGAAGCCGCGCAGAAGTCCGATACGATGTGCTACGTGATTCTGATTGCGGATCGCGGTTTCTATGGCGGCGCTTATGGCGGTGACAGGGAAATGAGAAAGCTCACCGAAGAGACCGGAGGCCGCACCATCGAGGCTTCGAATAAGCCTGAAAAACTGCGCGCCGCCTTTGACCAGATCGCAGCCGAGCTGCGCAGCCAGTACTCCATCGGTTACACGCCGACGAATGCCAAACTCGATGGCTCGTTCCGCAAGGTTGAGATACAGACCAAGGATAAGAACTACCGCATCCAGGCTCGCAAAGGCTACTACGCGCTCCAACAGCAGGCGGGAGAGTGAAAGAACCATTTGGTGAGTTGGTGATTTGTCGAGTGACGATTTAGGAACAGTGATGATTTTTCGTGAATGACGATTGAAAGCGTACTTAGGTATTTAGGTGTTTAGGTATTGAGTCATAAGCGCCGCGGCATTATGCGACCTACCCTAATACTTAAATACCTTAATACCTGAATACCTGTTTGTTCTGACAATCGTCACTCACCAAATCACCAATTCGTCACTGTTTCCTCACTGTTTTGGCGCGTAATAGCCCTTTCTCGTGCGTACTTTCAGGTTCTTATGATTTTCCGCGAGAATGTCAATCGAGTGATAGCGTCCGTCCGGTTGCAGATCGGCGGGCTTGTAGGCCAGTTGGTACTGGCTGCGCAACTCGTCCTGTATTTCGCTGAACGCGTTGGCCACGTCCTGCACCTTGAAAGGGAAGAAAGCGCGACCGCCCGTGGCCTCGGCCAGTCGCTCCAGTATTTTGTCGCCGTGCAGCTTCACGCCGCTGACGTTTGTGCTAATTGCATAAATGATCACGTCCGAACGCTGCGCCATCTCGATGGCTTCCTCGCGCGTGACGCGGCTCTGGTTGTCTTCGCCGTCGGTCAGCAGAATAATTGCCCTTCGAACAGGGCCGTTCTGAACTGCTGATTTCTGCAGTTTGTCGCGGCAAGCGTAGTAGAGGGCGTCATAGAGCGCCGTGCCACCACCGGCGCGCAGCGCATGGACGCCCTTGGACAGCTTTTCCGTGTCGTCGGTAAAGTCCTGCGTGACCTCTGCCGTGGTATCGAAACCGATCACGAAAGCGCGATCTGACTTGGGCCGCACGATCTGGTTCAAGAACTCGATAGCCGATTCCTGCTCGAACGAGAAACGGTCGCGCACCGAGTTGCTGGCGTCCACCAGCAGACCCACGCGCAATGGCAAGTCAGTTTCCGCATGGAAGGCCCTGACCTGTTTCGGCGGCTGATTGTTGTCGAGCACCTTGAAGTCGTCTTGCTTCAAGTCCTTGATGAACTTGCCGTGCTTGTCGGTGACCGTGAAGATGACGTTGACTTCGTTCACGTTGGAGATGATCCGGGGAATGTTGGGATCATCCGCGGGTGCCCCACCATTTTCGTCGGTAGCATCCGCCGGCCTAGTTCCGTTCGTTGGTGGCGCTGCGGTGTCCGCCGCTTTCGCGGTTGCCGAAACAGGGGCGGGAGCAGCGGGCTGTGCGCTCGCGGGTTGCGCTGGAGCCGGTTGCTGCGCGGGTGGTGGCGGAGGCGGCTGCTGACGCCTCATCTGTTCCTGCAAGGTCGCCGATGGCGCCGAAGGCAATTCCTTCGGGTCCGACGATGGCGTCTGCGCCTGCACCGTGATCGTCTGCGCGCCAATCAAGGCAAGTAAACCTGAAGCGAACACGAATAAACGAAGTTTTCTCATTGGTAACTCTTGACTCATTATACCTGCTGCACGGGCCGGAGAACCCACCTGGCTACATCCAGCAAGCCACTGGCCATCTGTGCTACTCAGCCGTTTAGCAACGTCATAAACTCATCCAATTCGCGCGGTAGTCCCCGCGAAAACGAAAGTCGGGTCCCAGTTGTTGGATGTGCAAATTCGATCATTGCGGAGTGAAGAAAGTTTCTAGGTAGAGAAATAGCCTCTAATCCTGCAACTTCGTCCGGAACCGCCTGATTGCGCTTCGAGGCGGCTTTCCCTGAGGAGCCATGTCTCGCGACCAGCTTCTTTATTTCCGCCGGAGCCCCGTACAGCTTGTCTCCCACGACGGGATGGCCAATCGACGACATATGTACCCGGATCTGATGGGTGCGTCCCGTGTCGATTTTGACCTCGACCAACGCAAATTTTCCATAGTGTGAGTCCAGGCGTTGAAGCACGTGCCAGTGGCTGACCGCTTCACGGCCGCCGGCGCGTCGCGTGGTCATGCGGGTGCGCCGAACCGCGTCGCGGCTGATCGGGGTATCGACGGTACCCGAGTCCTGCTTGGGCCAGCCATGCACAAGCGCGAGATATTTCTTTTTCACCACGCGCGAGGAGAACTGCTCCGCCAGTTTGCGATGCGCTGCGTCGTTCTTTGCAACGATAATCAACCCGCTGGTTTCACGGTCGAGCCGATGCACGATGCCGGGGCGCAGCTCGCCTCCGACGTTCGACAGCGCGGCGAAGCGGTGCAGCAGGGCGTTGACCAGCGTGCCCCGGTTGCGCTCATCGTCGGTTGCGCCCGCACCGGCATGAACCATCATCCCGGAGGGCTTATTGACCACAGCTAGATCGTCGTCTTCGTAAACGATGTCGAGCGGGATTTCCTCGGCGATAGCGCGTAGCGGCGCGCGCTCCGCCGGTCCGAGGACGGTTATGTTATCGCCCGCCCGCAGTTTGTACGAAGGCTTTTGCTGCGCGTCGTTGACCAGCACATTGCCCTGTTCGATGACCTGCTGGATGCGCGCACGGCTTACGTCGGGGACGTGCTCGACGAGAAACTGGTCGAGGCGTCGGGAGGCTTCTTCGGGCGAGACGCGAATCTCTACGGGATATTGCACGAGTTGCGCATGGCTGGATGACGTTTCGGGCACAAACCATTCTACCGCCACGCCATCTCTATGCTTCCATCACAACTCAGTACTGCTTCCATCACAACTCAGTCATCCTGAACGGAGCGGCGTAGCCGCGGAGTGAAGGACCCATGCATTCTCATCATTCCACAACGAAATCACAGGGGAAGAAGCTCATTCACTTGGTTGCGGCGACAATTGCCGCGGCAGGCTGCTCCACCGGCCTTCTGACCACCCAGATCGCCCCGCCCGCGAGCACCATAAAGATCGAGATCAGCTGTGTTCCGGTCATGGCGCCGCCGAACACCTCGCCGCGTCCCGGATCAGCACGCAAGAATTCAAGGAAGAAGCGCGCCACTCCATAGAGGACCAGGTACGTGCCGATCACTTGGCCTTCAAAACTCTTACGCTTGAATATCCAAAGAAGGATGAAGAAGTTGAGCAGCTCGACGGCCGCCTCGTACAGCTCGGTTGGATGAATTTGCACATTGAGCGGCGTACCGGAATTGAGGTAGGCAAGCGGGTTGGTGAACTTCACGCCCCAGGGTACGGAAGTTGGTTTGCCGTAGCAGCAACCGGCGGCGAAGCATCCGAAGCGCCCGAAAACGTGGCCCAGCGCCAGTCCCGGCGCGAAGGCGTCGGAGGTGCGCAACACCGGCATTCGATTCCGTCGTATGTACCATACCGAAGCCGCTAGGGCGGCAATCAGGCCCCCATAGAACACGCCTCCCGCTTGTAGCGTGCTGAGGCTGAAGATTTCGCCCGGATGGCTGGTGTAGTAGCTCCAGTCATTGATGACGTAGAGAATTTTCGCGCCAACCAGGGCCGACAGAATCGCGATGATACCGAGATTCCATGCCTTCTCGGGGTCGAGGCCCTGACGCTCCGACAACTTGGCCGCCACCATCAAGCCGATGAACACGCCCATGGCAACCAGCAAGCCGTAGGTCGGCAACGCAAACGATCCAATATGGAATAGCTGAGGAAGCACAGTCAATTACCCTCTTCTTTGGATGACGCAAGACGGTGTTTAGAACCACGCCCCCGCTTGCGCTGAAAGCTCAGGATAGCAGATAGGGACATCACAAAGATGTTAAGGGATTGTCATTCCGAGCGCGAGCGAGGAACCTTTATTGCCAGCACCCAGCAGAGGAAACTCGAAACCAGAAACTCGAAACTGAACTAAAAAGCCGACCCGCGGGGCCGTGGTGTGGGTCGCTTCAGAGCCCGTCCTGAGACGGTGGGAACCCGCCGCGATCCATTAGGCATTTCCGTACTGGCGGAACCTTGCACACAAGATCGTCATACGAGTCAGGCCCCCTTTTTGCATCTGTTGGCTCAAAAGCGATTGCCACCTCACCAACTTTGCAGGCCGACTTTCGGTTTGATGCTATCGGAAGCCAGCATGGCCCGCAAGGGGCAGGGCGTAAATAGATGGCAGGCAGCTTGCGGAAGAACCGAACCACGGATTACGCGGATTAGCGACGGATAAAAGAAATAATGGACCAGAGAAGTCACACGACCTCTGATCCGTTTTGAATCCGTGTAAATCCGTGGTTAAGCTCTTATCCTGCGCGCCTGCTGTCGGAAAGCACTTCGTCGAGCGCTCCGGCGAGATGCGCTGCCCGTTTGTTAACGTCGCCGGCGATGGCTTCGTACTTCTTTTTCAGGATGTGGTATTCGTCGGCGATGTTCAACGCCGCCAGCACGGCCAGGCGCAGTGAATCCACGGTGCTGGTCTGTTCGGCCACGGCGCGCATTTTTGAATCGACGTATTCGCCCAGCTTGGTAATGTACTCGGGATCGCTTCCCCGCAAGTTGTAGATCTGGTCGTAAATATTTACGCGAACGCTACCGTTCGCGTTGGACTGGGCCACCGGGATCTCCTTGTCAAACAGCGTTGCGTTCATCCGTTTCCCTCATCGCCGGCGTCGTGTCCGGCACGCAGGTACAAGATCGATCTACTCGGATTCGCCCTCGGTAATCGCGTCGATCTGCCGCAGCATCTTCTCCACCCGGCCGCGGACCTCTTCGCGCTCGCGCCGCAGCGAGACATTCTCGTTGCGCAGCGTTTCGACTTCTTCTTCCCGTGCCTCAAGCTGCTCGCGCATGCGCGACGCGTCGCGCTCCACCGCCGCCTTGGCCTCGCGAGCCGCCTTTAGCAGCTCGATCGTTCGGTAAACCTTTTCCTCAAGCGACTGAAAATCGTTCGCCGGGACTTCTGCCGTACCAACTGCATTCAATGCCATGAAAATCCAGAATCCTTCTACAGATATGACGAAGCCTTGCGAGCGCAGTATAACTCAGAAACTCACGCGCCGAACCAAAGTCTTTCACGCAATCTTTCGTTGCCGCGCAATTATTCTTTCACACCACGCGCGAATACGCCGTGTTACATGAGCGAGACAGCCCAGTGCCCGTTTCGTGACCTGCGATCGCGAATAGGCATGAGCACGGGATGTTAACACGACTACGCCCGTTGCGCTCCACCAATCGCTTCCAGTGCCCCGACGATCTGCGCCGCCCAGCCCGCGACCTCCTCGTCGCGCAACGTGCGCTCTGCCGATTGAAACTCTGCGCGCAACAGGACCGAATACTTGCCTTGCGCGATCGCGCCTCCACAGAAAATTTCGACCGGGAAGAAGGCGCACAGCTCCGGAAGATGCAGAGCGTCAACCGCCCCGCGAATCTTCTCGAACGTCACTGCGTTGTCGAAGACGAACGAGAAGTCGCGATCCACCGCCGGATAGCGCGGAATCTGCGTATAACGCGGCTCACGAAGCTCACGCTCGTAGAGCCGTTCGAGATAGATTTCCGCGACGTACACGTCCTGCTTCAGCTTGCGTTCGGCTGCGACGTCGGGATGCAGCTGGCCGAGACGTGCGACCGTCGTGCCGTCCATGACCGCGCGCGCCGAGCGTCCGGGATGAAAGTAGTTGGCCGCGTGCTCGTCGAAGTAGAGCGACTTCGAACCGAAGGCGCTCAGCAGAGATTCGACGTCGCCCTTGAAGGCGCGGAAGGCTTCGACGGCGGTGGCGTTGTCGTTCTTGCTCATGTCGAGCGTGCCGCCCTTGGGCAAATGCTTTGTGAGACTCTCGACGGTCGCGCCCAGCGAAATGCGTTTGTGCTCCTGCGTGCGCTCGCCGACTTGTTCGTACACGTTGGCGGCCTCGAAGAGGCGCACATCGTTGGTGCCGCGATTCAGGTTCCACGCCAGCATGTTCAACATGCCGGGGATGAGCGTCGTCCGCATAGTTCCCGCTTCTTCGCTCAGCGGATTGGCGATCTTCACCGGCTGCGCCGACGCAAACTTCTTCGCATCTTCCTCGGCGATGAAGGTCAGCGTCATGCCTTCGTCGTAGCCGAGGCCGAGCAGCGTCGAGTGCAGCTTCGCGTCTTTGGCCGCGTCGGGGAGATCGACGACGGAGCCGGAGAATTCGGGCAACGTGTTGGGAAACTTATCGTAGCCGTAGATGCGCGCGATCTCTTCGATCAGGTCGATTTCTCGTTCGACGTCGAGGCGCCACGTCGGGATGGCAACCATCCAGTCCGCGACCGCTTCGGCAATTGCCGCATACGCACCACCGCTTGTGCTCGGAGCAGTTGAAGCAGGATGGACGACAGTTGTCGCACGCCCCGACGTCAGTCCAAAGCCGAGCCTGCGCATGATGCGCTCGATTTCGGAGCTAGGAATGTCCACACCCAGAATGCGCTTCACTTCACTGACATGCAGCGCAACCGGAGCATGGCCCACCGTGCGCGAGATCGTATCGATGAAATCGCCTTCGACGTGTCCGCCGGCCGATTCGAGAATGAGTTGCGCCACACGCCCGGCGGCCAGCTTCGTGGTTTCGTAATCCGCGCCGCGCTCAAACCGATGCGAAGCGTCGGTGTGCAGGCCATGGCGACGCGCCGTCTTCCGAACGGCATCCGGCTCGAACCAGGCGGCCTCGATCAGGATGTTCTTCGTCGTCTCGGTCACCTTCGTGTCTTCGCCGCCCATCACGCCCGCGAGTGCGACAGGCTTCCGGGCGTCGGCGATGACGAGGTCGTCCTTGGTCAGCTTGCGCTCGACGCCATCTAGCGTCTTCAGTACCTCGCCGTCTTTTGCGCGGCGGACAATGATCTTTCCGCCTTCCAACGTATCGAGATCGAACACGTGCGTCGGATGCCCCATCTCCCACAGGACGTAGTTCGTCGCATCGGCAGCACTGTTGATCGGCCGCTGCTCGACCGATTCCAGTCTCTTCGCCACGTGCTCCGGTGATGCACCGATCTTCACGCCACGGATGATCCGGCTCGTGTACCGCGCACACCCACTCGCGTCCTCAATGATGATCGGGAACGCGGGCGTCTCAACAGATGCGGGTGCCCCATCCTTAGCGGAGCTAAGGGTGGGGATGTTGATCTTTTTTAACTCCACGTCGTAGATCGCTGAGCACTCGCGTGCGACGCCGTAGTGGTTCATAGCGTCCGGACGATTGGCGGTGAACTCAACCTCGTACACCGTGTCCTTGCCCTCGCCCGCGATGCCTTCGACGGCGATGCCATGCATGGTGAGGTCACGGGCGAGCTGCCGCTCGTCCACTTTCAAATCAATGAAATCACGAAGCCAAGTAGGAGAAATCTTCATAAAGCGATCAGTGGTCAGCGATCAGCGACCAGCAAAACCTTCTTTCATTAAGTCCGTGCACGTCTTTGTAGCTAAGCGTCGCGGGAACCGTCGTCCTCGAACAACGTAAGAAATTTGTTCGTCAAGCAACTACGGAGGCAATGTGAGTGACAGTACATGTCCTGACTGGCCTCTGCGTCGAATGCCGGAACACGGAGGGTCAAAATCCCTGAATTGGAAGAATCCAGCGACAATCCGTCACCGCAAAAGCAATAAACAAAAGCCATTTGTTTTCTGCGCCCTCCGCGAAACCTTAGCGTCCCTCTGCGTATTTCTTTGGCTCTAATCCGTTCCCATCCGTCCAAATCCGTGGTTACAGGGTTCTACGCGAACTGCTCCAGGAACCTTACGTCCCCCTGATAGAACAACTGGATGTCGTCGATCCCGTACTTGAACATGGCGATGCGTTCGACGCCCATGCCGAAGGCGAAGCCGTTGTACTTGCCGGCGTCGTAGCCGACAAATCCATACAGCGCCGGATCGACCATGCCGCAGCCGAGAAGCTCCACCCAGCCGCTTTGTTTGCAGACGCGGCATCCCTTGCCGCCGCAGAAGATGCAACTGATCGCCACTTCCGCGCTCGGCTCGGTGAAGGGAAAGAATGACGGTTGGAAGCGCGTCTTCACGTCGGCGCCGAAGAACGCCTTCATCGCGTGGTCAATCGTGCCCTTGAGGTCGCCGAAGGTGATGTGCTCGTCCACGGCCAGTCCCTCGACCTGGTGGAACATCGGCGAGTGGGTGGCGTCGGGCGCGTCGTTGCGGTGTACCTTGCCGGGGATCACGATGCGCAGCGGCGGCTTCATCTTCTCCATGCTGCGAATCTGCACCGGAGACGTATGCGTGCGCAGCAACAGCCGATCACGCTGCGGACGGTTTTCCTGGCCGGCAATGAAAATCGTGTCCTGGGTGTCGCGCGCCGGATGGTTCGGCGGGAAGTTCAGCGACTCGAAATTGTAGTAGTCGCTCTCGATCTCCGGCCCCTCGCCGATGGAGTATCCCATGTCGCGGAACACCTTCACGATTTCGTTCATCGTGCGGATAATCGGGTGCTCAACGCCCAGCGGACGCCGTATACCGGGAAGGGTGATATCGATCTTCTCGGCGTCGAGCTTCGACGCGCCTCCGCCTTGCGCTTTCGCCAGCGCCGCTTCGACCTCGGCCTCGACCTTCTGCTTAAGCTGATTGACGCGCTGCCCAACCTCGCGCTTTGCCGGTCCGGGCGCGGCTTTCAGCCACGTGTCGTTGACCTGCGTCAGGATGCCGTTCTTGCGCGCCATCCATCGGTCGCGGAATTCCTTCCACTGCGCTTCATCGTGGAGCGACGCGGCTTCTTGCGCGAGTGCGGCGAGCAATTCAGCCGCAGCCTTGTCGAGCGCTTCAGGGGAGTAATCTTCGAGTTTTGGAACTGTATATGTCGTGGACATTTCTGCACTCAAAAAGAAACCACGGATTACACGGATGTCAACGGATAAATCCTCAAAAGAAAATCCGTTCCGATCCGTGTGAATCCGCGGTTGGGTGTTTTTCTGGTTTTATGCCTGTGCGGTAGCGCTCGCGGCCTTCGCCTGTTCGCACAGGCTGGTAAAGGCGGGAGCGTCGTTCACGGCGATGTCGGCCAGGATCTTGCGATCCAGCTCGATTCCGGCTTTCTTCAAGCCGCTGATGAACCGGCTGTAGCAGATGTCATTCAGCTGGCACGCCGCGCCGATGCGCACGATCCACAGCGAGCGGTACTGGCGCTTCTTCTGGCGGCGTCCGGCGTACGCGAAATTCAACGCGCGATCAACCGACTCCTTCGCCGACCTGTACAGTTTCGATTTTGTTAAAAAATATCCACTTGCACGCTCTAAAATCTTCTTCCGCTTGGCGTGCCGTTTTGTTCCACGTTTTACGCGAGGCATGGTTCACTCCATTTTTGATTCGAACCACTCGCCGGTGCCCCACGTTCGCGAAGCTAACGTGGGGATTTCCCATCGGGGCTCGAGTTATGCGGCTGGAGGCAGGAGGATCAGAAATCCATGGCCTCTTCACTCGCTGTTTAGTTGAAAACCTCGTTGGCTCTCAACCCGTCCCACTCTGCGTTTCCCAGTTTCTCTGGTCGGCCCATTCAAGCCCGGTTTTGGCTTGAGTGGGTCTCCGAAGGCGGTAGCGCGGGAGACGTCAATCGCGGTCTAGTAAGGAATCATCCGCTTGATCTTGTCTTCGTCCGCCGGGCTGAGGACTACCTGCTCGCCCAACTTGCGTTTGCGCTTCGTCGACTTCGAAGTGAGGATGTGGCGCAAATGCGAGTGGCCGCGCTTTACTTTGCCAGTGGCAGTCTTCTTGAAGCGCTTGGCGGCTCCGCTATGTGTTTTAAGTTTCGGCATAAACCACCTGATAATATTCCGCCACGAATGGCGGGTACAACCTCCGCCGATGTTCTGACGGACAAAACACTGAGACTTCAAGGCTGGACGAACCAGCCCGTTCGCCTCAAAACTTTTTGGGAAGCCGGTGCCCCACGTTCGCGAAGCTAACGTGGGAAGTCTCCTCTTACCAGATCAACAAATCAGCACATCAACCGGTTATCAGATTTAGTGCTGCTGTGCCGCCTGTCCACCCTGTGCCGCAGGCGCGCTCGGCGTCGAACCACCTTGCGCCGGTCCCGATTGCTGCGGGCCACCGCCCTGTCCACCACCACGCGGCGATTCGGGCTTCTTGACCGCAGGTGCGGCAGCTTTCGGCGGTGCCAGGATGACGTGCATCGTGTTGCCTTCCTGACGCGGCCTGAACTCCACAACTGCCTTATCTGCCAATTCCTTGATCAGGCGCTCCAAAATGATGCGGCCCAAACTCTGGCGCGTCATCTCGCGTCCGCGGAAGAAGATCGTCGCTTTGACCTTGTCGCCGTCGCCGAGGAACCGAAGCACGTGGTTCTTCTTGGTCACGTAGTCATGTTCGTCCACATTGATGCGGAACTTGACTTCCTTGACCGTGATGACCTTCTGGTGCTTCTTCGCTTCCTTCTCGCGCTTGTCCTGCTGGTAAATGAACTTGCCGAAATCCATGATCCGGCAAACCGGCGGTTGCGCGGTGGGCGACACTTCGACGAGATCGAGATTCTTCTCGCGAGCCTTCTTCAGCGCCTCGAAAGGCGGCATAATGCCGAGCTGGTTGCCCTCATCGTCAATCACGCGCACTTCTCGTACGCGAATGCGATCATTGGTGCGAATAAACCGTTTATCTATTGCGAGCCTCCCAGAACCTTACACAGGAATAGGGAATTATAGCAGATTGAGTAGGTTAGTGAGTTGAGGAATTGAGTTCCTCAATCCTTCACCACTTTCCTAACCCCAATCCCCAACTCCTTCAACTGCGCCTCGCTGACCGGAGTTGGCGCGTCCACCATCATGTCTTTGGCGGCGGCGGTTTTGGGGAAAGGAATGACTTCGCGCAGCGAATCGGCGCCCGCAAGGATCATCACGATGCGGTCGAGTCCCAGGGCGATTCCTCCATGTGGAGGCGTGCCATAGTTCAGAGCTTCGAGGAAGAATCCGAAGCGCGACTTGGCTTCCTCGTCGGTCATGCCGAGCGCGCGGAAGATTGTCGCCTGAACATCCTGCCGGTGAATACGGATCGACCCCGACCCAAGCTCCGTGCCGTTGAGCACCACGTCGTAGGCCAACGCCCTGACGCTCGCCGGGTCGGACTCAATCTTGTCCATATCTTCATCATGCGGTGAGGTAAACGGATGATGCGCCGCGGCCCAGCGTTTGCCTTCGGCGTCCCACTCGAACATCGGGAAATCCGTCACCCACAGGAAGCGGAAATCGCCCGGCTTGAAGCAGCCATGCCGTTCGGCATACTTCTGTCCTAACGCCACCCGCAGCGCGCCCGCCGACGTATAGACGCTCGCGTCGTGCTGTTTCACCTCGGGCTTCACGCCGCCTTCGCTCGGATGCGCCGGCGCATGTTGCGGCCCGGCCACGATCACCACCAGGTCATCTTTCTCGACGCTGGCAAGTGCGAACGCCTTGGCCATCGGCTCCGGAAACAGCTTCTCAAACTTCTTGATGTCGTCATAAAGCCGCGATCCGTTGGCGCGGAACATCGGCTTGATCTCGTCGCGTTCCTTGCGCGACAGCTCGCCGACCTTGGGGATGCGCACGAGCATCACCGGAGCGTTCGCGTCCATCTTCAGCGTGTCGAACATCTCGGCCGTGAACGCCTCGCGCACGTCGGTCATTGCCGGCAGTCGCAGATCGGGCTTGTCGCTGCCGTAGTGCCGCATCGCCTGGTCGTAACTCATCTGCGGAAAGGGCGTAGGGATCGTGTGTCCCGCCACCTTGAACGCCTCGGTCAAAAATCCCTCGACCGTGTCGAAGATCACTTCCTGCTGCGGGAACGACATTTCCAAATCGATCTGCGTGAACTCTGGCTGACGGTCGGCCCTCAGGTCTTCGTCGCGGAAGCAGCGCACGATCTGGAAATACTTGTCGAAGCCGCTGATCATCAATATCTGCTTGAACAACTGCGGCGACTGTGGCAGCGCGTAAAACTGTCCTGGATAAACGCGGCTCGGCACCAGGTAATCGCGCGCGCCCTCAGGGGTCGAGCGCGTCATGTACGGCGTCTCGATGTCGAGGAATCCCTGCTCGGCCAAATAGCGGCGGATCGCGAACGAGATGTTGTTCCGCATGATGATGTTCTTCTGCATCTCGGGGCGGCGCAGGTCAATGTAGCGGTAGACCAGCCGCATCTCCTCATTCGGCAGCACGGTGTCGGAGGGCGTAAACGGCGGCTGCTTCGAGTCGTTCAGGATCTTGATTTCGGTCGCGACCAGTTCGACCTCGCCCGTCGGGATGTTCGGGTTGACGGTATCGGCGTCGCGCTTGTGAATCGTGCCTGTAACGGCAATCACATACTCGTTGCGCAGGCTCTCGGCTTTTTCGTGTGCCTCAGCGTTTTCGGCATTGAAGACCACTTGCGTGATGCCGCTGCGGTCGCGTATGTCGATGAAAATAAGGTTGCCGAGGTCACGGCGGCGGTTGACCCATCCCATCAGGGTCGCAGTCTGTCCCGCGTCGGAGACGCGTAGTTCGCCACACATCTGTGTGCGCTGAAGATCACCTAAGAAGTCAAGCACGATGAATTCACTTCCTTGCAGATTATTCCAAGTCTCTTAGTTTCAGGGCTCATGCCGAAAAATGCAATGGAAGCATTGTGATGAGCAGCATCGAAATTATCTGGGTTCTTAGCAGCGCCGCGTTTTTCGTACCGCCGGCGTCCCGCCGGCTGTCGCGTGGGCGTCTCGACCACGCCCTCCCCTGAAGGGATCAATAAATCCCCGGCACCAGACGCCATGTTCGCGAGCAATACGTTTCGTACTCCGCGCCGAAGTGCTCGCGCAGCAGCCGCTCTTCGGAGCGAATGCGCGCCACCAGCGGCACCACCAGCGACGCAGTCAGAATCACGCCCACTCCGGAGCGGAACGCCAGCACCCATCCCAGCGAACTGATCAGCAATCCCAGGTAGCTTGGGTTGCGGATAATGCCATAAATGCCGCGCGTCTCCAGAGTGTGCCCCGGCTGGATGGCCACCAGCCCGCTGAACCGGTTCCTGAGCACGTACACCGGCCAGATGCGCAGTATGCCGCCCGCCAGGCACACCACCACGCCCACCCAGCGCGTCGTATCGCCATTGATCGTCCAGAACCCGATCCGGTCGGTGTACGCGGAAAAATAGGCCATCAGCAGCGCGATCACGCTGAAGGCGGCCAGCACCCAGCGGTTGCTACGGTCTTCCTTCTCACCTGAACTGATGCCGCCGCCGGAAGGAACCGACAGCACCGCGAGCACCACCGTGACCCCCGCCAGCGCACGCAGCGCCGGATGCGCAAAAAACGCACTCCATCCACCCCACCCCGCGATCGCCAGCCCAAATTGAATCATGATCGACACAATTGCGGTAACGATGATCTTGACGCTGCTCATGGCATCTCTCCGCGCGTGTGCGCGCCCCATCGTACCATCGGACGCAATCCGTTACCGCAGGCGCCTTCGATTCGCACCCTCCCCTAAAGGGGAAGGGTGCGGCACCCGGCGCCACCCGCCATTCCAGGATCTGACTGCAACGCCGCCATCTCCGATGGAGGCCCTCCCTCTCGGCTAAAATGTAAGTTGTAGAAAAACCGGGACTTAACGTGTCGATCTGCCAGTGATCAAACCGTAAGCCGATGAAATAAAAGGACTTAGCTGATCGATATCCAATGCTGAAAACAAAGGACTTAGCAAATGGACATGACCGTCGAGGTTGCCGTTCTGAATGTCAAAGAACGAATGGGTTATGTGAATTCAGGATAGCGGCAATTTCAATTAGTCAAACATGCGCTGCCGAAAATTTACGAAATCGGAACAGGATTGCCGAATGATCCCGCTCAAGCCAAAAGGAGGCTTGAACGGGGCACCGTCAGTTCTTCTCATTCTCGTAACCTGGGCCACCCGCCGCCAAAAGCGCTCCGCTGAAGCAGCCTACTGGAACGTGCTGAGCGATTGGAAAGTCGAGCATCTGCAATATGAGTGAGACGAGTAGCGGCAAGCTATCGAAGTTACTGAATGCTGATATTTCTGATGGCAGACGCCAAGCTTAGTGTTAGTTTAATTTCTTACCTGTCTTCGAGAAGCTTGCGGTATTTGGGCGATTTTCGCCGTTAGAGGAGAGCTATGATTGAGCCGCGCTACGGTGTCTTGCAGACACTTTTTGCTGACCGGGTGTTTCGTATTCCTCACTATCAACGGTTCTACAGTTGGCAAAAGAGGCAACGTGAAGACCTGTTTTCGGACCTAGGAAAACTCGCGAAAAACGGCGAGGATCAGCATCATTTCATGGCGACGATTGTTTGCCACAAGACTGCGGAGACCAAGGCGGTCGGGACGGCTCAATATCGAATTTACGATATCGTAGACGGCCAGCAACGCCTAACAACTCTAATCATCCTCCTCAAAGCCATCGAGTTAGCACTCCCGCCCTCATCGGAGGATAGACAGGATCTGGCTAAAATTCTGGTCAAGCGCGACGGACATTTGATTCTGCTACAGACCAATAACGCGAATGAATACATCTTCAATCGTTTCATCCGAGAAGGAATTACACCAAGTAAGGCCGAAATCGCGACATATTCGGACCGCAATCTGCAGCATGCGATACAAGAGTGCAAAGCTTTCGTCGAGAAACGGAAGACCTCCACTGACATTTTGTCTCTGATGCGACTTGTGTTGCACCGCCTTGGCTTCGTCGTTTACGACACAGAAGACAGCCGAGTCGTTTATACAGTTTTTGAAGTCTTAAATAGCCGCGGATTGGCTGTTGATTGGTTGGACAAGACCAAAAGTGTCCTAATGGGGAGAATGTACGAACTGTCCACCGCCCCGACGGCAGCGGAGGCGGAGATCCAATCTCTCCAAGGAATCTGGAGTCAAATTTACCGGGAGATCGCCAAAGAAGATATTTTGGGTGACGAGATCCTTCGAATCACGGCAACCCTCTACTATGGTCCTGGCCAAGGTAAGCCTCGGTCGGCAGATGAATCCCTGGAGTTGCTGAGGCGAGAGTGCAAGTCCTTCGACAAACCCAGGGTAATCTCAGGACGTTTGTTGGACGTGGCGCGGAAGCTTGCGGAGCTATACGCGAGGACGCAGCTTGAACCAGTTACCGGAATTCTTCATGCGCGACTGCTTGCAGTGGCGATAATGTCTGCGCCGGGTGTCAACGACAACGAACGCCGCAAGTTATTAGATCAATGGGAACGTATTACGTTTCGCATCTTTGGGCTTTCTGGCAAGGATTCACGAACTAAGGTTGGCGATTATGTCCGTTTGGCGTTCAAGATTGTCACCGAGGATATGGAGACCCGAACATATAACGAGATTATGGCGGGGTTGCAAGATCTTGGTCAGGAATACCCAATCCAGCAAGCATTGGAAGAGGGGTTGATCGGCAAAGACTGCTACGATCGGCCGGAAGTATGCCGGTACCTGCTTTGGATGTACGAGGAACATCTTGCACATCAGTTAGGGCCGGCAGCAACTGTGGACGAAAATGAGAGAGACGGAATCTGGAAGCTCCCGGCATCCGACTCAATTGAGCACATCTTCCCGCGAAGCCCGGCGGCGGGACCCGCCTGGCATAATAAGATGAAGTCGCTTGATGGGGTCCTGCAACCGCTTCATCCAAACTTTGGCAGGATCGGTAACCTCCTCCTGCTGCCCATCCAGTTGAACCAGCAAGCCAAAAACTATTCGTTCGATACAAAGAAAATAGCGTATGCAAAACACAACCTGAGAATGATTCAGGAAGTGTGTAAAGAGAACGATTGGACACTGACAGAAATTGAGGCGCGGGAAGCCAGAATTGTTGCTTGGGCGAAGAATCGCTGGTGTGACCTGTAACCAGCGCGACAGTCAACGTCGTAAGGGCGGATGGCCCGGGTTACGAGGTTCGAGAATTTCCGCTTCGGCTTCGGGCGTGAAGAAAACTTCGTAGTGCCGTGTCACCCCGTCTTTTTCTTCCGGTCGGCGTGGCGGGCGCGAACGGCGTCGAAAACGTCCTTTGCGGCTTTGGCGCGGCTTGGATCGGCTTTCAGCGCGTCATACGAGGACGCAACTTCCTCGCGCAACCAGCGTTCAACGGCCTCGTCCCGTTCCTGTAGCGAGCGCAGGCCTGCCCGCACAACTTCGCTGGCCGACGCATATGCGCCGGACTTGACCATGCGGTCGATGTACTCGTCCTGCTCTTTTGGCAAGCTAAACGTGCGCTTTTTGGGCGAAGACATTTCGGATGGCTCCTCGTGTGACGCTATTAGGTATGAATGTATCATACCTTCGGTCGGTGGCCCATTCAAGCCCATCTTTCGGGCTTGAATGGGGCTGTTGACTTCTTCTGTAGGCACCCAGGACTCGCTCAAAAAAACACTGACGGTGCACTGCCAGGTTTTGGCAGATGTGGGCCTTGGTCATAACTTGTCAAGGTCCTCGCACACGTGTTTTCTGCGCAAGTTCCTCAATCCACGGCAAATATAAAGTTGCCGCTCGTGTCGGGTTTACCCCTTCCAATTTGTCATACTTGTATTGTGAACGTGATTAATGCGCCGCAGGACAGACCTCGCGCAGACCGACAGATCAAAGGCAGATCAACGGCAGATCAAAGACAGACAGACCGAGGTGCTAAGTTCAATCGAACTGGGTATTTACAGATTTAGATATGGGAGGGGGTAGCGGAGTGGCGCGGCGTTACTTCGTGGTAAACGACGCCGTCGCTGCGGGAGGGGAATGCATGGGTCCTTCACTCCGCGCCCGAGGACGGGCGCTCCGTTCAGGATGACCCCGCCCAAACGCAACTTTGAAACCTTGACACCTTGAAACTTTGAAACCTTGAAACTTTGAAACCTGTTACCGCGAGTTCTTCAGCTTCTCTGCCAGTTCCGCCCTCGGAACCGTGACCTGTTCTCCGGTAGCGAGGTTCTTCACCGCGAACTGGCCCGACTTGGCCTCGTTTTCGCCGAGAATGATGGCGAAGCGCGAGCCGAGTTTGCTGGCGGTTTCGAGCGACTTTTTCAGACGGAAGCTTTCGTCGCCAACGTCGATGATGATGCCGTCGCGGCGAAGTTCGCTGGCGAGTCGGGCGGATTCGGCGTTCATGCCCGCGCCGAGCGGAGCGATGTAGGCATCTGGAACCTGCGCCTTCGCGCCCAGGGTTTCCTGAAGTGCGAGTACCAGTCGGTCTTCGCCGATGGCGAAGCCGATGCCCGGAGCTTTCGGTCCGCCGATCGCTTCGGAAAGGCCGTCGTAGCGTCCGCCGCCGAGGATCGCGTTCTGCGCGCCCAGCGCTCCGTGCGTAAATTCGAACGCCGTCCGCGTGTAATAGTCGAGTCCGCGCACCATGCGCGGATTGATGACGAACGGCACGCCGCACGCGGTCAGGATGTCCTGCACCTGCTGAAAGTGTTGCTTGCAGTCGTCGTCGAGATAGTCGGCGATCTTGGGCAGCGACTCGATGATCGGCTGGTCCTCGGGGACCTTGCAGTCGAGCACGCGCAGCGGATTCGTCTCGGCGCGCCGCTGGCAGTCGTAGCACATTTTGTCTTTGACGCCTTCGAGCGCCTTGCGCAGCGCTTCGTTGTACAG
This sequence comes from uncultured Acidobacteriota bacterium, assembly GCA_963777415.1. Taxonomy (GTDB): domain Bacteria; phylum Acidobacteriota; class Terriglobia; order Terriglobales; family Acidobacteriaceae; genus JAEZPW01. Next base: position 746,290 of record CAVZQL010000002.1, read on the forward strand.
CGGGCGATCATTCGCGCAGCCGACCGAGTTCAATTGCAACATCGGGTTCTGGATGCCGAGGCGGTCGAGCATGCGTCGAGAGCATCTCCAGCACTTCGGCATCGCGCGCAGGCGATTCGCTGCCAGCCGTCGGAGGCCCGATGATCTCGGCGCCAATCTGGTAGAACTGGCGATAGCGTCCCTTCTGCGGACGCTCCCGCCGAAACTGCGGTCCCATGTAGTAGAGCTTTTGAACGCCGGGCCGTTCCCACAGCTTGTGTTCGATGTACGCGCGCACGACGCCGGCAGTATTTTCGGGGCGCAACGTCAGCGATGATCCGCGATCTGATTCGGCGCGGCCACGGTCTTCCCACGTGTACATTTCTTTCGAAACGATGTCGGTATCTTCGCCAACGCCACGGGCAAAAAGCTCGGTGCTCTCGAAAATCGGCGTGCGGATTTCCTGAAAGTTGTAGGCGCGAAAAACGTCACGCGCGATGGATTCCACACGGTTCCACAGCCCGGTGTCGGGCGGCAGCAAATCTCGGGTTCCTCTTACAGCTTTGATCATTGAGCGATCAGTGATCAGCGATCAGCGTTCAGCGGAACCGCTCTTGCGGAATCCACATTCTGTCAGCGCTCACTACGAACCTCCGAAGGTTTCCTGATCGCTGACCGCTGATCGCTGATCGCTATTTCTCCTTCAAGTATGTCTCTTTATAACCCAGATAATTCTTCGCGTATTTCAGAATCATTTCTTGCGTTTCCGGATCATCGGTCTTTTTGCGGAACTTGCCCGGAACTCCGGCCCAAAGTGAGTACGGCTCGACGATGGTTCCCTCGGGGATCACGGTTCCGGCGGCGATGATCGATCCTTTACCGATGCGCGCGCCGTTCAGGATGATCGCGCCCATACCGATGAGGCAATTGTCCTCGACGATGCAACCGTGTAGCGTGACGTTATGGCCGACCGTCACCCAGTCGCCGACCTCGACGAAGAACTTGCCCAACATGCCGTGGAGCACGCTGCAATCCTGAATGCTCGTGTTCGCGCCGATCTTTATATAGTGAACGTCGCCGCGCAGGACGGTGTTCATCCACACGCTGGAGTTCTCGCCCAGCGTTACGTCGCCGATCAACTGAGCCGAGACGTCCACATAAGCGGAAGCCGGAATTTTTGGGGCGATACCCTTGTAAGTACGAATCATCGAGTCCTATCCTCTGAGGCGACCTGCTACATCCGCCAACATCCTCTAAACAATGAACATAACACGGCGAGCGAACACGCCGAAACAGGCTGACAATTTCGCCCTTGTTCCATTTTTGTAACATTTTGACCGTTTTAATCTTGCCGCTGCCCATACGCGCTAGATTTGCCTCCCGATTCATCTCAGGTGAGGCAAACATATGGACGCACGCAAATCCGGCAATATGAGGTGGTTTCTTTTCGTCATTCTGCTCTTTTCCATCAACCTGCTGGCTCAGGACGCATCGACTGGCGTTATTCGCGGCACGGTCTCGGACGCTTCCGGCGCATTCCTTGCCGGCGCCCGCGTCAGCATAACCAGCACCACCACGGGTGCGCAGCATACCTGCACAACGAGCGACATCGGCAGCTTCGCCGTTCAGTTGCTGCCGCCCGGCGAATACAGCGTGCGTGTTGAAGCGGCGAACATGGCGCCCACGATCCGTGCCGGGGTGATCGTAGAGGTTGGCGGAGAAGTGCAGTTGCAGTTGCGGCTTGCCATCGCGGGCACGAAACAGGAAGTCGAGATTTCCGGCGATAATCCCCTGGTCGAAACCCAACCGGCGACGGTTTCCAGCGTTATCAGCGAAAAAGAGATCAACGAGCTTCCGCTCAACGGACGCCGCTTCACGGACCTTGCCCTGCTGACCCCCGGCGTGACACAAGATCCGCGCGGCCTTACTTCGTCATCCAACGGCGATCTCGCTTTTGGCGGGATTCGCGGAACGCAAACCAGCTATCTCGTTGACGGCGCGGACAACAATAACGGCTTCTTCGGACAGGCGCGCGGCCGGTACCGCGCTCCGTACCAGTTCAGCAACGAGACGGTACAGGAGTTCCGCGTGTCGTCCAACACATACGGGGCGGAACTGGGCCGCAGCGGGGGTGCCGTAATCAATATCGTCACCAAATCCGGATCGAACCGCGTGCATGGCAGCACGTTCTACTATCTTCGCGATAACGCGTTCAACGCGCAACCCGCATTTACGACCGTGAAGCCGCAAGACCGTCAACAGCAATTCGGATTTACGGCCGGCGGCCCGCTCAAGAAAGACAAGCTGTTCATTTTTGCGGGTTTCGATCAGCATGTCTTCCATGTGCCCACCGTCGTCCAGTTCGTGAATGGAAGCTCGGTGGTAACGCCGGGCACGGCGGATTACGAGAGCACCGACCAGACTCAAGTATTTGCCGCAGCCAATCAGTTGTCGGCACTGGGCGGAGCGTTCCGCTCATCTCTGCTGGGCAATACCGCGTTTGCAAAGATGGACTGGAACATTTCGCCGCGCGAGTACGCCTCATTGCGTCTCAGCACGTCGAAATACTATGGCGACAACAACGTCTATTTCGATCCGGCAAGCCCTATCACAACGTATGGGATCAGCGACAACGGCCAGGAGATCGTTCGCACGGAAACTCTCTCGGCATCGCTGACGAGCGCGCTATCGAACCACGTCACCAGCCACCTGCGCGCGCAGCTCTCGCGCGATTTGCAGCTAAGCATCCCGAACTCGAACGATGTCCGCGTCCGTGTATACGATTGGATCGACGCCTTCGGGCGCAGTTCCATTTTGCCGCGCGAAACACGCGAGCACCGCTTCCATCTTGCCGAGACAATCACCCGCGAAGGAAATCGGCATTCGTTCAAGTTTGGCGGTGACGTCAGTCTCACTTTCATCGATAACATCTTTCCGATGCTGTTCGGCGGCGAATACATCTTCAGCAAAATCCACGTGCAGCCCTTCACCTATGAGCCGGGGCCCTACGGCCGAACCCTGTCGCCTTTGGGTGCTTATGCGCACGGTATTCCGCGCTACTACGTTCAGGACTTTGGTTCCGCCGTTTCGTATCCGAATACCAACGAATACGCCGGGTTCGCGCAGGACACCATTCGTCTCACCAACCATCTCGCCGTCACGCTTGGAGTACGTTACGATCTGCAAACCTTCAGCAGTGACGGTCTCGTGTCGAACCCGCTCTGGCCGGATTCAGGCAAAATGCCGCTCGACCGCAACAATTTCGCCCCACGCGTCGGATTCGCCTATTCGCTCGGCGACCGTCGCCCAATCGTTTTCCGTGGCGGCTATGGCTTGTTCTATACGCGCATTCCGCAGATGTACAATTCAGCGATTGAGACCAGCAGCTTGAATCAAAGCCATGTATTTTTGAACGTCTCGGACTATTGGGACCGACAGGTTTTTCCTACCTATCCCGATCCTCTGGTTAAGTGCCCTCCTGGCACAACGACTTGCGAAGCCCCTGCCAGCCTTGCCGGCAAACTTACGACCGACATCTCGTCGTTCCCGCATGATTTCAAGACGCCGCGCGTTCACCAGGCGAGTCTCGGGATAGAGCGCGAGGTCACGAACCGCACGGCTGTAAGCGTCAATTACCTGTTCGTGCATGGCGAGCACCTGATTCGTACTTATGACGCCAACTTGCCGCCTCCCACTGAAATTCAGTATCCCGTTTTCGACGAGACCGGCACGAACTTCCTCGGCCAGTACTACACGGTGCAGTCGTTCTCCGATTGGCGGATGTCACATTCAGTCAACTGTCCATTCGCACCCTGTATCGATTCATTAGCTCGTCCCATACCGCAACTTGGCGCTATCACGATTTTTGACAGCTCTTCCTCCAGCTACTACCACGGGCTGACCGTCTCTGCCCGTCGCCAGATGAGCAACGGCCTTTATTTTCGGCTGGCCTATACCTGGGCGCGCGCCGTTGATTACGGCCAGGACGCCCTCGTCTCTGGCAGTTCCGCAACGGTTCAAAACGCCTATTCTTCTTCCGGCGAACTGGGAAGAAGCAGCACCGATCAGCGTCAGCGGCTTGTACTTTCCTGGAGTGCAGCTCCTAGACCCTTTCATCGAGAACATCCTGTGCTGAAGATGATCTTCAATGACTGGAGAGCGTCGGGGGTACTGACGCTCGGGAGCGGACGTCCGATCAATGCACGCGTGCTGGGCGACCCAAATGCCGACGGCAACACGGAGAACGACCGGCTCCCCGGAGTGTCACGCAATTCCTACACGGGCCCTGGATACGCAACGATGGACCTCAGGATGAGCCGTGTCATGACGAGCATCGGAAAAGTGAAAGTCGAGCTGCTGGCGGAGTTTTTCAACTTCCTTAACCGCGACAATAAGCGGGTGTCTGTAACGGACAACGGATTTCAGAACGTTGCTGCCACCTTCGTTCAACAGGACAACGTGACTGGGGGAAAGCGGTACCCGGCGCAATTCGAGGTATCCAACGGATTTCTGACGCCTACCAGCGCGTATGCGCCCCGGCAAATACAGTTTGCAGTCAAGCTAAAGTTCTAGTTTTACACAGGGATCGCGCTGTTTCGGCACAGGGACGCGTCACGGAAGTAACATCCGTGCCGCTAACGGGCTTTCCCGTTTCGGGCCGGTTGGCTATTAAAGTGCGGCAATCGCTTGACTTGCAAAACGAACCCTGCCATAAACTATCTGGGTCGTACCGGGATACGTTTTTCAATGCGCAAGGTGCAACAGGCAGAGATCGTCATGGAGGTCAAAAAGCTCTCCTACTACCTGAAAGTCTGGCGAAAGAAAAACGGAAAAAAGAAGCTTGGCTCGGAAGCGCAGCCGCAAAGTGCGCAAGGAGCAGGACTAATGAAGATCCCGGGCCGCTACGCGGATGGCGGCTCTTTCTTTTTGCGTCACGAGTATTCATATCTTCATTTTTCTCGTGGCAGGTCGTTACCGCATTTCCGCACGTAGTTGACCACCAGAACTGTCGTACTGTGCCACGCAATTTCGCGCGTGGCAGGGCCCCTCAAGTCGTTGCAAGTTGTCTCCTGATCCGGCTGGTTTGGACCGGGCTAGCGTCCGGCGAAAAATCGGCAGGCACAGGCAGGTACCGGCATTGCCGCTGAATGCTGGAAATAGGATTCGGTTGGAGGGAACTCTTCATGGAATTCGAGGACAAAATCTTAAAGTGCGTGGATTGCGGAGCCGACTTTGTGTTTACGGCCGGCGAACAGCTGTTTTTCCACGACAAGCAATTCAAGAACGAACCGAAGCGTTGCAAGGCATGCAAGGCAAAACGGGCCTCAGCACTAGGGGTATCATCGCCCGGTTCTCATCCTAAGGTGGAAACCCGCACGAACTGTTCGGGATGTGGCAAGGAAACTACGGTGCCGTTTAAGCCGACTCAAGGCCGCCCCGTCTTTTGTCGCGAATGTTTTCAGCAGCGCCGTGCTGTTGCGGCGACAGCTTAAAAAGCTGTTGCGGCATTCATCACTCGGGTGAATTTTGTGGGCGTAGAGGTGCGCCCCCGGTGCCTCTACGCGTACCCGACGCTGAAATTTTGATGTTCGAAGAGATGGGTTATCTTCGGGCGGAACTGCGCAAGGGCTTGGCGTTGGCCGTTCCCGTTGTCTTCGCGTGCGTTTCGAGCGTCTTGTGTTTCCCGTCTTCGTGCTGAATCAGCAGCGCTTCGATTTGGCGGAGCAGATCTTCGGTTCCCACGGGCTTTACCAGCAACGACTGTGCGCCCTGGCTTTTCCAATCGGTGCCGAGGGTGGGGAACGCCGTCAAGATCGCGGTGGCCGGGTTGTACTCCTGGCGCTTGGCCGCGCGAATCACGTCATAGCCGGACGTCTCATTTTCCATCTTCATGTCGGTAATGACCATGTGGTAAACGTTGGAATCCAGCTTGTGCAACGCTTCCTTTGTCGATGCGGCGGTCTCCACTTCAAACCCGTTCATTTCCAAGATGGCCTTCAACGTCAGGAGAATAGCGAGTTCGTCATCGACCAATAGGATACGGCGTTTCATGCGGCCCCCAATAAACTTGATACCTGAGACTGTTCAGATGCGGAAACGACGCGCTTCGTCGCACTAACCGAGCGTCGCGTCGCCCCCAATGCGTTGCTATAATAGCACCGTGTCCAGTTTCTATGTTGAGAACTTCGGCTGCCGCGCAACGCAGGCAGACGGCGCCGGTATCGAACGCGAACTTATCGACTTAGGTCTTGTCCGGGCCGCCGAAGCGCATAGCGCCGAAGTTGTGATTCTCAACACCTGTACCGTCACCGCATCGGCCGACCAAGACGTGCGCGCCACGATTCGCCGCATCCATCGGAACAATCCCGAGTGCCGCATCCTCGTCACCGGTTGCTACGCCCAACGCGCGCCGGAAGAGATCGCCGCCCTGCCGGGAGTCAGCGTCGTCGTCGGCAATTCTCACAAGCAGAACGTCGCCCAGATCGCCGCGCCGCTTGAGCGCCGGATTCGCTCGGCGGGCTCTGGTTTTGTTCCCGTCTCCGAAATTAACTCAAACGACCCTCCCTTCGGGAAGGGTGCGGGACCCACAGACATTGAAGGCGCGGAAATAATCATCGGCGACATCTTCGCCCATACAGAACTGATCGCGGCTCCGGTGTTCGATGCCGGCGCTGAAAAAACTCGTCCGAACCTCAAAGTCCAGGACGGCTGCGATAACCGTTGCTCGTTCTGCATCATTCCGTTTGTTCGCGGGCAAAACCGCTCGCTCCCGCTCGACCGCGTGTTGCGCGAAGTGGACGCGCTCGTTGGCGGCGGCTACCGCGAGGTGGTCATCTCCGGCATTAACCTCGGGCGCTGGGGCCGCGATTTCGACCCGCAGCAGCGCTTCGAAGACCTGGTCGAAGCCATCATCGAAAAGACTGCGCTCGAACGCCTGCGCATTTCGTCAGTCGAGCCGATGGACTGGAGCGATCAATTGATCGCGTTTGTCGCCGGATCGCCGCAGATTGCCAAGCACGCGCATGTGCCGATGCAGTCGGGCAGCGACCGCGTGCTGCGCCAGATGCACCGCAAATATCGTCCTTGGCACTACGCGGAAAAGATCACCAAGATTCGTGAGGCCATGCCTACGGCCGCCATTGGCGCGGACGTGATGGTCGGATTTCCCGGCGAGACCGATCTCGACTTCGAAGAAACGCGCGCCATGATCGACCGTCTGCCTTTCACCTATCTGCATGTCTTCACTTATTCGGGACGTCCGGGGACGCCTTCGGAGAAGATGCCCGACCAGGTTCCGGTACATCTAGCCCGCGAACGCAACCGCATCCTGCGCGAACTGGCGGCGGAGAAGAAGCTGCGGTTCATGCAGTCGTTTGTCGGCGGCAAACTCTCGGCGATCACCCTGAACGTGCGGGAGAACGGCTGCACCGAGGCCCTCACCGACAACTATCTGAAGCTCTGGCTACGCGGCGAGCACCCGGAGAACCAGATGGTCGAGGCGAATGTCGAAAGCGCCTCTGCCGAGGGGTTGACGGGTCGCATTGTAAAAAGTGACACGTAACCGGTGACAGCCCCTGGCAACCGGGTACCTCCCCTCATATGCGTTTTGATGCAAATCTATGAAAAACAAAGACTTAAGACATCGATATCCCCTTGGATCGACTGCTAACTGTTGATTCTATGGGAGTTAACTGCTCGATCTGCCGGGTGCAGCGGTCAGCAGGCAGCGACCAGTGAGGCACTCGATGTTTTGCTACCCCCCTGTGGGAAAAATACTAAGTTGCTGAAAAATACGCACTTGCTGATTCAGCTTCGCGGTAGCCTCACATATACGGCTGATTCTGAACGACTTGTTAGTTCAGGCTCCCGCTCTTGCATCAGGAGCAGTGAATTGTTTCGAAGTCACAATACCAGTATGGCAGAAACGAGGGGTGAACCCGACAGGCTCGGCAGAAATATATCTGGCGTGTTATGAACGAATTAGCGGTAAAAGAGTGAATTGGGCTCCTTGACAAGACCAATGAGGGAGCGCTGGACGACTCGAAAGAATGGTCTCAGCCAGCTTTCAGAGCAGGAAATGAATCAATTGGTTAGCAATGTAAGGAGGAAGACCATGGACATTTCTGCGGTGACCAGCCAACTACTTGAAGCCAAGCGCAAGACGGGGCTAAGTTTCGGCGATCTTGGCAAGGTGATCGGGCGCGATGAAGTATGGGTTGCTGCTCTGTTTTACGGCCAGGCGAGGGCGGATGAAGACGAGGCCAAAAAACTTGCAAGCGCGTTGGGACTGAATGCCGAGACTGCGAGTGCCCTTACCGAGTTTCCCACAAAGGGCCTCGGCCCGGTGGTTCCGACCGACCCGCTGATCTATCGCTTTTACGAAATCATGCAGGTTTACGGAATGCCGATGAAAGCCGTGATTCACGAGAAGTTCGGCGACGGCATCATGAGCGCAATCGATTTTACTTTGCATATCGACAAGGAACCTGACCCCAAGGGAGACCGCGTCAAGGTCACGATGTCGGGAAAATTTTTGCCTTACAAGAAGTTCTGACCACGCCCTTTTGGGTACTCACGCGAACGGGGGTGCTCCATGCTTCGCGGCCTGGGTTCAAAAGTCTAATCCGGCAGAGGACGGAATCCAATCGACGCCAGTTCAGTCGCGAGTTGATCGACCGACTCGAACTGGATGGCGGCGATGCCGTACTCGCGCGCGGCAGCGACGTTATCCTGCCGGTCGTCGATAAACAGCGCTTCCCGGGCTGCGACTCCGAGCTGTTCCAGACAGTGGCGGAATATTGCGGCGTCAGGCTTGGCCAGCCGCAACTCCGCCGAAAAGATGCAGACGTCGAAGCCTTTGAGCCAGTCGAACTCACTGCGGGCATGCCTCGCGAATTCAACGGGTGCGTTGGAGAGTAGGGCGGTTTTGTATCCGGCCGTTTGTAGCGCGTTGGTCCAACGGATCATGGAGTGGTGCAGCAGGGTCCACATCTCGATGTCCCAGCGGCAGAGCTGCGCAAGCGTTTCGGCGTTTAGATCGGTTCCGGTCTCGTGGGCCAGTAATTGGTAATACTCCACATCCGTGAGCAGTCCCCGGTCGAACCCGGGGCGGTGCCGCTCGAACGCAGCCCAGAATGCCTGATGGTCGTAGCCGAAGACGGCAGCAATGCGATCAACATGCTCGTCCAGCGGCGGATGACACAGCACCTTGCCGTAGTCGAAGATCACGGCGCGGAACGAGGCGGGGAGGGTTGCCGACGAGGTCGGCTCGGCGGACATCGTACTCATGAATTCAGTGTAGCAGCTCGCCCGAGCAGTAGTTGAAAGACCCGCTCAAACCAAAAGCGGGCTTGAACGGGGCACCGATAGGCTGCCGAAGCGTCGAAGGTCCCGCTCAAGCCGAAAACAGGCTTGAACGGGGCGCCGATTCGGCCACGTCCGGTCAAATCGTGGTGCGTGGGCGGGACGCCCACACGACAGCCGGCGGGACGCCGGCGCTCCACACTCCTATTCGATTTTCTGCAGGACCAGGATCAGGCCGGCGGTGGCGGTGTTCTGGTTCTTCAGCGTCGTTATGCCATTCACTAGCCCCACTGAGTGGTCGAAAAACACTGGCCGGTTGGACATGTCGCGCCGGTACTCAAAGCGCGAAATCATGTGGCCGCCGAAGCGGTGTTCAAACGTGGCGGTGACTTCATTCAGGTGCTGAGCCGTACCGGTCGTGAAGCCGTAGTGATCGTTGTAGTACTCGTACCGCACGGTAAACGGATCGCGTGGGGCGAGCGCGTAGCGAGCGTAGCCGGCAACGCCTGTCCAGTACACCGGATTCGGGATGCCGGGAACGCGATCCCCGCGACCGTAGTCGAAGTTGACCTGCAAGCTCAGCTTAGGCGTTACATTGTCGAGGACGGTTGTGTCGACCAACTGCCGCCAGTGTCGGTCCGCATTGGGCGAGACCAGCGGAGTGAACGGTAGCGGTTGCGTCAAGGCGAATACCGAGGTGTCGTCCTGCTCAGGACCAGCCATGTAATTCTGGGTAATCGTTAGTTTCTTGTTAGGGGTCCAAACGAGACTGGCAGCGACGGTCTTGCCGCTGTTGTTATCGATTGTGTTGTTCCAGCCATTGAGCACGAAGCCGGTCAGGTTAACCTTGTCGTTGAAGGTGTATTTGGCGCGAATGCCGAAATGATAGATGGGGATGGCAAAGTCGTACAGCAGACCTCGGGTGTAGTTCCAGTTGTCCTTGTTCGGCACAACCTCTGCGCCTATGGGCGTGACGAACTTGCCCACATCGAATTGCAGACCCTTGCCTACCGGGGCCAGGTAAGACATGTACGCTTCCATCAAATACTGATCCCAGCCGTAGCCGATCAGATTGTGTCTTGGGTTGTTGGGCTCTGAGTTATTGAGCGTGTACATTCCGCTACCAAACATGAGCGCCAGGTGGTAGCCGATGCGGCTCTTGCTGGCATCCGGAGGCTTGTCCAAAGCCACTTGAGCCATGCTCAGCGTGAAGTTATTGTTCTGGCCGTCCCAACTGCGCAGGCCGGAAACGTGGCCACCCGTCGAAGTCAAACTGGTCGCCGGAACCACGGGTTGACTGAAGTTGACGTTGTAGTAGGTGTCCACAAAGCCTGTGAGAGTGGCTCCCCCGAGTACGTCGACAAGGCCATCAAACGGCCCGGGAGCGGGTTTCTGCTCTGTCGTCGCAACAATGGCGGTAGCAGCTCCGGATCCGGAAGCGGTGACGGTTGCGGTGACAGTCTGCTGTGAAGCGGCCTTTTCGGATTCGAGCCGGTCCACGCGCGCTTGCAGTTTCTGAACGAGATCGCGCAACTGCTGCAACTCTTGAGCAGATGCAGCCTGTCCGGACTCTTGTTGTTGTGCCTGCGATGGAATGGCAACAAAAAGCGCGACAACTAAGTAGAGTGCGAGTTTCTTAAATGAGGTCACTGACACCTCCCGTGATTGTGTGAGTTGGATGCCAGGGTCTTTTCGTGAGCGGTACCAGAGATCCATCCGGGCGCGGAAAAATATCGATTGCCACAATCATGTCGCGCTTATTTAACCGTGATCGAAACGGTTGCGCTTCAGGAGGAAAATACCGCCGGTGATTTTCCTCTTGCCTCCGCCGACTCGAATTGTGAAACTGCTGTTACTCTACACACACGACGATGGGCAGAATTCACGTACTTCCGGAGCATGTAGCCAACCAGATCGCCGCCGGCGAAGTGGTGGAGCGCCCTGCCTCGGTCGTCAAAGAGCTGCTGGAAAATGCGCTCGATGCGGGCGCGACGCGCGTTCGACTGAACGTTGAAGGCGGCGGACGCAAGCTCATACAGATCATCGACAATGGCAGCGGCATGGTCCGCGATGACGCCATGCTGGCCTTCGAGCGCCATGCTACGTCGAAGCTGACCAAGGCCGACGACCTGCTGAACGTCAGTACGCTTGGATTTCGCGGTGAAGCGTTGCCGTCGATTGCGTCGGTGTCGCGGCTGCGGCTGGAAACGCGCGCGGCGGACGAGGCGGCCGGCACGGTAATCGAGATTGCCGGCGGCAAGATGATGAAGGTCGAAGAGGCGGGCCTGCCGGTGGGAACGTCGATCACGATTCGCGACCTGTTCTTTAATACGCCCGCGCGCAAGAAGTTTTTGAAGGCGGAATCGACCGAGCTCGCGCACATCGCGTCGCTGGTGACGCATTATGCGCTGGCACATCCGGACAAGCATTTTGAGCTGCACAACACAGTGAACGCAATGCTGGTTGCACCGCCGGTGCGCACGTATTCCGAGCGGATATACCAGGTCTTCGGGCGGGAGACGCTGGACCAGTTGATTCCGCTGGCGGCCGAGACTCCGCTGGAGCGGACTGGGCTGCCGCAGGCTCCGCCATGGGTGCGGGCGCGACGGGAAGCCGAGCGCATCAAGCATGGCGAAGAGGAGCTGACGGTGGCTGAAGAAGCCGCCGAAAACCCCGGCGTGTTGCGCGCTCACGGATTCGTTTCGAAGCCCGAAATACAGAAGCTCAACCGCAACTCGATTTTCATATTCGTCAACGGGCGGCTGATTCGCGACCGCTTGATCCTGCACGCGCTGACCGAGGCCTACCGCAACATCATGCCGCCGTCGGTATTCCCGGTCGTGCTGTTGTTCCTGGAGCTGCCGTTCCACGAGGTGGACGTCAACGTTCATCCATCGAAGACCGAGGTGCGCTTCCGGCAGGGAAGTTTCGTTCACGACTTCGTGCGCGAATCGGTGCGGGCTTGCCTGATGAAGGCGCGTCCGGTGCCGCAGTTTACGGCGGAGATTCACGCATCGCCTACGGCCAACGCGGGACTCACGCCCGGTGCGCGCATGTCGCAGCAGATCGAGCACATGGCGGCAAAGGCCGGGATTATTGGCAACGGCAACATGATCGGCGATCTTGGTATCACGCAGGCGGACGCCGATTTTGCGCTGCGGTCGCGGTCGCTGCCTCCGATGAATGGGCGGCTGGGATTCGGCGACGATGCGATCACGATTGAGGCGAACGCGGCGATTCCGGTGGCGCGGTTCGGGCCGCAGACGTTTGGGGGAGGACCGCCGCAGGGTCGGGATCTAACGCACCCTCCCTTCGGGAAGGGTGCGGCACCCCCACCTGCCGAGGAGTATGCGGCGGAATCGGAAGCTGATACACCGCTGCTGGCGACGCTGAAGCCGTTGGGGCAGGTGAGGGAGTCGTTCATAGTGGCGGTCAACGACGAAGGGCTATGGATCATCGACCAGCACGTTGCGCATGAGCGCGTGCTGTTCGAGAAAGTGCTGCACCAGCGCGCGACCGAGCGCGTTGAAAGTCAGCGGATGCTGATACCGCTGATCGTGGAGCTGACGCCCGCACAGCATGCCGTGTTTGCCGAGATCTGCGACGAACTTCAGCGCAACGGCTTTGAAGTCGAGCCCTTCGGCGTGCGCACGATTGCGGTGAAAACTGCGCCCGCCGGGGTAGATACGTCCGACGTTGAAAAGATGCTGCACGAGTTGCTGGATCAGTTCGAGCGCGAACGCCAGGCGATGAACATCGAGAGTGTGCGCCGCGAGATCGCCGCGTCGATTGCGTGTCACGCCGCCATCAAGATCAACACGCCGCTCACGCCGGACAAGATGGAATGGCTGATTCGCGAGCTGGCAAAAACGGAATGCCCGATGAGTTGTCCGCATGGCCGCCCGGTCGTGTTACGGTATTCTGTTAGGGACATTCAGCGCGCGTTTAAAAGAATCTAGAAACAGTTCTCAGTTGCTAGTTCTCGGTTCTCAGCCCTAGAAACAGTTCTCAGTTGCTAGTTCTCGGTTCTCAGCCCGCGATGAAGAACTGCTGAACCTTGTTCTGAGAACTGACTACTGAGAACTGAGAACTGAGAACTGAGAACCTTGAACCTTGTTCTGAGAACTGACTACTGAGAACTGAGAACTTTCTTTCATGACAGAACAGGAACTACATCAGCTACGCCTCAAGAAGTGGCGGCTCGACGGCAGCCCGATTCGCACGCTCGATGACGCGCGCGAATTTATCGACTCCGTCGGTTTTTGCCTCATGTACCCGGTGCGGCCCGCGGTGCTGGTGCCCACGTTTATTGGCGCCTACGTCGGTGAAGACAGCAATTTGCCGACGTGGAAGACGGCGTTTTCCGACCCGCGCGCGAAGGATGCGACCGAGTTGATGGTGCGGCTTTTGCGCGAGAAGTCCGCCTATGAGGCGAACCTTTTTGGAGAGACGAGTTTTCTGATCTCCGCGTCGGCGTTTCCGTTCTTTTACGGATTGGTGGGCGACCGCAATCCGAAGCAGATGCCGAAACCAGGCAAGCGCACCGAATACACGACGATCGCACTCCACGTTTTCGATCTGATTCACAAGGAAGGCGCGGTCAACAAAAACACGTTGCGCGAAAAACTTGGCGGCGAACTCAGTCCCGCCGCCCTCGACAGGGCGCTCAACGAGCTGTGGTCGCGGCTGCGCATTACCCGCGTCGATTACGTTAGGGACGAAGGCGCATACTGGGACGCGCTCTACCGCTGGGCGCCTGAGCTTGTGCACGAAGGCATACAGATGTCGAACCCCGAGGCGCTCACCGCACTCCTGTCGAAATATATCGACTGCGTCGTGGCGGCCGACCAGAACGAGATTGGCGACTTCTTCAGCAACTTTGTGCCGCGCTCGAAGGTGAACGAAGCGATCAACGCGCTGCTCTCGGCGCGCGAATTGCAGTTCAGCAACGTGGATAACCGGTCCATGTTACAGGTGCCGCCGCCGAAGTTCGTGCCTGCGGACCGCGCCAGAACACAGCCTATCGCAAGGCGGCCCGGTCGCGCGCCACGGCCCAAGCCGCGGCCCCAGCCATGATCCCCTTCATAAACAAAGAGAACGCCATGACCGACGCTCGACGCAAACTGATTATTGCCATTGACGGTCCGGCCGGAGCCGGGAAAAGCACGATCGCTTCCGCGCTCGCGAAACGGCTGGGGTACACGAATCTGGAGACCGGTGCGATGTATCGCGCGCTGGGACTGAAGGCGCTTCAGCACGGCGTGTCGCTGGACGAAGAAGGCGCGCTGTACGAACTGGCGCTCCAGTCACGCATCGAACTCGAACCCACGCCGAATGGCAACCGCGTGTTGCTCGACGGCGAAGAGATTACAGAGGCGATCCGGACGCAGGAAGTCTCGGACGCAGCCTCGCGGGTGAGCGTACATCCGAGGGTCAGGGTGTGGATGGTGGACCGGCAGCGCGAGATGGGCGCCGGCGGCGGAGTCGTGATGGAAGGCCGCGACATCGGGACGAAAGTTTTCCCCAACGCGGAAGTGAAGATTTTTCTCGACGCCAATCCTGATGTGCGCGCACAGCGGCGCGTCGTGCAAAACGTGGAGAAACTCGGGGTGTCCAAACCAGCCGAAGAGATTGCCGCCGAGATGCGGCAGCGCGACCAGCGCGACAGCACGCGTGCGGCCTCACCGCTGGTTCCCGCCGAAGACGCAGCTATTCTGGACTCAAGCGGACTGACCATCGAGCAGGTGATCGAGCGGGCGATGGAGTTGGTGAGGAAGAGGCTGCGGGCTTGCTAGCGAAGATCGTGGTGAGAGAGGGGTTCCTCGCTGCGCTCGCAATGACAAGCACTTGAGTTAAGTTGAAAAGCACAAGGCGGGTGGCCCAGGTTTACGAGAATGAGAAGAACTGACGGTGCCCCGTTCAAGCCTTCTTTTGGCTTGAACGGGGATTCATATTGGGCAGGTGGCCCAGGTTTACGGGAATGAGAAGAACTGATGGTGCCCCGTTCAAGCCTTCTTTTGGCTTGAGCGGGGATTCATATTGGCATATTGGCTTGAGCGGGATCATTCGGCATTCCTGTTCCGATTTCGTAAATTTTCGGCGGCGCATGTTTGACTAATTGAAATTGCCGCTATCCTGAAATTCGCATAACGCATTCTTTCTTTGACATTCAAGACGATGGCATCGACGGGGTATCCATTTGCTAAGTCCTTTGTTTTCAGCAATTGATATCGATGAGCTAAGTCGTTTAATTCCAGCGGTTTATGCTTTGATGGCAGGAAGATCGAGTAGTTAACTCCCTGTTTTTCTACGACTTACGTTTTCGCCGAGGGGGAGGGGTGCCCCATCGAAGACGGAGGCGCTGTAGTCAGCGCCGGGCATGCAGAGGTCCTTCATTGCGCGCCTTCGGCGCTCCGTTCACGATGACAACTTTGGTGCCGCGCTCGGGCTTGGATGACGGCGAACGCGTGCGAAAGAAATGCGGAGCACGATTAACACCGTGCCCCGCACTAGAAACTAGAAACCGGAAATTAGAAACTGCTTCCTACGACTTGGTTCCGCCGATCTGCGTGAGTTCGGCCTGCTGGTCGAACGGAATCGAATACTTGGCTTCGATCTTTTCGCGGAAGGTCGGGCCTGAGTTATACGCACAGAACGGATAGATCAGGCCGTCGGGGGCGGCGTAGTGGATCAGGCAACGGCGAACGCGTTCGACGTCGTAGTTGTAATGATCCATGAAGTGCATGCCGGCCACGAGCAGCGTGCGGTATGTGTACACGCCATCCTGTCCATTGCGGCCCTTGGATTTGTCGGTGAAGCCTTGCAGCGTCTGCAGGAACTTGGTGAAGGTCAGTCCCGGAGGCGCAAATTCCTGGTGGAAGTGTTTGTGCAATGAGTTGAGGGCGGTCACCTGTCCCCATTTTTCGTTGACGTACTTACCGAAGATGCTGCCGCCTTCACGCTTCTCCGCAAGCTGATACATATCCTGCAGCGCGTTGCCGACGTCGAAGAAACGCGTGACCGGAATCGCCGTGCGGCTGTTCTTGTCGACAAAGAGGTACGTGCCCAGCGAGCAATGCGGATGGCAGCTCATGGTTGGTACTTCCTCGCCGCGAAGTGCGCCCAGCAGTTTGCTGAAAGGCGTAACGCAAGCGAGCGGGAACCAATCGTTGTACTTGTCGGTGAGGCCGGTCTGGTCGGCGACGCAGTGCGCAAGGTCGGCCTGGGTGAAACGCTTCTCCAAGAGCTCGTTCTTGTTGATGCGGCCGGTGAAGGCGACCGGCTGGAAGCTGATGCCGCTCATGACCTCGATGTTGTCGAGGGCCAGCTTGACGATGTCGCCGATCTGGTGATCGTTGACGCCCTTGACGATCGTCGGCACGAACACGATCTTCATGCCCGTCTTCTTGCAGTTCTCGATGCACTGCATTTTTTTCTCGAACAATGCTTCGCCGCGTACGCGCTTGTAAACGTCGTCGGTGACGCCATCGAGTTGGAGATAGAGCGTCTGCAAGCCAGCCTCGGCGGCCTTCTGGGCGAACTCAAGATCGCCCAGCATAATGCCGTTGGTCGCCGCCTGAATATGGGAGAATCCCATCTCTTTTGCCAGGCGCAGCACGTCGAAGAAGCGCGGGTAGATGGTGGGCTCGCCACCGGAAAACTGGACCACGCGGCCCGCCACCGGGCGCTCGTTGCGAAGCGCCTGGAGCATCTTGCGGATCTCGGTGAAGCTGGGCTCGTAGAGCGTGCCAGCGGCGTTCGCATTGGCGAAGCAGACCGGGCAGGTCAGGTTACAGCGGTTCGTCAGATCGACGTTTGCCAGCGCAGTGTGCGATTGATGCATCGAGCACAGGCCGCACTGGTCGGGGCAATTCTTGGCGTCCGGGATGGCGGGATTCGATAGTCCGCGATTGTCGCCGAAGTGCCACTTCTCCATCTTGAGATAGAGCTTCACGTCGGAATAGATGAGATCGCGGAAGTCGCCGTGCTCGGCGCAGTTCTTTTCCATGAAGACCTTGCCGTCTTCTTCGAACAGGCGCGCGTCGATCACCTTGGAGCAGTCGGGGCAGAGCGACTGCGTTTGCTTGGGCAGTCCCTTCTGGACGGGCGTGACCTTCCATCCGGTGTGCGTCGTGTCCGGCTGGATGAACTTGAATTCAGGCCGCATGTTGTCGGCAAAGTTCGGTTTGCTATCAATACCTTTGAAGTCGGAGCTGGTGGCCGACGTGATCTCTTCCGGCGCAAGTGTCTGAGTGCTCACGAATTATGTCCTCGCTACTTGGAAATACGTTCCTGGAGATGATTGCGTTGGATACACTGGTATCCAGAGTTTAGCCTGTAAACTCCGATGGTAACGCAGGGTGAGAGTACGAACTCAAAAAAAGACCGAGTGGGTGGAAATCCAAGCTGAACGGCAGATAGAAGCAGTATTCAGTACCCAGCATTCGGTACTCAGTTGGGGGAGAAAGGCTCAACGGCAAACCCTCTTGAATCTTTCCTTCAACTGAGTACCAGGTACTTCCTTATCAATCTCCTAATACCGGCTCTTCCTCTTCCTTCTTTGGAGCTTCTCGCTTCTGAGTAGGCGGGGCGATGGAGTTAAGCGGCACGAAGCCTTCGGGAGCAGGTTTCTCGCCAAGAATGTGCTCGCGGTAGAGCTTCTCCATGCGGACGTTTTCGGCGGCATGCTTGAGTGCGGCATCACGGGCCCGGGTCTTTTCCTCGCGCGCTGTCTTCGCGATGCCGAGCTTATCCAGATCGTGCTGCTCTTCGATGGTGACGATCTCGTCTCTCAATTCGATGCGCTGAAGTTCGGGCTTATCGATACCGACCTTTTTGCCCCCAGCGAAGATCTCGTGGCGTCCATGCTCCTCGTACCACTTGGTGAGGGTGGCGGTCATGTGCATCTTTTCGATGATGTCCCGCCAGCCGATGCCAGTGTTGTAGGCGCAGAACGATATCTCACCTTCCTGCGTTGCGTAGGGAATGATGCATTGCTCGGTGCGGCGGAAGTCGTAATTGAACAGATCCTGGAACCACATGCCGGCGATGAAGAGGAAATTCCAGCGGTCCTGGCGACGCTTCTGGATGTCCTCCAGGGTGCGGTCGCCGCTCACTTTGCCGTAGGCACCCTGCTGTGCCTTCTTGGTCGCTCCGAAAGTCTTGTCGAACTTCTTGAATAGATCGACAAGCTTAAAGTGGGTTGGCGACTTGAACGGATCGTAGTTCCGCATCAGCGACAATGCCATTCCGATGACGCTGAGGAAGCGGCCGCGCCCGGCGTCGTTCACCTTCATGATGTCCCGGGCGAGGCGATCGCCATTCAGGAACTCCGTGACGGGCTTGGCTTCCTTGGTGTGCTTGTCAACCATGATGGCCATGCCGACGCCGCAGTTGGGATGGCAACCGCAACTGAGCTGTCCCCAATCGGCTTGCGGGCCGTGGACGACGTCGGACCAGTCGCTGAACGTGCTGATGAACGACAGCGGGAACCAGTCGCGGCGCGGTTCGCCGATTGCCAACTGGTTTTTCACGTCGTAGGCCAGATGAGAGAGCGTGTAGCGTTGCGCGTAGCGGCGTTCGTCGGTGATGGCTTCGTCGCGTCCGGTAAACGAGACCGGCTGGAACGAGAGGAACGGGATGATCTTGGGATTGTCGAGCGCGAACTGGATGATGCGTCCGACTTGTTCGTTATTGATGCCGTTGATGATCGTCGTCACCGGGACGATGTCAACGCCGGCTTCGTAGAGATTCTCGATGGCGCGCAGCTTTACGTCGAACAGGTTGCCGACCTTGCGGTGCGAATTGGCTGCGTTGCCGATGCCGTCAAACTGGAGGTAGGCATAACGTAATCCGGCTTCGGCGGCCTTGCGGCAGAACTCTTTGCTCTTGGCGAACTCGATGCCGTTGGTCGCGGCCTGCACGCTGGTGTAGCCGACCTTGCGGGCGTAGCGTACGGCGTCGAGGAAGTAGGGCGAGAGCGTGGGTTCGCCGCCCGAAAACTGCACCGACATCTGGCGCTTGGGCTTGATGCTGATGGCGTTATCGAGTAGTTGTTGAATGTCCTCGAAGGTGAGTTCGTGGACGAAGCCGACCTGGTTGGCGTCCATGAAGCAGGGATCGCACATCATGTTGCAGCGGTTGGTGAGATCGACGGTGAGGACAGATCCGCGGCCATGGATGATGGTGCTGGAGCCGTGATTGTGCAGGCGCGCGTCGTTGTGGGCGCGGATGTCGCGGCCGGGAAAACTCTCTTCCAGGTGTTTGAACATCACGGGGTCGATGGACATTACGTCCTCGAAGTGGCCGTGAACGGGGCAGTCCTTCACCATCAGGATCTTGCCGTCGCGCTCGATGACCTGAGCTTTCACCTCGCCGACCTTTTCGTTCTTCAGGATGTCGACCGGTAGTTCGCCGTCGAGAATCTTCTTGCGGATCTCGGGCACGCACTTCGGGCAGAGCGAATCGGTTTCGCGCGGCCAGCCCAGCGGAGGCTTCTTCTTTTCCCAGGATTTGAGCAGCGGCTTCTCCGACCACTTGGGTGTGAATGACGGATTCGGTGTGATGCGGTTGAGTCGCTCAAAAGCCAGCCACGCAACGCCAGCGGACGAAGTGAACACCTTTTCCAGGTATTTAACAGGCTTATGCATTTCACCCCACAACGTTCGGAGACACGTCGGTCCCACACGTCAGTTCAATCAATTAAACCGCAGCGGAGGTTCGAGATAGAATTGGGATTCTTCGAATGGAGTGAAATTTGCGGTTAGCGGCGAGATGTCACAGTAAGCGGTGATGTAGATCACGCTGCATTGTGTTGACGAAAAAGGGGAAGTGAACGTGCGGACGCGGTTATGATGGTTCCGATGAAACGCTGGCTGCTGCTGTTTTTGGGTGTCGTTACGTTCAGCTCCGCTGCATATGCCGGGCCGCCATTTCAGACGGATGATCCGCAACCGGTGGACTTCCACCACTACGAAGCATACTTGTTCGGCACGACCGATCACTCCAGCGGCTTAACTTTCTCAATGGTTCCAGCATTCGAATTCAACATGGGAGCGGCACCCAATCTGCAGCTCCACATAATCGTGCCGCTGGCGTACCTCAGTCCGGACGGCAATTACGGAATCGGCGACGTCGAGCTGGGCGCGAAATACCGTTTCGTGCAGGAGACCAAAAAGCGTCCCATGATCGGCGTATTCCCGTTTCTCGAACTGCCCACCGGCAACAGCCAGCTCGGTCTGGGCAACGGACAAGTCTGGGCCAAACTGCCTCTATGGCTGCAAAAAAGCTTCGGACCCTGGACCACTTATGGCGGAGCTGGATACCAGATCAATAACGCTCCCGGCGCTAAAGACTCGGCGTACGCCGGATGGCTCGTCCAGCGCGATCTCAATAAGCACGTCACGCTTGGCACGGAAATCTTCTCGCAACAGGCCCAGCAAATCAGTTCACGCGAAACCACGTTCATTGACGCAGGCGGCTATTGGAACCTGCCGAAGAAAGGCCTTAGCATCCTCTTCATGGGCGGGCACACCGTGGCTGGGGAGCGGCATACGATCGGGTACCTTGGCCTGTACTACACGTGGGGACCGAAAGACACCGGAAAACCGGAGAGTGGCCTGTTGTCGAACGCGCCGGGTATGCTCCCACGTTAGCTTTGTTACTTTCTAATTACCTCCGCTACCCCTCCCCTGCCTGTAATGTGGCAATGAACTTCTAAAGGACTTACGTCCGGTTACTGACTGGGTTGAAGCCAGTTTCAAGTTTCAGAGTTTCAAGTTTCGCAGTTTCACTGTTGGTAAACATCTGCGGCTTCCTGCGGCCGTGGTCAAGCTCTGAAGGCTTCAAACTTTAGACGTGTTTTTTAATGCACCACCTACATTCAGAGTAGCAGTTTTGATAGGCAAAACCCGACACGACCGAGAAGTTTATATTTGCCGTGGATTGAACAGGTTACGGGAAAAAGGCCGCGAAATCGCTCTTGACAGGTCTAACGGCGTCCGTGTGTGGGTTTATAAGTGGAAGTGGAACCACCATATGATGGGATATGTTGTTCTTTAATAATGTAGTGTGTCAAGAGGCACACGAAGGGTATTGGTGGGGGTGTCACAAACACCGGACAGGACATTTCTGTCCTTGACAAAGCCTTCGCTCTTATCGAAGGGCACCCGGCATCCGAAGCTCCACAATTAGAATAATTTAAGTTGAAAACCGGCTGAGAATTGTGCATTTTCTAAAGGCAGCTCTGTTTTGCTGTTGAGGAGCGCTAATCAGATGATTCCACTTACGACTCTCGAACTTTGTGCAGGTGCAGGAGGGCAAGCGCTCGGACTCGATCAGGCTGGAATCGAGCACGTTGGACTTGTTGAAATAGACAGCCACGCTTGCAGGACTCTCCGTTACAACCGTCCGAAGTGGAATGTTGTTCAGGCCGATGTTTGCGGTTTCGATGCCACGCAATTTCGTGGCGTGGATTTCGTCACAGGCGGATTGCCCTGTCCCCCATTCTCTGTAGCTGGTAAACAGCTGGGGAAAGATGACGAAAGGAACCTTTTTCCCGCGGCGATTCGCATCATCGACGAAGTGCGTCCACGTGCGGTGATGATTGAAAACGTTCGCGGTATTCTGGACGCCGTCTTTGAAGATTATCGTACCTACATCAAGGGTAGGCTCAGCAAGCTTGGATACGTTACCGATTGGAAGTTGCTAAATGCTTGCGACTACGGAGTTCCGCAGTTGCGCCCGAGAGTCGTTTTCGTCGCATTGCAGAAGCGGTACGCAGGGTACTTCAAATGGCCTGATTCTTGCACTGAAAGGCCAGTGACTGTTGGCGAGGTTTTATATGACCTTATTGCGGCAAAGGGGTGGAAAGGTGCCAAACTCTGGAGGGAGCGGGCGAACGAAATCGCACCAACTGTAGTGGGAGGCAGCAAAAAGCATGGCGGGCCAGACCTTGGCCCGACCCGCGCAAAGAAAGCTTGGGCAAGCCTCAATGTTGACGGTCTTGGAATTGCGGACGAAGCTCCTCCCGTGGATTTTGTTGGCATGCCGCGCCTCACCGTGCGAATGGTCGCTCGTCTGCAAGGTTTTCCCGATGATTGGGTTTTTTCCGGCGGGAAGACTGCGGCCTATAGACAAGTTGGAAACGCGTTTCCTCCCCCTGTTGCGCGGGCTGTCGCAATGGCAATCACCCGCGCCCTAGCCAAAACACACAACGCGATTGCATACACGGCCGTGTGATCCTCGTTGAAAAGACTTGCTTGCGAAGACCTTGCTTCTTATTGACAGCAGCAGCACGCGCGCCTACATTTGTGGCGCATGTCACATTCCCAAAACGAACCCATTCCCGAAACGGTCGCCCAGAAGACGCGGAACTCAAAGCTGTAGTTAACTGCATCCAAGCAATACCAGACTTGGCCAGAACGACTGCGAAAGTCATTCGAGGGGCAGTGGATGACGTGATTCACGGCCACAGAACCGGACGATATTCGATTCAGCAGTTGACACGCCAAGAAAAGGCGCACATCGGCACCCAGGTGGAAATCGCACTTGTGCGCGAGCTATTCGGCAATCGAGAGGGGGAAACGCTGGACACTTTGATTGCCGGCGTCGAGGTGGATATCAAGAACACGATCGGAAACAACTGGATGATTCCACCCGAGGCAGTGGGGCATATCTGTTTATTGACATCGATCTCCGAAGTTTCACGAACCTACTGCATGGGCTTAATCCGTACAAATAGCGATTTGTTGAACCGCCCCAACCGCGACCAGAAGCATACGATATCCGCCGAAGGAGTGCGCCGAATTCATTGGATCATTCGTGATGGGGAGATGCCAGTTAGCATCTTCTTACGACTTCCGGCTGCAACTGTAGCTCAGATTTGGAGTCCACCTGGCATTGGGCAACGCAGTCCCGGTCAAGCTCGAATCATGCAGCTATTCAGATTAGTGCAAAAGGAAAAAATCTTCAGGGTTGACCTTGAAGCACTGGCGCAACAGCAAGATCCGGCAAAGCGCGCACGGGATGCTAAGAAACAATTGCTAAAAGAAAACCTACTTGTATTGTGTGGCCGATATGATCGTGAGGCGTTGTTGAGGCTCGCGGCTATGATATTGGAATGGATGAGTGGATAAGCCTCCCAAACGAATGATTAGCAGGGCCTCTTTCTTCGGATCATAGAATTGAAGAATGGATAAAATATCTTCGAATCTGCGCAGCGAAAATATGCGGCGGATACGCAACAAGAACACGAAACCGGAGCTTGCGGTACGTTCTGTGCTGCACAGACTGGGCTATCGATTTCGAGTAAACCGCCGCGACCTGCCCGGCTGCCCAGACATTGTTTTTCCGTCTCGCAGAAAGGCCATCTTGGTTCACGGCTGTTTCTGGCATCAGCACAAGAACTGCATGGACGGACGGCTTCCCAAAACACGTAAGAGTTATTGGATTCCTAAGCTGGAAAGAAATAAGCAGCGCGACTTGGTCAGTAGGGGCGCTTTGCGCCGATGCGGTTGGAGCGTCGCTGTTGTCTGGGAATGCGAAATTAGCAAACACGAGCAGAAAGCCATTTGTAAGCTGGTTCGATTCCTCGAATCATGAGTCCACGGCTGGTGGCCCACATCTCTATTTAGCTTTGACGGTGCCTCATATCTGTCGTGATCGGCTTGCAACATTCAATAGCGACATTGTGTCGATTCGCACCCTCCCCTAGAGGGGAAGGGTGTGGCACCCCCATCTATTCTTGTCCAGAATAAGTAGAGAATTAGCTTTAGATTGTTAGCTCTTAGCTCTTAGCAGTTAGTGGATTTGTGGCGAGGTATGGTCGCGTGGACGAGACGTCCACGCGACAGCCGGGGGACGCCGGCGCTACGTTAGAGGCGGTGCCTCGGTTTTTACTTGGCCAGGACGTTGGCGAGCCTCATTAGCTCCATTTCGATCGGCTTCTTGCTGACGACGACTTTGTCGAGCGGCGTGGTCGTGATCGCGCCCTTGTTGAGGCCGACTAGCACGCCACTGGTGGCATTGGCGAGGCAATCAATCGCCGCGGAGCCGAGGCGGGTGGCGAGCATACGGTCGGCGAAGGTCGGAGTGCCTCCGCGCTGAACGTGGCCGAGGATGGTGACGCGCAGGTCGAAGCCCAGTCGTTCCTCGTGCTCCTTGAAGTAGTGCGCGAGTTTCTCGGCGTCGTACTTGGCGCCTTCGGCTACGACCACGATGGCGTGGGGCTTGCCGCGGCGGTAGGCGTCGCGAATTTCGGACGCGATACATTCGGGGTCGGTATCGACCTCGGGGATGGCGACGGCTTCGGCGCCTCCGGTGATGGCCGCCATCAGCGCGAGGTAACCGCAATCGCGTCCCATGACCTCGAGGAGCATGGCTCGCTGGTGCGACGAGGCGGTCACTTTGAGGCGGTCGATGGCTTCGAGCGCGATGTTGAGCGCGGTGTCCACGCCGATGGTGATTTCGGAGCCGTAAAGATCGTTGTCGATGGTGGACGCGATACCGACGACCGGGAAGCCCATCTGGTCGAGGGCCTGTGCTCCGGTCTGTGATCCATTGCCGCCGATGACGACGAGGGCGTCGATGCCGGCTTGATGGAGTTCGCGGACGGCCTTGATGCGGCCTTCTTCGGTGCGAAACTCAGGAGAGCGCGCGCTGCCCAGCATGGTGCCCCCCTTCTGAACGATGCCGGCGACTTCGCGGGCGCCCATGGGGATGAAGTTGCCGGCCATCAGTCCGGCATAGCCCTGGCGGACGCCGTACATCTTCCAGCCACGCTCGGTTCCCGTACGCACGACGGCCCGGATCGCGGCATTCATGCCGGGGGCATCCCCTCCGCTGGTCAACACGGCTACAGAGTTCAAAGCGCTGGTCCTCCTGGAGATTTTGAGCTGCTCTCAATTGTACATATTTGTGGCCGCGCGGGGTGTGACGAAAGTGTGAAAGAACAGGGGCTAGGGGGTTAGGGGCTAGGGGTTAGGGGGCAGGGGCGAAATGACGGTTCCAAAATGGGTTTCGGGAACGGCAGGTGCTTCTATGGCGCGGGCGGAGTAGTCATCTTGCGGACCGGCTCGGGAATCTTCTGTTCCATTTTTTGCTCCATCGTCTGGGCGCGCTTGGGGACAATTTTCCGGGCGAAACGTTTCAAGTCGGGCGAAAACTCTTTCAGAAGAGCTCCAGTGGCATCGGAGCCTAATCCGCCCGCGAAGCGGTTCAAGGTTTCGTCAAGGCCGCGATCGCGTTGAGGATAGTAGGAATTTTGAACCGAACTCATGACCAGTACGCTGAGGAACTCCGAGTAGTTGAACATGCTGTTGCCGGCATCGCCGCGGCCGACAGCTACACGGGTCGCCGCGTACCAGGCGCGCGGGAAGAAGCCTTGCTTGGCCGAACTGAAGTAGCGGGGGTCCTGATGAAAAACGACGGGGAAGAGGAAGCTGTTGAAAAACATGCGGCCTTCGGTGTTTGCCATGGTGGCGCCGAAGCGCTTACCCCAGCCTTGCATGCCTCCGCCGTAGGTAGGCCAATCTCCCATTGCCTGGGCCCAAGTGGCGCCGTAGGCGGCTGAGACGAAGGTGTAGGGCGAGTAGGTACGCTTGACGAACGTCTCGAACTTCTGGTGGGAGGTGAGGGGAGTGACGGCCGAGGGCGTATCGGGCAGCTGGGGTTCCTGCTGCTTGACGGCATCTGTTTGCTTTGGTTCTTTCTCCGCCGGGTCCGCCGACGAGCCATTTGGCGCGTGTGGAGGCAGTGCGGATTGCGCCTCGGCGGTTGCGAGCAATGCAACGAAGAGCATCAGCGACAGGGTTCCGACAGTGAAGTGCCGCCTCATGCGGTCCTTTCAACAGCCACTGTTAGATCAAGGAACAGTTATTCTGATCAAGCTGTGGTAGTTAGATGTTGTTCTGCGTCCGAGAAGAGGTTTCGGGCGTCTCGAAGGTAGCGAAGCAGGCGTGCGGATACAAGACATTTCCGCTAAAAGAAAGAAAAAAAGGGCAGCTCTTCGGCTGCCCTGCTTAGGTCAAATGTCAGGATCTGGGTGTCAAGTTACTGCGGGGGAACGGTGCTGCCGGCACCCGTCCCTGGAGTCGTGGTCGGAACGCCGGTTCCGGTAGGCGACGAGCTTCCCGGAGTTGAAGTCGTACCAGTTCCCGTAGTGCCGATCCCGGTACCGGTTCCCGTCGTTTCGACGCCCGTGCCGGTGGCCGGATTGGTGGAAGTTGTTCCGGTGCTGGGCACGGTGTTAACAGTCCCAGTGCCGGGGACAGTTGCGGTTCCGCTGCCTACGCCCGGAGTGGTTCCGGTCGTTCCTATGCCAGTCGTGCCCATTCCGGTTGTGCCGGTTCCCATCGTGTTAGACGTGCCGGTTCCGGTGGTTCCGGTCGTTCCTATTCCAGTCCCGGTCGCACCGGTTCCCGTGGTTCCGGTACCGGTTGTGCCAGTGGTCCCGGTGCTGCCGACTGAGCCAACGCCAGTCGCTACGCTGCCAGGGGCGGACAACGTTCCTGCCCCTGTTCCGGTGGTGCCAGTCTGTCCGATGCCGCTTGTGCCGGTTGAGCCAACGCTACCGATACCGGTCGAGCCAACGCTACCGATGCCGGTTGTGCCGGTCGAGCCTGCGCCAGCACTGCCGGCTGTCCCGGCACTACCAGCTCCGGCTCCTGCTGCCCCGCCAGCCTGGGCCAACGCGACGCAGCTTCCTAACAGCAGCCCGCCTGCGATCGCAAAGAAATTCCTCACACACACCTCCATCGTTTTGCTTAATTGGATTTAATAGTCAGATGGTGGGGCGGGAGGGCGGGATGCATTGGTAAATGATTGATGCTGCGGCAATTAGGGGCAGTATCTGGGGACAAAAACAGCGTGGGCGGGGCGCCCACGCTACAGCCGGCGGGACGCGGGCGCTACTCGGCGTCCTGCTACTCGGGGCACAGGAGCTACTCTGTGCGTCAGAACTGGCGCGTGGTGAAGTTGGCGGACGGTGTAGAAGAGCCACAGATGGTGGTGGCGTATCGGGGTACGTTGGTGAAATCGACGGGGCCGTCGAGGGGTTCGGCGCTGACGGTGTAAACGTCAGGCGGCAGTCCGGTGATGGTATAGGTACCGTCCGACAGAGTCATGGCACCGATGGGGGTCTTGCGGACGGGGCTTGGATAGCCAGAAGCGAGCGTGTTGGAATCGGCAAAAACGTGGATGCCACAGAGTCCGGTCGCACCGGTATTGGTGATCTGGCCGGAGATTTTGCCGGTCGAGAACGTCTGCGTTCCGGGATAAGTGTTGGAGATGCCCGCCACGTCGTCTGCCGAGAGATTGAGTTGGGAACTGGGGGCGAAGGGGTACATGACGGCGCTGGTGACGGCGGAGTGATCCAAGCCGTAAAAGTGGCCGATTTCGTGAGTGGCGATTGTCTGCAGATCGCCGCAGATCTTGCCGGTGGGGCAGACGGCGCCATTTGCCAAGAGGTCGTCGGCGGGATTGAAGAGGATATCGGCGTCAGAGATTATCCCGGAAGAAGAGTCGAATGACGTGTAGGTGATGGCCAGGGTGTCGCCACCGGAACCGAAATCATTGCTACAGCAAACAAAGCAGATGAGATTGGTGCCGTCCTGAGCGTGGGCGGAAATTGTTGTGTTCGGGCCTTGCGCAGTTCCGGAGACTATTCCGCTGATGTTAGGAGCGATTTTCCAGGAATTGAACGCGGCGGCGATTATAGAGGTCGGATCAGCGGTGCCCAGTATGTTGGCGCCAATACTTGTGTTGATTCGCCAGGTCGGGGCCAAGGTCCAGTGGACGACGGTCGATTTGGTGGCGTACTCCGGCAATGTTGAAGATGCCGGGACGGTGTAGAGTAGCGCGACGGCGATAAGGAGAAGGGGGACGAAGGCGAGGATCAAATTGCGCTTTCTCATTGGCCCACCGCCTTGGTGACGCGAGACTCGATCTCCTGCAAAGTCATGTGCGCTCCAGTGTAGGGCGTGAGCTGGCCGTTGGAATCGAGCGTGGTGACGTTGGGCACGCCGTTGCTGACTTTGCGTTCACCGGCGGAATTAAAAACGAGAAAGTTGCCCTGCATCAGGCCAACGACACGCATGGCGCCATCGTTGTCGCGGCTGGGTTCGAGGAAAAGAACGGCGTCCTCGCCGGGACGAAAGTGGCGTACACCGTACACGACTTCGGTGGTGCCGTCCTTTGTGCCGCCGGGTTGCTTGACGAGCACGGTGGAACTTTGCGAACCCTTCAGGCTGCGGGTGACGGTGAGGGTTGTGTACGTGTAGATGCGCGTGTGCTGCGCGTCCCATTCAGACCAGGTCTGGGTGACGCGGGCCTCGACGATGTCGGAGGCGAATTGCGCGAGCCGGTCAATGGACATGGGCCGGACGGTTGTGGCCCAACTCAGACATGCCGCCAAGAGCACGAGAGCGACGATGCGGATAGTGTTCTTCAGGGCAGTATCTCCAAGCCGCCAGTGTATGCGGTGATGTCATTTTGGGCGTCTTTCAGAAAAACGGTGCGAGCGCCGGTCGCGGTGGAACTTGCGAGAGCGATGCGAAAACCGATGCCACCGCCGCCCGTCAGCGAAGTCGGCGCGCCGACCGTGATATCGCTCGGGCCGGAAATCGCCACGGCGGTAATGAGCACGGTGGGTGAGGTCCCGGTGGTCATGCCGTCCCCAGTTAGTGCGACGATCATTTGGCCGGCGTTCGAACCAGAAGTTGGAACGGAGCTGAGGTGAATCACGGCAGGGGCATTGGCCAAGGTAATCGAGGTTGATCCGGAAACGGCAGGGACAGCGGCACCGATCATTTTAGCGTTCAACGTTGGTGAAGCCGCGGGTGCG
The DNA here is from genome assembly GCA_963777415.1 of uncultured Acidobacteriota bacterium. Taxonomy (GTDB): domain Bacteria; phylum Acidobacteriota; class Terriglobia; order Terriglobales; family Acidobacteriaceae; genus JAEZPW01. Next base: position 775,412 of record CAVZQL010000002.1, read on the forward strand.
GGAAGAGTTATGTTGATGTTGGGGGCTGTTGCGCCCGACGTCACGGTGACCGGTGTTGAAGAGCCGATGGCGGTGTTAACGACGGCGGCGTTGCCAATCGCCGAGACGAGGGACTGGACGTTCGGCGCAAGGGCGGGAACGAATGCGACGGTAGCCGTGCCGGTGGATGGTACGGTCAGAGCGCTTGGGGCGGCGCAGGTGGCAGAGGGGCTGGAACCTCCACCACAAGAAACAAGGAGAGCTGACAGAATTACTGCAAGGCTGAGACGATGCACGATGGATCGTATTCTCCTTTAACGAGAATAGATGCTGTTTTGTATTATCGCATGTTGTGGGATTATCACGGTGCGGGATGGTGGTGAAGGGAAGGTTAGTGGTGGCGCGAACGAAGTGCATGGGTCCTTCGCCAACGGCTCAGGATGACGAGATTTAGGCGGTGGTGGCGAATGGGGCGGCAGTGGTGGCGCGAACGAAATGCATGGGTCCTTCGCCTACGGCTCAGGATGACGAGATTTGGAGGGGGTGGCGAATGGGAGGCGGCAGTGGTGGTGCGAACGAAGTGCATGGGTCCTTCGCCTGCGGCTCAGGATGACAAGGTTCGTGGGGCGGCCGATTTTCGTAAGAAACTTCTTCGGTGGTTCGACGAGAACAAGCGCGACCTGCCGTGGCGTGAGGACGCGGATCCATATCGTGTGTGGGTGTCGGAGATCATGCTGCAACAGACGCGGGTGGCCGTGGTCGCGAACTACTATCCGCGGTTTCTCGCGAGGTTCCCGGACGTTGGCACGCTGGCCCGCGCCAGGGAAGAAAGCGTGCTCGCGGCATGGAGCGGGTTGGGCTACTACCGCCGAGCGCGAGGATTGCACGCGGCGGCTAAGATCGTAGTACGACAATATCGTGGAGTGTTTCCAAGCACCGCTGAAGAATGGCGAAAGCTGCCGGGAATCGGGCGGTACACGGCGGCGGCTATTGCCAGTATTTCATTCGGCGAAAAGTGCGCGGTGGTGGACGGGAATGTGGAGAGAGTGGTGGGTCGGGTGCTGGGTGATAAATCCCACGTTAGCCTCGCGAACGTGGGGCACGAAGAGTATCGTGATGAATCCCACGTTAGCTTCGCGAACGTGGGGTACCCAAACGCTTGGGAGATGGCGCAGCGATTGCTGAGTCCCGAGAGGCCCGGGGATTTTAATCAGGCGATGATGGAACTGGGTGCGACCGTCTGCGTGCCGGCGCGACCGTTGTGCGGGGAGTGTCCGGTGGCTGGGCATTGCAGAACGCAAGGTCCGGTGAAGGGATCGAAGCGGCTGGCGCGAAAAAAGATGGAAGTCAGCTATGTGCTTGCCACGAAAAAACGGCAGGTGTATTTGATCAGGAGATCGGAGAACGCTTCGCAGATGGCAGGAATGTGGGAGCTGCCGGAGCCGCAGAAGGATGACATGCGTCCAGGCGAACATCTCTTTGAGGTGCGTCATTCAATTACCGATACCGATTACAGCATTGTGGTGGTGCGTAAGGGCGAACCGCGCGATACGGGTGGAGAGTGGGTCCAATATGGGCGAGCATCGCGGCTTGCGCTTACGGGAGTGACGCGTAAAATCCTGTTGAAGGCGGGGATCATCGAATAGGAAATTGACGAGTTGGTGATTTGGTGAGTGACGAGAGAAATTGACGAGTTGGTGATTTGGTGAGTGACGATTGAGTTGCATCCGGCACGGCTGTGCAATCGTCACTCACCAAATCAACAAATCACAAATAAGGGGTTGATATGCCAGCTTTGACGGTGGGGAAGGTGGCGCCGGATTTTGCGTTGCCGACTTTGAATGGCGGGAGTTTTTCGCTGCACGACGCGCTGAAGCGGGGGCCGGTGGTGCTGGCGTTTTTCACGATCAGTTGTCCGGTCTGCCAGTTCGCGTTTCCGTACGTCGAGCGGCTGCACCAGGCGTACAAAGGCAAGAACGTCACGATTATTGGCGTCAGCCAGGGCGATGCGAAGAATACGGCGTTGTTCGTGAAGGAATTCGGCATCACGTTCCCGGTGGCGCTGGATGATCCGAAGAAATATTTAGCGTCGAATGCTTATGGGCTGACGAACGTCCCCACGATCTTCTGTGTATCGCCGGCTGGCGAGATTGAGCAGTCGATCGTTGGATGGTCGCGGGCTGACATGGAAGAACTTTCGCGAACGCTGCGCAGAGTCGGCGCAGGCGAACGTGGCAGCGATTTTTAAGCCGGGTGAAGACGTGCCGGAGTTCAGACCTGGTTGAGGGTCGCTGAACTGAGTCCGCCGGGCGCGGAAGAACAGGTGCTGAGGGGTTAGGGGCCAGGGACCAGGGAACTGCAATTCAACTTCTGTTCTCCTATTCCTTTGTCCCTCGACCCGCGCCTTGCTTTCGCAAATATCTCTCGCGAAGAGGAACTTCTATCCTATTCCCTTGCCCCTATTCCCTAGTCCCTGTTCTACAATACTGAGTTTCGGAACAGCTTACGCTCATTGAGCACAGGAGATGCCTGCGATGCGGAAGAGGGCTGCGATTGTCTTGTCGTTGTTGATGGTGTCGGTTGCGCTGCTGGCGGGCGCACAGAAGAAACATTCATCCGTGGCAGCGAACGGTGCGGTGGCTGCGATGCCGGCGGCGGGAAGCGAGTCGCTGAAGCTGATTGATCCGGAGCAGATTCGCGCGCACGTGAAGTTTTTGTCTGACGATTTGTTGGAAGGTCGCGGGCCGGGACAGCGGGGCGGGAGCATTGCCGCGCAGTACGTCGCCGCGGAGTTCATGCAGAACCATCTGAGGCCGGCGGGCGATAACGGGACGTACCTGCAAAAGGTGCCGCTGGTCGGGCTGACCACACTGCCGCAGAGCACGTTTGAATACGTGCCGCTGAAGGGCGCGCCGGTCAAGGTGCAGTACGCAAAAGAGATTACCGCGTATGACGAAACAGCGGAGCCGGAGGTGGACATCGACGCCCCGGTGGTCTTCGTCGGATACGGGATCGAGGCGCCGGAGTACAAGTGGGACGACTACAAGGGCGTGGACGTGAAGGGCAAAGTGCTGCTGATGCTGGTGAACGAGCCTCCGTCGGACGATCCGAACTTCTTTGCCGGCAAGGCGCTGACGTACTACGGACGTTGGACGTATAAGTTCGAGGAAGCGGCGCGCAAGGGCGCTGTGGGCGCGCTGGTGATTCACCGCACGGACATGGCCAGCTACGGCTGGAATGTGGTGGAGACGTCCAATACGGGTGAGAAGTCTTATCTGCGCGAGAGCGCGAAGCCGAAGTTGAAGATGGCGTCGTGGATCCAATTGCCCGTTGCCGACCAGATGGCGAAGACGATTGGCAAGAACATCGACGAGCTGATCGCGATGGCGAGTTCACGCGACTTCAAGCCGATTCCGATGCCGATCAGGATAAAGGCGCACATCGTCACCAAGGTGCATCCTTACGATTCGTATAACGTGATTGGGGTCGTGCCGGGAGTTGATCCGAAGCTGAAGGACCAGGCCGTGCTTTACACGGCGCACTGGGACCACTTGGGGATTCATCCGGATCAGCCTGGGGACAACATCTACAACGGCGCGATCGACAATGGGACGGGCGTTGGGGTGATCGTGGAGATCGGGCGTGCGTTCGCGGCGAATCCGATCAAGCCGAAGCGGTCGATCATCGTCGCGGCGGTGACGGCAGAGGAGCAGGGTTTGCTCGGGTCGGAGTATCTGGGAATGCACCCGCCGATTCCGGCCAGAAACATCAGCCTGGCATTGAACTTTGACGGACTTGCTCCGATAGGCCTGCCGCAGGAATTGAGCGTGACGGGCGCGGAGAGGAACACGTTCTATCCGACGGTCGAGCAGACGGTGAAGGAGTTCAAGATGGCGATCGTGCCGGACGATAATCCGGGGGCGGGACATTACTACCGCTCGGACCACTTCAGCCTGTCGAGAGTAGGAATTCCGGCGTTCTCGCTGAACGAAGGGGCGAAGTTCGAGGGCAAGCCGCGGGAGTACGGCAAGAATTTCGAGGACGATTACACCAAGAACCACTACCACCAACCGAGCGACGAGTTCCATAACGACTGGGACTTCGCCGGTGTGGCAAGGATGGCCCGGTTCGGCGTAGCACTCGGATGGAAAGCCGCGAACTGGACCCAGGAGGTGCAATGGCGCGCGGGCGATGAGTTTGAGGCGGCGCGGAAGACCTCGGCTGCGGAATAAGCAAAGAGAAACACGGATTGGACGGATGATTCGCGAACGTGGGGCACCAAGCAACCACCAAAGCAAGAAAAGAAAACACGGATCGAACGGATGAACATGGATTCGCAAAGACATGACATCCGTTTGATCCGTGTTTTTGTCAGTGGGTAACCAAGGGAAGCTGCCTGAAGGTAACTTTTAAGGCGCGCTGCTCTCGTGGTACGCTCGGCGCGGAACGGTTCAGCCGTGACGGGTCGCATTTTCTCGCATTGTTAATTTAATTCAAGGATTTACGCGAATGGCTTCATTCCCATTTCGGCAAAAGCGCGGCGATTTGAGCGCGTGCTCTCGGCAGATGAAACTGTCGTCGTATGCGCCCGCGCTGGAGATGGAAGGGCTGCAAACGGGCATCGATAACGTTCGGGTCGATGTGTCGCTCAGCCCGCGTTTCGTGGAGGCGGCGCGGGCGCACGTTTCACGTTTGATAGCAACACGTGGCGCCATCGAAGAGTTTCTGCTGGAGGTGCGGACGCGTCCGCAACGGATGCCGGCGAAGGCGGAAACAAAGGCGGATGCGCCGGATTTTGCGGGACTGCTAACCGAGCTCCAACTGGCCTCGTTGAACCGCGCGAAAGGGCAATCCAATGCGTCGATCGACCTGCTGGCACGGCTGGCGATCGTCAAGTTTCTCCGCTCGGAGATGCTGGCGGAATTCAACGGCCTGATGGAGAAGCTGCGCGCGAAGTTGAAGACCTACGAGGGGCCGCGGCAACAGGGCGCTGCCGCGACCATCCAACTGCGAGAGCGGATAGCGAAGTTCCAGGTGGAGAAGAAGTCCATTCTGCGAAAAGTGGGGCAGGAGCTTTTTCAGACGCTGCTTGAAGTAGAAAAAGGCGCCCTGTCGCTGACGCGGCGTTCGCTATTTGGCGAGGCCGAAGAGTCGAGCTACGAACTGCTGCACAACCGTTTGCTGTTTGCCGAGAGCCCGCGCGACGACTTTATCAATGCCGAGTTGTACGTGATCCTGGGCAACTACGAGCGCGACCCTGACCGGCTGAATCCCGTGCTGCAATTGGCGCGCGTGTTTCTGGGGACGACGGGACTGGCGGATGGCGGTGATGAAGAGGCGGTCGAGGGCCTGCTGACGGTCCCCGAAAACGCCGATGAATTGTTTGCGGGGGGCGCGCCGGACGTTGCCACAGAAAAAGGGAAATGCCAGGAACAACTGCTGAACGAGTGGACGGCGCTGCTGGAGAAGGAAGGGCTGTTGAATTACGCGGTCGCGTCATACGAGGTGCCGGCGCTCCTGGGCGAGTATTCGCCGCCGATCAACCCGCAACAGTTGAAGCACGCGCTGATCTCGCGCGAAGAGCGAAAGCGCGTGCGGATGTACCTGGAACAGCACGGGCGGATGTCGGAAGATCGACTCTACGAGGCGGCGCTGCGGGTGGCGGGCTGCAAGGGCGCGGAGCGGTCGAGGATTGCCGCGCGGTACCTGAAGGACGTGATGCGTTATCACCGCGACTTGCGGCGACTGGAGGCGGTGACCGCCGCGCTGGACGGAGTGAACTTGATTGCCGGCGAGAAGCTGCGCGAACTGTCGTCGATCAATCACAGTCTTTACGAGTTTCTGCTGGCCGAGGAGCAAACACCGGCTGGCGCCAAAGTGCTGAACCATATCGTGCTCAAGGCCGATATTCGCGATTCGAGCACGCTGACGCGCACACTGTTCGAGCGCGGTTTGAATCCCGCGTCGTATTTCAGCATGAATTTTTATGAGCCGGTGAACAAGCTGCTGGAGAAGTATCGTGCCACGAAGTTGTTCATTGAAGGCGATGCGGTGATCCTGGCACTGTTCGAACGGGAGGGCGAGGCTCCGTTCGGGGTGGCCCGGACATGCGTGCTGGCGAGAGAGATGATCGAGATCGTGCGGGGGTACAACGAAAAATCGCAGCAGTCCGGACTGCCGACGCTGGAATTGGGAATCGGCATCTGCTACCAGGATTCGGAGCCGATGTACCTGATGGACGGCACCGCGCAGATCATGATTTCACCGGCGCTGAACGAGAGCGATCGTCTTTCTTCATGCAGCCGCAGCGCGCGCAAGCTGTTTGCCGGGGTGGAGAGCCTGTTCAACGTCTTCTGCTTCCAGACGATCGACGACGCCGATACGGCGGGCCAGCCGGAAGAGTTTCTGATGCGGTTCAATATCGGCGGCATCAACCTGCAGGAAGGCGCGTTCAAAAAGCTTTCACAAGAGATTTCATTGCAGGCGCGCGACGCTCCGCTGCCGGCGCTGTGGGACGAGGAAACGGTGCGACTTTATAGCGGCGTCGTTCCGGTCGGAGCGGGCATGTTCCATAATCTCGTGATCCGCGAATCCAGGATCGCACACGTCGATGCGCGCGACTTCCATCTGAAGAACTGGACGGACCGGCACTACTACGAAGTGTGCACGAACGCGGAAATCTACGAGTACCTGGCGGCCGAGACGCGGGCGGTTGCGGCGGAGTAGGACATTAGGAGGGACTATGATCTTTAATCCTGCACATCCGGGGGAAGTGCTCAGGGAAGGCTTGGGGAAGATGAGTGTGGCCGAGGCCGCAAGGCGCTTAGGGGTCACGAGAACGCAGCTCTCTCGAATCCTCAACGGGCACGCGGGCATCTCGGCGAACATGGCTCTCCGGCTATCCAAGGCTATGCCGCACACATCACCCGAGTTCTGGCTGAAGCTGCAACTCAATTACGATCTTTGGCACGCAAAGACCGCGAAACAGCCGAAAGTCCGGCCCTTTCCGCAGTCCGTTGCAAAGTCGAAAGAGCTTGCTTCGGCGTAAATAACCCGAGGCTTGGCGGAACGCGAAAACGTGAACGACATCAAAATCACCGTGCAGGTCTGCCTGCGTCGTCACTGTGGTGGCGATAGGGGTTCCTCGCTGCGCTCGGAATGACAAGTTGCGGGCAGTGGTGGTGGAATGCCGGGAGTAGTGGTGGTGCGGGCGAAAAGCAGGTTCCTCGCTGCGCTCGGAATGACAAGGCTTCTTTTTTCTAGAACTGTTTTTCTAGATCTATAGTTCCCTGACTTAAAACGGCGCTTTGGATATGAATGGTATCTGAACGATGGTTTCCAGATCGACGGCGGTGCCGTTCTTGGTACCGGGACGGAACTGCCACTTAGCAAGGGCCTGGCGCGCATATTCATCAAGGCGGTCATCTACGCCGTGCAAGACTCGGACTTCCTCGACAGAGCCGTTGGCGCGGATGATGGCGTAGAGCACGACGGTGCCCTCCACGCGATCGCTCATAAGATCGGAAGGATAGGCTGGGTCCACCTTGCGCGTGGCGACCGGGGCTGTGATTTCTCCCCGTTGCGGGGAAACTTTCAACTCCGCGAAACGAAGAATCCAACTGCCGCTGCGTGAAGTCAGGTTCGGCATGTTGAGGATCATCGAATAGAACTTCTTCGCGCCAAAGATTTTGTTCTCGATTGCCGAGGGCGCGGGAGGGAGCGGCGCAGTCGTCCGCGTGCCGCGTGCAAGTTCGGTAAGACTCGGGTGCGAGAGTGATGCCAGTGTTTTAGTCTTCGGCGGCCCAGGTGGGGTGGGTTGCGAACCCGCAACCGCAACGCCGCTGGGGGGCGAGGAAGGTCCGGACTCTACGTAGATCCCCGCGGGATCTACGTAGATCCCCGCGGGGCCCGCGCTGCCATTCTTGGCAGGGCCGCCGCCGATTGGACCCCTGCCTCCGCCGCCGGGACCGTTCGTTGTGCCTCCGCCTTTGATGTCCGGAGTTCCCGGTGCGCCCGGTTTGCCTTCAGGGCTGGCGGCAAACGTGCCGGAGCGATTGCCGGGTGGGACGTTGATGGGGCCGCTCACGAGGGCGGGATTGATGCCCAATGCGATGAGTTGTCCGGTAGAGTGCGTCCCGCCGCCTTGGCCGCCGGACACGGACGGCGCGGGCGGAACCACGGTGGAGTTGGCCGCCGCGAGGGCTCCGGCGCCGCGACTGGACTGAGCTGCCGTATTCGCCTGACCTGCCATCAAGCTGCCACGCGCACGTTGTTCGGGGACAGGCAACTTGGGTGCGGGCGGCACCACGCTGACGGCTCCGATATTCAAGTCGCCCGCGCGCGACGGAACAACCTGCGGGGATATGGGCGGTTCGACGGCGGAAGGCAGAGGCAAATTCCGCGAGTTCACGTGCGCCGTGCCGAGGTCGGGCGCGGGCGGGACGACGGACCTGGCGAGAATGTCCATGGGTGCGCGAAGTTTGGCCGTGTTCACCTCGGGGGCAGGCGGAACCACCGTGGAATTTTGTGCCGGTAGCGGAACCGAGGAACGCGGCACGACAGTTGGGGCGGGTGCGACAACCGTCGGAACCGGCGCAACGAACTGCTGGCCCGAGTGGACCGCCATTGCCGCGGGCACGGCGGGGACGGGATTCCACGCGACGATGTTTGGAACACTCACATCCTGCGGCAGCTTTATTTGGGGCGGGGAGATGATGGTCTGGGTATGGCTCTCGGAGTTGCGCCGGAACGAAACGATTTTCTGCTTCGCGTACGCAGGCTCGCCTTTGTGTGCGATCTTTGCGGGTTCGGCCGCAACGGTGTTGATGGGCGGCAAGTACTCGGAAACGCTGTAGTAGGTGATGGTCGAGTGCTCGAACGGGTTATGAGCGGCGACGTGCGGTGGAAACAGCAGCACGGAATTCGAGAGTCCATAGAGCACGACCACCGCAAAGGCGTGATAGAGGCCGGATTGCCAGAAGGGACGCACGGGCAGCCGGCGGTTAACGAAGACGTCCGGCCAGAAGGCTCCTGGCGCCGAGGTTACATTGAGTGGCGAGCGGCGGAAGAACAGCACGGTATCAAGCAAGTTGCTGAAGAACGCGCGGTGCCACGGTGTAATGTCGAGCAACAAACGTGGTTCTGGCCAAGGGCCCGCCGAGTCGGCAATGGGGGAAGCCGGCGGTGGTTCGGAATCGAAGAATCGGCCGTTGAAAAGGCTTTGCATCGCGGACCCGAGTGGATGTTGGGATGACATTATAGGCGCGTTTGGCTGGCTGCGCGAGTCAAGGACAATCGGGGGGATTGGGCGATCCGGTGATCTGGTGATCAAAAACAGAGTGTCAGGAGCATTGAGCTGTTCTGGAGGTTTGGAACGTGGTTTAATCGGGTGGGATGCTGCCTTGGGGGAGTTTCATGAATCGAGTTATCTTCTCGCTGGTTTTGATCTTCGCGACTCTCGCGCCAGTTGCTGCACAACAAAAGGCGCCGGCGACTCCGCTGCCTGATTATTCAGGCATGTATTCGTTCACGCGCGAGGGTGAATTCGTGCAGATCACGATGGAGGAGCAGGGAAAGCTGACGGGATTCATTTCGCGCTATGGCGACCTTGACAGCGATAGGGGCGCATTCCTGGATCAGTTCTTCAAAACCGGGACGACGGATGGGACCAAGCTGGACTTCACGACCGAGGAAGTCCACGGTGTGTGGTTTGAATTCCATGGCACGATCGGTCGCGGTAATGGAAAGACTCCGGACGACGAAGGCTATTACGTCATCCGCGGCAAACTCTCTCGCTACGCGAAAGATGCGGAGAAGAAACCCTCCGCGGAGTCGCGCGAAATTGAGATGAAGTCGTTCCCACGGGACGCCGCCATGGCGCCGCAGAAGAGGGACTAGGGAAGAGGCCCACGTTAGCTTCGCGAACGTGGGGCACCAGGCGAGGGAGAAGGGTCTAGGGGCCAGGGATTAGGGGTGACGGGAAAACCTTCAACTCTGTCCCCGTCTCTATTTCTAACCCTTAGCCCCTACTCATTTCTGACCCTTAGCCCTTACTCATTTCTCAGGCTGTGCGACTCGCGCCACGCTCCTGGCCTTTGCCTTCCAATCTCGCCTTGAAATCGCGGAGCACCTGTTCGAACTGCTGCTGGATGCGCTCCCTGACGGGATTGAGGCGCAGCAATCGCAGCGGCGGCACGTAGTTCATGGTTACGTTCACCTGCGTATCCTTTCCGATCGGCGAGAAACTGACGCGACCGGTGTGCTTCGGGCCATTCAGCGATTTCCAGCCGATGGCCTGGTTCGGGATCAACTGCTCGATCTCGGCATCCCACTCGGCTTGTCGCCCGTCGAGATCCATCGTCCAGTGTGAGCGAAGGCCCTTAGAACTGACGGACCGGATCAACGGCGACGAGCGGGCGAGCTGGTCAAGATCCGACCACGCGCTGAACACTTCCTGAACCGGACGGCCGATCTGGATGCTCTTCTGCAGGCGAATGACCCGGGCATCGCGTCTCTGGCCCGTGATTTTCGCGACCAGTAGCGTGGCGAAGCTGGCGCCGACTCCAATGGCCGCTCCGGTCGCTAAGCCACTCAAATATCTTCTTCTTGTCATGGCGGAAACTCCTGTGTGCTTAGGTGGATGTAGATGTTCCGAGAAATGCTGCGGATGTGGGTTGGAGCGATTAAGCCGGAGGATGGTTGCCATTGAGCTCGCGATATGTGAATCAACATACGTCGAATGCAACAGGGAGTGAACTTTCGGCCATCCTTGAGGGTGGGCGAACGTGAACCAGGAACCAGGAATATGGAAAATCGCGAAAGGGCAGCCTGATGGCGGCGGAGATCAGGATTGGGACGTCCGGCTGGCACTACTCGCACTGGCGCGGCCCGTTCTACCCCAACCTATGCTCGGGCGCGGAGATGCTCGATTGCTATGTGCGGCAGTTTGATACGGTCGAGATCAACAACAGCTTTTACAGATTGCCAACCCCAGAGACATTCAAGGGTTGGCGCGACAGCACCCCGCGGAATTTCCATTTCGCGGTGAAGGCGAGCCGCTTTATCACGCACAACAAAAAGTTGAGGGACCCAGCGAATCCGCTGGAGAGATTTATTCAGCCGGTGAGCGAACTGCGCGAGAAGCTCGGGCCAATCCTGTTCCAGCTTCCGCCGAAATGGCGCGTCAATGTGGAAAGGCTGGAGGAGTTTCTTTCGGCATTGCCGAGGGGGCGGCTTTGGCGGTACGCGTTTGAATTTCGAGAGCCCACGTGGCTGAACGAGAAAGTGTACGAGGCGCTACGACGGCACAATGCCGCTTTTTGCATTTACGAGTTATCGGGATTCCGTACGCCAGACGAGATCACGGCCGACTGGACGTATGTGCGTCTTCATGGTCCCGGCGGGAAGTATCAGGGAAGCTACAGCGCCGCGCAACTCGGGGAATGGGCTGAACGGATTGCGAAGTGGAGCGAGCGACTAAAAGCCATCTACACGTATTTCGATAACGATCAGGCCGGGTATGCAGTCCGGAACGCGCTGGAGTTGAAGCGATTGGTGGGCACACAAGGGAACCACAAGGCAGCCGCATAACTCGCGTAGGGAGTTACGCAAACGGATTGGGCTTCGGGCATGCAAACTCCGGAGCTTCGGACTCGGTTGAGATCGACTACACATACCGTGCGTGCGTTGGCATCGCAGTTTTTCGATGCCGCGGTCAACCCGATCTCTGGAGCCGGAGCTCTGGGCCTTGCAAAACTATCCGAAGCCCAAGCTTTAGGCGGCCGAGGCGATGAACTCCTCAGGGTCTTCTTCGAAAACGTTGCGGCAATTCTGCGAACAGAAATAGTAACGCACCCCGTCGTATTCAGTTTGGGCGGGCGGGTTATCTTCGTTCACGTCCATGGAGCAAACGGGATCGACTGCCATCGGAGACCTCCTGGGAATTCGTCCTGGTAATCGCCTTTCCGGGAGTTGGGATGTGAACCTCGGTCACTTTTGTTGCGCGGAATTCCAAGGATTCGTGAGTAGATGGCCCAATTTGGGCCTGGGCCAAAAATTGCGAAGAAAGCGTTATGCCTGATTAGAGACGATCGAGCTACGAATGCCACTGTCGATTTTGTTCTGCAAAGCGCGGACGTGATCGTCTTCTTCGTTGGCGAGTTCTTCGTATAACCTGCGCAGCTCAGCATCGTCGGTGGTGTCTACCAGGCGGCTGTAGAATTTTCTGGCGGATTGTTCGGCGGCAAGAGCAATCTGAAATGCGCGGTTCCGCGGCACTTGCGAGACCTGCGCGCGGGCGATGGCAAAGATCTCGCCCGTGGCAATCTTGGGGACTTCGATTTTTTCGCGGATATCCTCTTCGGTGATGGAAGTGCCGGCTTGGTGGCCGAAACGCTCAGAGTAGCGCTGCTTTAGAACGGAGCCGTGACGCTCCTCCTCTTCCGCCATGTCCCAGAAGGTCGATGCTATTTCATGGGATTCAGGATCATGGAATCCGTCGAAAAGCTCGCCGAACTGCCGGTATATGTCTGCGTTACGCTGCTCGATGAAGATAGCCATGTTCAGCGCTTCACGAGCCGAAAGAGACGAAAACTCGCGTTTCATTAAAGACGGCTCCCGCCACGAATGATAGCTCCAGCACCTGAGATCACTGCCGGCACGCCGAGTACGGAACGGCGTTACGAGAATGTATATCGCAATGGGAGAAAATGCAAAGGGCCTGCCGCTTGGACAGGCCCGATTCAAACCGGAACTCAGGCTACTTGGCGGCGGCCAGACGCGATTGACAGGCATGCTGCCGCAGTCGCGGCTCTGGCCAGGGGACGGATCGAGATACTGCCATTTTCCGCAGTGACGGTTAAGGTTGAAGCGCAGTTCGGGCACAACCAGTAATACTCGGGAGTGCGTACCATCCGGGAACCGGCGCCAGCGAGGTGCTGTTCGGACGGAACCCTCGCTTCAAAATGAAACAACCGCCCCTCACGCAGGTATCGAAAAACAGCAGGGCATTTCGGGTTGGCACACTTAGAAACCATTGGGAAATACCGGGCCAAGAAGGCGGAAATGCCGAGCGGGTACGGGAGGGAAGCTCCGAATAAACACCCAGGTTCGGCCTGGTGGATACGTTATCGTGACGCCGTGTTGCCCCTGAACTCAGCTGTGACCTGGCGCACGATGCCAACTTTCACTCGAACCATTCTATGTCAAATCGGGACGGCCGCACGCGCGAAATCCAAGATGGCGCACATCGGCGTAGATAGGCAGTCCGCCGTCAGGAGTTCTTGCTGCATCCAGCGACGATGATTCGTCACCAGCGCAGGTGATAGACCTCACTGCAAATTCTACCCGGAGGAACATGATGTAACCGGATCGAAGTGTCTGATCCTAAAGGAACCCGCATGCTGCATCGAGTGCGCGCCAAGCGCATGATCGGTTGTGGCGGCTCGTCCCGCAGGGAGGGTCTAATGAAACCGACGATTGCGTGGAAGTTGTTCCTTGTGGTTTTCCTGGTGCTGGCGGTCCCGTTTGCGGTAGCGCAGAAACAGACCGGACCGAAGTACGACGTTGCCAATGAGGTGAAAGTCAAAGGCAGCGTGGAGGAAGTAAAACTGATCGGCACGGCAGAGCCGAAAGACACTCATCTTATCCTCAAGACCGACAAGGGGCTTGTAGAGATATGCCTTTGTCCCGCCAAGTTTCTGACCGAGATGGACATGAGCTTCGTCAAGGGGGATAAGCTTGAAGTGACCGGCGCGAAGACCAAAGAGGGTGCCGACGGAGTGGAGGTCATTCTGGCGCGAGAGATCGTCCGGGGAGAAAATACGCTGGTGCTGCGCGACAAGAACGGCGGTCCTGTCTGGACTTGGATGATGAAGTAGGGTTTGAGGCGCTTATGAGCGGGTAAGGGGGAGTCGCTGTTGCGTAGCAGTCACCAGGGGCGTTTCGCGGGAATCGCGTCATCGGGTGATCGAAAGGCAGAACCTCTCAACGCAAAGGGAGCAAGCGGACGCGGCATCCGGCCCTACGGTTTTGAATTTTCCGATCACCCGATAATCCGATCACCCAGATCGGTTAGTACTGCAACTCCGCCGGTCGTCCTGTCAACTTCTCGATGCGCTTCGCAATGGGAGGATGTGTCGAGAACAGGTTGCCAAAACTCATCCCCAGCAGCGGCTGGATGATAAAGAGATGTGCGGTCGAGGGCGAAGCCGCCATTGGCACGCGTTTCGAGTAGGCGTCCAGCTTCTGTAATGCGCTGGCGAGGCCGTAGGGGTTGCCGGCCAGGTGCGCGCCGCTTTCATCAGCCTGGTACTCGCGCGATCGGGAGATCGCGAGTTGAATCAGCATGGCAGCAATGGGGGCAAGGATCAGCATGAGCAGTGCGCCGATGCCTCCGCCTTCGCGGTCACGGTCGCGGCCGCCGAAGCCGCCGAACATCGCTCCCCAGGCAAACATGCGCGCCAAGAAAGTGATGGCTCCGGCCAGTGTCGCTGCAATCGAGCTGATCAGGATGTCGCGATTGCGAACGTGCGAGAGTTCGTGGGCGATCACGCCCTCGAGTTCGTCGTCACTCAGAAGGTTTAACACCCCTTCCGTTACGGCGACTGAAGCGTGCTTCGGGTTGCGTCCGGTAGCGAATGCGTTGGGCGACTCGTTCGGAATCACGTAGAGCTTCGGCATCGGTATCCCGGCGCGCTGCGTAAGCCGCTCCACGATGTTGTACACGCGCGGCAGTTGCTCTTTGGTGACGGGCTGTGCGCGATACATCGCGAGCGCGATCTTGTCCGAGAAGAAATAGGAGACGAAATTCGTTACCACGGCGATCACAAGCGCGATGGCCATTCCGCGCTGTCCGCCAAACGCCTGGCCAACGAACAACATGAACAGCGTAAGCGCCGTCAGTAGAAATGCCGTTTTAAATGTATTGCCCATGTCTGACACCTATCTTAATAGATGCCAGAGAACGTCGCGAGATTCGAGGCACTGAATCAGTGAGTCAGCGAATCATTTCGTCAATGACACACTGACACACTGACACACTGACCCAATGACTCACTGTGCTTACGCAGCCCGAGAACGCGGATGATGCCGCTCCTCGCCCGTGTAGTCCGTCAGTCCGGCGATGGTGGCCAGACCCAGTGCGCGTCCGCGGAAGACCCACGCAGGCCATTCCTCGGCGAATCCAGCAGCGTTGGGCAGGCTGCCTATGGCGGCCGCGATACCTGCGTCGATTTTGGCTCGCGTGGGATAGCTGATCACCTTCCCTAGTCCACCAGGGTAGTCAGTCAGCGCGGCAATCGTAGTTTCGGCAATACCGACCGCCAACGAAGTGATTGCCGCGCGCCGATGGCGTTTCCAAGCCACGCCAGCGATCACGAAGAACGGTCCTGCGATGGCTGCATAATCAATAATGGCGCGAGTTTTTGGGCCGATTACTTTAGGTAGTTTGTTGGAGAGAAGATTTACGCCTTTTTCCATCAACATGTCACGAAGCCCCTCGCGTCATGGATGCTTCCTAAGTCGGTTGAAGTTGGCGGCAGTCTTGGCTGAAACAAACCCACGTTAGCCAATCCGCTGCGCGGCTCGGCGGAACGTGGGGCACCGTCTCATAACGTGGGGCACTATCTCATAACATGTGGCATTGTCTTATGTTGTGCCTTGTAAATTTACGATGCCGCTTCTCTCGATTGCCGTGACAGCGCCCGCTTGAGCGTAGCGTCGAGCGCGGACTTTGTCTTCGCGTACTCTTCCTGCGAGATCTGGCCCTGCTGACGGTCCACCTCGAGCTGGAACAATTCTTCTTTCATCGCATCGAGCAGCAGGGAAGAGCGGTTGACCGCCTTTGGGCGCGAGATCGGCGTAGTTGCTTCGGCTTCCTCAGTTTCGTCCGCTGCGGGGTGCCCCGCTGCTGGAGCAGGCTGCCGGTGAGTAACGATGTAGAACGCACCGAATACGAGCAGCACGGTGAATCCTAGGAGAAGTGGCCAGCGATACTTGGTCAGCGGATCAGGCGCATCGATGGGAGTGCCGAGGCCGCCGCCGGGGCGTCCACCCTGCGCGGCGGTCTGCTCGCCGCCGCCCATTCCTCCGCCACCGCCCTGATCGGACGTCCCGGCATTATCCGGCATCTGTCCGGTCCCGGAGACGTGAAAGGAAAGATCGGTGCTCGCGGAAGCATTATTCGCGATCTGAATATTCACTCCGCCCTGATGCGGTTGGCTTCTGAAGGTGCCGGCATTGGCGGCTTGGAAACTCATGCTCGGCGGCAGGATAACGGCATACTGCTCGACCGGATAAAGCAGCGTCGGCTTGAATGCGGTCGAGCCCGAGTACGGCAACTCATACATTAGCCGGAATGTCGTCTCGCCCGGTCGCAGCGGATAATCAAACGAATAACGTCCCTTGCCTTTCGGGTTAGGCGCGGTCTGGATCGGCTGTCCTCCGGGGGCCTGCACGTCGGCTGAATCGATCTTTGCATCCGGCGGGATCGCGATTTCCAGTCCTGCATCAGCGGCCTGCGTGCGCGGGGGCTGCGACTGGTTTTTCACTACGTAAAACTGCACGACTTGCAGCGTGCCGGCACCGCTCTGGAACGCTGTCTCGACGTTGTAGGTGAGCCCGTCAACCTTCTTTGCCGCTTCATAAACGGTTACATCGCCGGAACTCATTCCCGGCGGCACCATCTTGAAATAGTTGGCGTTCTCGTGGCTGACCCGGACCAGGTGCGGGCCACCGCCTGTCGTCGCCACGTCAAATTTGTAATGGCCGCTCGCATCGGTCTTCGTGTGCGCGGCTTCGTTCATTCCCTGCGAGAGTTCCAGCAATACGACCTCGTCGCCGGACGAAGGCTTGTTCGAAGTGCCATTCGTCACCGTGCCCTCAATGTCGGCCAAGGCGGGAAGCGCCGCAAAGATCAGTGCGGCCAGAATGGTTACAGCAATGGCGTACTCCGAAACGGCGTTACGGCGCGGGGAAGCGATCAAGATCGTGCTCCTTTGGGATTCGGCTTCTTCGGGATCCCAGAAACCTGTTTGTAGATCGTGTTCTTCGGCGCGGACTCGAGGCGTTCGATCTCGGCCAGCAATGCAGCGCCCTCGTCCTCAAGCGACGTGCGCATCTGCACGTAGTCGTCCTCGGGGAGTTTTCCCGCCTTGTGCTCGAAATTCAGGTCGCGCAAGTTCTCGTAGACTTGTTCCTTGCGTTCCTTTAGGAACGTCACGCGCGTCTTCTCGGTTCCGTGCGCCAGGTTCGCCGGCGCATAGAAGGTGTACGCGATCAGCGCGATCGTCATGATCGCGCACAAAAACAGCACCCACGCCGGATCGCTTGTAACCGTCACTGCCAGCAGAGTTAAGATCACAGTTCCGTCTCCTGATGCACGCGCCTGCGGTATTCGCTCATCGTGGAAGAGTCCGCCTGTTGGACGCCAGTTATGGGCACCGGCGCGCGCCGCCGCTTCCAGGTCCGGATCACGACCACGGCCGCAGCGATCCCAAGCACCAGCACGAGGTAGGGCATGATCCAGGCCACGCGGTTGAATCCGCTTTGGGTCGGCGCTGCCAGCACAACTGGGCCGTACTTCGCGACGAACTTTTGCAGGATCGCTTCGTCACTGCCTGCGGCTTTGCTTCCGCGGTCAGTGCCACCGCCGGTACCTCCGCTGGTGCTGCCGCCGCTGTTGGTGCCGCCGTCGCTGCTATTGTCACCGCCGGTTAGCAGGGCTGTCAGCTCGGCACGCATCTTTTCCGAAGTGGTACAGCCGACGTGGTTGCACTCAAGCAATACTTGGCTGCAACCGCATTGGCACATCATCTGATGGCCGAGGCGTTCGAACCGCGTATTGCTGTCCGTCGCGCCCAGGGTGACAAAGATCGCGGACGCAACTAGCGCCAATTGCAAGCCGCGAAAGATGCGGGATTGTAAGCGCGTCTTCATCAGTCGCCCGCTCCCACCGGATCGCCGGTCGCATCCACTGGCGTCTTCCTGGTCGCGCGCGCCGGGGCGCGGACCCGAGACTCAGCTGCCAATTTCACCGTTTGCATGTTCGGCACAAGCGCGATGATCGTGCCAATCAGGATCACGTATACGCCCGCCCATATCCACCAGACCAGCGGATTCAAGTGCGCTTTGATGATGGGCCGTCCCGTGTCCTGATTCGTGCCCGAGAAAACGATGTAGAGGTCCTCTTTCAGGGTGGACCGGTTGGCCACCATCGTTGCCGGTTGCTGGCTCGCTTTATAGAACCGGCGTTCCGGATACATCGTGTCGATCTGCTTGCCATTCTTGAACACGTTGACGATCGCCCATTCGCTCGAATAGTTCGGCTTGTCGTCCTGTGTGTAGGAGTCAACCACGAGTTTGTAGGGGCCTATTTCCATCGAGTCGCCGCGGCCCAACTCCTTCTCCGTGTTCTGATAGAACGCCGCCCCGGCGAAGCCAATCATGATTACGACTACGCCGAAGTGCACGATGTAGCCGCCATAGCGCCGCGTGTTGCGGCGAGTGAGCTGCACGGCGGACAACAGCAGGTTCTGTCCGGTGTGGCCGCGGATCACGCGTGCTCCTCGGTAGAATTCCGAGAGGATCGTGAGGATCACAAGGGCACTCAATGACAGCGATACCAGCGCGTAGAAGTAAGACTGATCTTCCCACGGACGCACCCCTCCGATCATGAGCGCGACGGCGGTGACCACGGCTCCGATCGCGGGCCACATGAAATTCCGCATCAGGCTTTTGAGGGACGTTTTCCTCCATGCCAGCAAGGGGCCCACGCCGGTCAGTACCAAAAGCAAAATGCCAGCCGGAATATTTACTTTGTTGAAAAATGGCGGTCCAACGGTGACCTTGGTTCCCTGCACCCATTCCGAGAGCACGGGGAACATCGTCCCCCACAGCACGGTGAAGCAGGCCACCAGCAGAATCAGGTTGTTGAACATGAAGCTGGACTCGCGCGATACAAGCGACTCCAGCCTGTGCTCGCTCTTCAGATGGTCCTGGTTCTTTACGAAGAAGAACACGCAGGTGGCAAATATCAGCGCGAGGAAAATTACGAACCACGTCCCGATCGAGGATTGCGCGAAGGCGTGCACCGAACTCACCACTCCACTGCGCGTCAGAAACGTGCCGAAGATCGACAGCATGAACGTACAGAAGATCAGCCAGACATTCCACTTCTTCAACATGCCGCGTTTTTCCTGCATCATGACCGAGTGAAGAAATGCGGTCCCCGTCAGCCACGGCAGAAGGGATGCGTTTTCCACTGGGTCCCAGCCCCACCAACCACCCCAGCCGAGCACCTTGTAGGCCCAGAACGATCCGAGGAAGATGCCCACGGTCAGGAAGCCCCACGTCACCATGGTCCAACGCCGGGTGATGTGGATCCACTTCTCTCCGGGATACCGCATGATCAGCGCGGCGAGGGCGAACGCGAAAGGCATGGTGAACCCGACATAGCCGAGGTATAGCATCGGCGGATGCGCAACCATCTCCGGATATTGCAGCAGCGGATTCAGGCCGTTGCCGTCAGCGGGAATGTTCTTTACCAGCGAAAAAGGAGGTGCGGCGAAATTCACCAGCGACAGGAAGAAGACCTGCACGGCCGCAACGATCACTGACGCATGAGCAACCAGTCGCACGTCAACCTTGTGGCGCAGTCGCAGGATCAGCCCGTAGGTCGAAAGAAGCCAGGCCCAGAACAGCAACGAACCTTCCTGCCCCGACCATAACGCCGCGAACTTGTAAGGCGCGGGTAGATCGCGGTTGCTGTGCTGCATGATGTAGGCCAGCGAAAAATCGTTGCTGAATGCGGCGATCACGAGCGATGCCGCTGCCATCGTGACCGCAACCCACACAGCGATTCCCGCGCGCCGCGCCGTTTCGCTCAGCCGGTCCGCCGGTTGCTTTTGCAGGAGTGCGAAGGCGCCGGCCAGAAACGAATATCCGGCGAGTGCCAGGGCCAACAGCAGTGAGAAGCTTCCAAGCAGGGCCATCGTAAGGTTTACTCTTTAGCTATTGTGTCAAAAACAAACTTGACCGTCCATTCCGCAGGGCCACAAATTAGAGCCCGGCGGAAAAGCCCCAGTTGGCTCGCTCCGCTGCGCGAACCGGGCGGAACGTGGGGCACCGGCAAGAACGTTTGTCGCCCCGTTGCCTCCGAGGGAGTCACTGGTCCAAGCATCTGAGATTCAGGTAAGTAACGATGGGATACAAAAACATGCCGCAAGGGAGGAGATAATGCGGCGGGCGGGTCTTGGGAAGTCTAAAATCGGGTGGCGTCGTCTTCGACCTGCGAGTACTTGTTGCACACCTAGAACCTCGGCACACGATCAGCTGTCGTTTCGAGGTTTCCCGCGTTGGCTAAAGCAAAATCGTTCGGGATGCGGTCATAGGCATCCCGAACGGTTTCGATAGATGAATCTTCAAATTACGTTCTAGGCGGCGGCCGCAGAGCGCCGCAAAATTTCGTTTTCGGCACGAATCCAATCCTCAAAATCCGCGCCGTGCTGACCGCCGCGCTGCAGAAACAGCTCATAGGCACGGAAGCGAATCGCTTCCTGCATATCTGCCGCGCGGGTTTCCACCGCTGCTGCTTGCGACGCTGCCTTCTTAGAAACAATCTCGACTGCCGCTTCTTGCGCTGCCTTCTTAGAAACAGTTTCGACTGCCGCTTCTGGCGCCGCTACTTTCTTAGAAACAGGAGTCTTTACAATTGCCGGGGTTTCTTTCGTTTCCGTGGTTGCCGCTGCTTTCTTTGCTCGTGGACGCTTTGCTGTTGCCATAATTCAGACACTCCTCTGTTATGAAAATCCTGGCGGATGTTTGTGCAGGGAGGAACTACGCTTTGCGAGCGATCCTATGCTTACCACCAATTTGTCCACCACTATAAACCGATTGACGCGCTCGCGCGTGAAGGAACGATGAATAATTGTGATACGTCTCACGAATCATTGTCTTGTTGAGCACTGCGGAATTCACAACCGTCTCTGTATTGTCGTCATTTATCATTTCGTAGCGAAATCCCAAGTTGCTGGTGCATTCTGAATATTTCTCGTGTGCAACGCCTTCGTGGCTCTCTGATGCTGTGCTGCCTTCTCTCATTGTTGCCCGCCGGACGACTGATGGCGCAGGAGGTGGTGGCCCCTTGCTCCAACGAGCCTTGTCCAAATAACGCCCCTGCCCCCGATCCAAAGAAGATTCAGCCGCGCAAAGACACCGTCGTAGTCACTGGCACCTTCGATCCAGTGCAGATCAATGACATCGATCGTTCCGTCGCCCAACTGCCGGTGCGCGATTTTACGCAAATCTACGGGACGAACGTTGACTTCTTGAAAGTGGAGCCATCGCTCGATCTGCGCGAACGAGCCCCCGGGGGCGTACAAACCGACGTCAGCATTCGCGGCGCATCATTTGGCCAGACACTTGTGCTGGTGAACGGACTCTCGGTCAACGACGTTCAGAGCGGCCACCACAACATGGACCTGCCGCTGCCTATCGATTCCCTGGACCGCATCGAGGTCCTGCGCGGCGCGGGCTCGACATTTTACGGATCAAGTGCCGTGGGCGGAGTGGTGAACTTCATTACTGCTCCTCCGACGGCTTCAGAATTCCGGCTGGGTTCGGCGATCGGCAATTTCGGCACCAACGAGCAGAACGCCTCGGTCGCCTTCGTGACCAAGCGTTTCAGCCAGCAGCTCAGCTTTGACCGCAGCTTCTCGAGCGGTTTCATCTCCGACCGCGACTACCGCAGCCTGGCAACAGCGTCAGACACTCACGTCAAAACCACGCTGGGAGACACGGGTATTCTGCTTGCCTACAGTGATCGCCCGTTCGGCGCGGCGCAGTTTTACGGCAACTACCCGTCATGGGAGCGCACGAAATCGTGGCTCACGATGCTGCGGCAAGACCTCGGCAAGAAAACCGAGCTTGATTTCGCTTACCGCCGGCACTCCGATGTTTTCGATCTTTATCGGAACCAGCCGTGGAGATACGAAAACAATCACGTGACCGACGCGTGGCAAGCTGCATTACGGCGGCACGAGCAGCTAAGTCAGAATGGAATCCTCTCATACGGCGTTGAGGGAAACCGCGAGGATATCGACAGCAATAACCTTGGCATTCACGCACGGAATCGCGGCGCGGTTTACGTCAACTACGATATGCGCGCCTGGAAACGTTTCTCGTTTTCCATCGGCGGCCGCGAAGAAATTTATAACTCCACGCGAGGTGAGTTCTCTCCTAATGTTTCAGCCGGCTATTGGCTGGGGCGCGGACTGAAACTTCGCGCCAGCGTCAGCCATGCATTTCGAATTCCTACCTACACCGACCTTTACTATCAGGACCCGACGACCGCCGGTAATCCGTTGCTCCGCCCCGAATCGGCGTGGAGCTACGAAGGCGGCCTGGTGTGGGACCGCGGTGGCCGAGTCAGCGCAAGCGCGACCCTCTTCCAGCGGCGCGATCGGAACGTCATCGACTATGCACAGTGCGTGAATTCATCCACGGCAGCGCAGGTTCCCTGCGACGGCAAGTGGCACGCCCTTAACGTGGACAATCTGAATTTCACGGGAATCGAAGCAGCCCTGCAAATTCATTTGCCGCACGCAAACAACGTCAATTTCGCCTACACGGGCATACACGGTTCTCAGGATCCATTGCAGGCGCTTACTTCGCGCTATGCTTTCAGTCACCTGACCAATAGCGGGATTGCCGCATGGCAAGGTAAATTGCCGGGCAACGTGATCGCCCGCACGCGGCTTGGCGTGGCCCAGCGATATTGCTCACCGGCGAATTGCGCCGTGGGACTTACGGATGCGTCGCGCGGCAACCCCTATCCCGTCTGGGACGCAGCCGTTTCACGGCAATTCAGCTACGTCCGCGCACGGCTGGGCCTTGCTAATCTCACCAGCACAGGCTACGAAGAAATCCAGAATGTAATCATGCCCGGCAGAAGCATTGTGTTCGGCCTTGAACTGGTGGTGCCGAAAAGATAGTGATGGCAACGAGGTTCAGGTTGAAAAGTATGGGAGTAAGGCCTATCGTATCGTTAACTCGCTAGTGCGGGTTGGGCCGCGCAGGTGTGAGCAGTAGATTGCAATAGAACGAACAAGGAAACGCGCCGATGAATGTCAGCGACGTTCCGAAGACAAGGAGATCGGCAGTGGACAACAAGCCGGCACAAAACATCCAAGACTCTTTTTTGAACACCGCCCGCAAGGACAAAGCAATCATCACGTTGTATCTGCTCAGCGGCGTAAAGCTGACGGGACGCATCCGCTCTTTCGACAAGTACTCCGTTGTGCTGGAAACGAACAACCAGGAACAACTGATTTTCAAGCACGCCATTTCAACCGTGGTGATGGCGAAGCCGCATGCTCCGGAGCGCTCATATTCTGAAAGGCCAACGAGCGTAGAGCCCAGGCCGGCAGCTTCCGCGCCGGCGACGCCTTCGTCTCCTTCGACGACGGAGGGATAACCTATTTCCAGAACGCGTGGCCCACACTCAATCAATCCTGAGCGAGGGGCGAAAAGCCCCACGTTAGCCCGCTCCGCTTCGCGAATCGGGCGGAACGTGGGGCACCGACAGTGTCTTCGTGTTCCGCCAACGGTTCGGGGCGCAGCGGGCAAATGATTGAACGTGCATTCCTGGTCGGCATTGATTACCGTGGCCGTGGTGTTGCTCCCGGCGACGAGGAATCACGCCTTGGCAAGAAAAGCCGCGCCAGCAAGGGTCAAGGGCTGACGCCCGGCGCGCGCGCAGCCCACAACGTAGCCCTTTCGGGACCGGGCGGAGCGAAGGCTGCCCGAACGCCTGAGTTCAGCGCCGAAGAGTCTCTGGCCGAGTTGCATGAACTAGCGGCCAGCGCAGGCGCGGACGTCGCCGGCCAGTTCCTTCAGAAGCGCGATCGTCCCGATGCGGCGACGCTGATCGGACGTGGCAAGCTGGAAGAGATTTCCGGAGCCGCCGCATCGGCCGGCGTGGACCTCCTGATCTTCGATCACGACCTCACGCCTTCCCAGCAACGCAACATCGAAAACGAAGTCAACGCGCGCGTAGTCGATCGCACACAACTGATACTGGACATCTTCGCGCGTCACGCGCGGACCAGCGAGGGCCAGTTGCAGGTTGAATTGGCGCAACTGAAATACCTGATGCCACGGCTGGCCGGGCGCGGAAAAGAGATGTCGCAACTCGGCGGCGGCATCGGGACACGCGGCCCCGGTGAAACCCAGCTCGAAACCGACCGCCGCAAAATCTCACGGCGCGTGCGGGCGCTCGAAGCGCAGATTGAAAACGTGCGGCGCATACGCGCCCAGCAGCGGCAACGGCGCGAATCGGTGCCTGTGGCGACGATTGCGCTGGTCGGCTATACGAACGCGGGCAAGTCCACGACCTTCAATGCACTGACCAAGGCGGGCGTGCTTGAGTCGGGAAAAATGTTCGCCACGCTGGACCCGACTATCCGCGGCGTGGTGCTGCCATCCAAGCGCAAAGTGCTTTTGTCCGACACGGTTGGATTCATTCGCAACCTGCCCCACACGCTGGTCTCCGCCTTCCGCGCGACGCTCGAAGAAGTGCAGCGCGCGGAGCTGATTTTACATGTGTCGGATGCGGTCAGCCCGATTGCCTCCGAGCAGGACGCACAGGTCGAGCAAGTGCTGCAGGAACTGGACGCAGCGGCGAAACCAAGAATTCACGTCATCAACAAGATCGATCTGCTTTCGCCCGTTGAACGCGGGGCGCTGAGCGACCAGGTTCTAAGCGAGAATGATTCGACCGTTCACATATCGGCGAAAACCGGCACGGGCCTTGGCGCATTGCTCGAGCGCATTGACGAGATGCTGTCGCAAGACGCGCTCAGCCGCGTGCACATGCGCGTGCCGCAGAGCGAAGGCAAAGTGTTGTCACAACTTGAGGCCCGCTCGCGGATATACGCCAGAGAATACCGCGACGGCATGGTTGAACTGGAACTCCAGGCTCCGGAGTCGGTGCTGAGACGGGTGAAAAAGTTTGTGGTGAAGTGAGCGAGGTGTTGACAAACTTCTGAGGGCGGGCGGGACAGGTCGCCGTCCACGAGAATGCTGAGGGACCTCGCCACCTTGCGGCGGCGAGGTCCCTAGCCTTCCATAACACAGGAGATGCTACGCGAGCAGAGCTATTTCTTACTTGCCTAGTTTAGCGACCGATTCCCCCAGGCTGGCGGCCGCGAAATTGCCTGTGTAGTTGATGACAGCCCAGGCGGTGTTCGTCTTCGCGTCGAAGCCGTAGGTGCCCAGTTCGTAGCCCGACTTCCAGGGGCCGGCAACGTACTTCTTGAGGCCGCCCTGATTTAGTTCGACCGCATTGACCCACTTGCCCTGGGCGTCTTTGGTGGCCAAAGTGAGACCTTTGCCCGGGCCAGGCTTGGAAGACAGGGCGAGCGTATAGACGTCGGTGTAGTCAGTGCCCAGATCAGCCATACCCCACAAAGTCAGGATGTTGCTGGCAGAGTCACTGGCTTTGTCAGTCCAGCCGGTGTCAACCGTCTTAAGGAATGACACTTTGTTGAAGTCTTGAGCCTTGCTGCCGTTGGTGCCGCTCAGGATCTTCGCCGTGGTGCCCTTATAGCTATCGGCGACTTGCGTGTAAGAGCTATTGCACTTCGGTTGGCCAACCTGACAAACCTGAAATTCCTTTCCGTTCAGGCTGTAGCCGAACGTCTCGGCTTTCACAAAGGACAGGGGCGGCGTGGTGGAAATCATGAACTCACACATATCGGGAGATTCTTTTTTGCACTTCGCTGCCGGGGCCGCGTTGGCCGGCTGCGCGGCGTAGTATTCACCCGTTACGCGCGGTCCATCAACCGTGTAGACGTAGTAGCCGACCTTGTGCAGCTCCTGGGAAACCTGAGCCTGACGCTTGTGGCCGAACGCCGGTACGTTGTACTTATCGTCGTTCGAGGGAATGTTGGGCGTGTAGAACTTGTCGCTATCGGACGCGCAGATGATGTTCTCGACCTTTGGAGAGACACCGTCCGTCGGAGTGCCGCCAGTAACCGATACGAGTGAACGGTCGTGATTATGATCGTGTCCTTGCATGTAGTAGCGCACGCCGTTCTTGTACAGGCTGGTGATGAAAGCGTCCTGGCCAGCAACGTTCTGCGAGGGGTCTTTGCCGAACAGCGTGTCGACGTGGTTTTCACTGATCAGTCCCTTGTGGCCGAAGACGAAAACGTGACCGCCCGAGGGCTTGGCGGCAAGCGTGGAGCTGATCCAGGACTGCTGCATGTCAATCGTCAAAACATCATGCTGGCCGTCGGGTGCGTTCGGCGGAGAAAACTGATCAAGCAGCACAAAGCGAGCGTTGTTGTAGTCGAAGGAATAGCTCAGGCCTCTCCAGTCCATGTCTTTCGTGGTGCTGGGGGCGGGGGTGCTGAAGTTTTTTCCCAGGGTGAAGGGCGAGCCTGTTGGGGTCGGGAAAGGCTGCGTGGCGGCATCAGGATTGGACACGGAAAAGACGTTGGACGGGGTGGCGTTCATCTTGCCGTTTTGCGTCTGGGGATAGATGCGCTTGAACTCGGCGGCGGCAAGCTTATGCGAATCATGGTTGCCGCGGAGCGGGAAGAAACCGATCTTAGCGTTATAAAGTTCCTGGGCGAAGGCGGCACGGACGTCTTCCGCGTTGGCTACGGATTCAGCGGTGGTGCCTTTCGTCTTATCCCCGGTCTTGTCTACCAGGTCGCCGACTTCGATGACAAACTTTACTTTTTGGTTGATGAACTGTTGGTTGAGGTCCTTAACGATGTCGACGGCGCATGAGCCCGGGTTCTTGCCGTCGTCGGGGACCCCCCACTGAGTGTCGGATATGACTCCGAACTTCCATGCCTGTGCCGATAAGGCGGAAACAGAAGCGAGGGTGAACAAAAGTGCGAATACTGTGTTTTTGATACAGCAAGAACGTTTCATTAGCGTCCCTTCCTTTAATGGTCTGTCCAGACATTCAAGACAGCTTTGGAAAGGGAATTAGAACAGCCGAATCTAACGGGAATCTAAAGATTCAACGTGTGTAGCGCGAAGTTCACAGAGATTTAACGTAGCGTGTGCAAAAAGCAGGTCTCTCCGGTGCGTTCAGTGGCAGGATCGTGCCACTGAACTCCGGTCGGGATTCGATTTTCCGATTTTCCGTTCGCGCTACGCGCCGCAGCACTTCTTGTATTTCTTGCCGGAGCCGCAGGGGCAAGGATCATTGCGTCCGACTTTGGAGCGGAGCGATGGACCTGCTGGACGGGTTGGTATTCGCCGGCACCGGCCATGGCGGCCTCTTGGAGTTCGCGTTTCTTGCGGCGCTGGAAGGCTGCTTCGAGGTCGTCGATGGAGGTGGCTGCGCGGCGCGGCCGTTTGCTGCCGTTACCGTCTCCTGTGTCCAGATGGATTGCTTCAGGCTCCGGAGCGGAAGCGGACCGCGCCGGAGCCTCAACGATCTGCATGAGGTAGAGGTAGCGGACGGTCTCTTCCTCGAAGCGGTTCATCATCTGCTCGAACATCTCAAAGGATTCCCGCTTGTACTCGACCAGCGGATCGTGCTGGGCGTAGCCGCGGAGGCCGATGCCTTCGCGCAGATGGTCCATGCTGAGCAGGTGGTCCTTCCAATAACCATCGAGGACGCTGAGCATGATCATGCGCTCATGGTGGCGCATCTGGTCGGGATCGATCAGGGCTTCCTTGGCCTCGTAGCGTTCCTTCAACTTGGCGAAGATGGCGTCGCCGAGTTCCTGGCGGTTGAGCTTTTCGGGATCGATGCCTTCGGCGCGAATGTCTACACCGAAGCGCGTGAACACGGCATTCTTGAGGCCGTCGGTGTTCCAGGTTTCGGGATGAGCGTCCTTGGGCGCGAACTCGTCGAGCAGGTCGCTGAGAATGCCGGCGGCGTAATCTTCCAGGATGAGTTCTTTCTGATCGAGACCTTCGAGTAGCTGGCGGCGCAGGCTGTAGACGGCGACGCGCTGCTTGTTCATGACGTCGTCGTATTCGAGCAGGTGTTTGCGGGCCTCGAAGTTCTGGGCTTCGACGGCCTTCTGCGCGGCTTCTACGCGGCGGGTGATCATCTTGGACTCGATGGGCACGCCCTCTTCCATGCCGAGGCGCTGCAAGAGCGTGGAGACCCACTCCTTGGCGAAGATGCGCATGAGGTCGTCTTCGAGCGAGAGATAGAAGCGCGAGGAGCCGGGATCGCCCTGGCGGCCGGCGCGTCCGCGAAGCTGGTTGTCGATGCGGCGAGCTTCGTGGCGTTCGGTGCCGAGAATGTGGAGTCCGCCGAGGCTGGTGACTTGTTCGTGTTCGGCGTCGGTGACGACCTTGTGGCGGTTAAAGGCTTCGAGCCACTGATCGGTCGGAACACGATATTCATTCCCGGCGTAGTACCAGTAGGTGAAGTTCTCGTTGTCGCGCTCGGCTTCGACCTCGCCGCCGGCCTCGCGTACGGGCTGGGCAAGGCCGTTCTTGACGCACTCCTGCTTGGCCATGAACTCGGGGTTGCCGCCGAGCAGAATGTCGGTGCCGCGGCCGGCCATGTTGGTGGCGATGGTGATCATGCCCTTGCGTCCGGCCTGGGCGACGATTTCGGCTTCGCGTTCGTGCTGCTTGGCGTTGAGGACGAAATGCCTGACGCCCTTTCTTTTAAGCGCGTCGGAGAGCCGCTCGGATTTTTCGATCGAGGTGGTGCCGACGAGCACTGGCTGTCCGGTTTCAGCGTGCTTGGCGATATCGTCGCTGACGGCGTTGTACTTCTCTTTTTCGGTGCGATAGACGACGTCGGGATTCTCGATGCGGAGCATCGGCTTGTTGGTCGGGATTACGTTCACTTCCAACTTATAAATCTTGTCGAACTCGGCGGCTTCCGTCTCGGCCGTGCCGGTCATGCCGGCCAGCTTCTTGTACATGCGGAAATAGTTCTGGAACGTGACGGTGGCGAGGGTCTGGTTCTCGCGCTCGACCTTGACGTTTTCTTTCGCTTCGACGGCCTGGTGGAGACCGTCGGACCAGCGGCGGCCGGGCATCTGGCGTCCGGTGAACTCGTCGACGATGATGACTTCGCCGTTTTTGACGATGTAGTCGCGGTCGAGATGATAGAGCTCGTGGGCCTTGATGGCGGTCTCGACGTGGTGCTTCATGTCCCAGTTTTCGGGATCGGCGATGTTGCCGATGCCGAGCATTTTCTCAACCTTGTCCCAGCCCTCCTCGGTGACGGTGAGGGTGCGGTGCTTCTCGTCGATGCAGTAGTCGCCGGTGTAGCTGGGCGGTTCGCCGGACGGTCCCTTGATCTCTTCGCCCTTCTTCAGCCTGGGGATGATGACGTTGACCCGGGAATATTTGTCGGTGGACTCCTCGCTGGCGCCGCTGATGATGAGCGGGGTGCGGGCTTCGTCGATCAGGATGGAGTCAACTTCGTCGACGATGGCGAAGTTGTGGCCGCGCTGGACGCAGTCGGCGAGGTCGAACTTCATATTGTCGCGCAGATAGTCGAAGCCGAACTCGTTGTTGGTGCCGTAGGTGACGTTGGCGGCGTAGGCCTCGCGGCGCTCGCTGTCGTCGAGGTCGTGGACGATGACGCCGACGGTGAGTCCGAGGAACTTGTAGAGCTTGCCCATCCACTCGGAATCGCGCTTGGCCAGGTAGTCGTTGACGGTGATGACGTGGACGCCGCGTCCGGTAAGGGCGTTGAGATAGACGGGAAGCGTGGCGACCAGCGTTTTACCTTCACCGGTCTTCATTTCAGAGATCTTGCCTTCGTGGAGAACCATGCCGCCAATCAACTGCACGTCGAAATGGCGCATGTTGAGGACGCGGCGGCTGGCTTCGCGGCAGACGGCGAAGGCCTCGGGCATGATGGCCATGAGCGCTTCGTTCTCGACGCGGCGCTGGTCGTCTTCGTTCTCGATGGACGCGGTGGCCTGCTGGATGCGCGCGCGGAATTCGTCGGTCTTGGCGCGGAGCTGCTCGTCGGTAAGCTGCTGCATCTGGGCTTCGAGGGCGCCGATCTGGCCCACAAAGGGCGTAAGGCGTTTCACTTCGCGTTCGTTCTTCGTGCCGAAAATCTTGGAGAGAAAACTCAAGGTATATTCCTTCCGAGTCCGCCAGAAATATTGAAGTCGCGCGGCGGAAACGCACTACGGGCTTCCTTAGGGATGCCGAAGTAAAAGCCTAACATATCGGATGCGGGAGGGTGGGCAGAGTAGCGGGAACGCAAACGCGGAGCGTATTTAAGTATTTGGTATTTAGGTATTAGGTATCTCGTAGGTGCCGCTACCATGACGATTACAGCCGCATTACCAAATACCTAAATACCTAAATACCCAAATACCGTCCGTGAGGCGCGCCCCGCCCCCACTCAAACTCGAAGCTATGCGGCTCTTTTCCCGCGGTGCGGTCGTTCTTCCTCTTCTTCGATGCCGAGGTTTTCGGGTTTCAGCTTCTTGCTGAAGTTCTCCATTTTCTTCAGCGTCTGCTCTTCTTCGCGAAGATTTTGTTGGAGCAGGTGGATGGCTTTCTTTTCTCTGAGCTGGGTGGCGAGGTCGATGAGCGAGTTGTAGGCGGCGATCTCGTAGTGCTCGACTTTTGAGGCGGCGCCGACGGTGAAGATCTGGATCAAGTCCTCGGCGGGGTCTTCTTCCATGAAGGACTCTTTTTCCTGCTTTAGACCTTCGATGCCTTTGCACTCGGCCGGCTGCGCCTCGTCGCCAAGTTCCTCGAAACATTGTTCGAGGCGCTGAATCTGACTTTCGGTCTGCTTGTGGTGCGTTTCAAAAGCCTTGACCAGCTGGTCATTGTTGACGTCTTCCTGGGCTTCTTCCAGAATGCCCAGGATTTTGCGCTCTGCGTCGAGCATGTCGGAGAGTTCGTGAACGAAGAGTTCGCGCGCGGTTTCCATCTGTTCCTCCACAGAATTTTTTTGGCGTGATTATCGCTATAAGATGCATGGGTAGGAATCCCGGGAGTTGCCGCACGCGCGAGACGCACAAAAGAATACAAAAGTACAACAATCAGACGCTGAAAAGAGGCATCTTTTCAGGTATATTCGTCGCGGCGGTTTGTTCAATTTTAAGGCAGTGCTCCGCAGCGCTGGGGTGAGCGCGTTCGTTATGCCCAACTACTATCATCGTTTTCTGCAATCGGTTGAGAAGTGGCCGACGCAAGTTGCGGTTGAACTGGAGCATCCGTCGCGGCCGACGGAGAGCTACACATTTTCGGAGTTGCGGCAGAACAGCGATGCCGTAGCGGCATGGTTGGCCGGGTTGGGGCTGCCGCGCGGGTCGCGGTGCGTCCTGATGGCGGCAAATGGTCCGCGCTGGGTGGCGGCGTTCATGGGAACGCTGGCGGCCGGGATGATCGCCGTTCCGCTGGATACCGCGTTCAGCTCAGAGCAGGTTTCTAAGCTGCTGGTGGATAGTGGCAGCGTGCTCGCGATCGCCGACGAGAAGCACCTGGAGACCGTGCTGATGGCGGCAAAGGCGGCCGGGGTTGAAGCGCAATTCCAGAGCATGCTGCTGGACGGAGTGGCGGTAGGGGCGACGACTACCTTCGACGCCATCCTGGAGAGTGCGCCTGCGGAGTCGTTTGCCACGGTCGCAACGGAGCCGAATGAGACGGCGGCGATTCTGTACAGCTCAGGGACGACGGGCGATCCCAAGGGCGTCATGTTGACGCATGAGAATTTCTATGGCGAAACGGATGCCATTCTTCGTGCCTTCCAACTCGGGCCAGAGGATTCCATACTCGGGATTTTGCCGCTGTTCCACGCACTTGCGCTCGCAATCGACTTGCTGTTACCACTGGCTGCCGGAACGCGAATCGTTTTTCTAGAGTCGCTCAACACCGCGGACCTGATCCGTATCCTGCCAACGACCAACGTGTTCATATGCGTGCCGCAATTTTTCTACCTGATCCATGAGCGGATATGGAAGGAAGTCGCCGCGAAGGGGAAGGTCGCGGAAAAGGCGTTCCGGGCGATGCTGGCGATCTCCGGATTCGCTCGCAAGTTTAGGCTCAACCTGGGCAAGGTATTTTTCGGGAAAATTCACAATCTGCTCGGGCCGAACATGCGGTATTTCGGAAGCGGCGGATCGAAGCTGGATCCGGCGATTGGACGCGAGTTCGAGGCGATGGGCTTCGTCATGCTGCAAGGCTACGGGCTGACGGAGACGACCGGCGACGCCATGTACACGCACCCGACGCATGGAGATATTTCGACCATTGGCGAGCCGCTGCCTGGAAATGAAGTGAAGATCCTGAACCCGGAGACTCTGCCGGGAGATGCGTTTCCGACCGGCGAAATCGCGATCCGCGGGCCCATCGTGATGAAGGGATACTGGAATCGTCCGGACGCGACGGCGGCGGTGCTGGACAGCGAAGGCTGGCTACACACGGGCGATCTCGGCTACACGGATAAGCGCGGCTTCGTCCGCATTACGGGGCGCGCCAAAGAGATCATCGTTCTCAGCAACGGCAAGAACATCTATCCGGACGAGATCGAGGCGCACTACCTGAAGTCGCCGTTTATCAAGGAAATCTGCGTCGTCGGATTGCAGAGCAGGCCGGGAGAGCCGTATTCGGAACGGCTCCACGCGGCCGTTGTCCCAAACTTCGACGCGCTGAAAGAGAAGAAGATCGTGAACGCGCGCGAGGCGGTGCGCTACGACATCGAGAATCTTTCGAGCAGAGTGCCGAGCACGAAGCGAATCCTGAGTTACGAGATTTGGCAGGAAGACCTGCCGCGCACGACGACGCGCAAGATCAAGCGGTTCGAGGTCGAGAGGCGCGTAAGTGAGAACCAGGCCAAGGGAGACGTCGAGTCCGGCGCGGAAGTCACGCCGGAGCGCAAGTTCACCGAGGCCGACCGGGCGTGGCTGGCGCATCCCGAAGTGCAGCGTGCCATGACCGTGATCCGGGAGGCATCGAAGACGAAGAAGGACGACATTCATCCCAACGACAACCTGGACCTCGATCTCGGGCTGGACTCGATGGAGCGAGTCGAGTTGCTGGTGGCCGTCGAGCGCGAACTGGGCGCGAGCATGGACGATTCCGTCGCTTCGACGATCTATACAGTAAGCGAGCTGGTCGAGGCCGTGCGGCAGGCGATGGGCTCGGGGTATAAGCAGGGCGAGAGTTCAAGCTGGGAAACGGTGCTGAAGGAAGAGCCCGATGATCCCGACGTTTTGAACGTGGTCAAACCGCACCCGCTGAGCACGATGATATGGTTCGGGCTGTCGCGTTTCGCCAACGTGGTTGCGCGCGACCTCTTCAAGCTGCGCGTGACGGGCCTCGAGAAGCTGCCGAAAAACGGCCCATACATCATCAGCCCGAACCACCAGAGCTACTTCGACCCGCCGATCGTGATGAGTTCGCTGCCGTGGGGCGTGTGGAAGGACCTGTTCTATGTCGGGACGAGCGACATCTTTGGCGAGGGACTGTGGCGCAGAATCGCGCGTTCGCTGAACCTGATCCCAATTGATCCGGACTCGAACCTGGTCACGGCAATGCGGGCGGGAGCTTTCGGTCTGCGGCACGGAAAAATACTGGTGCTCTACCCCGAAGGCGAACGCAGCCTTGACGGCACGCCAAAGGTTTTCAGGAAGGGCGCGGCGATCCTGGCGACGCACCTTAACGTCCCCATCGTACCCGTGGCGATGGACGGCTTCTTCGAGGTCTGGCCGAGAAATCACAAGTTCCAGAAGATTGCCCCGCTGCGGCTGGAATTCGGCGATCCGATCTATCCCGATCCGAATCCGCCGAACCCCGACGCCGCTTACGATGCGCTCACGCGCGAGTTGAAAAACAGAGTCGTCGAAATGTGGGAGGAGATGCACGAGGAGATGTATCCGAGCGAACGCAAAGAAGCCCTAATCGGAAAATCGTAAAAACGGAAAATCGGGCTGGTGGCCCACACAACGCGGTTTTCGTTGTGTGGGGCTTTGAGCCGCTTTACGACTCAATTTGCAGACGGAAATAGCTCTTCAAGCAGCTTCCGCACCGTTTTCATCGGCAGAAACAGCCGGTTTCCCCTCAGCGGGATGAACCCGTATTTCCTGTAGAACGGCACGGCGCGGTCGTACTTGGCATCGACGACGACCGCGAACGCGGCTACTGTTTTCGTTGATTCCAAGCTTTTCTGAAGCGCATCCAGGAGCAGCAACTCGCCCAACTTTTTGCCCTGATGTTCCTTGGCCACGGCGAGCCGCCCGATCAGAGTTGCCCCGACTCGGCTGTAACGCCCTGTGCGCTTCCTGAGTTCGTCGGGGATGCCTCCCGCGTCGATCTCCTGACTCGACAGCGTGTAGTAGCCCAGAACGGTGTCAGGCGCGTCGGACGGGAGAAGAACGAATACTGCCGCCAGGTTCTCCCGAACATCTCGCGAAGCTCGTTCAACGAAATACCTGTCGAGATGTTCGTCGCCGCAATGAAAAGCCGCCCGGTTCTGTTTTCCGAGCGGCTCCACAATGTAAAGGGTTTTGTCGGCCAATCAGTGCGCCACCGTTCGCCGGTAGCGCTCTGCTGCTTTCTGGAGAGCTTCGTTAGGCGCAGGAGGATTCATCAATGCATCCACAAAAGTCCTCTGGTCCTCCATGGCGAGCTTAAGCACGTTGTGTTCTTCGACCGTCTTGACCGCAGCCTCCTGAAGAGCTTCGATTACGAAATCCGTGAGGGTGACCCCGCGTAGTTCGGCAGCCCGCTGAAACAATCGCTTCTGCTCGCGGGGAACACGAGTTTCCAGTCTCTCCATCGCCGCCGACATTTTCTTAGTCCCCTTCTCGCTATGAGCTTTCTTCGCCGTCGCGCCCATAAAAACCTCCACACCTACTCCGTGCTGCGGTGAAGTAGATTTAATTGTACGTCAATTTGCCGTACGCATCAATCCACCGCCTGGCTTCTGCCTATGCGTTACGGCAAAAAGCCGCGCCATTGTCGTAGCGCCGGGACTCCAGTCCGGCGGGCCCTGCCTGCGCACTCTACTAACTCGACCGTACCGCCGCCGACCCGGCGGCTGTTTCGGGGGCGACTCGCCCCCGACTGTAGTCGAATGGGCATGAGCTCTGTTCCGAAATCGTAAATTTTCCACCCGCCGTGTCGCGTTTGCCCAGAATCCGGCTATCCTCGTCTAGTTCCGATTATTCGGCAGCCCAGCGCGGCTACCGATGGTCTTCGAAAACGAGCAGACGAAACCAGGTGGGTCATTACTGAGTGGTAACCTTCGCTATGATCCGCTTGTGCGATCACGGCAGATCCGATCCAGATCTCGCGGACAGATCTAAGTCGTTTAGAAGTTTAGGATCTACAGATTCAAATAGGGGGAGGGTGGGCAACGGTTACTGCAAGGTAACCCGTGCGCTGCTACTGATTGACTTCTTGAAAGGTCATATTCATTGCCGCCGATCCGGTGCGGGCTTTCCACTGGAAGAATAGGGCCGCGTAATTGCTGGTGATGTAGTCGGACTCGCTGACGCCGAGGCGGGCGGCGGTGCGGTCGATCCAGTCGGGCGGGCCTTCGATTTCGGCGAGATTGCCGATGGGCGTTTCATCGAGGACGACGTGGCCGATCCCATCAGTCCATTCGGCGCGGAATTTTTCGTAGCGGAAAGATGGAGCGTAGCCGAGGGCGCGCAGGATGGCGTCCATTTGCTCGCCGTCGGCGACAGCGGTTTCGAGTTCAATGCGGGATTTGTGTTTCGAGTTCAGCGGGGACGAGGACGTCCCCGCGACAGCCGGCGGGACGCCTGCGCTACTCTTGTGAGTGAGGACCCAGCGATCGCCGTAGAGGCGGAGGCGGAGGAGGTCGCCGCGAGAGCGCAGCTCCTGCGACGGGGTGTCGTAGAGCGTGTTCATCTCGTGGGTACGGGGGGTGAGTTCGCGGAAGCCGCTGTCGCGAAGCTTCTGGGCGAGTGCGGCCAGGTCGCGGACGAGGAACTTGATTTCGACTTCGTTCGGCATGGGGGAAAGTATAGCGGAAAGAGTACCCAGTACTCAGTACCGAGTACTGAGTACTGAGTACTGAGTACTGAGTACTGAGTACTGCTGTAGATGCTCAACTTGCGCGAGCTTGACCGGGTTCAAAATTTCTAGAATCAGATCAGATTGTACTCACGACTAGGGCCGATAACTGAGAACTGAGTACCGAGTACTGAGTACTGCTGTCGAGAAGCTCGGCTATAATCGCGGTGATGACCTTCCAACAGATGATGGACGGCGCGGAAGTGCTGTTTCAGCGCGGAGATGCGTCCGTAACGGGAGTCGAGTACGATTCGCGGCGGGTGCGGCCCGGATCTTGCTTTGTGGCGATACAGGGCGAGAAGACCGATGGCAACCGCTACATTGACGCGGCGATCGCGGCGGGGGCTGTGGCAATTGTCAGCGATTCGCCGGAAATTACGCCGCGAGACAATGTTGCGTGGGCGACGGTGCGGCATGGGCGCAAGGCACTGGCGAGAGTGGCGGGGAATTTTTACGGGCGTTCGGCGGAGAAGTTGGCGGTCACCGGGATCACCGGGACGAACGGAAAGACGACGACGGCGTTTGTGCTTGAATCGATTCTGAACGCGGCCGGGCGCAAGAATGCGCTGCTGGGGACGATTGAGTACCACGTTGCTGGCAAGGTGATTGCAGCGCCGCATACGACGCCGGAAGCGCTGGAGTTGATGCAGGTGTTCGCCGAAGCGGGCGCGGCGGGTGCGACTGAAGCGGTGATGGAAGTTTCGTCACACGCGCTCGATCAGCAGCGGGTTTATGGGATTCCGTTTGACGTAGCGGTTTTTACGAACTTGACGCGGGATCATCTGGATTATCACCAGACATTTGAAGACTATTTCGGCGCGAAGAGCGTTCTGTTCGAGGGCTGCGGAACGGAGCCTCCACGGGTCAGCGTTCTGAATATCGATGATCCGTACGGGGCGGAGCTGATCAAGCGGGCGAGAGCAAAGAAGCGCAGTCTGCTTACCTACGGATTGGAACGTGGCGATTTCCGGGCGGCAAAAGTAGATATGGGGCCGGCAGGCACGCGCTTCGACATGATCACCCCCGAAGGCGAGATCCCGATTGGACTTCGCTGGCGGGAAAAGTAAATGTGTACAACGTTCTCGCGGCGTCGGCCGCGGCCTATGCGCGAGGATGTTCGGCTCACGAGATCGCGGCGGGAATTGCGAAATTGAAGACCGTTCCGGGGCGCTTTGAAACCGTATACATGGGGCAGCCGTTCACGGTGGTGGTGGACTATGCGCATACGGACGACGCGTTGCGAAATCTGACGACGCTGGCGAGGGAATTCGTGCATCCGATTCGCACCCTCCCTGAAGGGAAGGGTGCGGCACCCCAGGGGACGGGGCGGGGTGCGGCACTCCAGGGGCGCGTGATTACGGTGTTCGGATGCGGCGGCGACCGGGATAGGGCGAAGCGTCCGCTGATGGGCGAAGCGGCGGGGTGCGGAAGCGATTTTGTGATTGTGACGTCGGACAATCCGCGCAGCGAGGATCCGGTGGCGATCATCAATGACGCGCTGCCGGGCGTGCAGCGTTCAGGCGTGAAGTACGCGGTGGAGGTCGACCGGCGCAAGGCAATCGCGCTGGCGATCCGCGAGGCTCGCAATGGAGATATCGTGCTGCTGGCGGGCAAGGGTCACGAGAAGACACAGACGACGCGCGAGGGAGTGTTTCCGTTTGACGACGTCGAGGTGGCAAGCGAAGAACTCGCGAAGGCCGGGTTCGAAGGCGAACCGGCGGTAGCGGAGGTGCGGAAGTGAAGTTGGCGCTGGCGCGCATTGCGCAGATATTGGACGCGACGGGGGAGTTTGACGGTGAAGCTGTCGCGCAGGGATATTCGCTGGATTCGCGGGCGATCAAGCCGGGGGAACTGTTCTTCGCGGTAAAGGGCGAGCGCCTGGATGGACACGATTTTGTTGAGACAGCGCTGGCGAATGGAGCGGTGGCGGCGGTGGTCCAGCGGGATCGTTGCGCACCCTCCCCTTCGGGGAAGGGTGCGGCACCCCAATCTGAGAAGTTCGCCTCGATAAAGGGATTGATCGTTGTCGAAGATTCGCTGGCGGCGCTGCAAAAGCTAGCCGCGTGGGTGCGCCGGGAGTGGGGCAAGCCGTTGATCGCGGTGACCGGGTCGGCGGGCAAGACGACCACGAAAGAGCTGATCGCCACGGTGTTAGCGACGAAGTACCGCGTGCTGAAGACCGAAGGGAATTTCAACAATCACTTTGGCTTGCCGCTGCAATTGTTGCGGCTGGAGCCGGAGCACGACATCGCCGTTATCGAACTTGGGATGTCACATTCGGGCGAGATCACGGAACTGGCGGGTATAGCGAAGCCGGAGTATGGCGTGGTGACGAATGTGGCGCCGGTCCATTTGGGTTTTTTTCATGCGGTTGCGGGAATCGCCAAGGCCAAGCAGGAACTGGTTGATGCGCTTCCGGCGACGGGCACGGCGGTGCTGAATGCGGATGACGAGTACGTGTCGAAGTTCGGATTGCGCTTTGAAGGCAAGATCGTGATGTACGGAATCACGATGCCAGCCGACGTGAGGGCCGAGAAGTTCGAGCAGCGCGGCCCGGCAGGATCGACGTTCGAAGCCGTGGTTGGCTGCGCGCGGCAAAAAGTGGAACTGCCGCTGATCGGGCGGCACAATGTTTATAACGCGGTGGCGGCAATCGCGGTCGGATTGCAGCACGGCGTGAGTCTTGCCGAGGCTGCGGGGGCGATCGCGAAAGTCAGCGCGGTCGATAAGCGCGGGCAGGTGGTGGAAATCGCCGGTGCGACGGTGATCAACGACTGCTACAATTCCAATCCGCGAGCTCTGGATTTTATGGTGGACGCGCTGGCCGGCATGAAGCCCGGCGCAGGTG
This sequence comes from uncultured Acidobacteriota bacterium, assembly GCA_963777415.1. Taxonomy (GTDB): domain Bacteria; phylum Acidobacteriota; class Terriglobia; order Terriglobales; family Acidobacteriaceae; genus JAEZPW01. Next base: position 814,254 of record CAVZQL010000002.1, read on the forward strand.
GGCGGCGGATCGTGGTCGCCGGAGAGATGCTGGAGTTGGGGACGGCGGGCGAAGATCTGCACCGGCGCTGCGGCGCCCATGCAGCCGAACGCGGAGTGGACGTCCTGATTGCGGTGCGGGGATTGGCCCGGGCAATGGCCGAAGGGGCGCGTCAGGAGTCGAGGCGCACGCGGGCGGAGTTCGTGGATACTCCGGAGCAGGCGGGCGAATGGCTGGCGCGGGAAGTGAAGGCGGGCGACGTGGTTCTGCTGAAGGCGTCACGTGGAGTCAAGCTGGAACGAGCATTGGAGACGTGGAAGGCGACGTTAGTACCTAGTACCTAGCAAAAGGAAGGGAAACGAGCAAGTTGCTTTATTGGCTGCTGTACGTACAGCTTTATCATTACTTCAACCCATTCCGAATATTCCGTTACCTGACGTTTCGGACGGTGTTCGCCAGCCTTACGGCCCTGTTCATGGGGCTGATCGTGGGGCCCGCGGTGGTGCGTCAATTGCGCGAGTTTCAGATCGGGCAGTATATCCGCGAGGATGGCCCGAAGGCGCACCAGAAGAAGTCGGGTACACCGACAATGGGCGGAGTACTGATTGCGATTGCGATTATCGTGCCGACGCTGCTGTGGGCCGATCTGACGAACAAGTTCATATGGATCGCGGTGCTGTCAACGCTCGGCTTTGCGGCTATTGGGTTTACCGACGATTATCTCAAGGTGGTTCATAAACGGAACCTGGGGCTGACGGGCAAGCGCAAACTGGGCTTGCAGCTTTTGCTGGGCGCGCTGGTCGGCGCGGTGCTGGTGCTGTTGCAAGGCAAAGGACTTTACTCGACGCGCATCATCGTACCGTTTTTCAAGCACGTGAGGCCGGACCTGGTGATTACGGCGCTGGAGCATCATGCTTACTTCTGGCCGCTGGCGTTCACTCCGTTTGTGATCTTCGTGGCGCTGGTGATCGCGTTTTCAAGCAATGCGGTGAATCTGACGGACGGCTTGGACGGACTCGCGATTGGGTGTACCGTGATTGCGGCGGGGGCGCTGACGGTGCTGACGTACGTCAGCGGGCACGCGGTGTTTGCGGATTACCTGGAGTTGCAGCGCATGCCGCAGGTGGGCGAGCTGACCGTTTTCTGCGGGGCCATGGTGGGAGCCAGCATAGGCTTTTTGTGGTATAACGCGCATCCAGCGGAAGTGTTTATGGGCGACGTGGGTTCGCTGGCGCTGGGCGGCGCGATCGGGACCGTGGCGGTGATGATCAAGCAGGAATTGTTGTTGCCGTTCATCGGCGGGGTGTTCGTGATCGAGGCGCTGTCGGTGATCCTGCAAGTGGGGTCGTACAAGCTGCGGAAAAAGCGGATATTCAAGATGGCTCCGTTGCACCATCATTTTGAGTTGCTGGGATGGTCGGAGTCGAAGGTGATCGTGAGGTTCTGGATCGCGTCGTTGGTGTTCGCGCTGTTTGCGCTGACGACGCTGAAGCTGAGGTAAAAACCTAACCACGGATTAACAAGATTCAGACGGATAAAACAGAAATGGCTGAGACATTGGACGTCAAAGGCAAGCGCGTGCTGGTGGTCGGGTTGGGGAAGTCGGGCGTGAGCTCCGCCCTGTTCCTCAGAGATTTGGGCGCGCGCGTTACCGTCTCCGACACGAAGACGGAAGAGCAGTTGAAGCAGGAAATCCCCGCGCTCCTGGACCGGGGGATCACCGTAGAAGCGGGGCATCATGGTGAACGGACGTTCAGAGGGCAGGACATGATCGTCGTGAGTCCGGGCGTGCCTTACAACGAGCCGCACATCGCGCAGGTGCGCGAACAGGGAACTCCGGTGATCGGTGAAGTAGAGTTGGCGTCGCGGTTCCTCAAGGGACGCATCATCGCCATCACTGGCTCGAACGGAAAGACGACGAGCACGGCTTTGACGGGTGAAGTGATCGCGGCGGGCGGGTACGAGACGCTGGTGGGCGGGAATATCGGAACGCCGGCGATCACGTTGGTGCCGCAGTCCACGAACGAGGGATGGGTGGTGCTGGAGATTTCGAGCTTCCAGCTTGAGAGCATTGAGACGTTTCGTCCACACATCGCGGTGGTGATCAACGTGACGCCGGATCATCTGGACAGGCACGGCAACTTTGACGGCTATGCGGCGGCGAAGGCGCGGATTTTCGAGAACCAGACGGAAGAAGATTACGCCGTGCTGAATGCGGATGACGTTACGTGCGTGGAATATTCGGGGCGCATCCGGTCGCAGGTGCGGTGGTTCAGCACGAAGGACGAGGTTGGCATCGGAGCGTTTATCCGCGACGGCAAGATCGTTTATCGCGACGATGACGGCGAGCGCGAGGTGATGCCGCTATCCGATATTCAATTGAAGGGCGCGCACAATCACGAGAACGTGCTGGCGAGCGTCTGCTGTGGAATGATCGCGGGCGTAGAGCCGGCGCGGATACGGAAGGCTGTGGCAGAGTTCAAGGCCGTCGAACACAGGTTGGAGTATGTTGCGACCGTCGAGGGCGTGCAGTATTTCAACGACTCGAAGGCAACAAACGTGGACGCGACGATCAAGGCGCTGGAGTCGTTTCCAGGAAATGTACATATTATTCTTGGCGGCAAGGACAAAGGCAGCGATTACGCCGTGCTGAGGCCGCTGCTGAAAGAGCGCGCGAAACGCGTGTATACGATCGGCGCGGCGGCGGAGAAGATCGAGAAACACCTGGCGTCGGTGGTGGACCTGGTGCGCTCGGGAACGCTGGAGAACGCGGTGAAGCAGGCCACACAAGCGGCGAAGCCTGGGGACGTGGTATTGCTGGCGCCCGCCTGCGCGAGTTTCGATCAGTTCCAGAGCTACGAGCACCGGGGCAAGGCGTTCAAGGAACTGGTGCACAGCCTGGAAGCGAAACACGCGCTTTCGAAGGCATAAGGAAAGCAATTCTGAGTTTCGGATTTTGGGTTCTGAATTCAAAATTTGAAAATCGTTCCGAGCGTGCTTGCACGGCGAGAAGTGGTTTGGTAAAGTTTGGGAGCTCTGGTTCTCAACCTCCGAGACCCGCTCAACCTCCGAAACTTTCGAACTTTTTTCCAGGGGATACATTTGGCTAAGCGGGTCAGTGTTGACCGATGGTTGTTTACTGTCACGTTGCTGCTGGTTTTTGTGGGGCTGGTGATGGTGTTCAGCGCGTCGGCGGTGATGGCGAGGGAAAAGTTTCATTCGCCCTACACGTTCGTGCTGCGCCAATTTGTGTGGGCGGTGGCTGGGGTCGGCGCGATGTGGGTGCTCAAGGGCATTGACTATCGCCAGTACAAGCGTCCGGCAATCGTTTTTTCGCTGCTTGGCCTGACCACGCTGTTTCTGATAGCCGTGTATTTTCTGGACCGATCGCATAACACGCATCGCTGGATACGGCTGGGTCCACTGTCGTTCCAGCCGTCGGAATTTGCCAAGCCGGCACTGATTCTTTTTCTGGCGTACTTCCTCGATTCGAGAACGAAGTTGATGGACGATTGGAAGAAAACGCTGGTGCCGGCGGCAGTGGTCACGCTTTTGCTGGCCGCACTGATCGGCAAGCAGCCGGATCTCGGGACGGCCGTGGCGTGCGTGCTGATCGCGATAACCATCCTGTTCGTGGCGGGAGTGCGGCTGCGGTATTTTGGGGTTCCACTTGCTTTTGCGCCGATCGTCTTCTACTTCGCCGTGTGGCGGGTACACTGGCGCCACGAACGCATGTTGGCCTATCTCAACCCAGACGCGGACCCGCAAGGGAGAGGCTTTCACATCATTCAGTCGCTGATCGCGGTGGGCACGGGCGGTCTGACGGGCGCCGGGTTGATGGAAGGCAAGCAAAAGTTGTTCTATCTGCCCGAGGCGCACACGGACTTCATCTTCGCGGTGACGGCCGAGGAGTGGGGATTGGTTGGAACCCTGGTTGTGGTCACGCTGTTCGCGATTTTTCTCTGGAGAGGAATGCGAGCGGCGACGCTGACTAAAGATGCATTCGGGCGTTACCTTGCGACGGGGATCACCTGCATGGTGGCGATTCAGGCATTCTTTAATATCAGCGTGGTGCTTGCGTTGCTACCCACGAAGGGAATACCTTTACCGTTCATCTCGTACGGCGGCACGTCTTTGGCCATGACGCTGGCCAGTGTCGGCGTGCTGCTGAATATTACACAGCAGACGGATTAGTCATGCGAGCAGTACTGGCAGGAGGCGGCACGGGCGGGCACGTGATTCCCGCATTGGCAATCGCCCACGAACTTAAAGTGCGCTATGGCGCGGAGGTGCTGTTCATCGGCACGTCGCGCGGCATGGAGAACCGGCTTGTGCCAGCAGCGGGATACAGGCTGGAGCACGTCGAGATCGGGGCGCTCAAGAGCGTCAGCCTGGCGACTCGTGTGAAGACGCTCTTCGATCTGCCGCTGGCGATCGTCAGGGCGAAGGTGATCCTGAACGAGTTCAGACCGGACGTGGTCATCGGAGTCGGAGGCTACGCCTCGGGTCCAGCCATGCTGGCTGCTGTGTTTGGAGGGATCCCCACGGTCGCGTTTGAACCGAACGTTGTGCCTGGGTTCGCGAACAAAATCGTGGGCATGATGGTTTCGGCGGCTGCGGTGCAGTTCGAACAAACGTGCCGCTACTTCAATCACTGCCGGGTGACCGGCGTGCCGGTGAGGCAGGATTTCTTCAAGGTGAGCAGCAGCGCTCATTGCACGGAGTGCCCGCCTACGCTGCTGGTTTTCGGTGGGAGCCAGGGCGCGCACGCAATCAATCAGGCGGTGATGGACTCGCTTCAGGCACTGAAGCGCGAGTTGCCGAAGTTGCACATCATCCATCAGTCGGGTGAGCGGGATTACGAGGCGGCGCAGGCGGCGTATCTGCGTGTCGATTTTTCCGCGGAGCTGTATCCGTTTATCAACGAAATGACCGGCGCGTTCCGCAAGGCAGACCTGCTGCTCTGCCGGTCGGGCGCCAGCACCGTGGCGGAAATCACGGCGGCCGGCAAGCCCGCGATTTTAGTGCCGTTTCCCAAGGCCGCGGACGATCATCAGACGCGCAACGCAGAGGCGCTGGCCAACGCGGGCGCAGCGGTGCTGTTGAAGGAATCCGAACTCACGCCGGAGAGGCTGGCGGAGACGGTACGCGAATTGCTCCTTGATAAAGCGAGACTGATGCAGATGGGCGAGGCGGCTGGAAAACTGGCCCATCCGAACGCCGGGGCAGAGATTGCGGCGATGGCGGCGAAAGCGGCGGGAACGGAAGAATCGTAAAAACGTAAAAACGTAAAATCTAAAAACGGGAAAAGGCAGAAAACGAGGACCATTTTCTGCAAAGCGGCTTACAACGTAAGCGAGGAAGTAGAATTTAAAAGGTGTTTGCAAAGATACAGCGTGTTCATTTTGTGGGGATTGGCGGCATCGGGATGAGTGGCATTGCCGAGGTGCTGCTGACACTCGGCTACAAGGTTTCCGGGTCGGACTTGAAACATTCGGCGGTAACGGAGCGTCTTGCGAAATTGGGTGCGACGATCCACGAAGGCCATGGCGGGGAAAACGTGGAAGGCGCCGAGGTCATCGTGACCAGTTCGGCGATTTCGCGGGGTAATCCCGAGGTGGCCGAAGCGCGGCGGCGGCACATTCCGGTGATCCAGCGAGCGGAAATGCTGGCGGAATTGATGCGGCTGAAATACGGCATTGCTATCGCCGGTATGCATGGCAAGACGACCACGACATCGATGGTCGGAACCGTGCTTCAGGCAGGCGGACTGGATCCGACAATTGTGGTGGGCGGTCGCGTGGACGCGCTGGGATCAAATGCGCGGTACGGCAAGTCGCAATACATGGTGGCCGAAGCGGACGAGAGCGACCGGTCGTTCCTGAAGCTGTCGCCGATCGTGTCGGTGGTAACGAACATCGACCGCGAGCACATGGACACGTATCGCGACATGGAAGACATCGAGCAGACGTTCCTGGATTTCATGGACCGCGTTCCGTTCTACGGAACGGTGGTCGTCTGCAACGACGACGAACCATTGCGCAACCTGATTTCGAACGTGCAGCGCAGGGTGATCACGTATGGCATGCGCGAAGACTCGGACTTCCGTATTGTGGACGTTGATCCTGCCGCGAAGAATGAGGCTCCGGGCAGCCGGTTCAAAGTCGAGTACCGGGGAAAATCGCTGGGTGAATTTCACTTGCACGTACCGGGCATTCACAACGTCTTGAATGCGGCGGCGGCGGTCGCGGTCGGAATCGGGCTGGAGATCGGTGTAGAAAAAGTGAGGTCCGCGCTCGAAAGCTTCCGTGGAGTTGACCGGCGGTTCCAGTTGCGCGGGCAGGTGAACGGAATCTCCGTCATCGACGATTACGGCCATCATCCAACGGAAATCAAGGCTACGCTGGCGGCGGCGCGGCATTGCAGGTACGAGCGAATTCACGTGATCTTCCAGCCGCATCGTTATACGCGAACACAGGCGCTGCTGGCGGATTTCGGCGGAGCGTTCGGGGATGCCGACAACGTGTTGGTGCTCGACATCTATCCAGCCAGCGAGCAGCCGATTCCGGGGGTTACGGCGGAAGCGGTAGTCGGGGAAATCGGGAAGGTTCGCGAGAACTCGGCGCGGTATGCGGGATCGTTTGCCGACGCCATCGCCGCAATTGCCGCGATTGCCCGTCCGGGAGACGCCGTGCTGACGCTGGGAGCGGGAAGCGTTTCGCAACTCGGCCCGCAGCTGCTGGAGGCCTTGAAAGCGGCGAATCAGGTCACGACGGCGTGATGTGAATTTCAAATTTTGAATTTCAAATTTCAAATTTCAAAATTTGAATTCGAAACTCAAAATTCTAAAATCTAAATTCGGCAGATTCCTCTCTGAAAATTCAGGAAAACACGTTATATTCGCTAACGGCGATCTCTGCAATTTTCCGGTTTCGATGGCGCGCAAAAACGGTCCACCTCCCGATGACCAGGAGTTCTCGTCGAACTACGGATCCGCGCGTTCCGACGTAGATTTGTACCCGGGGCGCGCATTCGATGACGGCGAGACGATTGACGCTGCGCGCCTCATCGATGACGAAGCGGAGGAATCGCCATTTCTGCGGGCACAAAAGCGGGTGCCCGTGCGACGTGGCCCTCTCCCGAAAAAAACGGCGAATCGGCTGAAGATCGGATTGCTGGCGGGATTGGCTGCCGCCTTGGTAGGCGGAGCGCTCTTCGCCGCGCATTATTACGCCACGAACTCATGGCGGTTCCGGATCGATTCGAGCGACTCCATACAGGTGTCTGGGAACGAAAACGTTTCGCGCGACGAGGTGGTTGCGGTGTTCGGCGAAGATATCTCGCGCAACATTTTCAAAGTGTCGTTAGAGGACCGCAAGAGGAAGTTGGAGCAGATTCCGTGGATCGAATCGGCCACGGTAATGCGCTATCTGCCGAACCGGATTGCGGTGGTGGTGAAAGAGCGTACTCCGGTGGCGGTTGTGCAGACGGATTCACGCATCGCGCTGATCGACGCCTCGGGCGTGGTGATGGAGCAGCCCGCGGGGACGAGGTATTCGTTTCCGGTACTGACCGGGTTTTCCGACGCCGAGCCGCTTTCAACGCGGGTCCCGCGGATGAAAATGTTTTCCACGCTGATGCGCGAACTCGATTCCGGGGGCAAAGGATATTCGCAGGACATCAGTGATCTGGATTTGACTGATCCTCAGGACGTGAAGATCACGGTCTCGCAGGGCAGCGTCCTGATCCACGCGGGGGCAAAGAACTTTCTCGAACAATACGAGAAATACCTCGCGGTCGTGTCACAATGCCGCGCGCGCTTAGGGACGGCGAAACTGGAAGTAGACACGCGTTTCGCCGGCCAAGTGCCGTGTAAGCCCATCGCAGATGCCAGTGCGGCGATGGAACGCGCCGTTCCCGCGGAGCAACAGACAACCCAAGCGCCGGCGCCAACCAGCGTTCCGGTGGTAGCGCAAGCATCGAAGCCAGTCGCAAAACATAGCCGGCCGCCAAGAGGGAAGAAGAAGCAGTAGCAGGTAGCGGTAACGATGGCCAAACAGAAAGACAATCTGCTGACAGCAATCGATTTGGGAAGCTCGAAGACCGTCGCCCTTATGGCGGAGATCACCGACGGCGGCTTGCGCTATCGTGCGCATGGGATTGCGCCGTCGCGTGGGTCTCGCAAGGGAATCATTGTCGATCTCGAGAAGGCGGCCGACAGCGTGCGGAAGGCGGTGGCGAAGGTCGAGACGCTGGCGGAGGCTCCGGTGGAGCGCGCCGTCGTCGGAGTCGCCGGTCCACATATTCGGGGCGTGGACAGCCATGCCGCGATCACGCTGGGGGCGTCCAAGGACATTACGCGGGCCGATGTGCGACAGGCGCTTGAACAGGCGCGGGGCGTGAGTCTGCCGCCGGATCGGGTCGTACTGCACCTGCTTCAACAAGACTTCAAGGTGGACGACCAGGCCGGCATTCACGATCCGGAAGGAATGCGCGCCACCCGGCTTGAAGCGCGGGTCCACCTGGTGACAGCGGCGTCGGGGTCAGCCCAGAACTTTGTGACGGCGCTGAATCTGGCGGGGATCGAAGTTGAAGACAACGCTTACGAGGCGCGCGCGGCCGCCGACGCGGTTCTGCGAAACGATGAACGCGAACTCGGGGTATGCCTCGTCGACATAGGCGCGGGGACGACGGATCTGATCGTGTTCCACGAAAGCGTGGTGGTGCATACGGGCGTGGTGCCTCTAGGCGGCGATCATTTCACCAATGACATAGCGGTGGGCCTGCGCACGCCTCTGGCCGATGCCGAAAAAATCAAGCGCATGTTCGGCTGCGCCGTGGTGACGCGGATTCCGGAAGCAAACGAGATCGAAGTGCCGTCGGTCGGCGACCGCCCTTCGCGCATGATGTCGCAGCGATTGCTGGGCGAGATCATCGAACCGCGCGCTCGCGAACTGTTCGAACTGGTTCGCGATCACCTGCGTCATGCGGGCGTGCTGGATCTGTGCGGCACCGGGTTCGTGCTGACCGGCGGCGGCGCACGGCTTCCGGCAATGATCGACGTTGTTGACTCGGTTGTTCACGTCCCGGCGCGCGTGGGCCTGCCAAGTCCGATAGCGAAGATGCCGGCCGAATTGGCCGAGCCCGAATTCGCAGCCGTGATTGGACTGCTGCTCTACGGCTATGTGACGCGCATGACGCGCTCCAAACCGGAAGCGGGCGCGCTGTCAAAACTCAAAGCGCTGTTTGCGCGAGCGAAGAACTGAACGTAAACGATGACTCCAGACTCCAAAGAAAAAAGAAACATGAACGCGAAGAGGTCACCCAGATGAGCGAGACGCAGGACGACATCCGAATTCAATTCCACGAAGATCCGAAGAACAACGCGAAGATCAAGGTCATCGGCGTAGGCGGCGGCGGGAGCAACGCCGTCAATCGAATGATCGACGCGCGCTTGGAAGGCGTCGAGTTCGTGGTGGCGAATACGGACCTGCAGGCGTTGCGCATGTCGCGCGCCGAAGTGAAAATCCAGCTTGGGGTGAAGCTGACGAATGGGCTGGGGGCCGGGGCCAATCCTGAAGTGGGGCGTAAAGGCGCGCTGGAAGACGCCGATAAGATCATCGAGGCGCTGGAAGGCGCCGATATGGTCTTTGTAACCGCAGGCATGGGCGGCGGAACGGGCACCGGGGCGGCCCCGATCATCGCGTCGCTGGCGAGCGAGATGGGCGCGCTGACGGTAGCGGTGGTGACGAAACCTTTCGGGTTCGAAGGCAAGCGGCGCATGTCGCAGGCGGAGCGGGGCATCAGCGAGCTGATCGATTCGGTGGATACGACGATCGTGATCCCGAACGAGAAGCTGCTGGCGGTGGCGCAGGACGCGGGGTTCTTCGAGTCGTTCCGCGTGGCCGACGACATTCTGCGGCAAGCCGTGCAGGGCATTTCCGACATCATCACAATACCGGGCATCATCAACCGCGACTTTGCGGATGTGAAGGCGATCATGGCGGGCATGGGCTACGCCGTGATGGGAACGGCGACGGCGAGTGGCGACCGGCGGGCGACGGAAGCGGCGCAGAGGGCGATCGCGTCACCGCTGCTGGAGGCGGGCGCAATCGATGGAGCGCGCGGCATCCTGATCAATATTACGGGATCGAGTTCGCTGAAGCTGGCGGAGGTGAACGAAGCCTCGATGATCATCCAGAACGCGGCGCACGAAGACGCGAACATCATCTTCGGCGCCGTGCTCGACGAGAAGATGAAGGACGAAGTCAAGATCACCGTAATCGCAACCGGCTTCAAGACGGATCACTTGCCGAAGCGTGAACGCGCAGCTTCGGCGGCGGCGAATGCCATTTCGCAGACCCGTTCGGCGGCAGTGTATCGCACGGTCGAGCGTACTCCGGAGCCGAGGCAAGAGGCGACTGAAGTGCGACGCGAGGCTGAAGTGCGACGCGAGGCTGAAGCACGGCGCGAGGCGGTGGTGCAGCGTCCTGCGACCGCGACCGCGCCGCGCAACGAGACGGAAGTCCCGCTGAACGAAGTGAAGAACACGGTTCGCGCCGATTACGAGGAAGCCGACCTCGACGTGCCGACGTTTCTTCGCAAGCGCAACGAACAGAGCTAAAAAGCCGGACTCCGGAGCCTTAGGCCGGTGTAAGGCGAGGCCTTATTACGGAAGTGAATGTGCGTGACATCCTGCGAGGTAAGTCTCTGCATCTGAATAGGTTGCCGTGGTTACTTTTCTGGTAAGGACGGCAGATTTCGATTGTATTAATTCGGCATTGTTTCGTACTATCGCCAAAGTTCATTCTGTTGAGGATGCACGCTCGTTGAAGATGGCATCTAGGGACCTAAGATGTTTTCGATCAGCAACTTAAGACAGGGATGCTGAAATAGTAACGTTCGACGTTGATGTTTGATTTTTGGGAATTATCAGGAAATGAAAAAAGGCTTCATTGCTGTTCATGTTGCGTTGTTGGTGGTGGCCGGGGTTCTCTGTTCTTATGCCGCCACGATAACGCCGCGCACGTTGGCTCATCCGAAGAAATCAAGATCGGTTACGGAAAGCGCACGCACGCAGAAGCGGTTGGCGCAACTGAAGCATAGCCGTCCGGTCGCTACCGCCAAGAGAGTGCGTCCGGCGACCTCAACGGCGAAGAAGAATGTCGTTGCCAGGAAAAGCGTCGTCGCGAAGACGAGTGTTGCAAAAACGAGTGTCGTTGCGACGACAACGACGACGAAAACCACCAAGAGTGTGACGGCGAGAACCACGGCCCGACGGACTGTGCGCCATTATGGCGAGCGCTTCTCGACAAGCTCGTTTGCGAACGACATAGCCTACGGCGACGTGACGGCGGGTGAAGATGCGGTTGTGCGTCAGGCGGCTCTCGATGCGCTCGGGAACATGAACGGCACGCTGGTCGCGATTGATCCGGCAAGCGGACGCGTCCTCGCCATGGTGAACCAGAAGCTGGCGCTGTCGGCGGGCGCAACGCCGTGCTCGACGATCAAGGTGCCGGTGGCGCTGGCCGCGCTGAGCGAAGGACTTGTCACCAAGGACACGAAGGTCATGCTCAGCAAAAGCTGGGGCGTGAATCTTACCGAGGCGCTCGCGCACTCGAACAACGCATATTTCGAAGCTCTGGGCCGCAAGCTCGGATTCGAGAAATACAGTTACTACGCGCATCAGTTCGGTCTCGGCGAGCTGGCCGGATGGAACATCGAAGGCGAGCACCTGGGAACCTTCCCGGCGGAGCCGCTGGCCGTGAGGGCGGGCGGAGTTGGGAAAATGTGCTCGTTTGGCGAGAGCATCTCGATGACTCCGCTGCAACTGGGCGCGCTGATGTCGGCGGTCGCCAATGGCGGCACCCTCTACTACTTGCAGCATCCGCAGACGCCTGAAGAAGTCGCGAATTTCCAGCCGAAAGAGAAACGGCAGCTTGATATCGCTCCACTGGTGCCGGAGATCATGGACGGCATGGACGGCGCGGTGCGCTACGGCACGGCGCGCAGCCTGCGCGTGAACTTCAGCGAAGAGCAGGTGCTGGGTAAGACCGGAACGTGCTCGAATAACGCCGGTACTCGTTACGGCTGGTTCGCTTCGTACGCGAACACGCAGTTCGGGCGCATCGTGACGGTGATCTTCCTTCAGGGTGATCGCCAGGTTTTTGGCCCCAGGGCGGCTGAGTTGGCCGGACATTTTTACCGCGGCCTCTACGACCACAGCTACTTCGCCGCGCGGATGCCGGTTACGCAGTCCAGGACAAACGCAACATCCGTGGGAGCACCGCAATAGCAGTGACGAGTTGGTGATTTGGTGAGTGAAGATTGAAGGCGCGCTGCGGCGCGCCTTTGTCGTTGGTGGCCCTCGGCGAGCTCACGGATTCGCTTTCCGATTGTCAAGAGGCGCTTCCTCTCTTTTTCCCCGCAACCTCTTCAATCAAAAGCAAATAAAAACTTGTCAGCCGTGTCGGGTTTTCCCATCCGAACTGCTACTCTGGATAGTAGGGACGTGTACCAAAGCGCCGCTGCGTCTGCATGGGCGTCGGCCAGGCCGGTTGGGTGTTTACTGACTGAGCAAATTTGAAGCGTTGACGTTTTGAACCGAGATCTGCGGAAAGGTCAGATCGAATCCAGATCTCGACCGACAGACCGAGGTACTAAGTCGTTTAGAAAATAGACTTTGCACAAAAGTGGGGTAGGGGAGGGGGAGGTAATCAGAACCTAAACTCCTGAACGGACTATGTTGCCATGGTTCTGGCGGGTCCTTTGCGACACATGCTACAACGGTATAGTTCGTTTGTTTTGAATGGCGCCGACAGCTAATGCATATACCCGATGGATACCTGAGTCCTGCCACCTGCGCGACGCTTTATGTTGCCGCAACACCGTTCTGGTGGGTGTCGCTGCAACGAGTTAAGAGGTTGCTGAACACGCGGCTAATCCCGCTGCTGTCGATGTTCGCGGCATTTTCGTTCGTAATCATGATGTTCAACCTCCCGCTCCCCGGCGGAACGACGGGGCACGCGGTCGGCGTGGCGATAGCGGCGATCGTGCTTGGCCCGTGGGCGTCTATTCTGGCCGTCTCAACGGCGCTGCTTATTCAGGCCGTGTTTTTTGGCGATGGCGGCATCACTGCGTTTGGCGCCAATTGTTTCAACATGGCCATCGTTGGATCGCTCGTCGCATACGGCGTGTATCGCGTGATCGCGGGGCGATCGGCGCTGAATGCCCTGCGGCGCGTGATCGCGGCAGGCATTGCCGGGTATGCCGCGATCAACATTGCCGCACTCTGCGCGGCGGTCGAATTCGGAATCCAGCCAATTTTGTTTCGAGATGCGACGGGAGCGCCGCTCTACGCGCCATACCCACTCAACGTCGCTATTCCCGCCATGATGATCGGACATTTGACGTTCGCCGGCTTGGCTGAATTGATCCTGTCGGCGGGCGTAGTCGCGTATCTTCAACGGACGAACCCGGCGCTGCTGAAGTCCACCGCGTCCACGGGTACAGTCGCCGAAGAGGCGCCCGAACGGAGTGCGGCCGGAGCATGGCGTGGATTGAAGCCGCTGTGGATCGGCCTGGTAGCGCTGCTGTTGTTGACCCCTGTCGGCGTGCTGGCGGTCGGTACCGCCTGGGGTGAATGGTCCGCGCGGGACTTTGCCAATGCCGAGGCGCGCCAGCATATAGCCGCCGCGTCGCGTAACCAGGCGCCACCTGATCTGGTGCCAAGCGGTCTTAAACAGCTATCGTCAGTTTGGACGGCGCCGTTTCCTGACTATGCTCCCTCGGCAATTCGGAGCGAATCTTTCGGTTACATGTTATCCGGAATGTTCGGTGCCGGCCTGGCCATTGGTACAGTTGTCTTGGTGGGCCGCATCGCTAGCCGAAGAGCCAGAGCAGGTAATAGCCATGCACGGTAGCGAATTCATCGAGCGCAGTCTTGCAAGCTTCGTGCGTTTCATGGCGCGCGCCCTGGAGTCTGAAGAACTGGCGAAGGTCGATGGTCTCTTGCAGCGTCTTGATCCACGCGTGAAGATCATCGGACTGCCTGCGCTGATTATCTCAGCCGTGGTTTCGCACCGTATCGTTGTGATCCTGTCGATCTTCGCGATCGGCATTTTGCTTGCAGTGATGTCGCGGGTGCCGCTCCGTACGATGGCGACTCGGATATGGCTTGGCGTGCTTGGCTTCACGGGCGTCATTGCGATTCCAGCGATCTTCATCACACCCGGCCAGGTGATCTATCAGGTGCCGATTGTGGAGTTGCACATCACGGCTCAAGGCATTCGCACTGCGACCTACCTATTGGCTCGCGCGGAAACCGCGGCTACACTCTCCCTGTTGCTGGTGCTGTGTACGCCCTGGACGCACGTGATGAAAGCGTTGAGGGCGTTGCGCGTTCCTGTCGTCCTGGTCGTTATTCTCGGCATGACATACCGGTACATATTCCTTTTGCTCGAAACGGCGCGCGAGATGTTCGAATCCCGCCGGAGCCGCATGGTGGGGACCCTTCATGGCCGCGAGCGGCGGGCCATGGCGGCCGCGACCGCGGGCGTGCTCATGGGCAAGACCTTTCAATTGAGCAATGATGTGTACATGGCAATGCAATCCAGAGGTTTCAGCGGAGAAGTCCATCTGCTATCCGATTTCGCCTTTAAGCGGCGCGACTATGCTTGCTTGCTGGCGTTTCTCGGCCTGAGCGCAACTGCGCTGTGGTTTGGAAGGTAGGACCGACATTTGGCCCCGATTATTTTCGATGTCCAGGATGTTACGTATAACTACGACAACAAAGTCGCGGCACTCGGCGGCGTGTCGATCCAGATCGAAGAAGGCCAGCGCGTGGTTTTGCTTGGCGCTAACGGATCGGGCAAGTCAACGCTGCTGCGCATTCTCGACGGATTGTACTTCCCGGAATCAGGCTCTGTCAGATTTGCGGGCGAACCACTGGAAGAAGTGCACCTCCAGGACGAGCAATTCCGTTTCGCATTTCGGCGTCGCGTGGGCTTGGTTTTTCAAAACCCTGACGTGCAACTATTCAATCTGACGGTATTCGACGAGGTTGCATATGGGCCGCTACAACTCCGATGGCCGAAGGACGAGATTCGCCAACGAGTTCTAGAGGCGCTGGAATCGATGGGAGTCGCGCATCTGAAAGACCGGGTTCCGTACCGGCTTTCTGGGGGCGAGAAGAAGAGAGTGGCAATCGCGTCGGTCCTCGTTCTCAATCCAGATGTGCTGTTGCTTGACGAGCCCACGAGCGGCCTGGATCCGAGGAGTCAAAGCCAGGTGATCGACCTGCTCACCAACTGCAACGGCACAAGGAGAACCGTAATTACCGCGACTCACGACCTGAACATCGTCGAGGACATCGCGGATCAATGCCACATCCTTGACGGTGGCCTGATCGCCGCCAGTGGATCTCCGCAAGAGATCCTTCACGATCTATCGCTACTTCAGCGGACAAATTTGCTCCATGCCCACAGGCACAAGCATGGAGGAGTGACCCACTCTCATCCTCACCAGCACGGACATGGAGAGCACGAGCACTAGCGGCGGCAGTCGCAGTTCTTGCGCCGGGACGGCAGCGGTACGTGAGATCCGCGGTGCGAACTAGGCTTTTGCCATGCTCCTGCCTTTAGCGGTGACGGAGTCGTCGGCGATCATGCCGTCCTTGATATGGACGATGCGGTGGGCGTACTCGGCGATGTCGTGTTCGTGGGTGACAAGCACGATGGTGTTGCCTTCGGCGTGCAAGCGATCGAAGAGGGCCATGATCTCTATGCCGGTCTGTGAGTCGAGGTTGCCGGTCGGTTCGTCGGCCAGGATGATCGAGGGCGTGTTGACGAGAGCGCGGGCAACGGCGACACGCTGGCGCTGACCGCCAGAAAGTTCATTGGGGCGGTGCGTCATGCGCGGTCCCATGCCGACCGCCTCAAGCGAAGCCTTGGCGCGCTCAATGCGTTCTTCCGCCGGTATGCCGGCGTAGATGAGCGGCAGTTCGACATTGTGCAGCGCGGTGGCGCGAGCCAGCAGGTTGAAGGTCTGGAAAACGAATCCGATCTCTTTGTTGCGGATGCGGGCGAGTTCGTCGTCGTCGAGTTCGCTGACGAGCTGGCTGTTGAGCCAGTAGCGTCCTTTGCTCGGGGTGTCGAGGCAGCCGATGAGGTTCATCAGCGTGGACTTGCCGGAGCCGGAGGGGCCCATGATGGCCACGTACTCGTTGCGCGCGATGTTGAGATTGACGCCCCGCAGCGCGTGGACCTGCTGCTCGGAGCCCATGTCGTAGGTCTTCCACAGGTCGTCGGTGCAGATCATGCACGTGGACGGGGGCGCCTTCAAAGTTTCGTTCAGGTTCGCGACTTCGGTTGCCATCGTATTCTCCGTTAGTTTGACGAGGTGTCCGCGAAAAGGTTGCGGACTTTTACCTCAGCGGCTAAAGCCGCATATACCGCGGTCTTGAATCGCAGGCCTAAAGGCCTGCGCTACCTTGAGCCTGCGCTACCTTTAGCTTTCGTCTTCCTTCTTGGGTACGGAATTGTCGATTTTAATGCTCGCGCCGGTTTTGAGCGAACGCAATACCTTGTAACTGCCGGTGACGATCTGGTCGCCCTCTTTGATGCCACTGGTGACCTCGATGTCGGTGGTGCCGGTGACGCCGGTTTCAACCTGGACGAAATCGGCCTTGCCGTTATGCACGACGAAGACGCCGGTGAGCTCTTCCTTGGCCTTGGGGTCGGACGCCGCAGAGGCCTCAGCCGAAATCTTGGCGCTCTTATTTTTCTTCTGCTGCTCTTCGAGATCTTTGCGGTTACGAACGGTAAGCGCCTGGATCGGAATGCTGACCACGTTGCTGCGCGAGGCCGTAGTGACCTTCGCGGTGCAGGACATTCCGGGCCGCAGATTCTCGGGCGGAGCTTCGATGGTGACGACGACCTTGAAGTCCTTGGCCTCTTCGGTGCCGGCGGTGGACTGGGAAGTGGAGAGCCCGGTGGAGCGCAGCATGGCGTTGTCGCCGATTTCCGTAACGGTCCCCTTGAACGTCTTCTTCGGGATGGAGTCAATGCTGATCTCGGCGGACTGGCCGAGCTTCACGTTCACGATGTCGGTTTCGTCCACCTTGACTTCGGCGGTGATGATCGACATATCGGAGAGCGTCATCAGGGTGCTGCCGGGGGCGTTCTGAATGCCCATCACGACCACCTCGCCTTCGCGGACGGGGACGTTCGTGATCACGCCGTCGTAGGGGGCGGTATAGGTGGTCTTGTTCAACGCGTCGGAGGCGCGGGTGAGCGTCGCGGCATTTTGCCGGACGCGGCGAACGGCGGAGTCCGACTGCGCCTTGGCCTGGGCGATGCGGGCAATCGCCTGGACACGGCTTGCCTCGGCGGATTCCCATGTGGCTTTTTTGGCGTCGAAATCGGCCTTGGCGATGAGAGCGTCTTTGAACAACGCGGCAGCACGGTCGTAATCGAGCTTGGCGTGATCGGCGTCGGCTTTCGTGCGGACGAGGTCGGCCTCAGCAGTCTTGAGGCCGGCGTCGGCGGCAATGGCGTCGGTGCGAGCGGCGTCGAGGGCGGCCCGGCCTGCTTCGACGTCAGCGCCCGGCTGGATGTTTTCGAGTTGCACGAGCAACTGGCCCCGCTTCACTTTGTCGCCTTCGTGAACGTAGAGCTTGGTGATCTTACCGTAGGCGTTGGCGCCGATGTTGACGTAGGTTTCGGGCTTGATCTGGCCGGAGGCGCTGATGACGGAGGCGAGGTCGGTGCGCTTGACAGCCGCGGTCTGGACGGCCACCACACCCTTGTGGCTTAGATAAACCGTAAAGCCGACCAGGCAGGAGAGCGCGGCAACGATTACGACAATGAGAAGGATTTTCTTCCAGGTCTTCATTCTGATGATTGCCTCAATAAATCAATGTCGCGCCAAGCTACTCGACACCACGCAAAAGTCACGCTTTCTGGTACGAGACAAAAAAGCGAAAAGTTCAACATCTTTCGATCGGGCAGAGCCCCATACCGGCGTCATGCAAGAGCCGGACGAATAATACGAATCAGAAACGAACTACGTCGATCAGGGTCTTACAACAGCATTATAATCGGGATATTGAGAGTTGCCGAAGTGATTGTACCTGCTCGGGTTAAGTAAAAGAACGTAAGTAAATTCTGGCAACACTCGACGTGAAGATGGGTTCCAATTACGGGAAGGGGCAGAAACCTTGCTTCGTCCGCCGCAAAAACCTACAATGCAAGTTACAGAATTTTCGAGGAGTTCACCCTTCATGCCGGTTCAGCAATTTACACGATGGTCGATACTCTTAGGCCTTGCGGTCTCGATCGTGGGCGGTTCTGCAATAGCACAGGAAGCGCAGTCTCCGGCGCCGGCTGCGCAGGACAAAGCGAGCAGCACGGAGCAGAACCCTAAGCCGACGAAAGAGGCTGATCCGCTGAAGCGGGAATTGTCACCCGAACAGAAAAAAAAGAACGCGAAAAATTTCAACAAAGAGGTAGGCAAGGCCTACCAGACGTGGCTCAACGAAGATGTTGCGTGGATCATCACCGACGAAGAGCGTCAGGCGTTTAAGCAGTTGTCGAACGACGAAGAGCGCGACAACTTCATCGAGCAGTTCTGGTTGCGGCGCGATCCCACGCCCGACACGGTGGAGAACGAGTACAAGGAAGAGCACTACCGGCGCATCGCGTACGCGAACGAGCATTTCGCGGCGGGCGTTCCGGGGTGGAGGACAGATCGCGGGCGTATCTACATCATGTATGGCCCAGCGGACGAGATAGAGTCGCATCCGAGCGGCGGATTCTATCAGCGTCCAGAGGAAGAGGGCGGCGGTACGACCTCGACGTACCCTTTCGAGCAGTGGCGCTATCGCTATCTCGATAATGTCGGGCAGGAAGTGATCATCGAGTTCGTGGATACGTGCCAGTGCGGCGAGTACCACATGACTCTGGACCGCTCCGAAAAAGACGCGTTGCTGAACGTTCCGGGCGCTGGCTTGACCGACTATGAGTCGATGGGCCTGGCGAATAAAGCCGATCGATTCAATGGCGGCATGGAGAGACTCGGCGCGGGTCCGTTCACCTCCGGTAACGATACCAAGCAGTTCGACCGCTTGGAACAGTTCGCGAAACTGAACACCCCTCCGCCGGTGAAGTTTAAGGATCTGTCGGAAATCGTCACGCACAAGATGAACATCAACCTGATGCCGTTCGACGTGCAACTCGATTTCGTGAAGGTGACGTCGGACACGGCGCTGGTTCCGATCACGCTCCAGATCAAGAACAAGGACATCACCTTCTCGGCGAAGGACGGCGTCCAGCGCGGTACGGTCAACATCTTCGGACGATTGACGACGCTGACGGGAAAGATCGCGCAGACGTTTGAGGACACGGTGCAGGTGGACGTGCCGACGGAACTGCTGCCGAAGACCTTGGACAACCAATCCGTTTACTGGAAGGCGCTGCCTTTGAAGGCGGGGCGGTATCGGGTGGATGTGGTGGTGAAGGACCTTAACGGCGATCGCGTTGGAACGTGGTCCCGGGGCATCGTTGTGCCGGAATATAGCGATGACAAACTAGCATCTTCGACGATGATATTGGCGGACCTGATGGAAAAAGCCCCACGGCAGACGGTCGGAACCGGCAGCTTTGTGATCGGCATGACGAAGGTCCGGCCACGCGTCGCAAGTTCGGATGGCAAGCCGGCAACCTTCAAGCAGAATCAGAGCGTGAATCTGTGGATGCAGGTTTACGGCCTGGGAACGGATAAACAGACGAACAAACCTTTGGCGACCGTGGAATACGACATCGTGAACACGGCGACCCAAAAATCCGTTGTGCATCTCACCGAAAGTACGGCCGAGATGGGCAACGTGGGAGATCAAATCACGCTCGAAAAAAGGTTGCCTCTGACGTCGGTGCCTCCCGGTGTGTACGAAGTTAGGGTGACCGTGAACGACAAGGTTTCCGGGCAGTCGATCAAACCGACAGCGAAATTTGCGGTTGAAGGAACGCCGGTGGTGGCATCTACGGCTCAGCCGAAGTAAAATACAGGGCGGCTGAGGGACTGTTCGCCAAATGAGACGTCCGCCCGGATAGGGCGTGAGTGGTGGGGGTGCTAATGACCCGAAAACTCGGATGGCTCGTTCTAGTGGCTGCGCTTGCGCTACCAGCCGCCGCAGGTGAACTGGGCAAGATCTCGGGTTACGTGAAAGACTCCGTAGGCGTGCCGCAAATGGGTGCGATGGTGGAAGTGTACGGACCGGGAAGCGCCACCACAACGTTGTTCACCGATCCGCATGGGTTCTACTCCATTGCGGGGCTCGCGGCTGGCATCTACCAGGTGAAGGTAAGCGCGCCGTCATTCCTTCCGTCACTGCGCGAGGAAGTACACGTTCGAACGGGCGCCAACCTGCTGGTGAACGTGACCCTGAGCACGTTGTTCGAAGCGCTGCAGCTTGTACCGGCACGGCGCATTTCCGCTGATGAAGAAGAAGACTGGAAGTGGACGCTGAGATCTATGTCCAACCGTCCAATACTGCGGGTTTTGGATGACGTTCCGCTGGTTGTGGTTTCGAAAACGGACAACTCCGACGATAGAGCATTGAAGGCGCGGGTGGCCTTCATTGCGGGCGCGGATTCAGATGGGCTGGGTGCTACGGCAGGCATGACGACTGCCTTCAGCATTGAACACTCGATGTTCGGTGCTGGAACAATGTTGCTGGATGGGAACCTGGCGCACAATTTCAATGACGGAATGCCGGCTGCGGTCGTGCGGGCTACGTATTCACATCGGTTTCCGGACGGGTCGGAGCCGAGCGTTGCGCTCACGATGAGGAGGCTTGCAACGCCGGAATTGGCGTCCCACAACGTGGCTTTGCAGGCGTTGGCCTTGTCGCTTTCGAACAATTTCACGTTCGGGAATGTGCTCGAAATCAAAGCGGGAACGGAGTTGCAATCCATCCAACTCGCCGGGCGGGCAGGCTCAGTGTACCCGTTTGGAACGGCCACATTCCATGCCTCCCCAAACACGGTGATTGAGTACGGGTATGCGACGTTCGAGCCGAACATGCGCGGCGCGAAGGGGTTTGCAACGGCGCCGGCGGACCTGAGCGAGGCTGGTCCGAGGGTGTCGATGGCGAACTGGAATCCAGTGATGGAGCGCGCGCGCCATCACGAGATCGCGGTATCGCGGCGAATCGGGGCGAACAAGATGCAGGTGGCGGTTTACTCCGATCACCTGAGGACTCCCGCGCTCACCGGTACGGGGGCGGCAGACTTGGATTCGGGCGCATTCCTGCCAGACTTTTCGGCGGGCACATTCAGTTACACGGGGCGAGATCTGAACACCCGGGGGATTCGAGCCGTTTACGAGCGCAAGTTGAATTCGAACATGACGGCGACTCTCGACTATGCCTACGGTGGAGTGCTGGACGTCGCGCCAGGAAGTTCGATCGGCAACATTCGCGATGCCATGACGGTCGAGAAGCGCCACGCCTTCGCTTACAAAATGGGCGGAACGATTCCATGGTGCAAGGGCAAGTGGATTGCCTCCTACAGGTGGACCAGTGGTTCCGCACTCACGCCGGTGGATTTGTTCAATGCCGGCCCGGGGCAGTCAGATCCATTCTTGAGTTTTTTCCTGCGGCAGCCAATTCCCGGCATGGGTTTCATGCCGGGGCACATGGAAGCGCTGGTGGACGTGCGCAACCTCATGGCGCAGGGTTATGTGCCGGTTTTTGGACAGGACGGACACACTCTCTACCTGGTGCAATCGGCACGCGCTGTTCGCGGAGGGGTGCTGTTTACGTTCTAGATCTGGAGATTTTTCGTCGGTGCCGCGCCAGTGAGCGCGGCTTTTTTTGGTGTGGGTCCGGCAGGGCGCACTCACGCGGGTGCGCCGCACGTCCGGTGGTGTGGGAGGACGGCGGCAGTAACCCCGCCTCGTACCCGATCCTCGCAATACGCAAAAAACAAGCTGGTATCCGGCCAAATCCGGCCAGCACTGGGTTAGTATGGAGCCAGCCAATACACTGCATCTCTGATCGGATCGGGAGCTGAATGAAAGATTTCTACGTTAAGGACGCCGCGCAGTTTGAAAACAAGATCATCACCGATTCGTTCGTTGTCGGCGCCAAACAGATCAAGCCCAAGAAGTCGGGCGATCCCTATCTGGCACTCACGCTCTGTGACCGCACCGGGCAGATCGATGCCAAGATGTGGGACAACGTCGCCGAAGTCATCGACGAGTTCGATCAGGACGACTACGTCAAGATCCGCGGACTGGTGAACAAATATAACGGGCGCTTCCAGGTGACCATCTATAAGCTGCGCCACATGGGCGAGTCCGAAGTGGACTTCGCCGATTACCTGCCGATGTGTCCGCGCGACATCGACGGCCTATGGCGTACGCTCGGCGAATTCGTCGCCGGCTTCCAGAATCCGCACCTCAAGGCGCTGCTCGACGCTTTCATGAACGATCCCGTGATCGCGCAGGCATACCGCGCCGCGCCTGCGGCGAAAACGCTGCACCACGCCTATATCGGCGGGCTGCTCGACCATGTCGTTTCCGTGTTCAAGCTCTGCAATCTCGCCTGCCAGAACTATCCGCACATCGACCGAGACCTGCTCATGACGGGTGCCTTCCTGCACGACATCGGCAAAATCCACGAGCTGAGCTGGGCGCGTTCGTTCTCCTACACCACGCGGGGACAGTTGCTCGGCCACATGATTATCGAGCTGGAAATGTTGCAGGCCAAGCTGCAAGCGCTGCCGGATTTTCCCGCCGAGCTGAAGAACCTGATCGAGCACATGATCATCAGCCATCACGGCCAGTACGAGTTCGGATCGCCCAAGCTGCCGATGTTCCCCGAGGCGCTCATGCTGCACTACCTCGACGATCTCGACTCGAAAATGGAGAGCATGAGGGCGCAGTTCGAGCGCGAGTCGGGGCTCGCCGATGCATGGAGCGCGTACAACCCAGCGCTCGGGCGCCCGCTGCTCAACTCCACAAAGTACCTCGCCAAGCTGAACGGCGAAAAGACCGAAGCCGAGCCCGAGCCGGATGCCGCCGCCGCAGCAGCGGGAGACGAGCTGTAATTCATGATTGGGTGATTTGGTGAGTGACGAATTGAAACTCGTCAATCAACAAATCACCAACTCGACAATAAATTCATGTCCAAGACCGCAACATTACTGATCCACTGTCCCGACCGGCCTGGCCTGGTGTCGGGCATCTCGACTTTTCTGTACGAACACGGCGCGAACATCCTGCACGCCGACCAGCATCAGGACAACGAGCTCGGACTGTTCTTTATGCGGGTGGAATTTGACCTCGCGAAGTTCACGCTGGATCAGGCCGCCTTCCACAATGAATTCGGCAAACTGGCAAACGGCTTCGAAATGCAGTGGCGCATCGCCTACTCCGCCGAGCGCCCGGCCATGGCGATCTTCGTTTCCCAGTACCTGCATTGCCTGGTTGACCTGCTTTACCGTCACAAACTGGGCGAGCTCCACTGCAACGTCCCGCTGATCGTCAGCAACCATCGCGACGCCGAAGAACTGGCTTCGTTTTACGGTATCCCTTTCCATTACTCCCCGGTGAAGAAGAACAACAAGGCCGAGGTGGAGGCCGAGCAATTGAAACAGCTCAAAGCTCACGGCGTTGAACTCGTCGTGCTGGCGCGCTACATGCAGATCCTGTCGCCGGAGTTCGTGGCCGCTTACCGCGAGCGCATTATCAACGTACACCACTCGTTTCTGCCCGCCTTCAGCGGAGCTCGCCCCTACCATGCAGCCCACGAACGAGGCGTGAAGTTGATTGGCGCCACGAGCCACTACGTCACGGAAGTTCTCGACGAAGGTCCCATCATCGAGCAGGATGTAGTGCGCGTCTCGCACCGCGACCAGGTGGAAGACCTCGTCCAGAAGGGCCGCGACATGGAACGTATGGTGCTGTCACGCGCCGTCCGCTGGCACCTCGAGAACCGGATTCTGCACTACTCCAGCAAGACGGTGATTTTCGATTAGAGCGGCTCCCGCATTGCTGTATCTCTTTTAGCCGCTCCACGCTGGGATGACCGTTGACACGCATTTCTCCGTGCTCGGGTGTAATCCAGGTGCCCTGGGGCCCCCTCCCTGTGAAAAAAATCGTAAGTATTGCAAACAAACAACTTACTCCATCGACCCAAATTTATCAAAAACTAAGTTGTTGATAATATTGAGTTTACGTGGTCGATTACCCTGAGCGACACCTCATTCGGCATCTACTTACATTTTAGCAATTTGCGGGGGGAAACCCGACAGGAGCGGATGGATTATATTTGCTTGCGCATCAGCAACTTACAAAAGTTTTGGCCGGTGGAGGGGGTTGACAATCTCTAATGGCGTCGGCGGTAAACAGCGAGGAGACGGGACGTCGTCACTCCAGCCGCCCGGAGGGCGGCGCGGCAGGTTCTTCTATTCACTCGTCACTCACCAAATCACCAACTCGTCACTTCGTTACCCAACGTTCATATCTGTGTGTTAGCTTATTTTGCGGAGGAAAGACATGCCTATTACCGCTGCCCTTCTACCCGAGTTCGATCACGAAATGACAAACACGCGCAAGACCCTGGAGCGCGTTCCCGAAGACAAGTTCGGCTGGAAGCCGCATGACAAGTCCGGAAGCATGATCTGGCTTGCCAATCATGTCGCTACTATCCCCGGTTATGTGCCCGTGACCCTCACTACCGAATCCTTCGACATCGAAGCCGGAGGTACTCCTCCTCCCGAACCCAAGTCTCGCAAGGAGCTGCTCGACGCTTTCGAAGATAGCGTCAAGAAGTGCCGCGCCGCCCTGGAATCCGCCACCGACGACGAATTGATGAAGTTATGGTCGCTCAAGGCCGGGGCAAACACGATTTTCACCATGCCCCGCATCGCCGTCTTGCGCGCTATGGTGATGAACCACATGATCCACCACCGCGCGCAGCTCACGGTTTATCTGCGCATGAACAACGTTCCCGTTCCCGCGATCTACGGGCCATCAGCCGACGAGCAGATGTAGCAGTGGGATTATTCAGATATGGGTGCCCCACCCTTTCGCGCCAGCGGCAGGGTGGGCTTCTACGCCGCCCTCAATCCTTTCACCCTCTTCACGCCAGCCCCGACCGCGCTCGATATCGTAAACAGTTTCCGCAGGCGCAGTCCGGCAGCGAGCTTCCGATTCGCAATTTCATTGAGCGCCATGGATGCTGCGCAGCCGCACTGCGAGCAATCGGGATTGCCGCCAAACTGACAGGGCGTGATGCGCGTCTTCAGGTCTGCCGAAATTGTCTCGGTTGTCTGCGCGAACACGCATAACTCCGGTGAAGACGGCGGGCTGAGAAACTCGCGAATCATCGCATCTTCCATGTCGAGCTTGGGATGAGACGGTTTCAGTCGCAGCAGTTCGCGCGCGACAAACTCGCGCTGTGCACGGGTGAGGATTTCCGGTGCTTCGGCTCCAATCTGCGGCGTGAAAAGGCTGATCCATATTTGCCGAGCTTCCTCGCGCGCCGACCAGAACGTGAAGAACTCTTCCAGGTAAGTAGGCCGCACCAGCATGTTGCCGGTCACGGTGCAATGGATCGTAACACGATGTCCGGCGATGTTCTTCAGGATGCGTTCGTATGTTGCTGGCTTTCTGCGCTCATCGTGTTCAGCGGGCAATCCGTCAATGGAGATAACGATTTTCAGATTTGGCAGAGCACTCCAACTCTGCGGGATTTCGCGAAACGCGCTTGTGACTACCTGGACGTAAATGCCGCGCGCGACGAGTTGCGGCAGGAGCGCATCGAGTTCCCGATAGCGCACCAGCGGGTCGCCACCCACAATCGACAAGTGCAGCGGACGGAGGCGGTCCACGACCTCGAGCACACGTTCGACTAGCCGGTCGCCCTTTTCGTCGGAAAGGTCGCGCAATGTCTTTTCGCCGCCGAGATGTTGCGTATCGTACGCATAACATCCAGGGCAGCGCAGCGGACATTCTTTGGTGATTTCGATGGAGAGCAGCGGCTTGCGTCCGCTCAGAATTGTAGTCCATGCCGTCAGGGCATCGTAACGATCCACTTCACGTCCTTGGCGCTGATGCGCTTGCTGCAAGATCAGACGTGCAGCAGTTTGCACGGGTTGTTTGCCGCAAACGATTGCAGCCGTTACGAGCCTGCCCCGAGTTCATCCAGCGCCGCCGCAAGCCGCCGGAAGCCCTCGCGCGTCATTGCCGGATCGCCGCCGATCCCGATGCGGAAGTGCTCGGGCATTTCAAAAAATCGGCCTGGAACGATTGAGGTTTCGTACTGCTCTCGCAGCAGTTTGTCGAGCGCGTCCACGCTGCCCCGTTTCAAGCGTGGCGCTGCACATGTGCCGAACTCGGGTATGTCGCATTCGAGATCGCAGCGCTCGCGCAGAAACGTGTTCATCACCGGACGATTTTCTGCGAGGATGCGCTGTGCCCGCCCGCGTATGCGGTTGATGTGGTCGAACGCAACCATGCTGAGAGCTTCAGCGGGATAAGGGTTGTGCCCGGTAAACACGTCATAGAGCGCCCACATACGCCGAGCCAGTTCAGGTTCGGCGACGATCCATCCGCAACGGAGGCCGCCCAGTCCATAGCCCTTGGTCAGGCTGCTGGTCACCACAAATTCGTTGCCCAGCAGGAACGAAGTGCGCGGCAGCGGATTGATCGCTTCAAGATACACCTCGTCCACCAGGACGCGGGCCCCGACCGAGCGCGCCAGTTCTCCAACTTTCGCCAGCGTCGCTTCATCGACGAACGCGCTGGTTGGATTGTGCAGGTTGCAAATCGCGATCAGCCGTGTGCGCGGCGTAATCGCGCGCTCGATCTCGCGCAAATCCAGGCGGAAGCCATCGTCCGCTGAACGCTCGAAACGAATGACGTTTGCTCCGAGAAAGAGCGCGGTGTTCAGCAGGGGCTCATAAGTAGGGTGCTCAATCAGCACGTCGTCGCCCGGATCAAAGCAGGCCGCCATGGCGAGATGATTCGCGAACGAGGTCCCAATCGCCGTCACCACACACTCGGGCGGAACGCGGCAATGTGCGGCAATGCGGTTCAGGAGCGCAGGGTATCCGTACGGCGCGCCGCCGTTGATCTCCAGGCCGACGACCTGTGCGCTGAGTTCCGCCATCATCAAAGGCTTAACGCCGCTGGGAGCCAGGTTGTACTTTGCCGCCGAATGCAGCTTAGCGTATTCCATGTAGGAAGAGGCCAGATGACTGCGCGAGAAGCTCATATTAAAACCGTCCTACGCCACAAAGATAGCAAGGCCCGCGGGATTCAAACCACGGGCGTCAAAAGACGCCGGGTGCCGCACCCTTCCCGCAGGGAGGGTGCGTTCATAACAGTGTTCCGCGGCCTTACCGCACCGCAATCAGCGGCACCGAGAGCAGCGCCGCGAAAATCCCTGTTCCTTGCATCAGCGAGATTCGTTCTTTCAAGACGAAGCGAGCTAACAACACCGTGCTCGCCGGATAAAACGACGAAAGTATCGCAGCCACATCGAGACGTCCGTATCGCGTGGCCGCAACGAACAACGCATTGCCGCCCGCGTCGAGGATCCCGGCAACAATCATGTAGACGAGCGCCGTGCGCTCAGAACGCCACGCCACGCGGCCAACGAGTACGATCGCCAGCATCAGGATCACCGACGTTACGCGCGCCGCCACGAGTGGCCAGAAAAGCGAATGCGTCCCGGCAAAACGCGAGCAAACCAGAAATCCGCTGAAGCCAAGACCGGCGACAATCGCCAGTCCCACGCCCTTCGGTCGCGCCGTGCCACCCGGAGGCGAGGCCAGCAGCCAGATTCCCAACAACGCCAGCGCGAACCCGGCGAACTGCAACGCCGTTGGAAGTCCCTGCTCGCGGAAGCCGACGATCACCGGAAACAACGCTGTCAGCACCGCCGCAATCGGCGCATTGACTCCCATTTGTCCGACTGCCAGAGCGCGATAAAAGGCGGCCAGCCCAATTCCACCGGAAAATCCCGCAACCATGCCCCACAGCAATGCCGTTCGATCCGGCAGCGGATCATGCACGAGCAGCGCCAGTGCCAGCATGAATATGAGGCCGGTTCCGTGCGCAACCACGACCACCACGAAGGCGTTTGACTTCCGGGTGGCGAAGCCTCCGCTGAAGTCGGCCGCACCCCAGGACGCAGCCGCGCCGAGGCTCAGCCCCGCGCCGATGGTTGAAAGAGGAGTCATATGGAAACGGCTAATCATTGATAGTAAATCACTGATATACATCTGTGGGCCGGCTCTCTCTGCGCCCGGACTCGCTATCTTGCCAGCCGCGCTGTAGGATGTTTATTCGCAATTGCGATGGAGCGTGCTCATGACATCTGTTCTCGCTGATCTCGAACCCAAGTCAGTATGGAAACATTTTGCCGCGCTGTCGGCCATCCCGCGCGCTTCGACCAAGGAAGCTGCGGTCCGCGAGTACGTGCTCGCGCAGGCCGCGAACCTCGGCCTCGAAGCCACCCAGGACGCCGTCGGCAACATCGTCGTTCGCAAGCCCGCCCGCCCCGGTCGCGAAGGCGCGACGATGGCGTTATTGCAGGGGCATCTCGACATGGTGTGCGAAAAGAACGAGGACACCGCCCACAACTTCGACACTGATCCGATTCGCATCCTGCGCGATGGCGACTGGCTTATCGCCGATGGAACCACGCTTGGTTCCGACAACGGCGTTGGCGTAGCCGCCGCGTTGGCTGTGATGGAAAGCGACGACATCGCGCATGGCCCGATGGAGTTCGTCTTCACCATCGACGAAGAAACCGGCCTGACGGGCGCGAATGAATTTCAAGCCGGCATTCTCAAGTCCACGTTCTTTTTCAATCTCGATGGCGAGGAGAAGGGGACGTTGTGCATCGGCTGTGCCGGCGGCATCAATACGGTGGCGCGGCGAAGAGTGGCGTTGCAACCTGCAAAATCCGGCATCGCGCGGCGGATCAAGGTTTCCGGACTGAAGGGCGGTCACTCGGGCGTCGACATTCATTTGGGACGCGGCAACGCGCTTCGGTTCCTAGGCCAGACACTGCAACGCGCGCTCGATCTGGGCATTGACCTTGCCACGGTCAAGGGCGGCAGCGCGCACAACGCGATTCCGCGCGAGGCATTTGCCGTGGTCGTGCTCGACGCCGGCAAAGAAAAAGAGTTGAAGTTCGTTGTCGCGGCGATGGAAGCGGAGATTCGCGCCGATCTGGGCAGCTTCGATCCGGGGTTGACGATCACCGTCGAAGACGTTGAACGCCCCGGCGAGATCATCGCGCGTGCCGATGCTCAGCAACTGGTGGATCTGCTCGCCAGCCTGCATCATGGCGTACTGGCCATGAGTCCGGAGGTCCCGGGACTCGTTCAGGACTCCACCAACCTGGCAACGGTTTCTATGATTGGCGACACCGTCACCGTCGCGACAAGTCAGCGTAGCGCGATTGAAAGCAGCAAAATTGCCGCGGCGAAAATGGTAGCCACGGTCTGCCGTCTGGCCGGATTCGAAGTCGAGCACTCGGGCAGTTACCCCGGCTGGAAACCGGAACCGAACAGCGATATCGTGCGCAAGCTGAAAGCCGTTCACGAGGAACTGTTCGGCAATTCCCCCGGACTGGTCGCCATGCACGCCGGGCTTGAGTGCGGCGTGATCGGCGAAAAATATCCGGGGATGCAACTGATATCCTTCGGTCCGCAGATCGAGAATCCGCACAGCCCGCACGAGCGCGTGGAGATCGCATCGGTCGCGACCTTCTGGAGTTACCTCCGGGCAGTGCTGGAAAGCATCTAGGCGCCAGGCGCAATGGGAGGACGGCGGGGGAAGCCCGCCTCCTACCCGATGCGCGCCGTACTATTATCTCATCTGGGCCTTGGCCATCGCGTCGATACGTTGCAGGTATGCGTTGCCGACGTATTGCATTACCATCCGCTGCGTATTGAAGAAAGAGCCGTTGAACGCGATCGCCGAGCGCATAACCTTGGCAAACGCGAGCGGCCTACCGTAAAACATTGGCAGGATCGTGCGCTCCAGCTTGTCATACAGACTGGTGACTTCGGAGGCGGCATCCTCAGTGACTTCGCCGCTACCTATCGACCACCCGGTCACGCCTTCGATAAGGCCTTCGGCCCACCAGCCATCCACCACGCTGAAGCTGGGCACTCCGTTGAGCGCGGCCTTCATGCCGCTGGTACCGGACGCCTCCTGCGGACGCATCGGCGTGTTCATCCATATATCGACGCCGCTGGTGAGCAGCTTGCCCCAGTGCCAGTCGTAGTTCTCGATATATACGACGCGAATGCAGCTGGCCAGCGATTTTGACGCGTCAAACACGCGGCGAATCAGGGCCTTGCCGCCCTCATCCTGCGGGTGAGCCTTGCCGCCATAGACTACCTGGATCGGCCCCACGTTGGCGGCGATCCACTTCAGCCGTTCCGGATTATGGAACAGCAAGTCAGCCCGCTTGTAAGTGCTGGCGCGACGCGCGAATCCCAGTGTCAGGATATTAGGATCGAGCGTCACGCCTGTCTGCTTCCGGACCTCTTCGAGCATCGTGACCTTGGCCTCGGCGTGCGCCCGCCGGATATCGTCAAAGGGGATGCTGATCGCATAACGCAGATAATTGTTGTCCGTGCGCCATCCGGGAATGAACTTGTCGTAGAGCGCGCAGAGCGGTTCTGACGTCCACGTGCCCGCATGTACGCCGTTGGTAATGGCGCTGATCGGATAGTTCGGAAACATGCCGCGCGAGACTTCGCCGTGCCGCATCGCGACGCCGTTGATATAGCGCGAAAAATGCAGCGCCAGATGCGTCATGTTCAAGGTTCCG
This sequence comes from uncultured Acidobacteriota bacterium, assembly GCA_963777415.1. Taxonomy (GTDB): domain Bacteria; phylum Acidobacteriota; class Terriglobia; order Terriglobales; family Acidobacteriaceae; genus JAEZPW01. The sequence goes on from CAVZQL010000002.1 coordinate 845,095, forward strand.
TCGTGCCAGCAACCTGCCTGATCCAGCAACGCTGTGTAGTCCGGTCCAAGCACCTGTTCCGCCATGCTGCGCGGAAATTGATCGTGGCCCGCTGGAACCGGCGTGTGCGTGGTAAAGATGCAACGCGAGCGCACGAACTCGATGTCAGCGTCTTCCACCCGCCAGGCCGAACGCCGTTCCAGTCGATGCTGAAGGAGCGCCAAGGTCAGCAGCGCCGAATGGCCTTCGTTCATGTGGAAGGCCTCCATGCCCTCCTCTTCGCCGAGGGTTTCCAGGAACGCCACGCCGCCAATGCCGAGCACGACTTCCTGGCACAAGCGGTAATGCGTGTCGCCCCCATAGAGGTAGTCGGTCAAGGTGCGATCCCACGGGCTGTTCTCGGGTAGGTCCGTGTCGAGCAGATAGACCGGGACTATGCTCCCGGTTACGCCCTTGACGACGAAACGCCAGGCGCGCACCGCAACATTGCGCCCTTCGATCTTTACGAAGACCTTACCATCCACCCGCTCTAGAACTTCTTCCGGCTTCCACAACTGCGCTTCCTCGGTCTGGCTTCCGTTGGCGTCGAGGTGCTGGCGGAAATATCCTTTGCGATGCAGCAGCGTGACTCCCGTGACCGGAACGGCAAGATCGGCGGCCGAGCGCAAGGTGTCTCCGGCCAGAACGCCGAGGCCACCACTATAGGTGGGAATGTTCGGGTCCAGCGCCATCTCCATCGAGAAATACGCAACTTTGGGAAGTTTCAATGCGATTCGCATAGATACGTCAAACTCCGTTCTACTCTTCTTATCAATCGGACTGGCGCGGCCACAGCTTGAATGTGTGATGAATTTTTAAAGGCGGGGCCGCGCTACTACGTTGGATCAAGAGTAACAGGGTTGTCGCTGTTTGACACTAAGCGTGGGTCCGTAGCAGGGACTAAGGCCGCACTCAATATTTGCGCAACACTCCGATGACGCGGCCCTGTACCGCGACCTGCGCGGCGGGAACAATAATGGGGGCCATGGTTGCATTTGCCGGTTGCAAGCGCACCTTGTCGCCTTCCTTATAGAAGCGTTTGAGCGTGGCGTCACAGCCATTGATGAGCGCCACGACGATTTCGCCGTTATGCGCCGTGGAGGTCTTCTCGACCATGACGAAGTCGCCGTTGACGATGTGCTCGTCCTGCATCGACTCGCCGCGCACTTCCAGCACGTACACCTCGCGCGACCGGCTGAAGTCGGCCAGCGAGATCGTCTCGGGCGTCTGAATGGCCTCGATCGGCTGTCCGGCGGCGATGCGCCCGACAAGCGGCAGGGAATCGCTGGCGATGACTGCCTGCTTCATCCGTGCTTTCATGGGCAGAACGTCGATGGAGCGGCTGCGATTGAAGTCGCGCTTGAGCAGGCCCTTCTTTTCAAGATTCGAGATGTGCTTATGCACGGTGGCCAGCGAATTCAGCCCCAAGCCTTCGCCGATCTCTTCAAAGGAAGGCGAATAACCGTTCTTCTGGACGAATTCAGCAATGAAGTCGTAGACCTGCCGTTGTCGCTTCGTAATCGCCATGACCCAAGCAGTGTGAGCGAATAGAAAGCGAAAGTCAAGCCGAACATGTTTACTCTGCTGGTCCGAGGGGAGTCATGCTGAGGAGCGCAGCGACGAAGGAGTTGACTTTAACCTTCATCGACTCCCCTCCCCCTTTTCGCAAATTTGTAAGTTGTTGCAAACACAGCTGGTTACAATTTCAGCTTCGTTGAGCCCAACTCAAGTCGTTGATAATGCATGACTTAGGTTTATCAGATTACTCTGGTAAGCTCTTCTGTTTCAGCCTCTACATACATTCTAGCAATTCGTACGGGGTGAACCCGACAGGGTTGAGAGAATTATATTTTGTGTGTTTTCAATTGATTACGGCGTTAGCAGCGACTCTGGGCACTTGACAGCCCGAGAGATGCGGGTCGGGAAGCGAGGGCAAGATGCCCTCGCGACAGCCGTCGGGACGACGGCGCTACAGGGCAGCCGCTTGGCCCCTCCCCCATGCGGGAAAATCGTAAGTGTTGCAAATAAACGACTTACTGAATCAGCTTAACGCAGCTCAGTCTAAGTCGTTGATTATATTAGTGGTTATCGGTTTAGATTACCAGATTAACCTAAGCCATTTCATTCCACCTACTTACATTTTACCAATTCACGAGGGTAAACCCGACAGCGTGGGAAGGATTATATTTGCCGTGCATTCAGCAACTTACGTCGATTTTGGGAGAGTGGAGGGGTTGACATCTCTGATGACGTCGGCGGTGGAACGCAGAGGAAGCGGAGGGAAAGAGGCTGCGGGCGGCAGTGGTGGATGGTGGGCGGCGGTGGTTGTGCAAGCGAAATGCATGGGTCCTTCGCCCTTCGGGCTCAGGATGACTCGCTTTTCGGGCTCAGGATGACTCGCTTTTAAGAACGCGACGCGCAAAGCTGTTCCCATCCTTCGGTTCGGGATTTAGACTTGGCGTTTCTGAAACATCGGGAGGCGTAATGCGTCGTCGGATACTTCTGGGCATTTTTGTGGCGGTAGTTGTTCTTGTGGGCGGGCTGGCGTCCGCGCAAACAAAACATCCTTTTACTTTTGAAGACATGATGGCGCTGAAGCGCGTGGGCGAGCCTGTGCCTTCGCCGGACGGCAAGTGGGTGGCGTTCAGCGCGGTGACAGTGGATCTCGCGGCGAACACGAAAACGCCGCACCTCTACGTCGTGCCGATCGCGGGCGGGCAGGAGAAGCAGATCACGACGGGTGTGGGCGAAGACCGTCCGCGCTGGTCGCCGGATGGGAAGCGGCTGGCGTTTGTGTCGTCACGCGATGGAAATTCGCAGATTTGGGCGGCGGAGTTCGATCCGGCGACGGTGACGCTGGGCGAGGCGAAGAAGCTGACGACGATCTCGACCGGAGCTGAGGGAGAGCTTTGGTCGCCGGATGGAAAAAACATTTTGTTTACGTCGGAGGTTTGGCCGGAGTGCAAGGACGACGCTTGCAACAAAGCCAAAGACGACGAAGTCGCGGCATCGAAGGTGAAGGCCAAGGTCTTCACGCATCTGCTGTATCGTCACTGGAACGCTTATGGTACGGGCAAGCGCACGCACATCTTCGTGCAGCCAATCGATGGCAGTGCGGCTCCGCTCGACCTGACGCCGGGGGATCATGATGCGCCTCAGTTCACACTCGGCGGCGCCGACATGTACGGTTTCTCGCCCGACGGCAAGGAAGTCGCCTTCACCAGCAATATCGACGAGGTTGAGGCGACGAGCACGAACAACGAGATCTTCATCGTGCCGGTAACGGGCGGCGTGCCGAAGAAGATTTCGACTTCGCCCGGCTCGGATTCAACGCCACGCTATTCGCCGGACGGCAAGTACATCGCATGGCTCATGCAGGAGAGGGCAGGTTACGAGAGCGACAGGTTCAGGCTGGTGATCTATGAGCGGGCGAACGGCAAAATTACGAACCTGACGGAGGATTTTGATCGGTGGGTCGGGTCGTTCGCTTGGGAATCCCGTTCGAAGTGGATCTTTTTTACCGCAGAGGACAGAGGGGAAGCACCAGTCTATGTAGTGGGAATTCACGGTGGAGAACCGCGTGAGTTGCTCAGAGGTCATTACGACGATATAGCTGTTTTGCCCCAACGTTTGTTGTTTTCACAAATGTCGATTTCGAGTCCCGGCGAGATTTACGCCAGTTTCATCCTGTACATGGTGACGACCGACTGTTCCGGACCGGCGTGCGAGCAAGTGGTATCACTCGTTCCAAGTGTCAAGGAGGGCGGTAAGGGTGGGGTGAAGCTCACCCACCTCAACGATGCCATTCTTTCGCAAGTCGAGATGAATCCCATCGAGCCCTTCTGGTTTACCGGATCGGAGAAGGCCAAAGTCCAGGGATTCATCGTCAAGCCGCCGAACTTCGATGCGACAAAGAAGTATCCGGTGAAGTTCCTGATCCACGGTGGGCCGCAAGGGGCGTGGGGAGACGACTGGTCGTACCGCTGGAACCCGGAGTTGTTTGCGGCGAACGGGTACGTGGTGGTGATGATCAATCCGCGCGGATCGACTGGCTACGGACAGAAGTTCATCGACGACATCAACGGCGACTGGGGCGGGCGCGCCTACCAGGACCTGATGATGGGGCTGGATTACGTTGAGAAGACGTATCCGTTCATCGACAAGAACCGCGAGTGCGCGCTGGGCGCGAGCTATGGCGGGTACATGGCGAACTGGATCGAGGGCAATACGACGCGGTTCAAGTGCATCGTGTCGCATGACGGGATGTTCAACCCGGAGTCGGCGTAGGGAACGACTGAAGAGCTGTGGTTCAACGAATGGGAGTTCAAGGGGACTCCGTGGACGAACCGCGAGCTGTATCGCAAGTGGTCCCCGGCACTGAAGGCCACGAACTTCAAGACGCCGATGCTGGTCGTTCACGGACAGCTTGATTACCGGCTCGACGTGAGCGAAGGCTTCCAACTCTTCACCACGCTGCAACGGCTGAAAGTGCCGTCGAAGATGCTCTACTTCCCCGACGAAGGCCACTGGGTGCTGAAACCGCAGAATTCGCGGCTGTGGTACAAGACGGTGAACGAGTGGGTCGATCAGTGGGTGGGGAAACAGTAGTGTCATCCGACGGAAAATCCACCACGGAGACACGGAGACACGGAGAAGGAACAATAAAATGAAAAACTCAGTGTCTCCGTGTCTCCGTGGTGAAAACGCATAAGCCGCTGACTACGCCGCTCCGTTTTCTTTTTCGGCTGCGCTTAGGTAGGCTCCACCGAGCATTAACATGCCGGAGATGAAGGCCCAGAAAATGAGCGTCACGGATACGGAGAACGGTCCGTAGGCCTCCTTGAAATCGAGCAGCGGAAGTGCCGCGATGTAGATGTACTTAGCGATTTCAAGCAGGACTCCGGCGACAACGGCCGCGGGGAATACGTGGCGGGCCTTGACTTTGCCATTGGGCAGCAGCCAGTAGATTAGGAAGAAAATGCTGATGGTTGCGAACATCGCGAAGATCTTCATGATCACGAAGCTGACCAGCCAACTGGCGCCGTTGAAGACGAAATTGAAAATGAAGTTATCGGGATGATGGCCGAAGAATTCCTTCACGATGAGCTGATTGCCCGCCGTCATTGCAACCGAGATCATGGCCAGCGCGCCGCAGCCAAAGGCGAGTCCGAGGGAAATCAACTGGTTCTTCAGGTACGAGCGATTGGCGGTGATTCCCCAGACCTTGTTGAGCGCGACTTCCAGTGGCTCGAAGACTCCCGTCGAGGAAATGAACAGCATCACCAGCGACATGATTTTGAAGCCCTGGTGGGAGCGAACCAGTTTCTGCAGACTGTCCACGATGAACGCCTGGTTGCTGGGCAGATAACTGTTCATTAAGTCGTAAACCACCTGCTCCATCGGCCTGGAGTGGAAGATGGTGCGGATGATGGTGAGCATCAACACCAGGAACGGGATAAACGACAAAATCGCATTGGCCGCGACCGAGAACGCATAAGTATGGACTTCGGTTTCGGCGAGGTACTTGAGCGTGGGGATGGCGCGGGCGAGCAGGCGCTTTTTGACCCGCTGATAGTACGACAGGTGCGCCTCGGCCTCGTCGTTGGTGATGGCTGAAGGGGAGACGAAATGCGTTTCAACGGCTTCAATGGCCGGACTAACGTCTGTTTCAATCATGGCTGGAAGGATTTATCGTAGCAGACCAGCAACTTGGTTCGGCATCGAAAACTGGCGGATAGGGCAAAAAAGGGGTCGAACTACGTCCTGGACAATGCTGCGAGGTCACCAAAGTAACCTCGGCGCAGTTACGAAGGCTCTAATCCCACCTTAATTTTTTCTTGATTAGTCCAGAGTTCCTGAATATTATGCCTTCGCTCACCCATTGCACAGAGTCCTGGGGAAGAGTTCTGGCCGGGCAAGGGTCAGCGGATTTGAGTTGATGTTTCTGTACTCGCAGTGCGACTTACGCGCAAAGAATTTCGGGCTTCGGAGTGCTGGGCCGGCGAACCGGAATAAGGTTACGCACGGGCACCGGACTCGGGAGCCCATTTCATTTTGCGCGGGCATTGCAGGGCAAAACAGCAACTCTCTTTTCTGGTCGCAAATTCCGCTGCGCTCCGAAGCATTGGAACGCAGCGGAAACGGAACGCGGGGAGTACTTGGACTAATGAATGCGCACATATAGCGCAGATGTGAAAGGAGTTTTGCTGTGAGAGAGAAGGGTACGGTTAAGTGGTTTAATGGCGCCAAAGGCTACGGTTTCATCCAGCGCTCGACGGGTGAAGACGTTTTCGTACATTTCTCCGCTATCCAGGAGAATGGCTATCGCACGCTCAACGAGGGAGAAATGGTTGAGTATGACCTGCTGAAAGGACCGAAAGGCTTCCAGGCGGGGAACGTCGCCCGCAACGTCGCGTAAAACGGTACGGCACTGAAAAAGCCGTTTCGAGAAAGCACGTTTCGAGATAAAAAAGCGGTTTCGAGGGTTTCATCTCGAAACCGTTTTTCTTCGAAACCATTCTCCAAAAAAGGACCCCCTGCCGGGGAGCAGGGGGCTGGGGAGTGGTTGATGAGGCTGCTTCATTTGTTAGCTGTCAAACGATCATAGATGAAGCCTGCGGCGCCGCCGGAAAGCGCTCCGATGCCGGCGCCTTTGCCGCCGCCGGCGATTGCGCCGATGGCTGCTCCGGTACCGGCTGAACCGGCCACTATAAGAGCGGATTTTTCGGTCGAACGGTGATGATGGCGGACGGGTTCGTCATTAGCGCTTTGCGAACTGCTCTGCGAACTGTAGTTGCGTTCGCTTGACGTGCTGCGTGCGGCAGACGGGCGCTGCCGAAGTTGAGGCTGCGAATCACTGCTTTGAGTGTTGGCATCGGTCTGCGCCGAGTTGTCGTCCTGTGCCGCGCCGTTGTAAACGGCTGGCTGCACATTCATGCCGTCCATGGGGGACGTGGCCTTCATCAGCCGTGGTCCCACGAGAAATGCTAAAGCCGAAACACTGAGCGCGGTAATGAGCACGGTTACGACTACCGGACGTACTAAACTGTCCTTCATTAAAATTGCCTCCGACCGATTCTGAAGCTGGGTCGTCTACCCTCTTCTTGTGCTTGCATCGTTTTCGCGGGCACCCCAGTCGCGCTTTCCTGTGCGCTGAGATCGCCGGATGTTTCTGGGCCGCGGGCCTCGAACCTGGAGTGTCACCGCCGGTTCTCGGCGCCCCTGCGGATTGCTGTCATGCGCAACGTAGCTGGCTTTGCACCGGACCCGCAGCCAATCAACATCTACGTGAGAGAGTAGAGCACGGCGCGTGCCAAATGTAAGTGTTCACTTACAGTGCGTGTTTTCATAGGTTTGCTGGATCGTTGAGGCTGCGGTGGTAATCGGGCGTGTAATTTCGGGCGTGTAATTTAGACCCATTCGCGGGGCATCAGTACCCAATTTGTCAGTCCCGTGGAGGTTGAAGTTTGGCCAGGCTCCATCTGGCATGATCGGCGACGACTTCGTCGGGATCATGGTCGGCAATCTGACGCAGGACGGGAGCGAAGCCGGGATTGCCGCTGTTGCCCATGGCGATCACTGCGTTGCGGCGAAGGCCGGAGCGCTTGGCGCGCTTGATGGGCGATCCGCGAAAGGAGGACTGGAAGTCGTCCTCGCTGATGGTGGCGAGCCATTCGAGCGAGGGATTCACGAGCAGGGCGCGTGGGCGGAAGTCGCGGTTAACGGTGTTATTAAACGATCCCTGCTGGAAGGGGCCGGCACCCTTGTCTTTTTGCGGACGGTTCCAGGGGCAAACGTCCTGACAAATGTCGCAGCCGAAGACGTGTCGGCCAATGCCCTCGCGCAGGTCTTCGGGAATTGCGCCGCGCTTCTCGATGGTGAGGTAGGAAATGCAGCGCGAGGCGTCGAGTTTTTGAGGCGCGATGAAGGCGTCAGTCGGACAGGCTTCGATGCAGCGCGTACAACTGCCGCAACGATCCGGCGGGGGAAGATCGGGCTGAATTTCGATCGAGGTCAGGATCACGCCGAGAAAGAGCCATGATCCCAGCTTCTGGTTGATGATGCAGGTGTTTTTGCCGGTCCAGCCGATGCCGGAATGCGCGGCGTACACGCGTTCGACGATGGGGCCAGTGTCAACGTAGGACCAGGTCTGGATGTCGCCGGCGAACCGGCGCAAGCGGCCTTCGAGTTCGCGCAGGCGCGGCAGGATGACGTCGTGATAGTCACGTTGTCCCCAGGCATAGCGGGAGATCCAGCCCGTGAGTTCATTCTGCGGCGACTCGGTCGAGTAGGGTTGTGCCGTGTTGTAGTTCATCGCGCAGACGACAACCGACTTCGCCCAGGGCGCGGCGTGTTTCAGCGAAGACCGCTTGAGATTGCCCTGCTCGTCGCGGGCTTCCAGGTAATGCATTTCGCCGTGGCGGCGCTCGGCGATCCATTGCGGAAAGTAGTCGAGTTCGGGGAAATCCGCGACGGGTGAGACCCCGGCGAGGTCGAAGCCGGAAGCGGCGGCGGCTTCCTTGATGAACTTGGCGAGTTGGGCGGCGCTGGGCAAGGTCTTCGCTATTGTAGGGGAAATCCAGCGCGGCCGGGAATCGGGTGATCGGATGATCGAAAAGCAACGGCGTTCAACGCAAAGGGCGCAAGGAAAAAGCGGAACGCTGAGGAAGCGGAGGAAGCAGAGGAAAACGAAAACGCCGGACTGGAGTCCGGCGCTGCTTTTCGTCTTTAACTGAGAACTGAGTACCGAGTACTGAGTTCTGGTTCTAGATTCCCAGCTTCTTCACTTCCTCGTTGTAGTACTTGCGATAAAGGATGTCCCATTCCTGGGTACCTTCGAGGATGGTGCGTTTTTGAGACTCGATCTTCTGGCGGGCGGACTTGTCGAGCTTCTCTTCTTCGTGGAGCAGCTCTTCGATGACGCGGCGCAGTTCGACCCGGACGTCTTCGTACGGTTCGGCAAACTCCACTGACTTCGACGCGGCAAGGGCGTCGGTGATGACGGCGGCGAGCTTATTGACTTTTTCCTGACTCAGTCTCATAGCACCGCCCTGTACTTGCGTACCAGTTCGTTCTTCACTTTCTTGAACATCTCCTGGTAGTTGGCGCCGGTTTTGCGCATTTCTTCGGCGTAAGTTTCAAGGATGAGGCGGACTTCCTCGTTGATGCGATCTTCGAGTCCGAGCTCGTTGAGCATAGCCGTCTCGACCGCAGCTTTGACGGGGGTCAAGTCGGGCGCCTTGATGAACTTGCGCTCGGTCAGTCTCTTTGTGATTTCGCGGGCTAGATAGCCCACATATTCTTTCGAAAGGAGCATGAGCTTTCGTCGTCAACCTGATTAGAAAAGTCAGTGTAACACAGGGGAACAGTTTCAAAGTTTCAAGGTTTCGAGTTTCAAAGTTAGGAATCGGCAAGCTGTAGTGGCTGGATTCCGGTGAAACTCTGAAACTCGAAATTCTGAAACTGCTTCTTCTTCCTACATTGCTGCTGTTGCCGGAGTATGATGTGGAATTGCAGTTATGTCTAAAAGAGAGCTCCCCATGAACCCGGACGACCTTAGCAGCTTGCGAGATGACATGATTGCCTTCGTGGAAGGCCACGGCATGCGCCGCTTCCACTGCTATGTCAGCGAAGAAATGAATAGCGTCATGTGGGACCCCGGCGAGAACCCCGACAGTTGGAAAGATTTCGTCGAGGTGGCGAAAGGCTCCGGCGCGTCGTTCGTGACCATGAACGACGTCGTCCTCGATCAGGAAGACATGGACTTCATGCTGGAACGCCTGCGCTTCTCCACGTACCTGAATCCGGAAGACCTGGAAGAGGCTCGGATGCTGCACTCGTGCGTGGGCAAACTCGGGTTCGTGCAGCTTGGTTACGCCTACCAGGGAATCATGTTCCTGTTCGAGGTCTCGACCGCGTGGTACGAACGCTATCAGCGGTTGCTCGACTTGGCCGAAGAGAGCGGAATCATGATCGACGAACACGATCAGGACGACGAGCGCTAAACGTGCGTTGGATTCCGCGTGTCAACCCCGAAGTCGATAGGTTTGTGGCCGGCCTGAGCGCCGAGGCGCAAGTGTCGCTTGTAATTGCGCGCCTGTTGGTTGGGCGCGGAGTTAAGACGGCCGGCGAAGCCTCCCTTTTTCTTTCTCCCAAACTCGAACATCTGCATTCGCCCTACCTGATGCTGGGCATGAGGGCCGCCGTCGAGCGTCTCCGGGCAGCCATTGAGAAAAAAGAGAAGGTCCTTATTTATGGCGATTACGACGTGGACGGAACCACGGCCGTAGTCGTTCTGAAGACTGCCATTGAGATTTGCGGCGGAACGTGCGAATTTCACATTCCGCACCGCATCCGCGAAGGATACGGTATGCGCGACGACGTGATTGAGAGCGCCGCCGCCGATGGCGTGACGCTGATTATCAGCGTGGATACGGGCATTCGGGCGTTTGCGGCCGCGGAGACCTGTCAGCGATTGGGCCTCGATTTGGTGGTGACCGACCATCATTTGCCCGAGGCCGAGAGCGTGCCGCACGCGGTTGCAGTGCTGAATCCGAATCAGCATGGCTGCGGGTATCCGTGTAAGGCGCTGTGCGGGGCAGGGGTGGCGTTCAAGCTGGCGCAGGCGCTGCTTGAGGGCTGTTCGGGATATTCAAATCTCCTCATGTCGTTCCTGAAGGTGGTTGCGATTGCGACAATCGCGGACGCGGTGCCGCTCACCGGAGAAAACCGCGTATTCGTAAAGCTGGGGCTGGACGGGTTGAGGTCGCCGTCGAAGAACCCCGGGTTGCGGGCGCTGATGGAAGTGGCGGAGCTGGCCGGTTCGGCTGCGCGTCCGATCACGACAGGGGACGTCTCATTCAGATTGGCGCCACGACTGAACGCGGCAGGGCGCATGGATGTCGCAAAGGATGTCGTGGATCTGTTCACGATCAAGGACGTGGAACTGGCGCGAGAGATCGCCATGCGGCTGAACAAGCTGAACGGCGAGCGCCAGGCAGAAGAAGCGCGCATCACGGCAACCATCACGGCGCAGTTGGACGCGGACCAGGGGCTGCGCGACTTGCACTGCATCGTGGTGGATGGCGAAGGCTGGCACAAGGGCGTGATCGGAATCGTGGCCAGCCGGATTGTGGATCGATATAACCGTCCGGCGCTGGTGATCGCGCGTGAAGGCGAGATGGCGCAGGGTTCGGGTCGCTCCATCGAGACCTTCCATCTACTGGAGGCGCTGGAGTCATGTGCTGGCCTGTTCACCCGGTTCGGCGGTCATGCCCATGCGGCGGGGTTTGCATTGCAATCGGCAAACATCCCGGAACTGCGGGCCAAGCTCGATGCTTGGGCGGGGGCGAGGCTGACAACGGAGGATATGAAACCTGTTTTGCGCTTCGACGCGGAGATAGCGCTGGACGAAATCACGCCGCAGTTCTTTGAAGCGATGAAGCAACTGGCTCCGTTCGGGATGGGTAATCCGACGCCGGTTTTCACGGCACATAGAGTCCGCCTGCTCTCACCGCCGCGAGTGATGAAAGAGAGGCACGGGAAACTGCGCCTGCGCCAGGACTCCCCGCTCAAGCCAAAATCGGGCTTGAACGGGGCACCGTCAGACGTAGCTTCGGGGGAGGGCGGCAACGGGCGCGGCGTCCGGTCATTTGACGCGCTGGCGTGGCGCATGGCCGACCGCATCAAGACCGAAGCACTGATCGCAGGGGATCTGCTCGACGTGGCATTCACGGTCGAGGAAAACACCCACCCCGATTTCGGCGGATTGCAACTGTCGGTCTGCGACTTCGCGCGTGCGACCGGAGCGGCAAATGCAACAACTGCGGGCAAAGCGTAGAAACAGGGACGAGGGGCCAGGGGCTAGGGACTAGCAAGGGCAACTGACCTGTTTTTGGCCCCTAATCCCTCGCCCTTTGTCCCTTGTCCCTAATCCGTCGCTCCTCGATCCTTTAGTGAATTCGCTCTTTACAGCCAATCTCCAACGCGGTTATAGTGCCCTGCATTATGTCTAGTTCAGGACTTTTCTGCTCAACCTGCGGTCAAATGAACAACGCCGACGCGGAGTTCTGCTCGAGATGCGGTGCGCCACAGAGGCCGATCAGGCAAGCGCCAACAGTGGCATCCTCCACTGATGCACCGCAACCTGCGACCCTACCCACAGGTTATGGACAGCATCCCGGAATTCCCGTGCCTCCGGGATATCAGCAGGTACATGCGCCTCCGGTAACGCCGTTTCGCGGTTACGGCGGCTTCTGGATTCGTGTGGTGGCCTTCATCATTGACTTAGTCGTTGTCGGGATCGTGACTTTCCCGGTCAAGCTTCTTGTATTCGGCATGATGGGATTCGCCCAATGGCCTCTGTCTCATGGCAATCTTTCAGCGCTGCCATTTGTTCTGGGCGGAGCAATGATCGTGGGCGCGTTCAGGACATTTGTAAGTTGGCTCTATTGGGCAGGGATGGAGAGCTCCACTTACCAGGCAACGCTCGGCAAGATGGCATTGGGTTTGAAAGTCACTGACCTGGCCGGAAACCGCATATCGTTCCCACGCGCAACGGGGCGTTATTTCGCAAAGTACCTTTCGTTCCTCATCTTCGGCATCGGCTTCCTCATGGTGGCTTTCACCGAACGCAAGCAGGGTTTGCACGACATGATCGCCGAAACGCTGGTTCTAAAAAAATAACGCATTCAAGAAGTAATTACATAAAGAAGTAGTGCCTTGAATGTGGATACCGCGATTGCCGCTCACGTATGATGAGTGGTGATGGTCAACGTCTCCCGTCTGCGCTATTGGTTTGCGGCGGCCACGATCCTGGTCGTGGTCGTGGTCGCGGGATTCTACGTCTACGCGCGCTACCGAGTTTCCCGTACGGTAAAAGACATTCCCGCAAAGCTCGGCTTGGAGATACAGCAGAGCACCGACTCGTTTTCGCTTTCGAAATCCGAGGGCGGAAGAACACTCTTCACTATCAAGGCGTCGAAGGCCTTGCAGTACAAGGAGGGTGGGCGCGCCGAACTGCACAACGTGAGCATCGTGGTTTACGGCCGCGAGTCCAACCGCTTCGACCAGATCTACGGCGACGATTTCTTATACGATCCGCAGTCCGGGAACGTGGTGGCGAATGGCGTTGTTCACATCGATCTTGAAGCCAATCCACAGCCCGAGGCTCATCCGGAACTGGGGTCTCCCGGAGAGTTGAAGAATCCGATTCATCTCAAGACCAGCGGGCTGGTGTTCAACCAGAAATCGGGCGTTGCGATTACGGACCAGGAAATCTCGTTGCAAATTCCACGTGCCACCGGATCGGCGCGGGGTGCGTACTACGATTCGAAGTCGAACGCGCTGACGCTTGGGTCCGAAATCGTTCTGGAGACCTCGGAACCGGGCGCGACCAAGGTGACGGCGCGGCACGGAGTCATAACCCACGGAATCGAAACCCAAGGAACAATAGCCAAAGATTCACGCCGCGCTGTGCTGGACGACGTGACTGTCGAGCGCAGCGACAGCGCCGGGCATAGCGACAGCACGATGACAGCGCGCAAAGCCACGCTCTTCCTGCGGGACGACAATTCGCTCGACCGCATCCTGGCCGAGGGCGACGTGGACACGAAGTCCACGGGGGAGGCGGGGCTGACGACACACGCGCAACGAGCCGAGTACTTCATGACCGCGAAGAACCAGTTGCGGTCGGCAGTGATGACCGGTGGCGTGACGTTCGGCACATCATCCGGCACATCATCCGCCACATCACCCGGCACATCACCCAGCAAATCGGGCGCAAATCAGATCAGCGGCAATGCGGGACGCGTCGTCACGGATTTTGACGCTGATACAAAAGTGCGGTTGGTCCACGCCAGCGAAGGCGTGAAGATACTGCAGCAACCGTCGGCGGCGCCGGCGACCGCCACCAGGAACGCCCCGCATCTGGAGAGGGCAAAAGCGCAGAAACGGAATCCAGCCAACGCGCCGCATGATGCCGTGGAAATCACCGCGCAGGCCATGGATTTCTTCGTTAAGGGCGGCAGGGTCCTGGATCGCGCCGAGACACTGGGAGCCGGTCAGATCACGATCATCCCGCAAGGTGCGCGAGCGAAATCGGCGGGTGGACCAACCGTCGTCAGCGCGGACAAGTTCACCGCATTGTTCAGAGACAATCGTCTCAGCAGCCTGCATGGCGCCCCGCAGGCGCGCGTTCTGCAAACGACCGCCGGAGAGCCGGACAAGATCAGCACCAGCGACAGCCTTGACGCGACGTTCGACCAGGCGGGCGGCATCAGCGGCTTCGTGCAGCAGGGCAATTTCCAGTATCACGAAGGCCAGCCGGGAACGAAGGTCAATCGCGCCGCGTGGGCCGACAAGGCTACATACAACAGCGTGGCACAAGTACTGGTGCTGGAGGGTTCGCCGCGGGTTACCGATAGCGGAATGGCTACGACGGCAAAGTCCATACGTCTGAACCGTGCGACGGGCGACGCGGAAGCGCAGACGAGCGTCAAGACTACTTACAGTGAGCTGACGGCGCAGCCCAACGGATCGCTGCTGGCCAGCGCCGATCCGGTGCATGTGACCGCGGCTAAGATGCTGTTTACGCGTTCGACCGGCATCGCACGCTACACCGGAGGCGCGCGGTTGTGGCAGGGCGCGAACATCGTCGAGGCTCCGGCGATCAACTTCAACCGGGACCAGCGCAGCATGGACGCACAGGGTGCGGGCAGCGCGAATGTAAACACCGTACTGGTGCAGCAGGACAAAAAAGGAAATCTTGTGCCGGTAAATGTCTCGGCCGCGCGGCTCACATACACGGACCAGCAGCGGCAGGCACGGTTCGAGGGCAGCGTGGTCATCCGTAGCGCTGACGGCACGATGACCGGCGATCACGTCACGGTGTTCCTGAAATCCCGAGAAGCCGCAGCCGTGAACAACCCTGTTGCCACGCCTGGTCAAGTCGATCGCATCATCGCCGATGGGCACGTTGTGGTGCAGCAACCGGCCCGCCGCGGCACGGGAGACAAGCTGGTTTACACCGCGAATGACGGCAAGTTCGTGATGACGGGCGGGTCGCCTACCATCGTCGACGCGCAGCAAGGTACTGTGACCGGAGCTGCGTTGACCTTCTATAGTCGCGATGATAAAGTTCAGGTGGAAGGCAGTGGGACGGCCCGCGCCGTCACCACTACGCGAGTATCCAAGTAAATGCAAACGCTGGCGACCGATGACATCACTAAATCCTACCGGGGTCGCAGGGTCGTAAATGGCGTTAGTCTCCACGTAAATCAGGGCGAGGTAGTCGGGTTGCTCGGGCCGAATGGCGCGGGAAAAACGACGTCGTTCTACATGATCGTGGGGCTCACGCCCCCGGAGTCGGGCAAGGTCATGGTGGATGGCGAGGACATTACCCGTCAGCCGATGTATTTGCGCGCGCGGAATTTCGGAATCAGCTACTTGCCCCAGGAACCCTCGGTGTTCCGCAAGCTGACCGTGGAGGAGAACATCCTGGCCGTGCTGGAAGCGCAGCCGATGTCCTGGCACGAGCGCCGCGAGAAAATGGAGACCCTGATTTCGCAACTCGGGTTGGGGCACATCCGGCAAAATCGCGGCTATGCTTTGTCGGGCGGCGAGCGCCGTCGCGTCGAAATCGCGCGTTGTCTCTGCATTGCTCCCTCTTTTATTTTGCTGGATGAACCATTCTCGGGAATTGACCCCATTGCCGTCCTCGACCTTCAGAAGATAATCTTTAACCTGAAGGCAAGCGGGATTGGCGTGCTGATCACGGACCACAACGTTCGTGAAACTCTGTCCGTGACGGATCGCGCCTATATCATCAACGAGGGACGCGTCTTCAGAGCTGGAACTCCGGAACAGCTCGGCAACGATGCGGAAGTTAAACGCGTCTATCTAGGTGAAAGCTTCTCTTTGGTTTGATGGCCTGCGCGTTTGGGGCAACCACATGTCGCGACAGGTAAAACGAACAATCGGGTTTGGACGGACGCTAGCGATCTCTCGTGACGCACGTTACGAAGGTTTAGGAAATATATTTGCCTGGACCGCTCGCGAGAGTTTCTGCTGATGTAACATTGTCGCTTGGGGAGAGTTGGTAGTACATGGTTTCGTTACAACCAAGACTGAATCTTAGAGTTTCGCAGAAGCAGATTCTGACGCCCGGCCTCGTGCAGATGGTCAGCGTCCTTGCGCTGAATAAGCTCGAGCTCAAGGACATGATCAATGCCGAGATGGTCGAGAATCCGGTTCTCGACGAACTCGACGATAACGTTCCCTTGCTCGACGACACCGCGCGCCATGAAGAAGAGCGCAATGCCGAACCCGATCCGGCGCCCATCACCGAAAAGGCCGACTCTTTTGAAGAAATCGATTTCGGTTCTTTCTTCCGCGACTACCTTGATCCGGGTTTCCGCAGTCCCGACTACGAGACCATCGAAAGACCTTCGTTCGAGAATTTCCTGTCCAAGCCGGGAACTCTGACCGATCATCTGGAGTGGCAACTGGGTGCGATGAACGTCAGCGAAGAAATTCGCGAAGCCGCCGAGCTTGTCATCGGCAACCTGAACGAAGACGGATACCTGATCGCGACGGATGAAGAGTTGATGGCGGCCTCCTACGGTCTGCCAATTGGAAGTGAGCCAGAGCCGGACGCGGTTGCGCCACCGGCGGCGCAGGTCGCCGCCGATGCTAGGACGGAGGATGTCGCGGTCGAGGCAGCCGCAATTGAAGCGGTAGCGGTCGAAACGGCTGCTGAACCCGAACTCGCAAAGCTGACACTTGTTCCGCCGCGCGAAGGTCCCAAGCCGCTGTTCAGCCTTGAAGCGCTGCATCAGGCAATCGAATTCGTGCAGCAGATGGATCCCGTGGGTGTTGCCGCGCGCGACCTGCGCGAATGCCTGCTGGCTCAACTGCGCTATCATCAGCAATTCCATGAGCGCCAGAAGGCACTGGGGAAAAACGGGAATGGAACCGAGTTCGTATTGGCCGACGCGATCGCGATGCTCGGCGATCACATTAAAGAAGTCCAGAACAAGCAGTTCAAGGAAATAGCCAAGGCTCTCGGCCGGCCCATCGAGGCGATACAGCAGGCATTCGAGTACATCAAGACGCTCGATCCAAGGCCGGGCCAGCGCTATAACAAGATTGAAGCCAAGCTGATCGAACCGGATGTGGCCTTCATTAAGCAGGGCGACGAGTATCTGGCCGTGCTCAATGACGAGGACGTGCCGCAGTTAAGGCTCAATCCCACTTACCGGAAACTGCTCAACAAAGATGAATCCGAACGCGACGTTCGCACCTATATCAAGGACAAGTACAAGTCGGCCATACAGCTCATCAAGAACATCGAGCAGCGTAAACAGACCATCCTGAAAGTTTGCTATGCGATTATTGGCCGGCAGCGCGAGTTTTTGGACTACGGTATCGACCGCCTTAAGCCGATGATGATTAAGGAGGTGGCTGAAGAGATCGGGGTGCATCCCTCGACCGTGAGCCGGGCCGTGGCGAATAAATACGCTCATACGGCACAGGGCGTCTTCGAGCTTCGTTATTTCTTCAGTGAGAGCGTCAATGGGCCGGAGGGCGGCGGCACGTCGCTGCTGATCCTGAAACGGCGCGTGAAGAAACTCATTGAAGAGGAAGACACCGCCAGGCCATATACGGACGAGCAGATCACCCGCATCCTCCAGTCACAGGGTATCCAGGTCACTCGCCGCACGGTGGCGAAATATCGGGAGGACATGCACATCCCAAGCACCCATCAGCGTAGAGTGAAAAAATAGTTGCCGTACTAAGGAACGCCGGGCATCTAGATCAAATTCAGAGGTTTCAGAGTTTCAGAGTTTCAAGTTTCAAGGCATTCTGTTCGACTACGAATCTTTAAAAGAAATGGCGAACATTGTCGATCACCGAAGCGCCAGGTCACTTTGAAACTTGAAACTCGAAACTTGAAACTTGAAACTGTTCCAAAGGGAGGGTCAATCGATGAACGTTGATTACACCGGTAGGCAGTACGAAATCACTCCCGCAATCAAGAAGCAGGTCCAAATCGGACTTGCCAAAATGTCAAAAATCATGGGTGACGATTTTGAAGCGAAGGTCATACTTGCCGTGGAGAAGCATCGCTGCAAGGCCGAGTTGACCTTGGTAAGCCGCAATCGCCAACCGCTGGTTGCCCTCGTCGAAGCTTCGGACATGATCTCCGCGATCGACGGCGCGCTGGAACGCGTGGAAAAGCAGGCGCTCAAGAACAAGGGCCGCTGGCGCAACCTGAAACGCCAGCCCAAGAAAGCGAAGACGTTTGAAGAAGTCGGAGTCGAAGAGATCGTGATGGCCGTGGGCGCGTCGGCCACAACGGCGGTGCCGATCGCCGTGCACAATTTTCCGACCACGATCCACACCAAGGAAGCGCACATCACCAAGTCCAAGGACTCGGTGGCGCTGCGCCCAATGCGCCTCGAAGAGGCCGTGAAAGAGTGCGAGTTCCGCGACCGTGAGGTCTTCGTCTTCCGAGACATGGCCGGCAACGTTAAAGTGCTGCACCGTTTGAAAAACGGCAAACTCGAGCTGATCGAAGTGCCGTAAGTACATCGGAAAATCGCGAAATCGGAAAATCTGAAAATCGCAAAATCTGAAAATCGCAAAAGCGGAAAAGCGGAGGGCGTCCTGGCGGACGCCCTTTGTGTTGACGTGTGTCGACGTAGCGCCGGCGACCCGCCGGCTGTTGGAAACTCGGAGTGGGGGAAGTCAAGTGGGACAAAGGCCCAGTTTTTAGCCCCGAAGGGGCGGCTGGCGGCAGCGGAATGCTGCCAGCGATATCAATTCCGTGGCAGTGTTTAACCTGCACGTGTCCGGTGAGAGGCTACCATTCTGGCAATAATTACTAAAGAGTAACTTACGAGTTGGCGACGATCCGGGAGTTGGCGAGTCGGGAGATGTTAGGGGTATAGCGGTAATGGGATGCGTCGCAGCATATTCGCTTTTATTTGCTACCATCATCTTCGTAGGGGTGTCTCGATGAAGAAATGGGATTATGAGATCACCATAACGGGCGCGAGGAGAACTATCACTGCGAAATCGGATCGCGCCAAAAACGGCGAACCCCTGAACCGCAAGTCCGTTGAGTTCGTCAACGATGCAGAGAAGCACTGGTTTCGACATACGATCTTAGGCGGGATAATGCTGAAGGGGCTATCTTTTTGAATAGCTCGCGGTATAGCATCTGACGTGCATATCATGCGATACTTGGTTCGTATCTCGCAAGTCAATTCCGAGCCGACTACCACGGCGCTTTGCAGGCGCGTTCATGACGACTAAAAATACTGCTGATTGTGCTTCTCATGGCAAGGATGATGAGCCGGTAGAGCCTGCTCATTCAGAGAGAGAGAGAGAGAGAGAGAGATAAGAGAGCTTCCCGATTGTCGGGATCGGCGCTTCCGCCGGTGGGTTGGAAGCCGTTTCCGACCTGCTCACGCATCTGCCGGTCAAAACCGGAATGGCATTCGTGCTGATTCAACACCTTGATCCAACGCACTCAAGCCAACTATCGGACTTGATGTCGCGGGTCACGACGATGCTCGTCAGCGAAGCCAAAGATGGCATGGCCGTCGAATCCGATCATGTATATGTAATTCCCCCCAACGCGAACTTGGCCGTTCTTGACGGAGTTCTGGCGGTCACACCACGGATTCGTGATCACCACACTCCTATCGACTTCTTCTTTCAAGCGCTTTCTCAGAATCGCAATAGTGCGGCAATCGGCGTAGTCCTGTCGGGTACCGGCTCTGATGGAACTTTAGGATTGAGGGCAATCAAAGCAGAAGGCGGGATTACGTTTGCGCAAGACTAAGAATCGGCGATCCACGGTGGCATGCCGCACAGCGCTGTTGCGTCCGGAAATGTGGATTTCGTGCTCTCGCCGGAAGGAATTGCTCGAGAGCTGGCAAGAATCGCCTGTGATCCCTACGTCGCGGGATCGGAAGAGTCTGAGGCGGAAGAAGCATCCGCAGCAGGCGTCCCGGATGTCGCCGGATTGGGAATGATCTTTGCGGCATTGCGAACCGCCACTGGGGTAGATTTCAGCCATTACAAACGAACAACGATCTTGCGGCGGATTCGGCGGCGCATGCTTGTTCACGAGATCGACAAGTTGACAGACTTCCACAACTATCTCAAGAACAATCCCGCCGATGTCGAGGCGATCTACAAGGATTTCTCAACAACGTTACGGATTTCTTCGGCAATCCCGAGGTTTTCGAGTTGCTAGCAAGCCAGGTGTTCCCCAAAATCATCGAAGACCGGGACAACGGCGATCGCGTCAGGATCTGGGCGTCAGGCTGTTCGTCAGGCGAGGAAGCATATTCGCTGGCAATGGCCTTGCTCGAATTCCTGGGCGAAAAGCCCGTTGATACGCGCATCCGGATCTTTAGGAACCGATCTTTCCGAAAAGGCCATCGAGCAGGCCCGGTCGGGCTTTTACCGGAGAGTATTGTGGCCGCGGTCTCACCGGAGCGCCTGCGACGGTTTTTCTCCAGAGTGGAAGGCGGATATCGGATCAATAGGACGATTCGGGAAGTGTGTGTTTTTGCGCGCCACAACGTTCTTGCCGACCCGCCGTTTTCCCATATGGATCTGATTAGTTGCCGGAACGTGCTGATCTATATGGACGCGGTTCTACAGAAGCAAGTCATACCGATCTTCCATTACGCTCTCAACCCAACGTCTGTATGATGCTGGGAAGCTCAGAAGGCGTTGGGAGGTTCTCGGATCTCTTCGATACCGCGGATAAGAAGCACAAGGTCTATTCGAGGAAGTGGGCACCCGGTGGACACAGCCATTTTGATTTTGCGGCGAATAGTTTTCCTGCCGTTACTCCAGTGCCGCCAACAGTGGATCAGGGCGCGGCGATGAACGCGAAAAGGAATAGGAACGTTACTGTTAGCCAATGCGCCAAGCGCTGTGCTGGTTCTGGAGATGAAATCTCCAATCGCGACGCCACTTCGCGACCAATGCTGCGCACAGGCCGGCAAACTGCCACATGCTAACGTACATGAAAATGCCGGGAAGGTCTGGAGATTGAGCTCCCAACGTGATAGCCGCATGAAAACAGCAGAAGACCCCACAGCAGGGATGGCATACAAATCAAGTCCGGCGAGCGGACGTGGAGCATCCGCATTGAAGTTACTCCCCTGAAACTGGCTTTCGCCAATGAACGGTGCCTTGTGGTCGTGTTTGACGAAGCAACACCCGCGAGTTCTTCCGCAATGCGGACAACGCCACAAGCTGCGGCAAGTCAGGACAGGGAAACGTCAGCGGTGGAATCCTCCAGTGTCCAGCAACTAGAGCAGGAACTCGCCGATACTAAGGAATATCTCCAGTCGGTAGTCGAAAAACACGAGGTAAGCAACGAAGAGCTGCAGTATGCGAACGAGGAGATAGCGTCGGCTAACGAGGAGTTGCAAAGCACCAACGAGGAGTTGGAAACCTCCAAGGAAGAGCTGCAATCGACCAACGAAGAACTGAACACGGTCAATGACGAGCTGCGCGCCCGCAACACCGAATTGAATCAGTTGAGCAGCGATCTTGCGAAGCTGCTTGCAACCGTCGATATTCCGATCATCATGGTTGGCTGCGATCTTCGCATTCGCCGGATTACTCCAATGGCAGAGAAGGCCCTTAGAGTGA
Organism: uncultured Acidobacteriota bacterium; assembly: GCA_963777415.1. Classification (GTDB taxonomy): domain Bacteria; phylum Acidobacteriota; class Terriglobia; order Terriglobales; family Acidobacteriaceae; genus JAEZPW01. The sequence goes on from CAVZQL010000002.1 coordinate 866,797, forward strand.
TTGCCGCCGATGTCGGAAGGCGAACATGGATACCAAGCGCAACATCGACGTGCCCAACCTGGAGAAATTGATTCTGGCCGTGATCGAGAGTCTTCAGCTAGTCGAACAAGACGGGTAGGACGAAAGCGGCAAGTGGTACTCACTGCAAGTACGGCCCTATCGAACCATGGATAACAGAATCGATGGCGTCATTCTTGCGTTGCCGGACATCGACACCTGAAGCGCAGTGAGCAGGCATTCAAGCAATCCAGTTCCTTCATGAGGTCCGTCGTCGATACGGTGCGCGAGACCCTGCTGGTGCTCAATGCGGACAGCGGATAGGGATGGCCAACCAAACTTTCTACGCAGTTTCGAGTGTCGCAGCAGGATACAAGAGGAAGAAGCCTTTACGATTTGGGCGCCAGACAACGGAAGATTCCCCAGATGGAGCGGTGATCGGGAACGATCTACCGGGAACCCGAGCCGGAGCGATTTGTCAAGGAACATGATTTCTCCCAGATCGGGAGGAGAGCCATGCTGCACGATGCGTGTCGATGCAGCCCCACAGCACAGGCCGAGATCAAGTTGGCCATTGAAGACATCACCGAACGCAAGCGGGCCGAAGAGGAGGCGCTGCGCTCGGCCGAGAAGTTAGCATCTGCCGGACGGATCGCGGCCACCATCGCGCACGAGATCAACAATCCCTTGGATATCTTGAGCAACGTGATGTATCTGCTGGGGCAGCGCTCCACTTTGGATGAGGGCTCGCGTGATCTGGTGACGCTGGCGAAAGAAGAAGTAAAGCGTGTCACGACTATAACTAAGCAGACACTTGGGCTCTTCAGCAACTCATCCCAGGTTCAAGAGGTGGCACTCTCCAAGCAGCTCGAGAAAAGTTGTTGCCGGCGGCAATCCGCGGAAAAGAATATCGCTGTGAACATCCTTCTGCGCCTGAGCGAGTTCCATGATGCGCCGATTATATAGGTGGTCAGCAATGATTGGTTAATCTGGCGCACAGCAGCGGGACAGATAGAGTTACATTTATCTGCTTCTTGTGATTGGCGAAGTCCGAGGCGTCGCGGGGTACGTGTGCTCATTGCCGATACCGGTATAGGCATTCATAACGAGCACCAGAAGAGAATCTTTGAGCGTTCTTTACCACAAAAGGCGAGAAAGGAACCGGTCTCGGGCTTTACGTCATTAGAAGCAACGTAAATGAAGTACGAGGGTACGATTCGCCTGCGAAGGCGTACAACAGGCGAGAAAAGTGGAACTGCTTCTCAATTTTCTTCCCTACAAGAGCAGCCGTAAGGGACTGTTCCAGAAAACTGCGGATCAAACTGAGCAAGATGGGGATAGACGCATGTAGCGCCGAGCTGCACTAGATACGAATAGGGAAGGGGTGCGGCACTAAAACGGGTCGCGCTGCAACTTGCCAATCGACCTCTGCCCCGATTCCGGCGGAGTGACGGGCCACCCGTCAGTTACCACGCGTAATCAACCCGACACGCCTCCCTTCCCCTTCAGGGGAGAGCGCGATTAAGTTATAATTCGTTCTCACCCCGCTTGTTCTGAATCTAGAAATCTTTCGCTCCTTTTGTCAGCTTTTCGCAGATCTCCTACTATCCTTAAAACAAAGTAAGCAAGCAGTCGCGACGTGCCGTTTTCTGGACGCATCGGGGAGCCTGCCATTCATGGTTATCAGTGCATTCTGTCCGGCGAATCAGTGACCGGAGGCATGGTGTTTGATCAGTAAACATGGAAGCGATGCGCCGAGTCAGTACAACGCAGATTAAGTCCAGTTTGATGTCAGACAGTTTCGTTAGATTAAGTGTCCTGAAATCAACGATTCCATCAGATCTCCCGTAGGGGAGGGGTGGTAGTGATCGTTGAGTAAACTTACGACGGCGAAGCTGCGGTCGCGATAGCCGCCGGTTCGCGGCCGTAGGATGAAGCTGCGAAAGTGGCCTTGTTCCAAATCTAGAACAAATTAGCTGTCCATGTAGCAGCCCGCGCCAGTTCGTGTACTCTTCGCCTGAACAACGATTCTCTAGACACAGGACAGGGCGAATGCGGATTCTCTTGGTGGAAGACGACGCTCCTTTAGCGGGCTTCGTGCGCAAAGGACTTGAGGCCGAACACTACGCGGTGGACGTTGCCAATGACGGCGAACAGGCGTGCGTGCTCGCAATGAAGAGCGAGTATGACCTGCTCATCCTCGACTTGAACCTGCCAAAACTGGACGGCATTGCGTTGCTGAAGCATGTGCGTCCGCACAAGTCGACGCTGCCGGTGCTGGTGCTGACGGCGCGCACCAGTATTGAAGACCGCGTACTGTCGCTCGACAGCGGGGCCGACGACTGCCTGGTCAAACCGTTTTCGTTTTCGGAGCTCTCGGCGCGGGTGCGGGCGCTGTTGCGCAGAGGGCGTCCGGTTGCCGAGTCGGTGCTGAAGGTCGCCGATTTGGAACTTAACCGCATGGATCGCAAGGTCGAGCGCGCTGGCCGCTCAATCGATCTCACCGGCAAGGAGTTCGCATTGCTGGAGTATCTGATGCGCAACGCCGGCCGCAGCATTACCCGATCGATGATCGTCGAGCACGTGTGGAATCTGTCCTTCGAAACGGCGACCAATGTTGTGGACGTGTATATTAACTATCTTCGTAAGAAGGTGGATGAAGGACATAGCCCCAAGCTGATCCGGACGGTGCGTGGGGTCGGGTATGAAATATCGCATTCAGGACCGGTGAACTAAATGGGGCAGGCTCCTGTCGCAGTCAACGCGGATCGGGAGTGGCAACGCCAGTTCGTCTCCGACGTGTATCACACCCTGGCGCAGCCTTTGACTGCGTTGCATTGCCTTTTGGAGCTGTCGCTGCGCACGCAACCTGACGCCGATCGGCAACGGGCGGCACTGGAGGAAGGTCTTAAGCTGACCTCTGAAATCGTGGCGGCGGCACGGTTCGTGCACCGGCTGGCCGAAGCCGACGATCCGGGCCAACCGGCCAGCGTGCCTCTGGACTGGGCGATCCGCACCGTCATCGAGGAGTTGCATCCGGTGGCCGAGTCCATGGGGGCGCGGATCGAAATGCCGGTGTGCAGTGCAGTCAGAGTCTGGATGGATCCAAAGTGCCTGCGTGAGGTGCTGTTCCACCTGGTTGACTGGAGTTTGCAGTCGGCGCGGGGTAGCGCCGTTAACGTCGATGTCCGGTGCGGTGAGGAGTGGGCGAGAATAACCGTCTCTCCGGCAGAATGGAACGGCGATGGAAAGAAGATGGCGGCTTGTGAGCTATCGCGCAACATTGGCATCGCGGACCGAATGGTTAAGGCGGCACGCGGCGAATTGGTCGCCGAAAGCATGGGGGCCGGCACACGCTTCGTCCTCCAACTCCCATGCCAGCAGGTCGATGGATTAAAGATCTCTTAATGAAAAAAGGGGCGCATTCATGATGAGCACGACAACCACCGGATTCCGTCCTGAAGAACCAGCGGGGGTTGTGGTCGCCAGCCCGAACGATTCGCTGCGCAAGCAGATCGTCAAGACTTTGGTTGGCTGGTCGTGGCCGGTGCAAGAGGCCGTCGGTGGAGCCGACGCGTTGAACAAACTCGAAGACAGCGAGTGCGATCTGTTGTTGCTGGACCGGTCCCTGCCGGACTTGAATGCGGAGGAACTGGCGATCCTCATCAAAGAACGGTTTCCGGGCATCGATCTGATGATGCTGGATTCGGAGACCGGGCGCGCGACTGCGTCGGAGCCACTGCAAAGAGTGAGCGCAAGATTTCTGCTGCGCAAGCTGCAGGGAGACGCGTGGGATGCTTCTGGGGAAGAGAATAGAACGGAGGCAGCCTCGCCCCAGGTCGCGAAAATAGCACCCGCCAGGGAAAGGTCATCACTGATTGCTCTGCCCGAGATGAGAGGCGATAGCGAAGGGGCGCGCCATATATACCGCATGGCAAGGCTGGTGGCGCCGCGGGATACAGCGGTCCTGCTGTTGGGCGAAAGCGGCACCGGCAAGGACCTGGTGGCGCAAGCGATCCATAAGCTCAGCCCAAGGGCGAACAAGCCGTTCGTGGTCATCAATTGCGCGGCGATACCGGAAACGCTGCTGGAATCGGAATTGTTCGGGTACACCCGGGGCGCGTTTACCGGGGCGGCACAATCGCGCGTCGGGCGCATCCATGCGGCGCATGGCGGGACGCTGTTCTTGGACGAGATCGGCGATCTGCCGCTGAATCTGCAAGCCAAGCTGCTGCGATTCCTGGAAAGTGGAGAGGTTCAGAGGCTGGGCAGTTCCGATGTCTTCAGGGTGGACGTGCGCGTGATTGCCGCCACCAACGCCGACTTGCAGAAGAAGGTAGCAAGCGGCGAGTTCCGGCGGGATCTCTTTTATCGGCTTAGTGTATTTCCGATTATGCTGCTGCCGCTGCGCAACCGCAGGGACGACATTGTGCCCTTGGCGAATCACTTTTTGGAGATGCTTGAGCCGAAGCCAATGGAACTGAGCACCGAAGCGGAAGCGGTGCTTCAGGCTTACGATTGGCCGGGCAACATTCGCGAACTGAAGCACGTGACCGAGCGCGCCATCATCCTGGCGGAGGAAGAGACGCGAATACGGGCCAAGCATATTCTGATCATGACGCCCGAGAGCAACTTCGCTTAGGGCGACTCGAACCTCAGAGCTTTTTAATCCAATTCCCCACAAACTGGCCCCTCTTTTGCATGGTATAGGCATATGTTGCCTACTCGAGGATTTGGCTCTCACAGTGCGATTCCGGTGAAGGCGGAGGAGTCGCTGGCGGTGGCCTTCGCCAGTTTTACCGAGGCGGCAGGCTCACTGGAGAAGTCCTACGCGCAGTTGCAGTGCGAAGTGATGCGTTTGCGGGCGCAGTTGGAGCAGACAAACCTCGAACTAGAGCGGGAGCGCGAGACAGCGCGGCGCGCGCAGGCACTGGCGGAAGTGGCGACGGTGCTGGCGCACGAGATCAGGAACCCGCTTGCCAGCCTGGAACTTTTTGCCGGGCTGCTGGCGGAGAGTCCGGAACTGGGCCAGGATAACCGGAGGATTGTCAGCCATGTACAAGCCGGGCTGCGAACGCTGGCGGCAACGGTTAACAATGTTTTGCAATTCCACAGCAAGCCCCCACAGGACCTCATACCTACAAACGTAGCGAATCTGGTGCGGATGACGCTGGAGTTTCTTACCCCACTTGCCAGGCAGTCGCAAGTGGAACTGGAATTCAAGGATGAGCTGGGTGAAGTGTGCGTAGGCTCCGATCCGCACCGATTGCAGCAGGTGTTGCTGAATCTGGCGATGAATGCGATCCGCTTCATGCCGGACGGAGGCAGATTGAAAGTGGCGGGTTCCATAACTGGCACTGGCGGCGGGCGTGATGTGGAACTGAGTATATCCGACACCGGGCCGGGTATAGCGCCGGAAAGTCGTGCGCGTATTTTCGAGCCGGGATTTACGACACGGCCTGGTTCCCCCGGGCTCGGCCTACCCGTGTGCAAGAAGATCATGGAGCAGCACGGCGGAAAGATCGAGTTGGCCGAGACTGCATCCGGTGCGACCTTCGTGCTGACATTTAGGGCCATTGAGGCGAGGGCGTGAAGGCTATGGGTGAACGCAGTGTGCTGGTAGTGGATGACGAGTTGCCGATCAGGGTCGCGCTCGAGGCGAATTTTCGTCATGCGGGCTGGAGTGTGCAGTGTGCATCGGGAGTGGGAGATGGTATTGCAAAATTTCGTGCAAATCGCTTTCCGCTGGTCATCACCGACATTCGCATGCCAGGCGGCGACGGGTTGCAGGTGATGCGGGAGGTACGGAAACTGGCGCCAGAGACGGCCGTTATTCTGCTCACGGCGTATGGAAGCGTGCCCGATGCGGTCAAAGGAATGAAAGATGGCGCCTCCGACTATCTGGTAAAGCCGGTTCCGTTCGAGCATCTGCTGGCCGCCATCGAGCGCGTTATGCGCCGCAACGGTGCGCGGCTTGAGCGAGGCGCAACGCCGGAGATCGTCGGAAGTTCGCCGGTCCTGATCCAAGTGCTGGACAAGGCGCGCCAGGCGGCGCAAACGGACGCGGACATTTTGATCGAGGCCGAAAGCGGAACGGGCAAGGAGCTGTTAGCGAGACTTATCCACGGCGCAAGCCAGCGGCGCGACCGGCCGTTCGTGGCGGTGAATTGCGCGGCGGTTCCAGAAAACCTGCTTGAAAGCGAACTGTTCGGGCACGTGCGTGGAGCGTTCACCGGTGCCGTGATATCCAAGATGGGCAAGTTCGAGCAGGCGCACGGCGGAACTCTGCTTCTAGACGAAGTTGGGGAGATGCCGTTGAACCTGCAACCTAAGCTGCTGCGGGCTTTGCAGGAGCGCGAGATCGAGCGCCTGGGCGATGCGCGTACGACGAAGGTGGACATACGAATCGTCGCGACCACGAACCGGTCTTTGCGGGTGATGGTCGAGGAGGGCAAATTCCGCTCAGATCTGTATTACCGGCTGAACGTTGTCCCGCTGGTATTGCCCCCGTTGCGCGAGCGGAAAACGGACATCGCGGCGCTGGCATTGCACTTCGCAGCGAAATATTCGAAACCGGACCGGCCGATACCACAATTATCCCCCGGTTTTCTTGCCGGACTGGAACTGTATCCGTGGCCAGGCAATGTCCGCGAGTTAGGGAACTTCATTCATCGCGTGATGGTCTTGTGCGTAACGCAAGAAGTGGGGAAAGAATATTTGGAGCCGTTGATGCTGGGCTGCACCGGAGAGACTGGGGACGATGGCGGATTGAAGCCCGGAATCTCGTTGCGCGAGATTGAGAAGCGCTTGCTTGAAGTGACCTTGAACGCCACGGATGGGAATCGAACGCGGGCGGCGGAAATGCTGGGGGTAAGCATACGCACGATTCGGAACAAGATACGCGACTACGGGTTGCCGAAGAGGAGTTACGCATGATCGGAGCGGAAACAAAGACGTCGGGGTTGCTGGAGCGCTACCTGGATCTGGCTGCTTTCAGACAGGGGCTGGTGGCAGGCAACATCGCCAACATTGATACGCCGGGATATCGCACACGGGACATTAACTTCAGTGCCGAACTGCAAAGGGCGGTGACGACATCGGCGATGGCGGAGCCAAGTGTGAAACAAGTGGATGGATTGATCGAGCGCCCGGATGGGAACAACGTGAGCATCGATCGCGAAAGCATGTTGCTGGCGCAGACGCAGTTACAGTTCCGTGTGGGTGTTCAACTGCTGCGAACCGAGTTCAAGCGAGTCATGGCGGCGATCAACGAAGGGAGGCAGGGATGAACCTATTTGGCGTTCTCGATATCAGCAGTTCCGCGTTGAAGGCCGAACGTCAGCGCGCTGAGGTGGTGACCGCGAATCTGGCCAATGCGGAGACAACGCGTACGCCGGAAGGAGGTACGTATCGGCGGAAGCATGTCGTGTTCAGTTCGGTGACGCAGCAATTTGGCAACGTTTTGCGGGCGCGACTGGGATCGCAGTCGGCCCAGGGCGTAGCCGTGCGCGAAGTGGTGGCCGACGGTGCGCCTCCGATCGAGCGGTATGACCCGGGGCATCCGGATGCGGACGCGGAGGGATACGTGGCGTACCCGGCGATCAATCCGGTGGAAGAGATGGTGGACCTGATGGGTGCAACCCGCGCCTATGGCCTCAACGCGTCGGCGGTAACTGCGACGAAACAAATGCTCCAGCAATCGCTGGAAATCCTTCGCTAGGTGATTATGACGATATCAAACAGTATCGGTTCCTCCGTTTCTCAGATTCTGCCCTCTCTGCCGCAGGCAGGCGGAGATGGGAAAGAAAAACCGGCGGGCTTCGGTGACGCGCTCACTTCGGCGATCAGGCAGGTTGACGAGGTGCAGTCCGATGCCGACTTGCAAGTGACGAACCTGGTGCAAGGCAAGGAGCAGGACGTTCATAGCGCGCTCATCGCGGTGGAGAAGGCAGACATCAGCTTTCAGTTGATGATGCAGGTGCGCAACAAGATCGTCAGCGCTTACCAGGAAATCGCGCGCATGCAGTTTTAGGCGTAACAGGCGAGGGCTGTCGTGGACCAGGACAAGTCGTTGAACCAGGTGATGGCGCAGCTTGGCGAGTTTGCCAAGGGACTGACGCTCAAGCAGAAGGCGATGCTCATAGGGGGCGCGATCCTGGTCGCGGCGACATTGTTCGTGTTCGTTAAACTGCTGCACAAGCCCGACTATAAGCCGCTCTATTCCGGGATGAAGGCGGACGAGGCTCACGCAGTGGCTTCGAAGTTGGGCGCAAAGAACATCCAGTATGAGCTGTCTCCGGACGGAACCAGCATAAGCGTCGCTGCGGAACAACTGGATGCGGCGCGGCTCGAAGCAGTATCGGATGGCGTGCCCCACAGCGGACGAATGGGGTTCGAGATCTTCGACAAGCCGAACTGGGGCGGAAGCGATTTCAGCGAGAAGGTGAATTATCAACGCGCGCTAGAAGGCGAATTGGAACGGACGATCCAGACCTTGAGCGAAGTGGAGTCCGCACGGGTCCACCTTGTCGTTCCAGGCGAATCCATATTTCTTCAGGACCAGCGCGAGGCGAAAGCGGCAGTGATGGTGAAACTGAAAGGCGGACGATACAGCGAAGAAACCTGGCGGGCCATACAGCGGCTGGTCGCGAGCTCGGTGGATCGGCTTCGCCCGGAGAACGTGACAGTGGTGGACGCGGAGACGAACCGGCCGCTGGATGGGGGATTTGGGAGCGGACAATCGGGGCGTGGCTACGAATTAGAGCAGCAACTGGCTGACAAGCTGATCAAGACGCTCGAGCCCGTGCTGGGCGCCCAGCGAGCTCGTGCCAGTGTGAGAATTGAATACGATCTCACAAGCGGTGAGGAGGATCAGGAAACCTACGATCCGGAAAAGACTGTTGCGTTGACGATGCAAAAAACGGAGGAGCGTTCGGGAAACTCCGCTACGGGAGGCGTTCCTGGAACGGCTAGCAACGTTCCGGGATCGCAAACGACGCAGGTTGCCGCCACGCGGAACGATGATGGATCCCAATCGTCTTCACGGAGCGAGAGCGGAGCGTATGCGGTGAACAAACTGGTGCGGCACACGGTGTTGCCGGCCGGGCGGATCGAGCGCATTGCGGCGGCGCTTCTGATTGACGATGCAATCGAAGTGAAGGAACAGGGTGGGCACAAAATCGAGTCACGGAGAAAACGCAGTGCGGAGGAGATGAAGCAGATCGAGGAACTTGCCAGTGCGGCCATCGGCATCGATGTTGGGCGCGGGGACGTGCTGTCGGTGCGCAATCTTTCGTTCCAGCAAAGTGTAGAAGAACCACCGCTACCGCCAAGCAAGATCGAGAAGACGCGGAAAGTGCTGAACGAATATACGGGCGCGCTCAGGTACCTGGGAATCGTGCTGCTGTTCTTCGTGGTTTACGCAATACTGCTCAGACCGGTGAAAAATCAGGCGTTGACCGCCTTACGGCAGATCGGACGGCCTGCGGTCAGCGGCAGGCCAATTGCCGCCGTAGGCAAGGCACAATTACAGGGTGCGGGCGCCGTTCAACTCGAAGCAAATGAGATCGATCTGGGGCAGGCGACACCAGAGTCAAAGCGCAGCGCAGCGTTGAAACGCCATTTGCTTGAAAAGGTGAAAGCGGAGCCGGTTGCGGCAAGCCGGCTGGTCCAGAGCTGGATCAGGCAGGGAGGCGCGGAGTGAGCGCATCGGGAGCTGCGCATATGAATGGAGTCCGAAAGGCGGCGGTGCTGTTCGTGTTGTTGGGGGAGGAAGCGGCTAGCGAGCTGTTCAAGAACCTTTCGGATCAAGAGGTCCAGCGAGTGACGCAAGACATCGCCGATCTGGGCTATGTCTCGCCTGAAATTGCAGAGCAGGTGCTGAACGAGTATCACCAGTTGACGCTCACTCAGGAGTACATCGCACAGGGCGGCAAAGATTACGCAACGAAACTGCTGGTCAAGGCGTTCGGCGAGGAGGGAGCGAAGAAGCTGCTCGAGCAGGTGTCCCTGGCGCAGGAAATGAGCGCGAGTAAACTTGACTCCCTGCAAAAGGCCGATCCGCAACAGCTGGCGAAATTTCTCGAGGGTGAGCACCCACAGACCATTGCGCTCATCATGGCTCACCTCGATCCGAAACAGTCATCGGCGTTGCTGATGAAGTTGCCGGAGCAAGCCAGAGCTGACTCGGTTAAAAGGCTGGCGCAACTGAGGCAGTTTTCACCGGAGATGGCGCAGAAAGTTTCCGTAGTTCTGCACAACCGGCTGCAGACGCTTGGCGAACAAAGCCAGCGTGCGTATGCCGGCTTCAAAGGTGTCGCGGATGTGCTGAACCGGTTGGATCCGGTCTCGACCAAAGCGATTCTGGAGATGATCGAGAAGGACGACCCTGCGGTTGCGGTGAACATTCGAAACCTGATGTTTACGTTTGACGATCTGCTGGGCGTGCCGGACGCGGCGATCCGTGACCTGCTCGCGCAATTGGACAAGAAGACGCTGGGGACAGCGTTGAAGGGCGCGTCGGAAGAACTGAAGAACCACATGTTCAAGTGCATGTCGTCGCGCGCGGTGGAGATGTTGAAAGAGGACATGGAGGGACTGGGTCCGGTGCGCGCGCGTGACGTCGCCAAGGCCCAGCAGGAAGCAGTCACAATCGCCCGGCGGACTGGAGAGCGAAGGCAAACTGCAATTGAAATCGGAAAGCGAAGATGAATACGTACTCTGATTATGGTCTGCAAAGCGAGTCGCAGGTTCAGTCCTTTCTTTATCCCGCTGTTGGAGGTCTGCAATCGGATGTAGGGGCTGATGACGAGAGTGAGCAGCAAATACTACGCGCGCGTGATGAAGGAATACGGGAGGGAGAGGCACGCGCCCGACATGATCATGAACAGGCATTGAAGCGCGAGCGAGAGGAAATCGAGAAGACAATCCAGGATTTTCAGCGGGAACGTGATGCCTACTATCTGCGGGTGGAAGCCGAAGTCGTGCAACTGGCGCTTGCCATTGCGCGAAAGGTGTTGCACCGTGAGGCGCAGGTTGATCCTCTGCTGTTGGCTGGAATTGTGCGAGTGGCCTTGCGCAAGCTGGAGATCGGCACTCGAGTAAAACTAAAAACCAATCCAGCGGGAGGCGCAGGCTGGCGAAAAATCCTGTCGCAGGAGGAGGACTCCAGCGCGGTGATCGAGATAGAAGAGGATGCTGCCGTCGCTCCGGCTCGATGCGTGTTGCAGACGGAACTGGGAATCACGGAACTTGGCATTGAGCCACAACTTAAAGAAATCGAGAACGGGTTACTTGATCTTTTGGCGAAAAGACCACAGGTGCGGACATGAGCTTCTCGGCAGAGCTGTTGGCGCCGTATTTCGGACGACTGCAGAGCACGGCGAGTTGGCGATGGCGAGGGCGGGTAACGCAGGTGGTCGGGCAGTTGGTGGAGTCGGAAGGTCCGTTTTGCTCGGTGGGAGAGAGATGCGAAATCATCGATGCGAATGGTCAGGCATTTCCGGGAGAAATTGTTGGTTTCAGAGGCCCGATCGTGCTCTCGATGCCACTGGACAGGCCGAGCGGCATCCGGTATGGAGACCAGATCGTGACCTGGGGCGCAAGGCCTTCTCTGCAAGTGGGAGACGAACTGCTGGGGCGCGTCATCGACGGAACAGGGACCCCGCTCGATTCCATTCGGGAATATCGTGGCGGTGACGAAGTGCCGGTGGATGGCTCGGCGCCCCTGCCTCTGACAAGAGTGCCGATACGTGAGCCGTTGGGGTGCGGGATACGCGCAGTGGATGCATTTCTAACGTGCGGGCGGGGACAGCGGATGGGCATCTTCGGAGGAAGCGGCGTCGGAAAGAGCACGCTGATCGGCATGATGGCGCGGGGCACTGCGGCTGATATGACGGTGCTGGCGCTGATCGGGGAGCGCGGTCGCGAAGTTCCGGAGTTCCTCGAAGAGCTTGGGACGGAAGGGCGGAAACGCTCCGTCGTGGTCGTGTCAACGTCAGACCAGTCGCCGCTGCTGAGGATAAGGGCAGCGCTGGCTGCGACGGCGGTGGCTGAGTATTTCTGCGCGCGCGGAAAGAACGTATTGCTGGTTGTCGATTCGCTGACCCGGTTTGCCATGGCTCAACGCGAGATCGGACTTGCCGCGGGCGAGCCACCTACGGCGAAGGGCTACACTCCCTCGGTGTTCGCGCTGCTGGCGCGCCTGGTCGAACGTGTAGGCCGGTTTGGCGGCGGCAGCATTACGGCGTTTTATACGGTACTGATGGAAGGAGACGATCAACAAGATCCGCTGGTGGACGCAGTGCGCTCACTGCTGGACGGGCACATCATATTAGACCGAAAGCTGGCGTCTCAGAATCACTATCCGCCAATCTCGATTCTCGACAGCCTGAGCCGTCTGATGCCTGCTGTGTGCTCACGGGAGCAAATGAATAAGGTGAAGGCCCTGCGTATGTTGCTGTCCACCTATCTGCGCTCGGAAGACCTCGTGCGAATCGGCGCTTATCAGCATGGTACCGACCCGACACTGGACAAGGCACTGGCGGCGGTGCCCGAGTTGAACGCCTTCTTACAACAAGACAGCAAAGAACACGCCGCGTTACCGATTTCGGTCGAGAAACTATTGAAGTTGCCGAGCTAACGTGTCTTTTCAATTCTCACTCGATACATTACTTCGCTACCGCCGCAACACCGAGCAGCGTGAATGGCTCAAGTTGCAGGTGATCGCGCAGCAGCTCGCGTCATTGCGTAGTCGACTCCAGAGCTTGCAGCAGGTGGGACAAGACATCCGGCAACAGAATGCTGGGCAGTTGCTGCAAGGGGTGCGCGCGTCGGAAATACACTTCAACGGCGAATGCGCGATAGTCTTCCGACAGCGGTTGGCGGAAGCGCGACGGTGCGTCGCTGTCATTGAGGAAGAGCACATAAGGCAAATGGATGTGTTCCGCAACGAGAGGCGAAAGCGGGAGGTATTGGAACAGTTGCGCGAAGGTGAGTGCGAGCGATATCGCAAAGACCGCGAACGTCGGGAGCAGAACCAGTCTGACGAACTGTTCGTGATCAGGCGCGCGATTTCGCGGGGCTAGATTTGCCTACTTTTGCAGCATTTGCCGAGTTGTTTCCGGCAAGAGTTGCCGGGCGCACTTCGAGGCCGGATTGGGCCACACCACAACAATCGACAAACCCTCAAAATACTTCAACTTGGGCAACTTTCTCACGAGGTCGCGAAATGGCCGCCTAAATGCAATAAGCCAGAAGGATGGCGACTGCGGTCCAACTCGAAGGGATGCCGGTCACGAGAGCGAGTGCGCCGACTCTTCCGAATTCAGGCGCGTTCCTGCTGTCGTTAGGCGCGGCACTCGAGAAGGCATCGGGAATCTCAGGGAAGGACGGGCCGGTCGGCTTGACGGCCAGTCTTTCTAAAGAGAAACCAAAGCAGACAGGGAAGCAGTCCAAGCCTGAAACAAAACGCGCCGACAAGGAAACGAAACTGGCACGCCAGGCGGAAGACACAGGCACTGGAACGCTCACAGTGTTTCCGATAACAATCTCTATTTCGAGCAACATGGCTGTCGGGAAACTTGCCGAGATGACCTCAACTGAGGCTGTGGCTGATTTTTCTAAAACAGGAAACGGCGAGAACCAGAGTCGTGCTGAATCAATACCCGGCGAGTGCAAGGCGCGCTTAGATGGCGAATGCCATGCCGTCCCGTTCCCGTTCCAGTCGCAAGGTTTTGCGCCGACCGGTGCCAAAGACTTCGCTCCTCCTGTCAGGGCGGAACAGAAGGGGCAAGATCACGCCGTCGTGGTCACGGCTGAACGGAATGCTGGAGATCACGCCATCCGCCACGGACAAGAGCAAACCGAGGCCGCAAGCGCAGCTGACGTGCTCATTCTAAGACGCTCATCAGTCGCACAAGAGCGTGGGAATCAAACGGATGATCAGGCCGGCAATCAGGCAGTTGGGCCAAACGCTGGCGCAACCGGAATGCCCCCTGTTGCGGAAGGTGGCTTCATGGTTGTGGACGCGGTCCCAGAGTCATGGCGGGGGAATATCTCCTCAGTAGAGATCGCACAGGTCTCAGCCAGCGCGATGTCTCCGCAATTTGCGCCAACGAGCATTCCGGTCGAAAAGGGCACTGCGACAACGCAACACGCAGTCGCTGTCGTTGCCCCGCTGGATCAAGTTGGATCAGGCGCTGCAACTGCGGCACCAGGGCCGAACAAACACGCTGCGCAGTTGGATACAAAGTTGACTGCGGGGCCAATCGAATCGTTACCTTACGTAACGCCAGCTTCTGAGCCGGGGAAGTCGGTCGTTCCCCGCGCCGAGTGTTCGTCCGGCAAAATCGAGGGAAACATTCAGTCCGCACAGCCCATGCAATTTCTCGCGCAGACGTCATCGTCCCAAAACCAGAACGGCTCGGGAGTGCGCACGATCGATCGCGCCGGTGTCCCTAACGCGGAGCAACGCAACAACGAAGCGCAGCGATACAACAATAACCGAACAGTCGGGCCGACAATCAGAGATGGGTCCAGCAAGGATGGGTGGGCGAGTCCGGCGCGAAACAATTCGCGGGTTGTTAAGGCGACACTAGACGCCTGCGCTCCACCAGATTCGAATATCGCGAGCCATATCGCGTCTAAACAAGATAGGAGCGCGCTGCCAGCAGATGATTCCGACAGCCGTGCGGATCAGAGTGCAAAAACGGGGTTTGAAAGCAAGAAGAACTCCTCGAAAACTGGGGAACCAGCCCCACCGTTGCCATCCGAAAAACAGGGATTCTCTTTAAGCTCCATCGCAGAAGTTAATCGCGGAGCGACTCCCGCCGGGAATCCGGGTGCCGTTCATCAGTTGATCGCCTCCCCAGAAACCATTGGAGCCAAGCCGGGAGCAGATGGACGAAGTTCGGCGCGGGAGAACGGGCATACTGAACCCCAAATCAGTGCCGAACTCGCTCGCCCCGTGAACACATTCGTCCACACGGCCCGCATTCTCGAGGACACGGCGCACACGGAGATGCGCATAGCTCTCCGTACGCCCGAGACAGGGAACGTCGAGGTTCGAACATTCATCCGCGACGGTCAGGCGGGGGCAGTGATAGCCGTTGAAAAAGCGGACATTCGCAATGTGCTGCTAAGTGAACTTCCTTCGTTACAAACAAACCTGAGAGATCGTCAGGTGGACGTTGGTCAGCTTACAGTGAGCGATTACAGCGGGTCCTCCGCATCAACCGGGAGCCAGACCTCGGGCGGCGGCGGGCACCAGCAACCCGCACAGCACAGCCATGCAGTTTCGACAGACTCGGGGGGAGAGCGGCACTGGAATGCATTTGACGAAACACACCGTAACAAACAGGAAGCCGGACTGAGCGTCCACGCATGAGGAACAACAATGTACGTTGACGGTGCAACACAATCTTCATCCACGAGTCAGACGAACCAGTTGGGAACCGCGGGTTCAGACACTACGCAAACGTTTCTCACCTTACTCATGACTCAGCTCAAGACACAAGATCCATTTTCGCCGATGGATCCGACGCAGATGGTCACGCAACTCGCGCAGTTCAATTCGCTTTCGGAGCTGATGCAGATCCGCCAGTTGTTGCAGGACCAGAATGCAAATTTGACAGGTACGAATGCAACGGGAGCGCCTACAGGCGCAGGAGGACAGTAATGCCAGATTTTTCAATTCCGCTTTCCGGATTGACAGCGACTTCAACCGCGCTTTCCGCCATTTCCAATAACCTGGCCAACATGAACACGATCGGATACAAGGAAGGCCGCGCGACATTCAGCGACTTGTTTTACCAGACCATTGGCAGCTCTGGGTCAGGAAGCCCCATTCAGGTGGGAGCGGGCACGGCAGTGGGCGCGCTAACGACGGTCTTCTCCGGCGGGAGTGTCGATCAGAGCGGAATTCCTACAGACGTTGCAATCACGGGTGACGGATTCTTCGTCGTTCAGAAAAATGGCATCGATAACTACACCCGCGCCGGCAATTTCCACGTCGGACCCGACGGGTCCTTAATGACCGAGGATGGACAGACGGTGCTAGGGTATCCAGCAGTGAATGGCGCGGTACCAAGCGGCCAGTCCCTAGGCCCGTTGCAGCTTGGGAAAGGGCAGATTAGCCCGCCATCAGCGACGAAGACGCTGCAACTCGGCGCCAATCTGGATGCTACGGCGGACGTAGGCACCTCATGGAGCACGACCATGGACGTGAACGACTCGCTGGGAGCTTCCCACACGATGAAGCTGAGCTTCACTAAGACCGGGAGCAACCAGTGGAGCTACGACGTCTCCTTTCCGTCAACGGACCTGTCGATCACACCGGCCACGGACGCGTCGGGGAACCCCCTGCCCGTTCCGGCTGACGTGACGGTTGCGAGCGGGGTCCTTTCGTTCGACAACAGCGGAAAACTGGCCGCGGTCGATTCGCCATCGGCGAATACGAGCGTATCGATCCAGACCCTGCAGGCCGTGACGAGCCCCACACCTCCAGCAACGACGATAGGCATCAACGGACTGGCGGATGGCGCTTCATCGCTTGCCATGACTTGGAATCTGTTTGACGCAACCGGGAAGAATGGCATGCTCACCCAGATGTCTTCTCCGAGCGGCGCCTCGACGACATGGCAAGATGGGTTCGGCGCCGGATCACTGACCGACTTCAGTATCGATGGGAATGGCGTTATCAATGGATCGTTCAGCAACCTCAAGACGATGGTGCTGGGGCAGCTCGCCCTGGCCACGTTCCCCAACTCGCGCGGGCTCAGCCGTCTCGGTCAGAACAATTTCGCGAGCACGCTCAGTTCGGGAACGCCGGTGGTAGGCACTCCCGGAACCGGGGGCCGTGGCTTGGTGACGGGGGGCGCGCTGGAATTATCGAATGTCGATATGTCAACCGAGTTTGCTCGGATGATCGAGGCGCAGCGCGCATTCCAGGCGAACGCGCGAGCCATCACGACGTTTGATGACGTCATGCAGGAGACCATCAATCTAAAACGTCAATAGTTAAGCGGTATTAATCGGTTGCGCCCGCCACCGGTGTAAAACTCCGGGCGGGCGCTTCTTTGTGAATTCGCTAATTAGATTCTTCTAACCCTTAGCATCGAGCCAACCTTGCGTGTATCAGGACGGGCTCTTGTCCTCGCGCATTTCCTTACTATTCAGTCATTTCCTTTGAAATGAAATTTTGTTTTCCGAGTGATGGGCCGCGGTACGCGGATTGCATTCATGTGTGCGGGCACGACGCTCGCGGGGTTCTTGGTGTCGGCCGTTTAGATGGCGAGTGAAGAAAACGCGGATGAGTATGGGCAAACCAGTTCCTTTGTTGCCGGGGATGAGCGAATCGAGCAGCGATGTGTGGAAAATCGCGCAATCGCTTCCGTGCGTCCTCACGCTGGAGGTGCCGGTGCCGAATTTCACGATCGGTGACCTGCTGCGTCTGGAAAAAGGAAGCGTGATCAATACGCAATGGAGCCAAGGGAGCGATGTGCCGCTTCGGACAAACGGCGAACTCATTGCATGGACAGAGTTCGAGGTTGTGGGCGAGAGGTTGGCAGCAAGATTAACGGAATTGGAATGAGAGGCAGAGGCATGGGCAGACGAAAGAAGAATTCCACGACGCGAATGGTTGAACCGTGTGCCGCGAGGCGGTCCAAGGCTAGCATGGCGAACAGGCCCAAGAAGCGGTCCTTCTTCGCCAGAACGGCGCTGCGGCGTACGAGACAGTTCGCCGCGACCGCCTCGTTGTCCCTGTTCAGGTTTGTGCGCAGCTCGTTGCTGAGATTACAGGTGAAGCGCCAGGAGAAGTTTCTCGTTGTGCGGGACACCACGTCTCTGGGTGAGAAGAGGTTTGTGGCTGTCATAGAGGTTGGCAGTGAACGCTATCTGATCGGAGGCTCGGCGAACTCGGTCGCGCTATTGGCCTCCTTGCGAGATCAACCGGCGCCACCTGATCATTTCTCCGCAGTTCTCCGAGACTCGACAAAACGGAGCGTGGCCATTCAGTGATCTTATCCTGGAGCCATCTTCGATTCCTTTTCGTGGTGCTTGTGATCACGACCGCGATAACCTCAGCGGCACAGACGCAGCCACAGTCGACCGCGGGCCTGAGCGCCGTTCCGGGTTTACCACCGGGAGCGGGGAACTCGGTGCCGTGGGGAATCGTGGTGGGGCTTACGGTACTGTCGTTTCTGCCGGCGCTCCTTATGTGCTTGACGCCGTTCGCCCGCCTGCTCGTTATCTTTCACTTCTTGCGCCAGGCACTTGGCACACAGACCACTCCAAGCAATCAGACGCTGATCGGTCTGGCGTTAGTGTTGACATTTTTCGTGATGCAGCCAGTAGGTGTTGCCATCCAGCAGAGTGCGATCAAACCGTACCAACAAGGGAGAGTCACCGTTTTCCAAGCGGTCGAACGGGGTGCAGAACCAATGCGGCGCTTCATGCTTCGCTACGTTCGGCAGAAAGACGCGGCGCTGTTCATTGACATTGCGAAGCTGCCGCGCCCCAAGACCGCGGACGATCTCCCGATGCGTGTGGTTGCTCCGGCGTACATGTTGTCGGAACTCAAGACAGGATTCCAGATTGGCGCGGTGCTGTTCCTGCCTTTCCTGGTCATCGACATGGTCGTGGCGTCGGTGACGACCTCGATCGGCATGATGCAAATGCCGCCGATGGTCATATCGACTCCATTGAAATTGCTGCTGTTCGTGATGGTTGACGGATGGAATTTGCTGATCGGGTCGATCATGCGGAGTTTTCAATGAGGGTAGAGGCATGACCATGGAACAGGTGGTGGATCTGGGACGCAAGACGATGGAAACCACGTTGCTGCTGGTTGCGCCGATACTCGTGATCGCCATGTTGGTGAGCCTGCTGATCAACGTCCTGCAAGTGCTGACGTCGGTACAGGAGACGATGATCTCGACCGTCCCGCGGCTGGTCGTCACCGCGGCGGCGGTGTTCGTATTGATGCCCTGGATGTTACGCCGGATCGCGATGTTTACGGTCCAATTGTTTTCCGACTTTCATCCTTACCTGCGCTGATGATGACATTGAATCTCGAAAACACGATAACGACTGCGGCAATTGTCGGCATCAGGGTATCGGCGCTGATGGCGTTTGCGCCATTCTTCGGACATGCGGCGGTTCCGATGAGGGTCAAGGCCGGGCTGGTGGTCGCCATTACTGTATTGCTATATCCGGTCTGCTCGGTTGGGACGTTGCCCCTTGGCAGCGGACAGTGGGTAGGGTGGCTTTGCGGCGAGATGCTGATCGGGCTAGTGATCGGTTTGGTCATGAACATTGTTTTTGACGGAGCGCAGCTGGCGGGGCAGATCGTGGGCGTCCAGGTCGGATATTCGATGGTGAACATAATCGACCCGCAGACCCAGGTGGATACACCGGTGCTTTCAGTACTTCACCAACTCATCGCGCTGCTGATTTTTCTGCAATTGGACGTGCATCACTGGCTCTTGCGCGGGCTCGCCAATAGCTTTGAATACCTGCCCGCCGGAAGCTTCGCTCTTAGCGGCGCGGGAGTTGCGACGCTATGGAAAGGGGCGGCGGGGGTATGGTTGGTTGGCGTCCAGATAGCGGCGCCAGTGCTGATCGCGACCATCGTGACGGATCTCGTCCTCGGGTTCATGGCAAAGGCATCACCTCAGTTTCCGGCGATGTTGTTCGGACTCTCGGCAAAGACAGTCATTGGATTCGTTGTCGTGGGCGCTGGGATGCGCTACTGGCCCGCCCTGTTCGAACGTTACTTCGGATCGGCTGTGGTAGCCAGCTCGCGTTGGTTGCATTTGGCAAGGTGAACGTATATGGCTGCGGACGGCAAAACAGAACAGGCGACACCACACCGACGGCAAAAGGCGCGCGAAAAGGGGCAAATAGCCCGAAGCCGCGAGTTGTCTTCCGCATTGGCAATTGTTGCCGCCGTGATGGTGATCTCGTGGCAGTCCGATTCCGCCGTCGTGCAGTGGCGCCAATACTTTTCGGGATTGCTCGATGTTGCTGCGACGAGCGACTTGCGAACGAGGACGCCTGTTCTGCAATGGGGGATCGTATTGGCAATGCGCTGGGCAACTCCACCCATGCTAGCCGGCCTCATGCTGGCGACGGCAGGTTCCTTCGCGCAGGGAGGATTCGTTTTTGCCACCGAGGCACTCACCCCCAACGCCGGACGACTCAATCCGGCTACAAGGGTTTCGCAGTTGTTCTCAATGACCAGCCTTACGACGCTGCTTAAATCGGTCGTGCCTTTCGCCTTCATTGCCTGGATCGCATACCAGGTGCTTTCGCGGGATTGGTTTCTTATCAGGTCGTCAAGCACACTAGCGTTCCCAAGTCTCTTCAGGTCTCTGGCCGACCACTGTTACGAGATCTCCTGGAAATCGGCTCTCGTGCTGCTGGCTTGGGCCGTGTGCGACTACTTGCTGGTCCGCCAGAAACAGGAGAGCGATCTTCGCATGAGTAAACAGGATGTACGCGAGGAGGCGAAAGAGAGTGAAGGCAATCCGCAGGTCAAAGCGCGAATCCGGCGATTGCAGCGGCAAGGGCGGCGCAAGCAGATGTTGAAAGACGTGCAGCGCGCGACCGTAGTGATAACGAATCCGACTCACTTTGCGATTGCGCTTGAATACAAACCGGAAATGGCGGCCCCGGTCGTGGTAGCGAAAGGCCGAGACATTTTTGCGCAGCAGATCAAACAGGCAGCCATCTGGCATGAAATCCCCATGGTAGAGAATCCGCCGCTGGCGCATGCGCTTTACCGGGTAGTGGAAGTAGGGCAGGTGATACCGGCGAAGCTCTACACGGCCGTTGCCGAGATACTCGCATTCGTCTATCGCACCCAGCAGCAAGTCGCACGAGCGCGGGGAGGGCATTGATGGCGCCTCAGGCGAAAGTGAAACCCAAGGCAACACTTGGAGCATTGACCGGCGCGGCCGAATGGATCGTTCCTCTTGCGTCCGTCAGCGTTGTCCTGGTGATGTTGGTACCGTTGCCGATATTCGTAATGGATCTGCTGCTGGCCGTTAGCATCACGGCTTCGGTTCTCGTGCTACTTGCGGCCGTTCACGTTCTTCGACCGGTACAATTCTCCGTTTTCCCAAGTTTATTGCTGCTGCTGACACTCTTTCGGCTGGCCCTTAACCTTGCCAGCAGCAGGCGGATTCTTCTGCATGGGAATGAGGGGGTGGGAGCGGCAGGCAGCGTGATCGAGGCGTTCGGGCAATTCGTGGTCGGCGGAAATTACGTCGTAGGTTTCGTTCTGTTCATCGCGCTCATAGCCATTCAGTTCATGGTGGTGAGCCACGGTGCGGTTAGAACGGCCGAGGTTACAGCACGTTTCACTCTCGACGCGCTGCCTGGCAAGCAGATGGCCATCGATGCCGACTTGAATGCCGGGGTGATCAACGAGGCGGAGGCCCGCGCGCGCCGGAAGCAGGTTGCACGCGAGGCTGAATTCTACGGCGCCATGGACGGAGCGGCGCGATTCAATCAGCGCGATTCGCTTGCCACAATACTGATAACCGCTATCAACATCATCGCTGGCTTCCTGATCGGCGTTTTTCAACTTGATATCCCGTTCCGCGAAGCCCTCAAGACGTATACCATCCTGACCGTCGGCGACGGACTGGTGACGATGATCCCCTCGCTGCTGGTCTCCGTGAGCGGCGGCATAGTTATCACGCGAGCATCCTCCGACAACAGTCTCGGGAGCGATCTCGGCACGCAACTACTCTCGAACAAGCGCCCCCTATGGATCACGGCAGGAGTGATGTTGCTTCTCGCTGCGATGCCCGGAATGCCGAAGGTGGCGCCTATCCTGATTGCGGGCGGCCTCGCGCTGCTGGCTCGAAGGGCAAAAGATAAGAACACGGAAGAGAAAGCCGCCCTGGAATCGGCCCAGCCGTCGCAAGGGGAAGGTACTTCGGGGCAAAAAGACGCGCTGGACGTGCTGCTGAAACTCGATGAACTAAATCTGGAAGTCGGTCTCGGACTCGTGCCGCTTGTGGATGCCAGGCAGGGTGGGCAACTGCTGCAGCGTGTCCGTGCGCTACGCCGCCATTTGGCTCTACAAATGGGATTCATCGTTCCTTCGATTCACATTACCGATAACCTGCGGCTCAACCAACGCGAATACATTATCTGTCTGCGCGGAGTTGAGGTAGCGCGCTGGGAGATGAAGGATAACTGCTTGCTCGCGATCAGTTCGGAATTGTCGGGGCCGATTCTGGCGGGCACGGATACGCGCGAACCTGCTTTCGGAGTTGCGGCAAAGTGGATAGACCCCGCACTAAAGGAACGAGCGTTGGCAGACGGCTACGCGGTAGTGGATCAGACCTCGGCAATGGCCACGCATTTGGCCGAGGTCATCAAGCAGCACGCGCATGAGCTACTGACCCGCCAGGAAACGAAACGGCTGTTGGATGCGGTAGCCGAGAGTCACCCGAAGCTGGTGGAGGAACTCGTTCCCAAGCTGATGACACTGGGGGAAGTACAGAAAGTACTGCAACAACTACTGCGGGAGCAGGTGTCGATTCGTGACCTCGGCACCATTCTCGAAAGCATGGTGGAAACCGCCGCAGTGACCAAGCATCCGGTACTGCTGGTGGAGGCGGCAAGGCAGGCGTTAGGGCGCGCGCTCGTACGGCCGCTGGTGGATCGCGACGGCGGGCTGAAAGTGATGACCGTGGATGCGGGAATCGAGGAGGAACTAGGCCGTGCGTTCAATCCGCAGTTGCCGTTGACGGCGGCCACGGCGATCCAGCCTTCGCTGGTCAGGAGAGTGCTGGATGAACTTCGCAAACTCCTCGGAAACGATGCTGCGATCGCAACGCCGGTTCTGTTATGCAGTTCGCCGGGGCGGTTCCATTTGCGGCGCTTACTCGAACCATTTTTGCCGAAAGTGGTGGTGTTATCGCCGGGCGAGATCCCTCCCGTTGTGGCCGTGCAGTCCATTGGAACGGTTCGTTGATGATGTATCCGAAGCTGGTTTGGAGGTACGCTTGATGTCATTCGCTCAACAAACATATAGGGAAACCTTCAGTGATGAAGAAGAACGAAACCGGCTGTTGATGGAACAGCTGCCACAGGTTCGTTACATCGCACGCAGGATACACGAGCGCCTGCCGCAACATGTTCCGCTAGAGGATCTGATACATGCGGGTGTGCTCGGTCTCATCGACGCGCTCAATAAGTACGATCATCGGAAAAATGTGCAGTTCAAGTCGTATTCGAGTTTTCGCATACGCGGTGCGATCCTGGACAGTTTGCGAGAGCTGGACTGGAGTCCGCGCGACCTCCGCCGCAAAGCCCGGCGGTTAGCGGAGGCGAACGGCAAACTCGGCACCGACTTGGGGCGCGCAGCCAGCGAACAGGAACTGGCGGACGAACTGGGAATGGGGTTGGAGGAGTTCCAGCACATGCTGACCGAAATCGGAGGTCTAGAAGTCAACAGCCTGCAAGTTGACTCGTCAAGGGACGAAATGGGAGAGGACCTCGCGGAATCCATACCCGGCGATCCGGAGCTAAACCCGTTCGCGCAATGTCTGAAAGCCGAGATGAAAGAGAAGCTGGCGCAAGCGATCTCTGAATTGGCCGAAAAGGAACAGCAGGTTCTCGCGTTGTACTACTTTGAAGAGCTGACGATGAAGGAAGTCGGCGCCGTGTTGGGCGTGGGCGAGTCGCGTGTTTCGCAAATACACTCCCTCGCGCTCTTGCGCCTGCGCTGCCGGCTGGATGAGTCTAACTTGAACGTGCCGGGGGCGGTCCTGGATTCGCAAGCCCTGCCCGCGGTGGAGGTCGCATGGAAAAGGTACTAAATCAGGAGGAAATCGATGCGATGTTTCGTGCTGCCCAAGGACGGCAGGGAACGGCGACAGCGGAGCAGGAGCCGAAGATTTTGCAATGCAACTTTCGTCAGGCAGGCCAGATCAACTCCGAGCAGGTGCGTTCGATCAGCGCGCTGCACGAGGGGTTCGCGCGCAATCTAACGCATTGGCTCGCAGCCTATCTGCGCACGGCGTTCGAGTGCAACCTCGTCTCCGTTGAGCAGTTACCCTACCGGGAGGTGCTTTCGCGCATACCGGAAGTGGCATACCTCGCTACCTTTCGGCTGGATCCAATGGATGTAGTTGGTGCACTCCAACTGGACCTTGCGCTGGCGTTCCCGATCATCGACATGTTGCTGGGCGGTGGTGGCAAAGATGCGGCACCGACGCGAGATGTCACTGAAATCGAGGAACAAATACTCGAAGGTGTCGTGAAGATTATATGCCGAGAACTGCAGACGGCATGGCAACCGCTTGGGCTTGAGTTCGTTTTCGATCAACGGCAACAGCCGGCACAAATGCAACGCGTGATGGCGCCAGCTGAAATGACGCTGTGTTTAAGCTTCGAGATTAGGATGTCGGAAACTCATGGAACGCTGAATCTAGTATTTCCTTCCGTTGTCTCCAATGCGCTACTGCGCAAACTGGCCAGGGAGTGGTCGTACCAGAGGCCGCATGGTTCGGGGGACGCCAGAAAACGTCTGATCCAGAGACTGCTGACTTCCTCCTTCTCAGTTGAACTTGGCCTTGTGGACGTGCCCGTCCGGATGGAAGACCTCTTGAAGCTGACTCCCGGCACCCTTCTGCGTCTGCGCCGCAAGGCCGACAGTGCTGCAACCGTGTTGGTCGACGGAAGTGAACTGTTTAGCGCTATTCCAGTGCGCCAGTTGGGGATGCGCGCGGGCCAGGTGCAAGCGATGTTGCATAAGTTCGAGCCACCCACCACGGAGATTGCATGACTACAGCAAAGACCGGGAGCTGCCAAACGCCGCAAGCCTTGACGCGATGTTGCGAGGAAAGCGTTAGCGTTGTTTTGACGCAGGCGCTGGGTGCAGGTTGGAAAGCCACGATCCAGTCTGAAGCGCCGGAGTGGGAGCGACAGAACGAGGTAGTTCTGCCTTTTGCGGCGAACAAGTCGCTGCACGGCAGAGTTGATTTCGCCGTCAGACGCTCAGATGGTTTTCGGCTTGCCTGTGCGTTCACCGGCGACAGTGAGGTTGCGAACGGAGAATGGAATTCGGACGCGCGGGAAGCGCTCGAAGAACTCTTTCGTCAAATCGGCGGTGACGTAGCGTCGAGGCTCGGTGCGCACTTTGGAGAAGTCACCCTGCAATTTTGCGCCGGGGAAACATCGTTTGTCATGGCAGGAACAGAAGTCTGGATTGTTGCGGAGACCGAAGGTTTCGCCAACATACCGATATGTCTTCGTATCAGCTCGGAGCTGATCGATTCCATGAAGCCGGTAAATGTCGTTCAGGAAGATCTCAAGATGGCGCATGAACCCGAGAAGAAGAGCGTGCCTGAACGCAATCTGGAACTTCTGCTGGAGATTGAGCTATCCGCAATTCTGCGATTTGGGCAAAAGCGCATGTTGCTGCGGGATATTCTCGATTTGAACGCGGGAGCCGTTGTGGAACTTGATCGCCAGGTACAAGAGCCGGTCGATCTGCTGCTCGACGGCAAAGTGATTGCGCGCGGTGACGTGGTGATCGTCGACGGTTCTTACGGGCTGCGGGTCACCGAAGTCGCGTCGCCGCACGAAAGGGCAAGTTTTTTACGTTAGGGGAGAGAATATGCTGAATCAGGGACTACTCCGGAATTGGCTTCCGCAATTGCACTTGAGCGTGAAAAGCGGGCCAGTAAAATGTACGGCCTGCGCATCCGGCAGCGGTTTTCTGGATCGCTTGCGTCGAGGCCGGGAGAGTGGTATCCAACTGCATGCAGCATGGTGCTGCTCGCCGGAGTGCTTTGAGAACGCGGTCCGGCGCGAATGTAATCAGCTTTTACGGCGCCAGGAACTCCCCGGTTGGTCGCACAGCCACCGAATGCCGCTTGGCCTTCTGCTCCTTTCTCAAGGAGTGATCGACCGCGCGCAGTTGGAGTTTGCGCTGGCGGCGCAACGCGGAGCTGGACACGGAAGAATCGGCGAATGGTTGCAAAAGCTCGGGTACGCCAGCGAATGCGAGATTACAAAGGCGCTTAGCTTGCAGTGGGGCTGCCCGATGTTGAGAGCCGCCGGTTTGCACCCAAGCCCTGAGCATCGCATACCCTCGCTTCTTTTGGATTTTTACGGGGTAATCCCGGTGCACTATTTCGCGGCCACTCGAAAGCTCTACGTGGCGTTTTCTTACGGAATCGATCGTTCGCTTCTGTACGCGACTGGTCAGATGCTGGAATGTGACACCGAGGCGTGCGTCATCGGCGAGAGCCTGATGAGTCGAGAGTTGGAAATTGGGCGGCGGAGCAGCGGGGACGAAGTAGTAATCGAGGCGAAACACGGCGCGACCGAGATGGCCAGGACCTGTTGCAGCTACGCGTTGGAATTGCGCGCGAGCCAGATGCGACTGGTCCGCTGCGGGCCGTTCATCTGGACTCGTTTCAGCCATGCCTCTGGCCTCTTCGACCTAATGTTCCGCACCATTCAGACGAACCAGACGTGAAAAAGGTCGAAGATACAGATCCAAAATAAAGTCAGGCATTCAGGGTGCCGATGAAGTCAATGGCAGGAGTCGTGGACGGCATGCCTGAGGATCATCTCCAACACGCTCGCAATTCGGCTCCAGAAGAGCTATCGTCTTGCGTCGCAGATCGAGAGGCGCAACGATGGGCTCTGGTTGTACCTTATATGGACGGTCTACCCGCGATGTCTTCGTCCCTCTTCGAATTGAATGCGGCGTTAAGTTCGACGCCTGTCGATCTTGAAGAGGTATCCAAGGTAGTCAGAGGAGATGTGAGCATTGCTGCCCGAGTCTTAAGTCTGATATGCCTCGAACGTGAGGCAGAGGAGGACATCTCCAGAGTCGATGATTGTGTTGTCTTGCTCGGAATCAGGCGTTTGCGCGATTCCGTTCTGACCC
Source organism: uncultured Acidobacteriota bacterium (assembly GCA_963777415.1). Taxonomy (GTDB): domain Bacteria; phylum Acidobacteriota; class Terriglobia; order Terriglobales; family Acidobacteriaceae; genus JAEZPW01. The sequence continues at coordinate 893,720 of CAVZQL010000002.1, forward strand.
TGCCCGCGCTGTCTTCGGAACTGGCGGTGCGCATGCAACTAAACGCTCTTTGGCAACACTCCCGCGCGACGGCACGGCTCAGCGAGCACATTGCACTCGAGTTTGGATATGCGTGGCCCGCGCAGGCGTTCCTGGCGGGGTTGCTGCATGACATTGGCAAAGTGCCGCTCATCCTTAGTGGAGGCAAGTGCGCGTCCAGCAGTGCCACCCTGGACGTGGAGCACTGCCTTATTGGCGCGGTTTTAGCCGAAAAGTGGGGCTTTCCACCGTATCTGTTGGAGACTATCCGACATCATCACGATCCCGAAGCCGCGGGTCGGCATTCTTTCCTGGCCGCCGTAGTGGCCGCTGCCGATCAGTTCAAGGGTGAGCGCCCGACGAAGGCGCAACTGGCCTCAATGGACGCTTTACGGCGATTGATTGCAACAATGCCTTCGAGTCAGTTCTTCGGTTATGAGCGAAAGAGAGGATCGCTGTCCGTTTCCAACAGCAGGAGCAGGTACCTGATTCAAACAGGTGGTTGATTCGACCCCCATGCTTTCAATGATAGAGAGAACGCTATGAGTATACGTGCCCTAATCGTTGATGATTCTTCAGTGATGCGTAAGATCGTCGAACGCTCGCTTCGTCAGGCAGGAATTGACCTGCAGCAAGTGCTTGAGGCCAGCAATGGCGCCGAGGCGCTGCAGGTACTGCAAAAGAACAAAGTGGACCTCGTGCTCAGCGACATCAACATGCCGGTTATGGACGGACTTGAATTTGTCCGCCAGTTGCAGGGTGTTGAAGCCGCTCGCGGGATACCCGTCGTGATGATTACAACGGAAGGTAGTGAGTCTAACGTGATGCAGGCGCTTTCGTACGGTGCGAGAGGCTACATACGAAAGCCGTTTACGGCAGACCAGGTGAAAGAGCACGTCCTGCCGATCTTGGAGGGTTGATGAATGCGAAGGCGAGTTCTGCAGACAACAGCGTCTGCCTTGAGCAGTGGGGCACCATATTGGAAGTAGCCGCCACTGAGGTCTTTCAAATGATGCTTGCTTGCGATTTGCAACCGGCGCCCGCGGCGGCATCGAAATCTGCCGATGTAACAGCGGTGATTGGATTGGCCGGGCAACTGTGTGGGGTCTTCTCAGTAAGGTGCAGCTCACGCGCTGCCGTGCTGATGACGGCTGCGATGCTTGCCATCGAACCCGAGGAAATCGAGCAGCAAACATTTGACGGAGTCGGAGAGATTTGCAACATGCTTGCCGGGAACTTCAAAGCGAAACTGCCCGGCGTCGGGGATCGTTGCATGTTGTCGGTTCCGACGGTTGTTAGCGGAGCAGACTACCGTGTGCACCCGCTGGCGAGCGGGGCACGCATCGAGCGGAACTTTCTGTTTAAGGAAGAACCAATTGGGATCTCGTTGAATGCGGAGAGAATAGAATGAGCCCGGCCATCGCATTCTGCAATTGTTAAGATGTTCTAACCCGACTCGGTTCATAACCCCTGATAAATCAGAAAGATGTGGCGATCTCCCGGTTTCTGAATGGACTGCCGCTTGCAAGTGCAATCCATGCCGGAGGGGCTCTTGTGAACAGTGGCTTGTATGCAGCTTGCGCGGCGCTGATTGCACGTACGCAGTCATTGGACGTTGCGGCAAATAATCTTGCGAACGTGAATACGGCTGGTTACAAACGTCAGCAGGCGATCTTTCGATCTGTCCTCGCTCAGAAATCGCCCGGGAGAACGGGCGCAATCAACACTGCCATCAACGATTTTGCCGTGCTTGGAGGGAGCCGGATCGATCCCACGCAGGGAAGTATGGAGCGCACTGAAAATAGTTTCGACTGCGCCGTGGATGGTCCCGGGTTGTTCGCGATTCAAACCAAGGCCGGTGTCCGCTACACGCGCGACGGGCGTTTTCAGATTTCATCTGAAGGCCTGCTAGTCACGGCTCAAGGCGACCCAGTGCTGGGCGAGCAGGGGCCCATAAAGTTGCCAAACGGAACGTTCTCGGTCAGTAACGACGGAACTGTTTCAGTGGATGGGGCTCTGGCGGGCAAACTGAAGCTGGTCGAATTCACGCCGGGGGCGAACCTGGTGGCCGAGGGGCGGACCTACTACGCAGCACCCGATGGTTCTCAACAAGCTCCCAAAAACTCAACGGTAAAGCAGGGCGCGATAGAGTCCTCTAATGTGAACCCCGTGTCCAGTGCGGTGGACTTGATCTCGCTGCAACGTCATGCAGAGTTGCTGCAACGGGCGCTTACCATGTTCCATACCGATCTCAACCGCGTCGCGGCCGAAGATCTGCCGAAGGTGTAGGAAGCGAAAAAGGAGTCAATCTATGTTTCGTGCCTTGTATACGGCGGCAAGCGGCATGATCGCCCAGCAGCTTAATCTGGACAATATCGCGAATAATCTCGCTAACTCGAGCACCTCGGGTTTTCGGCAACGCCGTATGCAGTTTCAAGACTTGCTTTATCAGAACGTGGTGATGCCCGGAGCTGCGGCAACGCAGCAGACCACGCTGGCGGTTGGCCTGCAGATTGGACTCGGCACGCGATCGACCGCCTCCGAAGTGATTCAGAAGCAGGGCGATTTTAGTGCGACCGATAATCCGCTTGACTTGACCGTCAAGGGTTCGGGTTTCTTTCAGGTCACTCTCCCCAATGGTGAGATGGCATACACAAGGAGCGGCGCGTTTCACATGGATGCACAAGGCAATCTTGTGACCTCTGATGGCAACGCGATGCAACCGGCTATCACGATTCCGCCTGGCGCAACGTCCATCACGATCGGCGAAGACGGAACCGTGTCCGTAACAAAACCGGGACAGAGCGCGGCTCAGCAGGTTGGATCGATCCAGTTAGCGATGTTCGCCAATCCCGGAGGACTGAACAGCATTGGCAAGAATCTGTTTCTTGCGACGACCGCTTCCGGTGACGCCATCGTGGGTACTCCTGGAGGATCCGAGGGGCTAGGCTCTCTCGAACAGGGGTACTTGGAGAATTCGAACGTCAATGTCGTTGAAGAATTCATCGAGATGATCATGGCGCAGAGATCCTATGAATCGAATTCGCGGGTTGTCAAGGCGGCCGACGAGATGCTCCAAACCTTGAACACGATGACTCGCTAACTACTGGGAGCGGCGCATGTACAGATATTTCTTTGTATTGTTTGTATTGGCAATGCTCGTGCCGTGGGCTCAATCGGCAGACATCGGCAACGATTTAGCGGAGGCGCACTTCGTGACGCGACAAGAGGTGCGCGCAGCTCTTCTGGACTCACTGTCGGGGACAGGTCTGGCAGCGCTCAAATTCGCTGAAAGCGATGTGGTGCTCCCGGCGGTTCCCACCAAGGGACTAACGCCGGAGCTTCAGGTCGTTAGTGTCACCGCCAATGCCAGGAAAGGGCTGATTGAGGCTCGCCTGCGTTGTCTGCATCAAGAGTGCCTGCCGTTCTGCGCAACCGTATATTCCGCCACTTTGCCCAAGCCCTTGGACGCGCTGCCGCCTGGCATTTCAGTGAATCCGCGAACCGTGCATGGCGGACCGGTAGGAACGAGCCTATCTCCGCTGGTGCGTGCTGGAGAAACCGCACGGCTATTCGTCATTACTCCCGGAATTCGCATTTCAGTTCCCGTCGTGTGCTTGCAGCAGGGGGAAGCCGGGCAGTTCATTCGGCTTCGCGCACTCGCGACGGGAAAAATGCTTGTGGGAAGAGTGGAATCAAAGGGTGTTCTAAGCAGTCGAGGAGTAGAGCGATGAGTCAGATCGGGAGAGCGCTCCTGTTTGCGGGGTGCCTGAGCCTATGCTGCGGGCCTGGTTGGGGGAAGAGCGCGAAAAAGCAACAAGATCAGGCGCTAAAAGACTATGTCGCCGAACTGCAGGCTTCCAGTATTAAGGTGCCTTCAAGCGCAGCCTCAGGGAGTTTGTGGACTGATGGAGGAGCGCTAACAAACCTCGCCGGCGACTATAAAGCGCGGTTTGTCGGTGACTTGGTTGTGATCAGCATCGTAGAACAAACGCTGGCTCAAGCGAGCGGTACGGTGGCGTCGCAGCGTACGTTCGATACCACATCAGGGGTTACTGGACTGGTAGGGCGTATCAAATCGGGCGGGGTCAATCCTCTCCTGGCGGCAAATTCGAACACCCAGCTTAAAGGCCAGGCGCAAACGGCTTCAACGTCCAGCTTGCGAACCAGTATCACGGGGCAGGTCATCGCCGTGCTGCCTAGCGGCAATTTGGTCGTTGAAGCACATCGGAACGTTCTCATGAACAACGAACGCCAGACTGTGATTGTGCGGGGTGTGGCTCGTTCTGGCGACCTGGCGGCAAACAACGTCGTGCTTTCAAGCCAGTTGAGCGATCTCGAGGTTGAGCTGCGCGGCAAGGGCGTAATCAGCGACGGCACGCAACGCCCGAACTGGGTCGTGCGGGCCTTGTTGCGCCTTCTGAGTTTCTGACCATGAAAATCAGGGTCAAAATGTCAATCATACTGTTTGCGGCGCTTCTCTCGTCGAGCTCTGGCTGGGCCGAACAGGGAAGAGTGCGCGAGGTCAAAATTCGCGACCTGATCACGATTGAGGGGGTCCGCGACAACTCCCTCATCGGTTATGGGATGGTTGTTGGGCTCAACGGCACAGGGGACAGAAGTCAAACGATCTTTACGACGCAAATGCTCGCCAATATTCTTCAACGAATGGGTGTGCAGGCGCCGCCGGGTACGATGAAGGTTAATAACGTTGCCGCGGTATTTGTGACGGCGATCTTGCCCCCCTTCTCACACCCGGGCACCAGGGTGGATGTAACCGTGTCCTCAATCGGGGATGCGAAGAGCCTAGAGGGCGGGTTGTTGCTGTTGACCGCGTTGCGCGGGGCAGATGGGCAGGTCTATGCCAGCAGCCAGGGGTCGCTTACTCTCGGAGGATACACCGCTGGACCGCAGGGGGCGTCTAAGCAGGTAAACCATCCCACTGTAGGGCGGATTCCGGAAGGCGGGATCGTCGAACGCGAGGCGGTCGCCGATCTTCGCCGGGCGCCGCAACTTTCGCTGCTATTGCGGGAGGCAAGCTTCACTTCCGCGCGAGACATTGCAGCCGTGATAAACCGCGACTTCGGCAGAGACATCGCAGTTGCCGTTGATGGGCGCCGGATCGATCTGAATACATCGCAAATCGGGAACGCACTGACTGCCACCCTGGCCAGGATCGAAGGTCTTTCGGTCGGAGTGGACCGCCGGGCGAAAGTGGTTGTCAATGAAAGAACCGGAACCATAGTGATGGGCAAAGACGTTCGACTCGGAGCTGTATCGATCTTGCACGGTAATCTTTCAATCGAGATTACGACTGAATTGCAGGTTTTGCAGCCACAACAACTAGCGAGGGGAGAAACGGCAGTTGTGCCCCAGACTAACGTTCGCGCGCAGGAGGCTCCAGCCCGCAAGGTAGAGTTGAGCGAAGGAGCAAGCGTCGAACAGCTTGTCAACGGACTTCAGTCCATTGGAGCAACGGCAAGAGATGTCATAGCGATTCTACAGGCGATCAAGGCTGCTGGCGCGCTCGACGCAGACTTGGAGGCAATCTGATGGGTGAAATGTCAATGATGCAGGGTCCCCGTGCGAGGGACGAAGCGACGATTAATTCCATTCCCGTAACAGCCGCTCGTACACATTCCGGCCCATCGAGTCAAAACTCTATTAAGAAGGCTGCGGAGAGTTTCGAGGCGGTGTTGCTGACTAGTCTGTTCCAGAAAATGCAAGAGAGCGTGTCTGCGCTCAGTGACGACGCAGACTTTTCCCAAGGCGGCTTCCGGGACTTAGGTGTGCAAGAACTCGCTTCCAGCATTGCGGCCGCTGGCGGTATCGGCATCGCTAAAATGATTACGCCATTCCTGGTTCGGTCCCGGTAGCCAGTCAGGTTATACAGATGTGCCGATGCTCCACCTGGGCTCCGTTCCGGAAGCGCGCTCTTTATTAAAGTTTTCTTGCGGTTTGCCGATACTTAAATTGCAAGTGAACACAGCGAGGTGGATAGCATGAGAATCAGTTCAGGTATGCCGGCAGACTTCGTGGTGGAAGCCGGGTATTCGACGAAAAATAACGGGACTGCGGTACGCGAGGCGGATTCGCAGGAGACTACGAGGGTCGACACGACCGCGCTCTCAACCGGGCAAGATCGAGTTGCCGGATTGGTCTCGCAATTGAACAGCCTTCCTGACGTGCGGCAAGACAAGGTGGATTCCTTGCGAACAGCGATCCAACAGGGCCAGTACAAGGTCAGTCCGGAACAGATCGCGGCCGCCATGTATCGGGACATGGCTTCCTTCACCGGCGCGGACACGACTGAGTTCGGCTTGAATGCCGGATACTGATGCACGCCGCAGAGACAGGAACGCTACCGGACGTGAGTGCTGTGCATCTTTTCCTGGAGTTGACTCGGGCCTTAACGTCCGAACTGTCTGGGCACAACCGCGCGCTTTGCGAACTCGATGTCGCGGAAGTAGAAAAGCGGCTTATGACCGAGCGGGAGATTTGCGCAGAACTTGGCTGCCTCTTCCAAATGGGCACGATGCGCAGCTTTGAGCGTATGGCATGCGAAACCGGATCACCATTGAAGACGAGTGAACGGTCGCGGTTACTTTGGAAAGATGTCCGCACAGCCGCGGGCGAACTCTCTGCTGTGCTTCGCACCCACGCTGCGCTAGCACTGCGATCGCGCAGATCGATGCATGCTCTTGCAAATGTGCTCTGCACATCCGGCGGGCCGACTTCGGGAACGTGCTCGGGTGCGCAGAGTTTCAGCGCTTCTTATGGTGCATAACGATGTCTAGCCTTTTTGGAACGATTTCTGTCTCGCTGAGTGCCTTGATGGCGCAACAGGCGGCTCTACAAACAACCTCGGACAATATCGCAAATGTAAACACTCCTGGATACAGCCGCAAGCGCGCCAATTTGGTCGAAGATACGACCAGTCTAGGTGGCGGAGCCTTTATGGGCGGGGGCGTGCAGGTTACAGGAGTTGACAGCCTGCGTGACAACGTGCTCGAACTGCGCATGCATCAGGAAACGCAAAAACAGGGTGAGCTGAATGGTTACATTGGCGCGATGAGCCAGGTGGAGACCCAGTTTAGCGATGTCACCAATGGAATCGGAGCGCAGATTGACCAATTCTTCAATGACATTGCAAGTCTTTCGACGGATCCAGCGAGCATGACACAGAGGCAAAGCGTATTGATCTCAGCCGGCAATCTCACCTCGGCATTTCGCACAACGGCGCAGAACTTGAAAGCACTCCAAGGGACGCTTGATACCGGCGTTCGGCAGTGCGTGTCCGAGGTCAATACTCTTACGGCCCAGATCGCCGAGGTTAACGGCGAAGCCACGCGCCTGGAAAAACTTGGAGGCGATGCCAGCACGTTTGAAGATCAGCGAACCCAACTGATACGCAACTTGTCCCAGCAGATCGATGTTTCGGTGATCCAGAGCGACGACGGATTGACATTGACTACCAGTAGCGGAGCGCCGCTTGTAGTCGGCAGCCAATCGTTTGGCCTCACTACGGCGCTGGATGCGAGTGGCCTCAGCCATGTGTTTGCGAACCAGACTGACATTACCGCGGACATCACCTCGGGAAATATCGGAGGACTGCTGCAAGCGCGCGATCACGGCGTCGCGTCGGTGTTGACCGATCTGAACACGCTGGCGGGAAGCTTGGCGACCTCGCTGAATCAGGCAAATCAGAAAGGCGTCGATCTGAACGGCAACCCGGGCGGCGACATTTTCGCGTCTCCGGCGGCACCGGATGTGGCCGCGAACTTCTCGGTAGTTATGACGGATCCCGAGGCCCTGGCCGCGAGTTCTGACGGCAGCGTCGGCGACAACGGAAATTTGGCATCGTTCGCAGCCGCAAAAACCGGCGCCGTCGCCAACGGGCAGGCCCCCCTGGATTTTTATTCGGGGATCGTGGCGCGGCTCGGCAATGACCTGGCGACCGCAAAGGCGAATAGTGACGCCGGCGATCTTGTGCTCCAGCAACTACAAAACCAGCGCGGCGCCATATCGGGTGTTTCGTTGGACGAAGAAGCTGCCAACATGGTTCGTTTTCAACGGGCCTTCGAGGCGTCGGCAAAAGTTATCTCCATAGTGGACGAAATGATGCAGACGGTACTCGCCATGGGCGTGACCAAATAAAAAATAAAAAGAGGAGAGGCAATGAGGATCAACCCTGATAACCGCGCCGATCTGCTCTATTCGCTGAATGCAACCCAACGTGCACAGGACCAGGCCCTGCAACAGATTGCTTCGGGACGGCGCGTGAGCGTTCCGTCCGATGATCCGGCAGCCATGGCAGCGCTCATTCAAAACAATTCGCAAACACTGGCTAACGATCAATTCACCCAGAGTCTGACATCGGTCAGCTCGCTTTTGCAAACGGCAGATTCAACTCTCGGATCGGTGGTCAGCGAATTACAGCAGGCGATCACCCTAGGGGTGCAAGGCGCGACTGGCACTTTATCCCAGGCAGACCGGGAGTCCATGGCTGCCGAAGCGAGCGGAATTCGCGACAATCTTGTGACGCTGGCGAACGTTTCGTACAACGGTGCGTACGTGTTCTCTGGGACCGACACGCGAACGACGCCGTTTGTGGCGGACTTGACCGCTCCTGCCGCAGTCAAATATCAGGGGAACTCGAACACGGTTGCGGTTCCCGTGGGCGAGAATCGCTCAATGCCGGTGAACGTGGCCGGCGACCAGATGTTTCTGTCGCCGAATGGAAACGTATTCAAATCAATGAATGATCTGATCACCGCATTGCAGAATGGTGATACCGCGGGTATTTCCAGCGCCGCATCGGACGTAGGGGCCGCCTTCGATCAGGTTACCTCGCAGCGCGTTTTCTTTGGGAACGCTCTTTCACAAATTCAGGACAACGAAACGTTTCTAAGCAAAGAGAAGCTGAACCTAAGCGACCAGGAGAACAAGCTGGGCGGCGTCGATCTGGCACAAAGCGTTAGTTCTCTACTCAGCGCACAAACCGCCCGAAACGCAACCCTTGCCGCTGCGGGTCAGGTGTCGAAACTGAGTTTGTTTGATTACTTGCGCTAGACCGATTCCCGTATTGCCGTATCCCGTTCTCCTAAATCGGGTTTCGAGGTTCGCGACTGGTTTCGAGAGAAGGCGTTTCGAGATAACCTCAAATCGCTCTGCCGTTCCAACGACTGTGGATTTAAAGGCAGTTTGACGAGGGAATTGTCCGAGTGGCTTTAATACTTCGTCCATGTCCCCCCCGCTTGACCGAAAATCGCAAGCTATTGAAAAACAGGAACTTAAGGGGACGATACCCGCCAAGCTGAGCCTATGTGGCTGATTTCAGGCCAGTTAAGACCTCGATATAACGAAATAAAGGACTTACCCTTACGTCCAAATAAGATTGCGGTCTCGTTGATCGCCTTACGCAAACTGCAGGGCGAACCTTAGGGTACCCTCCCGCTTTCCCAATAATCGCAAACTGTTGATAATCAGCCACTTAATACATTGATATCCGGCGATTCGATGCTATGTTGCTGATTTAACGGCACTTAAGCCATCGATTCACAAAACAAAGGACTTAGCGCGCAATCAAAACAGGCTCACACCATCTACTACCATTGTGACAAGTTCAGAGGGGAAACCCGCCACTGTGGGTGGAATTATTTCTCGTGTGATTTCAGCTACTTAGAGGGAAAGTGACGGACAGAGGGGCTTGACATCTCTAATGACGTCGGCGGTGGTGGTGGTGGTGCAGACGAAAATGCATGGGTCCTCCGCCTGCGGCTCAGGATGACTTGTGCGGGCCGTGGTGGTGGAGGGGCGGCGGTGGTGGTGGTGCGGCGAAGTGCATGGGTCCTTCGCCTGCGGGCTCTGCAGAAACTCAATGAGCAACTCCTTCCAGTGGAATGAGTTGGAAGCCCTGCTTGGCGGCCTGTTTTTTCCGGAACCATGCTCAAGAACGGGCACAAAGGCGCCAACGAAGCGTCGGTTATAGCTCGCCGACCCACGTCTATGTCAGCTTCGCATACTCGACACGAGTTTCTGCTGACATAGTGGCGGCCGCCGTGAAGGCTCAGGATGACTTGGTGCGGGCGGGGGTGGTGGAGGGTCGGCGGTGGTGGTGGTGCGGGCGAAGTGCATGGGTCCTTCGCCTGCGGGCTCAGGATGACTTGCTCTGAACAGTGGTGGTGGAGGGTCGGCGACGGTGGTGGTGCGGGCGAAGTGCATGGGTCCTTCGCCCTGCGGGCTCAGGATGACTTGCTGCGGGCGGGGGTGGTGGAGGGTCGGCGACGGTGGCGGTGCGGGCGAAGTGCATGGGTCCTTCGCCCTGCGGGCTCAGGATGACTTGCTGCGGGCGGGGGTGGTGGAGGGTCGGCGGTCGTGGTGGTGCGGGCGAAGTGCATGGGTCCTTCGCCCTGCGGGCTCAGGATGACTTGCTGCGGGCGGGGGTGGTGGAGGGTCGGCGGTGGTGGTGGTGCGGGCGAAGTGCATGGGTCCTTCGCCCTGCGGGCTCAGGATGACTTGCTGCGGGCGGGGGTGGTGGAGGGTCGGCGACGGTGGCGGTGCGGGCGAAGTGCATGGGTCCTTCGCCCTGCGGGCTCAGGATGACTTGCTCTGAACAGTGGTGGTGGAGGGTCGGCGACGGTGGTGGTGCGGGCGAAGTGCATGGGTCCTTCGCCCTGCGGGCTCAGGATGACTTGTGCGGGCCGTGGTGGTGGAGGGTCGGCGGTGGTGGTGGTGCGGGCGAAGTGCATGGGTCCTTCGCCCTGCGGGCTCAGGATGACTTGCTGCGGGCCGTGGTGGTGGAGGGTCGGCGGTGGTGGTGGTGCGGGCGAAGTGCATGGGTCCTTCGCCCTGCGGGCTCAGGATGACTTGCTGCGGGCGGTGGTGGTGGAGGGGCGGCGGTGGTGGTGGTGCGGGCGAAGTGCATGGGTCCTTCGCCCTGCGGGCTCAGGATGACTTGCTCCGGACAGTGGTGGTGGAGGGTCGGCAGTCGTGGTGGTGCGGGCGAAGTGCATGGGTCCTTCGCCCTGCGGGCTCAGGATGACTTGCTGCGGGCGGGGGTGGTGGAGGGTCGGCGGTGGTGGTGGTGCGGGCGAAGTGCATGGGTCCTTCGCCCTGCGGGCTCAGGATGACTTGCTGCGGGCGGGGGTGGTGGAGGGTCGGCGACGGTGGCGGTGCGGGCGAAGTGCATGGGTCCTTCGCCCTGCGGCTCAGGATGACTTGCTGCGGGCGGGGGTGGTGGAGGGTCGGCGACGGTGGCGGTGCGGGCGAAGTGCATGGGTCCTTCGCCCTGCGGGCTCAGGATGACTTGGCGCGGGCGGTGGTGGTGGAGGGTCGGCAGTCGTGGTGGTGCGGGCGAAGTGCATGGGTCCTTCGCCCTGCGGGCTCAGGATGACTTGGCGCGGGCGGTGGTGGTGGAGGGTCGGCAGTCGTGGTGGTGCGGGCGAAGTGCATGGGTCCTTCGGCTGCGGGCTCAGGATGACTTGCTGCGGGCGGGGGTGGTGGAGGGTCGGCAGTGGTGGTGGTGCGGGCGAAGTGCATGGGTCCTTCGCCTGCGGCTCAGGATGACTTGCTGCGGGCGGGGGTGGTGGAGGGTCGGCAGTGGTGGTGGTGCGGGCGAAGTGCATGGGTCCTTCGCCTGCGGCTCAGGATGACTTGCTGCGGGCGGTGGTGGTGGAGGGTCGGCGGTGGTGGTGGTGCGGGCGAAGTGCATGGGTCCTTCGCCCTGCGGGCTCAGGATGACATGGTGCGGGCGGGGGTGGTGGAGGGTCGGCAGTGGTGGTGGTGCGGGCGAAGTGCATGGGTCCTTCGGCTGCGGGCTCAGGATGACTTGGTGCGGGCGGTGGTGGTGGAGGGTCGGCGGTGGTGGTGGTGCGGGCGAAGTGCATGGGTCCTTCGCCCTGCGGGCTCAGGATGACATGGTGCGGGCGGGGGTGGTGGAGGGTCGGCAGTGGTGGTGGTGCGGGCGAAGTGCATGGGTCCTTCGCCTGCGGCTCAGGATGACTTGCTGCGGGCGGTGGTGGTGGAGGGTCGGTGGTGGTGAAAGGCGAGGACGGGACGTCTGACGGGAGTCCTCGCGACAGCCGGCGGGACGCCGGCGCTACCTGATTTGATGCTTAGTACACGCCGAGTTGGTTGAAGAATGCTCCGTAGTTGTTATCGGTCTGCAGGATGTGTTTGGTGATCCAGTCCTGGATGAAATCCATGAGTTCGATCGTGATCAAAGCATTACCGGAGTTGAACTGATTCTGAAATTCGGAGATTTTCTTGATCAATTGAATGTGTTGAAGCTGGTGATGCGACAACTCGGGGTAGTTGTGGCGGTCGAGCAGCGATTCTTCTTCGGCGAAATGCGTCTTGGTGTAGGCGACGAGATCGTTCAAGCAGCGGGCCAGAACATCGCGGCCTTTTCCGGCGCGCATGGCGTCCTGCAAAGTTTGTGCAAGGGCGAAGAGTTTCTTGTGCTGCGCGTCTAGGATGCTGACGCTGACGCTATATTCCGGTTTCCAGACGAAGACTCCCATCATTCACGCTCCTGTTCCAAAGGCAACATCGGCAGGTGGGTGGGCAAACTTGAGTGCATTCACTTTGCCCTGCTGCGCTCTGCACTTTCATTTCTGCTCTCATTTCCGTTAAAGTAAATCACTTATGCTTGATTTAGCTTTTGTACGTGATCATCTGGAAGTTGTTGAAGAGAAACTGCGCCAGCGCGGCGCCAACCCGGCCGAAGTCCTGAAGGACTTCAAGGAAATCGACACCCGCCGCAGGCAGGCCATTACCCAGGCGGAAACTCTCAAGGCGCAGCGCAATCGCGCGACTGAAGAGATATCGCGCTTGAAAAAGGCGAAGCAGGATGCCAACGCTCTCATTGAAGAGAACAAGGCACTCAGGTCGCAAATCGAGGAACTGGAAAAAGAGGTTGAGGTCGAGGATTCGGCGTTGCGCCAGATCATGACCACGCTGCCGAACCTGCCGTATGACAGTGTTCCGGTGGGCAAAGACGAGCATGACAACAAGGTCGTGCGTACGTGGGGCGAGCCGCCGAAGTTGGACTTCGAGCCGAAACCGCACTGGGAAATCGGAGAAGCGCTCGGCGTACTCGATCTGGAGCGCGCGGCAAAACTATCGGGCGCGCGTTTCGCCGTCTATTGGGAAATGGGCGCGCGGCTGGAGCGAGCGTTGGCGAACTTCATGCTCGACCTGCACACAGGCCAGCACGGATACACCGAAGTCCTGCCACCCTACCTGGTCAATGCCGAGTCGATGTACGGTACCGGACAGTTGCCGAAGTTCGAACAGGACTTGTTCAAGGTTCCTCACGGCGAGAAGAACCTTTACCTAATTCCGACGGCTGAAGTGCCGGTGACGAATCTTTATCGCGACGAAACGGTTGACGCGGCGCGCCTGCCGATTTCGCTGACGGCGTACACACCTTGCTTCCGCAGCGAAGCGGGTTCGTATGGAAAAGACGTTCGCGGCATCATCCGTCAGCATCAGTTTCAGAAGGTTGAGCTGGTGAAGTTCGCCAAGCCGGAGGAGTCCGAAGCGGAGCACGAAAAGCTGACGCGCGATGCGGAAGAAGTCTTGCAGAAGCTAGGACTGCACTATCGGACTGTGTTGCTGTGTACCGGCGACATGGGGTTCTCGTCGGCAAAGACGTATGACCTGGAAGTGTGGCTGCCGGGACAGCAGTTGTACCGCGAGATCTCTTCGTGCTCGAACTTCGACTCGTTCCAGGCGCGGCGCGCGAATATACGCTACCGGCCCGAGGGGAAGAACAAGACCGAATACGTTCACACGATCAATGGGAGCGGTCTGGCGGTGGGGCGGACGTGGGTTGCGGTGGTCGAGAATTATCAGCAGGCGGATGGAAGCGTGATCGTTCCAGAGGTGCTGAGGCCGTACATGGGCGGCGTGGAGAGGATTGCGCCGAGGAAGTGAGTTGGGAGAGTGACGATTTTCTTCAATCATCACTCGCCAAATCACCCAATCGTCAATATCCTAGAGGATATGTCGAAGATCTGGCAGACAATCCGGGGTTACATCTGGTGGACGCATCCGCGTGGCAACATGCATTACGACGTGATGGTCACGCTGATCCTGGTGTTCATTTTCGCGACGCCGCGATGGTTGTTCAACGATAAACCGACAGAGCGGATCCCGAATCAAAGCGGGGCTGTTATCGTTTTTCCGGATGGCGATAATCTGGTGTATCAGATCAATGGGGCGGCGGTTCAGGGCAAGACGGACAGCGCGATCCGGGAGGAGTTGCAGCGGGTGATCGAGCCGATTTCGGGCGAGGTGGCGGTGACGAGCTATGAGGCGGTTTCCGATGGTCATGGCAAGGTGAAGGTCTATAAGGTTCGGGTGAAGAAACCTTATTAGGTTGCGCTGCAAGACTGTTGAATATGGAAAGACACTGCACAAACAAGCTCTCCGTTGTGATCGCGTTTTTACTGATCTGTTGCCAGTTTGCAGCGGCTCAGGGCGCGCCCAACGGCAATGCGCTGGAAAAGGTTCTCAACGAGATGGATGCGGCCGCGGCGCATTTCAGGACTGCGCAGGCGTCGTTCTTCTGGGACCAATACACCAAAGTGGTTGACGAGCACGATACGCAGACGGGCGCGATCTACTTCCGCCGACTGCCGAAAGAAGTGCAAATGGCCGCGGACGTCAGGGAACACAATGGCCAGACGGACAAGAAGTACATCCTATACACGGACAACTCGATGCAGGTGTATCAGCCCAACATCGATCAGATAACCAAGTACAACGTGGGCAAGAACAAGTCGGAAGTCGAGAGTTTCCTTGTGCTGGGATTTGGCGGACGGGGGCATGATCTGGACAAGTCCTTTGACGTGAAGTACCTCGGGACGGAGAAGGTCGACGGTGTCGATGCGGCGAAGTTGGAGTTGACGCCGAAATCCGTCAGCGTGCGGAACAATTTCAATAGAATTATTCTGTGGATCGACCAGGCAAGAGGCGTTTCCGTTCAGCAACAGTTCTATTCGCCGGCAGGCGATTACCGGCTTACCAAATATTCGAACATAAAATTGAACGAAAGAATTCCGGACGACGCGTTTAAGATCAAGAAGACGGCCAACACGAAGATAGTGACGCCGCAGTAGGCGCCCACGGGCGAGAGCGAGATTTCGGGCGTATACTGAGGCAACAGAAGCTGCTGTGTGAGCGTCTATAAGAGTTCAGGCAACAGTATCGCGGGTGAGGTAAATGGCCAGAGTATTGACGATTCCTGTCGTGCCCGATACAAGCCGGCGCAAGCGAGACCGCACTTCCGATAAACGATATGTCGATGGCCAGAAAACGCTGGTGGAAGCCATGCGATATCTTGCACAGGCGGATCCCCAGGGGAACCGCGAAGCAGTCGAACTGCTCTCCGAACACTTCCGCAATAATTTCCGGATGAGCGACTCGCCGATGCGCGAGTAATCGCTGTCCCCGCTCAAGCCACCCCGCTCAAGCCAAAAGCGGGCTTGAACGGGGCACCGAGACCACACCGAGACTACACCGAGAATGGGCTCAATCTAAGGCATTGCAAGTATTTGCAGCGTCGTTTGTGCCGGTGAGTCCGCCGTTTTTACATCCTTACTGAGATCAATATGGGAAACGTCCGGAGCCGCATCTGGATAGTCTAAAGAATCAGTTATTTACGGCACCCGTTTGCGTTTATTCCGGTGGTATCTAACCTGCATATCCGATGGGCGGGAACAAGCTTGTGGTGCGTGCGCCGGGATGTAATCCAGAAATTGGACGTGATCGGGCGCACACCTTACAATGTAACTTGCCCATCCTTATGCTGGAACCAATTTTCTATGACCCGCAGCGCCGCAGATGGAAACGTCTGCGCCGCTTGTTTGACGCACTGGGAGTGGCCACAACCATCCTTGTGGTGTTCTTCATCATCATGGTGCTGCGGCAAGTAGGACTGCCCAACCTTTCACTGACTGCCCAGAAACAACATCAGTACAAGGCGCTGAAGGAGAAAGACCGCAAACATGCCAAGCCGCGACCGGTAGCGATTCGACAGAAGGGGAAGGCACCCTCACAGGTCGTGTTGAACTCGGGCGAAGGTATCCGCGCGGCATTCTACGTGAAATGGGACAAGGCCAGCTTCTCGTCCTTACGTGAGTACGTCCATCAGATCGATTTGCTATATCCGGAATGGATGCACGTTCTGACACCCGATGGGCGGTTGCAGGGCGTAACGGAAGACAACATCCCGTTTGACATCGTGGAAGGCGGGCATGTCAATCCGCCGGATGACCAGGTGATGCCGATGTTGAAGGCGGAGAACGCCGATACGGAAGTGTTCCCGCTCATCAACAACTACGACCCGGTGCGCAGCCTGTGGCTGGATAACATCGGCGAGACACTGATGAGCCCGACGGCACGGCAACATCTGCGTGACCAACTCTCGGTGTTTCTATCGTCGGACAAGTACAAGGGCATCACGCTCGATTTTGAAGAAATCCCGGAAAAGGCGCAGCCGGATTACCTGAAGCTTATCGAGGAACTGGGCGGAGACCTCCATGCCCGCGGCATGAAACTCTACGTTTCGGTGCCCACGCACAACACCGACTTCGATTACAAGTTCATCGCCGAACATTGCGACGGGCTGATCCTGATGAACTACGATGAGCACTATCCGGCCGGCAAGCCCGGACCAGTGGCATCGCAGGAGTGGTTCACGCAAAACATCAGTGATGCGCTGAAGGTGATTCCGCCGGATAAATTGATCGTTGCGATCGCGAATTACGGCTACGACTGGTCTTCCGACGAGAAGACACATAAGAGGGTCACGGTCATCAACCGCAGCGTTCAAGAAGCATGGCTTGATGCCCATGATTCAGAAGCTGAGGTCAGCTTCGATGAAGAGAGCCTCAATCCGCATTTCGCTTATCTGGACTCGAACGTGCGGCATGAGGTGTGGTTTACCGACGCGGTCACGGCGCTGAATCAGATGCGGGCGGCGCAGCGTTTAGGCATCAACACGTTCGCGCTCTGGAGGCTGGGTTCAGAAGACCGCTCGTTGTGGGCGGTGTGGGACACGCCGCAAGAGCCGAAAGCTCCGGAAAAACTTCGCCAAGTGCCACCGGGACAGGACGTTGACCTTGAGGGGAAGGGTGAGATCCTGGTGATCGCCGACAGACCCCAGGCAGGCGAACGGGAACTTAAGCTCGATTCCACCAGCGGCCTTATTACGGACGAGAACTTCAACTCATTGCCGCGGCCGTACAAACTCAACCAGTACGGTTCAGCCGAAAAGCAGATTGCCCTGACGTTCGATGATGGCCCCGATCCCACGTGGACACCGAAGATTCTCGATGCGCTGAAATCCGTGAATGCCAAGGGGACGTTCTTCATCATTGGGGCGGAGGCAGAAAAGTTCCCGCGGATCGTCAGCCGCACATACCGCGAGGGCCACGAGATCGGTAACCACACGTGGTCGCATCCGGACATCAGCAGCGTCGGCAAGACGTACATGAAAGCCGAGATGAACCTGACGGAACGGTTCTTCGAAAGCCAACTCGGGATCAAGACCCTGCTTTTCCGGCCGCCGTATTCGATCGATCAGGAGCCGGATACTGCCGACGAAGTCAGGCCTTTGGAACTTACGCAGGGCCTCGGGTACATCACGGTGGGCGACAAGATAGATCCGAATGACTGGCGCGATAATCCGCGCCAGACGCCGGAGCAGATCGCCGAGAGTGTCTTCAAGCAGTTGAATAAGGGCAACATCATCCTTATGCACGATGGCGGGGGCAACCGGGAAGATACCGTGAAGGCGATTCCGCTGATCGTGAACGGGTTGCGGGAGCGTGGCTACCGGGTCGTTCCGGTGTCACAGTTGCTGGGTAAGTCGTATGCGGACGTAATGCCGCCACTGACGTCCAACGAACGCTGGGCCGCCCGATTCACACGGCTCGGTTTCATCGGTTATGGGCTGTTTTACGGGCTGATCGTTCTCATCTTTTTCATAGGCGACGTGCTGATGAGTCTGCGCCTATTGCTGGTGGGAGCGTTAGCGATCTACGATCGCGTGCGCGGACCCAGGTATGACCCGGCAATGTCGGCGGGCTACAAGCCTGCCGTTGCGGTGCTCGTCCCCGCCTACAACGAAGAGAAGGTAATCGTGCGCACGGTGCGGTCGGTGCTGCATTCGCACTATCCGAATTTCCGTGTAATCGTGATCGACGACGGTTCGACCGACCGCACGCTGGAAGTGACACGCGAGGCCTTTGCGAACGAAATCGCGCATGGCAAAGTAACCGTTCTCACCAAGCCGAACTCGGGCAAAGCCGCCGCGTTGAATTGGGCGCTCGAGCATGTGACGGAAGAGATATTCGTCGGCATTGACGCCGACACCGTGATCGCGCCGAGCGCGCTGGCGCACCTGGTACCGAACTTTGTGGACCGGAAAATCGCCGCGGTGGCCGGAAACGCCAAGGTCGGAAATCGCGTGAACCTATGGACGCGCTGGCAGGCACTGGAGTACATCACCAGCCAGAACTTCGAACGGCGCGCGCTGGACGTTTTCGGCGCGGTGACCGTGGTGCCAGGAGCGATCGGCGCCTGGCGGACCGAAGCTGTCCGCGAAGAAGGCGCGTACCATACGGACACGGTTGCCGAAGATGCCGACCTGACCATGCGCTTGCTGCGGCGCGGCTATCGGGTGGAGTACGACGACCTGGCGCTGGCCTTCACCGAGGCGCCGACAACCGCGAACGGACTCATGCGGCAGCGGTTCCGCTGGTCGTTCGGCATCATGCAGTCAGCGTGGAAACATCGTGGCGCGTTCTTCCGCGAAGGCGTGCTGGGGTGGATTTCGCTGCCCAACATCCTGGTGTTCCAGATCATATTGCCAATCGTTTCACCCCTGATCGATCTGCTGTTCCTGCTGGGTGTGCTGCAATTTGCGCTGGACAAGTACTTCCACCCCGAGACGGCGAATCCCGCCAACCTGCAGAAGCTGGTCGTGTTCTTTCTCACATTCCTAATCGTTGACTTCGTAGCTTCAGCAATCGCTTTTACGCTGGAACGCAAGGGAGTGGATCGCCGGGAGAATGTATGGTTGCTGGCGCAGGTGTGGTTGCAGCGCTTCGCTTACCGCCAAGTGTTCTCGATTGTGCTGATCAAGACGCTGAAGCGCGCGCTCGAAGGGCGCAAGTTCGGCTGGGACAAGCTGGAGCGCACGGCCACAGTCCGGTACGAGAAACACGAGGAAGAGCCGGTCGCGCTCAAGAAGTAAGCAGGGCTTGTTACTTTACGAAAGGGCTTCGTGCCCTTTCAAAAACGACGATGCGTTGCCGCTCACGTGCTCATCTAACAGAGTTCTGCTATGAATCATCACTCTTCTGTTTCTGTATCGCCGCGGTCCAGTACTTTGCAGACCGTGATGCCGCCGCCGGTCACTCCGGTCAGCCCGGGCGAAAAACACAGGACGCACGTACTCACCTTCGTTGTGATCGCGACCAATGTTATAGGGAACATCTTTCTGAGCCGGGGCATGCATAACGTGGATGTGCTCTCATGGTCGCCGCTGCCATACCTTCATGCGGTGCTGAATCCGTGGGTTGCGATCGGGGTCGTCATCCTCACGGTATGGATGATCACCGACCTGGCGCTGCTCAGCCTCGCGGATCTGAGTTATGTGCTCCCGGTTACCGCGACGGCTTACGTCCTGATCGCGATCCTCGCTCATTTCGTGCTCAACGAACCGATCGCCCCAATGCGGTGGGCGGGTATCGTGGTGATCACGCTAGGGGTGATGCTGGTGGGCAAGACTCCTTCACGAACCACCCCCGAACATCACCACGCGGAAGCATCGCAATGAGATGGATACTGGTTGCGATCATCGTGCTGTGCAACACATTCGGCGACGTGTTGAACACGGCGGGGATGAAGCGCTACGGCGAACTCGACGATCTGCGTCCCCGCACGCTGCTGCGGATGGCGGTCGAGATCCTGCACAATCCATACGTTCTGGGTGGACTAGGATGTCTGGCCGTGTCTTTCTTTGCGCTGCTCGGGTTGCTCTCGATCGCGAACGTCAGCTTCGCTGTTCCTGCGACTGCAATCGCATACCTGCTGGAAACGATGCTTGCGAAGTACATTCTTAAAGAGGACGTGCATTGGCGGCGCTGGGCCGGAGCGTTGCTGGTTGCCTGTGGCGTGTTGATGCTGTCGGTGTAGGCTACTCGTCTATGAGTCCAGTTGTGTCTTCGGCAGTCTCTTCTGTCGTGTCTTCTGTCGTGCCTTGTGTCGTGCCTTGCAGCATGAACTCCAGCATTTCCTGAGGAGCGGAGGAATTCCACACGGGGGCGAAAGACTGGCGGTGCAGCGGGGACGGTCCGATCTCGCGGAGAGCCAGAACGTGCTTCTGGGTGCCGTAGCCCTTGTTGGACGAGAGGCCGTAGGCGGGATAGATGGGGTCCCACTGGCGGACGAGCGCATCACGATAGACCTTGGCGATGATGGACGCGGCGGCAATGGAGGCCGACAAGGCGTCGCCGTGGATGATTTTTTTCTGCGCGCAGGGGTAGTCGAGGACCATGGCGTCGATCAGCAGGAAGTCCGGGCGGCTGGCGAGGGCCGAGACGGCTTCGAGCATGGCAAGTTTGGAAGCGTGATAGATGTTGAGCTGGTCGATGCGGGCGGCGTCCACGGCGGCGATGGACCAGGCGACCGAATGGTCCTTGATGCGGGCGGAGAGTTCGTCGCGCTTTTTCTCGGGCAGAAGTTTCGAGTCGCGCAGGCCGCGGATGCGGTAGTTCGGATCGAGAATGACGGCGGCGGCCACGACGGGGCCGAAGA
>CAVZQL010000003.1:0-309281 GCA_963777415.1 uncultured Acidobacteriota bacterium
CGATAAATTGACGATCGTGGGCGGACGCATACACAACAGCGCCTATTCTACGAATGGCAAGCTGGGATCACGGTACGTGTTCTTCGATAAGCGCTTTGGCCAGAACCTCGCCCCGCCCTGGTTTCCCTCAACAAGCTTGTCCAGCACAAGCGGAACGGCTAGCAACTCGGTCATTACCTTCAATCGTCAACAGTGGGTGGTTCAGTCGTCCTACTAACGCAAGGACTGGTTGGAGGAACAAAGCCCGCCGGTTCTTCTGGCGGGCTTTCTCGCACTCAATCAAAGAGTCGTTGCTACTGATGCGCTGCCGGTTGATCCGGCTGCGGATGAGGCGCCAGGATCGGCTGCGGCCCTCCCACAACTTCCGGTAGCGGTCGCTCCAGCGCGATCCGTAGCACATCGTCCATGGTCTCCGCGAAGTGCAGCTTCATCTTACTCCGCAGGTTGTCCGGGATATCGGCGAGATCCTTCTCGTTATCCTAGGTAGGATAGCTTCGAAGATGCCGCGCGGTGCGCCGCCAACAGTTTTTCTTTCAGGCCGCCGATGGGAAGTACCTTGCCGCGCAGCGTTATTTCGCCGGTCATAGCGAGATCGCGACGCACCGGGATACCGCTGAGCGCGCTGGCAATCGCGGTCGCAATCGTGATTCCCGCCGACGGACCGTCCTTCGGGATCGCGCCCTCGGGAACGTGTATGTGAATGTCCAGGCTCCGGTAGAAATCGCGCGGAAGCCCAAGCTGCTGCCAGCGCGAGCGAACGTAGGTCATCGCGGCCTGAGCGGATCCTGCATCACGTCGCCCAGTTTGCCCGTCAGGATCGGTTTGCCGCCCTTTCCTTCCACTACCGAGACTTCCGTCATCAGAATCGACCCGCCAACTTCCGTCCAGGCAAGACCGGTGACAAGTCCGACTTCGCTCTTCTCGTTCGCTTCCGTGTCGCGGAACTTGATCACGCCGAGGTACTCGTTTACGTTCTCCTTCGTGATCGCCATCTCGAACTTTTCGCCCTGCTTCACTACTTTCCGCGCTACCTTGCGGCAGATGTTGCCAATCTCGCGCTCCAGGTTGCGGACGCCTGCTTCTCGCGTGTACGACCGAATCACTTCAAGCAGCGCTTCGTCCGTGAAGGTAATGTTCGTTTCGGTCAGGCCGGTCTGCTGGCGCTGCTTGCGAACCAGGAACAGCTTGGCGATTTCGAGCTTTTCCAACTCCGTGTACCCGTGCAACCGGATCACTTCCATGCGGTCCTGAAGCGCCGCCGGAATCGTGTGGATCACGTTCGCGGTCGCGATGAAGAATACTTGCGACAGATCGTATTCGACGTCGAGATAGTGATCCACGAACATGAAATTCTGCTCGGGATCGAACACTTCGAGCAGTGCAGCCGACGGGTCGCCGCGGAAGTCCATGGACATCTTGTCCACTTCATCCAGCATGAATACCGGATTCTTTGTGCCCGCCTTCTTCATCATCTGGATAATCTGGCCCGGCAGGGCGCCGATATACGTACGGCGGTGGCCGCGAATCTCAGCCTCGTCTCTCACCCCGCCCAGCGACATGCGCACAAACTTGCGCCCCGTCGCCTTGGCGATCGACATGCCCAGCGACGTTTTGCCCACGCCCGGAGTTCCCACAAAGCACAGAATCGAACCCTTTGGATTCTTCACCAACTGCCGGACCGCCAGGAACTCAAGAATTCGCTCCTTGATCTTCTCCAGCCCATAGTGGTCTTCGTTCAGCACCTTCTCGGCGCGATCAATATTGCGGATCTCTTTCGACTTCTTCTTCCACGGAACAGCCAGCAGCCAATCGAGATAGTTGCGGCTTACGGTCGATTCGGCCGACATTGGCGGCATGGCTTCCAGCTTCTTCAGTTCCTGGATCGCCTTCTCGTGAACGTCCTTCGGCATGCCGGCGGCATCAACCTTCTTCTTCAGCTCGTCCCACTCGCTCTTTTCGCCGCGGCCCAGTTCCTTCTGGATGGCCTTGATCTTCTCGTTGAGGTAATACTCTTTCTGGGCGCGCTCCATCTGCCGCTTCACCCGCGACTGGATGGTGCGGTCCATGTTGAGCTTTTCGATCTCGATATCCAGCACGTCCGCAATCCGGGTCAATCGCTCCGACGGATCGAAGATCTCAAGCAGTTCCTGCTTCTCCTCGATGGAGAGTTGTAGATTGGCGGCGATCGTGTCGGTCAGCTTCGCCGGATCGTCCATCTTGACCGCCGCAACCATCGTCTCGTAGTTCAGAGACTGGGCCAATTTCACGTACTGCTCAAACAGGGAACTGACCCGCTGAATCAGCGGATCAAGCACGCCAGGAGCCTCGGGCGCGTATTTGACCGTGCGCACGGTGGCCACCATATAGCCGTCCGTGTCGCTGACGTTGACGATTTTGCCGCGCTCCGCGCCTTCAACCAGTACTTTAATGTTTCCGTCCGGCAGCTTCAGGCTCTGGACAATATTGACGACGGTGCCAACCTGATAGATCTCGTTCGGCTTGGGTTCGTCAACGCTGGCATCGTGCTGCGTAGCCAGAAAAATCTTCTTGTCGGCGGCCAACGCCTCTTCCAAGGCTCTGACGCTGGACTCTCGGCCCACAACAAACGGCGTCATCATGAATGGAAAGATGACGACGTCGCGTATCGGCATCATCGGCAGCTTGCGTGTTTCTAATTTTTCCCGGTTCGTAGTCACAATAATTTCCTGAATGGCACCCTAACACCACTTAGATGCATAAAGCCCGGCGTAGCGTCACCTTCAAACCTGACCAGCATATACGCCGGGCAAATAACTTCAACTTTTCTGCGGGACGATCAACTAGCCCTCGATCATCCGGCTTTTTCCATCATTGCGATGGATACATCCCTCTTCTCAACCATTTCGGCAGAAACTTCAAAATCTTTAACTCTCTTCTGCCCCGGCAGGTGGTACATCAGATCGAGCATCAGCTCTTCCAATATCATGCGCAGACCACGAGCCCCTACTTTGCGGTTCATCGCTTCGCGCGCCACAGCCTTCAGCGCCTCCGTCTGGAACGTCAACTTCACGTTCTCAAACTCGAACATGCGCTGATACTGTTTCGTAATCGCGTTGCGCGGACGAGTCAGGATCTGCACCATCGCGTCCTCGTCCAGATCATTGAGGATACCTACCACCGGCAGACGGCCAACAAACTCCGGGATCAGGCCATATTTGATCAAATCCTGAGGCTGCGCCTGCTGCAACAGCTCCGCATCGCGTTTGTTCGCGGGGATGAAATCAGCCTCTTTCTCGCCCTCTTTGCCAACCTTGAATCCGAGCGACTTCTTGCCGATTCTCCGAGCGATCACTTTCTCCAGCCCCACGAACGCGCCACCGCAAATGAACAATATGTTCGTCGTATCGACCGGCGTGAACTCCTGATGCGGGTGCTTGCGTCCGCCTTGCGGGGGCACGTTCGCCACCGTACCTTCCAGGATCTTCAACAACGCCTGCTGCACGCCTTCGCCGCTAACGTCGCGCGTGATGGAAGGGTTCTCGTCCTTGCGCCCAATCTTGTCGATCTCGTCAATATAGATAATGCCGGTCTGCGCTCGTCCCACATCACCTTCAGCCGCCTGCAACAGCTTCAGGATAATGTTCTCCACATCTTCGCCCACATAGCCCGCCTCGGTCAGCGTGGTTGCGTCCACGATCGCAAAGGGGACGTCGAGCATCCGCGCCAGGGTCTGCGCCAGGAACGTCTTGCCCGTTCCCGTCGGCCCGATCAGCAGAATGTTGGACTTCGCCAACTCGACCCCGTCGTTGCGCTGCCGGTTCATATAAATGCGCTTGTAATGGTTGTAGACAGCGACGGCAAGTTTCTTCTTCGTCTGTTCCTGGCCTATGACGTATTCGTCAAGAAACGTCTTAACCTCCTGCGGTTTCGGCAGGTGGTTGGGCGCGGCAGTGGTGTGCGCCTCGGTGCGGTCGTCCTCCAGAATGGAGTTGCAGACAGCCACGCACTCGTCGCATATGTAGGCCCGCGGGTAGTCGCTCGGCGAAGAGATCAGCTTAGCTACGGCGTCCTGGGACTTATGGCAAAACGAACATCTTAAAACTTCTTCGGAACCTGACCTGGATTTCAAGTTAGTACTCCTTCCGGACTCACCCCATGCACGCTTGTTTCCCGTGCCGTAAGCGGCTTGCTGGATTCCGCTCCGGCTCTGGGCAGGATAGCGTGTGCTCCCGCGTCCCTTGAACAAAGTGCCCCATCGCCAGAATCTTTCGCGACGGGGCGAGAGTACTCGACTTCGCCGGTAACAATCAAGATTACCGGCGGGTCATTACTTAACCCTTCAGGCTCTGGGTTTATCGATGATGTCGTCGATAATCCCGTACTCTTTGCCCTGCTGCGAATTCATAATGAAATCGCGCTCAACGTCTTTCTCGACTTTTTCCAGCATCTGGCCGGTATGTTTCGCCAGCAACTGGTTCGTGATCTCTCTCATGCGCAGAATCTCGCGCGCATGTATATCAATGTCGGTGGCCTGTCCCGACAGCCCGCCCATCGACGGCTGATGGATCAGGATGCGCGACGTAGGCAGCGCAAACCGTTTGCCATGCGCTCCCGCCGACAGCAACAGTGCCGCCATGCTGGCGGCCTGGCCGATGCAGATGGTCATCACGTCCGGGCGTATGTACTGCATGGTGTCGTAAATCGCCATGCCCGCCGTGATCGAGCCACCCGGGGAGTTGATGTACAGCTGAATATCCTTTTCCGGATCTTCCGCCGCCAGGAACAACAACTGCGCGATGATCAGGTTTGCTACTGTGTCATCCACCGGCGTTCCAAGGAATATGATGTTATCCCTAAGAAGCCTCGAATAAATGTCGTAGGCCCGTTCTCCGCGGCCAGTCTGCTCGATTACCATCGGTACAAGCATTCCGTACGGTCCTTTCACGTTTCACCGTCACTCTCCCTTTTTTCCGGGAAGAGTGGTCAGAAGCCGCATTAAGCGGGTTTTCGGTACAGGAAGTCGAGGGCTTTCTCGTTGCGGATCCTTTCTCGGATTCTAGTAACCGCCCCGTCCTGTGTCAAACGCGCCCGGACATCCTCTTTCGGCTGTCGGGCTTGCTCCGCAATGGCCTCGATTTCCTTCTCAACTTCCTCATCGCTGGCCTGGATATTCTCCAGCTCGGCGATCTTGTCCAGGATCAAAAGCGTCTTCACGTCGCGCACAGCCTGCTCCCGCTGACCGTCTCTCAGCCGGCTTATGTCCATGCGCTTCAGGTCCTCGGCCCTCATGCCCTGCGCGGCCAGAGCCCGCAGACCTCGTTCCAGCCGCACGTCAATCTGATGTTCCACAAGCGCTTCAGGAACCGGGAAATCGGTGCGCTTCAGCAGCTCATCGACGATTTTTTCCTTCGCCTCGTGCTCCACCTGGTGCGTCTTCTCGTGCTCCATGCTTTCGCGAATGCGCTGCTTCAAGGCGTCCAGGTTCTCAAATTCCCCGACCTCCTTGGCGAACTCATCGTTCAACTCGGGCATCGCCTTGCTCTTGATCCCGTTGATGGTCGCCGTGTAAACCATCGTCTTGCCCGCGAGTCGCTGGTCCTGGAAGTCCGCCGGATATGTCACCTCGAACGTCTTCTTCTCGCCCGCCTTGGCCCCGCGCAGATTCTCGGAGAACTCCTTCACGGTGTTTACGCCGCCGATCTCCACGAGCACTTCATCGACCTTGACCGGCTTCGGTTCATCTTCTTCCTTTGCCGCGACCGCAGCTTCGCCTTCAGAACCTGCGCTTGTTTCCGGCTCGGACTTCAATTCGGCCTTAGGTGTACCCTCGAACGCCACCTGGGCGAAATCGCCGTCAGCCAGCGGACGTTCTTCGCTCACCACGTTGTAGGCCGCGTGCTGCTCCTGAATGTTCTTCAGCGCCGCCTCAACATCCTCGACCGATACGCTAGTGTCCTTCTGCTCCGGCTGAATCTCCCGGTAACCGGACACTTCGATTTCCGGCAGCACTTCGAACGTTGCTTTGAACTTCAGTGGTTCGCCTTCATGCAAATGCAGATCGGTCACGCGCGGCTGCGAGATTGGCTTCAATCCCTGCTTTTCCGTTTCGGTGTGGAAATACTTTGGCACCAGCGATTCCACGACTTCGCTCTTCAGGTCCTCGGCAAATCGCTGCCGCACCACCGTCGGCGGAACCTTTCCTTTCCGGAATCCCGGAATTTTTGCCAGTTTCGTGTATTTGCGGACGAGCGACTCAGTCTCGCTGGTGACGATTTCGGCAGGAATTTCAACTTCGATTTCCCGCACGCAAGTAGGCTTTGTTTCAGTGGAGTTCAATGGCTGACCTTATCGTGTTGATTAGATTCTCTGGTCGGTTCAACGACACAAACGCCGACACAAACAGACTGCCGTAGACAACAAATACCTATACTAAAGACCCAAGCGACAAGGGTCAAACCGGCAGGGACAAAGAAAACGGAAAATCCGTACCACCACAGCTCCTTCGGCCATCACCGACTGCCGCAGCGAGTCATCCTGAGCCGCAGGCGAAGGACCTATGCATTTCGTTTGCACCACCCAGGTAAACGGAAAAAGGAGCAGATTGCTTTATCCCGGGTTCCGGCTTCTGCGATTTCCCGTTTATCCGTTCTACAATTCCTTTATGTCCTCTCCCCTCGCCATCCTCAATGCGGAGCTCATCGCTTGCCGCCTCTGCCCACGCCTGGTCGCCTACCGCGAAAAGATCGGAAGCGAGAAGCGCCGCGCCTACATGGACTGCGAGTACTGGGCGCGCCCCGTCCCCGGCTTCGGAGATCCCAATGCCCGCGTGCTCATCCTTGGTCTCGCCCCCGGCGCCCACGGCTCCAACCGTACCGGACGCATGTTCACCGGCGACTCCTCCGGGAATTTCATGTACCCCGTCCTGTACCGCACTGGATTCGCTAATCAACCCAACGGCAAGCAACGCGACGACGGACTCAAACTGACCGACGCCTACATTACTGCCGCCGTCCGCTGCGCCCCGCCGCAAAACAAGCCCACTCCCGAGGAGATCGCCAACTGTTCGGGATTTCTTGATAGGGAACTGGACCTTTTGAAAAATGTCCGTGTTGTCGTCGCACTCGGCCATATTGGCTTCGACGCTTACCTCAATTATCTGAAACGTCGCGGCACGATCCAAAGCAAGGCCGGATACCGCTTCGGCCACGGCGTAAAATACGACCTCCCTGACGGTCGCATCCTTCTCGCGTCCTACCATCCGTCCAACCAGAACACCAACACCGGAAAGTTGACCGAAGAGATGTTTACTGAGATATTCCGCGAAGCCAGAAAGCTGATGTGAGTTGAATTTGTAGCGCCGGCGTCCCGCCGGCTGTCGCGTGGGCGTCCCGCCCACGTAGCTCTCTCGCCCGACTGAAGGCTGACGGCTGATCGCTGAAGGCTAATTCGCTCCCGCCTTTCCCTTGCGCCTCCGCTTCCTCTGCTCCCTCTGCGTTCCACGCCTTTTAGATTCCCCGATTTTCCGTTTTCAGCTACATTGAACTGAGGCCCCATCCCCACTGTCGAGGTGCTCCATGTCGCATCGCGTCTGTCCCTGGTGGCTCGGATATTTTCTCGCGTGCCCTCTCCGCCGCTTCATGCAAGATCCGGCAAAGCTTCTGGCGCCCTACGTCCGTCAGGGAATGACGGTGCTCGAACCCGGGCCCGGCATGGGATTCTTCACGCTCGATCTCGCGCGCCTTGTTGGACCAACCGGCCATGTCACCACCGTGGACATCCAGCCGAAGATGATCTCCGCCCTCAAGCGCCGCGTCGCCAAGGCCGGACTTCTCGCCCGCGTCGACCTGCGCCTTGCCGCCCCCGAGTCCCTGGGCATTGCCAATCTTGCGGGGAAGGTGGACTTCACCCTGGCCTTCGCGCTTGTCCACGAAATGCCCGCGGCCCAGACTTTTTTCAACGAGGTCGCCGCCGCATCCAAACCCGGAGCAACCGTTCTGCTCGCTGAACCCTCAGGCCACGTCAAGAATGGCGACTTCGACGCCGAACTCCAGGCCGCCGCCCAGTCCGGATTCGCCGTCGCCGACCGCCCAACCATCAAACGCAGCCACGCCGCCGTCCTGCGCAAGACCTAAACATCACCACGGAGCGAGTCATCCTGAGCGAAGCGAAGGACCCATGCACTCGCCTGCACCACCACGACTGCCGACGTATATGAGACGCAAATGGTGTCAAGCCCCTCTAGCGTCCTGAATCATCGTAAGTTGCTGAAACTAAGCCGAATATAATCTCGTCCACCCTGTCGGGAAACCCGACCAAATCTGCCATACTTGAAGGTGGAAGTGGTTTAACTAGGCGCTCGCAATCGCGGGGGATCTGAGTGAGTTAAGTGCTTATATTTCAATTGCTTACGATCAGGTCAAGTTAGCTGATTGGATAACTGGCTTAGCTTTCAACAACTTACGATTCTTGAAGCATGGGGAGGGGCAGCGCAAAAATGTCGGTGGCCCATGTTAGCGAAGCTATCGTGGGTCCTACCGCCTGGCGATCACCCGATCACCCGACCACCCGATCCCCCGATTGTTCGCGTTCTCGGCGTGCTCGATGGCCACGATGGCCACCCACTCGCCGCCGCGTCGCGCCTGGTAGACGATGCGTCCGCCAAGCATGTTGGCCGCGATTTCCGGAGGCAGGTCTTCATGGTAGTCGAAGAAGCGCTCTTGCAAGCGGGTCCAGAACGGACCCCCAAGCATCGGAGTGGCCGGTTCGAGCTTGGTCGAAAACAGGTAAGCGATCTCGTACCGCTCTCGTGCCTCGGACGCGAGTTGAACTTGCGGCAGCGAGAAGTTCTCGATCCGCACTACCTGGACGGGTTTGCTGACGTATCGCAGCCAGGGCCGCGTCAGTTCGTCTGACGCTGGCCATGCCGTGAGCACGCGGGCATTCGGATACTTCGACTGGATGGTTTTTGCCGCCGCCTGGTGCAGGCGAACGAAGTCAACATAGGTGAGATTGTCTTCCGGCGAGATGCGGTAAGGCGGATTGACGAATAGCGCCAGAACGAATGTCAATCCAACGACCGCGCACGCCCACGGCCACCACGAAATTCTCCGCCTCAGCGTGGACACGCAAACGATGATCACCAGCGGCACAACCGGCAGCATGTAGCGCGCGATCACTGCTCCGCCTACCACCGAGAGCATCACGATGTAGGCGGCGACAAGCACGGCAAAAATGCTCTGCACAGGGATCGCGATTCGCTGGCGTTCTTCGTCGCCCTGACCAAGCGGCGCGTAGAGCATGGCCATCCCGGCTGCGGCAACCAGCACGAAAAGGTTCAGATACCCGAACGCGTGCCAGAAGCGCTGCGCCAGCGCCAGCACGATTCGCAAGGGATCGGCAGTCGCGGCAACGTTGTAACGAAAGAACTCCGGGTTCCCGAAGAAAACCCCGGTCCGCGCGCGGTGATAGGCAAACCACGCCAACAGGGGCAGCGCGGACGCCAGCAGCGCAATGGACTTTGCCCATCCCGGATTTGGGAAGGGAAGAACGAACTTAGAACACACGGGTGCCGCGCCCTTCCCCTTCAGGGGAGGGTGCGCTTGAGGGGAAACGAGGTGCATGAAAACAAACGGCGCAATGCGCTCATACGCGAACAGCGCAAGCGGCGCGATGATCGCGGTCTCTTTCGCCAATCCCGCGAGCGCGAAAAAGAGGATGGCGAAAGACCGTCGGTTGCGCAGGTATTCCGCGAGCCCCCAGAAGGTAAAGGCCGCTGCAGCGACGTCCAAATGCGCCAGCGAACTTTGTGCGAACCACACTGGATAAATAGCGGTCAGCGCGGTCGCGGCAACGGCTACGCTGGTGTTGGCAACCTGGCGCGCGAGCCTGAAGACGCCCATGAGTCCGAAGGCGGAGATCAGCAGCATGGCCGTGCGCGTGACCGCCGGCGTGAACCCGGAGAACTTCCACCAGAACGCCAGCCAAGCCATCACCAGCGGCGGATGCCCGCTGCTGACCGTCGAGTCCGGAATGAGGTGGCCCTTGAGCCATAGGTCACGGGCTGCCGGAATGTAGTACCCGGCCTCATCCCAGAAGTAGGGAAGCTGTAGCAGCGAAATGTGGAGCAGCCACGCGACCGTGAAGATCAGGGCAAAGACCGCAAGCGCGGGAACCGCGAATGTTCCCGGAACGTTCTTTTTATCCTTGCGGTCGGGCATGGCGCTGTTAGTTGATGCCGCCCGGCACCTTCATGTGCGGATCCAACTTTATTTCGCCGAAAGTCGCTTCATAGTTCGTGACGTTCTGCTCGAGGATTTTCATCAGGGCTTTGGCCTGTTGAGGACTGAAATAAATCCCCTGGAAATTACGGACCTCTACTTCGTTTTCACTCTGCTGTTGCAGCGTGCCAAAGACGAGGAAGAAGTCCCACACGCTGACGCGCACCTGGACGCTGTTGGAGTATTTGTCGGTGTAATCATCCGTGGTGGTGACTTTGATATTCGGTTGTGCCGGCAATGCCATTCTTCTTCCCTCTGAGTGCAGGATCAACTGACGTCTCGATTATGCTGGATCAAGTAAAGCTGAGCCGAGGCGGGAATGACCGCAGCGATCAATATAGTTGTTAATGGTGCGAAAGGGGGGACTCGAACCCCCATGGGTTTCCCCGCCAGATCCTAAGTCTGGTGCGTCTGCCAGTTCCGCCACTTTCGCACTTCTTGTAAGACGCGCATCGTCATTTTGAACCGTTCGGTGACCCATCAATTGTGCCACGGTTCTCAGGTCTACACCAGCCATTACACGAGTTGGGTGGCCAAACTTACGACAGGTGGGACTCCTTTACGCGACCTCGCCTCGCGTTTGCGGTTCTAAAGAATAGTCCCGCTGGAGTGCTCCACTCTCTGACGCGAAACGGTTGTAGAGCCATGCGCAGAGCGCACCAGCGATGGCTCCATCCACCGCTGCATACGCGGCCCCCACAGCGACCTGGCCGGGTGTAGCGCGGGCGTGGTAACCCGGATAAACGGAGGCAACGGTGCGCAGGAATTTGGTGCCGTAGCTCGGCTTGATGCAATTCACGACTCCCACAGTGAGCACCGCTCCGCCCCAGAGCAGCCCAGAAGCAGCCGCCATCGCTCTAAGATTGAATTTCATTGAAAACTCCCTCGGTTATTACAACACCGTCCCAACCATGTTCGATGCGGATTGCTCGCTCAATGTGAAACTCCTTGAGCTGGCTCTTGACCTGGCGGGACGCCAGGCCTTGTGTCATTGATCCATCAGGACCGGAAACTGCGGCGCTGATCTTAGCCATGGTGGGTGTTATTTTCCTGCTCGGCGTCGCGATACGCTCGAAGGGCATCCTTGAGCGACAATGCACCTTCGAGCCCCCTGGGAGCTGCGCGGTGAGCTACCGCGACCAGAGGCCATTCGTATAAGTAAGGAAGCGCGGAGTGTAGTTGGTGATCTGGATATACCGGCGGCATCGCGCCAATCGGTATTACAGACAACAAGAGAGCCTCGCCTTTGCCTTCCTGCTTCGTCGCTTTCAACCATTCCTTGGTCACACTCGTCCAGGAATTGTCTCCGAGGTGAACAAGAAAAGCCGTCTCGGGCGCCTGCTCCACCATTCTCAGTGCGGAGCTCACCGTTTCTCCAGCCTCAATCACAACCGCAGGAGGTTTACGCATGGCATCTTCCACGCGAATGACGGAGGCCTCGCGTTCTTCCTCCATCGATGGAAGTTCAAGGCCGTCCTGGCGGCTCAGCAGATCGAAGATGGGCACAGGCTGAAACGTTCGTGATAACAAATAGGAGATCGCGCTGGCCAGAATCACCGGAACGATGATCGAGTAATTCCCGCTGACCTCCAGCACC
The DNA here is from genome assembly GCA_963777415.1 of uncultured Acidobacteriota bacterium. GTDB lineage: Bacteria > Acidobacteriota > Terriglobia > Terriglobales > Acidobacteriaceae > JAEZPW01. The sequence goes on from CAVZQL010000003.1 coordinate 11,854, forward strand.
ATGAACACGGCAGTCATCGGAGCTCGCAAGAATCCTGCAAACATTACGCCCATGCCAACCAGCGCGTAGGTCGCGACCGTGCCGGTGAGGTGCGGGAATAGAGCATGTTCAGCACCGCCGACAGCCCCTCCGAGCATCGCACCGATGAACAGCGTTGGGGCAAACATTCCTCCTGGAGTGCCGCTGACAAACGAGAGCGTCGTCGCCAATATCTTCAGCCCAGCCAAAACACCGAGGAACTCCCATGTGAACTGGTCATGCATGGCCCTGTCGATGACGTTGTACCCGGCCCCCATGACTTGAGGCGCTCCCATGTAACCGATCAACCCGATCAGCAGACCCGCACAAGCGGGTTGAAAATATTGGGTCCACGTGGGGGCCGCTTTCAGCTTCGGACGAAGAATAGCAATCGCCTTTGCGAAGACGATCGACGCAACTCCACCGATCACTCCGAGAAGCGCGTAGGCCAGCAATTCAGCCGGGCGGATCATTTCGACCGGAGGAATGCGAAAGATTGGCGAAGAACCCAAAAACCAGCGCGTCACCACGACACTGGAAACTGCCGATAAAACTACCGCGCCAAGAATGCCTGCGCTCCAGCGTCCGATCACCTCTTCGATCACGAACAGCACGGCGGAGATCGGCGCGTTGAAGGCCGCCGCGAGGCCCGCAGCCGCCCCAACCGGCGCCAGCAAGCGCAATTTTTCGCGCGAAAGGCGCAGCCGTCGTCCGAGCGCAGATGCCAGCGCAGCTCCGATCTGTAACGAAGGATCTTCTGGTCCGAGCGATTGTCCGGAGCCGATAGCCAAAGCGGCTGTGATGAACTTGCCGATCGCCGTCCTGAACGGTATGTACCCGTTGTAAATGTATAAAGCTGCCTTTGTTTGGTTGACCCCGCTGCCACGAACCAACGGAAACACCCAGATGACAAGCGCAGCAATGATCAAGCCCGTGACGGAAGGTACAACCAGAAGGCGAGCACCGGAAGGTGTCGGGCCCAAAAGCTTAAGACTGCTCCACTCGATCGTGATCCTGAAGCAAACAACTAACACTCCCGACAGGATGCCGATGAAGATCGACAGCAGCAGAAAGAAGCGTTCCTCACGAAAGGCGGACCGCCACGCAGGAACGTAACTCGTCGCCCTGGCGGATTCGCGTTGTTCCGCGCCTTGCGAGGCGAATGCTTGGTTCGCGTTGGCCTGCATGCTCACCCTTCCGCTCCCAAGCCGTGACGGGCCAACAGTAGTAAAGCCATGTCTTTTCCCACTGGTTCTCCGCAGATTTGTTCTGTGTCTTTCTCGATGCGATACACGAGATCCATTGTTCTATCGATAAGCTCTGAATCGTCGCGCAGAGCGTTCGGATTCACTTCTCGTTGCAGCGTGCTCCATTGAGAATAATCTGCCTGCAGCAGGGACAAACTTTGTCCAGATTCGGTGGGCTGCTGTCCCTGGCTGCCCATGCAAGTCTTGAGACGGTTACCGGCTTGAGCGAAAGCCGCAAGCGTGCGAGCGCGGCGTTCTGCCGTCGACAATCCCCTTTGATATGGATCAATCTGCAACACCAGTTCGGCCGTCTGCGCCTGCCCCTGCACTTCAGATGGAAGAGGCTGCTCGCTCGATGCCGCCTTGAAGTACCCAACCGCGCCTTTGTAGTTCCCGAGAGCGAACGAAGTTTGCGCCGCGCCGATCAGCGCCGCATGGTCCTTTCGATCCAGGTGAAGTGCACTTCGATATAGCTGAAGAGCGTGAACATCGTCACCAGCCTTCATAAAGAGTGAAGCTACTTCGGCGTTCTCGCTCGCATCGGCGGGAAGGTTTGCGGAAAGCGCAAGCAATTCCGATTGTGCCTGGGTGTTTGCGTGCTCACGCAAAAGAAACTGAACCAATTCCAGCCAGGCCTCTTGCCGGTTTCCTGTGGGATTTTGACGCCACAAGCCGTAGATGGCGCCATGAAAATAACGCAAGGCGTCAGCCATGTTCCCGTTCAGTGCCGCCAGCCGTGCTAATTCGAGATTGAGCTCACCGTCTCCAGGTTCGCTCTCCCATAGGTCTTTGAAATGAGTCAGCGCCTCCTTATCGTGGTTCGCCAGCAAGAGCGCCTGGGCAAGTCGCAGGCGATACTCGCGTCTTTCAGGCTCAAAACTGAGAGCGGTGCGAAAATCCGTCACTGCCTCATCGGCATGCTTGGCAGTTAAGGCCGCCTCGCCTCGTCTGAAGTACTCATTTCCCATTCTGGTCTGTTTGCTACGGAAAGCACCAGTCACGAAATAAGCGACAACAAACAGCGCCACAGTGAGTGCGGTTAACCAAAGGAGGACGATCAACTCACGCTGGTGCCACGCGCGCTCGCGATCTGGCGAGTTTTCGTCTTCCAGTTCTCTAAAAGTGTCCACTGACGTAATCCGTTTTTCTGGGGGGAGATGATCCATCTCCCCCAGGGGCCGAGTTAGCTTACTGTTGAAAGACAAAGTGATCGCGACGATTTGACTGCCAGCATTGCTCGTTCGCATCAGTGCAGAACGGCCTCTCCTTGCCATAACTGACAGTTTGCACTCGATCGGCTGAAATACCAGCATTGAGCAGCGCTGATTTGAGAGCTTCGGCGCGACTTGCTCCCAAAGCCAAGTTGTACTCCTCCGAGCCACGATCATCGCAGTGTCCTTCGAGTTGAACCTTGATGTCGGGCTGGGTCTGAAGAAACTTGGCGTTGGCCTGTAATTGCGCCTGCTGGTCCGGTCGGATGTCGTATTTGTCGTAATCGAAGAAAAGGTCCTTGATGTTACGCCTGAAGAGTTCCTCTGCTGAAACCTGGGGTGAAGTTGCCGCCACGGGCACTGTCACGGTGACGCGGGCACTTGCTTCTTGCGCCCCGCCGGGCCCCTTTGCGGTCAGAATGTAAGTAGTGGATTCGACGGGAGTCGCACGCCGGCTTCCCGATGACGATACTTCCCCCACACCATCGATCTTCACGTGGTTAGCGTTCTCGGTCTTCCACACGAGGTTGACCGATTGCCCTTTTTGTACCGAGTCTGGAACAACTGAAAGCGCGGCAGTCGGTGCTGCCGGAGGAGGCGGAGTAGGTGGCGTGGCGTGAGCTACCTTCTTGTTGCATGCGCCAAGCGCGAAAACAAGGGTCAAAGTTGCGATTGCCAGTATGACTTGAAAACGTCTGTCTTTCATCGAATTCTCCGATCAGAACGAGGGCGTTATGTAACGCTCACGGTCCCTGCCATAAATCATTCGTTTGCTGCTTCTGGAAATTGTGAGAAGAAGTGGCCAACGAACAGGATCTAACAGCGTAGGGTGGAAGAACGCTTCAACAGGTCGCGACCGCTGCAAGCCTCTGCGCGACATAGGACGTCAATAGTTATTGCAGCGTTGATTGCAGTCTGAATTGAATACGAAACAAAAACCGAAGCGGCCAGCGCAATTGCGCCGTGTAAGAGCCTGGACTCGCGCATGGCGCGAAGCGCGGTCACGGGGCCATTCATCGCTGTGAACGAACCATGCGGCACCGGGAACAAAAACACCAGCAACACGCATGTCGTCGCTAAAATAGCCCAATCAAAAGCGCCACGACTGCACTTCATTTCGCCCTTCCTTATTCGATGAGAGTTGCTGATCGCAAGTTGCTCAAACTCCACGGCAATCCTGCCCCTGCACATACGGAGCGGGGCACGTGTTGGTTTATCTACAGAACCTGTAAGAGTAAAGAATGCTAAAGCTTTAGCAGCGTAAAACGGAGCAGATATCAGAAAGAAGCAGCTTCGGGGTGCGGCTAGTCGGTTGACGGCTGGAAATACAACCCGCGGAAAACGGCGAGAAAATCGACGACAAGATCACAGACAAAGCAGAAAGCGCCAAGGAAGCGAATACACCCGCTGCTGCGCGGCATGAGCGAAAAGCAGTGGCAGGTCCGTGAATGGCACTGAAAGGACCGACAGGGGCAGGGAAGAACCACACCGCCGTCGTGCAAATCATTGCCACCACTGCCAAAACGATCAATAGTCGACGCGAGCACATAGACTTAAATGTTTCTTACGATTAGCGGCGTTCTGATGCAGCCGCGACAAACACGCCTCCCAAACAGTATAAACGGACGGCTACTCTGAACCCACTCGAAAATACCTCTTAGCCTTCGCCCAGCATGTGAAAGAGAAGCGGCACCGCAAACGTCGTCCTCACCAGCAGTGCTCGGCATGGCGATGACGAAAGCGCCTGATGTAGATCGCTCCGTTGACCAGGACTACGAGAAGCGCGGCCATGGTCAGCAGGTCGGGCGGGATGTTCGGATAGGCGATCTTATCGAGATAGTGCAGCAGGAAGCCGTTCGTGTAGGCGGGGCGTCCGGCTCGCGTCTCCAGCCAGTTCTCCGCCACGGTCAGCGGACAGGGCCAGGGCCCGATCTCAACAACTATGCTCCAGGAAAGCACACCTATGTGCAGCCATCGCAACACAGGACGGCATCGCGTCCAAGCCGCGCCAAAAACTACCCACAGAATGAAAGCAACATGCAGGGCGAGAATGACCGACGCCAGCAGCGAATCCAAATTCACGTTTTCGACTACGCAGCCTTTACTTTCACCGAGCCGTGGTCATGACATTGGCCGCCTTCGGAATGATGTAAATGTCCGCTCACCAGATATCCCGCTTGGGCAGCTTGCTATATAGCCGTTGGCTGAACCGGGCAGGAACATCAAACACCTCGCCATCGCCAATCAGTCGCACGATGTTGCGCGTCCCCTCGCAAACGGCCGTGCAGTGTTTGCAGTTTTTGAAATGCGCCTCTATCCTTGCCCGCAGATCCGGGCTGACGTCTCCGTCGATATAATCGGATATCTCGCGCCAAACCTCAACACAACTGATTTCGATAATCATGCTTCTCTCTGCTTCCGTCGACCACAGGTTACCAGGACCGAACCTTCTCGTAATTGCGTCCGTCGATCCAACTTCCATCGAACCCAGGCGCAAGCGCATCGCGCATCTGCAGCCGCGCACGTAACAATCTTGTCTTTACGTTGGCCTCGCTGATGCCCAGCAGCTGCGCCGTTTCGGCGATATTCAGGTTCTGGATGTCGCGGCAAATCAGAACTTGACGGTACTTGAGCGGCAAAGCGCTCAATGCCTTGTTCAACGCGTCGCGCAATTCTGCGCGTTCCGCCGCTTCTGAAGGGATCTCACGCCACTCGGCGAAATCCACGGGCCAATAATCCCCTTCGTCGTCTGAGCGCGGCTCGTCAATCGATTCGTACAGGTGCTGGTGATCCTTGCGCAGCTTCATACGCGCTTCGTTGATCGTGATCTGGATCAGCCACGTACTGAACTTCGATTCTGCGCGGAAATCGCGAATGTGCGCAAATGCTTTCAGAATGGCCTCCTGTGCGGCGTCTTCCACATCAGCTTCGTTGTCCAGCACGGACTTGGCTGCGAAATAGACCGAACGCTCATAAGGACGGACCAACTCGTAAAACGCCTCTTGGTCGCCCTCACAGACACGCCGGATTAGCTCCCGCTCGACTGCTTCAATTTGCGGTTGTGGCGCGTGCGACATCAAAAGCCTTAGATGCCGATTGGCCTCAGACGACACCACGCGACAGCATACGCCGGAGTTCGATGCGCGCCTCCCGCCGTGAGCCTGCAAGTCAATGCCAACTACAATGGATGTGATGTCGGTAGAGAAGAAATGTGACAGAACCTCTTTACGATTTCCGGCATGGCTTCTGGGCTACCAGAACGGTATAGCCGAGCGCGCCGCTACGGAACGCGGAGAGCATTAGATCGATGACTCGCGCGAAGTCGCGCGCGGCCTGAGGAAACAGTATCTTGAACGGCCGCGCCAGTCGTGCTCGGCGCCGGCAGATTTCCCAGGTCGGAGTGACGCGGTGGGTGAGGTCTTTGGCAACTATCATCTGCAGACCCGCTGCCTCTATCTCGTCGGCGTACTCTGTCGGCGTCGCAAACTGCTGGCAAATCGCGGCTTCAGCCAATAACGGCAGTTTGTTATCCGGGCGCGCAGATGTCCACGCGGCAACCAGCAACTTGCCTTGTGGCCGTAGCGCATTCGCCGCTTTCCTGAAGTAAGCCCGTTTGTTCAGAAAATGCTCCGAGGACTCCATGGTCCAGATGACGTCGTAACGCGACTCTCGGAAATCATGGCGCTCCGCATCGGCAACCACAAATGTCACGCGGTCGTGGACGCCGTTACGTCGCGCGCTCTTGTCCGCAAACGCGGCCTGTTTGCGGCTGAGAGTGATGCCAGTGACGCGCGCGTCATGGTTGCGCGCCAGGTAGATGGATGTGCCGCCATAGCCGCAGCCCACATCTAACACAGCAGAGCCCGGCGCGAACGCCAGCATACGCAGGCAGAACTCAAGCATCTGTTCTTGGGCGCGCAGCGGTCGCTCGTCGCCGCTGACAAACAATCCATGATGAAGGTGCTGTCCCCAGAACAGGCGGTACACCCGCGCCATGGAATCGTAGTGGTCGCGAACAGCCTCGGTCGTCACCATCTGCATCAGCACTCCGTCGCAATGTCAATGGATTTCCGTGCGCACGGGGATCACGGAAAAATCAATATCCAGTTCGTCTTTCACTTTGACCAGCCCCCCGCCCGCGCTAACGGGTTGAATGCCGAAGTCGGTCTGCTTTATCCGGCAGCGCCCCACGTACTTGTCCTGAGCTTTATGCACAGTGGCGCTGACCGGATTGCTGTGTCCATGCAGCGCCAGAATCCCCGTGACGGTCCATGTATCGCTGCCAGTTTTCGTCACTGCGGTTGAGCGGAAGCTGATCTCGGGGTACTGCTCACTCTCAAGCACTTTCTCTTGCATGGTCCGTTGCACTTCAGCTTGATCCTCGGTACTAAGGCCCTTGTCCGGCTCGACCATCAACTTGCGCGCCAAGACAGTGAAAGCCACGTGAGAAGGTTCGCCTTCTTCGACGCTGCCCTGAGCAATGGGAGCGGTGACCCAGTGCTCATGACCCGCGGCCGAGAACAGGCCAGCCTTTCTCACGTGAATGCGGATCGTGCTGCTATCGACGTCAATGGGCCTCTCGGTTGCCCATGCCACCAGGCAGAACGAAACGGTGAGAAGAATGGCGCTCCAAATGCTTCGCGGGCCTTGCATTCCTAATTTTCTCCCTGTGGGCCTGAGCGTGGGTCCGTCAGCCTGTTCAACTCGTATGCGTAAAGCGGGTTCTGGGGAAACTCCTGCCGGAGCTCGGTGAGGAGCGTCCGGGCCATGCCGGTGTCGTGGTCCCGTAGCGCCGCGACAGCTAGCAGAAGCTTCGCGAAGGGCTTGAGGAATCGCCCGTTCTGCGAGGTCATCATAAGTTGCTCGATCCCCCGCGCTCGATCATCCCTTGCACCGCTCAATCGTGCAATCCAGCGCACCAACATCGGTTTTATTGAGACAAGATAGTTCTCAGCGCCAAGAGCAAGATACGCGTCGTAGCAGTCTGGATCGACGCGGAGCAGGCTTTCGGCCCATCGCCTACCTTCCTTCGTGTAAGAAAGGGAAGCTCCATTTCGCTTCTCGATGAGAGCGGCGTAGTCGGCCTGCAGTCCGTCCACCAGCGTCTTCGCGAGAAGCGCATCGGGAGACGACGGATTTGCTGCCAGCATCTCATCCGCAAGTCGGTCCGCAGCAGAAATCTGCTGTTGAAACCGGAGCTTCACTTGCTTGTCCGGGAGCGGCTTGCTCCGCCCCTCAAAGCTCTTGTCGTCAGTGAAGAGTTCCGACCTGAGCACGCCAAGTCGATCGAATTCCTGAAAGAGATAGCCGCTGGCTCGTGATGCGGGACCAAGCGGATTCCGCGGTTCGTGCATTTCCCATTGCATGAATGTCGCCTGGGCGCGATCAAAGTCGAGGTTATAGAGCGCACGGTAACCTTGGTCGAGCTGTTCGTAGCCATCCGTAGCCGTCGGTGCGCCACAGAGACGCGCAAAAGCTGGAGACGCTGTCAGCCAGACAATCATTGCAGCGGTAACACACCATCTCGCCATATCACACTCAGTCTCACCGGAGGTTGACCCGGGCGGTGACTTGCAGCTTAAGATTCGTCGCGTTTTGAAAAGTGACAACCGAAAATCCGCCGTCTCCGCCTTGGTGTACGTGTCGCGGTCCATGAGACCACACCACGGGCACCAAACAGCGCCCACGTCCGAGAAGGATCGGACGGTTCAACTCTTTTGCACGGTTGAAGGCGTCCTTACCCCAGGGGTACCAATCCACCGGCTGCGAGATTGAACGTTTGAGGTATGGTGAGTTTTCAGTCCTGAGGTGGTTAGAACTGTGGGCTCTTGCTCTGGCCGACCATCCCAAGTTCAAGAGAATTAACAGCAGGATACTTGTTCGCACAAATAGTGAGATTCACGCGCCCCAATTAAATTACGTCAGCGTCACTCGGCTTTCAGGGCGAGATATTCCGTCATGCTGCTACCTCGCAGTACACCTGATGGTGCCTTTGCCTTTCGTGAGATTCATGAACCCTGCAGGACAGCCTCGCCATAGGCTTGACCGTATGCAGCGCAACTTCGAGCCCATGCGCCGGACCAAGCAGTGGCGACAGCAACAGCTTTCGCCTGCGCCCGCGAAGCTCATCATCTATCGCGCGTTCGTCGACTTCCCAAAGCCAGCTGATGCGGGCGCAAAAGCCAGTAAGGTTCTTGCGCCCCCGCGTGTTGCACCGGCCCCTTACGGAGCGGCGCTCAAGACGTGGACGTAGTCGATATACATTTTCTGCGCCCAATTCATTACCGCAGCCGAGCAACTGTTGGGGATGGAGCCGGTTGTGGTTCCGTTCGCGTACGTCGGTGGATATCGCTGCGGACGATGGTCGCATCCTCTCGCCGCAGGAGGGCGAGTTGTTCAACGGCGCGGTGCAATTGGTGCCATTACCGAGCATCCAGAAGGCGGGCCACACGATTCTGGTTAGATTTGTTCCTCAATAGACGAAACGAGTCGCCGAATCTCATTCTCGGTCGCATCGAGTGTGGCAACCGCATTCCGAACAGCATTCTGGCCGGCCGTCTGCGCGGCTCGAGCATGGCCCAAGGCCCGTTCCGCGATCTTACTCACGTCGCGCAGAATGCGTCGGATGTCCCCTTCCAATCGTCGCCGACTCTCTGCCACACGTTCTTCCACGTCGTTCTGAACCCGCGAACTGTTCGTTTGCAGCAGATGATCAAGGAAGACCTGTGCGCCGGGAACCATTCCGCCGTATGCGCCGAGTACTCCAAGCACGAGATCAGCAAGATTGCGAAACGGGGACGCTGGGGCGGCTACGTGTTCAAAGCTGAGGAAATAGAAACGAGACTTCGTTCTGAATCCTTGGGCTGATTCGACGTCGTCTGGCAAAGTGGCCAGGTCGGGTAATCCCGCCTCCCTCATGCGACGGAGGAAGTCATTGGCAAGATCTACGAATCGCTTTGCGATTCGACCGTACGCCTCTTCCGCGTATATCTCCTGGGCTTGCAGCCAAGGTGTCAGTTGATCGCGTGCAACCTCTTGGGTAATGTGCATCAGATCGCGGCGAAATGCCGGTCCGCTGCGACGGGTAACGCCCGCCAGTCGAGCGACTAATTCTTGCCGAGCCGAAACAATCGCCACTTTAAGAAATTCATTGCGCCGACCTTGAAACGTTTTCGACAGGCGCTGTTGCTCGGCTGTAAACAGGTATCCAAGTTCATGCAAGGACTGCTCAGCTTGTGCCGACATCTCGCGGAGGTTGGCGATCCGACTTTCGGACTCTTCAACGGGACGCAGTAATGCATCTCGTTCCACCCCAATGATCGTAAGAAGCTGGCCGCCAATCCGGGTTACAGCGCGATTCGTTGCCTCGTGGACGAGGCGGCGGCCCGAAAGGCGCACCAATTCTTCTAAAGCATGAACAAGCCGTGGCCAGTCCCTGTGGTCGCCGGGCCTCTCGAGCCTCTCCAAGGCGCTGATTTCGAACATCGAAGCGACAGAACGGTTGATTCGGGATTCCAGAACTCTCTTTGCGAAAGCCGTTGCTGTAACCCGTTCATGTTCGCTGACGCGGTCGGCTTTATTTAGAACGAAAATCAGGTCTTGAACCTGCCCCGCGACCGTTTCTACGAGGGAAAGCTCCTCAGCGGTGATCGGAGGATCTGCTCCAAGGACCACGATGGCCGCATCGATGTGCGGCACGAAAGCGTGGGTCGTGGCGGTATTGGCGGCAAAGACCGACCCCAGTCCTGGCGTGTCCACGAGGGACATACCGCTGGCGAGCAACGGGTTTGGAACAAACACTTCCAGGCCCGCTACATGTTTCGCATTTTCTGGATTCCATTCCTCGGCCACGTACTGTTCGATTGCGGCTACATCGATGTCCGTCCATTGCCCGCTTTGAAAGCGAACTCGCGCGCTGCGTGATTGCCCATATCGAATGACGGTCGGAATGGCCGTTACAGGGACAACGCCAGTTGGAAGAATAGAGTCGCCGATCAGGGCATCCAACAACGTCGATTTGCCCCGTTTGAACTGACCCACACATGCCACGTAGAATCGGCCTTCGGCTAAACGCTCTGCAACACTTCGCGCCTCTGACGCTACATACTCGGAGCCCGATTGCTCGGCCAGCTCTGCGATTCGCAGTAACGCAACGTCCCCTCCAACAGGCCGCCGCGTCGGCGTTTTGTCGGCTGAGAGCGCGAGATTCGAATTGGTCGGTTCTGCCCCCATACAGTTGCCCTACTGCGAACGCACGCCCTCTTGGTGCCCATACCTGACGACTTCAACATCGGAGATTGCGATCAGTCCCTCATCGACCATCGCGTCAAGATGGGGCAGCAGTTTTTGGATGTTCTCCTCGGTATCTATAACCGAGACCATAATTGGCCGGTCGGACGATGAAAGCAGGTGGGAGCGGTGGATCAGGGTGCTGGCCCCGTATCCCTCAATTCCGCGGTAAACCGTTGCGCCAGCGAGATCCAGTTCGCGGCATTTTTCGACAATGGCACGGTACAGCGGTTTGTCCTGCCATTTGTCGTTTTCGCCAAAATGAATGCGCAGCATCTTTGCCTTGCCCGGAAGCTTCATGAGCGCGCCTCCTGCCTGCGTTCTTCCTTGCGGTAATTGTGGCTGTATTTGATGACATCGACATCCGACAACACCACTAATCCCTGCTGCACCATCTGGTCGAGGATCGGTGTGAACGACCTGAGTTTCTCCTCGGTATCGATCACCGCCAGCATTATGGGGCGGTCATGCGAGAGGCTCAGGGCCTTGTCCTCGTGAATTCTCCGATTCGCACCGTAGCCAAGGATGCCGCGATAAACGGTCGCACCCGCGACATCGTTGGCCCGCAGGGCTTCGAGCAAGGCTTCATGCAGCGGCTTGTCGTGCCACTTGTCGTTCTCGCCGAAATACACTCGCATCAGCTTCGCCTTGCTTTCCGTTTTCAGCGGATGCACGAATTCAGCGGCGGCTGCCTTCTTTGGCGTCCCCGGTTTCACCACTGTTGTGTCATGGACCTCGATCAGGCCCGTGCCGACCATTTCGTGCAGTTTAGGAAGAAGTTCTTCGACACGCTCCGACGTTTCAATGAACTCGATCTTGACGGGAAGGTTCGCCGCAAGCTCCACGAGCCTTGTGGTGTGCAGGTGGTGATCAGCGCCGAACCCCGCGATGCCCCGCGTAATGGTTGCGCCTGAAACACTGCGGTAAAAGAGAAAATCCAGGATGGCAGCGTAGACACTGTGGCCATGGTACTGCTGGTCTTCGCCGACGTAGATGGCAACTTTCTTTGCTGGTCCAGCGTTAAGCACATCGCCTCCTATTAGCGATTAAAGCCTCTCTGATTACGATCACCCTAGAGCCCTCCCGGTCAGCACGCCGAGCCACACCATCAGAAACCCAAGGGTAACGCTCAGCACGATATTCAGGGTGCCGCTAACAAGCTGGCCATCCTGCATGGCACGAAGTGTTTCGTACTCAAAAGTCGAGAAGGTGGTATAGGCGCCGATGAATCCGATGGGAACGAAATAGCGCCAATTGGGACTCAGATGCGTGCGCTCAGTCAGCACGGTCATGATCAGGCCAATCAGAAATGATCCGGAGACATTGATGATGAACGTTCCATACGGGAAGCGTGCTCCCATCCGTGCGCCGACGTATGTTCCCAGCGCGAATCGGGCAAGTGCTCCGACTGCTCCGCCGATGGCAACCATCCCATACTTAAGCAACTTGCTTTCTCCCGTTCTTCGCGGTGCGGATCATTGTTACAGCCATGCGCTCAAGCTCATCAACGATTCCGTTGAGCACGGCCGCTGCGGGCTCCGACAACCCGCCGTAGGCGCGCATCTGCTTCGGGCGTAACTCGTCAACAGCAAGCTCGATGAAATCAGTCGCGGTGGCGATAGCGTGCGAAGCGGCTATTCCAGGTGGCGGCACAGGAATCTGCCTTCGGTCCAGAATTGAAACCAGGAGAGCACGCAAGCGTCTGATCTGTTCTTCAAGTTCAGAACGCATGTCCGGAGCGACATCTAACTGATAGCGCGGGAAAGGTGATTGCGACTGCGCGCATTCGAGAATGCGCTCGATGCTGCTCAACAATCCGTCAACGTGACGAAAGGAAGCGAGCAGATGATTGATCTGAGCCTCATTGAAGCGGCCCTCGTTCTCTTCGTGTGCGGTTCCCATACCAAGTCCTCCAAAGGGGCCTGCTTGGCGGGGTACGAAAAACAAAAAACTCCCACCAGCAAAGCCAGTAGGAGTCATCTGCCCTGAGGGCGGTTATAGGGTGAACTCCAACACCCGACGCGCAGAATTATCCGTGCGCGGCTGTGATTACGTCAATACCCACAGAATCACATCTCAAATCTAACTTCTCCATTTGGCATACGTCGCCTTGCCTGCGTACCGGGCAGATGTTCCAAGCTCTTTCTCTATTTCGAGCAACCGGTTGTACTTGGCAATCCTCTCTCCGCGACAAGCGGAACCGGTCTTGATCTGCCCCAAGCCTGTCGCAACCGTGAAATCAGCAATCATGGCATCGTCGGTTTCGCCTGAGCGGTGCGAGACGACGGCCGTATATCCGTTCTTACGCGCGAGATCAATACAGCAAAGTGTTTCAGTGATTGTGCCGATCTGGTTCAGTTTGATCAGCACCGAGTTGGCAATATGCTGCTGTATGCCCCTGGCAAAGATCGCCGGATTCGTAACGAAGATGTCGTCACCGACGAGCTGCATCTTGCCTCCGAGCTGCTTCGTCAACTCCTGCCAGCCAGTCCAGTCATCCTCCGCCAGCCCGTCTTCCAGGGAAAGAATCTCCGGATACTTCTTGGCCCATTCTGCCCAAAGCGCAACCATCTCTGCCGGAGTTTTGCGCGATTTGTCGGACTTACTGAACACATAGCAGCCATCCTCGAAGAATTCACTGGCTGCGGGGTCGAGGTTGATCCCGATGTCGGTGCCGACCTTATATCCTGCTTTCTCGATAGCAGTCGCAAGCAACTCCATTGGCTCTTCGTTGGAGCGTAGCCGTGGAGCGAAGCCCCCTTCGTCTCCCACACTCGTTTCATAGCCCTTCTGATGTAGCAGGTTCTTGAGCGTGTGAAATGTCTCCGAGGCCGCACGCAGCGCCTCTACGAAACTGGGGGCGCCCAGCGGCGCAATCATGAACTCCTGGAAATCAACGTTGTTGTTAGCGTGCTTCCCACCGTTCAAGACGTTGAGCATGGGAACGGGCAGCACATAGGAATCGCTTGCTCCGAGATAGCGGTAGAGGGGTATCTTCTTTTCCTCTGCTGTGGCCTTCGCCGCAGCGATGGACACACCCAGTATTGCGTTTGCTCCCAACCGCGCTTTATTGTGCGTGCCGTCCAGTTCGATCATCTTGTGATCGAGCCCGGCTTGGTCCTCTGAAGCGATGCCGGTGACCACGGGCTTGATAATCTGTTCAACATTGGCGACAGCCTTGAGAACGCCTTTCCCGCCATAGCGGGCACGGTCTCCGTCGCGCAATTCGACAGCCTCGTTCTTGCCGGTGGACGCTCCCGACGGAACCTTCGCTACGCCGATCGCGCCGCTTTCAAGAGTAACGGTGACCTGCACGGTTGGATTGCCGCGCGAGTCGAGTATTTCCATTGCACTTACATTCGAAATCTTTGACATGAATGCGCCTTTCTTTGCCAGAATTAGTGACTCTACACAGATCCCGTCCTTAGAACAGTTATGAGGTCCTGCTTTATTTCGGCGCTGAGTGGCAGCGCGTTAAGTCTTCTGATGGTGTTATCAATCGGGTACGAATAGGACTTCAATTCAAGACGACCGTCTTCCCATACGGCATAGCAGGCATCCGGTTTTCCGGTCTTGGGCTGCCCGAGACTGCCCGGATTGCAGATGACCTTGTCCCCGATGCGCCTAATGAATGGTTTGTGCGTGTGACCTACCAGGAGTACATCAGCCGAAATGTTTTCAACTTCTTTGACCCACGCATCCGAATCAGCCGAGCGGTAGGCGTACAGCGGGTCCGAAGGCTCGGCGTGACACAAGTAGAACCACTTATCATCGCGCTGGAATTGCAGATTAAACGGCAGTTCTTGAAGGAATGTCTTCTGACTCTCCGTGAGCTGATCTTCGCTTACCTTCTGCGTCGCTGTTGCCATGTCGTGAAACCTCGGCGCGCAGCGGGCATCTTCTCCAAAAGCGACGGCGTGATCATCGTTTCCACGCACAATGAATTTCGCCGCGGACCGAATGAAGTCAACTGCTTCATAGGGGTCAGGACCGTAGTTGACCAGGTCACCGAGCACCCATAACTCGTCGTAGCTCTCGGCCAGCGCCTTCAAAGCGTCGTAGTTGCCGTGCACATCAGAGATAATGACGATCTTCATAACTGATGCCAGAACCCACACGTTTTCATCCGCGCTCAACTCCGACTCTGGTTTTGTGGGATCCTGCCGGGAATGACCCTGACAAGATCCTGTCAGGAGTCATCATCTGTCCCGGCTACGGGTGGGACAGCGGTTAGCGGTGAACTCCTTCACCGTCAGTCTTTCAATACAGTTATATGATGCAAACGGAAAGTCAATGGGATTCATCGCGAAAAGCTGCCGTAACATTGAAGTAAACCCTTCGCAACAAGTCTGAGTCAGACAAGCTGGAGGCTAGTCATGGCCGAGTGCCCCTTTTGCAAAATCGTTCAGGGCACACTTGCTCGGCGGGCGAAGCATGAACTGGCCATCGGGATAGATCTCACGCGAGGTCAACCTATATCAGTGCGCGTAATTCTGCGGCGAGCGATTCTGGCGCGCGGTCAACTGCTGCTTCCCAATGCAAACGCTCCAGGTGCATCGAGTCGCTCCGGTAGTACGGAACCATTGCCGTTCGGGTCACCATCGCCAAGTTCACTCGAAACGGTGTCGCGCCCTCCAGTGGACCGGAAAACAGGCTGAGGTTGAAGCTGTTGTAGCCCAAGCCGCCGTACCATCTCAGGACGCGGGATATGCCGAGCGCGAGATCGGCAACATCGTTTTCGGTCATTTGGAACAAGGTTTCGCAACCCCTCACTACCGCGCGGACTTCGTTGAAGCCTATCGGGGCGAAAGCAGTCATCCAGGCGGTTGAACCAATGTCCCAGGCGAAACGTTCCTTTCTCTGTCGCTCTGCTTCCACGAGGTCTTCCCAATAGCTGCTGCGATTCTCGTCCCAGTATTTCTGGCCGGCATCGAGTTGAAAGCGCAACATCGTCGTAGGAAACGGATCCAGAAACACCTGCGAGTGTGGATGCGGCAGCGATCCGCCCGATGGATACAAGTAGTTGATATTCCATGAACAGTAGCGCGCGCGTGGATCGGATGCGTGTATAGCGCGGGTGTAAGAAATGCAGGCGTTTAGATTGTCGCTTATCAGCTTAGGAACGAAGTCAGAGAGATTCAGCCAGTGCCTCGGCGAGAAAACCGCCACAGCCGCGTATTGCGAGTACGGGACGAGATTGGGGAACAAGACCGTCTCGCCAACATGAATTCGTGGTTCAGGGCTGATGTCGGGAGGAATGCGCGGTGTGACCTGTTCAACGCGGTCCGGGCAGAAAGGACAAGTTCTGTTCGCCGTCTGGAATGGTTTGAGATCCCCATTATCGGCAGTTTGCAGTTTCACCCCTTCAGCGATTCGAGAGCTTGTGCCAAGGAGAGGATCGAAACGAATCTCGAGTGAACGCGTATTCGTTTCCAGGCCATCTGGGCTGCAAAGCCGAGCCCGTATTTGTTCGCACCGAAATTGAACCGCCACATTCTACCTACCGACTCCGAGCAGCGTACCCGCTTTTCGATGCTTGTGGGCGCGTACATCGACGCAGCAATACGCGATTGCATACCTGGATCAGAGAAAATCAAGCAGAACCTGACCAAGTCACGATCCAATTGTCTCTGAACACTTCTTTCGACGTTCATGCATAAAGCGGGCTAGAATTGCAGGATGAGATTCTCACTTCGTCTTCCAGTCTGGGTCTTTGCCGCGATCCTCAGCATCCATACCCTCGCCGCACAACAGCTGGCACCCCATGTTTCGCGAGAGTGAGAAGCAGCGAATCGGGATGAGCTTTCGCCTTGGCGAGGGCAGTGCGCGAAACATCAGGCCGACGCCGATCTGAAAACACTTCCACTCAGCGTGACTTCCAAGTCGCAGAGGCCCCCCAGCGGCGACAAGCACGACTATATGAGCATGGCGATCTATTTTTGGCCCAATCCCGACACGCCAAATCACCTGCCCTACGTGCGCCGCGACGGACACCATAATCCCGAGACTAAAACCATCACCGATGAAGCATCCCTCAACCGCATGGCCAATGCATCACGCTCTCTGGCCCTGGCCTACTATCTCACCGGCAACGAGCTTTATGCACAACATGCCGCTCAGCTATTACGCGCATGGTTCATCAATCCAACCACGGCCATGAATCCCTACATGAACTTCGCTCAATACGTGAAAGGACTAGACGACGGACGCTGCTATGGCATCCTTGACGGACGGAGACTAACGCAGGCAATTGATGCCGCAGGAATGATTGCCGGATCAAAAAACTGGACTGCCGCGGATGACGCCGGCCTGCATCGCTGGTTTGGCGACTATTACAACTGGCTCACCACCACCGAGGCCGGCAAGGAGGAGAGCGCCCAACCGAACAATCACGGTTCCTGGTTCCTGGTACAGGCCATGCCCATCGCTCTCTTTCTGGGCAAAACCGACGATGCACGCCGCATGGCCGAGCAGGTCCGCAACGACCGCATTCCCTCGCAGATCGACGCACAGGGTATGCAGCCGCATGAGATCAAACGCTCTCAGTCCCTCGCCTATAGCGCCTTTAATCTGGAGGCGCTCACTCTGGTCGCCACGGCTGCCGCGCCGCTCGGTATTGACCTCTACAAGCCCGTAACTCCCGGAGCCCCTGGCATCCTGACCGCGGTCGATGCAATCATGCCCTACGATCCCAAACACCCATGGTCAAATCAGCAGGTCTCCACCGGCAAAGAAGATTCACTCTGTCCCGCTCTGGTCTCTGCTGCGGCCTACACACACAATGCCAAGTACGCAGACGCCATTAACCGCTTCCAGTGCCAGACGACTGCACTTACTCGGATTACATTCCTTGGTGGTAATTAGACCGGTTCCCGCATTGCTGTATCTCATTCAGCCGTTCCACGCTGGAATGACGGTTGACACGCACCTTCTCGTGCTCGGGTGTAAGCCAGGTACCCTCCCAGCGGAAAACTTTCGTAAGTGTTGCAATCAAATGGGTTATCGTTTCAGCTTAACGAATCTACATGTAACTCGTTGATAAATCGAGATTTATCTGCATCAGATTACCTTGGTAACCTTGGATTCTTGTTCCCATCTACTTACATTTTAGCAATTTGCGGAGGGAAACCCGACAGGAGCGGAAGGATTATATTTGCTTGCACATCAGCAACTTACGAAGGTTTTGGCCGGTGGAGGGGGTTGACATCTCTAATGACGTCGGCGTTGAACAGCCGCCCGGAGGGCGGCGCTACGACCGCAGGGCCTAAATGCAGCGGAGATCCGGCATAAACCGGATCTCCGCATATTTCTTCCAGACCGTCATCCCTATTCGTGCGCAGGTGTCGGCGCCGGTGCGGTAGAAGGCGGCACCGGCTTGCCGTCTGCCGTGAAAGGCTCCATCACCTCCACGCGCGTTCCGTCCGGATCAAACATGTTGACCTGACGCTTGCCATTCACGCCGGTGGCGATGGTTAAAGTCTTGCCGTAGGCTTTGTACGCCGGTCGCGCTTCAAGAGTTGCGACCGCCTTCTTTACGTCGGGAACCGAGAGCGAGAGATGGTTCATAGAGCCCCATCTACTTGTTTCCGGGAGTCCTTTGTAGAGCATGAGTTCCACATAGTCCGTGCCGTCGGGGACGCGCATGTTAATCCAACTCAGCATCTTCGGGCTCTTGCTTCCGCGCCAGGTCTCCTGAAATCCGAGTACTCTGCCGTAAAAGTCCATCGACTTCTCGCTGTTTCCGACCATGAAACCGGCATGATAGATGCTGTTTGCGATTCTGGTGTCAGGCATAAACTTTCCGGCGGCTTGCATCTCCTTCCCATCTGGAAGAGATTGTACGAATTCAACCAGCATGCCGTCGGGATCCTTGATCTCAAAGGCATAGTCGCCCGTTTTGGTTTTGCCTTTGCCCGGTTTCACGTTGAAGCCCTGTGAGCGCAGATAAGCGCGCATCTGTTCCACATTATCCACGGTGAAGCAGATGTGGCTCATCATGTTATTCGGCACAGTCGGCTTATCGGTAAAGAGTTCGACGTGTTGATGGTCGTTAATTTTAATAAAGACAATGCGGACCGAGCCGTCGTCCCTCTTAAGGTCATAGGCCACGTCATAGCCCATGAAATCATGCCAGTACGAGATTGAGGCCGTCAGATCGCTCACGAAGTAACCCACATGCGAGATGCCGGTAATCTTCGGACGCTGCGGCGCCGCTTCCTGCGCATGCAGGCCGGAGACGACCAGGAAAAAGACGGCGATAAGACCGAAGCGCAGGCATCTGCTCCTGAACGAATGTATGAGGTTCATAAAGTCTGTCCTTTAGCGGCAATTAGCGGCAATAATACCACGTGACTGTGACAAAGCCGCTGTTACGTCAGTCACCTGTGCTTCCCATCCGCAGTCCGCAGGGCCGAACCGTTCGACGCTCCCGACTATCTCCACGAGATAAAACATGGCCCGGTTCCGATCGCTGCCGACTCCTCGGGGTTCGGTGTTGACGGCCACCAGTTACTCTCGTAATGGTTGCCGATGCTAAAGCCTCAAAACGGTGGTTTTCTGGAGCAATTTGTTACATAACTCTCTCCTCAACCAGCAACACTGGATTAACGACGCGACGGAACCCCGAAGCACGAACTAACCGGCGAAAGTCCGCTGCTCTCACAACCCGCCAACGGCACGTTGACCGGCACGCCGCCGCATCTGACCTACACTCCGAAACTGGACTTCGTGGGAGCGGATGGCTTCACGTTCAAAGTCAACAACGGCTCCGATAGCAACATCGCCCAAGTATCAATTTCAGGGAAAGATCGCGTACGGCAAACCGCTGTTCCGCGCCAGTCTCTACTATCTGTGCTTGCTGATTGTCGTGGGCGCCACCTTGCCGAACTGGTATGTTCCGCCTGCTGTGCGGCGCGAGAACGAAGCTGTGAAAAACCTGCGTAAATACTCGGCCGCAATGGATTTATACGCGGCTAGGTCGAAGAACGCGACTTATCCGCCCGAACTGTCCGCATTGGCTGGGCCGGAGGCAACGGGCAAGATTGCGCCTTCAAGCACGCTTGATTCAGACTTGATGTGTGCGCAGGCATCCTGCGTAGACAATGGCTATCGCTTCGAATACCGCCCGCTAATGGTGGACGGACGCGTGGTGTCATATACGATCAGTGCGCGTCCGCTGGAGTTCGACGAGGCCGGCAAATACAGTTTCCTGCTCGACGCGGACCGAAAGATACACGAGACACGAGAGGACCGCGAAGCACTTCTGACGGATGGCGAACGCTGAAGCCAACCGTTGCCGTTGATGCCTTCGGGGAACTACTGTCGTCTGGTGGAGTCGTTCTCGCTGGGCGCTGCCGGTGATTCGACCAGAGTCTTTTCACTTCTCCAGTCACGCCACTTAGGAGCGCCGACCGCGCCCATCAGTGCTAATCCGAACGCAACATCAAAGGCGGGATACGACAGCACCAGCAATCCGGCAAACAGCAAGGGGATAACCGATGCCAGTCTTGCGTGTTGAACGACGTACGAAATAACGATAAGCAACAACCCCGCTGGGACCACTGCCAGACAGCAATAGAGCGCGTCCGTGAAGCTGAAGCCATGCCGGACGACGAAACGGCCGGCGCCAAACAAAAACAGCATGGTGCCAACTGAGAAAAGTATCAGTGGCCCCCACTCGATATTTCGCCATGCAAATCCGTTTGATTTCACCACATACTCCTACTTTTCGACCGTGCCCTTTGGCGAGCATTTCAGAGAGTGTTTTGGCGCCCAGTTGATCACGTCCACGGCGACGCCCTGCATGCAAGCCGTTGGACCATCGTGCGGCGCACCGGTGAACTCAATCCCTTCTCCAACTCCGGGCCGCAGCCCTTTTACCAGAATGTTGTAGAGCTTGCCGCTCTTCATGTCTTTCACAACCAGGCAGCCAGCCTCAACACCTTGTTCAATGCAGCCTTCCGCGCGCACCTGCTTGACGTCACTGGCTTGCGTTTCTTCCGCTGTTGCCAGCATTCCTGCGGTGAACATAACCGCCATAACCAGTGCAACTCGTGTCATCAGTGTTCTCATCGGCGTTCTCCTTTGAGGGAATCCAAGCACTGCTCTGCTATTCATCGTGACCGGAATCTGTCGTCGCGAGCCTTCTGTCTCATTTCGTTCTTCATTTTGGTCAGCATCACCCACCCAAGTCCAAAGTAGCCGAGACCACAGATAAAGCCTCCGAGGTGATCTGCATCGGTATAGGTATTGAGAACGACGAGGCGAAAAAGGCCAATCCCGGCAACCGCGCCAAAGCAGAGCCCCTGGAGCATCGTCGAGATTCGGTCTATGTCGCGGAACACGGCAATAAAGACCACGACGAAGATGGCGACACCTACACATAAGGGAAGGAACCATCCACTCACTGTTTGACTGACCTCGGCGGCCGACCACAGCGCAATAATCACAACGCCCCAAAAAGAAAAGAACGGTTCCATCTTCGCGAGTGTCCTTTCTGTGTTCCTTTGCCGAGTTGCGGCAGAGTAGCTATTTCTTCGGCTGCAATTTTGCCGCAGTCACGAAATTGAGAAGATAGGATTGCTTCAGGAGCACACGCTGGCGGAGGTCGATCAGCGAGTTTATCCCCTCTGCGCTATCCTTCGGAGCCCCCTTGCCGGCTGCTTCGCGCCGCGCAAGAAAGGCGGCGACAATGTCGTCCAGAGGGCGCAAATCCGGATCGTCGAGCGACAGTGTGCAGCAACCGGTTCCTCCTGCCGGGTAGTCGATTGTCACGCGTCCCGTGCGCACTGCCTGCCACAGGCCGGCGCTTTCGAACACCCTGTCGCACCACTGTGTCTCGTTAAATCCTGGCGAATCGGACGCCGATGCGCCGCTACACAAAACAGAGCCGTCCACATTGACGTAGCCTGCATCTTCACGCTCATTTGTGGAGGACTCGGCAAGCAGCGCCGCAGGGGTCAGATGACTAGCCTTTGCCCATCCTCGCGGCAGGCTATAGAACAGTTTCTCGTTTTCTATTAATGGCGAGGGTGCGTCCATGATGTGCAGCGACAGGGCAGCCTTTTGCTCAACGCTCAGTCCCAGTGCGTCCATCCACGCGTTGGATGAGGTAAGCGCGCCGCTGGCGCTCTTGAGATACGGCCATACTGTCTCATCGTCAACGATGAGCTGTGCCATGCGCTCCTGTTGTTCGGGATCTTTCAGGTGTGGACTTCTCAGATAAGCTTCCGCGTAGAAGAGAGCAAGTGGTACTCGGTCGAGGCTCCAATAGGTGCCCGAGACAAAGTAAAGCAGTCGCGGATTGTCTGGATGCTGGCGGAGTATCGGCAGCGCTTTCGCGATAGCCTCATCGGATCGTCCAGCTTTTAAGGCCTCTTCGGCACCGGAGAGCTGAGGCGCTATGTATACTCTGGACCACTGGGCGTAGCCGAATTCGTAGAGGCGTCCGTGGTTGACATACAGCAGCATGAGCACCACGACAGCGAGCAAGACCCGCCAGTCAGAAGACTTGGGTTTTGCGCCGGCTTTGCTCTCGGATGCCATGTTCATTTTCTCCGAATTACTGCCGCGGTTCGATAAAGTGAGGCTTACCGGCCTTCACATACTCGTCCTTCTTAGCGCTGAGTTCCTGTTCTCCTTTGGACAGTTGTGTCTTGACCTTCATTCTTTGAAACGGATCTGGAGTCTGCGCGAGTTGTTGGACTAACTTCTCATTTTCCGCCTGTTTCGCGGTGATCTGCGCATGGATCGTTACTTGCGCTGAAGTTTCTTCCTTGGGCGACGCGAAGGCGAATCCCGAGGATGGCACGACCACAACGGACGTATCGGCACTATCTTGGCAGCCTTTAGAGGTCTGCCAGGGACAATCCCCGCCCGCGACCGCGGCCTTGGCCTGCCTTCCCGCCAACCCCTGTAAGCCGCCCGAAGTAGAGTTCCCCGTTCGCCGCGCCGTCATGGCACGAACAATGGCCTGTGAATCCGCGAGCCTTCGTGCCTGCTCGTCAGTTCTGATCTGGCCATTGCGTGCGTTGACGTTATCCGGATCGGCCTTGAGCGCCGCCGCGAATTGGGCTTGCGCATCGTGGATTCCAGCCGCCGTCCTGCCATCGGTGCTCGCATCATTGGCGCGCGCCACCCTGACCTTCGCCAGTTCCTTTCGCGCCTGGTCATCCGCGCCCGGTGCGTTGGCCCAGGCTTCGTGCGCCGCGATCACGGCGTTCCAATCGTCTGTTGATTTTGCCAATCTTGCGAGCGTGAATCGAGCTTGCGATCGTGCCCAGGAAAGGCTGTTGGCAAGATGCGAATCCGCCGGACCTTGACGGTACGCAGCAATGGCCCGGTCGAATTCAGCGATCACCGCTTCAATCGTGCCGCTGTCGGCCAATTTCAGCGCCTCATACGTGATGCAGTTGCCACGCATGCGCGACGCATAGGCTGACGTTGGATCGAGGGCGAGCAGGCGCGCAAAAAACCTTTCGGCAGCGGCATAGTTCTTTGCCTCGTACGCAGCCGCGGCATTGTCCTGCGCCTCCGTGATTTCGAGTATCCTTCAGGTCTTCCGCGAGATTTGGATTGCGATTCCATTGGTTCGCTTCCCGAAGATAGAGCGCGGCCTCTTTGTATCGCTTGGCCTTCAGCTTCTGCCGGTACCAGTCCATATCCTGATTGAAGTGGGCAAGGCGAATATTATTTTTCGCGGCTTCGGAATCGTCCCCAGGGCCAGCGAACGTGATGGAACGCTGGTACTCGTCAATCGCTACTTTCCAGTTGCTTGCCTCATAGGCACTCTGGCCGCGATCAAAATGCGCTTGCGACACGGCCGAACGCTTTTGCGACAGAGCCAATTGCTCATTCTGCTTGTAGACCGGATCGGGATAGGTAGCGTACGCCTGCCGGAAGAGTGCGGCCGCTTTGTCAAACTCCTTGTTCGTCAGGGCTTGCCGGCCTTGTTCGTTGATTGCGTATGCCTGGCCGATCCGAGGATTCTCGTAGTTAGTGTTACCGCCCTCCCCGCAGTGCGGGTAGCACGCGCCGCAGTACTTGTTGTAAATGGCCGTGCCCCGATAGGCCGGAATATCACAGATCGGAACGCCGCGCGGAGTGGCTTGCGCGAAACCAGAGGAAGCAGACCCCACCAGCAGAACCGCTAGGACACAAACATCAATTCGAACAAATAGCCCTGGTCTCATGACATTTCCCACTTTCCCTCGCCCAGACCTGCGTTATTGCGCAGAACATGCCGCTCCCGTGAACGCCGCGCGCGCGGTCTTCAGTTGTTTCAGCATCTTCACATCGTCGATATAAAGGCGACTCAAGGCATTGATCGCCTTCAGGTTGTCGTCCTGCAGCGCAATTAGCTGCTCTGCGCGCTTCCGCGAGAGAAGCACAGCCGTCCAGCCATAGCTCGTATCCAAACCCGTTTGCGCGGCCGCTACGATCAGCTTGATTCGCGGGTCCGTATTCATCACCGCTTGCGCCAGGCGCAATGTTCCGACCGCGACATCACCGGTAGCCTCCCAGTAGCGGTCGTCATTCATGGCCTGTTGCGGCGAGATGTGAGCACCGACTAACTGCAATATGAGGCTCAAAAGCTCAGCGTCTTCTTTCCGGCTTTTCAGTAATCGTATGCGCGTCATCACAGTGGCGCGTTGAGAGGCCGGAAGCACCTGATTGTAGCTTGCATACCACTTCTCGAAGCGGCCAATGCTGTCTTCGGAGAATGCGAGGCTCTGCTCAGCATCCAGGGCAGCGGCATCGGCGATCAGTCCGAAAGCTTCCAGCGTTGCGCTGACCTGGGCACTGCGCCGGGCCTTCGCGCTCATGTCCATCCATTCTTGCGTATCGGCCTGCCAGTCCTCAGAACTGTTGTTCGCGGCTTTCATCCGTGCGGCGGTCGCAGCCATGCGGTTGGACACAACGACCGACTGCGAATCATAGTCGCTCACCAACTGTTGATTGAACGCCGCCACGTCCTTGTCCTGGCGATCCAGATCTCCCCTTAGCTCCCGTTCCTGATTCGCACAGGCGCGTTCAGCAGATGAGCCTTCGGGATTATCCACATTGCATTTCGCATTGAAAGCAGCCACGGTGGAATCGAGCGTATCGGCTCGAGTTGATAATCTGGCGAACTGATCCTGCACGCCCGCCGCCATCTCGGGTGAAACCGGACAGGGGCGGCACGCGTAGTGGCCTCCGCTGGCCCCCGACGAAACACCCCACGCCAGCAACAGAATACCCGGTATAAGGATTGGCGTCCTCAACGATAGCCGATTCAAGTTGTTGTGCCTTTCAGCCCCGAATACACCCACGATTCGAGGCCACCCCATGCCGACGCTCGGCTGAACCAGCGTCTGCTCTGCTTTAGTGTCACTCACTGTACACCACCGAGGCTTATTAGGTAATTCTTTTTCAGTCTCGGGGCCGACTTGGTAAGACTGAATGACGAGTTCCACCTTCCGTACCTGCCGGAACTGATTGCGATCAAAACGCAAGGGCCAGGAAAAGGGAACATTGTCCGTTGCCGATGTCGGATTTCATAGAGGCGAGTACATGCGCCTGCGCGCTGAACTTGAGAGAGCCTCGGAAGAGTCGCAATTGCCAGATGCTCCTGCCGCCAAGGCGCAATTATCCGGCCTGCTATTGCGTCTGCGGGCTTGAGCACTCCGCGAAGGCGCGGGGTTTCAAAGTACATAGTCGTCGTAAGGAATCGATCGGTCTTCTCTGAGCAACTCCAACAGGGACTCGTAGGGGCCCTTGCCCGCCGCAACTGCAAGTTCGTCAATGAAGCTCTCCACCACGAATATCTGGAACACACAATTCGACAGTTTGATGGAGCTCAAAAAGAGCGATTAGCTAACGGTGAATGGTCGTTTCAAATAATTCAATTGTGCGGAGGAACTCACGATGATCTAGTAGTGCACCGGACATCAACTCACTGCCAGGAGACCTATCGGAGATGAGCGCTCGACCCCAAAGAACGCCGCGCCCGCTCGTTTGTTTAGCCGTCTTTGCATTGATCTGCGTACTTCTCATCGCTGGCTGTGGGGGAGGTAATTCCAGCTCGCAAACACAACCCGTGACGGTTGCCGTCACACCCGGTGCCGTTGCCGCGTTGAACGTTGGCGGCACCCAGCAGTTTACGGCGACGGTGACGGGTAGCGCGAACACAGGTGTTTCCTGGACGTTGTCCTGCACAAATAGCGGCAATTGCGGTTCGATCAGCGCCGGCGGCATGTACACGGCCCCAGCAACGATCAACGCAGCCGACACCGTCACGGTGAAGGCAACCTCCAACGCGGACAGCACCAAGAGCGCGACCGGCACCGTTAACCTGGTTCCGGTGGCGGTCTCGGTAGCGCCGGGCAGCGTTGCGTCACTGAACATCGGCGGCACGCAGCAGTTCACGGCCACGGTGACGGGCACGACCAACACGGCGGTCGCCTGGAGCCTGTCCTGCACGAACACGGGCAACTGCGGCACGATCAGCGGCGGCCTATACACCGCGCCCTCGACGATCAACTCCGCCGACACGGTGACGGTGAAAGCAACCTCCAACGTAGACATCAGCAAGAACGCGACCGCCACCGTGCACCTCGTTCCGGTCGCCCTTTCGCTCGCCCCCGGCTCGGCCTCGCTGAACGCGAGCGGCACACAGCAGTTCACACCCACGGTGACGGGCACGACCAACACGGCGGTCACCTGGAGCCTTTCCTGCACGAACACGGGTAACTGCGGCACGATCAGCGGCGGCCTATACACCGCGCCCACCACCCTGAATGTGGCCGACACAGTCACGGTCAAGGCGACCTCCGCGATGGACGCCAGCAAGAGCGCCACGGCGACGGTGAGCCTCGTGCCGGTGGTTGCTGTCAGCGTCTCGCCCAACACGGCCTCGCTGAACCCAGGCGGTACGAAGCAGTTCACGGCCACGGTCACGGGGACGACCAATACCGACGTCTCGTGGTCGGTTTCCTGTTCCGAGGCCCCTTGCGGCACCATCGACGGCACCGGCCTTTACACCGCGCCGGCGAGCATCGACGAAGAAGATGATCCGGTCACCGTGACCGCGACATCCGTCTCCGACAACACAAAGAGCGCCACGGCAACCGTGACACTGGTCCCGACCGTGACCGTCTCGCTTGCTCCGGCGACAGTCTCGCTGAACGCGGGTGGAACTCAGCAGTTCACGGCCACGGTGACAGGCAACACCAACAAGGCTGTGACCTGGACGCTGTCCTGCACGAACACCGGTAACTGTGGCACGATCGATGGCACCGGCCTCTATAACGCGCCAGCGACCATCAACACCGCCGATACGGTCACCGTGACTGCCACATCCAGTGCCGACAATACCAAGCTCGGGACAGCCACTGTCACTCTGACGCCAGTGGTTGGGGTAACCCTTTCACCGACGACTGCCACCCTGATTGGTAACGCCAAGCAGCAGTTCACCGCCACGGTTACGAACGCGACAGATACCACGGTCGCTTGGACGTTGTCCTGTACGAACACGGGAAATTGTGGAACGATCAGCGGTACCGGCCTCTATACTGCGCCGCCCAGCATCAGCGCCGCTGATACGGTCACCGTGACGGCCACTTCAAACGCCGACAACACCACGAACGCGACGGCTGCCGTTACGTTGGCCAACACGATCGTTGACTTTACGACGACGTTGTCGGCGGTGGACCCATATGCATTCAGCATGGATGTCACCGGCTATGGCCAGGGTGTCGATATCACCAACGACGCCACCGAGCGGGTCCTGCTGAAGAACATGAACATGGGAATGATGCGCATGGGGCTGATGTACGCCACCCCTGGCGATCCCAACAGCCAGATCCGATGCAGCGCCGGTGGTTGCAGCAATCCCGGTGCCACTGGAGATGACTGGATCAGCAACATCAAGGCACTCGGAGCGGAACCCATCGTGGTCCTCAGCGTCAGTGCGGCCAGCTACGCTCAGGACGCCGCTAATATGGTGGCGCACTTCAATACCACCAATGGCGTGGCCGATCCTACTAAACCCAACTACATCAAGTTCTGGATCGTCGGCAATGAGCCCGATCTGAACGGCGGCCTTAACAGCGCCTACGATCCCAAGTTCAACGCGGCCTGGGACGCCATGAAGACGATCGATCCGAACATCAAGATCGGCGGCCCGGCGAAAGCCACCTTCACGGGCGAGGGCTTGAGCAGCACCTTGCCCATATCGAAGACAGGTTCATACTCTGCGACTACGGCGTGGCTTGACACGTTCCTCACCGATTGCGGCAGTCGCGTGGATTTCCTGGACTTCCACAAATACGACCTCAGCGGCTCGCAGTGGTCGGATTCGCCGACGCGGCTGAACAGCAGCGGCAATACGTACAAGTACCAAATCCGACCGGCTCAAGTGCTGTACATGGTCGCGCACAACGCAGTGAGCGCGCCGCGTGCATCGCAGATCATGGTTGAACTCGGCGAATGGAATATCAGTTCCAACTCTGGTTCGATTTCCACCTCGCCCGAAATTCGCTTGCCGTACGATTTCTTCAACACCCTGTATGGCGCTTCCGCGTTAGGCAACATGATGACGGTCGGCGCGCGTGCAATGGTGTTTGGCGACAAGAACACTGCCCTCGGCATTTTTGGTGACGGAACAACTCCTTATCCCCCCACCGGAGTTACGCTGCCGCCCGGTTGGACTCCACCGGGCGTGGATGTCCCGATGCCGATCTACTACGCCTATGGCATGTACACCGGCATGGGGCAGTTCCGCCACCACGGCACCGCGGCCGTCAAGACTTCGACGAGCATAGCGGCCGCCCCTAACGGACTCGACGTATTCGCTTCGAACAACCAGAAGAACATCGTCGTGGTCAACAAGAACAACGTGGCGAATACGGTGGTGTTTGCCCTCACCGGGTTCACCACCGGCACGGCCGACGTGTGGCAGAAGGCCGCAGTCGGCGGCGTCCTCGGCGGCAACGACACAACTGGGCCGAAGTACGATCCTTCCGCCGCGCAGAACATCGGGACCATCAACATCAGCAACGGTGGATTTTCCACATCCGTTCCGGCTTACTCCGTGACTACGTTCGTACTTAATGCGGGAGTCACGGTAACGATGACGCCCCCGGCGGCAACGCTGCGGTCCGGTGCAACCAAACAGTTTGCGGCGACCGTTACGGGCGCCGGCGACCCCAGCGTGACCTGGAGCGTTTCGTGCTCAGGTGGCAACTGCGGTACGATCGACGCCACCGGCCTCTACACTGCGCCGGCGACAATTAGCGCGGCGGACACGGTCACCGTTACGGCGACTTCAAACGCGTATCCGTCCGAAAGCACAACGGCCCAGGTTCGCTTGATGCCGCTGATCGCGGCTACGCTCTCGCCGACCACGGCCTCGTTGACAAAGAACGGAACGGCCCAGTTCACGGCCACGGTTACAGGCAGCACCATTACCACAGTGACGTGGAGCGTGTCTTGCACGATCACAGGCAACTGTGGCACGGTCAGCGCGACCGGTCTCTATACCGCGCCCGCAAGCATCAATGTCGCGGACACTGTAACCGTAAAGGCAACGCCGATTGCCGATCCCGCTGCAGCCACTACAGCGGCCGTAACCCTGGTGCCGGTCGTCACGATCTCAGTTTCGCCGAGCACGGCGTCACTGGTTGCCGGCGGCACGCAGCAGTTCACCCCGACCGTTACCGGGACCCTCGACACGTCCGTAACTTGGACCCTGTCCTGCACGAATACCGGCAACTGCGGCATGGTCGATGTGAACGGCCTCTACACCGCGCCTGCGACTCTTACCTCTGCCGATACGGTGACGGTCACGGCGACTTCGAACGCGGACAACAGCAAGACCGCGACCGCCACGATCACGCTGGTCGAGACAGTTTCGGTATCGCTCTCGCCTGCCAGCCTGTCGCTGAATTCCGGTGGCACCCAGCAGTTCACGGCCACTGTGACGGGTAGCAGCGATACGAGTGTCACTTGGAGCTTGTCTTGCACTAACGCCGGCAATTGCGGCACGATCGCTGCCGGTCTCTACACCGCGCCCGCAAACGTCGTCACTGCGGATACGGTCACGGTAACGGCCACAGCGGTTGCCGACGCAACCAAGTCCGCAACGGCAACGGTCAACCTGGTGCCGATGGTCGCGATTTCAATCTCGCCAAATGGCACTGTGCCGAATCCATTGCTCCTGAGCCCTGGTGGAACGTTGCAGTTAACGAGTTCTGTCACTGGCACGTCGAACGCTGCGGTTACGTGGTCGGCTGACGGCGGCAGCATCGACCCGAGCAGCGGCCTGTTCACGGCGCCTGCAAGCGTGTCCAGCACGACGGTAATTACGATTACCGCAACCTCGGTTGCCGACGCGACCAAGACCGCCACGTCCGTGGTATCGGTCAGTCCCGCAAATGCCACTGTTGATTTCACGACCCCGGCATCGGCGTATGCGGCCATTGATCCGTTTGCGTTTGGTGTGGATATCAGCGGCTATGGTAGCGGCAACTACATCACCAACAGCGCCAAGGAGCAGCAGCGACTTACGGCCTTGAACGTCGGCATGATGCGCATGGGCCTGAACTACGCCGTTTCCGGCAACCCGAACAGCGCAATTCAGTGCAGCGGCAGTGGCTGCACGACCAGCATCACCGGAGACGCCTGGATCAGCAGCATCAAGGCACTCGGCGGCGAACCTGCAGTGATCGTCTCGATCACCAGCGCGAGCTATCATGCCGACGCGGTCAACCTGCTGACGCATTTCAACGTAAACAGCAGCACCGGCCTGCCCGACCCGACCCTGTCCAGCTACGTCCGGTACTGGATCATCGGCAATGAGCCGAACCTCGCTGGCATCGCCGCCGGTCCAGCCACTAATCCGGCCACCTATGACGCAAAGTTCATCGAACTGAACGACGCCATGAAGGCCATCGATCCGAACATCAAGACCGGCGGCCCCGTGACTGGCGGTTCTTACTCGGGACCGACGAGCGGAGCTGGCGTCTATATCGATACGTTCCTGAACGAATGTGGCACCCGCGTCAATTTTGTGGACTTCCACAAGTACGATGCAGGCGCTGCCACAACCATGAGCCAGGCCAATCAGTACCTGAACAGCGCAACCAATACGTACAAATACGGAATGCGCCCGAGCCAGATACGCGGTCAGATCAACGGCAAGGTGCCTGCGATTCTTACCCAGGCCCAGGCTGATCAGATCGGTATCGAGATTGGCGAATTTAACATCAGCTCGGACGGTACCGACGCTAACCTGTCTTACGACTTCTTCAACACCCTCTACTCCGCCTCCGCGCTGGGCAACATGATGACCCAGGGCGTGCGCGGCATGATGTACTCCGACAAGAACGGCCCTCTGGGCATCCTCACCGAGACTGCCAAGTCGAGCCCCTACCCGGCGCTTGCGGTGGACGACCCGATGCCGATCTACTACGGCTACGGCATGTACACCGGCATGGGTCTGTTCCGCCATTACGGGACCACAGCCGTCACGACGAGCACGGCCATCGCAGCCTCGCCGAACGGCATCGACTTCTTTGCGTCCAATAACCAGAAGAACATCGTGGCGGTCAACAAAGACAACGTGGCCCACACAGTCACGTTTGCCCTGACCGGATACACCAACGGCACCGCCGATGTCTGGCAGCGCACCGGTACCGTAGGCACGAGCACTCCTCAATATGTGCCGACGGATCCTCAGAAGATTGCGACCGTGAACATCAGTAGTGGTGGATTTGCGATCTCGATCCCGGCGTACTCGGTCACAACGTTTGTTCTTAATCCAACGATCACGGTGGCGGTAACGCCTCGCGCCGCCATACTTGATGCTGGTTGGACGCAGCAGCTTGCGGCCACGGTCGCGGGCGCCAGCGACCAGAGCGTCAACTGGACGCTATCCTGCACCAACACCGGCAATTGCGGCACGATTGACGCCAGCGGCCTCTACACCGCACCGTCGAGCATCACGAACATTGATACGGTCACGGTCACGGCTACATCAAACGCGTATCCGACCGAGAGCACCACGACCAGAATCACGCTGGTGCCGGTGGCGGGAAGCGCTCAACCGATTTCGGTTTCGCTTACACCCACGACGGCATCTCTGACCGCGGGCAACACCCAGCAGTTCACAGCCACTGTGACAGGTAGCAGCGATACTGCCGTCACGTGGACGCTGTCCTGCACGAACACCGGCAACTGCGGCACCATTAACGCCGGTCTCTACACCGCCCCGACAACGCTCAACGTAGCCGATACGGTTATGGTGACGGCAACGTCCCATGCCGACAACAGCAAGACCGCGACAGCCTCTGTAACACTGGTGCCCGTGATCGCGGTTTCTGTCTCGCCGAGCACGGCGTCGCTGGGCGCCGGCGGTACGCAACAGTTCACGCCCACGGTCACGGGCACGACGAACCTACGGCATCAACTGGACTCTGTCCTGCACGAACACCGGCAATTGCGGCACGATTGACGGCAACGGCCTTTACACCGCGCCGGCGACCCTCAACGCTAGCGATACCGTTACCGTGACCGCCACATCTAGCGCCGACAGCAGCAAGACCGCGACGGCGACCGTCACGCTGATTTATGTGCCCGTCGTCGCGGTATCGCTCTCGCCGACCACGGCCTCGCTGGGGGTAGCCGGCACGCAACAGTTCACGCCCACGGTCACGGGTAGCAGCAACACGGACGTGATCTGGTCGCTAACCTGCACGGGTTCGGATTGCGGCAGCGTCAGCACCAGCGGCTTCTACACCGCGCCCGCCAACATCCCGACTGGCAGCACGGTTACGGTCACCGCGACCTCCGTTGCGGACAACACCAAGACCGGCACCGCGACCGTGACGCTCTCCGCTCCGCTCCAGGCTGCGCCGGCAAACCTGACGACGCATCCGGATGGCGCGGTAGGCTCGGTTGGATCGCAAGTCGGTCTGACTTGGAGCGTTGCAACCGGTGCAACCAGCTATAACGTGCTGCGCGCGACCACCAGTGGCGGCCCCTACACGAAACTGAACGCCAATGGCATCACCGCGACATATGTGAATGACGTCGACCTCAATACCTACGGCCTTTACAACGATAGTGGCGTAATCAAGGGCACCGAGTACTACTACGTTGTCCAGGCTGTGGGTGCCAATGGAACCAGCGGGTACTCCAACGAAGCCTACGCGACCCCTGTCTCAGCTAAGTATCAGGTCAGCGTGGCATCGCAACCTACAAACGGTGGCACAACAACCTCGATCGCACCGTACACAGCTTTCTCATTCGGATCGCCCTACGCCAGCGTGACCGCTGGTCCCAACATCAACGCAGTCAGCAACACGACGGTTGAAGATTTGAGCAAAGCGATAGCCCCGGCTCCAGCCACTTTCCCAACTGGCGGCTACGGAATCTATCAGCAAGTGTTCTATGCAGCGAACCCGAACGACCTCACGTCTACCTATGCAGCCCTCAACCCAGGCAGCAACTACATCGTCCGGCTGCATTTCAGCGAGAACTGGCGTACGGTGGCGTGTCCTGCCAGCCCGACCAGCCAGGACTGCAGAATTTTTGGCGTAACAATCAACGGCCACTATGTACTGGGTGGCACAGACAGCACCCCAACCAACACCTTCGACGTCTTTGCCACGTCGAAGACGATTTTCGGATCGACGGACGGCCGATTCAAGCCTTTCGTCAGGGAATTCCCGGCCACGGCTGACGGCACCGGCACAATCAAGATCCAGTTCCTCCACGGAGCGGGAACGAAGAGTAGCCCCTTCTTTAACGCAATTGAGATTCTGCCGGCGCCACCGGTTGCACCGACACTCCTGGCGGCGACACCGAGTGCGACGGACATCCAACTCTCGTGGACTGGTCCGTTGGATGCCACCAGTTACAACGTCAAACGAGCTACCACCAGCGGCGGCCCGTATACGACCATTGCCACGGGCGTAGGCTCGACCAACTACACGGACGCGAGCGCGACCTACGGAGTTCCGTACTACTACGTGGTCTCGGCCGTCAGTGCGGCGGGAGAAGGCCTGGGCTCGAACGAGGCCTCGCCCGCTACGATCACCAACGCGGGAGCCGACTTCAGCCTTCTCGTCAGCGGCACACCGCAGACGATTTCACAGGGAAGCGCTGCCCTGTACACGGTCAAGGTCGTGCCTGTGAACGGCTCTCCGTCCGTGAACTTGAGCCTCTCCGGTATGGCGGCAGACGGGGCCTACAGCTTTAGTCCGGCTACCGTCGACGGGACGGGCTACTCCACCCTGACCATCCTGGAGCCAACTCCTGGAACGTACTCGCTGACGGTCACGGGTACGAGCGGCGCAATTGTCCGGAGCTCGCCAGTCACCCTGATGGTGATCGGAGTTCCGGACTTCACTGTCTCCGCCACACCGCCTTCACAGTCCGTGGTGCAGGGCAACAGCGCGAGCGTCTCGGTGAACATCGGAAGCCTTTACGGCTTTGTCAGCACTATCAACCTGAGCGCAAGCGGGATGCCGTCCGAAAGCACCGCCAACTTTAGTCCAACTTCCATCAGCGGTCAGGGTATTGCCACCTTGACCATCCCAACTACATTCACGACGACGCCAGGTCCCTATACCATCACAATCATCGGAACCAGCGGCACAACTGTTCACAGCACCACCGTGGCACTGACCGTTACCGCCCCCGGTGACTTTACGGTGGATAGCATGCAGAATTCGCAGACCGTGGTCCAGGGCGGCACCACCATCTTTACTGCGAACGTCGGATCTCTCAACGGCTTCAACGGAACCGTCGTAATGAATGTGGACGGTCTGCCCGCCGGCGCGAGGGCTTCTTTCAGCAATCTCACGGTGCCCAACGCCTCCGGTTCGTCAACACTTACCATTGCAACGGAC
This sequence comes from uncultured Acidobacteriota bacterium, assembly GCA_963777415.1. Taxonomy (GTDB): domain Bacteria; phylum Acidobacteriota; class Terriglobia; order Terriglobales; family Acidobacteriaceae; genus JAEZPW01. The sequence goes on from CAVZQL010000003.1 coordinate 46,510, forward strand.
AACTCCACCCCAACTGGCACATTCCCGTTGACGATCACGGGCATGAACAAGGAGTTCTTCCACCGGGCCTACGTCACGCTGACCGTCCAGCCTTCAGGGGCGAACCCGCCAGCAGCCCCGACGAACCTGGTCGCGGTCGGGTCTGACCTCAACACAATCAGCCTGAGCTGGACATCCTCTCTGGGCGCAACCGGCTACAACGTGCTGCGCTCCGCGGCACAAGGCGGACCGTACACGCAGATTTTCAGCGCTCCCGCGAATACGACGATGTATTCGGATAACGCGGTCGCCGACGGCAACGCTTACTACTATGTCGTTACCAGTGTGGGCGACGGCGGTGAGAGCGGTTATTCGAACGAAGCAGGCGCCAGGCCACACCTGTATCCCGTCTATCAGATCAATGCGGGCGGCGGCGCGGTAGGCACCTGGGCCGCCGACAACTATTCAGTGGCAGGCAGCACCAGGCAAGCTGGAAACATCGTGGATGTCTCCCAAGTACCTGCACCGGCTCCCCAGGCCGTCTACCAGACGATGCGCTGGTTCGGAGCAAGCCCGTACTTCAGCTATGTTCTCCCGAACTTGAGCCCAAGCGGTGCCTACAACGTCCGGCTGCATTTTGCCGACAACTGGCATGGCGCGCCTGGCGATCCCCGAAAGGTCAGCGTCAGCATTAACGGGAACTCGGTGTTGTCGAACTGGGACATAGCCGGCAATGCCGGAGGCCAGTACATCGCGATCGCCCAGGAGTTCCCCGTTACAGCCGATCCAACCGGCACTATCACCGTGGCTGTGAACAACGGCGGCGCGGGAAGTCCGATGGTCAACGGCGTCGAAGTCTTTTCGGCGACCCCGGTGGCGCCGTTCGCCCCAACCCGGTTGGCGGCGGCGGGCGGCAACGCGTCGAACTACCTCAGTTGGAACTCCGTCGCAGGCGCGTCGAGCTACAACGTGTATCGTTCGACTACTTCCGGTAGTGGATATACTTCCATTGCAAACAACGTGACCAGCACCCTATTCAACGACGCGACGGCGCTCAACAACCTGACCTACTACTACGTCGTTAGCGCCTCCAACTTGGCCGGAGAGGGGCCGGCCTCGGGAGAGGCGAGCGCCACCGCGGCAGCCGCACCCGGCTTTGCCCTCACTGCCGTTGCCGGCAATACGACCGTCGTTCCCGGACATAACCTCACATATGCCATCACGGTTACGCCGGTAGGCGGCTTCACTGGTACTGTCACCCTCAGCGCCAGCGGCTTGCCCTCCGGAACTACCGCGACCTTCAACCCGGCAGCGGTGACCATCTCCAACTCGACGCCAGTTGCGGCTACGATGACCTTGATGACCGTAGCCACGGTTCCGGGTGGAATCAACACGTTCTCCGTCGTCGGAACCAGTGGCGCCACTCAGTCCAGCGCCATGACTGCATTCTCAACAGCATGGGTGCTCTCCTGGTCTGATGAGTTCAACGACGCTGCGGGCACACAGCCCAACCCGACTTACTGGCAATACGACCTGGGCGGCGGCGGTTGGGGCAACGCAGAACTGGAGTGCTACACCAATGACCCCAACAACGTGTCCGAAGACGGAAACGGCAACATGGTGATCACGGGTACTTACACGCCTGCTGGGTTTACGTGCCCCAACGGTTCGGGGACGTACTACTACAAGTCTGCGCGCATCAAGACCACCTACTTGACGCCGCCCTACGGTCGCTACGAAGCCCGGATGAAACTGCCGTATGGGAGAGGCGTGTGGCCCGCCTTCTGGATGCTTGGCAACGGCACCAATTGCACCCCGCCGTTGAACAACTGGCCCTCCTGCGGCGAGATCGACATCATGGAGCATTTCTCGCAGGATGCCACCATCGTGTACAGCAATATTCACCGGACGTACGCGGACGGAACTACATCCGGCTCCAATCCCAACACTTGCTCGGCTGCGGTAATGAATGGGCAGAGGTTCGCGGATGACTTCCATACCTTCGCGATCGAGTGGGCCAAGGATTCAATCACGTTCTACGTGGACGATAATCGCTGCGGGACGACCTTCACCCCCGCCAGCAACACAAAGGCGGCCTGGCCGTACAACGACCATCCGTTCGATATCATCCTCAACTTCGCCATCGGCGGTGTTTCGCCGAGCGCCCCGGATGCTACCACCGTATGGCCGCAGAAGATGTACATCGACTACGTCCGCGTCTTTAGCGCCGCGCAGTAACGACCGCAAGAATCGGGGGGCGCAGATGATTTCGCCCCCCGAAACTTCGTCGGATCGCTAACGGCGCGCGCCGCCAGCGACAGAGGAAGACGTCCCGATCAATCTGAGGCGACCGGCGTTCCGCGTGATCGAACCGTCTGACGCTGCTCTGCTTCGCTGCCCGGAAAGATGTCGTAGATATAGTCGTACGCGGCCACCGTGGCCCTGTTCACGCTGCCACCGTCGACTCGCTTAACAAGTTCCTCGCGGGATAGATCGAAGATCGCGTCCAGGAGCTGCGTACGCTCTTGCTGGTTCGCCTGACCCACAACAAACAGCACGCGGGCGCTATGCTGGATGTAGCGAGGCGAAATCATCTGCCGCATCAACAGTTCCATGATGACAGCCGCCTTGCTACGGTCAAAGCGGCCCGGGTCGCCGCGCCGATCCAGTTCCGCGAAGAACGCCGCTGTCCATTCGTTGTGATAGTTCCACACCTTCGCGAACAGTTCGCGGGTAAAGCGGGTACCGGCCTTGATCGGTTCGGCGTTCGCCGACAGTTCGACTCCATCCTCGGTGAGCTCTGGCCGCTTGAGGTAGCCGTCCCTCGTAATGGTGGCCTCGTGTTGCACAAGGGTCCATAACCACGAGACATTGATGCGGTAAGTGGCAAGGTCATTCATGAATCGCAGCTTGAGCTCGTAGTCGTCGATGGCCGCCGCGAAGTTGCCGTTCAAGATCTGGAAGCCGTAGTTCGCCGCCATGTAGAACGCATGCTGAATGTGCTCGATAGTAATGTCACCCTTTGGCACGCTATAGATGTCGTCCCAAAGTTTTTGCGTGAACAGTTTCTCTGGCGCGTCCAGCGAATCCTTGGTGACGACCCAGGGCGTGATCTTGCCCTGGGAGTTCAACACGCCGCGCGATTGCAGCAAAGCGCGCTCCGCGTCGCTGAGACCGCTGGCGACAGTCGGCACAGGTTTACCTTTTACGTCCACGGTCTCTTGCGGCGCATTGAGCATCGCTTCCAATTGATCGACAGCAGCCCGGAGGGGATTGTTGCCGGCGGCCACGTAGGCCGGTTCCGGACTCGCCACCCAGCTTTGCCGATAGGCATCGTAGAGCCGCCCCTTGACCCGTTTTGCAAGGATGTCATCCAGGGTCGGCTGCTGACCTGCCGCCAGCGGCTCCTCGGGCACAAATATCAGGCCCAGCAAACGCTCGCGCAGCTTGTCGATAACCATCGCGCGCAACGCCAGCGGGTTGTACCTCGATCGGCCGTAGGCGTCACCCTGTTGATAGATCATGACCGCCGCCATCCCGCCGATGGGAGCCCCCTGACTGAGTTCGCCGTTCTTCATCCCGGCCATGAGCATCATGAGGGCGTTGTACCGCTGATAGGCGATCATGGTCGGCGACGCCATGCCGATTGTCTGCGGATCGGGGAAAATGCCCTCTGGGTCGTCCTTCCACATCTCAATGAGGCTGCCCAGGTAGTCCCAGCGGCCGACGTTCGTTCCGAGCAGCCGACGCCGCAGTACCCAGGCAATCGCCGCCAGCGTCCGCCCCGCGTTTCCTTCCTCATACAGCATCTTGATCTTCATGGTGCCAGGCTCGACGCCGATGATGCCTTCCAGTCGCGCCAGAAGCTTCTCCACAATCAGGGCTTCCTGAGGCGTTTGCAGCTTCGGAATGTAGAAATACACGCCCGTACCTGCGCCACGGAGAGACTCGTAATTGTTAACGATCCATAACACCGCAATGACGATCAAACCGGGTGCCGGCTGGTCGTCCACAATGAAATGGTCATAGCGGACGTGGATGCTGGGTGGACGAACGAGTCGGGTAGGCCACTGCGCGGGAGAAGCATTGATCTTGTAAGAGCGCTTTTTGCCTTTCTTAGACACTTCATAGGGACGGTCAGCCCAGCGGCCTTCGAAAATGTCTTTGGCGTTCTGCATAGCCGCAAGAATCCCCACAGGCTGATTCGTCGGAGTGCCGTCGGGCTGGAAATGCGGCGGGGAGGCGTCTTCAAAATCCGGCATATTCATCGGCGCCGGGCTGTTCAAAGCGTTGAATGCCATGTCCAGTGGGTGCCACGGCCCGGTGAGTTCCAGTCCGGGGTTCTTTAACGGATGGGCGTCCTTGGGGATAGGCACTTCATCATTGAGCCGCCAGCGCCACTGGCTGTCCCGGTCGAGAAAGTTGTCGATCAGGCCTTGGACGATTTGGCGGAAGGACCAGGACCGACCTGTCGCGTCCCCAAATGTCTCCTCCCAGGCGGGCCACGCGTATTTCTTTCTGACCGGCGCAGAGGACTGCAAGAGCGCGTGGCGAGCCGTTAAGGCCGCGGCAATCTCGGGGCGCAGTTCTCGTGTGAGGGTGGCGATCGTCTCTTCGACATTGACCTCTCGGCCGTTCACCGTTTTCATTCCGAAGAGGTCCGGGAAGCTCTGAAGAATATCCTCACGAATCATATATTTAAGCCCTTCATTATATGGCACAACTCTCCCGCAGATGAAACGTTGGCGAAATTGGTTGTAGTGCTCGGATTTTGACGTCACCAAACCAATCATTATGCAGCCGGGCGGTATCCGGTAACAACTGTGGTTACTGCCCCATCTGCGGGCTGTCCCGGAACCGCTGCATCCACAGCGTGCGAGTCCACATCAGTTTAAGTAATTGGCGGGAGGAAGAAGAAGATATGAGCAAGAGCATTGAAGAGCGTGGCTACACCACCGCAGGAGTTCTGGTCTCGACCGAGTGGGTGCAAAAACACCTGGACGACCCGAAGGTTCGCATTGCTGAATCGGACGAAGATCCTTTGTTGTACAGCTCCAACCATGTCCCCGGCGCGGTGGAGATCGATTGGACGCGCGACCTGAATGATCCGGTTCGCCGAGACTATTTGGATCGGGCGGGCTTCGAGAAGCTGATGCGACGCATCGGGGCGACCCGCGACACCACCATTGTCCTCTACGGAGACAAGAACAATTGGTGGGCAACCTACGCGTTCTGGGTGCTACAGCTGTTCGGACACACCAACGCCAGAGTCATGGATGGCGGCCGGCAGAAGTGGATCAACGAGAATCGACCGCTCTCGCGCGAGGTTCCGCAGTATCCTCCGGCGCAGTATCAAGCGCCTGAGCGCGATGACACGCGATTCCGGGCGTTCCGCGACCAAGTGCTCCAACACGTGGAACGAAGGCTCCCGCTGGTGGACGTCCGCAGCCCCGAAGAGTATTCCGGCGAGCGGTTGCACATGCCGGACTATCCCAACGAGGGAGCCCTGCGTGGCGGCCACATTCCGGGGGCGCTAAGCATACCCTGGGGACGCGCCATCAATCAGGAGGACGGCACCTTTAAGGACGCCGCTGAGTTGCGGAAACTTTACAGCGAGGAGAACCACCTTCGCCCCCAAGATGACGTGATCGCCTACTGCCGAATTGGAGAGCGGAGCAGCCACACATGGTTTGTGCTGACCTACCTGCTCGGCTTCTCCACAGTGAAGAATTACGACGGCAGTTGGACGGAGTGGGGCAATCTCGTCCAAGTGCCGATCGAGAATCCGAGTGTCGAGGAGCGGCATGAAGCTGCTGCCTGAGCGCTTCGAGCGCATCCTGGGGACTCTGGAACCTCTCGACCGTGGCGATCGCATAGAGATACTGGTCAACATGGCGAAACGCTTTCGGGGCGTTCCAGAGCACATTGCCACCCGGCCTTACTCCGCCGAACGCCGTGTTCCAGGCTGCGAATCGGAGGCATATGTCTGGGCGGAACCGAACTCGGACGGCACTTTGAAATACCATTTTGCCGTGGAAAATCCGCAAGGAATTTCTGCCATGGCGCTGGCTCGCATTCTTGCGGATTCGCTCTCCGGCGTGCCCCTGGAAGAGGTTATCGATGTGCCTTCGGACGTGGTTTACCGCATTTTTGGCCGGGAGCTCTCGATGGGCAAATCCCTCGGCCTGATGGGAATGGTCAATGCGGTTCGCGCCGCGGCCCGGCAGCATCTCCAGACATGCAAATGATTCTTGGATTCGGGGGAATCCCACCCGCGCGCTGTTAGTCTTTGTCCGCGACGCGATCGAGAATCCCCGCTTTTGCAGGAATTCTCAACCACAACTGGCCACGCACTTACTGTTTCGGCGGTGGCTGCGCGCCGCTCGGACCGCTAGCCTGGCACGTTCCCGTCCCTCTGCCGATCTTGCTCACATCGATCGAGGCGGCCTTGCCAGTGTCCTTTACCTCACCCATCACCTGCACTGATTCTCCAATGTGTGGCACCAGCGTTGACGAATCGGCGTTCGGAGGCAGATTCAGCTTGTAGGTCGTGCCAGCCTTGTCCGTGATGGTGAAGTTCGGATAGCTGCCGCCCAGACAGCCCTCGGTGATGGGTTCGTTCGCCGCCGGGGACCCGGGTTGCGCACCGGGTTGCGCGCCGGTCTGGGGCGCCTGGTCAGCAGTGCCGGGCGTTGACGGTCGCGGTTGACTCGTGTCCGGTACCTGCGAACTCGGGGAAGTGGCCTGGCCACCGCTCCGTTCCTCTACGCCGCCGGGCTGCTGTGCCGCCCAGGCCAGCGCCGCCAGCATGAACACGGCTACTACCAACATCTTTTTCATTCGGGGACCTCCACCCAAGTTCCGCGCCACTTGGCGCTTAGAAGCCTCGCTGGCACAAAAGCGCAGCAAGATTTTCATTGGAGCGTTATCCGCCCTCCGGGTTTGCCCCCAAAAGCTCAATAATTCGAGCCACTCCGCCCCGAACTCAGCAGCGACTACGAAGGTCGCAAATCCTTCCAGACTGCCTTCGTGAGCAGCCGTTAAAGCATGTGTGGTGACCGGATCATTTCTGACCCGGTCACCGCACGTGTTGCTGCACTAGGCGACTCTTTTGCCTTGGACCATTTCCCGAATCAGCGAAACGATATCGGGATTGGCAAGGGTAGCAGATGTCTCCCGTGTCCTTCTCGTTTGAGATCGAGGCCAGCACCCGCCTCATCAGCTTGCCCGACCGGGTCTTCGGCATGTCCGGCACAATGATGACGGCTCGGGGCCGCGCGATTTTGCCGATCTGAGTTTCAAGGGCGGCGATGACCTTGTTCTCTATTTCCTTGCTTGGTTCGATGCCCGGCCTCAAGGCGACGTAAATCTCCGGCAGACGGCCCTTGATTTCGTCCATCACCGGCACAACCGCAGCCTCGGCCACTTCCGGAACGGTGAGGCAGACTGACTCGAGTTCCTTCGTTCCGAGGCGGTGTCCGGCGACATTGATCACGTCGTCCACTCGGCCCAGAATGCGGAAGTATCCGTCCGCAGCGTGCACCGCGCCGTCGTTGGCGAAGTACGGCCAATCGTGCCAGTCCTTGCTCTTGTCGTTTTTGCAGTACCTGGTGTAGTACTGCTGGACGAAGCGCTCGTGGCTTCCCCAGATGGTCTGCATGATCCCGGGCCAGGGATTCCTGATGCAAATGTTTCCTGCGCTCCCCGAACCGGCGGGGACTTCGTTGCCGTCCTCGTCATAGATGATGGGGTAAATCCCCGGCACACCCGGCCCCGCGCTCCCCGGCTTCATGGGATCCAGCGCTGGCTTCGTGCTGCAGAGGAAACCACCGTTCTCGGTTTGCCACCACGTATCCACGATCACGGCCTCGCCCTTGCCCACGACGTCGTAGTACCAATGCCACACCGCCGGCTCGATCGGTTCGCCGACGGTCGTCATGTGCTTGAAGTGGTGGTTGTATTTCTTCGGCTCGTCGTGGCCCGCTTTCCTCAGCATCCGGATTGCGGTCGGCGAGGTGTGGAAGATGTTGACGCCCAGCCGCTCGGCAATCCTCCACGGCCGCCCCGCATCCGGGTAAATCGGCACGCCCTCGTAGATCACGCTGGTGGCCGCCAGTGCAAGAGGCCCATACACGATGTAGGAGTGGCCCGTGATCCAGCCAATATCGGCCATGCACCAGTACACGTCCTCGGGATGGATGTCCTGAATGTACTTGGATGTGCCGGTCACGTAAGCCAAGTAGCCGCCGGTCCGGTGCTGGCATCCCTTCGGCTTGCCGGTGGTGCCGCTGGTGTACATCAGGAAGAGCGGAGCCTCGGCGTCCATGGAAACAGGATCGACTCTTTTGCCGGCGAAGTCCTTGAGAACGTCGTCCACGAAGTAGTCGCGCCCCTTGATCATGGTTGCCGCGGAAGCGTTCTTTCCTGCCTCACGCCGCCATACGAGGACCTTTTCTACTTCCTGTCCCTCGCTGCGTGCCGTGTCGATGGCAATTTCCACGGTGGCGGACTTATGGTCCACCAGGTTGCCACTGCGGTAATAGCCGTCCGCCGTGACCAACACCCGGCTTCCGGAATCGGCAATTCTTCTTCCGCAGGCCTCGCCGCTGAACCCGCCAAAGACGACCGAGTGGATGACGCCTAAACGGGCGCAGGCCAACATGGTAATGGGCAGTTCGGGAATCATTGGCATGTGGATCGTGACACGGTCGCCGGTCTTCAACCCGCAAAAGTCGCGCAGCAGCGCCGCCACTTCGTTCACGCGAACATATAGTTCCTGGTAGGTGATCGCAACGTGCGCCTGCGACTCGGGTTCGGGGACGAACATGATCGCAGCCTTGTTCTTGTACTTCGCCAGATGGCGATCCACGCAGTTATAGCAGACGTTGAGTTTCCCGCCGACAAACCATTTCCAGAACGGGGGATCGCTGGTATCCAGCGTTGTCTTCCAGTATTCGTCCCACGAGAGCATATCGGCATACTCCCGGTAGCATTCCGGGAAGTTCTCTTCGCTGAAACGCTCATTCACCGCGGGATCGGTGAGATTAGCCTGGCCAATGAATTTTGGCGGCGGCAAGATGTACTCTTCTTCTTTCCAGTGGACGGCGATCTGTGCTTCCGTTGCTGCAACTGCTGCCTCACCACGTCGAACGTCAGCCATGTTAAAACCTCCAATGCGAGAATGATTCCTTGGCGAGGCTGGCAATAACGTTTTCGCGGCAGCGCGGGATCAACTGCTTTACCACTGGATGTGCATCGCGCGCAAAAAATCCTCCTCTCCCACAGCTGAAGCCGTGCTGTCTTCGAGCGTTTGATGCATGCCTGGTCGAACGAATATAAGCAATAAGGAATCCGATGAGGAATCGAATAGAACCGTGTCGTCCGGATCGGCCTCCGACAAAATCTCCAGCAACTCGCATACCTTCATAAGCTCACCCCCTGGTCGTTTGGATGGACAGTCGCTCACGGCAGGTGGGATTATCGGGAAGGCAAGGGCGGAAATTTCGGAAGGCATACGGGTACACCCACAACTTGTGCCGAGCGGATTATACCTCAATTGCGGATCGTCCGACCAAACGTCCAGGCAGAAGGAGAACTTCTGCCCTCCTGCTCACGCTGTTCGCATCGGCTGCGCCGGATTTTCGGCAGGAGATTCGATGACGGGCTGCTTGCCCTCATAAGTCTGCCAGCGTCGCCATAAGATGCGCAGGCTCGCCATGAGCGGGATCGAAAGATAGACGCCGATGATTCCGGCGACCTCCGCTCCCGCCAAAATGCCGAACAAGGCCAACAGCGGGTGCAGTTCGACTTGCGAGCCCATGATGCGCGGTGAGTTCACGTAGTCCTGTACGACGCGCCAGATTCCAAGAACGAGGATCAGAATCAGGATGTGGTTATAGCCCGTTCCCACCGCAACGCCGACGATCAGCAGTGTAGCAATCAGTGGGCCTACCACCGGAATGAATTCAAGGAATCCCGCGATAGTACCAAGAACGTATCCGTACTGCACTCGCATGATCGTGAACACAATGCTGAATACGACGCCGGTGAGAGCCGCCAAAATCAGTTGCGCGCGAATGAAGCGCGCCAGCATGGTGTGGATGTCGTCGATGACGCCCTGGACGAATTCGCGCTGTCGTCGCCGCTCGAATACCTCCAGGATTGCCGCACTGAACTTGGCTCCATCTTTGAGGAAGAAAACGGCGAGAATCGGGATGATAACAAGCCACCACGTGTTCTTGCCAATTTCGGCCAACCGCATTCCAAAATCACGGGCCATTGCTGCCATCGTGTCATTGTGGCTTGCCAGGAATTGCTGAATGCGCTGGATCGTTTCGCGGCTCCATCCGTGCTGCATTCCGAGTTGCCATGCGATTTGCCCGGATGCGATCTTCTGGTACAGTTCGGGCAACGTGTTGATCAGCTTTTCGGTTTCGCGAACAATGTTGGGCCCGATGGATACCAGCAACACGCCCAGGCAGGCGAAGATCCCGACATAGACGATCGCGATGGCTCTGCCGCGGGAAGTCTTCAGCCATTTTGCGACGTGCTCGACCAATGGGTCGATGAGGTAGGCGAAGAAGATTGCGAACAGAAAAGCGACGATAGTTGTATGGGCGACATAGACAAACCCCAGCACCGCTGCGATCAGCAGGATTGTAAAGAGGACCCGTATTGTTCGCTGGTCAATAAATGGCAATCGCTACTTGGGATGGCGAAACCCGCTCATGCAGTTGTAATCCGGGGCTCGCTCAGTCTCTTACCACTTCGGTCTTCTCTGCCGGGATAACGATTTTTAACATCTTGAAATTCTCGTCGAGGTACACGGCCCATTCGTCGCCTTCCACGTTGAGGTTGAAACGATCCAGGGTTGTTTCAGAGCCCTTAACGACGACTTTTTCCTTTCCGCGGTATTCGACGGACGCGGAGGCCGTAGTGCGCTGCCGGGGAACAAGCACTCCGAAAGGCACTTTGGGCATTGAGCACTCGGAGTGAATGGTTGCCCCGCAGTTCTGCGCCATGTATCTCCAAATCAAGACTTCTCTCTGGCTGAAGAAATAGTCATCCAGAACGGAGCTTGAAATCGAAACCAATAGTGGAACCTCCACGGGTTTTTCGGGAGCATCGGGAACGATGCGCTCAATCACAAATTCGCCCGCGGGTTCGACCGTGGTTTGTCCTTTACCCGGCGATTCTTCCCGCCAACTGTATTTTCGCAAGTCGCCATTAGGATCCATTCGCAGTTCAGCGGTTTGACGGGCGTTTTCCTTTCCCCCGTCAGTCTTGAATTCCGAACTGACGATGCTGCCGGATTCGCCCTGTTCGATCTTGAACGTCTCCGTCGCGACCCGTTGGCCGTTCACAAAAATGCCGAACGAGCCTGAATCCACGATTTTAGTCTGCTCTTTTGCCGTCTTTGGTTCCTGCTTCTTTCCGGCAAAACCCACCGAAACGCACGCCGCAACCAGGGTCACGACCATGCAACCGCTGCGAATATTCCTCGAAATCCTCATGCAGCCGACCTCACTTGCTCATAGGTAAAACGTGCAAAATTTCTTCGACCACGGCTTCAACCGATCGAGCGGTCGTATCGATCCTTACGTCAGCTTTGACGTAATGCTTGCGGCGCGATTCATAAAGCTGGCGGAACCGCTCTTCATCCTGAAACAGAGGTCTTTCTGATCCCTGCAACGCGCAGCGTCGGCGCAATTCCTCCAGCGCCCCGTCCAGAAAGACGACCGGGAATCCCGCCGTGCGCATTGCCTCGGCATTTCCGGGCTCCACGTAAGCGCCGCCTCCTAGCGCGACCACCATGTGATTTCCGTTTTGTACTTCGGTAATCACTTCCAGGAGCGCCCGCGACTCCATTTTCCTGAATTCCGCCTCACCGTCGCATCGGAAGATTTCGGCGATTGCCCGGCCCTCGCGCGCGACTATGCGATCGTCCAGATCGACAAACGCCCAGCCCAGGCGTTGGGCAAGTTCGCAGCCCACCGAACTCTTGCCGGCGCCCATGAAGCCGACAAGAAAAAGAGCCGGCTTCACTCCTGTATGGCTGGTCATTGCGGCATTCTCGGACGTTTGGTCGCTCATTGTGCTGCTTCGATACTCCCGTATGAAGCGGCAGCTTGGCAAGTATTTACACGGGAACTACGTGATTACGGAGCGGAAGTAAGATGATTAGTGTAGATCACAGTGCAAAAAAGCATATCGTCGGGACGCACGCCTACTGAGCGCAGGGCACGCCGCGCCGTTCTATCCTAGAGTATCCCTCCGGTGCGGAGACGCTTTCCGTGTCCAGTTGGGCCGAGCAAACCCTCTTTTTCCAGGCGTTTCTCGATGCCGTTCCAAACCTTTGCGCTCGGTTCCTCCATGGGAACCAGCAACTTGGCCGCTTCGGCAATATATCTTAGATCCGCAACGAGGTCCGAACAGATGTGGCACGACTGGAGGTGTGCGTCTTGCTCGGCATTCCCGCCGGTTTCAATAATGAATGGCAGAACCTTTTGGAATTCCGCGCAGGTCATGGTTCCTCTCTCTCCCGACATCGTTACCCCTTGCCCGCTCACCGTCTCATGGCCTTTTCGGCTCTCGTTATCTTGAGCAGGTCACGCAATTTCATGCGAGCCTTGTGCAGTTGCGACTTGCTGTTTCCGATGCTGCACCCCATCATCTCGGCAATTTCGTTGTGTTCATAACCTTCGATGTCATGCAACACGAATATGATGCGATACCCCGGGGGCAAACTCTCGATCGCGCGTTCCAGATTTACCCGGTCAATCGATCCCGCCAGTACGTTGTCTCGCGCGCCGATGTCCTTTTTCGGACCGTCCTCCTGCTGTGGTTCCATCGTCTCTTCGAGAGACACTTCCGGCAGGCCTTTTTTCCGAAGGTGCATCAGCACCACATTTACAGCCAATCGGTGCAGCCAGGTCGAGAAGGCCGACTCTCCGCGAAACGTGCTGATCTTACGATATAGCTGCAAAAAAGCTTCTTGCGTCAGATCTTCCGCTTCCGCGGTGTTCCCGGTCATTCGCAGGCACAGAGAGTACACGCGCCGCTTGTGGAGTCCATAGAGCAACTCAAAACACTGCGCATCACCCTGCTTTGCCCGATCAATCGCCTCTGCTTCCGAGAGTCCGGTGGCCAATATTTTCTTGGTTATAGTCAATTCTTTTTATTTAGGCCGCAATTAAGTAGATGCGGCTGAGCTGCTGTCCTGTTGTATTCCTCGATCCAATTCAGCAAACAAGGATCATACACCGCACGTTTGATTCGCCGCCATTCCAAAGGTATTAAGGCCCATGCCTGAATTCGGCTACTGCGTTACCGGAACGCATACCGTCGCCTCGCCACGTCTTTGATGCGCGTTGGTGCTGCTTCAGATCAAGTTCTTCGATACGAATTGCGCGGCAGAACGCAGCGGCGGGAGTTTTACTTTCCAGATTCCTTTTGCGCTTACTTCCTGCTAACACTCTTGCCATCCTGCCCGCTCGGGTATAATCAGAACTGTTGCTCAGGGCATTCAAAGGAGCGCTATGGACGTCAAAAAGCCCAAGGTACTGGTCGTGGATGACGAACGCGTGATCGCCGACACTTTGGCGATGATCCTCAACCAGCATGGCTATGAGGCGCTGCCCGTTTACACCGGTGCTCAGGCGGTCGAGCAGGCGCGTGAATTGCGTCCGGAACTGATTATCAGCGACGTGATCATGCCCGATATGAACGGGATTGAAGCCGCCATCAGCATCCGGGAATTTCTGCCTGACTGCAAGATACTGCTCTTCTCGGGGCAGGCTGCTACCGCGGATCTGCTTGAAACGGCGCGCCGCGAGGGGCACGAATTCGAGATTCTAGCAAAACCAGTTCATCCTACCGACCTTCTCGCAAAGTTGCAGGGTTGATCGCAACCAGGTTCAAATAGAAAACGCCTTATCGTAACAGGATCGGTTGGCAACGTGCCTCACAAAGCTCTCGTTTTTACGAGGGCTTTGTTGTATCCAGAGAACCGCCACCGCAAGTCGTTGGGACACTAGCACTGGCACGAATGTTTGACAACGATGAAAGGGGGCGAGGTCGAGGGCGCACCGGTTTCCAGCCGCAGGCAAGCGCAAAGGGGAACCGTTTGCTCCGGTTCCCCTTGATAATCAATATGATGTCTTTGGTTGCGGGGGTAGGATTTGAACCTACGACCTTTGGGTTATGAGCCCAACGAGCTACCGGACTGCTCCACCCCGCACTGTGATAATAGCAACCCAACGGAGCAGCGTCAAACTATACTCGCTGGAAGTTCGCAACAAAGTGTTTGCCTGAAGATCATCGGTATCGTGATTTCCTGTCGCGGCCCGACATATCTGAATATCGGTGAACCGAGGCGAAGCGATAGACGTAACAGGCACAACGCAGTCCGCCAAGCTACAATAGCCCATACTGATGTGCGGCATGGCAAACCAACAGAGGATCGGGTCTTGGAAGCAGGAAAAAGAATTCGCGCTTTACGGGAGCGACTTGGCCTTACCGTGCGCGACGTTGAAGCAGCAAGCACTCTAATTGCGGAAAAGCGCAAGAATCGATGCTTTCTGCTCCCCTTGAGCCGCCTGTTTGAAATCGAAAACAAAATGGTTGTGCCCAGCGCGTATCGTTTTTACTCGCTGTCCGTGATTTATCGCGCGGACTTACGCGATCTACTCGGTTGGTATGGAATTGATCTAGGCAAAGCGGTCGACGATCATCGGTCTGGTGAGCGTACCGTCGTCCCATCTGGTCCACGTCACGAATTGCGCAACGGAGGCTCGAATTCCGGTCGCCATGAACCCCGCTTTCGATCCCGTCCGCACGACAAACCTGGGGCCTGCAATCGAGCAATGGGGCGTGGTCCCTCTGACCTATTTGCATCAGTTTGCCAACCCTAAGTACAGCTACGGATATATTGGGACAGAGGATCTTACGATGCACCCGATCCTTCCGCCTGGCACGTTCGTCCAAATCGACGAATCAAAAGATAAGGTGGCCGAGGGAAATTGGCAGTCCGAGTATGATCGTCCGCTCTATTTTGTGGAGACCCGCGAAGGTTACAGATGCTGCTGGTGTTCGCTGCAAAATGGATCGATAACGTTGCAGCCGCATCCTCTTTCACCGGAACCCGTGCGCACTCTCCGTTATCCACAGGAGGTGGAAGTTATCGGCCAGGTCGTTGGACTTGCTATGCGTCTGGGTGCCCGACACACATCCACTTCAAAGCAAAAATAGTTTTCGTTAAGAGTTGGCCGAAATGTCGCCCTGTTCAAACTCGAATGAGAGCGGTGAGGTAAAGGATCGCGCCGCGGGGAAGTGTTGTGTCGGAGTATGCGTGTTCCGAAATCGTAACAAAATCGAACCTAAAGTTCGCCAGACGAACGTCCGGGTAAGCTCCAGCCATGGCAAATCGCCATTGAGGAGCCCCGGTGAAAACTCGCATAATTCTCGCTATGATCGTTGTCCTCAGTCTCGGAACATCCGGCTACTACACCCATGCTTCAGCAACAAACATCTTGACGGCGCAACCTTGCTGCGGTGGCGATCCGGGCGCGCCTGTGCCGCTCCCCATTCCGAACCCAATCCCAACGCCCAAGCCTCCGGCGCGGTAGTATCTAGAGCTTCAATGGGCCGCCATTCTGGAAAGGAAGGCGGCCCGTGATTCCTCATCAGCAACAGATATTCAATGCCGTTTGGATCGCCGTGATCCTTGCCGAGAGCTGCCTCGGAGCGCTACTGCTGTTTCGCAAGGCGTATCGCGAATATCCTGCATTCTCGGGATTTGTGTTCTTCTGTGTCGCGCGTTCGCTGGTGTTGTCTTACGTTGCGCGCACAAACCTGCCCCTCTATCAGCCGGTCAAGTGGATCGCTTATGCACCGCAACTGGCTATTCTGATTGCAATCGTACTCGAGGTGCTCCATCGGCTGTTCCACCCGTTCGATGCGCTGCCCAGGAACACCATGAAGCATTTTTCCCAGGCTACGGCCCTTGTTGCGGTCGCAGCGATCGCATTTGCAGTTCTCAATCCTGGGGCACAGCCAACCGCGTGGATGACGTTCGCGAGGGCCATGGATCAGGTTGTTTCGTGGATATTGTGTGCCGTGTTCGTTTTTGTTGCACTCTTCTCAAGTTACTTCGGCATTCCGTGGCGGCATCGCGTGTACGGCATTGGAGTCGGATTCCTGATCTATCTGGTGGCGGACGTGGCGGTAACCACGGCTGTAACCCAGCTCCGGCTTCCGCCGTTTAGCCCAATCTGGCTGTTAGACATGCTGGCTTTTCTGGCAGCGTGCCTGGTTTGGACGAGCTACTTCCAAGCCGCCGACGTACCCAGGTCTGTTCCGACTTCTGAACAGATAAAAGAAATTCGGGCTATGTTAGGAAATTTTGCTAATGTGGTTGACGATGCGCAGCATGCATCGCGGAACAAAAGACCGTGATGGTTGAGAACGCGTTCAACCGAGAGTG
Organism: uncultured Acidobacteriota bacterium; assembly: GCA_963777415.1. Classification (GTDB taxonomy): domain Bacteria; phylum Acidobacteriota; class Terriglobia; order Terriglobales; family Acidobacteriaceae; genus JAEZPW01. Next base: position 62,972 of record CAVZQL010000003.1, read on the forward strand.
TTATGCGGTCTTGCAGGGCCCGCGTCAAATTTGCATGGAGGTGCAACGTGTTTGATCATTGGGAATCCGAGGTGACCTCGATCGAGCAGCTGATTTCACGCATTGAACATATAGAGGAAAGCGAAATTCACTCGGACATTAGAGCCAATGTTCGCGCCGAATTGAAACGCATCAAGCGCAATGTGTCCGCTATTCTTGCGTTTACCTCACACTCACCATCCGCAAAGAGTGTTCAGCTTGAGCAGGCGATCCGTGACGTTCGCCGCGAATGCCTCCTGATCAATGCCGCTATCTCAAGAACTCTGATTTTGCAGACGTTGCATGCTCATGAATGGACCGAATACGCCTCGAACGTAGCCGAACAGTACTCGGCAATGTCGCAGACGGTTCGCCAAATGTGCGTTCTGACCTCGCCCTTGCGGGTACAACAGTTGGCCGATGCGCTGTAATTTCTGCTCGGAAACGCAGCCCTAGCCATGAAAACATGATGATTTTGTAGCGCCGGCGTCCCGCCGGCTGTCGCGTGGGCGTCCCGCCCACGATCTCGAAATCAAACCTTGCCATGAAAATAATTACGCTGCGCCTAATTTCATCCCAACGTGGTGCACGGCAGGCGCATGAATGCTTGTTCCGAATCCGTAACAAAAAAGCGAAAAGAGCGCAGGTTGCTTCAGGTTGTACTAAGCTGCATCGCAGGTGCAAGTAAAGATTTGCCGGCAAGAGGTTCCCTCTCCTCTTGCTCTTTTTATTTTCCGGGGCAGGGAAGCGGTAATCCGCGCAGAGCCGCTTATTCCCGAATGATGCACCCGCGTGACGAGCAGGTTTGCAACGCAGCGGTCGATGGTATTCTGGAGACGTCCGCTCCGGCGGACATCCAAATCCAACAACTCGAAACATCATCAGCAAAGTATGGGACTCATCATTCGGTCTTCCGAAATTCATGCCGCGGGTTGTTACACGGCCACTTCGATCAGGCGAGGCGCTCTGATCGTTGAGTACACAGGTCCACGGATAACAAAAGAAGAGGGTGACGCGATCTACGAGGATAGCCCCGTCACTTATCTCTTCGGACTTGGCGACGGAGAGACGGTCATCGACGGCCACGGCACCGCGATGTTCATTAATCACTCTTGCGATCCAAACTGCGAAACCGAAGAGATTGATGGCCGTGTGTGGATCAAGGCACTCCGCAACATCGCACCCGAAGAGGAGCTTACCTACGACTATCTGCTCTATGACGGGGACGACGATGCCCCCTGCTACTGCGGAGCGAAGAACTGCCGTGGGACAATGTACGCTCCGCCGGAAGTAACAACCGCGGCCGCCGAGGCAACGCGGAAGAACAAAAAACGTGCCACAAAGAAACGCAATGCTGTCCGAAAAAGAAGAGGCCGGTTACGCCGCGACCCGGCGCTGAAAAGCCCTGAGAGCCTGGCCTTCGTCGTCATAAACTTCGAAGACGGTAACCAGCTTGGTGACTTGCATGAGGTCGCCCACACGCTGTGTCAGGTGGGCAAGTTTGACGTTGCCGCCTGCGCCCTTCGCCAAAGTGTAGAGCGAGACGAGGGTCCCCAAGCCACCGCTATCGATGTAATTGGTGCCCGAAAGGTTCAGGATTAGGTTGGGATTCGCGGCCAGCAACTTGGTGACGGTGTCGCGCAGGGCTAAGGTTTCCTCGCCAAATACAATGCGTCCGGTGCAATCGAGAATAGTGACCCCGTCTTGTACGCGGCTGTTCATCTTCAGCATCATTGCGATTCTCCCAGTCCAAAAACTCGCTGGAATTTTACGTCTTTTTGGATGCGACACGGATTACGCGGTTGTGAATTTTTCGCCCTCCGCGCCATTGCTACTGTGCAAAAATTTCATAATAAAGTGACCGCTGTGACTCAGACGGTATAATCGATTCGTCCCTATGAGCTACCAGGTACTAGCGCGAAAATACCGGCCTCAGCAGTTCTCGGACGTGATTGGACAAGATCACGTCACGCGGACGCTGAAGAATGCCATTCAGCAGTTACGCATTGCCCACGGCTACATTTTCAGCGGTCATCGGGGCATCGGCAAGACCACGATCGCCCGCATATTGGCCATGGCGCTGAACTGCCAGTCGCAGGAGGGCCCCTCGCCCGAGCCCTGCGGCAAGTGCGACTCCTGCGTGGAGATCCGCGAAGGCCGCGGCTTTGACGTGATCGAGATCGACGCCGCGACCAACCGTGGCATCGACGAAGTGCGCCGTATTCGCGATGAAGCGCGCACTCGGCCAGCGCGCGACCGATACAAGATATTCATTCTCGACGAAGCGCACCAGATCACCGACGCGGCGTTTAACGCGATTCTGAAGACTTTGGAAGAGCCGCCCGACTGGGCCGTCTTCATGATGGCGACCACTCAGCCGGAAGATATTCCCCAGACGATCCGGTCGCGCTGCCAGCACTTCAACTTTCATGCGGTGAAGTTCGACGACATCGTTGGACAGTTGAAGGCCATCGCCCTGCAAGAAGGAATTCCGGCCGACGACGATGCCATCGCCCTGCTGGCCGAAGCCGGTGATGGCTCCATGCGCGATGCGCTCTCCATCATGGATCAGTCCATTGCCTGCTGCGTCGGTCCACTTACGGCGGAGGTGGTGCGCGGGCTTGCCGGAGCCGTTCCCTCCGAAATATTGGAAGACCTGATGGCGGCCGTAGAACGCGGATCGAGCGAAGAGGTGCTCAGGCTTGTAGACCGGTTGGTCACCGAAGGCCAGAGCCCAGTCCATTTCGCGCGCCAGATGGTGCGCTTCTTGCGCAATGCCATCGTAGCGAAAGTGGCCGGAAGCGAGTCTCCGCTGTTGCAGATATCCAGCGACGAGCGGGCACGCGTAAGTCGCGTGGCTGCATTGTTCAGCGAGGAAGACCTCACCCGTTACCTTCAGATTATGCTCAGGACGCATTCGGACTTGGGCTATAAGCAGGAACAGCGCTTCCATCTGGAATTGGGATTGCTGAAGCTGGTACATGCGGCGCGCCTGCTGCCGATCGAGCAGTTGCTGAGCGGCGTCACGGCTTCGCCGCAGCAAAGTGCAAACCGTCCAGCCAGCGGAGCAGGATTCAGGCAAGCGCCCGCGGCAAGTTCGACAAGCGCAGCGGCGCGGCCGAACCGTCCGTCGCCATTCGAATCCGACAGCACGCGCAAGAGTCCGAGGAACGATGTCGCTGCTTCACCCAGGGTGGGCTTCGAGCCAACACCCCGGATCGAGGCCTCCGCGAGTGCGTTGCCGACAGCGAGCGCGGCTGTTGCAATGCCGGCAATGACGCCGAACTTAGGATCTTTTACTGCGGAGATCGAGGATTCGGAATCCGATTCTGATGCCGGAACGAGTTTGCCTCGGCACGCGTCCACGGCTGACGCTTTGCGCGATGCTGTTCTGAATGCGCTCGAGAATGCCAATCAGAAATCGCTTCCGGCGATGCTGGAAATGGGCGAATGGAAGTTGAACGGCGCGGAACTGCTGGTTCAGGTGGCAGACTCGCCGACCATCATCGAGTTGACCGTGACGGACGCCGCTCAGCGTATGCTGAACCAGTTTGCGAGCGCTGCTGCTGGACGCGCGGTGAAAGTGAAGGTCTTGGGCGGAGCAAATGTCGCGGCCGCACCCAAACCCCAGCGGTCCAACGCGGGAGGCGTCAGCGCCCGTGCGCGGGCAGCGCAGGACCCGATCGTCCAGCACATGCTGGAAAAGTTTGGAGCCGAGATCCGTACCGTGGTGGATCAAAAGAAGTGACCGAGCAACGATGTCGTCAAATTTGTTGAGATAGGCAGGCGCAAGTTATGGGTGGATTCAATCCTCGTCAGTTGCAAGAGATGATGTCGGCTGCAAAGAAGCAGTACGACGAGCTGCAGCAGAAAATGCATGCGACAATTGTGGACGGCTCGGCCGGTGGCGGCAGTGTCACCGTCAAAATGAACGGGCAGAAGCACCTTCTAGGCGTGAAAATCGAAGCCGACGTGCTGCAATCCGGCGATGTCGAAATGTTGCAGGACCTCATCACCGCGGCAGTGAACGACGCTTCGCGAAAAGTTGATGAAATGATGCAGTCCAGCGTGGGTGGTATGCTGGGCGGTTTGCAAGGACTCTTTTAGGAGTGACGATTTGGTGTAGGAGTGACGATTTGGTGATTTGGCGATTGTCGATTACCAAAATGTCTCAGTCTTTCAATCGTCACTCAACAAATCACCAAATCAACAATTGGTATCTATGTCTCGTTTTGCCGAGCCGATGGCTCGATTGATCGAAGAATTGAAGAAGCTGCCGGGAGTGGGCAGCAAGAGCGCGCAGCGCCTTGCTTTCTACATCCTCCGGTCCGACGATGCAGACGCGACGGCGCTCGCCGACGCCGTGCGCGACGTCAAGGCAAAGCTGCGCCTGTGCTCGGTTTGCAATAACATCACGGAAATTGATCCCTGCGTTTTCTGCACGAATACGACCCGCAATCAGCGAATCGTCTGCGTGATCGAAGAGCCGACCAACATCGGCGCGATAGAGAAAACGCGGTACAACGGGGTGTACCACGTGCTGCACGGTTCTCTGTCGCCACTGCATGGCGTAGGGCCTGAGCAACTGCGAATCGGGAATCTCGTGCGGCGAGTCGATGCCGCCGAAGTGGACGAACTGATCCTGGCCACCAACCCCACCGTCGAAGGCGAAGCGACTGCCGTTTACATTTCCAACCTGGTCAGGCGTCCCGGCTTGAAGGTGACCCGCATCGCGACCGGCATCCCCGCCGGAGCCGACATCGAGTACGCTGATGAAGTGACGGTGCTCAAAGCCTTGGAAGGCCGGCGGGAACTTTAAGGAAGTCCGGTTCTTAGGACTTAAATCAGCCACACCCGCAAAGCGCAATTCAAACTTTCGCATCCTTCCGCCCGTGCGGGAAATCCCATGTTTAATCGCATTTTGCCTCCTTTGGGATGCAACCTGTCGCGGCAGCTCTGATGAGTGACTCATCTGGCGGCGGTTCAGGCGCTGCATGAGGCAGGCGAAACCACTGAATTTCGAAGTTCCCCTGGCGCTAAGAGGAGTCTATGGCGAAACGGATGCTTCTGATGCTCGTGGTGGTCGCGGTGTTAATTGGGACCCTCGGCTACTTCAAGACGCGGCAAATTCAGGCAGCCACAAAGAGTAATGCGTTTCAGCCACCCCCGGAAGCGGTGACGACAATCATTGCCCGGCAGGAGATCTGGCCGTCAACCCTTGGCGTGGTAGGAACGATGGTAGCTGTTCATGGCGTAACCGTGAGCGCAGACCTCCCCGGCACCGTCGACCGGATCAACTTCGATTCCGGTAAACCCGTTAACCAGGGAGATGTGCTCATCACCCTCGACACTCGGCAGGAACGGGCGCAGTTAGCCGCAATGGACGCGCAGCGCGACCTGGCAAAAGTCAACTACGCCCGCATGAAGGGATTGTTGAACGACGGCGTCATCTCCCGAAGCGATTTCGACAAGGCGACAGCGGACCAAAAGCAGACCGAGGCTAACGCTCAGGAGATCCTCGCCACCATTGAACGGAAGACGATCCGCGCCCCATTTTCCGGAGTTCTCGGTATCCGCCAAGTCAATCTCGGCCAATATCTCGCTGCCGGAGCCCCCATCGTTCCTCTTCAATCGATGAACCCGATCTACGTGAATTTCGGCGTACCGCAGCAGATGCTCGGCCATATGCGCGCGGGAGAAAGCGTGCAGCTCACCTCCGACGATCTGCCCGGCCGCACGTTCAAGGGACGCGTGAATGCGATCGATTCGGTTGTCGATCCGAGCACTCGAAACGTTCAGGTCCAGGCGACACTGGCCAATCCTGACGGCAAGTTGCGCCCCGGCATGTTTGTCCAGGTTGAAATGGGCGTGGGCGCACAGCGAACAGTCTTTCCACTGCCGGCATCGGCGGTCAATTCTGCGCCCTTCGGAGATTCGGTCTTTATCGTCACGGAAATGAAAGGTTCGGATGGAAGCAGCCTCCGCGGTGTCCGCCAGCAATTCGTGAAAGTAGAAGGCGGGCGCGGCGATCAGGTTGCCGTTGTATCGGGGATCAACCAGGGTGACGAGGTTGTGACCTCGGGCGTATTCAAACTTCGCAACGGCGCCGCCGTCGCGGTGAACAACAAGGTCCAACCGGGAAACAATCCCGCTCCGAGGCCCGAGGACAACTGATGAAGTTCACGGACCTGTTCATCAAGCGGCCGGTTCTCGCAATTTGCGTCAACCTGGTGATTCTGATCGCGGGCATTCAGGCGATCCGTTCACTGAGCGTGCGCCAGTATCCGCGAAGCGACATCGCAGTCATCCAGGTCACCACTGTGTACGTTGGCGCGAACGCAGACCTCGTGCGCGGATTCATTACGACGCCGCTAGAGCGCGTGATTGCCAGCGCCGACGGCATCGACTACATGGAATCGACGAGCGCCCAGGGACTCAGCACGATCGCCGTCCACCTCAAGCTCAACTACGATACCAACGCGGCGCTAACGCAGGTACAGGCCAAAGTGGCGCAGGTCCGCAACGATCTCCCGCCCGACGCCCAAGTGCCGGTGATTGATCTGCAAACCGCCGATAACCAGTTTGCCGCGGTGTATATCGGCTTCTCGTCCCCCGACCTCGACCAGAACCAGATTACTGACTATCTGACCCGCGTTGTCCAGCCCAAGTTGAGTTCCATCAGTGGGGTGCAGCGCGCCGACATTCTGGGAAAACGCACCTTCGCCATGCGCGTCTGGCTCAAGCCGGACAGGATGGCGGCGCTCGGCATTTCCCCCTCCGCTGTGCACGATGCGCTGGCCAACAATAACTACCTTTCGGCCCTCGGACGCACGAAAGGCTCGATGGTATCCGTCAACCTGGTGGCCAACACCGATCTCCGCACGCCCGAAGAGTTTCGACAGCTGGTGGTCAAGCAGGACAAAGGCACTATAGTCCGTCTCGGCGAAATTGCCGACGTGGTGCTTGGCGCCGAAGATTACGACTCGGACGTCCGCTTCAATGGAGAGTCGGCGACCTTCATGGGCGTGTGGGTGCTGCCTACCGCCAATTCACTCGACGTGATCAAACAGGTTCGGGAAGCGATTCCCGGAATCCGTGCACAGTTGCCGGCTGGCATGAAGGTCGGCATACCGTATGACTCGACCGCCTACATACAGGACGCGATCAAAGAAGTTCTGAGTACGCTGACCGAAACGCTCATTATCGTTATTATCGTCATCTTCTTGTTCCTAGGCTCCGTCAGATCCGTCCTGATTCCGATTGTTGCGATTCCCATTTCGCTGATCGGCGCGGTCTTCCTGATGCTTGTGGCCGGGTTTACGATCAACCTGCTGACTCTGTTGGCTATCGTGCTCTCGGTGGGACTAGTGGTTGACGACGCAATTGTGATGGTGGAGAACGTCGAGCGCCACCTGCAACAAGGCAAAACTCCGTTCCAAGCCGCAATCGACGCAGCCCGCGAACTCAGGGGTCCGATCATTGCGATGACGATCACGCTGGCTGCGGTTTATACGCCGGTCGGCATCCAGGGAGGTCTCACAGGCGCTCTCTTCCGCGAGTTTGCATTCACGCTCGCGGGAGCGGTTCTCATCTCGGGTATCGTCGCGCTGACGTTGTCACCCATGATGGGTTCGAGACTGCTGCGGGCGGGGGATACGGAACGCGGTTTCGCCGGCTGGATCAATCGACGCTTTGACAGCGTGCGTAGCGCCTATACGCGCACGCTGACCGGCACCTTGCAATACCGGCCTGTGGTGCTCACTCTCTGGGTCATTGTCGCGGCCCTGATCGTGCCCTTCTACATGTTTTCGCAACGCGAACTGGCTCCGGCCGAGGACCAGGGGGTCGTGTTCGGAATTGTGCAATCCTCCGCGAACGCAACCATTGATCAGACCAAGCTCTTCGCCTCGCAGATTTACGATGTTTTTCACTCGTTCCCGGAGAGCGAGAGCATCTTTCAGATCACCAACCCAACCGGCGGCTTCGGAGGCATGGTTACGAAACCGTGGAGCCAACGCAAGAAGACCGCGCAGCAGCTCTTGTTGGAGTCCGCGGGCCCGTTGTCCAGAATTGCGGGCATTCGCGTGATCCCGCAAACGCCGCCACCACTTCCAGGCGGCGGAAATTTTCCTGTCGACCTCGTAATTGCGTCTTCCGCAGAGCCGCGGCAGCTCGTCAAAATCGCCAACCAACTCGTCGAAAAGGCGATAATGAGTGGCATGTTCATCTATGCTGACTCCGACCTGAAGTTCGACCAGCCTCAGGCCGAGGTTGTTTTCGACCGCGACAAACTCCGCGCCCAGGGCGTTGACCTCAGCCAGGCAGGCAAAGATCTTGCCACCATGCTCGGCGGAAACTATGTGAATCGGTTCAGCATACAGGGGCAGAGCTATAAAGTGATTCCGCAGATCAAGCGCGCAGACCGCCTGACGCCCGATCAACTGGAGCAAATCTACGTAACGGGAGCCGGTAATACCCTCGTGCCCTTATCGACCTTCGCCAGCTTAAAGACTACGACCGAGCCGCGCGATCTGAGAAAATTTCAGCAACTCAACGCCGTGCGGATTCAGGGCGTGCTCCCGCCGGGAGTACCGCTCGACCAGGCATTGAGTTTCCTTGAAACTCAGGCCAAGGAGATCTTGCCTCAAGGTTTCACCATAGACTACGCTGGCGAGTCGCGTCAGCTACGCACGGAGGGCAGCAAGTTCCTCGGCGTCTTCCTGCTTTCAGGCGTTCTGATCTACCTCGTCCTGGCCGCTCAATTCGAGAGCTTCCGCGATCCGTTCATCATCCTTGCCGGCTCAGTGCCGCTAGCCCTTTCCGGGGCGCTGATGTTCTCCTTCATGGGGCTAACCACGCTTAACATCTACAGTCAGGTAGGACTGATTACGCTGGTTGGTCTGGTCTCGAAGAACGGCATTTTGATCGTGGAGTTTTCAAATCATCTCCAGGAAACGGGGAAGGAGAAGGTAGCGGCGGTCATTGAAGCAGCCTCGACCCGGCTGCGCCCGATCCTCATGACCACTGCCGCCACCGTGATGGGTCACTTCCCGCTAGTGCTGGCCAAGGGCCCCGGAGCTGGCGCCCGCAACAGCATCGGCATCATGCTGGTTACCGGCATGATCATCGGAACGTGTTTCACCTTGTTCGTTGTCCCGTCAATTTACGTGCTGGTAGCGCGACGACGCGTGGCGATCTCTCCGGAAGAGAGCACGGAAGCCGAAGACCAGGAACTCGCCGAGGCTTCATAGGCCGACGTAGCGAACGTCGCAGCGAAACGTAGCGCCGGACTCCAGTCCGGCGGGCCCCGCCGATCCCTCGTTCCACTTCGCCGTCGCAGCGAAACGTAGCGCCGGACTCCAGTCCGGCGGCCCCTGCCGATCCCTCGTTCGACTTCGCGATCAACGACTTAGATCGTCCCCAAAATTTCTTGGAACAAACTGCTCTGTTCGGAGCAATGTAAATTAGAAAGCGAAAGAGGGCCGGGCAAACGAATGGTACAGCCGCCAACCGATGATCAGGAGTTGCTCCGGCAGCTCGCCAAAGGCAGCCCGGCGGCGTTTACGGCGCTCTACGAACGGTTTCAAGGGCCGATTTACAGGTTCGCATGGCATATGAGCGGCAACAGCTCAGGCGCTGAAGAGGTTACACAAGAAGTGTTTCTGCGGCTGATCGACAAGCCGAAGGCCTACGACCCCGCTAAGGGAACGTTGGCTGGGTATCTGTTTGGCATCGCCCGTAACGTGGTCCGGCGACAACTCGAGCAAAATAACATGAGCGTGCCCATCACCGACGAGTTGCTCGATGGAGATGAATCCGGATTCACCGACGATACCGATCTGCTGGAACAGATTGACCACCGCGACATGATCGAGTGCCTGCGCAAGTCTGTGCTGGCGTTGCCGGAACAATACCGTGAAGCGGTCGTGCTGTGTGACATGCAGGAAATGAGCTATGCCGAGGCCGGAGCGATATTGCAGTGTCCGCCGGGGACGGTAGCCTCTCGCCTGCATCGGGCCCGGACCATGCTCAAGGCGCGAATGAAGGGGATGAGGTGCGCGCGATGAATCCAAGTGAAGACAAGCTGTCGAAAGCGTTGCGCGAATTGGCCGCGGATTCTCCGCAAAACGCACCAGAGGAACTCCGTGTCAGGCTCACCCACGCCTTTATCCGTCATCACCAGCGGCGTCGTTTAGTGCGGTCCGTGACCCTGGCCGGCATGGCAGCATGTTTGCTCATGGGCTTGGCGCTGTGGCTGACAAGAAAGAACTCCAGCCCGCCTTCAATTGCCGTGCAACCACCGCAAAGCATTCAGCCAGCTGCGAAAATCGCGCCGGGCACGCAAGAACAAGCTAAACTGCACGCACCGAAGCCGCTTGTCGCAGCCAACGCCCGCCGCAACAAAATACAACAGCGCAAGGCCGTTAGTAATCACGCGGTCGAACATGCGGCGGTGCAAGCCGACAGCAATGAGTTTGTAGCTTTGCCCATGTTTGATCCCGACATCCCCGTCGGCCAGTCGCGGATGGTGCGCATCGAGTTGTCCGGTGCCGCCCTGCGGTTGGTCGGATATCCCGTTAACGAAGACCTTTCCGAAAGACGAATCGTCACCGACGTCCTTTTAGCCCAGGATGGCACACCTTACGCCGTGAGATTGGTTAAGACGCAAGCGTTCAAATGAAGGAGCATCAGCCATGAAGAGTGTTTATGCCGTGATACTAAGCTTAGTTCTTCCGTGTACCTGCGCATTGGCTCAGGACCTGCCACAAGGGCCTGGTCCGAATGTCATGTTGTTCCAACAGGGTCCACCTCCTCCCGGCGGCCCCGGCGGGCCCGGCGGGAATATCACGTTCCGCACTCAAGGAGGCGGTCCGGGCGGCGGGGGCGGCATGTTCTACGTCCAGATGGCCGACAACGGAAAGCTCGTCACGGGCGCGCCTTACACCGCGACGGCTACAACCGAAAGCACGCAAGTATTAGCGGACGGCAATCGCATCGTTAACAAGACCACCACTTCGCTGGCCCGAGACAGCCAGGGACGCACTCGCCGCGAAGATTCCATGGCCAATGTCGGCCCTTGGGCAGTGAATGGGCAGCCGCGCAAAGTCGTCTTCATCAACGACCCGGTTGCGCAAACCAGCTACATCCTCGACGTTAACGATCAAACCGCACAGGTGCTCCCGCGCCTCAAGGCCCAAGCTGGTGGTGGCCAGGCAAGCGGCAGAGTTGCGGCCTTTCCCGGCCCGAACGCAAACGTGGACAGCAAGATGATCGTTGCCAACGGTCCTGATGGCGTGATGGAAAAACATGTGATTGTTTCCACCATGGCGGCGGGCCAATCCGATCAGGCAAAGACCGAGTCGCTGGGAACGCAAGTTATGGAAGGCGTTCAGGTCGAAGGCAAACGAGTGACCAGAACCATTCCAGCCGGACAGATTGGCAACGAGCGTCCTCTTGAAATCACCTCTGAGGTGTGGACTTCCTCTGACCTTGGAATGGTCATCTTGAGCAAGCGCAACGACCCGCGCTTTGGCGAAACCCTGTACCGGCTCACCGACATCAAGCGGTCGGAACCTGATCACACGCTCTTCGAAGTCCCAAGCGGTTACACCATCAAGGAAATGCCAGCGCCCCCGCCGCTGCCTTCGAACTAGTTACGACGGCAAAGGGCAGCCACTCGGCTGCCCTTTGTTACTGAGTATTGAGTACTGAGTACTGAATACTGAGTACTGCTTACTTCCTTCCCAGCGCCCGCAGAATGCCCGTCAACAGCATCGCGGGCGTAGGCGGACAACCCGGTATGTAAGCGTCCACGGGAATCACGCTATCCACTCCGCCGACTACGGCGTGACTCCCGGAAAAGATCCCCCCACCGCATCCGCAGGCGCCCACCGCGACAACCAGCTTCGGGGAAGGCGTTGCTTCGTACGTGTTCTTCACCGCCTCTGCCATGTTGCGCGTCACCGGACCGGTGACCAGCAGCATATCGGCATGTTTTGGCGACGCAACAAAATGCATGCCGAATCGTTCCAGATCGTAATAAGGATTGGTGAGCGCGACGATCTCGCCTTCGCATCCGTTGCACGAACCTCCATCCACCTGCCGGATATTCAGCGCCCCGCCAACAATCGCGCGGATCTCTTTCGCCGCCTCGCTCATCGCGGGTTCATCGGCCAATAGCTCAATACCAGTCTCCACGTCCCAGCGCCGTATGAGCGACTGCTTGCTGACGCCGCAATGTGCTACTTTTTCCGCGGCGAAGAACGCGCCCGCGCCCGCTTCGATGCAGCGTCCGCAACCGATGCATTCGCCGTAATTCAGGGTCAGCCTCAAGCGTCCGTTGCGTTCTTCCATTGCCAATGCGGACGTAGAGCATGCATCCACCACGCTGTGTGCGACAGAGACCGTCAAGAAAGCGGCTTGCACGTCGGGCATGCGGCTGCCGTGAGAATTGGCAATCAACTCCTCAACCGGCATGAGGACATTGGGGCCACCGAGGCTACGTTTCACGATATCGAAAATCATCGGTCACATCCGGAGTAAGAAAGGTTGAAGCTCTTATTGATAAGAGGGAAGTCCGCGATGATATTGCCGGGCATCGCGAACGGCAGGATCGGCCAATTCTGAAATGACGGCGACTTGATGTGGCAGCGTACGATGTTCCCGTTACGCACTCTGATCCAGTACAGCAGTTCGCCTCGCGGCGACTCCACTGCCGAAAATCCTTCGGCGCTGCCGTCGCGTGGGACCGGCGCGCAGATCATGCCCGCCGACAACTCCTTCAGCGTATCGGTGATCAGTCGCGCCGACACGCGTGTTTCCTCGATGCGCATCCGTGCGCGGGCGAGCACATCGCCCTGTTGAAAGCTCGGAACCTCCACGGCGATCTTGCGATAGCGCCCATAAGGATGGTCCCGGCGCACGTCAAACTTAATGCCGCTTGCGCGCGCCGCAAGTCCAACCGCGGCCAGATCGCGGGCAATTTTCTGCGTCAGCACGCCCGTGGTTTCAAACCTGTTCTGCACCGACGGAGTATCGAGGATGATCCGCGCCATCTCCGCAAATTCTGCCGCTGCATCAGCCACAACCTTGCTGAGTTCTCTCGCGCGCTCGGCAGAGAGATCGCGGCGAACGCCACCCGGCATTGCAATTCCTCTCCAGAAGCGCGTACCGAAAAATCGCGCCGACGCCTGCATCAGCGACTCCTTGACGCGGGAGTTGTACGCCGCCGGAACGTTGCATCCGACGTCGCCGCACAGTGCGCCTACATCCCCGATGTGGGCAATCATGCGTTCCAATTCCAGACCGACGAAGCGAAGGGATCTGCCGCGCGGCGGCACTGAAATGTCGAACGCGTTTTCCACCGCCTGGCAGTATGCGACTGCGTGCGCGAAACAGTTGTCGCCGGACACGCACTCGGCCACCGTCGGGCCGTTCATGACGTGTGCGCCTTCGAAAAGCCTCTCCGTACCTTTGTGCGTGTAAAAGTGCCGCAGTTCGAGATGGAGCACCGTGTCGCCCACCACGCTGAATCGAAAATGCCCCGGTTCGATAATCCCGGCATGAACCGGCCCCACCGGGACCTCGCAGACTCCCACGCCTCGCACTTGCAGAAAACGATATTCAGCAGGATGGAACAGCAGCGGCCGCAGATCAGGATGCCCGCTGACTTCGATTCCGTACTGATCGTGCAACTCGCGTTCATACCATGCGGCAGCGGGCGTGATCCGTGTCGCCGATGGAATCGCCCCATCAACACGCGCGCTCACGGTCCGATATTCGCGGTTCGTGTCCACGATGTAGTGAACGCGAAGCCCGCCATCATCGTCCTTGCTGCCAAAAATGGATACCAGGCGCGTGTTGCGGCCCCGCACGATATCCAATGCGGTTTCCACACTAGCGTCCTGTTGGGGTGCCGCACCCTTCCCCTTTAGGGGAGGGTGCGTCTCAGTCAGATTCATCGTCATTGCAGCACCACCAGAGCTCTTTGCAGAATATTGTGGAACGTGTCCGGAACGCGCAAGCCGAAGGCAATTAGAAACGCGGCACAAATTCCCATGACCGCAAATTCCGATACCAGAAGTTTCGACTTGGCGGGAACCTCCGTCGGCTTGCCCGCCAGCATCTTCTGAAAGTGTTGCAATAGGGCGCCAAACACGACGGAGAGCGCCACCATCAGCAAGATTGCAATGAAATATCTCGATGCTCCAAACGCCGCTGTCAGGATCATGAACTCGCTGATAAAAAGTCCGAAGGGCGGCATGCCGACAATCGCAAGGCTGCCCAATACGAGTGCTGCGCTGGTCCACGGGAGCGAACGCGCCATGCCGCGAATACGCTCCATGCGCAACGTGCCGAAACTTTCGCGCACGTTCCCCGCGGTAAAGAACATGAGCGTCTTGGCGATCGAGTGATTGAACGTGTGCAGCAATGCGCCATACAGTCCGAGCGTGCCGCCGATCCCCACGCCGATCGCCACAATGCCCATGTGCTCGATGCTGCTGTAAGCGAGCAGGCGCTTCAGGTCACGTTGTACGACCATCAGGAACGCCGCAACGGTAATCGACAGGCCGCCGAAAATAAGCAGCAGCGTGTGACTGAATCCGCTCCCGATAGCGCGCGAAGTGATCGCGTCGAAGCGCAGCAGCGCGTACAGGGCGCAGTTCAAAAGCACGGCGGAGAGTAGCGCGCTTATCGGTGAAGGCGCTTCCGCGTGCGCGTCCGGCAACCAACTGTGCATCGGCACAAAACCGATTTTCGTGCCGTAGCCCACGGCGACGAACACAAACGCGAGTTTCACCAGATCCTTGGCCGCGCCAAGCTTCGGTGCGGCGGCCATCAGTGCCGTCCAATCGAGCGCGGCATCTGGGCTGACTCCACTCTTCACCGCCGCGAGATAGAGCGCGATGGTACCGAAGAGTGCGAACGCAATCCCAACCGTGCAGACGATCAGGTATTTCCACCCAGCCTCCACCGCGCCCTCGGTGTTGTAGAAACCCACCAGCAGCGCCGACGCCAGCGTCGTGGCCTCGACGAAGATCCACAGCATCCCAAGATTCGCCGACAGGTAAACCGCGACCATTGTGAACAGGAACAGAAACACCAGGCCGTAGAACCATCGGGGCGATGAGAATCGCCCAACGGGAATGTGGCGCAAGTATCCGACCGAGTAGACCAGCACGAGTCCGAAGACCAGGCTGACATTGATCAGGAAAAACGCCGTAAGTCCGTCCGCGCGCAAGTAGTGGCCTAGTTGAACGACCCCATCGACACGGATTCTCCAGACGGCAACTGCAATCGCAACCACTTCCAGCGCGCCCGTCGCCAGCGCAACCCGCACGGCCCCGCGCGGATCTTTAGAGCCGAAGCAGATTGACGAACCCAGCAGCGGAATTAAAAGCAGGAAAACCAAAACCATGAACTCAGCCCCTCAACCGCCGCAACTTGGAGACGTCCAGGTGTTCGAACGTGTTGCGAATACGGAACACGAATATCCCCATCAGCAGCACACCCATGAGCAGATCGAAGAAGATGCCGATCTCGATCACCAGCGGCATGCCAAACGTGGTTGTCAGCGCGGCAAGAAAAATTCCGTTTTCCAACACAAGCAATCCGATCACTTGCATGAGCGCTTTCTTGCGGCTGACCATAAGAAATGCGCCCGTCAGCAGCAGCGCGACCGCCGCCGCGAGCATGTCCTCGTCCACGCGCAGAGTCTTTGCGTAAGGCTGCACGGCAAAGAACGACAGCAGGATCAGCCCGGCCATGATGAACACCGATTGAGAAGCCGTCGTCGAGGACGTTACGTCCTGCGGCGCCTTGAGGTCTTTGACGATGCGGAACAGTGCATACGGTATCCCTAAGACTTTCACCGACAGCACGAGCGCGGCAACGGCAAACGCCTCCAGAGACTTCCCGGCCCATGCCAGCGCCAGGATCTGCACCGTCATGATCGCCGACTGCAAGCCGAACAGCACAATGCATGTGGAGATTCGTTTCGCCCACGCCATCATCAGCACGGTGATAAACAAAAACACCGCCGACGACGCCAGCGCTTTTGCCACCGCCAATTCAATCAGACCCATGCGTCACCTCGTCAACGCAGTGAACACCACTGCCAATATCGCCAGAGCCGAAGCCACTCCAAGAAAATCCGGAACCAGGTACATGCGCAATTTCGCGACGCTGCTTTCGACCACTGCAATGGCCAACGCCGCCACCGCAAGTTTCAGCAGGAATAAGAGCGCGGAAATGCCCAGCCCCAGAATCGAAAAGCCCGTCACCATACCCCACGGAACAAAAATCCCCGCCAGCAAAGCAATCAGCAGCGTAAGTTTGATTGCCGCGGCCCACTCGATCAGCGCGAGACTCGGCCCGGAATATTCCAGCACCATCCCCTCGTGAATCATCGTCAGTTCCAGGTGGCTTGTAGGATTGTCAACGGGAATGCGTCCGGCCTCGGCGAGTGTAACCACCACCAGCGCGCCAAAGGCCAGCGCATGAACGGCGGACAACTGAAACACGCCGTGGTGCAAAGTCGATTGCACAATTCCCACCAGGGTGGGCGTGCGTGCCAGAATCGCAACCGCCGTGAGCGAGAGCAATAACGGCGCCTCCGCCAATGTGGAAACGAGCGCCTCACGGCTTGCGCCCATCCCGCCAAACGAACTGCCGCCGTCCATCGCCCCCAGCATGAGGAAAAATCGCCCCGCCGCCAGCAGGTACACGAGCACGATGAAGTCGCCGCTGACTCCGAGCAGCGCCGATCCATGCAGCACCGGCAGGAATGTGACTGCCGTAACGGTCACCAAAAACAACACGACCGGCGCAAAACGGAACAGAGGCGACGCAGTGTCCGGAACCAGATCCTGCTTGCGAAACAGTTTCAGCAGATCGATGTACGGACGCCACACGCTTGCGCCATGCCGCCTCTCGATGATCGCCTTGGCGCGCGCGATCACGCCGCGCACCAGCGGCGCAATTGCAATCAGCAGCAACGCTTGGACTAGATCGACGACGACTCTCATGCGAACCTCATGAAGAAGAGCAGCGCGATAAGCGCGAGAAATATGTAGAGCAGATAAACCTGAATGTTTCCTGTCTGCAGTCGTCGCAAACGGTTGGACATCGCGACGATCGCGTCCACCGCGGGCTGGTAAAGCGTCTTCTCGAACGACGTAGTGCGACCGGCGCGGTACGAAATCGCCTTCGGGAAATAGGGTTGCTCCTCGTAGAGGACTTCGACCGTCCGCTCCGGTTTGTACACTTTCGTGAAGGCCTTGCGCAGCGGTTTAGAAAATGCCGTGGACGAATACTGCATCCGGCTGTCTAGCCCCGGCAATCCGCATGCCCACGTCCGCGTCACTCGCTTCGCGCGCCGCAGCGCGGCAAGCGCGATCAGCAGAATAACAACCGACGCGGCAACCAGGGGAAGCGTGCGCGAAATCGAACTTGCAGCGTCCGGCAACCCAGGTCCGTGCAGTAGCTCACGCCCCATCACGCCCAGCGGTCGCAGTATCAGCCCCGGCATGATGCCGAGGATCACGCAGAAACCTGCGAGGATTCCCATTGCCGCTCTCATCGGCGCTGCGATCTCCTCCGCGTGCTTTGCTTCCAGACTCCTCGCCCTTCCCAGAAACGCTGTGCCGTAGAGCTTCGCGAAGCAGGTTGCTGCCACTCCGCCGATCAACCCCAACACCCCGGCCATCAACGGTAAAACGACGGCGCCAAACATTCCGGGCAGCTCCGCTCCCGCGAGGAAGCTCCGAAATATCAGCCATTCACTGACAAAGCCGTTGAATAGCGGCAATCCAATGATCGAGCAACAGGCAATCAGGAACACCGTTCCCGTGACGCGCATGCGCTTCAACAGGCCGCCCAGTTGTTCGATATCCTGCGTGTGTGCAGCGTCGGAAATCGCGCCCGCCCCCAGGAACAAAATGCTCTTGAAGAGCGAGTGATTAAGCGCGTGCAGCAGGGCGGCCATCAGCGCCAGCGCGGCCCACACCGGCGCACGATTCGCCATGAACACCAGCGATGTACCCAACCCGAGATAAATGATGCCGATGTTCTCGACACTGCTGTAGGCGATCAGCCGTTTCAAATCGTATTCGGCGAGGGCATACACGATTCCGAGCAAGCCCGTAATCGCACCGGCAAACAGCACAACGTAACCCCACCAGCTCGGCCCGCCGCCAAGGAAATCGAACGTGAAACGCACGAATGCATAAATCGCGGTCTTCGACATCACTCCTGACATCAGTGCCGACACGGGCGTAGGTGCGATCGGATACGCCTTGGGCATCCAAAAGTGGAAGGGAACCAGACCTGCCTTACTCCCGAATCCAATCAACGAAAACAAAAAGACGGCTGTGCGCACGCCGCCCGGCATCGTCGCTGCCGCGGCCCGCATGGACGCGAAATCAAGGCTGCTCGCTTGCGGCAGGAACAGCAGGAAACTCGCGATCACGGCGGCCGCGCCCGCATGCATCATCAGCAGATAGACAAATATGTTGTGCCGCCGCTGCTCCGAGTCGCCGTCGATCAGGATGAGTCCGGCGGAAAACAACGTCATCAACTCCCACCCGAACAGGAACGCAAATGCAGTCGAGGCGGTAACCACCACGATCATCGAAATCAGGAAAAGTGGCAGTAGTGCCCACATCCAATCGCGCTTCGTTCCGCTGTAATGCCGCTCCACGTAAGAGGTCGAAAACAGCGCAACCGGCGCGCCCACAACACAAATCAGCAGCAGAAAAAACGCGCTCATCCGGTCCACCGTAAGCGCGAAGGGAAACGGAGTCAGCCGAGAAAGATCGATGCCCAACCGGTCGCCTCGCCAGAAGCTCAGTCCGGCGACAAACGCACCGGCTACCAGGGAAGTAATCAGAAGTCGGGATGGCAGGGCGTAAACTCTGTTGCGTTTGCGGCCGATCAGAGTCACTGCTGGAATTGACAGCAAAACTATAAGGAACGAATTAAATGCAAATTGGATCATTGGAAATCGCTGATACGTTGGCCCCAAATTGGCCGCAGTTTCTGCTCGCGGTGATCGGGCCGGAAACTACGCGGAGAAAGACCTCACTTCTGACCTGCTGGGGATAGTTGCGAAAGGAGGTCCCGAATATTGATGAGCTGGTTGTTGAAAATTTGCCGTGCATCGTCCAGCAGGCGAATAATTGCCGGATCGGAAACCGAGTAGAAGACGTTCTGCGCTTCCTTCCTGCCGACCACGATATTGCTCTTGCGCAGCACAGCCAATTGCTGCGACAGCGTGCTTTGCTCGACCTTGAGCCGGGCGCTGAGTTCGTTCACGCCGACTTCACCCGAACGCAACGAATCCAGAATCCTGATTCGCAGGGGATGCGCGAGTGCCTTGAAGAACTCAGACGTGAATTGCGGTATTTCTGGCATTTGTACGTACAAATGTTTGCATATAAACTGAGACGCGTCAATCGGAGTCTCTGGCAAGCTTCCCACCGCCGCCCGCAGCGTGTCATCCCGAGCGCCAGCGAGGGACCTGCTTTTCGCCCGCACCGCCACGTCTGCTCAAGTCCACCACAGCCGCCCGCAGCGTGTCATCCCGAGCGCCAGCGAGGGACCTGCTTTTCGCCCGCACCGCCACGTCTGCTCAAGTCCACCACCACCGCCCACAGCGTGTCATCCCGAGCGCCAGCGAGGGACCTGCTTTTCGCCCGCACCGCCGCGACTGCTCAAGTCCACCACCGCCGCCCGCAGCGTGTCATCCCGAGCGCCAGCGAGGGACCTGCTTTTCGCCCACACCGCCACGTCTGCTCAAGTCCACCACCGCCGCCCGCAGCGTGTCATCCCGAGCGCCAGCGAGGGACCTGCTTTTCGCCCACACCGCCGCGTCTGCTCAAGTCCACCACCACCGCCCACAGCGTGTCATCCCGAGCGCCAGCGAGGGACCTGCTTTTCGCCCGCACCGCCGCGACTGCTCAAGTCCACCACCGCCGCCCGCAGCGTGTCATCCCGAGCGCCAGCGAGGGACCTGCTTTTCGCCCACACCGCCGCGACTGCTCATGTCCACCACCGCCGCCCGCAGCGTGTCATCCCGAGCGCCAGCGAGGGACCTGCTTTTCGCCCACACCGCCGCGACTGCTCAAGTCCACCACCGCCGCCCGCAGCGTGTCATCCCGAGCGCCAGCGAGGGACCTGCTTTTCGCCCGCACCACCACCGCCGACGTCATTAGAGATGTCAACCCCCCGCACCACACGAAATCGTCGTAAGCTGCTGATGTCACACCAAATATAATCCTCCCACTCCTGTCGGGTTCACCCCCCGCAAATTGCTAAAATGTATGTAGGGGCTTAAACAGAAGTGATTACCAGAGTAACCTGATGAGATTAAGCCATGCATTATCAACAGCTTAACTCAGTCTCAACGAGGCTTAACTTGTAACTAGCTGTGTTTATAACAACATACGATTTTCACCACACGGGAGGGTACCCCGCTCGAAGGCTTCTACTGGACAATGATTGTCAACTGCAACGTGTGGCCCACGTTCCCCGTCGTTGCGGTTATCGGAACACTATAGGTGGACGACGGCGCGGATGGCGTCACACTACTGCTATTGCCGCCGCCGCAGCCGGTGATCCAGACGGTTGCACTTACCACAGCAATAAGCGAGATTATGGCTAGGCGTTTTTTGCGCCTTCCGAACCCGGCGCAAATCAGTCCTGGCAAACCGATTGACAATGCCGCAAGGGCTTGGCCGAAGGTGCCATGCCCACCGGTACGGCGTACTTCCGCCAATTGTTGGGCGCTAACCGACACGGTTAGTCTTGCTGTCTGCGGTGTCGCCCCGCCCACGATCAAGTTAGCTGGCGTGAAGACGCAACTCGTTTCAGAGGGTAAGTTCGCGCAGGCTAAATTCACCGTGCCCGAATATCCTCCAACGGAAGTGATTGAGATGTCGGCCACGCCCGATTGTCCCCGCGGGACGTTCAGCGTTGCCGGGTTCGCGACGATTGTGAAATCTGGAGCCACCACCGTTTGTACGACGGCGGCGGAGCTTGCTACGCGAAAGTTCGAATCACCCTGGTACGTCGCGGTCAACGTGTGCGGCCCCGCCGTCAGCACGCTGGTCAAGTAAGCGGCTACGCCGTAACTGCTCAGTGGGACTGTTGCCAGTGGGGTGGCGCCGTCTTGAAAAGTGACGCTGCCGGAAGGTTTCGCAGTGCCGGAATTCCCGTGCACGGTAGCTGTTAGATTGACGCTCTGGCCCAGATTCGCGTTCTGGAGTGAAGTGGCGAGGCTTACCGCAACCGTCGCGGTTTGGATCGTGACTGCCAGCGAAGCAGTGCTCTGCGAGAAGAAGGAATCTCCGCCGTACTGGGCCGTGATCGAATGCGTACCGCCACTGAGTCCATCGATGACGAACTGGCAACTTCCGTCCGAAGGCAGAACAATCGACTGTTGAATCGCGCCGTCCACGGTGAAAAGTACGTTGCCCCCGGGGTGGCCATTTCCGTTCGCTGGACCGACTGTCGCTTGCACCGCGATCGAGTCTCCGTAAATGGAATTGCCGACGGCGGGCGAACTTTGTATCAGGGTAACTGTGGATGGGGCCGTTTGATAAGCCTGCAACTGAATTGCTTGGGACGTGCTCGTCGCGTACGGACTGCCGTCGGATGGCCCGTATCTGGCCTCAATACCGTGTGTCCCGCTGCCGCGGAGTTCGACGCCGTTGAGCGTTCCAGATACCGTAGTGCCTCCGTACCGTACTTGGAGAGAGCCTTGAGATGCGCTTAACAGGTCTGAAACCCCGTCTTCGTTGACGTCTGAAAGCGTGGAGAATGTGCCGTCATAGGGAACCGGATTTTGTCGGAACGTACCGTCGCCCGCTCCCAGCAGGATCATTCCCGGAACGATGATGTCGGGGACGCCGTCGCCGTTAAAGTCGGCGACTGCGATTGGCAGGGCAGCGGAAGAAGGCTCCGCACCATCGTCAGTAGGATTCGTTTCGGGTGCGCCGGATGGGTAGTAGCGCAGCGGAGTAAAAGTTCCATCGCCTCGTCCGAGTTGCACCCCGACGGCACCAGGCGAGGAGATGAATGCAAGATCGATAATTCCATCGCCATTGAGATCGGTCGCAATCGCATTGCCGTTTGCGCTATTGAAGTAAATCGCGGGTTGCAACGCGCCGTCACCGATGCCGAGCATTTGATAGGTGGCGTAGCTGTTCGTCACGAGCAGAACATCCAGAACGCCGTCGCCATTGAGATCTGCAAGCAGAGCCGAACCGCCGCTCCAGAGCTTAGGGATTGTGTAGTCCGTTTCTGTGTTGAAGGTTCCGTCGCCGTTCCCCAGCAGCACAGCCAGACTCGTGCTGCCTGCTTGGCCGACGGCGACTAGATCGGTAAATCCGTCACCATTCAGGTCGCCCGACAGAATTTGCCCAGGCACAAACGAAACAGTTAGCGACCGTGGCGGTTGGAAAGTCCCATCGGGATTTCCGAGCAGTAGGTCGATGTGTTTATTCGCTGTGCCGACAACGATGTCGGGAACTCCGTCGCGATTGATGTCCGTTACCCGAATCACCACCGGGACGCCGCTCACGGCGTAGTCTGCTTGTTTGCCGTAAGCGCCTTTTCCGTTGTTGAGCAAAACGTGTACGGCGTTGCGGGCCGTGTCCGTGACGGCAAGATCCGGCAGTCCATCGCCGTTGAAATCCGCAGCCACCACGGTTTCCGCTTCGCCTGCGATCGGAAGCGTCTGCACCGGACCGAAACCAGGCTTCGCGGCGGTCGCATCAAGCGCGACAGAAGCGATCTGCGCGTTTGCGGTAATGTCGCGGAACGTCATGAGTCCCGCGGGCGCCGCCGATCCGTAAGCGAATGTCGTGGCTGTCAGATCGTACGCCCTGCTGTTGCTCGCGCTGCTCTGTGCCGTTAGTTCGGTGTCGCTTGCCCCGGTAGTGGCGACCAGGAGATCGTGCGTAGCCGACGTTAGTGGAACAATCGTCTGCGCACCGGCTGATGTTAGAGATGCCGTGCCGTCAAAGCGCGCCGTGATCGGATGCTTTCCAGCACTGAAGTTCTGCTTGAGCGTAGCCGTTCCAGCGACGTGCCCCGCAGCCGCATTGCTGCCGGTCACCGCAACCGTGCCCAGCGCGGTGCCGCCGTCGAAGAACGTGACCGTGCCCTTGTTCTGGGAAACGTTCTGAAAGGCGCCGTTCGTCACCGTCGCCAGCAGGGTAATGGGCGTGCCGTCTGCCACCGGATCCGGCGCCACACTTAATTTTATGGTGCCGCCGTGCTGTAAATTGCGGTCGCGTACATCGACGTTGAGAATATTAGAGACTGAGTCCCCTGTGTTCAGCGTATCGTAACGCCCCGTAAGTCCCTTGTATCGCGCCGAGATATTATGTATTCCCGTGGTGGACAACGGAGTTACGAACAACAGCGAGTTCGACCAGAAGTAGTTTTCTTGCAGCAGAACAGCGCCGTCATAAAGTTCCACTGAACCGAAGAGGTACACCCCGGAGAATATCGGGCTGGCCAATTGGCCGGTGATCACCGCATCGTCTCCGGCCAGAAGCTTACTCGGGCCAACCAGTGTCGTTGTTGTCGGCAGTGGCCGAACGGGAACCGAAACCGTTGCGCAAGACACGCTGGATTGGAAGTTGCCGTCCCCGCTGTAGGACATGCTGAATGAGTAGTTCCCGGCGTCGCCCAAGCCGTAGTTGTAGAAAATGTATATGTAGCCGCCGCCGCTCCCGTCCGGATACACCGGGTACGGCCCTGCCGTGAATGGATCGCCGCCAGGAGTTGTGCCGTTGAGAGTCACCGTCCCCGTGATTGCGGGAACTCCAGTTGTGGCCGCCGTCACGTGCAAGTAAAAACAAGGAGCGGAGCCCCAATAAACCGTCGATGCCGCGCCGCCCAGATAGCAACTGCCTTGGTTCGTTTTGTAGCCGTATTGCAATGCGGAAACTGTGGCAACGAGGTTGCCGAGCGTCAGTGTATTCGACATACTTGGCGCGTAGCTGCTTCCCGCGTCTGGAGTGTAGCTGGCCTGCACGGTTTGTGTGCTGGCTCCCAATGCAAGATCGGTCACGGTCGCCGTGCTCAGCGACTTCAACAGCGCCGAGGTCAGACCCACCGAAGCGCTGTCACGTAGGGTTGTGACCACATCGTTCAACCCGTCGCCGTCGAGATCGGCGATCGCGATCGCGTTGGGCGCGCTCGTCGTCCAGATGGGCATTGTGAAAAACGTGGGCTCGCTGAAGCTGCCATCGGACCTGCCGAAATAGACGTACAAACCGGAAATTACTTTTCCATTCGAGGTGCCCGCCAGCATCTGCACGATGTCCGGAATTCCATCGGCATTGATGTCGGCCACGCTTATCGCAGCTTCGCTGATGGTCGTGTTCAGGTAGTTAAAGTTGCTCGGATACAGCGTCGTTGCAGGCTGAACGCCGCCATCGGCGTTGCCCGCCAATACGATGACTTCGTAAGGAAGCATGTTGGGGATCATCGCAATGTCGGCGATCCCGTCGCCGTTGAAATCCGCCACTACCGGCGAGGACACTTGGGCCATGTAGTAGTTGCTGCCTCCGTCATATGGGCGCGTGTCGGAGACCTTGAATGTTCCATCACGCTGTCCCGTCAGCGAATAAAGTCCTGTCGCTCCCGATGTCACTAGGTCTGGCACGCCATCGTGATTGAGATCACCCGCCGCAAGGCCGGTGACAACCTCGCCACTCAGGTATCCCTGCGCTGGCTGAAAGCTGCCATCCCCATTGCCGAGCAGCACGAAGACGTATGGCGAGTCTCCGGAGTACACGGCCAGATCCGGGATGCCGTCTGCATTGAAGTCGCCTTCGATCATGCCGGCTGGCGGCTCTGCTAAACCGAACGAATTACCGGTGCTAAATGTTCCGTCGCCTTTTCCCAGGAACACCGTGATTGTGCCGTTAGCGTTGGCAGTGATGACGTCTGGAATCCCGTCAAGGTTCGCGTCGGTGATGATGAGTTGCACAGGGGCAGAATCCACGGAGAACTGTCGCGCGGCTTCGAACGTGCCATCGCCCTTGCCTAGCAGTACGCTCACGGACATGTCGTCGCGGTTTGCCGTGACCGCATCGGGGATACCATCATTATTCAGATCGGCGATTGCCACCGCCACTGAGTCGGTGAGCAACTGCTTGTCGACGGCAACACTTCCCGCGCTCACCAACGCTAGTGGCGCGGCAGCGGCTTGAAGCGTCGAATTTCCAACATCGTTGCCGGATGTATTGTTGTGAAAACTTGCCGTCCCGGACGGAGGAATTGCGCTGTTGCCCAGAACAGATAGAACGAGATCGTAGTTTGCAGGATGTCCTGGAGTCTCTGAGGCGGCAAGCTGCGATTGCGTCGGAGCGCTTCCCGTAACATCGACTACCACGGTTGAGGATACGGCAGGAAGATACGTTGTCCTTAGGCCGCTGTATCGTGCCGTCAGCAGGTTTGCCCCGGATGGCAGTCGCATCTTCAGCATTGCCATTCCCGTCGAGAACCCGGGTGCGGGGTGCGGCCCTACAACCCGCACCGTCCCAAGCTGATGCGTGCCGCTGTAGAACGTCACCGTGCCGCCCTCGACAGCCCGCGAATTGCGGCTGACCTCGGCCTTCAGCGTGACAACTTCGCTGAAAGTGAGGGAGTTTCCCCCGTTTGGCGTTACGGCGGAAAGATTGACCGCGACGGCATTGCCAGGCGGAATGACAGGGTTAGTTACGCCGACACTGATCGGAGTGGACGCGCTCGCCCCGTTGTAATAGCCGTCACCGGCATAGACCACGTTGAGGGAATTAGCGCCGATGCTTAGTCTGTTCGCTGGAACATTCAAGTCGGCCGCCGCATAGGCAAAGCCCGTGGTTGCGTCCGCATAACCTCGCAATGTTGCCGTCTGCAATTGTGTAGTGCCTATTGTGACCGCCACTGTTCCCGACGGAGATATCCCGGACATACTGCTCGTGCTGAGCACGACGTGAATCTGTATCTCATCATTCGCACTGACACTTGCTCTGGCGGTGGTGGCAAACACAGTTGGAGTTGCCTTCACGACCTCCCAGGCCACCGTGTCACTCGCGCTTGGTGCGAAGCTGGCATCGCCGGAATACTTAGCGCTGAAGCCGTATGAGCCGAGCGAACCCATGATTGCACCGATCTCGGCAGTTCCTTCGTTGTTGATGGGCACCCTCTGCGCGATTTGTGCGCCGGGCGAAGGCTCTGCGACCTGGACGGCCATGGTTCCGCTTGGCGCGCCCATTCCCGATTCTCCCGCCGCCTGCGCATTCAGCAGAACCGTTGATCCATATGCAACTGTTGCTCCTATCGGTACGAAGCCATCCTGAGACTTTAGAAAAGCTTTCAGTTTTATAGTGCTGGCTTCTGGCCCTATCACTACAGGTACTGGCGGGGCAATGCTTGAGGCGAACTCGCCATCACCCGCGTAGCGTGCCGATACCTCATAGGAACCGCCGGGCAGCGAACCGATTGTCGCCGTGAAACTGCCGTTTGTGAGCGTGCCGTGCAGCACCGCTGTTCCGTTCGGCGCGGTAGTAGTCGTGAGGATAACGATGTCTCCTCCCGGTGTTCCCTGGCCGGACTGCGCGTAAACCGACACCACCACCTCCGCCTGCTGCCCGTGTATCAACGAAGTTGGACTTATGCTCAGGCTCGTCTGCGTACCCGCTCGGGTTCCGGTACTCCAGTTGTTCACAAGGTTTGCTACATTGATCGAGCCAAGCCCCGTGACGAGGTCATACCCCGGCGTGGCGCTATATCCCTTGCGGGTGCCGTATCTTCCAACTTGAATCTCCGTGCAACCGGGCGTGCCACCCGCGCACGGCACATCACTGTTTCCTTGCGTCACGTCACGAAACACACAGGATTCAAAGCCCGCGTCAGGTGACGACGCGTCGCATTTCGATCCACCGGGGCTCTGTGCAGCAGCCATGTTGTAGAGCACTGGCGTTACTTGTCCCTGCGCAGTGCCCGTCCTCTGATTCACCAGTGCTACCACACCGGCAAACGAGGGTGCCGCCAGCGAAGTCCCGCCCACTACATAGAAATCGAAATTGCCGTTCGCCGGATTGACCGAGCAGGACCCCTGGAAACAGAGTACGTACCCATCGTGTGCGGCGGAACTCAATGCAAGATCCGGCAGATCGCGCGCGGAATCGTTTGGCACTCCCGGCCCATTCTGCCATGTGGGCTTCGGATAATGGCTTGAGCAGCTGACCGTGCCGTCAGACGCCGTTGACGAGACGGTACAACTGCTTGGTCCTCCCGAACTCGCGCTGAAATTCGACTTGTTGCCGCACGCGTCCGGAGAACAGCTTTCGTTCCATGCCACCTCCGGGATATACGACAGCACTGAGCCGTAAGCCACGTTCAGCTCTGCCCCCCAGTAGCTGGTGCTGCCGCTCTCGTTGAACTGGGTTCCCCCGACTGCGGTGTTGTAAGGCGTCGAGGCAAGGCCGTTTACTGCCGCGCCTTTAGACGATACCGTTGGCAAATTAGGATCGCCGGTCGCAAACGGCTGTTCGCAGCCCGCCGGCCCCGCGTCTCCGCTCGATACAACGACTGTGATCCCTTGTGCTGCCGCTTGCTCCCACAGGGCCGAGTAGAACTGATTGTAGGCGGTACCCATTGCCTGCTCGCACAAACCGTAACTAACGCTGAGAACCGGTGCGAGATTGTTGTCAACGGCGTACGTCGCTGAGAGCGCTATGCCGTCGCTATCGTTCGTTGATGCGGAGACAACGAGCAGGATGTCGGCATCCGGGGCCATGGCGCCTGCGTACTGCGCATCTGCCGTGGCCTCTACCATGTCCGCATCGTAGGTGAATCCAGGATCTGTGCCGTTCACGATGATCTTCAGGGCGTCCTGCCGCGCGAACGGTTGAAACAATGCCCGGAATGCGCCGAAGTCGTTAGCATTGATGTTGCTGCGCGCTACGATCGCCACCTTCTGCCCGGCGCCGCTGGTCTTATTCCCGCCCTTCAGCAGCGGAGCCGCACTGTAGATCGTCTGCAAGTCGTCAGGCACCAGGGCGTGTCCAATGGTCGAACTCTGATCGTAGAAAGTGAACATCGGCTTGGTTGTGCCCTGCTTAGAGCTACCGTAACCTGTGCCAACGAGATTCGCCGATCCACTGGAGAGAAAGTTGTGCATGCTCGCCACGCCAGCCACAACGGGAGCGAGTGCGGCGGGGATCTCGGGATCGCTCGCATTCGCATAATGCTGCGCCCCGTTCAGTTCGTAAGCGTGTATCTGAGTGTGAAACGTCTCAGCCACCTGCCCGGAACTGCCGGAGAACTCCAGAATCCCGCGCCCCTTGCTTACGCCAACCGTCGTCAGACCATGCGACCGCAACCAAACATTGATTTTGTCGATGTCCGGTTGAGCCGCGCCAAACTTCTCTCCAAATTGCCCCGGTGTCAGCCAGCGATGATAGTTGGGAGAAGTCTTGTCCTCGGTCGAGGCGAGATATTGATCAAGCGCGCGCTGTTGCTCCGGCGATCGCTTCAGCACCATCAGCATCCGCTGCATGGGTAGGTCCATGGGCGCCAGTCCGCGGTCGAATTCCGGACGAACCAACGGGTGCGTGTTCCCGGAAAGCCTCACACGCGCGCCATCGTTAATAGCGGCCTTTATCCGCACGCTGGGTTGGGCACTAATGCTGATGCCGTTAGTAGGCTCCTGAGCCGCGAGTGCGCACGAAAACACCAGCACAAACATCCCCGCCAGATAATTGCGCATTGATGGACCTTCCAGAAAGGTTTTCACGCTCCATCGGATATATCGGCGGAAACAATCCAGAGTTGAGCGGAAGCGCGCGCATTCCTGTTGCGGGATCAGGTTCCCTGGGTCTCGCGACTTGGGTCTCGCCACTTGGGTCTCGTGCGAAAATATGTAGGGAACTCGAACTCGACATGATTCAGCTCAACTCCGCCGGTAAGCGGTTCAGCCACAAGTTGCTTTTCGAAAACGTCGATTGGCTCATTACGCCCCAAGACCGGGTTGGACTGGTCGGCGCGAATGGCTCCGGCAAGACGACGCTGATGAAAATACTTGCCGGCATTGAACCGCTCGATTCCGGCTTGCTCACTGTTGTTAAGGGGACAACCACCGGCTACCTGCCGCAGGATGGACTGACGCTTTCGGGCCGGTCCGTTTTCGCCGAGTGCATTTCTGTCTTCTCTGGACTCCACGACATGGAGCGGGAGATGGAAGCGCTGGCGCGGGCCATGGGTGAGCTGGACTCTACCTCAACCGACTACCGCGACGTAGCCGAGCGCTATCACGTTTTGCAAGAGCAGTTTCGTACCCACGACGGCTATTCGATTGAAGCGCAAGTGGGATCGGTCCTGACCGGGCTCGGCTTTCGCAAACAGGACTGGCAGCGGCTGACCGATGAATTCAGCGGCGGATGGCAGATGCGCCTCGCGCTGGCCAAACTTCTGCTTCAGAAGCCCAACCTGCTGCTGCTCGACGAACCGACCAATCATCTCGACCTCGAATCCCGTAATTGGCTGGAGGAATACCTTAGAGAGTATCCGCACGCCGTCGTGCTGATCTCTCACGACCGGTATTTCCTCGACGTCACGGTGCGCAAGATCGCCGAGATATGGAACAAGGGAATCCATTTCTATCCCGGTAACTACGATCAGTACGTGGCGCAGAAGCAGCAGAGGCGCGAGGCGCTGGAAGCTGCGTACAGCAACCAGAAGGAACGCATCGAGCAGCTTGAGGCGTTTATCAATCGCTTCCGCTACCAGGCGACCAAGGCAAAACAGGTACAGAGCCGCATCAAGGAACTGGAGAAGATCGAGCGCATCGAGGTCCCTCCGGACGAAAAGACCATTCACTTTACGTTTCCGCAACCGAAACCAAGCGGACGCCTTGTAGCCGAATTCAAGGACGTTGCCAAGTGTTACGGCGAACTCACGGTTTTCAGCCGAGCGAATTTCAACATTGAACGCAAAGATCGTGTTGCGCTGGTCGGCGTCAACGGCGCGGGCAAGTCAACTCTGATCAAACTGCTTACCGGACTCGAGCCGCTGAGTTCCGGCGAATACAAACTTGGGCACAATGTTGAGGTCGACTACTTCGCGCAGGACCAATACAAGGAACTCGATCCGGACGCAAGGGTGCTCGACGACTTGTGGAGCATGGCTCCCCAGTGCGGCCAGACTGAACTGCGCAATCTTCTCGGTTCATTTCTCTTTTCGGACGAAGACGTGTTCAAACGCATCGGCGTTCTCAGCGGTGGCGAGCGCAATCGCTACGCCCTCGCCCGTATGTTGTTGCGTCCTTCGAATTTTCTGTTGATGGACGAGCCCACCAACCACCTTGATTTGCGCGCCAAGGATGTCCTGCTCGAAGCCCTGCAGGAGTTCCAGGGCACGGTCGTGTTCGTCTCGCACGACCGCTACTTCATCGACAAACTTGCCACCCGCGTCTTCGAAGTTGCCGACGGGGCCGTTACGGTATTTCCCGGCAACTACGAAGACTACCTGTGGCGAAAGCAGCGCGATGCCGATGGACAGGCCGAGACGCGGGACGAGCTGCCCAAGGCGTTGAAGTCCGCGCAAAACGTCCCTGCCGACGCCGCACCCGTCGAAGTCGCGGCGGCCGACGAAGGCAAGGCACGGCGTATCAATCCGATCCGGTTGCGCCAGATGCAGGAACGAGTCGCGGAAATCGAAGAGGAGATCGCGAAACTCGAAACCGGCATCTCAGAATGCGAGATAGCCCTCGGGCTGTTCGTCAGCGCCGATGAAACCCAGCGCCAGACGCAACTGCTGGAGCGCCGCCGCTCGGACCTTGCCGCGCTGATGACCGAGTGGGAGCAGCTCTCCAGTTCCATTGAGGGAAACGCCCCGGTTACGGTCAGCTAGTAGTTGGTGACGAACAGCTCCGCAGTGCTTAAAATACGTCCTATGAAGAAACGTTGCGCGCTTCTCGCTGCCTTTGTACTGCTGCTTTCGCTGGCGTCCTTTGCGGAAGATAAACTTTCCGATCTTAAGTTCGTTGTGGTGAAGGAAGAAACCGGCAAGCCGGTACAAAACGCCAGCGTCATTCTTCACCCCGTCAGCAAGTCTGGCAAACAGGAAAATGCCGGACTGCAATTGAAGACCGATTCGGAAGGCAAGGCCAGCTTTACCGGGTATCCCTACGGCAAGGTACGAATCCAGGTACTGGCTCACGGATTTCAGACATTCGGTCAGGACTACGACATCAACGGCCCTGCCCAGAGTTTCGAAATAAAGCTGAAACCGCCTCAAAAGCAGTACAGCATTTACGACAAGTAACCGACCACAAGTACGAGTCATTCTGAGCCGCAGGCGAAGAACCCATGCACTTTGCCCGCACCACCACATTTCCGCCGCCACCAAAAACCTCCGTACCAAGTCATCCTGAGCCGCAGGCGAAGGACCTATGCACTTTGCTCGCACCACCACAAATCCGCCGCCACCAAAAACCTCCGTACCAAGTCATCCTGAGCCGCAGGCGAAGGACCTATGCACTTTGCTCGCACCACCACAAATCCGCCGCCACCAAAAACCTCCGTACCAAGTCATCCTGAGCCGCAGGCGAAGGACCCATGCACTTCGCTCGCACCACCACAAATCCGCCGCCACCAAAAACCTCCGTACCAAGTCATCCTGAGCCGCAGGCGAAGGACCCATGCACTTCGCTCGCACCACCACAAATCCGCCGCCACCAAAAACCTCCGTACCAAGTCATCCTGAGCCGCAGGCGAAGGACCCATGCACTTTGCCCGCACCACCACAATTCCGCCGCCACCAAAAACCTCCGTACCAAGTCATCCTGAGCCGCAGGCGAAGGACCCATGCACTTCGCCCGCACCACCACAAATCCGCCGCCACCAAAAACCTCCGTACCAAGTCATCCTGAGCCGGAGGCGAAGGACCTATGCACTTTGCTCGCACCACCACAAATCCGCCGCCACCAAAAACCTCCGTACCAAGTCATCCTGAGCCGCAGGCGAAGGACCCATGCACTTTGCTCGCACCACCACAAATCCGCCGCCACCAAAAACCTCCGTACCAAGTCATCCTGAGCCGCAGGCGAAGGACCCATGCACTTCGCCCGCACCACCACAAATCCGTAGCGCAGCCAAAGCGGTGTCAACCCCCCTCGCGCCCCGTTTTCCCGCTAAGTATCTGAAATCACACGAGAAATAAACTTGCCCAACGTGTCGGTTTTCCCCTCCAAACTTGTCATACTTGAAGTAGATGTTCAGCTTCAAACATCGCTTGTTCGAACCTGAACGTATAACTTGCTTATTTTCAGCAACTTAATTCAGCCTACGCGAAGCTGAATTAACAACTCGTTCCGTTTCAACCACTTACAATTTTTGTGCTAGGGGGAGGGGAGCCAGCCCAGCTCACGCCTCAGTGTGTTTGCTGACCGCTGACCGCTGACCGCTCTCTCTTACGGAGGATTTCATGGCCACATACACTCGCAACGTCCGCCGCTGTTCCCACTTCAAGACCAACGGCATCCAGTGCGGAGCGCCCGCTCTGCGCAACCACAACTTCTGCCACTACCATCGCCAGGCCTACAAGGATTTCCCGCTGCGCCACATGCCCGAAAAGCCCGCGCCCATCCCGGCCCTCAACCTCGGCCTCATGGACGACCCGGACGGCATCCACCACGCCCTCACCCACATCGTTTATGGCCTCGTCAACGGCACCCTCGACCGCAAGACCGCCTCAACTACCGTCTACGCCCTGCAAACCATGTCGGCGAATTTCAAGCAGACCAGCTTCCAGCGGCAACTGGACTCCGAATTCCGCAAGAGCGAACTGAACGCCTACCAGCTATGGGAAAAAATAGACCGCCAATGCGAAGAGGAAAAGCTCACGCGGCTGCATGAAAAACGAGTAGAAGAGCTGAAGAAGCTTGAGCGCACCTGCTGCAAGTGCAAGAAGCAGATCGAGGAAAAAGCCGAACCAAAGATAGAACCGAAACAAGAGCCCAAAGTCGAGCCAAACGTTCAATCAAACGCCGAGCAACAACCGATTACTCTCCCCAACATCAGCGCCAGCGCCGCGCGTCGTAGCGCCGGCGTCCCGCCGGCTGTCCCGCGGACGTCCCGTCCGCGCCAACTCCCGCCTTACTTCTCGCACGGGGTTTCGTGTGGAGACGGTGCTGTACCCCGTCCCACTCTCCACTCACCACTAACCACTCGCATT
Organism: uncultured Acidobacteriota bacterium; assembly: GCA_963777415.1. GTDB lineage: Bacteria > Acidobacteriota > Terriglobia > Terriglobales > Acidobacteriaceae > JAEZPW01. The sequence continues at coordinate 96,230 of CAVZQL010000003.1, forward strand.
GACATCTCTAATGACGCCGGCGGTGTGGCGCTGCAAGCGAAGTGCATGGGTCCTTCGCTTGCGGCTCAGGATGACTCGCGGTGGGCGGCACCCAGCGAATGCGTTTCAGGCGATTCGGTCTGGATGATCCGGAAAACTAGTTGACGCAACCGCGACGGACGTTCCAGAATTGCGGGCTCGTCATTTCGGCGGGATCTTGGCGCGAGGTGCATGTGCGAGTGTCGGACGATGTGCGACGGGGCGTGATCTTAGGACTTTGTTTTTCGTCGGCTGGACTTGCGAACGTTCGTCCTCCGGCGGCGGCGGGTGATCCCGATATATGGTGGCGAATGCGCACTGGAGAATGGATCCTGGCGAATCATGCCTTGCCGAAAACCGAGGTGTTCGCATGGCCGGTTGCGGGGCGTCCGTTTACGGAGTACTCGTGGGTTTTCGACATCATGGCTGACTGGATGTATCGTCATGGCGGCCTGTTGACGATTTCTATCTTCGTGTTGCTGATGTCGGTTGGCATTGCCGCGGTGCTTTTCTCGGCACTCTTTTCTCGTTGCCATAATGTGCTTCTCGCCGGAGTAGCAACGGCGTTAGCGACGTTGACTATGTACAAGGTGATGTCGCCGCGGCCGTGGCTTTTTACGATCCTGCTATTTATCGCGGAACTCTGGATACTGATTGCAGCCCGTGGATCGGGCGACATGCGACGATTGTTCTGGCTCGTCCCCGTATTTTTCTGCTGGGCAAATCTTCACGTGCAATTCCCCTATGGATTTATCGCGCTGTTCCTGTTCGCGGTGGACGAAGCGGTGAGTGTGGCCCGGTCCCATGATTCGCCTGAGAGAAAACGTCTGATCTACGGCGCGTTGGCCATAGCGGCTTCGATTGGCGTGACGCTGCTGACTCCGTTCGGGTTCAATCTTTACAGGACCGTGATCGTGTTGGCGGGACAGTCTGCCGCGTTTCGCAATATCAGTGAAGTGCAAGCACCCACCTTCAGGGACTGGATCGACTACCTGGCAGTTGGACTGGTGGCGGCTTCCGGCGTTGTGGTGGGTCGGCTGAGGAATCGCGTCGAGCCCTTTCTTGTGGCGCTGTGCGCGGTCGGAGCAGTCCTGGCGTTTCACTCCGCCAGGGACGTGTGGGTACTCGCAATCCCGGCCGCTTTCATCGTCTGCACTCCGGGCGCGGCGCCGCTTGCGGTGGGGAAGAAGTCGTACGTGGTTGCGGCGGTGGTATGTGTCGGCGTGCTTACCTTGCTGTCGGCTAATAGATTAACTACGCCGGCGCTACAGGAGTCGCTCGCGCGGCGGTTTCCAGTGTCGGCGTGCGACTTCATCGGCAGGAGTCAAATGTCTGGCCGAATGTTTACGCCGTTCGATTGGGGAGGATACGTGATGTGGAGATTTCCTAATTCTAGCGTATCCATGGACGGTCGCACCATCGTGCATGGCGATGAACGCTTGGAACGGCACGTGCTGACCGGCAATGGAGGTCCGGATTGGGAAAGCGATCCGGACGTAGTGCAGGCCGATTTGTTGATCGTGATGAAAGGCATGCCGCTTTACTCGCTGTTGCGCCAGAGCAACAGATATCGATTGCTCCACGACGATGCTCTGGCGGGCGTTTTCGTACACGGCAAATCGACGGAGTCCGCACCAGCGTCGTCAGGCAATTAAGTCTTGTCGATCACAACGCATGATGCGCCTACGGGCGCGGGTTTTCGCCGGCATTCGCGACGGGAGCTCTCTGCGTCGGGTAGTAGGTCCAATAGACCGCGCGTGGATTGGGCGTCCGCAACTCATCGGGCGTGAGATCGACGGTCGTCACACTGAGACCAAGCGACTGTATCTCCTGGAGCATTTTCTCGGGATCGTAAGTCCAGACCTGGCCTTGTGCGGTTCTGACACGCGCGGCAAACGCCACCACCGTCACCAGTTGCGCCACTTCGGATTCCGGGGCGGGCCACGCTGTGCTTTCGCGCAAATCGACGTTTGTGGAGGAATCGGCAAGCCGCGTCAAGGTGAGCGTCCTGAGGCGCTGGCCCCAGACGTCGAAAAGCAGATATCGCACTTCGACCGCGGTTATCATCTGCGCAGGCGAAACTGTGCCAAACGGCGCCAGAAATTGCATCTGCTCCTTTTCATCAAAGCGAGCGAAGAGACCGATGCGGGTCAGGCGAGCGGGGCTGGAAAGGTCGTCGATCGCCAACCACCTGCGTTTGAGCGAAGAGCCCTGATTGAGAGATCCGTTGGCGGTGCGTACAAGCACGCTACCGCCGTCTTCCTCGTGAACCTGCAGGCCAGTGTCACCGTTGACCTGAGCGAACAGGGAACCGGCGCATATGAGCACTACTGCCACAGCCATGATGCCGCGCATAAAACTTCCTCCATTGGAACAGTGGGCCAATGTAAGTCGCGGGAGACGGGTTGTCAAGCGGTGAGGCTGGATGGAAGGAGTTGGAGTCGCAAGTCAAAAACGAAAATCAAAAACCCCACCATTCGCTGCGCGAAGGATGGGGCACCCGATAATCCGCAATTCCGCCGCAATTGCTGAAAGTGCGGCAGCTTTCGCTCCGCTCGCGCTTCATGTAAGGCTTTTGACCCGGCAAATCGCTCCATTCGGATGAAAGAGGTTCGAGAGGAAGAACGCGGTGGTGAAAATACACTCACATGTGTCGTACGTCACACGGGCGTGTGACACGCCAATCTGTACGGGGTGAGGGCCGCATGGGCACTACTTTGCACGAACTCCCGCAGAATGCGGGCAGCACAGGTCCGCTTCAGAACAACCTGGTTCAGAACGACCTGGTTCAAAACGACCTGGTTCACAACGACCTGGTTCAGATCAAGTCGCCCGAGGAGATGATTCGCGAACGTGTCGCTGCCGAACGCGCGCGGCTTGAACGCGAAGCGGGGCTGGCGCGGCGAGAGGCACATCATTTTCACAAACCGGTGGAGCGTCCCTTCACGGCGGCAGAGCGGGGTACGACGACGCTGCTCTTCGGCGGGCTTACGTGGAAGCACGAGAAGCTTGTGCACGGCGCGTTTGAAGGGCTGGGATACAAATGCGAGGTGATCCCGACACCGAATGTGAAAGCGTTCCAGTTGGGCAAGGAGTACGGCAATAACGGGCAGTGCAATCCGACGTACTTCACGGTGGGGAACCTGGTTCAATACCTGCAAAATCTCGAAGCGTCCGGAATGGCGCGCGAGGAAATTCTGGACAAGTACGTCTTTCTGACGGCGGGTGCGTGCGGACCGTGCCGGTTTGGAATGTACGAGTCGGAGTACAGGCTGGCGTTGCGCAATTCGGGATTTGACGGTTTTCGCGTGCTGCTGTTCCAGCAAAGCGGCGGCTTGAATCAGGCGGAGGCGGAAGCCGGCCTGAACATGAATCTCGACTTCTTCCTGAACCTGCTGAATGCGCTCAACATGGGCGACGTAATCAACGAACTCGCGCATCAGATACGTCCGTTTGAGGTTAACGCGGGAGACACCGACACGGTTCTACTGCAGTCGATCGACTACCTGCATGAAGTGATAAAGCGGAAGTCGCCGTGGACGGCGGAGTCGGCCTTCGGCGGGATCGCGTCGGGCGTGCCGGCGAAGGGCATGGTCGAGTACCTGGGAAAATTCCTCGATCAACTCTACTCGGACGAGTACGTGAAGGCGCTGCATCATGTGCGCGATCAGTTTGCGGCGATCAAGGTGGACCGGCTACGGGTGAAGCCGATCGTGAAGATCACCGGCGAATTCTGGGCGCAGACGACCGAGGGCGACGGCAATTTCAACATGTTTGCGTTCCTCAACCGGGAGGGCGCGCAGGTGCTGGTTGAGCCAATCGGCACGTGGATCATGTACATGATCCATCAGGTGGTGCAGAAGACGCGCGATTTCCGCGGATTAGACGAGGGTGCGGTGCTGCCTCCGGCGTGGCGTTTAGACAAGCAGGCGAAGATCGAGTGGAGCTATCGGCAGCGGCTGGCGAAGATGAAGCTGGCGGAAATGATCTTTGCGCGCGAATACCACAAGATTGTGGACGCGCTCGGCGGCACGGCGCACAGGCTCGTGAATCAGTACGAACTGCAGCGCGTCGGCCATCCTTATTACAACTCGCGCGCGGGCGGCGGCGAGGGACACCTGGAAGTCGCGAAGAATATTTACTACTCGAATAAGGAACTCGCGCACATGGTGCTGTCGCTGAAGCCGTTCGGCTGCATGCCTTCGACGCAGTCGGACGGCGCGCAGTCGGCCGTGGTGGCGCACTACAAAGACATGATCTTCCTGCCGATCGAAACCAGCGGCGAGGGCGAGATCAATGCGCACAGCCGCGTGCAGATGGCGCTGGGCGAAGCCAAGGCAAAAGCCAAACTCGAGTTCGCCGAAGTGCTGAAGCAGATCGGCAAGAGCGCGGACGAACTGCGCGGATATCTCGATCAGCACCCCGAGTTGCAACGCGGAGTATACAAGGTTCCGAAGTACAAAGGCGTGATAGGAACGGCGGCAAACTTCGCGATTGATATCGCGCAGAAGATGGGCGCGCGCGTTCTTTACAACGTGGAAGAGCACTAGACACAACAGCGGAAGAGCAACACGGATTGGGACGGATATAAAGCGGATCAGAAAAACAGAACTTTAGAAAAACAGAACTTCAGTTTGATCCGTTTTATATCCGTGAAATCCGTGGTGAGATTGCGTGGTTGAGATCGTTGGGGACAAATGCCGGGACTGACGAACAAGGGTGATCGCAGCAAGCGTTACGACCTGCTTTGGATGGGCGTGGACGTGGGGTCAACGACCGTAAAGGTCGCCGTCATCGACGGCGAGACGGACGACATCCTGTGGCAGGACTATCAGCGTCACGACACCAAGCAGCCGGAGAAGACGCTGGAGATGCTGAAGGCCATTGCCGAGGATCTGCCAAATACGCCCAAAGAGCACTATCGTGTGTTCATCACGGGATCGGGCGGGAGCGGGTTGGCGAAGCACCTTGGGGCCAAGTTCGTGCAGGAAGTGAACGCAGTATCACTGGCCGTCGAGAAGCTGTATCCGGAGTGTGGGTCGGTGATCGAACTGGGCGGGCAGGATGCGAAGATCATTATCTTCAAGGAAGATCCGGAGACGGGCAAGAAAAAGAAGCTGCCGTCGATGAATGACAAGTGTGCCGGGGGAACGGGCGCGGTGATCGACAAGATCAATGCAAAGGTGCGTATCCCCGCGGAAAAGCTGTGCGAGATGGGATACTTCGGGATCAAGCTGCATCCGGTTGCGGGGAAATGCGGCGTGTTCGCCGAGACCGACATCAACGGCTTGCAGAAACAGGGAGTAGCGCCGGATGAGTTGATGGCGTCGTTGTTCGAGTCGATCGTGCAGCAGAACTTGTCGGTGCTGACGCGCGGGAATACGTTGCGTCCGACGGTGCTGCTGTTGGGCGGTCCGAATTGCTACATCAAGGGCATGCGCGATTGTTGGAAGCACAATATTCCAAAGATTTGGGAGGAGCGCAATTATCCGCTGCCCGAGGGAGTCGATCCGCAGGAACTGATCAAGACGCCGGACAATGCTCAGTACTTTGCGTGCATCGGCGCGGTGGAGTTCGGGAAGCAGGAAGATCCCGGCGTGGGCGTATATCTCGGCTACGAGGGCTTGGAGTGGTATATCACCGAGGGCCGCGCGCAGGAGAAGCTGAACAAGAACGGCGGCGGGACTGCTGCTGGTCTGGTGAAAGATGCCTTAGACCGTGCTGAGTTTGCGGCGAGGTATGCGAAAAAGAAATTCGTCCCGGCGACGTTTGAGCAGCGGCAGGTGGTCGAGGGGTTCGTCGGCATCGATGGCGGGTCGACTTCGACGAAGGCCGTGCTGGTGGACAGACATCGCAACGTGCTTTGCAAGACGTATCAGTTATCAAAAGGCAATCCGATTGAGGACACGCAGGAAGTGCTGGCGAAGGTCCACGCGCAGGTGACGAGCCAAGGCGCAACACTGCAAGTGCTTGGTGTTGGGACGACCGGCTATGCGAAGGATGTCTTGAAAGACACGGTGGGCGCGGACGTTGCGCTGGTAGAAACCGTGGCGCACACGCAATCGGCGCTGCACTACTATCCTGACGCGGATGTGATCTGCGACGTCGGTGGGCAGGACATCAAGATCATCATTTTGAAAGATGGTCGCGTAAAAGATTTCAAGTTGAACACGCAATGCTCAGCGGGCAATGGATACTTCCTGCAAAGCACGTGCGAGGGCTTCGGTTTTAAAGTGGAGGAGTTCGCCGACATTGCTTTTGGCGCGAAGTCGTTTCCGCAGTTCGGTTATGGCTGCGCGGTGTTCATGCAGTCCGACATCGTCGATTTTCAGCGACAGGGCTGGAAGCCGGAAGAGATTATGGCCGGACTTTGCAACGTGCTGCCGAAGAATATCTGGCTGTACGTTTCGCAGATCCCGAACCTGTCCGCGCTAGGCAGCAAGTTCATTTTGCAGGGCGGAACGCAGCACAATCTCGCGGCAGTGAAGACGCAGGTGGATTTCATCGAGTCGCGCTTCAAGGGCAAGGATGTGGAACCGGAAGTCGTTGTTCACCAGCACTGCGGAGAAGCGGGCGCGATCGGCTGCGCGTTCGAAGCGGTGAGGCTCTGGGAGAACGGCAAGGCGACGACATTCATCGGCATGGACGGCGTTGCCTCGATCGGCTATTCGACAATCCGCAACGAGGATACGCGCTGCTACTTCTGCAAGAACAAGTGCCTGCGCACGTTCATCGACGTGAAGGCGGCGATTCCGAATGCCAGCTACAAGCCTCCGATGAAAACGAAAGTTCCGATTGAGGCGGGCGCGCAACGGCTGATCATTGCGACCTGCGAGAAGGGAACGGTCGAGAACATCGATGACATGAGGGCAATCAAGGGCAATATTGACGCGATCAAAAAGGAAAACCCGAATCTAGTGGAGATCGCGGCGAAGGCGGCGTTCAAGAGTTACGAACCCCAGGCGGTTGCAGATCCACTGCCAAAGATGCAGTTCACAAGTGCACAAAAGAGGCGCGCGGAACTGATGAAGAAACGCGCGGAATTGAAGATCGGCATGCCGCGCGCGCTGAATATGTATTCGTGCGGCGCGTTCTTTACAGCGTATTTCGAGGCGCTGGGCGTTAAGGCCGAGAACCTGCTCTGGTCGGAATACACGAGCGAGCAGCTTTACAAGGAAGGCGCAAAGCGCGGCGCCATTGACCCATGTTTCCCGTCGAAGGTCGGAATTCCGCACGTTCATAACCTTCTGTACTCGGTGCATCCGAAGAAGAAACTCGACATCATTTTTTTCCCGATGATCGATTCGCTGCCGACATTTCTGGTTAACACGCAGGGGAGTAGGGCTTGTCCCACGGTGACGGCGACGCCGGCGTCGGTGAAGGCGGCGTTCACGAAGGAAGGGAACTTGTTCGCCGAAAAGGGCGTGATCTATAAGGACACGCTTATCTGTCTGCACGACGAGAAGATCGCGCACCGCCAGATGTACGACGATTGGAAAGACGTGCTAGGACTGGGCGAGGAGGAGTCTTACCGCGCGGTGCAGGCGGGGTTGGAGGCGATCCACAAGTTTGAGTCGTCGGTGCGAAAGACCGCGCGCGAAGTACTGGACAGGTTGGTTGCGGAGCAGCGCCTCGGCATTGTGTTGCTGGCGCGACCGTATCATAACGATCCGGGATTGAATCACGAGATCACGGAGGAATTCCAGAAGCTGGGATATCCGGTGTTCTCGCAGGACTCGTTGCCGCTCGACGATGACATCGTCTGGGAGCTGTTTGGAGAAGAAGTGCGGGCGGGAATCATTAAGCATCCGATGGATGTTTCCGACGCTTGGAAGAATTCGTATTCGGAGAATACGAGCCGAAAAGTGTGGGCCGCAAAGTATGTCGCGCGCCATCCAAACCTGGTCGCGCTTGAGCTGTCGAGTTTCAAGTGCGGGCACGACGCGCCGATTTACACCGCGATTGAAGAAATCGTCGAACACTCAGGGACGCCATACTTCTGTTTCAAGGACATCGACGAGAACAAGCCAACCGGCTCGATCAAGATACGCATCGAGACGATACATTACTTCCTGAAGCGCTACCGCGAGGACATGGTGCGCGAAGCGGAGAAGAAGCTGTCCATTGACGAACGAGTGGCGAAGTTCGAGGAACAGTTGCGGCGCGAGATGGCGGCGATGTCGCGCGCGCAACGGGTTGAACAGACGAACGACCTTGTGCAACTTGCGGGAGATTAGGCAATGATGGAATCGGATAAAGTGATGTTCGAGATTTACCGTGAGACAAGTTACAACCGGAAGTACCAGGTCGTATACTTCACGGAACTCAACGAACACAATAAGGAGTACGAGATCAATCGCGCTCTTTCGGGCGAGCACTTCTATGACGGGTTCATTCGCAATTTCCGGAAAGACGGCGCGAAGGAGGTCATCGAGGGGCTTCTAAAGCGCATGAACAGCGGAGAAGCCTTGACCCCGGAAGACTTCGATAGGGCGCTGGAAGAGTACGCGCCAGTGTAGCAGTTCAAAAGCGGGGACCCGCCGGCGGGCTACGAGACTGCCGGCGCTACGCGAAGAATTGATAGAGCATGAAATAAATGACAACGCCGGTAACGGAGACGTAGAGCCATACGGGGTACGTCCAGCGCGCGGACTTGCGATGACGCTCGATGCGCCCGCGGAGCGCACGCGAAACGGTAACGATCACGAGCGGGACGACCGTGGCGGCAAGCAGCGTATGGCTGATCAGAATAGTGAAATACAGAGGGCGGGTCAGGCCGTGTCCCTGAAAGCGCACTGATCCGACGTGCGCGTGATAATAGACATAAGAGATCAGGAACAAGGTTGAGGTGGCGACGGCGGTCAGCATTACACGCTTGTGCGCCGTCCGGCGCTTCCGCCGAATCAGAACGATGCCGCTCGCGATCAGCAGCGCGCTCGTGCCGTTCAACACGGCATTCACAACCGGGAATACGGAATAGTCGTTCACGGATACATTCTAAACCGCAACTCCATCTTGAGTTGGTTCATTGAGCTGGCGAAGGCTCAACGGTGTCGCGGAATTTGGAGAAGAGCTGCTCGGTCGCCTCAACGATATTGTCTTCTTTGGTTTTTTGCTTCATCGCCGACTTGGGCCGCTCGGAGGCAAACCACAGGCGCACGTTGCTGTGAGCGTCATAGACGGTGAGGACAATGCGCTGTACCGAGAACTGCCGGCTTGTCCTGAGCGGCTGTTCTGTCGTGCCGCCAAGGGGTGAGGTTCTCGATGCGTTGCTGCCGACGGAGATACCTGAGTCGTCGTAGGGCGCGGAGACCTCGATAATGACGTCGGCCTTTTCGGGGGAGTCAACCAGTATGAAGTGTCCCCATCCGGTGAGAGAAGAGTCGAATAACTTGTAGGGAAACTCGCTGCCGGGACCTTGCTTCAAGAATGCACTTTTGGCGGCCTTGAGGCGGGCAATCGGACTGAGTGGCGTGGGTTTGGCTGGCTCCTGGGCGGAGGCCGAGAGAAAACTAACAATAATTGTGAGAGCAATAGTAGAAAGCAGCAGACGGCGCATGTAGCCTCCCGGAGGTGGTCAGCCGAAACTTAGCAGACGGCGAGGCGGAATACAACATCGTCTGGCTGGTTGGTTGGCGCTGTAACGAGAGGCGCGGGCGGGAACCCTACGCGGCGGGCTTGGTTGTGCGCTTGTTTGCCATGAAGAAAGCGAGGCCGAACATCACGGCCGAAAACGCCGCGAGAATCGCGAGTGAGGTTCCGACCGGAAGGATCGAGGGGCTGCCGGGGAAGATGAGTTGTCGCAGAGCCTCGTTGCCATAGGTGACCGGGTTGACCTGCATGATGAAGCGAATCCATCCGGACGCGCCGCTGAGGGGGAAGAGCGCGCCGGAAAGCATCCAAAGCGGAAGCAGAAAGAGATTCACGATGGCGTGAAAGCCCGAGGTTGAGTCCATGGGCCAGGCAATCGCGAAACCCAGTGCGGTGAGCGAGAACGAAATCAGGAAGACCGTCACGACGATCGGGATGAGGTTGTCGAAGCCAAGGTGCGCGCCTTTGAGAAACGGAGTGAACGCAAGGAACACCAGTCCCTGGATGGCGGCAAGGGAGCTTCCGCCCAGCACTTTGCCCAGCACGATTACGGAACGGCTGACGGGCGCCACGAGCACGGATAGGAGGAATCCTTCTTTGCGGTCCTCAATGACTGACATCATCGCGAAGATGGAGGTGAAGAGCACGATCATCGTGACCGCGCCGGGAAAGAAATATTCCAGATAGTGTGATTGTCCGCCAGGAGCGCTGGAGCGGAACGATGAACCGAAGCCCGAGCCAATGACGATCCAGAAAAGAAGCGGAGAGGCAATCACGCCGATCACGCGGCTGCGATTGCGGTAGAAGCGCACAATCTCGCGCCACCAGAGCGAGAGCGCGGGGATCAGTCCGCTGGTGGTGCCTGAGGCTGTGACTGTCGGTATAGTTCGTGTTTGCGTATCAGTGGCCATTGATTAGAGTGACGAGTTGGTGATTTGGTCAGTGACGAGTATCAGTGCTTCAACTTCTTCTTATCAGATGCTGCGGCGTTTGCGTTAGCTTCGTTCATCTCGCTCCAGAAGCGGTGACCGGTGCGGTGAATGAAGACGTCTTCGAGGTTGGGGCGGCTGACGGAGATGGACTCGATTTCTCCGGGGAGCGCGTCCATGACTTCGGCTACGAAGCGGTGGCCTTGTTCACGCTCAATGCGTATTTTGCTTTCGATCACCTGCGTGTCGAGCGCGAACCGGGAGTAAATCTTCGCCGCGAGCGCGGCTGCATCGTGCCGTGCTTCCAGCAGGATCACGTCTCCGCCAATCTCGCGCTTGAGTTCCGCCGGCGTGCCAAGGGCGACAAGCTTTCCGTGGCTCAGGATGGCAAGGCGGTCACACCGTTCGGCTTCCTCCATCAGGTGCGTGGTGACGATCACCGTGACGCGCTCTTCATCGCGCAACACGGCGAGATATTGCCAGAGATCGCGGCGCGCGCCGGGGTCAAGTCCGGTGGTGGGTTCGTCGAGCAGCAGCACGGAGGGATGGTGAAGCAGTCCCTTGGCCAACTCGATTCGACGCTGCATGCCGCCCGAGAACGTCTCGACTTTGTCGTCGGCGCGATCGGCGAGTCCGACACGCGCGAGCATTTCGGCGACGCGCAATTGCAGGGCCTGGCCACGCAACCCGTAGAGATGGCCGACGTGGCGGAGATTCTCTGCGGCGGTAAGCTTCAGGTCAATGCTCGGGAGCCTGGAAGACGACGCCGATCTCGCGGCGCAGTCCGTTGGGATCGAGTGCGGCATCGTGTCCCATGATGACCGCGCGTCCGGAGCACGGCAACATCAGCGTGGAGAGGATGCGGAACATTGTCGTCTTGCCGCTGCCATTCGGGCCGAGCAGTCCGAAGATTTCGGCATGATCGACGAAGAACGATACGCCATCGAGCGCGTTGCGACCATCGTAATTGTGGCGTAAATTGTCGACCTCGATCACGGGGGATGCGACTGCGCGAATCGGTCCACTTGAAACTGTATGAAGAGCTGTCATGAATGAGTCCTGAAAATGTTACCGCGCCGCATCGATCATCATGATCGCGAACAAAAGCGGCAAATAGAAAACGCTTGCCTGAAGAATGCCGCGCGCCAGCTTCTTTGAACCGGCCACGGTGGGCGGCATTCCGCTTCGAGCAAGGCGCATTCCCGCCAACAGAAAAGCGGCACCAAGCAGCAATGCCGAAACGAAATATATCTTGCCGGCCATACCCATCAGGCTGGGCGCGAGACTAACGAGGAGCAACGCGCTGGAGTAAGTAATGATGCTGCGCGAGGTCGAGCGTCCATCGTCTTCGACGACGGGCAACATGCGGATTCCGGCGCGCTCGTAGTCTTCGCGATAGAGCCATGCGATGGAGTGGAAATGGGGAAACTGCCAGAAGAAGAGGATTGCGAAGAGAACCAGCGCTTCCCAGTCAAGGCGGCCTCGAATCGCGGTCCAGCCGAGGACGGGCGGCATTGCTCCGGGAAATGCGCCAACGAAAGTGCAGAGCGGATGCACGCGCTTGAGAGGTGTATATGCACCAAGATAGACGGCCGCGGTGGCTGCCGTCAGAAATGCCGTGAGCAGGTTGGTGCTGAAGGCGAGATATTCCGTTCCGCCGACGACCATGAGGAGTCCGACGGCAAGGCCATGCGCTAGACTCATGCGTCCGGTGACGAGCGGGCGAATGGCGGTGCGGCGCATGAGCGCGTCGATATCGCGTTCAAGCACTTCGTTGAGGGCGGCGGTTCCGCCGGAGACAAGGCCGATTCCGAGCAGGGCGTTGAGCAGCGTCCACGAGAGGGAAGACACGCCGGAGCGCAGGGCGCCGAAGTAGAAGCCGCTCCAGGCGGTCATGACGATCAGGGTAGTGACACGGGCTTTCACTAATTCGGAGTAGTCCCGCAGCAGCATGGAGACGCCGCTGCGGGGAACTGCGATGGACTGGGAAACCGTACTCATGCGGTGACTGCCTTCCGTTCGCCTGCCGTGACACGCTCATCGTGAAACACGGGGACGTGTCTCCATGTCTGGATCGCGAGCACTATTGCGGTGGCCAACAGGAGCGCTCCGGTTGCGGTATGCGCCACGGTTGCAAACACCTGCGCCGGCATCGGCTGAACCGCGTCAGCTCCGATGATGACCTTCTCGATAAAAGCGAAGAACCCGAGCGAGAGCTGCACCATGAGTAAACTGAGCAGCGCGATTGCCGGTCGGCGAATTGCGGCAACGTCGTAGAAGCGGGAAAGCGCGCGGATCGACGTCCAGGTGAGCATGAACGTGACGAGCGCGGCGTTGATGACATGCGGTTGCCATCCCATGCCCTTATGACGGAACATGCCGCCGAGGAACAGTTGAACGTAGATCACCGCAATCGAGAGGAGAGAGAGCGTCAGCAACGTGGGGCGCAATTTCTCGGGAGCAGTGCGGGGCTGTTCGCCGACCCAACGCGGGCCGGTGAAAAGCGCAATGCAGACCGCGATGCAGAAGAATGTCTGTCCTACGATGGCGTGCGCGGTTGAAATCGCCGGCGGCAGGAACTTCAGCACGGTGATGCCGCCTAGAATTCCTTGCGCGATGACGGTGAAGAGCGCGGCAACGCCCAGCCGCTTCATCCATCGACGCTTGTCAACGGACCAGGTCCAAACCGCAAGGACGATGGTGAGCAGGCCGATGAACTCGGCGATCATGCGATGACTATGTTCGAACTTTATGCCACCGACTAGGGGAACCGTGAAGTAGCCGTAAGTGATGGGCAAGCGGTGGAAAGAAGTGGGCCAGTCGGGAACCGACAGTCCAGCATCGTTGCTGGTGACCAATGCTCCGGCAACGATGAGAAGAAAAGTGGCGCAGGAAGTGAAAATGGCGAAGTAATGAAGCGCCCTGCTGTAAGGGGTTAGCAGCATCCCGCGCAGAGCCTGGGACTTGTCTTGACGCTGAGGGTTAGTTTGCGAGTTCAGGATTGCCTCCTTCCAATGTCGTGCGGATTGAGCCGCTTGCGACTCGGCACGTTAAGCAGGAGCCCTTCATGAAGATTCCGGGTGGCCCCACGCCACCCGGCATTTACATAGAAAGCGTGCGCAGGTTCGCGAACTGACCTTCCGATGTCCTTAGATGCACGCCACTTAACCGGAGCTGCGCTTATTTGGCAGCAAAGTTGTGGGGTGCGTGGTATTAGCCCACTTTGGCGGTTTGTGGCGCTTGCGGCGTCGAAGTTTGCATGGCCTCGATGACGGCGTCGGCGAATTCCTCGGTGCCGGCGGTGCCGCCCATGTCGCGGGTCAGATGCTTCTTGTCACGATACACATTGTGGATGGCGAAGCGCACACGGTCGGCGGCAGCGTCCTCGCCCAAGTGACGCAGCATCATGTTGGCCGAGCGCATGAGGGCTGTGGGGTTCGCGATGTGCTTGCCGGCAATGTCGGGAGCGGAGCCGTGGACGGCCTCGAAAATGGCACACCCGTCACCAATATTGGCGCCGGGAACGATGCCGAGTCCGCCGACGAAGGCGGCGCAGAGATCGCTGACGATGTCTCCGTAGAGGTTCTCGAGCAGCAGGACGTCGTACTGGTAGGGGTTCGTGACAAGCTGCATGCAGGTGTTGTCCACCAGATGCTCGCCGTAGGTGATCTCCGGGTATTCACGAGAGATCTCGCGCGAGCACTTGATGAACAGGCCGTCCGACATCTTCATGATGTTGGCTTTGTGGATGGCATGGACTTTCTTGCGACCGAATCTGCGCGCGTACTCAAAAGCGAAGCGCGCAATGCGTGTGGATGCTTTGCGCGTGATAATCTTCAGGCTCTCGACCACGCCTGGAACAACCTCGTGCTCGATGCCGGAGTACTCGCCTTCGGTGTTTTCGCGAACGATGACCAGGTCAACGTCAGGGTAGCGGGTGGGCACGGTTGGCAAATTGCGAATCGGGCGCAAGTTCGCGTAAAGCTCGAACTTTTTCCGCAAAGTGACGTTAATGCTGGCGAATCCGCCCCCGATCGGAGTGGTTACGGGCCCCTTCAAGCCAATGTGGGTGCGCTCGAAAGACTCGATCAGTTCGTGGGGGATGTACTCGCCCGCATGCTGGAACGCTTCCGCTCCGGCCTCAAAGGGTTCCCATTCGAATTTAAGCCCGGTTGCTTCCAAGACCCGAACAACTGACGCGGTGATTTCGGGTCCAATTCCGTCGCCTGGTATGAGCGTAACCTTATAAGCCATATACTCACCTTAGATATACACGCGAACAGATTAGTGGCAGAAGTTTCAAATCCGTGTGACGACCCACATCTGCCAAAATCGGGCAGATATGGGTCACCAAGTAGTTACTGGATAGGGGCCTTGGAAATCGGCTTCTGCTTAATGGCAGCAGCAGCGTCTTTGGTTTTCAAAAGGTCCTGAAGCTCGGAAAGGAACTCCGAGGCGTCCTTGAAATCGAGGTACACGGAGGCGAAGCGGACGTAAGCCACTTTGTCGAGTTTGCGAAGTTCGCTCATGATGAACTCGCCAATCTCGGTGGTCTTGCGCTCGCGCTCGGGAGAATCGATTACGTAGGACTCAGTCTCGTTGACGAGCGTCTCGAGTTTCGACATCGAGACGGGGCGTTTTTCGCAAGCGCGCAGCAGACCGTTCAGGACTTTTTGGCGCTCGAATTTTTCGCGGCGGCCGTCCTTCTTGACGACCATGTAAGGGATCTCGTCAATGCGCTCGTAGGTGGTGTAGCGCTTTCCGCACTCCAGGCACTCGCGGCGGCGGCGGATCGATTCCGCCTCCTTGCTCTCGCGCGAGTCCACGACCTTATCATTCAAGAACCCGCAAAACGGACATTTCATCGGCTCACCAAGGACACACTGTGTCGGAACTGCGAAATCATTGTAACAGGCTGTGACTGCGGGAGTTAGAAGATCGGCGATCAGGTGGTCGGGTAATCGGGCCGTCGGCACCCCTCCCCGAGGTCGAAAACATGTAAATTCTTAGATTTAAAGGAGTTGCTGGTCGATCTGTCCGTTGCTATCGGCTAACTATCAGAAAACATGGAAGTTACTAGGTAGGTTTAGCTGCGCACGAAAACAGCCTTCAGCTGTCAGCCATCAGCAACAGGCTACGTCAATTTCAAAGATCGTGAGCGGTCGCAATGTTTTCCGCTTAATAACGGTAGCAGCATTGTTGGGGAACTGAACGTGGGACATGGAAAAGTTCTGAATTCGTAACAAGGAAAACTAACCCACGTTAGACTAGCTTCGCGAATGTGGGGCACCATCTTGTTCCAAGGCTTCTTCCTTTTCTTCTTCGAGTTGGCTTTCTTCGGTGACCTTGCGCAGCGAGACGTGCTCGCGGTGGGCGTAAACGAAGCCGGCGGGAATGCAGGACACGAAGGTGACCAGCCAAAGCATGATGCCGGCGCTCAGGGCCGTCTCACGCGGTATTCCAAAAAAGGTCGGTGATGACATCAAACTGATCGTCGCCAGTTGGGAACCGCCACCGATCGCCGGCAGTTGAAGCAGGGATCCGAGCATGCTCCCGCCCATGAGCAGCAATACGTGTGGAACCGTCATGTTGCCTAGCGTGATTGCACCCTGAGCAATCGAAGAAGGATTGGGATAGGCGTGCAGTATCTCGCGATACGCAAGAGCGATCATCCACCAGATTGCCAGGGACACGCCTACCAGTTGAGCAAATGAACGCGTGTCATGAATGGTGTTCAGGCCTTTCCCGAACGCGTAAATCTTGTGGCGCAATAAGTGAGACAGTTTGTTCGAAAAGCGGGAAGTCTTGCTTTCCAACCAGTCGGCAACTGATTCGGTGTTCTGCCGAACCTTAAATGCCACCCACGAAATGAAGGCCACACCTGTTATGAGCAGTCCGCCGAAAACCTTCAGGAGGAAAATCAGGTTCACCGATCCAATGAACTTCACCGGTATCGCGGCATTGCGAGGAAGCCCTAGTCTATTGCCAAAACAGAACACGTCGACGGCCATCAGTACAGCGAAGGCGCCGATGTCGAAGATGCGCTCAACCGCCCATACGGCAATCTGGGAAGAGAAAGTCAGGTTTTCTTTCTTGGCGATCAGGTAAGGGCGAATCAGCTCGCCGGGGCGTCCGAGAAGGGCAAGTCCAGTGAATCCGATGAACTGTGGGCCGACCATGTCGCGGAAGCTGGCCTTACAGACAGGGCGCAAAAATATCTGCCAGCGTAGCGCGCGCAGAACATACGTAACGTAAATGACGAGAAGGGCGAGTCCGATCTTGTAGGGATCAATGCCCTGTGTGACGCGTGCGAACGTATGCCAATCGAATTTTTGCCAGGTGCGGAACTGTAAATAGACGAGCGCTCCTAGCACGCCGGTTACGATCAGCAATATAAGGATGCGCTTTTTGGTCATTTAGTAGTAGTCCCGCTTTTCGATGGTTGAAATTAGAAGCTAAATGAGGCGTGGCGTGTGGGTCAACGACATACGGGGATCGCGTTTCACTGCCTATTGTCCTGCGCCCGCGACTGAGCTCTGTGCGGACGTCTTCCCGCCGGCGGCGGCGTGCTGTGCGCGAGCCTTGCGGGCGGGGGCCTTCGCGGATTGCGTCTTCCCGGCTGGCGCGGGGCCTTCTTTCGGCGGAGCGCCGGCTTGCCGTTGCGCCAGTTTTTTCTGGTTGAAGTCGTGGACGATACTGGCGACGTAGGCACGCGTCTCGCGATAGGGCGGAACGCCGTGGTACTGGTCCACGCGCTGTGGGCCGGCGTTGTATGCGGCCAGCGCCTTGATCACATCGTCGTCGTAGCGCAGCAGCAATTCGCGCAAGTAGCGCGTGCCACCATCTACGTTGGCGTTCGGATCGAAGGCATCGGCGACGCCCAGTTTCGAAGCGGTGCCCGGCATAAGCTGCATCAGCCCCTGCGCGCCCTTGGGCGACAATGCACGCGGGTTGAAGCGGCTTTCGGCTCGGATGACGCTGGCGATGAGGTCTGCGTCGACGGAATGCGTCTTGCTGGCGGCGTCCACAACCGACTGGATGTCCTGCGGTTTAGGCTTTGCGGCAGGGCCGGATTCCTGCGGCTTTACCGAGTCGTCGTGTTCGTAACGGGCGATCTGGTCAGTGGGGACATCAACAAAACCGGCAGCGAGATCAGACGCCAAATAGAGTCGGGTATTCGCGCCAATCACTTCGCGTTTTTCGTGGCGGATTTCAAACCCGTTTTGCAGGATGGCGAGATCGGCTGCGCGCAGGGCCATTGGCGAGAGCGCGAGAGTCGTGCAAAGCGCGAGTTTGAGAATGTTTTTCAAATAATGAAAGCTCTGTCGTCCCTGCGGGACTCGGCTAATTTCCCACTTTGTACCCGGCACTGACGTGCCGGGCTAATATCTGGCGCCCCTTAGGGGCTGAAAACGACACCTTTATGCCCACATGTCCCACACTCAGAAAACGACACCTTTGTCCCCACACTCAGTCCTACGTTAAATTCCCACTTCTTCCAAGGCAGATGCGACTCCGCTTTGATCGTTGCCCAGGGTGACGCGGAAACTGTTGGATTTCAGCTCCGCACTGGCATTGCCCATTATGTACGGAATTCCGGCAAACTCAAGCATTTCCAGATCGTTGTAGTTGTCACCGATGGCCATGACTTCCTCGCGTTGGATTCCGCGGTGGGCGGCCCAGCGCTTGAGGGCGTGTCCCTTGGAGCAATTTTTTGTGAGCACATCCAGAATACACAGGTCCCGCGCGTCGTACTGCGTCTTGAGCACCGTTGTTTGGGCGATGAAATCCGCGCGTCCCAGATGCGCTTCGGCTTGTTTCATGCGTGCTATCGGGCCGCACAGCATGGCCTGGATGGGATCAATGGTCAGCGCGTCCTCAATGGGAACCACGGCCTGAATGTAGGCGGCATTCTTCTCCATCCAGCGCTGGATGGAGCCATTCAGCGTCTCGGGGCTTTCGATGACAAGCGCGCCGTGACCCTCGACGTCGAAGGTCAGAACCATGTTCGGGCGGAAGTCAGTCATGTGGGAGACGAAACTGCGGGCGACCAATGCAGGCAGCGGGTCGCAGTGAAACAGTTCGCCCCGAGTGGACTTGGTGACTGCGCCGTTGGAACTTATGAGCCAGAGGTCGAAGCCGAGCGCCTCGGCCACGGGCATAGCAAAATGATGGCGGCGCCCGGTGCCTAGCACAACCTCAACACCGGCGGCGTGAGCGCGGCGCAGAGCGGCAAGATCCGCAGCGGAAATCTGGAACGTGGGGTTAAGTAGCGTTCCGTCGATATCGAGCGCCAGGAGTCGGATAAGCGGCTTCACCAAGTATAGTTTATCATCCGGAGCGGCTGGATTCGAGGGGAAGCAGGTTGCGAAATGAAACGGGTTTCGAGAAGAGCCGGTTTCGAGAAGCGCGCGGTTTGTCGAAACGTCCGCTCTCGAGACGATTTTTGTCGAACGTTTTGTTTCGAAACCCGTTCCCAATGAAAATACACCTTGCGATTGCGTTTTCGTCTTGGCGCAATTTCGCGGGGCATTTATTCTGGACGTTCAACTCGTAGTATCCGCAAATCCCTGCGACCCGAAGTGCGTTCATGAAATGGCTGAAACAGTGGAAAATTCGGATACTTCTGTTCATGGCCGTTGTCGGCCCTGGATTCATCACGGCGAACGTGGACAACGATGCCGGCGGCATTTACACGTATTCAGCCGCCGGAGCGCAATTCGGACACCTTCTGTTGTGGACGCTGATTCCGACGACGGTCGCCCTGATAGTCGTGCAGGAAATGTGTTCGCGCATGGGCGCGGTGACCGGTAAGGGACTCAGCGATCTCATCCGCGAAGAGTACGGCTTCCGCATCACGTTCTTCATGATGATCGCCATCCTGATTACGAACTTTGGCAATGTCGTTGCCGAGTTCGCGGGCGTGGCCAGCGGCATGGAGTTGTTCGGCGTATCCAAGTACATCAGCGTTCCGGTGGTCGGCGTGTTTGTCTGGTTCCTGGTGGTGAAGGGGAACTACAAGAGCGTCGAAAAAATCTTCCTCGTCGCGTCGTTCTTCTATATTGCCTACATTGTCGCCGGAGTGCTTGCGCACCCCAAGTGGATGGACGCCATCGTGGCGACGTTGAAGCCCCCTCCGGTTCACCTGTTCAAGCAGACCGATTATCTCTACATGGCGATTGGCGTCGTGGGAACCACGATTGCGCCGTGGATGCAGTTCTATCTGCAATCGTCGGTGGTGGAAAAAGGTATCAACGTAAAGCAATATGCCGCGTCGAAGATCGATGTGATCGCCGGATGCCTGTTCACCGACATCGTTGCGTGGTTCATCGTGGTGGCCTGCGCGGCAACGCTCTTCACGCACGGGTACCGCAACATCACGGACGCCGCCGGCGCCGCTCAAGCTTTGAAGCCGCTGGCGGGGCAGTACGCCTACATTTTGTTTGCCGCGGGTTTGCTGAATGCGTCGGTTTTCGCGGCGTCGATTTTGCCCCTATCAACTGCCTACACCGTCTGCGAAGGATTGGGATTCGAGTCGGGCGTGGGCAAGAAGTTCCGCGAGGCACCCGTTTTTTACTGGCTGTACACGATCCTGATCGCCGGGGGTGTCGGCGTCATCCTGATTCCAAACTTCCCGCTGATTAAGGTTACGGTGTTGTCGCAGGTGGTCAACGGGTGCGTGCTGCCGCTGGTGCTGGTCTTCATGCTGCTGCTGGTTAACAAGCAGGAGTTGATGGGACGTCATGTGAACTCGCGCTTCTTCAACATCGTCGCATGGGCTACGACGGTGATCATGGTGGTCGCCACCGTTGCTATGCTGTGGACCATGCGCGGCTAGGACTTCTCCCAGTTTCCCCGGTTCCCCCGAAACCTTCTGTCGGACTTTCCGCATCGTACTTCCCACGCGTCGGGTGCGCGGCGATGATCAGTGTACTGCGAATTTCGTTTCTGATGGTTGTGCTGGTATTCGTAATCGCGGTTGCTTCCGTACGCGCCGTAGGACACGGACAAGCGAGTGTGACACCGGACGGTCGCATCGATCAAGGCTGCGTGAATCAGGGGAGCGATCCGCGCATGGCCGCCACGGTGGTCTGCGGAATGCAGCGCAAGCTCTCGTGGAAATCGGAAAACCCGCCGCACATGTTCCGAGTGGGGAGCTGCCGCCGGACGCACGTTGCAATCGCTTGGCCGCCCTACGTGGTCGTCAACTCGCGTCGAGCCGACGGTCGCTGGTTCATGTTTCGGATGGGCTTTCGTTACGATCAAAGCTGGCGCGGGTACATCTTCCCTACGGCCGCCTTCAAGTCTCTGGATCATCCCGTGCAGTACTAGGGCAATTCCCGTAGCGCCGCCCTCCGGGCGGCTGGAGCGAGGGCGTCCCGTCTGACGTCCCGTCCTCGCTGTTTACCGCCGACGTCATTAGAGATTGTCAACCCCCTCCACCGGCCAAAACTGTCGTAAGCTGCTGATGTGCAAGCAAATATAATCCATCCGCTCCTGTCGGGTTTCCCCCCGCAAACTGCTAAAATGTAAGTAGATGGGAACAAGAACCCAGAGTTACTAAGGTAATCTGATGCAACTAAGCCTATATGTATCAACGAGTTACATTTAGCTTCGTTAAGCTGAAACGATAACCCCTTTGATTGCAATACTTACGAAAGTTTTTCATGGGGGAGGGTACCCAGGGCACGTGGAACGACTGAATGAGCTACAGCAATCCGGGACCGGTCTAGTCTGACCCGTGTTCCAGAGCGCTACGGGTAATTCTTTCCAAGACAGGGCAAATCCTACTTTGGCAATTCTACCAGGCGAGGCGGAAGTGATTGATTCCACAGGGGCATGTGGTTTGGCATGGGGGGTGCAATTAGATAGGACAGACGAAGTGGCGCGCAACAGGGGCGTTCTTCGAGAAGACTTCGGTCGGCCAGAGCGGAGATTTTCTTGAACGCCCCTTTGCATTGTCATCTGCGAGCCCACGTTAGCTTCGCGAACGTGGGGCACCTGCACAGAGTCTCTCCTAAGCCAACGGCAGCTTTTCGCGAACGTCGATTCCAGCCCGTCTCAGCAGTCCAGCGACCGTGGCGTCGTTCAACCGGGTCGCGTCATACTCGATCCTGATCGTGCTCTCTTTTTCGTTCACCTGAACGCGGCGGATGCCGTAAACCTCCCAGACATTGTCGAGAGCCCGCATCTCGCGCTCGCCCGGCGGCGTGCCGTACGGAAATACCACGTCAACTGCTGTCATTCTGCGAATCCCCTTAAGCTTCAATGGCTGTAATATCTTGCAGCCAGAATGAATCTTAAGTAAGACAATACCATCAGAAGTTGAGGTTTGCCATCGCGGGCAGTGAGAAGAGGCAAGATGGAGACACAGGCTACATCAGCAATCGATCCGGTATGCGGCATGACGGTCGATCCGGCAAAGGCTAAGGCGAACGTCGAGCATGACGGTCGCACTTACTACTTCTGCTGTGCCGGATGCGCAACGAAGTTCAAGGTTGATCCAGAAGGCGTGCTGAATGCTGGGCCGAAGGGCATGGCAAGTCAGGGCGTGGTGCAACTCGAAGGGATCAAGCCGGCCAGCAACGTCGTCCAGATCGGCGCGCCTGCTCACGCGCAGACCTCCGGGACGCGGGTGCCGCACCCTTCCCCTTCAGGGGAGGGTGCGCTCACACCACGCTGGTACGTCTGCCCGATGTGCCCCGAGGTGCGCGAGAAGAGCCCAGTGGCCTGCCCATCGTGCGGGATGGCGCTCGAACCCGAGTTCGCGCTCGCTCCATCTACACGAACGGAATACGTCTGTCCGATGCATCCGGAGATCGTTCGCCCTGAGCCGGGATCGTGCCCGATATGCGGAATGGCACTGGAGCCGCGCACGGTCACCGCCCACGAGGAAGAGAATCCCGAACTGCGCGATATGACGCGGCGGTTCTGGTTCAGCGTGGCGCTCACTCTGCCCTTGATGGCTCTGGCGATGCTGCATATGGCGGGGCCGCTGGCACATGCGCTGCCGGCGCGCATGATGGTGTGGATACAGTTCGCGCTCGCAACGCCGGTCGTGCTCTGGGCGGGATGGCCGTTTTTCCAGCGCGCCTGGGCATCGGTGAAGAACCGAAGCGCCAACATGTTCACGCTGATCGGAATCGGCGTGGGGGTCGCATATTTCTACAGCGCCTTCGCGGCGATATGGCCGAGCGTGCTGCCCGAGTCGTTCCTTGAACACGGCGCGCCGCAGGTCTACTTCGAGGCCGCCGCCGCGATCACGACGCTCGTCCTGCTGGGACAGGTACTTGAGTTGAGGGCGCGCAGTCGCACCAGCAGCGCCATTCGCGCGCTGTTGGATTTGAGTCCGAAGATGGCGCGAGTTGTGCGTCCCGATGGCAGCGAGCAGGACGTTCCGCTCGAGACCGTGCAGCCGGGAGATCGTCTGCGGGTGCGACCGGGCGAGAAGGTTCCGGTTGATGGCGTGGTCGAGGACGGCGCGAGTTCCGTTGACGAATCGATGATCACGGGCGAGTCGATTCCGGTCGAGAAGCAGAAGGGAAGCCGCGTTATCGGCGCAACCGTAAATGGCACAGGGACGTTCATCATGCGCGCCGAGCGTGTTGGCAGCGAGACCTTGTTGGCACAGATCGTGAAGATGGTCAGTGAGGCGCAGCGCAGTCGAGCGCCGATTCAGAGAGTTGCCGATCGCGTGTCGGCGTTCTTTGTTCCGGCCGTCATTGCGGCTGCTGTCATCACGTTCGTTGTGTGGGCGCTGGTTGGTCCGCAACCGCGATTGGCCTATGCGCTCGTGAACGCAGTTGCCGTGCTGATCATTGCGTGTCCGTGTGCGCTGGGCCTCGCTACGCCGATGGCCATCATGGTTGGCACCGGACGCGGCGCGCGCGCGGGTGTGCTGATCCGCAACGCCGAGGCGCTGGAAATCCTGCGCAAGGTGGACACGCTCGTCGTGGACAAGACCGGCACGCTGACCGAAGGGAAGCCTAGGCTGGTGAACGTGGTCATGGCTGGCGATGTGGAGACGATAGGGGTTCCTCGTCGCGATGCTCCCCGGAATGACAAAGCAGTGGGGGAGAGCAGGGAGAATGAGTTACTCCGTCTCGCCGCCAGCATCGAGCGCGGCAGCGAACATCCACTTGCTGACGCAATCGTTCGTGGCGCCGAGGAGCGCGGAATCCCGCTTTCCACGCAGACCGGATTTCAGTCGATCACCGGACGCGGCGTTGTGGGCCGCGTGGACGGAAGGGAAGTGGCGGTCGGAAACGAGCAGCTTTCATCGGAAAACGATAACTCGTTTTCGCAGCTCGGTGCTCGTGCCGAGGAACTCCGCCGCGAAGGGCAGACCGTTATGTTCGTCGCCATCGACGGAAAGGCTGCCGGGCTCATCGGCGTTGCCGATCCCATCAAGTCGTCCACTCCCGAGGCGATCCGCGATCTGAAAGCCGACGGTATTCGCGTCGTCATGCTCACCGGAGACAGTCGCGCCACAGCTCAGGCCATCGCGCGCAAGCTTGCACTCGACGAATTCGAGGCCGAAGTTCTGCCGGAGCGCAAATCCGAAATCGTAAAGCGCCTTCAGGCGGAGGGCCGCGTCGTGGCGATGGCCGGCGATGGCGTCAATGACGCGCCCGCTCTCGCCCAAGCCGACGTCGGCATCGCCATGGGAACAGGAACCGACATCGCCATGGAAAGCGGCGGCATCACGCTGCTCAAGGGCGACCTGACGGGCATCGTCCGCGCCCGACGACTGAGCGAGGCCACGATGCGCAACATCCGTCAGAACCTGTTCTTCGCCTTCGTCTATAACTCGCTGGGCGTGCCGCTCGCCGCGGGAGTGCTGTATCCGTTCTTCGGAATCCTGCTCAGCCCGATCATCGCGGCGGCAGCGATGAGCTTCAGCTCGGTGTCGGTGATCACGAACTCGCTGCGGTTGCGGAAGGCGAAGATCTAGAAGCTAGCCACGGATTCACACGGATGAACACGGATCAAGGACCGGGGGGCCCTCCCCCTGCTGAATCTGTAGATACGTTCTTCTAAAGGAGTTAGCTGGTGGGTCTGTCTGGACTGGAAGCGATCAGCGGTCAGCGTTCAGCAAGAGCGCTCCGGACTGGTTTCCATGCAAATTGTTAAAGAGCGATTCGTCTGGGCAAAGCCGGACTGGCTTCGATGGTCGTGTCGGGTCCATGTTTGCGAGTTTCAGGATAAGGCTGTTCGAAGAAGATTCAACATGGGTGGGCGAAAATTTCTGAATTCGTAACAGGATTAGCTAGAAGCTATTTGGGGGCGGCACCTACACGCGCCCGCCTGTTGTACTGTCTCGAAGTTTTGAACAGGCGTGCAGAAGCTCACGACCAGGAATTCATAGAACCCGCGTTGCGCATTCGCCGTGCCTGAGTCCTTTTATTATCCCAATCTCGATAGGATTGAGTCTCATGTCTTGATTTGTGAATACCACAGATGTGGAGTCCGTGATTACCCGAAGGATTAAGCGGCACGAGTTTATTGTTGTCCCCCCAGCAAAGCGGGCAGTATGGGACTTCTTTACCAGCTTCTTTCTCGGACTTCCTGATGAAGAACCCACCATCTGTAACATAGTCCAAGTCCTTCTCGACTTCGTCGGTACTCTCGGAAATCGCAATCCGTTCCTTCAGTATTCTGATCTCTTCAGCAGCATCGTTTAAAGCCCTCTGTGAATCAAGAATCAACTGCTGAAGGCGAAGAAGCTGGTCGGCAATTTCATTAGGGTAGAGTTTGCCTTCTTTTACTCTTTGGTTGATTGCATTTGCGAGGTCAAATCCCGTCTTTAACGCGCCTAAACCGGCTGCAATTTCCATAAGCCAAATCTCCAGAGAGGGCTAGAATAACACCGCTTCTCGAAATCGCGGCGCCTCAGTTCGACTGTTCCGAATCGCCCTTAATGCTGTTCCTGAAAGCAGACCCTAGACATTAATCGGGAGGGCACGGAGGGCCCCCGGCAGAAGCAAGCGAGTTGTGCACCTCTTCGTTTTCTCCACAGGTATCCCCAATGCTGAGTGCCAAGTACTAGTTCCTCCTACAGCCCGCTCAGATACGCCTGAATCTCCGGGTCGTTCCAGTCCACGGCGCCGATAAATTTGCGGCGGATCATGCCCTTGGAGTCGATGGCGTAGGTCTCTGGAAATTTGTAGGTGCCGTAGAGCGCGCTGCTTTTCTGGTCGCCGTCGCGGACGGTGAGCAGGTTGACGTTCCGGGCCTTGATGAAGTGATGGTAGGCGTCGTCGTCCATGTCCATGCTGACGGCGATGACGGTGACCTTGCCTTGCATCTTCTGCTGCAACTGGACGAGCGAGGGCATCTCCTCGACGCAGGGCGGGCACCAGGTGGCCCAGAAATTCAGCAGCACCGGCTTGCCTTTGTACTGCGAGAGCGTGAGCGTGCGGTCGCTGTCCTTGACGGTGAAGTCGGGCGCGACGGTGTTGATGCGCGGCGGCCGCGAACCGCTGTTACAGGCGGCCAGCACGAGGATGAACGTAACGGCGACAAGTAAGCTGCGCTTCACATCCATATAATACATTTTGTCCTATGACTCTGGGTCATCAATGCGTGATTCGGGAGCGGAGCAGGTCGAGGTGTCGGTGATCGTCCCGGCGCGCAACGAAGAGGCGTCGCTGGGGCGCTGTCTGGAGTCGTTGGTGCAGCAGGCGGGCGTGGCGTTCGAGATCATCGTCGTGAACGATCACTCGACGGACCGGACGCGGGAGATTGCAGAGTCGTTTGAGACAGACGGACGTCACTGTGATCCAGATCTGTCGGTCCCACATCTGCCAAAATCGGGCAGATATGGGGCACCGGAAGACGTTGTGAACGATGAAATTGTGTCAGACCCACATCTGCCAAAATCGGGCAGATATGGGGCACCAAGGGTTCGGGTTATTGATGCTCCGGAGTTGCCGCGGGGCTGGTACGGCAAGTCGAATGCCTGTGTTGCGGGCTCAAAACTGGCGCGCGGAACGTGGTTGCTGTTCACCGATGCCGACACGCTGCACAAGCCGGGATCGCTCGCGAGGGCCATCGCCGAGGCGAAAGGATTCAAGGCCGAGCTGCTGTCGTATTCGCCGGAGCAGGAGGTCCACGGGATAGCCGAGCGCGCGCTGATGCCGGTGATCTTTGCCGAACTCGCCTCGACGTTCAGACCGAGGGACGTCTGCAATCCGCAATCGCCCATCGCTGCGGCCAACGGGCAATACTTGTTGATTACTCGGGAAGCGTACGACGCCGTCGGAGGTCATGCGGCGGTCGCCAACGATCTGCTGGAGGACGTTGCGCTGGCGCGGCGGGTCAAGCAGTCCGGACGAAGATTGCGATTTCGTGTCGCAAGAGATGCGGTTCGTACGCGCATGTACCGGACGTGGCCCCAAATGCGAGAGGGATGGACGAAGAACCTGGCGCTGCTGTTCGGGCGTCCGGGCAGGCTGGCCGCGCTGCGAAGTTTGGAGTTCGTCGCCAGCGTGGGCGCGTTTACGGCGGCGGTGGTTGCGTTTGCGATTGGGGCGCATACGACGGCGGTTGTCCTTGCGATCATTGCTGTTCCCACGTGACTGAACTTTCTCCGCCGGGTGCGGAAGGCGCATTTTGACATGCTTTCAACGGCATTGTCGCCGTTGGGACTGCCCTTGTTTTCGTATCTTTTATTGCGCTCGCGAATCTCTCATAAGAAGGGAATTATCGCGTGGAAAGAGCGGGAGTATGCTGGTGGGCTTGAATATCGTGGTGGTGATAGGGGTCCCTCGCTACGCTCGGGATGACAAGAGTTCTGGCGGGGAGCGAGCAGCGTCGCGGCGCAGGCGAAATGCATAGGTCCTTCGCTGCGCTCAGGATGACAACCTCTGTTGAGTGCGCGCGCTTAGTATTTGCTTGGAGGAAGAAAGATGGCCGGCGTTCCGAATGAAGTTTTCCGGTCGCAACTGCTGGAGAGGCGACTCAGGCTTGAGGAAGCGATGTCCACGAGGCTGGAGTCTGCTGAACTTCAGTCTGCTGAACTAGAAGATCTGCTTGCACAGGTGGACCGTGCGCTTGATCGTCTCGATCACGGCACATACGGCTTGTGCGAGGTGTGCCACGAGTCGGTTGAGGCTGAACGACTGATGGCCGATCCGCTGATGTGTTACTGCCTCGATCATCTGACCGAATCGCAAAGGCGCGCGCTGCAGAAGGACCTCGACCTGGCGACACAGATTCAAACCAGGCTGCTGCCGAACCGCGAAGTCCTGCGCGATGGATGGGAAGCGTACTTCCACTATCAGCCGGCCGGTCCGGTTAGCGGGGATTATTGCGACCTGATTCCGCTCGACAGCAACGGTGGAGGACTGCTGTTCCTGGCGGGCGACGTTTCCGGCAAAGGCGTCGCGGCGTCGCTGCTGATGTCGAACCTGCACGCGATCTTTCGTTCTCTATATCAAGCTGGTATGCCGTTGACGGAACTGGTCGCGCGCGCAAATCACGTATTCTGCGAGAACACGATGAGCGGTTTCTACGCGACGCTGCTGTGCGGCTACGCGGATTCCAAGGGGCAGGTTGAGGTCGTCAACGCCGGGCACCTGCCGCCCGTCATTTTGCAAAATGGCAATAGCACTACGCTGGGGGCAACCGGGCTGCCACTTGGCCTGTTCTGCGATTCCAAGTACTCTGTTTGCAGCCTGCGTATGGATGAGGGCGATGCGCTCGTCTTCTATACGGATGGGTTGACCGAAGCTCGCAACCGGGCGGACGAGGAGTACGGCAGAGAACGGTTGCTGGTGCTGCTGAAGGAATGCCACAAGCTTGGCGCGCAGGAGGTCGCGAAAAGGTGCGTTAGCGATCTTAACGGTTTTCTTTCCGGCGCGCCGCTGGCCGACGATCTGACGGTGATGGTGGTGCGCAGGGCGGGTGCATAAGAACGGCCCGCCGGACTGGAGTCCGGCGCTACGAAGGTCTTTCCGGTGCTACAAATGGAGTGGACAGGACGAACGGATGATCTATTTGACGCGTAAGTGTGAGTTCTCGGCGTCGCACTATTACCATAATCCGGAATTCACGCCTGAAGAGAATCGCCGAATTTTCGGCAAGTGCAATAATCCCAACGGTCACGGGCACAATTACACGCTTGAGCTGACGGTGAAGGGCGAGGTGAATCCGAAGTCGGGGTTCGTCGTGGACCTGAAGGACCTGAAGGAAATCCTGAACCGCGAAGTGCTCGACGCGATGGACCACCGCTTCCTTAATAAGGAGGTGCCGGAATTCGCGAAAGAGATTCCGACAACGGAGAACATCGCCATCAGCATATGGAGACGTTTGCAGCCGAAGCTAACGGCGGCGGAGTTGCACCGGGTTCGCGTGTACGAGACGCCCGACCTGTACGTGGACTACTACGGAGAAGAATGAAAGCATACCTGACCAAACGCTATCGGTTTTCGGCGTCGCATCGGCTGCACAGCGACGAATATTCCGAGGAGCAGAACCGCGCCACGTATGGCAAATGCAATAATCCGCACGGCCATGGGCACAACTACGCGATCGAGGTCACGGTGAGCGGCGAGGTCGATCGGCGGACGGGAATGGTGTACGATCTCGGCGCGCTCGATGCGGTCGTCGAAAGCGCGATCATCGACCGCTTCGGGCATGAGAATTTGAACTGCGTCGAGGACTTCGCGGGAATCGTGCCTACGAGTGAAAATCTGGCGAAGAAAGTTTTCGTGATTCTGAAACGCGAGTTGGGCGCCATCACTCTGGACAGAGTGAAGCTGGAGGAGACCAGCCAGAACTCGTTCGAGTATGCGGGCGATTCGGAAATACGGCATTGAACGAAAAGAAGAGGAAAGTAATGAAGCAGACAGTTGAGCCGGCCACGCTAACCAGTGCGAGTTTCGAGGAACTGGTACACGAGATGCTGGTGCGCCTGGGAGAAGATCCGAAGCGCGAAGGATTGGCGTTGACGCCCGAGCGCGTTCACCGGTCCCTGGAACATCTGACAAAAGGGTATAAGCAGGACGCGGAGGCGGTGCTGAACGGCGCGTTGTTCACGGTCGATTACGATGAAATGGTGATCGTTAAGGACGTCGAGATGTTCAGCCTCTGCGAACATCACCTGCTGCCGTTCTATGGCAAAGTCCATGTGGCGTATATACCTAGCGGCAAGGTAATTGGACTCAGCAAGATACCGCGATTAGTTGAAGTGTTTGCTCGCCGCCTGCAGGTACAGGAGCGGCTGACGACCCAGATTGCGGAGGCAATCCAGAATGCCATACAGCCGCAGGGAGTGGGCGTGGTCATCGAGGCGCGTCACCTATGCATGATGATGCGCGGCGTCGAGAAGCAGCACTCGGCGGCGGTGACGTCGTCCATGCAAGGCGTGTTCAAGACTTCGCAGACTACTCGCGAAGAGTTCCTGCACCTGATCCGCAGCAAGAGCCCGAACGGATTCTAGGAAAGTGGCGAGTGGTTAGTGGCGAGTGGCGAGTGGCGAGTTTCAAAATCGTCAGATCAAATCGAATCATTAGATAATCAATGATATGAAGGAAAGCCCTCTGCTGGGAAAGATCGCAGTTGTGACCGGCGCCAGCCGCGGCATTGGACTGGCGATCGCGCAGGCGCTCGCCGCAGCGGGGTGCAGTCTGGCGCTGTGTGCGCGGAATACGCGGTTTCTCCCTGACAAGGAGATCGCCGAGCAGAACAACGTCCCGGTGCTGGTCGGGGAATGCGACATAAAGAACGAGGCGTCAGTCGGCGAGTTCTTCCGCGCCGTGCGCGAGCAGTACACCAAGATCGATTTCCTGATCAACAATGCCGGGACGGCTCATCCGGCGGCCAACGTTGACGCGCTGCCTGTGGACGATTGGCGCGACGTGATCGATACCAATCTCACAGGCATGTTCCTCTGCACACAGGCCGCGTTGCCTCTCCTCAACCGAGGCGGAGCAATCGTGAATAATCTCTCGATTGCGGCGAAGCGTTGTTTTGGCGGGCAGGCAGGCTATATCGCGTCCAAGCACGGAGCCAAGGGCCTGACCGACACGCTGCGTGAGGAAGTGCGCCCGCGCGGAATCCGCGTCATCGGCCTGCTTGCGGGGGCGACGGATACCGACATCTGGAACATCTTCTGGCCAGAGGCGCCGAGACAGGGCATGATGTCCGCCGATACGGTTGCGCGGGCCGTGGTGAACGCACTCAGTCTGCCGGAGAACGCCGCCGCCGAAGAGATCGTGATTGCGCCGACCGCTGGCGCGCTGTGACTTGCGCTTTATGGCCACCCTCTCCGGGAACCCGTGACCGGCTAACGTAAGAACATCATTGACTTGGGACGCACATGGACTCACAATGCTGTGACTCAGCCCATGAAGCCTCTGCGTTCAGGAATTTCAACGCCGCGTCCTTGCGAATACGGCGAGAGGACACCATTCCTCGAGCTTGCGATCTCGTGCGTTCCCGCGTTCGCCATGCTGATCCTTGTGTCCTTTTCGCTGTCGGCGGGGGCTGCAGAGGCGATCTCGATTGCTGTCGCCCGGAATCTCGCGACCCGGAATACGGACACGTATTGCACGATTCGCGGTTCCGTTACGTTTACGCCGGGCATGATGGCCACGAGGCCTGGGGATTTCTACATTCAGGATGACACGGGCGGAATCCTGGTAAGAAGCGAAACCGCGCCCACTTTGAAGATCTGGGACCGCGTCGAGGTTAGCGGGAATGCCGAGTGGAGGGACAAGCCGAAGAATGGCGCGGTCATCGAGGGCAGCGGGCACGAATTAAGGATTCAGGCTAGCCAAATTGTTTTACTGGGTCCTGGCAACCGGATCGAACCGCACAGAGTGTCGGCGACGGAGGCCATCAGTGGAAGCCACGCGGGCGAGCTCATTGCCGTCAGAGGTCAAGTGACCCGGCTGATTCTCGGAGACATGAGTTCGAAGCCCGGCGAGTCAAACGATCATTTCATGATCGGCCCCGAGCCCGGATTGCTGGTTTACGCGCGCCGACTTCGCACAGCCCCACCGTGGCTCAAAGACGTGGCCGTCCCCGGCAGCGAAGTTGAGGTCAGGGGCATCTCGATCCCCGGGAACGGGACGGATTTTCGCATTCGGCTGCGGGCGTCGACCGACGTGGCAATCGTTCGCGCGCCCTCATGGTTCACGCTGGCGCGTGTTCTCTGGCCGCTTGGAGGTGTAGCGTGCATTGCGCTGCTCGGTTTGGCGTGGATCGTCTCGCTCAAGCGCACGGTTCAGCGGCACACGAATGAAATACGGCGGGCGGAACATCAGCTTCGTCACGCGCAAAAGATGGAGGTGGTTGCGCAATTGGCAAGCGGCGTCGCGCACGACTTCAATAACCTGCTGATGACGATCAATGGCTACTCGGAATTGCTTCTCGAAGAGTCATTGGAGGAAGAACAGAAGCGCATCGTCGAGCAGATTCTGAAGGCCGGACAAAAGGCCGCGGCACTCACGCGAAAACTGCAGGCGTTCAGCCGGGGACAGGCCGTCGCCCGGGAAGTGCTTGATCTGAACCGCTTCGTCGAGGACTTCCGTCCGAGACTGGAGATCGCGGTGGGCGAGCATATTCACGTGGACGTCCGGTTGGGCAGCGATCTAATGACGATCACGGCAGATCCCAACCAGCTCGAAGACATACTGCTTGACCTTGCCGCCAATGCTCGCGACGCGATGCGCGGCCGCGGCACTCTCACCATCAGCACCGATGCCTTGACGATTACGAGCAAGGCCGACGGCATAATGCCCGGTCATTATGTCGTACTCAGTGTCGGCGATACCGGCCACGGAATGGACGCGGTGACCGTCTCGCGAATTTTCGAGCCGTTCTTCACAACCAAGGACATTGGAAAGGGCAGCGGGCTGGGCCTTTCGACGGTCTACGGTCTCGTCCGTCAGAACCATGGCGAGATTAAAGTCCGCAGCGCGGTGGACCGCGGGACAACGTTCAATGTGTACCTACCCTACAAGGAAGGGGAGCCGGACGACGTCAGTTCCCAAGGCTCTCTCTTCGAGGGGCCGCAAGAATCGCCAACCAGGGGAACCCAGGCCGCTGGTGACTGAGTAGGCTACCATCCGACAAAGTGGTAACGCCGAGGCCGCCGCGGAAAGAGCTTGACGAGTGCAATCCCCGCAATGAATCCACCCACGTGAGCCCAAAACGCAATGCCACTTCCGCTGGTCTGGGTGGTGCTCGCGATGGCGGTGGCAGTCCCGCTCAGAAATTGCAGGACAAACCAGTATCCAAGTACCAGCCAGGCCGGCAGACGCACGAAGAAGAAAAAGAAGAACGGCACCAGCGTCGTAACCCGCGCGGAAGGGAACAACACGAGGTAAGCTCCCATGATCCCGGCGATGGCCCCGCTTGCCCCGACACCCGGAACCGCTGACAGTGGATTCAATGCCGTGTGCAGCAACGTGCCGGTGATCCCCGCAGTTAGATAGAGCGCGAGATAGTAGAAATGTCCGAGATAATCCTCGACGTTGTCCCCAAAAATCCACAGGAACCACATGTTGATAATGAGGTGCAGCCACCCTCCATGCATGAACATCGAGGTCAGCACCGGAACCAGCGACGTCTGGACCGTCACCGGCAACCGGGCTCCGGCGACTGAGACATGGTGCGCCCCGGTGAGTAAAGCCGTAATCTTGATCGGCACAAAGCCAAAGGTAAAGATCAACTGCTGGCGTTCCGGTCCCGGGAACGTGAGTTCAAACAAAAACACCACGACGTTCACCGCTATCAGGAAGTAGGTGACGTATGGAGTTGAGAATCGAGGTGCGTCGTCGCGAATCGGAATCATGGTCTAGCTGCTAAACTGGCTTTGCCGTGGGCGCTGCGGGTTCGCTCACGAACTCTAACAGAACTATCACACATCAGAATAGAGGGAAATGAACGGCATCGTAATAATCGATAAACCGGCGGGCATGACATCACATGACGTCGTCAATCGCGTGCGCCGCATTCTGCACGAACGCTCGGTCGGACACATGGGCACGCTCGATCCGATGGCCACCGGGGTGTTGCCCCTTGTCCTCGGCCGACTCACCCGTCTGGCTCAGTTCTATACCGGCTCGGAAAAGAGCTATGAGGGCGAGATCCGCTTCGGTTTCGCGACAGACACGTACGATGCCGAAGGCG
Organism: uncultured Acidobacteriota bacterium; assembly: GCA_963777415.1. GTDB lineage: Bacteria > Acidobacteriota > Terriglobia > Terriglobales > Acidobacteriaceae > JAEZPW01. The sequence goes on from CAVZQL010000003.1 coordinate 129,910, forward strand.
AGTCCACGTCGGCGCCCGGTGAAATAGTTAAAGTGTCGCTTGAGGAATTGCGCGTACTGGCCGGGGAATTTAGCGGCATAATTCGCCAGATGCCCCCTCCTTTTTCCGCCAAAAAGATTGCCGGCGTTCCTGCATACAAATTGGCGCGTAATAAAAAGGAAGTCAACCTGGAGGCGGTCGAGGTTGAGATCAAGGAATTCAAAATCCTCTCCGCCGAGGGTGATCGCGCTCGCTTCAGTGCCACGGTAGCTTCGGGCACATACATGAGGTCGATTGCGCACGACATGGGGCAGCGGTTGGGTTGCGGAGCGCACCTCGCGAGCCTCCGCCGAACTCGCGTCGGGGAGTTCGACCAGGCAGACGCACACACCCTCGATGAACTCGAAGCTGCCGCTCTGGCCGGGGATGTCGAGTCCTTACTTATACACCCGAGGAAGTTGCTGCCGGAATTCCCATCCGTCACAGCGACTGAGGAGACGGCTGCAATGATCCGCAACGGCCGCGCCGTGAACCTGCCGGAACTGTCGCGCGCCCGCCAGGTGAAAGTCTTTCGAGGACAGTCCGAACTGATCGCCATCGCCACCCGCATCGCCGGGACGCTGTTCCAGCCGAAAGTGGTTTTCGCAGGCGAGTAGTCCGCTGGCGGGGAATCATTCTGGCGTAAGCAGCAGCTTTTTCAACAGGTTACCTGTCAACCAACAGAGCCTGTGGACGCCCTGTTGATAACCTTTCCAATGTCCGATAACAGATATTATGTAAAGTACAAGATGGCTGAGGAAAAGTTTTCCACCTGTGGAATTCATTCATTTGCCTGGGCTATAGTGGCGCCTTAGTTCAGACGCGTAGGTGTTCCCGATCGTCTGGGCGTGGCACTTGATCCACCCTTCTAAGCTTGTCATACCCGCCGGAGGTCGATTCGAGACCAGGAGATCAGCCATAAGTCCCAGAATCTCATCTTGCGTCAGAACGACGTCGTTAAGGATTGACCCGAGCAGTCCGGCCGCGAGTCGTACCAGCGGCGCCGGCAAATGAACGATCAGCGACTTGCTCCCGACGGCTCTCCTGATCATGTTCACAAGGTTCGAGTAGGTGTAGCTTTCGGGACCGACGGCGTCCACGATGTAGCTGTCCGACCTATGCCCGCCCTCGACCGCCAATTCAGCGAGGTCATCCACAAAAATTGGCTGAATGCGGTACTTGCCGTCTCCCGGAATGGCGAAGGCCGGAAACCGCCTCAGCATGTAGGCGATGTTGTTGATGAGAATGTCGCCCTCCCCGAACAGCACAGCAGGTCGCAGAATGGCATACGACAACGATGAGGATTGGATCGCCTGCTCCAGTTCGGCCTTGCCCCTGAAGTACGATAGCGGAGAATCCATCGACGGATTGGTGATGCTCACGTGAACGATTCTTCGCACTCCGGCCATCTCGGCGGCTCGGACCAGAACCTTAGTGTTGCGTACCGCGTCTTCGTGGCTGACGCTGCCGTAGGAGAACCGCACCCAGTAGGTGTTGTAAAGGACGTTGGCGCCTCTGAGCGATGCCGTGAGTTCGTCGAGGTTATTGAAGTCGAGTGGGCGAACTTGAACGTGGCCAAAAAGCGGTGATCCGGGCTGGGGATGGTTCGTCAGAGTTCGGACTGTCTCGCCGCGGAGCAGCAGCCTCTTCGCGATTTGTTGGCCGCTGAATCCGAAAGCGCCGGTTACGACACTCGTAGCGGCGTCGGCAGGAATGCTGCCAGGTCGTTCAGAATCCATAGGACCTCCTCGTTCCCGCGTCGGCCTAAACCGCTGCTGGACTTCCTTCTGATTTGTCCGACCCTGGATGGCCGGACTGCCGCCGTATAAAGCTACTCAGCACCCATCCGAGGATCAGCACAGAGAAAAGCAATCCGCCCAGAGCCCACTTCAGTTGCGCAGCCAGTTCGAGCACGGCTGTGCTGCCCGCTTTCAACTCTGGCGTGTACTGCATGGCGAAGATCAATGGCACGAGAATGATGGTCACGTTCGAGAATGAGACCCAGAATGCGGCGCGTTCGTTCGTCCCGCAGATCTCCACTAAAATGTCGAGCAGCGGAGAGCGCAGGTATCGAACGATCGCAAAGGTGGCAACCAGTGTCAGTCCGAGTCCTAAGAGAAACAAAAGCGATGCTGTCATTTGAGCTGCTCCTTCCGGTGGTTATGTCTGACGTTTCTGTACGTACTGAAATAGTCATGCAAAAAAACACAACTTACGAGTGCGCCTTCATTGACAATAATTTGCGGACGGTGCCACGGGCTTTGACGATTCCCCGGATCGTCGTGACTGGAAATTGCCGGACGTCTGCGTAGAGCGCCTCGACGTCAACAAAGAATTCGTGGATTTCCTGCAAGCGCTCCCTGGTGTAATCGTCCTTGGCATCGCTCTTGTCGAGTTCGGAAATGCATAGTCGCAACACCTCCAGCGTCGGATCAATCTCGCGGCGCTTTCGTTGGTCGATGATGATGCGGAACATCTCCCATGCGTCCTTGATGGACTCGAAGTGCTGCCGGCGTTCGCCCAGGATATGCACCGGACGAACCAGCCCCCATCCTTGCAGTTCGCGGATACTGGTGCTCACGTTTGAGCGGGCCACGCTCAAGGTGCTGGCGATTTCCTCGGCCGTAAGAGGCGTGGCGGAAACATGCAGGAGCGCGTGGATCTGGGCGACGGTCCGGTTGATCCCCCAGCGGGTTCCCATTTCTCCCCAGTGGAGCACGAACTGTTTCTTTGCTGGACTTAACTGCGCCATATTTCTGTCCTGACAGAAATTACTGAATTAACCGCAAGATGTCAAGGGGAATCCAGCTTCCCCGCTTGATTATAGGATCGGGTTGGCCAGAGGAAAGATGGAGAGGCCCGCCGGACTGGAGTCCGGCGCTACGTTCGGCGCTAGGTTTCCTAGTTACGCACTTGGCAACAATTCCTTCTCCAGATCTGCACGGAAACGTTCGAGAGTTGCGGTTCGCTCCGGTGTGGCTTCGACGATTTCCGACTTTGCCTGAAAGACCTTGCGTCCTTCTTTCTCGGTCAGAACGCCCATGACCTCGCCCATCCGCCAGCCCGGTGTGCCGATCACGCGAAGACCGCCGGGAGTAGGTTCGAGCAGCGCGATACATTCGTCGCGCACAACGCCAATCGCATTGGGAAAGCGCTCGAACGCTTGCAGCTCGAAGCCGGCGAGGTAGAGTTTTTGCAGTTGTTCGGAAGGATCCATTTCTATTCACACCTAGAAGGGAAACTTTAAGGGTGTCTCGTTCCATTCTATTCAGCAACTTACACCTGCGTCCGCCAAGACAGCAACTTGACTGCGCCAAATGGGTTCAAGGGAGCGATGTGCATGTTTGCCATCTCTGAAGAAGGAGACTGACCTATGTTTCGAAAAAACACCTTTGTTGCGGCGGTGCTTGGCGCCTTTTTGATCATTGGCGGAGTTGTTGTGCCCTTACATGCGAGCGACCAATGTGAGCAGCGCATTCGCAAAGCCGAATCGAACTTCAATAAAGCAGTCAGGAAACACGGCGAGCGCAGTCGCCAAGCGGAGCAGCGCCGGCGCGACCTCGATAGAGCCCGGGAAAGCTGTCGCGTTGACGAGCACAGCGACCACGGCCACGGCCAAGAAAACCGCTAAAGGGAGATTAGCGGCGGATACACGTCCGCCGCAGGTGATGATGTGCTGATCTTAAAACTCGAACGGGTTACGAAATCGTCAGATCGTCACATCATCACATTTTGTATCTGCCGAGGTCTTCGTCGTTTAGGCCTTCGAGCCACTTTCGCAGTTCTTCGGCCGAGACACGGTCGGAAACGGCCGAGGCCTGCTTCGACGTTTTCAGAACGTCTTCGTCGACGTAGATCGGGCAGTCCACTCTAAGCGCGAGGGCGAGCGCGTCGGACGGGCGCGAGTCGATGCTGATCACGTTTCCCTGCCGCTCCAGCCAGATCACGGCGAAGAACGTATCGTCGCGCAGTTCGTTCACGACGACTTTGTGAACCTGCGCATCGAGTCCCGTCAGGACGTTCTTGATCAGGTCGTGAGTCATCGGGCGCGGCGTCGTCACTTTCTCGATCTCGAGAGCGATGGCGTTGGCCTCGTAGATTCCAACCCAGATCGGCAGGACGGTGTCGCTATTGATGTCTTTCAGCACGACGATGGGCATGTTGGTGACCGGGTCCATCATCAGGCCGCGAATCTTCATTTCGACTTCCATCGTGATCTCCCCTGCCAACTACTCGGCTACAAGCTCTCCCGCCAGGCTGTTCGGAAACGTGGATGCGATCCGGACGCAATCATAAGCGCCTACTAATGGTTTGATACCGTCCGGGGCCGTGAAGTTTACAACTTTATTCTGCGAACTCCGACCGATCCACTGTTTGCGCGCTTCGTTATGGCCTTCAACCATCACTTCAACTGTCGCGCCCAGGTGACGTCTGTTGTTCTCCGCCGAAATCTTCTTCTGCCGGTCATTCAAAACCGCCAGCCGCCGTGTCTTTTCTTCGTCGGAAATACTGTCCGCATAGTTGATGGCTGGCGTGTTTGGACGCGGCGAATACTTAAAGGAAAAGATTGAGTCATAGCGGACAGCGTCCAGCAACGAAAGTGATTCCTCGAACTCAGGCTCAGTCTCGCCTGGGAATCCGACGATGATGTCCGTTGTGAGACTGATGTCGCGCCGGGCTGACTTCAGCCAGGAAATCCGCTCCAGGTATTGCTCGCGACTGTACTCCCGCTGCATCGCCGAGAGCACACGGGTCGATCCGCTCTGTATGGGCAAATGGACGTGGTCGCACAGTGTCGGGACGGCGTCAATGGCGTCCACGATTTCCTTGGTGAAATCGCGCGGGTGCGAGGTCGTGAACCGCACGCGGCGTATTCCTTGGATCTCGGCCACGGCTGCCAGCAACTCCGCAAAGCTCATGTTTCCATCAGGATCGCGAAAAGAGTTAACGTTTTGCCCTAAGAGTTGGATGTCGGTGTATCCCTGATCCGCCATCCTGCGCGCCTCGGCCAGCACCGAGCCGGAAGTGCGGCTGCGCTCCTTGCCGCGCGTGTACGGCACGATGCAATAGGCACAGAACTTGTCGCAGCCCTCGATGATCGTGATGTACCCACGGTGCTGGTTCGAACGGGCGGTGAATTCGGTGTCGAAGGTCTGGTCGGTCTGGCGGTCGTCGAGTCCGGTCGCGCGGTTCCCTGCCTCGATCTGGACCAGCAGCGCGCCGAGGTTCCGGTACGACGCCGAGCCGCAGACCAGGTCCACATGAGGCGCCTTCTCGAAGATGTGCTCGCCTTCCTGCTGGGCGACGCATCCGAGCACGCCGAACTTCTTGCCCTGCTTCTTGAGTCTCTTGACATCGTCCAGGCGATGGAAGACCTTTTGCTCGGCCTTGTCCCGAATCGAGCAGGTGTTATAGAGAACGAGGTCAGCCTCGTCGACGGACTCGACCCGGCGATAGCCCTGCGACATCAGCGTGCCGATGACCTTCTCCGAGTCGTGGAAGTTCATCTGACAGCCAAAGGTCTCGAGGAAAAACGTCTTTTCTGAACCCACGGACATGCTTCGTCAAGTATAACGCGGAGTGTTGAGCGAGTGACGAGTTGGTGATTTGGTGAGTGACGATTGAAAGAACTCGTCACCTGTGGTTCGGGGAAAAAGTACAAGCGCTGCTGCGGGGGCGTGGTAACTCACTGACCGCTAGTTCTTCCCGTCTCTCACCATGTCCAGGAACAGCTTGTGTACGCGGCTGTCTTGCGACAGCTCCGGATGAAACGTTGCTGCCATTGTCTTCCCTTGCCGGATCAGCACGGGAAATCCGTCGCGCTCCACCAACACTTCGGTTCCGTTCGCAACGGATTCGATCCGGGGCGCGCGAATGTAGACCATTTCCAGCGGACCGCCCGGCAGCTTCGTCTGGCCTTCGATGATCGCGCTGTCCACCTGCCGCCCGTAGGCGTTGCGGCGTACGCGGATGTCGAGCGCGCCGAGTCCCTTCTGCGGCGGATTCTCCACGTCGGTGGCGAGCAGAATGCAGCCGGCACACGTCCCGAACGTCGGCTTGGTATGAACGAAGTCGCTCAGCTTCTTGAACCCAGCCTCGCCCAGCAGCTTCAAAAACGTGGACGACTCCCCGCCGGGGATTACCAGACCATCTACTTCGTCGAGTTGTTCAGGCTTCTTGACCAGCACGACTTCCGCGCCGAGTTCTTCCAGTCGCTTGCGGTGCGCGTCAAAGTCGCCCTGCAATGCCAGCACGCCAATCTTCATTAATTTCTTTCCCTTAAAACTAGGCTACAACAAAAAGAAATGGCGGAGCAAAGAACCCCGCCACAATTCCGATACTAAATACCTAAATACTAAATACCTAAATACCTCTTCTACCATCCCCTCGTCTGCAACATATCCTTCTCCGCAATCGCGGAGACGGCCAGTCCCTTCATCGCGCTGGGCACCTGTTCGCTGACCTCGGCGACAGTCTTCGGATCGTTGTAGTGAGTAGTCGCGATGACGATGGCCTTGGCGCGCGCTTCAGCGTCGGCTCGCTCAGCCGGGCTAAGCAGATCGAGCGGAGTTGTACCGTCTTTCATGAAGATGCCCGAGCCGACGAAGATTGCTTCGGCTCCGAGCTGCATCATCAGCGCCGCGTCCGCCGGAGTTGCGATTCCGCCGGCGGAGAAGTTCGGTACCGGCAGCTTCCCTGCCTTCGCGACCATGCGGATCAGCTCATACGGAGCCTGATGGTTCTTCGCCGCCGCAAAAAGCTCTTCTTCGGTCATCACGGTGAGCTGGCGCATTTCGGTCAGGATCTGGCGCATGTGCTTGACGGCGTGAACCACGTCGCCCGTGCCGGCCTCGCCCTTCGTGCGAATCATGGCCGCGCCCTCGGCGATCCGCCGCAGGGCCTCGCCCAGGTTGCGCGCGCCGCAAACGAACGGCGTCTTGAAGGCGTGCTTGTCCACGTGATGCGCTTCGTCGGCCGGCGTCAGCACCTCGGACTCGTCGATGTAATCGACGCCGAGTTCCTGCAAGATCTGCGCCTCGGCGAAGTGTCCGATGCGGCACTTGGCCATCACCGGGATCGACGTCACCGCCATGATTTCCTTGATGATCTTCGGATTCGCCATACGGGCCACGCCGCCCTCGGCGCGCAACATCGCAGGCACTTTCTCCAGTGCCATCACGGCGACGGCTCCAGCCTTTTCGGCAACGTCGGCCTGCGCGGCGCTCATGACGTCCATGATCACGCCGCCCTTCAACATTTCCGCCAATCCAATTTTCAGGCGCAGACCGCTGCTTCCGTTGTTCTCCGACATAATGCTTCCTCTCGTTTCTACTGCACGTCGTTTGTATTCACGCTGGGCGTGCGGATACTTCTGGAACACTCTATTTTACAGCATTGGGAAGCGGGCAGCGCGGACGCTGAAGCTAGATTTCTAGAATCGGAACACGAGGATCGCTGTGAGAGCGAGACTTACGCAACCCGGCGTGCTTTCCGCTTCTTGAGGACGATGTCGGCGTCGATCCGCAGGCGATAGGCATACTTCAGCAGCTTCTCGATACTGAGCTTCGAAATCTTTCCGTTCACCAGATTGCTGACGACTGGCTGGTATTCGTCAAGGATTTTCACCAGCCGGGACTGCGTGTACTTCCTTGCCTTGACGTGCTTCAAAATGGCAGACAGTATCTTCGCCTTGATCTTCAGGGCCGCCGCGTCCTCGCGCGAGAAGCCGAGGTCGTCGAAAACACTGCCTTCAGTAATATGACTTGCCCGGTTTTCGTTTTCCATCCGCCCGTTGCTCCTGCAATCGCTGTTTGACCGACGCCAGGCGTGTCTTGGCTGTAGCGAGGTCCCGACTGTCTGTTTTCCTGCTCCGCTTTTCGAAACAATGCAGAACGTAAATTGTGTCGCCGATCTTTGAAAGATAAACAACGCGATACCAGGCGCGCTCGTCGGCTTCTTTCAATTCGTAAACGCCAGGTCCGATGGACTGCATACGCCGCGTTCCGGAAGAGGGCATTGCGCCACACTGCAGTTCCCAAAGCGAATAGCCCAAATCGGCGCGAATATCGTCGGGAAAGCCAGCCAGCACATCTTTTGAATCGCCTTCCCAACTGATATTTGCGATCGCTTCTTGATCGTCTTTCATTGTCAGGTTACCAGCAATTGATGCGAAGATATATAAAATGTGTTATATCTAGCCAAAATGTTTCAACGCTAATCCACTTCGCAGGGTATCGCCCTTCGCTGAAGTACGGCCAAGTTGTGCAAAGAATTTCTAGAATCGGAACAGCGATGGCGGCCCACGAAAGAACTGCCCCGCTCAAGCCAACGTCGGGCTTGAACGGGGCACCGTCAGTTGACGGTGCCCCACGTTCGCGCAGCTAACGTGGGGATGTGCCTAAAGCTATGCGCTCGAATGCTTGCCGTCCTTTGTCACCACCAACTTCATCAACCGCTGCCCCCCTTCCCACGTTGCATTCTTCGCAGAGCGTCCGAAGATTCGGAACCGAGGTCGGTCCGCCAGCCCATTCAGGATCTATGTGATCTACATGCAATTTCAAGCCGCTACAGGCTGCGGGTGACCGGCCACACAAGACGCAGCGAAAGCTGTCGCGCCGCATCACGTCATATCGAAGTTTCAAGGGAATTGGTCGTTTTGAGCGTGTTGCGCGGGCAGGTAACGTCGTCTCAGTCGAATTGGTTCCGTTTCGCTGTTCGGTCAACGCAACGCTTCGGTCGGATCGCTCCAGCACTGCTTCACAAGCCTTGATCCAAGAGCCCCATCGCCTCAGATAATGCCCTTGGGAGAATTGACCGCCGTACTTCGCAAGATCGTCCCGATATGGGCGACGCCCCTCTGCTTCTAGGACAATATCCCAGATCCTCTCAAGTTCATCGAGAAGTTTCTCATCCGGGACATTTCGATGAAATGGCAGGTTCGCAAGACCGGCAGCTCTGAGCGCTGACCGCAATCCACCGAACTTCATCTTCAGAACTGCGTACGAGCAGCGCGCGTGAGAGTCAATATCGCTCATTACAAGAGTGTTCTTTCCCAGAAGTTCCGCAACGCGGCGAAGCTCTTCGATAAGCGATTTCTCCGAATAGTCGCTAAGGCGATCAAGGCTTGCTTCCCGCTTGAGCATGTGACCTCCCTCTAAATATAATTCAACTCCCAAAATCGATTTGACGGCACCCCACGTTCGCGCAGCTAACGTGGGGATGTTCCCGCCGCGAGATGCTCATTGTCCTCTTGCTCCGGCGCGGTTAATCCTTCGGGCAGTGCGCCGCCGTTGTAGTCCGCCATGCGGTTCTTCCATTTCAAAAACTCGGTGATCGTCTGCGGCTCAATTCGCACCTCGACCCGGCGAAGGCTGGCCAGCAGCAGATTCATTTCCTTCATCAGACCGACTTCGGTTCGCAGGCTCTTTCGCTTATTGGCCTTCACGACCACGCGAACCTGCTTGCGGCTGCATTCGAGCAGACCCCATCCCTGCGGCAATTCGTTCGGTGAAATCATCCGCGGAGGACATAGATAGAAACGTTCGCAGCCAAGTCCCTCCTCGGGATTCGTTCGGAACGATTTTTTGGCGTCCGTCAGGAAATCCGCGCGTGATGCCTTGCACTCGATCACCACCGAGCGGGACATACCCTTCCACCCGATGGCGTCGGGCACCTCACCGGTCGCGCAGTATTGTTCAGAGAGGACGACGCCACAGCGGTACTTATGCCGCAGCCAATCCACCGCCGCCGAGACGAGTTGAGCGTGCTTCTTTGATTCGAGATCAGCCACGACTCTGTTTTACCTGAGAACGTGCTGCCCCGGTAAGGATCTTTGTTACGAAATCAGAAATTATCAGGAGCCGTCGTCGAATTTTCTCCAGACGGCCTTATTCTAGAACTGGCAAATGTACTGACGGTCCAAAGCTGACCGCGCCCGGCTCCGTGCCGGACGGAATGCGATCTTTAACAATCTGCCGCTGACGGCACGGTCCTTCGGCATCCAGTAGGCTAACAAACTAGGCTTAACTCGTAAGTGTCTTTGTTTTCTTCACTTGCGAGAGGCTTAGAGGAGGCTGAAATCGTAAACCCTTTAAATCCATCAACTTACGTTTTTTCCACACAGGGGGAGGGGGTCAGAAGCTTAAACTTAGCGTGTCTTCACCCTGACCGCTGATCGCTGACCGCTCACTTCTCCACGAACTTCCCGAACATCTTCTGCGGATCGATCACGATGAACTTGCCCGTACTGCGTGCGAGCACCGTGCCATCGCCGTTCCTGATCTCGGCCATGTTGGTATGAATTCGTCCCAGGACTCTCTCTCCCCAACCTTCGACAACAAGCGGTTCCCCAAGCGGAACAGGCTTCAGGTACTGCACCGTCATCTCCGAGGTCACGGCGACCACGTTGCTGAGTTTGTTTGCCTTGCCCATGGCCTCGTCGAGGATGGTCGCGATGATCCCGCCATGCGCATGACCCGGCGGCCCCGTATAGCGCTGCGATAGCTTAAAGTTACACACGAAACGATTTCCGTCGTCGTTCAGGTGAAACTCCAGCTTCATGCCGTCGGGATTATCCGGCCCGCATCCGAAGCAGCGGTTCGTCGGGAGCTTGTGGTCCGTGCTGTCATGTCCGGGGGCGTGCTTGCTTGGCATAATCCTCGCGCGTTTGTAGTAGGTATTTAGGTATTTAGTATTTACGTATTTCGTAAGAAGGCTCCCTGCTGGGCTGCTGGGCGCCTTTTTTGTGATACTAAATACCAAATACCTAAATACCTGCTTCAAATCGTCACTACTCGATCCCCAATTCCTTCCACTTCTTGTCCACCAGCGCCTTAATTTCCGCGCTCATGCGCAGCTCATCGGGCCACGGACGCGTAAAGCCTTCGCTCGGCCATTTGCGCGTAGCGTCGATGCCCATCTTCGATCCGAAGTCCGGCAGGCGCGAAGAGTGATCGAGCGAATCAACAGGACCAAGCGTGAATTGGATGTCGCGTTCAGGATCAACGTTGTTGAGAGTTTTCCAGACGACCGTTCCGGCGTCCTGAATATCGGTGTCTTCATCCACGACGATGATGCACTTCGTGAACATCGCCTGTCCCATCGACCAGATGCCGTTCATGACCTTGCGGGCGTGACCCGGATACGACTTCTTGATCGACACGATCATCAGGTTGTGGAACACGCCTTCGACGGGCAGATTCACGTCAACGATCTCGGGCAACGTGACTTTCATCAGCGGCAGGAAGATGCGCTCGACGGCCTTGCCCATCCAGGCGTCTTCCATCGGAGGCTTGCCAACAATGGTCGTCGAGTAGATCGGATTCTTGCGGTGCGTGACGCAGGTGACGTGAAACACCGGATATTCGTCTTCGAGCGAATAGAATCCGGTGTGATCGCCGAACGGGCCTTCGGTGCGAAGTTCTTCCAGATTCACGTAACCCTCGAGAACGATCTCGGCACTGGCCGGAACTTCGAGGTCAACGGTTTCGCACTTTACGAGTTCGACCGGCTTCTGGCGCAGGAATCCCGCGATGAGGAACTCCTCAACATCGGGCGGAGCGGGAACGATCGAAGCGAACGTAATCGTCGGATCGGTGCCAATGGCGACGGCGACTCCCATCCTGCCTTCGGGACGAGGGCCGTCGGCGAGGCGCGCGGAGCCTGAAGAGCGGGCCATGATGTCAACGGCAGCGGCGCGGGAAGCTGGGCCCGCCGGACTGGAGTCCGGCGCTACGCTTGCGGCGGCTCTGATGCGTTCGCGGTAGTGCTCGGCGGCGACTTTCTGACGCTGCCAGTGCATGCCGGCCGTACGTTCGTCATAGACCTGCATGCGGTATGTGCCGACGTTGCGCTTCCCTGTTCGCGGGTCGCGCGTGATGACACAGGGCAGCGTGATGAAGCGTCCACCGTCGTTGGGCCAGCATTGCAGGATGGGGAAATCGAGCAGCGAGAAGTTGTCGCGCTTGATGATTTCTTTACAAGGACCTGTGCTGACAGTTTTCGGGAAGAACTTTCCCATGTCTGCAAGCATAGGCAACATCTTCAGTTTCTCGATAAAGCCTTCGGGCGACTTCACGTCCATGAACTGACGGAGACGATCAGCAACTTCGTCGAGCGACTCGACGCCGAGCGCCATGTTCATGCGGCGCGCGGTCCCGAACTGATTGATGAGCACCTGCGAGCCGGGGTAATCCTTGAGGTTCTCGAACAGCAGCGCCGGTCCACCCGCGCCGTAACGCGAGTCTCGCGTCTTCGAGACTCGGTCGGTTATCTCGGTGATCTCAAGGACAGGATCAACTTCGGTGCGGATGCGCTTGAGTTCTCCACGGCGTTCGAGCGCCGCAATCCATTCGCGAAGGTCGTTATAGGGCACGTTCTCAGTTCTCGGTTCTCATGAGGTGCGTTGCTACCGCGCTTGATTATAGAGGCAGAACGGAGGATTCAACAGTACTGAGCAGAGTCAGTGGTCGCAAACTGCCGCCGCGAGCTGCTGGATTCTCTTGAGATTTCGGCAACATGCGTGTGCGGGATCTCATCCAAACGGTACTTAAGCCATGAGTTCCTCTGAGGCACAATTGCCGAGAACATCTATTTGCGAGCAAAACCTTGTGGATTATCTGCTTCTGCTGTCGCTGACACCGGACAGAGCTGAGATAACCATGCACCACCTACTTGGAGTGCCGGGCGACCGTCAAGCGGCGGCGTTCCTGGAGCTGGCGAATGCCCACCATGTTGTGGTACGCGCATTCGAAGCACTGCGTCCGGCCGCCGACACGGAAACCAGAGCGTGGATAGAGACGGTCTTGCAGGATGAGCAAGCGCGAATCCACCACGCATTGGAATATCTGGAGAAGATCTGTTGGGCCTTGGAAACAGCCGGATGCCCCGTCACTGTGATCAAGTCCCTCGACCACTGGCCAGATCTGGGCACCGACCTCGACTTGTTCACCACGGCGCCAGAGCGCGACGTGGTGAGGGTGTTTGAAACTGAAATGCTTGGCGTTGCGCTGCCGCGGAGCTGGGGCGACCGCCTGGCCAAGAAGTGGAACTTCCAGTTGCCGGGACTGCCCGAGAGCGTGGAAATCCACTGTGAGCGGGCTGGACAGACTGGCGAGCACCTTGCGATAGCCCAGCGGTTCATCTGCAAACGGGTACCCCGGCAGTTCGACGGACGAACCTTCATGGTCCCGGCGGCAGAGGAGCGCATCATCATCGCAGTGTTGCAGAGAATGTACCGGCACTTCTACTTCCGCATTTGCGACATCGTGGACACGGCCGAGCTCATTGCGTCCGGCACCGTCAATTACGACGAACTCCGGCGCATAAGCGTGATGGGAGGCATCTGGCCGGGAGTAGCCTCGTTCCTCAAAATCGTCTCCGATTATGTAGAGCGATATCGTGGCGCTGCCCTGCGACTGCCCAAGCAGGTCTTGAACGCGGCGCGTTTCGGGGGCGAGAAGGTCACGCTGCGTCGGCGCTTTCTCCGGGTCCCGATCATGACGGAAGGGTTACACCTCTACGCGACGGAAATCGCGGCCGCAGCGAAGCGCGGAGACGTTCCCGCGGCGTTTCGCCTGAGCCTGCTCCCGCCCCTTGCATCAGCGGCGGCTGTGGCATTCAAAGTAACCGGCAGCGACAAAGGGATCTGGTAGACATTGCGGCACCGGGGAATTTCGGGTATTATCCTGTCCTCCCCCAGAATCCCAGCAAAGTGCAGCTCTATTGCGCGCACGGAGAACCATGTCGACGAGAGACACCAGCTACTCGATGGAAAGGCGCGTTGAGCGCCAGAAAATTGATTTTCGCGTTCGTCTGCTTTACTGGAACGAGGGAGTGCAGGAATGCGTACACGGCCGGGGCAGCGATCTCAGTGAAGGTGGCATGGCAGTTTACGCCGCCATCGAGATGGGCGAAGGCGTACGCGTTCAGGTCGAGTTCAAGCTTCTCCAGTCGCGTCGCGCGCTCTGGATCGAAGCCGTCGTGCGCAACAAGCAGGGATACCGGTATGGCGTGGAGTTCCTGACACTCAGTTTTTCACAACGCGAAGAGATCAAGCGGCTCTGTTATGCGGCCAGTCTCACGGAGTCGTTGTAACGCGGTTCCAATGGCGATCATTTCACGAAATCGCGATGAGTTCAGCTTCGATGTTCCTGCCAGTGACCTTGAGTCGTCCAAGCGAGATCGGTAGCGTGAACCGCCGCGGGCCCGCGCTTCCCGGATTGAAATAAAGCACGCCGTTCTTGATCTCCTGACGAGGCGCGTGTGAATGACCGCTGATGACGGCGGCGAAGCCCGCGGCTTCGGGCTTCAGGGCCAGTTGGTTCAGATCATGCAGCATGTATAGCGTAACTTCGCCGACATTTATGACCGCGGTCGGCGGAATGGCATCGGCCCACGCTCCGTCCACATTGCCGCGTATGGCGACAAGGGGAGCGATGGCCGCCAGCGAATCAAGCACGGCGGAGCTGCCTATGTCTCCAGCATGGAGGATCAAGTGCGAACCGCGCAGGGCGTCGAGCGCCTCGGGGCGAACAAGTCCGTGTGTGTCCGAAATGACTCCGACGATCGTTGGGGACGTAGTTTTCGCGGGAGTAGGGGTCCCTCGCTGCGCTCGGGATGACAACCTAACAAGATACACAATTGCTGAAAATGGAGCGGGAGACGGGGATCGAACCCGCGACCAACGGCTTGGGAAGCCGTGACTCTACCACTGAGTTACTCCCGCTCGTGTGCCACTGGCAGATTGAAGATTATCACTGAACGGATTTCCCAAGCAACAAGGCTGTCTATTTAACCTCGCTCGATTGCCGATTCGTGCCGATTCTCTGACTCCGCTAACTCTCCGGTTCGGCCGCGAATTCCTGCGGCAGAACGTTTTCAGCTGACGAAGTGAATACCTCTGACTCCTCATGCCTGCCCGGTTCAAACAGGACGGCGCGATCACGACCCAACTTCAACGCGGCATTTGCGGCCGTTGCTCCGAGCCAGACGGCGGCGAAGCCCAGGGCAACACTCAGGAAAACGTTCAGAAGCGCGGTCGCAAGCGCACCTTGCTGCACGCTGCGCAAGGTCTCAAATTCGAACGCCGAGAACGTTGTATAAGCTCCAATGAAACCGATTGGGACGAGGTAGCGCAAACTCGCGCTCCAGTGGGTGCGCTGATCAAGCACGGCGATGACAGCTCCGATCAGCAAACATCCGGACATGTTGACGACAAAAGTACCGTAAGGAAAACGCGCGCCCAGTTTGCCGCCAACGTATGCGCCCACCCAATAACGGGCAATTGATCCAAAGAAACCACCTAGACCAACAAGAAGAAAGCGATCCAAGGCATATCCCTCAGCGCCGCAATTCAACATGCGGCGTAAAAGCCAAAGTCTCTGTTTGGAGGGAACCTGTTTTGCGCGTGCGCTCCCACCGTGGAGAACTGGTAGGAGTCATCTGCCGCGCTATCGCGAGGCGGTTAAAGGCGAACTCCAACGCCCGTTGACCAATTATGCAAAGGAGAACTCGCGATGTCAACCAGTCTTGCGGGCCTTGACCTCACGAGCGACTCCCCCCTATGTGGAGAAGCGTAAGTGTTGCATTTAAAGGACTTGTTGTTTCAGCCTCGCAACAGCCAGACGTAAGTGATTGATGTAACAACTACTTACGCTTTCAGGCTCCCTGTTGCAGTGACGATTTGGTGAGTGACGAATGTAAACACCACTCACCTCTCTACATTCATTTTACCAATATGCAGGGGTGAACCCGACACGGTCGCGAGGATTATATCTGCCGCATAATCAGCATCTTACGGATATTTCAGCGGTTGGAGGCTCTTGACATCGCTCACGACATAGGTAGCTGGCTCCATCGCCCTCGGGCTCCTGATGAACGAAGCGATCATGCGGGGATTGGGACGAGTTGGAAGCCGAGCTTTTTTGCGTATTTACGGAGCCGATTTTCGTGGCGGAGAGCCTGTGCAACTAGGCTCCAATGCGCTTCCGCCTGACGATGGACGCCGAAAAGTTCTGCTTTCGGAACATCGACACGCACCCTCCCCTGAAGGGGAAGGGTACGGTACCCCATTTCTATTGGACCAGGGTTAAGAGTGATTCCGCCCGTCGCTGAAGCCTGCATCTGCCTTCTGAATTCAGGCCGTTGCCTCATAAGGGCGCACGGTGCGTTCGATGACGGCAGAGAATTTGTCCTTTGCCACGTCGAGCTCATATCCGGCCTGCATGTTCATCCAGAACTCCGGTGAAGTGCCGAAGAAACGGGCCAGCCTAAGAGCGGTATCGGAGGTGATGGCGCGGCGCCGGTTCACGATCTCCCCCAAGCGCGTGGCCGGTACGCCGAGCGAAAGCGCCAGTTTGTTGACGCTCATGCCGAGCGGTTTGAGAAAATCTTCGCGTAACACGTCTCCCGGATGCACCGGGGCAATCTTCTTGGGCGCACGCCCTCGTCTCTTAGTGGTAGTCGGTGACTTCAACGTCATAAGCACCCTCGTTCCATGTAACGCAAATCCGCCACTGGGCGTTGACGCGGATGCTGCATTGTCCCTTTCGGTCGCCGCCGAGCTTCTCCAGCCGGTTGCCCGGAACCGAATGCAAATCGCGCAATTCCTTGGCGTGATCGAGTTGAAAGAGTTTGCGATAAGCAACATCCGCGAAACCGCGAAACCGCTTGCCGCTTACTCTCTCCCGGTACAGCCGCTCGGTTTCCTTACAGCGGAATGTCTTGATCACGAAACAAGAATACAACGCTATGCGTAGCACGTAAAGCGTTATATCGTTGGAACCACGCGAAAGACCTTTTTAGTGTTGTGCGGATGCAACACCCAGCGCAGTACTACAATTCGCTACAACATGAAATTCCAGCCACCGCCGTAGTCGCAGGGGCATCACAAGTATGGGTCCACTGCACGCATGTCGCGCGAGGTTGCAGGATGATATTTCAGGACCGCATCGAAGCAGGACGCGCGCTTGCCTGGGCACTGCGGGACTACGCGCGGCGACCAGACGTAATCGTTCTGGCGCTGCCTCGCGGAGGTGTCCCCGTGGCATTCGAGGTAGCTCGCGAACTCGGGGCACCACTGGACGTCTTTGTCGTCCGGAAACTCGGAACGCCCGGACAGGAAGAATTGGCGCTGGGCGCGATTGCGAGTGGAGGCACCCGCGTCCTCAACAATGAAGTAGTCGACAACCTCAGGATTTCGCGGGAGGCCATAGATGCGGTTTCGCGCCGTGAGCAGGCGGAGCTCGAACGGCGGGAGCGGCAGTTCCGGGGTGAGAAGCCGCCTCTGGATGTTAGCGGCAAGACGGTAATCCTGATCGATGATGGGTTGGCGACTGGGTCCACGATGCGGGCTGCGATTGCGGCGCTGCGGGCGAAGGGACCCGCGCGGATCGTCGTTGCCGTGCCGGTGGCGGCTGCCAGTACTTGCGATCGCTTAAGATTTGAGGCGGACGAAATGATTTGCCTGTTCGCGCCCGAAGAGTTCTACGCGGTCGGAGAGTGGTATCGCGACTTTTCGCAAACGACGGACGAGGAAGTTCGCGAGCTGTTGCAGCGGGCTGAAAGTTTTCAGGATCGGGCGGCGTGAATTGAACCTGTCGTCCATCTCACGTTAACTCTCTCCCACGTTAGCTTCGCTGAACATGGGCCACCGTAGCATTTTAGTCGCAAGCGGGGCCCGCCGGACTGGAGTCCGGCGCTACGTGACGGCCAGTTCTTTTGAAACCTTTGACTTGCCGCTCACATCTGCATAAAATGAAATAGTACCGACACGGTACTGATTGCAGGAGAGGCGGCTACGAGAGCGCGGAAGTGCATGATTCGATTAAGCAGATTAACTGATTACGGCATCCTGCTGATGACGCTGGTGGCGAGGGATTCAGCCCACCGCACGCGGGCTGCTCGCGACCTGGCAGACGAGGCTAACCTGCCGCTGCCGACGGTGAGCAAGATCCTGAAGATGCTGCTTTCCTCCGAGTTGCTGGTGTCGCACCGCGGAGCGAAGGGCGGGTACGGCTTGGCGCGTCCGGCGCAGGAGACGTCAGTAGCGGACATCATCACGGCCATGGAAGGGCCGATTGGGTTGACCGAGTGCAGTTCACTGAATGGCAATTGTGAGCTGACGTCCTTCTGCCCGATGCGCAGCAATTGGGCTGTGATCAGCGAGGCGGTGCGGGACGCTCTGCAAAACGTCAAGCTGTCTGATCTGGTTGCTCCGCTTCATCTGGCGCGCAAGGGGGGCAATACCATCTTTCTTCAAATGCCCACGGGGAGAACGCAATGAGCACAAAGGCAATACAGGATTTCACCAACCAGGAATACAAGTGGGGCTTCGTGACCGACATGGAGGCCGATCAGGCTCCGAAGGGCTTGAGCGAGGACATCATTCGCTTCATTTCGGCCAAGAAGAATGAGCCCGAGTTCATGCTGGAGTGGCGACTGAAGGCGTTCCGTCACTGGGCGAAGCTGGAAAAAGAACAGGCCGAACCGAAGTGGGCCAACATCAAGTACGACCCGATCGATTATCAGGAAATCATCTACTACTCGGCCCCGAAACAGAAGGAACTCAAGAAGTCGCTGGACGAAGTTGATCCGGAACTTTTGAAGACGTACGAAAAGCTGGGCGTGCCGCTGCACGAGCAGAAGGTATTGGCGGGCGTGGCGGTCGATGCCGTCTTCGACAGCGTGTCGGTGGCGACGACCTTCAAGGCCAAGCTGGCCGAGATGGGAGTCATCTTTTGCTCGTTCTCGGAAGCGGTGCAGAATCATCCGGAGCTGGTGCAGAAGTATCTCGGCTCTGTGGTTCCCTACTCCGACAACTTCTTTGCCGCGCTCAATGCGGCCGTGTTTACGGACGGCTCGTTCGCGTACATTCCCAAGGGCGTTCGCTGTCCGATGGAGCTTTCAACCTACTTCCGTATCAACGCGAAGAACACGGGACAGTTTGAGCGCACGCTGATCGTCGCCGACGAGGGCGCGTACGTCAGCTACCTGGAAGGATGCACTGCGCCGATTCGCGACGAAAACCAGCTTCACGCCGCAGTCGTTGAACTGGTTGCGCTCGACAACGCGCAGATCAAGTACTCGACGGTACAGAACTGGTATCCGGGCGATCCGAAGACGGGCAAGGGCGGGATCTATAACTTCGTGACCAAGCGCGGCAAGTGCGCGGGTCGCAACTCGAAGATCAGTTGGACGCAGGTCGAGACCGGGTCGGCGATCACGTGGAAGTATCCGAGCTGCATTTTGCAGGGGGATAACTCGGTTGGCGAGTTCTACTCCGTTGCGCTGACGAACAACTTTCAGCAGGCCGATACCGGAACGAAGATGATCCACCTGGGAAAGAACACGAAGAGCACGATCGTCTCGAAGGGCATCTCGGCCGGCTTCGGGCAGAACACGTATCGCGGAATGGTGAAGATCGGCAAAGGCGCGGAACAGGCACGAAACTATACGCAATGCGATTCCCTGCTGATCGGCGACAAGTGCGGCGCACACACGTTCCCGTATATCGAAGTCAAGAACGCGACGGCGCGCATGGAGCATGAGGCGTCCACGTCGAAGATCGGGGACGATCAGATTTTCTATCTGCAACAGCGCGGGCTATCGAAGGAAGATGCGGTGAGCATGATTATCAACGGCTTCTGTAAACAGGTGTTCAAAGAGCTGCCGATGGAGTTCGCGGTGGAAGCGCAGAAGCTGCTGAGCGTGAGCTTGGAAGGGTCGGTAGGGTAAGGATGCGTTCCTTTCGCGCAGCGGCGCGAATCGGAACGCCCAGATCCTTCGCGACGCACGCTCAGGATGACAATTAATAAGTATTTACAAACGACGGAGCAAGAATGAGCACAATTCTGGAAATCAAGGACCTGCACGCGAGTGTGGATGGACACGAGATTCTCAAAGGCATCAACCTGACCGTTAATCGGGGCGAGATACACGGCGTTATGGGTCCGAACGGATCGGGCAAGAGCACGCTGGCGCAAGTGCTGGCGCGACGCGAGGCGTTCACCGTCACGCGCGGCGAGGTGCTGTTCAACGGCAAGAACCTGCTGGAGTTGAAACCGGAAGAGGCCGCCGCCGAAGGGCTGTTCATGGCGTTCCAGTATCCGGTGGAGGTGCCGGGGATCAACAACGCGTACTTCGTTCGCGCCGCGGCAAATGCGATCCGCAGGTATCGCGGCGAAGAGGAAATGGACGCGATGGACTTTCTGCCCGCGTTCAAGGAGCGACTGAAGATCCTCGACATGGACGAGCGTTTTCTGAACCGCGCGGTGAACGAGGGTTTCAGCGGCGGCGAGAAGAAGCGCAACGAGATTT
The DNA here is from genome assembly GCA_963777415.1 of uncultured Acidobacteriota bacterium. Lineage (GTDB taxonomy): Bacteria > Acidobacteriota > Terriglobia > Terriglobales > Acidobacteriaceae > JAEZPW01. Next base: position 150,244 of record CAVZQL010000003.1, read on the forward strand.
TGCAGATGATGATGCTGGAGCCTAAACTCGCCATCCTGGACGAGACGGATTCGGGCCTGGACATTGACGCGCTACGCGTCGTGGCGAACGGCGTGAACTCGATGCGCAGTCCGGAGCGCAGTTTTCTTGTGGTGACGCACTACCAGCGGCTGCTCAATTACATCGTCCCAGACTTCGTGCACGTGCTGGTGGATGGACGCATCGTCCAGTCGGGCGGTAAGGAACTGGCGCTTGAACTTGAAGACAAGGGCTACGGCGGCTGGATCGAAACGGAAGCGGCGCCGGCGGCGCGCGTCTAGAGGGCTTAAGAGAATGGCGATGGCAATCGCAACAAGACAGGAATTGCAGAACTACCTTGAGTTGTTTGAGCGCTTCGATAAGCGCGCGACGGCGCCGGAATTCGTTCGCAAGCTGCGGCAGGATGCGTTCGCGAGATTCTGGGAGCTGGGCTTCCCTACACTCAAGGACGAAGACTGGCGGTTCACCAGTGTCGCGCCGATTACTTCGCGTACGTTCGAGCTGGCGCACACTGCGCGCGTGAGTGCGCGTGAGATCGAGGGCGTTGCGGCTCCGGGGCTTGCAAACAGAGTTGTCCTGGTGAACGGACGTTTCGCGCCCGAGCTTTCGTCGCTGCCGGGTGCAGCCGGCGTGGTTGTGATGTCACTCGCCGAGGCGATTGCGTCGTCGCACCCGCTGGTTCAGCAGCATCTCGCGAAGGGAGAAGACTTCCGCACGGATGCGTTCACGGCGTTGAACACGGCGTTTGTCGAAGATGGCGCGTTCATTCACGTGAAACGCGGGACCGTGGTCGAGCAGCCGATTTACGTTCTGTACGTGTCCACCGGTGAAGGCGCGCAGATGGTGAGCCCGCGAAATCTGATCGTTGCGGAAGAGCAGAGCCAGGCGCTTATCGTGGAGGATTACGTGACACTTGAGCGTGGACGGGACGTCCACGCGACAGCCGGCGGGACGCCGGCGCTCCACTCAACGTTCTCGAATGTCGTGACGGAGTTGGTTGCGGGTGCCGACAGTGTGCTCTCGCATTACATGATTGAGCGCGAGGATGCGAACGCGCTGAACGTTTCGACATTGAATATACAGTTGGCGCGCGGCGCTAATGTGGATTCGCACTCGCTGCTGGTGGGCGGCGCGCTGGTGCGTAACAACGTGCATCCGGTGCTGGCGGGCGAAGGCGCGGATTGCCTGATCAATGGATTGTTCGTCGGGAACGGCCGTCAGCATCTCGACAATTACATGAGGGTCGACCACGGGTCGCCGCATTGCAACAGCCGGCAGTTCTATAACGGCATCCTTGGCGGCCAATCACGCGGCGTGTTTCACGGGCGCATCATCGTTCACAAAGACGCGCAGAAGACAGACGCCAAGCAGACGAACCGCAATCTGCTGCTGTCCGACGAAGCGCAGATCGACACCAAGCCGCAGCTTGAGATCTATGCCGACGACGTGAAGTGTACGCACGGCGCAACCATCGGGCAGATGGATGAGGAAGCATTGTTCTACATGCGCTCGCGCGGAATTGGTGATGCCGAGGCGCGGCGCTTGTTGCTGTTCGCGTTCGCGGGCGAGTGCCTCGACCGCATGAAACCGGGCCCGGTGAGGGAGTGGTTGCAAAGTGCAGTTCCGGGCTGGCTGCCTAACGCACCCTCCCCTAAAGGGGAAGGGTGCGGCACCCAGCACCTAGAGAACAACAGTGAAGAGAAACGGATGAACTCATGAACGTACTGAATCGCGTTTCGATCGAATCGTCGCAGACCTCGGTCCGGAATAGGCCGGCGGCGCAGTTTAACGTCTATCGTATCCGCGAAGACTTTCCGATCCTGAAGCAGCAGGTACACGGCAAGCAGTTGGTGTACCTGGATAATGCGGCGACGACGCAAAAACCACACCCGGTCGTCGACGCGCTGGCGTGCTTCTACTGCGCGGAGTGTTCGAACATACACCGTGGGGTTCACGCCTTGTCCGAGCGCGCGACCGAAGAGTATGAGAACGCTCGCGAGGAGGTACGGCAGTTCATCAATGCCGGCAGCGCGAGCGAGGTGATCTTCGTTCGGGGCGCAACCGAAGGGATCAACCTGGTAGCCAGCAGCTACGGGCGCAAGGTGCTGAAGGAAGGCGATGAAATCATTATCTCCGCCATGGAGCACCACTCGAACATCGTGCCCTGGCAGATGGTGTGCGAGCAGACGGGCGCGAAGCTGCGGGTGGTCCCGATCAACGACGCGGGCGAGTTGCTGATGGAGGAGTACGAGAAACTGCTGGGGCCGCGCACAAAGTTCGTCGCGATATCGCATATGTCGAACGCGCTAGGGACGATCAATCCAGTGAGCGAGATCATTGCCAAGGCGCATGCGTGGAATGTCCCGGTGCTGCTGGACGGAGCGCAGGCTATTTCGCATACGAAGGTGGATGTGCGCGAACTCGATGCGGATTTCTACGTTTTCAGCGGGCATAAGCTTTACGGTCCGACGGGCGTCGGCGTCCTCTATGGCAAGGAGAAGTTCCTCGACGCAATGCCTCCATACCAGGGCGGAGGCGATATGATCCGCTCGGTGACGTTCGAGAAAACGATTTACGCGCAGCTGCCTGCGAAGTTTGAAGCGGGAACGCCGAACATCTCGGGCGGGATTGGACTGGGCGCGGCCATCGGGTACGTCAACGTGATTGGAATGGATTGCATCGCGGCGCATGAAAACGATTTGCTGGCGCGGGCGACGGAGGTCGTGCAGGGCATACCTGGCGTGCGCATTATCGGCACGGCTAAGAACAAGGCTTCGGTGTTGTCGTTCGTTATGCAAGACGTTCATCCGCACGACATGGGCACGATCCTCGATCAGCAAGGGATTGCGATTCGCGCCGGACATCATTGCGCCCAGCCGGTCATGCAGCGCTTTGGAATTCCGGCGACAGCTCGCGCTTCGTTTGCGATGTACAACACATTTGAGGAAGTGGATGCGCTGGTTCGAGGACTGAACAAAGTCCGGGAGGTATTCGCCTGATGCCCGAGCTTCGCGAGTTGTACCAGGAGCTGATCCTCGAACACAGCAAGGCGCCGCGGAACTATCGCGAGATGGTGAACCCAACGCGCAAGGTCGAGGGATTCAATCCACTCTGCGGAGATCACTTTACGGTGTATCTCGATTTGGACGGCGACATCGTAAAGGACGTGAGCTTTCAGGGGTCGGGGTGCGCGATTTCGAAGGCGTCGGCTTCGCTGATGACGCAGGCGCTCAAGGGCAAGAGCAAGCAAGATGCCGAGAAGCTGTTTGCACGTTTTCACGATCTGGTGACAGGCAAGACGCAGAATGGCGACGCCGCACAACTTGGGAAGCTTACGGTCTTCTCCGGCGTGAGCGAGTTCCCTGTTCGCGTAAAATGCGCGTCATTGGCGTGGCACGCGATGAAAGCCGCGCTGGAAGGCGACGCGGACGAGATCAGCACGGAGTGAAGAAATCGGGTGGGGGGAGAGTTGCGGCAGTGCGGACGAAGTGCATGGGTCCTTCGCCTTCGGCTCAGGATGACTCGGTGCAGGCAGTGGCGGTGAAAGAAATATGGAATACGGTCAACCAATCACAACATTGCGCGACGTTCAGGTTGTAGAGATTCCTGGCGGGTATCAGGGCACGTTGCCTTCGGGTAAGTCAGTGCGCATCGTGCAGACTCTTGGCGGGGACTACACGGTCATCACGGACGACGGGCACATGCTGCGCATCGCGGGCAAGGACGCCGACGCTATCGGCGAGACGCCAACGCAGCCTGCGGCGGGTTCGACCGCGTATGGAGAGTTCAGCCCCGAAGGCGGTCTGGGAGCAACTCCGCCTGGTTTACGATCCGGAGATTCCCGTGAACGTGGTTGATCTCGGACTGGTCTACGGACTGGATGTTGCGCCCGGTGAGAACAACAAGTATCGCGTGGACATCAAGATGACCATGACCTCGCCCGGCTGCGGCATGAGCGACATTCTCAAAACCGACGCTCACAACAAAGTCGCTATGCTTCCGAGCATCAGCGAGGTAAACATCGACATCGTGTTCGATCCGCCATGGTCGCCAGAGCGAATGTCGGAAGCGGCCAAGCTGAAACTCGGGTTCATGTAAGTGGCGAGTGGCTAGTGGTTAGTGGCGAGAATGGAAACGACTATCTGAGGCATCAGCCTGTTCCTCTTCTCGCAACTGACTACTAGCCCCTCGCCACTAGCCCCTCGCCACTCCTACTTCCCTGGTGCCGGACTCTGCACCATATCGCCGGTCTGGGATTGCCCGAGCACGACGCGCGCGACCGCCAGCATCCCGATCGCCTGGGCTGAAGGATCACCGAGATGTTGAGCGCGCCTGAGAGCGTTCACGGAATCCACCTGCGCAGCGGCTTCGCTGACTTCCTGAATGACGGCGGGGGCGTCCTTCACGTTCTTGCGATCGCTCCAGACTTCATCGGCCGCGGAGAACGCCATATCCAGATAGCGTTCGGCAGAGGGTCGGTCGCCACCCGTCCCGCTGGCGAAACCGTGCGCGGCAGCTTCCCTCGCCCGCTTCGACGGAGGCATCTTGGCCAACTCAGCCGACTGATCGGTTCCATTGTTCCCGATTGCGGCAAGCACAGAAGTGTTTTCCTCTTCCGGATGCTCAACCTCGACTGGCTTGCCGGTCGCGCTATTGGCGACCCCGCGGGCAACCACGTCTCCCTCCAGGGCTTGGTTGTACTTCTCGTCGCCGAGCGACTTCTTCAACCCATCCACGGTGATGTTGACGGCCAGCGTGCGTTCGTTGCTCTCCTTCAACTTGCCGAGCCACTCGAGAAGATGCAGCCCTGCATCGCGAGCGACGTCCTTGTTCATTTGCGGTGCCGCCTGCGCGTACATTGCGGCGAAGTTCGGGGCCTCGGAACGCTGCTTGTCGGCGTCGGAGGGCAGAGCGCGAAAGAGTTTCGTAAAGGTGTCCTGCGACCACGCCGAACTGGGACCGAGCCGCTCCATCAATGCCAGCAATGCGCGGGGCGCGGCAATTCCCTGTTCGAGGGCCGTTTCGAGTTTCTGCCGGACGGCCTGTGTGCCTTGCGTCGGACAGGAGGACACGATGTTGATCAGCGACTGCTCGGCTTCGAGCACGTCCGTGGCGGGCACCTGGCCGACAAACGCGCTAGCGCCGGCGCAGTCGAAGTGCCCCGCCGAGAGAATAGACACGTCAGGCTTCTCGCCGCCGGCGATGAGTTGGGCCTCGATCTTTGCCCCTTCGCGAGCGTACTGCTTTGCCAGCGCGCCGCTTACCGGTCCGACAACTTCGGTAGCCGAGGTGAGCACGCGAAGACGGTCTTGTGGGTCACTCTCGGGCAGCGCCACCGCCCAGCGGACCACGTCAACGACGAACTGCTGGTGGGGTGACAGCTTTTTCTGAGTCTGTGCCGGCTGCGATTGGGCCTTGTTTGGCTGAGCTTGCTGAGACCGGACCGCTGGCGCTGTTGTGGTCTGAGCGAAGCTGAGATGACCAGCCGCGAGGATCACGGCCAGGCTAAGCGATACTGCAAAACGCAAGTTGAGGAATCTCCAGCGATAAAGTGAAGGACGACGTGTTTACTAGTGTAACAACATCGCCCCATCCCTGCCAGATTCGGAATTGCGCCTACGGCTAACCTTTGCCCTCGCGCATCGCCTGGCGCAGCTCGGCAACGATGTCCTGCGCGGCCTGGCGTGCCACGTCAAATTTGTTCGGCGGGAACGAAATGGCTCCGACTCGGGCGTGTCCACCGCCGCCGTAGCGTTCGCAAATCTTTGCCAGGTTGACCTTGGGTTCGGCAGGCGCCCAGGGGTTCGATCCGACTGAGACCTTGGTGCGGAAACTGCTCTTGCTCAGGCCTACGCTGTAGGTCGATCCCGGGTTCAGGTAGTACGGAATGAACTTGTTGTAGCCCTCAAGGTCGTGATCGGTAACGTCAAAGAAGACGGTGCCGTCCTTGCACTCGGTTCGGCCGCGCATGATCTCGATGGACGTCCGATGACGTTCCAGCAAGGGCGGAATCAGGCTTGCCACGAACGGCTCTTCGAGGACCTGCGCCAGCGAACGATAGGCCAGCAAAGGGATCAAACGCTGAGTCAGAGTCGGATCCTGCGTCGCCTCGATCACCATGGTTAACTTCATGGCAGGCTCCTGCATTTCGACCGCCGCGGTGGCGCTGTCGTAAAGAGCGCCGTCGATGATGTCGGCCCACTTGATCAATTCCGCAAGTGGCTCGGGATTGAATCCAAAACGCTGCTGGGTGACGGACGCGAGGAACTTGGTGCAGGAGCGGAAGTCCGGATCGTAGAACTTTTTGGTGCTCTGCTGTTGTTCGAAGTGCGCTGCGTCTTCGGGTGTGAGAAAAGCGCTCTGATGATGATCGAACCACCAGGTGATCTTTGGGGAAGCCGAATATTTGAAATCGACGATTGCGTTCTCGTCGCCGTCGAATTGGTCCTCGTCAAAGAGTGCGCCGGCGCGATGCACCAGGCCGGTGTATTGGAAATCGACACCTTCGCGAATGCGTTCGCGATAAAAACGCGTAAAGACCGCTGCGGATGAGGTTCCGTCGAAACACTTGTCGTGATAGAAGACCCGAACTTTCAACTCGTTTCCCTTCTCCTGGTTCCTTTAGGATGCTGACATTTCGCACCCCGGTACCGACTTCTAAGACTTTCGATACAAAAGCAAATAGGAATACGCGTTCGCGGCGGGAAAGTCAAGTGGGGGGGGCCTGAAGCGAGCATTCTTCAGACAAAAATAATGCGGAGCCTCGAACCGGCTCCGCAATTTCGAAACCCGACTTACCTCGCGTTCGCCTGTTTCTCGGCAAGGTCACCAATGAACGGCAGCTTGAACAATGCGCCCTGGTAGGCCTTCAAAAGAAGTACGATCCACAGGATGAAACCAGCCAAGCCCACGAATGGCCACAGAAATACAGTAAGCCAGCCGAGCACCGGAATCATGCCGACAATATGTAGCGCGACCCACAAGGCGATCCACGCGATGTGGAAGAAAATGTTCTGGAACGAATGAAACCGGATGAAAGGTTTCCTGTTGTAAGGTTCCATGATAAGAAAGATGATTGCTGGAATGATCGTAACGTAAGCAAGCATTCCAGCGACGTTGTCTGCAAGTCCTCCGGTGATCGCGACAGGCGCGGCAACCGGTGCAGGCGCTGGCGCGGCAGCCGAAAAGGACGCGCCCGGTTGGACTACAGCCCTACCACACGCAGCGCAGAACGTTGCGCTGTCATCCATCTGCCCGCCACATGATGCACAGAAACGCGGCATTCTCCCCTCCAGTCGGTGCTTCCGCCCTAAGTCTCGAAACTTGAAACCTTGAAACTTGAAACCGTTCTTTCAGCCATGCGGACATTATCACTCTTCAGAGCGCAAAGCAACGCTGTCGCTCAAAGCAACGCTGTCCGTATAAGTCTAAGAGTAACTATCTCTTTCGTTTGCGGCTGCACGGTTCGCAGATGCCATAGATCTGGAAGGTGTGGCGAGTCGGTGTGTAGCGATGCTTCCGGCCCATGTCCTGTTCGACCCGCTCGATCTCGGGCGAGAAGAACTCCACGGAGCTGCCGCATTCCGTGCAGACCATGTGGTGATGGCTTCGCCGGTGATACTGGTGCTCGTATCGCGCCACTCCATCGTGAAATTCGACCGCGCTCGCAAGTCCGCAGTCGGCGAATAACTTGAGCGTGCGATAGACCGTGGTAAAGCCGATCCGCGGATCTTTCTGGCGCACCAGCCGGTGCAGTTCGTCGGTGGAGAGGTGATCGCGCGTCTCAAGAAACGTCCGCAGGATACTGTCGCGCTGTTCGGTATGCTTCAGCCCGACACGCTTCAAGTGTTGATGGAAGATTGTCTCTGCTTCCTGAACCATCTCCGGGGAGATTGCCCGTTCGTCGACGCGTTTCTGCAGCATGGGAGGTCATTCCCGCGACGGCATCCCGCGTCAGTAATCTTTCTCTCGCAGGACGACCCGATTTCAAGTTGAACTAAAGTGCATCCAGCATAACACCGGGCTATCCACTTTCAACATCTCTTTGGAATGTTGTGGGTTGGAAGCAACCCCAGGCGGCGGCGAACCTTCTTTCTGAGCTGCCGCATCGAATGTTAAGCCGAGGCTGGCGTGGCTACCTTATCCAGCACCGGAGATCGTTATGAAAATCGCAATCGCAGTTGTTCTGCTCGCTGCCGTGTCAGCCCTGCCGCAACAGCAGCCCGCAGGTGAGGCCCCTCAACTCAAAAGCCGAACCGATGTGCCAGCGGCTTCGGCACCGGCGTCCGTGCCCGAACCAGCCCCGAAGGCGCCATGGATCGTGCCCGCCGGCAGCAAGATTCCCGTCCAACTAAAGCAGGCCATCTCGACGAAGAACGCTCACCCCGGCGATCCGATCTATGGCCAGACCACGTTCCCCGTGATCGTGAACGGGCAAATCATGATCCCCGGAGGCACATTTGTGCAGGGAGTGGTGGACAGCGTTAAGCGCGCTGGTCGAATCAAGGGCACGGCCGAGCTTCAGTTCCACCTCACCAACCTGCTGTATCCGAATGGATACATTTTGGACATGAACGCAGCGGTCGATCAGGTTCCTGGTGACGAGAGTTCTCATATGAAGGAGCCCGGCACGCTGAAACACGATTCCGAGAAGGGCAAGGACCTTGAGCGAATCGGACGAAACGCGGCCGAAGGTGCTGCCATCGGAGGCACGGCAGGCGCCATCAGCGGCTCGGCTCGCGGCGTCGGAATCGGCGGTCTCTCGGGCATTGCAGCCGGGACGATGATTGGCATCCTCGCACGTGGCAGCGATCTGCGCTTCGAGGCCGGTACGGTGGTTGACGTGGCTCTGAACCACGCCATTGCACTCGATCCGGAAAGGATCATGCGCCCTTCCACAATCCCGGCCTATTACGCCACGCCGCAGCAGCAGTTCCCGGCGCAGGTACAGGTCACAACCAGGCAGTGAAAGAACGGTTTCAAGTTTCAAGTTTCAAGTTTCGAGACGTAGGGCGAAGCACCCGTTCATGATCCGTCTCCGGCTTGAAACTCGAAACTTGAAACTTGAAACCGTTTTTGAGTGATCCGTCTCCGGCTTGAAACTCGAAACTTGAAACCGTTTTTGAGTGTTCTTCCCGATTCAATTGCCCGCTTCATGAAATAGAATCGGAGTTTCATGTCTACGCCTATTCTTGCCCCTGATACCGTTCGCCGTTCACGCAAACTTTTTCGCGCGTTCATCGCGCTGGTTGTTGCTGTTGTTGTTGCCGGCATAGGACTGTCGGTTTGGTTCTACGCCTCTGCCCGTCTGGCCTTGCCCCAACTGGACGGCAGCGCGTCCGTCTCGGGCCTGAGTGCGCCGGTTAGCGTTACGCGCGACAGCCGGGGCGTGCCCTCGATAACGGCGTCATCATTGGAGGACTTGTTCTTCGCGCAGGGCTATGTAACCGCGCAAGACCGTCTTTGGCAAATGGATATGACGCGGCGCTACGCTTCAGGACGCCTCGCCGAAGTACTCGGCTCAGGCGTGGTGAAGTCCGATATTCGTCAGCGGACGCTGCTATTGCCCGTGATCGCGGAACGCGCCGCCGGGGCGCTGCCGTCACGCGACCGCGGCTATCTTGAGGCCTACGCGCGCGGCGTCAATGCGTACATCGATTCGCATCGCAACCGGCTTCCCATTGAGTTCCACGTGCTCCACTATTCGCCGCAGCCGTGGACCGTGGTCGATTCCCTTCTCGTTGGTGCCAGCATGAGCGAAATGCTTAACCTCGAAACGCTCGAGACTGGACTGACACGCGAGGCCATCATCGCGAAACTCGGGGCCGAACTTGCCGCCGATCTGTACCCCAACTCGTCCTTTCGGGATCATCCCCCGGTGCCTGGCCTCGAACAACCGGAAGACAACGCTCCGGAGCCACAGTCTGAGGAAGTGTCTGGCGCGGCACACCGGCACGGCTCCCGCCGCCATCACGCGGAGTTGCATATCCCGCCATTGCCCGCCGGAGGAGCCGTTGATTCCGACGCGCTCGTTCCCGGCTCAAACAATTGGGTCGTCTCCGGTGCACGTACGGCTTCGGGCAAGCCGTTGCTGTCGAACGACATGCACCTGCCGCACCGAATTCCCAACACATGGTACGAGGTCCATCTCACCGCGGGCGACTTCGATGTCGCCGGCGTCAGTCTGCCCGGCGTGCCCTTCGTTGTCGTCGGCCACAATCGGCGCATCGCATGGGGATTCACTAATATCGGCCCAGCGGTGACAGACTTCTATGTTGAGAACGTGAACGACAAGGGTGAGTACCTTACGCCCGATGGCTGGAAACCGACTGAGCACCGGAGCGAGAAGATTCGCGTGCGCTGGGGCAAAGACGTAGATCTGAACGTCGCGATCACGCGTCACGGACCGATCGTCAGCGGACTGATCCCGGAAGAAAAGCGCACGATCGCGCTGAAGTGGGTGCTATTCGATCCCGCGGCATCTCAGGTGCCCTTCTTCGACATAGATTCAGCCCAAAACTGGGACGAATTCCGGCGCGCGTTTTCTCGTTTCGGCAGCCCCGGCCAGAATGTCGTTTATGCCGACGTGGACGGCCACATAGGATACCAGGCCACCGGTATGGTTCCGCTCCGTCCCTGGGCTTCGCCGCCCGCCGCTGACGAAGACGCCGCCCCAACGCCACAACCTGCCGCGTACGGCCAACCACTCGCGGACAATGGGGCCAAAGCATCCGAACCCTATGTGGGCTTGCCTCTGGCGGGCGCGGACAACGCGCACGAATGGAGTGGCTATATTCCGTATGACAAGCTGCCGAGCGCGTTCGATCCGCCGTCGGGAATAATAGCGACGGCAAACGGACGCATCACGCCCGATGGCTACCCCTACGTAATCAGCACCGAGTGGGGATCGGCCTACCGCACCGAACGCATTTACCGTTTCCTGAACGCGCACAAAAACCTCACGCCTTCAGACATGCTGGCCTTGCAGACGGACATCTACTCGGATTACGACCGCTTCTGCGCCCAGCGTTTCGTGTACGCAATTGACCGCACACCGACGGCCTCGCCCCGCGTCCGCGAGGCTGCCGAACTGATGCGTCAATGGGACGGTCGTGTCACGACCGATTCCGCCTCAGCCGCAATCGTCGCGGCGTCGCGACTCCAACTTGTTCGTCTTTTGCTTCAGCCGAAGCTTGGCGCGTCCTACGCCGACTACCACTGGTTCATGTCGTCGGTGTGGCTGGAAAACACGATGCTATTGCAGCCCGCGCGCTGGCTTCCCTCCGGCTACTCCAGTTACAACGAACTCTTCGCCGCTGCCGTGGACAAAGCCGTGAACGGCGAGCACGCGCCGAAAGACCCGAAGAACTGGAACTGGGGGCAGACTTCCCCGTTCTATCTGCAACATCCATTCTTCGGCGCCGTGCCGATTCTGCGCACGTGGACCGGACCCGGTCTGCATCCGCAATCTGGCAACGGCTACACCGTCAAGCAGGTGGGACGATCATTTGGCCCGTCCGAGCGCTTGACCGTCGATTTCTCGAATCTGGACGCCTCGACTTTGAATATCGTAACCGGCGAATCGGGCAACATCTTCAGTCCCAACTTCCTTGACCAATGGACCGCGTGGTACAACGGCAGTACTTTCTCGCTGCCGTTTTCGCCCGGCGCAGTGCAGAGCTCAGGCAGACATCGGCTACAACTCCAACCGGGCAAGTGAGCTGTTGGAAAGTGAGATCTGGTGATTTGATCAGTGATGAGTTGCTAGTCAGGATCTGGTGACTTGGTGAATGATGATGGTAAGTGAGGATTCGGTGATTTGGTGAGCGAGGACTTCTTTCAATCATCACTCACCAAATCACTAACTCGTCACTCGCTTCAAGCTACTGATCGACGATCTTCACATCCACCGCATTCCCCACAATGTCAATGAAGCAGCCCCCCGTCGGACTGCCGCATGGACCTTTGAAGATTGCGCTCGTCGTCGTGTCGAAAGTCAGCAGTGCCCCGCCCATCACCACGTAAACCAGGTGGCTATTTGGCACAACTGCCATGCCGGTCACTGGGCCGGCTCCGCCGACAGTAACCGTCGCCGTTCCCGCACCGGTGTCGTAGATCGTGAGACAGCCCTGGTTCAACCCATTCACCGGACTGGCCACATCGGGACAATTCCTTGCGCCGACAAAGAGCTTATTGTCGTTACCCAACGCCATTTGCGTGTGGAAGCCCAGGCCGATGTTAATCGGTCCTTTGGTGTTGGTGTAGTGTTGCCGCTCGGGGTCAGTACGGTCAGCGAACCGTTAGCTGCCCCCGGCTTGGTTCCAGCGACGAAAAGATTATTGCTGCTGTCGATAAAGATCGTGCTGCGCCGCATGAGCGGAAACACGGGTCGCACGCAGCCGTCGGCGGAACCGTCGCGAGCCGATGTCGATGTCACCGCCGAAACGCCCCCGGTTCCAACTCCGCCGCCGCACTCTTGCCCACAGTTCACTACATAGGCCTTCGTACCGTCGCTGCTGAACACGGCGCCACCGGGCGTGACATCGCTGCCCCACCCACCGGGACACGCCGTCGGAGCCATAGCCGTCAGACATCGATAAACGTCACCGTGTCGGTCTGATCGCTGAACACCAGCATCTTCTTGCCGTCCGGACTCAGCGCCAGAGTCAGTGCCAGCGGGACCGGGATCTCTGGGTTCAGTGCGGTTGCGGCGTTCGAGGTGTTCGCGTTGGTTAAGTCGAGCACCTGCACTGCACCGTTTGGCGCGCCCGAAACCAAGGCGTTTCGGGTCGCGAACCAGGCGGTCTTCGAATCGGGACTAATAACGATGCTGCTGGTGGCCGCGGGCAAGCTAGGAGCGGTCGCCGGGGCTTCCGTCTTATTGTCGATCAGCGTCAGTCCATTAGCCGACTGATCAAACACGATCGTAGTGTTATGGTCCGGCGTGACCGCCATGAGACCTGCCATGGTCACCGTTGAAATAGGCGTCGGGCTCAGAGCCTGGTTTGTGTAATTCACGATATCGATCGTGCCCATGTACGAATTTGATACGAAGGCACGTTTCGAGATACCACTGGGGTGACTGGTTGAGCTGCCACCGCACGATACGAGCAGAAGACCCAGTGTCACCGTTACAACGATAATTTGTAGGCCACGTTTCAAGGCGCCGCAACTCCCTTTACAACCGAAACTTATCATCTCTGGAAAACGCGATTATAGCAGAGCAGCCGCTGGGAGCACTTTCCACGCCGGCTTGGCAAACCGGGGGCGCTCCCATCTTTAGGCCATCCCAGCAATTCTGCTCCGCATCCTGCAAGATGCTGGTCATTTACAGACATTTTCGTTAAAGTTCGTAACATACGGGGAAATTTGCATTCATGCCTGAAGACTTTCTTACACGACTGAAAAAAGGTTCCGTGCTCGGCGATGGAGCCATGGGCACGCTGCTTTACGCCAAGGGCGTATTCATCAACCGTTGTTACGACGAGCTCAACCTCTCGCAGCCCGACCTCATTCGCGACATTCATAGCGAATACCTGAAATCCGGCGCGGAGGTTATTGAAACAAACACCTTCGGCGCCAATGTGTTTCGGTTATCCCGCCATAGTTGCGGAGATAAAGTTCGCGACATCAACCTGGCCGGAGCCCGCCTTGCACGCGAAGCCAATGCCAAGCACGACGCTTTGGTTGCCGGATCCGTCGGTCCCCTCGGCATACGGATCGAGCCCCTTGGCAAGACCTCGCTCGACGAAGCCCGCGAAGCTTTCCGCGATCAGATTGCCGCGCTCGTCGAGGGCGGCGTGGACATCCTGATCCTCGAAACCTTCGGCTATCTCGAAGAGCTGCACCAGGCGATACTCGCCGCGCGCGACGTTTCGAAGACCATTCCCATCGTCGCGCAAGTGACGATCGACGAGGACGGCAACTGTCTCGACGGCTCCGAACCCGAGACCTTTACCGCCAAGCTCGACGAGTGGGGCGCCGACGTGATCGGCTGCAACTGCAGCGTCGGACCCGTCGCCATGCTCGGCGCAATTGAGCGTATGGCCAAGGTCACCACGAAGCCGCTTTCCGCGCAGCCCAATGCCGGAATGCCGCGCAGCGTCGAAGGCCGCAACATCTATCTCTGCTCGCCCGAGTACATGTCGAACTTCGTGCCCGACTTCCTCGCCGCCGGAGTCCGGTTTATCGGTGGCTGCTGCGGCACGACGCCAGAGCACATCCACACGATGAAGCTGATGCTGCGCGTCGGCGGAGCACGCGAACAGCGCTACGAAGTCGTCACAGCGCCGCGCGTGCAGGCCGTTGCGCCTCCGCCGTTGGCCGAACGCTCGCGCCTCGCGGCCAAGGTCGCCGCGGGCGAGTTCGTCACCATGATCGAGATCGTGCCGCCTCGCGGCATCGATCCCAAGCGCGAAGTCGAAGGCGCACGCTTCCTCAAGTCCGTCGGCGTGGACGCGGTCAACATCCCCGACAGCCCCCGGGCCTCGGCCCGCATGAGCAACCAGGCGCTGTCGCTGCTGATCCAGCAGGAAGTCGGCATCGAAGCCGTGCTGCACTACACCTGCCGCGACCGCAACGTGCTCGGCATTCAATCGGACCTGCTCGGCGCCGCCGCCATCGGTATCAACAACCTGATCTGCATCACCGGAGACCCGCCAAAGCTCGGCAATTATCCCGACGCAACCGCCGTTTTCGACGTGGACGCCATCGGCCTGGTCAACATCGTCCGCAACCTCAATCACGGACTCGACATTGGCGGCAACCCGATCGGCAACGGCACGAAATTCTTTACTGCCGTCGGCGCCAATCCGGGCGTCTCCAACATTGACGAAGAGCTGCGCCGCTTCGAATACAAGGTCGAGGCCGGAGCCGAAGCCGTCGTCACTCAGCCAGTCTTCGACATCGACCTGCTGGAGCAATTCGTCAAGCGCATCGAGCAGTTCAAGATTCCGGTAATCGCCGGCATATGGCCGCTCACCAGCTTGCGAAACGCCGAGTTCATGAAGAACGAACTGCGCGTCTCGGTGCCAGACGAAATCATGACCCGCATGTCGAAGGCGACGAACGCCGAGTCGGCCCGCGCCGAAGGCGTCGCCATCGCCCGCGACATGCTGGCCGCCGTCCGTCTCTTCGTGCAGGGCGCACAGATCAGCGCCCCGTTCGGACGCTACGCCTCGGCAGTGGACGTCCTAGAAGCGCTCGGCTCGTCTCGCGGGGCAACGGTGTAGAGAGAGCCAGTACTCAGTACTCAGTTAGAAAGCAGCACATTGTCATTCCGAGAGGTCGCGCTTCTGGCGCGACCCGAGGAATCTCTATTGTGACCACTGCTGCGCACGCGTCCACCTGTGAGAAACAAGTAGCTATAGGCAGAGGGTGCCCCATCCTTGCGGAAAGCAAGGGTGGGGATTTTGATTTTCGCGCGAGCTCCTTCTTTGAAAGGGCACGGTTGGAAACACGGCGCACATGATTGATGATTTGACTCTGCTGGATAGACTCGTCAACGCAGAAGTTGGCAATGTTCAAGAGGTCTGTTCCGCTCTCTCACAGACTCTCCGCGTGCAGTACTAAGAGGTCGGACTACTTTGCATCCGGGGCATGTTGCTGGAGTTCGTGTCTTGATGACGAGAGCCGCACCATCACAGTATCCCTACGGATGCATCCTCGCTGGCAGCACAGCGTGCTGTCCAACCCAATTCAAATACCACCTAACGAAATGCACTGACCGATTGCGGTATGAGCGACATGAGCGGTTCGGCCTGAACCGCACGGGCGACATCGAATGTGATGGCATTCTGCTTGGGGTTGAACCGTCCTTTAACCAGATAAGCCACCACCAAGCTGGCTGTGACTGCGGGGTGCGAAATGGCCAGCGGCAGCACGTATTTCTTTGATTTAAGCAACGCTTCGAGCACCCCATCTACATGTCGGCTTCTGTGTATGCTGCCCGGCACTTGTGGAATCACAAAAGTGGAGTTCAGCACCGCCGGGTGCTTCCTGCCGTAGCTTACGAGTGATTTGGCAACCTGCTTGGGCGTGGTAATGCCAGCGTCGGCAAACAGATTTCTGTGGACGGAGTGCGGATAATAGAAGTTGAGAATGGCTTTGGAGAAATCAGCGCAGTTATGGAGCAGTATGTCGAAGTGGCTCCTGTTTCTTCGCGTATTGAACTGTTGGATGAGAGCGTCGTCCTGCTGCTGGCTGGTTGCGATCGAGAACCCGTACGTTCTACGGTCGTAGGCGGAGCCGACCAGTTGTGTCCATTCGCCTCCGGGCGCATGACCTTCGGCGTCATCCGGTGCAATCGACAGCAAGTGCGATCGACGGTACGCATCTCGGAGCGCGGCGACGGATTGCGCGTCGGCAGATTGCGGAATGTCCTGAAGGGTATCGACCGCATACAGATATGGAAGTAGAGGGACGGCAATCCAATCGTATCCGGCAATATTGCGGTAGCGGCTGATAACGACTCCTGCTTCACCCGGTTCGCAGCGACGTAGGAGCGTTGGGGATGCAGCACAGACCCGTGTGAGATAAACCGCCGCATGGCCCGTGGGATTCATGCCACCGAATGCCCCAAACGGCTCTTCCAGCAGGAATACGGCTTCCGCATGCGCCTGCGCAACAAATGCCGCCAAGACAAATACAGCAGCCCAGAATTTAGTCCGCATGATGAAAATTGATGCCGGTCGCCAACTCGCTGTTGTGAACAAGAAGCCGAGATGAGAGTGGCGGGAGCGTGGAGTAGAAGACCGCGAGAAGCACGATTCAGGCGCTAACGGCGGAACTAGTACAAGTCAGAGATAGACATCGGGCCTTCACAATAGTTCTAGGCTAATCCCGCCACATAGCCTTGCCTTGTTCTGATTCTAGAAATTTTCTGGGCCGCTTGTCGGATTCCGCGCAAACGCCATTATCCTTAGCTTGTCAGTGAGGAGCACTCGGCGTTCCGGCATAGAGCACGGGGCGGGCCTGTAATCTGCGATCTTTGAAAATCCAGACGCAACGGAAAGCGCGGGGCGCGTAGCTAACCTGACTCGTAACTACTTAGTACAATGTTCCCTCATCGACCGAGCCAGAAAACGTCAGATTCGATCCATATCCGATCCAATCGGTCCAACAGACCTAAGTCGTGCAAAAGTACATATCTAGCAGATTGAGGTGGGGGATGGTCAGTTGGGTAACTGAGGCGTAAACAAATGTTTGCAACCGGCATCTACTCAGTAATTTCCCGTAGGCTACTCTGGATTTCATTTAAGATAACGGGACGGAGCGTGGACCTTGCCAAAATTTGAAGAGTCTCTCCAGCGTTTAGAACAGATCGTGGGCGAACTTGAAAAGGGTGAAATTCCACTCGAACGCGCGCTCGGCCTGTTCGAGGAAGGTATACAGATTTCCAACTCCTGCCGCCAGGAGCTTGAGGATGCCGAAGGCAAAGTCGAGGTTCTGCTGAACCGCAACGGCAAGCTGCAGCCAGAGCCGTTTGAAACCGTATCTCAGCCGGCGGAAGCCAAGCGATAAGCTTATCGGTACATTAATAAATATTAATTGGACAAACTTTCATGTCTGCCCTAAAGTCCTGCGTGTAAGCGCTTAGTACGCAGTTAGTATCCTACGCAGCTAGTGTCCTTCCCGGTTCTGTTTGGGGACGTTGCCGGGCCACAGTCAACCCCATCCCTGCTCGCGCAGTGGACGCGAAAAGGGACATGTACTTCGGTGTACGCGAGCAACACAGCCTGCACAAACAGGTTCGCATCCTACTCGCCATTGCACGACTTGATTCCGATTTCCGCGACCTGTGTGTGACAACCGAAGGTGCCCGGTTTGAATTGGCCGGGATTATATGAACATTATTTTGGAGGCCGGCAATTTTATGCGATCCCTCGATGTGGTCGTTGCCCATAGCGACAGAAAATCGGCTCAAATATTGGCAAATTCCCTTCACCAGATATTTCGTTCCGTGCAAGTCGTCGGTTCGCTAGACGAGTTGCGCGCATTTGTTTCGCGCAAGCGCACTGCACTGGCTATCACTGATCTGGAAACCGTTGGCTTCAGGCATGTCGAGCAGCTTTATCGCGAGTTCGGCATTCCCGTGGTTTGCACGCACCGTATACCGGATGAAGACATGTGGACCAAGGCCCTGAGCCTTGGCGCCATCGATTGCTGCCACACGTCCGACGTCCAGGCAATCGTCGGGGCGGTCGCTCGGAACATTTCACATTCCAAAAACGCTGCTTAGGCGGACAGCGATTTATTTTTTGCGGATCGCAGAACTTGCCGCATAAACACGGGTTAAAGCTAACGGTCCATCTCTCTCACGCTTTGGAGCGCTTTCGGGCGCTCCTTATTTTTTGCGCGAACTATCCTCGTACCAGATCAGGTAAGTCCAACGCATCAACGAATCAGGCCGCTCTTAGGGTCCTTTCGGGAGCTCTTTTTGGGATGCGGTTTCACCATATCCGATTGGATGCTCGGCTTACGGCCCAGATACCCGCTCTTCCTTCACGCCTGCCTCTCCCACGCCTGCCTCTCCGTGGCGTAAGATGTGTGCGGAGCAGTTCAAAGAATCACGAGGTCAGACATTCAATGCGCGGAAACGAAAAAGTAATCGAGCAATTGAACACAGCTCTGAGTTCAGAGCTGACAGCCATCGTGCAATACATGACGCAATCCGAGATGTGCCAGAACTGGGGCTACACAAAGACAGCCGGGCTGACAAAGGCGCGCGCCATCGAGGAAATGAAACACGCCGAAGCTCTTATTGAGCGAATCATATTTTTGGACGCCGTTCCGGTCGTCGGCGTCGGACTTAAACCGCAACTTGGAAAGAACGTCAACGAACAGATGGAAATCAACGTCAAGGACGAGAAGGACGCTGTTGCCGAATACAACGCCGCCGCCCAGTTATGCCTGGACATGAAGGACAACGGCTCTCGCGACCTCTTCGAGCGGTTGCTCAAGGACGAAGAGCGCCACGTGGACTTCCTGGAATCGCAGATACATTCCATCAACGAGATGGGCATCGCGAACTATCTGTCGCAGCAGATCGAGAAATAGTCACGGTTTTCTCCTAAAAGCTCCCGTCCAGGCGGGAGCTCTGTTCTTCCGCTCCTCTGTGCCCTCCGCGTCCTCTGTATTGATTTTCGATTTTCCGATTTTGCGTTTGTTTGGCTATACTCACCTTCAATGCTGAAAGACATATTGCAACGAGGCTGTGAACTGGCCGACGCCGCACTTGAGCGTCTGCTGCCGCCAGCAACCGAGTACCCGGCGACGATCCACGCGGCGATGCGCCACAGCGTATTTGCCGGCGGCAAGCGCCTGCGCCCGATCCTGTGCATGGAATCCGCGCGGATGGTTTGCGGTGCCCTGCCGGATGGCGTTGACGAGCTCGGCGCGGCGATCGAGATGCTGCATACGTATTCGCTGATCCACGACGATCTGCCCGCGCTGGATAACGACGACCTCCGTCGAGGACGCCCGACCTGCCACAAGGTTTACGGCGAAGCGATGGCGATTCTGGCGGGCGATGCGTTGCAGACCTACGCCTACGAAGTGATGGCGCGCTTGCGCTGCCGTCCCGAGGCTCGCGTTCGCGTCATCGAGGAGATGGCACACTCGACCGGCACCGTCGACGGCATGATCGGCGGCCAGGTCATGGACCTCGAAGCCGAACACACGAAGCCCGACGCCGACACGCTCCACTACATCCATCGCGCCAAGACAGGCGCGCTGATTACCGGAGCACTGGTCAGCGGCGCGCTGTACGCGAGTGCCCCCGACGCCGATGTCGAGCGCATACGAGCCTTCGGTCGCGATGCTGGACTGGCGTTCCAGATCGCCGACGACATCCTCGACATGACGCAGACCTCCGAGCAGCTAGGCAAGACCGCCGGCAAAGACCTCGCCGCCGAGAAGACGACGTACCCGTCGCTCTACGGTCTTGAAGCGTCGGAGGAGAAAGCTGCGGAGCTAATCAACAACGCGTGTGCGCAGTTGGACAGCTTCGGTGAACGTGGGAACACCTTGAAAGAGATTGCGCGGTTCTTGGTGGAGCGGAAGAAGTAGCTATATCCATTTATTCCGGTGAGTATGCTTAACAGCATTCGCGCAGATGAGTCGATTCAGGTGCTCGTATTTCTCGCGGCGCCTCTTGTATTACTGCTACTCGACTATTGGCGGACGAAGAGGGTGAATAGCACGATCGGTCAAGGGATGACACCATGAGCACATCAATGAGCTACCGAGATGAAACGATGCAAGCGCTAGTAAACCTGCGCCAGCAGCTAGCAGACGCAAAGACAATTGGCGAAATGGATCAAGTGCGGGAGCAGCTCGACACGCTTGCAACGGGAGCCGCAGAGCGGGGCGAGAGCAGCCTGCAAGCTTTGTTGGAAGACGCGGCCAGCGGAATTCGCCGCGTCATCTACCAGGAGATTGGGAAACGCAAGGGGATGGGAGAAGACGCCATTCGTGAATTGCAAGAGAAGCACGAAGCGGCAATACGGGCCGACAATATGATGCGCCGCACAGCTAACCATCTCTCAACTGCTGACGATTCGGAGGTGGAGTTGTTCAACGCCCGAATGCGGAAGGCCCTTGAGCATGGAGGGTCAAAAGCGAGCTGGCTTGCGAGATGTTGGAATGCCTTGAAAGCGACGATTAGCCAAGCCAAGTGAGCACGAAGGGGCTTACATGAAACACAATCCTGTCACGGCACGAGAATTTTGGCAACCGGCGCGACGGTCAGTCAAGTATATTATTGCCCAACAACTTCTGATGAGTAAGGCTCGTGGCTCTAGAGAAACTACCGAAGTATTGGCCCGTAGTGATTCCGGCACCACCCCCAAATCAATTCTGTTTTGGTTGCGCTAGACTAAATGCGCATGAACGACTCCCGATCACCCGACCACCCGATCACTCGACAACTCGATGCCGTTGACGTTCTAGCTATCGCTGCGCACCGCGACGATGTTGAGCAGACCTGTGGCGGGACGCTGCTCAAGATGGCCCAACTCGGCCATCGCACGGCGATTCTCGATCTGACGTGCGGCGAGATGGGCACGCGTGGTACTGCCGAAGACCGTGCGCGGGAAGCTGAAGACGCGGCGCACATCCTGCAAGTATCCCGGCGCGAGGCGCTCGATATCCCGGATGGACGGGTCGAGAACACTTGGGAGAACCGGTTGAAGGTCGCAAGGGTGATTCGCCATTTGCGTCCACGCGTGGTGATACTTCCATACTGGCAAGGACGCCATCCCGACCACTACACGGCGTCAACGCTGGGCTATGAAGCGTGTTTCGTCGCGGGGTTGAAGAAGTTGGATCTCGAAACTGAGTTAAAGAAGCACTCCCCCGGTTTTCAATTTTCCGATTTTCCGATTTTGCGATTTTCCGATGCCTTCCGCCCCTTCAAGGTCATTTACGCGACGCTCTACTTCGATGTTCGTCCAACTTTCGTCGTGGACATCACGGACCAGTTCGAGTCGCGCATGGCCTCGCTGTTCGCCTACGAGTCGCAGTACGCCGACCAGCAGACTGGTTCCGACCTCTTCCCTGCGCAACAGGAGATTCGCGAACGCATTGAAGCGATGGCGCGATTCTACGGTCTGCTTGCAGGCGTTAAGTACGCCGAGCCGTTTTTGCAGAAAGAGGTGGGGCTGGTCGAGGATGTAACGGCGATTCCGGTGCAGTCGATTTAGAGGAATTCCAAGGCTGCTGTATCTGCGGTCGTAGCGCCGCCCTCCGGGCGGCGCTACGAGGACGTCCCGGCTGTTCACCGCCGACGCATTAGAGATTGTCAACCCCCTCCATCGGCTAAAACCTTCGTAACCTGCTGATGTGCAAGCAAATATAATCCTTCCGCTCCTGTCGGGTTTCCCCCCGCAAACTGCTAAGATGTAAGTAGATGGGAACAAGAACCCAAGGTTACCAAGGTAACCTGATGCAGCTAAACATCTATTTATCAATGAGTTACATTTGGCTTCGTTAAGCTCAAACGATAACTCCTTTGATTGCAACACTTACGAAAGTTTCCATAGGGAAGGTACCCCGACGGACGGCTTGAATGGGCCACGGCCGACGCTACTGTTGTCCTGGCAGGACGACGGGCACTTGTGGCAGCAAACGATCCGCCAATTGCTGGAGCTGAGGTAATTCCGGAGGCATTCGCCTGTTGAAATACACGGCGTTTGCGGCGTAAGTATCGGCTGCCCGCTTTACCGCATACCGAAACCGCTCACCGGCCTGCATGAGAGCCGGCCCCAGTGTACGCTTGGCATTCTGGCACTCGTTGGTGACGGGGCCGCCCGAGCAGCCTTGCTGATAACGATTGAACAGGGTAGTGAATTCCTGAGCGTCGGCTCGCGCCTGCTTGAGAGCCTGTTCCATCATGAATTGTGCCTTGGCTGCCAGAGTGGCGAGGCGGGGTCGTGCCTCGAGGTCTTGCAACGAGACATTTTTAGCGGCGGCTGCGAGTACTGCCAGGACTGCTGGATCAACATTTTCCGTCCAGATGAGCAGCGCGGTATTCTGGTCGTAGTAGCCGACCGAACTCACGATTCCAGCGGGGCCGAGCGCGCGTGTGACGTAGGAAATCCGCTTGATCGGATCGACCAGTCCTTGCGGATCGCCGTCGGGATCCATCAGCGCGAACATCTTGTCAACATCTGGTGTGGAACCGTGTCTCGCAACGGCCTCGGCCAGCGTCAACGGAATCCGCGGCAGCACGGTGAAGCCGGTCACGAGCGCGCCGTTGACGAACACCTGCATCGCCTCAGTACCGAAGCTGGCATCGTACTCTCCGCGCTTCACCTCATTGAACTCAGGCGGCAGCAGGTCGGCGCGCTGGCCAACTTGCACGCCTCGATACGACTGCGCGTGCAGCATCGGCACGGCCAGAAGGATACACGCGACAAGCCGGTATAGGAAACGATGCATGGTTCACCACAGTAACAGCTATCTTTCAACTGCGACAGATCTTGTAATCAGCTCCTTGTTACTGCCTCACATCTTCATTGCGACCGCCACGCCATCCCGCAGCGGCAGGATGGTCGTGAACAGCTCCTTCGACTCGTACATCAGACGATTGTATTCGACGATTCGCTTTGTCGAATTGTCGTGGAACTGCGGCGGCTCAGCCACGGTGCCATGCCAGAGCACGTTGTCGCTGACAAGCAAGCCTCCCTTGCGCAATCGGGGCACAGCGAGGCGAAAAGCGCGCGGGTAGTCCTCTTTGTCAATGTCGTTGAAAATGATGTCGAATTCGCCGCGCTGTTCCGAGAGGATCTCCAGGGCATCTCCGGTTTGGATCACGACCCGGTCAGCCACTCCGGCGCGTTCGAAATAGCGGCGTGCCTCATCGGAATTCTTGCGATCACCATCGGTGTAGATGACGCGCCCGCCATCGGCCAGTGAGCGCGCCCACCAGATCGTTGAATATCCGATCGCCGAGCCCATTTCAAAGACGCTACGGGCGCCGATCATTTTCGCCAGTTGGTAAAGCAAGCGCCCGACCAGCGGGCCGACAATCGGCACCTTCCGCTCGGCGGCGACCTTTTCCATTTCGGTCAGCACGGGATCGCGCTCCGGCGCGAGTCCGTGGAGGTAATCCTCAACCGCCGGATTGGTGATGCACCCCAGCTTCCAGGCAACGCGCTCTGCTTCGCTCATTCAGCCTCTCTTGATTTGTAATTTGCGATTTGTAATTTAGAAAGTTAAAAAGCCTCTTCACAACAATTTACAAATTGCAAATTGCAATTGCCAATTCCCCTACCTCGCCAGCACCGGTTCGGACGATGTCACCGTCTCGCCGGGCTTCAGTTCAAGAACATCGATTCCCATTGTTTGCACGTTTTCACGCAACTCCGCCGGACTGCCCTTCAGTAGCGGGAACGTGGCGAAATGCATCGGGATTACAAGTTTCGGACGCAGCAATCCGCAGGCGTAGGTCGCCTCCCGCGGCGACATGGTGAAGTGATCGCCGATCGGCAACATGGCAATGTCCGGCCGATACAACTCGCGAATAATTGCCATGTCGCTAAAGACGTTGGTGTCACCCGCATGGTAGATCCTGAGACCGTTCTCGAACTCGATGACGTAGCCGCACGCCTCGCCGCCATAGACGATATCGTCGCCGTCCTGAATGCCGCACGAGTGAATCGCGTGGACCATCGTCACCTTGATGTCGCGTACCTGCTGTGTGCCGCCCTTGTTCATGGGCGAGGTCTGCTGCACGCCTTTTTTCTGCAACCACGCGCACAGCTCAAAAATGCCGACCACCGCGGGGTTGTGAGTCTTCGCGATCTCGACCGCGTCGCCGATGTGATCGAAGTGACCGTGGGTGCAGAGCATCACGTCCACTTTGCGAAGTTTCTTTTCGCTCTCCGGGCAACTGGGGTTTCCCATCACCCAGGGATCGATCAAAATCGTTTTTCCGCCCGGCGTCTCGATGCGGAAAGTCGAATGACCGAGCCATGTCAGTTTCACGCCATTGAAGTCCATCGCCGCCTCCTGCTACGCGTTGTCATTCTATTTGGATGGCGCACTTGTGTTCAACGTGGATGTCTCACGGAAGCTGACAGATAGAGCGTAGGGATGGTTGCCGAGGAAATGGTTTGACCTTCCATCGGAATGGGTTAAGCTATTTTGTTAAGTCTCTTATGCCTGAACTCAGCGTTCTTTTCTCCCGCGAACAGATTGCGAAGCGCGTATCCGAGCTTGCCTCAGAGATATCCCGCGACTTCGCCGGCGACTCCGTTATCTTCATCGGCGTGCTGAAAGGCGCGACGATTTTTCTCAGCGATCTGGCCCGAGCGGCCAGCGTTGACGCCACCTTCGATTTCATTGGCGTTTCCAGCTACGGCAACGGCAAACAATCCAGCGGCGAGGTGCGGCTTACCAAGGACGTCGATCAACCGCTCACCGGCAAGAACATCATCCTGGTCGAGGATATCCTCGACACTGGCCTCACTATGATGTATCTGCGGAAGATGTTTCTCGCGCACCAGCCGAAGTCGTTGAAGGTGGCCGCACTGCTCGATAAGTCCTGCCGCCGTACGCAGCCAGTGCAGGCCGACTACGTTGGATTCGTCATTCCCGACGAATTCGTTATCGGCTACGGCATGGACTACGCAGAGCGCTACCGCAATCTTGCTGATATTTGCGTCCTGCACCCCGATAGCGAGGAGTCAGTAAACGCCAAGGCCGCCGCCAACAAAGAAGTTGTCGCCGGTAAGAAATAGTCTTTAAGAGTCGTTTGTGAATTTGATCCGCGCCGATCTTCGCCGAAATTGGCGTCGAGCCGCGGTTAAGGAGTTTCTCTATGTCCGCAACTACGAAACCGGCCTGCGAATGGCAGACTGTCGCGCGCGCCATCGACCACACCGTCCTGAAGCCAGAGGCCACGCCCGACCAGATCGTAAAGCTCTGCGCCGAAGCCAAGAAATACGGATTCGCTGCCGTCTGCATCCAACCGGGCTACGTCGAACTGGCCGCTCAACAACTTGCCGGGTCGACGGTGAAGGTCGCGACTGTCGCGGGATTCCCGAACGGCGCCACCCTCACGAGCGCCAAGGCTTTCGAGGCTGCCGAGACCGCGCGCCTCGGCGCAACGGAAGTGGACATGGTAATCAATGTCGGCCAGTTCAAGGCCGGCAATCGCCAGTACACCGAGGACGACATCCGAGCCGCAGCGGACGCCTCGCACCAGAACGGCGCCATCCTCAAGGTCATCATCGAGACGTGCCTGCTCACGCGTGAAGAGAAGATCGCAGCATGTGAACTGGCGGTTAAAGCCGGTGCCGACTTCGTCAAGACGTCCACTGGATTCTCGACCGCTGGCGCAACACCTGAGGATGTCGCATTGATGCGCTCCGTCGTCGGCCCGAATATCGGCGTCAAAGCTGCTGGGGGAATCCGCACCGCAGCCGACGCTGTCGCCATGCTCAATGCAGGGGCAAGCCGCATTGGGGCCAGCGCCTCCGTCGCCATCGTCCGCGAGCTCGGCGCGCCAGAGTAATTTGAATCTCCTTTGGGCGTCGTCTCCCAGCCGGCGCCCCGCCTGTTTCCGATTTTCGTATCCTTCCCCCGCTCTGCCAGCATCTATTCACATTGAGTATGGAAAACCTACTGTTCTCGGCAGTTCTCTTCTTCGCCTTCTTCGCCCAGTCCACGCCGAACTTTTCCGGCACATGGAAATTCGACGCCGATGCCAGTTCGGGCAAGCCTGCGGCCAAAGGCGCGTCATTGCTTATCATCACCCAGTCGAGTGACGACCTTGCCTTTGACTACTACGCGGCGAACAACGGCAAACGCGGCGACCTCATACAGTCCAGTACCTATGTAGCCGACGGCACGGAGCGTGCCGGCTACAAGGTCAGAACGTACATCACCTACGTGAAGTCGTACTGGCAGAGGAAGACGCTCATTGTCCAGACCAAGGGCGTACTCGACATTGACGGCAGCCAGACCTTCACCCTCGAAGACCGCTGGACGGTGTCCGACGATGGCAAGACCCTGACGGACCACACGTCCGACGGCACCAAAGCCGTGTTCACCCGTCAGCCAAATGCCACGCCCTGACTGCCGCTGTCCATCCCAGACGCGGCGCCCTGCCTTTAGGCTTTGGCCTTTCAGATTTTCCGTCTTTCCGATCTCCCCGTTGGTATGATGTCCTGTGCCAAAGGTTATGGATACGCCCGCGACAATCTCATCGCCGAAGCCACACATCGAGCATTTTCTGCTGGAAGTGGCCGAGGCCGTCAATACAACGCTGGATCTCGATGCGCTTCTTCAACGTGTTGCGGAGGTCGTCCGCCGGGTAATCAACTACGAGATATTCGCGATTCTCCTGCTGAACGATCGCACGGATGAACTCTATATCCGCTTCGCTGCCGGATATCCGCAAGACGTGATCAACCGCACGCGTATTCCGCTCGGCCAGGGTGTTACGGGCACCGCTGCTCTGCGGCGCGAAGCGATCCTGGTCGGTGACGCCTCAAGCCGTAGCGACTTCATCGAAGGCACTCCCGGTGTCCTCTCCGAACTTGCCGTCCCGCTCATCTCGCGCAACCGCGTCATCGGCGTGATCGACATCGAGGCCGCCGAGAAGAATTTCTTCACCGAAGAACACAAACGACTGCTCACGCTGATCGCGTCCCGAATCGCCGTCAGCATCGAAAATGCGCGGCTCTACACGCGGGTGGCTCGCCAGGCCGAGAGCCTCTCGCTGCTGAACGACATCAGCCGCGATCTGACCTCGATCCTCAATCTCGACCAGCTCTTCGGACACATCGGCGAACAATTGAAGCGCCTGATGGAGTATCAGATCTTCAGCATTCTGCTGCTGAACCGCACGGGGGCCAAGCTGGAACACCGTTTCTCGCTGCGCTTCAACGAAGAAATCCAGGTGAAGCACGACATTCCGATCGGGAAGGGCTTGGTCGGCTATGCCGCCGCGCACAACGAACCCGTTCTCGTTCCCGACGTCAGCCGCGACCCGCGGTACATCGCAGTGAACCCCGAGACCCGCTCGGAACTTTGCGTCCCGCTCGTTTACAAGGACGAGGTCATCGGCGTGCTCGACATCGAGCACACGCGCCTTGGCTACTTTACGGAAAACAAGCTGCGCAATCTGAGCACGCTTGCCGCGCAAATCGCAGTCGCCATTAAAAACGCGCAGCTCTATGAACAGGTCACCCTTCATGAGAAGCAGTTGGAGCGCGATCTCGCGCTGGCCCGCGAGTTGCAATTCCGCATCATGCCGAGAACTTTCCCGGCGATGAAGCACGCCGAGGTCTTCGCGCGTTTTGCCCCCGCCCGCATAATCGGCGGCGATTTGTACGATTTCGTTTCCTATACGCGCAAGTCGCGCGCCTCCGGACGCACTGGAATCGCCATCGGCGACGTCAGCGGCAAGGGCGCGCCCGCCGCGATCTACGCCGCCCTGGTGAGCGGCTTCCTCCGTTCCCATGCGGCATCCGAGCCAACCGCCCGCGAGATGATGGCGAGAATCAACACCTCCTTGAACGAACGCCCGATCGACGCGCAATACATATCCATGATCTACGCCATATGGGACGACCATGAACAGCGGTTGACGATTTCCAATTCCGGTCTTCCCCGCCCGATCTACTGTCGCGACGGGAAAATCGAAATGGTCCAACTTGCCGGCTTGCCGATGGGGTTTTTCGCAGACGTCGAATACGATGAAGTCTCGTACTCCGCCATTCCCGGCGAACTGTTCGTTTTCTTTACGGATGGAATCGTGGATGCCACCAATGCCGCTGGCCGGATGTTCGGGCGCCAGAATGTCGAGCAGGTTGTCGCTGCCAACTGCAATGGTTCCGCCAAAGAGATCGTCAACGCCATCTTTGACGCTGTCGCACAGCACGCTGCGGGCGTTAACGCCTTCGACGACCAGACCGTCGTGGCGCTAAAAATCCGCAAATCCCCGAAGAAGCGCGCCGACGCGCCCACATTGAGATAACGAATCCGGCTCTCATTCGATACAATGAAGCATGGCATCCAAGAAATCAGCCGCTCCTTTCATCTATCGTTCCGCATTGCTCGGTTCCCGTAAGCCGTCGCTGCATTGTGATTCAGTTTCGATCGCGCAACTGGCTAAGAAGCACGGCACGCCCCTGTATGTCTATTCCGCCTCGACCATCCGCGACCGCTATCGCTCGTTCGACACTGCGTTCTCCGACTTTCCGCACACCGTCTGCTATGCGCTCAAGGCCAACGGCAATACCTCAATCCTGAAGATGCTCGCCGCGCTCGGTTGTGGATTTGACGTTGTTTCCGGCGGCGAGATCGAGCGCGTCTTTTACGCAAACAAACGCGCTGCCTCGCGGATCGTGTTTTCCGGCGTGGGTAAAACCGTCGAAGAGATGGACCTTGCACTTCGCGCGGGCATCCTGATGTTCAACTGCGAAAGTGAGAGCGAACTCTTTACGCTGGCGGATCGTGCCGCGCGCATGAAGAAAGTGGCGCGGGTTGCGCTGCGCGTGAATCCCGATGTTGCCGTCGGCACTCATCCTTACATCTCGACTGGACTGCGCAGCCACAAGTTCGGCATTTCAATCGACGAAGCTCGTGCACTTTACAAACGCGCCAACGGACGCAAGAGCCTGGATGTCGCCGGCGTGAGCTGCCACATCGGCTCACAAATCAACGACGTAGCGCCCTTCGCCGAAGCCGTTTCCCGCCTTGCCGATCTTGTGCGCCGTCTGCGTGCTGACGGCGTCAACATTCGTTATCTTGATGCGGGCGGCGGGTTGGGCATCTCCTGCGCTAGCCTCGACGAACTCCCTCACTTTGACGAGCACCTGAACGATTACGCACGCGCAGTGACGAAGCAGCTTTCAGGACTCGACGTGCATCTGCTGCTCGAACCTGGTCGCTTCCTCGTCGGACCTGCCGGCGCGCTCATCACCCGCGTACTCTACGAAAAGACGAATAGCGGCAAGCGTTTCCTTATCGTGGACGCCGCGATGAACGACCTCATCCGCCCGTCACTCTACGGCGCGCACCACGATATCGTTCCCATTACGCGTCCGGCCAGCAAGAAAACCGCAGCCTATGACGTTGTCGGCCCAATCTGCGAGACCGGCGATTTCTTCGCCCGCGACCGCCAGCTTCCCAAGATCGAAGAAGGCGAACTGGTCGCGATTCTCGACGCCGGTGCCTACGGCATGTCGATTTCGTCGAACTACAACGCGCGAGGCCGCGCAGCGGAAGTCCTGGTGGACGGCCGTTCTGCCCGCCTCATCCGCCGGCGGGAGACGATGAAGGACATGCTGCGAAACGAGGAGTGATTACTTCTCGGTCTCAGTCCCTCCGTGTCCTCTACGTTGGGTTTCGATTTTCCGATTTTCCGATTATCCGTTTCCTGTAGAATGCCGCTTGATGAAAGACCTTCGTGGCAAGTCCGTTTTGATCACCGGAGCGGCGCGGCGGATCGGCCTTGTCATGGCGCAGGCTTTTGCCGACGCCGGAGCCGACGTCGCCATCACCTACAACACCTCACAGGCGGATGCTGAACGGGCTCTGGAAGATCTCAAGTCCCGCACACAACATGCGATGGCGTTGCACTGCGAAGTGCGCGATCCGCAATGCGTAACCGAGACGGTCAACAAGGTTGTGGCTGAATTCGGCGGGCTCGATATTTTGGTCAACAATGCCGCGGTTTACGAGACTGCCGCATTCGAGCAGATCACGCTTGAGCAGTGGGACCGCATGTTCGACACAAACACTCGCGGACCATTCCTGATGACGCAAGCGGCAATCGCGGCGCTCAAACAACGCAACGGTCGGGTCATCAACATCGGTTCGCTTGGCGGCCTGCGGCCCTGGGCTACACATTCGCATTACTGCGCGTCAAAAGCCGCGTTGATCATGCTCACGGAAACCATGGCAAAGGCGCTCGCGCCCGAGATTGCAGTCAATTGCGTTGCGCCGGGAATGATCAACCCCGACAACAGTCCGCTCGACGACTTCGGCAAGCGCATCGCTCAGCGCACCCCGATGGGGCGCGCCGGAACGTCTGCCGAGGTTGCCGAGGTCGTACTCTATCTTGCCACCGCCACCCACTTCCTCACAGGGCAGACAATCGCCGTGGACGGCGGCTTGAGTTTGGACTAGCGGAAATGTTCTTAACGACGGCGTAGCGTCACGCGGCCTGCCTCCGTTTCTTGACGGACGGCGCCATCTGCAGCGGCGGCGGCAAATCAGGCAGGTCGATGGGCTCGATAGGGATGTAGGGCGGAGTCCACCGGATCAGCCGTGCCAGATCATGCTCTTTGCTCTTCCCGCATTTCATGCAGCGCAGCAGCAACTCACCCTTCGCGCTTCGGTCACGCACCCATTCATGCCTGCACAACCGATAGAGCGCCTGATCCAACAGCGACAACGGATCCCTCGTAATACGCGTGAAAGGTCAGATGGAATCCAAGCCTATGGCTGTTGTCCGGATCTGTCCAATAATGTCTGACTATTCCGGACTTAGCCCTTTCTTTTTCAGGTAGGCGTTCATGTGAACGATCGGGTCTTTCGCCAGCCATCGCGCCGCTTCGGTCGCGGGGCGCGTCCTGGCGGGATCTATCGCGGGATGTCCGAACCAGCGAAACGTCTGGCATTCGATCAGCGTGGGACCGCCATTTTTGCGGGCGCGTGCAATCGCCTCTTGTGCCACTCGATAAACCGCAATCGCATCGTTGCCGTCTACCGGCATGGCGGGAAATCCGTAATGGAGCGCCCGCACGTGCAACTCGTCGTCGGAACCACGCCCGTTCACCGACCCGATTGCTTCCCACACATTGTTCTCGACCACGTAAATCACCGGCAGCTTCTGCTCGCCCGCAAGCGCCATGGCCTCGTCTGTAGCGGCCTGACCCAACGATGCCCGATCTGAAAACACAACGACCACCGCGGGGATGTGCTGTCTCTTATGGCCAAGCGCCACGCCGGTTGCGATTGCCGCCAGCCCCGAGCCCATGCATTTATCTGTAATGATTGCTGGCGAACTCTGCTCTCCCAGCTCCGGAAACAGTTCGCGGATCATCTGCTCCAGGGGCGATTCCGCCAACTGGCGAGAGATCCAACGGCTGCCGAGTGGCGCGATCATATCGCCGGGCTGCAGGTGGATGATCGTACCCACCTCAACCGCTTCCAGGCCTATAGCGGGACCTGCGCCCGTCTTGGACTTCCGTCTCGCACGCGCCGCGCGTTC
Source organism: uncultured Acidobacteriota bacterium (assembly GCA_963777415.1). Classification (GTDB taxonomy): domain Bacteria; phylum Acidobacteriota; class Terriglobia; order Terriglobales; family Acidobacteriaceae; genus JAEZPW01. Next base: position 181,991 of record CAVZQL010000003.1, read on the forward strand.
AGCAAACGCACGGCAGTGCACCATGTATCTGTGAATTCGTTTCAGTGTCTCCGTGCCCAGTAGCGGATTCTCGCCGCCGACCACAGTCTCCGTTATAACCGCACGGATCTCATGCTGCTTGATTCTGCCCAAGTCCCGATTCCTTTCGTGATTCAATTCATCTTATCGCACTCTCTATTGGCCCTCGACAGCCAATCACTGGCGCGTGTTACTCTGAACTTCCGTGAAAGTGCGCATTGACAAGCTGCTCGTTGACCGTGGCCTGGTCCCATCGCGCGAGCGCGCGCAGGCCCTGATTCTCGCGGGCAAGGTCCTGGTCAACGAACAAAAGGTGGAAAAGTCCGGAGCGTCCGTGGCCGACGATGCCGTGATCCGCCTGCTCGGCAGCGATCTGCGTTATGTCGGCCGCGGAGGACTGAAGCTCGAACGCGCGCTCGAATGCTGGAGCATCGACGTCAATGGCCGCACCTGCCTCGACATCGGTGCATCAACGGGCGGCTTTACCGATTGCCTGCTTCAGCACGGCGCCGCCCGCGTTATCGCCGTCGATACAGGCTACGGACAGATTGACATGAAGTTGCGCAACGATCCGCGCGTCAGCCTGCTCGAAAAGACAAACGCTCGCTACCTTGAATGCGCGCAGCTTGCCCCGCTGCTTGATCCGGCGTCAGCGATTTCTTTCATCGCGATGGACGTGTCGTTTATTTCGGCGACACTCGTCCTGCCCGCCGTGATCGGCGCAGCCAAAATAGCGGCCGGCGCAACGCCTGTGCTGCAACTCGTCGTCCTGGTGAAACCACAGTTCGAGGTCGGCCGCGAGAACGTAGGTAAAGGCGGAATTGTCCGTGACCCTGAAGCGCAACTTCAAAGTGTCAGTAAAGTGCGGCAAATGGTCACCCAACTTGGCGCGGCGTGTACCGACGTTATAGACTCGCCCATCCTCGGAGCCGAAGGCAATCGCGAGTTTTTGCTTTACGCCCGTTTCGAAAGGAATTTAACTAAGTCATAGCATGAAGACAGCCGCCGTTATTTCCAAACCCGCGAAAGCAGAGCTGCACCACATTGCGCCCGAAGTGCTGAGTTGGCTCGCTGGACGCGGCTACTCCGTCGTGATCGACGAGGAAACCGTTGCCTACGTCTCGGGCGTCGAGGCCGTTCCGCGCGACCAGATCGCATCGCACAAACCCGAGTTCGTCGTCGTCCTCGGCGGAGACGGCACGCTGCTTTCCGCCGCTCGCGCTGTCGCAAAGGCGCAGATCCCAATCCTGGGCGTAAATCTCGGATCTCTTGGCTTTCTGACGGAGATTGCGCTGCCCGAGCTTTATTCGATTCTCGACGCCGTGGATCGTGGCGAATGTTCGTACGAAAGCCGGGCCATGCTGCACTGCGAACTCGTTCGCGGCGACCAATCCATCGGCGGTTTCGATTGCCTGAACGACGCTATCGTAAACAAGAGCGCCATCGCCCGTCTCGTCGAATTCGATCTCTACGTTGATGATGGCTTTGTTTCGAATTACAAGGGAGATGGCGTGATCGTAGCCACCCCGACCGGCTCAACCGCATATTCCCTGGCCGCCGGTGGACCGATTCTCATGCCGTCAGTCAACGCCTTCATCATTACGCCCGTTTGCCCACACTCGCTCACGCATCGTCCTCTGGTCGTGCGGGAAACGGCAGAGATTCGCATCTTCGTTCGCAGCGTGGACGAAGAAGCCTTCCTCAGCATCGACGGCCAGGTCGGCTTGCCCATAGCCAATGGCGACATGATCGTGTGCCGCAAATCCGAGTACCAGGTGCTGCTCCTGCGCGTACGCAAGACATTCTTCGACGTGCTTCGCACCAAGTTGAAATGGGGCCAGTGATTTCGAACCCGGCGAAATGTAGATTTATCGCTGTGATTCCGGCAGAGCGCTGGCGATTTTATCTTTCACTAGTGCGACGATCTGATCGCGATCGCCACCTGCCGAATCGACCGGCGCATGAAAAACAACTCGAACAATTCCTGATCGCGACAGCGCGTGCCCCTTCGGCTGCAGTTCGTGCGCTCCGACGATGGTTACCGGAATGATCGGCACTCCCGTCTCCATGGCCATGTAGAACGGGCCTTTCTTGAACGGCAGCAATTGGCCGTCGCGCGACCGTGTTCCCTCGACGAACACCATCATGTTGATGCCTGCGCGCAAAACGTCGCACGCCTTGCGCAGGCTCTCGATCGACCTTTCGCGATTCGTCCGATCCACCGGCACCAGCGATGTCATTCGCATGGCGCGCCCGAAGATTGGAATGCGGAACAGCTCTTTCTTCACCAGCACCGACGTCCGCCCCGGAATCAGGGGAAGCAGGATAGGCGGATCAAGGTTCGAAGTATGGTTCGACATGAAAACGTACGTCGCTTCCGGATCGAGCCTGTCCAGCCCCTCGATCTCAACTCGGACGCCCGCTATTCGCACACCGGTCCACGCGATCCATCGGCCAGTGCGATAAAGCGGCATGACGTTGCCAGTAGCGAAAGCCCATGGGATTACCACAATTGCCGCCAGCGGCGTCGCTACGGCCCAAAACAGATGAGCTAGAAGGCTGCGGATCACTGGCGCGCCGCTCCCTGCGGGGATACTTTCAATGGGGTGCCGCACCCTTCCCCTTCAGGGGAGGGTGCGTTCACACAAAGCCACTCCGCGCGCCGGCTCATCTGCGTCGCCGTGGGATGCTCCACGTCAAAGATTGCAAAATGCGAGACCTCCCTGCGCCCCAGCTTGAACTTGACGTCGCGTTCCTCTCCGCGCGTACGCAATCGCAGATGCAACACCTCGCCCGGTTGCATCGTCGCGAGCGCGGCGGTCACGCTGCCGCCCTGATTATTCTCGACGGCCACCAAGATGTCGCCCACCTTTACCCCCGCGTGTTCAGCCTCGCTGCCAGCTTCGACCGCGAGCACCGTCGGCTGCGCATCGAAGTTTCGCGATGGCGTGAATCCGGGATTGGCAATTGCCAATCGCTCTTCCTGCAGCCGCAGCCCGACCGTATTCAGAAACTGGTCGTACGGAATTTCCGCCGTTCCCGAAACGTAGTCACGAAAGAATGCGCTGAAGTCGCTCCCGGTCACCGCCTCGACCGCCGCGCGCACGCCTTCGGAATCGGGGAAAAACTTGTGTTTCTTAGCATCGTTCTCGTTCATCCACAGGAATACGTCCCGAAGCGACTTCGTTCCACCGCTCGCGTCGCGGATCGCCAAGTCCAGCATTACGCCGAGTATCTCGCCCTTGTTGTAATAAGAAATGCTGCGTTCCGGCCGCCGGTAATACGGGTACTTCTCGAACCATGCATCGAGACTTGACTCTTCCGCTGACTGCGTCTTGCGCGCCGGCCTCTGCTGCAAAGTGTCGATCTCGACCGACAGCCGCCGCAGATACTCCTCGCTCGTAATCAGGCCCGCACGCAGCAGCATCACGTTCTCCACCGTGCTGGTCGCGCCCTCGCTGAACCACAGCGCCGTCGTGTACTGCTCCTTCGTGTAGTCGATCGGCTCCAGCGACTGCGGCCGTATGCGCTTGACGTTCCACTGATGAAAGAACTCGTGCGCCGTCACGCTGTCGAACGCGCCCATGTCCGCCATGCGCTCCGCCGGAACGTCAATCGCGGTCGAACACGCATGTTCCATCCCGCCACCACCCTGGCCGTGTGGGAAATGATAGATGAATACGTATTCCGGACAGGGCTGGTCTTCCATCCACTCGGTTTCCGCGTGAACGATCTTCTGCACCGAACTCTCGATCGCCGCCGCATCGTAGCCGGCAGGATCCGCGTCAATGATGATGCGGTAGTTCGTTCCGCCGTCCTGAAACGCAATCTCGTGAAAGCCGCCCATTTCCACGGGAGCATCGACCAGAGCATCGTAATTTCTCGCGCTCCAGTGGACTTCGTGCTCCTTTGTGATCCCGTACGTCGCCAGCACCGATGCAACATTCCAGCCCGCAGGCAGATTGGCGAACGTGATCCCAACGGGCAATGTATGCTCATCGCCCGCTGCATACATCAATATTTCGGCCAGATTTACAAAAGCGTGATGCTCGGAAACCTCGTTCCCATAGGGACCCGAGATCTCCGCCGTCAGATCGTAATCGGCGAAACATCCGTCAGCACAGCCCGATATCACCCAGCTCGACTTGTCAGACGCGCGTACGGGGAGGCGCCTGCCATCGAGGCCCATCGCAGCGACCGATCTGACGTACTGAGCAAAGTCCCGCACCTGGTACAACGCGTTCCAAACCGGCAAACGCACGGTTCGCACATCATTGCCCGCGGGAATCTGCATGCGCACGTGCAGCAGATGCGACGAAGCGTCTGCGAGCGAAACGGTGTATTGAATGGAAGGCGGACGCGGTGCCTGTTGCGCACCAGCGGCGCACAGGACAACGATGCACAAGACAACAACGAGAGCGATGGACCTCGCGCGTGATATCACCTTCGTGCGCTCACCTCGCGCTGCTTCAGCGCTTGCGGCAGTTTATCGTAGATCCCGCCGAAGCCGCCGTTGGAAAGGATCGCAACCACGTCGCCCGACTTCAGTTCCGGCACGACAGTCGCGACAATGGCATCCACCTCGGCGATTTGCCGCGCACACTTTCCCGCCTGATTCAATCGCTCGACCACCGCCCCCGTATCCAGCCGTTCACTGTCGGCTATTGCGTCCGTATTCTTCTGGAACACGCCGGCCAGCACCACGGCATCGGCCGCGCTCAGGCTCTGCACAAGTTCTTCCTGGAACACGCTACGCCGAAGCGTATTCGAGCGCGGCTCGAGAATCGCCCATAACCGCCGCCCGTCGTAGCGCGTGCGCAGCGCCTTGAGCGTCTCAAAGATCGCCGTCGGATGATGTGCGAAATCGTCGATGATGGTGATGCCGTCGATCTCGGCCTTCACCTCCTGGCGCCGCTTCACGCTCTTGAACGTTCGCAGCGCCTTCGCGATTGCCGGAGGCTCAATGCCATAATGTGCCGCCATCGCCGCCGCAGCCGTGGCGTTCAGCACATTGAATTCCCCGGCCAGCGAGAAACCGAACTTCGCCCACGGCTCGCCGTTCCGCAGAACGGCCCACGTTGTCTGCTCCGGAGCGAAACGTACATCCACTGCCTGCCAGTTCGCCTGCGGACTGAAACCATATCGCTCCACCGGACAGAACGCGCGCGCAACCGCTTCGCTGACATTCTCCGCCCCGTCGTATGCAATCAACACGCCCCGGCGCGGGATCAGATTCACCAGTCGCTTGAACGCCGTCTTAACCTCGTCGAGGTTCTTGTAGATGTCCGCGTGGTCGAACTCAACCGACGTCAGGATGGCGGCGTCCGGAAAGTAGTGAAGAAATTTTGGACCCTTGTCGAAGAACGCCGTGTCGTACTCGTCGCCTTCCAGCAGGAACTGCCGCCCTTCGCCCAGGCCAAAGCTGCGCCCGAAGTTCTCGGCGATGCCGCCGATCAGGAACGACGGCGACGTCCCCGCGACTTCGAAAATCCAGCTCAGCATAGACGTCGTGGTCGTCTTGCCATGCGTCCCGACAACAACGATCGGCTCGCGCCCAACCAGGAACTCCTCGTAGAGCACCTGCGGCAGTGACGCAAACGGAATGCGCTCGTCCAGGATGCGCTCCAATTCGACATTCCCGCGCGAGATCGCATTTCCCACGATCACCAGGTCTGGTCGCGGATCGAGGTTAGCCTCCGCATAGGGCTGGCGAATTTCTATTCCGAGCGAACTCAGAAAGTCTGACATAGGCGGGTACGCCGCCGCGTCCGAGCCGCTGACCCGAAATCCGCGCTGCTTCAACATTCCGGCCAGCGATGCCATCGCCGTGCCACAAATTCCAATCAGATAAATATGTCGGGGATGATTCATTCTTCGATGATTGTAAATGTCAGTGAAATTATGGGTGCCCCATCCTTCGCAAAGCGAAGGGTGGGGGTGTTGACTTTACCCGCAAACGCTCTTCTCCCATCCAAGCGTCACTTCATCTTTAACTTTGATCCTCGCCTGTACTCCGATGGGAATCGTCATGTTACCGCCGCACACATGACCCGACCTGACGCCGTACGCCACCGGCACTCCGAGGCCACCGACCACGCGCATGATGACATCCAGCAAGGTGTAACCGCTGCCCTCATCCGGATCGCAATCGCGGAAATCACCCAGCAGTATTCCGCGCACACCGTCGAACTTTCCCGCCAACTTGAGCTGCATCAGCATACGGTCAACCTGGTAGGGGTGAGCCGCCACGTCTTCGATAAACAGGATCGTGCCCTCTGTGCGAATCTCATAGGGCGTACCCAGCGAAGCTGTCAGCATCGACAGGCACCCACCGTACAACCTGCCTTCAGCAAAACCGCCAACCAGCGGCGTCACGGTTTCCGGACCAAACGTTCGCCTATACGGCCCGCCACTGACCACCGCAGCCTGCCACGACTCAATGTCCACGCCGCTGGCGAGTGCAAAATCCTTCGTCACCATCGGGCCATGAAACGTCACCAAACCGGTCGCGTCGCTGATATAGGTCAGCAACGTGGTCACGTCGCTATAGCCGACGAACACTTTCGGACGGCTACGAATCAGTTCTATATCGAGCCCCGGCAGCAGGTAGTTGCACCCGTATCCGCCGCGCGCACAGATGATCGCTCGCACTTCTTCGCGCCGGAACATCTCGTGCAGCTCACTCAATCGCCGCTCCGCCGATCCGGCGAAGTACATATCCCGATCAAGAATTGATTCGAGGTAGATGGGATTGTATCCCATCGCGCGCAAAGTCGCGCATCCGGCTTCAAGCGCGTCGGACGTGATCGGCCCCGCCGGCGCAACGACGCCAACGGTGTCGCCAGTGCGCAGCGCGGGGGGACGAATCGCATTGTGGGTTTCGGTCATTGCGCTACCAAGTGGTGAGTGGCGAGTAAAACCAATGCCTTCGCTCGCCACTCGCCACTAACCACTCGACACTTTTTCTCAAACGAAATACTCACCCTCACACACTAGCAGCGCCGGTCCGGTCAGGAACACTTCGCCGTCCCATCGCACCGTCTGTAGGCCGCCCTGAGTGTGGATCGTCACCGGCGACTTCACCTTGCCAGCGTGGATGGACGCCACCGCCGAAGCGCACGATCCCGTGCCCGACGACTTCGTCTCGCCCGCGCCGCGCTCGAAGAATCGCACCGCAATATTGTGCTCGTCCTTCACGTGCACGAATTCGGCATTTGTGCCATGTGGGAAATCGTGATGTGTGCTAATCTCGGCTCCCTCGGCCTGCCAACCTACGGCGAACTTCTTCACGAACATCACGAAGTGCGGGTTTCCCGTCGACACGGGTATCCCACGCGCCTCGCCAAACGCCAGCTTGATGGCAAACTCGTCGCCCACTTCGGGCTCGCCCATCGCAGCCTCGAACACGAAAGTGTTGCCCTCTCGTCCGATCAGCTTGCAGGTTTTCACTCCCGCGTCCGTACGGACCGCCACTGCCTCGGGTGCCGCACTCTTCCCTTCAGGGAGGGTGCGCGAAACCATGTACGCCGCTACGCATCGCGTTCCGTTGCCCGAAACTTCAGCATCGGAGCCATCGGCATTTATAAGCCGCGCCCGCACATCCGCGGCAGCCGTTCGAACCGTCGGTGGCAACACATCTGGAGACAAATACTCGGTGCCGTCGGCGCCAATCCCCTCATGACGATCGCACATACGGCGCGTCAATTCCTTCAGGTCGGTGCCCTTCGGCACATCCGACAAGTTCACCAGCAGAAAATCGTTGCCGCACGCGCTTGCCTTAACGAATGGTATGCCCGCCATGTTCCTCGCTATTCCCTTTCCGTCGATCCTAAAGATTCGATGTTCTTCAATGCCGGAGCCTGTCTCAGCATCCTGAACAATGTTTCCTGTTGTCGCTGTGGCGCTTCCACCGTGAACTGCACGCTGATGGTGTGGTCCGTGCGCCCGATTTGCACGTTCTGCATCGCGTGCTTCTCCTGCTCGAGCACCTTATTGACGGCCGCAAAGATGCTCTCCGCATCGTCGCCGATCACTTCATAAGCGATGGACAGCGGCTTAAGGTGGAAACGTTCTTCCACTTTCCCCAGGATCAGCAGTCCCACGAGCACAACGATTGTGGCAAATACCGCAAGCATGTAAAATCCTGCTCCGACCGCCATCCCGATTGATGCGACCACAAAAACCGTCGCAGCCGTTGTAAGGCCGGTGACAGAACCCCGCGAATGCAGGATTGATCCCGCGCCAATAAACCCAATGCCGGGAATGATCTGTGCCGCAATGCGGGCATGGTCGCCGCCCCATAGCTGCGCTATCGCTATAGACAGAACAGTGAACAACGCCGCGCCGAAGCAGATGAACATGTTCGTGCGAAGTCCCGCCGCTCTGTTCTTCAGTTCGCGCTCAAGACCGATCGCGCCGCCGAGCACCGCCGCCAAAATCAGGCGACCGACCGACACGAACGCCATGTGCTGCGTAGCGAATTGCACTATATCTCTGGGCATTTCCATATGTGGCGCGGATTTTAGCACCAGCGAGCTCTGCCTGCCAGCTATTGTCTCCGACGATAAACCGTTACGCTCGGCTGCCCGGGCGCTTCGAAGTGTGCGACCGACTCAAATTCCGCGGCATGTTCACGCGCCGTCGCGGCTACACGGTCTTCATCCGCCGCGATCAGATAGTCAACGTAACGCGCAGGATCAGCCAGCGCCGCTTGCCACAGTTTGAAATCAGTCTCGTTAATCGTACGCTTCAGCGGAATCCCCGCCCTCTCGTACACACCGGAGTAGTATCCAATCTGTGCCAGCATCGTTGACGAGGGCGGCAACGTCTTCAGTTCCGCGCCGATTCTGCGCTCGATGTCGATGCGGACCGGCGAATTTGCCTGCGGCTCGTGCAGGCACACCGGCCCCGACTTCCAGATCGTCCCATAACTTATCGCTAAGAAAGCCGCAGCCACCAATGCCAGCACGATCGAAAAGGCTCTGCGCGGTGCCAACGACAGTACGAAAAACAGCACAACCGCAGCGAACACCGCTGCCGCCGGCAGCATGCACAGTCCGTACCGCACGTTGTAATAGGAGTATGGCCACCACACCGGCATGAAGATCGGCACACCGCCATACGAGATCGATAACGCGTAGAACAGCAGCGGCACCCACAACAGCAGCAGCGGCCACATCGCCCTGGCCAGCAGCAGCACAAGCAGCGTTCCGAGCGCGGCCAACACGGGCCACGTATTCTCGATGCGCTTCGGCCACCCGAAACGCGCTCCGCCCCATTCGAGATTATCTCCCGCGAGGTTTAGCTTCGCGCACTTGACGTAATAGATCGCCGCCGTCTTCACGTCGTGATATCCGGGATGCGGCGCTTCTCCCTTCTTCATCGAACGCTGCATGATCGCTCGCGCGGAGTACGGACCATTCAGCCACTCCAGCGCGTTGCCAAAGTACGCCTGGTTCCAGATCAGCCAAAACGCCGGAGCCAGCGCGATCAGCAGCGCGAACACGACAAACCCGCTTTTCACTTCCGGACGCCACAGCGTCCCGCGTTGCCCGTGGACCTGGCTGACGAGCAGCGTCAGCAATGCCGCCCCACCGAAACATGCCGCTGCAAACCAGCCGTCGTATCGCGACAGCATGGCGCAGAACAACATTGCCCCGCACCCTCCTAGGGACTTCCGTGCGCCTCGCCAATCCTCATGCCGTAATTGCTGCACGAACTCGCTCAGGAACACCGCAGCCCATATGAAGAATGCCAGGTAGAGCGACTCTCCCATCGCCGTCGCCTGCATGTAGATCAGGTTTGGATTCAACGCAAAGACCAGCGCGCCAAACCATGCAGCCACGCGCGCACGCCCGGTTGTCGCTCCTATCGAGGCCAGTCCGCGCCGCAGCAGGCGAAATATTCCGAGCACGCCCGCGACGTATCCGAACATCGACGGAATCGATCCACCCAGTCCCGTTTGCCACGCCCATCGCGAGGCGATGAACGGCATCATCAGAACATGCGGAATCGGCAGCCACACCGTGCCCAGTTGCGACGGCCCGGGCCTACGCGAATCGAACACGCGCCGCGCCACATTGATGTGCGCAACCGCGTCTCCATACAGCAGGATTGCGTCGTGGCTGTAGTAGTAGATCAGCGCAACGACAGAGATCGCCATGGCGATGATCGCCAGCAGCCACGCGTCGCGGTTTGTCTCTGAATGGTCGGACAATTGGAAAGTTAACTCAGTTGTGGGTGCCCCACCTTTGTCGCGAAGCGACAGGGTGGGTTGGAACGGCTTATCCCAGGTGCGTCAATTCCCTGAACATCTGGAAACGTGCATCGATTTCCTCGCGCGTCAGTTCGGTCAAACGCTGCGGCCCGAACTTCTCCACCGCAAACGATCCCATCACGCCGCCGTAGAACATCGCGCGCTTCAGCGTTTCGCGATTGATCTCACCTTGCGATGCGATGTAGCCCATAAATCCGCCAGCGAACGAATCTCCTGCGCCGGTCGGATCGACCACTTGCTCGATCGGCAGCGTCGGCGCGCGGAACGGCCCATGATGCACTCCGAACGCGCCCTCACGGAAAAAGATTGTCGCGCCGTACTCACCGTGCTTGATCACCAGCGCCTTCGGCCCCATGGCCAACACCTTCTGCGCGGCGCGCGGCAGGTTCGTTTCCTTCGACAGCATCTTGGCTTCGCCGTCGTTGATCAGCAGCACGTCGATCTGTTTTAGCGTCTTCAGCAGGTCGTCACGCTTGCCGCCAATCCAGAAATTCATCGTGTCGCCGCCGACCATCTTCACCCCGTCCATCTGCTGGCGCACCGTGGCCTGCAACACCGGATCGATGTTCCCCAGGAATAGGAAATCCGAATCCTTATACTCTGCCGGAATCTGCGGATTGAAATCTTGAAAGACGTTCAGGTGAGTGAAGTTCGTCTTTGCCTCGTTGAGGTTCTCGCCGTACTCACCCGACCAGAAAAAGCTCTCGCCTTCCTTGCGCTGAATTCCACGCGTGTCGATCTTCCGCGCCGTCAGGACACTCTCAAACTCCGAAGTGAAGTCGCGTCCGACAACGGCGACAATGCGAACGTCCGTGAAGTAACTCGCCGCCAGCGAAAAATATGTAGCCGATCCGCCGAGAATCTTATCTACCTGTCCAAACTGCGATTTGATTGCGTCAAACGCAACCGATCCCACTGCCAGAATCGACATTTGTTACGCACCCGCCTTTTTCTCTGATAAGTACTTGTCCAGCAATAAGCTCAGCTTCTGGCGCGCCTCTGCCGGAATTGCCTTCGGATCGGTCATGATGGCCGTCGCCAGCGCCGATCCGCACTTGCACTTGCGGTCATGCGGCACGGCCTTTACGGCCTCGCGGATCACCTTCGCCGCGTTCGCCGAATTCTGGTGCATCACGGCAACCACCTGCTCAACCGTCACCGCATCGTGATCGCTGTGCCAGCAGTCATAATCCGTTACCATCGCTAGCGACGCGTAACAAATCTCGGCTTCGCGCGCCAGCTTCGCTTCCTGCAATCCGGTCATGCCGATCACGTCAAATCCCCAACTGCGATAGGTGTTCGACTCGGCCTTGGTGGAAAACTGCGGACCCTCAATGCAGATGTAGGTGCCGCCCTTTTTTACGACCACCCCCGGGACTTCCTTGCAGGCGCTCTCGAAAACGTCGGCGACTTCACCGCATACCGGATCTGCAAACGCGACGTGGCCGACGATGCCGTTTCCGAAGAACGTCGAGACGCGCGCCTTTGTGCGATCGTAGAACTGGTCGGGAATCACGAAGTCCGTCGGCTTGTGCTCTTCCTTCAGCGATCCCACCGCCGACAGCGACAGAATCCGCTCGACGCCGAGCTGCTTGAATCCGTAAATGTTCGCGCGGAAATTCAACTCGTGCGGCAGAATTCGATGCCCCCGCCCATGACGTGCTAAAAACGCCACTTTGCGCCCTTCAAGCGTTCCCAGAACGTACACGTCGGACGGATCGCCAAACGGCGTCGTCAACCGAACCTCTTGCGTGTCGGTCAGTCCCGGCATCGAATACAGGCCGCTGCCGCCGATAATTCCGATTTCAGCTTGTGACAAAGCTCTGCTCCTCAAAATTGCGGGTGAAAGCGGATTATACCAAGTGACGATTTGGTGAATTGGTGATTTGGTGATTGTTTAAACCACGTTGCGCTTTCTGGTTTTTCACTCGTCACTCACCAAATCACCAACTCGTCACTGTTCGTGCGTCACTTCCCTAACACCGCATCCCTAATCTTCGCCGCGGCGTCACTATCAAATCCTTCCATCACCAGCATGGTGTCGCCGCGAGTCTCGATTGAAACGGTGCCCTCGTCGGTTTCCCAAGTGTGCACGCCCGCAAGCCGATCCGCGATTCCAACCTTTACTTCCGCAGAATTCCCGTTTTGCACGGGAGTTGCTGCCCCAACTTCCTTTGCCGACTTGTACCGCTTCGGCAGATACTTTGCATAGATCGCCGCGAACTGCTCGGCCGCATCCGCGCTCGCCCATTTCGAAGCGTAGGCCAGCGCGATAGCCGACTCCGGGACCGTCGGATTCCCATCCGATTGCTTCGGCGTGCCCGGCTTCAACGCGGCGTAGTAGTACCCGCCGCGCCACTTCGGGCCCACGGCGTCAGCGCTCTCCTGACCAACGTACTGCTTGGCCAGAAGCCACACGTCAAACTCGCCCATCACCGACAGATCGTATTTTTCATACTGCTTGCCGGCAGCCGCCTCGAAATCCGGCACCGGCATCGGGGGAAAATTCTCTTTGTTCAGGTAAGTCTCCGGTTGCAGGATCTGGCGACTGTCCGCCGGTGGATCACGGAAAGCTCCGGCAAATGCCGCGTCCGTCCCCGCCTCCACCAGCACGTCAGATTCGAACTTCAGCCCTCGCTGGTACGGAAACAGCAACAACTGCTTCAGAAACATCGGGGCCCTGGTATAAAGCGGCGTCTCGCCCGTGGTCTCCATTCCCGCCATTACCGCCTCCGCAATTTGCGGATTGCCCTTCACGGACTGCCCATTCGGCGCCAGCATGTAGTCGACCAGCACCACCATCGCCTGGCCTTCGGTGACGGCCTGCCGCGCCGCCAACCGCTCATCCTCCATCAAGTCATTCTCTGAAGAGCGGGGTGCCGCACCCTTCCCCTTCAGGGGAGGGTGCGCTCCCGCTTTCATCCACTTTTCCAGATCGAAATTCTGATCCTGTAATGCGTGCGTTAGTTCATGTGCCAGGACCGGCTTTTGCGCCTCGGGTTCCACCCAGTCGAGCAGGAACACGGTCTTCTTTTTCGAGTCGTAAAAACCGGCGACCTGCTCCTTCAGCAAATCGACCAGAAAGCTGCGCAGATCGAACTGTTCAGGCACGAGGGCAAACTTCTTCAGCACCACCTCGGACCGCTGCAGACGCTTGGTGTCCTCGTCGTCCTTCATGCGGTCTTCGATGTACTTCTTCACTTCCTCCCGGCTGGCCAGCTTGCGCTTCACCGGATGCTTGATCGGCAGCCCCGTGTCCTTGCTGGCAAACTCCAATATCTCGTCCACCGAGCGGAACAGAGCCTGCGCTTCCTCTTTGGATATCGTTTTTTCCGGCTGTGCCTGTGCGCTCGCTTGTCCTTTGTCGGGCGCGGCAGCCTCTGGTCCGGCAGGCTCGGTTTTCTGCTGTGGCGTGCTAGAAACTTGAGGCGCGGAAACTTCCGGCGAGGACTGCTGCGCGACCGCGCCCACCGCCAGCAGCAGCGTGAGTAACCAACTCACTATCCAAAACGATATCTCTCTGCGTGTCTTCATTCGACCCTGCTTCCGCCTCTTCCGTTCAACCTGCAAACGAATCCCAATTGTACCGCTCGCCTGATCTCGTACCGCCGGCGACCCGCCGGCTTTCGCGCGGACGGCCCGTCCGCGCCGTTCCACTCAAGCGGAAACCTCTCCCCGCCGATAAGCTCACCATGACCGCCACGCCGGTCACGCTCGGCCAGAGGCTGACGTAATGCGCTGGCCAATCGCGTTTCGAGTAGCATGTAGGTTCCGCAGACCAGCAGAGTTCTCGACGTTGGCGGCTCCCGGAAAGCTAGTCCGGCCACGAGCCGCGAAAAAAGAGGGCACGAACGCCGTGCCCCCTTTCTCGTTCCTTCTTGTGAGCAAAGGATGACTGCAGCCGCAGGATCTCAACGCTGTAGAATGTAGCGGAGCGCGCTGGGAGGCAGATTGGCGGACGACGTCGCAAATACATTGCGTGCAGGTGTTCTCATTCTGAACGATCTGCTGGAGCCACACGAGTTTGTGTCCCTGCTGACCGACGCTGGGATTGGGAGTGGAGGCCAGTATGCCTCTGCGGAATTCCGCCGTGGGAACCGCCGTTTGGAGTTGCACTTTCGATTCAGCCTCGGACTCGTCACATACCACGTCGAGTCCGCAGCGCTCTCTCACGAGGATTACATGTGGTCCGTCTTAGGCAAGCGATGGGCAAGTTATTATCCAGGGTTCTCCGAAGATCCGTTAGATGGGTTCCGTCACCTTCGCCGGGACTTGGAACAGTTATGGTGCGGACTTCCTTTCAGGTTCCGACTCAGAGTTCTTGAGGCATGTTGAACATGTCGTTGCCCTCAAAGAGGTAGTTTCAAAACTTCCCTGACGGGTTCCTACACCAATATCTCTCCAATCGCCTTCACCACCCGATCCACGTCCTCGTCCGTCATCCGCGCGAAGAACGGCAGCGACACGATCCGGCTGAAGACTTCGTCCGCGACCGGGAACTGTCCCGGCGAGTATCCGAATGCACGCTGGTAATAGGACATCCGGTGCAACGGGATGAAGTGTACGCTCGTCCCAATGTTGCGCGCCTTTAGCTCCGTGATGAGCGCATCCCGGCTGACGCGTCGCGACATTACCTGTACGGGGTACAGGTGCCACGCCGACTCAACGTCCGGCCGCTCCGTCGGATGCGTCAGTGGCAGTGACCTCAGCTTTTCCCGGTATCGCGCCGCCAGGGCCTTACGCCGTTCCATAAATCGGTCCGACTTTTTAAGTTGATGAATACCAATGGCCGACGCCAAATCCGTCAGGTTGTACTTGAAGCCGGCTTCCGTGATGTCGTAGCGCCAGCTGCCGTCCTTGGCGTACCGGTTCCAGGCGTCCGCGCTGATTCCATGCAGACAGAGCAGGCGTGCCCTCTGCGCCAGTTCCGGATCGTAGGTCGTCAGCATCCCGCCTTCGCCAGTCGTGATGTTCTTGGTCGCATAGAAGCTGAAGCAGGCGATATCCCCCAGCGTGCCGACGTTGTTTCCGTGGTACCGCGCCCCCAGTGCGTGCGCAGCGTCCTCGATCACGTTCAGTCCGAACTCGCTGGCCAGTCGACTGATCTCTTCCATATCGCACGGATGCCCGCCATAGTGGACGGCGACCACGGCCCGCACTCTCTTGCCCGTTTGTTTGTCGCGCAGAACGTTGTCGTCCTCGTCCCACCGGCAGAATTCCGTCAAATAGCGCCGCAACTGTTTTGGATCGAGATTGTACGTGTCGGGTTCGATATCCAGCAGCACGGGATACGCCCGCTGATGGACAATCGTGTTCGCCGTCGCCGCGAACGTCATGCAGGTCGTAACTACGGCATCGCCTTCCCCGATCCGCAGTGCCGCTAACGCGAGGTGCAGCGCCGCCGTACACGAGTTAACGGCCAGGGCCTCCCGACAGCCTATGTACCTGGCGAAATCCGCCTCAAACTGCTTCGTCCGCGGACCCGTGGTAATCCAGTCCGATTCCAGCGCAGCCAGCAACTCCCGCTTCTCTTCCTCGCCAAACCAAGGCGCGGAAAAGGGCATGTACGGTTCGGACGCGAATTTATCCTTCTTTATGGCAGTGGTTGAAGCCATTGGTTACAGTCCCTTCACGCCCGTCCCAAACGCAAAACGGGCCACACTGCTAATTTTCAGCAACTTGGTTGCCGCGGACTTCTTCTCTAAGCTGCTGTAAACGCATGAAATGCCGTCGCGGCCCCAACCCTGTGCTGCAACCATTTGCACATTGACTGAAACATCTGTGCTCTCGTCTATCTAAACTGCCCGGGGTGCCGCACCCTTCCCCTTTAGGGGAGGGGGCGATCAAGATGTCTGATGTCCTCAGTTCTTGGCAACGTGTTCGGCAATCCACTCGCCGCACTCCCTCGTCCCCAGCGAGCCGCCAATATCTTCCGTGGTCTTCATTGTCCGGACTGCCGCAAGCACCGCCTCATCGATCTTCTCCGCCTCCGCGCTCAGCCCCAAATGCGCCAGCATCATGGATGCCGTCAAAATCGCTCCGATCGGATTCGCCAAGTTTTTTCCCGCTATCGGTGGAGCCGACCCATGTACCGGCTCGAACATCGACGTGCGTCCCGGATGAATGTTCCCGCTTGCCGCCATGCCCAAGCCACCCTGCAACCCGGCCGCCAGGTCCGTGATGATGTCGCCGAACATGTTGTTCGTCACGATCACCTCGAACTGCCGTGGATCGCGCACCATCTGCATACAGAGCGCGTCCACGTACATGTGCTGCTTCTCCAGTTCGGGATACTCCGCTCCTACTTCCTTGAACACCCGCTGCCATAGTCCGTGCGCGTAGGTCATCACGTTCGCCTTGTCGGTCATCAGTACGCGATTGCGCCCATGCTGCCGCGCATACTCGAATGCATACCGGATCACGCGCTCCACGCCCTTGCGCGTGTTCACGTCCTCCTGCACTGCCACTTCGTCCGGAGTTCCCTGCTTGAACACCCCGCCCACGTCGCAGTAGAGCCCCTCGGTATTTTCCCGGATAATGGTGAAATCCACGTCTGGAGGCCCCACGTTCTTCAGCGGGCAGAGTGCCTCGTCCAGCAACTTCACCGGACGGACATTAGCGTAGAGGTCCATCTTGAACCTCATGCCCAGCAGGATTTCCTTTGCGTGAATGTTAGATGGCACTCGCGGATCGCCCAGAGCGCCGACCAGGACCGCGTCGAAATCTCGCGACAGCATGGCGAAACCGTCGGGCGGAACGGTCGCGCCGTCCCTTAAAAAGCGATCGGCGCCCCAGTCGAACTCGGTTAAGTCCACTGGCGCGCCGCTTGCCCTCACCGCAGAAACTGCCTGCGGGATAACCTCTTTGCCGATCCCGTCACCCGGGATGACCGCAACCCTCTTCCGCTGGCTCAATTCTTTCTCGTGAACTCCATGGCGTGAACCACGTTCTTACCGTTCTCTCGCCACGTCCACTCTTCAGTATGATGGTCAGCGTCCCTGATCCGGATCACCACCCCACGCATATGCCCCGCATCCGGGGCAGATAAGTTGGTGATGTCCTTGAACTCGAATATCAGGACATTCGGATCTTTTGATGGCGCCATCACATATCGCGGTTGGTTCTTCGCCGCGCAGTAGTGAGTGGCGATCAGCGCATCTCCATCGGGATGGAACATGGTGACCATGTTTTCTCCGTTGCCGCCGTCCATCATTACCATTACCGCCGAACCCGCCGACATAACCCTGATGGTCTCAATGGCCGACTTGCCCTCGGGATTCTTCGTCTCCCAAGTTCCTGCCATCCCTTTTAGCTGCTCGAAGGCCGCCACGGCCGTCACGTTTGAAGTCGCGTATACGTTGTCCCGGGCAAAAATCCCTAAGCCCAGCACCGAAAGCACCCACACAAGCAGGAAAGTGCGCGTGATCTGCATACGGTCCACCCCGCATCTGGCAGCTTTGGATGCAGCTACTCGGAATTTTGCTGTATGGAATTTTTCTTGTTCCTTCCGGATCGCTGAACGCCGAACACTGACGGCTTGGTTATAATCAATAGTTTGCTATGAGCAAGACTGCACTGACCGACAGGTTCTCGGCTGCTGGCGCCCACATAGGCGAGTATTGTGGCGCCGAGACGGCACTCTTTTTCGGGGACACTCGCGCCGAATTCGAGGCGTTGCGTTCCGCCTGTGCGGTTTACGATCTGGGATGGCGTTCCAAGATCATCGCCACCGGCCAGGATCGCGTCCGCTGGCTGAATGGCATGATCACGAACAACATACGCGATCTCCAGCCCGGCTGCGGCAATTACAACTTCTTGTTAACGCCCCAGGGACAAATCCAAGGTGACCTCTACGCTTACAATCGCGGTGACTACCTTCTGCTCGGCAGCGAGCGCTCGCAAACGCCAAGCATCCTCGAACGCCTGAAGAAGTACATAATCATGGACAAGGTCGAACTTGAGGACGTCAGCGACCGCCTCACCGCCATCGGCGTGCAAGGCCCTAAGTCCCGCGAAATACTCTCCGCCTTCGTAGCGCCGGACTCCAGTCCGGCGGGCCCCGTTGGTGGTGACACAATCCCTCAAGTCGCCCCCATGCAGGTAGCCGACTTCGTCTGGAACGACATCGGCCTTAGCATCACTCGCATGGGCAACGAGGACTTTCTGACCTATGAGATCTGGGTCTCCACGGAAAATGCCGCCGCAGTCTGGGACGCGCTGGTCACCGCCGGCGCAACTCCTGCTGGCATGGACGCTCTCGAACTCTTCCGCGTCGCCTCCGGCACTCTCCGTTACGGCCTCGACATTCGCGAGCGCGATCTCCCGCAAGAGACCTCGCAAGACCAGGCCCTGAATTTCAACAAAGGCTGTTACATTGGACAGGAGATCGTGGAACGCATACGCGCGCGCGGAGCCGTCCACCGAACCCTTGCCGGCTTTGTGCTGGACAGCGCCATCGCCCCGGCCTCCGGAACGAAGATCAGTCTTGACGGCAAAGAGGTCGGCGTCGCCACCAGCGCGCTTGCGGTTCCATCGTCCACCAGCGAACGCGTACTCGCGCTCGGCATCATACGGCGCGAGGCGTCGAAACCCGGAACCCGTGTGAACATCGGCGAAGTGGCAGCCACCGTGGCAACCCTGCCGTTCCCCGAAGCGAAGCCCTAAACTCAGACGTCAAAAGATCAAATAGACTCTTAAAAGAGAAACTATGGCTAACAAAGAACCCGAATTCAAAGTGACCGACCGCCGGATGTTCACCACCGAAGGCGACTTGCGCCCTGACGCCTCTTCTGAGGAAGCAGCCAAGCAGGCAGAGCCAACGCCGCCCCCCCCAGCCTCAGCGTCAGTGAAGGAAGCAACTCCGGCCCACGAACCCGGCGTTCCCCAGGCTCCCTCCGCCGAGGAGAGCAACCGCAGCCGCGGAGAATTCCGCGACTCTGCCGCCAAGATGGAATCGGAGCTGCGCAAAGGTTATGGCGCCGAGTCCGTCCCGGACTTCCAGGCCGCCTTCGACCATCTGCTGGAGCCGTTCTACCTCACGGCGCTCATGCAGTTGGGCATGATGCCGGCCGAACGCGGCGCGCAGCCCCAGGTGGACGTCATCGGCGCGCGCCACACCATCGACACGCTTGCCCTGCTCCAGGAAAAAACCAAGGGCAATCTGACCAAGGAAGAGGAGAACGTACTCGAAACCGTTCTCTATCAACTCCGCATGAGATACGTCGAATTGACCAACGCCATTGCGCGCTCGGCGCAAAGTCCCGTCGGCGGCGCTCCCGGCCAACCCGGTCCCGGCTCGATCATCAGGTAACGATGAAAGCGAGCCTGACAGTACTGGGTAGCGGCACGTCCATGGGCGTGCCCACGATCGGTTGCGATTGTCGCGTGTGTCACTCAACCGACCCGCGCGACAAACGCACGCGCCCGTCCGTCCTGCTCCGCTACAACGATCGCGTCGTCATCATCGACACCACGCCCGACTTCCGCGAACAGGCCATCCGCGCCCAGATCACGCGCCTGGATGCCGTCGTCTACACCCACGCTCATGCCGACCACATCCTGGGCCTCGACGATCTGCGCCCGCTCACGTTCCATCGCCCGGACGGACGAATCCCGCTCTACGCGCACGAGCGCACCGGGCAGATTATTCGTACCGTCTTCCGCTATATCTTCGACTCCGACTATAAGTACGGCGGCCTCGCACAGGTCGAGATGAGGAACATCGAAGGGCCGTTCGACCTGTTTGGCGTGACCTTCACTCCCATTACTGTCCTGCACGGCGACGCCGAGATTTACGGTTTCCGCTTCGGCTCCGCCGCATACTTAACCGACTTCAGCTCGATTCCTGAAGAATCGCTCCGTCAACTCGAAGGGCTCGATATTCTTTTTCTCGATGGGTTGCGGCACAAGCCACATCCGACGCACTCAACGATCGAGAACTCGATCAGCATCGCGCAGCGTGTGAAACCATGCCGTACTTTTTTCACGCACATCTGTCACGATCTCGCGCACGAAGAAACGAACGCATCACTGCCGCCCAACGTACGCCTCGCGCATGACGGGCTGAAACTCGAGTTTGAGATATAGAAAGTTTTAGGCTCGAAACTCGAAACTGGAAACTCTGAAACTATCTTTTTGATGAACATCTACCGCAATCTCGACCAAGTTCCCGCCGACCTCGGCACGACCGTCCTCAGCGTCGGCAATTTCGACGGCGTACATCGTGCGCACCAAAACGTACTCCGCGCCAACGTCGCCCGCGCCCGCGAACTGGGTGCGACAGCAATGGTCGTCACCTTCGACCCGCATCCCGCGCGCATTCTGCGCCCCGACGCGCCTAAGAAGCTGATCACGCCGCTCCCGATGAAGCTCCGCGCCATTGAGCGTTGCGGCATCGACGCCGTCCTTGTCCTTCCGTTCACGCGGGACCTTTCCCTCACCCCGCCGCGCGATTTCGCCGAGAAGGTTCTGCTTGGCCGCTTGCACGTGAAAGAAATCATGGAGGGCTCCAACTTTCACTTCGGTCACCACGCCGAGGGCAACGTAGACAAACTTGCCGAATTCGGTCGCGATCTAGGCTTCCACGTCCAGATCTACCCGCAGATGTACGCGTTCGGCGAGCACGTCTCCAGCAGCCGCATCCGCGACCTCATCGCCAGCGGCAGCATCTCGCGTGCGCGCCAGCTACTCGCTCGTCCTTTCAGCATTCTCGGCACCGCGGGCCGTGGCCGTGGCATCGGTCATCGCTACACCGTGCCGACCATCAATCTGTCGAAGTACGATGAACTCGTGCCCGCCGACGGCGTTTACATTACCTGGACCCGCGTTGGCCACGAGTGTTTCAACTCGGTCACCAACGTTGGCAATCGCCCAACTTTTGGCCCTGACTCGTTCGCCATCGAAACCCACCTGCTCAACTTCCACCCGATCGACCTGGAGCCCGAAACCGAGGTCGAGATCTACTTCCTCCAGCGAGTCCGCCCGGAGATCAAGTTCGCCTCCGTCGACGCGCTCCGCGACCAGATCGCAAAGGACGTTCACCGCGCCCGTCGCTATTTCCATCACCTGGAGCAAACGCGCGGCGGTGAAGTCACATTGTTGTAGTCTTCCCAGCGGCACTCGAGTATTATTCCGCCATTGCAAGACTGACGGCTTATGAGCACACGTAAGGACGAACGCATTTCTATCTCCCTGCCCGTACGAATCTGGGGCATGGACTTCGATGGCAATCTCTTCGAACAGAAAGTCCGCACCGTCGATATCACTCCCGCTGGCGCGAAGCTGAGGGGGGTTCGATGCCATCTGCATCGCGGAGCCATCATCGGCGTCCAGTGCGGCACAAGTCGCGCACGTTTCCGCGTTGTGTGGCTGGGCGATAACGAGGAGTCCGGTCAGATCGGCATCGAGTCGCTGGAAGGCGGCAAGTACATCTGGGGCACGCCGCTCACCCGCACATTGCGCGGAGAGAACACGCTTCGCGAAGAGGAAAAGCGCCAGTCGAAGTAGTCAGAAGCTGAGCACCTTTTCGGCATCCTCGGTCCACTCCGTCAGCGCATCCATCGTGCTTCGCTTTACTTCAGGGATGAGTTGGTCTTCCCCTATGCCGCGTGCCTCCATGCATGTGCCGCACGCGCCAATTTCGGCGCTGTTCGCCGCAATCTGCCGCAATAGTTCTTGCGGGTTGTAGTCGGCATGCGCCGGATTTAGCTTGCTCAGCGCGCACACCACCCCGTCCCCCAACAAAAAGACGCGCATCCCCGCTCCGGCAATCCTGCTCAACGAAGCCGCCAGCCTCAATCCGTTATACGCGCGCTGATTGCCGTGCGGCGAATCGTTAATGATGAAAAGATATTTCTGCATCTCTTCCGTCCGCTCTCTTCCTTCAATCGTCACTCACCAAATCACCAACTCGTCACTCTCTTCACTCAATCGGTTCCACCAGGACGTGCTCCGGCTCGCGCTGTGTCCCCTCCGGTATCTGCACCAGCACCGTTGACGCCAGCACGATTGCCATGCCCACCACCTGCAACGGTCCCACAATCTCTCCCAGGAAAACCGCCGCAATCAAAACGGTCAGCACCGGCTCCAGGCAGCTTGTGACGATAGCTCGGGTCGCATCCAGGTACTGCAATCCGCCAACATAGCATGAAAACGGCAGCAGAATCGAAGTGATCGCGAACACGCACATGAACGCCCACTGCTCCCGCGAATAGTTCGCGCCCACCACCTTCCACACCGGATTCACAATCTGCCAGAACAGCGCCGCCCCCGCCAGCACGTACACCAGCACCACGAACCTGTCGTACCGTTTCACCAGCCGCGCGCCCAGCACGTTGTAGAACGCAAACGACACCGCCGCCAACTGTGCCGCGATCACGCCCACCGTGTTGATCTTCATGTGTCCCGAGAAAACGCCGATCGCCATCGCGCATCCGAGGACGGCCAACGCCACCGACGAGACCCGCCGCACCGTCGCGCGTTGCGCTCCTCGCATCACCATGTAGAGCAGCACCCAGATCGGCGCCGTGTATTGCAGGATGATCGCCGTCGCAACGTTCGTCTTCTGTATGGCCAGATAGTAGAAGTAGTTGGACACGGCCATGCCCGCGACGCCCAGCAACAAGCACAGGCCCACGTCCCGGCAGCCCATCTTGAACGCGCGTGGCCCCCGCGCCAGCAGCAGTACCGGCGCCAGCATCAGGACTGAAATGGTCGTGCGGCTCTGCGCCAGAATCAGCGGCTCAATCGGGTTGAGCGCATGTCCGGACACGAGGCGTCCGGTGAACGCAGCTCGGCCCAGCGTGGCGGAGATCCCCCAGAACAGCGCTGCCGCCGCTATAAACAGGTAGCCCCTGATCGGGTGTTTTTCAACTGGAGAGGAGTTCTTCAATTCGGTGCCGGTCGAAACCAATAATGACCTCTTCACCGATTACTGTAGTAGGAGTTTGCCTGCTTTGGTATTTGAAAATGAGTTCCTGCACGGCATTTGGGTCTGCCGTCACGTCGCGATCTTCAAAATTCACGCCTCTACCCGAGAGGTAACTCTTCAAAGAGTGGCACGGCGGTCAACCCGGCTGCGTGAACACGACCACTGTTTTACTCATACGTCGTATCAGACGACCCACGCTTCGTGAACGGCGCAAAATAAGTGAAACCGTGGGGATAGTGACGATTTGGTGATTTGGTGAGTGGGAATAGTGACGATTTAGTGATTTGGCGGGCGCGCGCAAGCTGGAACTGACCTGCTGAATCGTGCTGGCCGTGCCCGCGCCCGCGAAACGATTAAATACAACACCGGAATACAACAGAAGTCCTTGTCATTCCGAGCGCAGCGAGGAACCCCTATCGCCAGCAATATCTCCGAGGGGACATCACCAACCCACCAAGTCGTCACTACCGAAGGTTGTCCGTTTGTGGCTCGGTATGAATGAGAATCCTGAATAGATCCGGCGTCTGCTGCTTAAACTTCAGCTCCAATTCTGTCGACAGATCATGCACCCGCGACAGCGGAAGATTGTCCTCCATCGTACAGTGCAGTGAAACGTACAGCCGGTTGCGCACGCGCTTCACCTTTACGTCGTGAACGTCGATCACTTCCGGGAAGTCCTTCACCGCTGCCTGCAACTTACTTTCGAGCTTCGGATCGCGCTTGAGTTCGTTGCCGCTCTCGATCGTCGCCGGCTCGCTCTCGATATGGGTCAAGATAGTCGATATTTCAGACACCTCGGCCTTGATCTCCGACTCCAGCCGCGTCACCCGATCATGTGCGTCCTTCAGCATCAAGTTCTCGTCCATTTCGAGGTGCTGCTCAACGTGTAAACGGCCGCTCAGATCCTGAATGCTGATGTCATGGATGTTCAGGTTCCACCGCGTTCCCACGCTTCTTATCCGGTCAAAAATGCTCTCCGCGCGCGATGCCCTCGGAATCGAGTGCACCACCACGTCCGCCCCCGGCAGAATCTCCTGGACTGCCCCCACCACGTTCGACACAACCTGCTGCGATTTCTGGAATGTCACCGTCCGCGTCAGCCCCAGGGTTAAATCGACGAAGTAATGCGCGCCCGCCCGCCTGATCCGCGCGCGATCCACTTCCAGCACGCCATCGACCTGTGCCACGGCCCCAATGATCTGCGCCCTCGTGCCTGCTGGTGCGGCGTCCAGCAGCGCGTCGATCGTTTGCCGCCCCAGCCTCGCGCTCACCCAGATCACCACGCCCGCCACGAACAGCGCCGAGATGGGATCAGCTACTTTCAGCCAGTGAATGTTCTTCCACTGCGCCAGTTGCACGAAGAAGAGTCCGAGAATCACAACGCTGCTCGACCAAATATCCGTGCTGAAATGCA
This sequence comes from uncultured Acidobacteriota bacterium, assembly GCA_963777415.1. Classification (GTDB taxonomy): domain Bacteria; phylum Acidobacteriota; class Terriglobia; order Terriglobales; family Acidobacteriaceae; genus JAEZPW01. The sequence goes on from CAVZQL010000003.1 coordinate 206,627, forward strand.
GCGCATCGGCTTGCAGCGCCTGGCTGTCGTATCTGTCCGCAATTTTCTTCAGCGCTCGCGACCGCCAGAAATCCACGCCAATCGAGAAGAACATCACCACGAACGCGGCGATGCTCGGCTCAACCTCCGGCCCTTTGTGGAAGAACAGCCGCCTCACGGCTTCGTAGATGATCCAGATACACGTCAGGAACAGCAGCGCCGTCTCTATAAACGCCGAGAAGTTCTCAATCTTCTCGTGCCCATATTGGTGATCGGCATCGGCCGGCTTGTCTGAAACGCGTACCGAGATGAGCGTTACCAGGGCCGCCACCAGATCCAGCGCCGAGTGGGCGGCTTCCGACAAAATGCCCAGGCTTCCGGTCGTGACTCCGACAATCGCCTTGAATACCGTAATTCCAACTGCGGCGAACACCGAGTTCAGAGCCACTCCACGTTTCTCGGTGCGCATCTGGTCCGCGGTGAACATCGGTTGCGAATTGGCTGACATATTGAACAATTATCTCAACTCATCCGCTTCTTGTCAGAATTACTCGGTTCACGAGTGAACATCGTTCGGTTATGCTACGATTTTCGCGTTGGATCCATCGGCAACAGGCCATGGCTATCTTGATTCTTGGAGGCCCGCTCATGCGGACTCGCTGGTTCGTCCTGATTTTGCTGTCAACCTCTCTTGCGTTCGCGCAATCCACCAAGCCGGCGCAATCCGCCCCCCCGGCGCCCCCCGCTGCCGCTGTCCAGAGCGCTCCGTCAGCGCCGGTGCCGGACAATGCGGCCGTGATAACCATTGATGGCGTTTGCGATCCCACCTTGCCTAACGCGTCCAAGGCCTCTGGTCCCTGCAAGGTTCAGATCACCAAAGCTGAGTTCGAGCGCATGATCAACGCCCTGACGCCGCCCGGAACCCCTCCACTCACCCCTGCTCAGAAGCGTCAAGCTGCCAGCACGTTCGCGCAATTGATGACGTTCGCGGCAGCGGGGGAAAAGAATGGTGCGCTCAACACGCCTGACGGCGAGGTAATGCTGAAGATCGCAAAACTGCAAGCCCTCGCGAATTCCTATGGCCGCCAGTTGCAGAAGGAATCCAAGCCTACCGACGCACAAGTTCAGACCCTCTACAATGCCAACGCCGACAAGTACCAGCAGGCCACAATCCAGCAGCTTTTTATTCCCCCGCTGAAAGCTGCCGAAGGAAAGCCCATCGAAGCTGAAGCGCAAAAGGCGCGGGCGGAGAAGTTCCATCAACGCGCTGTCGCCGGCGAACCGTTCGACAAGCTGCAAAAGGAAGCCCTCGAAGGGGCCGATGCTCAGGGGCCGATGCCTCCCGTTGAGTTCACCATCCAAAAGGAGAAGGTACCTGCAAATCGCGCTTTCATCTTCGACCTGAAACCCGGCGAAGTCTCGCAGCTGATAACCGAATCCTCTACCCCCGTTATCTACAAGATGATTTCGAAAAGCACGATTCCGTTTGCGGATGTCAAAGACAATCTCGCCCAAGAGCTGCAACAGCAGACCTTGCAATCCGAGAAGGACGCCGTTTTGAAGAGCGCTACGCCCACGCTCAACGACGCCTACTTCGGTCCGGCCACTCCTCAGCCGACGCCTGGCGCGCAAATGCCCACGCCCCCGGTACCTGGCCATAGCCCGGCGCCACCAGTTCCGCCGCCCTCGCCCAAGCAACCCAACTAATCTATCCGAGTTTGCAAATAAGTGGGGCTAGGGATCAGGGGTTAGGGAGTAAGGCAAAAGGGAGGGGGCGAAGGTCGCTTTCTGCCCTCGCCCCTCGCCCCTAATCCCTAGCTGGCACCCTCTGCTACCCCCGCTTCCTCTGCGCCCCGCCGCCGTTGGGCGTGTCAAGCCCCCAACCGGCCACAAACATATGTAAACTGTTGATTACACGGCAAATATAAAGCTCCCACTCGTGTCGGGTTCCTCCGCCCAAATTGTTAAAATGTATATAGACACAGCGTGAAACACCAGAATTGAGCTAAACGTATAAGTCGCACCGTTTCAATGAGTTAGATAGGGGTATCGCGAAGCTGAAACGATAAGTCATTTAGATGCAATTGCTTGCGATTTTTCAACATGGGGGGTGGGAGTAGCAGAGTCGTTAACTCGTCACTGACCGAATCAATTCATCAATTTCCCGCAGCCCTGATCATCGCCTCGGCATTCTTGAGCGACTCCTGGGTGAGTTTGGCGCCGCTGAGCATTCGGGCGATTTCTTCGGTCCGCTCCTGGCCCGCGAGCAGGCCGACGCTGGTGCGCGTGCGTCCGTTGGACTCGTGCTTTGAGATCAGGTAGTGATGATCGGCGAATGAGGCAATCTGCGGCAGGTGCGTGACGCATAGGACCTGGTTGTTCTGCGCCAGCGACTTCAACTTGCGTCCGACGGCCTCGGCAGCGCGCCCCCCGATGCCGGTATCAATCTCGTCGAAGACCAGGGTGCGAAGGTGGTCCGGTCGTTGGTTCGCTTGGTGCCCCACGTTCGCGCAGCTAACGTGGGTCTTTTCCGGGCGGGGAGACTTGGCTTTCCCGCTCTCGACTGTCGCCTTCAGAGCCAGCATGACGCGCGAAAGTTCGCCGCCCGAAGCGATGTGCTCGATCGCCCCAAGCGGTTCGCCGGGATTGGCTGAGATCATGTATTGCACCGTGTCGAAGCCAGAGGCGGTCCAGTTGGCTTCGTCGTCCGAGCCCGAGACTTCAATCTTGAACCGCGCTTTCATGGCGAGGTCGTTGATTTCGGCCTCGACAAGTTTTTCGAGCCGCTTGGCCGCTTCATAGCGTTGCTTCGAAAGCGCGCGAGCGGCCTTGAGATACTCGACGGAGGATCGAGCGAGATCGGCGCGCAATTGCTTGAGCAGTTCGTCTTTGTTCTCGATCTGGTCGAGTTTGCGCGAGACCTCCTGGGCAAAGGCAACGATCTCGTCCACCGTCTGGCCGTACTTGCGTTTCAGCCGCTCGATAAACGCCAGCCGGTCTTCGACCTCGGCCAGTCGCTCGGGCGAGGCGTCAATGCCCTGGGCGTAGTCGCGCAGCGTGACCCCGGCGTCCTCGGCGATGATGCGCGCCGAATCCAGGCTGGCCTTGAGCTCTGCAAACTTTGCGTCGTAGCGCGCAAGTTCTTCGACCTGCTTGCAGGCTGCGCGCATTAGCACGGTGGCGGAGTTTTCGCCGTCATAGAGCGAATCGTAGGCGCTCATGGCGGCGCCATAAATTTTCTCGGAATTCGCCAGCACGCGTTTTTCCGCTAGTAGACTCTGGTCCTCGCCGGGCTGAAGATGCGCGTCTTCGATTTCCTTCTTCTGAAAGCGCCACAGATCGAGCAGACGTTCGCGGTCGCGCTCGTCGCGCTGAAGTTCGGCGATCTGGTTGCGAAGCGAGTTCCACTGCCCGAACGCGCTGGTTACAGGCTCGCGATCGCTCGCGGCGTAGGCATCGAGCAGCCCCAGTCGAGCCAGTGCATCGAAGGCCATGATGGATTCGTTCTGCGCATGGATTGCCGCCAGGCTTGGAGCTATCTGTTTCAGCGCCTGCACGGTTGCCGGCTGATTGTTGACGAAGACGCGTCCCTTGCCGTTGGCCGCGATCTCGCGCCGCAGGATCAGCTCCGAGCCGTTCAGGTCGATGCCATTAGCTTCCAGCGCCTCGCCCACGGTCTTCGGGTCTGCCTCGAATACCGCCGCGACGATGGCCTTTTCCGCTCCGTGGCGCACCACGTCGGCCGACGCCTTCTCGCCCATTAGCAGCGCGAGCGCGTCGATCAGAATGGATTTGCCCGCGCCAGTTTCGCCCGTGAGCAGATTAAGCCCGGGCGAAAACTCCACTACGACGTTGTCAATGACAGCGTAGTTTTCGACGCGCAGTTCGATAAGCATAGTCGGCGAGCGCAGAATACCACGAAAGGCGAGTTTCTAGTTTCGAGTTTCTCGTTTCGGACTTCTCACTTCTGCGCGTCCTGTGGGATATCCATAAGTTCGTGCAGCTTTTTCCGCAGTTCCAAGGGTTGGAAAGGTTTCTGGATGAAATTGAGTTCCACCTTGCTCTCGCTGTCCCGCGTGATCGCTTCGTCCGAGTACCCCGACATATACAGCACCTTGATTGCCGGCCTCAGTTCGTTGACCCTCTTAGCCACCTCGATCCCGTCCATTTCTGGCATGGCAATGTCGGTGAGGAGCACGTTAATATCGTCATGATCGCGGGCGATGGCAATCGCCTCCTCGCCACTCCGCGCTTCCAGTACGGTGCATCCCATCGAAGCAACCATCCTTGCGATAAGTTCGCGCAGTGGTACCTCGTCCTCGACGAGCAGCACCGTCTCATTCCGGTCCTGTAACGTTCCGGCTTTGTCCTGGCTCGCCACGGCGTTCCACTTCCGTTTGCCTTTCACTACGGGCAGCACGATGTGGATGTCCGTACCCTTGCCTACTTCGCTTTCTGCCCAAATGTATCCGTGGCTCTGGCTGACGATGCCATAAACCGTCGCCAGGCCCAGACCCGTTCCCCTCCCCTTTTCCTTGGTCGTGAAGAACGGCTCGAAGATGTGGGCCTTCGTAGCGGCGTCCATGCCATGCCCCGCGTCGCTCACGGTCAGCATCACGTACTCGCCCGCGGGAATTCTCCCCGAGTATCCCCCCGGCGTGGTACGGCAGAAGAACCGGGCCGTGCGTATCCGCAACTTGCCGCCCTCGGGCATGGCATCCCTGGAATTCACCGCCAGGTTCATGATCACCTGCTCCATCTGCCCCGGGTCGGCCTTCACCAGCGGGAGGGGAGACTGCAAATCCATAACAATTTCAACAGCCTCGCCGATCAGGCGGCGCAGCATCGCTTCCAGATCCGTAACAACGCGGTTCAAATCCAGTTCTTCAGGCTTGAGCACCTGTCTACGGCTGAACGCGAGCAACTGCGACGTGAGACTTGCGGCTCGGACCGCCGCTTTCGAAATGGGTTCGATTTTTCCACGCAACGGATCATCGGGACTCAAGTTTCCGACTGCAAGTTCGGCATAACCCATGATGACACCGAGCAGGTTGTTGAAGTCGTGAGCCACGCCTCCAGCCAAACGTCCGACGGCTTCCATCTTTTGCGCCTGGCGCAATTGCTCCTCAATGCGCCTGCGGTCGGTCATGTCCATCACGGTTCCAAACGCGGTGGTCGCTTTCGTGCGCTTGTCCGTTTCTGGACGCGCGACGGCGTGCAACTGCTTCCACGCGCCATCGGGGCAGACGTATCTGAAATCGATTTCGAACGGCTTACCATTCTGAAAGATCTGCTCATAGCTCGACTGCACGGCGTCCCGGTCTTCCGGGTGAACCCACGTCAGGAACTCGCGATAGCTGGGCTCTTTATCCGAGGGGTCCCGCCCCATGATTCGAAACATCTGTTCCGACCAGCGCGAGCCGACACCCGATGGGTTCACCACAAAACTTCCCACGCCCGCGATTTCCTGCGCCAGTCCAAGTCGCGCCTCGCTCCGGCGCAGCTGGTCTTCCGCCTCTTTCCTCTCGGCGATCACGATTGCCGGCACCAGGGAACAAGCAAGAGCCGCCGCAATGAAAGATTGCACTTGCAATAGCTTTTCGGTCGCGGATCCCGCGACCAGCGCAAACGGCCCGAATCCATGGCTCGTGTACCAGACTGCAATCGCCGCCAGAGACATCGCCGCGGCGGACGCTCCTTGCACTCCGAACCGCAACGCGGCCCAGATCAGCAGCGGAAACACAACGTACGGAAGCGCCATCGACGACCACGACCTGCCGCCGAAGATCCATACTGATACGAACGTAAGAACGCAAAGAAGAAGGATCGCCTCCGCTCTCTCGATAGAATTGAGATCCCGCCAGGTCGCGCGAGCACGGCTCCAGGAGACGATGCAAGGCGTCAGCGTCATTATCCCAATACCGTGGGAAAGCCACCAAAGGTACCAGGCGTCCCAATACGGAACTCCAGCAAGCCTGAAGATTCCTGCGCCTCCAAATGCCGCGATCCCGGCGCCCAGGATCGCCGAGAGAAACACAAGACCGGCCAGCTCGCGTAACCGCGTAAACCGGATGCGCGGTCCGACGAAAACGGTCAACAATACACCTGAGAGCAGACCCTCAAGGGCATCGACTGTGCCCAGCCCGAGCGAGAGAAGCAGTGACTTGCCCGTGACAAAGTTTCCTGCCGTAGCTGCAACGAATGCAGCCGCCACCATACCCGGCCACATCCGCCTCGGGAAGATGAGCATGAACGCGACGAGAACGCCCGTGGCGGGCCAGATCGCCGCGGGAGTTCGATTCGTCGCGAAAAAGAAAAGAGCGAGCAGCGCGACGGCAAGATAGGAAACGCCACATACCGCGTACATGAAAAGGTCGCGCAAAATGCCCTTCCACGGCCACGCCCCCAAAAGCTCGCCGCTCTGATCGTTTTCGCCGTATACAGAAGCCAAATGAACCCGCCCAGGACAAGAATTCGATTGTCCGTCACCGCTATCGGCGATATGCAGAGACGGGCATTTTCGCACTCCCGCCGGTCCCAGTGCAACTGAGTCCGACATAATTTTTCGTTTCGTGTGCACTCCCGGCTGTGACGCGCGAGGGTTAAGGTTAGTGCTCGATTAGAAATGAATCATCCGGAGGTCTATAATTCTGCTTTGCAGGTGCCCTGATCGACAAGGCAAGTACGCGCCGGGGGTGCGGCGTCGTTCGTCTTTGACGTTGCGCACGCTAAATTGGCGCGGGAGAGTAGCCTCTAAGTAGACAATGCCAAACTTCTATTTGTTTTCTGCTGCAATAGGTGGCGAAGTTGTCAACCTCGTTTGGGATAGCGGTCCGGTTGCCAAAGTCGTCCTGATCATCCTCCTGGTTTTCAGCGTTTTCTCCTGGGCGATCATCGTGTCCAAATGGGGCGGGTTTCGACGCGCCAACACGCAAAGCGCCCGGTTTATTCGTGCGTTCCGCAAAGCGCAGCGCTTGCAGGACATCGCCACCGTTGCCGAGCAATTCAAGCCGTCACCCCTGGTTTCCGTTTTCGAGAGCGGTTTTCAGGAATACCGCCGTCAATCGACAGCGGCAACCGCGCCCGATCGCAAGGTCGTCGCCATTCAGCGCGCCAACCAGATCGCCACTTCCGAGGAAATGACACGCCTGGAGCGCCGCCTGCCCTGGCTGGCGACCACCGGCGCCGTTACGCCGTTCATCGGACTCTTCGGCACGGTCTGGGGCATTATCGACGCCTTCCACGGACTCGGCACCGCGGGCGCGGCAACTCTTCGCGCCGTCGCTCCCGGCATTTCGGAGGCGCTCATCACGACTGCCATGGGTCTTTTCGCCGCTATCCCCGCCGTCATCGCCTACAACGTGCTGGGCAATCAGATCCGCGAATTCGGCTCGCGCATGGACGACTTCTCTCTCGAACTATTGAACGTGATTGAGCGCACTCCCCAGGGATCGCCCGCCCAACGCGGCGCCGTCGCCGAGGCGGAGTATCGAGGCTGACAATGGCAATGATTTCAGGTAGCGGGGGACACGGTCGCCGCGCGCTCGCCGACATCAACGTCACGCCCTTCGTGGACGTCGTCCTCGTGCTGCTGATCATCTTCATGCTAACCGCGCCGATCCTCCAGAGCGGCATCGAGGTCGAGGTGCCCAAGACGAAAACCGTCAAGGAGATCACCGAGGAGCGCCTCGTCATCAGCATTGACCGCAAGCAGCGCGTCTATCTCGGCAACGACCCGATCAACATCAACGAGATCGCCGGCACGCTTCAGCAGAAGGTGCGCGATCCCGAGCGCCAATCGATTTTCATCCGTGCCGATCAGGACGTTCCGTTCGGCGCCTTCGCTACCGTGATGGACGCCGTCAAGCAGTCAGGCATCACCAACGTCAGCATCGTCACGCAACCCATGGATGAGAATGCCGCCAAGCACTGACATCTATTCCGAACGCGCCGAGTTCTCAAAACCCCTTGTGGTTTCGCTTGGACTGCATGTAGCCCTGTTCGGCGGCATACTGCTCTACGCCACAATCCTTGGGAGTCTTCACCACGAAAGCTGGGGCGGCACGGGCGGTGGCGGGGCGATGAGCGCCACCCTCGTCAGCAGCATTCCCTTGCCCAACGTGAATCCGGAGAGCACCAACATTCTGGCAAACGAGTCCAAAGGACTCACGCAGTCGGTGCCGAAAGTAGAAGAGAAGCCCGAGCCGAAGGCCATCCCCATCCCCTCGCGTGACGCAAAAAAGGCCGATCGCACGCACACGGTCGTTCCACCCAAGATTCAGCCCAAGCAACCTGTTCAGACCGCAACCAACGTGATTCCCTACGGCGCCGGTGGCCCCATCAGCGGCCCTTACGGCACGTTTAGTGCCGGTGGCGCAAAGGGTGGATTCGGCTTTACCGGCGGCGGTGGCGATTTCGGCAGCAAGTACGCATGGTATGTCCAGGTCGTACGCCAGAAGGTTTCCGAGAACTGGCTCAAGTATGAAGTTGATCCGAACATCAGCAGCGGTCGCCGGGCCTACATAACTTTTGAGATAACGCGTAGCGGTCAGCCTAAGAACGTGACAATCTCTCAATCCAGCGGAGTGCCGTCGCTCGATCAATCGGCCGTTCGCGCATTGCAACGCATTGATACTTTCGGCCCGCTGCCTCCGGATTATCGCGGCGGCAGCGTCAATGTAGAATTTTGGTTTGATTACAGGCGCTAGCGCCGAGACAACTTGGTGGCCCACACAAGCTTGTTTTGCTTGTGTGGGGACGCAGAATAGGTGAAATGAAAAGACTCATCGCAATACTTTTCGCCGCGCTTCTTATTAGCTCGTTGGCCTTTTCGCAGGATTGGATTCGCACCGGTACCGGCCTCGGAGTCGAGAAGCTTCGCATCGCCGTGCCCGACTTCAAGGTGACTCAGGGCAATCCCGGAGACCTTGCCAAAACGTTCAACGACACGCTTTTCAACGACCTGGAAAACGCCGGCATTTTCGACATCGTGTCGAAGAGCTTCTATCCGTTGCAGGTTCCCGGCTCGCCCCAAGAAGTAAAGCTGGACGCGTGGGGCAATCCTCCTCCGAACGCCGCCATGGTCGCCTTCGGCAGCCTGGGAGTTGATCCGCAAAACAATTTGCAAATCTTCGGCTGGCTCTACGACGTCAAAAACACGGCCTCGCCACAGGTGCTCGGCAAGCAGTATCGCGAGACCGCCACCCCGAACAACGCGCGCAAGATCGCTCACGAATTCGCCAACGAAATTATCTTCCGTCTCGGCGGAGGCATCTCCGGCATCACCGAGAGTACGATCTATTTCGTCAGCTCACGTAGCGGCAGCAAAGAAGTTTGGGCCATGGACTACGACGGCGCCAACCAGCGCCAAATCACCAACCTGCATTCCATTTCCCTTTCGCCGCGCGTGTCGCCAGATGGTTCGCGCATTGCCTTCTCCTCGATGGCAAAAGGCGGCTGGGACATTCTGATTTGGTCCACCGAGTTGAACCGCCTCGTCAGTTTCCCGCGCTTCGGTGGGACCAACCTTTCCCCCGCCTGGAGCTCAGACGGTGCGAAGCTCGCCTTTTCGTCGTCCCGCACCGGCGATCCCGAGATCTACGTCGTCGACGCAAACGGCGGCAATTTGCGCCGCGTCACCGCCTACAAAGGCCCCGACGTCTCGCCCGTCTGGAATCCTAAGACGAATTCCCAGATCGCCTGGGTCAGCGGACGCTCCGGCCTGCCGCAGATCTACACGATGGACGACGACGGAACCAACGATCAGCGCCTGACCGACCAGGGGTACGCCGTCTCGCCCTCGTGGTCGCCCAACGGCCAGTTTCTTGCCTTTGCGTGGATTCGTCATTACGGCCCCGGTGCGCCCGGAGCTTCCGACATTTACGTCATGGACATCACCACGCGGCAGTTCGTTCAACTGACCCATAACGGGCTCAGAAACGACTTCCCGTCCTGGTCGCCTGATGGCCGTCACATCGTTTTTCAGGCGGGCGAACAGATTTGGGGCATGCTGGCCGATGGCAGTCAGCAGAAGCAGTTGACGTTCGCAGGCAAGAATTCGCAGCCAAATTGGAGCTTTAAGTAAGTGATTCCTTACTTTTTTCTGGAAACGCGCAACGTTTCGTGTTCCGATAGGTTCTAGTCAGAGTAGGTGTGAGTAGCTGTAAGCCTGCGACCATGGAGTCGTGCAACGTTCCCCTGGCGAGTGATCGCCGCACTTCGGGCCCCTACCGACGGGCGGGGACCCCAGTTTTGGCTCCTTCGCGTGCCTCGCGACCGGGCCTGTTATGGAGGATAGAGGTGAAAAGTAAGCTGAATCTGGTCACTCTTGTAGTCGCGCTGGCCCTGATCATGACGCTCGGCGCCTGCAAGAAGAAAGTTGCCCCACCACCGCCGCCGCCACCGCCGCCACCGCCAGCACCCACTGCTTCGCTGACCGCGAGTCCGGCGACGATCATGAAGGGCGAGTCCACGACTCTGTCCTGGAAGACGACGGACGCGACCGACGTCAGCATCGAGGGCGTCGGCCCCGTGCAGCCGAATGGCTCACAGACCGTTTCGCCCGCTGACTCGACCACCTATCGCCTCGCCGCAAAGGGTCCGGGCGGCACTCAGGACGCAACTGCGCGCGTAACCGTCACGCAGCCGCCGCCTCCGCCACCTCCGGCACCGAGCGTCACGGACGAGCAACTCTTCGCCCAGAATGTCAAGGACATCTACTTTGATTACGATGCCTACACCATTCGGCCCGACGCGCAGGCGGCCTTGCAGGGCGACGCCGAGTTCCTTAAGCAGCATCCGTCGTTCACGTTTACGATCGAAGGACACTGCGACGAGCGCGGCTCAACCGAGTACAACCTCGCGCTCGGCGACAATCGCGCCAACGCGACCAAGACGGCGCTGGTCGGCATGGGCGTCAACGCAAGTCAGATCAAGACCATCAGCTACGGGAAGGAAAAGCCCTTCTGCACCGAATCCAACGAACAGTGCTGGCAGGAAAATCGCCGCGCTCACTTCGTCTTCGGCCAGAAATAGCAATACGTAGAGGAAGTCTGATCGGTAGTAGCGGAAATGGCCCGGCTTCATGCCGGGCCGTTTGCCGTTCTACATTTGCCTAAGACGCCTCACATAAGGAATACTAAATACGAAATACTAAATACCTGTTCGAGCATCTAATCAGGAAGACTGTTATGAAAACGCGAATCTTTTTTCTGATCGCACTTTTCGCCCTCGCAACCACTCCGTCCTTTGCCGTGAACAAGGACATGGTGCAGTTGCAGACGCAGGTCCAGGCGCTACAGGACCAGATGGCCCGCATGCAGCAGTCGTTCGACGAGCGGATGGGCGTCATGCGTAACCTGGTAGAGCAGAATACCGACAGCATGAACAAGATCGTTGCCGCTATGAGTACTCTGCAGCAGGCGCTCAACCAGCAGCACACCGACGCTTCCGGAAAAAACGATCAGCTTTCCGGCCAGATACAGTCGCTCAACGATAGCGTCGACGAACTCAAGGGCCGACTGGCCAAGATCAGCACGCAGATCGACCAACTCGCCCAGCAGCAGCAGAACCTCGCTCCTGCCGCCCCACCCGCCGGTACTGCTGCGCCGCAAACGCAAGCTCCCCCGCCCGACATGCTCTATAACAACGGGCTGCGCGATTACAACGCCAACAATCTCGACCTCGCCACGAGCGAATTTAGCGACTTCCTGAAGTACTACCCTACGCACGACCTGGCCGGCAACGCACAGTTTTACCTCGCCGACATCGAGTACCGCAACGGCAACTTTCAGGGAGCGGTGAAAGACTACGATAAAGTCCTGGAGCAATATCCCGGGGGGAACAAAGCCGCGGCCGCGCAGTTGAAGAAAGGACTCGCGCTCATCCAGTTAGGCGACAAGCAGTCCGGCACACGCGAACTGCAAAGCCTGATTCAACGCTATCCGCGTTCAATCGAGGCCCAGACCGCGCGCGATCAGCTCCACAAGATGGGCGCCACCGCGACCTCGGCCAAACCCAGCGCGGCAAAAAAACGTAACCCCTAGAAACAGTTTCGAGTTCGAGTTTCAAGTTTCCGAAGACGAAAGCACGATGCTTGCATCTGAAACTCGAAACTTGAAACCGGAAACCTAAAAAAGGCCTTCACCTGCGCAGGTCTCGAGAAAACCGCCGCCGCCCAAATCGAGTCATCCTGAGTCCGAAGGGCGAAGGACCCATGTACTTCGCCCGCACCACCATCACTGCCGACCTTCTACCACCACCGCTCACAGTTTTGTCATCCCGAGGACCCTGAGCGCAGTCGAAGAGGACGAGGCACCGCTGTTCTCTCAAACAACCAGATAACGTTTCGGGGTGCGACAGGTGCACCCTCCCCCTTTTGCGAAAATCGTAAGTTGCTGATTCTACATGGCTTGCTTCATCAGCTTAGCGAGCCTAAGCGTAAGTCGTTGATTGTACGAGTACTTATCGTTTCAGATTACCGTGGTAACGCGGCTCATTGTTGTTCATCTACTTACATTCTAGCAATTCGCGACGGGAAACCCGACAAAGGCAGGCAGATTATATTTGCCGTGCAATCAGCAGCTTACGCCGATTTTGGCAGTTGGATGCTATTGACATCTCCAACGACATCGGCAGCAGTGGCGCTGCGGGCGAAGTGCATGGGTCCTTCGCCCCTTCGTCTTCGCTCAGGGGCTCAGGATGACTCGCCAGGGGGTACTGGTTTGTGGAGGAGTTCTGGCAACCGCGCAAAAGCAAACCGCAACAAAAACCGCTCCGCCCGGTACAGCTAGGAAGCACCCGGACGGAGCGGTTGTAATGGAGAGCGCTTACGGTAGTATGTAGCGAATGCCGGCGGTGCTCATGAACACGTGGGCGTTCTTGGGAGCGCCCGCTGCAACGAACCACGGAGCGCGAGTCAGGTACGATCCCTGGCTGATGAACTGGAGGGCGCCGAAATTCGGGTTCTTCCAGAACGTTTGGGTGACCGCCAATGTGCCTTCCTGAATGGCGCGATTGTTATAGTTTGGCGAACTGGGTCCGCCAAATCCGATGTAGGGTTTGGTTACGAGCGGCGACGTTATGTCCACGAACGAGTTCCGCGCGAAGTACACTCCCCCATAATAGGCGGCGATCACAGTGGTCTTAACCGGTTGGTACTCGAAGCCGGTCATAATCGATCCCGAGTGGATCGGGCTTAGAGCGACATCGGTAACCGTGGAGCTGACGGTGACGGGACGAACCACCACATCCGGTCCAAGGCCGGCAAGGTAGCGGCCCGTGCCAGCTCCCCAAACGGCGTTGCTGACCAGGTTGAAATTCTTGAAGGCCTCGAAGTTTGCGCCCGCGGTGAGCCCGCCTTCGGTCAGGGTGTGGTTGGTGAATATGCCGGTGGGGTTGCCAACCTGAAGATTGTTCACCTTGAAGCTGCGTGCGATACCGCCGCCTTCAAGATGCAGATTGCGAGTACCGACTTTGCGGTCGTGCGCAATCTTGACGATGATATCAGGGTGCAGGTTTGGGGTATTTTGATTGTTCGATGCATCGAATTGCGGGGTCAATACAGCGCTGTATGAGAAAGGAAAGGCCACTTCGGCCGGCGATGTCGACGGGCCCGTGTTGCCTATGAACTGCTCGGGGTTTTCAATCGAGACGGCCAGAGCCGTGTTGTCTGTCGCATGGTAGGTAAAGCGGACCTGCGCCTGGCGCGCCCATGGGAATCCGACTTGGTAGTTCGCGTCACCGACCATCGGGATCAACAGATCGCCCGGCAGAACGGCGAGTCCCTTGCGCCCAGGCGTCATCAGTGACCAGGCCTGACCACCCATGATTTCAAACTTGCCGCGCCGAACGTCTGCCAGGTACATGCGCATACGCAAGGTCATGGCGTTGCTGGTGACAAATTGGTTTGCCGCCGAGTTCCCGACAAAGTCGGATTCGACATAACCGAGCACCTTATTCGCACCGGCGTTGGTTTCGATCTTTAGAGCGATCCGCGAGGCCTGCGAGCTCAGGCGCGTTTCGGAAGAGTGCCCCTGAACCTGGTTGTTGTACGGGATTGTCCCGAACGAGGTAGCGATGCCGCCCGAGTTTGTCCCGCGGAAGAAGCCGACGAAATCCAGGAATCCGCCGGGGGTAAACTTCGCATCTCCGATTCGGAAGTACAGAGGTGCGCTTTCCGGTTTCGCGCCAGCCTTAGGCTCGACCTCAACCGCGGGCGAGGCCGCCACGGTCATCACTGCGGGCTGAACCACCGGGGCCACGCCCAACCGCTGTTCGAGTTCGCGGACTTTTTCTTCCGCGCGCTGAACCGCCGCTTTCTGCTCTCGAAGCGCCTCGGCCTGAGCTTTGAGTAGCGCCTTCATTTCCTGCAGTTCGGCTGGGCTGATTGCTGTGGTTGTGGAAGAACCATCCGCTGCGTTCGCGGGACTGCTGGCAAGTGCCGGTGTGGTAACCAGGCCGAAAACCAACAGGCATGTCATCAATTTATGCATCGCATCTCCTTAATCAGAACGTCTCAAGTCTGGCAATTACATCCAAAAGCAGCTCCTTATCAGAGGTCCCTGGGCGCCTTAGTGCACGAGTGCAAAACACGTGGTTGCAAGTCATTGCTCTAACGCGTGGGGGCCCCGGAGCCGCAAAGTGGAGTGATTCTACTTCAGAGTTCCCGAATTGGGAAAAGTATTTCGCAGCCTAAGTAGAAAAAAACGATTGTGGGAAAAAAGAAATGGTGCGCGCGGAGAGATTCGAACTCCCGACCCTCTGGTTCGTAGCCAGATACTCTATCCAACTGAGCTACGCGCGCACATGCGAAAGGACTGACCGCAAAACAATTATAAACACATGACCGCATTTTGCGGAAGAGGTGAGAACACTTTGTACGCAATCTTCCTGAATATCCTCGTCGAGTTTTATACGCAACGCAGTGTGACGCATCTCAATTACATTCTCCACTCGCTTTGAGTACAATGCGAACTCACCATGAATTCCGGCACACAGAAGCAGCGCGTTATCCTGATCGCCACATCGAACGCTGGCAAGCTGCGGGACTTCGCCGCCGCAGCTGCCACGCACGGCATCGAAATCTCCGGTATTCCCGACTTCTCGCAAATAGACCCGGCTCGAGAAGACGCACCCACCTTCGAAGCCAACGCATGCAAGAAGGCCGAGCATTACAGCCGCTTCGTCAAAAACCAGATGGTTCTGGCTGACGATTCCGGCCTTAAAGTTGACGCGCTGCAAGGTGCTCCTGGAGTTCGCTCGGCTCGCTATGCCGCCGACGAACGATCCACTTTCTCTGATGTTCACGGCAACTCGCTGGACGATGCCAACAACCAGCGTCTTCTACGCGAACTCATCGACGTTCCTGACGGCCACCGCACCGCAAGCTTCGTCTGCAAGATCGCCGTCGCCCGCAACGGCCGTTTACTAGCGGTCTTTCATGGCGAGGTCAACGGCGACATTATCCATCGGGAGCAAGGGCGGGGCGGATTCGGTTACGATCCCCTCTTTCGCATACGCGACCTCGATAAGACATTCGCCGAATTGACGCCCGAGGAGAAATCCTCAGTCAGCCATCGCGGCCAGGCGTTCAGAAAATTCTTGAAGTGGTACGAAGAGAACGGCTGTCTTTGTTGAAGAGCAACAACCTTCGTGATCTTTATCACTGTTCAGCGTGACCCATGCAATCTTGACACTCACGCTCAAGCAGCCAATAATCAGGTGTAGTTTCACAATGTTCTCCAAGGAGTTGTTCAGTGGCGACATCAGCCAGTCGTCCGGCTGAGAGCGGCTCGGCCAGGATTCCAGCCGGAGTACCGCCTCTTAGGGTCGGGCAAGGCAATTCGTTCCTCTGGCGCCGCTTGCATTCATTGAGCGGCATCTTCCCTATCGGCGTATTCCTGCTCGAGCATTTTTTCTCGAATGCTTTCGCAACCAACCCGAACGGCCCGGCCGCATATACCAAAGAAGTCGAGTTCCTGACCGGACTTCCCTTCCTGGTCGCGATCGAGGTCCTCTTCATCTATATCCCGATAGCTTTTCACGCGTTCTACGGGATTTACATATGGTGGCGCGGCGACTCGAACAACGCCGAATATCCTTGGATTGGCAATTGGATGTACACGGCGCAGCGCTGGACCGGCATCATTACGCTGATCTACATCGCCTACCATTCCACAACGATGCGGTGGATGGGCGTGCATATTCCGGGCAATCCGGGCGCTGCTTTCGGCAAGGTGCAGGCTGAGTTGTTCGGACACCCGCTGATGGTTGCGTTCTACGCGATTGGAATTATCGCGGCCTCGTGGCACTTCGCGTACGGAGTGTGGCTCTTCGCCGCCAAGTGGGGATTCACGACCGGAGCCAAGGCACGCCAGAGATTCGGCGTCGTGTGCCTCGCTCTCGGACTGGGGCTCACGGGGATGGGGCTGGTTAGCCTTGCGGCATTCTTCCGTTATCCGCAGCAACCGATTACCGTTGTGTCGCCCGAAGGCGCAGAGGCGCAAGTTCAACACTAGAACTAGAACAATTTTTCGGAGCAGCCATGCGCTGCTCGCGAGCATAAGATCCGAAGAAAATGGCAGCTAATCCAAGAATCATCATTGTCGGCGGCGGACTCGCAGGCTTGTCCGCTGCGATCAAGATCGCGGAGATGGGCGGTCAGGTTGACCTGTTCTCCATCGTAGCGGTCAAACGTTCCCACTCCGTGTGCGCTCAGGGCGGCATCAACGCGGCCAAGAACCTAAAGGGCGAAGGCGACTCCACATGGAACCACTTCGACGATACCGTTTACGGCGGCGACTTCCTGGCGAACCAGCCTCCCGTAAAGACCATGTGCGACATGGCACCCGGAATCATCGATCTGCTCGACCGCATGGGGGTGCCTTTCAACCGCACTCCGGAGGGCGTACTCGATTTCCGCCGCTTCGGCGGCACGCTGTTCAACCGCACTGCTTTCGCCGGCGCGACCACGGGTCAACAGCTTCTTTATGCGCTCGACGAGCAGGTGCGCAGGCATGAAGCCGACGGCAAGGTAAAGAAGTACGAAGGATGGGAGTTCCTCTCTGCCGTTCTCGACTCGCAGGGCGCATGTCGCGGAATTTGCGCGATGGACTTGCGCACGATGGAGGTCGCAACGTTCCCTGCCGACGCCGTGATCATGGCGACCGGCGGCATCGGCGCCATCTTCGGCAAGTCAACGAATTCGGTCGTATGCACCGGTTCGGCGCAGTCCGCTCTCTACCAGCAGGGCGCGTATTACGCGAATGGCGAATTCATACAAGTTCACCCAACGGCGATTCCGGGCGAAGACAAACTTCGCCTGATGTCGGAATCGGCCCGCGGCGAAGGTGGCCGCGTATGGGTTCCAAAGGCGAAGGGGGACAAGCGCGAACCGAAGAGCATCCCCGAGAGCGAGCGCTGGTACTTCCTCGAAGAGTGGTATCCGAAGTACGGAAACCTCGTGCCACGAGATGTCGCCACGCGCGCCATCTTCAAAGTCGTGTATGAGCATGAACTCGGCGTCGATGGCCAGCCGATGGTCTATCTGGACCTGACGCACATCGACCGCAAGGTGCTCGACAAGAAGCTTGAAGGCATTCTCGAAATTTACGAGAAGTTCGTTGGTGACGATCCGCGCGACGTGCCGATGAAGATTTTCCCCGGCATGCACTACACGATGGGCGGTCTCTGGGTCGATTACAACCAGGCCACGAATATCCCTGGCCTGTATGCGGCGGGCGAGTGCGACTACTCGATCCACGGCGCGAACCGCCTGGGCGCGAACTCGCTGATGTCGTGCATCTACGGCGGCTTTATCGCCGGTCCGGAAGCGGTCAAGTACGCGCGCAACGTAAAGGCGATCGAGGGCAATGGAGCGTTCGACGCCGAGCGCAAGCGTCAGGAAGAGTTCAACCAGAAGCTGATAAAGAATGACGGCACTGAGAATCCGTTCCGCATCTGGCGCGAACTAGGCGAAGTGATGACCAAGAATTGCACCGTCATCCGCTACAACAAGCTGCTTCAGGAAACCGACCCGAAGCTGTGCGAATTGCTGGAACGCTTCCAGAACGTCAACCTCAGCGACAAGACGATGTGGGCCAATACGACCTTCGCCTTCGCCCGCCAGCTTTACAACATGTTGCAACTGGCGCGTGTGGTAGCGCAGGGCGCGTTGTTGCGCAATGAGTCACGCGGCGCGCACTATAAGCCGGAATTCCCCGAGCGCGACGACGTCAACTTCCTGAAGACGACGAAGGCGTATTTCGCGGCGGACGCCGACGAGCCGCGGTTCGAGTTCGAGCCGGTGGACGTGTCGCTGATTCCGCCACGCGCCCGCAAATACTAGGAGATTGAGATGGAGTGTACGACGGCAGGAAAAACGACGATCATGCGGGTAGTCTGGTTCCTTGGACTCGGATTGGCCGCAACCGGCTTCGCTCTGCACTCCAATCTGATTTCAATCATCGGAATTGTGTTATTCATCAGCGGCGCTTTCGGTGGTGGTGGGGCTTGAAGCGTTCGCAGAGCGCCAGGTTCTGGCGCTGAAAACGAAGAGGCAAAGACTAAAGGTCATGGCGAACAATAAGAACGTCATCATCAAGATCAAGCGGCAGAAGGATCCCCAGTCAAAGCCGTACTGGGAAGAGTTCTCCATCCCCTATCGGCCCAATCTCAACGTCATCGCGTGCCTGATGGAAATTCAGGTCAATCCGGTGACGAGCGCGGGCAAGCCGACCGAACCGATCGTGTACGACTCCAATTGCCTCGAAGAGGTATGCGGCTCCTGCGCGATGCTGATCAATGGACGCGCCCGCATGGCGTGCTCCGCATTGATCGATCAGCTCGACCAGCCGGTCAAGCTCGAACCGTTCACCAAGTTCCCAGTGGTCCGCGATCTCTCGGTGGATCGTAGCGTTCTCTTCGAGAACCTCAAGGCCGTCAAGGCGTGGGTTCCCATCGACGGAACTTACTCGCTTGGGGATGGCCCGCGACTGTCGCCCGCAGAGCAGGATGAGGCTTATCCGCTGTCCCGCTGTATCTCCTGCTGCTGCTGCATGGAAGCCTGCCCGCAGTTCACCGAGGGCACGGGCTTCGTCGGCGCAGCCACCATTTCCCAGGTGCGCCTGTTCAACACACACCCGACCGGCAAGGCCCTCAAACGCGAACGTCTGCAGGCTCTGATGGGCGATGGCGGCATCCAGGAATGCGGCTACGCGCAGAACTGCGTCGAGGTCTGCCCGAAGGACATCCCGCTCACCAAGTCCATCTCGGACGTTGGCGGCCAGGTGATGAAGCAGGCGATCAAGGACTTGTTCAGAGTCTAAGCATCGCAAAAACGCAAAATCGGAAAATCGCTAAACCTAAACCCTATCGGGTATCATGGTTTTTCGATTTTCCGATTTTACATTTTTGCGATTTCCTGATTTGGAGGTTTTCCATGCGTAAGTTTGCAATCCTCGCAGTAACTTGCCTCATTGCACTCGCGCTTCCGGCGCAAACCGCAAAGAACACGACTACCAAGCCGGTAGCGAAGGCCGCAACAGCGTCCACCACTACGAAGAGCGCGGCCACCACTCCGGCCGCTCAGCATCCGAAGGCGATCTTCAACACGACCGCCGGCCAGATCACCTGCACGCTGTTCCCTGAGAAGGCGCCGATGACGGTTGCAAACTTCATCGGTCTCGCCACCGGCACGAAGGACTGGACCAACCCCTCCTCGGGGGCGAAGATGCACGGCAAGCCGCTGTATGACGGAACCGTTTTCCACCGCGTGATCCCCGGCTTCATGATTCAGGGCGGCGACCCGCTCGGCAACGGCACAGGCGATCCCGGCTATAAATTCAAGGATGAGTTCTCCGATCTAACGTTCGACCAGCCCGGCCGCCTCGCCATGGCTAACTCCGGCCCGAACACAAACGGATCGCAGTTCTTCATAACCGAAGTTCCCACGCCACATCTCAACGGACGTCACACCATCTTTGGCCAGTGCGACAACCCCGACATCGTTAAGAAGATCACAAGTGCGCCCCGCGGCATGAACGACCGTCCTCTGACCGACATCAGGATCACGAAGCTCACTATCGTGAAATCCGGACAGACCGCAGCGAAGCCGACCCCCAAGCCAACATCCAAGCCTGCGCCCAAGCCTGCTTCATAGGCTTTGACGTGTGCACGTCTTAGAGCGGTTCCCGGCATTGCTGTATCTGTTCCACGCTGGGATGACAGTTGGGACGCATGTTCTCGGGCCCGGGTGTAACCCAGCTGCCTTGGGTACCCCTATGGGAAAATTCGTAAGTATTGCAATCAAAGGGGTTATCGTTTCAGGTTGGCGAAGCCAAGTCTAACTCGTTGATAAATAGATATTTATCTGCATCAGATTACCTTGGTAACCCTGGGTTCTTGTTTCCATCTACTTACATTTTAGCAATTTGCGGGGGGAAACCCGACAGGAGTGGAGAAATTATATTTGCTTGCACATCAGCAGCTTACGAAGGTTTTGGCCGATGGAGGGGGTTGACATCTTGACTACTTGTGGAAAGGCACGCTTCAGAAGTCGCTTGCCACGGCTGGGCAGGTAGACCTTTGCAACAGACGCCAGCGTCTCACCGCCCATAAGCCGATGCAAGACCTCATCCCGGCGCTTGTAAGGGAGTTCGACTGGGCGATTACTCGTTAAGCGAGGATTAGCAGCCGCTGCGATTTTCGGTGCGGTAGCGAAAAGTGTTATGCGCGCTGCTTCCTGCAATCGCTCTATCTGCCGCAGACCACGCTGTGTGGATGCCACGATCACCGAAACGCCTCTTTCGTCCTTCCATCGAGCCGGAACGCCCCAGAAATCACCCAAGGTAAGATCACCCTGCCTGGGCAATTTCGCAAATGGACAAGCATGGCAGATCAGCTGATGGAAAGCCGTCGCATGGAAGCCTGAAACGAAGGCGTCCAGACCGGGCTGCCGGCGAACGATACTGCCATCGGCCAGGGTGTACTTGACGCTTGATGACGACCATCCCGAAGACTTGTCGCGAAAATCAACCTTTTCGAGCCGGCCCTCAAAAGATTCCAGCAAATGCTTGCGCCAAGGCAGCGTTGACGGAACGCCATAGCAGATGAGATCGGCGGTTATGACGTTCTCTCGTTCCGCTCCCTTGAGAAAAGCCTGTAAAGCAGCTACCTGACATGGTGTGCCGGTGAAGAAGACCTTTCTACCCCACTTGGCTTCCGCCACCACCTGCTGATAGATCCCGTCGAGGCGGCTAGGGAGATATTTCGATCCCTGCGTTTGCCCAAGGTCGCTTTTGGTGGTAATAAGACGGTGATGAGGGAGACAGTCCTCCCCCATGACGCACCCGACCACCACGCCACCTTCGGCCAGAACGCTTGAGGCCAACTCGAAGGCGATCCCACCAGAAGTACTGGCACTTCGGACAGCATCGTCATTTGACCATCCCCCAAAAACGCGAGGCTGGCCTTTGTCCGCGGAAGAATTGCAGTCAATCAGCACCGGGCAGTGCTGTGAGCACGCGCCGCAGTCCGTGCACCGGGCCCGGTCGAGAAGGGGCCGATAAAAGCCTTGCTCGTCAGCACTGAAGCTTAGCGCTCGCCGGCTACACGCATCCACACAAGCAGCACAACCCGTACAGGCATCCGAGGTAACCAAATCAATAGTCGCGTTTTTGAAGTTCATAAACAGATTTCACTGGAAGAAGCGGTGGCCTACGCGGAGTCAGGATGCGCTCCGAAAACGGGGATATATGCGCAGCAGCCGCCCTGAGACTAGAGACCGTATCTTGAATTTGTGATCTTCCGTAGTCCCCAATTGCCACATGAGAGTGCAAGCCACTATCGCATTGGCTAACACAATTGCGGCGAACCGGACCGGTCCAGCCGGGAGTGACTGTTGTACTAGCAGCATTGATGCGCTTGATACCGCAACACATGCGGTCGTGGGAACTAGTACGGCGCGAATCCAGTCACTCACCGGTATCATCGCAATCTTCTGCGCAAAACCCAAGCGACAAAGGCCAGCCAGTACCGCCCCAGCAATTCCCGCCTGGAGTATTGAAGGTGCAGACTTACCGGAACGCAAGAGGAAGTATCCGATTGGTACGGCAATGCAGTTCACGCT
The DNA here is from genome assembly GCA_963777415.1 of uncultured Acidobacteriota bacterium. Taxonomy (GTDB): domain Bacteria; phylum Acidobacteriota; class Terriglobia; order Terriglobales; family Acidobacteriaceae; genus JAEZPW01. The sequence goes on from CAVZQL010000003.1 coordinate 228,732, forward strand.
TCCCACAACCAATTGATAACCTGCAATTCGCCCCGTAGCCTGCAGGGATGCCATGAAGCCCGACGTAAGCTGGTCGATCAGCAGTGCGATTAAGAGCAAAGACACAAACGCACATGCATTCGGAGGGATAGTGCCGTGCAGCCACACCTTCAGGCAGAACTCTCTTTCAAATAGGACAGGCGCAATCGCAACCCAGAGAGAACCAAAGGCGAAGGTGTTGGACAAGTTGGAAAGGACCGCCATACCACGCCGGTTGCCGGCGGCTTGGCATTTCACGATCGGGGGAGTCGTGGCGCGAAGCACCCCCGAACCGACGTTCGTAGCAAATCCGTTCACCTGAAGCGCGATTCCATACGAAGCATTGGCAACCGGTCCCACAAATAAATTCAGCAAAATAGCCGGACCTTGTGCCCGAACGATGGCCGCAAGCGCTCCGAAGAAATTCCAACCGGAGAAGCTCAGCAACTCTCCGATGCGGCGCCACCGCGCGTTGTCTGAAGCCAGGCGGCGACATTCTGGGTATCGGAACAGGCAGTAGAAGATGGGACCAACAAACATCACAATCTGACTAAAAGAGTAAATCGCCGCGTACCACAGTAGCGAATCGCCATGAAGCAGGTGGAGTTTGTAAACGCCGGCAACAAGCGAGACGGCGCTGAGAATGCTGAGAAGCGACAAAGCAACTATGGACTCATGCGCCATCAGGAGAGCCTGATAAGGCGTCGAAATAAAATTGCATATCGTGACAACGAGAACCATGCGGTAAACCCAGGCCGCTGTTGCAAGTCGTGCCGCTGGAAAGTTGAGCTTAAGCAGGACCCAATTCGAGCCGAGCAGTGCCGCGCATGCGACTAGCATCGCCAAAGCGGAGTGGACGACCAAACTTGTCGTGAACCATCTTGCGGCTTCGTCCTTGCTGCCTTCGCCGAGGGAGTAAGCAATGTGCCTTTGCGCACCTGTGGTGAGCGCGGTATTGACGAACATTAACATTGCCAGGCTGCCGGCGATTACTGAGAAGATACCGAACTCGACGGTGCCCAGAACGTGCAGCGCGATCGGTGTGGCGATAAGTCCAACCAAGGCCAGGGCAAAGAGCCTGGCGTAGGAGGCTATGGTATTCGCGATGATGCGCGTAGGGGCTACCATCTCAGCGTAGGCCTTCCGGCGCCATGCGCAGGATGTCCTCAACGGCGGTCGTGAACGCGTAAGAAACCTCCGCCGGGTTTATGCGTGACGAACGCGCTGTCGTGGAGAACAGCTTCGTTGCCACCGCAGCAGGTGAGGGCAATCCGTTGAGTCTGGGGCCACAATCGACGTACCGTGCCGTCTCGCCCCACTGCTGACAAAGGTTCCATATTTTGCTGCGACAGCGGAGCACAGGGCGAGACAAATCCAGACTGACAAACGGGACGTTATTTGCAAGGCAGCACACGGGAGTGTGAAAGGTAGGTCCAATATACCCGGCTGAATATTTAATCCAGGAATACCAATCGAGCGGCGAAAGGCTGTCGGGCAGCACACGGTCACCAAACGAGTGGGCTGAGCCGTGGGTTGGGAGAGAATACACTCTAAAACCACGTTTGCGGATTAGCGCCGTGATCGTCTCAAGCCAACTCTGTTTGGGAAAACAGTGGTTATTAAAGCCCAGGAGCACGTACGACTGTGGTGCAGCTTCTGGCGGTTCAACTACCTCCGCGGGGCTCAGAACCTCATTTAAGACAAACGCTGGGTCCGGAAGAATTCCAGGGCGTACGCGGTTAAATGTGAGCCACTCTACCATGCCCCTGGACCACGTGTCGCGGACCGTTATCCCGGTCATCGCTCGCAGCATTTGCCCCGCCTCGTTCTGGGTGCGCAAGGGCAGCAGCGGAAAAACCGTGCCCATGGCAGAAGCGGCTATCGCGAAGCTAAGAGGGCGGCGGCGACACCGGTCCAGCCAGCCGAGCCAGAACGGGTTCGGAAAAGTGATGGTTTCGGGGAGCTTGTGGCCCCGGCTTTGCCTGGCCAGGTGAAACACAGCGTCGCTGCCGACCAGCACCAGATCAGCTCCGAACGCGTCAGTGATGTCCACCAGTTCGTTATCGTTGGAGGCCGGAAGGGAGAGCGGCAAGTGTCTCTGGGCGAAGCTGCGACAGGCGTCTCGCTGCTCCTGCGAATGTTGCACTTCCATTTTCGCGCCTAATATCGGCGGACACCAGTCGTATACCAAAACGGTGTGGCCCATTCGGCGCAGTAACCTGGTTGTCGCCAGAGCTTGCAGGTTAGCCCCATAGTTTGGGAGCGAGTGATAGGTAAGCAGCGCTATTCGCATCGAAATCCCCTGTAAGCCATGTGTGCCCGATGGACAGGAGGGCGGTGCAAGAGAAACGACAAATTCAGCTCGCTGGCGCTGGTTCGTCCGAAGGTTTTGCGACATGTGTCCATGATCGAGTCGTCTGGCACTACTGCTTGCATCGATGCATCGGCGAGCAGCGCTTCCCCAAGTGCCACACGATCTGGAAGCGAAAGCGCGAGCTCAGCAACTCTCAGAAATTTGGCTGCAACATTCGCTGCCGAGTACCTACGGACAATGCGAGAGCGCGCGCGCTGCGCGAGTTGGGCGCGCAACGTGGGATCAGACCATAGGTGGATCGAAGCAGCACCAAAATCAGCAGCATTACCCGCTATGATCCCGCCGTCGAGATGCCCTACCACCTCGAGTTGGCTATTATCCCGAAGGGGTTGGTTCACCGCGATTACAGGGCAGTTGCAAAGCATTGCTTCCGCCAACACGAAGCCAAAACTCTCACCGATTCGCGCATGGTGCAGAAAACAATCTAACGATGAGTAAAAGCGGCACAGCTCGGCGTCAGACGTAATAAGGTCGAGTAATCTCACGCGTTCACGAACCCCAGGCGGAAGCCGTTTCACAGCCTCGCGCACGGAGGGCGGGGGCTCGGCTAATAACATAAACGCACGCGGCTCACGCTCGGCGAGACAACGAAAGGCTGAAACAACCGACGGGTGCCACTTCGGTTCGCGAGGAAAGCCCGCCCGCCCGCAAACGTAAGCATCGTCCGGCAGGGCAGATTCTTTCCGAAACGCAGCGATGGAGGAATCGCTGACCCGCTTGAAGTGTTCGATATCCACCGGGTATGGCACGACAGCAGCCGGTGTGTGTTCGGGTCTCCCGCCGTGGCATCGCCGCCAACGCCACATACACCATCCCGAAAGCTGCAGGTGTACATCAATCAACTCGCTACCACTCGACCAATCAACGCAACCGAAAACGTTTGTCTCCAACACGGGGCGGCCGCTCTTTCGCAAGCGCAAAAGTATCTCGGTCTCAGCCTTGCGGGCCCAGCCTCGTCGATGGATATGGATAACGTCTGGCCGAAACTCCAAGGCGAGATGCATAAGGCGTTCGTGCGAGTTCTCGGGGCCGAATACGGGAATGCCAGAACGAACGAAGCTATCCCGGCGAGGACCGGACGCTCTCCAATTCAACACGGCGACGTTGTGCCCCATTTCGGCGCATGCAGTCGAGAAGTTATACGCAGCCCGTGCAGTGCCTGCAAGAGTCAGTTCGGCAACAATTGTAAGTATTCGCATAATAGCCGGTAATCAGTACTGCCCGCTTGTTCGTAGGAGCGGAGGTTAACTCCTGGGCTCAATAGCCGAACGTCTGTGGAGTGTTTGGGATCTTACTGTGCTGGCGTTACCCAGTGGCGAGAACAAACTCGAGAGTACACAATGTCGTATTCGTATGCGCTACGGTCAGTTCTGTTGGAGCAAACGAGGATTGCCGAGGGGATGTCTACCGACAGCGATGATTTTGCGCAATCCACTGCAAGCCATCACGAAGAGTATCGTAGACGCGGTGTTGTAGGTAAAGAAACTCGACTCATCGAGATTCGTCACGATGATCAAAAGGATCATCCCCAGATACCACGCCGCAATACCTGATGGATACGAGAGGCAGCACGTAAGCCCATCTCGCAAGGCACGTAAAAGAGTCCAGAGCAGCAGTACGAGGCCCACCAAACCCAACTGCAGCGACAAATCGAGGAAACCGTTGTGTGCATGGGTAACACCCCAGCCGATAGCAGCGGTTATGTTTGCCGCGTCGCCTCCTTGCCAGAAGCCGCCGTACCCGTAGCCTAGAACGAAGTGCGTTGAGATAGCGCTCATTACCGCGTGCCAAATTTGCGCCCGGCCTGTCAGAGTCGAATCCTTCCCGAGTTGATCCGCGATCGACGCGACATTCAGCGCTGCTACGGAAACGACTGCGACGACGATACATAAGCAAACAGCCGCGAACAGCCATGCTTCCCTTTTGCTGCTCATCCGCACGAAGATTTTGATGAAAACAACATAAGCAATATAAAAAGCCGCCAGCAACCAGGCGGTTCTGGAAGCGCACTTGATCAGCAACAGTAAGCCCAGCACTGCGCACAAGCACGATATTGCCTTCCAAAGCAAGCCGGGTTTCCTTAAATGGAATATTGGAGAGAGTAAGTACACGACTGCAATACCCAATCCGTATTCTTATGGGGGAAGATTCCCTTCCACTCTCCACTAAACTGATATCCGTAACGAGGCCAGAGCACCACGCACAGAATACTTAGGACTGAGGCAACGCAGCCTGCGGCAAAAACAAGATGAAGTTGCTCTTCCAGTCCAAGCACTTCCGCGACATACAATCCAAACGATACAGTCCCAAGCAAAAAAACAACGCGAGTCAGCGTGTCTAATGGAACTGCGGACCAAAGGAGAGATACTGCGGCCATGACCGGGATAGATAACAGGATTTTATGCCGCTTAAAACTATCGACAATTACCCCGAGCCTTGGCAGCATCAAAAGACACGCTAGCAGCCAGGCGCAGACTTGTCCGGCACGGACCAACGGAGTTTCTGCGCGCTCGATTCCAAATACAATTGCCGAATGGCCGGCCAGTTGGTCACTTATCATAAAGGGGTGGCCGCTTGTCGCGAAATAGACGAGAAGCAGAACGATAAACGGCGTGCGCACCAGCGACCAGGGGAAACTAGTATATTGCGTGTTGATAACTCTACCCCTCTACTTTCCCTTCGTTGTCGTTAAGGAAAGATTCCAGCAGCAGTTCGTGAGACATCACTGCCCGCTGATTCTCGATATGCGTCTTGAACCTGATCGTGCAAAAGACCGCTGGGATGAAAACGCTGGCGCAAAACAATTGAAGCAAACCGCAAATTACCAATCAGGTATCGTTTCCACAGCCGCTTAGGCTCGAGCAATAGCCGGTAAAGCCATTCGCACGCGATGTTCTGTACCCACCGCGGAGCGCGTTTGACTAGACCGCCAACCATTTCGAAGCTGCCACCAACGCCAATAGAAACCGGTACTCCTAGTTGACGGCGATTTTCGTACATCCAATATTCCTGTTTCGGCGCCCCGAGCGCGACAAAAAGCAAGTGAGGTTTTGCGGCGACAATGCAAGCCTCGACTTCCCGCTGTTCTCGTGGATCTTCCTCAAAGCCGACTGGCGGGCAATGAGTACCCGCAACGATTAAATTGGGATGCCGATGCTGCAAGACGGCAGCCGCTCGGTTAGCGGATCCCGGACGTCCTCCGAGCAAGAACACACGGAGGCCGTCACATGCAGCACGCGCGCACAGCGCTTCGAACATGTCGACACCCGTGATGCGTTGAGGGATCTTCTCTCCGAAAACCCTGGCGGCCAGCTGTAGCGAAGCTCCGTCGGACAAAACAAAAGTCGCTGCGGAGTAAATCTGACGCAAATACTTATCGCGTTCCAGCAGCACGATATGTTGAGCATTTGGAGTGACGATGTAGCCGGGCGCTGCGCCAGAGGCGGCGTAATGCGTAATGGCATCTACTGCCTCGTTGAAATAATACGAATGCACCAGTGCCTCGCCAATTCTAATTCGCCTCAACGGGGCATCCGAAGCGTATGGATGTAATTGAAAGTAGGAAGCCATTAGCACACCTGGTCGTAAAAGCGGGCTGGAGGCCAGAGTCGCGCTGGGCCCATAACAGCGGGCCTGCCGGAGGAAGTCGTCTTGATTCGCCTTCAGGGGCGCACCTATAGCGGGCGTCTGAGCCTATTTTTCAGTGCTCGTATGGTGTTTTCTGAGGTCTACGTTGGAACGCGGTCGATCAGGACTGGAGGTGTGCTGTCGCCGTTCCCGGCCACAATAGCGTTCGCAAGTCGCGAAACCGCTCGGGATTCTCCCCTACTCGAAATGCGGATTGGCGGCGCAATGGATAGCTAAAACGCGAAAGGAAATGGCGCGGCGACCGAATCATGGCTGCCGCCAAATGCGGCAAAGCATGAACGTGCTGCCGCTCGCTGAGGTGAATCGCGGCAAACCACATGTCTTCCCTGTAGCGAAGACGTGCTGTGTCCACTAGCCTCGCCAGACGCGAGATGATCGTGTCATATGGTTCTGGCGCGAGTTGCCACAAGTGCGAAAGAAGGAGGTATTGCACGTACAGTGTGTTGAGCGCGAGTTTCTGCATGTTGTTGATACACACGCTGGCATTGTTGAGACGATACTCTACCGTGACTCGCGGGAGAAACACGACGCTGTGGTGCAGGGCCATGCGCCACCACAGATCCAGGTCTTCGACATGCAGGTTAAACCGATATCCGCCAGCCGCGCGGGTTTTTTTGACGTTCAGCACCGCACTCGAATGACAGATAGACAACAGATACCCAGCACGAGTCAGATCGCGCAGCGCACAAGGATCTCCTTCGCTGCTCCTCGTTCCCGCTATGGCTCGTGCGTGTCCATGATGTACGGCGCGAGAGAAGAACATGCCTGCATCCGGACTTTTGTGAATTGCCTCCGCGACCCATGCCAGCCGGTCTTGACACGCAATATCGTCCGCATCCAGCCGCACAAGCCACGGCGCGCTTGCTTCTGAGAGCATGCGGTTCAGAGTCGCCGTTAATCCAGCATTGGGTTGCGAGATCACTCGGAGCCGCGGATCTCTTACGCTGCGCAGATACTCTAAAGACGCATCGCTGGAACCATCGTTGATAACGAGCAGTTCGAAATCACGATATGTCTGTCGCAGCACACTATCTAACGTCTCTTGCAGATAGGGCATTCCGTTATAAACGGGTATGCCAACCGTGAACAAGGGCGCGGGCATGTAAGATGTCCTAGAAATGGTAGATCGTTGCCGACAACGTAGACGCCACAATGCTTGAGGACATTACGATATTCTTCAGATGACTGGACGACACATAGATAATGTCATCCGGCTGCAGGACAACATCAGGTACTTTGCCTTTCTGCATGCCACTTACTTTCAGAGGCGAGCTCTGGTACCCGCTCGTCGATTTGCGCAGCAGCTTCGCTTCTGACATTGCTGCCGTCTTGTTCGTGCCCGCCGCCAAAGCAATCGCCTGCAAAACGGTCATCCGTGAATCGTTGCTCGTGATCGGATACCCACCGGGCCGCCCCACGTCTCCCAGAACGTAAACGATGCCCGCCTTGGGCACGAGGACCGTGTCTCCGGGGTAAACCATGACTTGATCATTCAACGCGTCAGTCGAATGGTTGGAGAAGCAGTAGTCGACCCTTATGGCGGCATTACTATGTCGCTGAATAGTGATCCGGCGATCCGCCACGTCCGTAAGACCACCCGCCAGAGCCAGCAAGTCCAGGATCTTGCGGGGCGTATTGATGGAGAAAGCGCCCGGAGACTTTACTTGTCCGAGCACCGAAACGCTCTGCGTCGCATACTGCTCTACCGTGACCGCCACCTGGGGATTGAGCATGTAATGTTTGTCCACCATAATGCGCTCGACTTCCCGAGCCGCAGCGGACGGAGTCAATCCCAGCACCTTCAGGTCGCCTACGAACAGAAGAGGGATGGTCCCCAAATCGGTCACGCGCAGGTGCTGCTCCAGTTCTGGTGTGTCAAAGAACCGTACATCCAGCATGTCTCCCGATCCAATGAGTAGACTTTCTTGCTGTGCGAGGGCTGGCACGGCCAACAGCATGGAGATAAGGAGCAGCCTAAGCATCCGCATGCTTGTCTCCCGGCATGTGATAGGTGGAATGGTTGTAGCCATAGTAGCTGTAATAATCTTCCCCATCGTGTTTCATGTCATTCACGACGATACCGATTCTTTGGCCCGGGTTTTGTGACTGCAGCAAGCGATAACTACGCTCCAACGACTGCCTCTCGGTCATGTTGTATCGCGCGACTAGCAGGGTCACATCAGCCAGCGTACTTAAGATTACCGAGTCAGTTACAGGAAGCACGGGAGTTCCGTCGAGCAAAATGATGTCGTATTGCACCCGCCATTTGTCGATCAAGTCCCTCATGTGTTCCGACCCTAACAGCTCAGTCGGGTAAGGCGGCGTAGGACCTGCCAGGACCGCGCTCAGTCCGGGCAACTCCGGTATTGGCACAATTGTGTTCGGTTCTGTCTGTCCGGACAGTATGAGGCTCAGGCCCGAGTCCGACGCGATACCCAAACAAAGGTGCAGCGATGACCGCCGCAGATCGGTGTCCACGATGAGGACCTTTTTGCCGTGTTGCGCCAGCAGTACGGCAAGGCTGGCGGAAAGTGTTGTTTTCCCTTCACCGCCGACGGGGCCAGTTACAAGCAGAACCTTCGGTGGCGCACCACCGCGAGAAAACATAAGGGAAGTACGCATGGCACGGATTGCTTCGGCGTAAGGTGAACGCGGCGATTCGAGCACAGCCAGGCTTTTCGGACGAATCTTGTTTTCGGCGCCGTTCTCAGCGGAGCTGTCTTCCTGCCCTTCTGTCTTGAACTGCAATTGTCCAGCTTCGCTCGTGGGCAACAGTCTGGTAAACGCGGGGATAATGGCAAACATTGTCTGCCCAAAAGACTGCTCAAGCATATTGATGTCGTAGACCGTGTTGTCCCACAAATCGACCAGATAAGCCCCACCGCAGCCAAGCAATAGTCCACCAATCAAGCTCCCCGCAAGATAAAGGGCAACCAATGGCTTCGCTGGCTTGGCCGGCACCCGACCGGGACTAACTACGGTAATATTTGTAGAACGAAGTCCCACCAACACTCCAGCTTCCTTCAATCGCTTCAGCAGGTCCTCATACAAACCTCGACTCTGCTCCGCCTCCTGACGCACAATGGCGTACTCGATCGCCTTGTCATTCAGCACATTCGCCTGCCTCTTCAACGCCTCATACTGCTTCGATATATCGGCCTCGGATGCGATAGCAACTTCATAGTCGTTTTTGGCCCGCGCGGTAAGACGCTTCCCTTCCTGCTGAATCGCTTCTTCAAGACCCGATATGTTGCTCCGCAACTCAGCCAGTTTGGGATACGCCGGTCCGAACTTCGCCTCATCATGTGCCAGTTGCGCTTGCAGCGTCGCCTGTTGCTGTCGCAGATTCTGAATGACGGAAAGAGAATTGCCCATGCCTTGGTATCCGCCTGACATCGCACTCCCACCTAAGCCGGAAATCATCTCTGCATTGCCTGATTTTGCCGCCTGATAAATCGCCCCCTTCAGAACACGGTTCTGGCCTGCCTGGTTCATTGCCGCAGTCACCTGCTGCAGACGGTCGATGGTGGCGCTATACGTTTGCTCACGCCCCTGAGCATCGATGCTCCCCAGGCTGAAAACTCCGGATTCGCGCTGCAACTGAGCCACTTTCGCCTGCAGGTTCTCGCTCTGTTTCCGCAAGTCCGTGAGTTGGCCGCTCAACCATTCCGAAGCTTTTGCGGTTGCACCATAGCGCGTCTGAAAAGTGTAGTCCATCAACCCCTGCGCCATGCCATTAACGATCCGGGCGGAGAGATCTGGATCGGAGCTGAGGTAATCGATCTGGATTAAACGAGTACCAGCCACGGAGTTTATGGAAAGGTGCTTACCAAAAATTTCCAGCACACGCTCGCGCCTGCGCGGTGCATTCTCCAAGGGAAGATTGGGGTCCTCCGTCGGACCGGTCAAATGCAATAGTTCAACAACTCGCAGAACCAAGTTGCTCCCCGATTGAAAGTCCTCGGTGCCTTCGAGTTTGAGATCCTTGATCGTTTTCAGCGCTAAGGTGTCAGATTCAAGAATTTTCGCTTGGGTCTGAAGATTGATGTTTCCATCAAGAGCGTCGGAACTGCCCCCTGCTCCACTCATCAGGGCATCCAGTCCCAGGGCATCCGAGCTTTCTTTCTCTACCTGCACCGTACCGGTCGCCCTATACAGTCGAGGAGCGAATATGCAGTACGTACCGACTAGAAGAATAGACGCGAGTGCAACCCCGAGGATAATGTAACGACGACGTACAAGGACATACCACAGATGCTTCGTCGTCAACGCATCCTGTGTGCCGCTTACTGCCAACGCACTTCTAACGCCCTGTGTGATTTCAGATGTGCTCACAATTCTTCCTCAAGTCTGGCTAAACTATTAATAGACCGCGATCTTGTCTTGTAACCCCTGCGGTTAGGGTGGAATTCCCGCAATCGTTTCCGCTACGAAACCTGAATGGTTGAAAAGTCTGAATGACGCGTACTAAGCGAGATGAGAATGCTGCTGAAGGACGCAGTTGAATCTGTCAACGCCCCGTCCCCGCAAGGACAACCAAAACAGTGCGCAATATGATCTTGAAGTCGAGCCAGATGCTCCAGTTCTCGACATACTCGAGATCAAAGTTGATGTAGTCCTCGAAGGACGGACTTTGCCGGGCCTCTACCTGCCACAGTCCGGTGATTCCCGGAACCACATCCAAACGCCGCAATTGTTCGAGTTGGTACTGGTCCACTTCCCTGGGCACCGGTGGACGCGGTCCGACCAGACTCATATCGCCCTTCAGCACGTTCCAAAACTGCGGTATTTCATCGATGCTGAACTTCCTCAGTAATCGCCCAATGCGAGTGATCCGCGGATCGTTCGAAATCTTGAACAGCACCCCATCGCGCTCGTTCAAATGAGCAAGCGCCTTCTTGCGCTGCTCCGCATCGATTACCATGGTACGGAACTTATGGCAGGTGAAGGTTCGTCCCTTTTCTCCGACCCGCGTCGAGTGGTAGAAAATAGGACCCTCTGAATCGAGTTTGATGGCCACAGTCACCACTGCGACCACGGGCGCAAGCACAACCAGGGCAAAAGCGGATGCAAGCACATCGATGATGCGCTTTACCATCAACTGCAGCACTGGGATGGCCTGCAATCTGACTGCGGAGTTCACATGAGTCGCTGCAAGAATCCGCTCTTGCGCAGCTGAGCCCTGGTTCATCGGTTGTCCTTGCGTATTAGTTGGTGGCAAAACGATTGGACGGCAGTCCGAGCGGTTCCAAGTCGGCAGCATCAACTTCGGCAGCTACGCTCTGCATAACGTGGTCGAGCGTGAGCACCACGCGGAAACAATTCTTCTTGCGCAGCAGCACGCCTTCCATGCCGGCCAGGGCGCCTGATTTAATGCGCGCCCGCTCCCCGACGACTAAATAAGGGTGAGGCTCGACTTTGCGCAAATGAAGCCCGGTGCGCAACGCCTCAATTACATCTTCGGGCAAGGGGCTCAACTCCCGACTGTTGCCGACCAGGGACAACACCCCCGGCACCTCCAGTACTCGTACCCGCTCTTGCCGTCTAATATGAACGAAGATATAGCCGGGGAATAGCGGTAGCGACAAGAGGACCTTGGAACCGTCCTTCCAGCGCCGCCGCGAGTTGTACAGTGGCAAGAATGAGTCGATCTGGCGCTGGGCAAAGTGCTCTTCCACGCGTTTTTCGTGGCGAGGCGTGGTATACACCGCAAACCACTTTGCCGCGACCGGATCCGCGATGATCGCGCTCCGTTCCTGAACATCGGTCGCGACCCGTCTAACTAAATTGCGCCCTATTTCAAACAAAGCTTCGCTTTCCTCGCTTGGATGAGGTGTTTCTCAGAGGCTCGATTCTTGGGACAGCGTCCACATTAAGGTGAACACCGAACCTCTTTGGCAAACAGGATAGCCGCATTTTTCGAGAACCTAACAAGGCCGGTCGAAGATTTCTAGATTCAGAACAAGCCAGTGTCGCAGGAAGAGTCGGCGGCGTTCGAAGGCGTCCCCGGGCAGCCGCGGGGCAACACAGCCGACCCACGGTTTGCACGTACTCACTTGCATATAGCTGCTATGTTGTTGAGGTTCTTGATAATTGGATACTCTGGTATTGACATTTATGAAGCACGCGCGTGCTCCCTAGCACGTGTGCTGCCAAAGGCGTGCCTGCCCCGATCACGCCGAAATCCGTCCAGGAACGACGAATTGGCACACGCCTTTTCTCACTGGCCTTGTTCACAGCGCCGAAAGACGACGTCCAGAAGACGGGCCGAAGTCGAGTTCCTGACGTCAGGGCCCGACTTCAAACTGGCTTCCGGCAATCTCTACCATTTTTCGATTACTACGCGTGTTTCGGTGTAGAACCTTACTGCGTCTTTGCCAGTGGCGTGCAGGTCGCCGAAGAACGAACCTTTCCAGCCGGCGAACGGAAAGAATGCCATGGGGGCAGCAACTCCGACGTTGATACCTACCATGCCTGCTTCAACCTGATTGCGGAAGCTGCGGGCAGCAACTCCGCTGCGCGTGAAGATGCTTGCGGCGTTTCCGAATTTCGAGCGGTTGACGATAGCGAGAGCCTGATCGAGATCTTTGGCGCGAATCACGGAGAGCACGGGGCCGAAGATCTCATCCGTCGCAATGCTCATGTCAGGTCGAACTCCGTCAAACATCGTAGGTCCCAGAAAATAGCCCGAATTGCCGGGAGCAATCTCGGAAGTACGGCCATCGAGCACGAGTTCAGCGCCTTCCGACAAACCCTTATCGATGTAAGTTCTCACCCGTTCGAGAGCCTCGCTGCGGATCACCGGTCCCATCGCCGAATCCTCCATTGCGCCGGGGCCGATGCGGAGCGAAGCAGCAACTTTTCGGAGTTCCTGGACCAGTTTGTCGCCAATTTCGCCGACAGCGACAACGACACTGCCGGCGAGACAACGCTGTCCCGCAGATCCGAAAGCGGAGCTTAGGACTGATTTCACCGTGAGTTCGAGATCGGCATCCGGCATCACCAACAGATGATTCTTTGCGCCCGCGAGCGCTTGGACCCGCTTGCCGTTCTTTGCCGCGGTTTCATAGATGTACTTGGCGACCGGCGCGGAGCCTACGAAAGAGATGGCGCGAACCGAGGGATGCTGGAGCAGCGCTGTGACAGTCTCGCGCGCGCCATGCACGACATTGATGACGCCGGCCGGCAGTCCCGTATCGGTCAGTAACTCGGCAAGCCGCACTCCAGTGAGAGGCGTTCGCTCGGAAGGTTTCAGCACGAACGTGTTTCCGGCGGCGATCGCGATGGGAAACATCCAAAGCGGGATCATCGTCGGAAAATTGAAGGGGCAAATGCCGGCCACAACTCCGAGTGGAACGCGAACGGTGTGACTGTCGATGCCGTCGGCAATCTGGTCGAGTGTTTCTCCCATCGTTAGCGAAGGCATGCCGCAAGCGAAATCCACTACTTCGATTCCGCGCCGCACCTCGCCTCGTGCCTCAGCGATAACCTTGCCGTTCTCTTCCGTGACTAGGCGGGCCAACTCTTCGTAGTTTTGTTCCAGCAGGCTTTTGAAGCGAAAGAAATATTGCACGCGCTCAGCGACGGGCGTCTCGCGCCAGCTGGGATAAGCGGCGTTGGCCGCTTGAACGGCTGCGTCCACGTCGTCAGCAGTACACATCGGCACACCGCTGATCACCGTGCCGTCGGCAGGATTGTAGACGGGTTCCGTTGGAGCAGCGGAGTTTTGCCACTTGCCGGCGACGAGCATCGGGACTACGCCTGATTTGGATTGCGTCGGCACTTTTGGAAAGGGCAGAGTCTGAGGCATAGAACTGCTCCTATTTGACCGCGCCAACAGTGAACCCCGCGATAAACCGATCAAGGAACAGGTTGTACACAAACGCGATCGGCAGACTGGCGATCAGGCACGCGGCCATGAGCGACCCCCAATAGTAGACGTCGCCCCGAACCAAAAAGATGGGCACCCCCACTCCGACGGTCTGATGAGCTTCCGATGAAATGAAGGTCAGCGCATAAACGAACTCCTGGGTCACCAGCGTAAACGTAAAAATCACCACGGTCAGAATGCCCGATACGGAAATGGGTATGACCAGCTTGATGAATGCGCCGAAGCGTGTGAGTCCATCCACCATCGCGGCGTCTTCCAACTCGCGCGGGATGGATTTGAAGAATCCCATCAGGAGCCAGACTGAGAACGGGACAGTGAAGCTGGGGTACGTCACAACCAGGGCCCAGATGCTGTCCTGCAATCCCAACAAGCTGACGACGCGCGAAAGAGGAATGAACAGCAGCGTGGGTGGGATAAGGTAGGTGAGAAAAATCCCGATGCCGAGACGCTGTCCCCAACGCCCGGTGAGACGGGCGAGCGCGTACGCGGCCGGAAGCGCAAGAACGAGAGTGATGGCGACAACACAGATGCCGATAACTGTCGTGTTGAAAAACCAGCGCAGGAAGCTAGTGTTCTCGAAGAGAAATCTCAGGTGTTCCAGGGTAGGCTTTTCATTGAAGATGAATGGGTTGTTGTTCAGATTGTAGAGATCATTAGTGGTTTTAAAGGTCGTGATGAACATCCAGTAGAACGGGAAGCCGAGCAGAACACAGAAGGTTACGATCACGACCCAGTGACCGAACACGCTGGCGATTTTGCGCGGAGCGCGGGTAGCGGCGGTGGTGGCTGTTACGGTCATGCGACCTCCGCTTTGTGCGCCATGCGCAGCATCAGAATGGCAATTACGACCAAAACTGGTACGAGGAACAGAGAGATTGCCGCGCCTTCGGCCAAGTCGCCACCAAGAATTCCGGTGAAGAAGGCGAGCGAAGGCAGAACTTGGGTGCTGTCATACGGACCGCCTCGCGTAAGTATGTAAACGACGGTCATGTCGGTGAACGTGAAAATGATGCCGAACAGCACGGCAACGTTGATGATCGGCAGCATCATGGGGATGGTGATCTGAAACAGAGTGCGCCAGAATCCGGCACCATCAACAGCGGCGGCCTCGGGGATGTCTTTGGGGATCGCGGTCAGTCCTGCCAGCAGGATTACAGTTGAGAACGGCAGCAGACGCCACGTGTGAACGAGGATGACCGACATCATCGCGAGCGACGGCTCGCCTAGCCACATTGGCGGCGTAAACGGATTCACGAGGTGCATGTGAATAAGCACCCAGTTGATTACGCTGTAGAGAGAATCAAGTATCCACTTCCAGCCGATTGCGCCTAACGAGATCGGCGCTACCCAAGGCAGAAGAATGATGAAGCGGACCAGACCGCGTCCACGAAACTTGTTCTCCAGGGCAATGGAAAGGATAGTCGAGCCGACGATCACGAGAACTTGCGAGCATACGGTGAAGATGAAGGAATTGAGAATCGATGTGCGAAACGCGGGGTCCTGGAAGACGCTAAGAAAATTGTTTGCGCCGACCCAATGCAATTTTACGCTTCCCACCTTCGCGTCACTGAAGGCATAGACGAATGCCATCGCAAGCGGTACGCCGATGATCGCAACGATGTAAAGCAACGCCGGCGAAAACATCATGACGCCGAGCCAGTTTCGTCGGGCCGCGCCAGGTTTGACCTGCAAGGCCTTGACCATGGCAGGCCGTGACGCAAGCTGCTCGACACCGTTTTCCGGCTTTACTGCCATGCCAGCGCCCTTGCTTCACACCGTTTTCCAGATCGCCGCTCGAAGTACTTCAGGTCGTCTTCGGACACGACGAACTCGTGCACGGCATCACCATTTTGTGGCGCGCCCGTCGCGATGGTGGAGGGCAGCCGCGCAATGATGTTCTGCCCAGCGAAACGCCCGCTCGCAATCGCGCCGTACACGATCCACTCCGCACCGAGATACTCGATGAGGTGGATGCGGAAGGGAAACGTAAGAGGGTTACCGGGACGCGGGGCCACTGCCGGCCGAAAGTGCTCTGGGCGAAATCCCACGATGGTGTCTTCGTTTTCGAGCAAGTTCATGGGCGGCGAGCCTAGAAACGTCGCGACAAAAGTGTCGGCCGGATTGTCATAGACATCCTTGGGAGTTCCGACCTGGCGGACGATGCCCTTGTTGAGAACCACGACGCGGTCACCCATCGCCATGGCCTCCACCTGGTCGTGAGTCACGTAAATCGTGGTCGTGCCAACTCTCTTCTGGAAATTCTCAATTTCTTCCCGCGCCGAGGCCCGCAGCTTGGCGTCGAGGTTGGAGAGAGGTTCGTCGAGGAGAAAGACCGAAGGTTCACGCACAATGGCGCGAGCGAGTGCTACCCGTTGGCGCTCGCCGCCGGATAGTTCGCGCGGCTTCCTTTGCAGCAAATGGCCGATGCCGAGCAGCGATGAGGCCCACTCGACCTTTTCGCGGTGCTTACCGCGATCGACATTCTGTGCCTTTAAGGGGAATGCGATGTTCTTGTAAACGCTGAGGTGCGGATAGAGCGCATAGCTCTGGAAAACCATCGCAATGCGACGATCCCGCGGCGAAAGGTCAGTCACATCGTGACCACCGATAAAGATGCGGCCTTCGGTCGGTCGCTCCAAACCCGCAATCATCCGGAGGAGCGTGGTCTTGCCCGACCCGGAAGGCCCGAGCAGGACCAGGAATTCCCCCTCTTCGGTCTTGAGATCTATGTTGTTTACTGCTCCAAGCTCGCCTTTCTTGAAGACTTTGGTGAGGTTCTGAGTTTCGACAAGGGCCATTTCTGCTCCGGCTCACTGCTTCCACTTTGTGAAGATGCGCTGAACCTCTGTTTCCGCTGCTTTTGCGGCGTTTTCCGGAGTCTCCTGCCCGCGAGCGACTTTCGCGAACATGGTGGGAATCACCCATGTTGTGAAGACCTCACCAATCGCTGGTGTCGCGTATCCCGGATAACCGATGTTCGTGGACCAATCGAGCGCATTGCCCAGCACCTTATATTTGTCCGGTGGAGAGGCCTTGGGGTCGTTCGCAATCAGTTTTTGGAGGTCAGGGACCGTCTTCGAAAAAGAGGGGAAGTTGTAGAACTCACTTGCCTTGAATGCGTCCTCGTAGTCGTTGATGAGGTCAATCAGAAACTGCTTCGCGCCTTCCTTGTTTTGCGCAAAACTCCAGATGACGTAACAATCCATCACGTGCTCGGAGGCAAGCGCGTGTGCAGGACCCTTCAGCGCCGGGGTGAGTTGGATAGCCTGCGACATCTTAGGGTTGTCCTTTTCCGCCTCGCGAGTGACTGAAATTGCGTTTTCCACGTATGAGACCCTGCCGGACAGGATCGCCCGATTGTTTGAGGATGGGTCCCACGTGAAGACTTCCGGAGTCTGTGTCTGCGTGTACAGCGCCTTCATGTACTTGAGAGCTTCGATAGTGGGCTTGGAGTTGATGCTTACTTTGCCGTCGGCATTTTGTACCGACCCGCCGTAAGACCACAGGAGCGCACGCATGGCCATGCTGGTGTCCAGTTCCTGCGAAAGGCCGATGCCGCAAGGATTGCCCGTCTGCTTGCGAATTTTAGTAGCGCCATCGAGCAATTGGTCCCAAGTGTCTGGCCCATTTGGATACCCTACCTTCTCCCACAAATCCTTGCGGTAGTTGCCGGGATCGGGCACCCATGAATCAGAAAACGCATAATATTTCTTCCTGAGCGGGTCATAGGTGGATTTGACCGCAAGATCCACTGGTTCGCCCCATTTTTTCCCAAGCTCCTGATAGATTTCGGCGTGATCAATCACCTGGTCCACGTACGCTCCGGGAGGCTCGAGGAACATAAACAGATCGTGACCTTGCCTGGCGGAAACTTCGGCGGCGGCGCGCGCGTTAATCTCGCCGATCGAGATGTGGTCAACGATCACTCTTGTGTTGTGCTTGTCTCCCCAGTTCTTGGCGAAGACACCGTCGAACCACTTGTCATAGGCGGGCACGAAATGGCTCCACTGAATGATCTTGAGCGTTTTCTGTTGGGCCGACGCCCTCTCGGGAAACAGGAAATAGGGTCCACTCAAACCAGCGGCGAGCGCCCCCGCTCCGGTAACCTTGAGAAAATCTCTCCGGGATACATCACCATCTTTCTTCTTCACTTCGGTTTTCTCCTTTGCGTGCTGTCGTTCCCTCACAATGGAACGACATAACCGAGGGAGTTTGCCCGGTTTCGCAGTCGGCGGCCTTCAGGAGGTGACAAGAAGAAGTCGGCAGGAAAACCGCGATTTTGGGGCTGACTACTACCTCTTCGTCGAAAGTAGATGTCGTGAACCGATAAAAAGGTGGCTCGAAGTACGCAGGTAATGCCTGCACACCCTCAGACCAGAGCCGCGCATCAATTCCAGCATCTTGCGCGCTCGGCGCTCAGAAGCGTCGGGCCAATTAGCTGAGGAACTAATTTTGGTCGGCTATAACTGGAACAGGTCAACTCCGAGCGATCGAGGGCAGCGATGTGGAAATGGTTTCTCTTTGGCATGGCCGTGGTGTTGGTTGCGCTCTCCGCGGCTGGATACGTCTATTTCGAGAAAGGATTCGTGGATACACGTGCGAGCATCCACGCGGGGGTAGCGGACAGTTGGCTTCACGCCTCCATGCGTGCGTCGACCGCGCGTCACGCCCCGAGGCTGAAGAACCCAGTCCCGGCAACCGAGGCCAATCTGATTGATGGGGCAAGACTGTACCGGGACAAGTGTGCCGGATGCCATGGCAGCCCCATCGATCAAAACAGTGATTTCGGCAGTTCCTTTTATCCACGGGTCCCGCAATTCTTTGGCGATGAGCCGCCCGGAATGCCGCAAAACCAGAACTTCTACGTCATCAAGAATGGCGTTCGTTTTACCGCAATGCCTGCGTGGGGGAACATCATGGCGGATAGTGAAATCTGGCAGGTTGTCGGCGTTCTAGCAACAATCAAGAAGCTGCCGCAGCCTGTCGAGGATGAACTGAAGAAGCCTTCGCCAATCCCGGCGCCATAGAGCCTATCTCGCACTATGCATTGCCTGGGGCCACGCCGCTGAAGCAGGTGCTCCCGACAGATGCGACTGCGCTGCTTTGCGTCACAGGAGCCAAGAGATCCCACACAAAACTCTTCTTCTTCATTCCACGGAGCGCACATGGGGAGAACGCGATTATCGATTGCTGAAAGGCCCCCACGACAAAACATCTCGCTTAGGCACTGATACATCTAGCTGAAGAGAAGTCTCAATAGAATAGGGGAAGCTGCTCATGGCGAAATCATGCGACATTCACGATAGCCATTCTCATCAGCACGGCCGTCATGCGGGCACACCGCGGTCGAGCATGAGGGGCACACGGACTACCTCCATGATGGGCACCTGCACCATTTGCATGAGTCTCATGTGGATGAGCACGTGATCGCAGTTGACTCCAGCAATCCTGCGTCGCGCACGCCGGAGCACAACTGCGGCAGCCACGACAAAAGTCACAAACGTGGCCCGGGATGCGGCCATGAAGCGGTACCGCATGGCGATCACACCGATAGCATTAGGCGGGTTTCACAGTACAAGAGACATCTACTTGATCGGGCACGTCGGCGTTATCCATAAACATTGCGAGTTTCCAGTTGCCTGCATTGTCCTTCTTCCAAATATCGATATAGCGTGTTCTGGTCCTGATCGGTTCTCCGCCGCTCTTGGGCGTCAGCGTCAACTCATGCCAGCCGTAATCCACGGCAACGTCGCCCAGCACTTTCACCTCAATAATGATCGGCACCAGGCAGGCGTGGTACTTCACAAATAGATCCTGCAGATGACTTCGAAGGGCACTCTTGGCGCCCTTGCGGTATCCGCTACGCCTGCCGTCGGAAAAATCGATCAGGCCATCATCGAGAATGGCTAGCAATCGTTCGACGTCGCCGGTACTGTAAGCCTCACGGAACTCCGTCTTCGCGAGGTTGACTGCGTACATATCGTCCATAGTGTACTCGCGCCGCACTCGCCACAAGTCTAGCATTCATCAGCTCCGCAGCACTGTTCGCAGCATCGGTCGCTTGTTTCTGGTCACCCCATTACGATCTTCGCCTGTTGTAACAAAACCGCATCCGGCGAATCACATACCGCAGCACGAAATACATCAGGTCCGGGTAATATGTTCGGTCGTGCCAATCAAGCAAGAAAGAAAAACACACTGAAATGGCGAGACTTAAAACAATTGATCGCAACCAGGCCACAGGCAAGGCGAAAGAACTTCTCGACAGAGTCCAGTCACAGTTTGGCACGACTCCCAATCTCATGCGCGATTTGGCAAACTCACCGGCTGTGCTCGGGGCTTATTTGAATTTCTACACTGTCTTAGCAGATGGCCTGCTGGACAAGAAACTGCATGACCAGATCGCGATCGTAGTAGCGGAAGCAAATGGCTGTGAGTATCGCCTGTCGGCGCACACGGCGCTAGGCAGGAAAGCTGGCCTCAGCGATCAGCAGCTTGCGGCGGCGCGTGATTTGAATACGGGAAACGACCGAGTTGATGCAGCGCTGAAGTTTGCTCGTGAGATTGTGGTGAGCCGCGGCCAAATTACTCCGGCGCAGTTCGACGCTGTGCGGCAGGCTGGGTTCAGCGATGGCGAAATCGTGGAAATCATCGGTCACGTCGCGGTAAATATCTTCACTAATTACTTCAACAACATCAACCAAACCGAGGTGGACTTTCCAAAGGTTGCGGCGGTCCGGAACAGAGCCGCCGCCTGATCACGGGTTTCCGGCGTAAAGAGGCAGTATGAGCCGACATCGCATTGTGATTCTGGGCGGGGGCTTCGCTGGCCTTTACACCGCCATGGAGCTGGAGAAGGCGTTAAAGGACGATTCCGGGACTGTGATCACCCTGGTCAATCGGGATAACTTTTTCCTCTTCACGCCCATGTTGCACGAAGTGGCCGCCAGCGATCTGGACTTGACCAACATCGTCAACCCCATTCGTAAGCTGCTGCGCAAAGTGAGTTTCTTCGCGGGCGAGGTGGAAAAGATCGACTTGGCCGGGCGGACCGTCACCGTTTCTCACGGCTTCGACCGACACACGCACGATATGAAGTACGACCGACTGGTGATCGGAGTAGGCTCGACCACAAACTTCTTCAACAACCCAGGGTTGGAACAACACGCCGTGACCCTGAAGACGCTGGCGGATGCGGCAAACTTGCGCAATCGCTTAATCGCCCTACTCGAAGAAGCAGACAGCGAGTGCTACGCCGACATCCGCCAGCCGTTGCTGACGTTCGTGGTCGCTGGCGGAGGCTTTGCCGGCGTCGAGACCATCGCCAGCATAAACGACTTCATCCGCGAGTCCTTGCGCTTCTATCCAAACCTCAGGCCAACGCACGTCCGGGTAGTCTTGGTGCATCCGGGCGGGCTCATCCTGCCGGAACTGTCCGCGGAGCTAGGCGCCTACGCGCAGCGCAAGATGCAAGAGCGACAAATTGAGGTGCGCGTGAACACTAAGGTCACCGCGTACGACGGAGAGGTGGTCACCCTCAGCGACGGCGAGGTGATCCCGGCCCGCACACTGATCTGGACCGCCGGCACCATGCCCTCCGCACTGCTGGGGGATCTTCCATGTCGGAAAGAGCACGGGCGGTTGCTCGTGGAGGACACGCTGGAGGTCCCCGACTGGCCGGGGGTCTATGCGTTGGGGGATTGTGCCTTGGTTCCGGACCGCACCACCGGCAAGTACTGCCCGCCAACGGCACAGCACGCACTACGTGAAGGCAAGGTAACAGCGCGCAACATCGTGGCTTCGCTGCATGGCGGAAAGAAAATGTCGTTTTCGTTTAAGACGATCGGGCAATTGGCCGCGATCGGTCGTCGCACGGGCGTGGCCGACGTCTTCGGCTGGAAGTTCTCCGGGTTCATTGCCTGGTGGATGTGGCGAACCATCTACCTGAGCAAGCTGCCGCGCTTCGAAAAGAAGCTACGCGTGGCGCTCGACTGGACACTGGATGTTTTGTTCTCGAAGGACCTCGTCCAGTTCGTCACCTTCCAAGGGGATGAAGCCATGTCGCGCTCGGTTCAACAGCCAAAGCGTTCAGAGACACCGAAGGGAACCGCCGCGTGATCGCCGTTGAAGTGAATCAGGATTCGGCAGTGATTATCGCGGCGTCGCCTGAGTATTGATGTTGTGTTTCTCAATCGACCGCTTGGCCAGAGTCCAGAGGATGATCTGCTACTTCAGGTACAAGGAGTCGTAGCGGGCCAAGCTCATGGAGCAGAGTCGCCGGGGGAAGAAGCACGCAGCTCAGAATGGCTCGCTCAATGTCATGTCTTG
The DNA here is from genome assembly GCA_963777415.1 of uncultured Acidobacteriota bacterium. Lineage (GTDB taxonomy): Bacteria > Acidobacteriota > Terriglobia > Terriglobales > Acidobacteriaceae > JAEZPW01. The sequence goes on from CAVZQL010000003.1 coordinate 250,991, forward strand.
CGCCCCATTCGGATATCACTACGTATCCGTTCGCGAGGGTGGTGGGCAAAACAATTCCGAGTTCGAGCTTGGTCAGAACCACGCTCTCCGAGGCGAGGCCTTGTTGCCGAAGTGATCTGCGGGTACGATACGTACGAACCAGACTGAACCTTACGTTCCGACGCAGAAAGTAGTAAACTGAGCTGCTTTCGTGCAGTATTCATGCTGGTATTTCAGAGGGTAACCGTTATTTGTGGACACATACGTGGACACGCGTAATGCCGACAGCCAATTGCTGTCGGGCAGGGTGTTCGTGGCAATCTCAAGTAAAGTAAGTGGGCGGGGGCTATAGCCTCCGCGCGATGAGTTTACAGACAAATTCGTCTAAGCTTCAGCGGGCCACATTTCCAGCATTTTGCTAAAGGCTTTGTGCTGCAATTTCAACTTCGAGAAAAGGAAGCCCATGTCCTCTGTCATTCCACCGTCTCGGTTGGCCTGTAGTCTCGCTTTCACTTTTCTGTTTTTTATCTTTACCGCACTGGTCGCGCAAAACGCGCTGGCCGCGGACCGCGTGTGCGATCCGGCAAAGTTTGGCGCTAAGGCCGACGGGGTCACCAAAGACACCAAGGCCATACAAGCGGCGATTGATGACTGCGCCTCGAAGGGTGGCGGCACCGTTAGTCTGAACAAGGGCACTTATCTGAGCGCGCCGATTGTGCTGAAGGACAACATCACGCTCGATGTGGCAACCGGTTCGGTTTTGCTTGGTTCGCCGGACCATGCCGATTATCCGGCGATGAGCGTTTTCCGCAATCCCGGGACGCAATCGCTAGTGACCGCGACGAATGCGCATAACCTGACCATCACCGGCGGTGGCGTGATTGACGGCAACGGAACGAGTTGGTGGGAACAGGCGAGCAGTCAGCAGGATCATGGCGTGATGGGAAAAGTCGTCTTCCGCCCGCGGTTGGTGGTTTTCGATCACTGCCAGCACATCCTGATCGAAAAAGTGACGGTGCAGAACTCGCCCAGCTGGCAGATTGTTCCCTACTACTCGGACGACATCACGATCCGCAACATCAAGGTGCTGGCCCCGCAGCACGCGCCTAACACCGACGCCATCGATCCGTTCTCTTCGAGCAATATCGTGATTGATCACGTATACGCCGACGTGGGCGACGACAACATCGCCATCAAGTCGGGCGCGATTGATTCGCCGGGGCCGGACGCTCCGAGCAAGAACATCACCATCACCGACTGCACCTTCGATCACGGGCACGGGCTCTCGATCGGCAGCGAACTGGCTGGCGGCGCGCAGAACGTACACGCCGAGCGCATCCACTTCAAGGGCACGGACAACGGTATACGCATCAAGGCAAACCGCGACCGCGGCTCGGACGTGAGCAACCTCAGCTTCAAAGACATTGACATGGTGGACGTGAAGTTCGCGATTCTGATCAGCGAGTACTACCCGAAGGTGCTGCCGCCGGAGGGTGGCAATCCTCCGCAGCCGATTACGCGGCTGACGCCGTTCTTCCACGATATTCTGATTGAAAACGTGAAGGCGGAAAATAGCCAGATCGCTGGCGTGATCGTCGGACTGCCGGAATCGCCGGTGAAGGGCGTGGTGCTGAAGAACGTGAACATTAGCGCCGCGAAAGGCATGACCGTCAGCGACGCCGAGGTTACGGGCGAAAAGGTGACCGTGAAAGCCGCCAAGGGAAAGGACATTGACGTACTGCCCTCGGCCAAGGTCGCGATCAAGTAGCCAGGAGGTACCGGAGGAGCGGCATGAGTGGTTCGCCTGCAAAAGCGAATTCACCGTCGCGGTCGATCTGCGCTCCGCCAACATCACTGTTTCGTTGCCCCACGGAGCGGCGTTGCCGTGATCGGGTCCGGTGTGGATCGGTACCGAGAACGCCCATGGGTCCATTAGAGCAGTTCCCGCATTGCTGTATCTCTTTTTTAGCCGTTCCACGCTGGGATGAGAGTTGACGCGCATGTTCTCGTGCTCGGGTGTAACCCAGGCACCCTGGGGCACCCTCCCTGTGGAAGATTCGTAAGTGTTGCAATCACAGGGGTTATCGTTTCAGCTTAACGAAGCCAAATGCAACTCGTTGATAAATAGATATTTAGCTGCATCAGATTACCGTGGTAACCCTGGGTTCTTGTTCCCATCTATTTACATTCTAGCAATTTGCTGGGGGAAACCCGACAGGAGCGGAAGGATTATATTTGCTTACACATCAGCAGCTTACCAAGGTTTTGGCCGATGGAGGGGGTTGACATCTCTAATGACGTCGGGTGTAAAGAGCGAGGACGGGACGTCCTCGCTCCAGCCGCCCGGAGGGCGCGCGCTACGACCGCAGGGCCCCTGCCCTACCCAAAATCGGACACCATAAGGCGCCGGTTTGCGCTTTGTGGTTGACCGGCAGGCCACGAAGACCTGCCGGGTTGCAGGTTTAGAACGTGAACTTCGCAGCGGCCTGGAACGTGCGGCCATCACCAATCTGGCTGGTGATTTGGCCCTTGGTGCTGCTGCTCATGGAAGCGTTTGGATTGCCCAGAACCGGGTGGTTCAAGACGTTGAAGGTTTCGAACCGCAGTTGCAGGTCTTTTCCCTCGCGTATTTTGAACTTGCGGGAGATCGCCGTATCAAGCCTGAAGGCGCCCGGCCCGGACATTGAGTCGCGGCCAACATTGCCATACGGACCAAGAACAATCGGTCCGGCTGGATTGTAGGCGACCGCCGTAGGAGCGGTTGGAACCACAAAAGCGGCCGGGTTGAAATAGCAGTTCCGGTTGCCGACATTGTAAGTGACTCCACTAACCGTACACGTACCGGAGAATGGATCACCAACCTGGTTCGGACGGTCCTTGGTGGATGTAGTAGCGCCGACTGACGCCGTATCCGCCCCTGTTGTAAGCGAGAACTGCTGCCCTGTGCGATAGCTCACAAGGGGAGCAAGCTGCCAGTTATTCAGAATAGCTCCAGCAAGTCGCCCTTCCATCTTCGGACTATTCATGACCAGCGACGTGTTGAAGTTCTGGCGAAGGTCGAACACGCAGTTCCCATAGTCCAAGGTGTGCCCGTTCGCCCCTTTTACCCAAGGGGTCGTGGATAACGTGGGACGGCTATTGGTGAGTTCGCCCGAGAACTCCTGGTCGCTGATGCAGTGTGACCAGGTGTAATTCGACATCAGGGTGAAACTGTCGTTGAAACGATGCTTCGCGGTGAGCAGCAAGCCGTTGTAGGTGGCGTTGGCTCCGTCCCACAACGAAGTCATGTTCGAGAAGTACTTGCCTTGCGTCGGGTTCTCAAGGTAGAGAAGGCGGCGGCAGTTGAAGTTGCTCTTGCTAGGCTGCGCTCCACTTGTGCATCCATTACCCGGCAGATCGGTTACCGCGCTGCCAGGGACCGTCACATAGAGGGCTGGATTCGCTTCATAGCCAAACCAGATGTGGGTTGTCCTGCTTCCCACGTACGTTGCCGAAGCCGACCAGTTCGTGCCGAACTGCTTTTCGACGGCCAGGTTCCAGCTCTGAACGTAGGTGGGATGAACATTAGGCGAGTTGTTGATGTAGACGCCAGCGTTCGGGAAAACATTCGTTCCGCCCGGTGTCGGGAAAGCCGCGCCGTTGAAGTTAGGGATAGTTACACCGACTGTCTGGCCGGCGTACGGGTTTGTAAAGCTAGTCGGAGCATAAGTTACAGCGGTGCCGTAAGGCGCGTTATCGGCAAACCGGTCGAAATAGTACATCTCCGGACTGTCGTAGAACAGGCCATAGCCCGCTCGGATAGTCTCCTTACCCTTGCTGCGCGGATCCCAAATCAGGCCAACGCGGGGGGAAAACTGCTTGTATTGGTTGTTCTGGAAGGAGCAAGGAGTTCCCGGGTCGCCGCAGTAAGTCATGCCCGCCGGCGCGTTCGTGAAAACCGTGCTCTTTGTTCCGGCCATGAACGCCGCCTGGTCAAAGTGGCTACCGCGGTTTAGCGCATCCTTGGAGGGCAGATATGGCTCCCAACGAACGCCTGCGTTCAACGTCAGATTCGTTCGCAGTTTGAGGTTGTCGTGAACGTAGAAACGGCGTAGGTATATCTCCAGTTCTCCAGTTCCGGGTAGGCCTGCTGATAGTTGTTCGGCAGTCCCAGCATGAAGTCGGCGAGGTTGTCTCCCGTCGTTGCGCCAGCGAAGGTGAACTGGCCATTGGTGAAGGCGTTGGACGCGTAGTTCAACTGCATCTTCATGAAATTGACGCCGAACGACAACTGGTGCCTGCCGCGAACCACATCAATGTCGTCCGCCAACTGAAACAGGTTATTGATGAAGTGCCCAGGCATGGTCGATCCGCCGCCTAGCGAGAAGTAGTTCGAGACGCTAAGCACAATCCCGTTGTCGACAGGATGGGCGTTATTAACGTTGAACGCGCCGAGATTAATCATGTTGCTAGCCGGTCCGCGATTGATCGCCATGCGCGTTCCGGTGAAGTGGAATGAATTGACGTAGCCCGAATTGAGACTGTAGGTGTCGCTCACCACCATGCTCTGATAGCGTGCAAACTGGGCGGCGGTGTTTTGGGAAAGAACGTTTGTGCCGTCAAATGCCACCGGGACCCTGGAGTCGGCGGCAAAATAACGGGTGGAAATGGATTGTTTCGAACTCAGGTTGTAGTCAATTTTTGTGATTCCCTGATCTTCGTTCCAAATGGCCGGGAGCGAGAAGTTGACCTTGCCACATCCGGAGAGGGGATCGCTGGAGGCAGGATCGAAGCCCGGGGCAACTAGCCCATACTTGTTCAAGGTGGCAACTAATTGCGGGTCGATCTTAGCCACATTCGCTGCGTTGAGTATGTTGCTGTTAGCTGCAGTCACGTACGTCGTTTTCAGCGTCTTCGCGTTGTTGCAACCAGCAGAGAGGATTCTGCTGAAGTTGCCGGCGAGCACGTCGGTCGTGGGTAGTGTCGCGCTGGTGGTAGGCGGGGTCTGAACCTGCCTGGTGCCCTGGAAGCCAGCGAAGAAGAACAGTTTGTCCTTCTTGATCGCTCCGCCGAGGGTTCCACCGAACTGGTTCCGCTTCATGGTGTCATCGCGTCCAAGGTTGATGCCCGGGAATTGCACGTGATGAGCATTGATGATCGGGTTGCGAATGAACTCGAAAGCCGTGCCGTGCAGGTTGTTGGTTCCCGACTTCGTAACCGCGGTCACGGTCGCGCCCGAGTGAACGCCATAACGGGCTGAGGATCCACTACTCTGAATGCTGAATTCCTGAACTGCATCGGGGAACGGGAACGGCGCGTTGATGTTGGAAAATGCGTCGTTGTGGTCACCGCCGTCCAGGAGATAGTTGTTGGAATTGACCTGTCCGCCGCCTACCGAGACGGTTACGGACGGTCCTCCTGTGGCCAGACCATTGCCGTAGTTCTTGCTGCTGTTTATGTCGTTGCTCGGCACGGGAGTATCGCTTGCTCCGCCTGCCAGCAGCATCAGACCGGGAAGGTTCCGGCCATTGAGTGGCATTTCCATTATGCGTGCGTTGTCGATCAGTGCCGAAACTGAGTTTTCGTGGGTCTCGACCATCGATGCGTCGGCGTGGACCTCGACTGTCTCGGTTACCGCGCCGACTTCCAGCATCGGATTGACCGCTGCCGTGGCGCCGACGGTAAGAACGATGCCTTTTTGGACATAATCCTTAAAACCCTTTGCCGAGACTTGAACTGTGTACTCGCCAACTGGCAGGCTGGGCAGAGTGTAGTTACCGTCGTTCGTGGTTGTTGTCGTTCGGGCCAGGCCGGTTGCGACCTGCGTGGCTTTGACATCGGCTCCGGCCACGGCGGCATCGCTCTTATCGGCGACCCGGCCGTGGATGGTGGCGAAATTGACTGCCTGCCCGAAAAGAAGCGCCGGTGTGATGGCAAGAAGCGCGATCACGACCAGCATCCTAAAGAACTGCACATGCTTCATAGCTTGAACCCCCTCAAAATTGCAGTGATGGATGGTTGCTACTTCGCCACGGTTCGTCCTTTGGGCAAGTGACCCCATCGTTGGAGGTCATCAGTCGCGATCCACTCATGCGTCAAACTGGACGCGCTCACGCCCTGCTATTCATTGTTGAAAGTTTCCAACGCTCGCCATGTCTTCGTGCTGGGTGGTCTAGCCACAGCAATGCGCTGATCGTCAATGCAAGAGGCACGTTATGTTGAACAGAATAGTTATGTCCATCTAAAATAAATGAATGTTATGTTAAGTATTGCTTAACAAAAGTCATTTGTGGTCGTGCGTGGAGCGTGGCGCCGTGGACATCCACCAACTTGAGCTTTTCCTTGCGGTAATCGAAGCCCCAACATTGACGCAGGCGGCCGAGAAGATGCACGTCTCACCGGCAGCAGTCAGTCAACAGATTCATGCACTGGCATCGGAATTAGCAACCGAGCTGTTCGTCCGAAATGGCAAGCGACTGAAGGCGACTCCAGCAGCCGAGCGCCTCGCTCAGCACGCCCGGAATGTGCTGGCGGACATGCGCCAGATACGGGACGAGTTCGAGACTCAGTCTGAACACGACGCGCGTCCGTTTTATTTCGCGACCGGCGCCACCACGCTCATCTACCGGCTGGGACAGCCCTTCCGACAACTGCGCAAGATCTATCCGAAACTCAACCTGCACGTGGCGGTTCTTTCGACTGAAGAAATCATGGCCGGCGTTATCGATCGGCAGTTTGACCTTGGACTGGTTTCTTTGCCCGTCACTGAACCTCGGCTGCGGTTTGCACCGCTGTTTGAAGAGGAGATGCTAATAATCAAACCCTCCTCCACCCGGGTTCGTGGAAACCACATCGGCACTATCGCTGCAGCGAAACTTAAGGACGCGCGCTTCATTCTCTATCCCAAGCAAAGCAACATGCGAAGGCTGATCGAACATTTCTTCACCGGACTCGGCATCGCACCGAACATCACGATGGAAGCTGCGGACACGGAGGCCATCAAGGGAGTTGTGGAGTCGGGATTCGGGTATTCAGTGCTTCCCGAGTATGCATTGCGTGAGCCGACGAAGTACTTCCAGACTCTTCGGGTCGAATCTCACCGTCTTGCCAGAGTCCAAGCGCTTGCAATGCCGATAAGTCCCCATCGGCGTGCGCTCACCGACTCAGTGGCCGGATTCCTCAAGAAGGCTCTCGATCCAAACGAAACGCTTCACTAGCGATGGGCCCCAGGCGTGCGTGCCAACGAAAGTTGTTTGAGTATCGGGTTGGCGAACTCGCAGGAACAGGCATTTACCCAGTGACGAAGCGAATGCACTCGGACGCCAAGCTGACCTGTGGCGCCTGAAGTATTGCGACCGTGCTCTCAAGCCCGCGAGAATATCAACGCGCGGGTACTATAGTTCGCGTCGATCTGGGCTTGCGAAATCCCACGGGTCAGGTTCATGGCCTAACGTACCGATGGCGCCGCTTCCGCCGTTTGGTTCTCCTCTAAGGCAACGAGTTCCGCGCGCTGGCGAATAGAATCTAGATCGTAATCGGCTGTAACCTCGCCGTTTTCAAATACGACGGACAAGCGATCTTCGTTATCCAAGGCGTCGCCTTGCACGTTTTCAATCGTGCGGAACTGGCCGGGCTGCAACTCTGTCAGCGCCAGCCGTCCGTGCTTCGAATTCTTCCCCGGGTCGGTGACCGGGTATGAACAGCAGGCTGCCGAAGTGTTGTCGGCAAAACTCGTCGGCTTCATCGATGTCAGCTGGCGTAAACCGCGGTCCCTCCAGATATTGTTTGAGGTAGTACTGCAGTCCAAAGAACACGGTATTGGGGAACATCCCGCCTCGCGATTCCAGGTAGGAATAGATCCTCGTGGTCTGGGGAGGATACTGCTTCCAGTGCGTGAACTTATAGCTATCGGTTCTCAATAAGAAGTTCATGGGATGTTTCCTCTTTTTTCTGGTCGCGCTCGCGCTGTCCGGCCCAATTCAATAAATCCCGAACAGGTGGTCTGTGGACGGGCTTCACTTGGGTCATGTCGAAATCACGATCGCAGCCGAACCGACGGAGTTCTTCAATATCGTCGTCGGGCTGAATCGCACTGATTTGTACTCGCCCACGAAGAGCGTTGTCATGATCTTGTCGGTGTTTACGCGTTGTCTTCGATAGACGGATCGCCCGCCTCATTCGGCTACTTTATCGCGAGATAGAACTGACACTGTGGCCAACTCTGAGGGCGTTTCCAGAGGGAATCCCTTGTCCTTCCATGCGTGGAAACCGCCCGCCAACGGACGCACTCTCTTGATGCCAAGTCTTTTCAGTTCAAGTGCCGCACGGGCGCTGGTGGCTTCGTTGGGTCACGTACAGTAGAGAATGATCTCCGAATCTCCCGAACATTTCCCGGTATCGCAGCTGTACTTCTTCGGGCTTCATTCGAAGGGCACCCGGTATTGTCCTGGGATCGGGCAGTCGGTCGAGGGCGTGTCGCAAGTCCAGGATCACTAACGATTCGCCCGCATCCATTTTCGCTTTCAATTCCTCCGGTTGGATTCGGTCCGCCACCAGAGATTTGAGGAATAGCCGCCGCTGACGCCATTTCAGGGCGATAAATATGGCCAGCCCGGCTGAGAGGATCAGCAACAGCCACCCACCGAACCGGAGCGCATATAGCGCCGCCATTTCCAGTTTATTGGTGAAGACGTATCCCAGCCCCAGGAATGAGGCCGCCCACAGCAACGCGCCCAGCGTGTCGTAGATCAGGAAACGGCGGCGCGCTAGCCCAGATATGCCCATCACCGGAGACGCCACTAGATTGAGTCCGGGAACGAATTTGGCGATAACCAGTGCTCTGGCACCGTATCTCTGAAAGATGTCGTCGGTTCGACGCACGCACGAATCCGGCTCCAGCGAGATCCGGCACAGCAGCCGCAGCACCTTTGTGCCGCGACTCCTCCCGATCTGGAACCATAGATTGTCTGCAACAACGATCCCGAAGACCGTGGCAGCAAGTGCCAATGTCCAGCTCAACCTGCCCCGACCCGCCAAGGCTCCGGCGGCCATCAGGAGTGGTGTGGCCGGAAGAGGGGCTCCGATCTGTTCCGCGAGTACCCAGAGGAAAAGTACCGCGTATCCGTTCTCAGCCAGGAACAACATTACATCTTTCACGAAGCTCGCTCCTCGTGTGCTCCGGACGTCGATCTGTCCGGAGCATCCGCCAGCGGAAGCCATACTTGAAAACACGTATCGCCCGGCTTCGAACTGATCTGAATATTGCCGCGGTGTTTCTTCACAATCCGCTGCACAGTATCTAAGCCCAGTCCCGTACCTTCACCAACTCCCTTGGTTGTGAAAAAGGGTTCGAAAATGTGAGGCTCTATTTCTGGCGAAATCCCTGGACCGTTATCGCCAATCTCAACCACTACACAGCCGTCATCGCGGTACACTCGGACGCGAAGTTCGCCCTTGCCGCTCATGGCGTCAATGGCGTTATCGATCAGGTTCGTCCAGACCTGATTGAGCTCGCTTCCGAACGAATTTACGAGAAGCGGGATGCGCTGGTAGTCGCGTTGCACAGTGATCCCGCGTTTGAGCTTGTGGTTCAAGATGGTTAAAGTGGTCTCAAGACTCTTCACCACATCGACATTTTGCACCGGCGACTGGTCCATGTACGTGTATTCCTTGATCGCACCGACTAGATCAGAAATCCGTGAAGTGCTGCTCTCGATTTCACGCAACAGGTTCGCGACCTCTACCGAAGCGGCGATTCTAACCAGGGCTGCCCGCGCGGTGTCTGCGTCAAGGTTCTCGAATAAGGACTCAAGCGCCGTCGGCTTGATTCCCTTCTGCGCCAATTCGGCCGCCAGTTGCCACAGATCGTTCTGTCCGTGACTGCGCAGTAGAGAATCAATTTGATCTTCTAAGTCGCTAGTGGTCAGAGCATCGGGTGGCGGCTCGTCGCGCTGGGTAAAGGAAGATTCCAGCTTCTCGATCTCTGATTTCTGCGCCGGAGTCAGCTCACGCCGGCCAAGTTCGTGGCTCGCGTCTTTGAGGCGCTTCAGAGTATCTCGCAACTGCGCCGCCGCACGCTTAGCCGCAGATGCAGGATTGTTCAGTTCATGGGCAAGCCCAGCCGAGAGCTTTCCCAGTCCAGCCAGCCGATCTCGCTGTTGTTCAAGGCGGGTAAGTTCGCGGATGCGGTCGGACATCATGGCGACCAGACGCTTGGCCAGCTCAGGCATTCTCTGAATAAGCTCTGGAAACAGCGAGGCTGGAAATCGCAGGATCCGGCCGTCTGTGACTGCTCTTCCAGTCACGGTAAATTGCTTCATTCGCGAAAATGGCAAGACCCCAGTTACGTCGCCCACCTTAGTGGCCATCATGAAGGTTTCGCCGCCGAACTCGCCGCGCCATTGAAATTCGCCCTGGAGAATGACGAACATGGCGTCGGCAGGATCGCCTTGCCGCACGTACACGTCCCCCGCCCGAAGTCTGAGTTCCTGCGCATGACTGAGGAACCACTCAATCTGCTCTTCAGGCAAGTCGGTAAACGCCGGGTAGCGTAACAGTTCCGATGCAGTCGCCATTTACACCTTACTCAGATACTGATGAATGAACTGCACAGCTACGGAGCCTTCGCCAACACCCGAAGCCACGCGCTTCACCGAGCCGTGCCGCACATCTCCAACCGCAAACAGGCCGGGAACATTCGTCTCCAAAAGAAACGGATCACGGTCGAGCATCCAGCCCTTGGGCCGTGCTCCGTCTCGGATTAAGTCTGGCCCCGTCAAGATAAAGCCACGACCGTCTCGTTCAACCACATCCGCCAGCCAGTCGGTTCGCGGCAGCGCTCCAATGAAAATGAACATCGAGCTCGCCGGCACGCGCTCGACCTTGTTTGTATCCGAGCAAAGTACATCAACCTCTTCGAGCCGCGTTTCACCATGCGCCTCGGCAACGCTGGCATGGGGCCATATCTGAATGTTCGGTGTCTTTTGAATTTGCTCGATCAGGTATTGCGACATGGTGCTGGCAAGTCCATCACCGCGCACCAGGATCACTACCCTTTTGGCATACCTGGCAAAATTCATGGCAGCTTGGCCTGCTGAATTGGCGCCGCCCACCACATAAACGATTTCGCCCTTGCATGAGAGAGCCTCAGTCGCACCACCGCCGTAATAAACCCCGGCCCCCTGCAGCTTATCGATTCCCGGAGCCTCCAATCGCCGCCACTGTACTCCAGTCGCGACCAATAGCGCGTGACAAGAGATCTCGTTAGCGTCCGCCAGCTTGATGATCCGGTAAGGCCCTTCCGTACGGACACTCACCGCTTCCTGCGGCGACAGAATCTCCACCCCAAAGCGCTGGGCCTGCACCACCGCGCGCCGGGCGAGATCACCTCCGCTCAACCCGGTTGGAAATCCGAGATAGTTTTCGATCCGCGAACTCATCCCTGCCTGACCGCCTGGAGCTTCGCGCTCGATCATGACCGTGTGCAGGCCTTCCGAGGCCCCGTAAACAGCCGCGGCCAGACCAGCAGGCCCTCCACCGATAATGGCCAGATCATAGAAGCTGGTCTGAGCTCGCGTGCGCAGCCCTACTTTTTGCGCCACTTCAGCCGGCACGCTCTCCAGAAGCTTTGTCCCGTCGGGAAACAGTACGACTGGAAGGCTAGCCGCATCTGGTCCAAGAACATCCAGGAGACGCTTGGTCTCAGGATCGCTGGCGGAAAGCTCAACATCGATCCATTGATACGGGACGTGGTTGCGGGCCAGGAAATCCCGCAATTCGTAACTTCGAGGCGACCAGCGCGTGCCTAGAACTCGTATGCCTTCGAATGCGGGACGATAGGACGCCCGCCAATCATCGAGTAAATCATCCAATTGGGGATACAGATGATCGGCCGGAGGGTCCCAGGGCTTGAGGAAGAAATAGTTGATGTTGGCGTCGTTGATGGCTCCGATAGCGGCGTTCGTGTCTGCGTAGGCGGTCAATAGCGCCCGCTTGGCATCGGGAAAGATCCGCATCCCTTCCTGAAGAAACTCGACGCCAGTCATGCGGGGCATGCGCTGATCGGCCAGCAGCAACGCCACGCTGTCATTGCGCACCTTCATTTGTTTTAGAAGGTCGAGAGCACCCTCCGGCGAATCGCTTCCAATCACACGGTATTCTGCACCATATTTCGACCGAAGATCTCGTTCAATCGCCCGCAATACGTCGGAGTCGTCATCCACACTGAGAAGAATCGGTTTTGCCATGATCACTTCAATCCGAGATCGAGAGAAAATCGCGACCCCAGCTTGCCCGAATGAATTGTTTAGATACAAAACCTGACAATTGGTGGCGTAAAAGCAATATGGCTGGGATGTTCTCCGTTCCAATCGCGGTTGCGTATGGCGCCTTGGTCGATCTCTTCGGGTCTCCCTACTCGTTTGAGCGGCACGGTCGCCGCCAGACCCGCTTTTCTTTCGCGCTTTCACCACAAGACGAGAATCGCCGTGCTTCATTGAATGGCGTCGCATGGGCTGCGAGTTGAAGGTTCCTATTCCCCCTGCACGACGCTGCAATCCGCTGCATAGCCGCCGCAGCGCGGACATGAGCAGAGCAAGAAGATTTCGAACAACTGGAAGCCTAGACTGGTCTTGGCTCCCGGTGAGGCGCGTTTTTGCTTTTCCGGGAGGGCATGACCGGTCATCTAATATTCACGTACTTTGGTTTGGTGAGTGGCGTGCGTCAAAGTTTTCGCCTCAAAGAATGAAAAGCCAATACGAAATTCTCGATCATGCCTCTGGAACTATAACGAGAGCATTTTGCGCGCTAGCCGTCATGGTAAAGGCACCTCTGGTGGGCAGCGTTAAAACGCGCCTAGTGCCTCCTCTGGAGCCTAGTGAAGCGGCTGCGCTAAACACATGTTTTCTGCGAGATGTCACGGACGTCATGGATAAGGTCTGTGTGGCGGGGCGGGTAGAGGGGTTTGCAGCCTACACGCCTACCGGCGCGGAGAGTTGGTTTGACGGGCTGTTGCCGACTGGGTTTCGCCTGCTGGCGCAACGGGGCGCTGATTTGGGAGAGCGGCTCTTCCACGCGACGGAGGATTTCCTTGCAGCCGGATATCAGGCCATGTGCCTCATTAATTCCGACAGTCCCACATTACCTGCTGCGGTGCTGCACGAGGCTGTTGTCGCGCTCCGTGCTCCTGGCGACCGCATTGTCCTTGGTCCAGCGGACGATGGAGGCTACTATCTGGTCGGTCTCAAGCGTGCGCACAGGCGATTGTTCGAGGACATCGCCTGGAGCACCGAGAGCGTGCTTGCCAGCACGCTCGATCGCGCCCGAGAGATTGGCTTGGAAACGAAACTTCTACCGTCCTGGTACGACGTGGATGATGCGGCTTCACTGGCCTGCCTGTGCCAGGAGTTGTTTTCGACTGATGGCCACAGCGGAGCGCAGGCAGGCTACGCCGCTCCGCATACCCGCGAGTACCTGCGACAGCTGATCAGCTGCGCGGGGACAAGCCGCTTCGCGTGGAAATTTCCGCCGGAACAAGCCGCACCTGATGATTGAGACCCGCAAGTCCGTTGTCGTGCTCACGGTGCTGGGATGTCTCCTGCTCGTGCTCAACGGGATCGGGCTCGTGCTGCAGAGACACGACAATCTCGTCTGGTTCATCGCTGCGGCGCTGCTGCAAGGAGTCGTCTATATTTTCGCGGTTTGGATTGTTTGCCGTGTCCAGCCGGGGCGCCTGGGACTTGCCGTTGTTCTAGTCGTTGCCACTCTTCTGCGCCTGAGCATTCTTTTTTCTCCGCCATTCCTGTCCGACGACATTTACCGGTACATATGGGATGGACGCGTGCAGGCTGCGGGAATAAATCCCTATCGCTTTGTCCCGGACGACGAGCATCTAGAACCTTTGCGCGATGAAGCAATTTATCCAAACATCAACCGTAGCGGCTACGCTCACACGATCTATCCGCCGCTGGCCGAGATTACGTTTCTGCTGGTTACCAGGATGAGCGAATCCGTGACGTGGATGAAGGCGGCGATGGTTGGTTTTGAGGCGATTGCCGCCTGGCTCCTGATTAAACTGCTCATCGCTTCCAGCTTGCCGCCCGAACGCGTTCTGATTTACGCATGGAGCCCGCTTGCGGTCTGGGAAGTTGCCGGCAGCGGACACATCGATGCCGTTGCTGTGGCCTTACTGGCGCTGGCGCTGTGGGCGCGTAAGCGCGAGCTGCCGGTGCTGGTCGGCATTGCCCTGGCCGGGGCGACACTGATCAAACTTTACCCCGTAGTTCTTTTTCCCGCGCTTTATCGCCGCTGGGATTGGAAGATGCCTGCCGCATTTTCGACTGCGGTGCTGCTGGCGTACGCTCCCTACGCCAGCGTCGGGGCCGGCGTCGCAGGTTTTCTTCCCGGCTACTTTGAGGAGGAAGGCTTGCAGCAGGGCTGGGGCATTTTTCCGCTGAATGTGGCTGCTCATCTGTTGGGACGCGGGTTCTCAGGCGAGGCCTACCTTGTCTTGGCCGCCGCTATTTTAGTCGTGCTAGGTATGTGGTTCATGTTTCGGCGCCGCGTCGATCACAACGGCTACGTCGTCGCGGCAACGACGTTGGCCCTTGCGTTCACAGTGCTGCTCTCGCCGCATTACTCCTGGTACTTTCTGTGGCTGCTCCCGATGTTGTGCTTGCAGCCGTATCCTCCCGCCCTGTTTTTGACGAGCACAAGTTTTCTTCTATACGAAACGCACCTGCAGGACAGCCGCCAGATTTTGTTCCGGATCAACGCGCTGCTGTACCTGCCATTCCTATTTCTCGTGTTCGTTTGGTGGTGGGCCTCCCGGAACAGGCCAACTGAAGTCGAGCGCGGAGCCATCGAATCCCCAGAGGAGCACACGAAGTGAAGGCCGAGAGTAATGGCCACATTCAGGACCGCTACTTTGAACTCGCCGACACGAAACTGAAGGCGATCGCCGCAAGCGATCCCGTGTGTCTCTACCTGGAAACGACCAACCGCTGCAATTTGCTTTGTGAAACCTGTCCCCGGACATTCGAAGAACTGGAACCGCCGGCTGACATGAGTTGGGAGCTGTTTACGAGCATTGTAGGTCAGTTCCCAAAGATCGAACGGGTCGTGCTGCACGGTGTCGGCGAGCCGATGATGGTCCGCGAACTGCCGCGCATGATCCGCTACCTGAAGGACCTCGGCACCTACGTGCTGTTCAATACCAATGGCACCCTGCTGAATCTCCGCAAAGGCAGAGAGTTAATTGATGCAGGGCTGGACGAATTGCGCGTCTCATTGGACGCTGCCGAGCCCACTGCTTTCAAGATGGTTCGTGGCCTGGATATGTTTGATCGCATCGTCGCCAACATTCGCGACTTCACGGCCATGCAGCGCGAACTTGACGCGGCCACCCCACGCGTTTCGCTGTGGTTGACCGGACTGAAAGAAACGCTGGCGCAACTGCCGACGTTTGTGCGACTCGCCTATGAAGTTGGAGTGCCAGAGGTATATCTTCAAAGATTGGTTTATTTCCCGGGGGGCCAGCAAGCGCAAAAGGGGCGCTCGCCGGGGACCCCGTTGGCGCGCCCTGAATCTTCGCTATTCGAGCAACTCGATGCCGAGCAGTCCGGTGTGATTCGCGAGGCCGAAGAACTGGCACAAAAGCTCGGGATTCGCTTTAACGCCTCGGGAGCGAGTGAGCCGGGAACCAGCCTGCACAGGAAAACGTCCACCCAGCCCTGGTCCTTGTGCCGCCGCCCATGGACCCTTATGTACTTCACCGCACACGGGCGCGCTCTTCCTTGCTGTGTCGCGCCATTCTCCATGCGTGGCTACGACAGCTTCACGCTCGGTGACGCCACCCAGCAAACTTTGGGCGAGATTTGGAACGGCGCCAAGTACCAGGAGTTTCGACGGGCGCTGCTGAGCGACCATCCGCATCCGGCGTGTGCTAACTGCGGACTGCGATGGAGTCTGTGACCGATGGCCCGGCCCTTGCCCCAAGCTGCGTCTTCGGCTAGTGTCGCCAATGCCCGGACGCGTATCTCCGTGATTATCCCGGCACTGAACGAAGCAGAGAGCATTGAAGCGGTCGTACGCGCTATTCCTGCACAGCTCGTAGATGAGGTAATCGTTGTCGACAACGGTAGCGGTGACCTCACCGCTGAACGCGCGCGGCAGGCGGGTGCAAACGTTGTTCTGGAACCGAAGCGTGGTTACGGACGTGCCTGCCGTGCCGGAGTGGCAGCGGCGGCTAAGTCGGGCATCCTCGTGTTTATCGATGGCGATGGCAGCGATTGTCCTGAACTAATGGGCCGTCTGCTGGAACCAATCCTGGCGGGCACACACGATTTCGTAATTGGTTCACGACTGCGCGGCCAGCGCGAACCGGGGAGCATGAACCCTGCACAAATCTGGGCCGGACGTGTCGCCGGCATTCTACTCAACGTGGCTTATGGCGTGCGGTATAGCGACATGTGTCCGTTCCGCGCTATCCGCAGCGACGCTCTCAAAAGACTGGGAATGAAAGAAGAGACCTACGGCTGGAACCTCGAGATGCAGATGCGCGCCGCTCAGGCTGGTTTGAGGATCCTGGAAGTGCCCGCGGATCATCGCCGCCGCACAGGTGGGAAGTCAAAAGTGTCGGGAAATCTGCTGGGAACAATCAGAGCGTCCACACGCATCCTCCTCACCTTCGTGCGTGTGGTGTTCGCGCCGAAACCCATTTAGTTGCCGCCCTGCTCCGCTACAGGCACAAGGAAGTATTCCACTTCCACGCTGACGCAAGAATCTCAATCGCGTGCAATCACGATTGTCGTGCAGGAACTTTCAGACTTGGGCAAATCGCGGCCTGCTGCCATCCTGATATCAAGTTTGGGTGCTTCCCCGCGGATCACGGGACAATAGCAATCAGGCTGCAGCAGAGCGTTCTGGATGCGACGACGGCCGGCACATCCCCCACGGCAACTCTCGCGGAAAGCACAGGGCTCGCAAGCTTCGGGCAGTGTACGGGCCTGCGAGAAAGCGGGGCTGTTCACGATTTGGTCCCCAGTCGTGAGTAGAGACGATAGCGGCTCTCCCGTGCCAGACCAGTAAACACAAGGTTGCGTGGTGGCGCGCGGGGTTACGCGTACAGTTCTCACGCCGCAGCCGCCCTTTCTGGGCGGTAGACCAGCGAGGGCACGTACCAGCGGCTCGCCGATGTCGATCACGTCCGTTTGCGCGAATAGCCGGCGAAAGCCCTCCCAGTACTCCTCGTAGGTCAGCGCATACAGGTCCGAGCGTACGGATTGATAGACGTTAACGCGCAGCGGAGCGGTGAATCGTTTGGCGATTCGAGCAACGCCGGCCAGACGAAGGTAATTAGACTTCATCATGACAGCGATAATCGTCACCGGCACACCCAACCGAACGCAGCGGCTGGCCTGCTGATGAACCAACGCCCAGTTGCCCGCACCGCGTTGCGCATCCTGCTCGGCTTCGCTTGGATAGTCGAGCGAGAATTCAACGTCGTGAAACCCACGTACTTCGTCATCTTCAAGAACGGCGATGCTGTGCCCATTGGAAGTGATGGTCAGCTTTATGGGCTGTGTGCGCAAGTGCTGCAGGATGGCCCTGAAATCCGGGTGCATGCCGTTTTCGCCCGTGCCCAGATTGACCGAGCGGATCGGCAGCCGGTCCATCACGGCGCGCACCTGCTCCAGAGTGAGGCGATCGACGCGCGTCGGATCGCGGTAGCAGAATGCACATGCCAGATTGCATTCATTCGTCAGCCCCAAACCGAGCGCGAAACCTCGAGCTACGGCGGAATTTGCCTCCCCTTGCGAACTGAGCAGCTGCTTAGTAATGCTCATGCAGTCCGTCCTTTAGTAATGGAGCGCGGGGCTCATCGGTCGTACGATCATTTGCAGATAGCGTGCGATCGCTGCGAAGTCCGGCTGTTTCCCTAGTTTCTCTTCCAATGCCAACAACAGCCGGTAATTGCCTGGATCGTTCAAGAGATCTTGCGACAAGTAGTCGCTGAAAACGCGGATGCCGTACTCGGCGATCACTTCCAGCCGCCCATCAGACATCATGCTTCGCAGTTCGGTGGGCGTAAACAAGGCAACCAGTACGTCTGTGAGCTTGGCGCGCACCCTGGGAGCAGTGAGGTTGGCCTCCGCTAATGCGAGATTGCCAGCCTTGAGTGCCGCTGAAAGAACCTCACCCGCACGATTTCGAACAATTATGGAAGCGATTGCGCGATCGCTTCGGGAAAGGAGCGCCTCAATCGCCTGCAAAATCTCGGAGGGGCAATCCACGAATTCCAGCAGGTTGTGGCAGACGATTACATCGAACGAAGCCGGGGAGAACAGATTCCGCAATTGCGTCGCCGAAGCGCAAACGACGCTAATGCCGCGCTGTAAACCTGCTTCGGCCGCGCTTCTTTGAGTCTCGGCCAGCATGGTGTCAGAGCTATCCAGGGCGGTTACATGCAGGCCCGCCCCTGCCAGTCTCACTGTCATCTCGCCAGTGCCACAGCCGACATCCAGGGCACGGCCTTGCGCTTTCGGGGGCAGACATGCTCGCAGATTGTTCCACGCGAGATTCACCCGCAGCCGGCCCTCCACGGTGCGCAGGTAATCAGCGTAGGAGGCAGCGTCGATCGTCAATGCGTGAATGCTCGTCATCTTAAGCGTTCGAGCGGTCCGTCAGGCATTTGCCGATGAGACTTCCTGGGCTGTGATCTCGTAGCGGAAGTCGTCAGGATCAAGGCTATCGAGCCGACCTTTCGCAGTTTCCGCCTGCGGATACAAGAGAAAACCAACCGGCGCGCCGCTCGATCCGGGCAGAGCAATATCATGTGCGTAGTTGTAGGCCATCCAGTTCATCTCCCAGGACCCGAATAGCCGCGCGCGAGCCTTCTTTACCATGTCGTCATCCAGAGGACGGTTCCCAGGCGGCTCTTCGAGCACGACCTTTCGCACGTCGGCAGGATCCACTGGAACCCAACCGTACTCGCGGAGATAGACCTCGGCGCGGCAATGCTGTGCTTTCGTCACGATCTCGGACGAGGCGCCAAGGCTCTTGTAGCCCAGGTCCGATTTGGCGACGCGAATGCCATATACGTCACGCGCCGGAAGGCCTACCGCGCGCGCCATGCCCACGTAGAGCGAGTTGAGGTCAGCGCATTTGCCGCCCAGGTCTCTGGATTCCAGCATCCATCGGATGTCACCTACGCCGCAACCGCGCGTTTTTGGATTGCGAAAAGTGTTGTTGACGATCCATTCGTAAAGCGCACGGGCTTGCTCGATGTCGGTATTCGCCCCGCGGACGATCCCCGTCGCGGTCTCCCGGACGATACCATCGGTCGGCAGCAGTTTGGTGGGCCGCAAGAAGTGTTCCAGTTCCGCGCGGTCGTACTTCGGCGCATGGCCCGGTGCGGAAAAATCAACCGCATAATTTCGGGTTGCAACCCGGGTCTTCAGTTCGATCACCGGTCTCACGCCGGCAGGAAAACTCGCCACGATCATCCCGAGCGCGTCGGTCTTGTTTTCGACCATCTTCGCCGAGCCGCCCTCGGTGCTGAACTTATTGAAGAGCGTCTTTTGAAATGGAGCCGCTTCGATGAGGCCCGCCGGGAGCCAGACCCGCGTCACTCCGGAAGGCTTTAGCACCTCGACCCGAGTGATCACGTCGAAGGTGCGCCAGGCTGGAACTGCTGAGCGCTTCGCAAACAGTTCCTGCGTGTTTGAGAACGCAACAGTTGCGAACACAGCGCCCGTGGACCGCAGAAAATCACGACGATTCATAGCCTTCCCCGCCATGACGTGCATGGTCCGCACTGCGGCCCTGCCCGCTGCTGTTCCTAACGTCACGCCACAGAGCGCACGTCAGATTGCTGTTTGTTTGCGCCAGTTGAATGCACATGCCGACTTGACGGCAGCGCATCCAGGCCCAGGCTGTGCCCGGGTCCGTATACCAGGAACGTTATTTGGACCGCCATCAGAAAGAAGTACGTCCAGGGCCACTCAGACGGCGCCCGGTACAAGCCGAGCCAGAGATTCGCAGCCATCAAAGCGCCCAACAGTCCGCCGATGCGACTAAAGAACCCCAGCATCAGCGACAGAGCGACCAAGAGCTCGGCAGCGTACACCTGAGGAGCGAAAAAGTAAAAGTGGGGTAAGACGACCTTTTCGACAAAGTTCCGTTGGAAGCCAAACGCTGCCCAATGGCCCATTTCCCCCATCCAGTAACGCAGGCCACCGCTGCCGTCAGGTTGATCAGTATAGGTGGGTGGCAGCTTCCACAACGACTGCTGCCACCACATAGCTCCGATGAACAGGCGGAACACCCAGTTCCAGAGGTGAGGAATGGTGCGCTGCCGCGAATCGCGCTTCCAGGCGATGGCTGCGATAGCCACACTGGCGATCAGCAGGAGCCAAAATACCGCTGTCGTCCACGCCGGTTGCGAGAGGAAATGCAATGTATCCGAAAAAGGGTTGGTCCTCACAACGACCTCCTCGCATGGTCATGAGAGTCGCGAACCGGCAAAAAGTGGCGAAATCGGGAAGAATCCAAAGCCGACCTGGGTGTTTCTCAGTAGTTCTAGAGTCGGCGCAGGCCGCTTAAGTTGCAGGCACTGTTAGAAAAATTCTGCTCAGGCGCTTCCGGTACCAGCGACGGCATGAGGGCAATGGACGTCGTGTTCGTAGTCGATGTGGCCAAAAAGAAGCGCGAACGTCCTTGGCAATCGGCTCGGTGTTGCTGGATACTGAGTGGATATGAAGATTTACTTCGGCTTCACCGTGGCGGGGAACCGGTCCGCCATCGATACAGCGCGGCATGTGGTTCAACTGCTCGAACAGGCTGGGCACGAGGTGCTCACGCGTCATCTCGTCGATGACAATGCATGGGAAGCAGACCGCCAGATCACTCCTAAAGAGATATATCTGCGGGATATGAACTGGCTTCGAGAGTGCGATTTGTTCATCGCGGAGGTTTCGGGCTCGTCCTTCGGCATTGGCTTCGAAACTGGGTACCTGTTGGGTTCAAGCCAAAAACGAGCGCTTCTGTTCTATCGACGCGAGGTTGAGAAGAGCATATCCCTTTTGATCACGGGAAATAGCCACCCGAATTGTACTCTGGTTCCTTACAGCGACTCTGGAGAAGTTGAGAACTACATCGCAAAGGCCCTAAAGGCAGGCTTCGGCAGCCTTCGAGCGGCCGCGCAATAGCCATTGCGTATCGGCTATGCTGCGTTTCCCTTGGGCGCTTCTGCACGCGTCGGATGTGCGGCCGAGCGTAACATGCCCTGCTCCGCGGGGAGGCTGACGAACTGGACAAGGTCCTTTGAGAACAGAACGTCGAGTGTCCAGTCGAGCGCGACGCGCAGTTTCTTCTCGACGCGCGGCAGCTTGCTCAGGTATATGGTGCGCCACATCCACCAGGCGATGAACCCGGAGAACTTCAAGCCGAAAATATCGGCGACGCCCGTGCGCCTACCGATCGCGGCCAATTGGCCGATGGTCTTGAACGAAAACGACATCTTCCCGCCGCCGTGCAGCGAGGCCATGATGTTGTGCGCCGTTACCTTGGCTTCACGCGATGCGTGCTGCGCAGTGGGCGGGTAGTACTTGCGGGTGATGCGGTCAGCGCAGAAAGCTTATCCATCGTACGCGAACACACGTCCGCGCTGGCGTCCGGTGGGTTTCTGAGTGGCACGATGCCAACAACCCTATAGGAAGCTCTCCTGCACAGGAGGGGAGTAGAGGTTCAAAAGATCTCCTCCGCCCCTTGCTCCTCCATGTCGCGATGCCCGCCGTGGCGAGCCTTCCGGAGAGTCCGGGACACTCGGTACGCTAGCCGACTTGAACGAAGCCGCAAGGTTGGTCGACGACAGCGCTGGAACTCGGGTGCTATAGTGAGGCGTTTAGCGTAATCGCAGAACCACGCCCGCACCGATCCGATAGCTGCTCTGGTAGTTGTCAAAAAGGTTGGGTAAGCGGGTATACAGATATTCGGCCTGAATCACGCGTAGAGAAAGCCGCCGACTCACGCCAACCTGCAACCCGCCTCCCGCCGACATGGCAAAAGAATCTGCTGAACTGTTTACAGTCGAACCGCTGGGGAAAAGACCTTCGCTGGCGTGAACTCCCCCGAGCAACACTTGCGCGAAGGGCACAATTCGGCCTGCCTCGCGGCTCCGACGCAGAGGCATCGAGAGTCGCGGTCCTGCCATGTAGGTCAATAGCGTTAATCCGGCGCCTGCTCCGGGAACGCTCCCCGTGTGCACTCCGCTGAATTCACCCACAAGGCTGAAATGCCGCCCGAACGGCGACATCACGTCGGCGCGTCCTCCGTTCAATCCGAACCGGGTGCTTCCAAATGCAGGCTGTGATCCCTGGTACATGTATCCGACCGAGAACTGCAGCCCTTCCTTGGCACCAGGTGCGTTGGCCGCTTCCTCCCCCGAGGCCAGAGCGGCGCAGAAGAGGCAGACGAGCATCGCGGTGATTATGGTTCTTTTCATTACTTTCCTCCTACTGGATCGTCAGGTTGAGGGTCGCGGAGTGCTGCAACGCGCCACTCGTGCCGTTCAGTTGCAAGTTGTAAGTTTGCGGTGCCTGGTTCAGGAAACCGGATCCTCCACCACAGGCGGACATGCTCAAGATTCCAATCGCGAGCAGCAGGCAAAGCATGAAGGCCGCACGTTTTTTGCGCCGCCCACCCGACCAGCGGAGGTGCACTATGCCGAACATCGGCAACAACAGACCCAGTGCAGACAAGGGCCAACTCGCTCCGCGCGCGCGCAGGCCGGCGACGACTCTGGGAGTCTGCACCTGCACCGTGATGGTCTGCGAACCACTTCCGGCAGCGATCGTAGCCGGCGTAATTGTGTAGGTCGCCCCCGCAGGCAGGCCGCTCAGGCTCAGAGCGATGGCAGCGGGGAAGGTTGTGCCGTTGGTCGGCGTTATCTGTAATTGGTACGTCGCAACGCCGCCCGGCAGCACGGTCGCCGATACAATCGTTCCCGTGCCTCCGGCAACGGCCAGCTGGAAGTCCTGCACGGTTTGATTGGCAGACGTGGAGGTGAAACCATTGAAGTTGGAGTCGCCGCTATAAACAGCCGTGAGGCTGTGGATGCCGGCGGGGAGCGTGCTGACCGTCAGCGTGGCCGTTCCGTTGTTATCCAGTGCGCCGCTGCCCAGTGCCGTAGTTCCGTCCGTGAAACTCACGCTTCCGGTCGGCGCTCCATTTGCTGAAGTCACCTTCGCCGTGAGAGTGAAACTAGTCATGAACATCACGATGGGTGCGCTGGTCTGCAGCGTAGCCGCAGTCGTCGCCTTGGAGATGGTGAACTCCGCCGTGCCGTGGGCGACGTCGTAGTTGCCCAGCACTGCAGTCGGACTGAGCGTGGCGCTGATCGTGTACGGACGGCCCGCTACCGTCTCGCCCGCTGTGCGCGTGTAGGCGGCAGTTACGTTGTCCGAAGCCAGGAAGCCGGACAGCGTGCCGGTCATTGTCGGGTCGGAGGTGCCGTAAATCTTGCTGGCCGCATTCGGTGTTACGGAGGCCGTTGCCTTGTTGATCGTGAACTCCGCCGTGTCGTAGGTGATGTTGTAGTTGCCCAGCACTCCGGAAGGAGCCACCACAGCGCTGATCGTGTAGGGACCACCTGCCACCGTCTCACCGGGCGTGCGCGTATAAGTAGCGGTCACGTTGTCGCCCGCCACAAAGCCCGTGATAGCTCCGGTCAGAGTGGGATCGGAGGTGCCGTAAATCTTGCTGATCGCCGTTGGGGTGACCGAGGCCGTTGCCTTGTTGATAGTGAAGTTGGCCGTGTTGTAAGTGATGGTGTAGTTGCCCAGCACTCCCGAAGGAGTGAGCGTGGCGCTGACCGTGTACGGTGAACCGCCGACGGTCTCACCTGCCGTGCGCGTGTAGCTGGCCGTCACGTTGTCACCGGCGACGAAGCCCGAAAGGTTTCCGTTGAACGCCGGGTCGGCGGTGCCGTAGGTCTTGCTAGCTGCCGTCGGCGTGACCGAGGCCGTTGCCTTGTTGATGGTGAAGTTGGCCGTGTTGTAAGTGATGGTGTAATTGCCGAGCACTCCGGTAGGACTGAGCGTGGCGCTGACGGTGTACGGCCCGCCCGCAACGCTATCGCCTGCGGTGCGCGTGTAGGTGGCAGTCACATTGTCGGAAGCGAGGAAGCCAGTCAGGCTGCCGGTGAACGCCGGATCAGCCGTGCCGTAAGTTTTGCTGCCCGCGGTCGGCGTCACCGAAGCCGTCGCTTTATCGACGGTCAGGGTCACCGAGGCTGTAGCGGTGGTGTAGTTGGCGGTGTCGTTCGGGGTAAAGGTGACGTTCAGCGTCTGGGGACCCGCTGTCAAAACTGTGCCCGACGCCGGGGTGTACGACCACGTACCGTCAACCGTAGTGCTGGCGTTGAGCTGGGTACCGCTCAATGCCGTGCCGTAGGTAACATTGACCGGGGCTGCCCACGTGATCGCAGGAGTCGCAGGGGCGATCGTTTCCGTCATCGTCTCGCTGCTGCCGTTGTAATTGGCATCGCCGGAATAAGTGGCCTCGATGGTATGAGGTCTGGCAGTAAGCGTTGAAATCGTCAACGTCGCCTGGCCGCCGCTGATCGGTTGCGGCGCACCAAGCTGCGCACCGTTGTCGGTGAAGATCACGGTGCCGGTAGCCGCGCTCGGCGTGACCGCGGCAGTAAAGGTCACGCTACCGCCATACGTCGCCGGATTCACGCTGGCGCTGATACCGGTTGAGGTGTCGCCCGGTGTCGCTGTGCCAGTGACTGCAACATTCTGCTTCGCGTCGGTCTGATTCAGCGCGTTGTCGGTAAGCACGACGTTGCCGCTGGGATTTCCCACCCCCGCCGGCGCAAACTGAATGCCCAGGATGCAACTCGCACCCGAATCCAGTAACTGGCCGTTGCTGGCACAGGTAGCGTCTGGCCCGACCAGCGAGAAGCCTGCGTCCGCCGAAATCTGGCTGATGTTCAACTGAGCGTTGCCGACGTTCTGCACCGTTACGTCCTGCGCATCGCTGACTGCCCCAACCTTGGTATCGGCGAAGCTCAGGCTTGGCGGAGTCGCCAGAGGAATCTGTTTCACCAGGTTATTCCAGGTATCGGCGACGAGGATGTTGCCGTTGCCGTCCACGGCCACGCCAGAGGGATAATGCAATCCACCGGCAGGGAGGGTGATCACCGTCGAAGAGTCGGAAACCGCGCCGTTCACCGCGACGATTTCCTGCACTACACTAGCGAAATTGCTGTCTATTACCAGTATGTCGCCGGCAGCGTCCACCGCCAGGGCCTTGGGTTGATTGAATCCGCTGCCCACCGTGTTGATCGTGGGGTTGTCGGGAATCACACCGTTGACAGCAACGATCTGCTTCACCGCGTTATTTCCGGTATCGGCGACGAAGACGTTGCCGCTGCCGTCCACCGCGATACGCCAGGGAGAAGAGAATCCGCTGCCCAGCGTTTTTGTCTCTCCGGTGGCCGCCACGATTTCCTTCACCGCGCTATTGCCGTGATCGGCGACGAAGACGTTGCCATTGGCGTCTACTGCTACGCCATAGGGTTGATTGAATCCGCTGCCCAAGGAGATGACTGTCCCGGTGCCTGCAATAATCTTCTTCACCGCATTGTGGTATATATCGGCGGCATAGACGTTACCGGCACCGTCTACCGCTACGTCATTGAGGCCATCGAATCCGGTGGCCAGAGTGTTGATCGCAGGATTGCTGGGTATTACTCCGTTTACGGCTACAATCTGCTTCACGGCGTAGTGGAAGGTATCGGCGACATAGACATTGCCGCTGGCGTCCACTGCCACGCCATAGGGCATGTTGAAGCCGCTGCCCAGCGTGTTCGTGCTGGCGCTGCTGGGGAAAACTACCTGCGGGCCCTGGCCGATTCCAGGAATGTACGTGGTCGCCAGGGCATTGCCACTACCGTCCCGCAATACCACTGCGCCCTGCCGCTGCCCCGCAAATTTGGGAGTAAAGATCACCATCACCGAACATGTATCGCCGGCACTGTAGTTATTGCCCGCCGCGCAAGTGCTGCCCGGTGCAAGCTGGAAATCCAGATTCGGCGCGCCCTGCGTCAGCACGTTGATCGAACCCAGTGTGCCGGCCGTCGCGAACTTCAGCGTGGCCCATGCTGGCGGAATCGTAGTGCCGACCGCAACCGGATTCGGGGTAACGGCTAGCGGAACCGTTGCCGTGGCAGGAATGTAGTCCATAGGATCGTCCGGCACGAACAGCACAGACAGAATATGCGTTCCCGCAGCCATAAACGTTCCCGCCGACGGAGAATAAACGAATGTACCCGGAACCGAGGCAGTTGCGTTCAACTGCGTGGCAGAAAGCGGCGTGGCGGAGTTGATACTGGCTGGCGCGTTCCACGTGATCACCGGAGTCGCGGGGGTGACCGTTTGCGATGTCGTCCCGGTGCTGCCGTTGAAATTCCGGTCGCCACCGTAGCTGGCCGAGATCGTGTGACTGCCTCCGGTCAACGCTGGCGTACTAAACGTTGCGACGCCATTGCTCAGGGGTGCGCTGCCCAGGTTCGTAACACCATGCATGAACGTCACAGTGCCTGTCGGCGTTCCTCCTCCCGGAGGCATCACTGAAACCGTAGCCGTGAAGTTTACTGATTGCCCGTACACCGTCGGATTCGGTGACGAGTTTACCGTCGTCGTCGTGCTCGCTGGGTTGACCACCGCCATCAGCGTCGATGACTGGCTGCCAGCAAAATTTCCATCTCCGTTGTAGCTGGCCCGGATGCCGTGACTGGTTACCGTCAGCTCCGAGGTTGTCAATGTCGCTACGACACCGGTCAACGCAGCGGTGCCTAGCGTAGTCGCACCATCCGTGAACGTAACCGTTCCCGTCGGCAGCCCTGTTCCCGGAGCCTGTGCTGAAACCGTCGCAGTGATAGTCACCGATTGCCCGTAGACCGATGGATTCGGTAACGAGTTTAGCGTCGTCGTCGTGCTCGCGCGGTTGACCACCTGCGGATTGCCGGTCAACAATCCCGTGCTGCCGTTGAAGTTTCCATCCCCGCCGTAACTGGTCGTAATCGTATGGCTGCCAAGAGACAAGGCAGAAGTCGTGAATGTAGCCACCCCTCCGCTTAATACTCCGCTGCCGATCGGACTGCCGCCATCGAGGAAGGTCACGGTTCCCGTGGCCATTCCCGCTCCGGGAGCTACCGGGGAAATCGTGGCAGTGAAAGTCACAAGCTGGCCATACACCGATGGATTCGCTGACGACGTTACCGTAGTCGCGGTATCGGCTTTGTTGACGACCTGCGGATTGCCGGTCAGCGATCCCAAACTCCCGTTGAAATTTCCGTCCCCGCCGTAGCTGGTGGTGATGGTGTGGTTGCCTATGGCTAGAGCCGAGGTGGTGAACGTGGCCACGCCGCCTGATATTGTTCCTGTACCGATCGGACTGCCGCCATCAAGGAAGGTCACGGTTCCTGTTGGGAACCCGTGTCCGGGAGCAACTACTGAAAGCGTGGCAGTTAACGTCACCGACTGCCCGAAGACCGACGGATTCGCCGACGAGGTTACTGTCATCGTCGTGTCCGCTTTGCTGACCGTCTGGGTTATAGCGTTGGACGTGCTGCCGTTGAAGCTTCCATCCCCGCCATAGCTGGCCGTAATCGTGTGGGAGGTTGCCTGGATCGCCCCGATGCTGAACGTAGCTACGCCGCTGCCGTCCAACGTGCCGGTATACAGGTCCCCGTCAAGATAGAACGTTACCGTGCCCGTCGGCGTCCCCCCTCCCGTTTGGGGTGCGACTGTGGCAGTGAACGTTAGGCGCTGCCCGAATACCCAGGAACTCGCCGGAGATGCAGACAGCACCGTCGTGGTGTTTGTTTTTGGCGAACCTACGACGAGGCTGCCGGTCCCGGAACTATTCAGGAAGCCTTCCGCACCCTTGTAGCTGGCATGGATCGTGTAGGTCCCGCTGGGTGTGTTGGCGGGCAGCGTGAATGAAGCCGCAGGCGCCACGTTACCAGACACGATCCCGGACGTTACAGCGGACCCGATCTCAGCGGAACTGGAATCGGTCACGGTATAGGTAGCCGTACCGCCATTGACCGTCGAGGACGCGCTGATGGAAGAAGTCAGCGAAACCGTTTCATCCGAACTGCTGGAGCTGGCCGTCTTGCCGTCCACGGTGACGATGGTGGAAACCGCAGGCGCGTCCTGCACCCGCACCACCAGTTCCTTTCCGCCGTACGAATTGTCGGCATTGTCGGCGTCATAGGCCCCGCCCGTGGTCAGGCCATTAGTGGGTTCGCCCAGCATCACGTATACGTCCGTGCCGTTGGACGCGACACCGTTCACGCCGTTCTCGCCTCCAGCGCCCAGGAACGTTGAATACACCAGTCCGCTCGAATCGAACTTCGTAATGAATGCGGCGCCATTGGCGCAGGAACCGGGGCATCCCGGATAACCGCTCAGCAGCGGCGTACCAGCAGGATTTCCAAGTACTGGGAAGTCTTTGGTATTAGCCATGCCAGCGACGGTAAACTGACCGCCCGTACCCAGCGCAATGCCGCTTATGCTCGCAGATCCGTTTGAGGAATTGGCAACGGCTCCGGGGGATATCGTGGCTCCGTTCAGATATGTCGAATAAGTGAAGCTAGTGCCGCCGGCAGCGATCACCGTTATGTAGCCGTCGCTCTGTATGCTGCCGGTATTGGCATCCGTAACTCCCGCCAGTCTTCTCGTGGTCTGGTAGGCACCCGCCGTAGTCTGAAAGTTGTTCGCAGACGTGGTGCCAGCCACATAAGCCTGGCCGGTGGAATCGACCGCAATTCCAGCCACGGAAGTGTTGGGCCAATAACTCCCGGAAGGCGCATTTCCACCTATATAGGCCAGATAACTGGCTGCCGTAGCGGTGGCGTTCAGCTTGATCACCCAAGTGCTGGCTGTGTTACTCACGCACCCTGTCGACACAAGGTTGGCGTTTGTCATCTTGAGCCTTTGGCTGATCCCGCCATGGTCCCCGATGTCGCAATTAGTGGTACCCGCGACATACGCGTTCCCTGTGGAATCGACCGCTATCGTTTTGCCATACGTAAGGGGGAAAGCGGCATTCTGCGAACCGATGATAGTGGAATAGGCCAGGGTGGCATTGCCGCTCGATGGCGGACTAATCTTTGCCGCGAAAGCGTCGGCAAAACCGGCTCCGATGTTGCTCTGGATGTAATGTCCCCAGACCACGCCGCTGGTGACGGGAAAGCCGCTTGTCGAAAGACTGCCGCCCTGCACGGAATTGAATCCGGTAACGTAGGCGTTGTCCGAACCATCGACTGCGATACCGTTAATGTTGTCGTAGTCCCCGCCGCCGAGAAACGATGAGTAAATCAGACTGTCGCCGTGCTGCGAGAGTTCGAACACCAACCCGACCGAACTTGAGTATCCCGAGCGGGAAGCGGGAATTGTCGATTGAAACGCCTTCATCCGCGGGAATGTCGGGTCGTCTGTTTGTCCCCCTACAAACGCGAATCCATTCGCGTTGACCGCAATTGCATTCAGGGCCGCGCCCGTGCTCGAAGTGGCGCTATTACCAGATATGTAGGTTGAATAAATGATTCCCGTGCCTGTTGCGTTCAGAGCCGTCACGAATCCCGCAGGGGTCCAGTTGGCGGAATAGTTGTCGGGAAA
Organism: uncultured Acidobacteriota bacterium; assembly: GCA_963777415.1. Classification (GTDB taxonomy): domain Bacteria; phylum Acidobacteriota; class Terriglobia; order Terriglobales; family Acidobacteriaceae; genus JAEZPW01. The sequence goes on from CAVZQL010000003.1 coordinate 280,639, forward strand.
AGTGCTGCTGTAGGGCAAGTACCCCGCCGAGGAACCCGTCGGATAATTGGTCGCATACGTGTACCCAGTGATGAAGGCTTCGCCGACAGGATCAACGGCGATGGACGTGAAAGTGTCACCGGCTCCCGACCCCAGATAGGTCGAGTAGTAAACGGACGGCCCGACTGTCGGGTCGATTACCAATTCGCGGCTGCGATCATAATTCCCTAGCTTGAATCCGACTTCGCCGCTGGGAAGCATGGCATAGTTCACCGCAACCGGCACGCGCTGGTTATCGATCTCCTGATATGCTACCGGCTTCAAAATGCTGGCCGGACCGGCGGCTGTTTCCAGCACCAGGTCTCCGGCTGCATTCAAGTGCATTTTGGACATGCCAGAATAGGTTATCCGGATGGGGGCGGGATTCGCTCCGGGAGCCACATGGAAGTCGAACGCCAGTTGCTTTCCGGCCGCGCGGTACACCATATCGACCCCCGGATACACCTTGTCGTACTGCACCTCGGCATAGGTGGGGATTAGCGTGTGCCACTTGGACGGGTCATTGCCGATCAGGTAGTTCACGATGCCAGGCAAGCGCTCGCCGCCCCGAATGGCGGGTGACTTGCGTGAGCCGGCCAGCCTCATGCGAACCACCGCATCACGGCCATCCTGCGGGCCCGGCTTACCGTTTTGATAGTGCAGAACCGTTTCGTCACTGGTCAGAAAAGCAGTGTAGCCACCAGCCCGTGCCAGAAAGCGAACCTCGCCCGCCGTTTGACCTTGGTTCTCCTCGAAATACAGAGGGACGCGGCTGGCCGCAACAGGGGCGCTCGCCGCAAGGCCTTTTCCAGCTGCGGCCGAGGCGTCGAACGCGAAAAACGTGGCAAAGCACGCGCATAGAACTACCAGAGTAGACAGAATCCGCTTACCGACCATTGCATCCTTACCTTTCTGAATGGCGAACGCAGAGGTCCCCGCCTGCATTCACCGCCATACCAATTCGCGACTTGAAGCGGACCGGGGCTGAGCCACGTATTGCCGATCAAGTCGCAACGCGACTAAATACAAATCGCGGAAACCGAATCACCTTCGTCACTGAGTGATAACGAAGTTAATTGCACAACCATGGGGCCGGAAAAACTCTTGCGGAACTAGGGCCAAGGCTCTCGCCCAGTAACGGCAAGTAAGGGCAAGTAAGGGCAAACAGGGGTGGGGAAATGCGTCCCGCTGCTCCCATACTGACCAACAGGTACATCTTTGACCCGGCAGCAGAACCCGCATTCTGCGCCGAAAGAAATGAATCTTGGAAATCTCTAATATTAAGCAGGAACTCTGGATGGCTTGTCAATGCGAAATTCGCCGGCAAACCGCTGGCAGGAAACGTGGGATACGCGCTATCTTTTCGCGCGTTGAAAGAGGGGGCATACGCATTGCGCTATTATCAGTCTGATAATTTCATTGTGCGATGGCAAAGAAGGCATGTCTTTCGTGTAGTTCTTCGGCAGGTGAGTACGTTAATAGCGAAGAATCCGGAGCGACTGCGCAGAGTCCCGACAGAAGCAGTCGCCAACTGGAACAGGCGCGGAAGTCACGCCGATTACGACCATCGACTCGCCGTTACCCGCAGTCCCCTCGCCAGTTGCGCGGCCAATCGCTCAGGGTAGGCCCGGTCGAGCGGGACCAATCCGACCAAGGTGCGATACCACATGGCTCCCAACTCCATATCGAGTACGACTTCGAGGTTGGCTGCGGGATTGATTTCTCCTCGCACGATGCCACGCTGCAACATTTCTTTGCGATTCTGGCGCAGCCCTATGATCGTCTTCTCTCGCATCAGCCCGGCTAATTCCGGGTCGATCTGCGATTCCAGAAGGATGGCGACTCCAAGCCGGGCAAAACGGGGATCCTTAACCGCCATGAAGTCCTCCTTCAGAGCCAATTCCAAGTCCCTTATCAGAGAACCCGTATTTATCTTGTGATCGCGCTGGTCAATCGACAGATACGCGTCAATCATCAATGACCCTTTGGAGTTCCAGTACCGGTACACCGTCGACTTTGTAACTTTTGCCCGCCGCGCTACCGCATCCATGGTGAAGCCGGCAGATCCCTCCTCGGCGACGATCGCAACCGTGGCCTCCAGAATTCGTCGGACTAAACTACGATCTGGTGGACGCCCACGGCGTACGACGGAAGCCTCTTCCGCCCCAGAAACGGAACTGGTACGCCGTGAACGGCTAGATTGCTTCGCTGCCATATTTCACCATCTCGGTACAGATCAGTGCCGCGACCCGCTTCATGCCACTTTCGAAAAAACATCGCAGCACCCGTTGCTCGAACTTGTGCGGAGACACGAGGGATCTCATTCCGGAAGCAAATTGTTCGCAAGCTGGGTAGCAAGTTCGCGAGCAAACGTGTCGTCGAGAGAACCCGTCCCCGTGAGAAAGCGATACCACATCGCTCCTATTGCCATGTCGAGAGCCGCATCCAAATCGGCAGCAGGGTCCACCTCGCCGCTCGCGATTCCGCGCTGCAACAATAGCACTCCTGACCTCCGCCGAACAGCTACGGCCCTTTCACGCACGGAGGCGGCTGCCTCGACACTCGTCTGAGACTCCATCAGAATGCCAACGACAATCTGTCTTGCCCTAGAGTCGCGAAGAACGGCGAATTCCGCCTTGAAAGCAAGTTCTAAGTTCTCACGCAACGAACCGCTATCAATGTGACTACTTACAAACGGAACCATGTTAACGAAAGCGTCGGCTAGAAGTGCTCCTTTGGACGGCCAACGGCGGTACATGGTAGATTTCGGTACTCCCGCTCTCCGCGCCACTGCGTCGATCGTAAAACGAGAGTAGCCTTCCATCATGATGATCTCGATCGCAGATTGCAGTATGCGTTTGCTGAGGCTGCGGTCTCTTGAGCGTCCGCGTCGATGCGGCCCGGCTGGCGACTGAGCCTCGGTTTCTCTTTTTCCAGGGGAACCAGGTCGCGACCGCTTCATGACTTCTTCTCCACGCGAAAACCGATATCACACAACTTCACGTTAGGTAGTATAAATACGCCATTCATCGCACACCGGGAATGTGTTGCCTGGGCGCTTTGTCTCAAAACGATGAGGCTGAGCAAGTCTTTCGCGAAGGCAGTTCAACTTCTAATGGCGTCGAAATGCTTATGAGCGGGAATCATCTGCTCAGACGGGTGTCGACGTCGATCGCCAAAGCGCCTGGCGCGTATAACCGTCGCGATGTTAGCGTGCGAAATCCCCGACGCTCGCCAGCGGACTAGTTCACGATCTCACGCAATTGCGTGTCACTTGTCACAGACGCGCACGTCCAGCGCTCGTAACATTCTGTGCGCAAAGGGTGGGGGGCACTAATCTGCCCAATTCAGCACTCTTCGGAGCGGTAATCATGGACAATTTTGAGTTTCTTAATCCGGTGACAATTCTTTTCGGAAAAGGAACAATTGCCAAGATTAACGATGAGGTACCTGCACGCGCCCGCGTTCTGGTGACGTATGGGGGTGGCAGTATAAAGAGGAACGGGGTTTACGAGCAGGTGATGAACAACTTGCCCGCGCGTGAGGTTTTCGAATTTGGTGGCATCGAGCCGAATCCGTTGTACGAAACTCTGATGAAGGCGGCCGAACTTGTGCGGCGTGAAAATATCGACTTCCTTCTGGCGGTGGGCGGAGGATCAGTGTTGGACGGGACAAAATTCATCGCCGCAGCCGCAAGGTATGAAGGTGGCGATCCTTGGGATATCTACACGAAGCAAAAGCCGGTGCAGTCGGTTGTACCTTTCGGCACCGTTCTCACGCTACCCGCAACCGGCTCAGAGATGAATGCAGTCGCGGTGATTTCACGCGCCTCAACGAAGGAGAAGTTGCCAAGCCCGATCGCGTATCCGAAGTTTTCCGTGATCGATCCAGAAACGACGTTCTCTTTGCCACGCCGCCAGGTGAGCAATGGCATCGTAGACGCTTTCGCACACGTCCTCGAACAGTATCTGACCTATCCCGTGAATGCGCCGCTACAGGACCGGATTGCCGAAGCGATTCTGACAACGCTGGTCGAAATAGCTCCAGCGGCACTCGCGCAGCCCCCCGATTATGATGCCCGGGCGAGCCTCTGCTGGTGCGCCACAATGGCACTCAACGGCTTAATCGCACAGGGTGTGCCGCAGGACTGGTCGACTCACATGATCGGTCACGAGATGACTGCGCTCACCGGGCTCGATCATGCTCGAACCCTGGCCATCACCTACCCGGGAACGCTGACTGCGTGCCGGCAGAACAAGCACGCGAAGCTCTTACAATACGCCGAGCGCATTTGGAGCATTCGAGAAGGCAGTGAAGAACAGCGCATCGACAAGGCTATCGACGCCACTCGTTCGTTCTTCGAAGGCGCAGGCGTCAAATCATACTTCAAAGACTACGATGTACCGGCAAGCATTGCCGGAACGATTGCCAAGCGTCTGGATGACCGCGGTTGGAACAAGCTTGGCGAGCGTCATGACATCGGGCCGAAGAAGGTGGAGGAGATTCTTTCCTATAGCTGAACGGTTGCTTGTTATCAACCGTTCCATCCCACGACACCCTTTCGTGGTGTGGGCATTTTCTACGGTATCGGCCCCGGTATTCGAGCCCTCGTGTGTGGCAAATCAAATCGTGAGAGCGAGGCAAAAGTCATGCCGAATACGGTGATCACTCAGGCAGAGGTGGAACTTGCTGTGCGGACCATGGCCCGCGTAGCGTTCGAGAACGAGAAGTATTTCGGAGATCTGGATGGGGAGATGGGGGATGCCGATTTTGGGCGTTCTTTGGCGGACGGGTTTCGCGCGATCGAGGCCGAGTTCGACAAAATCGATCACTCCGACATCGGGGCCTTCCTTGTGAAGTGCGGAATGATTTTTGCAGCGAGCGTAGGGGGGTGCTCAGGCCCGATCTGGGGAACGGGCTTTATGCGGGCCGGCATGGTTGCCAAAGGCAAGACCACGCTTACTCTAGCCGATGTAGTGAAGATGGGGAGAAGCGCCGTGCAGGGAATGATGGCGCGGGGATCGGCACAGCCAGGCGACAAGACCCTGCTCGATGCCATTATTCCGGCAATCGACAAAGTTGAAGAAGTTGCGGAAAAGGATACGAACGACGTGCTGACCGCGTTGAGCGCCGCCTCCGAGGCGGCCACTGCGGCGATTGAAGGTACGCGCAACTGGATAGCAAAACGCGGGCGGGCGTCGTACGCGGGCGTGCGAACGATCGGAGTTCTCGACCCTGGGGTCGTTGCCGTCGCCACGATGGCGAAGGCTATTCTCAAGGCGTTCCAGTCCACTGAAAAGTTTCAAGTCACACAGGCCTAATCCGGGATTCCAAGAATCGGCCCAAATCAAAGCACAAAAGAGGCAATTCCAAATGAACAAGTTCATGAATGAACCTGCGAACTTTGTGCCCGAAATGTTGCAAGGCATATACCTGGCAAATCCGGACAAACTGAAGTACATCGCGAAGTACAATTGCATCTGCCGCGCTGATCGTCCGGATGACAACTACGTGTCGATCATTCAGGGATCAGGTAGCGGACATGAGCCTGCCCATGTAATGTTAGTCGGCCCCGGCATGCTCGACGCTGCCTGTCCGGGCAATGTCTTTGCCGCTCCCCCCGCTGAATTTCCTTTCGAAGTCACCAAGCTGATGAACTCAAAAAAAGGGGTGCTGCACATCGTCAACAACTACTCTGGGGATCGTATGGTCTGGGACATGGCGCGCGAAATGGCCGAGGCCGAGGGTATGAAAATTGGGGTGGTGCTGATGGACGACGACGTTGCCGTTGTCAACAGCGCCTACACGGTCGGTCGCCGTGGAGTCGCCGGAAACTTCTTCTCAATCAAGTGTTGCGGCGCTGCCAACGCTGAGGGGGCGTCGCTGGAAAAATTGGTGGAAATCGGCAAGAAGGTGAACAGTCAGGTCCGCACTATCGGCGTGGCGATTTCGGGCTGCACACCTCCAGGCAAGGATGCGCCGATCTTTACTTGCGGCAAGGGCGAAATGGAATTTGGTGTCGGCATTCACGGCGAAAAAGGTCGTCGCCACGATTGCCTCCCCAAAGCAGACCTCTTAGTGAATGAGATGTTCGACGCGGTCGCTGGCGATCTTCCGTTCGAGCGGGGCGACGAGATTGGCCTGATGATCAACGGGTTGGGCGGCACGCCTCCCAGTGAACTTTTCCTGCTTTATCGCCAAGCTGCACTGCGTGCCAAAAAGTGCGGTTTGAATGTCGTACACAACTATGTTGGCGATTACTGCACGTCCCTGGAGATGGCAGGCTTTTCGCTTACAATGATCCGGCTGGATGTTGAACTGAAACGCCTGATTGAAGCGCCTGCCGATATTCCATGGCACGTTTTCTAGACTGAATGTCGCATTTTATTCCGGAGGCCTTCCGCAGTTTGCGGCAGGCCTCCATTTTTCTGGGAGTAGGAGTTAGCGCCTGCGAAATGTTAGTGCACAAGAGCTGCAACTTCAGCTTCGTTAACACTAATATCGCTGAAATAGTTCTCAATTTCGTCGATGATCTGTGGGCCGCGCCGGGTTCCCAGGCGCGAAGCTCCGGCCGCAATCGCCATGATCGTCAACTGTGCCGCGTTAAATGAGCCATAGCCGGAGAACTTCACCCCAACGTTCGGCGGTACCGTTTGCCTCATGAGTCGTACATGCTTGATCGCCGGATTCCCGCCACGCCCGGTGGAGCACTTCACAAAGTCAACGCCAGCCTTGACCGCACACTCGCAACCGGCCTTGACTTCGTCGTCGGTAAGAAGAGCGACTTCGAGAATTGATTTCACCTCCAGACCGGCATCGTGTCCTACCTTTACGACGGCAGCTATGTCCTCCGTGTACAGCTTGTAGTCCTTGTCCTTGAGTCTCCCTATATTCGTGACGACATCGATGCAAGCCGGGCGTCCCCTCAGCACCCTCACAAGCTCCTTTGCTTCATGAACTTTGAACGCTGTAGGATTCGCCCCGAATGGAAAGCTGAGAACGGCGCCGGTTTCGATACCAGTACCCTCCAGAAGATTCGCGGTCAGTTCCACCCAATACGGATTCGGGTGGACCCCCTTGAATTTGTACTGCACCGCCAGCTTGCAGGCTTCCCGAATAGCTTTTTCAGTCGTGTCCGGATCCAGGATGGCGTAGTCGATCATCCCGGCCAGCTTCTCCGATGTATACTCCACGCCATTGATATTCATTGTTAACTCTCCCAACTCTTCAGAAAACGCCGCCTGCGGCCAGTGCTTTGTAGGTATTGACGAAGCGGTCGTAAGCTTCGTCGTACGATTGGCGCAGTTTCGTACTTGGTGTAAATTCACGTGAGACGTGCACCGCCACATCCACCGCTTCCTGGTAGCTCTTGTACAGGCCCGCACCGACACCGGCGTACAGAGCCGCGCCCAGACAACCGGTTTCATGCGTCTGCAACACCTGGATGGGATACTGGTAGATGTCGGCCTGCATCTGCACCCACAACGGCGACTTCGAGCCGCCACCGGTCAGGCGGATAACGTTGATCTTGGTGCCTGCCCTCCTCTGCGCCTCGATGATGTCGCGCATCTCGTAGCAGATACCTTCCATCACCGCGCGAGCCATGTCGGCTTCTGTCGTGCCCAACGTCATGCCGACGAAGGTGCCTTTAGCCTTGCCGTTTGCGCGCGGTCCACCCGCACCCTGCAGGTAGGAAAGGAAGGTGATCCCGTGCGCTCCCGGAGGTGCCTTTTCGATCTCTTGATCAATGAGCGTGTACGGATCTACTCCCAGGACTCTGCTTGCGGCCTTCTCCAACTCGCAGAAGGTGTCGCGATACCAGCGGAAGCTGCTGGCTGCGGCGTTCGCGAATGCCTCGATAGTCCAGTTCCTGGGGCCGACATTACCTTTCACGACAAGCGCAGCATTGGGATCGCGGATTGGCTTGTCGCTGACGACAAAGCACGAGCCGAAGGTGCCGAGCACCATCGCGCAAGAGCCGTCCTGTACGGCGCCACAGCCGAAGGTGGAGCAGTTCTGATCGTGGGCTCCTACACAGATCGGGGTGCCAACCGGCAGGCCAGTCTTTTCCGAAACATGCTTCGGGACCTTCCCCACAACCTGTCCGCCTTCGGCGAGTTTCGGATGCTGGCTCATGTCGAAGCCGAACAGATCCATGATCTTCTTGCTCCAGACATGGCAGTCCACATCCATCAGAGCGGTGCGACTGGAGGACGAGAGGTCAGTCCAGTACCCTTCGGCTCCGAACTCACGCAAGAAGTAATCCTGGTGCGTGGTCCACATCGCCGTCTTCTCGTAGATATCGGGCTGGTTCTTGCGAATCCAGAGCAACTTGTTGATGCTGAAGTTCACACCCGAGTACGGGTCGCCGGTAATCTTGTAAAACTCCTCGCCGCTGATCTTGCTCTCAACTTCCTGCTTGTGTTCATGGCCGCGCAAATCCTGCCATCCAATGAATGAGCGCAACAGCAAGCCATTCTTGTCCACGGGCCCGGTGACCGATCCCTGGCTTGAGAGGCCAAGCGCGATGATTTCTTTGAGATCGATCTTGGAATTGGCGATCGCCGCCTTGCAGGAGTCAAAGAGAGCGGGAGTGATGTCCTCGGCCAGTTGTTCAACCCAGCCCGGTTTCGGGTAATAGCACGGATACTCCCGGTAATCGCTGCCGATGAGGTTGCCTTCGATATCGAAGATGCAGGTCTTACAGCCAGTAGTACCTTCATCAATGCCGACTAGATATTTACCCATACAGAGCTCCTTAGTTTAAAAAATAGTGACGACGCCCTACTGCAACGGACATTCGTGTAGCTGATTACCGAACTACGGCTTCGCACTCCGGTTGCGCGATCGCCATGCCGGCGACCACTTGCGAAAGCTCGTCGACGATCCAGGGCGCGTTTCTGGTTCCGATTCGCTCGGCACCCGCCATAAGACAGCCTAGTGCCACCATCGGGGTCCAGAAGCTGCCGGTGCCGGCTACCTTCAACTTGATGTGCGGCGGCACGAACTTCCGCATCATGCGGACCTGCTGCAGAGTCGGGCCCTTCTCGCGCCCGGTCGAGGTTTTCACCCAATCCGCGCCGGCTTCAACGGCGAGTTCACAGGCGATCTTCAACTCTTCCTCGGTGAGCAGCCCGGCCTCCAGGATGGCCTTGCATTCGGCACCACCGTCATGAGCGACCTTCGCGACTTCGGCGATATCGCCTTTGTAGTATTGGTAGTCCTTGCTCTTGAGCTTGCCGGCACTGGTCACCATGTCGATCACCCACGGCTTGCCACGAAGTATCGCGGCTCCCGCTTTCGCTTCCAGCACCTTCAACTCAGTGGAGTTGGTGCCGAAGGGAAAACTGACCAGACATCCAGTTTCAATACCCGTGCCTTCCAGTTCCCTGGCGACAAGCGGCATCCAGACGGGATTGCTGTGGAAGCCCTTGAAGTTATAGCGGCGCGAGATGGCACAACATTCGAGGATCTCGGCTTCATTCACCTGGGGGTTCAATGAAGAGAAATCCATCATCTGCGCCAGCGCTTCCTTGCTGAGATTCACCGTGCCGATTTTCATGGTCATCTTCCTTCGCGCCAGTTCAATTGGCGATGTCTTGGTGTGACGGTATGCGTACTGCCGAACCTGCAGATGCGGTCGGATTATTACTTTTGGCCTTGGGCGGCGTTTAGAAACCTCCTCTGATAGGAAATCACTTGATTGCTTGTCGTGAACTGCGCCAGATAGTTTGGTTCGGCAGTGACAACAACGCGGTCCATAACGTCTTCGTAAGCCGAGTCCGCGAGCAGATCATCGATATCGGGGAAGTTGTCTTCACCTTCCATGCTGCAGATGATCAGGCGCGTATCGGGCAAGTTGACTTTCCGCAGCAGTCGGAGATTGTGCCGGACTGCGTCCAGTCCGTCTGAACCTTCAGGTGAATTGAATTTACGGTAACGAAGAATGTGCTCCGCCTTCTCTTTCACCTTCAGGGGATCAAGACCGGCTTCACCGGGAGCAAGATAGTCCTTCTCGATGAGCATGGTGCGCAGCTCTGCGAGATACTTCAGATCCATGGTGACGGCATAAAGATCGAGGTAGCGCCTCATTGCCTCGGACTGGTAGGCGCGGTGGCGGATGAAGCAGTTAATGAAATAGGGCTTTGCCTGGAGCGCGAGCAGAGCCTGGTAGGGTTCGAACATTAGAGTAAAGTTGACCCGGAAGCCGTGCTCTCGTAGAAGCAGGGCAAGGTTGTGCCCATGGAAGGCATCTTTGGTTGCGACATCGTTGTACCGCTTGTTGAACTTCTTGTCGCCAGTGAGGAGTTGCGCCATGTTGCCGGCATTGACTGGGCCTGTGTGTGGGACCTTGATGACAACGCGATACTCGGATAGCAGCTCGCGGAAGCGATAAACCTCGTCGAGGATCTCCTGTTCCGACGCGGCGAACGGGTTGTTCAGCTCCACGCTAATATCGCAACCGGGACCTAATATGTTCCCCAACTCCCGCATCACTTCGTCGCGGGTGCGGAATGCTTGATTGACGTTCGCCTTGGGATTGTTGATGAAGAGGTCATAAATGATTCCGGGATTACAGGTGAGATTGCAGACCAGATTCTTAATCGGTTCGACTTCGTAAGGATTGGCCGTGTCGGCGGAGAACAGGACGTTGGTGGGGCGTTTCAGTCCGTTTTTGCCGTACGAAATATCGCGCACCAGATCGAGCCGCAGCACGCGGTCGGGCTCCAACTTCAGTTCGACGCGAAAGCCAGCCGGCAATTCGGCTTCCGGCACCTCAAAGTAGTCAATCGTGCGCCGGAAATTCGTCGTGACGCCCACGTAATCCATCCACGGCAGCAATTCGCGATAACTACCGAACGAAAGCGAGAGACTGGACGCTCTGAGGGCGTAGGGTTCATCTCCCTGGATCATCGCGATACGGCGGCCTTGGACCGAGGCCCCGAACAGAGTGCGGAGCGTGCACTTGATTTCCTCGTGAGTCGCCAACCGCCCGCCGCCAGCGCTGCGAAGGGGTTCAGCGAGAACGGAACCAGCATGCGATGGCACACCGTCCTGCTCCGGTCGAACCGCGGGAACGCTGCTGCTGGGGGAAATAGCGTTGAGTTCGAGTTCCTTGACTGTGGGCACAAAACACCTCCCGGCCGAAGTGCAGCGGGAATCGCTGTTCACAGGTTGTTGTGCCTAAACGCAAAAAGCCGCCCAGTGAAATCGTAGAAAATACGATTTCACTGGGCGGCTTTCTCTTAATCTCTACCGCTGCGGAAATGAATTATGTCACTAGGCATCGCGGGTGTCAACGTTATGTGATACTCCGTTCCATGCTGGTGTCACCCCTTGCAGTACCTGGGCTTCTCATATGAGTACCTATATACGGCCTAGTGTTCAGGATCTGGAGCGACGCCGCAAATTTGTCACATTGTCCCTGGTGCGTTCACGCCAGTATTGGCCAAGCACTCGAAGGATTTCGTAGTAGAGACTCGCGAGCGCTCCCCGACCCTTGCTCCTCCCTGCCCGGATGACCGCCGGTGGGCACCCTCCAGGAGCAGTCCAAGATGAAGATAGTTCGCACCTGAATCGCATCACGCTTGCCGATCTTCTTCAGGATTCCAGCAGAGTGCGACCGTTCGCAAGCTAGTTCTTAGGGAGATCGGAGCGGTTCCACCATCCGCCACCAAGAGCCTGAAACAAGGCAGCAGTATCGGCATAACGATTGGCTTGTGCCTGTGTCAGGTTAAGCAGGGCTTGCTGGTAGGTTTGTTCGGCACTCAGCAGTGCGAGGTAGTTAGCGTAACCGGATTGATACTGTTTTCTGGCAAGATCCAGAGTGGTGCCAGCGGCGTCTTTGGCCGCAGCTGAAGCCTTCAGCGCGTCGGCGTCCTGCTGGAGCGCATTCAGGGTATCCGCGACATTCTGAAAGGCGGTCAACACGGTGCCGCGATATTGTTCGGCGGACTGAACATAAGCGGCCTGGGCAGCGCGTTCCCGGTGCTTAAGTGTGCCGCCTTGAAGAATGGGCTGAGTTACTCCTGCGGCTAGATCCCAGAATCCCGTGCCGGCTTGAAAGAGTTGACTGAAGACCAGCGCCATGCTGCCGGCGTCGGCCGTGATCGCAAAGCTCGGCAGGCGGTTCGCAGCCGCAATGCCAATCTGGGCGCTGGCTGAATGCATATTCTCCTCGGCCTGGCGCACGTCGGGGCGCTGCTCCACCAGTTGGGACGGAAGGGTCAGTGGCAGATCCTGTGGCAGCGTGAGGCTGGAAAACTCGAATTCTTCAGGCAAGTCCTGGCTGGGATATCCGCCCGAGAGAGCAGCCAGAAGGTCACGCTGCTGCGCCAGCTGTTTGATCAGCGGCGGCAGTGTTGCCGTGACCTGCGCGAGTTGTGATTCCTGCGCTGCGACCTCCAGCTTGCTCACGTATCCGTTAGCATACTGGTTGCGCAGAATCTGCAACATATCGGTGTTGATTTTGACGAGTTCGTGGGTTGCGTCAATTTGCGCTCGCAAAGATGCCTCTTGAATGGCTGCGGCAGCGACATTCGAGCTAAGCGTGATATGGGTCGCTGCGAGGGCAAAACGCGCCTGCTGTTCCTGCGCCTTCAGTGACTCAACCGTTCGGCGGTTCAGGCCGAAGACGTCGGGCACGTAGGAAACGGCGACCTGCGGGGTGTAGAGGCTGAAGTTCAACGCGCCAGAGGCGGTCGTGGGCGAAATGTCAGCCGATGTCTTCGACCGGTTTGCAGAGAAACTTGCTGCAACGCTCGGATAATACGCCCCGCGTTGCGCCAGAACATTCTCTCGCGCGACTAACAATGCCGCTTGTGCCGCCTTAAGGTTCGGATTGGCTTTGAGTGAGCGCTCGATCAGATCATTGAGTGGCCTCGATTGAAACAGTGTCCACCAGTCTCCCGGAATGTCGCGTCCGTCAACGAAGCGTTGGGCATCTCCGCCGGTCACATTCGCCGTGCTGCTGGTCGTCGATGGTGGCGCGGGCGTATAGCCGTTTACATCCGGCGGCGCAGGCTTCTTGTACTTCGGTCCGACCGCGCAGCCTGCCGTAAGCAGCAAGGCCGAGGCCGCAACGAAATGGATGATGCTCGACTTGCCATTGAAAATCATACGAACTGTTCCTCTACTGCTTGCGCCTCATGACCGTACCGTTGATCACCGCCGTGTTGTGGGTGCTTGGGTTCGCCGGTCCGCCAATAGCCGCCGGGTTAGCACTGCGATGAGGCGCGTTGTTAATCGACGGTCCGCGGGCCGAGAGGACGGTGGACTGACGCACAGCCCTGGGACGCGCCGCGACTGTTAATCCCGCCGCAGCGCCGGTTGCGATCGGAGGCGGCTGACGAAGCGCCGCGGCGTTCCCAGTTCCGGCATGGTCATGGCTATGCGGAGCATGTTCAGCGCGAATCGTCTTTGGCGGCGGTTTCGGCGCAACGCGCTCCGAGTGACGCGATTCATCGCCAGTCGCACCATGCATCAGCGCGACAGACGCAAGAATCAATGCTGCAAGATAGATGGGTTTCATTCTGATTCAACCTCTGGCGTAGAGCCATTGCCATGGCCGAGAACAACCATTCTCAGTGCGGGCACGACGAGCAGCAGCATAACTGGGCCAACCAGCATGCCGCCGACAATGACCGTGGCGAGTGGGCGTTGCACTTGGCTGCCGATACCCGTGGAAAGTGCCGCGGGAAGCAGACCGATGCAGGCTGAAAGCGCCGTCATCAGAAGTGGGCGCATGCGGGTAGAGGCCGCGTTGAACATGGCGTCGATCGAACTGCCACCTTGCTGCCTCGCCTGGTTGTAGTAGGTGATCATCAATATGCCGTCCATGACGGACACGCCGAAGAGCGAGACGAAGCCGACGGCGGCGGATATGCTGAAGTTCAGGCCGGAAAGATAGAGAGCCAGCACGCCGCCGGCAATTGCGAACGGAATTCCTGCCAGCGCGAGAAGACTGTCTCGTATCGAATTGAAGGATGTATAGAGCAACCCCAGAATAAGCAGGAGACTGATCGGCACGATGATCTCCAACCGATGCTTGGCCTCTTGGAGTTCGCCGAACTCGCCAGCCCAGACCAGGCGGTAGCCGCTCGGGAGCTTCACATTTTTCGTGATACTATCCTGCGCCTCACTAACAGTGCTGCCTAGATCGCGGCCACGAACGCTGAACTTGACCGGGATGAAACGCTGTACGCTCTCGTGATAGATCCAGGCTGCGCCCGTATCCAAGGTAATCGTCGCCAGTTCGCTCAATGGGATATAGGCGTCCGTACCGCTGCTTGTCTGATAGGCCACCTTGATGTTGCGAATCTTGTCGACGCTGTCGCGGTATTCAGGCGGATAACGGACGGCCACATCGAATTGCCGGTCGCCCTCCAGCACCGTGGTCGCTGACGCCCCGCCTACCGCAGCCTGAACGACGGAGTTGATATCGCCGGAATTCAGCCCGTAGCGCGCCGCCTTGGCGCGATCTACTTTGATGTTGAGGTTCGGCTGTCCCAGTACCGGAAAGATTCCGAGGTCGGCAACGCCGCGGATCTTGGCCATATCGTCCCTGACCTGATTTGCAAGTTGCGTCAGGGTTTCGAGATTGGGGCCGATGATCTTCACCGAATTGACGGCTTTAACTCCCGAGATTCCCTCCTCGATATTGTCCTGAATATATTGGGAGAAGTTGAAGATCACTCCCGGCAGCTCGCGCTGGAAATCGGCATTGATCTGCTCGGTCAGCTTCTCTTTAGTCACGCCCTTCGGCCACTCGTCAGGCGGCTTCAGTGGAACAAACAGTTCGACGTTAGAGAACGGCGACGCGTCACTGCCGTCATCGGGCCGGCCATGTTGCGAGGTTACGGTAATGACCTCCGGATACTTCAGGAGAATCATTCTCATTTTTCGTGCTGCCGCCTCGCCATCTTCGAGCGAGAGCGTCATGGGCATCGAGGCGCGAATCCAGAAATTACCTTCTTCTAACGCCGGGAGAAATTCGCTTCCCAGTCTCGGTATCAGAAGCCCGGCCAGAGCGAGTACGCCAATTCCGATCACCACCATTACCGTGCGGCGCTTAAGAGCAAAGCGCAGCGCCGGCGTGTAAACTCGGTGCAAAGCGCGAACGATGGTGGTCTCAGTTTCCTCAACCTTTTCGGGAAGCACCAGTGAAGCGAGCACAGGCGTGATCGTGAATGTTGCTATCAGTGCGCCTGCCAAGGCATACGCATAAGTGAGCGCCATCGGGCTGAAGATCGCGCCTTCGACTCCCTGCATGGTGAATAGAGGCACGAAGGCGGCGACCGTGATCAGGGCGGAGAAAAACACCGCCTTGTCGACCTGTAAGGCGCTGATCAGGATAAGTCGCAAACGATCGGTCCACCCGCTAACCTGCCGATGGCCCACGGGAAACGTAGTCGGATCCGGCCCCCAAAAGCCCGTTCCTAGATGATCGAGCAGTCCCTGTCGTTCATCCGGATTCATCTGGAAATTTCGAAAAATGTTCTCAACGAGGATCACCGCCGAATCCACGATGATTCCGAAATCGACCGCGCCGATTGAAAGCAGGTTGGCGCTTTCGCCGCGAATTACGAGCAGAATGATGGCGAAAAACAGCGCAAACGGGATGTTCAAGCCGACAATAATCGCGCTACGCAAGTTGCCGAGGAATATCCATTGGACCAGGAAAACGAGCAGACATCCGAAAATCAGGTTGTGCAGGACGGTGTGCGTCGTGACCGAGGTTAGCCAGCCGCGATCATAGAAAGGAACAATCTTGACGCCCGGCGGCAGGCTGCCGTCGTGGTTCATCTTCCTGATTTCGGCTTCGACTTTGGGCAGCATGTCATGAGCGCGCTCGACACGGCTCATCACCACGATTCCCGCGACCGCATCGTCTTCGTAATCGCGGCCCCAAATTCCGAGCCTCGGCACGTATCCCACTGAAACGTTCGCGACATCCTTGACCAATATAGGAACGCCGTTCTGCTGACTCAGAACGACATTTTGGATGTCATCGACCTTGTAGCCTTGAGTCAGATCGTCGGCGCCGCCATCGTCGATTAGACCGACGCCGCGAATGTTGATCGACTGCTGTCCGATGCGGATTTCGCGCCCGCCGACATTGAGGTTTGCGTTCCCCAACGCGGTCAGGACTTGCGGCACGGTTACGTTGTAGGCTTCGAGCTTGTGAGGATCGACTTCGACTTCAAACTGCTTGGTCGGTCCACCCCAACTGTTGACCTGAACGATGCCGGGAATGGTCAGCAACCGCCGCCTGACGATCCAATCCTCTACCGAGCGAAGGTTGGTGATTCCGAAGTGCGGTGGGCCGACAACCTGATAGCGATAGATTTCTCCCGTCGTGCTGTTCTGCTGGATCGTAGGCACTTGCCCGCCGGGAAGGCTGACATTCTGTTGCAACGCCGTCGCCGCCTGGCTGTAGGCAAAATGGAAATCCACGCCGTACTTGAAAACAACGCGGACAAACGACAAGCCGTAGAACGAAGTCGAGCGAATGACGTCGATGCCGGGCGTGGTGTAGAGGCCGATCTCGATAGGGCGCGTGTAGTAGCGCTCCATCTCCTCGGCGGAGAGACCCGGCGCCTGCGCCGTGATTTCCAGGATGACCGGCGTTGGGTTCGGGTACGCTTCGATGTTGAGCTGCCTGAAAGCAACGAACCCGCCGCCAACGAACAGCAACAGGCCGAACACCACAATCGCGCGATGGCTCAGGCAAAACGCTAAAAGGGACTTGAACATGGCTGATCGTTTCTAATCCGAGGGCGGCGCTGAGAGCATGTTGCTGAGGAATACGGCTCCGTCGCTCACGACGAGTTCACCGCGTTCCAAACCACTGAGAACCTGAACCTGGCCATCTCTTCGCAGACCAGTTTGTATAACTCGTTGAGAAAAGTGGCGCCGATCGGTCGTCACCCACGCCGTCATCAAGCCGTCACCTTCACGGACGACACCGTTAGCCGGTATGGCTGTGGCCTCCACGGGGGCCTGAACACGGATCACGAAATTGGCCAGCGTTCCGGGACGCAATTCGTTCTTGGAATCTGCAATCTCGGATCGAACCGTGAACCGGTGCGTGTTCGGGTCGACGCTGGGATAGATTTTGGAAATCTTGCCTCGAAATGCGCGATCCGGATAGGCCGTCACTTTGACTGCAACCGGTTGCCCCACGTGGAAAAGCGGGCTGTCGCTTTCGAGGACGTTAGCCATCATCCACTTGACCGAGAGCTCGGCTACTGTGTAAGGTGCCGGAGGACTTCCCGGCTGGACCCAAAGTCCGGGCTGCGCATTGCGTGCCGTGATCTGTCCGCCGATCGGGCTGCGCACAACCAGCGCGTTGTCGATGTGGCGCGAAGCAACAATCTGATCAATCTCCGGTCCGGATTTGCCGAAGACCCGCATTGCATCCCGCGCCGCCTTGAGAGCGCCATCGGCGTTTTGTTGGTCCGACGCCGCCTGTTCGTACTCCCGCTCCGAAACACCGTTTGATACGTTGAGGTTTTTGACTCGCGCCAGTTCCTTACTCGTCAGCGCGAAAGTGGCTGCGGCACCGATCAGGGTCGACTCGGCCTGGATGAGATCCGGACTGTCGATGGTGTAGAGCGGCTGTCCTTTTCGAACAGTGTCGCCAAGTTCGACAAGCGTCGTGAGTATTCGCCCCTGATAAGGCGGAAAGACCTGAACGGCGACATCACCATCGAAATCAATGTTGCCGACCGTCTCCTTATCGAGTGGGAACAGGTACGTTCCAACCGGCTCGACTTTGATCGCGCTCAACTGGTTCGCCGACAACTCGATCATGGCGGCGGATTGCTGCGGCTTGGGCGCTTCCTGCCGTGTGTACGTATTTGCAGGCTGGCCAGACTCGGATTCGAGAACGACTGCGGCGATGGCAAAAGCAACGACGGCAATGACAACAGCGACCGTTTTCTTGCGGATCATACTTCCTGTTCCGACCTCCACACGGCAAGCGATTCGCGCCCGCGACCAAGCTGGTGCGTAGCCGCACAGACTCATCATCTCCAGTTGTGGAGCGGCGGAAAAGTTATCTTCCGGCTATTCCGCTACTATCTTTCGATAGGCTGTGACTATCTTTTGAGCGGCTTGCCAAAATCACCGTTCTGGGCTAGAAGTCATTGAGGCGGTGGGATGATCGACTTACTCTCAATCTACTCGGCAAAAAGCCGCGCATGGTTGCCGCTTCTCGCCGCGGCACTAATCGCGGGAATTGCGTTTGTCGATTGGCGGACCACGCCCTATCTCTCGCTCGGTTTCCTGTATCTGTTCCCGATTATGCTGCTGGGAGGCGTGCTGTCCCGGAAGGCGATTGTGGGAGTTTCGCTGCTCTGCGCCTTGCTGCAAGAGCTTTTCAGCAATCTTCCGGCAGCAGATGCCGTGACTCGCGTGGTCCTGTCATCGGCGGGGTTCATCGCCACAGGCATGTTTGTTTCCGAGCTGATACGCAACCGCCGGCTTATGGCTGCAAATCTCGACGAGATCGCGAACCAGGTGAAACTGCGTCAACAGGCCGAAGAGCAACTCAAGATCCTGATCGACAGCAGTCCCGCTGCGATCGTTACGGTGGGGAGCGACGGGAATATCCTGTTGGCCAATGCGGCCGCCCAGCAGTTGCTTGCCCCAGGGGCAAATCCCCTGCAAGGACAGCCGATCGTCGCTTATCTGCCGTCGTTGCATCCTGTCGTACAGGCGCACTCATCGAAGGTCTTCCGCACCACGCTTCAGTGCAAGGGGCAGCGCAGCAACGGAGAAGTGTTTATGGCAGGAGTCTGGTTCTCGCGCTATGCGACTGAGTCGGGCTCCCGCGTTGCCGCTATCATCGTCGACCTGTCCGAAGATCTTCGCAACCGCGAGGAATTAAGCCTCGATCATCTGTTGAAGAACGCGCGCATCCTGATGAGCGCCATATCGCATGAGATCCGCAATCTGTGCGGCGCTGCCCTGGTCGTACACAAAAACCTCTCGCGCGTTGAGGCGCTGGACGGCAACGAAGATTTCCAGGCACTGGGAACTTTGGTCGCGGGACTGGAAAAGATATCGGCACTTGAACTGCGTCCGGCGAACGATGACACCCGCGCGATCGATTTGGGGTCCGTATTGGATGAACTTCGCGTGTTGATCGAGGCCGATTACCACGACTCGGAAATCCAGCTTCGGTGGAAAGTGAGCGACGAGTTGCCGCTGGTCTGGGCCGACCGCTACGGCCTGTTGCAGGTTTTTCTGAATCTTGCGAAGAACAGCCAGCGCGCAATGCATCACTGCACCAGCAAGCAGTTAACCGTGAGCACTTCCGTCGAGCAGCATTCGGTAGTCGTCCGCTTCGAAGACAACGGAACCGGCATCGCTAACCCGGAATATCTCTTTCGCCCTTTTCAACCAGGGGCCGATTCGAGTGGGCTCGGTCTTTATATCTCGCGCGCCGTGTTAAAGAGTTTCGGAGCCGAAATCGTGCACGAAGCTCGCAGCCAGGGCTGTTGTTTCGCAGTTGTGCTGCAGTCGACGGCCATTGCGGAGGACGCGGCAAATGCCTGAAAAAGCCGAGCGCACCGTCCGGGTTCTGCTGGTTGACGACCACACGCTCTTCAGGGAAAGCGTGGCCCGGTTGCTATCGGCTGAAGCGGCGATCCAGATCGTGGCTGACTGCGGCACGATAGACCAGGCTTACAGCATTCTCAAAAACAATGCCGTCGATTTAGTTCTGTTGGACTTTGATCTCGGCGACCAGGATTGCAGCGAGTTTGTGCGCTCCGTGGCTGCGGCCGAATTTCAGGGCAAGATTCTGCTCGTAACCGCCGGCGTGCCTGAACTTCAGGCAGCCGAGTTTATCCGCCGCGGCATTTCCGGGATATTTCTAAAACACGATTCGCCCGCGCTGCTCTCCCAGGCAATTAGAGACGTCATGAATGGAAAGGTCTGGTTCTCCCAGCAATTCCTCCAGCGCACATTGACCACCGCGCCTTCGCCGCATCCATCTAACCAGAGAACGCCCCTCACCGAGCGCGAAGGCCAAGTCTTGACTTACGTTTTCGAAGGGCTGAGCAACAAGGAAATTGCCGACCGACTTGCGGTCTCAGAAAGCTCGGTTAAGGCTACAATGCAGCAGCTATTCTCGAAGACAGGGGTTCGCACGCGTAGTCAGCTAGTGCGGGTTGCCCTGGATCAATACAAGCAGTTTCTCTCGTGAGGGATGAGCCTTGAGTGTAGACGGCGATGAGGCGTCTCGGATCAACTTGGATTTAGATCTGGTTTCCACGTCCCACAGAATGACGCTACATACAGAATGACGCTACATCCGGATTTGGCGAAGACATGGGCAATGCCGTTGCCCATTGTCCCTGCCCCGATGACGCCGACTTTCTTAATCTCCATGAATGGATCTCACCCCGACCTTGAGTCGTTATTACCATCGATAAAGGCTTGCGCCCCAGGTCCAGCCTGCACCGATGGCGGCTAACAGGAGAAGATCGCCTTCGTGGATGAGTCCGCGCCGGTTTGCCTGGTCCAGTACCAGCGGCACGGAGGCTCCCGCAGTGTTGGCACACGACTCCAGGTTCAACTGCATGCGCAAATAAGGGACCTTGATTGCCTCGGCGATACGTTTGAGCACACAGGCTGAGGCCTGGTGCGGAATGATAATCGAGACGTCTTCGATGCGCAGCCGGTTCATGCAGAGAATCTGCTGAATGCATTCGGGCAACGCGGTTGTGGCTTTCTGGGTAACCGCCTTTCCGTTCATTGTGAAATGCGCATCGTCAGGATAGACCGTGAAGCAGTTCATTCCATCGCCCTGGGCCAGAAGGATGCTTGAAAACAGCCCATTCTCACGGTCACTCCTCTCGAGCACGACGGCACCGGCGCCGTCTCCGAAGAAAACGCAGTTGCGGTTGTTCCAGTCCGTGATCCGGGAGAAGGTGTCGGCGCCAATCACCAGCACGTGATCGTAGGTGCCGTTCTGAATGAATTGTCCGGCGATGGTGACGCCATAAACGAAACCAGAACACACCGCCGCCACATCGAAGGCGGCGCAGCGGTTGATAATGCCCATCTTGGCCTGGGCCATGCAGGCCGACGACGGGGCCTTGCGGTCGGGTGTTGCCGTGGCAACGATGATCAGGTCGATCTGGTTCGGTTCAAGTCCCGCCGAGGCTATTGCGTCGAGGCCGGCACGGGCGGCCAGATCCGAAACGTATTCGCCCGGTTCTGCGATATGGCGCTCGCATATCCCCAAGGTTTCAGCGATCCACTCGGGAGACGTCGGCAAGTCTTTGACGAGGTCTTCGTTTCTCAAAATCGTAGCGGGCAAGTAAGAGCCGGTCGACTTGATGCGGACATTATCGAAATGGCTGTTCCGGGTTGTCATGGGTGCCTCCGGTTTCGAACACGAGAAAGAGCGCGGAGGTCGTGAAGCGGGGTATCTGAGGCTCGCATGCCGAGTCTTCCAACCGATCGCCAGAGGGGAGGAAATAAGCCATACCCCCCGCCGTTCAATGTGAATGGAATTGCGACCACATGAGTTCTCTCGCGGACGTCGATACCAATGGCGTTAAATACCACGCGGTATCGCTCAGACCGCGTATTGCTTCAACCGCTTCAGAATCGTTGGGCATCTGGATGATCGCGCAATTGCATGCTAGGCTCACACCATCCACTTGCCCGTACACCTCGAAAACTGAACGTATCGTCGCCTCGGTGCAATGTGGACCAACATTCCCTACGAAGATGTTTGCCACGGCTCACCTCCAGGTTCACCGTCATGGTGTACAGTTTGCTCCACCGCGCACGCGGTGTCAGTGACGGATGGTCGTATGTAGTCTCTGACATCTGCTTTCGCTTCGTGTTTCGGTTCACCGTTCAAGACGCTTATCCAACTTGGGCTTTCTGGAACCGATGGATATCTGCAAGGCGGATTTCGGCCGGGAACTCGACGGGGCCATTGTCCGCGTCCGGCGTACCATGAACGTTCACCGCATGAAGCAGTAGTCCGCAGTAGCCCATGCAATATGAGAGGCACGCTAACTGCGTGCTTCTCGATTTGCGGCGTACGGATTGTTGTCGCGGAAGTTTACGGCGATGGGACCCTCCACTGTCAAGGCCTCAGGTGGACTCGAAAGCACCCCCCAAACTTACACGCCACCGGATCAGCGATTCCGCTTGATCTGCTTGGCCAGAGCGTCAGCCAGTCCGCTCTTCAGGTGAGCCATTTGTTGCTGCTGCGTTGCGATTCCTGCGCTGATCGTGGCCTGGAACTTGGCTTCTTGCTCGAACTGACAGACAGCTTCCTTCGTTAGAGAATCGACAAATGAGAACCGAACCTTCACCTTGCTAACCCCTACCGGCAATGGCCAGGTCATAAAACGAGCCGCGCTATCGCCTTTCTCAAATCCGATGATGGTGATGGACAGATTCAATGACCGTTGTTCCTCTTTGGCGGCTGCATCGGACGGGGTTTCCTGCGGAACAGACTCAAGCACCTTTTCGAACATCCCGCTCGTCCGCAAAGTGTCGATTGCACTCAGCCTGAGATTCGCCTCTTCTCTACCCGGAAAATCCCTCGTTGCATTGCTCTTCTCCACGACGAATGGTTCGACAACTATCGTTTTGTAAGGGGAAAGAGATTTTTTCGCGCTATTGGTTTGGGCCCAATGTTTGGGCCCAAGAAACCGTAAGCAGCATGCCGCACATTAGGATGGCGACTCCAATACGCTTCATAAGTTCCTCCCGGGATTTTCATCATCGCCAGCACTTTACGCCGAAGTGAAGGAGAGTTCCACGATAATTGGCGATAATTTCCCGAATCGGGATTACGCGCGAGTTCCACATATTCTAAAAATTCGAGTCAGCAGCACGAGCATATTCCATTGCAAATATCGACCAGAACGTGATTCGCCGTGCATCGAGGAGTACCGATTCTAGGGCGCACAATAGTGAAAACGCTGCTCCGCCTGCGGCTGACCGCGTCGAGACGATCATCGGCGGCGGCGGAAAGCAGGGCTTGCGATGAGCTACTGCTTGAGTCAGCAGGGCCGGTCCCACGTTGTGCTCGAACAATCAAATCGGCCGGGCAATGCCTAGCGCAATCACCGTTGGGATTCATTCGTCCTCAACACTCCGAACCGGCAGTTGCGGCTTCCCGGCGCCGAATATCAAGGTGACCATCCGGACAGTTCCATGTCCCGGCAGCAGGTCATAGGTTATCTGAAAAATATGTTGAACGTTTCCAGCTGCCAGTGCGCTATTGCACTCGCGTCACAGCAGTCGAGCAGAATTGCAGAGGGCAGAGTTATTTCGTCAGCACTAACCGCGGCCACGATTCCTGCGCAGCTTAAGGCCTGTCATCGCGTTTGTCTCGCTAGGCGGTATACGAGCACACAGTCAGCTTTCCGCAGGTGAATCAGTCAGGATGCGCGAAGGTACTGACGAACTTCTACTCGGTGCCGCTGAAGGCGGGCTCGGTGGTCGAGGCCCGGGCTTACTCCAGCGTGGTTGAGTTCCGGTTGCACGGCGTGCCATTGGCACAACATGAGCGCAGCTATGAGCGCTCGCAGCAGGTCCTCGATCTCGAACACTACCTCGAAGTGCTGGAACGAAAGCCCGGAGCGTTGCGTGGATCGAAGCCGCTGGCGCAGTGGCGCATACAGGGCCGCTAGCCCGACAACTACGACCTTCTATGGGAGTTGCTGAGCGAGAAGCAGGGCCGCCAGGGGGGAACCAGATCCATGGTGGCGATCATCCGCATGGGCCGCGAGTTCGGCTACGCAAAGCTGGAAACGGCAGTGGCGCAAGCCATGGATCTGGGTTGTACGGATGTGGCTGCCATCCGTCATCTGCTCATGAGCGACCAGCTTCAGCACGCGGCCGTAAGTACAGTCGAGATCGGCGCATTGGCTGCCTACGAACGTCCAATGCCCACAATGGCAGAGTATAACCAGTTGCTGACAAGCGAGGTGCTGGCATGAGTATGGAAGCGGCAAGCATCGCGCAGCACTGCCAGACGCTGCGACTCGGCGCCATCGGCGCTCAGTTCTCATCGCTGGCCGAAGAAGCCAGCCAACAGCGCCACTCCCATCTCCATTATCTTGAAGCGCTGCTCCAGGCTGAGGTCGAAGACCGCGAGCGGCGCTCGATAGAACTGCGGCTCAAGGAGGCGCACCTGCCTCGGATGAAGACGCTGGAGGAGTTCGACTTTGCCCAATCGCCCCACATCTCGGCCTCGCGGATTCGGGCCCTGGCTGAAGGCGGCTATCTGGAACGCTCCGAACCAGTGCTTCTGGTCGGCGAGCCGGGCACCGGGAAAACGCATCTGGCTACGGGGCTGGCCGTCGCGGCCTGCCGACAGAGAAAGCGCGTGCGTTTCACGACCGCTGCCGCGCTGGTCAACCAACTGGTGGAGGCACAACGTGAACAGAGCCTCAGCCGCATGCTAGCCCGCTGGTCGCGCGTGGAACTGATCGTGATCGACTAATGTGAAGTCGTCAGTAATGTGGAGTCGATCCGCGAACAGGCCGTAACGCGCAGCCCCTGGCGTTTCAGCTCAACATTTAATCGATAGCATCGGAGCGACTGCCGAACGGCGGTTCAATCCAGTTTCACCGAGGTGCCGATGCTACGAACGCTATTCCCCAGAGCTCACCGAAAGTTCCTGTCCCTGCCGCTGTTGGGGCCGATCACTGATGGTTTCGACGATTGGCTCGCCAGCGACGGTTACACCCGAGGCTCGCGCAAGTTTTCTATTCGTATGCTGCGGTATGTAGACGCAGACCTGCGACTCCGGCGTGTTGATAAGGTCGCAGAGTTGACCCACTCGGTTCTCCACGATTGCTGGAGGACTTTTATGAAGTCACTCCCCTGCCATGCGGGAACAGTACGGTCATTGGAGCGATATTTGGTCGGCAGCGGCCTCATTGCGAATGGCCGGAACGAACCAGCCACCCTCCCAAGTCCGACTTGGGTTCTGATCGAAGAGTATGTGGGCCACCTACACGAAGTACGCGGATTCGCTGCATCCACCATCTCCCATCACCGGTTCACGGCACAATGCTTTCTCCAGCACCTAGAGAAAACCGGCATCGCTCTGAAAGACAGCCGACCCAGCAATGTCGAAGCCTACGTCGCTAACGCCGGCAAGCGGTTGAGCCGGGCAAGTCTTCAACACGAGATCGGAGCGCTGAGAGGATTCCTTCGTTTCCTGGCGATGGACGGGAGAGTTCCCCATGGCTTGGCCAGCCAGATTGACACGCCTCGCCTCTACCGACTCGAGCAATTGCCCCGCGCCCTTCCGTGGGACACGGTTTGCGCACTTCTGCGATCAATCGACACCACTACGGCAATGGGCAGGCGAGACTACGCGATGTTCTTGTTGATCGCCACTTACGGATTGCGCGCCAGTGAGGTAGTGGCCCTCACGCTCGACGACATTCGTTGGAGGCAGGGCAGTTTGCGTATCGACCAGCGCAAGACCTCCTCGCCGTTGGAGTTGCCGTTGACGAATGAGGTCCTATCCGCGCTGGTAAAGCATTTGAAGCAGACCCCACCCCCTGCACCGTATCGGAGAGTTTTCCTGCGAATGCGCGCTCCCATCGGCGTGTTGAAGCCGACGGCCATCACGGAAGCGTTTCAGGCGTTGGTTCGCAAAAGCAGGCTCGGCATCTCCTTTCAAGGCCCACATTGCCTGCGCCACTCCTACGCGGTCCATCTCCTGAAAAACGGAACTCCACTCAAGACAATCGGCGACATTCTGGGGCACCGTACTGCCGAGAGCACGTCCATGTACCTGCGATTGGCCACCGGGGACTTGCGCGAAGTGGCCCTCGCGGTTCCAGGCAGGCGGCACTGCGAAAAGGAGGGGCGGCGATGACAGATGTTTCGCGGTTCACTCCTGTGTTTTCCTCTCGCCTGGCGCCTGTCTTCGCTCGATATGTGGATCTGAAGCGGGCGTTGGGGCGCCGTTTCGACATTCCAGCTCGCACGCTACAAAACCTGGACCGATTTCTTCACGACCACAAAGCAAACTACCCGGACCTGAATGCGACCGCCTTTCAGTCATGGTGTCACACCCACGAACACGTTGCTTCGGGTGTTCGACGGATTCGCATGTTGGAGGTTCGCGCCTTCTGCTTGTATCGTCGCCGGTCCGAACCACAGTGCTTCGTTCCGGACCTCAGCTTCTTCCCTGCCTATCATCAGCGCCTGAAGCCGTACATCTTCTCCGATGGCGAAATAGCGAGGCTACTGGACGCAGCGTCAAAGGTGACGCGAAACCCGTCCTCGCCACTTCGCCCAGAAGTGATTCGGCTCGCGATTGTTCTCTTGTTCACAACCGGGATCAGGCGCGGGGAGTTACTGAAGCTTACTCTCAGCGACTACGATCGCCAACAGTCGACCCTGCTTATCCGCGAAACGAAGTTCTACAAATCCCGATTGCTTCCGATCAATGGCGGCATTGCCGATGAGATTGAGCGCTATCTGCGCGCCCGAACCCATCGTCGGCTCACAGCCACTCCAGACACAGCTTTCATCTGGAACGCCACCAGGGGTGGACGACCTTATAGCGGAACGAGCCTGCAACGCTGTCTGCGGCCATTGCTTCAGCAGTGCGGCATCCTCACATCGAAAGGGAAGCTGCCACGGATTCATGATTTTCGGCATAGCTTCGCTCTAAACGCGCTGCTGCGCTGGTATCGAATGGGTGTCGACGTCGACACCAAACTGCCATTGCTGGCAACCTATCTGGGCCACGGGTCGGCAGTATCAACGCATCATTACTTGCACTTGATCGAGCCACTCCGCACAGCCGCAAGCAAAAGGTTTGCTAATCGCTACGGTCAACTCGTCGCTCCGCTGCCGAACTCGAAGGGGGGCGCTGATGAAAACACACTCCCCTAATCTCCTCGGCGTCATCGTGCGCGACTACTTCACTGATCACCTTCCGTGCCTTCGCGGAATGAGCCCGCATACCATCCACAGTTACCGCGACAGCATCGTGCTGCTTCTCCGCTTTCTTTCGGTGCAACGCAAGAAGCCAGTTACGGGACTCGACTTGATCGATCTGGATCCAGCTGGAATCATCGCGTTTCTGTCCTACCTTGAGCAGGAGCGTAAGAACGGAGTGCCGACACGAAACGTCCGACTCTCGGCCATCCATGCTTTCTTTAGCTTCGTTGCCTCTCGGAATCCAGAACATCTCGCCCTAGCCCAGCGGGTTCTCGGCATCCCTTTCAAGCGCGGTCGGCAACGGGCGATTGACTACCTGGAGTATGAAGAGATTGACTCGATTCTCAAAGCGATCAACCGTGCCACGCTGCAAGGAAGCCGCGACTACGCTCTACTCGCGACGATGTTCAACACGGGCGCTCGCGTCCAGGAGGTCGCCGATTTGCGTGCCTGTGACTTGCAGCTCACCAAGCCTTTTCAAGTGAGATTGTTTGGCAAAGGAAGAAAGGAACGTTACTGTCCGCTATGGCCGCAGACTGCCACAGTTTTACGCTCATTCTGCAAACAACGGAATCTGGATCTCCGTTCGGAAGCTTGCGTCTTTTTGAATCACCGGGACCAACCGTTAAGCCGCTTCGGCATCCGCTACATCCTCGCCAGATGCCTCGGCCTAGCGTGCGAGGATGCTCCTCATCTTCGGAAGAAGCGGCTGCACCCACACAGCATGAGGCACAGTATGGCCGTGGCACTTCTGAAATCCGGTGTTGATCTATCAACCATCAGCCATCTGCTCGGACATGCCAGTCCAACTACGACGAATCGCTACGCGAAGGTCGATCTCGAAATGAAGCGTCAGGCAATCGCCAAGGTCAAGCCGGTGCCACGCCGGTCGCGCACGCCTTGGAGTAAAGACCGCACAATCCTGGACTGGTTGGAATCTCTGTAGGCTCATTAAATGTGGAGTTGAAAGTCACGCTAGGCCGGCTACACAGGGCTCCGGTACCTCAACTCCACATTACTGACAACTTCACATTAGTCGATCACAAATGTTGAGCTCAACATTTATCGACGAACTGGGCTATGTCCCGTTGGCGGAGGTGGCCGCCGAACTGCTCTTCCAGGTGATCGCCGGACGTGCGGAGCGAGCCGCCGTGATTGTCACCACGAACTTGTTATGCGGTGCACCGCATAACAAGTTTAATGCGGAGTCCGTTTTAATGCGGAGGGGACTCTAACAGCGACACCGTAGTCCAACCATTTCAAGCAGGTCGTGCTGACCTGTAGGTTTCAGAACTCCGCATAATCGTGACGTCTTCGGTTTCCATACTTTATCGCCGGAGGAGGAGGACGTCATGTTCGAGGGACTTTTCGATTCACGTTTACGTATTCAGGAACTTCGCGACGGCCCGGAGGGCCGCTTACTTGAAGGGTTTGCTCAAGAGCTGTGTCAAGCGGGCTACGCACAGATAACTGCTCGCGGACACATCCGTGCTGCTGAACACCTCGTTTATTGGACAGGTCGGGAGGGCAGACGACTCAGCACCTTGGGCGAACCGTTCGTTGAAGAGTTTGCTCAGCATCTGGATCGTTGCCAATGCCCGCGTTTTGGCCGCACTCATAGGCTGCATTTGCTAAATGGTGTACGTTTATTCCTCTGCTATCTG
>CAVZQL010000004.1:0-31294 GCA_963777415.1 uncultured Acidobacteriota bacterium
TCCTGTCAGCTCCCCAGCTATAGCTACATTCGTCAATACTCCTCTCCGCAGACCTGGTTGAGAGCTCCCCCGGTTGTCGTTCATGCCTGATAGCGACTGAACTAGAGCGGAAGCGCTCGTACCCCTTTGGAGTGCGTTGAAACCATCTGCCCGGGATCCAGCGAATCGGAGACGGCGTGTTTCGGGCGGCGGATCTGGGCGTGGAAACTCCGGGTAGATCACCAACCGGCTTTCAACAGAGTGGAGAAAAAAATGAACACAGTTAGGGATACGTTTCTCGCCGGCCGCGAGCGGCTTGGCAAATCGATGCAACAACGGCAGCCTTCGCATTCGCGCTGTCTGCACTAGTCGTTTTCACCTTTGCTGTCAGCGCGTTTGCACAGCCTGCCTCGACGGATACCGGAGTAACCTTTGTAAAAGTCAGAGACACCAGCCGGAACCTCTCTGCTGCAACTACAGTGCCACCGACCAACCACTCACGTCGGATAAATATGAATATGACGTTTCGTTAAAGCAAGGCTGCAACTACTACACAGGACGCTAGAGCGGTCTGAACGACTACTTTCCTGCTATCGTCCTGGTCAAGAGGTCAAAGCAGACATCGACAAACACACGATGGTGCTGTTGACTCCCAGTGGGGAACGTCTCAAAATGCCAATCCTTGAATCAACAAACGTGTCTGATTGTGGAGGGAAGTGAGGATGATTGTGAATACGGCGCCACTCTGGGCACGGAATACGATGTCGTGATGCCGTTCCGGCGCTAAGGCTGAACGCTGCTCCACGTTACCATCTCTTCATGGAGTCATCGTTGCTGCGCAACACCTTACGCACGATAGGCTTCAGCGTGATGTCGATGTTTGAACGGATCCCGCACAAAGCGCCATCACGCTGCCGCGACCTGTGGGGAAATACGTGTTTTTGGAAGCAGGGGGCGGCGACGGGTCAGAGCCGCTCCGAAGACAATCCATAGAATGAACGACGCATGCAGGGTGATGACCAGGGACGCGATCATAACGTAGAGCATCATCGCAGGAGAACACCCCCGGCCCACAGTGGTCGTTGCGCCACCTCACGCGACTACTTCCTGCTGGAAACGGCCTTTGCCGTTCTGCTTTACCGAGTACATCACCCGGTCTGCATATTGAACCATCGACTCAATTGAGTCGAGCGGTTTTGCAAAAGTAACCGCCCCGGCGCTGAAACCGACCGGGTATTCGAACTCAGGGGTCGCTACGAGTTGGTGCAACGCGTCTTCAATTTTATCCAATACCAGATGCGCAGCCTCCGCGTCAGTTTCAGGGAGCAGGAGGGCGAACTCGTCTCCCCCAATCAAGCCACAGCATCCACTTCGCGTACACTACCACGCAAAACGTTCGCCACTGCACAGAGCAATAGATCACCGGCATGATGGCCATAGCGATCATTAACCTGCTTGAAGTTGTCGAGGTCGATGTAAGCGATCGTAATCTGATGGCGATAGCGCCGCACGCGGGTGATTTCGGAGGTCAGCTTCTCTGCAAATGCTCTACTGTTGAGTAAACCGGTCAGGAAATCCTCACGCGAGAGCTCCCTCTCGCGTCTAAAAAGGTGCTTTGCCTCCGAGAGGATGAAAATCACAATCAGAAATACGCCAAGATCCATTGCCGCATTCCAGTAAGGAATAACGAGGTGAGGGTATTTGTGGGGCTCCGAAAGATTGATTAGGAGAAGCACAAATGTGCTGGCCGCAGCCACGACCACGCCAGCCCAAACTGACAGGCACCAAGTCGTAAAGACAATCGGAATGAGATAAATGGCGGAGAAGACAAAGTCCGGGCCGCTGGCGAATTTCGCGGCGCTTACGACTGCGAACAGTGCAATTCCGAGGGCGGCGATAAGAGACCGCGGTTTGCAGGCAAAAAACTCCGTGATGACAATCCGTCGAACTGACCGTTTAGCGCCCGGCATCGCGACATCTCACAAGTGAGCTTGGACGATGATCTGGCAGGTTAGATGCCGGACTCCGAAGCGTAGAATCGCTTCGCAAATATAACCTCCAGGGCTTCACTAATCGGGCTCAGCCATCTTGGAGATCTGCCCGATCGCGTTTCGCCCTTCACCAACCCGACCAGTAGTTGCTCGGCGCTTTGCGACGGCACAATGATGCGCAATTCCAGCACCGACACGTTGGAATGTTCAATGCTGCTCACAACGGCGTCCGCCAGCAAGACGCGCTGCTCGTACAGCAAATCATCGGCTATGAAGAAGTCTCGTTCGAATTGATTGCTGGTGATGGTGATTCGAATTTTCCCGTTTGCGATCATGAAATACCTATATGTATGCGTATCGGTTCTGAAGCTATCGAATGCGCAGTTAAGCCCCGCAAGAAACGTCGCAAGTCGCGACGCGTCGAACCGAAGCGCTGCCGGGAGGACCAAGGAGCTTCAGAAAACCGGGGGAGGACGAGTATAGAGGGAAAACTCTTCTTCAGATTGCGCGTACACGGTCGAGAGAAAAGAGGCGATAGTACCTATCGGGGAAAGCGGATAGCTCATCGCGCCCGCCGCCGTGACCGACGCACAATCAGGGACATCACATAACGCGGAGGGCCCGCCGGAATCAGCGTGTGTCATCTCTACGATCGCGCGGGGCGCGTGCGCTTTCGAACGCAACGGACGGGCGCTCGCGATCCCGCATAGCGCCAAAAGCGCTATCGCAATCAAAACTCCTTGAGCCCGAAACTGTGCACGATCAACACCCCGTCCGCCTTCTAAATATTTGACGCTTAATCTTCGAAGAGGTTAGCCGATTTCTCTCGCTGGACAGCCCAACCAACTGCGACGGCGGATTTCGGAGTTGTCGCTTGAACCGTAGCTCACCTGAAGGTAATGCGCAACGACCAGCAGCCAGATGTGGCAGTGCCAGTGCAAGTGCCGCTCCGTTAGTTCGTCAAGTATCGGCTAACGAACGGTAGTTTCCAAAAGGAGACCACTACCGCTGCGAAGGTTCAGTCTCCCGCTGAACTGCAAGGTGATTTGGCCTGCCGATGACCTTGTCCCCGCAGGTCCAATCGTGAGGCCTGTATAGCCGTACACGCCACAAGCAGAAGATGAAAAAACCCAGAGCGCTTGCGGGACATTGGATGCACTCGCGGAGCAACCTCGGGAAGATGATCTGAGAGGTGCCAGCACGGCACCATCCGACCGAACTTTGCCGATGTCTTCGCCATCAGCGACCAAAGACCAGCCGCGATATGCGATTTCGCCGCCGATTTGATCCGTGGTCCACGAGCTGGGAGGGGTGCCACGATCCGGGCCGGTTTCCGGCAGCTGTGCATCTGCTACAGCCTGCGGTGATGCGAGAGCCCGCAGACTGGCGACAATCGGAATCACTCCAGTCTTGGCGTGGATCGAAGTAAATTGAAAATCGACTCGGCCAGGAGCCACAATGAACACCTCGCCTGCGACTTGAGAGCGCGCGGGGATTGTGCCACCTGCCAGGCGCACATCCTGCATGAGGCGAGCAAAGATTTGTGTTCCCGGTTTGACGTTCGGGTCGAGGGTCGTTAATAACCGCACCGGCAGCACTGTTCCTGGCGGAACGAGTAACTGGGCAAAGCTCAACGAAGTCATCGAAAGCAACGTGAGCAGAGAACACAAATAGCGCTCGTATTTCATGCCCTTGCCTCACATGGTCCCTTATGTTCGATGAGCAAAACCTTCTTCGCCCTTCTAAGGTCCACCGGGGCCGCAACTGCCACAATATTGGCCCGAGTTGAAGTCCCAACCCGCCTTGTAGCCGTCGATATAGCCCAGGCGAAACAACTTCCGATATTTTTTCAGGTCACCGTACGAAGCGCTGTATCCGTTAGTGGCTAACTCATATAAGGAACTGTTCTCGTCGTTGTAGGTGTTGGAATTGGCCATAGAGTCGTTAGCGCCGCGTCGGTAACCATCGTCGTAGCCGGCGCGAAAAGCAGGGTCCTGCCGAATCAGGTTCTCGTTCGGTTTTGGCAGCTGGGACAGGTCTCCCACATATTTCGTCTCGTCGAACTTCGTCGGTGTCAGTTTGCCGTTGCTCGCAACAAGATCTACCTCATGCCCGGCCTTGACAATCGTTTGCTGCTCACCTTTCTGTACTCTCGCCTCGCCCTCGAACACGCGAAGCTGATTGTCTCTCAGGTCGAAGTCGTAGAGACCCGTCTTCAATAGGTGAGTTGTCGCGTCGCCTTCCATCACACTCAGATCGTTCGATCTACGAATCTGATCGACCTCAATCATGGTGCGGCCTTGGTTCAGCTTGATCGCGGTCTTCGCGAGGGTTGGGCTTAGCATGGTTACAGAGCTGTTGTCTCCTACCCTCACGAATACACCGGGTGTCAGCAGAAATTCGGCTTTTCCGTTTTGTGTCTTGAGCGTTTGCCCGGTCTGCAACTCGGTCGATTCGATTGACTGCGAGTTCAGTGTGTGTAAGCCAATCAACGCCTTGCCCCCGATGTCGTTCATCGTTCCCGGCAACGCTGGTGTCGCCCCCCACGAAGGAGCAAACAGAATCGTTGCCAGAAAGACGCCGCGAATGGCGTTCCAACCTGGCGGCTTCATAACTCTTATCCTCTTCTTCTTACCATGTTCGATGCGCTCATTTTTCTTTTGGTCGCCGCGCAGCTGCAGCTTTCCAACATCGGCAACTTCAGTCCAAAGAGTTGCATCCTTTGGCTCTAGGTAAATTAGAGTGCCGCATAGGAACGGCCTCAAGTCGGCAATTGGCGTGTTGGCGGTTGTTACCTTGCTGACGCTTGTGGGCGCACGGACGCTGCACGTCGAAGAAACGTCGCTGACCCGAGTTATCAGAGGGGTCGCCGTCGTCCCCGGATCTTGCTGTCTGTGCGACACGCCAGATTGCGCGCTCCCACCCCACCTTTCCCTGATTTCTCAGCCGGCGGCCAAATTCTCCGGCTTCTGTTGGCTTGACGCTGACCACCACGTTAGCTTCGCGCTGACTACCTGCCACATTCGCCCTCCTCCGACTGCCTGATTCTTTCGGACACGTGAGCGAAGACTGATCGAAGCATTGTCACGCTTGACGCAAGACTGTGACCGGCGCTGCTGCCGGGGAGCTTAAGAGCAGTTCTTCCGCGCCACTACGCCACTATATGAGGCCGTTTGGAGAAAGGGAGCAGCGCATGTGAGCGCGACTGCGGCCACTACACGTTCCTAGGCCGCCGAAGGACGGCGTAGGCAATACACCGGCAAGTCCGGCGCCATCCGCTGTCGGGCCTGCCTGCCAAGGAGATTGTCATGACCAGAGCGCGCCCCTTCGTCTATTTGCCGCTGATCCTTCTATTGCTAACGCTGTCCGCCGTGGCGAAGAATCCTAATTCCGTTTCGAACCTAGGCAATGATTCACATGGCGGAATCAACGACCTCGATGCAATCGGCAATCGCAACGTCGGTTGCAAACGGGGACTCGGGAACTGGTACTCAACCGAGGAACAGATCGCCATGGGCAAGGAGTACGCCCAGCAGGTCGAGTCAACAGTAAAGCTCGTCAACGATCCGGTCATCACGGAATATGTGAATCGACTCGGGCAAAACCTCGTCCGGAACTCCGACGCCAGGGTGCCATTCACGATCAAGGTGATCGACTCGGATGAAGTGAACGCGTTCGCCCTGCCCGGCGGCTTCTTCTATGTCAACTCGGGCCTGATCCTGGCGGCGGACAACGAAGCCCAACTCGCTGGCGTCATGGCGCACGAGATAGCGCACGTGGCCGCCTGCCATGCTGCTCGCGAGCAGTCCCGTAGTGAGTTCGTAAACCTGGCATCGATCCCGCTCATTTTCGTGGGCGGAGGAGTCGGCGTCTATGCCGCGGAAGAAGCGGCCAGCCTGGCGTTGCCGATGACCTTCCTGAAATTCTCGCGCGGCTTCGAGGCACAGGCCGACTATCTGGGTTTGGAATACATGTACAAAGCCGGCTATGACCCGAACGAGTTTATCTCAATGTTCGAGAACATTGAGGCGAAGGAAAAGAAGAAACCCGGCTTCCTGTCGAAAGCGTTTGAAACGCACCCGCCCACACCGGATCGTATTGCGAAGTCGCAGCAAGAAATTGTCAAGGTGCTGCCGACCCGCCCCCAGTACACCGTGGACACTTCCGAATTCGAGGACGTGAAGGCCCGCTTGGCGGCGATCGAGAATGGGCACAAGATCGAAGACAAGCAGGAGAACAGGCCGACGTTGCGGCGCGCCCAGCAACCGCAAGACACCGATCAACCGAAAGACACCGACGACGATCGTCCGACTTTGAAACGGCGGCCAGCGGATGGTGCGCCAGAAACATCCTCGGGGCAGGACTAGCTCTGATATGGAGTGACCGTGTCAAGTGCCCTGATGGGTAATTGTTTTTCTACTTGTTGAAGTTATTCGAGGGCAGGGCGCGCAGCGGTCGGGGCAGCTTGTGCGACGGTTGATCAGTCTGATATTCGCGGGTCGGAACCGCATAATCGTGATCCGTCGGGAGCTGCCTCGGACTAGTAGCGCGAGTTCGGCCTGAGCCTGTCGCATAGAGCGGCCGAGGATTCTCCTTGATCGTGCACGCCTCGACCTGCTGCTCGCTCTGTCCTCGAAGTTCCATTCCTGGTTTTGTTTTTCCCTTATTGGAAGCTTTTGCTTTTGGTTTTGTTCTTGGTTTTGTTTTTGCTTATGCCGTCATCGCCTTCCGCTGACCGCAAAGCGCCTCCGTCCTGGTGCCGATGGCCCAGATGAAGCCCAACAACTCGCGCCCGACCGCCGTGACGATTTTTCTTTGGTCTTTGCCGGCCGCCGTGAGCTTCTGATATTTCTTGTGCAATCGGTGCTGCGCTTTCCAGGCGATCTCTTTCACTTCTTCGCTGACGCCTCTCTGCCGTTGCCGCAAGCCCGGGCCGATGCCGGGGCGAAGTCGATACGACCAAGCGGCCTCGATCACCACGCGTCGCAGATGGGCGTTGCCGGTTTTGGTGATGGCTCCGCGCCGCACCCGCTCGCCACTGGAGTCCTCGCCGGGAACCGCGCCGCTGTAGGCCATCAGTTGCCGTGCAGTCTGGAAACGCGAGATCGTGCCCAACTCGCTGACCAGGGTCACCGCCGTGATCTTCGCTACCCCACGCAACGCTTGCAGCGCTTGGACGACCTCCTGCATCCATGCCGGAGCCAGTTTCACGGCTTCCTCGATGGCCTGCTCCAGCCGCAGCACACGCTCGTTCATGTGCTCGACTTCGTGCAGATAGTCCAGCATCGTGAACTCCTGCGCCGGTTGCGGGAAATGCACCTGCTTGACCCAGGCCATGTGCTTCTGCGTCCATGCCTTCCCGCCCTCGGGGAATCGTTTGCCTTGGCGCAACAGAAACTTGCTCAACCGGTGCCGCGCCCGCAACTGATCCTGCTTGGCCGCCTCCCGTGCCCGCACCAGATCGCGCAAGGCCTCGTGCGCTTCGTCGGGAACCCAAACCGCCGTGAGGTCGCCGTTGCGATGCAAACGCGCCAGCTTCGCCGCATCCCTCCGGTCCGTCTTCACCCGGTCTCCGGCTTTCACCGGAATCAGCGTCGGCGCTACTACGTCGCACTTTACTCCCAGCGCCGTCAGTTGCCAGTACAGCACGTACCCGGTGGGACCTGCCTCATAACAGGCCCGCAACTGATCGGCCGGACCCAGTTTCTTCACCAGTTTGCGAACCGCCTCTTCCCGGTTGGGAATCGTCCCCCACGACCGAACCTCGCCATCCGCCTCCGCTATCGCGACCGCAATCGTCTCCGCATGGACATCCAGCCCTACAAATCGTATCTTCTTCACGACCGGTTCCTTTCCGCTTGTGGCTCTGCGTTGTTGGTTACACCAACTCACAGCGTAACCCACGTCAGCGCATCGGAATCGGTCACTCCATTCTGACTAGAAGTGTTTCCGGTGTAAGGTCTGAATCCTGCCGTCGGCGATGTGGTTCCCGACGGTCAAGCGCTTCGGCATGGACCAGCAAGGCAACCGCGTATCGGCCTGACTTGGATCGTATCCACTTGGTCCCGCAGGCAATCATTGCGGCTATCTTTGAACGCAGGTTGTGCATACAAGCTGGGCGGATTACCTAGCCCGGATAATTCGTGAAGGTTGAAGACACGAGAAGCCTGTTCTGCTACAAACATGTTGTTGAGTCAGTATTTGAAGCAACAAACGAGGCTTCTCGCGTGATTGACGATAGCACGACAGAGTGTTTGTTGTTCCCTGAGATTTTTGCC
The DNA here is from genome assembly GCA_963777415.1 of uncultured Acidobacteriota bacterium. Classification (GTDB taxonomy): domain Bacteria; phylum Acidobacteriota; class Terriglobia; order Terriglobales; family Acidobacteriaceae; genus JAEZPW01. Next base: position 8,249 of record CAVZQL010000004.1, read on the forward strand.
AAGCCCGCCGTGTTGCAGTTCGATCAGCGGCAGGGCAGTTCCGATGGCGGAGCCATCCTGCTGAAGGCTGCCGACCGCCGCTATGGATTGATCCGGGGGCTGGCCGGATGCCTGCGCGACAAGCGGCAAGCAGGCAAGGTTGATCACTCCCTGCGCGAGTTGCTGGCGCAGCGCGTGTTCGGCATCGCCTGCGGCTACCCGGATGCCAATGATTCGGCCCGCCTGTCTGCCGACCCCATTCACAAGATGTTGCTCGACCGCGACCCGGTCGCGGGCCGCGATCTGGCGTCGCAGCCAACGCTGTCGCGCTTTGAGAATGCCATCGGGCCGAAACAACTCTATCGTCTGGGCGAAGCCCTGGCCGACAGCGTGATTCAGCGTCATGCCGAGCGATTGCGCCATCGCGCCCGTCGCGTCACCATCGACCTTGATCCGACCGACGATCCCACCCACGGCGCACAGCAGTTATCGTTTTTCAACGGACACTATGACAGTTGGTGCTACCTGCCGGTGATGGGCTTTGTGAGCTTCAATGACGAAGCCGAACAGTATCTGTGCGCGGCGGTGCTGCGTCCCGGCAACGTGACCGCCGCAGTGGGAGCGGTGGGGATTCTGCGCCGCCTGCTGACGATGGTCCGCTACTGCTTTCCGGGTGCGCGTATCCGCGTTCGCCTCGACGGCGGCTTCGCGCATCCCGATCTGCTCGACTTTCTGGATGCCGAGCCGAACCTTGAGTACGTCGTTGCGATGGCCAAAAACGCGGTGTTGAAGCGCAAGGCCAAACCGGCCATGCGGCAGGCCCGCAGGCTCTCGCGTCAGAGCGGTGAGACCGAACACGTCTACGGCGAAGCCAACTACGCGGCCCACACCTGGCCGCACGAACGCCGCATGATCATCAAGGCCGAGGTGGTGCGCGCCGAGGGTAAGAGGCCGAAAGACAATCCGCGCTTTGTCATCACCAACATGAAGCAGAGTCCACGGTGGCTCTACGAAAAGGTGTACTGCCAGCGCGGCGAGATCGGCGTGTCCAGCCAAGGGCACATTAACCAGTCGGTGAGAGTCCGACCAAGGCTAACAGACTCAAGCCTTGTAGCGTGGGAGGCATCGTGGAGCGAAAGCGAGATGATGAAGCCCTCCGACAACATGCTCAGAAAGGAGTATGCGCAACTCACCAGGTTGTAACGTGCAGTGAACGCAGATGTAGCCTCGTCACCCGCTTATCCGGTGGCTGAGACGGTCGATAACGTGCGAAAGCAGCAGGAGCTGACCGAAATGAGTCCGATGCGGCAGCTTCCACCGGCGGGGTATCAGCGACGACATGGTGAGAAGGAGAATGTGGCAACTGGAGAAGCCCTCGGCGTCCGGCGAAGAAATCTCGTCGAGGAGGCGGCTGCTATAACCGCGAGTGGGAAGTGCAGGCGCAGGCGTCAGGGTGGCGGATCGGGTCGCAGTACTGTTGAGGGACGTGCAGCAAAACGCGTCCGGAGGGAAGGGCCCGGACCGGTGAATAATCCGCTCGACAACGTGAGGCAGGGGTGAGATGACAAAGGCACCTATCAATCTGCAGGATCTGCGAAGACGGATATATCGGAAGGCGAAGTCGGACAAGTCGCATCGCTTCTGGGGTCTGTACGCGCATATTGCGAAGATCGAGACTCTCGAAGAGGCTTACCGTGCTGCCAAGAGAAACGGAGGCGCGCCCGGCACCGATGGCAAGAGGTTTGAGGACATCGAACAAGCGGGACGGGCTCACTTTCTGGCGGCAATACGGGAAGACTTGGAAACAGGCAGGTACAAGCCCATGCCGAACCGCAGGGTAGATATACCGAAAGGGAATGGCAAAGTTCGAACGCTCCAAATTCCTTGCATCCGCGACCGAGTGGTACAAGGAGCGCTGAAGCTGATCCTCGAAGCTATCTTCGAGGCGGACTTCTGTTCAAACTCTTACGGGTTTCGACCCCGGCGTTCACCACACCGCGCACTGGCGGAAGTCAGACGAAGTGTGCTGCGGCGAATGTCAACCATCATCGATGTTGATCTGTCGCGCTACTTCGACACAATCAGACATTCGGTGCTGTTAGACAAGATAGCGAAGCGGGTCCAAGACTCGCAGGTCTTGCATCTCGTGAAGCAGATCATCACGGTTGGAGGAAAGCTCGGGGTTCCGCAAGGAGGTCCGTTCAGTCCTTTGGCCGCGAATATCTATCTGAACGAGGTGGACTGGGCCTTTGACGCAATTCGCCGCAAGACGGCAGAGGGACCATACGAGGCAGTGAACTATCATCGTTTCGCCGATGATATTGTCATCACCGTCAGCGGTCACCACACCAAACGAGGCTGGGCTGAACGAGCCCTGCAGCGACTCCACGAGCAGCTCGCGCCGCTCGGCGTAGAACTGAACAAGGAGAAAACGAAGGTGGTGGATACGTTGAAAGGGGAAGCCTTCGGGTTCCTGGGATTCGACCTGCGCCGTACCCGCAAGAGGAAAGGGAACGGGCATTATCTCCAGATGACTCCGAAGAAGAAGGCTCGCAAGGCAATCAAGGCCAAGGTGCGCGACATCATTCGACATAGCGGGGCGACCCCTATGCCGAAGGTGGTGGCGCAAATCAATGCCTCGCTTTCCGGTTGGGTCAACTACTTCAGAGTCGGCAATGCGAGTGGCGCCTTCAGTGAAGTGCGCCAATACGCGGAGATGAAGGTGCGTACCCTCTTGACTCGGCGGAAGCGGCGGCGAAAGACGAGCATCGGTTGGCGGCGATGGAGTAACGAATACCTCTACGATGTACTCGGGATGTACTGGGACTGGAAAGTCCAGCAACTGACCGGGGTGGAGAATATGCCGTGAAAGTGTCCACCGCCCGAAACGACGCATAACCCTTTTGACGAAGCTCACTGGGTGAGCTGCTTGAGGGAAAACTTCACGAGCAGTTCTTATGGGGAGGGACTGGAAACGGGTCGAACTTCAATTCAGACACCGCGCCAGCCCCTTACCCGACAGAACAGAATCAAGGAACTGCACGATCTCCAGATCGACCGCACCAGTTGCAGCGACTTCTGGGCCAACCAGTTCCGCGTGTTGCTGACCGCCGCCGCCTACGTACTCATGCAGGAGCTGCGTCTGCAAGCCGCGCACACCAGCTGTGCGCGAGCTCAGGTCTGGACACTGCGTGAACGACTGCTGAAACTGGGCGCCCGGGTACTGGTCTCGGTTCGCCGCGTGGTCATGCATCTGCCCGCGTCGTTTCCGTTCCTGCCCACCTTCCGGCAGGTGGCGCTGGCACTCGGTGCCTCGCCGGGATAACCCGCCCCTCGCCCTGTCCAAAACATTCTTTTCCAATGTTGCGCAAACGGCGTACGAGGGAAAGCTTCGCCCGAAATACCTCCGTTGCGCCTGTTTTGCACACGTCCAAGCTTGCCGCTCCCGCAATACAACCCATGTCACACAGCCAAGAGCATCTTCGCCGCAAAATCGTACCGCCAACAACCACTCTCGGCACCTTCATGAATGATGCAGGCTAGGCGCCCAGCTTCAACCGCGCCGCTAGTCAGCAAGTCACATGCAGGATGGCGTTGGTGCCTTTCAGTTCTTGCCGCAGCACCTCGATAGCCTGTGCGGTTGGCATGATCAGCAATTCGACTTTGCGGCGCTCCGCTTCGTGCTTGACCTCATCCATCACGGGTAGTGCCCCGGTACCGGTGCCGACGACAAGGCGCCTGCACCTCCAGGGTATTTCCTCATTGACGGAGAGCGGCGTATGCCCGAAGGCCTCGCGGTATGGCTTTGAAAGCTTTTTCTTCCGTTTGCGGACATCGCCGCGGTCGATCACGACGTCGTGCTCGTAGGTGACGCCGTCAATCCGAATAGACCCAAACGAGAACGACTGAAACTGCATGGCGCACCATCAGAGTGCATTTTCTCCGCACCGCATTAGAGATTTGATGCGACCAATTTGGCTTTACCCAAGCTGGACAATTAACGGTCCGCATTCAGGCGGCATACGAGAATAACTTCATTAGTTCCGAATTGCGGACCACTCGGGAACGATCCTCAATTGGATGTCTATCAATCCCAGGTGCGGTACATTTGAGTCACTCGTCCGCAATGCGTTCCCAACTTCTCTCGATTCTTGGAAGAGTGGTTGCCCTGCTGTGCATCTACAAACATTGATTGTATAGATCAACATAATCATTCTTGCGTCAAACGCGTCTGCATTGATAATTCGATCAGCGACGTAATTGGGACTATGAGGATGGTTAACAGTTTGCGCCGAACCAAGTGTCACATGCGCTGCCACAGGTGTTGTTGGGGAATACATTTTCCTGTCGCAAACGGATCGGCACTCTAGCAGGAACAAGAACCCAGTCCGGAAACCCACACGCCAGCACCTGCGGCGTGTTTTTTGGTTGAGGCAAAAGAATGGCAGAGCAGCTGAAGGAAACAAAAGCGCAGAAAGTCGAACGGCTGAAACACGACAAGAACGCATGGGAGCATCTAGACGAGATCCGCGATTTCGCGCGCCGAGGTTATAAATCGATTCCGCCGGAATGGCTGGCGACCTACTTTCGTTCCTGGGGCGTTTACACGCAAGGAGATGGAGTGGGCGCGATCGGCGGCACCGGCGGGGAAGGGAAGGCTGTCCCTTATTTCATGGTCCGTATCCGGGTTCCCAACGGCCTGCTACTCAGTGACCAGGTACGCACGATTGCCGAAGCTGCGCGGCGCTACGCCCGTGGTGTTGCTGATATAACGGTCCGGCAAAATGTCCAGCTTCACTGGGTACGCATTGAGGACATCCCTGATCTGTTGGACTCACTTTGGGGGTCCGGCCTCACGACCATCGGGGCTTGCGGCGACGACACACGCAACATTACCGGCTGCCCGTTGGCGGGAGTTGATGTGGACGAGATTAACCCCGCGCTCGCACAAAGAATCCGGGCTGAATTGGAATTGATGTTTGGCACGGATTATGAGCCTTGGCTGCGCTGGCTGGGTAGCGTACGCACGCTTTTCTTCAGCCGGCATATCGGACCCAGATCGCCGGAGGCGTGCGCTTCATCGGATCGCAAGCCGTGAGGTGTACGAGCGTTTTTCCAGCGCGAAGAAAACTAGATCCGGGGGATCGCTGTAATGGGCAAGGTATTTCTCGCCGGTGCGGGCCCGGGCGATCCGGAACTGCTCACGGTGAAAACATTGCGACTGCTGAAAAGCGCCGATGTGGTGCTTCATGATGCGCTGGTGAGCGAGGCGATCCTCGATCTGATTCGCCCCGGAGCGCAAGTTATCGACATCGGCAAGCGATGTGGGCACAAGTTGCTCACGCAAGACGAAATCAATTCTCTCCTCATTCACTTCGCGTCAGAGGCGGAAACGGTGGTGAGGCTTAAGGGTGGCGACCCGGCAATCTTCGGACGGCTCGGCGAAGAAATCGAAGCACTGTCGGAAGCTGACATCCCGTTCGAAATCATTCCCGGTATCACCGCGGCGCTGGCAAGCGCGGCAGCCGCAAGGATACCGCGCTTCGTCGTTGGAGACATTTTCTAAGCGAGATCCCGCACGTCACGTTGACGTGCATCAGCATCTGCACCGCTAATTCGTGGCCAGCTTGCTCCTTAGATCATCCGCGGTGCCCTTCTGATACTCAGGCTGGATCGTTTCTGCCAGACTCAGCGCACTCTGAAATGCCTTTCTCGCTTCAGCCGGTCGCTTTGTCCGCGTGAGCAGGTCGCCGAGATTAGCGTGAGCCTGTGCCGACCTTGGCGCCAGTTCAACGGCTTTTTGCGCTTCCAGCAGAGCCCGGTCCAACTGGTTCTCGTCCGCCAGCTTGCTGGCCTTGTTGTTGTGACTGAAAGCGGCCGCGAGCGGCACGTCGAAATGGCCGTCGTAAACGAAAACTCCGTGGTCGAGGACCGCGGTGGGTATTATTTTTTGGAACTGGGCATAAGGGTTCAGCTCTCCGGGACCGAACTCGTATCCTGACAACACGCTGGCGCTAATGAGCACCGGTCGATCAACCGAAGGCGGCACGTCCAGCGGCCCCCGCAGCCAAAGCGAACTGATGGTCGGCAGCATCTTGCAGGGCACGCCGTAGTAATTCGTGTCGACGACTTCGCTCACGAAATATGCAAACCAGCAGTTCTTGACTCCACGCTGGTCAAGATAGGCGTGCACTGTTTTGAGTTGCTGTCCCCAGTCCACATTGGAGTCGGTTAGATACTTGTATGTGTTCGCCGGACCTCCCCACGCTTCGTTGGCGTATGACAGATAATTGGGGAATGCGCGCAGGGAAGAGCTGGCATGGCAGGCTACGAGCGGGATTACCACGTATGCCCAACGGCGATTGCCTCGGATCAGCGCCCATGCCGCCCCCGCCGCAAGCACCGCCAGGAACGGGTATATGGGCAAGATGTGACGCAGGCCTATGTTCAGCCCCGACGCCATTGCTTGCCCGAAATGAATCAACGGTGGCAACGTCAAAAACAGAATTTCCCGCCAACAGCGCAACTTTCTCAGGGCGATAGCGACCGGAACGAGCAGCAGCAACGCCAGCAAACCAAGCGTGGACTTGATCACAAACGCCGCCGGGAAATAGAACCATACACCGTGCGGATACACCTTGCCGAAGATGTAGCTGGGGCTGAAGTCGGAGACGTTGCGCACGTCCGTAAGGCCGTAAAGGTAGGCTTCCGGCAGCAAGTGCAGCCGGGCTGTGGCGGATATGACTTTCTTGTCAAAGGGCCGGTGCAGTTGGCTGGTGAATTCCGCCAATGTCGGATTCATCTTCAGGCCATCTGGCCGCGCGCTGTAGCGAAATCCGTAGAAGGACCACAGTACCAGCACGGCGATAAAGCCGATGGCCACGAGCGACGCGGCGAGCCGCAATGCAATTGTAGTTCTTGGTGCGACAGGTTCGGCGTCGTTCGCGGTTTTCAACCGACCTGGCAGGAGCACTTCCGCCAAGGCCAGCAAAATCAGCATGGGGACGATCAGGATGCCCGAGTGTTTGGAGGCGAACACGAAGCCGGTTGCGATGCCAACAATCAGCAAGCGCCAGAGCGAAGGCCGCTTCACGAAACGGTAGAACGCATAGACGGTCCCGAAGAGGAAACAACTCAGGCCGACATCAGTGGTCACCCAAGCGCCGTGCGCCAGTATGTTGGGCTCGAAGGCAAGCAGCGCCAAGGCGAGCAATCCAGCCCACGGTCCAAACATTTCACAGGCGGCCGCAAAGACGAGCACGGCCAGCAACAAGGCCAAAACCGCCGCGGCCATGCGCACGCGAAACAGCAGCCAGTCGGCATCGTTCTTGAAGATGAAATCCCTGCCTGCGAAAAAAGCTTCCAGCTTGAAATAGCGGTCCTGCAAGGTGGGGGTGTTCAGCGCGTGACCGAGCAGAGGGAGGGTCGCCAGAAGTTTCACGAGGGGAGGATGCTCGGGGTTCATGCCGAAATCGCCGCGAGTCCAATAGCTGTAACCGGCGTAGATGTGGCAGCCCTCGTCCCATGTTTGCGAGGCGTTGCGCACGGAAAGCACAAGTTCCGCGCCCGTGATAACGAGCAGAATAACCGCAGCCGCAAACAGCAGCTTTGGCTTTAAAGCAGATGATTTCAAACTCACGAGGACCTCCGCCGCGTACGTCGATGGGGACCCGACCGGCAAGCCACGCGAAAGACTTGCTCAACAAAGCAACAAGAATAAGCAAGCCGCACAGTTTTGAAAAGAGCTGTGTCAACTCGAAGCCTCTCAACGTCCAGAATGGTTTTCGATTTACCAAGTCACAGAGGATTAATTGCTGCTGGTGTATACTCCCCCGCCGAGGTGCTGCGCTATGGAAGAGCTCTTGGTTGCGGGCGAGTTGCCCTCGTTAACTCACAGGCAGAAGTCGAGCGGCGCTTGGCAGTGGGTCAGATTACCTGGGCGGGTCCACTACTTGTGCTGACAGGCCGCTCGGTGTTCATCATCATGGCTCAGGCGATCACTGCGGGCATTCTCGCGTTGCAGCACCGCCCTTCACCGTGGCAAGCAGCCGCTCCGTGGTGGACCGTTTACGGAACATTGGCGGATATTGGGTGCCTGTGGTTAATGGCGAAGTTTGCCAGGCGCGAGGGTCTCCGATTACGGGATCTGGTTGGTGAGATACGCTGGCGCAGGGGACGAGACTTCTTCGTCGGGGTCGGCTGGTTTTTGGTGATCTTCTGGTTTTTCTTGCTCGCAGGCGCGCCAGCCGCTCGATTGGTGTTTGGCTCGTTCCAACCGCAAATGTATCCGGGACTCCTGACGGTACGGGTACTGCCCTTGTGGGGGATCGTCTACAGCCTGAGCCTGTGGTGGTTGATCTGGTCACCGACGGAAGAGATGACCTACCAGGGATACGTGCTACCCCGCATTTACGCACTCACGGGAAGCTGGTGGTTAGCGGCTTTAGTAGTGAGTTTCTGGTTTGGGCTGCAACACAGCTTCGTTCCTCTGGTGCTGGATTGGCGTTACGTGGCATTTCGCTTCCTGGGATTTTGGCCCGGAGCCATGGCGTTTGCGCTTGTCTACTTGCGAACCCGGCGTTTGGCTCCGCTGATAGTGGCCCACTGGCTCATGGACATTTCAGGAGCATTGATGACCCTCAAATTCTGAGCAGGGTCGAAGGGCGTTCAGACTGAGATCCACGGTTGAGACCTCAATGCGTACTGCAAGGTGCAATTGCGGTCGAGTTTCGCACTACCAGGGTGGGAGAGATAATGATTTCGGCTTTTTTTGCCGCTCCCTCCGAGATCGAGTTGATCAATTCGCAAGCGGCGCGCCCGCCCATCTCCCGGAGTGGTTGTCGAACGGTAGTCAGTTGCGGGTACGCGATTCTGGCGGCAACGATGTCATCAAAGCCCACCACGGATATATCTTCGGGCACGCGCAACCCGGCATCGCGGAATTTGTGCATGGCACCGATTGCGGATATGTCGTTGAACGCCAGCACCGCAGTGAAGTCGGAGGACTGCGACAGCAGTTCGCCAGCGCAGATCGCACCCTCCTCAAGCGCCAACGTCTGCTGCATACCTAGACACCGGAGTCGTACCACCCGCTTCGGGTCAATTTCCAGCGACAAGGCTTTGGCCGAGTTCGTGATTGCGCGCCACCGGTTTTCGGTGTCGCCGCTGTTTTTGTGACCCTTGACGAATGCGATCTTTCGATGACCCAATGAGACGAGATGGCTGAGAGCACAATGTATCCCCATCTCGTTGTCGATTGAAATCGACGTACCTTTGCTGGAACCTGGCTGCCTTCCAATCCTGATTACGGGAACATCAATCTTGAAATCGAGAGGAGTATTGATCAGAATGACGCCCTCGGCGCCGCGCTCCAGAAACAGCTGCGCCGTCTTCTGAATCCTTTCCCGTGACCACTGATGGCTCGTGACAAAGTACTGGTACTCCGTTTTGAGCAGATGTTCCTCGATACCGGCAAGAACTTCCGAGTCGTAGCCCTCCGCCATGTCGGGAGACAAGACTCCGACAAGATAGCTGCGCCGCTGATTCAGATAACGAGCGAAGTAGTTCGGCTTGTAGTTGTACTTCTTCGCAGCCTTCAAAACAGAGGCTCGCGTCTCCGGCGCGATGGTACTTGCGAGCGGAGAGTTGTTCAGCACCAGGGAAATCGTTGTCCTGGAAAGCCCGAGGCGTTCCGAAAGAAACTTCAGCGTTACTCTTTGTGGAGCACTCGGTTTGTCAGATTTGGCCACGAGTGGAGCCTACCCCATATACGGAAGCCCGAAATGGAACGGGCCTTTCGTTTCGAAAAGCAAAATCAATAAACCTGTTGACATTTCCAGGGACTTGCGCTGAAAATTAGCACGCCCTTACTAAACCGGTTTAGTTGTGGTACTACGCAAGTCTAGCACACAGGCCGGAGCCCAATGGTTTCAGGAATGTGAAAAAACCAAGCCATCGGAGATTCGCATGAGGCCGTTTATCGTTCGGCGAGAAAGTCGGTTAAAGCCTCGGCGATACTGCCTCGAACTTTTACTGGCAGATGTTTCTGAATTTCCTTTCCTTCTTCTACACGGATGTATTCGGGATTACAGCGCCTTGGTTGACGGTTCCAAGCAACTCGCAGCGTGGAGCGCCGCTGCATGAAAAGGAGCAAGGTATGCCGACTTCTCGTCGAGATTTTATGAAACTCGCCGCCGCGGGGGTGGCTGGCATGGCGGTGGCCGAAGCGTTGCCCAGCTCGGCGCAAGTACTGAAGGCAAAACAGATGCCCAATGGCAGCATTGCCGTTCGGCTCACGTCGGGCGATAAGAGGTTCGCGCTTGAGCCGTCGCTGAAGTGGCAGCCTGAGGCTTCCGGAACCATCGACACCATTCTCCTCGATCCAGCCAAGACCTATCAGGATGTGCTTGGGTTCGGAGCTGCTTTCACCGATTCCGCTTGCTATAACTTCAATCAACTCACCCCAGCGCGGCGCGAGCAATTGCTATACGAGTTCTTTGATCCCTCGGAAATGAACTTCAGCGTCTGCCGCACGTGTATCGGATCGAGCGATTACGCGACGAAGCTGTACAGCTTCGATGAGGGTGAACCTGACCCAGAACTCAAGCGCTTCTCCATTGACCACGACAGGGAATACATCCTGCCCTCGATGCGCTTGGCCCGCAAGATGAATCCCGATCTGTTTCTGCTCGCTTCGCCCTGGAGCCCCCCGGGATGGATGAAGTCGAACGGTTCGATGCTCGGCGGCACACTGAGAAAAAGCTGTTACGCGCCCTACGCGCAGTACTTCGTCAAGTACCTGAAGGCGTATGACGCCGAAGGCGTAACCATCAATGCGGTTACTTCGCAGAACGAAGTCGATACGGACCAGGACGGCAAGATGCCTGCCTGCTTGCTCGGGCAGGAGTACGAGATTGAATTCGTTTCGCTGCATCTCGGACCGCAACTTGAAAAAAACCAGCTCGCGACCAAGGTCTGGATTCTCGATCACAATTACCCGCTCTGGGGTCGTGCAATATGCGAACTCGATGATCCCGCGCTGAACAAATATGTTGACGGAGTGGCGTGGCACGGTTATGCGGGAACCCCGGACGCCATGACGCGGGTTCACGCGGCCCATCCGGGAAAGCACGCCTACTGGACCGAAGGAGGCCCATTCTACAACGATCCCACTTACCTGACGGAGTGGACCAAGTGGTCGTCTATGTACACCGGAATTTTGCGTAACTGGGCGCGTTGCATCATCGGCTGGAATCTCGCGCTGGATGAAAAAGGCAAACCCGATATCGGGCCGTTCTCCTGCGGTGGAGTCGTGACCATTGATTCACAGTCCAAGGAGATCACGCGAAGCGGCCAGTACTGGGCGTTCGCTCACTACTCGAAGGCGATACGCCGTGGCGCGAAGCGGTTTGACTCGCAGGGCAATATTGAAGGCGTTGCCCACGTGGCCTTTACCAATCCGGACGGCACAAATGCGCTGGTGCTCACCAACGGTGGGCCCGAGAAGGTACTCCGCGTACAGATGGCAGACGTCGCAGCTTATGTCACCTTGCCCAAGGAGTCAGTTAGCACTCTGACTTGGCAATAAGAGTCGCAAGAACATGAGAAACGTGACCGACACACAAGAAGAATCACTTTCGAATGGCAGCTAGTCTGACCGAAGGATTTGATTTCCGCTTGCGCTGGCGGGGGCGTGTTCCTTTTTGCGCAAACAGACGAGGCTGTGAGAATTCCCGTTTTGGGCAAATTAGATCGAGTCGCGATGCAGTACGAAAACTAAAGCGGTTTAGTAGAGCAATTCCCTTGACATTCGCGCGAGTCGGGAACAACATTGCTGTCCGTAAATTTCAGGCCGAACCCTACGTGGAAGTGAAATCTGTAGCTAGTTCTAGAGGAGCTTCTCCATGTTAAAAGAGGTTGTACTGAATTCTCTTTCTCCCGTCAGGCGAGTTAAGCGTCCCATGTGGCTGCTAACAGCTCTAGTCGGGTTCCTGGTGTTTGCAGGAGTGCAAGCATTCGCGCAGCTTACGACTGCGGATATTATCGGCACCGTTAGAGATAGCAGCGGAGCTTTGGTGGCCAACGCCAAAGTAGCGCTGCAACACATCGAGAAAAACCAGAGCACTGCTGCTGTTACTGACAGTGCCGGCAATTTTGCATTTACATTCCTCGTTCCAGGACACTATTCCGTTCGTGTGGAAGCTCCCGGCTTCAAAGTCGTTACAATTCCGAATCTTGCGGTTTCGGCCGGAGACAGGGCGCGCGCTGACGCTACGCTTCCGGTAGGACAGGCATCGGAGACGGTGGAGGTTGTTGCACAGACGCCTCTGCTGCAGACAGACAATGCCACGATCAGCTCAACCATTGATCAGTCGGCTGTACAAGATCTGCCTCTCAACGGGCGCAACTTTGTTCAGCTCGTGCAACTCGCCCCCGGCGCTAACGAAGGTCCTGGCAACGGATTGACTAGTGGCAACCGCCCTGATGATCGCCGGTCCACGAACGGGCTTTCGGTCAACGGCTTCGACGACGTTCTGAACAATGAACTCATCGATGGTATCGACAACAATGAGCGCATCATCGGCACCATTGGAGTCAAGCCTTCCGTCGAATCAATCCAGGAAGTGACAGTCCAGACGAACAACTACGCCCCTGAGATCGGACGCACGGCAGGCGGAGTAGTGAACGTCATTACAAAGTCGGGAAGCAACGCTTTCCACGGTTCCGCATACGAGTACCTCCGTAACGACATCTTCGATGCGAAGTTTGTCACTTCAACCGTAGGTGCAAAGCCGGAGCTTAGGCAGAACCAGTTCGGCGGCAGCATCGGCGGACCGATTAGGAAAGACAAAACGTTTTTCTTCTTCGACTATGAGGGATCCCGCAACGTACAAGGCCGAACCTTTACCAGCACGGTCCCGACCCTTGCTCAATACAACGACATCCACAACAACAACGGCGCGAACATCATTGCGCAAGCTCAGGCGACAGGCAACCTGCCCTCCACGCTCAACGGAGTTGCTTACACTCCTGTCATCGATCCGATTGCTCTGAACTATCTGAAGATGTACCCGGCGCCGAATGCCCCCGGAATCAATGGTGGACTCACGAATAACTTCGTCGTGAACCCACGCAGGACTCAATTCGGCAGTACCTACGATGCGCGCGTAGATCACAGGTTCAACACAAACAACAATATCTATGGCCGTTGGACCTACAACGACGTCACAACCTATACCCCGGCCGCGTTGCCGAACGTGGTAAATGGACTGATTGCCGGCGGCGGCAGGTGGAACTTCTCAGGGCCATCGACGGGTAAGGCGAATCAGCTCGCGTTTTACTACACGCACGTCTTCACGTCGAACACGCTCCTGCAGTTGAAAGTCGCAGGCACGAACATCGATCTCTACTCCCAGCCGACGAACAATGGCACCAACGGCGACACCAAAATGGGCTGGGGTCCCAACATGAACTACAGCAGCGCCATTACCGGCCTGACTCCGATATACATGGGTGCATTCCCTGACATCGGCGACGGCCAGTATGTGCCGTTGCGGGATGTCGACAACACCTTCCAGTATGCCGGCACTGTCTCCCACCACCACGGAAACCATGACCTGAAGTTTGGAGCCACATTGATCCGGCGCCAGGCGCGCAACATTCAAAGCGCGGCTCCCTACGGAACTTACTCGTTCGGACTTCCGTCAGATTCTTACACCTTCATTGACCCGACTACCGGCCTTCCCTACGCTGCCGTCGGGACGAACCTGGCCGTTCCTTCAAACGCCAGCGATGCACAGCGCAAGGTCAACAACCTCGCTTCGATCTTGACAGGAGCGTTCACTGATCACTCACGAAACGTTAATATCACCCCGCCGGACTATCGCGCATGGGAACCGAGTTTCTTCGTGCAGGACACGTTTAAGGTCACCCGTAAGCTGACCGTCGTCTATGGACTGCGCTACGACTACTTCGGCCCGTTCACTGAGGCTCACAACCAACTTGCCAACTTCGACTTCAAAACTGCGGCAGCGATTGGAACGCCTGCCGCCGTTGCCAATGCGTGGCAGGTCGCAGGAGTCAATGGCGTTTCAACAAGTGCCGGCATCAAACCGGATTACACCAACTTTGCTCCCCGGCTTGGCTTCACGTACGAGGTTGCCTCTGGCATGGTGTTGCGTGGCGGCTTCGGCATGAGCTATTTCCCGGGCAACTACACGTCCAATTCGGACCTCAAGAATGCTCCGTTTGTGTCGGTGTACACACCCAACTGCGCGTCGCCGCTTGCATCCGGGATAGTGGGGCAGGTCAACCAAAACATGCCGACACTGTACCCAGCCGCTGCGACAGCAGGAAAACTCCCTTCGATAACGATCAACGCCGCCTGCACCGACGCCTACGCGACCTTCGGCGCCGGTTTACCAGTACCGGTCCCACAGACCATCAACAGCCCCAACCTGTCCTTTATCTCGGAGGACCCGAACCTGAAGATGGGCGTTGCCAAGCAGTTCAACCTGTCATTGCAAAAAGCATTCGGAGCGAACGTGGTCACGGCGGGTTATGTCGGAGTCAGGGGTACTCACCTGCCTCAGGTATTCAATGACATCAACCTGCCGGCGCCAAATAACAGTGCGAGTGTGACTCGTCCCTTGGCAACTCTTCTTCCCAATCTGAGCAGTGTAGGCTGGTACGGCAGCAATGGAAAGTCTTCGTATGACGGACTGCAGACCTCTTTCCAGCGCCGGCTCAGCAACGGTCTCACGGCCAACCTCAACTACACCTGGTCCCATGCCTTAAACAATGTGGTGGGGTTGAGCGAGGAAGGCGACCAGGGCTATGGCAACGCTTGGCCTGCCAACATCGACGCGGTTGAGTGGGGCAATGCGGACAACGACATTCGTCACCGCTTCGCCGCAACCGTAACCTATGCATTGCCGTTCGGAAAGAACATGCGCGGTGCCAAGAAGATGTTGCTTGGCGGCTGGCAGACGAACGCAATTATGGCGTGGCAAACCGGCCATGCATTTACCGTTCAAAATGACGGGGGCTACGGTCCAACCCAGAATCGCGCCCTCCCCTACTTTTCCAATGTGGGCCGTGACCGGCCGAACATGTATCCGCTAGGCAAAGGAATTGCCTCCGATCCTTCGCTCCCCTGTTTGCAAGCGTTTGGTTATGACTTCTGTCCGCAAACGCTAGGCACCATGGGAAATGAGCCTCGGAATGCGCTCCATGGACCGGGTTTCCATCACGTGGATATGTCCTTGTTCAAGGAATTCCCGATCAGGGAGTCGCTCAAGTTGCAGTTCCGCGCTGAGGCATACAACTTCACTAACACGCCGAGCTGGACTGTTAACAACCAGAACAATGGCAACACCCTGCTTGGCAACGGCTCCTTTGGAAAAATCGTGGATGCAGATCCCAACTACACTCCGCGGGTGATGCAATTCGCGCTTAAGGTCACTTTCTAACGATCAACTAGTATGAGCCAGCAGCTTTGCTGCTGGCTCGACTCCTGACCAACCCCACCTTCTCCGGTGGGGTTGTGTTTCAAAACCCTCGATGAAGTAAGCTGCCCGCAACCGTAAATTGGCTTTGTCCCAGCGCAAGTGACGGGCACAAGTGCTGCTGCTGGCAACAGCCGCGTGAAGCAGACCGCTTTTGGGCAGTAAACACTCACAACAACAACTCCCAGGGACTGGGGAGTCATGCCAATAAGCAAACGTCGACGGAACCCAGACGGGGGTGTTCACGCAGCATGGCAGGGTATCCTGAGTGCCATTGTTAGAGGATTCATGAAGCTGAATGTCATGCGGGCTTTGTCTTTCGCCGCGCTTGCTTTCCTTGGAGTCACGGCCATACTTGGCGCTGTCCCGATGTTAATGCACCCAACCGGGAGTCAATCGCTGATACCGATGTCGCTTTTAGAGCATTCTCCCTTTCACTCCTATATGATTCCGGGGCTTGTGTTGCTGGGTTGCAACGGGTTGCTCTCGTTCGCCGTGCTCGTAGTTGCTGTACAGCATAGGAAGAATTACGGATGGTGGATTGTCGGGCAAGGCGTGGTGCTGGTGGGGTGGTTACTGGCCGAAATCGCCTTTCTGCAACTGGTGGTTTGGTTCCACTATTTTTATGCGGGTCTGGCGGTGTTGCTGCTCTATTGCGGGTTTGCTCTTCGGAACGATAAGACGAATTCGCGTGCTGAAGCGCGGGCGGACAAAGCACGAAGCACCAGCGCCTAGGCTAACGCGAGTGCACTTTCCTTCGGGCGAGTTCAGGCTAGGGCGATTCCAAAGTTGCTGTATCCAGTTTTGGTTTAGGGCGCGTAATTTTAGGGGGGATGTCGTAGCGCCGCCCTCCGGGCGGCTGGAGCGAGGACGTCCCGTCAGACGTCCCGTCCTCGCTGTTTACCGCCGACATCATGAGAGATGTCAACCCCCTCCACCGTCCAAAACTTTCGTAAGTTGCTGATGTGCAAGCAAATATAATCCATCCGTTCTTGTCGGGTTTCCCTCCGCAAATTGCTAAAATGTAAGTAGGTGGGGAACAAGAACCCAGGGTTACCAAAGTAACCTGATGCAGATAAACATCGATTTATCAAGGAGTTACACTTTGCTTCGTTAAGCTGAAACGATAACCCCTTTGATTGCAATACTTACGAAAGTATTCCACAGGGACCCCAGGCTGCCTACGTGCTCCGACTTTTCGTGATATGCCCCAGGAGAATTATTTCAGGGCGGCCAGACGCCGCTTACGAACAAAGAACCCGACCGCCTTTGTAGGCCAACAAGCCGCGCGCGTTGGCGCCGCTGACGGCGTGCCCACTAAAGCGATCGTCCACGTCACGGGATACCTGCCGAGCATTAACGGAGCCTCACGTCTTTGCCCATCACCGCCAGTATGCAGTTCTCCATCTCGTACGGCCCCATGTTGTGAGGCTTCGAAGCAGGAACATAAATTTTGCAGACGGTCTCCATGTAGGCGTCGCAGTATTTGACGTTCGAAGCATTCGGCGGACAATCGATGACGCCGCTCGGATTCAAGTAAGGGCATTTATTACACTGGGGAAGCGCATTCAACTCGGAAGCAGAGACTTCGTCGGCACTCTGCACAATCACAAACTGGGGTTCTATCTGAAGAGACCTCGCGTCGGGTTCGGAAATCTGCTTTCCGGTAAGATCGTAACTGGGCGCAGAGGCGATCGCCTCCTGTGCGTCTTTCCAATTCTGCTCCGCCATTGCCTGAAAAGTTGCTTCGGGCATAAGGGTTCGGTTCACGAACCTCGCCGAACCCGTGCCCCAGGGATTGTTTGGCGCTCCTCCGCAGGAGGACAGAAGAACTAACGCTAGAAAAAGAGCCAGTGATTTCATGATCTTTCTCCCTTCCAGGCGGTTCATCGGCAACGACAAACTTTGGCTTTAGGGAAAGGCATTGGCAGCCATGGGCATCGGGCTCGGTTTTCGGTCGGTACTTGCCTATCGCGCGGACGAACACTGTTCGTCGATGGCTCCCAGTTCCTGGTGGTCCTCTACGAAACGTGGTTTGCCGGATATACCGTTACTCGAAGGCAGCTATCCTGGCATGCCTTGGCAGCGCGGATATCAACTGGAAATGGTGCAGACGTTCCCGCCCGAATCGGTGACGGTCAATGGACAGTCGGTGCCTTACAACACAGACCCGAAGGCCGCACCCGGGTGGCGCTACGACGGCTCAACCCAAACCACGCTCATCACGCTGCCCAAGTTCGACGTGCGGATAGAAGCTTGACTTACGAACACGAATAGCCCTTGCAGCCGTTGAAGTTGGGCTCAGTGACTCACTTTGTGTGAGAATGTTCTATATTCGTTAAAGATCTGTGTCTGGAGCGCGCACTGCGGCGACCTCGGCCAAGTGCGTAGCTTCAAGTCTGCCTTGCTGGTAGGGCTGCGGTCTGGCTTGTGGGTTTGCCTAACTGCGATGCCTTGCACAGTTGACCTTCAAGGCATATTGCTATCTGGTTCCTTGGTTGTGGGGAGTGGGATGAACCGTTTAATTATGTAAGCGTCCGTTTCACGGCGATTGCTGCTGTCGTCGTCGAATCGACGTCTGACGTGCGGAACACTGGCTTCGTCAAAACATGTCTCCCATGGAATATGTTCCATGAACTTGCGGGATATCGCCGTGTGTTGAAACCACGTTCCCGGAGTTGAAGATCAATTTCGGTGGCTTTAGCTCGCACGCGGACTTCGTTGTCGCATCAGTGTGGTGCCAGTGTCGTTCCGGGCGACAAGAAATGGCCAGGGAGGTGAAATGACCGGCATTGACGTCACGACTCGCAAGAAGACCGAGGAGACACTTCCAAAGTCGGAACTGCAATACCGTGTGCTGTTCGAAGAGAATACACACCCGATGTGGGTCCTCGACGCCGAGACGCTCCAATTTCTCGATGTGAACGAGGCCGCCATCCGGCATTACGGCTATTCGCGCGAAGAATTCCTCAAGATGAAAGGGACCGACATCCGTCCACCGGAAGACGTCCCGGCTTTCCTGGTCGAGGTATCCAAACCGCACACTTTAGACGACGCCTCAAACCTATGGCGCCACTACAAGAAGGACGGCAGCCTCCGTCTTGTACAAATAACGAGTTTCTGCATCCGCTTCGAAGGCAGGCCGGCCAAGCTGGCCTTTGTAAACGATGTAACAGAGCGTGAACTGGCACGCGAGTGTCTCCGCCAGAGCCAGGCACAAATGAATGCCATCATCAGCTCCGCGATGGACGGCATCATCACAATGGACTGGGCTGGTAACGTCATTGTCTTCAATGCTGCCGCGGAGAAAATGTTCGGCCGGTCGGCGGCGGATGTGATCGGCACTTCGATGCGTTGCCTGATCCCCCATGAGTTGCGGGAGCGGCACCATGAAGGGTTCGTCAAATTCCTCGCTTCCGATGAACGTACGACGTTTGGGACCTTCAGCGCCGTTCGGAGCGACGGCTCACGGTTTCTCGTTGAAGCCTCCGTCGCCAAGGTCGAAATCTCCGGGCAGAAAATCTGCACGGTCATCACCCGTGATATTACAGAACGCCAGTTGGCTGAAGAACAGCAGCGAACGATGCGCGCCGCGATCGAGAGGGCCGCCAGTGAATGGAGAAAAATATTCGATGTCGTGCCGTCGGCGCTTCTGGTGGTGGATGCGAACGGCAAAGTAGAGCGACTCAATCGCTCGGCAAAAGATTTATTTGGTGTTGTTCACTATACCGATGTCCTGGGTCGGCCGGTCTCGGAGTTCGCCACTCGTGAACCGTGGCGCGAACTCGCAAGAGTCATTCCCGACGCCGCTGAAGGTCGCAAGGCCGTCATGAAACAGGTTCAAAACGACGCGGGAAACACCTGGAGCATCACCGCGGTTACCCTCGAGGAAAAGTCGATTATCATCCTGCGTGATATCACGCAAATTATCGCATTGCAGGATTCCCTCCGCCGTAGCGAGGCGATGGCGTCCATGGGCGCTCTTGTGGGTGGAATTGCCCATGAGGTGAGGAATCCTCTTTTTGGGATTTCATCGACGATCGATACCTTCGAAGCATGCTTCGGAGACCGCACCGAATTTCACGAGTACATTTCGATTCTGAGGGGAGAAGTTGAGCGACTGCGAAAGCTCATGCAGGAACTGCTGGAGTATGGCACACCGCCAACGCGCGAACTTTCCCACTCATCCGTCCCCGAGGTGATCGACAAGGCGGCACAGATTTGTCGTCTCTATGCTACGCAGGCCGGAGTTAGGGTCAAAACAGTCCGAAGCGGCTCTCTTCCGCTGGTGCCGATGAATTCTGCTCGGCTTACGGTGATGTTTAGGAACCTGATTGAAAACGCCATTCAACACTCTTCAAAAGATGGGGAGGTGGTGGTCGAAGCACGATTGTCCGACACGGCCGAACCAGAAGTCGTGTGCCGCGTTGCTGACTCCGGCCCCGGTTTTCGCCAGCAGGACTTGTCACGCGTTTTCGAGCCCTTTTTCAGCCGGAGACAGGGCGGGACCGGCCTCGGCTTGAGCATTGTGCAGAGAATCGTGGAAGAGCACAACGGAATTGTAAAGGCGGGAAACATTTCAGGCGGAGGCGGTTTTGTTGAAGTGAGGCTCCCTCTGTACTCAAGTACCAGGAAAGACTATGGAAAATCCTAGAATTCTGATTGTCGACGACGAAAAAATAATTCGAGGCGCGATATGCAAGTTTTTTTCAGTTCAGCATTTTGAGGTCTCCCAAGCGGATTCTTGTGCGGCTGCAGTCGAAGCGTTTACGTCCGTTGAACCCGAAGTCGCGGTCATCGACTGTTTCCTTCCCGATGGACAAGGCATAGACCTGGTCTCAAAGTTCAAACAGCTATCGCCTGATGTGGTCCTGATTGTTCTTACCGGATACGAATCTATCGATTTAGCCATTCGCGCTATAAAGGCGGGCGCAGAGCATTTCCTGACGAAGCCAACTGACTTGCCGGCCTTGCTCACTATCATCAGGAAAGCGCTGCAGGATCAGCAACTGCGACACAAACAGGCTGCGGTTCAACTGCAGAATGCAAGAAACGCGGTCAACCCTTTTCTGGGCACAAGTGAGGCGATCAAAAAGCTGGCACAGGAGGCCAAGAAAGCTTTTCTCGCCCGCAGCGCCGTGCTACTGCGCGGTGAGACCGGCAGCGGCAAAGGGGTTCTCGCCCGATGGCTCTATGAAAATGGCCCCCGCGCCGAGGGGCCGTTCGTTGACGTCAATTGCGCCGGGCTGGGAAAAGACTTCTCGAGTCCGAACTGTTCGGCCACGAGCGAGGTGCATTCACAGGTGCGGTTGCAAGCAAATCCGGGCTGGTGGAGGTTGCCCACCGTGGCACGTTGTTCCTGGATGAGATCGGGGACGTCGATCATTCAGTGCAGCCCAAGCTGCTAAAGGTACTTGAGGAGAAGCGTTTTCGCCGGCTCGGCGATGTACGAGAACGCCAAGTGGATGTGCAACTGATAGCCGCCACCCACGCCCATCTGGAAAAGCTTGTCGCAGAAAAGCAGTTCCGCCAGGATCTCTACTTCCGGATTAGCGCCGTTCCGCTTCATGTCCCTGCCCTTCGCACGCGGCCTGAGGACATCCCCGCCCTTGCTGAAGAATTACTGCGCCGCTTGGCAGCTGACCTGGGTTGTGGAACCGTTCGTCTCGACAACGAGGCGCAACGGGCACTGCAGAATCATTGCTGGCCGGGCAACATTCGCGAGCTTCGCAACGTTCTCGAACGTGCGGTGCTGCTCAGTGGCGGGGCCAAAATAAGCTCGGCGGATCTGCGTTTCAGTAACTACTCAGTGGCAACGGAACGCAGTCAGGAAGACACTAATGTGACGCTTGCCGAGGCGGAACGCCGTCATATTAAAAACGTTCTGCAGGCACACCAGGGACGGGTAGAGGATGCCGCCCGCGTTCTAGATATTTCTCGCAGTGCGATGTACGAAAAAATACGCAAGCACAACATACGTAATTCCTGATCTCCGAAACCTGCTTCATCCGTGCTGAATCCGGGATTCGAGTCCTGATGTCAGGACTTTGCCCTCCTCTTCGCACTTAGCATTCTAAGAATTCTCTAATGTTTCAACAGGTTGCAAGGGGCGACGAGTCTGGCAATCCACTTGCCCCTAAGTCTTATGAATGAACAATCGCATTCTTGTCGTGGACGATGAAGAGGCAATTCTCTTCAGCCTGAGGACTATTTCGGGAGGCTCGGATTTGCCGTGGACTGCGCTCGTGATCTCGCAAAGGCAACGGAATTCTTGCTCGCCAAAGAGTACTGTTTGCTGATTGCGGACGTTCGACTATCTGGCACAGATAGCATGGAAGGCTTGGAAGTGGTTTCATTCGCCAGTGGGTTGAGACGCGCTCCCCTGATTATCGTTCTTACCGCGTACGGCAGCAGTGGGATCGTGAAGGACGCGCTTGCGCGCGGAGCCCGTACGGTCGTGCAGAAACCCGAAGCACTGGCCGAGATCGCCCAAGTTGCCATCGGACTTCTCTCGACGCCAGGCAGCTGCCGCGATCACGTGACGGCCCGGAGTTCCAACGATGGATGATACAGAGATCGTAATCAAAGAGTTTGTTACCGAGAGCAAAGACGCACTGGATCAGTTTGAGCGCGACTTGGTCGATCTCAAAAGGATCCGAAGTCGAGACAGCTTCTCGACGCGGTATTTCGCGCAATTCACTCGATCAAAGGGACTGCCGGCGTACTTGGCTTCCCGAAACTTGTGGGCATTTCGCACGCTGGCGAAAACCTGCTCGGGATATTGCGGGATGGCGACCTCGCATTTTCCTCGCCGGTCACGACTGCTTTGCTTGCAATGTCCGATGCGATTCGCCGGATATTGCACTCAATGCGCGATTCCAGCAACGAGGGAGATGCCGATTATTCGCTGATCATCGAGCGCATGACTAGACTGGCAACCGCAGAAGCTGATTCCTCGGCTGAATGCGTTCGCGCTCCAGTCCGAGCCGATTTTCCTGGAACGAGCGACTTGCTGGGCGAGATCCTGGTGGAAACCGGAAACACCAGCACGAACGCCGTGGTTTCCGCGTTGGATGAACAGAACGACGGCGATCCGAGAATGATTGGCGAAATTCTCGTCGCCAACGACAATCTCCAACCGGAAGCTCTCGCCGGAGCGTTGAAGACACAGGCAGAGCGTCGGGCAGACCCAAGTGACACGATTCGGGTTGATGTCGCGCTGCTGGACAAAGTAATGAATTTGGTGGGCGAATTGGTGCTGGCGCGGAACCAGATTGTCCAGTTTGCAAGCGCCCAGACCGACGCGGTCTTTCTCGGTGCGGCGCAACGTCTGAATCTGATCACAACCGAACTGCAGGAGGGTGTGATGAAAACCCGAATGCAGCCAATCGGCACGGTCTGGAGCAAGTTTCCCCGCATCATCCGCGACATGGCGGCCAGTTGCGGAAAGTCCGTGAAGATTGAGGTTGAAGGCACGGAAACGGAACTCGATAAGACGCTGATCGAGGCAATCAAGGATCCCCTGACGCACATTGTTCGGAATGCTGTTGATCACGGCATT
>CAVZQL010000005.1:0-369209 GCA_963777415.1 uncultured Acidobacteriota bacterium
TTTTTGCCCGCGCCACCACCGCCGCCGACGTCATTAGAAATGTCAAGACCCTTAGCCCGCCGTTTTCCTCGTAAGTTGCTGAAAGCAAGCCGAATATATTCTTGCGCCAAGTGTCGGGAAAGATACTTGAATCTGCCATACTTGAAGTAGAAGGTTTATCAGCGGCGCAGGCCAGCGGATAGATCGACCTCATAACGTGCTTTTTTTCAGCTACTTACAATCGCCCCAAGGTAGATCGATTCGTTAACATACCTGATTTCAACAACTTACGATTTTGAGCAACGGGGGGTGGGGCTCACGCCTCAATCCGCTGTTCTGCGGGCGGATTCGCGTGTATTATGATGAGGTTAGCTATTTGCTCGTGAGAATCGGGTGTTTGATGAAGCAGACTCCATACGTCGTCTCGTTTCAGAAAGAATCTTTCTACAAAGGGACGCGTTTCCACTGGATGGTTTGCTGCTCGAACGCTCCCGATCAACTCGTTTCCTGGGGCCATGCCCCGACCCAGGAAATGGCCGAAACCGCGGCCCAAATGGAAGTCAAAGACCTCTCCTCCGGGATGAGTCACGGTGGACGGGTGCCCCGCGCTGTCAAACCTTTCCACAATTGTTGATGTAGGTAGCGAAGGCCGCCGCGCAGTGAAGTAGGCAGCGAAAGTTGCCTCGACGCTGAAGTAAGTAGCGAAGGCCGCCTCGACGCTGAAGTAGGTAGTGAAGGTTGCCTCGACGCTGAAGTAGGTAGTGAAGGTTGCCTCGACGCTGAAGTAGGTAGCGAAGGTCGCCTCGACGCGCACGGCAACAGCGAAGTGGGGATTTGCCGTTTGTGGCCCCGTAGGGGCATCCCGAACTTAGCCCCGGACGGGAAGTCCGGGGTAGTCCAGCGAAAGAATCTGTGAACCCCGTAGGGGTAGAACGAGCTACGACACAGTCCCCGTAGGGACGACAGTGAGTCCCGTAATAGACTGGAAACGCAGGCTGCCGGCAAAAATCAGCCCTACCGCGAACGGTAGGGCTTTTGATCTATGGCCTGTGCCGTGACTCAGTTTTGTTGCGCCGATTGCTCGATCTCGGACTCGGCGCGGTTCGCTTCCTGTTGTTGCTGGTTCAGTTGATTCTCTACCGTCGGATCGGGTTCGGCCACGCCTTCGGGTACTGGGCGAGCCATTGCCGCGGGCGCCGCGGGCAGTCCATTCTTGCCTTGCTTTTCCGACAGCGTTTGCAGGCCAGAATCGATCTGCTCGCGGAAGCGGTTGTGCATTTCCTGCAAGTCGGACACCTGGATCGTTGTAGTGGACTTTACCCCACAATCGCCGGGCTTGCTGCTCACGACGCTGACGGGGACCCTTGTTCCGTCCACCATGTCGCCGCCCCGCACGATGATGTCGCCGGGAGTCAACGAGCACTCCTGGCCATCGGCGATCACGTCCAGATCCATCGAGACGACGAAGACCCGATGTTTAGGATCGAGCGCTGGTGGTGGCGCATCCTGGCTGTATGCCGTAGGCGCGGTTTGGGCTGCCGCCGCCTGCTCCTCTTCGATCTGCATCCGTACTTCGTCGGCAATCTGCTGCTTCACCGCGGGCGTGAGCGTAACCTGTGCGGATTGATCAGCCTGGGCTTCAGCTAGCGCGTCGGCCTGTCTCCGGTTCTCATAAGCGAGCCTGAGATTTTCGGCCAGCAGGTAGTCGGTCAACCACAAAGAGGCGCTGGGATAATAGGGCGCCGGCGCGAAATAGCCGCCGTAATAACCGTACCAGGGGTCTCCTCCCCAGCCCCACGAGAACACGATTGGCACCCGCCACGGACTAAACGCCCATCCGTAAAAGCGCGGCTGGTAGTAGTAGGCGGGAACGTAGCGGTAATAGACGACTCGCCCGTACATGTAGGGACGGTACACGTGGACATAAGGACGTCCGCCCCACACATACGTTCGCGATATGTAGCCGGGCCGTCCGATCAACGGGCGTTGCACATAGCCGTAATGCGGACCGAACGCAACCAAGCGCGAGTGATCCGGGCGTACGACCTCTATGTGACGTGCCCCGTAGAAGGTGCGATGGATGGTCAACTGGCTGTTGTCCGGGCGAACGAAATGGGCGTTGCTTAACCGGCCATTGTCCCTGAAGCGTGCATCAACGCCAGGCTTGGAGTAGTGAGTCAGGGTGCCGTTCCTGTTGACTTCGAAGTTCTTGCCGTCGGGGCGGCTATATTTGGCGCCCCCATCCGGCCTCGGCGTCTTATTGGCGTCGCCGAACCTGTGGTCCTGATCAGTGCGACGGACGTTCTGCCCTTGGCCCTGATCTACGCGGTGAAGATTGCTATTGTTGTCCTGGCCCGTGCGGCGTACGGGTTGTTGTTGTCCCGACCCCTGATCCACATGACGTGCGGGTTGCCCCGAGCCCTGATCCACATGGCGTACCGGACGGCTGTTGTCCTGGCCCGTGCGGCGTACAGGTTGTTGTTGTCCCGAGCCTTGGTCCGCGTGACGTACGGGCTGCCCTGAGCCCTGGTCGGTGCGGTGGACATTCTGGTTGCTTTGATCTACATGGCGGACGGGTTGTCCCGAGCCTTGATCAACATGGCGTGCAGGCGTGCTGTTGTTCGTAGGGGCGGGGCGCTGAGGTTGAGGCTGTGGAGCGTGCTGGACTGGTTGTGTGTGAGCTGGAGGATGCTGCACTGTCTGTGTGTGGACAGGAGCGTTTCCATCGCGATGTTCGTTTTGGTCGTCGGCTCGAATTACTGGTGAAAAGGCAATCGAAAAGAAAAACAGTATGACACAACTTGAAATAAAAACGCCGGTCTTCTTGGCCGTCATTGTGCCTCCTTGCTCAGAATCAAAACACGGCCCTTGGACATTTGTCGTTCCTCCATTGGCTCGAACTTCACAATCTACTCGCAGTCCGGTCAGGTTAACAGCAAAAAAGTGGCATCGGACATGTCTAGGAGTAACGATTGCCGCAAGACAGGTGTACCTTTACCGCGCACTAGGTGTACTTCTGACAGAAAGTCAGCAGAAAACGGTAAGCGAAAAATTAGTTCAACGACCGATTTCCGAATCGCCTTGTTAGGGCTACCATGACTTGTGCGAAAATTTCTACTCTTCGTTGCTATCGTAGTCTTGTTGCCGGTCGCGTTTTTGATGGCCCGATCGGCGGCTCCTGTTGTGGACTCAACTCCAGTCACCACGCTTGGCCAAGCCACGCCCATCACCGTACACGTGCGCGATCCGCACGGCGTCCGCAAGGCCGACGCCTTCGTCGAACAGAACGGCAGCCGCTATCGCGTGTGGGCGCTCGCGCAACCATCCCGCGCCAGCGATGCTACCTGGAGTTTTGCCGCTGGGACGAACACCACTCCGCAGCTCCAGGATGGCAAGGCGAAACTGATTGTCGAAGCCGTCTCGAACGGTTTGCTGCGGAAAACGGCCCGCTGGGAGCGCGAAGTTACCGTGGTCACGCGGCCGCCAACCGTCAGCGTTGACTCAGACCAGCATTATTTGTATCTGGGCATGGCCGACCTGGCCACCTTCAATGTCTCCGGTAGCTGGACAGAAGCGGGCATACGTGTGGGCGATCAGACCTTCCGCGCATGGCCGATGCCGGACGGTAAACCCGGATTCTTTTCACTCTTCGCCTTCGCCTGGAATATGCCGCCCGGCACAGTCCCGGTGGTTTACGCCTCCAATGGCGCGGGCAACGACGTGACCAGCCCGATCGTATTCCAGTTTCCGAAGAAGGAGCAGCCGAGGTACACGGTTCACGACCTCAACCTTGACGACCGCTTCATCCAGAAGGTAGTCGGCGAGCTTGATCCAAATGGCGCGGGCGATCCGGTAGCGCGTTTCATAAAGATTAATAACGAAATGCGGCGCGCCAACAACAAGACGCTCGCGGACCTGCGTCTCAAGACCGCGGACAGATTCCTATGGTCGAAGCCCTTCATCCGGCAATCCCATTCGCAGTCGGAAGCGAGCTTTGCCGACGCGCGCAACTACATATACAAAGGGAAGAAGATCGACCAGCAGGTACACCTTGGCTACGATCTCGCGGTCACGCAGCACGTTGGCGTGGAGGCGTCCAATGACGGACGGATCGTATATGCGGCTCCGCTGGGTATTTACGGGAACTGCATCGTCGTGGACCACGGTTACGGGCTCCAGACCATCTACGGACACCTGAGTCAGATCAACGTTCATGAAGGCGACATGGTGAAGCAAGGCCAGGTCATGGGCCTGAGCGGAATGACGGGCATGGCCGGTGGCGATCACATCCACTTCAGCATGCAGCTCGACGGCGTTCAGATTGACCCGAAGGAATGGTGGGACAGCCACTGGATCAAGGATCACATTGCCAAACGTGTCGATCTGCCCGGGTTCCAGAACTGACACCCTTCATGTGCGCGCCACGTCAACTACGGCGTGGCGCGATACTGAATGTTTGCGCCGTGTTCGCTTGCCCATGCCCACCTGTTATTCTATGAGCGACTCACCATTTACATAACGTGAAGCCGGATCAGGCTCAAGTGGGATTCCCGCTTCCGATCTGTTTTGAGGAAAACAATGGCCGCATTGATCGACGCCATCGACGTAAAGCGCAAAATGTTCTTCGAGGTGGAAAACACCCCATATCTGTGCCTTGATGTGGAGGTTTCCACTCCCACGGCGAGGGGTGGCCAGACCCTGGTTCGTTTGAAGATGCGCAACCTTCTCAACCGCGCCGTCTTCGACAAGACATTCAAGGCCAGTGAGAAGTTCAAGGAGCCGGACCTCGACATGGTTCAGGCATCGTACCTATACAACGACGGAACTGGTTTTCACTTCATGGACCAGGATAGTTTCGAGACGCTCACCCTCTCCGAGGAGATGATCGGGGACGCCCTGGACTTTATGGTGGAAGGCCTCATCATCCAGATCCACAAGTACAACGGCAACCCCATCGGGCTGCAGTTGCCACCCCACGTGGAATTGAAAATCACCTATACCGAACCCGGCGCACGTGGCGACACCGCAAGCGGTAGCGTGACGAAGGTAGCCAAATTGGAAACTGGTATTGAAATCCGCGTTCCCCTCTTTATCAAAGAGGGTGAAAAGGTAAAGGTCTCCACGGAAACGCGGGAGTTCGCTGGGCGGGCGTGAGTCTGTTAACTCTGAACGCTGCACCACCACAACTGCCGATTCGTCACCACCACGGCCCGCGGCAAGTCATCCTGAGCCGCAGGCGAAGGACCCATGCACTTCGCCCGCAGCGCCACCACTGCCGACGTCAAGAGATGTCAATACCCCTCGCGCTCCAATTCCCGGCTAAGTAGCTGAAATCAAACGAGAAATAATCCGTCCCACAGTGGCGGTTTTCCCCTCCGAACTTGTCATACTAATAGTAGATGGGTTGCGAAGTGAGAACCGTAGCGCCGGCGTCCCGCCGGGCTGTCGCGTGGACGTCTCGTCCACGCGACAATCCTCGCCAAGACTCCACTTTTTGTACCGCGCGAAACTAAGAGCAAGGAAGTCAAGTGGTACAAAAGCTCCGTTTTCAGCCCCGAGGGGGCGTCAGTGCTAAGCTCTTTGTTTATATAGATCGAGGTCTTAACTGCTTACGATTCAGCTACTTATGTTGAGCGTGAGGTATATCAAGGTGTTAAGTGGTTAATTATCAATAGTTTGCGATTTTGCGCGATAAGGGGGAGGGTTACGGCATTCGCGCCGCTCTTATCGGGAGCGCGGATAACCCCTTTATTTCCATAGATCGAGGTCTTAACTTGCGTGAAATCAGCCACTTAGGTTCGGCGTGCCGGAGATCGACCTGTTA
Source organism: uncultured Acidobacteriota bacterium (assembly GCA_963777415.1). Lineage (GTDB taxonomy): Bacteria > Acidobacteriota > Terriglobia > Terriglobales > Acidobacteriaceae > JAEZPW01. Next base: position 5,804 of record CAVZQL010000005.1, read on the forward strand.
AGTGGCCAATTATCAGTAGTTTGCAATTTTCTGGCGATAGGGGGGGCCAACATTCGCCGTCCGCGTAGCCAGCAGAGGCGCCGCGATTAGAAATGTCTATTTTGTGCTGGCGGCCTCCGCCAACTGAAGGTTCAGTTCAGAGCGTTCTCCGTTGATCAGCACGAAGCTGGAATCGATCAGTTGTTGCCCCGTGCAATCGTATCGAGCGAAGCAGCGCAAAACACTGAAGGGGAAGAAGTACTCGACCGCTTCGGGACTGCTCCTGCCCGCCTGCTTGATCGTTGTGCTGAAAAGGATGCCGTCAAAATCCGAGCTTCGCTGGAAGTAGGCCAGGGCGGGCCGGACCAGATGCGAAATGTGCTCGTCGAAGGCAAGCGCCGCAAGTTTGTAACGCGATTCCGCCACAAGCGTAGAGTCCAACTGGGTTTCAAGCGAGAGTTGCAGGTACGCACCCTGGTGGAATCCGATGAATTCGGGCGGGACGTATGAGACGAAGTGCGCTTGTTCCTTCAGGTCATTGGTCATGCGCGAGATTGCGTCGGCATACGACAGCTTGAGATTCGCCAGTGTCTGCGGCGTGATCAGCCTGACGGGCATGTCGGAAGCTTTAAGCAGTCGGGCAGCGACCGTGGGCTCCGGCTGCGAGGCAGGCACGGGTGGATTTCCCAGGCTCGCAACCTCGGCCGTTTTGTCAGCCGTTTTGCGCGGACGCATTTTGGCGATGTCTTCGTCGGATGGCCGATCTCCGTTCACCCACACGGTAAACGGCTCTGCATCGACGAAGACCTCGCTATCGAGCAATGCGGCCTGTAGTTGTTCGTCGTTCGTCGCAGAAACCATGTGCTGAGCGGCGGCGCGCGGAAGCACGAAAACTACATTCTCCGCGTTCTCCGCGGACACGCCCATTACTCTGCGCCGGACGTGGTGAGAAACCTCGATTGCGAACACGGCGAAGCTGTCGTCATTTCCGAAAGGAGGCACCGCAACCTTTAACAGTGGCAGGATCACATCCTCCATCGTTTTGCGCACGCGTCTGTTGGTGTCCATCAGGTCGGCCGAATAGGCCGCGTAGTAGTTGCCGGTGATAATCAGAGCCGTCTGGCCCTCGTACTTATCGAACCGTATGGAGCGCTGGTCCACGTGCAGCTGCTTGTCCTCGTTGATATCCAGCTGACGGCTGAAATAGAAGTTGTACGGAAACTGGTGCGCCTCCATCTGCCTGGCAATTTCCTTTAATTGCGACAGGTGCTTCTGCTGCAACGCGCGGGCCCCATTGTCCTTGATCTCAAATGGGGACAAAACCTGTGCGCCGGCGGGAAGGACAATTCCTCGGATCGAGAGAGCCAGGGTCGAGAGAACAAGGATCGAAAGAACAAGAACGCACTTACGGATTCTTCGCATAGACCAGTCCTGTTGGGCGATAGGGCGGATCGGAGACCGCGCGGATATAAGCGATGAGCGCCTGAATGTCAGACTTCGTCAAGGTGTAACCCCAGGGCGGCATCTCGGCAGACTTGGTCAACGCCGGACCGCCATGTCCGATGATTCCGGCGAGGTCCTGGTCTGTCATCTTGTTGAGCGTGTCGCCATCGGTGAATGGGTGCGGCTTGGTCGTGAGATTGTCGAAATTGGAGACGCGCTCCGGGGTTGATTCAGGATTGTGGCAACGGCCGCAGTACTGGTCGTTCAACTGGCGCCCCAAAGTCTGCTGATAGCCGAGAGCGATTTCCTCAATCTTGAGATCGACACGCTTGCCGCTGCTGTCCTTTGTATATGCGGTGAGCTGGTAACGGCCCGCCATCCAGCCCAGCGCGACTCCGGTGGTCGCCTGACCGCTGGAGTCCGTTACTGCGTAAGCGGGATCGAACGTGACTCCGTTCGCCCCCGCGAACCATACGGGAGCGCCAGTGACACCGTTGCCCTGCGCATCGTTGACTTGTACGACCACGGGTTGCTCCAGGATAGCGCCGACCGAGGCCACCTGTTTTTCGCCGGAAGAGAGCACGATTGCGGTGCCATAAGCGGTGGGTGCGGGACCGGCAGGCGTGCTCGCCTTGTGGGTGCATCCCGGCAGCAGGACGAGTGCGAGCAGGGCGATTGCGGCGAGCGTGAGGATTGAGACGGTGTGCCTCATTTCTTCGCCACCTGCTTTCCGCCGGATTTCAGCGACACCATGAACGCGGTCAGCAGCCGGGCGTCGCTGTCGCTCATTTGCTGGTTCGGTTCCAGCGTTCCGGGCCGCATCGCCTGGGGATCTTTGAGGTAGTGGTAGATCCATGCGGGCGTCAGGCGTGATCCGACCGACCACAGCGCAGGTCCGATGTAACCCTTGTCGGTCTTCTGATCGACAATGTGGCAAGACTGGCATGCATACTTGCCGTAGAACAGTTCTTTCCCCTGCTCGGCCATCGCGGGCGTGAATTCGGACGGCGAGAGCGAATCGCGGTCGAAGGCCGGAGTCTGGTACACGGTCATGATGTAGTCGGTGAGAGTATTAATCTCCGCGTCGGTAAGGTTGAACTTCGGCATGCGCCGGATGAGCGCCGGGCGAAGCGTGTTTGGGTTCTTTAGGAAATCCACCAGCCACGGGCGCTGCACGGAGGTGCCTTCCCATGTGAGGTCGGGCGCCATGTCACCGCCGCGTCCGTTGATGGCGTGGCAACTGAAGCAGCGTAGATCGTTCATCAGTTGGCCGGCTTTGCCTGCCGGTTGGTAGTTTGACTCGGTGTGCGATGCGATTCGCAGCGCGGGCGGTTGAGTCTGAGCGCGATCAGTCAAAGTGAGCAGTTCGGTGGTAACCGCATCAATCTGCTGCGGCGTGAATTTGAACTGCGGCATCTTGAGGGATGCCCCAAAGGCGCGAGGTTTCTGGACTTTCGCCGCAAGATAGTCGGGCAGCGTGTGCTGAACGCCCTCGGCAAACGCAATCTGCACCAGCGGCTTGCTGCCGATCCGGCTGAGATCGGGAGCGAAGTTTTCCGGTTTCTTCACGCCATTGATTTCGTGGCATGAGGCGCAACCGTACTCCGTCACGATCTGTTTGCCGTGCGCGATCTGCTCAGGCGTGGCCTCCGTCAGGTGTACGTTCGCGAGGAAGTCGCTGTCAGTCTTTGCCTGTAAGAATCCGCTCAGCGTCGCATTCTGCTGGTCGGTGAACCGGTAGTGCGGCATCTTCGTGCCGGAGTCGTAGGCCGAAGGATTGCGCAGCCATGCGTCGATCCATTGCGGCTTGGCCTTCGTTCCGATCTTGGTCAGCTCTGGGCCAAAGTCGCCGCCAACGAGCGAGCCTGCCGCGTTCTGTACGGCATGGCACGAAGCGCAGAATGACTCGCCGTAGAGACTCGCTCCTGCGGCAGGATCGGTTGCGGCCTTCGTTGCAGTAACAGGTTGGTGCCCCACGTTCGCGGAGCTAACGTGGGGAAGCAACGGCGTGCTCTGCGCGATCAGGAATGCCGAGACGTCGCGCAACTGGTCGTCGTCGAACATGAAGTTCGGCATGGTCGCGGTGGAAGAGTATGACTGCGGGTCTTTGATCCAGGCGTAGATCCACTCGCGAGTGGTTTTGTCGGCGATGTGTGTGAGCGACGGCGGATCGTCCGTAGGCTGCAATTTAGTTCCGTCGGGCAGCTTGACGTTGTGGCAATGAGTGCAGCCGCTGTGGGAGACGAGGTGGCGACCGAGGTTGAGTTGGGGCGTGCCCGTCAGCGCCGAGAGATGGCATTGTCCGCATCCGGCTTCGATGTACTTCGCTGGCAGGATGGGCTGTTCCCAAGACTTCGTGCTGCTATGGGCTTCTTCAACGGTTGTTGCCGGGCCTTGTCCGCGGTGGCATGTGACACAGCCGAATTCTGTCAGCTTGTGGGGAATTTCAGGATGTTTACGAAACGGCTGCTGGCTGACGTCGGCCAAGCTAGCTTCGCGCAGACCGACGTGACAAGTTGTGCAGCGGTCCACGACACCCTGCTCGGGAAGCCATATCTGTTGAATGCCGGGTTCAAGGTGCTTTTCCAGCGTGGCGCCCTCGGCGCGCCCTCGCACGAGCTTACGGTACTGATTTTGATAATGCCGCCACTCGCTGAAATGATTTTTTGCGGGCGCGATGGCCAGCGAGACGAGAAGGATTACACTCACGGTTCCAAACGCGCGCGCGCTGTTGCCGAAGAGGACCCGGTGAAGCGAGGCAAGTTTTTCTTTCATCCCCTTAGCTCCTCCAGGGCAGCACCCAGGACCAGCCTGGGCCGCGGAAGAACGTGCCAACCCCGGTCAGCACGATCAGTTCGAACAGGAACCACGTCATGATCCAGAAAGAGAGAGGTTTGTTGACGAGCCAGCGGCGAAAGCCGATGGCGGTGCGCGGATCCGTGTAGGCCGCCAGCAGCATGAACGCGGCGACGATTAGCGTTGGCACGAGCGCGACAAACACGTCGAAAACCGCGAGGAACACGCACAAGGCGATAACGATTGCGGCCAAGATTCGCAGCCGCCGCGCGCGGTCGCGCAAAAATAGTCCCTCGGACTCGATGTTGATGTTGAAGTACGGAATGATAATCAGTGCGAAAACCACGAGTCCCGGAATCAATACGCCCGCGACGACTGGAGGGAAGTAGTGCAGCAATTCCTGCAGTCCGAGGAAGTACCACGGCGCCTTTGCCGGATTCGGCGTGTGCATCGGGTCGGCCAGACCTTCCAGCGGCGCGTCCCATAGCAGCGCGAGCCAGACGAGAAAAACGGCAAGCGCCTCTATCGCGACGGCGATCCGCAGGAAGCCCTCGGGGTAAGTCATGACGACGTCTTCGTCTTTGACCTTCACCTGCGGCGACGTGCGCCGGGTGATGAACGCGACGCGAATCGGGGTTTTCTTCGCGTTCGAGTCGAGGCTGGCGACGTAGTCTTTTCTTTCGTCGCTCATCGCGGATTCACCTCCACGCTCTTTTCGTCGGCAGGAATCACGACGTTCGACTGTGGCGGTTCATGTCCCGCGTAGAGTCCGCCATCCTTGCGTATGCGCCAGAAGTGGATCGCGATAAAGACAATGATTGTCATGGGCAGAATCATGCAGTGGAGCACGTAAAAGCGCAGGAGCGCGTTGGCGTTGACCTGGTGTCCACCGAGCATGAGAAAGCGCATCTTCGGTCCCATGATCGGCACCGCCGATGCAATGTTGCTGCCGACCGTGACGGCCCAGTACGACAACTGATCCCATGGCAGCAGATAGCCGGTGTAGCTGAGCAGCAGCGTGAGCAGCAGAAGGACAACGCCAATCACCCAGTTAAATTCGCGCGGAGGCCGATATGCGCCGCGGTAGAACACCTTGAACATGTGCGCGAATACGAGGAAGACCATCGCGTGCGCTGACCACCGGTGCAGGTTGCGCAGAAACACGCCCGACGACACGGCGAAGCGCAGGTCGTTCATGTCGGCGTAGGCCTGCGGAACGGAGGGATGATAGTAGAGCATCAGCAGCACGCCGGTGATGACAAGGATGGCAAAGGTCCCGAAGGTGAGTGCGCCTAGATACCACGTGACGCTGAAATCCATCGCGCGTTTCCGCGCCTTCACCGAGAAGAGGTGCAGGAACACGTTCTGCTGCACGACCATCGCGCGGTGAAGATTGGACTCGCCCGGTCCGCTGCGGAAAATCGAGCGCCACACTTTGGTGGCCCGAAGTTGGTCGATGTAGCTTTCCAGCATCTTGGCCATGACTACACCCTCACCAGTTGTCGTTCCTTGACGACAGTTGAGCGGTCCACCATGAGGTCTCCGTCGTCGCTGAGCCATGTTCTGAGCCACGGGAGCGGACGCGGCGCGGGGCCCTCGATCTTGGTTCCGTCTCTTTTGAATTTGCTGCCGTGACAGGGGCAGGCGATGATGCCCAGCTCCGGTTTCCATGCGGTGAGGCAGCCCAGATGTGTGCAGACTGCCGACAGGGAATAGAATCCCTCCGGCGCGCGCACGATATAAATCGCAGTCTCGGGATCAAGCGTTACCGAGTTAGGCGCGTACTGATCGGGCTTCCCGGCGTTGACCACCGGCGAAGGTTCATAGAGAACATTCGGCGACAGGTATTCGTATCCGAAGAGCGCTGTGCCGCAGGCGGCTACCGCAATCGAACCCAATCCAATCTTGACGAAGAATTGGCGACGGTTGACCGTGTCGCCCTGTTCGGGAGGTTTCTTCACATCATCCGGCATAGATCAACGCCCTCATTGGATGCTGCTGCTTCTATTTCGGGGCCGTTGCCAAATCCAACGACTGAATGGAGATTAAGCCCGTTTTTTCAGTCGGAACAAGCTGGTACGACTCCATGGTGATCGTGCCGGCCGGGCATCGCAACGCGCACAAGCCGCAGCGTATGCAGCGCGTTTCGTCCTTAATCATCGCCGAGCCGGTGATTACGCCGACTTCCTCGGCCGCCACGTCGTCGAGTTCGACATTGAACGAGTGCCGGTCGTCGGTGATGGCCTCTAAGACCTCTGGCGTGAACTCGATACGATCAAGCGAAACCAGCGTCAGGCAACTCTCCGGGCAAACGTCAACGCAGCCGCCGCACAATACGCATTGCGTTCCGTCGACCTCGTAGCCTTCGAAGATGGTGTTGGTCCAGCACTTCAGGCAGCGACGCGCTTCCTCCATCGCCGACTGCTCGTCGTATCCGACTTCCACTTCCGTGATTCCGGTGCGGCGCTCGATGGGCAGCATCGGAATCGGCGGGCGCGAGAGCGCCATGAAATCTTCGAACATGCGATGACGTGACAGCACCTCGACTTCGATCACAGGATCAGGATGCTTGACCCCCCGCAGATACTCGTCGATTCCGACTGCGGCCCGTTTGCCGTCGGCAACGCTGTCGATGATCAGGCGCGGGCCGAAGGCGCAGTCACCTCCGGCAAATACGCCAGGAGCGCTGGTCATCAGGCTCTCGCGGTTAACGCTGATCAATCCGCGTGGAGATAGCTGGACTCCGTCTTCCGGCTTGAGAAAGCTCAGATTCGGAGCCTGCCCAATTGCCATGATGATCGTGTCGCACTCGATCCGTTTCTCGCTGCCCTTATAAAATGCCGGGTTGAAGCGCTTCTGCTCGTCAAACACCCACTTGGTATCGAGGGTTTCAAGGGCAACAACTTTTCCGTCGCGACCGATAATTCGATTTGGTCCCAGACCGGCGCAGATGTTGATTCCCTCGACTTGCGCTTCCTCAATTTCTTCGGCTGCGGCCGGCATTTCATCGCGCCGCTCGATGCAAACGATATCCACTTCGCGAGCGCCCATGCGCAGAGCGGTGAGAGATATGTCCACCATTTCGTGGGTGGCAACGGCGGCAATATTTTCGTCGCTTGGAACAACGTCGTCCGCCGCGCCGTGCTCGCGCAGGACTTCACGCACGGCGGAGCGGGCGACATCCATCGCAACATTGCCGCCTCCAATAACGACCACTTTTTTCCCGATCGTGAACTTGTATCCGAGGTTCACGTTCAGCAGGAACTCGATGCCTCGGTACACGCCGTCGAGATCCACGCCGGCGATGCTCAAGTCGCGGCTGCGATGCGCGCCAATCGCGATCAGCACGGCGTCGAAACCCTGGCTGCGCAGTTCAGAGACAGTGAAGTCGCGGCCGGCGGCCTGGTTCAACCTGAGGTCTATGTCGCCGGTTTCAAGAATCTCGCGGACTTGCGCTTCCACTACATTGCGCGGCAATCGATACTCAGGGATGCCGAGATACAACATACCGCCCGCTACTGGCGCGGCCTCGAAGATGGTAACGGAGTAGCCCATCAGCGCAAGATCGTGCGCAGCCGAAAGTCCGACCGGGCCCGCGCCGACGACGGCTACTTTGAAGGGGAGCTTCTCTGACGGTTTCTGCCGCAGGTCGCCGCGGTATCTGGACTCCGGGCCGTAACGCTCGGTCAGAAAGCGCTTCAGCGCGCGAATGGCTATAGGTTTGTCGATCTCTCCGCGCCGACAAGCCGTCTCACACGGATGGGCGCACACGCGTCCGCATGTGCTGGCCAAGGGATTGGGATCGCGGGCGAAGCGGTACGCTTCCTCGAACCGGCCTTCGGCAATGAGCGAGACATACCTTCCCGCGTTGGTGTGCGCGGGGCAGGCCATCATGCAAGGGAAGTTAGTATTCAGCCAATCCTTATCGACCTTCTTGCTTTCAAAGCGCTTCAGCATGGGGAACCGACTTCGTAAGCCTCAGCCTTGGAAAAGAAAAAGAAAATGAGGGCGGCGTGCCGGTGAACGTGCCCGCCCCTCGTCAAATTACTTCGACAACGTAAAGTCTTGTTTGCCCGCGCCACCGGACACCGTCATGGGTTTGTTCTGCGTTTTCGCGCCTTCGTGCCAGGCGGACGCGGTGTACGATCCGTCCGGGACGTTCTCGATCTTGTACTCGCCGCTTGGGTCGGTCTCAGCGAAGTACGGCGACGGGCTCACGATAATGTATCCCGACATCTCTGGATGAACGTTGCACAGCAACGGCACCACGCCCGGCTTATCGAACTTGAACGAGCGCTTCTCACCCTTCGGCCATGTGCCCAAATTGTGCGTTGCCTTCTTGTCGCCACCCACCGACGGCCAGAACACGTTGTGTTGCACGCTGTCGCTGTTCAGGAAGTCAACCGTGGTCCCTACCTGAACCACCATGACGTGGGGTTGAAACATCAGCCCCTTCTGGTCCATCACCGGATGCTGCACGGGAGGAGAAAAGGTTTTGCCGGGAGCATCGAGGTACACAACGGACTTTCCGGAAACACCGGAAACTTTACCGGTGACTGTGCCGGCGGCCGCAGCGATGCTGAAAACCACGACGAGAAGAACGAGGAGAACTGACTTCCAATTCATTGCTTTCACGACCTCCTTAGCTGTAAGACAGTGTGGCGCGCTGCCTTGTTGCGAGTGCTAGTAAACGAACTCCAGACCTACGGTCGCAGTGTTCGTCCGGAAAGGCGGGATGACGACCGGCAATCCGGTAATCGGGTTTATCCCCGCCGTGATGTGCTGCTGGGCCCTTACCTGATATTCGAACGAAGCCTTGATGTTGGCATGGATCAGGAACTGCACCCCGGGCGTGAAGCGGTTGCGTGTCGCTCTCACCGGCCCAAAGAAAGGCGTTCCCGTGATCCCGGCCAGACCATTGATGAAGTCCGCCTGCGAGTTCACCGCGTCGTACCGCATGATCAGCATCGTCCAAGGATAAATCAGATAATCCGCCTGGACGAATCCACCCCCGAATGTCGCGGGGACCCCATGGATAAAGCTCACGGGAAGAACCGGGGCGGCAGGGAATGGCGTTCCCGTCGCGTCCACTGGCACGAGATTATGATCGCGGCCGTACATGTAAAGGCCGTACACGTTGAACGTGCGGTAATTGAAACTGAAATAGGGGCCAGTGCGGTAGAAAGGCTCGCGAGCGGTTAGCAAGGTGTTGATGGCCGCATTCGTGGGCAGCACTCCAACCATCCTTTGCACCGCGCGCCCATAGAAATAGTACGCACCGAGGCTTAGATACGTATGGTCTCGCGGTCCCATTGGTCCGGCAGCCTGTATGGCGTCGCGGCTTTCTTTGTTCCGCTCGAGATTGAAGCGGTACATGAAGTTTCCGTAAAGGTCCTTGAAATTGGCGTCGGAGACGAAGCCCACGCCGCCGTTGTTCCCTCCAGTCGCAGAGGGCACGAAATCACTGCCGGACGCAGTGCCCGTAGTGTTCTGGTCCACCGCAGCGAGCGAATACCAATAGCCGCCGTAGTGGTGGCCACCGCTGATCTCTACCCCCTTGCCCGCTCCCGCAAAAGTAAACACGTTGTTGACGTTCTGCTGCGCAAACAGTGAGTTCATCACGCCCACGTTGGCCTGCGTGTAGATGTCGTATGGACTGATGTCTATGCTTCGAGCCTGGGTGAACGGCAGGTCCAGTTCAAACTGCCCCACGCGCAAGCTGAAGGAATCGGCGGGCATGTGCCACAGTCGACCTAGATTCACGAACTTCAAGTAGCCGTCGCCCAGCCCACCGCCGGAGTTCGATCCAGCTACGCTGATATCGTCATCGACCCAGAAGGCGATGTCGCTGCCGAAGTTTCCCGCCGTGAAGATGCTGAAAAAACCGGTCTCAAAATCAGTACGCGGAATCAGCGTGGGCGCTGTAGGCGTGAACGTCGTGGAGGTTGACGTCGGCACAAACTGGAAGTTGTTGCGGTTATTCCCCGTCACCTGGAAATAATTGTTCATCCGCAGGCCAATCGGAGGCAGTCCGGGAATCGTGCCCGGCCAGATCGCGTGCGGCCATAGGTCCTTCTGCGCCGGCGCGCCCAGCATCACCGGCGGAATCTTGATCATCGACTCATCGTCCTTGGGAAACTTGAAGCCTGCATCTTTGAACGCTTTGCCGAAGTCGTTGAGCTTCGGGAAGTCGAGATGGCAGGTGCTGCATGACGTCCCGTATTGCCGCGAAAATGGCGGGATAGCATCACCGCGCTGCGGCACGGCGAGAATCAACGCGAGAGTGACTGCGAAGGGCACCACGACAAGAAGAGCCTGAACACGCAACTTGCACACGTTCCACACTCCTGAACAAACAGTTACCAGTCAGGATGGAACGCATCGGGAGGCGATACGCCATCCTCAACCCCAAAGTGGATACATCCTACACCCATTCAGTTCTCACCGGCAAACAGGCAAGGGCGTGGCGAATCTTTCATCACCATGAACCGTCCTTAATTTTCTCCCCACCAATGGGGACATTTCTAATGAGCTAAGCAGGGGGGACATTTCTAACGAGGTTTGACACAAAGCGTAAATACTGGTTGGAACAAACCTCTTGACGGCGTATACTCCGCCCGGTTCTAGCGAGGGGTCTTGATGACAGCTCCGGCAATCGGCGTTCCGGCAGTCAAACTTCAGAATAAGATCGTTGTCGCAATCGCGTGGAGCGCGATGGCGCTGCTGTCCTCACTCCCGAATATCGTCGTTCGCGAGTTATTTGGACGAGGGTCGGTTTGGCTATTCCGGGGAAAGATTGTTTTGCTTGTCGTTGCCCTGCTCGCCTGTTTTGCCGTGGCCGCGGTTCGTCCATTGCGTGGTTTCTTCCTCGCCTTTCTGGCTCTGTATACCGCGGAGTGGGCTGCCAACTGGTTCGCGCAGCGCGGTGCGTGGGCGCATTCGTTCTCTGGAACTTTTCCACGCTCGATGCTCGGATCGCAACTGCTCAAGCTATGGGTAGCGCTGGTAATGGTCGGCGTGGTGCTCGCAATCGTGCGCAGCCTGCGCGCTTCTTTTCTCAGGCTTGCCGCACCGGGCGCGACCGTCACGCCGGAGTGGTTCCTGCCGATCCGCCGGCCGGTCTCCTATAGCCGCTTCGGGCCGCCCTTGGCGCTGGCTATCGGCATCGGAACTCTGGGCTTTGTGCTGCTGGCCGGGCGCCCGTCGTTGTCTGTTCTGCGCCTGGCCCTGCCCCTGCTGCCGCTGGTGCTTCTCTTGGCCGCAACACTGGCACAAAGCTCGATACCCGGCCGCTGCCGCAGGTCGCATTCAAGAATCAGGAACAGACCGAATGGACGTGGTTGCCGGAACTCGCGCTCGCAGACCCCTCCATCGTAGACCCATACCGGAAGCCCACGGCTTTAATTCAGGTTGTCGGCCCTTCGCAGGACGATATCAACCGCCTGACGGCAAAGCTCAACACGCTCGGAATAAACTTCAACCGCAAGGGACAGTTGCCGCAGCCCGCACGAAGCGACGGAACGATGCTGACGAAGCTCGCCTGCAAGGTTGAAGACAGAATCCTGCGCGCGATTGGAAAGATCGCCGGCAACTACGTCGCCTGCATCCAAGGCGCTTCGTTCTTTTTGCGCCCGGATTTCGATCATTACCGAAATTGGGTGCGGTATGGACATGTGCCGCCCTGGGGCGTACCTGTTGTCGTCGTCGCGACTCCTATTCTCGCGCTCGACTCGCCGCAGTGGCGGCAGACGAATGGGCACCTTGTCACGTTTGATTGGAACAGGCAGGGCGACGGCCTGTTCGCGCAGGTCAGCCTCTTCAATGACATGAATTACAAGATCCTGATGTGCCCTCGCTATTCCGGCCTGGTGCGCGACATCAGGACCGGGCACCACTTCGATCTGCAAAGCCGCACCATCTCCGCGCTCGGTGCAGCCACGCTCAACTCCTGATTATTGCCGAGTTTGGCCATCGTGACAGCCTGCCGCGGGGTGAATCAAGTTTTTGAGGCTTGTGTGAGGGAACACTTAATTTGAAACTTTGGACCCCAGCGTGAAAGTCGCTGAAAGGAAGGGGTGAAGCGTTCTCCCTTTCTGACTTTTAGAGCCTTGTAGGGGTATTACTGATAGGCGAAAAGGTCGAGTATTGGGCTAAGTTTGTCGAGGGGAACGCCTTCCGATGTCGTTAATTTTCCGATGCAGAAAGTAATTTTACGGCGTAAGTAGCTGAAACTGCGAGCTTACGTTGCCTTGCATGTGGCTGCGTGGACATGTACGTGGACACAGATTCGACCGCACATCGATGTGGATAGATACCTCGGCACTATTCGCATACTCTCCGAGTATAATATCCACGATGCCAACACCAGCGAATACCGCGTCAGTGCGCCAGCTCTTCACGAAGCACCGGGGAACACTGCGCACCTCGCAGGCGCTGCGGCTTGGGATTCATCCCCGCACCCTCTATGCTCTCCGCGAAAAAGGTGAAATCGAACGGGTCGGAAGAGGCCTCTACCGGCTCGCCAGCGCATCGCCGCTCAGCAATCCCGATTGGACGACGATCATGTCGCGACTTCCCCGTGCTGTGATGTGCCTGATTTCAGCTCTGGCGCATCACGGGCTCACAACGCAGATCCCGCACGAAACAGACATTGCGCTGCCAAGCCACTCTCAGATTCCGAAGATCGACGGCATCCCGGTTCGGGTATTCTGGTTCTCCGAGCCTTCGTTCAGTGCCGGGGTTGAGACCATCAATATCGACGGCTCGCCCGTCCGGGTCTATTCGGCCGAGAAGACGATTGCCGACTGCTTCAAATATCGAAACAAGATTGGAGTCGATGTGGCAGTGGAGGGCCTTCGGGAATATCGCGAGAAAAAGAAAAAGCCAAACTACAAGGCAATTCTGGAATTTGCGCGAATGAACCGCGTTGACAAGATCATCAGGCCGTATATGGACGCGCTGCTATGAACCAACGGAATCTCGGAGCCTCCGTGCGCCAACGACTGCTCAACAAGGCGAATACTGAGAAGCGTCCGTTCCGGGAACTGCTGCAGTACTACGCAATGGAGCGGTTTCTTTACCGTCTGGCCCAGTCACCTCATGCGGAGCGTTTTGTCCTGAAAGGGGCACTTCTCTTGAGCGCGTGGCAAGCACCTCTGTCCCGGCCAACGATGGACATCGACTTTGCGGGAAGGACCAGCAACGATCTGGAACATATCCGGAAAGTCTCGCTGAGGTTTGCAAGGAACATGTCGAAGAGGATGGCATCGAATTCGTCAGCAGCTCCGTAACTGCAAGCCGTATCAAAGAGGATGCCGACTATGAGGGCGTGCGCGTCCGGTTCCACGGTCTGTTGGCTCGTAATCGCCGAGAAACTGGAAGCGCTGACTTCGCTAGGACTTCTGAACAGCCGCATGAAGGACTATTTTGACATCTGGCTCTTGTCGCGGCTTTACGAATTCGATGGAGCCGTTCTCTTCCAGGCAATCAGGGCGACATTCCAATGCAGGGGAACTATCATCGAATCGCAACCTGCAGGTCTCACCGACGCATTTGTGTCTGATCCGGCAAAGAGCACGCAGTGGAAGGCGTTCTTGCGTCGCAGTCCTTTCGAATCTGGCCCCGACACCCTTCGAGAAGTCGTTACTGAGGTGTCGGCTTTTATCGGACCGATGCTGACGGCGGCAGCGAACGACGGTACGTTCTCGGCAGATTGGAAGCCGGGAAGTGGATGGCAGAAACGGTAGAATCCCGATATGGCGACAAAGAAGACGAGCAGCAAGCCAGGTTGGGGCAACGTGAAAACGGAGATTTTGGGCTTCGATCGCGCCGGACTGGTTGAACTCATCCACGATCTGTACGACGCGAGCAACGAGAACCGAGTGTTCCTTCACGCCCGCTTTGCGTTGGGCGAGGACGTGCTTGATCCGTACAAGAAATCACTTGAGCGCTGGCTCTGGCCAGATGTTTTCAAACCGAGTCAGAACGTCTCCGTCTCCAAAGCTCTGAAAGTGATCTCCGATTATAAAAAGGCTGTCGGGCAGCAGGAAGGCTTGGCCGAGCTTATGGTGTTTTACTGCGAACAGGCAGCAGGTTTCACGCTGGATGTCTGTATGGAAGGCGATAGCTGGTTTTCATCATTGGTCCGTATGTTCGCCGATGCTCTACAGGTCACGACTACTCTGACGGCTGAGCGCCAGGCTTCATTACTTGCCAGACTGGACCGGGTACGCGAAATGTGCAGTCGCCTCGGCTGGGGCGTCGGCGACGACATGAACCAGATTTGGGCGGATTATGGATGTGCAAACGAGGAGTGAAAAACTCGATGATAACGCCGCTTCTGTGCTCGGACGGCTTAATGAAGAGAACGCCCGTCTAATCCGACTGCTAGAAGCGCACGGCATAGATTGGCGATTGCATCCGCCGGAGCCCTCCGGTTCTCGATCTGGAGATCCAGCACCTGCCGAAACGAACCTTAGCGTTACCGATAAGCTTGCGCTATTTCGTCGTCTTTCCCGCGGACGCAGCGATGTCTATCCGACGCGCTGGGAGAACAAGAGCGGAAGATCCGGATACTCGCCCGCCTGCGCGAATGAATGGCGGGCCGGTATCTGCGAAAAACCTCGCATCAAATGTGCCGATTGCGTTCATCGCCTGCTGATTCCTGTTTCTGATCAAGTGATCTACGATCATCTGGCTGGCCATCACACCATCGGTGTGTAGACATTATCGAACCGTACTTCGTTGAACACAGTCGGGGGACTCTGGGTCGCTACCGCTGAGCGAGGGAAGTGGTAGCTTCTTGAGTTTCCAATGTTGCGATCCAAAATATTCCCTTCTTTGTTGCTGGTTTGATTTCCTCTGGTTTCCGCCCAATCCTCGTGACGCTGGCATCAGCCTGTTTCAGTATTTAAGTGGAACGTTGCTCGGCGAAACGAAAACCGAACTGCGATCACAATTTCCACCTGCAGTTGGACAAGATCGCACTGCTTCGGGTTTCGTAAGTTGGTTGCTCTGGTTCGGAATTCCCCAGCATTGCCTCATCGTAGCGATCCAGCGCCGAACATAGAACAATATTTTGAGTTCCTATGTCGCACAACGGTGGCCCGTTATGGTGGCAGCTACAAGTGCGAATTGAAACGCGATCAAGGCGCAATCACATGCTTTCTGAACGGCACTGGTCGGTAGCCGAAATCGCCAAACGATGGAATGTCAGCCCGAAAACGGTACGGGAAATGTTTCGAAGCGAGCCTGGTGTACTGAAAATCGAGCGACCCGAACGCTGTTCGAAACGCTCTTACACCACTCTTCGGATTCCGGAGTCTGTGCTGCTGAGAGTGGAAAAGCGCCTTAAGAATGGGGGCAGATAGTACAACCCATCTCATCGAATCCGATCAATGTCGGCATTTCGGTTCTTGAAGTGCAGGGGATCGAGGATTGGCTTCAGTATGAACGCGTTTATGGTTATTTCGTCGGGCAGTGGCCCTTGTAGCTGTTGCCGGAGCAGACCCGCACGCGCAAGAGCGACGGGCACAAGAAGCCGCAGGAATCTTGGACGGTATTGATTCGAGACCATCATCCCGGCCCTCGACGACCTTGGCACGCGCTTCGGTCTTTCCAAAAACATAAGCTCCCGCATAGACGGGATTATGGACCATGTGCCAGATGGTGTTGTAGACAGGGAGCTTCCAAGTGACGCGCTGGCCAGGTCCCCTCCACAAGGGCGGGCAGACAAACTGTGTTTCGACGAAACCAAAGCAAGACCTGCCGCACGCTCCCCAGTTCGGTGATCTTGGCGAAGACCGAGTGAATAGCTTGCTGGATCCGACGGTCTGGATCCATCTCGACTTTCCCGCTTTCGTTCCAGCAATAGCCGATTGGAAGACAGATCTTTAGCTCGCCGCGGCGGGCCTTTTGTCGTATGGCCTCCAGCGATCGCTGTCGAAGCAAGTTCAACTCGAACTCACTCATAGTGCCCTTCAACCCCAGCAATAGCCGGTCGTTGATAATGCCCGGATCGTAGACTCCGTCCGGGTCGATGACCACCGCTCCAGTCATGCCACAGAGTTCGATCAGGTGGTGCCAGTCGCGCCCGTTCCGAGCCAAACGAGAGGCCGGCTGAGGCGTTCAGCGTTCAGCTTCGAGTTCATCCCCGCCTCCGTTTGCCACCTCTGGTTCGCTCGGCTGCACTGCCTCGATCAGCAGTTCCATTAACGCCAGGGTCAGATCTCTTTGTTTGTCCTCGGGTATCGCCGCTTTGGACGCGTTTACGAGCAGCAGGTTTAACTGCGAGTGTGGGTGCGGCAGCTTCGCCGGTCGATTCGCGTACCACCTCCCGGAAAGATTCGTTCTGGGAAGGGTTGGCCGCTTGCCAAGTACTCAGTAGTTCGCGCAGTTCCTGTAATGCCTCAGCGCTGATCCGGGGGGGACCCATCGAGAACTTCGCGCAGTCCGGACTGAATATCCAAACTGGAAGTGAACAGATCGTATCATCGGCGAGTCTGCAGAACACATGCTCGCCATGCCGCGGCCATCACCGCCATGCTGGACCGCTTGCTGCATCGCGGCCATGTGCTCAAGTGCGGCCCGCGCAGTTGGCGTACCAAGATGGAGCCCATCGGCTCCAAGGAGAAGACCCAGTGAGCGCTGGCAAAAGCAAAACGGAGGCCGGACATCGTATCTCGTCGATCACAATCGCGTTCGGCGGGCCAAAGTAATGGATTCTTCCAGCTTTCATTCTTCCTTGTCTTCCGCAAAGAGAATCTCAAGCCACCAGCAAAATCTTCCCCACACCACCCTTCTCTGCCTCTGCTTGAGCCTCGGCCGCTTCACTGAGTGGCAGTTTCTGGCTAATCGGGATTACCAGCTTGCCATCTCGCACCGCTTCGGCCATGAACTCGAGCGTTTTCCTGTCGAATTTCGAGAATACTGGCACCACCTTTACAGATGGATACCTCGCGGCGTTCTGCGGTGCCCCGAGAACCGAAGCAAACACTCCTCCCGGCTTGACCTTGGCGATCAATTTTTCAGCAGTCTTGCCGTTGACCGTATCAGCTACGACATCGAGCATCGGAAGGTTCGCAATCGCAGCGTCGTCATCGGTTGCAACAAGCTGATCCGCGCCGACAGTCTTCGCCTCATCCATCTGCCTCTTCAAAACTCCCGCGATCACAGTCGCCCCGCGTTGCTTTGCAGTGAATACCGCCGAACGTCCGACATTTCCAGCAGCACCTACGACGAGAACCGTCTGGCCCGCTCCGATGTCGGTAGCGGAAATGAGTTGGTTGCCAGTGGTCGTCACCAGTGGCAGCGCCGCCGCCTGGATCAAATCGAGTCCCTTGGGAACTTTCGCCAGAATCGCGGCTTTCACGACGCAAAGTTCGGCGTAAGTATTGTCCGCCATAGCGAACACCTGGTCGCCGACGGAAAAGCCATCCACTCCCGGCCCAATCTTGACCACAGTCCCCGCGATATCGACTCCTATGAGGCCCGGGAACCGGATGGGATAAAAATCTTTCAGTAATCCAGCACGCCGTTTGTAATCGATCGGATTTACGCTCGTGGCGGCGACCCGCGCCAGCACTTCGCCCGAACCCGGAACCGGGTCAGGGTATTCCTCGAACTTGAGTACTTCAGGACCGCCATATTGGTGGACAACAACTGCTTTCATATTTCATCTCCTTCGTGAAGTGTCCTCTGCCGCAAGCTCCACCCTCTGACACAAGTTTGCCGGAAGAGCCACATCGCCAGTCGCCGCTCACGTGTCAGAGCGTCTTTGGCGGAGCCCCTCTTCTTTTCTTGTGAGGATGAATGCCCAGGTCGTGCCATGACGTTTCCGTGAGGTTGACGCCATAGTAGTTCGCAGCCTTCTCGATGTTGGCGAACGCCAAAGCACGGTCGGCATCCGAGACGTCGATAACCTGATCGAAGCGCGCGACCGCGTTACGCACATGTTGTGCGTCAGTCAGTGGTTCTTTACGCTGCTTCGGAAAAGCGTAGACGCTGTCCGGTAAGTCGCTCTGGCTCGTCAGATGTCCGTGTTTCTCGTGAGGCTTCCAGGTGGCTTCTGGCATGTCTTCATCATCCTTCTTAAAGTACTTGGTTAGAAGGCGAGCGCGCGAATAGAGGATCGCGACGGAGTCGCGCATTGTCCGAAAGCCACTCACCCCGCGCGTTAACCGTACGTAAAGGTAGTGCTCTGGCCGACCTCGATAATGTAACCATCAGGATCGCGGATGTAGCAGCGCGTCTCGCCGTACTTGGGGATCGGTTCAGTGATGAACTCCGCTCCTCGACTTTTCCATAATTCATAGCACGCTTGAATATCCGCAACGCGGAAATTCATAAAGCTGTTGATGTGATTCGGGTCGGGGACGCTGAGCGTTACCGTGGGCTTATCCGGGGTCGGCCCGCCTCCAATGTTCAGAATCATCCAGATATTCGCAAGCTGAAGGTACCCAGGCGCGTTGCCGTCACCCAGGCTCAGAATGCGAGCGCCGAAGACCTTTTCATAGAAGCGAGCCGATCGCTCGATGTCGGCGACGGTGAGGAAATGCGCGATGCTGATCCCCTCTCGCGGGGGCATCTCGTAGGTCTTCTGTTCGATTTGTACGCTGCTGCTCATTGACGACTCCAGTTCCGATACAGTGCTCATTTCTGGTATCCGACGGATGGGCCGGGCATTCGGCCCCTGAGGATCGGCCTCCGTGTCGCGGCGACCCGAGCTTAAAATACTCAGCCACCATCCAAGTGCCCGAGCGGTCTGAGTCCCCAAATGTAGCCCGGACCCGCCGCAACGGCTTGTCGAAATCACCGATCGAAACAAATGTTTCCGGAGGCTGGTAGTAAAGATGTTATCTGCGTTTGCCGTGATGTACGCTCGACGGCCGGCACGGGGCTAACGCTTAGAGCGGCTCTGAAACGCGAGAACTGGCCAGCACCCGGCGGCTCACAACCGAGAGCATTTTGGAACTAGCCGAGGGTGTGATGTTCCGATCCGTTGATCGTGCCGGACCGGTGTTTGTCACAGCTGTGAGAGCTGGTCGGTTTCGCAGGAGGGCGTCTACGGGCCGGGACCACTCGAAATGCCCGCCGACTGGCGTCGCTCCGAAAATCTCAGGAAAGGACCCGAAGCGACTCTTCCGCCCGATTAGTAACGGGAAGTCGGCTTGTGGCAAGGTTTCCCGACGGCTCTGCGCTGTTCCGGTCGGATCACGGGCAACCCTTCCCCAATCCGGTTAGGGAAGGGTTGCCGACAAACCAGGCAGAACTGCGAAGACCTGCCGCATTCGTAGACTCGACACTTCTTTCCTTTCGCCCTTATAACTCCCTCTTGATTTCCTTGAGGAGAATGAGGATGCGGTGAACAAGCGGGTCTACGTTGCCCCGCGACCATAGACCAAGTCCAGGCCAACGTAAAAGCGGCTGAGCAAGCGGCGTGTTCTTCCAGGCATGGCTGTTTGTGAAAACCGCCAGATTCAGACGACGGTCCGGCGCAGAGAACGCGAACTGGCATGGAGCCGCTCAACTCTCCTCCATCAGCGCAGCAGCCTGCTTGCCGACCTTCTTGAGCGCCACTTCGAGGCCACAAAGCTCCTGGGGGCTCAGTTCAGAGAACACTCTCTTCATCTGCCCAGAATGCTTTCGGAAGGCTGAAACAATAAGGTTCTTGCCGCGTGGGGTGAGGCCAACGATCCGAACGCGTCGGTCTTCGGCGCTCTCGACCCGGCTGACCAGGCCCTTCGCGACGAGGCGATCGACAGCGATACTGATCGAGCCTGGGGTCAGATTGACGATTGGGCCTATCGTATTGACGGGCAAAGGCCCTTTGTGCAGCAGGAGTTCCAGCACGCCGAAATCCGAGAGGCCGAGTCCGGTCTCTTCAATACCAGCGGCTGCGTACCTTGTTAGGGCGCGCATCGCCTTCATCATTACTAGCCAGACGTGGTCTGTCCCTTGAATGTTTTTCACCATAAAAAGCCTGAATCCTCCATGAGTATACGTCATCAAGTATATTTACATCAATATAATTGACGTAATGATGTGCGTTGGGGGCAAAGCAGAAGGAGGCATAAAGGAGATACGGAAATGACAACCACGAACAATACAACGACGCGCACGAAGAAGGTCTTCTATTGGCTAACCACCGGTTTTGCCGCGCTCGCGCTCACCGCAGCCGGCGCTACGAACCTTATGCGCGCGCCACAAATCGTCGCCACCATGGTCCACCTCGGTTACCCGTCGTACGTGGCAACCATCCTGGGCACTTGGAAGCTGCTCGGTGTGCTCGCGATTCTGGCGCCCGGATTTCCGCGACTGAAGGAGTGGGCGTACGCAGGCTTCTTCTTCGACCTGACCGGCGCGGCAATCTCGCATGCCGCATCGGGCGATGCCGTGGGCGTAGTGATCGTCCCGCTCGTTCTGCTCGTTGCCGTGATGGCATCGTGGACGCTTCAGTCGGCGCGCGGTGCTTTTGTCGCATCGAAACTGAAGCCCGCGCAGGCTGTGTAAGCAGATGACAAGGACAACCGGCGCAGAGACCATACCACGCCGCGCATACCCGCGGCTGATGGAAACGTCACGGATGTGCAGGGGTACATCGACCTGTTCCCCGACGACGGCGTGTTCCACGCCGGCCAGAACAGGTAGGAGGTTTCAGCTATGACGAGCGATCGAACGATTCTCATCACCGGAGTGACGGGCAAACAGGGCGGCGCGGTCGCGCAGGCGCTGCGGGGCACCGGGTTCCATCTGCGGGGCCTGACGCGAACCCCGGACAGCCAGCGAGCGGCAACGCTGGCGCACCACGGCATCGACATCGTCAAGGGCGATCTCGATGACGAGGCGACGCTGCGCCGTGCATTGGCCGGCGCGTGGGGCGTCTTCAGCGTGCAGAACGCGGGGGAGGCGGGCGCCGAGCGAGAAGAGGCGCAGGGCAAGCGTCTTGCGGCGCTGGCGCGCGAGGCCGACGTCGAATACTATGTCTACACATCCGTGAGATCGGCGGACAAGCAGACAGGCGTCCCGCACTTCGACAACAAGTGGCGCATCGAGGAAACCGTGCGCGGCCTCCGCTTCCCCTCGCATGTGATCCTGCGTCCGGTGTTCTTCATGGAGAACCTGCTGGCGCCCTTTAGCCTCCAGGGCTCCACGCTGGCCTGGGCGCTCGGGCCAGGCACGAAGCTACAGATGATTGCCGTGGATGACATCGGCTGGTTCGGCGCGCGCGCGTTCACCGATGCCGCCGCCTTGAACCGCCGCGAGATCGATCTCGCCGGTGACGTACGAACGATGCCGGAGGCGGCGGAGATCCTGACGCAGGCGCTGGGTCGGCCGATTACGTTCGCGCAGACGCCAATCGAACAGATCCGGCAGTACAGCAAGGAGATGGCGTTGATGCTGGAATGGTTCGACCGCGTCGGTTACAGCGCCGACATCGCAGGCCTAAAACGCGAGTTCGGCCGCGCGCTCACGAAGCTCCCCGATTGGGCACTCCGCCACGCGCGACCAAATGGGCGCTGAAGCGAGAGAACCCAAAGGAGAGCTCGCATGAAAGCTGTCAGATTGCTGGAATACGGTGGGCAGTTAGTGTTCAACGATGTACCGACGCCGACGATCGCACGCGACGAGATCCTGGTGAAGATCAAGAGTACCGCCGTCAATCATCTGGATCTTGTTGAGGCCTCCGGAACGGCGAGACAGATACTCCCGATCGACTTGCCGTGGATACCTGGTCATGAGTTTTCTGGGGTCGTCGAACAGGTCGGCAGTGACGTTGCGGCATGTGCAACAGGTGATGCCGTGTTGGCTGCTAGGGAGACGGGCGGCGCGTACGCGGAGTATCTGGCTGTCAAGCCGGCAGTCATCGCAAAGAAACCATCCAACCTCTCATTTGAGGAAGCGGCATCCGTGCCGGTGGCCGCCCAGACTGCATGGCAAGGAATCTTCACCCACGGTCACCTGGAAAAGGGGCAAACGATCCTGATTCATGGTGGTGCCGGCGCTGTGGGCGCCTATGCGGTGCAATTGGCATCGCATAGGCGCCACCGTCATTGTCACGGCGAGCAGCGACGATGAGTCGTACCTCAAGTCCATCGGAGCCAGCCGGGTCATCGATTATCGAGAGGCGCAGTTCGAGAAGGTTCTGCAAGAGAAGGTCGATGTGGTCTTCGACTGCGTCGGTGGCGATACACAGAAGCGGTCGTTCCTCGTCTTGAAGGAAGGCGGCCATCTCGTCTCGGCCGTTCAGCCCGTATCGCAGGAAGAGACCGCGAAGCACCGTGTGTCGGGCGAGATGATGAGGCTCGCGCCGTCAGGGGACGTGGTCGGCAGGATCGCGCGATTGCTGGAAGAGGGGGCGATACGATCAGACGTCGCGACCGTGTACGCGCTCCAGGATGCGGCCAGGCCTGGAGGGACATCGCCGGGAACCTGCCTGGGGTTCATGGGATGTCGCCCAGTGGGCCGGGAGCCGCAAGACGCAAGCACGGCAAGATCGTGCTTCGTGTGGCCTAGCTCCGAGTGGGATCGCCCTAAGGCCTTTGTCGTGACGGTGCTGTGGTTCTTGAGGGTCACGATAGCAGTCACGGGCCTGAAGAGGTGCAAATCGCAGCAGCTGAATAGGCGTCGTCGCGGAGTTCTTGAAGCGAAGGTCTTGGGTGAAGGAAAGGAGATAATCCGTATCCTACAGCATATCGACCTTGTTGACCCGCAATCTTGCAGAAGTCTTCGGTGAAAACGATCCCGCGCATCGGCGCGCAGCCCTCGATGAGATCTGGCACGAAGATGGCGTGTTCTACGATCCCAACAAGGGCGTTTACCGTGGCCGCCAAGAGATCGATCACATCGCGGGCGAGATAAAGGCCACTCACCCTGACTTTCGATATCAGCCAATTGCTGAGCCGGAAGAATCGGGCAATGGCGGAAGGGTCCGATGGGTATCGGGCCGCCCCGGTGAAGCGCCAGCCTACGCCGGAACTGATTTCATCATTGCCCGAGACGGTCGGATCGCCGCCCTTTATCTCTTTTTCGACGAACTACCCTGAGCTGCTGGGCGACAGTCCGACGCGCAGGATTGGCAACGGCGGGAGGAATATTTCGCGGCCGCACAAACTACCTTGCTCGCGGTCTGGTTGCGACACAACAATGAAACCACAAACAGAAGGAGATTGAGTCATGGTCGGCCTCGTAGTTGTAACACGCGCGGCTCTGTTGATCGCTCGGCGCGCCTCCACCTGGACCGTCGACGAACACTTGGGCGGACGATCGCCCGAATGTGTGGCGGTCGACCTGCGCAGCCCGACTCAAATGTACTGCGGAACTGCGCGTGCCGGTCTCTTCCGAAGCCGCGACAGCGGCCGGAATTGGGAACCAGTCGGAGCGGGGATCGACCACCCGATGATCACCGCAGTTGATGTGGGTCAGGCCGGACAAGCTGACGGGCTCGGCACCGTCTATGCCGGCACCGAACCAAGCGCGGTATTTCGCTCCGACACTGGCGGCGATAGCTGGGTGGAACTCGCCGGATTGCGCGCGCTCCCTTCAGCTGACACCTGGAGTTTTCCCCCACGGCCCCACACGCATCATGTTAGGTGGATCGAAGCCGATGTGAGCGTCGCGGATCGCGTGTTCGTCGCGATCGAGGCTGGCGCGCTTGTGCGCACGTTCGATGGCGGGCGGACCTGGCGTGATCGCGTTCGCGGCGGTCCGTACGACACGCACACAGCGATGACGCATCCGCTTGCACACGGGCGGATCTACTCGGCCGCCGGTGACGGGTACTTTGAAAGCGCCGATGCTGGGGACTCGTGGAGATCGCCCGAGGATACGAAACTCTACCCTGCAAGGAGCTTACATGATACTTGCGGCGCGGGCTCTGGGACTGGACTGCGGGCCGATGTCAGGCTTCGATAACGCAAAACTCGATGAGGAGTTCTTTGGGGCTGACAAATGTGAGTCCTGTGAGCAGGAGTTCTTCCCTGAAGGACATGTGAAATCGAATTTTCTCTGCAATATCGGTTATGGCGACCCTGCGACGCTCAAACCACGGGGGCCTCGGCTCGACTTTAGCGAGGCATGTACCCTGTTGTGATTGCCGTTTACGTGCACTCGAAGACTTAGCAGCATAGCGAATAGCATCGGTGCTCGCCCCATGATTGTGATTGGGCTTTTTCGATCATGCTTCTTGCAAGGATGACGGGCAAGCCGTCTCCAATCGAGTTATGGAAGAGTAGGCGACGATCCTGGCATGATCGGTAAAGGCTACGCCGATTTGCGTGATCTACCCTAGCTACTTTCCGGCGCAAAAGTGAGTTCCTCGTGCAAGAGTGAGTTGAGGATGCCGCAAACTGAAAACTCCCCAGGCAGGCAATGCCAGGGGAGTGCGATTCTTCGGCAATGGAACGAACATTATTCCGTCTGGCGGGCCAGGTATGCGCCAATGTTAATGAGATTGTCGGCGATGACGCCAAAGCCGACCCACCTCTTCATTCCGGAATCTCCTTTATAGCGGGAACGGCGCAAACCGTGGCGGCGTTTCAATAGGCTGAAATTGGCCTGTCATAGCTTCGGATCTCGAAGTCGATCCCTGCCAGATATGATTCAGAAGGGCAGGACGGGCGGCGACTAATTTGAGACGTCGGCCGCAGCAGATCAGCAGATGAACTGGTGGGTCACTGATACGGACCGACGCAAAGACCGCGGCGTTCGCCCTGATCAAGCACAAGGAGCACACGAATATGAAGCCAAAGAACACGATCTGCCTCTGGTTCGACAAGGACGCACATGAGGCGGCGCGCTTCTACGCCGTCACCTTTCCGGATAGTAAAGTAACCGCTGTTCACGATGCTCCCGGTGACTATCCGGGTGGCAAGAAGGGCGATGTGCTGACGGTGGAGTTCACCGTCCTGGGCATTCCCTGTCTCGGTCTCAACGGCGGCCCGGCGTTTATGCACTCCGAGGCCTTTTCCTTCCAGATCGCGACGGAGAATCAGGAAGAGACGGACCGTTACTGGAACGCGATCGTCGGCAATGGCGGCACGGAAAGCCAGTGCGGTTGGTGCAAGGACCGCTGGGGCCTCTCCTGGCAGATCACCCCGCGCGCGCTAACCGATGCGCTTGCGGCTGGTGGCGGTGAGGCAAAGCGTGCCTTCGAGGCGATGATGACGATGAAGAAGATCGCCATTGCCGCCATCGAGGCAGCGCGGCGCGGCTGACGTGAACACGCCGACACGTCCTTATTCGTCCTGGATCACGGGCAAACCTTCCATAATCCGATTAGGGAAGAGTTCGACAATTCGCTTAAAATCCAACTCAGAGAACCGGCCTCCACGATTCTCAGTGTCCTTGTTCGACTAATCCCTTAGCAATCAAGCGGCCCACTTGCGGTATTCAGCGCCGGGCAGCTACTGCGAATCAATCGGGCACCTCTCGACGAAGTTCGCGATAACTGTGTCGGGCTCGCCCGAATCTAACAAAGCTATGGTTTCGACTCGTGCAGAGCGGATCGTGACACTTGCCATCCAGGCGAGACGCGAATCGCGAATCGCAAACGAGTAAGGAGCACAACCATGAAGATCAAGAATTCCGTTGCCTTTGTTACCGGCGCAAACCGTGGCCTTGGTCTCGCCTTCGCGCGCGCACTGCTCGCTGGTGGCGCCCGCAAGGTTTATGCCGCGGCACGCAATCCCGCTGGCGTGACATTATCCGGCGTTCAGCCCATTCGGCTGGACGTAACGCGGCCCCAGGAGATCACAGCCGCCGTTCGCGAATGCGGTGACGTCAACCTGCTTATCAACAATGCGGGTATTGCGCTGAGTACCAGTTTTCTCGCCGACGAAGGCCTCAAAGCCGCTCGTGCGGAAATCGAGACCAACTACCTGGGCCCGCTGGCCGTCAGCCAGGCATTTGCACCGGTGCTGGCGCGAAACGGGGGCGGCGCAATCATCAACGTGAATTCGGTGCTGAGCTGGATTAACGTCCCTTTTGGCGCCACATACTCGGCTTCCAAGTCCGCAAGTTGGTCGCTGAGCAATGGTCTGCGTAACGAACTGAGCGGACAAGGCACCCAGGTTCTCGCTCTGCACGTTGCCCTCATAGACACAGACATGGCGAGCCATATTCACGGCGCAAAATCGGATGCCAATGATGTGGCCCGCGGGACATTGGCTGCGCTGGAAGCCGGAAAGAAAGAGTTCATCGCGGACGAGATAACGCGTCAGGTGAAGCAAGGCCTTTCGGCCGAACCCGGCATTTACCTCTCATTCAAGTATCCGGAGGCTGCATAGGGCCCAACGTCAAATGCGTTGCTCCCGAGATCATCGCGGACTCTCGGCATGGCGCCCGAGTCACGGGCGACTCGGCAGTTACCAGTTGATTAATAGCCCCGCACGCTTCAGCCTGGATACGCCCTGAAGCTTCTTCTGGCAGCATAGAGGGACTGTTCGTAACTTGCTGATTTGCTTGCAGGTAGCTCAAAGAAAACGGGTTCGCGGCCGAGAGTGGAAATACGCGGCGGAGATGACTCATGTCTCCGCCACCAAGTTCAATGCAAGAACTGCTGTGTTCTTCATTGAAAGCGCCAGCAGCGCAAGGAACGGAAAGATACAGCATCACCCGGAACTCCGAGACGTGTTGCAACGGCACGAATCTCGCAGAATAACGGTGCCGCATACGCATACGGAGTACCATCGCGTCGCGCAAACATCAAGGCCTGCGGCGACGAGTCCGGACAGGCTTTGCGCCATTGCTCGATGTGCGGCTGTAGCCGGCCTGGAACGGGCACTTTTCTAGATCGAACAGCAAAAAATCACCCGCATAATCGCGCCAGCGCGGATTTGCGAGCTCTAACCAACGCAAAAGACAAAAGGCCACGAAACCAAAAACGCATTTCGCGCGCAGGTCGGAGATCGCGTTAAATACTTTGTTGATGAGCAAGTAACGGTACACTACGGTCGAGGATCGTCGCTGTGGTCGTAGGATTTTGTGACATTCAGTATCTCCAAGTATGGGGCAGGCGGTCGCAGCGCCGCGAATGCGGCGGTCTGAAACGCGCACTGGCTGGCGCCGCAGAGGCAAGTCTGTCGTTAATTGCCAACGCGCGGCGGATGTGATGAGCATCTAAGCCCAGTCCCTCGCAATTTCTTCACGCCTGAAGAACAGCGGAAAGAGTTGAGGCGAGAGTCCGGCAGCCCTCGCCGCAGCGATCATTTCGCTTTCTCGGCTGCAAATGAAACCTGAACGCCCATCCGTCGCATGGCCTCTGCAACTCGATCTTCCATCTGCTTGCGCCTTTCGGGAACCCAAGTGGCATAGTACTTCTCCGTGATGGTGATGGAGCTATGTCCGAGCAGTTTGGAAACGTGTTCCAACTCCGTTCCATGTAACAAGTGTTCCACGGCAAACGTGTCCCGGAGCTGGTGGCTGTGAAACTTCATTGGGTGCCCTTCGTAATCGAGTAACTCCAAGTAACTCCAAGTCACTCCAAGTAATCGTTCAGTCGATTCAGCTTGCGCTCCCACTGGCTGACGAGCGATTTGTATTTCGATTTGCCGGACCAAAAGAAATAGTTCGGATGGATGCCGGAGCGTGGTGCAAGGGAGTTAAGAGCCTTAACAACCCGGTCTGGAAGAATCGCGTAGATCGGCTCGCCGGTCTTTTTCGTCTTGCGCAGAAACAGACGATTGCCGTCTAGCCTGGACCGCGGGCACATCAGCGAATCGCCCAGTCGTAGCCCGCTCCAGCGCATCAGTTCGATAAGCGCGCGCAGTTCGTCTCCAAACCTATCGTCTGGACGCATACATGCATCGTATGCGTAGGTTGCTCGGGTACCTTTTCATAACGACCGCTGAGAAGCGGCAAGTGTGGCTCGCGATTCAGCGGGAATAGTCTCCACGTCGAGCGCGGGATTGTCGTGCAGCCACTTCATCTTCCCGCAATAACGGAAAAAAGCCCTTGATCCGTTCCAGCAAACGGCCCTGTGTTGTCTGGCCGATGCGGTCTTCAGCTCGTGCTGCCTTCAAAGCCCACTGACTACGCCACTGATCAAGCGAATCCGTCGTGATTTGGTCAAGCGTCGTTATGCCTCGATTGCGAGCCCAGTTGCTGATCTTTTTGCTGACGGTCTTGTACTTCGAGTGCGTCTCCTCGTTCTTTTTGGACTTGCTGTCGACCCAACGCTCCAAGGCGTATTCCAGCGTAATCTCGTTATTGCTGCGGGACTGCTTCTTTTTCTCTTCCAACTCTCGCTGCAGACGTCGGAGCGGGTCCCAGGCGTCAATGATCGCGCGAGCCTTTTTCTCCGCCACAAAAAACGCATCCTGCTTGCGCCAGCGGTGACGCGGCAGCCAAAGAGGGCACGTTTTTTCCTTCAGTTTTCCTTCAGTTTGGTAACGGGGTTTTGTAAACGATTGATGCTAGGAGGGATGGAGATGGTGGCCAGGGACGGAGTTGAACCGCCGACGCCAGCCTTTTCAGGGCTGCGCTCTACCAGCTGAGCTACCTGGCCACTCTGGAATGCCCGCAAGTTGATGCAACCTGCGAGTTTCATAGCACACGAGAATCCGCAACAACGATGCCGCGAGGCCGTTTGATGCCGCGCTGTTTACGTGCGGAACTTCTGAATTATAACAATAGCCCTGCCATTTCACCAAAGAACTTTGACGGAGCCTGCAATGAACACGGAGCGTGCAATGAACATGGCGAATTTCCGCGCGTCTCCGCAATTTAGCGCGCCGCCTGTTCTAAACTGGACGAGATGGATCGCGAGGCACAGATACGCGGCTTTTATCAAGCTCTCGCCACCGCATGGGGCCCGCAGCACTGGTGGCCCGCGCAGTCGCGCTTCGAAGTGATTGCCGGGGCGTACCTCACTCAGAACACGGCGTGGACCAACGTCGAACGAGCGATGGCGAATCTTCGCCGCGAACGCGTTTTGAGCGTGAGTGGACTTCGCGGCATTCCCATCGGGGAACTTGAGGCGTTCATTCGTCCCGCCGGTTACTTCCGTCAGAAGGCGCAGCGGTGGAAGACCTTCGTTGCCTATCTCGACCTGGCTTATCGCGGATCTCTCGACCGCATGTTCGCGCAACCCACGCAAAAGCTACGCGAAGAGCTGCTCGCGCTCAATGGGGTGGGGCCCGAGACCGCCGACTCCATCCTTCTATATGCCGGCAATCATCCCGTGTTTGTGGTGGACGCCTACACGCGGCGCATCTTGGGTCGCCACGCGATCCTGCCACTGATGGCTCCCTACGAGCAAATACGAAACCTGTTCGAGCGCGCCCTTTCTGAAATCGAAACCGGGCTGGTGCCCCATTCTTCGGCGCAGCGGAAGGATGTGGGCGTTCTGGATTGCGTCGCGAACGGCGCCGCGCACCGGCCTTCCCGCATGAGCCTTTCCCGGCGTACGTCGCTGGTGCAGACCTTCAATGAAATGCACGCCCTTATCGTTGGGGTAGGTAAGAACCACTGCTTCAACAAGAAACCGGATTGCGACGGTTGCCCGCTCCGCTGTTTCCTTCCGTCGTCGGCTGGTACCAACCATCAGTAGCCGCCGCGAACAACGGAACAGCCTGGCGGTGAAACCGCGGTCTATAATTCCATCAGCCTGTTAGGCGCGATCGGGCCATCTACAATGGCGACGAATTCTGCTCAACCCGTGAAGCCAGAGCGGCAGCGCAAGACAACGATCGTGCTGCTGGCGATCGGCATTACCATTCTATTCGGCATCATCTTCTCGCAAGTCGCGTTCAACCTAACTTTCCTGCGTCCGAACACCAATCAACAAGCGTACGTATTTGTTGCGCTCTCGACCGTCATTTTTCTGCTGCTGCTCACGCTGACTTTCGTTCTGGTGCGCACGCTGCTGAAGTTGTATGCCGAGCGCGAGAGCGGCGTGCTCGGTTCGAAATTTCGTACGCGCATGGTGCTGGGCGCGCTACTGCTTTCGTTCGGTCCGGTTATCTTCCTATTCCTTTTTGCGTACGGATTGATGAATCGCTCCATCGACAAGTGGTTCTCGCGTCCCGTCGAAGAGGTGCGGCAAGACACGGCCGCCGTGGCCAACCTGCTTTCCAGCTATGCCATGCAAGATGCTCAAGCCGAAGCCGCCAGCATCGCGTCGACGCCTGAAACGCAGCGCGCTTTCGAGACCGGCAATTTCAGCTCAGTGATGACTGAGTTCCGGCGCCACGACCCGACGCTGCAGGGCGGCTTCGCGTTCGCGCTGGCCGACAATGAACGCGCCGAAGCCAGCTATCATGCGCCCGAAGTCTGGCTGGAGTTGCAGTCGAAAATACTGCCGCACCTGAATGCCGGTCCCGAACAATCGATTCCCGTCCAGATCGATGGGCGCGATTACATGCTGGGAAGCGCCACAGTCGGCGACCACGGACGCATCGTGATCGCCATGCCGCTACCGAAGGACTACAGCAGCACCATGCGGCAGATCGAGAACAGCCAGCAGCGTTACTTGCAGTTAAGTGCCGAGCGCAAACTCGTGCGCCGCACATACATGGGACTGTTGCTGTTCCTCACGGTGCTGGTGCTATTTGCCGCTACATGGCTCGCATTGTTCATGGCCAAGCTGGTGACGCGGCCGGTTGTCGCGCTGGCGAATGCAACGCAGGAAATTTCCCGTGGGCGCTTCGACTATCGCGTCCAGATTCCAGCGTCCGACGAACTCGGCCAGCTCGTACACTCGTTTAATCGCATGGCGGAGGAGCTGGAAATCAGCCGCTCGCAGATTGAAGCGTCGAGCCGCTCGCTGGCACAGGCGAACAACGCTCTCGAACAGCGCCGCCGCCACATGGAGACCATCCTCGAGAGCATTCCGACGGGGGTCATTTCGCTGGACGCCAATTGGCATGTGACGCACGCCAACAGCAGCGTGCAGCGAATGTTTCACTCGAACGGCGACGGCGTCGCGCCCATCCATGCAGGCATGGCGCTGGCCAGTTGCTTCGAGTCGGACGTCGCCGAGGACCTCCAGCGCATGTTGCGGAAGTCCGACCGGATGGGGACTGTCACCAGCCAGTTCGACATCAGCGTACACCAGCGCAAGCTCAACCTTGCAGTCACGATTTCTTCGCTGCACGTTGACGCGCACCGACTGGGTTACATCGTCGTTTTCGAAGATCTCAGCGATCTGCTGAAGGCGCAGAAACAATCAGCGTGGCGCGAAGTCGCGCGCCGCGTCGCGCACGAGATCAAGAATCCGCTCACGCCGATCGCGCTTTCCGCCGAACGCATCAAGCGTCATCTGGAACGCAACGCCATGCCCGACGAGGTTTCGGTTGCGGTCATTCACACCTGCGCCGACACTATCGCCAGTGCCGCCGAGACCGTCCGCACACTGGTGAACGAGTTTTCAGCGCTCGCGCGATTTCCGTCGGCGCAGCTTCGCCCGTACGACATCAACGCAATCGTCGCAAGCGCGCTGGCGCTTTTCGACGGCCGACTCGACGGCGTGCATGTCATCACCGATCTTGCCGGCGACCTGCCGAAAGTGATGGCCGATCCCGAGGCGATGAAGCGAACCGTTGCCAACCTGGTGGACAATGCCGCCGAAGCCATGCACAACTCGCTGGTTCGCGAAGTCAACATCTCGACCTCGCTGCTGGCGGCTAAAGACATGGTCGAGATCGTGATCGCGGACACCGGCCATGGGGTTACGGCGCAGATGAAAGAAAAACTGTTTCTCCCATATTTCTCGACCAAGCGCCGCGGCACTGGCCTGGGACTTACGATCGTGAGTCGAATTATCGAGGACCACCGGGGCACGATCCGCGTGGAGGAGAATGATCCGGTGGGGGCGCGTTTCATCGTAGAATTGCCGTTGGCCAGCGAAGCGGCGTCCGACGTTGGCGAGACGCCGGAAATTTCCGGAACGGCGGAGACGAATGCGTAAGATTCTGATCATTGACGACGAGAACGGTATCCGGCAGACGCTGAAGGGAATCTTCGAAGACGAAGGCTACCAGGCGGCCACCGCCGACAGCGGTGAAACCGGTCTGGACGCAGTGCAACAAAAGCCGTTCGACGTCGTGCTGCTCGACATCTGGCTGCCCGGCATTGACGGCATCGACACTCTGCAGCAGATCAAGCGAATCGACAATTCGCCCGAGGTCATCA
Organism: uncultured Acidobacteriota bacterium; assembly: GCA_963777415.1. Lineage (GTDB taxonomy): Bacteria > Acidobacteriota > Terriglobia > Terriglobales > Acidobacteriaceae > JAEZPW01. The sequence goes on from CAVZQL010000005.1 coordinate 38,150, forward strand.
TGATCTCAGGCCACGCCACCATCGAGACCGCCGTGCGCGCCACCAAACTCGGCGCATACGACTTCCTGGAAAAGCCGCTCTCGCTCGAAAAGACGCTCATCGTGGTCAACAACGCGATTGAGGCCAAACGCCTGCGCGGCGAGAACCGCGACCTGAAGCAGCAACTTCAGATGCACGTGGACATCGTTGGCGACAGCATCCCGATGAAGGCGCTGCGCCAGCAGATCGGACTCATGGCGCCCACCAACGGACGCGTGCTGATCTTCGGCGAATCCGGCACCGGCAAGGAACTCGTCGCGCGCGCCATCCACGCACAGGGCCTGCGCAAGGACGCTATGTTCGTCGAAGTCAACTGCGCCGCGATTCCCGAAGACCTGATTGAGAGCGAACTCTTCGGCCATCTGAAAGGTTCGTTCGCCGGGGCCAGCGCCGACAAGGAAGGGAAGTTCCAGAAGGCGGATGGAGGCACTCTGTTCCTGGACGAAGTGGCCGACATGAGCCTGAAGACGCAATCGAAGGTCCTACGCACGCTGGACGAGCAGCGCTTTGCTCCGGTAGGCAGCGACGAAATGGTCAGCGTCAACACGCGCGTCATCGCATCCACCAACAAGGATCTGGAGGAAGAGATTTCGATCGGCAACTTCCGCGAGGACCTCTTCTATCGGCTCAACGTCATTCCGTTTTCGGTGCCTCCGCTGCGCGACCGGCGCGAGGATATCCCCTTGCTGGCGCGCCATTTCGTCAAGGAGTTTGCCGCTGCCTATGGACGCCACACACGCGAAATCAGCGACGACGCCATCGACACGCTGATGCGCTACTCGTGGCCGGGCAACGTCCGCGAACTGCGCAACGTGATCGAGCGGATCGTCATCATGAACCCGACGGTGAACCGCCTCGACCGCAAGCATCTACCTCCGCTGGTCCATCGCGACGGATCGCGCCGCGCGCCGGGCGAGCACTCGACCCTGCACCAGGCGCGAGCGGCGTACGAGCGCGACTACATCCTGAAGAAACTCGACGAGAACCACGGTAACATCAGCCGCACCGCCGAAACGCTTGGTCTCGAACGCAGCCATCTCTACCGCAAGATGAAGACGCTGGGCATCGCCGTCAAAGAGTGACGAGTTGGTGATTTGGTGAGTGACAAGTAAGTGAATCAGTGAATCAGTGAATCAGTGATTCACTGATTCACTTACTCACTTACTCACTCTTCCGGTTTCTTGGTGAACATCAAGCTTTCGAGCTGACGGCGCCAGTCGAGCCCGTCGATGAACTCGCGCGACTCGCGCCAGTTGGGCTTGACCTTGACGAACAGTTCAAGGAACACCTTCATTCCCAGCATCTTTTCGATATGGAGGCGCGCGGCCGTGCCGATTTTCTTCAGCATCGCGCCGCCCTTGCCGATGATGATGGCCTTCTGTCCGTCGCGCTCGACGTAGATCAACGCCGAAATGCGCGTCAGCTTATCGCCTTCCTCGAAGTTCTCAATGACGACGGCGGCCGCGTACGGCACTTCTTTTTCCGTTTCGAACAGCACCTGTTCGCGGATGATCTCTGCCGCAAGGAACCGCGCGGGCTGGTCGGTGATCTGGTCTTTCGGGAAGTACACGGGCCCTTCGGGCAGCGACTTCACGACGGCTTCGAGTAGATCGTCCAGCCCGTCCTTCTTCAACGCCGAGATCGGAATGATCTCCTTGAACTCGTACATGGCGCGGAACTGCTCGATCACCGCCAGCAGCTTGTCTTTCTGGATGCGATCGATTTTGTTGAGCAGCAGGAAAACGGGCGTCTCGCTGTTCTTCAACAGGTCGAGCACGAAACGGTCTTCGCGCGGCGGTTCCGTGGCGTCGGAGATCATCAGGATCAGGTCGCAGCCGTGCACGGCGTCGCGAATCTCCTGCATCATCTTCTTGTCGAGCGAGGTTTCCGAGCGATGGACCCCGGGCGTATCGACCAGCACGATCTGTGCCGCCGCCCGTCCTTTCTTCTTGGGCACGTTGACCATGCCCTGAATGCGCGTGCGCGTGGTCTGCGGCTTGTGCGTGACAATGGCCAGCTTTTCGCCGACCAGCGCGTTTAACAGCGTTGACTTGCCCGCGTTGGGCCGCCCGATGATGGTAACGAATCCGGATCGCATAGTGTTCGTTCCAGTGTACTAGAGCGGGAAATCGGGAAATCGTAAAAACGCAAAATCGGAAAATCGCAAAATCGAGAAAGCCTCGACGACGATTGGGTGGACGGGGCGTAAACATCATGTGAAGGCATGAGGGCTGCGCAGGCGTTGATAGTTAAAGGCTGGGCCTGTGGCCCGGATGCGGGCGGGTCGCCCGCATTGACAGCCGCCGGGTCGGCGGCGGTACGGTCAGAAGCTGGGGTGCCGCACCCTTCCCCTTTAGGGGAGGGTGCGTTAGACGGTGCGTCGGTCACCACCTCCTCCGTCTCTTTCCCGCACTGACAGCACGTCCGCTCCAGTCGCTTCAGCTCCTCGACGCGCTTCTCGTGAAGGCGTGTGGCGGCTTCTTCCTGCTCTTCCTTTTCCATCTTTTCCCAAAGCTGGTAGGCGTTCAGCTCGCTCTTGCGGAACTCCAAATCGAGTTGCCGCTGGAAGCTGGTGCGCTTGAAATTCGACGACATGATTTGCAGCGCCTGCAGCGAGAGTCCGGCGGTCTTGTGGTCGAGCGTGCGGTTCAGAAGTCCCTGGATCACCTGCATTAGCGCGTAGTGAATGCCGTCGGGATCGTCGATCAGTGCCAGATCGATCACCGTTTCAGGGACATCCTTCACGCCCTGACGGCGAGGAAAATCGCGCCTCGCCTGCCGGTGAAAATAACAGCAGTCATGCTCGCGCAACGCCGGCGATCCGCACTGAATGCCATTGGTCTTGATGTGTTTGCAACGTCGTACGTTTCGGTCCAGCACTTTTTCTCGATACATTTTGTTCTCTCTGATTTTTCCTGGGTGTCATCCCGCCCCTCAGCGAAGCCGAAGGGGATGGCCCTATGCGTTTTGTCCGCGCCACTAAAACTCTTGGCAAATAAAAAAGGGCGCATCTCGCGCCCTCGTCGGTTCCAAATTCGTGTTTATTCGTGGTCTAACTTCTGGTGGCTGTGCATATCGAGGCCCCCCTCCCCTTAATCTGCTAAATTTAACGATTCAAAAAGGTTAGGTATTGGGTCTATCTAGATCGAATCTGTCGATCCGACGCGTTGTCACGACCGGAACAGCCCGATTTGCCAACCATATTTCTAGAGTAGCAGTTTTGACAGGGTAAACCCGACATGGCGCGGAAGTTTATATTTGCCTTGCTTTCAAGGGGTTGCCGAGAATTCCAGGCTTTCTGGCACTTGACAACAATTTTCCAAGTTTCCGCTCTTACGATTTTGAGATGAGGTCGCCGACCACGGTATTCCACTTCCGCACCCGACCACGACTTCACCAGCCCATTGAGGACGTACGGATCGGACTTCGCAAACGCTTCCGCGACATCGGGCGACTCGCCGCGAAAGAGAATGACGGCCATATCCGCCGGATCGACGAGCGCACCGCCGAGTACGAGTTCTCCGCGGGCGACGGCTGCGCGAGCGTGATTGAGATGAGCTTCGCGGAACTGTGAGCGGCGCTCAACGTAGTCGGGAACGACATCATAAAAGAGGATGTAGTGCATGGAAAGATCGTAAAATCGTAAAATCGTAAAAACGGAAAATCGGAAAAACAAAAAACAAAACCTGCGCCGCACTAGTCTCCCGTCCGCACCAGTTGCGGCTTGGGCGGCGACTTCGGCACCGAGCGTTTCTTCCACGCCCACGTAATTACGCGATAGCCAAGCAGCACGGCGAGGACGGTGCCGTACTCTACTGGTTGCGTGACGTCCTTCTTCACCAGCCAGTAGAAATGTACGACGCCCGCTGTGGCGCTAAAGTAGATCAGCTTGTGAAGGGCGTTCCAGCGCTTGCCGCCGAGGCGCTGAATACTCTTGCGCGTCGAGGTCAGGGCGAGCGGGACCATCAGCACGAAGGCGGTGAATCCGGCGGTGATGAAGGGGCGTTTGTACACGTCCTTGATCATCTCGTGGACGTCGAAGAATTTGTCGAGCCACACGAACGTCATCAGGTGCAGGAAGCCATAGAAAAACGCGAACAGGCCTAACATGCGGCGGAACTGGATCAGCGACGGCGTCTTCGCCAGCTTGCGCAGCGGCGTGATCGAGAGCGTGATGAGCAGGAAGGTCAGCGTCCAGAGGCCGGTCGAATGTGTGATGACCTCGATGGGGTTTGCGCCGAGGTTGTCGGTGAAGCCCTTCCACACAAGCAGGCCGAGCGGGATGAGAGCGGCGGCGAAGACGAGGGGCTTGAGGCGTGATGGTGTGAGGATCGGACGATGCGATGATCGCGGCGATGACGGCGGCGAGATGGTGGATGGTGCCGACGAATGCATAGGTCCTTCGCTTCGCTCAGGATGACAAACTGCGTAACAGATGGCTCGCTGCTGAACAGTTGTTGCGCTGCGAGCAAAAAGCAGGTCCCTCGCTGCGCTCGGGATGACAAACTGCGTAACAGATGGCTCGCTGCTGAACAGTTGTTGCGCTGCGAGCAAAAAGCAGGTCCCTCGCTGCGCTCGGGATGACAAACTGCGTAACAGATGGCTCGCTGCTGAACAGTTGTTGCGCTGCGAGCAAAAAGCAGGTCCCTCGCTGCGCTCGGGATGACACCCTCAAATGACTCACTGTCTCACTGCCTCACTGACTCACTGACTCAGTGACTCACTTCTTCAAAAGTTCTTCTTCAGGTCCATACCAGAGTACATGCTGGCGACCTGGTCGCCGTAGCCGTTGAACATCAGCGTGGGGCGCTTGAAGAACTCGCCGATGCGGCGCTCCTTGGCCTGGCTCCAGCGCGGATGATCGACGTTGGGATTCACGTTGGAGTAGAAGCCGTATTCGTTGGGCGCCGCGATGTTCCACGTCGTCGGAGGCTGCGAATCGACGAGCTTGATCTTGACGATGGATTTGATGCTCTTGAAGCCGTATTTCCACGGGGTGATGAGCCGAAGGGGCGCGCCGTCCTGGTTGGGGAGTTCTTCGCCGTAGAGGCCGACCGTCATCAGGGTCAGCGGGTTCATCGCCTCGTCAAGGCGCAGGCCCTCGACGTAGGGCCATTGGAGCACGCTCGTCCTCTGCCCCGGCATCTGTTTCGGATCGTAGAGCGTGGTGAACGCCACATACTTGGCTTTGGACGTCGGTTCAACCTGGCGCAGGAAATCGGCGAGGGGGAAGCCGAGCCACGGCATCACCATGGACCAGCCCTCGACGCAGCGATGGCGGTAGATGCGCTCTTCGAGCGGCGCCATTTTGAGGATCGTGTCGATGTCGTAGGTCTTGGGCGTCTTGACGTAGCCCTCGACGGAGACGGTCCAGGGGCGCGTGCGGAGGCTTTTTGCTTCCGAGGCGGGGCTGTATTTGTCCGTGCCAAACTCGTAGAAATTGTTGTAGTTGGTGATGTCCTTGTAAGGCGTTTCCTTCTCGCCGCTGGCGTAATCGGTCTTCTTGGAAACCGGCAGCTTGTTGCCGGCCAGAGCTGTGGCCGAGGGCGAAGCCATGTCGTAGAGCTTGTCTCCGAGGAGAGCAGCGGCGCCGATGGCGGCAGCTCCGGCGAGGAACTTGCGGCGGTCAAGGTAAAGTCGCTTGTCCGTGATTTCGGAGGAGGGGATGTCTTGCGGCTTCTTGATCAACATGGCAGTTAGCCTAACCTATCAGACGTGTGAGGGGGCGGAAAGTTGCAAAAGCGGGGCGGGTTCTGGCGCACTCGTTATTGCGCACCCTCCCCTGCGGGGAAGGGTGCGGCACCCCCATGTTGATTCTGGCGGGTGAGGCGGGAAGGGTGCGGCACCCCCATGTATCCTGCGACAGGTGGATGTTACGGGATAATGAAGCTCTGTGCAGATTGCACGTGCGAAATGTGACGCGTGTCACCGCCCCGATGGTTGATGGGTACCTAATCTATATCTGTACAGCACGCATTCATGCTTTAACCAGCCGATGCACGCTGCTTACGTGCGCCTGCGTGAACGGGTGCATTACCAAATCTAGAGACCAGCGGAGAATTTAAGACCCATGGCACATGTAATCACTGACGCTTGCATAAAAGACGGCCTTTGCCTGGATTCGTGCCCGACCGGATGCATCCAGCCCACGAAGGATGAAGCGAAGTACGAAGCCGCGACACAGTTGTATATCAACCAGGAAGAGTGCATCGATTGCGGCGCATGCATTTCGACTTGCGAGTCGAATGCGATCTTCCCGGCAGAAGAGTTGCCGGCAGACAAGGCAGACGCGGTCGAGAAGAACGCCGCCTACTTCGCATAACCAGAGCTTATTGGCTTCATAGCAAGTCCAGCAGGGACAGAAGCGCGATTCCAGGGCGCGAGTGGCGCGCCGGGATTCATTGCGATTCCGTCCCTGCTATTTGTTTCTGCGGCAGAGTAGCGCGGCAGCTTGGACGGCGCTCCTTTTAACGATAGTGGGCATCAAAATAATGTGAGTGAATCTTCCGTGAAACAGCACGGATAGGGGTTGACTCGTGGGCACGGCGGGGATACTCTACGCGCAATGACAGTCGCCCGGTTGGCGAGCAGTTCGGCTTCCTCCCTCCTTGTAATATTTCGCGTCCCAAAACAGCTCAAATTCTGGAGCGCGGTTACCGTGCGAGGAGAGAAGAGGTGTGCGCGTTCACGAGCCGTCCAACAACGGCTAAACAAGGGAGAAACAAGTTCAACACCCATGGAGGGTAATGTCAAAGCTGAATGAAAAAGAACATTGAGATCAGCCCGAACATCGAAACGCTTTTCGGTACGCGGGATGAGAACTTACACGTGCTGGAAGGCGGACTGAACGTAACGATCGACCTGAGGCCGGATTCAATCGAGATCGAAGGCGCGGCACGCGACGTAAGCCGTGCCGAGCAGATTTTCGCCGACTACGAACATCTGGTTCGCTCTTCCTTTACATTCCAAAACGGCGATCTCGGGGCCATGCTCCGCGTGCTGGCGGCGGACCCGACGGCTACGTTGCGGTCGCTGGCGGAGGCGGGCAAGCAGCGTTCGTTCGGCAAACGCATGGTGCAGCCGAAGAGCATCAACCAGCGCCGGTACGTGGAAGCGATCGAGAAGAACGACATGATCTTCGGCATCGGTCCGGCGGGCACGGGCAAGACGTACCTTGCCGTGGCGATGGCGATTTCGGCGCTGCTGGCGAAGCGGGTAAACAGGATCATCCTGGCACGCCCCGCGGTGGAAGCCGGCGAAAGGCTGGGCTTCCTGCCAGGCACATTGCAGGAAAAGATCGATCCGTATCTCCGTCCGCTATACGACGCGCTCTACGACATGGTGGAACCGGAGAAGGTGGACCGCTACCTGGAAAAGAACGTCATCGAGATTGCGCCGATTGCGTTCATGCGCGGACGCACGCTGAACGATTCGTTCATCATTCTGGACGAGGCGCAGAATACGACGTCGGAGCAGATGAAGATGTTCGTGACGCGCATGGGGTTCAACTCGAAGGCGGTGATCACGGGCGACATCACGCAGATCGATCTGCCCAACGCGCGGCGCAGCGGACTGATCGAGGCGACGGAGATACTGAAAGACGTCGATGGCCTGTCGTTCGTCTACTTTGACGAGAGCGACGTGGTGCGGCATCAGTTGGTGCAGCGCATCATCCGCGCATACGAAGAGAACAAGGCGCGCCAGGCGGAACTGCAGTTATCGCTGCTGGAAACCAGGAACGGCAACGGGAACGGCAACGGCTACGTCAAGACGAATGGAAATGGGTTCGGCAAGGTGAACGGCAACAGCTACGGCCCGAAGCCGCTGACGCCGGAGCCGGTCGGAATGGCGCAGCAGGACTAAACTCGGATAACATCGTACGGGAGGGCGTGAATGCGTCCTCCCGTGTCTATTTGAGCGCACCCTCCCCTACGGGGAAGGGTGCGCCACCCGAGCGGTGAGAGAGCGGCAGGAAAGGCAAGCTTGGTTATTTTCGAAACAGAGATAGAAGGTGCTAGCGAGAGAGCGCTGGAACTTTTCGTGGGGAAGGCGCGGCGAGCGGTCGGACTTCGCGGCAACGTGAATGTGTTTGTCACGACGAACCGCAAAATGCGCGAATTGAACCGGCAATTCCGCCGCAAGGACAAGCCGACGGATGTGCTGTCGTTTCCGTCTGTGGTTGATCCTTTCCCTTCTGACCCCACCCTCCCTGCGGGAAGGGTGGGGCACCCCAATTTTCTTGCGGGGGAGATTGCAATCTCGGGCGAGATTGCTGCGCAGAATGGGGGCAGTCTGGGTCATGCGACGGCCGTTGAGTTGAAGGTGCTCGTGCTGCACGGAGTCCTGCATCTGGCCGGACACGATCACGAGAACGATGACGGGCAGATGGCACGCAAAGAGCAGGAACTGAGGCGCGAGCTGAGGCTGCCGGAAGGGCTGATTGAGCGGGCGGCAGCGGTGGCGGCGCCGAGAAAAAGCAGGTCCCTCGCTGTGCTCGGGATGACACCTCGTGGAGAGCGGGCGAGGCTTGGACGGAGCGCGAAGCTTGGTCCGGAAAAGCGCAAGGCGGCGAGGGGCGGGCGATGATTTGGTTGGGCCTGCTGCTGATAGTGCTGATCGTTGTGCTGACGATCGTCTCATATGTAGATCGTGTGTATGACGAGGCGGGGAAGTTTCTTTCGCGCGAATTCCAGGAGAACATCGACGTATTCGAGCAGAAGATCGAGCCGAGGCTGGGGGCGAGCCGGGATCGCGCGGCGTTGTCGATGGCGGTGCTTACGCCGTTGGTGACGGCTGCGATTGGGGCGCTGCTGGCGTACTTCGTGTTTCGCGATCCGAACTGGAGTGGGGAAGAACTGGCGCAGGCGGCGGTCGGCCTCGCTCTGATCGTGGTGGTGTTCCATCGACTGCTGCCGTTTATCTTTTTTTCGCGCACCAGGGGCGAGTGGTTTGTGTGGCTGGCGCCGGTGCTGCGCGTGCTGATCTACATCGCGCTGCCTGTGACGCTGTTCCTCGGCTTCTTTCAGTCCGTAGCGGCGCTGACGAAAGAGCACACGGAGCCTGAGCCGGAGAGTTCATCAGAGGCGGTGGACGCGCTGATTGAGGCGGGTCAGGAAGAGGGAATTCTGGAAGAGAGCGACCGCGAGCTGATCCAGTCGGTGGTCGAATTCGGCGACAAGACGGTGCGCGACGTGATGACGCCGCGTCCGGATATTACGGCTGTGCCGGTAACGATGACGGTGGACAAGTTCACGGAGCTGCTGAAATCCAAGCCGTTCTCGCGCATTCCGGTTTACGCAAAATCGCTCGACGAGATCATTGGCATCGTGTTCGCGCACGACGTTCTGCAAGTGGCCGACACCGACGCACATACGAAGACGGTCGGTGACCTGATGCACACCGACGTGCAATTCGTGCCGGAGACCAAGCGCGTTACCGATTTGCTGCGCGATATGCAGCGAGACAATGCGCGCATGGTGATCGTGATCGACGAGTACGGTGGCGTGGCCGGGCTGGTCACGATGGAAGATCTGGTGGAGCAGATCGTCGGCGAAATACGCGACGAGCGCGAGGGGAAATCCGATGTGGTGCGCGAGGACGCAAATACGTACATCGTCCCGGGCGGCCTCGATGTGGATAGGCTCGAAGATCTCTTTGGCGTGAAACCCGAAGGCACTGACGCGACAACGGTCGCAGGGCTGGTCAGCGAGTTGCTGGGTCGGATCCCCAAGCCGGGCGAAGTGGTGGATGACGACGGGCTGCGGTTCGAGGTGCTGCAATCAACCGATCGACGCGTCGAGAGGTTGAGGATTACGCACACCGGAGAACGGATAATCGGATAATCGGATAAACGGAAAAACGCAAAATCGTAAAATCGTAAAATCGTAAAAACGCAGCAGCGCAACTCGCTGCTCCGTTCTCGCAACTAAGCTCGGAAATCCGGCAGTTGAATGAGCTTGGTTGACAACGAAAGCCGGGTGAATTAAGGTGAAACCACGATGTGTAGCGCGATCCAAATCGATCAACGAATGACCATGCCAATGGCTATGGCCATGTGTAGCTTGATCACGGGTCGCGACGGTGCAGTGAGTTAGAGCAGCACCACAACCATAGGTTCCGCGACCCACGATCATGCAGATCGCGGGTCGTTTTGTTTTTGGGACGCACCGGCATTCTGAATGAAGCGTGGTTGCATAAACGGGTTTCACGGCACGCGAAAGCGTCAGCCGGGGGATCACGAGACTTTCAACAACAAGTCAGGAGTATGAAATGTCAGAAGCAAACTCACCCGAACGCAAATACAAACTAGCAACCCAGGCAGTGCATGGCGGACAGTCGCCCGATCCGACGACCAAGTCGCGGTCAGTGCCGATCTATCAAACCAGTTCATACGTTTTCGACGACGCCGACCATGCGGCGCGGCTCTTTGGGCTGCAAGAGTTCGGGAACATTTACACGCGCATCATGAATCCGACGACCGACGTTTTCGAGAAGCGCATTGCGGCGCTTGAAGGCGGGGCAGCGGCGCTGGCGACCGCGTCCGGACAGGCGGCCGAGACGCTGGCGTTGACGACGCTGGCGGGAGCGGGTGACGAGATCGTTTCGACGACGTCGCTCTATGGCGGTACATACAACCTTTTCCACTACACGTTTCCGAAGCTTGGGATCAAGGTGCATTTTGCCGACGGCGAAGACTTTGAAGGCCTCAAGAAGTTAATCAACAAGAAGACGAAGGCGCTCTACACAGAGACGCTGGGCAATCCGAAACTGGATGTGGCCGATATCGAGCGGCTGGCGAAGATCGCGCATGAGGCGGGTCTTCCGCTGATTATCGACAACACGAGCGCATCGCCGGCGCTGTGCCGTCCGATTGAGCATGGCGCGGACATCGTGGTTGAGTCGGCAACGAAGTTCATCGGCGGGCACGGCACGTCGATTGGCGGCGTAATCGTCGATAGCGGCAAGTTCGATTGGGCGGCGTCGGGACGGTTCCCGGATTTCGTTGAACCCGATCCTTCGTATCACGGCGTCTCCTACACGCAGGCGTTCGGTCCGCTGGCGTTCATCATCAAGGCCCGCGTGCAGGGACTGCGCGACACGGGCGCGTGCCTTTCTCCATTCAATTCCTTCCTCTTGCTGCAAGGCGCGGAAACGCTGCACCTGCGCATGGAGCGTCATTCGTCAAACGCGCTAACGGTGGCGCAGTTCCTGGAGAAGCATCCGGAGGTCGAGTGGGTAAATTATCCGGGGCTGAAGTCGAGCAAGTACGCTGACTTGGCGAAGAAGTATCTGCCGACGGGGGGCAGCGCGCTGGTGACGTTTGGAATTCGTGGCGGCTACGAAGCGGGCAAGCAGTTCATCAACTCGCTGCAGTTGTTCAGCCTGCTGGCGAATATCGGCGATGCGAAGTCACTGGTCATTCATCCGGCATCCACTACGCACCAGCAGTTGAGCGAGGAAGAGCAGCGCGCGACGGGTGTGACTCCGGAGTTGGTGCGACTTAGCGTTGGCATCGAGGACATTTCGGATATTCTCGAAGATCTGGACGAGGCGTTGCGAAAGACGGCAAAGACCGTTGCGCGTCCACAGGCCGCGTCCGCGGCACGGGAGTAATAATGAGCGGAGTTCCACGACCGTCGTTGGAAGCGGATCTCGTGCTCGATTCACTGTCGCTTGAAAGCGGCAGTGAATTGAGCGCGGCGACGCTGCGCTACACGGTTTACGGAGAGTTAAACGAAGCGAAGAGCAACGCGGTGCTGGTGTGTCACGCGTTGTCAGGGTCGTCGCGGGTGTCGGACTGGTGGCCGGAGTTGTTCGGCGCCGATAAGATCTTCGACGTCGAGCGCGACTGCGTGATCTGCGTCAACGTCCTGGGGTCGTGTTATGGCACGACCGGACCGGCGAGCACGAATCCCGCGACAGGGAAGCCATACGGCCCGGATTTCCCGGTCGTTTCGATTCGCGACATCGTGCGCGCCGAAGCGGCGGTGATCGACAAGCTGGGGATCAAGAAGCTGCGGGTTGCGATCGGTGGATCGATCGGCGGCATGCAGGCGCTGGAGTGGTCGATTCAGTACCCGGAACGCGTGGGGACGTGCATAGCGATTGGCGCGACGCGGCTCTCGGCGATGGGGCTGGCGTTGAATCATCTTCAGCGAAAAACGATTCAGCTTGATCCGGCGTTCGGGGGCGGACGTTATGCGCCGGAGGCAGGTCCGAAGGGCGGTCTGGCGCTGGCGCGCGGTCTGGCGATGTGTACGTACAAGTCGGACGAACTGTTTGCGGAGCGATATGACCGCAAGCCGAACCGCTCGGGCGACGATCCGTATGCGTCGGTCGAGGGGCGGTTTGACGTGGCTGGCTATCTCGATCATCAGGGCAAGATCTTCGTGAAGCGCTTCGACGCGAACTCTTACATCACGATCTCAAAGACGATGGACACGTTTGATTTCGCCCGCGGATTTGCATCGGATAACGATGCATTGCGGCGGATCAAGGCGCGCGTGCTGATGGTGGGCATCTCGTCGGACTGGCTATTTCCGGCGGCGGATGTGCGCAGGCTGGCGGAGCAGATCAAGGGCGCGGGAGTCGAGTGCGAGTATGTCGAGCAGATTTCCGATCATGGGCACGATGCGTTTCTGGCGGAGCCGGAACATTTGTTGAGTCTGATCCTGCCGACACTGGCCGCGAGCAGGGAAGAGTCAACGCACCCTCCCCTAAAGGGGAAGGGTGCGGCACCCGAGGAAGTTGGTTCGGGCGCACCCTCCGCGGCGGAACCCGCGCAAGGGTTGGTGGTGAGCGCACCCTCCCCTGCGGGGAAGGGTGCGGCACCCGCGCGGTGTGGGTAAGAGACTTTCTCGCCGGGAGAAAGAGCGAGGGCGGGCCGCCCTCGCGACAGCCGCCGGGACGGCGGCGCTCCAACGGCGAGCGGCGCTCCGCGGCGAGATAGAGGAGAGACGATGAGTTCGTTTGGGACAGCAAATTTCGACTTGCCGGGGCAGGTGGCGGCGGCTGGCGCGGTGAGCGCGGCGACGGAAATCCGAAACGTCGCGATTGTCGGGTTCGGCACGGTTGGGCAGTCGGTAGCAAAGATACTGAACTCGCGCCATGCGCAAACGCTACGGTTGACGCACATCGCGAACCGCAATGTCGCACGCAAGCGCGTGGACTGGGTTCGCAAGGACGTGCAGTGGACGGAACGCTTCGAAGACGTGCTGGCTTCGGACGTGGATATCGTGGTCGAGCTGATTGGCGGACTGCATCCGGCAAAAGAGCTGGTCGCCGATGCGTTGCAGGCAGGGAAGTCGGTGGTGACCGCTAACAAGCAGCTTATCGCGGCTTATGGGGAAGAGTTGCTGGCACTGGCGCAAAAGCACGGACAGCAGTTGGCGTTCGGAGCGTCGGTGGCGGGCGGAATCCCCTTGCTGCCGGCGCTCGAGACGGGACTGTGCGGCGACAGGATCGTCGAGATTCGCGGCGTGCTGAACGGCACGTGCAATTACATACTGACAAGAATCGAGAACGCCGGGATCACTTTCGACGAAGCGCTGGCGGAAGCGCAATCGCTGGGATATGCGGAAGCGGACCCGACGGATGATGTGGATGGGCACGACGCGTGCGCGAAACTGGTGATCCTGGCGCGAACGGCGCTGGGATGCAACGTGCCGCAATCATCGATTCCGGTGGGGAGCATTCGGCGCATCACTCCGCTGGACTTCACGTATGCAAAGCGGATCGGACGCACCATCCGGCAACTGTCGCGCGCGAAGTGGGAGGCAAACGGGATCTCGGCATGGGTGCAACCGGCGCTGGTGCCGCTGACATCAGCCGCGGCGAAGATCGAGGGCAGCCAGAACGTGGTGGTCACGACGGGCGAATTCGGCGGCGACAACGTGTTTTCTGGGTTCGGCGCGGGCGGCGATCCGACGGCGGTGGCGGTTGTCTCGGATCTGGTGGCGATTGCGCGTGGCGCGACTGCGGTGTCGTCGAATGGCAACGTTTGGGACGTGGCAGCGTCGGGCGACTACGAAGCGGCGCGGTATGTGAAGTTCGTGATCAATGATCGACTGGGAATTCTTGCGTCGCTGGCGGCGGCGTTCTCGAACCACGGCATCAACATCGAAGCGGTCTTGCAGGAGCCGGGGTATCCGAAGACGGCGCGGCCGTTCGTGATGACGCTGGAGCCGTGCCGGACGAAGCAGTTGCAGGCGGCGGTCGAGGAGATCAATAAGTTCGACTTCCTCGTGGAGCCGGCGCTGGCGTTGCCGATCGTGTAGCGATCAGCGGTCAGCGGTCAGCGGTCAGAAAACATTCAACGCAAAAGGACGCGAAGGACGCAAAGGGAAACGAAGGCGTGGACAGCACCGCGCCTTTTTCTATTGGGGCGGAGTTTGGGACGGGGCACAGCCCCGTCCACAGACGAGTTATTGCGCTCCGGCGGGCGCTGTCGCTGCTACCGGGGTGGGTGCTGGCGCGGGATTGACACGCGATGCGCGGATCAGCACGGGCATGCGCGGGAAGAGGAATGTTCCGCCCGCGTCGTCGACGACGTTGATCTGGCAGGTGTACCAACCGGGGCGCAGTTTTGACAGCGGCACCTCGAGTTGGAACGAAGCCGCCCGGCGATCCGGCGCGTTGAGTTCGAGGGTTTCGACCAGTGGTGTCTCGTAGGCTTTCACCTTGCCGCTGAAGAACTGAATGTTCGTGAGCAAACGGATCGAGCCTTTCTTCCCACGCTCGCCGCGCGAGGATGGGGCACCCGCTGTTTCGTCAGTGCGCTTGTCTTTTGCCGGCTCGTACACCTCGTAGTAGAACGTCAATTGCTGGTCGGAGGTGAAGACGTGCGCGAGGTTGGGGATGAGTTGAGTGTTGCCCTGTGCCAGCGGATTCTGCTTCTGTTTGCCGACCGGGCCGCGTTGCGTCGACAGCACGACGGCGCTCATTTTGAGCGGCGCTTTCTTCAGGTTGGGAATCGTGAGCGGCGTCTCGAACGATCCGATGGTGCCGTGCTGGTTCTCGCGTGCGACGATCTTCAACTTGTAAGTGCCGGGGGCCAACAGGAATCCGCTGCTGTACTGGATGTTGCGGCGCGCGGCCTGCTGCGACTCGACCGCGAGTTTCACGGTGTCGCGAATGGAGCCGATGGGATACTTGGTTGAAGCTTCGGTGACCGTGCCGATGATGTCGAGCGTGGCCTTGTCCTTGTCGCCGTTCTGCACGAACGGGATGGCGGAGCCGGGCACGACGACGGAGACGGGTACGTAGTACTTGTCGTCGGCCATGCGGAAGAACGCAGTGTCGAGGTAGATCGGCAGATCGGTCATGGAGAGCTGTGACATCAGTTCGTCCTGAAGCTGCTTCTCGCGGTCTTCCTTGGTGAAGTGGGTGAAATCGCGCGGGCCGTAGTAGCCGTGGCGGAAGTCGAGCTTCAGGTCGCTGCGGTTGAGCTTTACGGTGATGCGGCGGTAGTGGCCGTCCATTGCCTTGTTGGTGCTGCGATAGCCGAGGACGTAGTAGGACGAGGTGTCGTCCTGCACCTTCGCGAAAGCCTTGCCGAAATCGTTGGAGTCGAGGAAGGCTTTGCCGCCGGTGTCGGCCGCGAGCGTGGTCAGCGTTTCTTGCGAGGCGAAGTTGGAGTCGAGATCGCTCTGCACGGCTTTTCCTGAATAGGCGGAGGTGCCTCGCAGGGAGGCCTTGTCGGCACTGCCTCCGGGAGGAAGTGCCTGTAAGCCGCGAATGTCAACGGTGTAGAGCGCCATGTTGGAGCGGATGGCGGCGTTGACGGAGGCGCGTAATTGCGCCTCGTTCTCAAGGCCGGTCTTTTCCATGCCGCCGCTGAAGTAGAGCACGGACTTCTTCTGCTCGACGTTGCCGAGCGCCTTGGCAAGCGACGAGATGGCGGCGAGGCGGCGGTCGGTGTTGAAAAGGTTGTACTCGGTATCGTCCACCGTGTATTGCGCGCCGGTGTCCTGGCCGTCAGTGGAGTCGCCGGTGTCACCGGCCTCGAAGCCCTCTCCTTCGGCGACACTGAGGCGCTTCAGGGACTTTTGCAACACGTCGTGGTCGGTGGTGAAATCCTGCGCGATCTGCATCGAGTCGGAGAGGGTCACGATGGAGACGAGGTCGGCGGGGGCCATCTGCTTGTTCACGTAATCGGTCGCGGACTGGATGGCGCGTTCGGCTTCTTCGGGCTGCATGGAGCTGAAGTCGAAGAAGATCACGATGAGGCGGCGGTCACGCACGGTCTCGCGCGTAACTGGGGCACCAGTGCCGGTGAGAATCCGCGGAACTTCACCTTGAATCGTCTGCTGCGACGGGCCTGCTTGCGGAGTTTCCAAGGCGACGCTGTCGGGCTTTTCGATGTCGAAGGAAACGACGCGCTGAGGCTTGCCGTCTTCGAGCAGGGTGAAGTCGTCTCGCTTGAGATCACGCACGAGGTTGCCGCTCTTGTCGCGCACGACGACGTTGACGAGCACGAGATCGGAATTCACCTTGAAGGTGAAGCCCTGCGATTGTTGGTCGTCAGTATTGGCGGGGGCAGGCGCGGGTGTCTGGGCCGCGAGCGGCGAGAGCAGCAGGGTTGCGCTGAGTAAGGTAGCGAGCGATTTGTTGAGCAGTGTCGTCATTGAATTACCATGAGTTCGGTTTGGCTGCCCACGGGGCTGAATTCCCCGTGCTGGCTCACGCGAGGCAGCGTTGCGACGATAGGGGTTCCTCGCTTCGCTCGGAATGACAATGTTTTTTCTGTCACAAGATTTTCGTATGCACTCATAGCTTTATTAGAACCTGAACCGCATGGACATTTTGATTTGGCGCATATTGCCGACATTGGTTACCTGTCCGAAGGTGCTGTGCGTGGAGGGCACACACGCTCCTTGCGCCGTGTAGGACTCACAACTCAGAACCGTGCCGATGGAGGTGTACTGCGGCGTGTTGAAAATGTTGGTGGCGTCGGCGCGAATTTCAAAGGCCATCATGTCCTTGATCGGGAAGTTCTTGGACATGGACATGTTGAACACGAGCGAGCCGGGGCCGATGATGGTGTTGCGTCCGGCGGTGCCTAGCGGACAGTTCACAACGCCGGTTACCTGCGTGCATTGGTCGATAAAGGCCGCAGTGTTGAACCATTCGGAGATGCCCGGGTTAGAAAGCGCAATCGGCTGACCGCTAACATCGGGGCGGAGACTGCCGTTGGCACCACGGGCCAGAGCGGCAGTGTTGCCGAGAATCTGTGGTGTGAAGGGCATACCGCTGGCGATGGTGAAGCTGCCGTTCCATTCCCATCCGCCAACAATCTGGCCCAACGGACCGCCTGCGGTAAGCCACTTGCGGCCGTCGCCGAACGGCAAGTCCAGGGTCCAGTCGCCGGTGAAGCGATGGGTCTGGTTGAAGCTGGAGAGGCCGCGCTCGGCGGAGATATCCAGGTCGTTCTGCGCGACGACAGTAGAGCCGCCGCCGATAGATGACGCGTCATCAATGGACTTCGAGAAAGTGTAAGTGCCGCCAACGGCCATGCCGTGCTGCAAGCGCTTGCGAAGGCGTACGCTGCCGGCGTGCATGACCGAGAAGCCCTGTGAGGTTTCCCAGAGGAAGGGCGCAACGCCGGCGACGGTCGGATCGGGGGCGCGAACCATATCCAGAGCCGTGCCCTTGCTGCCGGTGTAGCCGATGTTGAGGACGGTCCCGGCACCAAGCTCGCGCTGAATATTGAGGTTCCACAACTGGACGTAGCCAAGGCGATAGTTGGGATCGACGCCGTAGGTGTTGTTGACGACGTTTGAACTGAAGCCGTTCTGAATGAGAAGTGGAGCCGTCGGCGTCGCGGTCAGAGTTTGCGTAAAGGAGAGCGGCGAAGACGCAAGGCCTGGGTTCAGCGCCAATTGCTGAACGATGTTGCGGTACTGGCTGAGGTTGTAGTTGATGCCGTAACCGGCGCGGACAACAGTTTTGCTGAAAGGCTTCCAGGCTATGCCGATGCGTGGAGCGTAATTGTTGCGGTCGGGATGAATGAGTCCGACTGGATATCCAGACTGGCCGGGGAGCACCGCATTAACCTGGGTGAAGCCGGGGTTCACGGCAAGGTTCGCGATCTGATTATTGCTCTCGCTGAAAGGGCTGACGTATTCGTAGCGCAGGCCGAGGTTCAAGGTCAGATTGTGCGCGACTTTCCAGTCGTCGGTGACGAAGAGATCCCAACTGTTGGCGTGGAACGCGTCGGCATTGTAGGCGTATTGAACCGTCGCCTGGGCCGGAAGTCCAAGAAGGAAATTGGCGAAGTCGTTGCCGACGCCGTTGGAATTCGAGAAAGTGAATGTCCCGCGCGGGTTCGGGTTGCGGCTGATATCCGTCCACAGGCTGCGGAAGTCGCCGCCAAACCGGACGTTGTGTTTGTGATAGTTCCAGATGACGAAGTCGCTGAACGAAAGAGTGCGGCTTCGGTTCGCGGCGGGGGCGACATCGTTGATGCCCTGTAATCCGTTCGAGAAAGAGATGCCGGGAATGCCCCAATTGGAGGGCGCTGCGGAAATGCCGGGAATGCAGAGCGCAGCATTGTTTCCGAGACAGGCGAGATTGCCGGTAAAGTTGGTATCGCCCGCGTAAAGATTTGTCGTTTTTGACTTGGACTGGTTGAACTGGACGCGGAAGTTGTTGGTGAACTTTTTGCGGCTCATGGTGAGGCCGGCATTGGCGTTGAAGCCTTGCGAATTGGTGGTGCCGGCGACGCTCGGGAACGGCCGAATGATGTCGCTGTTGCCGTTGGTGTAGTTCAGTCCGAAGTTGACGCTGTTGCTTCCCTTGGTTCTGAGAGGTTTGTTCTTGCCCGGAATAGGCGCCCCGAAGCTGTGCATGATCCGGAATGCGATGTTGGTGGAATCGCTGAGGCCGGATGTGGAATAAACAAAGTTCTTCGTGCCCGGTGCGTTGGGGAGCGGGATGTAGTTGAGCAGCGCGGCCGAGACCGGATTGACAGTGCCTCCGGGAACCTGGGGAGTGCATTGCGAGGCGCTGGTCGCGCCCGGCGGGCAACCACGTTCGGCCAGTGTCGGCACCTGCGAGTACGCGGTGGAGGGGGTCGTGGCGCGCGTTCCGAACATGTTGAAGAAGAAGAACGTGCTCTTGCTCGCGTCAAAGAGCTTGGGGACTCTCAATGGACCGCCGATGGTCGCGCCGAAACGATTGGAAGAATAGTCGGGTTTCTCGGAGGGACCGCCGCTCAGGGAATAGGGGGCAGCGTCGAGAGCGGCATTGCCGAGGTTGTAGAAGCCGGAGCCGTGGATGCTGTTCACGTTGAAGCGTCCACTGTGGAGGCCGCCGCCTCCGCCTTGCGCGAGCATGAACATTCCGGGACCGCCGCCACCGGGGCCGCCCATGCCGCCCTCGGCGATCATTCCGCCGGGAAGCTCGCCGCGAGAGCGCATCTCCTCGATGCGGTCACGAATGTCTTCGATATTCTGACCCAGGTTTTGCGTTTGACCCATCGCGCCGGAAACGGCTACGGAGTCGTTCGTTGCCTCTTGTGCGTTGGCGAGAGCGGGCATCCCCTGCAAGGGAGCGTCGGAAGATAACGCCGCACCTTCGGCTCCGTTGGCGGACTCTTCCACGTTCAACTGACGGCCTCCGCGGGTGGCGGACTGGCCACCTGCTCCAGGAAGAGTTTGCACCATGCGCATTGCATCCTGCGGCTCAGGCTTGGGAACGCGCGAAAGCAAAATCATCTGGAGATCAATCTGAGCGGCCGGGGTGGAGGCGTTGATCAGCGTTTCCTTGGTTGTGGTGCCGAAGGCCGAGAGTTCGGCGCGGACAACGTAGCGGCCATTGGAGGGGACGGTGAGGGAATACGCGCCGTCAACGTCGGTCGAGGTGACGACCTTTTTTCCGGTCAGGGTATTGGCCGCACTGATAGTCACGCCGGGAAGCGGCGTAGTGCCGGACAGTACCGTGCCGTGAATGGTTCCGCCAGTTGCGGCAGGAGCTGGAGGCTGAGTTTCTCCAGCGCTTTGCGCCAGCGCGGCGGTGGTGGCAGCCAGGATCACGACGGTGAGAGTCACGAGATATTGGAATCGTCTTAACATTGGTTATTTCTGGTCGGGCTTGGAATCTGACTTGGAATCGGACTTTTGATCAGGTGGGTGGTTGGGATTGCGGTCCCCTCGTCGCTGTGGCGGTAAACCAATCCGGAGCACCTGGGGGACGAAGGTTCCGCTTTTCAACTCGCCGCGTCCGCCAACGAAGTCGCCGACTTTGATGTCGGCGAGAGTGACGCTTTCGCCTTTGTCGTTGCGGAAGGAGGTGTTTTCGTCCGCCTCGATGACCTGCTCCACCTTATCGGTGCGCAGGATGGTGAGTTTGGTCTCGTCAATCTTTGTAACCTCACCCATGATGAACTTCTTACCGAGATCCTCGGGGGACATGCCGCCTACGGGGCCGCCCGGCGCTCCACCGCCTGCTCCACCGAAGCCGCTGGCTACGATTTTGGCTGACAGGGAGCCGTCTTTTTGCTGCTCGCCCATGGCGAGAATGGTGTCTCCGACCTTGAAATCGGAAAACTTGGCCGGTGCGCGGTTCTTGCGGAACATCGTGTCGGAGGAGACCTTTACCGTTGCGGACTTGCCGTCTTGAGTCTGCACCTCGAACACGTTCGGGCGAATCGCAGTGATGGCTCCGGCTACATGGGGTTGGTCGGCCCAACGTGCGCGGCCACGAGCTCCAGGCTCATCCTGAGCGGCGGTCGCAAGGCAGAAAACGACGCTGGCGAGGACAATCGTACCTATCGCAACACGATAGCAAAGCTTCATGAGACCCTCCGGTGGGGTACGCCGCTCCCTCGGCAAAGTGAGTTGCTGGGAGTCCCAACAATGAACACTGGGTAGGAACACAGAATACCCGGACAAGTTGTTTAATCAAAAGCTATTTACAGTTCTTTACAAAGGGTCGTCGGATCGGGTGATCGGGTGATTGTCTAAACCCGCAAGGAATTAGCTGTTAGTTCGTTAGTTATTAGCCGTTAGTAGGGCGGAAGGGAATTAGCTATTAGCTTGTTAGCTATCAGCCGTCAGCAGGGCGGAGACACCGGGATTAGTAAGACCCTAGTTCCTCCCAACCCGCAAGGAATTAGCTGTTAGTTCGTTAGATATCAGCCGTTAGTGAAGCAGAAGGGAATTAGCGATTAGTTTGTCAGCTGTCAGCCGTTAGTAGGGCGGAGAGGCCGGGATTAGTAAAACCTAGTTCCGAGCTTTATGCGTTAATACCACAACATGTTGGGCCAGGGGGTGTGAGAAGTCCAACATTTCGAGGAAAATACGGGTATGGTTACGGTGGTACATACCCATGAAACACCTAAGAAACCAGAAGATAACCTAAGAACCTCTTCCCATAACGTAGTTCGCTTGATATAACCAGCACGCTCAATGTTTTCCCCGAGACGATAGGGACCTGAAAGTCATTCGTGTGACTACGATGGATGAATGTCTCCGAAAAGCGGGCAGAGGGCGTTTGCAGATAGAGACGGATGGGGTTCGCGGCCAGTTTTGCGCGCAAAAGGCATCGCTACGCGATGTATTTTGCAAGGGTATGACTAAAGGGTAGGCCTGTCTTGAACAGGGGCATGAACCAAAGGGTCGCGACTATAAGCTTGGAAAGGTCTAATGTATGGCCGAAGCACCAGAAGTAATGAACATTCGCCAGGCTGCGCAGTATTTGGGCGTGAGCGCCGATGCGCTCTACAAGTACGTATCGGAAGAGCGAATCCCGGCGTTCAAGCTCGGCAACCGCTGGCGTTTCAAGAAAACGGTTCTGGACCAGTGGATGGAGCGGGAAAGCACGGCGGGGGAAAACAGGGGCAAGAAGAAACCCCGATCGGCCGCAGTCGCAAGATAAGGGCGGATGGAAGATAACGAGATTGCAACAGGCAGAAGTAGAGGCTGACAAATGTTCGGACTGGGCGGCAGCAAAACATTAGTAGGGCTCGACATCGGGTCAAGCGCGATCAAGGCGGTTGAACTGAAGCGCAGCAAGGGGCAGATCGAGGTCGCGCACTGCGGCATCGGGCCGCTGGCGACGGATGTGGTGGTGGACTCGATGATCATGGACAGTCCCAGCGTGGCAAGCGCAATCACCAGTATCTTTGCGGACAGCGGCATGAAGTCGAAGGCAGTGGCGACATCGGTGAGCGGCCATTCCGTGATCGTGAAGCGGATCGGCGTGCCCGCGATGTCGGATGAAGAACTGGCGGAGAACATTCAGACGGAGGCGGCGCAGCACATTCCGTTCGACATCAGCGACGTACACATCGATTACCAGATCCTTGCGGACGAAGGCGGGCGGCAGATGGACGTTCTGCTGGTTGCGGCGAAAAAAGACAAGGTCCTGAATTACACGAACGTGCTCTCGATGGCCGGCAAGGAGCCGGGAGTGGTGGACATAGACGTCTTCGCGCTGCAGAACTGCTACGAGTACAACTACGATCCGTCGCCGAATTCGACCGTGGCGCTGCTGAACCTGGGGGCGAGCGTGATGAACA
The DNA here is from genome assembly GCA_963777415.1 of uncultured Acidobacteriota bacterium. Lineage (GTDB taxonomy): Bacteria > Acidobacteriota > Terriglobia > Terriglobales > Acidobacteriaceae > JAEZPW01. The sequence continues at coordinate 60,708 of CAVZQL010000005.1, forward strand.
TCGCGATCGTGAAGGGTTCGACATGGTTATTCTCGCGCGACGTGAGCGTGGGAGGGAACCAGTACACGGACTCGCTGCAGAAGGAACTCGATCTGAGTTATGAGGACGCGGAATCGTTCAAGCTGGGCAAGAAGGTCGGGACGGTAAGCGAGGACGCCAAGGCGCCGATCTTGCAGCAGGTGACCGAAATCATCGTTCTCGAAATACAGAAAACGTTCGACTTTTTCCGCGCGACCGCGGGGGGCGAACATATTGAACGGATTTACATGGCGGGCGGTTCGTGCAAGGTGCCGGGGTTGATGGAGGCGTTGCGGCACGAATTCGCACTTCCCGTGGAATATCTCAATCCGTTCCAGAAGATCGCCTATTCGCAACAGGACGCTGGGAACGAACTGATCGAGCAGAACCCCGGTCAGTTGGCGGTTGCGGTTGGGTTGGCTCTGAGGAGTTTTGAAGACTTATGATCCGGATTAATCTGCTGGGCGCGGCGAAACCGAAGACGGGCAAAAAGCCGGTGATCGAAGCCACGGGAGGGGTGTCCACGATATTTGCGGGGACTCTCATCATGGTGGCGTTGGCGGTCGGTGGCAACGGCTACTACGGATGGAAATTGCAGCGCGACAAGGAAAAGATCGACAACGAGTTGCACCGCGCGGAGTTCGAAAACCGGCGGCTCTCCGAGGTCAAGGCGAGCTACGTGGAGCGGGAGAAGGTCAAGGACGACTACAAGCGCCGGGTCGATGTGATTGACGAATTGCACAAGGCCCAAATGGGTCCGGTGACGTTGTTGACGACGATCGGACAGACAGTTAATTCGATCGACGAAGTGTGGTTGAACACGATGAACGACGATGGGGCGACGATCGAGCTGAAAGGCACGGCGCTCAGCGTTCACGGCGTTGCCGACCTGATGCGAAAGTTACAGAACACCGGATACTTCAAAACCGTGGAGATGAAAGAGACGGTCCAGGACACCAGCGTGAAAGAAATGCAGGCATTCTCGTTCACGATGACATGTGAAAAGGCCGGGCAGGCGGCAACGCCAGCGCAGCCGGTTCAGGGCGGCAAGAAAAGTTAAGAAACGTGGGCGCACTCGGTGAGTGGCGTTGTTCCCACCCTCCCTTCGGGAAGGGTGGGGCACCGAACAGAAGTGGAAATGCCGAATTACAGCGGCGCATAGGTAAGGACAATGGCGAAGTTCAGTGAGATGTCGCAAAAAATGCAGTTAGGCATCATTTTTGGCGTTTTGGTCTTTTTGACGGCGGGTCTGTATTTCGCAATGTTCAAGAGCCAGGATGACGAGAATCGTGCTAACGAGCTGAAACTTGAAGCGAAGAAGGCCGAGAACGAAAAATTGCGTCCGTATGAAAGGAATCTGCCGGAACTGAACCGGACGACCGAGGCTCTGCAGATGCAGTTGGAGAACCTGCAGCGCATTGTGCCGGACGAGAAGAACGCGGACCAGTTTATGCACGCAATGCAGTACGAGGCAAAAAGGTCAGGCATCGAGATACGGCGGTACACGTCGAAGCCGGTGGTTGCGCGCGAGTACTACACGGAGGTGCCGTTCGACATGGAATTAGACGGACCGTATTACTCGATGCTCGGTTTCTTCGAACGCGTTGGCAAGATTGATCGGATCATCAATGTTTCGGGGCTGAAGCTCAGTTCGATCAAGGGAGGCAGCGGCGCGTCGAAGGGGACGTACACATACGCGCCGGACGAGAGCGTGATTGCAGCGTGCGAAACGAGAACGTTCTTCAGTCACAACGCGCTGCAGCTAGGGTCGGACAAGAATGCGAAGACAACGAAGAAGTAGCGAAGTAGAGGAACTATGACGGTCAGAACAGGAATCTGCGTTTTAGTGCTGGCGGCATCGGCGGCGTGGGCGCAAGCTCCCATTTCGGCGATTAAGGACACGCGTAAGCTGTTGAACGCCGACGGCAAGCCAACGGAGCAGAAACGCGAGTCCGCTTCGCAAAAAACGGCCGTGGCAGGGAACGCGAGCGCGAAGAGCCATGAGCAGAACGGCAAGGCGAATTCGAAAGCCCCGGCCCAAAAGAGAACGATGGCACAGCCGAACCGCAAGGTAGAGAAGAAGACCGTCGCGACGTCGAAGCGTGCCGCGCGGCCAGCGAGTGACAGCAATGAGCAGGGAGCTGAAGGCGGGTCCGAGGCAAGTGGCGGAAGCGCAGCGGTGCACAACCTGCGAGGCCATCGCGATCCATTTGTGACGGTGATTCGCAGCCAAGCTGTCGGGAATAGCGGCTGCTCCACGGGCAAGAAGTGCATTGACGTAGACAAGATGGATCTGAAGGGCATTGTGCGCTCCCAGGCCGGCATGATTGCGTTAGTGGAGAATCAACAGAGGAAAACGTACTTCCTGCATGAAAACGACCCGGTGGCCAGAGGGCATGTGGTGAAGATCAATCCGGACTCGGTCGTGTTTCAGCAGACGGTGGTGGACCGGTTGGGAAAACAGAGTACCAAGGACGTGGTTAAGCGCCTAATTACGCCAGCGGCGTAGAGCGAACGTCAGGCGATTTAGTAAGCAAGGTTTAGTGGGCAGGGCGGCTGTAAGAGACCGCCGCACACGCAGCGAGTCGGCACTTGCGCGTGAGGAGACGCAGATGAGGCTAAGGCAACTGGTGGGTATTTTGCTGACGTTGGTGGCAGGAGGCGTAATTTCGTCTGCCGCAACGCCGGAGCTGAAGAACGTAAGTGTCGCTTCACAGGGCATGAATACGACGGTCACGCTGACGGCGACCGGTGCATTCGGGCACAACGAGTACAGGGCGAACGACACCCTGCTGCTGGTGGACTTGACCGGAGTGTCGGCTGGCAAATTCAGGGACAGCGAACGCACTCTCCAGGCGCCGGGCCTGCAGTCGTATCACGTTGTCGGGTATAAGGGCATGAACGGCGCGGACGTAGCCCGAGTGGAATTGCGAGTCGCTCCCGACGCGGAGGTCAAGACCACACTGGCGACGGGCGGACTTGAAGTGAAGATCGTGGCAAAGAACGCAGCACCGGCCGCTGCGCTTGCCCCTCCGGCGAAGCCCGCGGCGATGCCGGTGGCGAAAAGTTCTTCCGAGTTGCCGGCGAAACTGCCCACCCCAAGCGCGGTCGTGAAGATCCGAAGCGTGTCCGTGGTTCGGGGCAAGCCCATGAACGTCGAAGTCACCGGTACGGGGCCGATGACGGCAAAAGTATTGAAGCTAACGGCGCCGGACCGGATCGTGATGGACATCGCGAACTCGCAACTGGCGCAGCGCACTCCGATGATCCCGGTGAATTCGGACGACGTGAAGAGCGTGCGAACCGCACGGTTCCAAGTCGATCCTCCAGTCACGCGAGTGGTGGTGGACCTGCTTTCGGCTCACGATTACGAGTTGAGCGTCGTGGGCAATAAGCTCATCCTGAAATTGCGCCCGGCAGCGACAGCCGCCGCGAGCGTCACGCCAGCGCCGACGGTACAACAGCCTGTTTCGACGGAAACGAAGGTGGCGGTTTTAAAGCCGGTAGTCCTGAAAGAAGTGGCGGATACCGCGACGGCCCCGGTTTCGAGCAGCGCTTCCGAAGTCGAACCCAAGGGCGGACCGGAGGACAAACCAGAAGCCAAATCGGTCGTTTTCGTTGAACCCAAATACCAGACGAAGCAGCAGGAAAACGGCGACCCGGGGACGGCGACAGACAAGAAATTCGCCGGCGAAACGAATTCAAGCGCACAAACTTCGGCGCAGCAAGCCTCTGTTGCTGCCGAGGCGCAATCGCCAGCGCAGCAGAAACCTGCGCCACAAACGGCATTCGCGCCTCCAACTCAGATGTCGCAAGAGACGGCTGCGAAACCTGCCTATACGGGCGAGCCGATCTCGGTAAACCTGAAGGACGTTGACGTTAAAGACTTCTTCCGTCTGATCCACGAGATCAGCGGGCTGAACGTGGTGCTTGACCCTGGCGTCAGCGGCACGCTTACTCTCGTTCTCGACGATGTGCCTTGGGACCAGGCCCTAGACATCGTCCTGAAAAACAACGGGTTTGACCGGCAGCTCGAAGGCAATGTTTTGCGCATCGCCACCATGGACAGCTTGCGCAAAGAAGCGCAGGCGAAGCGTTTGCAAGTGGAAGCGGAAGCTCTGGCAGTGCCGAAGGTCAGCGTGACACGGTTCCTGAGTTACGCTCACGCGAAGGACGTTCTTCCGTCCGTCAAGAAACTGCTGTCGGCGCGCGGGGACATCATCGCTGATGACCGAATGAACGCCCTTGTGATCCAGGATATTCCGAACGTGATTCCGGATGTGGACCGCTTGATCGTGCAACTGGACCGCAAAACGCGGGAGGTTGACATCGAAGCGCGCGTCGTCGCCGCTACCCGCAGTTTCAAACGCGATATCGGCACACAGATCGGAGCGGGCTGGGGTAATGGCCCGACGGCCGTGGGAGGTGCGTCAGCCGTGGGCGATAGCCCGATTGGCGGGATTGCCAACGCTCCAAAATACATCATGGGTACGTCGAACAAGGCAGCGATTCCGCTGATCGGCAATTTCCTGCCAAGCGCGCCAACCAGCGGGTTGTCGTTCATCAACGAAACCAGCAACTATCGTGTTGACCTGATTTTAGCGGCGGCCGAGAAACGCGGATTGTTGAAAATACTCTCCCGTCCTCACGTGGTGACTCAGAACAATATTCAGGCCATTGTTAAGCAGGGCATGAAGATTCCGATCACGACCCAGGCCCAGTTATCGGGGCCGCCAACGGTCACCTACGTCGAAGCTCTGCTTCGATTGACGGTCACGCCCCAAATCACGATCGATAATACGATCTTCCTGAACGTCGATATCGAGAACACTCAGGCGGATTTCAGCAATATGATACAGGGCAATCCGGTATTCCTGACCCAGCAGACGACGACTCAGGTGCTTGTTACCGACGGCGGAACGGTCATGATTGGCGGCGTAATTCAGACACAGAACACTGTGACAACCGACCAGGTTCCTTTCCTCGGCAATGTGCCGGTGATTGGTAACCTGTTCAAACATCGGACCGTGGATAATTCGACGCAGGAACTCATCTTCATCATTACTCCTAAGATTGTGCAAACGTAACACCTCCTTGGATCGCGAACTGACGGCCTCCGGCGGCAAGCTGGAGGCCGATTTTTCGTAGACCTCCAGCTCAGGTCTTACGATTGCCACAACAGGAAGGGACAGGTCTTATGGATTACGAAGGAAGGCAGAAGCGCGCAGCCAATGTAATGAGGCAGAACAGGCTGGAGGCGCTGATTGTCACGCACATGCCCAATGTGCATTATCTGTGCGGGTTCGACGGCAGCGCCGGGGTGCTGGCGGCAGTCGATGGCAAATGGGCCTTCTTCACGGACGGCCGGTACACCGAGCAGGCTCGCCAGCAGGTGAAATTCGCCCGAGTCGTGATCGCGAAAGGCCCTGCTCTGGCCGCGGCGGCGAAGTGGACGCACAAGGCGGGAGCAATTACGGTCGGGATCGAGGCAGATCACATCAGCGTGAGCCTGCGATCGGCTCTGAAACACATGGCGCCGTCGAAGGCGCGTCTGCGCGAAACAAGTGGATTGATCGAGCAGTTGCGGGTGATCAAAGAGCCTGAGGAAATCGAACGCATACGCGAGGCGGTCAACCTTGGGACCTCATTGTTGGACATTGCGCTGAAAACCGTGGGTCCGGGCGTGCGCGAAACCGAGGTTGCGGCGAAGATTGAGTACGCAGCCCGAATCGCAGGCGCGTCCGGAATGTCGTTCGAAACGATTGTTGCCGGAGGCGGCAGGTCGGCGTTGCCGCATGGATGCGCGTCGAACGCGGCGATCCCACGTAATGGGTTCGTCCTCATGGACTTCGGTGTTATACTCACGCACTACTGCTCTGATATGACCCGTACGGTGCATGTTGGCCGGATATCCGCGGCTGACAGAGACCTTTATAACGCCGTGCGGGAAGCGCAGCAGGCTGCGATCAAGGTGGTGGCTCCTGGGGTGGAGATCGCCAAAGTGGATCAAGCCGCGCGCCGGGTATTGAAGCGGGCGGGTTTGGCAAAGTACTTCACACATTCAACCGGACATGGCGTGGGTCTGGAGATTCACGAACCCCCGCGAATCGCCCGCGCCACAAAGGACAAGTTGCAGCCGGGCATGGTCATTACCATAGAACCGGGAGCGTATGTCCCGGGCCAGGGTGGGGTAAGAATAGAGGACATGGTGCTGGTCACCGCGTCGGGTTGTGAAGTGTTGACGAAAGCGCCAAAGGATTTGGTCGTGTTATGAGTGTCGCCGGGGTGCTTTGCGGCATCTCTGGTTCAGGTTATTTTTATATCGTGCCGCGTGACGGCGAGACGGGAGTGGCGTGACGAGAGCGCCAGACAGCAATGAATCAAAAAGAAATCAAGGAACTGATTGAGTTCCTGGTCGAGAAAGATATAGCGGAGTTCGAGCTCGAGCGGGGTGACGTGAAGGTGCGCGTCAAGAGGGGCGCGGACTCGCATTTGTCCGGCGTTCAGATGGCTCAGATGGCGAATGCGCCGCAAACGGCCGCGGTGCCGGTTGCTCCGCAGATGCAAGCCTCGGCGGCGCCGTTGCCGGCCCCGTCGGCTCCAGCCGCTCCGATAACTCCGGTGGCAATAGCCGAAGAAGCCGGGTTGCACATTGTGCGGTCTCCGATTGTCGGTTCCTATTACGAATCGCCTTCTCCCGGATCCACTGCCTTCGTCAAAGTGGGCGACCATGTTCAGGTGGGACAGGTGCTGTGTATCGTGGAAGCGATGAAGTTGATGAACGAGATCGAAAGCGACGCGGCGGGCGAGATCGTCAAGATCATGATGGCCAATTCCCAGCCGGTCGAGTACGGTCAACCGCTGTTTGCGATCCGGGTAAAATAGAACATTTTCGAAAGGCGGCGAAAGGGCCGCCCTCTTTCAGCTCACAGCGCGCGCTTGGTTGCGTCGCGGGGATTCCGGTACTGTAACTGACTCTTTCATGTTCAAGAAAATACTGATAGCCAATCGTGGCGAGATCGCGTTGCGGGTGATCTGCGCATGCAAGGAACTGGGCATCAAGGCGGTAGCCATCTATAGCGAGGCAGACCGCCACTCGCTGCACGTACGGTTCGCCGACGAAGCCATCTGCATCGGGCCGCCCCGGCTGGCCGACAGCTACCTCAATATCCCGGCGGTGATCAGCGCGGCCGAGATCGCCAATGTGGACGCGATTCACCCCGGCTATGGACTGTTGAGCGAAAACGCGAACTTCGCGGAAGTATGCGAGACCTGCGGCATTAAGTTCATTGGGCCTCCGCCGGAGATTACGCGCCTGATGGGAGAGAAGGAAAAGGCTCGTGCCACGATGAAACGTTATGGCGTGCCGATCCTGCCCGGATCGGAGGGCATCGTTCCGTGCGCCGACGAGGCGATGGAGTGGGCACGCCAGGTTGGGTTTCCGGTAATTGTGAAAGCCTCGGCTGGGGGCGGCGGGCGGGGCATGAGGGTGATCCGAAGCGAAGAAGAACTCCCGAACCTGTTTCACCAGGCCCGGTCAGAGGCGGCGGCGGCTTTCGGCAACGGCGATCTCTATATGGAAAAGTTTGTCGAGCGCCCGCGCCACATCGAATTTCAGATCCTTGCCGACGCTCACGGTAACGTGCAAAGCCTCGGAGAGCGCGAGTGCTCCATACAGCGGCGGCATCAGAAGCTTCTCGAGGAATCGCCGTCTCCGGGCGTCTCGCAGGAACTTCGCGCGTCCCTGGGCAAGGTGGTCAGTTCGACGCTGAGTTCCATCGGCTACGTCAATGCCGGCACGATGGAGTTCCTCATGGACGAGGACGGCGTACTCTATTTCATCGAGATGAACACGCGCATACAGGTCGAGCATCCTGTGACCGAGATGGTCACCGACGTTGACCTGGTGAAAAGCCAGATCCTGATTGCCGCCGGAGAGAAGCTCAGTGAAGTGTTGCGCGGGCCGGTGGTGCATCGCGGCCATGCGATCGAATGCCGCATCAACGCAGAGCATCCGGAGAAGTTCACTCCGTCGGCGGGAAAAATCACGGTGTGGAATCCGCCGGGAGGTACCGGCGTTCGCGTGGACACGGCGGCGTATTCAGACGCGGTGATTCCTCCGTACTACGATTCGCTGATCGCGAAGCTGATTGTGAGAGGCAAGGACCGCGGCGAAGCCATCGCTCGCATGTCTCGCGCACTGGAGATGTTCATCGTCGAAGGCATACACACGAGCATCCCGCTGCACCGCCGCATCATGATGGACCCCGACTTCCAGGCAGGCAGGATGGATACGAAGTTCATGGAGCGGTTTCTGGCGCAGAAGGAATAGTCATACCACGGAGACACGGAGGCACGGAGAATAACGAAGGAAGAAGCGCATGCACTCGCGATTCTTTATCATTCCCATTGGCCATGAACATTGGATTCAAATTGCCACGGCTGTATCCGATCATCGATGCCTCATGCTTCGCCGCAGAGAAAGATCCGCTGGTGGCCATTCTGAATCACGCGCGAGAATTGGTTGCCGGTGGCGCGACCCTGCTGCAATACCGGAACAAGACGGCTGCGGCTAGACAGGTGCTGAGTCATGCGCGCGAGCTGAAGCGGGTGCTGGGCGACGTCACACTGATCATGAACGACCGCGCGGACCTCTGCCTCGCTGCCGGTTTCGGCGGAGTTCACCTTGGGCAGGACGATCTGTCGCCCGCCTCGGCGCGCCTTATCATTGGCGATCACCTCGCCGCCGGTTTCTCGACGCACAACCCGAGCCAGGTGAGCGAAGCGGATACGATGCCGCTCGACTACGTCGCCGTAGGCCCGGTATTTGCGACTTCCAGCAAGGCCAATCCTGACCCGGTGATCGGACTGGAAGGCGTTTGCGTCGCGCGTTCACTGACCAAGAAACCACTGGTGGCGATTGGAGGCATTACTCGCGCGAACTGCCGCTCGGTCATCGACTCGGGCGCCGACTCGGTGGCGGTCATAGGCGACTTGCTCAAAGAGCCCCGGCGGGCCGTAGAGGAATTTCTGGCAATCCTGGGCTGAGCCCGGAGAAGCGTCCCACGTTAGCCCGCTCCGCTGCGCGAATCGGGCGGAACGTGGGGCACCGAAACTTACGGTACCGAAACTTACCGTTTCCAGGAAAGTTGCTTTTAGGGTAGAGTCGTTCAACGTCTCTAAAACTTGAGATCCCAGCTTGAGGAGCAGCGTGAGCACAAAACCATCGGAAAGCCGAATTGAGCCGGCGCAAGATCAGCAACTGGTCAAGGGCCTTGGGCTTACGAGCGCCACGACTCTCGTGATCGGGTCGATGATCGGTTCGGGCATTTTCATTGTTTCGGCCGATATTGCGCGGCTGGTGGATTCTCCGGCGCTGCTGATCGCCGCTTGGCTCGTCACCGGATTCATGACCATCACGGGCGCGCTGGCCTACGGCGAACTGGCGGCGATGATGCCGCGCGCCGGCGGTCAATACGTTTATCTGCGCGAGTCGCTTGGCCCGCTCTGGGGATTCTTATATGGATGGACCCTGTTCCTGGTAATCCAGACGGGAACGATTGCTGCCGTGGGCGTCGCTTTCGGGAAGTTCCTTGGGTACTTCTTTCCCGGCGTTTCCGCGACGAAATGGATATGGCATATCGCGCACGTCCCCGCGATTCCGGTTGGTCCGATGGTGCTCGGGAACATGGACGTCGGGCTGAACACGCAGAACCTGGTAGCAATCATCATCATTCTGCTGCTTTCGTTGGTGAACGTCTTCGGCGTGAAGACCGGGGCGCTGGTGCAGAACATTTTCACCTTCGCCAAGGCTGCGGCCCTGTTCGGACTGGTGATCGTCGGACTTGTCATAGGGCGAAATGCAACGGCGATTGCCGCGAACTTCGGTCCGGGCTGGACCAATTTCTGGCACAACGCTTTGCACACATGGCATCCGGTGCAGGTAGGCGTCGGCGGACCGATCACGCTGGTGGGATTGCTGACCATCGTCGCCATCGCGCAGGTTGGATCGCTGTTTTCGGCGGACGCGTGGAACAACGTGACGTTCACGGCGGGTGAGGTGAAGAATCCGGGGCGCAATTTGCCGCTTTCGCTGGCACTCGGCACCGGCTTCGTCATTGTCGTTTACGTGCTCTGCAACTTCGTTTACCTGAGTGTGCTGCCGCTGCACGGCGATCCGAACGGCGGGACAATCGTTGCGCGGGGCATTCAGTATGCGTCAGAGGATCGCGTTGCGACTGCGGTCTTGCAGGTGATGTTCGGGCACATTGGCGGCGCAATGATGGCGCTGCTGGTACTGGTGTCCACGTTTGGGTGCGTCAACGGAATGATCCTGGCCGGGGCCCGCGTTTACTATGCGATGGCCAAGGACGGCCTCTTTTTTCGTAACGTCGCGAAAGTGCATCCCAAGTACAAGACTCCGGCGATGTCGCTGGGCGTGCAGGCCGTATGGTGCTCGATTCTGTGCCTGTCGGGGAGCTACGGTCAACTGCTGGACTACATCATTTTTGCCGTGCTGGTGTTCTACATTCTGACAATCGCCGGACTGTTCGTACTCAGGGCGAAACGGCCCGACGCCGAGCGGCCTTATCGCGCATTTGGATATCCTGTGCTGCCCGCCATCTATATACTCATGGCATTGTTTATCGATGTCGTATTATTGCGCTATAAGCCCCAGTACACGTGGCCGGGATTGATCATTGTTCTGCTCGGGATTCCCGTGTACCTGATCTGGCATTGCGGGAAGACCGTGGAGAATGGGGCGTAAGACCCACGTTAGCTTCGCGGAACGTGGGGCACCAAGATTTTTGAGGACGACTGTAAGGAGACAAATACATGGCGAACCTGCTCGCAACCAAGCCACTCGACATGATTCTTCATGAATCCAGCGAGGTAGGCGAGCACACACTGAAGCGTTCCCTTGGGGCGCTGAACTTGATTACGCTGGGCATCGGCGCCATCATCGGAGCCGGCATTTTCGTGCTCACCGGCGCCGCCGCCGCGCAATACGCCGGTCCGGCGATCGTGCTGTCGTTTATTCTCGCCGGAATCGCCTGTGTTTTCGCTGGTCTCTGCTACTCGGAGTTCGCTTCGCTGATCCCGATTGCCGGTTCGGCATACACCTACGGCTACGCTACGCTGGGCGAGATTTTCGCGTGGATCATCGGTTGGGACCTGATCCTCGAATACGCCTTTGGCGCTGCCACTGTCGCCTCGGGATGGAGTGGCTACGTGGTCAGCTTTCTGCAGGACTTCGGCATCCATCTGCCGCCGAAGCTGATCGCGACCCCCGGCACAGACCTTGTGCTCTACAACAATCGCTGGGAGATTCTGAGCAAGGTCATGCCAACGCTCAAGGCTGCTGGGATCGATCCGAGCACGTTGCCTCACGAAAAGGCGCTTTTCAACGTTGTGGCGTTTCTGGCCATCGCCGTAGTAACGACGATCCTGATTATTGGAATCCAGGAGTCGGCGAACTTCAACTCGGCTATCGTAATAATTAAGGTCTCGATTGTTCTCGTGTTCATCGGCATAGCGGGCGCGTTCGTACTGAAACATCCAGCTCTAGCAGCAGCAAACTGGCACCCGTTCATTCCGCCCAACGCTGGTGAATTCGGGAAGTATGGATGGTCGGGGATCGCGCGAGCATCCGCCGTAATTTTCTTTGCCTACATTGGCTTTGACGCTGTTTCAACAGCGGCTCAGGAAGCGAAAAATCCCCAACGCGATATGCCTATCGGTATCCTTGGGTCGCTCGCGATTTGTACCGTTCTTTATATCCTCGTCTCGGGCTTGCTGACTGGCGTAGTGAACTATCAGGCTCTCAACGTTGCCGATCCCGTTGCGGTGGGTATCGATGCGACGGGAATCCGATGGGGCAGCATTCTCGTGAAACTGGGCGCGATCGCCGGTCTCGGAAGCGTGATGCTGGTCATGTTGCTGGGCCAGTCGCGCGTGTTCTACTCGATGTCGCGAGACGGATTGTTGCCGGAGTGGGCTGGCCGTGTGCATCCTCGCTTCCGCACTCCTTATATTTCGTCGATCACGGTGGGCATCTTTGTAGCGATCTTCGCTTCGCTGATTCCGATCGGAATTTTGGGTGAACTGGTTTCAATTGGCACGTTGCTCGCGTTCGTAATCGTTTGCGCGGGCGTTTGGATCCTTCGCGTGCGACGTCCTAATCTGCCCCGCCCGTTCAAAACGCCGTGGGTGCCGCTCGTGCCGATCCTGGGCATTCTGGTAAGCGGCTTGATGATGGCGAGCCTTCCTCGGGATACATGGCTGCGGCTGATCATCTGGCTGATCATCGGAATGGGTGTGTACTTCTTCTATGGCCGCAAGCACAGCCGGGTGCAAGCACTCGCGAACGGCAAGGCTCCCAGTACCGCAGCCAAGACGCCAGTGACGGGCGACTAACAGGGAATTCGGTCACGTTTCGAGAAGGCTCTCTGCGGAGGGCCTTTTCACTTTTGGTTCGAAGGCTTCGCGATTCGGCGCGATAGGTAATACAATCGCGGCGGGATGAGAGCGCTACGACATCTGGCGGTGATTGCGTTGTCCCTGGTTGTTCTGGGGGCGATCGGCGTCATCGGGTTCCACTTCATCGAGCATTGGTCGTGGTTCGACGGCCTCTACATGGTCGTGACGACGTTCACGACGATCGGCTACCAGGAAGTTCACCCGCTGTCGCACGCTGGCCGCATCCTCAACATTTTCCTGATCGTCTGCGGCGTGTCGCTGCTGTTCCTGATGATTGGGACGCTGACCCAGGCGCTGTTGGAATTCGAACTCAAAGATTTTTTTGGAAGGCGCAAAATGGAGCGCGACATCGATCGGCTGGAAGGCCACTACATCATTTGCGGCGCGGGACGCGTGGGCCGCAGCGTTGCCCGCGAGCTTGGCCGCAAACCCGCGCCGTTCGTCGTGATCGACACCAACGAGCCGAAGATGGCGAAGTTCGCACAGGAGAAGTGGCTCACGATCCTCGGCGACGCCACGCAGGAGCAGGTGCTGCGGCAGGCGCATATCGAGCGCGCGTTCGGGCTGGTGGCTGCCACGACGACGGACGCAAGCAATATCTATATCGTGCTGAACGCCCGCGCCATGAACCCGAAGCTCAAGATCATCGCACGGGCCAGCGAAGAAGACGCGGAAAAACACCTTAAGACGGCTGGCGCGGACACGGTCGTCTCGCCCTATCATTTTGCGGGTCACAGGATCGCGCAGGCGTTTCTCCGTCCGCATGTGCTCGACTTTCTGGACAGCGCAACGGTTCATCTGGGGAAGGACCTGGAGATCGCGCAGATCGCGGTGAACCAGGGTTCACGCTTTGCCGGAGTCTCGATTGCCGATTCGCACATCCGCAACGAAATGGGCGTCATCATTCTTGCAATCAAGCGCAATGGAGAAATGATTACTCCCACGCGCGACGACGTCATGGAGGCGAGCGACGTGCTAATCGCGATGGGAGATCAGAACGGACTGCGGCGGTTGGAAGAAGAAGCGGGAAAACGGAAAATCGTAAAATCGTAAAATCGTAAAAACGTAAAAACGTAAAATCGGAAAATCGGAAAATCGGAAAAAACCTAAAACCTAAAACCTAAAACCGAAGCAATGCAAGTCGAAATGAAGATTGTCACTACAGCAGAGATGAGAGCGATTGACCGCGCTACTAGCGAGCGATACGGCATACCGTCGCGCACGCTGATGGAGAATGCCGGGACGGCCGTGGCCGAAATTGCCATGCGGGAATTTCCGCAGGCGCGGTGCTTCGTTGTGGTCTGTGGCAAGGGGAACAATGGCGGAGACGGATTCGTCGCGGCACGCAAGCTGAGTGAAGCCGGAAGGGAAGTCGTCGTCGTTCTGCTGGCGGAAGCCAAAGACGTCCGTGGAGACGCGGCCGTGATGCTGCAACGTATGGCGCTACCGTTAGGGGAAATTCCCCACGTTAGCTGCGCGAACGTGGGGCACCAGGTCTGCGTCACATCGTCTGAAGAGTTGCAGCGCGGGCTTGTGCCGGCGTTGTTGAAGGCTGACGTGATCGTTGACGCGATTCTGGGCACAGGCGTTCGTCCTCCCGTGCAGGGACTTTACGCGGAAGGGATTGAGGCGATCAATGCAGCGAGCGCGCCTGTTGTGTCGGTGGATATCCCATCGGGCGCGGAGTCGGATGCGTTTCAGCCTCAGGCCGGTGTGATCGCGCGCAGCGACGTGATCATTACGTTCACCGCGCCACGCCCGGTTCATGTGTTCGGCGAACTCACGCGCGGGCCGATCTATTGCGCTCCCATCGGATCTCCTGAGGATGCGATCAAATCGGAGCTGAAACTGAACCTGATCACAGCGCATGACATTGCCGCGCTGTTTGCACCGCGCACGCTGGACGGGCATAAGGGCCTTTACGGTCATGCTCTCATTGTCGGGGGATCGGTCGGGAAAGCAGGGGCGGCGGCGATGGCGGGGATGGCGGCTCTGCGGTCGGGCGCGGGGCTCTCGACGGTTGCGACCGCGAAGTCAGCGCTGCCGACTGTTGCCGGCTACGCGTTCGAGTTAATGACCGAACCGTTGCAGGATACGGATGCGGGCACGATCGCACTGGGCGCATTGGAGTACGGCAGGTTCGATGCGATTGCCGCGGGCAAGAGCGTCATAGCCATAGGGCCGGGGATTTCACGAAACGAAGACACGGCGCAGTTCGTGCGGGCGGTTGTTGCACGCGACGTCGCGCGCAGCAAGGCTCCGATGGTGATCGATGCGGATGGATTGAATGCGTTTGAAGGCCGATCCGATTTGCTTGACGGTGGCGCGAGGGCGCTGGTTTTGACGCCGCATCCGGGCGAAATGTCGCGGCTGACGGGACTCGCGACCAAAGAAATACAGGGCAATCGGATCGAGATCGCGCGCAAGTTCGCGCAAGAGCACAGGCTGATCCTGGTCCTGAAAGGGCATCGAACGCTGATCGCGCTGCCGGACGGGACGGTCTGGGTGAATCCGACCGGCAATCCGGGCATGGCGACCGGCGGCACAGGAGATGTGTTGACGGGAATGGTCAGTGGACTTATCGCGCAGAACCTGAACGATATCCCCCACGCGGTGATTGCGGCAGTTTATTTGCACGGACTCGCGGGCGACGTTGCACGTGAGCGTCTGGGCGAACAGTGCATGATTGCCGGCGACCTGCTGGACGCGTTGCCGGAAGCGGTAGGGAGAGTGAAGGGGCTAGGGGCCAGGGACGAGGGGGTAGTGCAAAAGATTGAAGGGACTAGGGACTAGGGGCAAGGGCGGTGATTCAGTCTCCGTTCCCTAGTCCCTGGTCCCTAATCCCTCGCCCCTTCCGCTCGCCCCTTTCCTGCACCATCTGAAAACATCGGGGTTACAGTGACGGAAAGAGAATTCGTAACACATTCGGCGGAAGAGACAATTTCACTTGGGCGGACGCTGGCGGATTTGCTGATGCCGCCGAAAGTCGTGCTGCTGCGCGGCGATCTGGGCGCGGGCAAGACGACGCTGGTGAAGGGAATAGCCGAAGCGTTTGATGCCGCTGAAGAAGAAGAAGTCACAAGTCCGACGTTCACTCTGGTACATGAATATCGCGGACCGCGCGCGACGCTTTATCACATCGATCTCTACCGCATCGATACCGAACGCGAACTTGACACACTCGGACTCGACGACATGATGGAACCGGGCAACACTCTGCTGATCGAATGGGGAGAGAAATTTCCTCGCTTTGCCAGCAGCCGTGACATCGAGATTGCCATCGACCGAGTGAGCGAAGAAGAGCGGAAGATAACAATCAATTGGTGATTTGGCGATTTGGTGAGTGACGATTTAGAACCGCAGTAATCAGCGATTTTCAATCGTCACTCACCAAATCACCGACTCCAAAATTTCTTAGAATCCCATGATGTTGTAGCCGCAGTCCACGTAGATCGTTTCGCCCGTGATTCCTGTTGAAAGATCGGATGCGAGGAAGAGCGCGGTTCTGGCGACTTCGTCGACTTCGACGTTGCGCTGGAGCGGAGCTTTATCGGCCTGAATACCGAGCATCTCGCCGAAGCCGGCGATGCCACGGGCGGCGAGGGTTTTGATTGGCCCGGCGGAGATGGCGTTCACCCGAACTTTCTGGCGGCCAAGATCATACGAGAGATAACGCACGCTGGCTTCGAGCGCGGCCTTGGCTACTCCCATGACGTTGTAGTGCGGAATGACTTTTTCCGCGCCGTAATAAGACATCGTCATGACGCTGGCGTTTTCGTTAAGAATCGGAGCGGCACCGCGGCACAGTGCGATCAGAGAATAGACACTGACGTCCTGCGCAACGCGGAAGGCCTCGCGCGAAGTTGAGACGAAGTCGCTCTTGAGTGCCTCGGGCGGCGCGAACGCGATGCTGTGGACGAGAACGTCGAGTTTGCCGTAGCGCGCTTTGAGTTGCGCGAAGAGATGGTCAATCTCGTCGTCGTCGGAAACGTCGCACTGAAAAGCTTCCGCGCCGGGAAGCGAGGAGATCAGGTCCTCGGCTTCCAGGCGGACGCGCTCGTTCTGATACATGATGGCGAGTTTCGCTCCGGCCTGCTGAAGGCGTTGAGCGATGCCCCAGGCGATGCTGCGCTTGTTGGCGACCCCGAAAACGGCGGCAACTTTTCCTTCCAGACTAACGGACATGCGTAGTACTCACCCTCACTAAGTACCTCAGAATATCACGCGACACGAGTCAATCGTGGGGATGGCGAGCCAAGTTAGGCGTGCTGGATGTGGCGTAATGTGCATCCAACTTCAGTAGGTCTTATTCAATTTTGTGCTCAGGGAGATTGCATCTGGCAGGCTTATCCGTCGTTGCCGAACGCGTGGTTTGCACAGTGCTGTGCGCTGGTGCGCTGGCGGGAACCGCGCACGGGGCCGTGCCGCTTTCGGCAGAGAGCAATGCGCAAGGCCAGCCAAGGCCGGCTTATTGCGACGGGAAAACCATCGAAATGAAATACGTTCCGGGCCGCCGCGACTTCAAAATCGGTCCGTGGAACATCTTTGCGCAAATGCAGCGCGAGAGGCCGCGCGATGGACATCCGAATCTTTACATTGTCGCGCCGGGTACGCAGTACGTGGCTGCCGGTGCCGAGGAATATTCTCACAACGAGATACTCAGCCGGGTGCCGCTCAAAGCGGAACCGGTTGAGTGGGACGTGTATTTCGCCATCGTGCTCGATCCCGAGTTGCACGATGATTTCCGCAGCGAACAACAACTCATTCTCGCCACGCAGGACGAATTCGATGCGCCGGACGAGTTGAAGGTGGAAGATATGCCTGGCGGCACTTTCCTGAAGGAGTACCTGCACATCGACTCAATGGATGGATTGAAGGAATTCCGCAGGACCGATGGTAAGCTGCCCAGGCTGATCATCGTCCCTGCAAAGCTAACGGTAAAGGCAAGCGCGGTGGATCCGGATGCGCCGCCGCCCGAGAACAAGATCACGAACCATAAAGTTACGAACCCCAGCGTACGCGTGGGTTCAGCCGCTCTGCCACAATGAAAGCGCAATCAGCCAAGAAACCTTCAGCAATCCCTGTCTAGCGCTTTATCAACTCACCCGAGAGAAGACTAGCCTTAACCGCGAGATTGTAGGCGCGCTCGATGTCGCCGTCGTTATCGGCGGTTCGCGACTGGGCGAGATATGAACGTATCTGCTGTACCATGGACTGCTCGTCGGAAGAGAGTTGGCGTGTGATGCCGCGCAGGTTGTTCTCGGTATTCTGCCGCAACTGCGCCGCGGACTGGCGCTGGCGAGTGGCTTCGTCCTGAGGAATTCCCGCGGAGAGTTGACCGGAGGGCGCATTGTCGCCGCCTTCCTTCACCGTGGTCTTGTTTTTGTCCGGCACTGGCGCGGTTTTCTTGGCGACGGGGTGCTTGTGCGTCTTTGGTTTCGTGACGGTCGCTGTCGACGGTTTCTGCGCGGGCGGCGGCGTTGTGGTCGTCGTAGCGGGAGGCTGCGGCTCAGGCTCAGGCTGCGAAGGCGGCACCGGGGGCTGCGGCTGCGTAATGGTAGGAGCCTGAGTTTGCGGTTGCGGTACGGGCGGTTTGTTCTTCTTGCAGGCGCTCAGCGCCGCCAGCGCAGCTAAGAGCAGAACCGCGAAAAGTTTTGTGCGACGAGTCATTTTAGGAAACGTAAAATCGTAAAAACGTAAAAACGTAAAATCGAAAAACCTAAGATCCAGACTAAAACCTAAAAGCCCAATACCACAACCGAAAACCTAAATACCCAGAACCTAATACCTAATACCTAATACCTAATACCTAATACCTAATACCTAAATACCTAAATACCTAATACCTAAATACCTGAATACCTGAATACCCGTCCAGATTCTATACGACTTGTTCTTGGGCCGTTGTTTCTTCCGGGAGATCTCTGCGCGATTCCAGCAATGGAAAACGCAAACGGAACGTCGTGCCCTGGCCTTCGATGGAATCGAAATCGACCGAGCCATTGTGTAATTGCATGACTCGATAGGTCATGGCCAATCCGATGCCGCTCCCTTTCTGTTTGGTGGTGAAGTATAAATTGAAAATTTTGTCGCGGATTGCCGGCTGGATGCCACCGCCCTGATCGTGGACGGAGACCTGCGCGGCGCCTTCCTCGCGTGCGGTCCCGATGTGCAGCACCCCACCAGCGGACATGGCCTGCAATCCGTTGAGGACGACGTTGAGTACCGCTTGCTGCACGAGGTCGGCATCCACTTTGACCGGAAGATTAGCGCCGGGCGCGTGGCGCTCGATTGTGACGCCATGTGTTGCGGCCTCAGGCGCGGCCAGCATAGCCACTTTGTCGACGATCGATCGCAGGTCCATGTCGGCCAGACGCAACTCGACAGGGCGAGTGAAATCGACGAGGGTCGAGACGACACGGTCGAGCCGCTGAATCTCGCTGCCAATGATATCCATGTGACGTCGCGTATCCGGATCGAGTTGCTGCAGTTTTTCGCGCAAGACCTCAAGATGAACGACGATTGCGTTGATCGGGTTCTTGACTTCGTGGGCGACGCCGGAAGTGAGGCGCCCGATGGCGGCCAGGCGCCGCGAGAGTTCAATCTCGTCTTCGATGGTGCGCACGGATTCGGCGTCGCGCATGGTAAGCAGGGCGCCAATCTTCTCGCCGCGTTCCTCGATGAAGTCGATGGAGACTTCTGTGCGGCGGCCCTGCGCGTTTTCAACCTCCGCCTGGGCCACGGAATCGTGGTGGTTGAACGCTCTCAGAACCATGCGGCTAAGCGCCGTGTGATCGGAAAACACTTCGTCGACGTGACAGCCCAAGATTTCGCGGCGAGGACGTCCGACGAATTGTTCGGCAGACGCGCTGACCAGGACGACGCGCGAGTCCTTGGTGAAGAGCATGAGGCCATCCTGAAGGTTGGCCATGATCTGATCGAGATTTTCCTTGAGGGCGGAGAACACCTCTTTCACGTCGCGCATCTGGCGGCCGAGGCGATCGATTTTCGTGGTGACAACGCCGTACTCGTCGGTGCGGCGGTGTACGCTTTCCGGCACGATCTCGATGTCACCGGCGGTCATGCGGTCGAGGCGGCGGTCAATCGCCTTGAGCGGACGCAGCGCGAAATTGGAGAGTCCGGCGGCCAGCAACAGGGAAACGAAGATTGCAATGGCCGAGAAGATGAGCGCGCGATTCAGTTGGGGCTGCAGGTCGCTTTTCAGCAGCACCGTGGAGAGGCCGACGCGCACGTCTCCGAAGGGCTGGTCCGCCCGTTGCAGAGGCAAGCGGATTTCATAGACTTTAGGAGCGCCATAGACGATGCGGATTTGCCGCCAAAAACCTCCGCGCTGAATCGCGTCAAATTGCGGACGCTCGGGCGCCTGCTGCCCTTGCTGGTCGGAGTCGGTATGCAGCAGGGAGATGTTGTTGGTGTCAACAATCGAAACGTCATAGACGATCGGCGAGTATCCGACGTCGGACTGAAGCAAGGAATTCAGGCCGGGGTCGCTCTCGAGCGAGTTCTTTATGGCCTCTTTGACCGCTTCCGGATTATTGACGTCAACCTTGGTGGGGTTGAGATCGATTTCGAGCGCTTCGCGGGCGGCGTTCAGGACCTGGTGCGCCACGAAATCGGCATCGATATAGGCTTCGTTCACGCGCGTGCGAACGGTCTGCTCGACATAGATGGAAGCGAACACGCCGACCAGCGCGACCACCATGGCGGTGATCGCCAGCACCAGTTTCGTCTTGAGTCGCAGAAGCTTCATAGCGGAAATCAGGTTGCCTCTACCTCAGGGGCTAAAGCCCCACGGATTTCGCAAGCCTTACGGCACGGCTGAAGCCGTGCCCTACCTGAATCTCTACCCAATGGGGACTCCCTGGGTCCCATATTCCTTCAGCTTATTGTGCAGCGTTTTAAGACTGATGCCTAAAATTTCGGCGGCGCGCGTTTTGTTGTTGCCGGTAGTTTCCAGGGTCTTGAAGATCAACAGGCGCTCCGCCTCCTCGACCGTGGTGCCAACCTGAACGCGAACGGCGTTCGCCTCATGGACCGGGAGTTTCTGCGAGGCCTGGCCAAAGCCAGGAGGCAGATGCGTGGGTTCGATAATGGAACCGTTGCAAACGATGACGGCGCGCTCCAGCACGTTACGGAGTTCGCGAACGTTACCGGGCCAGGAAAAATCCTGAAACATCTGCATAACCGGCTCGCACACCATTCCGATGTTGCGGCCGTGCTTGGCGTTCATGTCGGCCAGCAGAGATAGAACGAGTTCGGAGATGTCCTCTTTATGCTCGCGCAGAGGAGGCATATGGATGTTGAACACGTTCAGGCGGTAGTAGAGGTCGTTGCGCAGTTCTCCGTTGGCGACCGCTTCTTCCGGTACTTTATTGGTCGCGGCCAGAACGCGAACGTCCACGGAAGTCTCGACCCTGCTGCCGAGGCGGCGCAACTTGCGGTCTTCGAGCACGCGAAGCAGCTTGGCTTGGGTGGGAACGGGCATTTCACCGATTTCATCCAGCAGCAGCGTGCCGCCTTCGGCCAGTTCGAAGCAGCCGGTGCGGCGTTCCAGGGCGCCGGTGAAAGCTCCTTTCTCGTGGCCGAAGATTTCGCTCTCAATCAGCGTTTCGGGAATGGCTGCGCAGTTGATCCCGATAAAAGGCTTGCCCTTGCGCGGGCTGAGTTCGTGGATCGTGCGTGCGACGAGTTCCTTGCCCGTGCCGCTTTCGCCTGTAATCAGCACGGAAGCGGTGCTGGGGGCTACTTGCTCGATCAACCGGAATAGCTCCTGCATTTGGCGGGAAGAGCCGACCAGCGATCCGAGAACGCCCTTGTCGCGCAGAGTGCGCCGGTAGATCTCGTTCTCGACCTTATCCTGCCGCTGTTGAGTCGCCTTCTGTAAATCGTTTCTCAAACGGGCGATACGACTGGGATTCAGCGGTTTTTCGATGAAATCGTAGGCGCGAAGTTTCATGGCCGAAACGGCTTCGTCCACGTTGCCCTGCCCGGTGAAGACGACAACGGGAACTTGTTCGCCGATGCGTTCGAGCAGTTCCATCCCGGTCATGCGTGGCATTTTAAGGTCCGTGATGACAATGGCCGGAGACCACGCGGTGACCTTTTCCAGTCCCTCAAGGCCGTCGCTGGCGGTGTCTGTGCGGTAGCCCCAGGCGGAAATGAGTTCCGCCAGGCCGGTTCGCTCGTTCACTTCATCTTCAACGATCAGAACTTTTTCTTGGCTCATACGCGATTAACAATACCGAACAATGCCGGTGGTAGGGCAGAAATCATTTCCGAGTAACTGCCTCAATCAGATGCAATTGTAAGGGCCGGTGCATCGGTTTGCCAGCAAGCGCGCGGGCAAGGGCGAGCTTCGAGTGACTCACAGCCAGTTTACGCAGACATGGGGGCCATATTCAAACTTGCAAGAAGTCACGAGGCTTGCGAATGCCAAGCGCCGACGCAGAATAATTGTGCGCGTCTTGAGCATTTTGAGCGATCCCGCCGGTGAACTCAGGCCTATAACTCATGTGGGCGGTTCGGCCGCAAAGTGGTGCATTGCTGGTAAACATCATGAATTGTGGCATTTAGGCTTTACAGGACAGCCGATTGCAGTACAATCCTATTCGGATACTTGTGAGATGTTCCTCAGTTTTTTATTCGGTCAACATTGAGTTTTACTGCGGTTTGCATTTAGGGAGGATTTTTGCATGTCTCAGAATTTCAACAAGCGGGTGGTTCTCGCTCTGACGCTTGCGCTGCTGTTCGCTGCAACAACTTCGGCGCTCGCTCAGGAAAAGTCAAAAGTTGACATTTTCGGTGGCTACTCCTGGGAGAGCCCAGGAAAGATTGGGGTACCGGTCACGGTGTCGGGCGTGACAACAACAATCCCCGGTGGCCCCACGATTAAGCTGAATGGCCAGAGTGGTTTTGGAACCAGCGTCACGTTCAACCTCAACAATTTTTTTGGCGTGACTGCCGATTTCAACCGACACTTCAACAGCACGCAAGCCGACACAACCAGCGTTCTGGGCGGTCCAAAGCTTTTCTACCGCACCGAACACATGACGCCTTTCGCTGAAGTTCTCGTCGGTTTGGGACGCGTGTCCCCGTCCTTCACCAACGCCGTCAACGGGCTGGAAGTCGCCGCTGGCGGCGGCATGGATATGGACATCACGAAGCACGTTTCGTGGCGCGTCATCCAGGCCGACTATGTCCGTCAGCAATTCAGCACCAACGGCGGCTTAGGCGTGGGACATATGAACGGCGCTCGCTTGCAGGGCGGCGTTGTGTTCAAGTTCGGCACCGGTGTGCCTCCCGCTCCGACCGCTTCCTGCTCGGCGGCGCAGCCCTCGGCAGTGATGGCGGGTGAACCGGTCACGGTCAGCATCAATCCTTCCGGCTTCAATCCGAAACACACGCTCACCTACGACTTCAAGAGCACGGGCGGCAAAGCAACTGGCAAGGAAACGACCGCTACCATCGACACTACCGGGCTGGCTCCCGGCACGTACACGGTGACTGCGACCGCAACCGACCCGAAGTCGAAGAAGAACAACGTCGCATCGTGTTCTTCGACCTTTACCGTGAACGAACCGCCGAAGCATCCACCGGTGTTGTCGTGCAGCGCCAGCCCGACGACGGTTCGCTCGGGTGATTCGGCTACCATCTCGGCTCAGGGCAGCAGCCCCGACAATCGTCCGCTGACCTACACATGGACCACCACGGGTGGCCGAGTGACGGGCACGGGCGCGACGGTGACTCTGGATACGGCGGGCGCGCCTGCCGGTCCGATTACGGTAAACGGCGTAGTCACGGATGATCGTGGCCTTAGCGCCAACTGCTCTGCGAGCGTCAACGTCGAAGTACCGCCGCCGCCGCCACAGGCCAGCAAACTGAACGAAATCGTGTTCCCCAACGAGAAGAAGCCCTGGCGCGTGGATAACACCGCGAAGGCTATCCTTGACGACGTGGCCTTGCGCTTACAGCGTGAGCCCGATGCCAAGGCCGTAATTGTCGGCACCATGGATCCTTCGGAAGAGAAGCTGGTAAAGAAGCTGAAGCTGAAGAATCTGCCGGCACTTCGCGCCGTGGACACGAAGTACTACCTGACCGCGGAGAAGGGCATCGATCCTAGCCGCATTGAAACCCGTACGGGCACTGCCCCCGGAAACAAGGCTGAGATCTACATCGTTCCGGCCGGTGCGACTTTCAACGTACCCGATACGACTCCCGTGGACGAAACCGCCGTGCAGCCGATCCTGGACCACCCGGTGGCCAAGAAGGTTGTGAAGAAGCCTGCTCCGAAGAAGCAGTAACCCGTTCGGAGTATTATCGGGCCGGTTGGCATAGCTCAACACGAAAGCCGTGGTGAGTGGCCAACCGGCCTCTTTCTTTGGGACTTCAGTAACTTTCATCTTTTGGAAATTCATCCAAAATCAGTGAGCATCCACTTCGCGCTATGCTTCAGAATTCACGGCCAGGAGAGAAATGCTTGAAGACATATTGGACTCGCATCAGTGCGGCGACGGTTCTGCTGCTGTTGTGCATGGTTTCCCTGCGGGCGGCTGCCCAGTGGGTTGCGTTGGGACCCGACGGTGGCGACGCTCGCCGTCTTGCTTATGATCCCAAGAATCCCGACCGTATCTTTCTCGGCACCAGCGCCGGCCAATTGTACGTGTCCAACGATTCGGGCCGTAGCTGGACGCGTTATGCGCGACTGGGGGCCGGCAACGACTACGTTCTCGATCACATTGAGATCGATCCGGTTGATCCGCAACGGATGTACGTGGCCACCTGGAGCGTTGAGGAGCAGGTGAAGGCGGGCGGCGTGTTCCGTTCACGGGATGGAGGCAAGACGTGGCAGGAACTCGCGCCGATGCACGGCAAGTCCGTTCGCGCCCTGGCCATTGCGCCTTCCGATCATCGCGTTCTGGTTGCGGGTGCTCTGGACGGCGTCTTTCGCAGCAAGGACGGTGGAGACACATGGGAACGAATGTCTCCGGCGGCCCATGCCGAGATCAAGAATATCGAGTCGCTGGCCATCGATCCGCGCGATCCGAACATCGTTTACGCAGGCACATGGCACCTGGCGTGGAAGACGAATGACGGCGGCCTGAGCTGGCATTCGATCAAAAACGGAGTGATCGACGATTCAGACGTGTTCTCGATCATCGTGGACCATAAGAATTCCTCGGTCGTTTATTTAAGCGCATGTTCCGGAATTTATAAGAGCGAGATGGCAGCGGAATTGTTTCATAAGATCCAGGGAATGCCGTTTTCCGCACGGCGCACACGTGTGCTGCAACAGGATCCAAACGATACGAACATCGTGTATGCGGGTACCACCGAAGGCCTGTGGAAGACGGTGGACGCGGGCAAGACATGGAAGCGGGTTACGGACCCCAACATCATCGTGAATGACGTGATGATCGATCCGCGCCAGTCGTCGCACGTGATGCTGGCGACCGACCGCAGCGGAGTTCTCTCAAGCACGGACGGAACGAAGACATTCACGGCGACCAATCGCGGCTTCGCTCATCGGCAGGTGTCGGCCGCCGTCGTCGATGAGAGCGACACGAACACGGTTTACGCCGGCGTGGTGAACGACAAGGAATTCGGCGGCGTGTTCGTCTCCAAGAGCGGTGGATCGGATTGGCGGCAGATCACCGACGGACTGGCTGGCAAAGACGTATTCACCCTCGGACTGGGCAGCGATGGGATGCTGGTGGCGGGAACAAACCGCGGAATTTACGCAATGAGCCGAGGTCAAACCGCGTGGAGAACCGCGGGTACGGTTGTAGCGGAGAAGCAAGTAAAGGTTCCTCCAAAGACGAAAAAAGGCCAAGCTACGTTCCGCACGGAAATCGTGAAATCGGAACTGACGGCACGCGTCAATCAAATGGAGTTGACGCCGGGCGCGTGGTTCGCCGCAGCGTCGACAGGGCTTTACAAGTCCTCCGACAGCGGAAAGACCTGGAGGGGTGGCGCGATCCTGGGTGAGACCGGCTTTCTTTCGGTAGAGGCACTCGACGCGAACGTAGTAGCCGCAACGCTTAACGCGGTTGTGGTCTCGAAGGACAATGGAGCCACCTGGACTAAGGCCGCCGTTCCCGCATATGTGAGGGCGATTTACAGGGCTACGATCGCGCCCGACGCCCTCTGGCTGGCAACTCGCGAAGGCGCGCTGCGGAGCACCGACGGTGGCGCAACATGGGAGCACATGCTCGGCGGACTCCCGGCAAGGAACGTTGCCGCTATCGAATACGACGTCTACGCTCATCGTTTGTTGGCGACAGCTTCGGGCGGACAATTGTTCGAGAGCCGTGATTCCGGAAACGCATGGCAGAAGATCGACTCGCCGTGGCTGATTAGGAATGTCGCGCCGAGCAAAGACAAACTGTTCGCCATCACCGCGTTCGACGGCTTGATTGTGAAGAAGGAGTCCAACCGACGGCAGACGGCGGTGAACACAGGTTCAGACAAGTAAAAACGAAAGAGAGTTCCCGCAATCCTCCCTTGGCCCCCGGCGCACGCTGCGGGGCCTTTTTTTGGCATACAGTGTGGCCCTTGCGCCCTGGTAGCAGCTACTCACCTCTCCGAAAAAACTACACGGATTATGCAGGAAGCCTCTCGCAAGCTGATGTAAATGCGAGGGATTGAATGGTAAGCAGAGTGCACATCCAGCTTTGAGCAAGATTATTGTCGGGGAGATTCTCTACATGATGACCATTGGAAAACGCTTCGGTTGGTATTTTGTCTTAATTCTTTTCGGCGTCGTGCTGACGACCGGGTGCAGTCGAACTCCGGAAACCGCCAAGGGTGCGACCACTGATGGCTCGCCGGCCCGGACGGCGGGAGGTGCAGACGGTGCGGCCCCCGAAGGTGCGGCGACCGCAGCGGATACGAATGCGGATTCCGATTCGAGCGAACCGGCGCCGTTTGAAAAGTCCGCAACCGGCAAGAAGAGTTCGCTTGTGCCGAACCGGATCACGATTCCGCAGGGCACGGCGGTTACCGTTCGGATGCAGTCCGGCGTCTCCAGCGCAAACGCGCAAGCCGGCGAAACGTTCAGCGCGACTTTGGACGAACCGATCGTGGTGGGTGGCCGGACGGTAGCCAAGACGGGAGCCGCGGTTGTGGGCAAGGTCGTTGCCGCACGGCGCACCGGTCGTCTGCACAACCCCGGATATTTGAAAATCGCGCTGGCTTCCATCGTGATCGATGGAAAACAGGTCCCTGTTAGTTCGACCAGCGTTGCGGTGCAGGGAAGCTCGCACAAGAAGCGCAACATGGCGCTGATCGGGGGAGGCACGGGATTAGGCGCGCTCATCGGCGGACTCGCCGGCGGGGGCAAGGGCGCGTTGATCGGCGCTGGCGCGGGTGCCGCGGCGGGCACGACAGGCGCATACGCGACCGGCAAGAAGGATGTCGGATTCGGACCTGAGCGACGTTTAACGTTCCGCCTGACTGAGGCGGCAGTCGCTGGATGACGGCATGATCGGCGACAAATTCAGAATTTGTGGAGTCCCTTGCGGAAGCGGTTCGCGAGGGATTCGTCTTTACCTCTGAAAAGATGGAAATGAAAGTCGAATTCAAATAACCTCACCCGCGTGATCCTTGAACTCGTTCCACAGGCACCGCAAGCAACCACCTCACGGATGCAGAGCCTGTGAGGCTTCGTTTGTAACGGGCCAGTGGTGTGGCGTAGAGCCCCTATTTACGCCCATTGTGGGACTACTTCCCATTTTCGGATTAAGGTAATTCTGTTTTGAAACACCAATGATCCTGCCGTGCGTTTCCGGCCATCCTCTGAGCAATGCAAGCTGTTTTGTTCTAGGAACTTAGATGTTTATTTCCAAAACGGAAAAGAGTATCCTTCTCACCGACCGGAGTTCCGTTTTGGAACAGCGTGTTAGGTGGCGGCTATGTCAACGGGGGATTCTTCGCAGCCAGAGCGCGGGGAGCGATATTTCGGGACCGATCTGTTCCGGGCAGCGATGGAGGCCAGTCCATACGGAATGGCGGTTCGCGACGGGAACGCCTTGCTGTACACCAACCCCGCATGGGACCGCCTGATGGACATTGAGGCGGCAGAGGACAGCAGGGGAATTCCCGCCGATGCGGCACACCCGGAGATCGTAACCTCTTCGCACTCTTTCGAGCACGATGGCGCCGCATTGTCGCTGATCGTAGCTCAGGACGTTACCGAACAGAGGAACGCTGAGCGCCGACTCCGGGAGGCACAAAAGTTGGAGGCGCTCGGGCGCTGGGTAGGCGGCGTGGTGCATGACTTCAACAACCTGCTGACGGCCGTCATGCTGTACTCGGACATGATCGCGCAATGCGCCGACGCCGGCAACGAGATCGCGCGCTACAACAATGAAATCAGGGATGTGGCGCAGCGTGGAGCGGGGCTGACCGGACAGTTGTTGACGTTTGTGCAGCAGCGTTCGTCTGAACGCGCGGTCATCTCGGTTAACTCGCTTCTGAAGGGGTTGCGGGATGTTCTGGAGCGAATGACAGGCGAGGACGTGCTCGTGCTTTTCGAACTGGCGCAGGAGGTCTGCCATGTGGAGATGGACCCTGTGCAATTGCAACAGATCGTCTTCAATCTTGCGTTGAATGCGCGCGATGCAATGGCCACGGGCGGTTGCCTGACGATCAAAACCAGCGAAGTAGATGCGGATCCCGGTAACGGCACGCAATGCTGCGTAAGGCTGGACGTAATCGATACGGGCTGCGGCATGGATGCGTCAATCCGCGAGCATATGTTCGAGCCTTTTTTTACCACCAAGCCGGAAGGAAAGGGAACGGGCCTGGGACTTACGATCGTGCGGCAAATCGTTGCCGAAGCGGGCGGATCGATTGTTGTTGACAGTGAGCCCGGCGCAGGTTCGGTTGTCAGCGTAATCATCCCGCGCGCCAAACCTGCGATGAAGAGGGAAGCGCCCGCCGCAGCGCAGAGCCAATCGCAGACAGGATCCGAGACAGTGCTCGTGGTCGAGGACGATTTCGCGGTGCGCTCATCGATAGTCGAGGCACTGGCCGCTCACGGGTATGAAGTGCTGCAGGCAAGCAATGGCGCGAAAGCGCTTCAGTTGTCGCGGGATTTCGCTAATGACATTCATTTGTTGATCACCGATCTGGTGCTGCCGGGAATCAGCGGCAGGGATCTGGCGCGGCGTTTGCGATCCGAAAGAGCAGGCGTGCGCGTACTGTTCGTGTCCGGTTACGCGGTGGATACTGTTCCTAGTGATGTGGATACCGTTTCTAATAATGACGTTATTTTCGAGAAACCTTTTGATACAAAAGCGCTGGCTCTAAGAGTTCGCCAGGCGCTTTGGGAAACGCCCGTTAGTGCGAGCGAAGCGGGCGGGAGGTAGGGAAATGTTTTCAGCTGAACTAATACGTGATAATTATTATGCGCCATTGGCAAACCTGCTGGTTGTGGACGACGAGCGCGCGATACGCGACGGCTGCCGCGAGGCAGCGCAGTCGGTCGGATATAACGCGTTCGCGGCAGAAAGCGCCGAGGAAGCTTACAAGGTGCTCGACGCCCATAGCATCGACGTGGTGCTGCTTGACCTTAAGCTGCCCGGCACGGGAGGGCTCGACGCGTTGCGCCATATCAAGAACCGAAGGCCGGACGCGGTCGTGGTCATTATCACCGGTTACGCGAGCGTTCATTCGGCTGTCCAGGCGATGAAGCTGGGGGCCTTCGACTACGTGACGAAGCCATTCAGCCTTCAGGAACTCAAGATGATGCTCGAGCACGTGGCCGAACAACTCAAAGTAAATATGGAGCGGCGCGCCGTGCGGGACAAACTCCGGGCTCACACCGGCTTCGGTTCCATGGTCGGGCAGTCATCGGAAATGGAGAAGCTCTACCGCATCATTTCCAAGGCGGCGCAGAGCACGCATCCGGTGCTGATCCTGGGCGAAAGCGGCACCGGCAAGGAATTGGTGGCGCGCTCGATCCATTTCTCGGGACCGTGCAAGGATAAGCCGTTCGTTCCAGTGGATTGCGGTTCGCTAGTGCCGACGCTGGTGGAAAGCGAATTGTTCGGCTACGTGAAAGGTGCGTTCACCGGAGCGACGCGGACCAAGGACGGTCTGCTGGCCACTGCCGAGGGCGGAACGCTGCTGCTGGACGAGATAGGGGAGTTGCCGCTCGATTTACAGACGAAGATTCTGCGGGCGATTCAGGAGAAGGAAATACGCCCGGTCGGCAGCACGAAGAGAATTCCGATCAACGTCCGGATACTCGCGGCGACGAACCGAGATCTGGAGAATGCGGTGGCCGAGGGACGCTTCCGCCGCGATCTGTATTACCGGCTGAACATTCTTACGTTGCGCATTCCCCCGTTGCGCGAGCGCAAACAGGACATCCCGCTGCTGGCGGAGTATTTCCTGGAGCGCATGGACCAGATCGCCGGGTTGAAGCGGACCCTGACCGATGAAGCGATGAAGATGATCATGGCCTACGATTGGCCGGGCAACGTGCGTGAGCTGGAAAATTGCATCGAGCGCGCCTGCACCGTCAGCTCGGGACCGGCGTTGCACGTTTCGGATTTGTCCTCCGCGGTGCAGCATGCGAGGGTGGAAGTTATCGGCGCTCCAACACATTCCGCGGTCACGCCGATTGCCGAGTTGGAGAAGAGGGCGATCCTGACCACGATTGACAAACTTAACGGCGACAAACTCGCAGCGGCCCGCATGTTGGGGATCGGGAAGACAACCCTTTACCGGAAGCTGAAGGAATACGGAATTCCTCATATGTAAAGTCCGAACGCGATTGGAATGAGTGCGGCGGCTAAGTGGTCGCCGCATTTTCTTAGTGCGCCCGGCAGGGCGCACTCACTTGGAGGTGAAAGTCCTCTACACACCCGGCAAGGGGAAGTGTTAGCTGAACGGCAAGGGTGTCCGTCGCGAGGCGGAATCTGGAGGAAGCTGTAAGCAAAGCGCTGGCCTGACGAACAGGAAGCGGATAGAGGCGGCACGGTGGGGTAAGCGGGCTAATAGACGCAAAGCCCAGTTCTTGCACGGAACGCCGTGACGTAGATCCGACAGGCATAAGCGTGAAGGTGAGTGCGCAATACCCGGGGAGATCTGGCGGTCTGCTTGAGTGCTACCTGCGTCGAGAGATGCCGGGAAGGATCGCCAGAAGTCAGCCGAGGCCATAGTAGCTGCCAGTGCGGGGCGAAGGGCCGAACATGAAACACGGGAGTAGGACAGCAGACCTCGATGCGAGTCGAAGAAGCAGAAGCGTACGCGAGTACGGCCAGCGCCGGCGAAGGCGGGCGGAACCTGCCGGGATCGGGCGCGGGTGCCGAGGCTGGCACGGCGGCTGTTGGGCGAACGAAACCGGAAGCGCCGCGGCTGATGGAAGCCGCAGTGGAACGCAGCAACATGCTGTGCGCCTACGAGCGCGTGGTGAAGAACGAAGGCGCGCCGGGAGTCGATGGACTGACGGTGGCCGCGTTCAAGCCATGGTTGCAGGCGCATTGGCCGAAGGTAAGACAGGCGCTGTTGGCGGGCGAGTACATGCCGGCGGCGGTGCGCAAGGTGGAGATACCGAAGCCGCAAGGCGGGGTACGCACGTTGGGCATCCCGACGGTGCTGGACCGGCTGATCCAACAGGCGTTGCATCAGGTTTTACAACCGCTGTTCGAGCCCGAGTTCTCCGAATCGAGCTACGGCTTTCGTCCGGGACGCAACGCGCACCAGGCGGTGAAGGCCGCGAGGAGTTACGTTGCCGAAGGAAAGCGATGGGTCGTTGATTTCGATCTGGAGAAGTTCTTCGACCGGGTGAACCACGATGTGCTGATGGCGCGGGTGGTGCGCAAGGTGAAGGACGAACGGGTGCTGGAGCTGATCCGGCGCTATCTGGAGGCGGGACTGATGGAAGGCGGGGTGGTGAGCGCGCGAACGGAGGGAACGCCGCAAGGCGGACCGCTGTCGCCGCTGCTGTCGAATATCCTGCTGACCGATCTGGACCGCGAACTGGAAAAGCGCGGGCATCGCTTCTGCCGCTACGCCGACGACTGCAACATCTACGTCGGAAGCGAGCGGGCGGGACAGCGTGTGATGAAAGCGATCACGGTGCTACTGGAGCATGACCTGAAACTGAAGGTCAATGCGGCCAAGAGCGCGGTGGCGCGTCCGTGGCAGCGGAAGTTTCTGGGCTACAGCATGACGTGGCACAAGAAACCGAAGCTGAAGATCGCGCAACCAAGCCGCGAGCGACTGGCGAAGAAAATCCGCAAGACGCTACGGGCGGCGCGTGGACAAAGCCTGAAACAAGTGATCGAACAACTCAATCCCCAACTGCGGGGCTGGGTTGCATACTTCCGGCTCACCGAAGTGAAGGGTGTGCTGGAAGAACTCGATGGCTGGATCAGGCATAAGCTGCGGGCACGGCTATGGCGGCACTGGAAACGCGTTTACACACGGGCGAAGAATCTGATGCGGGCCGGACTGAGTGAGAAACGAGCGTGGCTGTCGGCCACCAATGGGCGTGGCCCGTGGTGGAACGCCGGAGCCTCGCACATGCACGCAGCCTACCCGAAGTCATGGTTCGACCGCATGGGGCTAGTTTCGTTGCTGGATACTCAGCGGCGCTTCTCGCTTGCTTCATGAACCGCCGGATGCGGAACCGCACGTCCGGTGGTGTGGGAGGACGGCGGGAGTAATCCCGCCTCCTACCCGATCGGATTGCATCTATATAACAACGGTTATATACTGCCGATTTATGCAAGGAGATGCGATGCCAAAACTGAAGGTTACGACCATAGGTTCGTCGGCTGGGCTGATCCTGAATAAAGAGGTAATGGCCCGGCTGAACGTGAAGAAAGGCGATGCGCTGTATCTGACTGAAGCGCCTGGCGGTTATCGACTCACGCCGTATGATCCCGATTTCGAGCGCCAGATGAATCTTGCCGAGGAGATCATGCACGATGACCGCGATGTTCTGAGGGCGCTATCCAAGTGACGGCCTGGCGATGGGTTCGCAAGGACGTTCTTTATGCGATTCATGACCGCCAGTTGTCCGAACACGGAGGCCTGTCGGGCACGGTGGATGCTGGCCGCGTGGAGGCTGCTTTAGAGCGGCCAAAGAATCTGGCGGCTTACGAGTCTCCGGATGCCGCCGCGCTGGCTGCGGCTTGTGCGTATGGGTTGGTCCGGAATCATGGATTTGCCGACGGCAACAAACGCACCGGGTGGGTGGTTGCCCGATTGTTTCTGGCCGACAACGGATATGGTCTGCGCTTCGATCCGGCAGAGGCGGTGGTAAAGATGGAGTCGTTGGCCGCCGGTACCCTCAGCGAGTCTGATCTTGGCGCGTGGTTTCGGCAGAGGATTTCCAAGGGGTGAGTTGCGCCGATTGCGAATCGAAGAACTGGCGCGCATCTCTCCCGCCTACGGTTGTCCGCTCGGAGCCCCCGCGATTTTCCAAGCGAACAACAGAAATGATGGAGCGGTCAGATCGATCGCCGGTTCGGCCGTGTCATACGATTCGGAGTTGTCCTTGTAAACGGCTCCGTTGCCGTCGAACTTGGCGAACGGATTGACGCCGTCGGACGGGCAGGCGGCCATCCCCGGAGTGGCTCCCGACACGGCCCTTCGATTCGGACCTTCCACCAACGCGCCTGCGAGCATTGGCAGCCGGCCATCTTTGGAACCTATCAGGTTTGCGATCTGGTGGTGTATGCAATGCGGGAACAAGCTGCCATCGCCGACGATGAAAGACGTTCCCCAGGCGTTGGCGCCCAGGATGTTGGCCATCCAGCGGTTCGAATGGTCCGCGTAAGCCTTGGTTGGATTGAGGAAGTCGTACTCCATCGCCATCACCGCCAGCGCGGCGCCGTGCGACGGAGTGTCACCTTGCCGCCAGGGATATCCGAAATCGAAGGGATCTTTGCCGGCCACTTTGACGGCATGGTCGACCGAGCGCTTGAGATCGTTGATTAGGTCGCTCCGCGAGACGGCGAGGCCACTGGGATTGCCCGCCAAGGCTAAGGCTCGGCACAACTCAAAATGGGCCAGTCCACCGACATCGTAAACACTGAAGCCGCTGGATCGGGTGTCACTCTTCATGTATGCGGCAGCCCACGTGGTAGCCGCTTTCAGGTAGAACATGGGATCGGTGTGGGACAGTCCCGTGGGCAACGGGCCGTTGCGGACCGCGAAAAACAGCTCAGTGGCTCCCAACTCCATATCATCGCGCCACTCCGATTCGTCGTAGAATCCGTGCGGAGCGGTCGTGAGCAGCTCGCCGCTGGGCGAGGTATCCGCCAAATCGAAGACGTGTTCCGCCGCCAGCAAGCATTGGTTGGCATACGCGGGGTCGCTCGCGCGATACACCCGGTAGCAGAGGGCAAAATCGGCAGCCAGACGGCCCGCCAGATTGGGGCTGATTTTCGAGCCGGCGGCCCCGGCAACGAACACCGGCCGGTTGCGAATGTAGCGGAATTTGGGGTCGCTCCCACCGTATGTGTCGTCCACCTGTGGAAGGCGCCAGATCGAGTGGTCGTCCTCGAAACCTCGGCCTCCACTTCCAATACCCACCTGGTAGTACAGTGTCTGGGACTTGTCGTCCCACATTTTTTTCAGCCAGTCCAGGCCGAACTTGGCTTCGTTCAGGAAATTCGATTTAGACGAACCCGCACCCATCTGTTGCGGGAAATCGCGTACGCCTATAAGCATGACGGCGGTCGTATAGCTGGTGGTCTCGACGAACTTAACGTAGTCGCCGGCATCCAACCATCCGCCGGAGGCGTCGATCACCGCTCCGGTTGGCGCCAGGTCGCCGTCGATGTGGTCGCGTCCGGCGAACTTCGGGGCATGGTAAACCTTGGCCTTCGCGTCGTTGAGATGGGCTGGGGCGGTCCGCAGCGCGGACCGAATGTAGGCAGCGCCGTCGCGCTGGTTCTGGTAGAACTCGAGAGCGTTAGCCAGCGCACCGGAATACAAATTGGCGGGGCGATCTACCTTGAACACGAGCGAGGTCGCAACGACGGGGCCGGTTACTGCCACGGTATATGCGCCCGAGTCCGCGATCGCGAAATCGAGAGGGTACACCGTGTAGTTGCCCCACGTGCCCAGGCTCTGACCTGCGTCGCCCGAGCGAACAGGTTTACCCTCAGCGCTCTTGATCGTGAACTTGGCTCCTGCCACGGAGCCGGTGGTCATGAGATAGGCGCGCATGGGAGCACCCGCTTCGTATCCCATTTGGTTCAGCCGCACAAAGGCTTCGGCAGCGGAGGCAGCGGGGACCAGGGCCATGACTGCGACGGACACGGCAATGATTAAGCGGGCAAGTTTGCAGGACGCAAATGAGGGGCTGAGTAAAGAATTGTTTTTCATGGACGAGCAACATCTTACACGGTTAGCGGTCAGCAATCAGCGGTCAGGGATCAGTACGGCATCAAATCGGATTTGCGTCGCTTCTTGACAACGAGAGACACCAGAGCATGAACCATTCGGCAAACAGTACCGTGATCGAATTTTGCGGGGTCGGTTACGCGAGAGGCGACGGGCACGCGATCCTCGACAAGCTCGATCTCGGCGTCGCTAAAGGGGAGATGCTCGTCTTGCTGGGTCGAAGCGGATCGGGCAAAACGACTGCGCTGAAGCTCATTAACAGGCTGCTGATCCCAGATAAGGGCGAAGTAAAAGTGGAGGGCCGCTCGACGCTTGAGTGGGACCCAATCGAGTTGCGCCGCCGGATCGGGTACGCCATCCAGGAAGTCGGGCTGCTGCCGCACCTGTCGGTCGAGCGCAACATCGGTCTGGTGCCGCGGCTGGAGGGATGGCCGCAAGAACGAATCAACAAGCGAGTCGAACAACTCATGCAGCTTGTGTCTCTCGATACCGGGTTGCGTGCGCGCTATCCGCACGAACTTTCGGGCGGACAGCGGCAGCGGGTGGGGCTGGGGCGGGCGCTGGCGGGTGATCCTCCGCTGCTGCTGATGGACGAACCTTTTGGCGCGCTCGATCCGCTGACACGGGCGGAGATCCAACGCGAATTCAAATCGCTGCAACAGAGTTTGGGCAAGACCGCGGTGTTCGTGACGCATGACGTGCATGAGGCTCTGCTGCTGGGCACGCGGATCGCGCTGCTGGACGGCGGTCATCTGGTCGGGCTCTACACTCCGGCTGAGTTTCTGGAGTCACGCGACGAACTGGCCCGGGCGTACGTGGCGGCGATGCGAGAGGGCGTGGATCACATCTGCGAATGAAAGGCGCGCACATGAACCTGCTGAAATACTTTGCGGCGCACCGCAGCGAAATCTTCAACCTGACGCTGGAGCATATGTGGCTAGTCGGGGTAGCGGTTGCTCTCGCGGTGCTGATCGGACTGCCCTTGGGCGTCGTCATCGCGCGCAGTCCGAAATTGAAGTCGCCAGTGCTCGGAGTTGCCAACGTCATTCAGATTATCCCCAGCCTGGCGTTGTTTGGATTTTTGTTGCCCGCGCCGTGGCTGGGCGCGCGAGCGGACCGGCTGGCCATCACCGCGTTGACGCTCTACGCGCTGCTGCCGATCATTCGCAACACATACACGGGGATCACGGGCATTGATCCGGCGATACGCGAGACGGCGCGCGGCATGGGCATGACCGGTGGACAGATGTTGCGCATCGTCGAACTGCCGCTGGCCATGAGCGTGATTCTCGCCGGAGTGAGAGTGGCAACGGTGGTCACCATCGGAGTTGCGACCATTGCTGCCGCCATCGGCGCGGGCGGGCTGGGCGAGTTCATCTTTCGCGGATTGGCCATGGTGGATAATCGCGTGATCCTTGCCGGAGCGGTTCCCGCCGCCGTGCTGGCGCTGGTCGCCGATTACGGACTCGGTAGCATAGAGCGGCTGTTGCGCGTGCCTCGATGAGACGTGCGCTTGCGCTGGTGTTAGCCGCGTTGTTGCTTGGGACGGCCTGCAAACCGTCGCACAACCGGATCGTAATCGGCTCCAAGAACTTCACCGAACAGGCGGTTCTGGGCGAATTCCTGGCGCAGTACCTGGAACACCGCGGCTTCCCGGTGGAGCGACGATTCTACCTGGCGGGCACATACGTTTGCCATCAAGCCTTGCTGGCGGGCCGTATTGACATGTACGTCGAATACACGGGGACGGCGCTGGCCGCGATTTTGAGGGAGCCACCTCCGTCCGATCATGACGCCGTGTATCAACAGATGAAGGAACGATATGCGCGCGATTTCAAACTTGCCGTGATGCCGCCGCTGGGATTCAACAACACGTTTGCCATCGTGATTCGGGGAGACGATGCGCGCCGGTTGCGTGTCCGAACGATTTCGGAAGCGGCGAGATATGCGCCGCATTGGCGTGCCGGTTTCGGATACGAGTTCATGGAGCGGCAGGACGGATTTCCGGGGCTGGCGAAGACCTATGGCCTGCACTTCGCCGAGCCGCCGCGAATCATGGATCTCGGTTTGCTTTATCGTGCGCTGGAGAGCCGGCAGGTTGATCTGGTTGCCGGCTCGGCAACGGACGGCGCGATTCGGACGCTTGATCTCGCCGTTCTCGCCGATGACAAGCACTACTTTCCTCCCTACGATGCGGTGCCTGTCGTGCGGCAGGAAACGCTGGAGCGTTATCCGGGGCTGGAGTCCGCGCTGGCTGCACTGGCGGGAAAGATCAACGAGCAGGACATGCGCGAGATGAACTACGCGGTGGACGGCGAGCATCGCGACGTGGTGGAGGTGGTGCGAGAGTATCTGCGGAAGAAGGGGATTGAATGAAGTGACGAGTTGGCGAATTGGTGAGTGACGAGTGGGTGGGAAGGCGACTGTCCACGATGTGATTTTCTTAATTTTGTCTGGCTCGCAATGGCAACGAACCTGCCTTAGAGGACGGCATGATAATGCTGATCACGTGTTCGTCAACGGGCGGGGAATGCAGAGCCACATTGCAATTGGGGACGGGCGAGCGGGTACGCCTGGTTGAGAGCCTGGGAGCGGCGGCGGCTTGTCTGCGCGAGCAGCACTATGCGGTGGTCGTCATCGATCAGGATTTGGCGCGATCGAATCCGGATGGAGAATCGGCGTTGCTGCATGCCTGCGGGATGGCGTTCCCCGTGTATGTGAACCTGGCTATCTCGGGGCCAGAGCGGGTGCTGGCCGAAGTGAGAGGCGCGCTGCGGAGGCGGCAAGCCGAGCGGCTCGCAGCGATGAGAATTGCAAGTTCGGAGTTGCGGGATGGACTCAAGGGAGCGGTTACGGGCATTCTGCTTTCTTCCGAACTGGCGATGTCAGTTCCGGAACTGCCCCTGTCAGCCCACGTAAAGATCAAGTTCGTTCATGATCTTGCCCAGGGAATCAGAAGGCAATTGGAGGTGACGTAGAGGCCAAGATGAACCTGGCGCACCCTCCTTAAGGGGAAGGGCACCGCACCCCGAGACAACTTGCGTCCGTGAAGTTGATTCTCATCCCGAAATAATGCCGGAGTGCGCCATGATCTGGACAATCATTTTGGCTCTGATCATCCTATGGCTGGTTGGCTGGAGTTTTCACGTGGCTGGTTTTCTGATTCACGGCGTCCTGGTCGTGGCGATCGCACTGATCATCTTCAATCTTGCGACAAGCCGCAAGAAGATTTGAGCTTCCTAATCCCACGCAATGTGTCGGGCGGCTTAGTTGGCCGGGTCGTTTGATGGCCGCAAGTTATTCCAGCAACGCACCTTGCGAGCTTTTTGGCCGCACGCGCCAAATCGCGACAAAGCGGATCTACCCACTGCGGCTGCCCGCAAACTAGTGAAAATCAAAGCAGTTGCGGGAATCCGAAGGGGCATCCCGAGTTCTATGAAGGCATCTAACGCGTTTGACATAGGTGTACAAAGGCCAAGAAGCGTGAGAGATGCAGACTATCCAGAACTCCACAGGAACTGCTGAAGTAAGTGTCGCAAACGAACGCATTCCCAACGCGGTAATCCTGGACCGCGAGACCATAGCCCGGCGCGTAGATGAATTGGGCGAGTGGTTCCACAACCTCGACTTGGGTGGAGTGCGTACCGCCCCCAACCACTTCCTCGGAGATTTTCCGAACGTCAAGTGGAAGCACATCTGTTCCGCAATCCCCGAACACCTGGCGGGCGCGAATGTGCTGGATATCGGCTGCAACGGCGGATTCTATTGCCTGGAGATGAAGAAGCGCGGTGCGGGCCGGGTGCTCGGGGTCGATGTCGATGACCGCTACCTGAACCAGGCAAGGTTTGCGGCGGAGACACTGGGCTTGGAGGTCGAGTTCGAAAAGGTGTCGGTGTACGACGTGGATCAGGTTGCGGGACAGTTCGACTACGTGCTGTTCATGGGCGTGTTCTATCACCTGAGGTACCCGCTTTTCGCCCTGGATAAGGTAATCAAGAAAGTGCGCGGCGAACTCGTGTTTCAAACGATGATCCGTGGTTCGGAGAAGGCGCGCGAGTGGGACAAGAACTATCACTTCTGGAATAAGCAGATTTT
The DNA here is from genome assembly GCA_963777415.1 of uncultured Acidobacteriota bacterium. GTDB lineage: Bacteria > Acidobacteriota > Terriglobia > Terriglobales > Acidobacteriaceae > JAEZPW01. The sequence goes on from CAVZQL010000005.1 coordinate 99,690, forward strand.
CGAAGATCCCGATTTCCCCCGGATGTTCTTCGTCGAGAACAGCTATTCCAACGATCCGACGAACTGGTGGATCCCGAACGGAAGTGCGGCCGAGGCAATGCTGCGAAGCTCGGGACTCGAGATCGCAATGCATCCTGAACCCGAGACGTGGGTGTGCGTTCCCCGGAACGTAACGCGGAATGGGCAGTACATCCTCGACATGGAATTGGCGGGGACGCTCTAGAGTCAGATCGCGTGCGAGGAGAGCATGGTTGAAGCGGTAATGCTTTGGAACGAGCCAAACAATCTTTCGCACTGGGATTTCAAGATTGACCCGACGTGGAAGATGTTTGCCGACATGGCGATCGCGGGGGCGCGGGCGGTGCGGAACGTGAATCCGGAGATGAAGGTTGTGTTGGGCGGGATCTCGCCCATCGACCCCAACTTCGTGCAACTGATGGCGTCCTACGAGGTGCTCGACGCGGTGGACGTGGTCGCGCTGCATGGATTCCCGCTGGACTGGAATCACTGGAGCATTCACGAGTGGCCGAACAAGGTCGATGAAATACGGGCCATCACGAATAAGCCGATATGGATTTCGGAGGCGGGCGCGTCGTCGTTTGGGGCCGAGGAAGTGCAGGTGTTCGGACTGCAGAAAACGGCGGAGTTGCTGTTGCCGCGGGTGGAGCGCGTGCATTGGTACAGTCTTTTCGATCTGCCGGCAACATGGACGGCAACGACCCGGCACAAGGAGTCGGAGGGAAGTTCCTATTATCGGCACTACTACATGGGGCTTGTGCGCGAGGACGGAACTCCAAAATTGGCGGCGTCGGTTTTCCCCGAGGGGCTTGGCATTTGCCAGTGGTTTCATTTCGACGATCACAGACTTGAGGCGGCGATCCACTGGTTCAGAAATCTGGGCGTGAGGCGCGTGCGCACCGGGATCAGTTGGGCAGATTGGTTCAGGCAGGATTCTGAAGCCTGGTTTGACCGGCAGATGAGCGCCTTGGAGGAGTTCGACTTGACGCTGACACTATGTTTCACGCCTGAACATCTGGGAGTTGCGCCGCATTACGCAAGTCCGCCAAAGTCGGCGCAGGACTTCGCTGATTTTGCAGCCTGGGTGACGGCCAAGTACGCGGCGCGAAAATCCGCGGCCACGGCACGGGGACAATGCGACGGGGTTGAGGTTGGGGTGAGCGAGTAGAGATGAGAAAGAGAGTTCTCGTAACGGGAGGAGCGGGATTCGTCGGGTCGCACCTGGTCGATGCGCTGATCGAGCAGGGCCACTCGGTGCGTATCTTCGATAACCTGACGCCGCAGGTGCACGCGGACGGAATGCCGGCGTACCTGGCGACGTCCGTCGAATTCGTGCGTGGCGACACGCGCGACATGGACTTGTTGCGCAACGCCGTTCGCGGGATGGACGTCATATTTCATCTTGCGGCGGCGGTGGGGGTGGGGCAGTCCATGTATGAGATAGCGCAGTACATGGGCACGAACACGCAGGGAACCGCGAACCTGCTGCAAGCCATCCTGGATACGAAGTGCAGAGTTGAAAAGCTGGTGGTCGCGTCGTCCATGTCGATTTACGGGGAAGGGAAATACGAGTGCGCCATGTGTGGTGAAACGGCTCCACCGCCGCGCGCCAACGAGCGGCTCAGGAAGAAGCTCTGGGAGACATACTGCGGTGAGTGCGGGAGCGTGCTGACGCCGGTCCCGACTGACGAAGCGAAGCCGCTGCAGTGTACGTCGTTTTACGCGTTGTCCAAGAAAGACCAGGAAGAGATGTGCCTGCTCTTCGGGCGAACGTACAGCGTGCCCACGGTGGCGCTGCGCTATTTCAACATCTACGGAACGCGGCAGGCATTGTCGAATCCCTACACCGGAGTGGCGGCGATCTTCGCGTCCAGATTGCTGAATGGAAATCGCCCGCTGATTTTTGAAGATGGCGAGCAGATGCGGGATTTCGTCAGCGTACACGATGTGGTTCAAGCGAATCTGCTGGCCATGGCGCGCGCCGAGGCCAACGGCATGGCGCTGAACATCGGGTCAGGCCAACCCATCTCGATCAGACAAATCGCAAACGTGCTGAACGAAGCTCTCGGGACGGAGTTGGGAGCCGAAGTGACAGGCAAATATCGCGCGGGCGATATTCGTCATTGTTTTGCGAACATTTTTGCGGCAGCACGAACGCTGGGGTACCGGCCGAAAGTCGATTTCGCGGCGGGAGTGCGCGATTTGGCGGAGTGGCTGAAATCCCAGACCGCCGCAGACCGTGCTTCGGAGGCGGTTGAACAGTTGAATGTCTATGGGTTGACGGCGTAAGCAAGTTCCCTGGGGAAGCGAAAAGAGAGATGAAGAAGGTAGAACGATCCCGTTCGGTACTCATTTTTGGGGGGGCGGGTTTTATCGGTTCGAATTGGGCCAACCGCCTACTGGAGACGACGAACGCGAAGATCCACATTTTTGACAACCTGTCGCGCAAGGGCGTGCGGCACAACGTCGAGAGTTTGCAAAAGACGGCGGCGAAAGATCCGGCGCGCTTGCAGATTACGATCGGGGACGTGCGAGATGGCGCCGCCGTGGAGCGCGCGGTGCGTGGCGCAACCGAGATCTACAACTTCGCGGCCCAGGTGGCGGTCACGACCTCGGTGGCGGACCCGAGGCTCGACTTTGAGGTCAATGTCGGCGGGACGTTCAACATTCTCGAGGCGGCCCGCAAGACCGGCCGGCGTCCGTTTATTCTGTTCACCTCGACGAATAAAGTCTATGGCGACCTGAACCGCTGCAATCTGCGCACGATGCCGACGCGCTATGCGTATCGGGATTCCGCCGGGGTTTCGGAATCACAGCCGCTCAACTTCCACTCGCCTTACGGATGCTCAAAAGGAGCGGCCGACCAGTACGTACGCGATTATGCGCGTATATACGATCTGCCGACGGTGGTGCTGAGAATGTCGTGCATCGCCGGCCCCAGGCAGTTCGGCAACGAAGACCAGGGCTGGGTGGCCCACTTTCTCTACTCGGCATTGCGAGGCGAGCCCGTATTTATCTACGGAGATGGAAAGCAAGTCAGGGATATTTTGTGCGTCCACGATCTGTTGCACGTTTTCGAGGCTGTGCTTGCCGCCCGGCCTGCAACCGAGGGCCAGATCTACAACGTCGGCGGCGGAGCCGAGAACACGGTGTCGCTGCTCGAACTGATCGCGCATATTGAGGAACTGACCGGGCACAAACTGAGTTATCACAGAGATCAGTGGCGTCCCGGCGATCAGTATATCTATGTGACCGACTTCACAAAGCTGCAACGAGAGACAGGCTGGCAGCCGCGCTACAGCGTGCGCGACACGCTGAAGGAAATTTGCGACTGGTGGAGGTCAAACCCGAAAGCCTTCACTGCGCCTGCGATGGTCGGGGCGTTCGAGGCAGTCGAGTGGCAAGAGGCGCCAGGTACCGCTGCATGAAATTCGCGCTGGTCAATCCGAGATGGGACTTCAGAGGCTCGACCTACTTTGGTTGCCATGAGCCGCACTATCCGCTTGAGTTGCTCTTCGCGCGAGACAAAGTCCATGAAGCAGGCCATGAGTGCCTGCTGATCGACGCGCAACTCGATGAGCTGTCCATGCAAGAAGTGAAGTCTCGGCTGGATCATTTCACGCCCGACTTCCTTGTGATTCCGACCGCTCCCTCGTATCTCTTCTGGCGCTGTCCGCCGCCGGAATTGCGCGTCCCGCTGCAATGGTTCAATGCGCTAGCAAGCAGGGCAGTAAAGGTTGCAATTGGACCCCATTCGTCCGCGACGCCCGCGGCGGTCTTGAGGAAATTGAATTGCGACGTTGCCATGAGGGGAGAGCCGGACGCGGCGATTGCGGAGTTGGCGTCCCGCCCCTGGTCTGATATCGAAGGGTGTTGCTGGCGCGATGAAAATGGCGCACACGTTTCGCCCCTGACGGGCGTGGTAGATATGAGCACGCTGAGCGCCCTGGATTTTGCGGACTACAACGTGGAGCGGCACCGTCACCGGCACCACGTCTTCTGGGGCGATGGGCGCGGCGCCGAATTGGAGTTTGCGCGCGGATGCCCGTGGGCCTGCACCTTCTGCAACAAGACGCTGTTTCGCAACAAGTTCCGCGAGCGCAGCGTGCAGGCGGTCCTGCAAGAAATCGACCGGCTCATTGCGCGCGGCGTGGACTACATCTACTTCATCGACGAAATCTTCGGCGTGGGCAAGAGCGTCCGGCGTTTGCTCGAGGGAATCGCGGAACGAAACGTCAGTATCGGATTTCAGACGCGGATCGATCTGTGGGACGAAGAGTCGCTTGATCTGCTCGGGCGCGCGCACACAATCTCAATCGAGTGCGGCATTGAATCCATAACGGACGAGGGGCGCGACGAGCTGAACAAGAAATGTCGCATCACGACAGAACGGCTCTCGGAATTGCTGATTTATGCGCGCAAACGCATTCCTTGGGTCCAGGCAAACCTGATTCTGACGGAACGCGATCGCAAGGACGATATCCGGCGATGGCAGGAGCGCATGAAGGCGGAGGGCGTGTGGGTGAGCGAGCCTGTGCCGATGTTTCCGTTTCCGGGCACGCCCCTCTATACGCAGACCTTCGGCGCGCCGGACGACGAGGCGTGGGAGCGCGCGCACCGCTACTACACGGCGGCTTTCGGCGGCAAGGGTTACAGCGACATACAAGAGCAGCAACCAGCGGCGATTGAGGACCTGGAATGCACGTACTGATCACGGCCGACACTCTTGGGGGTGTCTGGACGTACGTTCGGGAGTTGGTGACGGGCCTCGCCCGGCGCGGCGTGCGAGTTACGCTCGTTTCGTTCGGCGAGATACCCAACGAGCAGCAGACCGCGTGGATGAACGCTCTGGAGGGAGTTGACTTCCGCCCGACCGCATTCCGGCTTGAATGGATGCAAGACTCGGCAGCCGACATCGCGGCGTCGGCGGACTATCTCACGTCAATCGTGCGCGAGGTCAAGCCCGATGTGTTGCACCTCAACCAGTACTGTTATGGGGACCTTCGCGTCGATCTGCCTCGCGTCGTGGTGGCGCACAGCGACGTCGTGAGCTGGTGGGTCGCGGTTCACGGCGAAGAGCCGCCGGAAAACGAATGGAGTACGTCGTATCGCGACATAGTACGGCGGGGGCTGGCGGCAGCAACGACGGTGGTCGCTCCCTCGCAGTGGATGATGGATGCGATATGCGAGCACTATGTGTGCCCTGAACATGGAGCCGTCATCTACAACGGCCGCAATCGCAATCTGTTCAACCCGCACATTACGAAGGATCGGTACGCATTGTCGGTGGGCAGGCTGTGGGATGCAGGCAAGCAGGTGTCGCTCCTGAAACAGATTGACCCGCCGTTGCCGGTGCACATTGCGGGCGCGACGGATCATCCCGACGCGGCATTTCGTGAGGATGTTCGATTAAGCGCCTCCGGGCGCAACCTGCACTTCAAGGAGCGGCAAAACGAGGTGCGGTTGCGGAACCTGTATGCCCGAGCCGGTATCTACGTGGCGACCTCGCGATACGAACCGTTCGGCCTTGCTCCACTCGAGGCGGCGCTCTCGCGTTGCGCCATCGTGGCCAACGACATTCCAAGCTTCCGCGAGGTATGGGGCGAGACCATCTGCTATTTCCGGACGAACGATGCCGCAAGCCTGTACGACGCGCTGGAACGTTTGTCCCGTGATGAGGCCGAGCGGATGCGTTACGCGAACCTCGCCTACGATCACGCGCGCCGGCGGTTTACGAGCGACAGGATGGTGGACGAGTACCTGGCGCTTTATCAGTCCCTTGTTGCGACGGAGGCGACCGCGGCATGAATGGAAAGCTCGCAATACGCTTCTTCGCGCAGTCGTGGGTGTCGGACTGGAACCACGGCAACGCTCATTTCCTGCGTGGCCTTGCACGCTCGCTGGTGCGAAATGGACACCACGTCCGGTGCTATGAGCAACTCGGGGCGTGGTCGCTCTGCAATCTGGTGAAAGAGGAGAAAGATCGCGCCGCCGATTCAATCGACGACTTTCGCGTGAAGTTTCCAGAGCTTGACGTTCGCTTCTATAACAACGACAGCACGCTTTCAGATTTCCTCGGCAAAGAACTGAACGGCGCGGACGTGGTCATCATTCACGAGTGGAACGATCCGGCCGTCGTGAATGCGATTCTGTCCCTCAAGGAAAAATCAGGATGTCGCGCGTTGTTTCACGACACGCATCACCGCGCGTACACCAATGCCGGCGAGATACTTCGTTTTCAGTTACACAAGTTCGACGGAGTGCTGGCGTTCGGCGAGGCGATTCGTGCGATCTACCTTGAGGGCTTCGGTGTTCGGCGCGCGTGGACGTTTCATGAGGCGGCTGACGTGGATGACTTCAAGCCGCTGCTCAGGGAAAAAGACATCGATGTCGTATGGATCGGCAATTGGGGAGACGAAGAGCGCACGCGGGAACTGGACGAATTTCTGATTGCGCCGGCGAAGGCGCTGCAACGCGCGAGGTTCGTGGTGCATGGAGTCCGCTACCCGAAACAGGGGCTGCAAAGGCTGGCGGATGCCGGAATCGATTATCGCGGCTACCTGCCAAATCTAAAATCTCCGGAGGTGTACGGCAGAAGCAAGCTTACGCTCCATGTTCCGCGACGCCAGTATGCGAACGGACTCAGCGGCATTCCGACCATACGCGTGTTCGAGGCGCTGGCTTGCGGGGTGCCCCTGCTTTGTTCGCCGTGGACGGATGTGGAAGGGTTGTTTCGTCCAGGGCAGGACTACGTTACGGTGGTTGACGGCAACGCGATGCAGGCCGAAATACGCGCGCTACTGAGAGACCCGGCCGCAAGACGGCAATTAGCTGAAAACGGCTTGGCTACGATCCGCGCCCGGCACACTTGCGATCACCGGGCGGAACAGCTGCTGGAAATCTGCGAGGAGCTCGGCAAATGAAGATTTTCGTCTTCGGTTCCAGCATCACGTCTTCCTACTGGAACGGCGCGGCGACTTATTACCGTGGCATCTACAAGAATCTCGCTGAACTGGGGCACGAAATCACATTCGCCGAACCGGACATCTACGACCGGCAGAAGAAGCGTGACGCAGCCAGCGTGGGTTACGTGGAGGTGCTGGTCTATGAGAGTCCACGGGATCTGGATTGCATGATGGCGCGGGCCGCCGATGCGGACCTGATCATCAAGCACAGCGGCGTAGGCGCCGCCGACGAGGCGCTGGAGCAGTTGGTGCTGGAGCGCGAAGATTCAGGACCGTGGATCGCATTCTGGGACGTGGACGCTCCGGCAACGCTGGCGCGGGTGGAAGCGAATAAGCATGATCCGTTTCGCGCCCTGATTCCCCGGTACGATTTTGTCTTCACCTATGGCGGCGGCCCCCGGGTTGTCGAGCACTATGTGCGGTTGGGAGCGGCCAACTGCCATCCGATTTACAACGGGCTGGATCCTGACACGCACCATCCGGTGGCGCTGGACGAAACCTTGCGCTGCGACCTGGCGTTTGTGGGACATCGTTTACCGGATCGCGAGCGCAGGGTCGAGGAGTTCTTTTTGCGTGCGGCCCAACTCGCGCCCGAGATGCGTTTCATCCTCGGCGGTGAAGGATGGGGCGGAAAGCCTTTGCCCCCGAACGTTCGATGGATTGGGCACGTTTTCACCGGCGATCACAACCGCGTAAACTGCGCGGCGAGAATGGTGCTCAATATCAATCGCGAGAGCATGGCGAGCGTCGGTTATTCACCTCCGACGCGCGTGTTTGAAGCGGCCGGAGCCGGGGCGTGCGTGATCACCGACGCCTGGGCGGGAGTCGATGAGTGTTTCGCGCCTGGGAGCGAAATTCTGGTGGCGTCATCGGCGGACGAGATTGTGTCATTCTTGCGGGAGATACGGGCTGAGCAGGCTAGTGAAATCGGGAACGCGATGCGTCGCCGTGCGCTTCGCGATCACACGTATGAACTGCGGGCGGCAGAGGTGGACCGGATACTGAAGTACGCGGAAGGGAATCGCACTGTACGGGCTGCGACCGGGATGCGGGTGCCAGCCTTCCGGGGATAAAAATCCAAGGCTAGAAATGAAGATCGTCATTTTCGGTTTGTCGATCACGTCATCGTGGGGCAACGGGCACGCGACAACGTTTCGCGCGCTCTGCAGGGCACTTCATGCGCGTGGCCATAGGATCGTGTTTTTCGAGAGGAACGCGGAGTGGTATGAGTCCAATCGCGATCTGCCCGATCCAGAGTTTTGTGACGTTCGCATTTTCGAGAACTGGCGCGATGTCTTGCCGGGCGTTCGGAATGAGCTTCGCGATTGCGACGTTGCCATCGTCGGCTCGTATTTTCCCGACGGAGTTGCGGCCCTTAACGAAGTGATCGAGTCACCGGCGCAGGTGAGGGCGTTCTATGACATCGACACGCCGATCACCATGGCGCAACTGCGCGAGCGCGGCGAGGCCGAGTATTTGAGGGCGAGCCAAATCCGGGAGTTGGATCTCTATTTCAGCTTCACCGGTGGCCCAATGTTGCGGGAGATCGAGACCCGATTCGGCGCTGCGCGGGCCGTGCCGCTGTATTGCTCTTTCGATCCTGAACGGTATCATTCGTTTCCGCCAATCAGGCGCTTCACGTGCGATCTGAGTTATATGGGCACCTATGCTCCGGATCGTCAGCCGAAGATCGAAGAACTATTGTGCCAGTCGGCCAGGCAGTTGACTGGAAGAAAGTTCATCGTGGCGGGTCCGCAGTATCCCAAAGCGATGAAGTGGCCGCCCAATGTGCGCAGGATCACGCATCTGAATCCACGCTGGCACGCGCGTTTCTATTCTTCTTCGCGACTGACGCTGAATGTTACGCGCCGCGATATGGTGCTTGCCGGATATTCGCCGTCGGTGCGTTTGTTCGAGGCGGCGGCATGTGGGACCGCACTCGTCTCCGATAACTGGGCGGGGCTGGACGAATTCTTTGTCCCCGGCGAGGAGATCCTGATACCTGCTTCGGGCGACGACGTTGTGCGCTACATCAGCGACAGCGAGGATGAGCAATTGTGGCGCATCGCTCGCAGAGCGCAACAGCGCGTGCTGAGCGAGCACACGAGTGGCCGGCGCGCGCAACAGTTTGAGACTGCCGTCGAACTTGTAAAGCAAAGCGGAAGCCATCTGGCGGAGGCCCCCGCCGCTGTAGTGCGCTGACTCTACAACTCGCGAAGGCGGTACGAGGGGCGCGAAAACCGTAGCCTTCATCCTTGCATCACATCAACAGAACCTCAATATCCTTTCTCGATTGACTGGTCTCGCCACATTTTAGTGCCGAAGGGAGCCCATGAGAGTAGCTTTGATTGCCCCGCCTTTCATTCCTATACCGCCAAAGCTTTATGGCGGAACGGAATTGTTTATCGCACACCTTGCCGAGGGCTTGCAGAAACTTGGAATCAAGGTAGTGGTTTATTGCAATGGAGAATCGACGATTAAGGCCGAGAGGCGCTGGTTGTACAAGCAGTCCCAGTGGCCGATCAAAGGCGAAGTGTACGCAAACTTGAAAGACATTAACCACACGGCGTGGGCGGTTGCGGACGCCATGAAGGACTGCGATCTCATTCATCTGAACAACCTGCCGGGCTTGGTGCACTCCCGCTTCGCGAAGACGCCCTTCGTTTATACGGTTCATCATCCACATGAACCGGGACTGAATTCGTTCTACGAATGTTATCCGGATATCAATTACGTAACGATCAGCGATTTCCAGCGGACGCGGCTGAAAGCTCCTCACGTCCGCACGATCCATCATGGAATCGATCTCGCGCTATACAAGCCGGGAACGAAGCGAAAGCACTTGAGCTTCCTGGGACGCATCGCTCCGATCAAGGGTACGCACCTGGCGGTGGAGGTAGCAAAGAAGTCCGGTATCCCGCTGAAGATCGCCGGAGAAGTGCAGCCGATGTCCCGCGACTACTTCGAAACCGAGATAAGGCCGCACGTAGACGGCAAGTTCATCGAGTACGTCGGGACGGTCGGGCTGAAGGAGAAGAACGAACTTCTAGGAAATTCCATTGCGATGCTGTTTCCGATCCAGTGGGACGAGCCGTTCGGGCTCGTGATGATCGAGGCCATGGCGTGCGGCGCTCCGGTGCTTGCGTTACCCGGCGGCGCGGTGCAGGAGGTGGTGCGCAACGGCGTGAGTGGTTTTGTGTGCCGCTCGGTGGACGAGCTTGCGGAGCACGCAATGAAGGTCGAGAGCGAGTTCCGCCCGGACGTGGTGCGGTCGTATGCCGCGGAGAACTTCTCGCTGGACAAGATGGTCGCGAGTTACGCGGCCACTTACAAGGAAATCCTCAACCCGACGCCCGCGGAAATTGAAGCCCCCGTGGGTGATGAATCGGAGATACCCGAGCACCGCGCTGTCGCATGAGCACGCAACTGTCGATGCCTGAAAACGCGCTGGTCGAGATTCCGTCGCCACACCTGGAGCCGCGGATCGCCTTCCAGCAGCTTGAGCCGAGGAAGGTCAACAATCTAACGTTGATCGACGGCAAGACGTTTCTGTCCACCACGGTGGCCGGGGACATCATGCCGACCGGCGCTCCCGATGTGGGTTTCTTCCACGACGACACCCGTTTTCTCAGTCACATGGAACTGCGTCTGGGCGGGCACCGCGCGGTGGTGCTTTCGTCGAGCACGGAAAAGACGTTCGCCTCGCGGATTGAACTTACAACCGGAAACATCACGCTGCGCGACTCTTTCGACTTGCCTGAGAACACCATTCACCTCAGAAGGGAACAGGTGTTGGCATCCGAAGTGTTTTTTGATCGGCTCACGTTCGAAAACTTCAACCCAAAGACGGTCGAACTCGTGGTGGAGATGACATACGACGCCGACTTTGTGGACGTATTTCAAGTGCGCGGCATCGCTCGTCAAACGCACGGTCAGTATTACAAGCCGATCGTCGAAAACAATTCGTTGCAGTTCTACTACCGAGGACTTGACCGGATCATGCGCCAGACGATCGTGCATATGTCGCCCGCGCCGGTGGAAATCGCGGACAATACGGCACGGTGGGAGCTGAAGCTGCCTCCGCTGAAGCAATTCAGCATCGAGTTGTCCGTCACGCCGCTTGTCGAGGGCCGCAAAAGCCGGGCTAGTAACTACGACATTACCTCAAACATTAGACACAGGAGGCAGGCATTCGCGGAATGGGAGAGCCATGCCGCGCATTTCAAAAGCAGCAACGAAGTGTTCGATGCGACGCTGCGAACTGCCACGGCGGACTTTCACGCGTTACGGATTCCCAATGGAGACGAACATATCATCGCGGCCGGAATACCGTGGTTCGCGACAATGTTCGGCCGCGACTCCATCATTGCGGCTTATCAGTCGCTCAGCCTGAACCCGCGTCTCGCGAAGGACACCTTGCGGGTGCTGGCGCGCTATCAGGGCACCGAGGTGAACGACTGGCGCGACGAGCAGCCGGGCAAGATCCTGCACGAGTACCGTGACGGCGAGATGACGCGCAATGGCGAGATGCCGTTCGGCCCCTACTACGGATCGGTGGATTCGACGCCGCTGTTTTTGATCCTGTTGAGCGAGACCTACAACTGGACCGCGGACGAAGCGATGGCGCGCGAGCTGCTGCCCGCCGCGTATCGCGCGCTCAACTGGATAGACCAGTACGGCGACTTCGACCATGACGGCTTCGTCGAGTACATACGGCGTTCGCCGCGCGGACTCACAAACCAGGCGTGGAAGGATTCATGGGATGCAAACATGCACCGCGACGGCACCGTGGCCAAGCCTCCGATTGCGCCGGTCGAGGTGCAAGGCTACGTTTATGACGCGAAATATCGCATGGCGTCGCTGCTCAGGCATTTGGGCGACACTGCGAATGCCGACCGGTTGAAGCGCGAGGCGTCGGAGTTGGCCAAGCGTTTCGAGCGCGCATTCTGGATGCCGTCGCGTGGCTTCTACGCAATGGCGCTGGACGACGAGAAGAAACAGCTCCAGGTGATCGCGTCGAATCCGGGCCACTTGCTCTTTACGCGCGTGATTGGAAAAGAACGTGTCCGGGCAGTCGTGAACAGGTTCATGCGCGAGGATATGTTTTCCGGCTGGGGCTGGAGAACAATGTCGCAGGACGAGCGAGTCTTCAATCCCTTGAGCTACCATCGCGGTTCGGTGTGGCCGCATGACAATTCACTGATCGCGCACGGGATGGCGCTGAACGAGTTTCGCAACGAGGCGACCAAGTGCCTGACGACCCTCTTCCAGGCTGCGCTGAACTTCCGCGACTATCGTTTGCCGGAGCTCTATTGCGGCGTGCAGCGGCGCGATTACGACGAACCGGTTCATTATCCTGTGTCGTGCTCGCCCCAGGCGTGGGCCTCGGGCGCACTCTTTCTTATCCTGGCTTCAGTGCTGGGAATCAGGCCGAGCGCTCACCGCAAAGAGTTCAACATCGTTAACCCGATGCTGCCGGATTGGCTGGACTATTTGCACATCCGCAATCTGCAAATTGGTGAGAGCCGCGTGGGACTGGATTTCACGCGCCGAGGCGAGCGCACTTTCTGCAACGTGGTGGACGTCACCGGCGAGAAGCTTGTCGTGAACGTGACGTTCAAAAGGTAAGGCAGTATCCCGCTTCCCTTATTTCGATGTAGTGCAGCTACTCTGGATTCTTCGGCATCTACATGCTGGTAAGGATTCTCGGGAAACGCAATCAAAGCTACGCGTGGAGGGATTAGATGGCTGACGTCAAGATTACTGTCCGCAGGAACGGCCCCTACAGGGTGGAAGCGCCGGAAGGCTCGATTGAACTGGTCGATGCCGACGGCAACAAGTACGACCTGACCGGGAAGACCGTGTTCGCACTCTGCCGTTGCGGTGGATCGGTGAGCAAGCCGTTCTGCGACGGCACTCATTCGAAGATCGGATTCCAGGCTGCCGAAGCAGCGGTCAAGGCCGAAGAGCAGCCGAAGGTATAGGTCTGAATAGCGAGTGTCAGGACTAGCCACTCGCCACTAACCACTGGCCACTTCAGTCGTTAATGGATCGTCCTCGTCTTGCGCGACATGTAGTCCATCAGCAGGTATTGGCCGAGCGTATAGGGCGTCGTGAAGTACGCCTTGCCACGGCACATCTCAGTGACTTTCTGCACGAACTGAACCAGGCCGTAGTCCGACGCCAGCATGAAGGTGTTGATCATGATGCCGGCGCGTTTGCATTTCGATACTTCTTCAAGCGTCTGGCTGACGACCAGCGGATCGAGGCCGAAGGCGTTCTTGTAAACGCGTCCGTCTTCAAGCGTCAGCGCCGAGGGTTTGCCGTCGGTAATCATCACGATCTGTTTCATGTCCTTGCGCTGGCGTTGCAGGATGCGTTGTGCGAGGCGCAATCCTTCGCGCGTATTCGTGTAATACGGGCCAACCTTCACGCGCGCCAACTGTGATAGCGGCACTTCCTCGGCGGAGTCGTGGAAGAGAATCAGATTGAGCGAGTCCCCGGCGTACTGCGTGCGAATCAGGTGCGAGAGCGCCATGGCTACTTTCTTAGCCGGCGTGAAACGGTCCTCGCCGTAGAGAATCATCGAGTGCGAGCAGTCGAGCATGAGCACAGTTGCGCACGACGACTGATATTCGCACTGATGAACTTGCAGGTCTGTGTACTCAAGCTTAAGCGGCAATCCGTAGCCGTCGCGCTGGATGGCGCTCGAGAGCGTGGCGGTGATGTCGAGATTCAGCGTATCACCGAACTCGTACTGCTTGGCGGCGCCACTGGCTTCGACGCCCGTGGCCATGTCGCGCGTGTCGTGACGCCCGAAGCTGGACTTGCCGAGCGATCCCATCAAGTCGCGCAAGGTCCGGAAGCCAAGGAAATCGAGGCTCTTGTCGGTGATCTCGAATTTCACTTGCGACTGATTTCGCCCTATCTGGCCGCCGTTGCCGGATTCCTTTGACGGATCGGGCGGTGGATCGACCGAGATGTAGTTCTCCTGCTGCATGCGCTCGATGAGTTGCTCAATCAACTGCTCCAGCTTGCCTTCCGCTTTCATCTCTTCGAGACGCTCGCGCACGCCCTCCATAAAATCGTCGTTCATGAGAGCGTCTTCGATCGCCTGCCGCAAGGCGTCGAGCGATTGCTCGCCGTTGGGCATCTCATAGAAACTCTGGTATGGGTTCTGGAACCCGCTGTTCAGCAGGAAGTCTGAAAGTGCGCTGAGCAGGTCTTCCATGCTCATTTCGGAAGCCGGGTCGCCAACGTATTTTGAGTAGCGAATGAATCTCATAAAGCAAGTGTCGAGTTTCAGTTTCAAGTTTCGAGTCACTAGAAACTCGAAACTAGAAACTCTGAAACTAGTTGAACGGCCTTCTATTCCGATATGGCTTCTCGCGCTCTTCTTCGCGGACGATTCCGGGTTCGGCGCGGTGCGGCTGTTTTTCTCCTCCGGTGAAAACGCGCTCCTCGTTGCGTCCAATGCGCTTGTGCGCGTGCAGGCCTTCGAGCACGAACTCGGCGGCGGAGACCTGCGTTTCCTGCTTGTCGCCGGTCTTCACGCCGAGCGCGCCGAGTTTTTCCTGAAGTCCCTGTATATCGCGCAGCGACTTGGATACCTGTGCCGCGGGTGCGGAGTCGGGCAGCTTGATCTCGCCTCCCAGATCGAACCACTGCACGATCTGGTTCATGTTCACGCCCTCGTAGTAGCGGTCAAAGGTCTTGGCGACGGCGGTGCGAATCAGTTCGCGAGCGACGTTGTCGGCCCCGCGCATCTCGCCCTCGTACTCGAGTTCGAGCTTGCCGGTGATCGCGGGCATCGCGGCGTATATATCGCCCACCCGCGGCACGACCAGCTCTTCCTTGTTGCGGATGGCGCGGCGTTCGGCGTTGGAAATCACGTTCTCCATGCAACTGATGGCCAGCCGCTGGCTCACCCCCGAGCGCTTGTCGATGCGCTTGTCCTCGCGAGCCACGAACGCAATCTGCTCCACCACTTCGCGTATGTAGGAGGGCACGTGATGCTTGCCGTTGCGTTCGGCCCATGCCTCCTGCGTGGTGATCGCGACGCCTTCCTCAAGTGTCGCGGGATAGTGCGTGCGAATCTCGGAGCCGATGCGGTCCTTCAACGGTGTGATGATCTTGCCACGCGCGGTGTAGTCCTCCGGGTTCGCGCTGAAGACCAGTGCGATGTCGAGCGGTAGGCGGATCGGGTAGCCCTTAATCTGAACGTCGCCTTCCTGCATGATGTTGAACAGGCCGACCTGAATCTTTCCGGCGAGGTCGGGCAGCTCGTTGATGGCGAAGATACCGCGGTTTGCGCGGGGCAGCAGGCCGTAGTGGACCGTCAGTTCGCTGGAGAGCTCGTGCCCGCCACGCGCGGCCTTGATCGGATCGATGTCGCCGATCAGGTCGGCAATGGTGACGTCGGGGGTCGCGAGTTTCTCGACGTAGCGCTCCTCCGGCCCGAGGTAAGCGACGGGAAGATCGTCGCCCAGTCGTTCGAGGTCGTGGCGGCAGCGCCGGCAAATTGGCGCATAAGGATTGTCGTGGATCTCGCATCCCGCAATATATGGCATCTGCGGATCGAGCAGCGACGTGAGTGCGCGCAAGATGCGGCTCTTCGCCTGTCCGCGCAATCCCAGCAGGATGAAGTTGTGACGCGAGAGTATGGCGTTCACCATCTGCGGGATGACCGTGTCTTCATAGCCGACGATACCGGGGAAGAGGGGTTTATCGCACCCGAGCTTCGCGATCAGGTTTTCACGCAACTCGTCTTTCACGCTGCGTGTGCGGAGAAGTTGTTCGGAGAAGGGGCTGCTTCTGAGTTCACCAAGGGTCCCGGGAAGATTCATGGCCTGAAAAAAACCTCTTCTGGAGAGAACTCCAGTATCGCGTTAGATGCCGCAAACCGGCAAAAGCACCGCGCGCATTTCCGCCACGGCAGCATCATGTTTACTTGGACGTTGACTGCTGCTCAGGCGTTGCAGGGATATCCTCGTAGCGCCGCGTGGGGTAGCCCCGCCGTTTAGTAGCGCCGCCGTCCCGGCGGCTGTCGCGAGGACGTCTCGTCCTCGCACCTATGGAATGTTCGACGGTCTTCTTCGTGAATGAGTGTTGAAGCTATCTGTAAGCTACTGGGTACTCCCAACTATTTTTCATGGCGCAACTTGCCATCCGTGTGCGATTGTTACCTCATGTTGCTGAATGGGAAAGTCGCAGTCGTTACGGGCGCTTCCATGGGCATCGGGGAAGCGATCGCGAAATTGTTCGCCAACCAGGGCGCAAGCGTCGTGCTGTCCTCGCGCGATCTGGCTCGCGCCGAAGCTGCGCGGGGGCGCATCGGCAACCAGGACCGCACCATGGCGGTCGCGTGCGACGTGCGCAATCGCGAAGAGATCGAGCGGCTCATGGGCCTGACCCTGCACAATTTCGGACGCGTCGATATCTGGGTCAACAACGCCGGGCACGGCCTGTTCGACACCGTCGCCGCCATGGACATGAACGCCTGCCGCGAGATGTTCGACACCAACGTCTTTGGCGCCGTTGACGGCATGCAGGTAGCCGCCGCGCAAATGAAGCAGCAGGGCGGCGGGACCATCATCAATATATCCAGCGTCGCCGGACACATTCCGGTGCCGCTCGGCGTCGCCTATGCGGCGACCAAGCACGCCGTGAACGCCTTCGGCAAGGGGGCGCGGATCGAGTTGCAGAAGTACGGGATCAACGTCCTGACCGTCTGCCCCGGATTCATCAAGACCAACTTCGCGAAAAACATGCAACGTGGCGAAAAGTACGCCGACGTGAATACCGAGATGCGCGGCGGCACCGCCGATCAGGTCGCCCGCGCCACGCTGCGCGGCTACCTGAAAGGAAAGCGCCAGGTCGTCGTGCCGTGGTTCTACCACATCTTCATCAAGCTCTATCAACTTTTCCCAGGACTGGTGGAACGCGTACTCATCGAAGTGCGCAAGCGGCAGAGCGGAATGACGCCGAAGGATTGATCAGCGGCTGATCTCCTCCAGCAGCATCTCCATCTCGCTCCGCGCATGAGGATTGTTAGCCTGCGCGGCGGCGGCCATGCCTTTCTGCAGCATTGCTTTGGCGTCGTCGAAGCGTTCGGCGTTGATCAGCGTCTGCGCGGCCTGCTGATAAGCCGCAACGTAGGTGGGACTGGCCGCGATCAGCGCATTGAACTCAGCCAGCGCGGCATCGGTCGCGCCGGCTTTCGAGTGCTCCATGGCCAGACCGTAACGCGCCAGCACGTTGCTCGGGTCGCCAGCCAGGACTTCCTTCAGCATTGCAATTCGATCCATAAAAGTGCTGTCTCCGCCAGAAAAACAAACGCCCGCGTAGGCGCGCAGCCCGAAAGAGCTACAAATGCGTCAAGAATTCATCCACGGACATTCCTGCCGCGCGAATTAGAGCGCGCAAGGTGCCTCCGGAGAGCTCCTTGTGTTGGGGGATAGAGAGATTGGCCCGGTGACCGGGTTTCGTCATTACCAGATGGCTCCCGACCTGGCCGACCGTTTGCCAGCCTGCCTTGCCGAACGCCTTTGCCGCTTCTTTGCCTGAAATATTACCGAGCTTGCCCATGTAATCTCTTGTCTCAGTTTCAACTGTCGGCATTTGTCCATCTACTGCGAACGATGTCCTGATACTAATCTTGGTAGACGAATGTCAAGCTGAATTTAGCGGTCTCTGCGGTTAGCTGACGCCGAGCGAAGAAATCACACAGCAACGACGATCGGTGGATTCTGCGAGGACATCGAGCGGACGGCCTTCTGATCTTCAGCCCACATCCACGCGGTGATCGCTTCCTTTATGTTTTCGAGGGCTTCTTTCTCGTCATGGCCCTGAGACACACAGCCCGGAAGCGCGGGACACTCGGCAACAATCCATCCATCCTCGGCTTGTTCTAATGTCACGTGAAAAATCATCGGTCAGGCTCCTTCGCTGATCATATCGTTGCAGGTTGCAGGGCGCAAGCAGACTGGTAGAATGACGCAGCGGTTTGATTCGAGGTGACTGTTGGCTTGCCCTTTTTTCATGCCTACTGAAAAGACCGACGGCGCGTGGCCGCATCCGGCGCGCTTGCCGCTGGGCGCTGGGTGGACGGGCGAGTGCGCGGCGTCAACCGAAACTCACAATCCGAGCGAGGACGACCTCCGCGACCACTGCAATCTCGGATACGCCAAGTGCGAATATCTTCCGGCCGAGCGGGTCGTCGACGCGGTGCGCTTCGCGGTGGCGTCGGCATCCGATGGCAAGATCGTCGTGCGGTACGCCTGCGAGCGCGACCATCGTCCGGCGGATTGCGGTACTTTGGAGTTCGATCGTCATCGAATGCAGTGGATGAACACACATTCCGACGACGCGCGTGAAGAGGATGGCGGAGTGCTACCTCCGAAGCCTACCTGGACAGGGCGAATCGCAAAATCGTAAAAACGCAAAATCGTAAAAACGGAAAACAAAAACAGAAAGACGAAAGTATGAGCGACGAAAGCAACCTAAACCCACGCCCGGTAAGGGAATCGCAGTCTGAGATGGACGAACTGGTACTGCCGAACGACGCCAATCCCCTGGGCGCGCTGCTCGGCGGACGCCTGATGCACTGGATCGACTTGGCCGGAGCCCTCGCCGCTCATCGTCATTCGCGCCAATACGTTGTCACCGCCTCGGTCGATCACCTCGACTTCCTCACCCCCGGCCACGTCGGGGACTTGATGATTCTGCGCTCGTCGGTGAACCGCGTATTTCACACGTCGATGGAAGTCGGCGTAAAGGTGTGGGTGGAAAATTATCACGAAGACACGCACAAACACGTCAGCTCGGCTTACCTGACTTTCGTCGCCATCGACCGGCAAGGACGCAAGGTCGATATACCGCCTGTGATCCCAGAGACTGCGGACGAAATCCGTCGCTACGAAGACGCCGGCCGCCGCCGCGAAGCCCGCAAGGCCAACGCCGAACGCAAGAGGGTGCAAAGCGGAAGCTGAAAAACAGTACTCAGTACTCAGTACTCAGTACTCAGTACTCAGTTCTCGCTCCTCAGCACTCTTTGTTCCCTCTTCGTTCGATTTTTTCCCAGTTTTACGTAGTCACGCGAAGGTGTGATTCGGGTCACTGAATGAAACTTCACGCAGGCGCAAGATTGTGCTTATTATGGACAAAAAAAGTCCAATTAGTACCGTTCATCCTTTATTATGCAATTAACTCGTGCGGCTGATTACGCAGTTAGAGTCATGATCCACCTGTCAGAGTTGCCGACGGGGACGCGAGTTCCGCGCTCAATCTTGGCCAGGGCAACCGATGTGCCCGAGTCCTTTATGTCGAAAGTGCTTCAGGCGCTCGTGCGTGCACGGTTGATCACGTCGCGTCGCGGCGTGGACGGCGGCTTTGAGTTGATCTCTTCGCCCGATCACACCTCGCTGCTCGACGTGGTCGAAGCGATCGAGGGTCCGATCCAGCTCAACTTCTGCCTCATGCCAGGCGATCCGTGCGAGCGCCACACATCGTGTCCGGCGCACGTGGTTTGGGCCGAGGCTCAAGCGGCGATGACCGGCGTACTGAAGAGAGTGTCAATGGCGGAGTTGGCGCAGAAACACAGTTTCGAACGATTTCCGAAAGTTTCCAAAGGCCTAATAAATCCAGCCGCGCTGGGTTCCGGCGCGACCAATACCAGTTCAACGTAACACTGAAAGGCGTCTTATGGATAGCGCACTTCTAGTACACCGCTTGCACTTCGCATTCACGGTGACGTATCACTACCTGTTCCCCCAATTGACCATGGGATTGGCGCCGCTGATCGTGTTCCTCAAGACCATGGCGATCTGGAAGAACGACGAGAGTTACAACAAGGCCGCCCGCTTCTGGGCAAGAATCTTCGGCATCAACTTCATCTTTGGCGTGATCACCGGCATTCCGATGGAATTCCAGTTCGGCACCAACTGGTCGCACTTCTCGCGTTACGCGGGCGGTGTGATCGGGCAGACGCTGGCGATGGAAGGCATGTTCGCGTTCTTCCTCGAGTCCGGCCTTCCTCGGACTCTTCCTCTACGGCGAAAAGCGTCTGAGCAAGTGGGGACACTGGTTCGCTGCCTTCATGGTGTTCTTCGGATCGTGGCTGTCCGGTTATTTCATCGTGGCGACCGACGCCTGGATGCAGCATCCGACCGGCTATGTGCGCACCGCGAACGGCGTCGAGTTGAGCAGCTTCTGGCAACTGCTGCTGAATCCGTGGGCGCTGTGGCAGTATGCGCATAACATGAGCGGCGCGGTGATCACGGGCGCGTTCGTCATGGCCTCGGTCGGCGCGTTCTATCTGCTCGGCAAGCAGCACAACGAAAGCGGACGCATGTTCGTGAAGGTCGGTGTCGTGGCCGGCCTGATCGCGTGCCTGTTGCAGGCTTTCCCGACCGGCGACCAGCAGGGCAAGATGCTGGCGCGTCATCAGCCCGTAACGCTGGCCGCGATGGAGGCACAGTACGCCACGCAGCATGGCGCTCCCTTGACCTTCATCGGACAGCCCAACGTCGAAGGCCAGAAGATCGACAACCCGGTCGCCATGCCCAAGATGCTCAGCTTCCTTGCTTTCATGAACTTCAACGCCGAAGTTAAAGGTCTGAATGCATATCCGAAAGAAGACTGGCCGCAGAACATTCCGCTGCTCTATTACAGCTACCGCATCATGGTGGGACTCGGCACGATCTTCATTGCGGTAATGGTGACTGCGGCGATCCTGCTATGGCGCGGCCGGCTGTTCCAATTCAAGCCCATGCTGTGGGTGCTGATGCTGATGCTGCCATTCCCCTACATCGCCAACACCGCCGGGTGGATGACGGCGGAACTCGGGCGTCAGCCCTGGCTGATTTACGGTCTGCTGCGTACCACTGACGGATACTCAAAGATGGTGACGGCGGGCAATGGATGGTTCACGCTGCTCGGGTTCATGGGTATGTACACGGTCTGCTCGATCCTGTTCCTGTTCCTGATCCGGCGCGAGATCGAACACGGTCCTGAGCCGGTCGAGGTGGGCTCACCGCTATATATAGTTCATTCGGCCCCTGCCGTGGAGGTGAAATAGCCATGCCGACAGTATGGTTCTGGATCGTCGCCGTAATGATCGCCGCCTACGTCGTGCTCGATGGCTTTGACATCGGCGCGGGCATCATCCACCTGTTTGTGGCGCGCACGGACGAAGAGCGCCGCATCAACCTCCGCGCCATCGGCCCCGTCTGGGACGGCAACGAAGTCTGGCTGCTGGCCGCCGGCGGCACACTCTACTTCGCCTTCCCGCTCCTGTATGCCTCCGCGTTCAGCGGCTTCTATCTGCCGCTGATGATGGTGCTTTGGCTGCTGATGGGGCGCGGCCTCGGCGTCGAACTGCGCAGCCATCTAGACGGAACCGTCTGGCGCGGCTTCTTCGACTTCGTGTTCTCCGCCGCCAGTGTCCTGTTGGCGATCTTCTTCGGCGCGGCGCTGGGGAACGTGATTCGCGGCGTGCCGCTCGGTCCCGATGGCTACTTCTTCGAGGCCTTGTGGACCAACTGGCGCGTCGGCCCGAATCCCGGCATCCTCGACTGGTACACGGTGATGTCGGGCGTGGTCGCGCTGGCCGTGTTGGCAATGCACGGTGCGCTCTACGTCGCAACCAAGACCGAAGGCGAAGTGAACGAACGCGCGCGCCAGGTGGTCACCTTCGTGTGGCCGCTGGTGCTCGTGCTGACCTTCGCGAGCCTCATGTTGACCTTGAACGTGCGCGTGGGAGTGCTGGCGAATTACAGTCAGTATCCAATCGCGCTGGCTATACCTGTCATTGTTTTCGCCAGTTTGGCGGGAATCTTCAACTTTCACATTAAGGGCAAAGAGAAGGCGGCGTTCGTCTGCTCGGCCGTCTATATCATCTTCATGCTGGTGGGCGCGGTCGTCGGCGTCTATCCGAACGTGCTGCCGGCAAGTGGCGATCCTGCCTACAGCCTTACCATCTACAACACCGCTGCGGCGCATTACGGTCTGACCATCGGACTGGTCTGGTTCGCGATCGCAATTCCCTTGGCGCTGTGCTATTTCGTCTACGTGTACCGCCTGTTCCGCGGCAAAGTGCGGCTGGAAGAGGGCGGGCACGGATACTGACCCTAACGCGTAGCGCCGGCGTCCCGCCGGCTGTCGCGAGGACGTCTCGTCCTCGCCTTGTGCATGTGTGTGGGGACGGGGCTATGCCCCGTCCTCGTAGCGCCGGACTCCAGTCCGGCGGGTCCTGTTTGCACGACCAAAACTCTGGGCTGCCGCACTCTTCCCGGTCCCCGCATTGCTGTTCTGTTCCACGCTGGGGTGAGAGTTGACACGCGTGTTCTCATGCCCGGGTGTAACCCAGGTACCTTGGGTCCCCCCTACTATGGGAAAATTTCGTAAGTGTTGCAATCAAACGGGTTATCGTTTCAGCTTCACGAGGCAAACTATAACTCATTGATAAATATATGTTTAGCTGCATCAGATTACCTTGGTAACCTTGGGTTCTTGTTCCCATCTACTTACATTTTAGCAATTTGCGGAGGGAAACCCGACAGGAGCGGAGGAATTATATTTGCTTGCACATCAACAGCTTACGAAGGTTTTGGCCGATGGAGGGGGTTGACATCTCTAATGACGTCGGCAGTGAACAGCGGGGACGTCTCGTCCTCGCTTTGCTAACTCAACAGCATCGCCGCCGACCTCGTCCGCGCCTTTTTGCGTAGCGCCGGAATCCAGTCTGGCGAGGCGCTGTCTGCATCATTTCAGATCTCCGACCGTCGCCGACTCGGCAACTGGAGCAAGTGCAACGGCTCCTAACGTGGTAGCTCGTATTTCAACTGTCACCGGGCAATGGTCGCTTAGTTTAGACCATTGCTCAAATGCCCCGACATCGACCGTCTGGAGGCGAGGTGCCCATTCTCGCGGAATGAAAATGTAGTCGATATGGTAAGACTTATCCGCGTGGTGGTGCATATGGAGCGTCTTGCGTTCTTCCGCACCTTGCGCCTCGGCAAAGAACTCGTGGTATGCGCTAACCAAGCCACGTTCGGCCAGAATTTTCACGACGTCTGAGTGGTTTCCAACCTCTCGTTTGGCGTCCCATATCTTGTTGCTGTTCAAATCTCCCGCGAGGACGACGGGGCCGGCCCGGTCGAACCACTCGGGATGAGACATCAGGGCGTGATAGACCTGTCTAATGTACCTTTCCTCCCTAATCTCCGTCTTGCAAGCCCAGACCGCAAGCAGAGTGAATGGCACAGGGCCATCGATTTCGACGGGCACAATCCACTTCTGCTGTGGCAGTGGGAGCGCTCGAATCGACCATCCCTTTCGACAGAAAACCCCCAACCCCTTTTTGAGGGGAGGGCCGAACCATAGCGTTTCATATCCGCGCTGCTGGAGAGCTGCGGTCGATTTTTCTAAGCATTCTGGAACGACCGCCACATCAGGATTCTGCGAAAGCAACGCTTCCACCTTCTTGTGAAACCCACCCTCGCAATTCCATGTAACGATTCGCATTGAGTTGCTCCAGCTCTATCGTGACTACTGCAAATCTTAATGCCCCGCAGTGAACTCGAAGTTCGCCCCCGGCCTTGCCACCTTGTACATCTCGATTGCGATCTGGTCGGCTAGTCCGCCGTTGTAGAGGTTCATGTGATTCCGTCCCGGCAGGTAGCGGAAGTCGGGCTTGCCGCCGAGTTTCTTAATGGTGTCTTCGAGCAGGTGTGCGGACTCTTCCAGATGGAACGTGTCCTCGGTTCCTACGATCAGGTGGATCTTTCCATCGAGTTTCGGTCCGAGCGTCTTCCAATTCTCACGCAGAACTTGCGCGATATCGTAGCGCTCCCATGCTTTTTCCACAGCGGGATTCACGTCTCCGGTTTCGCGATCGAAGAGCTGCATCGGACGACCGTCCGGGCCGCGCGGACTGAACACGGCTTCAAACGATGCCATCTGTCCGCCATAGGATCCGAGCACCTCTTCCTGGCGCGCGAAGTCCTCAAGCGACTCCATATCTTTTCCGTGCATCCTCATGAACATCCAAGGCTTGCCATCGGGACGGCGGTATATGTTCTGCGGCGGATTCGCCGCCAGGTCTGGCCCGGTGAAGCTGTGGAAATCCGGTGGATCGGGCGCCGTGGGCCATGAGCCGCCGAAGAAATCGGGATAGGTAACTTGCAGCCAGAGCGCAGCCCACCCCCCCGACGAATGTCCGTTGAGGAAGCGGCCCTCGGGTTTCGCGTCCATACGATACTTCTGTTCGAGGTAGGGTATGAGTTCGGTGGTCAGCGCGTGCCCCCACGGACCATTGTTCACCGAGTCGGCAAACTCGTGAGTCCCCAGCGGACACGACTCGTCCAGCATGACGTAGATCATCGCGGGCGAGTGCCGCTCCTCCATCGAATTGTAATAAGCCGGAGCAATCGAGCGCGCGATCGTATAAAGATCTGCCGTGAAGCCCTGCGTCCAGTAAACGGTCGGCCATGTCTCCTTCGATTGCGGCGAATACCCGGGCGGCAGCACGACCACTCCGCGCATGTGGATCGCACGTCCCCAAAATGCCGAAAGCGACGGGCTGACGAAATCAAGTAGCTCGGAGTGGGGCGGCAATCCAACCGTCGCTGGCGTGAACTTCGTCGAGAGCGTTAGCTCGACCACACGGTCCTCCGCCGGACTGAATCCGTTCTCCTTCACTTCGGGACTGGTGAGGTCACCGGCAGAGAGATGCCCGAGATATACAAAGTTGTGATTGACGTCGAGCAGCGCCATCACGTGATAGTCGGCCGGTGCAGCCTTTTCGAAGCGCGCGGGATACGAAAGCTCGTCGGGATCGAGGTCAACCGATTCGCCGGGCTTTAGATCGTGAATTTCTTTTGCCGCGATCCACGTGTCGCGTACACCGGCCCCGAACTCGGGCGCGAGAAGCCGGTCGCCCTTGGCCTTCGACGACATGAACACGATCAGCCTGCCGGACACCGGAACAGCAGATGCTCCGGACGCCAGCGAAACGCGAAACGTAACATGCGGCGTGCGCGCAGGCATCTGCGCAGCAAGCGGTAGTACGACGAGGACAATCAGCAGAAAACGAAGAGCGCGAGTTCTCATTGCAATTATTTTCATCGCACAATGAAGATTGCAGATTGTGGTGTGAGGATGCAAGCAGGCGTACCACAGAGCTTGTCACCCCGAGCGAGTTTCAACCTTAGCAGCGTGGTAGCGAGAGGGGTCCCTCGCCCTTCGGCTTCGCTCAGGGCTCGGGATGACAAATCTTAAGAACCTGTCTTAAGAACCTGCTTTTCGCTGGGCGACTCCTCGTACTCCGACGGAAAGGGCAAAAGTTATAATCAAAGTTTAGCCGCACGACATCGAAAGCAATAGAAGGAGTCCACGTGGGTTCACACGCACATCAACCCGGGGCGCGTCCGCCGGGACCGCAACCGATTCCGGGAGTCAACGCCATCATCGCCGTCGGTTCCGGCAAGGGCGGAGTAGGGAAGACCACCATCGCCGTAAACCTCGCAATCGCGTTGGCAAAGCTTGGTTACAAAGTCGGATTGCTCGACGCCGACGTGTACGGTCCCAACGTGCCGATGATGATGGGCACCAGCGCAACTCCAAAAGTTGTCGGCGAGAACCGCATCGAGCCGCTCGAACAATATGGCGTGAAGGTGATCTCGGTCGGGTTCCTGAATCCCGGCGACAAGCCGTTGATCTGGCGCGGACCGATGCTACACCAACTCATCCGTCAGTTCCTCGAACAAGTGGCGTGGGGCGAACTCGATTATCTTGTGGCCGACCTGCCTCCGGGCACGGGCGACGTAGCCATCTCGCTGATACAGACCGTGCCGCTGACGGGCGCGATCGTCGTCACCACGCCCTCCGACGTGTCGCTGCAAGACGCGCGCAAGGCGATCGAAATGTTTCGCCAGGTGAAGGTCGATCTGCTCGGGATCGTCGAGAACATGAGCGCCTTCAAGTGCCCGCATTGCGGCGAAGAGATCGACATTTTCTCAAAGGGCGGAGGCGCGCGCACGGCCCAACAGTTTGGAGTGCCGTTCCTCGGGGCCATCGATCTGAATCCCGACGTGCGCAAAGGCGGCGATTCGGGCAGTCCAGTGACGCTCGATGGCGAGCAGAGCGAACACGCCAAAGAGTTCTACGCCTTCGCCCGCAAAGTAGCCGAGCGTACGAACGAGGTGAAGGCCGGCGCGCCTGAGGACGTCATACAAATTCAGTAATTGCGTAATTCGTAATTGGGTAATCAGAAGGGAGCCCGCAGCTTGGGCCTTGAAATTACCCAATTACCCATTACCAAGTTACAAATTCCCCCCGTCCTTGACACTATCTCTCCGCCTTCCTAGAATCGAAGTAGAAGCCACCGGCGCATCTTGTTCTAAGTTTTTACATCTAAAGATACTTAGTTGATATTTGGTTAGTTATCCATGGGCCAAACGGCACATATCGGGCAACGTGAACGCGAAATCCTGACCGCCATCGTCGAAACCTTCATCTCGACGGGTGAGCCGGTCGGGTCGCGCACTCTCACGCGCACCAGCCGCGAGGCCCTGAGTGCCGCGACGATTCGCAACGTCATGGCCGACCTCGCCGACGCAGGTTATCTTGAGCAGCCGCACACTTCCGCCGGACGCGTCCCGACCTCCGAGGCCTATCGTTTCTACGTGAACCAGCTCACCGGCCGTGCCCGGATTTCGCACGAAGACGAGAGCCGTATCCAGCAGGCGTTTCGCGGCGTTACCGACGTACAGGAGTTCATGGAGCGCACCTCGCACGTGCTTTCCCTGGTATCGCAAGGAATGGGCGTCGCTATTACCGCGCCCGGTTCCAGCCATGCGCTCGATCACGTGTACTTCTCGCGATTGGCGGAAAACAGAGTTCTGGCGGTGGTCGTGACCAAGGCAGGCATCGTCCGCGACCGCGTGTTGCGGGTCGAGCACGATCTAGTGCAGGACGACCTAGACATGGCCGCCCGTTACATCAACGAAAATTTCCGCGGCTGGACCATGGATCGCCTGCGCGCCGAGATCGCCCGACAGCTCGATCAGCAGCGCAGCGAGTACGACCGCCTGATGCATTCGGTCGAGCATCTATATCGTACCGGAGCGCTTGGCACCGACCAGGGCGAGTCCGTCGTCTATATGGAAGGCGCCGCGAACCTCGTGACTAGCGGGAAAGACAAAGAAACGCTTCGCCAGTTGCTGAAGGCGCTGGAAGAAAAAGAGCGCATTGCCGAGTTGCTGACGGCGTACCTCGACGTGCGGCAAGAGGCCGTGCGCGTCGTGATCGGACTCGACCAGGCACCTCCCGACTTGCAGAATTTCGTCCTCATCGGAGCTCCGGCGCGAGTGGGTGACGAGGTGATGGGTTCGCTCGCCGTGCTCGGCCCGACTCGCATGGACTACGAGCACACCATCACCGCGGTTTCATATATCGCAACATTGTTTGACAGAATCTTGAACGAATCGGACAAGCAGTAATCATGGCAAAAGCAAACGGCAAACATACTGACCCCGAACTGGATCTCGAACATGAACTTCCCCCCGCCGAGGAACCCGCCCAGGAGCAGGGCACCGAGACTGAGGCGCTTCAGGCCGAAGTCGAAAGGCTGCGCGCGGAGAAGGCACTGCTCATCGAACGCCTGGCCCGCATGCAGGCCGAGTTCGACAATGCGCGCAAACGCGCCCAACGCGAGCAGCAGGACTTCAAGGACTACGCGCTGACCGAAGCGATCAAATCGTTCCTTCCGGCGCTGGACAGCTTCGATCGCGCCCTGGCGTCCAATCCGAACAGCGAAACCTTTCGCGCCGGCATGGAGTTGATCGACCGCCAGTTCCACGACGCTCTCAGCAAACTGGGCGTCACCGAAATCGCTTCCGTCGGACAGCCTTTCGATCCGACTCAGCATGAGGCGATCGAGATGGTTGAAACCAGCGAAGTCCCGGATCATCACGTTCTGCAGGAATTGCAGCGCGGCTACAAGATCAAGGATCGTCTGCTTCGTCCGGCGATGGTGCGCGTCGGACGCAATTCCGGCAACTAAGCCACAAAATTTCAGGAAACTTGGGTATTACTACACTGTCTAGCAACGGAAAACGCGACTACTACGAGGTTCTCGGCGTCACTCGCACGTCCACTGACCAGGAGATCAAGAGCGCCTATCGCAAGCTGGCCATGCAACATCATCCCGACCGCAATCCGGACGTTCCGGAGGCGGAGGAGAAGTTCAAGGAAGCCAGCGAGGCCTACGCCGTGCTTGCCGACGCGCAGAAGCGCGCCGCCTATGATCGTTTCGGCCATGCGGGAGTGGGTTCAGCGGGAGCCGGTGCCGGTTTCGATCCGACCATCTTTCAGGATTTCGGCGATGTCTTCGGCAACATCAGCGACCTTTTCGGCTTCGGCGACGTTTTCGGACAAGGCGGCCGCCGCCGCAGTCGCGCCGCGCAAGGCGCCGATGTGCGCGCCGATTTGTCGCTGGAATTCGAACAGGCCGTCTTCGGTTTTCAAAGCACGATCCAGATCCGGCGCCGCGAGACTTGCGAACAGTGCAACGGCTCTGGCGCCGCTCCAGGCAAAGGTCCGGTCACGTGCAACGGCTGTGGTGGCCGCGGCCAGGTTCGCTATCAGCAAGGATTCTTCAGCATCGCGCGGACCTGCCCGACCTGTCAGGGGATGGGTCAGATCATCACCGATCCATGCACCAAGTGCCGCGGCGAGGGACGTATCCTTCGCGAACGCACGATCGATGTCCCGGTGCCGGCCGGCGTCGAAGACGGAACCCGCATACGTTACGCGCAGCAGGGCGAAGCTGGCCAGCTCGGCGGACCCAACGGCGATCTGTACGTCGTCCTTCACGTCAAGGACCACAAAATCTTCGAGCGCGAGGGCACCGACCTTCACTGCGTGATTCCGATTTCGTTCTCGCAGGCCGCCCTGGGCGCGGAGATCAAGGTCGCCACGCTCGACGGCGACCACATGCTCAAGATTCCCGAAGGCACGCAGGGCGGCACCAGCTTCCGCATCAAGGGAAAGGGCGTCCCCGTGTTGCACAGCAAAAACCGGGGAGATCTCTACGTTCAGGTGAAGGTGCAGACGCCGTCCAAACTCACCAAGCACCAGCGCGAACTGCTGCTGGAGTTGCAGGGAACTCTAAGCGTCGACAACAAGCCCGAGCGCACCACGCTGCTCAGCAAAGTAAAAGACATCTTTGGATAAGTGAAGATTTGGTGATTTGGCGAGTGACGATTGCAAAAGCGCCACTTGCCATTCGTATAGTTTTTCAAATCGACAATCACCAAATCACCAAATCCCAAATTTCTTATGTCTCGCCGCCGTTTTATCGCCGATGAAGTCGATGGAGACCGCGCCGCTCTCACCGGAGAGCATGCGGCGCATCTTGTCCGCGTGCTGCGTGCGCGCATTGGGCAGCAGTTCGATATCACGACTCCCAATGCGGTGCGGCGAGGAACAACCGCGCTCATCAGTCCGAAGGCAGACCGGGTCGAGTTCGAACTTGGCGAAGTTGTCGATTCCGCCGCCGCCTCCGACATCACCCTCCTGCTGGCCGTCTTCAAGTTCGACCGCCTGGAGTGGGCGATCGAGAAGTGTACGGAGCTTGGCGCGAGCCGCATCGTTCCCTTGATCGCGCGGCGCACGGAAATCCATCTTGCGAAAGCGGCGGAGAAGAGAGTCGAACGCTGGCGGCGGATCGCCATGCAGGCCGCCGAACAATCGCGGCGCGACTCCGTGCCGGTGATCGGCGATCCCGTGAAGTTCAACCGCGAACTGCTCTCAACCTTCACGGGAACCAGGATCGTGCTGGCCGAATCGGAAAACCAGACCATGCTGCGCGACGTTATCGATTCAACTGAAGCTTCGGTGCCCCACGTTCGCGAAGCTAACGTGGGAGAACCTAACGTCGGAGAATCCTCGACCCACGAACCGTCCATAACTCTCGCCGTCGGCCCCGAAGGTGGATGGACGCCCGAAGAGTTGAAAATATTTGCAGACTGCGGATGGATCGCTGCCTCGCTGGGAAATACGATTCTACGCGCTGAAACCGCGGCGATCGCCGCATTGGCAGTGGTGGTGAGCTAGACCGATCGCCTGTTGGTAGCCCGGCATCCTTCGCGAAGCGAAGGGTGGAGTTCTGTTACTGCCTCGCTGCCACGCAAATCACTGATCGCCGCCCGCTGCCGTTGCCCGCTTCCACCAAAAAAGTTTAGGGGACGCTTTACGCGTCCCCTGTGTCGTTAGGCGGTTTGCCTGGAACTATTTCTTCTTGGCGGTCTTCTTCGCGGGCTTTGCAGCTTTCTTAGCGGCTTTCTTCGTTGCCATTGTCTATTCTCCTTTGAAATTGCAACCGTACTCTGTTGCGATTGGTTTGATGTATAGATTCATTCAAAAACGAAGTCAAGAAAAAAAAGCATTCGAGTGCGCGAATCGCATACGTCTTTTCGTTTTTTCGTTTTTCGTTTTCAAAAAAATTCCACGCGGGAGATGCGCGCGAGCCGCTGATTATGCGGTTCATCTCTTCATTACGACGAAGATGAAATACATTGCGGCGCCGCTCACCGAATCTTGCCATGCATGTGAAATCATTCCGGGCCGCAGACTCTTTCTCCAAAGCGCGAGCAATCCGAACATCGCGCCGTACACGGTAATCACCACCATGCGCGCACCGCCCTGGTAACCGTGACCCAGTCCGAAGATGATCGCTTGCAGCGCGATCGCAACGCCTTCATTGCGCGTGAGAGCCGCGAACTGCCGTTGCAGATACCCGC
Organism: uncultured Acidobacteriota bacterium; assembly: GCA_963777415.1. GTDB lineage: Bacteria > Acidobacteriota > Terriglobia > Terriglobales > Acidobacteriaceae > JAEZPW01. Next base: position 130,477 of record CAVZQL010000005.1, read on the forward strand.
GAAAGATCACCTCTTCGCAGAACCCCGCCGTCATGCTCACGAACATGAACAGCAGCAACTCGCGGCCGTTCCGCGGAATCAGTGGCCCGAACTTTTGCTTCACGTCGCCTAACGCGCCCGCGCCTCCAAGTCCGAGCAACCTGCCGATGACGCTGAGCACGGTGATGGCGACAACCCAGAAGCCAAGCGCGATTCCGAAGTCGCGGGCCACGTCCACTCCGGACTTCCACCGTCCGCCGATAAGATCCCGCAACCGCAAGCCGCGCCTGCGTATGCCCAGCGCGATGTAGCCGACCATTAGCCACTCCCATGCAATGGTCAAAAGGTAGTAGACGGACTGGCCGCCGCGATGTGCATGTAGGCGCTGTGCCCGCGCGCCAAGAAACGACACGCCGAAAAGCACGGCGATCAACACGACGGTGTGCAGCCACCAGGCCACCGGAGCGTGCGGCGACTTTGCCGACGTCGTTTCGTTCCCGGTGACGTTCTGCACCGGAGTGACGTTCTGAGTTGAGTTGTCATCCAAGTTCATGTCGTATCGTGTCCTCGCGTGCTGTGACATTGACCCTATATGCTAACCTCGACAATCATATAGGCGGGGAATCTATAGGCGGGGAATCTGGACTCGGAGCGAACCTTTGCGGGAGGCGATCATATGACTATGTTGGATGACGTGGTCATCATTTCCGGCGTACGCACGCCGATTGGAAAATTCCAGGGCTCACTTTCCGATTTCACCGCGACACAACTCGGCGCCATCGTTGTCCGTGAAGCCGTCGCGCGGGCGGGTATCGCTCCGGCTGAGGTGAACGAAGTCATCATGGGTAACGTCGTCTCTGCCGGACTCGGACAAAATCCGGCGCGACAAGCGGCGATCTACGGCGGCATTCCGGCGAACGTCGGCGCGATGACCATCAACAAAGTGTGCGGTTCGGGGTTGAAGGCGGTCGCACTCGCGGCACAAGCCGTTCAGACGGGCAACAGCGACGTCGTTGTCGCTGGAGGTATGGAGTCGATGACCAACGCGCCCTACCTGCTGCCAAACGCGCGCAAAGGCTATCGTATTGGCAACGGTCAATTGATCGACGCGATGGTTCACGATGGCCTCTGGGATATTTACAACGACTACCACATGGGCAACACCGGCGAGAACGTCGCCGAAAAATACGGCATCTCGCGCGAGCAGCAGGACGAGTACGCCTTGAACTCGCATCGCAAGGCCGTCTCCGCGATCAAGGAATGCAGGTTCAAGGCGCAAATCGTGCCCGTCGAAATTCCGGCGAAGAAGAAAGGCGCGGCACTAACTGTCTTCGACAAGGACGAAGGCCCGCGCGAGGACACGACCATCGAAGTTCTGCGTTCGCTCAAGCCCGCGTTCAAGAAAGACGGAACCGTCACCGCCGGAAACGCTCCCGGCGTGAATGACGGAGCCGCAGCCGTCGTCGTCACCAGCGCAACGAGAGCCAAGGCGCTCGGAGCCACGCCGATGGTCCGCATCGTTGCCCAGGCCACCAGCGGAATCGAACCCGAATGGGTGATGATGGCTCCGGTCGATGCGGTCCGGCAAATCTGGAAGAAAACGGGATGGAAGAACGAGGACGTGGATCTCTACGAACTGAACGAAGCGTTCTCCGTTCAGGCCATCGCCGTCGCTCGCGAGCTCGGACTCGATCCGAACAAACTCAACGTGAACGGCGGCGCCGTCGCTCTCGGGCATCCCATCGGAGCCAGCGGCGCGCGTGTGCTGGTCACGCTGATCTATGAAATGATCCGGCGCGACGTCCACCGCGGCGTGGCCGCCCTCTGCCTGGGCGGCGGCAACGCCGTTGCGATGGCAGTGGAACGATAGTTGATCGTATCGCCGACGTCTCGCCCTCGCCGTAGCGCCGGACTCCAGTCCGGCGGGCCTCGCTCACCCTACAACAACTGCGGTCGAGCGCAGCCGGAGCGCCCCGACCTCGCCTATGGCCAGCAGTATTCCGGCAAGACCCACTGCATATCCGATGACGCGCCTCATGGTTAAGCATTGTAGCGCAGACGACCGCCGTGCAAAGAGAAACAACTATCAGTAAGCAATCAGTTAACTAGGTTCTTGGCTTTTCAGGTGGCCATCTTTCATCATCGTGAACGGCCATTATGCGGAAACCTGGTTGCTGTTGGCTGTTCTTGGCGTCGCTCTCGCGATATTCGGCGCGACACTCGTCCGGCGAAGCGCGTAATCGTTGCTGTCCGTTTTCCCTCTGTTACAAAATCAGAAATCTTCCATCGTAGCGCCGGACTCCAGTCCGGCAGGCCCCGGTTTCGCCGGCATCACGAACAGGCATCCATTGCTCCCATCCCTCGTTCCAACTCGTTATCCTCCGGAGGCGTCCCTGTTGAACTCAACACGTCAGCCGCGGCGCAGCACGAAGTTGAAAGGAGAGGGCAATGTCAAACCATTTCACTGGACTCAGTCTCGGCCCGCCACTGGGCGATCAACGACTCGACCTCTGCGACTTGTACGCATTCCAGTCGCCCACTGACAAGAACAGAACCGTGATCATCCTCAATGCAAATCCCAATGCGGACGCACTTGATCCCGACGCAATCTATCGCCTCAACATCGATACCGACGGCGATTACCTGACGGACATCGCGTTCAGCTATGTGTTCTCGAAGCCGCAGGACGGCAGGCAGACCGTTAACGTATTTCTGGCGAAGGGCCCGGAGTCGCGCTCGCCCGAAGCGGTAGGGGCGAAGATAATCGCCGACGCCGAGTGCTCCTTCGACGCCAAGCCGAATATCATCAAGTCGGGCCCATACACTTTTTTCGCCGGCAGCCGCAGCGACGCTTTCTTTTTCGACTTCGACGGAATTAAGAATTTGTTCGATACCAGGGGCAAACGGAACTTCACCGAGCCTCATCTCGGCGGCAAGTCTCCCTGGACCGGCGTGGATTCGAATGCGGAAGCGAACGTGTTTTCGACTGTGATCGAGCTGCCGGCGAGTGAACTCGATCCCAAGCCCGAGATCCACATTTGGGGGCGGTGCAGTGTCAGACGCGACGGCAAGTTGGTTCACGTCGATCGCGCGGGCCATCCGAGCGTTAGCAGCTTCTTCAACACCGATGACACCAAGGAGGAATACAACGCAAGCGAACCCGTCAACGACCGCAAGCGATGGCTCGACCAGTTCGTGCATCTGATGGGGCACACCGGCAATTACACGCGCGAGGAAGCGATTGCCGCGATCGACAGGGAGGGCACACTTCCAGACGTGCTAACTTTCGATCCGTCGAGGCCCGCACAGTATCCCAACGGCCGCATCTTCACTGACGACGTGATCAATTACCGCCTCGCCTTCCTGACGAAAAGTGAGTGTCCGCCCACGGGCCTCAAGCCCCACACCGATATCCTGAAGGAGTTCCCGTACATAGGTACGCCGCATTCGAAAAGTGGCCAGGCGACTGGAGGTGGCAAGGCAGCTTAAGCTGAATCGTTTCCCGTACAGACTCGCTCTCGCTCCGTGTTACGAAAACAGAAATTTTCCTTCGCCGGCGTTGAATTCGTTCAACCCGGATTTATGCTTGTAGTGCGAACATCAGAATACACAACAGTAAGCTGTCCGCTGTTAACGAAGTGGGAAACTCTTGTGCTCCCTGAAGCAATAGATCGATCTATGCAAGATCCGGTCAGACCCCATAGCTAACTCCTTTAGTTCGTCGGAACGGCAGATCAAAGGGGGTGAGGGAGGGAGGTGGACAAATAGTAATCCTGACAAATCGGAACGCCTTGAATCGCAGTGCGAGAATTTCCAACGCCGATCACTAACACTGCCAGCTCCGGTTGCACGCCCACTCCCCGGATTTCCAAAATCCGAACAAAACTTGCCCTCACGCGCCATCGCCCGCGCCGAACGCTATACTCGCCCTCTCAAGTCTCTGGGAGCAGAATGCTTTTCAAAACTCTAAGTGCGGCGGTTTACGGCATCGACGCCAACATCGTTGACGTCGAGGTGGATTGCTCGGGCATCAAGCAGACCGAAGATCATTTCATGATGGTCGGCTTGCCCGATGCGGCAGTCCGTGAAAGCCGCGAGCGCGTCCGCTCCGCGCTGCGCAATTGCGGGTATGACATTCCGCCCACGCACATCACCGTCAACCTCGCGCCCGCCGACATCAAGAAGGAAGGCTCGGGCTTCGACCTGCCGATGGCCATGGGAATCCTCGGCGCCTACGGCGGGCTCGCCAAGCAGGACGTTACCGACTTCCTGATGGTCGGCGAACTCTCGCTCGACGGCGGCGTCCGCGCCGTTCGCGGCGGACTGCCCATCGCCGTCGAGGCTCGCGCGCAGAAGATTACCAAGTTAATCGTCCCCGAAGGCAACGCCAAGGAAGCCGCCGTCGTCACCGGCCTCAGCGTCTATCCGGTCCGCTCGATGATGGAAGTTATCAACCTGCTGAACACCGGCAACGGGATCACGCCCGTTACCGTCGATCCCGACGCGCTGCTGAACGAGTCGCGGCAGTTCACCGTGGACTACAAAGAAGTTCGCGGCCAGCACTCGGCCAAGCGCGCCCTCGAAGTCGCCTGCGCCGGCGGACACAATCTGCTGATGATCGGCCCTCCCGGATCGGGCAAGACCATGCTGGCCAAGCGCATGCCGACCATCCTGCCTCCCCTTGCCTTCGAGGAAGCGCTCGAGACGACGAAGATTCATTCTGTCGCCGGCGTCCTCGATGCTGGGGCCGGACTCGTGGGCGTCCGGCCCTTTAGAGCGCCCCACCACACGATTTCCGACGCCGGTCTCATCGGCGGAGGCGTCGTCCCGCGCCCCGGTGAAGTCTCACTCGCGCATAACGGCGTGCTGTTTCTGGACGAGTTGCCCGAATTCCCGCGTAACGTTCTCGAAGTGATGAGACAGCCTCTTGAAGACGGGCACGTGACCATCGCCCGCGCCGCCATGTCGCTGACCTTCCCGGCCCGGTTCATGCTGGTCGCGGCGATGAATCCGTGCCCGTGCGGGTACTTCAACGATCGGTCGCGCGAATGCCACTGCACGCCACCGATGATCCAGCGTTATGTGGCAAAGATTTCGGGACCGCTGCTTGACCGCATCGACATTCACATTGACGTCCCGGCGGTGAATTACAAAGAGCTTCGCGGCGGCGGAGCCACGCCCGAAAGCTCGAAGGATATCCGTGATCGCGTAATGGCCGCGCGCGAGATCCAGACGAACCGTTTCGCGGTGGCTGGCGAACGAATCTACTGCAACGCCCAAATGGGTTCGCGCCAGATTCGCACATATTGTGATCTTTCGACCGACTGCGAACGTCTGCTGGAACGCGCGATGACCCAACAGGGCCTTAGCGCCCGTGCCCACGACCGCATATTAAAGGTGTCGCGCACCGTCGCCGATCTGGATGGTGTCGCGGCCATCGAGGCAAAGCACCTGGCCGAGGCGATCCAGTACCGGACACTGGACAGGACCTATTGGTCTTAAGATTCACTTGTTGGTCGAAGATTGGACGTAAAGGAATCCACGGGGCAGAGCTGTATATTATTGGAAGTAAAGCACCGAATTACGTAGCTGCATTTATTTCTTGACCACGCGCAGACGGACCTTTACCCTATAGCTTCCACGACAGGCAAGGGAGCTTGGGGATGTTCATAGAGACCGTCACGCCCGATCAGGCTAAAAAGTACATTGCTGCTGGCCGTCAGGCTTGGGAGTACAAGACGAAAGACGTACACCGGGGACCGATCTTTGGCCCGGCCTATGACGATCAGGCTGCATCGAACCGGGCAAAAAAAGAAGGCTGTTTTGCCGAAACCGTGGAAGCCGCTCAGAAGATTGCGAAGGGATTGTCCACCGAAATCTCTGCCATAAGCTTTATTGAGCGGGAGTAGTTTTTGAACCAGTGCGGATTGATCGATTTAGCTTGGTAGACGAAGCGCTGATTACCTTCTTCTCGGCTGGCCGTCCAAAGGTATCGAACGGTATCTTTGAGGCAAATGCGGCTTGAAGATGTGCAACTTTGGCTTACGGTCCGGCATCTATTTGACATAGCAATACACGCGCCTTACGCCACAGGTTCCGAGGGCATTCTCAGACAAATTACAGTAATTTAGGAAAATGAGGGCTTTTGTCGCCGGCACTTTGGCGCTTGTTGAACTTCAGCCTAGAGATCGGTAATTTCAGGGGGTTTATTTGATGCGTTCAAATCTAGTATTCGAGGCTTTACATACACTACAGAATCGGTATATGCTCTGCCAGCTTGCATCTAAGGCAACCCGGCGGTTCCATAAGCCGAATACGCGCATTCAGGAAACGATGAATGACGTGTTTGATCGGATTGCAGGTTCCGAGAGAAAGCAAGTCTACGCAGAACCGGAAGTATTCAGCGAGGCGCAGCGGCGGGCGGCCTAATTTCTAAGGCACGTCACCCCTTAAACCTGCCAGTTAAGTCCGATAATCTGCGCGTGTGAAATTCTGTCCGACCTCCCTAAAACAACTTCCCGTAGGTGAACATGACGATTGCAGAACTGAAAGAAAAGAACATACAAGAGCTAACCCGCATAGCTCGCTCGCTCGACCTCCCCGGCGCCAGCGGCCTGCGCAAGCAGGACCTTATCTTTAAGATCCTCCAGGCGCAGAGCGAAAAAGAAGGGCACATCTTCGCGGAAGGCGTGCTGGAAATACTGCCCGATGGCTATGGATTCCTTCGTTCGCCGGACTACAACTACCTGCCCGGCCCCGATGACATCTACGTTTCTCCCTCGCAGATCCGCAAGTTCGACCTCAAGACCGGCGACACCATCTCCGGTCAAGTCCGCCCGCCACATGAAGGCGAAAAGTATTTCGCCCTTGTGAAGATCGAAGCCGTCAACTTCGAGTCGCCCGAGGAAGCGCGCAACAAGATCCTCTTCGACAACCTGACCCCGCTGTATCCGCAGGAGCGGCTCAAGCTTGAGACCGTTCGCGAGAACACCAGCGCCCGCGTCATGGACCTGCTCACCCCGCTCGGCAAAGGACAGCGCGGCCTGATAGTTTCGCCACCACGCACCGGCAAAACCATGCTGTTGCAGAATGTCGCGAACTCCATCACGACCAACCATCCCGAAGTCGTGCTGATCGTTCTCCTCATCGACGAGCGTCCGGAAGAAGTCACTGACATGCAGCGTTCGGTCAAAGGCGAAGTCATTTCTTCGACGTTTGACGAGCCGGCAGCCCGCCACGTTCAGGTCGCCGAAATGGTCATCGAAAAGGCCAAGCGTCTGGTCGAACATAAGCGCGACGTCGTCATCCTGCTCGATTCCATTACCCGTCTGGCCCGCGCCTACAACACGATCGTTCCGCCCAGCGGCAAGGTCCTGTCAGGCGGCGTGGATTCCAACGCCCTGCAGCGCCCGAAACGGTTCTTCGGCGCGGCCCGTAACATCGAAGAGGGCGGCTCGCTGACCATCATCGCAACCGCGCTGGTCGATACCGGTTCGCGCATGGACGACGTGATCTTCGAGGAGTTCAAGGGCACTGGCAACTGCGAAATTATTCTCGACCGCAAGCTGGTCGATAAGCGCGTGTTCCCGGCCATCGACATTCAGCGTTCCGGCACCCGCAAGGAAGAGTTGCTTATTCCCAAGGAAGACTTGGCTCGCATTTGGGTCTTGCGCAAAGTGTTGAATCCGTTGTCGCCAGTGGAAGCCATGGAACTTCTGATCGACAAGCTCAACAAGACGCGATCAAATTCGGAATTCCTTGCGAACATGAGCTCGCTGTAAGCGAATATTCAGGTTGCTCCGACAGAAAATCGGGCTATAATCCAGAGTACATGTCCGAATGTCGCAAACGTTTGCAACATTCGGGTGGGGCTTACGTGTATTTTCAGCCGTGAGTACCTGAATATTTGGGTGGGGAGGGCCGAGTTGAAGAGTAACCTGATACACCGCTCGTTATGCTTGATGTTGGTAGTTGTGCTGCCTGCGACGGGGTTGCTGGCCGATTCGAACTCCGCCATGTTGAGGACCAGCGGGGTCGTTACCGTCAACGGCACGGTGACAAGCAACGCTTCCGCGGTTTTCGATGGCGACGCGATCCGTACGGCGGACAACGCCAACGTGGTGATCACGGCAAGTGGTTCGATGGTGGCCGTGCCCTCCGCGTCTTCGATCATTTACCGCCGCAAAGCGGTGGAACTGGCTTCGGGGGCGGTTGACGTCACAACCTCGAACGGCCTAGCGGCGAAGGCGGACAATTTCACGGTGACTCCGGCTTCGAGCGGCAGCGTCAAGTACGAGGTAACGAAACAGGACCGCAACGTTGTAATCGCGGCCAAGCAGGGCTCCGTGATGGTGTTCGACGGCACCAGTCGCAAGTTCCTGAAAGAAGGCAGCACGACGGACGGCGGCGGGTCCGAAAGCAAAGATAGGAGCGGTGCGAATCAGACTCCCGCGACGGCAGCCAAGGGGCCAGGCTTTTGCTGTGTCCTGCCGGCGGTAGGCGGGTTGGCCGGTAGCGTCGTCGCAGTCTCGGTTGATCAAAGACAGAAGAACAGCATAAGCAGCTCCAGCGTTCACTAAGCGTTCTGGATTCGAAAAGCCCGAAGCGGAGATTCCGCCTCGGGCTTCTTTCATTTTGGTGGACTACTTCTGGCCCAATTCGCCGCCCGTGACTTTCTGCGGCTCGGGTTCATGAATGCGCGTGAGGTAGGGATAGACCGGCGTAACCTCGAAGGGCATCTTTTCTTTCGGGAAGGAGAGCGGCACGGCTTCTCTCTTGTAGAGTTCGATGCGATCCGACCACGGGTCCACCCGGATACGCCCGCCGAGCGGCAGTGAGGCAATCTGATCGACGCGGCGCGGTTCGAGCTTCGGAGCGGACTCCATCACACTGCTCATCCTCACCCGCTTTCCCTGCGCGATCGGAGTCCCGAGATGGGCGCGGATCAGGTTTGTTAACTGCGGCTGCCTCGACCGCAGTGATTCAAGGAACAGGCCGACATTCGTGAGCTTGTCCTTGTAAGGGGAATTCTGCAGGTAGATCAGCGCTTGCGAGTCCGCGTCGCTCTCTTCCTGCGCGCTTCGATGAAACTCAAATTTGCGCAAGGTGGCTTCGTCCGGGAACAGGACCCGGTCACCGAAGGCGTACTTTGAATCGAACCCGTGGCCGAGCGTGATGTGGGCCAGTTCGTGTGCCAGCACGGCGGCAAGGGTGGCTTCATCGGGCAGAACGTCAAGCAGTCCGCGGCTGATCACGATTGTGTTGCCGACAGTGAAAGATTCCAGCGGCGTGGTCAGCAAAACGCGGGCACGCACGTCGAACTGAAGGTTTAGATTGTTCGTGATTTCCAGGTTGTTCACGACGGTAGCGAGAACTTTGTCGACTTCGCCTGTGGGGGCTAGCAGTCCGGCCTTCTCCAAGCGGGCAAGCACGTTGTCTTCGGCCATGCGGTTCCATGCGCGCTGTGCCTGTACCGGCGATAGATCCTGCCCGGGGCCGGATTGATCACTGACGGGGTCGACGGACTCGATCGTCATGCCCGCGAGTTCCTCCTGCTTTGCCGGATTGCGCAGATCGTATCCCCAGAAGCGTGTCTGCGCTTTGAGGTGCATGACGCGACGCATCCCATAGTCCCGGTCTGATTCCTCCACGTAGACGTAAGCGGGCAGCCACAGGTTCGGCTTCAGATTCAGGCGCCAGGAATCGAAATGCAGAAAATACGTGTTCCGCTTGATTTGTGGCGAGAACAGTCCCGTGGCCCGTACGATGTTGTAGCCCTGATCTTCCACCCATATGCGGCCAAGGAAACGTCCAGGGCCGGACTTGGGTTTTGGCGTCACATCGACGACGTAGCACCGCAGCTCTCCAAGAAACTCCCGGCGCGCCAGTTTGAAATCGTAGTGCTCGCGATCAAGGCCGCGCGGGTCCACGTAGATCATATCGGCGAAGCCGAGCGCCTCGAAGGTCAACTCAAACTGCCGGGGCACGGTGGTCACGAGGCGGTGCAGGAATCCGGGCTGCTGCAACATCGATGTGTCCGTCTGGATTTTTGTAAGCTCAAGGCGACCGAGGAAGTATTCGTCGCTCTTCGGCGCGAAACCGAAATCCTTGTCGGGACGCAATCTCTGCAAGTAGGTTTCCACGACTGGCGTGAACTTGCGCACGCTCAGGTTGTAGCTGGCTTCTGTCCGAAGAAAGTTGTCAACCACTGTCTCAAACGATGCGGGCTGTGCGCTGGGCGGCTGCGCTTCGGGAGTGGCCCCGGCAAAGGCAAAGATACTGAACAGCAGGACAACAAGAACTGGCAGTGCTCTACTCGACTTCATGTTCACCCTCACTTCATGCCAACTGGAACGTGATATGGATACGTGCGGACGAGTCAATCGGCTGACCATTACGCTTCGCGGGTCTGAAGACGATCTTTTCGGCGGCTTGAATGGCGGCTTCGTCCAGACCGTAGCCCAGGCCGCGCACGACCCGCAGAACTTGAATGCGACCGTCCGCCGTGAAAACAACGTCCAGCAGCACCTCGCCTTCGATCTTCTTTTGCCGTGCTTCGCTGGTGTAGGACGGCCGTGGCTTGGAAATGACTTCGGCCGGGACCAAGGCTGACGGCGACGCCGCAATCACCGGTTTGTGGGTGGGAGTGGTTGCAACCACCTGGGCGAAGCCACCGTCAACGACGCCACCGCCGCGCCGTCCGGAACCCGATCCCGGACCCGCTATGCCACTGCCGAACCCAGCGCTCGCGACGGTTCCGCGTACCCCGTGGCTGCCGCCGGTACCGTTGCCTACTCCCGGACCGCCGGGCAAGTCGAACGCTCCAGTCTGGGCGATTGCCACGGCGCCGTGCGCATTGGGATTTGCCGGAACTCCGTTCGGATCTCCGAAGCCTCCGGTCTGCACCTTCGACGCGGGAGCTTTCACGGTCGCTACTGCGGACGACCCTGGGAACGTATTTGTCCGCGGCTCAGGTTTGATCTTCGGCATGGGAGTTGATTGCCGCGGCAAAGCTATGTCCGGATCGGCTTGCGGCAACTCGAAATGCTGGGCGACCTTTACCTCCGGAACAGCCTGCGTTTTTTCCGGAATCTTTACTGTCCGGGTGGGCTGAACCACGTGTGCAACCAGCGCGTGTTCAACCGGTGGAGGCGCTATGTCGATCCGCAGTCTGGGTGCCGCGCTCTCTACCGGAATCGAGGGCGCGTACAGTTCCGTAACCTGGTAACTCTTTCCCTCCGGGGGTTCTCGCATGAAATCGTAAAAGGCGATATGCACAAGCAAGGCGCACACTGATGCCTGGACAACGAAGCCGCCGATGAACGATCGCCATCGCGAGGGCGCTCGGCGCAACAAGCCGAGTTCTTCTGGAATGACAAGACTTAGGGAATCGTACGTTTTGTTCTCGAACATCACTCTCTGGTCCTTCGGTTCTTTGCGCAGTTGCACCACCAGGAGAATTGGCGCAAGTCGCTGCCGAGAGTAGATGCGAGGTGTTTAGAAGGTGGTGTCCGTCAAGGCAACAAACGCAATGTAAATTCACGACAGGCGCTGGGCGATCTTTTTACGTGGCATTGGGGTTTAGGCGTTGGGTTTGCCTGAGACCCAGCAACCTAAAACCTAACGATCTGATGAAAGACTTTGCCTGCTTGCAACATGGGTCACACTGCGAAACGGTTTGCGACTTCTACTCTGGTAAAATCCAGCTAACCCAAGGTGAGGCCATTAATGTCGAACTCCATTCATCGCCGACGATTGCTGATCGCATCCTGTGCCGGCATGTCGTCGTTTGGTTTTTCGCTCGTACTGTTGGGTACGTTATTTGGATTTCCCGAGGTCCGCGCACGGCTGCACGTCGACGTTCTGAAGCAGGGCGGCATGTCGTCGCTGCTGATCCTTGGCATGTTCGCATCCACGACAATCGTGGGACCCTTGATCGATCGATTTGGCAGCAAGATCGTGCTCGCCGTCTCGTCGTTTCTCGTCGCGGCTGCTTTTGTGTCATTTGCATTCGTGGACTCATTCGCGCTCGCGGGGCTGGTGGCAGTGTTGCTGGGCCTTGGCGGCGGTGGATTGAATACCTCGACCAATGTTGTAGTTTCCGAAATCTATCCTGAGAGCCGCGGGGCCATGTTGAGCATCCTCGCGGTTTTCTTCGGTGGCGGAGCAATGGTCGTCCCCCTTTTGGCTGCTCGCGTCTCGCCGAACACGGCCATGTTTTTCGCCGCGGGATTCGCCATCCTATGTGGCCTCATGTTTTTGGCAATCTCGTTTCCACCCGCGCGAGAAGGGAACGCCTTCACACTCGGGGGCGCGGTGAAGGTAGTAACGTACCCCGGCGTGCTGCTCCTCTCCTGCCTGCTATTCCTTGAGTCGGCCAACGAACAGGTTACGCACACGTTTGCGTCAACATGGGTAGGAGCCGCGGGCGCCTCGCCGCGCCTGGCCACATTCGCCCTGATGGGGTACATGCTCGCAATGGCCACGGGCCGTATTCTGGCTGTGCGCCTGCTGAAACTCATGTCCAAGCGGACCCTCGTGACGGCCAGCGCCATCGCGTCCTTCGCCGGAACCACGATCTTGTTCCTCTCGCACTCACCCGCGGGAATGGCCACCGGAATCGTCGTTACCGCACTCGGATTCTCCGCCATCTATCCGACGGTGCTGGCGATTGCCGGTGACCGCTACCAGAAATTTGCCGGTACGGTTTTCGGAACACTATTCGCCATCGCACTCGTCGGTGCGTTCGTTGCGCCATTGCTAACTGGATTTGTGTGCAAGCGCGCGAACGTACACTTCGGCACTGTCGTCCCTCTGCTGGGAACGGCGATGGTGACCTTGGTGACGACGCTCCTATGGCTCAACAGCGACGTAGCCGAACCCGCACGCGAAGAGGCTGTGGGAGTTGACGGTTACTGAGCCGTGTCACTTCTACATCTCGTCAGTCGCCAAAAGTGTAACGTGGAGATGGATCTTTCGCGAGTGCAACCGGTTCGCTTGCTGAAGTCCGGACCATTCGGACCATGGTCGAGATGTTGCTGATGGCGATCGTCGTTTCCAGCAGAGTGCCGCCAATGGATCCGCTGAGAATGTTATTAGTCAGCCAGAGCAAGGTGCAGCACAGCAAAACGATTCGCATCGGAAGGCCTTCCATCCTGAACATGGCGACCGTGCCCGCGCACGAAGCGATAATTGTCAGCCAACCCGCTCCGGATTTGGCGAACACGAAGCCTGCCGCCACGTTGATCACAACGAAGCCAGCGGCCAGCAGGCGCGAGCGGGTCTTTAAAGAGAGATACGAACGCACACCCGATATCGACGAACTGGCAGACGCCGGAAGATTGTGCAGAAGCGCGAAATGTACGGCGTAAAACACACATTGGATGGCACTGAACAGTTTCAGCCGCCTGTCCGTTTTCTGTAGAAAGGCTGTTACGCCGAGAATGAGCGCGATGTATCCGAAAAGCTGAGCGGGAGAAAACAGTGCCATCCTTAAATGTCCAAACCGAGTCGGCCGATCTCAGAATCTGTTTCCCAGATTAAAAAGGGAGAGCAAGAACACGCGCGAGATAGGCAAGATCAAATGTCCAGCAGATGAGCCCGAGGACGCACCAAACCAGCTAATTAGAATTTTAGCACTTGCGGACCGACCATCTAAAGCAGCGTTACTTTGTCGATAACGTTTGATCGGTCAGGGCCCCTTCCCATTCAATCTGTAGATATATCGATATAAAAGACTTAGCAAACGTGTCTGTCTGGATCTGATCTGTCGATCTGACGCGCGCATGCGCGGCAGATGTGTTGACCAAAGTGGCAACATGAAAGATCGACGTTTTGACCTCAAGGGCACGGATCACGGTCGTCCCTACGGAGTCTGTGTCGTAGCTCGTTTCGCCCCTACGGGGCTCACAGATTTTCCACGCGACTACCCCGGACTTCCGTCCGGGGCTAAGTTCGGGACGCCCCTACGGGGCCACGAACGGCAACTTCTCCCCCCGTCCGGGGCTAAGTTCGAGGCGCCCCTACGGGGCCACGAACGGCAACTTCTCCCCCCGTCCGGGGCTAAGTTCGAGGCGCCCCTACGGGGCCACGAACGGCAACTTCTCCCCCAAAACTGCGGAACTTTCCAAAACCGCAGGGCTTGCGAAACCGCGCCAAGTTGGAGCTGAAATCGTACTCACAATTCAAGTATGGCAGATTCGAGGGGTAAACCCGACACGGCGGGCAAGAATATATTTGGAGTGTTTCTAATGGGTTAGCGTCAAAAGGCAACAGCAGACCTCTTGACAGGCATCTACACACTTGTCTTCGTGTATTTGTGAGATAACCGTGAACTAGCAAAGTGTTGGTAAATGCCCCCTCCGGGTTCGGATAGGGAATTGCGAGGGGCTTCAGGTGCTCGCGGTCCTGCACATGGCCCATATTCTCTTTGTTGACGACGAACCCGCAATCCGCGAGACACTTCCCAAAATACTTGAGATGAGTGGGCACACCGTTGTTGCCGCAGCCACGGTTGCAGAAGCCCTCGGTTTCATCACGTCTGAGCGTTTCGACCTTCTTATTTCCGACCTGAACATCGGACATCCCGCCGACGGTTTTATTGTGGTCAGCGCCATGCGGCGCACGGACCCAGAGTGCGTCACTTTCATACTGACTGGCTATCCCGGATTTGAAACCGCGCTTCAGGCGATTCGCGAGCAAGTGGACGATTACCTGATCAAGCCGGCGGATATCAAGCAACTGCTGAAGACGATTGACGAGAAACTCACCACAAGAGTGCCTCGTGCGATCAGGGCGAACAAACGTTTGTCGATGATCTTGCGTGAAAATATCCCTCTGATCATCGAGCGCACGTTGGCGGCGATAAAGCAAGACCCCGACCTGGGCGCTTTGCCTTTGACCGACGGCCAGCGCATCGAAGGACTGGCAGACACTCTGGGGGAACTGGCTAACGTTCTGGACGCCGGCGGGCCATCGATGCTGGAGAAAGCCGCCCATAGCCGCCAGTCACGACAGCAGCAAAATTATCAACTGGGCATGATGGTTCAGAACAAGAGAATCATCGAGCAGGTAGTCAGCAAGGTCTTATACGAGAACCTGCTTTCACTGGACCTGAGCTATCTGCTCCCAGACATGGCGCGACTCAACGACGCCTTCTTGTGGCAACTGGCGGCGGCTATACAAAGTTATCTCGAAACGCATCTCCCCCAGTTTGCAGTCGGGCACATCGGAGAGCCAAAGGTCGAACCCAAGCCGATACACGGCAGCGCCGAACAATTCGAGGCAATCATTGAATCGGCCATGGACGCCATCATCAGCGTTGATGCGCGGCAGCGGGTTGTGGTGTTCAATCATGGCGCGGAGCAGTTGTTTGGATACTCCGCCAACGAGGCGTTGGGAGAGCCGCTGGATCGGTTCTTGCCGGAAGAGTTCAGGGAGGTCCATCGGCAACATATCGACCGGTTTGGCGCGACAGGCGTTACAAGCAGATCGATGCGTTCGCCTGCCGCGCTTACCGCAGTTCGAAGCAACGGCGAGCAGTTCCCAATTGAGGCCACGATCTCACAGGTTGGCGAGGGCGACCAGAAGCGCTACACCGTTATTCTGCGAGACATCACTCACCGGGTGCGAACCGAGCGCGCCCTGATTCATAGCGAAAAGCTCGCTAGCCTTGGACGGCTGTCTTCCGCCGTGGCCCACGAGGTCAACAACCCGCTGGAAGGACTGAAGAACCTGCTGTACGTGATTACGACCAATTCGGCTGACGTCGAGATGGTCCGTAAGTATGCAGAAATGGCGGACACCGAGGTGAACCGCATCGCTGACATCACCCGGCAGGTCCTCGGGTTGTCGAGGGGTGGGGACAAGCACACTCTGTTCCGACCCACCGAAGTTCTGGACACGGTGCTGCCCCTCGTAGAGCGAAAGTTTGGAGAAAAGGACGCGGTGCTGAAAAAGGAATATCGGCAGGATGCGGAAGTATGGGGTGTGCCAGCGGAAATCCGGCAAGTGTTCTGGAACCTGCTGACCAACGGCCTCGACGCAATCCAAAGAGGCGGAATTATTCGCCTGAGAGTCTCCAGATTTCATCACCCACGCGATGAGCGTAAGGGAGTCCGCATCACTTTTGCGGATAACGGAACCGGCATCGCCGCGCCTCATTTGGCTCGACTCTTTGAGCCGTTTTACACGACCAAGTCAAACGGCAATGGCCTGGGACTTTGGGTCGTGAAGCGGATCATCGACGATCACAGCGGAACAGTTCGAGTTCGGTCTCGGAGTGGCGGGGCGCGGACCGGAACGGTGTTTTCAATCTTCCTCCCGGAAGAAACACGGTCGCGACAAAAAGCAACGACGGCGTGAAATTGGGTCTTGTCCTTTGTCGAGCAGCTATTCCCGTGAGCATTGGTGGTGGCTATAGGGGTTCCTCCCCTTCGCTTCGCTCCGGGTCGGAATGACAACACTTGTGGTTGGCGCGAGGCGGTGGTAGTGGTGTCCGCAAAAGCAGGTCCCTCGCTGCGCTCGGGATGACAAGATTTGAGCAGGAGTGGTGAGAGGGAAGCAGCTGCGGCGGTGCGAACGAAATGCATAGGTCCCTCGCTGCGCTCGGGATGACCACCGTTGTGGTTGGCGCGGGGCGGTGGTAGTGGTGCCCGCAAAAAGCAGGTCCCTCGCTGCGCTCGGGATGACGACCGTTGTGGTTGGCGCGGGGCGGTGGTAGTGGTGCCCGCAAAAAGCAGGTCCCTCGCTGCGCTCGGGATGACAAGATTTGAGCAGGAGTGTCTATACCGCGTGTCTATACTGCGTGTCTATACGGCGTTTCTATACTGCGTTTCTATACTGCCGCTTTCACTTGCGGCAGCTTTGGTTCGGACTGTAGTCTTTCGAGAATTGGCGATACCTTGTCCTCCTTGATGCCGAGGGGCAAGCGCCAGTCGCGAGCGGAGGCGCGTCCGGCGTGGACCCATCCGTAGCGCGTCAGGATCGAGCCGGCAATGGCGGAACAAGCGGCGGCGCGGCGGAGGTTCTTCGCGCGGCGGCCCATCACGAGCGCAGCCAGACGCAGCGCGAGTGGAACGGGGCCGGAAAGAACGCCTCCGGTGCGCGTGATCCAGCCGCTGACACCGTGCTTCAGCGGCTTGTTGACCTCGGGATCGCGCTTCATTTCGACGTGATAGCCTTCGTAAGTTTCGAGGGCGGAGGCGCCGATGCCGATGAGGTTGAGTGCGGTGCTCTCCTCGTTGCCCATGAGTTCGAGAATGGATGTTCCGGCGGCGAGGCCCGACGTTCCGAAGTGAATGGGCAGGCTGCGAATGTTGTGGTTCCACACCGGAATTGCCGTCGCACCAATGAGCACGCCTGTGTAGTTGTGGAAGGGAAGTCCGAAGAGCATGCTGAGGGCCTGGCTGCTGTTTTTGAGGATTGAAACAACCACGTTCGGTCCGAAGCGGTCCTGCATGAGCTGCGCGAAAAGATTCGCGCCGGAAAACGTGCCGAAGCCGGCGAGCACCCATGCGCCGATGGACATTGGGCTTTGCGGCTTGAACATGCGAAGCATGTTGAGAAAGCGCTCGGGGCGTCCGAGGTCGCTGATGAGCAGTCCACTGGAGATGACCGCGCCCAAGGCGGCGACCCAGCGAGCGTCACGCGCGATCTTGTCATCGAGGCCGGTCCACTCGGCGATGGTGCCAATGGTGGCCGACGCGCCGGCGGCTCCGCCGACGAAGAAGTAGAGCGGGATCTCGGCGGTCCACTGCGGCTCCTTGAGCAAGTGGATGCCGTAATAGCCGGTCTCGGGCGAGGCAACCGGGAAGGGCGCGCCGGGAGGACGCACGCCAATGCTCTCGACCTTACCCCTGGTTTCAGCTTCGCGGCGGATTTCGAGGAGGCGGGCTTCACTCGTCTTTTCTGAACCCACCCTTCGCTGCGCGAAGGATGGGGCACCCAGATCGTCGTTGTTCAACGGATCGGCGTTCATCGTGATCTCCTCGAACCACCCTCAGAAGTTTTCCGGCGGCCGGCGATGGCGAAGGCGACAAGGCTGCCGATGACCATGGCGGCGGAGCCGATGGCGGACTGCTTCCATCCCTCTTTCAGGAAGATGGTTGGGACTTCGGGCTTGGGCGGCAGGTTGTACTGCCGAGGATCGCCGCGAAGAATGAACATCGCGTGAGTGCCTTTGACGCTGGTCTCGGTCGGATCGTAGATGTTCGCATCGCTCATCCCGCGGGAGTGCAATTCGCGCAGACGTTCTCGAGCAGTGACTTGGAGTTCGTTGATCTCGCCAAACTTGATGGACTCAGTAGGACAGGCTTTGGCGCAAGCCGGTTCAAGGCCGACCTTCTGGCGGTCATAGCAGAAGGTGCATTTGAATGCCATGCCCTCTTTAGGGTTTTTCTGAACCACGCCGAAGGGGCAGGCGACGACGCAGTAGCCGCATCCGTTGCAGATGTCGGGCTGAACGTACACGCCTCCGAATTCGGTGCGCACGATCGAGCCGGTGGGACAGGCTTCGAGGCAGCCGGCCTCTTCGCAGTGCTTGCAGACGTCGGAGGAGAAGGTCCAGGACGCGAGATCGGCTGCGTTTCCGCCAAGACCGGGCTCGGGAGCGTGTTCGACGAACTTCACGTGACGCCAGGTCGAGTGACCGACCGCACCGGTGTTGTCGTAGGAGAAGCCGGACCAGTCGAAGCCGTCGGAGGAGACGCCGTTCCATTCCTTGCAGGCGACCTCGCAGGCCTTGCAGCCGATGCAAAGGGTCGAATCGGTAAGGAACGCTGTTGTCCGGTGGCCGTTGGGCTTGATGTCGATCAGAGGTGAACTCATGCGGCCTCCCGCATTTGCTCTTTCAACATTTCGAGCGCTGCGGCGCCTCGCGGACGGCGCCCTGGAACGATGTTGCAGACGAGAGCCTTGGTTTCCATGATGCGCACGTTTGGCTCCTCGGAGATGGGGATCAGATCGTTGGCTACGTCGCCTTTCACAAGGCCGTTAGAACCCCAGTGGTAGGGCAATCCGACGGTGTGCAGCTTGCGGCCGTTGATCTCCATCGATTTCATGCGCGGCGTCACCATGACGCGGCACTCGATGATTCCGCGCGGCGTCATGATTGTGGCGTAATCGCCGTGCGTGAGGTGAGTTTCGGCAGCCATCTGCGGCGATACTTCGCAGAACAGCTCGGGCTGAAGTTCGGCGAGGTGCGAAAGTGTGCGGGACATGCCTCCGGCGGTGTGATGCTCGGTCAGGCGATAAGTGGTGAGCACGTAGGGGAAGCGATCGTCCGGAGAGAATGCATAGGGGTTGTCCGGGCGCTTTTCGCGTAGTGCCGCGGGATCCGAACTGTAGCGTGGATACAGCGGGTTGATCACCGGCGATTCGAGCGGCTCGTAATGCGTGGGCAGCGGGCCGTCTTTCAAACCGCTGCTGACGTAAATCCAGCCGACGCCGTCGGGGTGCATGATGAAAGGCTGATCACCGGCGAGTCCGGCATCGCCCTCGGCGCCGTCTGCGGGCTTGTAGTCGGGAGGCTTGTTCTTAGTGAAGTCGGGAGTGTCGAAGCCGGTCCACTCGCGTTTGTGCTCGTCCCACCAGACGAGTTTCTTGCGTTCGCTCCACGGACTACCGTCGGGACGCGCTGAGGCACGGTTGTAAAGGATGCGGCGGTCCGCGGGCCATGCGAAGCCCCAGCCGTGACCGTAAGGGCCTTTAGGTTCGCGCTGGTTGGCGCGGTTGAATCCAGGTTCGGGATAGATGCCGGAGTAAATCCAGCAGCCACAGGCGGTCGATCCGTCGGCCTTGAGGTCGCGGAAGCCAGCGACCAACTTGTGATCGGCGACAGTCCAGCCGTTGATCTCCTGCAGGATCTCTTCTACGTCGGGCTCGGCCTCGGGGCCGTGAGTCGAGTAGTTCCATGTCAAGGCGTTGAGCGCCGCGTTGCGCGGGCCAGGATTAGCGGCAGCCTTCGCCTTCATTCGCCGGCCGAGGTGATACATGAACCAGACTTCGCCGCGTGAGTCGCCCGGTGGGTCAGCACCCTTCTGCCGGTACTGAACCAGACGTTGAGTGTTGGTGAACGATCCTGACTTCTCGGCCGTTCCGGCGGCGGGAAAGAGAAATACTTCGGTTGCGATTGTGTCGGGGCTGAGTTCGCCGCGCTCGACTTCAGGTGAGTTGTACCAGAAGGACGCGGGTTCGGTTTCGACCAGATCGCGAACGACGAGCCACTTCAACTTTGCGAGAGCCTTGCGTTCCAGCCGACTATTCGGCGCGCCGACAGCGGGATTCTGGCCCATGATGAACAGGCCTTCCATCTTGCCGTCAGCCATGTCGAGCCAATAGCCGAAGTGGGAATGGTCCCCGGTGACGCGGGGCAGGTAGTCGAAACAGTAGTCGTTTTCGGCAGTGGCGGCGTCGCCGTAGTAGGACTTGAGGAAGCTGATGATGTACTTGTCGAAATTGGCCCACCATCCGGTCTTGGAGCGATGCTTGGCGATGTAGTCCTTGAGCGAATTGGCTCCGCCGTTGAATATCGGCGTGGGCAGGTAGCCGGGCAGGATGTCGTAGAGCGTGGCGACGTCGGTTGATCCTTGAATTGACGCGTGGCCACGAAGCGCGAGTATGCCGCCGCCGGGGCGTCCGATGTTGCCGAGCAACTGTTGCAGGATTGCGGCGGTGCGGATGATCTGAACGCCGTTGTTGTGCTGCGTCCAGCCGACGGCATAGCAGATCGCGGCGGTCCTGTCGGGACCGGATGCGTTCGAAAACGCTTCGGCTACTTTGAAGAACAGGTTCTTTGGAATGCCGCAGTACTGCTCGACGAGCTCCGGCGTGTAACGGGCGAAGTGCTTCTTCAGTACTTGATAGACGCAGCGCGGATGCTTCAAGCTTTTGTCCAGTTCGCGATTTTCTGGCTCTCCCGCCTCGCCGCCGCGATCCTTGCCGTGGCCGCCATTAACGACGTCGTGTCCAGGCATTGGCCCCGCGAAAAGTGCGCCCTTTTCGGGTGAACCCTGGTAAAGCCAGCTACGGGCGTCGTACTTTTTCTGCTGTTCGTCCCAGCCGGAGAAGACTCCGCCGAGGTCTTCGGTGTCGCGGAAGTCTTCGCGCAGGATGGTTGGGGCGTTGGTGTAGTGAACAACGTACTCGCGGAAGTCTTTGTTGTTTTCAAGAACATAGTTTACGAGCGCGCCAAGGAACAGGACGTCGGAACCAGCACGCATGGGAACCCAGATGTCTGCCATGGCGGAAGTGCGGGTGAAGCGCGGATCGACGTGGATGATCTTGGCGCCGTTTCTTCTCGCGAGCTTCCATCAACCCACTGAAAACCGACCGGATGGTTCTCGGCCATGTTGGAGCCCATGATGAGGATGGCGTCCGCGTTGGCGAGGTCCTGCTGAGCCGTGGTGGCGCCGCCGCGCCCGAATGATGTGCCCAGACCGGGCACGGTGGAGCTATGTCATATACGGGCCTGGTTGCTGATGCAGTTCATCCCAAGTCCGCCGGTGAAGAGCTTGCGGATCATGTAGTTTTCTTCGACGTCCAGCGTTGCGCCGCCAAGGTGCGCGATGGCGAGCGTGTGATTCACGATGTCGCCATCCTGCTTTTCCTGGAAGGTGCGCTCGCGGGATTCCCAGACGCGGTCGGCAACCATGTCCATGGCGGTCTCAAGGCCGATCTCTTCCCAGTGTCGGGAATACGGGCGGCGGTATTTGACCTTGCTCAAGCGGCCGGGATGCGTGTGCAGCTGGAACGTGTCGGCACCCTTGGGGCAGAGATGTCCGCGCGAAACGGGCGAAGCGGGGTCGCCCTCGATCGAGACTAGCTTCCCGTTCTTGTGAAACACCAATTGTCCGCAGCCCACGCCGCAGTAGGGACAGACGGAGCGCGAGACTTCGGCGTCCTGCATTTTAGGCGCGAGATCTTCGGTTTGCGGGCTCATTGCTTCCTCGCCCGTGCCGCGCCATGCTCGGTTTCTGATTTGTTTGAGAACTGGCCAGCCTTGGATGAATCCACCTTCGAACATCGCGAGCACCTCGGGAGGGAGTGAGGCTCGGTAATGCAATGGGCCTGTTTGTTCAGAGCGAGCCGAAGTGCGGATGGTTGCCAATCCCCGGTCAGAGTATCTGGATCGCATCGGAAAACGAGGCTATGCCTGGCCACAAGCTAACCAGCAGATTCATACTTCGCATCGTAATATTTGGTAGCACCAAGGGGGGACCCATGGCAACCGAACAGCTTCGCAACCGCTGGGGAATTGCGGCAGCGGCAGTGATCATGCAGATCTGTCTGGGTGCGGTTTACGGCTGGAGCGTGTTCGTCAAGCCGCTGATCGCAACCGAGCACTGGACATTAACGAGAGTCTCGCTCAACTTCACTCTTTCGGTGGCGTTTTTGGGCCTTGGCACGATCATCGGCGGTCTGTGGCTGGATCGCGTGGGACCGCGAAGGGTCGCGACGGTTGCCGGTTTCATTTACGGCATTGGGTACATTCTGGCTGGCGTCGGCGCCGCCCATCATTCGCTGGCGGGAATGTATTTTGGGTACGGAGCGGTCGCCGGCATCGGCATGGGCATGGGCTATATCACGCCCGTTGCGACCCTCGTCAAATGGTTTCCCGAACGTCGTGGTCTGATGACGGGCGTAGCCGTTGCCGGATACGGCGCTGGCGCGCTGGTCATGAGCCCAATTGCAGCGCGGATGATCCAGGTGTATGGAGTGCCTCCGACGTTCTACGCCTTGGGAATTGTGTACCTCATCCTGATTGTGGCCGCCGCGCAGGCATACGCGAATCCGCCTGCCGGTTGGAAACCTGCGGGATGGGAGCCGCGCACCGCTGTTGCGCGAGCTGCAACCAAGGTCGACTTCAGCGTGTTAGAGGCCATGAAGACTTGGCAATTCTGGCTGCTTTGGGCGCTGCTGTTCATAAACGTTTCTGCCGGGATCATGATCATCAGTCAAGCGTCTCCGATGGCGCAGCAGTTGATTGGAATGACGCCAGTAGCGGCGGCCGGAATGGTCGGGCTGATCTCGATCTTCAATGGCGTAGGCCGTGTCTTTTGGGCATGGGTCTCCGACATGATCGGACGCGCCCACGTATTCTTCCTGCTTTACGCGATTCAGGTGGTGATCTTCTTCTCGTTGACGCATATCCACAACTTCGGGCTATTCAGCCTGTGCTTCGCGATCATCGGCCTTTGCTATGGCGGAGGCTTCGGAACGATGCCGTCGTTCACTGCCGACTTCTTCGGGCCGAAGTACATGGGCGGCATATACGGCTGGATTCTGCTGGCGTGGGGCGCGGGAGCGATTCCTTCACCAATCCTCATCGCACGTGTACGCCAGAGCACGGGAGGCTATGGGCCGGCAGTGCACATTATTGCGGTTGTGATGCTTTGCGCGCTGGTGCTGCCGGTTCTGGCGCGGTACAGGCCGCGGCGTGGGCCAGTGTCGGTGCCGGGCGAGCCGGAGTTGAGGAAAACGGCGTAGGAAGAAATTGATGATTTGGTGATTTGGTGAGTGATGATTGAAAATCAATGAGAGTCACACTCACCGGATCACATGAACTTCGCCCGTCGCACAAATTGGGAGCTGCATCCGAACCGCTTTGCCGAGGCGCTTAGCGTCCATCGCGCCACTCGGAAAGAACTGCTCGACCTGACCGCTTCGAATCCGCCTGAGGCGGAGTTGGAGTATGACGCGGACGCGATTCTCGCCGCGTTCCGCAATCCAAAATCGCTGGAATACCATCCGGAGCCGAAGGGGCTGCTTTCGGCGCGCGAGGCTGTGGCGTCTTACTGTAGCGCCGGCGTCCCGCCGGCTGTCGCGGGCGACATCTGGCGCCCGCAGCTCAAAAGCTCGCGCTGCCCTTGATCCCGAGCGCATCGTCCTCACGACCAGCACCAGCGAGGCGTACACGTTCGCATTCCGGTTGCTGTGCGATCCCGGCGACGAGGTGCTGATACCGACACCAAGTTATCCGCTGTTCGAGTATCTGGCCGGATTGCAGGATGTAAAGCTCATGCCCTATCCGCTGTTCTACGACCACGGATGGCACATAGACTTTTATGCTCTGCGGCAGGCGATCACCGAGCGCACGCGTGCCATCATCCTCGTGAACCCGAACAATCCGACCGGGTCCTACGTTAGCGCGCATGAGACAGAAGAGCTGAATGCGGTCTGTCGCCAGCACAACCTGGCGCTGATCGTGGATGAAGTGTTTCTCGATTACACTTTGGGCGAGCCGCAGCCAAGTTTCGCGTTCAACCGCTCGGCGCTGACGTTCACGCTCAGCGGTGTTTCCAAGATTTCCGGTCTCCCGCAGATGAAGCTCGCGTGGATGGTGATCAGCGGCCCTGACGAACTCGCGAGCGCGGCAATGGCGCGGGTTGAGGTCATCGCGGATACGTACCTATCCATGAGTGCGCCCGTGCAGCTCGCAGCCCCGACGTTGCTCGCTCAGAGGCACAACATTCAGGAGCAGCTTTCGTACCGTGTACGCGCGAACCTCGCTGAACTCGATCGCCAACTCGAAAATGGAGCAGTAAGCCGCCTCCGCGTCGACGGCGGCTGGTACGCAGTGTTGCGCGTTCCGCGTGTGCAATCGGACGAAGAGTTGGCGATTGCCCTTCTGGAGAAAACGAACGTGCTGGTTCAGCCAGGATACTTCTACGACTTCCCGAACGATGGCTACATTGTCGTGAGCCTGATTACGCCAGAGCCAACATTCCTCGAAGGTATCGCGCGAGCCTTGAGGCTCTTGAATCACTGATTCACTGATTCACTGGATCAATGATTCAATGATTCATTCTCTTGAATCACTGATTCACTGATTCACTGGATCAATGATTCAATGATTCATTCACTCCGTCAAGAACGGATTGCTCTCTCGTTCCTCGCCGATGGTGGTTAACGGACCGTGGCCGGGGATGACGATGGTGTCGTCGGGCAGGGCGAGCACGCGGTCCTTCAGCGATGAAATGATCTTCTCGAACGATCCGCCGGGGAGATCGGTGCGTCCGATGCTGCCGGCGAAAAGCGTGTCTCCGGCGATCAGCTTCTGCTCGGCAGGGAAGTAGAGGCAGACGCTGCCCTCGGTGTGGCCGGGAGTATGGATCACGTTGGCGGAGAGTGATCCGACGGTAAGTTTTTCCGCATCGGCAATGGCCTGGTCGATCCGAACCTTTTCCGGTTGCGACATGCCAAGCCACGTAGCCTGGACGTCGAGCATCTTCAGCAACGCGTAGTCGTTCTGGTTGAGCAGGATCGGGGCCCCGGTCTGCTTCTTCAACTTCATCGCGCCACCGACGTGGTCGATGTGAGCGTGTGTCACTACGATCTGTTTCACGGTAAGGCTGTGCTTGCGAACGAGCGCGAGGATCTCGGCGATGTCGTCACCGGGATCGATCACCATGGCTTCGCGCGACGTCTCGTCGCCAATGATCGAACAGTTGCACTGGAGCGGGCCGACAGGGATAACTTCGTGGATCATAGATACCATTGTAAAGAAACGGATAAACGGATAAACGGATAATCGGAAAAACGCAAAAACGCAAAAACGTAAAATCGGGAAATTGGGAAAACATCACCACATCCCCCCGTCCATCACCGCCGCCCAAAACTTGAATTGTAACTACTTGTGTTTGTAGTAATTTACAAATTCTCGCGAAGGGGGGCCACAGGCGCGCCTACGCAACAAGAGTGCGACGGGGGACGCCGAAGAAGCAGGGAAGCGGAGAACCCGGAGAACGACCGTGGACACTGGATTCGGCATCACAGCCGAGTTTTGTGAGTGAGTAGGCAGGGCCGCCGGACTGGAGTCCGGCGCTACGAGACGCGGAAGAAGCGGGGAAGCAAAAGCAAAGGCCGCTCGTGTCCGAGAGGCCTTTGGGATCCGCAAATTTCGAGAAGAACTATTTTTGCGCTGGGGTGGCCGGGGTAGCCGGAGCCTTCTGGGTGGGGGCTGGTTTCTCGCCGGAGAGGACGGAGCCGGAAGATGCGGCACGCCGCGTGGTCATAATTGATAGTGTGATCGACGTGAGCATGAAAATGATGGCGCACCAGGTGGTGAGCTTGCCCAGCAGGGTGGCGGCGCCTCGCGGTCCGAAAGCCGACTGGCTGCCTTGTCCACCGAACGCGGCAGCGAGATCCTGGCCCTTGCCACTCTGTAGCAGAACCACGCCAATAATGACAAAACAGACGATCACGTGAATCGCGGTGATGAGAATATTCATTGCCTGAAATCGCTCCTGGCGCACCCGCGCCAAATCTTCCCTATGAGTTCATTTTCGGGGTGTTGTAAAACAGATCCTTCGCTCCGCTCAGGATGACAAGCCGGAGAATATGAAGGAAATTATGGTGCGGAAGGCGGGACTTGAACCCGCATGCCTCTCGGCGCCACCCCCTCAAGATGGTGTGTCTGCCAATTCCACCACTTCCGCACTGACCCGAAAAGAATTTCTTGAGGCAGTCTGAATTATACAGAAGCTATCAGCGCTCAGCAATCAGCGATCAGCATGGAATGTGACGATTTGTTGATGTGATGATCTGTTGATCTGAGAACCGCCAGACACATGGGCTCCGATCAACAGATCATCACATCGTAAGTTCATCAGATAGGTACTACCACTTCACGATGGCGGTGAAGGCGTCGGGCTTGAGGCTGGCTCCGCCGACGAGTGCGCCGTCGATCTCGGATTCCGACATTAGTACGTGCGCGTTGTCCGGCTTTACGCTGCCGCCGTAGAGAATGCGCAGAGCGGTGGCGAAGTCCTTACCAAAGGACTTTTCGACCTCGCCGCGAATGGTTTCGTGCGCGGCGGCGGCGATCTGCGGAGTTGCGGTCTTTCCGGTGCCGATGGCCCAGACGGGTTCGTAGGCGATGACCATCTTGGCCGCCTTCTTGGCCGAGATGCCGCGGAAAGCGCCCATGCACTGGCGGCGCAGGACCTCGTCGGTCATTCCAGCCTCACGCTCTTCGAGCACCTCGCCGACGCAGACGATAGGCGTCAGTCCGTTTTCGAGCGCGACCTCGAGCTTGCGGTTAACCGTGTCGTCGGTCTCGCCGAAATACTGACGGCGCTCGGAGTGTCCGATGATGACGTGCGTGCATCCGACGGCCAGCAGCATCTCGGGCGAGATTTCGCCGGTGTAGGCGCCTTCTTTTTCCCAGAACATGTTCTGCGCGCCGATCATGACGTTGGAGCCTTTGGCGGCTTCAACGGCGGCAGGCAGGTTGACGTAGGGCGGGGACACGACGATTTCGTCGCGGGTGTGGTCCTTCACCAGGGGCAGGAACGCGTTGAAGAACTCCCGTGTTTGTTCGGGGGTCTTGTACATCTTCCAGTTGGCGGCAATCAGTTTCTTTCGCATAAGTAAGTTCTCAGTACTCGGTACTCAGTACTCAGTTCAGGACGCACCCTCCCCTTTGGGGAAGGGTGCGGCACCCAAGTATGTTTTAAGTGCGCTGGCTCCGAAGAGGACGAAGCGCACAAGTTGAACATGGCGCGTGGATTTAAGCGACTCGACGACGGTCTGAAGCGCGATGCGCGCGGCCTCGTCAATCGGGTATCCGTAGGCGCCGGTGGAAATTGAGGGAAAAGCGATGGACTTAAGTTCGAGTTCGTCGGCGACGCGGATCGATTCGCGATAGGCGCTGGCGAGGGTTTCGGGTTCGCCCTGAGTGCCTCCGCGATAGATCGGGCCGACGGTGTGGATGACGTATTTCGCCGGCATGTTTCCGGCGCAGGTGGCGACGGCTTGTCCGGCGGGAAGCCCGCTGGGATGCGTCGTGGCGCGAAGCTTCTTACATTGTTCGATGATTGCGGGGCCGCCGGCGCGGTGGATTGCTCCGTCTACCCCACCACCGCCGAGAAGCCCGGAATTGGCGGCGTTGACGACGGCGTCGGTATTCTGGCGCGTGATGTCACCCTCGGTGAGTTCGAGGGTCTTGTTGCCGGGAAGCGGGATGGTGTGAGTGTTCGACATCGTGGTTGCAAGCGGCGGGCAAGATGCCCGCCGCGACAGCCGCCGAGACGGCGGCGCTCCAATTATTTGTCCGTCAAAGCCGCTACGCCGGGGAGGACCTTGCCTTCGAGGAACTCGAGGGAGGCTCCGCCACCGGTGGAGATGTGCGTGATCTTGTCGGCCACGCCAGCCTTCTTGACCGCTGACACGCTGTCACCGCCGCCAACGATCGAAATTGCCGTGCTGTTTTCCGCGACGGCGTGCGCGATGGCATTGGTTCCGGCTGCGAAGGCGTCCATTTCGAACACGCCCATGGGGCCGTTCCAAACGATTGTCTTCGCGGTGGAGACGGCGTCGGAGAAGAGTGCAACGGATTTGGGGCCGATGTCGAGCGCCATCTGGTCGGCGGGAATTTCGTCCACAGTCTGGTGAGGAGCGGTGGCTTCGAACTTCGCGGCGACGACGTGATCGACAGGCAGCAGGAACTTGATTCCCTTGGCCTTAGCCTCTTCGAGCAACTGTTTGGCGAGTTCGAGTTTGTCTTGTTCGACAAGCGACTTGCCGATCTGGTGGCCCTGGGCCTTCAGGAAGGTGTAAGCCATGCCGCCGCCGATAATGAGCGCGTCCACTTTGCCGAGCAGGTTCTGGATGACGCCGATTTTGTCGCTGACTTTGGCTCCGCCGAGAATGGCGACGAACGGATGCTGCGGATTTTCGAGCGCCTTGCCGAGGTACTCGAGTTCCTTTTCCATCAAAAAGCCAGCGGCTGATTTCTGCACGTACTTGGTGATGCCTTCGGTGGAAGCGTGTGCGCGGTGCGCCGAGCCAAAGGCGTCGTTGACGTAGTAGTCGGCGAGGTTCGCGAGCTGTTTGGCGAACGCCGGATCGTTCTTTTCTTCTTCGGCGTGGAAGCGAACGTTCTCGAGGAGAAGGACCTGGCCTTTTTCCAGCTTGCCGGCCATTTCTTCTGCCTGAATTCCGACGCAATCGGTGCAGAATCCGACGTTGACGCCACGACCGAGCTTTTCGTCGAGCAGGATGCGGAGGCGTTCGGCGACGGGCTTGAGCGAATACTTGGGGTTGACCTGACCTTTGGGGCGTCCGAGGTGGGAAGCCAGAATCAGGCGTGCGCCACGCCGCAGCGCGTACTCGATGGTGGGCAGAGTTTCGCGAATGCGCGTGTCGTCCGCGACGTGGGAGCCGTCGAGCGGCACGTTGAAATCAACGCGCATAAAGATACGATTTCCGTCTAAGGGAAGATCACGAATAGAGAGCTTGGACATTCGGTTTACCTCAGCGCGCGGGGTGCGCGCGGCGAAATGTGCAGCGGGGTAAAACCGGGACGGGGCAAAGCCCCGTCCCCACATAAAGCCGGCGGGTCGCCGGCGCTATATTACTTACAGGCCTTTCTTGCCCATGAAATCGATCAGGTCGCGGACACGGCAGGAGTAACCCCACTCGTTGTCGTACCAGGAAATGACCTTGACGCAGTTGCCGGCGACGACGCGGGTCATCTGGGCATCGACGATCGAGGAGCGGTCGTCGCCACGGAAGTCCATGGAGACGAGCTCAGCGGCTTCATAGCCGAGGTAAGGAGCGAGCGCGCCGGACTTGGACGCCTTCTCCAACGCGGCATTGACTTCCTCAACAGTGGTCGCCTTCTCAGTGAAGACAACGAGGTCAACGACGGAAACGTCAGGCGTCGGGACGCGCATGGAGAAGCCGTCCAGTTTGCCGGAGAGTTCGGGGATGACCAGCTTCAGGGCCTTGGCGGCTCCGGTCGAGGTCGGGATCATGTTCAGTGCGGCGGCGCGGGCGCGGCGGAGGTCCTTGTGCGGGAAGTCGAGGATGACCTGATCGTTGGTGTAGCTGTGGATCGTGGTCATGGTGCCGCTCTTGATGGTGAAGTTGTCGTTGACGACCTTCGCGATCGGGGCGAGGCAGTTGGTGGTGCAGGACGCGTTGGAAATGACGTGGTGCTTCGCCGGGTCGTACTTGTCGTCGTTCACGCCCATGACGATGGTGATGTCCTCACCCTTGGCCGGAGCGGAGATGATGACCTTTTTCACGGTGCCGCGGAGGTGCTTCTTGGCGTCCTCGGCGTTGGTGAAACGGCCAGTCGATTCGACGACGACCTGTGCGCCTACGGATTCCCAATCGAGCTTGGCGGGATCTTTTTCGGCGAAAACCTTGATCTTCTTGCCGTCAACGCTGATGAAATCGTCGCCGGCTTCGATGGCGTGGCACTTGAGGTTGCCGATGACCGAGTCATACTTCAACAAGTGAGCCAGCGTTGCGGGGCTGGTGAGATCGTTTACGGCAACGAAATCGATGTTCTTGTCTTCCAGCGAGGCGCGGAGGACGTTGCGGCCGATGCGGCCAAATCCGTTGATACCAACCTTAATAGCCATTACCTTCTCCTGATTTAATTACAGAACTTTGTATGAGTCCGGTACTAACAGAATTTCCGGGGTCAACCTGAGGAATCAAAAAATCGTATCATTCATTAGCAGCGACGAGCAAATTGCGATTAAAGAGGCAACCTGTTAAATTTCTAAGGTTAGGCTTTGTTCTGACCTACGAACGGTCTAAGTACATTGCCGGTGGAAGATCGCGAGATGTTAACGCGAGGCCGGCACTAACATCGAAAGCAAACGCGAAAATGCAAAAATGGATACGCGACCGCGTGCGGCGGCGCAGCAAGACGAAACCCACTGAACAGAATCCCGCGACCGAGGCAACTCCGCCTCTTCAGCCTGTCTATCCTGACGACGTGACAGAAGTGTCCGCGGCAGAACCGGCACCAGAACCAGTATCAGAGCCTGTGGTTGAGGACAGCGCGGTGGCCGAGACAGAAGTACGAGAAGTATCTGCGCCCGAGCGTCCGCGTCCTAAACGGCGAAGGAAAAAGAAACCAGTGAACGTGGCCGAGACGCCCGCGGGTGAAGAAGCTGCGGCCGTTGAAGGCGAACAGGCCGAAGCGGGCGAAGAAGAATCTGCCGAGAGCGTTGCGGCAGAAGAGAGCGCGCCAGCGACTGAACCGCCAGCGGTAGAAGAGAGCTGCCCGCCCACGACCGAAATGACGGCACCTGTCCAGGTACCGGCGGCACCGGCGGCGGTGGCGACAACGACGGCGTCAGTGCCTCAACAGAAAGGCCGCCGTCCATCAAAGGGCGCGGTGGTTCTGGCCGTGGGATTGCCGGGTTCGGGCAAGAGCACATGGTTCAAGCGGCACAACATCGTGCCGCTCTCCAGCGACATGGTGCGGCATCTGCTATTCGATAATCCGACGGAACAGCGGTTCCAGGACTTGGTCTTCGGGACGCTGCGCTCGTTGCTGCGCGCGCGGTTGATCGCACGCATGCCGATGAACCACGTGGATGCGACCAACCTGTCCGCCAAAGAGCGCAGGCATTGGATCCGCATGGCAAAGGATTTCGGCTATGACGCGCACGCCGTCTATTTCGACGTACCGCTGGAAGTCTGCATGGACCGGAATAAAAGGCGCAACCGCGTCGTGCCCGAAGACGTGATGCAGCGGATGGCCGCGAAGCTCAGGCCGCCGGCTTTCGACGAAGGATTTTCAAAAATCATCGTCGTCAGAGTGAAGCCGAGAACCGAGGCACAGAGCGAAGGTCAGGCAAGTTCAGAGACTGGGGCTGCCGAATAAATCGGCAACACGGGAAATAAGAAACGGCGCGACTGATTCGCGCCGTTTGTATTTGAGACTTGCGGTTCGCGAGTGGATCAATCCGACCGTCACCAACTAGGGATGATAGATCGCCAAGCCAGTTGCGGTCTGCAGAATAGCTTCGGCGCTGCGGCGCATGGCACTCTTGGCGGCGCTCTTGGGCACGAAGAGCACATCGTCGGCCTGCAGTCGGACATCTTCGAATTTTGCGCTGAGGATCTTCTTCAGCGGCATGGGGAGTTCCTGAACGCCGGAGGGCGTCTTCCGTATCACCTTTGCGCCGTCGAGGGACGCGGTGCCGTTGGTGCCGCCCGCCAGAGCAATTGCCTGCAGCACGGTCAATTTGTCGCTTTCCATCACGAACCCGGCGGGGCGGCTTACGTCACCGACGACGTAAACGATGCCGGCCTTCGAGACCGAAATCGTGTCACCCGGCGCGATCGGCACGTTGGCGGCGGACGCCTTCTCGGGATCGGGGCTGGTCTGGACGGTAGTGACCTTATCCGGGCTGTCGCGGTGTACGATCAGGACGTTCTTGCCGGCCCTGGTAGTCAGTCCGCCAGCCATGGATAGGACGTCGAACAGCCTGCGGGCGCCGAGCAGCGGGTAGACGCCGGGTTTCGTGACCTCGCCAAGAACGGAGACACCCTGTGTCGCGTACTCTTTGGTAAAGACCGTGACATGCGGGTCGATGAGGAACCCGCCGTCGCGGAGTTTTCTTTGGATGAGGTCCTCGGCCTGGGACTGAGTGAGGTCGGCAATGTGGAGACCGCCGATCAGCGGCACAGTGATATCGCCCGAGGTGCTTACGCGAACTTCCTCGGTGAGGTCCTGGACGCCAAAAACTCTGATTTCGAGCAGGTCTCCAGCGCCAATCTGAATGTCCTGCGGCTTGGTCGAGAGCGGTTGCACGGTTCTGGAGGCATCGGATTCGGCAGCCTGGGGCTGACCTGCCGGAGAGACAGTAAGGGGTACGGCCGGTTGGACGGTCTGGGGTTCGGTTTGCGCGAGCGCGTATATGCCACTGACTGCACACGCCAGGAATATCAAGCCTCTGGCAAGCAAATTCCACCCTCTGGAAGTCATAAAACCGAACCTCGATTGTGAACCGGAGTTGCTAAAGTTTACCACAAAGTAAGCTGCTGGCCGCGGTCCTGAGCCATGAAGAAAACCGTGGAAGAGGCGAGGATTTTTGTCGAAATGGTTTGCAGAACCGTTTTGTTTCTGTAATATCCGTGGGTTGGTTTGCGCAGGTGTTCGCGCGTTGTTCACACTGATGTAAGAAGTCAAAGTCGAGAGGTGTTCATGCGTCGCATCGTTCCCACGCTGGTTGTTCTACTGTCATTGACCTTGCCGCTGGTGGCACAGAAGCCCACGACACCGGAACAACGGCCTCTGCAATCGCTGCCATACACGCCTAGCCTCGACGTGAACGCGATGGATAAGGCCGCGGATCCGTGCGTCGATTTCTACCAGTACAGCTGCGGCGGCTGGATGAAGAACAATCCGATTCCCGGCGATCAGGCGTCGTGGAGCGTGTACGGCAAATTGTCGAACGAGAACGAACAGTTCTTATGGGGCATCCTGGAGGATGCGGCCAAGCCGGTTGCGACACGGGACGCCGTACAACAGAAAATCGGCGACTATTTCGCGTCATGCATGGACACCGCCGCCATTGAGAAAGCGGGCGTGGGGCCGTTGGAGCCGACCCTCAATGAAATCGCGGCGCTGAAGTCGGTGAATGACATCCCCACGTTCCTTGCCAAAGAGCATCTGCGTTCGATTTCGTTCCACGGTGGCAGCATGATGTTTTTCTTCACCTCGGACCAGGACTATGCCGATGCCGAGAAGGTGATTGCCTTCGCCTACGCCGGCGGGCTGGGTATGCCTGACCGCGACTATTACGTGAAGACCGACGCGAAGTCCGAAGAGTTGCGCAAGAAATACGTCGAGCACGTGCAGCGCGTGTTCGAACTTTTGGGAGACGCTCCTCAGGCGGCCGCACAGGAAGCGCAGACCGTGATGGCGATGGAGACGGAGCTGGCGAAAGCTTCACTGACGATGGTGGAAAAGCGGGACCCCTACAATCTCAATCACAAGATGACGCGCGAGCAGTTGCAGGCGCTGACGCCCGACTTCAATTGGACGCGTTATCTTGCCGACAGCGGTGCGGGCGAGGTGAAGGACTTCAATGTGACGGAGCCGAAGTTCTTTCAGCAACTCAACTCCGAATTGAAGTCGCACAGCCTGGCGGATTGGAAAGCTTACTTGCGCTTTCATGCGGCGGCTGCCAAGTCGCCTTATCTGTCGTCGAAGTTCGTGGAAGAGGATTTCAACTTCAACCGCAAGACGCTGCGCGGAGTCACCGAACAGCAACCGCGCTGGAAGAAGTGCGTGCAGTGGGTGGACCGCGATCTGGGCGAGGCGCTGGGGCAGGAGTTCGTGCGCCGGACGTTTACTCCCGCGATGAAGCAGAAGACTTTGCTGATGACGCAGCAGATCGAGCAGGCGATGGAAGCGGATATTAAGGCGCTGCCGTGGATGAGTCCGGAAACGAAGCAACAGGCGCTGGCGAAGCTGCATGGAATCCGCAACAAGATCGGGTATCCGGACAAGTGGCGCGACTACAGCAGCGTTGAGGTGAAGCGCGCGGATTTCTACGGCAATGTGGGGCGCGCGATGACGTTTGAGTCCAAGCGCGAACTGGCGAAGATCGGCAAAGCCGCTGGATCGCGGCGAGTGGGGCATGACGCCTCCGACGGTGAACGCGTACTACGATCCGCAGATGAATGACATCAACTTCCCGGCGGGCGTATTGCAGCCTCCGCTTTACGACCCGAAGATGGACGACGCGCCCAACTACGGCAACACCGGCGCAACCATCGGGCACGAGTTGACGCACGGCTTCGACGACGAGGGCCGGCAATTCGACGCGCAAGGCAATCTGCACGACTGGTGGACCAAGCAGGATGCCGAGCAGTTCAACAGCCGCGTACAGTGCGTGAAGGACCAGTACAAGCAGTACGTTGTTGTGGACGATATCCATATCAACAGCGACCTGACTGCGGGCGAAGACGTGGCGGATATCGGCGGTACGCTGCTGGCCTACATTGCCTGGAAAAAGGAGACCGAAGGACAGAGCCTGCAATCGATGCAGGGCTTTACGCCGGACCAGCGATTCTTCATCGGAATGGCGCAGTGGGCTTGTAATAATGAGCGTCCGGAGAACCTGCGGCTGCGGGCCGCGACCGATCCTCATTCTCCGGGGAAGTACAGGATCAACGGCGTGGTGTCGGACATGCCGCAATTCCAGAAGGCGTTCAACTGCAAGGCCGGTCAGCCGATGGTGAGGGAGAAGGCTTGCAGGGTGTGGTAGGGGAGTTCTAAGAGCCCTGGATTTGGATGTGCTTGATGTGGCGCGGGCATAAACTGCCTGCGCCAAGCAGAGCGGCGGGATAGGTGGATAGATGCGCCTGTTCTCGTTAGACTATCGACAGAAACACGCCATGCAACCGCCGCAATGTTCTGGGGCGCATCGTAGCTGGTGATGCTGATTGTCACGTGCTTAGCTGAGTACGTTCTGGTCGCGTTCGTCGCTCGTTTGGGCAAGTTCATCCCAGGCAGAGGTCTGTTCGCAGCCCCAACCGCGACTTTGTCATCTCTGTACCGCGCCTCTTACACTGTTAATCCCGGGACCTGGCTTTAACCCAGGATGCGAATCAACCGGCAACTATCCACGTCCCGTGGCGGGTTATGGTTGGGACGGTACTGCGCTCCTCTAAGCAAAGTAGAGTTCGGTGTGCATTGGTTATCCGTCTGGCAAGTATTTCCCAACACGAGCATTACGGGGGCAGTGCTGGATGTACTGGTTAAGTGTACCAATCTGAAGCGTCGGCGCACGAGTGTGAATCCTCTGCTCCGCCAGCGGGCTTATTCATCGATGATCACGGCCAACCGCGGCGATGACATTCACACGGAGACCGAAAATGGCTGTTACATTTCTTTCGGCTCGTTTGGAGGTGTTGCGATGGGACACGTCTCAGACACGACGCTTCGCCGAACATTCCCCGACGGACGCTGTTATGAGTTGAACACTAGTCTAGGCTGGGTCGATAGCGGTGGGTACAGCGACAAGATCAAGCCCCCCACAGAAACCCGAAAGAAACGCATCCTGGTGTACAACTCGACCCTATTCGTACTGACGTTTCGTTTCCTCCGTAGGCAGCTGGATTTCGAATCGCTGGCTTGAGCATCTCCTTTTATAAAAACCCCGGCCTGACCGGCTCACTGGAACCTTCTTCCCAGAATGCACTTCACGATCAAGTGGTCCGTGCTTCGTGTCACCCCGACACCGACGCCAAAATTGATTTCCCATTTGGGAGACACGTTCAAATCGATGGCTGGAAAGAACTGGTGTTGCTGCTGCGCGAACGGGTCGAAGTCGTTGATCGGACCAAAGGCGCCATAGTATTCCAGCCCCGCGGCTACCTGTTTCGTGACGTCGTAACTGACCTTCGCATTGGGCGAGAAGCCTGGGCCGGTGCCGGCGTTCTGCCCGACCAACGCGAACTCCAGCGTGGGATTGAACGACATGTACCACCGGTCGATTTTCTTGTCCACGATCGGGCGCAGTTCCAGCGTCCACGTGTCCACCGAGAACAGAGGCCGCTGATATCCGAACTCCAGCGACAGGCTCGCCCCGACGGGCCAGTGCCATGCCTCGGGGGCTCGCACCCTGGGCCGTATGTGATCACCCACCCAGTCCCAGCCCCCACCCGACCACGCCGACGTGAAAATGTAGAAGCCTGTCTCGAACCAGTCGTTCCAGCCATGCGTAATTTCAACCGTCTCGTGCAACGCATGATTTGTCGGCGCAAGCCCGTTCATTGAGGTGGTGGTCCCCTGCACCGTGAAGTTCGAGTGCAACTCGACCATGGTCTCGTGCGCAGGGACTGTTTCCGATCCATACACCTGGATCTCGTAGTTGTCCTGCGCTGCGGCCAGGCTCGCGGCAAACAGCAGCAGTGTGACCGCAAGAACTACCCCTCTCAAGGCGTTAACTCTCCTGGAAGCCGCATTGCACCTGTACACCGTGGGATGCGAGAGATCTACTGATCTGCTGATGTGATGATCGGCTGATCGTTTGAAGGTCTTCACATCATCACATCAGCACATCGCCCGATGCTTAGGCGGCCTGGGCCAGTTCGGTCGAGATTGGGGTCCACGTGCGCTGGCATTCACCCGCACGGTCTTCGCGTTCGATGAGGTTGTTGGCCGCCACGGGACCATCGGTTCCGGCGGCGTAGTTGGGGAAGTCGGGCGCGGGAAGTTGGGCCCAGGCTTCCTCGATAGGGGTGATGATGCGCCATTCCGCTTCGACCTCGTCCCGGCGGGTGAAGAGCGTGGCGTCGCCGCGCATGGCGTCGAGTAGCAGGGTTTCGTAGGCCGGGGCGATGGGGCCGAAGACCGAGTAGGAGAAGTCGGCATCGACGGGGATCGTATTCATCTGCTGGCCGGGGTGCTTGGCGGCGAACTCGATCGAGATGCCTTCGTTGGGCTGTATGCGCAGGGTGATGACGTTCGAGGGAATGCCGTCTTCGGGTGTGCGCGCGAAGAGCGCCTGCGGTGTCCGCTTAAAGTGAACTCGAACCTCCGTCGATGTTTTAGACAGCCGCTTGCCGGTACGTATAAAGAACGGCACTCCGGCCCAGCGCCAGTTGTCGATGAAGAACTCGACGGCGGCAAAGGTTTCGGTGGTCGAGTGCGGGTTGACGCCCTTCTCCTCGCGGTAGCCGGGGACGCGGACGCCGTCGATGATGCCGGGACCGTATTGTCCGCGCACGGTGCGGCGGGCGACCTCGTCGATGGTCATGGGGCGCATGGAGCGGAAGACCTGCACTTTTTGTTCGCGGACGGAGTCGGCGTCGAAGGCGATGGGCGCTTCCATGGCAGTCAGCGCCGTCAGTTGCAGGAGATGGTTGGCGACCATGTCGCGCAGGGCTCCGGTCTCTTCGTAGAAGCCTGCGCGCGTTCCGACGCCAACGGTTTCGGCGGCGGTGATCTCGACGTAGTCGATGTAATTGCGGTTCCAGACGGGCTCGAACAAGGCGTTTCCGAAGCGGAAGACCAGGATATTCTGAACGGTCTCTTTGCCCAGGTAGTGGTCGATGCGATAGACGGACTCCTCGGGGAAGACTTCGAGGACCATCTTATTGAGTTCGCGGGCGCTGTCGAGATCGTGTCCGAAGGGCTTTTCAAGGACGATACGGGACCATCCGCTAGCATTGCGGGCTAGGCCGGCGGAGCCGAGTCCGCGGACAATAGGCTCGGCGACGGAGGCCGGGGTCGAGACGTAGAACAGATGATTGGGGCTGCCCCAGTTCTGCTGCATCTGGGCGAGATGGTCCGCGAGCTTCGGGTAGAAGGCCGGATCGTTCACGTCACCTGGAAAGTATTGCAGGCGCTTCTCGAATGACTCCCAACATTGCGGAGTCAAGTGCGGCAGATCATGGACCTTCGAAACCGCTTCGCGCATGTCGGCGCGGAACTGGTCGGTGGTCATCGGAGTGCGCCCGACGCCGACGATGTCGAAGCACGCGCCGCTCATGCAGCCGACGCACGAGAGATCGTACAGCGCGGGAATCAGCTTGCGGCGGGTCAGGTCGCCGGACGCGCCGAAGATGACCAGAATGCAGTTGTCAGCCTTGGGCAGAGAGGGAACCGAGGTGCGTTCCCTGGGTTCGGCGTGGATAACGGTGCTCATGCGACATTCGATGCGCGAGGATTTGTGGAGGTGCGGAGGAAAAGCAGAGCGCGACGAGGTAGACATCGTGGTGGTGATAGGGGTCCCTCACTTCGCCGCCAGGAGCGGCTGCGTTCGGGATGACAATCGGAAGACGCGAGAATGCGGCTGCGTTCGGGATGACAAGCGTGGCGACGGCGCGAGTCATGTGCAGCGTTCCATGGCGGTGATCTTGGCGACACGACGGCGGTGGCGTTCTTCTCCGGTGAACTTCGCGGCGAGGAATGCGTGGACCAGGTCGAGGGCAAGTTCAGGACCGACGGCGCGGGCTCCGAGGCAGAGAACATTCATCTCGTCGTGTTCGACCCCCTGGTGGGCCGAATAGACGTCGTGGCACAGACAGGCACGGATGCCGGGAACCTTGTTGGCCGCAATGCATGCGCCTACGCCGCTGCCGCAGATGAGGATGCCGCGATCGCAGTGGCCGGTGACGATCTCGTGGGCGAGAGCCGCGGCGTAGTCAGGATAGTCGTCAGGAACGCTGGAATCGTGGGTGCCGAGATCGGTGATCGCGTGTCCGGCTGGGCGTAGCTCCGCGATGACGATTTCGTTCAGTGGAACACCGGCATGGTCGGCGGCAACGGCGATGCGCATGATGAGCATATCCCCCGGGTGGTTGGATGCGCGAAGATCGTAAAATCGCAAAATCGTAAAAACAGAGGACACCAGAAGAGCTGTTCAGATTTTCCGATCTTCCGATTTTCCGATTTTGCGATTGGTCGCTTGCAAGATATCCGGCTAACCCTGAAACTGATAGTTTATGCCTCAAATACGACTCATATTTCTTTGGCATCAGCACCAGCCCTACTACAAAGACCTGGTCACGGGAGAGTACCGCCTGCCCTGGGTGCGCATGCACGCGCTCAAGGACTACTACGGAATGGTCAAGCTGCTGGACGAGTTTCCGCGCGTACATCAGAACTTCAATCTCGTGCCGTCGCTGATCGTGCAGATTGAAGACTATTTACGGGGCACGGCGCACGACCCTTTTTTTGAAGTCGCGAAGAAGCCAACACGCGAGCTGACGCCGAAGGATCGGCTGTTCGCGCTGGAGTATCTGTTCCAGGCGAATCCGGTACATATGATCGGCCGGTATCCGCGCTACAAAGAGCTGTGGGAGCGATTCAAGGCTGCGGGGTTCAATGCAAGCCGCGCCGTGAACTCGTTCAGCGCGCAAGATTTTACCGATATCCAGGTGCTGTCGCAGATGGCCTGGTTCGACGAGTTCTTTGTCGAGAAACCGGATTTGGAGGAGCTGGCGAAAAAGGGAAGAGGGTTCACGGAAGAAGACCAGCGCTTCGTCATTGCGAAAGAAAGAGAGATCATGGCGGCGGTCCTTCCGGCACACGCCGAGGCGGCGCAACGCGGCTCCATCGAGATTTCGACCTCGCCGTTCTATCACCCCATCATGCCACTGCTGTGCGACACGAACGCGGGCGGGATCTCGACGCCGGGGCTGAAGCTTCCGCAGCACCGGTTTCAGCATCCAGAAGACGCGAAGGAACAGCTCAGGCGCGGACTCGATCTTCACGAACGCGTGTTCGGGATAAGGCCGCGCGGCGTATGGCCGTCGGAGGGCAGCGTCTCGGAGCAGGTGCTGGAGATCGGGAGCGAGTTGGGCGTGAACTGGATGGCAACCGATGAGGGCGTCCTCGGCCGGAGCCTCGGCGCGCTTTTCAACCGCGACGGGGGCGGCAGGCTGCAAGGGGACGGTCCGGAAAGACTGTACCAGATCTACCGCTACGAAAAAGGCTCGACGCAGATGCACATGGTTTTCCGCGACCACGCGCTCTCGGACCTGATCGGCTTCGTGTACTCCGGAATGGACGCGAAACAGGCGGCGGAAGACTTCATCCGAAGGATTAAGCAGTCCGCGGATGTCGTTCTCAAGAAAGGGCGAGACGCCGTCGTGCCAGTCATTCTTGATGGCGAGAATGCGTGGGAGTACTACCCCGGTTCGGGACGGGAATTTCTGCGCAGGTTGTATGACGCGATTGACAAAGACTCGGTGTTCGATCCAGTAACAGTATCGGAGGCAATCGAGCGGCAGACGCACACCGAAGCCATGCCGGTCAGTGAGGCGCGTCCGGTGGCGAGAACGGACGGCTTCGGGAGACTTGAGTCCGTGACGCCAGGCTCCTGGATCAACGCGAACTTCAACGTCTGGATCGGCGCGCCTGAAGACAACAAGTCGTGGGACTACCTTCAGGCGGCGCGCCAGTTCTATAACGATGCCGCGCCGAGGGTGCCGACGGCAAACCGGGACCTGGCTTTGGAAGAACTTCTGATCGCGGAGGGAAGCGATTGGAACTGGTGGTATGGGCCGGAGCATCACACGGCGAACGACCGCGATTTCGACGAACTTTACCGCAAACACCTGTCGAATGTGTATCAAGCGCTCGGGGGCGTTACTCCGGACTATCTTGCGCAACCGATTGCGGGAGCAGTGGGGAGGCCGTCGTTTGTGGCCCAAACGGCTTATATACGCCCGCAGTTGACGACTTCTTATGCGAGATATTTCGACTGGATCGGCGCGGCGATGTACACGGCGGACCGGCGCGCCGGGGCGATGCATGGCAAGCAGTTTGTGCTGGATGCAGTTCACGCAGGGATTGACGAGGCGAATGTGTACGGGCGCGTGGATTTCGCCGAGGACCTCGTGGACCCGATGGTGGTCGTCGTGAACTGCGAGGCCGAGAACAGCGCACCGGCAGCAAAGGGCGCGGTGCGGTTGGAGGCGCATGTTGAAGCGGGCAAACTCGTGAAGTGGAAGCTGCGTCATCCCGCGATACGAAAGGA
Organism: uncultured Acidobacteriota bacterium; assembly: GCA_963777415.1. Taxonomy (GTDB): domain Bacteria; phylum Acidobacteriota; class Terriglobia; order Terriglobales; family Acidobacteriaceae; genus JAEZPW01. The sequence continues at coordinate 171,708 of CAVZQL010000005.1, forward strand.
CGATACTGTGGATGCCACCCTCGGCGTGGCGCCGCCGAGTGCACGGGACACAACCGTCGCGGGGTCTGGTCAGCGACGCCATCGCGGAGTGGAGATGCGCGTTCGCGAGCGTAGTTTCGAGTTCAAGCTCCCGTTCGAGGTTGTAGGCGCGAAACTCGGTTCAACGCTGCGATTGAAATTCAGTGTCTGGCGCGAACGGCTGCCGATTGACGCGTTGCCAATCGAGGGATCAATCGAACTGGCGGTCGTGGCCGAGGACGATCTGGAAGCGAACATTTACAACTACGGGGCGGGAAATTGAGGCGGCGACGCAGTTGGGCGGTGTATGAGCGTAAGGGAAGCTAAATGTTCTAGAACTGGAACAAGCTTCTGTCTAACTTCTGAGTACTGAGTACTGAGTACTTTCTTCTTCCTACATCAGCTTCCTTCGAATCATATCCAGCGCCAGCTGCGAGGCCCATTGACGGACGCGGTCGCGATCGCCGGAGAACTTACGTTCGACGATATCGGTTGTAACGCCGTCGTGGACCGCGCAATAGACCAGGCCGACGGGCTTTTCTTCCGTGCCTCCGGTGGGGCCGGCAATGCCGGTGATTGCCACACCCAATGTTGCGTTGCATTCCTCGCGGATTCCCTCGGCCATGGCCCCGGCGACTTCGCGGCTGACCGCGCCGTGCGCCTGGATCATCAGCGGAGGCACGTTGGCGAAGAGCGTTTTGAGGTCGTTGGAGTAGCTGATCACTCCGCCCAAAAAATAGCGCGAGCTGCCGCTGACCGAACTGATGCGTTCACCCAATAGACCGCCCGTACACGACTCGGCGACAGCGACGGACGCGCCGCGCATCTGGAGAAAGTAGCCGACAATCTGTTCGAGCGATTCACCCTGACTCGAGTACACGAACTCGTCCAGTTCATCTTCGATTTCGCCGGCCAGTTTATCGACGCGCGCCTGGACGGTCTCTTCGTCCTCGCCACGCGCACGGAGGTGTATCTCGATTTCGCCCGCGCCGGCCAGAATCGTGGTCTGGATGTCCGGGTGCTTCTTGTAAATGGGCGCGATGCGCTGGTCGCACAGCCCCTCGGGCATCATGGCAACCTTGAGCGTACGGGTTGCGATGTGCGCGACGGGCAGTTTCGCGCGCAGGCGTTCGAGGCATTCGTTCTCGAAGAGCGCCCGCATCTCCCACGGCGGGCCGGGCAGCAGGATGATGATGCGCTGATGTCCCTCATGCTGCGCCTCGATCCACTGGCCGGGAGCAGTCCCCTTTGGATTGGGGAGGATGGTTGCGCCCGCGACGACGTCGGCCTGTCGCTCGTTATTCTCGGGCATCTTCATGCGGCGCTCGGCAAAGCGCGTGTAAAGCCGAGTCAGAAGCTCGGAATCACGGTGAATCTCGCGGCCAAGCGCGGCGGCAACGGCTTCGCGGGTCAGATCGTCTTCGGTCGGACCAAGGCCTCCGGTGATGACCAGCAGTTCGGCGCGGTCGAGCGCGATGCGCACGCCCGAAGCGAGATGATCGAGGCTGTCGCCAATAATCCCCTTGAACGTCACTTCGACGCCGAGTTGGTTGAGTTGGCCGGTGAGCCAAAGAGAATTCGTGTCCTGACGAAAGGGCGTAAGGAGTTCGGAACCGACCGCAATGATTTCTGCGTTCACGAAAATCAGTGTAAAGGAAACTTGCGTGTTACGCGCGACGTTTCGGCTTACACGAGCACTTTGCCTTCGACGTCCCACGAAAGATGGTGGACGCTGCTGGTGGTGGCAAGAACGACCGTGCGAGCGGACCCGAAGGCGAGACCGACGAGGTTCTGGCCGGAAATGACGAGCGAGGCCTGGGCGTCCGGGGTGAGGCGGACGATGCCGCGTTTGCCGGCAAGGGAAGCGGCGAGGTAAAGATTGCCGTCAACGTCAAAGGCCATCCCTTGAGGGCGACCAAGGCCGCGGTAGAAAACAGAAGTGTCACCGTGGGAGTCGATCTTGTATACGGAATCGAAACTTGACGTTGTGGGTCCGGTCACGAAGAGGTCTCCCTCGGGGCCGAAGGCGAGATGGTAGGCCGAGATGCTGGGTTCGAGCGTGGCAAAGACGAACGTCTGACGATCGCGGGCAATTTTGAAGATCGTGCCGCTGCGGTCGCCGACGTAGAGGTTCTCGTCGCGGTCGAAGGCGATGCCGGAGGCAACGCCCATGCCCTGGGCATAGGCCGACATCGATCCATTGGGAGCCACGCGATAAACGGTGCCGTCGTAACGGGAGGAGACGTACATCTGCCCGGCGCGATCAAAGGCAATAGCGGTGGCGTTCATCATTTCGGCCAGGAAGGGCTTGACGGTGTAGTCGCCGGCATCGATCTTGTAGATAGCGACCGGGACCTTCTGACCGCGGGGACCGGAGAACGTGACGTAGATATTTCCTTCGGCGTCGAGCGCCGGGTTGGCGACGGGGTGCAGGTTCTCGGCGATGGGAACGGCGACGTTGAATTCGTAGGGATTGCTGTCGTGTCCATCGGCGGCAATCCTGATGAACCCGGGCACCGCGCCCTCGGGAACGCGGGCGACGATGAAATCGTCGGAGCTGACAACAAGCGAGCCTTCGACGCTGCCGAACTGAACGCGGGGACGGCGCAATTCGCCCGCGCGGAACGAACGTCCGAGAATGCGAATTTCGCCGCCGGGCAGCGCGGCCGCGGGCTGGACTGCCGATATTTGCGGTGCTCCGTTTACGTTCTTCTTGCCGGGCATAGGTTTATCTCAAAATCCCGTAATGCAATAAAAGCTGCATGATGGCCAGTGCGTATAGGCCCGCGCCAACGTCGTCGAGCATGATTCCCGTGCCCTCCGGAAGACGCTCCAGGCGGCGAATACCAAGGGGCTTCGTAATGTCGAACAGGCGGAACAGAATGAGTCCGGCCAAAAGCGATGACCAGTGCAGCGGCGCACCGATGAGCGCGATGAGTTGCCCGGCAACTTCGTCGATGACCACGTGCGATGGATCTTCTTTACCGGCTTCGCGCGCGACCAGGGTTGCCGCCTGGATACCGATCAGCGTGACCGCAATGGCGGCAGCGATGATCGACGGCGTCCGCCACTGCGGCGCGATCATCCCACCAAACAAACGCCACAGCAGCAGGGCGGCAACCGATCCCCAGGTGCCGGGGCCGGGCTTTCCGCGTCCCGCATAGAAAAACGTTCCAACCAGCGTGGCCCAGAGCGGAGCTTTAGGAGTCGCAGCGTTGGCTTCGACGGGCGCCGGCGCGGGAACGGTTGAGGTCTCGGTCATTGCACGTCCTTGCGATTCGTCTTTGGTCCCTGGTATCCGAGCGCGTCGAGATCGTCGGGGTCGTTGATGGGAGTTGAAATGACGTAGCCACCACTGGCCCATTTGCCGAGATCAATCAATCGGCAGCGTTCGCCGCAGAAAGGGAACTCCGGATCGGTGCGCAGCACGATCTTTCTGCAAGTTGGGCAACGTAGGCTCGCGACTTGTTTTCGTCTTGGCATCTGAACACCACTAACACAATGGATGCAGTCGGATGATGGTTCGTACCGCAAAAGAGAGTTTACATTTTCGGAGACAGTTGTGAGTAGAGTGAAGTTCGTGGCTGGCTATGTGCGGCTTCGCAGGGTGCCCCATCCTTGCGAAAGCAAGGGTGGGGGTTTTTCAGAGCAGGCGCGCGACGAGATCGTAGTCGTGAGCCTCGGTGATCTCGCAGCGGTGGAACTCGCCGGGGTGGACTTCTTCGTGGTCGCCGAAGTCGTTGATGAAGAGCTTGCCGTCGATTTCAGGCGCGTGCATTACGGTGCGGCCTTCCCAGAGCATGTCTGTTTCGACCGAGGCGCCTTCGAGCAGGACGTCGAATTGGCGTCCGACGAGCGACTTCTTGGCTCGCTTGCTGATCTGGCGCTGGATTTGCATCAGACGCTTGCGGCGGCGTTCGATCTCGCGGGGCGCGACCTTTTCGGCAAGCGAGAACGCTTGCGCGCCTTCCTCGTCGGAGTAGCCGAAAACGCCCATCCAGTCGAACTGGGCGGCGCGGACGAATTCGCAAAGCTCGTCAAAGTCGGCTTCGGTTTCCCCGGGAAACCCAACAATGAATGAAGTCCGCAAGGTGAGGTTCGGGATGGTGCGCCGCATCTTTTCAATCGAGCGGAGGTAAATGTCTGCACTGCCGCCGCGCTTCATGCGTTTCAAGACCGAGGCCGAGGCGTGCTGCAGTGGCACGTCCATGTAGGAACAGATTTTGTCGTGCTGCGCGATGGTGTCGAGCAGCTTGCCGGTGATCTTGTTGGGATAGGCGTAGAGGAAGCGAATCCACCGGAGATCGTCGAGGCCAGCCAGGCTGTCGAGCAGAAGCGGGAGTCCGTCTTTAATGCCGAGGTCTTCGCCGTAGCAGGTGGTGTCCTGTCCGATAAGCGTGATTTCGCGGACGCCGCTCGCGGCCAGGCGCTCAGCTTCGGCCACGACGGACTCGACGCGGCGTGAGCGAAACTTGCCACGGAGTTGCGGAATGATGCAGAAGGCGCAAGGGTGATCGCATCCCTCGGCGATCTTGATGTAGGCCGCGGATTTGGGCGTCGCGAGCAGGCGCGGGGTGTTCTCGTCGTAGAGATAGTTGGGGAGATCGGCGATGGCGCCGTCCCATTGCTCGCGCGAGAAGCGTCCCTGCCGTTCGCGGGCGTCGCCTTCGGGACGTCCGTTGAGGATCGTGAAAGGCGATGCCTCGCCGGGCGGTTGCGCGACGCCGGCGGCGACGAGAATCCCTTCGAGTTCTCCGGTGCCAACGACGGCGTCAACCTCGGGAATGCTGGCCTGTATCTCGTTGCGATAGCGCTCGACCAGGCATCCGGCAACAATCAATTTGCGGGCGCGTCCCTGGATCTTGTGCTGCGCCATTTCCAGGATGGAGTCGATGGATTCCTGCTTGGCGCTCTCGATGAAGGAGCATGTGTTCACGACGATGACGTCGGCGTCCTCGGCACGGGGCGTGATTTCGGCTCCGGCATGGGCGAGAAATCCCATCATCACCTCGCTGTCCACGAGGTTCTTGGGACAGCCGAGCGAAACGAAGCCGATGCGAGTCCGGGGCGCGGTCTCGGGGCTTTCCGGCTGCGAGTTTAGAGGAGAGTTCGTCGTTTTCGTAGAGGACATGCGTTGACTAGAGTTTAACAGAGGAGAACCCACGTTAGCTTCGCGAACGTGGGGAACCAGTTCTCGAAATCAGGACCGCTTCATAGAGCAGGGGCAGCCTTTGCGCGTCGGGGGCGGAGTCGGCGAAACGGGCGCGTTCGTAGTGCGCGGTGAAGGCGGCGACGCTGGCGCGCAGGGCTGGTTCGGAGATGGTGCCGGTGAACTCTGTGGGTGTCTGCGAGGGAAGCTTGGGCCAGCCACGGCGGGCGAGGGTGCGCGTCATGCGCCGGTACCAGAGCGAAGCGGCAGCTTCGGGGGCGCGACCGGGATTGCGAGTGAGGCGGAAATCGGCGATGGCGCGCAGGATACGCCGCAGATTCAACAGGACGGCAACGAGGATCAGCGCGGCGAAGAATGTAAAGGTCCAACGATTTGGGTTGCGGGCGATTTTCGACTGAAGGTCGAAGCCGCGGAGGAGGAGTCGGAGATATTCGTCGCGGGACCAATGCCGTAGGCGTTCCAGCGCGTTCGTCGTGCGGAGCGCTCCCATGTTGCCGAGAGCTGTCTGGTGTCCGAAATCGTAGTTGATGATCCATTCGCGCCAAAAATCACGCATGGCATCCAGGTAAAGCGCCATGCGACTATGTTCGACGGCAGAGGGAGAGACGCCGGCCGGCGTGGGATCGAATGAGATCCAGCCCAAGCCGGGGAAATAGGCTTCGACCCAGGAGTGTGCGTCGCGGGCGCGAATGATGTACTTGCCGCTCACTTCGTTGAACTCGCCGCCCCGGAAGCCATTGACGATGCGCGAGGGAATCCCGATGGTGCGGAGCATGATCGCCATGGCGGAGGCGAAGTACTCGCAGTGGCCCGCCTTGCGTTCGAAGAGGAAGTTGGCAATGGGGTCGGACGGAGATACCTGTGGCATCTGCAGCGTGTACGCGAAGTTCGTTTGCAGGTAGTGCTCGATGGCCGCGGCTTTGTCGCGAGGATTGGCAGCGGACGCGGTGACCTGCAAGGCGAGCTGGCTGACCCGAGGATCGGTTTTGGGGAGCTGCAGATAGCGCTGGAGCAAGAGTTCGCCGAGGGCGTGAGTTTCTGGAGAGCGCGGCGACAAATCGGCCGTGGCTTCATAGAGTCCGATGGCGTGATTGGCGTCGGAGTTATAAACGGCCCCGGCGGCGTCAATCATGACCCCGCGATATCTTCCGGTCAAGGACTGGGCCTCGGGCGCCAGAAAGAATACGTTCGTCCCCACCGGCTCCATTAGGACGCGATAGCGAAGTAGCCGGTCATTGCGACGCGACGAGGGTAGGCAGACGAATGCCTCGCGCTGTTCCTGCTGTGCCTGTGGCCGCTGCGTGACGTTGAAACAGCCGGGGAGTTCGGACGGTGCGAATTCACGAGGCAGAGGATTGAACCACTGACGGCCGTCAAAGAGCGAGAGCGTGACGCCACGCCACTTCAAGTCATGCACCCCGGCGGTGTCGCCGAATATCTCGACATGCATGACAACCGTGTTGGAAAGCTGGATCTCGCCAATTTGTCCGAGGAGTACGTTGTCGCTGAAGCCACTCTCGATGCGGTTCCTGGGGGCGAAGCGACTGAAGTATCCGGAGGTAATGCGCGGCAGCACGAAGAATATCGCACAGGCAATCAGGATGATTCCGGCAACCAGGCTGAAGGTTGCGCCAGAGATGGCGCGGGCAAAGCGTCCGGGGGCGTAGGCGTCATTGCGGGGCGAGTCAACGGTGCGCAGTCTGGCTGAAGAGGTCGCCCACGAGCGGCGGATCTCGAAGGCCACGAAGGTATTCACGGCCAGCACGGAAAACAGAATGAACGCCGCGAGGAACATCGTGTCCACCGTCAGTACGGAGGCAGCGAGCACCTCGGTGAACGCGAGCACGGTCAGGTAGACGTAGTCACGGTCGCGCCGGACGGAGAAGATCTTCACCACCATGCTGAAGAGCACGAGATGGATAGTGGCGTTGACGAAGCTGCGGGACAGAAGCAAGTAGTCGGCCGCATAGAAGGCGACATAGCCGAAGGTGAAATAGGAGTCCCACGACAGGGGCATGGACAGGCTACGTCCGGGAAGCAGGAACCATCCGCGAACCAGCAGCGCGAGACATACAACGGCCACGGAAAGGAAGTCAAGTGCTCCGGTGGTCGCAATTGTCGCGAAGCCGCAGGTCAAAAGCAGAAAAACGGAGATCTCGAAGTAGTGTTCGAGACGCGAGCGCATGATGCCCGCGCGCCCTGAAGCGTCGGGCGGCCCGGTGCGTGGGCCGAAGATGTTGAGAACTGGAGCCGTGCGCTCGGCCATTTGGGGATTGTAACGGATAAGTGGCGAGTGGCGAGTGGCTAGTGGCGAGTGAAAGATAGTTGCCGGGAGTCGCCGTTGTGACGAATTCTGATTTTTTGATTACGGTGAGGCAAAATTCCCGTCTGTTACAATTCGGTTGTCGGGCATCGGTCCCACGCGACGCAATCTCGCCAACCCCGCCAGGTCCGGAAGGAAGCAACGGCAACGAGCTCGTGCGTGTGCAGCGGGTTCGCCGGTGTCCGGCTATTTTTATTGGGGATTTAGTGAGTTGGGGATTGATGAGTGAAAATCGCCCACCCTGCTCCTCGTCACTCACCAAATCGCCAAATCTTCAATCTTCGTAGACAATCCCGCACGAGTGCTTCAAAATAGAAGATTCAAACTGGAGAACGAAAAACTTTGAAGACCCCGTTTCGCGCAAAAATTACGGCGCTAGGGACGTATGTCCCACCGCGTGCCCTCACCAATGCCGACCTGGAGAAGATGGTCGATACGACCGACCAGTGGATCGTCGAGCGGACCGGCATTCGCAACCGCTACATCGTTGACAAGGGTGTAGCCACCAGCGATCTGGCCGTCTGCGCCGCAAAGCGCGCGTTGGCCGAGCGCGGGATCGATGCGTCCGAGATCGATGTCATTGTTGTCGGCACGGTGACGCCCGACATGCTTTATCCATCGACGGCTTGCCTCGTGCAGCACAAACTCGGCATCCCGAAGACCTGGGGCTACGATCTTTCCGCCGGATGCTCGGGCTTTGTGTACTCGCTGGCGTCGGGCGCGCAGTTCATCGAAAGCGGTCGCGCGAAGAAAGTTATGGTCATTGGCGCGGACGTGAACTCCTCGATGATCGACTACACGGATCGTGCCACGTGCGTCATCTTTGGCGACGGCGCGGGCGCGGTGATCCTTGAACCGGCGGCAGAGGGCGAAGAATCAGGCCTGATCGACTTCTATCACGAGATTGACGGTGCTGGCGGCGAGTTCCTGAAGCGTCCGGGAGGCGGCAGCCTGAATCCGGCGTGGCGCGAAGACGTTGGCCCGAAAATGCACTTCGTCCATCAGGACGGCCAGCAGGTGTTCAAGTTTGCCGTGCGCAAGATGGCCGAGATCTGCGAGAAGGTGCTGCACGCGAACGGACTCACGGGCAAGGACGTGGATTGCTTCGTGCCCCACCAGGCCAACCTGCGCATCATCAATGCGATTGCCGACCGTTTCGATATTCCAAAAGAAAAAGTCATCATCAACATCGACCGCTTCGGCAACACAACCGCCGGAACCATCCCGCTCGCGCTTCAAACCGCCCGCGAGGAGCGCCGCCTCAAGAAGGGCGACCTCGTGCTGATCGCAGCCGTCGGGGCTGGTTTCACCGCCGGAGCGGCACTCATCAGATGGGGTATTTAGGTATTTAAGTATTAAGGTATAAGACGAAGACGCGTCCAAAACGGGCGCGTTTTTGTTTTAGGTCAAGAAGAAAAACACCGAACCAGAGCCGCTTGACATCTATTCCGCAAGTGCCTGCTTCTCACCTCGCTTCCGGGGCAGTGGCGGGCCTGCAAGAAAGATGCTCAGCGAGATCAGTATTCTGTTGGCGGCGATGGTGGCGGGAGGGATTGCCTCCGTGTCGGGATTCGGCATCGGAAGCATTCTTACACCACTGCTGGCGACCTGGCTTGGGACGAAGCTGGCGGTCGCCGTCGTTTCCATTCCACATTTCCTCGGGACGGCGCTGCGCTTCGCGCTGATACGCAAGCACCTCGACCGGAGAGTCCTGCTTACGTTTGGAATCACCAGTGCCATCGGCGGTCTGGTGGGCGCGCTGCTGCATGTGTGGCTGAAGAGTGTCGTTCTCAGCTATGTGCTTGGGGCGCTGCTCGTCTTTGCCGGACTCACGGGACTGACCGGAATTGCCGCGAAGATGCGCTTCGGGCGGACGACCGGTTGGATCGCGGGCGCGCTCTCCGGTGTCTTCGGCGGACTGGTGGGCAACCAGGGCGGCATACGTTCGGCCGCGCTGCTGGGGTTCGACGTGTCGAAGGAATCCTTCGTGGCGACCGCAACGGCGATTGCCCTGCTGGTGGACTTGTTTCGCATGCCCGTGTACGCCGCAACGCAGTGGCACGATATTGCGTCGGCGTGGCGGTACGCGGTTGTGGCGGCGATTGGGGTGGTAGTGGGGACGATCGCCGGAAAGCCGGTGTTGCAGCGCATTCCGGAAAAGACGTTTCGGGGGATCGTGTCGGCCACGATTCTGGCGCTGGGGGTGTGGATACTAGTGAGGCCGGGAGGGTGAAAAACCCACCCGATTTGCCGGCGATCATGTGCTTGGCCCCGCACATCGTGTCGGTGACCATGCCGGTCAAAGTTGTCTTGCCCGAACTCTGGGCGCAAGTGAAGCACCCAAGGTCAGGAACCCGATAAATCCAGAAGCGATAGACAAACGGATTGTTTGCTCACCGCATCATGCCCCGCATCATCGCTGGCATCCCTTCGGCAACGAAGCCCGTGATCTCGCGAGCATGCGCCCGGATCAGTTTGACCATGTCTGGATCCGATGCGGTCTCGGTGACCACGACGCCTTTCGGCGTCATCTGCAATTGCCGGCGATACCGCCCGGTATTTCGGAAGAGGATCGGAACGGTCTGGCTCATCGGATAGGCGAATGGGCGGTCCTGGTCGATCCGCTCATACATGGAAGCGACATGTTCCTTAATGAGCGCGGCCACGTCCGCGTCATCCGATTCAGTGATCGCCTGGATGCCATCGGGGAGGACGGTCACCTTGCGGTGGATTTCGGCGTGATTGCGAAACAGCTCCATACCGGCCCGCATCGGCCCCATCATGTCGCCCATGCCGCCTCGCATTCCGCCCATGCAGCCTGATGAATGCATCCCCTGTTGAGCGCGACCGAGCCAAGGGAGAAAGACGCTCGCGATAGCGGCGCCCGCAACGGCGAGCACAGTCTGGAGCAGTGATCTACGATTCATATCCGGCATTTTCGATCTCCCGACATTCGTTCCGCCATTTGGCGGCACAAACCGCCAATCACTCCCGATTTGAGTCGCCAATAGCGTCACTGGATGTAACAGCATTCTGGCGGGTGGCCCAGATCTGATCTTTCAATCAAGAACTCCCGCTTCGGTGGTGCCCCACATCTGCCCGGTTTTGGCAGATGTGGGTGGGCTCTACGTCCTTGCTATGAAAATAGCCTGCATGGAGTTCTCCTGTCGTAGGCTCGCTTCTTCTACTAACGGCTAAGAGCTACATAGCTAACAGCTAATTCTCTTCCGCTTTTCAGTGCCCCTCCACGTTCTCGCTAATTTTCATGCCAGGTGGTGCGCGAACGCGCATGAATCCTTGTTCCATTTCTAGAAATTTTCCGCGCCTCATGTTCGGTTCTTAAACTTCGGGGTTATGTTGGAAGTGCGGAATGTCGCTGTGATGTCCCGCCTTCAAAGGCTGAGTGTGTACTAAATATAAAACTTGTGAGGCGATGGTCTTTTGAGATCGATCCAGACCTAGACCAGATATACCGAGGTGCTAAGTCCTGTCAAATGATAGATCTGTAGATTAATAGCGGGGGAGGGACTGCGATAACCAGAAAGTAAAGGCCGGAGCAACCGCCCCGGCCCAAATCACACGATCACCCGATTTTACGGATGTGTCATGGTCTCCGGTTTCACCGTGGCGTCGAATTCTTCGCCGGTGAGATAGCCAAGCTTGAGCGCGGCTTCGCGGAGGCTGCTGTGTTCGACGTGGGCGGTGTGGGCCACCTTGGCGGCCTTGTCGTAGCCGATCTTGGGGGCCAGCGCCGTGACCAGCATCAGCGAGTTCTTCACGTACCAGTCGATCTTCTCGCGGTCGAGTTCGATGCCGTTGATCATGAACTCGACGAAGCCGTGGCAGGCGTCCGTAATCAGCGTGACCGAGTGCAGGAAGTTGTAGATGATGACCGGCTTGAAAACGTTGAGTTCGAAATTGCCTTGCGAACCGGCGAATCCAACCGCGGCGGTGGCGCCGTGGACCTGCGCGGCAACCATGGTCATGGCTTCGGACTGCGTCGGATTGACTTTCCCTGGCATGATGGACGAGCCGGGTTCGTTCTCGGGAATGATGAGTTCGCCGAGTCCGCAGCGCGGGCCGGAGGCAAGCCAGCGGATGTCGTTGGCGATCTTCATCAAAGATGCGGCAGTGGTTTCCAGCGCGCCCTGTGCGAAGATGAGTTCGTCGTGCGAGGCCAGCGCGGTGAACTTGTTGGGGTGCGAGCGGAAGGGAAGTCCGGTGAGTTCGGCGATCTTCTTCGCGGCACGCTCGGCGAATTCGGGATGCGTGTTAAGCCCGGTGCCGACGGCAGTGCCACCGATGGCGAGATCGTAGAGTCCATCAAGAACAAGTTCGAGGCGCTTGATGTCGCGCTCGATCTGGTTGGCCCAGCCGGACATTTCCTGTCCGACGGTGAGCGGCACGGCGTCTTGCAGATGTGTGCGTCCGATCTTAACGACGTCGGCGAAGGCCTTGGCCTTGGCCTGGATGGCGTGCTGAACGGTGCGGAGCGCGGGGATGAGGGCGTTCTTGACGCGCTCGGCGGCGGCGATGTGCATGGCAGTCGGGAAGGTATCGTTGGACGACTGCGACATGTTGACGTGGTCGTTGGGGTGGACCGGATTCTTCGAGCCCATGTTCCCACCGGCCAGTTCGATGGCGCGGTTGGAGATGACCTCGTTGACGTTCATGTTGGTCTGTGTGCCGCTGCCGGTCTGCCATATGCGCAGAGGGAACTGGTCGGCAAGTTTGCCGGCGATTATTTCGTCGGCGGCCTGGACGGTGAACTTGGCTTTTTCGGCGGGAAGTTTGCCGAGGTCCTGATTGACGAGCGCTGCGGCCTTCTTGAGGATCGCGAAGGCGCGGATCAACTCCGGCGGCATGGTGTCGCGGCCAATGTCGAAGTGATGCAGAGAGCGCTGCGTCTGCGCGCCCCAGTAAACATGTGAAGGTACTTCGATGGTGCCCATGCTGTCGGATTCGACTCGCGTACGGGTTGCTGCTTGCTGCGCCATGCGGAAATCTCCTTACCAATAATTGCAGAATGGAAAGTAGGAATAGGTAGAACACAAAATTATACAGCCAGAACGCGTCAATCGCGGCGAGTGCGCGTATCATCCAATCTGACTTATGGACGATAGAAAGAGTGCGACTGCAAGTGCGTACGACGTTCTGGTGATTGGCGCAGGGCCGACCGGACTGGCGTGCGCGATCGAGGCGAAGCGGGCCGGGTTCTCGGTGGCGAATGTGGATAAAGGCTGCCTGGTGAATTCGCTCTTCGAATACCCGGCAAACATGACTTTTTTCACCACGCCGGAACTGCTGGAGATCGGCGACATACCGTTTCCAAGCACCCACCAGAAGCCGACCCGCCAGGAGGCGCTGGAATACTACCGTTGCGTGGCGCAGCATTATGACCTCGTGATCCGCCAATACGAACGCGTCGAACGGGTCACGGGAAGCGACGGCAATTTCGTCGTGGACACCGAAGACATGCACGAACGGGCTTGGCAGATACGCGCCCGCAAGCTGGTGGTCTCGACCGGATACTACGATCTGCCAAACATGATGAACGTGCCGGGAGAGCAACTGTCGAAGGTATTCCATTATTACCGTGAACCCCATCCCTATTACGACTGCGACGTTGTGGTGGTGGGCGGCAAGAATTCTGCGGCGATTGCCGCGCTGGAATTGTGGCGGCACGGCGCGCGCGTCACGCTGGTGCACCGTGGGCCGGGGATGCACCCGCACGTGAAGTACTGGATCAAGCCGGACATAGAGAACCGCATCAAGGCCGGTCAGATTAAGGCATACTTCAACAGCACGGTGCGCGAGATCACAATCGATGAGGTCGTGCTGAATACGCCCGACGGTGATGTGAGGTTGGCGAATGATTTCGTGTTCGCGCTGACGGGATACCATCCTGACTTCACGTTTCTGCGCAGCCTCGGCGTAGAGTTATCCGCGGAGGACTGCCGTCCGGTGACGAACCTGAAAACGCTGGAGAGCAATGTGCCAGGGATCTATCTAGCGGGCGTGATCGTGGCGGGCGTACACACGAACGAGATCTTCATCGAGAACGGGCGTTTCCACGGCAAAGTTATTGCCGAAGACCTCGTCAGAAAATTAAGGAGTTAGTGATTTGGTGAGTGACGAGCGAGGAATGTGACGATTTCATGATGTGATGATCTCCTGAGCCGGCGAATCCATTTCGGCAAACCAATCGTTCATCAAATCAACACATCGTTACATCATCACATTCACCTGGCGCTGGCAGTTGTTTGCGTTTCGTTGGGCCCGCATTTTGAGTAGCCGCGTTCGATGGCGGTGCCTTCCTCGTAGTCGTTCCAGGTGACGATCAGCATAAATGGAAGGGGCTGCTGGTCGGTGTAATAGCGGCGGAAGAGGCGGAGTGAGTCCTCGAACGTCTTGCCGCAGCGGGAGTCGATGTGTCGGTTGAGGCTCCACGAGGCGCGGGAATCGTCGAAGGCAGGCCATGCGGCGCCCACCGCAATCTTGTCGGGATATTTTGAACGCATCTGTTGGTAGAAGTTTTGCAGGTAAGTCTCTCCCCAATTCTTTCCGTCGGCGGACCATCCTTTTTTACCGGGCTCGACCCAGGCGTAGAAGCCGTCGAAATCATTCGCGTACTCGGAGTTTGAGTCCTTGTAGATAAGCAAGGGACGATCGGGCCATGAGTTGACGACCTGGCGAACGCGGTTCCAATCCGTCTTGGTGGTTTTGGGGAATATAAAGATGATGGGGCGTCCGTTGTAACGCAGGTAGGCGCTGCGAGACGGGCCGGCCTGATCGGAGATGTATCGATCGTAGGCGTACTGCAGGTCAACGATGACGGCGTCGGTCTCGTGGCCGGGATTGTCAACGGCCTCGTCATAGAGGATGGCGACATTGAACCCTTGCTGGGCAGCCGTGGTCTGCATCAGGGCGTAACTGCGGTCCATATACTCCATGCGCGGACCGTACCAGTTCACGACGAATCCGGAGATGCCGAGGTTCTTCGCCTCGGTGATCTGCTTCTGGATGACGGCGGGGTCCTGCGAGGAGTAGCCGACGTCGATGTGGTCTTTGGAGCCGAACCACGGTTGGTAGACGGCCAGCACCTTGGGGCTGCCGCTGGGCGCTTGAAAGTGAGTTGCGCGCAGGGTCTGGTGCGCGTTGTAGGAAGATTGCGAACAGGAAGTGAGCTGAGTTGCCCCGAGAATAGCTAGGAGCAGGAGCGTAGTAGTCTGCCCACGGCGCGATAAGGTAAGGAGCATTCGTCTTAAGCAACTTTCAAAGCGGAATATGTGCGTTGTTGGATGACCGGAGCGCGCCGGGTGTTGGCAAGCTGAGGAAGTCTCTTGTGTTCGACTGGCGGGAGGTTCTGTGCGGTTCCAGGCGAGTTCGCGCTATTGTTAGCGCGAACTCGCTGGAAGCAGCTTATGCGTTGCCGAGTTGCGTGTTGCCGGTTGTTTGATTGGCGACGAAATACTTGCGCAGGAAAATCATGAAGATGATGAACGCGGCACACGCCGCCATGATCAAGCCGATATATACAGGACTACGCATAAGCTGTGCGGATAAGGCGCTCTGGGCCGGGGGAATTCCCATCTGCGCGTAGATCCTCGTAACGTCGTCCTTGACGAAGGTTATCCCGGACGAAACCGAGATGACACCGAAGGTGATGATCGTTGTCCACCACGAACTTAGCCGCAGGCGATAGGTGCCCCATGCCATGTAGGTCCACAAGCCAGCGAGAAGCACGCAGGCAAGCGTACCGGGCCATCCAGTAACGAACCTTCCAAAAGCAGCTACCATCGGCATGGTGAAGGCCATGACCAGAAATGATGGAGCGCCAGCGGCAAGTATTACGAACAACACCAGCACGGGAATCGGCAGGCGGTCGGTCCAGCGCGGAACCGTGTCACGCCTTTCGCATGTGGCCTTGACGGACGGCAAACGATAGAAGAGAAGCATGGCCAGCGGCAGGACCACGAAGATGAAGGACATGAACAGCATCATCCCAATGATGAATGCGACCAGAACGCCGTGCGGCATAGAACCGGCGCGATTCAATGCTTTCGGCAAGATGAATGCGTACATGAGCGTACCGAGTGCGCCACCGATAAGCCAAAGCCACGAGCAAGCTAGCATCAGGGCTCTTGCCCATCGCCGCGCCTGGATCGATCCAATGCCCATCACAACGAAGAAGACGCATGCAAAGCCGTAGACGCCAACGGCCTGAAGTAGAATGCGCAACGACATGGCTGGCTGGTTGGGCACTCGGCTGGACACAAGCATGCCCAGGAACATGAGGGCGATCAGGCCAAGCGTTCCGAGTGCGATCAGAAGTTGCAGAACTCCAAAGGCAATGAGCCACGGACTGCGATCCGGATATTGTGGCGCGGTGGCAGAGGGGTAGTAATCAACAGGCGGCGTTGTCATGATAATTGTCAGCGTAAAGTCGCTTGCCGGAAAGTATAGGGGGAAAGTAGAAGGATGGATAGGGTAAAAACCTGCGGACTAACCCACAGCAAGTCATCCTGAGCCGCAGGCGAAGGACCCATGCACTTCGTCCGCAGTACCACCCCTGCCGCCGTCATTAGAGGTGTCAACCTCCCACGTCCCGCCCTTCACTAACAGCTAACGGCTAACAAACTAAAAGCTAATTCTCTCCCGCTCCTCTGCTATCCCCGCTACCTCTGCGTCCCGCCGACGTCGTTAGAGATGTCAAGCCCCTCCGCTGGCCGAAATGCTCCTAAGCTGCTGATTGCATGGCAATTATAATCCGGCCCGTCCTGTCGGGTTTACCCTCACAAATTGATAAAATGTAAGTAGATTGAAGGAATGAATCAGGTTACTGCGGTAACCTGAACGAATAAGTGCTTGTATAATCAATGACTTAAGCTTGGCCTCGTTAAGCTGATGCGATAAGTCTCGTGTTTGCAACACTTACGATTTTCCCGCGCAGGGGAGGGTCCCCTTGAGGCTGTTCAGCCCGCTTCGAGCGCGCCCGCTAGCGCACTTTCCACTTTGACGATAGCGAGGCGAGCTTGTCCTCCATTGACGGCGGAGCCGGTGGGGTACGTTTCTGCTCCGGCCTTGACGGCGGAGACTGGAGGGCCTTCATGGAAAGAGCAATTCGTTTGGTCTTTGCGTCGGCGGTCAGCACTTTCACCTTTACGATCTGGCCGGCCTTGACCACCTCGGCCGCATCCTTCACGTAGCGACTGGAGAGTTCGCTGATGTGGACGAGGCCGTCCTGATGAACGCCGATGTCCACGAACGCACCGAACTTCGTCACGTTCGTTACGACGCCTTCGAGCACCATGCCCGGCCGCACGTCGGAAATTTCGCGGACTTGCTCGTTGAAGCTTGGCGCAACGAATTTGTCGCGCGGATCGCGGCCCGGTTTGCGCAGCTCCTCGATGATGTCATTCAACGTGTAAGTGCCAGCCGAGAGCTGGCTGCGGTCGATCTTTTCGAGAAGCTGTGGAGTTTTGATCAGCTGCTCGATGGGGACGTTCAATGACCGGGCGATCTGTTCGACGATGCGGTACGACTCGGGGTGAACGGCGGTCGCGTCCAGCGGATTCTCGCCGTCGCGGATGCGAAGGAATCCGGCGGCTTGCTCGAAAGTCTTAGGTCCGATGCCGGGCACGTCCTGAAGCTGATGGCGCGAGCGGAAGCGTCCGTTTTCATCGCGGTACTTGACGACGTTGATTGCGATGCGCTCGTGAATGCCTGCGACGTAGCGCAGCAACGTCCACGACGATGTATTGAGATCGACGCCGACGCGGTTGACGCAGCTCTCGATAACGGTTTCAAGCGATTGCTGCAGTTGGCGCTGGTCAACGTCGTGCTGGTATTGGCCCACGCCAATCGACTTGGGATCGACCTTGACCAGCTCCGACAGCGGATCTTGCAGACGGCGCGCAATAGAAATAGCGCCGCGCACCGTCAAATCGAGGTCCGGAAACTCCTGCCGCGCGACGTCGGAAGCGGAGTAAATGCTGGCGCCGGATTCGCTGACAGTGACCGAGAAGATGCCGTCGAGTTTATTGTCCCGCAGGAAATCGCGCACGAAAGCGTCGGTTTCGCGCGACGCAGTGCCGTTGCCGATTGCGATGGCGCGGACATTATGCTGGCGCAACAGCGATTCCAGCGTCTTTGCCGCCGTCTCAGCCTCGGCCTTGGAGCGATGGAGGTAAATGACGCTGTTGGCGAGGAACTTGCCGGTTTCGTCCACCACGGCAATCTTGCAACCGGTGCGCATGCCGGGGTCGATGCCCAGCACGGAAATTGGTCCAGCGGGCGGCGCAAGAAGTAGATGTTGCAGGTTCTCGCGAAACACGTTGATGGCTTCAGCATCGGAGCGTTGCTTTAGTTCGAGGCGAATTTCGCCCTGGATGGAAGTGTTCAGAAGCCGCTGCCACGAGTCGTCGATGGCGAGTTCGAGGTGAGGTGTCCAATCGCCTGGCTGCCGCAGGATGTGCGAACGCAGGAAGGAGGCCGGGCGTTGCGGGTCCAGTTCGATCAGGAAGAAGAGGATCTTTTCGCCTTCGCCACGGCGGATCGCAAGCATCCGGTGGGAGGGAATCGCCTTCACCGGCTCGCGATAGTCGTAATACATTTTGAACTTTTCTTGTTCGTCGACGGCGTCCATCGCCTTGCGGCTGACCACGACGCCCTCTTCGAACATGAGCTGACGCAGGCCCTTGCGCAGGTCGGCGTCCTCGCTGATCATTTCAGCGACGATGTGCCGAGCGCCCTCCAGGGCCTCATCAGCGTTGGCGACGCCCTTTTCTGCGTTCACAAAGCTGTTGGCGAAAACGTCCAGCGCTTCGGCCGTGGGTTGCTGCGCCCACAAATATTGGGCGAGAGGCTCCAGTCCCTTTTCGCGTGCGATGGTCGCTTTCGTGCGGCGCTTGGGCCGATAGGGAAGGTAGAGGTCTTCGAGTTCGCTCTTGTCGAAGGTGGCTTCGATCCGGGATTTCAGTTCGTCGGTGAGTTTGCCCTGCTCGGCGATGGAGGCAAGAATTGTCTCTCGCCGCGCGACGAGGTCGCGGAAGTAAGCGAGCTTTTCCTCGATCTGGCGGATTGGGACTTCGTCGAGATTTCCCGTCGCCTCCTTGCGGTAGCGGGCGATGAAGGGAACGGTGCCGCCGCCGTCGAGCAGTTCGATCACGGCAACGAGACTGCGCAGCGGGACGTTGAGGGTCTGGGCAATGTGGATCAGCAGTTCGGGCGAAAGCGTTTGTTGGTCAGTCATGGTCAGTCAGGACTCATGGTAAACCGATGAGCGAACCAAGTCTCCTTGCGCGATCCTTTCAGATCATGTAGAGGCCTCGCCGAAGGCTGCGGATTGTTTGTTGCCACTGGGAAGATTGAGGATATATTTATTCGTGTCTGATGACGTTCGTCGAATGCGCGACCTACGCGAACATCGGGCACCGGCAAATCATTATGATCAACGAAGCTGTGGACATCTCAACGCCGCTCTCGGCGCAGTTGCAGCAACGGGTCGCTGTGGCTCTTGGCGGAAGATCGAGCTACCCGTCGCAGAGTCCGTTTCATCCAGATCAGCGGTATCCGGAATACCCATTTGAAGCAATAGGGAACGAGCCGAACGCGGCCTATGCGACAGTTCGCGAGGCGTTCCACGTGCTGGGGTTGGATGCCGAGCGTTATGGGACAAGCGAGTGGAACCCGCTGGGGGAAGTGGTGAAACCGGGTGACTGCGTTCTGCTGAAGCCCAACTTCGTGAAAGAGCACAGGACCGACAAGCCCGAAGAATGGCGGCAAATCGTCACGCACGGATCGGTTTTGCGGGCGGTCGCGGATTACGTATCACTGGCTTTGAAGGGTCGAGGACGCATCGTGGTTGCGGACGGCCCGCAAACGGATTCCGACTTTGACCGGATATGCGAGTTGGTTGGGCTCGCCGGGATCAGGGAGTTTTATGTTCGGTCCGGGATCGAGTTCGAATACTACGACCTGCGCAATGAGCATTGGGTGGAACGAGACGGGGTGTGCGTGCGGCGCGAGAAGTTGAGGGGAGATCCGGCGGGCACGGTTGTGGTCAACCTGGGGGAACGCAGTCATTTGCCGGAGGCTGGGCCCGATCGTCAGTATTACGGCGCTTTCTATGACCTGGAAGAAACCAATCGGCACCACAGCGGAGGGCGCCACGAATACGTGTTCTGCCGGACGCCGTTGATGGCGGACGTAGTCATTCATGTTCCCAAACTCAAAACGCACAAAAAGTGCGGTATTACGCTCAACCTGAAAGGGTTGGTTGGCCTTAACGGGAGCAAGAACTGGCTACCGCATTATGTGATGGGAACCCCCAGGAGAGGGGGCGATCAGTTTGCCGATGAGTCCCTGGGGCACGCGATGGAGAACGCGCTGGTGGTCCGGGCGAAGAAGGTGCTTCTCGGAGAGAACGGATGGGCGAAGGCCCTGGCGCGGAGACTGAAAGGCCCCGCATACAGACTCTTCGGGAAAACGAACAAGCTCGTTCGCAGCGGGAACTGGCACGGCAACGACACGGTGTGGCGGATGTCGCTGGACCTTGATGCGGTCCTGACGTTTGCCGACAAGGACGGCAATCTTCACGATGTGCCGCAGCGGCGTTTCTTTTCAGTCGTCGATGCGATCATTGCCGGGGATGGCGACGGACCGATGGAATGCGATGCCAAGAATTGTGGCATGGTTATCGCCGGGGCGTGTCCGGTTTCGGTTGATGCCGTTGCGGCACGCGTCATGGGATTCAACTATCGAAAACTTTCGCTGATCGCGGAGGCGTTCCGCTGCGAAAAATGGCCGTTCGTGAAACATGGATACGGGGAGATCGAAGTTCAAAGCAACGATCCTCGCGTGAACTCGGCGATGCTGACCGATACCGGGGTGGAGGTCTTTCGTTTTCGGCCACACTTCGGCTGGACTGAAAAAATCGAACTTGAGCGCGAGTAGCGCTGTTGCTATTGCTTAACCGAGCCTCACGATTTTCGAATTTACTTTTTCGAATTCGTGCCGCCCGAGTCCGCGCTGGCTTGCAAGTTTGAGATAGGGCATCGCTTCCGGTTCAATGTTCCAGTATGCCTTTGCAACATATGCGTCAATCGCAACCGGATCGGTTCCGGCAACAAGAGTCTTTTTCAAAGCGACGTCCTCAAGGCTTCCGCCCGTCGGTCCATTGCGGAGCAGTACGCGATAGCAATCAACCACGGTCAAGGTGGGACGCACAAAGTCCGCCAGGTCTACTAGGCTTTCGTGGACGTGCTGATGCAACTGGTTGCGCTGCCCGCCCAGCATTCCGAACCAGCTCTTCATTCCGAGCGTCGCCCCGGTTAGGCTGTGGTGCTTTGCGATCGGTACGTTGATGATCTTGTCCGCGGACAGGAACGGATCGAACACCTGCCAGTTTCTCAACACCTCGCCTTCAAGATCGACTTCTTTGAACATGCTCGCGTCAGGAAGCAGAACCTCTGCACCCGCTTTGCGCGCGGCGTCGGCAATGCCGGATCGCTGAAAGCAGCGGCGCGCATCGTTGCAACTCACGTCGGTCACAATGACCTTTTTCGCGCCTGCGTCCAAGCAGTGACGAACCACCTCGGCAACCACATCGGGGTTCGTGTTTGCAGCCTGTTCCGGAGTGCGGTCCCAGCCGATATTCGGCTTCACCAGAACGACATCGTTACGCGAAACGAAGCGTTGCATTCCGCCGAGTTCGCGAATTGCCGCCTGCACCAGCTGTGCCGGCTCGCCCCCTTGCGCGATCACGACATCCGGGAACTTGGCGTCTGCCGCTACCATGTGGCTGCGCTTGGCGTTCGTCACAACGGTCTCTACCGGCCGCCGGCTTCGCCCGCTCAACCACGTGCCCAACGCCGCCGTGCCGGCGCCAATCGCGCCAAGGCCCAGCACTTTAGTTAGGGCTTCCCGGCGGGTGATGCCGCCGCTCTCGGATTTCTCCGTGCTCATCGAGCTATACCTCTACAACTGAAATTAGTTTCGGATCGTTGTGGCCGAGCTTGTGCTGTGCGTCCGCCGCGGTGGCGATATACTGCGGCAGCCTTCCATCGCCTTCGAGCGTCTTGAGCCCTTTCTCCACGCGTTTGCGATCGATGATCTGCCAGGCCGTGTAGTCGAGCGCGACGGGATCGCTGGCAACGATCAGGCTATTCGGTTGCCACACGTATTCCGGCTTGTAACCCGGGCCACCGTGATAGCACGCGCTCGTCGCATCGCATATCGTGAAGCGAACCTTCTTCCTGATCGTCGGCAGCATGTTCACGTCAGCCACGAACGGATTACATTGATTGCCATGGCATTCACGCGGGTTATGGATCACGCCGTACATGTTCTTCATGCTCGCCGTGACGCCGGCGTTCATGTGGTCCTTCAGGATCGGAACGTTGATCACCACGTCGCACATGCGCGTGAGAATCTTTGCCAGCTTGGAGCTTGCGGCTCCGAAGTTCTCCGGCGTGTCTTCGTAACCGGCTATATCGCAGCCCATGTAACGCACCTTGCCGGGCTCGTCGACAGGAGTGTAGTTGCCCTTCTTGAGGTCCAGGTTCGTCTTGTCCCAAACAATGATGTCGTAAGGCTTGATGCCCGCCTGCTGAAGCCGCTCGCACATCGCATCCACCAGCACCGAGTTCGTGGAGAGCGGCGCGCGTCCTGCAACATTGATCTTCAGCCCCACGACTTGTCCGGGCTTTACCAGCATCTTCCACGGATCAACCGGGTTCTTCTTTCCATAGAACTGCATCATTGCGCGATCAAGCAGGGCCTGCATCCGCTTCGGATCGGTCTTCCCGTCAGTCCCGCGCAGCATCGCGTCCTTTGCGATCACGACCTTTGACTTGGCCGACACACTCGGTTGCGCTGTCTTTGCGAAAGCCAATGCATCACCCGCGCCCAGCACTGCCGTGCCGACCACACAGGTCTTGATGAAATCCCTGCGGCTTGTACCCTGCTTATCGCTCATGATCCACTCCATTCAGAAATTGAACCGGATAAACTTCTTACAACTACAACTACACCTCAACCAACGAGATCCGTTTCGGATCGTTAGTTCCAAGCCGATGCTGCGCGTCCGCTGCCGTCTCAATGTACTTCGGCAACCTTCCATCCGCCTCAAGTGTCTTCAACCCGCTCTCAACCCGCTTGCGATCGATGATCTGCCACCCGCTGCAATCGAGCGCAACGGGATCGCTGGCAACGATCAGGCTGTCATGATTCCATGTATATTCCGGCTTGTGCATCGGACCACCCTGATAGCAACCGGTGGTGGCATCGCAGATCGTAAAGCGAACTTTCTTCCTGATCGTCGGCAACATGTTGACGTCTGCCACCGCCGGATTACAGTGCTGAGCGTGGCATTTGTTTGGGTTGTCGATTACGCCGTACATATTTTTCATGCTGAGCGTCACGCCGGCGCCCCCATGATCTTTCATCAACGGAAGGTTGATAATGACGTCGCATGTTCGGGTAAGAATCTTGGAGAGGCGGCAACTAACGCTGCCGTATTTTTCCGGCGTGTCTTCATAGCCGACCGCATCCGTGCCAATACAGCGGACCTTCCCGGCGTCCGAGGAAAGGGTGAAGCCGGCGCGCTCTAATTCGTGGTTCGTCCTGTCCCATATAACTATGTCGCCCGCCTTGATGCCGGCTTGCTGGAGCCTTTCCGTGATTGCCTCAACTAGCGTCACGTTGGTGGAGAGTCCACGCCCGGCAATCGTGTTCACCTTCAGCCCAACGACCTGGCCGGGTCGAACAAGCTGCTTCCACGGTTCCAGTGGATTTTTCGTGTTGTAAAAAGCCTGCATGGCGCGATCCAGCAATGCAGATATGCGCTTCGGATCAACATCTTTACCCGTGCCTCGCAGCATCGCGTCTTTCGCGATCACAACCTTGGAGTTACCGGACGGAATAGGCGTAACTGCCTTGGCGAAGGCCACTGCGTCGCCCGCGCCCAACACTGCCGTTCCAACCGCGCAAGTCTTGAGAAAATCCCGGCGGTTTGCACCCTGCTTATCGCTCATGTCCGCTCCCTTCGGAAGTATCTCGTTCCGTGCTATTTCGAAAGTTTTTTGTCGATCCCTTGCGCAAGCTGCGTCAGCGCCTGCTGCGTTTCGGGGGTGTCCTGATAACCTGTAATCCGCACCAGATAAGGCCCCTTGCGGAACACAACGCTCTGGCTGAAAGCGCGTGCCGCGTCGCCGATCGAAACGGCCTTGGAGTTCCCCGCGGGATCGGCTTCAAAGATCGTTTTGGCCGCGTTAGCGTCCGTCATCGTGTAGACATCTGCAACAGCTTCAATCTTGCCCTGGAACTTGTAGTCCGAGGTGGACGCGCTTTTGAATCCGGCTTTCAGGTATTGCTCAGCCCCGCCGTCGATGTAGTCGGATAGTGTCGTCGAATTGAACGTCCGTGTTTCGCCCGGTTTCTCCCAGCCCGTAACCTCGCTCGACGCCGGAAACGGTTGTACTGTTGATTCTTGCTTCTTGCATCCCACGGCGATCGACAGCGCGGCAGTCATCGCAATCAGCGTGGCCGCACGAAGCTTTGTGCGCATCATCATGTTCTCGGTCTCTCCTTTACTCTGTTCAGCAATATCTGGTTGTCGCGCGACCGGCTCTCGCCGACGCTGGTCACTTGGATTGCTGCCCGGTCTTGCAGCACGCAGGCATGTTCGCACGAGCCGCACCCAACGCAGCGCTCCGGATTGACCCGAGGCTGCTTGAGTATCTTCGTCTTGCCGCTCGCATCGACGACCTCAGCCTCTTGGACGTAAATCGCTTTGGGCGAGGTCGGGCACCATTCTTCACATACGATACAATCAGTCGCCATCGCCCACGGCAGGCATCGCCCGCGATCGTAGAACGCGGTTCCCAGACGGATTGGTTTCGTGTCGCCGCTGCTGCCCACCCCAACCACCCATCCCTTTTCTTTCGCTGTGATCTCCCAGATCGCGCCCGTCGGACACACCTGCGAACATAGCACGCAACTCGGTTCGCAGTAGCCGACGTGCGGAACCACCACAGGGGTCCAGATACCTTCCAGTCCCGCTTCGGTAGTTGCCGGATGCAGCGCATTGTTCGGACACACCTTCATGCACTCGCCGCACCGTATGCAACGTTGCAGGAAGTCGTCTTCCTTCAGCGATCCCGGCGGACGTAGCAAGCGCTCGTCGCGCCCAGCGGAAAGCCCCGTAGTGCTGCGCAGCAGCGGGATGGCCGCCATTCCAGCCGCAATTCCCGTGAGCGCTTTGCGCCGCTGCAGGTTGGGTCCCTCAACTGCAACCGGGCCTTGCGGGAAGAACTTGAACTTCAAACTATGCTCCGGGCACGCCTCGACGCAATTCAGGCACATCACGCATTCAGCCTTGTGCCACGGCTTAGTGCCGACAGGATCGTCGCCACCCTGGCAGCGCATCAGGCAACGGTTGCAATCGTTGCAGGTTTTCGCGTCCTTTTGCAGCCCCAGCACCGACCAGCGCGACACGATGCCGAGCAGCGCTCCAAGCGGACAAATCGCCCTGCACCAAAACCGCGTTACGCGCAGATTCAGCGCCAGAATGAAAACAAAAATGACGCCGAGGAATATCCCTTGCCGGAAGTACGGCTGCTTGAAGTTCAATAATGCCGCGCCGAGGACGGTATGCAGCGCACCGCCGGCAATGTGAAAGGGCGCAAAGCTGCTGTGTTCAAGCGACTGCAAACCGGCGTTCAGGGCATAGTTCAGACCGGGCAGGATCGACAGCCCCAGAGATCGCACAAGGAATGAAAATGGATCAACCCAGCCCACCAGCCCCGATCCAAGTGCCGTCGCTGCCAGTGCCGCAAACAGAATGTAGTACTTGGTCGTCTGCCAGCGCTTGTATCTGTTGGACTCGATGAGTTGCTTGCCGCGCTTGCTCTCCGACTTCAGGTGGCCGAAGAAGTGATGGATAGAGCCCATCGGGCATATCCACCCACAGAAGAATCGCCCGAGGAAGAGCGTGCCGAGAATAATCAGGACCGACCACAGAAGGCCGCGGTAGAGAGCGTGGCTCGCGAGGGCATTGGACAAACCAACGAGGGGATCCAGTTCAAAAAACAACCGCACCGGATAAGGCAACCGGATGTCGTTGCCGGTTCCGCGCACGGAGCCACGAAATTCCGTCCGCAGCAACAGCAGCATGAAGATTACGAAAAAGCCGATCTGCGACAAACGGCGAAATTTCACCAGCTTTCCAGGCCGCACAGCAAGACTCCCCCCGGTTCTGTTTGTCGCTCATGCAACAATGTCGGGAAATTAAATTAGAAGGCTTCGTCCAGCTTTCGTCAAGAACTTACGAACAGCCAACGAAACTCGGGAAATCCGAGCGTCTCGACCGTCCGGGGACATTCCGCCGCGGCCTGGCCGCCCTTGTTTGGTGCGGTTGCCTGGTGCGCGGAGATGATTCGTCAGTAATGCCGGCATGAACTGCCGGAGCGGAAAGACCATGCGCTGCTCGCGGTTAGCCCGAGTGCGCTCGTGCGCTGGCGGTAGCCAGTTCAATGCGCTCCAGTTCTTCCGCTGAGAAATGCAGGTTCTTTAGCGCCGCGACGTTTTGGTCGATCTGCTCCACCTTGCTCGCCCCGATAAGGGCGCTTGTGATGACGGGATCGCGCAACACCCACGAGAGCGCCATCTGCGCAAGCGTCTGGCCGCGGTCGGTCGCTATTTGCTTTAGCGTGAGCACCTGCGCGGAGTGCGATTCAACCTCACCGCTCTTCAGGAAAAAGTTCCGGCTCGCGCGTGAATCCTCTCTGATCCCTTCCGCGTAGCGGTCGGTGAGCAGGCCCTGCGCGAGAGGACTGAAGGCGATGGCCCCCACTCCCTCAGCTCGCAAGACATCGAACAAGCCCTCTTCGGGAGTGCGAACAAAGATCGAATATTTCGGCTGATGAATCAGGCAGGGCGTCCCGAGGCTCTTGAGGATAGCGACGGCCGACCGGGTCTGCTCGGCACTGTAATTGGAGATTCCGACGTACAGCGCCTTACCGGCGCGCACTGCCCGATCCAGCGCAGACATGGTTTCTTCCAGCGGCGTATTGGGATCGGGGCGATGCGAATAGAAGATATCGACATAGTCGATCCCCATGCGCTTGAGGCTCTGGTCGAGACTGGCGAGCAGGTACTTGCGGGAGCCCCACTCACCGTATGGGCCGGGCCACATGTCGTATCCGGCTTTCGTGGAAATGATGAGTTCGTCGCGATAGGTCGCAAAATCGAGCTTCAGGATTCGCCCGAAAGTCTCCTCGGCCGAGCCCGGAGGGGGGCCGTAGTTGTTGGCCAGATCAAAGTGAGTGATGCCCAGGTCGAACGCTCGCCGGCACATGGCGCGCGAATTCTCGAACTTGTCCACTCCGCCAAAGTTGTGCCAAAGCCCAAGAGAGATTGCGGGCAGTTGTATTCCACTGCGCCCGCAGCGACGGTATGTCATGGAGTCGTACCGCTGACTGGCAGCTATGTATGGCATGATGCTCACCTTTCCCAACGTAAGTGAAGAGTGATGATATCAGTGGGACCTAACTATCTTGGACTACGACGATAGTCCAGCGGCACGGGTCCGCGCCACCCCTTCTTGCGTCCGCGTGGCCTTGCGAACGACGCGCGGTGATTTATCTCAACGATTACGCAGGTTATTGAGAGCAAACAGAAAAGCGCAACACTTTTCATGTAAAGACACGATCCTTTACGTGCCATAAAGCTAGGAAGTCTTCGGAAATCAGCGGTGCTGCCCAACTCCCGCCCCCTGCACGTGGACCAACCGAGTTGCAGGTTAACCCGATGTTTGCCTCATTACTTTCCGTAAGAAGCTTTTTCCGAAGCACTAAAGCCTCTATAAGCAGAGTCGCCACCCGATGGCAAATGACGGGGTGAGTCTCGGCGAGGGTCGATATCCAGGGCAGGAACGTGGATTTTACGGTCGCGAACTGATGGACGAAGGCAGGGAGCCTAAAGATGAACTTTGACGCGGCGATTTTCGACATGGACGGCGTAATCACCAAGACGGCGGTCGTTCATTCATCGGCGTGGAAAAGGACATTTGACGAGTACCTTCGCCATCGAGAAGTGAAATATCGCGAGCCTTTTCGGGAATTCACTCAGGACGATTATCTATCGTTTGTGGATGGCCGCCCAAGATACCGAGGCGTAGATTCGTTTCTCAGATCGAGGGCTATCGATATCCCATTCGGGGATCCGAAAGACGAACCGGGAAAAGAGACGGTTTGTGGATTGGGAAACCGGAAGAATGAACTTTTCAATCGAGTGCTAGAAGAGGAGGGTGTGGAGGTCTACGACTCCACCATTCAGTTGATCCAGCAATTGCTTCAGGGCGGAGCCAAGGTGGGTGTGGCCACCTCCAGCAAGAACTGTGCCCTCGTCCTTGAGAAAGCCGGCATAGCGGGTCTATTCGAAACGCGGGTGGACGGCGTGCTTTCCGCGGAATTGGGGCTAAAAGGGAAACCGGAGCCCGACATATTCGTCACTGCATGTGACAACTTGGGCGTTAATCATCATCTCGCCGTGATCGTGGAAGACGCTGTTTCCGGAGTCCAAGCGGGATCCAGAGGGCACTTCGGACTGACTTTGGGCGTGGCCCGGGAAGACAACGCCGATGAATTGCGACGCAACGGTGCAGACGTGGTTGTCAGCGATCTTTCGGAAATATCCATCGAGGAAATTGATGGCTGGTTTGAAAAACAAGCACGCGAACACGTAACAAGTTTTTAGAAACCCGGACGTACGAGAACTATGAGAAAAAAGCCACAACTTAACTTCTGGCAATTATGGAACATGAGCTTTGGGTATGTGGGAATCCAGTTTGGGTTCGCCTTGCAAAACTCCAATATCAGCCGCATCTTCGAGACCCTTGGCGCCAAGGTTGAAAACATCTCGATATTGTGGATTGCCGCACCCGTGTCGGGCTTGCTCATCCAGCCCATCATCGGCCACATGAGCGACAAAACGTGGAACCGGATGGGGCGGCGAAAACCGTACTTTTTAGTGGGCGCGATCCTATCGTCCCTGGCTCTGTTGATCATGCCCAATTCGCCCGCGCTTTGGGCCGCGGCCGGAATGTTGTGGATCATGGACGCATCGATCAACGTTTCGATGCAGCCGTTCCGTGCCTTCATCGGCGACATGCTGCCCGATGAACAGCGGACCCAGGGCTTCGCAGTCCAAACGTTCTTTATCGGGGCCAGTTCGGTTATCGCCTCGCTCTGTCCATATCTGTTCACAAAGTGGCTTCACATTGCCAACACCGCGCCGGAAGGTCAGATACCTCCTTCGGTCAAATGGTCGTTCTATATCGGAGGTGTCGCCTTTCTGCTTGCCGTTCTGTGGACGGTCTTCAAGGTCAAGGAGTATTCGCCTGAAGAACAGGAGCAGTTCAACGCGGCAGAGGGCGCGGGAGCTCCAGTGGAGCAATCCGAAACCAATCTGAACACCGGCGCGTGCTACAGACAAGGTGCGGTGCTGCTCTTGCTAGGAGTGGTCTTTACCTACGTCGTGAAGACGCTCAACTGGTACCAGGGACTCTACATTCTATCGTTTGGGATTGCGATCTACGGCGTTCTGCAGTTGACCGCCGCCAAACGCTTCGCAATGGGCAAAATCGATGGAATGGTGGAAATTATCGCTGACCTGCGAAACATGCCCGGCACCATGAAGCAGCTGGCGCTGGTTACGATGCTGACGTGGTTTGCCATGTTTGCCATGTTCATCTATTCCAACTCAGCCGTTACCAGCTTCCATTTCGGAAGTGTCGATCCGAGATCGGAGCTGTACAACACCGGCGCCAATTGGGTTGGGGTCCTTATGGCCGTGTACAACGGCGTCGCCGCACTCATAGCGTTTCTGCTCCCGGTCCTGGCTCGAAAGACAAGCCGGGTGGCAACGCACGTTGTTTGCCTGATCATCGGAGGCATCGGATTGATGTCGATCTACGCTTTCCGGAACCCGTACATGTTGCTGATATCCATGACCGCTGTCGGCATCGCGTGGGCCAGCCTGCTTACCATGCCTTATGCAATCCTCAGCAGCGCCGTGTCTCACAAGAAGATGGGCGTGTACATGGGCATGTTCAACTTGTTCGTAGTGATACCGCAGATCTTGGCCGCAGCCGTCCTGGGCCTGCTCGTTCGCACGGTATTTCACGGGCACACCATCTACGCGATCGTGCTGGGTGGCGCCGCGATGGTGCTTTCCGGACTTCTAATGGCTTTCGTAAAAGATAATGTCAGACACACGCAAGTAGCCGTCGTCGAAGAAAACGTCAAAGAGACCCAACCGGTATGAGAGACCTCTGGAAAGTAGTCAGCAGAAGGTTCGCCAACGACAAAGAAAGTATCATGCGCAATGGCAACATCTACCAGATTGCGAATGGATACATGGGCTACCGGGGGACTCTTGACGAGTTCGGTCCGGAGGAACTGGTTGGCATCACTCTCGCCGGCATTTTCGACCGTGTCGGCGACGCCTGGCGAGAACCAGTCAACGCACCCAATGGTGGGTTCACCCAGGTTACACTCGACGGCAAGCCGATATCTGCCCAGGCTACGACCATAAAGAGCCATCGACAGGTCTTGAACCTGCAAAATGCCACGTTCGAAAGAGAGACAGTTTTTGCCTCGCAGGGCAAGACGCTGAACATTCGATCAACCCGGTTCTTGAGCGCCGACAAGCCCAACCTGGGAGCGGTCAAGTACAGCGTCAAGTGCAATAAGGCGGCTAAGGTCACGATCAGCACCGGGATCGACTGCAATATCTGGGACCTGAATGGCCCGCACTTGCTGAATCTGGGCAAGGAAAAACGCGGCGACGCGTTGCTCGTCAGCGGCACTACGAGCGAGACTGGGAAGAAAGTGGCTGTCGCCGAAGTCGTAGACGTCGATTTCGGAAGCGAAACTCACAAGGCCAAAGACAACAAGAATCTCAGAATCATCGAACTGTCGGCCGAGGCTGGCAAAACGTACACGTTTTACAAATACTTCGCGGTTTACACCGACAACGATCCCCTCGACACGCCGATCGAAGATGCTGCCATAAACGCAGTCCGCGAAGCCAAAGCCTCGGGCTATGAAACATGCCTTGCCGTTCACGACGCGCGCTGGGCAGAGAAGTGGGCCTTCTGCGACGTAAAGATCGAGGGCGACGATGAGGCGCAGCAGGCACTGAGATACAGCATCTTCCAGTTGTTGATTGTGGCACCGGTTCAAGGCAGCCAGAACTCCATTCCCGCACGAGCCCTGTCAGGACAAGTCTACAAGGGCGCCATCTTCTGGGACACCGAGATGTTTATGTTCCCCTTCTTTCTCCACACTTATCCGGAGAAAGCTGTCGAGTTGTTGCGCTACCGTATCAAGACCCTGGATGGCGCACGCCGGAAAGCCAAAACAGAAGGTCCTGGCTTCAGGGGTGCATTTTATGCCTGGGAGAGCCAGGAAACTGGCGATGATGCGTGTACTTACTTCAACATCGGCGACCCGATGACGAAGAGAGACTTGCGGACCCACTTCAGGGATAAACAAGTCCACATCAGCGGCGACGTCGCCATCGCAATGTGGGAGTACTTCAAACTGACCGGCGACGATTCACTCTTGCTTGAGGGCGGAGCCGAGGTCATCCTGGAGTGCGCCCGGTTCTACTTTTCGTATGCGTACTTCAAGAAAGATAAGAATCGGTACGAGATCCTGGACGTTATCGGCCCAGACGAATATCACGAGCGGGTAAACAATAACGCGTTCACCAGCATGGTTGCGAAAGCGACGTTCGAAATCGCCAACGTAACGGTGAAATACCTGGCGCGAAAACACCCGGCTGCATTAGAGGCTTTGGTCGACAGAATCAAGATCGCCGATGAGTTGCCCCTTTTCCAGGAGGCGGCAAAGCTGATTTACGTTCCTGCACCGGACCGAAAGTCAGGGATCATCGAGCAATTCGACGGCTACTTCAAGCTGAAAGACACAACGATCCAAGAACTGAAAGCCCGGATGATCCACCCGAATGAGTATCTCGGCGCTGGGCAGGGCTTGGCGGTCCCAACCAAGGTGATCAAGCAGGCCGACGTGGTCTTCATGCTGAACTTCTTCAAGGATCGCTATTCAACAGAAGTAAAGAGAGCGAACTGGGAGTACTATGAGCCTCGCACCGAGCATGGATCCAGTCTCAGCGCTTGTGCGTATGCGATGGTTGCAGCCGAGTTCGGCAATCTCGAATTTGCTTACAAGTATTTCCTGAAGACAGCGAAAATCGATATCGAAGCCAAGTACAAGGTGTACGTGGGGACTATCTTCATGGGAGGATCGCACCCAGCAGCAAACGGCGGCGCGTGGATGACCGCCGTGTTTGGCTTCGGCGGGCTGAAGACAACGGAGAAGCAGGTCGTCATCAATCCGCGCCTTTACAAGACGTGGAAAAACCTCCAGTTCAGCCTGGCCTATAAAGGGGACAGGTTCAGCGTCACGATTACGCAAAAGTCGGTCGAGATAGTCGCAGCTCTTTCCAACAAGAAGAAGCGTCCCTTTGTTGTAGCTGGACAATCAGTCATGTGCGCGCCCGGCCAAAGTATCTTCACCGATTACAGTGACAAAGATGCCGCGATGACCGCGGGCGTGGGCGTGGCATAAATCAAAGGTAAGTTGCGAGGGTTTGCATAATGGATCGGAGAAACTTTCTTGCTACTGGTGCTGCCGCAGCGGGTGCCGCTCTGCTCAGTCGTTTTCCCGAGACGATTTTCGCAGCGACAGAGAAGAGCCATCCTGGCCATGGCACCGGTGCTGTTCGTGCCGGCGTTGGAGCTGACATTCCGTGGACTACCTATCTCGCCGCGGACATGAAAACCACCGGGGCGATTCTGGGTCCCAAGTACGCCCCGTTTCTCATTGAAACGGAATCGTCCCGCCAGAAATATGTGAAGCTTGTTGCTGCGGGAGAGTACGTCGAGTTCAAGGTGCTATCGCCTGCAAACACGATGGTTGTGCGCTATTGCCTGCCCGACTCCGAAGATGGTCAGGGACTGAACTCTACCCTCAGCCTCTACCGCAACGGAAAGTTGCTGAGGACGGTCCCTGTCACCTCGAAGTACACGTGGCGTTACGGCGACTATCCATTCACAAACAATCCTAAAGATGGCACCGCGGAATTTCTACGACGAAGTTCGGCTGAAGGGATTGACGTTTGCAAAGGGCGACGTGATCCGCCTGCAAAAGACCGCGGACGACGCCCCCTATTGCATAGTCGACCTGGTTGACCTTGAGAACATTGCTCCACCATTGCCCAGGCCGGCAAACTCGCTTTCGCTAATTGATTTTGGTGCGGGCGGGACGGGCCATACCGATGATACCGAGGCACTGAGAAAGTGTCTTGCTGCGGCAGCAAAACAGGCTAAGATCGCCTGGGTTCCGGCCGGTGACTACAAACTGACAGGCGATATTACTCTCCCTTCCGATGTCACCCTCCAAGGGGCCGGCATGTGGCACACAACCTTTGTCGGGGACGAGGACCTCTACAACCGTCCCGACCGGCGGTTGAGATTCAAACTTATCGGCACCAACAGCCACCTGGCTGATTTCGCGCTGCTCGGAAAAATGAAGTACCGCAACGACAGCGAACAGAACGACGGGATTTTTGGAGCGCACGGGAAGAATTGCACCGTTTCCCGCTTATGGGTTGAGCACACCAAGGTTGGGATGTGGTTCTACGTTTGCGACCACATGGTCATTGATGGATGCCGTCTTCGCAACACGCTCGCGGATGGCATCAACTTCTGCGTGGATGTGCGCAATTCCGTGGTACAGAACTGTACGGCTCGCAATACAGGCGACGATTGCTTCGCTATCTGGCCGACTGTCTCCGACCAGGGGTTCACCCAGGAAACACCATTGCCGGGAAACAACGTCTTTCGCCACTGTACCGGGCAGATGCCGTTCCTCGCCAACGGGGGAGCGATCTACGGTGGGGCCAACAACCGGATTGAGGACTGCCTCTTTACAGATATCGCGGCCGGCTGTGGAATTCTGCTCAGTACGAGTTTTCCTACCTTAGACGAGAGTCTCAAACTCGACAACAATTTCAGCGGAACCACGGTTGTCCGGAACTGTGAGCTTATCCGTTGTGGTGGATTTGATCACGGCTGGAGTTGGCGCGGCGCATTTCAACTTTGCCTGGAGCGCCGCAGCATTTCTGGTCTGAGGATCAGCGACGTGCGGATCGAAGACAGCATATCCGACGGGTTTAGTATCGTGGCGCCGGGCAGCAAAAAGGGGCAAGGTACGCTATCCGATGCCCGTCTCGAAAACGTCGATGTTCCCAATTCTGGAACCGGCACGCAAGGGCGACACGCGCTCTGGGTTCGTGACGATGCCTACGGCAGTCTGGTGATCGTCAACTCCAAGATCGTCGATGTCAAGAACAGCTCTACCAACTTCGAGATTTTGAGCAAGTAGACCGTTGCTGCATTAAAGGATGGAGCCATTGCGCAGGATAGTATGGTGGAGGCGGCGGGAGTTGAACCCGCGTCCGAAAATGTTGACAGTCAAGAGACTACATGTTTAGTCGCGTTCCGACGTCCTTACGGACGCGTTCGCCGCTTGCACTCAGAAGGCGACAAGAAATGCAAGCTGGCTAGCCTGTTAATCTCGCCCCGGCGCCCAGACGTAGCGCCAAAGCCAGCCCACAGTGCGACGCTCTTTCACGGCCCGTGGACGAAGCCGTGGAGAGCGGCAGCCTAACTAATTAAGCTGCGTATGCCAGATTGTTGTTGGCAATTGTTGTTTTTGCCACGATTACGGGTGTGACACCCCGACATGCCTCTTGGCCGCAATCAATTCCGTCGAAGCCGTGACGCCCCCAGTTCGCGAAGGATGCGTGCGACGAGAGTTCGTGCCAGCGCTCGTTTACCGGGCCCGTTACCGGAAAGCTGGAACAAACTTGATGCAGCAATTTCAAAGAACTATCGACTACTTTAACACCTTAAACTCGCAAATCAAAATGCCAGAGCCGGTTCTGACGCGTCCCATACGTTGGATTGGATCTCCCGCTTGCCCTCAGCCCGGGCGGGATTTGCTGCATCCCGCGCGGGGACATCACATCCAAAGCGCTGAGACGTCCATGTACAATTCAGTTTTGATCTAAGGCGCAGAAATTACATGCTATTTCGAAGCGCGGAGGGTGCTGCTAGTGCAATCGGGGTGTCTGTCGTTTTCCGCAATTCCGCATACGACAAAACTCTTCAACGATTTTCTTCACGATTTTCCACGCGTATCGTCGTTCTACGGAATTCCGGCGGCTTTCTCCCATAAGGGATTTCCGTCGATCAGTCCGTCGTGGCTGATCGATGAGAGCAAGCGCGTCAAGTATGGCGACGAACGCCGCAGATTGGTCGCCGACGTTCTCGAGGGGCAGAACCGGTCGTTCGGGGCGTCTCCAAAAGCGCTGGAGAACATACGGAGGTTTCGCGAGGGCGCTTCGGTCGCTGTTACCGGGCAGCAGGTGGGGTTTCTTGGCGGCCCACTATTCTCAATTCTGAAAGCCATCACAGCCGTGCGGCTTGCCGTGGAAGCGACAAAGGCCGGAGCAGAGTGCGTCCCGGTGTTTTGGCTTGCCACTGAGGACCACGATTTCGAAGAGATCAGAAAAGCCGTTGTGCAGGATGCGGAAGGCAGCCTGCACAACGTCGTGCTGGAAGCGGAACTGTTGCCTGGTGCGCCGATGAGTGGCGCGCGACTTACGGACGCGATCGTGCCGGTGATCGAGGAAGTCGCCCGTCTGCTTGGAGATAGCGAAGCGTCGCAGTTTGTTCGCGAGGCTTATGAGCCTGGTCAGACAGTTGGGACGGCCTTCGCCAGGCTCTTCGCGCGTTTATTCGCGGAATTTGGCGTGGTGCTGCTAGACGCCTCCGATCCTGAGCTGCATCGTGTCGCTGCACCCATTTATAAAGAGGCCGCGATCCAGGCCGAATCGTTGGAGGCTGCGCTGGTCGAGCGGGGAAAGGCCTTGCATGCCGCAGGATATCACGAACAGGTGAAGGTCGCGTCGTTCTCCACTCTGCTGTTTGGAATCAAGGGCGGCGCGCGCATGCCGATTCATCGGGAGAATGGTTCGTTCATCCTGGGCGGCGAGAAGCTCACGCGAGAGGAGCTTCTGGCGCGGGTGGACTCCGATCCTGCGCAGTTTAGCGCGAACGTTTTACTGCGCCCCGTGGTACAGGATTTCTTGCTGCCGACCCTTGCTTATAGCGGGGGACCAGCGGAAGTGGCGTACTTTGCCCAGGCAGCGGTGGTGTACGAGCGGCTGCTGGGGCGGGTCACGCCCGTTGTGCCCCGCTTCAGCGCAACGCTCGTGGACGCCCGCGCCCAGAGATTACTGAAAAAATACGACCTGTCGTTAGCCGACGTATTGCATGGTCCGGAACACACGCTGGAACTGATAGCGGAGCGCAGCTTGCCGTCGGATTTGCAGAAGTCTTTCGATGACGCTGCTAACGTGGTGGATGAAGCTTTGGCCAAGCTCATGAAGCCGATTCAGACGCTCGATCCTACGTTGCAGGGAGCGGCGAAGCGAGCGGGCAACAAGATGCGATACCAGTTGAATCGTCTGCGCATGCGCGCGGCTAGTGCCGAGGTCCGGCAGAACGAAATCATCGCGCGTCATGCAGCACACTTGAGCACCTCTCTTTTTCCGCACAAACAGATGCAGGAGCGGGTTATCGCGGGAGTGTCGTTTTTGGCGCGATACGGCCCGGGGTTGCTGCACACCCTCTATGCGTGCACGGAACGCGGGTGCCCGGAGCATCAGGTGATTTGCTTGCAGTAGGGTAGATGGTCGGCGTTCAGCGAGTCATTCTGAGGAGCGCAGCGGCGAGAGCATCTTTCGTCCGCACCACCGCAACCGTCTTCCCCTCTTACCACACGGCCCGCACCAAGTCATCCTGAGCCGCAGCGAAGGCCATGCACTTCGCCCGCACCACCGCAACCGTCTTCCCCTCTTACCACACGGCCCGCACCAAGTCATCCTGAGCCGCAGGCGAAGGGCCCATGCATTTCGTCCGCACCACCGCAACCGTCTTCCCCTCTTACCACACGGCCCGCACCAAGTCATCCTGAGCCGCAGGCGAAGGACCCATGCATTTCGTCCGCGCCTCCACCGCCGCCGACCTCATTAGAGATGTCAATCCCCTCTCGGTGCCACTTTCCTTCTAAGCTCCTGAAATTGCAGCAAATATAAATTTCCCCGACCTGTCGGGTTTACCCCTGCCAATCTGCCATACTTGTATAACAACGTGGCCGCTAGTAGCTGACCGCAGCGGAGTGCGCAACCCCGGGGCGACTACTAGGAATTCAGAGATAACTCCTTTGTTTCTGCATATCAAGGTATTAACTCACTTAAAATCAGCCACTTAGGCATGACGCGACGCATATCGATGTGTTAAGTACTGGTTTTACAACAGTTTGCGAATTTCGCGTAGGTAGGGGGGCCTCCGCCCTCCGTTGGACTGAGGGGCGGCGGTGGTTGGGTGAGGGATGGTGATGATGCGGGAGACATGTATGAAATCGCCTCTAAAACCTGAACGCCCAAAACACAGATGCCATTTCCTAAAATGCAGTATGATTCTCGACTATGGGAAAGCAGAATATAGACGATTTTGAGATTACGTGCCCCTGTTGTGGGGCGTTGATCAAAGTGGATGGCGAGACCAAGGCGGTGGTTTCGCATACAGCTCGGGTTGCGCCTAAGACGTTCAACGATTTTGAGGATGCGGCTCGTTCGATGCGCGAGCAGGAGGGCCGGAAGGAATCGATCTTCCGCCAATCAGTCGAGGCGCAGAAGCACGCGGCCGATCTGCTGGAGAAGAAGTTCCAGGACGCATTGAAGAAGGCAAAGGAAACGCCGGACGAGCCACGTCGCATTCGGGATTTCGATCTGGACTGAGTAAACCGGTTTCGAGTTTCGGGTTTCAAGTTTCGAAAGACGGAAGAACCTTTTGTTAGTGAGCAGGGGAAGCGCAGCGGCAATCAGGAAAACGGCAACCAGAAACTCGAAACTCGAAACTCAAAACTCATCCTGCTAGGTCATCGCGGGGCGCGCCGGTACG
Organism: uncultured Acidobacteriota bacterium; assembly: GCA_963777415.1. Classification (GTDB taxonomy): domain Bacteria; phylum Acidobacteriota; class Terriglobia; order Terriglobales; family Acidobacteriaceae; genus JAEZPW01. The sequence goes on from CAVZQL010000005.1 coordinate 209,343, forward strand.
CTCCGGAAAACACAGTTACGGCCTTTGAACTCGCGCTGGAACATGGATGCGATGGATTTGAGTTTGATGTACGGCGGACATGCGAGGGGCGCGCAGTCATCTGCCATGATCCGCGATTTGCCTGGCTAAATGTTGCCCGAAGTAGCTACCCATCCCTGATCGAAGCAGATCCCTTGTTGCCCTCCCTTGAGGATGTTGTCAGCCGGTTCCGCTCGCGCGCATTCCTCTACATCGAGCTGAAAGTTGCAGGATTGGAAGATGCGGTTGTCCGTACGCTATGCGCGAACTCACCGGAGCGCGGCTACGTGGTCGCATCGTTTCTTCCGGAGGTGCTCGACTCCACACGCCGTCGTGAAGCGAATCTCCCGCTTGGCCTGATCTGCCGCAACGCGCGTGGACTGGCCCGATGGCCTGACTTGCCGTTGGACTACGTGATGCCCAGGCATTCCCTGGTTTCGCGAGCGCTTGTGGACGAGCTGCATGCGGCTGGGAAACGCGTGATTGTGTGGACCGTCAATCGCGAACGCGACGTGCGCAAGATGGTCGAGTTCGGCGTGGACGGCATCGTCTCAGACGACACTTTGTTGCTAGGTCGCACGGTGGGGAGCTTGCGCTAAAGCCCCGCTCAAGAACGGGGCACCGTCGGTTTCTCACCCCGCTCAAGCCAAAAGCGGGCTTGAACGGGGCACCGATGGGTCTTCAGCTTTTTCAGGCGCGACCTTGCGCAGGAACTGCGCCCTTTCTCCTTCAAACGCTGCAATCTCGGCGTCGGTGTCGCGCTCGGTCCACCCGAGCACGGGCGCGATGCAGTGGGCGGCGCTGCGCGTGGATTCGGCTGACCAGTTGGGCGAGAGCGCGACTGGCACGCGACGGAGCAAGATGTCGGCCAGCGTGGCGGCACATTCGCTGCGAACCGCGTAGACAGCTTCGGCCAGGATGTGCGGGCTCTCGGGGCAGAGAAGCTTCCGTAGATCGTCATTTTGCCGGGCCGCACGCGTAACGTCGAACGCGTGAGGGCCGTGCCATTCGGCGATGGCGAGGGCGGAGGCCGGCGTGATTCCAACGGTGGCTGAAACGGCCCTTGCCCAGTGTTCGAGTGTCACTGCGAAGCCGTTTGCCGGGGATGGAGCGACGAGGGCCGGGGCAGCGATGTTCACGCGCAGTCCGATCTTGCGGGCACAGTCACGGGCGAGCGAGGCGGCGGTGGTCAGCTTGCCTCCAATGACGGAGACCATGCCCGCGGCGCCTTCACGCTTATGATCGTGCAGGAGGTGTCTACGCGTGACTTTCGATGCGTTTGAAGCGGGCGCGAACGGCAGAGGACGAACTCCGGCGAACGCGTACGATATGTCACTCCACGATAAGGAAGCGCGAGGAAAGAGGTGCTGGAGAGAATTGAAGAGATATCCGATTTCGGCTTTAGTTGGCTCGGCGTCATTTGGGTCACCGTGATCGCCGACTTCAGTGGTTCCAACCAGCAGCGCGCCATTCCACGGTACAAGGAAAATCGGGCGGCCATCGGCAGCCTGGGCGTAGATCGCTGAATCGGTGACGAACGCTGGGCGGTTCAGCACGATGTGCGTGCCGCGGACGCCTCCAATCATCGGAGCGCGAGTGTTGATTGCGGAGTCGGCGCATATGCGGTCGGCCCAGGGGCCTGTGGCGTTGATGATCCACCGGGCATGGACGCGGAATTCTTCGCGGGTGAAGCGGTCGCGAAGGATGATGCCGTTTGCGCGCCCCAGGTTGGTGAGCACTTCGAGAGCATCGGTGTAGTTGCGCGCAGTTGCTCCGCAGCCGATCGCTTCCGACAGCCATTCGGCGACGAGCCTTTCAGGGAATTCGCATTGCGCATCTTCGTAGTCGAAGAGTGCCCAAGAGCGGTCGCGGTCGAGCTCCGTTTCCAATTGCGCCATTTCTGACGAGAGATTACGCTTGCCGCCGCTTGCGCCAGCCATACGGGAATAGAGCCAGAGACCGAAGCGAATTGAGAGCGCGCTACGGATTCCGCGCTGGCCCGCCGGGAGTGCCAGCAGAAACGATCGCGGGCGGACCAGATGGCTGCGCTCGGCAAGCAGGCGCTGACGCTCGCGCAGTGATTCGCGGACGAGCGAGATTTCTCCGTGTTCGAGATAGCGCAGGCCGCCGTGAATGATGCGGGTGGAACGGCTGGTAGTGCCGGCGGCGAAGTCGTGGGCCTCAAGAACGAGGACACGCTGTCCGGCGCGGGCGCACTCACGGGCGATGGCAACGCCGTTGATGCCACCGCCGATGACCGCTACGTCGAAGTGCTTGCCGTCGAGACTTGGCCTTGAGACCCGTGCGTCCACAAATGCCCTCAGGAACTTAGATGCAGGCAGCGGCTAGCTCAATCGTCACTCACCAAATCATCAAATCATCAATCGTTGTATCGTCACGCCATACGATTTACCCTTACGTCGATGTCCACTGGAGAACGTTTTGAACGCGCAGTAGCAATTATGGCTCGCTTGCGGGGTCCGGGCGGATGCCCGTGGGACCGCGAGCAGTCCTTTGACTCAATCAAACCTTACACACTGGAAGAAACCTACGAGGTGCTGGAAGCGATTGACAATCGCGACTGGCCCGAGTTGACCGGCGAACTTGGCGATCTGCTGCTGCAGGTGCTGTTCTACGCGCAGATGGCGAAGGAGGAAAGCCGGTTCTCGATTGACGACGTGTTGGACACTCTGTCGGACAAGCTGGTAAACCGGCATCCGCACGTGTTTGGCGACGTCGAGGCCAAGACGTCGGGCGACGTGCTGCGCAACTGGGAAGCGATCAAGGCCGAGGAAAAGAAGAAGCGACTGGAGCAGGGCGGCGGGAAGGCACCCAAGCAAAAGGAGCATCCGGAATCGGTGCTGGCGGGGGTTTCGACGGCGATCCCATCTCTGCTCGAAGCATTCAAGCTCAGCTCCCGCGCGGCGCACGTCGGCTTCGAGTGGCCGGATATCAATGGCATCTTCGACAAGCTGCACGAAGAAACAGAAGAGTTGCGGGCGGAGTTGAAGAAATGGCCCGAGCCGGGGCCTACTGCTCCGGGGCGCGGCGTGGCGAATTCGCGCGGCGAGAGAGTTCCGCAGGAATTGCGCGAGCGGCTGGAGGATGAAGTCGGGGACTTGTTCTTCGTGCTGGTGAATATCGCGCGGTATCTGTCGCTCGATCCGGAGTCGGCGCTGAAGAAGACGAACAGGAAATTCAAGCGGCGCTTTCAATGGGTGGAAGCGCAACTGCGCGAGAAGGGCGGCAGCATTCACAATTCGAACCTGGAAGAAATGGAGTCGCTGTGGCAGGAGTCGAAGAAGCTGGAGAAAAACGGGCAGACGAGCGGCGAGTGAACGGCGGCATCGTGATCCGCCGCTGCAAAGGGGTGCCGCACCCTTCCCCGTCAGGGGAGGGTGCGAACGAGATGCAGATGTGCGTCGAGTTGCAGAAAGAAGTCTGGGGATTCTCCGACATCGAGCTGGTCCCGCTGCGCCTGTTCGTGGTCGCGGACAAGATCGGCGGGCAGGTGATTGGGGCGTTCGACGGAAGTGAGTTGGCTGGGTTCGCGATGTCGATTCCGGGCGTGCGCGATGGGCGTCCTTATCTTCATTCGCACATGCTGGCGGTGAGAGAGGGTTATCGCGACAGGGGGCTCGGACGGGCGATCAAACTGTTTCAGCGTGAGGATGCACTGGCGAACGGGATCGATCTCATCGAATGGACCTTCGATCCGCTGGAGATTAAGAACGCCTACCTGAATCTGGAAAAGCTGGGAGCTATCGCGAGACGATATAACGTCAATCAGTACGGGATCACGACTTCTCCGCTGCAGGGCGGACTGCCAACGGATCGGCTGGTCGCCGAGTGGTGGCTGAAGTCGGAACGGGTCGAGACGGTGCTGAGGACGGGGAAGCGTCCAGCGATCAAAGTTGAGTTGAGCGTCAGTATTCCCGCTGAGATTTACGAATGGAAGAAATCGCCGGAGACCCGAGGCAAGGCACTGGAAGTGCAGACGCGGGCGCGAGATCAGCTTCTGAAGGCGTTCGGCGAAGGGTTGGCGTGTCTCGGGTATGAGAGAGACGAGCGGGTGAATGGGAAGTTTTTAGTGGGGCGGTGGGAAGAGTGAAAATCGAATCCATCACGCTCCGCGAACTCCACATGCCGCTGGTGCATTTTTTTGAGACCAGCTTTGGGCGGACGTATGAGCGGCGCGTCATGCTGGTGACAGTCCACTGCGCCGGCGGTCTCGAAGGCTGGGGCGAGTGCGTCGCCGGGGAAGCGCCGTTCTATAGCGAAGAGTGGATTGACGGCGCGTGGAGCGTGATTGCGCAATCACATTGCGCCGATGGTGGTCGGACGCGAAATCGAGAGCGGGCGCGACATTCCGGCGCTACTCGGCGCGCGTTCGTGGGAATCGGATGGCGAAGGCGGCGGTCGAGAATGCGGTCTGGGACGCCGAGGCGACCGAGAAGAATGTCCCGCTCTGGAAGTTGCTGGGCGGCGTGCAGCGTGAGATCAATTGCGGCGTCAGCATCGGCATACAGAATTCGGTCGAGCAATTGCTGGAGAGGATTTCCGTAGAGCTTGCGGCGGGATATCAACGGATCAAAATCAAGGTAAAGCCGGGTTGGGATGTTGACGTTCTACGGCGCGCCCGCGAGCAGTGGCCCGACATTCTTTTAAGCTGTGACGCGAATTCGGCTTACACGCTCGAAGATGTCGAGCACCTGAGGCGCTTCGATGAATTCAAGCTGCTGATGATCGAGCAGCCGCTGTGGAACGATGACATATTCTTCCACGCGCAATTACAAAAGCAGATCAAGACCGCGATCTGTCTGGACGAGTCCATACATCATGCGCGGGATGCAAGGCAGGCCGCGGAGAACGGCGCGTGCAGAATCGTGAATATCAAGGTCGGGCGCGTGGGCGGATTTTCCAGCGTGATCGAAGTTCACGATGTTTGTCGCGCGAGTCACATCGCCAACTGGTGCGGAGGGATGCTGGAATCCGGTATTGGACGCGCGCATAACATTGCGTTATCGACGCTGCCCAACTTTTGCCTACCGGGGGATGTTTCGGCCTCGAAACGCTACTGGAAAGAGGACATCATCGAGCCCGAAGTTGAAGTCACGCCACGCGGGACGATTGTTGTTCCGGATGCGCCCGGGCGTGGGTACGGACTACGCGCTGATCTCATCGAGGAACTCACGGTCCGCAAGCTCACTTGCTGAACTGTTTAGCAGGGGGACCAGAATCGGGCGGGACTTCTCCCGTAAGCGATTCAAGAAATGCAATGAGGTCGGCGCGCTCCCGGCCCGTCAGTTCGAGTGATTTCATTTTTGGATCGCGATAGGGATTCGAACTACCGCCGCCGATATAGAAATCCACGACATCCTTCAGAGTTTTCAAACTGCCATTGTGCATATAGGGCGCGGTGAGTGCGACATTGCGCAAAGTGGGCGTCTTAAACGCGCCACGGTCTGCGTCGTTCTTTGTCACATTGAAGCGGCCCATATCAGTGGGCATCTCGTTCTTCACGCCCACACCGAGGTTGTGAAACTGATTGTCGGTAAACAGCGCGCTGGATTCGCCGAAGGTGTGGCACGAGGCGCAGTTTCCCTTGTCCACGCGGCGGAAGACCTCGAAGCCGCGTTTGGCTTCTGCGCCAATCGCCGTTTCCTGATGGCCGTAGTACCAGCGGTCAAACGGAGAGTTTCCCATTAGAAGAGTGCGTTCGAAACTGGCGATGGCTTTCTCAACCATGTCAAACGTGATAGCCCCGGGGCCGAACGCCTGGGCAAATTCCGCGCGGTAGGCCGGATTGGCGGCGAGGCGCTTTTCGACACCCTTCAAGGTATGCGCCATCTCCACTGGATTCTGCACTGGGCCTTCGGCCTGTTTTTCGAGGGTAGGGGCGCGGCCATCCCAGAACTGCGTGATGTAATAGGCGGCGTTTGCAACCGGGGGAGAATTGCGGGAACCCAGTTTGCCGGCGACTCCGACAGACACTGTTCGCGCATCTGCGAAGGCCGTGGCTGGCGTGTGACAACTTGCGCACGAAATCGTGTTGTCGGCCGAGAGCGCAGAGTCGTAGTAAAGACGCCGGCCGAGCGCGATCGTCTCGACGGTTGGAAGGTTGTCGGCTGGCACGAAGACCGGTGGCAGGCCCAGGGGCGCGGCAATCTGGACGGGCGCGCCGATGGGACGAGCGGGATCTTGACGGGAAGCCCGGTAGATGAGCAGCAGTCCGGTCAGGACTACGGCCAGCAGTACGACCGAGAGCATTTTGCGTGAGTTCATCGTCGGTGACGCACCTCCGATTCCAGCTACTCACATCTAATATAGACGATTGCGTTGCCGGGCACGGCCCCGTGAACCTGGCGGCAACCTTGGGATAATATAGCGAGTCGGCGCGATTGGGCATCTGATTGCAAGCGGCCTTTGAGGGAGACTTGGTCATGTCTTTTGGAATGCGCCCAGCGAATCTGCTGGAAACGATATTCGATCAAGTACTCATCGCCGTAATGATCGTTGACGCGGAGCACCGCATTGTTTACGCAAACGATCCTGCATTACAGATATTCGGAATCCCGCGCATCGTGCTCGCCAACCCTCAGTTGCGCATCGAAGATCTGGCGCGGGATTTTCACTTCTTCGATTCGAATGGGAGTGAGTTGCCTTTCGAGCGGCTTGCAGTCGTACGCGCTCTGGCCGGGGAGACAATCGAACCCCACAACATGAAGATTACTCTTCCGGATGGAGCGTCCAAATGGCTTCATGCGACGACCCATCAATTTTCGGTGATGGGCATGGGCGGGGTCTTGCTGGTGGCGACGGACGAGACCCGTGAGGTTGAATTGGAGCGCGTCGCCGCGCATATCCAGAGGATCGAAGCGCTCGGAGCGATGGCGGGAGCCCTCGCCCACAACTTCAACAACATAATTTCAATTATCAATTTAACCGCTCTTACGTGTCTGGAGAGTCCGGATGCTGGTCCAGACGTTCGTGCGCGCCTTCAGCGGATATCGGATGCGTCCCGGCATGCGGCGGAATTGACGAGGCGGCTTGCACAATTCAGCCGGGCGCAGGAATTGCACCTGAGACCCGGATCAATCAACCAGGTGATCGGCGACGTCATTGATCTGATTAATGCGCTCGTCCCCGACAACACTAAGATAATCACGGAGCTACACCCCGGCTTGCCGGATGTGGATATCGATCCAGTCGAGATGCAGCAAGTGCTCGTCAACCTGATCTTGAACGCCCGAGACGCTATGCCACAGGGCGGCCAATTGGTTATCGCCACCGACATGGGGGAGCCGGGTTCGGGTGTAGCCGACGGTACTGACAAGCAGTGGGTGACGATCACGGTGTCAGACACGGGGTCAGGAATTCCCGAAGCGGTCATTGATCGCGTCTTTGAACCTTTTTTCACAACAAAGCCCGAAGGTACGGGACTGGGGCTAGCCAGCGCCCAGGGGATTGTCCGGCAACACAACGGCGACATTCGGGTGCAAAGCACGGTCGGCAGGGGAACGCAGTTCACTGTGTATCTTCCGCCAAGCCGTCGCACCGGGGCCATTGTCGATGGCGGCATCGGGAAAGCAAGCTGATAGGTTCGCTAGCGCGCTGGGGCGAGGGCGATTGGCGGAGCGTTGTTTTCGACACGCGCGCGCGTGATGTGGGGCGTGATGATGATGATTAGCTCGGTGCGAGCCTCGTTGACCGTTTTGTCGCTAACTAGTTTGTTGAGGACCGGCAGGCTGCCAATTCCAGGAGGACCGGACAAACTATTCTGATCGCTTTTTGACATCATGCCGGCGAGCACGGCGGGTTCACCCTCCTTCACCGTAATCGTTCCCTTGTATTCCTGATTGTTGATGACAGGGATGCCATTGATGCTCGTGGATCCGAGGGACTTGATGGACAACTCGGTGTCGAGCGTGACGGCTGAGGTGCCGTGAATCGTCGGCTTGGCCTTGAGCGAGACACCCAAATCTTCGTAGGTGAAGCCTGGGATGGCCCCGGCAACTCCGAGGTTTAAGCCGGGCACATTGATTCCTGAAGAGAAGCTCTGGGTGAGCACTGGGTAACGGTTGCCGATGTGAATCGTCGCCGGATTTCCCGCGGACGCCTGGAGCGACAGGATTTCGAGCGAGGTAGCGTGCGATTCGTTGTGGGAAAAATTAACCGTAGCCGGCGGGATCGAGACTCCCATGAACGTGAGTCCACCGCCAAAGGTCGCGACCGGATTGGCCAGCAGCGACTGCAACTGGTTCTGATATTGGCCCAGCAAGGCGGCTACCGTGGCGTTGTTAGCCAGGCTGCTGAGGCCGCCCGCTCCGAGTTGCTGGATGATGTTCTGAATGCCGGGTGTATTGAGCAGCGCCAGCACGCCCACGGGGATACTGAAAATCTGGAACTGAAGTGGCAAGTTGATGCCGAGATTGCGTTGCATCGTACTGTCAACTTCGATCACCTGTATGTCGAGCAGCACCTGGGGACGGACGAGATTCAGCTGATTGAGAAGTCTCTCGACGTTATGCATGGTGCGCTGATCCGTGCGGATGGTGATGCTGCTGGTGGCCGGTTGCGGAGTGATGAACTTGATCTCGAAAATCGTGCGCAGAGTGTTTACGACGTCGGTGAGGTCCTGGGGAGTGGTGGCGTCAGACAAATAGAAGGTGCGCTCGATCTGGGGTTCGAGATCACGCCGCTTTTGCGCCGTGTCAGCGGCGATGACCACGCGATCACGATCGGCCGGAAACCAGAAGGTGCCGCTCATCAGGGCGGCCGTGTCCATTGCGGTGTTGAAATCGACGTTCTCAAGACTGAAACGGAAAGAGCGGTTCGGCGTGGACTCGTCGAACGTGGCGCGGATTCCGAAGGCTGTCATGATGGCAGTGAAAATGGTGCGGGCGTCGCCGGTGAGATTGAAGGACTGGAGTCCCGGCTTGGGCTCTAGAACAACTTCGGTGACGCGGGTTTCGTCGAGCTTCGCTTTTCCATACTGTGCCTTGAAATCTTCCAACTGCTGATGGAGCAGGGGATTGCCCTGCGCGGGCGGCTGGGCAGCGGGAGCGGGCGTGCTCTGGGCAGAGCACAAGGACGCCGCGATGAGCAGCGATCCGGCAAAGATGGCGAGCACACGCATGAAACTACGATTGTACGGGAATTCCCGCTGGCGATTGTTCATTTTTCGCATCGGCGTATATCTCGGTGGCCCGTTCAAGCCTGATTTTGGCTTGAGCGGGATCGGCGTGGCAATGTTTTAGACGGCGCAGAATCAAATCGGAAATCAGAGCAGCGCCAGAAGTTCCGTGCAGCAGGTGAGGCACGCGTCGGGGGAGAGTTGGCCGAGATCGTCCGCGCTGAACGTGCCGGTCGCCACGGCTATGACGTGGAGTGAGTTTTCCTGCGCGGCCAGAATGTCGGAAGGCGTGTCGCCGACAATGCAAACAGACGCCGCGTCGCCAAGACGCGAGCGGACTTCCTCGAGACCGTTGCGGAAAATCTCGGAACGAAGTTCAGCGCGGTCCGAGAAGCAGCCGAACGAAAAATAGTCGCGAATGCCGGCGGCCTGAAGCTTGAGCCAGCCAATGCGCTCCAGGTTGCCGGAAACAACGCCGAGGATTTTTCCGGCGGCGGTAAGTGCCTGCAGCAATTCGAGGATTGACGGACACAGTTCGGGACGGATGGCGGCGGCATTGCCGTTAACGTCACGGCACATATGATCGACGGCGAGCGGCAGGCGCGACTCGAACTCGGCGTCGGTGAGTCCGGCGCGACGGAGCACGGCGCGAAGAATTCCGATGTCGGTGTTGCCCTGGACCGGGACGCCGTCGATGTGCGAATCCACACCGAATACATTGCGGACGGCATTGTGAAACGCGTGGTAGTGTGTGCCGTCGCGCACGTTCATGAGCGTGCCGTCGATGTCGAACAGGTATGCGTCGCAGCTCAGGTATCGTGCAGCCATGGCTATTGCGGGCCTTGCTGAAGGACGCTCGTGTCCAGCATGAGGTGCTCAATGCGGTTGGCGCGTCCCGTGGCCGGGTCGCAATCGATGAGGGCGGCGCAAAACTTGACGTCCCCGGTGGCAGCCTCGAAACGTGTTGGCATGTTGGTCAAAAATTTTTGCAGGATTGTTTCCTTGGTGACGCCTATGACGCTGTCATAAGGTCCGGTCATGCCGACGTCTGTCTGGTAGGCAGTGCCGTTGGGAAGGATGCGCGCGTCCGCCGTGGGAACGTGCGTGTGCGTTCCGAGCATGGCCGTTACACGGCCATCGAGATACCAGCCCAGCGCGATCTTTTCCGACGTGGCCTCCGCGTGGAAGTCGACGAGGACGACTTTGGCCTGCACCTGCTTGAGCAACTCGTCGGCTACGCGGAACGGATCTTCGTTGTTGGACATGAAAACGCGGCCCTGAAGATTGATGACGGCATAGGGCACGCCGTCGCGCGTGTGGCCTTCGTACAAGCCCCAACCAGGGGTGCCTGCGGGATAATTTGCAGGGCGCAAGACGCGGTGAGCGGGGCTGTAGGCGTCGCCGTTGGCGTTATTGAAGTAATCAACGATCTCGCGCTTGTCCCAGACATGGTTGCCCGTTGTGATAACTGCGATGCCCATGTCCAAAAGTTCGTCAGCCAGCGCGGGTGTGATGCCGAAGCCAGCGGCCGAGTTCTCGCCGTTGGCGACGACGAGGTCGATCTGGTGAGCGCGTACGAGGTGAGGCAACAACTCGCGCACGATAGTACGGCCGGGTTTGCCGAAAATGTCTCCGATAAAGATGATCCGCACGGGCAGCGTCGCTCCTTGCTCCTGAAACTTCGATGCTATCAGTTGCAGTTCTGCGAAACAAACACAGTGAGGAGTCGATGTCGAGTCTTGCCCGGCATCAGCCAATCTTCATCCCATGCGGTGCGCCCCCAGCAACATGGAGGCTTGTCATGAAAATAGCCTACATGGAGTTCTCCTGTCGTAGGCTCGCATCTTCTACTAACGGCTAAGAGCTACATAGCTAACAGCTAATTCTCTTCCGCTTTTTCAGTGCCCATCCCCGTTCTCGCTAATTTTCATCCCACGTGACGCACCGCGGGCGCATGGAAGCTTGTTCCGATTCTAGAAATTTTCCGAGCCCCTTGTCACAATTCTCTGAATCGCCACTATGCTGTACATAGGGCATTGTCCCGGCTCAAGCGCTGATCTTTGAAAAACAGACTGCACCGCCCTCCGGAGCCTCGATCTGGATTGAGTCCAGATAATACCGACGACTTAAGTCCTTTAGAAAACGATATCTACAGATCAAGTGGGGGAGGGGGGCGAGAGGATTTCCTACGGCTGCAGCTCCGCAGTGACGAGAAAATTGTAATTGCCGGAGTGGCTCGCGTGGATATTCGAAACTCGGCGCGTGTGGATTAGCACGTTATCTCGATACCAGAGATTGATGTACGGCAGATCTTCAGCAATGATCTCCTGCAACTGCGCGTAGATCTCCTTGCGCTTTTGCTGATCGACGGTGCGGCGGCCTTCGTCGATCAGTGCGTCAACCTTGGGATTGGAATAGTAGCCGCGGTTGGCGCGCTTGGGCGGAAAACTGGCCGAGTAGAAGATATTCTCGAATATGTCCGGATCTTCGTTGCCTCCGACCCACGAGAGAGAGAACAGTTGGAACGCGCCTTTCTGCACGTCCGCGTAAAACGTGGCGAATTCGAAGGTGCGAATGTCCAGCGCAATGCCGACGTTCGCGAACTGCTGCTGAAGCACGGCGGCTAGAAGTCGCGTCGATTCCTCCGTGGACGTCTTCATTGTCAGGTGAAAGCGCACGCCGTTGTGCTCGGGATACCCGGCCTCATCGAGCAGCTTGCGCGCACGCTCGGGATCGTAGTTGTACGTGCGGACGTTGGCGTCGTAGGCCCAACTTTCCGGGGGCAGCACGCTTGATGCAGGTCGTGCCAGATCGCGAAGCAGGTAGTGAATGATGGCTTGCCGATCGATGGAATATGCGATGGCCTGTCGCACACGGACGTCCTTCAGGATCGGGTCACGCAAGTTCATGGCCAGGTACTGGTAGCCCGTCCCGGGCGATTTCTCGATGATGAGGTTGGGGTCGCGCTGGAGCGCTCCCACCATGTCAGCGGTGAGCGCATTGATGGCGACGTCGGTGCTGCCTTTGCGCAGTTCCAGCGCGCGGGTCGTCGTGTCGGGAACGATCAGAAACTGTACGCGGGACACGTGCGCGCGTTCGCCCCAATAACTGTCGTTCCTAGCCAGCACAACATCTTTGTCCTGCGAGAGGCTGACGAACTTGAATGGCCCGCTGCCGATCGGGTTGCGGCTGAATGTCTCGTCGCTGCCGAAGGGAACGACGCCGATCGCGCCGTCGGACAGGTTCCAGAGAAGTGGAGCGTACGGCTCCTTGAGGCGAATGATGACCGTGCTCTCGTCGGGCGTGTCGACGCGGTCGATCAGTCGGTAGGGCGCTGCGCGCGGCGTTCGAATCTTGCCGCTGGTCATGGAATCGAGCGTCCACTTGACGTCGCGCGAGGTGAGCGGACGTCCATCGTGAAAGCGCACTCCGCTCCGCAGATGAAAGATATACGTCAGCGGATCGGGGATCTCCCAGCGTTCGGCCAGCGATGGTTGCAGGTTGAAATGCTCGTCCCGCCGAACCAGCGAGTCGAACAGCAGCATGTCGATGCGTTCGGATTGTGCGTCGGTCCCAACACGCGGATCGAGATTTGCCGGACCGTTCTCGATAATCATAACCAGCGTGTCGGGCGAGGGCTTGGGAGAGCAGGAGAGGAAGGGAAGAATCAAGAGAACTGCGACGGTAAGGTAAATCAGAACCTTAAGTTGTGACGTTTGCCTTGTGGGCACAACGCGGCATATCGGATTCGAAACTCGAAACTCGAAACTCGAAACTCTTTCACGCATAGCTGATCTTGCCGAGGATAGCAGGTCTGGCGGCCCCGGTCGCGGACGGAACGTTGGCGGGTTCGTGGCGCCAGGTCTGGTAGGCAAGCAGGGCGAAGGCGGCGGCTTCTTTCGCGTCGGACGGGAGCCCCACGTCGTCGGACAGGCGTACGCGCAGACCGTAGGGGCGCAGTTCGTCCTCGATCAGCCGCATTAGCGTGCGGTTCTTTGCGCCGCCGCCCGAGACGATGTAGTCGTGGAAGAGTTTGCCTGTGCGCTCGCCGTTGCGCTGACATTGCGGCAGAAGCGAACGCACCGCTTCGCCGATGGAGCGCGCGGTGAGCGCGGTGGCGGTAGCGACGATGTCTTCGCTGCGCGCCTTCCCGCAGCGGCGCAGGAACGCCGTGACGAATTCGCGCCCGAAGTCCTCGCGGCCCGCGGTTTTCGGCGGCTTGCGGCGAAAGAACTTGTGGCGCAACATCTCCGAGACGATGGTGTCGAGGACTTTTCCGCGCGCGGCGATCGAACCGTTCTTGTCGAAACGCTTGCCGTAGAGGCGGTCCATCACCTGATCGATGACCATGTTGCCGGGGCCGGTGTCGAACGCGACGACCTGCTCGGGCTTCGCCTTGGGCGGGATTGCCGTCAGGTTGCCGATGCCGCCGATGTTCTGCACGATGCGTCCGCGGCGGCGATGCCGGAAAAGTATGTAGTCGAGGAAGGGAACGAGCGGTGCGCCCTTGCCTCCGGCGGCGATGTCGGCAGGACGAAAATCGCTAACGACAGGAACTCCGCAACGCGCCGCTATGATCGCGCCTTCACCGGTTTGCCACGTACACGCGACGCGTCGGCCCAGGAATGGCGCGGCATCGCCTTGATGATAGATCGTCTGACCGTGACAGCCGACGAGGTCCACTTTCACTGAATTCGTGCTGCACGCTTCGAGGACCGCATCGGCGTACAGTTCGCCAAGCAGGACGTTGAGCCGCGCGAGATCGGCGACGCTGGCGGTCGCGTTCATCACCGATAGAATCATTCGGCGGACCGGCGCGGGATACGGAAACTCGTCGTGCGCGAGCAGTTCGAGGCGCGTGCGGAAGCCGCGTCCCATCAGGCGGACGAGTGCTATGTTGATTCCGTCCGCGGATGTTCCGCTCATGATTCCGGCGACGATCAAGAGAACTCCTTCAGGGACAAACCGAATTCACTCTCACACGAAAACAAAAGTAATCTGTCATCCTGACCCTGAGCGAAGCCGAAGGGGAAGGACCTATGTATTCCCATCCTCCACGAAACAGCTATACGGTTTCACAACCCTGCTTTTACCAGCCTGACTTCCTCGGCAAATTCCCATAGATCGCAACGCAGCCTGTTGATGATCTTTTCTGTCGGCGCTGGAGCGCGCCGATTAGTGATACCCGCCTTCTTCTTCGTCGCGAGCACGCGCTTGGCGGAGTCGGCGATCTTGGCGGCGAAGCGTTTGTCGCGCTCGGCCTTGCGCAGCACGGCCTCGAAGCTGGCCCAAACGTTGTCGTGTTCGTGGCAGACAAGGTACATATCACTGCCGGCTGCGATGGTCGCCACGGCGGCGTCGCCGATTTTGGCGGCGGCGAGCACGCCTCCCATTTCAAGATCGTCGGAGAGGATCAGGCCCTTGTAGCCGATCTTTTTGCGCAGGATGTCGGTGAGCCACTTCTTCGAGAGCGAGGCTGGAACTTTCTCTTTCGTCGCTTCTGGATACGCCGCGTGCGCGACCATGATGAACGGCATCTGGTGATGAAGCTCGCGGTAGGGAACGAGGTCTGCGTTCCACATGTCCTTGAACGGCTTATTGATGGCCGCGAGTTTGTGATGCGTGTCGAGGCGCGCTTCGCCCAGTCCGGGGAAGTGCTTGCCGCAGCCGAGGACTTTCTTGTCCCCGAGCCCGCGCAGGAACTCGCGAACGTAAGTCACGGTCTGCTTCGGATCGGGCGAGACCGTGCGGGACGTCAGGATCGCGCGCGAGGGCGGAAGCGCAAGGTCAGAGACAGGCGCGAAATCGACGTTGAATCCGAGTGCGCGGACTTCCTCGGCGATCACGCGGCCGTGAAGCCGGAACGCCTTCTTGTTGCCGGAGGCAAAGACTTCCTCGGCGGAGGGCGCGGGCGCGATCACTTCTTTCAGGCGATCGACCGTTCCGCCTTCCATGTCCACGCAACAGAAGAGCGGCGTGCGGACGCACTTCTGGCAGTCGCGCAAGAGCGTCCACGTTTGCCGTGGATCGACGATATTGCGCGCGAAGAGGATCACGCCGCCAGGCTGAATGGCCGAGAGCGTCGAGCGCAGTTTTGCGGTCAGTTCCGTGCCGTCGAAGCCCATGATGAGGAGCTGTCCGGCTTGCTCGGGGAGAGAGTTGAGTTTTGATATCGCCATGATGTCTTCGTCCGTGCGCGATGGCGCTCAAACAAGTGAGTTTACGCTACTTGTGTTTCCAAGCGTCTCAGTTTTCTCTCGTTGAAAACACGGGAGTTAGCACGGCCGCCCCCCTCCCCCCACTCTCTCTGTTTTGCAAGTGGCTGAAAAACAAGCACTTAGCTTGTCGATATCCCCTGGCTCGATTCTAAGTGGCTGAAAAGGTGGTAGTTAAGACCTCGATATACCCGAGGTCAAAGAGCGATGACACCGAACCGTTCGTTTTACTGTCTCTCTATATCCAGAGTAGCATTTTCAGCGGGGCAAACCCGACAGGGTGGGAGAGATTATATTTGCTCTTGATTGAGCAACTTACCGGGAAAGGTTGGGGCTGGTGGTCTTGACAGGTTTTCTGGGCATCGAGATTGCATGCGTCCTCAAGACGCACCCTCTCCTGAAGGTGAAGGGTGCGGCACCCCTGTGTGCTTAGTCTCGGCAGGTGAAAGGGTGCGCCACCCGCCGGTTGAGTTCTCTTTTGGGAACGTGTTCAACTTCGTGCAGTTTTTTTTACAACTGTTCGTGTGCTGTTCAGAGTCTCACGCTATAGCTGCGCGCCTGGGTGGCGGGCGCGTACGGTCCATAACTGCCAGCCGACCGAAACGCGTGCGAAAACTCGTCGAAGTAGCTTTCTTTCTCCTGCTTCTCCCCGTGTTGTTTGGAGAGGAATCTATGCAGCACCTTTCGAGTAAGCACCAGATCATTCTGATCGGGTGTGACGACCCGAACTTCAGCTCTCTTCTGCGCAGCAGTATCGGAGATGCAGCCAACTTACTACTTGACCAAACTGCGGCATGCAACTCTGTGCTGATGAGAAACACTGGAAGTGTGGCATTGGTGGGGTACGACCTGAGATGGCATTACACGTGGAACGGGAAGCCGCACGTCCAAGATACCGTCCGAGATAGCGTCCGCGGTCTGCTCGATGCGGGCAAGGCCAAGTACCCGAATAATATGGCCCAGTCCATCAAAGTGCTTGAGCCGCAGGGTATCCGGCTTTCCTCGATAGTTGGCGACATTTGGGGGCCGGACCTGGGCGCTAGCGGCGGCGACTCCGAACGCACCGAGGCCGTCAAACGTGCTGTGTCAGCCATAGGCCGTTCCGTGGCGACAATTGGGCCGGAGCGGCCCACCGTCAGCCTCGACCTCGCTTTGTTTGAGGACGGAGTGGCCATTGGCGACAACGCCTCCGAGCATCTGGATGTCGTTCGCGCGTATGTAGACGCCAAACAGGACCTGGTCGAAGAGTGTCTTGCATTGCTTAAGGAAGGCACTCCCGATGCCTCACTGACTCAGCGGCTCAATCGCTATGTCGCCGCCCCCGCGTCTGGCCAAACCGTGTTCAGTTACCATCATTCGTTTTATCACGCCGACTTCGCCTCTGAGTTTCTAGCAATCTTCGCCAAGTTCGGTCGAGCCAGGTTCAAGTCATACCTCGAGTTCGAACATTATTCTTCACGGCCTCACTTGCAAAGCCTCACAAAGGAGGATCATTGATCAGCATGCGTCGCATACTCTCGCTTCTCATTTTGTTGCTGTTTTCTTCGGTATCATTCGCCCAGACCTCGGAAACTGCGGGCCAGTACGCATTACAGGAGAATTCGTCGGCAGGCGCGGGAACGATCATCGGCGGCTTGGGATTTGCCTGCCGAGCTGAGTTGATTGACGAAAACACAGAATGCCATTTGACTGCATTTTGCGAGAATCCACCAGAACAGCCCAACGGCTTAATCATCATCGACACATACTCTCGGGAGCGTTGCCCGGTGAGTCCGGCTGTTAATACGTCGCGAACCGATGCAGCACTCGGGGGGACCCAGGGAACCGGCGCATCACGAGCCTATTCTCTCCTCTATAACCGAACAATTGTCTCCACCAGTAGCACAGTGGGATGTGACGGAAAGAAGTTCCCGACATTTTTCCGCGACCCATTGGGGTGCAACCCGCCTCCCCCGGTAGCGGCCTGCAATCCAAACTTGCGGCCAACCAACCCGGACCGAGGAATGCTCATGCCCGTCGATGATCCCATCGAGCCGATAGACGCATGCGCGGTTGAGCCAATCGTCATCGATGTGGCTGGAAACGGCTTCGACCTTACAGATGCCGGTAATGGGACATCTTTCGATCACAATGCCGACGGCATTTCAGAGTCCATCGCATGGATAGCTGCGGGTTCAGATGACGCGTTCCTCGTTTTGGACCGCGACCATGACGGCATTGTCAACAATGGGCTTGAATGGTTCGGCAACTTCACGCAGCAGACCGCTTCTCCTCGACCGAACGGGTTCGCGGCTTTGAAGGAGTTCGATACCCGCCCCAACGGGGGCAACGAAGACGGTATGATCAGCGAGGCCGACGCTGTGTATCCTTTCCTGCGGCTATGGCACGACGCTAACCACAACGGCGTTTCTGAACCTGAGGAATTACTCACACTACCGCAGGTTGGCCTTAAGTCAATTTCGCTGGACTACAAGGTCCTTCCGAAGCGGGACAAGTTCGGAAACAGGTTCCGCTATCGCGCCAAATTGACCTGGGACGATAAGAAATCCCCCTCGCGATGGGCCTATGATGTTTTCTTTACTAACGACTGTAGGTCCAACTCCGACTGATAACGATCTTGCTTTGCCGGACCTCGTGCCTCGCCGAGGGGCAGGGTTTTCGTGTGTAGCGGGTAACCGGCGTGCCTGGTGCCCCTCGATAAGAGCGAAGGTTTTATCAAGGAGAGAGATATCCTGTCCGCAGGTGGCCCAGGTTACGAGAATAACAAGAACTGACGGTGAGCAGTTCGCGAACGGTCAGCCTGACTCCGGCGCGCTCGCGACGGCTTGCCGCCCAGTGTGACTCAATCTCGACAATCCCCTCGACTCCGGTTGCGTAATGCCGGAAGCTGCTCCACGGCCAATCTTCTGGCGCGTTGTTGAGTGTCGCCCCTACGGGGCTCACGGGATTTCTCGGCTCTCTACCCGGCACTTACGTGCCGGGCTAAATTCTGTCGCTCCTACGGAGCTGAGAAAGTTGATCCCGACGCGATGAAGATATTCATTTGCTGATCTGAGATAGTGGTCGCGCAGAGGAATGCAGAGATCCTTCGCTCCGCGCCCGAGGACGGGCGCTGCGTTCAGGATGACAGCTTGAAGGAGTATCGGTCAGTCCAACTGCTTCTTCAGTTCGTACAGCAGGTTCAGGGCTTCGATGGGTGTGAGACCGTTGATGTTGGCTTCGCGAATGCGATCGACGATTTGCTGCGATAGCGGCGTGAAGATCGAAAGCTGGACGTTCGAGGGCTTTGCGTCGGCGTCCGACTCGAGTTCGTCGGTGACGCGGCGATTGGCGGACTCGTGTTCGTGGAGCACTTCGCGGGCGCGTTCGATCATCTCGGCGGGGAGTCCGGCGAGCTTGGCGACTTCGATGCCGTAGCTGCGGCTGGCGGCACCCGGTTCGACGCGGCGCAGGAAGGCGATGCCTCCGGCGTTTTCTTTCACGGAGACATGGTAGTTCTTGACGCCGCTGAGACGGTCGGCGAGCTCGGTGAGTTCGTGATAGTGCGTGGCGAAAAGCGTCTTGGCGCGGACGCGCGCGTGGATGTATTCGACCGCAGCCCACGCAATCGCGAGCCCGTCATAAGTCGCCGTCCCGCGTCCGATCTCGTCTAGCAGGATGAGTGAGCGCGGCGTGGCCGTGTTCAGGATCGCGGCGGTCTCGGTCATCTCGACCATGAAGGTCGAGCGTCCGCGGGCGAGGTTGTCGGAGGCGCCGATGCGCGTGAAGATGCGGTCCACGATGCCCAGGCGTAGCGAGCGCGCGGGAACGAACGATCCCATTTGCGCCATGATCGCCAGCAGCGCGGCCTGGCGCAGGTATGTGGACTTGCCGCCCATGTTTGGCCCGGTGATCAGCAGAACGGCGTGCGTCGCGGGATGCAGATAAAGATCGTTGGGGATGAAGCGGTCGGCGCCTCCGGTGAGGTCGAGGCGCTCGACAACGGGATGACGGCCCTCGACGATTTCGACGTCACCGCTGTCGTCAAGCTGCGGGCGGCAGTAATTTCGCTCGAACGCAAGGTGCGCGAAGTTCGCGAGCACGTCGACTTCGGCTAGCGCCAGCGCGGTCTGTCGAATGCGCCGGGCTTCGGCGGCGATGGCGGCGCGCAGCTCGGTGAAGATGCGGCGCTCGATCTCGACAATCTTTTCCTGGGCGTCGAGGATCTTGGCTTCGTACTCCTTCAGCTCTGGCGTGGTGAAGCGCTCGGCATTGACCAGCGTCTGCTTGCGTTCGTAGTCGGACGGGGCGAGATGCTGGTTTGCCTTGCTGATCTCGATGTAGTAGCCGAAGACGTTGTTGAACTTGACCTTCAAAGACGCTATGCCGGTGCGCTGGCGTTCGCGCTCTTCGACGCGTGCGAGGTACTGTTTGCTGTTGTGGCTGAGGTCGCGCAGGTCGTCGAGCGCGGCGTCGAGGCCGGGGGCGATGACGCCTCCGTCGTTGAAGGTGAGCGGCGGCTCGGGAACGATGGTGCTTTCGATGCGAGAGCGGAGGTCTTGGAGTTCGTCGATGTTCTCGTGAAGGGTGGAGAGTCGTGGTGATGTCGAGGAAAGCCCCACCCTTGCTTCTGGAGTCAAACCCCCCACCCTTGCTTCGCAAGGGTAGGGCACCCCGCTTTCTGGAGTACTGAAAAACTTGGTCAGCGCGGTGCGGACGGCGGGTAGCTTACGCAACGAGGCAGCGAGGGCAAGGACGTCGCGCGGATTCGCCGTTTCGAGCGTTACGCGGCTGAGCAGGCGTTCGATGTCGAGAATGCCGTCGAGAGAGCGGCGGAGTTCCTCGCGCGAGATCATGTCGGCGACGAGTGACGCCACGGAATCGAGGCGCGCGTTGATTTCGGCTGGATCGATCGAGGGCCGCAGCATCCATGAGCGCAGCAGGCGCTTGCCCATGGGCGTGATGGTTGCGTCGAGTGCGCGGAAGAGCGTGATGCCGTCACCGGTGCCCGCGAAAATGGGCTCGATTAATTCCAGATTGCGAACGGTAACCGCGTCGAGGACGAGACAATTCTGCCGCTCGTAGAAGCCGATGCGGTCGACGTGGTCGAGCGTGCCGCGCTGCGTGGTGCGGATGTAATGCAGGATGGCACCCGCCGCGCAGCCCGCCGCCGTGCGTCCGGAGAGGCCGAAGCCTTCAAGCGAGAGTACGCCGAAGTGGTTCTCGACCTGGGGGAGCGCGTAGTCGGGCGCGAAGATCCAGTCATCGAGGGGGGTGAGGGACCAGGGAGTTCCGTTGAGACCTGAGGGAAAATCCCCACCCTTGCTTCGCAAGGATGGGGCACCCGCTTCTTGCTTAACCTCGAACAGCGGCATTGCCGAGCCAAATAGCACTTCGCGTGGACGCAACTGCTCAAGCTCGTCCCAAATGCGGCGTTCGGCATCGGGTCCGCGGAACTCGGTGGCGCGGAACTCGCCGGTACTGAGGTCGAGCGCGGCGAAGCCAACGGCGAGGCCTTCTCCGTCTCGATGCGAATCTTCGAGGCGAGCGATGGCGGCGAGAAAGTTGTTTTCCTCGGAGTTGAGCAAACAGTCGGCGGCGGTGCCGGGGGTGACAACTCGCGTAACCTCGCGCCGGACGATGGTCTTGGTCTTCTTCGGATCTTCCATCTGCTCGCAGATGGCGACCTTGAATCCCTTGCGGATCAGCTTTGAAATGTAGTTTTCCGCCGCATGATAGGGCACGCCGCACATGGGCACGGCAATGCCTTTTTCCTTGTTGCGCGATGTGAGCGTGATTTGCAGTTCACGGGCGGCGGTGACGGCGTCGTCGAAAAAGAGTTCGTAGAAGTCGCCGAGGCGGAAGAAGACGAGCGTGTTCGCGTGGTCCTTCTTAATAGCGGCATACTGCCGCATCAGTGGTGTGGAGGCCTCAATCATGGTGATCGCCGGAATCCGGAGTATAGCAAGGAATTGGGGATTTGGTGATTTGGTGATTGAAGATTGAAAAACCAAATCGGAAGAGTGGCGCGGCAGGGTAGCTTCTGATTGTCAATCGTCACTCACCAAATCACTAACTCATCACTTGGGTTTATTATTTCCCTTATGGAATTGCGGAAAGATCCAATTACGCGTTCGTGGGTCATCACGGGGGACGACGTTCCGGCATCGGCCCATGACGACGGTGTGTGTCATTACTGTCCCGAGCACAGCGACACGGTTCAGGTTGTATCGAGCCGTCCTTCTCTGGACGGCGGTCCATGGTCGTCGCGGGCGGTCGTGCATCCGGGCGCGCTTTATCACGTCGAGGGAGATCCAGGACGGCGCGCCGATGGCATCTACGACAAAATGCACGCCGTCGGGGCGCATGAAGTGCTGGTAGAGAATCCGCGACACGACCGCGAACTGTGGAACGCCAGCGTGGAAGAGATCGAGGAATTCCTGCTGCTGGTGGCGCAGCGCATTCTAGACCTGAAGCAGGACAGGCGGTTTAAGTATGTCAGCGTTTTCAAGGACCATGGCACGGTCGCAGGGCAGGATTTCGAGCATCCGACGTCGCAGTTGATTGCAACGACATTCGTTCCGCGGCGCGTTCTCTATGAGCTGCGAGCGGCGCGCGAGTATTTCAGGGAGAAGGAGCGCTGCGTATTTTGCGACATACTGGCGCAAGAAGAACGACAGACCTCCCGGATTGTGGAGACGCACGGCGATTACGTGGCTCTGTGTCCTTATGCGCCAAGGGTGCCGTTCGAGACGTGGATCATGGCGCGGACGCACGACTCGTCGGTCGAGCGGTTCGCCTTGGCGAGGCCGGGCGTGCTGCACGACCTGAGCGCACTGCTCCGCGACACGCTGCGCCGGATTCGTACGGTTGCGAATGATTTTCACCTGGTGCTGCATACGTCGCCGAATACGTTGCACAAGTCGGCGGTGTTGGGCTACTGGAAGACGCTTGACGAGGACTACCACTGGCACATTGAGATACTGCCGATTCTGCGCGGTAAGGCTAAGAGCTACACGGTGAAGGAGACCTATTACACGCCGGTCAGCCCTGAGACGGCTGCGATGAAACTGCGTGAAGCGAAGCTGGAGTAATCATTGATGACCGTCCGCCGGATGAAAACGTACACCGGGCAGACGGGGTACGTGTATCAGTACTACTTTGTGGGGAAGCGGTCTGCGATGGGCGACGCGGCGGAGGCTCCGGCAACTGAGTACGTTTTCGACGTTACGGCGGATCGCCAGACGTTCTTTGCGGTCAGCATCTTTCTTGGGCAACAAGCCAAGGCGTCGTGGGCTGCATCTCATGGCAGGGAACTGACCGATGCCGAGCAATATGCGATTGGAAAGATGGCACTGTTCCGCAGCTTTGATGAAGTGGAGGGCCTTGCTGGGTCTGCAAGGCGGTTCGTCATTGGCGCGGAGGACATCGACGGTTTGGCGGAGCAGCTCAATCTGGAGTAGTCGCCTTTGATCCGAGTGTGATCAGCGTCACTGGCTCAAGTGACAGACTTCCCGCACGCTGTTTCCGTGCACGTTATAATCTTCCGAGTAATAGGCCGGTCGGATGGGCCGGTTCATTTCGTGGGATAAGAACTAAGTATGCCCTTGCTTTGGCTGCGAGTTGCGGTTGGTTTCTATGCTGTTGGTCTGCTCTACGTCCTGGCCCTGCTGAACCGGCGCAGCGACTATCTTTCGCGCGGATTCATTCTGCCCTGCGTCGGTCTGGGCATGATTTTCCATTTCGTGTCGCTGGTTGAGGCCGCAGTCCTGGAGCACGTCACGCGGGCTTCGGTGCACCATTCGGAGTCTCTGCTGGCGTTTTTGCTCATGGTGCTGTTCATGGTGGTGCGCGTGAAATACAAGACCACCTCGCCCGGCATATTCATCTTCCCCTTGGTATTCCTGCTGACCTTTGCATCGGCGATTGGACAAAGACCTCCGCAACTGGCGAACCCACTGTTGCGCAGTGGATGGGTGGGCGCGCACATTGCGCTGATTTTTACCGGATATGCCGCCTTGATTCTTAGCTTTGTGGCGAGCCTGCTTTACCTCGTGCAGGCGAAGAACTTAAAAGCCAAAATGAAGAACCCGACCCAGGGCGGCCTCTTTTCGCGATTACCGGCGCTGGAAGTGATTGATGAGATCGGCTTCAAGGCGCTGATTTTCGGCTTCCCGTTCATGACGTTTGGACTGGTGATGGGCGCGGCCCTGGCGGAACGCAAGTTCGGATCGATGTATTTTCTGGATCCGAAGGTCATGTTGTCACTGCTGATGTGGGTGGTGTACGTTCTGCTGCTCTATACCCGGTGGAATTCGGGATGGCGCGGGCGTCGCGCAGCGTACCTGGGAACGATCGCTTTTATCGCGGCGATCGGAGCCTGGGTCGCCAACTACTTTAGCGTGATGCACAGGTTTGTTGCTCCATGAAGTTTGTACTCACGGGCGTGAACCACAAGACGGCGCCGGTCGACGTGCGCGAACGGTTTGCCATACCCGAAAAGCAGTTGCCGGAAGCCCTGCAACGATTCGCTCAGTATCCCGGGATCGAAGAATGCCTGATCGTTTCGACCTGTAACCGGGTTGAGTTTGCCGCGCGAACGGCGAACGGCAGCGCCGATCTGCACGGCTTTCTTTCGGAATATTTTGGCGTTCCCCGCGGGGATTTTGAGCAGTATCTCTATGACCACCGCGATCAGGATTGTGTGCGTCATATCTTCCGCGTGGCTTCGAGCCTGGACTCGATGGTCGTTGGCGAACCGCAGATTCTCGGGCAGGTGAAGGAAGCGTACGCGACGGCGCGGGCGGTCGGGGCCGTGACGTCGCAGCTCGACGCGCTGTTCACGCGGTCATTCGCGGTGGCGAAGAAAGTCCGGAATGAAACCGCCGTAGGCACTTCAGCCGTATCGGTCGCTTCGGTGGCGGTCGATCTCGCAAAAAGAATCTTTGGCTCGCTCGTGGGAAAGAATGTCTGCCTTGTCGGGGCGGGCAAGATGAGCGAACTGGCGGCGCGGCATCTGTTGGCGCATGGGGCGGGCAGCATCTTCGTTGCGAACCGCACGTACGACCGCGCGGTCGTTCTCGCCGCCAAGTTCAATGGCCAGGCGATGCAGTTCGAAGACATCTACGACAGCATCGACAAGGCCGACATCATTATCACCTCGACCGGCGCGCCGCACGCGATTTTCCGTCGCGAGCATGGAGAGAAGTTCCTGCACCGGCGGCGCAATCGTCCCATGTTCTTCATCGACATTGCGGTGCCGCGCGACGTTGATCCCGGCATGAACGATCTGGACGGCATCTTCGTCTACGACATCGACGACTTGCAGCAGGTGGTTACGGCCAACATGGCGGACCGCGGGCAGGAAGCAACGCGTGCCGAAGCGATCATTCAGGACGAAGTCCTGCGGTTTATGGCGCGGTTGCAGACGCTCGATGTGGTTCCGACCATCGTATCTCTGCAAGATCATCTGGAAACGATCCGTCAAGCAGAGATCGACCGGGTGCGCGGGCGGCTTGGAAAACTTACGCCCGAGCAGGAAATGGCAATCGAGACGCTCTCGCGCGGGATCATCAACAAAATCATGCACACTCCGATCACTACGTTGAAGACGGCGGCACGGAATCAGGAAGCGACCACGGTTGTTGACCTCGTCCGTCGCATCTTCAACCTGCGCGAATCCCGAAAAGCCGCATCGGCGGGCGACACTGACGCCGGTGGTAATCAGGAAACGGACACATAATGGCGAAATTGAAAATCGGTTCTCGTGGTTCTCAACTGGCACTTTGGCAGGCGAACCACATCTCGGCACTGCTACGCGAACGAGGCCACGAGGTCGAGCTCGAAATTATCAAGACGACGGGCGACAAGATCCTCGACGTGGCGCTGGCGAAGGTCGGCACCAAGGGAATGTTCACCAAGGAGATTGAAGAGGCGCTGCTGGACCGGCGCGTCGATCTGGCCGTCCAT
The DNA here is from genome assembly GCA_963777415.1 of uncultured Acidobacteriota bacterium. GTDB lineage: Bacteria > Acidobacteriota > Terriglobia > Terriglobales > Acidobacteriaceae > JAEZPW01. Next base: position 234,660 of record CAVZQL010000005.1, read on the forward strand.
AGTCTGAAAGACCTGCCGACGGAGTTGGCTGCCGATTTCGAGATTGCCGCCATCACCACGCGCGAACATCCGAACGACGTATTCCTTTCCTTGAAGTACAACAGCGTGGCCGATCTGCCGCAACGTGCGCGCGTAGGGACGAGCAGCTTGCGGCGTCAGGCGCAGTTGAAAGTCCAGCGCCCCGACCTTGACGTTCATCCTTTGCGCGGCAACGTGGATACGCGGATCCGCAAGTTGGAGCAGGGCGAGTACGATGCCATCATCCTGGCTGCGGCGGGACTTAACCGGCTTGGGGAAAACGCAGCTCATAAAGCAGGTGATTCAGGCGGACGTGATGTGTCCGGCGGCGGGACAGGGAGCGCTGGGAATCGAGATTCGCGCCGGCGATATCCATATGCGCGAGCTTCTCTCATTCCTTGACGACAAGAATGCGCGCGCCACGACGACGTGCGAACGCGCGCTGCTGAACCAGCTCGGCGGTGGATGCCAGGTGCCGATTGGAGCACATGCCATCATCGTTGACGGTAAGATTCACTTGTTCGGCGTGGTCGCGCGTCCCGATGGAACGCTTATACTTCGTGAGCAGATGACTGGGACCGATCCGGTAACGCTTGGCGAAGCGGTCGGCAAGAAGCTGCTTGCCGATGGTGGCGAAAAGATTCTGGAAGAAGTGTATAGCCACGCGGCGGCAGCGCCGCAACAGCCGTAGGAAGAAGGTATTTAGGTATTTAGTATTTAGGTATTTAAGTAGGCAGTATCTTACATCCCTTAATTCCGTGACAAATCAGTTTTCAGTTTTGCAAGAGACACGAATAACGGAATAACAATTACCTAAGTACCCAAATACCTAAATACCTAAATACTTTTGAAGCCAATGAACTCGAAGAAATCCGCAAAGCCTCTCTCTGGCATCCGCATCATCATTGGCCGCGCAAAGGCGCAGGCCGGATCGCTGGCGAAATTGCTGCGCGAGCAGGGCGCGACGGTCACGGCGATTCCATTCATCGAAATCCGTGAGCCCAAGTCTTTCAAACCGCTAGATACGGCTCTGCGCGAAATTCTCGAATACGACTGGCTAATCCTGACCAGCGTCAACGGCGTCGAGGCGATGTTCGAGCGCATGAAGAAGCTGCGTCTCGAAGTGGGATGGATTGCGCATCTTCGCATCGCGGCCATCGGTCCGGCAACTAAAGAGGCCATCGAGAAACACGGTTTGGACGTACACGTCGTCCCGGGGGAATACGTCGCAGAATCGGTTGTGAAGGCGCTGAAGAAAAAAGTCGAGGGCCGCCGCGTGCTGCTAGTCCGCGCGAAGGTTGCGCGGGACGTGATTCCCGACGAACTCCGCAAGGCCGGTGCTGCCGTGGACGTGGTTGAAGCGTACGAAACCGTCCTGCCGAAAGCGTCTCGTGACGCAACTGCTGGCGGCGTTCAAGGACAATCGCAAGCGTCCGGACGTGATCACGTTCACGAGTTCTTCGACCGCTCGAATTTTGTCGAGCTTGATTGGCGAGAAGGCGGTCTATTCCGGCGTGTTGGATGGCGTGAAACTCGCTTCCATCGGTCCGGTAACCACTGCCACGTTGAAAGGGCTGGGACTCAAGGCGAATATCAAGGCGAAGGAATACACGATTCCAGGGTTGGTGAAAGCGATTGTCGGCGAGCGCGAGTGAGCACGCAACGATCGCTCACGTTCGCGAAACTAAACGTGCGAGGGTACGCGCCGCCGGAATGAGTCCGGCGGCACTGAGTCACAAAACGCGAAAAACTAATCCGTCTGAATCATTACCTCGGTGGCCTTAACGACGGCTTTAACCTTGGAACCAACCTTGAGTCCCATCTCTTCCGCACTCCGCTTCGTGATAACACTTTCGACGATGTTGTCACCCACTTTCACTACTACGTGAGCCATTACGCCACCGAAGGAAATCTCGGTAACTGTTCCCGACAATTTGTTGCGAGCTGAAATCGTCATTGAATGCGGCTCCTTTCAAATGCTACTTACCAAATAGTGAATTCTACCTTACGCCTTTGCGTTCTTGTGTATCTCCACCGTGCTCCACGTCTTATCGGCCGCGTGACAGATATTCTCCAACGGGCAATCAGCGCATTTAGGCTGACGTGCAACGCACAGGGCGCGTCCATGGAGGATGATTTGATGCGCGAAGACAATCCACTTTTCTCGCGGTATAACCCGCATCAGGTCCTGCTCGATCTTCGAAGGATCGTCGTTCGTCGCTAACTCAAGCCTGCGCGAGATGCGGTGGACATGTGTGTCCACAACGACACCCTCGGCTTTGCCGAACCACGTTCCCAGAACGACGTTTGCCGTTTTGCGCGCGACGCCGGGCAGCGTAAGCAACTTGGCCATGTCGTCAGGGACCTTGCCTCCGAAGTCGGCGACGATCTCCTGGGCCGCCCCGATGACGGACTTCGCCTTGTTGCGGAAGAAGCCCGTGGACTTAATGTCCGGTTCTAGCTCTTCGGGCTTGAGGTGGGCGAAGTCGCGTATGGTCGGGTATTTCTGGAACAGAACGGGGGTGACCATGTTCACGCGCACGTCGGTGCACTGGGCCGAGAGGATGGTGGCGACGAGCAACTCCCACGCAGACTTGTGATGTAACGCGCAGGTTGCGCCGGGGTAGGCCGTGTCCAGCCGCTTCAGGATTTCGGCAATCCGCTCGGGCGAAGCTGGATTGTAGCCAGCGGCAGCTTTGCCTGTGGGCTTCGCGACGGATTTGGCGGTAGACTTCGCCGTGTGGGCGGAAGTGATTGAAGCCGGTTTGTTCTTCGGAATCTTTGTCTTTGACCTCGAAATCGGCTTCGTGTTTTGTGCGGCTGCACGTACGCCTTCGTGGCGGCCGCTCTTGGCAGGTTGGCGCGGAATCGTTCCTCTGACCATGGCACAAGTGTAATACGGGGGAAGGGAAACGTCATTGGTCGCGAAGTAAATGACATGAGTATGTCTTGATGATGACCCAGACTTCGCGTTCCGGGCGCAAATTCAACTGGGTTTCCGCCGCCCGGGTCACGTGAACTTCGAACAACGCTCCGCAATCGACTTGGGCGACGACGGTCGCGTCCCGCTGCGTAAGGGAGACTAGCCGACCGTGAAGTATGTTGCGGGCGCTGATACCAATGGGGCGAGACGTGGCCAGCATGATGTCGCCGGCACGCAGGCCGATTCTCACATGGGCTCCCGGTTTCACGCGCGCTACTGGAACTTCAAGCCGTAAGGCGCCAGGTTCATTTGCCCGTGACAACCGGCAGGACATCGTTCCCTGCGCCTCGTCGAGGGTGACGACCACGCCGTCAAACAGGTTTTCTACTCCGGTAAGTTCGGCGATCGCTTCGTGCCGGGGCGTTTGCAGCACCTCGTAAGGGGAACCTTGCGCCAGCAGTTTGCCTTCTTCGAGAACCAGGATGCGTTCGCCGAGCGCAAAGACCTCGTCGCGAGCATGAGTCACATAAAGAACGGGGATAAGGTGCTGGTCATTCCACGCACGGAGGTCATCGAGGAGCCGCGCGCGCGTCGGCGCGTCCAGCCCCGACAAAGGCTCGTCGAGCAATAAAACGCAAGGATCTGTCACCAGGGCACGCGCTAATGCCACGCGCTGCCGCTGTCCGCCGGAGATTTCACTGGGCTTGCGGTCGCGCAAATCGGCAATGCGAAATGATTCGAAGATCGCCTCGGAGCGCGCGCGGCGCTGCTCGGCGGGTAGGCGGGACAATCCATATTCGACGTTGGCTGCGGCATTCAAATGAGGGAACAGTGCCAGGTCCTGGAACACGTAGCCGGTATTGCGCTTCTCGGCCGGGACGTCGATCCGCTGCCGCGAATCGAACAGGACGCGGTCGCCGATTGCGATGCGTCCGGCATTGGGAGCAGCCAGACCCGCCACGCAATCGAGCAGAGTCGTCTTGCCGGAACCGGAGGCGCCGAACAGAATCGTAATTCCCGGAGGCGCCGTGAACGCGGTGTCCAGCGTGAACTGACCTCGCTTCTTTCGAACCGCAACCGACAGTTGTGAACTGGGCACCGTACTCCTTTCGTACAAATTTGTAAGCTCAATGCGCTGCTGACAGCGATTTTAACTACTCGAAGGGCGAGACCAGCCAGCTTTTTCGGTTCAGAGCGAAAACGAGAGAGAGCGTCAGAAACGAGATTACCATCAGGAGGAGCGCCGTCTGGTTCGCAGCGGAATAGTCCCCCGCCTGCACCGAATCATAAATTTGGATGGAAACCGTTCGGGTGACGCCCGGGATATTGCCGCCGATCATAAGCACGACCCCAAACTCGCCGAGCGTATGCGCGAACGACAGAACCAACCCGGTCACAATTCCATGTACCGATAATGGCAGCGTGATTCGTAGAAATGTCTTGAAACGAGACGCGCCCAGGGTGACCGAAGCGGAAAGTAATCGGCGGTCGACGGCGGCGAACGATGCCGCGAACGGTTGCACGGCAAAGGGAAGACTGAAAATGATCGATCCGATCACCAACCCCTCGAAGGTGAAAGCCAGGGTGTGGCCGGTGATTCCCTGCCACCAGCGGCCGATCGGACTGCGCGCGCCCAGCGCGACGAGCAGGTAAAAGCCCAGCACCGTGGGAGGCAGCACCAGCGGCATGGACACGAGCGCTTCAATAAGAAATTTCCAGCGCCAGCGCGAATAGGTGATCCAGTAGGCAATCGGCACGCCCACGATCAGGAGCACGCTGGCGACGATGGCCGCCAGGCGCAGCGTCAAATTGAGCGCGCTCCAATCCATCAGCCTGTGTCTCCTTAACGAACAAGCAATGCCAACAGCTACTTCGCCGTGGTTGTGGGAATTATAAAGCCGTACTGCTTGAGGATTTCGGAGGACTGAGGTTTCTTGACGTAGTCAACGAACCGACGCGCGAGCGCGGGGTTTTTGGACTGCTTCAGAATTACTACCGCCTGCCGGATCGGCGGGTAGGCCGTTGCTGGCACCTCGATAAATTTCCCCTTGGACTTCATGGTTGGCGACAGCGCCAGCGACAGAGCGACGAATCCGATATCGGCGTTGCCCGTCTCGACAAACTCGGCGGTCTGCGAAATATTTTCTCCGGTAACGAATTTGTCTTTCAAACGATCGTAAAGGCCCCCGCTCTGCATGGCCGAGACGGCGGCGCGACCGTAGGGGGCATGTAGTGGATTGGCGACCGCGATTTTCTTGATGCGTGGATCGAGCAGCACGTTGAGTCCTTGATTCAGATCGAGCGGCGAGGTTGCGGGCGCCCAAAGTACGAGTTTTCCCAATGCGTATTCGTATAGCGATCCGGGCTGGGTTTGTCCTGCGGCTTCGAGCTTGCGCGGGTAGTCGATGTCAGCGGAAAAGAACAGGTCGTAGGGAGCGCCGTTCTGAATGAGTGTGAAGAAATTGCCCGAGGATCCGAACGAGATATTTACTTTGTTGCCGGTTTCGTTCTCGAAGCGCAGGGCGATGTCTTGAAGGGCAAAGCGGAGGTCGGCGGCAGCCGCGACCGTGATTTCGTCCGCGGCAGCGAAGCTCGAAAACAGCAGTAAAACAAGAGTTATGGAAATCAGTTTGATTCGCATCGAAGTTCACCAAGCGTTCATCGGCTAGGAAAGCCGTCCTTTCATGAAGCCAGTCTATAGTGCGTTGCAAACTCGCCAACAGAATCGGAGCGTTACCGTCATTACCTTTACCAGCCAGGCTGCCGCGCCCGCTTGCGCTTGTTCCAGTAAGTGAAGAAGACGGCAAGCAACGGAGGCGCGAGCAGAACTCCCCAGAAGTTGAAGGCAAGGCCCATCGCCAACGGGACGATGATCGACGCCCATACCGGGACTCTTGCGGCGCGCTTCATCAATATGGGCTGGAGCACGAATCCGTCAACCACCGCGACGACCGCGTAGACGAGCAGGACATAAATCAGGCGCATCCAGCCGCCGCTGATGGCTGCGGCAGTCGCGGGTCCGAGCAATGAGAGGATCGGCCCATAATGTGGCACGTATTGGAATATGAAGGCCAGCGGCGCCCACACGTACCACAGCGGCACTCGAAGAATCAGCAGTCCGGCGAGCCAGAGGGCGGCGACCGCCAGCGCATCCAGCGTCTGGGCAACAAACCAGTTCTTGATTGCGCCACCCGTCGTCCGTACGTGATCGCCCAAAGTCATCTGCATTTCGAGACTCCAAAACCTCAGAAACCTTCTCCTCACAATGTTAAACTTTAAGCATGAAGACAGGCGTAATTACTTTCCCCGGATCCAACTGTGACTTCGATGCTTTTTGGGCAGCCAAGGAACTGGCCCGTCAGCCTGCGCGCTTTCTATGGCACGAGTCGCACGACCTTGAAGGATGCGACCTGGTCATCGTGCCCGGCGGTTTTTCCTATGGCGACTACCTGCGCACCGGAGCGATCGCGAAGTTTTCACCCGTAATGGAATCGGTGAAGAAGTTTGCCGCGTCGGGCGGACTGGTCATCGGCATCTGCAACGGCTTCCAGATCCTGTGCGAATCGGGGTTGCTGCCCGGCGCGCTAATGCGCAATGCCAAGCTCAAGTTCATTTGCAAGGACATACACGTGCGCGTCGAAAACGCGGATACGCCTTTCACCAACGCCTGCCGGAAGGGTGAAGTCCTGCAAATTCCCATCGCCCACATGGAAGGGAATTACTTCTGCGACGATCAGACGCTGGCGGAACTCAAGCGCGATGACCGGGTCGTTTTCCGCTATTGCACCGCCGAGGGCGAGATTACGCCCGCGGCCAATCCGAATGGATCGCTCGACAACATTGCCGGCATCTGTTCGGCGGAACGCAATGTTCTCGGCCTGATGCCGCACCCGGAGCGCTCCAGCGAAGAGTTGCTGGGATCGAAAGACGGATTCAAGGTATTCGAGTCGCTGGTTAACGCGATGGCGGCAAAGTAAGAGGTCTGGATGTTGGCGCGACTTCACAGGGTTTTCGGTAGTCGTCCGTACGTCTACGGCGCGATCGCGGGATTGGGGATGTTCGTTGCCGTTTTCGTCTTGAACGCCGTGATGGCGCGAATACACCTTCGCCCTGAAGCGACCCTGCTTGACGACACGCTGTTGGGCAGTCTTGCCGGTGTATTGGTCGTTACACTGGAGTTGCAACACGAGAGGGAATTGCGCCGCCAGCAGCAGCGAATGGCGGTGGTCATCGAGCTGAACCATCACATTCGCAATGCGCTGCAAGCGATTGTTTACGTCAACTCAAAAATGAACGACGACGGCGACGCGGTGATGGTTCGCGAGGCGACGACCCGCATCGAGTGGGCGCTTAGAGAAATCCTGCCAGCCGAGAAGAAGGTGATTCCCATCACCGTGCCTCCGAAAACGCAATAGCATTACTGAGAAACTACAGACGAGCTCTGCTCCGCCACCGCCATCTGCTTTTTCAGCCAAAACGTGACGAAGATTAACGCGGCGACCACGCCGATGGTCAGCGCAAACCAGCCGACGTACTGATCCGGATGCCGCAGCACGCGTATGAAATGGCGTCCGTAAAACGAAGCGAAAGCGGCGATGGCGGCATAGCGCATCACCCGCCCCCCCGCTACGACGGCGATGAACCGGCGGCGCGGATAGCCCACGATGCCGGCGGCGGCAAAGAACGCCGATGTGGGGAAAGGAATCGGCAGGGCTGTCGAAAGCAGCAGTCCGCCGGTGCCCCACTGTTCGAACAGCTCAAGCAGCCGGGTGACCCGGCGCTCGCCAAACCACTTATGCATATAGGACGCCCCGGCGTGGCGCGCAGTGCGGAAAGTAATGTAGGCACCGATCACAGAGCCTACGGCCGTCATTGCCGCGTAGTAATACCAGGGTTCGTGATGGCGCGCCGACAGGATCGCCGTCAGGATGTCCGGCCCGCCGAAGGTGGGAATCGGCAGTCCGTCGAGAATCGCCAATCCCAAAAGCCCCGGGCCGCCCCAATGGCTCACCAGCGTCATGAAGCTCACGGACTTCCGCGCCGACGGCTTGACCGCAGGTTTCAGAAACGTCGCCAATGTGCCCAGCGAGATCACTAATTTTAATGTAATTGGTTTGGCCAGTTTCAGACTAGTGGGAAGCGGGAAGTCAGTACTCAGTACTCAGTACTCAGTACTCGCAAATTCCGCGTTACAGTGGGGCCCCTCCCCTATCGCCAGAAATCGTAAACTATTGAAAAGCTGGCACTTAATGCATTGATATGCTGCGAGCTGGAGCTAAGCCGCTGATTCTACGTCGGTTAAGACCTCGATATACAAGAACAAAGGACTTACTGGATGTAGCGGTCAGCGGTCAGCGATCAGCGTTCAGCGTTCAGCGTTCAGGAAAAGCATAGCTGGAATTTGGAAGATCCGAACATTGGGCGGGGAAAATTTCTAGAATCGGAACAAGCTGCCATGCGCCTTCGGGGCGTCATTTCGAGAACGCTCGTGGAGGGCGAAGAAGAAGCTGAACTCGAGAACGCTCGTGGAGGGCGAAGAAGAAGCTGAACAGAATTAGCCGTTAGTTAAATAGCTCTTAGCCGTAAGTAGAAGAAGCCAGCCTAGACTCGCGTGGCCTTGCCTTTGTGCGTGGCCCCGGTCTTAGAGGGGATGAAGACCCAGAAGCACGTTCCTCTGCGGCTTGGGTGAATGCTGCTGCGGACGCCGATGATGCCGCCGTGTTTGTGGACCAAGTCGCTTGCCACCCACAAGCCGAGTCCCGTGCCATTTTGGCCCTTGGTGGTGAAGAAGGGTTCGAAAATTCTGGCTTTATTCTCCCGTGAAATGCCGGGGCCGTTGTCGGTAATAAAGACGCTCACGCCATTCCCATGCCGGTTGCGGGACGGTCTGGTGAAGATTCGGATGGTCCCACCCGCGGGGACCACGTCCAGCGCATTCTGTATCAGGTTGGAAAAGACCTGCCGCAGTTCGCCAGCGAACCCAAGGATCTCGCCCGGCGTCTCGTAGTGCTTCTCGCAAGCTGTTTTATGCTTTTGAAACTCCTTCGCGTAGAGGCTGACAACGCCGTCCAGCACGTCGGTAATACACATCGCTTGGGGCGCGAGGGCATCGCGATAGAAACCGAGCGTCTGCCGCGTGATGTGGGAAACGCGCCCGAGTTCGGCGGAGGCGAGGGCCACGAATTTGCGAACATTGACAGGGTCGGGTTCGTTGCCAATCAAATACAGCAGGTTAGTAACGGCTTCCAGCGGATTATTGATTTCATGCGCGATGGTCGCCGCAAGGCGTCCGGTGGCGGCCAGTTTTTCCGAACGCATCAGGGCGCGTTCCGTTTCCTTCACCTTAGTGATATCGATGAAGGCTCCCACCGCTCCTCGGACTTTACCCTTTTCGTCGAGCAGCGGCACGGCGTCGCCGAAAATGTGTCGCACGCGTCCGTCGTCAAAAACCAACGCTATCTCAGAGTTGCGAACCTCCTGCCCGGTCCTCACAGCCGTTTGCACCGGCAATTCCTCCGGAGGCAGCACTCTTCCGTCCCTCATCGCGCGGAAGTGAGTCGGGCGTTCGCCTGGAGGAGCGGACAGCGAGCTATTCGCCCCAGGTGGCAAGCCCAGCAGATCCAAAGCTGCGCGACTGCTGGTCATTCGGCGGCACTCCGGATCGTACGCAATAAACGTGATTGCCGGCAACGTATCCAGGATCGCGGTCACTTCGGCCGCCCGGGCCCGGGCTAACGCTTCGCTCCGCCGCAGCGCATCTTCGACTTCCTTTTGCGCGCTGACGACAACCCCATCCACGTCCCCCGAACCAATTGTACGGACCGTCTCTTCGGCTTTCGCGAGTCGGACGCGGAGCTCTGCATTCTCTAGCTCAAGCTCCTTGAGGCGCGATTCCTTCGTTGCTTCCGGCGATCCGAGTTGACTGACTGGCACAGTTCGCTTCCGCATGGCAGCCGTGGGTTTGTCGGACGTTTTGCCGATGAACTTGTTCGTAATTCTAACTTAGCTCGTAATTCTAACTTAGAAAGAAGGAGAGGTGGGCAAGCTATTTGCCAAAAGAAGCACGCTTGCTTCGCAAGCCTTCCTCAAAGCTTACGCGGCAAATGGTATAATCAACGTTTGCGTACGTGATGTGTTTGTACCTTAGTGCTCTCGTCCGAGGGCCAATTTATATGGTTTGAGAGAGGTCTGGATATGTCTGGCCATTCAAAATGGGCGACAATCAAGCACAAGAAGGGCGCGCTGGACGCCAAGCGCGGCAAGATTTTCACCCGTCTGATTAAAGAAATCACAATGGCCGCCAAGAACGGCGGAGATGCGGAAAAGAATCCCCGCCTGCGTACGGCTATCCTGGCCGCGAAGGCCGAGAACATGCCGCAGGACAACATCAAGCGCGCCATTCAGCGCGGCACCGGCGAATTGCCGGGAGTAAATTACGAAGAGTTCACGCTGGAAGGGTACGGTCCAGGCGGCGTTGCCGTGCTGGTTGAACTCTCGACCGACAACCGTAACCGCACGGTGAGCGAAATTCGCCACGCGTTTGGCAAGCACGGCGGGAACATGGGCAGCGCCGGATCCGTTGCGCACATGTTCCACAAGAAGGGCTCGATCATTGTGGCGAAGTCGGCGGCGATGGAAGATGACCTGATGAACATCATCCTGGAAGCGGGCGGGGATGATCTGCGCGACGATGGCGCGAACTGGGAAATCCTGACGGACCCGACCGCGTACGACGCCGTGCTGGAAGCGGTGAACAAGGCCGGGATCAAGCCTGAGATGTCGGAACTGGCGATGGTGCCGGACAACTACATCAAGCTGGAAGGCTCGCAGGCGAACACAATGATCCGCCTGTTGGAAGCGCTTGAAGATGGGGACGACACCCAGCATGTCTATTCGAACTTCGATATGGACGAAGCGCAACTGGAAGCCATGGCCCAGTAGTTTGTATTGAAAAGATTCTTCAGACCTCGCAAGCCGTTCGCAATAGCGGACGGCTTTCTTGTTCTCTAGGGAGATACATGCGGAAACTCATCGCGATCGCGGGACTGATGATGATGCTGGCGGCGTTCGCCCCGGCCCAGGACTATGTGCATTCGACGTTTCAATCGAAGCCGGTCGAACTCGGGGTATGGGGCGGCTATGGCAACGGCGTTGGCAAGGCTGCCGACTGGCACTTCATCGAGGGTGGAATGCGCTTCGGCAAGGTGCTGACCGGCGAAGTGGGTAGCGGCTTCTTCCGCGGAAATCTTGAGTTCTCGGGCGATGCGATTCCGCTATACCTGGTGCGCCAGCCGCAAATCGTTCAACTTTCGCCGAACGACTTTGTGCGTACCGGCAGGAACATAACGATCTACGGCGGCGGGATCAATCCGTTCGTCTTGAAATGGAATTTCACGCGAGGGAAGAAGATCGCGCCCTTTGCGGGAATCGACGGCGGAACGCTGTTCACGACTCAAGACATGCCCCAGCCTGACACATCGACGACTAACTTCGTCTCAGGCGCGGAGTTTGGCGCGCACTTCTTCCGCTCGGAAAAACGCGCGATCACCCTCAGCGGACACGTGCTGCACATTTCCAACGCCAGCATCGGAAACCACAATCCCGGACTGAATACGACGCTGCACTTCAGGCTGGCATACACGTGGTTTAAGTAAGGCAGTACTCAGTACTCAGTACTCAGTACTTAGTACTCAGTACCTAGTTGCTAGAGAATCGGTTATCCTTCATAGTTCCTAGAATAGCCACGCTGGAGACTACCGTGCGCACACTGGTCGAATGTGTTCCGAATTTCTCCGAGGGCCGCGACAAGGCCAAGGTTGACGCCATCGTCGAGGCCATGAAAATGGACGGCGTGTATCTGCTCGACAGCGAGATGGACGCCGACCACAACCGCTGCGTCATCACGCTGGTGGGCGAGCGCGAGCCGATCATGGAAGCCGTCGTGCGCGGCGTGGGTAAGGCCGCCGAGCTGATCGACCTGACCAAACATCAGGGTGCGCACCCGCGCATCGGAGCGACCGACGTCGTGCCGTTTATCCCCATTGAAGGCGTCACCATCGAGGACTGCGTGCAGATGGCGCGGCAGGTGGGCGAGCAGATCGCAAAGCGATATGGGATTCCCGTATATCTCTACGAGGCGGCGGCAACGCGCCCGGAGCGGCAGAATCTGGAGAACGTCCGGCGCGGGCAGTTCGAGGGATGTCGCGACGAGATCGGCACGAATCCCGACCGCAAGCCGGATTTTGGCGAGGCCGCGATTCATCCTACGGCGGGCGCGACCATCGTCGGCGCGAGAAAATTCCTTGTTGCTTACAATATTTATCTGAATACGTCTAACGTGGAGATCGCCAAGAAAGTAGCAAAGGCGGTGCGGTTTTCCAACGGCGGTCTGCGGTACGTGAAGGGCATGGGCATTCCGGTGCGCGGCCTGGCGCAGGTCTCGATGAACCTGACCGACACCGGCCAGACTCCGATCGCGCGCGTGTTCGAGTACGTGAAACGCGAAGCGTCGCGGTATGGCGTGGCGCCGCTGTCGAGCGAGATCGTCGGGCTGATCCCGAAGAAGGCGCTCGAAGACGCAGCAGAATGGTTTTTGCAGATTGAGAATTTCGATTCGTCACTGATTCTGGAGAATCGACTGGCGGCGGTGATGTTGAACGCACCCTCCCCTAAAGGGGAAGGGTGCGGCACCCCGAGTCTAAGGGACGGAGTTGAGGAGTTCATCGAACAGTTGGCGGCGCCGACGGCTGTGCCGGGCGGTGGAAGCGCGGCGGCGGCCTCGGGAGCGATGGCGGCGGCGCTGGCATCGATGGTTGGGGGCATGTCGCGCGGCAGGAAGGCGTATTTGCAGTACGAGCCTGCGCTGAACGAAGCGCTGGCGAAACTGACGACGTTGCGCGAGGAGCTGAAGTCGGCCATCGACGCCGATTCGGAGTCGTACAAGTCGGTGGTCGCGGCGTACAAGGCGGCAAAGGATTCAAACGATAGCGACGCGCTGATCGGAGCCGCGCTGAAGGGTGCGACCGAGGTTCCGCTAAGTGTCGTGGAGAAGGCCAAGCAGGTGGAACAAATCGTGGAGACGCTACGGCCGATCACGAATCCGAAGATGGCGTCGGACTTGACGACGGCGACGGCGCTGGCGAACGCGGCGGTCTATGGCGCTCTGGCCAATGTTGTTATTAATCTGGAGCCGATGAGTGACAAGGGATTTGAGCAGAGCGTCTGCGAGCGGCTCGCGGCGGTCGGAATCGACTTTCACAGGGAAACACCTGATAGCAAGTAATTTCGGTAAAATTCGGGTTCAAAGGATTTAGAATGCGTGTAGACACTTCCAACCGAATCAGACGGTGTGACATCAGTCTGGTGAGGAGTTTTAGGTTCCGAGGTTCCATGAAACGCACGGTTTTAGCTCTCCTTGTAATTACGCTTGCGAGCACATCGCTCTTTGCGGCGCCGCTGGCAACAGCTGCCCGCACGACGCTTCCGTCGGAGATTCAGCAGATCATCTGCGTGGATTATCGCGCGCTGCGGTCATCGCCGACAGCAATCGCGCTGCGTGACAAAGTTCTGCCCGATAACTTGAAGGAGTTTGAAACCGCGCTTAAGAATGTCGGCGTGAATCCAGAGAAGGACATCGAGCAGTTGACGTTCGCGTCGTTTCGCACGAAGAACGGCATGAAGGTCGTTGGGGTCGCGCAAGGCACGTTCCCCATGAAGGACTTCCTTAAGAAGATGACTGTGAAGAAGCAGAAGCCCTTTAAGTATCGCCTGAACAGCCTCTGGCCCATGGCGGGCGGGATGCAGATGAGCTTCCTCGACTCGTACACGCTGCTCTTCGGCGATTCGAGTGCCGTCAAAGCCGCACTGGATGCGCGTGACGGTGAAGCGCAGAGCCTGGAGTACAACACGCAGATCACGAACCTGATCACGTCGGTGGAGGACGGTCCCGTGTGGAGCGTGCTGGATCAACCGGGAACGCAGAACATGATGTTCTCGGCACTGGGCGACGCCGCCAGGCTGGCGGACTACGACATGGTCAAGAAGCGGCTCCTCGGTTCCAGCTACACCATGGATTTCCAGAACGGCGTGAGTCTCGATCTTAACGTCATCACGTCGGATGCATTCACCGCGGCGACGCTTTCGTCCCTGGTGAAGGCGGGCATGATGTACAAGAAGGCCGCGGGCACGCCGATCGAAAAGAGCGCGCTGGATGGCGTGACCGTCGATTCCGACGCCAGCCGCTTGCGCCTGCACTTTAAGAGCGACGACAAGAAATTCCAGTCGCTGATGAGCACCGATCTGTTCGCGGCAGTGTCGCACTAGAGAGCGATCAGCGATCAGCGGTCAGCGTTCAGCAAGGGACCAGAAATTTCAAGGTTTCAGAGTTTCAACGGCGGCAACCGCGGTTGAGGCTTTGGAACCTTGAAGTGTTTTTGAAAGTAATCAGTAGGAGGAATAGACACACCCTTCGCTCTGCGAAGGATGGGGCACCCGCCAGATAATAAGCAAAAGCCCCGTGCTATCCTCAAAGCACAGTGACTGTGAGTCGTTCGTCGTCCGAATCGAAGGAACATGAAGCCGCGCTTGCAAAAGTCGGATTCAGCGACAGGCAGAGCGCCGTGCGGGATTTTGCCCGGCTGGCGCCGCGAGTGCCGGCGAGCGTGTTACACATCCTTCCGACCCTTCTTGCCGAATCGCCGGATCCCGATAGCGCGCTCAATCTTTTCGAACGTCTAAGCGAGAGCGCCCCGGATGATTTGCTCCGGCTGTTTGCGCTCCATCCATTTCTTATCCACTACGGAATCGTCGTGTTTGGATACTCGCCATGGCTGGGCGACACGCTGATCCAGAACCTCGACCTGCTGCCTCTGCTGGCGCGCGAGAGAAGCATCGAGTCGTCCCACTCGCGCGAGGACTACGCGGAGGCGTTTGCGCGGTTCCGTTCGCGGTCGTTTGAAGGCAACGTCTCGCTGCTGTTGGCACGATTCAAGCGCCGCGAATACGTACGCATCCTGCTGCGCGATGTGCTTGGGATAGCGACTCTGGCCGATACTACGGCCGAAATTTCAGCGCTGTCCGACGTGATGATCGAGCAAGCGTTGCGCGAGGCAGACATGGTGCTGCGGAACCGGTATGGCGCGCCGCAGCATCTGGATTCCGACGGCCGCATCGCCGATACGCCGTTCACCGTGCTTTCCATGGGCAAGCTGGGTGGCAGCGAGTTGAACTACAGCTCGGACGTCGATCTGCTATTTATCCACGGCGATGGTGTCGAGCAGCCGGATGCTCCGATTTCCAATCACGAGTATTTTGTCCGCCTGGCGCAGGAAGTGACGGCGATCCTCTCGCGGACCACGCATGAGGGCGCCCCTTTTCGCATCGACCTGCGGCTGCGTCCACAGGGAGGCGAGGGCGATCCCGCCGTCGGGCTGGAGCATGCGCTCGACTATTATGCCAACCGTGCCGGCGACTGGGAATTGCAGGCGCTCATCAAGGTGCGGCACTCGGCAGGGGACCAGGCGCTGGCACGCGAGTTCATTCGGCGCGTGCAGCCCTACGTATACACCGAGAAACTTAATTTCGCCGCAATCGAAACGGCGATTGAGTCTCGCGACCGGATGATCATGCGCCGCCGGCGGCCCATCGCCAAGGGCGCCATCGACGTGAAGACGGATCGTGGAGGCATCCGGGATATCGAGTTCGTGGTGCAGTGCCTGCAGCGCGTGTATGGCGGAACGGAGCTGTGGCTGCGCTCCGGCGGCACGTTGTTTTCGCTCCAGAAACTCCACGACAAGGGACACATAACCGGCAAGGAATTTCACCGGCTGACGATCGCCTACGAGTTCCTGCGCGAGATCGAGCACCGGTTGCAGCTTCGACAGGGGCAGCAGACGCAGCGTTTGCCGCTATCCGAACACGCGCTCGCCGTGCTCGAGCGTTCGATCGTGACCGAGCAGATGGAGCCCATACCGCAGGGCCAAATCGTGAGCGTGGTCAAGGAACGCATGGCGGCCGTCGCGGAGATATACGCCCGCATCATCCATCATCAGCAACTCCAGAAAGAGCGCGACACCGCGGAGGAGTTTCGTTCCGTTACGGCCGCCACCGGCATTGGGTGGGAACATGAGCAGAGGCAATTGCTGGACCGGCTTGCCGACGATACACCACAACTGTCCGAGTTGGCCCGGCGACCGGATCTCGATGCCCATACGCGTCGCAACCTCCACAAATTCCTTGCGTCGGTGTTGACCAATCCTGAATGGTACGAGGCGGTTTCGCGCAACCTGGGAGCGGTGACGAAGGCGCTGAAGCTGTTCAGCACGAGCGAGTACCTGACCGACCTGCTCGTGCGACATCCCGAAGAGGTTACGGCGCTGGACTCGGCATCTACCTCGTGGCGCGACCGGGGATCGGGGACGCTGTTCGAGCGTTCAACGGACCCGCATGACTCGGATCACGTTTTCGAATACCTCGCCGCGTCGAAGGACGCGTACGAAGGCAAGCTGGCGCTTTTGCGGCGATATTATCGCAGCGAAATTTTTCGGCTGGCCGCGGCCGACGTTCTGAAACCGCACGGTGTCTACGAGTCCCTGGAGGCGACCAGCACACTGGCTGCAAACGCGATTTTGGCCGCGTTTGCCATTGCGGGCCGGCCCCACGGATTTGCGATCCTCGCGCTCGGGCGCCTGGGCACCTGCGAAGCCGATCTTCTTTCCGACGCCGACCTGATCTTCCTCCGCGACGAATCGCTGGAATTGACCCAGGCCACGCGCACCGCTGAAATGATGATGGAGGTGCTCTCGTCCTACACGAAGCAGGGAACCGTGCTGCCGGTGGATGCGCGGCTGCGGCCCAGCGGCGGCGAGGGAGAGCTGGTGGTAACGGCGGCAGGTCTGGCGGGTTACTTTCTGCGTGACGCACAGCCCTGGGAAGCGCTGACATACACCAAGATGCGCTACATTGCCGGATCGAGGGAAATTGCCGCTGAGGCGTTCTCGGCGCGCAATAAGTTGCTTGCGCGGTTCGCCGCCGATCGTTCGTTTGGCCAGGCCATTCGCGATACGCGCCGCAAACTCGAATGTTCCGAAGCGGACGCGGGCAGCATCAAGACCGGCCCCGGTGGTTTCTACGACCTCGATTACATTGTGGGCTATCTGCTGGTTCGAAATGGATTGCAGCATGTTCGAGGAAATGCACGCCAGAGCCTGCGCGATCTGCTCGGCCGCGACCTGATCACCCTGGAAGATTATGAACGGCTGGATCGAGCGGCCCTGGTTCTTCGGACCGTGGAACACGCCGTTCGAATCGTGCTCGGGAAGACCAGGAAGTCCGTTCCTGCCGCGGGACCGGCCCGTATTGCGGTCGATCGATTCGTCTCGGAAGCGTTGGGCGCCGGCGGCGACTGCGATCTCGACGCGGCGCTTCAAGGTACATTCCTGGATATCCGGGCGGCCTACGACCGCATCGTAGCCTAGGCGGGGTCCCATGTGAAACAGCCGTTAAATTAACCCTGTCCGCGTCCTTCCCGCTTGACATCTAACATTTAGGTGGGAGAATGTTTTAAACATTCCCGTGAATGTTTGCTTGATAAGGACGAACCGGGGGGCGGTGGGCGGATGGAACAACGGTTCACATCCAGCGAGGTCGTAAATCTCACCGGCATTACGCCGCGCCAGCTCCAATGGTGGGACGAACGCGGCATTGTCGCTCCTCTCCGCGAAGGCCACCGGCGTTTTTATTCTCCCGACGATCTGGCTGAAGTAGCAGTCATTTGCGAACTGCGGCGTCGCGGATTCTCGCTTCAGCGCGTTCGCAAGGTCATGCGCTTCGTCCAGAAAGAGTTCGGCAAACGCCTCGTCGAAACTGTCGCTGCCGGTTCCGATTATCATTTGCTGACAGACGGAACTCATATCTTCATCGAGACCTCGGCACGACAAATCATCGATATCCTTAAGAACTCGCGACAGCCGATGCTGACGGTTTGCATCAGTGATACTGTCCGCCGGGTCATGCCGCAAATGATGGTGCCCCGCGTTCCGGTGGCTAACCCGGGATTGGAGCAGAAACCGAAAGCGGGCGAAGCTCTCACACGCAGACCGTCAAGCGGCGAAAAGAACAGCAAGTCTGCTCTATTACCGGCGCGGACTGGTTCGACCCGCGGCGGACCGGCGTCCTCGGCAGCTTTCCGCCGAAGACGTTAGTTGTGAACCTTTAGACGCTCGACTTAGTCCGACGGAGGTGACCATGGTCGCGGAACTCGACATCCTGAACGAATGGATTCCGGAACTGATGCATCCGGGAACGCTTTTCGTGCTGGAGAATGCCGGTGAGGAGGGCGAGAAGGAGGACCCATACTGGGCCGTGCTCGCTTGCCCAAAATGCGGCACGTTGGGCCTGGTCACGCGCAGGCAGGTCGCCGGACTGCTGCCGATTCTTTGCGGATCGACCGTGTGCTCGGCATGGTTCTCCATTCGCGACCATCAGATCGTGCCGCGCAAGGCGAGTTGAGGGGACGTGGTATTTCGGTATTTCGGTATTTCGGTATTTCGGTATTTAGGTATTTAGGTATTTAGTACTCAGTACTCAGTACTCAGTCGCTCCTATTCGCCTTGCGGTGAGCGTACCCTATTGCCGATCTCACCCTATGCAGTAAGAAGGCGCCCTCACTGGGAGCTTCTTGATACGAAATACAAAATACTAAATACTTAAACACCTGATACCAAACACTTAAATACCTGCCTCTTCCTGATGACATACAATGCCCTTCGTGCCAGTCACATTGAGAGAGTTCCAGAAAGACGACTTCGAGCGGTTGTGGGCGCTCGATCAGCAGTGTTTTCCGCCGGGCATTGCTTATTCCAAGGCGGAACTGATGCATTACATACGACGGTCGGGGGCTTTCACCATTGTGGCCGAGGCGGATCGAGAAATCGCCGGATTCGTCGTCGGTGAGCTAATTCGCAAGCGCGGCCACCTGATCACGCTCGATGTCGGCGAACCATTCCGGCGTGCCGGTTTCGGATCTCAGTTGATGTCCTCGGCCGAGGGCCGTCTGTGCGAGAGGGGCGGCGCCGTTGTGTTCCTGGAAACAGCCGTGAACAATCTGGGCGCAATTTCCTTCTACAAGCGTCTGGACTATGTCGTGCTAAAGACGATTCCGCGCTACTACGAAGGGAAGGTCGATGCGCTCCTGATGGGGAAGAAGCTGCAACCAGGTATTTAGGTATTTGGTATAGGAACACGTTGCACAAGACCGACGGCGTGTTCCCGCGGACACTTAAATCCATCAACTATGCTGCCGTGCGTTTAAGCAGTATGCCGGCGATGAAGGCAACGGCAGCGGCCAGCAACCATTCGATGCGCCATATCTGAACGGCCTGCCAGTCAAGCACGGTTGTGGCGGAATAAATCAGTCCCGTGACAAATGCAGCGATGACGCAGACGATGCCCAGGATGAATGCAATCAGTGACGCAATGGTTAGTCCAAGAGCGTTGCCCATCAGCCGCAGATCGAGAAAGTGAAGGATCGACGGTTTGTCCACATGGGGCTCAGGGTCGCGCGGGGCACCGCAAACATGGCAAAAGCGCGAGCCAACGACAAATTCGCTCTGGCAGCGCGAGCAGACTTCCGCTGCGGCATTTACTTCCTGAACTTGAGTGTTTTGCACGGGTGGGCGCCAGAACTCCTGGTCGAGATTATGAGCAGCGTGAGACATGGGACCGACTCCACGGCAACACTAGGGCAAGCGATGTGCCAAACTCTGGCGTTCGCAAGCGCTTGCGTATGTTGAAGTTGCCCGTCGCCTGCTAATGTTCGCGGCGATTTCTGACGTAAGATTTGGCCAGAGGAGTGTAAAAACGCCGACGTTTGCCCGATCATTCTTCAGCGATTCGGCAATGGAAGACACATAAAAAATGGCACGGTTTGAGGCCGTGCCATCGCGAGCTTGACGTTCGATCAGTTGCGTCTCGGCATGCGAACCACCTTTGGATTCGGTGTACTGCGATGCCAGAAGCTCAACAACGTTACGTCTGAAGAATTGAAGGTTATGTCCGCTGGCCGCGGACCGCCGTCGTTGAAGATGTGCTCGTCAAGCAGCAGGTGGAGGCGGGGAATGGAAACCCCCAATAAGTCAGCGACTTCTGCCTCCGTGTAGAATTCTGGTTCTGGTCGTTTTGTGTTTTGCATGAAGTGGCAATCACCCCATTTCATTTTCGGGGACTGATTCAAATGGCGCATTAAAGTACAGCAAATCGTTTGTACATCTTCTACTCTGGATGTGGAATCAGGTAAATTGCTGGGAAGCCTACGACCATGCCACCTTACCGGGTTGTTCGTTGGCTCTGATTTACTACTGCATTGTCCCTATTTTCAGTTAGTTACCATTACCATGCGGCCATTGTCACAGAGCGCAACTAGTTTTGTTCCCTCTGATGAACTTTTTGGCGTGGGATACGTATCTAATTCTGTAGGGGCTACGATCCGGAGGCAAGCATGTACTGCAACTATTGCGGAAAAGCAATTCAGGATGACGCGAACCTGTGCGCCTATTGCGGCAAGCGGGTGAGCGCGGTGACCGCGCGCCGGAGCCTAATGCGGCCAAGGCTGGACCGCAAGATAGCTGGAGTGTGCGCCGGTTTTGCCGAGTACTTCGATCTGGACGTGACGCTAATTCGCCTGGTCGCGGTGCTACTGGGAGTTTTTGCATTTCCATTCGCGGAAATCGGATACGTCATCGCATGGATCATCATGCCTGAAGTGCAAGAGTTTGCGATCGTTCCAGCGACGAACGCGACCCATGCGACGAATCCACAGGGCTGATTGGGCTGCAAGAAGTATCTCCACAATAGAGTTCTGATTTCCGCTTTCGCCATCCGTCCGCTCAAACTACAATCAGAACTTACCCATGGCTGAATTCGTTCATCTGCACCTGCATAGCGAGTACTCACTTCTGGACGGCGCGAGCGATCTGGAGAAACTGGTCATTCGCGCCAAGGACCTCAATATGCCCGCCGTAGCCGTCACCGATCACGGCAATATCTTCGGCGCGGTGCATTTCACCGAATACGCCAAGAAGCACGGCGTAAAGCCGATCCTGGGGTGCGAACTCTATATCTGTCAGAAGTCCGACCATCATACTGGGCGGATGGCTCCGGAAGGCGACCAGTACAACCACCTTATCGTGCTCGCCGAGAACGATGAAGGCTATCGCAACCTGGCCAAAATCGTCTCCGAGTCCTCGTTGCATGGTTTCTACTACAAGCCCCGCATCAGCAAACAATTTCTCGCTGATCATCACGAGGGCTTAATTGGCCTTTCAGCGTGTCTGAAGGGCGAAGTCGCCGAGAACCTGATGCACGGGAAGTACGAGCAGGCGAAGCAGGCAGCGGGACAATTCAGCGAGATCTTCGGGGCAAAGAATTTCTTTATCGAGGTGCAGAACCAGGGACTGCCGCAAGAGCAGAAAATCCTTCCGGACCAATTCCGGCTGGCGAAAGAACTCGGGCTTCCGACCGTCGCGACCAATGACGGCCATTATCTTTGCCAGGACGATGCTCACGCGCATGACGTTCTGCTCTGCGTCGGGACCGGCAAGTCGCTGAACGATGCCGACCGGTTGAAGTTCCACGGCGACCAATTTTTCGTCAAAAGCGCGGAGGAGATGTCGCGCGTCTTCGGCGAAAGTCCCGAGTCGCTCCAGAATACCGTCGGTATCGCTGAGCGCTGCAGCGCGAAAATCGCCAAGGTCGATTCGATTCCCGACTTCGCCGTTCCGCCGGGATTCACCGCTGAAACCTACTTCGAACACGTTGCTCGCGGCGGCTTTCAGTGCCGGTTGGAGCAGATGCGTCCGCAGCGCGAGGCCGGATTGCTGAAACACTCCGAGGCCGAATACGAGGCGCGGCTGAGCTTTGAAATCGACGTAATCCGTCGCATGAAGTATCCCGGCTATTTCCTTATCGTCTGGGACTTTATTCGTTACGCGCGCGAGAATAACATCCCTGTCGGTCCGGGCCGTGGATCGGCTGCGGGTTCGCTGGTCGCCTACTCGATGGGCATCACTAATGTCGATCCGTTGCAGAGCGAATTGCTGTTCGAACGCTTTCTGAATCCCGAACGCATTTCGATGCCTGATATCGACGTGGACTTCTGCATGAATCGCCGCGGCGAGGTGATCAACTACGTCACGCAGAAGTACGGGCGCGAGAATGTGGCGCAGATTATCACCTTCGGCACCATGGCCTGCAAGGCGGCGATCAAGGACGTTGGCCGGGTGATGGAAATTCCGTACTCGGACGTGGACCGCATCGCCAAGATGGTGCCGGGCACGCTCGGCATCAGCATCACGAAGGCGCTGGAAGAGTCGGCGCAGATGCGCGAGGCCTACGAGAAAGAGGGCTGGGTCCGCGAACTGCTCGATACGGCCAAAAAGCTGGAAGGTATCGCGCGCAACCCAGGCGTACACGCCGCCGGAGTCGTGATCTCGCCCAAGCCGCTGACGGAATTAGTTCCGCTGTTCAAGACGAAGAACGAGGAAATCGTGACGGCCTTCGACATGAAGGCAGTCGAAAAGCTCGGCCTGCTGAAGATGGACTTCCTCGGCCTGACGACGCTGACGATCCTCGACGACTGTCTGAAGCTGATCGCGACGAAAGATGGCAAACCGCTCGATTTGACGGCGATTTCGCTGAACGACAAGAAGACCTACGAAAAGGTCTTCCACGGGGCTCTGACCGACGGCGTGTTCCAGTTTGAATCGTCCGGCATGAGGGACGTGCTGCGGCGCTACAAGCCGGATTCGGTCGAGGATCTGACCGCTCTGAACGCACTGTATCGGCCGGGTCCGATCCAGGGCGGCATGATCGACGACTTCGTCGAGCGCAAGTGGGGCCGGCGCAAAGTCGATTACATTTTCCCTGAACTGGAACCGGTGCTGAAGGAGACTGTCGGCGTCATCGTTTATCAGGAACAGGTGATGCAGATCGCAAACAAACTCGCCGGGTATTCACTCGGCGATGCCGACCTGCTGCGCCGCGCGATGGGCAAAAAGAACGCCGAAGAGATGGCGAAGCAGCGCGAGCGTTTCACACAGGGCGCGATCGCTAATGGGCATCCGAAAGACAAGGTCGAGCGGATTTTCGACCTGATGGCGGAATTCGCCGGGTACGGCTTCAACAAATCGCACTCCGCGGCTTACGCGCTGCTGGCGTATCAGACTGCGTACCTGAAGACGCACTATCCCGTGGAATTCATGGCGGCATTGCTGACGTCGGTGGCGAGCAGCACCGACGATGTCGTGAAGTACGTCAATGAGTGTCGCGAGATGGAGATCAAAGTCGAGCCGCCGGATGTGAACGTCAGCAATGCGAGTTTTACTCCGCACGGCGAGGCGATTCTTTTTGGTCTCGCCGCGGTGAAGAACGTCGGCCACAACGCCATCGACTCCATCGTGGAGGGTCGAAAGAAAATCGGGAAGTTCTCGTCGATCTTCGAGTTCTGCGAGAACGTCGATCTGCGCCTGCTGAACAAGCGCGTGCTGGAATCGCTGGTGAAGGCCGGGGCCATGGACGCCTTTGGCCCCCGTTCGCAACTGATGGCCGTGCTGGATAAAGCCATCGAGCGCGCGCAGAAATCGCAGCGGGACGCCGAATCTGGCCAGCACGGGTTGTTTGGCATCTTCGACGATCAGCCGCACGAGAACGGCAGCAACGACAAGCTGCCGAACCTGCCCGAGTGGGATTCGGCGCAGAGGCTGGCGGGTGAAAAGGAGATTCTCGGCTTCTTCATCACCGGGCATCCGTTGGATAAATATCGCGATAAGCTGCTGGATCTGCGGGCCATCACGATCGCGGATATCCTGGCCATGAAGCAGGGAACCGGGAAAGAGCAGATCACGACGGGCGGCGTAATCAGCGGCGTGAAGTTTGCCAAGTCCAAGAAAGGCGATATGTACGTCGCCGCTACTATCGAAGACATGACCGGGTCGATGAACATGTTCGTGTTCTCGAAGGAGTTCCAGAAGTTGCAGGAGAAAGTGAAGCTGGAAGTTCCGGTGCTCGTGCGCGGGTCGGTGATGGCCGAGGAAGGCGCGAATCCAAAGTTGAGCGCGTCCGAGATCACCGAGTTGGACAAGGTCGAAGTGAAACTGCCGCGCAACGTGCGTATACGCATTCCGCTGGATACCACGTCGGAAGCCGGAATCGACGCGCTGCATGATCTTTGCAAAGAGAGAAAAGGCGATGCGAAAGTGCTGTTCAACCTGGAGCGCCCCGGCGACTTCATGGTCGTGATGGAAGCTGACGGATATAATGTGACGGCAGATAGGGGTTTCATTCGTCGCGTGGAAGAGCTGTTCGGTCCGCGCTGCGTCACGGTGATCGACTAAAGTTCAGGTACTGGCAGCACAGACGGAGCCAATGGAAACAGCAGCCAAAGCACAGCAAGAACTGGAGCGTATCGAGAAGCAGATTCAGCAACTCGAAGGCGTAGCCGGCGACAACAAAGACGCAATCAAGAACCTGGCAGCTCTGCACGAACAAGTGGCCGCCCTTCGGCAGCAGGTGTTCGCGTACCTGGGCGCCTGGCAGAAGACCGAACTGGCGCGTCATCCACAGCGTCCTTACACACTGGACTTCATCGAGCAGCTCTTCACGGACTTCACTGAGATCCACGGCGACCGCGGTTTTGGCGACGATCCGGCAATGATCGTAGGTATGGCCAAATTCGACGGGAACGAATTGCTGGTCGTCGGAACCCAGAAGGGCCGCGACACGAAGCAAAAGGTCTATCGCAATTTCGGCATGCCTAATCCCGAGGGCTATCGCAAGTCAATCCGCGCGATGAAACTGGCGGAGAAGTTCGGGCGTCCGATCATCACGTTTGTCGACACACCGGGCGCCTACCCCGGACTTGGCGCGGAAGAGCGTGGGCAGGCCGAAGCGATCGCTTATAGTATTCGCGAAATGGCGCGACTCACCGTTCCCGTCATCACCATCATCACGGGCGAAGGCGGCAGCGGCGGCGCACTCGCGATCGCCATCGGCAACCGCGTGCTGATGATGGAGAACGCGATCTACTCCGTGATCTCGCCCGAGGGCTGCGCGTCCATCATGTGGCGCGATTCGAAGAGAAAAGAAGAAGCGGCGGAAGCACTGAAGATCACCGCAAAAGACCTGACAGAACTCAAGCTGATCGACGGCGTCATTCCCGAGCCTCCGGGCGGAGCGCACGAGAATCACGAAGCGGCAGCGTACTTCGTGGCCGAGGCGCTGCGCTGGCATTTGGCCGAGTTGAAGAAGTTCTCGCCGAAAGAACTTGAAGCTGACCGGTATGAAAAGTACAGGAGGATGACGAATTTCTTCAAGGTGGAGTAGAAGTATTTAGTATTTCGTATTTAGTATTAAGTAAAGACCAAGCTCTCCAGAGTGGGAGAGCTCTTTGTACAAATACGAAATACTAAATACCTCCTCTTCCCCCATCACTTTTTCGAATCGCCCCCATCAGAATTCGCATCGAACTAAGTACCTGCTTAGTACTAGATGTGAGTTAATCATGGAAAGGACAAGCGTCAAATATGGCCTACGGTGAGACTACCGTTCAGGAAGTTCCGACGCTGACCGGCCAGAGACGGATCGTGAACGACCTCAGCATTCAGGTCGCGACCGTAAACGGTTCCGGATCACAGTCAGCTAATACCGTCTTATTGCGTGCGATTTTTCAGATGGGCGTGCCCGTCAGCGGCAAGAACCTGTTTCCCTCAAACATTGCCGGACTGCCCACCTGGTATACCATTCGCGCCAACACGAAGGGCTACATTGCCCGAAAAAAAGAGATCGATTTCCTGATCGCGATGAACCCCGAGACCGCGCGCGAGGACGTGATGTCTCTGGCTCCGGGCGCGGTCGTGCTCTACGACGAAGTGCTCAACAATGCCCCGCTCAATCTGGGCGGGTTGCGCCGTGATCTTACGTTCTACTCCGTCCCCTATGACAAGCTGGTGGTCAACGTCACTGCCGAAGCCAAGCTGCGCAAGCTGATCAAGAACATGATCTACGTCGGCGTTGCGGCGCGCCTGCTCGGGTTGGACATGGAGCAGGTTGAACTCGCGGTGAAGAAGCAGTTCTCGAAGAAAAAGCGGGCAGCCGAGTTGAACCTGGCCGCCATTCACGCCGGCTACGATTATGCAGTCGCGTCGCTGCAGAAGGCCGACCCTTACTACGTCGAGCCGATGGATGAGACGCGTGGCAAGATCATCATCGACGGCAACTCGGCGGCGGCGATGGGGGCGCTGTTTGGCGGAGTGACGGTTGTTACGTGGTATCCAATCACGCCTTCGTCGACTGTTTGCGAAACGCTGATCGAATACCTGAAAACATACCGCGTCGGGCCAGACGGCAAAGCGACCTTTGCCGTCGTTCAGGCGGAAGACGAGTTGGCGGCGGTCGGCATGGCGATCGGAGCGGGATGGGCCGGGGCGCGCTCAATGACGGCCACCTCCGGACCGGGCATTTCGCTGATGGCCGAGTTCAGTGGGCTGGCGTACTACGCCGAAGTTCCCGCCGTGATCTGGGACATTCAACGCGTCGGCCCCTCAACCGGATTGCCCACGCGCACCTCGCAGGGCGACGTTCTCGCGAACGCATACCTCTCCCATGGCGATACAAAGCACATCATGCTGTTCCCGGGATCGGTGAGCGAGTGCTTCGATTTCGGTATCGAGGCGTTCGAACTGGCGGAAAAGTTCCAGACGCCCGTGTTCGTGATGTCGGACCTCGACCTCGGCATGAACAACTGGATGAGCGAGCAGTTCAAATATCCCGAGAAGCCCATGGATCGCGGCAAGGTTCTGACCAAAGAAGATATCGAGCGTCTCGGGGGCTTCGCGCGCTACAAGGATGTAGACGGCGACGGTATCGGATATCGCACTCTGCCGGGAACCGAACATCCGGCGGCGGCATACTTCGTTCGCGGCAGCGGCCACAACGAGAATGCACAGTACTCAGAACGCCCGGACGTATACGAAGGCAACATGGCTCGACTGCTGAAAAAGCTGGAGGTTGCAAAATCGTTCGTTCCCCAGCCTGTGATCGAAATCGAAGGCGACGGCAGGGCCAAGGCCGGAATCCTGGCATACGGGACGACGCACTGGGCCATCGTCGAGAGCCGCGACCAGTTGCGCGAAGAACACGGCGTCGAGACCGACTACCTGCGCGTGCGGGCATTCCCATTCGCGAGGGAAGTTGAAGACTTCATCCGCAAACACGACGTGGTTTATGTGGTTGAACAAAACCGCGACGCGCAGATGTTCAGCCTGCTCAAGATCGAAATGCCGGTGGATATTGTGGCGAAGTTGCGCAGCGTGGCGCATTTGGACGGCCTACCGATCGATGCGCGCTCGGTTACGGACAATATCATGTTGACGCTCGCGCCGGAATTAACCCACGTCAGCTCCGTGAACGTGGGGCACCACGCGACGAAGAGCGCACGGGAGGGAAGATAATCATGGCGACCATACCAACCTCGCAACCTCCGCAGAAGACGAATCACATTGGACTGACCGTTCTCGAGTACAAGGGCGGCAAGACGACGCTGTGCGCCGGATGCGGCCACAATGCGATTTCCGAGCGCATCATCGACGCCATGTTCGAGATGGGCGTGAAGCCCGAGCGGTTGATAAAATCGTCCGGCATCGGCTGCTCCTCGAAAACTCCCGCGTATTTCATGAGCCGTTCGCACGCGTTCAACAGCGTGCACGGGCGCATGCCCTCGGTCGCAACCGGCGCTTTGCTGGCTAATCGGCAATTGATTGCCCTTGGCATCAGCGGCGATGGAGACACGGCTTCGATCGGCATCGGCCAGTTCGTCCACCTGATGCGGCGCAATCTGCCGATCCTCTACATCATCGAGGACAACGGCGTCTACGGTCTCACCAAGGGCCAGTTCTCGGCCACCGCCGACATCGGTTCGAAACTGAAGACCGGTGTCGTCAACGATCTTCCCGCGATCGACACCTGCGCGCTGGCGATCATGCTGGGGGCGACCTTCGTTGGGCGCTCGTTCTCGGGCGATAAGAAACAACTGCTTACCATGCTGAAAGCCGCCCTCGCGCACAAGGGAACTGTGCTGCTCGATGTCATTTCCCCGTGCGTCACCTTCAACGATCACGAGGGCTCAACCAAGTCCTACAAGTTCATGAAGGACCACGACGAGCCCATCACCGACGTCAACTTCATTCCGTCGTTTGAAGATATTGACGCCGACTACGGGCCGGGTGAGGCGCTCGACGTGACAATGCACGACGGTTCTCGCCTGCACCTGCGCAAGCTCGAAGAGGACTACGATCCAACGAGCAAGTCGATCGCCCTGAAGCGACTGACCGAGGCGCGGGAGAAAGATGAAATCCTGACTGGCATCTTCTATGTCGATCCGGAGGCGGCAAACTTCATCGAGATCCTGAATATGACGGACGCGCCACTCGCGACGCTTCCGGAATCCGTTGTGCGGCCCGGCAGGGAAGTGCTGCAAAAGTGCATGGAAGAGATGATGTAGAAGGGCAGGTATTTAGGTATTTAGTATTCAGGTATTTCGTAAGAAGGCTCCCTGCCGGGAGCCCTCTCAGTGATGCTAAATACCTAAATACCTAAATACCTTAATATCTTAATACCTAAATACCTTCTTCAATAGATCTTTCCCTCTGCGATATCTCGCACCAGTTTCGTATCTGCATCGAGAAAATCGTACGAGGGAAGTTCGGTTCGTCTTGCCCACCGAATGTCTTTGAAGATGCGATTGTCCAGCTCGCGATTGAATTCCTGTACGACGAAGAACCGCAGTTCGATGGCGCCGCCGTTCTTGTAATGGTGCTGGATACGTGCGACCTCGTCGCCGATCTTTGCGTCGATGCCGAGTTCTTCATCGAGTTCGCGGCGTAAGGCGTCCCATGGCTGTTCGCCGTATTCGATCTTGCCGCCCGGGAATTCCCATTTCAACGGCATGGGCTGGTGCTTCGTGCGCTGGCAGATCAGCACCTCGTCGGCATTGCGAACAATTAGAGCGGCAACAACCTGTTTCATAGGCTCGAAGGCTCAATCAATCAGAATTTCACTGTACCAGATGCGCGGGAGCAAACGTACCGGGATAATCAACCCGGATGTGTCGCGATGAAGTCTCCGGCGAGTTTCGCCGCATATTCGCAGATGTCTTGGTCCTCCGCCGCAAAGGCAGCAGGGAAGTGGCTATCAATGTCGAGTTCGCCGACAACTTTGCCGTTAGCGAAGACGGGAACGACGATTTCCGACTTCGTCTCGAGCGAGCAGGCGAGATATCGGGAGTCAGAATTGACGTCGTCCACCACGACCGTTTTGCCGGTAGAGGCCGCAGCGCCGCAAATTCCCTGGTTGAGGGCGATGCGCGTGTGCGGTGTCATCGCACCGACGAACGGTCCGAGCACCAGAACGGGATCGACGCCTGGTTTTTCTTCGAGCATATAGAAGCCGACCCAGTTGTACTTCAACATGAGCTCGTTCAATTGCTCGACGATCTTGGTCAGTAGTTCGCGAGTGGAGCGTGAGCTCGACGCAACCTTGTCCAGCTTCTCAATGACTTCCTGAGCCGTGGTGGAAATAGGCATTGGTTCCCGCCGTCCTCTTCTGGTATGTAGTGCTGCCGTGCCATATTAAACCATAGAGCAGGCGTGTGCCGACAGCTCTTATGCGCGTTCTCTCAACCGCGTGCCGCCGTCCCGTGTGTCGAGGTCAGGTGATAATCTGGCATTGGAGATTCCGCCGTGGTTACGATTTCGGAAAAGATTGCGAAGCTGGCCGGCAAGGCGATCTGCGAGTTCGACATGATTCGCGACGGTGATCGGGTGGCTGTCGGGCTCTCGGGTGGCAAAGACAGCATGGCCCTGCTTTTGGCACTGATCGAGCTGAAGCGGCGTTCGCCGGTGAAGTACGGACTCTGTGCGTTCACCATTCAGCAGGGCAAGTTCATGGCTCCGCTGGATTCGTTGCGCGAACGGCTTGCCCAGCTTGATGTGCCGTGGACACTGGTTGAGGACGCTCCATCGGTGCGCCTCGTGCGCGAGAAGATCGATCATGGCTGCGACATTTGCAGCCGCTACCGCCGTCGTGCCGTTTACGAAACAGTGCGTAACCTGGGCTGCAACGTGATTGCGTTCGGCCACACGGCAGACGACTTTGCCGAGGCGATGCTGCGGAACCTGGTGTTCACCGGCAGAGTGAAGCCGCTGCCGCCGCTGGTCATGTCGTCGAAAAACGAGTTCCGGCTGATTCGCCCGCTAATGTACGTGCGGGAAGACTGGATTCGCGAGCAGGCGGCACAAGAAACGTTTCCCATTGTGCCATGCGCCTGTTCCCTGAAAGAGGGAACGCGGACGCAAATGCGGTCTTTCCTGAAGCAAGTTTCGGCGGGGAATCCGCACATTTATTCGAACATCATTTATGCCGGAATCAGAGCTGGGGGATACGCCGAACCCGAATAGCGGCGGCGTCCCAAACTGGGAGGCGGGTGACCTCCGGTTTAAGGCAAAATAATTGACAGTAACGTGTCGATTCCCCAGACTTAGACAGCCTTATGTACTCAACCAAGGTGCTGGAGCAGTTTCAGAACACGAAGCGGGTTGGCGAGTTGCCGGATGCCGATGCCTACGTGCAGGTGGACAATCCGGCTTGCGGCGACATCCTGCGCCTGAGCATCAAGGTGCGAGAGGGCCGCATCTCCGGCGTTCGCTTCCGCGCGCGCGGTTGCGTTGCTGCCATCGCTTGTGGCGCGCAACTTGCCGACATGATCTGTTACAAGTCGGTTGCCGAGGCCCGGGCGATTAACAGTGAAGAGCTGATTCGTGCGCTCGGCGGGCTGCCCTCGACTTCCTTTCACGCCAGTCAGCTTGCCATTGAGGCGCTCAATCGGGCGCTGAAACAGGTCGCTGCGAGATGATCTGCTGATTTGATGATGTGATGATCTTGCGATCTGCGGAGTGACGTTGGGAATTGTAGGGTTAGTCCTCAGATCATCACACCGTCACATCTACAGATCAACAGATTGCCCTGGCTGATACAGCGTCCAATTTCGCAGCTCCGCCAGTTCTTTGAGATCCGGGTTTGGATTGATCGCGAACGCATGTGCCGCGAGTTCAAGCATCGCGGCGTCGTGTACGGAGTTGCCGAAGGCGGCGTCTATCGGACGTCCGATTACTTCGCGGATGGCGAGCGCCTTCCCTTCGTCTGTTGGCACGCGGATCAACCGGTCGGTCGCACAGGAATCCTCAAAGTTGACGCACGCCCCCAAGACCCGCTCGGGAGGAATTCCGAATTGACGCACTCCTTCCGCGACCACCCAGTCGTTCGTGGAAGACACGGCCCAGAGCTCGCATCCAGCTTCGTTCAGACGGCGCGTGAGTTCAAGCATTTCGGGAAAGATTCGCGGCTGCACCACTTCGGCAAAGAATCGCTCGGCGGCGGCGCGCAATTCCGCTTCAGTGAGACCTTTGTGGATGGTGACCATCTCGCCGCACATCGCCTCCTCGTCAACCTTGCCCGCCTTGTAGTCCTCGTAACGCGGACGAATCCAGGCCACGACGTCTTTCGGGAGCAGTCCCTGTTCGATTTCCCAGTAGAAGAAGTCGGCGCCAGCGTCGCCGGACCATAGTGTACCGTCGCAATCGAAGCAGGCCAGGCGCAAATCGAAAGCAAGTACCTTCGCGACGAACGCTTCGGCGCGCGGGCTAAGTGTTTCGGTCGGGGGTGTATTTGCAGGCTGAATCATTGGAGTCATTGGGTATGTCGTAATTGGGAAATTGGGTAATTTGAAATCTGGTAATTAGCTAATTCTAGAGACACAACTCGCAGATTGGAAATGTCTTTTCAATCATCCAAACTACCCAATCGTCTTGATGCGTTCATAATCTTCAGGCGTGTCGATATTGGAAACGACCGCGGGATCATCAACCGTTACGTACGCAATACGCGATTGATGCGCGTGCTCGACCTCACGCGCATTGGCTGTTGTCGGAGCGATCAGAAATGCAGTAATCATTTCGCGCGCCACAACAATCGGGTGCCCGTGTTTGCCGTTGTGCTCGGGGACGACAGCCCATTTCCCTTGGTTGATGGCGCACTCGAACGCTTCCTTTAACTGCGCCACAGTCTCGCGCCGCACCGGTGGACGGTCCACCGGCGTAATCACCGCCGCATCACGGCCGCGGTCCAGAACTGCCTGTAAGCCGACCTGCAACGAACTGAACTGTCCGCACGCGGGCGCGGGATTGACGACAAGAAAAGCGCCATTGGCATCCACGATGGGCGTTAGTACGTCCGCGTTCTGGCCTGCGACGACGATCACAAGCTCCGTGTCCATGCTCAGAGAATCAATGGCTGCGGCAAGAAACGTTTGCCCGTGCAAGGTCAACAGAGCTTTATCGCGTCCCATGCGCGACGATTCGCCCGCGGCGAGAATGACTCCGGCAAAACTTGGTGCGCGTGCCATGCGAACAAGTTACCAGTTACGAGTTGCCCGTTGCTAGTACTATCCTCAAAATAGTGACAAACCGTCCCGGCAAATTACACTGGGAATAATCGCCCAAATCCGCTCCGGCGATTACACAAGTATTACAAAGCCGTTGCGTCCCAAACGTGAACGCGCCAATCAATGTTCATTGGGGGAGCGGGCACATGAGTTTTTTGCGGAACGTTTTACCGAACGACAGGACCTTCAGGGAGCCGATCAGCAAGCTTACGACTTTCTTCATGCTGGCATTTCACGCCGGCGCCGTTGCGGCACTGTTCTTTTTCACTTGGAAGGCGCTGGCACTAGCCATTGTCCTGTGGTGGATCGCCGGGAGCCTGGGCATCGGAATGGCGTATCACCGCCTGCTGACGCACCGGGGCTACAAGTGCCCGAAGTGGGTTGAATATTTCCTGACCCTCTGCGCGACCCTGGCCCTCGAAGGCGGTCCATTCTTCTGGGTGGCGACCCATCGGGTTCATCATCAGAACTCGGACAAAGAGGGCGATCCCCACTCACCGCGCGACGGAGGATTCTGGGCGCACGCCGGCTGGATCATCACCGGGCGAGCATTTCACAACCAGTCCACCGAGCTGTTGCCTTATGTGCCCGACCTGCGCAAAGACAAGTTTCACACGTGGATCAGCAAATGGCATTGGGTTCCGATCACCGCGCTCGGCATTATTATCCTTGCGGTTGCCGGATGGAAGTACGTGCTGTGGGGCATTTTCCTTCGCACTGTCGTGGGACTGCACTTGACTTGGCTGGTGAATTCGGCCACGCACATGTGGGGTAGTCGGCGTTTTCTCACCACCGATACGTCGAAGAACAGTTTCTGGGTGGCCATGTTGACCTTCGGCGAGGGCTGGCACAACAATCACCACGCGCACCCGCAATCGGCGCGTCATGGGCTTGCATGGTACGAGTTCGACCTGAATTGGTACGGGATTTCTGCCCTGCGCCTGCTTGGTTTGGCCTGGGACATAAAGCAAACACGGCTGAACGAGGCGACCAAACTGAACGTGACGCCGCTCGCGCCGCGTCCGGAAAAAGTAGCGGCAGCCGTAACCGGCGACTAGTTTCAACCGAGGCAAAGACACCGCGGGTGACGCGCCCGCGGTTTTCTTTTGCTCGCTGGGTTATTACAATCAGACCGTGCAAATTGCCCGCCGCACCAAAACGATCGCGTTCTTCATAACGCTGGGCGCGTGCATGGTCGCGCTCGCCGTAGCGCTCAACATCACCTGGATCATCCTCAACTGGCGCGAGGTCGTGCCGCTCGTGCTCGGCGTGATTTTCTTCTGCTTCATCATTGCCGGCCTGGTTCTCAATACGATTTTTCTGGTGCGTGAAATCCGCCGCAACGAACAGCAGGACAGCTTTCTGAATTCCGTCACGCACGAATTGAAAACGCCCATCGCTTCCATACGCCTTTATCTGGAAACGCTCGAGCGCCGAACTGTTGACGAGAAACAGCGCCGCGAATTCTACCGCATCATGATCGAAGACACCGACCGCCTGCTAGGGACCGTCGAGCAGGTCTTGAAGGCCAGCGAGGTCCGCGAGCGCGGGGACAAGCGAAAGGACTGGCAGCAACTGGATTTCTCGAAGATCGCGAAGGAAACAGTTGAGCTGGCCCGCTTGCGGCACAAGTTGAATGGCGACGCTCTCCGCTTCGGCAGCGGGCCTTCGGAGGAAATCACGGTATCGGGCAATCCGGAAGAGTTGTGCACGGCCCTCTCAAATCTGATCGATAACGCCATCAAGTACTCGGGGGCGGAAAAGAAAATCACTGTCGACCTGGTCACCCCAAGAATCGATACCGTGCTGTTGCAGGTTCGGGATAGCGGCATCGGCATTCCCAGCTCCGAACTGAAGCGCATCTTCAGACGTTTCTATCGGGTCCATCTTCCCCGCGTGGGGCAGGTTAAGGGAACCGGACTGGGTCTCTTCATCGTGCGCTCGATCGCGCAACGTCACGGAGGCGACGCCTTCGCCGAAAGTGACGGCGTTGGCCAGGGCAGCACGTTTACCATTCGCCTCCCGAGGGTGTATCGCGTATGAGCCGCATACTGATTGTTGAGGACGAGGCGCATCTGGCGCAGGGACTCCGGTTCAATCTCGAATCCGAAGGCCACTTTGTCGAGGTCACGGACAACGGAGAAGAGGCGCTTGCCCTCCTGTTGAAACAGAAGCAGAACTTCGACGTCTTGGTGCTCGACATCATGCTGCCCGGCATCGATGGATTCACGGTTGCCAGCGAACTGCGAGCCGCGCAGAATTTCATTCCGCTACTAATGCTGACGGCGCGGTCGCGTCCCGAGGACGTGCTCAAGGGATTCGAGTCTGGCGCCGACGATTACCTCCCCAAGCCATTCAATTTAGAAATTCTGATCGCGCGCCTGGGAAGTCTACTTCGACGCAAGGACTGGTTGCGCAATGCTCCGGCAGTCCCTTCTGAGCCCGTCGCGCCGGATGTGTATACATTTGACGGCAACGAGGTGGATTTTCAAAGACTACAATTGCGCACCGGTGAGCGCGTCGTTCAGTTAACGCTGATGGAGTCGGATTTGCTGCGCTATCTGATTCGCAACAACGGCCATCCGGTTTCGCGCAAGGCGATTTTGGAGAACGTGTGGAACCTCCGCGAGGACACGGACACGCGCGCCATCGACAATTTCATCGTGCGTCTTCGCCGTTACATCGAACCCGATCCCGCCAAGCCCAAATACCTGCGCACGGTTCGTGGGCTGGGCTACGAATTCGTCGCCGGTCCGGAGGAAAAGTGATTACAGGGTTGCGGAAGCGAGCACCACGGCAGCGTTGAATTTAACTTCGCGGCCGTCATATCGGTCCCTGAGCGCTTGGAGCACCTGTGCCTTCACTTCGTCGCGCCGCGCCATCGGGATCGCTTCAAACAGCGGCTTGAACGGAACTGTCACTTCCTGGAAGTATGCCCACAATTCTTCCGGAGTATCAGGCCAGTTCCACGGCAGTTCACGCAAGTCTTCCTCGACGGATGCAAAACCCGCTTCGCGAAGTGCCGAGGCGAGTGTGCCCCGTTCACCGAATTTGAACATCGTGAGCGCGTAGGCGGGCGGCGTGAACTCCGGAAACATCCGCAGAATCGTGCCGATGGTTGTTTCGAAGTACGGCTGCTGCATGGGGCCCCATGCTAGAAGTGTCAGGCGTCCACCCGGTTTCAGCACGCGACGGATCTCGCCAAGCGCTCGCGGCAGGTCGGCGAAGAACATCACGCCCTGCCGGCAAAGTACTCGATCGAAAGTAGCATCGGCGAATGGAAGCTGATGTACGTCGGCAACGTGGAACTCGATATTGGTCAGACCCCGTTCGCAGGCGCGCTGCTCGGCCACTTTCAATGGCGCGGGTGAGATGTCGGTCGCCACCACGCGGCCCGTACCGTTCAGTAGAGTGGCCACGGAGATAGCTGGCTCACCAGAGCCCGAGGCGATGTCAAGCACAATCATGCCCGGTTCAATGTGTCCCTCGGCCACGATCGTTTCCGTCAGCGCACGTCCCATGGCGGCGGAGGGCTTGCGCCACCGCTGACTGGCGTTCACGCGCGAGAAGCTATCCCATCCGGATTTGATCGGACTTCCCATTTGAACCATTATGCAGCACGTGCGACTGCGCTACTCCTCCGTGCCAATAGGCTCGGGTTTGAAGAGGTATCGTC
Organism: uncultured Acidobacteriota bacterium; assembly: GCA_963777415.1. Lineage (GTDB taxonomy): Bacteria > Acidobacteriota > Terriglobia > Terriglobales > Acidobacteriaceae > JAEZPW01. The sequence continues at coordinate 270,822 of CAVZQL010000005.1, forward strand.
CACCCTTGTTGCGCGCAAACGATTCCGCCACATTGAGGAACGCGCGTGCTGCGTGCGACAGGCTGGCCTCGTTTCGGTAGACAATTCGGAGTTTGCGCTCAAGCCGCAACTCCGGCACCTCAAGCGCCACCAACTCACCGCGCTCGACTTCCGACTGCACGCAGATGCCGGGCAGCAGCGCGACGCCGTTACGGCACGCCACAAACTTCTTGATGGCGTCAATCGAGGGCAATTCCACGTCCATGTGCAGAGGCACGCGCTTCCGCTTGAACGTCTCGATTACTCGCGCGCGGTAAGGCGAGGGCACGTTGTGCGCGATGAAGCATTCGGCTCCCAACTGCTTGATCGTGACCTCTTTCTTCTGTGACGCGAGCGGATGCGTGGCCGGAACTACGAACGCAAGATCGTCACGGTACACGATGATCGAGCGCACCAGCGGATCGTCAGGGCGAAAGGTCAGTACGCCCAGCTCCGTGTTGTGGTTCAGCAGTTCTTCCACTAACCGGCTGGCCAGCGACCGTTGTACGGTCACTTTGATCATGGGGCAGAGACGACGGAATTCGTCGAGCAACGGCAGCAGGTAGAGACATGTGAACTCGTTTGCCGCGATGGTGACTTTACCGTGCTGCAGCTTGCGCAACTCGTCCAGAGCACCCTTGGCCTCTTCGCGCATGTTGAGCAATTTTTGAGCATAGCTCTGCAATACTTCGCCAGCGTCGGTCAGCACCCCTTCGCGCGAGGACCGGTCGAACAAAGGCTCACCGATCTCGACTTCGAGCTTGCGCACGGTCTGGCTAATGGCTGGCTGAGTACGGAACAACTTCTTGGCGGCACGTGAGAAGCCTCCCTCTTGAGCAACTGCCAGGAACGTTTCGAGTTGGCTCAGATCCATCATTCCCTCCATGCCGATCCGCGCGTGTGTGATTGAACTTCGCTTATACTATAAGCTAATCTTTGCTATCGCCAAACTATTATTAGCTTGCCTTATTCCCCTAAGCGGGAGACCCTGTCTAAATACGACATAGTTTCAGGAGGATTACGATGAAGCGTGACCACGTAGCCATTTTCGACACAACTCTTCGCGACGGCGAACAGTCTCCGGGTTGCAGCATGAACCTGGACGAAAAACTACGGATGGCCCGCCAACTCGACCGCCTCGGCGCGGACATCATCGAGGCCGGCTTCCCGATTGCCTCGGAGGGCGACTGCGAGTCCGTCGAAGCCATCGCGCGCGAAATTAAACGTCCTGAAGTGGCCGCACTCGCACGCTGCGACGAGCGCGACATCGAGTGTGCATGGCGCGCCGTGAAGCCCGCCACGCGCCCGCGTCTGCACATCTTCATTGCAACCTCGGACATTCATCTTCAATTCAAGCTCAAGATGACGCGCGAGCAGGCATTGCAGCGCGCCGTCGAATCCGTGCGCCTGGCCTATGCGTTGTCTAAGAACGTCGAGTTCTCCTGCGAGGACGCGACCCGCACGGAAATCGAGTTCCTGTGCGAAGTGACTGAAGCGGTAGTCGAGGCCGGAGCGTCGGTGGTAAACCTTCCCGACACGGTCGGCTACATGATTCCGCGAGAGATGTCGCGCGTGATCGGCACCGTGTGTGACCGCATGAAGTCGAAGCCGGTCGTGATTTCCACGCATTGTCACAATGATCTCGGACTGGCTGTCGCCAACTCCATCGCCGCCATCGAGGCAGGAGCGCGGCAGATCGAATGCACGATCAACGGCATCGGCGAGCGCGCCGGCAACGCAGCGCTGGAAGAACTCGTGATGGCCATGCGTGTACGCTCGGACGCGATGCCCTATGACATGAACATCCATACCGAGCATCTTTTTGGCAGCAGCCAGTTGCTCACCGAACTGACGGGTGTAGCCGTACAGCCCAACAAGGCGATCGTCGGACGCAATGCGTTTGCGCACGAAGCGGGCATTCACCAGGACGGCATGATCAAGAACCCGCTGACTTACGAGATCATCACTCCTAAATCGGTCGGCGTACCCGACAGCACGCTCGTGCTGGGCAAGCACTCGGGCCGTCACGCTCTGGGCAAGCGCTACGAGCAGATCGGCTTCACGCTGGAGCGGCGCGATTTGGATCGTCTCTATCGCCGTTTCATTAACTTTGCCGACGCATCGAAGACCGTCGATGATCAGCAGTTGCTGGCCATCATGCGCGAGGAGTTCCCGGACGATCTGCCGGGAGTGGATAAGCCCGAGACTCAGTCTGAGCGCACCAATTCCGCGCGGGCATAGTGTAGAATCAGAGACAATTCTCGGCTTGGCTCCGTAGAACTAACCATCATGAAAATGAAGATCACACTGTTGCCAGGAGACGGCATCGGTCCCGAGGTAACTCGCGAGGCCGTGCATATCCTGGATGTCGTGGCCCAACTGCATGGTCACGAATTGGCGTATGAAACGCGGCTCATCGGTGGCGTTGCCATTCGCAAGCACGATGTTCCACTGCCGCAGGAAACGATTGATACCTGTCTGCAAAGCAATGCCGTATTGATGGGTGCCGTGGGCGCTCCGGAATTCGATTCGATGCCTCCGGCAAAGAAGCCCGAGACCGGGTTGCTGGGCTTGCGCAAAGCGCTGGGCGGATTCGCCAACCTGCGTCCCGCAAGCTGCTATGCGGCACTGGCGTCGTCTTCGCCCTTGCGCCCGGACGTGGTTGCAGGCGCCGATATCATGACCGTCCGCGAACTGCTGGGCGGGTTGTATTTCGGCCAGCCACGCGGATTCTCGCACGACGGCGATCCCTCGGGCTGGAACACAATGAAGTACTCCGAGAGTGAAGTCGTGCGCGTGGCGCACATTGCGTTCAAGATCGCGCAAGGCCGCCGCAAGAAGGTCACCTCGGTGGACAAGGCCAACGTGCTGGAAGTTTCGCAGCTCTGGCGCAGGGTCGTGATCGCCGTTGCTGCTGAATATCCCGACGTCACGCTGGAGCATCTCTACGTTGACGCGTGCGCGATGCGGCTGGTCACCAAGCCTGCAAGTTTTGACGTCATCCTGACCGAGAACCTGTTCGGCGACATTCTTTCCGACGAAGCCGCGGTCATCACCGGTTCGCTCGGCACGCTGGCTTCGGCAACGATCGGCGGCACTGTTGATCTATACGAGCCGGTCCACGGCTCGGCGCCGGACATCGCGGGGCAGGGAATTGCGAATCCGATCGGCGCGATCGCTTCGGCAGCCATGCTGCTGCGGCATACGGCTGGACTGGAGCAGGAAGCGCGCGAGGTCGAGGCGGCGATTACCAGCGTCCTCGACGCCGGATATCGTACGAAAGACATTGCGGCTGCCGGAGAAAAAACCGTCGGCACCGAAAAGATGGGCAGCTTGATCGCAGACGCGCTGACCAAGTCCGCGGCGAAAACCGCCGCGGCGAGGAAGTAACGAAATGGCAAAAACACTGTTTGAAAAGTTGTGGGACGCGCACGTCGTATGTCAGCCCGAGGGCGAGCCTGCGCTCCTTTATATCGATCTGCAGCTCGTTCACGAAGTGACGTCGCCGCAGGCCTTCGATGGACTGCGGGCTGCTGGCCGCCGTGTGCGCGTGCCCGAGCGGACGAAGGCAACATTGGACCACAATGTTCCGACCACGCCCAATCATCTGCCGATCACGGACGAAATCGCCGCGCGCCAGATCGAAGCTCTGCGCAACAACTGCAAGGAGTTCGGCATCGAGTTGTTCGACATCGGTTCGCCGGACCAGGGCATCGTGCACGTGATCGGTCCGGAACTGGGCATCACCAAGCCGGGCATGACGATTGTCTGCGGCGACAGCCACACGAGCACCCACGGTGCCTTCGGCTCGCTGGCATTTGGCATTGGGACTTCCGAAGTCGAGCACGTTCTGGCGACGCAGTGTTTGCCTCAAGAAAAACCGCGCACCATGCTGATTGAGGTTGAGGGCGAACTGCCCAAAGGCGTAACCGCAAAAGACCTGGCGCTCAGCATTATCGGCAAGATCGGTACGGACGGCGGCACGGGACATGTAATCGAGTTCGCGGGCGAAACAATTCGCGCTCTCTCGATGGAAGGCCGCATGACGCTCTGCAACATGAGTATCGAGGCTGGTGCTCGCGCGGGCATGATTGCCGCCGACGAAGCTACTTTCGACTACGTCAAAGGACGACGCTTCGCTCCGCAGGGCGCTGAGTGGGACAAGGCCGTCGCCTACTGGCGCACGCTCAAGACCGATGACGGCGCGAAGTTCGACACCGTTGTCAAGATCGATGCCGGCAAGCTGGTTCCGTTCGTTACCTGGGGTACGAGTCCCGGGATGGTTGCACCCGTCACTGGTTGCGTGCCCGACCCGAAGGTCGCGCGCGACGAATCCGAACGGCAGGCCGGCGTGAGAGCGCTCGAGTACATGGGACTGGCGGCGAATGTTCCTATCGAGGAGATCGCGATTGATCGCGTCTTTATCGGGTCGTGTACGAACTCGCGGATCGAAGACCTTCGTGCCGCGGCTCAAATCGCAAAGGGATATCACGTGAGCTCAAAGGTGCGCGCCATGGTGGTTCCAGGGTCGCACCGTGTGAAAGATCAGGCGGAGAATGAAGGACTGGACAAGGTCTTCCAAACCGCCGGTTTTGAGTGGCGCGAGCCTGGCTGTTCGATGTGTCTGGCCATGAACGCCGACATTCTGACCGAAGGCGAGCGCTGCGCTTCCACCAGCAACCGCAACTTCGAAGGCCGGCAGGGACGTGGTGGACGCACGCACCTCGTCAGCCCGGAAATGGCAGCTGCTGCCGCCATTACTGGGCACTTTACCGACGTCCGCAACTGGGAATATCGAGGCTGAACGATGCAGGCATTTCACGTACATACAGGACTGGCGGCTCCGATCGAGCGCGCCAACATTGATACGGACCAGATCATCCCGAAGCAGTTTTTGAAGCGTATCGAGCGAACCGGCTTCGGCGAGTTCCTCTTCTACGATTGGCGGTTCAATTCCGACGGCACCACTAAGCCGGACTTTGAACTCAATCAGCCGCGCTACAAAGGCGCCAGCGTGCTGATTGCGGACAAGAACTTTGGTTGCGGGTCGTCGCGCGAACATGCTCCGTGGGCGCTGGCCGACTTCGGATTCCGTGCCATCATCGCGCCTTCGTTCGCCGACATCTTCGCCAATAATTGCGGCAAAAACGGCATCGTGATTGTCAAACTGGGCGAAGCTCAGGTTGCCGAACTGTTGCGCAAGGCCAAGCAGATCGAGGGCTACAAACTGACGGTTGATTTGGAAAACTGCACCGTGAGCGACGACTCCGGCTTTTCCACTAAATTCGAACTCGACGCCTTCCGGCGCAACTGCCTATTGAACGGACTCGACGACATCGGACTCACACTCCGGTACGCAGACCAGATCACCGCTTACGAGAAGAACCGCCAGAACGCCTGGTGACATTGACGAGTTGGTGATTTGGCGATTGACGATTTGGATTCTGTGTCTTCAATCGTCACTCACCAAATCACCAACTCGTGACTGGAGCGATTCCCGCATTGCTGTATCTCATCCAGCCGTTCCACGCTGTGATGACAGTTGACGCGCATGTTCTCGTGCTCGGGTGTAACCCAGGCATCCCAAGTACCCCCTGCGGAAAATTTTCGTAAGTATTGCAATCAAAGGGGTTATCGTTTCAGCTTAACGAAGCGACATGTAACTCGTTGATAAATCGAGCTTTATCTGCATCAGATTACCTTGGTAACCTTGGATTCTTGTTCCCATCTACTTACATTTTAGCAATTTGCGGGGGGAAACCCGACAGGAGCGCACACATTATATTTGCTGTGTAATCAGCAGCTTAGGTTGAACTTTGCGGTTGGAGGGGGTTGACATCTCTAACGACGTCGGCGGTGTTCAAGCATGGGACGGTATACATCTCTGGGCAAACCGCGTTAAATGATACCTTTGATTCATGCTCGTTCTCGCATCTGCATCTCCGCGCCGGCAGGAATTGCTGCGTAACGCCGGCTTTGAATTCACGGTCTGCCCCGCCGACATTCCCGAAACCCGCCTCGATGGCGAGCCTCCAACAGAGTTCGCCATTCGCCTCGCGCGCGAAAAGGCCCGCGCCATTTTCGACCGGATCATGGACGGCAACTCACCTCGCCCAGCAGGGCCGAGCGAAGGCCCGATAGTTCTCGGCGCTGACACGGTCGTCGTCGTGGACGAGCACGTCTTAGGTAAGCCAACCGATGAGGGCGATGCGGCGCGCATGTTGCGAATGCTTTCCGGCCGGCGTCACCATGTCACGACAGGCTTGTGCTTGATCGGGCCGAACTTCGAGGATACCTGTTCGGAAAAGACAGAAGTGGTCTTCGACAAGTTGAGCGATGCGGAAATTGCGGCGTACGTCAGTAGCGGTGAGCCGATGGATAAGGCGGGCGCATACGCTATTCAGGGAATCGCATCGCGCTGGATTCCCCGAATAGACGGCTGCTATTTCAATGTCGTGGGTCTTCCTGTGGCGCTCGTGTGCAGGATGCTCCGGCAGCACGCGGCAAAGTAGAGGGACTACCCAATTGGCTTTTTGTCGTCCCCTGGCTTGCTTTGAGAAGCACCAGTCGCGACGTCCTTCTTGCCGTCATCCTTGATCGCGTCCTTAAAGCCGCGAATGCCCTCCCCCAGGCCTTTGCCAAGGTCCTTGAGTTTGCCGGGGCCAAAAATGAGCAGACAAATAATCAGAATGACGAGCAGATGCATCGGCTGAAATAAGCCTTCCATAACTCTTCTCCCACCGAGGTTTCCAGCACGCGCAAGTTCTGCGCCTCCGGCAATTCTTCCATCTTCGATTCTAGTCACCTTGGCTGGGTGAGTCAAAGAATTCAGGCCTTAGATAAAGGACTGTGCACTAATCGCCAATCCTGCCGATTAAGCCTGCGACCAACGCCACCCTCATCGGCAACTCGGATACGACCACGGATTCGTTGCTGGCGTGAGCGCCTTCGCCCACGGCCCCAAGGCCGTCGAGAGTGGGAATGCCGAGTGCGCCGGTGAAATTGCCGTCCGAGCCGCCGCCCACCGCTGCCTCGCCCAGTTTGCAGCCGAGTGCGGAATAGACGGCGCGCGCGAGTTCATAAAGCGCTGCAACCTGGGTTGTGCGTTCCAGTGGCGGGCGATTGATCTCGCCGGTCACCTCGACCGTACACTTCCGGTTGAACGGGCGCAGCGACCGGAACTTCTTCTCGATAACTGGTCCGTCCTTCATTCGCGCAATTCGAACGTCGAATTTCGCCTGGGCCTGTGCTGGCACCACGTTCGTCGCCGGTGTTCCCCCGCATACTTCGCCGACGCTCACCGTCAGTCCCCGCGAGAGGTCGGTGAACCCGCTGACCCGTGCGATCTGATGTGCGAGTTCCAGCACGGCATTCTGTCCCTTTTCGAAATCCAGCCCCGCGTGTGCGGCGACGCCGGTGACTTTGATCGTGAAACCGCCGCCTCCCTTTCGTGCTGTCTTCACTTTGCCGTCAAGCCCCTGAGCCGGTTCGAGCACCAGGACTGCGGCGGACTTCCTCGCAAGCTGCTCCGTGATTCTTCGTGATGCAGGGCTGCCGATCTCCTCGTCAGGATTCAGCAGCACGGTGACGGGTCGCGGCAGGCCATCGCTGACCCCGCGCATCGCACCAATGGCATGGATCGCTATGGCGATGCCGGTCTTCATGTCGAACACGCCGGGCCCCCACAGGCGTCCCTGTGCCTCGCGGAAGGGCATTGTCGCCAGCGTGCCCATCTCCCAGACAGTGTCGTAGTGCCCCAGCAGCAAAATCGGTTTCAGCCCTTTTCGGGACGGGGCGGGGAAGTCGATCTGCAATTGATTTCCGAAGTCGCGATGCTTGTGCACTTTCACTTTTCCGCCCAGCTGGGCGAAGCGTTCCGCGATGAACTCACCGCAGCGATCCACGGCTTGCTTGTTCCGGCTTGGGGACTCAAGTTCCACCAGTCGGCGCACGTCGGCTACCATATCTTTAAGGTGCGCCTGTGCGTAGGCTTGAAGCTTACGTGTGATTTCGCGATCGATGTTGACCGATTGCCGCATAGTTTTCATATTGTATTTGAGGGCGCCCGTCCGATCAGCGCGCCGACCTTCTTATACATTCGATCAGCACGCCGGGGGCAACCGGCTTTTCCAGTGTGGGATGATTGGAGCCCGGATCCATTTGTAAGAAATCGGAGTGCCCAGAGATCACAATCACCCGGCAGCCGGGACAGTGTTCTTCGAGAAGTGCCGCCAGTTTCAGACCGTCGAAACTCGGTAGGGAGAAATCGGTCACGACTACATCGGGCGGAGACTCCAGGGCACGCTGGAAGGCTGGCCTGCTGTCGTAGAACGTCTCGACCGAAAAGCCTTCGTCTCGCAGCATAGCGGTCAGCGTATCGGCCAAGGCTTGCTCGTCGTCGACCACGAAGACACGTATTGTTCGTTCGACAGTTGCCATAAAGAGACACGCTCAGAAACGAGAGCCCATTTTACTACCTCGAAGCACCGTGCGTGACTGAACAGAACAAAGGACACGCGGTTTTATCTTACTGATCGGTCTGTGTCCTGCTCCGCAGGCAGCACCGGAAGAGCAGCAGTGTTGATCGTAGTGGGATCGTCTCGAAGTTTTAGGTACAGAATTGTTCCATTTGGGGGCGGCACCATGAGGCTCGTGTCTGCGAAGCCGGAGGGTACGGACACAGCGTGCGCGAAGTTTCTATCAGAGGCGATCGAGTCGATCAAGTAGAGCATCTCGCCACTCAGCGCGCATTGCTTTTCGGGATCATCGGGACACCGTACTTCCTTGAGATGAGGAACTCGGACAAGGTGCGCGAGCGGTTGCCAGTCCCCTGCGGCACCATCCGCCAGCAGCGGCCTGAATTGAAGCGGCCCAAAGGCAGAATCACCGAAGCTCTTGAGCGGGTCAAGAACGGCTATCACTGTCTGCGTATCCTGGAAGGAAAGATTCTTGTCAGCAAAACTCAAGATGGCGTGGAAGGAACCATCCGTGCCGGCAACTTCGATCTTTTCGTCACGCGAAAATGTTGCCGGTGTCTCAGACCTTACGAAAAAGGAGATGTGGCCGTCCATCGGCAAGTCGTCCGGGTTTCCAAGGCGAAGCACAGAGGGCGCGGCTTGAATGCGCTTACTAATCAAGGCCAGCTTCGGGCGCGGCGGCTCAACAGCGGATTGAATTTCGAGCACGCGTCCGTCCTTCAGGTTTACGTGAGTCGTGAGTTTTTGCTCTGCCTGAAAGCCTGCCCCTGGCACATGCTGCGCCAAAAGACTCAGTTCATCGAGCTTCCCAACGTGGGTCAAGTTTGCCGGCAGAAAGTGCGTGCCATCGATGTCAACACTCGCGACCTGGTCCAGGCGGGTGCCTTTGAGTACACCTTGTAGGTCACCGGCATGAATTGTGAATTGGTCGAGATGGCATGCCGGAGAATATGTGTGCAGAGGTACATCGGTTGATTTCGTCGAGGCGAATTGTTTTACCGCCAGCGTTGCGCTGCCCGGCTCGGCGTCCGCCAGAAACACTTTTACCTCAATGTCGTCGGGCGCGACCATTTTCCAGGTTGTTTTTGCGGGTTTGTTTTGCTGATCCTTGACAGTAATGTCCTCAACACAGGCCGCGATCTCCGAATGCAAATGAAAAGTGTCTTCGCGTCCAACGATGAGAGAGCTCTCGTCCTCGGCGGAAAGTCCCCATCGGGCGGCAGTCGGAGCGTTTACTAGATGGAACGCAGGCCCTGCGAAACTCTCAAAACCCCAGCTTCCGTGCAGAGTGCCGCTCACGTCGGAGCCGAGACCCTCCAATTTCGGAAGGGGACCGTCGGGCACGAATCCACCGCGTGCGGCATCGGGCTTCACGGGAATTTTCATGGTCTTGCCCGCCCTGGTCTGAACATTCAGGGTGAAGTCATGCGCGAGTTCCGTTGCGAAGATCAATGGGGACGCTTCGATGGGCAATGCCAGCAATGGATTCTGCGCGCAGTACACCTGCTTTGGTTCAAGTGCGGCGAGCAGGGGCGGAGAAGCCGGTTTCACCGGAGGCAAGGCCGCAACCAGCACAGATCTCGGCTTGTGAAATGACGGCGGATTGTTGAGTTTCAGGTGCAACTGCTCTTTTTTGGGCAAAGCGAGTGCTGGAATGTACTGGAACTGGGCAGTGTGAAAGTTTTCCAATACTTTTGCCACATCCACGATTACCCCGACGTAGGGGCTATAGGTGCCTCCGCCAAAGGGCCTTGTGGCACTCACCGCTCCAAGCAAATCGGCCTGCGGCCCTGAGGAGAGTGAGGCCAGCATGGATTGACCATGCCCGTCGTCCATAACCATTTGATCGGAGTTCTGCATGAGACAAGGTGCTTGCTGCTCACTGGGCTTGTCGAAACATTGTTCGTCAAGCTTGATTTTCAAGCTGCGAGCGAGCAGCGTGGACCGCTCATGAAGCGTTTGAGGATCTTTGGTCGAATTGTCGCGAATGGCATTCAAGTACTTATCGAGCCGCAAACGGCTCTGGCTGGCGAGGGACAGATCCTGGGCTGCGCGTACAAAGGCGCCGGGCTTTCCCTGAACGGCCGAGCGCAGCGTGCCGAAATCGCCTCCAGTTTGTGGAGCGAGGAAGAAAAGGGCCTGCTCCGCGTTTTCAGGCACGGTAACAACAATACCTTCCTGGCGCACCTGCGGTGCCCACGTTTCGGCTTTTGTAAACCACTTGTCCGGCGGGGGATTGGTGGCTCCCTGAAGAAACGCAACGACCAGGAGGTAGTGCGCAGACTCGCTATCCGGAAACGCGGGGTGAATCCACAACCTGTCGGCAGGCTGCAAATTGGGTACTTCGGATATGGGCAGAGTCTTGCCTGCCCGGGTCACTTTCACTTCCATCCGAGGTCCGGAAAGGTCAAATGAGCTATCCGCGTAGGCAAAGCAGCCGATTAGAACAATAAGGCCAAGCAATAGGCAACGAATTCGCGAAATCAATACTGCGCTCCTTTGTGAACGTGCAAGAGTCAGTGACGCTCGCACGCGATTGCTTCATTGATCGTGCTCGCTAAGTTTTCCCTGTTTACTATTCTAAAGGGAGTACCCGCCGCACAACACAAATTGAGCAAGTGATCTTAGGAGCACTTCTTCAGCCTACGGCGTAGGCGTAAAAGTCGCTGGCAACGCCGAGCGGTGTTGCCAGCGGTGCTATTCAGTTCCGGCGAGCGCAAGGCTTTTCACGTCCAACTCGATCTTCGGTGGATTGAGCAAGGTATTGTGAATCAGGCAGTGGTGGACCGCCGTTTCGATTCCTCTCTGATGCTCTTCCGTGAGTTGAATCGGGACCTGTACCTCGATCCGGAAATTCTCCAGGCGCGCTGGGTTCTTTGCCTTTTCCGCGGTCACGCGGACTCTCGTGCCCTGCTTCACTTCTGGCACATGCTTACGAAGGTATTGCGCCGCGTAGAATCCAGCGCAAGAGGCCAGCGATGCGAGAAGCAATTCCGGAGGGGTCATGCCTTCGTCAAAGCCACCGTTTTCCGCTGGTTGGTCGCAAACGATTTTGTGCTTGCGGGCTGTGATCTCGAACTGCACTGCCCCGAGATGATCGACGATTACTTCCATGTTCTGTTCTCCCCTGGCGTATGAATTCTAATTGCGGCCCGCTGCCGACGCGTTAACTTTCTCCGCGGCATCGGGCAAGCCCAGCTTGCGAAGAATTACCATCGCCGGACACCAGTTGGTGAAGGCTGACTGAAGCAGGTTCAGTCCCACGAACGCCGTCACAAAGTACCAGTACGGCGATACATAGTGAGCGAGTGCCATCGATACCAGGATAACAACTCCAGCCATCAGCCGAAGACCTCTTTCAACCGTCATCACATTCTCCTTTTCAGTGTGAACCTTGTTCGGATAATTCGCATTGAGCCTGATCGCATTCCGCGACATTTTCCGGGGCGTGGACATGAGCCGCAGGTGGTAGCGAACCCTTTTCACTCATGTAATAAAGGACTGGAACCGCCATTCGCGAAAGCACGGTCGAGGCGACTTCACCGGCCATGAGCGACAACGCCAGTCCCTGGAAGATGGGGTCGAACAGGATCACGCTGGCGCCCACGACGACGGCGGCGGCGGTGAGCAACATCGGACGGAAGCGAACGGCGCCCGCGTCCACGACAGCCTGCTCCAGGGACATGCCATGTGAGCGGCGCAGTTCGATGAAGTCCACCAGGATGATCGAGTTTCGGACAATGATGCCCGCACCGGCGATGAAGCCGATCATCGATGTCGCGGTGAAGAATGCGCCCAAAAGCGCGTGAGCCGGAAGGATGCCGACCAGCGTCAACGGAATCGGGGCCATGATCACCAACGGCGTCTTGAACGACCCGAACCATCCGACGACGAGCACGTAGATGAGCACCAGCACGGCAGCGAATGCGAGGCCGAGGTCGCGGAAGACCTCGATGGTGATGTGCCATTCGCCGTCCCATTTGATTCCGTAGTGATCGGTGCTCTCGGGCTGCGAAGCGTTGTAGCGCGCGATGGCATACCCGTCCGGAGCTTTTAACTTGTCAAGGGCATCGTTCATTTTCTCGATGGCGTAAACCGGACTCTCTTCTTCTCCTGAAACGTCACCCGTCACGTACACGACAGGCTGAAGATTTTTGCGATAAATGGTCGGCTGAATCGTAGTTTGCTCGACGTTCGTCACTTCACGCAGCGATACCTGTCCACCACTGGCGGTTGGGAGCTTGAGGTTTTCAAGTTGGTCGATGCCTGACCGCGACGCAAGCCCGAGCCGCACCTGGATGGGGATATCCTCGCGCGATTCAGGAGCGTGCAGCAACCCGGCCTCGGCCCCGTGCAAAGCGATTCCGACGGTGTTGGTCACATCGGCGGCACTAATACCGTGCAGGGCTGCCTTGTCGAGGTCGACCTTCATGTCGAACTTGGTTTGAGGATCTTCGACATACCAGTCAACGTCTACCACGCCGGGAGTGGTCTGGAAGACCTTCTTCACCTGTGACGCAAGATCGGTCTGGCCTTTGAGGTTCGGGCCATAAACTTCGGCCACCAGTGTTTGCAGCACCGGCGGACCGGGCGGCACTTCGCTCACCTTGATCCGCGCCCCGAACTGTTGCCCAATCTGTTGCAGTCCCGGGCGAACGCGTTTCGCGATGTCGTGACTCTGTACCTTGCGATCACGAATAGAGAGTAGATTGACCTGTATGTCCGCCTGATTAGGCTGTGAGCGCTGAAAATAATGGCGCACGAGACCATTGAAATTGTAGGGGCCGGAGGTCCCCGAATAGACCTGATAGTTGACGACTTCCGGTTGACTGGCGAGGTAGGACCCGAGCGCCTGGGTCACGCGCGTCGTCTGCTCCAGAGTCGTGCCGTCCGGCATGTCGACGATGACCTGGAACTCGCTCTTGTTGTCGAAGGGAAGCATCTTCACGCGGACCCACTTGAGCGGGACGAATGCCACCGCGGCCAGCAGAAGCACGACAACACCGACGAGAAACATTACTCTGCGCCTGCTGTTCTCGATGAGCGGCGTCATCAAGCGGCGATAGAGTTTCGTGGTCCAGCCTTCGGCCTCATGCGCATGTCCGCTATCGCTGGAAGCATAGTGCTTGAGCAGGCGCAGCGCGGCCCAAGGCGAAACGACGAAGGCCACCACCAACGAGAACACCATCGCCGCTGACGCGCCAACCGGTATCGGCCTCATATATGGGCCCATCAAACCGCGTACGAACGCCATCGGCAGGATCGCGGCGATTACCGCGAAAGTCGCGAGGATGGTCGGATTTCCGACTTCGTCCACGGCTTCAACGGCTACGCGCGCGAGGCTGCGGCCGCGGTTTTCGGGAAGCCGAAAGTGGCGCACGATGTTCTCGACCACGACGATGGCATCATCCACGAGAATGCCGATCGAGAAGATCAGGGCGAACAGCGTCACCCGGTTCAGCGTATAGCCAAAGAAATAGAAGATGGCGAGCGTGAGCGCGAGCGTTACGGGAATCGCGATCAACACCACGCCGGATTCGCGCCATCCGAGAGCGAACGCGATCAGCAGCGTGACTGAGAGCGTTGCGATCAGAAGGTGCTTAAGCAGTTCGTCCGACTTGTCCTTTGCCGTCTCTCCGTAGTTGCGTGTGACGGTCAAGTTAAGGTCGGTGGGTAGCGTCTTGCCGCGAAGTTCATCGACCCGGTGCAGCACGCGCTCGGCGATGATGGTGGCATTCGTGCTCTTCCGCTTCGCGACCGTGATCGTGACTGCTGGATAATCCGAGCCAACCGTTTGCCCTGATCCCTTGCCATTGCCGAACAGGACATAGTTGTCCGGTTCGGCGGGGCCGTCCACTAGTTTCTCCGCGACATCCCGCAGGTAAACAGGCCGGCCACCATGTACGCCGACTACGATTTGCTGCAAGTCCTCGGCGCGAGTAAGAAAACGCCCAGCGTCAACCTGAAACTCGCTGTTGTTCTGGGCAAAGCTGCCGGCGTCGGTGCGAACATTCGCGGCCTGCAGTTGACTGACGATTGCACCCGGCGTTAGTCCGTAACCGGCAAGCTTGTTGGTGTCGAGCACGACACGCACAGTGCGCGGCTGTCCTCCGATAATGTGGGTTTCAGAGACGTCATCGACCTGCTTGACCGTATGCTCCAACTCGCCCGCGATCTGGCGCAACTGATACGAGTCGTACTTCGGACCCCACAGCGTCATGCTCAGGATCGGCACATCGTCGATCGAGCGCACCTTGACGATCGGCCTCGATACGCCCGGCGGAATCTTGTCGTAATTCGATTGCAGTTTGTTATAAGTGCGAACGATTGCGTCTTCTTCTTTCGTGCCAACGTAGAACCGGACGATCAACATGCTCATGCCGGGATGCGAGATCGAGTACAGGTACTCGACACCCGGCACTTCGCGCAATAGTTTTTCCATCGGCACGCTGACGCGCTGCTCGACTTCCTGCGGCGACGCCCCTGGCATCTGCACCATGACATCGAGCATGGGGACGACGATCTGCGGCTCTTCTTCGCGCGGCGTTTGCCAAATCGCGAAAATGCCCAGCAGCAGAGCCGTGCCGATGACGAGGGGCGTGAGCTTCGATTGGATGAACGCCCCTGCGATGCGTCCTGCGAGCCGAAGCGGCTTCATCCCTTCACCTCGATTTTCTTGCCTGCCAGATCGCGCTCGCCAGGTGCGACAACGATGCGCTCTCCCGCGCTGATACCGGACAGCGCTTCCACCTGATCGCCGCTTGTACTGCCAAGCGTAAGGTACCGTACCGACGCGGTGCCATCGGCGCCGATGACGTACACGGTTTGCAACTGCCCGCGCGGGATGAGAGAGTTGCGAGGGATCATCAGCGATCGGCGTTCGCCTTTAGGGAAGCGGGCGCGCCCGAACAGACCCGAACGCAGCGCCGGAACCGCAGGCAGTTCGATCTTCACTACAAAACTGCGGCTCCCTGGATCAGCCGCAGGCGCAATCAGTACGACCTTGCCGGTCAACGGTTGATCGGCGACAGCATCGAACACCACCGGAACGACCTGCCCCAGTTTGACGTAGCCCAGTCCATTCTCGTCCACGTTGACTTCGAGACGGAACCGTCCCGAACCTTCGATGGTCAGCAGGGGCATGCCGGGAGCCGCAAGCGCGCCCGGATCGACCTTGCGTTCCGTCACCGTGCCATCGAAGGGAGCGACAATTCGCGTGTACTCGAATGCAGTGCGGGCCTGCGCCAGCGCGGCTTTCGCTTGTGCCTGGCTGGAGAGCGCCATCTCATGTCGAGCGTTTGCCGCCTGAGAGCGAGCCTTCACCTCGTCCATTTCCTGTGGGCTAACGGACTTCTTGTCGAACAGCATCTGGTAGCGTTTCATCGTTGCATCGGCTAAAACAGCTTCGGCGGCGACTGCGGCGACTTCGTGGTCGGCGGCGGTGAGTCCAGCTTGCGCGCGTTCCAACGCGACGCGCGGTTGCGCCTCGTCAATCGACGCAAGCAGTTGTCCGCGATGCACCCGGTCACCTTCGCGAACGGTCACTGCGACAACATTGCCCATCATCTGGCTTGAGAGTTGTGCCGTCTCGGCGGCGTGAATCGTACCGACGGATTCAAGAACATCGGGTACGGTGCTCTGCGAAATGGTCATCGCCTGGACGTCGTGAACGACCTCGGCGTTGCTGCTGGGCGGATTCTTCTCTGACGTACAACCTGTCAGCCCAGCTACGGCCAGCATTGCGATTGCAATAACAAACGAGTAACGCGTCTTCATTGTTGTGTCACCACGGGAGATTGAGGATTGAGCGACCCGGAAGCGAGTTCCAGAGCTGCAAAGCTGGTTTGATAGCGGTAAACCGAATCCCAGTAATTGGTGCGACTTTCGCGCGCGGCATCTTCCGCTCGCAGCAGGTCAGTGATGGTCGTCAGGCCGCCGTCGTACCGGTTCTGATTGATGCGCAGGCTTTCTTCAGCTTGCGTGACCGATGCCCGCGACACGTCCAGCATCTGGCGCGCTGCGTCGTAGTCGTAGAACGCCTGCCTGACTTCGAGTCTGACATTGTCCGTTGCCGCCTGTTTCATTGCGTTGGCGCGTTCCAGCATCGCCTTCTCGTGGGACAATTGCGCGAGCTTGCGTCCTCCAGAGAAGAGGTCGATCTGAATCTCGGCGCCAGCGACCCAACTGTTGCTGCCGTTGGCGGCAAACGCGGCGTTGTCCAACTGCCAGCTGCCGAACGCGTTCACCTTCGGACCAAAGGCCGCCTTAGCGAGTTTCACGCCCGTTTCCTGCGCGCTGGTTTGCGATTCGATTTGCTTCAGGTCGGGGCGCTGTTTCAGGGCCTTGCTCTCAGCCTCGTCGAGCGGGAAGGGTGGCAGCGTGCGCTCGGCCAGTGCCTCTGCGGTTTCGAAGGCGGTCTCGGCAGGCACGCCCAGAGCTGTGTTCAACTGCGCCTTGGCGAACGCCACGGCGTTGCGCGCGCGAATCAGATCCTGCTGCCGTGCTGCGACATTCACTTGGGAGGAAAGAGCGTCCGACGCAACCACCGTGCCAGCCTCAACTCTGGCTTTGCTGCGATCCAGCACAGCCTGGGCCGTCTTGAGCGTTTCTTCGGCAAGATCCAATTGTTTTTGAGCGAGCAGAACACCGTAAAACGCCTTGATAACGCGGAACAGCGTTTCCTGATCGACGCGTGCGAGTTGTTGCACCGCGGCTTCGTTCATCAGCTTGGCGCGCCGGAAGTTCAGTGTTGAATTGAAGGAGTCGAAGAGGGTCCATTGGCCGCCAAAGCGGGTGGCGAAGTTACCGATGGGCGCAGGATGGTTCAACTGGCTGAGGGCAAAATCCGATGCCGTGAACCGCCCCTGCCGCAATCGCGTGCCGAAAACGTAGACGGGATCATTGCCGCGAGTAGCGGCTTCGGAAAATGTGACGTTCGGCATGAAAGCCGAGCGAGCGGCGCGGATATCAGCCAGCGACGCCTTTTGCTCGGCTGCTGCCGCTTTGCGCAATGGATTCTTCTCCAGCGCAATCGCGACTGCCTGTGACAAGGTGAGCTGGGTGGCCTGCTGTGCCACGGCGGGTAGTGCCAGCAGCACCAGCAAAGGCAGCGAGAGTATTCGTATCAGGGCTTTTGATTTCCACATGTTTGTCATTTTCGCCGTCGAGGCGCCGTCACACGAACAAATGCAAATCTTCGAAAAGCGTTACAGAAGCCAAAGTGGTTATTTTTATAAAGCGGCCTTTTGCCACCCTTCCATGCCGTGGTATTCTCGTGGCGCACATTTGTGCAGTATTTGTGCGAATTCAGGCAACAGGTTGCGAATTCAGGCAACAGCTCTGAAATCGCGCACATCGAATGATTGGGTTATTGTTTGACACTGGGCTGTTCTGGCAGGGAGGTATTCCATGCTGATCGCCGCCGTTGTCGTTACCGTTGTGATCTTCTCAATGCTGCTGACTGTGGCTTTTCTGCGTGGCAGTTCTCTCACTCGCGCCGAATGCCCACGCTGCCTGAGCCACGATACAGTTGCCTCGGGCGGAGGCCGGCAGTTCTGTCGCGACTGCGAACTGAACTTCGATCTCAACCTGCCCCCAGAGATAGCTAAGACGGCTTAGCGGGCTGTCTGGACGGCGTAACCCGCACCGGCCCACAAAGTGTGTCGCTCGGCACACGAGTCGAAAGTCGCACGAGCGGTTGGAAGAACGACTCAAGTCTTCACCAATTACAGCCGATACACCAGACCGTAGGGGTTGCTCTATGCGCAAGACGCGTGTACTGGTCGGGAGGAAGTAAGCGGACGTGATGTGGTGAGGGAAGTCGGATTGCTGTAGCAACGAAGTTGGGTTGCGGTAGGAACGCTATTGTCTCGAACCATTAGGGAGATCTAATGTCATTTGTCTGGATAATTTGTTTGTTTGTCATCCCAGGGACGCTACTCGTCTTTTCGCTGTTACGCATCTCCAGCGCCTGTAGCCGTGCCGAGGAGAGAAGGGAGATGGACTTAGACCGGGCATATTCATCGCGATCCGCGCCCATTTCCGGTCCGGTCATTGACGAGCACGCGGTATCTGTCTCGCCACAATGGTTTGCAAGTTAGGCGGGTACCGAGTTAATGACAAAGCCCCCGACGTAATCGAGGGCCTGGTCAATATTTTCCTTTGTGGGCCGGTTTTCTGGTTACACCTGGAACGACGATCCGCAGCCGCAGGTGCTTCGTACGTTGGGGTTCTCAAACTTGAAACCAGCTCCTTCAAGCGTCTCCACGTAATCGACGGTCGCGCCGGAGAGGTACATTAGCGAGGTGGCGTCAACATAAACCTTCAGCCCGTCGAAGTCGAAGGTTTTGTCCATTGCTCCTGCACCGGTCTCAAACTGCATGGAGTATTGAAAGCCCGAGCAGCCGCCACCAGCAACGCCCACGCGCAGTCCAGTGGGGACAGGATTTTGCTGCGCCATGATCTCTTTAACCTTGGCAATCGCGTTGGCCGTAAAATTCACCGGCGCGGTTTTAGTTGCTACATCTGGAGTCGTGGCCATTTTGTCTCCTAGGATTACTCTAAAGTCTGATTATAACAAAGGCACGGTCCCGGTCGGACCGCGATTCGTTCCTACTTTTGATGTGGAAGTTGCCCCCGAGGTCGCATGAATCGATCATGGGAAAAAGGGTAGCTACTGGCTGAGGTCCCGTTTCTTTTCCGCTTTTCACTAGTAGTTCCCAAATTGCTGTATCTTCACCAATGATCGCTGATTGCACACTTTGCGCGTCGGCCTTAGTGTCAGCGCCAGGGATGTGCCGGGTCTGTACCCCGCCTCGCCACGCCCCCCCTTTGTGGAAAAAACGTAAGTGTTGCAAATACACAACTTACCGCATCAGCCTCAATCAGGCCAAAAGTAAGTCGTTGATTCTGCAAGCACTTATCTGTTCAGGTTACGTAGTAACCTAATTCATTCTTGTCCATCTACTTACATTTTAGCAATTTTGGAAGTGAAACCCGACAATGTGGGAAGGATTATATTTGCCGCATAATCAAATACTTAGGGGGAGTTCGACGGTAGGTCGGCCTTGACATCTCTAACGACGTCGGCGGTGTCAGAAGCGGAATGAGAATTAGCCGTTAGCTATTAGTCCTTAGCTCCGCTGAAGCAGTACAGTAAATAAGGTGTGTGCCTTAAACGACGGACGGGGTATAATACGCGGCACAGCGGCCTTACGAACGCGGTTTGCGGCAGTCTGGTTTAGCTGGCAACACGCGTCGGGATCCGCTGGAAAGACTGAGGTGTCCTATGTCGCTGATTTCAATGCTGCTGGTGATTTGGGGTGTCTTGACGACCATTCTTGTTGTTCTCATGATCTATCGCAGCACCCTCAGTATTCACGAGGACAATCAGCTGTTCATCGACCAGTCCGAGTCCCACATGGAAAAAGAGCAGACCGCGCTGCTGGTTCGCATGAAGAAGCTACAGTGGCCGCTTCGGCTTTTGGGTTCGGCATCCGGCCTGCTTATATTGATCATCTTCGGCATCTGGCTCTGGAAGGGTTTGAACCAAATGTGATTCGTTGCCGGGATTTTCCCGGTAACGTCCCGGTTTGGCCTTGGTAGGCTGAGCCGTCATGCGTGATGGACGGAGGACTTCACCTTGTCGAGAACCCGGGCGTACTCTTCCACAAGCATCTGGCGAAGCCTGTCGGCCGTCTCCGGTTTGCATGGGACCTCGTATTTTCGGCACCTCTCCACGGTGCGCTCCAGGTCCTGAACAAAGGTAAGACAAGGCGGGCAATCCTGCAAATGCCGCTGAATGTGGTCGCAAGCAAGATTGTCTATGCGGCCGTCCAGGTATTCCGAAAGCTGCGCAAACATCTTGCGGCATTGCAGGGGTTTGGCACTGGCCGGAATTGTGCGGGCTCGTTTCGTGGTGGGCTTGGGTTCGACCGTCGTACGAGACAGTTCGCGACGAAGAAAAAGGCGCGCCCGATGGAGTCGCACCCGAACGGTCCCTTCGCGCAGACCGGTGATTTGCGCAACTTCCGAAGTCTCAAGTTCCTCCATGTCGTGCAGGACGAGAATCATTCTGTACTGCGGAGAAATCCTCTGGATAGCCTGTTGTACGCGTTCAGAATCCTCGCGCGCCAAGACGGACGCTTCCGGGCTTCGGTGCGCTGCCTCGGTTAGCGACTCCAGTTCGCTGGCGTCAGGCATCAGGTCTTCGAGCGCGATCGTCTCTTTGGGCGCGAACTTGCTGCGCCGACGGCTCATCCAGCAACGATTTTGTGCCACCTTGTAAAGCCACACCGCGAGCGCCCTGGGGTTTTCGATCTTCGGCAAGTACGGGACGGCCTTTAGGAGAACGTCCTGCATGTTGTCTTCCGCGTCTTCGCGGTGACCACACACTTTCATGCTGAAGGAAAAGACGGTTCCTTGCAGCAGGCGAAGCGCCTCATTGACGGCCTTCGGATCGCCAGAACGCAGTAGCTCGGATGCTTGAGTGACTTCAGGACGCATGATGACCAGTATTGACGCTTTACCATTATCACATCTACAAGGCGTTAAGTAGACTGGCGCGTTGCTATTACGATGCGCCAGCGTCCCCCCCAAAAAAGCCCCCGCGGAAAGCGAGGGCCTTGCAGAGCCAGGAGCAGAGTTATGATTCTTTGAATTGCAGATACTTATTCACGCCGCGAGCGGCGGCGCGTCCTTCGGCGATGGCCCAAACGATAAGCGACTGTCCACGGCGCATATCACCGGCGGCGAAGATCCCCGGGACGGACGACATGTAGTTCCCGTCGCAGGCGACGTTGCCGCGAGGATCGAGTTTGAGGCCGAGTTGTTCGATCATGCCGTTGCGCACGGGGCCGGTGAATCCCATGGCCAACAGGACGAGATCGGCGGGGATTGTGAACTCGGTTGCGGCGACGGCCTCGAATTTCGGCGGCGGTCCGACCCTAACGCCGTGGAGCGATTTCACATTGCCGTTGTCGCCGGTGAAGGACGTGGTGGAAATGCTCCAGTCGCGCTTGCCGCCTTCTTCATGCGAGCTCTCGGTGCGAAGCTGCATGGGCCACAGCGGCCAGGGTGTTTGCGGCGAGCGTTGATCGGGCGGTTGGGGCAGCAGTTCGAACTGAGTGACAGAAAGCGCCTTCTGGCGGTGCGAGGTCCCGAGGCAGTCAGCACCGGTGTCGCCACCGCCGATGATGACGACGTGCTTGCCAGTGGCGGTGATGGCGTCTTCCGGGGCGATGGGATCGTTCTCGCAGCGATGGTTCGACTGTTGCAGGAACTGAAGCGCGAAGTAGATGCCCTTAAGTTCGCGTCCGGGGACGGGCAGATCGCGCGGTTGCTCGGCGCCGCCGGTGAGAACGACGGCGTCGAAGTCCTTGCGCAGATCTTCGACGGGAACATTGCCGCCGATGTGGGCCTTGGTGACGAATTCAACGCCTTCCCGCGTCATCTGGTCGAGACGGCGGTCGATGACGTGCTTCTCCATCTTGAAATGCGGGATGCCATAACGCAGCAGGCCGCCGATGCGGTCGGCCTTTTCGAAAACGGTGACGGAGTGTCCAGCGCGACGGAGTTGCTGGGCGGCGGCCAATCCCGCGGGACCTGAGCCGACGACGGCGACGCGCTTGCCGGTTTCAAGCGGAGGAGGCTGAGGCACGATCCAGCCTTCGGCGAACGCGCGCTCGATGATTTCCTTCTCGATGTTCTTGATGGTGACCGGAGGTTCGTTGATGCCGAGCACACAGGCGGCTTCGCAGGGAGCAGGGCAGAGGCGTCCGGTAAACTCTGGAAAGTTGTTGGTCGCGTGAAGCTGGCGGATTGCCTCTTTCCAGCGGCCCCGGTACACGAGATCGTTCCAATCGGGGATGATGTTGTTGAGCGGGCAGCCGGTGTTGCAGAAGGGCACGCCGCAATCCATGCAGCGCGCGCCCTGCTTGCGCAGTTTGTCCTCGGGGAAATCGGTGTAGATTTCGAACCAGTCGTTGACGCGCTCGACTACAGGCCGCCGCTGGGGCAGTTCGCGCTCGTATTCCTTGAAGCCAGTTACCTTACCCATGATTCACCTGCTGAGCCTGAGCGTACGCCGCGGCGGCTTGAACGTTTGGTTTTTCGTAGCGCGGAACACCCAGAACGCGCTTGTATTCGTGCGGGAACACCTTGATGAAGCTGGAGAGCGAGTCAGCCCAGTGATCGAGTATCCACTTGGCACGAGGGCTGGCGGTCGCATCGTGGTGGCGCTGAATGAGGCCGCGGAGCAGATCGATGTCGCGTTGCTCCATGACAGGTTCGAGGTCGACGCCAGAGGTATTGCAGCGTTCGTCCTCGAAGTCGCCGTCTTCATCGTAAACGTAGGCGATGCCGCCGCTCATGCCGGCAGAGAAGTTGCGTCCTGTTTTACCGAGGACGACGACGAGGCCGTTGGTCATGTACTCGCAGCCGTGATCGCCGGTGCCTTCGACAACGGCAGTGGCTCCGGAGTTGCGCACGCAGAAGCGTTCGCCAGCGACGCCGTTGAAAAACGCTTCGCCGCTGGTGGCTCCGTAGAGGGCAACATTGCCGATAATGATGTTCTGTTCGGGGGCGAAGGTCGAGTTGCGCGGCGGGTAAACGACGATGCGTCCACCGGACAAGCCTTTGCCGACGTAATCGTTTGTGTCGCCTTCGAGTTCCAGGGTCACGCCGGCGGCCAGGAATGCGCCGAAGCTCTGGCCGGCCGATCCGGTGAACTTGCAGTGGATAGTGTCGTCGGGCAGGCCTTCGGACCCGTAGCGCGTGGCAACCTGGCCGCTCAGCATAGTGCCGACGGTGCGATCGACGTTGCGGATCGGGAGCTCGATGTGGACGGGGGTCTTCGATTCGAGTGCGGCGCCGGCCAGCGAGATGATCTTGTGGTCGAGCGCGACTTCAAGGCCGTGATTCTGTGCCTGCACGCAACGGCGCGCAACGCGGTGGGGCACCGGAGGATTATAGAGTATCGAGGAAAAGTCGAGTCCCTTGGCCTTCCAGTGATCGACTGCGGGCTGCATGTCGAGCATGTCGACGCGACCGATCATTTCGTCCATGGTGCGGAAGCCAAGTTGCGCCATGAGTTCGCGGGCCTGTTCGGCGATGAAGAAGAAGAAATTGATAACGTTCTCGGGCGAGCCCTGGAATTTCTTGCGAAGCTCGGGGTCCTGAGTAGCGATGCCCACGGAGCAGGCGTTGAGATGGCACTTGCGCATCATGACGCAGCCCATGGAAACGAGGGGCGCGGTGGCGAAGCCGTATTCTTCGGCGCCGAGCAGGGCAGCGATGACTACATCGCGTCCGGTTTGCAGCTTGCCGTCGGTTTGAACACGGATGCGTCCGCGCAGATCGTTGAGCACAAGGACCTGCTGCGTCTCGGCGAGACCGAGTTCCCACGGGATACCAGCATGCTTGATGGAACTGAGCGGGGAAGCACCGGTGCCGCCGCTGTCACCGCTGATGAGTACGACATCGGCGTGAGCTTTGGACACTCCGGCAGCGACGGTGCCGACTCCAACCTCAGCAACCAGTTTCACGCTGATGCGGGCGCGCGGGTTGGCGTTCTTGAGGTCGTAGATGAGCTGCGCGAGATCCTCGATGGAGTAGATGTCGTGGTGAGGCGGCGGCGAAATGAGTCCGACGCCGGGGATCGAGTGGCGAACGCGCGCGACGACTTCGTCAACCTTGTGGCCGGGAAGCTGGCCGCCTTCGCCGGGCTTTGCTCCCTGAGCCATCTTGATCTGTAACTCATCGGCGTTGGTGAGGTAATTGGTGGTGACGCCGAAGCGTCCGGAGGCGACCTGCTTGATCGCGCTGCGCCGGGAATCGCCGTTGGCGTCGGGCTTGAAGCGCACTTCGTCTTCGCCGCCTTCGCCGGTGTTCGACTTGCCGCCGAGGCGGTTCATGGCGATCGCGAGGGTTTCGTGTGCTTCCTTGCTGATCGAACCGAACGACATGGCTCCGGTGGTGAAACGCTTCACGATCTCTTTGGCGGCCTCGACTTCCTCGATCGGGACTGGATGGCCTTTTTTGAACTTCATCAGCCCGCGGAGGGTGCAAAGGGTGCGGCTCTGGTTGTTGACGAGTTCGGCGTATTCGTTAAACGTTTGATAGTTGCCCTGGCGAACGGAGTGTTGCAGTTTGCTGATGGTCTGCGGATTGAGCAGGTGGTATTCACCCTGCGCGCGGTACTGATAATTTCCGCCGACAGCCAACTCGGTGTCGTGATCGGTGGCGGGCTTGAAGGCGTGCTCGTGCTTCATCTGTGCTTCGCGAGCGAGAACGTCGAGGCCGACGCCTTCGATGCGAGAGGGTGTCCCGGTGAAATACTTGTCAACGAGCGACTTGTCCAGGCCAATGGCCTCGAACACCTGCGCTCCGCAATAACTTTGGAGCGTCGAGATGCCCATTTTGGATGCGGTCTTCAGCAGTCCCTTGTTGATGGCTTTCTTGTAGTTCTTGAGCGCGGTTTCGAAGGTGACGCCTTCGGGTAGATAGCCGCGGAGTCCCATGTCTTCGAGGGTTTCGATGGTCAGGTATGGATTCACCGCACTGGCACCGTAGCCGATGAGGAGGGCGAAATCCATGACCCCGCGCGGCTCGCCAGATTCGATGATGAGCGCGACTTGCGTGCGGGTCTTCTCGCGAATGAGGTGGTTGTGGACAGCCGTCAACGCGAGCAGGCTCGGGATGGGAGCGTAGTCCTCGTCAACGCCGCGGTCGGAGAGGATGAGCAGGCTGTAGCCTGACTTGATCGAAAGCGAGGCGCGGCGGCAAAGGCTGTCGAGGGCGCGCTTCAGACCTTTTTCGCCATCGGCTGCAACGAAAAGCATTGGGAGAGTGGTCGCTAGCAGATCGCCTTTGGAGAGCCGTCGCAGTTTTTCGAGGTCGTAATTCGTCAGGATCGGGTGGTTCAGCTTGAGCGTGTGACAGTGCTCGGGCGTCTCGTCGAGCAGGTTGCCTTCCGAGCCGATGAAGTTGATCAGCGACATCACGAGCTCTTCGCGGATGGGATCGATCGGCGGATTCGTGACCTGCGCAAACAGCTGCTTGAAGTAGTTGAATAGCGGCTGGGGATGATCGGAGAGACACGCGAGCGGCGTGTCAGTCCCCATGGAACCGATGGGTTCCTGCCCTTCCTTGGCCATGGGCAACAGAATGGTGCGGATATCCTCGTCGGTGTATCCGAAGGCGCGCTGGCGACAGAGAATCGTGCCGTGCTCAGAAGGAACGACGCGCGGCGGGTCGGGGAGCTGGTTCATCGTGACCTGCTGCTCCTTGAGCCACTGCTCGTAAGGATTGCGGCTATACAGGCGCTTTTTGAGTTCCTTGTCGGAGACAATGCGTCCGGCGACGGTGTCAACGAGGAACATCTTGCCGGGTTGGAGGCGGCCTTTCATCTTGATCGTTTCGGGCGCGATGGGGAGCACGCCGGTTTCCGACGCCATGATGACCATGTCGTCATGCGTGACGAGGTAGCGGGCGGGGCGCAGTCCGTTGCGATCCAGAGTGGCGCCGATGACGCGTCCGTCGGTGAAGGCTACGCCGGCAGGACCATCCCACGGCTCCATGAGCGAAGCGTGATATTCGTAGAACGCTTTCTTCGCCGGATTCATGTGGGGATTGCCAGCCCAGGCTTCGGGGATCATCATGGCCATGGCGTGCGGCAATTCGCGGCCGGATTGAACGAGCAGTTCGAGCGCGTTGTCGAAGTTTGCCGAGTCGCTGCCGTGGGGCGCGATGATCGGGAAGAGCTTCTTGATGTCCTTGCCGAAGAGCGGTGATTCGAGTACCGACTGGCGCGCGTACATCCAGTTGACGTTGCCCTTGACGGTGTTGATTTCACCGTTGTGGGCGATGTAACGGAAGGGATGCGCGAGCTGCCAGGTCGGAAAAGTGTTGGTCGAGAAGCGCTGGTGAACGAGACAGAGAGCGCTGGTGACGTCAGGATCAGAAAGCTCGCCGTAGAATTTCGCGATCTGCGGAGCGAGTAGCAGTCCTTTGTAAACGATGGTGCGACAGGAAAGCGAGCTGACGTAGAACGTGCCCTTCGATTCGATTTCGGATTCCGCAATTTCGGTTTCCACACGCTTGCGGACGACGTAGAGCTTGCGCTCGAAGGCGTCTTCGTCCATGCCAGGGGCGCGCCCCACAAAAATCTGCTGGATGTAAGGCTGTGAGCCGCGAGCGATGCGTCCGAGCGCGCTGCCGTCGCAGGGAGTGTCGCGCCATCCAAGAAGCGTGAGGCCTTCTTCGACCACGACGCGCTCCAAAATGCCTTCACACTGGAGGCGAGGCTGACGCTCGACGGGGAAGAAGATCATGCCGACGCCGTATTCGCCGGAGTTGGGCAGAGTGAAGCCGAGCTTCGGGCATTCGCGCGCGAAGAATGTGTGCGGGATCTGGATAATGAGACCGGCGCCGTCGCCTGTGTCGGGATCGCAGCCGCAGGCGCCGCGATGGGTGAGGTTGACCAGAACCTCGATGCCCTTGGTGACGATGTCATGTGACTTGTGGCCTTTGATGCTGGCAACAAATCCCAGCCCGCACGCGTCGTGCTCGAATTGAGGGTCGTACAACCCTTGTGGTGCGGGCAAGCCGTTCATATGATTAGACGAAGTCAAAATCTTCTCCGGATCCAAAGCGTCGCTCATAGCCTGGAAAGTGTGATTCGACACGGATAGGCGCCCGCGACGCAGGTATTAGATAGATCAATAAGTACTGCGTCGAGTGGGCTAAAGTAAAACGTAGAATTTCGATGCACAGGATAGAAAATTCAAAGCCACAAGTCCGAATAAATTGAGTAGCTTAGAAAAACAGAGACGATCAATGACAGTTGACAAAAAGAGTTCGAAAAACAGCAAAACCGCGTTTCACAAATCAGTGGCCGTGTTGGGCGCGGGAAAGATGGGTTCGATCCTGATTCAGGGACTGCTAAGCCGAGGAGTACTCACGCGTAAGCAGGTTCGCGCGACGGTAGCACATCCGGACGAGGTGCGCTCAGTCAAAGCGAAGCTGGATATTCCAGTGACCATGAACAACGCCGAGGCGGTGCGGGGCTCGGACGTGGTGCTGCTCTGCCTGAAACCCCAGGCAATGCGCCAGGTTCTGGAAGAGATCAAGCCGGAGTTGAAGAATCAGGTGGTGATTTCTGTGGCCGCGTCGGTGCCGACGTCATACATGGAGAACATTCTGGGCGGCAAGATTCCGGTGATACGCACGATGCCGAACACGGCGTGCATGGTAGGTTGCGGGATGATCGCAATTGCCAAGGGCGCACACGCGACCGAACGTCACGTCGAGATGGCAAGGATGATGTTCAATACGGTAGGGAAAACCGTCGTCATCGACGAGAAGCACATGGACGCGGTTACGGGGCTGTCGGGTAGCGGGCCCGCGTACATCTACACGATCATAGAGTCGCTGGCGGAAGGTGGAGTAAAAGTTGGCCTGCCGCGCGAAGTCGCCACGCTGCTGGCGGCGCAGACCACGATGGGAGCGGCGCAGGTTGTGTTGCAGACAGGAGATCATCCGGCGCTGCTGAAAGACGCAGTTACGACTCCGGCGGGTTGTACGGTGGATGGGCTCATGGAGCTGGAAGAGGGCAAGTTGCGCGTGACTTTGATCAAAGCCGTGGTGAAGGCGACGCATCGCGCAAAGGAGTTGCTGTTTACGGAGAGTTGAGCGATGCAACCTGGCGCTAAGGCCCTGCTTCGAATAGCAAAACGAATTCTCTGAATGAAAATAATTGATTACAGAAGTGAGCGACTTCAAGCTATATTGCAACCACGGATGAAACAGCTCGGCCAGAACTCGACACGAATCACAACAACAACAGGCACACGTGTCCTTCTGGCGAGGGAGCTGCCGATCTAAGACAAAATCAAGATCAAGCTTAAGAAACCCACCGCCAGAAGGAAAAGGCGGTGGGTTTTTCGTTTAAGGCAAATCTGTTGGGACGGACCGAAGGTTTCAAATAATAAGGAGCAACAGGTTCCATGATCGTAATGAAGTTTGGCGGTACTTCGGTGGAGGATGCGAAGGCAATTGACCGCGTAGCAAAGATCGTACAGGGACGACTGCCGGAGAAGCCGATCGTGGTCGTCAGCGCAATGGCGAAAGTGACGGACGGGCTGATCGCGATGGGAGCTGCCGCCGCGAAGGGCGATCTTGAAGCCAGCCTGAATCTGTCGCGCAGCTTGCGTGAACGCCATGCTCGTGTCAGTTCCGAACTTGTGCGCGGCCCGCAACTGCAGCCGCTGCTGGGAGAAATTGAAGGCGCGTTCGATCGAATCGACGAGCTTTTGAAGGGAATTGCTGCCGTGGGGGAGCTATCGGCGCGCACGGGTGACAACCTATATTCGTACGGCGAGCTGCTTTCGAGCAGGATTGTTGCGGCGGCTTTCCAGCCGCGCGGCATCAGTTCCACGATGTTCGACTCGCGACAGGTGATGATCACGGACGCAAGGCACGGCGAAGCAATGCCCCAGTTCGAGGAAACGAATGAGCGCTGCGCGGCGCAACTGGCTCCGCTCGTGAAGCGTTCTATCGTGCCGGTGATGGGCGGTTTCATCGCGTCGTCAAAAGACGGGATTCCGACGACGCTGGGCCGAGGCGGATCGGATTTTTCCGCGGCGATCATCGGCGCCGCGCTGGATGCCGAGCGCATCGAGATATGGACCGACGTTGAGGGGATGATGACGAGCGATCCGCGCGTGTGTGCCGATGCGCGTTCGATCCGCGTCATCAGCTTCGAAGAGGCGGCCGAGCTTGCCCACTTTGGAGCCAAGGTCCTGCACCCGGCGACGCTAGTGCCCGCCGTACAAAAAGACATTCCAGTTTACATTTTGAATTCACGCGATCTAAAGAGCAAAGGAACGTGCATTAAATCGAGCGCTCCGCCGTGCAAGACTCCATTTCGCGCAATCGCGGCCAAGAAGAAAATCACTATCATCAGCGTTTCGGCGCCTCGTATGCTGCTTGCTCACGGCTATCTGCGCGCGGTGTTCGAAGTTTTCGAGCGTTACCGCATCCCGGTGGACCTGGTTTCAACGTCGGAGGTCAGCATCTCGCTGACGGTGGAATCGCGGCTGGTCGTTCCGGGACTGGTGAACGATCTCCGCAAGCTGGCGGAGGTGTCTGTCGAGGACAACAAGGCTATCGTTTGTTTGGTGGGACGCAAGATTCGAGGCAAGCCGGGCATCGCGGCTGGGGTGTTTTCGGCCATCGCGGCAGGCGGGATCAACGTGCGGATGATTTCGCAGGGAGCGTCGGAAATCAACGTGAGCTTTGTGATCGACGAAGATGATGCGAACCTTGCGCTGCAACTGCTCCATGCGCACTTCTTTGCGAAACAGGAGACGAAGAAGAAGATTGTCACGCGTGCGAAGAAGGCGCGAGTTACGCCCGTGCTGCTGAGCCGAGCGGCAGCTTCGGGGTACCGCGAGACGAGAACGTAGAAACTTAGAACCACATCCGCCAAAGGCGGCAGATGCGGGGCACCGTCGGAGGAGATCGGGTGCCGTAAGTTTCCTGACTGAGAGGTCGAGAATGAAAGCCGAAGCGGAAAACGAACTAACGATTGGATCCGGCCTGGAGCCGCGGGTGGGGCAGTCAGACGGCGTGGCCCCGACGCTGAAGGTGGGCATCGTCGGTTATGGCACGGTGGGCCGCTCAGTTGCGAAGATCCTGTGCGAACGGACGCCGGAAAGCCTGGTGCTGACGCACGTCTGCAATCGCAACCTGAAGCAGAAGACATTGTCGGGTCTGCCGGGCAGCGTTGTGCTGACCGAGGATTTCGATGCTGTGCTTGGCAGTGACGTGAACATGATTGTCGAGCTGATCGGGGGCATTCATCCCGCGTACGAATGGATTAAGCGCGCGCTGGAAGCCGGCAAATCAGTTGTGACCGCCAACAAGCAGGTGATCGCACGGTACGGAAGCGAATTGCTCGAATTGGCGAAGGCGCGCGGAGTCCAACTCCAGTTCGGCGCTTCCGTTGCGGGCGGCATTCCCGTGATTCGCGGGCTTGAAGAGGGATTGTGCGGCGACCGCATTTACCGCGTCTGTGGCGTGCTGAACGGCACTTGCAACTACATCCTGACGCGCATGCAAGAAGGAGGGGTTGCGTTTGCGGCCGCGCTGGCCGAAGCTCAACAGAAGGGTTTTGCCGAGGCCGATCCAACGGACGATGTGGACGGATTCGATGCGCGGGCCAAGCTGGCAATTCTGGCGCGCATCGCGCTTAATTGCGAGCCGCGCCCGGACGAGATCATGACGCAAAGTATTCGTGGCATAGACGCCGTGGATTTCCAGTACGCCAAAGACCTCGGCTGCACGATTCGACAAGTATCGTACGCCGAGATACAGGGCGGGGTGCTGGCGGCCTCAGTCCAGCCGGCGCTTGTAGCGCCGACGTCCCCGCTGGCTCGCGTGCAGGGAAGCCAGAACCTGGTGATCGCAGCCGGCGAATACGGCGGCGAAACCGTTTTTTCCGGCCACGGGGCGGGCGGAGATCCGACGGCCGTGGCTGTTGTATCAGACCTGATTGCGATCGCCGAGAATCGCGAGAATCCGGCGGGGCGGCGAAGAGGAAAGTCCGCGGCCAGCACGGTTACGGGCGATTTCGAGGCCGAACACTACGTTCGCTTCACTGTGAAAGACCGTCCGGGGATAATCGCCGCGCTGGCTGGAATTTTCGCTAGTCACGGCATCAACATTGATGCAGTTGTGCAGAAACCGGGGTACCCGAAAGACAAACTTCCGTTCGTAATCACGTTGGAGCCTTGCAAGGCGTCGGCTCTCGATCGCGCGCTCGATGAGATTAAGAAACTCGACTTCCTTGTCGAGCAACCGTTAAGCATGCCGATTTTGTTTCAGGAGAAATATGTTTAAACGTTGCAGCAGCGGTAATTGCGATAAGGTGCTGGATTTACACAGCCGTGAAATGGCGTGTCCCGATTGCGGCGACCTTCTCGAACTGGTGATCGAGCCTCTGGGTTACGAGGCGGCAGACTTGCAGAAGTTGTGGCGGCAGCGGCGCGCCTCGGATGATCCACGTGATCTGAGCGGCGTTTGGCGCTTCCGCGAAGTGCTGCCGGAGTATGGCGCCGGCGAAGTGGTGACGATGGCGGAAGGGAATTGTCCGCTGGTCGAGGGGTTGAAGAGCGCGGATTGGGCGGGCGTAAAGAACGTTCGCTTCAAGCACCTGGGCTGGAATCCGACGGCGTGCTTCAAAGATCTCGGCATGACGGTCGGCGTCACGGAGGCGAAACACGTTGGGGCCACGATTGTCGGCTGCGCTTCGACGGGTAACACTTCGGGATCGATGGCGGCCTATGCGGCACGGGCCGGCATCAAAGCTCGGGTGTATCTGCCGGCGGGCGCGGTGTCGATGGCAAAGCTCGCGCAGTCGCTGGACTACGGTGCCGAGGTCGTGCAAATCGAGGGCAACTTCGACAATGCGCTGGATGACATGCTCAACGGGAGCGATCCCGAGCTATACTTCCTCAATTCGATCAATCCGTACCGCATTGAAGGACAGAAAACGGTGATGTACGAGTTGATGGAGCAATGCGGATGGAATCCCCCGGACTATGTGGTGGTGCCGGGAGGGAACCTGGGCAATTCGTCGGCGTTTGGGAAAGCGCTGATGGAGATGAAGCAGTTGGGGCTGATTCAGAAGGTGCCGCGGTTGGTGGTTGTGCAGGCGGAAGGCGCGAATCCGCTGGCGCGGGCGTGGCGTGAACACGCGGAGAAGGTCGATCCGGTTACCGATCCACACACGGACGCTACGGCCATTCGCATTGGCGCACCGCGGTCGTGGAAGAAGGCAATGCGGGGCATCCGGTTCTCGCAGGGGACGGTGACGGACGTTCCGGATACCGAAATCGGCGACGCGAAGGCCGTGATTGGGCGCGATGGGATCGGCTGCGAGCCGGCGTCGGCAGCAACACTGGCGGGCATTCGGAGACTGGTGAGCGAAGGCGCACTCGACCGAGATGCTGATATCATCGCCGTACTGACCGGCCACGTGCTGAAGGACACCGACTATATCGTGAAGCGGCACAAGGTGAAGGTCGACGCTTCGGCAAACAGGGAATTCGCGATCGATTGCTGCGTCCACTGAGGGAGAGTATGCAGAGTAAATCCATCGAAGGCGCAGAGATTCTGGTTCCGGCCTCCATTGCGAACCTTGGCCCCGGCTTTGACACCCTGGCGGTGGCAGTGCAACTCTACCTGCGGGTGTGCGTCGTCGAGGCGCGAAACGACGCGAAGCAGGAACTTGAATTCCGCTTTGTGGATCAGACACTCAAGGGCGAGAATTATATTGAGAGGGCATTTCGCTTTCTGGCGCGAAAACACGGGGTCACCGGGTTCCCATCGCTAAAATGCGAAGTGCGGACCGAGATCCCGATGCAGGCCGGACTTGGGAGCAGCGCTGCCGCGACGGTTGCAGGCCTGCGCTTGTTCGAAGCGGTCACCGGACCCATATCGTTGCACGACTTATTCAACGCTTCCTGCGAGTTGGAGGGGCATCCCGATAACGTCGCGGCAGCAGTCTATGGCGGACTGACCGGCAGTTGCCAGCGAGCGGACGGATCGGTCATTGCGGTGCCATTCCGCTGGCCGGAGCAAATCGTTTTCCTGGTGCTGACGCCCGAAATCGGATTGGAAACTGCGAAGGCCCGCAAGGCCCTGCCGCAATTGCTTTCAAGAGAAGATGCGGTTTTCAATCTGCAACGAGTTGTTTTGCTGTTACAGGCCCTGCAAAGTGGTGAACATCATCTGTTGAAAGAGGCATTGCGGGACAAGTGGCATCAGCCTTTCAGAGAAATGCTGGTGCCGGGACTGGAGCAGGCACTGGCATTGCATCATCCGGACTTGCTGGGTGTGTGTCTCAGCGGGGCGGGGCCGTCGATTGCTGCCATGGCCGAAGGGAAGAACGTTCCCGTAGTGGAAGAATTATTGTCGAATTCATATGCATCAACGGGAATTCCGTTCAGAATAAGAACGCTGCATGTACACCAGGGCGCGGACGCCGCTCTGGGCGCTTTTGAAGGAAGCCATGGATTTCGATCAGCTAATAACGTTCATGGAAGTGGCCAAGCTGGGGAGCTTCTCGCGGGCGGGACAAAAGGTGTTCCGCACGCAGTCGGCAGTTAGCGCGCAGATACGCCAACTGGAGCAGGAGTATGGCGAGAAGCTGCTGGACCGCACGGGGAAGAATGTGCGACTGACTCCGGCGGGCGAAGTGTTGTTTGAATATTCAACGCGCCTCATCACTCTGCGCAACGAATCCCTTCGGGCGGTTGCGGACCAGGGTTCGACGCCGCGCGGAGTCCTCGCAATCGGCGCGAACGAAGCGACATGCCTCTATGTTCTGCCTGACATTTTTTCGGAATACTCGAAGATGTATCCGCAGGTGCAGATCAGCATTTATCGCAATTTCAGCCGGAAAATACTGGAGCGAGTCGAGGACGGCACGATTGACGTCGGCATTGTCACGCTTCCGGTGAAGTCGCCAAGCCTGAAATTCCATCAGATCTATCGCGACAAATTGATGCTAATGGTTGCTCCGGCCAATCCGTTGGCCCAGGAGAAGTCGGTTTCCATCGAAGACGTGGCGAAGCAGCCGTTGATCTTTCCCAAGACGGGCTATACGCGCCAGATGCTGGATAAGCTGTTCCGTCCTTACCGCTCGCAATTGCGAGTTCCCATGGAGTTGCCCAGCGTCGGCATGATCAAACGTTTCGTGGTGGCGGGCGCGGGCGTGTCTCTGATCAGCGCCGGTTTTGCCAGGGACGAGGTGAAGTCCGGCGAGGCAAAACTTGTCGAAATCAAAGGCGTGGAACTGTGGCGGGCGCTGGGACTGATCTACAGGTCGGACCGAAGCCTGCCGCGTGCCGCACAGGCCTTCATCGATCTGACCCGGCATAGCGCGAAAAAAGTTATGGCTGCGGAGCACGCCTCCGCGTAGCAAGCCTTCTGTGAGGACGGTGTTCAACGCACCGTCCTTGGCAGACTTTCTAGTCGTGGAAAGTTTACGGGTTCGTTACCACACCCTCCCCCGGGGGGCTTGATCTGTGCGATCCTTTGTTTTCTTGTAGTTAATCTGCGAAATCCGACTGGATTAGATCTGGACCTGATCTGGGGCAATTGGTTTAGGATAAGTCGCGTAAGTTTACCGAGTAGTTACCTGCCGGGCCTCCATGTTGTCAAAGATCAGTGAACGTCCACGCGTCAAACGCTGGGCGCATCGAACCTAATACATACAAAGGATAGCGACTTTCCGCGACTTTCGAACACGGGGCGCGGAAAATTTCCATTTTCGTAACAAGCCGTCATGCGACTTCGGTGCGTCACGTGAGATGAAAATCGGCTCATGCCAGGCATCGTGGTGGCTAAAGGGGTCCCTCGTCCCCTTCGACTACGCTCAGGGTCCTCGGGATGACAAAGGTTTGGCAGCCAAAATCCCCACGTTAGCTTCGCGGAACGTGGGGCACCATTCAGGCACTGTTGCGAGTACGCAGGGTGAGAGCATCCAAGTTCAGGGAGGGTGCTGTGAATCCTCGCATCATTTCAGAGCTGCGCTCGATTGTCGGAGAGCGCGGTCTTATCACCTCGCCAGACGAACTTCGCACATACGAGTGCGACGGGCTGACAAACTTCCGCGTGGTGCCGTCGGCAGTGGTTCTGCCTGAAACTGCTGAACAGGTGCAGAAGGTGGTGTGGGTGTGCCATCGCGAGCACATCGCGTTTGTCGCGCGGGGTTCCGGCACCGGGCTGAGCGGAGGAGCGCTGCCGGTGGAGAGCGGGATTGTGATCAGCCTGGCGCGCCTGAACCGCATTCTGGAGGTGGACATCCCAAACCAGCGCGTGGTGGTCGAACCGGGCGTGATCAACTCAATGGTTACACAGGAGGTGGCGGCGGCGGGATACTTCTACGCGCCCGATCCGTCTTCGCAATCGGTCTGTTCCATCGGGGGCAACGTAGCGGAAAATTCCGGCGGGGCGCACTGCCTTAAATACGGTTTTACAACGACGCACGTGCTCGGACTGGAAGTCGTGCTGCCAGACGGATCGCTAGTGCATATAGGCGGGAAGGCTCTCGATGCTCCGGGCTATGATCTGTGCGGCGTGTTCGTCGGCTCTGAAGGTACGCTGGGCATCGCGACGAAGGTAACTCTGCGGATCGTCAAGCGGCCAGAGGTGGTGCAGACACTGCTGGCGGCGTTCAACACAACGAACGAGGCGGGCGCGGCCGTGAGCGGGATCATCGCGGCCAGGATTCTGCCGGCGGCCATCGAGATGATGGACGCCCTTGCGATGGAAGCCGCCGAAGCCGCTGTTCATGCCGGGTATCCGAAGTGTGGTGGCTTGCTGCTGGTGGAACTGGACGGTCCAGCGGCGGAAGTCGAAGAGCTGATGCGGCAGGTGAAAGAAGTTTGCGATTCATGCGGCGCGTGGGAATTCCGGCTGGCGCAATCCGAAGCTGAACGCATGGTGATCTGGAAGGGACGCAAGGCGGCGTTTGCGGCGGTGGGGCGGATCTCACCGAACTACATCGTGCAGGACGGCGTGATTCCGCGGACTGCGTTGCCGCACGTGATGAACGAAATCGTGCGGCTCAGCGGCGAGGTGGGGCTGCGTGTGGCGAACGTGTTTCATGCGGGAGACGGGAACCTGCACCCACTGGTGCTTTACGACCGCAGGATCGCGGGCCAGGAGAAGATCGCGGAGAAGTTGGCCGGTGACATACTCACGCTCTGCGTCACGGCGGGCGGATCGATCACGGGCGAGCATGGAGTGGGTGAAGAGAAGAAACACTTCATGCCGGTGATGTTCGCCGAACCCGATCTGAACACAATGCAGCTTGTGCGCTGCGCCTTCGATCCGGAGCATCTCTCAAATCCCGGCAAAGTATTTCCGCGCACGAGGTTGTGCGGCGAGAAGCAAGGTGTGTACGAACCGCATCCACTCGAAGTCGCAGGAGTGGCGCAGTACTTCTGAGGCGTTATGTCGAGCAGTACACAACCGAGAGCGCCGGTGCAAGCGCCCATCAACTGGAGCGAGTTGGAGTCCATTGTCACGCAAGGCGAAGTGCGGGACGCTGGACCCGCCGATGAGGTGAATGGAGTTGTTCCGGTCAAGGTCGTCGAACCGGCCACCGAGCAGGAACTCGCGAAAGCGCTGGCTTGGGCAAACGAAAACAATGTGGCGATTGCAGCGCGAGGTGGTGGGACGAAGCTCGGGTGGGGAACTCCGCCGAGTGCTCTCGATGCCGTGATATCAACCAAGCGGCTGGGCAAGGTGCTTGAGCACGCTTGGAGCGACATGACCGCGACGGTGGAGGCTGGCTGCACCATCGCGCAGTTGCAGGATGAACTTGCGAAACATGGCCAGCGTCTTGCAATCGATCCTTTGTGCCCCGAGCACGCGACGATCGGCGGCCTGATAGCGACGAATGACAGCGGGGCGTTGCGACTTCGTTACGGCAGTGTTCGCGACCTGATTATCGGGATCACGGTCGCGCTCCCCGACGGCACACTGGCTAAGAGCGGAGGCAAGGTAGTAAAGAACGTCGCCGGGTACGATCTGCCGAAACTGATGACCGGCGCGCTCGGGACACTCGGCATTATCACTCAGGCGACATTCAGGCTGCATCCACTGCCGAAGGAGTCTCAGACGCTGAGTTTCGCGTTCGCCGATGCCGGTGCGGCGAAAACGATGATCCTTGCGATCCTGGATTCGACGCTGGTGCCGACAGGAGTGCAGTTGCGCATGGATTCTAGTTTAAGTTCGACGGTCGATGTGCGTTTGGATGGAATCCGCGCGGGCATTGAGGCGCAGCGAAATCTTCTGCAACAATTGGCTGCGCACCCTCCCCTGAAGGGGAAGGGTGCGGCGCCCCAGGCCTCGGAGACTCGTGTGAGCGAAGCAGAGGGCGATGTCTGGCGAGCACGCGAAGAGCTATGGCAAGGAGCGCAGGCGTCATTGACCTGCAAGCTGAGTGTGTTGCCGTCACAGTTGGCTGCGGCCATCGAGAGCGTCACGCGGCTGTGTTCGTCTCCGCAACTTAGTTGGTGCGTGGTGGCGCAAGCAACAGGGCTGGCGACATTACGCATTGAAGCGCAGGAGTCAGCACAGCTTCAGAATGCACAACTTCAGAATGCACAGCTTCAATTCGCGCTGAATGGAATCAGGGCAGCCGTACAAGCGCTTGGCGGAACGCTCGTCGTGTTGAATTGTCCTTTGGAACTGAAGAAGCAGATTGACGTGTGGGGACCGACGGGCGATGCGCAGCCACTCATGCTGCGGGTGAAACAGCAGTTCGATCCACGCGGCATACTGAATCGCGGCCGATTCGTGGGAGGCATTTGATGGCGGGAGTAGCGGATCATCTGACCAACATCGAAGCGGCGCAAGGCGTTGCCGCCAACAGCGTATTCGATCCGCACCATCCACCGTTGAACGGGCTGATCGACGAGTGCGTGCACTGCGGTTTTTGCTTGCCCGTCTGTCCGACATATGTTCTTTGGCGCGAGGAAATGGATTCTCCGCGCGGGCGAATCTACCTGATGAAGATGGGCAACGACGGGCAGGTTGCGACGATGGACGACCGCTTCGTCTCGCATTTCGACAAATGCCTGGGCTGTATGTCGTGCATGACGGCGTGCCCCTCCGGCGTGAAGTACGACAAGTTGATTGAGGCTACACGGGCGCAGGTGGAGCGTCATTATGACCGGTCCTTCTGGGACCGCGCTTTCCGGGCGATGATCTTTTCGCTGTTTCCGCATCCGAAGCGTCTGCGCGCGGCGATGCTGCCGATGTGGCTCTATCAGCGTTCAGGGTTGCGCTGGTTGCTCAGGAAAATAGGACTGATCCGTCGGCTTCCGCCGCGCCTGAGGTCGATGGAGGCGCTGATGCCGCAAGTATCGCTGCGCATGATGTGGTCCGATCTACCAACACGCATCGCGGCGGTGGGTCCGGTTCGGAAGCGCGTGGGACTGCTGCTCGGATGCGTGCAGCGCGCGTTCTTTGACGACGTGAACGCCGCTACGGCGCGCGTGCTTGCAGCCGAGGGTTGCGAGGTGATTATTCCGCGTGAACAGGGTTGCTGCGGCGCCCTGATGACGCACGCAGGACGGGAAGAACAAGCGCTCAGCGCCGCGCGTAAATTAATTGACACTTTCGAGCGGGCGAACGTTGACGTGATCGCGATCAACGCGGCCGGTTGCGGATCGAATATGAAAGAGTACGGGCACCTGTTGAGAGACGATCCTCAGTACGCCGAGCGAGCCAAGGCCTTTTCGGCGAAGTGCAAGGACATCTCTGAAGTGCTCGGTGAACTTGAACCTCGCGCCGAGCGCCATCCCATCGAGATGCGAGTCGCTTATCACGACTCTTGCCACTTGCAGCACGCGCAGAACATACGAACACAGCCGCGAAACCTGCTGAAGACGATTCCTGGACTCGAATTGGTTGAGATCGCGGAGGCGGCGATTTGCTGCGGGTCGGCGGGAATTTACAACCTGGTGGAACCGGTGCCTGCACAGGACCTGGCCGACAGGAAGGTCCGCAACATCATCGCCACTGGGGCGGAGGCGCTGGTATCCGGCAATCCGGGATGTAGTTTGCAGATTACGACTGGCTTAGAACGCGCCGGTCATGCGCTGCCCGTAATGCACACGATCGAATTGCTGGATCGCTCGATCCAGGGTCGCGGGGTCGTGTCGCTGCAAAACAAGAAGGCATCCCGTGATGCTCGGAAGCGTGCGGCGTGAAGGTTAATGTCCAGCTACTTTCTTTGGTTCCGCAGGCCACACCCACTCATCCAAAGAAGTGTTGACCAAGACAGCCGAAGTCGGGCAAGCCCGGTGATCTGGGCGGACGCGTAGTTTCGTTCAAATCGAAATTCCGTAACCGAGCCACCGAAAGCGGTGGATCGCAAGGCGATGTTTGACACTGAGCATCGCACCTGAAATGTGTTACGTTTCATAAAGAAGTTATGGAGACGCAATGGCCGAGAGAGCTGAAGTGATCCCAAGCGAGCAGGCAGGACAGGAAGTTCTGGAAACGCGCGAGTGGCTTGATTCGCTCGACTGGGTTTTGGCGAAGGGTGGCCCGGAGCGAGCTGGGCGCCTGTTGCAGCAGTTAGCGTTGCACGCCCGTCGCGAAGCGGGACTGAACCTGCCATTTACGGCGACCACCCCTTACCAGAACACGATTCCGTCAAAACAGCAGCCGCCGTTTCCCGGAAGCCAGGAAATGGAGCGCCGTATCAAGAGCCTGGTGCGTTGGAACGCGCTGGCGATGGTGATGAGGGCGAACAAGCTTTCGGAAGGCATCGGCGGGCACATTTCGACGTACGCCTCGGCGGCGACTCTGTACGAGGTGGCCTTCAATCATTTTTTCAAGGCTGCAACGGGCGATGGCGACCGCGATTTCGTTTACTTTCAGGGGCACGCGGCACCCGGCATCTATGCTCGTGCCTTTCTCGAAGGCCGCCTCTCGGTGCAGCAATTGGAAAATTTCCGGCGCGAACTGAAGCCGGGAGGCGGGCTCTCGTCGTATCCGCACCCGTGGCTGATGCCGAATTTCTGGGAATTCCCAACCGTCTCGATGGGACTCGGCCCGATCCAGGCGATCTACCATGCGCGGTTCATCAAGTACCTGGAGAATCGTGGTCT
Source organism: uncultured Acidobacteriota bacterium (assembly GCA_963777415.1). Lineage (GTDB taxonomy): Bacteria > Acidobacteriota > Terriglobia > Terriglobales > Acidobacteriaceae > JAEZPW01. The sequence goes on from CAVZQL010000005.1 coordinate 311,014, forward strand.
GAAGAAGCCCGGCAGCGGCAAGGTATGGGCTTTCCTTGGCGATGGGGAGACGGACGAACCCGAGTCACTGGGGGCGATCACGCTCGCCTCGCGCGAGAAACTGGACAATCTGATCTTCGTCGTGAACTGCAATTTACAGCGGCTGGACGGCCCCGTGCGCGGCAACGGCAAGATCATTCAGGAACTCGAAGCCATTTTCCGCGGCGCCGGATGGAACGTCATCAAGGTGATATGGGGCACGGATTGGGACCACCTCATCCAGAATGATCGCGACGGCCTGCTGGTGAAGCGCATGGGCGAGATCACAGACGGACAGTATCAGAAATATTTCGTCGAAAGCGGTGCGTACTTCCGCCAGAACTTTTTCGGCACCGACCCGCGCTTGCTCAAGATGGTGGAGCACCTTTCAGACGAACAACTCGCGAAGATGCGGCTGGGTGGCCACGATCCGATCAAGGTCAACGCGGCATACAAAGCCGCCGTCGATCATGAAGGCGGCCCGACTGTCATTCTTGCGAAGACGATCAAGGGTTACGGGCTCGGCGAGAGCGGCGAAGGCAGGAACATCACGCATCAGCAGAAAAAGATCAATGACGCCGAACTCATGATGTTTCGCTCGCGTTTCGGAATCCCGATTCCGGACGAGCAACTCCATGATGCGCCGTTCTATCGTCCGTCCGACGATAGCCCGGAAATCAAGTATCTGCAGGAGCGCCGCAAACAACTGGGCGGCTATCTGCCCGAGCGCAAAGTTCTCGCGAGACCGCTGGAACCGCTCGATCCCGCGCTGTTCGAAGAATTCAACAATGGGACGAGCGGCCGCGAAGTGTCGACGACGATGGTGTTTGTGCGTATTCTGGCGAAACTGCTGCGCGACAAAGAAGTGGGACAGTTGATCGTGCCCATCATCCCCGACGAAGCGCGCACGTTCGGCATGGAAGCCTTGTTTCGCCAGGTGGGCATTTACTCCAGCGTCGGCCAGCTCTATGAGCCGGTGGACATGGACACGCTCCTTTACTACAAGGAGGCGAAGAACGGGCAGATTCTCGAAGAGGGAATCACCGAGGCTGGCGCAATGTGTTCGTTTATCGCCGCGGGTACGGCATATGCGAACCACGGCATCAATACGATTCCGTTTTTTATTTACTACTCGATGTTCGGATTCCAGCGCATTGGCGACCTGATATGGGCGGCCGCCGATCAGCGCGTGCGCGGCTTCCTGGTTGGCGGAACGGCGGGTCGCACGACCCTTGCCGGGGAAGGGCTGCAACATCAGGACGGAAACAGCCACGTGCTGGCGCTGCCCGTGCCGAACTGCCTGGCATACGATCCAGCTTTCGCCTACGAAATTGCGGCCATCATTCAGGACGGCATCAAGCGCATGTACGTCGATCAGGAGTCCATCTTCTATTACCTGACTGTTACGAATGAGCCGCTGCCTATGCCTGAGATGCCGAAGGGCGAGAATGTTCGCGAAGGCATTCTGAAAGGCATGTACCGCTACCAGGCTTCAGAAAAGAAGGATGCCAAGCTGCATGCGCAACTGTTTGGCAGCGGCACGATCATGTACGAAGTTCTTAAAGCGCAGAAGATTCTCGAGGAGAAATACGACGTTGCCGCGGATGTGTGGAGCGTCACCAGCTATAAGAACCTCTACCGCGACGGGATCGATTCGGAGCGGTGGAACATGCTGCATCGGGGCGAGAAGCCGCGGGTGCCGTACGTGACCCAGTGCTTAAAGGATGCGCCCGGAGTTTTCGTCGTGGCATCCGACTACATGAAGGTCCTACCCGAATCGATTCGCCAGTGGGTGCCGCGTTCGCTGGTGGCGCTGGGAACAGACGGCTTTGGCCGCAGCGAAAACCGCGAATCCCTGCGCGAGTTTTTTGAGGTCGACGCGAAATTCATCGTGCTCGCAACGCTGGATGCACTGGTGCGCGAAGGACAGCTCAAGCCGGAAATTGTGCAGCAGGCAATTAAGGACCTCGGCATCGATCCAAACAAACCGAACCCCGCTATCAGTTAAGACGACGAGGACGACATGGCGACAGAGTTCAAACTACCGGAGCTTGGCGAGAACATCGAGGATGGCGATCTTGTGCGCATGATAGTGGCGCCGGGGGAGAAAGTGTCGGAAGGCCAACCCGTAATGGAGTTGGAGACCGACAAAGCTGTTATCGAAGTGCCTTCGTCGGTGAGCGGCACGGTCAAAGACATCAGCGTGAAGGAAGGCGACAAGGTCAAAGTCGGCCAGGTAATCTTCACCGTGGACGACGGCGCAACCGCGAAGCCCGCGAGTCAATCGGGTGCCGCACCCTTCCCCGCAGGGGAGGGTGCGCCCGCGCCCATCAGGCAGCCAGCTGAATCTAAGCCCGTCGGCTCTCCGCCACCTCCGTCCACTGGCGTTGCAGAATTCCGCCTTCCCGAACTTGGCGAGAACATCGAGCAGGGCGATCTCGTGCGTCTGCTGATCAAGCCGGGTGCAACTGTCTCTGAAGGCCAGCCAGTGATGGAGCTTGAGACCGACAAAGCTGTGATCGAGGTTCCCTCCGGGGTTAGCGGCAAGGTGAAAGAGATACTGGTTAACGCGGGGGACAAGATCAAGGTGGGGCAAGTGGTGTTTACCGTCGAAGGAGGCGCTAGCTCACAACCGCGGGCCGCGAAGCCTACACCGGTCTCGAAGCGAACGGAATCGCCCGCTGCTCCGGCACCTGTTTACCAGGAGTCACCCGAGCCTGTTTCGGGCCAGCACGCGGCGCGACTGGCGTATCAGTCCGCGCTCGAGGTGGAAGGCAAGAGCGAGGAGGAAGCGTTTCCCCCGGATCGCCCGCCGCAATTGGCGCCGGTGTTCGAGATGCCGTCACAGCTGACGAAGACCGCCGGGCCTGAACATCATGGGCCGATTCCGGCCGCGCCTCACGTAAGGCGGCTTGCCCGCGAACTCGGCGTCGATATCTACCAGGTGAAGGGAAGCGGACCCGGTGGGCGCATCAGTGAAGACGATGTGAAGGCTTTCGCCAAGTTTGTCGTGACGGCCGCGCCGCAAAGGCTTGCCGAGGCTCAGGCGCAAGCTCCAACTGGCGTTGCCGCTGCACCGGCGCTGCCCGATTTCGCCAAGTGGGGCAAGGTTGAGCGGGTTTCGATGCGGGGCGTGCGCCGCAAGACCGCCGAACATCTGACGCAAGCATGGGTGACGATTCCGCACGTCACTCAGCACGACAAAGCCGACATCACGCAGCTTGAGAAACTGCGCAAGCGCTTCGCCTCAAAGGCCGAAGAAGCGGGTGGCAAGCTGACCGTGACCGCTATCGCGCTGAAAGTCTGCGCCTCGGCGCTGAAGGTGTTTCCGCAGTTCAACGCCAGCATCGACATGGCGAAGGAAGAAGTAGTCTATAAGCAGTACATCAACATCGGTGTCGCCACAGACACCGATAGAGGACTGCTGGTTCCCGTGATTCGCGATGCGGACAAAAAGAACATCATCGAACTCGCCGCGGAACTCGGCGAGATTTCCAAGAAAGCCCGCGACAAAAAGCTCACGCCTGACGACATGGTTGGCGGTACGTTCACGATCACCAACCTGGGCGGCATCGGCGGAACGTCGTTCACGCCGATCGTGAACTGGCCGGAAGTCGCCATTCTCGGCATGTCGCGCTCGCGCATCGAGCCTTGCTGGGCAAATGACAAATTCGAGCCAAGGCTGTTCCTTCCGCTCTCGCTTTCCTACGATCACCGGTTGATTGACGGGGCCGACGCCGCGCGTTTTCTGCGCTGGGTTGCCGAGGCGCTCGAACAACCTTTCCTGCTGTCCATACAGGGATAAGAACGACATGGCAGAAAATCAAAACCTACGCATCGCAGTCATTGGCGGCGGCCCCGGAGGCTACGCCGCCGCATTTCTGGCCGCCGATCTCGGCATGAAGGTCACGCTGATCGATCCGGAGGCGAATCCCGGAGGCGTGTGCCTCTATCGCGGTTGCATTCCGTCGAAGGCGCTGCTGCACGTCGCCAAGCTAATTGGCGAAGCGCGCCACGCGAAGAACTGGGGTGTCGAATTTGGCGACCCGAAGATCGACGTGGACAAGCTGCGTTCATGGAAAGAAGGCGTCGTCAAAAAGCTTACCGGTGGACTCGGCCAGCTTTCCAAGCAGCGCTCCGTGCAATACGTGCGGGGCATGGCCAGCTTCGAGAATTCGAATTCGGTCCGAGTAGCGAAGGCCGATGGGAGCGACGAGACGTTCACGTTTGACCGCATTATCATCGCCACCGGATCGCGTCCGGCCATCATTCCGACGCTGAAACTCGATACGCCGCGCATGATGGACTCGACCGGCGCGCTCGACCTGAAGGACATTCCCAAGACGTTGCTCGTTGTCGGCGGAGGTTATATCGGCCTCGAACTCGGCACGGTTTACGCGGCGTTGGGCACGAAAGTCTCGGTCGTCGAGATGATGCCGGGGCTGCTGCCGGGAGCTGATCGCGATCTCGTGACTCCGTTGCACAAGCGGATGTCGGGCGTTTTTGAATCGATCATGCTGAACACGACGGTCACCTCGGTGAAGGACGAGATCGGCGGAATTCGTGTCAGCTTCGAAGGCAAAGACGTTAAAGAAAAAGAACGCGTGTTCGAACGCGTGCTCGTCTCTGTTGGACGCAAGCCGAACTCGCAGATCGCAGGGCTGGACAAAACGAAAGTGCAGGTTAACCAGCGCGGATTCATCGAGGTCAACAAACAACTGCAAACGTCCGATCCGGTGATCTACGCCATCGGTGACGTGGTCGGCGAACCGATGCTGGCGCACAAGGCCTCGCACGAGGGACGCACGGCGGTCGAGCACATCGCCGGAGAAAAAGTCGCGTTCGAGCCTAACGCGATTCCCGCCGTCGTCTTCACCGATCCGGAAATCGCGTGGTGCGGCGTAACGGAAACGCAGGCGCAAAAAGAAAATCGCGAGATTGCGGTCGCCAAATTTCCGTGGGGAGCGTCCGGCCGAGCGATGACCATCGACCGCACCGAGGGCATGACCAAACTCATCGTCGATCCGAAAACCGAGCGCGTGCTGGGCATGGGCATCGTCGGCGCGGGCGCGGGCGAGTTGATCGCCGAAGGCGTGCTGGCGGTCGAAATGGCCGCGCTGGCCAGTGACATCGCAGCGACGATCCATCCGCACCCGACGCTGTCGGAGACAATTATGGAGTCCGCCGAAGTGTTTTTCGGGAACGCCACAGACATTTACCGCCCGAAGGCAAAGGCGAAAAGCAGTGGCTAGTGGCGAGTGGCGAGTTAGGAAAACAGCCGCTGAGCTGAGCGGCTGTTGAAAACAAAGAGGTTAATGATCAACTACCCTCCCCTGCTCTTTCCCGATATCGCAAGTTGCTGAAAAATAAGCACTTACGAGGTCGATATCCCCTGGTCCTTTCGTAAGTGGCTGAAAGAGTGGAAGTTAAGACCTCGATATACCCAGGCAGTGTCAAAGATCGCTAACGGCTGTATCGCCGCTGGACGTGTTTGTCCGATTCCAGAATAGGGGAGATTTGCTGGAAGACGACATGCGGCGGCGAAAATTTCTAGAAACGGAACAAGCATTCATGTGCCTGCGGTGCGTCACGTGGGATGAAAATTGGCTCACGCACCGCGATCGGCAGAAAGCACTACGGCCACGAACTCTCGCCGACTATACTGGCCTTTGCTCCAAATCTTGAGGTGTGTAGAACAGCGCAATGCCCTTGTCACTTCCCGAATTCGTCGAACGCTGGAAGGCAAGCACGCTTTCCGAGCGGGCCGCCGCACAGAGCCATTTCATAGACCTCTGCGAGGTCCTGGAGCAACCGCATCCGGCGGCGGCAGACCAGACAGGTGAACGGTACAGCTTTGAAAAGCACGTTTCCACGAACGACGACGGCAAGGGTTTTGCCGACGTGTGGAAGCGGGGATTTTTCGGGTGGGAGTACAAGGGCAAGCACAAAGATCTCAACGCAGCCTACAAACAGCTGCTGCGTTACCGCGAAGACCTGGAGAACCCGCCGCTTCTGGTGACGTGCGACCAGGAGCGGTTTGAGATTCACACGAACTTCACGGGCACCCGCCCGCAGATTTACAGTTTCACGCTGGATGAACTGCTCCTGGGTGCGCCGACTGCAAATTGCGTCCTTTCTCCACTGGACGTTCTGCGGGCGGTGTTCTCCGAACCAAGTCTCTTGCGCCCGGAAGCGGCGCAAGCCCGCGTGACCGAACGAGTGGCGGCGGAGTTCGCCAAACTCGCCGACAGCCTGGAGAGCAGAGGAGTCGAACCGCAACGCGCCGCGCATTTTCTGATGCGCCTGCTTTTCTGCGTCTTTGCCGATAGTATCGGCCTTTTGCCGGATCACATGTTCTGCCGCATGATTGAGGCCGACAAGGGCAAGGCCGCGAATTTTTGCCGCAAGCTCCGGCAGCTTTTTGCCGCCATGTCCGCCAAGGGCAGCACGTTTGGGATGTACGACATTCACTGGTTCAACGGCGGCTTGTTTGCCGACGATGAAGTCTTTGAACTCGATTGGCGAGACATGGCGGTTTTGAACATTGCCGCCGCGCTCGATTGGTCACAGGTAGAACCGGCTATCTTTGGCACCCTCTTTGAGCGCAGCCTGGATCCCGGCAAGCGTTCGCAGCTTGGCGCGCACTACACCAGCAAGGAAGACATTTTGCTGATTGTGGAACCCGTGGTGATGGCGCCGCTCGAAGCGCGGTGGGCAGCGGTGAAAGCACATGCGCTCGAAATCGTAGCGGAGATGGACAAGGCGACGGTACGGCAGCACGCGAAGCTGCGGGCCGATCTAGAAGAATGCCTGGTCGACTGGATTGCGGCGCTATCGAACGTAAGGATTCTTGATCCTGCCTGCGGCAGCGGAAATTTTCTCTATCTCGCATTGCGGCGGATGCTGGACTTGTGGCACGAGGCCCGCATCTTCGCCGCGCAGCACGGCCTTCCCACATTCCTGGAGAGACAGGTTCATCCCTCGCAACTTTATGGGCTGGAAACCAATATCTATGCGCAAGAGTTAGCGTCCGTGGTGGTGTGGATCGGCTATCTGCAATGGCTGAATCAGAACGGCATTGGCTGGCCCACGGAGCCGATTCTGCGCAAGCTCGACAACATTCAGAATCGTGATGCAGTTCTCACCCACGATGCCGAAGGCAACGCCGTAGAACCGGAATGGCCACAGGCGGATTACGTCATTGGAAATCCTCCATTTCTAGGTGGCAAGCGTCTGCGCACGGAGTTGGGAAACGCTTATGTTGACGAACTCTTCAGTGTGTATGGAGGTCGGGTCCCCCAAGAGGCCGACTTGGTGACGTATTGGTTCGAGAAATCCCGCGCCATGATTCAAGAGAACAAGGCGAAGAGAGCCGGGTTACTCGCCACGCAGTCAATTCGTGCTGGTGCGAATCTCAGACTACTCCAGCGCATTCAAGAAACCGGCGGCATCTTCATGGCTTGGAGTGATCGCCCGTGGATACTAGACGGAGCGGCTGTACGTGTTTCCCTTGTCGGCTTTGATAATGGCTCGCAGCTATCCCGCACCCTCGACGGCAAGACAACCCCCAGCATTAATGCAAACCTCAGCAACGATCTGGACTTGACGTCGGCGGCACGGCTTAAAGAGAACGCTGGCCTGTGTTTCATGGGGACGACAAAGGTGGGTGCTTTTGACATTGCACCGGAGACTGCGCATCGAATGCTGCGTGCTCCCGTCAACCCGAACGGACGCCCAAATTCAGACGTTGTGAAACCGTGGGCTAATGCAAAGGACATTACGCACCGCCCACGCGGAGTGTTCATTATTGACTTCGGCGCAAAGACGCCTGAGTCAGAGGCTGCGCTTTATGAACAACCGTTTGAGTATGTGCGTCAGCACGTCCTGCCCGAGCGTGAGAAGAATAACCGTGAGTCGTACCGTGCAAAGTGGTGGCTTCATGCAGAACCAAGGCCGGAGCTTAGAGAGGCAATCGCTGGCAAGAACAGGGTGATAGCTACGCCTCGCGTGGCGAAACATCGGGTATTCGCATGGCTAGCTTCTAACGTAGTGCCCGACAGCCGTCTTTACGTTTTCACGCGGGATGACGACTATTTCATCGGGGTACTCACATCCAGACTTCATGAGGTTTGGGCTCTGGCGAAGTGTTCTTGGCATGGGGATGGTTCTGACGGCGGAAGACCTACCTACAACAACACGACTTGCTTTGAGACCTTCCCGTTCCCGTGGCCGCCCAACTGCGAACCGAAGAATTCGCCCCTACTTGAGGCGATTGCCGAGGCCGCACGCGAGCTTGTCCAGAAGCGTGATGCGTGGCTGAATCCGCCGGGGGCAGACCCAAAAGACCTGAAAGAACGTACGCTCACAAATCTCTACAATGCCCGCCCTGCGTGGCTGGCGGACGCGCATCGCAAGCTGGACGAGGCCGTCTTCGCCGCATACGGCTGGCCCGTCACCCTCACCGATGCTGAACTGCTGGAACGCCTGCTGGCCCTCAATCACGAGCGGTCCGCGGTCCAGGAGGCAGAGTAAGTGCCTGTCCGCCCGTGCGGATTCGGTTTTGAGATCTGGTTAACGTCAGCAGCGTGGTGATAAGGCGTGTCGTGGGCGCGGGAGAGATCGTGGTGGTGCGGGATAAATGCAGAGGTCCTTCACTACGCGCCGAGGACGGCGCTCCGTTCAGGATGACGAGAGTTGGTTGTTTTCCCGCCGCCCAGCGTGGGCGCGGGAGAGATCGTGGTGGTGCGGGATAAATGCAGAGGTCCTTCACTACGCGCCGAGGACGGCGCTCCGTTCAGGATGACGAGAGTTGGGTGTTTTCCCCGCCGCCCAGTCGCGGTCCCCGCCGCCCAGCTTCGGGGGGAGAGATCGTGGTGGTGCGGGATAAATGCAGAGGTCCTTCACTACGCGCCGAGGACGGCGCTCCGTTCAGGATGACGAGAGTTGGGTGTTGTACAGTTTTGGATGAGGGACGAAAAATCCTCGCCGCCCAGCCTCGGCGGGAGAGATCGTGGTGGTGCGGGACAAATGCAGAGGTCCTTCACTACGCGCCGAGGACGGCGCTCCGTTCAGGATGACGAGAGTTGGTTGTTTTCCCCGCCGCCCAGTCGCGGTCCCCGCCGCCCAGCTTCGGGGGGAGAGATCGTGGTGGTGCGGGATAAATGCAGAGGTCCTTCACTACGCGCCGAGGACGGCGCTCCGTTCAGGATGACGAGAGTTGGGTGTTTTCCCCGCCGCCCAGCGTGGGCGCGGGAGAGATCGTGGTGGTGCGGGACAAATGCAGAGGTCCTTCACTACGCGCCGAGGACGGCGCTCCGTTCAGGATGACGAGAGTTGGTTGTTTTCCCCGCCGCCCAGTCGCGGTCCCCGCCGCCCAGCTTCGGGGGAGAGATCGTGGTGGTGCGGGATAAATGCAGAAGTCCTTCACTACGCGCCGAGGACGGCGCTCCGTTCAGGATGACGAGAGTTGGTTGTTTCCCCGCCGCCCAGCTTCGGGGGAGAGATCGTGGTGGTGCGGGATAAATGCAGAGGTCCTTCACTACGCGCCGAGGACGGCGCTCCGTTCAGGATGACGAGAGTTGGGTGTTTCCCCGCCGCCCAGTCGCGGTCCCCGCCGCCCAGCTTCGGGGGGAGAGATCGTGGTGGTGCGGGATAAATGCAGAGGTCCTTCACTACGCGCCGAGGACGGCGCTCCGTTCAGGATGACGAGAGTTGGGTGTTTTCCCCGCCGCCCAGTCTCGGTCCCCGCCGCCCAGCTTCGGGGGGAGAGATCGTGGTGGTGCGGGATAAATGCAGAGGTCCTTCACTACGCGCCGAGGACGGCGCTCCGTTCAGGATGACGAGAGTTGGTTGTTTTCCCCGCCGCCCAGTCGCGGTCCCCGCCGCCCAGCTTCGGGGGGAGAGATCGTGGTGGTGCGGGATAAATGCAGAGGTCCTTCACTACGCGCCGAGGACGGCGCTCCGTTCAGGATGACGAGAGTTGGGTGTTTTCCCCGCCGCCCAGTCGCGATCCCCGCTCAAGCCAAAAGCGGGCTTGAACGGGGCACCCAGCGATCCCCGCTCAAGCCAAAAGCGGGCTTGAATAGGGCACCCAACCGTTATCTCCAACCCTGGCGGTGAACGAGACATCTCAGACGACGGGAACGGGGTTCCTGGAGCGAATACCTGGACATGATCAATCGACTTGCCGTGCTGGCCTTCATTTGCGCGCTGGCTTCTCTGGATGCATGCGCGCAAGACGCGACACAACGTGATACTCCTCACTCGCACTGGACTTTGGGCGGGTTCCAATCGGTTGAAGCCGGGTACTTTACCGGGAGTGCGGCGCTAGTGAAGTATTTTGGCAATCTTTCGCAGTTTCCGCACTTTAGCGGTCCTGTTGTCTCGACGCAAGCGGAGGTATGCATCACGCGCAGAGTCGGCGTTGGGCTCGGACTTTCACTCGCGCATCTTAACGGACGAGGCCCGGTGGCCGATGGGAATACGAATAACGAGTTGGCGGCGGCGGGGTTGCAGAGTCCGAAGATAAACGGAAGCATCAGAATGCAGCTTTGGCAAATCAATCCAGACGTCACGTTTGCAGTCATCTCACGCAAGAAGCTGCGAGTGACAATAGCCGCTGGTCCAAGCATTACGTGGCTGAGCCACGTTTATCGCGGCAGCCTCGCCGCCACAATGGCTGGCGACGACGGGGCCGTTCCCGTCGTTGAGGGGATATTTGACAAAGGACGCGAATTTCTCCCAGTGACTCCACGGTTCGGCTGCGCAATGGACCTAAAGGTCAAAGGCCCGCTGCATTGGCATGCGTCGGGATCATTCAACACATTCGGCGTTCAAACCTTGACAGGATTGGCTTTGAAGTTCTGAAGTTGTGGCGGCCTGACCGGCTGGCGGCTCCAGTGCGCACCCGTCCAGTGCGCGATGTTAAACTGGAGAATGGACCAGCAATCAATTGTCATCCTCGACTTCGGCTCGCAGTACACGCAGCTCATCGCGCGGCGTATTCGTGAGCAAAACGTCTTTTCGGTCGTGCTGCCGTGTACCGCTTCGCTCGACGAAGTTTGCGGCTACAAGCCCGCCGGCATCATTCTGAGCGGCGGTCCATGCTCGGTCTATGACGCCGATGCCCCGCCGGCGGACGAGCGTGTGCTTTCGCTTGGGCTGCCCGTGCTCGGCATATGCTATGGGCTGCACTTTATCACGCACACGCTGGGCGGCAAGGTGAGGCCCGGTCCTAAGCGCGAATACGGCCACGCGAATATCGACGTGATCGCAACGTCGAAGCTGTTTCGCGATCTTCCGGCGACGATGTCTGTGTGGATGTCGCACGGAGATGAAGCGGAACGGCTGCCCGAAGGCTTCAGCATCGTTGCGAAGTCGCCCAACGCGCTGGCCGCTATTGCCGACGAGAAGCGCCGCATATGGGCCGTGCAGTTTCATCCGGAAGTCCATCACACGCCGCTCGGGAAGCAGGTGCTGTGCAACTTCGTGTTCGACATATGCGGGGCCGCCGCGAACTGGACCCCGCAACGCTTCATCGACGAAACCGTCGCCAACGTAAAGGCCACGGTTGGCGAGCAGGGGAGAGCGATCTGCGGACTTTCCGGTGGGGTCGATTCGGCGGTCGCGGCGGTGCTGGTCGATCGCGCCATCGGCGACCGGCTGACGTGCATCTTCGTCAACAACGGCGTGCTGCGCAAGAACGAGTTTGAGAGCGTGCAGAAGAACATGCGCGACAAACTCGGGTTGAACGTCGTGGCCGTGGACGCGTCGAAACGCTTCCTCGACAAACTCGCGGGCGTCACAGACCCGGAGAAGAAACGCCGGATTATCGGCAACGAATTCATCGCGGTGTTCGACGATGAAGCGAGCCGCATCAAGCGCGAACAGAGCCATGTGGACTGGCTTGTTCAAGGAACACTTTATCCGGACGTGATCGAATCGCGGTCGGTGCGCGGTCCGTCGCAGACGATCAAGTCGCATCACAACGTCGGCGGCCTGCCCGAGAACATGAAGCTCAAACTTATCGAGCCGCTCAAAGACCTCTTCAAAGACGAAGTGCGCCGCATCGGGCGCGATCTCGGGATGCCGGAGGAGATTCTGCAACGACAGCCGTTCCCCGGCCCCGGACTCGCCGTGCGCATCCTGGGCGAGGTTACGCCGGAACGCATTGCGCTATTGCAGGAAGCCGATGACATCGTGGTCACGGAGATCAAGAGCGCCGGACTTTATACGAAAATCTGGCAATCGTTTGCCGTGCTGCTGCCCGTGATGTCGGTCGGCGTGATGGGCGACCAGCGGACTTACGCCTACACTTGCGCTGTTCGCGCCGTGCAGTCGGAAGACGGCATGACGGCCGACATCGTCGAACTTCCATGGGACATCCTGAAGCGGATATCGACGCGGATCGTGAACGAAATTCGCGGGATCAACCGCGTTGTCTACGACACGACCTCGAAGCCGCCGGGCACGATCGAGTGGGAATAGGACCCATCGGAAAATCGGAAAATCGGGAAAACGGAAAATCTAAGAAGCTGACCTCAGCGGCTAAAACCGCATTGATAGCAGAGCTGCGCCCTGTCGAACGGAGACTTCTCGGGAAGTGATGAACGTCACAACGATAAGTGATTAACAATGCTGTGCGTGAATGCGGATGTGTAGCACCCTGTGTAGATTCGCCGGGAAGTAGGAATTTAGCGGCATTGGTGAAGCGGACCCTTTGGCGACCAAGACAATTGAGAGCGGAATGATCCTGTGTATCGACGATGAACCGACCGGCTTGATGGTCCGCAAGATGCTGCTGGAAAGCCAGGGGTACACGGTGCTGACGGCGACCGGTGGACGCGAGGGGTTGGACCTGTTCGCGGCCAATCCGGTACGGGCAGTCGTGCTGGATTACTCCATGCCGGGCATGGATGGCGGCGAGGTGGCGGCGGAGATGAAGCGACTCAAGCCCGCGATAAAGATTATGTTGCTCTCCGCTTACGTTGATCTTCCCGAGGACGCCTTAAAATGTGTGGACAAGCGAGCGGTTAAGGGTGCTGCTCCGGGTGCCTTGCTGGCAGAAATTCAGCAACTTCTTTCTTGTTAGAAGGCAATTCCTCGTTCATTCTGGAGTGATTGAAGTCGCAGTCGCCGGTAGAATGAATATTGCGCCCTCCTAACTGGAATAGTGCTATGTCGGAAGTCAACAAAGGCGTGCTGAATCGGCCGTACCTTCGTTTTGTCACGGCAGCAGTCGTGGTTGCGGTGGCGTTTCTGTTGCGCCAGACGATGGTGCATTACCTCGGGGTGGAATTACCGCCGTTCATCACGTTCTATCCAGCCGTGATGCTCGTGGCTCTGCTGGGCGGCCTTTGGCCGGGGCTGCTGGCTACCTCGCTGGCGTCGGTGCTCGCGGCTTATTGGATTTTTCCTCCGATCGGGCATTTTGCAATCGCGAGTGCCTCGGAGGCCTTTGGTCTAGCTTTCTTCTGCGGAATGGGTGCGTTTATGAGCCTGGTGGCCGAACGCTACCGCCGGAACGGGAAGAAACTCGCTGCCTACAGAGAGGAATTGGCCCTGGGGGAGAGCAAGGAGAAGCTGCGGCAGAGTGAAGAACAGTTTGAAACTCTGGCCAACGCGATCCCGCAGTTGTGCTGGATGGCGAACGCTGACGGCTGGATCACCTGGTACAACCAACGCTGGTACGAATACACAGGTACGACGCCTCAGCAGATGGAAGGCTGGGGCTGGCAGTCGGTGCATGATCCCGATGCGCTGCCCAAGGTCATGGAGCGGTGGAAGGCTTCGATTGCCAATGGTGAGCCATTCGACATGGTTTTCCCGCTGCGCGGCTCTGACGGCGTGTTTCGTCCCTTCCTGACCCGAGTGATGCCGGTTAAAGATGCGGAGGGCAAGGTCGTCAGTTGGTTCGGTACCAACACTGACATCAGCGAGCAAATAGAGACCGCACAAGCCTTGCGTGATAGCGAACAGCGGTATCGATTACTGTTCGAAAGCATGTTAAACGGCTTTGCGCGCTGCCGATTGATTTACGACCAGAACGGCAGGCCTGCCGATTTTGTGTATGAGGGGGTTAATACCGCCTTCGGAAAATTGACTGGCCTGCACAATGTTGCCGGCAAGCGTTATAGCGAGTTGTTCCCCGGAGCCAGAGAGTTAAATCCGGAGTTACTTGAGGTCTACGCACGCGTTGTTTCCACGGGGCAGCCCGCTGAATTCGAAATCTACTTCGAACCATTGAAGATCTGGCTTAGCGTTTCCGCCTATAGGACGCAAGAAGAACACTTCGTTGCCGTTTTCGACAACATTACCGAGCGCAAGCAAGCGGAGCAACGCATTGCGCACCTTGCGAGCTTCCCCGAACTGAATCCAAATCCAATTTTCGAGACCGATTTGGAAGGGAAGATTACGTACGTCAACCCGGCGGCGAGGCGGAAATTTCCAACGCATCGAGGAAAGTGGCGACGGGCATCCTCTCCGGAAAGAGTGGCCCTCTGCTGTCGCGAAAATCAGAGCGGATGCGGAACGATCGATGGTCCGAGAGGTCGAAATGGAGAGCTCGACCTTCCTTCAACGGATCTACTTTGCCTCCGAGCTCGATGTTGTGCGCGCCTATTCCGTGGACATCACCGAGCGCAAGAAGGCCGAACAGGCCCTGCGGGCTAGCGAGGAGCGCTGGGCCACTACGTTGCAGAGCATCGGCGACGCCGTCATTTCGACCGATGCCGCCGGCAATGTCGATTTCATGAATGAGGTAGCGCAGAAGCTGACGGGATGGTCGCTGGCGGACGCCAAAGGCAGAAGTCTGAGTGATGCCTTCAAGATTGTTCAGGAAGTCACGCGAATCGTACCGGAAAGTCCTGTCGTAAAGGTACTTCGAGACGGCAAGGTGGTTGGCCTGGCAAACCACACCCTGCTGATCCAACGTGATGGAACGGAAATTCCAATCGAAGACAGCGGTGCGCCGATTTGGGGCAGAGAGGGCCAGATCGACGGGGTGGTGCTGGTGTTCCATGACGTCTCGGAACAGAGAAAGGCCGAAAGGGTGCTGCGGACGAGCGAGCGCCTGGCCACCACGGGAAGGCTGGCGGCGACAATTGCGCACGAAATACATAACCCGCTGGATGCCGTGGGCAATCTGCTTTACCTGATCGACGGTGGGACGAAGGATGAGAGCATTCGGAGCTACGTTGCGCTGGCGTCGAGCGAGTTGGCACGCGTGACGCAGATGACACAACAGATGCTGAAGTTTCAACGCGAAGCGTCGAAGCCCGTTCCGGTGCGGATGGGCGAGATCCTGGACAGTGTTTTGACGCTTTATGATCGAAAGATCAGCGCGGCTTGCATCACCATTCAGAAGCAGGTGGATCACGAAGGCGAAATCCTGGCGCTGCCGGGCGAACTGCGCCAGGTATTTGCGAACCTGGTGGGCAACGCCATAGAAGCGGTGCGGGCTGGAAAAGGCAAGATCACGCTTCGCAGTCATGTCTCGCGAGACTGGCGGACCGGGCGGACTGGAGTGCGGGTGGTGGTTGCCGATAATGGGCAGGGAATTCCCGCCGGAGCGCGCGGCAAGATTTTCGATCCGTTTTTCACCACGAAAGGCGAAAGCGGGACTGGGCTGGGGCTTTGGGTTGCGGCCGACATCGTGCGGAAATACGATGGGACCATGCGGGTGCGGAGCAGCACACAAGCGGATGAATCCGGGACATGTTTTTCGGTGTTCCTGCCGCTGGACGGGAGTTCGGAGCTGTCGGTTGGGTCGTAGGCGCGAGCAGACGCCGTGGAAGGGCGGCGGCAAGATGCCGCCGCTACAGCCGGCGGGACGCCGGCGCTACTAAAACCACGTCCTTTACGCGGCGATGCGCTCGGGGACCTCGTAAATCGAATACCAGGGCGTGGCCTTCTTCAGCCGTTCGTTGACGTTCTGGATATTCTTGACGCCTTCGGTCTTGAGCCACTCGCGGAAGGCTTCGAGGCCTTTTTCTGCGAATACGGGAATTCCATCTTTCCAGGTGGCGCGTCCGCAGAGGACGCCGTTGAACCTAACTCCTGCCTCGGCAGCAAGTTCCAAGCCTTCGTTAAACTCATCGTTTGACACTCCCGCCGACAAATAGATGAAGGGCTTGGTCGCAACAGAAGCGGCGTCGCGGAAGTGCCACATGGCTTCGTCCTTGGAGTAGGCGGCCTCTGAGGCCTTGAAGTTGCGCGCACCCTTAACATATTTCATGTTCACCGGAACTTCGACCTTGAGTACGTCCACGCCGTAGCGGTCCTTGGTGAACTCGGCCATGCTGGCTTTGACGATCTCAGGCTTGTCCTTGGCGAACTCGATGCCTTTTTCGTCGGAACCTTCGGCGTAGCCGACGAACTCAAGGAAGAACGGGATGTCGTTGGCGCGGCACTCGTCGCCGATGCGCTCGACCCAGGCATGCTTGCGGTCGTTGATGTCCTTGGGATCAAACGGCGTGTAGTAGAGCAGGATCTTGACGCAGTTGGCTCCGGCCTCTTTCAGGCGCTGCACGGACCAGTGATCGAGGAGGTCGGGCAGGCGGCCAGGGCCGGTCTTGTCGTATCCGGTTTTTTCGTAGGCGAGGAGGAGTCCGGCGTTTTTGGCGCGCTTTTTCGAGGCGGGCAGTCCCCACTCTGGATCGAGCAGGATGGCGCTGGCGTAGGGCGTGAGGATTTCCGCAACGGCGGACTTGAAGTCTTCGAGCTCTTTGTCGCCCGCGTTGGGGCCGAGGGCTTTCTTGAGTGAGCCGCGCTGGTCCATCGCGGCGGCGGCAATAACGCCGCGATCGTTTGACACGGCACGGAGTCCGGCGAGCTTTCCAGGGGTGAGATGCATGGGTGAGTCCTCCACACGAGCAAAGATGCGGGAAAGCGGTGGCGAGTGGCTAGTGGGGACAAAGCAGTGCGGAGTGGCGAGTGGTTAGTGGTGAGTGACTAGTGTGGAACTGAGAAGCATGGATCGGCAGGCGCGCGGCTGTGATCGTCCTTGCTCGCCACTAGCCACTAGCCACTAGCCACTCGCCACTTTTAGGCCCAAGCGATAAAAGTGCTTAAAGCCGCGACAAGCTTGAGGTATTCCATCTACAATAAGGTTGAGCCGGATTCAATTCCAGGTTGGAAACACCCTACTTACCGCAGTCATTTCCGAAGGAGATTTTCGTATGCCATTAGTCTCAATGCGTCAGGTCCTAGACGAAGCCGCCAAGGGCGGATACGGCGTTGGCGCTTTCAACGTCAATAACATGGAACAGATTCAATCGATCATGGAAGCGGCAAAGGAAACTAAGTCGCCGGTGATCGTGCAGGCCAGCCGCGGTGCGCGCTCCTACTCGCAGGACAACTACCTCTACCACCTGATGCTGGCCGCCGCCGAGCTGAACCCGGAGATCCCGATGGTGCTGCACCTCGATCACGGCAACGGTTTCGAGACCTGCGAATCCGCAGTGAAGCTCGGCTTCACCTCGGTCATGATGGACGGCTCGCTGTTGCCGGATGGCAAGACCCCGGCGACCTTCGAGCAGAACGTTGAAATCACCAGGCGCGTCGTCGAGATGGCGCACGCCACGGGCGTATCGGTCGAAGGCGAAATCGGCGTGCTGGGCGGCATCGAAGACGGCCACGGCGCGGGCGGCAGCGGTCTCGATCACGTGACCGATCCCGACCAGGCGGTTGAGTTCGTCGAGCGCACCGGCGTGGACGCGTTGGCGATCGCCATCGGCACCAGTCACGGCGCCTACAAGTTCACGCAGAAGCCCGACGGCTCCGTGCTGAAGATGGACTTGCTGATCAAGATCCACCAGCGCCTGCCGAAGACGCACCTCGTCATGCACGGCTCGTCGAGCGTGCCGAAAGACCTGCAGGACATCATCAACCAGTACGGCGGCAAGCTGAAGGAGACCTGGGGCGTGCCGGTCGAAGAGATCCAGCTCGGCATCAAGAACGGCGTGCGCAAGATCAACGTCGATACCGACAGCCGTTTGGCCATCACCGGCGCGATCCGCAAGGTGTTCGCCGAGACGCCGGAGAAGTTTGATCCGCGAGACTACCTGAAGCCGGCACGCGAGGCGATGAAGAAGATCATCGCGCAGCGCATGAACGAGTTCGGCACAGCCGGTCACGCAGGCGACTATCAACCGAAATCGCTGGCAGAGATGGCGAAGGGGTACGCTGGAGTCGCGGCGGCGAAGTAACTTCAAAACCTACCACGGAGACACAGAGTCACGGAGTAAGACGATGCGGGCTGTGGGCGACGAGCTTACAGCCCGTTTTGTTTAGGAGCGGGCCCTTACGGGATCGTCGCCGTCGCGAACTTCCGCCTTCTCGATCGCGCGGGCGAAGGCGTTCGCTGCATCCGTCAGGCTGCTGGCTTCGGCGTGGAAATTCTTCAACAGCTCGCCGTTGTTCGCGTACGCCTGGAAGGTGTAAATGGCGTTGACTCCGTCGCTGTGCTCCGCGTAACGCAGAGTCACGTCAACACGCATCACGCGTGCAGTGTCATTCAGTTTTGGCTCGTCTTCTGGCATTGTCAGGTACTCCCGCACTCGCGAAGTAAATCTACCACGGAGACACGGAGTCACGGAGTAAAACGAGGCGGGCTGTGGGCGATGAGCTTACAGCCCGTTTTTGTTTCAAAACCGATAAGCGGCAGAGCAATGAAGTTGCGAACGGCAAAACGAACAACTATTCAGGTTCGATGGCGCTGGAGTCTGAGTGATCGTGATTCGTTTCTTTCTTTTTTGGCCTCCAGGAATACAACAAAATCCCTGCGCCTAGAAGAAACAGCGCGAAGCGAGCTGCTCCGGATCTATATGTATCGAAAGCAGCCAATAACGAAGCAATGCCGATTATCGTACCCTTGAGCTTATTTGCTTTACCACGGGTCTGGTCGGAAAATTTTTCCAGTTTTGCTTTGCGCTGTGCTGGGCTCATTCCGCGCGTGATACTTCTATCTCTTAGCCAAAGCAGCAGCGCCGCGAAGGAGATCGCAGCGCCGCCAAGAATCAACATGAAAACGATCTTGTTGTCCATACGTTCTGATCACTGGCGAAATTGTAAATTCAGCGCCGCCTTCTGCTTCTCGATCAACTCCGCAATCCCTTTGCGCGCTACGGCCAGCATCGCCTGTAGCTGCGTTTCCTCGAACGGCGCGTGCTCGGCGGTGGTTTGGACTTCGATAATCTTGCCGGCCCCGGTCAGGACGTAGTTGCCGTCCACGTCGGCGCGGGAGTCTTCTTCGTAGGCGAGGTCGAGCATGATGGTGCCGTCCACGATGCCGACGCTGGTGGCGGCGACGTAGTCGCTGAGCGGGACGGACTTGATTGTGCCGGCTTCGACCAGGCGCTGCATGGCCATGGCGAGCGCGACGTAGGCGCCGGTGATCGACGCGGTGCGCGTGCCACCGTCGGCCTGTATGACGTCGCAATCAAGAAAGATGCTGCGTTCGCCCAGGGCCTTCATGTCGGCGACGGCGCGGAGCGAGCGTCCGATGAGTCGCTGGATCTCGTGCGTTCGTCCGCCGACGCGTCCCTTGGCCGATTCGCGAGGGGTGCGGGTGAGCGTCGCGCGCGGGATCATGCTGTATTCGCTGGTGATCCAGCCCTTGCCGGAGTTGCGCATCCAGGAGGGAACGCTCTCCTCGATGGACGCCGTGCAGATCACCTTCGTGTTGCCGATCTCGATGAGGCACGAGCCTTCGGCGGTCGAAATGAAGTCGGGCGTGATGGTGATGGGACGAAGTTGGTCGGGCGTGCGGTTGTCGCTTCGGTAGATCATGTATGAGTTCTCAGTTCTCGGTTGTTAGTTCTCAGAAAGGGTAGCAGCTTTGAAGTGGAGGCGAAAGCGCGCCCATTGCTTGGGGTGAGCAGCGTGGCGGTGCAGGCTAAATGCATGGGTCCTTCGCCTGCGGCTCAGGATGACTTGCTATGGGGCTCGCCTGCTGCTGCGTATTGCTTGCCGCTCACCCTCCGATATCCACGTGCTCGACATTCTCCAGTGGATGCCCCATGAACAACTGCCCCACCCGTTTGAACCGCTCCACCGAGTCAGTCGCGAAGTAAGAGATCGCGGTGCGCGCCGGTACTTCAGTCTGCTTCACACCGAGATGACACGCGACCGCGCGCGCGGTGGATTCGGCTGAGTCCACGATCTCGACGCGCCAGGGGGCGACGGAGCGCAGGATCGGCTTGATCAGCGGGTAGTGCGTGCAGCCAAGGACGAGCGCGTCCGGTCCGCTTTCGAAATCGTGAAAGAACTGGTCGAGGTATTCGTGCGCAACCCGTTCAGTAACAGGATGGTCGATCCAGCCTTCCTCGATCAGCGGGACGAAGAGCGGGCAGGCTTTCTCGCGGACTTTGATGCCGCGTTGCTCTAGCGCTTGCAAATAGGCGTGGCTGCGGATGGTGGCTTCGGTGGCGATGACGACGACGTTCTTGCGGCGGCTGGCGGTGGCGGCGGCTTCTGCACCGGGTTCGACGACGCCTTCGACTGGAACGCGAACGGCGTCACGGATCGCCGGAAGGGCGAGCGCTGTGGCCGTGTTGCAGGCGACGACCAGCATGTCGATGCCGCGGTCCTGAAGGAAATTAGCGGCCTCGATGGCGAAGCGAGCGACGGTTTCGGCGGACTTGGAGCCGTAGGGCAGGCGGGCCGTGTCGCCGAAGTAAAGATATTCGGCGGCGGGAATGTGGGACACGAGTTGCTTCAGGACGGTGAGTCCGCCAACGCCGGAATCGAATACGCCGATCTTCATAAGCATTCAGACTAGCAGGGATCGGGAGGCAAGGAAATACGCAGAGGACGCTAAGGTCGCGCGGAGGACGCAGAGGAAAAAGATAGAAGTCGGACTAGCGTGCGGAGGCAGTGCTGGCGGCCGTCTGGGTGGATTGGATATTGACGAAGGCGTTGAAGGCCGTGACATCGTAGATGGTTCGTAGGTCGGCGTGGCCGGAGAGCGTGTCGCGTTCCTTGCCGTCGATGAGCAGTTTGACCCGCGTGATGGTGGGGATGTTGGCCGCGAGCGTTTGGGCGATGGAGGCGATGGAGAGTTCTTCGACCAGTATGCCGGAGGGATGGTTGTCGGCGAAGACGGCGTTCATGTCGACGACGGCGAGGTTGTCTCCGACGATGTAAACGGCATTGACGTCGCTACGTTCGGGGACCGGATGTGGCGAGGATGGGCTTCCGTAATAGTCGAGCAAGGCGCGGACGATCTGGCGGGCGCGGGCGCTGCGCTCGGCGGGCACGGGGACAGAGACTGATATCCGGGACAGGGTTCCGTCGGAGTCGGAGGCGACGAGCAGCGTCACTGGCTCGGTGGGGCCGGCGACAGGCGGCGCGATGGGGCGCGAGTCGGACGCGTGGCTTTGAAGCTGTTCGGCGTGCCGCTTGAGATTGAAGGCGTAGATCCCAAGTCCGACGAGCGTCAGCAGCATGACGGAGGTTGCAATGGCAATCGGGCGAGAAATCATTGTGACACCTTCATTGCGAACCCCCGCGAGCGTGAACGGTGGTGATGGCGGTGGCAAGCGAAATAGCCACGGACTGCTGGAACGAAGCGGAGGACAGATCGTCCGCGGTTTGGTCGTCTAGCCCGATCTCGATCGCCACCGCCGGAATGGCGATTGTGTTGAGCGGCGCGATGGAGGCGGGGAGGGACGCGGCGCGGACATCACGGCTGAGAAGCGCCAGGGCGAGGGCGGAAGCCACGGCGCGGCTCTGTGTTATCTGGGCTGCCTGCGCCGTTTGAACCGGGACGAACGCGAGTGCCGTGTGAGGCTGCGGGGCGAGCATGGCGGAATAAATACGGATGCCTTTGCCGGTACTGCTGGCGTGCAAGCAGACGTAGAGCCCGGCGTTGGACGCATTGGCGATTGAGGCGCGCTGGTCTGGCGTGAGCGTGGAATCGCCATCGCGAAGCAGAGCCGAGGCAATGCCGCGCACTTCAAGTTCGTGCCGGAGTCGATGCGCCAGGGCCAAGGTAACGTCTTTTTCCAAAGATTTGCCGAGCACGCTTCCGTGGTCCGAGCCACCGTGGGCAGCGTCGATGATAACGTAGGGGCGAGGCTTGGGCAGCGGCGTTGCGCCTTGTCCCGCGGGTTGCGCCTGGCTGGAGGCTGACGCTCCGTTTGCGCCTGGCGCGGGATTCGTGGGCGGCGTTTGCTGCACCTGCGGGACGACAGCGGAAATCGTGATTGTCTTGCGATCGTCGCTGAAACTGGCGGTCATGGGAGCGTTGCCGGTGACGGCCAATTCGGCGGTGCCGTTGGCTTCGGAGTACGACGCGGACGGGATGATTTTGTCGTCGAAGGTGACCAACTTCGTGTCGGACTGAAGCGGTTCGCGGTCGAAGACCATGCGCAGTTTCCCGGACTCGGTTGCGATGAACGGATTGACCGGGGCGGAGAAGGTAAAGGTTACCTTGGCGGCGTCGGACTTTCTGGCGGTAACGTGAACGATGGGCGCGCCGATGAAAATGCGGCGGGCGGCATCGTGGGCGTCCACCGGGGAGACGCCGAACAGCGGCAACACGGTCTTCAGGGAACTGATCGGTACGAGACCGCGATTGTTTTCGATCAGGAACGGCGCAATGAGTTCGATGGACTTACCGTGAATCTTGGCCTTTGTTTTATCTTTCTCGAATTGGCCTTCAACGTCGCGGAACTTGAGCTTGTACTTTTTGCCTTCGGCGCGGCCACTGACGGATCCCATCGGTTCGAGAGCTTCGAGGAGGCCGACGTACTCGGTATTCTCTCGGTCGAATACGGGGAGCGCGTAGGAGGTCTGCTGGGTATAAAAAGTGACGCGCTTGTTGTCGGACTGGGCGGGGGAACAAAGGACAACGCAAAGGACGCTAAGGACGCTAAGGAAAACCGACCGGAACTTGGGGTGCGACGCAAAAGACCCACCCTTGGCTTCGCCAAGGATGGGGCACCCGCTACGTTCTCTGGTGGATAGAAATCGTGCCACGTCGGAAGTTCGGTGTCCTTCTACTCCAAAGCATACACTGTCAGTCCGGTAAGCAGTTTGGGGTAGAAGTCGGTGGATTTCTGCGGCAGGACTTCGCCGGCGAAGGCGATGTCGCGGACCTGGTCCATGCGCACGGGATTGGTAAGGAACGTGACATTCGCGTTGCCGCTACGGACTTGTTCGACGGCCTCGGTGGCGTCGCGCAGGTAGCGAACGTTGGTCTGGTTGCGGACAGCCTCCTCGGAGATGCCGAGCACGTTTTCGAGAATGACTTTGTGCAACTGGACGACGTCGAGCTGGCGCTGGCGTGGGGAGAGGTCGGGCATGAAGCTGTCGGCTGCGCCGGGCTTGGCACGCAAGAGAACTACCCCCTCGGCAGTGACGGCGGCGAGAGCGGTGCGTTTGATTCCGGTTTCGCGAAGTGTGTCGATGGTCCTGGCGACGGAGTAAGGTGCGAGTCTCTCAATGTCGAAGTAAGGCGAGACGCTTGCAAGGAACGAATCGAGCGTGAACGAGTCCAGGCCGAAGACGACGCGGTGGGTGGGGAGAACCAACATTCCGGGGGCGTCCATGTTGACGAAGGTCATCATGACACGCTCATAAGGAGCGTCGGGTATGACGGACCCGGCGGCGGCGCGGCGTTCATTGCGATAGTTGAGGGCGGTCTCGTAACGGTGATGGCCGTCGGCAATGATGAGCTTCTTGTTCAGCATGGCCTCTTGCGCCCGGGCGACGATGGCTGGATCCGAAACGCGCCAGAGACGGTGACGAACTCCGTATTCGTCGCGGATGTCAACGTCGGGCGCGGCGGTGCTGGAGAACAGCAGCGACTCGATGCGCTGCTGTGGGTCCTCATAGAGCATGAAGATCTGGCCGAAGTGGGCGCGGGTGGCGCGGAGCAGGTTCAGGCGGTCCGTCTTGGGGCCGGAGAGGGTCTGCTCGTGCCGATGGACGATCTTTTCCGAGTAGTCCTCAACTTTGCCGAGAGCAATGAAGCCGCGACGGTCCAACTCCGTTCCAGCAGGATCGCCGGGGACGGAGAAGAGCTGGGAGTACGCATAGATGGAGGGCTCGGGATCGGGACAGAGTACGCCGGCGGCGCGCCACTCGGCGAGGCTGGCGGCGGCGCGCGTGTACACGTTGTCCTGCGGCGAGTCGGGTTCGCGTTTTCCCAAAATGATACGAACGAGATTGTAAGGGCTCAGATTGTAGTAGCGTTCCTGCATCGCAGGGGTGATCTTGTCGTAGGGTTGCGTGACGACGTCGGCTGGATTGACCCGAGCAGAATCGTAGCGTAGTGCGGAAAAAGGATATATTTTGGCCATAACAATTAGTTTGTACCTTGATTCTAAACTGGATTGCACCTTGACTGGCTAACGATTTGTGATAAAAGGAATCGTAATTTTCACAGTGTACGAAAATGCGGTGTCGTGGTAAGTGTCTTCGAGCGTTGAGTGGAGGCGCGAGACGCGATGAATAGCATGGGCCGGAGCTGGAACATAAAAGAAACCCGAGAGGGTAGGCCAGACATCAGAGCGAATAGCCGCGTTCTGGCGCGGTGGGTAGGTGTCAGATGAAGGCGCTACGGATGCCGTGTAACAAACCGGAAAGACGCGGTTTTCCGGACCAAGGGTGTAAGGTCGTTTTTTCATGCAAAAAGCGGATAGCAGTCCTGCTGATGACGTGGCTGGCGCTGGCCTTCTGCGGGGCGATGGGGTACGCCCAGGTAGCCGATTCGGAGACCGATGTTCATATAACTCCGCGCACGGAACCCGCAACAGAAGCCAAGAAGGCCGAAGAGTCAGTCGATCCCACGCTAAAAACACATACCAAGCCTATCGTGAAGGATGTTGACCTGGTCCTGGTGCCGGTGACGATCACTGATCCCATGAACCGGTTGGTCACCGGGCTCGAGAAGGAGAATTTCTCGGTTTACGAAGGCGACTCGGCGCAGGAGATCCGGCACTTCTCGAGTGAGGACGCGCCGCTGTCTCTAGGGGTGATCTTCGATATCAGCGGCAGCATGAGCGACAAAATCGACAAATCGCGCGAGGCCGTGGTGGAGTTCTTCAAGACGGCGAATCCGCAGGACGAGTTCTTCATGATCACGTTCTCGGACAAGCCGGAGTTGCTGTCGGACTTCACGCAGTCGGTCGAGGATATCCAGAGCAAGCTGGTTTACGTGCAGCCTAAAGGCAAAACAGCGCTACTGGATGCCATCTACATGGGCATGAACCGGATGAAGAAAGCGGCCCATCAGAAGAAGGCATTGCTGATCATTTCGGATGGCGGCGATAACAATAGCCGGTACACTGAGAACGAGATTAAATCGCTCGTGAAGGAAGCCGATGTGCAGATTTATGGCATCGGCATCTTCGATAGTTCGCCGCGCACGGAAGAAGAGAGGAACGGGCCGATTTTGCTGTCTGACATTACGGACGTGACCGGCGGGAGAACGTTCACGATCGACAACGTCAATGAATTGGCTGATGTGGCGTCAAAAATAGGTATTGAGCTGAGAAACCAGTATGTGCTTGGATACCGTCCGAAGAACGGCACGAAAGATGGGAAGTGGCGGAAGATCAAGGTAAAACTGTTGCCGCCGAAAGGCCTGCCTCCTTTACATGTTTATGCCAAAACGGGTTACTATGCGCCGTCTCAATAGAGCTTTCTTTTCGACACTTGCAGCGGCGTTGCTGGTGATGGCGCTGGTTGCGGGCGCTCAGACCGGCAGCTCTCCTGCCCAGAACGGCGGATCGAATTCCGGCACCGGGGCGCAGAACGGTCCAGTGCAGGACGTTATGCCTCCGCTGCCGGACAAGCAGCAGCCGGGAACCGGGGCTTCAACGCAAGCGGCGCCGCAACAAACGCCGTCGCAGGCGCCAAATCAGCCGGGAGATACGGTACGGGTTCCGGGTAAGGCCCAGGAGCCCGCGCGCGAGGACAACGGGGTCTTTGTTTTCAGAACGCAGGTTCAGGAAGTGCTCCTGCACGCAACCGTTGTGGATGACCGGAAGAAACTGGTCACGAATCTAGATAAGACCGCCTTCACCGTCTTTGAGGATGGGCAACCGCAGCGGATCACGTCGTTCCACCAGGGGGACGTCCCGGTTGCGCTGGGCGTTGTCATCGACAACTCGGGTTCGATGCGAGACAAGCGGCCTTCGGTTAACCAGGCTGCGATCAATCTCGTCAAGGCGAGCAATCCGGATGATGAAGTGTTCGTCGTGAATTTCAACGACGAGTACTACCTCGACCAGGACTTCACCGGCAACGTTCCGAAGTTGCAGGACGCGCTGGAGCGAATCGAGGCGCGTGGCGGCACGGCGCTATACGACGCAGTCGTCGCCTCGGCCGACCATCTGAAGAAGAATGCCCGTCTGGACAAGAAAGTGCTGCTTGTCGTGACGGACGGCGAGGATAACGCGAGCCGCGAGTCGCTGGAGCAGGCCATAAGAAACTTGCAGGCCGACAACGGACCGACCGTTTATACGGTTGGCATTCTGGGCGGCGAAGGGCACGTGAAGCGTGCCAAGAGGGCGTTGGAGGAAATGGCGGAATCAACGGGCGGCGTCTCGTTTTTCCCCAAGGACCTGAGCGAAGTCGATAACATCACGCGCCAGATAGCGCATGATATCCGGAACCAGTACACGATTGGATATAAGCCAACCACGCCAAAGGAAAAAGGCGGCTATCGGATCATCAAGGTCGAAGCACGCGCTAAGGGATACGGCAAATTGCAGGTCCGCACGCGCAGCGGCTACTACGCGGGGCAGGAGAGGGCGGCAAGATAAAGCAGGTATTTAGGTATTAACGTATTTAGGTATTAGGGTATGGCGCATGATGCGGCGGCGCTTATGTCCTGATACTAAATACCTAAATACCTAAATACCTAAATACTTTGGGTATTAAAGCAGGTATTGAGGTATTAAGGTATTTAAGTATTAGTGTAGGGCGCATGATGCCGCAGCACCTGATACCTAAATACCTAAATACTTTAATACTGTCTTTGGGCGCTTCCGGGCGCCCTTTTCGTTTGTCCAAAAAACATTGATTGCGGGCGTTGACCGAGTACATGGGGCGCGAGTACCCTTGACAGTTCTTTTGCGTTCTTGCGACCGGGGGTGAATTTGAAAACACTGGACTACACCGCGCTGCGCGTTGCCGATGACATAACTGATCTCGTAGGTGAAACTCCGATGCTGCGCTTGCGGCATCTCGCGCCGAAGAATTGCGCCGACATCTACGCCAAACTTGAGTACCTGAACCCGGGCGGCAGCATTAAGGACCGGGCCGCTGTAGGAATGATTTTGCGGGCCGAGGGAGAAGGACGGCTCAAGCCCGGATCGACCATCGTGGAAGCAACGGCGGGGAACACGGGGATCGGTCTGGCGCTGATCGGCGTCAACCGCGGCTACCACGTAGTGATCTTCATGCCTGAGAAGTTCTCGGAAGAGAAAGCAGCGCTGACGCGGGCGCTCGGGGCCGACGTGTACCGCACTCCGAACGAAGAAGGGATGGAAGGCGCGATCCGCCGGGCCAACGAATTCGCAGCCAGGACGCCCGGTTCGTTCATGGCGGGGCAGTTCAGCAACCAGGCGAATCCCGACTACCACTACGAGAGCACGGCACGCGAGATGTTCGAACAGATGGAGGGCCTGATCGATGCGGTCGTCATCGGAGCCGGAACAGGAGGCACCATCACCGGCGTGGCACGGTATATGAAAGAGCGCCTGCCGAAGGTCTGGACGGTTACGGTGGAGACGCAGGGATCGGTTTATGGCGGCGGGAAGCCGGGCGACCACAAGGTGGAAGGGATCGGGGCAAGCTTCATTCCGGCAACATACGACCCCAGCGTGTGCGACGAGGTGATCGCCGTGACGGACGCGGACGCGTTCAACACGGTGAAGCAACTGGCGGCAAAAGAAGGCGTGCTGGCCGGGTCCAGCGCCGGCGCCAACGTGTTTGCGGCGTTGCAGGTGGCAAAGCGATTGGGGCCGGGCAGGCGCGTGGTGACGATCATTCCGGATTCGGCGGAGCGGTATTTGTCGAAGGACATATTCGATTTCAAAGGGTAGGAAAAGCAGGGGTGAGTGGTTAGTGCCTAGTGACGGGTCAGACGAGCGGTGTTCCTGGCTCGCCACTAACCACTCGCCACTCGCCACTAACCACCCAGTGGCGACGAAAGGCGATATGGCGAAAAAAGTGGAGTATGGATTTGCGACGAAGGCGATTCATGCGGGCGGTGAGCCGGAGCCGGTAACGGGTGCGGTTTCGTTTCCGATCTTTGCGACGTCAACGTATGCGCAAGAGGAGCTGGGCAAGCCGCGGCTGGGCTATGAATATTCGCGCGTCACCAATCCGACGCGCAACCGGCTCGAGGAAAACCTGGCGGCGCTGGAGGGCGGCGTGGCGGCGCGCGTGTTCGCCAGCGGCATGGCGGCCATCAACGCGATGATGATGCTGCTGGTGAAGGGCGATCACGTCGTCTGCTCCGACAACGTCTATGGCGGCACGCCGCGTTTATTCAACCAGATACTGGCGAACTACGGGCTTGAGTTCACGTACGTCGATACGTCGAACCTCAAGGCGGTGGAGCGCGCGATCCGGAAGAACACGAAGTTTGTTTTTGTCGAGACGCCGACGAACCCGCTGATGGCGCTGAGTGACCTGCGGGCCATCGCGGACATCTGCCACAGGCGCAAGGGCGTGGAATTGATCGTGGACAACACGTTCATGTCTCCGTATTTTCAGAAGCCGCTGGCGCTGGGAGCGGACATGGTGGTCCATTCGACGACGAAATTTCTGAACGGCCACAGCGATGGACTGGGTGGCGTAGTAATTTGCGCGACCGAGGAGCAGGCGGAGAAGCTCGCGTTCATTCAGAAGGCGCAGGGGGCGATCCTGTCGCCGTTCGAGTGCTTCCTGGTGATGCGCGGGACGAAAACGCTTGTTGTGAGAATGGAGCAGCACGACCGCAACGGACGCATCGTCGCCGAGTATCTGAACAAGCACAAGAAGGTGAAGAAGGTTTTTTATCCGGGACTGACGAACCATCCGCAGCACGATCTGGCCATGCGGCAGATGTCTGGTTTCGGTTCGATGATTACGTTCGAAACGGGATCGCTGGGCAACGCAAAGAAGCTGCTGAAGCGGACGCATGTGTGTACGCTGGGTGAATCGCTGGGCGGAGTCGAGACGCTGATTTCGCATCCGGCAACGATGACGCACGCGGCGCTGGGTAAGGCCGGGCGAGCGGCGATCGGCATCACCGACGGGTTGGTGCGCCTCTCCGTTGGCATCGAGAATGTCGAGGACATCCTCGGCGATCTGGAGCAGGCATTAACGGGAATGTGAGGAACATGCAGACGTAGGAGCGAATGATCCTCACGTAGCGAGGGTGAGACGCCCACACGACCGCCGGAACGGCGTCGGCGCTACGGTCGGACAACATTCTCTCCAATCCAACTTATATATTCTGCGCTGCCCGCTTCGATTGGGAGCATGATGCATTCGGGCAATTCGTAGGAGTGCAGTTCGCGGATGGCGTCGCGTACGCTTTCGAAAGCGGCAGCCGTCGTCTTGATGATGAGCAGCCATTCCTGCGCGTCTTCGACCTCGCCCTTCCAGCGGTACACGGACTTGATGGGTCCGGCAATGTTGACGCAGGCGGCGAGGCGGCGTTCGACAAGCGCGTGAGCGATCTCGTGGGCTTCGTCTTTCGATCCGGCGGTGGTGAAGACAAGTCGCTTGTCGGTCATGTCCTGTCGCTCCATGCTGTTTATAGCTGAAATGCGGGCGGCGCGATAGTGGTATCCTGCGGTCGTTGGCGAGCGCCATAACCATTTGTCAAAGTTGGTTCCTTCCGCCGGATGCGAGCTTGACGGCAGAGACAAAGAGCGGTTCACTAACAGACTAGGGTGCATCCAACAGAGCTGCGGCAGAGTTTTGGGCGTAGCAGCATCGAAACACACGGAGTTCGGTATAACGCAGTGAGTAAGAACGTCGAAGAAATTCGGGATTGGTTTCAGAGTCGCCAGAAGTCGCTGGCGAGTGTCGGCATTTGTCTGCTGGCGGCGTTCGTGGCGTACCACGTGTTCACGGCTGACAACGGCATCAAGATTTATTTCCATAAGCGGGCGGAAAACCGCGCCTTGCAGCTGGATGTCGAGCGGCTCAAGGCCGAACACGATGAGCTTGCGAACCATGTGAATTCGTTGAAAACGGACCCGCAGGCTATTGAGAAGGTGGCCCGCGAAGAGTTTAAGTACACCCGGCCGGGTGAGGTAGTCTATACGACGCCAGAACCACAGCCAACGCAGCCGCAGCCTCCGGCGAATGCGACGGCGCAGAAGAGGTAGCGAGAGGAAGGTATTTAGTATTAAGGTATTTGGGTATTTAGGTATTTAGGTATTTAGGAAAGCGGGGTAGCTGCCTAAGTACAGTGACCACAGCCGGCTGTGGTTTGCTTCTGCGGGCTGGAACGCGAGGGTCTGTACCGAGTAGGCGGGGTGACTACAGCGTGTTGCATAAGCCTGAGGAAGAGCAGTCCTCGCTGGCGAGAGTGGCGGCGATTGAAGCGAAAAGCAAATTCGCCAAGATAGGCGTCCAGATGCTCGGTTGTAACTGATCCCTGGTGGGTACCGAGCAACCAACGCTTGAGCAGTGAAGCAACGGTATGCACGCCCGGCATGGAAACGTGCGCCGGATCTCCACTTTGAGAGACGTTGGTGCGGTGATGGCTGTATCCCTTCCCGGAAAGGCCGTTGTATCCGTTCCACCCGTCGGTATGCACCTCCGACCCGGCCTCCACCGCAGCGCAGACGAAAGGAATGAGGCTGTCGCCTGAGACGTCGTCGACGCGATTCAGGCGCACGCGGCCAAAACCCTTTGGCGACAAGACTTCGATGGCAATGGCTACAATGAACTTACGGTCTGTGCCCCGTCCGCGAACGCCGTGCTCGATCCCGCCCACATACGTTTCATCGACCTCAACCGAACCGTGCAGACGATCCCGCCCCGGCCGCACCATGGCCGTACGCAACTTCCGCAAGATGGTCCATGCCGTTTGGTAGCTTCCCAGCCCCAGCAACCGCTGTAACCCCAGCGCGCTCACTCCATGCTTTTGGTTGGTCATGTACCATGCCGAGGCAAACCATTCTTGGAGAGGGATGCGGCTGCGGTCAAAGATCGTTCCCGCCGTGACGGATACTTTACGACCGCATTCCGAGCATGCCCATCGCCCATCAGCGGTTCGCCAACCCGTTGCGCTTTCGCATTTCGGACAGCAAACCCCGCTCGGCCAGCGCAAGTGCTCCAGATACGCCGCGCAGGACGATTCATCGGCAAACCAGGAACAAAACTCCTGCCAAGTGCCTGGATAGGGCGGGTAAATTTCCGGAGATGGACGATCTGGAACCACTACCTGTAGAGTGTACTGTACTTAGGCAGCTACCCCATTTACAGAATATCAACATCCCGGTGGTCAGCATCATCTGGAACTACAATGGGCTCCCGCCTCAGCAGATGGCGGACAGAATCGTCTCCGGCAATGAACGTTCACTTACGACCACAGTGGACAATATCGAGCACATCGAATCCGAGTCGTTGTATGGGATCGCCGTTATCAAAGTGTTCTTCCAGCCGACGGCGAGTGTGGACATGGCCATCGCACAGATCACGGCGATTTGCCAAACACAGCTTAGGCGATTGCCGGCAGGAACCACGCCGCCCCTCATTATCACCTATAGCGCATCGACCGTTCCCATTCTGCAGCTGGCCCTTTCCGGTCAAAATCTCTCTGAGCAGCAACTGTATGACTACGCCCTCAATTCCATTCGCACCCAACTCATTACAGTTCCGGGTGCCTCGGTCCCTTTCCCTTATGGAGGCAAGCAACGTCAGGTGCAAGTGGACCTGAATCCTGCCGCCTTAGAGTCCAAGGGGCTTTCTGCGCTGGATGTCATCAATGCGATCAGCGCCCAAAAGCTGATCCTGCCTACGGGTACATCCAAAATCGGCGGAAAGGAGTATGACGTCGATATTCCAAACGCCGCTCCCCAGACGATTGATGAACTGAATAGAATTCCTGTCAAAACCGTTGGGAACACGACCATCTACATTAAAGATGTTGCCTGGGTGCGCGACGGGTTCCCGCCGCAGACCATCGTGCGAGTAGATGGGCAGCGCTCGGTGCTGCTGACCATTGAGAAGGCGGGAACCGCATCGACCCTTGCAATCATTTCCGGGATCAAGTCCCTCCTGCCCTATATCAAGACCACCGTCCCACCCCAACTGAACATCGATCCTGTGGCCGACCAATCCGTCTTTGTTCTCGGTGCTATCAACGGGGTGGTCAGGGAGATGCTGATTGCTGCCTGCCTGACGGCGCTGATGATTCTTTTGTTTCTGGGAAGCTGGTGGAGCGCTCATCATCGCAACATCCATTCCGTTGGCGATTCTGACCTCCATCATTGTGTTCAGCGCGTTGGGGCAGACGATCAATATCATGACCCTGGGCGGACTGGCGTTAGCCGTCGGCATCCTGGTGAGAGACCGTGGAAGTCGAGAACATCAACCGAAACCGAAGTTTAGCGCCGGACAAGCCGATGGACGATGTTGTTCTGGAAAGTGCGTCCCAGATCGCGGTGCCGGCCCTGGTCTCAACTCTCTCCATCTGCATTGTGTTCGCTCCCATGTTCCTGCTGACGGGCGTGGCACGGTATCTGTTTGTGCCGCTCGCGGAAGCGGTGGTCTTCGCCATGCTCGCCTCCTACCTACCCGGCCGTAAATATCGCGGCATCGGGAGGGCTGGAGAGCGGAAACATCACCACGCTGCTCCAAGGTCCAAGCGCTCTTTGGGCGGCGGGAGCATCGGGACTGGTCACCCTCTTTGACGTTGGGCGACGGCGGGCCGCTGTCGATCAAGCCAAAGCCGGCTATGGATTTGCGGTCTCCTCCTACCGCGAAACAGTGTTAACTGCATTCCAGCAAGTTGAAGACGATCTCGCAGCTTTGCGGATTCTGGAGCAAGAGGCACGAGTTCAGGATGTTGCCGTGACAGCAGCCCGGAGCTCGCTGGCGCTTTCCGTCACTCGCTATGAGGGCGGAGTTACCAGCTATCTTGAAGTCATAACTGCTCAAAATGCTGCTCTCTCGGATGAAGTAACGGCAGTCAATATTCTGGGTCGCCGCATGAATAGCACGGTCTTATCGATTCAAGCTCTAGGCGGTGGATGGGACAGTTCAAGTCTCCCCCAGCATCCCGAATGTTGCGGCAAGCTGGTAAGCGGCGTCAGTCCCAACTGACCGCATTGGTTCCCGCGCTCCGTGCCGACAAATGCGGCTAAGAGCGGCGCCGACGGCAGGAATTCGGTTCGGCGCCCGCACTTCCTTGCCCCGTGGTCGGCGGCCCAATGATCTCCTCTCTCGCAGCATGATAGGTACCGGTCGCTGATGTGCGTAAAGCCTAGAAAGTCGAACGTCTCCGGCTTGCCTTCTGCGTGGCCGGACTGCCGGCGATCCTGCTCGCGATTGATCGCATTCAAACTTGTTGTGACCAACATCACCGCCTACATGTCTATAATTGGCGTACACACTGGATATGCGGTCCTGGCACAAATTCGTTTCAGCAGGCGTTCTGGCAATCTTCGTATTGCTGCCGTTCGCCTCGCTTGCGATGTGTGCCCCGCAATCCGCGGGCGCGATGCACTGCCCCGACGGATGCCCCATGATGGCGAAGCTGAAGGCAACCCAGCAGCACGAACTTCAACTTCGTGCCGGAACGTCTTCGTCGTGCTGCGACATCAACAGTTCCAAGCCGGAATCAGGGACGACAGCAGTCGTCGTTCCGCCGGCGGTCTTGATCGCGCCCCCACCCGCGTCCAACGCGCGGATCGCTACGACCGCCGCTCAGGTTGCTGAATCTACCGACACATCTCCTCCCGGACTCGCGGCTTCGCAATCGCAGCTCTGTACCTTCCGAATCTGATCGCTCTTCTCGCGTCTTGACGTGGGCCTGTGAGCCTGCGCCGTCTCTACATTGACTTCAGCGAGAAGAGAAATTCATGTTCCCTAGATATCTTGTTTTATTGCTGCTCGCCGTCGGGTGCGCGGCAGGGCAAGAAGCTAATATAGCTGTTCCGGCCAAGGCCGGCGCAGCCTCCACGGTGCTGACCCTGGACGATGTTGTCCGCGAAGTGCTCGCGCGCAACCCGGCCATCGCCGGCGCGCAGCACACGGTCGATGCGCAGCGCCGCCGCGTGGTTCAGGCGGGCGCGCTTCCCGACCCAACGCTCACCGTTTCCTATATGGGCTCGGCCGTTCCCTTCAAGACCATGAATCTTGATCCGTCGAGCTATCGCGGTATCAGCGCCATGCAGATGCTGCCGCTCGGAGGCAAGCGCGAGCTTCGCCGCGAGATGGCGCGCACGGACGTCAGCGCCAGCGAGGCCGATCAGACCGCCACCGTCCGACTCCTGACCGCCGAAGCGAAAGCGGCATTTTACGATTACTGCTATTACGGCAAGGCCATCGCTATCACCAACAGCGACAAGGCCCGTCTCGAACAACTCGCCGACATCTCCGAGGCCCGCTACCGTGTGGGCAAGGCCATGCAGCAGGACGTGCTGCGCGCGCACCTCGAAGTGACCATGCTCTTGCAGCGGGCGATCACGCTCGAACAGCAGCGCGACACAGCCGCCGCCCGGCTGAACACTCTGATGGACCGACCGCTCGAAGCCCCGCTGCCACCCGCTGCGGAACTCAACAGGGAATCGCTCCCCGAGCTTTCGGCCCTCGCTCCCGTCGCCGATGCCAACGACCCGCTGCTCCGCAAGGAACAGAGCATAGTCCAGCGCGACAAGGTCGCGATCCTGATGGCGAAGAAGGAGTACGTCCCCGATCTCTCCGTCGGATACATGTACCAGCAGCGATCGAGCCAGCCCGACATGTACGGCATGGCGTTCACCGTGAACCTGCCGATCTTCTACAAGTCGAAGCAGCGCGAAGCCGTCGAGCAGGCCAAACTAGAACTTGCCGCCGCCGAGCGCAGCCACGAATCGCGCAAGCTTGAGCTGCAATACGAACTCAAACAGATGTATGCCCTGGCCACGACCGCGTCGAAGATGCTGGATCTCTACGACAAGGCCATCCTGCCGCAGGCGGAGCTGGCGTTGCAGTCAGCGCAATCTTCCTACACCGTCGGCACGGCTGATTTCCTCTCCGTCGTAACGAACTTCTCCACCATTCATTCGTACCAGCTCGACTACTACCGCCAGCTTACGGACTACGAAACCGCACTCGCGCGCATTGAGGCGCTCACCGGAGATCTGAACGACTCCGGAAAGCAGGAGCCAAAACAATGACAAGCAATTCTCACAAGATTCTTCGCACTCTGGCCATATTGGCGGTTGTCGCGCTGGTCGTGGTGGTCGTGTTCGGGGGCCGCTTGCTTAAGTCCGCCAGCGCGCATCAGGAACATGAACAAACGACAGGGGTGCCGCACCCTTCCCCGACAGGGGAGGGTGCGACGAGCAACGATCGCAAAATTCTCTACTGGTACGACCCAATGCACCCGAGTTATAAATCCGACAAGCCGGGCAAAGCCCCCGATTGCGGCATGGACCTGGCCCCGATGTACGAAGGCCAGGGCACGATTGAAGACGGCATGATCAAGGTCACGCCCGAGCGTCAGCGCGCGCTCGGCGTACGCACCGCGCAGGTTGAACAGGAAGTTATCTCGCGCACGCTTCGCACCTCCGGCCAGGTGGTTCAGGACGAGACGCGCATCAGTCATGTGCACGTCAAAACTCCAGGCTGGATCGAAGACGTCTTCGTCGATTTCGTCGGCCAGCAGGTGAAGAAGGGTCAGCCGCTCTTCACCATGTATAGCCCCGACCTGGTCGCGACGCAGGAAGAGTACCTGATCGCCAAGCGCGGACAGCAGTCGCTCGGCAACTCGCCCTACAAAGAAGTCGCGCACAACTCCGACTCGCTGCTCGATGCGGCCCGCCAGCGCCTCGAGTTGTGGGACTTAACCGAAGCCCAGATCCGAAAGCTCGATGAGACAGGGCAGGTGAACAAGACCATCACGTTCTACTCGCCCGAGAGCGGTTTCGTCATCGACCGCAAGGCATTCCCGCATACTTCCGTCACGCCCGACACCGAGCTTTACACCATCGCCGACCTGTCGCACGTCTGGGTCACCGCCGACGTGTACGAATCCGAACTGCCCTACGTGAAAGTTGGACAGCCCGCGTCAATCAAACTCACTTTCGTTTCCGGCAAGAGCTTCAATGGACGCGTCACTTACAGCT
Organism: uncultured Acidobacteriota bacterium; assembly: GCA_963777415.1. Taxonomy (GTDB): domain Bacteria; phylum Acidobacteriota; class Terriglobia; order Terriglobales; family Acidobacteriaceae; genus JAEZPW01. The sequence continues at coordinate 347,328 of CAVZQL010000005.1, forward strand.
ATCCGATGCTCGACCCGCAAACGCACACGGCGAAGGTCCGCATCGACGTGCCTAACCAGGGACTCACGCTCAAGCCAAACATGTTTGCCGACGTCGAGCTGCAGATCAACTACGGCAAGCACATCGTCGTCCCAGCCGAGGCCGTGCTGAACAGCGGCACCGTGCAGACGGTCTTCGTTGTTCACGAAGGCGGCAAGTTCGAACCGCGCGAAGTGAACGTCGGCCCCACTGCGGATGGCCGCACCATCATCGAGTTCGGCCTTGATAAGGGCGAGACCATCGTCAGCTCCGGCAATTTCCTGCTCGACTCGGAAAGCCGCATGAAATCAGGCGCAAGCGGAGGTGACGGCACGAACCCACGTTAGCTTCGCGAACGTGGGGCACCGTCAAACGCTCATGATCGACAAAATCATTGAATTCAGCGCCAACCATAAGTTCATGGTGCTGATGCTCGTCGCGGTGGCAGCCTTTTTCGGCTGGCACGCAATGCGCAATACGAAGGTCGATGCGATCCCCGACCTCAGCGACACGCAGGTGATCGTCTACGCCAAGTGGGACCGCAGCCCCGACATCATTGAAGACCAGGTCACCTACCCGATCACTTCCGCCTTGCTCGGCATGCCGAAGGTCAAAGACATTCGCGGCTTCTCCGACTTCGGCTTCTCCTACATCTACATCGTCTTCGACGAGGGCACCGACATTTACTGGGCGCGCTCGCGCACTCTCGAATACCTCAACTCCGTCACGCCCCGCCTGCCCAAGGGCGTGAACGTCGAACTGGCAAAAGATGCCACCGCCGTCGGATGGGTCTATCAATACGCGCTCGTCGATCAAACCGGCCAATACAGCCTCGAGCAGATGCGCACTTATCAGGACTGGTATCTGCGCTATGCCTTGCAGTCGGTTCCCGGCGTGGCGGAAGTCGTGCCTGTTGGAGGCTTCGTCCGCGAGTACCAGGTCAACATCGATCCCAACCGCCTGCTCGCCTACCGGCTGCCGATCAACGTCGTTGCCGACGCAATTTCGAAGTCGAACAACGAAGTCGGCGCGCGGCTTGTTGAGTTCTCCGGTCGCGAATACATGGTGCGCGGCAAGGGATACATCAAGTCGCTCGACGACATCGGCAACATCGTCGTGATGTCCAATCCGCAGTCGGGCACGCCGGTCCGCGTGCGCGATGTTGCGACCGTCACCTTCGGGCCCGAGATGCGCCGTGGCGTTGCCGAACTCGACGGACGCGGCGAGGTCGTCGGCGGCGTGGTCATCATGCGCTTCGGCGAAAACGCAGGGAAGGTGATCGAGCGCGTGAAGGCCAAGATCGCCGAGGTCGAACCCACGCTCCCCAAGGGGCTGGAACTCGTCCCCACCTACGACCGCTCCGATCTCATCGACCGGTCCGTTGACAACCTCAAGCACACGTTAATCGAAGAGCTGATCATCGTCAGCGTCGTGATTCTCATCTTCCTGTGGCACTTTCCGAGCGCAGCCATCCCGATCATTACCATCCCGGTCACGATCTTGCTCGCGTTCATCCCCATGCAACTCTCCGGCATGACCGCCAACATCATGTCGCTGGGCGGCATCGCCGTCGCCATCGGCGCCATGGTGGACGCGGCCGTCGTCGTCGTCGAGCAGACGCACAAGAAGCTCGAACACTGGGAATCCGCGGGCCGCCCCGGCAACTACAAAGACGTGATCGTCTCGGCGGTCAAAGAAGTCGGAGGCCCCAGCTTCTTCGCCCTGCTTGTGATCGCCGTGGCGTTCCTGCCCGTCTTCGCCCTCGAAGCGCAGGAAGGACGCCTGTTCAAGCCGCTCGCCTTCACCAAGAACTTCGCCATGATCATCGCGGCCGTTCTGGCCATCACGCTCGATCCCGCAATGCGATTGATCTTCACGCGCATGAAGAATTACGACTTCAAGCCCAAGTGGCTGGCGCGCATCGTGAACTCCTTGCTCGTCGGCAAGATCCATAGCGAGGAGAACCATCCCATCAGCCGTCCGCTGATGAAGCTCTATCACCCCATCGTTGAGTTCGCACTGGAATGGCGCTGGCTCACCATCGGCGCCGCCGTTCTGCTCATGGCGATCACGGTGCCGACGTTCTTCAAACTCGGTTCGGAGTTCATGCCTCCTCTGGACGAAGGCACGCTGCTCTACATGCCGACCACGCTGCCCGGCATCTCCGTCGCCGAAGCAACGCGCATTATGCAGGAGCAGGACCGCATCCTCAAAACGTTCCCCGAAGTCGAGCGCGTCTTCGGCAAAGCCGGACGCGCCGAGAGCGCCACCGACCCCGCGCCCTACTCCATGATGGAAACCACCATCGTGCTCAAGCCGCAGGATCAGTGGCCCAAACGCAAACGCTGGTACTCCGATTCCATTCCCGAAAAACTTCAAGGAGCGCTTCGCCGCTTCTGGCCCGACCACATGAGCACCGAGGAACTCATCTACGGTCCCGGCGGACTCAACGACGCGCTCACCTTCCCCGGCGTCGCCAACGCCTGGACCATGCCGATCAAGGCGCGTATCGACATGCTCACCACCGGCATTCGCACTCCGGTCGGAGTCAAAGTGCTCGGCTCTGACCTCGCGGAAATCGAGCGCGTTGGCTCCGACGTCGAGCAGGCCCTCAGACCCATCCCCGGCACCGCGAGCGTCTTTGCCGAACGCACCGCCGGAGGCTACTTCCTCGACTTCGATCTCAAGCGCGACGAACTCGCCCGCTACGGCCTCACCGTTGATGACGCACAGTCCGTGCTGATGTCGGCCATCGGCGGCGAACCCGTCACTACCACCGTCGAAGGCCGCGAGCGCTATCCGGTCAACGTTCGCTATCTGCGCGACTACCGCAGCGATATTCAGTCGCTCGAACGCGTGTTGGTCGCAACGCCCTCGGGCGCGCAAGTACCGCTCGGCCAAATCGCGACGATATCTATGAAGACCGGACCAGGCATGATCCGCGACGAAAACGGCCGCCTCAGCGGATACGTGTACGTCGATGTCTCCGGGCGCGACCTTGGCAGCTACGTAGAAGAAGCGCGCAAAGCCGTACTCGATAAGGTGAAAGTTCCAAGCGGCTATCAAATCGTCTGGAGCGGCCAGTTCGAATATATGGAGCGCGTCCGCGCGCGCCTCAAGCTGGTTCTGCCGATCACGCTGTTCGTCATCTTTCTGCTGCTCTACGCCAACACGGGTTCGGCAGTGAAGACTCTGATCATCCTGCTGGCCGTCCCGTTTTCCGGCATCGGCGCCGTCTGGTTCCTGCACTGGCTGGGATACAACATGAGCGTCGCCGTCTGGGTCGGACTCATCGCCCTGCTTGGCGTGGACGCCGAAACCGCCGTCTTCATGCTGCTCTACCTCGACCTCGCCTACAACGAGGCGCGCGCCCAGGGCCGCGTCAACAGTTGGGACGGCCTGCGCGAAGCCATCGTTCACGGCGCCGTGAAACGCCTGCGTCCCAAGGTGATGACCGTATCCTGCATGTTCTTCGGACTGCTGCCCATCATGTGGTCCAGTGGCGCGGGTGCGGACGTAATGAAGCGCATCGCCGCCCCCATGATCGGAGGCATCGTCACGTCATTCATCATGGAACTCATCGTCTATCCACCAATCTTCGCCATCTGGAAGTGGAACTGGGAAGTGAAGCCCGCGCTTGCGAGTCAGTCGCAACAAGAGGAGGTCGTGAGTGTCGGGTAATTCAAAGACATCTGTTCAAGCAGTGTCACCATCTCATCGCTACGCCTCCCCAACTCTTGTCATTCCGAGCGCAGCGAGGAACCTGCTTTTCGCCTGCACCACCACAAATGCGTCCCATCGCCACGCCTCTCCAACTCTTGTCATCCCGAGAACCCTGAGCGTAGTCGAAGGCGACGAGGGACCCCTATCGCCAGAAAAATTTCGAAAGAAAATTACTTAGGAGCCATTCAATGAAACTCAGACTCATCGCCACTCTCACTCTCGCCCTCGCCTCCACTGCGTGGGCCGCGCAAACGACCTTAACCGGCATCCTCACCGACGATATGTGTACGAAGAAGCACATGATTGCCGGCAAGCCCAACGGGGACTGCGCGCGCGAGTGCGTCAAAGGCGGAGCCAAGTACGTCATCGTTTCGGAAGGCAAGGTCGTCGAGTTGGAAGGCAAGCGCGAAAAGCTGGACGAACTCGCCGGCAAGAAGATCAAGGTCACCGGCAATCTGACGGGCAGGACTCTTGCCGTCGCTTCCGTCGAACTCGCGCAGTAATGCCTGGACTTGCGGCGGGCGTGGATATGAAGCGTGGGCATCTAGGCGCCCAGCTTCAACCGCGCCGCTAGTCAGCAAGTCACATGCAGGATGGCGTTGGTGCCTTTCAGTTCTTGCCGCAGCACCTCGATAGCCTGTGCGGTTGGCATGATCAGCAATTCGACTTTGCGGCGCTCCGCTTCGTGCTTGACCTCATCCATCACGGGTAGTGCCCCGGTACCGGTGCCGACGACAAGGCGCCTGCACCTCCAGGGTATTTCCTCATTGACGGAGAGCGGCGTATGCCCGAAGGCCTCGCGGTATGGCTTTGAAAGCTTTTTCTTCCGTTTGCGGACATCGCCGCGGTCGATCACGACGTCGTGCTCGTAGGTGACGCCGTCAATCCGAATAGACCCAAACGAAAACGACTGAAACTGCATGGCGCACCATCAGAGTGCATTTTCTCCGCACCGCATTAGAGATTTGATGCGACCAATTTGGCTTTACCCAAGCTGGACAATTAACGGTCCGCATTCAGGCGGCATACGAGAATAACTTCATTAGTTCCGAATTGCGGACCACTCGGGAACGATCCTCAATTGGATGTCTATCAATCCCAGGTGCGGTACATTTGAGTCACTCGTCCGCAATGCGTTCCCAACTTCTCTCGATTCTTGGAAGAGTGGTTGCCCTGCTGTGCATCTAAAAACATTGATTGTATAGATCAACATAATCATTGTTGCGTCAAAAGCATCTGCATTGATAATTCGATCAGCGACGTAATTGGGACTATGAGGATGGTTAACAGTTTGCGCCGAACCAAGTGTCACATGCGCTGCCACAGGTGTTGTTGGGGAATACATTTTCCTGTCGCAAACGGATCGGCACTCTAGCAGGAACAAGAACCCAGTCCGGAAACCCACACGCCAGCACCTGCGGCGTGTTTTTTGGTTGAGGCAAAAGAATGGCAGAGCAGCTGAAGGAAACAAAAGCGCAGAAAGTCGAACGGCTGAAACACGACAAGAACGCATGGGAGCATCTAGACGAGATCCGCGATTTCGCGCGCCGAGGTTATAAATCGATTCCGCCGGAATGGCTGGCGACCTACTTTCGTTCCTGGGGCGTTTACACGCAAGGAGATGGAGTGGGCGCGATCGGCGGCACCGGCGGGGAAGGGAAGGCTGTCCCTTATTTCATGGTCCGTATCCGGGTTCCCAACGGCCTGCTACTCAGTGACCAGGTACGCACGATTGCCGAAGCTGCGCGGCGCTACGCCTGTGGTGTTGCTGATATAACGGTCCGGCAAAATGTCCAGCTTCACTGGGTACGCATTGAGGACATCCCTGATCTGTTGGACTCACTTTGGGGGTCCGGCCTCACGACCATGGGGGCTTGCGGCGACGACACACGCAACATTACCGGCTGCCCGTTGGCGGGAGTTGATGTGGACGAGATTAACCCCGCGCTCGCACAAAGAATCCGGGCTGAATTGGAATTGATGTTTGGCACGGATTATGAGCCTTGGCTGCGCTGGCTGGGTAGCGTACGCACGCTTTTCTTCAGCCGGCATATGGACCCAGATCGCCGGAGGCGTGCGCTTCATCGGATCGCAAGCCGTGAGGTGTACGAGCGTTTTTCCAGCGCGAAGAAAACTAGCGGGAGTTTCCTACGAAACCACTAAGAAAATCCTTAACGCGCTGTATTTAAAAGGGCTACGCGTCGATTTGTGTATATACGGAATAGAGAAGTCGATGTAAAGGCGCCACCCCAGCCCAGGATTTTCATTGGTGCGCCCGGCAGGGCGCACTCACTTGGAGGTGCAAGTCCTCTACACACCCGGCAAGGGGAAGTGTTAGCTGAACGGCAAGGGTGTCCGTCGCGAGGCGGAATCTGGAGGAAGCTGTAAGCAAAGCGCTGGCCTGACGAACAGGAAGCGGATAGAGGCGGCACGGCGGGGTAAGCGGGCCAATAGACGCAAAGCCCAGTTCTTGCACGGAACGCCGTGACGTAGATCCGACAGGCATAAGCGTGAAGGTGAGTGCGCAATACCCGGGGAGATCTGGCGGTCTGCCTTGTGCTACCGGCATCGAGAGGTGTTGGGAAGGATCATCAGAAGTCAGCCGAGGCCATAGTAGCTGCTGGTAAGGGGCGAAGGGCCGAACATGAAACACGGGAGTAGGACAGCAGACCTCGATGCGAGTCGAAGAAGCAGAAGCGTACGCGAGTACGGCCAGCGCAGGCGAAGGCAGGCGGAACCTGCCGGGATCGGGCGCGGGTGCCGAGGCTGGCACGGCGGCTGTTGGGCGAACGAAACCGGAAGCGCCGCGGCTGATGGAAGCCGCAGTGGAGCGCAGCAACATGCTGTGCGCCTACGAGCGCGTGGTGAAGAACGAAGGCGCACCGGGAGTCGATGGACTGACGGTGGCCGCGTTCAAGCCATGGTTGCAGGCGCATTGGCCGAAGGTAAGACAGGCGCTGTTGGCGGGCGAGTACATGCCGGCGGCGGTGCGCAAGGTGGAGATACCGAAGCCGCAAGGCGGGGTACGCACGTTGGGCATCCCGACGGTGCTGGACCGGCTGATCCAACAGGCGTTGCATCAGGTTTTACAACCGCTGTTCGAGCCCGAGTTCTCCGAATCGAGCTACGGCTTTCGTCCGGGACGCAACGCGCACCAGGCGGTGAAAGCCGCGCAGGGCTACGTTGCCGAAGGCAGGCGGTGGGTCGTCGATCTCGATCTGGAGAAGTTCTTCGACCGGGTGAACCACGACATGCTGATGGCGCGGGTGGTGCGCAAGGTGAAGGACGAACGGGTGCTGGAGCTGATCCGGCGCTATCTGGAGGCGGGACTGATGGAAGGCGGGGTGGTGAGCGCGCGAACGGAGGGAACGCCGCAAGGCGGACCGCTGTCGCCGCTGCTGTCGAATATCCTGCTGACCGATCTGGACCGCGAACTGGAAAGGCGCGGGCATCGCTTCTGCCGCTACGCCGACGACTGCAACATCTACGTCGGAAGCGAGCGGGCGGGACAGCGTGTGATGAAAGCGATCACGGTGCTACTGGAGCATGACCTGAAACTGAAGGTCAATGCGGCCAAGAGCGCGGTGGCGCGTCCGTGGCAGCGGAAGTTTCTGGGCTACAGCATGACGTGGCACAAGAAACCGAAGCTGAAGATCGCGCAACCAAGCCGCGAGCGACTGGCGGAGAAAATCCGCAAGACGCTACGGGCGGCGCGTGGACAAAGCCTGAAACAAGTGATCGAACAACTCAATCCCCAACTGCGGGGCTGGGTTGCATACTTCCGGCTCACCGAAGTGAAGGGTGTGCTGGAAGAACTCGATGGCTGGATCAGGCATAAGCTGCGGGCACGGCTATGGCGGCACTGGAAACGCGTTTACACACGGGCGAAGAATCTGATGCGGGCCGGACTGAGTGAGAAACGAGCGTGGCTGTCGGCCACCAATGGGCGTGGCCCGTGGTGGAACGCCGGAGCCTCGCACATGCACGCAGCCTACCCGAAGTCATGGTTCGACCGCATGGGGCTAGTTTCGTTGCTGGATACTCAGCGGCGCTTCTCGCTTGCTTCATGAACCGCCGGATGCGGAACCGCACGTCCGGTGGTGTGGGAGGACGGCGGGAGTAATCCCGCCTCCTACCCGATTCCTTTAAATAAAGACTAGCGAAAAGTCATTGACGCCTGCGGTCAAGGTGTGTATATACGTAATATATGGCTTCGCTCCAGGCCTACCAGTCGCACGGCCGCCGCTACTACCGCATCGTCGAATCGTTCCGTCAAGACGGCAAGCCGCACATTCGCGTCTTGGCTCATCTTGGCCGCGCGGAAGATATTCTACGACTTCACCTGGAGGAACGAAGCGAACTGCGACTGTGCTCGGTAACCGCCGGGGCCGTGACCGCGCTGTATCACCTGGCGGAGGAACTCGACGTGGTCGGAACCATCGACGGCAGTTTGCGCGGGCACGCCGGACGGGTTCAGACGCGGGATGGGTTAACCGTGGGCGCGAGTTTGTTGGCCGGCATCATTGGCCGCGTCTGTGCTCCCCGCAGCAAGCGCGCCTTTGCCGATTGGGCGCAGGCCACGCATCTGCCCGAGCTGATGGGATTTTCGACAATGGCGCTGACCAGCCAACATTTTTGGGATCAGATGCAGGCGGTGCCAGTCGATGCGCTGGAAACGATCGAGCAGCGCCTTATCGCCGAAGTGATCCGCATCGAGCAGTTGAATGTAGAAGCGTTGGCCTACGACACAACGAACTTCTACACCCACATTGCCACCACCAATGCCCGCCCCCAACTGCCCGAGCGCGGGCATAACAAGCAGGGGCGCCACGACTTACGGCAGTTGGGCTTAGCCCTCATGGTGGACCAGACGACGCAGTTGCCGTTGGCCCATGTCCTTTATGAGGGTGCGCGCTCCGACATGAAAACCTTTACTGCTTTTCTGGAGCCCATGCGGCGAAGGTGGCGGCAATGGAATCCAGAGTCCAAGCAGTTGACCTTGGTCTTCGATGCGGGGGCCTCGTCCAAGCAAAATCTGGAGACGCTCGATAGCAATCAGGACCATTACGTGACCGCGTTGCGCCCTTCTTCGCATAAGGTTCTGTTGGCGGAAGCAGCCGAGCATCTGACCGAGGTGACGCTGTCCACCGGGGTAGTGGTGCCAGCTTGGCGCAGCCGGCGTGAGATCGCTGCCAAGGAGCGCGATACGGTGGTGGTCTTCAGCCAGCAACTCCATGAAGGACAACTGCGCGGATTACATCATCACTTGGTCCGCGCCTCCGCATTGTTGGAAAAAGTGGGGCCAAAGCCGCGCGGCACTGCGGAGGCTGTGCGTAAGAGACTGGCCAACATCTGCGGTCATCAGTACCTGCGCAACCTACTTCGTTATGAGGTCACCACCGATGTCGACGGCGTCGTCCGGGTACGCACGTGGTGCGACCTGGAGGAATATGAACGCCTCAAGACGCGCTATTTCGGCCTTCGCATTCTGATTACGGATCGGAGTGAATGGACCTCCGCACAGGTCATCGAGGCTTATCGTGGGCAGTCCAAAGTCGAATCGGCGTTTCGTGACCTCAAAGATCCCGGCATGCTGGCAACCCGTCCCCAGTTTCACTGGACCGATCAAAAGCTGCACGTCCACGCATTGATGTGCGTCATCGGTTACCTACTGGAGCGATTGCTCTGGTGGCGGGCTCGCCGTGATGGCGGATTCACCCATGGCCCACGCCGCCTACTGGCCGACTTATCTCGCATCCGCTGCTGCCGGATCGTGGACCAAACAGGGCGAGCTGGTAGGCCGCGGGTCCGCCAACAACTGGAGGAATGCCCTGATGACCTTCGTAAGCTTGGGCAGCTACTTCGAGCTGAACCTACGCTGGTCTGAGCCGTGGTATATACGAACGGGCCGCGCTAAATACAAGAGCAGCGATGGTTTACTCAGTTTTTTTTGAACAATCTAGGAAACTCCCGCTAGATCCGGGGGATCGCTGTAATGGGCAAGGTATTTCTCGCCGGTGCGGGCCCGGGCGATCCGGAACTGCTCACGGTGAAAACATTGCGACTGCTGAAAAGCGCCGATGTGGTGCTTCATGATGCGCTGGTGAGCGAGGCGATCCTCGATCTGATTCGCCCCGGTGCGCAAGTTATCGACATCGGCAAGCGATGTGGGCACAAGTTGCTCACGCAAGACGAAATCAATTCTCTCCTCATTCACTTCGCGTCAGAGGCGGAAACGGTGGTGAGGCTTAAGGGTGGCGACCCGGCAATCTTCGGACGGCTCGGCGAAGAAATCGAAGCACTGTCGGAAGCTGACATCCCGTTCGAAATCATTCCCGGTATCACCGCGGCGCTGGCAAGCGCGGCAGCCGCAAGGATACCGCGCTTCGTCGTTGGAGACATTTTCTAAGCGAGATCCCGCACGTCACGTTGACGCGCATCAGCATCTGCACCGCTAATTCGTGGCCAGCTTGCTCCTTAGATCATCCGCGGTGCCCTTCTGATACTCAGGCTGGATCGTTTCTGCCAGACTCAGCGCACTCTGAAATGCCTTTCTCGCTTCAGCCGGTCGCTTTGTCCGCGTGAGCAGGTCGCCGAGATTAGCGTGAGCCTGTGCCGACCTTGGCGCCAGTTCAACGGCTTTTTGCGCTTCCAGCAGAGCCCGGTCCAACTGGTTCTCGTCCGCCAGCTTGCTGGCCTTGTTGTTGTGACTGAAAGCGGCCGCGAGCGGCACGTCGAAATGGCCGTCGTAAACGAAAACTCCGTGGTCGAGGACAGCGGTGGGTATTATTTGTTGGAACTGGGCATAAGGGTTCAGCTCTCCGGGACCGAACTCGTATCCTGACAACACGCTGGCGCTAATGAGCACCGGTCCATCAACCGAAGGCGGCACGTCCAGCGGCCCCCGCAGCCAAAGCGAACTGATGGTCGGCAGCATCTTGCAGGGCACGCCGTAGTAATTCGTGTCGACGACTTCGCTCACGAAATATGCAAACCAGCAGTTCTTGACTCCACGCTGGTCAAGATAGGCGTGCACTGTTTTGAGTTGCTGTCCCCAGTCCACATTGGAGTCGGTTAGATACTTGTATGTGTTCGCCGGACCTCCCCACGCTTCGTTGGCGTATGACAGATAATTGGGAAATGCGCGCAGGGAAGAGCTGGCATGGCAGGCTACGAGCGGGATTACCACGTATGCCCAACGGCGATTGCCTCGGATCAGCGCCCATGCCGCCCCCGCCGCAAGCACCGCCAGGAACGGGTATATGGGCAAGATGTGACGCAGGCCTATGTTCAGCCCCGACGCCGTTGCTTGCCCGAAATGAACCAACGGCGGCAACGTCAAAAACACAAGTTCCCGCCAACAGCGCAACTTTCTCAGGGCGATAGCGACCGGAACGAGCAGCAGCAATGCCAGCAAACCAAGCGTGGACTTGATCAAAAACGCCGCCGGGAAATAGAACCACACACCATGCGGATATACCTTGCCGAAGATGTAGCTGGGGCTGAAGTCGGAGACGTTGCGCACGTCCGTAAGGCCGTAAAGGTAGGCTTCCGGCAGCAAGTGCAACCGGGCTGTGGCGGATATGACTTTCTTGTCAAAGGGCCGGTGCAGTTGGCTGGTGAATTCCGCTAATGTCGGATTCATCTTCAGGCCATCTGGCCGCGCGCTGTAGCGAAATCCGTAGAAGGACCACAGTACCAGCACGGCGATAAAGCCGATTGCCACGAGCGACGCGGCGAGCCGCAACGCAATTGTAGTTCTTGGTGCGGCAGGTTCGGCGTCGTTGGCGCTTTTTAATCGATCTGGCAGGAGCACTTCCGCCAAGGCCAGCAAAATCAGCATGGGGACAATCAGGATGCCCGAGTGTTTGGAGGCGAACACGAAGCCGGTTGCGATACCAACAATCAGCAAGCGCAAGAGCGAAGGCCGCTTCACGAAACGGTAGAACGCATAGACGGTCCCGAAGAGGAAACAACTCAGGCCGACATCAGTGGTCACCCAAGCGCCGTGCGCCAGTATGTTGGGCTCGAAGGCAAGCAGCGCCAAGGCGAGCAATCCAGCCCACGGTCCAAACATTTCACAGGCGGCCGCAAAGACGAGCACGGCCAGCAACAAGGCCAAAACCGCCGCGGCCATGCGCACGCGAAACAGCAGCCAGTCGGCATCGTTCTTGAAGATGAAATTCCTGCCTGCGAAAAAAGCTTCCAGCTTGAAATAGCGGTCCTGCAAGGTGGGGGTGTTCAGCGCGTGACCGAGCAGAGGGAGGGTCGCCAGAAGTTTCACGAGGGGAGGATGCTCGGGGTTCATGCCGAAATCGCCGCGAGTCCAATAGCTGTAACCGGCGTAGATGTGGCAGCCCTCGTCCCATGTTTGCGAGGCGTTGCGCACGGAAAGCACAAGTTCCGCGCCCGTGATAACGAGCAGAATAACCGCAGCCGCAAACAGCAGCTTTGGCTTTAAAGCAGATGATTTCAAACTCACGAGGACCTCCGCCGCGTACGTCGATGGGGACCCGACCGGCAAGCCACGCGAAAGACTTGCTCAACAAAGCAACAAGAATAAGCAAGTCGCACAGTTTTGAAAAGAGCTGTGTCAACTCGAAGCCTCTCAACGTCCAGAATGGTTTTCGATTTACCAAGTCACAGAGGATAAATTGCTGCTGGTGTATACTCCCCCGCCGAGGTGCTGCGCTATGGAAGAGTTCTTGGTTGCGGGCGAGTTGCCCTCCGTTAACTCACAGGCAGAAGTCGAGCGGCGCTTGGCAGTGGGTCAGATTACCTGGGTAGGTCCACTACTTGTGCTGACAGGCCGCTCGGTGTTCATCATCATGGCTCAGGCGATCACTGCGGGCATTCTCGCGTTGCAGCACCGCCCTTCACCGTGGCAAGCAGCCGCTCCGTGGTGGACCGTTTACGGAACATTGGCGGATATTGGGTGCCTGTGGTTAATGGCGAAGTTTGCCAGGCGCGAGGGTCTCCGATTACGGGATCTGGTTGGTGAGATACGCTGGCGCAGGGGACGAGACTTCTTCGTCGGGGTCGGCTGGTTTTTGGTGATCTTCTGGTTTTTCTTGCTCGCAGGCGCGCCAGCCGCTCGATTGGTGTTTGGCTCGTTCCAACCGCAAATGTATCCGGGACTCCTGACGGTACGGGTACTGCCCTTGTGGGGGATCGTCTACAGCCTGAGCCTGTGGTGGTTGATCTGGTCACCGACGGAAGAGATGACCTACCAGGGATACGTGCTACCCCGCATTTACGCACTCACGGGAAGCTGGTGGTTAGCGGCTTTAGTAGTGAGTTTCTGGTTTGGGCTGCAACACAGCTTCGTTCCTCTGGTGCTGGATTGGCGTTACGTGGCATTTCGCTTCCTGGGATTTTGGCCCGGAGCCATGGCGTTTGCGCTTGTCTACTTGCGAACCCGGCGTTTGGCTCCGCTGATAGTGGCCCACTGGCTCATGGACATTTCAGGAGCATTGATGACCCTCAAATTCTGAGCAGGGTCGAAGGGCGTTCAGACTGAGATCCACGGTTGAGACCTCAATGCGTACTGCAAGGTGCAATTGCGGTCGAGTTTCGCACTACCAGGGTGGGAGAGATAATGATTTCGGCTTTTTTTGCCGCTCCCTCCGAGATCGAGTTGATCAATTCGCAAGCGGCGCGCCCGCCCATCTCCCGGAGTGGTTGTCGAACGGTAGTCAGTTGCGGGTACGCGATTCTGGCGGCAACGATGTCATCAAAGCCCACCACGGATATATCTTCGGGCACGCGCAACCCGGCATCGCGGAATTTGTGCATGGCACCGATTGCGGATATGTCGTTGAACGCCAGCACCGCAGTGAAGTCGGAGGACTGCGACAGCAGTTCGCCAGCGCAGATCGCACCCTCCTCAAGCGCCAACGTCTGCTGCATACCTAGACACCGGAGTCGTACCACCCGCTTCGGGTCAATTTCCAGCGACAAGGCTTTGGCCGAGTTCGTGATTGCGCGCCACCGGTTTTCGGTGTCGCCGCTGTTTTTGTGACCCTTGACGAATGCGATCTTTCGATGACCCAATGAGACGAGATGGCTGAGAGCACAATGGATCCCCATCTCGTTGTCGATTGAAATCGACGTACCTTTGCTGGAACCTGGCTGCCTTCCGATCCTGATTACGGGAACATCAATCTTGAAATCGAGAGGAGTATTGATCAGAATGACGCCCTCGGCGCCGCGCTCCAGAAACAGCTGCGCCGCCTTCTGAATCCTTTCCCGTGACCACTGATGGCTCGTGACAAAGTACTGGTACTCCGTTTTGAGCAGATGTTCCTCGATACCGGCAAGAACTTCCGAGTCGTAGCCCTCCGCCATGTCGGGAGACAAGACTCCGACAAGATAGCTGCGCCGCTGATTCAGATAACGAGCGAAGTAGTTCGGCTTGTAGTTGTACTTCTTCGCAGCCTTCAAAACAGAGGCTCGCGTCTCCGGCGCGATGGTACTTGCGAGCGGAGAGTTGTTCAGCACCAGGGAAATCGTTGTCCTGGAAAGCCCGAGGCGTTCCGAAAGAAACTTCAGCGTTACTCTTTGTGGAGCACTCGGTTTGTCAGATTTGGCCACGAGTGGAGCCTACCCCATATACGGAAGCCCGAAATGGAACGGGCCTTTCGTTTCGAAAAGCAAAATCAATAAACCTGTTGACATTTCCAGGGACTTGCGCTGAAAATTAGCACGCCCTTACTAAACCGGTTTAGTTGTGGTACTACGCAAGTCTAGCACACAGGCCGGAGCCCAATGGTTTCAGGAATGTGAAAAAACCAAGCCATCGGAGATTCGCATGAGGCCGTTTATCGTTCGGCGAGAAAGCCGGTTAAAGCCTCGGCGATACTGCCTCGAACTTTTACTGGCAGATGTTTCTGAATTTCCTTTCCTTCTTCTACACGGATGTATTCGGGATTACAGCGCCTTGGTTGACGGTTCCAAGCAACTCGCAGCGTGGAGCGCCGCTGCATGAAAAGGAGCAAGGTATGCCGACTTCTCGTCGAGATTTTATGAAACTCGCCGCCGCGGGGGTGGCTGGCATGGCGGTGGCCGAAGCGTTGCCCAGCTCGGCGCAAGTACTGAAGGCAAAACAGATGCCCAATGGCAGCATTGCCGTTCGGCTCACGTCGGGCGATAAGAGGTTCGCGCTTGAGCCGTCGCTGAAGTGGCAGCCTGAGGCTTCCGGAACCATCGACACCATTCTCCTCGATCCAGCCAAGACCTATCAGGATGTGCTTGGGTTCGGAGCTGCTTTCACCGATTCCGCTTGCTATAACTTCAATCAACTCACCCCAGCGCGGCGCGAGCAATTGCTATACGAGTTCTTCGATCCCTCGGAAATGAACTTCAGCGTCTGCCGCACGTGTATCGGATCGAGCGACTACGCGACGAAGCTGTACAGCTACGATGAGGGTGAACCTGACCCAGAACTCAAGCGCTTCTCCATTGACCACGACAAGGAATACATCCTGCCCTCGATGCGCCTGGCCCGCAAGATGAATCCCGATCTGTTTCTGCTCGCTTCGCCCTGGAGCCCGCCGGGATGGATGAAGTCGAACGGCTCGATGCTCGGCGGCACACTGAGAAAAAGCTGTTACGCGCCCTACGCGCAGTACTTCGTCAAGTACCTGAAGGCGTATGACGCCGAAGGCGTAACCATCAATGCGGTTACTTCGCAGAACGAAGTCGATACGGACCAGGACGGCAAGATGCCTGCCTGCTTGCTCGGGCAGGAGTACGAGATTGAATTCGTTTCGCTGCATCTCGGACCGCAACTTGAAAAAAACCAGCTCGCGACCAAGGTCTGGATTCTCGATCACAATTACCCGCTCTGGGGTCGTGCAATATGCGAACTCGATGATCCCGCGCTGAACAAATATGTTGACGGAGTGGCGTGGCACGGTTATGCGGGAACCCCGGACGCCATGACGCGGGTTCACGCGGCCCATCCGGGAAAGCACGCCTACTGGACCGAAGGAGGCCCATTCTACAACGATCCCACTTACCTGACGGAGTGGACCAAGTGGTCGTCTATGTACACCGGAATTTTGCGTAACTGGGCGCGTTGCATCATCGGCTGGAATCTCGCGCTGGATGAAAAAGGCAAACCCGATATCGGACCGTTCTCCTGCGGCGGAGTCGTGACCATTGATTCGCAGTCCAAGGAGATCACGCGAAGCGGCCAGTACTGGGCGTTCGCTCACTACTCGAAGACCATACGCCGTGGCGCGAAGCGGTTTGACTCGCAGGGCGATATTGAAGGCGTCGCCCACGTGGCGTTTACCAATCCGGACGGAACAAATGCGCTGGTGCTCACTAACGCTGGGACCGAAAAGGTACTCCGCGTACAGATGGCAGACGTCGCAGCTTATGTCAAGTTGCCCACGGAGTCGGTTAGCACTCTGACTTGGCAATAAGAGTCGCAAGAACATGAGAAACGTGACCGACACACAAGAAGAATCACTTTCGAATCGCAGCTAGTCTGACCGAAGGATTTGATTTGCGCTTGCGCTGGCGGGGGCGTGTTCCTTTTTGCGCAAACAGACGAGGCTGTGAGAATTCCCGTTTTGGGCAAATTAGATCGAGTCGCGATGCAGTACGAAAACTAAAGCGGTTTAGTAGAGCAATTCCCTTGACATTCGCGCGAGTCGGGAACAACATTGCTGTCCGTAAATTTCAGGCCGAACCCTACGTGGAAGTGAAATCTGTAGCTAGTTCTAGAGGAGCTTCTCCATGTTAAAAGAGGTTGTACTGAATTCTCTTTCTCCCGTCAGGCGAGTTAAGCGTCCCATGTGGCTGCTAACAGCTCTAGTCGGGTTCCTGGTGTTTGCAGGAGTGCAAGCATTCGCGCAGCTTACGACTGCGGATATTATCGGCACCGTTAGAGATAGCAGCGGAGCTTTGGTGGCCAACGCCAAAGTAGCGCTGCAACACATCGAGAAAAACCAGAGCACTGCTGCTGTTACTGACAGTGCCGGCAATTTTGCATTTACATTCCTCGTTCCAGGACACTATTCCGTTCGTGTGGAAGCTCCCGGCTTCAAAGTCGTTACAATTCCGAATCTTGCGGTTTGGCGGGGACAGGGCGCGCGCTGACGCTACGCTTCCGGTAGGACAGGCATCGGAGACGGTGGAGGTTGTTGCACAGACGCCTCTGCTGCAGACAGACAATGCCACGATCAGCTCAACCATTGATCAGTCGGCTGTACAAGATCTGCCTCTCAACGGGCGCAACTTTGTTCAGCTCGTGCAACTCGCCCCCGGCGCTAACGAAGGTCCTGGCAACGGATTGACTAGTGGCAACCGCCCTGATGATCGCCGGTCCACGAACGGGCTTTCGGTCAACGGCTTCGACGACGTTCTGAACAATGAACTCATCGATGGTATCGACAACAATGAGCGCATCATCGGCACCATTGGAGTCAAGCCTTCCGTCGAATCAATCCAGGAAGTGACAGTCCAGACGAACAACTACGCCCCTGAGATCGGACGCACGGCAGGCGGAGTAGTGAACGTCATTACAAAGTCGGGAAGCAACGCTTTCCACGGTTCCGCATACGAGTACCTCCGTAACGACATCTTCGATGCGAAGTTTGTCACTTCAACCGTAGGTGCAAAGCCGGAGCTTAGGCAGAACCAGTTCGGCGGCAGCATCGGCGGACCGATTAGGAAAGACAAAACGTTTTTCTTCTTCGACTATGAGGGATCCCGCAACGTACAAGGCCGAACCTTTACCAGCACGGTCCCGACCCTTGCTCAATACAACGACATCCACAACAACAACGGCGCGAACATCATTGCGCAAGCTCAGGCGACAGGCAACCTGCCCTCCACGCTCAACGGAGTTGCTTACACTCCTGTCATCGATCCGATTGCTCTGAACTATCTGAAGATGTACCCGGCGCCGAATGCCCCCGGAATCAATGGTGGACTCACGAATAACTTCGTCGTGAACCCACGCAGGACTCAATTCGGCAGTACCTACGATGCGCGCGTAGATCACAGGTTCAACACAAACAACAATATCTATGGCCGTTGGACCTACAACGACGTCACAACCTATACCCCGGCCGCGTTGCCGAACGTGGTAAATGGACTGATTGCCGGCGGCGGCAGGTGGAACTTCTCAGGGCCATCGACGGGTAAGGCGAATCAGCTCGCGTTTTACTACACGCACGTCTTCACGTCGAACACGCTCCTGCAGTTGAAAGTCGCAGGCACGAACATCGATCTCTACTCCCAGCCGACGAACAATGGCACCAACGGCGACACCAAAATGGGCTGGGGTCCCAACATGAACTACAGCAGCGCCATTACCGGCCTGACTCCGATATACATGGGTGCATTCCCTGACATCGGCGACGGCCAGTATGTGCCGTTGCGGGATGTCGACAACACCTTCCAGTATGCCGGCACTGTCTCCCACCACCACGGAAACCATGACCTGAAGTTTGGAGCCACATTGATCCGGCGCCAGGCGCGCAACATTCAAAGCGCGGCTCCCTACGGAACTTACTCGTTCGGACTTCCGTCAGATTCTTACACCTTCATTGACCCGACTACCGGCCTTCCCTACGCTGCCGTCGGGACGAACCTGGCCGTTCCTTCAAACGCCAGCGATGCACAGCGCAAGGTCAACAACCTCGCTTCGATCTTGACAGGAGCGTTCACTGATCACTCACGAAACGTTAATATCACCCCGCCGGACTATCGCGCATGGGAACCGAGTTTCTTCGTGCAGGACACGTTTAAGGTCACCCGTAAGCTGACCGTCGTCTATGGACTGCGCTACGACTACTTCGGCCCGTTCACTGAAGCTCACAACCAACTTGCGAACTTCGACTTCAAAACTGCGGCAGCGATTGGAACGCCTGCCGCCGTTGCCAATGCGTGGCAGGTCGCAGGAGTCAATGGCGTTTCAACAAGTGCCGGCATCAAACCGGATTACACCAACTTTGCTCCCCGGCTTGGCTTCACGTACGAGGTTGCCTCTGGCATGGTGTTGCGTGGCGGCTTCGGCATGAGCTATTTCCCGGGCAACTACACGTCCAATTCGGACCTCAAGAATGCTCCGTTTGTGTCGGTGTACACACCCAACTGCGCGTCGCCGCTTGCATCCGGAATAGTGGGGCAGGTCAACCAAAACATGCCGACACTGTACCCAGCCGCTGCGACAGCAGGAAAACTCCCTTCGATAACGATCAACGCCGCCTGCACCGACGCCTACGCGACCTTCGGCGCCGGTTTACCAGTACCGGTCCCACAGACCATCAACAGCCCCAACCTGTCCTTTATCTCGAAGGACCCGAACCTGAAGATGGGCGTTGCCAAGCAGTTCAACCTGTCATTGCAAAAAGCATTCGGAGCGAACGTGGTCACGGCGGGTTATGTCGGAGTCAGGGGTACTCACCTGCCTCAGGTATTCAATGACATCAACCTGCCGGCGCCAAATAACAGTGCGAGTGTGACTCGTCCCTTGGCAACTCTTCTTCCCAATCTGAGCAGTGTAGGCTGGTACGGCAGCAATGGAAAGTCTTCGTATGACGGACTGCAGACCTCTTTCCAGCGCCGGCTCAGCAACGGTCTCACGGCCAACCTCAACTACACCTGGTCCCATGCCTTAAACAATGTGGTGGGGTTGAGCGAGGAAGGCGACCAGGGCTATGGCAACGCTTGGCCTGCCAACATCGACGCGGTTGAGTGGGGCAATGCGGACAACGACATTCGTCACCGCTTCGCCGCAACCGTAACCTATGCATTGCCGTTCGGAAAGAACATGCGCGGTGCCAAGAAGATGTTGCTTGGCGGCTGGCAGACGAACGCAATTATGGCGTGGCAAACCGGCCATGCATTTACCGTTCAAAATGACGGGGGCTACGGTCCAACCCAGAATCGCGCCCTCCCCTACTTTTCCAATGTGGGCCGTGACCGGCCGAACATGTATCCGCTAGGCAAAGGAATTGCCTCCGATCCTTCGCTCCCCTGTTTGCAAGCGTTTGGTTATGACTTCTGTCCGCAAACGCTAGGCACCATGGGAAATGAGCCTCGGAATGCGCTCCATGGACCGGGTTTCCATCACGTGGATATGTCCTTGTTCAAGGAATTCCCGATCAGGGAGTCGCTCAAGTTGCAGTTCCGCGCTGAGGCATACAACTTCACTAACACGCCGAGCTGGACTGTTAACAACCAGAACAATGGCAACACCCTGCTTGGCAACGGCTCCTTTGGAAAAATCGTGGATGCAGATCCCAACTACACTCCGCGGGTGATGCAATTCGCGCTTAAGGTCACTTTCTAACGATCAACTAGTATGAGCCAGCAGCTTTGCTGCTGGCTCGACTCCTGACCAACCCCACCTTCTCCGGTGGGGTTGTGTTTCAAAACCCTCAATGATAAGCTGCCCGCAACCGTAAATTGGCTTTGTCCCAGCGCAAGTGACGGGCACAAGTGCTGCTGCTGGCAACAGCCGCGTGAAGCAGACCGCTTTTGGGCAGTAAACACTCACAACAACAACTCCCCGGGACTGGGGACTCATGCCAATAAGCAAACGTCGA
The DNA here is from genome assembly GCA_963777415.1 of uncultured Acidobacteriota bacterium. Classification (GTDB taxonomy): domain Bacteria; phylum Acidobacteriota; class Terriglobia; order Terriglobales; family Acidobacteriaceae; genus JAEZPW01. The sequence goes on from CAVZQL010000005.1 coordinate 367,637, forward strand.
CGGAACCCAGACGGGGGTGTTCACGCAGCATGGCAGGGTATCCTGAGTGCATTGTTGGAGGATTCATGAAGCTGAATGTCATGCGGGCTTTGTCTTTCGCCGCGCTTGCTTTCCTTGGAGTCACGGCCATACTTGGCGCTGTCCCAATGTTAATGCACCCAAGCGGGAGTCAATCGCTGATACCCATGTCGCTTTTAGAGCATTCTCCTTTTCACTCCTATATGATTCCGGGGCTTGTGTTGCTGGGTTGCAACGGGTTGCTCTCGTTCGCCGTGCTCGTCGTTGCTGTACAGCATAGGAAGAATTACGGATGGTGGATTGTCGGGCAAGGCGTGGTGCTGGTGGGGTGGTTACTGGCCGAAATCGCCTTTCTGCAACTGGTGGTTTGGTTCCACTATCTTTATGCGGGTCTGGCGGTGTTGCTGCTCTATTGCGGGTTTGCTCTTCGGAACGATAAGACGAATTCGCGTGCTGAAGCGCGGGCGGACAAAGCACGAAGCACCAGCGCCTAGGCTAACGCGAGTGCACTTTCCTTCGGGCGAGTTCAGGCTAGGGCGATTCCAAAGTTGCTGTATCCGGTTTTCATTTGGTCGGGCACGCGTTGGGTAGGGCACGGCTTAGTAGCCGTGCCTCAAAGGACGTGAACATGGGCCTTTAGGGAGGTCGTAGCGCCGCCCTCCGGGCGGCTGGAGCGAGGACGTCCCGTCAGACGTCCCGTCCTCGCTGTTTACCGCCGACATCATGAGAGATGTCAACCCCCTCCACCGGCCAAAACTTTCGTAAGTTGCTAATGTGCAGGCAAATATAATCCATCCGTTCTTGTCGGGTTTCCTTCCGCAAATTGCTAAAATGTAAGTAGGTGGGGAACAGAAACCCAGGGTTACCAAAGTAACCTGATGCAGATAAACATCGATTTATCAAGGAGTTACACTTTGCTTCGTTAAGCTGAAACGATAACCCCTTTGATTGCAATACTTACGAAAGTATTCCACCGGGACCCCAGGCTCCTACGTGCTCCGACTTTTCGTGATATGCCCAGGAGAATTATTGCAGGGCGGCCAGACGCCGCTTACGAACAAAGAACCTGACCGCCTTTGTAGGCCAACAAGCCGCGCGCGTTGGCGCCGCTAACGGCATGCCCACTAAAGCGATCGTCCACGTCACGGGATACTTGCCGAGCATTAACGGAGCCTCACGTCTTTGCCCGTCACCGCCATATGCAGTTCTCCATCTCGTACGGCCCCATGTTGTGAGGCTTCGAAGCAGGAACATAAATTTTGCAGACGGTCTCCAGTAGGCGTCGCAGTATTTGACGTTCGAAGCATTCGGCGGACAATCGATGACGCCGCTCGGATTCAAGTAAGGGCATTTATTACACTGGGGAAGCGCATTCAACTCGGAAGCAGAGACTTCGTCGGCACTCTGCACAATCACAAACTGGGGTTCTATCTGAAGAGACCTCGCGTCGGGTTCGGAAATCTGCTTTCCGGTGAGATCGTAACTGGGCGCAGAGGCGATCGCCTCCTGTGCGTCTTTCCAATTCTGCTCCGCCATTGCCTGAAAAGTTGCTTCG
>CAVZQL010000006.1:0-92225 GCA_963777415.1 uncultured Acidobacteriota bacterium
CCCCGTGCTCAATTGGGCTGGGGTACCTTCATGCCGAGTGCCTGAATGTAACCTGGGTTGGGACGGCATTCGCTAAAGCGGATCTTCTGCAGGAGATCCGCGAGCGCCTGGTTCGACGCCTCGATCGAAGGCCGTGCGGCAATCAGTTTTTCGCTGTCGCCGCTTGTCTGCGGCAATTTGGCAAACGTTACAACGGCGTCCCAGTTCGCCGGTCGCGCGAAGCTTACGATCGACGATGTGGCGTCCATCTTCTTGTAGGGCCAGAATGTCCAGTTTACCTCGTTCGCATCCAGGACCTTCGCGAACTTGGAAATCCATTCATCGGTATTCTCACCTGACTCGCCCATCCAGATAGGGACATTGTACCGATCACGAAAGTCCAAATATTGTTGAATGACTTCCTGCGTCGGCGCCGTCCAGTACTTGTGGAAGGTGTACATCACGTTCTTGTCGAAGGGCGCGCCGAATACCTTGAAATTGCCGTCCCATTGAGCGCCGCCAAGTATGATGACGTGGTTGGGGTCGACCTCACGGACAGCGGCCGTGATTCGGCGGTACAGTGGCTCCAGCGCGTTATTGTACTTCGCAAGTTCCGGGAAATGAGGGATAGGCTCGTTCAACAGATCGTAGCCGAGCACAGTGGGGTTGTCGCGGTAATGCGCGGCGATACGTTTCCAGATGTCGATCGTCTCTGCCTGGGACTGCGCGTCCTCAAACAGCCACGGATAGCCCCAACTGTCGTCGATATTCGCGCCGGTCTGGCCACCTGGAGCGCAGTGCATGTCGATGATGACGTAAAGTCCGGCTTGGCGGCTCCAGTCGACAAGACGATCCAGCAGCGCGAAGCCTTCGCTATTTCCCGGTGTGAAGAACTTGTAGTGAATCGGTACGCGAATCGAGTTGAAGCCAATGCTCTTCAGATACTGAATGTCTTGCTCGGTGATGTAATGCTCACGGTATTCGCGCCAGAACCTGCTCGCCTGTCGCGGACCGACGAGTTGTGTGACGAGTGCTTCAATCTCGCGGGCGGACTGAGGGCCGCCTTTGAAGTGGAACATATACCCTTCGGGAACCATCCAGTTACCGAGATTCGTGCCGCGCAGAATCAACCTGCTGCCGCTGGCGTCCACGAGCTGCTTGCCTTGAGTGTGGACGAACCGCGACTGCGCCACGGTCGAACCGGAAAGCACAAGGCACAGGATAACGAATAGGACAACGTGCTTCATGAACCCTCCTACCAAAGTGAAACGGGCGGTCAGTAGCGAGCTTATTTGTGGCTTTGTGCCTCGAATAGGTTACACCTGTGCGTTGAACCATTTGTTAGTTTTTGCTGTCGTCAACGTACGATTCTGTAGCGAACGGCAGTGCTGTGTTTACTGGGAAGGAATACAGTGTTGCGCTCATCCTTTGAACGCCTCGCAGTTGCAAGTCAATGTGCTGGGAAAGAAAGAACGAGGCCACATGATCTGGTCGCACTTCTAGTCAAGCTCGGCGACCCCTCACGACCGGTTTCGCCATATTGCATGGACCGAAAACTTTGTAAACACAAACCTTGCTGGAATTTCAAAATCCAATTCTGATCGCGTATCCCGAGGAGTTAGTTATTGCCGAAAAGCTCGAAGCGCTTACGTCGGTGGGCTGCTCAACAGCCGAATGAAGGATTACTTTGACATTTGGCCCCTGTCGCAGCGCTACGAGTTTGACGGGGCTGTCATCTTGCAGGCGATCAGGGCGACATTCCAGCACAGGCAAACTGTCATCGAATCCTACCCCTGCAGGCCTGAGCGGAGGATTTGCATGATCCGGCTGTAGCACAAGATTGGTCGTATCACCATTTCGCAGGCCACCAGCGAGCACATTTTCGTGTCTCGCATCCAGGAGCAGTCCGGGAACCGGGCCTCAATCGCGTTACACAGCACTAGAACTTATCGTTACAAATGTCATTGCAGTGGTTTTCGGGTCGCCGAAGGTCACGGACTTTTTCGTTTTGTCCAGACCCTACCGTCGAAGTAAAGGCAGAATGCTGGTGTAGTCGTCTGTCCACAAAACAGGTGGTTCGCCTGAAGGTTCGTACTGTCCGATCTGGTAAAGGCCTTGAATCGTGAGCATCTCATGGCGGCTTGACAAGAGCATCCAGAGGCTACTCTTGAACGGTGGCTTTTCGATCGAGAAGGTTGCGCGGCCCTCGATTTCTGGGAACTCCTCGATTATTCCGTGTAACACCGGCTCGAGATTCACGTGTCTGCTGGACATGTGTACGGCAATGATTCCGTTGGGCGCCAAATGTCGGAAGTAGAGTTCGAAGGCTTCTTTGGTGAGAAGGTGGACCGGGATTGCATCTCCGCTGAACGCATCTAGGACGAGCACGTCGAAATTCTGGGCATGGCCGCTTGCTAACTCGCGGTCGAGTAACAGGCGGGCATCACCGGTTTCCAGCTCGATCTTGGCCGACGAGTCCCGGATGTAGGTGAACGGAGCGTTGGCTCCCGCAGCGATGTTCACAATGGCGGGATTGATTTCGTAGAAGCGGAAATAGTCTCCTGGGCGACCGTATGCGGCAAGCGTTCCGGCGCCGAGACCAATCACTCCGACGCGAAGGTTCCCGGGGGCCGTGAAGCTTCTCTGACTTTTTTGACTACGGCGACAAGTGGTACTACTCGTACGCGAACGGCAAGGCGCCAACTTTCTACACTTCGAGCCGCCGTCCCGAGTTTGCCGTTGGCAGCATCGATGCTGGTGGCCATCATGCTATTGGCGGAGGCCTGCTGAACTGGGATATTTCTTCCTCTTACTCCTACATGAATCACGCCGCCGGCAACCCCAAGGCCGATTTCGCGTGGATGCCGCCCACCGGCTCGGGACTTCCCACAACGATCAATTACACCATCGATCAGACGACCAACCCTGCGCGTCCGCAGTTCACACCCACGAACACCACCATGGCACAGCTCCAAAACCCGGCCAACTATCAACTGCTTGATGCACAAACATCAGAAGGCAAGGCATCGGGCCTGACGCTGGCCGGACAAGCCGATTACGCGCACAACTACCATATCGGCAGCCACTGGGCTACCTTTGAATTCGGTGGCAAGATCCGCAACACTCACCGTGGCCAGAATGCCCTGCAAGCCGTGTATGACTTGGGCCTCGGCTCAAACGGGAAGGTGATCGCGCCAACGCTCAACCCGAAATACACGATGACGAACTTCCTCGGCGATTTCACGAACCCCAACTATTACGATGGCACCTACGCACTAGGACCCGTTTCCGATTTCACGATCATCCAGAAGAATGGCTTGCCGCTGCTTACTTATGAGAACACGGCGACCATGACCAACTCAGCGGCCGCCAACTACAGACATCACCGGTCTGACCGGACCGAACGGCGACGATCACGTCTATTCGCACATGCAAGTGGACGCGCAAGGCAGCGTTCGCTTGTATCGTGGACTGAAGTTCACCGCCTGTGGACTCAACCTGACCAATGAGCCCTTCGGCCATTACACCGGCAGCCCGCAATACATGATTCAGCGGGAGTTCTACAAGCCGACATTTGCGTTTGGCTTGAAGTACTCTCTCGGCGGCGAAAGGTAAACTAGTTCCACGCTTAACCCCGGGGCACGAGCGACACTCGCCCGTGCCCCATTTTTTTGGCATAAGAGGATTGCAGAAAATGAAGACCATCTATACACGCCAGCGCTCGCAACTCGTTTGGGTACTCCTCCTTCTGTTTTCGATCCAAGTGGTTGCGCAGGAGAAGCAGAAGAAGGAACAGCCCCAGCGACCGGAATTTATTCCAGAACGCATCATCCTCAGCGTGACCGCCGATCCCGCGCACACTCAGGCCGTGACCTGGAGAACAGAGAAGGCGGAGAGCGCCGCGCGGGGGCAGATCGCCGAAGCGAGCGCCAATCCAGACTTCGAGAAATCCGCCACTGCCGTAAGCGCCAAAACCACGGAAGCTGAAGTCAGCAGTGGAAAGCTCGTCGGGGAATACGCCGTCAAATTTGAAGGTCTAAAACCGAATACTCAATACAGCTATCGAGTGGGAGACGGCACAACCTGGAGCGAGTGGAACACGTTTCGCACCGCCAGTGACAGGCCCGATGCTTTCCGGTTCATCTATGTTGGTGACGCGCAGAACAGCATCAAGTCGATGTGGTCGCGCGCGATCCGCGCTGCCTACAGCAAGGCCCCCGATGCGCGCTTCATCGTTCATGCGGGCGACCTGGTGCAAGAAGGCTACGACGACAATCTTTGGGGAGAGTGGTGCGACGCCATGGGTTTCATCAGCGCCGAGGTGCCCAGCCTGCCAACGCCCGGAAATCACGATGAGCATCGCCTTCCCGGCAGCGCCGACTCGAAAGAAGTGCTTAGCGTCTCGCCCCTATGGCGATATCACTTCTCGTTGCCCGCGAATGGTCCGGAAGGCGTTCCGGAGCTGAACCAGCATCCGACGTGTGGGCCGAGACCGGCGAACCCGGTACCTACGAATTTTTCCGGCGGCTCGTTTTCTCCGTTCTCAGCGGCAATGGCGACATGCACCTTAAGAACTGGTCCCTCCTCTATCCGGATCGGCGCACGCCTGTATTGTCGCCTGCCTACGATTTCGTCGGTACGCGTCCTTACATTCCGAACGATATCCGGGCGTCCAGTAGTGGAGAGCGATAGGTAATAAGAATGGCGGACCGTTTGCGGTCAGTTGGTGATGTTGATCGTCACGTTCAGCGACTGCGTGTTGCTGCCGCCGCTGGCCGTCAATGAGAACGTCTGAGGGCCGACTGGCGGTCGGCCCGGACTTGCCGTCGTCTGTGTTCCTCCTCCTCCGCCGCAGCACACGAGGCCGAGTATGCAGAGTAAGGCAAGCACACCCAGCAGGAACCAGCCTTTGTGCCTCTTACGGCTCGGCAATGCCATCAGCGGCACGAAGGCAAACATGGCTGGAATGCTGAAGTGTCCGAAGGGGAACGAGTGTCCCCGTTGCAATGTGGCCGTCGTGGAAGCCACGCGAATCGTTAGGGTCGACGTCGCGGCCGATGACACCGGTACAGGATTCTGCGAGAACGAGCAGGTGATATAGCTTGGCAACGCTCCGCAGCTCAGGGCTACCGAGCTGTTGAATCCGTTGGCCGGGGTGAGCGTCAGTAGGGTGCTGCCCGATCCGCCGACGGCCACATTCACGGTGGATGGATTCGCGGTGATGCTGAAGCTCGGAGCCGGAGCCACGGTCAGGGAAACAGGCTGAGATGTTGCCGCCAGGAAGTTCGTGTCACCGTTGTAGCTGGCGCTGATACTGTGCGTCGCCACGGACAGGGTACCGATGGTATAAGTTGCCGTGACATTAGACAGCGGCTGGGTTCCGAGCAGTGTCTGTCCGTCGTAGAAGCTCACCGTACCGGTGGGCGTGCCGCTCGATGCCGCTACTGTCGCGGTAAGCGTAACGGTCTGACCGGAAACTGCTGGGTTCGGCGATACGGCCAGAGTCGTGGTGGTCTTGATCGTGCTCACGTTGACCACAACGCCGCCGAAATCCATCGGCGTGTACTTCGTAGTAACCGAGTCACCCGAAAAGTGAGCAGTCAGAATGTGTTGGCCGGCACTCAGGCCGGTAATGGCCATCGGCGTAAGCCAACTCGTTTTCGACAAAGTGGCCGTCGCCCCGGCGATCGGATTGCCGTTATCGAGTATGGAAACCGTGCCTACGGGGACAGGGTCCTCGGAGACGATTGGCTCCAGGATGGCGTTCAACGGCAAGGAATCGCCATAATTGAGACTCACAGGGCCAGATGTGTTCGGAGAAGAAAACAACTCGGGAGCCAGATACGTAAATTTCCCCGTGCAGTCGTAAGGCGGACTCGAATTGCCGGCCTTTACCGTCGTCGCCGCAATATTGCCGCCGGAGTAGCCCGGCGACATGTATGGCAACTGATCAGCAATGTTCACCGGGCCGGGGCCGAACGTGAAATTCGCGTATTGTCCATAGAACCGGTTCATGTCTTTGCCATTGTCGGTCGTAGCGGCAAGAATCAGCGGGTCGAATATAACGTTGTCGAGGGTGACTCCAATCGGATAAGCCGCGCTGTAACCGTTGAATTCAATGTTGTTCGTACTTGAAAGATACGAGTAATTCGGGTCATCCACCACATGCATGTTGCGGATCGTAACGCTCTTGAAGTACGGGTAACTGGTTCCGGTCGAGGAGGTGTAGTAGGTATCGAACAGTAGCGGATGATCGCTGTCCTTTATGCACACGCCATCGAAAAGCACGTTCTGCACAATACCGCCCTTGCTCGAGTCCGACTTGATGTGCAACCCGTATGCTTTAGTGTCCAGTGCATTACCTGCCATCACAAGGTCCGTGACGAGGATGTTGTTGTCCCCATTGACGGTCCCGCTTCCGATTGCCATGCCCCGGCCGGAGTAGAAGTGGTTGTGTGAAATCGTGTAATTCGTCGCAGCCTGACCGTCGGATTTTATGGCTACGTGGTCGTCGCCGTTGCTGATGAATGAATTTGTCAGCGTAACGTTCGAGCCGCTCGGGTCGAAGCCGTCGGTGTTGGGTGAATCCCATGGCGAACTGATCTTGATGCCCCACGCTGTCAGCCCATTGTTTCCCGGCGTGGAAACGTACACATTGAAATATCCAGAGTTCCGCAGCGTGATCTTATACAAGGTGAAGTTCGTGCATGAGGTTAGCTTGAGAATCTTCGGGGTGCTCTGCGTGTTTCCGTGCTTCCCCAGGTCGTACCAGGTCTGCGACACTCCGATCATCTGCATCTGGCCGCGGCCGTCAATCACGCCGTAGCCCATTATGCCCGCGTTGTTCACGCTGGTCGCGGTGATCAGGTTGTTGCAGTTCCCTGTGCCGTTTGTATTCGTTCCGCACAAAGAGCTGCCATAGTCCAACGGATTGCGCGATCCGTAAATCGTAACGCCGGGATCGACTAGGAGGACGACGCCGCTCCTCAGGGTAATCGGGCCAATCAGGAAGGCGTTATTCGCACCCGAAGCCTGGAATTCAACGGCACTGACGCCGGTTGCGGACTGGCATGCGTCAATTGCCGCTTGCACTCGCGATGTGTCAGGCTGGCTAGCTCCGGTTGCGGTTTCGTCATAGCCTTGGAACACGCCATTGGTCGCCAGCAGGTTGGCCGGCAGCACCTGACAGATGGTGGTCGGGAATGTCGGCTCGGTTACGGCACGTGAGTCGCCGGTCACTTGCGCGGAGGCAGCGGGTGAGACGAGCAACATTATTAGCTGCACAAGTACAATTGCCAGCAAGCTTCCGCCCTCTGTCGGCGAGGAGCCGATGTGATGCTTATTGAATAACCCGAACACAATCCACCATCCCTTTGTAAAAATCTAACAAGCTCCTGAGGGAAGACCATGGCACCAAGTAGTTGCGGGCGTCTAGTTAAACAGGGTAGCCATCTGGTGAATCACTTTATGGCTTGGCGAACTCTGCGCTTCGCGAACGAGTTAAAGTATTCTTGGTGAGCAGCACCTAGCCTTTGTTGTACGCTGTCCATCTTCCCGGAACTCTGGATATAGTTACGGGTTTAACGAGGACGCGACCTGAGAACGACATGAACCTATATACACGAAGGTTGTCCGCCCTCCTTTGTGCTGTACTTCCCCTCACCCAAGGCACAGCTCTGTTCGCACAGCAGAGCAGCCCCGCGCCGACTGCTGTCGCATCGGCCACGCCAGCCAATTCTTCGCAGAGTCAGCCAGCGGCAACTTTTGTCTCGAAGTCGCAACTCGTGCTGGTTCCGGTGGTTGTCACGCGAAACGGAGCTCCCGTCACCGGCCTGAAAAAAAAGGATTTCAAGATATACGAGAACGGCAAAGAGCGGAAGGTGTCGGTCTTTGAAGAGGTCAAAGCCGACGCGGCCCCCGTTAAAGTCAGCATAAAGCGCGACGCCAAGATCCGCGAGTTCAGCAACATGCAGGTGGACCAGAACACTCCCAAGCGCCTGGTCATCGTTGTGCTCGACCTGATGAACACGCAATTATCAGACCGCGCTTATGCGCGCCAGCAACTTGTCAAATACCTGTCATCCAGCATCGACAGCGGCGCTCTCGTTGACTAGGCAGTTACGACGCACATCTTCAGCAGCTTACGATGAATTTGAAGGCGGATGGGGGTTGACGAGAAGGAGCAAAGGCGTTCAACGCAAAGGCCGCAAAGTGGGGGCGCAGAGGAAGCAGGGAAGCAGAAAACCGGGCGAGGAGCATTATCTGGCGCCCCTGGTGGGCTAAAAAACCCACCCTCGGAAGGGTGGGTCGTTTGGAATCCCCCGCCCATAACGGGCGGTGAGCTTAGTTATTGCACGGTGAGGGTGAGGGAAGTGGTCTTGACAACGGTTCCGGCAGTAGCGGTAACAGTGAGCGTGTAATTGCCGCTCGGAGTAGCCGTGGCAGTCGTGCTGTTGCCGCAAGCGCTAAGCGCCATGGCCATCACCAATGCCGCGCAAGCTCCCGTGAGGCGCCACTGCATCTTGCTCTTCTTGACGAACAGCAGGGTGGAAAGCAGTGCCGTCAAGGCAATGCCCAAGCCCAAAGGCAACCCGTTGCCCGGTCCAGACGGCATGATGGAACCAGCCGCCGCGCTCTTTCCGCCTGCTGTGACCACCGAAACGGTAACTGCAATCGGGGCCGTGCCGTTCAAAGTAGCGGAATATGGTCCCACGGTGCAGACCGATCCGGCAGGGGCGCCGCTGCAGGAGAAGTTGACCGTTCCCGAAGCGCCGGTCCAGCCGTTAAGCTGCAAGAAATACTGCGCAACCTTGCCAGCCGTTACGGTCTGGGTTGTAGAGCCGCCAGAAGCGGGCGCCCAAATCATACTAGCGCCGCCCACGGTGATGTTGACCGCAACCGTCGCACTGTCCTGACTGTTGCTATCGGTCGCCTTGAAGGTGAAGCTGTCGGAGCCCGAATAGGTCGAATTCGGCGCGTAGGTCAGGTACGGAGCAGTTCCCGTGAGCTGACCGTTCGACGGCTGGCTTACGACCGTGTAGGTCAGCGGACCCGTGCCGGTCGCACTGAGAGTGATCGCCGTTGAAGTGTTGTAGCTCACGCTTATCGACTGCGTGCTGGCCACAGGCGCTGTTGGCATTACCTTGAGGGTGACGGTGGCAGGATCGCTGTCAACGCCGTTGCTGGCCTTGAAGGTGAAGCTGTCGAGGCCCGTGTAGTTATTTGCCGGTGTGTAAGTCACCTGGTTGCCGTTGACCGTGCCCAACGTGCCATTGCTCGGACCGCTAACGACCGAGTAGGTCATCGACCCCGTGCCCGTTGCAGTCAGCGTGATCGTCTTCGCCGTGTTGTAGGTTACGTTTACCGACTGCGGATTGGCCACAGGCGCTGCGCCCAGCACGTTGAGCGTGATGGTTGCAGGAGCACTGTCAAAGCCGTTATTAGCCTTGAAGGTGAAGCTGTCGGAGCCCGAGTAGTTATTCGCCGGGGTGTAAGTTACCTGGTTGCCGTTGACCGTGCTCAACGTGCCATTGCTCGGACCGCTAACGACCGAGTAGGTCATCGGCCCCGTACCGCTTGCGCTCAGGGTGATGGTTTTGGCTGTGTTATAGCTGACGTTTATGTTCTGCTGTGCGGCAGTCGGAGGAGCGACAACGTTGAGGCTGACGGTGTTGCTGTTGGCTGAAGTGCGCGACTGGCCATCGGTGGCAACCGCCGGGCCGAGAGTCAGAGTTGCAACGGCAGCCGTAGGCACCGAGCAAGCGTAAGTGAACGTGTTGCCGGTCCCTGGTGTGAAGGCCTGCGCCGCCGAACCGCCGGTGCAGGCGCTCATGTTGCCGGTTACCGCCACCCCGGTGCTGTCGGGATTGATTCCCGGAATAACAGCCGCAGTCACCGTCACAGTGCAGGTCGAGTTTGATTCGCAGGCGCTGGGGTTAGTCGTCAGCACGACCGAAGGATTGGTCGGCTCGAGAGTCACGGCGAACGTCACAGTGCCGCTGATGTTCGAGATACGAGACTGACCGTCGGCAGCTGTCACCGGCCCGAAGCTCAGGGTAGAAACCGAAGCGGTTGGCACCGAGCAGATGTAAGTGAAGGTGTTACCCGCGCCGGGCGAGAAGGGCTGGGAGGCCGAACCGCCGGTGCAGGCGCTCATGTCGCCACTGACCGCCAACCCGGTGCTGGCGGGATTGGTTCCGGGCGTAACTGTCGCGGTCAGGGTTACGTTGCACGTGCTTCCAACACTGCATTGGGCGATATCGGCGGCGAGAGTCACTGCCGGATTACTCGGACTCGCACCGGCGTTCACCGTGATGTTCACGGTTGCCGGGCTGCTGACCAGCGGAGTACCCTGCGTCTCCGTCACCATGGTGCTGGATATCGGGTTGGCAACGTAGACGTTGGGATCGTTCGCGGTGAAGGTGAAGCTGTCCGGACCTGCGTAACCGGCATTAGGCGTATAGGTGCAGTTGCCGCCGGTGCAAGTCACGGTTCCGTTCGATGGCTCGCTGACTATCGTGTACGTAAGCGTGTGGTGAGTCGGCGGGTACATCTCGATGCCGGAGCAGCCAGCGCCGACCTGTCCTGACAAGGTGAAGTCGGCGGTTTTACTCGTAACCGTCACGTTCTGCCCGGTCGTCGTGGGGGCTTGGCAAGTCGGGTAAAGATTGTTGCTCATGTAGAACATGGAAGTGGCGTTCGAAAGCGACGTTAACGTAAATGGCTCAGTGAGGTACGAGCTACCACCCGCCGCAGTCGCGTTGATGACGCAGTCTTGCGTGTTGTCAGCGCTGTTTACCGTGCAGGTTCCGAGAACAGGCGCGAAGTCAGGAGCGCCGCTGATGGGGTTAACCGCCGTTACAGGTCCGTCGGTCGCGCCAAAATGCGCCAGCATTTGCAAGACGCCAGAGCTGCTAGGCAGCGTGGTAGTGCCGTTGGTGCCGACCCACAACTTGCGGACACGGAGTCCAGAGCTCGATGACGTGTCGGTGAAGTAGAGATTGCCCCATGGATCGAAGGCAAGGATCTGTGAGCCATTCAACAATCTTGCTTTAGTTCCCGGGCAACCATCATAAGGAGATGTGGTAATGCCCGTGCATCCGGTTGGCGTGGTACCCTCACTGCCGATGAGCGAGTGACAGGTATTGGTTGCGGCATCGCAAAACCAGATTGTTTTGGTGTCGCCGATGTAAACGTTGTTGGCAAAGTCAACCGCGACACTCTGCGCGGCGGTTTTCGAGTGCAGCGGATCCTGCCATCCGGTGCCTGCGGCCTGTACCCAGTTTCCGGTGTCATTGTTGGTGCCCGCATAGTAGGAGATTGCCGAGTTTCCGTCGACGATGCCCGTTGCTGAATCTAGCAGCACCTTGTACACGGCCAGGCAAGAGATGTCGCCAACGTACAGGTTCCCACTCTGATCGAAAGCAACATCGCTGGGCTGTGCGAGCTGCGCGTCCTTGGCTAAACCGCTCGAGGGCAATGTGCAAGTCAGATAACCATTGCCGCTGGCTGGAATCGTGGCGTTTCGTGTCCCGTTACCGATCACGTGGTGGATATAGCCTGTCGAATCAACCCTATCGACCATACCGGTTCCCTTGTTGCCGATAAAGAGATTGCCCTGCTTATCGAAGGCTATCCCGTAGGGGTTGCTGAGTATGCCCGTGCCCGGAAGCCCTTCCGCGAATCCCTGGGTCCCGGGGGTGCCGGCGAAAGTGCTCATTATGCCGGTTGCGTGGTCAACCTTGAAGATGGCGTGCGCGTTGTAGTCGCCGTAATAAACGTCGCCGTTGGGAGCCACCGCGATGCCGCGGACGCCCTTGTTGTAAGTCTGGTTCGCAGGACAGCCGGAACCATAGGTATCTGTACCAGTAGCGCAAGTGCTACTCCCCGCCGCCGCCTGTTTCATGCCGCCGGCGAAGAGGCTAATGTGACCCGTGGTATCGACTCTAAAAACGTAACCACCGTTGCTGCTATCGTAAGTCCCTATATACATCTGGCCGAGGCTATCGACGGCTACCGCGTAGGGCTGATTGATCTTCACTGCCGTGGCCAACGATGAACCGTCATTGTTCATGCCCATCGTGGCTGTCTGACAATCGGGGGGTGTGAGCGTGCCACTGGAGAAAGTGCCAGGGGTACAGGATCCGGTAGTGCCGGTTCCGGCGACCGTCGTAACAATGTTGGGAAGTAATTGGGGCGCTGTTTGGGAAAAGCCCGCTGTGGCAACAAGCCCGACAAAGGCAAGAATTGCAACGACTGGCAGAATACCGCGCGAACAAGCTCGTAGTCTCATCGTTTAAGCACCTGAATTTTGAAGAGAGTGGGTGTCGCTCCCTTCATAAAATGTACTCAGATTTTGCGAACTCGAATGTTGCCCGTGGGGGGCTATAAGTCAAGTTAACTGAGGTGGTTTACTGGCGAATAACTTAGTTGACGTAGCGCTGGCCGGTCGTAAGTCTAGTAGTTGCAATTGGATGTAAGCACCCGGTTTCTGGCCTCTTGAGGGCTCGAAGTTTCAGAGATGGTTCGCGAGTATAGCGCAAGAGCAGCCTGACGAGAATACTGGCGATACCCGGGATCGACAGCGTTCCGTGTAAGAGGGCCTCAAGCACAAAATCCTCGCGTCGATTCAAAGCCGCGGAATGGGAGACTTGTGCGAGGGGGCGGAAGGGATTATTGGGTGAAGCGAAACCGGGCTACTTCAAGGCGTGTATTGCGACCAGATCTATGGCGATTGGCGTCTTAGACTTGAAGCGGACGTGTACGACGAGCTGGAACCATTGCGGGACGCCGCCGTGCTCGTGCATCTGGCGTACAAGAGTCGCGACGTATTCCGGGCGGGTAACGAATTCGACTGCGGCCCGGGAAGATTCGGTTGAGCTTCCGGCAAGGACAAGCATCTCTCCGGTCTGGTGCAGGCCGGGCAGGCGCGAAATCAGGGCATGGCCTTCTTCGAGATTGGTCCGGTCGGCGCTCCACTTCTCCTCGAAGACCTGCGGTTCGCCTGGAGCGGGGTGCAGATTCTGCACTTGACCATGGAGAATTTCGAAATCCTGCGGAATTGGGAGATCAAGTGTCTGGGGATTAAACTTCGGCGGACCGAGGAAGATCATGTTGTAACGGCCAATGTCATCCCAGGTCAGATTGCTGCTTGCCTGAAGAGTAAGGTCGTGGCCACGAGGGAGCAGCAGGCGTTCGAGTTCGAAGGCACCTTCGGCTTCGCCAATCCCGGTGTAATTGAAGGCAGTAGAAACAGAGGTTCCGCCGGTAACCCGCTCGACTTGCCGGATTTCGCTGGACTTGGAGGCTTTGTCCCAACTATTAAGCGAGGGATCACGAAAGAAAGAGTTGCCGATTTTGAGGAACAGCGGCGTTCCAACGGCCACCATGATGGGCCTTGGACCTTCCAGGAACGGGCCCCAGAACTCCTGCATCTCGGGCGTCCAATCCGTTTGCTGGACAGGGCGGTGTGATCGCGTCACATATAAGGTCGAAGCGAGCACGAGTAGCAGGAGGACCGCTCCGCCTGCGATCCACAACCATGGAAGCTTCTTCTTCGGCTCGGCAAAGACGATTGAAGGGGTTGAGGCAGTTACGGCGCGTGGGCGAAACTCCAGATTGAAATGACCCTTAGGGAGTTCGACGATGAAGTCGTCTTCCGCGCCTTCGGTACGGTAATAAGCGTCCAACCTCTGCCGAAGCTTGCCGGCCTGGACGCGCACGGAGGAATCAATCTGCGGATTGTAATCAGACGACTTGCCGAAGGCTTCAAGGCCTACGGTGTATTCCTTCAGGTCGCCACCTTGATCCTTCAATGCCTGCTGGGCAAGGTAGTCGAAAAGCCGCTTCAGTACCTCCGTGTCGCGGAAGGTGCGGCTCTCCAAGATTTTGCGGACTTCAGCCGCGCGGGGATCGTGTGGGTCCTTCAAAAACTGTAACCTGTTGATAATTCGCGAAGTTAACACAGTTAATTACCGGATGTCTACCCCTATTACCTTGACCCGGGCATGGGTTCAGCCCGAACCTCAACTTCGCATGAAAGTCGCACCCATCATCTTCGTCATTATTTTCTTGCTGTCCGCCGTTGCTGCGGCCGATTCCGCCGGTGACACAGGTTTTCGCCGGATTGACCTTCCAGCTACTTGGAATCTACGCTTTGATCCCAATAGCGTCGGTGAAAAGTCGGGGTGGTACGGCAAGAAATGGCTAGGGTCAAAAACGGCCACGGTCCCCGGGTCATTCAACCAGGAATTTCCAGATCACCTCTGGTACCAAGGCAAGGTATGGTATCGCACAACATTTCGGGCTGATCGGCCGGCGGATCCGGCTGCGCGAACGTATTTGCACTTTCAGGGCGTGACGCTGCGCTGCAAGGTTTGGATCAACGGAAGATTGCTGGGCGAAAACAAGCTACCTTACCTGGGATTCGCAATGGATGCAACATCGGCCGTTCGTTATGACGACAAAAATGACATCGTCGTCATGGTGGATAACAAGGTGTTCGCGAAAGCGATCCCGGATAAGAAGTGGCGTGGCTGGTGGAATTTTGGCGGCATTACAAGACCCGTCTTTCTGGAGGAACGTGATCGCCTTTATAGCGACGTGGTTGTCCAGACTGATAGAACCAGCGACGATGCCTGGGTCCTTCGCTTGCAGACGACCAGTACCAATTATGGACCTGCAAGTTCCGGCACAATCGAGTATTCGCTGACCGACAGCGCGGGGAAGCCGATCTGGTCCTCCAAGAACTCGTGCGCATTCGCCCCCGGAGAGAGCAAGCAATCAGTCGAGACGACGATCAAAGATATCGAACCCTGGTCGCCGAAAAAACCTGTTTTGTACCGGCTTGCTATCCGCACGGAAGATGCCCACGAGCACGAACATCTCAGAACCCTTCGGGTTGGATTCCGCAAGATTGAGGTCCGCGGCAGCTCGATTTACCTGAACGGCGTTCCGCTGCAACTTCGGGGCATGAACCGGCATGAGATGTTCGCCGGGGCAGGTTCAACCATTCCACAGGAACGAACGCGGAAAGATTTTGAGGACATCAAGGCGCTCGGCAGCAACATGGTACGCCTGGCGCATTATCCGCAGTCTCCGGAGGTGTACGACCTCTGCGACGAACTTGGGCTGTTGGTATGGAGCGAAATACCCGCCTGGCAATCTTCAGCCGAAACCCTGGCCGATCCTGCCGTTTTCTCAACGTATGCCGCACCGGAATTGAAGGCGATGGTGCAGGAGTATCGCAACCACCCAAGCGTCATTATCTGGTCGGTTGCGAACGAAGTGCCGTCGCAACTGCCTGAAGTCGCCGAGTATATTCACAAGGCGGTTGACTATGTCCACGGACTCGACTCAACCCGACTGGTAACGTTCGCGTCCGATAAGCGGGAGCGAGACATCAGCTTTTCCTACGTTGATCTGATTGCCGTCAACGAATACTTTGGCTGGTATTACGGGAAGCCGACAGACGTTGGTCCGATGCTGGACAATCTGGCGGCCAAGTTTCCAGACAAGCCTATCCTGGTCAGTGAGTTTGGCTCCGAAGCGGTTCCCGGATGGCAGAAGGCCTCGCCGGAAGCTCCGGGCAAAGACTACAGTGTGCAGCATCAGGTTGAGTTTCTTCGGGCTCACCTCGCGCAGATTTTCGCCCCCCAGCGTCGAAAGTTTATGGCCGGAGGGATTGTCTGGATTTACAACGACTTTCCCGATCCGCACCGTATAGGCGGCGACCAGCCTCTGACGGCGTCCTATCGCAATAGCAAAGGGCTGGTTACGGAAGATCGGCAGCGCAAGCCCGCATACAAGACGGTAAGTCACTTCTTTACAAAACTGGCAGCCGAGCAGGCGAGCGCTCAGGTGGCAGCTAGAGCGACTAGCTCCGGGGCAGCGAACTAGCGCTCACCGGATAAATCGCTTCACGGCTCGATGTTTGTAGCTGGCCAGAAAAGGAAAAAGAGAGAGAAATGAACGAGTTTCGAAGGAAGTTTATGAAGGTCGCCGGAGTCGGGGCCGCTGGAGCTGCCGTTGCCGCGGTTATTGCTCCGGGAGCTCATGCGGAACCTGCTCGGCTGCCGGAAGGAGGCGTCTCCGGCGTCTACGATGTGAAGACCTTTGGCGCAAAAGGCGACGGAAACGCCATCGATACTCCGGCAGTCAACCGGGCAATCGAGGCTGCGAATGCGGTCGGTGGTGGCACAGTGCGTTTTCCGGCGGGCACGTATGCCTGCTACTCGATTCGCCTGAAGAGCGATGTCGCCCTGTACCTCGACCAGGGGGCGACCATTCTGGCTGCCAGCACGCCCGACGAGGGTACAACCACAGGGGGCTACGACGCCGCCGAGCCCAACAGGCCATGGGAGGACTATCAGGACTACGGGCACAATCATTGGCATAACAGCCTGATCTGGGGCGAGAACCTGCATGACGTTTCCATCCTTGGCCCTGGCCTGATCTGGG
The DNA here is from genome assembly GCA_963777415.1 of uncultured Acidobacteriota bacterium. Taxonomy (GTDB): domain Bacteria; phylum Acidobacteriota; class Terriglobia; order Terriglobales; family Acidobacteriaceae; genus JAEZPW01. The sequence goes on from CAVZQL010000006.1 coordinate 16,438, forward strand.
GCAAAGGCTTGAGCCGTGGCGACCGCGAGTTGCCACATGCCGAGTCTCCGGGCGTCGGCAACAAGGCGATTTCGCTCAAGAATTGCCGCAATATTCTTTTGCGAGATTTCTCGATCCTGAAGGGTGGCCACTTCGGCATTCTTGTCACCGGCGTCGACAACCTCACGATCGATAACTTGAAGATCGACACCGACCGCGACGGCATGGACATCGATTGCTGCCGCAACGTGAGAGTGTCGAATTGCAGCGTGAATTCGCCGTGGGACGATGCTATCTGCCCAAAAAGTTCGTTCGGCCTGGGCTACGCACGCGCGACAGAAAACGTCACCATCACGAACTGTTACGTCACCGCCGCCTACGAACTTGGCACGATGCTGGACGGTACGTGGAAGCGCTTTCCCGCTGATGCGAAGGTGCCGCGCACAGGCCGCATCAAGTGCGGCACTGAATCGAATGGCGGCTTCAAGAACATTACGGTGTCCAACTGTGTGTTTGACGGGTGCCGGGGAATCGCCTTGGAGTCGGCAGACGGGGCGTTACTCGAAGACGTTACCTTCACCGGCATCACGATGCGCGATTGCACGAATACGCCCATCTTTTTGCGCTTGGGAAGCCGGATGCGGGGCCCTAGAGGAGTTCCAGTCGGCACCTTGAAGCGAATCATCTTGAGCAATATCGTGAGTTACAACTGTGTCTCGCAGTTTGCCTGCATCATAAGCGGCATCCCTGGCCATCCTGTTGAAGACGTCAAAATAAGCGACGTGTATATACACCATCGGGGTGGCGGCACCTCACAGATGGCCGCTTTGCAACCGGCTGAGGCTGAGGGGGCGTATCCCGACCCGCGCATGTTCGGTCCGTTGCCCGCCCGCGGTTTCTTTGTCCGGCACGCTCGCAATCTTGAGTTCACGAACGTCGAGATTTCCCATTCCCAACCCGACACCCGTCCTGCATTTTGGATGAACGATGTGGTTGGAGTGGATCTGTTTCGCGTGAAAGTTGCCGAAAGCGCAGGTGCGCCAATCTTCAAACTCAATAACGTAAAAGATTTTCGGGTGCTGGCTGGGCGCGGCATGAAAGACGTGCAGTTGGAAAGCGTCGATTCTCAGCAGCTCTGAGGGTCTGTTTTCAAGTTCGCCAGATGCTGCTTGCTCAAAAGTACGAAGTTTTCAAGTAGAGAAAAGGAAGTTCAGAAATGACATTAGATACAGACCGCATTCATCTCTCCAAGTATTCACTCGGGGTGGGGGATCGCTTCGCTCATCAGGCAAAGGCCCAGTTGCGCGCCTGCATAATGGCCGCGGAACACGGAATCGAGATCGTCCCCGTGTGGAACAAGTCCAACCGTGAACATGCGATTGTCGGCTCCAGGCCGGCCAGCCTTCTTGCCGCTGCCCAGGTGGCAGTAAAGGAACTTGGGTGGACTAAGCCTTGGCACGTTGACGCGGACCACATCAATGCCGGCAACGTTGACGGATTCCTCGAATCGTCCGACTTCTTCACGCTCGACGTCGCAGACTACATCGGCAAGCCGGCGAATCCTAGCGAGGTGGAAGCGTTCGTTGCACGCCACCCCGAATTGCTCAAGCCCATCGAGCTCCCTGACATTGAGAAGCCGATCCAGATGTCGTCAGATGAGCTCAAGACGATTGCAAACAAGTATCTGTTTGCGGTTCAGGAAGCTGGCCGTATCTATCGACACATAGAGGCTGCCAAAGGCAAGGGCAAGTTCGTGACTGAAGTTTCGATGGACGAAACCGATGCTCCGCAGGTACCGGCTGAACTGCTGGCGATCCTTGCCGCTCTGGCAGACGAGGGTGTTCCGGCGCAGACCATCGCCCCTAAATTTACTGGCCGCTTCAACAAGGGTGTCGATTACGTGGGCGATCCGGAACAGTTTGAAGCCGAGTTTCGCAGCGATATAGCTGTAATCGAGTACGCGGTAGAAACTTACGGACTGCCTTCGGAGTTGAAGCTTAGCATTCACTCGGGAAGCGACAAGTTCTCCATCTACCCCGCCATCAATCGCGCGCTGCATGATTTTGGGGCCGGGGTTCACGTCAAGACCGCCGGCACCACCTGGCTCGAAGAGTGTATCGGCCTTGCCGAGCACGGCGGCGATGGGATCAATCTCGCGAAAGAGATTTACGCTGAGGCGTTCGCCCATCGCGACGAACTGTGCGCACCCTACGCGACGGTCATCGACATCGACCCGAACAAGCTGCCTGATCCGATTGTCGTCAGCGGCTGGACCTCCGAGCAGTTCGTCAATACTCTGCGCCATGATCAGACGTGTTCCGATTACAACTTGAGCTTCCGGCAACTGATCCATGTCGGCTACAAGGTCGCCGCCAAGCTCGGACAGCGCTACCTGGAGCAGCTCGAGGCCTGCGAAGAATCCATTTCGCGCAACGTCACCGGAAACCTGTTTGAACGGCACATCAAGCCTATTTTCGTGACGAAACAAGCCTCGGCGACCGGAACAGACTAAATCGTGCAAGTGAATGTTCGCGAGCAACGGCGAAACAGCGCGTCGGTGCCTCAAGCTGAGTGTGCGTTAAACGGCCGCTAACTAGTTGAAATTACAAAGTTACCGAAGTGAATTACCGGATGATTACCTCCTTTAACTGGACGGCTGTTGTGGTTCGGGGCCAAGCTGACGCTCACGTTACCAATTGTTCCGAGATTTACGGATTTGTAGCGATTCCGTTGCGTATCTGACGACGTTATGAAATTGCCCAGATAGTGAAGGGCGAGACCACCCAAGGATTTAGTAGGGAGTAGTTAAAGACATTTTCTGATGCGCCCATTCTCCACCCGGAGCGGCTTGTGCCCTTCGAGGATCGGAGGGGCAGCAGCGATGTACTGAGGAGAGAGGGAGTCATGATGCGAAGAGGTTCAACTTCAAAGCTCGGACAACCGAGTCGAAGGCGACAGGAATGGTCCAGGTTGGTCACTATCGTTGGCCTGGTTATGCTATTTGCGATGCTTCCGGCAACCCTGCTGGCGCAGAACACGGGCCAGATACTGGGGAGGGTTACCGACTCGACGGGTAGCGTGGTCGTCGGGGCCCAGGTGACTGGAGAGATGCGAGGCACCGGCTTGACTCGTACGGCCACGACTAACGGCGACGGTGACTATAGCCTGCCGGCACTTCCGATCGGAACCTATACGGTTTCGGTTGAGGCGTCCGGCTTCAAGAAATTCGAGAATACCAACGTCACGGTGGATGCGGGGATCAACGTGCATCTGGACGCCAGCCTGGTTCCCGGCACCGTGAAAGAGGAGATCACGGTTTCTGCCGACGCTACGCAGGTGAACACGACCAACGCCACATTGAGCACAACGATTCCCCAAGAAATGGTCGAGGAGCTTCCGTTGGCTGGCGGCAACGTGATTGGCTTGGCCATCACACTGCCTGGCGTCACGGACGTCAACGCTCCCACGCTCTTTACGGGAGACCGCAGCGGTCCCACTTTCAATGCTTCGGGTGCGCGTTCGTCCTCGAATCTGCTGCTGCTGGACGGCGTAATGCATAACAGCCTGTTCCGCGGCACCGGCCAGAACTACCCGCCGAAGGACGCTTTGGCCCAGGTGGAGTACCTGAGCAACCAGTATGGGGCAATGTACGGCCACTTCAACGGCGCCATCACCAACGTCGTCACGAAATCTGGCACCAATCAATTTCACGGAACGATGTATGAATACGCGCAGAATAGTGTGTTCAATGCATCGAATTGGTACACACAGGTCACTCCTGCCGTTCATCAGAATCAGTTCGGCACGACGATTACCGGGCCTGTGCTGAAAGACCGGCTCTTCTTTACACTTGCTTATGAAGGCATTAGACAAGGTAATCAGGGCGTATCGTCGGGCGCTGTTACTCCTACGGCCGACGAGACGCTAGGGAACTTGTCGGCAGACGCGCCTCTTGATAAGACGACTGGGCTGCCAAAGGTAGACACGTATCTTACCAATCCCAACTGGTCCGGAGGCAAGTACTACTCTTCACTTGCGCCGCTTCTGTCGCCCACGTGTGCGGCCGCGCTGGGTACCGGGCAGTACATTATAGGTTCGAAGATTCCTAGCGTCTGCCTGAACCCGGTGTCGCAGGCGATTATCCAGAAATACCTTCCGCCAGTTGGCCCCGACGGTACGCTAGTGCAGCTCTATCCGAACCCGGCGGGAGCCAATACCGGTTTCGGCCGTCTCGATCTGCACTTCGGCAAGCACACGTTAGATGGGCGCTATGACATCTTGCAGAGTAACCAGATGGGGCACAACACTAACGGCACGAACGTTGCCTCGTATGAAGCAATGAACCAGAATGCAAGGAACCAAGTAATCTCGATCAATGACACCTACATGGTTTCTCCCAACATGGTTAACGTTGTCCGCGTGGGATACAACCGCATGTTTTTCCTGCAGACTCCCGCTGACTCGACGAATCTTGCGTCATTAGGAGCGAACTTCCCGAACGATCCCGCGGACTTACCCGCCATCCAGGTGTCGTCACTGTTCACGCTTGGCGGAACCTCCACGGCTGCGCAACGGTGCATTAACCAGAGTTTCGATTTCATGGAACAGTTGTCGTACACCCATGGAAAGCATCAGCTCCAGTTTGGGGCGGAGCTTCTGCGCATGCAGTATCTCAACCGCGCGTACTTTCAGATGCAGGGAAATCTGAGTTTCAACAACTCCATGTACACTGGAAGCGCACTTGGAGACTTTCTGTTCGGCTTGGCCTCGACCTCGTCGGGTGAAACTCCGAGCCTCGAGCAGAGCGGCATCCAGCCAAATTACGCGTTCTATGCGCAGGACGACTGGAAGGTTCTTCCGCGTTTGACCGTGAACCTCGGGTTGCGCTACGAATTGCCTATTCCCTGGTACCAGCCGCAGAACTTGTGGGGAACCTTCATTCCGGGCGAACAGTCCACGGTAATTCCCACTGCGCCTCAGGGCCTTGTATATCCTGGGGACCCAGGTGTTCCCAATAGCCTGGTACCAACGCCGAAGCTTGATTTCGCTCCGCGCGTGGGCTTCGCATTGGACATCTTTGGCGACGGCAAGACTGCGCTCCGTGGCGGTTACGGAATCTTCTACGATGCCATAGACGCCAACATCATTCAGAATAACGTACAGCCTTTTGTGTACATATATTCGATTAGTGGTCCGGTCAGCCTTTCGAATCCGCTTGGTAATCTCAACCTTCCAACCACTCGCAACCTGACGAATCCGGTGTTTGTCGGGACGCAGACTGTCAACTATCCATCTCCGAATCTGGAAACGCCATACGCGCAGGGTTTCAACCTGAGCCTTCAACAGCAGTTCGCTAAAGATATCGCTCTCCAAGTGTCCTACATTGGAAAGCTGGGGCGGAAGCAGTTGATGCCGTTCTTTTCGAATCCAGCGGTATATCAGGCTGGCGCAACTAGCTCCACCAACGATGCGCGCCGGATGTATCAAGGTTTCGGCAAGAACACGGAAATGGCCACAATCGGAAGTTCGAATTACAACGGCTTGCAGGTGCAGATCAGTAAGCGAATGAGCCGTCTCCTCAGTCTTAAAGGCGCGTATACGTGGTCTCGGTCGCTGGACGACTTTTCCAGTTACGTCAGCGATACGGCAAGCGCACCGGATATTCTCAACCCAAACACGGGCGTCTTTGATCCGAAGACCGAGTACGGTCCATCTACCTTCAATTCAACTCACATTGCCTCAGTTTCATACGTCCTGCATGGGCCGAAACTCCGCGGTCACAGCGGGTTTATTCAAGGCTTTGCAGGTGGCTGGAACCTGAGTGGTATCTACAACATACGCAGTGGGCACCCGTTGAACGTCACGATGAGCTCGGACGTTGCCTTGAGCGGAACGGACGATCAGCGTCCTAACCTCGTTGGCAATTTCAACTTACCCTCGGGCCGGTCCACATGGGACCAGATGAACGAGTGGTTTAACACAGCAGGCAATATGTCCACAACTGCCAAAAATAGCGCTTGCAACACGCCGGGCATCGCGTTCTGTGCGCCCGCTGCCGGAACGTTTGGCAACCTTAGCCGTGACGCATTGCTCGGCCCCGGCGCCGTCACCGATAACATGTCCGCGGCAAAACAATTCGCGATCCCTGGGCGGGAAGGAATGTCGCTTGAGTTCCGAGCCGATGTCTTTGGTGTCTTTAATGCGCCGAATCTAGGGACCCCGGGCACGACGCCGGGAAAAACTTTCGGCATCATCAGCAGTACCAGTGGAAGCCGTACCATGCAGATGTCTCTCCGTCTGCGGTACTAACCAGTCCTACGTCGTATGCAAGATCGGCTGCTGCTTTGATTGTGGCAGCCGCTCTTGCCGACGGCTTAACTGGATTCGAACTTATTTAATTGGACACTCGACTGCCCAAAGGCCCAGAGTCTGCATGAAATTCGTACGCGCAATTATCGTCGCTCTCTTGCTTTCAGTTGCGGCGTTTGCCGCCGCCAGTCCGCGCACAGTCAAGACGTTTAACCGCGATTGGTCCTTTCAATATTTTCCTTCCCCAAATCCGGACCTTACCCCGGCCAAACCGAACTATGACGACCGCAAGTGGCCGGCCGTCGCCATTCCTCATACCTGGAGCACTTATGAGACGACGGGCGAGCAGCACCCATTTATCCGCGCGGCCAACGAGCGCCAAGGTACTTACTGGTGGTATGGATGGGGCTGGTATCGCAAGCGTTTTTCGCTCGACAAACGGTACAAGGACAAACTGGTTGCGCTGGAATTTGACGGCGTGCAGAAGTATTCAAAGATCTACCTGAATGGAAAACTTGTAGGCGAGCACAAGGGCGGGTACACCAGCTTCTCGGTAGACATTACGAATCAGGTGCAGTTCGACGGGCCTAACGTCCTGGTCGTGCAGGTGTCGAATCGGCGCGACGATACTTTCGGCGGCATCCCGCCGATGACGGCCGGCAATTTCGATGTTTACGGCGGCATTTACCGCGATGTGCGGCTCGTCGTTCGCGACCGGCTGTCTATTCCGTTCCAGGGATCGGCGGATTACGAAGGCGGAACCTTCGTGACCACACCGAAGGTCAGCGCTAAAGAGGGCACGGCACAGGTAAAGACTTGGGTACTAAACGACTACACTGAGCCGAAGCAATGCACGCTGGTCACCAAGGTTTTGGATTCGGACGGAAAAGTCGTAGCGGAGTCGAGCGCCCAGCAGTCGATTGTGCCCGGCACCACATTTGAATTTACGCAACAGTTGGGGCCGGTAAAGGCTCCGCATCTGTGGTCACCGAACTCTCCTTATATATACACAGTAACCACTGAAGTTCGAGATGGTGATCGGCTAACTGACACCTACAAATCGCCATTGGGATTCCGCTGGTATTCCTGGAGTTTCGCTGAGAAGCGGCTCTACCTCAATGGCAAGCAGATCGTGTTGCATGGAATCAACCGCCACCAGGAATATCCGTGGCTGGGCGATGCGATGCCCAAATGGATGCACGTTAAGGATATGGATGACATGCGCAATGGTATGGGCATGATCTTCCAGCGCAGCGCGCACTATCCAAACGATCCGTTGGTGTACGACGCGGCCGACAGGCTGGGCATCATCACGATTGAAGAACTCCCCAATATCAAGGACATATCGTTCGGACGCGACATCCAGCGGGCGAACCTGAAGGAAGCAATCCGGCGCGACCGTAATCACCCGAGCATCTTCATCTGGTCGATGGGCAACGAGACCAACCAACCTGCCGATTCGGAGTGGGCGAAAGAAGAAGACACGTCGCGGCTCATCTACCTGCGCCGGGGCGAAAACGGCGGCCAGTTCGTCCAGATGACGGACAAAGATCTACCCATCGAGAGCCTGCTGCGTTGCACGATCCGCGGGTGGTATACGAACGATGACCACGACTTCCCGCCAGGAAGGGTCAACCCATCCAGTGGCCAGGTGGCGGGTACCGAAGAGTGGCAGCACGAGAACGATGCGCGAGCGAAACTCGACCAGAATGTCGTCGTCTTCCTGTATGCCGATCACGGCGCCGATCGAAAGTACGTCGATTCGCCGTTGCTCTACGTCAACCCCAAGGGCTTTGTGGACGCGTATCGCTTTCCCAAGGCTGCTTATTACCTGTGGCAAGCGAATTTCACCGGCAAGCTGATGGCCCACATCATGCCCGATTACTGGCGAGAGAGGTACCTCGGGCAGCGTAAGTCAATCATGGTGGACTCGAATGCCGATGAAGTCACGTTACAGGTGAATGGCGAGAAGATCGGAACTCAGCAACCTTCGGCGGCCAACAATCACTCGGTCACGTTCAGGAATGTGGAGGTTCGCCGGGGCACGATCTCCGTCACGGCGCGCAGGGGCGACCAGCAGATAACGTCTTCGCTGACGATGGCGGGGAAACCGGAGAGATTGGTGCTCACGTCCTCTGCCAGCAAAATCATAGCCGACCGCTCGGGTATCGCCGTGATTTCCGCCGACATCGTGGACGCCAACGGCGTGCATGTGTACGGGGCCAATCCGCCACTGACCTGGTCGGTAGCAGGGCCGGCTAAGCTGGTTGGACCGTCCCTCTATGAGACCGATACCAACAAAAACGGCGCAACGGAAGGAACGATGTACATTGATGCGCCGGTCGCGAACCTGGTGAGGTCCACGGCCCAACCGGGCGAAATTCACGTCTCCGTTGCAGCGCCTGGACTCAAACCGGCGGAACTGACTCTGGTCTCCGTTGCGCCGCCGAACGACAGTGTGCCGGGGATTACGGAACCACGGTTGTCGGATGAAGGCCGGCTGCAAGTAGTGCGGCTGGCGAGCGTTCAGTCGGCGCCATCCAAGGCCTCGAACTCGATTACGGAGATCGGGAAGGACTATAAGATTCCCACCGGATCGCGTGACGATGTGCGTATCCGGATCGAAGAGTTCATCAAGCAGCGAAATCCAAGTCTGGACACGACCACTGCCAGTTACGGTGCGTTCGTGGATCGCTTGACGACCCTGGTCATCGAACGCGACGGCACCCTGATTGCCGACGACTACAACTTTCTCGCGGGAGCGTACGGCAAGCCGGAAAGCAAAAGCCCTGCCAAAAAGAAGCAGAAAAAAACTAAGAGTTCTGCTGATGAGGACCTGAGCAAAACGACAAGCCCTTCCGAAAAGGAGCAGAGCAAGACCAACAGTCGCGCCGAAGAGCAGCGGAACAAGATCAAGGCCGCGCTTTTCGTGCCGACATCTCTGCCTAAGCTGGAGACCGAGGCTTACGGCCAGTTCGAGCCAGCGCCCGGCGTGGTCGCCGAACGCGTGAGTTACGCTTCTGCTTATGGTCTGCGAGTGCCCGCAATCGTCTACCGTCCGCAGAAGACCCCCAAGGACAAAATGCCGGGCATGGTCGTGGTGAACGGACATGGTGGCGACAAATACACGTGGTACTCCCAATACGCCGGCATCCTCTACGCACAGGCCGGAGCGGTCGTAGTTACGTACGACCCCATTGGCGAGGGGGAACGGAATGCCTCGCGCAAAGACGGAACGCGCCAGCATGATCACCTTCTCGAGCCTCCAGAAATGGGTCAGCGACTGGGCGGCCTGATGATCACGGACGCCATGCAGGCCGTCTCTTATCTGAATACGCGCCCTGACGTCGACGAACATCGCGTCGCCGCCGTGGGGTACTCGATGGGCTCGTTTGTGCTCGCGCTTACTTGTGCCGTGGATACCCGACTGAACACCTGCGTGCTGGCCGGTGGAGGAAATCTTGACGGGCCGGGCGGTTACTGGGACTCCAGCAATAAAAAGATGTGCCAGGCCATCCCATACCAGTCATTGAACTTTCTGGGCGATCGCCCCGCCGTTCTTTACAGTCTGCACGCGGACCGCGGGACGACGCTAATCATCAACGGTTCGGCTGACGATGCTGTCGGGATCACTCGAACCGGATCAAAGTTCTTTGCCGATCTACGACGCCGCACCATCGCACTGCAAGGTAGCGATCACAATCTCTTCGATGTGGCGTTTATTCCCGGCGGAGGCCATCGCCCTTACTTCCTCACCCGTCCCGCCGCGCTTTGGCTGCAGCAGAGATTGCAGTTTCCATACTGGTCGGCCTATTTTATCGACAAGATGCCGGAGACCCACATTTCGGATTGGGCCGCACGCAACACAATCACGATTGACAAGTTATATGCGACGGAGTTGCGCGAGGGTGGAACGCTAGCCCTGGGCGCCAACATCCCCGCCATCCCTCACGACCTCATGAATGCTTTGCCCTTGGATCAATGGGAACGCGACAAGGACAAGTACATATACGAGACGTGGGTCAAGAATGCACGAGCGGCAATCACTCCGAGTAGCGCTCGGTAGGAGAAGAGATGGGGAACCAGAATTCACGGCGTGACTTTGTGAAGAACTTTGTGGTGACCGCGGCGGTGACATTGCCTGCGTCAGCCTTGGCCCATGCGTCCAGTTCGGGAAACTCGAACGGCGCGGGGAATGCCGGGAGCGAGGGTGTCTTCTACAACGTGCTCGATTTCGGAGCTGTTGGGGACGGCAAGACCGTGTGTACGTCAGCTATGAAGAAAGCGGTGGAGGCATGTGCGGCGGCGGGTGGCGGAAAGGTCATCGTGCCGGCTGGGCGATACCTGACTGGACCGATCCTTCTTAAGAGCAACATTGAGTTTGAAGTTCTCCCTGGCGCACGGCTGCTATTTACAAACGATTTCAGCAGCATCCCTTCAATCCGCTACCGTTCCGAGGACAACCCGTCCTATGCATCGTTGTTCACCGGGGTTGATCTGGAAAACGTCGCGATCACAGGCTGCGGAATCCTCGATGGACAGGGTGAAATGTGGTGGAGCGCGTTTAGGGTGCGCGACAAACGCAAGAAGTCCGGTATCCACGACCACGTTCCCAATGTTGCCGACGCGATGCTGAAGTTTGGTCGTCCGCGACTTATTAAGTTCTACCGCTGCAAGAATGTTGTGATTAGCGGTGTGACGCTCCTGAACTCGCCTTCGTGGAACATTCATCCGGTGCTGTGTGAAAACCTCTGGATCGACGGCATCACGATCAGCGCTCCCGCGAACTCGCCAAACACGGACGGCATTGATCCGGAATCCTGCAAAAACGTTCAGATCACCAATTGCAACATCAGCACGGGTGACGATGGCGTAATCATAAAGTCCGGTGAACGCTACCAGGAGCACGGGATTTCGTGCGAAAACATTGCGGTAACGAATTGCGTGTTCGGCCCCGGTCATGCCGCGATTGGCGTCGGGAGTGAAACCTCTGGTGGCGTGAGAAACGTTGTCATCAGCAATTGTATTTGCGACGGGACCGATCGCGGATTGCGCTTCAAGACCGCGCGCGGTCGCGGGAACGTGGTGGAGAATGTGCGCGTCTCGAACGTGGCGATGCAGAATGTCGGCGAAGCGATCTCCGTCACCATGTTCTATAACGGCGGAGATAAACAGACCCCCCAGAAGGTCAACGAACTGACGCCTATGTTCCGCAATCTCCACTTCAGCGACATCATTGCCTGCCATGTGAAGCATGCCGCGATTATTGAAGGCCTGCCGGAAATGCCGATCCAGGGGCTCAGCATCAACAACTATGTTGTGGAAGATGCAGGTACGGGAATCACCTGCACCAACGCAACCCGGATTGTGCTCGACACAATTGTGGTCAACGCCAAGCAGGGACCGGCGCTGAACCTGGAGAATGTGCGCGAACTGGAAATGTGTCGCTGCACGACAAACAAACCTCGTGCTGCCGAACCGGTAATTCGGCTTCAGAACGTCAAGAATGCAGTTGTACAGTCTTGCAGCGCGGCTGAGGGCACGGGCACATTTCTGGAGTTGAACGGCACGGACAACAGCGAAATCGCATTGTTTGCGAACCGTTTGAAACGCGCGAGTCGCGACATCGCACTGACCGGCGGAGCGTCCGAGAGCGCCATCATAAAAGGGGCCTAGAGTTGTTCAACTCATTTCGTTCTGCTGTCGCCGGGTTCTGCTTCGTATTAGCCACAGTTCCGCTTGCCCTGTCGGCTGCGTCTCCTCAGCAACCTCGCAGTTCTCAGGAGGATCCGGAAACACCTACATTGAAAGTTACGACGCGCATCGTCGTGCTGGATATTGTGGTGACCGACAAGCAGGGTAAGTCGATCCAAAGAACGTTGCGTCCTGAGGACTTCAACGTATTGGAGGACGGCGTTTCGCAGCGCATCAGCAGTTTCGAAGCTCCCGCGGAGCACCGGATATCTGGAGCGGAGCATCCGGTGGTGAAATCGGCCGACGATCTCAAGAACATCGGCCAATCGCCGGTCGACGTGGTGGTGCTGGATGAGTTGAATACGCGAGTTGAAGACATGGCGTATGCGCGCTGGATGCTGCTCAAGTACCTGCAATCTCAGCCTCCAGTGCTGCGCCAACCCTTGCTGTTGTTAGCCGCGACGAATACGGCATTCCCGCAACTGCATGACTGGACACAGAATCGTGACGAGATCATCGCAACGATCAAAAAGCACGTACCCCAGTACCCATGGCGCATGATGAATAGCGGGTCAACGGTTGGGCAATCTGTCGAGCGTATGGCGCGAGTACTGATGGCGTTGCAGCAGATCGCGCAGTCTTCGACGGGAACGCCTGGGCGAAAAAATCTGATCTGGGTTGGCAACGGCTTTCCCTCGGCGAACCTCGACGGAATTCCGCCCGATCAGGGGGACACGATTAAGGCCGCCGTCCGCCTCGTTACCGCGCGGCTTCTCGCGGCCCGAATCACAATGTACACCATCGACCCCAAGCCCACGTCAAGTGCGACGGTGGATATTCAAACGCCGGATGACCTGGGAATGAGTAGTGGGGATCTGCTGAGCGGAGACGTTTCATTCACGGACCTGGCGCCCGCAACCGGCGGTATCGCGTTTACCGGGCGTAACGATCTCAACAACTTGATCCAAAAGGGAATCGACCAAGGCTCCGACTACTACACGCTGTCGTACTCGCCCGCAAACAAAAGCGATGACGAGGAAAAGTTTCGCAAAATTCGGGTACAGATGAAGGACCCGAATCTCCACGCGATCACACGCGACGGCTACTTCCCCGTAAGCGATGCCAAGCTGAACCCGGTAATCGACACCACGATAAAACCTGAACAGATGCGCCGTGTCCTGCAACTGGATCTGTCCAGCGCACTGTCATCAACCATCAGTTACAACGGGCTTGATGTGACGGCGGAAAAGGGCACTGGCAGCGACTGGACGATCCATGTGAAGGGAAAAGGCATTGGTTGGAGCGATCCGGCGGACGGCATGCGGCACGCCGAAGCAACCGTTGCTGCCGGTTGGTACGACGCTAAAGGCAAGCTTATAGGACACGTCGCCCGAGAGGAAACCGAGTCCCGCGTTTCGGACTCATTGGTAGAGACTTTCACATTGCCGGTTAACATGCCACCGAGCGTCGTCCGACTGCGATTCGTTGTGCGCGACGCATTTAACGGCCATATAGGCACGTTTGACGTGAGGTTCTGAGGGACGCCCGGATACTAACGGATTAGATCCACGTTACGGACCCGCCGCCATAACCAGGCAGCACTCCGTCTAATCTACCAATCCTAAGAACGATTGCATGCCAGCAAGTTAAGCTGTTAGGGGATGGCGGCGGACCCAGGATTGGACGCGCGGATGTTTGTGGGTTCCATAGTTGTCCACGATTAAATGCAAGTCCAACCCGACCGGGGTTTCGCCATCGATCTTCTTGAGGAAGCGGATGAATTCTTGATGGCGGTGACGCGGCATACAGTCGCCGATCACCTTGCCATCGAGCATGCTGAGGCGGCAAACAGGGTGGTCGTGCCGTGGCGCTTATAATCGTGCGTCATCGTACCGCAGCGCCCTTTCTTGATGGGCAGTCCCGGTTGTGTGCGATCCAGGGCTTGGGAGCGGTTCCCGTGCGGTAAACCCTCCAGCCGTAACCGACCCGAGCGGGCGAAGGTATCTCACGACTGCTTGGTGCGTAAGTTGGCGGCCGCCGTTCTCACCGGAGCGCACTTGGGTTGTGAGGTTGTCTTCCGTAATCGCCAACAACACAATCGATGAGCCGGAGCCGGCATGTTCCACCGCAATTTGCAGCGCATCCTCATTGCGGCGAAGACTCACATTCGCCGTCTTGCGGGAGTGAGCCGCCTCTTCGATCGCCTTACGCGCCGCACCCTTGTCGTTTCCGACAAACTGGACTCGTCCATCGATCGTCATTTGCGGCGTATACGGGGAATCGAGCCCGAAGCGCTTCGCATATTCTTCCTGACGCTCACTGTACTCGTGCGAAGAGAACCGGTCCTTCCACCCCAGTTGATTCCAATAGTCCACATGCTCCCCGAGAGTGATGATTTGTGCGGAATCAATCGGTTGTTGGCCCAGAGATGCTAGCAGGGCATCTGCCGGAGGGCAGCTCGAGCATCCTTCCGAGGTGAACAGTTCTACAACCACCGGAACGCGGTCGCCGCCAACAGCCTTGCCGCTGGGAAACGCCATCATCGCCAGGGCCAGGGAAATTAGAGCAATGATCGATTTCATGCCCATTCGATGCTGACGAAGCCTCTGAGGCTACAGCGAGCCCAAGCCATGCGACTGGCAAGGCAACACGCATGCCCGATGCGATTACCTAATAACGAAAACCGTGTTATCTGCAACCCGGTTGGCTATCCCAACGAGATGGGGAAACTTCCAGGTAAACTCGCCCCGTTCATTTTTGTCCTTTGAGCTGGTGCTGACCGCAATCAATTCTTCCAGCAGTGCACTCAGCGCTAGGACATGCTGCCACTGAGCGCATACAACGATAGACACCAGCGCGAGACCGGCAAACAGGATGAGCAACAGTTGACGGAACGACTGCTATTGCTGCTGATACATTCCGCCGTACTCTATCGATATGCCGCTGGACAGCGTGATTTGCTGTGCGATCCGATTTTTGACTGTGGCCTTCGCCGCTCCCAGATTTTGCCCCGCGAGCCGCGCAGTGACGCCGATGTACGTACGCAGATTCTGGCGGTCAATCTCCGCCTCTGGTTTTCCAGTCGAGATATTGGCTATGACGTGCACCGGCAAGAGCGCGCCGTTAGGGGCCTTGATCTTGACGTCTCCGAGCGGGACAGCATGCGGCGTGATCACCCCGCAGATCGTACATCCGTTCTCCAACACGGACCTGGTCCACAACCGTACCCACGACGGTCGACCGAATTCCGCAGTACACCCCAGTACAGGTTTCGCTCTTGGACTACTACGGGCGAGAGTTGCAGATCGGAGTGGAAGCGAACGACTCCGCAGCTTTACACCGCACCGCAACCGAGATGCAGCGGGCATGGAACCAAATACGTCCCCAAGTTGAACGGCCTGCGAACTTAAAAGATGCTGGTTAGGAAATAAGTTGCGAGGGGGGACATATAGCCGTATACTCCGGCAATATAAATCGGGGAGAGCACAACGGGATCTGGCGAGAAGGCGTGTCGCGTTGTCACGCTCTTTCGGCTCACATAAACTCGGCTGACGAACTCGCCATGCCGAAGTGCCAGAAAAACGAAGCTCGCGGAAAGGAAACTACATGACCAGTGCATTTAATGGAAAACGCATGATTCCGGTGCTTGTCGCTCTACTAATGCTAACCGCCTCCGCAGTTCATGCTGAGGCTTCGAAATTCGCCGGCGACTGGAAAGCAATTCTAGAATCCAACGGCATGCAACGCCGGATTACACTGCACCTCAGTGCGGGAGAAAACGGAAACCTTTCCGGAACGCTCGACAGTCCCGATCAAGGGGCGATGGATATCCCACTTAGCGACGTCGCGCTCAAGGGCGCCGACTTTGGTTTTACGATCACCGTAGTGAACGGTTTCTACAAGGGCAAGTTCACTGCTGACGGAACCCAACTCCAGGGCACATGGACTACGCGAGCGCCGGTTCCCCTCAATTTCGCGCGTGTAGAGACGAAACAGCAGGAGAGTGAGAAGGTAGAGAAGCCTGTTGCTGAAACTGCGCAAAAGCCCGTCGCTGAAGCTGGTGCGAAGACCGCGGCCGTGACCGGCAAAAAGCCCATTTGCGGGCTGTTGACGATGGGCGATCTCGGATTTCTACGGGGCGGTGCAGCGGCGAATACGTTCAAGGAAGCAAACGTTCATTCCGGCGTATATGCAGGAGTGGTGATTCTGGCGCAGTGGAAGCAGTTGGAGTCGGAGCGGGGGAAGTTCGACTTTTCGATGATTGAGGACGCGCTTGCCAACATCCGGAAGTATAACGCCGCTAACCCGAAAAAGCCGCTGGTCGGGAAATTGCGAGTTTTCGCGGCCTTAGGAACACCGGAGTGGGTCAAAACGCTGGATGGCGAACCGTTCACGATGACGGACAAGCGCGGCACGACGACGATGGGCCATTTCTGGGCGAAAGGGTATGGCGATGCGTGGAGGGAGTTGCAGGCGGCGCTGGCGGCCAGGTACGACAGCGATCCGCTGATGGGAGAAGTGGCCGTCAGTTCGTGCTCCTCAACGACGGCGGAGCCATTCATTATCTTTCTGACGCCCGAGAATATGCCGGCGCTACACAAGGCCGGGTACAGTGACGCGGCAATGAAAAGCTGCCTGATGCGCGCGATCGACGATTATGCCGTGTGGAAGAATACGCCGCTCGATTACACGTTCAATGAATTTCGCAATTCGGATTCGGGCAGGCCTGTTGTTGACCCAGAGTTTGCGCCCAAGGTCATGGAGGCGTTCCGAGCGAAATACGGCTCGCGTGGCGTAATCGCCAATCACGGGCTCAATGTCCAACTACGTCCGGGCGCGGTGCGGACTTATGAGGTGATCAAGAAACTCGGGCCTCCGATCGAATTCCAGACGGTCGCGCCAAACGTGGACTGGAACCCGACGGTGGCGAAGGGTCTGACGTATCGTCCTACCGAGATCGAAACGTGGAACTCACGAGAGGCCGGCGGTCCGGCTGATTACACAATGGCCGACTTGGAGAAGTGGAACGCGGCGATGGGCTGTCAGGCGAAATAGGGCAGTCGGAGGCAGGGGCAAAGATGAGCACTCTTTGGCGCAATTCCTTCA
Source organism: uncultured Acidobacteriota bacterium (assembly GCA_963777415.1). Classification (GTDB taxonomy): domain Bacteria; phylum Acidobacteriota; class Terriglobia; order Terriglobales; family Acidobacteriaceae; genus JAEZPW01. The sequence goes on from CAVZQL010000006.1 coordinate 33,526, forward strand.
AAGTGCTGGCGTTCAGGTGCGCGGCGATTCTGAGCGCAGCATGTGTATCCGCGGCCATGGCGCAAGAGGCACCTCCGGCCGCGACCTTTCGAGTTTCATCCCGGCTGGTTGTGCTGGACGTTGCGGTGCTGGATAAGTCCGGCCATTTTGTGCCGGGACTGGACCGTGCACAATTTGAGGTAACCGAGGCGAATGTCCCGCAGACGATCCGTTTCTTCGAGGCTCCGGAACAACATCGGCTGCCAGCCGGACAACTGATCGTGCGCAGCAGTGCTGACCTCGGGAAAATCGGCAATGCGCCGGTGACGTTGCTTGTGCTGGACGAACTTAACACCCCGTTTGCGGACAGGGCGTATGCGCAGAACAGGATGGCCCGCTATCTGCGAGAGCAGCCGGCAGTCATGCCCTCACCGACGATCCTGCTGGCCGTCGGCGACAGCAAGTTCTCCGTTCTTCACGATTACACGCAGAGCCGGGACGAGTTGCTGGAAAGCGTACTTCACCATTTCCCCGATAATGGGGTAGCTGCCTAAGTACAGTACACTCTACAGGTAGTGGTTCCAGATCGTCCATCTCCGGAAATTTACCCGCCCTATCCAGGCACTTGGCAGGAGTTTTGTTCCTGGTTTGCCGATGAATCGTCCTGCGCGGCGTATCTGGAGCACTTGCGCTGGCCGAGCGGGGTTTGCTGTCCGAAATGCGAAAGCGCAACGGGTTGGCGAACCGCTGATGGGCGATGGGCATGCTCGGAATGCGGTCGTAAAGTATCCGTCACGGCGGGAACGATCTTTGACCGCAGCCGCATCCCTCTCCAAGAATGGTTTGCCGCGGCATGGTACATGACCAACCAAAAGCATGGAGTGAGCGCGCTGGGGTTACAGCGGTTGCTGGGGCTGGGAAGCTACCAAACGGCATGGACCATCTTGCGGAAGTTGCGTACGGCCATGGTGCGGCCGGGGCGGGATCGTCTGCACGGTTCGGTTGAGGTCGATGAAACGTATGTGGGCGGGATCGAGCACGGCGTTCGCGGACGGGGCACAGACCGTAAGTTCATTGTAGCCATTGCCATCGAAGTCTTGTCGCCAAAGGGTTTTGGCCGCGTGCGCCTGAATCGCGTCGACGACGTCTCAGGCGACAGCCTCATTCCTTTCGTCTGCGCTGCGGTGGAGGCCGGGTCGGAGGTGCATACCGACGGGTGGAACGGATACAACGGCCTTTCCGGGAAGGGATACAGCCATCACCGCACCAACGTCTCTCAAAGTGGAGATCCGGCGCACGTTTCCATGCCGGGCGTGCATACCGTTGCTTCACTGCTCAAGCGTTGGTTGCTCGGTACCCACCAGGGATCAGTTACAACCGAGCATCTGGACGCCTATCTTGGCGAATTTGCTTTTCGCTTCAATCGCCGCCACTCTCGCCAGCGAGGACTGCTCTTCCTCAGGCTTATGCAACACGCTGTAGTCACCCCGCCTACTCGGTACAGACCCTCGCGTTCCAGCCCGCAGAAGCAAACCACAGCCGGCTGTGGTCACTGTACTTAGGCAGCTACCCCGCTCCCCGATTATCCGTGGACGATGATGCGCCAGAGCGGCGGTGACCAGATGTCAAGGACACTGGGCGCCCTGGATCAAATCGCCGATAGCTCGCGAGGAACGCCGGGGAGGAAGAATGTGATCTGGGTAGGCGCCGGTTATCCATCCATCGATGAGACTGGCATGTCGGATCGCGACGCCCAGGCGCTCACGGATGCCATCCAGCTTGTGATGCGGCGGTTGATGGATTCCAGGGTGACGCTCTACACGATCGACCCGGGAGGGCCGCAGGTGACCGCTCCGGCGCAGACCCTGGCCGGGGACGCTGGCGCGATTAGTACCGGTTCGGCGTTGGGGCCGTTTGACTCAGGTGAGGTCGATTTTACCCATTTGGCGGAGTTGACTGGCGGCCATGTGCTGTTCGCGCGCAATGACGTTGACCGCGAGATTGCGGAACAGGTTGAGGAGAGTGGCGCGTATTACACGTTGAGTTACGTCCCGACTGGCGACAGTGATGCCGCCCAGTCGTACCGCCAGATACGCGTGAGAACGAAAGATCCGGCACTGCGCGCGGTAACGAGAGACGGGTATTTCGCAGACAAGGGGCCAATAGAAAAGGTAGAAACGGACGCGCGGATCAAGCAGCCGAAACAATTGTCTTTCGACATACGAAGCGCCGCGATGTCGAGACTGGCCTATAACGGACTTCATCTCAGGACGGAGCGGCTCAAAGACGGGTTCGCCATCAAAGTGGCGGCAAGAGACTTACAGTGGAACGAGCGGGCGGACGGGACGCGATCCGCCGAACTCACCGTTTTCGCCATCGGTTTCAATGCAAGGGGGAGTTCACTCATTGAGCGCGCCGCGGAACTAACGGAGCAAATCGGGCCGCAAGACGCGCTGAAAGAGAAGTCTCCCGTGACGCTGACTTTCCACATGCCCGTTCCGCCATCGGCCAAACGTGTACGCCTGGTCGTGCGAGATGCCGGCACTGGCGCAATCGGTACAGCGGACGCATTACCGTAAAAGCTGCCTCAATGGTAGGAAGATCGTCATGAGAAGAGTTGTTGTACTTCTACTTTCCGCAGTGATCTGTTTTGCAGCAACTGAATGTATTGCGCAAGCCGGAGCGCGTCAATCCGATTCCACGGTGGTGATTGAATCGGGCAAAGTGAAGGGGACCGTCAACGGATCGGTTCTTTCTTTCAAGGGAATCCCATTCGCCGCAGCTCCGGTTGGGAATTTGCGCTGGCGGCCTCCGCAGGCAGCAAAGCCATGGAAGGGCATTCGGCTGGCGGACAAGTACCCCTCCGATTGCATGCAACTCCCCTTTGCTTCCGACGCCGCGCCATTGGGGCTTCCGCCTTCCGAAAACTGCTTGTATCTGAACGTGTGGAGGCCAGCCGCTAAAACGTCGTCGAAGTTGCCGGTCATGGTTTGGATTTACGGTGGCGGATTTGTAAATGGCGGAACCTCTCCGAAAGTTTATGACGGTTCGCATTTCGCGGAGGACGGCCTGGTTTTCGTCAGTTTCAATTACCGTCTAGGACGGTTCGGTTTCTTCGCTCACCCTGCGCTAAGCCGCGAGGACCCCAACGGACTTCTCGGTAATTACGGCTTCATGGATCAAATAGCTGCGCTGAAGTGGGTGCAGCGCAACATCACCGCGTTTGGTGGCGATCCGAAAAATGTGACCATCTTCGGCGAATCTGCGGGCGGCTTTTCGGTTCTGACGCTGTTGACGTCTCCAATGAGCCGCGGTCTCATGCAAAGGGCAATCATCGAGTCTGGTGGTAGCCGCGATCCTGCGGCGGCTCGCTACCTTTCCGTGCGGTCCGCGGAGGGCAATGCCTCTGCCGAAGAGATCGGCGTCGCTTTCGCCAGCAGTCTAGGAATCACCGGCGCGGATGCAAAGGCACTCGAAGCGTTGCGCGAGTTGCCCGCCGAGAAATTGATTGCCGGTATGAACCTCTCCAGCCTCGGCCAGAATTCAACGACCTACTCAGGTCCGATGATCGACGGAAACATCGTTCCCGAGTTGCCCGACGCGGCGATGGCCGCCGGACGCTTCGCGCAGATTCCGCTTATGATCGGCGCCAACAGCATGGACATTGGCTCCCGCCGCGGGAAAAGCATGGACGAGATTCTAGCGGTTTTCGGGGTCAATCGTGAAAAAGCCAAGGCGGTTTTTGATCCGGACAATTCGGGCGACGTGAGGACTGTCGGATATAGCATCTCGGTTGGCCAGACCATGATCGAACCAGCGCGCTTCCGTGCCAAGACGGTTTCAACGTCTGGGTTGACGTCCTACGAGTACCGATTTTCCTACGTGGCGGAATCCAAGCGGCAGGAGTGGCGGGGCGCGCCGCACGCCAGCGAAATTCCTTACGTCTTCAATAACATGAGCGCGGCCACCTACGGCGGGAAGGTCACCGCCCGCGATGAATCCATTGCCGCGCTGGTACACGCCTACTGGTCGGCATTTGCAAAAACGGGCAATCCCAATGGTCCAGGCCGTCCCGAGTGGCCGGCGTACAACCCGGCCAAAGATATGCTCATGGAGTTCAGCAGCGATGGTGCGAAGGCCATGCCAGACCCGTTGAAACCTCAGCTCGATCTGATCGAGGGCGCGGCGCAAAGGCAGGTTTCACTACCTGTCGATAAGGGGCGGGCCAAGTCTGGAAAGTAGTCGCGATGCGAGCCGCGATGTTATCAGGCAGATCAAAGGCGGAGGCGTAGGCGATGAAGGATAGAAAGAGATTTCTAGTATGTGCATTGATTCTGTGCGGTTCCACTCTTTTTACCCAATCACCGGTTCACGGCTCGGATCGGCAAACATCGGCAGCCGTGTCCGATCAGCGTGACACGCGTCGCAACAATGTTCCGCCAACTGCCGTTTCCCCGACAGTCACTCGGGAAGCCCTAGTTTCGATGAGTCTCGGCCCCGCTTCGGAGCGGCCGCCCAAGACCGATGACGATTGGCTGTCTGGCTTGACCATAGATCGTTTCCTGCCAGCAAATGGGCAGAATGCTCGTGTCACTCCCACTTGGGTCTCGCTCCTATGGGACAGGACTGCGCTCTACGTGCGCTTTCGCTGTGCGGATCCGGATCCCGTTTACAGGGACGGTGTCAGGCTGCCGCGAACGGATCGGGTTGAAGTGGGGTTAAGTTTCACCGCGACACAGCAGGATCTATGGCAGATATCCGCGGATGCGAGTGGGAGCACCTCACTTAGTCACGCAGGCAAAGCAATCAAGCTGGCCGACACAAGCGTGAAGATGGATGCGCCGGGATGGACCGCGGAACTAACCGTTCCTTGGGATCGGCTTGGCGGATTGCCATCCAAGCAGTTTCAACTTCAGCTCTCTCGCGTGCGGGAGATCACCGCCGAATTCCTGAGTCCCTCGGCGGTGGATTATCACGATGGCCCCGTGACCACGCTCCTCGCTCCCGCCGCAGTGGATGGATTCGTTGAAACCACTCTGGGGGGCAAACAAGAGCTTCATACGGCAGGCTTCGGTCTGATAACCCTGCCCTCCGGCATTCAGCGATGGGAGCGCAGAGCCGAATTGCCCCACATCACAAATGCCGAGCGCAAGGAAATTGCGCAGCTGCAGAAAGATCTGACCGCCAAGCCTACAACTCAAGCCAACTTGGCCGAACGCGTTCGTCTTGCCGAGCTCTGGTATGACCTGTTGGACGAGGAAGGTTTCCGCTTTCAATACGGCGTCGGCGGATGGGTATGGCCAGAATCATATCCCTGGGTAGTCCGGCATAAGTTCAACGACGCGCTTCGACAAGGCGATGTCACGGAGGCGTGTCTCGTTATCGACTCACTCCTCCAGCATTTCAGCCAGATTTCTGCAACATGGTTCGCCGATGGTTCGCCCGGCGATGTCCGAGAGGACGCATGGTCTCCTGTCAGCGTAATCGATTCCGCCGCAATCGTAAAAAATGAGCTTGTTCTGCGTGCGCGTGCCGGGAACAAAAGTATTGACTTAAAAGTGTCATTCCCATCTGTTGGTGGCGTTCGCATCTACGGACCCAACAAGGGCTACTTTGCACCTACATCTTTGCTCGGAATACAGCTTACGAGAACCGCGAACGGAGTTCGTGCAAGCGCGAACAAGCTGACGGTTGAAGTAGGACTGAAACGGGCGTGGTATATCGAGGTCAAATCCGCGGGATCTTCAGAACCCGCTTGGCGTCTGCACGCGGGTGACCTCTTAATCCATCAAGGTGCAAAAGGCGAGATAGCGGGAGTCGACATCAGAGGTGAACTGACGACCGCTGAAAAGATCTTTGGCTTGGGCGAGAGATTTGATTCACTCGATCAGCGAGGCAAGACCCTGACGCTTTGGCAAATCGACGCGTGGGATGCACCGTCGTTGAGCGGTTTGGGCAACCAGTCCTACAAGCCGATTCCGTTGTGGCACGGCACCTCCGGGTATTCGGTCTTTTGGAACACGAGCTATCAGCTTCGCGCCGATTTTGGCAAGGAGCGCAAAGACCGATATCGCGTTACGGCGCACGGGCCGATTTTTGATCTCTATGTCTGGCCTGGCAGATACGAGGATGTTTTACGCGAATACGCCGCGTTGACCGGGAAACCTTTATTGCCGCCAGCATGGGTTTTTGAGCCCTGGATGGGTGGCGGGCATCGCCGGTGGGACAGCGAGACCGGAAAAACACCACCGCAAGCGATGCTCGATGTGGTTGCTCACTTTGATCGGCTTGATATCCCGCATTCCAGCATCTACGCCGAAGGCCCGAGCATGATCGATCCGACGTTGTATCGGGAGCTTGAGCCGAAGGATATTCACATGTTGGCGTGGGGACGAAGCCAGCCGTTTGGCTGGAGCATGGATCAAATCAAGCAGGCGATTCCTGATCTTCCTGCCGATAAGCTTCCGCTGATGAAGCTGCCTGATCGCACCGTGTATGGTCTTCAGCCACAGACCCCGATATCGCGCCAATTTCCATACTTCGACTTCACAGACCCTAAGAGCATGGATCTGTTACGAGCGTATTGGAAGTCGGCCCTCGACCTCGGCGTTTCGGGCACCATGGTGGATTTTGGCGATCTTGTTCCCCGAGAGGCGCTCTTCCACGACGGGACAAACGGGGAACAAATGCACAACTGGTATGTTCATGACTACAACCATGCGGTGCATCAAGTGTTCCAGGAGCGGAGAGGAGATGACTTTATTCTGTTCGCGCGTGGTGCGGCACCCGGCACTCAGGTTGACGCGGGACAGATGTCCGGTGATCACAAAAGTAACTTCCGAGGCCTCGAAGAATCCTTGACCGGTGGCCTGAGTCTCAGTTCATCCGGGTTTTCCAATTGGGGTTCTGACTTAGGGGGACTGGTCGGCAAACCCGACGAAGAGGTCTACTTGCGTTGGGTTGAGTTCGCGACCTTTTCGCCTCTGATGCGTTCTCACGGAACAACGCCAAGAGAGCCTTGGTACTACAGCGACGCCGCTGTCGTCACTTACAAGAAATACGCATGGCTGCGGGAAAATCTTCTGCCCTACATCTATGGTTCGGCGCAGGGTGCGAATGCCACCGGCATCCCTCTCATGCGAGCGCTTCCTGCTGTTGCTGCGGACGAATATATGTTCGGAGACGACCTGCTGGTGTCTCCAGTCCACTCTCCTGGCGAACGTCGGGCCGTTACGCTTCCGGAAGGAGCGTGGGCCGATTTTTGGACAGGAGCGCCCGTCGCTGCAGGAGAGCATAATCTCTCGGTTTCGCTGGACCAAATCCCGGTTTTTGTTCGCGCCGGAGCACTGATTCCAATTCAAGTGGCACCGGATTTACAACTTGGCGAGTCTATGTCCTCCGGTCGGGTGCCAGCCGTCATTGTTACGCCGCCGATTTCTAAAGCGACGGTTCGCAACTGGAGGCTGCCGGGGAGTGCAAAAATGGCTCACTTGGAATCCCGGCCGGATGATAAGGGATTTACCGTGACGATAAAAGATTGGCACGAACTTCAATATCTGTGTATTTCAGGGCTACGCGATAAATTCACGGGAATCGCGGTTAATGGAGAAGCTTTGCCTCATTTAGATATGGCACAAGCGGAGTCCTTTCCGCCTGGGTGGATAGAACGTGGTGACAATCGGTTGATTGTGCGTCTGCCAGCGTCCATCAATAATGTTGTAAGTTTTTCAATAAAGCGGCCTTCAAACTAGTAGGAGAAGGACCTGAACTGACTCGTGTGGGAGAAGAGAAGGACAGGCTGCGAGAATGCAAATTTTCTATTTGCGCGCGACACGCAACAAATGGTAGAGTGTCTCCCAGTTTCTTAGACTCAAACCAAGGCGTTCGAACGCGAGGAGTTTTGAGTTATGTATCAGGCGCCCAAATTGGCCATCGCAACGATTGCGGGAGTTCTCTCGCTCTTGATTCTTTCAACCCCGGCACAGGCGACCTCCACTGCCCCGCTCTCTCAGGTGGCTGTGTCGGAGTCTTACGACCCGGTTGCCGCTCCCCAGGCGATGGTGAAAGTGGGTCGCGCACGTTTTACGGTATTGACCTCGAAGCTGATTCGAATGGAATGGGTGCCCGACGGCAAATTTGAGGACCACGCCTCGCTCGTGTTCCTAAACCGGCGCCTTCCCGTTCCGGAGTTCAAAAAGAAAATCGACCGCGAGAATGGTGCGGAGGTCCTGCGGCTCGATACCGCCGATTTTCACCTGACGTACCGGCCAACGCCGGGCGACAGCGGCACGTTCACGCCGAGTAATCTGGAGATTCGCTTCACGCTCGACGGTAAAGAAGTGGTGTGGCATCCCGGCATGACGGACACGGGAAACCTGCTTGGCACGACGCGCACGCTGGACCGGGCACTGGGCAGTAAGACGATGGAGCCGATTGAGCCGGGATTGATATCCCGCAACGGGTGGGCCTTGGTGGATGACTCGACGCGTCTGCTGTTCGACTCAGCGGAGTTCAGCTTTACGAACGGCGAGAAGAGTCCCTGGCCCTGGGTTCTCGAACGCAGCGCGGGCAATCGGCAGGACTGGTATTTCTTCGGGTATGGTCACGCCTACAAGGATGCCCTTGGTGACTACGTGAAGGTTGCGGGCCGCATTCCGCTGCCGCCTTACTTTGCGTTCGGAACTTGGTGGTCGCGCTACTGGGCATACAGCGACCAGGGATTCGACGGTGTAGTCAAGGGGTTCCAGGACAACGGCGTGCCGCTGGATGTGCTGGTCATTGATATGGACTGGCATCCGACCAATCGGCAGAACCTGCTGAAAGGAGAGACGGACCAGTCCGGACAGCGCCTGGGGTGGACCGGCTTTAGCTGGAACAAGCTGCTGTTTCCCGATCCGCAGGCGTTTCTCGCAAATTTGAAGAGCCAGGAGCTGAAGATCACGCTGAACCTCCATCCGGCTTCCGGCATTCAGCCATGGGAGACGCGCTACGCTGAGATGGCGCGCGCCATGGGCATCGATCCGGCGACGAAGAAGTATGTCCCTCTCGACATCACGGACAAGAAGTTCACCATTAATTACATGGACATCTTGCACCATCCTTTGGAGAAGGAGGGTGTGGATTTCTGGTGGCTCGATTGGCAGCAGGGCGACAAGACGAAGATTGCAGGTCTGAATCCGACATGGTGGTTGAATTACATCTATTTCAGCGACCAGGAACGGGAAGGGAAGAGGCCGTTGCTGTTCGGTCGATGGGGCGGTTTAGGCAATCATCGATACCAGATTGGTTTTTCCGGAGACACGATTTCGGTGTGGGAGTCGCTGGCCTTCCAGCCCTGGTTTACCGCAACCGCAGCCAACGTCGGTTACGCATACTGGAGTCACGATATCGGTGGACATATCCCCGGGGCGATTTCGCCTGAGCTCTATACGCGCTGGATTCAGTTCGGTGCCTTCAGCCCTATTCTGAGGACCCACTCCTCACCCGATCCGGAGGCAGAACGTCGAATCTGGGCCTACCCGGAGCCGTATTCCGACATCATGCGCGATGTGTACAAGCGGCGCTATCAACTGGTGCCGTATATCTACACCGAGGCGCGGCGGACCTATGACACGGGCGTGGCGTTCGTGCGGCCGCTTTACTACGACTGGCCGGAATCGGATCAGGCCTATGGCGCCAAGAACGAATATATGTTCGGCGATCAAATGCTGGTGGCGCCTGTTACCTCGCCTGTGGACACCACAACCCAATTAGCAACCGAATCGGTTTGGCTTCCCGCGGGGGAATGGATCGAGTGGGATACGGGGAAGCGCTTTACCGGACCAATCAAGGCCGAACGCAAGTCCACGATCAGCCAGATTCCGATTTACGTCCGGGCGGGGGCGATCATCCCAATGGCACCCGCCATGCGGTTCACGGGACAGAAGGCGGTTGATCCGCTGGTTCTTACGATGTTCCCGCTGGATCCCGGGCGCCACTCGGACTACACGCTCTATCAGGACGCTCGCGATACTCGCGCGTATGAGCATGACCAGGCAGCTTGGACCGCGATTCACGCGCAGCAGAACGGCGGCGATCTGACGGTCACGGTTGAGGCGGCCCAGGGCGGCTATCCGGGGATGCCGGATCGCCGAAGCTACGTCGTTAAGTTGCCGGGCGACTGGCCGCCGGAGTCAGTCACCGTGAATGGCAAGCCTCTGTCGCACACCACGAAGGTTGAGAATCCGGGGTGGCAGTTTGAGGGCAATACTCTGACGACCGTGATCACGACGGAGCCTTTGCTCGTGAACGCACCAGCGGTCATTCGTGTCAGCCGGTCGGCGGAACTTGTCCAAAACAGAAGTAAGTTGGATGGTTTTGCAGGGACCATAACGAGGTTGCGCGAGGTATCGGACACACTGCTCTCAACGCTGCCTGCCGCGTTTCCGCCCGACGAACTCGTGGAAGCCGCGCAGACCGGAAGCCGCCTTTCGTACCGTCCTGAAACCATGGGGCAGGAGATTGACGCTTTCGGCGCGAAACTTCTGCTTGCTCGTGAGCGCGTAGAGACGCTCAAAGACCGGGGAGAGGCCCTGCAGCGGAGAGTTGAGCAGCAGCGTGCCAACCAGACCGTGGTCGAGGGCGGATGGCAGCTGGCGCGATCGGCCAAACAGGCGGCGGAGTACTCCAACAAATTCGCGCAAGTGACCGCATTACTTGATGACGCTGTCGGCGATCAATCCGCGCCGCGTTAATGGGGTGCGTGAGCTAAACCGAGCAGGTTTCATTGTCGTAAGGAGAAGTGCCACATGGGTACAGAGCGCAAGGTAACTCGCCTTTGCAGCGTCGCAATGATTTCCCTGATGCTTGCGGCAGCAGGCGTCTCCCTGCGGGCGGCCGAGAAAGAGAAGCAACCGATCCACGGATTGGTCACCATGGGCGGTATTACGGACCTGATGCGGGAAGGAGGCGGACATGCCGACAACACCATCAGGGAGGCAAACGTGCATCCCGGCGTGTACAGCGGTGTGGTGCTGCTGTTCGGCTGGAACGAACTGGAACCGGCCGAGGGCAAACTCGACGTGTCGCGCATCGAAGAGGGCCTGGACGCCGTTCGCGCATACAACAAGAAATATCCGGAAACGCCGGTCAAGGCTAAATTTCGTATCTTCGCGGGCTGGAACACTCCCGAGTGGGTGATAGCCAAAAGCGGAGCTCCGATCACGCTGGAGAACAAGCACGGGGCTATCAGGGTCGGCCGCTTCTGGACCGCTCCTTATCGGAATGCGTGGAATAAGCTGCAGTCGATGCTGGCCGAGCGCTATGACGACAATCCACTGGTCGGGGAGGTGGCCGTTAGTTCGTGCGCCACGATGTCAGCCGAGCCGTTCGTTCTTCCGCTGAACGCGAACAACATCCCGAAACTGCACGCCGCCGGATACACCGACGCAGCATTCAAGGCATGTCTGATGGGCGCGATCGACGATTACAGCCATTGGAAGGATACGCCGATCGATTACACGGCCAACCCTTTTCGCTACGCGGACAGTGGAAAGACGGTTCCCGACGACGAATTCACGATCGCGGTCCTAAAAGCTTTTCGCGAAAAGTTCGGAAAGCGCGGAGTGATTGCCAACCACGGACTTCAGTCGCCGCTTGCCGAGCGCCAGATGTCCCTTTACACGTCAGCGTTGAAGAAACTGGGTCCGCCGATCGAGTTCCAAACGATATCTCCCGCGGTCGACTGGGATGCCTCGTTCGAGGTTGGGCTGCAATACGGGGCCACTGAGATCGAAATCTGGAATACGAAGGACGCGGGCGGTTCGGCGAGGGTGTCTTACGACCAACTTAAGAAGTGGGCGGCGGAAATGCGGTCGAAGATGCCGCGGTAACCAAGTCATTTCTGGGAGCCTGGAAGAGGGTGCTTCGACCTTCTTTTGGTGCCACGTATTCTTACAACCTCGAGCGAAGGTTCCCAAAATGGGACCCAGATGATGTCTTAGCTTTTGTTTGTGCTTGCGGTGGCAATAGAGCTGAATTAGTCTTGTTTCGCAGCGAAAGCCAGAGTCGATATGTACAGCGGGTGAAAAGTGTGCGGAAGGTTCGCACAGCAAGGCTTGTTTCCGAATAATTCCGGTTCTGATTTGAAACTGATGAGAGAGCGTGCTGGGGAAAGCGCAGCCGCAGTCATGCGAGATTGCGCAGACCCGAGGTCTGGAGGGAGACCATGTACAGGAAAGTCGCTTCGGTTTTTTTCCTGCTGTATCTTGCGGTTATCGCTACAAGTTGCGGAGGGGGGCAAAAAAGCTCCAATCCGAGCGTTCAGGTGAGTGTCAGTCCGACGACCATGACGGTTCATGCCGGAATGATGCAACAGTTCACTGCAACCGTCAGTAACGCACAGGATTCGAGGGTAAGGTGGCAAGTGAACGGGGTCACCGGAGGCCAGGTCTTGGTTGGTACTATCAACCCGAGCGGCCTTTTCACGGCGCCGGCCGCAGTGCCCAGTCCGGCGACCGTGACGGTTGCAGCGGTCTCGAACGAGAACCTGAGCCTGGGTGCCGCATCGCAGGTGACGATCGTGCCCCCGGTGAGTGCGACGATTTCTCCCCAGTCGCCATCAGTCATCGCGGGCAAGACGCAGCAGTTCACCGCAACGGTATCGAATGCGATTGCAGACCAGACGGTGATTTGGAGCGTTTCCGGTACGGGTTGCACGGGGGCGGCTTGCGGCACGATTGATGCCACGGGTCGCTATACGGCGCCATCGTCCGTACCAACGCCGCCAGTCGTGACCGTGAAAGCCGTTTCGAACGAGGACGCGACCAAGTCGGCGAGCACACAAGTGACCATCCTGGTGCCTCCGCCTGTGATTGTGACGATCTCGCCCCTGTCGCCCACGGTGCTGACGGACGCGACGGAGCAGTTCGTCGCCAGTGTAACCAATGCGGACGATCGGACAGTGACGTGGAGCGTTGCCGGCGCGGGATGCGCCGGAGCGGCCTGCGGCATGATCGACGCAACCGGCCTTTACACCGCGCCATCGTCAGTACCCACACCTCCAACGGTAACGGTCACGGCGGCTTCGAATGCGGATGTCACGAAGTCGGCAAGCACCCAGGTCACGATCTTGTCCGCGGTGAAACCTGCGGTGACGGTAACTCCGAGTACGACTTCGATCAAGGCGAAAAGCTCGACCGACTTTACGGTAAACGTCACGGGCACTTCTCAGACCGATGTGGATTGGAGCATTTCCGGGGCGGGATGCACGGGAACGGATTGCGGCACGATCGACAGCAACGGCCACTACATCGCGCCGAACACCGTTCCGAATCCAGCACTTGTGACGGTGAAGGCGGCGCTGAAGTCGGATGCATCAACTTTTGGCACGGCTGATGTGACGATCCTGCCGGATAACTGTAACGACAGGCTGAACGGGAATTATGCCTTCTGGTTCAGCGGCTACAACGGGACATCCGAAGTGATCGCTGGCGGGAGCTTCCACGCGGACGGAACAGGAAACATCGATTCCTTCGTGACGGATATGCGCGATGGTGCTGGGGCTCACACAAAGCTGCCGCGTGTCGCAGGCACTTATACAGTGGGCTGTGACAATCATGGCACCATGTCGCTGACAACCTCGGTCAACGGAACGAACGCCGCTGTGACTTACGCGTTTGTCTTAAAGTCAGACGGCAATGGCCGGATGATCGAGTTTGACGATGCCACCGGTACTGGTTCGCACGGCACCGGCGAATTCAAAAAGCAGGACGCAACAGCGCTCATCTTGCCGAACGGTAACTATGCCTTTATGGTGGTCGGCAGCGCCAATGGGGCGGGACGGACCGCGATTGCAGGCAGGTTCACGACCGACGGTACCGGAGTCATCACTTCGGGAGCGTCGGACGTTCGCGTTGCCGGCCAGAACGCGCCGGGTGCTGGTGTAAATACGCTCACCAGTTCCAGTCTGATCAGCGATCCTGACACGACCGTGGCCACGGTTGGGCGTTCCAAGATCACGCTAACGCCAGGAGCGGGCGGCACTTACAATTTTGCGATGTACATGGTGTCGTCGACAGAGGGGTTCCTCATCAATGTGGATTCCGCTGGCCCAGCCATGGTCGGTAGCATTCGCCAGCAGGTTGCCTCTGGCGGAACTTTCTCTCTGGCATCGCTCACGGGGAATGTCATTTTCGCAGGATCCGGCTATGACCTTACTCCCGGGGGGCGAACGAGAACAATGGTCTTCTTCGCGAACCTGAATGGGAGCGGCACGATCAACAGCGGTAGTTACTACGATCAAAACGACGTGGGTGATACGGTCGCGACTTGGCCTGCCGTGCTGACTGGGACTTATTCCATGGCAGCCAGCGGGCGCGGTCAGTGGACGTTGAAGGACTCGACCGGAAAGCAGTTGACCGCAATGACCATGTACATGTACGACACCAACAAGGGATTTGTCATCGACAAAATTCCGGCTGGCGCGGTGAGCGACGTCATGGCCGGAGAATTCAATCCGCAGAATCCGGTCACGATCGCGAACCTCTCGGGTACGTTTGCGTTCGGGTGGACAGACAATCCGTACACGGGCGTCCGGTTGCCTGTCGGCGCGGTAGGCTTCAGCGCCACCGGGTTCAGTGGTACGGGCGAAGACTCCGCGAGCACGGGGTTGCTGACCGGTCAAGCGATCAGCACCACGTATAGCTCGTGCGATCCTGTACTGCCACGCTGCCAGGGAAGCCTGGTTCTGCCTGACGGTACGCACGCGTACGCGATGTGGTTTGTTTCACCCACCAAGGCCTACATCATCGGCAACGATCACGCAGATGGAAATCTGACGATCATGGTGGTCGAGCAATAGACCCGACGCAAACACTGAAAGCTTGCAGCTATAGCTCAGGCCGGCAGAGATGCCGGCCTGAGCTTCCTCACAAAGTACCAAAGCTCTCGTTCTTACGAGAGCTTTGTTGTATCACGGGACATTCTGAAACGAGCGGAAGTAAAAGATCAGGAATTGGAGCTGGCATTCCGGCAAGCTGGACGCAATATTGCATTTGCAAGGTTGCCGCAAGGCACTGGCAACAAACAAACTCATTGCGGCCCGCTCTTCGGTAGAGCTTTCCAACGAGGCACTACAGGACCTTCTGCAGAGCATAATGCTGGCTCGATGTGCGCTAAATCCGGGGTACATTCAGGCTTTTGGCATGAAGTACCAGAGCAGAACTAAGCAATTGTACTTTTCGCCTGCGCGCGTGTCGCGTAATGACGGTGGTTGTGATTGGCGTCGATGAGCATCGGGAGGCGCGCCGCGCCAAAGAGTCCGGCATCACTGCCGAGAACGGTGCGAGTGATGATTGTTCGCTTGCGATCTTCATCTGAGTGCAACTGAATGGAGTCCGGCACGGCAGTTGCTCCATTCTGGTCAGGGGCCGTGGCAGCGTACACCATCGATCTCCTGGCTAGTTCCGAGAACAGCGCCGGCGCGAAGCAATCCCAAGCACCCGACGGGCCTCCGGCAAGTACATAGATATCCAAGTTGAGGATATTGACGAGATCGGCAAGAAGGATTCCAAGTGCCCACCCCATTCTATTAAAGATTTTCTGGGCGGTTCTGTTTCCATGCAAGGCAAGGTCGTGAATCGTCTTGGCGGTAAATTCCGAATTCAGCAACTGGGCCATTCCTGCCAAACCATTTGAATCTCCCTCCGCTATGGCCTCGCGAGCCATCCGGACAATTGCTGTAGCGGACGCAAAGACCTCACAACACCCGTGGTTGCCGCAATTGCATCGAGGCCCGTTGGGATCAATGGTAACGTGACCGACTTCGCCAGCCATGCCGCGCATCCCGTGCCAGACCCGGCCATTTTGTACAATTCCACCACCCACACCGGTCCCCAGTGTGATGACGCACGCGCTATCGACTCCACGCGCGGCACCCATCCAGGCTTCTCCGACAGCGGCGGAGTTGGCATCATTTTCGAGAACAACAGTTGTTTCAAGCAGCCTTTCGATTTCGTTCCGAACCGGGTAATCATTCCAGCCTGGCAGATTAGGAGATTCGCGAAGCATTCCTGTTCGCTCGTCGATGATTCCAGGCACGCCGATGCCGACGCCGATCAGGTTCGACCCATCGTGCAGCTTCGCAGTAAGCTGCTGGACTGCAGCCGCCATTTCCCGGATTACGGCGTCGCGCCCGAGCTTTACTGATGTGGCGGTTGTAAACTTTTCGAGCAGTGCTCCTTGTTCATTTATGGCGGCGACACGCAGGTTGGTTCCACCAAGATCAACTCCGATTGTAAAGCGCATTTACTTCCTCCGTTCGAACAGTGGTGTGATGTCACTAGTGTAGTGTCCAACAAATAGATGGACATATAAAAGGGACTGCGGCATACTTAGTTATGCCGCGACCTTCGCCTCCGCTTTCCCTTTCGCAACATCAGCAAGAGCAAATCGAGCAATGGCTGGCAGCGCTGGGAACACCCCAGCAGGTGGCGCTGCGGTGCCGTATCGTGCTGGCCGCGAGCAGCGGCAGAACCGAGCTGGAGATCGCGGTCGCACTGAAAGTCAATCGCAAAACGGTTCGACTCTGGCGGGACCGGTTTAGGCGGGAAGGCTTACAGGGGTTGTGGGAGATCGCACCGGGCCGCGGACGCAAGCCGACCTACGGCCCGGACCGTGTCAAGGCCGTCATCGACACCACCCTGCAATCGAGACCCAAAGGGAGCACACATTGGAGTTGTCGCACCTTGGCGGCCGCTCAGGGCGTGAGCAAGTCGACGGTCAATAACATCTTGCGGAGCCACAATCTCAAGCCTCATCGCAGCAAGACTTTCAAGCTCTCGCGTGATCCAAGGTTTCTGGAAAAACTCACCGACGTCGTCGGGTTGTACTTGAATCCACCCGAACGGGCGATCGTTCTATGCGTCGACGAGAAGACCCAGATTCAGGCCTTGAACCGCACTCAACCCGGCCTGCCGCTGAAGAAGGGGCGTTGCGGAACCATGACCCATGACTACAAACGAAATGGGACGACCACGCTGTTCGCCGCGCTCGATCTACTTCAGGGAAAGGTCATCGGCGACTTTCACAAGCGACATCGGCATCAGGAGTTCTTAAGCTTCCTACGACGCATCGACCGGAAGTTTCCCGGCAAGACCGCGTTGCACTTAGTCATGGATAACTACGGTACCCACGGGCACGCCAACGTCAAAGCCTGGCTCGAAAAGCATCCCCGGTTTGTTATCCACTATGTGCCCACCAGTTGCAGTTGGCTGAACCTGATTGAGCGTTGGTTTGCCGAACTGACCAACAAACGAATCCGGCGCGAATCGTTCCTCAGCGTCGCTGATCTGGTCGCCGCGATTGAAGATTTCCTTGCGGTCTGGAATGAGAATCCCAAACCCTTTGTCTGGACCGCTACCGTGGACTCCATCGTCGCCAAACTCAACAGATGCCGCCAAACCCTTGAACAAATCCAACCTGGCTGCACTGCCCCGAAAAACCGCAAACGTATGTCCAGCTAATTTGTGGACACTACACTAGTGCGCTCCCCCAAGCCGCAGAGCCAGTCAACGAGGTCAGATCGGTTGCAAATGTCAGAACTGTTGTGCACTATCTCACCAGTTGTAAGCAGCCCAGGTTTGTAGAGTCGAATAGGAAATGTCAGCCAAACCGCCGGCGTCTTTCGTCACCCAGATTTCCAATTCGGTCGCGCCGTAGCTCCGGCCATACTCCACAGTACCCTGCCAGCCGCCGTTTGGGGTCTGGCTGATGGTCTGAAAGGCGAGCGGCGAGCCTAACTGGCGGAACCCGGACTGAGTGCCGGTCCCGTCATACAAGGGTTGAACCACCGGCTTTAAGGGATTCTGCAACCCGTGGTTCGCGATTACGCCCCGGGCCTTTCCGTAGGTCTGACGAAAAAGAGCCATGGTGGCGAAGGTAAAGTCGTAATTGGTCACGATCTGGCCGCTATCGATATCGGAAAGAGGATTGAAGGTCAAGTCAAGCGGTGTGTTTACCCACGGGCTGTAGTCCACGGTGGCGGCATTGGTAAGGCAAGTATGCCGCTGCGCATCGGAATATCCGGCTAAGAGTAGGTTCGCTCTCGACGTGGTGTCCTGCGGCATGATGAAAGGCTCGTCGGTTGAGGTCACGCAGGAGGAAACGCCGACCTCGGCGATGTGAGAATCGTTATCGTATCGCTGGGCCAGAAGCGTTTGCAGGTTTCTCCAGTAGTTGCCGTAAGTGGTCGTCCAGAACTTTGGAAAATCCGGATACGAATCGTCGGTGGCCAGCAGACTCACCGTTCCGGTGGCGCTCTTTACCCACTGCGGAGCGTGTACCCCGGCAAAGATGCGCAGCTTGACCTTCATCTGCGGAGAATGAGTGGAATTATAGGTGTCAATCAGCTTAAGGGCATCGTCGATGGCGGTGGTGACAAAATCGGTGCTGCCGTTGGGTTGGATCTGGTCCCAACCGACGTTAAGATTCGAGGCAACGTAAACGTTTGGATGGGTGGTGGCTTCGCTGAAATCGTTCACGGGAGGAACGGAAGAGGAGGACATAAATGAATTCGGAATCTTGCCCATGGCGACCAGGCCATGGATGGGAGACTTCTGCTTGTTGACTATGGGATCTTGCGGTGGTGTGCTGCCGGCGGAACCCCCACAATTCGTTAGTAGCAGCCCGGCAGTGCAAATCGAGAGCCCCAGGAGGACAGTTATACGTTTGCTCATAAAGGCGATGCTCACCTTGTCATGTAGATTAAGATGTCACACGCAACAATTGCTAGAAATGTATCTCAGTCGGCGGGAACTGAAGCGGCCTCGGACTTTACGTATTTTCCAAGCTCAGGGACGACTTTTCCCAGATCGACGGCTACCATCCTTCCGAAGGTGAAGCCGCCGAATACGTTCAGGTGGGTTTTATCCGGCACCACTTCGCCCGAGGGCGTCCTTCTGGTCCGTCCACTGACAATTCGCTGCGAGTCCGGTCCCAGCTTTTCCAGATAAGCGACGCTTTCCGCGTGCAGATCAATAAGAGGAACATTCATTTCGGCCGCGATGCGGCGTACGGTGGCCGCGTGATCTTCCAGGTCGGAATGAATCTTGTTGTCGGGGCCAAAGAATCGTCGCGACAAGGGCGTTACCAGCACAGGCTTGATTCCCGCGGCGCGGGCTTCAGTGATGAAGCCCTTCATGTTCGCTTGGTATTCCTGCAAGGTAGTTTCGCGGGGATTGTGGCCGGGATTCGGCACGTCGTTATGGCCGAATTGAATCACCATGTAATCCGGCTTCGAGGCAAGCGCCGCGGCCCAGACTCCTTGCGCGCGATACGTCTTCGAACTCGTGCCTCCCTTGGCCATGTTCACGCAATCAGCGGTGGGAGTGAGATTGGCGCAGAATCCGGTTCCATAACCGAACGTCTTCGACAGTGTGGAGTCGCCGACCAACTCGATTCGAACCTGCGTTCCCGCTGCCCGTGGCGGCGCTTCGGGATTCGGCATACGCTCGGACAGAGATTGTGCCGTCATCGTGCAGCAGAGTGCTGGAATTGTTAACAGTGTGAAAATGATTTTCATGTTTCGCGGAATCGATTTTCGAGTCGTCATAAGTCTCCTTTTGTCACAACCTGCCGCCGCTAATTCGGTCAAGTACTTAGTCCGCTGAATTCCCCTTGTCCAGCTTGTGCGCGAACTCCATCACCGACATCGGCGACCTGCGCTGTGACAAGGCCCCGGCCATGTGTTCCATATACGGACTGACATGCTGGAAGAATCGCTTATAGGACCCGCACAAATAGTTCAGCCGCAGAGAGCCGTCGGCTGCGGGCATAAAGCGGTGTTTCGGACATTCGCCGTTACAAGCCGGCCCCACCGGGCACTTGGTGCATTCTGGAGGAAGGTCTTTCTTGGCCGTGCCGAATGCCTGCTGGCGCTCGCTTCGCGCCAGAGTAGCCAGATTGTCAACCAGAATGTTGCCCAGTCGATATTGGGGATACACATAATGGTCGCAAGAGTAGAGGTCCCCCTGATGTTCCAGTACCAGGGCGGAACCGCATGTCTCTCCAAAAACGCAGAGGCTGGATTCGATGCCAACCCAGGCTTGCAGCGCGACTTCGAAGAGTTGAACGTATGTCGAACCGACGTCGTTCCTCACCCATTCATCGAAGATTTTGCAGAGAAAAGCTCCGTATTGTTCAGGCCGGACCGACCACGGAGTCACCGTTGCCGGGGCCTGATCGCCTGGCGCGATCAAAACCAATCCATCGGGATTCGGTGCGGCGGCTTCGCGTTCGACCACGGGTATGAACTGCATGAACTCAGAGCCGACCGACTTCAAATACCGGTAGACATCGAGCGGATGATCGGCATTGGCGCTATTGACCGTGGTCAGCGTGTTGAACGTGGCGCCAGCCGCGCGGAGCAAATCAATCGCCCTTTCGACGGCGGCGTGGCTGGGGAGTCCGCCCTTATTGCGGCGATGAACGTCGTGCAGCGAGGCAGGGCCGTCAAGCGACACACCTACGAGGAAGCGATTGGCAGCGAAAAATTCGGCCCACGATTTGTCGAGCAGTACGCCGTTGGTCTGCACGGCATTCTGTATGAATTTGCCGTCTGCGTAGTACTGCTGAAGCTTCAGGATGAGTTCGAAGTACTCGATGCCGAGCAAGGTGGGCTCGCCACCCTGCCAGGCAAAGACGACCGTGTCCTGATCCGTTGCCTCGATGTACTGGCGAATAAAACTTTCCAGGACCTCCGGCGGCATCGCCCAGTTCTGCCGGCCGGGATAGAGCCGCTCTTTCTCCAGATAGAAGCAGTAAGTGCAATCCAGATTGCAGAGCGGCCCTATTGGCTTCGTCAGGACCTGAAACGGTCCCTGTACATTCGTCACTTCAACACCACCCCTGGATCCCGGTGCAAGGGAAGACCCGTAGGCTTGTATTCGTATTGATCATTGGTTTCGCGGCGCAGTTCAGCCATGCGGCGCTTGAGTTGCTCCCCAAGTTCGCGGTGTTGGGGCTTGCCGTAAAGGTTCGTGCTCTCGTCGGGATCGGTCTTTAGATCGTAGAGTTCATACTCATCGACGAGGAAGTAGTGGATCAGTTTGTGCCGCTCGGTACGCACGCCGCGGGATGGCGGAACGTTCTCGAAGCCGGGATACTCGTAGTACTCGTACAGCCAGTCCTTGCGCCATGGCACATCTTTGCCTTCCATGAGGGGCATCATTGTCTTGCCCTGCATCTCCTCCGGGATTGGTATTCCCGCCAGATCGAGGATCGTAGGTGCGATGTCGAGATTGAGAGCCATTTTCTCGGAGGTTTTGTTGGCGGGAATGCGGCGAGGATAGCGCGCCATCATGGGAACGCGGATCGACGGTTCATACATCAGTCGCTTGTCGTAGAAATGATGCTCCCCGAGGAAGAAGCCATGGTCCGAGCTGAGCAGAACGGCGGTCTCGTCGAGAGCGGTTTGGCGTTCGAGTTCCTTAAGGATAAGCCCCACGTTCTCGTCGTTGTTGAGCACACCGATGTAGTGATTCTTTACAACTTCTTCCAAGGAACGCGGGCTGTCCGCGCCCACCTGGGCGCTACCAATTTGATTGTCGCCAGTCGCAACGCAGCGTGGTTTTGCGGGATAACCCTTTGTGTCTTCGTCGAAGGTTGCCGGGACGGGGATTGATAGGCCGTTGTAAATGTTCACCATGCGTTTGGGGCGGTAAAAAGGAGCGTGGGGAGCATAAAACCACAGGAAGAGACAGAATGGCTTTGTGCGTTCCTGTTTCAGCCATTCGACCGCCTTACGCGTAAGCAGATCGTCGACGTACTCTCCTTCGTAGAGCTTCGGCGGCCCGAACTTGCCCTTTACGCCTTCAGTGATTACCGGTCGATAGTAGTCGGCCTGACCCTTGAAGCCGAAATAGTAGTCCCAGTAGCGGTCCAAGAGCGCGCCCTTGATATGAGATTTTCCGAAGAACGCGGTTTCGTACCCGGCATCGTGCAGCAGGTCGGAAATCAATTTGAAGTCTTTCGGCAGGTCTCCTTCTTCGTTCGAGACAGCGCCAGTAGTATGTGAGTACATGCCAGTCAACACCGTCGCGCGAGAGGGAAGACATAGTGCATTAATTACGAAGGCATTTTTGAAGCGAAAGCCTTCTCGCGCGATGCGATCCATGTTGGGGGTCTTCAGAATCTTGTGCCCCTCGATAGAGAACTCGTCCCAGCGCAGACCCTCGCCAAGGAAACACACCAAGTTGGGTCTTTCGCTGTTTCCGGCGCCCGTCGTGGCCCCGCCCTCTTTGGCTAGCCCTGTCAGTCCGCTGCTTTCGGCGAATGCGCCGATTCCGCTCACGTTCCATGCCGCAGCGACTCCCAGTGTTGTGACTAGGGTCTTAACAAATTCCCGGCGATCACTCATGAAACTCCTCCTGGTTTGTCGCCGATTCAGAGTACAGGGCGACCCGTGAATTTTAATATTGTTGTGTCTCGCGCGCAAATGTTATCTTTGTGTCTGCCGAATTATTTTGCAGCTCTTGGTGACGCGCAATGAAGTGTTCACGAACCTCTTTCTATGTGAGGCTTGTTTGTTGCCTCTTGTTCCTGCCCATTCTGACGATTCAAGCCCAAACGGTCCTTTCCCAGCAAGCCGATGCACCCGACTGGTGGAAGCATGCGGTCATTTATGAGATCTATCCGCGCAGTTTTCAGGATTCCAATGGCGACGGCACTGGCGACCTCAAGGGCATCACTCAGCGGCTCGATTACCTGCGCGACCTTGGCGTAAACACCATCTGGCTTTCGCCCATGTTCCCGTCGCCGCAAGTTGATTTCGGTTACGACATCTCGAATTACGAAGCGATCGATCCGCAATACGGCACGATGGCGGATTTCGAAGAGCTGGTGAGGGAGTCCCGCAAGCGTAACATCAAGGTCATTCTCGACGCAGTCATGAACCACACGTCGGACCAGCACCCCTGGTTCATCGAATCGAAAAGCTCGAAAACGTCGCCTAAGCGCAACTGGTACATCTGGACCGATGGCCGCAACGGAGGACCGCCGAACAACTGGACGAGCGGTTTCGGCGGCTCCGCGTGGGAGTACGACCCCGCGACAAAGCAGTACTACTATCACAACTTCTACAAAGAGCAGCCCGACCTGAATTGGCGCAACCCGGAGGTTGTCGCGGCGATGAAGTCGATGCTGCGCTTCTGGCTGAACAAGGGCGTTTCCGGCTTCCGGCTCGATGCCATCCTGATTCTCTTTGAGGACCCTTCGCTGAAGGATGCTCCCGTTCTGCCCGGCAAAACCCCACATGGCGACATTCGCATTGACCGGAGCCAATTGAACAATTTGCCGGAAGTGCACGGCATTCTCCGGCAACTGCGGGAACTGGTCGATGAGTACCCGAACCATCCCGTCCTGATTGGGGAAGACTACCTGCCTACGCCCGAGAAGCTGCGTGAGCTCTATGGCAAGAACCACGATGAGCTGCAATTACCGATGGACATGCAACTCGGATTCATCAACGAACTGAACGTGGATAAGTTTGGCCATGCCATCGAGGATGCGGCCACCAAGCTTGACGGAAATCAACCCCTGTTTGTTTTTGATAATCATGACAGGCCGCGCAGTTGGGACCGTTATGGAGACGGCAAGAATAACGACGCTATTGCACGCGTGATCGCAAGCGTTCTGTTAACGACCCGCGCAACTCCCCTGCTTTATCAGGGGCAGGAACTGGGGATGAAGACCGTGCCGCCGGCGCGGCGCGAAGACGTGCAGGACCCCATCGGCAAAACGGGCTGGCCGGTCGTCAAAGGTCGTGACGGCGAGCGCACGCCCATGCAGTGGGACGCCTCCAAAAACGCCGGATTCAGCAGCGCATCACGAACATGGCTGCCGGTGGAAGACAACTTCAAGACAGTGAATGTGGCGTTGGAGCGGAAAGACCCACACTCGCTGCTTAACTGGTACAAAGATCTGATCAAGGCACGCGACACCAACGTCGCCTTGCGCGACGGTGACACGCAGGTGCTCCGCAACAACCCTGAAGTTCTGGCCTATATGCGCTCGACGGGCAAGTCCCGTGTTCTTGTTCTCTGCAATTTCGCCGCGCGTGAGGTCGAGTACCGGCTCCCGGACGCGAACAGCGCCGGTGCTTCCATGCTTGCGACCGAAGGAGCGTCGCGAACGAATTCCTCGACGGTTCATCTGCCCGCGTTCGGAGTCTGGATAGGGCAGATTGAGAACGCGGAAAGCAAGTAAGGACCGGGCCGGGTTTCCGGTCCTTCTCTTTGGACTGGCGCAAGCCGTGAGCTTGCAATGGAGGTCTTGATGAAACGCGTTATGCGTACTTCCTCGATATTATTTGCCGCTTTTGTACTCGCGGTTTCGGCGCAGGCTGAGGTGCGTCTGCCGAACGTTTTGAGCAGCCATGCCGTTATGCAACGAGAACGCCCAATCCGGATTTGGGGATGGGGAGAACCGGGCGAAAGCGTGCAAGTCAAGCTCCACCATCAGCAGGTGTCAACCAAGACCGATGCGACGGGGCATTGGGAGGCGACGCTGGCTCCGGAGGCTGCCGGAGGACCGTACGACCTGGAAGTCCGCGGATCCAACGTAATTAAGCTCGACGACATACTCATCGGCGAAGTCTTCGTCGCTTCCGGCCAGTCGAACATGGGGTATCCGTTGACTGGAATCGGCGAATCGGTAATCCCCAACTCAAAGGAGATCATCGCTTCCGCGAACCATCCGAATCTTCGCCTGCTCCATGTCCCGAAAATTACCGCCACCTATCCGCAGCAGGACCAGCCGGCCGCATGGGAAAGATGTACCCCGGAATCAGCGGCATCCTTTTCCGCTCTCGGATACTTGTTCGGACTGGATATCAGCGAACGCGAGCACGTACCGGTGGGAGTGATTGAATCCGCTTATGGTGGCACCCCCGCGGAAGCCTGGATCAGCCAGGACACCTTGGCCGCTTCTCCACAACTGCTGCCGGCAATCGGATACTGGGCGGCCTTGGCCAACAATCAGGGCGAGGTGCCTGTCGCAAATAGAAGGAAGGCATTGCTCGCCGACCCAACGGTGGCGCGTCCCGACATGGCGACTGCGATTAGACTGCGTTACCCGATCCTTGATGCCTGGCGGCCCGCAGCACTTTACAATGCAATGGTCGCCCCACTGGTGAATTACGCCATCAAGGGCGTGATCTGGTATCAGGGCGAGTCCAGCACTTCGCCCGAGCTCGCCAACGTGTACGCCGAAAGCTTTCCGATACTGATTGCCGATTGGAGAGAGAAGTGGCGGCAAGGCGATTTTCCCTTTATTTACGTTCAGATTTCCAGCTTCACATCAGGCCCGCGTGCCGCATGGGGGACGGTTCGCGACGCGCAGCGGCGCACGTTGAACGTTGCTAATACCGCCATGGTGGTTTCGCTTGACGCAGGCAATCCGAAGAACGTTCATCCTTCCGACAAGCGAACCGTTGCAGACCGCCTGGTGTTGGCGGCGCGTGGACTTATCTACGGCGACAAAGTCGAATATTCCGGTCCTCTCTTCCGGCAAGTGACGAACGAAAGAGACGCAATGCGGGTATGGTTCGACCACGCCACGGGGTTGCACGCGAAAGACACCGAGGTCAAGGGATTCGAGATCGCAGGCGCGGACCACAACTTCGTTTCTGCCACCGTGGAGATTGCTGGCGACACTGTGCTGGTGAAGAGTTCACAGGTGGCTGAACCGCGATATGTGCGTTACGCCTGGGCCAGCGCGACAGACGCAAACTTGTACAACGGGGCGGGTCTGCCGGCCTCGACATTTACGACCGTTCCACTTCGAGGGGAGTCATCACGTCCTTGACGCCAAAGAGCGGAGCAAAGTCGTTTACGGGGCACATAACCATCTCCGGGCCGGTTCTTGGCCGTATGCATGATGAAAGTTGAGGAGGGAACGATGAGGATGAGGTTTGCAAAGTTACTGGGCTTCGTTCTTCTATCCGTTGCGATGTCCTTTTCTGCCGGAACGCAGACGGACATTCACTGGGTCGGGACCTGGGCGTGTGCGCCGGTGGGAGAAATGCCCAAGGGACAGCAAGCAACGGAGGGCGGTCCTCGGGAAGCGAGCGTGACGATACGCGACGTCGTGCACGTCTCTCTCGGTGGAAAGGCGCTGCGCCTGCGAATATCCAACGAGTTCGGATCGACCCCGGTCAGGATGGCCAATGTGCATGTCGCTTTGAGCGATGGCCAGGATGCAATCAGCAAGGGGACCGATCATGCCGTGACCTTTTCGGGCGCTACCGAGTTCACCATCCCGGCGGGTACCGCGTTGTTTAGCGACCCCGTGAAAATGGACGTCCCGAATCGGGCATCGCTGGCTATCAGCATGTATGTTCCCCAGCAGAAGGACGTGAAGCTCACGTATCACGTCCGAGCGTTGGCCACAAACTTCTACGCTCCTGGCGACCAGACGGCTGCGGCGAAATTGCAGAACGCGCGCCGCATTCAAACATGGCTGTTCTTAAGTGGCGTTGACGTTCAGGCGGTCAACAACGCGGCCGCAGTCGTCGCATACGGTGACTCCATCACGGACGGAATGCGTTCGACTGTAGATGCCAACCGGCGCTGGCCGGATTATCTTGCCCATCGTTTGCAGGCCGACAAGAGCACCGAGCAGCTCTCGGTCCTCAACCTCGGGATCTCCGGCAACCGTATTCTCTATGACCAGGGCGGACCGAGTCTTCTTGCGCGGCTAGACCGCGACGTCTTTGGGCAGTCCGGAGTCAAATATTTGATCCTCTTCGCGGGCATCAACGACATTCACCACTCCATCAATCGTCCGGACCAGGCGCAGCACGAGAGCGTGCGGGACATCATCGAAGGCATGAAGCAGATCATCGCACGCGCCCATGAGCACGGCATCAAAGTCTTCGGCGCGACGCTCACTCCTTCCGGAGGCAATCAATTCCACAACCCTGCCTCCGAAAAGATGCGCTCCGAGATCAATACCTGGACTCGAACCGCGAACGCATTCGACGGCTGGTTCGACTTCGACAAAGCTGTGCGTAGCCCGTCCAACCCGAGCGTGCTCGCGCCTCCTTACGACTCGCCCGACCACGTCCACCTGGTTGACGCGGGGTATCAGGCTGTTGCGGACTCAATCGATTTGAAATCGTTCCGCTAGACCACGCGAGGAAGATTAGCGAGACAAATTGTGAAAATCATGAAGCTGTTATCGGCTCTATTCATTGTGTCAGCTATCACGTTGTGCTTCGGGGCTGGATCGCAGCCTGTGACACACTGGGTTGGCACCTGGGCGTGTTCGCCCGTGGGTGAGATGCCCAAGGCGGAAAAAGTGATCGAACTCGGTCCGCGGAATGCCAGCGTGACGATTCGCAATGTGGTTCACGTTACGTTGGGTGGCAAGGTGTTACGTCTGCGGATCTCAAACGAGTTCGGTGCGACACCTGTCAATCTCAAGAATGTGCACGTGGCCTTGAGCGACGGGCAGGATGCAATCAAGAGCGGAACCGATCGTGCCGTAACTTTTTCGGGCGCCACGGATTTCACAATCCCGGCAGGTATAACCCTGCTGAGCGATCCGGTGAAACTCGAGATTCCGGAACAAACCTCACTGGCCATCAGCATGTACGTCCCGCAGCAGAAAGGCCTCACGCTCACGTACCACCTGAGAGCAATCTCGACCAACTACTACGCTCCCGGCGACCAGGCCGCCGCGACGAAACTAAAGAACCACAATAAGATTCAAAGCTGGATCTTCCTGACTGGGGTGGATGTGCAGAGGGAAGACGATGCTGCGGCAGTGGTAGCTTTCGGCGACTCAATAACAGATGGCATGGCTTCGACCGTCGATGCAAACCGTCGCTGGCCGGACGATCTCGCGCGCCGGTTTCTCGCGAACAAGGACACGAAACATCTGTCCGTACTCAACCTTGGAGTTGGGGGAAAGCGCATCTTGTACGAGCAGTCGGGTCCAAGCCTCAAGAATAGACTCGAACCTGATGTCCTTAATCAGGCTGGAGTCAAGTACCTGATTTTTCTTGGCGGCAGCAACGACATATATCGCTCGACCAACAATCCCGATCCTGCAAACAAAGAAAGTGTGGCCGACATAATTGACGGCATGAAGGACATCATCGCGCGGGCGCACGCCCGTGGCATTAAGGTCTTCGGGGGGACCATAACTCCTTACGGAAGCACTCCGTTTTACAACGAGACGGGCGAGAAAAAGCGGCAGGAGATTAACAACTGGATACGCAATAGCAAGGCCTTTGATGCAGTGTTCGATTTTGACGCAGCCGTGCGCGATCCGAAAAACCCGACTATGATCGCGCCGCCCTATGTCGGGCCTCCAAATTCGGCTCACCCCGGTGATGCCGGTTACAAGGCGATTGCCGATTCGATTGACATGAAACAGTTCAATTAAGCGCATAAAACAAACAAACCGTGAGGGGAGGGAAGAAGACCAAATGACAATTGACCGTCGGGAATTCATGCAGGGAATGGCGACTATCGGTCTGGCTGCGGGGCTTTCCACTGGGAAACTGGCGCTCGCGAAGGCTGACACACCGCCTAATATCGTCTACATTCATTCGCACGATTCAGGACGCTATCTCGGACCCTACGGGCATGCGGTTTCGACGCCGAACTTGAACCGGTTGGCGCGGCAGGGAGTTTTGTTCCGGCAGGCCTTCTGTGCGGCGCCCACGTGTTCGCCCAGCAGGGCGGCATTGCTTACCGGTTGCTATGCCCACCAGAACGGAATGCTGGGCCTGGCCCACTTGGGCTTCAAACTCAATGACTACAAACAGCACGTTATACACGCACTCAAACCGGCCGGATACACGTCTGTGCTGGCTGGACTGCAACACATCGCGCCCGATCCGGCGATGATCGGCTTCGACCAGGTGCGGAAACCGAAATCGAATCACGCCGCCGATGTCGCGCCCAACGCAGTCGAGTTCCTGAAATCAACGCCGCGGCAGCCGTTCTTCCTCGATGTGGGTTTCACCGAAACGCATCGCCCCTTTCCGGAGCAAAGCAGCGAAGACAACCCTGATTACGTGATGCCGCCCGCGGCCGTTCCCGACACCGCAGCCACTCGCAGGGACATGGCGGGCTATCTTTCAAGCGCGCGACAGCTTGACCGCGGAATCGGCCAAGTTCTCGACGCTCTGGATCAGCATGGACTGGCCGAAAACACGCTCGTGATTAGCACCACGGACCACGGCATTGCGTTCCCTGGCATGAAATGTACTCTGACCGACGCGGGCTGGGGTGTTTCATTGATCATCCGCGGCCCCAAAGAGTTCAAGCCCGGCACCGTTTGTAATGCCATGGTATCGCACTTGGACGTGTATCCCACGATCTGCGAATTGGCGGGTGTTCCCAAGCCATCGTGGCTACAGGGAAAGTCGCTGCTGCCGCTGTTGAGGGGCGAAACCAGGGAACTACACGACGTCATATTCGCGGAAGTGAATTACCACGCATCCTACGAGCCGAAACGGAGTGCAAGAACCACGCGCTGGAAGTACAACCGCCGCTACGACGGAAGAACGACCGCCGTGCTTCCTAACTGCGATAACTCGCCCAGCAAACAGCTCTGGCTCGACAATGGATTCAAGAACGAACAACTGGAGCACGAAGAAGAGCTCTTTGACCTGATCTTCGACCCGGCGGAGAGGAACAATCTGGCGAAAGATCCGGCTCACCAGCAGGTGCTTGCGGAAATGCGTTCGCGTCTGGATGCCTGGATGCGCGATACCAACGATCCTCTGCTGAAGGGACCGATCCCTCTTCCGCCGGGAGCATACGCGACACCAGTGGACGAGATCAATCCGGTGCCAGCCAAGGGAAGACGAATGCCAACCGCGGAATAGGCGTTTGGCATTGCACGTTCCTCATCTCTCTTCCATGGCCAGCTGCGGGACGCGAGATGTGACCGCCGACCCCTTAAGCGCGAAATGCGTGATGTAGAGATAACAGATGATCGGCAAAACGAAGGATGGATGCAGACCAATTCTGTCGGCCAGCAGTCCTTGAAGCTCCGGGATGATTGCTCCACCGACGGTAGCCGTCAAGAGCAGTCCGGACCCGCTCGCGGTGTCCGGGCCGAGTCCATCAATCGACATTGCAAATATGCTGGCGAACATGATGGAGTTGCAGAGGCCCACCAGCAAAATACTCCACATCGCCAAGGATCCGGAACTCGTCACGGAAGTCACGATCAGCAGCACGGCCGCCATCGAAAAGATGCCGAGCAGTTTGCCTGTGGGAATTTTGCGGAGGAGCACCGACCCGATGAATCTGCCTGCTACTGCCGCACCGAAATATAGCGAGACACAATAACCGGCCGTCCTTTGCGGCAGGTTCGCGACGCCGGGCTCCATCAGGTAATTCACCAGCAGTCCGGCAATCGAGGCCTCTGCTCCGACGTAGGCAAAGATGCCCAGGCCGCCGAGCAGAACTCTCGAATGCCGGTACACCGATCTTGTGATGTGCCCCGAGTCCTCACGCACGAACATCTCCGGCAAATCGAGTCTGCCAATAATGATTGCCAAGGCGAATGCCGCAATTGCCAGACCCAGGTAGGGAAATTTGACTTGGGCCGCCTGTTGTAGCCGGAGTGCGTGAGAATGGAAACCGGAAGCAGCGCGGAGTCCGGCAGGGACGGAGGTCAGCAGGAATACGCTCGCGATGAGCGGAGAAATCGTCCGGCCAAGCGCGTTAAATCCCTGAACGAGATTGAGGCGGCTGGCGGCGGTGCGTGGAGGTCCCTGCGCGGCCGTGTAGGGATTCGCGGAGACCTGCAGCATGGTGATGCCGGTGGCGATGATCATGACCGCCAACAAAAACAGCGGGAAGGATGCGACACTCGCGGCTGGAAAGAACAACACTGCCCCGCCACCGAGCGCAACCAGCCCCGCAATAATCGTTTTCTTGTACCCGATGCGACCGATCAGGTTACCTGCCGGGATGGAGAGAAGGTAGGCGGAGAAGAAGCTGATCTGAATCAGCATCGTCCTGGCGTACGAGAGATCGAATGTGTCGCGCAAATGAGGGATCAGGATGTCGCTCATCCCTCGTGTGAAGCCCCAGGTGAAAAACAGCGCAGCCATGATGGCCATCGCCTGGTTCGACTCAGGCGTACAGGGCGAGTCGGATGCGTTGCTCAACTGAGACCCTCTGCGCACGAAAACGACGCCCTCATTTCTGACTCAGTTCTTGGACAGAACCCCGAGTTCCGGGCCGGCGAAAAAGTGTTCCAGTCCGATGTTGATGGTACCGCGCAAAAAAAGCTCGTTTAAGGGCAGTCGGGCTGGACGAATCTCCACGCCCAGGTAGGTTGCGTGGACCGTCTTGTCGATCTCGGCCTTGACGATGTCCCACGCCTTCGTGATGCGCCCGCCAATGATGATCGCTTCGGGGTTCAGCGCAAGGCATACGTTGGAGAGTCCCAGCGCGATGTATCTCGCCGTTTCCCGGATCGCCTTGAGAGCCGCGTCGTCTCCCAATTGAGCACGCTCCATCATTTCGTCGAACTTGACCTGATCGAACATCCCCTGTGGGTCATATCGCCGCCATGTTGCACGATCGGCTATAAAGAGCTGCCAGCAACCCTGGCGTCCGCAGGGACATTGCATGTTCTCTCCGCTCACCACCATGTGACCGAACTCGCCGGCGAACATTCCGT
The DNA here is from genome assembly GCA_963777415.1 of uncultured Acidobacteriota bacterium. Taxonomy (GTDB): domain Bacteria; phylum Acidobacteriota; class Terriglobia; order Terriglobales; family Acidobacteriaceae; genus JAEZPW01. Next base: position 65,197 of record CAVZQL010000006.1, read on the forward strand.
CGTGCCCGCGATACAAGCTGCCATTCAGGACCAACCCGCTGCCGACTCCGGCATCGCCGATCACGACAAACACGAAGTTCTGCACGGGCTGCCGGCTTCCTGTTTCCAGCCACATCTCGGCGGCGGCAGCCAGTGTCGCGTTGTTGATGATTGAAGTTGCAAATCCGGTATGCTTCTGCAGTTCCTCACCCAGCGGAAACGCGGAGAAACCCGGCAACGCCGGAACCCAGAGCTGCCGGTTTGAGTTCACCATGCCGGGTATGCTCACGACCATCTTGCGAACGGATTTCCCGACTCCCCGCCGCTCGCCCTTGACCACCTCTTCCAGACGGCGCGTCAGTTCAGCTACGAACACCTCGGGTCGGGGCGGGGTCTCAAAAGAAAACAGGTGAACCATCTCTCCGTCGAACTGTCCGAGCACCACCTGCGTCTCGGTCACACGGACATTGACTCCGATGATGTGAAGCGACGCCGGGTTCAGCGTGAGCAGGTACGGGACTCGCCCCCGTCCCTTCGGGTTCGCCAGAGTTTCATCCACCAAACCTTCCTGAATCAGTTCTTCTGCAATCATGGAGACGTTACTGCGGTGAATCCCGGTGTGTCTTGCCAGTGAAGCGCGCGAAATCGGCTGATGGGACCGGATCAGGTTGAGAACGATAGCTCGATTGACCTTGCGCACCGTGACGGGTGTGGCTGTAACGATTCGCGGCGACTTCTTGCGCTCGCGTTCGGGCGACTTGCTCATAAGCAGCTCTTTACTCCGCGCTAATGCAATGTACCGATGTCAAACCACAATACTCTCACCTTCGTCTATTTTGTTCAATATCTGACATAAATACGGAAATTAAGAACAACTCGTCGCCAAGGTTCATACCGGGCCCGATTCCGAGCCCGGGCACCCTGCGTTCTGTCTACCAGGTGTAAGCGGCCCAGGTTTGCAGGGTCGAATAGGAGATATCGGCGGAGCCGCCGGCGTCCTTTGTTACCCAGATTTCCAATTCGGTCGCGCCGTAGCTGCGGCCATAGTCGACGCTGGCCTGCCAACCGCCATTCGGAGTCTGACTGATCGTCTGAAATTCGATGGGCGGTCCCAACTGCCGGAACCCGGACTGAGTGTCGGTCCCGTCATACAAGGGCTGAACCACAGGCTTCAGAGGATACTGCAGTCCGTGGTTTGCGATCACCCCGCGCTCTGTTCCATAGGTCTGCCGAAACAGAGCGAGCGTCGCGAAAGTAAAGTCGTAATTGCTCACGATTTTCCCGGTGTCGATGTCCGAGATGACGTTGAAAGTGAACTCAAGCGGCGTGCTTACCCAGGAGTCATAGTCCACTTCGGCGGCGTTGGTCAGGCACGTGTGGCGTTGCGCATCGGAGTAACCAGCCGATAGCAAATTCGCTCTCGACGTCGCGTCTGTCGGCATTATGAAGGGTTCGGCGGTGTTGGTCGAGCAGGAGGAAATCGCGACCTCGGCGATGTGTGTGTCGTTGTCGTATCGTTGCGCCAGTAGGGCTTGCAGGTTTCTCCAGTAATTGCCGTATGTGGCGGTCCAAAACCTCGGGAACTGCTGATACGAGTTATCGTTGGCCTGAAGACTCACGGTTCCGGTAGCATTCTTCACCCATTGTGGAGCGTGTACGCCCGCATAAATCCGCAGCTTGACCTTCATCTGCGGAGAATGGCCCACGTTGTAAGTATCGATCAGGGCCAGAGCATTGTCGATGGCGGTTGTCACGAAATCAGTGCTGCTGCTGGGCTGGATCTGATCCCAGCCGATATTGAGATCCGAAGCAACGTAGACGTTTCCGTGGGTGTTGGCTTCGATGAAATTGTTCACCGGCCTGGCGGAAGGGGAAGAGAGATAGCTGTCCGGGATCTTGCCCATTGCTACAAGTCCATGAATGGGCGTCTTCTGTGCGCTGCATACGCCACTTGCTAGAAAGAGAAGGAGGGCCGCGATGCAGAGAAACCGCGCGCGATGGATAGCAGAGGTACATGTCGGGTAAGTCATGAAAATTACTCCTTATGCTGTTGGTTAAGATGCTACACGCAACAAAATGGCGCTATACGATCACGAGTCAGCGCCAATGTCAAGCGAAGTCCTCACGCAGGCTCTTTAGGCCTTATATAATCGCATTCCGGCGCATGCCGCACTCCCGGCTAAGGGCTTCCACCGATTCAGGGAACTTTGCTCTTGACAAGCAAATACCAAGAATGGTCTGATAGCGGCACTATTTAGTCTTGGGTCACGAATATTTATTTGGACAACAACTGAAGTCACCCAAGTTGGAGGCGGCGAGAGATGCGAGTGGTCACCCAAATATGCAAACATTTGACTGGGGTTATCCTGGCCCTGGTCTTGCTAGCAGTGTTGCCCCTAGCGGCGCAAAACGTCACCGGAGAAATCGATGGCAGGGTTGTGGATTCCAGTGGTGCAGTCATCGTTGGAGCTGAAATCCAATTGCTCAACGCGGATACGAAACAAGTAGTGCGAACTGTGAAAACGGCAGCGCAGGGCGAATATTCCGCGCCGCTGCTCCCGGTCGGGAACTACAGCATCACGGTCAAGGCCAACGGCTTCGGATCCCAGAGCAGAACCGGAATGGGCGTAGGCGTGGGCGACGTTCTGAAACAGGATTTCACGCTAACTCCGGCCAGCGCTTCCTCGGAATTAACCGTGACCGCCGCTGTCGAGGGGCCGAACCTGGAGACCGCTGCCAACGCCGCAACCATCGAGAATGTTCAGGTCAACGAACTGGCGCTCAATACGCGCAACTTTCAGCAGTTGGTGGCCTTGGCGCCGGGCGTCGCCTACAACGGGCCCGATCAACTTTACCCCGGCATGACAACCTCTACCGGGTCGGCCACCCCCAGCAACTTCGCCGTCAACGGACTCCAATACTCCCAGCTCTCCTGGATGCTGGACGGCTCGGACATTCTGAACCACAACGGGAACAACCAGACCTCCGTTTATCCCAACGTGGACGCCGTCAATGAAATCAAGGTCATCCGCAACGGCTACGGCGCGCAATATGGAGGCGCCGGCAGCGCGCAGGTGTCCATCGTTTCCAAAAGCGGCGGGTCCGCCTTCCACGGAGATATGTTCTATTTCCTGCGCAATCAGCGCCTGAACGCCAACTCGTTCCTGAACAAGATTGCATCCCCAGAGCTGCCGCGGCCCACGCTTCGCTATAACAATTACGGCTTCACCATCGGCGGTCCGGTTTACATCCCGAAGCTATACCCGAAAGAGCGTTCTAAGACGTTCTTCTTCTTTTCCGAAGAGCTGCGCCGCATTGGCAGCGCGCCAACGCAAACGTTTACGAACTATCCCACCCTTCCACAGACATTCGGCTACTTCATCCATCCCGTGACGGGATCCGTTGCAGCAGCGAACTCTCCGTACCCCGGGTACAACTATCAGATACAGACGATCAGTCCGACGTCTGCCGCCTACATCAAGGACATCATCGCGCCGTCGCTTGCAATTCAGCAGGTCAACAGTCCCACCGATCCTCAGGGCGTTATCCTGCAGCAACGCTCCGCGACCGCTCAGACCCAGGAACTGGTTCGCCTTGATCATCAGTTCAACTCGAAGCTGTCAATGTTTGTGCGTTTTATCGACGACCCGATCAGCCTCCAGGTTCCCAACCAGTACAATGGCGCGAACAACGGCTATCCTGGGGTAAGCAACGAAAACGTAAAGACGTTCGGCCAGAACGTTATGGGTCACCTTACCTATATTGCCGGGCAGAACACGGTTATTGAAGGAGCCTACTCCTATCAGCCTTATGGAATTAACATTCAGCCGGTCGGAACACTCCTTTCTTCCAGATCGCCCGATATTCAAGTAACGCTGCCATTTCAGTCAACGGTCGCCAGGGTGCCGAACCTCAATATCAACGGTCCCGGATGGCAAACCAGAGGTCCGGCGTATGACAACGACGAAGCTCATCAGACATTCCTCAATGTCACTCACGTTCGGGGCAAGCATAGCATTCAATTCGGCGGTAATTACCTCTACACTCAGAGAGACGCCACGTTGGGAACCCTGAACGCCGGTCAATTTGCGTTTACCGGCGCGAAGAATGCGACAACCGGCGTGACGGCTTACGAGGCGTCATTCGCGGCTTTCCTGACCGGCAAAGCCACTAGTTTCACCCAGTCGACATTAGATCCGCGATCGATTAATACCATCAACCTTTACGAGACCTACGTGCAGGATGACTGGCGCGCAACCCGCAGGCTCAATCTGAGCCTGGGCGTGCGTTATTCAATCTATGGCCAGTTCAACGATGAGAACGGGAATCTCGGCGTTTTTCAGCCTGAGATGTACGATCCCACCAAGGTGCCCGCGATCGCATCGAATGGAACCATCTGCACGACGACCGCGGGCGTGTGTGCGGGGACGACTCCGAATCCGAACTACGATCCTCTGAATGGCATCACGTTGAACAATTCGGCCAATTCCTTTGGCGCCGCCGTTAGCAGAACGCCCCATCTCAACTTCGCTCCGCGCTTCGGGTTCGCTTATGATCTGTTTGGCGACGGAAACGCCGCGCTGCGGGGCGGTTACGGCCTTTTTTACAACCAGACGCAGTTGAACCTCGGACAGACGGAAGTGGACGCGAATCCGGCCTACGTCGGGAATTATGTGTACAGTTCGCCGGCTTCGATGGCCGATCCCGGTGCTGGTGTCGCGAAAACCAATGCCGTCCCCTCGGTATACGGACAAGTTCGCAATTGGCACCAGCCCTATACGCAGGCATGGAACCTCGACCTGCAAATACAGCTCCCTCATTCGATGATGTTGGACATCGGATATGTGGGCAACAGCACATTCCACCTGCTGATGCCGATCGATCTTAATCAGCCCCTCCCCGGTTTCTATGCGGCAGCGTCGGGCGTCACCACTTTCCCCGGAGCAGGTACCGCCACCGCCGCCATCAATCCTTATCGGCCTTACCTGGGATACGAAACCATTTTCTCTTACGATACCCGCGGCTTCGCCGATTACAACGGGCTCCAGGCTGCTTTTAGGAAGCGCTTCGGCAAGCGGTCCATTTTCAGCGCCAACTATAGCTGGGCGAAGTCGATGAGCAACACGCAGACGCTGTTCGTGGCCCCGCAAAACACCTACGATCTGAAGTCTGAGTGGGGGCCGAGCGTTCAGGACCGGCGCCAGGTGTTCACGGCAAACTTCGTCTACGAATTGCCTGGCTTCAAAGGTAAGAGCAGGTGGCTCCGCGCGCCTTTCGGAGGCTGGGAGATTTCCGGCATCGTAAACGCCGCCTCGGGTCTTTGGGGCACGGTGACCACGACTGGCCCCGATCCCGCCGGTCTCGGCATCCTGGCGGCGAACTCTCCGGCACAAATCCGTCCTGATCAGATCGGCGATCCGAATAACGGACCGCGGACTTTCAAACAATTCTTCAACACTGCAGCCTTTGCGTCTGTCCCGGCCGGACAGTATCGCCCAGGGAACGAGAGGCGCGGCAGTGTGGAAGGTCCGGGCTATCAGACTTGGAACATCGACTTCTTCCGAAACTTTAGCTTCAATGAAAGGACACGCTTGCAGTTCCGGTGTGAGGCGTTCAACCTGTTCAATCACGTAAACTACAACGCGGTGAATACCAACTCCAACAATACCAACTTCGGCCAGGTTACGGATGTGCGTGACAATCGGCAGATGCAACTCGGAGTAAAACTGTACTTCTAGTCAGGACGTCACCCATTGGCCGCCAGCAGAGAAACGGTGCGCTCGCAGCCGCACCGTTTCTCATGTCCCGCGATGGGCGTCGATAGAGCCTACAGGCTGTCGGAGAAATCGTGAAATGTTCACTCAAAGCAGTTGGTTCAGCGATAGTTGCTCTCGTTTTTGTCGTGGTTTCAGCACATGCTCAACGACCGATTTCAAAGACCGCCAGCCCCAAGAGGCCTATTCACGGTCTCACGGCTTGGGGGCCCATTCGCATCGAGAACTCAACTGAGACTCCAAACAATGGCATGCGCGAGCTGTTCGTTCATCCTGGAATATACAAAGGTGCCGTGATTAACGTCCGCTGGGCTCAGATCGAACCGAAGCAGGGCGTTTTCGATTTTTCAGCCATCGACGAAGGCCTGCGTACGATCGCGAAGTACAATGCCGAACATCCCTCGACCCCCGTGGCCGGAAAGCTTCGCGTGTTTGCAGGCATGAACGTCCCCGTGTGGCTCATGCCCCTGAGCAGAGGCCCGCTGGAGTTTGAGCACAATGGTCAGGTCATAAGAATCGCGGGCTGGTGGACCCCCGAGTACCGCCGCGAGTGGAAAGCCTTGCAGGACGCTCTCGCCGCCAAGTACGATGCTGACCCCTTGATGGGCGAGGTTGCCGCTTCCTCGTGCTCCACCGTCACCGCTGAGTCCTTCATATTCCCCCACGGCCCTGTCGCCATCAAAACGCTCAAGTCTGCCGGGTTCACGGATGCCGCCGAAAAGGCATGTCTCATGGGTGCCGTGGACGATTTTGCCGCATGGAAACTGACGCCGCTCGACATTGCTTTTAGCCCCTACTTCGCCATTGACTCTGGCCGTCCCGTTCGTGACGATCCGTTCTCCCTTTCCGTCATGAAGTTCTGGCGCAGCCGCCTGGCCGAACGCGGCATTATCTCCAACCACTCCGTCCAGGACCCAATTGCCGACGGTCTCAAGCTGGTTTACGCGCAGCTCAAAGAAGTGGGCCCGCCCATCGAATTGCAGACCGCCTCACAGGGGGTTATCCAGAACGGCAAAGTTCACAACGGGCAGCCCGGTCCTTCACGCCCCAAAAACCTCCCTCCGTTTATGGATTGGAACAAGGTGATCCAGAACGCACTCGATACCGGAGCCGGTGAGATCGAACTGTGGACCACGGTAGAAGCGGGCGGCCAGGCGCGCATCACGACGGAAATGCTTCAGTCCTGGGCCAACAAGCTTAAGTAGCGTGTCGATTGGCTCAGCTATTTCGGTAAGTTCGACAAAAGTGATATGCACGGTATTGATATGCAAGCTAGACATGCAGGAGGAAAGATGAAGCTCTTATTCAAACTGGCTGCGTCAGCAGCAATGATTGTGTGCCTTCTTGGGCTTACGGCCAGTGCTCAAACTTCGCCCGCTGCCGGCGGTGCGCCCTCAGTTCGTGAGGTCTTACCCGCAACCGCGGATCCTTCTCTGAAAACCGAGTTTGATGCACCCAACGTCATCATCGTTCCCAGCGGCAAGCTGCGTCCCGAACTCGTGGTCTTTTTCCCGGGGACGCACGGAAAACCCAAGCAGAATACGGAATTTCTCGAAACGATTGCTTCGGGCCACTTTCGCGTGATCGGTCTGATGTACAACAATGTGCCCCACGGCTATGGAGCGTGCGGCAAAACCGGCGATGTCAACTGCGAGGGAAGCTTCCGGCGGGCACGCGTCGAGGGGGACGCTCCGGACGCAATCATCAAGAACACGCCGCAGGAATCGATCATGCAGCGTCTTGCGAACCTGCTCAAGTATCTGGACAAGACCTATCCCGGCGAAGGCTGGAGAGACTATCTCGCCGGAGAATTGCCCAATTGGCAGAAGATCATCGTGACAGGACATTCGCAAGGCGCGGGCATGGCGGCCTATGTCGCCAAATTCCATGAAGTGGCGCGCGCTGTTTTGTTTTCTGGCCCAACAGACGGCATCAATCTGGAATCCGACTCGCGGAAACTGGCGGCCTGGCTCTATGAACCCGGCAAAACTCCCAGTGACCGCTGGTATGCTGAATTTCACGAGAAGGAAAAAATCGCACCGCTGCAGCCGATGATTCTCGACGCATTGAAAGTCCCGAAGGATCACGTCTTCGTGTTCAAGCTTGATCCGCCGAGCACCGTGAAGGCGCCCGGACTGGTGGCTTACCATATGACGGTCGTGCACGATCCGAGCTACCAGCCCGAGTGGGAAAAGATGTTTGGTTTTGAGAAAACGACCAAGTAGCCTTCGCATTTTCCTAAGCTCATCATTGCGGGCGGGAAGAACCAGCGTTAGTACGATCATGAAGATGGTTGTTTTCATCTTTTGGCGGACAATGAGGCCCTACTCTGTACTGAGTTCGAAATGAAACCAATAAAGCTTGCATTGATCTTTCTTATGTTTTCAGTCCCGGGAATCGGCGGTGAAAAGCATAAGCCTCTTGAGAAAGCACCCATCCATGGGCTGGTCTCGATGGGGAAACTCAACTTTGTGTACAGGGCGGGCGATCCTGAGGATCCAATGCTTGAGGCCAACACGCACCCGGGCGTGTATTCGGCCGTAGTTATCAATGTCACTTGGGAGCAACTCGAACCCGTTAAGGGAGAGTTGAAGACAGACTTCATTGACCAGGCACTCGCCGAAATCCGAGCCTATAACCGCAAGTACCCGAACGCGCCGGTCACCGCAAAGCTGCGAGTCCACGCTGGAAATAAGGCGCCGCGGTGGGTGAAGACCCTGGACGGTGGCCCGATCAGGATTATGCATCGTCAGTTTCCGGTAGACGTTCCGGCATTCTGGACCGAACACTACCGTACTGCATGGCGGACACTACAGAAAGAACTGGCGGAACGCTATGACGATGATCCACTCGTGGGCGAAGTTGCCGTTAGTTCCTGTTCGACGGTGACGGATGAGCCGTTCATTTTGCCCATGGACCCGTTATCCAAGAGTAATCTGCACAAGGCGGGGTTGACCGACGCAAATCGCAAAGCATGTTTGCAGGGAGTGGCCGAGGATTATTCATTCTGGAAACGCACGCCACTTGATTTCACCTTCAATCCGTTCTTTGCAAACGACGGCCCGCGCTCGGTGCGCGAGATAGACTTCACTGTTTCCGTGATGAGAGACTGGCGCAAACGTTTAGGTTCTCGCGGCATACTGGCCCATCATGGACTCGACGAAAAACCGCGTCCCCAGGCGATGGAAATCTACGAAACGATGACGTCCTTGGGGCCGCCCATCGAACTTCAGGCCGTTTCGCCGCGCGTGAACGCGGACGGAGCGTTTGAATACGCCCTCCGCACCAAGGCCACCGAAGTCGAGGTGTGGCAGACCAAGGACGCCGGTGGGCTTTCAGATATCTCCATGCAGAAACTGCAAGCGTGGGCGGCGCGTATGCGTTGAGCTTCGTCGCGACGCAGAACTGTAGCTCTAAGGAGACCATCGTAACGAGTGTGCAGGAATCGGCAGCGAGTGTAGCCGATAGAAGAACTAAACTCGCTCGCCATCGGACCGAGGCGGCGAACGGTTAGACGTACACCGCCCGCCAAGCGGGCAAGAGGAGATCGGAATGACTCAAGCGGCGTTGGTTGATGCGAAGTCCGGCGGCTACAAAACAATCGTATATGTGATCTGCGCGGTGGCCGCGCTGGGCGGACTGTTGTTCGGCCTTGACCAGGGGTTCATCGCGAACTCACTGGAAACGATCCAGCGGCACTACAACTTTGGTGTCCAGGGCGGCGAGCACTACTCAGCCATTCTGGCGACCGGCGGGATCATCGGCGCCTTGCTTTCCGGCCTCTTTGCGCGCTTCCTCGGACGCAAGCGGAGCCTGCTCGTCGCCGGGTTCATCTTCACCGCGGCCTCGGCGATCTCGGCACTGCTTCCGCCCCTGCCGGTGCTCTCGGCCTGCCGCTTCGCGCTGGGCTTCGGCGTAGGGGTGGCATCCTTTGTCGTTCCCCTTTACCTGGCCGAAACTGCTCCAGCTTCGATCCGCGGCTCGATGGGCACGCTCTTCCAGTTGATGATCACTATCGGCATCTTCCTGATCTCGCTGACCAACGTCTTCATCGCCCGCGCCTTCGTGAACCCCGCAACCTCTCTGCCTTTGATGTTCCTGACGATCACTCTGTTCGCGGCCCTGATGTTCCTTGGCGGCTTCATGCTCCCGGAGAGCCCGCGCTGGCTGATGCTGAAGGGGCGTAAGGAGCAGGCGATTGCGGTCCTGCGCCGGACGCTGAACACGCAGCAGGAGATCGACGTCGAAATCGAAGAGATCGGGCAGGCCCTGCACGGACCGCAGGGGGCAGGTGTCGGCATCGTCCTGCGCGGCTACTTTCTCAAGGTGCTCGCGGTGGGAGTGCTGCTGCAGGTATTCCAGCAGCTCGTCGGCATTAACATGATGATCTACTACTCGCCAACGATCTTCGGCTACGCGGGCATGAAGGGGTTGCTCGCGGGCATGACCGTCCCGACCGTGAACATGCTCTTCACCTTTCCGGCGATCCACCTGGTCGAGAAGTGGGGACGCAAGAAGCTGCTGTACTTCGGTGCGGTGCTGATGCTCATTACCATGATCGCCGCCGGTGTTGCTTTCCACGCGATTGGCTCGGTCTCCGACCCCGCCATGATCAGCGGCACGCCGAAAGTCGTGCTCCTCGTCTCGGTAATCCTCTACATCCTCGGCTTCGCGATCTCTTGGGGACCGGTCGTCTGGCTCGTCTGCTCCGAGATCTTCCCGCTTGAGGGCCGCGAGATCGGGATGACGATCACGACCATGATCAACTGGACCTTCGCCGGCCTCGTCATGGCGAACGCCCTCTCGTTTATGCAGGTGCACGGGAACTCGTCGATTTTCTACGTGTTCGCGGGCTTCTGCCTGCTCGCGATCGTCTTCGTCGCACTGTTCGTGCCCGAGACGAAGGGGATTACTCTCGAGGAAATGGAGTTCAACCTCAAGAATGGGGTTCGACTGCGCGAGCTGGGCAATCGCACAGCCACGCCGGTGCCGCATGCGGAGGTCGCTGCCGCACAGGAATGATCTCGGTTGCAGATTCCAAGCCGGCGGCAGGTATAGAAACGTTGCAGGCTGAGTTAATCGGACAGCCAATTCGGCGCGATCAGGTGATCCACCGGAAAATGTTGTAAGTCACCCCCCAAGCGCGCCACGTGCAGCAACTTACGTTGGCGCGCAGGGTTTGCACATTTCAAATGGCTGCTATGCTCACTTCAATTAATGGTGAATCGTATGTTGTACCCTCGGCGGGCGGCCGTGCGTTGACTTTGCCCTACGAAATGCAACCTACTCAGGTCGCCAAATCTAGAATTGATTCGCTCGTTTTCGATCACCTCGGGCGACTTTCGATTCAGCCGGCGATCCTGTCTTCGGACGCCGTGTTCGTCCGCCGCGCCTATCTCGATGTAATCGGCACGCTGCCTACGGCGGTCGAAGCCTCGGATTTCGTCGGCAATGCGGATCCCGGCAAGCGCAGCGTACTCATCGACCGCCTGCTGGAGAGGGATGAGTTCGCCGACTATTGGGCCAACAAGTGGAGCGACGTGCTGCGCATCAAGGCCGAGTTCCCGATCAACCTGTGGCCCGAGGCCGCGCAGGCTTACCATCACTGGATTCGCATGTCGCTTGCCAGCGATACCGCGTACGACGTCATGGTTCGCCAGATGCTGACCTCCAATGGCAGCAACTTCCGCGTGCCGCCCGTTAATTTTTACCGCGCCATGCAGAACCGCGATCCACGCGGCATCGCGCAGACTGTTGCGCTTACGTTCATGGGCGTTCGCGCCGAGAAATGGCCGGCCGCGCGCCTTCAGGACATGGCCGTCTTCTTTTCGCAGATCGCTTACAAGCACACCAGGGAGTGGAAAGAGGAGATTGTCTTCTTCGATTCCGCGAAGCCGCTTCCCTCCGAATCCGCGACCCTTCCCGACGGGTCCCACGTACGCCTGCGCCCCGACCAGGACCCGCGTGCGGTCTTCACCGACTGGCTTATCGATCCCAAGAATCCGTGGTTCGCGCGCAACATCGTCAATCGTATCTGGTCGTGGCTGTTGGGCCGCGGAATTATTCAGGAACCCGACGACATTCGTCCCGATAATCCTCCCAGCAATCCCGAATTGCTGGACTATCTCGAGCGGGAGCTCGTTGCGTCCCATTACGACCTGAAGCACATCTATCGCCTCATTCTGAACTCCGGGGTGTATCAGCAGTCATGCATTCCGCGCTCCAGCAGCCCGGAGGCCGAAGCGAACTTCGCGTTCTACCCCGTGCGCCGGCTCGACGCCGAGACTTTGATAGACGCCATTTGCCAGATCACGGGAACCACCGAGGAATACGCCAGCGCCGTGCCCGAGCCATTCACGGTCATGCCCGAAGGGTCGCGCGCCATCAGCCTGCCGGACGGCAGCGTCAGCAGCGCATTCCTGGAATTGTTTGGGCGTCCGCCGCGCGATACCGGACTGGAATCGGAGCGCAACAACCGGCCCTCAGCCGAGCAGCGTATCCATCTGCTCAATTCGACTCACATCGAGCGCAAGATCGAACAAAGCCAGAAGCTCATGGACATTGCGCGCAATTCGCAGCAGCCGCGCGACGTGGTCAATGGGCTCTATCTGGCAATCATGTCGCGTTATCCGACGGACGAAGAATTGAAAGCGGTAGGGCAGTATTCGAATTCGGGTGGGGTAAAGCGCCGCGAAGCCTTTGTGGATCTCGCCTGGGCGCTCATCAATAGTTCGGAATTTCTGTGCCGGCATTGACGTGAAAGTGGACGTTTGGGAAGGGCACGACTTCAGCAGTGCCTGCTTGAAGCTGTAACTAGTTTGTTGTGTCATTCCGAGCGGAGTTCAGTCCGCGAGGGATCTGCTTTGTGCAAAGGTACCCACGATGACCACGGACAAACATAACGGTCTGTTTCACATCACACGCCGCGACGCCTTGCGCTTGGGGTTGCTTGGCGGCGCGGGACTGATGCTGGGCGACAGGTTCGATCTCTCCGCCCTGGCCGCCGCCCGGCTTCCCGGAGCGCGCGCCAAGTCGGTTATCCAGATATGGATGTGGGGCGGCCCCTCGCACCTCGACACCTTCGATCCCAAGCCCGACGCCGGTTACGACTACTGCGGTCCGCTGAACCATCCCATCGCCACCAATGTTGATGGCATCCGCGTCTGCGAGCTGATGCCCGAATTGGCGAAGCAGGCGGATAAATACTCGATCATTCGCGGCATGACTCACGGCATTAATGCGCACGAGATCGCCGCCTATATGGTGCAGACTGGACGTCCCTCGGGTGGAAAGGACGTCTACCCCAGCGTCGGTGCGGTGCTGTCGCTTTTCAAGGGCTACAACGCCGGATACAAGGGCCTGATCCCGCCCTACATTGTGCTGACGGAGCCGCAGGGCCGCTTCTCCGAGGCGGGATTTCTCGGTTTGCGCTACAAGCATTTTTCTACCGGCGGCGACCCGGCGCAGGCGCGTTTCGCGGTGGAGGGCATCATCTCGCCCAACATTTCCGATCAGCGCCAGCAGGCGCGCCGCGACTACCTGCACAAGCTCGACACGCTCCAGCACGCGATGAGCCAGAGCCCGCAGTTGACGGCCCTTTATGAGACCGAGCAGCAGGCTTACGAACTCATCCTCGGCGACTCGGGCAAAGTGTTCGATCTTTCGCAGGAGAAGGATGATCTGCGAAAGCGTTACGGGATGACGACCTTCGGCCAGTCTTGTCTGGTGGCGCGGCGATTAGTCGAGCGCGGCGTTCCGTATATCACGATCAACTACAACGGCGGTTGGGACACGCACAAACAGAACTTCCAGACAATGCGCCGCAGGCTGCCCGAAATGGACAAAGGCTTTGCGACACTTCTGCAGGACCTCTCGGATCGCGGCCTGCTCGACACGACCCTCGTCTGGTGGAGCGGCGAATTCGGGCGCACTCCGAAGATCGAATGGCAAGCTCCCTGGAACGGTGGGCGCGGACACTGGGGACAGGCGTTTTCGGCTGTCCTGGCCGGGGGCGGTTTCAAAGGCGGACATGTGGTTGGCGAAACCGATGCCCGCGGCGAAGAGGTGAAGAACCGTCCCGTGTATCCGGTGGACCTGATCGCGAGCATGTACGAACTGCTCGGAGTCGCGCCCGATGCGAAGCTTCCGCATCCGCTCGGCGAAACCGCTTACGTCATTCCCGCCCCGGCCCAAACCGTCAAGAGCGCCGGGCGGCTGACAGAGATCATGTAGCCGGAGCACGAAATGTTACGACTTCGCATAATTCGCCTCGCCGTCGTGCTCGCGCTTGCAGCGGTGGCGCACGCCCAGCAGAACACGCCTAATGTCGCCTGAGAAGCCTGTTGCGATCCCAGTCGGAGGCACCGCGCAGCTTCGGCTTCGTCTGCCATTGCGCTTTGCCATCCAGGCAGCGAACCGCCTGCACCTTGCTCTCAATGCGGCGCCCGAAGGCATTACCCTCGATGACGTGTTGACGTCCGCCGACGCCATCACTTTTCGCCTCCGCTCCGAAGCCGGAAAGATCAAGCCCGGCTTGAGGGGTAACCTCATTGTTGACGTATCGCTCGACATGCCGGCACGGTCGTCCGATGGCAAAACGCAGGACAAAATGCGCCCCGTCCCCATGGGCGTCTTGCCCGCCATTCCTTTTGAAATCACGAAATAACATAACAAGGAGAGACTTTCTTCATGAGTGTGCAGGAATTGCTCGAACAACTGACCAATGCCCCAATTCAGAAGCGCGCGATTACGAATCTCGAAGTTCTTAACGAAGCGCCCGAATACGGCAGCGCCTTCTCGCGGGGCATGCGCATCGATCTCAACGGACTCGTTATCCTTCTCATCTCCGGCACTGCCAGCATCGACGAGCAAGGCCGTACCGTGCACGTCGGCGACCTACGCGCACAGACCCGGCGCACCTTCAAGAACATCACCGCCCTGCTTGCCGCCGAAGGCGCCACCTGGAAAGATATCGTGCGCACCACGTGCTATCTGCGCGATATCGATCGCGACTACCAGGATTTCAATGAAGAGCGCAACGCGTTTTACCGTGAGCAGGGGCTCGATCCGTTGCCCGCATCCACCGGCATTCAGGCTAAACTTTGCCGTTCCGATCTCCTGATAGAAATCGAGGCCATCGCGATGTTCCCTGCGCGGTAACCCGAGGGGTACCGCGGGCCGCAAAATGGGTGGCTACCTGTTGACCGTCGGCGACTCCCTGCGGCGCAGGCCAGTTCAATTGTGACGAAGAGTACCTTTAGGCACCTCCAGCAACAGGCGGACTGGCCCACCAAGGATTAGGGGAAAGTGATCTTGGCTCGGAA
The DNA here is from genome assembly GCA_963777415.1 of uncultured Acidobacteriota bacterium. Lineage (GTDB taxonomy): Bacteria > Acidobacteriota > Terriglobia > Terriglobales > Acidobacteriaceae > JAEZPW01. The sequence continues at coordinate 80,273 of CAVZQL010000006.1, forward strand.
ATCGCTGCGGCGCAAGGTGATCCAGTATCCCCCTTTGCGGCACGTTCTTGGGCAGGGAGTATTTCTTGTGTCGCACAGACGTCAACTGATTATGCGATCAGCACGCCACGCGGATGGCACACAAACTCGGTCGGTCTCAGGGGGAAATCAGTCGCTCCCAGGGATGTTTATCTTCGCCAAGGTTTCGCCTTTACCTGGCCATAAACGTGCCGTACGCTTCGATCCCATATGATCTAAACCCTTTCTTTTCAGTACCAACTTACGAACGCTTCCGTGCGGGCCTGGGTTGTGGTAAGCAACTAAAAATAGAGAGTTTAGATGCGAATCGAGGGTGCCTGCTTTGACGACTCTTAATCAGTCGCCCAGATCTGTAGGCAAATCTGACGAACGATAGATACCCCTAACGGGCTAGCGTCCATGAATACGGCAGTCACTCCCGATTGTGTCTGGATGGTCGCCAAACCGTCAGTAACCCTTCGGTAAACATCTTGCGGTGGGCGTTGTCCATTGTATCGGCAGGCCAGCTTCCGGAAAGGCCAATATGGAGCCGGTGGCAGCATATCGTTGTATTGGGTGGCAGCAATCGTTTGTTTCCAGCATAGGTGAGAGACCCGTCGAAGTTGTAGCCATCCGCGGCCGGGTAGTGGAACGCTGAGCTTGCGGCAGACTTTTGCCAAGGCTACGTCGGAGACGCCATACTCTTCGGCGACTTTCAGCATGGGTTTTTCCCAGACCTTTTGATAGAGCTCCTCACGGTCATACGTCGCGAACATAATGCCTCCCATCGAGCAATCGCGTAGAAGTGTAGCGATAAGAAGACCCTTTGGGGAGCTCCATGCGTTGACGCATCCGATGGGGCGTAGAATTCTGTGGTAGAAATGGCGAAATTGGTGAGTGAATATGGCCGACAGCGCAGCACCGAACGACTCAAAAGAACTTCTCAGCCTGTGCCGCGCCGGACGGTTATACGACGTTGAGAAGTGGATCGCTGCGGGAAGATCGCTAGAGATCGAAACGCCGCGCAATAGAAGGAAGAAGACGCTGCTCCAGGTCGCAGTGGAGACCGGATTTCACAGCCTAGTTGAGCTAATCGCAAAACACGATCCCGACCAGTGTGCGAAGAATGCGGCGCTGGCGGACGCTGTACAACTCCGCCGACTCGATCTGGTTGAGCTGCTTGTGTCCGCGGGCGCTGAGATAGCCTCCGTGCCAGTTGCTGACGTTCTGTTCACTTGGGACCCCAGGCTCATTCAGTTCTTTCTTGATCAGGGAGCGGACGTGATCACAGAATCGCCCATTCGCCGCCGCATTTGGCGAAAGGGTCCGAACGGCACTTCGCGCCTTTCTTGACTGCCGCCAAAAACACCCTGAGCTCGCGAAGCAGCTCCAAGAGCAACTCGATTGCGCCCTGCGCCATTTCTGTTATGAAGGCGACCTGAAATGGGTAAGCCTACTCACATGGGCCGGTGCCGATCCTCGTTCGCTGGGCCCGGCGCTCGAAAAGGATTACACCGAAGATCCTGAATGCTACACGACGGGCTTGCGTGAGGCGTGCTGGGCCGGAAAGGCCGAGATCGTCAAGAAGTTCAAGCCCACAAAGGACAAAGACGATTTGTCAGACCTGCTCAACTGGGCCGCCTTCTCCGTTGACAAGGAAACGATCCGCTATCTGCTGGACCAAGGCGCAGACCCAAACGAGAAAAGAGATGGCGAATCCTCTGGGCTCGATTCAGCACTTGCGCGCCTGAACACGTTCGATATTCACCGAACCGGCGGTCTGCGATCGAAATACTCTGTGTATAAGGAAATGGACTGCATCGGCGAATTGTTGTCGCGCGGCGCTCGATGGAACCCGGACCGGGACCACATGAATTGGCTGAGAAAGACGCTCATAGAGTCTGAGCCCGAGCTGACGATTGCGCTCCTTGAGCTGTTCAGGAAGCACAATGCGTGCTCAGCCGACCAAGTTCACCGGCTTATAGACACTCCGCGAATGCAAGAGCACCTGGCATCCCAGAGCCTGCAATTATCACGGCTTGGCATAACGCTTGGCCTTCAAAAACCAGCAGCAGGCAAGCCTAAAAGCCGTTGCAGGTGAAGCAGGACCGTGAACAACCCGGGAATGTTCGCGTTCCATTGCACCCAGTTGTGCCCTCCTGACCCGACGTGAAATTCATAACGGAAGTTGCGCTGCGATAGCATGCGGGCGAATTTTCGGTTGGCGGGCAGGAGCCCTTCCTTGTCGCCGCAAGTGAGATAAAAGTACGGCGTGGTCGTCGGGTCAGCCTTTTCAGCGAGAGTGTAGGGGTCATTTTGTTTCTGAACCGCACCTTGCCATTCCCCGAAAATGGACCGGTGATGTCGCCATTGTCCGATTCTCTTGATTGAGAATGGACGGGTGGGAACGTCCATCGCCGGACTGATTCCGCCTACGAAAGAGAACAATTCGGGGTGCTTGAGCGCAATCTTCACCGCGCCGAAGCCGCCCATGGATACTCCAACAATTGCGCGATGTGTCCGTCCGTGGGCCGCCGGGAAACGGGCCTCAATATCTGCAATGAGATCATTCACGATGTAGTCTTCGTAACGGTCCTGGGACCGTGTCGCCGAATTCGTGTAGTAGGACTCGTGGCCTTCCGGCATCACCAGGATCAGTCCCTTCTCGGCGTACCGGGCCACGTCCGCATAATTCGACCAATCTCGAAATCCGCTATCCCCGCCGTGTAACAAATACACAACTGGCATTTTCTCCGTCAGAGCGTGTTTGGGCAGTATCACGCGGTACTGCATGTCTCGACCGAGAGCAGAACTCCGGAATACAACATCCTGCATGCGAACATTGGGCGTGAGGCGTGGGTTGTCGGGTCTTGGTTGCGCTTGCTGCTTGCTGCAATCGACAGCGATCAGCAGGGCCAGAACGACCGTTAGAGGATGCAGGAATCTGGAAATCCGCATAAGACAAGATTATGAACGGCACGTATGCGGCAGAAAAGTGAGGATCTCGACACCCGGGCTTCCGACCGAATCGCCGCTCTTCGCCCGTTGACTGGCAACTTGTTTGGATATAACATGGCCGTGTTAATTAACGTGGCCATGTTAACTACCACGAGCAGCCTCAATGCCCAGACCAGAACACAATTCGAGCAGCAACCAGGAACGCCGGTTTGAGGAACTCGTCTCAGACGCGTTCAGACGCTCGGGCTGGAAAGTCGTCGAGGAGCCCTTCGTCGGAGTCGATCTACTCTTGAAGAAAAACGGCAAGGTTTACGCCGCCGAGGTGAAACGATCAGCCGAGGCGCGCAAGGACAGGGCCGTGCCCCTGCTTGCTCAAGCGATTCTCCAGGTTCAGGCCGCGGCTCGCTCGGCAAGGCCCGTAGCGGCTCCCTTGGCGATTATTGCGGCACAACGTATACCCGAAGCACTTGCCGAAGAACTCCATGATTTTGCCGCGCACTACGCTCCAGAGGTTGCCGTCGGTGTCGTGGATCTCGAAGGGTTCAGATCGTTCCGAGGCCCGGGGCTCGAAAAGCTGAATGCGCCGCGATCCGTCAGGCTGAGAGACGTCGCGCATAGTGGCGTCAGCTCGCCGCAGCTTTTTTCCGACCTGAACCAATGGATGCTAAAGGTGCTGCTGGCTCCCAGAATTCCGGAATCGTACCTCAACGCACCGCGGCAAGACTTCAAGAATGCCTCTCAGTTGGCCGAATCCGCGGACGTGACGGTGATGAGTGCGTTTCGACTCGTCCGCAGCCTGAGAGACCAGGGATTTCTCGATGAATCATCCGGAGTGCTGAAAGTCGTTCGCATCCCGGAACTGCTACGGCGATGGCAGGCGTCGAACATTCGTCCAGCGCGTGAGATACCGGTACGATGGATCGTCAATCGGGGCGGGGATCAACTGGCGAAGGCGTTGTGTTCCTACGGCAGTGAATCGGAGTCGGAGGTTAAGCGTTCATCCCGGTCTCGCAGGCTGCCTGTGGGTGCCCCCAGAGCAAGTCTCGGATTGTTCGCGGCGGCGGACGCACTCGGTGCCGGATTTGTGCAAGGCGTGCCTCCTACGATTTACCTGGAAAGAGCAGACGCAAGTGCGATCGAGAAACTTGGCCTGTCGGCTGAACTCTCCGGAGAGCCCCCGGATGTGTTTATCCGAATCCCACGTTCTCCAGAAGCGGTCTTCCGAGCCCGTGTCATCAGGGATGGCGTTCCTGTTAGCGACGCTTTGCAGGTGTGGCTTGATGTTTCCAACCATCCAGCGAGAGGCAAGGAACAAGCGGAGCAACTGAGAAAAGGGGTTCTTTCAGGCTTGTTTGAGGGAGAGTACTGATGCCCTTCGATTCGGGAATGGACGAGTTCGCGAGGCTTGTAAAGGCAATAGAGCCGTTGCTCGACCATGTCGTGATAGTCGGTGGATGGGCGCACAGGCTGTACCGTTTTCATCGGAAGGCGCAGGTCCCCAAGCACGCGCCTCTGATGACGCTCAATGCCGACGTCGCCGTTCCGGAGAAACTGCCTGGCTCGGGCAAAGACATTCGCCAGCGATTACTCGAAGCCGGCTTTCGGGAGTCGCTGCTCAGTGACCATAATCCTCCAGTTTCGCAATACACGCTCGGAGATGAGCACGGCGGGTTCTACGTAGAATTCCTGGCTCCCCTCACGGGCAGCCGTTACAAGCGCGGCAAGCCGGACTCAACGATGAGAGTCGCTGGAGTGACGGCGCAAAAGCTGCGCCACCTGGAAATTCTTCTACTTGCGCCGTGGTCAGTCGAACTGGAAGAAGTCGAAACAAATGTAAGAATCGCGAATCCGGCCAGCTATGTGGCGCAGAAACTGCTCATTCACAATCAGCGAGAAGCGGCCGACCGGGCCAAGGACATTCTTTATATTCATGACACGATAGAGATCTTCGCCGCGTCGCTGCCGGAGATTCGCTCCGAATGGAAAAAGCAGATCTCGCCGGCGCTGCACCGAAACATTGCCAGGGACATCGGCACTGCGTCGACTCAGGCGTTTCAAAAAGTCACTGACGACATCCGAAGCGCTGCTGAAATAGCGAAAAGCCTCGGCCGGCCGCTCTCACCTGAGCGCTTACTTCAAGTATCCAAAGCTGGAATTACTGAGATTCTTGGGATCGAAACTGAATGACACTCGAGAACGAAGAGCTGTCGATCACTCCTCCATCTGCTGACCGCGTTGCGGCACGCGCTATCGCCTTGGCCGCCGTCGCCTGTCGCGGCTCAATCGAGAAGGACGCCGGAAAAGCGGGGGCCGAGCAATTGCGACGAGATGTTCTGACGTGGATTGAACAGGTAGGCGTCTGTGGAGAACTGGAGCCTGCCGAAACCGAATTGCTTTCAACACCTCTGGGTGAGCTGGATAAGACGAACACAGTGAATGCAACTTGGCAGTCCGAGGGCCTCGTCGTGCTCGCGTGGGCACTTGGCAGAACAGTGCTTCCGGCTTTTCACGTTCAGTGTGATTCCCCCGCTATTGCGGCAACGATAGGATTTCTCGACGATAGAGCGCGCACCGTTCTGGAACAGCCGACACTGAGAACTTCAGCGGTTCTGGAACTGTATGCAGACATCTACTTGAGTGTTCATTGGCGGCTCCGACAATTCTCCGTTCACCCAGGCCCGCTCGATTTTGTTGAGTACGCTTCGAAATGTAGTTGGGGCCCTCTGCGCCTAGACACGCTTGAGCTTCAGGACAACGACTTGGTGATCGCGGGTGTGCGCATCGACAAGGTCGAGTATGCGCGATTCCGGGAAGTACTTAGCATTTCTCAAGAACGCCACCAGGCGTTGAATTGGCTGCTCGGGCTCGAATCAATCTATTCCCAGGTGACTACAGATACATAAGCCGATGTGGACGGAGCGGATGAGCGATGTCCCTACAAGCCGACGAATGCTGCGCAGGGGCTCGCAACGGGCCGACTGCACTTGGAAGGTAGCCGAGACTTGGCGAAGCTTTTCTCTGCGAAACGTTTCCATTGTGCGAAGATTACGAGCCATAGAGGGCAGAAAGATGTTCAGTAATATCCGTTTTTTGGCGGCAGTGCTGATTATCCTCGTTCCGCACGTCACAAGTCTCTGTATGGAAAGTCAGCCAGCAGCTCCGTACGTTACGCCGCAAATGACGGAGCTGATTCATGCGCATCGGAGCGTACTGGAACGTATGAATGCGCCTGACGCTCAGGGCAAGCCGCCACGAATCGGCGACACGCAGATGACGCCGTTGTTGACCGAGGGTTGGAAACTGGCTGCCGAGTGGGCTGCAGCTTGGCTCGACGGTCATCCTGACCAACCGGCGAGAGATCTCGAAAACCTCTTCGTTGACTTCACGCCGCCGCTGCCCCATCCCGAGGTCTACGACCCCAAACAGCCCGAACTGTTCGGGATGGAAGGTTCTGCAACCCGAATTGCAGCGGACGTCTATGTCGTCACCGCCGTATATGAAAACAACACCGCTACCGCAACCGCCACGTTCTTCGTCGTCGCCCGTGGACCGGATGGTCACTTTCATCCGAAGTGGAGCGTCAAGCCGCTGGCCGAGAAGCATTACCGCGCGAAGGATGAAATCGGGCGGTGGGCGTTCGTCGGATCTTGTGTCTATTACTGCGGCCCGCTGGTCGTAGACAAAGTTGTGGTGCTGCCGCCCTCTCAGAAAGGTCAGCCCCGCTTTGCAGTCGATGCTTTTCAAGCTACTAACGGCAATACGTTGATGAAACAATTGGGCGTCTGGCAGTGGAACGGTGCCGAGGCCGAGAATCTCATCGTTCGGTCTTACCAGCTCTATATTGACGAAGACCGCGATATACAGCTCGTCGGAGATCTGCTTACTGTACCGACAAAAGAGACGACTCGCTCTTTCTCTTCTTTTGGTTGTTGCGCTGAACCCCGCGGCATCTGGGTCGTCCGGGTTACTCCTATCGGGGTGCAGGACCTTGGTCACCGCTTCCTACAACCGCAAATCGAATGGGCGGATCGACTACTGGCAAGTCGAGCGAAGTCGCGGGCGGCAGCAGACCTTGCTGCTCCGTCCGTACCGTTTACAACCGCCTTCGCTCCGCAGGAGCGAAGGTGCTGGACTTCGCTGCTCCGGGGAGGAGGAGCAGAAAAGTTGTGCATTGGAGTGTCGTTTTTCAAATCGAGGAAAAAAGAACGAAGAAACTATGCTGACCATTCGAAAACGTGGGAAAACGTTCCATGCCGATTTAGTGCAAGGGAACGTGCATCCGGTTCGAGGTTCATTGGGCACGAGAAATCGGGATGCTGCTCGACGCCTTGTTCATAAACTTGAAACCGCTCTTTCAGAGGGGGCGCTCTCAACCCTGTGGGAAGAGCTTGAACAGTTGCTTCCACAAGAGACGTTTGAACGCTTCTGCAATTTCGCCGGAGTTCAGAAACGGGCACTACCGACATGGAGCGACTTGCGAAAAGCTTTCGATGTGTTTGCCGTGCAGCGGATAAGGATTGGAAAACTTGCCGAAAGTACTCTCGAAAGATATACACAGACTTTTCGAGCGTTTGACGAGTTCCTCGTTCGCAAGAAGATTACACTTCTGCGGGATATTACCGTTCCACTGGTCGAGGAATTCAAGGTCTGCCGCATGGAAGCAATCAAGAAACGGAAATTTTCTCGAGGCGGAACCGGAATGGTTCTGGATGTGGCTGTTCTGCATCGGATCTTCTCGTTTGCCATGAAACGAGAACTCGTACAGAAGAACCCCGTTTATCTGGAGGGCAGGCCTGGCGAAAACCCTGAAGGTGGGGCAGAGCCCTTCGAACCGGAAGAGGTTGTGGCTCTGAGAGAACACTCTGGCCCCGATCAGCTCTCCCTTCTTGTCCTCCGATGGACAGGACTCCGGGGATCAGACGCGGTTTCACTCACGTTCAGTGAGATTGATTTCAAGAGCAAGGAAATCGAGCGTCTGACAAGAAAACGTAAGAAGAAAGTGGTACTTCCAGTTCATACCGAGCTTCTCTTTGCGCTCGAGGCGGAACGTGACAGGCGCAATCCTAAAGGCTTCGATCGGGTTTTACTGAACCCGGAAACTGGAAAGCCGATGACGCGCCCGCGGCTTTATCAACGCATGCTTGCTCTCGGGCGTCGGGCCGGAATCGCCAGTGTGCGTCCGCATCGGTTCCGGGATACTTTTGCGGTCGACCTGCTGCTCAGAGGGGCCGGCCCATACGACGTAGCGAAGATGCTCGGCGACACCATTGAGACGGTCGAAAAACATTACATGCCGTTCGTTCGAGAACTGCGAGAACGTGTCCGCAGAATTCTCGAGAATGGTGCTGGTATGGAAGAACTCGCGGTCACCGCCACGAAGACTACCCTCGATTCTTTCAGCAAGAACCCCTCTGTAAGCTAACTGAAAATCCTCACAATTGAGAGCAAGACGAGGATCGAATTTCGCCTCTTGTTCGCTCAACGTCGCGCAAATTGCGTCACACCGGCGTCACAATCGCGCGCGCAAAAATTGTAAATATCGGAAAAGAAAGGAGATATTGGCAGCCGAACCTGTAAGCCGAATTTTGTACGCCCGCTTGCGCGAGCGTGACGGTCATTCCTCTAGGCCACGCATCGCTGCGCAGCTCAAGCGACCTACCCGGGCGTTGTAGCGTACCGAGCCAGCGCGCTGCCGTTGCACTCCACTCGCGTGGGGTGCCCCACCCTTGTCGCGAAGCGACAGGGTAGGAAACGGCATCCGCCCCTATTTGGTCTTGCTCCGTGTGGGGTTTGCCATGCCCCGTCCATTGCTGGGCGGGCGGTGCGCTCTTACCGCACCTTTTCACCCTTACCGCGACCCGAGGGTCGCGGCGGTATATTCTCTGTGGCACTTTCCGTCCGCTGGCCTTAACGCCAGCGTCCCGGACGTTATCCGGCACACTACTCTGCGGAGTTCGGACTTTCCTCCCCCATCGTCGTACGGCCTGAGCGGACCCAGCGTTCACGGCGGCGGCGGCGACCATCCGGTCCGGCTGCCAGTCGCCATTATATTGGATGAGCGGGAGCCAGATTTGTAAATACCGCCAACAGCGTCCGGTGCGTGCTGCTTTTCTTCCAACTACGCCATGTTGCGCCAACCGGACAACGCAGAATTGAATGCCCTCGTCAAACGTGCTGTCTCGCCAGCAGCTTTCCTGGTGGAACGTCCCCCCGTGAAGTCAATCCTTGCAGCTTGGGGAGTCACGAATGAAGGTCCTATTCATCGTAATCCTTTTGAGTTCCCTCGCCATAGCGCAACAACAGCCAGAGACGACCGCAGCTTCACCATCCCCAGCACCGCAGCCGAGATTTGAGTGGAAGCCATCCCAAGCGCCAACACCCTTCCGGGCGGTCCCCGCTAACTTTGAGGTCGCTTCACCGGTTGGGCACAACAAGACGAAGACCGTCAAGACAGCCAGCTATCTCTTGGTACTCGCCGCCGCGTCAGCCGCCACCGTTGCGGATTGCGAGTACACTAACGCCCTGCTTTCGAACCCGCATCGCCGCGAGCTAAATCCGCTGTTTGGGTCTCGACCTTCGCGCGCCCGAATGTATGGCATCAGCATCCCGATTCTCGGCGTGAACGCATTGTTGAGTGCACGCGCCAAAAAAGCGGGTAGTCGTTGGTGGCCGCTTGGTCTCGGACTAGTAGCAGGAAGCCACACCGCAGGCGTGGCTTACAACGCAATGAACTGATGTCCCCAATAAAAAGGGAACCTATCGCGGGGGGTGCACGTACACTGCTCTGTTAGACTTGAGGCGTAGTCCGCCTCGGCGACGATGAACATTACTGAAGCCATCCGCATAGCGCTGGCGTCCTTATGGGCGAATAAGTTGCGGTCCGTGCTCACGCTGCTGGGCGTGGTCATCGGGATCTCGTCCGTGATCGCCGTGGTGACCTTTGTCACGGGCATCAACGCCTACGTTGCCGAACGAATCGTGCGACTCGGCGCGGACGTGTTCGTGGTCAGCCGGATGTCGCCCGTGATCACCAATGTGGATCAGGTCCTGGAGCAGGAGAAGAGGAAGAATATCGACTTCGAGAACTTCCTCGCCGTTCGCGACGGCTGCAAGAGTTGCAAGTACGTGGCGGCTTCGGTCTCGCAGACCGGCAGCATCAAGTATGGCGAGCAATCCAGCAGCGACACCTGGATACGCGGTTGGTCCACGGACATGGCGCCCATCTACGACCTTGATCTCACGGCTGGCCGCGCGGTTACCGACAATGACGTGAACAATGGCGCTGACGTGGCCATTATCGGCTACGACATTTACGACAAACTGTTGCAAGGAGCGGACCCGATCGGCAAAGAGATCCGCGTGGACGGCCACGTTTACCGCGTGATCGGTTTGGGCAAGCGCGAAGGCAAGACCATGGGCCAGAGCCGCGACAACTGGGTGATCGTCCCGATTACCGCGTGGCTCAAGCAGTACGGCGCGCGCCGCAGCATCTCGATTCTGGGTAAGGGATATGGCATGGGACCGGCAATGGACACCGCCATGGACGAGACACGCGTGATCGTGCGCGCCCGCCGCCACGACATGCCGGGCAAGCCCGACAGTTTTGCGCTGGAAACCACCCAGGCCCTCATGGGCATCTGGTCGTCGATTTCCAGCAGCTTCTTCATCACCATGATCGCCATTGCCAGCATTTCGCTGATCGTTGGCGGCATCGGCATCATGAACATCATGATGGTGGCCGTGACGGAACGGACGCGCGAGATAGGCATCCGCAAAGCCATGGGTGCCCGCAGCAACGACGTGTTGCGGCAGTTCCTGATGGAGTCGATCACCATCGCCTGTGTCGGCGGCGTGCTTGGCGTAGGCTTCGGCATTGGAGTCGCCAAGACTGTCACGATTCTCGTCGGCATGCCCTCAGTGATTGCTTTGTGGGCTGTGGTAGTCGCTTTTCTTGTGGCTGCCAGCGTCGGAATCTTTTTCGGCGTGTACCCGGCGCGCCGAGCGGCAATGCTCGATCCGATTGCGGCCTTGCGGTATGAGGTGTGAGGGAGAAGCGTTCAGCTTTCAGCGATCAGCGTTCAGTCAGCTCCAACTGAACGCTGATCGCTGACTGCTGACAACTGTTTCTATGATTCGCAAACACGATTTCGGCGAAGTGGTCCGGATGGCGCTGGACACGATCTGGAAGAACAAGCTGCGTTCCGGCTTGACGACTCTTGGCATCGTGATCGGCGTCTCGGTGGTCATTGCCATTTCCTCGGTAGTCAGCGGGCTGAACTCGAACGTGACCGGAGCCATCAGCAGCATGGGTTCCGACCTGATCTTTGCCTTTCACATCGACGTATTCACGTTCGGCCACATGCCCGCGGAAATGCGTACTCGCAAGGAACTGACCTTTGACGACGCCGAGGCCATGAAGGATCTTCCCCATGTGAAGGCGGTCACCGCCGGCGTGCGCTATTTCCGACCGGAGTTGGGCATCGGCACCTACGCCGTAAAGTACAACGGCAGGAAGGCTAAGAACACGATCCTGGAAGGCGACACCGCGTCGGCCAAGGACGTTTACGATATGACGCTGACGGGCGGCCGCTGGTTCAGTGAAGTCGATGATCAGCAGCGGTCGTCCGTGATTGTGCTCGGGTCCGAAACGGCCTCCACGCTGTTCGGGGAAGAAGATCCGCTCGGTAAGGAAATCAATATCGAAGGACAGTTGTTCACGGTGATTGGGGTTACCGAGCCGACGAAACAAGCGTTTAGCAGTGGCTCCAACCCCAACGACAACATAGTCTATTTTCCGCTCAGAACGTTCCGGCAAATGCATCCAGAACAAAAGGCGCACTGGATCACCGCGAAAGCGACCTCTCACCAGGACATGTCCAAGGCCGAAGACGAGATTCGCGAACTGCTGCGGCGGCGGCGCAAAGTTCCAATGAACAAGCCGGACAACTTCTCCGTGTTTACACAGGATTCGATGTCGGATGTGTGGAACCAGGTCAGC
>CAVZQL010000007.1:0-451782 GCA_963777415.1 uncultured Acidobacteriota bacterium
ACATCAACAACCACATCCTGCCGCGGTGGAAAGACACTCTGGCCGAAGAGATGAAGCCCCTCGAAATTCGCAACTGGCTGTACGATCTCCACGACGGCGAGGAATACTACTGGGAAACCTGTGCCAAAATCAAGCAGATCACGTCGCTCGTGTTCAGCTTCGTCGACAGCAATGAGGTGTATGCGATCCGCAACCCGTTGGATAAGGTTGTCATCCCGGCGAGCGAAGAGGAGCACCAGGAAGTGAGGGTTCTTTCACCAGAGGAAGTTTTCCGTTTACTGGCGCGAGTTCCATGCCCGGTCAGTATCGCTGTGCTGCTGGTAGCAGCCACAGGTATTCGCATTTCGGAATGCCTTGGGTTGCGTTGGCGGCATGTGCGATGGAGCGAGCATAAGATCCTGATCGAACAGGCCTTCCGCCGGGGAGAGATTCAGAATCGGACGAAAACAAAGCGCAGCAAAGGTCCGGTGGCTCTGTGCGAGAAACTCGGGGAACATCTACTTGCCTGGCAGAAGGTGACGTCGTACAGCGGTAAAGACGATTTCATCTTCGCTTCTCCGGCCATGGAGGGCAAACAACCTCTCTGGGGACAAACGATGAATGCGGACTTCGTAAAACCCGCGGCCATCGAACTAGGCTTGGTGGCAGAAGGCGAGCGTTTCGGCTGGCATATTTTCCGCCACTCGCTAAGTACCTGGGTGAACGCCACAATGAAAGACATGACCATCAGCCAAACCATGCTGCGTCATGAGAAGCTTCAAACCACGGCCGGTTATACGCACGGGAGCTTCGAAAAGACTCTCGAGGCGCAGCGACTCTACATGTCACGTCTACGGGCGATGAAGCCGATTTCGGAGGCCACCCAATGACCTCCATCGGGTTGAGTATCGGGTTGGGATTTGGCTCCCAAAAACAAACAGCCACTCGTAAGTGGCTGTGCGGGAAGAAGATAACGATGGTGGGCGCTGTAGGATTCGAACCTACGACTTCCACCGTGTGAAGGTGACACTCTACCGCTGAGTTAAGCGCCCATCTAGAGACGAACTGATTTTAGCAGATGAGGGGCGCGACAGAATAGTAGAATAGCCAAGTCCGTGTGCCGCTCTGGCGGCAACGATAAAAACCGTGTACGCCCGATGTCTGGAGGCCAATGGCGCCGGAAGATACCGCGGAAGATACAAATTTCATGAAAGACCAGTCTCGTCACGACAGCAGCTTCGGCCAGGCTCACAGCTGCCCGACAGAAGTTGGCGATGCTCCGCAAAATAGCCCGCAACTTTCGAGTGGCAGGCGGGTTAGCTCCAAGGTGAGCGTTCTGGCCATAGAGACCGGGGTGCTGCGAGGCTCAAGTTCAGCCATCGCCGCCGTTGCACACGCGGACGGAGACGTCCCCGTTACGGCTTTGGGCGTGCACGATGACGCGCAGATCATGGCGCGCGTGAGCGCCGGCGACGACGACGCGTTCGATTATCTGGTGAAGAAATACAGGCGCCCGATGATCAGCTTCATGTATCGCATGTCGCACAATTCGGCGGTCGCGGAGGAACTGGCGCAGGAAGTTTTTCTGAGAGTGTACCGCTCGCGCGAAAAGTATTCGCCCGATGCGAAGTTCACAACCTGGCTTTATCGGATCGCCACTAATCTGGCAGTGAATCACGCTCGCGATACGAAATACGAGCGCCCCGAGAACCAGGTCAGCATCGACGAACCGGACGAAGAGACTGGACTTACGGTCGATCCGGCCGACGGCGCGCTGAATGCCGAACAAAAGATTCTGCGGCGTGAGCGGTTAGCGGCCATAAGAAAGCACGTTCAGGATTTGCCCGAGCGTCAGCGTTTGGCCGTGATGATGCACAAGTATCAGGGCATGGATTACCGCCAGATCGCGGAAGTGTTGAAGTTGAGTGAGTCGGCGACGAAGTCGCTGTTGTTTCGCGCGTACGAATCACTGCGTGAAAAGTTGAAGCAATTTATTTGAGGCTTGTAATTCTGGGGTTTGTGGTTAAAGTATCGAGGCTGTTATGAACTGCAAGGAAATGGGCGATCAACTGTTGGATCTGGCCTCCGGTATTGGGGTGGACGCCGAAACCGGGCGGCATCTGCAGACGTGCAACGCCTGCGCTGAAAAACTCGCATCACTGGCTCGGACGATGTCGCTGCTCGACGAGTGGCAGTCGCCCGAACCCACCCCGTATTTCGAGACCAGGCTGAAAGCCCGACTGCGCGAGGAACGCGCCAAGCCCGCCGCAAGCTGGTTCGGATGGTTCCGCAAACCGGCGCTGGCTTTGAGCATGGCCGGCCTTATGGCGCTCGGCATCACGCTCGTCGGCCTGCGAAGTGGCAATCCGACGCAGCAACGCCTCGCGGTTGTGGTGGATGCACCGAAGGGTTCAGCTATCGCCGACCTGGAAAGTCTTGATAAGAACCATGAGTTGCTGGCAAACTTCGATTTGCTGGACGACGATGATACCGACAATGGGAACGCAACTGCGAACCCGTAGCCTGAAACTTTTGTAGAGATTTTGTTAAGGGACCTGACTGTGTTGACGCGTAAGTACATTCCGATGTTGGTGCTCGCGGTAATCGCCGCGGCGTCCATCCCCGCGTTGGCACAGCATCGTCAACAGCCGCCAGCGCAGGGTCAGCAGCAGAACGGCCCGCACGGCTACGGCCAGTGGCGCGACAATCAGGATAATCAGAATCGGGACAACAACCAGAACGCCGGGACTTATCAAGGCAACACCAACAGTAACGGCACCACCAATAATAACGGCAGTCCCCGTGGTGGCGATTGGCTGCGCAATCACAGCAATCTGCCTCCACAGGAACGGCAGAAGGCGCTACAGAACGATCCCCAGTTCCAGAAGCTTCCGCCTGATCTGCAGAACCGGCTGCGTGATCGGCTGCAACGTTTCAGCAGCCTTCCTCCGAATGAGCAGCAACGGATGTTGCAGCGCATGGATCGCTGGAACCGCTTGAACCCGCAACAAAAAGAGCAGGCCCGCGGATTGTTCCAGCAGTTCCAGTCATTGCCCGAAGATCGCCGCAAGGCGATGGTGCAGGCATTCCACAACCTGCGCGCCTTTCCGCCCGACCAGCAGCAGAGAATATTGAACTCGCCGCAATTCCGCAGTCAGTTCAGTGACAACGAGCGGAACATCATGCGCGGCATGAACGATCTGAAAGTCGGCCCCGCTCAAGGCAATCCCGGCGAAAACGAACAGTAGAATTAAGGGATTAGCACCCTTGGCCCTCCCGTCGTGCAAAAGCGTATGTCATTGAAATAAGGCAACTTAACTGTTCGATCTTAAATTTGCCTAGCGTAAGTTGCTAGAAATAAGCGACTTACGACCTCGATATCCCCGTCATGTTGCTCGTGTCAAACATCCCCCTCGGAACGCAGAAGGACGCGGAGGAAGCAGAGGTAGCGGAGTACCCCTCCCTTAGCGCAAAACTGTATGTTGTTGAAATCAAGCTACTTAACAAGGTGATCTAACTCAATCTAAGCATAAGTAGCTGAAAATAATAGACTTACCACCTCGATATCCCGTTCAGTGGACGGGAGTTCCCCATGTTAGCTTCGCGAACATGGGGCACCGAGGCTGATTACTCTTACCTGATTTAAGTATGACAGCTTTGGAGGGAAATCCCGACAAGGAGAGGAACTTTATATTCGCTGCAATTTCAGCAGCTTAGAAGGAAAGTGACGGCGCGGGGGGCTTGACATCGCGGGAAAGAAGCGATCAGCGTTCAGCCGTCCAGCGTTCAGTCTCGATGCTAACAGCATAACGGGCAATTAGCGCACAGCTCAATTAGCGCACAGCTATTGTGAAGGCGCACCCTCCCGTTGGGGAAGGGTGCGGCACCCCGGCACCCCGGCAGCGTGCGGAAGCAGTTCGCGCACTGTGAGTCTTGACTCCGGCCCCACACAAGCAAAGCTTGTATGGGCCACCCGCCCTATCGACGATATTTTGCCGATACCCTCTAGTTCGGTTCACAGACCAGCCAGTTTTTCCTGAATCCTCGGAATCCAAACCTCCTGAGCAGTTGGCTCCATGAGGCGAACTTGTTGTAGCGCCTTCTCGAATGTCGTGCGCGCCTCGGCATTCTTCTGCAATGCCTTCTGCGCATCTCCCAACGCCATTAGAGCCTGCAAGGAATCCGGCGCGAGGGCGGTTGCGGCCTGGGCTTCGGCCAGAGCCTGTTCGGGTTGATGCTGGTCGAGCAGACTTCCAGAGTTAACCGCGCGATCCATCGCAGCGACATACGAAACGTTGAACCTACCCTCGTAAACAAACACGCCGTGTTCAATGATCGCTGTCGGCTTCAGCTTCATGAACTCGCGATACGGATTCAGAACGCTGGATCCTGACTCGTAAAAAGTCAACGGGATATGGCTAAAGAACACCGGCCCCTCGATGACTGGAGGCGTCTCGGTCTTCATGCCCCACCACATGCTGTCCATTGTGGGCAGTGCCTTGCATGGAATACCGTAGGCGTTGAACGGAATCGCCGGCTCAACCGTGTATGCAAACCAACACTGCTTGATCCCTCGCTCGTCAACGTATTGTTTTACCGCTTTCAGTTGCTGTCCCCAATCGGTTGTCGAATCGGTCAGATAGTTGTGTATATTGGCCGGTCCGCCCCAGAGTTCATTGGCATAGGGGATGTACGAGGTTGGGAACGCCCGCATTGACGAAATGATGTGGAAAAGAATGAGGGCAGCGATTGGCCACGCCCAACGACGATCCTTGCAGATTAAACTCCAAGCGGCCCCGCCGGCCAGTACGGCAAGAAAGATGAAGACCAGAAGGACATGGCGTACGCCGATGTTCAACTTTGATGTCATGGAAACAAAAAAGTAGACGGCGGGCGGCAAGGAGAGGAACAGGATTTCGCGCCACCCGCGTAGCTTTCGAGTGGCAATGGCGTAGACGATCAGCGGCAGGAAGATCAACGTCGTCAGGGTCGCCTTGATGACGAACGCCACTGGGAAGTAGAACCAAACTCCATGCGCATAGACTTTCCCGAACATGTAGCTGGGCCACGTATTCGCCACCGAGCGAACATCGGCTAGTCCGTAGAGCCACGATTCAGGCAGCAACTTCCAGTGCGCCATGGTCGCGACCACCTTGCCTTCTGCCGGACTCAGATTTCCCAGCGTGCTCTCCAGGGGCGGATTGATCTGTGCTCCTGCGGGACGTGCCGCATAGCGGAAGCCGTAGCACACCCACATGATGCCCACCGCAATGATTCCGGCAATCACGAGCGCGCCGGCCAGGCGGCCTGCTTCATGCAGGCGGCTCTCGTCGGTTTGACGGCGGCGCAACAACTCGGTTATCGCAAGCAGGACCAACATCGGCCCCAGCAGTACCGCCGAATGCTTGACGATACAGAAGAGGCCAACCGCGAGGCCAAGCACTGCGACTCGACCCAACGAGGGATATTTTACGTACCGATAGAACGCATAAATGCTGGCAAGCATCGATGCCGCCGCACCGGTATCGGTCGTAACCAAGGCCCCGTGAGCAAGAAAATTCGGCTCGAAGACTATGAGCAGGAGAGCCAAAAAGCCTGCGCCGGTGCCGAACATTTCGCGTGCGGTCAGGAATCCTAGCAGCGCAACGAGCAACGCGAAGAATGACGCTGCCATTCGGGCACGGAAAATGATCGTGTCGAAGTCATTGTGGAAAATGAAGTCGGCACCGCCCAGGTAGGCCTCGTTCTTGAACTGCCGGTTCTGCAACTGCGGTTCATGGAGGTTCATTCGCAGAAGCGGAATGGCGGCGATCATTTTTACCAGCGGCGGATGTTCGGGATTCAGTCCGAAATCGTGATGCTTGAGGGACATGTACCCGGAGTAAATGTGGTCGCCTTCGTCCCAGGTGAGCGACTCGTGCTTGACCGAGTACAAAAGCTGGAATTCCAGCACCAGAAGCAAGAACACGACGGCGCTTATCGTTACCCAGGGCCGCTTGAATAGCGATTGCGATTTTTCAGCGATCCCAGCCGTGGACTTCGAATCTTCGTATGTCTCTGTGTTCATGATCTCTCCGCGTCGTGATACGAGACATTAAGCGGTTTAGCTGCGGAACGCCAGCTTTTTTTGCCTTCGTTCTGACTCGAGCACCGCAGCTATCCGGTACTGCATCGCAGACTGTGCCCGCCCATGTTGCAGGCGCTTAGCACCCCGAATCCCACGCTTCTGAATACACCACAACGTTTCTGGCACGTTGCACAGCCTCGATCGTTGTACCCTGTCCGATCACTCGATGTCATTGCTTGGAGAGAATAATTCCTTCCGACGGGGCTCGGTCCTTTTCAGGGCTCTGAGCGAGAATCTGTGGAAGTGAGCATTCTAAGCGGCTTTCTGAAAAGCGACGAATTCGATCTTGGTAGCGGCCAAGCGTTGCGCTTTAAGCAGCAGGTAGTTCATGTCGCGGTAGCCGCGGCCGCGACGCAACAGCGCTTTGATGTTGCCATTCACTGCTTCCACCACGCCCAGCGGCACCTTGATCCGGCAGTAGTTCAGGATTCCATCCAGATGATTCAGCAGCATCCACCCCAGCTTCTCCATGGGTTTTAGGCCGGGTGGCACACCCTTTCGCACGTAGAAAAATGTGGGTGCCCTACCCTTCGCGAAGTGAAGGGTTGGGAAGTTGACTTTCGTCCGCGCCGCCCGATCTATTTACTTCTCGTAGCATCTGAACTCACCATGAGTCTCGGCGCCACGACCCAACACATTGGCATCGTGCCGCCGAATGGACGTAAAAGTTCGTCGCACCGCCGGCGAAAATCCCCACCCTTCGTTTCACGAAGGGTAGGGCACCCACGATTTCCTCCAGGACGATCTGTTCGGTTTTCGTAACAATCGCACCCTTAATCAAATTCGACCCGTAGGACACGATACATTTGCCTCATGCCGTGGAGCCTTGAGCGTTTTCAATCCGGACACGATCTGCACTTCATCACCTTCAGTTGTTACCGGCGCCAGCCGCTTCTGAATACCCCGCGCGCCCGGCGCACGTTCGAGGTCATTCTCGAACAGGTGCGCCGCAAACACCAGTTCTTTGTTTCCGGATATGTCGTGATGCCCGAACACGTGCATCTGCTGGTCAGCGAGCCGGAACGCGGGAAGCTCTCGGCCAGCGTACAGGTGGTGAAACAACTGGTGTCACGCAGGCTGGGCTCGGGCGATCAGCCGTTCTGGCAACGGCGGTACTACGACTTCAATGTCTGGACCGAAGTCAAACGGGTCGAGAAGCTGCGGTATCTGCATCGCAACCCCGTCGCACGGGGACTGGTGCAGCGTCCGGAAGACTGGGCATGGAGCAGCTTTCGTCACTGGGCCACGGGAGAAGAGTGCGTCGTGGAGATCGAGTCACAATGGACAGCGCGGAAGAGGGAGAAACTCGGCATCGAAGTGAGAGTCCGTCGCACCGCAGGCGAAAATCCCCACCCTTCGTTTCACGAAGGGTAGGGTACCCCCAGTTATTCTTAACAACGACAGGGTGGGCCACCCGCCGAAAACCCCCACCCTTCGTTTCACGAAGGGTAGGGCACCCCCAGTTTTTCTTGACAAAGTTATTGGGTGACGGCCACCTGGTACTGCTCGAGTTTGCCGTTGGGCATTTCGTAGGTCCAGACGCGTAGCGTTTTGGTGAGGAAGACGACGCGATAGACGCGCAGGGTCATGCCGCCGCGGAGGTCCTGCCTGGTCTGGGTGAAATCGGCGGCTTTGCCGAGTGGGCCGAGGCTGCCGGCGAAATCCTTGATGGCCTGTTCGTCGAAGTAGGCGTTGCAATTGGCGGTAAACAGGGAGCGGTCGATCTTGCTCTGCTGTAGTCCTTCGAGGATCTTGCGGGCCTGCTCGAGTTTGGCCGGGGTCGCGGGATCGGTGGTGTCGAAGAGCAGCGTGGAAATCTTGCGCGAGAGCTGTGCGGCGGCGGGAGCGGCGTCCTGGTTGGTGAGCACGACGATGGCGGCGCGGTCGTCGGGATAGACGACGTTGTTGGCGACGAAGCCGGAGACCTCGCCGCCGTGCGAAAGAGCGCGGTGTCCCGATTCGCGATTGACGTCCATGCCAAGGCCGTATTCGGTGCCCAGTCCATTATTGAGCAGAGTTTCTTGTTCGAACTCTTTATAAGAAGCCGGGCTGAGAATCTTTTGCCCGATGATGGCGAGATCCCATTTGGCGAGGTCTTCGGCGGTCATGGCAAGTTCGCCGGCGGCGAACATCCATCCCTTGCCCTCTTTGGGCGCGGGGCGCAGCGGGCCGAGCGCGTAACGGATATAGCCGGCCGGATCGGACGATGGAAGCTTCGTTTCGTCTGTGTTGTAAACGCTCTTCATGCCAAGCGGAGTGAAGACGCGGCCGGTAAGGAATTGCAGGACCGTCTGGCCGCTGACCTTCTCAATGATGACGCCGGCAATGACGTAGTTAGTGTTGCTGTACTGCCACTTGCTGCCGGGATCGAAGTCGAGGGGCTTCTTCCCCCAGATGTCGAGGATACTCTGCGCGGTGGTCGGTTCGAGCATCATCGGCATGACGTAGTCCTGCGGCCAGTAGTCCTGGTAACCGGAGGTGTGCGAGAGCAACTGGCGGATGCTGACTTCGTTGGCGCGGGTGAGGCCGGGCAGGTATTTTGCAACCTTGTCGTCGACCGAGAGCTTGCCTTGTTCTTGCAGGAGCAGGATGGCGGCGGCGGTGAACTGTTTGCTGATCGATCCGATGCTGTAACGCATATCGGGGCGCGCGCTGAGGTTTTGGGATCGAGTCGCGCGTCACCGTAGGCGTGGACGTAGGCGATGCGGCCGTCCTTTACGACGGCGATGGAGGCACTGGGCACGCCGGTGTTGGCGAGAACGTCGCGGGCGCCCTGGTCGATCTTGGCGCGCAGGTCAGGCGAAAGCGAAGACTCAACTTGGGCGAACAGTGGAAGATTGAACAGAGTCGCGACGAACAGGACGACGGCGGCACGGCGAACGGCTGTAGTGCGCATGATGTGTGCTCCTGCGAGGTGAACGCGCAGTTTAGCACAGCGCACAATGGATGCGGCGGCGTGGGCGGGACGGCGGCGCTACCTCTTCGCTATTGGCGCGGACTGTAACTGCTTGAGATCGGCCAGTACCTGCTCGCTGTGGGTGTTGGGCTTTACGTCCGTATAGACCTTCGCTATCTTTCCCTGGGGATCGATCAGGAAGGTGTTGCGCGACGCGTACTTCACCACGGCAAGATTGGTCAGCGTACCGTATTCGGTCGATACCTTGCGGTCGGCGTCGGAGAGCAATTTGAAATTCAGCCCCTCCTTGACGCAGAACTGCTTGTGGGAATCGACGCTGTCGAGCGAGACGCCGAGGATCACCGCGTCCAGCTTCTGGTACTGCGCCTCGTCGCGCTGAAAGTTGTGCGCCTCGACGGTGCATCCGCTGGTGAAGTCCTTGGGATAGAAATAGAGTACGACCCACTTGCCGCGATAGTCCTTGAGATTCACGGTGCTGCCGTCCTGGGACTTCAGCGCGAACTCGGGCGCGGCTTGTCCCGCCTCGGGTTGCGAGGCGGCGAACAGCGACAGCGGAACCATGCCAAAAAGCAGGGCCGCAAAACTGATAGCTAGATTCATACGAAGCACGCCATTCCTCCAATAACCAGTACATTGGATTCATGAGAGACGACTTCGGGCGCAGCAGTTTTGCAGTGGTCTAGTTTTGGAGTAATCCCCACTCAAGCATAGGAGTTTGAGTGGGCCGCCAAGTATCTGTGATTAACGCGAGCGCCGACTCACCGTTGCGCCATCCCCGTTTCTTTGAGATGATGCCTCTCTGCCGTAGGAGCAGAAGGAGAGCACGTATGCAAGAGACTCCGCAGGAATACAGCAAACGCATTCTCGATTACACCGAGGGGAAAGATGGGGTGGCAGTGCAGAAGGCCACGCCCAAACAACTGACCAAGCTAGTTAAGGGCAAGTCCAAGAAGGCCCTGACACGGCGTCCCGCGCCGGATAAGTGGTCGGTCGCGGAAATCCTCGCTCACATGGCGGATACGGAGGTCGCGATTTCGTGGCGGTTGCGCCAGATCCTCAGCAAGAATGCCGTTCCCATACAGTCCTTCGACCAGGACGCTTGGGCCGCAACATTCGACTACGCGCATCATGATCCGAAGCAATCGCTGGAGACATTCTGCGTGCTGCGCGACAACAATATCGCGCTGCTGAAGGCCGCTCCTCGCAAACTGTGGGAGAACTACGGCGTACACGAGGAACGCGGAAACGAGAGCGTCTCACAAGTGGTGCGACTGATCGCGGGACACGACCTGAACCACCTGGAGCAGATCGAGAGGATCGTCGAAGCTAAGAAGTGAGCGGACGTAATTCGAGATAGCGAGATCCCACGTTAGTTCCGCGAACGTGGGGCACCGGGCACCAGCGCGTGAGAGTAGGCCACCTGAATCCGCTTTCTTTGTTTGCGTATCTAATGCCGTGTGCGTACAATGTACGTACGCATGGAGGAGTTATGGCAACCGCTCCAGTATCGAAGGAAAGCCGGCTGAACTTAAGAACCACGAAGAAACAGCGCGAAATTATCGAGAGCGCCGCCAGTGTATCGGGTCAGAATCTGACTGATTTTGTAGTTAACAGTGCTTATGTTCGGGCGGAGCAGGTGCTGGCGGAGCAGCTGCATTTCGAGCTGTCGCCAGCGAAGTGGAAAGCGTTTACTGCCGCGCTGGATCGGCCAACGAATCCTCCCGCGCGCCTGGTTCGCTTGATGTCTGAGCCCTCGATCCTTGAACGCTAATTCGGGTCAACCGCCGCTTCCCAAGGTCGAACTACTGGCGCGATCTCACGTGCTGAGCGAGTTCGACTGCGGCAACGAGTCGCAGTCGGACTGGCTCAAGCGATACGCCCTCATCAACCAGCAGAATGATTCCGCTCGTACCTACGTAGCGCACCGCGCCGGCCGGGTTATCGGCTACTACTCGCTTGCCGCTGGCGGCGTCAGCAAGCAGGAAACGCCCGCGCGAATTGCAAAAGGGCTGGCCAGCCACCCGGTTGGAATCATCCTGCTCGCGCGTTTAGCCGTTGATAAATCGGAAAAGAGAACCGGTCTGGGGACGGCGCTTTTGAAGGATGCGCTCACGCGAGCGGCGAACGCGGCGGATACAATCGGCGCTCGCGCTGTGCTGGTCCACGCAATCGACGAGGAGGCGAAATCCTTCTACCGCCATTTTGGCTTTGAAAAATCGCCGGTTAATTCCATGCACCTGATGCTGCTGATGAAGGACATCAGGGCCGCGCTGAATCGGACTCGCTTTTGAATTTCGGAACTTTGAGTTTCTTCGACGCAGTGTGGAGAGATAGCTCGTGCAGCGTGAGTCTGACTCCTGGGCCCCACACAAGCAAGCTTGTATGGCTCACCCGCCCATTTCGCCTCTTCGGACTCGCTTTTGAACTTCGGAACTTTGAGTTTCTTTGGCATTAACACTCATTGTAGCTACAGTGTAGGATTTTAATGAACGTGGCCTCAACCCGAGCCTCAAAGTTTGTTCCAGATTCGGAACACGCTCCAATACGTTCGTTGATTTGAACCTCACCCTTGTATATTGAGTTGAGCTCTGGGACACTATGGGACTAGATCATAAGCCAACTTTGGCGCCGTTACAGGTTTTTGCGGACATGGATTTCACCCGGTTTGTACCGGATAGCTTGCCGCCGATTGACGATGTTCAAACGGCGATTCCGCGTATCGCGAAAGATGAAGACCTAATTCGTCTGATCAGACAGTCTGTTCAGTCAATTCCGACAAGCCACCGTCTCCGATTGGGTGATGGCAGAGATCTGGCGGATCTGACACCTGAGAGCGTCCATCTTGTCCTGACTTCCCCTCCATATTGGACCCTGAAAGAATATCGCAAGTCGGACGGACAGATGGGCCACATTGCGGATTACGATGAGTTTCTGAGAGAGCTCGACAAAGTGTGGAAGCATTGTTTCCGCGCCTTGGTTCCCGGCGGACGCCTCATTTGTGTCGTCGGAGACGTCTGTCTCTCACGGCGCAGGAATGGAGGACGCCATACGGTAGTTCCCCTGCACGCCTCTATTCAGGAACATTGCCGCAAAATCGGATTCGACAATCTCGCTCCGATAATCTGGCACAAGATTTCCAACGCCGCTTACGAGGTCGAAAATGGCGGCGGCGGCTTCCTCGGGAAGCCCTACGAACCAAATGCCGTGATCAAGAACGACATAGAGTTCATTCTGATGGAGCGAAAGCCCGGTGGCTATCGCACACCGAGTATCTCCACAAAGATTCTCAGCGTTATTTCCGCCGAAGAACACAAGCGATGGTTTCAACAGATCTGGACTGGCGTGACCGGAGCATCAACTCGAGAGCATCCGGCACCTTACCCGATCGAACTAGCCGAGAGGCTTGTCCGGATGTTCAGCTTCGTAGGGGACACTGTCCTCGATCCTTTCATGGGTACCGGGACAACCACCGTGGCTGCGGCCAAAAACGGCAGGAACAGCATTGGATGCGAAATCGACGAGCACTATTTCAAACTCGCGAAAAAGCGCATCTTGGCGGAAACAGCCTCTTTGTTCAGTGTCGCAACAATTCATACCGAAGGTGCTTCCTGATGAGCCTTGATTCGGGTTCATTGCACAGGAAAATTCAGAAAGCCGTCAAGTTCTTCTGGAACACTCGCGAGGTTCAGGCTGCGAAGCAGGGAACAATGTCTGGTGTGCGGGACGCCGGAGCGCGTAGCGCCGTGACAGGCGGCGCTCAAATGAACGGCTTCGTCCAGCTCGTTACCGAACTGCTTCATGATGCCGGCCTCCCAAAGGCCCAAATACATTACGAGAAGAGTGTCGAACTGCCAGGCTGGTACCGCCCGGAAAAGAAGTGGGACTTGCTCATTGTTACGGACGGGAAACTCATTGCCGCTATCGAATTCAAATCGCAAGTTGGCTCGTTTGGCAACAACTACAACAATCGCACCGAGGAAGCCATCGGTAGCGCCACTGATATTTGGGCGGCATATCGCGAAGGCGCTTTCAAGCCTTCAGCACGCCCCTGGCTTGGTTATCTGATGCTTCTCGAAGAAGCTCCAGGCTCGACCAGCCCAGTACGAAGCCGCGAGCCTCATTTTCAGGTGTTCCCGGAATTTAAAGATGCATCGTACGCTCGACGCTACGATGTTCTTCTGACCAAGCTTGTACGCGAACGCCTGTACGACGGTGCCTGCTTTCTCCTTTCAGATCGTGTGAGCGGATTAAAAGGAAAGTATCGCGAACCAAATTCGGAGCTGTCGTTTGCTAACTTTGTCACATCGCTGCTAGGCCGAGCAATCGCGATTTCGACGACCTAAAACATCGTTCAGCCACGGAGGAGACCACGGATGTCGACTTGTCATGTCCGACCAACTGACGGCAACCGAGTTGTCGTCGTTGCGAGGCGGCTGGCGCATCCTTTCCGCGTTTGGCATCAATGGGGGTGCCGCACCCTTCCCGCAGGGAGGGTGCGCGCTTCCGGTCTTGTTCCGATTTCGTAAATTTTCGACGCCCCTTGTCAGCTTTGCGCAAAGCTCGGCTATGCTCGAAATGTAGGTTGTGGTTCGCACACCAGTTGTTCTTTGAAATCAGGATCACGGGTATCGATGCGCTAAGTCCTTTGTTTACAGCAAAGGATATCTAGGCGTTAAGTCCTTTGTTTCTGCCAGTTAGAAACGAGGGCGGGGGTATCGATGCGTTAAGTCGTTTGCACACAGCAACTTACGTTTTCGGACACGGGAGGGGCGGAGTACACAGATGGTAACGGTCTCCGGCACGGCGACTAGTCCCTGGCCGCGAGGTTCCCTCGACTCCGCCGCGAGGACGCGGCTCCGCTCGGGATGACGAGGTTTTGGGGCGGGGCGAAGAAAAGGGCTGCGGAAAAAAAGGGCGTCCCTTGCGGAACGCCCTTTCGGTGAAACGGACTGGAACTGTCGTTAGACGGTGTACTGTCCGGCGGCGACGCTGCCGCCTTTGCCGGTCCAGTTGGTGTGGAAGAACTTGCCGCGGGGCTCGTCAACGCGCTCGTAGGTGTGCGCGCCGAAGTAGTCGCGCTGGGCCTGGAGCAGGTTGGCCGGGAGGCGTCCGCTGCGGTAGCCGTCGAAGAACTCGATGGCCGTGGAGAACGCCGGAACCGGAATGCCGAGTTCGACTGCTTTCGACACAACGCGGCGCCACGATGGCTGGCTGGTTCCGATCAGGCCCTTGAAGTAGTCGTCGAGCAGCAGGTTGCTGAGCTGCGGGTTCTTGTCAAACGCGGCCTTCATCTTGCCCAGCATGGTCGAGCGGATGATGCAACCCTCGCGCCACACCATGGCGATGGACCCGTAGTTCAGGTTCCACTTATACTCCTTGGCGGCCTCGCGGAGGAGCATGAATCCCTGCGCGTAGCTGACGATCTTCGAGGCGAGTAGCGCCTGGCGAATGTCCTCGATGAAGGCTTTCTTGTCGCCGGTGAACTTGGCGTCGGGTCCTTTGAGCAGCTTCGAAGCCGCAACGCGCTCGTCTTTCATGGCGCTGAGGCAGCGGGCATAGACGGCTTCACCGATGAGTGTGACGGGCTGGCCGAGGTCGAGCGAGCTGACGCTGGTCCACTTGCCCGTGCCCTTCTGTCCGGCGGTGTCGAGGATCTTGTCAACGACGTACTCGTTGTGGTCGTTCTTGTAGCCGAGGATGTCGCGCGTGATCTCGATCAGGTAGCTGTCGAGTTCGCCCTTGTTCCACTCGGTGAAGACCTGGCACATTTCCTCATTGGACATGCCGAGGCCTTCCTTCATGAGCTGGTAGGCTTCGCAGATGAGCTGCATGTCGCCGTACTCGATGCCGTTGTGCGTCATCTTGACGAAGTGGCCGGCGCCGTCTTCGCCCATCCAGTCGCAACAGGGCTCGCCGTCGGGAGTCTTGGCGCAAATGGCCTGGAAGATGTCCTTAACGAAAGGCCACGCCTTGGGGCTGCCGCCGGGCATCATGGACGGGCCGAAACGCGCGCCCTCTTCGCCGCCGGAAACGCCGGTGCCCACATAGAGGAAGCCCTTGGCTTCAAGCTCTTTGGTGCGGCGGATGGTGTCGGGAAAGTGCGAGTTGCCGCCGTCGATGATGATGTCGCCCGGCTCGAGGTAGGGCAGAACGCTGTCGATGAAGTCGTCCACGGCCTTGCCGGCCTTGACCATCAGCATGACTTTGCGCGGCCGCTTCAGCAGGCCGACCAGCTCCTCGATAGAGTGGGCAGGAATGATCGTGGTACGACCTTTCGCCGCATCGTTCATGAACTCGTCAACTTTGGAGACGGTCCGGTTATATGCCACGACGGTGTAGCCGTGATCGTTCATGTTCAAGATCAGGTTCTGGCCCATCACGGCCAGTCCGATCAGCGCTATGTCTGCCTTGGGTTCCATCTATCGCTCCTGAGTGCGTATGAAATTTCAGTAAAACTCGTGCTTGCGCGGGCGAGACGCCCGCACGACAGCCGGCGGGACGCCGGCGCTACAAACTACTTGCCGGCTACAAACTATTTGCCGCTGGCGGCGGCTTTCTTGAGCCGGAACAGCGTTTCGCCAGCGCGGGGGACAACTTTGATTCCTTCGGCTTCGCGGCCTTGCCACTCTTCGAGCTTCACGGTTGTGTGGTCCATGTAGCCGAGATTGATTTGCTTGCAGCGTTCCTCGGGGATGCGCGTCGCAAGCGTAACGGTGATGCGCGGCGTTTCCATGCCGGTCGCGGGATCGAACTGTCCGAGTCCCTTGACGTGGGTGGAGTGGGCCAGAACGCCGCCCGGATAGTTCTTGAACCTGTCCCACTGCTTCATGAAGTAGTCGCGGCAGTGGTAGCCGATTTCGTCGATCAGTTTGCCGTGGGTGTAGCTGACTTCGTCGATGTGCGGGCTGTAGATGACGACCTCGCCTCCGTCGGCGACGGCGGGCTCCATCTTGTACATGCCCTTGGCGGCGGTCCACAGGTCGTCGTACATCTCGGGCATGACGGAGAGCACGCGCTTGAATGGCTTGTCCACGTAAACGATGTGCTTCCGCGCCGAGAGCGCCGAGGCGGACTTCCAGGCTTCCTGCGGCGTATCGAAGTAGAGGCCGGCAAGGCCGTCGTGCGACACAACCAGGGCGAAGCACATAACGGGCTTGGGGATCAGCGAGGCTGCGCGATCGATAACGGCGCGAACCGGCGTGTATCCTGCGCCAATCACGTCGTAGTTGGTGATTACAGCGCCAAGCCAGTGCGTGAAATTGATGATCTCGGAGCCGCCGATTCCGGGAAAGAAGTATTTGTTGCCGCCGGAGAAGCCGACGACCTCGTGCGGGAACACCGGGCCACAGATGACGATCTGGTCGTAGTCCAAGATGAGTTTGTTGAGGCTGACGGGGACGTCTTTGGACATCAGGCCGCCGGTGAGCTGCTCGATCTCTTTCGCCGGAACCGCACCGAGTGTGGCGAAGTTGGCCGGGTCTTCCCAGTGATGATTAAAGATGTGGGTGTCGCCCACCATCTCGTTCACCACGGTCTGGCCGATGAGCTTCGAGAGCTGGGCATCGGTCATGGGGGCGTGGGTGCCGAGCGCGACGAGGTAATCGAGTGCCTTCACGCGCGGTTTGAGCAGTTCCTGAAGAAGATCGAACATGAGCGGCATCGGCATGGTGCGGGTGCCGTCGGGGATGAGGACCAGTAAGCGCTTGCCGTCGAAAGCGGCGGACGAGACGGCCTCGGCTACGATCTGGCGGACTTCGTCATTCGTTAGGAATTGTTCAACGGAACCTTTTCCAATCACGATGAAACCTCTGACCTTCCTGCGAAACTACCGGACTGGAGCCCGGCGCTACTTTTGGTGTTGGTAATACCACTCACTTCATCTGCATCGCACAGTGCCCTGCGAGCACATCCGTCCAGTCGGGTCTTGCGTAGGCTGCGTAGAATTATCGCCGAACCATGTACTCTGGCCTCAATTCTACTCTGGCAGGCGTTATGGGCCAAGCCCTGAGTGGCTGAAAAATGAGCCGCCAGGATTTGGAGGTTTGAGCTAAGTGGTATTACCACTTAGCTCGTTGAGGCGATCAGAGTTGCGGCGGGCGTCTTATGAGAACGCCAGTGTGAGCAGCGTCTTCTGCTCGAGTTCGTGGGCTTTCGCCGATCCGGTTGCGGGACTGGCGCTGGCCGAACGCTTCACCGACAGCACGGCTTTGGGAGCGGCCAGCCGGCGAAGCCTGGGCAGCATGAACCACATCGCGCCCATATTGGCCGGTTCCTCCTGCACCCAGACGACTTCGCGGGCGTTGGGGTGCTGCGAGATCGCCTGTGCGATTTCGGCTTCCGGAAACGGGAACAGTTGTTCGACGAACACGATAGCCGTTTTCGTGTCTTTGCGCTTCTTGCGCTCGGCGCGGAGTTCGTGGCCGATCTTGCCGGTGCAGACGAGGATGCGCTCGGCGTTTTGAACCTCGGCGTCGGGAAGCACGTTGCGGAAATGCGGCAGCTCGAAGTCGTCGATTTTAGACGCGGCATCGGGATGGCGCAACATGCTTTTGGGGGTGAAGACCACCAGCGGCTTCACCCACTTGCGGAGAGCCTGCCGCCGCAGAAGGTGGAAGTATTGCGCGGCAGTCGAAGGCTGCGCGATCTGGATGTTGTCCTTGGCGGCGAGTTGCAGGTAGCGCTCTATGCGCGCGCTCGAGTGTTCGGGGCCCTGTCCTTCGTAGCCATGAGGGAGGAGGAGAACGATCCCGCTGAGCAGGCCCCACTTGTCTTCGCCCGAACTGATGAACTGGTCGATGACGATTTGCGCGCCGTTGGCGAAGTCGCCGAACTGCGCCTCCCAGAGCACTAGCGTTTCGGGATAGTCGCGGCTGTAGCCGTATTCGAAGCCGAGGACGCCGGCTTCGGAGAGTTCAGAGTTATAGACCTCGAAACGGGCTTGACCGGGCGCACCCTCCCCTGCAGACGCACCCTCCCCTAAAGGGGAAGGGTGCGGCACCCCATTTGTGAGATGACCGGAAGGGTGCGGCACCCCGTCTGTTAAATGTGCGAGTGGGATGTATTCGTTTTCGTTTTCGATGTCGATCAGCGTGGAGTGGCGCTGATTGAAGGTGCCGCGCTTAGAGTCCTGCCCACTGAGGCGGACGGGGGTGCCGTTGACGAGAAGCGATCCGAAGGCGAGGGCTTCGGCCATGCCGTAATCCACGGGGCGTTTGCCGCGTCCCATCTCGGCGCGCTGCTCAAGCAGCTTCTTGATCTTTGGGTGTATGTGGAAGTCGGACGGATAACTTGCGATGCCGTCAGCGATGCGAGCGAGTTCTTCTTTGGGCAGACCGGTGGTGACTTCGTACTCGGGCTTGAAACGTCCATCCTTGTAAGGGTCCCAATACGAGGGTAGCTCACGGAGCGTAGGGCGCTTCTGACGCTTCTTGGCATCGGCCAGTGCGTGTTCAAATTCGTTGCGGACGCGTTCGAGAATCTGGGCCGCGTCGATGCCGGAGTTTTTGGCGTAGATCTCCCACAACGGCGGATGCTCTTTGATCTTGGCGTAGAGCATGGGCTGCGTGATGGAAGCGTCGTCCACTTCGCTGTGGCCGTGGCGGCGGTAACCGATGAGATCGACAACCACGTCGCTTCCTAACGCGTAGCGATATTCGAGGGCGATGCGGGCCACGTGGACGACGGCGTCCACGTCTTCGCCGTTGACGTGGAAGATCGGAATCGGCAGACGCTTGGCGACATCGGAGGCAAAGCGGGAGGAACTGGTTTCCCATGGATTGGCCGTAAAGCCGATGAGGTTGTTGCCGATGACGTGAATTGCGCCGCCGGTCGAATAGCCGTTGAGGCCGCCGAAATTGAGGGTCTCGGCGAGGATACCCTGCCCAGCAAAAGCGGCGTCGCCGTGAATGGTGACGGGGAGAATCTTCGCTCCAGTGGTGTCGTCGATGCGAAGCTGCTTGGCGCGGGCGCGTCCCATGACGACGGGATCGACGGCTTCAAGGTGGCTCGGGTTGGATACGAGATGGATGTTGATCTTGCCACCGTCTTTAGTGACGTACTCGCCGGTCGAACCCATGTGATACTTCACGTCGCCGCCGCCGAGCACGCTGCGAGGATCGACGTCTTCGAAGTTGGCGAAGATCTCGGAGGCGCTACGGTTGGCAATGTGGCACATGAGGTTGAGACGTCCGCGATGGCTCATGCCGAGCACCATCTGGACCGAGTCGTGTTCGACCGCGCCGCGCAACATTTCGTCGAGCAGCGGAACCAGTGCGGTGACGCCCTCGAGCGAGAAGCGCTTGGTTCCGAGATAGCGCGCCTGAAGTACCTGCTCGAAAAGGTCGGCCCGGATGAGGCGTTCGAGAACGTATTGCCGATCGACTTCAGGCGCGGGGGATTCGAGTCGTTGCTGAATCCAGCGGCGGCGCTCGGGGTCGGCAATGTGCATGAACTCGGCGCCAATGGTGCCGGAGTAAATGCGGCGAGCCTCGTCGGCGAGCGGCCCGGTGAGGGCGTCCAGTTCGGGATAGCTCACGGGTTGAAGCGACTTGTTCAGCGGATCGAGGTCGGCTTCGAGATAGCCCCAGCGGCGAAAGGCGTCGAAGATGCGCTCACGTTCCGAGTCGGCTGACGGTTGAGTGCGCGTGACTTGCGGGATTTCAGTAACAGTGCTCATGAAGATCTATTGATCTGATGATCTGATGATCTGAGGATCGGGCGATCGGCTAGATCTACGAAAGATCAACACACCATCAGATCAAAAGATCACTTATTGTCTTGATGCTGCGATTTGCGAGCTGGACTCGCGAATATGCGTTTGCGTCGATCATACAGATGTCAACTGTCCACAGCTTCTCTGCTTGGAACATAGGGGCAGGAGGAGCATAATGTGTTGCCATGAACGACAAATCATTTCTTGATCGAATAGAATCAGCCATTGGAAATGTTGTATCTGATTTCTCCAACAATCCTGCCGATTATCTGTTTGAGTCAGACTTGCAATGTGCACTTTTCGCAACTTTGAGGGACAACTTCAGAGACCTCGCTTTCGGTTCGAAATCGGCCGACTTGCCCAAACTGTTGGGTTATAACCCGACCATTAATCCCGTCAAATCCGAATATCCCACGATTTCGAGGGGAGACATGCGATAGATTTGATGTGGCGATTCTTGATAGTCAGCAAGACCCGGCGCAGCGAATCTGTGGCTGCCCTGTAGGTTTGCGATAGAGATCAAATTATGGTACCCCGATGGTCCGGTGGGCGATATTTGGTCGGATGTGGCCAAGCTAAAGCGCTATCAAGAAGTTGCAAGTATCCGAAAAAGGGACTTTGGCGGATTGGCTATTTTGTTTGTGTTCCCGGGCGCGGGAAAGCGTTAACCTGCTGAGTTGCGAAGTGCGGCACGTCCGACTATCAGCGCCAACGAGGTTGTGCTTCATATTGTGACAACGGAGAAGACGAAGGTCGCCAGTCAAAGCATGTGAACCATCGTAATCTACAAGGAAATAGCCCGGTGCCTCACATCTGCCCGGTTTGGCAGATGTGGGCTTCCGTGTTCCGTTTTCGTAAATTATCCGCGCCCTTTGTTCACTTCCCGCAACTGCTGCTACATTCAATTTCGTAAGCTTGTCAGGGACGACCATGTTCTCACGGCAAGCGCAGAGCGCACAGGTGACGCAGTAGTAAACTTCTCACATTCGCGGCGTGGCGCAGTCAATCAGTATGAGGACCAGTCAGTAACCAGAGCTAAGTCCTTTAGAAGTTCATTGCCACAGATTGAGGCGGGGGAGGGGTGGAGAGGTAACCAGAATGCAACATGATGACGTGTTGGGAACTTCTCCGCGTTAGCCGCTCCGCTTCAGGGATCGGCGGAACGTGGGGCACCGGTTCGTTCTACTGCTTGAGCGCGCGGGACTGGAACGCGCGGGACTGGAATTCGAGCGATTCGGGAAAGTGCTGGGCGACGAAAATCCAGTCGTGGCGGCCGGGGTAGATGTGGAATTCGTGCGGCACGCGGAGCGAGGTCAACAATGCATCGAGTTGGCGGGCACCCTCGTCGAAGCCGAAGTCGTCCTGATCGCCGCAGTCGAAGTAGATTTTCATGCGCTTGAGTTTGGCTGCGTTGAGCTTTGCGAGCGTGAAAGGGGTGTTGCGCGACCAGAACTGCTGGTCGATAGGCACTCCGAAAAGGCCACCCATGTCGATGTCATCGGCGTGTTCGTTGGCGGCCTCGACGATGCGCTGAGGCAGTTTCTTGTAAAGCGCTGCAGCATGGGCGCTCACGGAAGAGAACATCTCCGGATATTTGAAGGCGAAACGCAGCGCTCCGTAGCCGCCCATCGAAGTGCCCGAGATGCCGCGTGAGGCGCGGGTGCGCTCGACGCGGTACTTGGTTTCTATGGCGGGAATGAATTCATGAATGAAGAAGTCTTCGTAGCGAACCTTGCCGTCGCGCGAGTTGATGTAGAACGTCCGATCGCCATCAGGAGTCACGATCAGGAAGTCGCCGATCTTGCCGGACTCGCGGAGGTTCTCGACGATGTTCCAGCCGCCAGAGTCGACGAGAGACGATTGGTTCTCGCCGAGTCCATGCAAGTAATAAAGGATGGGGTAACGACGGGTCGGGTCAGTACCGTAGCTGTCGGGCAGCAAGGCGCAGTAACGCACGGGATGTCCGATGATGCGGCTTTTGACAGTGGCACACTCGACGCGTCCGGCGGCGTGAGCGGGGACGGCGATGCCGAGGAATGCCGCTGCGCACAGGAGTAACACTATCCCACATCTGCCAAGTACCCACGTTAGCTGCGCGAACGTGGGGCACCGTGCGCCAAGCGCATTCCCACATCTGCCAAAACCGGGCAGATGTGGGGCACCAGCAAGGATGAAGCGGATCAGTCTTTCAATCATCAATCACCAAATCACCAACTCGTCACTTCGCTCATTCGTACCTCAGCGCCTGGATCGGGTCGAGCTTGGCTGCGCGCGAGGCGGGATAGAGTCCCGAGAGCAGCGTAACAAGGATCGAGAAGCCGATGGCCCCGACGACGAGCCACCAGGGGACTACCCAGACATTTTCGCTCGGAAGCTGCTGGCGCGTGAGATAGATGTTGGTGCCGAAGTTGATGACGTGGCCGATGGCCCAGCCCAGGGTAACGCCGAGCGCGCCTCCGACGACGCCCATGGCTCCGGCTTCGGCGAAGAAGAGGCGGCGGACGTCCTGATCGCTGGCACCGATGGCCTTCATGATACCGATCTCGCGGCGGCGCTCGAGAATTGCCATCACCAGCGTGTTCACGATGCCGAGCGAGGCTACGGCCAGCGCGAGGCTGCCGAAGATTCCGAGGAAGGCGTCAAGCACGGCGAAGAAGCGGCGCATGTCGCGGGTGGCGTCGAGCAACGAAAACGTGCCGAAGCCGAGTGACTTGATCTGGTCCTCGACCGCCTGCACGCGGTTGGGATTGTCGACCCGGACGCTGATGCTGGCGTACGTTCGCGAGCCGGGACGGTCGCGGGTGATGCCACGCAGGTCCGAACCCTGCATGACGTTGAGTTTTTCCGCGAGTTGGATGGGGAGAAAAACACTGGAGCGCGCCATTCCACGGAAACCGCCGTAGGGCTGCTCCTGCACGATGCCGACGATGCGGAACGGCTGTTCGCGGCGGGTGACGGTGAATCCCCAATCGGAGGAGTCGCTGGAGCTGGAGGCGTCCTTGCCCGACGTGCTGGACGGTTGGCGCTCGGCATAGATGACGGTGAGGTCCTTGCCGATCACGTCGGCAGGATTCTGCGGTGACAGTTGTTTCGCAAACTCGGCGACGACGATGGCTTCCTGCGCCTCGGGGCCGGAAAAGAATTTACCCTGCATGTTGTCGAAGGCTTCGTTTTGGCGGGCCGAGGGGGCGAGTCCGCTGACGCCCGCAACGCTGGGCTCGTTGGCATAGCGGACCTCGGTCATAAAGCGAATCTCGGGAGTCGCTTCAATGACGTTGCCGACCTTCGAGATTTCATCGCGAGCGTCGGCGTCGAGCACGCGGCTCTTAGCGGCGTTGGCATCCCGGGACGGCCGTGCCCGCGGATGATCGAAGTCGAAGTCGCGCTTGGAGGTGACGATGATGGTGTCAAAGAGTCCGGAGCGCGTGAGGCGGCGGTTCGCGAGTTGCTGGAGTCCGATGCCGAGCGAGAGCATGGCGACGAGCGATGCGACGCCTACGGCGATTCCGAGTGTGGTGAGCGAGTTCCGCAGCACGGATTCGCGCAGATTGCGGGTTGCGAGTTCGAGCGCGTCCTGCATTTTCATAGGGTGCTCTCCTCGACAGCAGCGGAATGAATCGCACCCTCCCCTGCAGGGAAGGGTGCGGCACCCGCGACGAGCTTTCCGTCGGCCATGGAAGTGATGCGCTGCGCGAAGCGCTCGGCAAGATGGCGCTCGTGAGTAACCATGACGACGGTCATGTTCAGTGTCTGGTTAAGTTCGCGAATAAGCGTGAGAATTTCCTCGCCGGTTTTGCTGTCGAGATTGCCGGTGGGCTCGTCGGCCAGCAGGAGGGACGGGCGGTTCACGAGGGCGCGGGCAAGGGCAACACGCTGCTGCTCGCCGCCGGAGAGTTCGACGGGACGGTGGAGAAGGCGCGATCCCAAACGAACGCGCTCGACAGCGTCTTTGGCGCGCTGCTGCCGGAGGCCGCGTTCGACTTCGGCGAAGCGCATGGGGAGTTCGACATTCTCAAGCACGGTCATGGACGGAATGAGATTGAATGCCTGGAAAACGATGCCGACGGTCTCGCGCCGGTAGCGTGCGAGTTCTTCGGAGGTCATTTGGGCCAGATCGCGGCCTTGCACGACGACCGCGCCCGAGGTGGGGCGATCGAGGCCGGCGATCAGATTGAGCAGAGTTGATTTGCCGGAGCCAGAGCTGCCGATCAGGGCAACGAACTCACCTGTGGCGATGTCGAGATCAACGCCATCGACGGCGCGAATGGTGGTTGTGCCCATCGTGTAATGGCGGTTGAGCGCGCGTAGGCGAACCGCCGACGTTCCGTTTTCAGTTGATGTCATTTGTGCAGACTCACTCATCCTTATACGTGGCGAGACCTCCTTATTAGAGCCTTAGTTTTGAAGGCTTGCACCAAAAACATTTAGCAGACCGCGTAAAGAATCGTAAACAGGTTTCACACCGGGAGTGGCGCGGTTGATGTTCCGCGTCAGCTTCGCGAACGTGGGGCACCGGACGCGGGCGCGGACGAGACGTCCGCGCGACAGCCGCCGGGACGGCGGCGCTACGAGGGCCAAACGTTTTATCCGCTTGACTAGCAGCATCTTCTCACTTCTAATTCCCCTTTATCTTAGCTTTTCTGAATGATGCCGTAGGCTCGGCCGCGCATGCGTGGCGTAGCTTGCGGGCGTGTGATTCTGCGCAATTCAAGTCCGGAGACTTATGTCTACCTCACCGATGAACGACTCGACCAGAACCCAGCTATCGCCGGCAGAACGCGATCTGCTGCTCGAAAAAGCAAAAGCGGCACTCACGAGCGCGTATGCCCCCTATTCCAAGTTCATGGTGGGAGCGGCGCTGCTGACCGAGAACGGGAACGTGTACACCGGCTGCAACGTGGAGAACGCTTCCTACGGGCTCACGAATTGCGCGGAGCGTACAGCGATCTTTACGGCGGTTACGGCCGAGGGCAGCGGAATGCATATCCGCGCCATCGCCGTGTGGTGCAATCCTGAAGGGCCTTGCTCGCCCTGCGGCGCTTGCCGCCAGGTAATTTTTGAGTTTGGACCCAGTGCGGTCGTGCTGTTCCAGGGCAAGAGCGGCATTGAGGAAGTGCTCGCTTCGGACTTGCTGCCGTACGGATTTCTGTTTGAGGCCTCCTGCTGAGCGAAAGGTTTTCATGCGTCTTGTTGATCTGATCCGGAAAAAGCGCGACGGGCTCGAACTGACGCGCGAGGAAATTAACCACATCGTTGGGGCCTATACGCGGGAGGAAATTCCCGACTACCAGGTCGCATCGTGGCTGATGGCCGTGGTGCTGCGCGGAATGAGCAAGGCGGAGCTTACCGCGCTGACCGAGGCCATGCTCCATTCGGGCGAGATCCTCGATCTTTCGGCGCTGTCCGGAGTGAAAGTGGACAAGCACTCGACCGGCGGCGTCGGAGATAAAACATCGCTCGTCCTCGCTCCCATTGTCGCGGCTGGCGGACTGAAGGTTCCGATGATTAGCGGGCGCGGGCTTGGGCACACGGGCGGCACGCTCGACAAATTGGAATCGATCCCCGGATTCGACGTCAATCTGTCGCTTGAGCAGTTCATCAAGGCGCTGGATAAGGTCGGCTGCGGACTGATCGGGCAGACGAAAGAGATCGCTCCGGCGGACAAAAAGCTCTATGCGCTGCGTGACGTGACCGGGACGGTTGAGAGCCCTTACCTGATTTGCGCGTCTATCATGAGCAAAAAGCTGGCGGAGGGGGTCGATGCGCTGGTGCTCGACGTCAAGACCGGCTCGGGCGCGTTCATGAAGAAGGAAGAAGATGCGGTCTACCTGGCCGAGCTGATGGTCGAGACCGGCCGGCGCATGGGCAAGAAGATGGTGGCGCTGATTACGGACATGGATCAACCGCTGGGCCGCGCCGTCGGCAATTCGCTGGAAGTAGTCGAGTGTATAGACGTGCTGCGTGGTGAGGGGCCGTCGGATTTGCGCGAGCTTTCGATCGAGCTGTGCGGGTGGATGTTCTACCTGGGCGGACGCACGGAGACCGTCGATGCGGGCAAACAATTGGCGGCTGACCTGATTGCCAATGGCGCGGGGCTGGAGAAGTTCCGCGAGATCATTCAAATACAAGGCGGCGATCCGTTGGTGGTGGACGATCCGAAGAGGCTGCCGCAGGCTGCGCACCAAGTGGGCATTCTCAGCAACGCGACTGGATACGTCGCCAGCATCGGCTGCGAGCAGATCGGCACGGCGAGTTGCGTTCTCGGCGGCGGGCGCGAGAAGAAAGAAGATTCGGTCGATCCAGCGGTCGGCATCATGCTGCACAAAAAAGTCGGAGATGCGGTGGCGCAGGGCGAGGCGATTTGCACGGTGTACTTCAACTCCGACAAGCGGTTGGGCGAGGCGCGCAAACTGATTGAAGACGCGTACCATGTCAGCACGGCAGCGCGTTATATGCCGCAACCGCTGATCCATCGAGTGATCGAGGGTGCCGAGTTGGCAGCAAAAGCTGCGGCAGCAAGCAACGCCGATAGCGTGCCGGAACCGACCGAGTTCATCGGGACAAGGGCAGGAGGAACTGACTGATATGACGCGGCAAATAGCACGAGACACATTGGTCGCGCTATTCGTGTCCGGTGTAGTCGTGATAACTGTCCTGATGCCTTACGTAATCAACCCCAAGATAGGACTATCAAAGCACTATCGTGGGCTTTTGATTATTGTTTCTTGTTTAGCAATGCCTCTGATAGATCGATTCACAGAAATGCCCTTGGCAATTGCTGCGACTGTGACTTGGGTCGTAAATGCAATTGCGTTGGTTTTGGTAGTTGAGATTATTCGGCTAATCACGATCAGAACTAGACCTCGAGCTTGAGACGAGATTTCCGTCAGACTTGCCGATCTAGCGTGATTGCCTACAGGAGAGAGTTATGGGCCGATTTGTGGGTGTGCTCGGCATCGCAACGATGATGGGGTTGGCGTACGCTTTTTCGACAAGCCGCCGATCCATCAAGTTGAAGACCGTTCTTTGGGGACTTGGACTGCAGTTTGCCTTTGCCCTGTTTGTGCTCCGGGTACCATGGGGGCGGGTAGCAATCAAGGCTGCGGGCGATGCCGTGACCAAGTTGCTCGGCTGCGCCGTGGCGGGTTCGACATTCGTATTTGGTGACCTGGGAAAACCGGGCGGAGTATTCGCGTTCACGGTGTTGACGACCATTATTTTCGTCTCCGCATTCTTCGCGATGTTGTATTACTTCGGCGTCATGCAGGTGCTGGTCAAAGGGATCGCGTGGGTGATGGAGCATCTGATGGGCGCCAGCGGAGCTGAGTCGCTCAACGTCGGGGCCAGCATTTTCATCGGCCAGACAGAGGCTCCGCTGACGATTCGTCCGTTCCTTCCCTACTGCACGAAGTCCGAGCTGATGACCATCATGACCGCGGGCATGGCGCACGTGTCGGGGGGCATCATGGCTGCGTACATTGCGTTCGGCATGGAAGCTAGTCACCTGCTGGCAGCCGTGATCATGACCGCTCCGGGTACGATTTTGATTTCGAAGATGCTGGTTCCGGAAACGGAAGTCCCGGTGACTGGGACGCACGACATCAAACCCGGCGCGGCGGTGGCGGAATCGCCCGAGTTCGACATCAAGAACGTCGAAATGCCGAAAGACGCGAACGTGCTTGGCGCTATCGCCCGCGGCACCACCGATGGTCTGCATCTGGCGCTGAACGTCGCGGCCATGCTGATCGCGATCCTGGCCCTTGTGTACATGCTGAACGGGATACTCGGGTGGACGCATGGCCACATTCATTGGGTACCCGGCTCGATGCAGGCCATTCTAGGGCCGCTCTTCGCTCCGATCGCGTGGGTGATCGGCGTGCCATGGAAGGATTGCCTGACAATCGGCAATTTGCTCGGAACGCGCATGGTGATCAATGAGTTCGTGGCGTTCTCGCAGCTCGGGCCGATGAAGACGGCACTCGATCCACGGTCGTTCACGATTGCGACGTTCGCGCTGTGCGGCTTTGCGAACTTCAGCTCGATCGGCATTCAGATCGGAGGCATCGGGGCGCTGGCTCCGAACAAGCGCGATGACCTGGCGCGACTCGGATTGCGCGCCATGCTGGCGGGAACAATGGCGAACCTGATGTCGGCGAGCATCGTGGGGATATTGATGCGGTAGAAAACCTACCATGGAGACACGGAGGCACGGAGGCACGGAGAGGTATTTTAAAAGGGCTTCGTTTTTCTCCGTGTCTCTGTGCCTCCGTGGTGAAAGCGCTCCCAAGGTGATGAACCGATGATTATGGCCGCAACAAGCGAAAAGATGACCACTGAATTTGATCGCGCCGAGCAGGCGGCACAATTCGTTCTGTCGAAGACCAAGCTGCGTCCTGAGATTGCGCTTGTGCTCGGCTCGGGACTGGGCGGATTTGCCGACGAACTCGAAGACGCGGTTCGCATTCCCTATGCCGATATACCGCATTATCCGAAGCCAACGGCCGAGGGTCACGCCGGACAACTTGTCATCGGCAAGGTGGGCGAGGTGGTCGTTGCTGCGATGCAGGGCCGTGTTCATCTGTACGAGGGCCACGGCGTTAAAGACATCGTGTTTCCGATGCGCGTGTTCGGACGAATGGGAATAGGCGCGGCGATCCTGACCAATGCGGCGGGAGGGATCAGCCCTAAGCTCAAGCAGGGATGCCTGGTGGTGCTCGAAGACCACATCAACCTGAGTGGGCAGAATCCATTGGGCGGGCCAAACGACTTGCGGTTCGGCGTACGCTTTCTTGACATGAGCCATGCGTACGATCCTGAGTACCAGGAGATGGCGATACGCGAAGGGCGGCGCTTGGGAGTCGAAGTTTCTCGCGGCGTGTATTGCGCGCTGCCGGGGCCGACTTACGAGACGCCAGCCGAAATACGTTTCCTGCGCACGATTGGCGCGGACGTGGTCGGCATGAGCACGGTCAACGAAGTCATCGTGGCGCGGCACATGGGAATCAAATGCCTCGCGATTTCTTGCGTGACGAACATGGCGGCGGGAATCCTCGATCAACCGATCACGCATGAGGAAGTCCTCGAAACCGGCGAGCGCGTGCGCGGACAATTTGTCGCGCTGTTGCGGGCGGTGATTCCGCAGATGGCGAAAAGCAGGTAGTTGGGTATTTGGTATTTAGGTAGTAGCTACTCCGAAGTGCATTGCTGAACTCTAACAACCGAATGCCAAATACCTTAATACCTAAGTACCTAAATACCTAAATACCTGAGCTACACATGACTGACACCTCTCAACCCCACAAACCTTACCTGATCGGCGTTGCCGGACCGTCGTGCGCCGGGAAGACAGAGCTATCGCGGCATTTGTTCCGGGCGCTGGATGCCACGCTGTTGCCGCTGGACTGTTACTACGTCGAGCTTGGCCATCTGACGATGGAGCAGCGCGATCGCTTCAATTTTGACGAACCCGCCGCGCTCGACCATGATCTATTTGTTCAGCATCTGCGCGAGTTGGCGGAGGGAAGGCCGATCGAGCGTCCTGTCTATGATTTTGCGACGCACTCACGGACCAGTGAGGTGGAGCGGATTACGCCAGGGCACGGGAGCGGGCAACTGGAGTTGCCGGGCGGGGCAGACGGACCGCTGCACCGAGAGTTCATCGTGGTCGAGGGGCTGTTCGTCCTCTACTGGGAGGACGTGCGCCACCTGTTTGGGACCAAAGTTTTTGTCGACCTTGAGGACGAACCTTGCCTGGAACGCCGCATCTACCGTGACACGCGCGAGCGCGGACGGACGCGGGAGTCGGTGGTCCAGCAATTCACCGAAACGGTGCAACCGATGGCGAACATCTATGTTCGTCCGACGCGACAGAATGCGGACATCGTGGTTCCAGGTGACAACGACATCACTCTGTCGGTCGCGACGGTGCTGGAGCATGTGCACCACCACGGGCGAGCGTTGACGGCAAAGTGAGAAGACAGTTTGAGAAGACAGTTTGAGATCTCAGGCCGGAAGGCCGGAAAGCCGAGCGAAGTGAGTTACAATGCCGGAAATGGCGATGCCAACTGAATTCAACGATATGGCGCCGAATGATACGGTGTGGTGGTGTCCGCAATGCGGGCGTATCTCGGCGGACAGGCACGGGAAGCTGGCGATGCTGGGGTGGAGTGATCACTGCAGCCTGCTGGCGGTGCTGGTCAGCGAGTCGAGCATGGTGCTCGATCCGAACGGCCGTGTTGTGCAGGCCGACCTGATTGCGGATCAACCGGATCCGCTGCCGGGAAGCGAACTGGCGACCGAAACACACTTTTAATTAGGTAATTTGTAACCGGTGATTTGTAATTTGCTGTTGCAGCTACAATTGGCAAATTACAAATCTTATGAAACGCTTACTCGTCGTAGTCCTCCTCGCTGCCTGCGCATTCGCGCAAGAAACAACTAACGACAAAAAACAGATTCCGCTGCCTACCAGCAAGCTGTTGCTGGCGCCAGTGCCGGGGGTGCCGCAGCAGACGAACTCGCTTCCGACCGCGATGGTGATCTCGCCCGACGGGAATTATCTCGCCGTGCTTAATAACGGCTACGGGACGCTGGAATCGAAGGGGCGGCAGTCGATCGGGATCGTCGATCTGAAGACCAATGAGTTGAAGGACTTCCCTGACCCGCGTCTGGGTCTGAGGGCACAGCAGACTTATTTCCTTGGACTCGCCTGGAGCAGCGACGGTAAGCATCTGTACGCGTCGGTTGGGTCGATCACCGATCCACTTGGGGAGAAGCCGGGAAATACCGGCAACGGCATCGCGGTGTACGCGTTCGAGAACGGCGCGGTGACGCCAGAGCGGTTCATCAAGATCCCATTGCAGCAGCTTGCACCAGGCAAGAAGTCGAACAACATTTGGAAAGACCTGCCGGAGGATAAGGCGATTCCGTATCCGGCGGGAATCGCGGTGGTTAAGCCGCGCGGCGAGGGGGAGCAGTTGATCGTCGCCGATAATTTGTCTGACGATGCTCTCCTGATCGACGCTGGAACCGGGAAGGTGCTTCACCGTTTTGATCTAAGTACGAGTGAGCGCGTGCCGACGGCGTATCCGTATGGAGTTGTGGTCGCTGGCGACAACCGCGCGTGGGTGTCGCTGTGGAATGGTTCACGGATTGCGGAACTTGATCTTAGTTGCGGCGGGAGGTCGAACTGCAAACCTGTTCGAAATCTGCCATTGCACTCGCCAAAAGCCGCGGGGGCGGCAGGCTCTCACCCTACCCAGATGTTACTGAGCGCGAACGGAAGCTTCCTTTACGTCGCTTTATCGAACACGGACGAAGTGGCAGTGATCCCGACGGGAGGCAACAGGGTTGTTCGCTACCTTTCAACCCGACTTCCCGATCAGCGCTCAGGTGGGGCTTATCCAAACGCGCTGGCGCAGACCGCGGATGCGCTTTTCGTTGCGAATGCGTCGTCGGATTCAGTCGCCGTTTTCCCAGTTGGAAGCAGCAA
The DNA here is from genome assembly GCA_963777415.1 of uncultured Acidobacteriota bacterium. Taxonomy (GTDB): domain Bacteria; phylum Acidobacteriota; class Terriglobia; order Terriglobales; family Acidobacteriaceae; genus JAEZPW01. Next base: position 31,226 of record CAVZQL010000007.1, read on the forward strand.
GCGAGGACGGGACGTCCTCGCGACAGCCGGCGGGACGCCGGCCCTACATATGCCTGAAGGCTTTATCCCTACCGAGTGGTATCCCACGGCGCTGGCTGTTCACGATGGCGAGTTGTTCATTGCCAGCGGCAAGGGGCAGGGGACCGGGCCGAATGATGCGCAGCTGCCGCCTAATTCGCCGGGATCGAACAGAGACACGGGGCGGACGTACATCGCCTCCTTGATACACGGGTCGGTTGCGCGGGTCAATATCGCCGAGGCGCTCAAGAACCTGCCGGAGCTGACCAAGGAAGTGGAGCGGTCGAACCTGATGGCGGGAAGGACGGATCGGATCGAGTTCGCTGACGGGCGGAAGTCGGGAATGAACGGGCCGATCAAGCACGTGATCTACGTCATCAAGGAGAACCGGACGTACGATCAGGTGTTTGGGGACATTGCGGGGGCGAATGGCGAACCGTCGCTGGTGATGTATGGCGAGGACATCACGCCGAACCAGCACAAGCTGGCGCGGCAGTTCGGCGTGCTGGACAACTTCTACGATTCGGGGGAGATCAGCGGGAACGGGCACGTGTGGTCCACGGCGGCGATCACCAGCGACTACACGGAGAAGACCTGGCAGATCGACTATCGCGGGCGCGAGCGCATGTACGACTACGAGGGCGTGGTTGCCAATCGCGTCCCGATGGATGACGACATTCCGGACGTCAACGAGCCGGGAACGGGATACATCTGGACGAACCTGGCGCGCAACAAGCGGACTTACCGGCATTACGGGGAGTACGTGGCGTCGCTGTGGTGCAATTACATCGTCAACGAGCCTTTATCACCGCAAGCAATGGCGCCGCAGGCAAAAGGCGTGAAGTGTCCGGGAACGTTTATCAAGAACGGCGAGAAACTGCCGGACAATGTGGGCGGAGGGCCGTCGCCGTATCCGTGGCCGATACCGATACTGGGGCGCAATGTGCCCACCAAACCGGAGCTAAAGGGACATTTCGATCCCCTATTTCCGGACTTCAGGCTGGATTATCCGGACCAACTGCGCGCGGATGAGTTCCTGAGGGAGTTTGCCGGATTCGTGAAGGCGCGCGCGGCGAAGAAGGGAAGCAGCAGGAAATGCCGGAATTCATCGTGCTGCGATCTGCCGAATGATCACACGAGCGGGACGAGGCCGAAATTCGCGACGCCGTCGGCGGCGGTGGCGGACAACGACCTGGCGGTGGGACGCGTCGCGGATGCGGTTTCTCATTCTCCGTATTGGGACGACACCGCGATTTTCGTGCTTGAAGACGACGCGCAGGACGGAGCGGATCACGTGGATGCGCATCGGTCGATTGCACTGGTGATCAGCAAGTGGTCGCCGAAAGGCTCAACGCAAAGGACGCAAAGGACGCAAAGGAAAGGCGAAGAAAAAACGGGGCCCGCCGGACTGGAGTCCGGCGCTACGGCGGGCGGCGGCGCTACGAGCGAGACTACGGACGGCGCTGCGTTTTTCGTTGACCATACGTTTTATACGACTGTGAACCTCATTCATACGATGGAGGTGCTGCTGGGGCTGCCTCCGATGAACAACAATGATGCGCGGGCGGCGGTGATGGCCCCGCTGTTCAGCGGCGACGGGACGCAACCGGCGTTCACGGCTGACGTTAGAAATCGCGACAACCGACTGATTTACACGATGAATCCGGAGAAGGGCCAAGGGGCGAAAGAATCCGCCGCGATGGACTTCACTCATGCCGATTCGGTCGATACGAAAGTGCTGAACGCGATCCTGTGGCGCGACCGCAAAGGTGAGGCTCCGATGCCGGAACCGGTACACACGATGATCGGAGAAAGATAGTTTCGGAGAAAAATAGTTTCAGAGTTTCAAGTTTCGAGTTTCGAGAACGACAACCGAAACTCTGAAGCATCCTCTTGAACACCCTCCCCTGCGGGGAAGGGGGCACTTTCAATGCGTTGTGCCTCTAAGGTATTCAGAGCTGTTGTCGTTTGTGATACCCCCCTCCCCCAAGCGCAAAAAATGCAAGCTGTTGATAAATAACAGCTTAGCTCGTCGATCTATTTTTCGAGAAATCTAAGCGATTGAAAATAGGGCAGTTAACTACCTCGATCTAAAAAAAGCGGTCAGCGGTCAGCGCTCGAAAAACCCTTCTACTTACAAGTATGGCAGGTTTGGCGGGGAAGCCCGCCAATTCGGGAACAAGTATTTGCTGCTTGTTTTCAACTACTTAGGCGTGGTGTTGGTTAGTTTGGCACTTGACATGGCTAGTCAAGGGGCCCGCCGGACTGGAGTCCGGCGCTACAAGGCGGGACCCGCCACCCCAAGGCGGTGGCACCACGAAGACACGCGGGTAGAGTGGCTACGAAGGCGGCGCGGGCGGGACGCCCGCACGACAGCCGCCGGGACGGCGGCGCTACAAGGCGGCGGCGCTACGAAAGAAAACCGGCGGCAGCGCCGAAGCGCTTCCGCCGGTTGTTGTAGTTACTGGGTTCAGGTTAGAACGTGACGCGAGCGGAAAGCTGCCAGCGACGAGCGCCGGTGCCATCCGGAGGCCAGTTATCGCCAGTCGGTTGCATGAAGGTTGAGACGCCATTGGTCAGGTACGGGTTCAGAGTGAAGGTGCCGCCGCTATACGAGACCGAGTAAGCAGTCGTAGTGAAGTTTGTGTAGTTTCTGTGATTGAAGAGGTTGAAACCTTCCACCATGAACTTCGCCGCGACGCGCTCGGTTACGTGAATTTCACGCGACAGGCGCATGTCGGTGCGGTACACAGCGGGGCCGGTGAAACTATTGCGCGGAAGGCCGGGAATAATCGACATGCCGCCCTGTCCGTTAGTTCCTCCGTAGCTTGAGCTGGAGAAGCTCTTGTAAGTTACACCACCGTTGATGATGGTTGCGGACGGCATTGTGGAGATCAACGCCGAGATCGGCCTGCCGGATTCGGCGTTGAAGACTCCGCTCAACTGATAATCGCGAACAAGTTTGTTATACCAGTTGTTGGAGCTCTTGCCGAACGGCAGGTTCCAGACTCCATTCACCATCAAGCGGTGTTCTTCGTCCATAGGGGAACGGCCACGGTTTGCGTCCAGATTAAACTGGTCGTAAACGTAACCGCCACCATAGGAAACTTCCGGAGCTCCGCCGTAACCAGCACCAGTACCGGAAAGGTCTTCGGCCTTGGCGAGGGTGTAGGCGACCTGGAACTGGTAGTCCTTGGCGAGACGGCGGGTGAATTCCACGTTCATAGCATCGTACCAGCTCTTGCTGACGGAGCGAGTTTCGTTGCTATTCACCGGGTAGGTCGAGCCCGTGTAAACAGCCAGCGGTACGGTTGAGGGCAGAAAATCGCTGCAAGGGGTCGAACTGTTCGGCAGGGTGCAACCGCTAGCTGCAACCCAAGGCACGTTGATTTGCGAGATGTTGGAAGCATCCAGCGCCGTGTTGTAGTTCATGGGTAGCCGACTACCAAGGCTGCGAACCCAGCTCACAGACAGCTTATAGTTCGTGCCGAACTGCTGGTCAATGCCAACGTTGATGTTCTGAATCCGCGGACGCTGCAAGCCGGTCGACAAACGCGAGACGCTGGCCGCGGGGATCGTGCCGGTGAAAGTGCTTAGGAAGTCGCTGGGAAGGACGGTGGGGAACGCCGGAGCACCAGGAACGGCGGTGCCGCTGGCGCCAGCTCCACGCAGCGAGATTTTCACGGTAGCCTTGGTTGGATCATTCAACCCGGTGTTGCGAAGGGCATCAGAAATGGTACCCGCCGGTGTAATGGCGTAGTACATACCATACCCAGCGCGCACGACCGTTTTGCCGGTACCGAACAGATCATAAGCACCACTGATACGGGGGCTGAAGTTGGTCTTATCAGCATTGAAGTGCTGGGTTTGAGGAATGGCCGCATTCGGATTGAAATTCCGTGGATCAGGCAATTGCTCGTAATCGTAGCGCATACCGTAATTCAAGGTAAGGCGACGAGCAGCGCGCCACTGGTCTTGAGCGAAGCCGGCCCAGTTGTAGATCGAGAACTGAGCGCCGGGCAAGCCGAAACCTTGGGTGTAGCTGTAATAGGACTTAGCGGTGCCGTTCGTGTCCACATCCTTGCCCAAAAGGGTCAGGGTGTCGTAGCTGTAAGCGCCAGCCGCATAGGCGAGGTTGTTAATGTTGTCGTTGACGCGGATCAGTTCGCCGCCGAATTTGAAGGTGTGCGCGCCGTGGGTGAAAGTCAGATTGTTGGCGAACTGCTCGTGCTGTTCGCTGGGCAAAGCTACGCGCGGGAGATAGGTCGCGGTGCCAAATGAAAGCTGACTTCCAGAGGGACCGGCAATCACGTTGGGACCCGATTGAGCCGAGGACTGGAAGCCGAGCTGCCCTTCATGAACGAGAAACGGAACTCGTTGATCATGTTCTGGGTGAAGGTGGAGGTGAGGCGCGCCGTCAAGGTGTGATCGCGAACGTCGTCCGAGCCATCGCTGCCCATACCTACCTGGGTGAGGGCGGATTGAATGCCATAAGGAGCGTGGCTGTAGAGGCGATTATAAGTGACGGACAAGGTGTTGCTCTGGTTCAGGAGGTAATCAACCTTGGCCAGTCCCGTGTACTGATTCTGCTTGCGCGGCAGAGTGCCTCCGACCACGCCGCCGGGGAAAGCGTTCGCCAGCATGTATTTAGATCCGTCATCGAACCATGTCTGGTTCTGTGTTTCAGTGGCAGTACATGCCGTTGGGATGGCGCAGGTGGGACGGCCGCTGGTCAGGTAGTTTCTCGGATCAACAATCATCAGTGGATCGGTGCGAAGCTGCTGATCCCAGTTGACGAAGTAGAAGAGTTTGTCTTTCTTGATTGGGCCGCCGAGGGAGACGCCGAACTGTTGACGGCGCTCGCTGGGCTTGAATGTCGCGAACGGGTCCTGTGCCATCATGTTCTGATCGCGATAGTAGTAGAACGCGTCGCCATGCATGTTGTTTCCACCGGAGCGAATAACGGCGTTGACGGCGCCGCCGCCAGCGCGACCGGATTCCGGGAGGAGGTTGGTGGCGGCGACCTGGAATTCCTGGATAGCGTCGGAGCTGATGTTGCTGGCGATACGAGTGTGGCCGCGTGCGGAGCCAAGTAATAGTTGTTGTTGTCGGCGCCGTCAACCATCATGTTGTTAACGCAGCGGGCTCATGCCGCGAACGCTGAAGAGTCCGACAGCCGTCGCGTCGCTGACAACGCCAGGGGTGAGCAGGGCAAACTGGACCAGCGGCCGCCGTTGATGGGCAGGTTTTGAATCGCCTTCTCGTTGTTTGTGGCTGCGAGACTCGGTGGAAGTTACGTTGATGAGCGGCGCTTCGGCGGTGACCGCGATGTGTTCGTTCGTTCCGATCTTCAGGCTTGCATTCACAGGGTTCAACCTGCCGACCGTCAGGCAATCTTTTCGATAATGGGCGAAGCCGTTGTTTTCACCGCGAGGCTGTAGGGCCGGGCTGCAATTGAGTCCGACCCGGAAGTAGCCAATGCATTCGTTGTTGCGGATTGTACAAGGTTAGTGCCGGTATTGGTGGTCTTGACCATTGCGCTGGGAATGACCAGTCCCTGCTGATCGGCAACGGTTCCACCAATGCCTCCGTCCGTTGTCTTGCGCCAACGCCGCGATGCCAAGCAGCACTAGCACAGCAACAGGGTCACGAAGCGCACGTAGTTTTTGTGTTTTATAGGCGTTCTCTTGATCTCCTTGAGCGACTGTTCCCAAAAAAGCTTAGTTCGCATTCCGCGGAGCGTGGATCTCCCGGATGCGTCTCTTGCTATCGATCTCACCGTTTTGCGCGCCGTGAGCCTTGGGTTACTCCGGCTGTATTTTTTGCGCACACCTTCCGGCATAAAAAGGGAGGGTGTCAGTTATGACTGAAAAATTGTGAGAAGCTGAATTAGAACACGGTTAGGTAAGAGCCTCAAATTAAAAATCGGCTAATAAAGCTGGAGCGGGTTAAGTCGTGAATAAATGCACATGGGGCGGTGCAAAGGTTGCGCAGTAGAACAGTTTGGCGAACGCGGGGATTACTTCCAAAAATGACAAGGCCGCTTTTTGATGGGTGACGGGCGTGAGCATTGTGGTGGCAATAGGGGTCCTTCGCCTGCGGCTCGGGATGACAAGAGTTGTGGTGGGGGGTGAAGAGTGGTGGTGGTGCGGACGAAAAGCAGGTCCCTCGCCTGCGGCTCGGGATGACAAGAGCTGTGGTGGGGGTGAAGAGTGGTGGTGGTAAGGGCGAAATGCATGGGTCCTTCGCCTGCGGCTCAGGATGACAAGCTGCGGGGCGGGATGACAAGCTGTTGAAAACGCTCCGAAACGGATGAATCCTCCGATGGAGTTTTGCCATCCATTTGAGCGACAGGAGGAAGGACGAATCATGGCTTATGAGGTACCCCCGCTTCCATACGATTATTCGGCGCTGGAGCCGTTCATCGATACGCAGACGATGCACCTGCATCACGACAAGCATCACGCGGCCTATGTGGCCAACCTGAATGCCGCCATTGAAAAACATCCGGAACTGGCGAAGAACCCGGCCGAGGACCTGCTTCGCAAGATCAACAGCGTGCCGGAGGACATACGCACGGCGGTGCGCAATCATGGCGGTGGACACGTGAACCATACGATGTTCTGGGAGATCATGAAGGCGAATGGCGGAGGCGATCCCGACGGCGACGTGGCCAGCTTGATCAAAGGGTCGTTTGGCGGGTTCGACAATTTCAAGACGAAGTTCAACGAAACCGGAGCGAAGCAGTTTGGCAGCGGCTGGGTGTGGCTGGTGCGAAGCGGCACCGGGGAGTACAAGATTATTTCGACGGCGAACCAGGATTCTCCGCTGATGAATGGCGAGTATCCGATCTTCGGAAACGACGTTTGGGAGCACGCGTACTACCTGAAATATCAGAACCGGCGACCAGAGTACCTGGCGGCGTGGTGGAACGTTTTGAACTGGCAGGCGATCAATCAGCGGTTGCGCGAGAGTACGCGCGTGGGAAAGGCGGCGTAGGGGAATTGCGGCCGTCAGCGGTCAGTGATCAGCGCTCAGCACTGGGTCGGTGCTGGGCGCTTTTGTTTTTTGGTGGCGGCGCTGTGGGAACGCAGAGGTAGCGGAGGAAGCGGAGGTCCGAGGGACTTGAGATGAGTCGAGTAAGCACACAGGGCCCGCCGGACTGGAGTCCGACGGTGTAATCTTTTTTTCACTTGAAACTTGAAACTGGAAACTGGAAACTCAGTTCATGTCCAGCAACATTCGTCGTATCGCGTTTCTGATGGTGGCCGTAATGTGTCTGTCGCAGCCGTATGCTTTTGGCTGGGGAGACGATGGCCATATGGTGATTAATCGGGCGGCCGTGCAGCATGTGCCGTCGAGCATGCCCGCGTTCTTTATGGCGGGAGCCGAGCGCATCGTGTATCTCGGGCCGGAGCCGGACCGGTGGCGTCATCGCGAAGATATCGCGGTGAAGAGCGCGCAGGAACCGGACCACTTCATCGATCTGGAGCGGATCGAGGGCATCGGTGAACTGCCTCCGGGGCGCTATGAGTTCTATCAAAAGATGTACGCAAAGCGGGCGAAGGCGATCGCGGCCGGCGACCCTCATGCCGACGATTTTCTGCCGGAGAAGGTCGGACTACAGCCTTACATCACCCTGGAAGTCTACGACCGGCTGAAGGTGTCGTTTCGCGAATACCGGCGGCTGAAGGCGGAGAACAAGCCGACGGACGGAGTGGAGCAGAACATCGTGTTCTATGCCGGATGGCTGGGGCATTATGTTGCGGACGGCGCAAATCCGATGCACACGACGGTGAACTATAACGGCTGGACCGGGCCGAATCCGAACGGGTATACGACGAGCAAGCAGTCGCACTCGAACTTCGAAACCGTGTTTCTGAAGACGAACCTGGCAAAGCTGGATTTCAGCAAGGACGTGAAACCGGCGCAGGCGTTGGCCGATCCGTTTCACGATTACGTGAAATACCTTTGGGAGTCGAACTCGCAGGTCGAGAAGCTTTATCAACTCGAGAAGACCGGCGCCTTTCAAGACGCGGGAACGCCCGAGGGTCTCGCCTTCCTGAACTCCAGGCTGACGGCGGGAACGCAGATGCTGCTCAACCTGTGGTACACGGCGTGGGTCGAGAGCGCGAAGCCGTTGCAGGAGTATCCGTATTCAGCGCCAGCGACGAAGACTGTGGCGGCGCCTGAGGCAAAGGCAGCAGCGGGAAAGTAAGGTAAGAAGGGCTTCGAGAACGTTTCGAAAAGAGAAGCACGAAGAAAGCGCCGGGATTTTGTCCTGGCGCTTTTCTTGTGCGCAGAGTCATTGCGCAGAGGTTAGTTCGACCTCAGGACTTTGTCATGGTGAGGGGGCCCGAACCGTTGCACGAGCCGAAGCCAGTCAAGGTCCAGGTGCCAGTGATCGTCTTGCCGCTCACGGTTCCCGCCATTTGGAGAGTATCCAGAGACAATGCACCGGGTTGGCCGCCCACGATAGTTAACGTCAGGGTATTGGCGCTGCTGCCGATCGTGAGCATTCCGCTTTCAGACACGAATTCTTCAAAGCAGGTCGAGCTGTTGGTAATGGCATAGGTGCCGGTCACACCACCAGCGGTGTTGGTGCTGGTTTGAGTGAGAGTCGTATTGAAGGCATAAACCGTCGTGCCGGCGGAGTTGGTTAGCGTTGCCGCCCAATTGCCGGCAACGTCGCTAGAGGACGCCGACGAACCGCCGCCGCAACCGGCAAGGATCAGGACCATGGCGAGTGAAATCACAAGCGCAAGTTTCATAGAGACTGAACACTTCCTAAATCAATTTGCTGGGTGGCATATTGAGTGACGCAGGCCGTCGGGTGACGATGTGAGCAGTATACAGCAGAGAAGGGGAAGTGACTATTGTTCGAACTGCCACGGTCTTGGTAGGCGGAGATTTGTGATGGTGCGGGCGAAATGCATGGGTCCTTCGCCTGCGGCTCAGGATGACGAGAGTTGTGGCGGGGGTGAAGGGTTGTGGTGGTGCGGGCGAAATGCATGGGTCCTTCGCCTGCGGCTCAGGATGACAAGAGTTGTGCAGGGCGTGAGAGATCGTGATGGTGCGAGCGAAATGCATGGGTCCTTCGCCTGCGGCTCAGGATGACAAGAGTTGTGCAGGGCGTGAGAGATCGTGATGGTGCGGGCGAAATGCATGGGTCCTTCGCCTGCGGCTCAGGATGACAAGAGTTGTGGCGGGCGTGAGGATTGTTTTGCTGATTAAATTAGCAGACGATACACGGCGAAGGCTGAAATCCATGCAACAGCGGTCATGTAGGTGAACTGCAAGGCGGGCCACTTCCAACTGTTGGTTTCGCGGCGCACCACCGCCAGCGTGGACATACACTGCATGGCAAAGGCGAAGAAGACGAGCAGGGCCATGGCGGCGGCGGGAGTGATCTCGTGGCGTAACGCGGTTTGCAGATCCATCGCTTGAGATTCGGGATCGACGCCGTGCAGCGTGCCCAGCGTGGCTATGATGACCTCACGCGCGGCGAGGGAGGAAACCAGTCCGACACCGATTTTCCAGTCAAAACCAAGGGGCCGGATGGCGGGCTCAATAACGTGGCCAGCGCGGGCGACCAGGCTGTCCTGAATGTCGGGCGGGTGTCCGTTGTGCAGGGGGAAATTCGTCAGCACCCAGAGCAGCAGCGAAACGCCAAGGATGACGGTTCCGGCGCGATACAGGAATGCCTTGCAGCGGTCGAACAGATGGAGACTGAGCGTGCGCGGCTGGGGCCAGCGGTAGGGCGGCATCTCGAGGATGAAGGGCGCGTCCTTGCTCTTGAGGATCGACGATTTCAAGATACGGGCGGTGACGACGGCCATGAGGAATCCGAGAAGATAGAGCGCCAGCATCGCTGCCGCGCGGGTGCCGAAGAAAACGCCAAGCAGGCGGCGGTCCGGAATGAACGCCGCGATCAGCATGGTGTAAACCGGCAGGCGGGCCGAACAGGTCATGAACGGCGCAATCATGATGGTGGCCATGCGGTCGCGCTTGTTCTCGATCGTGCGTGTGGCCATGATGGCCGGCACCGCGCAGGCGTAGGCCGAGAGCAGCGGAATGAAGCATTTGCCGTTCAGTCCGACGCTCGACATGGTGCGGTCAGCGATCACGGCCGCGCGCGCCAGGTAGCCCGAGTCTTCAAGAATCCCGATCAAGAAAAACAGCAGCATGATCTGCGGGAGGAAAACGAGCACGGAGCCAGTTCCCTTCCATACGCCGTTCATCAGCAGTGACCGGAAAACACCCTCGGGTACGTGCGAAGCAAGCTGCGCTCCAGAGCGATCGATGAGCGCCTGGAAGGCGTTCGAAAGCGGCTGACCTACGGCGAAGATAACCTGGAAAACGGCGACTACGACCAGCGCAAAAACGACCGGTCCCCAGCGCCGGTGAAGAAAGACGGCGTCAAGCCGGCGCGTCCAGAGTGGATTTGCCGGGCGCCGGTACGAGGCATTGTCGCCAACGCGAACGGCCCAATCGCGACAGTGACGCGCGTCGTTCAGAACGGGCAACTCGATGGGCGCGGGCGAAACGTGGTCGTCGCCAATGAACTTGGTGACCGCGGCGGCGCCTTCGCCGGTCGAAGCCGTGAGCAGCGCAACAGGAGTTCCGAGTTGCTGCGCGAGGGCCAGGACGTCGATGTGGCCGCCCTGATTGTGCAACTCGTCCGCCATATTGAGCACCACCAAGGTGGGCAATCCGACGGCAATCACGCGGGCAGCGAGCACAAGATGCTGGCTGAGGCGGGTCGAATCCAGAACAAGGATGATGGCGTCAGGCCGCGGCATTCCCTCGATTTCGCCGTTGAGTACTCCGGTGGTGACCCGCTCGTCTTCCGAGCGCGGCGAGAGTCCGTAGATGCCGGGGAGATCGATGAGAGCGACTTCGTCGCCGTGCGCGTCCTTGACGTAGCCGGTGTGGTGTTCGACGGTGACGCCGGGGAAGTTGCCAACTTTCTGGCGCAGTCCGGTGAGACGGTTGAACAGCGTGGTCTTGCCGGAATTGGGCGGGCCAACGACGGCAATGGTTCGTGTAATATTCGCGCGAACGTCTGTGCCGGAAGAATGGCAGGAGGCCAGGGTTGAAGCTGTCATCAGTCAGCGCTCGCGTCGCCAGCCTGCAGGGCCAGCGCGGCATCGCTGCCCAGCACAATCGACTGGGCGGACTTCTTCACGGGCAACAACTCTACGGCAATACGTTCGGACAAGTCGCGGCGCAACGCCACCTCGGTGCGGTCCACACGGTAGACGCGCGGGTCGCCGCCGGGACCGCTTTGAGCGACGGTAACTTCGGTGCCGGGAATAAAGCCGAGATTCATCAGATGATCCGCCACCTGGGGAGCGAGATCGAACTCGCCAAGCAGTGCGGTGTCACCCTGATGCAGGTCGGAGAGAGCGACTAGATTAGGGGAGATCGAGCCGGGCGTCTTGGGCGAATTGAAAATCATTTTCAACACCAAAAACATTGTACCGCGCCGGACGGGTGACGACAAAGAAATATCGTCACGGCGAAAAGCGATTTCTAAACACCGCTCGGGGGTGCCTTGCCAAGTGGAGATATTTCGGCGTCACGGCGTCCGGGCGGCGGGATGCTGAAGCCGGTCGTCCGGGGTTCCCGATTGCACCATTTTTGTGGAATTGACGTACCCGGGTTGGCCGCTTACAGTCGTTCAGGATGCAAGCCGCAGCCGCGATTCTGGTCCAGTGCAAGAAAACCCAAAAATCCTCAAAAACGCACTCCGAAAACGTATAAAATACAATATGTTGGGGTGGGGTCTTGACACGCACAACTTACAGGCGTACTGTTCGCATCCCAGGCATTTGTTGGGGAACAAGGTATCCCAAACGGTCGGCAGTCCCGAGTTGTAGGATTCGCTAATAAATGAGGTGAGCAGTTGAGCGCCAGTGCTCTCCCTGGATCGGGGGACAATTTCTGGCGCTGACATTGCTTTTTGACGGTTCCATTGCGTGCGAGGCAATCAGCAATTGAAGTTATAGATTTGCGATTTGTGAGGCCGAGGTAGTCACTCACCGATCACGAAAGACAGTCAACACACCTCTTCCCAAGAGGAGAGGGACGGAACGGCCCTTGAGGTCGTCGCATTAGGAGAGAAAGAGTCATGGCCGACGCCAGCCCAAAGATTGCAGCCGCGGAGAACGCGGCTGAAACGGCACAGAAATCCACCCCTAGCACAAAGAAACGGACTACCGGACTTACTTTCAAGCGGTATTTCACGGAAAGTGGGGACGATCCGTACGCGGGCGTCGAGTGGGAATTGCGGACAGCCCTAATTCAAGACGTGTCAGGCAAGATCATTTTCGAGCAGACCAACGTCGAAGTGCCGAAGGACTGGTCGGTGACGGCCACGAACATCGTGGCGCAGAAATACCTGCACGGCACGTTGGGCCAGCCTGATCGCGAGACCGGCGTGCGCCAGCTCGTGAGCCGCGTGGCCGAGACGATTCGCGATTGGGGACTGGCGGGCGGCTACTTCCACAGCTTTGAAGACGCCGAAGTTTTCCACGACGAGCTGGTGCACATCCTGCTGCACCAGATGGCGGCGTTCAATTCGCCGGTGTGGTTCAACGTGGGATGCGACCGGATCGAGCCGAACTCCGACGCGCGCAACTGGCACTGGAACAAGACCACGGGCGAGATCGAGTACGGCAAGACCGGGTACACGACTCCGCAGTGCTCCGCCTGCTTCATCAATTCGGTGCACGACTCGCTCGACAGCATCCTGACGCTGGCCAAGACCGAGGGCATGCTCTTCAAGTGGGGCAGCGGCACGGGCACGAACCTGTCGCCCCTGCGCTCGTCGCTCGAAGGTCTGAGCGGTGGGGGGACGGCGAGCGGGCCGTTGTCATTCATGAAGGGCTTTGACGCCTTCGCCGGCGTGATCAAGAGCGGCGGCAAGACGCGGCGCGCGGCCAAGATGGTCATCCTCAACGTCGACCATCCCGACATCGTCGAGTACATCGACTGCAAGCGCAAGGAAGAGGCGAAGGCGTGGGCGCTGATGGCGGCCGGCTATGACGGCTCCACGCCGGACTCGGAAGCCTACAGCTCGATCTTTTTCCAGAACGCCAACAACTCCGTGCGCGTGACCGACGACTTCATGTACGCGGTCGAGCGCGACAGCGAGTTCTCGACCCGCGCCGTCAAGGACGGACGCGTCGTCCAGACCTTCCGCGCGCGCTGGCTTCTTCAGCAGATTGCCGAGGCCACCTGGCAGTGCGGCGATCCGGGCATGCAGTTCGACACGACGGTCAACAAGTGGCACACGTCGAAGCACACGGCGCGCATCAACGCCTCGAATCCCTGCTCGGAATACATGTTCCTGGACGACTCGGCCTGCAACCTGTCGTCGTTGAACCTGATGAAGTTCGCCCCCAACGGCACGTTCGACGTTGAGGCCTACAAGCACGCAGTTGACGTCATGATCACGGCGCAGGAGATCCTGGTCGACAACTCCGGTTATCCGACCGAGATGATTTCGCGGAATTCGCATGACTACCGCCCCCTTGGTCTGGGCTACGCGAATCTGGGCGCGCTGCTGATGGCCGCCGGGCTGCCCTACGATTCCGACGCCGGACGCGCCTATGCCTCCTGCGTGACGGCGATCATGACCGGCGAGGCTTACCTGCAATCGGCAAAGATTGCCGAGCTGTGCCCCGGCATCCTGCCGGCGACCGATACGACCGAGAAGGCGGAGATCACGGGCGGGGCGTGTCCGGGCTTCTACGTAAACCGCGAGCCGTTCCTGGACGTGATCCGCATGCACCGCGCCGAGGTCAACAAGATCGAGGACGTGCACGTTCACTCGGACTCGACCGCCGCCGCGCAGCTTCCGGCGCTGAAACAGGCTTCGGCCGCCACTTGGGACGCCGCGCTCGCACACGGCCAAAAGCACGGCTACCGCAACTCGCAGGTTTCGGTGCTGGCTCCGACCGGCACCATCGGGTTCATGATGGACTGCGACACGACAGGCATCGAGCCTGACCTGGCGCTGGTGAAGTACAAGAAGCTGGTCGGCGGGGGGATGATCAAGATCGTCAACTCGACGGTTCCGGCCGCGCTCTTCAAGCTGGGCTACACGAGCGAGCAGACCGACAAGATCGTCAGCTACATCGACGCGACCGGCACCATCGAGGGCGCGCCCCACATCAAGACCCCGGACCTCGCCGTGTTCGACTGCTCGTTCAAGCCGTCGAAGGGAACGCGCAGCATCTCGTATAGCGGGCACCTGCGCATGATGGCCGCCGCGCAGCCGTTCATCTCCGGCGCCATCAGCAAGACGGTGAACCTGCCCGAGACGGCGACCGCCGAGGACATCATGGAGGCCTACACGATGGCGTGGAGGCTTGGCCTGAAGGCCGTGGCCGTCTATCGCGACGGCAGCAAGAAGGCCCAGCCGATGGTGCTGTCGAAGGACAAGGAAAAGGGCACGGGTGCCGCATCCTTCCCCGCAGGGGAGGGTGCGATACGAGTCGAAGAAGAGGACCTGAACGCTCCGCCGCGCGCGGTGCGCCACAAGCTACAGGCCGAGCGCGCCTCGATCACGCACAAGTTCAACATCGCCGGACACGAGGGCTACATCACGGTCGGCATGTATCCGAACGGACAGCCGGGCGAGATCTTCGTCACGATGGCGAAGGAAGGCTCGACCGTCAGCGGCCTGATGGACTCGTTCGCCCTGGCGATCTCGATGGCGCTGCAACACGGCGTGCCACTCAAACTGCTCACCGAAAAATTCGAGCACACGCGCTTCGAGCCCAGCGGTTGGAGCCACAATCCCGACATCGGCTTCGCCAAGTCGATCATGGACTACATCTTCCGCTGGCTGCACCTGCGCTTCCTCACCGGACAGCAGGGTTCGTTGTTCGAAAACTTCCGCCCGAAATCGCCGGTGGCGCTGACGGCAGAAAACGGCGCGTCGTTGACGCCGAACGAAACTCCAACACAGCCCGCATTGCTCGGGGCCGAAGCGCGCGAGCGCGACCGCACTTCTTCGCACGTCGCCGACGCGATGAAGGACATCGTGGACCTCGGCGATGCTCCATCGTGCAGCTTCTGCGGAGCCATCATGGTCCGCAACGGGAGCTGCTACAAGTGCATGAGCTGCGGCGGAACGAGTGGATGCTCGTAACGAGTAGCAACGAAGGTTGTCATCCTGAGGAGCGTAGCGAAGGATCTATGCATTTAGGACGGGGCTTGCCCCGTCCGTTGTTACAACTTGATCACCCCGGCCCCTCCCCTAGGTGTATCTGTCTGTATGGCGATCTAAAGGACTTAGGTCTGGCGTCTGACCAGACCTTGATCTGGATATCCGGGCCCTGCCGCGATGCGGTGAAGTTTACTAAGTCGTCACTTGACGAGCGCCCCCGCTCGACGACGCTCGTCGGGAGGTCATGACCGTGTCTGTCGAGCTTATGGATTGAATGTAGCAGGCAATTGCCGGGAGCGAACCAAGGGCGCGGAAAATTTCTAGAAACGGAACAAGCGCGGAGAAAATATATGACATCTGAAAAACTTTACGAACTCCTGAAATTCCTGGAAACCTTAGACACGAAGCTTGGTCTCCAAGCAAATTTGGAAGCGGTCGGGACCACGCTGAACAATCTGGCAAGTTCACCAGCTCAGCCGCAATACCAGAACTCCCTAGCAAGCGCCCTAGCTGCCCTTGAGGCCGCCGCTTCGAACTTGTGCTCGTCGATATCGCCGTCGCAATTCGCAGCAATCTCCGCGATGGGTGGCGAGGAGTTTTTCGATCCGTCGATTTCTGGCAAAGTTAAAACCGCCGTGCAGATGAACGCGATGACGCCATCTGTCGCGAGAGACTTTGTGCAAGATCTCGCTTCCCGGAGGTCGAGTTTCCTTTCGACGGTGCGAACCGCGAGGCAGAGTCTCGAACAGCTAAGAGTAAGCGAATCGACGTTGCAGGCGGGCTCGGCCGATCTGGCTTTCCAGATCCCGCATGAAATTTTTCAAAGCGAGCTCGGTTCCTTTGCCAAAGAGCTTCGCTTCATCAACCGCCTGATCGAGCACTACAGCGAGGCAATAACGGGAACGGCCGAACCGGCGAAATTGGAACAGTTATCCTCGTCTGTCCCAACCGTCGCGCTCATCGCGTCGGTGCCTGTGATCGGCGCAATCGCCACTGTTGTCAACATGTTTCTGACTGCATGGGAGAGGATCGAAAAGATAAGGAAGATAAGAGGTGAGCTCGTGGACATCGGCATGAATGGTGATGCCTTGGATCAGCTCACTGAGCAAATCACGACGACCGTGGACGAGGTTGTTGAGGAGTCGACCGTACTAGTACTCGCAAAGTACGATGGTGATGGCGGGCGTAAACGCGAGTTGGAGAACGCAGTAAGACAGGATACACGCAGATTGTTCGGACAGATCGAGCGTGGCCTGACGATTGAGTTCCGCGCCAACAGCGACGGCGATGACGAGGATGGCGGCAATCAGGCTGCCTTGGAAGGCATCGACAGTCTCGCGAGGACTTTGAGATTTCCGGAAGTCGCGCGCGAACCCATGCTGTTGGGCTCCAGCGAAATTGTTGACGGGGATATTATTGATGGGGGTGTTGTGGCCGTAAAGCAAGTAAGGAAGACAACGACGCGTAAAACCGTAACGAAGGGGCCAGCAAAAGACGGAGATGGGCGGGCGGCACAGGTCTCCAATAACTGATATGGGCGGGTGCCCCCTCTGCCAACGATGGCGGATCTGGGGCACTAGGCACCTAGCCGAGCTTATGAATTGAATGTAGCAGTCAATTGCGGGGAGTGAACAAAGAGGGCGGAAAATTTACGAATCGGAACAGAGTGGGCTCGATGAACTCGTAATTGTCGGGACGGTCGCAAACAATCTTGCTAGTATGAAACTTCATGCCAACTGCACAGGAAAGTATAGACGTGGATCAGTTTTCAACGCATAGCGCAGATGGCGGTACCGAGCCCACCGTCGACGTTTATTTCTCGGCTGACGTGGAAACCGATGGGCCGATACCCGGCCCATTTTCAATCCTCTCTTTCGGCTTAGTGTATGCCGGGACCTTTGATGGCCACCAATTCAGGCGGCCAGCCAAGCCCATAAAACACTTCTACCGCGAATTGCGCCCCATTTCGGAAGACTTTCAGCCAGAAGCATTGCAGGTCAACGGCCTCGATAGGGAGCGCCTGTGCAGAGAGGGTGAATCCCCAGAACTGGCAATGACGGAAGCTGCGAGTTGGGTGAAGAAAGTCGCCGGGAACGGCAAGCCCGTGTTGGTGGCGTATCCACTTTGTTTCGATTGGGCTTGGCTTTATTGGTACTTCATCAGGTTCTCTGAACACGGATCTCCGTTCAATCACTCTCGGTGTTTTGATATCAAAACCGCATTTGCGCTTAAGGCGGAAATCCCGATAGCTAGCGCAAGCCGATCAAAGTTACTGGCTAGTCTTCGACCAAATAGGCCGCACACGCACCACGCTCTTGATGACGCAATTGAGCAGGCGGAAATATTCGCGAACATTTTCGAGTGGGAGGGGAAGCTTGGGAGAACTCCTTAGTGAACGCCGGAAACAAACTGCTTCACGGCTTCAAGAATTTCGGCAGCTTGTTCCGGACGCTGAACTGGTCTGTGCCGATATAGCGTGTGTTTACGTGACGGGTTCCTTTGCGCGTGGCGAGGCAAACCGCTTCAGCGACTTGGATATCTTCATCGTAGGGGACACACTACCGGGTGGTCGAACTCGAGCTCTCAGCAATCTAAACGAAATCGTCCTCAAAGCAGAACTCATCGCTGCGGCGCGAAAGCTTGGTTTGCCTGAATTCTCGAACGATGGCGAGTACGTGGCCCATTGCACGATAGGTCAACTGGTTAACTCGCTCGGCCAACGCGACGATGACGTTACAAACACGTTTACCGCACGACTGTTGTTATTGCTGGAGAGCTCTCCACTGGTAGGAGCGACTGCATATCACCGATTCACGGAAAGTGTAGTTAGTGCGTATTGGCGAGATTACGAAGATCACAAGGATGACTTTATGCCAGCGTTTTTGGCGAATGACATCCTGCGGATGTGGAGAACGTTTTGCGTCAATTACGAGGCGCGCTGTCCAGAACCGAACCAGCCGAGCAAAAGGCCAAGAGAAAGCTCAAGAATTACAAGTTGAAGCACAGCCGTCTTCTCACTTGCTATTCCGCGCTCCTCTACTTAGCCGCAATCTACTCAAAACATCGGACGGTGCGTCCTGCAGACGTGCTCCACATGATTTCTATGACGCCAACGCAACGCATCGAATGGATGCTCGCGCAGGATTTCCTCGCTAGTGCACACGTAAACTTACGGCAGGTCATAGCACTTTACGAGCGTTTTCTCGAAAGTGCCGATGCATCCGAACCCGACCTCGTCAACAGGTTCCTAGACAAAGCCAAGAGCAGGGAGTATTTGAAGTCGGCATCCGAATTCGGCGACGTCGTTTTTCAAGTCCTTGAGGCCATCGACAACAAGAGTCCATTCCACCGCTTACTTGTGGTGTAAAACCGGGGTCGCCCGGGTTTCGTGTCCTAGCGCAACAAAGATACGAATCAAAATGAACGCGGAGAGTCCCGGAGGGGCATCGTGAGCCAAGAAATACTCCCATTTGACCACAGCAAACACAACTTCGAGGGTATTGGCGAGGCTGAAGACGGCACGCGAGTATGGTATGCCCGGGACCTGATGCTGATGCTAGGCTACGAGAATTTCGAATCTTTCGAACGGAGCAGCATCAACAAGGCAATCGGCGCGTGTACAACCCTTGGGATCCCTGTACTTGAGAACTTCCAGCAAGTAAACAGGAACATAGATGGCCGTCCATGTAGAGATTACAAGCTGACGCGATTTGCTTGTTATTTGACCGCGATGAATGGAGATGCTGACGACCACAGGTCGCGGCTGCCCAAGCCTATTTCGCTTCAATGGCGGAGGCAGTTCGAAAATCGATTCAAGCCGCTGACAGTGTCGAACGAGTTATGATTCGGGACGACATTTCAGAGCGTGAGAAATCACTCAGCGGTGTCGCGCACGCTGCGGGTGTTGAGGTGTACGGCTTTTTCCAGAATGCCGGTTACAGAGGCATGTACAACATGGACATGAGTAGGCTCAAGCGTTTTAAGCAAATCGATACCGACCGCTCCATGTTGGACTTCATGGGAAAGCAAGAACTCGCAGCCAATCTTTTCAGAATTACGCAGACTGAAGCGAAAATCAAAAACGAGCAAGTGCGCGGCCAGAACGCACTGGAATTTGCTGCTCATGAAGTGGGGCGGAAAGTCCGCGACACCATGATTCAGACTAGCGGCACTAGGCCTGAGAATCTGCCCATCGCTGAGGACATCAAAGTTGTAAAGAAGAGCCTCAAGAGTGCTCGCAAAGAGTTTGAGAAGATCGACAAGAATAAATCAATAAAGGTACTCCCTCCAGCACCTGCTCACGATTAGCTGTTGTTCAGAATTCCGACGGGTGGCCCGTACAAATTTCTTTACGAGGCTCGATCGGGCCACTCGTCCAAACGTCTTGTGTCATCGAGGCGGCACAGATGCAAGCGGGCTTAGAGATCAGAAACGGTTTTCTTTGTGGCCTCCAATATCGCTACTTTGTTGCTGGCTTCCTGCTCAAGCTTCTTGATCAAATCCGCCAGGAAGTTAAGCGCCGCTATTCGCTATCACGAATCCGGCCAAACGCATTTCATCACTTTCACTTGCTATCACCGCCGTCCGTTGCCGGACGGCGCGGCGGCCCGGCGCACTTTTGAGTTGGCGCTGGAGCGTGTGCGTCTCGATTACCAACTGTGCGTGTACGGTTACGTCGCGATGCCCGAGCACGTACATTTTCTCGTGAGTGAGCCGGAGTGGTCCAATTTGGCGCAGGCGATCAAATCGCTGAAGCAGGGAGTTTCGCGCAGACTGATAGGGGACAGCGAAGCGTTCTGGCAAAGGCGCTACTACGACCATAACGTGCGCACGTACGACAGCTTCGTCGAAAAGCTGCGCTACATCCACCGCAATCCGGCGAAACGTGGGCTGTGCGCCACGCCGGAAGAATGGGAGTGGAGCAGTTTCCGTCATTACGCAACCGGAGTTGAAGGGATTGTGCAGATCGAGTCAGACTGGACAGCGCGCCGTCGAGAGCGGGAGGGCGTGAAGCTCACAGTGCGAGAAGTTGTCGATAGTCCCACTCAAGCCTGAGGACAGGCTCGAATGGGCCACCCAGGCGGTGGGGCTTGAGATGGGATTGGGGGCGGGTGGCGGGTGGCCCATACAAGCTTTGCTTGTGTGGGGCCGCCGGAGTCAGACTCGCGGTGCGCGAACTGCTTTTCCACACTGCGTTCCCCACTGAAGCCTGAGGACAGGCTTGAATGGGCCACGCTGGAAAACCTCTTGCCCACTCGACATTAGGCCAGACGAGTTTCGTAACAGTCGCTGGTCGCCGGCGGTACGTTAAGCGAGGACGGCGGGCGTGAAGAGCGAGGAACGGTCCAGTCGGCGTAGATGGCAACTACCTTCTATAGATGGCAACGCCAGTTGCAGTCTGCAGGATGGCTTCGATGCTGCGGCGAGCGGCGCTTTTGGTGGCGCTGGTGGGGACGAACAGAACGTCTTCGGGTTTCAGCATGATGTCCGTTGCTTGGGCGGACATGATTTGCTTAAGCGGGACGGGGATCTGCTCGACCCCTTTGGAGTTCTTGCGGAGCACACGGGCGTTGTTCAAGGACGCGGTGGAATTTGTCCCTTGTGCAATGGCGATCGCTTGGAGGACGGTCAGTTCGGGATTGTCGAGCACGATGCCGGTTGGTTGGCGGACATCCCCGATTACATAAACCATGCCGGCCTTGGAGACAACGATGGTATCTCCGGGAAAAATCGGGACGTTGCCGGTGGCGTCGCCATTGGGGCCATTGGTCATCAGGACGGTCTCGGTATTTCCTTCGGAGTCGCGATGAGAAATGTTGACGGCCCTGCCAGCTTTAGGAGTTGTGCCTCCGGCCATGGAGATCGCGTCGTAGAGGGTGTGACGGCCGAGCAAGGTATAGACTCCCGGTTTCTGCACCTCGCCCATGACCGATACGCCGAGGGTGGCGAATTCCTTCACGAAAAGCGTGACCTGCGGATCCACGAACACTTTCGTGTCCTTTAACTTCTTGGCGACGATCTGTTGTGCTTCCGTAGTGCCGTATCCGGCGACATTGATCTCGCCGGCCAAAGGCAGGGTGATTTGCCCGGAGTCGCTCACGCGAAGGTCGCGGTCAAACTCGCTCGCTCCCAAAACTGATACGTGCAGCAAGTCCCCGCCGGATATGAGCATTTCGGACGCGGTTGCGGTCGAAAGAGGCGCGGGCGGGTTCGCGGTTGCGGCGGTGTTTTGGGCCGCGATGATGGTGCTGAATGAAATCGTTATAAGAACGAGCAGCAGATTCTTTCGAGCGACTGACATGGCTCTCCTCCCAAAGTTCTGTTACGGAAAAATCGACTGTGATTGGAATCGATCTATTTAGTTGACGTGGGGCTGTTGCGGCACGGCGGATCTTTTCAGCTTCCTGTATGTGCGGCCTGTTGCAGGGGAGAATCCGTTTTCAAAAGGGAAGCAGGAACGGGTGCCTCGGAAAAGCACTCGAGACAGGGTGCATTATCGGGTGTAGCTGTTGTTTCTGGGGAATGGGGCTGTATGAGCCGACGTAAAGTTGCGCTCAGTTCGAGGGCGCGCTTGTCGCGATTGAAGTGGTCGAGTACGAAACTGCGTCCGTTCTCTCCTAATTCTCGCGCCCGAGTCGGGTTGCCGGCTAGCGACAAAACCGCCGAGCAGATTGCGGCGGGGTCTTCAGGGGCAATGCACGCGCCTGCATCGGCTTCGCGAATGAGATCTTCGGCTTCGCCTTGAATGCCGAGGATCATCGGTTTCGCGCACGCCAGGGCTTCGAACATCTTGGTGGGCAAGGCGCCACGGAAAATTTCGAGATCACGCAGATGCACGAGGACACAGTTTGCGGCGTTGAGCAACTCGGGCACTCTGGACTTGGGCAAAGAAGAGATGATGGCCAGGTTGGAAAGCTTGAGGTCTCGGGCTTTCTCCCTTAAGCGATCGGACTCCGCACCATCGCCAGCGAGAATAAAGCGGATTGCGTTATGGCCGGCTTGTTGCAGCAGGGCAGCAGCGTCGAGAACAGTGGGAAGGCCGTGGGCCAGACCTAGCGTTCCTGCATACAGAAGGACGTATTGATCGTCCGCGATATGGAGTTCGCGACGCAGGCCGGAAGCGTCGATGTTGGGATGGAAGAAGTCACAATCAACAGAATTGCGAAAGACGAAGGACCTTGGAAGGTTCGATGCCGTCGGCGACGATTTTCCGGCAAATACCGCGAGTAAGTCCGAGTATGGCGGCAGCATGATCGTAGAAGAAGAGCTCAATCCACTTGGAGGCACGAATGGCGAAGCGGTTTCGCAGAATGCCCATCTGACCGCGGATTCCGGCCAGAGATCGGAAACCACAAAGACGTAAGGCGTACGCCTCAACAGCGATAGGAAGGCGCCTGCAAAGCCGTCGAACAGGGGTGGCGATTCGACGATCATGACGTCGCAACGGGGCAGCAGCAATCCGCCCAGCGCACTCGAGAGTGCGAACGAGAGATGGGTGAGGATTCGCTTGAGGAATCCGCGGTTGGGAGCAATAAAGGACCAGAATCGCCAGATACGAATTCCATCCTGCACACCGGCCCATTTGAGCTTTCCACGCCATTCGAGCGGCACGACGCCTGTTGGATAGTTTGGGAACGTGGTCACAACACTGACTTCGTGGCCGAGTTTCACCAGCCGGAGAGCCAACTCGTAGATACGCGTTTGCGGTGCGCCGACTTCAGGCGGGAAATATGGAGTTATGAAGCGAATCTTCATTTGTTTTTCCAGTGCGAACCGAAAGTGTGACGGTAAGGACGTAACGACCCGGTTACCTCGGGTCACGACCTAATGAATATCGTGTAGGTAATAAAGCCTAAGTTCCTTAAGTAATTGCCCCAATCGACCGGAGTTGTAGCTGGTTGTAAGTTGACTGGCAGAGCAGCACTGATTCCTGCGAAACATCTCCGCGTTGGGTACGGTTGACCTTCACCCTCGATTTGTTTTCGCATTTGCCACTTCTGATCCAACTGAACGTCTTATCCGTGCTGCGAGTTCGAAGAGGCCCACGGGCATATGCCGCCCGCGGAATGACTGACACCAACAGCCACGTGCGACTGCACGAGAGGGACCGCGTTGACATCTTTTAAACTCCGCAGCCTATTGTTCACCCTGCTGATAGGGACGTTGCTTTCAGCATGTTCGGGGACCGGATATGCTCGATCAACGAGTAGCGTAAGCCCCAGCTCTGTCGCGTTCGGTACGATCAATGTGGGATCGAGCGCTACCCAAGCAGCAACGATCAGCAATACCAGCAGATATTCCAATCAGGTACGATCCGTGTCGATTTCCGGGCCAAGCGCTTTTACGTTTAGTGGCTGGTCATCTTCGACGCAGTTAGCGCGTTGGCAGACCCTGCCGTTGACGGTGAAGTTTTCTCCAACTGCAGCGGGAACATTCTCGGCGACTTTGAACATACGTATGAGCGACAGATCCTACTCGATCCCGCTGACAGGTTCAGGTGCGAGTTCTGCTCCAGTGCCGCCCGCAATCAGCGTCTCTGTTACCCCAGCGACGAGTTCGTTGCAGGCGGGGGCGAGCCAGCAGTTCACATCGAGCGTAAGCGGCAGCACCAACACTGCGGTGACGTGGTCGGTGAACGGCATCACGGGCGGCAACGCCACGGTCGGAACGATTTCCAGCACAGGGCTTTATCAAGCGCCCAGCGTGACTTCAGTGGCGACGGAAACGATCACTGCGACGAGCACGGCGGACACGACCAAATCGGCAAAAGCTACGGCGACGGTTTCTCCGGTGGCAACAGTCACTTCGGTTTCGGTATCGCCTACGGCAGCTAGTGTGCAAGTCGGAAAAGCTCAACAATTCAGCGACAGTGTCAGTGGCAACTCGAATACGAGTGTCGTCTGGCTGGTGAACAACATCCAGGGCGGCAACTCGACGGTTGGGACAGTCAACGCGTCGGGCCTCTATGCGGCACCTTCAGCAGTACCTGCAAATGCGAATGTGACGGTTACTGTTCAGAGCGCGGCGGATGCGACCAAAGTCGCAAATGCAGTTGTAACCGTTACTGCAGCGCCTGTGCCGGTCAGCGTGTCTGTCACGCCGGCCTCGGCGACGCTACAGACGGGTGTGACCCAGCAGTTCTCGGCAACAGTGAGCGGCACTACGAATACGGCCGTGACTTGGTCCGTGAACGGCGTAACCGGCGGCAACGCCACCGTGGGGACGATTTCTAGCTCAGGACTCTACACAGCGCCGAGCGTGACTTCCAGTGCGACGGAGACAATCAGTGCGACGAGCGCGGCGGACACCACCAAGTCGGCTTCGGCCACGGCCAGCGTCAGTCCGGCACCGGTTTCGGTTTCGGTGACGATCTCGCCGACCAGTTCCAGCTTGCAGGCGGGAAAGACGCAGCAATTCACCGCCACCGTTTCCGGCACCACCAGCACTGGCGTGAACTGGCTGGTCAACAACGTCCAAGGCGGCAACAGCAGCGTGGGCACGATCTCCAGCACGGGGCTCTACACCGCACCCACCGGCCTGAGCAGCAGTACGACTATGAGCGTGACCGCGCAGAGCGCCTACTATTCGAGCAGTTCCGCCAGTGCGAATGTGCTCATCGCAAGCAGTACCAGCTCTGGAGGGGTTCCGCCAGCCGCGAATTGCACGAAGTATGTCGCTACAACCGGCAGTGATAGCACGGGCAACGGGTCTTCCAGTAGCCCGTGGCAAACGATTCAGCACGCCGCCGATAATGCGTCAGCCGGGGACGTTGTATGCGTTGCCGATGGAACCTATAGTTCCTGCTCAACTGGCAGTTCAATCGCCTACGTTAGTCATAGCGGTAGTAGCGGCAACCCGATTACGTTTGAAAGCCAGAATAAATGGGGTGCGAAATTAACCGGTACTGGGTCTTGTCAGTATGGATTCCAATTGTATGGCAGCTACATTAACGTTAAAGACTTTGATATTTCTGGCTTCGCCGTAGACGCTGGCGGTCAGGGTATTATTCTTGCGGGCGGTTCAAATCACACCATTACCGGCAATAACATTCACAATATCGCCAACTACAACTCCACTTCTGGCTACGGCATGAATGGAATTTACGTATACCAGAACTCTTCCTACGACACAGTTGACGGCAACGTGTTCCACGACATCGGACGCACTGGCAGCTTCACTTACTGGGCCGATCACGGCATCTACTCCGATGGCGCTTCCAACCAGACGTATGAAAATAATGTTTTTTATAACATCACACACGGTTGGGGCGTGCAAATTGGTTCTCACGCTCAGTCAAATATGTTGGTGATTAACAACACTTTTGACATTGCCAATCCGAACGCAACGGGGGATATTGTGATGGAATCGGTGTGCACTAACTGCCGCATTGCCAACAATATCTTCTACAACCCGTCAACGGCCTGTATTTCCAATTACTCTTCTTTGTCAGGCGGCTCCTATACGATAGACGACAACGACTGTACGCTTGGCACTCTCGTTTCGCCATCGGGGACGTTCTACACAACCAGCAATAACCATCTGAGCCTGTCAACGTCGGGGTTAATGTTAAGCCCGAGCAGCCACGATTATCACCTTGTCGGCGGCTCACCAGCAATCGATGTCGGCTCATCGACCAACGCACCGAACCACGACTACGATGGCGTCGCCCGTCCGCAAGGTGGGGGTTATGACATCGGCGCTTACGAATACTAATGGCCTACGCCCTGGCAGTCCGCCAGCGGAGGCTTTGAGTTGGACAGCCAGCCGCAACGGTGTAGCTGGACCGACAAACCAGAAGGCTGCGTGATTTGAGGGGCAATCCAGTGATTGCCCTTCGATTTTTCATATCTGGCACTCTTGCCAGCTCGCCTGTCACTCCGCCTGGTCAACAGTCGCCATGTCGCAGCCAGGTGTGGCATGCAACCAACAACAAACCACGATAAGCCTCTATTTCGGCACGTAGACAAATGCACCAATATCCCATGACGTTCGCTTGAGCCCTGTCCAGGGAAACGTGGTGCGTGGGTCAAGTCCCAAGTTGTAGGCAGTACCCAGAAAAGCCCCTGCGTTCACGGCGGGTGAACCGGCGAGCAGGCTGAAATCGGCGGCGGAGGCGTTGGTAAATTTAGCGTCAGCAGCGACAGAATGAGTGTCATAACGTGTCGCTGAAGCATAGGCAGCGAGTGTGCTGTAACGAGTGCCACGCCAGTAAATCAAAGACGCGGCGGCCGGCCCGATAAGGTTGTAATCTGAGATCATTCCTGCTCCGCCGTTGTTGTCATACAATGCGGAGACTCCACTCACTGGTGACCACACGATGTTGTTCTCGAATGCGCCGAAGTGCGCTCCATTGTGAACCGATACACCTGCAGAGCTGTAGCCGTAAATCGTGTTGTTGACGATGATATTGTTTACGGTAGTAGCAGAGCCTCCGACCATCAGTCCAACAACATCACCGTTGCTGACGTTTGCGAAGACCACGTTTTCGGTTGGAAAGGTACTTCCGGTGTTGTCCCAGATCGCAATTCCGCCGGACTTGTTGGCATGGAAGTAGTTGTTCTTGACCGTATTGTTGTTGGAGTTGTCCTGCAGCTGGATTGCGTACCCGATGTTATGTTCCCATAAGTTTCCATCAAATACGTTGTTGCTGCTGTGCGACACGTAGATGCCGTGGTCGTTGTAAAGGACGGTTCCGTTGTTCGACACCGTATTGTGATAAAACGTCCAGTACGCGATCGTGGCCGTGTCGCCATAGAGGAAGATTCCGCTCATCCCCGCGTAGTCAACGGTACAGTTTTGGATGGTGACATGATCGCTCTTCTGTTTTGCCGAAATGATGTTCATCTCGTTCGCCTTGGTGAAGTGCAGGCCATCAATCGTCAGATAGCTCTTTTGGACATAGAGGGGATACGGACGGCTCGTCGTCTCGATCATCTGTCCGGTGGGATTGCCGCCGATTTTGATGTACAGGTAACTCGACGCCCAGTAAAACTGATTCGTTGTGAGTGAACCTGGCCCTGCCCCATGCGTCAGTTCAGTGCTGCGATGCCATACACGTCTTGGCCGATTCGTCAGCGCCGCTTTGTAGGTCGTACCGCTATATAGAGCCCAACTGGTAACTGAATCGGCCCCGCTGATAATCGGCTGTGCGCCCGAACCGTAAGCACCAATCGTGATTACATTGCCCGCAACTCCAGCAGAGGGCGGGAGAAGGCTTTCGCGCCATGTCTCGCCCTTCTTGAATAGGATCGAGTCTCCGGCTGAGAATGAACTGCGGTTGACTTTCGCAACAGTTTTCCATGGGCAAGGTTGATTGCTGCCTGAGGCGTAGGCTGTATGTGCCAAGCCCGTGCAGTGCGTGTCATCCCCATCCGCAACGGAGACATAGAAGGTCGCAGCCCGCGCCTGCGGAACCAGTAGTGCGATGATGACAATCAGCCACTTCATATTTCAGGCCGTTGCCTACTCAGAATGATGACAAGGGCGTCCGAATGACCGAGCGGTAGGCAGAAATGATTCGTTTAGCTATTGCGGCGTGGGACAGATCCCGGACTCGAGAGCATCCGTTCGATCGTTTGCTTTGCCTCACGATCTCAGCGACGGCCGTTCCAATCTCTTCAGGGTCCCTGCTTACAATTCGTGAGGGACAGATCCCAGCCAGTTGCCGCCGCACGTCACCGACATCGACGGTTACGACGGGGAGTCCGCAGCACATCGCCTCCTGGACAACGGTGGGGGAGCCCTCCCAATCGCTAGTCAGCAGAAGGCAATCAGCTGCGCTCATCATCATGGCAACAGTATCTGGGGCGACTTCGCCTCCGAGTACCTCAAAATGGATGTTCCCGCAAAGCTTACTCGCCACGTCTACGGCACTCTGGGCCACGTCCAGGCGTTTAAGCCTGGGGATCGGGCCAGCGTTGAAGAGGACCACTCGTTCAGAGTTACCCCAGCCGAACTGGGCTCGGACGCTCATTTCGTGGGCGCGTATAGAAGACATCCGTGTCGACTCCGGTTGGAATCACTACCGCAAAAGGCTTTCGCCACCAAAGTCGATCACGGAGTTGTTCGCTGACACAGATGATCCGACTGGCTCGCAGCGCCGCCAACTCGGACGTCAGTCGCCGGATTGACCAGAGGACGCAGGAAGCGGTCGGATCAGGGTTCAAGTCACTCCCCCGGTAGGTCACTACAAGTGGAAGAAGGGTGCCTACGGCTGACAACAACGCGGTCAGCGTGCCGTAATGCGCATGAAGCACGTCAGGCCGGAAGAGCCGGATCGTCGTTCGCAGGCGCCGCCATTCTTTGAAGAGACTCCATGGCGATCTTTTGATTGGAAAGGTGAAAGTCTCGCAGACAACGCCTGCATGCTGCAGAGCCGCTACTTGTCTGTGGGCAAAAATCATCGAGTTGATCGAGCCATCGGAAGGAATAACACAGAGCGCTCGAATCGGCCTCTCAGAGGACGTATGCCCGTTCGCGGTCGTGATAGCCGCGCCCAATTCCATCGTTTCTTGCATTTATTTTTCTCCAATCACTCGTCCCCGGGGTGGCCTAGTCCCAGAACCCAAAAGCTTATGAATGGGGCTACAATACAGTCCCTCGAACGATCAGGCAGGCTACCTGTTATGAAAACGAGGTTTTTCAGAATGTAATTGCCTGGAGCTTGCTTCAGGTTCGACCTGTTTGTATAAGGCACGGTGCTGAGCTGCGATTGCAGACCAACAGTATTTAGCTCGAAAGAATGTGGAGCAGCGCTCGGCCATGCTTCGGAGTTCCTGTTCGGATAACCTCAGTGCAGCGCAAAGCGCTTCCTTAACATCCGTGACCTGGGGTGCTGCGATCATGAATCCCGTTTTGCCGGGGACGACGAGGCTCACAAGACCACCGGCCTGGGTCGCTATGATCGGTCTGCCATTAGACATCGCGAGTGCGGCTACTCCGCTTTGTGAATGGAACTCGGTGTAGGGCAAAACCACAAAATGCGAACCCTTGATGAAATCGAGAAGTTCGGCGTCCGATATGTAGCGATCCACCGCGGTGATTCCATCAGGAGCTGAAGCAATCAGCTGGGTGCATGATTGCCAGTACTGCCGCTCAGACCTGCATGAGGAGCCACAAATCTTCAAAGCAATCGCGTGTCCTTCGCGTCGAAGTTGTTGCACCGCCTGTACTGCCAGATGAATCCCTTTGTTCTCCCGAAGGGAGCCGAACATAAGTGCAACTCGTTGCGCGCCGTTGGGGGGCAGTGGCAGCGGTTCTGGATCCAAGCTAAAGGCGCCGTGTGGAATGACGCTGATCTTCTGTTGAAGAACCCCGAATTCCTGCACCAACTGG
Organism: uncultured Acidobacteriota bacterium; assembly: GCA_963777415.1. Taxonomy (GTDB): domain Bacteria; phylum Acidobacteriota; class Terriglobia; order Terriglobales; family Acidobacteriaceae; genus JAEZPW01. The sequence continues at coordinate 60,759 of CAVZQL010000007.1, forward strand.
AGCTGGGCGCCGATGTGATGAACTATCAGCCGGTTTACAGCGTGGTAGCAGCCCCACAGGATCGCTGATTCCAACCTTCGTGCTGCTCGCGGAAAAAGCCAGCGGTGTGGAACAACATCATGAACCGTCAAAATGACCTTTATGCCCATCATCCGCCACAACAGTAGGGTGGGTAGAGCCAAGACCATCAGGCCTGGGAAATTCACGTGCACTAAGTGCCCGCTCTTTCGCGTCTTAAGAACGGTCAATGCACCACATAACGCCTGCCATAACAACCGGGCGATCAGCACAAACTTGCGGCCTTCCGCGGATACCGGCGAGGGTAGAACCGCCCGAAGCGCCACGCCCCCACAACTTTGCAACTCAGAACGGAATTGAAAGTCCTTGGGGCAAATGAGCGTAACGTCGCCACATATCTCTCCGACATGACGCACAAGCTCGAACACGTAACGGGCGGACCGGAGCGACTTGCGTGGGTGTAATGGATCATTGCCAGTTCACCATTTTTGCCAACGTGACGACTCGCTGTTGTTCGTAAGCGGGGGATACAACATGTTCAATGTTGGCCGCGAGCGCGACAACTAACGAAGCCACGGCAAACGAGGCGAAGTCTACAGCGCCATTGGCGTACCCCAACAAGCCGCTGCATTCTGCGAGTTGCCGAGCCAGAATGAACAGGACCATGATCGGTGCAAGGTTCGCGAACTCCCGATCACCTGGAGCGAACAGCTTTCGATACGTATATACACGGAAGGCGGAGCGCAGGACGAACCACAGAATCAGTAGCGCGGGGATAAACACAATGAGACCGCGCTCAGCCAGAAAGGCGAGATAAGCGTTGTGATACGCGCCCGAAGAGAGCCGCGAAAAAGTGTCGGAAATCTCGGGTGACTGAGCCGGAACCTCGGTCGTTGCCAAGTCAAGACGCCAGGTATCAGCGCCCGCACCGAACCACGGATGGTTGGCAAACTGCTCCAAAGCGGCTTCCCAGAGGTAGACGCGGTGCGTCGTAACATCGTCCAGGTCATCAACGGTGGTCGCCGGCATGCGAACGTTCGCCATCAAGGCGAAAGTAAGTGCCCCTAGCAGCACAAGGCCGGCGAGTTGGGTGGCGAAAGCGGCCCGGTCGGAGAAAAACCTGATTATCCAGAACAGTAGCAGGGCCAGCGGTAAAGCCACAATTGTGGAGCGTGCTCCTGTCAACAACAACACCAGGGCGAAAATCGCCGCCAATATCCAAGTCACGTGTTTGAACCGGGAGAACACAGGTACTGATAGGAAGAACGTGAGCACGACAAAGCCCGCGATCGGGTTGATGGATAGAGTCGGCGCCGAAGCTGACACAGAACCTTTGAAAGCGTGCAGGGCGTCGTTGCTGAATCCCGATCCAAATTTCCAGAACAGATAGAGAACAGCAGCCATCCCGAGGAGCGTCGGAAAAATGATGGCGCCTGCGAGTCTCGCTCTCGCGCTTGAACCGCGTGTCGCGAGCACCAGCAGTATCGAGAACACCGCGACGTATGCCTGGCGGCCGAAATCCACCAGTGAGGCCGAAGGGCCCATGGAGAACAGTGCCGACGCAGCGCTGGCAGCCAGGAACAAGCCAAATAGTAAAATCCAACGCGCCTCCACAGGCCGTAGCAGTCTGGTCTTCGTCAATCCGCCGCTCACGGACAGCAAGAGCAGCGCACGTGAAAGCACAGCGGCAAACTGAAATGGCAGAAACCAACAAACGAGAGCGATGGGCAGCAATACTAAGAGCAGGCTCATGCGCGGCACCTTGCTTTGTAGTGCAGGAACAGTATGGCCAGGGTGAGCAGCGCCATCCCCTCGCCGGTCACAGCCGCGGATACCACACCAAGCAATTGAAAATGCGCTGCCCCGAACGGTTTTAGAATATTGGCGATCACGTAGCCTGCCAAAAGTACGCCGGTGTACACGTGGCCCTTACCCACGACAAAATAGAAACGAGCGAACAACTGGTTCAGCGCCATGACGAGGAAGTAAATAGAATAAGGAGCAAGCACCTGCACCACCGACGCCGCGTCAGCCGCGGAAAACACACCACGCTGATAAACCAGCTGTACGATCAGGTGGCGTAGAAAGAAAATGGCGAACGCGCAGAACGTGTAAGCTGCTCCTGCCACTAGCAGCGCTTTTGCGAAGGCGCGCTTCTGTTGCGTTATCTGTTGCTTTGCAAGCAATGTGTTGACGATTTGATTTACTGGAGTTGCAGCTCCGGACAGAGGCAACATGGCTATTCTCAACGCGTATGCATTGAGCGCGACCGCCCCGACTCCGGTGACTGCCGCATAATGGACCGTCAGTAATTGATTGAGGTTGAATGCGACGTTTTCGACTGATGCCGCAGAAAGCTGCTGGACGAATTTCAGACCCGACGGACAGGGTTCTTGGAAAATCGGGCTGTGTACTCCGGCGGGTTTGAGAGCAACGACGACCCGCTGCACGGCCCAGATGGCGCCCACAAGGCTGCCGATCACGAATGACCACGGCAGGGCGTATTTGAAGTCTGCACCAGGCCAACGATTCCACGCCAACAAAGAGATCAGCATGGCGGCTGGTCGCTATTGTCGCCAACAGCATGGCTTTGCCGTGCTCCCGTTCAGCGTGGCAGATGCCGTATGCAACTCCTATCATTGCCGAGGGCAAAACCGCAGCCGCCAGCACTACCGAGAACTGCGCTGTCAGGCCCTCCTCCGATGGAGTGCCGACGAGCGCTGGAATAAAGTGGCGTGCTCCGACGACCATCGCCAGTGTCGCAACACCCGCGATTACAGCGACTGCTATGAGCAAGTTCTTGAGAAACTGGGATTGCCGGCCCTGCGCTTTCATGGCCAGGTAGTGGGGAACGAACGCCAGCGTGAACGCGCCCGCCATATAGTTCATTATCATCAGGGGTAGTTGCTGTGCCCCGAAGAACGAATCTGTAACCGCCGTCACTCCAAAATGGCTGGAGATGTAGACCTCGCGGACAAAGCCAAGGACTTTGCTGCCAACGCTGATCAGAATCACGGCGCTTAAGATACCTGAGTGGCGGCGTGCACTTTCCAGTAGTTGCCTTGTCCATTCGGGCGCTCCGCCGTTTGATGACTGGGCAACGGGAGTCGAAATGGATGTGGAGTCAATTGCGTGTTGCATGGGGATCATGGGCAAAACAACGCCTATCGGCAGACCACCTGGCGCCCGGACATGACACCTGACAGCTTCCGCCACGTGTCGGTTTCGTGCAGACTAGACAATCCCCGCGGCACACGAGTGACGACAAATCACCGATCCCAGAGCATCTCGCTGACTGGGGACTGTCTTTTACGAAGTCGTATGAAGATCAAAAAGGGAATGTACCGATGTCGACTTTACGATCCTCGTGTTCTTCATGTGGAATCTCGTGAACCGAACCAGGCTCATCCGATCTATGTTCATGGTCGACTCGCTTCAACCAGGATTCCTTCCAGAAAAAGAAGCAACTTCTGTCACATTCAATGCCGGCTCCGTGGCATATGGCCTCTTGCAATAGGACCACGTTCTTGACGGGTCTGAGCCTGGCTGTGGCTCCAAACTCATCGACCATAATGTTCTTTACGGGTTTGAGCACTTTCAGCCTCTTGCCACAGAAAGCGAGCATCTCGGGCATAAATGGCAGCCCTCGATCCTTGCCGTTTGCGTCCAGAGTCTGCCGGATTTCTTGTTCCGAAAGCACTTCGACGATTTCGCCGGGCCGGAGACCAAGGGGGAGGGGAATGGGCATGGTCTTCGGTGCCGCAATCTTGGATTTACGGCCTGGGCGGAGGTTCGACATGAGTCGCACAACAATTCGTTTAGCTGTTGGCAAGTATCCGTTTGTTCGAATGTGCCATCGCAGGCGGTAGAGCAACACGAATATGCTGGGCAGTTCATTCTCTAGCGCTCGTTCGGACGCTTCCACTTGGCATGCATCGAGCATTTCTGGGGGCTGTGGGCGGGTGTCGTTCATTCTGGCATCCTTTCGCCGTTAAAGTTTGATCTGCCGCAATTCGACGTCCGATCATAGTGACGGAAAAACACAGAGACCCCGGCGATCTGCCGACGAGAGAGTCCCATATCGGAAATTCGTACGAACTGGAGCCCCCCGGCTCTGCCGGGATGCAGTCGAAGTTTGACGGTTCCCGCAGTATGCATTTCTGAGGCATAACGCTGTCGCTAACCATGCTGCGTGGAACATGTGGTTTTGACTTTGGGGCGCGGTAAAGCCCCTTTGAAGGGCTCCGCGGCCCGTAAAGCCTTGCCGGAGGATATTTACAGCAGGCCAGCAGCAACGTAACTTTGCCGGGCCAAATCGAGAAACTCTTTAGCGCTTAGCCATTCATCCGAGGCCTGCAAACTGTCTTTCATAAGAGCCCAGAAGAGATCACCAACCCAGTAGGGCAATTGAGCGCCGCGTAAAGAATTCGGATGCCACAATACGGAAAAGCCGCCCCAACCTAGACTTCTGCTGGTATCAAAAATCGACTTCACCAGGCTGAAAGCTCGAGAAACCTTGGCTGCCCTGAGTAGCGAAGAATCCATTATGACGAGCGGGATCTCTATGAACGCTGCTGGCTTTTCAGAGGCAAAATCGTATGGCGGAAACGCAAAACACGCGCCCGCGCGAAATCCGATCGTGTTGGACCAGCCTAACGAAGCGTCATAGAGCGCGTTAGACTTTTGAACTGCTGCTATCAACCGGGGCACGTCAAACCTGAGCCAGTGTTGCCTTCCCCCCCTGGGCGTGAATCCGTGGGAGCGCAGGGTGTCGTATTCAGAGGAGAGCCCAATCTCATTATCAAGACTCAGATAGGATCCGTGGATACCTACTTCCATGCCTTTGGATTCGAGGTAACGGAGGGATCGGAGCACTTTCGGATCTGTGATCCGATAATTGGCATCGCGGCGGTGAGCATGTTTAGCCAGGAAGTAGTAACTCGCGCTGACGCCTCGTTGCACTTCATGATCGGCCAGTTCATCGATCCGCATGAACGAACTGTGTCCGGTAATGGCCACTTTCAAGGCGGATACAGCCTGGGAGCAAGCCGCGGCCGGTGTCCCGTCCATTGCGAGTGATATTAGCGAATTCTTCGCAGCTCGAAGGAAACATCCGCCACGGCTGAGCGGAAAGAAGTCAATGTCGTGAGTATTGACAACGAACTGGCCAGTTCCCGCGCGTGGACACTCAGGTTGGGACGACCCTCCGGCGCATTGAGCGAGCAGTTCTTGTAAGCCTCGCATAGCCAACGCTGCGTAGGGGACACAAACATCCAAGCCGTGCCTGCCGACAAAACTGCGCTCAAACGGAATACGCCCAAGGGAATCACGGTCGGAAATGCTGTATTCATCTGCACAGGAAAGCCACTCGAAGATCTCGCCCAGCCAATCTGGTCCCGTGCTCGAGCAGGCGTGAATAAGAACCAGTTTCTTAGCGCCAATCAGGAGAACCCGCGGGTCAGGAGCCGGCATATTCAGTGGCCGCGGGCGATACAGGTTTGAGATGTATACAACGGGTTTACCGTTGGTGTCGCGGCGCTCTGAGTAACTGATCCGGACATCGGCCGAACTCATATCACCCGGAGCGAGAACGGGATGGTGCCCATAGATGGCACAAAAACATCGAAAAGCATACTCAAGGCGAGTGCGATGCAGCGGTGGTTGAGCTGCGGCGAACTCCAAAAATAGTTTCATGGCAGTTGCACCAGAACGGCCGGATCGGAGAACAATGTGGATTGCTCTACGCTCGGCGGTAATAAGCGCGTGAGTAGTTGTACGGCTGGGTGTTGGGATTAGCACCGTTCAGCACGATCTCTAGAACGGGGGCTGAATGAACTTCGGCAAGAAGTTCCATTGAGCGAACCAGAGCCCCGCGCGTAACCAGGTTGGCCCGGCTCACAAACACGACGGCATCTACAATGGCTGAGAGTGCGCGCCCGTCAGAGTAGGCCAGGATCGGTGGTGAGTCCACAAGGATGAATTGGAATTGGCTACGAAGCTGACTTATCGCGGTCTTCATCTTCTCGATCCCGAGTATGGCTCCTGACTGTGCAGATCCCCCGCCGGCGGGAATCACCGCGAGATTCGGAACTTGGTTGACGGCCAGTGTGATTGTTTCTAACATTGCCGAATTGGCCAGGTACTCCCGGAGTCCGGCAGCACCGTTCAGGTTGAACGCACGTGCGATGGTTGGGCGGCGCAAGTCTGCATCGATCAGGCATGTGGTGCCCTGCTGCGCCAGTTCCAAGGCCAGATTCACGGCAACGGTAGTCTTGCCTTCTCCGGGCAATGATGACGCGATGAGAATAACCTGGGGCGGATGGCCGGGATAAGAGAGCATCAAACTCGTGTGCAGAGATCGCATGGCTTCGACCTGGACGGATTGAAGCGTCTGTAGGAAGAAGCACCAGGGTTTCTCAGCCTCCAACACCGGCCCGCCCGAGCCGAAAAGGCTTCTCCCGGTTTCTCGCTGCGCCAACGGCAGAACCGCAACGGACGAGATTCCGGTGCACTGCCGCACATCATCGATATCGTGAACACGCGTGTCGATGCCTTCGCGAAGAAAGGCGAGCAGCACGCCGCCGACAAGGGCGACCAGCAGCCCAAAGCCAAGGTTCCTTAGCGGTTTCGGCCTGGTGGGCGAATCCAGCACGCGTGCTTCTTCAACCAGTCGAATATTGCTCGATTTGGAAGCGGCGGCTATTCCCGCCTCCTTGACTCGCGCGTACAGTGAGTTGTAGAGGTCCGTGTTGGCTTGCGCCTCCTTTTTGAGCTTGTTGTATTCGGCGACGGAACCGAGCTTCCTGGTCGCACCGGCCATTTCAGCATCTACAAGACGCTCGCGAGTGAGCGCCGCAGAATAGCTCATCTGCATCTGCGAAACGATCAGGTTGCGCTGGAGCCGCAGTTGCGCCTCCAACTCATCTACTCCGTTATGCAGTTTTTTTACATTGGGGTGGCTCGTCCCGTACACTGCCGAAGCCTGCGACAACTCAGCTCGGGCTTCGGCCAGTTTCTGGGAGAGTTGCTGCACAACGGGGTTTGTCTGCACCTGGGGCAGACTATCGGCGTTGCCTTTAGTTATTTTTTGGAGGAAAGATTCGAACTGCATGCGCTCCGCATTCGCCAGGGTCTTCTCCCGGCTCAGTTCGGTCATTTCCTCCGATACAGTGCTGCGATCCCGTTCGAGATCCGCGACGCCGCTCGTCCGCTGAAACTCGGCGAGTGCACGGTTCGACTCGTCGGTAGTTTGGTGAATGTCGTCCAATTGCCGCGACAGCCACTCGGTAGAATGCATGATCGCAGCGTGCTGCGCCTGGTACGTGCGATCGATAAAGGTCTTGGCAATGGCATTCGTTATCGTCGCCGCAAGCAGCGGATCGTGGCTGGCGAACGCAATGCTTACGGATCGGCTCGCGCCATCGCGCGTGATGTTGACGTTGTCCCGAAAACGCGCCAGTGCGAGAGATTCATTCGGAGTCAGGGTAAGCAACTGAGATGCAGAGGAATTCGCTGCTTGCGGGTTCTTACGCTTCAACGGCGTGACCGCAGAGAAGAGCCGCGAAGCAATTCCGCGATACGCAAGTTCCGGATTCTGATCGAGACGCATGTCGCGAATGATGGTGATCGCCAACGCGTCTCCTTTCAGATTGCGCACCTGTGTCTCGATGTACTCAGCATCATTGCCCTCGGCGGAGCGGCCCTCCAATGAAAACAACTCTGCGCCTCGTGGATCGATCTCGAGGCGGGCTACTGGTTCATACATCGGTTTCGCCAACACGGTGAAGATGATAACCGCGATCATGACGGTGCCCGCGAAGTAAGCTGCCGGCCGCCAATTATTCAGGAAGGTATGCCATGCGCGCTGCCATTCAGAGCTGCTCGATTCGCGAAACACTTGCGCAGGTTCTTGAACGCCGACGGCAATGGCAGCCTTAGTCGGAATCGAGCGCGGCTCTAATTCCCTAATCTGACGTTCTCTACCTGTTTGCTGCAACAATTCGAAATTCTTGCTCATCGTTCGCTCCGTTTCCGTTTAGGGCCGTAACGAGTTGTAGATTGTGATCAAGGTGCCGCTTGAGAGGAGCGGTGGGTCACCGCTTTTGTGGCTTCGATTCTTCAGCTTAGAGCAGTGAAAGGAAGCCTGCCTGAAACGAAGTTAGACAGTTGTCAAAGAGTGCGATCTGAGATCGCCCTCTTGTTTTTGTCCTGATTTCCGCACGCCCGGAGCCGTTGCTTGAGAACGATCATTCAACGCAGCTGCAATCCGCTCGGCAGCATGGCCATCGCCATATGGATTGAACGCTACTGGTGGTGGAACGTTGTCGTCATGGCACAGGGTCGAAACTGTCGAGCACAGTTGTTGAGGTGTAGTCAGACGATTCCATCCCAGTTCCAGAAGTTCCACCCATTCGGTTTCGTCACGGAGCGTGACACAAGGAACGCGGCAGAAGAATGCTTCCTTCTGCACTCCACCTGAATCTGTGACAACGATTCGTGCGTTTTTTTCCAGCATGATCATGTCGAGATAGAGTACCGCAGGCACGAACAGCAGACGGTTATTCGAAATGCAACCGAGCTCATGATCAATGAAAACCTTGCGGGTACGAGGATGTACGGGGAAGACAACGGGAATGAACTCAGATATTTCCCGCAACGCTTCCAAGACGGGACGCAATATTTCCAAGTTGTCCGTGTTTTCCGCTCTGTGTAATGTGACTAGTACATAGGCTCGATTTGTAAGTCCCAGTTCTGCGAGAATCCGGCTGGAGGATTCGGCCCAAGATCCGTAGTAGAGCGCTGCGTCGTACATGACATCGCCTACGTGACAGATCGATTCTTGCGGAGTGCCTTCGCGGGTAAGATTTTCCATGGCCTTGTCTGTGGGCGTAAACAGCAGATCAGAGATACGGTCGGTAACGATGCGATTGATTTCCTCAGGCATGCGCTTATTGAATGAGCGTAAGCCGGCCTCGACGTGGGCTATGGGGATGTGGAGTTTACTGGCGGCCAGGGCGCCCGCTAGCGTCGAGTTCGTGTCACCGTAGACGAGCACCCAATCAGGACGTTCGGCGAGCAGCACTTCCTCGATTCTTTCGATCATGCGACCAGTCTGCGCGCCGTGTCTTCCCGAACCGATCCCCAGGTTATATGCCGGTTTCGGCACCTTGAGCTGTTCAATAAGCATCTCGGACATGTTCAAGTCATAATGCTGACCGGTATGAATGAGCGTTTCGACGACGTGTGGACACCGACCTAGCGCATGCGTTACTAATGCTGCCTTGATGAATTGTGGTCTCGCACCAATGATCGTTGCAATTCTGATGATTCGCCGGGTGTCGGCGTGCTCACAGCTTTTTCGCATAACTCAAGTACGCGTATGCCAGTGGTGGCACTTTCAATATCCAGTTATAAGGAATCTGCCTAGCCCCAAAATTGCGAAAGAAGCGCTCGACACCCTCTAACATTGTTCCTTCGAAATCGAATATTCTGGTGTGAGCGGATGCAAAGCGAACTAAATGCCAGGCCAATAGAGAGCTGGCCCCGCTATTCCGAAGCTGAGGGCCGCGCCGCTGACCAGATAGTAGGCACGCTGTTGATCCCACACCAGGAACCCAGCCGCATGGATTATTCCTGAGGCGTCAACCGCGGCGAAAATGGCACCTTGCTCTCTAACTGTCGCAGCCTTGCAAATCGCGGCAAGGTAGTCGCGGGAGTAAGTTGCTACCTTCTGTTGCCTGCCAAATGTCTTTGACGCATACGTCCACAGGTCATCTGCGTTGGCGGGCTGGATCGTAAGCCCGGGCCGGCTCGCCTTCTTGATCTGAGAGCGGGCCTGATGCGTCATTCCAGCCAGAAGCCGATCGGCATCTGAAATATCGTCCAAGACATACGTGAACCTCGTCGTTTGTGTGAATCCTTTCCAGTAAAAGGGCAACCAGTTCTGGAGCGACGGGTGGAACGCCTGGTGGAAAAAAGTCAGTTTGGAAACGTGCTCGGCGAACGGCCTGAGCAGTTCCATCTCTCGTGTCAACACCGCGGGGGGGCTTCCGGCCATCGGCTCCAGAACCGGTCCCCACGTTTGAGTGAGTTGAGGCATCTTGTGTAAGCGAAAGCCGAACCTTTCCTCAGACCAGAGAGGCATGCCTGCAACGAGCTTGTTCCCACAGAACAATCCCAAAACCTGAGGTTTCCCACAGACAGTTCGAAGCCACCAGGTACTGCAGAACAACGAACCTTGTGGGGCTGATCCACCAGTTCGTCCCACTCGACAAATTCTTGAGTTGTCAGCTCCCGCAACAGGGGTTCCCCAGAGCTCTGCATCGAGTCATCGTCCTGCATCTCGATTTTTGGATTACTCGCTGTCATAGCAGTCTCCGTGTGAGGTTTGGTATGTCGCAGGATTGGTAACCATCGTGTCTTCTGAGACCAATCTGCAGTTTCGTATGTGCAAGCGCTCCTCCGCTCATAATTGCAAGTCCTACTTTGAGGCACCCGCAGCGGCGAGATGTTTTTGCGCGGACGAAGTCAGTTCGATCTCGATTATCCTTTCGTTTTCGATCCCGTAATGTCGTCCACAGGCATTGCACATAGGCGCTTTCGCTTGCGGCAAACGAACGCCGCAATAACACACGAATCCGATCTGCCGGGCCGGGGCACCGACAACCAAAGCATGATCCGGCACATCGCGGGTCACGACTGCTCCCGCGCCCACGAAAGAATAACGTCCGAGAGTCACGCCGCACACAATGGTTGCGTTTGCGCCGATGGATGCGCCTTCTTTAACCAGCGTCCGTTTGTATTCGTTCCTTCTCGCGATGTGGCTTCGCGGGTTAATGACGTTCGTAAACACCATGGAAGGCCCGCAGAACACGTTGTCTTCCAGTTCGACTCCGGTGTAGACAGACACGTTGTTTTGAATCTTGACGTTGTCGCCGATCTTTACGTCGGGGCTGATGACCACGTTTTGCCCCAGATTGCAGCTCTTGCCCAACTTCGAGCCGGACATGATATGGCTGAAGTGCCAGATCTTTGTGCCTTCGCCAATATCACATTCGTCGTCAATGATGGCGGTGGGATGGGCGAAGTACTTCGGCACTGAGGTAACGAGTTCCAGCGGCTTTCCGGAACTCAGCAGGGATTGTCCGCAACGCTCCAGCACTTGAAGAACTTGAAGCGCGCTCTCGCCGTCCGTGCGCGGAATTGTCCGGAGTCTTACACAGTCGAGAAAGTGCTCACATTCCTGGCGCAGCGGTTCAACCTGGGGCAGAGGAATAGCATGAGCCTCGTCCTTGTGGGCCACCGGTATGCGATCTAGCCAGTCAATTCGGTGGGCATAAAGGACAAGCTTGCGTTCCGGGGACTCGCCGTCGTCAAAGACGGCCATCTTCCGGCCGCCAACAACTGTGAGCTTTTGCTCCTTGAATGCATGCAGCCAGCTCACGAAGAAGTGCGCCTTGACGCCGCTCGCAAAGTCGCATGTGGTCAATGTCGTATCGAATATACGAGGATTGATGTAGCATCCGCCCTGCGCTGAAACTCGCGACGGGAGTTCGTCCAGCAGATAGAGAATTGCCGAAATATCATGGGGCGCGAAGCTCCAGAGAATATCTTCTTCCGTGCGGAGTTTACCGAGATTCAGGCGGGACGAGTAGATGTACTGAATATTGCCGAGTTCTCCAGCGCGGATCAGGTTTTTAAGTTCCAGAATTGCAGGGTGATATTGAAGGATGTGCCCAACCATCAAGATTCGATTGCGCTCGGCCGCAAGCTTCACTAATTCACAACCTTCGTCGGTACGTAAGGCGAGTGGCTTTTCGACAAAAACGTCTTTGCCGGCCATCAGGCATCTTTTGGCCAACACATAATGTTGGGCCGCCGGAGCCGCGATTACGATGCCCTGCACAATGGGATCGTCGAGGACGATTTCGAGATTCGGTGTGGTCTTAACGTCGTATTGGGAGCGGGCCGCGGCCAGTACTGCTTCGCGTGGATCGCAAACGTACTCGAGCGCTCCCAACTGCTGGAAGTTGCGCACTAGGTTTTTTCCCCAATAGCCATTTCCCAGAACCGCTACTTTGGGACTTGCGTTTTTCATATTCAATCTCCGTTCGAGCTGGAGCCGATCTTTCTAGTGATCGTTGTGGTAGAAGTCGGCAATGGCGTCGACAATCATCGTTCTCTGTTGTGGTGTAAGCTCTGGAAAAATGGGCAATGCCAGAACCTGCATGCTGGCGGATTCAGCTTCAGGGAAATCACCTTCTTTATATCCGAGATAGCTGAAGGCCTGTTGCAGGTGCAGCGGCGACGGGTAGTAGACCTCGGTAGGAATCCCCGCCTTGCGGAGGTGTTCGCGCAACTGGTCGCGATTCGCGGCACGGACGACAAACTGGTTATACACATGGAACGAGTCATCCGGCTCAGTGGGCACTTCGATCTGGGCCAGGCCGCGCGCTTTGAACAATTCACGATAGGCAGCGGCATTGTTCCGCCGTCCCGCGGTCCAGTCGTCTAGATGTCGCAGCTTCACGCGCAAGATCGCGGCCTGAAGCGCGTCCAGCCTGCTGTTGATTCCTAACGCTTCGTACGAGTACTTCGATCGGCTGCCGTGTACCCGCAACACTTTCAAGCGATCCGCAATCGCCGGATCGTTTGTGGTGATCAAACCCCCATCGCCCGCGCCTCCGAGGTTCTTGGAAGGGAAGAAGCTGAAGCAACCTGCGGAGCCGAAAGATCCGACGCGCGTTCCACGATGTGTCGCTGCTATGGCTTGCGCGGCGTCCTCGATCACGGCAATGTGACATGCGTTCGCTAATTCCATAATCCGCTGCATATCTGCCGACTGGCCGAAAAGATGGACCGGAATGATGGCCCGCGTGTTCGGGCCAATTGCTCGCTCGACCTGCGCGGGGTCGATGTTGAACGTGTCGGGATCAATATCGACGAAGACCGGCTTCGCACCCAGACGTGCGATCGAACCCGCAGTGGCGACGAACGTGAAAGGAGTGGTGATCACTTCATCGCCGGGTTTAATGCCAACCGCCATCAGCGCGAGCAGCAGGGCGTCCGATCCCGACGCACAACCGATGGCGAAGCGGCAATCCAGATACTTGGCGATTTCGTTTTCGAACGCGGCAACTTCAGGGCCGAGAATAAGCTGCTGACCCACGAGGACGTTCTTTGCGGCTTCCAAGATTTCGTCGCTGATCGATGCGAACTGCGCTCTCAGATCAAGGAAAGGAAAGATGGGCTTGCGATCACCAGCGGCAACCGCAGGCGCGGGCTGTGCCGAACTCGTAACCATAGAATCTCCTGTGGTGGAAGCTGAGATGAGTTGCAGTTGTTTTCTGCGGGGGGCGTTAGGCCCGGTGGTAAGTGCCGTATGACGAATAGCCGTACGTCTGACTTTTGGCACTGGCGCCGTTCAAGACGATTTCGAGAACCGGCGCCGAGTGCACTTCCCGCAGCGGAGGTGCCCCGTATTGGTTGCGCTCTTCGAGGCCAGAAAACAATGCAGGATGGAAGAAAAGAAGTCTGTGAGAGATCGCTTCTCTTGCGGGTATTTAGACCTAGTGGATTGTTATTTTTGATTGATCGCGAAGGAACTTTTTGTGTGCTCGACGGGCGGGACTCGCAATGGTCGCAATCGTAAAGTGGATATGGCTTCGCCTAGCTCAGTCACATCCCGTGACTAACCTGAATTTGGTGGCTATGAATCATTCCCATGCGGTTCGGCCTTGTCCCTAGTTTCACTTTGAATTTCCCACGTTTCAAGCCAGGCGGAGATGCCTGGCAGCTACAAAGAACATCCACATTTTCCGGGCGGACGGGTTCAGTGTCAAGCCGCACGCCGAAGATATGCAAGAAAAGTTTCCCAAAACAGAACTAATAATTCCCCGAGCATCCGTCCGAAGATCGCCTGGATGCCCTCTGTATGCAAATTTCTTGCGCAACCGCAAGAAAGGAGCTGCAAGCCATTGAGCGCCTCTATTTTGTTGACCCGCGTTACCCTGTGATGACTTGGGTTCCCTGCGATCTGACCTTCTGATGCTGCTCTGCTTCGCTCCTGGGAAAATTGTCATAAAAATCATTGAATGGGACACGCATTATAAAAGGGCGCCCCTTTTCGGGTAAGCTGCGGTTGCTGTGCTGAAGCAGTCAACCAAAGCGGACGAAAGGAACGCCCTTGAAAGACAATGTGAATATGTGGGGATGGATGTCCACCGCGACACGATTTCCGTGGCGGTGCTGGACGAGGACGGGCGACTGATGATGCAGTCGGTGCTGGCGACGCGGGCGGCGGCGATTTTGGATTTCATTAGCGGGTTACGCGGCACGCTGCACGTCACCTTTGAAGAAGGAACGCATTCCGCCTGGCTCTACGATCTGCTGGCCCGGCGGGCTAGCCTTGACGCGAATCCCACACAAGCAAAATCAGCCGTGTGGGCCACCAGCCTGGCCTGAACGGGACGCTAAGACTGGTTAAGATCATTCGCCCTGCTTCTTTTGTATTTCCGTCCATCCGGAGCCAGACTTCCCGGGCAAATAGGTGAACTTTTCGTACTTATCTCCAAGTTTTCGAATGATGTCATGCCATCCATTGTCCCAGGTAATGCGGGCTTGGCCGTCAATCAGTTCCCATGTGCCATGGCTTGCACCACGCGTTGCGTGGCCATCCGGTTTGAGGGTCATGTAAACGGCGGGGTTAGCGCCGCCGCCTTGCGCCTGCCATTTGCCAATGAAGCGATCGCGCCGGAACAGCGTCTGATTGCTCGCTCCCGACGATGCGCAGGCGGCCAGCACTGACTGACTGAACTCGATACGTTCAACATCAGCCATATCAATAACTTGTCTATTTCCGTTTTCGAAAACGATAACCACGGAACCAGTGGTATGAGTCGCTGGCGGTAAGGTTTTCTTGCCATCAGCCAGCAATGGGACTGCAGCGAATAAGGTTAGAAGGATGACAATACTACGTTTCATATGCCGCCTCCTGAGCAAACCCGAGCTCCCTGAAAAGCTCAGATGTTTCTTGGGTATCTCCCGAGGACCGCATACCTGAGTACGGGGACATGGTACCGCAAATGTTCTACAGAGGTCAGCTCGCAGTTCTGAAGGACTGAAAAATAAACGTGCCCCGTGGCCAAAATGGGATTGGGGTAAAGTCGCTTTGATCTGATGACGCGAGTTGTGGGCGGGCGTGAGAGATTGTGATGGTGCGAGCGAAATGCATGGGTCCTTCGCCTCCGGCTCAGGATGACAAGAGTTGTGGTGGGCGTGAGAGATCGTGGCGGTGCGAGCGAAATGCATGGGTCCTTCGCCTGCGGCTCAGGATGACAAGAGTTGTGGCGGGCGTGAGAGATTGTGATGGTGCGAGCGAAATGCATGGGTCCTTCGCCTGCGGCTCAGGATGACAACGGTTGTGGCGGGAGACGCCGCCAGCCTTCAGCAAATTTGACCCTCACGTTGAACGGGCCTAACATTACAACGCCCGGTTTATAAGGGGGGTCCCAGTTGATTGGCCTGGAAATCTCACACTATCGCGTCCTGAACAAAATCGGGAGCGGTGGTATGGGAGTTGTCTATGAGGCCGAAGATACGCGGCTCGGACGGCGGGTCGCGCTCAAGTTTCTTCCCGAACATCTCTGCAGCGACGATCGCGCGTCGGGACGATTTCAGCGCGAGGCGCAGGCTGCGTCCTCGCTGAATCACCCGAATATCTGCACAATTTACGACATCGGCGAACGGGGCGATCAGCCGTTCATCTCGATGGAGTTGCTCGAGGGCGAGAGCCTGAAACAGCGCATCGAACGGGGACCGCTGCCCTTCGCGGAATTGCTCGACGTCGCGTTGCAAGTCACCGAAGGCCTGATGGCGGCGCACGCGGGCGGGATCGTTCATCGCGACATCAAGCCAGGCAACATTTTTCTTACGACCCGCGGGCAAGTGAAAATTCTGGATTTCGGGCTGGCCAAAGTCGCGCCCGTGACAGAACCCTTGACACAGGGTGTTGGCGGCGTGGGCGACGGGGCTCCCACGGACGAAACGCAGCAGTGCCTGACCAGCGGCGGACTGGTGCCGGGGACGGCGTTCTACATGTCGCCGGAGCAGGCGCGTGGCGAGACGGTGGATGCGCGCTCCGACATTTTTTCGCTGGGTGTGGTGCTCTACGAGGCGGCGACCGGCAAGAAGCCGTTTGCGAAGGAAAACTCGGTCAAGACGCTGGCGGCAATTACCGACGAAAAACCGGTCTCGCCGCGAATTGCGAATCCGACGCTGCCGGCTGAATTCGAGATTGTGATCGGCAAGGCGCTGGAGAAGAAAAAGGAAAACCGGTATCAGAGCATTGCTGAGTTTCAAGCCGATCTGCAAAAGCTGAAGGCAGCGTCGGATTCGGACGGAGTGGTGATTGCGCGGCCGCAAACGTTGCCGCTGATCGCCCGCGCGTCGGGGGTGTTCCGCAGGGTGAATCCGTCGGTGTACTACGTGCTGTTGGGCATGACGGGATTCTTCGTGACCGTCCTGCTGGTGGTGACAGTATGGTGGGCGAACAGCATCCGCAGCGCACGAGCGGGCGTTCTCAAGAGTAATACCCTGGCGGTGTTGCCGTTCCAGAACGCGGGAGACGACAACACTTCCGACTTCCTCAAGGTCGCACTCGCCGATGAAGTGACGAATATTCTGACCTATACGCCGTCGCTCGAGGTGCGGCCGGTTCCCACCACGCTGAAAGACACGGATGCGCAGCAGGCCGGCCACGAGTTGAAAGTGGCCTACGTCGTTACCGGTCATTACCTGCGGGAGCACAGCGACTTGGTGGTAACGCTCGAAGCGATCGACGTGAAGACGGATCGCATACTGTGGCAGCAGAGGTTTAAGGTTCCGGCAAACAACCCGATCCAGTTACAGACACAACTGGAGAATCAGGTGAGGCAAGGGTTGCTGCCGGTTTTGGGCGCGGCAGCGGGCTCGATGGAAACGGCGACCAAGCCGAAAAATCCCGAGGCTTACGATCTATATCTGCGGGCTGCCGCGGTGCCGCACGATCCGGTGCCGAACAAACATGCTATTGCGATGCTGGAGCGCTCGGTGGCGCTTGATCCGAGCTACGCGCCCGCGTGGGACGCGCTCGGCTTCCGCTACTACTACGATTCGCAATATGCGAGCGGCGGGGAAATCGTTTTTGACCGCGCCGGGCAGGCCTACGAAAGAGCGCTCTCGCTCGATCCAAATTACATCACGGCATATGCGCATCTGGCGCGCAGCCATGCCGAACGCGGCAGCACCGACCAGGCTTTGGCGGAGGCCGAGGAGCTGGTGACGAAGCGTCCGGATAATTCGCAGGCGCACTTTACGCTTGCTTACGTGCTGCGCTATGCCGGGTTGCTGGGCGAGGCCGGGAAAGAGTGCGATACGGCGCTGGCGCTCGATCCGGGAAACTACGGTCTGCGTTCCTGCGCATTCGTCTTCTTCGAACAGGGTAAAACGCAACGCGCGATGGACTACCTGTCGCTCGACGCCGGTTCGGAGTGGTACAAGAACGTGTTGCCCGCCGTTTTGCTGCGCGAAGGCAGCATCGACCAGGCGCGGGAAGCGTCACGGCATATGACCGACAACGGTGTGTGGTTTGGCAACCTGCTGCAAGCGTGCGTGGGAACGCGTCCGAGCGGCGATCTGCCGGATATGGTTAGCCAATCCGCGGTGGCATTGCTGTCGCAGCGCGATCCGGAGTTCCGCTATTACCAGGGAGCGATTCTGGCATACTGCGGCCAACAGGACATGGCAACGCAACTGATCAAGAGCGCGATTGAGCAGAACTATTGCGCGTCGGACGCACTCGACTACGATCCACTGCTGCAGAAATTACGACTCACGTCGAGATTCACCGATCTGCGAAAAGCTTCGCTGGAATGCCAGAAATCGTTTCTCGTCGCTCGAACGCAAAGCCGACGGTAGCCGAGGCGCTACTGCCCGAAATCTCCACATTAAGCTCGCCGGCAACAACCACCCCATGATGAGTGCCGCGCTGTCTGCATCTACCAAATGTCTGGCCTGAACTGGACTTGGTTGCTTTCGTACCCTCCCTTCGGGAAGGGTGCGGCACCCCCCTTCATTGGCCGGACAGGGCCGGATAGTTTCAGTTTTCGATGTGGGGGCACTCGTGGGACGCATACTGCAATGCTTGTTGCTCTTGTTTTCCGTGTCCGTGGTTGGACAGGAAGCGCCGCCGACGCCGCCGGTTAAGCCGCGGCCGAAGGTTGCGCTGGTGCTCGAAGGAGGGAGCGCTCTCGGCCTGGCGCATATCGGGGTCCTGCAATGGATCGAGGAGCACCATATCCCGGTCGATTACGTGGCGGGCACAAGTATGGGTGGCTTGATTGGCGGAGCATACGCGACGGGCATGCGTCCGGCAGCGGTGCGGGAACTCGTGACCGGGATCGACTGGAAAGCGGTTCTCCGCGGCAGGACGAAATTCGGAGACCTGTCCTTCCGGCGCAAGGAAGACCGGCGGGCGTACCCGAACTCGCTGGAGTTCGGATTGCGCAAGGGCGTGAAGTTCCCCGCCGGATTCAATTCAGGGCAACAGGTTGACCTCATCCTCGACAAAATTGCATTGCCTTACTCGACGGTCAAGAACTTTGACGACCTGCCGATTCCCTTTCGCTGCATTGCAACCGACTTGGTCTCGCGCGACGTGCACGTGTTCAAGGACGGGTCGCTGTCGGAGGCTCTACGCTCGACCATGTCCCTTCCCGGATTCTTTACGCCAGTCAGGAGCGGCGGCAAGATCTACGTTGATGGAGGCCTGCTCGATAATCTGCCGACCGACGTGGCCAAGGACATGGGGCCGGACGTCATTATTGCGGTTCATCTCGAAACGACGCCAATCAGTCCGGATGCTTCGTTGTCGTCGTTTTCCGTGCTGGGGCGGTCCTTCAGCGTGGTGATTGCGGCGAACGAGCGGCGCGGTATGGAGTTGGCGGATTTTCTGATTCGAGTCGATACCACCAAATTCAGCAGCACCGACTACGACAAGAGCGAACAGTTGATCGCGGCGGGGTACAATGCCGCCCAACAGAATGCGACGGCATTGTTGAAACTCGCGGTAGATGACGAGGCATGGAAGGAGTACCTGGCCGCGCGCGAAGCACGAAGGATTCGTACAGTGCCAGTGCCGGCTTTCATTGAGGTAACGGGCACAACGCCGCAACTTGCGCAATCAATGAAGCACGACTTGCAGGACAATATAGGCCGTCCGATTAACGAAGCCGCGTTGGGGCAGGAACTGACGATTCAGACCGGCAAAGGGCGCTTTGCGTCGGCCGGTTACGGCATTACGGAAATGGACCACCGTTTCGGCCTGCAAATTAGTGCGGTGGAGAAGGAATACGCGCCGCCTTTTGTGGATCCGGGCCTGTTCATTAGACGGATCCCAGTACAACAACGTCCGTTTTTCGATCGGCGCACGCTTGACGCTGATGGATGTGGGAAAGCCGGGAGCAGAGTTGCGCACGGACGCTAACGGTCGGCTCTACTTTCCAGCTCGCGTCCGAATACTTCAGACCGATCTCCGACTCGATCCACTGGTTCATGCAGCCTAGCGCCAGCGTGAGCAGTTTGCCGATTGATATTTATTCACGAAACACGCAGATAGCTCAATACAGGTACAACCAGGCACATCTAGGGTTCGACATAGGATACATGTTCGACCGTTTCAGCCAGTTCCAGTTCGGATACCAGGTCGGGTGGCAGGAGTATACGCCAGACATCGGCAACCCCAACGCGCTCCCCTCGGTCTCTGGGAGACAGGGAGTGTCGAGCGCCCAGTATCTTGTGGATCGTCTCGATAGCCCGATAGTGCCGCGAAAAGGGTACGCAATCGCGAGCGAGCTCGATTTCTATGACAGCAGACCGGCTGCTCAGGACCAATTCCCGGCCCTGCAAATATCAGCGGAATACTTCAAGCCGGTACGTAAGCCTGATTCCGTCTTTCTCACGGCCTCGGGCGGGACTACGTTCGTTTTTTCGAAAACCGGGGTGCCACCTTATACCTTAGGCGGACCTTTGCGGTTGAGCGCGTACGGTGAGAACGAGATTTTCACGAACCAGTACATGCTCTATCAACTGGGATACCTGCATCAGCTGGCCCAATTATCGCCGGTTCTCGGGAACAAGATATACTTCACCACGTTTTACGAACTCGCGAAACCGTATGGAACACGGAACGGAATCTCGAGCTTTCCCATGGATGGCACCGCGGGAATCGTGGTCGAGAGTTTCGTTGGACCTATTCTTTTCGGCGGGAGCTGGGGCGACTCCGGCCACAGGAAGATATTCTTCACGTTGGGCCGCATTTTCTGAGGGATTCGTTCAAAGGCTCAGAAGTGCTCGTCCAGAATGTCGAGCTCGGTGGGGCGAATACGCTTCGCCGCCTTTTCCCATGCGCTGGTCTGCCAGTTGTCCTTGGCATTTTCGGCCGGGAACCACGAAGGAACTTGCAGGAGCAGGTAAAGCGAAAGCGCGTTAGCGTAGGGCTCGTAAAGACGGCGAATTTCACCAAGCCTGGCTTCGGCGGTTGCGGGCGAGCGAAACCGGGCGCCGGCCTGGGCGAGCATTTCGCTCAAGCGAACGAAGTCGTTGTGGGAGAGGCGGTCGGGCACGGGAGGCCGCGGTTTCGTGAGAAGCACCTGTGTGAGGTCGACCAACGTGTGGCGGGCCATGGCGAACGTCAGTTGCGCCTGGCGCGTGGGAATCCCGCCAATCCCAACGATGACGAGGGCGCAGATGTCGGCGATGGTGGTGATGGCGGCGAGCCAGGATTCATTGTCGTGCTGTGAGCGATACAGCGCCAGCAGCGGGAATGAAATGTGGCTTTCGAGGACCGAGGCGGCCCAGTGGTCCCACTCATGAAGCAGGTTGGTTAGTTCTCCGACGTCCTTGTTTTCGGAGTAGCGGCGCATGAACTCGACGGCGCTCGAAGGAGATCCGGCGCGGGCGTCCAGCAGGGAGATATTGGTTTCGCGGTCGGAGAACGCCCCGTACACGACCGGCAGATATCCGATCACGATGGCGAGGAAGCCAAAGCCGGTAGCGGCCTCGATGACGCAAAAGAAGCGCGCAATGGTTGTCGTGGGCAGCACGTCGCCGATTCCGAGGGTTGTGAACGTGGTCCCGCTGAAGTAGAGGTCCGTTAAGAAGTCGCGGTGAAGGTTCGCGACCTGCGACTGGAGGTTCGACCCGAGAGACCATTGCACGAACGCGAAACCGAACGTCAAGCCAACGGCCCATATCCCGAGCAGCATGATCAGCGAGAGCGGTCCGTAGAATCCCAGGAATGCAGAGCGGCGCTTGCGAGCCCTGAAGAGGTGGTCCGCGATCCAGCGCCAGGTGAGCCATGACGCGCGGTAGAAAAGGCGGGTGAGGCGGAACTTTCGCGTGACCCGGCGGGGGAGAATCACGGTCTCGAACGCGTCCTGAAGAATGATGATGAGGACGGCGAAACCGGCTATTCCTGCGAGAACGTGCATCGGTGGGCTTGGATGCGAGCCGGGCAGGGCGAGTCGCAGGTTACTCCTGCTCGACGAAGAGTCGTACTCAGTACTCAGAACAGGAAAGCGCAGACCCGGGGCGGCTGCGCTTTTTGCTGGACGACACTAAATACTCAACACTGAATTCTGAATCTGAATACTGAGTACTGAGTACTGAGTACTGAGTACTGAGTACCGAGTACTGAGTACTTCCTCCCACGTTAGCTTCGCGAACGTGGGGCACCGGACCGTGCAGACAGCAAAAAAGGGCAGCCGAAGCTGCCCAGTGAGGAGAGGGAGTTCACGCGCTGGTGCGTGCAACTGCCATGAGAGAGATCCTTAAACGCTCGGAGGCGTGGACGGCGGAGCCCCGTTCGGGGGCGCGCCTGGGCCAGGCCTGTGCATATGTTTACCGCGCATCTGCTTCATCTGGTTCTGCAGCTCGGTCTGCTGCTCGGGCGTGAGCACCGCCATCACCTGCTGATGAGTGGCTTGGCGGATCGCCTCCGCTTTCGCGCGCTTCTGTGCCGAAGTAAGAGTCGAGTCCTGCCAGATGGACTGCATTTGTTTTTGCTGATTTTCGAAGAGCGGCTGGAGCGTGGCTTTCTGCTCGTCCGTGAGGTTCAAGGTTTTGCTCATCCAGGCCAGCGGGCTGCCGCCGGGGCCACCAGGTCCACCGGGACCGCCTTTGCCCATTTCCGGACCTTTGCCCATTTCGGCGACCTGTTCGGGGGTGAGGAGCTGCTTGACCTGGTCGCGCGTCGTCTGGCGAAGCTGCTCAAGCTGCGCCTTCTGCTGATCGGGCGTCAGGGACGTGTTCTGGTGGATCGAGCGCGCCTGCTGGAATTCATTCTGCAGGAGCGGCTTGATCTTCGCCTTCTGATCGTCGGTCAGGTTGAGCTTCTGCGACATCATGTGCAGACGCATGGCCACCGGGTCGCGGTGCATACGATGTTGACCGTTGGGGGCCGCGGCTGGCGGGTTCTGCGCCGGGGCCGTCGTCTCGGGCTGCGCGGTGTCCTGCGATAACGCCAATGTGCCGGACAGAGCCAGCGTACAGATTGCGATTGTGAATTTACGGGCTGCGTTCATTCTATGAACTCCTTACCTAAAAGCCTCAGGTTAAAGAACACGGCTGCCGGAAAAAGTTGCTCACCGTACGATGAAGGGGAGTTGTCAGCGAACACCGCTGAGGATGTGGCTCAATAGGCGCGGTTTTACATAGGATGGGTGAAAGGACAACTTTACGACACCAGTTACGATGGCGTATACATGAACGCAGGCCGAGCTGAATTCCCGAATCGGGATAGGTGGATACAAGCCCTGTTCGCGCTGACAACTCTGCTACAGGTGGTGGAACATCTTCGCGTTACTGGCAGTTACGGGGAGAGAGACATGGAATTTGACCCCAATGACGCGGTCGCAGTGTACCTCGCGAAGCTAGCCTGGGAACAGACACGTATGTGGTGTTATGCTGCGGAACACCTCATTCAAAGGCGGATTATGAACCAGAGCACGGGCGGTGCGATGACAGAAAGTTCGACATTTGAGACGCCTGCTTTCACGCAAGAGCGTGCGAAGGCTGCCTTGTTTGGCGCCTTCGCCGGCGCAGCTTGGATATGTTGGAGCAATGCGTTCGTGGGGGAGGCTGTCGTATATTGGGGACCCGCAACAACCGTCTTCGTGCTTGGTGTGCTCGTTTGGTCAGTTTGCAGCGTCCGTCGTATCCGTAGCCGCAAAAGTCATTCAGCCGTTTCGCGATTCGCAATTATCAACAAGTGGAAGTTCTGGGTGATCGCGATTCTTGAGTTTCTTGTGGCGGGCTGTGCGGTGTATTTTCTGATAGCTTCGCGACACCCGCAACTGATACCTATAGCCGTTGCGCTCGTCGTCGGGTTGCACTTTTTGCCGCTCGCAAAGGTGCTTAAAATGCCGCATCTATACACCACCGGTATATACATGATTTTCATCGCGGTACTGTCCTCGGCGATCCCGCGAGCGAACATCCGGAACGTCATTCTGTGCGTGGGCATCGGATTTCGATGTGGACAAGAATGTTCTTTGTAGGGAGGCAATCCGCCACATGCTTCTGGAACTGAAGAACGACACTGTCCAAGCGTGAGTCATACGTGTTTGCTGTCGGGATATCGCCTTCTCACTCCCTATCCCATTTCGGGAATTGTCCTTCCTGGGGTGGGCGTTATTTAGCAGGAAGTGGCGACCGCTTGAGATAAAGCCAGTCCTCGATCAGGGCTGCCCGAGCCGGCGAAGGTGAGCATCTTCACCAGCACGGTATGGAAGTTGAAGGTAAGGCAGTGAGGCGGATACTCGGCCCAGAACGTAAGCGTACGGGTGGAAAAGGAACATCAATGACCAGAGCCACACGGTCGACATGACCATGCACTTCGTCGCACACGCGGACAAGGTCATCAAGTAGAGAGCCGGCCAGGGGGGCGGCGCAATCACCGCTCCTGGCGCGAGCGCAATTTTAGTGCGCTGCTACGGCCTTCGCATTAACAACTCGGTCGAACGCTTCATCGGCGGAGAGACCGGCTTCGCGCATAAAATGCAAAAC
The DNA here is from genome assembly GCA_963777415.1 of uncultured Acidobacteriota bacterium. Classification (GTDB taxonomy): domain Bacteria; phylum Acidobacteriota; class Terriglobia; order Terriglobales; family Acidobacteriaceae; genus JAEZPW01. The sequence continues at coordinate 84,879 of CAVZQL010000007.1, forward strand.
AGCTTTTAGACGGTAGAGGTCTCCGGCTGAAAAATAGGTGTGTCCGTTCTTCTTGACCGGCTTAATGATTCCCTGATGAACGAAATCAGGCAGTGCGGTTTCTTCCAACTCAAGCTTGGCGGCGAAGTGATGGGCGAGCATGAACTCCGACATTAATGACATCCTCCCGGAAAATTGGGTGTGGGCTTACGATCAAACGGTGACAAAAAAATAGCGTTAACGCATGTCGCGCTAACGCTGCTATGAGGACTCCCCAGAGGAGAGATTTTCTGTTGCAAAAGAGACTGTTTAATCCTGCTATGCTTCAACTTTTTCCATCCCCGCTTCCGTGGCCGCTGGAACCACGGGCTCGAGTTGCGACAGCACGTTCTTGATGTCGATCAGGTGGTTGTTGAAAATCTCTTTCGCCACATCGAGCAGGCGGAAGATGGCAGGGTCCTTTACCGAATAGAAAACGTTGTTGCCGCTTTTGCGCGCGGCCACGATGTCGCGCGTGCGGAGGATCGAGAGCTGCTGAGAAAGCGTGCTCTGTTCGACTCCAAGACGCGCACAAAGCTCGTTCACTCCAATTTCGCCGGTACGCAAGGTGTCGAGAATCTTGATCCGCAAGGGATGGGCGAGAGCTTTAAAGAATTCCGCGCGGAATTGGCAAAGTTCGGGCATCGGCAACATTCAAATAATCACATATTCAGAACCTTACGTCAATAACTACTTTGGAATATTTTAATGTCTGAATATCTAGCTCTTCTTTACTCGCGATGGCGGTTGAATGAATTGCAGCCAAATGGCTGAGTTCCCGCATCTTGTGTACAGTCCGGCAGATATCAAAGAGATATTCCGGAGCGATCTATGAACAAAGTCTTTGCTGACGCTGATGCGGCGATCTATGACATCCGGGATGGCGCGACGATTCTCGTTGGCGGCTTCGGGCTGTGCGGGATTCCCGAGGACCTGATCAAGGCGCTGGCTCGCAAGGGCGTAAAGAACCTCACAACCATCAGCAACAACGCGGGCGTGGACGATTTCGGACTGGGCGTTCTGCTGAAGAATCTCCAGGTAAAAAAGCACATCGGCAGTTACGTTGGGGAGAATGCGCTCTTTGAACGGATGGTGCTCAGCGGCGAACTGGACCTGGAACTGGTTCCGCAGGGCACGTTCGCCGAACGGATTCGCGCAGGCGGCGCCGGCATTCCAGCATTCTTCACGCCGACTGGTGTGGGAACGACCGTCGCCGAAGGAAAAGAAACACGCGAGTTCGACGGGCGCACGTACGTAATGGAGCGCGCGATCAAGGGCGACTTCGCGCTGGTGAAAGCCTGGAAGGGCGACAAGTGGGGCAATCTCGTCTTCCGCAAGACGGCGCGCAACTTCAATCCAATGATCGCGACGGCGGCGAAAGTCACCATCGCGGAAGTCGAGGAGTTGGTCGAGGTCGGCGAACTCGATCCGGACTCGATCCACGTGCCCAGTATCTACGTAAAGCGCATCTTTCAGGGGCGCGAGTACGAGAAGCGAGTTGAGAAGAGAACGGTGCGAAGAAAAGATCGGGTGATTGCGTGAGCGGGTGGTCGGGTGATTGAGGAACTGAGAACTGGGTACCGAGTACTGAGTGCTTCTTTATGGGCAGTGTCGTTAGCAAGACCGGAAAACTGATCGTTGATCCCGTGAAGCGCGAGCGAATCGTGAAGAGGTGCTCGCAGGAGTTGCGCGACGGCTTCTACGTGAATCTCGGCATCGGCATGCCAACCCTGATCGCGAACATGGTGCCCGAGGGCATGGAGGTCGTGCTGCAAAGCGAGAACGGAATGCTCGGAGTAGGCCCGTACCCATACGAAGGCGAGGAAGATCCGGACCTGATCAACGCGGGCAAGGAGACGGTGACGGAAATCCCCGGCACGGCATTCTTTTCCAGCGCCGATTCGTTCGCGATGATTCGCGGCGGGCACGTTGACCTGAGCGTTCTAGGCGCGATGGAAGTGGACGAGCAGGGTAACCTTGCGAACTGGATGATCCCCGGAAAAATGGTCAAGGGCATGGGCGGCGCAATGGATCTCGTCGCCGGGGCGCGCCGCGTGATCGTCGCAATGGAGCACTCCAACAAGGACGGGCAGCCGAAAATCCTGACGAAATGCACGCTGCCGCTGACCGGAATGAAAGTGGTGGACACGATTGTGACCGAGATGGCCTATATCAAAGTGACTCCGGCAGGCCTGCTGCTGGAAGAGATTGCGCCCGGCTTGCGCGTCCAGGATGTTCAGCTTGTGACCGAGGCACGGCTGATCATCAGCCCGGATTTGAAGATTATGGAGTGAGGCAAACGCAAAATCGCAAAAACAAAAGCAAAGGCTCAACACCGATTTCACGGATGTGCGCTTCCTCTGCTACCCCAGCTTCCTCTGCGTTCAACCTTCTTGCTCTCCGCGCCCTTTGCGCAACCTTTGCGTCCCTCTGCGTATTTCTTTTTGCCGACGCCGCTGTCGAAACCTGACACTTGAAACTTGAAACTCGCCTCGCTGAGAACTCGCCTCCTTGACCTTTCCTCGCCCGCGAATTAGCTTTGCTGTTTGATGATGACACTGCGCCAGCTACGGCCACTGCTGCTTCTGCTGATCGTTGCTACTTCCCTTTACGCTATTGCCGAAAAGATCACCGACATACATCCGGTCAACTATGTCACAGATCTTGCGGGAGTGCTCAACCCGGCGACAGCGGCGCGGATCAACGCTGTCGCCGGCGACGTGGAGAAGAAGACCGGGGCGCAGATCGCGGTCGTCACCGTGAACTCGCTCGAAGGCCGTCCCGTCGAGGACTACGCCGTCGATCTCTACAAACAACTCGGCGTCGGCCACAAGGACGATCGCGGCGTACTGCTGCTGCTGGCACCTCCCGAACGCAAATATCGTATCGAGGTTGGTTACGGACTCGAGCCGGTCATCAACGACGCGCGTGCCGGCGACGTTGGCCGCGAGATGGTTCCGTACCTGCGCCAGAACGACTACAACAGCGCCGTCGAGCTTGGGGTCGGACGCCTCGCGACACGCATCGCCGACGCCAGCAACGTCAAGCTCGACCAGGCTCCCGCTCCCGTCCGGCCGATCGGTTCGCAGTCTGAATCAGAATCACACTTTCCCTGGTGGATCATCTTTCCGCTCGGCTTTTTCGTCGTGCCGTTCCTGATCAGGGCGCTGGTCACAGGAGGCCGCGGTCGGCGTGGCGGTGGCGGTTGGTGGATTGGTCCCATGGGCGGTGGCGGGTTCGACGGCGGAGGCAGCTTCGGCGGCAGCTCGGGCGGCTTCGGTGGTTTCGGCGGAGGCTCAAGTGGCGGCGGTGGCGCCAGCGGTTCGTGGTAGCAGAAACGTAGCGCCGGACTCCAGTCCGGCACGCCTTTGAAAGTAAGCATTGAAAGCAAATATGAGCGCAATAAGAGAAGACCTCGATCAATTCGTTGAACGCCTACAGGCGACAGCAGGAGCGAACGTCGAAGCCGTCGTGCTCTATGGATCGGCGGCACGCAACGACTTCAACGAAAAGTATTCCGACGTGAACCTGCTGGTCGTTCTGCGCGAGGCGCGCGGCAAGGCGCTGGATCAGGTCGCGCCCGTGGTCGAATGGTGGACGAAGAAGCTGCATCACCATCCGCCGCTTTTCGTTACCGAAGAAGAGTTGCGAGCTTCAGCCGACGTCTTCGCCATCGAGACTCTGGACATCAAGGCAAGCCATCGCCTTCTCTTTGCACGCGACTTGGGACGCGACCTGCTCGCGGCTATTGAAGTTCCGATGAACCTGCACCGCGTCCAGCTTGAGCACGAGTTGCGTACGCTGCTGCTCAAGTTGCGTCAGCATTTTCTGCTGGCCCACGGCAATCACCACGAGCTTGAACATGCGCTGGCGAAATCGGCGTCGAGCGTGGTCACGCTGTTTCGTCACGCGCTGATTGCGCTGGGCCGGACGGCTCCCGATTCACGCCGCGATGTCGTGCTGCACATTGCGCAGTTCGATGGCGTGGACGCCGCTCCCTTGAACGCCGCGCTCGATCTGCGCGAGGGACGCCGCGTCGAACTCGGTATCGACGCTCTTTATCACCGTTACATGGACTCGATCGCGGCGCTCATTCGCCACATCGATCAGGCTGCGCCCACGCGGCATTGGCAGCGGGTGGGCAATGCTCCGAGTTAAAATGCCCACGTTAGCCGCTCCGCTGCGCGGATCGGCGGAACGTGGGGCACCGGCATCATCCAGCCCAGAAAGGATCGGCTGAAATTATGAAGAAGACAGTTCTCATCGTCCTCGCCGTCATTGTCATCGTGGTTCTGTGGTTCGGGAGCACGTACGTCGGCCGTCGCAATGCGATGGTCACGAAGAAAGAAGCGGTCGATGCCGCATGGTCGCAGGTGGACATCGTTTTGCAGCGGCGGGCTGACCTTATCCCGAACCTGGTCGAGACCGTCAAAGGCTTCGCCGCGCAGGAGCAGACCGTTTTCCGCGATATCGCGAACGCCCGCGCCGCGCTGATGTCCGGCGGCACGCCTCAACAGAAGATCGCCGCCAATAATCAGCTCGATGGCGCACTGTCACGGTTGCTGCTGATCGTCGAGAACTATCCGCAACTGAAGTCGAACGAAAACTTTCTGCGCCTGCAGGACGAACTCGCCGGAACCGAAAACCGCATCGCCGTCGAACGCCGCCGCTATAACGAAACGTTGCAGGACTACAACACGTACATACAGCTCTTCCCCAACAACATTGTGGCCAGCCTCAGCGGCTTCACCCGCGACGACGCCTACTTCAAGGCCGCCGAAGGATCGCGCGAAGCTCCGCGAGTACAGTTCCCGGGCGCAACGCCGCAGACGGCTCCGCAACCGGCGACCCACTGAGCTTAGTCAATCCAATTCAGCCAAGGCGGTGTGTAATGCAATTGGTGGGTGGTGTTCAGCAGCAGTTGTTCATCGCAGCGTTGACTTTGGCGTGGATTGCCATATTCGCTCACTTCGTTATTTATTGGCGGCTTCAGTCTGCCGGGTTTCGCGTTAAGTGGCTGGGTCATCCCCACGACATGTTTATCGCCTATCGAGAATACTATCGCGACTCTCCTGGAAGGGGTTGGAGTCGCATGCCCTTCTACGCGGTAGTGGGATCGGAGATTGGCATGGTTGCCGCTTGGATTGCATTCTTCGTTGTCGGAGCAAACGGCTGGAAATGAATTTGGCTGTGCCCCCGGAAATGCGGATCGGAGCTAATCAGTCCGATCCGCATTTCTGTTTTGCTCACGCGCACATTGCTCGCTCAGGATCGACTCCGCTAATTTAGAATTAGGTCGCAGCCAGAGAGAACGCATGCCGACATTTGCCGCCGTTGATATCGGAGCCAATTCTGTTCGCCTTAAAATCGCCCAGCTCATCAAGGGCAGGCTGAAGGTTTTGCACGAGGACCGCGAGGTCACCCGCCTGGGGCAATCGGTGTTTGCCGCCGGAGTGCTTTCGTCCGACGCGATGGCGCTCACCATTCGGGTGCTACAGCGCTTTTATAAGGCGGCGCAGAGCTACGGGGTTCATGCCGTGCGCGTGGCCGGGACCAGTCCTTTGCGCGACGCCAACAACTCCAGCGCGTTCGTCGATTGGGTGCGCTCGGCCACCGGCTGGCACGTCGAAATCATCACCGGGCTGGAAGAAGGCCGGTTGATCCACCTGGCGGTCATGTCCGAGTCGCGCATGGCCCACGAGCGCGCGCTGCTGATCGATCTGGGGGGCGGCAGTTGCGAACTCACCGTCTCCGACAACGGCCGTATTCGGGAGATGTTCAGCCTGCCCATCGGCGCGGTCCGGCTCACGCAGGAGTTTCTGCCCAACGATCCACCGAAGAAGATACAGGTCGAGCGCCTGCGGGATTACATCGCCGAAGAAATCGAACGCGTGCGTGAACGCATACAGGAGGCGCATCCGGTGGATGTCGTCGCCACCTCCGGGACGGCGGCCGCGCTGGCCGCGCTTTCCAAGCCGTCCGCTCGCGGCACGTCTGCGCCCGTACCACGGACGGCGGTCGTAAAGCTTGCCAACGACCTCGCAAAATTGGACTTGCAACAGCGGGCCAGTCTCCGCGGAATCGGCCCCCGCCGCTCGGAAATCATCATCGCCGGCGCCGCCGTCTACGCCGAGTTGCTGACCCGGCTCGAACTGTCGAAATTTCGATTCTCGCCGCTGGGCCTGCGCGACGGACTGATCGCGCAGATGGCCTCCGACTACGACAGCCATACCCGCTTCCGTACGCGGATAGTTTCCCAGCGGCAGAGCGCCCTGGTGGACATTGGCAAGCACTTCGGCGTGGATCTTCGTTATGCCGAGCGGATTCGCGGCCTCTGCATGACGCTGTTTGAGGGCCTTCAGCGTGTGCATCAACTACCCGCCGAGTACAAGGACTGGCTCACCGCGGCGGCGATGCTACAGGAGGTCGGCTCCTACATCAACCGCTCGGGCCGCCGCCGCCATGCCTACTACATCATCTCGAACTCGGAAATTTTCGGGTATAGCGTACAGCAGCGCCAGCTCATCGCCGCCATCACACGCTACGTCGGACGCTCCCGCCCCGATCCCGAAAGCCGCCCCATGCGCCCCCTGGCCTCGCAGGACCAGGCCCTCGTACCCAAGGCGGTCATGCTGCTGCGCCTGGCCCGCGCCCTCGATCAGAGCCGCCACGGGGTAGTCACCGCCCTCGGGTTCCGCGTCAAGGCCGGCATGGTCACTCTAAAGCTGACCACAAAGAGGGGAGGCGCCGACCTCGAACTCTGGTCCCTCGAAAAAGAGAGCCCCTATTTCCGGGAAGTTTTCGGTCGTGAATTGTCGACGGAACTGTCGTAGAGAGCACGCACGATTTTCGGGGTGATGCTCCAGATAAGTTCCGCTGGGCGGCGGCCTTCTAATTCAACGCGCGCGACCGCGCCTTTTTTCATGTCGATCGCACGATCATTGGCTCCGCCGGTAACCAAGAGACTCAGAAAGCGGCTGAGCGAAGGATTGTGCCCAACCACCATCACCGCTTCCTGTTTGGCGTGTTTCTCGAGGAGATCGCGGAAGGCATCAAACGTGGCATCCGGCTGCAACGCCGGACTGAACGTCAGCTTGGAATCGAAGCCGATTTCGTTGCCTACCAGCGCCGCGGTTTGCGATGCCCGCTTCAATGGGCTTGAAATAATCGCGTCCACCTGCACGTCCATCGCGTTCAGTGCCCGGCCTATATACCCGGACTGCTCGATACCTTCCTTGTCCAGCGGCCTCTTAGCGTCGGCGGCTGAGTTAGCTTTACTCTGTCCGGCGTTGGCATGTCTCAGAAAATAGACGATCATTTTCTTTCATCCTGCTATCTGGCGGGAGCCGCCGCTCGCGAGCGTTTCGGCTTTGGTTCGACCTGTGGAATTGCGTCCGGAGATTGCTTCCCTTCCGCGAGTTCAATCAGGAAATCCTGCGCCGAAAATCCAGTCTTCGTTTTCTTGCCGGGAGATACATAAGTCCCGTCCGGCTTCAGCAGCCGGACTTTAGACGTATCGGCAAGGTACGCCTGAAGTATCTCCTCTTTGATGCGCTGGCGCAACAGTGCATCCTTCACCGGAAACTGCGCTTCGACTCGGGCATAGAGATTCCTCGCCCGCCAGTCCGCGCTGCCGAGCCAGACTTCTTCGTTGCCTCCATTGGCAAAGTAGAAGATGCGGCTGTGTTCCAGAAAACGCCCCACGATACTTCGGACGCGTATCCTGCTGCTCACCCCGGGCACCCCTGGCCGCAGACCGCACATCCCTCGCACAATCAGGTCAATCTGAACCCCTGCTTGGGAAGCTTGGTAAAGCTCGCGAATGATGCCCGCATCCAGCAACGAGTTCATTTTCGCAATAATGTGAGCCGGGCGACCCTCGCGCGCATGACGTGCCTCTCGCGCAATGAGCGCCAAACTCTTGTCAGCCAGATCCACGGGCGCAACCAACAGCGGATCGTAATTCGAATACTCGGAATACGCGGTCAAGAAATTGAACAGATCATGTACGCCAGTGGTGACCTCCCGGTCAGCCGTGAGCAGGCTCAGATCCGTATAAAGCTTCGCGGTTGTTGGATTGTAGTTGCCCGTCCCGAGGTGTGCGTACTGCCGGATCACACCGTCCTCTTCCTTGCGCGCGAGCAGGGCGAGCTTGCAGTGTGTTTTTAAACCGACAAGGCCATAAAAGACTTGAACGCCAGCGTCTTCCATGGAGCGCGCCCACCGGATGTTCGGCGCCTCATCGAACCGGGCCTTGAGTTCCACTACGACCGTTACTTCCTTGCCGGCGGTGGCCGCGTCCATAAGCGCCTGCACGATCGGCGAACCCTCGTCCGTTCGGTAAAGTGTCTGCTTGATCGAGAGCACTTGCGGGTCGGCGGCAGCCGAGGCAACGAACGACACGACCGGCTTGTATGAGTCGAACGGATGATGGAGAAGGATGTCCCGCTTTTGCAGCCTTTCGAAGATGTTCTTCGAGCGCACACTGGGTTGCAGTTCGCGAGGGACGAACGGCTTCTCTTTAAGATCCGGACGGTCCGTCTCGCCGTAAAGAAACATCAGCCGCGAAAGGTTGACCGGGCCGTGGGTTCGAAACACCTGCCAGGGATCCAGCCCGAAATTATTGCGAAGACGGTCAACAATTTCGTCGCTTGCGTCCGCTTCAATCTCAAGGCGCACGGCGTCGCCTTTGCGCCGGTTATGCAATTCGGCGCGTACCGACTCCAATAGGCTTCGCGATTCCTCTTCCTGCAGGTACAGATTGCTGTTGCGCGTGATGCGGAAGGCAGCCTCGGAAATGATGTCGTACCCACGATACATCTCCGCCGCATGTGCCGCTACAAGGTCGGCGAGGAAGATGTAGTCGTCGGTTCCATTTGCCCGTGGGAGACGCACCAGCCGCGGCAGCGCGCGGGGCACGGTCACCACTCCCATGTAGGTCATGGCGGATCTGCGGCGGCGCTTCAGCAGCAATCCCTGACAGAGTGCCTTGTTCAACACACGGGGGAACGGATGCGCCGGGTCCACCGTAACCGGGGTCAGTAGCGGATCGAGTTCTTTCTTCCGGTAGTCGACAACGAACTGCCGCGCGCTGCCGTTCAACTCACGAAGGCCGAGAACTCGAATGCCGTTCTCGGTCAGCGCCGGGTGCAGTTGCTCGTTCCAGCAGCGATACTGGGCCTGAACCAGTTTCTGCGTCTTCTCCGCAACGAGGACTAACTGTTCAGCCGGGGACATTCCATCGGCATCGGTTTCCGTCAAGTCGTCTTCGATGCGTTGCAGCAGTCCCGCTACTCGGACTTCAAAAAACTCGTCCAGATTGCTTGCGGAGATAGAAAGGAACTTAACCCGCTCAAGCAGAGGATTCCGTTCATCCTCGGCCTCCTCCAGCACCCGGGTGTCAAAATCAATCCAGGAGCTTTCGCGGTTCAGGTAATAAGCCGGATTGTCGAGCTTTCGTCGGACCATTATTAAAATTCAGTATAAATGCGGCACTGGACGGAAATTGGATTTATTAAAGGACGTCGGCGAAAACTGCCCGGAAAGTCGCTTAAACATTGGATGCAGAGACAAAGTAGTGGATTCCGAAACCGGGACTGGGGCCACTTCCCGCGCCCGCGCCGGTAAATTCTGAAGGGGGGACATTCCACGTACCCCGCCCAGCCCGCGATTGTTAGGTGGAGGCGCAAAACTCCGGCGGACCCTGCATCATCCATTAACCAGCGACACAAACATCTTTCGAAGCAAACGGGGTGCGCGACGGGCCCGTGGCGAGCCTGTTATGCGGGTTCGTCCCGCGCCGCAATGCTTCATCGAGGCCGTGATGAGGATTTGCCTTGTCTCGAGTTTTCCACCCAGCCACGAGCGGCTGAACGAATACGGCTTTCATCTTGCGACTGAGCTGCAGCGAGATCCATATCTAAGCCTTACCGTGCTGGCCGACGAATTCGACGGAGAGAACGAATTACCTGAATTCAATGTTGTCCGGTGCTGGAAGCCGAATGATCCAACAACACCGCTCCGCTTGATGAAACAATTCCGGGATCTCCGTCCCGACGTTGTCTGGTTCAATAGCGTTTTCTCGAGCTTTGGCACCACACCGCTCGCGGCATTCTTCGGCCTGTGCACTCCAGCGCTGGCTCGCGCTTCGGGATATTCCACGCACGTTACCCTGCATCACCTGATGGAAAGTCTCAATCTTAAGGATTCCGGCATTCGCCACTCCGCCCTGTACCACATGGGCGGAGCGGCAGCTACCCGTCTTTTGCTGCTCGCTAATTCCGTCACCGTTCTGTTGCCTGCTTACCGTCGCACGCTCATCCAGAAGTACCGCGGCAAGAACGTTCACCTTCGGGCTCACGGCGTTTTCGCGGGCACCCCGCAATATCCTGATTTTTCGAAGCGCGGGAATCCCGAACACCGGATTCTTGCTTTCGGAAAATGGGGCACCTACAAGCGCCTCGAAATCCTGCTGGACGTTTTCGCGCAAGTCGCAAAACAGGTTCCCGATTGCCGCCTCGTGATTGCCGGCGAGAATCATCCCTCGACGCCTGGATATGTGGAAGGCGTCGCCCAGCGCGTTAAGGACGATCCCCGCATCACTGTGCGCGGGTACATTGAGGAAGAGGACATTGCAAGCCTCTTCGGCGCCGCCAGTTTATTGGTAATGCCGTACGATTCGGCCACGGGTTCGAGCGGAGTTGCTCATCAGGCGTGCCAATTCGGCGTACCCATATTGTGCGCCGACATTCCCGAGTTTCGCGACATGTCCGACGAAGAAGGCATCGCGATGCAATTCTATCGGCGCGGCGATCGCGACAGCCTTACGGAGTCCCTTGCCGGCTTGTTGCAAGACGCCGAACTGCAGCACGAAATGGCCGAGCAGAATTTCCATGCCGCCATGCGCATGACGATGCCGCAAATTGTTCGTCAGTATCTGCGCGCTTTCGATTGGCACCGGCGTCCTAAGATCTCTTCACTGCGGGCGCGGCTGGGACGCGTCAGTCCCGCGTGGAACGCTTACCCCATCCGTGTCTCGGTGCTTCCGCCTTCTCCCGCCCCGTTTCGGATTGATGATCGCAATGCCGGGAGGTCGAAACCTCCGTTGACGGCTTGACGCGGAGCTATGGGGGCATTCCATCGCTCGGTGCCCCACGTTCCGCCGATCCGCGCAGCGGAGCGGCTAACGTGGGGATTTTAACGTTTTTCAGCTACACTAGTATCACTCCGATGAATGTTTTTCGTATTCTCTCCAACCGCAAACGCACCCTTATTGCGCTTGTGCATACGGTGGTTTTTCTGGCGATTGCGATCGTGCAACTTGCGCTGTCACGACCCACGCCCGAATTCAAATTGCACGCCTCGACCACGCTGGCCAGCGGGATCATGGTCTCGATCTACCTCGTCGTGACTGCCGTTCTTCTATTGCTCTTTCGCATCTCTCGCGGCTCCCTTGAGCGCCTTTACTTCGCGCTCTGCGCAACCAGCGCGTCGTTCGGACTGCTGCGTGCCGTTTATGGCGACCCGCCCATGCACTTCGCCCATTATTTTCGCGTGCTGATGCTCTCGGGCGCGGTCCTGGTGGGAACATTGATTCTGCAGTCTCATTCGAGCGGGATTGCGGCAGACTAGTTCGCCAGCGTCAGATAGATCGGCCAGCAGACAGTTGCAGCTAGATCACGAGTTCACTACACTTTGTCGCTATGCGCGCCATGGTGCTCGAACATCCCGGCCCTGCTGACCAGAACCAGCTCCACCTCAAGGAACTCACGGTACCGGAACCCGGTCCCGGCGAAGTCCGCGTCCGCGTGACTCATTGCGCCGTTTGCCATACTGACCTTCACATCGTCGAAGGCGAGCTGACTTTACCCAAACTGCCAATCATTCCCGGCCACCAGATCGTCGGATTGGTGGACGCCGTCGGCTCCGGCGTCTCGCAATTGCGCGAAGGCGATCGCGTCGGCATTCCCTGGCTGCATTCGACCGACGGAACGTGCCATTTCTGCCTCACTGGCAACGAAAATCTGTGCGAACACGCTCAGTTCACCGGCCTGCACGTCGATGGCGGCTACGCGGATTACACGCTCGTCGGCGAATCCTTCACTTGCCCGCTGCCGAAGACTTTTTCCGACATACACGCCGCACCGCTGCTCTGCGCGGGAATCGTCGGCTATCGCTCGTTCAAGATCAGTGCCGCGAGCAAAGGCGACCGCCTCGGACTCTACGGCTTCGGCGCATCCGCGCATATCGTGCTCCAGGTCGCCCGCCACCTCGGATGCGAAGTTTTCGTCTTCACTCGCAGCACTGCCCACAAAGAGCTCGCCGCGAAGCTCGGCGCCGCTTGGACGGGCGACGCGAAAGACACCCCGCCTGCGCCGCTTGATTCGGCGATCATCTTCGCTCCAGCCGGCGCACTCGTCCCCGAAGCCCTGCGGGTTACACGCAAAGGAGGAACCGTCGCTCTCGCCGGAATCACCATGTCACCCATTCCGCAGATGAACTACGACCTGCTGTACCACGAGCGCGTGCTGCGCAGCGTGGCCAACGCCACACGGCGGGACGCCCGCGAATTTCTCGAAATCGCCGCCGACATACCTGTCCGCACCGAAGTACAGTTGTTCGATCTTGAGCAGGCCAATGACGCGCTCGGCTCGGTGAAGCACAGCAAAATCGCAGCCGCCGCAGTATTGAAGTTGTAGTCTTTCAGCCCCGAAGGGGCGTCAGAACTTAGCCCCGGACGTAAGTCCGGGGTTAACGTGGGAAATTTACCGAGTCCCGTAGGGACGACAGTGAGTTTCGTAACCGGCTCATCCTGCCGCCGCCGTGCTCCCGACGCGCTACAATGCATCATAATTCCAGCGACTTACAACGGAGCACGAATGCGCTTATCACTACGTTCTGCCCTGATCATCGCCGTCATACTGCTATCTCTCACGTTCGGCTTCGCGCAGGCGCAACCTGCTGGCGGCAATCCCGTGAAGGCCGCCGACATTGCGTTTGCCCAGGCGACGAAAGACCGCGGCCTCGAAGGCTGGATGTCGTTCTTCGCCGACGACGCCTACGCCGGAACCAAGCCCTCCGTTCAAGGCAAAGAAGAACTGCGCAAGTTTTATCAGGGACTCTTCGCCCGGCGCGACCTCAAATTCGAATGGGCGCCGGATCAGGCTCAAGTGTTCGCCTCCAACATCATGGGTTATACGAGCGGACGCTACACCATGAGCTTCACCAACTTCAAGGGCGAGCCTGCTTCGCAATCTGGCAGCTATGTAACGATCTGGCAGAAGCAGCCCGACGGGAGTTGGAAGGTGCTGTCCGATTTCGGCAGTCAGGACAAACCGGCGGTTGCCCCCGCGAAGACTCAGCCGAATACTGAGAAGAACCCTGCCGCGAAGGAATGAGATGGTACCGACGGCAGTGAGTTTCGTAACAGTCCAGGGACGCCCGCGCTCCTGCCTACCGCTCCCCCGTGTGAAAACTCTTGCACATGACGCGCCAAAGTTCCCGCTTCGGGAAATTCGTGGAAAGAGAATTGCAAAATTGCGGTACTTTGCTTGACTCTGCCTGGGTTCGAGCCTAACAATGTGAGGCGTTCGGCTTCCGGCATCGGGCGCACTGTCCCATCCGGAGCGTGCGCGGTACTCAATTGCACAGGTGGGGTCCTGGGCCAATGACAAGTAATGTACTGATTTGGCGAGAGTTATGGCGCGTCACTCAATGTGACTGAGATGGCGAAGCTATGTCTTTCATTTTTTTAGCCGTAATGCTAAACCATTAGCCCAAAATTCCAGCGCGTGGTCGAGCAGGGCGGAGAGCCCCCGTTAGCTTATAAACCAGCCAGGTTCCTGCTGTAAATCATTCCTTCTTCCGGACACAAGCGAGCCATTATCATGAGCAAGAATTTTGAACTGCTGCGTCAAACTGGCAGAGAACCACAGTTTTTTCCTGTGGAACCGGCCAGAGTTCTGTCGACCGTTGCCCTCGCACCCGGGGCAGGAGAGACTGCTCCTATCCACCGAACTAACGAATGGCAGGGTGCCTGGTACATGCTCCGCAAACATTGGCGGTGGTCGGCCTGCTTTGCGGCAGGAGTGATGCTCGTCGTTATCGCGATAACGGCCCTGACCAAGTCAGTCTATGAGCCGGAAGCGCGCCTCGAAATCGATCCGCCTGGTACTGAGGTGTTCTCACTTGAAGGCCGCGGCTCGGATGCGAACGACGCGGAATATGTCGAGACGCAAGTGCGCAATCTCAAGAGCGACGCGCTGGCCATTGTGATAATTCGCGACAATCGTCTGGACCAAAACCGCGAATTCACACAGCACGGAATGATCTCGCGGGTTTTGGCGTCCATTATCCCATCCAAGCCCAAGATCTCGACACCTGCTCCTTCCGGTGCGCAGCCGCTTACTCTCACTGCGGATGAATCGCTTGCGCTTTCGCGCTTCCGTGAGAATTTGAACGTCAAGCGTGATAGCGCGAGCCGGTCAGTGAGCATCTCTTTCGCCAGCCATGATCCGGTGTTTGCGGCGACAATTACGAATACGATTGCCACCACGTTCATTGACCACGTTTACCGTGCCCGCCACGCGGCCATTATGGAATCCACCGAGTGGTTATCGCGGCAGTTGGACGACATCCGGGCAAAAACTGAAGAGTCAAACCGCTCGCTTGCTGAATTCCAGCGGACAAGCGGTATCGCCGACTTGGAGCGTGACCGCAGCACCGTGTCAGACGAAATGGCGGAATTGGGCCGGCAGAAGACTCTGGCAAGCGCGGATCGCATCCAGTACGAATCCTTCCTGCAAAAAGCAAAGGGCAATCCTGAACAATTACCGCAGGTTCAGACGAGCCCCGTGATACAGCAACTTTCGCAGAAATTAGCCGAATCGCGAGCGGAATTGTCGCAGGCATCGGCCCTCTACGGAACAGGCCATCCCACGGTCAGAAAGCTGCAGAACGGGATAGATGAACTGAAAGCTCAAATTCAGCTTCAGGCTAACCTGATCGTAGCGCAAATGCAGGTGAGCTACGCAGCTGCGCTAAGCCGCGAGCGCCTTGTCGATGTGGAGATGAGGGGAGCGACGAAGAAGCTGGGATCAGTGGCCGAATACAACAATTTGAAGAAACAGGCGGAAGCGAATACCGATCTCTACAACGCGCTGTACGCCAAAGTGAAAGAGGCGGGAATCGCCGCCGCATCCAAATCCAGCAACATTCGGTTGGTGGAGGAGGCACGCGTTCTAAACAGACCCACGAACCCTAAGCCACTGAAAAATATTGGATTCGGTTTGCTTGCCGCAATTTTCGGTGGGGTCTTGCTGGCATTCATCCGTGAGAATGTCGACACCCGCGTCCATGACATCAATGACGTGAGACAGTGCACGGGGATATCTTCCGTAGCGGTGCTGCCGTTGGCGGCGAGAGAGAATGACGCGTCCCTGCTGGGCCGACAGCGGTTCGGCGCACCGATGTTCCTGTTGCAAGATCCACAATCAGTTCAGGCAGAAGCGATGCGGTCGCTTCACACCACGTTGATGCTGTCTCATCCGGGCCACCCTCCACAGGTGGTGCTCGTAGCTTCCTCGCTTCCCGGTGAAGGAAAAACCACTGTGGCTGTGAACCTTGCAACAACGCTGGCGCGTCAAGGCCCCACATGTCTCATTGATGCGGATCTGCGCCGACCCGCGATCGGGCGTGCGTTCAAGATGCCGGCAAGTGCCGGCCTGCGCGAGTACCTGTCCGGTGCGGCACCTCTCGAAGCGATCACGTTCGCAATCGAGCAAGTGCCGAATCTCGCGGTGATTACGGCAGGCGAAGCAGTGGGAGACCCAACAGCGCTCTTCTGCGTGGAAAAAATGAAATCGGCCATTGCAGGGCTTCGTGCACACTTCGCCTTTGTTGTCGTGGACTCGCCGCCAATACTCGCTTATTCTGACGGGCGCGCGCTCGCGTCATTCGTGGATGGTGTCATCTTTGTTGGCCGCGCGAACATGGTGACCCGAGACGCAATGTCGCGCTCGATGGAACTCCTGGCGCAACTACATTCCGCACCGATAATCGAGATCGTGCTGAACGGCGCTGATCCTAACATCCAGTCCTATAACTACTCATACGCACGTTCGTACTACCGTGGGGCGTAGACCCGACTACATCGCCATGAGAGCGGTACATCAACGCTGAAAGAGGAGGTGTTCCCTTGGCCGCTTCCGTTTCGAAACAGGAATCTGACAGTGCATCTTGCATCAGTTGCAAGCCGTTGTTCCCATTTCTCGATCTGAAGGCGCAATTCTCCCCAATTCGTGAGGAGGTCGAGGAAGCTATTGCGCGCGTTTTGACGAGCCAGCAGTTCATCCTGGGGCCTGAAGTCGAATCTTTCGAAAAAGAGATGGCGGAGTTCCTCGGTTGTGGGTTTGCCATCGGCTGTGCTTCTGGATCCGATGCATTGCTTTTGTCACTCATGGCGCTTGGCATCCAAGCCGGCGATGAAGTGATTACGACGCCATTTACGTTTGTCGCCACTGCCGGATCGATTGCACGTCTCGGCGCGAAGCCCGTATTTGTAGACATCGACCCGCGCACGTACAACCTGGAACCGGCACAAGCCGAAAATGCAATAACGCCCAGAACGCGCGCGATAATTCCCGTCCACCTCTTCGGTCAGTCGGCGCAAATGGCTCCCATCCTGAAACTAGCTAAGGCCCAAGGCGTAGCCGTGATCGAAGACGCAGCGCAGGCGATTGGAGCTCTATACCACGGGAAACCGGTTGGCACGCTGGGCACGCTGGGATGTTTTAGCTTCTTTCCGTCCAAGAATCTTGGCGGAGCGGGTGACGGCGGATTAGTAACGACGGACGATGCGAGCCTCGCTGACCGCCTCAAATTGTTGAGGGTTCATGGCAGCCGGTCGAAGTACGACTATGAAGTGCTAGGCATAAACAGCAGGTTGGACTCCCTACAGGCCGCCATCCTGCGCGTTAAATTGCGGCACCTTGGAGTTTGGACGAACGGGCGCAGGCGGAACGCGAAGACCTATTGCGACCTGTTTAGTCGTGCTGGGCTGAGCCAGGTCGGAGTGCCCATCGAAACGGATGGTCTGTTTCATGTATACAACCAGTTTGTGATTCGCGTGCACGATCGAGACGAGTTGCGGCAATACCTGCGCAAGCTGGGTGTGCCGACCGAAATTTACTATCCATCACCGCTTCATCTTCAGCCCGCTTTCAAGTATCTCGGGTACAAGGAGAATGATTTTCCTTCAGCTGAGACCGCCGCTGCCGAAGTTCTTGCCCTGCCTATCTGTAACGAAGTTACGGAAGACCAACTACAAGTCGTCGTCAATGCGATAGCCGACTTCTACAGTACCCAGCACTAGTTTCAATGCTGATGAGGGGGATTGAGATGGAAACCGAACGACCCAAGGTCGCGGTTCTGGGAAATGGCTACTGGGGCAAGAACCTCGTACGCAATTTCCACCAGTTGGGGGCGCTCGAGTACGTTTGTGACACAAAACAGGAAGTAATTGCCCAAGCACACGCGCAGTATGGCGCCAAGACTACCCAGGATTACGGCGTTGTCCTGGAAGATCCCGCTATAAAGGGGGTTGTTATAGCTGCGCCGGCAGCACGTCATTACGAATTGGCAAGACGGGCGCTTCTGGCGGGAAAAGACGTGTTTGTTGAAAAACCGCTCGCGCTCAAAACGGAAGAAGGATGCGAACTGGTGAAGCTGGCAGCCGAACACAGTCGTATCCTTATGGTCGGTCATATACTCCAATACCATCCTGCCATTCTCAAGTTGAAGGACCTGATTTGCTCTGGCGAGTTAGGAAAAATTCACTACATCTACTCGTCCCGCTTGAATATGGGCAAACTGCGGACTGAAGAAGATATCGTCTGGAGTTTTGCTCCGCACGATATCTCGGCAATTCTATTTCTGCTCGACGAGAATCCCATTCGCGTCATGGCGCACGGCGGATGCTACATCAATACTCGAATCTTCGACACCACCTTGACGACCTGCGATTTCGAGAGCGGCGCAAAAGCGCACATCTTCGTGAGCTGGTTGCATCCATTCAAGGAACAGAAGCTCACAATCGTCGGCGAGCGAAAAATGGCGGTATTCGACGATGTTGAACCCGAGCGCAAGCTTGTGTTGTATGCACACCGTATTGACTGGCTGGACCGTGTTCCGGTCGCGCATAAAGAGGAGGGACATGTAATCGCGCTGCCAAGTCTGGAGCCTCTCCGACAGGAGTGCGAACACTTTCTTGAATGTGTAGAACGGCGGCAGAAGCCACGCACCGACGGCGAGAGCGCGTTACAGGTTCTTCGAGTACTGGAACGCTTTGAGCAATCGCTGCTCAGGTCGGGTCAACCGATGGAGCTTGTGCCGGCAACGCCGAAATACTTTGCCCATTCAACGGCCGTCATTGACGACGGAAGTGAAATCGGCGAGGGGACCAAGATCTGGCACTTCTCACACATCATGTCCGGTTCGAAGCTGGGCAAGAACTGCAATGTAGGCCAGAACGTTGTCGTCAGCCCCAATGTGAAGATCGGCAACAATGTAAAAATCCAGAACAACGTGTCCGTATACACCGGAGTGGAATTGCAGGATAACGTGTTCTGCGGGCCTTCGATGGTCTTCACCAATGTAATTAACCCCCGAAGTCACGTCGTGCGGAGAAACGAATACCGTAAGACCCTGGTGAAGGAAGGCGCCACGATTGGCGCGAATGCAACAATCGTGTGCGGCGTGACGATTGGCCGCTACGCATTTGTCGCCGCCGGCGCGGTGGTCACGCATGATGTGGCCGACTATGCGCTCGTCAAGGGAACTCCGGCCAGACGGACGGGGTTTATGTGTTATTGCGGCATTCAGCTGCCCAAAGCTAAGACTTCTCAATGTGCGGTCTGCGGCAAACGCTATCAGCTTAGAGACGGCAGCCTGTTCGAAATCAGCACAACCCCAGACACGGAAACGAAGAAGGTCGCTGCTACGGCAGGTATGTCGGCATAAATCGACGGCGCGCAGGCGACCAGGATGGACAAAGGATTTCGTGATGAGTAACACCGGAACTTCGGTCAATTCGTCGAGTGTGATGGGCGTCGACAGGCCAACAGCGATCGACGCGAGCGGAACTCTGCCGTTTGTTTCGGTCGTCATGCCAGTGCGCAATGAGGCGTCTTTTATTCATGCCAGTGTCGGTTCGGTGTTGGCACAGGATTATCCTCCCGAACGAATGGAATTGATTGTGGCCGACGGAGAATCCGTCGACGGTACGAAGGAAATCCTCGCAGGTCTGGCTGCATTTGATCCCCGCCTGCGTGTTATCAATAACCCTGCCCTTATTATGGCGGCGGGCTTCAACGCCGGCCTGGCTGTTGCGCGCGGGAGGATAGTCGCCATGATGGGCGGTCATGCCGAGGTCCCTCCAACATTTCTATCGGATTGCGTTCACTTCCTGCTCCAGGGCACGGCCGACTGCGTCGGTGGTGTGCTATGCACGAAGGGTGACAGTTCAGAGGCCCGAGCGATCTCCCTCGCGACCAGTTCGCGCTTCGGCGTGGGTGGAACCAGTTTTCGTGTAGGCAGCAAGGCAACCCAGTATGTTGATACCGTCGCCTTCGGGGTTTACCGAAAGGAAGTATTCGAAGTCGCCGGACCGCTCGATCAGGAGATGGTTCGCAATCAGGACGACGAATTCAATTACCGCATTCGCCAGTTGGGTGCCCGAATAGTTCTCGATCCGAAGATCCGCACTGTATACCATTGCAGGACATCCACACGCCGTCTTTGCAAGCAGTACTATGAATACGGACTTTGGAAGGTACGCGTCCTCCAAAAACATCCCCGGCAGATGCAGGCCCGCCAATTCGTACCGGCAGTGCTGGTTGGTACGATCCTGCTCGGTCTGCTTTGCAGCCCCTTCAGCCTTGCTCGACTTGTATTAGCGGCCACCGTTCTTCTGTACATAATTGCGAATTTGGCGGCAGCACTTACTGTTGCCTTTCCCCATGACCTGCGCCTGTTTCCCCGGATTGCGCTGGCATTTGGCGCACTGCATTTCTCCTACGGCTTAGGCTGTTTGACGGGACTCGTCAGGTTTGCCAGGCGGTGGTCATTTCATCACGGCCAGCTCGATAACGCCTGAAAATTGTTGCACTGAGCAATTGCTTCTGGTCCGGGTATGAGCATCAATCAGACCGATTCAATCGGGTCATCTTCATGGCTACAACGGACTGCACTCCTGTGCGGCGTGCTTCTCAGCGCCGTCGCGATCGTGCATGGGTCATGGCTTACGCTGGGCGTCTTGTTCGCCGTCCCGTTTGTGCTCTTGTTTCCAGTTGTCGGGGCGCTCGGCATGTTTGCTCTCTTCGTGCCCTTCGACAGGGTAATCCTTCTTGACTCTCAGACAGGCTCCCTTGCGTCGTACGTGGGAGTTGCCGCCGGGGCAATATTACTCTTCGCCGGTCTGGCTGGACGTCGTTTTCATTTCCCGCCTCGCGCGGCGTGGCTCTGGGCCATGTTCGCCGGTTGGTGCGTAATGACTATGTTGTGGGCAGAAGAATCGGAGCCGCCGAAATTGCTGCTTACCACGGTCGCCATGCTTGTAATCCTGTATTTCGTGACAGCATCGATACGAATCAGTCGCGTTGAACTCGATCGAATCGGACAATTTGTGATCTTGGGCGGGAGCGTTGCCTCGGCCTACGTTGTGCTCCAATTTACCCAGGGGCATACGATTCTCGGCGGACGGGCCGCTATGGCCCTGGGCGACCAACAGGCTAACCCAAATGAGTTCGCCGCCAGTCTCTTGCTGCCTATCTCGCTTGGAATAGGAGCCTTTCTGGGATCACGCAAGATCCACGGTCGCGTCGCCGCTCTCGCTGCCTTAGCGGTAACGGCCTTCGCGCTGTTGCTCACAATGTCGCGCGGTTCATTCTTGGCGGTTGGCGTGATGGTCCTGGTATACATTGCGCGGCTAGGTGTTGACCGCCGGATACTCATTGCGTTGGGGGTGCTGGTTGCGCTCGGTTTTGCGTTGCCAACACTCTTCTACGAACGTCTAAGCGACGTATTTGTCAGTCGAGGTCAGGGACGTTTGGACATCTGGTACGTCGGTTGGGAGGTCCTGAAGCATAACGCCTTATTGGGTGTTGGCCTGGCCAATTTTCCAGCAGCGTACTCTCAGTACGCCGGCAGCGCACCGGTGTTCCGCGGCTTGGCCCGTGCTCCCCACAACATCTATCTGGAAGTGTGGGCAGAGATGGGGATCGTGGGCATGATGCTTTTCATCTTCGCGTTAAGAGCGCAATTTCAGAGCTTGTACCGGGCAATGGACAAGGTGTCGGGGAGCGCGCGGTCATATTTAGTCGCCTATGAAGCGGCTGCCTGGGGACTGCTAGTGCACGCTTTTGTAGCCAACTTGCTGTGGCGCAAATCGCTTTGGATGTGCTGGGCACTGATGACGGTAGCCGCGCAAGTGAGCCAATCGGAGGACGCGCGTGAGATTGTCGGCTGGCAAGGGCCGCTACAAAAAATACGAGGGCGAGATAATCTCGCCCTCGGGTCCAATGCTGGAGTATGGCGCTGAGCGGCTACTACTCCTGGTACGCCCCGATGTCGATACCTGACCCTTGGGGGCGCGGGTTACCGACGATATCGATAGCGGGCACGTCGAGCGTAGTGCCCGCGTTGATCGCGGGACTTGTAGGCTTCGTGCGGTAGTCACCGCTTCCGTCGTTCTGATAATTCAGGAACTGGGGATCTGCCGCGATCGTCCCGGACTGTACCGCTCCGGTACCATTGCTGGACTGCAACGACACCGTATTTCCCGAACCGTTGGCGAAGAGCAGGTTGTTGTAATACTTGTTGTTCGCCCCCGCGGGAGTAGCCGGGTACTCGTAAATGCCGTTGTTTTTGTTGCCGTAGAAAATATTGTTTACCACGACAGAGTTGGTTCCGGAAACGACCAGTCCGTCCCGGCAGTAATACCCGACGTTATTGGCAATAATCGACCCGGCCGGAAACACGGTTTCAGTGTTGTAAACCTGGATGCACTTGCCGGATACGTTGCCGAAGATGTTGTTTCGCACCGTGGCGTAATTAGCGGCCACATATACCCCGTGCTGATGGTTGTTGTTCATCAGCGAGGGGTCCGGGCCGGAATGATCGCAGAAATTGTTTTCCACCGTGGCATAATCGCCGCCAGTACCGAGATCGAAGCAGCCTGCCGCCGCACTGGCGTTCTGCGTGCCCACGTCATGCACATAGTTGAAGGCCATGCGGTTGTACTTGCCGGTCGAGCGAATACCTCCTGCCGACCCTGTCTGGTTCGGGGTCGTGATGTCCATTCCGACAATTTCGATATAGGAGCCGTAGAGCACGAGAAGGCGCGAGTAAGAATCCGGCGTGATCGAGAGCTTCACACCCCAGGTCCTCGTGCTCATGTTGTAACCCTGGCCGATGAATCGGATGTGGGAGCTCGCGGTGCCGCTCTTGTTGAAGTAGACGTAAGAACCGCTGTAGCTGCCCGGTTCCACGTAAACCGTGGCGCCAGCGCCGACGGTTGCGGCCGCATGTCCAATGGTGGCCCAGGGACTGCAGGAAGAGCCATTATTCGAGTCGCTGCCGCTGGTGGATACGAAATAGTCTTGCGAGCTGCTGCTGCCGCCTGCTAAGGAAACTGTCGCGGACGCCGTGGCGCTGGAATCGTACACGCTGCGCGCAGTCACGGTTACTGTGGACGCGCTCGCGCAAGCGGGGGCGGTATACAGGCCGGAAGTTGAAATGGTGCCTGCCGCGGCATTGCCGCCTTGCACCCCATTCACGAACCACGTTGTCCCGGTGTTAGACGTGCCGGTCACGACTGCCGTGAATTGCTGGCTCGCACCTGCCCCGACCGACGCGGTGGCCGGCGACACTGTAACCGCTACTGCCGTGGGGGCCGGAGACACCGTCACTCTGGCACTGGCCGATTTCGTAGAGTCAGCTACGCTAGTCGCCGTTAAGGTGACCGCCGTATTTGAGGTCGCGCTGGTGGGAGCTTTATAGAGACCGCTGCTGGACACTGTCCCTGCAGTTGCATTGCCCCCTGAAACGCCGTTGACGGACCAATTCACGGCCGTGTTTGTAGCGTTGGAAACTGAGGCGCTGAACTGCTGTGAACCTCCGGCCTGTAGAGCCGCCGTAGCAGGAGTGATCGAAACGGAAATGGGATTCGTCACTGGAGCGGTGACGTTCAGGCTGAGTGACGATTTAAAGACGGCTCCCGTCGAATCCCATGCCTGGACAACCGCCGTGTGCGCACCGGGGGCGGCCGGCACAGAGGTATTCAAGCTGCTGGCGCCAACCGTGTAAACACTGGTGTTGTCGAGGTAAATGCGCATCGCCGTGATCGGATTGCTCGAATGTGCAGAGGCCACGAACTGAATGGGCGACGCCGTACTTGCCCCATTGGTGGGGGCGCTCACCGTGACACCGCCCACAACCGTACCGCTGACGTTGATTGTTTCCTGTGACTTAAACACTGCTCCAGTCGTATCCCAGGCTTGCACGACTGCAAAGTGACTGCCCGGCGTAGCCGACACATAGGTGTTCAAGCTGCTGCCTGCAACCGTATAGACACTGACGTTGTCCATGTAAATGCGCATTGCGGAGATCGGGTGTGTCGAGTTTGCAGACGCAACGAAGTGAACGGGTGAAGGTGCCGTTGCACCGGGCGAAGGCTGCGTGATCGTCACTCCTGCGAACGCCCACAAGGACGCGCACATGATAACGAAAGAAATGACGAGGGCTCCGCGGAGCATTTGCGGGCTGCGATATTTCAAGGCTCACCTCAAAAATGGAGTGCACTCACACTAAATGGGAAAGCCGTAGGGGGACGATGGAGTGAACAGCCGCTTACAGAACCGTGAATGACCTTAGGCAACCTCCGTATTTACCCGAGAGAATCGATAAGTGTTGCGCTAGACCATATCCAAGGCAGATCGCTTAGCTTCTCACCCGTCCTTATTCAAATCAGCATTTGAGATAAATAACTCAATAATTGCGGCTCATGCACTTGGCACGAAATATGCTTCGAACGATGACGATACCCCGCCGCCGCGATGGACTCCCAAAGCGAATCCAGCTTGCCCGAAGACTGTTAAAGGCCGTGGTTGTTCTGGTTTTGTCGCTGTCGATGCTTCAATTGGTTTTAGCGGCTGCGGCACGTGGAGGTCGTCAGCTCTACATCTCTCCATCGGGCGATGATCGGAAGGATGGATCTGCAGCGCATCCCTGGGCCACACTCTCTCGTGCGGCTCGCGCGGCGTCCGCCGGCGATACGATCCACGTCGGCAATGGCAATTACGTGGAAACCCAAACCGTATACTTCAGAAATAGTGGGACTCCCACGTTGCCTATCCGGCTTATTGGAGACAGCTACAGCCTCAGTCAAAGGACGTGGGGCGCAAAGATCAGAATCGACATTCCTCCACCCGAAGCGCCCCTTATCGTGCTTTCTGGCGACTACATTGAAATCGTCGGGTTGGAGCTGACCACCTCTAACCAGACAACGTCATATTCCGGGATTCGTAGCGTTGGCCGCCACAATCGTATCGCCGATAACCATATCCATCACATCGGCACGCTAAACCCGCGCGCCGCCGGAGGCTGCATTGACCTCGGCACGGGCGCCGACTATAACCTCGTCGAAAGCAACTTCTGCCACCACTCCGGCCCAGACCCCTGGAGTGGCGTTCGAAATAATCATCAACATGGCATTTATGTTGCCGCCAACCAGGCTGTGGTCCGCAACAACGTATTTGCATTTGCCTCCGGCAAGGGTATTCACGTCTATAACAGCGAGACGGTTTCGCCTCGCGATTGTGTAGTGGTCAACAACACTGTTTTTCATAACAAGGACGGAATGGTCAGTGACGGTACAAACTGCATCATTGCCAACAACATCTTCTACGACAACAAGGAATATGGGTTGTACGAAGGTGCGGATGTTGGAACCAACAACTCGTATTTCAGCAATTTACTTAAATCCAACGGCTACGGCGATCGCATCCACTACGAGAAACGTGACACAAAGGCGTTCGAATCGGGCACGCTCTCGGTAGATCCCCAGTTCCTGAATTATCAGTTGGACGGTTCTGGCGACTATCACATAGGCGGCGCGGGTCCAGCTCTGGTAACCAACATGCCGAAATACTGCCCAAAGGACGATTACGCACATTTGACGCGGTCGCAGTCGTCAAATTGCAATTTGGGCGCTTTCGAGACACTTGGACGTGGTCCCAGATAGGTCCTCATCAAGAACACAGTTCCTTTCCCTTTTCTTCTTTTCCCCCGCAAATAGGAGCACCCTATGTCATTGGTTGACGCAGTCATTCCGGAATTTCAGGCGGGCTCGCTCCAGAAGAGGATCGCAGAAAGACTCAAGAGCCCAAATTTCCTGAAGTACAGCCTTCCACGTTTAGCTGACCGATTGCGGAGTTACTTGCTGGATGGTTACTACGAGGAAAAATGGCTCGTAGCGCTTCGCTATGGGATGGGCACGCACCCGTCGAATCGGGATCGCTACGTAGTGATGCAAACTCCTTCCGGTACACACAATGCCGATCCGTTTCTATATCAGCTCAATGGCAGGTGGTATGTCTTCTTCGAGCGCTGGACTAACGAGCAACTCAAAGGGGTAATCTGTCTCAGCGAACTTCTTGATGATGGCACCGTTACTCCCCCCACTGTTCTCATAGACAGGCCTTACCACGTTTCGTATCCATTCCTTATTGAGTACGAGGGCGAAATCTACCTTCTGCCTGAGTCAAACCAGAACAGGACAATCGAACTCTACCGGGCCACTGATTTTCCGTATAAGTGGTCGCCTGCTGGCGTGTTGATGGACGGCGTGTGCGCTGTAGACACAACGATCGTAAGGCACCAAGGTAAGTTCTGGATGTTTACGTCGGGTCTGGGCAAGATCTACGATTCGCGCTTTGCCGAGATCTTCGTTTTCTTTGCCGACTCGTTGTTCGGCCCCTGGCACGGCCATCCGGGCAATCCCGTAATCAGGAACCCGCACAAGGGACGTTCCGCCGGAGCGCTCTTCTTTGAGGATGGACAGTTGATTCGTCCGGCACAGGACTGCACCCGGTGTTACGGCTACGCCGTCACGCTCAATCGTGTCGAGGTCCTCAGCGAGTTTCGTTATCGCGAGACTCAGATCGGACGCATTCTGCCTGACTGGATGCCGGGAATGTTGGCTACACACACCTTCAATTCTTATGGGTCGCTCCAGGCCCTGGATGGACGAGTACTTGTCCGGCGAAAACCTTCGACGTCAAACAGTGCCGACGCGCTGCGAACGAAGGAGGAACAATAATGGCGGCCACCGGAGTAGGTCGCTCGGCACCGCCAACAGAACTCCGCTGCGAAATTGTTGAGGACTTTTCACGGCTCGAGGACCTGTCTGCCGAATGGAATCGGCTATGGGAAACGGACGCCGAATCCGAAATATTTCAGAAGTTCGAATGGGTCAGAGCCTGGTGGCATGCCTATCAGGAGAGGATCAACCTGTTTTGTCCGGTTGTGTATGAGGAAGATCGCCTGATCGGCATCCTGCCGCTCGGCCGCACCGGATCGACTCTCGGTTTCCTGGGGATACCCGGCTCGGATTTCACCGATGTAATCTGCGACGAAACGCGTACCGCGGATGTTCTGAACGCAGTGTTTTCTTCATTGTTGCAGACCCAAGGGTGGGGGCAGTGTGAACTACATCGTGTTCCTGACCACTCCCGCCTCGTACGGCATATATCGGATTTAGTGCCGGATGTGCGCCGCAACGTGCAGCAGGTCTTAACCGGCGAGGGCTGGACAATGCTGCTTGGCGAAAATCGGGACAAGATTATCGACCAGCTTCTGCGCAAACCCTACCTGAAACGACATAAGAACAAGTTGGAGAAAGCAGGACGTCTCGTTTTTCACCACATCGAGGATCGGGATAGTGCTCTCCGTAACATCGAGGGCTTGTTTCAGCAGCATATTCGGCGTCGCGCCATGATAGGCGAAGCGAGTCAGTTTCAGGATCCCGACACACGCCAGTTTTACCGCATGATGATCACACAGTTGGATTTGCGCCGCGAATTGCGCTTCAGCGTTCTCGAGTTGGACGATCACGCTATCGCTTATCACCTCGGCTTCGAAGCGAAAGGCAAGTTTGTAATGTATAAGCCTACCTTCGATATCGATTCTTGGGAGTACTCTCCGGGGGATGTTCTATTGGCTAAATTGCTGCAATATGCAAAGCAAAGGGGAGTTCGCGAGTACGACTTTACCATTGGAGGTGAGCAGTACAAACAACACTTTGCTAATCATGCGCGCAAGATATTTACCATCGCGCTCGACCTTCCTTTACGTAGACAGCCGTTAGTACGACTGCTGCGCGACGTGAAACTCGGCTTTGCGGATAATGCCGAGCAATCCCGAACGATCACGTGGTTGCGGGCAGCGCGCCACAAGCTAATCGAACTCCGATCAAATGGTATTCGTGGCGCGCGCAAGTTGGTTCGAACGGTCCGCATGGGTCTCCCCGCTCAGGAGAAGAATGTCTTGTGGCGTTTGTCTAATCCAAGTGGGCCGGAAGAAACTTCGGAGCCAGCGTGCCTGGCACATCAGGGAACCATCTCTAATCTGGCGGATTTAGCGCTCCAACATCGCAGCCAGTTTGACGCCGACACTTTGCAGAATTATCGGGAACGCCTTCGCTCCGGTGACGAGTACTGGGAAATGTCCGATGACGGAAAGACGTACATAGTCTGGCTCGCCAAGCGAACGGACAAGAGAACGGAGGTCCGAGTGGGAGGCTCGCTCGTTTGCCTGGATGAGCCCGCTGTGGTCTTGTACGATTTTTCCCGAGTACCAGCGTCCATTTTCAGGCCGGTAGTGCATCCTGCCCTGCTGCGCGCCGGCATCAACCGGGCCAGGGCTACCGGGTTACCGTTGTACGTTTGTGCCTGGAGCACAAAGGGCATTACTCAGGTTCTTCAGAAAGCGGGATTTCACCCGTGCAGCCGCACCGAGTTATCGGCCCCCGCGTCGCAGGTGAGCGTTGCCACAAAAATTGGCAAACATACTGAAGAGCAGACAAGTTCCGCCGAGTGCCGCGAAGAAGGCGCCCCCGGCGCGGGAGAGCAATCCTTATGAGAGCACGGGTTCTCTTTCTTGCCGGCAACCTTGATTTGGGTGGGGCGGAGATGGTGCTTCGCACGCTGGCGCGGGTCGTGGACCGAACGCGCTTCGAGCCTCATATTGGTCTCGTCGATAACAGAGGCTCATTCCTGGATGACGTTGCGTCGGATGTAGTGATTCACGACCTGCATTGTTGGCGGTCTCGGTACGCGTCGATTCCTATCGCGCGTCTGTGCTGGAAACTGAGACCTGCGGCTGTTCTTTCTTCCGCGGCGCACCTGAATTCCGCACTGATTTTAGCAAAGCCATTGCTGCCGCCCAAGACTCGCGTGCTCGTACGCGAAAGCGCCAATATTACTTTGCCGGGAGTTTCTACTCCGCTTCGTCGATTTTTTTGTCGACAGCTCTATCGCAGCGCCGACATGGTGATCTGTCAATCGCGTCTCATGATGCGCCAGATGGAAACGGATTTCCAACTGCCACGCTCTCGGCTTACGTACATATATAACCCGGTCGATATAGCCACGATTCGAAGGAACGCTGAAGCCTCTTCAAATCCCTATACTGGGCGGAAACCACACTTGGTTGCCGTGGGTCGTCTAGCGTTTCCGAAAGGATTTGACCTGCTTTTGGCGGCAATGCCGCTCATTCAGCGACAGATTCCGGGCGCGGATCTAACCATAGTGGGGGATGGCCCGCAAGGTCCAGAACTACGCGCACTCCAGTCTCAATTAGGCTTGCAGTCCGAGGTTGTGTTCACGGGCTTACTGCGCAATCCATTCGGGTTGATGAAACATGCCGATCTGGTCGTAATCCCGTCACGCTTTGACGCGCTGCCCAATGTAGCTCTCGAAGCGATCGCACTCGGCAAGCCGGTCGTAGCTACGGCTTGTCCCGGAGCAATAACCGAAATTGCCGAGACGACAAGCCGCATCCGAATAGTGCCGGAACTCAGTGCTGATGCGATGGCATTGGAGATAACGCGTGCTCTGGTCGATAGAACCTGGATGCGCAACGATGACCCGGCACCTGAGTTTCTGCGCCGCTTCTCCGTCGCCGCGGTAATGCCTCAATTCGAGCGGCTCTTCGCACACGAATCGGCGTTACCCGACGTGTCTCTCGCACCTTCCGTGACGGAACATCACGCGTGACGATGAAACCCGGTAAAACTGACGGCCCCATCGGGTTCGTCCATGATGGATCAAGCGGCGATCGAGTCCCGGCTGACATTCTAGATCTCGTTCAGCGGGACCAGCGGCGTGTGGCTGCTTTCTATGATTACCGGCGGATGCATTTGCCCCAGCAAAAGTATTCCTGGTTGAATGCGGGCAATCTTGTTAACCATCAGGAACAGCAGCGTTTCGTGGCGTCTGCCCTGTCCGTCCATTGCCCCGACGTGACAAAAATACGGCTGCTGGATGTTGGCTGTGGCGGCGGTACCTGGATACGGGAGTTCATCCTGTTCGGCATGCTGCCGGAAAATCTGTTTGGGGTTGACGTTCTACCGGAACGAGCAGCCGAGGCAAGGCGCTTGTCTCCGTCTGCGGTCACTTTTGTCGAGGGCAATGCTGCACGCCTTCCATTCCCAGACGATTCGTTCGACATAGTCTTTCAATCAACGGTTTTCAGTTCCGTTCTTGATCCGATCGTACGTCAAAAAATTGCGAGCGAAATGCTGCGGGTGTTACTCCCCGGTGGCCTTGTTCTCTGGTATGACTTCCATGCGAACATTCCGGGAAATCGGTTCGTCGTGGGCATTCGGAGGCGTGAAATCCATGCTTTGTTTCCTTCATGTCGTATTGAACTACGACGGCTTACGCTGTTGCCGCCGTTAGCTCGTATCCTGGGGCCAATATCACCAGTGCTCGTGATGGCATTGGCTGCTCCCAAGGTGCTCTGTACGCACTACTTTGGAATTTTTGAAAAGCCTACGCAGGCGACATAAGCGCTACAACAGCAGTCAGAGGCGAAATTCCCGTTAGCTGTCTCGACGCAATGAAAATCATGATCATAACCGCCAGTTTCCCCTTCGGTCCTGGGGAAGCTTTCCTGGTTCCCGAGTTGCGAGAACTCAGCCGCCTCGGACATGAATTGCTCCTTGTTCCTTTCTTCCCGCGTGGCCCGATCATCCACGAAGAGGCGCACGGGTTTCTGCAAAGTACCATTGTCGCGGGGCCGGCTTCACCTCGCATCATTGCTTCGTTGCCTCGCCTCCTGAGGGACACGAAGAGTTGCGGAAGTATCCTCGCCTCTTGGATGAAGACGGAGCGTCCTGCCCAACTGTGGAAGGAAATCGGAATCTTGCCGAAGGGGATCTGGGCGGGTCGTATTGCCGGCGGGTGGGGGGCTGATCACATCCACGCTTACTGGGCAACCGCTCCCGCATCCGTTGCAATGATCGCAGCTGAAATCTCTCAACGGCCATGGAGTTTGACGGCGCACCGTTACGACTTGGTGCAAAACGGGTTGCTGAAAGAGAAGGTCCGACGAGCTAAGTTCATTCGATTTATCTCCCACCTCAGCCTGGAGATGTCGGGCTTGGCCGAGGAGGAATTGCTGGACAAAGCTCTAGTACTGCACCTCGGCGTTGACGTCGCAGAATGGCAGTCGCGAACGCCGATTCCCGATGCAGACAAGCCGGTTGTGTTTTCGCCGGCTAACCTCATCCGTGTAAAGGGGCACGAGTACCTTATCGATGCAGTGGCTGCCTTGCGGGATCGTGGCACTTACATCGAACTCTGCCTGGCTGGCGATGGTTACTTGCGGGAAGCGTTGGAGAAACAAGTCACGCGGCTGAGACTTTCAGATCGCGTACATTTTCTCGGCCAGTTGCCCCACGGTCGCGTTGTAGACAGTTACCGCGCTGGCAGGTTCGGGATAGTCGTTTTGCCCAGCGTGGATTGCGGCAACGGTGAGCATGAGGGACTTCCAATTTCGCTGGTCGAAGCAATGGCATTCGGTGTTCCAACAATCTCGACTGCTACCGGAGGAATTCCCGAACTGCTCGGCGGCGGGGCTGGATTCCTGGTGCAGCCCGGCAACGCCAACGCTCTGGCCGACGCCATCCAGATGCTCATCGAGAATCCAGAGCTCCGGCAATCTCTTGGTCTGGCTGGCCGACGAAAAGTGGAACGAGAGTTCGCGGTTGCAGGTATCGTCCGTCAACTTACATCGTTATTTGCCGGCTCCCCGGCAGAGGCCGTCTCGACTAAATCTGCCGCTAATGCGGGGTCAACCAAGTAAATGAGACCGACTGCTTATGCTGCTATGTTCCGGCACTGGCTCGGCATGGCCGTAGGGGATAGCTACTGGCACGTGTCGCAGCCTCTCGGGCGATGTTTTGTTCCTGGTGCTCTCGAAGGGTACTTCAACGACCTGACCGCAAAGACAGAGTGGCCCGGCGTGGTGGATGAAAAAGGCTTGCCACTGCTGCCCACCTCATCCGGCGCGGTGCATTTTCCGACAGTTCTATTTCAGAAGGGCCTTGGCCACTGGGACCGTTGGCTACAAAGCGGCAGGCGCGACCCTCACCATCTAAACTCTTTCCTGAAAATTGTTGACTGGGCTATCGACTCCCAGGATGAGCATGGAGGTTGGCCGCTGCCACAGCTCGAAAATGGCATGTTGTGCCCCTACTCGGCGATGACTCAAGGTGAGGCAATATCCCTGCTGTGCAGGGCCTATTCGCTCGGAAACAGGAACGACTGCTTGCAAGCGGCCAACCCCGCGGTCTCGCTGACGCTGCGCTCGCTGAGTGATAAGGGTACCGCGCGTTACAACGGCGAAGATGAAGATCTAGTCCTTGAGGAATTTCCGTTAGAACCGCCTCGGACCGTCTTGAATGGTTGGATCTTCTCGCTCTATGGACTGTACGACTTCTGCCTCGCTCAATCAGAATTGCAAACGCATTCGGCGTTACAAGGGACGCTTCGGAGTTTGGTTAGAGCTCTTCCATCGTACGATGCAGGATACTGGTCCTACTACGATTCCGCCGCCGCGATCGCTAGTCCCTTTTATCACCGGCTACACATTGCTCAATTGCAAGCCTTGGCCTGCACATTTCCAGAATATTCTCCCAGCTTTTCTTCCATGGCTGCGCAATTCGAAGGCTACATGCTCCATAAGTCGTTCCAGATCAGAGCTGTTCTCTTGAAAATTGGCCAGAAAATGCAGCGGCCTCCAGAACCGTTGTGAGTTGCAACCGGTCATAGTTCCAACACCGTGAACACTATGGAATCCAAGCAGGCTGACATCGCCGCAAAGCCAACCAGCAGCATGGTCGGCGACGCACTGCGCATTGCCACTGGAACAGGATCGGCGCAAATTGTGGGCGTTCTTGCCGCGCCATTAATCGCCCGCCTCTTTGCGCCCTCCGCCTTTGGCGTACTGGCGGTATTCGCGGCCGTATCCGCTGTCATTCAGGTCGTCAGTTGTCTTCGCTACGAACTCTCGATCTTTCTTCCGGAGAAGGATAATGACGGTGTTGCGATTGTCGCACTCTGTTCTGGCTTTGTTGTTGCGACTACCACGATCACGTCTCTTCTGGTAATCCTGCTGGGCGCACGTGCTCTCCACTTCCTGCATGCTGACAGTCTGCGCGGATATCTATGGCTGTTACCTGTCGACGTCTTCGTAGCTGGAATGCTCACAATCTTAAACTGCTGGAACATGCGGCAGCGAAAGTTTGCGCGCGTCACGACTCTGAATTTCGTAAACCGCCTTACGATGACGGGAGCGCAAGTTCTTGTTGGGTTAGCCGGCTTTGTTAGCGGAGGAGCTCTGATTGCCGCTACGATTTTCGGTTCAATAGTGCAAGTCGCGATACTCGGCCCAAGTACCATTCGAGACAGCATGGCCTCTTTCTCCGCCCACTCCTCGTTTGCAGCGATGCGGGACGCGTTCCACCGGTATTCCCGTTTTCCAAGGTTTGGCCTCGCGGCGGCTCTGCTTAACCGGGTCTCATGGCAACTGCCGCCCGTATTGCTTTCCCTCTTCTTCAACGCCAAGGTGGTCGGAGAATACTCTTTCGGATACCGCGTCCTGCGTGTGCCCGGAAACTTGATCGGCACCAGCTTTGCCTCCGCCCTTTTCCCCCATGCGGCGGAAGCCAATTCCAAGGGCACGCTAGGGCCTGCGGTGGACACGGCTTTGCGCTATCTAGTTACATTAGGCGTGTTCCCATGCTTCCTGCTGGGCCTGATCGGCAGAGACCTTTTCGTTTGTGTCTTCGGCAACTCCTGGTCGGAAGCTGGAGTCTATGCCCAATTGCTCAGCCTCTGGCTCTTCTTCTGGTTTGTGTCTTCTCCCCTGACAACCGTGTTCGCAGTGCTCGAAGAGCAGGCGCTTGAGCTTCGGTTTCAGGTGTTCAATGTTGTAACGCGCTTCGCCTCTTTGGCCATCGGCGGCTTTAATCATAGTGCGCGCTTGGGAATTGCCTTGTTTGCTCTTTCCGGAGCTTTTGTTTACGGCGGATATTCTCTAGCCGTTATTCATAAGTCAGGGGCCTCTCTCTCCCGCGTCTTGCGGTTGATACTTACCAGTTTCTTGATGTTCGTCCCCACGGCGGGCATTATCTTTTGTTTGCGTTTGCTGCACTTGGGCTCCGGAGTAATCACGGGAGCCTCCACAATTCTGCTGATCGGCTATTACCTTGTTGTGCTCCATCGTGACACCGTCGCGCGTGAAATGATTCGTAGTCTTTACAGATCGTGGCGAAAGCTGCCGCACAGCGTCGTCCCCGAATGAAAACGACAAAGACGTTACATCAGCCTGTGTCTTCGCTCTCAGTCGATCCGCCCCCTGCCGGCTACAAGGCAGACGTGGCGAGCAGGCGTGTCGATTGGCGCTTCCTTTTGCCTTCTCCTGAACTGGGGCCCGTTGCATATCACGGACCGGCCGACGCACCGCTCGTTGAAGCGCTACGCTCGGTTTCGGATTCTGTTGTGGTGCTTGCCGATCTCGTCGAAGCAGCAGCACGGAACCTTTTGTTCGACGTGGTCATGCTCAGAGGTGCAACTTCAGCGGACCTCCGTATCGCACCGCGACTGGTGAGCCCGGGCGGAGTGCTTTACCTGGAACTGTACGGTCTCGCCGGGTGGATTCGTAGCCGGCAGGGCCTTCGCAGTTGCGTTTCGGAGCTCTTCTTTTCCCCTGAACAGCTGCGCTGCCGAGGTTTAGGCTCTGTAGAGGTCTACTGCTCCATTCCGGATTCGCGGAATTGTCGGCTGCTTGTTCCACTTTTCAACGAGGCCGCCATGGAACATTATCTAGTGCATTGGCACACCACGTTGTTCCGCCGCATTGCGTGTGCGCTCGTTCGTGCAGCCGTGCGGTCCGGGTTGTTGGCCCGCCTCTTGCCAAGCATTGTTGTTCTTGCAAGCAAAGATACCGAGAATCCATCGTGAACTTTGTGGTGCGGTATTTACGCGAAAACTGTGATCGATTGGGAGTGCCGCAGTTCGCATCCCACGGCCAGATTGCCGTCACAGTTTCCATGCCGCCATTGCGCGACCATCTGCTCTATTTTGTATTTGGCAATCTCGGCAACGACCCAATTCTCGTGGCAAAACTGGCTCGCGGGATAACGATGCCTCCATTCCTTCCGCGCGAGAGGCAAGCTTTGGATTTATTGCAGGCGATTGCTCCATCCAAAGCAGCTTGCACTCCACGTGTCCTCGCATTCGAGAAGCTGCAACAGCGTTGGTTGTTGATCGAAACCGCGGTTCGCGGGCGCCAAATGAGTGTTGTGGCAAACCATGGACACCTAGATTCGTATGTAAAGCTGGTGCTTGCCTGGCTCATAGATCTTCATCTTTCGACTAGTGCTGCCCGTGAAGGTGATGAGTGGCTCGACAGATTAGTGTTCAGCCCATTTGCGCAACTACGGTTTGCGTCAGAGCTTTCGGGGCTCGACAGCAGTCGCTTTGACCGATGCCGCTATTGGCTCGAGTCACTGGCCGACTCTTCTTGCCCCTGTGTCTTCGAACACGGCGACTTCGGCAGTGCCAATATCCTGATTTCACCGGATGGACGACCCGGCGCCGTCGACTGGGAGCATTCGGAACCGCATGGACTGCCCGCTGTTGATTTATTTTATTTTCTTACTTCCTTGGCTATTCTCACGCACCGGGCCAAAACCCGACGTGAGTTCGTTGCGGCCTTTCACGAGGCCTTTTTCGCGCCTGACGCGTGGGCCAAACCTTACGTTGCGACTTACGCTGAGGCGCTTTCAATCCCCGCGTGCACTCTCAAGCCGCTATTCCTGGCATGTTGGGTTCGCTACCTAAATAATCTGCTCGAGGTACTCATGTACGAGGGCCCCAGCGAGAGAGAAAATCTGTCCGGCAACAGTCTGGAATTGTTCCGGCAAAACCATAATCAGGATTTCTGGAGATACACGCTCGACCATTACGACAAACTGAACATCGCGTGAGAGTTCGTTGTGCAATGCTGAGGCCCTGCTGCTGGTCATGCGATCTTCGCGTCGCTGCCGTTTCATGGCCTGTTCTCGAAAATGCGGTTTCAGCACCCATGAGGAGAGGAGCGGCAATGCCCCAAGACTTATCGTTTCCACAACAGTCCAAAGTGCAAAGGCATACCGACAACTGTCAATGCGAAACCCTTGTCGATGGTTCCCGCCAACCATTCTGGATACACATCATGTGGCAACATCTTCGTTGGCATCTGGGGAACGAAGGACTGGTCAAGACCTGCCAGAGAGCATCGCGTAAGGTGCTTCGTTCTCTTGGACACACCCGTCGCGGAGTGGAGCGGTTCCCTGCCGCACCCACCCGTGTACGTATGTCCGTGCCGACGCTCGGCCTCCAGCCCGGCGAAATGGTGGACGTAAAGTCGGAGGAAGAAATTCAGGCCACGCTGGATGCTAATTCTCGAACTGGGGGACTCGCGTTTCTGCCCGAAATGCTCCCTTATTGCGGCAAGCGATTCAGGGTCTTTAGACGCGTGAATCAGATCATGACGGAGAACGGTGGTGGATTCAGGAAGCTTAAAAACACCGTTCTCTTGGAAGGCGTTATCTGCAACGGAAAACGCATAACCTGCGACCGTTCCTGCTTCCTGTTCTGGCGGGAGGCATGGTTGCGCAGGGTGCCCGTCGAGAACATGTCCACGCCTTCGGCTGAAACAGATGCCGCAGGCCCCCTTACTCCGTGAATCTACTCCCCGATGACTGACTGTTGTCGATGGACGCACACACGCCCGGCCTTGTATCTCGCCACGCTCTGACGTAAAGAAATGGGCCACAACTTTCGAAGGAACTCGGAGGAACCCAATGCGCCCCGCTATTCTGTTTCGAAAACTGTTGTTCATATTCCTGGCGGTTCTCGCTCCCCTGATCACGGTCGCTCAGACCTCCACACCCGTCCCGGCATCGGCGAACAAATTCGTGGGAATCCGATCCGGCGGACTTGTAATTTCCGGCGGAGATCTGTTGCATGTGTCCGTTCTGGGAGCTAACGAGTTCGACCAGGATCTTCGCGTCAGCGACTCCGGTCAGATCTCATTGCCGCTGGCAGGCGACATCACGGTAGCTAACTTGAGCGTGACCGATGCTCAACAACTCGTGGCAAAGAAGCTGCGCGAATCGAACGTCTTCGTCGATCCGCAGGTCACGATGTTCGTCAAGGAATATGCAACGCTGGGTGTTTCAGTCATCGGTGAGGTACAGAAGCCAGGCGTATATCCGATGCTCGGATCACATACTCTATTTGACGCCATTTCGATGGCGGGTGGGACGACCGCTAAGGCCGGAAGAGCGGTCAACATCTCTCATCGAGGCTCGAACGAAAAATCCCAGACTGTCATTATGAACAACGGCCCCGACGGTGACACGACGGGAAACGTCCCGATCATGCCCGGAGACACAATTGTCGTCTCCAAGGCCGGCATGGTGTATGTAGTGGGTGACGTTCGTCAACCGACCGGCATCGTGCTCGAAAATCCTAATCTAACCGTTCTCCAGGCCATTGCGATTGCACAAGGAACCAACAATACGGCGGCCTTGAATGGCGCCAAGGTGCTTCGAAAGTCCGCCAATGGCGTGGAACAGATACCTGTGCCTCTGAAAGAGATCCTTTCGGCTAAAAAAGCTGACATATCCCTCAAACCCGAAGATGTCCTCTTCGTCCCCAGTAGTGCCGCGAAAGGCGCGGCTCGCCGCAGCATTGAAGCCGTCTTGCAAGCCGCAACCGGCGTGGCCATATATAGAAGGTAGATATTGCTTTCCACTTTCGGAAGACCCTGCAAGCCCCGAGTCCGTCGGGGCTTTTGCTTTATCCGGGGACTGAAAAGGACCGCTTGAGATTGAGAAATGATTGACACCACTGCACGTTGGATTGCTCAAGTCTGGGTGGCCCACACAAGCTTTTTGCTTGTGTGGGGACCAGGGGAGGGTGCGGCACTGTCGACTCTTACGCGTTCTGGCCCTTCCTGCTCCAGTCGCGGATGGTGTTGATTTCCTCGCCCGGGATGTGCAGGAATTCGAGGAATTCCTGGTGTTCCGCGGGAGCGGCTTTTTCAAACTGCTCGTGCCAGCGGTGCATGTCGTCTTCAGTGAAGCCGGCGGCTTTCATGATGGAAACCCATTTTTCTTTGGCGACCACTTTTGTCCTCCATAATCCTTTCTTGGCTTGCAAGAGTTTCAGGATCGCCCGTTGATGTCCGCGGAGCGTTTCGATCTCGGCATTGATTTCAACCAGCCGCCGTTTCAAGACCGAAGACGCATCATTTTCCGGGCGCTCCAGGATCGAACGAATGTCATCGAGTTTGAGTCCCGAGTCGCGGTACGTGCAGATCTGCCGCAAGCGGAGCAGGTCTTTATCGCTGTAGCAACGGTAGTTGCCGTCGCTGCGCGGCGCGGGTTTCATCAGTCCGATGGACTCGTAGTACAGAAGCGTGCTGCGGCTGAGGCCGCAACGTTCGGCGAGTTTGGAAACGGTTAGCATCGCTCAGTCCTTACTCTGAACCCTGAAGCTGTAGACAGGTCAAGCATATTTGGAATTTTTTGGTTTGGCCATGTGGAGATCCAGCACCCGAAAGGCGATAAGGCGAATTAGGTTACTTTGGTAAGGTGAAGAAATTGACTCCGGGGCCTTTTTGAACATCTAACCAATCTCAAGCTTGGATGTTCGTTGCCGAAACCGTTTTTAGTTTTTAGTTTTTAGTTTTTAGTTTTTAGGTTTTAGGTTTTTGCGATTTTGCGATTTTCCGATTTTGCGATTTTGCGATTTTGCGATTTTGCGTTTTTGCGATTTTGCGTTTATCCGTTTTTATGTCAATCGTCGCAAGCAAGCCGCCACTGGTACAGATAGAGGCCGTTGACCGGTCCGAGCTCTACGAGCGGCTGGTGAACAGCCTGTTTGATGCCGTTTATCTGGTGAATCCGGAGCGGCAAATCATCCACTGGAATCCGGCGGCGGAGAGGATTGCCGGATACACAAGGGACGAAGTGTGCGGGCACGCCTGCTACGAAAACCTGCTGGTGCACGTTGATGAGCGCGGCAAACTGCTGTGTTTCGACGGCTGCCCCTTGCAGCAGACTCTCCAAGACGGCAAGCCGCGCGAAGGCCACGTGTTCCTGCGCCACAAGCTCGGCTACCGCGTGCCGGTCACCGTGCATACGCAACCTATCTTCGACCGCGACGGAAAGGTAGTCGCCGCGCTTGAGGTTTTCCGTGATGCGAGTCCCAAGAATTCCGAACGCCGCATTGCCGAGTTGGAGAAGCTTGCATTCGTGGATTGGCTGACGCACATCCCAAACCGGCGCTACCTCGAAATGCGCTTCCCGCAACTGCTGGCCGAACAACATGCGATGTCAGGCAAGATGGGCCTGCTGATGCTGGATCTCGACGATTTCAAGAACGTAAACGACGGCTACGGACACCAGAGCGGGGACACCGTGCTCGCATCGGTGGCCAAGACGCTGACGGGCGCGCTGCGCGATTCCGACATCGCCGGACGCTGGGGCGGTGACGAATTCCTGGCCTTGCTCCCTGACGCCAGCAAAGACGGTCTCCATAACCTCGCCGAACGCTGCCGCGTGCTGATCGCGCAAACCCAGGTCGAATGTGGCGGCCAACGCGTAACCGTGACCGCATCAGTCGGCGCCGCGTATGTCAGCCCAGATGACACGATGGAAACCGCACTGGCGCGCGTGGACCTGTTGCTCTACCAAAGCAAGAAGAGCGGCCGGGACAGAGTTGCGGTAGAGGGCTAGTCAGGTGCCCCGTTCAAGCCTTTTTTTGGCTTGAGCAGGCACCAGTCGAAAAACAGGTCCCTCGCTGCGCTCGGGATGACACCCTCTCTTATGGCCTTCTTCTATGGCCTTCTTCTGATCCGTTCCGATCCGTGTGAATCCGTGGTTAGGTCCTTCGTTTGTAGTAGATCGCGAACTCGAAGCCGGGGTTCTGGGGAAACAGTTCCTGAATCTTGCGCAGGCGTTCGGCGAGCGCGGGGGCGGCGAGCAGCGGATATTCGCGTTCGCGCAGGTCGTAATAATCCACGTCCATAAAAGTGGAGAGGATGTAGACGGCGATGGCGTCGGCGAAGGCAGCCTGAAGGTACTCGTTTTTGGCTTTCTCGGCGTCGGGGCCGTTCGAGGTTGCGATCTTGCGGAGTTCCCAGGCGTCGAGTCCAGCTTCGCCGCGGACGCGGTCTTCGGCCTGCTTCCAGACGAGATCGGCAAAAGCCTGCGAGACTCCGGCGCGTTCGACGAACGCGTGCCCGACATTGATGTAGAACTCGAAGGCCACGGAGAAGCGGTCATCCATCAGGCGCGTGGAGATGAACACGCACTGCGAGTCGCCGATGTTGAGGTTGCGATGGCAGATGGCGTGTTCGCTGAGGCCGACATCGTAGCGGTCGGCAATGAGCGTATCTTCGCCCTCGGTGACGGCGAGCGGGACGAAGTAATAGGCGTTCTTCGTGAGCGCCGCCGCGATGGCGACCGGCACCGCCGCCACCATCCGGTCAATATCGGCAGAGCTGATCAGCGTCTGCCCCATGCTGGCGAAGCAAATGCCGTTAGGCGCCTCGGAAACCGGAGACATACGAAGGACTTCGGCGGGTGAATGCGTGATGGTCGCGTCGGACATAAGTGCTTATTGTAACAACGGGAGATCGGAAAATCGGAAAATCGTAAAAACGGAAAATCTAAAAGCAGGAACCACGGCTCGGTGCTTCGCCGAATCAGCATTCCGTTTTTACGATTTTGCGTTTTTACGATTTTGCGATCTCAATGAAACCAAACTAGCTGGACTTAGAATCCAACAACCGCAGGCATTTTTATGGCACCTCATATCGTCTCCGTGCGCAAACCGAACCTGGCCATGGTGATCGTCCGCGTGGTCGTGATCACCGTTCTCGTTACCCTGTTGTCCTTCGCGGTAGCGCTGTTCCTGGGCATCGCCGGAATCCTGCTGGTCGGAATGATCAAGGGCGGCCTCTCGGACCTGAGTCTCGCCTACCGGCATATCGCCTTCCCCATCGCCATGGGAGCGATGGTCATCGCCTTCGTTGTCACGCTCGTGACCGAGGTCAAGCACTACCGCCGCCAGCGCGCCAACTATGACGAGTGGCGCAAAGCAGCATAAACAAAACGCAAAATCGGAAAATCGTAAAAACGGAAAATCTAAAAAACGAGGATCTCAGCCTACCGGCTCTACGTAATGTGGGTGCGCTTGTGAGATTTTGCGATTTTGCGTTTTTACGATTTTGCGATTTCTCCGTGCTAAACTCACCTTTTAACGATGAATCTAGCCTCTTCGCTGAAGTGAGCCTTTTCTCATGCCCGAAATGATCAAAGTGAAGCTCCCCGATGGCAGCGTGAAGGAGTACCCGCAGGGTACGACCGCGCTGGATGTAGCCAAAGCAATCAGCCCTCGCCTTGCGTCTGCCGCGCTCGTCGCCGAAGCCAAGCCGCTCGCCGATGGTGACGCGCCCGTCTCCTGCTGTGGCGGTCATGGCGATCCGACGGCCAAGTTGGTCGATCTGACCCGCCCCCTCCGCGAGGACGTCTCGCTGCGCATCCTGACCGAAAAAGATCCCGAGTCGCTCGACGTGTTCCGCCATTCGTCGGCGCACCTGATGGCCGCCGCCGTCGTCGAACTCTTCCCCGAGACCAAGCTTGGCCACGGCCCTTCGACCGAAAGCGGTTTCTTCTACGACTTCTATCGTCCTACGCCGTTCACGCCCGAGGACCTCGAAAAGATCGAAAAGAAGATGGCCGAACTCCAGCAGCAGGACCTGCCCTATGCGCAGGACTTCCTCACTCGCGACGCGGCGCTCGAGAAATACAAGGGCGAAGGCGACTTCATGAAGTGCCACTTCATCGAGGAGTTCACCAAGCCCGGCGACGAAGTCTCCTTATATAAGACCGGCAAGTTCGTGGACTTCTGCCGCGGCCCGCACATCCCCTCGACCGGACGCGTCAAGGCTTTCAAGCTGCTGAATATCGCCGGCGCCTATTGGCTGGGCAAGGAAGGCAATCCGCAGCTGCAGCGCATCTACGGCACCTCGTTCTACTCGAAGAAAGAGCTGGACGACTGGCTCAAGGCGCAGGAAGAGGCGAAGAAGCGCGACCACCGTGTACTCGGCAAACAGCTCGACCTGTTCTCTATCCAGGAACTCGCCGGGCCCGGCCTGATCTTCTGGCATCCCAAAGGCGGCCTGATGCGCACGCTCATGGAAAACTGGCTGCGCGAAGAATACCTGAAACGCGGATATTCGCTGGTGTTCACGCCGCACGTTGCGCGCCGTCAGTTGTGGCAGACCTCGGGTCACGAGGGCTACTACGCCGAGAACATG
The DNA here is from genome assembly GCA_963777415.1 of uncultured Acidobacteriota bacterium. Lineage (GTDB taxonomy): Bacteria > Acidobacteriota > Terriglobia > Terriglobales > Acidobacteriaceae > JAEZPW01. The sequence goes on from CAVZQL010000007.1 coordinate 126,897, forward strand.
TTCGACGTGATGGAACTGGACGATGCGGAATACCGCATGAAGCCGATGAACTGTCCGTTCCACATCCTGATCTATAAGGACAGCATGAAGTCGTATCGCGACCTGCCGGTGCGCCTCGGCGAACTCGGCACCGTCTATCGTTACGAGCGCTCGGGCGTCATGCACGGCCTGCTGCGCGTGCGCGGCTTTACGCAGGACGACGCCCACATCTTCTGCACCCCCGAGCAGATCGAAGACGAGGTCGTCGGCTGCATCGATTTCGCCATCGCCACGCTGAAGACCTACGGCTTCGAGCAGTTTCAGGTCGAACTTTCCACCTGGGACCCGAACGACCGCAAAAACTTCGTCGGCAGCGAAGAGCAGTGGGAAATGGCGCAGCAGTCGCTCATCAACTGCCTCGACCGCCGCAACATTCCGTATAAAACGATCCCCGGCGAAGCCGCTTTCTACGGCCCGAAGATCGACGTCAAGCTCGTTGACGCCATCGGACGCCTCTGGCAGCTTTCGACCGTTCAGTTTGACTTCAACCTGCCGCAGCGGTTTGAACTCGAATACGTCGGCGAAGACGGACAGCGCCATCAACCGCTGATGGTCCACCGCGCACTCTACGGTTCCGTCGAGCGCTTCTTCGGCGTGCTGATCGAGCACTACGCCGGCGCATTCCCCGTATGGCTCTCTCCGGTACAGGTCGCACTGGTTCCGATCAGCGAGCGCCACGTCGAGTACGCAACCAAGATCGCCGATCAGCTCAAGGCCGCCGGCATCCGCGTGGAAGTCGATGCCCGCAACGAAAAGATGAACGCGAAGATCCGCGAACACGCCATGCAGAAAGTCCCGTTCATCCTCATCATGGGCGACAAGGAAGCCGAGTCGAACGCGGTCAACGTTCGCACCCGCGGCAGCGAAAAGACGCAGACGGTGCCGTTCACGGAATTCCTGGAGCGCGTGACGAAGCTGGACAAAGAGAAGACGCCGGGGCTGGATTAAAACCTAACCACGGAACAACACGGATTGGAACGGATTAGAAACGATGGCCCGCTTGGGCTTACGTTTTCGATCATTAGGGCCCGCAGCGTGTCATTCCCGCAGCGGCCGCCCGCAGCGTGTCATTCCGAGGCGCAGCCGAGGAACCTGCTTTTCGCTCGCACCACCACAACTGTCTACGGCCGAGAAACCTGCTTTTCGCTCGCACCACCACAACTGTCTACCTCCACCACCACCTCCCACAGCCAGTCATCCTGAGGAGCGCAGCGACGAAGGACCCATGCACTTCGCTTGCACCACCGCGCCGCTCAAGGCCGAGAAACCTGCTTTTCGCTCGCACCACCACAACTGTCTACCTCCACCACCACCTCCCACAGCCAGTCATCCTGAGGAGCGCAGCGACGAAGGACCCATGCACTTCGCCTGCACCGCCGCGACTGCTCAAGTCCACCGCCACCGCCTACAGCGAGACATCCTGAGCAACCGACTCTGCGGGTGCCCCATCCTTCGCGCCGCGAAGGGTGGGTCTGTTGACCCGACAGCCTCCAGCCCTCCCAAGGAACACATCTGCTCCGGGATACCGATAGCTGAGTCCTAATCGCTGAGGGCTGATTCTCTCCGCTTTCCACTAACAGCTAACAACTAACAAACTAATAGCTAATTATCACTCCGCTTTCGCCGCGCCTTCAGAGCGCGCTCATCCCGACAACTGTTCCTTACCTTCATGACCCGAGTCCCGACTCCCGGACCCCAAGCTGTCAAGGCCCATTCTCTCGCGTTTATCCCGTAACATATTGATAACCAAGCAGATATAAATCTCGCAGACCTGTCGGGTTTTCCCTCCAAATTTGTCATACTTAAATCAGTTCAGAAATTAGCGCGGCTTATTTATCCAGAGGGATATCGATGTCGTAAGTCGCTTGTTTATAACCACTTACGCCGTGATCGTTTTAGATCGACCAGTTAACTGGCTTCATTTCAACAACATACGATTTTCGCGCAAGGGAGGGGGTCGGCCAGTCGTCCGCAACTCGCGCGTTCCTGTTCAAACAAGCTGCGTGCGAATCCTGATTTCAGATGTAAGCGTTTTGTGTACGGGACATTTATCGGCAATCTCCCGCAAACGCGCGCGCTGTTCTTCTGTGAGCGGCCCTTCGAGTTGGGTCTTGCGCTTGATTTCGTGGACGTAGCCGTCCTTCGAGAGGCAATCGGCGCAATCCTTCGCGTAGACGCGTGCGTCGTCGAGTTCGACCGTGACCTTCTCCAGCGGGATACCTTTTTTGCGCGCATAGAGCAGCAGCGTCATCGACGTACACTCGCCAAGCGCCGCCAGCAGGTGTTCGTAAGGAGTCGGGCCAGCATCCGAGCCGCCCGCCTCCTTCGGTTCATCGGCATGGAACTGGTGCTTGCGGGCAGTGACCAGTTGTTCGAGGTTATTTGCGGATTCGACGCGGACGTGCGACATGTCTTTCTAAGATGAAAAAGGCGGCCTCGTCAGCCGCCCTTTTTAATTCGTTTCTTATCCGTTCCAATCCGTGTTACTCCGTGGTTGCGCCGTGCGACTACGCGTAAATTCCGCGGACCTTGATCACCGAGGCGACGCGGTCGATAGCCAGCATGTAGGCGGCGATACGATTATTGACGGCGTGAATCTCGGCGTAGCGAGTAACGTCCTCGAACGACGAACGCATGATGTGATCGAGTTGTTCGTTGACCACCGACTCTTTCCAGAAATAGCCCTGGCGGTCCTGCACCCACTCGAAATACGAAGTCGTCACGCCGCCGGCGTTGGCCAGAATGTCGGGGATGACGAAGATTTTCTTTTCGGCGAGGATTTCGTCGGCGGTGGCAGTTGTGGGTCCGTTGGCGCCTTCGACGATCACCTTGGCCCTGATGAGGGCGGCGTTCCGGCTGGTGATGACGTTTTCTGTAGCGGCGGGAATGAGCACGTCGCAATCGCTGACGATCAGTTCGGCGGAATCGGCTTTCTCGGCGCCGGGGAAACCGTGGATCGTGCCGTTCTTTTCCTTGTATTCGACGAGGGCGTCGATGTCGATGCCGTGAGGGTTGTAGAGGCCACCGTCCCACTCGGCGATGCCGACGATCTTGTAGCCCGATTCGTACATAAGGCGGGCGGCGTTGGAACCGACGTTGCCGAAGCCCTGCACGACAACGCGCACGTCCTCGCGGTTCAAGCCGAGTTTCTTCATGGCTTCGTCGCAGACCACCATGACGCCGCGCCCGGTAGCTTCGCGGCGTCCGCGCGAACCGCCCAGGGCGAGGGGCTTGCCGGTGACGACCGAGGTAACGGTCTGGCGCATATGCATGGAGTAGGTGTCCATGATCCACGCCATGGTCTGCTCGTTGGTGTTCATGTCCGGCGCGGGGACGTCTTTCTCGGGGCCGATGAATTCCACGAGTTCGGAAGTATAACGGCGGGTCATGCGCTCCAGTTCGCCACGCGACATCTTCTTCGGATCGCAGATGATGCCGCCCTTGGCGCCGCCGAAGGGAATGTTGACGACGGCACACTTCCAGGTCATCCAACTGGCGAGTGCGCGGACTTCGTCGAGGTTCACGTCGGGAGCGTAGCGGATGCCGCCCTTGGCGGGGCCGCGCGCGATCGAGTGTTGAACGCGGTATCCGGTGAAGACTTCGAGTTTGCCGTCGTCCATTTGAACGGGGATGTGGACGATGATCTCACGGGTGGGGTAGCGCAGCAGCCTCCACAAACCGTCGTCGAGGTTAAGTTTTCGGGCGGCCAGATCGAAACGTGCCGCCTGCGCTTCCCAAGGATTGATTTCCTGTTCAAGAGATATGGTGTTCATCAGTCTCAGCCCTCTGCCCCCCGAGTGAGATGCTCGAAATAAGTCGTCGCTGCTTAATTGGCCGCGGCAGGCGCCGCGGAATTCCGTTTCCCGGCAAACGAAGCAGTATAGTAAGACCCGAACCGAGCTGGCAAATGGAGTCAGGCAATTACCTGAGCAAAAGGCATGTCCCCCAAGCGCGCCTAGAGTTTTTTTTCGCAATTGTTTCCCGCAACTCACCCGATTGAAAATTACTGCGGCGGCGGTGAGGATGACTCCAAACGTTTGTTCCTTAACGTATAACCAACAAGCGTTCGATCGAACTCTGGACGGTCGTACCCGAAATAATGACTCACCGAAACAAGCCGGAAATAATGGCGTTGTGTCTGATGCTGGCGTTCGTTGTAATTGCGGCGACGACAGCGCCCGCTCAAGCCGTGGCAAAACTGCCGCTCGGTGTGGGTAGTGGCGGCTCGGTTGTAAGCCAGGGCGACACAGTGCTGAACGCCGACAAGGTACGCGCGCGATTTGGGGTAACTGGCAAGGGCGTTCGCGTGGGCGTGCTGGGTAGCGGTCTGGCCGGAATCTTCGCCACTGGATGCACGATTTGCGCCGGGACTCCCGGTGGCCCGATCGACACGGGCGACCTCCCGCTGGCCAGCGGCACGCGGGATGCGAACGGGATACTGACCGCGACCAGTGGCGCGATCGTTGCGAAATCGTTTCGGACAGTGGACGGCGATCTGGAAGCAGGGCTCTCGGGAGTGGGAAACGACGGGTCGGCACTGATGGAGATCGTTCACGATCTCGCGCCGGACGCGACCTTGTATTTTGCAAACTTCCAAACCGACGCGGAGTTTACCCAGGCCATGAACTGGCTCGCCGGCAACGCCGATATCGTGGTGGATGACATTTCGTTCTTGGACCCGCCGTTTGATGGGACCAATGGCGTCGCCGACAATGCCGCCACCGCGCTGAACACCGATGCTAATCCGGTACGCGCGCTGATCACCTCGGCCGGTAACGAAGGCAAGAGCCATTACATGGGCGTTTATTCGGACTCGGGCGTGGACTCCGCCACAGTGGTCGGAGTCGCCGTCCCCGGTTACAAGGGAGACTTTCACCAGTTTGCCGGGACGGCAACAACCGCCGACGTATGCGGTCTTGGGCCAAGCACGCGAGACCCTGTGTTTGTTAAGAGCGGCTCTGATCTTAACGTTACTTTGACGTGGGACGATCCGATGACCACGTCAAGCAACAATTACGATCTCTGGTTGCTCGATGGCGGGGGCGATGTCGTCGCCTACAGCGCCTATCCGCAGAACGGTAGCGCTGGAAGCGCGCCCATCGAATTCTTCGACTACGTGAACATGGGCGCGGACGCGTTCTTCTATATCGCAATTACGAACGCAAACAATGCGGCGACGGCGAAGCAGTTGAACCTGTTTATTCGGGGTGCCGACGCCATCGCGTTGCATGTGGGCGCGTTAACAACTCCCGCCTCATGCCCGGATGGAGCGTTCGAGATTCACAACTACAACACTCACGCCGGCAGCGTGACAACGATGTCGGACTCCGGTGGCTCGCCGGCCAGAATTATCAGTGTTGGCGCGGTATCGGCTGCGAATCCTGTGACGATTGAGCCGTTCAGCGCCCAAGGCCCGACGGTTGACGGACGAATGAAGCCCGACCTGGTTGCCGTGGATCAGGTCAGCGTGACGGGTGCCGGTGGGTTCGGCACAACCTTTGCGGGCACGGGCGCCGCAGCTCCGCACGTTGCGGGAATCGCGGCGCTGTTGATGCAATTATCGCCGTGCCTGGCCAGTGGCAGCACGGGAGCACGTTTGCCCGCCGACGCACGCAAGCTGGTTTACGACACGTTGACGAAGAACGCGATTGTTCTGGGCGCGACTGGCGCGGACAATGTTTTCGGCCACGGGTTAGCGGATGCGCTGGCTTCCGCGAGCGCGCTCGTGCCGGTCGCGTCCATGGGAGGCGACAAGGTTTTCCCTGCGACGGCTTCGACCGGGGCCACGGTTGCTCTGGACGGCAGCGGATCGGCAGATCCAGCTTCTTGTCCTCTCACATATACGTGGTCGGGCGGTTGCGGCAGTGCGACCGGAGCAAAGCCATCGCTGAGTTGTCCGATCGGCAAGAGCACGGTGACGCTCACGGTGAGCAACAACGGTGGAGTCACAACAAGCACCACCAACGCGACGATCACCGTGACAGACTTCGCGTTGACCCCGAGTTCGGCGACGGCACAAGTTACCAGGGGCAGCACCGCAACCTACAACCTGACCATCGGTCCGGCACCAGCGGGAGGCAGCTTCGCGAGCGCGGTTGCATTCACGTGCGCAGGTGCCCCAGTCGAAGCGACATGCACGGTCGCTCCAGCCAGCGTCACGCCGGGCACGACAAATACAGCCGTAACCGTGACGGTGACAACGACGGCACAGAAGCTGGCTGTTCTCCAATTGCCAAGTAAACCGGGTAGCCGCTTCCCCGGCCTGCCGGTGGTCTTCGCCATAATGGGTGTGGCGGGAATCGGAATCATCGGCCGGCACCAGTCACGGCGGCCGACGAACACGCCGGTTCTGTGGACGATCACGCTGATACTCTTGCTGGCTTCGGTAGGAATCTTAGTGGGATGCGGCAGCAGCAGCAACACTAGTCCCCAGCAAACAATGGTGGACCCGGGGACTCCGTCTGGAGCCTACACTCTGGTTGTCACCGGTACATCCGGCGCGCTGTCCCATGCGACCCATCTGACCTTGACCGTTCAATAGCAACCAGCTGCGGACGTGTGCTCCCGTATAATGAAACATCCTGAAATACGGCACATATAGGCATGTTGACACCTGACTACAAACAGTTCACCCGCCTGGCAAAGGACGCGACGCTTGTCCCCGTGGTGAAGTCCGTCGCAGCCGATCTGCTCACGCCCGTTTCCGCCTTTCTCGCAATCGCCAACAATGAACCCGACTCGTTTCTGCTCGAATCCGTGGAGGGCGGCGAGAAGGTTGGACGGTACACGTTTCTGGGCACGCGTCCTTACATGATCGTGTCGGGACGCGGGCCGGAAGCCTACATACAGCGTGGGAAAAAGCGCGTCCGCGCCGAAGGCACCATCTTCGACACGGTGCGCGGACTCATGCGCCAGCACAAAGTTGCACATGTTCCCGGAGTGCCGCCCTTCACCGCCGGTGCGGTGGGGTTCTTTGCCTACGACTTCGTGCGCAACATCGAGCACTTGCCGCAACACGCGCAGGACGATCTCGGATCTCCAGATTGCGTGCTGATGTTCTTCGACCGCCTGCTGGCGTTCGATCACGTGCGCCACCAGATACACATCATCGCGACCGCGGACGTAACTCGCGAGACTCCGCGAAAGGCTTACGACCGCGCGGTGAAGGACATCGGCGCGATCGAGAAGAGACTGGCCGCCGGGTTGCGCGTCGCGTCCGACGAACTAGCCCGCCGCCGCAAGCCGATTCGCGGCAAACTGAAGATTACGGCGGCCACCAGCAAACGCCAGTACATGAATGCGGTGCGCGCCGCAAAGGAGTACATCGCCGCCGGTGACGTCTTCCAGGTCGTGCTTTCGCAACGGCTGGAGTTCGAACCGGGAGTGCGACCGTTCGACATCTATCGCGCGCTGCGCACGGTGAATCCGTCGCCCTATATGTATTACCTGCGCATGGGCGACGTGGACGTGCTGGGTTCGTCGCCGGAATTGCTGGTGCGCGTGACCGGATCGAAGGTCGAGTATCGTCCGATCGCCGGAACTCGTCCGCGCGGCGCGACCGAAGCCGAGGATCAGCGGCTGGCGTCCGAACTCAAGGCCGACACCAAGGAGTGCGCCGAACACGTGATGCTCGTTGACCTCGGACGTAATGACGTTGGACGCGTCAGCGAGTACGGATCGGTCCAGGTGCGCGACCTGATGTTCATCGAACGCTACTCGCACGTCATGCACATCGTTTCTGCTATCGAAGGCAAGCTGCGTCCGGGACTGGACGGAATGGACGCCTTCGCGTCGTGCTTCCCTGCTGGAACGCTGACCGGCGCTCCGAAAGTTCGAGCCATGGAAATCGTCGAAGAACTCGAACCGGTTCGGCGCGGGATTTACGGCGGCTCGATCATGTACGCCGATTTCGCCGGCAACCTCGATTCCTGCATCGCGATTCGCACCATGCTGATGAAGGGCAAAAAGGCCTACGTGCAAGCGGGAGCGGGAATCGTGGCGGACTCTGATCCGGAGCGCGAGCACGAAGAATGTTTGAACAAGGCGAAGGCTGTGGTGAGGGCAGTGGAGATGGCGAGGGGCGTTTAGGAAGTGGCGAGTGGTTAGTGGCGAGTGGCGAGTGGGAATCAACGGGAGTTACCGATAATATGAAAGTCAGGTCGTACCAGGAATTAATTGTCTGGCAAAAAGCAGTTGAGTTGGTCATTGATATCTATCGCGCGACTCGAATGTTTCCGAAAGACGAGTTGTACGGTCTCACGAGCCAGTTGCGACGAGCCGCAGTCTCTATTCCGAGTAACATTGCAGAGGGCCAGTCACGGTTATCGACCGGTGAGTTCAGGCAGTTCCTCGGCAACGCAAAGGGGTCGCTTTCGGAAGTGGAAACGCAAATCTTAATCGCAATGCGGCTGGAGTATCTCGAAGCCGCGCACGCTTCAACATTGTCGGAAAGAGCTGCTGAGATTTCACGGATGATCAGCGGATTAATTGCAAGTTTGGAAGATACAAACAAGCAGCGTGCGAGCCGCGGGTCTAACTCGCCACTCGCCACTCGCCACTAATCACTATGGTATTCGTTCTCGACAACTACGATTCGTTCACTTACAACCTCGTGCAGTATCTCGGCGAGATGGGGCAGGAGATCGTTGTGAAACGCAATGATCAGACTACGCTCGCCGAAATCGAAGAGCTGAAACCTTCGCGCATCCTCATTTCTCCCGGGCCGTGTACGCCGCAGGATGCCGGAATCAGCATGGACGTGATCCGCCACTTCGCGGGCAAGGTGCCGGTGTTCGGCGTTTGCCTGGGACATCAAGCCATCGGCGCCGCGTTCGGCGGAAAGGTGGTTCGCGCCGCCAATCTCATGCACGGCAAAACCAGCGAAATCGAGCATGACGGCAAGACGATCTTCAACGGCGTGCCTTCGCCGTTTACGGCGACGCGTTATCACTCGCTCATCGTGTCGGAAGAAGGTCTGCCGGCGGAACTGGAAGTCTCTGCCCGAACCAAGGATGCCGACGGCACGAGCGTAATCATGGGGCTGCGACATCGGCGCTATCCGGTGGAAGGCGTGCAGTTCCATCCCGAAAGCGTGCTTACGCACGAAGGCAAGAAGCTGATCCGCAATTTTCTTGAGTTGTAGTCACGTGAAAGTGGCGAGTGGTTAGTGGCGAGTGGCGAGTGGCGAGTTAGTGACGAGGGGCTAGTGGTTAGTGGCGAGTGGTTAGTAAAGTCACATTCTTCTGCTCCCTCTGCGTTCTTTGCGTCCTCTGCGTCCTTTGCGTTGAGAGTTCTGCTCTTTCGATCACCCGACCACCCGATCACCCGATCACCCGATTGTGTTGATTCTTCCGCGCAGGCTTTGATCTCCCACCATTCCTTCTCTCGGGGCGGGACGGGTTTGGGGCCTGGCTCGGGCGGAATGGGCGGCGTGAGCGTGGCCGGGTCGTCGGATTGCTTCCTGCATTTACAACAGGTGCGCTCCAGCTTTTTCAACTCTTCGACGCGCTTTTCGTGCAGGCGCGTGCGGTCGCGGTCTTCGCACTCCTGGTTTATCTTGTCCCACAATTGATAGGCGTTGAGATTGCTTTTGCGGTACTCGTCTTGCTGCTGGCGCTGGAAACTGGTCTGCTTGAAATTCGCCGACAGGGTTTGCAGCATGTAGGTGGCAGTACCGGCGGTCTTGCGGTCGATGGTGCCGTTGAAGAGGCCATAAATGACGTGGGTCAGGGCGTAGTGGATGCCGTCGGGGTCTTCCATGAGCCCGAGGCTGACGACGGGCGCGGGCGCGGGGGCAGCGGCGCGGCGGTTGGGAAAGTCGAGGTAGGCCTGGCGGTGGAAGTGGCAGAAATCGCGGTTGCGGAGTGCGGGCGATCCGCACTGGATGCCATTGGTCTTGATGTGTTTACAGCGACGAGCGTTGCGATCGGTCATGAAGCCCCCGGAAGAATCGGAAAATCGGATAAACGGAAAATCGGAAAACCAAAGACGGAACAGAATTAGCCGTTAGTTGGCTAGCTATTAGCTGTTAGTGGGCTAGGTATTAGCCGTCAGTTGGCTAGCTATTAGCCGTTAGTGAATGCAACGGCGAAAACGGAACAGAAACAGCCGTCAGTCGTCAGTCACCCGCCGTCAGCCCTCGGGAAACGCAGAGGAAGCAGAGGTAGTGGAGTACCCCCTCCCTTGCTCTAAAATCGTATGTTGTTGAAATGAATCGAGTTAATGGGTCGATCTAAAATTAGCGCAAACTAAGTGGCTGAAAACACGCTACTTATGACCTCGATATCCTTTTGGAGGAACGGGTCGCTGCCAATTCCTGATCTGATTTAAGTATGACAACTTCGGAGGGGAAACCCGCCAGAGTGGAGAAAATTATATTTGGATTGGTTTCAGCTACTTAGGAGGAAAACGGCTCGCCGAGGGGCTTGACATGACGCAGGAGGCTTGCCCCTTCGGGGCTGAAAACACGATCGGACAAAACACGACTCCAGAAACACGGCTTCAGAACTGGACAGTCGAGCGGCAATCGCCTAACCTCATCGTGAGTGCTCCTCGCGAGTGCTTCCGACGGCCATTGGGTTTCCTTCCATATGTCACGTGAACTGAAGAGTCGACTTCTCGCATCTGCTTGCCTTGCGCTGGCGCTGGCCTACCCTGCTTTGGCGGGCGCACAGGCCCCGATTGGCGACATGGTCGCTTCCGACGCGACCGTGAAAGGTTCCGTGCAGGCCGTGGCCAATGGGACGCGCGTGATGAGCGGATCGGAGATCAAGGCGGGCAGCAACACGGCGTCGATCCGACTGCTGCGCGGCGGCGAGGTGAGAGTGTGCCCGCGTTCCGCCGTTTCGCTGACCGCCTCGCAATCGGGACGCGATCTGGCGATCGGCATGGGCACGGGCGGGATCGAAACGCATTACCGCCTGCGTTCGTCGGCGGACACCATCATGACGCCGGACTTCAGAATTCTGCTGGCCGGGCCAGGTACGTTTGAATACGCGATCAGCGCCGATTCACGCGGCAATACATGCGTGAAATCGCTGGAAGGAAATGGCGCGTCGATCATCGTCTCGGAGATCATGGGTGATGGAACGTACCAGATTCAGCCGGGCGAGCAGGCTTATTTTCGCAACGGAAGCGTTGCGAATCCGGGCAAGACGGTGCCGCTGGATTGCGGCTGTCCGCCGCCGGTGGCGGTGATGAATGCGAACACGCAGCCCGCGCAAAGTGCGCCAGTGCCTGTCCCGCCAGTGCCGCCGACGGCAAGTACGCCTGCACCCCCGCCCGCACAAGCGCCATTCGCGCAACCGACGAAGGTGCCTGCGAATTCACCCGAGGCTGTGTTTGCCGAGCATGCCCAGGCGGTCGATTCGGCGCCCGTGCCGAACGCGGTCGCGCCAAAGGGGCCAAATCAGGATGCGACTGCGCCTAAGCCCCCGGACAGCGAGATACACGTACAAGTGGAGGCGCCGTTCGTGTTCCGCGGCGATGCACCGAATGCTCCTCCCCCGCCCGAGAGTCGCGTGGCGCTATTGCGGATGGTGTACCTGCCCAGGCTGATTGCAGAAACGCAAGACACGACTGTGCTTCCGCCAGCCAGACCCGCGAAGAAACCGAAGAACGAGCAGGCCGCGAACCAAGCGCAGGCTAAGCCGGTTCGAGGATTCTTCGGACACATCAAGTCATTCTTTGGGGCGATGTTCAGGTAGGAGAAGTGGCTAGTGGTTAGTGGTGAGTGGCGAGTTTCGGAAGACTAGCCACTCGCCACTAACCACTAGCCACTTCTTTTCCTCACTTGCGCTCGACGTCTGCGGCACTCTGTGGCTGCAAGTTCTGGAAATCTCCCACGCGGTCAAACCAGAAGAGGACCGGCTTGTTGTCCGAGACGCGAAGGTTGGCGATGAAGATGTCGGGGCCGGCTTCGAGGGCAAAGAAGGGCTCCTGAATATCGAAGGGGACGGTTGCCCAGTAGTAGCTGATCTCCCAGGCCTTGGCCTTGCGAATTCTCGCCGTCGCGAGGGCGGGATATTTTTTCATCAGCGTTCGCCAGAATTCCTGCCGCTCGCTATCGGTGACGAAGACTCGCCCTTCGGTGGTCGTCGGCTTGGGAACTCCGATGACTGCCAGCATCTTCTTGGCGTCTGAAAGGGACTTGCCGGCGACTGGCTTAAGGGACTGCCACAGCATTGGGCCGCAGGTGAGCGATTCGTCGAGGATCTGTTTGGTTGCCGCTTTGTCGTTGGCGAGAGCCCTTTGCAGCAACGCCTTTGCCCCGTCGTTCACCGCGTCGGGGGCGGTCTTGTAATTCACGTCGGGAGGAACTTGCGCCTGGTCCTGAGCGAACAGGGTCGCGGCTGCGAAAACGCAGATAAGAACGATGCGAAGCAGTTTCATCGCTACCTCCGCAATGAACGAACGCCATATCGTAGTCAGGAATGGGCAGGAAAGCAAAAGGAAACTGGCGGTGGCGATACAAAACCGAGCCGAACTGGAGTCCGGCGCTACGTTAGTAACCTTCTTCTGGTTCTTGTGCGCCTGCGTAGTTCTCGAAGCGCGTTGACTTTTTGATGAACGCGAGTTTCACCGTTCCGGTGGGGCCGTTGCGCTGCTTGGAGATGATGAGTTCGGCGATGCCTTCGAGCGAGGGGTCGTCCTTGACGTAAACCTCTTCGCGGAAGATGAAGGCGACGACGTCGGCGTCCTGCTCGATGGAGCCGGATTCGCGGAGATCGGAGAGTTGCGGGCGGTGGTCGCCCGTGCCGCGGGTTTCAGGGGCGCGGCTTAACTGCGACAGCGCCATGACGGGCACTTTCAAATCCTTGGCCAGCATCTTGAGACCGCGGGAAATCGCCGAGACTTCCTGGGTGCGGTTTTCGTATTTGCGTCCGGCGCCCATCGGGGTTCCGGACATAAGCTGCAAGTAGTCAACAATGATGAGGTCGAGCTTTTCGCCTTGCTGGTGCTTGAGGCGGCGGGCCTTGGCGCGCATCTCGCTGACGTTGATGCCGGGCGTGTCGTCGATGAAGATGGGCGAATCGGCGAGGCGTCCGAGAGCTTTGACAAGTTTGTCGTGGTCCTCGCGGGTGAGAAAGCCGCCGCGAAGTTTGTGTGCGTCCACCTTGGCCTGCGAGCACAGCAGGCGCTGCAGCAACGATTCGCGGGACATTTCGAGCGAGAACATCGCCACGACTTTATTGTCGTTAACGGCGGCGTTCTCGGCAATGTTCATGGCCAGCGAGGTTTTGCCCATGGAGGGGCGGGCCGCGAGAATGATGAGATCCGAGGGCTGGAGTCCGCTGGTCATCTCATCAAGGTCGGTGTAGTGGGTTTCGAGTCCGGTGACGCGCTGGCCACGTTCGTAGAGCGCGTCAATCGAACCGAAGGATTCCCTGACGATTTGCTTGATGCCGACAAAGTCGTTGCCCGCGCGATTCTCGGACAACTGAAACAGTTGGCCTTCAAGGGTGGAGAGCACGTCCTGCGCTTCGTCGGACTGGTCCATGGCCTGGGCGATGGCGCCGTTGGCGACGTTGATGAGTCCGCGCAGCAGCGACTTGTCGCGGACAATCTTGACGTAATGCTCGATGTTGGCGCGGTGCGGCAGGCCGTCGGTGAGCGACGAAATGTAGGCGACGCCGCCGACGGATTCGATTTCCTTGCGGCGGCTCAACTCCTCGGAGAGCGTGATGATGTCGATGGCGCGGCCGGATTCCTGCAAGTCCACCATGCGTTGGTAAATGCGGCGGTGGGATTCGAGCGAGAAATCGTCCGGCTTGAGGAACGATGCGGCTTGCGTATAGGCGAAATTGTCGAGAAGGATCGCGCCGATGATGGAGCGCTCGGCGTCGATGGATGCCGGAAGTCCGCGGTCAACACTGTAGTCGGTTGTAGCCATGATTCATTTCTATCTGACAGCATCGAGGGCGAGAGTTCATCCACAATCGGATGCTGGGCTGTGGAGAACTCGGATTTGTTGTGGAAAAGTCGGACGGGAAGCCGTGCGTGGCAAAGTGCGCGGGCAATGCAATCTGCTGATGGGCTTTCCCGAAACGGCACCGGGCTTGGTGCAATTTTGTCAAATTGTTGCGAATGTCGCCCGCTAAGGATGCTAGCGGACATAAAATCCTCTGTGCTTGGATTTCGGGCCTGCGAGACGCACCAAAGCAAAGTTTTCCGCGACAAAGGTGGAAGCCATGCTTGAAGTAATCGGACGATTTGTTTCGAGCGCGGCAGGTGATCAGCGGACACGGATCATAGCAGTAGCAATCATTTTTGTCGTTTTTGGTTCAGCCGCTTTCCTCATTGCCTGGATACTCGACACCACGCGGTTGCCCCTCGTAGCGCACGGCACAATCGATGCCGTGATCCTTGGCAGTCTCGCGGCATTCACTTCGTGGTTTCTGCTGGAAGCGGCGCGAAGAGAGAGAATGCGCTTAAGGCGAGAGCTGGAGAATGAAGCGCGTCTGAACCACGAAGTAAGGAATGCATTGGAAGTGATTGGCCAGGCTGGTTACTTGATTTCAGACGTGACCCTGAAGAACGTCGTATCGGACAGCGTGCAGAAGATTGATTCCATTCTGAAAGAGCGCAAGCCGCCAAAGGAATAGTTTGTTCTTCTTCACTGTGGCATTGCGGCGGACGAGACGTCCGCCGCGACAGCCGGCGGGACGCCGGCGCTACAATGTCACGCGGGCGGGGTGAACGGATAGTCGATCCATGCGTGGACGGTTTGGTCTTCCATATCAATGTGGATCTGGAAGCCGAGGCGCTTGCAGATGGCGCGCATTTCGCGGTTTTCGCTCAGCATGGTCGAACTGACGCGGGCGATCTTCTCGTTGCGCGCGACTTCGAGCGAACGGCGGAACATTTCGGTGCCGATGCCGAGGCGCTGGTGCTCGTCGTCGATCAGGACGGCACATTCGGCTTCGTTGACGCCGTGGAGTTTGCTGAGGCGTCCGACGGCGATGATCTGTTTGTCCGACGTGGCTGGATCGATTTTCTCGACGACCAGGGCCATCTCGCGGTCGTAGTCGATGAAGCAGATGCGGGTGAGGCGCTCGTGAGCGGTGCGCTGCGAGAGCTTGAGCGGCTGGAAGTAGCGCAGGTACACGCTGCGATCGCTGAGGCGCTCGTGGAACTTGATCATCGCGGGCTCGTCCTCGGGACGGATGGGGTGGATGAACACCGGCGTGCCGTCCTTGAGCTTCCAATTTGCGACGTACTGAATCGGGTACGGACGAATGGCCGGGCGCGGAAGTTTGTCTTCCGTCATCTCGGGGCCGTGGACGAGGACGCGAGCGTCGAGCGCCAGCAGTCCTGCGGGCGAGGCCAACAGCGGGTTAATGTCGATCTCGCGCACCCAGGGCTGTTCGACAACGAGCTGGCTGAAGCGCACCAGCAGTTGTTCGAGCGCGGCGAGATCAACCGGCTTGCGTCCGCGAATGCCTTTGAGGGCCTGGTAGATTTTGGTGCGTTCCATGAGGCGGCGGGCCAGCGTGGTGGTGAGCGGCGGCAGGCCCAGGCTGCGGTCTTTGTAAACCTCCACCAGTTGACCGCCCGATCCAAACAGCAGGACGGGACCGAACTGCGGGTCGATGGTCGAGCCGACGATGAGTTCGTATCCGGCTTCGAGCGTGATCATGGGCTGCACGGTGACGCCGAGGAAGTGGGGGACGGGGCCCGCCGGACTGGAGTCCGGCGCTACGTTTTGCGGTGATGCGTTTTGCGGTGATGCGTTTTCGGGCGATGCTGACTGGAGCTTTGCAACGCCGGCTTCAATTGCGTGCCAGGCGATGCGCACCGCGTCGGCATTACGAATGTTGAGTTGCACGCCGCCCACGTCGGTCTTGTGAGTGATGGTTTTCGAGTAGAGCTTGAGGACGACTGGAAAGCCGATTTCGGTGGCGACGGCAACGGCTTCTTCTTCGGTGGCCGCAACGCGTGTGTCCACGATGGGGATGCCATAGGCGGCGAGCAGTTGCTTTGACTCGAACTCGGTGAGGATAGTGCGACCGCTTTGGCGTGCGTCACTGATAAGTTTCTCGGCGAAGATGCGGTCGGGATCGTGTGCCTCGCGTCCGATGGGAGTCTCGTAAAGGCTGCGTAGGCTGTAGCTGTACTTCCACATGTAGTTGAAGGCCCGGGCGGCTCCGTCGGGGAAGGGGAAGCTCGGGATGCCGACGCGGTGCAGGATTTCTTCACCGGCACGGACGGCGGGGCCTCCCATAAAGCTGGCGAGCACGGGCTTGCCGGTGCTCTTGGCGTAGGGCTTGAGCAATTCGGCGGTGGCGGTAGGTTCGGTGAGTCCCTGGGGGGCGGTGATGATCAACATGCCGTCGGCGTTCGGGTCCTTGGAGACGGTGTCAACGGCGCGGGCAAAGCGCTCGGGATCGGCGTCGCCGAGGATGTCCACTGGATTGTTGCGGCTCCAGTGAGGAGGCAGGAACGAGTCGAGCGTCTTCATGGTCTCGGGCGAGAGCTCGGCAAGTTCGCCGCCAGTGAGCAGCAGGGCGTCGGCGGCGAGGACGCCGGGGCCACCAGCATTGGTGAGGATGGCGAGACGCGGTCCGCGGGGGCGCGGCTGCTTGGCCAGGACTTCGGCCATATAAAAGAGGTCGCCAATCGAGCCGACACGGAGAACTCCGGCGCGTCGGAAGGCGGCTTCGAGCACTTCGTCGCTGCCGGCGAGAGATCCGGTGTGGGAAGCGGCAGCTTTGGCGGCGGCGTCTGTGCGTCCGGCCTTGATGACGATGATGGGTTTGGTGAAAGAGACTTCGCGGGCGGCACTGATGAAGGCGCGCGCGTCCCCGATGGTTTCCATGTAGAGCACAATGGCGTTGGTGCGCGGGTCGTCGCCGAAATAGTCGATGAGGTCGCCCCATCCCACATCGAGCATGGAACCCACGGAGACGAAGGCACTGAAGCCAACCATCTCGCTGATGCTCCAGTCGAGAATCGCGGTGCAGAGCGCGCCGCTCTGGCTGATGAAGGCGACGCTGCCGGGACGCGCGATGGTTTGTCCCCAGGTGGCGTTGAGTCCCTTGATCGGGTTCATGACGCCGATGCAGTTGGGGCCGATGATGCGCATGCGGCTTCCCCTGAGCCGCCTCTGGATCTCGTGCTCCAGTTCCTTGCCGCTTTCTCCGTATTCGCGGAAGCCGGCGGAAATGACGATGCCGCCCTGCACGCCGGCGGCCACGCAATCGGAAATGACGTCGGGAACCGTTGCGGCGGGCGTGGCGACCACGGCGAGTTCGACTTGTTCGGGGACGGACGAGATCGACGGATATGCCCTGATTCCCAGCACGTTGGCGTGATGTGGGTTCACCGGGAACACCGTGCCGCCAAAGGGGTTACTGAGCAGGCCCCAAAGAACGTTGCGTCCGATGGAGTTGGCGCGCTCGGTGGCGCCAATGACCGCTACGCTCTTGGGCGCGAATATGGCGTCAAGCGGATGGCGTTCGGAACGAAGAATGTCGTGTGCACGATCACTGGTCGGCTTCCCGGCAGGCTTGCTGGACGGTTTACTGGCAGGCGCCATTAGATCCTCCCCCGCACTAGACGCCCGTAGTATTAGAGCAATGATTGGAAGAAGAGCGTCTAGGCCGAAACGCGGAACTATACACCGGCGGATATGATCTTGGCAAAGGCTCAAAATTGAGACTTTGATTCCAATACGATAGGATGCAAGTTCACGGCTTAAATCAGTGGTAAAATCGGTGTTGCTTCTTTTCTGCACCACCATCTCTTGAACTCTGTAGGACCGCAGCCCCATGGCAGAAACAACAGTGAACCAACGCGAACCGATTACCTATGCCGATGCCGGGGTCAACATCGACCAGGCGAACCGTACCAAACAGCGCATCAAGTACCTTGCCCACAAGACGTTCACGAAGAACGTTTTGAGCGATATCGGCAGCTTCGGCGGGATGTTCAACATCGACACGAAGAAGTATGAGAACCCGGTGCTGGTGTCGAGCGTCGATGGCGTGGGCACGAAGCTGAAGATCGCGTTTGAGATGAACCTGCATCACACGGTGGGCGCCGACCTGGTAAACCATTGCGTGAACGACATCGCCGTGCAGGGAGCCGCTCCGCTCTTTTTCATGGATTACTTCGCCGCGGGCAAACTGAATCCCGAAGTGACGGAGAAAGTGGTCGAAGGGATCGCCGACGCCTGCAAGCACAATGGCTGCGCGCTGATTGGCGGCGAAACGGCTGAGATGCCCGGATTCTATCCGCCGGGCGAATACGATCTGGCTGGCTTCATCGTCGGAATCGTCGATCGCACGAAGGTGATCACGGGCAAACAGGTTGAGGCGGGCGACGTGCTCGTGGGACTGCCCTCGAACGGACTCCATACGAATGGCTATTCGCTGGCCCGCAAGCTGCTCTTCACTATCGCGCGCCACTCGCCTGACACGTACGTCAACGAGATCAAGAACAAGGTCGGCAATGAGTTGATGCGCACACACAAGAGCTACTGGCCGGTGCTGAAGAAGCTGATCGACGCCGAAACGATTGCCGCGATGGCGCACATCACGGGCGGCGGCATCACCGAAAACCTGCCGCGCGTGCTGCCCAAGGGGACGGGCGCGATCGTCGAACTGGGCTCGTGGCCGGTGCAGCCGATTTTCGAATACATGCAGACGATAGGCAATATCGAGCAGGACGAAATGCTGCGTACATTCAATATGGGCATCGGCATGGTGCTGGTGGTTCCGGCGAAGAAGTTCAAGAAGGCGATGACCATTCTGGAGAAGGCCAGCGAGAAGGGCTACACGATCGGGCGCATCGTGAAAGGCGAGAAAAAGGTCAGCTATCAGTGAGCGATTTGGTGATTTGGTGAGTGATGATTGAACTTCCAAATCACAGCCTATCCATGAAAAACATTGGAATTCTGCTGTCTGGACGCGGGTCTAACTTCGTTGCCATCGCGGACGCAATCGATGCGGGACGCGTTCCGGGCGCGCGAATCTCGGTCGTAATCTCCAATCGCGCGGAAGCGCCGGGCGTCGAGATCGCGCGGCAACGCGGATTGAATGCCGTCGTGATCCCCTCCAAGGGACGCATTCGCGAAGAGCACGACGCGGACGTGGTCAACGCACTTAAAGCCGCCAACGTCGATCTGGTCTGCATGGCCGGATACATGCGCCTGATCTCACCGTGGTTCGTTCGACAGTTCCCTAACCAAATTATCAACATACATCCGTCGCTGCTGCCGGCATTTCCGGGCCTCGACGCGCAGGCGCAGGCCTACGAGTACGGCGTGAAAGTCACCGGCTGCACGGTACACTTCGTGGACGAAGACCTTGATCATGGCGCGATCATCCTGCAAAAGGCCGTGCCGGTGCTTGAAGGTGACGACGAACACACGCTGGCCGAACGCATCCTCGAGCAGGAGCACATCGCCTACAGCGAAGCCATCCGAATCGTGGTCGAGGGGAACTACACGATGATGGGGCGAAGAGTCGTGGTGAAGGGGTAGGACTAAGCTTCCGGTGGCGGCAAGATGCCGCCACGACAGCCGGCGGGACGCCGGCGCTCCAGGCTGACGGTCTGTTCTGAAAGTAGAAATTCGTCACGCTATTTGCTCGCGAGCCTTGAACAAACGATATTGTCTTGGGCATGGCTGACGAAGAGAAAGAGAATGGGAGCGCCGCCGTCCCGGCGGCTGTCGTGGGGGCGTCCCGCCCCCGCTTTGGCGAAGTCACAATCAGAGATCGCGGGCGCCTGCCACATTGGGACAAAGATGGCGGATTGTATTTCGTCACCTTCCGGGTTGCCGACTCCCTTCCGAAGGATGTGTGCAATCAACTGCGAGAGCGCAAGCGGATTGTCGAACAAGCGCGTCGTTCCGGCAGGACGCTTTTGAAATGCGAAGAGGAACTGCTGAAGAGAACCGATACAAGAGCAGTCGAGGCCTGTCTCGATGGTGGAAGCGGAATCTGCTTTCTCAAAGATAAACGCATTGGTGAACTGGTGACCGGAGCACTTGGACATTGGGATGGCGAACGATACAGATTGTTTGCGTGGTGTGTCATGCCAAACCATGTGCATGTGGTCTTCAGGTTGTTGTCGGGACAAAACGTGGCGGCGATCATAGGATCGTGGAAATCGTATACTGCGAAAGAAGCGAATCGGATTTTGAGAAGAAGCGGCACGTTTTGGGAACGTGAGTACTGGGACAGGCTGATTAGGAGTGAGGAGCACCTGGAACGCGCGATCGCCTATGTAGAGGGTAATCCTGAGCGGGCCGGGTTAACGAATTGGCCTTGGGTGAGTGTATGTGGGCGGGACGCCCACATGACAGCCGGCGGGACGCCGGCGCTCCAATCCGCGGATAGATGAACGGACGGGACACCGCGTTCCAATTGTAAGTATTGATATTTATGTGGGCGGGACGCCCACATGACAGCCGGCGGGACGCCGGCGCTCCAATCCGCGGATAGATGAACGGACGGGACACCGCGTTCCAATTGTAAGTATTGATATTTATGTGGGCGGGACGCCCACATGACAGCCGGCGGGACGCCGGCGCTCCAATCCGCGGATAGATGAACGGACGGGACACCGCGTTCCAATTGTAAGTATTGATATTTATGTGGGCGGGACGCCCACATGACAGCCGGCGGGACGCCGGCGCTCCAATTGTAAGTTCCAATTGTAAGTACCGCTACCTTTATAATGTCTATTCCCATGAACTTTCCTGACGTTCAGCAACAACTCGACTACCTACTGAAGGGCTCGGCGGAGGTCATCTCGATCGCCGAACTCACCGACAAGCTCAAGAAGTCAAAAGAGAGCGGCAAGCCGCTGCGCGTCAAGGCCGGATTCGATCCGACAGCGCCTGACCTGCACCTGGGGCACACGGTATTGCTCCGCAAAATGAAGCACTTTCAGGATCTTGGGCACACCGTGATCTTTCTGATTGGCGACTTTACCGGGATGATCGGCGATCCGACAGGGCGCAACGCAACGCGGCCTCCGCTGTCGCGCGAGCAGATCGAGGGGAACGCCGAAACGTACAAGGCGCAGGTCTTCAAGATTCTCGATCCGCGGAAGACGGAAGTGCGGTTCAACAGCGAATGGCTGACGCCGCATGGAGCCGAGGGCTTCATCAAGCTGGCGGCCAAATTTACGGTGTCGCAGATGCTCGAGCGCGAAGACTTCCACAAGCGTTTCCTGGAAGAAAAGCCGATCGCCGTGCATGAACTGCTGTATCCGCTGGCGCAGGGGTACGACTCCGTCGCGCTCGAAGCGGACGTCGAAATGGGCGGCACCGACCAGAAGTTCAATCTTCTGGTCGGACGCGAGTTGCAGCGGGCGTATGGGCAATCGCCACAGATTGTATTTACGATGCCGATTCTGGAAGGCCTCGACGGCGTGCAGAAGATGTCGAAGTCGCTGGGCAACTACATCGGCGTGACCGAGGCCTCGGCGGAGATGTACGGCAAGGCGATGTCGATCAGCGACGAGCTGATGTGGCGCTACTACCTGCTGCTCACCGACGTTTCGACAGCCGAGATCGAGCGCATGAAGCAGGATGTAGCCTCGGGACAAGCGCATCCGATGCAGTTGAAGAAGAATCTGGCGCACCGGATCGTTGCCGATTTCCATTCGAAGGAAGATGCCGACGGCGCGGCAGAGTCCTGGGCAAAGCAGTTCCAGCGCGATGAAGTTCCGGAGAATGTGGAAGAGGTCACGGTACCATACGCGGAAATCGCGGTGAAGGCTGCGGATTCGTCGGCCATCAAGCTGGATAAGCTGCTGGTGAGGTGCGGACTCGCAGAATCGGCCAGCGACGGCATGAGGAAAGTGAAGCAGAAGTCCGTGCGAATTGACGGTGAGGTGAAAGCTGAGCCAATCCTTCAGGTCAAGGTGCCGGTCGAATTCACGGTGCGCGTGGGAAGATTGATGAAGAAGGTTTCGATCAGCTAGAGCTATTTCTTTCGAAACCTGCTTTTTTCCTTGCTGCGCATGTAGTCCACGAACATGTTTTCGATCGGCTTGTCGTTGCTGCGCAGCAGGTGGCGAACGCTGCGGCCGGTTACGAGATGCACGACTTCCTCGGCGACGTTTTTCGCGTGGTCGCCGGCGCGCTCCAGCGCCTGGGCCATGAACACGACGTGAAAACTCTCCTGCCGTTGCGCGCATTCGGGGTTCTCGATATGGCGCACGACGATCAGGTTGCGAAGGCGATCAATCTCCGTGTCGGCCCGAAGGACGGCTACGGCGAGGTCCGTGCTGCGCCGGGAGTAGGACTCACCGGCATCGCTCAACATGCGTTCCACGATTGAGCCCATTGTGGCGAGATCGTTGGCATCCTGCGGATCGAGGCGATCGACGCAGCTGCTGAGACGATTGCCAAAGCTGAGCACGAGGTCGCCGATGCGCTCCAGTTCTATGATGAGTTTCAGACAGGCGAGCAACTCACGCGCCTTCTGGGGCGACACCTGTGAAACCGATACAGTGACGCCTTCGTTGATGTCACGGTCGAGCGTATCCAGTTCCTCTTCTAATACCTTGATTCCGTCCAGCGCGCCAGGGGAGGGTTGTGTCACCGCTTGAGCGGCGGCCGCGGCAGCTTCGCGGGCGACTCGGCAGGCATGCAGCGTCATGTCTATGATGTTGTTGTAATCCAGATCAGGGCTCTTGTTGGTGGCAGTGCTCATGGCTTCTCCCAGGGATCTGAGTGCGACCGGCCCAATAGCTTTTATGAATAACGCTATCGCTATTACCTAAAGCATAAAACAGTTGGATTACAAAAAGATAAATCCGTCAAAAAAAATGCAGTGCAGCCTTCAACGCGCTTGCACTTCGGTTCTCGTGCCCGCTTCGACACTTGCGATCGGCAGGGTAAAGAAGAATGTTGAACCGTGATTCAGTTCGCTTTCCGCGTGAATCACTCCATTGTGGGCGAGGACGATGTGTTTGACGATGGCGAGCCCGAGGCCGGTGCCGCCGGATTCGCGCGAGCGGGCCTTATCCACGCGGTAGAAGCGCTCGAAGAGGCGGGGCAGGTGCTCGGAAGCGATGCCCGGACCGAAGTCGCGAACGAAGAACTCGATCTGCTCAGGATCGGCGGGCGCGGGCCGCGCGCCAATGATAATATGCGAGGCGCTGGCGGCGTACTTGATGGCATTGTCGATCAGGTTGGCGAAAACCTGGTGTATTGCGTCGGGATCAGCGGAAGCCTCGCACGTGGCCGTGTTGTTGATCTCGATCTCGACGCCAGCGCCGCGGGCAACCTCGCGGAAACTTTCGTAGGCGTCCTGAAGCAAGGCAGCAGGTCCGATGGGGCGGAACTCGAACCGCTGCTCGCGAGATTCGACGCGGGCCAGGGTCAGAAGATCCTCGGTCAGCCGCGACATGCGAGCCGCGTTCTTGCGGATGATCTCAATGAACTCGCGTTCCTGGGCGCCCTCGGGCACGGTGTCGGTCAGAGTCTCGGCGTAGCCCTGGATGGAGGTCAGCGGCGTACGGAGTTCGTGGGAGACGTTGGCGATGAAGTCGCGGCGGGTCTTTTCTATACGCTCGATCTTGGTAATGTCGTAGAGCACGGCGACGGCGCCGCCGCCCTGCATGGGGGCTACGGTGGCGTCGAAGGTGCGCCCCATTGTGGAGGAAGAAACGCGCGCGGTGCGGACGCCACCCTCCTCCAAAGCTTCGCTCACGGCGCGCAGAAACTCTGGACTTCGCGAGGTCTCGATGAGGGGAGCGTGAAGGCGAACGCCCTGGGTCGCAATTCGATTCATGCGCTTGTTCGCCCAGAGCACGCGCCCATCGGCGGCAACTGCGATCACGGCTTCCTGCATACTGTTGAGCAGGGTTTCAAGCTGGTTGCGGCTTGCCTCCACCGTGGCGAAGCTCTGCTCCAGCTTGCGGGTGGTCTTGTCGAGCGCGAGAGCCACTTGTGCGATTTCGTCGTTGGAATTGCCGGCGATGCGGGCCGAGAGATCGCCAGCTGCCACACGCTCGGCGAACGAGACGATGTTGCGCAAACGCCGCGAGATCGATCTTGAGGTGAATCCGGCAATCAGGAGCGCAATCGCGAACGCCAGCGCGGAGGACTCCAACAGTTTGCGCCGAATCTGGCGTTTGGCCTGCTGGATTGCGGAAAGCGGATACGCCATGCGGACTGCGCCGCCCGGAATGGGGGCCGCAACGTAGAGAAACGGAGAGCCAATGGTGCGGCTCGAACGGGAATTGCTACCGAGCTTTCCGCTCAGGGCGGCGATGAACTCGGGCCGCTGAGCGTGGTTTTCCATCGTGCTCGCATTGGCTTCCGAATCGGCTAGAACACGGCCTGACTTATCGATGACCGTGCAGCGGGCATCGGCAACACGGGCTTGTTCATCGACGATCTGCTGGAGAGTGTGTTGCTTGTCAGTCTGAACCAGGCCTGCGAAGAGCTGCGTCTTCTGGGTAAGCGACAGTTCGATCTGCTGATAAAGGGATCGCTCCCACGCGTTCCGAATCGTGAAATCGAGCGTCACGGTCGCGACCGCAATCACCACGACGAAGGCTAACAGCAGTTTGGGAAATACGCCCTGCTTCAAGTGATCCGCCTATTTCGCTGCTTCTTTGGATGCCTCGAAGCGATAGCCAGCGCCACGCACCGTCCTTAGGTATCGTGGAGTCTCTGGGTCCGGCTCGATCTTCTCGCGAATACGGCGGACGTAAACGTCAACCGAGCGCGGGGTCACGAACGCGGTATCGCGCCAGACGGCGTCGAGTAGCTGATCGCGGGTGAAAACGCGTCCAGTGTGACGGGCGAGGTAGTCGAGCAGGCGGAACTCAGTCGCCGTGGTGGTGACGGTTTCGCCACGAACCTTGAGCGTCATGGCGCCGGTGTCGATCTCGATTTCGCCGATCTGGATGCAGTCGGGAGCGAGCGGCCGCTCGAAGCGCCGCAATACCGCCTTGACCCGGGCGACCATCTCGCGGGGGCTAAACGGTTTCGCGATGTAATCGTCGGCACCGATTTCGAGGCCCGCAACGCGGTCTGCTTCGCTGCTCTTGGCGGTCAGGAAGATGACTGGAATCCTGGCGAGGCCGGGGGTCAGGCGAATCAGCTGGCAGAGTTCCAGGCCATCACGACCGGGGATCATGATGTCGAGCAAGAAAAGGGATGGGGCAGCCTTTTCGCCCTCGCTGATGACGCCCACGCTAGAAACGAACGGGCGAGTGGCATAGCCTGCAGCCTGCAAGTGATGACATATCAGCCGCGAAATGTCTGCGTCGTCTTCGACCACAAAGATCGTCTGTTTCACGCCCTCATTCTAGCCGGAGAGGTGGAACTTGCATACGACAATACGTGAAATTCATAGTCTGTTAACAAACCCTAAAGAACAGATCCGGCGCCGCAGCGGTCAGCGGGCAGCAAAACCGTTCAACGCAAAGGACGCTGAGGACGCAAGGGTAAAACTTGGCAAAGGACCCATGCATTTCGCCCGCACCACCACCGCCCGCTGCAAGTCATCCTGAGCCGGAGGCGAAGGACCCATGCACTTCGCCCGCGCCACCAATACGCCGATGTCGTACAGACATGTCAAGGCCCGCAACACGCCAAAGAGGACGTAAGCTACTTATTCCAAAGGAAATATAATTTGTCCGCTGGTGTCGGTTTACCCCTTCAAAATTGCTAGAATCTATGTAAAGGCTGAATAGAAGTGGTTACCAGAGTAATCTGATGAGGTTAAGTCCCATATTATCAACCACGTGAGTTTACCTCAACGAGGCTGAACTAATAACTAGTTGCGTTTGCAACAACTTACTAATTTTATAAAGGGTGGGAGGGGAGCTTCGATGTGGCGAACTGCCTATCTCATATCAGCGAACGGTGGATCAAAGACGGCAGAGAGTTTCCTCGAAACCTGCCGTACCTAGTCTAGAAACGCGTTCCCTGAAAACAGAAGAGTGGAATACAGCAATCGAGGAACGGCCTGGAAGGAAAGTGGCGGCGAGAGGGGCTTGACATCTTTAATGAGGTCGGCGGTAGTGATGGTGCGAGCGAAAAGCAGGTCCCTCGGCTGCGCCTCGGGATGACACGCTCGGACGGGGTGCTTGTTTGGGCGGACTATAAGGCAAACCGCGCTAGCGTCCGGGGACCTGCAGGAAATTGCGGGTCGCATAGTCGGTGAGGCTGAGTCCGAACAGGATGGTGAGCCAGAAGAAGCCAGCGAGAGCCAGTATCCACGTCATTTTCTGGTGGGTGTAGCGCAGGTGCATGAAAAACAGCGCGACGAGCAGTGCCTTGGTGCTGGCGATGGCTAGAGCGACGAAACCGCTCCATGCTCCGAGGTTGATGCGCGAAACCGTGGCGGTCACCGCGGTCAGGATCATGAGCGCGATCCAGACCAGCACATAGGTTCTTTTCCTGACGATTACTTCTGCCATGCTTCCTCACCCCGAAATGTGCTTGTGGCCAATCAGGTACAGCAATGGATAGAGATAGATCCAAACTATGTCAACGAAGTGCCAGTAAAGGCCGACGTTCTCGACTGGATTGTGATAGTCGCGCGTGTACCGCCCGCGCCACGCCCCAATGACGATGAACGTGACCAGTCCGAGGCCTATGACCATGTGCAACGCGTGGAAGCCGGTCATGGCGAAGTAGAGCCCGAAAAAGAGCTGCGTTCGCGACGGGTCGCGGAAAACCTGTTGCCCGGTTTCGGGATTGACGCCGAAGAGCGGGTCGCCCGGGAAATTATGGTCCACCCAGTGCTCGTGGTATTCATAGCCTTTGATGACCAGAAAGGCGACGCCCAGCACCATGGTGGCGATGAGCAGCCAGACGATCGCTTTGCGATGACCTTCCTGCGAAGCATGCACCGCCATGGCCATGGTCAAGCTGGAGCAAATGAGCACAATGGTGTTGATGGTTCCGGCCCAGAAGTTCATGTGCTCGCTGCCCTGGCTGTAGGCGCCGGGGTAAGCGATGCGGTAGACCATGTACGCGGTGAACATGCCTCCGAAGAACATGATCTCGGTGATCAGGAACGCCCACATGCCGAGCGTTGCCGTCTCGCGCTGCTGATCGAGGTCGGCAAAATGCTCACGGAGGCTGTGAGCGGAAACGGTTGCTGCGCTGTGACTATCCGGCAACTGGCTCCTCCTCGGGCATGTGTTCGTAGTCGTAGGCTTCCCAGGTCACGACCGGAGTTTCCTCAAAGTTGTATTTTGGCGGCGGCGAAGTGGTCATCCACTCAAGACCGGTGGCGTTCCATGGATTCGGCCCGACGGTCTTGCCATAGCGCAGCGACCAGAAAAGATAAATCAGCGGCATGAGATACCCGATCGCCAGAATCGACGCGCCGGCGGTCGATAACACGTTCAAAATCTGGAACTCTCCAGAGTAGGAGTGGATGCGGCGCGGCATTCCGAGATAGCCGGCGACAAACTGCGGGAAGAAGGTAAGGTTGAACCCAATAAATATTATGGCGGCGGCAATCCGTCCCCACACGTCCGGATACATTTTGCCGGTCATTTTCGGCCACCAGAAGTGGATGCCCGCCAGGTATCCCATCACGGCTCCGCCCACCATGATGTAGTGGAAGTGCGCCACCACAAAATAGGTGTCGGTCACATGCACGTCCACGCCGAGGCTGGCCAGGAAAAGTCCCGTCATGCCTCCCATCGTGAACAGCCCAATAAAGCCCATGGCGTAGAGCATCGGAGTCGTGAAGTAGATGGATCCCTTGTACATGGTAGCGGTCCAGTTGAACACCTTGATGGCCGACGGCACCGCAACCATGTAGCTGAGGAACGAAAAGATCAGCGCGGAGTAAACCGATATCCCGGCGACGAACATGTGGTGCGCCCACACCAAGAATCCCAGCACGCCGATTGCAATCGAAGCCAGCGCCACGAAGGAATATCCAAACACGCGCTTACGTGAAAAACATGCGACCACTTCGCTGACCACACCCATGCTCGGCAGGATCATGATGTAGACGGCTGGGTGCGAATAGAACCAGAACAGGTGCTGGAACAGCAGCGGATCGCCGCCGAGTTGCGGGTTGAAGATGCCGATGTTGAACAGGCGCTCCAGCGCGACCAGCATCAGCGTGATCGCGAGAACAGGCGTACCGAGCAACTGGATAATCGAAGTCGCATAATTCGACCACAGGAACAGCGGCATACGCGACCACGTCATGCCGGGGGCGCGCATGCGGTGCATGGTGACGATAAAGTTCAGCCCCGTGAGAATGGACGAGAATCCCGCGACAAAAATCGCGAGCGCCGCAATGATGACGTTGGTGTTCGAGAAGGTCGTGCTGAAGGGCGTGTAGAAGGTCCAGCCGGTATCGACGCCGCCGATCGCGATGTCGTAGATCATCATCGCGGCGCCGATGATGTAGAGGTACCAGCTCAGCAGGTTGATCTTGGGGAACGCCAGGTCCTTGGCGCCGATCATGAGCGGCACAAGAAAGTTCCCGAGCACGGCCGGTATGGACGGGATCAGAAAGAAGAAGATCATGACGATCCCGTGCATGGAGAACAGCTTGTTGTAGGTGTCGGAGGTCGTCAGGTCGCCGGCCGGGGTCAGCAACTCCAAACGGATCAGCATGGCGAAGATGCCGCCGACAAAAAACATGAGAGTGATGCTGATCAGGTAGAGCAGCGCAATGCGTTTGTGGTCCGTGGTTAACAGCCACGACTTGATGCCGTAATCCGCATTCAAGTAATTCGGAGCTTCGACTTCGGGACGTGTAGCGGTTGCCATGGCTATTGCACCTTTGAAGCGCCGGTCTCGGCCGGCACGGCCGGACGGCTACTCACCGGCTCCTTTTGCGCGGGAGTCGAAAGCGATTTGACGTAAGCGACGAGCGACAAGACCTGCTCTTCGCTGAGTATCCCCTGGAACGTGGGCATGATCGGCTTGAACCCGGCCACGACTTTCGCGCCGGGGTTCAAGATCGATTCGCGAACGTAATTGTCGTCGGCAACGACCGTGCTGCCGTCGTCCAACAGCACGGGCCGCCCGTAAACGCCTTGGAGGTTGGGGCCGCGCCCCTGTGTATCGAAGCGATGGCAGTTCGCACAGCCCAACTGTTGAAAAATCTTCTGCCCAGTGGAGGCCAGCGAACCCTCGCCGCGTCCCCCTTGCAGCCAGGCTTCGTAGTCGGCGGGTTCCATGACGACGATTTGTCCAACCATGCCCGAGTGCTGTGTACCGCAATACTCGGCGCAAAACAGGTGATATTGACCCGGCTTCGTCGCATGAAACCAGAGCGTCGTGTAACGTCCGGGCAGCACGTCGGTTTTAACGCGGAAAGCGGGAACAAAGAAACTGTGGATGACGTCCTGCGAAATCATTGTCAGCCGTATATCCTTGTAGGCGGGCACGTGCAGTTCGTTGATCTCGCGCACGCCGTCCTGATGCTGCATCTTCCACATCCACTGCTTCGCAACCACGAAGATCTCCATCGAATCTTTAGGAGGCCTTGCTTCCTGGAAGTAGATGGTCGCGCCCCAACCAAAGAAGATCATGAAGATGCCGAGCGGGATGAGGCTCCAGGCAATTTCCAGCGGAACGGAGCCTTCGATCTGCACGGCCTTGTGCTTTGTGTGCCGGTACTTCACGGCAAAAACGAAGATCAGCAGGAAGATCAGCAACGTGACCGTGCCGGTCACAACAATAAGGAAGATGAACAGCGCGTCCAGGTTGCTGGCGTTGCTGGATGCGGCCGTCGGCCAAAGTGGAAAATTATTGCCCATATCTTTACGTTCTTCGCTTCGCTAGCTATGCTTCGCTGCGCTACCGGGCCGAAACCGTCCCAGTGTTGCGCGCTTGAGCCTTTCGCTTCGGTTCCCTGCGGAACATCACAATCAGGAATGAGCCCAAGATCAGAATGGTCGCCACACCCGCGAGACGCATGATGTTGCTGACGACGGCCCCATATTTCCCGGTGCGCGGATCGTAGTGATAGCAGTAGAGCAGCACCGCGTCCACCGGATTGCCGATCTTGCTGTGCGACGCCTCGACCAATGCCAGACGCACGTCTTTCGGCGCGTAGTCCACGCCGTAGAGGTAGTGAGAGAGCTTGCCTTCGGGGGTCACGACGATCACCGCGGTGGCGTGCGCAAACTGCTGCAACCTTTCGTCCCATTGGTAGTGAAAACCGACCGCGTTGGTGAGCGCGTCAATGGACGGCTGATCGCCGGTCAGAAAATGCCAGCCCTGTTCCGCGCCGGGTCTGCCGAGCCTCTGTATGTAAGCTTTCTTCTTCGCGGCCGCCAGCGCTGGCTTTTCCCGCTTATCGAAGCTGACCGTCACGACCTCGTAGTCTTTGCCGATATCGAACGTGACCATCCGCAACGAACTGCTCAGGCCGTTCAGCACTTCGGTGCACAGCATCGGACAGTCGTAATAAACGAGATTGAGTATGACCGGGCGCCCCGGTTTGAAGTATTGGCCGAGTGTGACGTTCTGGCCCGTTTCGTCGCGGAACACGGTATTCAGCGGAACCTGCGCTCCGAGCTTCTGCTCGACCGATACGCCGCTCAGGTTCGGAGGCAGCGTGGTGGCAGGCAACTCACCGCCGCTCATCAGCCCCCCGCCGTTCCTTTGCGCCTGCGCAAGGCATGCAAGCGCAAGAAGCAGGGCGGCAACCACCAACACTTTCTTCACTCCGATTAGTAATGTTAGTATTGCGGAACTCACGATGTCCTCTTCAATGCCGTTAGTAGCGGCTTTGCTCATTTCTTTCCCGAAACCTCTCCAGCCTGTGATTTCGTTACCGCGCCGCCCGATCCGGGGGCTGGGGCTTGCGCCGACTCGATTGCGGCATTGTCTGGCGTTGCTGGACGCGTCGGCAGCCCTTGTTTCGCAAGCACCTGTATTGCCTGCTCTACCGGGATACGCGCCACCCCTCTGCTCTGATCGGCCCAGCCGTAGCTGTTCAGTATCTGCTCTTCGTGCTCGCGAAATTTGTTCAGGTCAGCGACGTCATCGGCCTGCAAACGGGGCGCCGGAAACGTCCGCTCCGGATCGCCCTGCGGCAACTGGCGCGTGCTGGTCATGATCGGCCCGGCCAACGGCGCTTTCGCCGGACCCGCGTAGTACTTGAAAACCGACCACAGGATCAGGTGCATGAAAATCCCCGCGATGGCCAGTGCGATCAGGAAGCCGACAATCGCCTTGGGGTCCATGTCGGTGCGGTCGTAAGCGACCTCCGGATTCTGCACCTCTTCCGGATGGATCTCGCCTTCCGTACCCTGCGGATCAGGCTCGTTGTGTTCCGTGCTCATGCTCGTGTCCCTGTTCGAAAATGATGCGTACGTGCTCGTCGTAAAGCGCCAGCAGCGGCCGGCGCCTCAGGTTGTAAAAGAAGAACGCCATCCAGAGCCCCGCCATGCCCAACGGGACGACGGCATTCAACCAGCTATAGTGCAGATGCCCCTTGCGATCGTCGAAGTTCGGCAGGACGAAGTAATACAGATCCATGTATCGTGCCGCGATAATCCAGAGCGCGATCCAGCGCAACGAGCGCCAGTCCTTCTTGATCTGGCGCGAAAGCAGGAATGCGAACGGTATGGCGAACTCAACGAAGATCAGCAGGAATCCCCAGACTTGCCAGCCGCCGCGCGTCCGGTACAGATACCACGTGATCTCGTCCGGCAGATTTCCGGCCCATATAATCAGCCACTGCGACAGCGCGAACCAGCCCCACATCATCGTGAAGGCCATCATCAGTTTGCCGTGATCGTGGAACTGATCGGGTTTCCACGCCTCTGACAAGGGCTTGTAACGCACCAGCGCCGAACCCATCAGCACGACAAAGCAGAGCGTGAGAAGTCCCTGTCCAGCCATGAAAATCAGGCCGAATATCGTGGAGGTCCAATGCGGGTCGAGCGACATGACCCAGTCCACCGAGGCAAGAGTAATCGTGAATCCATAAAGCACCAGGCCGGGACCGCTGATGCGGCGAAGCCTGACGTCGAAGTTCACTTCCGGAGGACGGTCCTGGCGATCGGAAATCTTGCCCAACGCAACCACCAGCGCCGACCACGCAATGAAGTAGAGCACGGCGCGGAAGATGAAAAACCCCGGGCTAAGGTACTGTGCGGCGATACGGCGCACGTCCGGGTCTGTCGCCAGCACATCGGCGCGTGACCACGGATAAAGACGATGAATCCCGATCAGCAGCACCACGAACAGCACGATCATCATGGGTAGCGTGCGCATGCCGGCTTCGAGGATGCGCCGCGCGACAGTTCCCCACGCGCCGCCGGTCAGGTGATACACCATCAAAATCGCCATGCAGCCTAGCGTCAGTCCGATGCACCACATGTAACCCAGCAGGAACGAGCGGTAGAATTCCAGGGGCTCGACGATCCAGCCGATGATGGCGCCGACCGTGCCAAGGACGCCGACGACGAGAGCGTTACGCTGCCACTTCTCCACGGCTGGCGGAGCCATTAAGTCGAGATCGGGGAGCGCCGCGCTCATTTGTTCTCCTTCTTGGGCTGGTTGGGCACTGAGATTTCTCCGGATTTGGATGGCGCTGCGCTGGCCCCCGTGCCCGGCGTTCCCGGAAGTTCCGGCGGCACGGACGGAATCTGCTGTCCCGCGGGGACGAGGTTTGCCGGCGCGGCCTGGCTCAGTTGCAGCGCGCGTATGTAGGCGATGATGTTCCAGCGATCGCGCGGCGAGACTTGCGCCGCATAGTCGGGCATGGCGCCGAAGCCATTGGTAATCACGTCGTAGAAATGCCCGAGGGGCGCCGTGCGCAGCCGGTCCGTGTGATACGACGGCGGTCGCCGGTATCCGCGCTGAACGATCATGCCATTGCCGTCGCCGGTGCGCGAATGGCAAGGAGCGCAATAGATATTGAAACGATCGCGTCCGCGTTCGAGCACTTCCCCCGTAACCGGGAACGGCATTACGTTGCCTACCTGATTGCCCATCATGCCCGTGTAAAAGTACGTGTCCTCGCGCAGGTCACCGCGGGCAACGGTGCCGGCCACCAGCGGTCGCGACGCGCGTTTGTCGTCAAAAAAGTTGCTCTCGCGCAAGGGCTTGTAGCGAGGCTGATTCTGCATGTCTTCGCGGCAGGCGGCGAGCATGAACAACAGCGGCAGCGCGAGCAGTGCGGCGAATTTGGCTGTCGTGCTAATTCGGCACCTCCGTTACCGCGCGGGGATGCAGCTCCATTAGGAACTGTTCGGTTTGCATTCGCTCGAAGCGAGGGTCGGTCGCTTCAATACACAAGAAGAACTTATCGCGCGTCGCCGCCGCGAACTCTTCCGAGTTGAAGATCGGATGGTAGGGCTGGGGCAGTCCATTCAAAGTGAACATGCCGAAGGTCGCCGCAATCCCCGCGAACAAAACTGTCATTTCGAACGTCACGATAATGAACGCGGGCCAGGAATGGAAAGGTCGTCCACCGATATTCAGCGGGTAGGCAATGGTGTTGATCCAGAATTGCAGCAGGTAGGCAGTGAGGCCACCGAGGATGCCGCCAACGAGCGTGACCAGGGGCACGTAGGACTTGCGCGAACCCAGGGCTTCCGCGAGATCGTGCACCGGGAATGGCGTGTAGGCATCCATTTTGCGGTAGCCCTCGGCGTAGGCGCGGCGGGTCGCAGCCAGCACTTCAGAGGGCGAGTCGAATTCCGCCAGCAATCCGTAAATGGTGGCTTTCATTGCAACGCCACCTCCTTGCTGGTCTTGTGGACAAGCTCGCGCATTTCAAAAATCGGAATTGCCGGAACCAGTCGCAGGAACAGGAACATCGCCGCGATAAAGAAACCAATCGTCCCGAAGAATGTGGCCCAATCCCACCGCGTCGGAATGTAAATACCCCAGGCCGACGGCAGGAAGTCACGGTGCAAACTGATCACGACGATCACGACGCGCTCGAACCACATGCCCATGAGCACGGCAACGGAGACAAGAAACAGCAAGATGCTTGAATAGCGGACTTTCTTGAGCCACAAGAACTGAGGAGCGACGACATTGCAAGCTATCGTCAACCACCACACAATCGCGTACGGCCCGTGCGCGCGGTTCCATGTTAGATATTTTTCGTAGTTGTTTACGCCGTACCAACTGAAGAACGTCTCCATGATGTACCCGTAGGCCACGATCAAGCCGGTCGCCAGCATCAACTTCGCGGCATTGTCGAGGTGGCGCATGGTGATGATGTCCTCCAGGCCATAGATCTTGCGGATCGGTATGGCAAGAATCAGGACCACGGCGAAGCCTGAAAATATCGCGCCAGCAACGAAGTACGGCGGGAAGATGGTCGCGTGCCAACCGGGAACGATAGCAATCGCGAAGTCGAAGCTGACCACGGTATGCACGGATAGCACAAGCGGTGTTGCCAGACCGGCAAGCAGCAGGTACGCGGATTCGTAGTTGTGCCAGTGCCGGGCCGATCCGCGCCAGCCCATCGCCAGCATCGCGTAAATCCCCTTTCCCCACTTGCTCACGGCGCGATCGCGCATACAGGCTAGGTCGGGAACCAGTCCCACGTACCAGAAGAGCAGCGATATCGTGAAGTAGGTCGAAACCGCGAAGACGTCCCACACCAGCGGGCTGCGGAATTGTGGCCATACCGTCATCGTGTTCGGATATGGAAACAACCAGTAGAACAGCCACGGCCGGCCCAGGTGCAGCAGCGGGAACATGCCCGCGCACATCACCGCGAAGAGGGTCATGGCTTCCGCAAAGCGGTTGATCGAGTTGCGCCACGACTGCTTCAGCAGCAGCAGAATCGCGGAGATGAACGTGCCCGCATGGCCGATCCCGATCCACCACACGAAGTTCACGATCGCAAATCCCCAGGCGTTCGGGATGTTGATGCCCCAGATTCCAACCCCGCGATAGACGAGATACGCGATGGCCAGCGTCAGGACGCCTGTCAGTGACATGCCGATCATGAAGCCGACGTACCACCCCAAAGGCGTGCGGCGCGTGAGGATGATTGCGCTCAGCTTGTCGGTGATTGAGCCGTAGGTCTGACCTGGAAGAATGACGGGCGGACGTCCGTGCTCTTCGTCCATCAGTTCGGCTGCGCGTGGATCAGGCATCGCTATGACTTCTCCGGAATCTCTGGGTTAGGGTTCTTGACTACGGCCAGATACGTCGTACGCGGGCGGGTATTCTGATTCGCCAGCAAACCGTAGTTGCGCGTATTCTCCTTCAGCTTCACGACACGCGAGTTCTTGTCGTTGATGTTGCCGAAGACGATCGCATCGGACGGACATGCCTGCTGGCAGGCGGTCTGCAGCGAGCCGTCGGGAACCTGCCGGTCATGTTCTTCGGCGTCAATGCGTGCATGTGTGATGCGCTGGACGCAGTACGTGCATTTTTCCATCACGCCGCGGCTGCGGACACTCACGTCCGGATTGCGCATCATCTTGTATTGGGGCGTGTCCCAGTCCTGGTAGAGCAGGAAGTTGAACCGCCGCACCTTATATGGGCAGTTGTTCGAGCAATACCGCGTGCCCACGCAGCGGTTGTAAACCATGTCATTGAGGCCCTCCGTGCTATGTACCGTCGCGCCCACCGGGCACACGAGCTCACACGGCGCGTTCTCGCAATGCATGCACGGCACCGGCTGGAAGTAGGCTTGCGGATTGGCCAGTCCGCCTTCGTAATAGGTATCCACGCGCAGCCAATGCATGTAGCGTCCGCGCGAGACTTCCAACCTTCCCACGACCGCAATATTGTTTTCGGACTGGCAGGCGACGATGCACGCATTGCATCCGACGCATGCGTTCTGGTCGATGGCCATGCCCCACGCGTAGCCCTTGGAATAGTCATACTTCGGATAAAGCGTTTCGTCCGGCGCGGGTGCTTCTTCCATGCGCTGGGCAAATTCGGGATCGCGCCGGTATTCGTCCAGGCTGGTCTCGCGTACGATGTGCCGGCCCTCCATGGACTGAAAGCCCTGCGTCGTAATCAGTGGGTAACGCCCGTCCGTCTTGCGGAGTTGCACTCCCTCCACAACGTTAAGCGCGTTGCTCGCGCGAATCGGATAAGCATCGAACCCCGCACCAGTCGCTGCGCGTCCGGCGCTCTTGCGCCCGTATCCCATGAACACCGTGATCGAATCGTCGGGATGCCCCGGATTGAGCCAGATCGGGCCTTCCACCTTCTGGCCGGCATTCTGGATCTCGACCAGGTCGCCCTGCGCGATCTTCATTTTGGCGGCCGTGGCGGGACTCATCAGGACCGGGTTGTCCCAGACCACTTTCGTCATCGGCTTCGCCAACTCTTGCAGCCACCCGTTGTTCGCAAAGCGTCCGTCATAGATCGACGGATCGGGGCGGAAGATCACTTCCACACCGCCGCTCGACATCTGCGCGGCAGGCTGGAATGACGTCATCCGAACGCGGGCATTTATTGGCTGATAGGCCGATCCCGCGACGAAGCCGTCGTGTACGGACTTGCGCCACCAGCTCTCGAAATCCGCGCCCTTGTGCTGCTGGCGCCAGTAACTGCGCACCGCTTCGTATCCGGACGTTTCGGGCTGATCGCCAAACGCGTTCAACAACTCGTGAGCGCTCTTGCCGTCGTAGAGCGGCGCGATCAGCGGTTGCACGATGCTTATGCTGCCGTCGAGCGCGCGGGCGTCGCTCCACTCTTCGAGGTAGTGCGTGCCGCTGACCACCCACGAACACAAGACGGCGGTCTCGTTGTAGTAGAGCCCGTGATAAATCGTGAGCGGAACCTTCTGCATCGCGGGCGCGAAACTCAGATCCACCGGCGCGTCGTACACTGGATTGCCGCCGCTGATGACCAGCATGTCCACTTTGCCGGCCCACATGTCGGCGGTGAGTTCCTTGATGCCCGCAAGCTGATCGGTCGGGTTCGCCTCGACCGGGTCGGTATAGACCACCGTCTTGCCCACGTTGCCGAGCGCTTCGTTCATCGCATGAGCCAGCGCGTGGACAACCGGCGACTGTTCGTCCCCAACGATGATCACGCTCGCGCCACGGTGCGCTTGCAGGTCCTTGGCCAGCGCCGAAAGAACTTTGCCGTCGTAATCGCTGTTGGCGTTGCCGCCGCCCGCGTTCATGCCAAGAGCTGTTGCCAGAATGCGCGCGTAGTTCTCGATATCGCGGAACTTAACTCCGACACGATGATCGGCCTTGGCTCCCGTGTTTGTCGGCGTGCTCTCGATGGAGTACAGGCGATTGATCGCCCGATTCGGCAAAGGAATGTTGTTCACGGTCGTGAACGGCCGCTCGCTAACGTCTTTTTCCGGACGCCGGCGGCTGGCGAACTCCCGCGAATACTTTGTAAATCCGGGAAACTCGCTGGCGAGGAAGTTTGCATCAAGCGCAACGATGACGTCGGCGTCGATCAGCCGGTACTGCGTTTCAACGTAGCGCCCGAACGCCATTTGCGCCCCGGCGCGAGCGTTGTCGCGATTGACCGGATCCCACTGGTACCACTTCGAGCCCGGAAAGCGTTGCAGCAGCCCGCGAATCTGCGCCGCCAGCGAGGGTGAACTTACGGTTTGAGTCAGAATCCGAAGCCCTGCGCCCTGCGCCGCGCGCTGACCGGCGAGGACCGAACGCACACCGCCGAGAAAACCCGGCCAGCTTCTGATCTCGCCCTGGAAGAGTGTGTTCTGGTTGCGGTCGGGATCGTAAAGCCCCAGCACGGACGCCTGCGAAAAGATGTCGCTCCCGCCCATACTCACCGGATGTTCCGGATTTCCCTCGATCTTCGAAGGGCGCCCCTCGTTGCTTTTCACCAGCAGCGGAATGCCGTAGCCGCCGAGAGTCATTGCGGTCGCGTAGAAGAGCGCCTTGCCGTAGACCAGTTCTTCCGGTTTCCGCACATAGGGCACGATCGGTTCGAGCGGCTGCTTCACGCATCCCGTCAACCCCGCGAGCGCCACGGACGCGCCCATCAGCTTCAGGAATCCGCGCCGCGACACCGGATCGAGCCACTCCGACGCTCCCTTGGGAAATTCACGATGCAGCTGTTCCTGGAACTCTTTCGTTCCGGCAAGCTCTTCGAGACTGCGCCAGTAGCGCGGGCCTTCGCTCGACGCAAGCTTCTCGCGCGCCACCTCGAAATCGGAGCGGGTCAACCCAGCCGCGCTCTCGTCCGCCGCGCTCTGCCCGATCTGCCCGCTAGGCGCTATCTGATAGAGCATGTGCTTCTTGCTCGGGCACACCGCTTCGCCGAACACGCCACCGTTGACTTCCCCGCCCATCGCCTTCTCGTCTCTCTCTTCCATCGTGCTCTTGTCCGCCTCACTCGCCTCGTCTGTCGTTAGCGATGGCATGTGGAGCAGCTGGTGATGTCCTGAACGCTTCGCAAGTGATATCTCTGCTTCAAGTAGTTGCCCAGCTCGGTCTGATCCGTGAACTTCCGGCCGTCCATCGCGATCGGGTTAAACGCGCCGGGCTGCTCGTAATTCATGTTG
The DNA here is from genome assembly GCA_963777415.1 of uncultured Acidobacteriota bacterium. GTDB lineage: Bacteria > Acidobacteriota > Terriglobia > Terriglobales > Acidobacteriaceae > JAEZPW01. The sequence goes on from CAVZQL010000007.1 coordinate 165,335, forward strand.
AACACCTGATCGCGCGGCCTGAGGAACTTCTCGGGGGCGCGATGGCAGTTGAGGCACCACTCCATCTGCAGCGTGTTCGCCGCGTACATCAGCGGCATACGCTGCACCGGACCGTGGCAGTCGTTACAGCCCACGCCTTTGTTGATGTGAATGCTGTGGTCGAAATAGACGTAATCCGGCAGATCGTTGACCCGCGTCCAGATAATCGACTGCCCCGTCCGGAAACTCTCGCGGACGGGTTCGAGCATCTGGGAATTGCTCCATATCTGCGAATGGCAGTTCATGCAGGTCTTGGTCGGCGGGATGCCGGCAAAGCCCGACACTTCGACCGTGGTGTGGCAGTAGCGGCAATCGATCCCCAATCCCGCCACATGATGCTGGTGGCTGAACGGAACCGGCTGCACGCGCGCCACGCCTACATAGTTTGTGTAAGGAGATCGCTGGGTCTGCGCCATAAGCCAGAATGCGAATCCGGCAAAAAGCGCCGTCCCAATGATCGTGACGCGAGCGATCGTATTAGTGCTGCGATGGAATATCTGGCCCATCTAGCCAATCTTTTCTGAACCGTATTGAACGAGGTTTCGAGTCATTAAGTGTCGAATCATTAAGGTTGTGCGCTTGAAGTTCGGCCCTCGGATTCGCGGTCACGCACTGCTGCCCAGCAGCCCCGCAAATTCCTCCTGCAACTCTGCCCAGATGAAATAGAGATGCCGATTACGCATCTCGACGTTGTATATCGCTCCACGACCATGCTGCTTTTCCCTGAAACTTTCACCGCTGCACCGGCAGAATTCCATGTAGCCCGACGTGGTACAGATGACGTCTCATGCCGCTTTAGATCAAAAAATTATTTCGTTGGAGCCTAATGCAGAAAACTGAATCTCCGGGCAGAGAACAAAAATCTATTCTCAGCAGAATCACTGATTCCGCCCAGAGTGATTCGAGATTAGAAAGAGAGTAGTCCGTCAGGGACACAGGAGCAGCAATGAAGAAGAGCCTAGTCGTAGCGTTGTCGGCAGTGTTGTTGTTGGCCGTTGCAACGCCCGCGTTCGCCAAAACCCACAAGCACAAGAAACATCATCATCACCATCACAGCCAGACGGTCAACAAGTAGATCCGCGCTGGTCGACCGCAACCCTGTCGGAAAACATTCTGGGGTGCCCCACCCTTCGTGAAACGAAGGGTGGGGATTTTCGTCGGCCGTGCGACGGACCCTCAGTTCGGGACATTCTGGGGTGCCCTACCCTTCGTGAAACGAAGGGTGGGGATTTTCGTCGGCCGTGCGACGGACCCTCAGTTTGCAGGCCGGGATGGCATCACGCAGAGAAGACTTCAGGAACTCGTAAGAGAATTGGATATGGAATGCCAGCAATTGATCAACAGATCGATAATCTAGTTCCAGGTCAGGCATGATACGGGCGGCCTGCGAATCACCCCAGACGATCCGCTCCTCAAGACCGTAACGACTAAGCTGATCCGTCAGGCGGTGCGAACGCGGCCCATGCTCCAAATATGCGGCAAAGGGTTTATGGTTCTTTATCGAGAACATAACTCCATGATACGAGTCCGTGCAGACGTACGCCGCATCGCGAAAAAGAGCGAGCCACTCGGCAGGATCGACCACGCGGCGCTGATCGTGTGCTCCCGGAAAGTCCCACCTTGGCGAGATCGCCACCACGGGCAATGAGAGTTTTCGAGCGATCTCCGCTACGACGGGCGGGAAGCGCTTTCTGTAGGCCTTATCAAGGGCGTAAACCAGCAGGTATTTCCCACTGTGAGAAGATTGCGACGCTTCAGCCTCGAAATCGACGAGCAGTGTGGGGTCCACCACCACGTCCGGATCGCGATCCACCAGTTTACGGACCAGGCTGCGGCTGACCTCGTTTCGGACAGAGATTGAATCGAATGACTGCAAGAGCTTCCGCGCTTCGGCCATGCAGGACTCCGATTGATTGGGATGGCCAAAACAGGCAGCGTAACTGAGGCGCCGATGACCGCTCCCCTCGGCGAAACCGAGAAAATACGCAGAATCGAAATTGTGATTTGGACCAAAACGGTCACAATTCCACACTTGGTCGCTGCCCACCACGAAGGCATCATAGGAGGCAAAATCGGCCTGAATTTCCGCATGGCTGCGATAGCGACGTGAAATGGGAAGATGTCGCTCACGGAAGCGCCAGAAACGGCGGCGCATCGATAGCATGGAAAGCAAATTGCCGTCCCATATTCCCCAGTCGCGCATCATGGCGCGCCGGTCCACGTCCATTACGTAATCAACAATGACCGGCTCGTGACCAAGACTCTTGAGAGCTTTGACCAAACCCATCGCTTGCAGGATAGCCCCATAGTTGGCTACCCAATGACAAGTGACGATGCCCACGCGCATAGGGACGGAGTACTCCTTCTTTTTACAGCCTGTGCCCGCCGCCTCACTACCCGCGGCTGGACGTAAGCTACTGCATACCCCTGGCTGCTTTCATCAATCAGGAGCGACCGAGAAACAGGATAGCTGGGGTTTGGGAGAATCAAACACGCAGCGTCGAAAATTTCTAGATTCGGAACAAGCCTTTGCTGCTCCGCCTTCTGCTCCGTTTTCAACTCAAAGTTAAATCTACACGCACGTCGCGCTACGCAGCTTGCAGCAGGTGTACGCGGCCACGCACCCAGCGGCTCATCTCGATAAGACGCAGCGGGAGCAGCGGCCCGCCGCCGACGTGTACGAGCTGCACGTCATCCTGGAGAGTGAAGCGGAAGACGAATAAACCAAATCTGTTCTTGACTGAATATGCTACATCTGGCATAGTCGAAAAGTCCTGAAAGGTGCGATGAAACCACTGATCTTCGTTGCCGACTCACGCCGTGCGCTGACGGAGTTTCCAAAAGCCGTGCAGCAACACGTCGGTTTTGCTCTCTATCAGGCGCAGATGGGCGACAAGCACATCGACGCCAAGCCGCTGAAACACGTTGGAGCCGGAGTGCTGGAGGTTGTTGCCGATCACCGGGGCGATACGTTCCGCACAGTGTACACGGTGAAGCTGGAAAAGGCGGTATATGTGCTACACGCGTTTCAGAAGAAATCGAAGCACGGCATGGCCACGCCGAAGAGCGTCATGGACCTTGTGAAGCAACGGTTGCAGCGTGCCGTCGAAATCGATCAGGAGCTGGAGAAATAACGATGCCCAAACATGAACGTGATTACACCGTCAGCAGCGGAAATGTGTTTGCCGATCTGGGCTTGCCGAACCCGGAAGAGGCGCTGGCTAAAGCCGAACTCGCGCACAAGATCACCGTGGTCATCCGTGACAAAGGGCTTACCCAGGTTCAGGCTGCCAAGCTGCTTGGAGTGGATCAGCCCAAAATATCCGCCCTCATCCGTGGGCGTCTCTCCGGCTTCTCGCTGGAGCGATTGATGCGCTTCCTGCTGTTGCTTGGCCAGGACATCAAAATCACGGTGCAAGCAAGTCCACGTACCCGGTCGAAGGCGCGTTTTCTTGTGGCCTAAAGTGAAACCACGCGTGCGGGTTATGGAACGATCATTTTGTTACGAAAACCGAACAAGACGCAGTGACGGCCGCGAAGTCGACGCACGCGAAAGTCAACGACCCCACCCTTCGCTTTCGCGAAGGATGGGGCACCCCCCAAGTACAAGAGAGCTGAACCTAGCCGGTTATGTGCTTTTCACTCGATACCAATGAAGTGGTTCGAACCCAATTTGGGCACCCGCTCTCGCTCCCCGAGTCCGATAATGCGGTAGCCCGACGCTTTGATCCAGTCCTTCAGGTCGGCTTCACTGGTTAAGGGGTACCGCCACCAGAGTGCCAGTACTTCGTCATACCTCATCTGCCTTTTTCGTGATAGGGCCCCGGCGACTCGCATACGTGCGCGCGTCTCATATCGGTGTCGTAACCCCTCAACGTATGTGGGGTCGTAGAGGTCTTCCGCGCTGAAGAGTTCAGGGCCTTGCCTCTCCACTCGCGCGCGCTGTTGCGCACTAGCACGTATGGTGTTCATGAATCTAAAGGCTTGACGTTCCGCTTTCTTGAACACCTCAAGACCTTTCAGCTCACGAGTCGCATACACGAGGTGAAAGTGGGCACGATTGCGCAATGGACTCAAGACAACTGCTGATGACACATATGAGCCGCTTTCACGCATTACCGCGTCGCAATAAGAAAATAGAAGTTCGTCATCGCGTTGATCACCCGACGATTCTTCAAGCCTATCCGTGTAGCGATCAGAACCAAACAGGTCTTCGTAGGGATCCTGTTCGGTGCCCAACCAGCGGCGAATGTGTGATGTCATGAAATTAACCAGCACCTCCGAACGCTGACGTTTGAGAATCGGACTAATAGTTGGTACTCGAATGCCGGCCCAACCTGTCGGATCAACAAAGAAGAAGGCGAAACTATTTCTTCCTCCCCGATCAACGTAATCCAAAATGGCATCGACGGACGATTCGAACGGAGCGTTGATCGTCCTCACCTCGACGTCCTCGATGGTCTTACCAAACTGAACTAGGCGGTCGTGCGCCTCTTTATCCTTTTCCAGGAATAAACACCGAATCTTTGGTTTGATGTTTTCCTTAGCAAGGCGTTCACGGGCACTGCGGAACTGTTGGATGGCGATCGAAAACGACGTGTCGCTTAGATCCTCAGCTTCGGAGTTCCAGGGGCCGCTGAAACAGTCGACGTAAGTTATATTGCGTAATCGTCCGATTATTAGTGCAAATTGGAGTAGATACTGCCGGAGAACTTCGTGCTTTATCGCAGTTTGTTCTCTTCCGAGGTAAACGTCGTCAGTGGCCATTTAACCTGCTCAATTGGGAAAATTGACAGCGGGGCCCGGTGTTTCGTTACAGATGGAAACTCATCGTGAGTGCACCCTTGCAACTGGCGTCCGTTCATTCTCTTGTTGAGGCCGCCCCATTGCTTGAAAAAGAAAGCGACACGCCGTGCGATACATTGATCCCGAATGGACGTGACCCACTCCTCATTCATAGGTCGAGCGCTGCGTCCGCTCTCGCCACCCACGATGACCCAGTTGATCCCTGACAAATCGAGCAACCCGAGATCTTCCAGTAACGGTTCAATGGACAGGAACTTCACCGCTGCGCTTGCTTGCCGGAGATGGTCAATTCGCGGCGCACCATGCTTGCGATTCTCGACGCTAACGCCCCACCAGATGTGTTGTCGATGTGCGGCGAAAGCGAGTTTGCCGTTCAGGAGATCGCGCAGCCGCACTGATCGCTTCGTTAGCACTTGAAACGTGTGCCAATGCGCAGCAACCATCGTGCGCGCCACCTCTGCTATAAACTCATCCGAGACATCTTTGTGGAACAGATCACTCATTGAGTTAACGAACACCATGCGCGGCTTTCGCCAACGCAACGGTTCGTCTACTTTTTCAGGCACCAATCGAAGGTCGAAACCTAGCTCATAAGGGTGTCCAGGAACTCCCCTGAAGCGCTCGGCGAACACTGACGCATAGCAGTTCTTGCATCCGGGACTGATCTTTGTACAGCCCCGAACCGGGTTCCAGGTCGAGTCGGTCCATTCGATTTTTGACATTTGCGACATGGGTTTTCGCCTTATATTCGCCCAAAGATGCCTAGTAAGATTACACCGGAATAAAGCAAGTTGCACAAGCTTTGTTGATCAAAAAGGTGGCGGGCGCCCCGGCAACGGCAGATACAAGCTTTGCTTGTGTGGGACCTACAGTCTGCGAGCTGCTTTCCCACTCAAGCCGACGGACGGCTCGAATGGGCCACCCCATTTTTTGTTCTGATTCTGGCGGGTGGCCCATACAAGCTTTGCTTGTGTGGGGCCGGAGTCGTTACTCAGCGTGTGCAAAACTGCTCTCCCACTCAAGCCAACGGACGGCTTGAACGGGCCACTCTGCCGTTTCCTAGAATTCTTTGAAGTAGCGGCGAACGCCGTTTGGGGTGAAATCAGAATCAAGTAAACCAGCTCGTATCCGATCGACAATCTCCTTGGACATGGGCTCTCTTCTTTTCGCTGTTCCCGCTGTTATCGCAGCTTCGATGTCCTCTACGGTTCGTATGCGGGAATAGGCATATGCCACAACCGAATCGTGCCGAATGAAAGGATGGTCTCCGTCTTTCAGCTTTACGAGTGTCTCGGAATGCCTTCTCTGCGTGGTTACACTGACGGTGATGACCTCGTCGTCCTTTGGTGGCGTGATCACAACCCACAAGTGCGGCTCATCGTCTTCGGTTTCGCCAGCTAAGAAGGTGTCACCACACACAAGCATACCTGTCTCCAGTTCAGTGAGCTCTTACATCCAGAATGTGACAAATCCCTGTAGCGGGAACCAAGAAAAAAAAGCGGGGGATGCTATACGCTGCTAAGAGCTTCCTCTGCGGCGGTCATCGAACGCAGTTCGGCAATGATGGCCCTGATATCGTCATCGTTCCCGCCGCCGGCTCTGAGTATCTCCTTGATGTGAATGGGCGTTGACGATCCTTGCGGGTCCTTCCACTCTGGAAACCTATGAACGAAGTCGCGCAGCTTCCATCTACTCCAGTGGCCATATTTCTGGAATACTTCCTCAATCAGCTTCTCTTCGGCCCGCGAAAGCTTGTCGTCCGGAGCCTCAGCCAACAACTTGACCTCATATTCGCCCATGGGAGCAGAGATATATTTCTCCCATATCGGCTTTGGACGCTCTTCAGTGATCATGCTATAAATCCGGCTTACAACAGGGCCGTGGTCCATCGACACGTATCTGTCGGTTGTAATCGGAATTCCCCACCGCAAGAGGGCCTCACGATCGGCAATGTACAGAAGCTTGATCAGCTTGAGGTAATGAATTTGCCCGCCGCGCAAAGCAATAAATCGCGCAGCAGCCTGCGTGGCCTTCGCTTCGTCAAATCGCAGCATGATAGTATCTTACCTCAACTGTGACTCGTTGCACTTCGAATTCCAAGTACATCAATAGTCACTCATCTTCTCAGATGCTGCCCTGTCCCAGGGCGGGTGGCCCATACAAGCTTTGCTTGTGTGGGGCCGGAGTCCGACTCACAATCTGCGAACTGCTCTCCCACTCAAGCCGACGGACGGCTTGCGGGCCACCCCATTTTTTGTTCTGATTCTGGAAATTTTCGACGCCCAATGTTCGATTCTCCCGAATCGCAGCTATGCTGTTTCTTGATCGCTGACAGCTGAGCGCTGAGCGCTGAATTCAGCCCGGGGGTAATCGACATCGTAAGTACCACGTTTTCAGCAGCTTACGTTTGGCTCCGAGGGAGATCAATATCCTAAGTACCACGTTTTCAGCGACTTGCGATTTTTCCACAGTGGGAGGGGTAGAAACAGGTTCTCGAAACTCGAAGCCTGAAACTCGAAACTTGAAGTAGGGAAACCCGAAACTTCGCTTATTGACAGTTCCGGTCCAAAGCACCACCATACTTGGCATCATGCACTTTACCTTGTTGGACTGGTCTGCCGTCGTCGCCTACCTGGCGATCACCCTCGTGCTCGGGTTGTATTTCCGCAGCCGCTCGGCCCGCAGCGTGGACGACTACTTCGTCTCCGGCCGCAACGTCAGTTGGTGGCTCGCCGGCACCTCGATGGTCGCGACCACTTTTGCGGCCGACACGCCGCTGGTGGTGACTGGTCTTGTCTATCGCCAGGGCATCGCCGGCAACTGGCTCTGGTGGAGCATGTTGCCGTCCGGCATGATGACGGTATTCCTGTTCGCGCGCTTGTGGCGACGCTCCGGGCTGCTCACCGACGTTGAGTTCGCCGAGTTGCGTTACGCTGGCAAGCCCGCCGCTTTCTTGCGCGGATTTCGTTCGCTCTATCTCGGCCTGCTGATGAACTGCCTGATTCTCGGCTGGGTCGCGAAGGCCATGATCAGCATCATCCACGACCTGTTCGGCGTGACGGACTTACAAGCGACCGCGATTACGGTGCTGGCTCTGATTCCCTTCACCGGACTTTACGTCTCGCTCGGCGGCCTGTGGGGCGTGCTCTGGACCGACCTGTTTCAGTTCGCGTTGAAGATGGGCATCGTCATCGGCGTGGCGTTCTATTCGGTGCGCGCCGCCGGTGGAATGACCGCGTTGATTACGCGCCTGAACGGGCTTCAGGCGGCTCATCCCGGAGCGGGCAATGCGCTCTCGTTCTTCCCCGACTTCTCGAAGGGACTGACGGCAGAGCTTTTGTGGACGCTGCCGGCGATCACCTTCGTGATGCATATCGCAATGCAGTGGTGGTCATCATGGTATCCGGGAGCGGAACCGGGCGGTGGCGGCTACATCGCCCAACGCATCTTCAGCGCGCGCAGCGAGAAGGATGGCGTGCTGAGCGTTCTGTGGTTCAACATCGCGCACTACGCGCTGCGTCCGTGGCCGTGGATACTGACCGCGCTGGCGGCGATCGTGCTGTTCCCCAACCTTGGGACGCATGGCGAATCCGGATATATGCTCGTGGTCCGCAACCACGTGCCGCACGCGCTGGTCGGATTGATCGTCGCTGGATTCCTGGCGGCGTTCATGTCCACGGTTGCGACGCAGTTGAATTGGGGCGCGTCGTACCTCGTCTCCGATTTCTACCGGAGGTTCGTGAACAAGAGCGCGAGCGATCGACATTATGTGAACGTCTCGCGGTTGGCGACGGTTCTGCTGGTGGCGACGTCGGCGATGGTTGCCTGGAGCCTCAACTCGGTGGGCGACGCCTGGCGCATCGTGCTCGAACTCGGCGCGGGCACCGGGGCCGTCTATATGCTGCGCTGGTACTGGTGGCGCATCAATGCGTGGAGCGAAATCTCGGCGATGGTTTCCGCGCTAGCGGTCACGCTCACGTTGCGCTCACAATCGCTCTGGATGCTGCTTACGCGAGGAGAAAGAAACGCGCCGTTTACCGGGCAGGACTCGGTGGTCTTCGCCAAAACGGCGTTGACCACGACGCTAGTGACGACGGCGATCTGGGTATTGGTGACGCTCGTTACACAGCCGGAGTCGGAAGAAGTGCTGCTGCGGTTCTATCGTAAGGTGCGTCCCGACGTGCTCGGATGGAAGCCGATCGCGCGGCTCGCGACGGATGTTCCGGAGACGCGCGATCTGGGTCGGAACCTGATCGCCTGGGTGCTAGGCTGCCTGATGATCTACTTCGCGCTGTTCGGAACCGGCAAGCTGATTTTTCAGCAGCCGGGTGCGGGGTTAGCCCTGTTGCTGGCCGCGGCAATTTGCGCTGTGCTGCTGTATCGCGATATCTCGCTGCGGCTGGGCACGGAGGAAGCGGGAGCAGAGTCGATTCAGGAGAAAGCAGCGGAATCGGCGAAGGTTCGCTAAAACCGCGGGTGCGAGGCGCACCCGCGATAGCCGGCGGGTCGCCGGCGCTACTCTGAGTCGGCGTTCACGCGACTTGCGACTTTCCTTTATCGGTCATTTTTAGGAACAGGTCCACGAGGTGCTTGTCCCATAAGCCCACCGCAGCTTCGTCGCGCATGGTCTGAGCCGCTTGGTCGTGCGACAGCACTCGCTTATAGGGACGCTCGGTACGTAACGCGTCGTAAACGTCAACGACTTGCAGCACGCGTGCCAGCAGCGGAATATCCTCGCCGGAAAGGCCGTCCGGATAGCCGGTGCCGTTCCAATGCTCGTGATGATGACGGATGATGGGGAGCACGAGGCGCAGCGAGCGAAGCGGTTTGCAGATGATCTCGCCGTAAACCGGGTGCTGCTTCATGATTTCCCACTCCGAGTCCGTAAGCATCGCGCCCTTTTTCAGGATTTCGTCGGGGATGCGTATCTTGCCGAGATCGTGCAGGTAGCCGCCCCGCTTGAGGGCGACGAGAGATTCGGCATCCAGGCCCATATTCGCGCCCAGGTCGGCGGCGTACTTTGCCAGGCGCTCACAATGCCCCTCGGTGTAAGGGTCGCGGGCCTCGACGCTAAGGCCGAGTGTGCAGAGGACGTCCTCGGCGTTGTCGAGTTCGTCAGTGAACTCTTTGAGCTTAATGAGCGACTTAACGCGCGCGAAGAGTTCTTCGGGAAAGATTGGCTTGTTCAGGAAATCGTCCGCGCCTACCTCGATGCCGCGTACCTTGTCTTCGCGGTCGCTTAGACCGGTAATCATCACAATGGGAATCAAACGGGTGAGCGCGTTGTTTTTCAGCTCGTGGCAAAGTTCATATCCGGATTTACCGGGCATGATGACGTCGAGCAGGATCAGGTCCGGGTGGGGGCCCTTGAGGATTACTTCCGCCTCCTCGGCAGTGGAGGCAGTGGTTACTTCGTAGCCGCGCGAAACGAGGAGTTCGCGCATCAACATGCTGTTGTCCTGGTTATCGTCCACTACGAGAATTCGCGGTGCGCGCCGGCGGTTTGTAATCTCGGGTACCAAAGAAGTCTGACGTGCAGTTCTGGCCGCTGGTTGCATTCTTTTGGACCACTTTCAATCAGCTTGCTCTATTCGCGAGCCGGTATTAGGCTTGTGAACTTATGAAACGGGCCATATTCTTGTCGCTATCAACATTGATATTAACAGCTTTTGCACTAGCCGCGTCAAAACCGCACGTCATCATTTTCGGCAAAACTTTTACCGTAAAGTTGTTCCTTGGGCCGACTGAAACCAAGAGTGAGGACATCAAGATCCGGGCACTCACGGTTGATGGAAAAATCAAGGAATTCACCACGGGCGATCCGCATGACATCACTGAAGAACTCTTTACCGTGCGCCGGGCCTATCGCGTCAACGATTCGCTTCCCGACGACAACAAGCCGTTGCCTAAGTGGAAGTGGCAGCGCGGCGGCTGGGTGCTCGTGAGCCGGGCAACGGGCCGAGTGTCGCAACTCAAGCTCCCCGAGTTTGATCCTTATTACTCCGACGCCGTTTGGTACCGCGAGTATGTTGCCTATTGCGGCGTTTCGGAGAACGGGGAGAAGCTCTACGCGGTCGTGGCCGAGCTGGGCAGCCGCAAACCGGTTGTGCGGGCGCCGCTGGGAGCGTCGAGCAATGGCGAAATGCCGGACTCCGAATGCGGACGGCCGGAATGGCAGCGCCAACCGATGCGGGTTACGTTCCATCCCAAGAATGGGAAGCAGATATCGTTCGAAGTACATGGCCGCGCCGCCGACGTAGCCAGCGAACCGGAACCGGCTGGGGAAGAATCGAATTAGCAGCGTTATGAAATCTCTCGACGACTTTCTTCGTGACGCCGAGGCCGCTCACGGCCACCTCTGTGCCGGACAGATTCTCGGTGTGCGGATGGCGATGCTGGGACTGGAGAAGCTTGGCATCGAAGATCCGCGGGGAAAAGACCGCAAGCGCCTGGTCACCTTCGTTGAGATCGATCGCTGCGCTACGGACGCCGTAGCTGTCGTCACCGGATGCAGGCTGGGCAAGCGCGCGCTGAAGTTCCGCGACTGGGGCAAGGTCGCCGCGACGTTCGTTGATCTTGCCGGCGGCAAGGCGGTGCGCATCAGCGCGAAAGAATCGTCGAAAGAACTTGCGCGCAAAATGCACACGGAACTGGCCGACAAGAACCAGCAGCAGATGCTCGCCTATCGCGAGTTGCGTGACGATGAGCTATTCAACGTTCAGTGGGTGAAGGTCGAGGTCGGGCCGGAAGAGATGCCGGGCTACAAGGGCGAGCGCATCGTTTGCGAAGAATGCGGCGAGGGAGTCAACTTCCGGCGCGAAGTCCAGCGGGAAGGCCGAATACTATGCCGCAGCTGCGCGGGCGAACGCTACTATCGGGAATTGCCGTAAAAAAATCAGGGGCACGGTCCCTTTTCCGTACCCCTGAAATTCAGCGTGGATTCGCGCTTACTTCTTCTTGCTGACGGCCTTCTTCGCCGGCTTTTTCGGTGCTTTTGTAGCGCACTTCTTCGTTCCACAAGCCATGAGTTAGCCTCCGTAATGCCGCGTGAAGCGGAATTGAACTATTCTGAATTCATTCTCACCGTTTGAAATCCAGAGTTCAACAAAAAAAGCTCAACAAGAAAAGTTGCGCACTGAAATTCGTGCTCGCGCGCTATCTCTTTTGGTTGGGTGTCGAAACTCTTGCCATCTTCGTTTCGTGTGGGGCGGTCGACCTGGTGTTCTGCGGCGTGCCACCGGCGTTAGTGCGATTGCCCTTCCATGCCTGGCCTCGTCCGGAGTGATCGACGGGGTGGGACGCCAGGTTTCCGCCAACCTTCTTCGCCTGTCCCGAGGGAGCTTTGTTCGCAGCCCATCCGGTTTTGTGCCCGCGATCGAATCCATTAGGACGCTGTTCGTGTCCGCGATGCTCGGCTACTTGCCGGGCGTGCTCATGCTGGAAATGCTCGCGTGCGCGCGAGTGCTCGTCTTTGCGGTGTTCTACGCGTCTCTCGATATGGTCGCGGTGCACGGCTTTCTCTTGTGCACGCGAGTGCTCATGCTTCTCTACGTTCGCGAATGCAGAGCTAACAGATACGGTGATCGCAATCAATACCAGGGCAAGGTTTCTCAGTGAAGTAGTGCTCATATCGCCTCCGGAAATGCATAAAGCAATTCACATTCCGCGCAGGCCGGATTCCGAACGCCGAACTCTCAATGACTTACAGCTCTCCAACGGCAGCCGTCATCGCGATTCAGAGTAGTTCTTACCAGTGACTCTGAATCTGTTACGCGCTTTTGAAAACTGGAAGTACAACAGAAAGCCCGCAACCGGACATGTCCGACTGCGGGCAAACAAGACTTCCCCACGTTAGCCCGTACCGCTGCGCGGTCCGGGCGGAACGTGGGGTACCGGTCAGGATTTAGAAATTAACAGCAGCCGCGTGCTCGTACGCATGCGCCACGCGGATCACGGTGCCTTCATCAAAGTGCCGCCCCAGAAGCTGAAGCCCGATCGGGAGTCCCTCGCGCGATTTGCCGCAAGGGACGGAGATACCCGGCACCCCCGTCAGGTTCGCCGTGACCGTGTAGATGTCAGCAAGATACATGGCAACGGGGTCATCGGCTTTCTCGCCGAGTCTGAATGCGGGAGTTGGAGTGGTCGGAGTCGCGATCACGTCCACTTGCTTGAGCGCCTCTTCGAAATCACGCGTCAACAGTGTGCGGACTCTCTGCGCCTTCAGGTAATAAGCGTCGTAGTAGCCCGCGCTCAGCGCATAAGTGCCAAGCATGATGCGGCGCTTGACCTCGGGTCCGAAACCTTCGTCACGGGTGCGGCGGTACATCTCGGAGAGCGTGCGCGCACCCGAAGCGCGATAGCCGTAGCGCACGCCATCAAAACGCGCCAGGTTCGCCGAGGCCTCGGCGGTGGCAATGATGTAGTAGGTGGGAATCGCGTATTTCGTATGCGGCAGCGAGATGGGCTTGACCTCGCAGCCTAACTCCGCCAGTTTCTGAATCGCACTTTCGACCGCACCGCGAACCTCGGGATCGAGTCCTTCGCCGAAGTATTCTTTGGGGACGCCAACACGCAGCCCTTTCACCGGACGTTCGATCTCTTGCGTGTAATCGGGAACGGGCACATCGGCCGAGGTGGAATCCATGGGATCGCGGCCGGCCATCTCGCGCAGGAGAATGGCTGCGTCCTTGACGGTCTTCGCGACCGGGGCGACGTGGTCGAGCGACGACGCAAACGCGATCAGACCATAACGTGACACCCGTCCGTAAGTGGGCAGCAATCCGACAACGCCACAAAACGCGGCGGGCTGACGAATCGAGCCACCCGTATCGGAACCTAACGTGGCAACGGCAGTTCCGGCGGCGACTGCGGCGGCGGAACCGCCCGAGGAGCCCCCCGGCACGCGGCTCAAGTCACGCGGATTATGCACCGGCTTAAAAGCCGAGTTCTCGTTCGACGAGCCCATCGCGAACTCGTCGCAGTTCAGCTTGCCGAGCATGATCGCCCCGGCCGCCTCTAGCTTGGCAACGGCGGTGGCGGTATAAGGCGGAACGTAATTGCCCAGGATCTTCGACCCGGCGGTCGAGCGCACGTCCTTGGTGACGAGCACGTCTTTGTAGGCCAGCGGCACGCCTCCGAGCGGCGGCAACGGATCGCCTTTGTCGGCGATGGCGTCAATGCGCGCGGCCTGCTCAAGCGCGCGGTCGCGGCAGGTCAGCAGGTAGGCGCCGGTGTTGCCGTCTTCGGCGTCGATCTTCTTAAGGAACGCTTCGGTTAGCGCGGTCGCAGTGATCTGCCGCTCCTGTACTGCGGTTCGTGCCGACTCGATTGTGAGTAGATTCAGGTCCATGTTGCGGTTCTCAGTTCTCGGATCTCAGTTCTCAGTGACGGAGATACTGTAGCGGGCGTTATTTCTCAATGACCTTAGGCACGCGGAAGAAAGTACCGTCGGCATCGGGCGCGGCACGCAGCACTTCGTCGTGCGGCAGCGAGGGGCGGGTCGCGTCCTCGCGCAGTGCATAGGCGAACGGGGCGGCGCCAGTCTTCTCCACATCCAGCTTGCCCTGACCCAGACCGTAGCGGTCCGCCGTTTGCAGCATGGGCTCAATGTCGCTGGTGTCGAGCTCGTTGAGCTGATCGATATGCTCGAGGATGGAGTTCAGGTCCTTGACCATGCGAACCCGCTCGTCGGTGGTCAACTCCAGGTTGGCCAGATCCTCTACGTAACGAACCTCTTGTTCCGTGACTTTCATTGTCTCGCTTCTGTTCTCGTGACGCGGCTTATTGCCTACGCCAACAAAGGTTTTTCACCGGGGATCAGGAACTCGACCCGCCGGACGCGATCACCGCCGAGCGTGTTGAGCGCTGCGACGTATTGCGGCGCAAGTTCCATCAGTTGCAGTTTCCAGGGTTTGTCGGGGACCTCGATCCACAGGATGCCCTGGGAGAACGCCACAGCCCGCGTCAGGCTCGCTACTCTCTCGCCACAAACCACGGGCCAGGCGATCACTGGAACCTCATGCGGAGGAGCATGCTCCAGCAGTTCGCGAAAAATCTTCGCCAATCCTGTGCTCGCCGGCTCCACTGCATTCTCTCCAAGTCGTCTGGGATACTTGATTTTAGCATCTCGCGTTGACCCGGTTCGGCGTATCCAGTGCGCGCGAGCACTCGTTTCCACACAACCTTGCGGAGGGCGGCGGCATTTCTTATAGAAGCGCCAATTTTGGCATGCGAGGGGGAATATGAGTGTTCTGTGGTGGATCATCGTCGGCTTGATTGCCGGCTGGGCCACGGGCAAGATCATGAGAGGCTCAGGCTATGGCGTGATCGGCGACATCGTCCTGGGCATCGTCGGCGGCCTCGTTGGCGGCTGGATCATGAGGCTGCTGGGCTTCACGGGGCAGGGCGGCATGATCTATACAATCCTGGTCGCGATTGCGGGTGCGGTCATATTGACCGCGATATTCCGGCTGATCACCGGACGCAGTGTCCGGGGAGGAGGAGGCCGTTCCGATATTGACCGCGCGGCTTGAACCGGAAAAATTTTGATACATGCAGCCGAGGCTCTGTCCTCGGCTGTTCTATTTTGAGCCTGCGTCAGCCGTCGAGCCCACGTTAGCCCGATCCGCGCTGCGGACCGGGCGGAACGTGGGGCACCGTGGACGAGTTGCGCCTCGACAGACAACGCTGAATTCGCGCTTTCAATCTAGTGCGTAGTCCGAGCAGCGTTTGTCCGAGGTGACGAATGAATGTTTGCCGAACTCTCTGCCTGGGATGTTTCTCTTTAATACTGACGTTCACGCAATCAATTGCGCAAGTTTCCACGCTCCCGCCGAATGCCGCACAGGTTGCGAACTTGATCGGCATCGCTCCGCAGGTCGAAGAGTTGAGCCGGATAAATCAGGCAAAGAGCGAACATAACGCCTTCAATCTTCAAGAAATTGCGCTTCGACAAGACGTTTACGCTGCAACGCTTGCCGCTTCCCTCGACGCGGATTCCGTCGCTGCCGAGATTGACAACGAACGCGCGCAACTTTCGGAATTGCGTGCCGTTCTCCAATTCAAAAGAGACCACGATCTCGGCATAACTACGGTCGGCAACATCGTCGCCGGAGTCGGCAGCGGCGTGGTTGGCACTGCCTTGCAACTGGACGACAGCACGGCAAGGCTCGGCGACAAAATTGGAGTCGGCTCGAGCGCCGCGTCAACGGCACTGCAGATCTACAGCCTGCATCAGCAACGCGGTGCCACGGTCACGGTCGGCCGCGTGCCTAACATGCTGGCGCGACTCTTCGGCCGGCCACCCGCTTTACAGAGCACTTATCCCGACGACGTATGGAAGTACCTGAACTCCGCTCCGGTGACCAACGCGCAGGAAACCCGGATGCAGACGCTGGTAGCCGAGTGGATTCAGGCGGGCAGAATCGGTCCGCCAGGATCGCCTGACTCTCAAACGAAAATCAACCAACTCACCAGCAGCATGGGCAATTATGCGAAGCTCTCCATCGACACGCTAACCGACCGTAGCGCAATGCTGGCAGATGTCCGAGGGCGCGTGTTGCTTATGAAGCGCGACCTGGCGGATCTGTTGCGAAGCGTGCGGTAGAAGAAGTTTACCGGCAAGTTACCTCCCCCTACCCTGTTTTAAATTCGTAAGTTGTTGAAACATTTGCGCTTAGTACCTCGATATACCTAAGCCAAAGTCTAAGTAGCTGATTTTGCGGCAGTTAAGACCTCGATATACAGAAACAAAGGACTTAGGGCAAGTAGTGACGATTTGGTGATTTGGTGCAAAACATCGGCAATCACCGATCCTCCCCACCCTACTCGCAATTTCGCAAACTGATGAAAACATGGTACTTAATATATCGATATACCTTAATTCTCGGCTAAGTGGCTGATTTTGCGGCAGTTAATACCGATATACCTCGTTTGCGGCGCACCCTCCCCTAACGGGGAAGGGTGCGGCACCCCATTTGATGCCATACTCCAAATTTCCTTAACACTACGAGTATGGCAGATTGGCGGGGGTAAACCCGACAGGGTGGCAAGGTTTATTTTGTCTTTGTATTCAATTACTTAGGTGGAAAATGGCGGCGGAAGGGGGTTGACATCTCTAAGGACGTCGGCGGTTCCGGTTTTAGATTGTTGGATGTAAGCGGATTTACGCACAGCAATCAGTCTCAGCGCACGGCCCACGACCCCCGATTTCAGTTGCTGCCCGTTTACATTGCTCTGATATGGAGTGACCGTGTCAAGTGCCCTGATGGGTAATTGTTTTTCTAGTTGTTGAAGTTATTCGAGGGCAGGGCGCGCAGCGGTCGGGGCAGCTTGTGCGACGGTTGATCAGTCTGATATTCGCGGGTGATAATTTCAGCTCGAAGAGCGAGAACGGCTATCAGCCACAATACACACCCAGCTATACCAATAACATCCCCGTATGAAGCTGGGATAATCTTGGTAAACAGCAGTAGTAGAATCGAAATTCCAACAACGAGCAGATAGCAAACAAACGCCACGCTGCGTCCCCGCCTTGTTCGCACCCAGTAGGCTAAGTAAAGTCCGAGAACAAGAAATAGGATTCCTCCCGAGCAGAAGGCAACGACGGCAAGCACCACCGTCCACGGCAAGCTAAGTGAAACCGTCCACGGCAGATCCCTACGATTGAGAACCATGTCGCTCTCTCTCCTCAGTTCTGCTTCGTTGAGTACGATCCTCTCGATACACAGGAACCCTTGTGCCGCATAAATCCCTCTTTGAAGTCAACATCATACAGCGCGGTTATGATGAAGTCTCGATGCTTATCGAGAACAGGGCATCCCTCCACCTATCCCCATCCGGGAATTCTCGCCTTCTCCTACCCCGCTCAAGCCAAAAGAAGGCTTGAACGGGGCACCCGCGCACTGTCCATACAGCACTACGGATTTCGCGCCAACCATGGCGTTGCCACAACGCGGAAGAACCGTGGTCTCGTCAGCGGCAACTAAGTTCCACGATTGTTGAGTGGTCGCTGTTTGGGGTGGTGGTGGAACGTTGGCGGTTGTGGCGGTGCGGGCGAAGTGCATGGGTCCTTCGCCCTTCGGGCTCAGGATGACTCGCTGCGGGCGGTGGTGGTGACGGATCGGCAGTCGTGGTGGTGCGGGCAAAGTGCATGGGTCCTTCGCCCTTCGGGCTCAGGATGACTCGCTGCGGGCGGTGGTGGTGACGGATCGGCAGTCGTGGTGGTGCGGGCAAAGTGCATGGGTCCTTCGCCCTTCGGGCTCAGGATGACTCGCTGCGGGCGGTGGTGGTGACGGATCGGCAGTCGTGGTGGTGCGGGCAAAGTGCATGGGTCCTTCGCCCCTCGGCTCAGGATGACTTGCTGCGGGCGGTGGTGGTGGAACGTCGGCAGTTGTGGTGGTGCGGGCAAAGTGCATGGGTCCTTCGCCCCTCGGGCTCAGGATGACTTGCTGCGGGCGGTGGTGGTGGAACGTCGGCAGTTGTGGCGGTGCGGGCGAAGTGCATGGGTCCTTCGCCCTGCGGGCTCAGGATGACTCGATTTGGGCGGTAGTGGTGGAACGTCGGCAGTTGTGGCGGTGCGGGCGAAGTGCATGGGTCCTTCGCCCTGCGGGCTCAGGATGACTCGATTGCGGGCGGTAGTGGTGGAACGTCGGCAGTCGTGGTGGTGCGGGCAAAGTGCATGGGTCCTTCGCCCTTCGGGCTCAGGATGACTTGCTGTGGGCGGTGGTGGTGGATCGTCGGCATTTGTGGCGGTGCGGGCAAAAAGCAGGTCCCTCGCTTCGCTCGGGATGACACGCTGCGGGCGGTAACCGTGGGTAGGAAGTTAGGCCTTCAGTTCCGGATTGCTCAGCAGGAGCTGTTGCACGAACGCCATTGCGTCTTCCTTGGTGTGGAGCTTGCCCTCGAGTTGGGCGTCTTCGACGGCGGAGAGGATGTCTTTGAAGCTGGGGCCGGGGGTGAGTCCGACGGCAATCAGATCGCGGCCGGTGATCAGCGGCTCGGGCCTGATCTCTTCCGGAGGCGTTTGCTGGTAGCGCTGGCGCACGAAGTCGTAGAGATCGAGTTGGCCGTGGCTACCGAGACAATCGATGCGATGCAGCGCCAGGTGTTCGTCGAATTTCGCGAGGCGCATGAAGCGCTTGAGCGTGGACTCTTTCATTCGCATGGCGTCGGCGAAGCGCATGTGGTTCTCGACCAGGGACTTGATCTGTTCGGTGTCCTCGTTGGAGAAGCGCAGGCGGCGGCAAATGTCGGCCGCGATCGCAACGCCGACCTCCACGTGGCCGTCGAAACGGATTCGATCGGGCGCCACGCGAAAGGTCGAGGGCTTGCCAACATCGTGCAGTAAGGCGCCCCAGGCCAGCGTTTTCGAAGGCGGCTGCGGGAGCATGTCGAGCAGCAGCAGAGTGTGGACCCAGACGTCTCCCTCGGGATGAAATTGCGGCGGCTGCTCGACGCCCTTCATCCGCTCGACTTCGGGCAGCACGTGGTGGAGCAGGCCGGTTTCGTCCAGCAACTCGAAGGCGCGCTTGGCATGACCTTCGATAAGCATCTTCGTCAGTTCGTCGCGCACGCGCTCGCGGCTGACCTGATGGATTTCCGGGGCAAGAA
This sequence comes from uncultured Acidobacteriota bacterium, assembly GCA_963777415.1. Lineage (GTDB taxonomy): Bacteria > Acidobacteriota > Terriglobia > Terriglobales > Acidobacteriaceae > JAEZPW01. The sequence continues at coordinate 184,790 of CAVZQL010000007.1, forward strand.
GGCGGATCGCGTCGAATGTTCGCGGTTCGATCTCGTAACCGAGGCGCGCCGCGAAGCGAACCGCACGCAGCAGGCGCAGCTTGTCTTCGGTGAAGCGCCGCACGGGATCGCCGACGGTGCGGATGATGCCCGAGTCAAGATCGCGGCGTCCGCCGACGAAGTCGAGAATGCGGTCGCGGTGCGTCGGGTCCTCAAGCGAACCCTCAAGGGGATCGAGTAACAACGCGTTGATGGTGAAGTCGCGCCGCTGCACGTCTTCGCGGGGATCGTTGGAGAAGCGCACTTCGTCGGGATGGCGGCCGTCGGAGTAGAGTCCGTCGCTGCGGAAGGTGGCCACCTCGATGACGCTGGCGTGTGGCTTGGGAAGTTGTTCGACGCTGAACGGCATGTCGTCGTCCGCGGTGGCGGCCTCGGAGGCGCGGCCGACCGGCACGAGCACGACTCCGAACTGCGCGCCTACGGCGTACGTCCGCGGAAAAATGCGCATGACATCATCGGGACGCGCGCTGGTGGCGACATCGTAGTCGGCAGGCTCGCGCCCGAGCAGCAGATCGCGCACGCATCCGCCGGCAAGGTAAGCCTCGTAGCCGTGTTGCCGGAGCGTGTTGATGATGTCGATGGCGGAGCGTTTTGTCGGCATGTTGTTAAGACCCACATCTGCCAAAACCGGGCAGATGTGGGGCACCGTCAGAATGTCTACATCCTTGCAAATGATATTATCGCTGCCCAGAAGCTGTCGCGCATCGCGTTTACGCGGAACACATTGCGCAAATCGGGGGATCACGCATGAAGCTCAGCAAGTTCGTCACACCCTATCGGGTCGAGAGGGGCAAACAGTTTCGCCTGAAGGATTGTGATCCGGCCGACACGGCGGGTTTGAAAGACGAGTTCAAGCAGAAGTCGCAGGAACTGCTTGAGCGTGGCATCAAGAGGCTGGCCGAACTTCAGGACGTTCTCTATGCGCAGGACCGGTGGGCGCTGCTGCTGATATTCCAGGCGATGGACGCCGCCGGCAAGGACGGCACGATTAAGCACGTGATGTCGGGCGTGAATCCGCAGGGCGTGCAGGTGTATTCGTTCAAGGCGCCGTCGGAAGAAGAGCTCGACCACGATTTTATGTGGCGCACGAATGTGCGCCTGCCCGCGCGCGGTCATATCGGCATCTTCAATCGCTCGTATTACGAGGAAACGCTGGTGGTTCGCGTTCACCCGGAGCTGCTTGAAAAAGAGAAGATACCTGAACAATGCGTCACGAAGAACATATGGAACGAGCGCTTCCAGGATATCCGGGAGCATGAAGATTATCTGCACCGCAACGGAATCGTCGTGAGGAAATTCTTCCTGCACGTTTCGAAGCACGAACAGAAGAAGCGATTTCTCGAGCGCCTCGAACATCCGGAGAAGAATTGGAAGTTTTCGGCGGCCGACATCAAGGAACGCGGGTTCTGGGACGATTACCAGGAGGCGTACGAAGAGATGATCCAGAACACCGCGACCAAGCACGCTCCGTGGTTTGTCGTGCCGGCGGACAATAAGTGGTTCACGCGAATGGTGGTGGCGGGCGCGGTGGTCGAGGCGCTGGAAGGGATGAATCTGTCGTACCCGAAAGTCGAGGGCGAGAAGCTGGAAGCGCTGAAGCAGGCGCGGGTGGAGTTGGAGAAGGGAGAGAAGAAGTAGTAGGCGGACTGCGCACGGTTGCTGCTGGTGTGAAGAGCTGTGGTTGTGCGGGCGAAAAGCAGGTCCCTCGCTGCGCTCGGGATGACAAGCTCTAAAATACGCTCAGGATGACTCGGCTAAAATAGAACGAAGACCCATGCCCGACACTTACATTCTGGGAATCGAAAGCTCGTGCGATGAGACGGCGGCGGCGGTGGTTCGCTCGGGAGAGCAGATCATATCGAGCGCGGTCGCGTCGCAGATCGCGGTGCATCAGCCGTATGGCGGGGTCGTGCCGGAAATCGCTTCACGCGAACATCTGAAGGCCATTACGCCCATCGTGAGGCAGGCGCTGGAGCAGGCGAAGCGCACATACGACAGCATCGATGCCATCGCCGTCACCAAGGGACCGGGACTGGCCGGAGCGCTGCTGGTTGGCGTGAGCTTCGCCAAGTCGCTTGCCTACGCGCTCGACAAGCCGCTGATTGCCGTGAATCACCTGGAGGGTCATATTCACGCGGTGCTGCTGGAGGAACGGCAGAAGGGAAATCACAAGATCGAGTTCCCGCTGATGACGCTGGTGGTGTCGGGCGGACACACGCACCTTTATCTCGCGACCCGGAACGGCGAAGGGTGGTCGTACGAAAACGTGGGCCATACGCGCGACGACGCGGCGGGCGAGGCGTTCGACAAGGTCGCGAAGCTGCTCGCGCTGGGATATCCGGGCGGGCCGATGATCGATAAGGCGGCGAAATTGGGCGATCCGGAGGCGATCCACTTTCCGCCGGCGCAGATCAAGCATCGCAACCGCGGGGACAAGAGTCCGGAACCGGAGCGGCCACACTTTGATTTTTCATACAGCGGGATGAAGACGGCCGTGCTGCGTTACGTCGAAAGCCACGGCATGAAGGCTGAAATCGAGACTCGCCGCCAGGCCCTCGCGGCGATCGGCAAACCGACGGCGGAGCAGGTGATCGCGCATTGCGACCCCGCGACGCTGGACCTGGTCGCCAGTTTCCAGCGCGCCGTCGTGGAAGACCTCGTTGCAAAGACGCTTGCCGCCGCGCGCGAGTATGAGATTGCCACGCTCTTCGTCAGCGGAGGCGTTGCCGCCAACAGCGAACTGCGCACCACTTTCGAACAACGCGCTTCACAGGAAGGCATCCCGGCGTTTTTTCCGTCGCGTCCGCTGTCGACCGACAACGCCGCAATGATCGCCGCAGCCGCCTATCCCAAGTGGCTGGCCCGCGAGTTTGCCGATTCGGAGCTTTCCGCGGAAGCGTCACTGCCGTTGAAGTGAGGGATTCTCGTCACGCACCCTCCCTGCGGGAAGGGTGCGGCACCCATGCCCTTTTGTCAGGGGAGAACCCACGTTAGCTTCAACCCACGTTAGCTTCGCGAACGTGGGGTCCCGAGACGTGGGGGACCGAGGATATCAAGAGCTAGATCGAGGATTTATTTATTACTCTGGCTGATCAGCGCGGTGATCGCCTTCTCCAACTGCTCGTCGATGGCGATGTCTTTGTAAATGACGTACTGAGCGCGCGTTTCCATCTCGCCATCCGTGAAGGTTCTTTTGGCCGCGATGACGACGACCGGGATGGCGGCGGTTTCGGGATTTGCTTTGAGCGCCGTGATCAATTCACTCCCACTCATCCTGGGCATATTGAGATCGGTAAGGACCAAGTCGGGGCGGCGGATGCGACCTAGCACCTCGAGGGCCTCTTCGCCGTCGGTGGCCGACTCCACTTCAAAGCCGCGTTCTTGAAGATATTGACAAACGGTGTGACGAATCAGCATCGAATCGTCCACAACCAGGGCAACGCGGGACATGTGTCTCTCCTGCTCGAACGCGCGATTTAGGAAGCACAATTCGGAGCGATGCCCACCTTAACAGACAGCGGCCGCCGTCCCAACGAAAACCGTGCGCGCGACGTTACGATAGTTACGTAGGTCCAAAACGGGACATATTTTGGAACATGACCTTTAGTAACGTTGACTGGATAGAGGGCAGTGTTGTTAGTCCAGACTTCTGGACGCACGTAGATCGGTGACGTTGGCTGGGCAGACTGGTGGCACACGCGTATTGCGAGGGTTGCGAGGGGCGATCGGGGCGTGGGAATTAGGTGGTGCGCATCGGTCTATTTCAAGACTCTTCTTCAGGCCTCTTTTGATCAGGCATCTTCGAGCGGGGCCTGCTCTTCGGTGGCCATGTCCTTGAATTCGCTTGATTCAAAGATCTCACCACACTCTTTGCACTCGACGTATTCCGAGTCTTCTTCGCGGGCAACAATTTGAACGCGCGGATGCTTGCACGGCTGCGTGGGCATGGACTTTCTCTGTGGTGTGTGCTTCGTTTGGTGCGGCTGGATTGAACTCATAAAGGTGTTACAAGCGGGCGCCATATTCGCCGACGGCTCCCGGATTTGGGAATTTTATCCATACGGTATTCTTTGTCAAGTCCTGATTGTGTCCTGACCCGCTTTGTTTCAGCCTGTTGATGAAATAATCAACACCTGGGATTTAACGCTCTGCCGTACCTGGTGTCTAAGTCGTAACACGTGCCGTCCCTTGCCGGGACTCGGAGAATGTCCCACCTGCTACCCGGGACTCCGTCCGGGGCTAAGTTCGGGATGCCCCTACGGGGCCACAAACGCAAGCTAGTTAGCCTCACGGGCGGAAGATTCGACGACGTCAGGCAAGGCGAGCTGCTGCTCACTGGGGATGGGCATGGGATAAACGCCGGCATCGCGCTCGACAGCGATCGGAATTGTGATGATGTCGGCAGCCTTGTGCCGCGCCAGTCCGCGCTCAGCCGCGCTCACTGCGGACTCAAAGGAAGCACGACCGGTGAGGGCCGTTTCCAAGTAGAGGTAGCGCTTGGAGTCGGGGGCCAGTCGCACGCCGACGTAAGCATGGCCGGGGATCAGGACCACGACCGGGTCCATGCCGAGGTTTTCGAAGAGCGATGCGTAGAGCACGACGCCGTCGATGCAGTTGGCGGAAACCTGGCGCAACGACTCGGCGGGCATGCGCACGCGTTCGGTGACGTCCGAGTTGATATGGGCGCCCAGAGTGGCCGAACTTTTCACGTAAGAGAGTCCCTGCCGCTGCACGGCCTGGTAGATGGCCTTCGCCTCTAGATAGGTCGCTTTTTCCTGCACGCCGGGCGCGGGCCACATTTCGTAACCGGGGAGCCGGCGCCCAGGCATGAACTCCTTGGCCTTGCTGAGGGTCATCTCGACGTTGGGGTCGTGAGGCGTCACCCAGGAGGCGATCAGGCCGGCGTTTGCGAAATCCTTGCCCCAATACATGTCGTCAACTGAGCGCAGCCGCACGGGTACGGTGGTGGACCAGACCTCGTGTTCGGCGACGTCCGACACACTGACTCGGGCGGTGGCGGCGGTGATCTCACGATTGCGATAGAAGCGCGGCAAGAATGTGGGCGCAAGGTGCACCTTGGCCACTTTGCCCGGGGCGAGTTCGACCAGTTGTATTTCCTGGTCGCTCCAGCCGGGAATCTGCACGGCCACGCGGTCCTGCACCGGAACGCTGCTCGAATTCCGGATCGTGACGGTGATGGTTCCCGAGGTGCGTTCGGATTGTTTCTGGAAAGAAAAGTAGTTAGCGAATACCGGGAAGATGTCACCGTCCAGACCAGCGACGACGCTGTAAGTCGGTTGCGTGCCGCGCTCTTTCAACACAGGGGCTGGCTCGTCCTTGGCGGCGCTCACGCCCGAGATGGTGAGCGGAAGAAAACAGAAGACGGCGAGCACGCTGGCAGAAAATGCGATGGACCAACGGATCCGGCTGGAGTTCGAGGAAGCCACCTAGTGAGAGTATTGCGTTCTGCTGGACGTGGAAATCGAGGCAAACACCTAGCTCCGGGCGCGAAGGATTAAGGTCCGTGGCACCCCTACGGGGTTCACAGGTCTTCCACTCGATCACCCCGGACTTCCGTCCGGGGCTAAGTTCGGGATGCCCCTCCGGGGCCACAAGCCAGACATTCTCGTTGCGTTTTGATCGCGGGTCCACAAGCCAGACATTCTCGTTGCGTTTTGATCGCGGGTCCACAAGCCAGACATTCTCGTTGCGTTTTGATCGCGGGTCCACAAGCCAGACATTCCTGTTGCGGTTTGATCGCGGGCCTCAAAGCAGACATTCTCGTTGCGTTTTGATCCCGGCCATGCCTACAATGAACTACGACTAAAAGCATCGGATATCGTTCCGACCGCTGAACACCACGCCATGCTGAAGCTGACCAAAAAAGCCGATTACGGGCTGATCGCCATGAAGCATCTGGCGGAGTGCGCTCTGCCCGGAGCTTCGATGGAAGCGCGCGGCGAGTGCTGTTCGGCGAAGGACCTGGCCGACAGCTACGGTCTTCCGCAGGAGGCGTTGGCGAAGATCCTGCAACGGCTTGCGAGGGCTGGGCTGCTGGTTTCGCAGTACGGAACCAATGGCGGGTACACGCTGGCGCGCGACGCGCGGACGATCACGGCGTACCAGGTGATCGAGGCAATCGAGGGTCCGCTGTTCGTGACTTCGTGCGTGTCGGTTCGCGGCGAATGTGGACAGAGCACGAAATGCACGGTGCGCGAACCGCTGCGCAAGGTCAGCGCAGGGATCGAAGACGTTTTGAACCGTATCACGATTTATGACATGGCAACTGATCCCGCAAAGGAAGAGGCGGCGGTCGAGTTGGTGAATATAGAGACGACGTTGTCGTAAGAACAATACGCAGAGGACGCAAAGGTTGCGCGGAGGGCGCAAAGGAAAAGAATCATGAGTTCGAGTATTGCAGTACCGGAAGGCGTGAAGCTGCCGATCTATATGGACAACCACGCCACGACGCGGGTTGATCCGCGCGTGCTTGAGGAGATGTTGCCGTATTTCTGCGAGACGTACGGAAACGCGGCGAGCCGCAATCATCCTTATGGATGGGAAGCGGAGAAGGCGGTGCAGCAGGCGCGTGAGCGGATCGCAAAGCTGATCGGCGCTGACGCGAAAGAGATCGTCTTCACGTCGGGCGCGACCGAGAGCGACAACCTCGCCATCAAGGGCGTGGCCGAGATGTACCGCGAAAAGGGCGACCACATTATTACGTGCGTCACCGAGCACAAGGCGGTGCTGGACACCTGCAAGCGGCTGGAAAAACGCGGCTACAAGGTCACATACCTGCCGGTGCAGAAAGACGGCCTGATCGATCTCGAAGCGCTCAAGGACGCGGTGACGGACAAGACCATCCTGGTTTCGATCATGGCGGCGAATAACGAGATCGGCGTGATCCAGCCGATCGAGGAAATCGGCAAGCTCTGTCGCGAGCGCGGCGTCCTGTTTCATTCAGACGCGACGCAGGGCGTGGGCAAAATGCCGATTGACGTGAACAAGCAGTCGATCGACCTGCTGTCGATCTCGGCGCACAAGATGTACGGCCCGAAAGGCGTCGGTGCGTTGTACGTGCGGCGCAAGAATCCACGCGTGCAACTGGTTGCACAGATGGACGGCGGCGGCCACGAACGCGGCTTCCGCAGTGGGACGCTGGCGGTTCAGAACATCGTGGGCCTGGGGAAGGCGTGTGAAATCGCGATGCAGGAAGGCGCGACGGAAGCTTGTCATTTAGCCGGCCTGCGCAATCGGCTCAGAGATAAGATCACCGGCGAACTCGACGAGGTGTACGTCAACGGCTCGATGGAGCATCGCCTGTCGGGCAATCTGAATATCAGTTTCGCGTACGTCGAGGGCGAGTCGCTGCTGATGGGCATCAACGACATCGCGGTATCGAGCGGGTCGGCCTGCACCTCGGCAACGCTGGAACCGTCTTATGTGCTGAAGGCGCTCGGTGCGGCAGACGAGATCGCGCACAGCTCGATCCGGTTTGGGCTGGGACGATTCAATACCGAGGCCGAGGTCGATTATGTCGCGGCACGAGTCATCGAAACCGTGAAGCGCTTGCGCGAACTCTCGCCGCTTTATGAGATGGCGCAAGAGGGCGTGGATTTGAGCAAAGTGGCGTGGAAAGCGTAGGAGCAACCACGGATTTACACGGAATTCAACGGATTTAGAAGAGAGGCGAGTCGAGAACGGCTACTTGGTGGTCAAGGCAGTGTGTGATGTTCCAGCTTTGCGTTTCAACTTTTGAGTTTAGATCCGTATTTCATCCGTGCCATCCGTGGTTAGGTTTCTGGTTTTAGGGAGAGTCAGCATGTCGTATAGCAACAAGGTTCTCGATCATTACACGAATCCGCGAAACGTTGGGTCGCTCGACAAGGCGAGTCCTGACGTGGGGACGGGCCTGGTCGGCGCGCCCGAATGCGGCGACGTGATGAAACTGCAAATCAAGATCAATCCCGAGACCAACGTCATTGAAGACGCGAAGTTCAAGACGTTCGGCTGCGGCTCGGCGATTGCCTCTTCTTCCCTCGCGACCGAGTGGGTGAAGGGCAAGAGCGTGGACGAGGCGCTGCAGATCAAGAATACCGACATCGTGCGCGAGCTGGCGCTGCCTCCAGTGAAGATTCATTGTTCGGTGCTGGCGGAAGATGCGATTCGGGCGGCGATCAGTGATTGGAAGAAGAAGAAAGAAGAGAGTGGTTAGTGGCGAGTGGCGAGTGGCGAGTGGCGAGTGGCGAGCCCAAAATGATCAAGAACACTGAGCAGTCGCGTCATCCGTACGAGTCTTTTGAGGACACGCCTGTACGGAAGACGATAGATAAAGCAATCAACGATCTTGTTAAGAATGGCGACATCGAAGAGAAGACGCCCAGGCATTGCATCGTGGGTTATCTCTGCAAGGCGCTCCAGAAGAAGGGTGTATGACGACAGAGACAGTAACTGTTAGTTCGAAAGGCATTACGGTTTCCGACAAAGCGCTGGCGCGGATTCGCGCCGTGCTCGCTAGCGAAGGTCTGGCGGGAGAAGGCGGAGTGCGCCTTGGCGTGCAGGGTGGCGGGTGCAGCGGACTGAGCTACAGCGTGCAATTCGAGAGCGGCCCGCGGGAGCGCGACCGGGTTTTCACGTTCGACAATGTGCGGATCTTCATCGACCCGAAGTCGTTCATCTATCTCGCGGGCATGACGCTCGATTACGAAGAGACGTTGATGAAGACAGGCTTCGTGTTTCAGAATCCGAACGCGACGAAGTCGTGTGGTTGCGGGAGTTCTTTTAGTGCGTGAGCATGTCGCACCCTCCCCTGAAGGGGAAGGGTGCGGCACCCGTAGTTTGCAAGGGACTACAGGCTGGGTAGAGGTTAGGCATAGGCAGTATGAGTGACGTGGCAATCAAGCTGGGGCAGGAGAATCTGAAGCCTGCCGAAACGGTGGACATGGGCGTGGTGATCTGCGATACGTGCGGCGCGCGGTTCACGATCGCGCAAGGCACGCATCATCAGAACATGGTCGCCGCGGAACAACAGGCGACATGGCTCGAGCGAAAGCTCTCGCACGACCACGAGAACGGCTTCGAGCACGACGATACGATCGATCTGCCGGGGTTTTCGAGGAAATGAGAGAAGCAGGGACTAGGGATTAGGGGCGAGAGGCGAGCTGAATGGCTTCTGATACAAAATCCGAATCGGCGTTGCAGGTGCTCAACGACAATGGCGAACATGGTTCGTGCTGGTCGTGCGGGGACATGGTGGCGGCGCATTTTTGCGATGCTTGCGGCAAAGTGCAGCCGGCGGTCCCGACGGATTACTTTTCATTCTTCGGCCTCCCGCGCAAGCTAAACATCGACACCGCCGCGCTCGAACGCGAGATGTTTTCGCTGAGCCGCAAACTGCATCCGGATCTTTACGCGAATGCGAGCGAGCAGGAGCAGTCGTGGAGCCTCGAACAGACGTCGAAATTGAACGATGCTCACCGCACGCTGCGCGATCCGATTGCGCGGACCGAGTACCTGCTGAAGATTGAGGGGATCAGGGTACAGGAGCGCTCGGCGGCCGCAACGGAAGAGGCGAGGACTTCGGGGCAGTTGAAGAAAGCTGCCGTACCACCGGACCTGCTGGAAGAAGTTTTCGAAGTAAACATGCAATTGGAAGAACTTCGCGCCAACAAAAAACTTGGCGACGAGGATTACGCGCTGGTCCGCGAACTGGAACAGGCGCAGCATCACTTCGAGCACAAGTTGAAGGCGATGCGCGATGAGTTGCATGAACTCTGGAACGAGTGGGACGCTCGCGAAGATTGCGCGGCACAGGACACTGCCGCTTCAGACGAGCGGCGCGCGCTCTGCATGAAAATGCTCGAACTGCTGAACCGCCGCCGTTACGTAAAGCACCTGGTAAGCGAAATCGGCGACGCGCTGGCGGAGTAAAGACGAACTGAATCATTGAGTCAGTGAATCAGTGGGTCATTGCGACTGCCGATTCTGAATCAATGGCTCACTGACTCACTGGATCAATGGATAATTCACGAGTAGTTGGAATAGATCTTGGCACGACCAATTCCCTCATCGCTTACATGGAGGGTGATTCGCCGCGCGTGATTCCTGGCGAGGACGGCTCCAATCTGGTTCCATCGCTGGTCGCGATCGAAGCGAACGGCGCCGTCATTGTGGGCAACATTGCGCGCAAGCACCTGATCGAAACGCCCGAGCGCGCCGTTTATTCGGTGAAGCGACTGATGGGTCGCGGCATCGATGACGTGGGCAATGAACTGAAGCTCTTCCCTTTCCATCTCGCCGACGATCTGCTGCCGGGCGAAGTTCTGCGCATCAAGCTGGGCGAGCACACCTATACTCCGCCCGAGATCTCTGCCTTCGTATTGCGCCAGCTCAAACGCAACGGCGAACGCTACTTCGGCGCGCCGGTGTCGAAAGCGGTGATCACCGTGCCGGCATATTTTAATGACGCGCAGAGGCAGGCGACGAAAGATGCGGGACGCATAGCGGGTCTCGACGTCCTGCGGTTGGTCAATGAGCCGACGGCGGCGTCGCTCGCGTATGGACTCGACCAGAAGAAGAACGGGACCATCGCGGTTTACGATTTCGGCGGAGGCACGTTCGACATCTCGATCCTGCGATTGCACGAAGGAATTTTCGAAGTGATCGCGACGAATGGCGACACGCACCTCGGCGGCGACGACATCGACAACCTGATGATGGCCGTGGCGCTCGACGATATACAGGGCGAGTTCGGATTCAATCTGCGCCAGAGCGCCGAAGCGGTGCAGGCGATTCGCAAGGCCGTGATCGAAGCCAAGATTGCACTCTCATCGCAAGAGCAAACCGTACTCGACTTTGACCTTCCGGAGGGCAAGCGCTATCAGCGGGCGATTTCGCGCGAGCTGTTCGAGCAGTTTGCCGAGCCCATCCTCAAGCGAACGGCGGGGCCGTGCCGGCGCGCGCTGGCCGATGCCGGACTCAAGCCGGGCGAGATTGACGAAGTCGTCCTGGTCGGTGGAAGCACGCGGATTCCGCGGGTGCGCCAGCTTGTGCGTGAGTTATTCCAGCGCGAGCCGCACTGTGAGCTGAACCCGGACGAGGTGGTCGCGCTGGGAGCGGCGATACAGGCGAAGATTCTCGCGGGCGGTTCGGAAGCGACAAAAGATATGTTGCTGCTGGACGTGACGCCGCTTTCACTGGGGATCGAAAATCTTGGCGGGGTGGTGGCGAAGATCATTCATCGCAACTCGACCATCCCCGCGTCGGCGACGGAACATTTCACGACCGGCGTGGACGGGCAGACGAATGTTGCGATCCACGTTTTGCAGGGCGAACGCGAATTAGCGAAAGACAACCGGTCGCTGGCGCGGTTCGAACTGCGTGGCATTCCGCCGATGCCCGCCGGACAGCCGCGCATCGAGGTCAAGTTCCTGATCGATGCCAACGGCATACTGCACGTGAGCGCGCGCGAACAGCGAAGCGGCACGAAAGCGGAAATCGACGTGCAACCGAGCTATGGGCTGACGGACGAACAGGTCGAGAACATGATCCTTGAGTCGTTCGATTATGCCGAACAGGATTTTCACGAGCGCCAGGTGATCGAAGCGCGCAATGAGGCGGAGACGATCCAGGCAGCTCTGGAAAAGGGTCGCGCCAGCGCGGCGTGGGAAAAACTCACGTCCGACGAGCGCGCAACAATCGCGACACTCGAAACGGCGCTGAATGCGGTCAAGGCCGAGAACGATTATCGCGCGATCCGCGGAGCCATCGACGCGCTGAACCAGGGCACAATGCGCCTCGCCGAACTGATGATGGACGCCGCCGTCTCGTCCGCCCTGAAGGGCAAGACGTTTGCGGAAGCGGGCGAAAAGATAGGTGACGGACCCGAGGCGCCACATCCGTTTGCGAAGGCACAGATAGAAAACTAACCGCACGAAGGCTCAGGTCGAACTCCGCGGCGGAGGTCCTACTTCCGTAACCTATCTTCGCTGCCCGGAAGAACCTATTCTTCCCAGCATACTGGCAGAGGAGTTCTATGGCTACGGAAGCCACGATGCCCGATCCGGGGTACCCCAAAGTTAGGCGCTGGCCCCGATTCAAGCTTGATGTTCCGATAAGGTTGATTGCGAAGAAGACGGACAAGGTACTCATCATCCAGGGACGCGGCAACGAACTGAATGAAGGCGGCATGGCCGTTTTCGGCGGAGTAGAGTTGCGCGTTGAAGACATGGTTGCGGTGGAGTTTACGCCGCCGTACTCAGGCCAACCGATCAGGGTGCGCGCGAGGGTTGTTCATCGGCAAGGCTATAACTACGGCCTGGCGTTTTTGTTAGAGACCGAGGACGACCTCGATAACGTCGGCCAACTGCGGACAGTGCTGGGCGCCATGGGTTCGCGAATAAAGTAGCGTGGCGTGAATTACAATTCTCGCTGATGTCGAACACAACCTCAGACGCAATCCCAGACGCAACCCCAGCTTCCGCTGTAGCCACTGCTCGCACGGTGCGCCTTACTTTTCTGCCGGAGAACCGCACCGTCGAATTCGATTTGGGCGCGCTGCCCTATCGCGATCACGGCAAGCCGCGATCGATTCTGGATATCGCTCTGAATTTTGGCATCACGCTGGACCACGCTTGCGGCGGAAACTGCGCCTGCACGACGTGCCATGTCGTGGTGAGGCAGGGCGAAGATCTGCTCAGCGAAATGAACGACGACGAGGCCGACAAACTGGACGAAGCCGCCGACCTGCAACTCCACTCACGCCTCGGCTGCCAATGCCAGATCGTCAAACCCGGCGAGGTTGTGGTGGAAATTCCAAGCTGGAATCGGAACTATGTCTCGGAAGAACACTAGAGGCGAGTTTCGAGTTTCCAGTTTCCAGTTTCGAGTTTCTAGTTTCGAGTTTTGAGAAGAAAACACCGAGGTGATGAATGCCCACACCCGATCAGCTTTACTGGGACGATACGGAAGAAATCTCCCTGGTGCTTGCCGACAAGTTCCCCGGCGTCAATCCGCTTGAAGTACGCTTCACAGATCTGCACCGGTGGATCACTGAGTTGCCGATGTTCGCGGACGATCCGGCGAAATCAAACGAGGGGAAACTTGAAGCCATTCAGATGGCGTGGTACGAGGAGTGGCAGGACCGACAGCAATAACCTGGCTTACGCAGACCATTTCTGGCGCTGCTGGCGGGATCTTGTCATTCCTCTACCACGGTCCAACCGTCACCCGGATCGAACTCAGTCATCGCGGTTGCTGTTTCTGTTGTGGTCTTCCCCAAATCTTTTTGGTACAGGACGCCATCCTGATTGATGATGAATGTCATCACCCCCGAATTGCGGTATTCAGCCGGATACGCGACAAAGGCGAAGCCGCCGACCATTTTCCCGTCGACGATGTAGTCCTTCGCGCCGCCGCGCGCGTGGCTGCCTTGCCTGGTCAGCATGTGGAAGTAGTACCCATGGAAAGGCGAGTGCGAGTTCTGCTTCGCGCTATATCCTTCATTGGTTGCGAAGGCCACCATCGGCCCGAGCGGACTGCTGGGCTGGCCCTGTGGCGACTCCCAGTACAAACCGTTCCGCTTGCCGGGGTCGCTGATGAACTTCAGAGCATACTGTTTTGTCATTCCCTCACTGCGAGCACGTGAGAAGTACTCGGCCTGAGCATCGGCCAACGCTCTGCAAATCTTTATGAGTGCCAGCTCATTCCGGCCGATACGGCGCGCTAGAATCTCATCTTTCCCCGCAGCCACATCGAAGATCCACTGTCCGGCGCCAATCTTCTTGAGTGGAATCGGAAAGGGAAAATTGTCTGCACCGATCAGCAGCATTTGGGAGCCATCAGGCATCTTGCGCCAGCGATGCATTTCGCCATACTTCGCCACGAAGCCATTGATCGCGGCCTTGTCCTGCACGGGATCTCCAGAGAAGATAATCTGCTTCGAGTCCGGGCCGAAAATTGCCAGCGCCGCGTTTTGATCTCCTGACTTTGCCGCTTCCAGCAGCGCGTTACCCGCGTTCTCGGGTGAAGCAAATACTTTTGCCGCGGGTTTCTCCGCTGCGACCGAAGTCTTGCCGGACTTGCTGCAGGCCGCGAGGACAATAATCAGCACCAGGAGCAGCAACCGCGATGTAACGGCAGCGATTCCGCGGGATTTGAGCAACATAACTATTCTCCAAAAAGGCACTTCACAGTTCACCAGCGCCACTCACCACACGTCACATCATTTGGCTCCCCACGTTAGACCGCTGCGCGGTCGAAACGTGGGGCACCGTCAGCTTATCTGCGGCCACCGCGGCCTCCGCCGCCCCAACCACCGCCACCGCCCATGCTTGCCGAACCGCGGGCGCTTTCCGACCGGGATTGCCAGCCACTGCTGCTGCCGCCGCCGAAAGCCGATGATCCGCTGCTCTTTTCCTGCCCTCCCCAGCCGCGAGAACTGGCAGCGGAGTCCGACCCGCTGGGCTTCTGCACGCTGTTCCAGCTCCCGCCCTTGTTCGACTCCCAGCCGCTCCCCGTGTTCTTGTACTGAGTGCCGTTCGCTGAAGCGTACTTGTTGCCGCTTGCGCTCTCACCCGCGGCAGCACTGTTGTATTTGCCCGTCCCGGCAACAGCCCTGCCGCCGTTCGACGTCTGCGCCGATCCCACCGATCCTTGCGAGGTCGTTTGGTGCTGCGTGTACGCTGTCTGGCCGTTCTTTGAATAGGCAGAGCTTCCATAACTCCCATAGGCGTTGGAACTCTGATGGGTGGCGGCAGATGCTCCGGTTCTTGGGTTGTACGCTTGACCAGCTGCTTGGGTGCCGTAGGCGTTCGTGGTCGATGCGCCACGTGCATAAGTTCCGGTGTTTGGGTTGTAGGCTTGCCCGGCTCGTTGGGTGCCGTAAGCGTTCGTGTTTGATACCCCACGTCCGTAAGTTCCCGTGGCCGGGTTGTAACCGGCTCCGTAGTGAGAGACACCCCCGGCGCCATAGTAGCCGCCGTGCCAGGCGGCGTTTCCGTAATAGGTGTTCGAGTGGTACACCACGGTGTTGCTGTGCCAGTTGGTGTTCCAGTAGCTATATCCCCAGCCGCAACAACCACCGCTCATCATCGCGCCCACCGCGATGCCGGTTCCGAACGCAAGCACAGCGGCTCCCACGGGAGGGGCAGTGTACCCGGGAACGACATACGTGGTGCCGTAAACCACCGTTGGGTTGTACTGCGGGACGTATACCACCTGTGGGTTCGCAGGCTGTATCACGATGACTTGCGGCGACTCTTGCACGACCTTTATCTGCGAGCCTGATTGCAAATTGCCTGCGGCTTTCGCTTTGGCTCGCAAAACCTGCACGGCGGACATTACGTCCGTGGGCTGGTTTGCGTACGCCTCTCCTAATGCCGAAGTCCAACTGAGGTTTTTGGCCATGTTGTCGAGCACCGAGGGAAATTGGGTGAGAGCCTTCACGCTGGGTTCCCAATTTTGGGTGTTAACAGTCTTCATCAGCGCCTGGCCCGTGAGATTCTTGTTCTGCTGAAGCCAGTCGGCAGCGTAGGTAATCTGGTCGGGGAATGTCGCTGCTCCGAGAACCTGGGCTACCAGTGCATCCGGATACAGCGCGATCGGCGCAACCAGTTGTTGCAACTCTTCCGCGGACAACGGCGCACCTTGTCCCGCATACCCATTTGCCCCTTGCGGTGCCGACTCCTGAGCTCCAGCTTCAAACGGTGCAGTAGTGATGACCAGCAGGAAGGACAGCATCATTGAC
This sequence comes from uncultured Acidobacteriota bacterium, assembly GCA_963777415.1. GTDB lineage: Bacteria > Acidobacteriota > Terriglobia > Terriglobales > Acidobacteriaceae > JAEZPW01. The sequence continues at coordinate 200,574 of CAVZQL010000007.1, forward strand.
AAAAGCTGTTTCGTAATTGTCCGGATCATTTTGTTCTCTCCATTCAGGAGGCGTCACACGCTTCGTCCATATCCGGCTTGGGTCTGCGGGAGAAAATGCGAGTTGCTCGCGAGCATCAGCAGACCATTCAGCACAAGACCGCCTGCGTAACATGATCGGTGAGCGAAGTGGCGTTGCCAACTGTCAGTTTTGCCAGAACCGGACCGAGCCGCGCCAAACGCTTGAAAGACTCGCGTTGACGTGGGACGGTTTGTAGCCGCGACGCGATCCCGCGAACTGTATGTTCTGCCAGTTATCCCGATGGCAGAGGCGTGGCTAAACTGCTGCGGTCTGGTGACGAAAAACCGTCGAATGCGAATGGGAGAAAGCCAATGAACAAATCTCTAAGTATGTTTGCAGTGTCTCTCGTGCTTGCACTGCTGGCGTTGGGAGTGTATTCAGGCAAAACGCAAGCTCAGGCAACGCAGTACCCGCTCCTGGACGCGGTCGCCGACAAGGTGGTTCAGAGATATCAGCAGTCAAGCTGCGAGACTCTGTGGATCAAGAGAAGCCAAAAGACTCCGCCGGGCCCGGAGGAACAAAAGCTTCTGGAAGTTCTTCACAGTGATGCTCAGATGCGCGCAGAATTCATCAACAGGGTTGCGGCTCCCATCGCCAACAAGATGTTCGAATGCGGCATGATCCCGTAATGAGCATGGGCGACGATCTCGAATTTGTTGCCTCGAGGAGGAGCCATTATGATCCGACACAAGTCTTTCAGGTGGGCGGGGGCGGAGGCTGAGTCAAGCTGGCGACGCCAACGCGAAGTCAGTACCGAATTCCAACCGTGATCTCTAACAATTGCGTGGTTACATTCTTCGTTGGCGCATAGTGATAGCGTGGTTCGACGTAGAATCGGTAACTGGGGTCCGCAACCTTCATTGTGAAACCAATGCCGACATTCCCGCCAAGGACGCCCGAAGTTTTGCTTCCGATCGTTTGATTGGCCGTTACGATTCCGGAAGCGCAGGTGAATCCCCACCAGAGCCAGGACGGCGTGCAAACGGTGTTGGTGCCCGACGTGACGGGCTTCGAGAGACCCACGGTACGGTAATACCAGCCCCCGCCGCCGATGAAGTACGCTCCGAATACCTTGCCTTGCATCTGGTACCGGTAATTCCCGGTTACTGCATACAAGTTACTGTGACCGCTGATGCTATTGTCCTGCAGAGCCACACGGAGCGGTTGAAGCGCTCCATCTGACGGATATAGCGCGCTCCACATGAACTCGCCGATCACAGAGTGGTGTTCATTGAAGTTATAGCCGACACCGCCCGTCAAGCCCCAGCTCGTTTTGGCGACCGACCCAGTCGGACCCATCGGCAGACTTAGGGCCGCACCTAGATTTGAGTTTATTTTCTCGGGCTCCTCCTGTGCGTGAACAGTGTTACAAAGCAGGAGCATCCATGAGCAGAGAATCAACGCTGCTGACGGAAGAATGCGACGTTTCATGTCCTGTTCACCTGTTTCGTAGATTGCGTCTGCCTGCGTGAACCTATGGGCGCCGGAACGGCGGACCACCTCATGCAGAGTTCGGACTCACGTTTGGTGTGTGCGAGTTGGCTGACGCTGCGCAGACGCCACATTTGAGCAGATCCCCCGGCAGACGATTTGTCCGACGGGGGAACCTGTTTGTTTCGCCTGGGGCTGTCGCTCAAGCCGCTTTCTTAACGCTTGCTGCCTCTGGTTCGCTGTGCTCTGGTGGCGTCAATTGCCGCATCACCTCGTCCAGGTTGAACGAGGCTGGTTTCTGCCGCGGCGGGAACTTGACGAAGTCCTCGATCTGCGCCGCCACCAGCGCTTGCATCTCGTACATCATGAACACGTGATTGATCATCCAGTCCCAGTAGACATTCGAGTTGAAGTCGGCGCGCTCGAACGGGTCGCGCCGGAGATGGTATATCAACGGTAGTCGAAGCTTCACGAAAGGCTCCCCCCAGACGAATGTCGATGTTGCACGTTGCTGCTCCAACACAAACTTGTAGTCGCCGCTCCGCACCGCCATGACATCGCCATCATCGCTGAAATAGAACAGAGACTTCCTGGGGCTCTCGGACACCTCGCCCGTCAGGTAAGGCACCATGTTGTATCCGTCAAGATGGACCTTGAAGGTCTCGCCGCCGACCGTGTAGCCGTTGAGGAGCTTCTCGGTGACATTCGGATCACCGGCGATAGCCAGTAAAGTTGGGAGCATGTCGATGTGGGAGCCGATGCCGTTCAGGACTGAGCCGGCCTTGATCTTGCCCGGCCAGCGCATGAGTGTCGGCACACGCCAGCCGCCTTCCCAATTGGTGTTCTTCTGACTGCGGAATGGACTGTTGGCGCCGTCGGGCCACGTGTCGTTCTCGGGGCCGTTGTCGGTGGAATACATGATGAAGGTGTTGTCCGCAATGCCGAGTTCATCTAGTTTGTCGAGAATCTGGCCGATTTGCTCGTCGTGCACGACCATGCGATCACTGTAATCATCCTGTCCGCTCTTGCCACGGTTCTTGTCGGCGAGGTGGGTCCTGAAATGCATGGCGGTCGAGTTATACCAGAGGAAGAAGGGTTTGTTCGCTTTGGCCTGCTTCTCCATCCAGCCGAGGGCCCTCTCGGTTATCTCCTCGTCGATGGTTTCCATGCGCTTCTTGGTCAGTGGGCCGGTGTCTTTGACTGTCTGTTTGCCTACGCGTCCCCAACGTTGTTCGACGGTCGGATCGTCCTTGTCCGTAGCGACGCAGTCGAGCACGCCACGCGGGCCGAACTGTTCCTTGAATTTCGGGTCCTTCGGATAGTCGGGCAGTTCCGGTTCTTCTTCCGCGTTCAAGTGATAGAGGTTGCCGAAGAATTCGTCGAATCCGTGTACTGTGGGCAGGTACTCATTCCTGTCGCCGAGATGGTTCTTGCCGAACTGGCCGGTGGCGTAGCCGAGCGGCTTCAACATTTCAGCGATGGTCGGGTCTTCTGCTTGAAGCCCGACGTTGGCGCCGGGCATCCCCACCTTGGTCAGGCCTGTACGGACCGGGTTTTGGCCGGTGATGAAGGCTGAACGTCCCGCCGTGCAACTCTGCTGGCCGTACCAATCGGTGAAGGTCACCCCTTCTTCCGCAATGCGGTCGATGTTGGGGGTAGGGTAGCCCATCATGCCGCGACTGTAATGGCTGATGTTCCACATGCCGATGTCATCGCCCCAGAGGATCAGGATGTTGGGTTGCTTTGTAGCCATCGTTTGTTCCTTTCTTTGAACTGACCGTTGAATTGAAGCCGCCCGCTTTGGCCGGAGCACACTGTATCGCTACACGAGATATGCCGCCGCGTTGTCACTTGGCCGCTCCAGGCGTGACTCGTCCATCTTGCTGCGCGGCCGTCGCGGGGCTTACGCCGCTAAAAGACGACTGCGGCGCGCGGTCGCCGTGGCAGAAGCGGAACTTCCGGCCGCTCCCGCAGGGACAAGGCTGATAGGGTCCGTGCCGCGCGTCCTCGCCGGCGATCCATGCCATCACCTCGGAAGGGGCACGGTTGCGCTGCAACAAATTCACCATCGCCTGCATCGCCGGGCGAGTGTGGGTGAAGAACAGTTCCAGGCCCGCACAGAGATAGTTCTGGCCCGGTTCACCGTCTTGCGAGATCGCAAACCGGTCCTTGGGACAGCCGCCGTTACAAAGGAATTTGACTGCACAACGCTGGCACTGCGCGGTAAGCGAGTCGCGTTTATCGTCCCCGAACTTGCGCTGCTCGGGCGAGGACACGAGTTTCAGAAGATGCGTTTCATGGATGTTGCCGAGCTTATAGCGTGGTTCGACGAAATGATCGCAGGAATAAACATCGCCGTTGTACTCCAGCGCCGGGCCGTAGCCGCAGGTAGGGGCGTGGATGCACAGCAGATGGCGTCCGAAATAGGCCTCGAGCGTCACGTCAAACATCTGAACAAAAATCTCACCCACGTCATGGCGCACCCACTCCTCGAAAATGTCCACGAGAAAGCGGCCGTATTGTTCGCCCCCGACAGAGCGCTTCGTTACCATGTTCCCGGACTGCGTGTAGAGCAGGCGCTTTTGGCCAGGCTGCTCGCTCCAGCCCTGGTTTGCGAGCGCGATCGTCTCCTCGCTGGCGCGCTCGATGATTGGGATGAACTGCATCCATTTCGCGCCCAGCTCGTCGCGGAAAAAGCGATAGACCGCGCGGCCGTGTTCCTCGTTTGCGGCGTTGACCGTACACAGTATGTTGAATTCGACTCCGTGCCGGCGCAGGTGGCTCCAACCCTTCATCACCTTGTCAAATGTGCCCCGTTTGGCGCGGTCCAGCCGATAAGCATCGTGGAGTTCGCGTGGGCCGTCGACGCTGAGGCCGACGAGAAAATTGTGTTCCTTGAAGAAGGCGCACCAATCATCGTCGAGAAGGATGCCGTTGGTCTGAAAGGTGTGTTGCACGACCTGCTCGGGTCGGCGGTACTTTTCGACAAGCTCAACGGAGCGCCTGAAGAACTCGAGTTTTATCAGTGTCGGCTCACCGCCTTGCCAAGCCACTGTGACCGTGGGCGTGCGGTGCGACTCCAGCAGTTGGCGGATGTAAGTCTCGAGCGTTAGATCGGACATCCGGTGCTTTTCGTTCGGATAGAGCGCCTCCTTGGACAAGAAGAAACAATAGGCGCAATCGATGTTGCAAGTGGACCCGCTCGGCTTAGCAAGCAGGTGGAAGCAAGGTGGTGCGTGGACCGGCAGAGTATCGTCATTCATGGGGGCCATTTGTCGTACCTACTCTTGTTGTGAGGCGACCAAGTTCTGCTTGAAACCTTGAATGTGTCTGCTTCTGCGCTTTTTCCGAGAAAGTTCGACCTCCGAGTCGTTCGTGTGCAACAGAGTAGGCCCGCGCGCTCCAAACCTGTAACTGGCAAAACGTACAGTTCGTGCGCAGGTGCCTGGGTTGAGAATCAGAAGCGCAGTCCGAAGCCTGTCAGCTTTGACAGTTGCACCCCAAGCGCCGTCTGCATACCATTTCGCGTGACAATTCAATTACTCGTGGCAGTACGAGCGCACGCATGACGATCGAGAAGCGACGCACGCCAGAAGCCGCACTGTGCACAACGTCGAGGAGACCCATGACAAACACGACACGGCGTAACCTGAGCAGGACACTGTCAGCCCTGCTCGTTCTTTTGGCCGGCGGATTTCTCAATCGTCCCGCCAATGCACAGAATCCGGAACTGCAGCAACGCGTGGCGCAGATCAAAGAGGCCAGCGCGAGGAACAAGCAGGCACTTGCACAGTACACCTGGGTCGAACAGGTCACGATCAGCGTGAAAGGCGAAGAGAAAAAGCAGGAGCACTTCCAAGTGCGCCTCGGACCGGACTTGAAGCCGCAGAAGACTTCGCTGGATGCGCCCGACGACGGAGCCTCCTCCTCACAAGGAGGGCGTCTGAAACGGCATGTGGTTGCCAAAAAGAAGGAAGAGTACAAAGAATACGCGGACAAGATGAAAGATTTAGCGCAACAATATGTGCCACCCGACAGAGATCTTTTGCAGCAGGCCGCCAGCAGGGGAGACATCACTTTGGGGACGACACTGGGCGCTGGCAATGCAGTTCAACTCGTTGTCCACAATTACCTCAAACCTAACGATTCTTTGACCCTGGTCTTTGACAAAACACAGAAGCAATTGCTCAGCGTGCAGATTGCTTCCTACATGGACGATCCGAAGGATGCGATGAACGTTACGGCGCAGTTCAGCAGATTACCGGATGGGACGAATCACGTCTCGAACGTGGTCATCGACGGTGTGAGCAAGAAATTGAATATCGCCATTCAGAACTCGCAATACCAGCACATATGACCCGGCTACCAGAGTTCCAATGATCACATTGATTGAAGGTGCAATGACATGAGACACCGCATTATCCCCTTAGCAGCGCTGACTCTCGGCTGCTGGATGCTTCTCGTGCCCGCGACCAGATCGCAGGCACAGACGCCCGCCCAAAAACTTCAGCAACTTTCCCAAGTGCTCGGTCTTAGCCCGGTGCAAAAGGAACAACTCCTCCCGATCCTCCAAGCGGAGGGGCCTAAGATAGAGGCCATCAAAAACAATCCCTCTCTCACCAACGGGCAAAAGGCGCTTCAGATGAGAGCGATTCACCAGCAGACTGATCCGCAGGTGCAGGCGATCCTGTCGCCGCAGCAGTATCAGAAGTGGGAAAACATTCGTCAGCAGGAGATTCAGCAGAAGGCCAGTCAGATGCACTAGCGCCGTCAGGGCAAGGGACCGCTACCGTAACCTGCCTGCTATTTCAGCGTGTAGGTTACGCCCACCACTGGGCCAGCGGTGACCAAGTTATAGATGGAGGAGTTTGCGCCGCGATAATCCACGAAAAAGTAACGATAACCGGCCCCCAGCGTCCACTTGGGATGAATCTTGTACCTCAGGACCGCCGCGAACTGATAATCGAGTTTAGATGTCGCGCCCCAGCCGCCCACATCGCCAAGCGTGTCAATCGCCGCTTTCTCTCCCAGGGGAAACTGAACGCGTCCGCCGACCAGAATGTCCGCCCAGTTTTGTGAGCTGCTGAAATTCAGGCCAAAACGGGACGGGGTGAAACTGAGCTTCTGTCCGACATGCCAGAAGCGGGCTCCCACACTGGCGTCGGCTTTGACTTTCTTGCTATCAATCAAGCGATAGCCGAGTTTCGAGGTCCAGACAAATTGGCCGAATCGCGCGTCGGCGGAGATTTCACCCAGCCGAGGGAAGGGCAACGCCTTGCTGTCAGATACCCTGATCCAGAGCAAGTCGCCGTTCAGCAGAAAGCGCTTGTGGCGGGCCTCCGCCGCGCCCATTAGCCCGATGTCGAAGTGCGACAGCAGGTCGCCGATGCTGGCATGGAAGCTTATATCGCGGCCGAACGCACCAGCGGTCCCGTGCGCTCCGGCAAACCAAAGATAAGGACTCAGGGAAAAATGCCATCCGTCATCAGCGGCGCCCGGATTTCCGGAAGTCGTCGCTGGTGCCTGAGCGTCTGCCGCCGGAGATTCCCACGCATGCGCGCTCACAGCGTAGAAGAAGCAAACTCAGCAGGATTGCCGTGATCATGACCGAAGGTTTTCTCCGTGCGTGCATATGAACCCCTTGGGTGCATTTCGTCTCTGAGCTTTTTTCTTGGTTGCATTCTGTCGTTTCAGAGATGGCTGTCAACCCTGACAACCTACCATTGTGAAGGGATCAGCGCCCAAGATGAGCAAGAGCGTTTCGCACCGGGGCGCTGGAGATATGAATGAGCCCCTGGAAAGGGGTATACATCTCCAAGATCAGAAAGATCACTCCTGCGATCGATAGCGCACCGAGCAAGAAGGTGAAGACGACCGTGGGATTAGGATCAGCATTTAGGCTGAAGCTCATGAAGGAAATGGAAAAGGAGAACACCACGACTACCAGGAGCGGGACGGAAACAGAGTTTGTGCCCTGTTCCGCCAACAAAATGCGGCTCTGCCCAAGATCAATCAACATGTTCACCGCCCGCGTCTGGAGTGAACGTTGCGCGTCGTCCTTTGGCGATAAATCCTGTACCTTGTCATACAGAACCTCGAATCCTCCCGCCGGTTCCAGCTGGGGAGAACGGGAATGGTCCTGCGGCCATATTCGGTCTAAAGCCTGAACCACGCCAGTCCGCAGGGCATCACGCGCGTCCTTCGCCTCTGGCCCGTAATGGGCCAGAACGCGGTCCAGCAGCAGGATCTTGGCTGACATCTCGGTCAATTCGTTTTTCTGCGCGTCATACGAAGTCTTCGCCGATGAGACCAGCAGGCCGAGAATGAGGGCGCTCATCGTCGCGATTGTTCCAATTCCCAGGTTTATGAGTTTTCTTGAATCGTCACTCAGATGGTGATCGGGCAGAGTTTTGCGAAGGAACATCCCAATAAGCGCACCTCCAAAAACGCATGCGAATACGAGCAGGCTGGTGACGATGGGGCTCAACGTCCTACCTCCGAAGCTGAGCAGACTGAACGTCTTGATCGGAAAAACTTTCAGGCTTTTTCCGGCAAGAGAAATCAAATTGACAGTAGAAGCCGGTCGCACGCGCAGCAACTGGCAAAACTGACAGAACAATGTGCAACATTATCGGCCGCAAAGGGGGGAGGAGATGAATAGGCGATCCGATAGCGCAGCTTCAACCGCGCGAAGGAGGTCACTGCCTAACCTGGATTTCATGACGTACGCCGACCCGCCGGCCCCAATCGCTGCGCAAACAAAGTCAAGATCCTCATGCACCGTCAGGAACACAATCTTGCCGGAGTAGCCTCGCTCCCTCAGTTTGAGCGCAATGTCGATCCCGCTCACCTGTCGGATACTTATGTCGAGGACTATGAGATCCGGATGCAACCTCTCCGCTTCGGCAATGATCACTTCACCGTCGGAGATCAAGGCAACGATTTCATAGTCGATACCGAGAGATCCTGCAACATGGCTGAGTATTGCAGGATTATCATCCGCCAATAGAATTCGCCCCGGCAACAGGCCCCCGATAGCGTGAACGTGTGCGAACCTTTTTTGCTCGAGCGCACGACATCCACTAAAAGTCGAAGCTACAGCCCTTCGGCTGTAGCTTCTACTGTCAGAAATGACGACTATCTATTTTAGGCGGGAATCATCCGCTGTCGGACAGCGTACTGCACCAGTTCCGCGCTGTTGTTGATGTGGAGGATCTCCATGATGCGGTATTTGTGAAAAGCGACAGTCCGTGCGGTCAGGTTCAACACGTGTCCCACTTCTTTCATCGAGCGCCCCTCCGCGAGTAACTGCAGTACCTGCTTTTGGCGGGGCGTTAGTGGTCCAGGTAATCGGTTTGTTCCTTCGAACTCGAGTTTGAGATCGACAACGTCTCCGGCGATGAGTCGTGAAAGGTAGTACTTTCCCCGGAGCACGGCGTGGATCGCATCCGGCAACTCCGATGCCGCCGACGTCTTCAATAGATAACCGGAGGCACCGCGGCGGAATGCTTCGGCGGTCAATGCGCGATCCTGATTCATCGTGAGGAACACGATTCTGATTGTGTGGTTCATGCTCCGGACCTGTTCGCTCGCGTCCAGCCCATTCAGCAAAGGCATGGCGATGTCGACCAAAACGACGTCCGGCTTCAGCTTGGAAACGAAATCGACGAGGGCTCTACCGTCGTTGACGATGCCTACAACATCGAAGTCCGTTTCCAGAAGTTTCTTGAACGCTTCGGCGACCATTGTGTGGTCATCCGCGATGAGGATTCTCGGGCGATTACTTGCGCTCATCCTCGCGTCTCCTGATCATCAATGTATTGAGAAAGTGGCGACAGTCCCAAGCCGCGTCAGAAGAGACAACGTTGAATATACGATCAAGGTATTTACTGTTGGCATAATGGTAAACCATTCATCATCCCGTCGCAAACTATCTGTACCAGCAGGTCTGCGCAGTGGCGCTCTGGGCAGAACTGGCTCGAACCACTAGCGGCAGCTTAGATCCAGTGCTACATTACAGCGGGCATGTAGTACCAGATGCACACGGAGATTATCGTGGAGAGGGTTTCCATCGACGCGGTTCACATAATCGCTCTACTTGCGTTCATCGCGTTGATGCTGGGATCGATCGAAACGGGCTTTCGCTTGGGACGCAATACCAAGTCGAAATTCGATGACAACACCAGATCAAACGTTCTAACTATCGCGGCTGCAATTCTCGGCGTGCTGGGTCTGCTGCTCGGATTCACTCTCTCGATGGCGGTCACCCGCTTTGAAATTCGCAAACAGCTTGTGCTGGAGGAAGCCAATGCCATCGGCACGTCCTACTTACGAACTCAATTGTTACCTGCCCCAGACAGTGTGGAAATTGCCAAGCTGCTCACCGAATACGTTGATGCCCGCCTCCCTTACTCCGAGCCTCGTGAATTGGCTAAGCAAATCACAGTAGCCCGTCAACGTGCGCTGCTCTTGCAGGACGACTTCTGGGGAAGAGCGGTCGCCTGCGCCAAAAGAGACCCAAACCCCGTTAGAACGGGGCTGCTGCTGTATTCGTTGAACCAGGTCATAGACCTGGAAGCGGCGCGCTGGATGGCTTACAACAATCACGTGCCCAGGCCAGTGATCTACATGAATGGATGTGTCGCCTTGTTGGCGGTCAGCGTAGTTGGTTACAGCCTTGGGCTAGGCGACCGGCAGCGCCAATTCTTCTCCACTTGTGTGCTGACGCTTGCTATTACTCTGGTGCTGACCGTAATCGTCGACCTTGATTCCCCGCAGCTAGGCTTGATCCGCGTGAGCCAGCAGCCCATGATCGACCTGCAACGTCAGTTGGCGACGCGCCAATCGTCAGCCCGCTAACCAGGAAATCAAAGATTCCCAATACATCCCTAATGGGTTCTGGGCATCTTGATTACTGTCAACCATTGCCAGTTCGTCTGAGACCAACCCCTGTTTGCGTAAGAGATCCCTATATGCCGATGGCGGGAGAAATGGAGCGCGACCGATGGTCCGACCGACCCCTGCAGCCGGAATAGTCATTCGTGCTCTCTGGATCTTTATTGCAATTGTCGGGCTGTCGGGCCACATGCGTGCTCGCGAACCGGGCCGTCCATATCAGATCCTTTTGCTTTCCTACACAGGGGCAGATAGTCCGACCGTCTCCCAGTTCATTGAATCCTTCCGGCAATCCATCGAGCAGAGAATGCAGCGGTACGCTTTCGATTTCCGGGAAATGAAACGCTGGGGCATCTCGCCAACGACCGTGCCAGAAGCAAGCACGGTCATTAACCTCGATTCCAGTCCCTGGAAACTGTACAAATGGTACGTCCTCTCCGGCATCGCCGTGATAATTGTGCAAGCGGGACTGCTCGCCTTTCTGCTCAAATTCATGGCCAGACACCGGTGCGACGAACAGGCGCTCCGCGACCTGAGCGGCCGCCTGATTAACGCGCAGGAAGAGGAACGCCATCGCATCGCCCGCGAACTCCATGACGACATCAACCAGCAACTCGCCGTTCTTGCCATCGAATTGCAGAGCCTGGAAACCGCGGTTCCGCAGTTGCCCCGGTCGCAGGTGAGGGAACGATTACATTTGCTATGGAACAAAACGACCGCGGCTTCGCAGGATTTGCAGCACATCTCTCACCGGCTGCACCCCTCCAAGCTGGAGCTTCTTGGCCTCGTGGGAGCGCTTCGCGGTTTGGGCAACGAGTTCAAACAAACGCCGGGTGTCAAGGTGGACGTACAGATCCGTACCGTCCCGACCTTATTGAGCAAAGACGTGTCCCTGGCGCTTTTCCGGGTCGCCCAAGAGGCACTGCATAACGCCGAGAAACACAGCAAGGCACGTAGTATGAGGCTGGAGCTGTTCGTCGATAGGGACGACGTGGTGCTGCGCATTTCCGATGATGGAGTTGGGTTTAACGTTTGTTCGGTGGACGATAAGAGCCTCGGAATACTCAGCATGGAGGAACGGCTACGACAGGTCGGGGGCTCTGTCGTGATCTCGTCTCATCTCGGCATGGGAACCCATGTAGAGGCACGTGTCCCGCTGGGCGTCAACGTAATGCAGCAGAAAGCCGCGAGTTAAATTGGAGGTTCCCTTGTGGGAGATAAACTCCACCGTCAGCGCGGCGGCGCCGACCGCCACCAGCAACCGCAACACTGCGCGCCGTGCCCGCGTTCGCCTGCTGTTACATGTTACAGTTGCTGCCTGCGGCGCATTACCTCTACTCTCCACCTCAGCCTGCGTGAGTTCAACGCGCCGCCTGACACGGTTGTACAAGTATGTCCCAATGGATTGAATTCTCGTCAAGGGGAATCGAGGTGCTGGCGGTAATCGTTATCGTCGGCGCGATCTCCTTTGGTTCAGTGCGCTTTCTTCTGCATGTGTCGAGAGGAGTCACAGACTCATACCGCGAATATAAGCAGTTGTTCGGCCGTTCGCTTTTGCTGTCGCTCGAGTTTCTGGTTGCGGCGGATGTCATTCACACAGTCCTGCTGGACCTGACTCCCAAGGGTGTCGGAATACTCGGCGCGTTGGTCGTGATCCGAACATTCCTTAGCTGGTCGGTGGTGGTCGAATTAGATGGCCATTGGCCTTGGCAATCGGCGGCGATTGCGGCTCAGAGTGAGCGGAGTGGAAGGGAACAATGATCGAACCCATGTTTACGCGTATATGGGAGAACCTGATAACCCGAACCACCGGTCCATTCAAGTTCCGGGTCGTGCTGCAACCTGCGACGGCGATATTTCTTGCCGTCCGCGGCGGACTGAAGGACAGCCGCGAGGGCAAGCCCCCTTACTTTTGGGCGCTTTTCACAAATCCTGCGCAGCGCCGGGAGTTGCTGCACGACGGCTGGAAATCCATCGGGCAGCTTCTCCTATTTGTGGTAGCGCTCGATTGCGTGTACCAAATCATCGTCCTGCACTGGATATACTATTTCGAATCGCTTGTGGTTGTACTGGTCTTGGCGGTCATCCCCTACTTACTCGTGCGCGGTCCGGTGAACCGCATCGCAACACGACGCAAGTTGGCTGCGCGCAAAAACGACGGCGGGGCCGGCGTGAGATCCATTACCCCAATGAGGAGGTAGATCTATGAGCGGTTCTCCGGCAACAGAAACGGGACCGGTCACTCCTTCGAATACCGAACTCGCGCTGGAGCGAACCCGGCTTGCCAACGAACGCACAATGATGGCCTGGATCCGGACGTCAGTTTCGCTGATTTCGTTCGGCTTCAGCATCTACAAATTTTTCGATCTCTTCCGCGAAGGGCACTCGGCATCGACCGGGGTCATCGGGCCGCGCCGTTTTGCCATTGCAATGATAGGTGCCGGCCTGTTCGCGCTCGCGGTTGCCGTGGGACAACACTGGTGGGAGGCACGCGTGTTACACAAGCCCGGAGTCGGGCGCAATTCGCTGGCCACCGTGCTTGCCGGAATGGTTGCCGTAATGGGCGTGCTCTCTATGATCGCGGTGGTCCTAAAAGAGTAGATCGGGGAAAGCCCGCCATCAATCGGGTGTATTGCGCAGCATCTCTCGCAAGGAAGAACCAACAGCTGCGCTGGGCGGTGCACTGACAGTTTTGCCAGTATGCCCAGATGGCGCTCCGTCCTAGACTGGCCAACATAGTTGTGACGCTTATCTAAGGGCGCTTTTGTGAGAAGCTTTTCGGTGGCAAACTCGCTCATCCCAACGGGTGTCGTCAAGTTCCGGAGCCCCCAGAATGCATTTGCCATGGCGATCGGCGGATCGCGATCCGGCCAATACAGCTTGACTATCTGCCGAGTCATTTCTCGCTCTTCAAGTACCGTAACCAACTCATTTCCCAACTTCAACAGCACGCGGTGGCAGAACAATCTGCGCATTCGGCAGGAGTCAGCTTCCGCTTCGGAGGAGGAGGGCAATGAGCAAGTGCTCGTCTCGGCGGTCTAAACCCTGACACTCGAGACCAGTTAACAATCAACACTAATCGAAGGCGGGCGCAAGGACGGCGATAGCCCCTGAATCATCAACTCGGCGCCGGAGGAATAGACAACGGAGTGCACCATGAAAATGCGTAGATTGATTTTAGCTTCAGTTCTCGTTACTTGCTGTGTGGCATGGGTGACGGCGTACGGCGGCGATGAAACAAAAGTTAAAGGCTTCATCACCGGACGCACGGGAGATTCCATGACCCTGCGCACTGCAGATGGCACAAACACGACGGTTGCCCTCACGGACGACACGAAGGTCCAGCATCCTAAAGGTCTCGGCCTCAGGAAACAACAGGTGTCCTGGACGGAGCTTATTCCAGGTCTGCGCGTCGAAGTTAAGGGCACCACCAATGCACAAGGACAGTTAGTGGCGTCCACGATCACCTTTAACAAGCAGGACCTGCAGACCGCGACCATGATCCAGGCTGGCTTGACGCCGACACAACAGAACGTTCAGGCAAACAAGCAGAATATCGCTTCCAACCAGCAAGCGGTTGCGGCCAACCAGGCAGCCACCACGGCAAACACACAAACCATAGAAAAGAACGAGAAGGAAACGGACCAGCGCTTTGCGGACCTGGCCGATTACGACGTGAAGAAAGATCTGGTTGTGCTCTTTACGCCGGGAAGCAGCACGCTCTCGGAAAAGGAAAAAGCCGAGTTAGCTGATTTGGCGAAAAGCACGGCGAATGTCCAGGGAGCCATCATCCAGGTAAAGGGTTTCGCGGACTCGTCTGGAAATGCTGCGATGAACCAGACCTTGAGCAGGGACCGCGCGCAATCCGTCATCGAGTATTTGATGCAGGAGTGCAACGTCGCTCCTCGACACATTGTGGCGCCTGGGGCGATGGGCATTTCAGATCCGGTCGCTTCCAACGAAACAGCGTCGGGGCGAGCCGACAACCGGCGGGTGGAAATCAAGGTTCTCGTGAACAAAGGAGTAGCGGCCGGTTCCGCGGGTTAGTTTAGTGACCTTTCACATTGGCGGCTCTGATTCAGAGCCGCCATTAAAAATTAAGCCGCGCGTGCTCTCTTGTGTGACCGCCGCTTGCAATGGGAAGTAGAACTATGGGAAGTACAACTACTCTCTTCTTGCTGCCGTGCTCCCTCTTGTGTTCTCGCTAGTCTGAACACGAGCCACAAGGCTGTAACTATCGTTATCAAGACAATTCCGAGCGCAACCGTGACACATACACTCGTGAACTCCAGAACCTTATCCGACGCGGATTGAGGGATACTTTGCTGCCATAGGATACCGCTCGCCTTTATCAGGTGCCATACGGACCTCGCCACAGCGGATTGAATGCCAAATAGTCCGGTCGCCATGAACATATGAGTTTTGCCCGATGTATCTGCTGTTGCAATTTATGCAACAAAACCACCGGCGTGGATACTGGCAAATCGGACAGTCGTCTCGGGAAATCTACAATACCCCGCCCCAGGCAATGGATCTCTCCGTGCACTCAGCAAAACGCCGCCACTTTTGACGGCGTAGAGCAACACCCTCGCTAACGTACCGGGCATCAAACGTTATCGACCATTCAAAAAGAGTTTGTTCGCCTGGTGACTAAGGGCGACAGGACTGCGAGATCCTGGAAAGGGTGGATCACTTGCCATCGCATGGAGTCATCCCAAAGCTTCGTCTCAACGCATCGCACGTCACAATTCCCGCGGTACAACTGATGTTCGCTGTTTTTGCGGCCCTCGTGATCGCGTTATTGTCATGCCCGGTCGGGGCACAAGAAACATCCGAGGCGGATGTGCACATCGCGCCGCGCGAGAGCGCGGCAAAATCTCCCACGCCGAATAGTCTGGAGCCGGCGCTCGATATGCATACAGAGCCCCTGGTCAAAGACGTCGATCTGGTGCTGGTTCCGGTCACTATCACTGATTCGGACAATCGCCCGGTTTCGGGAATGGAAAGGGAAAATTTCCAAGTATATGAGGCGGGCAGGCCTCAGTACATCCAGAACTTCTCCAGTGAGGACGCCCCCATTTCACTGGGCGTGATCCTCGACGCAAGCGGCAGCATGAAAGACAAGATCAACCAGGCCCGAGACGCGGTAGTGGAGTTCTTCAAATCCGCCAACCCCCAGGATGAGTTCTTGTTGATCACGGTTGGCGACAGACCCGAACTTCTGTCTCCGTTTACTCAGAACGTGGGTGAAATCCAGAACAGGCTGATGTACCTGAAACCCAAAGGATCTACGGCACTGATGGACGCTATATATCTTGGGATGAGCAAAATGAAAAGCGCAAAGCATCAGAGAAAGGCGCTGCTAATCATCTCCGATGGTGGGGACAACCATAGCCGATACACGGTCGACGACATCAAGGACTTGATAAAAGAGTCTGACGTACAAGCTTATGCCATCGGCATTTACGACTAAATTCCCAAAACGACCGAAGAACGACTCGGCCCCTCAATAATGAGTGAAATTACCAGCATATCGGGCGGTCGGACATTTGCCGTCGCGAACCCTGACGAATTAACTGCGGCGGCCGCCATGATCGGAAACTTGCTCCGGAATCAGTATGTCCTCGGTTATAGGGCGTCCAATACTCCACATGATGGCAAATGGCACAAGATCAAAGTCAAATTGGCGCTTCCCAAAGGGCTGCCACCGATGCATGTGGCCGCCAAAACCGGGTACTACGCTCCATCACAATAGTGCTTTTTTGTTTGTTGCCGGGATCGCTTAACGCCAGTGTCCACTTCGGAAAACCCAACCGTTTCCATGCCGAACCCACACTGGGGCGACCCACACGGCGCCTGCGCGTGGCGGACGAAGCCAGCGTCCCGGGACCCACACGTACTTCCGGCCATCCCAACGCTGATATCCCTCGGTCCAGACATATCCCGCGGCTGGCGGCCTTCCAACGACACCGGCGTGAACGGGCGGCGGAGGCGCAATGCGAACGATTGTCTGCGCGATCCCGATCTGCGGGCCCAGTGCTAACAGTCCGCATATCGCCATACGAACAAGGAGAGATCTCATGGGGTTTCCTCTTTCTTGCCCGCGCTCGCCTTCGACAAGCCAGTGCTCTAGTCGGCGGCGATGGCATCCGAAGGACGCCGCTCAAATGCGCCCGCTCTACCGGCCTCGAGCATCTGACGCCCTTCAAGACGGCCGAAGAGCTCAATCAGTTTAGCGATGAGACCGGTCCAACCGGTCTGGTGGCTGGCCCCGAGGCCCGCGCCGTTATCTCCGTGGAAGTACTCGTAGAAAAGGATGTAGTCGCGCCAGTACGGGTCGTTCTGGAACTTCTCGATTCCGCCGTACACCGGTCGCCGGCCTTTTTTATCACGGACGAAGATATTCGTGAGCCGGTTTGATATCTCGTGAGCGACCTCGAAAAGGTTCATCATCTTGCCCGATCCCGTCGGACACTCAATCTTGAAGTTGTCGCCGTAATACAGATAGAACTGCAACAGTGCGCGGATCAGCAGCGCGTTCACGGGCATCCAGATCGGGCCGCGCCAGTTGGAGTTGCCACCGAACATGCCGGTGTCCGATTCGCCGGGAGGTAATTCACTCTGTATTCCTGGCCATTCACATAGAAGACATAAGGGTGATCGGCGTGGTACCGCGACAGCGCCCGAATGCCGTAAGGACTGAGGAACTCGTTCTCATCGAGCATGCGCGACAGAATTCGGCGCAACCGGTCCTGATTCACCAGTGCGACGATGCCGCGCCCGCCATAACCCTGATGGCCCTTCCCGGTTGCATGGATGCTCTCGAGCAGTTCGGGCATCTTGCGTATACGCTCTTGCAGAATCGTCGCCGCCCGCGGCACCCTCTCGCGCTGCCACGGCTCGATGACGGTGGTGGCACAGAGCGGCAGCAAGCCCACCATGGAACGCACCTTGAGACGCTGCGCGTTGCCGTCGGGAAGCCGCAGTACGTCGTAGTAGAACCCATCCTCTTCGTCCCACATTCCCCCAGGACCTGTGTGATTCATGGCGCGGGCAATCCAAAGGAAATGCTCGGAGAACTTCATGGCCATGTCTTCGTAGAAGGAATCGTAGGCAGCCAACTCCACCGCCATCTCCGACATGTTTTGGCAGAACAGCGACACCCATGCCGTGCCGTCAGCCTGCTCGAGATGGCCACCGGTGGGCAACTCCGCGCTACGGTCGAACACGCCGATGTTATCCAGGCCTAGAAATCCCCCTTCGAAAAGGTTTCTGCCAAATCGGTCTTTGCGGTTCACCCACCAACTGAAGTTAAGCATCAGCTTTGCAAAAGACCGCTTGAGGAAATCGATGTCACCTTGGCCGCGAAGAGCTTGCTCATTCCTATAAGTGAAAATGGTGGCCCAGGCGTGAACGGGCGGGTTAACGTCGCTGAAATTCCACTCGTAGGCTGGAATCTGGCCGGTCGGATGCAGGAACTCCTCTGTCAGCATCAGTTCAAGCTGCTCTTTCGCGAACTCCGGATCGACCGTGGATAGCGCGATGGTGTGAAAAGCCAAATCCCACGCCGCATACCAGGGATACTCCCACTTGTCCGGCATCGAGATAATGTGTTCGTTGATCATGTGGAACCATTCACTGTTGCGTATTCGCCGGCCGGCTTGCTGCATCGGGTCGACGCCATGTTCCACAAGCCACGTATCCACATCGAAACCGAAGTACTGCTTGGTCCACAGCATTCCCGCTAGCGCCTGACGCATCACGCGCGCTTCGTCCTCTCCGACTTTGCTTGGCGTAATGGACGCATAAAACTCATCCGCGTCGCGCAGACGTGCGCTGAAGACTTCGTCGAAGTGCTTCCCGAAGGGGTCTCCCTTAGAGGCTGCATACGCTTCCTTCAGGCGGTCGGGGGCAGTGTCGGTGAGACGCAGGCGAACGACCTTGCTCTCTCCGGCGCCGACTGTGACTTCGTAATGCGCGGCTGCCTTTGTTCCTGTCCGGTCCGGGTTTACCGCGTCGGCGCGGCCACTCACGATTGAGTTGTCGATCCCGTCCTTCACATACGGCGAGCGATTGGGTGTGCCGAATATGCGCTCGTTATTCGTTTCGTTCTCGGTGAAGAGAAGCGCGGGGGCGCCCTCGGCGTAGAGGAATCTCTCCCCCAACTCCGGATGCGACGTCGCAACTACACTTGCGCCCTTTACTCCATCCACTTGCCGCAACGACGGTTTCGGAGCACCCTGCGACCATGACCACGTATTCCGGAACCATACTGTCGGAAGAATGTGGAGCGACGCCGCCTCAGGCCCTCGATTCCAGACGGTGATCTTGATCAGGACGTCCTCGGGCGTTTCTTTCGCATACTCGACGAACACGTCGAAGTACCGGTTGTCGTTGAAAATGCCCGTGTCGAGCAGCTCGTACTCGAACTCGTAGCGGTTCCGCTGCCGGTTCGTACTAGCCAAGTTTTCGTACGGGTACTCACGTTGTGGATACTTGTACAGATATTTCATGTACGAATGCGTAGGCGTGCTGTCGATATAGAAGTAGTACTCTTTGACGTCCTCGCCGTGATTACCCTCATTGTTCGTAAGTCCGAACAGACGTTCCTTGAGGATTGGATCTTTGCCATTCCAGAGCGCGAGGGCGAAGCAGACCTGCTGCTTCTCGTTGGAGATGCCGGCCAGACCGTCTTCGCCCCAGCGATAAGCACGCGAACGGGCCTGATCGTGACTGAGGTAGCCCCAGGCGTCCCCGTTTTCGCTGTAGTCTTCGCGCACGGTTCCCCACTGGCGTTCGCTCAAATAAGGCCCCCATTTGCGCCACGGTATCTTCTCTTTTCGAGCTGCTTCGAGCCGCTTTCCCTCAGCATTGTCGTTCATAGCTAGCTCCCCCTGGGTTTATGAGCAGGTCCGCCTCTGTGAGGTTGGCCTCTCGTTCCGTGTTACACCGTTTCGCGGTAAAAAAAACGCGCCACATTCCGCTGGCTAGAGCAGGGCACGATTTCCCTTACCAAAATTTCAATGTAGGAGGCGTTCAGTTTGCCGGCAACTGGTAAAAGTTGCAGTAGGGGGGTGGGGAGCTCTGCTTAGCAAATTTCATTCGGACTGGTAATTCTCGCAGTAGACCCTGGCCTCCCTCGGCAGTAAAACCAACTCATACAATTGAAGCAAACTCGAACTGCGCTCTGACCTGAGTTCCGTCACTGGAGTGACAACAATGTCTAAGAAAAATGCGGGGACAGTGCTGGAAGCTGCTGCACCAATTGCAGCCTATTCTGATGGTCATCCACAAGATCGTGTCCAGTATCTCGAAGCGAAGCTCATCCTGAAACCCGACCGCTTTACCGCGGTAGAGAGCTTCCGCGATTTCGGCAAACTCGTCCAGCGAACGGCGAAAAATCTCAAAGTCGGATTTGTTGCTGACGCGAGTACAGGCCAGAGCCCAGAAATCCGCGAGATAATTTTCGGCGACACCCCGGACTTCCGTCTTTATAACAACGCGTTCATCTTGCGGCGACGCGTCTGCTACGTTGATGGATTCCCCGTGGGCGATCCCGAAGTCGTTTTTAAGTTTCGTCATCCTGACGAAAAAACCGCTGCGTCAATCGACGTCCGCCCGAACATCTCCGGGAAGTATCGCATCAAATTCAAGGCGGAAGCCCTGCCTCTCAAAGATAGAATCGGCGGATTCCGACTCCTGTACTCACACAATTGCCAGTTTGGGTTGAGCCAGATACACGACCCCGATCGCACCTCAATGGCGGCGATTGGCCGAATTTTCCCGATCTTAGCTGCGCTGAAAAAGTCGGAGGACGAACACGTGGAGTTGGTTAACGGGGGGATCGTCGAGGAGGTCCTGCTACCGCTCGGGCAGTTGGACTTCGGCAAAGCAATCGTAGCCAAGTGCGACGTGTCGCTGTGGCGCACCCGGGGCGAGCACAAGTCACTCGTGGGAGAGTTCGCCTTCCAGGTCAAGTTCGACCGCAAAGAGGACGTCCATCACAAACCGAAGGAACTCGTTGAACAGTTTTTCATCTCGCTCCAGCAGGATGTGCAGGACTGGATCTCGCTGGGGACGACCAAGACGGGTATGGTGTACCGCCTGAAAGGTAACGAACCGCAAAGCCATGAGTGAACCAGTCAGGATAACTGCGAATCAACCTGGGCCGCCTCAGGTCGCGCCGCCCGCGACGGTCGGCACAGTGACGATCGGCAGGATCTTTGTCACCTTTCTCGTGATCGGCGCCACCAGCTTCGGCGGAGGCGTTGTGGCGTACTTGCGAAGCAGCCTCGTCGGCAAACACCGCTGGCTGACCGACAAGGAATTCGTCGAACTGCTTGCCATCAGCCAGTCCCTTCCCGGCCTTAACGCCACCAACATGGCGGTTCTTGTGGGCGATCGCCTCCGCGGTTTCTGGGGCGCGATGGCCGCGATCTTCGGCGTTTGCCTGCCCGGCGCGGTACTCATGTACGGCGTCGGCATCACGTATCGCGCTCACGGGGACAGGCCACTGGTGACGGCCGCGCTGAGGGGTGTAGCCGCGGCCGCCGTGGGGCTGATCCTGGCGACCGCTGTGCAGCTAAGCCAGAAGTCACTGGCACACACTTACGACCTCATCTTCGTCGGTCTTGCCGTTATCGGTGTTAACCGGCTTCATCAACCTGTTCCCCGCGTGTTGATCGCCGTTGGCCTGCTTGCGATCCTCTGGTACCACCCAAGACGGGGAGCAAAGGAAGGTTCAAAACAGTGAATCAGATACCCGCGCTCATCCGTGTCTTTGCTTACCTTTCGATACTGACGGTCGGTGGCGGCATGGCAGCCTTTCCCGAAATGAAGGTTCTTACCGTCGGAGTTCACCACTGGCTCACCTTTCCGCAACTCATTCACTTGTACAGCGTCGGACAGATGGCGCCCGGTCCCAACATGATGATGATCGTGGCGATCGGCCAATGGGCGGCTGGGTTCTTAGGAGCATTGGTTGTCCTGCTGGCCTTCTTCGGTCCTACCGGCCTGCTTGCGCTCATCATAGGGCGCGTTTGGAACAAACTCGATAAGTGGCCGTGGCGGGACTCGATTCAGAAGGGACTTGCGCCGGTTTCCATCGGACTGCTTCTTGCCGGCTGCTTCACGATGGCGAGAGGCGCGGTGACCAGCTTAACGACTGGGGCCATCGCGGTTTCAGTCCTCTTGATCTTGCTTCGCTTCAAAATCAATCCGGCAATCCTTGTCATCGGAGGCGCAGTGGCCGGCCTTCTCACGAGGGGCCAGCAGTGACTGCGGTGAGACAAGCTAACCAATTTCATCTTGCGCCGCTTGACCGTGAAACGGCGCTCCAATTTCGAGACGCGACTAGGCGGATATCCGATTAGTTCAGGTGGTCGCATTTACTGAAACCCATAGCAAAACCGAAACCTTTACCAATAAGGAGTAAAAAACCTATGGCAGCTAAAACCCCAAAAGACCTCTTTGTAATGACGCTCAGCAACGTCCGGCAAGGCACCGAGCGGACGACTAAAATCTTCCAGGAGCTCAGTCAGGCCGCGCAGCGTCAGGACGTCAAGGAAGCCCTCAATGCAAGGGTTTTCATCTCAGACCAAATCGTCGCCAGGCTGGATGAGTGTTTCAGGCTCATCGGCGAAAAACCCATGCAGTTAACTGGACGCCTTGAAGAAGTGTTCGTTGAGGATTTTCGCAAGGAACTGGGCGAAATCCAGAACCCGGTCGCGAAGCATCTTTACATCCTCAGCAAGGCGATTCACCTTATTCACCTCCGAATAGGCCAGTACGTTGCCTTGACCGCGGCAGCCGACGTTACCGGGCACTATGCCGTCGGGGTGCTGATTGAAAGCTGTTTGGCCGACAAGCTGGCCCTCGCTGAACGGACGGGACGCCTCATCCGGCACGTTGTCGAGACCGAGGTGACTGAGAGAATCGCCGCGTAATCGCGTTTTCCGCAGCCACCTGAACTCGTTGATTCTGGTCCGGAACGATACCTCCTGAGCAACGAGATGTCGTTCCGGGCTTGCGATTCGCGTAAATGAAGCAAAGGAGGAGACATGTCAAACTGGCCGCAATATCCAACAATTTACGAAATCAGTACATGGGTCTGGCTTTCCGGTCTGGCCGAGAAATCCGGAAAGTCGTTGGACTTGGGTTCCGTTCCTTCAGCGGAATGGGATGCCATCGCCGACTACGGTTTCGACGCGGTTTGGCTGATGGGAGTTTGGGAGCGCAGTCCCGCTGGCATCGCGGTTGCCAATCAGAACAAGAATCTGCTTGACGATTTTCGGCGAGCCCTGCCCGACTTTCGTCCCCAGGACAATGTGGGATCTCCCTATTGCGTGCGCCGCTACGTTGTTGACCAGCATCTGGGCGGGCCTCGCGGTCTTGCCGTTGCGCGCAAGGAACTCGCGAAACGGAACATGCGCCTCCTGCTCGATTTTGTCCCGAACCACGTCGCGCCCGACCATCCCTGGGCCAGCGCGCATCCCGAATACTTTGTTCAAGGAAACGCCGAGGATGCCAGGAACGATCCTGCCTCCTTCGTCACGATAGAGGGGCGGGTTTTTGCTTGCGGGCGGGACCCCTATTTCCCCGCATGGCAGGATGTATTGCAGTTGAACGCTTTTCAGCCAGGCCTCCGCAAGGCAGTGATTGACACCATTTCCAGCATCGCCGATCAGTGCGATGGTGTCCGCTGCGACATGGCGATGCTTATGCTGAACCCGATCTTCGAACGCACCTGGGGCAGTCGTGCCGGTCAACGGCCCGCAACCGAGTATTGGTCTGACGTCATTCCAGCCATCAAGAAAGTTCATCCGGACTTTCTCTTCGTCGCCGAGGCCTACTGGGATATGGAATGGGAACTGCAACAGAATGGCTTCAATTTCTGTTACGACAAGAGACTCTATGACAGGCTGGAGCATGACAACGCAGAGAGTGTTCGGCTTCACCTGTGCGCCGAACTAGGCTACCAGGAGAAACTCCTTCGCTTCTTGGAAAACCATGACGAGCCTCGCGCGGCAGCGACCTTTTCACCTGCAAAGGAACGAGCCGCGGCGGTGACAACAGCTACTCTTCCGGGAGCAAGACTTTTCCATGAAGGACAGTTTGAAGGTCGAAAAATAAGAGTTCCCGTCTTTTTGGGCAGACGTGCCGAGGAACCCGCGGATCTGGGGTTGCAGTCCTTTTACAAGAAGCTCCTGAAAGCCATTGACGCCCCTATGTTCCGCAACGGCCATTGGAGCCTGTGCGACCGCACGGGCTGGCCCGACAATCCAAGCTACCAAAACGTCGTCGCCTGGAACTGGGTCAAGGACGACGACCGATATCTCATCGTGGTCAACCTCAGCGATAAAGCCGTGCAAGCCCGCGTATCGGTACCGTGGAGCGACGCGGCCGGTGAGACGTGGCGTCTGATGGACACCCTCTCCGGCGCGAGCTATGACCGCAACGGCGACGAGATGCAGGGGCAGGGACTATACGTTGAGCTGGGACCTTGGAGTTCCAACATCTTCCAGTGCCGTCGCACCCGGAAAACGGTGCAATTAGCCAGTGCGCCGGCCGCCTGATGGGAATTGGGTAGGGCACGGCTTCAGCCGTGCCTCTGCAAGCCTCGTCCACTCTGGGCTTTAGCCCCTGAGGTATATAAGCGCTGGGGGCTGAGGGCTGTTTCTTTCCGCTTTCACTAACAGCTAGCGAACTAAAAGCTAATGGCTAATTCTCATTCCGCTTTTCGCTCCTCCTTACAACGTTCACTGCGCGCGAGGAACACGTCAACTGAACGCTGACGGCTGAGGGCTGTTTCTTTCCGCTTTCACTAACAGCTGGCGAACTAAAAGCTAATGGCTAATTCTCATTCCGCTTTTCGCTCCTCCTTACAACGTTCACTGCGCGCAAGGAACACGTCAACTGAAAGCTGACGGCTGAGGGCTGTTTCTTTCCGCTTTCACTAACAGCTGGCGAACTAAGAGCTAATGGCTAATTCTCATTCCGCTTTTCGCTCCTCCTTACAACGTTCACTGCGCGCGAGGAACACGTCAACTGAAAGCTGACGGCTGAGGGCTGTTTCTTTCCGCTTTCACTAACAGCTGGCGAACTAAAAGCTAATGGCTAATTCTCATTCCGCTTTTCGCTCCTCCTTACAACGTTCACTGCGCGCAAGGAACACGTCAACTGAAAGCTGACGGCTGAGGGCTGTTTCTTTCCGCTTTCACTAACAGCTGGCGAACTAAAAGCTAATGGCTAATTCTCATTCCGCTTTTCGCTCCTCCTTATTCAAAGGCGCGAGGACGGCAAGAAAGATTCCTCGAAACCAGCCGCACCTCGAAACGCCTTCTCTCGAAACCTGTAGTATCTCGAAACCGGGGTCAAATGGAATCCGGCAATACGGGAACCGGTCTAGCAAACATCCTCTTTACGGTCGCTTGCTTCGAAGCGATACCCCACGCCGCGAACGGTCGTGATGTACTCGGGCTTTTCGCGACTCTCTCCCATCTTGTCGCGCAGGCGGCAAACATAGACATCGATCATGCGCGGGTCGACGGCGGGAAGATCCCCCCGAACGGCGTTGAGTAACTCAGAGCGGCTGATGACGCGCCCCGGAGCGCGCACGAGGTTTTCCATGATCCGATATTCAGTGATCGTGATGTCGATCCTCTTCCCTTTGAGCGTCAAGGTCATGGCTTTGGTGTCGATAACCACGTCGTTGAGCCTCAGCTCCGTTGCGGGCTCGGACTTGATACGACGCCGCACGCATTTGACGCGTGCCACAAGTTCTCTGGGGCTGAAGGGTTTGACGATATAATCGTCCGCTCCAAGTTCGAGGCCGAGGATGCGGTCTTCCTCCGATGCCCGCGAAGACATGATGATGACGGGAGTCTCGGCGAGGTCCGCTTTCTTGCGTATCCGCTGCAGGGCGTCCAGGCCATCGATGGTCCCAGGAAGCATGATGTCGAGAAGAATGGCAGAGGGAGCCTGCTTTGCCGCAGCCGTCAAAGCTGGCTGGGCGCTTGTGAAACAGGCAACTTCAAACCCGTTGGCTTCAAGATGAAGTCGCACAAGCCGGGTGATGTCGAGATCGTCTTCGACCACAAAAACGGTTTGGGGCACCGGCTGAGCCATATACTCCATTTCCAAAAATGGGGCGCCGGCTGGTTGACCGGCGCCCATTTCAAGGCAGCTACAAATCTCTAGAATTTGTAGATGAGGTCGAATTGCATGCGCTTCAGGTAAGGCTCGACTTTGCCTAGGCCACCGACAAAGCCGGTCGCCAGGGCGGCATTCTGCAAACCGCTGTTTAGCGTGCGTCCGTACCAGAACGTAGCGGCGGCGGTGACGTTGCTGCGGACCAGCCACGATCCCTGGAAGAAGTTCTGCAGGATGTTGGTTGGGGCGCGCTGATCGCTTTCGTTGAAGGAACCGAGCACCGAATCCTGTTCCTGTCTCCACCAGCCGTATCCGAACTGCACGTCGTTCCTGTTCTTCTGCTGGCCGATGTAGGTCTCAACTTTGTAGAGTTGCGACTGACTGCCAAGGTTCGTCAGCACGTTCCCCCTCGAGTCAACGGGGTGGGACGCCGCGTTCAGGTTGTCCAGGTACTCGCCGACAATCCGCCAGGGATACTTGGCAACGCCCGTATTGATGTTCGCGTCCAGAATCACGTCGCTGTACAGAAACTGGGAGCGGAACACCGTGGTGGTGACGCCGTTAGTTCCCGCGATGGTTCTGGTGGAATTCGTGAGTCCGTTGGCGAAGGGCGTGGTATTGGCGGGAGAAGAGCCCGTAACACCCGCAAGCACCGTTGCAGGGTTATTCAGCAGGCTGTCTTCGTTGCGCCAGTTCAGAATGGTGTACGCAGGCGTAAGAGTTACGCGGTTTCCGAGTTGCAGCTTCGCTGAAACCTGACCACCCGCCGCGAAGGAATCAGCGCCATGGGTGTTTTGGCCGTTTTGGCAGAACATGGCTAGCGGATCCGTGGAACCTGCCGGGCAGGTGGTCGCGCTAGCAAAGCTCTTGACTTCGTTAAAGAGCAACTGCATGCCCGTAAACGTTACGTTCTTGAGGAAAGGACTCTTGACGTCGAAGGACAATTTTTGGCTGAAGCCTTCGGGGTTCAAATCCGGATCGAAGGTCTGGTTGGTGCGAATCCAGGTGTAGGCGAATTTACCGCCGGTCAACTGGAGCCACTTGTGCGCCTGCGGTTGATAGGTGATGTAACCACGGTCGAGAGTGATGTTCTTGCGTTCAAACGAGGCGGTCAAAGTCTCGTTCGTGGAGGTCGGATCGGTGACAATGCCGGTGGCCATGAAAATGCCAGCGATGAAGTCATCCGTGAGCTTGCCTTCGAATCCGAAGCGGGCGCGGATGCGTTCGCGAACGCGGGCGGGACAGTTAGTACATCCGGTGTAGCTCTGGAAGAAGTCTTCCTGGCGGACACGCATGTCGCCGCTAAAGCGGAAGCGGCTCATGATGCCTTCGAGCGAGGACACCTTCTGCTGATCGTCCTGCATCTGCGTGGCGGTGCTCGTCAGATTGCCCGCGAGATCGGTCACGTCGGAAGAAAGCTTCGTGACACTCTGTTTCTGCTGATCGAGGGCGGCCTGTGCGTCGGTGGCCTTTGTTTCCGCGGCGGCAGCCTGCGTCTGTGCCTGCTGTACCTGGGCTTGAGCGGCCGATGTTTGCTGCTGCAGTTGGCCGCGCAATTGTTCGATCTGCTGCTGCTGAGCGGCGAGCGCGTCGCGCAGTTCTTTGACTTCCGCTGCGGTGGCGGCCGGCTCCGCCACCACCGCGGCTTTCTTCGCAACAGGTTTCTTAACGGTTTTCTTTGCCGGAGTTGTCGGCGCTGTCTGAGCCCACACCGTGGCTGACAGCAATAAAATACTGGCCCACTTGCTAAACTTCATTCTTCGTCTCCTTGAATCGCAAAACTTCAATTCTTCGTTAAGGCGGGCTTACCGGATCGTCTTGATCGCTGCTCGGACTTTCTCGGCAACGTTTGACGGAAGCGGCGCATAGCTCAACTGCGTGACCTGCGATTGTCCCTGATCAACCATCCAGTTCAGGAAGTCGACAATGATCTTCTGCTTGCCCTGATCTGCGGCCTTGGTCGGGATCAGCAACCAGGTAAAGGTGGAGATTGGGTAGGCTTCCTTGCCCGGAGCGTTGGTGATGGACACGCGGAAATCGGCGGGCATCTGCTTCACCGAGGCGGCTGCGGCGGTCGTGCTGTCGAGCGACGCCTTCACGAACTGGCCTGCGGCGTTCTGCACGGGGCCATACGAAATATTGTTCTGGAGTGCGTAGATCAGCTCAACATAGCCGATCGCGCCGGGCATCTGGCGGACCATGCCGGCTACACCTTCGTTGCCCTTGGCGCCGAGGCCGACGGGCCATTTGACCGCGGTTCCCTTGCCGACAGAGCTGTTCCATTCGGGGCTGATCTTGGAGAGGTAGTCCGTGTAAACGTAGCTGGTGCCGCTGCCGTCCGAACGATGCACAACAACGATGCGGTCACCGGGGAGGCTGACGCCGGGGTTCGCCTTGGCGATAGCGGGATCGTTCCAGGTGTTGATCTTGCCGAGGAAAATGCCAGCGAGAATCGGGCCAGTGAACTTCAGCTCGCTCTTGACGCTGGGCAGGTTGTACGCCGGGACCACGGAGCCGAGAACCGTAGGAATGTGCAGGATCTTGACCTTCGCCTGGGCCAACTGCTCGTCGGTCATGGGGCCGTCGGACGCGCCGAAATCAACTGTGCCGACCAGTACCTGCTTGATACCGCCGCCGCTGCCGATCGACTGATAGTTGATCGAAATCTCGGGATGAATCTTATGATATTCGTTGAACCACTTTGAATAGATCGGGTATGGAAAGGTCGCACCCGCTCCATTTAGCATTGTCTGCGCACCAGCCACGGACGCAATCAACGCAAGAAGACACACCAGTAACGCGCAACGTCGTAACATGTTCTCTCCTCAATTTGCTGGAACTACGGAGTTCTTTGTAATCCAGAGTTGTTGAACTGCGGTTACGGCAATATGAATATCGCGTGAATAGCGGAAACGACGGCGGGCGCGATTCATCGACAATTCACTTTTGCGTAACCATGCTGTGACGGAAAGCGGCTGTAATTGTCGAAGTGGGTGAATGCACCAACCCCTGGTGATCGGATCTGATGCTTCGTTTTCCCGAACATTTTCTCTGGGGAGTATCCAGTTCAGCGCACCAGGTGGAGGGCGGCAATCTCCACAACCAATGGGCCAGCTGGGAGGCCGGCGGCCACATCCGCGATGGCAGCCGCAGTGGCTCGGCATGTGACTTCTGGCAGAACCCCGAAGCTGACCTTCAGCTGATGCAGCATCTCGGCGTAAACTCCGCGCGCATCTCGGTCGAGTGGAGCCGGCTGGAGCCGAGAGAGGGCTGGTGGCGGAAGGACGTGCTGACGCAGTACGCGTCGCTGCTGCGTGAAATGCTTGATCGCGGTATCAGGCCGTTTGTCACGCTGCATCACTTCACGCATCCGCAATGGTTCGAGGAGCGCGGCGGATTCCTCGCGCCCGACGCAATCGACGCTTTCTCCCGCTTTGTTTTTCGGACCATCGAGGGCCTGCGCCATCATTGTTCGGACTGGGTAACCTTCAACGAGCCCAACGTGTACTGCACCTTCGGCTACTTGCTCGGGGAGTTCCCCCCAGGGCGTAAAGGCGATCTCGGATCAGCGCTGCTTTGCCTGGCTCGCATGGCCAAGTGTCACGCCGCCGCCTACCGCATCATCCATTCGTTCCAGCCGAGCGCCAACGTGGGATGGGCGCAAAACTACGTCCTGTTCGAGCCCGGCACTGCACGCTCCCGTGATCGGCTCATCGCCGGCATTTTTGACAGCGTGTTCAACGGGAGCTTTTTCGATCTTCTACGAACCGGGCAAGTGCGCGCTCCGTGGAACCGCCTTGCCGAGAGCGCGGGCGAGGCCACGGGAAAATACGACTTCGTCGGTTTGAATGTGTACAGCAGGCTGCACGTGAAGCTCGACCCGGCAGCATCCGACACGATGTTCGCGCGTATTTTCGTCCCCGAGCATGTTCCCCAAGGCGATCCCGGAGCGAACTGTGCCTATGGCGAGTGCTCCCCTGACGCTTTGACGCGAGCCGTCGAATTCGCCGGAGCCGATCGCAAGCCCATCTACATTCTCGAGAATGGCGTGCCTGATAGGAGCGACCGGATACGCCCGTGGCTGCTAGTAAACGCGGCTCAACGCATGAACGACTTACTGAAGCGCGGTTACGACGTGCGGGGTTATTTTCATTGGTCGCTGACCGACAATTTCGAGTGGGCCGAAGGCTGGCGTCTTCGCTTCGGGCTTTACGAACTCGACCACAACACGCAGGCGCGAACCGCCCGTCCCAGCGCCGCGGTGTTCCGGCAGATCATCGCGGCGAACGGCCTCACCCCGGAACTGGTTGCGCGGTATGCAGAGTTAAACGGATGTATCGTGCCCCGAACCGTTGCAGAATTCACCAATATTTAACCACCCGTTTACTGCGATGTAACCCACGATTGCCACAATAATTGTGCATGGTACGGCCATCGTATGACACGGTGATTCTCTCTGACCTGCATCTTGGATCGGAAACTTCAAAGGCGCGCGAGGCCCTCGAAGCTCTGCAGGCCATGACCTTCCGTCGTCTGATTCTGCTGGGCGACATCTTCTGCGACCTCAACTTTCGACGCCTCAAGAAAGAGCATTGGGCCTTTCTTTCATTCATCCGCAAACTCTCGAATCCGAAGCGCGACGTGGAGGTTGTCTGGGTTGAAGGCAATCATGACTTCGGACTCGTGGATGTGATGTCGCACCTGGTCGGCGTTCATGCCTACAAGGAGTATTTGTGGGAGTTCGACGGCGAGAAGCATCTTGCCATCCACGGCCATCAGTTTGATTCCTTTGTTCTGAAAGACAGGTTCATGCTGAGCAGTTTCGGCGGCCTCGTCTTTCTTCTGATCCAGAAGCTGGATTCGAAGAAGAAGCGTTTCGCGCGGTTTCTCGACCGCCTCAACACGCGATGGTTGCGACTGGAAGCGAAAGTCGCCGATGGCGCACTCGCCCATGCCGCGGCCCTGGGCGTCCAGCGCGTCTTCTGCGGTCATACCCACGAGCCCGCATCCGCCGAGAGGCGCGACGTCCACTACTACAACACCGGCTGCTGGACAACCGAGCGTCCTGCCTATATCACTATAAGCGAGCGGGAGATCACGATCCATGAATACGTCGACGGAACTGACTATTGTCATACCAGCCAGGAACGAAGAGCTACTGCTGCCGCGCCTGCTGACGTCACTCGCCAGCCAGGATTACCCGCTGATGCGGACTACCAGGGTGCTTATTGCTGATGCCGCCTCGACCGACCGGACCGTCGAACTCGCAATGGGCTTCGCACCTCGGCTGACGATTGAAATCATCACCGGCGGATTGCCCTCGACCGGCCGCAATGCCGGCGCGAAACTGGCGAACAGCCGCTTCGTCCTCTTCCTCGACGCCGATATCGAACTGGCCGACTCAACCCTCGTTGGCCGCGCCATCGATCTGATGAAGGCGAAGTCTCTGCACTGTCTCACAACCGACATTCTTTGCCCCGATGGCACCTTCGCCGACCGCATGTTGTATAGGTGCAACAATCTGGCGCAACGCCTGTCGCGTTTTCACAAGCCGTTTGCGACTGGCATGTTCATGCTGGTGGACAGGCAGCGCTTCAACGAACTGGGCGGTTTCGACGAGCAGGCGCTCTACGCCGAAGATTATCAGTTGACGCGCCAGTTTGCGCGCCGGCGCTTCCGCTCGATTCGCGGCGGGATTCACAGCACGAATCGGCGCTTCCAGAAAATGGGGCATGGCAAAATCCTGCGGCTATTTTTGACGACTGCGATTCGAAGCCGGCACCCTGAGTACTTTCGCAAACAGTCCCACAGCACGTATTGGCAAGCCTACTGAACGTCAAGTGGTAGTCACGGACTTTTTTCTTGTCCTTAACTTCCCTGAAACGCTCATGCCTGAGAATCAGAGCATGACTAACGAACAGCTTCAGATTGAAAAGCGCACCTTCGGGGAAATCACGATCCTCGACTGCTCAGGCCGCATCGTCGTGGCCCGCGAGACCGATTACCTGTTCCATGCGGTAACCTCGGCCATGGAAAAGAGCCGAAGCGTGCTGTTGAACCTGGCAGGCATTACCGCTGTCGACAGCGGCGGCCTCGGAATGATTGTTCTGCTGCATCGGTATGCCTTGAACTCCTCCTGCGATCTCAAACTCTGCAATCCAAGCTCGCGCGTGTCGGAGGTATTCGCGCTGACTGACCTGCATAACGTCATCGACCTGCATAACGACGAAGATGACGCGATCGAGCATTTTTTTCTCGGTGTCGCGTAGGCGCGCCCTGCGCCTGCGAACGCCAAGTGCTTCCAGGGATGTGAATGGATGGTTGCCTCTATCCTTCCTAATTCATCGACAATTAATCTTCTGTTAACATTTTGCAAGTAGGGTTACAGTGCGGAGTTGACCCTAACCCAAAGCATGGACAACGTTCGCAGTTTGGGAGAACAGAATGAGCCCCAATTCCATAGATCGCGTATGGATCAATCCTTGGAAGTACTACACCGAAACCGCAGGCATGAGCCAACCAGACATAGACGCAATGATGGAGCGCGTTCTGAACGAAGTAGAGACCGGCAACGCGGAGGCGTTGCGGAAATTCAACTTCGTCTCGCTTGAGAACCCCTATCTCGAATGGCGGCGGCAGCGCAAGGCGTCGAGTTCGCGCTGACCAGATTAAGTTTCTGCGCAGAATTTTTTTATCCTGCTTTAACCATGTCGTAACTCCTTCCCTGCACACTCGATGAGTGTTACCCACCAGCACTCATCGGGGCCCCAATTATGAATAACTCCTCTTGCCATAGATCTCGTTTCAGCCATCGTTCGCTAGTACAGGCCTTCACGGTAGCCATGCTCCTGTGCGTGACAGCACAAGCGCAAAACGTCAAGGTCGTCGGTCAGGACACCCTTATCCTTGTCGGCCAGAAGTGGAAACAGTTACTGGCAATGGACGAACCACGGCTCTCGGCTGCTATCAAAGTGGAAGGTGGTAATCCTGGCATCAACGCGCTGACGTCGCGCTCGGCAGACATCCTGCAGACCAGGGAGCTACTGAGCACCGCCGCAGCGCTCCGCGTGCCCGTCGCCATCGAGGCCATCGTGGTCTATGTGAATGACGCGAACCCGGTGAAGGAACTGAGCTTGGCCGACTTGAAGGCGATCTATACTGGCTCAATCACGAACTGGAAACAGGTGGGCGGGCACGACGACAAGATCGAGCTCTATGCGGGCGAGAGCACCACGGGCATTCAGGACTACTTCCAGCATGTGGTACTGAATGGCGAAGAATCGCTCTATTGGGGCCGGGCGTCTACCAAGGAGTTGCTTGAAACGATCGTACGCAAGCCGAACGGCATCGGATATGCAAGCTTCGGCGGCATGCCTGGAGTTCACGCTTTGAATATTCGCAAAACGGCGCACACGGCCGCCGTCGAACCGACGACCGCCAACATCCGCACCGTGCAATATCCCATCAGCCGTTACGTGTACTGGTACCTGTTGCGCGGGGCCAATCCCGCGGCTCTACAGTTTTCGAAGTGGGTATTCTCGGCCCACGGACAACTGGTGGCCGATGCCGTTGGTTTTTTCCCGCTCCTGCCGGACGACCGTAAGATGAGCCTGGCAAAGCTCGGCATCAACTAACTCCCGTCACAAAAATGCCCCAAAAAAGAAAGCGTGGCTGGTTTGCCACGCCGCTGCCAGCACTGCGTTAAAGGAACGTCCGGTTAGACGAACCAAAAGCGATCTATGCTGGAAGAGCTGTATCCACTCCGCAATGATGGCCGAGAAACGACTCTGCTCCCTGCGTGGTCAGATAACGATTCAGCGCTTCGCGCCTGGTCTTTCGCAAATCCACCATTACGAGGCCGTCGAGCACGTTCGAGAACGTGCGATCAACGTTGAACGCCAGGATGCTGCCGCCCAGTTTCAGATATTGCTTCACTAAGATCGGCAATTCCTTTGCGTCTGTTTCGATGTCGGCGATCGGAGCATTCAGGTCGTCAACGCTCGACAGCAGTTTGATGGCTGAGCGCGTTTCCCAATCAGGCATGAGCGAACCGCGGAACGGACAGCGCGGCGTGACCATCGACGCCAGGCCCGACTGATCGTTTGCCCCCTCGCGCTCGAAGAAACGAACCAGCAACTCGCGCGAAGCCCGCTTGTAATCGCTGCTCATGCTCACCGCGCCGAACAGCACAGGCACTTCCGGATGCGCGGAAACGTAACTCCCGATTCCCTTCCACAACATCAGCAACGGCGCGTATTGCCGCTGATACTCCTGCCTCACGAATGAGCGCCCCATCTCCAGCGCCGGTCCCAGCTTCGTGAAAAAATCCCGGTGATACTTGAACAAGGTGCTCGTATAAAGTCCGCCCACCCCTCTTGCCTTCACGATTTGCGCCGTTTCGCCGAGGCGATAAGCGCCCACAAGCCGCCGTTGCTTGATGTCCCAGACGAACAGATGCTTGTAGTACCGATCGTATTCGTCAAGGTCCAGTTCCAGCCCTGAGCCTTCGCCCACGGCGCGGAAGGTGATCTCGCGCAGCCGGCCGATTTCGTGCAGCACGTTTGGTATCTGCGCCGCAAGCGCCACGTACACCGCGAACTCGCTGCTTTGACACAAGCGCGCTTCAGGCCCGAGGGCGTCAACTTCCGCGATGACGCTCTCCGGCGCGATCGCCTCCGCAACCGGCCTCTTCTTGGCGTCGCGATGATGCTGAATGCTCTTTTTGATGATGTTTACTTTCGCGCGCTTTTGGCCACGTTCGCGCAAAAAGTATGTTCGCCAGCGCAGATAGCGGGTGGCGTCGCTCTCATCTTCGAATCGCGCAATCTCTTCGCTCGCGACGCGGCTGCCGATCCGGACATCAATGGTCTTGCCGTGCGACTTCACGAATTCATGGGTAAGGCGCAGCGTGCGCAACCGGGGATGAGCCAGACCGAGCGCCTGGAACGTAACGCTGTTTCTGCCGCTGAAATGCACGGGCAACACGTCAACACCTATCTTGCGCGCCAACCGTATCGCCGTATCCGACCAGCCTGGGTCCGTAACCTGCGGCTGTGTGAACTTGAAATGGGAAACCTCACCTGCCGGGAACACCGCCAGCACTCCCCCGGACTTCAGCCACGCGATCGCCTCGCGCAATCCGCGGCTGCTTGCATACGCGGACTCGGTGGTTCCGAATGGGTTCACGAAAATGCAGTGCTCATTGATCCAGGGCACATGTGCAAGCAAGTGATTCGTCAGAAGTTTAACGTCCGGGCGCACGCGAAGAAGAATGTCTTCCAGGATGACGCCGTCCAGTATGCCGAACGGATGATTGGCGACTACGACCAATCCACCCTTGGTTGGAATCCGCTCTAGATCAGTTTCGCTTACGTTGTACTGCACATCCAGGGCGCGGAGCAGCCGGCTAAACACTGAACCCACGCCATCGCACGAGAGTGTTGCGTTCAGAACATCAAGCCGCTTCCATGGAAGAAAACGTGATGCGATACCGCCGACGGGCAGGAGCGATCTTGTATTTCGCGGCGGAGGGAACAGAGGAGTAGTCGGACTCGCCATATTACCTTCTTACGCCAGCAACGTTAGTCGCAGATCAAACCAACGTGAAAAGATGATGAAATAATGCTGCTACCCTGCCTCCAATGTCAAACCTCCACGCCCCATACAACCACCACCGCCCAAATCTTGTCATCCCGAGCCGCAGGCGAGGGACCTGCTTTTCGCTCGCACCGCCACCGCCGCCGACTCTTCACCACGGTCGTCCGCAGTTTGTCATCCCGAGCCGCAGGCGAGGGACCTGCTTTTCGTTCGCACCGCCACCGCCGCCGACTCTTCACCACGGTCGTCCGCAGTTTGTCATCCCGAGCCGCGGGCGAGGGACCTGCTTTTCGTTCGCACCGCCACCGCCGCCGACTCTTCACCACGGTCGTCCGCAGTTTGTCATCCCGAGCCGCAGGCGAGGGACCTGCTTTTCGCTCGCACCGCCACCGCCGCCGACTCTTCACCACGGTCGTCCGCAGTTTGTCATCCCGAGCCGCAGGCGAGGGACCTGCTTTTCGTTCGCACCGCCACCGCCGCCGACTCTTCACCACGGCCGCCCGCAGCTTTGTCATCCCGAGCCGCAGGCGA
This sequence comes from uncultured Acidobacteriota bacterium, assembly GCA_963777415.1. Classification (GTDB taxonomy): domain Bacteria; phylum Acidobacteriota; class Terriglobia; order Terriglobales; family Acidobacteriaceae; genus JAEZPW01. The sequence goes on from CAVZQL010000007.1 coordinate 236,238, forward strand.
GGGACCTGCTTTTCGTTCGCACCGCCACCGCCGCCGACTCTTCACCACGGTCGTCCGCAGTTTGTCATCCCGAGCCGCAGGCGAGGGACCCCTATCGCCACCACGACCATCAGGCCTTCACCACCACATGCTTCTTCACATACTCGGGATCAATCTCGATCCCCAGCCCCGGCCCGGTCGGAACCTTCAGCACACCATTCTCATCGCTCCGCAACTTGGACGTCGCGCACGTAAACGGCAGAGCATCGTTGAACGACTTGAACTCGTGATAGGGCCCCGAGTTCGGAATAGCCGAAACGAAATGCATCATGTAGAGAAATCCCAGGCCATTATCGGAGATATGCGGAATGCACTGCTTGCCCAGAGCGTGCGCCATCCGCGCCACCCTCATGCAGCGCACCATGCCGCCGAAATAGAACATGTCTGGCTGCACGATCGAGAGCGCGCCGTTCGCCACTAGCCACCGGAAATTGTGCATGCTCGGCTCCTGCTCGCCCCCGGCAATCGGGATCTGCAATGCGTTGCCGACCTGCTTCGTCTCCTCGTACCAGTCAAACGGCACCGGCTCCTCGTAGAACGCGTACTTATACTCCTGCATCAATTTCCCGATCGGAATCGCCTGCGCCGGAGTGTACGAACCGTTCGCATCCGCCGAGATCACCATCTTGTCGCCGAACGTTTTGCGCACCAGCGGAATCAGCTTCTCACTGCGTCCCACCGGATACTCCGGATGGCTCATCCGCCCGCCCAGCTTGAACTTGATCGCCTTCGCCTTTGAAATCTCAACGTCCCGCTGCAAGTGCTCAATCGTCTTTTCCGCCGAGATGTCGCGTTCGCTATTCGCCTGGTAGACCGCCACCTGCGGGTTGTAAATCCTGTCGCTGATCAATTGCCCGATCGACTTGCCCGCCATCCGTCCGAACATGTCGAGAATCGCGAACTCGATGGTCGCCAGCGGCACCCATATCGCCAGGCTCTGCGCCTTGTAGTTGCTGTGAACGACGGTCACCTGCTCCAGCAGCGCCTCGATGTCGCGCGCGTCCTTGCCAATGAAGAACGGCTGCATTCGCTTCACAAAAATCGGATACAGCACGTCCAACTGACTCGTGTTGCCGACCGAAATCCCCTCCGCGCCATCTTTCGAGCGCACACGGCACAGGAACGAATTCTTATATCTCAGCAGTTCGAGCGTCTCGATGATCACAGGATCTTTGAACAGCTCGCGCCTGAACACCGGCTGCTTGAGCACCTCGTCCAGCTTCGCGTAATTGGCGTGAAGGTTCCGCCCAACAGAACTCTCGGGCTGCACTGCGTCGCCCGATACCCACGCCGATGCCGGCAACGCCGCTGCCAGACCGCCAGCAATAGCGGTCGTAATAAACCCTCTGCGATTCGTGGACATAGACATTTTCTCTTTTGTCGTGAGTGACGATCTTCGCAAACAGTGTATCCGGACGCGATAACTGGAGCTAGAAGAATCCTGCGGACTGAACGCCACGGCGGGTGCCCCATCCTTGCGAACGCAAGGGTGGGGCTTTTGACTTTCCTTACTGGTGTCTTGCTGGCAAAGTTGGTGACAGGTAATGCGGATACAGATCCGTCGCGGACCCTTCAAACTGTGTGCCTATCGCCTGGATCATTGTCAGATCAAGATCGTTGCCGAGACCGGCTGCGTCCTGCGACATTGAGTTCGTCATAATGGCCCACGTATAGCCATTCCCATCACGCAGCAGCTCCGACCTCCCGCCGGGAATCGCGCCTCCGTGATACCAGGTGCTGGGTGTCGGGCCGACGAAGATTCCCAATCCATACCAATAATCCGGGCCGATGGACCAGCTTGGAAGGTGCGGATTCGCAGTCCATTCCGCCGTCGTCTCCGGCAGCAGGAGCGGCGCTGTGCGGCTGCCGTCAATCGCAGTCATGATTCGCGTTAGATCAATCGTCGATCCGATCCAGCCTCCGGAGGCCTCGATCGTCAGCATGTCGAACCCCCCGTAGGGCGCCTGAACCTTGCCACCGCCGGGGAACACCGAGTCCGCCATCGGCGCGCCGTTGTACTCGTAGTACTTCACTTCGTAGGGTCCGCGTTGGCTCAAACTCTGCGAATAGCCGATCGACATCGCGTGAACGTCCATTGGCGCCAGCACGTGGTTGCGTACGTAGACCTCAAAAGGTTCGCCAGAAACTCTCTCAATCACCTGGCTCAGAATGCAGTATCCAAAATTTGAATAGGCCTGCTTTGTCCCCGGAGTAAAGTCCAACGGCTGTCCCATCATGTACCGCATCACGTCGGGGCACGTCACAGGCATGGCAATGTGCAATGGCCGCGAAATAGTCCCCTGCAATCCCATTGGGTCGCCCGATTTATCCCGGTCCCATCCTCCGGAGTGTTGCAACAGATTGCGAATTGTGATGTTCCGCAGACGCGCGTCTCCACCCTGGGCCACCTGGTAGTCGGTCAGTACGTCCAGAAACTTCGCATCGAGATTAAGCTTGCCTTGATCCTTGAGCAGCAGAACCGCCTGGGCAGCAAGGATTTTGCTGGTGCTGCCAATGCGAAACATGGAGTCGGGCTGCATCGGCTGCTTGGCTTCAAAATCGGCGTATCCGTAGCCACGCGCCAGGATGAGCTTGCCGTTTTTGGCCACGGCAATGCTCGCCCCCGGGATATTGTATTTCTTCAGCAAGGCCGTAACGTTCTTATCGAACGCCTCAACTCCCGGAACCGCCACGCCGGTTACTGGGACCGTATCGCCTGAGTAGAACTGTGGTAGCAATGTGGTCGGAGTGCTACCCCCGCCACAGCCACTGGAAACCGTGAATATCGCGAGTCCAAGTAATAGTGCTGTTGTCAAACTTCGCTGCTTCATTATTGCTTTCGCTTTCTATTTCAAAAATTCTTCTGCACGGATCGGGTAAGTACAACGCCCGCCTTGCAGCCACGGGAGCAGCATCTCCCATCCTTCGGCGACCGGGCAATGGAGAGCGGGTGACATCCGTGTGACATGGAGGTGACTCGCGCATGTTCTTGAACGCGCAAGGCTTTCGTGACGCGAGAACCGTGAAAAAGTTAGAATGGGTGTTCTCGGGAGACACGTGTGCCGGAGAACGCGCCAGATCCAACTCCAGCGATGACGAAGACGATCTACCGTTTTGGTGAATTCGAGGTGCGAGCCGAGAGCGGTGAACTCTTCCGGAATTCAGCCAGGGTGCACGTGCAAGAACAATCGCTACAAGTGTTGCTTGCGCTGCTGGAAAAACCCGGAACCGTGGTGACCCGTGACCAATTGCAGGAACGCCTCTGGCCCAAGGGCACTCATGTCGATTTCGAACACAGCCTGAACGCCGCGGTTAAAAGGTTGCGTGCTGCCCTTGAAGACGACGCGGATCATCCACGCTACATTGAGACCCTGCCCCGGCGAGGATATCGCCTGATGGTCGAAGCAAGCTCCGAGACCAAGACTGGCGCCGAGAACGATCCACCTCCAGAGCCTGAATCCGCGCCAATCGTTGAGAACCGCGCTCGCCCGCATTTCGTGTGGGGCATCGCTTCCCTAGTGGTACTTCTGATCGCGGCGACTGCGGCAATCATAACGCTGCACTTGCGCAAGAATTCCGGTGCGCACCCAGGCATTAGCGCCTCGGTCGGCACGGTAACGCCTTCGCAAAACGGGGAAGCCTACGAGCTATACCTGCGAAGCCTCTCGTACAAACTGGAGCCTCCCGCCAATGCTCAGGCAATCGAACTCCTGGAACGCTCCACCGCTCTGGACCCCGGCTCGACGAGGTCCTGGTACGAACTCGCGCGTCGCTACCACTCTGAATACGTAATCGGCGGACGCGGGCAGGGCTTCTTGCAGCAGGCGAATGACGCCAATCGCCGAGCATTGCAACTCACCCCCGATTTCTCACCAGCCAAAATGCACCAGGTGACCCTTGACACGGAAGCGGGCCGGTTGGGCCCCGCTTACCATGCCGCGCTCGCAATGAGCCGCGCAAACCCGCGAGACAGTAACGCACACTTCGCGTTGTCCTATGTGTTGCGGTACGGAGGCATGTTCGAAGAGTCCGCAAGTGAGTGCGAACTCGCACTGAAACTTGATCCCTCCAATGCCGCGTTTCGATCCTGTTCGCTGATATATATCCAACTCGGCCGATATGATCGTGCCCCGGCGTACCTTGATCTTGATCCGCTGTCCAACTATGTTCGGTTCCGCCGGATGGAACTCGCAATACTGGCGAACGATAATACTTCGGCGCTCGAAGTCGCGCGCTCGATCCGTCTCGGACCGCACGACTATTCCGAGGCTCGACTGATGGAAGCCGTCCTAAGCGGAGTACCCGAGGAAGCGGTGCTCAATTGGTCACGAGAATCGGAAGCGCTCTATGACCGGATCAACCTGTCAGAGGGCTACTTTGTCGCAGCCCGTTACCAGGCCTGGGCAGGTCAGACCGGACCTGCGCTGCGATTGCTCCGGCGGGCCATCGCTAACAACTATTGCTCCTATCCGGTGATCGATTCCGACCCATTTCTGGCCAACATTCGCCGACTGCCCGAATACGCCGAGCTAAGACAGGCCGGAGCTAATTGCCGCGATAATTTCCGCGCACAAATGCAAGAGGCGCGCTGAGATGAATTTAGAGGGTACTGAAAAAGGCGAGTTTCGTATCAGGGCACGACTTTAGTTTCGTATCAGGGCACGACTTTAGTCGTGCCAATTGTTGCGTAACTCCTTTGTGTGTCTCATCCCGAGTGGGCGCGGGTGCCCCATCCTTGCGAAGCAAGGGTGGGTCTTTTTGATCTGGACGTGACACAGAAGACGCCTCGGGTAGGGCACCGCTTTGGCGGTGCCATCAGAAGCGCGCCGTCGCAGCGGCTTCAGCCACCGAGGTAAGCCTCCCCAAGGAGTCTAACGCTTCACTGCACGAGTTTCCGCGTATCTGTGTCGGCGTCGAATCGGCACTCTTCGCGCATCCATTCGGGGATTGCATTTAGAGCAATCAGCTTTTCGACAAAGTGGGTGCGGCACAAAGAGCACGGCCCTTTTTCGTAGAGGAGCAAAAGCGAGTTCTCTGCTTCGGCAGGACAATGAACGTCAATCAAGTCCCGCACGCCCCAGCCTAGGGCGTGCACTTCATCTATACCAGTCGTCTGCAGCAGCGAGTTTGCTATCCGTTGAAAATCGCCTTCGCCATAATTGCTGACCAAGAGCTTAATTCCCTCGGCCCGCCGTGATGGCACGTCCATAAAGGCAAGTGCAAGTTCGCGGATTCGCGGGTCTCCTATTTGCGACAACAACTGTACCGCAGCCCAAACGATCCGTTCGTCCTCACTTTTGCAAAATTCCAGAACTCTGTCGATTTGACCGGGAAATCGTCGCCATCGGAAAACTTGGAGGTAAGCGAGAATGCGGTCGCGGTCGGTTTCCTGAATCGAGTCGTTTGCAGCCATTTCCAATTCTTCGCTCGTGGCAGCCTTGCCCCACAGAAAGGGATAGACTCCCTTATTAGAAATAGACGACTTCAATTCTGCGTAATTCAGCCTCGGAGGCTCTGTTCGGTTCCTTGCCCTTGTATCGTTCGCTTGTTGTGCTCGATCTAACATTTCCCGCAGCCACGGTCGTTCCCGCGCGGCAGTTTCGATGGCGGCGTCAGCAAATTCCTTTCCATCACGTTCTCGCAAGATATCGACCAGGCTATCGACATGCCAAAGTTCTTCGTCAGCGATGCTGGCCGGGAACTGTTCGCACGCAAACGCCAAAGCCTCCACACCATCGAGAGCGACAAGCTCGCCATAACAGTCAGCGGCACGCTCAAAACCAACTCGGACCAATGCACCATACATGATCTTCCTTATCTCCCCGTCGCCTTGCTCGGCGAAGGTGCGCGCCGTGGCGATGGTCTGAGGCAGCTCGACGCTCTCCGTATCTATGTCAGCGACAAGGACGCCGGCAATTCCATCCCGAAAGTACTGCTCGTCGCCCGCCGCTCCAATGAGATCATTCAAATACTCTGCTCGAATGCCCTCGCATTGAGAGTCGTACGCCAGGTTGTGCGTGCAAGCATAAAGCAAGATTTCTCCGTAGGGCTTCGAATCGTGTGTCTTGAGATGGACCACGGCACGACCAAGCCCCTTTTTAAGCCACCCTTCAAACTCAGCAACGTTCGTCATAGAACTCCGCAAACGCCCCCTTTTTTTCGAGGGACACAAGTTGTACAGATTGAAAAACGGAAAGACCTTCGGGAGCAGGCTTCTCTCGCGGCCCGGACTGCGAATTGTGATCGGCGTGACGGAAGCTCAGAATACTCCGAAGAGTGCCGTCGCGCAACAAGGGCGGGCTCAGGTTAACGGCAACCTTGCTATCAAAATAACGCGAATGGAGTTCTCGCATCTTAGGTTCGATTCTTCTACTTACAGCTAATGGCTAACGGCTAATTCTCCTCCGCTTCTTCCGTCCCCTCAGCGAACGCCCCCGAAATTCTCATGTTACGTGATGCACCGCAGGCAACATGAATGCTTGCTGTGAAAATGGGGGTTCGCATTGCTACAAATGGAATAGTCGTACCGCGCGAATAGAATTGTCATCCCGACGGAGCGCAGCGACGAGGGACCCCTTTAGCCATCACGTTGCGGTCGTGAGCCGAGTTTCATCTAACGTGACGTGCCGCAGGCGCATGAATGCTTGTTCCATTTCTAGAAATTTTCCGCCCCTCACGTCACGATTCCCCAAATTCCCACTATCCTGCTACATGGGACGAACTGGTCCCAACGGCCAACGCCGCAAGCTCTTTGAAAATGTGCCGACTCGCCCGCAGCCCGCTGAACGCTGAACGCTGACCGCCTCGCCTAGATCGAGGTATTAACTCCCTTGTTTTCAACACTTACGTGACAGGCGCAGGTATATCGAAGCATCAAGTAGTTTAATATCAACGACTTAACGCTTCCAAGGGTATAGGGGGGTACTCTGACGACAACCGTGCCAGCCGCCAAGCGACAAACTCTTTGAATGTTTTCAGCCCCGAAGGGGCGGCAGAACTTAGCCCGGCACGTCAGTGCCGGGTACAAAGTGGGAAATGAACAGAGTCCCGTAGGGACGACAGAGAGTTTCGTAACGGTCTGGACTCGCCCGCAGCCCGCTAAGCGCTGCCCGCTGTCAGGGGTATCGAGGTCTTAACTCCCTTGTTGTCAACACTTACGCGGAAATGGTATCGAGGTCTTAACTCCCTTGTTTTCAATACATACGTGACATGAACAGGGATATCGAGGCGTTAAGTCAGTGTATATCAATGGCTTAGCGTTTTTCGAGCATGGGGGGGGTACCCCGACTACTTCTTCTTTCCGAACAAGCCAGCCAACCCTCCGAGCGGATTGCTATTCGTTTTGCCCCCGCTGTTCTGCTGCAAGAGGCCCTGCACGGCCGATGTCGCCGCCGATTGCGCGGCCCGTCCCATGTCCGGAACGAACTGGGGTGCAGACGCCGTTCCCTTAATCGTGAACGGTATCCCGCCCGACATTCCTTTGACGCGGATCAGGCTGGCGACCGCGTTGCCCTGTGCGAGCGTCGCGACCAGGTGGAAGTCGAGCTGTTTCGTCGCCGACACCGTTCCCGAACCGACGATGGTGCCGAGCCCTTGGACCGCCCCGTCAATATTTTGGAACTGAGTACCTTCGATCGAGCGCTTCACAACCGCGTTCAGGTGAAGGATGTGCGTGTCCGGCCCGGTGTTGACTCCCCCCAGCGCCGCGATGGCCGCCATCTCCGATCCCATATTGAATCCCGTAAGGTGCGTGTCGAGCAACTTGACCGGGCCTTCGACGACCAGGCGATCGAGCGGACCGCTGATACTCTCATCCGACTCAATGGTGCCGCCCTGAAGCGAAGCACCCTTGGGCAACACAATGTTGAGTGACGGAAGCAGCGCCACGACGTCGTTGACCGGGACGCCATGCCCGTCAAAGCGCAAGTTGAGCGACGGAACCTTTCCTTGCGCGTCGTAGGTTCCCGAGAGGTTCGTAGCGCTCTTGCCGAGTTTCAGCACGCCTTTAGTGAGCGTGCCGGTTTGCGACTTGAGCGAGAGATCGGTGGCGTAATCGAATGCAATGGCCTGGGACGAAGGCGAGCCGCCCTTCACCAGCACCATATTTTTCGCCATCGCCGTGCCTTCTGACAAGACGTGCTGCCCGTTGGAGCTGACCTTGCCGTCGTAATCAACCAGCCCCGCGATGCCGGTGTCAGCGCCAAGATATTCGGCGAGATCGATCTTCGAGGCGTTTACAGTCGCCTGGAATGGCGTCTGCGCCGCGTCGTTCTGGTTAATGGGGCCGGCCGTGCCGTCGATTTTGATTTTGCCGTCGCGTCCCGTGCTGGCGGTCAGCGTGAAGGGAAACGCGGTCGCGTAGGAAACATTCTCCGCCGTCAGATTGACGTTCGTGAGCGACTGCGGCTTTTCGCCAACGTGTCCGAAGTCGAGACGGCCGTCCTTGATCTTCAAGCTGCCCACCGAGAGCGCCATCGGCTCCTCGGTTTTCGTAGCCGCCGGCTGGGCCGATTTTGCCGCTCCGCCGAGCGACGAAAAATTCCAGACGCCAGACCCCGTTTGCAGCAGGTTAATGTGCGGCTCTTTCAGCACAAGCGACGTGACGTTCAACTTCTTCGAGAAGATGAGCGGAATGACTTCAACGCCGATACCGAGGGATTTCGCTTGTACGAAAGGCTCGCTGCTGAACTTCGGATCGTCAGCGACCGACAGCTCATCGGCATTCACGGATCCGGAGATGAGCGAAAGGCTGAGCTTTCCGATCTGGACTTGGCGTCCGAGAGCTTCGCTCAAACGCGATTGCACTTGTGGGCGAAAACTGTCCGCATTGATGAACAAAGGAATGAGCAGCAGAAGAACAACGATGGCTGCAACGGCAATTCCGGCGAACTTAAGCGCTTTCCGCATGGCATCCTCACACTAGAGACGTGATCGGGCCTGATCGCCTGCGCGACCGAAAACAGACTAGCACATTTAAGTTAGTTGTGCCCCAGCACCGGATCCTGCTGAGTTCAGGTTTTTCAGAGCATCACATCGTCACATCTACAAATCATTTAGGTGGTTTAGATAGTAAGGACGATTTTGCCGTACGATCCCGGTTTCATGATCTCTTCGTGCGCTCGCGGCGCTTCGGCCAGCGGGAACTCCTTGCCGATCACCGGACGCAGCGTTCCATCCTCAAGTCCCGCGACGAGCGCCGCATGAATAGTTTTCAGGTCGTGCTCCGATGCATTCCACAGCGACATGGCGACGATGATCGAGTCGCGAGTCATTGCGTTGCGCGCATCGATCTCAACAGGACCACGGCTGCCGATCACGACCACGCGCCCTTTCGGCGCCAGCAGCGTGAGGTCCTTGCCAAGGTTGACGTTCGCCAGCATCTCCAGGATGACGTCCACCCCACGGCCGCCGGTCAGTTGCATGAGTTCATCCAGGTAGCCCGGCTTGGTGTGATCGAGTACATGCCGCGCGCCGTTCTCGCTCACCAGCTTGCGGCCTTGATCGGTTCCCGCGGTGCCGATCACATCGATTCCGGCCGCACGACCTAATTGAACAGCGGCCAGCCCGACCCCACCGCTGGCTCCGTGAACCAGCATGGTTTCAGCGGGCCGGGTGTTCGCCTTCTGGAACGCCGCGCGATAAGCGGTTGCGTAGGGCACGCCGACTGCCGCACCTTGCCCAAACGATACCTTTTCTGGCAGCGGATGAACCTGCGCCTCAGTGCAGAGCGTCTGCTCGGCGTATGTGCCACTAAGTGATCCGGCCACGTACACGCGCTCGCCGCCCTTTACGCTCTTCACGCCCGCCCCGACGCTCTCAACGGTCCCGCCGGCATCGGCGCCCGGCGTAAACGGCAGCGCCGGTTTTCTCGGATACACTCCAGCGCGCATATAGGCTTCGAACGGATTAACCCCAGCCGCCCGTACACGCACCACGACTTGTCCTTCGCCGGGCTTCAGGTCTGGAACTTCTTCAAGCTTCATCACCTCGGGTCCGCCGAACTCATGCACTCGAATGGCTTTCATCTTTCCTCTTTCCTCCCGCTTTCGACGCGCAAACGCAAGAACGCAACGGTTTAAATCGAGAATAGCAAATGGGTCATATCCAAGCTGACTCGCTGAAGTAATCACTCCACGATTGCCAGCACGTCCCCAGCGTTGACCAGCGTGCCTTCCTTGACCAGCAGCTTGGTCACAACGCCCTTCTTTGGCGCCTTAAGTTCATTCTGCATCTTCATCGCTTCTACCACCAGCACGCCCGCGCCAGCCTCGACTTCGTCTTTTTCGCGCGCGATGATGCGCACAATTTTGCCGGGCATGGGCGCAACCAGCTTTGCCGGGCTTGCAACGTCGCCCGCCGTGGCGCGTCGGCTCCGCAGCGAGCGCGGATCTCGCACCTCGGCGGCGAAGCGCGCGGACTTCACCCATATGTGCAGGTCGTCGCGCGTCTGTTCACGTTTTACCTCGTAGCAGTCGCCGTCGATGATCAGGGAGATCACGTCGCGGCGCGCGACCACGGCGTCCACCTTGTATTCGTTGCCGTCGAGCTTGCAGTTCCACCCGCTGCCAACAGGTGAGAGCTCCAGTTGATGCGGCTTGCCTTCAATCAAAATCTCGTAAGTCATAGAGAAAGTCCGTACTTGGTATTTAGGTATTAAAGTATTTAGGTATTAAGTAACTCGACCTCAGTTCGCACCATTACATACTCAATACCAAATACCCAAATACCTAATACCGCTTTTAAATGCTCCTCACCGCATCAACCCGCCCCAACTGCTTCCACCCTGACCGCGTTTGTTGCTGGTCGTGCTGTGGAGGTTTGGATCCATTCGATGCCAGAGCGCGCGTACCTGCATTCGCCGTGCTCGGATCGAGGAGCGAAAACAGTCCCGCCGCGATGGCTGCGACCTTGACCTTTTCCGGATCAATCCCCTCTGGAGGCTTGCCGGACTTGAGCAGGCGATCCAGGAAAGCGGTATCCAGTTTGCCTTCCAGAAAGTCGGGTTCGAACAGAATCCGGCGGAACAGGCTGAGGTTCGTCTTGATGCCGCCGATGAAGTATTCACGCAGCGCCCGTCGCAAGCGCTCAATTGCCTCATCGCGATCTGAGCCATAGCCGATCAGCTTGCCAAGCAGCGGATCGTAGTCGAGAGGGACATCGAAGCCCTCGTACTCCATGCTGTCGCGGCGTATACCCGGGCCTGAAGGCGTCAGCAGCAGCGAGACCCTTCCGGGCGACGGAAAGTAATTGTTGTCGGGGTCCTCGGCGTACACGCGGCATTCAATCGCGTGGCCCCGTATCTGAACGTCCTGCTGCTTGAACGGCAGCTTCTCGCCGGCGGCGATGCGTAGTTGCAGATGCACAAGGTCAAGACCGGTGATCGCTTCCGTGATCGGATGCTCGACTTGAAGTCGCGTATTCACTTCCAGAAAGTAGAAGTTCTTCTGCTGATCGCAAAGAAATTCGACCGTTCCCGCGTTGGTGTATTTCGATGTCTGTGCAACGCGGACTGCAATCTCGCCCATCCGCTTGCGCATCTCCGGATCGACCAACGGAGACGGCGCTTCTTCCATGACCTTCTGGTGCCGGCGCTGGATCGAACATTCGCGTTCCCCCAGCCAGACCGTATTGCCGTGCTCGTCCGCCAGTATCTGCATCTCGATATGTCGCGGATTCTCGATGAACTTCTCGATATACACTTCGTCATCGCCAAACGAGCGCAGGGCCTCGCTGCGGGCGCCTTCGTAAGCGGATTTCAGCTCGGCCTTGCTGGGCACCATGCGCATGCCTTTGCCGCCACCGCCGGCGGCGGCCTTGAGCATGATCGGATAGCCCGTCTTTGTCGCAACTTCTTTTGCCTCGTCGAACGAGCGCAGTCCCTTGGCCGAGCCGGGCACGAACGGAATGTCGGCCGTCTGCATCAACTGGCGAGCCTTGGTTTTCGAGCCCAGCGCCTCCATGGCTTCGGGCGTTGGACCAATAAACTTGATCCCGGCCTCGCGGCAGGCGCGGGCAAACTTCGCGTTCTCCGACAGGAAACCATATCCCGGATGAATCGCTTCCGCGCCGCAGCGCTTGGCTACCTCGATGATCTTGGGAATGTTCAGGTAAGATTCCGAGGCAGTCGCCGGGCCGATGAGATAAGCCTCATCGGCTTTGCGCACGTGCAGCGACGCGCGATCCACATCCGAATAGACCGCCACAGAACGTATTCCCATCTCGTGCAGCGCGCGCAATACGCGCACCGCGATCTCGCCGCGATTTGCGATTAGAACCTTCTTGAACATGCCGAAGCCCCACGTCTTCTGCGTGCGATGAACAAATGGAACCGAACAAAGGGCTCTGTTCGTTCCCACAACAAGCTGAAGAATGATACTTCAGGAAGTGCAGGTCTGAACAGCGCGCCGGCTAGACCGGTTCCCGTATTGCTGTCATTCCATTCTTATGACCCCGGTTTAGAGATAATACAGGTTTAGAGAGAAAGCGTTTCGAGGCGGCAGGTTTCGAGGAATCTTTCTTGCCGTCCTCGCGCCTTTGAATTGAAGCAGTTCAACACAGGGTGAAGTGACCCCCTCCCCTTTTTGTAAATTAGTAAGTTGTTACAAACACAACTACTTACACTTTCAGCCTCGCCCAGCCTGACTCAAGTCGTTGATAACGTGTGACTTAAGCTGGTCAGATTACTTTGGTAACCACTCCTGTTTTCAGCCTCTACATACATTCTAGCAATTTGGGAGAGGTAAACCGCCATCGTCGGACAGATTCTATTCTCCCTAGAATCAGCAGCTTACTTCGTTTTTGGCAGTTGTGGGACCTTGACATCTCTAATGATTTCGGGCAGCGGCGGTGGTGCGGGCAAAAAGCAGGTCCCTCGGCTGCGCCTCGGGATGACATACTACTGCGGTTGTGAAAAGACGCTAGGGCGGTTGCGAAAAGAAACCCTCCCGTTTTGCGGGAGGGCTCGTCGTTCTCCTGAGGAGGAATACTGCTTTGGACTACTGCTTCTGTTCGCCGCTCTGGCTGGTCTGATCAATCACGATTCCGCCGGGACCTTGCTTGTCAGCCTTGGCCTTCTTCGTTGCCATGGTCTTGTCAACCCACTCGTCGGCAGTCTTGAGTGCCGCGGCGCGGGCTCCCGGATCTGTGCAATCCAGATCGGCCTCTTCCCGGTACATCAGGTTGAGGTAGGCCATCGCGTCGTCATAATCGGGTCGGATCTTCAGGGCCTGTTCCAGCATCTGCTTGCCTTCGTCGATCAAACTCATGTTCGACCCGCGAAGCTTCTCGCAGACCTTCTTGTCCTTCAACTGGTCGGTAGGACCCATCTGAAGCTTCGCGCGCTCGTCCATGCGCTGCTTGTAGGACTGCGTCCAATCGATGACAGCAACGGAATAATATGCCTCGGGATCGTTAGAATCGACCGCGATTGCCTTCCTGTAATATTCCTTAGCCTTGTCCCAGTTCTTCATGTTCAGGTAAAGGAAGGCGATGCCCTTAATGCTGCTGATATTCTTTGGATCCTGCTGCAACACTTTCTCGTACTCGGAAATCGCCTGGCTCGCGTAGAGAAGGTTCTCTTTCGTGTCGGCGCCCGGGACGTACTGCTGCGCGTAGGCGGTTGCCAGATAGAGTCGCGCGTTGATCAGGCCGGGATCGTATTCCACGGCCTTCTGAAACTTGTTGATGGCATCTTCGTATTTCTGGTTCTTGTAAGCCTGGACGCCCTTATTGAGCTGGTCACGCGCCTTCAACTTGTTGCAGCCAACAGCGCTGAACAGCGTTAGGGCTACAGCGGCCAGCGCCAGCACACGTACGCTTTTGTTCATGCTAGTCAATCTCCATTCCTGATACTTCGGTCTGCGTGCCAACTTCAGCATTGGGTGCTTGCGTTGGAACGGGGCTGCGCCCCGTCCATGACGGATCTGAGACTCGTCATCCCCCGTTACTGTCCTGCTTCGACCTTGGCCGTGATCAGACCGACCTTATCCACGTTCGCATCGTGAGCGATATCAATCACCTGGGCCACGTCGGAAAACGGCAGATTGTCGTCCGCCTTTACGAACATGACGCGCTCGGCGCGCTCCTTGAAAATCTCGGTCAACCGTCCCTGCAGATTCTCCCAGGTCACATCGTCCTGATTGATCTTCAGGTTCGGCTTGTCTCCGCTACCCTTCAGCACCTGAACCACGATAGTGCGGTTCGAATCCGGGGGCGTAGTGTCCTTGTTCTTCGGCGGCTGCGGAACCAGCGCGTCCAATCCTTTCGGCGTCAGTGGCGTGATGACCATGAAGATGATGATCAGCACCAGAAGAACGTCGATAAGCGGCGTGACGTTCATGTCAGAAGTCTGACCGCCGCCACCTCCCATTGCCATTGCCATAGCGATACCCTCTCTATTTCGCTGCCGGGGGCGGCGGTAGCGCTCCCTGCTTCTTGTCGGTCAACAAACCCAGTGTGTCCACGCCGGCTGAGCGAACGTTATCCACCACTTCCACGACGTTGCCGTATTTCGTCCGGGCATCGGCCTTGATGAAAACGCGTTTGTCGCTCTTGTTCGCGATCTTATCTTTTACTTTCGGGCCCAACTGGTCGGCTGTGACCTGATCCGAGCCGAAAAAGATCTTTCCATCGCGCGTGATCGCGACTAGCAGCGAGTCTTCCTTGTCGGCGTCCGGCATGGCGGTCGGATTGTTCGTCTTCGCCAGGTCCACGCTGACGCCCTTCTGCAACATGGGCGTGACCACCATGAAGATGATCAGCATGACCAGCATCACGTCCACCATCGGGGTGACGTTGATGTTGGAGTTCACATTTGCTGCTTTCCTTTTTGCCATTACTTGAATCTCCTGCCACGTTCACCGTGTCTGTGGCGACCTCCGATGTTCCCCCGGCGGGCGCTTGCCGCACCCGCCGGATCGCAAACCTGAGGACAGCGTGCTGTTCAGAACACGACTACTTGCGGACCGCTCCCCGGCGCTTCAGGAAGTAGTCAACCAGTTCGCTGGATGAGTTTTCCATTTCGACGTCGAACGACTCGACGCGACCGGTCAGATAGTTGAACATCATAACTGCCGGGATGGCGACGAACAGACCGAAAGCCGTGGTCACCAGGGCTTCCGAAATTCCGCCGGCCACTGCCGCAAGACCTGTCGCCTTGCTGCTCGCGATCCCTTGGAACGCGTTCAGAATGCCGACGACGGTGCCGAACAGTCCCACGAACGGGGCCGTTGCGCCGATTGTCGCCAGGCCGCCAAGACCGCGCTTCAGCTCGGCGTGAACGATCGCTTCGGCACGCTCCAGGGCGCGCTTGCTGGCTTCAATGGTTTCGCCCGGGATGTCGCTCGACTCGCCGTGCGCACGGAATTCCTGCAGGCCAGCCGTGACGACCTTCGCCAGGTGGCTCTTCTTGTTGCGCTCGGCAACCTTGATCGCTTCGTCGATCTTGCCGTCACGCAACGCGCCGGCAACCGCGGGCGCAAACGTGCGGCTCTGCTTGCGGGCGGCACTGAACGCCATCCAGCGGTCGATCATCACGCCGATGGACCAACCAGACATGATGAACAGGATGATGGAGACGATTCTGGCCAGCCATCCCATGTTGTTCCACAGGCCTACGACGCCGAAAGAAACAGTTTGTTCTTGGAACATCCAGGCGGCTGCGGTCGATGTGTGTACTAGGTTTGCTAGGAACATTTGTTGAATTTCCTCCTCAGGAACTTCTTTTTTCGGCCTGAACTTGTCAGGCTATCTCGCGCCAGTTTCCCGGCGCCCAATTTCTAGTTATCCCCGCTCCCGGCATGCCTTTGGCATACCACGTTCGCGAAGCTAACGTGGAAACGTCCCTCGGGCGACGTCCTACCCTCCGGACAGCGAGAAGATGACGTCAACCGTGGTTTCCACTTCCACCGGCTCGTTGTTCAGCAGGTAGGGTCTGTACTTCCACTGTTTGACCGCTTCGATGGCTGCGGGCGCTAACATCGGGTGTCCCGAAACCAGGCGCAGGTTCTCCACCGCTCCCTGTTTGTTAATGATGGCCTGCAGGATCACGTGACCCTGAATACGAGCCTGCTTAGCCAGCGGTGGATACATCGGCTTCACCTGCTTGGCAAGAAGACCTTCGGTCACGCCCTGCGACACGCGAACACGCGCTGGGGTCGCAATCTTTGGCACATTCGCGGTGGTGTTCGCTGCCGCGATAATGCCACCAAGAACGCCACCCATCGAACCGCCCGGTACCCCACCCGCTACGCCACCAACGACCCCAGCGCCGCCCACTGACGGAGGAGGAGCTTCCTCTTCCTTAATCATGGCGACCTTCTCGGGGATCTTGGTTGGCGTGCGAAGCGCTCCGTTGACGATGTCCGTCTGCACTTTCACCACTTTGACCGGCGCTGCTGCTGCTGCCGGCGGAGGCGGCGGAGGCGGTGGTGGCGGTGGAGCCACCAGGAACGTCATCAACTGCTGCTTTGGCAGCGCATCTGTATAAATCAGCGGAATCAAGACCAAAATGCCGATTAGGAAGCACTGGATAAACACCGACAATAGCGTCGTGCCCAATCGCCTTTTCGTCTTGTATCGGCCACCCGATTCTAAAAGGCTGTCTTCAAACATAATGTTCTCCGTCCCGAAACTACTATTAACTTAGACACCGGAGCTTGTCATTTTGTGCCCAGGCAGACAACATTTGTACAACTACTTGGGCCGCAATAATTTGCTGCGCGCTCCGTTTACTTCCTCAGAAGTACTGCCCTGAGTTTCGAGGATGCCGCTGCCGCCGCTCCTCTTTGCCGCGGGATCGTCTTCGCCCTGACGCTTCAATCCGGAGCGCTAAGCTTATGCGGTCCTTATACCTTAGCCCGAGCTTTTTCCTTGCGTTCGGGCATAACTATGCGCTGCTTCTCGCCACGCCAATCCTGATAAGCCACCAGCATTGGAGAGGCGATGAAGATCGACGAATACGTGCCGATGATAATACCGATCACCAGCGCGAACGAGAATCCGTGCAGCACTTCGCCGCCAAACAGGAACAGCGCCAGCACCGTCAAAAACGTCAATCCGGATGTCAGCACGGTTCGGCTCAGCGTCTGGTTGATGCTCTTATCCACGATTGACGCCAGGTTCTCGCGACGCCACAGCTTGATGTTCTCGCGGATACGGTCAAAGACCACGATCGTGTCGTTCATCGAGTAGCCGACTAGCGTCAGGACTGCCGCAATCACCGTGAGCGAAATCTCTTTGTTCAGCAACGAAAACGCGCCCACCGTGATCAATGTGTCGTGAACGCAGGCCACTACGGCTGCCACGCCATAAATCAGCTCAAACCTGAACCACAGGTAAACCAGCATGCCCGCGACCGAGTACAGAATCGCCAGCCAGGCCTGCTTTTGCAACTGCTTTCCGACCTGCGGGCCCACAATTTCGACGTTTCGGACGCCGAAGCCCGAGAGGTAGTAGTCCTGCTCAAGTTGCGCAACCACCTGCTCGGGAACGATGCCATTCAGTTGCGAAATCGAGGTCATGACTCCGCCGACCGTCTTGTCGCGATAATTGACGATGTTCGCCGCAATCTGCTGATATTGCTGCGCCGCGTCCGTTCCCAAATGCAACGGATCTTTCTGCAGTAGATAGTCGGCCAGGCTGGGCTTGCCGGAATTGTTCAGGTCCTGCTTGCCTGCCGGGGCGTTGGTCTCCAGCGCACCGATGATCTGGTTTTTGCCCGCGTCAAGCGCCGCCTCGCTGGTTTCTTTCTGCTCGAGCGAGATCAGCACGTCATTGTCGGCAGCTTTGCCGTAGCGCTGAATCTTTGCGTTCTTCAGGCCAGCCTTGTCGAGCGCGGCGCGGATCTGATTGTCGTTCGGCGACTGCGCGAACTTGACATAGACCAGCGTGCCGCCGCGGAAGTCAACGCCGAGGGGAACACCATGCCAGAAGACCATCGACAGTATTCCCGCCACGCTGAAGATCAGCGAAAAAGCGAGAAAGTACCATTTGTATTTCAGAAACTGAATGTTGGGATTGCGAAAAAACTCCACTTCGCGGCCTCTTATTCTTGCCCAGTCCCTGGTTGTCTCTGGCGGATAGTACCTTTGACACCGGACTCAGGACTAAAGTTCCAAACGTTCAAGAAAAGTTCTCGGTTCTCAGTCTCGGTTCTTCATTGAACTGAGAACCGAGAACTGAGGACTGGCAACTAGATGCTGAGAGCCTCGCCCCGCTGATGACGGGCGAGGTTGTAGTCGAAGATCACGCGGCTCACAAAGACGGCCGTGAACAGGTTCGCCAGCAGACCGAACGTCAGCGTGACGGCGAATCCCTTCACCGGACCCGTACCGAAGATGAACAGAATCACGGCTGAAACGATGGTCGTGACGTGCGTATCGACGATCGTGATCCAGGCATGGCTGAAGCCCTGCTCCACTGCCATCGCCGGCGTCTTGCCGGCCCTTAGCTCTTCTCGTATGCGTTCAAAAATCAGTACGTTCGAGTCCACGCCCATGCCGACCGTCAGAATCAGGCCGGCAATACCCGGCAGTGTCAGCGTCGCTCCGCTGAAGCCGAGGAACCCGAGAAGAATGATAAGGTTAAAAATCAACGCCAGGTCGGCGTTGATGCCCGCGCCCCTGTAATAGATCAACATGAACGCCAGCACGGCGATCATGCCGATGACGGCGGCGCGAACACCCGCGCGGATCGAGTCAGCTCCCAGCGACGGACCCACCGTCCGCTCTTCCAGGTACGTGATGCCCGCGGGCAGCGCGCCCGAGTTCAGCACCATCGCCAGGTCCTTCGCTTCTTGCTCGCTGAAGTTGCCCGTGATGCGGCCTTCGTCGTGAATCTGCTCTTGAATGGTCGCGACAGACTCCACCTTGTTGTCCAGCACTACGGCCAACCGGTCTCCTACGTGCGCACCAGTGAATGCGCCAAACCGCTTTCCGCCCTCGCCAGTCAGGTTGAACCGGATCGCCGGACGGTTGTTCTCGTCACGCGTCTGCTCGGCCCCACCGGGGCGAAGATCCGTGCCGGTCACGGCCGACGAGCGCGTGATCAGATACCATTCCTCACCCGAGGACGACGGACGATTCGTGCGCCGCAGCATCAGCGGACCTGACTTCATCAGCACCGCATTCGGCGGCAACGTTCCATTATTCGCCGCGTAGGCGGCCTGCTCGGATTCGTACGGCCCGCCAACTTCCTGCCGGATTTCCAGCATGGCGGTGGACTGCATGATTTCTTTTACCCGTCCCGGATCGTCAACGCCGGGCAGCTGAACCAGGATCTGGTACTGCCCTAGTCCGTGCTCTTCGATTACCGGCTCGCTCACGCCCAGCGCATCAATTCGATTACGAATCGTCTCGATCGCCTGCGTCACCGCGCGGTCTTTTATCGCGGAGAGCTGCTGCGGCTTCATGCTCAGCGTCCAGGTGTTCTCCGCGCCCGACTTCAAGTCGTATTCGGGCAAACGATCGCTCACGATGCGGCGCAGGTCGGCGCTCGATTCCGGCGGAACACCCTTGATCTCCACACGGTCGGGATTGTTCTGCACATCGGGCTTTACGATGTCCGCATAGGTGACATTGCTCTTCTTTAGCTCGTCTTTGATCCGCTCAATCGCGCGGTCCGAGTCCGCATTGACGGCTTCATTCACCCGCACCTGCAAAATCAGGTGGGTGCCACCCTTCAGGTCAAGGCCCAGGTGGATGCGGTCCTGCATGCTAGCCAGAACGCCACTTCCCGTCCAGGACTGCGGAATTCCAATGATGCCGAACGCAAACACGATCAGCACCGCGACGATGAGTACTGTTTTCCAGAGCAGATTTTTCTTCATTGATAAACCCAAGGGACGATTGACTCAGTTAACTCACCCGGTCAGCGAATCACTCACAATCGCACCACTTATCTTCATTTCGTCACAATGACTCACTGACTCAGTGACTCACTGATTTACTTACTGATGATTTCGCCTTCCGGAGGCGTGACCTGTGCAATCGCACTGCGCATTACTTCCAGCTTCAGGCCGTCCGGCGGCACCTTGAGATGAACCGCGTCATCACGCAAAGCGATGATGGTTCCTCGAATGCCACCGCTCGTCGTGACGCGGTCTCCCGTCTTCAGTTCGCCGAGCATCTTCTGCCACTTCTTCTGGCGCCGCTGTTGCGGGAGAATCAGCAGAAAGTA
Source organism: uncultured Acidobacteriota bacterium (assembly GCA_963777415.1). GTDB lineage: Bacteria > Acidobacteriota > Terriglobia > Terriglobales > Acidobacteriaceae > JAEZPW01. The sequence goes on from CAVZQL010000007.1 coordinate 256,452, forward strand.
AAAAATAACGAAAATGAAGATGAGGGGCGCCATGGCTCCGATGGAACCGAGTCCACCTACGGCCTGCGCAAACGCGAATACTCCGGACTGCAACAAACCTACAATTATCATTCCGTACAAAGTTCCACCTCGCGCGACATTTCGCCCGGAACTTCTCTCTATATTATTTTGTTCTACGCCGCCGGGAAATAACTTGAACCAATGGCTGGACCGGGTCTTTCCCTACTACGGATGCTCAGGAGAATTGTGCCTCGAACCCTCTAACCTTGATCTCTCGCCTCAACAGAAACCAGCCTCAACCGGAGCTGCGTCTTATGCGCGGCTTCCACTTTAAGAAACTTCTACTCAATCGCCGGACGTTAAACAAGCAAAATAACACGGCGCCTTCAACGGACGCCGAAAGATGCAGTCTCAGATTCCCCGAGGAGTATAGTTTGCCGCACCCTCATCATAGTGTCAAGGTAGTAAGCTAGGTTGTGAACCGTGTTCAGGACCTGCGCTAGAACCTCATTCGACGAATATAAATGCCTTAAGTACGCGCGCGAGTAGCGGTTGCAGACCCTGCACGAGCAATTCGGATCCAGAGGCCCTTCATCGTCCGCATACCGCGCCGCCTTGATATTTATGCGTCCTTCCGAGGTGAACAGCAATCCGTGCCGCGCCGCCCGGGTCGGCATCACGCAATCCATCATGTCCACCCCCAGCCGCGCATACTGCACGATCTCCTCCGGCGTACCCACGCCCATGACATAACGTGGTTTGTCCTTCGGCAGATGCGCCAGCGTCTCGCTCACAATTTCCCACGTAACTTCTCGCGGCTCGCCCACGCTCAATCCGCCAATCGCATATCCCGGAAAATCCATCTCTACCGTGCGCTCAGCCGACTCCCGCCGCAGATCCTTGCACATCCCACCTTGCACAATTCCAAACAGCGCCTGCGTCTTCCCCTCAAACAACTCCGGCCGATGGACCCGGGCAACATCCCTGAAGGGAAGGGGCCAGGGGCTAGGGGTTAGGGGCGAGAAAACCGTTGCCCCTGGACCTTGGCCCCTGCTCTCTTCCTTCCCCTCGTCCCTAGCCCCTAGCCCCTGGCCCCTGCTCCATGGCACTTCATTCTTATGCGCCTCAAAGTACTCCTTGCTTCGCCGTGCCCAGCGCAGTGTCAGCTCCATCGACTCCCGCGCCCGAGTGCGTTCGGCCGGGTACTCCGTACATTCGTCGAACGCCATGATGATGTCGGCGCCCAGCGCGATCTCCGCCTCGACCGCCTTTTCTGGCGAGAGAAAATGCAGGCTGCCGTCCAGATGCGAACGGAATTCCACGCCTTCTTCTTTCAACTTGCGTAACGACGCCAGGCTGAACACCTGGAAGCCCCCGGAATCCGTCAGAATACTGCGGTCCCACGACATGAAGCGGTGCAGTCCGCCCATCTTGCGGATCTGTTCCGCGCCTGGCCTCAAATAAAGGTGATAAGTGTTGCTGAGCAGGATGTTCACGCCCAGCTCTTCCAGAATGTGCTGGGGCACGCCCTTAACGTTAGCCACCGTTCCGACCGGCATAAACACCGGCGTCTGGATCTCACCGTGTGGCGTCGTGATCCTTCCGGCGCGCGCCGCTCCCGACGTGGCTTCAAGTTCGAATTGTAGAGACATTAACCCGATTCTACAGGTAGCCGGAACGAAGTGGGCCTGCTAATCCGCGGCGTCAGGTTTACTGACCGGCCGTGGGTGATGGTCGGAGTCTTCTTCCGTCAGCTCTCGCAACACCCATTGAATGCGGTCTACTGCTACCGAGATTTGAGCGATCACCTGCTGGTTATGCGTCGTTTGGGCAGACAACTGAATCACTTCCAGAGCATTGCGGATGTGATGATTTGCGTCGCCGATGATCCGTAGTCTCCGGCGCATCGTTTCGCGGCGCTTTTTGGCGTCCCGCATCAGCTTCAGCGAAAATGTGAACGCCAGGATCGCTGCAACGGCGTCACTCCCCAGCATGACCCTGAAGGGTGAAAAACCGGCGTCGTACATGGCCCAATCGCTCGCCCCGACCGCACCGTAGACTACGAGTCCAATCAGCACGGCGACGCCGATCGTTTTGCGAGCCGATGCAGACGCAAGCCATCCCCCGCTCAACGAATTCGAGGAGTCCGACATGGATACACCTCTCCGTGCCTGTTCTTTAACTCTAATGGCCGGAACCTATCGACCCTCTTTAGACAGATGCTCGCGCGAAATGAATTATGAATGAACAATGAATTTTAACCGCGAGCCAGCTCCCATTTCGGAACGACAATGCCTTACACGAATTGGGACGGAAAGAACGGATAAGAGATAAAGATTATTGGTTTTAAATCCGTACGAGTCCGTTTTGATCCGTGTTGCTTTTTTGTGCAAAGATGCCGCAACATCACGCACCTTGACGATACGAGGCGCACACCCCACAATTGTTCATCGGCCCACGCGGCATGGGGATGGCAAGCCGCAGCATAGCGCAAGCTCCCTCCAAGGGCAGAGAGGAATTAATTGCGATTTAGAGATTCAGTGATTGAATGGTTTGGAAACTGTTCGTTTAGCAACGACACCTTGCCAAATCACCCGATCACCAGATCACCAAATCACCAAATCCCATGACCTGGTTCAAACGAGAAAACACCGACTTGGACACTTCCGGCGAACGGAAGGTCAAAACTGAAGGCCTCTGGGTCAAGTGCGATGGCTGTCGCAAGGTCATTTGGAAGAAGGACCTCGACGCCAACCTTGACGTCTGCCCGAACTGCGACAATCATTTCCGCATCAGCGCCCGCGCCCGTTTAGCCCAGTTGTTCGACAATGGCGAGTACACGGTCTACGCGGAAGACGCCGAGCTTTCCTCCACCGATCCGCTTAAATTCACCGACCTCAAATCCTATGAGGGCCGGCTTAAAAAGACGCAGTCCGAGACCGGCCTGAAAGATGCCATCATCAATGCCCGCGGATTGATGGGCGGGCGTCCCGTCATCATCAGCGCGATGGAATACAGCTTCATCGGCGGATCGATGGGCGCGGTCGCCGGCGAGTGCCTCACCCGTGCCGTCGAGCGCGCCACCAGCGAACGCCTTCCGCTCATCATCGTCTCGGCTTCTGGCGGCGCCCGCATGATGGAAGGCGTCATCAGCCTCATGCAGTTGGCCAAGGTCAGCGCCGCGCTCGCACGCATGGACGATGCCCGAGTCCCCTACATCGCCCTGCTCACCGATCCGACCACCGGTGGAACCACCGCGTCCTTTGCCATGCTGGGCGACCTCATCATCGCCGAACCCGGCGCTCTCATCGGCTTTGCCGGACCGCGCGTCATCGAGCAGACCATCCGCACCAAGCTGCCCGAGGGCTTCCAGCGCAGCGAATTTCTACTGCAAAAAGGATTCCTCGACGCCGTCGTCCCGCGCAAAGACTTGAAATCCTATATCGTCCGCGCCTTCGACTTCATGTTGCCGAGGGACTGAACCTTCACGTGTGAGTCAACTCGTATCTGGTTAAACTGCGGTTCGACGCCCGTAATCTGGCCGTTGGCGCTGGCGAATTCGCTGCTGGCGCGCACGTCGTTGCTGGTGAGGACCGGCGACGTGTCGCGAACGTGGGGGCCTCGTTGCGAATGTCGAGGTAGTCCTTGTACGTAAGCAGGTAGCGGCGCGCCGAAGTCATGCTAAAGGCCCAGCATTTTCGACCGCGAATGGCCGAACACGGCATGGACTGCGGCTTCAGTCATTTGCGTACAAGTAAACCTGCACTGCCGTAAATTCCCGGTTGCTGACTGTCCGAAAATGCTGACCCATAACGCTTTTGATTTGCTGCGTAACCGGGTCCTCACTGGCCGGCGTGTTACTGATGACCACCCACAGGCGAGGGCAATCGCGGGCTATAGTCTTGAGCAGTTCCGGGGAAGGCTTTTTTGGTGTAAAGTCCTGCCACGACACAAGATCGCCCTTCCCGGGATACACAATAAGTGGACTTCCCGCGGGCGACGGCAAGTGGGCGGCATAGTAAGCATAGGGCCACCTTCCCCCGGCGCTGTAGAACATGATTTCGTCGCCTGAACGTGAGTGGTCCAGGATGTACGTTGCGGCTTCACGAAATTCCTCATGTCCACCCGCGAATTTCGGCACGTCGTAGCACACCCGGATTCCGGTTCCTGCGAGATAGCAGAACAGCGCGACAGAAGCCAGGACCAGCAGCGGTTGGCGTAGCAACCCAATTCCAGCCGCGGCCAATAGCACCAGCGCCGGCAGGCAAATCATCATGTAGCGCGGCAGAAACACGGGACGCGCCAGCGAGAAAAGGAGCACGATCACCATGGGCACCGCGAACCAGGCCACCACCAGCGACATGGCCCACGGCGTGGCGGAGAGCGAGCGATGCAGGTACTTGGCGAATATCGCCGCTGCTGCCGATACGATAAACAGCCCCAGCAACAGCTTGCCGCCGTGGCCGGTGAAATATTCCAAAAACCAATAGAGGTCTTGCAGTCCCGGACGCTGAATCCATTTGATCGGACCCGCCCCCGTCGCGGCGATAAAGATCCATATTGGTGCGGTTATCCAGGCGATCCACTTGGCGGCGCGGTTGAAATTGGATTGCAGTCCATCTGCGTCCGCGACCTGAGCCGAGCGGCGCAGAAGTCGGATGGTGACGCCGTGCGCGATGATGACGAGCACCGCGAAAAAATGGGCGTAGATCGCCAGCACGCTTGCCCAAACATATGCGGTCCAGAACCTTTGTTTTCCCTCAAGTGCAACGGCAAAAAAATATGTAGCAAGCGTGACCAGGAACACGACCAGTCCATAGCTGCGGGCTTCCTGCGCATAGCGGATGGAGTAGGCATTCACGGCGAACAACACGGCTGCGATTAGTCCAACTGTCGTGCCAAAAAGACGCCGCCCGAGCGCGTAAATGGCGGGAATGGTCGCCACCGACGCAATGGCGGAAACGGCCCGGAGCAGCGCTTCCGAATCGCCCAGGTGCGTCCACGCCCGCATGAGTAGATAGTAGAGCGTCATGTTTGCTTCCCGCCGCCAGAGGGCGCGGGCGAAGTCAAACCAGTCCAGGCGTGCGAAAGCCGCAGTGAAGCCTTCATCCGTCCAAAGGCTCCTGCTGCCGATGTTGTGAAACCTCAACCACGCGCCAGCAGCGGTTATCAAGGCGACTGCAAGAAGGGGGAATGCGGCGGCAGGCACAAGCCTGCGGGGGGCAGTTGTTGGACTGGAGACGGCCTGGGTATTTTGCACGGTGCAAACATTCTAAGTGGCGCACTGGGTCGTTGCAAATGATGCGCGGGCCACCTACTCGGCGCGAAGGGCGTCGATGGGGCTGAGTTTTGCGGCTTCGTCAGCGGGGCGGTAGCCGAAGAGGACTCCGATTCCAGTTGAGACGATCAGGGTGAGCACGACTCCGACCCAGGATATGCCAACCGGAGCGAGACCCGTAAATGCAATCGAACCGATCAGAATCAACGCCAGCGCGATTCCGATGATGGCTCCGCTCAGGCTGATGAAAGCCGCCTCGAACAGGAACTGAAGCCGTATATCCGCCTGCCGGGCGCCGATCGCCATACGGACGCCTATCTCGCGCGTGCGTTGTGAGACGTTGACGAGCATGATATTCATGATGCCGATGCCGGCGGCCGTTAGCGTTACCAGCGCGACGGCAACCAGAACGGCGGTCATGGCGATAGAAACATCCTCGGCGGTAGAGAGCAGCGAGGAGAGATTATCGACCGAGTAGCGCGCCTGCTTGCGATGATTTCTGTGCAGAACGTACTTTAGTCCATCGGTGACGGCCGGTACGTCAGCCGACGATGCGGCCTGCACGTAGAGGACCTGGAAGTAGTCGTCGCCGTTCATGATTCTGACCAGCGGAAATGCGACCAGCACGGTCTGATCCTGTATCTCGGATTGCCCGAAGGTCGATACCGCTTCCTTGAATGTGCCAACGATGGTGCAGCGAAACTCACCGAGTCGGATGGTGTTGCCGACGGCGGGACTCTGTCCGAAAGCGGTTTGGGCAACGCGATCGGTGACGAGGCAGACGCGGCCGCGCGATGAGAAATCCTCGGCGTCGAAATAGCGCCCGGAGGTGATGCTCAGGTTGCGGATCTTCTGGAAGTCCTCGGTGACTGCGACCAGGCGCGCGTGAACGACTTTTCCGGCCGCGACAAAGACGGTAGGCATGTCGTAAGTGCCGGCGGCGGCGGTGACTCCGGGGAGATGCCGGGCGGCGTCGAGATCTTCACGAGAGAGTTCGTCTTCGGGCAGAAATCGGCCAGTGCGATCGAGCGTAGCGTAGGCGAGATTGGCGCCGATTCCCTCGATTTGCGCGACGATGTAGGCTTTCCCGACAGAGGCGATGGTGACGACGAGCACGATGGCCGCGCTTCCCGTCATTACGCCGAACATGGTGAGAAAGGCTTTCAGCTTGTCATGGCTGAGCGCCCACCAGGCGAAGCGTACGCTTTCTCCCCATTGCATCATCGTTGTACCAGTTAGCGGAGCGGATGATTCGTGAGCAAATAGTTGCCGGCATTTTCGGCGACAACGTGTAGATTGGATCGTCCTACGAGCTGTTGCAAGCGCGTCATTTCCGAGCCGTAAGTAAGCAGGTAATAGCGTTGCGGCTCGGCCCAGAAGCTGGTGAACTCGGGGTCGCCAATGAAGACTTGTGGCGCGCCGGGAGCATTCGAGCCGTACTCAAGATTGTTGATGCGCCCGTTCCACAGCAGTGCCGTTCGGTTGGTGTAGAAGAACACCGACGAGAATGCGTAATACGCGTCGGCCTCAATCAGATGTCCCGGAGGGCTGTGTTTAAGAGCTTCTGCCAGCGGATACGAGCCGAGGTATGCGTCGAAGCGCACAAGCGCGATGCGGGCCGCCTGGAAGAAAATCACCATGCTGGCGGCGACAACCAGAACCGTTCGACGCAAATTGCCGCGCACCATGAGCAGGCCCAGCGCGCATATCGCGAAAGCAGCGGCGGCAAGCGCGAGCGGCAGCTTGAGGTAGGCGAAGGCCTCCAGCGTAAGATCGGCCATGTGGCCCATCGAAAGCGTGTAGAGATCGGGGTTCTGCGTAAGGGCCTTCGAGATGTCGCCGGTCGCGGGAAGACGCCACGCGAGCGCGAGCAGTGCCGCCAGCGCGCAGAACAACACGGCCGAAATGCCGATCAGGATGCGGTTTCCGACGCGAATCCACCTGCCACCTGTGCTCAACGCGGACGCAATCAGCAAGGCCATCGCGGGATACATCGGCATCGAGTAGTATTCCTGCGTCGTCGAGAACGTGAAGAACAGCATGACGAAGCCGAACCAGCACAGCGCCATCAGTCGAACCCGTCCGGCGCGCGTGGTTGGCCTGAACGATAGCCCCGAAGTTCCGGGCAAGTATGCCGACCACGGAAACAGCCACAGCAGCGTGAACATCCAGAACAGGTGGCGCGGCACCGTGTTGTAATCGCGCGGATAGCGCAGGTTCAGGAAACGCAGCAGGTGTTCGTTGATGAAATAGAACCAGAAGAATCCGCGGTATTCACCCGGACCGCTGTGCAGCGAAAACGCGAAGTACGGGGGATTAGCGAGCGTCGCCAGCACGTGCCAGGGGGCGGCGATGATCAGCGCGACTAAAACAATGATCCAGACGTGGAGTTTGCGCCAGGCGTCGATCGACAAGAGTTGGCGGCTGACCGCCATGTAGGCCAGTCCGGCGCCGATGGGGAAGACGACGGCGATGAGTCCCTTGAGCAAGAGGCCGAGTCCGAGGCAGCCCCCCAGTACGAGCGCCCAGCGTTTTGAACTTCCCTCGTTACTTACCACGTTATCTTTGCGAACGTGGGGCACTCCCCGCTCAAGCCAAAGGCGGGCTTGAACGGGGCACCGTCCGTCTTCGACACCGTCTTCAGGTTCAAGGTCTTCAGGTTCAAGCAGGCGCAGCCATGACCACATGGCGCCGGTGATGACGAGCGTCAGCATGGCGTCGGGAATAAGGATGCGTGTGAAGAGGAAAAGTCCGACCGACGTGGCGAGGATGAGTCCGGCATAGAGGCCGGCTTCTTCATCGAAGGCCCACTTCGCGAAACGATAGGTGACGAAGCACAACAACACGACGCATAGGGCGAGCGGCAGGCGCGCCGACCAGTCGTGTACGCCGAAAATGCGGTACGACGTCGCCATCGTCCAGTAGACGAGCGGGGACTTTTCGAGGTAGGCGACGCCATCGAGGCGCGCGGTCACCCAGTCTCCGGACTGGAGCATGTTGCGCGCGATCTGTGCCTGGACGGCGTCCACATCGTCCATGAGGCGCGGCGGACTGCTGGCGCCTACGAGAAAAACAAGGCAAGCCGCGGCTAGGACAATGAAAGCTCGTGGAACGCTTCGGCGGGCAGTCCAGCCTCGACCGGCAGTTCGATGTTCCACTCGCTCATCCAGATCAACAGGACTAATAATCCCCATAGGTGGTATCCGTAGTTTGCTTTCCTGTCCAGATGGTCGTGTAGCAATCGCTTCACGGCCGGCCAGCGGAAGAGTTTCGTCTGCTTAACTGAGTCTTCGGAAATTGTATCCATCAGCAACGGCCGAAGCACACCCCGGAACCAATCGTGGATAGGGATATCAAAACCGATCTTGGGCCGATGCAGGACCGAATGCGGCAGCTTGTCTTGCATGAGCCGGCGCAAAACGTACTTCGAGGTGGAGCCTCGGAGCTTGAAGTCGTCGGGCAATGAATTGGCAAAATCAACAATGCGCGGATCGAGAAACGGAGGCCTGACCTCGAGCGAATGAGCCATGCTCATGCGATCCACTTTGTACAGAATGTCGTCGGGCAGGTAGTAGCGCTGGTCGAAGTTGAGGTAGCGCTGCAATCCGTTCTCCGAGGGCATTTCAGCAAGGACGGAAGCCATCGGACCTTCATCGGCGAAGCGGAAGATCTTGCGTTTTTCAGCTTCCGAGAACGTGCCGTTCCAGAATACGTGCGCCGCTTCCGGCGTCAGCAGCGAGCCTTGCAGAAAGCGCTTGAGCTTGTATTCGAAACTGATCTTGTCATCCGAAACGGGCAGCAGAGAAGCGCAAGCCAGGGCAGCCTTTCGCAAAGGGGGCGGCACGTTGCGCGCGATGTCGCAGTAGCGGTCGGCCTTGTGCGTGAGATAGCCGGCGAACAACTCATCGGCGCCCTCGCCACCCAAAACTACGGTGACGTCCTTGCGGGTCCTCTGAGCAAGGAACCATGCGGGGACAGCACCGGCATCGGCGCTGGGCTCATCGGAATAATAGGCGATCCGCTCGATGGCTCCGGCAAGATCCGAGTCTTCGTTCAGATCCAACTCGGTGTGTATTGTCCCGTAGTGGTCGGCGACCTCCTTGATGTACCTGCTTTCGTCGAACGAGCGTCCGCGAAAAGTCATCGAGAAGGTGCGAAGCGGAGTGCGCTGCGCCTGGGCGGCGTAGTGCAGGATCGTGGAAGAGTCGAGTCCTCCGCTGAGCCATATGCCCACGGGCACATCGGAAACGAGTTGCTCCGTCACGGATTTCGCCAGCAAGTCGTCGAGTTGCGCGCAGGCGTCTTCAATTCGGCGCGGAGCGGGTGCGGTGGGCGAGGGCTGCAAGTAGGGACGCACTTCGCATCGGCCTTTGCGCCACTCAAGGAGGTGACCCGGCATGAGTTTCAGTATCCCGTCCACTAGCGTGTACGGGCCGGGGACGTAGTTCAGCTCCAGGAAGCAGTTGAGGCCGGTGATCGAAATGTGCCGGGGAACATCCGGATGTGCAAAGATGCACTTCAATTCCGAACCGAAGTAGATTTCCCGATCGCGCAGGTAATAGTAAAGAGGCTTGATGCCCATGCGGTCGCGCGCCAGCACCAGCCGCTTTTCCGATTCCACCCAGAAGGCGACCGCGAACATTCCGCGCAGCCGCGAGAAACATTGAGTGTCCCAGCGCAGAAAAGCCTTCAGGACAACTTCAGTGTCGCAGTCGGTATCGAAATGAACGCCTTCGCGCTGCAACTCACGGCGAAGCTCCTGATGATTGAAGATCTCGCCGTTGAAAACGACTACGACGTTTCCATCGGGACTGTAGAGCGGCTGGTCACCACTCTCGATGTCGAGAATTCGCAAGCGGGCGGCGCCCAGCGACATGTGCTCGGAAACGAACGGTCCCTGGCAATCAGGCCCACGGTGGGAGAGGGCTTCGAGAGCAGACTCCAGCACCCCTGGCGGCAGTCGTTTCAACAGATGCGAGTAACCGAGAATTCCACACATGCGGGCCGATACCTTAGTAATGAAACATTCACGTCCGCACGAGCAAACTATCCATTAGGCCCTCTAAGCACCATGCGCCAAGGGACCTTCAACTCCTCGCCGGAGAACCGTTTGGACAGACCTTAACACGGGAATTGCTGGATTTCCAATCAAATCATTACAAAACTTTACGAAAGTTTACGACTTTGCGGCCCGACCCGAAAGGTGCGGGTACTGAAAGGTGCGGGTACTGGTTGGCACGCGCAAGGGCGCGTTTGTTCTGGAGTCGGACGGAAAGCGCGAGCAGTGGGACGTCAGCGGCCCACGGGGCCATCGCAGGCAGTTAGGTTGCAGGGTGTTTCAACTGAGAACTGAGAACTGAGAACTGAGAACTGAAAACTGAAAACTGCAACAAAATGGTCGGGACGGCCAGATTTGAACTGGCGACCCCTCGCACCCCAAGCGAGTGCTCTACCAGGCTGAGCCACGTCCCGACTCTCGTTGCGCAGCGCCGCCGAGGACGGCTGCGCTTGCTTCATGCGCTCTTCTTTCGCCGCGCATGATGGGGTAAATCAATTCTACTACACGGACTTTGAGAGAAGAGGTATTTAGGTATTTCGTATTTGACTATTTGATACTTCCCCTTCGCCCACCGGATACCTAAATACCTAAATACCAAATACCTTCTTACTTACTTCTCCGGCGTGTACTGTTGCGGCATTCCGACGCCTTCGCCGAAGAAGTACTGCTCCAACTGCTGCGCGATGAATTCCTGGTGCTCTTTTTTCCACGGCTGCAGGCGGTATTCGTTCAACAGCATCTTCATGCGTTCGCCCCACTGCTGCCATGCTTCCTTTGAGACGTTCTCATAGACGCGTTGGCCGAGTGGATTATCGAACGGCGGCTCGTCCAGCCCTTCGGCTTCGCGGCCCAGTTTCACGCATTTCACCATGTGCGCCATATCGCGATTGCTGCTCCTTGCAGAGATAAATTGATATTAGCAGAAGAGCGGGTTACAGCAATGCGGATGGCCGTGTCACCTCCAAACGCCGATGAGCCGCAGACCGACATCGGGAACAATCCCCGAGGCCAGCCTGCGGCCCTCAGTCACCCAAGCGGATGCCGGATTCAGACCACCCAGTCCCTTAACCCGGCACCCAAGGAGGCACAGCTACCTGAATTTTACAAACACAGCTCTTTCGCAATAGTTGCGTAGCGCCGGACTCCAGTCCGGCGGGCCCCGTCTTTTTCTCTCAGCCGACAGCTTCGCCACCAACCGCCAAAGCCCAGTGCTGCTAAAATCGCGATAAGGTGAGTGATTCAAACAGTGTCGTGGCGAGCGGCAAGCGCCCCGGATTCTTCGACCGTGCCGCGCGAATCCTGCGACCGTCGCACGAACATTCCGTATTCTCCGCCACCGTGCTTCTCATGTCGGCCGTGATGCTGTCGCGCGTCCTCGGTCTGGTACGCGAAAGTTTTGTGGCATGGAAGTTCGGCGCCGTCGCCCATACCGACGCCTTCTACTCGGCCTTTACCTTGCCCGACGTGGTCAATTATTTTCTCGCCGGAGGCACGGCCTCGATCACCTTCGTGGCTATGCTCACGCGCTATGCATCCGAGAAACGCGAAGCCGAAGCTCAGAAAGCCTTCTCGATCATCATCACCGTGATGTCGGCCTTGCTGCTGGTATTCATCGGACTGGCGACCTACTTCACGCCCGAGTTCACCCGCTGGTGGTTTCCAAATTTCAAGCCCGAGGAAGCGGCGCTCTGCGTCCACCTGACCCGCATTCTGCTGCCGGTGCAGGCTTTTTTTGTCGTGGGCGGAGTGATCTCCGCGGTTCTCCAATGGCGGCGGCAGTTCCTCTATCCGGCACTCACTCCGATTCTCTACAACCTGGGACTGATTCTCGGCGGCGCGCTGCTCTCTCGCTGGTTGGGCATCGCATCCCTGGCCTGGGGGGCGCTGGCGGGCGCGTTTTTCGGGGCTTTCTTTATCAATGTGATCGGGGCGCGCAAAACGGGGATAGGTTTTTCGCCGTCGTTTGCGATCCGGCACCCGGCGTTTATCGAGTGGCTGAAGCTCTCCATTCCACTCATGTTGGGATCGTCGCTCGTGTTCTGGGACGACCCGTTCATGCGCCACTTCGCTTCCGGCGGCGCTGGCGACATATCCCGACTGAACTATGCGAAGAGATTGTTCTCCGTCCCAATGGCCGTTGTCGGACAGGCGGTCGGGCAGGCATCGCTGCCGTTTTTCGCCAAGCTTTTTGGCGACAAGAAGCTGAGCGAATTCGATCAGACCGTAAGCTACTCGGTCTATCGCGCGTCAGCCTTCTCGCTCATCATGAGTGGATGGTTGATGGCCGCCGCTTTGCCCATCGTGGACATCATCTACCGCTTCCTGCGCGGACGGTTCAACTTCTCGGATTCGCAGGAGACCGCGGTACTCCTGTTCTGGTTCTCGATCTCGCTCGTCTTCTGGTGCGCCCAGGGACTCTATGCCCGCGCCTACTACGCCGCCGGCGACACCGTCACTCCTATGGTTGCCGGGACGATCATCACCGTCGTTTCTTATCCGATCTATTGGGCATTGTTCCACGCGCTCGGCATCATCGGCCTCACGCTTGCTTCCGACACCGGCATCGCGCTTCACACAGTCACGCTGGCGTTTTTGCTGCACAGGAAAGGCTTGGTCCGCGCCGGAACCATGCCCTGGAAAGAATTGGCCAAGGTCATGAGCACGGCATTTTTCGCCACCGTTCTGGCGCATTTCGTCGGACGCGCCGTCCCACTCAAGGGCAGCCGTCTCGCCGACCTTGCCGCGCTCGCGCTGGTTTCAGTTACCTGGGCCGCAGCAGTCGCGCTGGGACTGTGGGTGACAAATTCCGACTTGCCGAAGTCGCTGCGGAGAGGGAAGGCGGCGTAAGGCTCGCATCCCGTGGCGCGGGTCAACTGTTCTTGCGCAAAGGCACTTGACAAGCATTTGGGTGGCCGGGAATGGAGGTCAACCGGTGAGCGAGACTCCGGCTTTCTGTCCCGAGAGGGGATTGGTGGATACTTGGGGATTTGTCGTTGGTAATACGCTGAGGTGGAACTTTGAAGTGAAGAACGGTGTCTGTAACCAACGGCGAAGATTATGAAACTCACAGCCATTCTAACGGCAGTAGTATGTGTCACCTTGGTGGGCTTTGCCCAAGATATGAGCCTTGCAGCGTTCGCTCGTCAGTGCGGCATTCGTGATTTGTCGAAGAGCAAAGCGACCTTGCTGGTGCGAACCGGAGATACGTGGGAGCCTCAGATCGGCGCAGTTGCATACTCAAATACGAGGGAATCCGTGAGCGTATGGCACGAACGTGTATGGGTTATTCAATGGGAAACCCCATACAAACGGCGATCTGAGCCTGTTTTCCTTTGCTTCGGAGACGACAAGAAGCTACTTAGACGCGAAGATCACGAAAGGTCCGGTGCTTTCAGAACTGTGCCCGATTACAAAACACTTGCGCAACTGCCGTTCTCGCGCTTTTTGAAGAACTGACAATCTTCTCTCTCGGGCGGGTGGCCCACACAACGCGGTTTTCGTTGTGTGGGTTCACATGTTCTGATTCTAGAAATCTCCGCACAGTTCCGTTTCACCTTTCTCAGATTGAAGTAAATTTCAATCGTGCCTTGGGGACTAAAACGGGCGGGTGGCCCACACAACGCGGTTTTCGTTGTGTGGGTTCACATGTTCTGATTCTAGAAATCTCCGCACCGTTCCGTTTGACCTTTCTCAGATTGAAGTAAATTCAATCGTGCCTTGGGGACTAAAACGGGCGGGGCGGGCGGGTGGCCCACACAACGCGGTTTTCGTTGTGTGGGTTCACATGTTCTGATTCTAGAAATCTCCGCACAGTTCCGTTTCACCTTTCTCAGATTGAAGTAAATTTCAATCGTGCCTTGGGGACTAAAACGGGCGGGTGGCCCACACAACGCGGTTTTCGTTGTGTGGGGCGGGTGGCCCACACAACGCGGTTTTCGTTGTGTGGGTTCACATGTTCTGATTCTAGAAATCTCCGCACAGTTCCGTTTCACCTTTCTCAGATTGAAGTAAATTTCAATCGTGCCTTGGGGACTAAAACGGTATCACGAATCCGGTCAGACGCATTTCATTACTTACACTTGCTACCACCGCAGGCCACGGTTGGACGGCGCGTTGGCCAAGCGCACGTTCGAGCAGGCCCTTGAGCGTGTGCGCCGTTGCTACCAGCTGTGTGTTTACGGCTATGTCGTCATGCCGGAACACGTGCATGTGTTGCTGGGCGAACCGGAGCGCTCGAACCTGGCGCAAGTCATCAAGTCGTTGAAGCAGGGAGTGTCGCGCAAGTCGATCGGCAACAACGAACCGTTCTGGCAGAAGCGCTACTACGACCACAACGTCCGCGACTACGACAGCTTTGTCCAGAAGCTGCGATATATACATCGCAATCCGGTGAAAAGAGGCCTGTGCGTCAAGCCGGAAGATTGGGAGTGGAGCAGCTTTCGTCACTACGCAACAGGAATCGAGGGGATTGTGCAGATCGAGTCGGAATGGACGGCGAGGAAACGTGAACGCGCCGGTATCACGCTGACAGTGCGCCAACCGCCCGAATCAAGCACATGACGCTGAACCCACACAACGAAAACCGCGTTGTGTGGGCCACCAGTCCACCTGCACCACTGTTTGTTCTGATTCTAGAAATTTTCCGCCCCTCATGTTTGCTCTCCGCAAAAACCGACTATCCTTAGTTTCCGGAAGCCTGACGGCGGCCCCGAAGTGCCCCGGCACAACGAACGTTCTTTGACATCCCGCGCGGTGAACCGAGTTCCTCTATCGAGAGGAGATAAACGTGCTAACTCCTTTGTTTCTATAGCTGCTGCGGTTTAGGGGTATGGAACACTTAACTCCTTTGTTTGCTTAACTTAGCCAATGCACAAAAGTAGATCGACGAAGTAAGTAACGTGTTTGTATGCACTTACAAAAACGGGCAGGGGTAGGGGGAGGGTACCACTGAGTAAATACCCTGGATGGGGCAAGCAACGTCGACCGGTGAACCCACATCTGCCCGACTCTGGCAGATGTGGGTTCACCGGCAGCTTATCGCTGACCGCCGGGGGTGCCCTACCCTTGCGAATGCAAGGGTGGGGATTTTGACTTTGCGGCTGATCGCTGACCGCTGACCGCTTTCCTACCGCACGATCTTCATTTTCTGCCAGTCGTAATTGAACTTGCGGCCGCAGTCCAAGCAGACGATGTAGTGGCCGGCCGCATTCGCGCTGGGTACGGCGTCCCACTCGCTTGCTGAATTGTGCTTCGTGGCCGGTGCAGCGGCAAATGGATGTGACATCTTTTTATGAGGGCAACTCAGGCGCAGCAACTGCAAAATCTTGTCCAGCATTGGTTCCTCTGCCCCTAGGGGGCCTCAGGAGCGGCGCGCGCAAACACTCGGCCAGCGCGCACGGGTTACAACTAAAAAACAGGTATTTAGGTATTCAGTATTTAAGTATTCGGCAGTAGGAACACCCGCCTTCACTGTGCGCGCTCCTCGATACCTAAATACCAAATACTTAAATACCCAAATACTAAATACTTCCTACGGCGACACTACTCCCCGCGATTGCGCCTGCTGCGCCCTTCGCGACAAACTCTTACGCGCCCTTTGCAGCGACAGCGACCGGTTCGTCCTTCGCGTCCTTCTGGCCGGGTTTGCGGATATCGATTCCGCCCTTGAAGAACGCGCCGTCTTCGATGCTGATGCGCTGTGCAACAACATCGCCGGTGAGCGAGCCTTCGTTGCGGATGTCCACGCGATCGGTCGCGTTCAGGTTGCCGCGAACCTTGCCCAGCACTACGATTTCGCGCGCGGTGATGTTGGCCGCGACCACGCCGTTGCGGCCGACGGTCACGCGATTGCCGCTCAGGTTGATCGAGCCTTCCACGCGGCCGTCGATGTAGAGCGACTCGGAGCCGGTGACTTCGCCCTTGATGACGAGCGATTTGCCGATCGTGGCCTGCTCGCTGGTGTTGAGCATGGCGTTCCGCGGCGCGGTTACGGGTGACGGCTCAGAGGCCGGGGGCGCCGGCGTGAAGTTGGGCGCCGTATTCTTGGGCACCACGTTCTTCGGCGGTTCAGGCGTCGTCGGATTTGTTGTCGGCTGATTGGTTGGCTTCCACATGATAGCGAGTGCTTCCTCCAGGGGATTGGTTGCTGACTATGGTCAATGGCACTCAGATGGCCAAACATCGTCTCCATCTGCAAGAAAATTCATCGTGCTAGTTCCCGTTGATATGAGTAGAGATGCTGGATTGTGCAATTTCGTTGGCGGCCTTCCGCCCCGTTTCACATCATTCCCCACTAGCCAGCGCTGGGTAAATTCTGCAACGCTGTTGGCACTTCTTATATCAGAGAAACCCCCTACGCGTACAATTCAAGTGAACGTAACACTGACTACGCCAGGCAGGAATTTGATGATCTGGCGATGTGGTAATCGGCTGATCGCCGCCAGATCGTCACATCATCACATCAACACATCGTCACATCACCAGATACTTCTATGATTTCCGAACACGCCGTCCTTAAGAAACTCGAGAAGCAGCCGAAACAGTCGGCTGGATTCAAGCAGCTCGTCCGCGAACTTGGCGTGCGTGGTGACGATCGCCGCAAGCTCTCCGAACTGCTTGCCGCGCTCGTCGGCCAGGGCAAGCTGCGCGCCGACGCCGATAGCTTCTCGCTGCCCAAGACCGTCCTCAGCCGCAACCAGATCACCGGACGCCTCTCCATGCACCGCGACGGCTACGGCTTCGTCATCCCCGACCGCGGGCAGGCCGAAGGGCGCTTCGCCGGCGACGTATTCATCCCGCCCCCCGCCATCGGCTCCGCCATGCACGGCGACCACGTGCTCGTCGCGCTCGCCCCAATCCGCGATCCCGAACGCGTCGAAGGCCGCATCGTTCGCGTGCTCGACCGCAAGCACGACACCGTCGTCGGCACGTTCCACTACGGGCGCAAGTACAACTACGTGCTGCCCATCGACGAGAAGATCAAGCAGGACATCATCATCCCGCACGGAGCAGAAAAAACTTTCAACGCAAAGGACGCGAAGGACGCAAAGCAAAGACATAGGGTCTTGGGCGAAGAAGCCCGCAAACGAGCGCTCACCACCGACGATCTCGACGGCCAGGTGGTTGACGTCGAGATCACCGATTGGCCCTCGCCGACGCAGAATCCGAAGGGCCGCATCATCGAAGTGCTCGGCCGCGAAGACGACTTTGGCGTGGACGTCGAGATCATCATCCGCAAGCACCACATCCCGCATCAATTTCCGGTCGAGGTGCTCGACGAGGCGCAGCGCACGCCGGAAATCATCTCCTCCGCTGAACTGAAGCGCCGCCGCGACTATCGCAATCTGCCCATCGTCACCATCGACGGCGAGACCGCCCGCGACTTCGACGACGCCGTCTACGTGAGCAAGAAATCCAACGGCAACTTCGAACTGCAAGTCCACATCGCCGACGTCTCGCACTACGTCACGCCAGATTCGGCGCTCGACGAGGAAGCGCGCCTGCGCGGCAACTCAGTTTATTTTCCCGACCGCGCGGTTCCCATGCTCCCGCCCGAGCTCTCGACCAACATCTGCTCGCTGCGCCCGCAGGTCGATCGCCTCGTCATGTCCTGCACGATGGAGATCGATCATCAGGGCGAGATCGTCGGCTACGAGCTCAACGAAGGCGTCATCCGCAGCGCCGAGCGCATGACCTACACGGACGTAAACGCGCTACTCGAAGGCGGGGTGCCGCACTCTTCCCCGTCAGGGGAGGGTGCGAACGATGCTCTCCGCAAGCGTTATGCCCATCTCGTGGACATCTTCGAACTGATGCGCGAACTGGCGCTGATCTTGAACCACAAGCGGCAGCGCCGCGGCGCCATCGACTTCGACATGCCAGAGCCCGAGATCGAGTTTGACGAGCTGGGCATGATGAAGGCCATCACGCGCTCGGAGCGCAACTTCGCGCACCGTCTGATCGAGGAGTTCATGCTGTCGGCCAACGAGTGCGTCGCCAGCTATATCGACAGCCAGAACATCGCCTCGATCTATCGCATCCATGAAAAGCCCGAGCCGCGCAAAGTAATGGAGTTCGAAAGGATCGCCGAAAGCTTCGGCTACTCGCTCGGCGTCGGCAATCTTCCGGTCAAGAAATTCTCGTACACCGACGACCGCCGCCCGCGCCGTCGCGACGGAGGCCGCGGACGCGGCGGCCAGCAGCGCCAGCAGGTCGAAATCCCCGAGGAGATCCACATCACTCCGCGCATGTACCAGAAGCTCGCGCAGAAAATCGCGGGCAAGCCCGAAGAGCGCATCCTCAGTTTCCTCATGCTGCGCTCGCTCAAGCAGGCGCGTTACTCGGAAAAAAATGAGGGACACTTCGCCCTCGCCACGCCCACCTACACGCACTTCACGTCCCCCATCCGGCGGTATCCAGATCTGATCGTGCATCGGGTCTTGAGAGCTGTGCTGCAAGGGCAGGGGCCAGGGGCCGGGGACAAGCGAGGTGCGACTAATCCCTCGTCCCTAACCTCCCACCCCTTGCCCCTGTCTTCCTCGCCCCTAACCCCTAGCCCCTCGCCCCTGTCTTCCTCGGTTCGCGGCACCGTCGCCCACTCCGAAATGCCTTCTCCCTGGTCGAAGCGGGCCGGAAAGAAGGACTCCGCCAGATCATCCGATCATCACATCATCACATCACTCGAGCGTCCCGGCCCCATTACCGAACCCGTCTTGCACGAGATCGCTGAAGAGTCTTCGCCAGACCGAGCGCCGCGCCGACGACGCCGAGCGCGAACTGATGGATTGGAAGAAGGTCAAGTTCATGGCCGACCGCGTCGGCGAAGACTTCGACGCGCTCATCATCAGCGTGACAAAATACGGCTTCTTCGTCGAACTCACCGACATGTTCATCGAGGGACTCGTTCCGCTTTCAACCCTCGACGACGACCGCTACGCCTATCACGACGACACGAAGCAGATCATCGGACAGCGCACCGGCAAGACCTACTCGCTGGGCGAAAAGGTCCGCGTGCTGCTCGACCGCATCGATCCAGTCGAACGCAAGTTGAGCTTCGCCGTCGTGGCGGAAGAGGCCCCAGCGCCGCAGAAGAAGCGGCGAAGGACGCGCTGAGCGGCCATATGACTCGCGTCACGCTTGCCGGGTAGTGGGCGAGCGTTCCAGAACCGCCTCAGTGAGATGTCCAACCACTCCGGGCTGCGATGGAGGGAGACGCACCCTCATCTTACGGACTACGGACGTGCCTTAATGATTGCCGATGCTTGCTGGTTGTCCATCATCCACCTAGTGGTCACCTTACACCTGAACTCAATCAGATTGACGATTCTCTGAAGGTCATTTGTCAGGCCTCTCGTGAAAATCGGCTCGTGATGGGCAATCCGGTTCCTGAGCTTGCGGATTTGTTCGAGGTCTGCGTAAATCTCTTGACGTACTGCACTGACAGATTTGGTCGAGTCGAGATTGGGCAATATCCGCTTCAGATGAGCATCCCACAAGCGCGTATCATAACGACTCGTCAGCAATTTTTGCCAGAAGACAAATTTCAGCTCAGGAATGAGTTTGCCTGTGGTTCGAGCTTTTCTGCGAGCACTTGCCAAATCCTTCCGGGGGCAGTAGTCGCCAGGCCTACCCAAGGGAAGACTTCGCTCGAAACCAGGCGACCAGGGCCATTTAGCTCCATACACACTTTCGAGGGCATCCGATACGGCGTTTCTCATTACAACTTCGCAGATATGCAAGGGCGCTAAGAGAGCAGCCGAAACCTGCGCATTCCAGGCATATAGCTTCAGTGCTGAGGGATCCTCTTCCCCTGCCGGTTTTGTCGCAATTTCATAGGTGCTCATTCGAGCGGCTGACAGTGCTTCTTTCACCGCTTTTATTGTTTCTTTCGTGATTGGTGATCCGGCTTCCGAGCTTAAGACCGCTTTCATTGACATTGTTCAGCAAGGGTCCTATACTTTTTTTACTAGCCCCGGGACTTGTTGGCGCAAGCCTCCCCCCGAGGACAGACGAATTATAAAGAACCCGCCCTAAACGGCGGGTTCTTTGTTGCATGCGCGAGGTCCTTCGTTCACGCCCACTTTTTAAATCGTGAACAATGGTCTCCCGTATATACCTATGCGCCACTAACATCGGTCGGAGACAATTCTCTGTCTTCTCGTGATAGAGCAACGGTTGTCATAGCTATATGGATCATGGGGGTCTCTTGCCAGATCATTCTACTTGCCGCATCACCGTCGACGAGCTGTACCAGGAGTTCAAGCGCGTTCTCGCCAAGGCCGGATTTTCCGAGGCTCGCAGTGCCGCCTGCGCACGCATCTTCGCCGACAACACGCGCGACGGCGTCTTCTCGCACGGCATCAATCGCTTCCCCGTTTTTGTCGACTACATCTGCCGCGGTATTGTCGACGTTCACGCCGAACCGTCGCTGGTCCACGCCGCGGGTGCCTTCGAGCGTTGGGACGGAAATCGCGGCCCCGGCCCCCTCAACGCTCAATTCTGCATGGGACGCGCAATTGAAGTGGCACGCACCAACGCCGTCGGCGTCGTAGCCCTGCGCAACACCAACCACTGGATGCGGGCCGGCGCCTATGGACTGCAAGCTGCCGACGCCGACTGCATCGGCATTTGCTGGACGAATACAACGGCACTCATCCCGCCCTGGGGAGGCGTCGAACCAAAACTCGGCAACAATCCCCTCGTGATTTGCGTGCCCAACCAGCCCGACCACGTATTGCTGGATATGTCCATAAGCCAGTTTTCCTTCGGACGCCTCGCCATCGCCCAGCAATCCGGCGAAAGGCTCCCCGTGCCCGGCGGCTTCGATGAGAGTGGTGAATTAACCGACATCGCAGCGGATATCATCCGCTCGCGCCGCCCACTGCCCATCGGCTACTGGAAGGGCTCAGGTCTGGCAATGCTGCTCGATTGCGTTGTGTCTGTTCTGGCCGCCGGAGAAGCGACTTCTCAGATCTCGCAGCGGCAGGACGAAACCAATGTCTCACAAGTTTTCATCGCCATCGATCTCTCCCAAACCGGCGGCGATGAAACGGGAACCGTTCGCCAGATCATCGACTACCTGCATTCAGCTCAAACCTTGGATTCAGGAGACAAAGTCACGTTCCCCGGTGAACGCACGGCCGAGCGGCGGCGCAAGCATCTGGCCGAGGGCATTAGCGTCGATTCCAAGCTTTGGCAAAAAATCAGGGAAATGTGATTGGTTGGCTCTCTCAACCCGCCCGCCGCGGGTGCCCCATCCTTGCGAGAGCAAGGGTGGGGCTTTTCACTTTTGCGTCCTCTGCGTAACCTTTGCGTACCTCTGCGTATTTCCTTTTCCTCTCCTTCGGACGTGTCAACCCCCTTCAGCTGCCATTTCCAACCTAAGTACCTGAATACAAAAGAGAAATAAACCTTGCCGTCCTGTCGGTTTTCCCCCTCTGATCTGCCATACTTGTATTGAGGTGTGGCATTGCCCTACGAGCTGGTCCGCAGCTAAGTGCTTTGTTTCGTTAGATCGATATGCTAACTGCCGTGAAATCAGCCACTTAGATTTGCCGCGAGGGATATCGATGTACTAAGTGTCCGCTTTTCAACAGCTTACGAAATTTAGGACAGGGGGAGGGTCGGTGAGCGATGGTTTGCAATCATCACTCACCAAATCACCAAATCGTCACTTCCTCACACCTTCAGGAAAATCTTCTTCCTGTACATGATGTAAGCGGCCACCGCACAGACGACCACGAACGCGAGGGAGTAGAGCAGCGACGCCATAGCTGGTTTAGCCAGCGGCGCGAAAAACCTCATGTTGATGTACTCATGCAGGTTCACCCTGTCGCCCTCGAAGCGTACATGGATACGATTGAAGGTCTTGGCCACTAACATCGCCCCGGTGTAAATCCCGAGCGCATTCATGCCGAACGCAACAAACGGCGTCATCCATGGACCGCGCCAGCCCTTCAAGTCGAGCGCCCAGAAACATGCCGCCAGCACCACCAGCGCAAAGCCCGCCGTGAACACGACAAAGGAACTCGTCCACAGGTTCTTGTTGATCGGCATGACGAATAGGTGCAGCGCTTCGCCCGCGATCAGGCCCGCGATGCCGGCGGCGAACATGCCGGCCGCTTTCGTGCTCGCCTTGCGCTCGGACTTGAGCCAGTCGCCGGTGAGTACGCCGAGCAACGCCGTCGCGATCGACGGAAGGGTGCTCAACAATCCTTCGGGATCGCTTGTGACCTCGTAGAGTCGCCCCGGAATAAGTCTCCGGTCAAGCCATGCGGCCAGGTTGCCGACGGGATCAAGGAACCGAACGTCGCGCCCCGGCAGTCCGAATCCGGGGACCTGTACGAAGCGCATCACGGCCCAGTAGCCCACGAGCAGCGCCACGGCGGTGATGATCCGGCCTCGGGCTTTCGTCCACAGCGTCACCACCGCCGCCAGCGCGTAGGCGATCGCGATCCGCTGCAGCACGCCCGGCAGACGGATGGGCATGACGTGGTAGTAAGGAAACGCGTTCAGCGCAACGCCGATGGCGAAGATCACGGCGGCCCGCCGCAAACTGTGGCCGAGCAATTCGCGTCGGGTCGCGCCATGGTTCAGCCTTGAGCCGAACGACAGCACCATTGACACGCCGACGATAAAGATGAAGAAAGGGAAAATCAGGTCGGTGGGGGTCCAGCCGTTCCACTCAGCGTGTTCCAGCGGCCTGTACGCGAAAGCGTTGCCGGGGTTGTTCACCAGGATCATGGCCGCGATAGTGATTCCACGGAACAGATCCAGCGAAACCATGCGCCCTGTTGATGGCGACTGAACAACGTCTCTTGCCGTTGAAACGCTCGCGTCTGCAATCATGGCTGTCCTCACGAGCAGTTTCGCAACCTGGGTAGAACAAAGCAACTACTTTCGTTGGGGACGGGGCTGCCGGTTCCGCCCGGAAGGGTCGCTAGCCGGGTCGAATTGGTCAGCCCGTGACTTTGGTCATTTTGGATTTTGTAGCCAATTTTCTATGATCGAGGGATGGCTGTTGAAATCCTTCTGTTGTCGCATGACCTGGCCCTGTTGAACGTGGTTCGGCGTGTCTGCGACGACGCCGGCATAGCGCTGCAGTTGGCTACCGACGCCCCCGAGGCCGAGGAGATGTTGTCGCGCGCAAAATTCGACGGAGTCATTGCCGATTGTGACGATGTTCCGGCGGCGGTGAGCGTT
The DNA here is from genome assembly GCA_963777415.1 of uncultured Acidobacteriota bacterium. Lineage (GTDB taxonomy): Bacteria > Acidobacteriota > Terriglobia > Terriglobales > Acidobacteriaceae > JAEZPW01. The sequence continues at coordinate 279,989 of CAVZQL010000007.1, forward strand.
ATTCAAAATCTCCGCAAAGGCGCGTCGAACCGTACGGCCATCGTGTTCGCCGTGAGAAATTGCGCGGGAACAACCGTGCGAAACGCATTCGAGATCGGCGCAAACTTCGTGCTCGACAAACCTGTCAACGTGGACCGCGCAGCGCGCTGTGTCCGTGCGGCCCAGGGTCTGCTGGTTCGGGAGCGCCGCCGTTACTTCCGCGTGCCCGTGGAGATCCCTGTCGAACTCAACTTCGGCGGTGGCAACTCCGTAAGTGCTGCCATCTCGAACTTGAGCGAAGGCGGCATGTCGCTCCGAACTTCGGTTCCCATACCGCGCACCTCGGTGAAGTTCTCGTTTAACTTGCCCGACACCCACATCAAAATCGAAGGTAAAGGCGAGGTGTCATGGGCTCTCGCTCCGAACGAGCGGGCCGGCATCCACTTCGTGTATTTGCCCGAAGCAACCGAGAAAGAGCTAATCGTATGGCTCAATGCAGAATTGCAGCGAGCCGATCCCATGCGCCTGTTCCAAGTTAATCGGGGCTGGGCGAACACGAAAGATAGTTCCGCGCAATAGGCCACTTCAGGACGACGGTGGGACGTTTCTCCCTCACCTTTTGGCAGTTGCAACGCATTTCATTGAAAAAGCTGTCCCGAAACTGCTAATCTGCGCTCGCCGGGCAGCAAAACGCAGGGATCACGGCTCCCATACTTCACCCGATGAACATCGCACTTTTTGGCGGAACTTTCGACCCGGTCCACCTTGGCCACATTGCCGTGGCGCAGGCTGCGCAGCAGCGTTATGCCCTGGCACGGGTGTACTTCGTTCCGACCGATATTCCGCCGCACAAGCGGACGAGGGCCATCGCCCCCTACCATCATCGTTATGCGATGGTTGCGCTCGCCACCCAGGGGCATAAAGGTCTCATCCCGTCCCTGCTCGAGGCTCCTGGCCTGGACGGAAACCCGCAATACGCCGCCAATTATTCCGTGGACACGGTGCGGCGGTTCAAAGCCACGTTGAAGAAACGTGACCGTTTGTTCTTTCTTATCGGCATCGACGCTTTTCTGGACATTGCGAGCTGGCGCGAGCCCGAAACGCTGCTGCGAGAATGCGAGTTCATCGTTTCCAGCCGGCCCGGGTTCTCGCTTGCCGACGTTGCGCGCGCGCTCCCCAAATCGATGCGCCCCAGCGAGGCCGTGCTCAAGCCCTTTCAAAAAGAACGCGCGGAAGGCGACATCGTACTGGGGGGCGCCACCATCCACCTGTTGACGGGCGTTGAAGAACCCGCGTCGGCAACGAAGGTCCGCGAGGCGGCAATAAGGGGGCGCGCCATTCAGCGGTGGATCAGCCCGGCCGTGGCTGAGTACATTAAGAAGACCGGGCTCTACCGGCCTGGTTCACTTCTATCCGGTGACATTTCAGCGACAAACGATACACTGGGAGAGGCCCGCCCGCTTGGCACCGCCAAATTGCAGGTCATCCAGGGTGGCATGAAACATCCGCGCACAGCCGCACATGCGCCGACAGCCTCGCGCCACTTCCATAAACAGAACGAGGAGCAATGAAAACAAACGATCTCAAGCAACAGGTTGCAGCCGCTGTTGCCGCTTGCGAAGACAAGAAGGCAGAAAGCCTGGCCGTACTTGAACTGGAAAAGAATACCGGCGCGTTTACGGATTACTTCGTAATCTGCTCGGCTTCGAACCCGCGGCAGCTTCAGGCCATTTCCGATGAAGTCGAACAGCGACTCTCAAAGCTCGGGTTCCGTCCCAAAAGCGTCGAGGGCTACCGGCAGGCCGAGTGGGTGCTGCTTGATTACGTCGATTTCGTCGTTCACATTTTCTCCGACAAGGCTCGCGGCTTTTACGATCTGGAGCGGCTCTGGAAGTCGGCCAAGCGACTTCATGCTGACGATCTGAAACCCGCGAAGAAAGCGGCAGTCAAGGCGGCGAAAAAGCCCGCCAAGAAAGCTGCGGTCAAAAAGGCAGCAAAGAAACCTGCGAAAAAAGTGGCGAGCGTCGCTGCAAAACCGGCCAAGAAGACGGCGGCAAAGGAAACCGCTTCAGCGGCTCGCAAGAGCACGAAGAACACGAAGAAATAGTTCGGAGTACCGAGTACCTGGTTAAGGGCTTTCGACCAAGGTACTCGGTACTCGATACCGCCACTCATGAAACTTCGCATTGCTTGGATCGGCAAGACGAAAGAACCGGCAATGCAGTCGCTCACTGCCGAATATCTCAAGCGCATCACGCGCTACATCCCGACCGAGTCGCACGAACTGCGCAACGAGCAGGCACTGCTCGACCTGATCGGCAGCGAGCGCACCCGGCCTTTTGTGGTGCTCCTGGACTCGCGTGGCAAGCAGGTTTCGTCCGAAGAACTCGCGGCCTTCATGCGCGACCATCAGGACCGCGGCACGCAGACGATGCTGCTGGCGATCGGTCCGGCGGACGGCTTCAGCGAAGCGACCCGCCGCGCGGCGTCGTTCACTCTGTCGTTCGGAAAGATGACCCTCGCCCACGAATTGGCTCGCATCGTTCTGCTCGAACAAATCTACCGTGCCTTCACGATCATCAAGGGACATCCCTACCATTCAGGGCATTGAGGCAGTGACGAGTTGGTGATTTGGCGAGTGACGATTGCAATCCATCGCAGTCAGCAATCACCGACTCGACGGGGTGCCCTACCCTTCGTCGGTTTTGCGCAGGGTGGGGATGTTGATCCAGCCCAACCATCTCAATGCGCGGCGATGAATTCGTCCACTTCCCGGTGCCATTCCTCGGTTCGAACGTGCCGGGCAGGGTCGGCTCTCCGAGCAGCAGATCGAGCAGATAGCGTGGTCTCTTCCCGCCAATGTGCATGGCCTTGCAGCAGGCCGGTGACTTTCTTAAGCCGACTCAAACTGAGTAAGTCATCCTGAGCGCCAGCGAAGGATCTCTTTATTTCTCCCGCATTGCCATACTGCTATCCATCATCAAGCAAAGTAAGCAAGTCATCCCGAGCGCAGCCGTTTCTAGCGGCTGAGTCGAGGGACCTGCTATTGTCGTCGCCACGAGGATGACTGCTAGCACGGTCATGAGCGTCGGTGCCCCGTTCAAGCCCGATTTTGGCTTGAGCGGGGATACCGATCAAAACGACGACGAGGGGTGCCCTACCCTTCGCCGGTTTTGCGAAGGGTGGGGATTTGACTTTCTCTGTATCGCCCACGCTGGAGTCACTATGTCCCGCCTCTGCTTTGAAAGGGCACGGCTTCAGCCGTGCCGAAAGAGCAGCAGAACATTGGGCCTTTAGGCCCTGAGGTACGCCAACTCTGAACCTGCTTTAGCTTGGCTTGTGCGCTATTAACAAGGGGCTGCCGATGGTAACAAGTAAAGGTGATGAAATGAGTCTGGCCGGATTCGTGGAGGCGTTTCAGTCCCCAGGGCATGGTGGAACTGCATTCTCAAGAACATCAACGTCGAATAATTTCTAGAATCGGAACAGGGCAAGAAGCTAGACTGAGCACTGCCCCACTCAAGCAAAACCGGCTTGAACGGGCCACCAACCAGCCTGTGTTCGACTTGTCGGCGCTCCCAACTCTGCAAAGTCCACTATTGCTGAAACGCTTGACGAAAGTAAAATCCATACATGAACAAACAACAGGACGGTGTGCTTTTCTTCGGTTTTCCCGAAGAAGCCCAGAAATTCCAAGAGCGTCACCCGATGTGGGGAAGGCGCTTTCCCGATCTCGTTCGTGCGTTGGACATGGCATTCGTCCGAGAGCAAGAGATGTCTACTCCGGAAGACAAACTCGTGTATTTCTTCGGGAGAATGTGCCTGGAAGACTTTATGGAAATCCTCCTGGTCTGCGGGAACGGCTACGGGGCGGCGGGTCAGAAATTGCTGCGCAGCATCTATGAGCACGCGGTAACACTGCGGTACATACACGAACACCCCGAAGAGGCGAAAAGTTTCATGGACTACCACCACGTCCAACAATACAAGCTGATGAAGCCCATCATTGAGACCTTCGGAAAAGAAATCCTGTGTCCAGAGATAGTGGCAGAAGTAGAACGCAAATATGAAGAAGTTAAAGAGCGGTTTATGGTTTCAGACTGCAAGAGGTGTGGAACTAAGCGGGTGAACCACAACTGGAACAAGCTGGATTTCGTTGCCATGGCAAGAAAGGCTGGAGCGGTAGGTAGGCTGATCGTGCCGGGTTATTTTCTACCACTGCGGCACGCACACACGACCTTTTTCGGATTACGTGAGCGGCTGGAAATAAGAGATAGCGTGATTGGGTTCCAGCGTGAATCGGAGCCGAAGTTAGCCGATGAGGCTCTGATGATAGCTCATCACTGCGTCATCGATGATCTCGAAGTGCAGAACGAACGATTCAAGATCGAAGGATTGGCGGAACAAATCCAGACATGCCTTGGTGACTTCTTAGAGATTTGGGTGCCCGACTTTTCACACCGACAGGCGGGTGCCGCACCCTTCCCCTTTAGGGGAGGGTGAGTGCCGCTCAGTCGTGCGATCTGCTCAGGTTGCGGAACTGATCGATTTCCACCTTGCCTTCTGGAAACACGGCGAGAATCTGTAGCGTTCCGCCCATGGCCTTGATCATTGCCTGGAGCGTACTGACGTACATATCCGCCCGGCGCTCCATCTTGGAGACGGCGGCTTGCTTGATTCCGAGCAGTTTTGCAAGGTGCTCCTGGGTCATGGCGCGGGCCTCGCGCACTTCGTCCAGAGCCATTTCAGTCATGTCGATGTGAGCCTTTGCCTGGGCACGTGCCCGGGCCTCAGGCGACATCTTGGCGCGGAGCGTACTAAAGTTTTTTGCCACAGGATTCCTCCAATTCACGCAAATGCTTGTCGAACAAGTCATCGGCAACAGGGACGCAGCGGTCGTACCAACCGGGATCGCCCGTCTTGTCGCCTCCGATCAGCAGAATCGCCGCGCGCCTCGGGTCGAAAGCAAAAAGCACACGCAATTGCCGCTGATCAACTTTCCCGCGCAACTCCTTCATATTGGAATGCCGGGACTGCACGATCACGTCTGCATGTGGACGCGGGAGAGTAGGCCCAAGTTCTTCCAGCAGGTGAACCTTGCGATCGATTTCTTCCTGCTCGTCGCCGCTGAGCCCGGTCCACCAATGTTCGAACTCGTCCGTGTATTCCACGTCCCATGCCATGCATGGAATATAACTTGGAGGGAATAATCGAGTCAAGGGTTGCGTGGCCCGTTCAAGCCCCGCGACTGGGGTGGGGAATTGTGTCGCCCTTGTTCCGATTTCGTAAATTTTCCGCGCCCATTGTTAGCTTCGTGCGATTCGCTGCTACATTCAATTCATAAGTCGCCAGCGTCTGCTGTTCTTGAGTCTTGAAGGACGGTCTGTCGCTGACCGCTGACTGCTTGCATTTCCCCACGTTAGCCCGAACCGCTACACGGTTCGGGCGGAACGTGGGGCACCAGCGATCTTTGACAACCGGGGATATCGAGGTCTTAACTCCCACTGTTTCAGCCACTTACAATGGCGCCAAGTTAGATCGATATAGTAACTGACTTGTTTTCATGCAGTTACAAATTGGCGAAGCAGGGGGGGGTACAAGACGAGCGATCAACCGATGCAAGTGCTCTGTTTTCAACACGATCAGGATGAGGCAGCGTGGCGGGACGAAGCCCCGCTCAACGAGCACCTGCGGCGTCAGGGAGCCGCAATTTCGGTTGTTACAATAAAGGCAATAGGCAGTGGTGGTCGAGACAGTTGTTGCTCGACAAGCGTGCGCCGGCAAGATGCCGCCGCGACAGCCGCCGGGACGGCGGCGCTCCACTGCATCGCAGGCGTTTCTTGAATGCAGTCTTTTTCTGAACAATTCGATGTGGTCGTAGTCGGCGCCGGACATGCCGGATGCGAGGCCGCGATGGCTGCCGCGCGCATGGGGTTGAAGACCGCGCTCTACACCCTCAACGCCGACCTGATCGCGCAGATGTCGTGCAATCCTGCGGTCGGCGGAATCGCCAAGGGACATCTTGTCCGCGAAGTCGATGCGCTGGGCGGCATCATGGGCGAAGTGACCGATGCCGTCGGTATCCAGTTCCGTTTGCTGAACACGTCCCGTGGTCCGGCGGTGTGGTCACCCAGAGCGCAGTGCGACAAACAGCAATACCGCCTGAAGATGAAAGAGTTGCTCGAGAGCGAGCCCAACCTGCACGTGAAACAGGCCGAAGTCGCGGAATTGATTTTAGAGGACAGTGGCGAGTGGCAAGTGGCGAGTGGCGAGCAAGACAATGCCCAAGACTATGCTAACGACTCGCCACTAGCCACTAATCACTCGCCACTCGTTCGTGGCGTTCGTCTGCGCGACGGACGCACTGTGCGCGCTGAGGCGGTGGTCATTACGACCGGCACATTTCTGAACGGGCTGATTCACTGCGGCGAGCAGCAGTATCCGGCGGGGCGCAGCGGAGAGCCGCCTTCGCAACTGCTGGGCGAAAATCTGCGGCGGCTGGGCTTCCGCGTGGTGCGCTTGAAGACCGGAACACCACCGAGACTGGACGGGCGCACGATTAATTGGGCGACCTTCAAGCAGCAGCCGGGCGACGCAGATCCCACGCCGTTCAGCTTTCGCACGCGGCGCGTGACCCACCACGACGCGCAGGTTCCGTGCTATATCGCGTACACGACCGAAGAGACGCAGCGCATCATCAAGGAGAACGTCCACCGGTCGCCGATGTACAGCGGCCAGATCAAGAGCATCGGTCCACGATATTGCCCGAGCATCGAGGACAAGGTGGTCAAGTTCCCGCATCATCCGACACACCAGATTTTTCTCGAACCCGAAGGGCTACACACGCATGAAATCTACGTGAACGGCATGAGCACGTCATTGCCCCACGACGTGCAACTGGCGATGGTGCACTCGATTCCGGGGCTGGAGAAGGCCGAGATGCTGCGGCCGGGGTACGCCATCGAGTACGACTCGGTCGATCCGACGGAACTGCGGCGCACGCTCGAGACCAAGAAGATTGCGCGGCTCTTCCTTGCGGGCCAGATCAACGGGACGAGCGGATACGAAGAGGCCGCCTGCCAGGGAATCATGGCCGGGATCAACGCGGCGCTGGCCGTGAAGGATGATGAACCGCTGGTGCTGAATCGCACCGAAGCCTACACCGGCATCCTGATCGACGATTTGATCTCGAAGGGGACGAACGAACCCTATCGCATGTTCACCTCGCGTGCCGAGTTTCGCCTGCACCTGCGCATCGACAACGCCGATCGACGACTGACGCCGTATGGGCGCAAGGTCGGGCTGATCGGCGATGATGCCTGGTTCGACTATCTCGACAAGCAGCAGCGAATGGAGACGCTGAGTCAGTTGCTGGAGAAGCAGCGCGTCAACGCCGAGATGCTGGAAGGAATCGGGAGAGCGGTGGAGGAACGGATTAGGGCGGCGGTGGATGATGAGGAGCAGGAAAAAGACCCACCCTTTGCTTCGCAAAGGATGGGGCACCCGCCGGAGGAACAAGCGGCGACAAGTCCGAGCGATGATATCTCCGGTGCGGTGGGCTCGACGCTGGCGCAATTGCTGAAGCGGCCGGGAGTGCAGATCGAAGACCTCGTTCCAGTGCTGCGTGAACTCAGCCCTGCGTTTTTCGAGCAGCGCCAGCCCCGCGCACACTCTTTCGCTGATGAATGTAGCGGCCTTGGAGCGGGCAAGCCTCTTCTTCCCGCCTTCCGCGTTTCCTCTGAGTCCCCTGCGTCCTCTGTGTTAGGGTTTTCCTGCCGCAATGAACTCAAGTCCGTCGAGACGGAGACCAAGTACGCTGGCTACTTGGGCCAGCAGACGAAGGCGATCGAGCGGCTGAAGAAGGCCGAACAGCGGCAGATCCCGGAGTGGTTCGACTACACGAACGTCAGTGGTCTCTCGCGCGAAATGAAAGAAAAGCTGGCGCACGTACGTCCGCAAACGATTGGACAGGCTTCGCGGATACCAGGAGTGACGCCGGCGGCGGTGTCGCTCGTGAATATTTATATCGAGATTCAGATGAAGAAGAGGGGACAGGGGCTGGGGGCTAGAGGTTAGGAAAAAAGAACGCTCGCCCCTCGTCCCTAGCCTCTCGCCCCTTCTTTCGTTTGACGCAGTGCGGCATCACACGCTAAAATCTGTAGTTTGCGTGTACTACCACGGCCGTAGCAGACTTGTGTTCCGCGTTCAAGCGGGGCACGAACTGTGATCGACTTAGCCCCGTTGGGGATTTCCTTGGTTCCGGTCGGTGTGCAAGCGCAATAATCACACACGAGGCCACCCGCCTGCTGCCATCGCGAGTTTTAGACCCGCGCGGCATTGGGACGCTTACGTATTCAGCGCGGGCGAGGCATGAGGGAGACGATATGTACGCAGTAATCCGCGCTGGTGGGAAGCAGTATCGCGTCGCACCAGGCGACGTGGTCAAGGTTGAGAAGCTCGAAGCGGCCGAGAACGGCAACGTCGAGTTCGGCGACATCGTCGCCATTAACACCGATGGCAAGCTGGGCACGTCCCAGAACGCGCGCGTTGTCGGCCAGGTCGTGGAAGAGGGCAAGGGCGATAAGATCCTGGTCTTCCATTACAAGCGCAAGAAGCAATACAAGAAGCTGAATGGCCACCGCCAGTCGTTTACCGCCGTGCGCATCCTGCAGATCAGCGTGGACGGACAGAATTTCGACGCTCCCGCGCTGCCAGAGAAAAAGGTGAAGGCTCCGAAGCCGGCCGCCGAGGCGAAGGAAGCAACTGGTCCCCGCAGCAAGGCCGCCGCAAAGACCGCTGTAAAGCCCGTCGCGAAGAAAGCGCCGGCCAAGAAATCGGCTGCTAAAAAGAGCAGCAAGAAATAAGCCAGTACTCAGTATTCAGTACTCAGTACTCAGTTAGTAACACTGGGCTCCTGAGTTTGAGTACTGAGTACCGAGTACTGAGAACTGGTGTGATATGGCACATAAAAAAGGATTAGGAAGTTCACGGAACGGTCGCGACTCAAACGCGCAGCGGCTGGGCGTTAAGGCATTCGGCGGACAGCTTGTCCCCGGCGGGACTATCATCGTGCGTCAGCGCGGTACCCGCATCAAACCGGGCGACAACGTCGGCCGCGGCAAAGACGACACCCTGTTCGCCAAGGTCACCGGCACGATTCAGTTTATTGACCGTGGCCAAACCGGCAGGTTCGTAAGAGTCGAGCCCTCGGAAGCGTAACCACGGATCTGCACGGATCGAAACGGATCGTCGGAAGAATGTCGAGCCCGGCCATTGCGCCGGGCCGCGCATTTTAGCGAGGCCGAAGTTGATGGTCGAGGTTGTTCTGGGTCATTCTCTCGCCACTCGCCACTAACCACTTGTTTTTATGTTCATCGATGAAGCTAAAATTTGGGTCAAGGCCGGGGACGGCGGCAACGGCTGCATGGCCTTCAGGCGCGAGAAATTCGTTCCTCGCGGAGGCCCCAGTGGCGGCGACGGCGGCAAGGGTGCCGACATCGTCATGGAGGCCAGCGAGCGCCACAACACGCTCGTCCATTTCCGCTTCAATCCCGAATACAAGGGCCGGCACGGTGAACACGGTCTGGGCTCCAACTGCACCGGACTGACGCGCGAAGATGTCGTCCTCAAAGTACCGGTCGGCACGCTGGTTTATAACAACGACACCGGTGAACTGGTCCACGAATTCATGCGGCCGGACGAGCGCTTCGTTGTCGCCAAGGGCGGGCGCGGCGGACGCGGCAACCAGCATTTCGCGACATCCACGCATCAGGCCCCGCGCGAGCACGAACCCGGCAAGCCGGGCGAAGAATTCCACCTGCGGCTCGAACTCAAATTGCTGGCCGATGTCGGACTGGTGGGCTATCCGAACGTGGGCAAGTCCACGCTGATCTCGCGCATCTCGGCCGCGCGTCCGAAGATCGCAGACTATCCCTTCACCACGCTTCAGCCGAATCTCGGCGTCGTGGCGCTGGGCGAACGCAGCGAGCCCGACCAGATGAGTTTCGTCGTGGCAGACATCCCTGGGCTGATCGAGGGAGCGCACATGGGCGCTGGACTTGGCACACAGTTCCTGCGCCATATTGAGCGCACGCGCCTGCTCGTCCACCTCGTGGACGTGTCGGACGCCAGCGGCCGTCCCGATCCGGTCAAGGACTTCAACGTGATCAGCAACGAGCTGGAGAGCTTCGGCGCCGGACTCGAAAAGAAGCCGGTCATCGTGGTCGCGTCCAAGATCGACGTCGCCAACAAAGAGAAGCTGGCGAAACTCAAGCGTCTTGCAACGCGCAAGAAGCTGCCGTTCTACGCGATTTCCGCCGTGACCGGCGAAGGCGTCGAGAAGTTGAAGTGGGCCATAGGCGAACAGGTCCTCGCGCTGCGGACGAAGTCGCCGGAACCGGCGGGCGCGGAAATTGAAGAGACAGGGGCGAGGGGTTAGGGACAAGGGGTTAGGGCCACAAGCAGCTCTCGCCCACGTTATCCCGTTCCGCTACGCGAACCGGGAGGAACGTGGGGCACCAAGTCACCGTCAACTCCTCTTACCCTCTTACCCTCTTACCCTCTTACCCAAACCCATGCGACCCTGATTGGCGCGCAAGCCGTGGTCCGTCCATCACCGACACTGCCGTAAGTTTTGCCGTACAATTCCTCTTCATTATTCTTAAGGAGAAATAAGAATGGCAAGCACCGGAATCAAACCGACCGACAAGACACTTGAGAACCTTCAGGCAGCCTTCAATGGCGAAAGCAACGCCAGCGTGAAGTATGCGGCGTTCGCGAAGAAAGCCGACGCCGAGGGTTATCATCAGGTGGCAAGCCTGTTTCGCGCCGCGTCGCGAGCCGAGCAGATCCATGCAGCCAACCATGCGCGCGTGATCCGCAAACTTGGCGCCGAACCGGTTGCGACCATCGAAGACGCACACGTCGGGTCCACGGCGGAGAATCTTCAGGCCGCCATTGCGGGCGAGACCTACGAGTTCGAAACGATGTACCCGGCCTTTATTGCCGAGGCCGAGGCGTCCAAAAATGCCACCGCCGTCCGCTCGTTTACCGACGCCATGGAAGCCGAGAAAGAACACGCCCGCATGTACGCCGAAGTGCTCGACAATCTCGAAAACGCCAAGGCGGCGGCGACCTACTACGTGTGCACCGTTTGCGGGTACACCGTCGATCAACTCACGTTCGACCGCTGCCCACTTTGCAACAATCCGAAAGAGAAGTTCGAGAAGATCGGCTAGGAGAGTTCTCAGTTCTCAGTTCTCAGTTCTCAGTTGGGAAGGGGCTGCGGGCCCTTCCCGAATGCCTCATGGTCATCTTGTTGAAAACAGGACACTTACATCGATAGCCCTCTCGTCCCCACCCCTCCCCCTCACAAATTTTGTAAGTTGCTGAAAACATGGTAGTTACTAGCTCGATCTACTTTGCGCCATCATAAGTGGCTGAAAAAGCGGGAGTTAGGCCCTCGATATCCCCGGTTGTCAAAGATCGCTGATGGCGCCGTGTCGAACGCCGGAGCATTGTCGTGCTTTGTCCAGAACCAGAATACGAGGGTTTGTGCGGGGCGCGGCATTGGAGGCGCGAAAATTTACGAATTCAGAACAAGCGCGCCGGGGGATAGCTGAAAGCTATGAAGGTCGCGGGGCGGAAGAAAACCCAACACAGAGGACGCGGAGGACACGGAGGAAATCAACAACCCCGCATCTGACAAAACTTATCAGGGGGCCAAGCACCAGCGAATCAATACGAGAAAAAATCTCGCGATAATTATTTAGTGCCCCACAAACTCGACGATTATCGGTTATATTGTTGTTTGTTGAGAGAAAAAATCTCCTAAGAGTCGAGATCATGCTTATAAGCTTTTCCGTTAGAAATTGGATGTCTTTCCGAGACGAGACCAAGCTTTCGATGCTAGCTACGCTCGAAAAACAACATCCAGAGCACGTGGTGCGCGTAAAAGAATGTGACCTGAAGATTCTTCCGATCGCGGCGATATATGGCGGGAATGCGTCTGGAAAGAGCAATCTCATCAAGGCACTGCGTTTTGCCCAGGAATTTGTCACGAACCCTTCGAAGCCAGACGCGCCTATTTCGGTAAGGCCATTCCGCCTGAGCAGCAAATCTCCGCTGGAGACGAGCTTTCGCTTTGAACTCCTAATCGAAAACTCAATATACGTATATAGCTTCTCGGTCAATGCTAAGAAGGTTTTGCACGAGGAGTTGATACGCTACCAAGACAACAAGGAAGAGCTTCTCTTCCGTAGAAAAGAAGGGCTACTTGATCCTCCGGATCGATTCCCAGAGAATTCTGCCCATTATTTTGCATTTCATGGCACCCAAAGCAATCAGCTATTCCTGGCGAACTCCGTTTCTCAGAAGCTAAACGACTACAAACCAGTTCTTGATTGGTTTGAAGACGGGCTTACTCTGATCAGTCCGAGTTCGTTTTACACCGACTTGCCGGGTCTAATGAGTCGAAGTCGCTCACAAATCGAGCGGCGCTTGCGAGATCTTGATTCGGGCATCTTAGGGTTTCGGGAATCGAACATGCCATTAGAAGCTGTTCCGAAGGAAGTGCTGGATCGCGTAGCTGAAGACATTAAAGATGGACAGGTGTTTGAAATCTCGCATTCAGAGGGTGAACGATTGTTCCTGCAAAAGAAAGAGGGCAGGCTGACAATGCGAAAGTTTTCGCCGATTCACAAACGGGAGGATGGGAAAGAGGTGTTCTTCAGCTTGGCGGACGAGTCGGACGGGACTCGCCGTGTGCTTGATTTACTGCCTGCTTTTTTGAGCCTTGAGAGCAAGAAGAGAATCAGCGTGTTTGCAATCGACGAACTAGACCGCAGTCTCCACTCGCTGCTTACAAGAGATCTGCTAGAGCATTACTTGGCTCAATGTGGGCCTTCTCGCCGTTCACAACTCATCTTCACGACACACGACCTTCACCTCATGACGCAAGACCTATTCCGTAGAGATGAAATCTGGGTCGTGGAACGAGATCGGTCGGGCGCATCCAAGCTCGTCGCTTTCAGTGAGTATAAGGACGTGAGAAGGGACAAAGATATACGTAAGAGCTACCTTCAGGGTCGAATGGGCGGTATCCCTCGCATCGTTCGTCAAAGTGTGCCTTGTGAAGATGAGGCCACGAAATAATGGCAGGGCCATTCAGACGTCCTCTAGGAACACGACGCTACAAAAGAATGTTTGTAATCGTTGCTGAGGGCACGGTGACGGAGCAAGAGTATTTTGCTCTATTGGAAGAGCCAACCATCGTTCGTGTCAAATGTCTTAGTAACAAACAGAATCTTCCGCCCGACAAAGCGCTAGACCGCGTTCAAGAATACGTGCGGAAAGAAGGTTTGCGAAACGGCGATCAGGCTTGGGTTGTAGTCGACAAAGATAGCTGGCCAGAGGCTCATCTTCAAGAGCTGCACAAGTGGGCTCAGAAACGCCCAGAACAGTATGGATTTGCGCTCAGTAACCCGAAATTCGAATATTGGTTGCTGCTGCATTTTGAAGATGCAAAAGGAATAACAAGTAGCGCGGACTGTGATAAGCGACTTGCAAAATACCTTGCCAAAAATAAGAAGCATGTAAATGGCGCGTTGTTTCAACCTGAAAGAATTCAATTTGCGATCAAAATGGCTGAAAAAAGAGATGTGCCACGTTGTGTAGACTGGCCGCGTAGAACCGGGACTACTGTTTACAGACTGGTTAAAGCAATCCTTGGTGAGGTTTCATAGCGTACCCTCGTGGGGCAAGGCAGGTGACTTCCCTGTGTCTGGGTCTGCAGATCCTGATCAAGTTCTTGCGCGAACCACCAAAAAGAAACCAGTGAACCGATAGCGGCTCTTTAGATCCGAGCGCTTGATCTCCAATCTTCCGACCAGCGGGTCGCCAATCACGACGCTTTCCGGCGTACTGTCGAGGACTGCGACGAAGTGGCCTGTTCCACCCTTAAGCACGACTCCGGCGATGGAGGGCGCCGGAACAGACATGGCTTCTGGGGACTGGAAGACGAAGTCCGCGTCGAATCCGCGACTTCGAAGAGCACGCGCGAGGTACCAGCTTTCCGTTCCGCCACGATAGGTGAAAGCCTCTTTCGCGAGTTCCCTTTCGGAAGCGGTGCGGCCGAAAGACTTCAAAATCGTGGCCGCGCTGGACGGTCCGCAGGTGGACATCGTGCTTTGAAGGCAGACCTCACCTTTACATTCCTGTTGCAGACGACTCAGATCGACAGGATCAAGCGCGCTCTTTGAGAACGGCAGTCCAACGAGCACAAGCAAAGCGAGAGGCGCAACAAGCTTCTCGCCAAGAGTTTCAGGCTCAAGCCGCGAATACAGAATGCCCGCGATCAGTCCCGCGCCAGCGAAGGTGAGTTCGGAAAAGGGCAGCGCGCGGAATCTGTAGAACAACGCCCAATGGTCAAAAAGATGGGTGTAGAAGAGGTCGCACGTTAGACACGGCAAGGCACAAACCAGCGCGGCGAGCAACAGAGCGCAGCGCTTCGCCGTCGATGTAGTCTTTGCGTCCAGCAACGAGCCGATCCAGAAAAAGGCGGCGGCAAGCAAGGCGGTTGGAAATGCCGTGGGATTGATCAACATGTGTCGTAGCGAATATTAAATCGGAATGGTGAAGTGCGCCAGTAAGCATTGGATCACGCAAGCGAAAGTCAAATGCAGGTCCCTCCACTACCTACCCCACCGCGCCAAAGGAGGGCGCAGCGGGGACCCCGTTCGCCGCGAGGACGCGGCTCCGGTCGGGATGACGGCGGGGCGAGGAAGCCGTCTTTAACGCAGAGGGAGGGAGGAAGCGGCAACATCTCGGCGTCTCTACGGGACTTGGGAGATTGTTTGCGACGTACACCCCGGACTTCCGTCCGGGGCTAAGTTCGAAGCGTCCCTACGGGACGAACCGTCCGCGAAAACGCAGCTGCGGTCGGGATGACGGTGGCGCGCTAATATAGACGGAGTTAAATACCCCACTCAAGCCCGAAAGATGGGCTTGAATGGGGCACCCGCCCGCAACGTGGTGGCTAAAGGGGTCCCTCGTCGCTGCGCTCCGTCGGGATGACAATTATATTTGCGCGGTACGACTATTTTGGTCACTTGCGGGGATCTTCGTCCTCGTTGTCGTCATCCCCTTTTTTCGCGAACAGATTGACCTTGTCCACCCATTCGCTCATCGTGGCGCTCGCGGGGCCGATATCCATCTGGAACTGCACGCCCATGTTTTCCGTGTAATCGGCAGGAAGGGTTCCGGCGGGATACTCGACGTCGAGTTTGTACTTCTTCCTGGATACGATTCTATCCTTGTCGTTGTCGTATTGGACTATCTCCAGGGTTTCGTATTTGTCCAGCGGTGGTTCGCAATGCTCGCGGCGGAAGCGTAAGGTGATGCGGTACCAGATACCGGGCTTGAACTGCTCGCACTGAATCTGGGTTGGCTCCCACACCTGATCGCCCTCGTTCCAGAGCTCCCACCCGCCGGTGAAGTAGTTGCATTGCGTGCCCCAGAAGTAGTTCGTCCTGCCTTTCATGATGATGTACTGGAAAGCGTCGAATTCCAGGGCTTGCGCCGCGGAAGTTCCTTCATCCACCTGGAGCCAGAAATCGAATTTGAACTTGTTCACCTTGTCGTTAGGACCGACTTTGTACCACCACGCGCCGTTGGCGTATTGCTGGCCGCTGATCTGAAAGAGGCGGCTAGCGCCATCGACGGAGGGCGAGGTTTGAAACGGGGTGCCGAGTTCGTTTATTACTGCGGTGTCTTCATTTTGCCCGCCGGCACAAGTGGTGCAGGAGCCCCAACCGACGGCACCCGCCAGTGCGTTGTCGACGGCGGTACTGTCGTCGAGGTTGCGGTAGGCATAGATCCTATGCTCATCGTCTTGCGCCCACGCGGCGCAACAGCACAGGAGCAGAATTATCCCCAGCAGGCGTTTCATGAGATTCTCCCTTTTGAGTTATTCAGCACTGGTGAGATGACTCAGACACGCCAGGGTGCGCAACGAGTTCTCAGCACGGGGAACAGCGATTTCAAGCAGTTGAAATCTAATGAAGAGCTAGAGAGCAACTTCAGTGCCACCCTGAAGATTGGTAAACGTGATAATTGCAGCTGAAAGGAATTGCTCATGAGCAGGTATGTGCCACGAATGAGCAAACGTACTCCGTTCTTTGCACGAATGTAGATCGGTCCCGGATCTCCCATTTCTCGGGGGCAAAAAAAATGAGCAGGCTGTCGAGGTTGACGGCCTGCTCTGAGGCGATGAGAGATAATGCGGTTATCCAAGAAGAGTATCGCCCGCTAAACTCCCAAACGGAAATACATAGTTTCTATCCTCACCATAACCCGCACTTAGGCTGTAACCTATTGTTAACACGGCGAAATCACAGCATCCCGCCAGTCTTCACCGCGAGGATAATCAGCGCCATCTCCAATTCTTTGATAGCCCGTTCGAGTTCAGGATGTTCATCGACCTTGTCCCGCAAGCCCTGCAACAGGCGACGGGCCTCGCCAATATGCTCTGCCGCCGGATGCTGCGCCTCGGTCTGCTTTCCGCCCGACTGTTCTGATTGCATGATTCCCTCCCGCACCGGGTATTATCTCTTTGCGCGCGGCTAATGGCCAGTCTGCCGCGATGATTGAAAAAAATAATGTGGAGAACCTGCATGGCCCTCATTCCGCAACTCACTCTTGCCGACTACGAAAGCCGTTATGCCGACCGCCATCTTCTGCACGACGTGCTGCGCAAGTGGGCGGGCGAAAAGCCCCACAGCCCCGCCATTATTAATGCGGATCGCAAGACCGAGATTGACTGGGCGACCTTCGACGTCACGACCACCAAGCTGGCCCACGCCCTCAAAACGCTGGGACTGCGCAAGGGCGACTACTTCGCCACCTCGCTGCCGCTGCTGACCGAGCACATCTTCCTGGAATTTGCCTGCTTCAAACTCGGAGTAATTTTGGCCCCGCTCGATCTGCGCCTCACGGCGGCCGAGGTCATTCGCAGCATCCACATGCTAGGGGCAAAGGCCTTCGCGTTTCTTGGCGCGACGCCCGTTGCCGACTTCCGCGAACTAGGCCGCGCCGTCCAAAAGAACTGCGCAACCGTAAAGCATCTTATCCAGTTCTCCTCACCGCAAGATTGCATCGAAGGAGCACAGTCGTTTTTCTCGCTGCCCCTCGAAACCAGCGAAACAATTTCCGAAACCATCGAAGGTGTTTCGCCTTCCGACGGCGCGCTCGTCATCTTCACCACCGGATCGACCGGATCGCCCAAGCCCGCACTGCTCTCGCATCGCAACATCACCTGCCAGTGCATGTGCCTCAGCGCGGCTTTCTTCGACTCCGACCACGGCGCGCGCGTGCTGGTCAACCTGCCCGCCTCACACGTCGGCGGCCAGACCGAACTGCTCATGGGTACCCTCTTCGGCGGAGGCACCGCCATCATCCTGGAGACTTTCGACCCAGCCCGATCCCTGCGCGCGATTCAGGAATACAAGGTCAACAAGATCGGCCAGATCCCGGCGCTCTTCAATTTCGAATGGCGTTTGCGCGACTACGATCAATACGACCTCTCGTCCCTCGACTTCGCCGCCTACGGTGGACAGCAGGTGTCGCGCAGCTTTATGCAGAAGATGGCCACCATGGCTCCGAGGGTCGCCACCGGACTCGGGCTCACCGAAGCCGCTGGGTTCTGCACCTACATCCTCGAAGACGTTGCAACGGCCAGCGACATCTACACGTCGCTGGGCGTCGCCATGCCCGTCTATCCCTTCAGCATTCGCCAACCGATGCGCCCGGACTGCACGGCCGGCGATGAACTTTCCTCGGGCGAAATCGGCCACGTATGTTTCAGCGGTCCGCAGACGTTTCTCGGATACGTCAACGATCCGGAAGCCACGGCGCGCGCCATCTCGCGCGACGGCTATCTTTATACTGGCGATCTCGGCTATTCCGACAACAGCGGCCTTCATCTGACGGGCCGCGCCAAGTGGGTCATCAAGAGCTTCGGATACCAGGTCTTCCCCGGCGACGTGGAAAATCACATCTGCGCCTTGGACGACAAAGTGGCCTCCTGCGCCGTCCTGGGTGTCGAGCACGCCATGATCTCCGAGGGGATCGTCGCCTTTGTCGAGAAGAAGGCGGGAGCCGAACTCACCACGCAAGAACTCGATCGCCACGCACGCCAACTTGCCAGCTACATGCGACCGCGCCACTGGGTGCTGCTCGAAGCAGGCACAATGCCGCTCAACCGCGCTCTGAAGTGCGATTACGTGACGCTCTCGGAAATGGCGAAGCAAGAGGTCGCGGCGATGCGCGCACAAGGTGAGTGGGACAAGTGACTCGTGTCACGTTGTAAATGCGGGGGCGATGGTGGCGGCGGCTGAACATCGTGATGGCAATAGGGGTCCCTCGCCTGCGGCTCGGGATGACAATGCTTGAGAGAAGAGATATGTGGATGTCCGGTTTCGACCCGGCATTTGAGCCGCGCAAACTGGCGCTTACCGGCGCAGAGAGATCCTGAACGCCTGCAACTTCGCAAGCAGGTGGCCCGGCAAGTGCTCCCGCAACCAGCTCTTTGCCGCCTCGACTTTTTCCGCGGCCGCAAGGTACGGCGATCCCAGACCGGCTGCCGGCGCAAAATGAAAGTTGGTGTAGTGGCCCGCTTCCGTACCCCAGCGTTGTTTGCTGTCCTGATCGCCCGCCAAAAAATCATACTGCCGGACGCCAGTCTCGATGCAATGTCTCAACACGTGGCTTCTGAGCACATAGCCAACGCTGTCGCTGGCATAAACCGGGTCAAAACCTTCTTGCAGAGAATGAACTGTATCGCGATACCGTAGTCCGATCTGGGCCGCCACCGGCTCTCCGTTGAGCGCCATGACCCACAACTCCAGCCCACCGCGACGAGCCAGCGCCGCCGCCATGTCGTAGTAAAACTGCCGCCGTTCGGCCACGCTGAAGCTGCCCTTTTCGCCCCGCGACTGCCAGCGCTTCTGGTGCAGCCGGAACAGCGTCTCCAGGCAGGAAGGCAGTTGTTCGATGCCCTCGCAGCGATGGAACGCCACTTTGTACCGGTTCTGAAGGTGCCGGTAACGATTCCCCACCTTGCCCCGTTCCTTGCTCGACAGCCGCTTCAGATACTGCTCCCAGGTACCCGGCAACCGCACGATCCCCGTGGGCCACTGTCCGGCCATATGACCCCAACCCGCTTCCACCGTGCCTTGCTGGATCAGGTTCACGCTGGTCGAGCGCGGAGAAACGCAGTTCAGCTCGCACACGTCAAATCGCCGCGCACGGGCCCACGCCAGAAACCCCTTCACCACCATATCCTCGTAACCGGGATGAATGATGAAGTCGAGATCGTCGGAATCCTTCGATCCGTCGCCGATGAGCCGCAGCCTCCGCAGCGTTAACCCAAACGACCTCACCCGCTCCAAGTACATAGGGAGGATCGCCACAACCCCTGCCTCTGCATCGCTCGCAACCAGCGAGAGCAACTCCTTCTTCCCACTGTAGGCCCGCCACCACGGAGCTAACCAATCCGGCGTGGAAAATAACCCAAGCGCCGGATTCAACTCCATCAGCCGATTCCACTCAGGACGCAGTCGCTCCAGCTTAGCCCAGTCCCGGCATTCGGTGACGGTCAGCATCGGCTGCGGCGCTATCGGAATGTAAGCGTTAGCTACCATGCGTCAGCGTGAATAGATGCCGGACCTCTGATTCCGGAGCACGATATCCTTCAGCATCCACCAGAAAATTCGGGGATTCCGTCGCGCTTGTGAGAGTGAGTACGGTAGCCACCCGTATCCATAAGGAATGTAGAGCCGGGCCGGCACACCCAGTTCCTTTGCAACCCGCAGCACCTGCTCCACAGGCAGCCCAAACAGCAACTCCAGTTCGCACGGGGTGTTCGCCCTGAGCAGCCTTCGCAATGCCTCCGCCGCCAGCATCGGATTGTGCGTGGCTACGGCAACATGCGAAGCCCGTCCGGCCAGCCGCTCAATTACTTTCAAATACCCTTGCACCGGATTCAGCGCACGATCGTTCGGATCGGGCCACTGCCCCTTCACCACCCGGACGCCCAGCCCGCGCTGGACCGCCCACTCGACGTCCCGCACGCTGCGCGACCAGCGTCCCGGCAACGTCGTCGTGATATTCCGGAACTTCGGCAATAGCTCGGAAATCAGCGCCAGCGTCGGACCCGCCGTTTCCGGCCCCAGCGAATCGAAATGCAGCCGGGTATTTCCCTTCGCGCATTCGCCGATCAACCTTGAGAACGACGTCCGATCGAATCCGAGCGATGGCGCCTTCACCGACACGTAAGAATCGAGGCTCGAAGATTGCAGCGCCCGCACGCCGGACACATAGGCTTCCAGCACATCGCCCGGCGAGGTGTCCAATGCGTCCCAGAAGGCGATGCTGCTCGCATAGCCTCGATTGGCCAGCCTTTCAGCCACCCTCAGCGCGTCTTGGAGTTCCGGCCCGGCAATGTACGCACGCCCGGCCAGCCGCATCATCGGCATCATCATGCCGGCAATTCCATGGCTTAGGGCGCTCACTTGCCGTTACTCCCGCGCCGAAGCCGCGATGCGACCGCGACGCGTGCGAGGTCCGCGCCCACCGCTACCCATCCCGTGATTCCCGACGCATGAATCCGCACCGTCAGCGCCGGATGCACCTGCTGGGTCCAGAGCTGGTTCCAAGGCTCGCTCTTGCCCATGAGCTCGTAGCGCGCACACCCCTGCTGCCGTGCAAACCGCAGGCTCTCCACCATCAGCAACTGGCCCGGCGAACACCGTGCGAACTCCTCGTCGTATCCCATCTTGAACAGCCAGAACGCGCCGTTCATCTCGACCGCGAGTTGCATTGCGACTGCTGTTTCGCCAATCCAGAGCAGCCCGATTCGCAGCAAGCCGCGCTCGCAGGCGGCCTCGGCAAACCGTCGATAGAAGGTCCCAACTTGCGGATCCAGCGCCAGCGCCGAACCCTCGCGCCCCTTCCAACTTGCCGCCTCGACGCGAAACGCCTCCGTCAGCAGCGGCTCCAGCGAGGCCGCATCCGGAACGATGATTTCAACGCGCAACGCACCCTGCTTCTCCGCAATGCGCCGCGCCCGCCTAAGATCGGACCGCCGCCCCGAATTCAAGTGCGACTCCGGCTCCAGCCAACTGTCGTCCAAATCGACCCACGGATGCCCCGGCCTCGGGCGCGCCACCAATCGCCGCCCGCATACCCGCCTCAGCTCCTGCAAAAAGAGCGAATTCGCGCCAAGATCGTTGAACAACACCGGGTTCCCAAGCTTCGCGACAGCCTGCGCCAGTTCTCTGGCGGCTGACTCGTCCGCACAGGGAAAATCCGCCGGCTCGTAGAGCTCCGCGCCCAACGGGACCAGCTCTTTCACGCCGGTCTTCCGGAACAAGGCCGCAATCGCGCTCGGACTCCCGCCGCCCGCGGTCACGATCTGAACCGTCCCCCCCGCGAACGCTTCGGCACAGGCTCGCGCCCAGATATAGTGCTGCATCGGATTCGCCGCCGGCAGCGACTCCCATGACGACGCCAGCCGCTCAATGGCCTCGACGCCGCGCGGACGCAATACCTTCAATTCCCTATCAACCGTTTCAACCTCGGCATGGGCTCTTTGCGGCTGCAAGTATCGTTCAACTCCCTTTCCTGCGTTGGGGCTGAAAGCGGCCCGGTGAGACTTACTTCGTTGTTATTGATTGCGTTAGGGACCCTCGGGTTTTATGTAACCTCTTGCGCACACGGAATTCAGCAACTCCGTTAGAATGTCACTGACCCGCTAGGGATGCTCTCACCAGGGACTTGGGCCCCAATAGAAAAAGGCCCAGCTCTCGGCCAGGCCTGAATCGTCACTCACGAAATCACCAAATCGACAATTCCTACAAAATGTACCTCGACAAGTCCTGGTCCTTCACAATGTCGGTCAGCGCCTTGCGCACGTACTCGCCGTCCACCGTGATCTGCTTCTCCTTGAGGTCGGGAGCGTTGAAGCTGATCTCGTCCAGCACCTTCTCCATGATCGTATGCAGGCGGCGCGCGCCGATGTTCTCGGTACCTTCGTTCACCCGAGCCGCAAAGTTCGCCATCTCTTCGAGGCACTCGCGCGTGAACTCCATCTTCAACCCTTCCGTCTCCAGCAGCGCCGTGTACTGCTTCACCAGCGACGACTTTGGCTCGGTCAGGATCTTGATGAAATCCTCCACCGTCAGCGACTTCAGCTCGACGCGGATCGGGAACCGGCCTTGCAGCTCGGGAATCAGATCGCTTGGCTTGGACACGTGAAACGCTCCGGCGGCGATGAACAGGATGTGATCCGTCCGCACCATGCCGTAGCGCGTGTTCACTGTCGTGCCTTCGACGATCGGCAGAATGTCTCGCTGTACGCCCTCGCGTGAAACGTCCGGCCCGTGGCCGCCTTCGCGTCCGGCGATCTTGTCCAGCTCGTCGAGGAAGATAATGCCGGACTGCTCCACCCGCTCGACGGCGATCCGCGTCACCTGGTCCATGTCAACCAATCGCTGCTCTTCTTCCTGGATCAGGTATTCGAAGGCCTCGCTGACCTTCATCTTCCGCTTCTTGGTGCGCTGGCCGAAGATGTTGGGCAGCATGTCCTTCATGTTGATGTCCATCTCCTCCACGCCCTGGTTGGAGATGATCTCGAACGCCGGAAAATTCTTCTCGCGAACGTCAAGCTCGACAATGCGGTCGTCCAGCTTGCCTTCGCGCAGCTGCTGACGCAGCTTCTCGCGCGTGCGCGAGTGCGAATCGTGCTCGCCCGTGCTGGGGCCGGCGAATCCGACCAACTGCGGCTGATCCGAACGCGGCATGGTGGTGCCCGCCGCCGCCGGCAGCAACAGATCCAGCAGGCGTTCTTCGGCGTTCAACTCGGCCTTGTCGGAGACGTCCTCCAGTTTCTCTTCGCGGACCATGTCAATGCCAAGCTCGACCAGGTCGCGGATCATCGACTCGACGTCGCGGCCCACATAGCCGACTTCGGTAAACTTGCTGGCCTCGACCTTCAGGAAGGGCGCTCCGGCCAGCTTCGCCAATCGGCGGGCGATCTCGGTCTTGCCGACACCGGTCGGTCCGATCATGATGATGTTCTTGGGGATGATCTCTTCGGCCAACTCTGGCGGCAGCTTCTGGCGGCGCATGCGGTTGCGCAACGCGATCGCCACGGCGCGCTTGGCGTCGTTCTGCCCCACGACATACTTGTCGAGTTCGCCCACGATCTCTCGCGGCGTCAGCTCGTCCAACGTCACTTGTTCTTCCTCTGCGGTTCCGGGTAAATAGATAGCCATATAAAATAAGGGGTTGGGGATTAGGGGCTAGGGACTAGGGGGACTAACTCGAAAAAATACATCTGGCGATTACGCGCCTGCGTGACTACCCCCTAGCCCCTAACCTCTCATCCCTGCTTTTCTACATTTCCTCAATCGTTACCTTGTCATTTGTATAGATGCACATACGGCCCGCAATCTTCATGGACTCTTCCACGATCTGCCGGGCTGAAAGATCGGTGTGCCCCAGCAGGGCTTCGGCTGCCGCTTGCGCGTAGGGGCCGCCACTGCCAATCGCGGCGATGCCCATATCCGGCTCGATCACGTCGCCCGAGCCGCTGATCAAATACGTCTGGCCCGGATCGCAAACCAGCAGCAAGGCTTCCAGATGGCGCAGCATCTTGTCGGTGCGCCAGTCTTTCGCCAGTTCAACCGCCGCGCGGCTCAGGTTGCCGTGATATTGCTCCAGCTTTCCCTCGAACCGGGAAAACAAGGAAAAGGCGTCCGCCGTCGATCCGGCAAATCCCGCCAGCACTTTTTCCTGGTATAGGCGGCGGATTTTCTTGGCGTTGTGCTTGATGACGCCGCCGCCCATGGTTACCTGGCCATCGGCGGCCATGGCCACTTTGCCATCGCGCCGCACGCATAAAACCGTAGTCGATCTGATTAAACGTTCCTTGCTCATAGCCAATCGTCGATTATAGCAGCGCAAATCGGATGGACCCCAACTCACAGATTTGGGGGTGGTGGTGCAGTTTGAATTTCCACAGGTATCCTGAGTCCTTCGGTTTACAATCACATCCACTATGGTTGACACCATAAATGCTTAAGGTTGTCAATGTCAAGAAACAAGTTGACAAAACAAACGTCAAGGTTGACAATGTGTTTGTGGAGGGTTACCAATGAGTCGAGTGCGAGCACGAGGAGAGGAAATTCGGAAGTTTATTCTGGAAAGCGTAGAGCAACACGGTGGAGATATTGCCCGGATTACCTCGGATCATTTTGAGATCACCCGCCAAGCGGTTAATAAACACCTAAAGAAGCTTGCACAGGAGGGTGCCTTGGGAGAAACGGGCAAGACCAGGAATCGGTCTTACACGTTAGCACCACAGGTAGAATGGGGACAAGACTACGTAATCACACCCGACCTGGAAGAGCATCTAGTTTGGCAAGACGACATAAAAAAGGTTCTCGGAGAACAGCCGGAAAACGTTCTCGATATTTGGCAGTATGGGATAACGGAGATGATTAACAATGCGCGTGATCACTCCGGAGGGTCGCACCTAACGGTATTGGCGAGGAAGACTTCCGTGAACACGGAGATGGCGATAATTGATGATGGGGTTGGAATTTTCCGAAAGATTCAGCAGGCCATGAATTTGGCTGATGAGCGTCATGCCATCTTCGAACTGGCAAAGGGAAAGCTTACAACGGACCCTAGAAACCACACCGGAGAAGGAATATTCTTCACGTCGCGCGTTTTTGATTCGTTCGATATTTCTTCCGGAGGAGTGTATTTCTCTCACGAATACGGGAAGCCAGAAGATTGGCTCATTGAGCGAGCAAAGCCAAGCCACGGTACCGCCGTTTGGTTGAAACTTAACAACCACACATCGCGAACGCTCAAGAAAGTGTTCGACAGCTTCACGTCCGGAGACGATCTTGGATTCACCAAGACCGTTGTTCCAGTGAAGCTTGCGCAATACGGGAACGACAAGCTTGTTTCCCGCTCACAGGCAAAAAGGGTTCTTGCAAGAGTTGAACTGTTCAAAACAGTGTTGTTTGATTTCTTTGGTGTGCCCACTATTGGCCAAGCATTCGCGGACGAGATCTTTAGGGTTTTCGCTAAACAACATCCAGAGATAGAGATCATTCCGTGTAAGGCAAATTCGGAAATCAAGCGAATGATAGAAAGGGCCAGAACAGGGGCCAGCGCAGTCGCTGAAATTACCGACCATGAGGTGTAATCTGTCTAACGCCCCGTTGCCTCTCTGACTATCCTGAAAGCCGCTTGGTTAACATCCTCGCGGCTTTTCTTTTTGGATGCGGTTGGAAATTCAAACTGCACCACTACACGTTTGGGGGTTCCTTACCTCCACCCAACTCAGAATAGGGGTGCCGCACCCTTCCCCTTTAGGGGAGGGTGCGCTACACAGTCACTTATAAAGAAAAAGGGCCGCGAGGAACTGGAGTCCGGCACTACAAAGTCGGACCTGATTTTCGGCGCTGACCGCTGACAGCTGACTGCTGACAGCTGACAGCTGATCGCTGACAGCTTACTTCCTCGCCGCGCTGATCTGCGCCAGCAGCTCGTCGACACGGGCTTCGAGGACGTGCCGGATCGACAGCATCCCGAGCAGCTTGGCGTCCTTGTCGATGATGGGGAGATGGCGATAGTGGCGTTCCAGCATGATTGCCAGGGCCTCGGCCTCGGTGGTCTGTTCGGTCGCCATTTCGACTTCCGTGGTCATCACCTTGCGTACCGGAGTCTTATTTGGATCGACGCCGTTCGTGGCCAGCTCGCGCATCACGTCGCGTTCGGTGAAGATGCCGGCGACGCGGCGCTCGGAGTCGAGTACGCAGATGGCGCCCACGCCGTTGTCCAGCATCTTGTTCATCGCTTCCTGCACGGTAGCGTCCGGAGAAGTGATTGTGGGGTTGGTGTCGGCGATCTGCAGCAGGCTCATTTCGTGACCTCGTTCCAATACCTTAAATCAAACCCCGTATGGGCTGTGGAGCAATTTTATTATGCGTCGCATCACGCGTCGCACCTCAAGGTCGTCAGCCTTTCGTGCAGAAATCAATTCGTTGCCACCGCATCAGCTTCCATTTCCAGCAGCATGTCGCCGCCCACCAGTCCGGCCACCCCAACCATCGTACATGCCGGGCGGATCTCGCCGAAGACTTCGCCGTGCGCTTTCGCGACTTTCTCCCAGTCGGCAATGTTGGTCAGAAACATTCTGGTGCGGACCACGTCGGCGAGCGTCGCTCCCGCTTTCTGCAGCGCCGACTCGATATTTCGAAGGACCTGCCGCGCCTGCGCCTCGGCATCCCCCACGCCGACGATCTTCCCGTCCGCGCCCGTTGCCGTCGTCCCCGACACGAAGATCTGGTTCCCCACTCGCACCGCTCGCGAGTATCCGATGATTGGCTCCCAAGAGGAGCCCGAAGAAATATTCCTGCGTTCCATGATGCCACCTCCGCGTGAATTCCCATTTTACCGGACGCCGTCTTGCCAGCACTCGCAAGCGTCGGCTGCCAAAATGAAACATGAGGTGTAAACCTGCTTGCCAAGGCGGCCAGTCGGGATAAAACTCTGCGCACTAGCCGCATCTTAGTTAGTCAAGAGGTTGGGCCCCAGATGATTTCCGATTCGCATCCACTTCATCAGTTGTTTCTCGAACTAGTCAGCCAGCACTTTTCCAATGATGTTTTGGTGCGCGACACAGCCGTCAGCCGTTACGTCGCCCGTATGCTGACCGATTTCTGCGACGTGACAAACCTGCACAAGATCCGCAATGCCAATGACCGGCCTCTCGACGATGTTGGCGAGATACTCCTGGAGGCCGACCCCATCTTTGGTTCAGCGCCCTCGTTTGACCGCGAGCGCGAGGTGCGCAAGCACGTCGGCGACTACACCCTCTTCTTTACGGGGATGTTCCCCGAGAGCATCAACCACCTGCGCTTGCGACGCCAGCGACTTGAAGGCTTCATCGACTTTATGAAGGCGGGCAAGGAGAGCTACTATATCGTCTCCAAGTTCGAGCACTTTGAATACGCGCAGGCGGCGCCGCTCTTCGCACGGCTCTCGGAATCGTTCGAGCAATGCGTGTTCGGCCTCAACATGGTCAAGAACGATCTGGCCGAGATGCAGCATCCGATCATGCCCGTCGCCCGGGACTTGCTGATGTAGGGGGCGGGTAGGTATTAGGGGCGGAAGGTATTTAGTATTTAGGTATTTAGGTATTTCGTATTTGGATGGGTGGATGTCACGTTGAAAGCGCACCCTCCCCTTTGGGGAAGGATGCGGCACCCGACGAAACACCAAATACCTAAATACTAAATACCTAAATACCGGTTTTTTCTTTTACCCGATGCGGTAAAAGCTCAGCGCCGAATCTCCGTGTTCGAGTTTGCGGAAGCGCACCAGCGCGCCGAAACGCTCACCCGGATCGAACCGGCTTTCGTGCTCGGCGATCACTACCGATTCCGGCCTGAGCAACTGCGATTGCGACAGGAATCCCAGCGACTGCTCATAAGCCCCATGCATCCTGTACGGCGGATCGATGAAACAGTAGTCGCACCGTACCGCCTCGGAATCGAGCAGTTTGAGCGCCGTTGCCGCCTCGCGCTCAATCACCTCGAAACCGTCGTCAATCTTGAGCGAACGCAGGTTCTCGCGAATGACGGCCGCCGATTTCCGCGACGACTCCACGAAGTACACCTGGCGCGCGCCACGGCTGAGTGCCTCGATGCCGACCGCGCCGGTTCCGGCGAAAACGTCCAGCCAGACGGTGTCTTCCACGTTGCCGCGGCTTGCGGCAGCGAGCACGTTGAAGAGCGTCTCGCGCAGACGATCGGAGGTCGGGCGGACGTCCATGCCTGGAATGGTCTTCAACGGTCGCGAACGATATGTGCCAGCGATGATGCGCATAAGAACAGGTATTTGGGTATTAGGGTATTTAGGTATTAGGTATTAGGTATTTCGTAGCTCAGGCCAAAACCGTTTCGACGCATCCACCGATCCACAACATACTTAAATACCCAAATACCTAATTACCTAAATACCAAATACCTGAATACCAGATACCTTCCTTGGCGTCTAAGTGTATAGAATTGGATTGATGATGAGGAACTGGTCAATTCCGGCGGGACGTTTATTTGGCGTAGAGATTCGCATTCACCTGACGTTTG
Source organism: uncultured Acidobacteriota bacterium (assembly GCA_963777415.1). Classification (GTDB taxonomy): domain Bacteria; phylum Acidobacteriota; class Terriglobia; order Terriglobales; family Acidobacteriaceae; genus JAEZPW01. The sequence goes on from CAVZQL010000007.1 coordinate 308,191, forward strand.
CCGTCCTGCTGTTGTTCGTGCTCATGACGGAAGCGGCGGCGGACCGCTTCAGTCCCGAACGCGTGGTGGCGCTGGTCGTCATCATCTTTCTCTCCGTGGTCATTCACGAACTGGCCCACGCCCTGGGGGCGCTGCACAGCGGCCGGGCGCCGCGAGCCGTAGTCCTGCTGCCTATCGGCGGCGTCACCCTGATGGACGAAACCGTCAACGACGCCCCCAACGCCGCGCGTGAAATCCGCATGGCCGCCTTCGGCCCGCTGGCGAACTTGCTCATCGCCTTCGTGGGAGCGTCGATCGTTCAGGCCGTGGCGCCGGGGTTGGGCCTGATGAGCACTCCCTGGATTCACTCCGGGCACCTGGTGCGCAGCGCCATCTGGATCAACGCGTGTCTCGGCATCGTGAATCTGCTGCCCGCGTATCCGCTGGACGGCGGCCGCATTCTGCGCGCAGTTTTCCTTCGCTCAATGGACCCGGTTCGCGCCACCCGCCGGGCCGTCAACATCAGCAACGTGGTCGCCATGCTCTGCATGTTGAGCGGACTGCTTCCCATGGGAACCTTGTGGATGGTGATGGTTGGCTTCTTTCTTTTTGTCGCGGCGCAGATCGAGGAGCGCTCGGCGGTTTTCCATGCCGTGCTCGACAGCGTGCGAATGGAAGACATCATGCTCACCGACTTCGCCACGCTCTCGCCCGCCGACACGCTGGAGCAGGCGCTCGACAAGGCGGTCCATTCGCTGCAAGACGATTTTCCGGTCGTCCGCGGCGGAGAACTGGTCGGCGTCGTATCGAAGCAGAAGATTCTCGAAGCCCTGCGCGGTGATGGCAACGGCTATGTTCAACCCGTGATGAGCCGCTTGTTCGAGGCGGCTTCGCGCGGCGACTCTCTTTCCTCCGGCTTCCATAAGATCACCGGACGCGGCCTCGCTCTCATCCCGATCGTGGATAGCGGCCGTCTCGTAGGCATCGTCACCCTACAAAACCTCATGCACTCGATGGCCCTGCTGGCCGAAACCCGCAAGCTGCAACGAGCGCAAGAGGAGTCGTAGAGTGCTTGTCGCATTCTCATCGCGCAACCGAATCATCCAATCCTCCAATGCGTGACCGCCCGTCAGCCCGTCAGAACCTCTGGCCCAATTTCTGGCGCTCCTTGATCGCCGTCCTGATCGGCAATGCCATTTATTTTTTGCTGGTTGCTCCACATTTGCCCGAGCGCGCCCGCCACCACTATTTCGCCTTGGACCTCGGCCTGGTCGTAGACTTCTGGATCTGCCTTGTTGTCTATGGCTTAGTACTTTCGTTTTTCAAAAAATAAACACTATAAGCCGCTCCGTAGTGCTACGCTGATGTGCTTCGATTTATAGCTTTTTTTTCGCACCTATGCAGAAGACCGCCATACTTTACGACGCAAGTCAGGCCGTGCTCTCGACCTTCGATCTCGACGAGGTCCTACAGCACATCCTGCGCATTTTGCGCGATTATTTCCAGTTAGAGCACAGCGCCATTCTACTGCTCGACTCGGCCACGGGAGCGCTCGACGCGCGCAGCGTCAGCAGTGCAACTCCCGGCGCGCTCAACTCCGTACAAGTCGGCGAAGGCTTGATTGGCGCGGCTGCCAAGGCGAAGCGGCCGATCTATTCGCGCGACGTTTCCCAAGACCCGCGCTACATCTGCTCGTTCCCAAGCACCCGCTCCGAGTTGGCCATTCCTCTCATGGTGCGCGAACAGGTAGTCGGCGTTCTCGACTGCCAAAGCGACCGGCTGAACTTCTTCGATAACGACACCACGGACCTGTTGATGCTGTTCTCCACCCAGGCCTCCATCGCCCTTCAGAATGCCCAGCTTTATGCCCTCGAACAGCGGCGCGCCAAACATCTGGAGGCCATCAACACCATCGCGCGTCACACTACCGCGGTCACCGATATACGCAAGCTCGTGGACAAGGTCGCTTCCCTGATCGTCGAGTGCTTCCACGCCGATGCTGTTTCCATTTTGCTGATCGACGCCGGGCGCCTGATCCCCCGCGCCTACTGCGGTACCCTCACCCCATTATTTTCTCTCGGAGAACCGCTGGCCCACGTCAGCCCGAGCTGTCAAACCGCGCTCACCACCAATACGCCAGTGCTTCTTGAAGATGTCGCCGACGCCCCGGATTACCTGCCGATCTTCGACGAGTCCTGCTCGCAGCTCGTGCTGCCCCTCGTCTCCGTTGGCCGCACCATCGGCGTGTTGACGCTGGAAAGCGCCGTCTGTCGAGGCATCAACCCCGAAGACGCCAAACCCCTCGAGTCGGTTGCCGACATCTGCGCCGCCGCCATTCAGAACGCCAACTATTTCGAAAGCGTCAAGCAGCTTGCCTACCGCGACGGACTCACCGGCGTTTTCAATCGCCGCTTTTTCGAAAGGCGCATGACGGATGAACTTGAGCGCAGCGAACGCCACGGCAATGCTCTCTCCGTGTTGATGGTTGATATCGACGGCTTCAAGCGGCTCAACGACGAATTCGGCCACCTGCTCGGCGACGAAGTCCTCAAGCTGGTATCGAACATTTTTCTCAAACACACGCGCAAGAACGACACGGTGTGCCGCTACGGCGGAGACGAACTCGCCGTCCTGCTACCCCAGATCAGTGCCAAGAATGCTTTCATCGTCGCCGAGAAACTGCGCCGCGCCATCGCCGAATGGGAGTTCCCCGGCGTCGCCCGCGCCGTCACCCTCAGCATCGGCGTCGCCCAGTACCCAATCCATGGTGTGTCTCGCGACGAACTCGTCCAGTCCGCCGACAGCGCCCTTTATGCCGCGAAACAGGCCGGCCGCAATCGCTGTGTCCTCGCCCGCAAAGCAACTGCCGTCAGCGGCTAATCCTTAGCGAACCCGCCGGCGACAACGTACCGCCGGCGACCCGATTGTTCACTCGTCACTAGCCACTAACCACTCGCCACTGTTCTTACGGTTATTTAAGCCCGCGATGTTCCAGCAGCGGATCGATCTCCGGCGGCCCACCATAGAACTGCTCGAACATCAGCTCCGGATTCATCGTGCGTCCGCGCGAAAGCACCTTGGCCCGCAGGAAGTCGCCGTTGGCGCGCTGCAGGCCGCCATGCTTGTACATCCACTGTTCGGTATCGCGTGCCAGCACCTCGCTCCATATGTATGAGTAATACCCCGCCGCATAGCCACCCGTGAACGCATGAGCGAAATACGGGCTGAAATATCGGGGCGGAACCGGCGCGTAATCCACGCCGAACTTCTTCAGCGCGGCAGCCTGAAACGCCAGCACATTGTCGGCCGAGGGCGCGTCTGCCGCTGCTATCTGATGCCATGCCTGGTCGAGCAGCGCGGCCGCGATGTATTCGGTCGTACCGTAACCTTGGCCGAACTTATCGGCCGCGAGCACCTTGTCGAGCAGGGCCTGGGGCATGGGCGCGCCAGTCTGATAGTGCTTGGCATAGTTGGCCAACACCTTCGGGTCGCGCGCCCACATCTCGTTGAACTGCGACGGGAATTCCACGAAGTCGCGTGGCACGTTGGTGCCTGCCAGCGTGGGGTAGTTCACGTCCGAGAGCAGTCCATGCAGCGCATGGCCGAACTCGTGGAACATCGTCCTGACCTCGTCGAAGGTCAGCAACGCGGGCTGTCCCGCCGACGGCTTCGGGATGTTCAGGTTATTCACAATGACCGGCTTGAGATCGAGCAGCCTCGACTGGTCCACGAATCCGTCTGACCACGCGCCTCCACGCTTGTTGTCGCGCGCGAAATAATCGACCATGAACAGCCCCACGGCCGATCCGTCCGCATTGAAGACCTCGAAGACGCGCACGTCCGGGTGGTAGACGGGAAGGTCGTGGCGCTCCTTGAAACTCAGTCCGTAGAGTTCATGCGCGGCATAGAACATGCCGTCCTGCAACACATGGTTCAGCTCGAAGTAAGGCTTCACCTCCGACTGATCGAAGCCGAAACGCGCCTTGCGTACCTGTTCCGCATAAAAGTCCCAGTCCCATGCCTCAAGCGTGAACGGCTTGCCCTTGGCGGCGCTGCGCCTGTTCGTCAATCAGTTTCTGGTTGTCGGCCGCTTCTTTTTTGGCGTTGGCGAGGGCGGGACGCGCCAGCCGTTCAAGCATCTGGTTGACGGCCGCGGGCGTGCCCGCCGTCTGGTCGGCCAGCGCATAGGCCGCGTAGTCGGGATAGCCCAGCAGTTTGGCCTTTTCCGCCCGCAGCTTCACGATCTTCGCCACGACGGAGGTATTGTCTTCGACACCGCCGTTCGCGCGCCCGATCGAAGCCCGGTAGATCCTTTCGCGCAGTGCCCGGTTTTGCAGGTCCGCCAGCGCCGGCTGCGTCGTGGTGTTTTGCAGCGTGATCACCCATTTGCCGTTGAGCCCGCGGGCCTTTGCCGCTTCGGCCGCCGCGCCGATCTGCTCTTTTGAAAGCCCGTCCAGGTCGCTGACATTGTCCACCACAACGGCGGACTCCTTGGTAGCTTTCAGCACATTTTGCTGAAACTGCGTCGTCAGCGATGCGATCTGCTCGTTCAGTTGGCGGAGCCTGGTTTTGTCCTCGGCCCCGAGCTTTGCCCCGGCCCGCATGAACACCGCGTGGGTGCGCTCCAGTAATTGCACCGATTCGGCGTCCAGCTTAAGACTGGCGCGCTTCTGGTAAACCGCGTCCAAACGCTCGAACAAAACCGGGTCGAGCATGATCGCGTCCTCGTGCGCGGCGAGCTTCGGAGCCATTTCCGACGCGATCTTCAGAATCTCGGGACTGGTGTTGGACGCATTCAGATTGAAGAAAACCGACGACACGCGGCCCAGCAGCCGTCCCGATTTTTCCATTGCAACCACGGTGTTTTCGAAGGTCGGCTCGGCCGTGTTGCGGTCAATCGCCTCGATTTCCTTGCGCTGCTCGGCCATGCCTGCTTCGAAAGCGGGCCGGAAATCCGCGTCCTTGATGCGATCGAAAGGAGGCAGGTGATAAGGCAGCGTGCTGGGCCGCGCGAACGGATTGGCGGCCGTGAGCTTCTGCGCGACATCCGACGAACCGGACTCTCCGAGCACGGTCCCGACACAGGTGAGGACGGCAACCGCCGCCGCGAATACTAGTTTTGTATGCATGATAAGCGCTCCAGGCAATGCACAATTAACAACGCGCATAGCGCAAAATAAGGCTATTGAACAAATTGCAGCAGCAATTGTAGCTTACGTGTCAACGCGCAACGCCCATTGTCGCGCGCCATGCGTGGCCCACACAACGCTCTTTCGCCGGGTGGCCCATACAAGCTTTGCTTGTGTGGGACCGGAGTCAGAGTCAAAGTGCGCGAACTGCCGTGGCAGGCTGTCCTGGAAACGTGTAGTGCTTTGAGTAAGGCAACGTCTACGCCGCAGCTAATGGCTTCCACGGATTCTTGTGCAGCTCCCATAAAGGTATGTTGCTGTTACTTTGAACCCACGAGCCCCACTTGCTGCCATCCCGTATCTCGTCTTTCTATTCGCCGCCACCATTGGCGTGCTTGCCGAAAGTCCTTCGGCATCTCCGGTTGAAACTTCCGATCTGTATAGCGCCGCTCAGAAGCTGACGGTGATGACCGAGTGCCCAGATCGGGTGTGGCCTGACTACAGTTGGAAAAAGTACCAGGTTGTATTTGCCGACAGCTCTCAGCAGAATGCGGTGCTCTGGAATCGTCAATCTGAAACTTCAAGTCAGCCAAGCTTGACGGTGCTGCCCGCGAGCACCTTTACCCGGCTGGCTCCAGGCGGATTCGCGTCCGCCCAATACAAAGGGGCATACACTTTTCTGACGTTTCGCTCCAACTCCGATGGAGCTTATGGTCTGGTTTTTCGGACGATACACGAAGTCTTTCATGACACCGCCCAATCCAGGATGCAGCAGCAATCGTTCCGCGGCGAGAGCTACCCCGAAAACTGGAGAGCTAGATACTACAGGTTTGAGATGATCCGTGAACTGCGGCAGGCAGTTCTCACGGGGCGTGCGGAATACGTGCGGGCGGGCGCGTTCTGGAACCACCGGCTCATTTCCGAATTCCCGGCGGACGATGACATTACTCGTCCCACGGATGTGCTGGAAGGAAGCGCGGAGTACGTCGGCAGGATTGGCGCTGCTCTTGCGTTTCTGGGCTGCAACGCCACAGAGCAGCGGCTGATGGACGAAGTCAAATTGAGTGCCGGCAGCGATGCGGTGAGTTTCTTCAAGGAAGGAGAATCCTACCGGATCGGATTTCTGGCGGGACTAATCCTGCGAATGCAACACCGTCCCGGCTGGGAGAAGCGGGTGGCCAGCGGACAACGGATCGCGGACATCCTATTTGAGAACGTGGAGCCGGAGGCTCGACCGGAGGATCCGCTGGCATCCGCGCAATACAAAGAGCACTTCGACAAACGGAACAGCGAAATACGCGGGATTGGGGAAGCGTTCTTCGCCGCATCGGAATCCGCCAGCGACTACGTCGTCGCCGTCCCGATGGCTTACACCGTTGGCTCGTACGGATCGAGTGGACACGTGCGATTCCCATTTCACGGAACTCCTCTCAGGCTCATGCTCGACAGTGACTGGCGTTTTCACAGCGCACGCGGAGGCGAGTTGCGACTGGCGCAGCGTACGGTTGCTGTCGTTGCCGTTCAGGCGGACGATAGCAAAGCCTTCGTGATTTTTTCGGTGCCGAAGGAAAACGTGCAGAAGCAGAAAGACGGCACCTATTCGATCCTTGCGGGAGGCGTTCGCGGGGAGGGCCTGTCGCTGTCGCCCCAACAGGTCAAGGACTTCACAACCTGGATGCTAGTGCAGTGACCGCTCGACAACATTCCGGGGGAGCGTCCGCCACGGGGAATGCGCCCTCCTGCGAAGACGCAAGTCGCGGCGGACAAACTCGGCCCCTGGATAGCTTGCCGTTTGGCGTTTCTACCGGCTCGTCGGTTTCACGGAAGTCTCGTCGACCGCGACGGTCTGTTGTTCCTGAGTAAAGGTTCCTCCCGCAGGCAGGAAATACAAAGTTGCTTTGTCGCCTCCGGTGGCCTTACGGACCTCGATGCGACTGGGATCGACCTTCTGCCCGCCTTCGCCCGAAGTGAGGTAGTACTTAACATTGACGGCGCGCTGGTCACCGATCTGCGGCTCCGCTGCCACCTCCTCGGCCCCGGCATTGCCAACCACGATCAGTTTGGCGTCGGGCTCGTGCTGCAAACGCAAGGCTGCTTCGTCCAAAACCGCCTTACACTGGTTGTCAACCCGGGCTTGCTTGTGGGGATTGTTGAAGTCGCATTCCCCTATCGCGGTTTCGTTTACCACGGGCGGCGCGGGAGGTTGCTCTACGTTGACTGTTGCGACGCAAGTCCCGGTCAGACCGCGTACGTCGGTGACGGCCATCTTTACCTCGATAGGGCCAGGCTGCACGCCCTTGGTATCCAAGGTGGCGGTAGAGGAGAACTGCCCAACTTGCCCTCCCACGGAGGTTTGTCCCGCCTGAACGGCGCCAGCGCTGGCAGAGAAGTCTCGCTTCTCGATCTTTCGCTGGTCCGGACTGCTGGCCTGCGCGCTGAGCGTCACGGGCGTACCAGACCCGGCTTCGATCGTGGTCGGGGTAGCCGAGCAACTGACTTGCGGAGGACGCGGTTCCTTCACGGTGAACGGCACGGAGCACGAGGCAGTGTTGTTGGTTTTCTGCTTGGGGTCGGTGATGGTCGCGTGGACCGTATAACTACCGGGACTCAAGCTGGCGACCTCAACATTCGCTGTATCGCCTTGCGGGCTCACCTGTCCACCGGTGCTGGTCCACTTGTATTCCAACTGATGTTTGGAATTGAAGTTCGTGGTTTGCGTACTCACCTTCACTGGAGGATCATCCGGCAGCAACTCCCCCGGAGCTCCAGTGCAGGAAGCGGATGGTACGGGCGGTGGGGCGCCACCGAAACGAAACACGATGCCAGCGGCGTACCGGAAGCTGTTCTGATTCTGATTGTTTCCGGTGATATTGTTGCCGAACCGGGTGAGCAGGTAATCAAACTCGGCAGGGCGAAAGGCGAAGTGGCGAGAGAGTGCGAAGTCCACCCCGCCACCGGCGACCAGGGCAAAAGCATTGTTGCTGGGAGCCGCGCCAATACCAGTCACAGTAAGCCCGACTTGTTTGAAAGCATTGGCGTACACATTGGAATGGGCACCGCCAACGAGCACTTCGACAAAAGGCTCAAACTTGCCATGACGCTTGATTTGCGGCCCGAACAGGTACGTAAACAGGTTGCCATTGGCCGTGACCGACACGGGCCTGGTTGTAACCACCGGTCCAATAGTGGACCCTGCCGGAATGAAGAAGGTGCTGGTTTGGCTCCCGTAGCCCTGAAAGTCCGCCTTGATACCAAGGTGCTTCGCGAAGTTGTAGGTGAAGCTGCCCCCGCCACCGTACAGATCTTGGCTCGTTGTAAAGGCCTTGCTGGGGTTGAATCGAACGAACGAAAAGTCGCCACCGACTTCCACTTTAGGGTACTCTTGGGACCACGCCGAAACTCCGATCGTGATGATAACTACCAACAGCAGCAAAGCCTTACTCTTAAGCATACCTATCCTTCTTTCCTTTTGGTTCTCGTTGCTCCTAATGTGCCGGATTGCGGTATACAAATCTCCCTTTGATCCTGGCCATTGTTTTCAGAAGCAAATTGGCTTCCTCTCCAGAGCAGCTGAATTGATGCTGAGCTGGTCAGCGAGAACTCGGGCGTGTGTAGCCGTGACCGGGTCCCAAGCCGTCAAGGCCCACATCTGCTCCGCAATATTGATAGCTGAGTCCTAATCGCTGAGGGCTGATTCTCTCCGCTTTTCACTAACAGCTAGCGGCTAACAAACTAACAGCTAATTCTCATTCCGCTTTCGCCGCGCCTTCAAAGCGCGCTCATCCCGCCAACTGTTCCTTACCTTCCTGACCCGAGTCCGAGGGTCCCACGCTGTCAAGGCCCACAAACCGTAAAAACGCCTTTAAGTTACTGATTGCAGGGCAAATATAATCCGTCACGTCCTGTCGGGATTACCCTCCCAAATTGCTAAAATGTAAGTAGATGGACAGGAATGGCCAGGTTACTACAGTAATCTGATCAGCTAAGCACCCGCATAATCAACGACTTACGTTTGGCTTCGTTAAGCTGATGCGATAAGTCGTTTATTTGCAATACTTACGAATTGTCCACAAAGGGGGGAGTCCCCCGAGGCGATGGGGGACAGATCGGGCACATGGCTGACAGATTGAACCGGGGACATACCTGACACTAACGAGCGAAAGCCGACGCACAAAGCGCGCAATCAGCGATCATCGGGAATCAACCCGCCGCCCGCTCACTCAGTACATATAAGGCCAACTCATCATGCCAGCGCCGTACTCGTACGCGCCGAGCGTTGGATTGGACGCTCTGCTTGCGCCGTCCAGGTCGTAGTTGGGAGCGTAGCTGGTGCTGCCCTTCCCGATGGCCGGGCTGCCGGATTGCAAATGGTAGTCGTTGTTGGCCGAGTTCTGCGTGTAGTTGGTGAACAGCGGGTTCGCGCTGATCGTGCCCGAGGCCGTGTTGCCGTTCTGCAGCAGCCAGTCGCTCGGGCCGTTACCGCTGACCAGGTTGTTGACGAAGGTGTTCGAGCCGGTGTTGCCGTACTCTTCGATGCCGTAGCCGTTCGAGCCCGAGAAAAGGCCATTCTGGTACACGACGTTGTTCGAGACCACGGTGCCGGTGTTGACCCAGCTGCCGTCGCCCGCGCCCACCAGGATTCCGCCGTAACCGTTGTTGACCACGGTGTTGTTGGAGATGTTGTTCTGCGAGGCGGCGTGCCAGGTGTGGATGCCCCATCCCTGGTTACGGAACACGATGTTGTTCCAGATGTGGCCGCCGGGATTCGCCGTGTATATGCCGTGCAGCGTCGAGCAGGGCTGTGTGTAGTTGCCGATGTCGTGCACCACGTTGCCGATGATGTCCACGTTCGAGGCGCCGCTGTAATTGCCGTTCAGGATGCCGCCGCCGGCCTGGCATCCGGCGCGGGCCATGTTGTGTACGTGGTTGCCGATGATGCGGTCGTTCGAGCCGGTGATGTAGATACCCATCAGTCCGAGACCGGTGATGTCGAAGCCGACGAAGTCAACGTAGTCGCCTACCACCCAGATGACCGTGTTATTGCCGCTGAGGCTGCTCGTGAATTTCGCGCCCCACTGCGTATCGGAGACAAATGTGATCCGGGAGGAAGAGGTGCCGCTGTTGGACAGGTGTATTTCCGAACTGGTGCTGTAGTTACCCGGTGCCACGTGCACGGTCGCGCCCGCGCCCACCGCGCTGCCGGCGTGCGCCAGCGTCGCCCACGGACTCGACGCCGATCCGCTGTTGCCGTCGTTGCCCGAAGGCGAGACGTAATACTGGGCTCCGGAGGGAGCCGGTGTTGGACTCGGGCTTGGGCTTGGACTCGGGCTTGGGCTTGGACTTGGACTTGGACTCGGGCTTGGACTTGGACTTGGGCTTGGGCTCGGGCTTGGACTCGGACTTGGGCTCGGACTCGGGCTTGGACTTGGACTCGGACTTGGGCTCGGATTCGGGCTTGGATTCGGATTCGGGTTGGCTCCGCTGGCTACGTTGACCGAGGCGGTGGCTTTGGCGGCCGCGTCGGCGGCGCATTGGGCTGCGACAACAACGGCAGCCGGTGGCGGGCTTGCCGGAGCGGTATAGAGACCGTTAGTAGTAATCGTCCCTGTGCTGGCGCTGCCGCCCTCGACGCCATCAACCATCCAGATCACTTTTGAATTGCTCGTGCCGCTTACGCTCGCCGTGAACTGCTGCGTGCTTTTCGGACTCACCGTCGTGCTGGAGGGAGAGATCGAGACGACAATGGAGGACGGCGCTGTTGACCCGGCGTTACCCGCCGTTGGCGTGGTGCTTCCGATCGAGCGCGACCCTCCACAGCCCGAAAACGAAAGTGCCAAAACCAGAAGTGCGGAAATCGAAAAAGGAGTTCCGAATCTCCATGACCGCTTAACCATGCCGGCCTCACATTGCTCGAAAATGAGGTCAGCCTATCGGGGCAGAGTTCCCCCTGGAATTGGTCGAATGACTGTCTTTGGATCGGGTAACACCCTAGAGGAATGCCGTCCATCCGGAGCATTCACCCATAGGAGGCAAGTAGCTTAGGTAAATCTACGTGATGCACCTTACCGGACGTGGTGTGAACGCAACACGCCGCCGTCCCGTTTGGTAGCGCCGCCGTCCCGGCGGCTGTCGTGCGGGCGTCCCGCCCGCGCTGCAACGTGAGGGCAAAGGAAGAAAAGGCGGAGCCAAACTAGCTGGTTCCGCCTTGGGAGGAGAACGAATGAACTTATCGAACTACTCTTTGTCCCGCTCTTTAAACGCCTGTTCCATCGACTTCTGGGCTTCGTGCGCGGCTCGCTCGATTTCCTGGCTGCGCAATTTCATCGCTTGCTCAAGCTCTTTCTGCTGTGCGCCCCATTGCTTCTGAACGTCCGCACGGGCGATCTCAACCGCGTGCTCGATTTCAGGACGCTGACTCTCGATTTCGGCGCGCAGATGTGCCATCTGTTCCTGCAACTCGGGCAATAGATCGTGCAGCGACGATTCCGGACCGTTCTCCGGCAGCTTCAGCGTTACCGCTTGTTCGCGCTTGTCCCGCACCACCGCCAGTGGAACGTTGCCGTGGCGCCCGCGCATAATGCGGCCCCAGTCGGAGGTGCAACTGATCGGGTCGTTGCCCGCCTTTACGATGACGTCTCCGGCCTTCAGGCCGGCTGAATCGGCTGCGCTGCCGTGGTCCACCGACCGGATCAGCACGCCTCCGCCATTCTTCACGCCGAAGAAATCCGCCAGTTGCGGCGTCAGGTCCTCGACCATCAATCCATTGCGCTTGGAAAACTGCAGTACCTGAAACGAGGGAATATCGAGATCCATTGGCGGCATCGGTGGCATCGGGAACATACCCTGCATGGCCGCCATCTGCTCGGGACGCTTCGTCAGCGTCACGTTCAGCGTGACGCTTTGACCCGCGCGACTGATCGCCAGCGGCACCGTTTTCCCCGGCTGCGTCTCGCGCAACATGCGGCGCAGCTGATCCGAGTCCGTAACCGGCTTGCCGTTGAACCCGACGATGACGTCGTGCTCCTTCAGCCCGGCCTTTCCCGCCGGCGCGTCCCGGTCCACCATCATCACCTCGACCCCGCGGCTATCGTTCAGCTTCAATGCGCCGGCCCGGTCTGAGGTCACGTCCCGCGGATCCACGCCAAGATACGACCCGCCCGCCGCCGCATAAACCTTTACCTGCTTGCGCACCTTCGGCGGTGGCTCCGGCGCCTGCGCCTGCGGTGGAGCGTCCGGCGGCGGCTGTTGCGGTTCCGCATAGCACGCCGTCGCAAACAGCGCTATCGCAACAAGTTTCAGTCCTCTGTATCGCATCGAACGACCTCTGTCTTAATCAATCTGCGGCGTCGAAGCCAGCACGGTATTGGACAGCTTTCGGACATTCTGGTTATCGTCGCTCGTTGCCAAATGCCGTAGAACCTGCCTCACGCTCCCGTCGCCGCGCACGGGTTTCAGAACTTCGATTGCCTCCGAACGCACGCGCGCATTGCTGTCGTTCATCACCGATTCCAGGATCGCGTTCCGCACGCGCACGTCGTCCTTCACCGACGGACCGAGTCCCTCCAAGGCCTTGATGCGCACACCCGGATTATTGTCGTAGCGCAGCGCGTACATCAGGGCCTGGCGCACGTTCTCGTCATTCGACTGCTTCATCAGCAGACCGACCGAGTCCATGCGCACGCCGGTATTGTTCTGCGTCCGCGCCGCCATCACGAGCAACTGCTGTATGCGCGGATCGTCAATCGATCCCTGCGCGGACTGCGGCACCAGCGTGTCGTACTTGATGTCAACCTTGTTCGTTCCCGGCTGCTGCGTGATGTCCCGCACGCCGACGATGTTCGCTTCGGCGGGCGCCTGGACAACGGTGTGCGCCGATCCAGCCACATTGGACGGCCGGTTTGCCGACGCCAGGTTTGCCGACGCCAGGTTCGCCGACGCCACCTTGTAGGCCGTGCCCGCCCCAGCGCCGAATCCCACCATCAGCAACACGGCCGCCAGCGCCGGCGAGAACCGGACCTGTCGCAGCCATGCCGTCGGATCGAAGACCAGTCGCCGCCACCCGTGCGCCTGCTGCGTCCCTTCCAGCGCCTCCTGGAACTTCATCCGGCTGTGCGCCAGCAGATTCGGCGTCGGCTCCAGTTGCGGAAGCGCCGCCATCGCCGCCTTGAACGCCTGTGCCGACTTCACTTCTCCCGCGCAGGCCGCGCAGCGCTCCACGTGCTGCTCCAGTTCGTAGCGCGCGTCGTCCGCCAGCTCGTCGTAAATATATAAAGTGACCGACGATTTAACCCAGTCGCAATTCATGTCACACCAGCTTCAAGTTTCTAGTTTCCAGTTTCCAGTTTCCAGTTTCGAGCGGCGCGAATGGTGCCCCACGTTCGCGAAGCTAACGTGGGTTCTCGCCCCTCGCCCCTCGCCCCTAGTCCCTAACCCCTGTTTTTCTCAATTCCGCCCGCAGTTTCTGCGTGGCGCGGAACAGCGTGTTCTTTGCCGTTTCTTCGGTCGTATTCAGAATCTCGCCCACGGTCCTCAGTTTGAGTCCGTGATAATGCTTGAGTTCAAAAACCATGCGCTCGCGCGGCGTCAGCTTCTCGATCGCTTTCGCGATGTACGCGCCCAGTTCGCGCCGCATCAGGTCGCGCTCCGGGTCCGCGCCCGAACGCGTGTCGGCCACCTGGTCCAGGATGCTGCGCTCTCCGCCCTCGCTATCCACCACTACATGCGAGTCTTCTTTTCGGACCTGCCTCTTGCGCAGATGGTCCAGGCACAGGTTGCTGACGATCCGGTACACCCACGTATAAAACGAGCACTCAAACCGGAAGCTGCCCAGATTTCTGTACGCCTTCAGGAACGCTTCCTGGTAGATGTCCTGCGCGTCCTGCTCCGAGCCGGTCATGTGCAACGCAAGGCGCAGCACGGCCCTGTCGTATTGACGCACCAATTCCTCGAACGCAGCGCGATTCCCGTTCTGCGCTTCACGGATCAGGACCGTGTCGTCCACGCGGCTGGAGATTTGCCCGGCCATTTGCCCCCGAATGGTTGGGTTTCCTGCGTCGCCGTCCTGTCCCGTGAGTTGCGGCCCGACCAGCACGGCCCCGCGGCCTGCCGGATCGTCGGGAACCACGCCAGCTATAGCTTCCGGCATGGTCTGCTTCCTGCCCCGTCGGTTACATTTGTGGAGGCCTCTCCACTACCAGCCGCCGACTAATTCTTACAACCACTTGGACGAACGACCAGGAAAACGGTAAGCACGGATTATAGCGAGTCTCCGGACTCGAACACTAACCCTCGAAAGCGCGCGTAGTAGTGCAGTCAAATTGCACCATTAGAAAACCGAGTCATCCTGAGCCGCAGGCGAAGGACCCATGCATTTCGCTCGCACCACCACAACTCTTACCGACCACCACCACCGCCCGCAGCTTGTCATTCCGACCCTGAGCGAAACCGAAGGGGAGGAACCCCTATACCACAAAACGCTGGCACACGCCCAGCCTCTCAGGAGAGAATGAGCGGTTAGGGCCCTCATCAAACCGCTTTATGAATTGGAGGGAACATGCCTTCGCACCTGAAACGGGTCCTCTATTGGACGCCGCGCCTGCTCTGCATCGCGTTCATCATCTTCCTCAGTCTTTTCGCGCTCGACGTCTTCACCGAATACCATGGGTTTTGGACGATAGCCCAGGCGCTGCTCATGCATCTGATTCCGAGCTTCGTGCTCCTCGTGGTGCTCGTTCTAGCCTGGCGATGGGAATGGATCGGCGCACTCGTTTTTGGTGCCGCCGGACTGCTCTACCTGTCCACGAACCTCAAACATCCGAGCTGGATCGTGACCATATCCTGTCCGCTGTTCGTAATTGCCGCACTGTTTCTTGCAAATTGGACGAAACATACCGAGCTGCACTCGCGGACGTAGAGCAAGCGGTAGTTTAGAATAAACAAGCAATGGTTCTCCCCTTTGTTCGCGACTTGTTCGCGGACGTGGAAAAATTATCGGCTCTTGTTCGCACTACCCCCCATCTGAAGGCGGGCGGCGAACGGGTGCGTCTATCCGGTCTGACCCCCACCGCCAAAGCTCTCGTCATCCCGCTTCTGCAACACGCCGCCGGACGTCCGCTGATCGTCGTCGTTCCCAAGAACCGCGATGCCGAGCAGCTCTTGCCCGTCGTTCAAGCCTTTTGCGAACTGACCGGAGCGGCCTCGTCCGAGTCGGTAATCACGCTGCCCACGCGCGACGTGCTTCCGTTTCAGAATCTCTCGCCGCATCCGGAAATACAGGAAGCGCGCGCCGTCGCCTTGTGGAAGATCGCCACCGGCGAAGCTCAGATCGTGATCGTACCGGCCCCCGCGGCCGCCATGAACCTGCGTTCGCCCGAGTACTACGCCAACCTCGCGCGCGTGATCCGGCGGGGCGAACCGCTCGACGTTGACGCCCTCGTCCAGCACCTGAACACCGTTGGCTACACCCAGGTGGACGTGGTCGAAATGCCCGGCGAGTACGCCATCCGCGGCGGCATCCTCGACGTTTATCCGCCCGAGGCCGATCGCCCCATTCGCATCGAGTGTTTCGGCGACGAAGTCGAATCCATTCGCAAGTTCGATCCCGCCACCCAGCGCTCGCAGGCCTCCATCGACGAGCCGGTGCTGCTGCCGATCACCGACACGCCCGTCAGCGAAGCAACGCTGGCCGCCATTCACGCGCGGCTTTCCGGCAAACGCATCGCCGGATCGTCCGACGAGATCGTTGAGGAGGCCGTCCGCGCCGGTGGCGTCACCGTTTTTCCCGGATGGGAATTTTACGCGCCACTCGCCGGTGAACCGCACCTGCTCTTCGACCTGATGCCCGGTGCGGCCGTGCTCCTCGACGAACCAGCCGACATCGCCGCCGAGCT
Source organism: uncultured Acidobacteriota bacterium (assembly GCA_963777415.1). Lineage (GTDB taxonomy): Bacteria > Acidobacteriota > Terriglobia > Terriglobales > Acidobacteriaceae > JAEZPW01. Next base: position 324,188 of record CAVZQL010000007.1, read on the forward strand.
CGACACCTTCTGGCAGCGCATTAAAGAGACGCACGAACGCAGCGAGGTAGGCAATCTAGTTCGCCCCGAAGATCTCTACCTCCCCATCGAAGGCTGGAAGCAGCGCATAGCCGCCCTCCCCGGCGCCGACTTAGAACATCTAGGCATCGAAGATCCGACGGTGCCCCACGTTCCCCCGAACCGCGCAGCGGAGAGGGATAACGTGGGACTGGCGACTGACACGATGGAGATGTCCGACACCGTCACTCCGGCAGATTCGAGTAGCGAGCCCCGATTTTCCGATTTTCCGATTTTCCGACTTTCCGATTCTTTCGCTTCTCAGCCCACCCAGCGCTTCCACGGCTCCGTTCCGGCGATGATCGAAGCCATCCAGAAACTCGCGGCCCAGGGCAAGCGCGTCCTGTTTGCCGCCGCAAGCGTGGGTGAAGTCGAGCGCATGGCCGACATCTTCACCGAGTACGGCGTGAGCTACCGCCTCGGCACGCGCGCTCCCCGTCCCGGCTCCGGCGGCGACAATTTCATGGACGAGGCCACCTACATCGCGGGTGAGTCCGCTACAACGACCATCGTCAAGGCTTACGTCCCCGACGGCGTCGTTCTGCCCGACGCGAATCTCGTCCTCTTCGGCACGCGCGATCTATTCGACGAATCCGAAGCCGCTTCTCAAGGTGCGACGGCCCGCAAGTCCAAGACCTCGGCCTTCATGTCGGACTTCCGTGATCTCGCCGTAGGCGACTACGTGGTCCACGTCGAGCACGGCATCGGACAGTACCTCGGCCTCAAGGAGCTTCCGCAGCAGGAAGGCGGCCAGGCCGAGTTCATGATCCTCGAGTACGCGGACGGCGCGAAACTCTACGTGCCGCTCACGCGCCTCGATCTCATTCAGAAGTATCGTTCGGCAGAGGGAGCCAGGCCCGCGCTGAATCATCTCGGCACGCAAGCGTGGGCCAAGACCAAGGCGCGCGTCAAGCGGGCCATGAAAGACATGGCCGACGAGCTACTCAAGCTCTACGCCGAACGCCGCCTCGTGCGCGGCCACGCCTTCCCCAGCGACAACGAATGGCAGCGCGAGTTCGAGGACTCCTTCGAGTACACCGCCACCGACGACCAGGTTCAGACCATCGCCGACGTCAAGACCGACATGGAAGGCACCATGCCCATGGACCGCCTCATCTGCGGCGACGTGGGCTACGGCAAAACCGAGGTCGCCATGCGCGCCGCGTTCAAAGCTGTCGGCGACAACAAGCAGGTGGCCGTCCTCGCACCCACTACCGTTCTCGCCTTCCAGCACTTCGAAACCTTCAAGCGCCGCTTCGCCGCCTTCCCTGTCTCAATCGAGATGATCAGCCGCTTCCGCACCACGAAGCAGCAGAAAGAGATCGTCGAAAAAGTCGAGCAGGGAAAAATCGACATCCTGATCGGCACCCACCGCCTGCTCTCCAAGGACATCAGCTTCCCCGAACTCGGCCTCGTCATCGTCGATGAGGAGCAGCGCTTCGGCGTCCGCCACAAAGAGCGCCTCAAGCAGCTCAAGAAGAAAGTGGACGTGCTCACCATGTCGGCGACGCCTATTCCGCGCACGCTCCACATGTCGCTCGTCGGACTGCGCGACATGAGCGTCATCGAGACGCCGCCTAAGGATCGTATGGCGATACAAACCGTCGTCGCCGCCTGGGACGAAACCCTGATCCGCTCCGCCATAGAGCACGAACTCGAACGCGGCGGACAAATCTACTTCGTCCACAACCGCGTCGAGAGCATTTACGAGATCGCGGCCAAGGTGCAGGACCTCGTCCCCAGGGCGCGCGTGCTCGTCGGCCACGGCCAGATGTCGGAAGGCGAGTTGGAAAAGGTGATGCTCGGCTTCATCCGCCACGAGGCCGACGTACTCGTCGCGACAACGATCATCGAGAACGGCCTCGACATCCCGCTCTGCAACACGATGATCATCAACCGCGCCGATCGCCACGGCCTGAGCGAGCTCTACCAGCTTCGCGGACGCGTCGGCCGCTCCAACCGCCGCGCCTACGCATACCTGCTGATCCCGCCCAATGCCGAGCTGACGGCTATCGCGCGCCGCCGCCTTGCCGCGCTGAAAGAATTCAGCGACCTCGGCGCCGGATTCAAGATTGCCGCGCTCGATCTCGAACTCCGCGGCGGAGGCAACCTCCTCGGCGGCGAACAAAGCGGCCACATCGATGCCGTCGGCTTCGAGCTTTACACGGCGATGCTCGAGCGCACCATCAAGGAGATTCGCGGCGAAGTGCGCGAGGAAGAAGTCGAAGTGCAGCTCAACCTCGGACTCAACATCCGCATCCCCGCCGACTACATCAAGGAAGAGAACCAGCGCCTGCGCATGTATAAGCGCGTCGCCGGAGTGGACGACGAACAGCAACTCGAAGACGTGCGCTCGGAACTCGAAGACCGTTACGGCCCGCCGCCGCCGGCCGTGCGCAACCTCGCCGAATATGCCGCGCTGCGCCTCACCTGCCGCCGCCTCGGCGTCACCGGCGTCGATCGCCGCCGCGAACAGGTTACAGTGCGCTTCGCCGCCGATGCGAAGATCGATCCGCAACGCCTGGCGCAGTTCGTCGCGTCCAATAAAGGATCGCAGTTCTCGCCCAACGGCATTTTGAAGTTCACGCTGAAGACGGCCACGCCCGAAGACGTTCTGGCCTCGCTGCGAAACCTGCTCGAGCAACTGGCCGGCGAACAGCAAGCCGTGACTTCCTAGCCCTTTGCGCCCTTCGCGTCCTTTGCGTTGAATGCTTTTCCCCTTGCCGCCAGCTTCAGCTATCCTTGTGTCACCGACCTCTCTGGAGCAAAGCCTTTCGATGTCCGCAACAACACAGCGCGCACCCATCGTCACCAGCACGTGGTATTCACGCCACCGCCTGCTTCTTGAATGTACGTTAATCGGATTGCTGATCGCGGGGGCGTTCGTATTGCGCGTGTGGTCGCTGTCGAAGGTGCATTTCTGGGACGAAGCCGTTTACCTCCAGAACGCCGAAGTGATCCTGGGCAACAAGTTCAACTACTCCGAGCTGGACTTCCGCGCTCCACTACTGTCGCTCATCTTTGCCGCGGTGTTCCTCGTGTGGCATCACATCTATGCCGCCGCGATTGTCACCGCGCTGCTGAACGCCGCCGGCCCGGCGCTGCTCTACCTGAGCGGTCGAAAGATTGTCGGACGGCTTGCCGCTGGGATTGCTGGGCTGCTGCTGGCCTTCGCTCCTTTTTTTGTCGGCGCGTTTCCCGACTGGTTTCCCAGCGACAATACCGGCAATAGCCTGCTTTCGGATAGTCCTGCGCTCACGATAATTCTGCTCGCGTTCTGGCTGCTGCTGCGTGCGCTCCGCCGCCAGAGCGACCTACGATTTGCCTGCGTCGGTTTCGTCTTCTCACTGGCCGTGCTGATGCGCTTTGCGTCGCTGTCGAGTGTCTTCGCGCTTTCTCTTTTGATCTTCGCCGCCGCTCGCTGGTGGAGGGCCGCGCTCGCCTGTGCCGCCGGTTTTTTCGCCGGTCTCGGACCGTACTTCTGCTGGTCGCGTTTGCGCTACGGAGGCTTCCTCGAAACCTTCCTCCGCGGCTGGCGATACTACGAAGGCGACCGCGAATCGCCCCTCTTCTACGCAAGGAATTTCGGCACCATCTTCTGCTGGATCACGTTGGCAGGGCTTGTACTGTGGGTGGGCCGATGGGCTTGGCGTCGCTCCGGAAAATCCCCACGTTATCCCACCCCGCTACGCGGCGCGGGAGGAACGTGGGGCACCGATCCTGAAGACGTCCGTTTGGCAGGACTGCCCGGCTGGCTCGAATCGTACCTGTGGTTGTGGGCGGCGGTGGCGCTTGTGTTCTTCTTCGCCCTTCGCCATCAGGAACCGCGCTACATCATGCCGGTCGCACCGCCGTTGTTTTTGCTGGCCGGCAGCGGATTGAGCGTGCTGCTTACTTTCCGTAACAAAAGCCGCACGGGTTGCGGGAATTGTTGTGGTTGCGGCGGCGCTCGTTGTCAGTTTCTCGCCCGACGCCGAGCGTTTCCAATCGCCCTTCATCGACCACGGCGTCTCTGAAGAAATGCAGGTCTCGGAGTTCCTGGACCACAACCTTCCGCGCGGCACCGTGCTCTATTCCAATTTCAATTACCCGCTGTTCGGCTATTACACGAACCTCAAGGTGTACGAACTACCGGAAGCCGGCCCCGATCTGTACGACGCGCTCGACCAATTGCCCGGTGACGGAATCCTGATCGCCTATAAAAAGAAGGAGATCACTCCAGACCCGCGCCCCGAATGGCTCAGTTCCAATCCACACTTTCGGCCTTTTCGAGAATTCCCGTCGCTGGTGCTGTACCAGTACCGTGCCAACGTCGATTGACGGCCGGCGACTGATGAACTCAGACGGTGCGTGTCGCAAGCTCATCAAGCAGTTCCGCCGCTTTGCTCACTTGATCGACCCCGAACACAACGAACGGCAATGCTGATCCCGGCTGCAGCCCGCAGTATGAGTAATTGACGTTGATCTTATTTTTGCCCAGCAGCAAAGCCGCGCGTGCCAGTTCGCCCGGACGATGCGCCAAAGTAACGGTGGCGACATCTTCTTCTTCGAAATTCGCGCGCAGACTGCCCAGCACCGCGTTCGCGCTCGCCGGATCGTCCACCACAAAGCGGGCCAGGCTCTCGCCTTCCTCTACAAAGGATTGAAAAGCCAGGATGTTCACCCCGCGCTCTGCCAGGGCCAGACAGCAGGATCCTAAAGCTCCTGGTTTGTCTTCAATTGTTACCGTAAATTCTTTCGCCTTAGCCATGCAGCTTGATCTCCTTTTCCCTCTTCACCGATGTTAAGACGCAGACGTCCCGACAGTCAGCACAAAAAGATTGCGATTGCCAGACGATTTCTACACTTCGCGCCCAGAGCGAGTCATCCTAGGTCCTGAGCTTGTCGAAGGGGCGAAGGACCCATGCATCTCGTCCGCATCACCACCACAGCCGGCACTCCACCACAACCGCCCGCAGCGTGTCATCCCGAGGCGGCAGCCGAGGGACCTGCTTTTCGTCCGCAGTGCCGCCACCGCCGATGTCATTAGAGATTGTCAAGGCCCACAACCCACCAGAAACCATGCAAGCTACTGATTGCACGGCAAATATAATCTTCCCAACCGTGTCGGTCTTACCCCATCCAAATTGCTAAAATGTATGTAGATGCTCCAAGTAGGGCAGGTTACGAAGGTAATCTGACGAGCTAAGTGGCGCATTATCAACGGATTGAGGCTGGCTCCACGAAGCTGAAATTGTAACCAGCTTTGTTGTCAACAACTTACGTTTTTCCAACAGTGGGGGGCCGGAGTTGGCTTGCGAAACTTAATCATCCCGTCACGCGGCCTGTGGTAACTTTACTGGTCGCGAATTTGAAAAAGTGAACGAGCACTGAATGATCAATAAGAAAGTCCGTAAAGCTGTCTTTCCCGCCGCCGGCCTGGGAACCCGTTTTCTGCCCGCCACCAAAGCACAGCCGAAAGAAATGCTTCCGCTGGTGGATAAGCCCATCATCCAGTATGGCGTTGAAGAGGCGGTCGCCTCGGGCTGCGACCAGATCATCATCGTCACCGGACGCGGCAAGACCGCCATCGAAGATCACTTCGACGTCAGCTACGAGCTTGAAAGACTATTGGAAGAGCGCGGCAAGACCGAACTGCTCGGTGTGGTGCGCGAGATTTCCGACATGATCCACGTCTCCTACACCCGGCAGAAAGAGGCACTCGGATTAGGGCACGCCGTCCTCATGGCCCGCGAACTGGTGGGCGACGAGCCGTTTGCCGTGCTGCTGGCCGACGACGTCATCGACGCCCCCGTCCCCTGCCTCAAGCAGATGATCGACGTGTACGAGGAGACCGGCTGCTCGGTCATCGCGACCCAGGCGGTCGAAGGTCCGGCAATTTCCTCTTATGGCGTGATTGATGCCAAGCCCACGAACGGAAAGTGGGCCGGCAAGGTTTACGAAATCAACAGTCTCGTCGAAAAGCCAAAACCGGACCAAGCTCCATCGAACCTTGCCATTATCGGACGCTACGTGCTCACGCCCAAGGTCTTCGAAATGCTCGACCAAACCCCACGCGGTGCCGGTGGAGAGATTCAACTTACCGACGGCTTGCGCCAGCTTCTTACGCAAGAAAAGATTTACGGGCTCCGCTTCGAAGGCAAGCGCCACGACGCCGGCGACAAACTCGGCTTCCTCAAGGCCACGGTGGAATTCGCGCTGAAACGCGCAGACCTGGGCAAAGACTTCAGGGATTATCTAAGACAGCTCGATTTCGAGAACCTCTTCGCCGAGGGAGCAAAGGCGGCGAAATTGTAGCGCCGCTAACGTAGCGCCGCCGTCCCGGCGGCTGTCGCGTGAGCGACTCGCTCACGCTCCTCGAATGAGCTGCCGACGATTACGAACCGCTCAAGCGATTACTCGTCTTCTTCGCCGTCTTCCGTCTCTCTGGGGTGTTCGAAAGCTTTGGTCACGGCCTGCAAGTCGGCCATGCTCACGGGACGCCATCCGCCGCCGAGTTCGTCGCGAATTCGCCTTTGAATTACTTGTAATGATTGCGTCTTGGCGTGCTGAACGAAATGCCGCCATTCTTTGAGAACGTTGTTGAACTCGTTGTCATCGGCATCTGAGCGGAACTCGTGCACGGCTTCGACCGCGGAGCCATACTCGTCCGCATAGTCCTCGTGCAGGTAGCCATGCATGAAAGCCCGCAACGCCGGAAAATCTTTCGGGGAAGCGCTTGTCTTCGTCATCAGCGACACTCCGGATATGAGGTCAACACATAATACTCGTTTGGCCCGTCCCAGCGCAGCACAATGATCGCGCGTGAACACGGCTGCAATTCCCGCTCGCCCCGGTTCAAGGTGCGGCCCACCGGACGTTCGCCATCATAATCCAGAACAAGGTTCGGGTGTTTATCTCTTTGCAACCACCGCTCGATCCTGTCCTGATCGCGCGTCAGCGCGTCGGCGACGACGGTTTCTGCCGTGGCGCGGTCCGTGTAAGTCGACGCCGCCGAAATACCCGGTTCTTGACGTAATCGCGACTTAAGGTCTTCATGGGTTCGTCCCACATGACGCTTGAGTGTGTGTCCGCCGTGAGCTTCATCGATTGCGAGATCGTGCTTGGCGCGCTCAGTCTGAGCAGGCTGCTGGCGGTTCGTGAATTGCTGGCCGGTTTGCGCCCAGGGACTCGTTGGTTTGCAGGAGGTGAGGAACAGCGCGAAGAATGCCATCGCAGCGAACGCCGCGTAAACAGCGCCAGGGCTTCGACTCACCTTCATGCCTCTAATCCGTTCCCATCCGTGCAAATCCGTGGTTCAGCCTTGCTCCCGCAGCTTCTTGGATTTCTCCTCGACGCCTCGGGCCAGCTTCTCCTTATGCGCTTCGAGCTTGGAGGCGATGGCCGGGTCGCCAAGCGCCAACATCTGCGCCGCGAGAATTCCGGCGTTAGTCGCGCCCGCCTTCCCGATAGCGACGGTTGCAACCGGGATTCCCGCCGGCATCTGCACGATCGCCAGCAGCGAATCGAGTCCTTGCAACGACGTCGACGGAATCGGAACACCGATCACGGGCAAAGTAGTCTCGGCGGCGATCACTCCGGCCAGATGCGCCGCGCCACCAGCCCCCGCAATGATGATCCTGATGCCGCGCCCAGCGGCCTCACGCGCGAACTTGCTGGTGCGCACCGGCGACCGATGCGCCGAGCTGATGTCGATTTCGTGCGGGATGCCAAACCCTTTGAGCGCCTTGGCGGCCTCGCTCATAATCTCCAGGTCGGAGTCGGATCCCATTACAATCGAGACAAGTGGTTTCGTGCTCACGTTCGGACGATTCCTTTCAGTTCAGTGGACGCGAACATTGTATTGCGAATCTAATTAGTATCTTCGTGATCCCCGCTCTCGCCCGCTTGAATGTCCGCTGGCGACTCGGAATCCAAAACTTCTGCCGCAAATTCCGCATCTTCGGATCGCACCTGCAGTTTCACTCCGTCCGCCACGACAGAGAAGAGGCGCCCCATGTTCTGGTCCGCAAGGAAAGAGTCTATTCCAGCCGAATCCAGCCTGCTCTTCGCCTGCACTGCATCGGAGATCAGACCAAACCATCGGACGGTTACCAGATGGACGGAATCAGGTTGTGACTCGCCCGTCCCAGCGTCTTCCGGTGCTTGTGGCGGCAATTGCAATCCGCGCTTCATGATTGCTTCGGCCAATGCCAATCGCGCCGGTTCAGTCAGGGAAGCCATCTCGCTGGCGAGCGATATCAGTTCGTCATCTGATTTGGACGAGTACTCTGTCCGAAGTCTACCTATTTCGTCTATATCGGCCATTTGCGTTCCCCAAGTTGAAATTTCCCTGTTGTCGATGCCCCGTTGTCAGGAACACTCACCCACGCTACACACCTAGTCCCTAATCTCTTGCCCCCCGCCCCTGCTATTTCGTCAGCTTCAGCGGCTTTGCCCCGATATCGTTTCTGAAGTGAACGCCGTCAAAATGAATCTTCACCGCTGCTTCGTAGGCCCGCGCCCGCGCGTCATCCAGATTCACGCCCCGAGACGTTACGCCCAGGACGCGTCCGCCGGCGGTCAGGATGTCGTCACCCTGCTTCGTTGTTCCAGCGTGGAAGACTTTGACTCCCGGAACCTGCGCGGCCTTGTCGAGTCCGGTGATGCGTTTGCCGTTCTCATACGATCCCGGATATCCGCCCGCCGCCAGCACAACGCACACGGTCGAATCGTTGGACCATTTGAAGTCGCCCTCCGACGTTCGTCCCTCGATCGACGCTTCGAATGCCTCGACGATGTCCGAGTCCAACCGCATCAGGATCGGCTGCGTTTCCGGATCGCCGAAGCGGCAGTTGAACTCCAGCACCACCGGACCTTTCGCCGTCATCATCAGACCACAATAGAGAATGCCCTTGTAGGGCGTACCATCTTCGGCCATTCCCGCGACCACAGGCTTTGCGATATGCGCCACCAGCCAGTCGCTCATCTGCTTGTCCACAATCTCGGGCGTGGAGTAAGCGCCCATGCCACCCGTGTTCGGGCCGGTATCGTTGTCGCCCACTCGCTTGTGGTCCTGCGCGCCTACCAGCGGAGCAACGCGCTCGCCGTCGCACATCAGCAGGAATGAAAGCTCCTCGCCTTGAACGAACTCCTCCAACACCACCCGCGCCCCCGCGCTGCCCAGCATCTTGCCACTGAGCATCTCGTTGGCGACCGTGGCGGCTTCGTCTTTGGTCTTGGCGATCACAACGCCTTTGCCTGCCGCGAGCCCGTCCGCCTTGACCACCACCGGAGTAGAGAAGTGTCCGAGTGCATCTTTAATCTCCGCAGCCGTCGTGCAGATCGCATAGTGCGGCGTGGGAATCCGGTGCCGCTGCATGAATGCCTTGGCGAAACTCTTGCTGGACTCAAGCTGCGCGGCGGCCTTTGTGGGTCCAAAGATCGCCATGCCGCGACGGTTGAACTCGTCCACCACGCCGCACGAGAGAGGCACTTCTGGTCCCACGACCGTCAGGTCGGCTTTCACGCGCCTGGCGGCCTCGACCATCGAGTCCACGTTCTTCACGTCACATGGAATGCACTCGGCTTCCTCGGCAATGCCGGCGTTGCCGGGCGCGCAATAAACCTTGTCCACGCGCGACGACTGCGCAATCTTCCAAACAAGGGCGTGCTCACGTCCACCGCTCCCGATGACCAGAACCTTCATCGCACTTCCTCCACTCGACTCATGAGAGACATCGAAAGATAGTTAAGATTACATCATCGCAAAATCGGAAAAACGGAGAAACGGAAAATCGCAAAGACGGGAAATGTGGTCGAGTGTTCTTAGATTTCGCGATTTTGCGTTTTTACGATTTAGCGATTTAGCGATTGCCCGGGCCACATTCAATGTCGAAGGCGAATCCAACGCTCATACCTCACGGTGGAGGGCGCTCGATGAAAGCCACGTTCCTGCTCGGCCGCATGATCTTCGGCGGATTCTTCATCTACAACGGCATCAATCATCTCAAGAACCGCAAAATGCTGGCCCCCTATGCCGCGGCAAAGCACGTACCGCTTGCGGACATCGCCGTCCCCGCGACCGGTGCACTGATGCTTGCCGGTGGCACGAGCATCCTTCTCGGCCTTAAACCAAAGTACGGAGCCCTGGCCGTGCTCGCATTTCTCGCTGGCGTCTCGCCTGTCATGCACGATTTCTGGCGGGCCGAAGATCCCAACCAGCGCATGAACGACATGATCAACTTCGCCAAGAATATGGCACTCGCGGGTGCTGCGTTGGCGATCATGAGCGTGGATGAGCCCTGGCCGGCCAGCGTTCCGGTCGCGCAACCCAGCAGGCTGGAACCGGTGCGCAAGGTCGTAAAGAACGCGATTGCAGCTTAGCCAACGCCCAACCATCATCGAACATTAACTCTCCGATTGCGAACCGCTTGCCCAAACGTTCTCTGAACTGCCGAAGTTTTTTCGATTTTCCGTTTTTCCGTTTTTCCGATTCCGCGATTTACACTGTTCGTGCATGAAGCCCGTCGACCAAGCCGGTGTCTCCGTCCCCGCCAAGCCAAAGCGCGGCTGGTGGCCACAACTCCGCCGCAACGAGTTGTGGAGGTACTTCGGTCCGGCCTTCGTCGCATCGGTCGCCTACATCGATCCCGGAAACTTCGCCACCAATATCGAGGGCGGATCGAAGTTCGGCTACACGCTGCTTTGGGTAATCCTCTGGTCGAACCTGATGGCGATGCTCGTGCAATATCTGTCGGCTAAACTCGGCATCGCCACCGGCAAGAACCTTCCCCAGAACTGCCGCGTACACTTCTCGATGGGAACCAACATTTATCTCTGGCTGGCCGCCGAGATATCGGCCCTGGCAACCGACCTGGCGGAATTCCTCGGCGCCGCGCTCGGTTTCTATCTCCTGTTCCACATCGATCTGTTCATTTCCGCGCTGATCACGACCGTGCTCGTCTTTCTCATCCTGGCGGTCGAGCTTTACGGCTACCGCCGGCTGGAACAGACGATCATGGGCTTCGTGTTCATCATCGGCCTCTGTTACGCGATCGAGATTTTTCTCGTGAAGCCGCAATGGGGATCGGTATTTCACTACGTCTTAATTCCTCATATTGAGTCGCAGAGCATCTACATCGCGGTCGGAATCCTGGGCGCGACGGTGATGCCGCATGTGATTTATCTGCACTCCGCGCTGGTGCTGCCGCGCGTGCGCGAACACGAATTCGAATGTCCCCCCGGACAATTCCTGAAGAAGCTGCGCCACGCTCGCTACGAACTGATCGATGTCATCGTCGCCATGAACGGCGCGTTCCTGGTGAACGCGGCCATGCTCATCATGGCAGCAGCCGCCTTCATGAATTACGGTTCCGAGGTGTCCACAATCGAGCAGGCCCACGAAACCCTGCGTCCGCTGCTCGGCCCACTTTCCGCCGGAGCCTTCGCCCTCGCGCTGCTCTTCTCCGGACTGGCGTCGTCAACCGTCGGCACGATGGCCGGCCAGGTCATTATCGAGGGCTTCCTCGACGTCAAGTTCCCGGTCTTCCTGCGTCGATTCTTGACCATCATCCCCGCGCTGATCGTCATTGGCCTGCGCGTGGACGCACTCAAGGTCCTCGTGCTCTCGCAAGTCATGCTCAGCTTCACGCTCCCGTTCGCGCTGATCCCGCTCATCGTGCTCACGCGCCGGCGGGAGGTCATGACCGACTTGGTAAACAACAGGCTCACCAACTGGATGGCCTATCTCACCGCCGCGATCATCCTTGCCTTGAACGCGCTGCTCATGTACCAGGCCTTTGGAGGCAAGTTCTGATCGCTACGTTCAGCAACAGTTGTTTGTTTTTATTCTTGACATTAAGACGGCAGCTCTCTAGCATCTATATCTGTAATCATCGCCTCCACGCCTCTGACATGGCAACATGTGATGCGCACCAGGGAGGCTTATTTATTGCTTTCTTATGTCCCACCCTGTTCATGCTTTTGCAAAGCCAGCTCGAACTCCTGAACAGTTGCTTGCACATTTGCAGCAGCGCGGTCTGACCGTGGTTGACTCTGCGGCCGCTAAATCGGCTCTAAACCACATCGGGTATTATCGCCTGCTGATCTATATGCGGCCTCTTCAGCAAGCAAACAAATACTTTCTTGCGAACGTCACGTTCGACGGTGTTGTTTCCCTCTACAATTTTGATCGGGAACTTCGACTGCTATGCATCGACGCTATTGAACGAATCGAAGTCGCTTTGCGAGCCGCGATTGTCAACGAGTTGGGGGTTGCGCACGGCCCCCACTTTCATTTGGAAAGCAGGCACTTCGAGAACACCTCTGAGTTCAACGAATTCCTGCGTACATGTGCATCTGCTAGGTATTTGGCTATAGAGCATTATCACTCCAAATACAACCATCCGTCCGTTCCGCCGATTTGGGCTATCACCGAGGCCATCAGTTTTGGGAACCTCTCACGTCTTTTCGCTGGACTGCACATTGCCAACCGTAAACTTGTAGCCAAACACTTCCAGCTTGACGAACTCATCCTTGTGAATTGGTTCAAGTGTTTGAATGTTCTTCGTAATATGTGCGCCCATCACAACCGTCTCTGGAACGCCAAGCTGGTTGTGTCAAAGCCAAAAGCGGCCAAAAAGTTTGCCGCTGAACTGCAGCAGGTCGATACATTCTATTCACGCGCTGTTATCATTGCCGCCTTGCTCCAAGCTGTGGAAACGAACTCAGATTGGAAACAGCGTCTTCACGCCTTGCTCCAAAAGTTCCCGCGTGTTCCCACCGCCCAAATGGGATTTCCGTCGGATTGGCAACAGCGGCGGTTTTGGCTATAGGCCTGCGTTTCTTCTCAAAACCATTTACACTAACTGTGTTGTTGTACCTCGGCCCGTGGGTGCGTCGTGGGGACGCACTCCAGCCCGTCGCGAGTGTTGTCTGCGCCGGGTGGTGCCGGCGAAACTTAATTCAATCTGCAAACATCTGAGAGTGTGCGATGAGCTCGAATACCTTTGGTAGCCGCTCCGTGCTTCGCGCCGGAAATCGTGAGTACGATATCTTCCGCCTTGACGCCCTCGACAAGCAGGGCATTTCCACCCGGCACCTGCCTTTCTCGCTTCGCATCCTGCTGGAAAACTTGCTGCGAACCGAAGACGGCGTTTCCGTCAAAGCCGACGACATCCGCGCGCTCGCCCAGTGGGACGGCAAATCCGGCGCGGAAAAAGAAATCGCCTTCACTCCCAGCCGCGTGCTCTTGCAGGACTTCACCGGCGTTCCAGCCGTCGTGGATTTGGCCGCCATGCGCGACGCCATGCGCCAGCTCGGCGGCAATCCGTCGCTCATCAATCCCTTGCAACCGGCCGAGTTGGTCATCGACCACTCCGTGCAGGTGGACGAATTCGGCACCCCCCAGGCCCTCGCCATCAACGCCGACCTCGAGTTCCAGCGCAACAAAGAGCGCTACGCCTTCCTCCGCTGGGGACAGACCGCCTTCAAGAACTTCGCCATCGTCCCCCCCGATACCGGCATCGTGCACCAGGTGAACCTCGAGTTCCTCGCCCGCGTGGTCTTCGTGCAGGACGCCGATGGCCGCGCCGTCGCCTACCCCGACACCCTCGTCGGCACCGACTCGCACACCACCATGATCAACGGACTCGGCGTGCTCGGCTGGGGCGTCGGCGGCATCGAGGCCGAGGCCGCCATGCTCGGACAGCCCGTCTCCATGCTGATTCCGCAGGTCGTGGGCGTGAAGCTCACCGGCGAGTTGCGCGAGGGCGCGACCGCAACCGACCTCGTCCTGACCATCACCGAGATGCTGCGCAAGCAAGGCGTCGTCGGCAAGTTCGTCGAATACTTCGGCCCCGGCCTGAAGAACCTGCCGCTCGCCGATCGCGCCACCATCGCCAACATGTCTCCCGAATACGGCGCGACCTGCGGCATCTTCCCCATCGACAAGGAGACGCTCAACTACCTGCGCCTCTCCGGCCGCAGCGACGAGCAGGTTGCGCTCGTCGAGGCCTACGCCAGGGAACAAGGCATGTTCCACACCGAGAACACGCCCGAGGCGACCTACACGACGACACTCGCTCTCGACCTTGCGACCGTTGAGCCGAGCATTGCCGGACCCAAGCGTCCGCAGGATCGCGTGCCTCTGTCGCAGGCCGGATCGTCCTTCCGCAAAGCGTTGCCGTCGTTGCTCAAGCCGGGGCAGCAAGTGCCAGCGGGGGAATCCACTAACGGCAACAAGCTGCATCACGGCAGCGTCGTCATTTCGGCGATCACCAGTTGCACGAACACGTCGAATCCGTCGGTCATGATGGCCGCCGGACTGGTCGCCAAGAAAGCCGTCGAGCGCGGCGTCGAGGTTCCCAAGCACGTGAAGACCTCGCTTGCTCCCGGCTCGAAGGTTGTCACCGAGTACTACGCGAAAGCCGGCCTGCTGCCCTACCTTGAGAAGCTGCGCTTCAACGTCGTCGGTTACGGCTGCACCACTTGCATCGGCAATTCCGGACCGCTGCCGCAAGAGGTTTCAGACGCCATCGCCGCCGACGATCTCGTCGTCGCGTCCGTGCTCTCGGGCAATCGCAACTTCGAGGGCCGCATTAACTCCGAGGTTCGCGCGAACTACCTGATGTCTCCGCCGCTGGCCGTGGCCTTCGCCATTGCCGGGCGCATCGACATCGATCCTTATACCGACCCGCTCACCAAGGACCGCGACGGCAAGCCGATTTATCTCAAAGACCTGTGGCCAACGCAAAAAGAAGTCGAAGACGCCGTCGGCAAAATCGACGCCAACATGTTCCGCGAAACGTACAAGGACGTTTACGCCGGCGACGCCCTCTGGCAGCAACTGCAAGTCCCTAAGGGCGACACGTTCGCGTGGGACGCGAAATCGACCTACGTCAAGCACCCTCCGTACTTCGAGAACATGCCGACCCAGCCCGCCGCCGTCACCGACATCACCGGCGCGCGCGTCCTGCTGAAACTCGGCGACAGCGTTACCACCGACCACATCTCGCCCGCCGGATCGATCAAGAAGGACTCACCGGCCGGCAAATACCTGATCGCCCACGGCGTCGATCCCAAGGACTTCAACTCCTACGGCTCGCGCCGCGGTAATCACGAGGTCATGGTGCGCGGCACGTTCGCCAACGTCCGCCTGCGCAACAAACTCGTTCCCGGAGTCGAGGGCGGCTTCACCCGCCATCTCCCCGACGGCGAGCAGATGAGCGTCTTCGACGCCTCGGAAAAGTACGCGGCCGAGAACGTCCCGCTCGTCATCCTGGCCGGAAAAGAATACGGTTCGGGATCGTCGCGTGACTGGGCCGCGAAAGGTCCGAAGCTGCTCGGAGTCCGCGCCGCCATCGCCGAAAGCTTCGAACGGATTCACCGCTCGAACCTGGTCGGCATGGGCATTCTGCCGCTGCAATTCCCGGCGGGCGAGGACGCCGACTCGCTCGGCCTCAGCGGCGAAGAGGTCTTCGAGATCACCGGCCTGCGCAACGCCGTGGACAACTACGGTTCAGCCAAGACCGTGAAAGTCAAAGCCACGCGCGCCGACGGAAGCAAGGTCGAGTTCGACGCCCCGCTGCGCATCGACACCCCTCAGGAAGCGCTCTACTACAAGCACGGCGGAATCTTGAACTACGTCGTGCGACAGTTGCTGCAAAAGGCAGTGGCGAGTGTTTAGTGGCGAGTAGGGAGGACACCCCCCTCCCTACTCGCATTTTCGTAAGTCTATGAATTCCCAGCACTTACGATGTCGGTCTGCCAGAGTCTGCTCGTAACTGTTGGTAACAAACGACTTAACACCTCGATATACCTAAGCGGTGGCGAGTGGTTCGTGGCTAGCGGGGATGCCCCCCCTTGCCTCGCTGAAATCGCAAGTCACACAATATAAACGAGTTACCACATCGATATGCCGAGCTCAACTTGTAAGTGTTGCAAACAAGTGACTTAGCGCCTCGACATACACTGTAAGCGCGAGTGGCCTAACCAGCAGCGCATGTGCGATGCCCTCGATCCGCTTCCCGTCGATCCGTTTCAAAGAGCACAAGCGGAGTTTCCGCCGGACACACTGGCCCACGTTCAAGCATAGTGGCTTGGCGACGAAACCTAACATGCGGCGCTGAAAATTTCTAGAAATGGAACAAGCAAGAGGGCGAATGGCTCGCCCACATCTGCCAAAACCGGGCAGATATGGGACACCGTTCGTTCATTCAAGACCTGGGCCAGCCTCTCCTGGATATGCTATCAGCGCAGGTATATATACCTGCGCTGATGACTAAAAGGTGTCGCATGATTCCTCTGCCTTTACAGCAATTGATCAGGAACTGATCGAAATAGTTACGTGGATGCAGGAGGTATGAATACCGCCTGCATCCGTATTTGTTCCGATAAATGGGCGCGTAGCGAACAATGTGTCTCCTGCGGTATATATACCTCAGGAGATTGCACATGCCTGGTCCGCCATCTAGGATGACTATTGCGAAGCCGGACATTGTCCAGCTCTTTAGCAGCAGCAAGAAAACTGTGTACACGGATCGTGAACTCGCCGCAATCCTAGGGGAAAACAGGAACTTCTGGCGGCTTACAACGCGCACTACAACGGATCAGTTCATTCAGTTCTTGATCAACAAGGCTGGAATGAGAGTGATCGAGCTGCGATCGGAATACCGGGGAGCAGTCCGCTTGTCTTGGGGAGAACCGTCCCGCTTTGAATTGGGACTTTCACTGCGGAAGTCCCCTTACCTCTCACATGGGAGTGCTGTGTTCCTCCATGGCCTCAACGAACAAGTGCCGACGACGATTTACGTCAATCAGGAGCAAAGCCCTAAACCGAAGTCAGGAAGTCCGCTTACTCAGGACGGCATAACAAGAGCTTTCTCCAATCAGCAGCGGACCTCTAATTACATTTACGAATGGAACGACTCTCGCTACCTGATCGTCAACGGCAAATCGACAGATCGCCTCGGGGTCGAGGCTGTGAAAGGACCCAGCGGTGAAGATCTCGACGTCACAAACATCGAACGCACGCTCATTGACGTTGCCGTTCGACCTTCATACGCTGGAGGAGTCTATCAAGTTCTCGAAGCGTTCCGGTTTGCGAAGGATCGCGTTTCGATCAGTAAACTCCTTGCCACGCTCAAGAAACTGGATTACACGTACCCGTATCATCAAGCGATCGGTTTCTACATGGAACGAGCAGGTTATGAAGCGACCAAGGTTGAGAGGTTGCGGCAACTCGGGATTGCGTTCGACTTCTACCTGACGTACAGCATTGGCGACAAGGAGTACGATCCCCGCTGGAGATTATTCTTTCCAAAAGGGTTCTAATAACGCCGCCTTCTTGATGACAAAATTGAAGTAGAAGTCGAAATCTCGCAGCGAATCAGACACGGCACTTTGGACGGAAGGCCAATCGACGCGATGGAACTCTCTCGAGTTCGGTAGTTCGCCAAGAAGGCGAATGGGAACGTCCTTTGCGGCGAAGACTTCCTTCAGCAGCGGTACGGTCTCCGCAGAGATTCTAACGCCAGCCTCGGTGGCGAGAATGTATATGGTCATAGAAATCTCTCGCCCTTGCCGTTTTGTGCGCGCGCTCGGGATAGCTTGGCAGTTGTTGACATAGTGCCCGTAGTTTCTCAACAGCCAGCATCTCCGGGGTGTACACACGGACGGTGTAGTCGTCGAGATCGATTTCTGTCTTTTCGCGACAAAACTCGAACTTGCTCAGCTCGATTCTGAATATTCTCTTCTGGAGTGTTCCAGTGACGAGCGCCTGGCGTCGAATCACCTCGAGTTGGCCGCCTAAGCTTTCGTAGAGTTTGTTTCCGATCAGTTTAAACTCAACGATATACCCTCCCCACCGAGCGCCATTGTCACTGCTGGTGATCATTGGCTTCGGCTCAAACTTCTCGTCGAACACTCTGTACCCAGCCTTTGAGAAGGTCTCCCGAAGCGCATCAAAGATTCTCTTTCGCGCATCGCTGACGTCGGAAAAGTCTCCGTCGATCGAAAAGTCCAAGTCCAACGAAGCGCGGTTACCCAGTCCATAGACCAGGCTCATCGCGTTGCCGCCCTTTAACACAATCTGTTCAAAGAGGCAGTCATCACTGAACAGGGCGATGATGGATTTCTTCCTAATCTCGTTTAAGTCCATGGCTCCCGCGCGCACGCCGGTGGCGGCGATGATGATGATGATGATGATGATGATGATGATGATGATGATGATGATGATGATGATGATGATGATGATGAACGACGCTCACGTATGGCAGATCTTCTTCTCGCAAGACTGCGATCTGCGCCCGTGCTGAAGGTCCAACACCGTATCGTATCTTCTTGTCCACAAAACCGCTCTATATTTTGGACGGGTAGCCCGACTGGTTCTATCGATAAGGGCGAAGGTTCTGTCAAGGACAGGGATGCCCTGTCCGGTGTAGATGACACCGCGTTTGAGTCAGAGAAGGTTTGAGGACCAGGACTCTGAACTCTCGCCCGGTGCCCCGCGGGTGGCCCATACAAGCTTTGCTTGTGTGGGGCCGAAGTCAAAGTCACAGTCTGCGAATTGCTTGCCGACGGGCGGCTCGAATGGGGTGCGGGGCCCGCCGGACTGGAGTCCGGCGCTACGCTTTTCCGATTTCGCGATTTTACGATTTTGCGATCTTCTTTAGCTCCTTCAGCAGGCGCTCGACTTCCTCGCTGGTGTTGTAGTGGACGAGGCCGATGCGCAGCAGGCCGCCTTTATCTTCGAGGCCGAGGCGCTCGGTGAGCGAGATGGCGTAGAAGTTGCCGTCCCAGGCGAAGACGCCGCGTTCGCCGAGTTGGGTGGCGATTTTGTGGGGCGTGTGGCCGTCGATGGTGAACCCCACGGTCGGCGTGCGGCGGTCGAGCCAGTCAAGGTTTGAGATGCCGTAGAACGTCAGGCCAGGAATTGCCAGCAGTCCGGTGATCAGTTGCCGGGACAACTCACGCTCGTAGCTCTGGATGGCACGATAGGCGGCGAGCAGCGCGGCACGGCGCGTCTCGACGGTGGGGTCGATGCGACGGCCGAGTTCGGCGAGATACGAGATGGCGCCGCTGACTCCGGCCAGTCCCTCGTGATTTTGCGTGCCGGTCTCCCAGCGGTCGGGCAGATCTTCGGCGGCGGGGCGCACTTTAAAGGGACGCAGGCGTTGCAGGTGCGAGCGCTTCCCGTAGATCGCTCCCATGTGCGGGCCGAAGAATTTGTAGGTCGAACAGGCGAGAAAATCGCAGTTGAGGGCGCGGACATCGATCGGTCCGTGCGGAGCGTAGTGTACGGCATCGACGAAAACCATCGCGCCGTTTTCGTGGGCGAGGGCAATGATTCGCTCCAGATGATTGATCGTTCCGACCGCATTGGACGCGTATCCGACGGCGACCAGCTTGGTCCGGCGCGTGATCTTGGCCGAGAGGTCGTGCATGTTGAGCGTGCAGGTGTCGGGATTGATGTCCGCCCAGCGCAGAGTGACGCCGCGCTCGGCAAGCGCCATCCAGGGGGCGACGTTGGCGTCGTGGTCGAGGGTGGTGACGACCACTTCGTCGCCCGGAACAAGTTCGCGTCCGATGGCGCGGCTGAGCGAGAACGTGAGCGAAGTCATGTTCTGGCCAAAGGCGACCTCGTCGGCGTCGCAGCCGAGCAGGTCGGCAATGGCCGAGTGTGCCGCAGCGATTGTCGAACTAGTGCGATGCGCGGTCTCGAATGCTCCATGGGTGTTGGAATTGGAGCGCACAAGGTAGTCGGCCATGGCGTCGATAACGCGCTGCGGAACTTGCGTCCCGCCGGGGCCGTCGAAGAAAACGGCGGGCCGTCCGTGAGATTCGAGTTTCAGGGCCGGAAACTGCTCACGTATCCATGGCAGGTGTTGGCGCAGATGTTGCGGCGAATCTTGCGTAATCGATTTTGAGTTCGTAGTAGGTGCGCTCGGCATGGCGGCTCCTAAAAAACATTTGAGTTTATAACAAACATATTCTCGAATTGTGAATTTGAATTTCGAGTTGTCGATTTTGCGATTTTTCGTTTTCCGATCACCCGAACATCCGATCATCCAATCATCCGATGCGACGATGTAGTGATTTACAATGGTCGTTCGATCCATCGTACCGAGAGAGCTATGTCCTTTCGCTTCTTCAATACCTTGTCGGGCAAAGTCGAGGATTTCACGCCGCTGGAAGACAATGTTGTCCGCATGTACGCTTGCGGCCCGACGGTTTACGACTACGGCCACATCGGCAACTTCCGCACGTTTGTGCTGGTTGACGTTTTGCGGCGCTTCATGAAGCAGAGCGGATACCGGTTGAAGCACGTCATGAACATCACGGACGTGGACGACAAGATCATACGTAACGCCGCGCGTGACGGCGTCAGCGTGCGGGACTATACGAAGAAGTACGAGCAGGCATTTCTGGAAGATTCCGACACGCTCAGCATCGAGCGCCCCGAGATGATCGTCCGCGCCACGGAGCACATTCCGGAAATGGCGCAGTTCATCGAGGAGCTGGTGAAGAAAGGATTCGCCTACCGCGCCGACGACGGATCGTATTATTTCCGCATCGCCAAATTCCCCGAGTACGGCAAGCTGAGCAAGAAGGATTTCGGCGGAATGCAGGACGGCGCGCGCGTGGATGTGGACGAGTACGACAAGGACAGTGCCCGCGACTTCGCCCTCTGGAAGGCACCCAAGCCGGGCGAAGCCAAGTGGGACACGGAGATTGGTCCGGGCCGTCCGGGCTGGCATATCGAGTGTTCGGTGATGTCCACCGAATACCTCGGCAGCACGCTGGATATCCATGCCGGCGGTGAAGATCTAGTTTTCCCGCATCATGAAAACGAGATCGCGCAGTCGGAAGCGCTGACCGGAAAGACGTTTTCGCGCTACTGGATGCACGTGCGGTTCCTGCTGGTCGAGGGCGAGAAGATGTCCAAGTCGCTCGGCAACTTTTATACGCTGCGCGACCTGGTGCTCAAGGGACATAAGCCCTCATCGATTCGATATTTGCTCGCGTCCGTCCCGTTCCGCAAGCAGTTGAACTTTACGTTTGACGGTCTCAAGACTGCTGCGAACGCGGTCGAGCGCCTGCGCAACTTCAAGCTGCGTCTTGAGACCGGGAAGTTCGAGGTGGGCGCGAGCGAGCGGGTACAGCAGTTGGCGCGGCAAGCGATCGCTGAAATGAAAGCTGCCTTTGAGGACGACCTGAATACGGCGCAGGCGCAAGGAGCCATCTTTGAGCTGGTTCGCGACGCCAATGCCGCCGCGGACAAGGGCGAGATCAGGCAAGGCGACGTTCCCCTGCTGCTTGAGGCGATGCAGAAGTTCGACGAGATCTTCGCTGTGTTGAGCGATGATGATGCCGAGAAAATGCGCGGTATCTACGAATGGGCAAAAACAGAAGGCCGATTGGAAGGCGCCGCAAAGGAATTTATCGAGAGCGTGAAGAGCTCCGAACTGGGCGACGATAAGATCGACGCGCTCGTTGGCGAAATGCAAGCCGCGCGCAAGTCACGCAATTTCGCGCGCTCGGACGAGATCCGCAACGAACTGAATACGGCGGGTGTGATCGTGGAGATCACAAAAGAAGGAACGCGGTGGCGACGGAAGTAGAGCGAAGGAAGTAGACTCGGAACGTCGCACTAAGCCGCGCGTCCGCCGTTGGAGGCTCCCGCCTCGCGGGTCCGCATGTTGTATCCGGTGCGCAAGACGTAGTGGATGCCCGATACGGTGGTGAGGACGAAAACCGCCCAGAGAAGAGCATGCATGGTGAGGTGAATCCAGGGCATCCTGGAGTCTGGCAAGCCTGCTTCCGCCGTATACGAATTAAGTAAAACAAAAAACAGCGCCCCTACTTGCGCGCCGGTGTTCAGCTTGCCGTAAATGCTCGGCCGGAAATCACGGTAAGTCGTCGCCGCAAAGAGCACTGCGCACGTAATGAGAATCATGAGATCGCGGCTGAACACCACCACGGTGAATTTCCACGGAATCTTGTGCATGATCGAAAGCACAAGAAAAAGCGTGCTCAGAAGCAATTTGTCCGCGATGGGGTCAAGATACTGACCCAGAACGGTTCGCTGGTTCAGCTTACGTGCGAGCAAGCCGTCAAGACCATCGCTGATGCCCGCAACCACAAACAAGATCAGCGCCCACCCGTAATTACCGTCGGTCAGCATGATCACGATGAACGGCACAAAGATAAGCCGCAGCAGCGTGATCTGGTTGGGTGCGGTCAAAAACTGTGAAGCCACTTGTGATCTGTCCCTCAAAGAACAGTGTACTTCCAGACAGGCGTGAGAGAACAGCGTCACTTAGCGGGAAATCCGCAGGATTAGAAACGCAGAAATGTCCCGAGTTCGTGCCCGGTTGTCGACTCAAAACGCTCGCTTAAGGAAGGTATGCCACAAACCGGCGCATCAATTTCGATTCGTTCGATCCTGTGCATTGGGAAAAAGACTGCGCTCGGATCTACGGGTTCGTCGTGCCGTACCATTCGCAGAGTGTCGTCAAAGGATGACAGGTCAATTCCGCGCACGCCGACGCCGGTGGCGGAGAGTGAGATAAGTACTCCCCAGAATTTCTCGCGCGGATTGCTGAGTGAAATCAGCACGATCGCGCCGGGTTCAAACCGTTCGCTCAAGTACGATCCATTCTCATCGCGCTTCTGCATTCCGGCTCACCTTCCATCGGCATCGAACGACAACCCGGCGACACTACCTGCGGCGCTTTGCTGTGTTCTGCGCTACGCTGCGACGAACCGTCAAATTACTTCAAATAGCCAGGCACTGCAACAATTCATTTGCGCATGCCCGAAGCCCGATTGCGAATCGCGGTTGGGAACAGGTACAATAGGCTCGTGGCGCTTTGTGAATGCAAAGCTGAATTCGATAAAGCCCAATTCAATAACGTAGGCGCGTAGCTCAGTTGGTTAGAGCGCTACCTTGACACGGTAGAGGTCAGGAGTTCGAGTCTCCTCGTGCCTACCATATTTTTCGGAATAGAGTTCGAACGAACCGCTAAATCAAAAAAAAGGTATCAGAAGATCAGGCGAAATCTCCATGACGAATCTGAAATCTCGCTGCTCTTGTATTTGTTTGGATCTCCAGAATTAATGGTGGATGTTGCGGCACAACTGACCAACTTGTCTCTTCCGATTGCATTCACGACTGCATACAATTTTCTTTCTTCGAGCCAGGATCGCACGGTTTTCTTCTGGGTGGATGGCCGCCTTCAGCCGGTCCCATTTGCGCAACTCATCGAGATGATCCCCTAGCGAGTTGAGCCATCTCGCACCGAATCCAGTCTAGAGTAGGACCAAAACGAGACTAAAGTGGGCCCAGAGTACGCCAGCGGCAAAGCCCTGATTACGCAGGACTTCTGCGCTGACTATATACAGAGGGAACGTGTCGAAACAGCATGAATTCTGAGGCGGTCCAATCGGCTCGCTATTGTGGCCGCGCAATCGATTTCGAATTCATTCCGGTGCGGTGCGTGGCGCGCGAATCAGTGATTAATTCTGAGATGTTAGCCTCGGCATTGCGATGAGCTTATCTCTCTTCCGGATTGAAATTTGGCGCGTTCGGATCGTGTGTTGTTTTGTTTTTTTGAGCTCGCGGCATGGCACGGGTTTACGGGTCATTGTCGTGCTATTGATGGCTTAGTTGTTCATGCCGATTGCGTGTTGTTGTTGCAAAAGGACGCGGTTGTGAGCGGCGCGGAATTGAAATAGTGGTTGTCTTTTGTCGCGGCGAGTTGCCCAGTCTCGGGTGCTTTTGTGAGTGCCTAATCTTCCGTGAATGCTTGCGATGTGCGTCATTTGCTTGCGTGGGTTCTGCCTTTTGAGTGCGCGCGGTTGCGTTGCCGGAGTTCTTCGTATATGCGCGGATCATGATGATAGCCAGGTTTGGATTTTGGGCTACCGTCGTGCTTTTAGTCGTGGTATTTGTCGCTTTGCCTGTTGCGAGGGATGCGCATTGGATCCCTGAATTGCTGGTTTGGGGATGTGCAGAAGCTGGCGCACTGTGCAAGTATTTCGTTTCGAATATCGCTACTTTGTGCCGCATAGAGTGGCGAAGGAAAGTGCGATAGCGGCGAAGATTCCGCGAGGTGGATCCTCGGATCACAACGGATGGAAGTCTGCGGCCACAGTGCTGGCAGCGCTGAGGCCGGCCTTCTTTGCTGTTTCAGCCCAGTTGTCGATTGCTGCCCGTACTTTAGCGAGTAAATTCAGAGGGGACCGAACCCCAAAGCGGTCGGCTTCCGATAATAGATCTTGCCGGGCAATCTCACGAAACTTGCCGTTGACGCTCATCAAGTGCTGATACGTCCATTGGCCATGAGGATTGTATGCGTGCGTCACATCATAGGCGGGAGCCAACTCCCAGCTTTTCCCCTCTTGCAGTCGGAAAGCAAAGTTCTTTGTGTGGTCATCGCAGTTGCGCGCCATGACGTTAAATGCCATTCGAAGGAAGGCTTGCTCCAACGCCGAGTCCCCCAGGCCCAACTGGGCGATTAGCATGAATAGTTGGGCATACGCGTGCGTCCCACGCTGTTTGAAATCGAGTTCAGACATCGCGCAGAGCGTCTGTACATGGTGATTGATTGTCGTGCCATTGATCGCCTCGCGGTCGAAGCGCCGCGTCATGAAATGAGCACGTCCGTTTTCCTCAAGTAATCGGCACGGGGACATAGCGATGCCAGCCTGCGTTGCCATGAGATAGTACGCATACTCAATGCGCCCGTAATCGGCTCCGGTTCCCAGCTCTGCATCCTTACCTACGCCGTCGAACTTTAGAAGCCAGTGCTCAAACCCTTCCGGCACATCAAACTGACCGCAGCGGATCTCATTCGTTTTTGGACTCCAGGCGATGACCGCCTTGGCCCTGGCTCCGCCTGCCGAAGTGCCTACTCGGATGATATTGGCCAGAGCGGCCTCTGCCTCTCTATCAATATCAAGGTTGCCAGTAATGAGTTTACGAGCCTCTTCGACGAGGGACTTCATTATTAATGGCTTTTCACTCCTGCGATGGAACCCGCGCTCGGGTCGAAACTCCAATGCGCCCATGCCTCGTCTTCCCATGTATGCCAAACGATCGAGTGCTGTCACGGCCTTCTTTTCGACGCCGTTTTTTGCCATCCAGGCGTCGATTAGGGCATTGCCAAAATCATCAGGCAACGCATCCGCCAGCATCGCAGGCAAACGACGAAATGTCGCTTCGGGCAAGTTCGGAAAGATGAATGAAGTGCGACGATCCTCAATCGGCTGCGTTATGGGCGCCAATTCGATTCCATGGCGTTTCCACGCCGGGTCATAAGCAAAGGCAAAGTACCCAAGCTGCGGGTCGGCCGCGACTGCGCCGACTCGCTTACCCCACGCGCGGACTTCAATAACCGGCGTGGTACTCACTGTTTTTTCTCTTTTCGCGGACCGTGTGGACGGCGGGCCCGTTGCGGAAGGGAGTGGGTGCGCAAGAGCATCATGGGATTTACTGTTGCCTCCGGCGCAAGCATCTCAATTCCGTTGAGGGCGTCTAGTGCCTTCAGAACGCGCACAAGCGTCTCGATGGTAGAGCCACGACCGGCTTCAAGATTCCGCAGAGCTTTTTCAGAGACACCAGCTTTTTCTGCCGTGGTCAATTGATCGGCATTGCGCGACAGTCGTAAGCGGCGGAGCCTTGCCCCGAGCGCTTCCTGGAGCTCAGATGGCGTCTTAAACCGTAGATCATTCATACGCCATAAGTATACCGATTAAGTTAATGTTGGCAATTAATCGGTGTTAATGTTCCGCTAAATGAAAATTGGGTTCGAAACGCGAAAATGTCCGAAACGCAAAAATAGGCCGCCGCTTCTGGGTTTCTCTGCCGCCCTATTTTCAGCGAGTTGGGAAGGCGGTCGGTGCCCGCGATCATTTTGTAGTCTGTTCCACTACTTTCTTACAGAGTCGATCGAACGCAGCTTTTCTATCCCACTCGAGCCTCAGAAGCAGTCGGTTCGATCGTCGTGTCCTCTACATTGAATCTTTGCCCATCCCAAACCAATACGACCTTTGCATTGTGTTCTTCAAAACTATTGCTCAGAACGGCGACGACTACGAGCATTCGGCGATCACCTGTCCGTGGCCGCGAAGTTCGGCGAAGCTTCCCTGCTAGTGCTTTCGCTACGGGGATATACGGCGTAGGCATCCTGTTCTCCGGTGTAATGTCCATCGGCATGTATCGAGAAGGTGACAGCCTGTGGATACAGACAATCCCACTTGCCTTGGTCTTAATCTCGTTCTACGGCTGGCCACGAACCATTCATTGCGACGAGACCGAAGTTTGGCAACGGTCGAGGTTCGGATTCAAGACACGCATCCCGTACAGTGAAGTGGTAGCGGTTGCATACTCGGAGGGCACAACGACGGTCACTGGCGCGAAGGGGAGTATCGAGCATACGCCGTACCACGCCGCCGCTGGCCAGTTCAACGGCGTGATGTCAAAACGGACTGGAAAACCCATTTACTGACCGCGATGCTGTACTCGCACAGTTCGTCTGCGGTGAGATACGTTATGAAGCCCATGAAGCAAACTAGACAAGGCGCATCCAACGCGACACTGAGAGCGGCTCGGGAGAGATATTGGAAACAGACAGGCGCAGAGATTGCGGCTGGCGTTCGGGAGGACACGTTCGCCGAACCGGACGGGGAGACCAAACTCCTTTCGCCTGACAGCGAGGAATTCATAGTTTCGAGTCGCTCGGGAGACAGGATTGGCTTTTACGCCGACATTAGCGAGCGCAAGCGGCTGGAATCGCAGCTCCTGCAGGCAAACAAGCTGGAAAGTGTTGGACGTCTGGCAGGCGGGATCGCGCATGACTTCAACAATCTGCTTACCGTGGTTAACGGTCACGCCGAGTTGCTGCTGAACAAGCTGCCGCAGAACCACCCGCTCAGTTTCAATGCGAGTGAAATTTGCAAGGCTGGCCAGCGCGCTGCTGGCCTTACATCTCAGCTACTTGCGTTCAGTCGCAAGCAGGTACTCCAGCCAAAGATACTTTCCATCAACGCCATCGTCGCGGAGATGGAAAGCATGCTGCCAAGTTTGATCGGAGAGGATGTGCAGCTGGTCACGACTTTAGATCCGCATTTAGGTAGCGTGAAAGCCGATCCCACACGGTTGCAACAGATCATCATGAACCTCGTGCTGAATGCTCGTGATGCGATTAGCGTGGGCGGCGTGATCACAATCCGGACCGGCAATCTTGAAATTGTAGACTCGGAGACTGCCTTGCCAGCCATTCGTTCCGGCGATTACGTGACCCTTTCAGTGAGCGATGACGGAGTGGGAATTGACGAGGAGACTCAGAAGCACATCTTCGAACCGTTCTTTACCACCAAAGAAACAGGCAAGGGTACGGGGCTGGGGCTCTCCACAGTGTGGGGGGTTGTAAATCAGAGCGGTGGGTATGTTCGTCTCAAAAGCGAGCGGAATCAGGGGACTACGTTCACCATTTACCTGCCTAAGGCGCAAGGTACTGTGGCGGTTGAGCAGTGTTCCGAATCGAATCGTTTGCCGCGCGGAACAGAGACACTGCTCATAGTAGATGACCGTGACGACGTTCGCCAGCTAACGGCGGAGATTCTCAAGGGCTGTGGCTACACGATCTTACAGGCGCGCACTCCGACAGAGGGAATGAAGGCATGGCTGAGCAGTGCGGAGGCGATTCATGTCGTCGTTACCGACGTGGTCATGCCGGAAATGACCGGCCCACAACTGGTGGAACAGATCCGAGCTGTCAGGCGCGCCACCAAGGTACTGTACATGTCCGGCCACGCCGGTGAGGCGGTGCTGGACGCAAACGCTCTGGATAACGGTACCGCCTTTAATTGAAAAGCCGTTTTCGGCCGCGCAGTTGGCTGCCGCCGTGCGTCAACTACTCGGAATCACTCGGGAACGCGTTGCTTGATAGTTAGGGCCCCAAGCAACGCTTCGGCTCCAGGGACGACACGTCTGATTCGCGTCGATTCGTTTGTCGTACTTATCCCAAAATTGTCCCATGTGTGTTCACTCCAGTGCTGGCCAAGTACTCGAATAACTTCTCGCTGCAGGACATCCATGATAGGTAAAAGTCAAGGGGGAGACGGAGGGCCCTCTACTTGGCGGAACTGGATCTCCCCAAGAGCAATGATCATCAGGTTCCCGAACTGTTGGCGATCCTCAGCTACAGCGCGGGATTCGGGTAACGAGAATCCTCTAAGTAAATGTCTTGCGCCGGAACCCTGCAGCATACAGGAGGGTTCCGGCCCAATCCACTTAGGCACTACTGAAGCAGCTTCACTTGTCCGGCAAGTTCGGTTTTCGCGGACGAACTGCCGACCAGAATCGAGAAGTCTCCCGGATCGGCCTTCCACTTTTTTCCGCCCACGTCGTAGTACGAAAACGCCCTGCGGTTGAGCGAAATCGTCACTGTTTTGCTTTCGCCTGGCTTCAGGTTCACCTTGGCAAAGCCCTTCAGTTCTTTCACGGGACGCTCGACTTTCGAGTGCTTGTCGCTAACGTACACCTGCGCCACTTCCGCGCCCTCACGATCGCCGGTGTTGCGAAGGTAGAACGTGACCGTGACCGGTTCGTTGTCTTTCGTCGAGGCGGGCGTGATCTTCAGATTGCTGTACTTGAAGGTCGTATAAGACAGTCCATAGCCGAACGGGAACAAAGGAGTGACCCCGGTCTTGTCGAAGTGCCGGTAGCCGAGGAAGATGCCTTCCTTGTAAGCCACGTGACCGCGCGCCGCTCCGCTAGGATCTCTTTTGTCCCCGCTTGGAGCGGGTCCCAACGTCGAATCGCAGTAACTGTTGTAGGTGGGGTTATCCTCGCGCTGGCGCTCGAAACTGACAGGGAGTCTGCCGGAAGGGTTTGCCGCGCCAAACAGAATCTGTGCCAACGCGGCTCCACCTTCCTGTCCGGGATACCACGCGTGCAGGAGCGCCGGTGTTGAATCGATCCATCGGGACATATCCACGGCGCCACCGCCGGTCAAGACCACGATTACATTCTTGTTGGCGTTGAGGACTTCCTTGATTAACTCATCCTGTCCTTGTGGCAGGGTAAAGGTCCGGTCGGAGGCTTCGCTTTCGGTAGACGGATCGAAGCCCACGCATAGCACGACGGCATCGGCCTTCGCGGCTGCTTCCTTCGCCAATGTCAACGCGCGACCGGCAATCGGCTCGATTCCGAACCCGATGGGCTTCATCGTGGCGCGGGTATCAGCAAACGGTTGATCCGCCTTGAGGACACCCGGCGCGTAGGCGACGTTCATGTTTGCGCCCAGATAACTCTGGATGCCGTCAAGGAAACTGACCGAGGTGAAGGGTTTCACTTTCGAACTGCCGCCACCACCGGTAACCGCAGGTGTCGCTGTCGGGCCGATCACGACCACGTTCTTCAGCTTCGACTTGTCCAGCGGAAGGATGTCGTTGTTCTTCAGCAGCACCATTGAGCCCAAGGCGGCTTCGAGCGCGACCTGCCTGCCCTCTGGATTGTCTGCCGGTATGCTTGAGTCCGCTTGCGCGCGATCGAAGAAGCCGAATTCCAGCGCGGTGCGCAGGATGCGCCGAACCTTTTCATCGATGACCGCTTCCGCCACCTTCCCTTGCTTTACGGCGGGAAGGAGCGTCTGCCGGTTCATGAGCGTGCCGCTGGGCATTTCGAGGTCGAGTCCGCCGTTGGCTGCGGCGACGCCGTCGTAGGTCGCGTCCCAGTCGGACATGACGATGCCGGTGAAGCCCCAATCTTTGCGCAAGATGTCGGTGTTCAAATATCCGTTCTGTGTTGCGTGGACTCCGTTGACCAGGTTGTAGGAGTCCATGATCGCACCGACATGACCCTCCTTGACCGACGCTTCAAACGCAGGCAAGTAGATCTCACGCATCGTACGCTCGTCGATGTCGGAGCTGATGCGGTGGCGGTCCCATTCCTGGTTGTTGCCCATGAAATGCTTCGCCGTGGCGATTACGCCTTGGCTTTGAATCCCCTGAATATCGGCGACAGCCGTGCGCGCAGCAAGAAACGGGTCCTCGCCGAGGTATTCGAAGTTGCGTCCGTTCATCGGAGCGCGATATATGTTCATGCCCGGACCGAGCAAGAAGTGAACGCCGCGGGCGCGTGCGTCCTTGCCCATCATGGTACCGACTCGACGCACGAGATCCGTATCCCACGACGCAGCCAGTGCGATACCGCCCGGGTACGCGGTAGATGGCCCGTAGTTGCGCACGCCCATCGGGCCGTCCGCCATTTTCAGCTCGGGCACACCCAGGCGCTCGATTCCACGAATGTAGAACCGTTGATAGCCGCCGATGTAGTCGATCTTTTCCTCCAAGGTCATCTGCCGAAGGATTGCGTCGACGCGCTTGTCAACATCCGGACGCGGCGCCGTCTGTGCTGCCGCCGTCAGGCTTATGAAGGTCGCTACCAATAATGAGAGCAGTGTCTTTTGGGCTCTTGTCATCTTTATGTCTCGGAGTGAAATAGAAAAACGGTATCGTTATTAGCTTTGCCTAGTTGGGAGGAAGACTGCCGAGGTAGTGCTCGCTTGAGTAACTGCCCTCAGTCAGCATCGTAGAACGCTCTTCGTTGATTCTTGGAAAGGCCACCCTCACGGATGGCCTTCCAATACCTCTGTCACTCCTTATCGCTGTGGCAGTAACTTTTCCGCCGCAATTCTAAATGCAAATTGCGCACTGGTTTGGCTTATGACGGGACGACTATGGCGTCATCTGTGCTCGAAAGTACTGAGGACGGCCTAAGCTTTGACTGAGGGATTGCTGATGATGAGCCAGCAGCTTGTGTAATGTCAGCAACTTAGGGCAATTCTGAGCGGGGATCGGGGGGCACATGCTGACAAAGAAATACAGCGGAGTAAAAAGTGAGAGTTGGAATATAATGGGGCACCAATCAGGACAGGACGCTTTTGAAGAAAAGTTACCAAGTAGGCGAATGGGAAATTCAGCCGGAGCTGAACCGTGTTAGCAGAGGGATGAGCTGGTTCAGCTCGAACCCAAAGTCATGCAGGTCCTGGTCGAACTGTCCGCACACGCCGGTGATGTGGTCCACAAGGAAGATCTGATCCGTTCAGTTTGGCCGAACACCTTTGTCGGCGATGATGTCCTCATACGGTGTATCTACGAACTACGGCAAGTCTTCAATGACAATCCTCGCTCCCCGCAGTTTATTCAGACGATCAGCAAGCAGGGCTACCGTCTCATAGCGCCGGTTACGGTACCGTAGAACGGCTCCGGAGCCACACCATCCGCACCGGTCACAGAAGATTTACCCGGCACATCGGCATCGGCTGCACCCACGGTCACACCTGACGATGTTGCAGAGCCAGCATCGGTTGTTTTGGAGCGCCCAAAGCCTCAGCCTATTCCGCCGGTACAGTCAAAAACTCGGGCATTGTTAAATACACTTGGTAACAAGTGGCTGGCGGCAGCCACCGTGGCTTTGCTTGTAATCGCTGGAATCTGGACGTTTCAGTACGGACGGGGGGCATCACGCCGTGCTGCAAGTTTCAAAATCGTGCCCTTCACCTCTTATCCTGGTTCCGCCCGCCAGCCTGCATTCTCCCCCGATGGCAACAAGATCGCGTTCACCTGGAATGGAGAGGACGGCGGTGAGAATTGGAACCTGTATGTGAAGCCGATAGGAAGTGAAACGCTGCTTCGCATTACGTCCGATAGCGCCGAAGATTTGAGCCCGACATGGTCTCCCGATGGGAACTGGATCGCGTTCACCCGGCGTTCGCACCGGGGAGATGGTATCTATATGGTACCGGTCTTGGGTGGCCCCGAACGCAAGCTCTACGATTTGCGCGGCGCTCTTGATCCCATCGAACCTGGACTTTCGTGGTCTCCGGACGGAAAGGAACTTGTTTTCCCCGACGGCAAATCGGAGTCCAATCCGTCCTCCATCTTTTCTCTTTCCCTGGACACGCTCAAAGCTAAGCCGATTACTCATCCTAAGAATCTGTGGGATGGAGATTTCAGTCCTGTATTCTCCCCAGATGGAAAAAAGATTGCTTTTGTTCGCGGACCCGATCTCGGGAGCAGAAGTGTTTACGTCATGGACGCCGATGGTGGTGAGCCGAAACAGCTTACCCTGAACGGACAACAGTTCCACGGCTTGGCATGGGTCAGCGATGGAAGTGCTATCGTCTTTTCCTCGGATGCGGGAGGTGCGGTTTCACTCTGGCGCGTTCCAGTTTCCGGGGGAGGAACTCAGAGGCTCGCCTTCGGCTCCGAAAAAGCATATACGCCAGCTATCTCGCCCAAAGGAGAACGCTTGGCCTATTCCCAGGGCTCTCCTACTTGGAGTACGATGCGGATCGATCTGAAGTCTCCGCGTGCTCCCGCGACGAGGCTGACTTCCTCAAAAGAGCAGGACTTCGCCCCACGGTTTTCTCACGACGGGAAAAATGTTGTCTTCCAATCCTGGCGCTCGGGCACGCAGGAGATCTGGACCTCACCAGCCGCTAGCGAAGGCCTCACCAAGTTGACCTCTTTCAACGGGCCAATAACCGGAAGCCCTAGTTGGTCGCCGGATGACAAGCAGATTGCCTTTGATTCTCGTACCGCGGGGCGATCCCACATCTTCGTCATGAGTGCTAACGGCGGCATGCCCAGGAAATTAACTGATGGAGAATCCAGCGAAATACGTCCCGATTGGTCTATTGACGGGAAATGGATCTACTTCGCCTCAAAGCATGCCGGCAGTTGGCAGGTTTGGAAAGTATCTGTCGATTCCGGACAGGTCCAGCAGGTAACACGGCACGGTGGCTTTGTCGCAAAAGAATCTGCGGATGGTAACTGGATTTACTATACGAAGTACGACGTGCCAGGGCTGTGGCGTATGCCCGCCTCCGGCGGAGACGAGGTCAAGCTCTTTGACAACCCGCCTTCCGGGTACTGGGGGTCGTTTACTCTCAGTCCAACCGGCGTTTATTTCACAACGGCGAATGACTCTCACTCCGCAATTGCTTACCACGACTTCGCCCATAACAATACAACTCAGATATATAGTCTCGTCCGCCAGCCAGCCCGACGTTCCAGCCTGAGCGTTTCTCCAGATGACCGGTGGGTCCTTTACACGGATTCGGTCTCGAAGGATGGCGATATAGTCCTAGTCGAGAATTTCCATTGATCCACTAGCTGTCTTCAAGCGATTTCTAGCGCGCCATCCACCCGCCGTCAACCACGAGGACGTGACCTTGTATATAGTCCCTTGCCGACGAAGCCAGGTACACGGCCGTTCCCATAAGATCGCACGGATCGCCCCAGCGTCCGGACGGAGTGCGACCTGCGTAACGGAGACTCCGATGAAAGGTTCCCCAGTCTCAACCCCCAATTCAATGTAGCTCCGCGTCTTCTCCCCACTTCTGCCTCTTCCTGGTGGACGCCGCGTCGCGTCTCAGACGGGCGCTTCGGCAGGCGCCGGTTGCGAGCCAAACGGTGAAGCGTATTTGGCACGCCTCCGCGCACGCACTCGCACCCTGCCACCTTCCGGAGACCTCCGTTCGTTCTTTTCTTCCGTTCCGTCTGTTTTTGTCCGCTGGCGCGGCTAGTGAGGAACATAAAGAGCCGGAGACGGCAGAAAAGGAAAAAACAATGAAGTTAGAAGAAATCAAGGATCGAACCAAACAGGCCGCCGAGTACCTCGTCGCGCGGCGCTCAACGCAGGCCACAGTGAGGTGCTCACCCAGTATCTCGCAGCCATGGCGCGCTTTCACACGTACAGCTTCGTGAACGTCATGCTCATCGCCCACCAGAAGCCCGATGCCACCCACGTTGCCGGACTACGCACATGGAACTCGCTAGGCCGTTTCGTGAAGAAAGGCGAGAAGGGTATTTTCATCCTCGCGCCCATGGTCGGAGAGCGCAAGCCGGAAGCCGCCGAGGCAGCTTCCGAAGACGGCAAAGTTACGGCGCAGTTGCTCGGATTCCGAGGTGCTCGTCGACAAGCATCCCGAGTTATTGAAGGAGTTGCAGAAGCCAACAGGCGGATCGGTGAAGGCGAGGTCCGTTGCGAAGAGCGCTCCTTCCGTCCCCGGACAAAAGCGAAACGCGGCGGCGGGCCGAAGGCGGACACGGATCTCGTCCGCCATCGCCTAATCCTGAGACACGATGGCTCCTGTAAACGGCAGTGTTGTCCTGTTTCCGATGATACAGGTTCCCCGCTTGGCTAGACGGTCCGCTCATAGAACAGCACTCCGCAGGACGGCTCTAATTGCTGCAAGAGGTCAAAATCGCGCGTGTTGCGCGTCAACACGCTGAGCCCGTGTTTCCGAGCCGTCGCGAACAACAGCGCGTCATTGAGCACGCGGCGGCGGTCTGCGGCTCCAAATCGTTGCAGCCGTGCCAGGACGCCTGTCAGGATTCCGGCTTCCAGCCATATCTCACGGTCGGGAGCAATCGTGCGATGTGCCGGTCTCCGCTCAATCGCTGCAGCAAGTTGCTTTATCGCCTGAGCCGTGCCCGGATGCCCCGGCTCCAACGAGCCGATGGGAACGCACAACTCCGCTTCGGCGACAGTCGAGTGCCAAGCGTCGGCAGCCCGCAACGCGATCTCGCCATTGCGCGGGAATGTTCCCTGAAGAATGTCGATATAGACGGTTGTGTCGTACAGGAGCCTGGAGGGCAAGTGCGGCGTCTGGCCAAGAAACGCCAGGCTGGAGGCGTTCCTTGGCTTAAGCACGACAGTTCGTTTCTCCGGCTTGATCCGCCGCAGAAGGCTGGCCAGCTCAGAACTCAAGGTCGAGATCCTTGCTGACGGTTCCGTGCTGCGAGATCAGCCAGTCCGGGTATTCATCGGCCACCGCGAGAGCGGCGAGCGCGACTTCGATCAGCTTCGTGTCGGATTGGACGCCGGTTCGCGCTTTTGCTTTCGCGACCAGGGCTTTCGGCATACGCCCGCGCACCAATTCGGTGCGAGCGCCTTTCATAAGACCCGTCTCTTCAGCAATCGTCAAGGCGTCGCGAAAACGGGCTGTGGTCTCGTTCGCGGCTTTGAGGATTCCTCCGGTTGTCCCGACTGTTCCCCGCTCAACCGCCGGTTGCTTCTTCCTGACAACACGTGTCATAACGTCACCTGTGGCACAATGTAGAGCATAGTGTAGCACACACGATCATTTATTCGATTACCGCCTGTCGGCGCGGCGCAGCGGAAGGTACAAAGACGTGTTCCGAAGAACTGGCGCCATAATCTCTCGCAACATGAAGTCGTGCTGAAAGCAGACTTCAGAAAATGTTTGCGAGGCTGTGGATGAAGATGAAGCGCGCATCTTTTTCGACCATCACCAGAACATCGGCCGTTGTGCTCGGCGCGGCACTCGATCAGGCGAGCGTTGGAATGAACATCCGTCCATTCGCAACGTTCATCTCCGAGCGGGTGCGATCCTCAAGTATGCTTTCCAAGTAGCCAGCCAATTATGAAAGTTAAGATCGTTAGCGACCAACATCTCGAATTTCTCGCGTCCGACGGAAAGTATCGCAAGTATTTCAACGCGATCCACCCAGCAACGGGCGCAATGGCGGACGTGTGCGTCGTCGCAGGCGACTTTGATGTCATCGCTCCGCGGTCCCGAGCGTTTTTTCAAGAGCTCTGTAACCGCGAACAGCAAGTGCTGTATGTTCCGGGAAATCACGAGTATTACGGCTGCACCAGCATGGAATCAGTGGACGACACGCTACGTGAGTTCGAGCAGGGATTAAAAAACTTGATAGTCCTGAGAACCGGACTGGCATATGAGTTTGGGGGGACGCGATTTCTCGGCGACACGATGTGGGCACCAAAGACACCGGCTCTGATCACGAGCGCAGGTCTGGTGAACGATACGCGCCTGATACCTCGCCTATTGGGACAAATCGAAGAACGTCATCACAACTTTATTGAATGGCTTTCCGGAGAGCTTCGTCCGGAAGACATCGTGGTGACACACCATCTTCCTTCTGAGCGCTCTACCCCTACCGTGTATCTCCATTCCGCCGCGCAGCCCTGGTTTGTGGCATCGGGAGTTGAGGCACTCTTCGAGACGGGGCCGCGTGCTTGGATTCACGGGCATACGCACGAGCGGTGCGACTACGTGCTGAACGAAACTCGATTCGTGTGTAACCCCGTCGGCTATCCAGCCGAGGCCGGGAAGCTGCCGGGCAGACTCGAACCGTTCATGTTCGTTCTTTGAGTGCATCTGATGGGGCTGGAATCATTCTTGCCAACATTAGTCGCATTCACTTGTTATCGCCCAACGACTTCTTGTCCAGCAGTTTTATGAAGTTCCGCTTGCGCTTGTAAGTGATTCGGAGCGAATCCACGTGGCTGTCAAAGTCCTTGCTCTTTCCCATACGGGACATCAATGTTCCCGCCTTCACGAGGAGTGCCACAGCAGGATCGTACACCGAGTTGTTCGCTCGGTTGATAGCGTCCTCAGCCTGTCGGAGATAAATAGGTGCTGCATCTTCAGGATGATCTTTTCCTCTGACAGCGGCGAGTTCAAGCCACAGACTGTCCCGGCATCCACCCTGCTGCGCTTCACTCCATGCGGCGTCCGCATCCCCTTCATAGAGGAATATCTGCACCAGCAGAGAATGTCCTTCGGGTCGCATCCAGAACAACCTTGCAGGCTTGCTCTGGCTTGCCGGTGTCACCCTGCGCCGAATTTCTGCCAGAGCACGCTCCCGCCAGTGCGGCCAACTCTCATTCTCGTCGGCGTGAGTCTTCAGCGTGCGATAGCTCTCCAAACCCGGTCGTTCGACGAAATCCTGCCAGATCAAGTTCATCGCCTCATCGTGGCGATTCCTGCCGTGGTATTCGTTCGCGAGAAGCTCTCGCAAGCGGGAATCGGTACGCTCGGGAAACGCTTTCGCGCCGCGCTCCGCCCATTGCAGAGCCTGGTCATGATCGCCGGCTCTCGAACAAATCTCTGCTATTTGAAGGTAGCTGTAAGCAGAAGACAGATCACGGCTAAGAACTCCGATGTGCTCTGCTACATCACCGGAGAGCTTCGTCAGGGTTTCCATGATGTCAGTAATTCGAAAGTATTTCCCCCGTTCGTCATCACGACTGTCGGGAGTTCGCATCGGCACCTTGGCCCACTCTTTTCCGGCCAATCTCCGATATGCCCGAAGCCCCTCCGGACCCAGCAGTTCTGAATACTTGTCAACCGCGCCGTAGAAGATATCGAAGTCACTGTGAAGTTCCCACTCAAATAACCTCTTTGCCAGCGCCACGGGTTCGGGCTTTGCCTGCAGGCAAGCATTGAAGTGAATATCTTGCAGTCGGCCAAGTAGCTCGCTCATGCATCCGTCCGAATCGTCAACCGAATCCATCGCACGAGCGAGCGAACGAAGAGAGGATTCGCAGAGCTCAATCACGCCGGCAGCATGTCCGTCCTGGAGCAGCTCATCGATCGAATCAATAGCGGCATCAACGCGACAAACGAAGGACGGCATCTCACGATACTCGATGTACCTGCTTACACGAACCGCCTTGGAGAAAGCCTGTTGAACTGTAGCCACGAGGACTTCAGGTTGTGCACGCCGGGCAGCGTGCATGATCAGACGTTCCCGGAGCCGATCATCGCTCTCGGCCCACCCGATCAGGTTTTCTATAATGACGTTCTTGTCCTCCGACAGAAGAACCTTGTGGGCATCGGCCAGCGTAATCTTCCGGTTCTCGCTCTCGGGTTTCGCCGGGCGCGTCTGCTGCTGAAGCCAGGCCAGCGCGACTGCGACGCAGTGTTTGCAAAACTCTCCGTCATTGCCCACTGGACAGTCGCAAGCGTAATCCAGGACGCCCTCGTCTCCTCTCAGGTCGACGGTGTAATCCTGACTTCCGTGCACCGAAGCCCGCACCGCTTCGCCGTCACCCTCAATTTCCTCGACCCGTCCCTGGAGAAAATAATCGCGTCCGCGCTGGTAAGACTTATCGCCCGCCAGGCGGCGAATAGCAGCATCATTAAGTGCTTTCAAGAGTTCGTTTGGCACGCTGTTATTATCATCCACTCCGCCGGTAGGACGGCAACGGCTTTCCGCACTGCAGAATTCCACCGGGCGGCGCAGAGACAACCGAGCAATATTTGGGATGTAAGCAGCGGATTCGGTCGGCGGTTAACGATCGAATCGGAATCGAGCCGAAGCCCTAATTGCCAACTATGTAGTCAGGCGCTCACTCTCGCCTCGGGAGCAACAACCAACCTACAATCAGCTACTTGCAACCCGTTTTACGCTCTTTTCGTTCAGGAAGATCAGTTCTAATTCCTGTCCAGAACTAACAAGCATAGAAGAGTGCAGCCCATGCGATGATTGCACCTCGCGGGGCCGCGGACTAGCTTGTGATCAGGACAATCGCTACCGAATTTGGGTCTGAAGATCTGGCGCCGGGAGATAGATTGCGGCCCTTCCCTCTTCCCATTGCTTGGAGTATGGGACCTGACCGACGGTGATCTGCGGCGGCAAGGGCCTTTGGTCAAGAGCAAGCACTGCGTCGGGTTGGAACTCGCAGAATGGCTTTTTTGCGTAGATTTGGTTTGACGGTTCCTGAACGTTCACATGCTGAAAGCGAACATCCGGATTCTCGTTCCGCAGCGCGGCCCACCACCAATACTCGACGCTGGAATTGCTCACCAGCAATCCTATCCGGGAGGCATCTTTCGACCGGAGAAACGCCTTGCCGTTGAGGAAAGATGGTTCGAGATTCCTCAGTCGTCGCGTCATAAGATAAAGCCGGTCACGCGAAGTATTGAAGATGTTTTCCTGACCGATCATGGGCCTCTGCTGACAGAGGAGCAGCCAGGGGGTTCCGAGCAGGAGAAGCGTCACCGCTATGAGGTTGACGGCTTTCTCGTTCCAAAGCCGCGTGAGGGCTACTCCTACCAGCGGCGCCGCAAGCACAAACAACGGTACGTGGAGCCGACTCATCCACGGATGCCATTTCAGATAGAAGACGAACAGCAATGCACATGCCCAGAGCGCGACGGCATAGTTCAGCAGGAGACGGTCTTTCCTCAGCGTTGGTGAAAGCAGTAACAACGCGGCGGAGAGCATAGCCAACATGAAATGGAGCGGGTTGCCGTCGATCTCGTCCATATGATTCAGTCCACGGACACCGAATCGGTTGGCAGACCCAGTTCCCCAGGAGATCCGCGTGTCGTTGACATCGACGCCGATCTTTTTGTGGAAGTTGACATAGAACTTGGTAATGGCAGCGTTTACTTTGGGCCACGGCGTACCGAGATGCGTGGCGACGTTTTTTGACAAGTTCGACAGTAACGCTCTGGGCGAATGCGCCTCCATGGAGTATCTGGTGTTCTGAGCCGGTTCTTGCCCTGGGCCGAGGGGATTCCTGTACAGTTCCCAATTCCTCGCGTAGTGGCCGGCGTTGATGGAAAGAAAGACCAACGTACACAGAGCCAGCCCCTTGAGTATTTTCCGTCTGCCAATCTTCATCCGCGAAAGGGCCAGCCAAAACAAGAACGCGGGGGCCAGGATATATGCTGTCGCCTTGCAAAACACGGCAAGTCCCAGCGACGCCGACATAGCGAAAAGCAGGTTGAGACTGACGGTTTCGGCGCGGCGCAGCCGCAGGAAATAGTAAACAAAGCAGACGAACCAGAAGGCGATGACGTAATCGGTCTGCGTGCTCGACCCCTGCATGATGCCCATCGGAAGCGTAACGGCGAAGACGGCGGACAACAACTGCCCCTTGGCTTTGGCGCCCAACTCACGCGCGATGAGAGAGACGGCGACCAGACTGCCGAACATGCTCATCCACTCGACGAAGTTGGCAAAACGATCAGAGCCGCTCAGTATCTGAAGATGCAGTATGGCGTACTCTGCGCCGGGGGCCAG
The DNA here is from genome assembly GCA_963777415.1 of uncultured Acidobacteriota bacterium. GTDB lineage: Bacteria > Acidobacteriota > Terriglobia > Terriglobales > Acidobacteriaceae > JAEZPW01. The sequence goes on from CAVZQL010000007.1 coordinate 364,106, forward strand.
ATGATTTTGTCTCGGCACTGCCGTAGGAAAGAACGCGACGCTATGATTCTGCACCCACTGCAACACCTTTGGCATGTGGTATTCAAATGTGTCGCCGGTGTTTGGTGGCGCCAGCAGGGCGATCAGCGCGATGGTTACGACGTAGAGCGCGATCAAGCTCAGCAGGATATGCGAAACCGGTGCAAGTTGTTCCCTGGCAGGGAGTGGATCGTTACGCGATCTATTGGCACACTGAAAGAGAAAAGCGGCGGCAGCGAGAGTCACGGCACTCCAAAAAGCTACTATGGCGGGGAAGGTGATCAGACGGAACAGGCTGAGCACTTGGGTGGCCAGCACTGTGAGCAATCCCAACAGCACCGACGCAGCAAGGAAGGCTTCGCGCCATGATTTGCTCGCGGTGCGAAGCCGGAGCGAGAGAAGGAGCAGTACAAAGCTGATCGCTGGAAGAAAGGCGAGCATGGATTCTCCGGATACCTGAGATCGCAATCTGTATAGCAAGGCCCAAATATCTGGAACGCCCGGCAGCGGTGGCGAATACCCCCACCCTTGCTCCGCAAGGATGGGGCACCCGCTGCCGGACAAGTTCCACTACGACACTCTGCTGGTTATTGAGCGACCGGGACGAGTTTCACCGAAACCAAGGTTAGCCCGAGTTTCTGTGCGGATTCGATCTTCTCGGGTTTCAGGTTGAGAGTATAAGCACCGGCCTTGTCGATCTTGACGCGTCCAATGGTCGAGACGACATGCTTCCAGTAAGGACTGGTCGGGTCTTCTTCAACTTTGTCGCGATTGACGGTACCGGTGACCTTCTGGCCGGCGACGTCGATGGCGACCTTGTGTCCGCCTTCCCATGCCTTGCCGTATTTCTGCTCCGAGCTCAGCACCTGTACTTCGTATTCGCCCGGACGGTTAACGCGCAGTTGCCAGCTCAACCACTCTTCAGGCGAGGTCCATCGCTCCGCGACGCCTCGGCTGTCGAAGCGGAGTCCGGGACCGGAGGCAGCGTTGTGGACCTCGCCGAGGAATGCAGGCAGGGCCAGTTGACCATTCGGTTGCTGAAGGAGCGCAGTTTCTACGACCGGTGCTCCGGCTATGTCGAGCACGACGACGGAGTCGATCTGATCAGGAGCAGCGGGTGGAACCTGTATGTGCAGCGAACCGTCTTTGTCCTTGGTCACGGTGAGTTTGCGCTTGTCTGCCAGAAGATAAGCAGCCTCCACCTTGTTATCGAGGCCGTTCACGACGACTTCTTTTTGCGGCCAGGTAAAGACGTGGAGATAGAGTTTGCCCGGCTTGGAGGTGATCAGTCCAAAGTCCGGCTCGGCGCGGAAGGGGCTGGCTGAAGCGCCGTAGATCGACTCACCGTTGACTTTCATCCACTTGCCTACATCGGCAAGTCTTTCGACGCTGGGTGCCGGAATGACGCCGGTTGCATCCGGTCCGACGTTCAGCAGATAGTTGCCACCACCGCTGACGGTGCGAACCAACTGACGAACCAGAATCGGAACAGGCTTCCAGTTGTTGTCGTTCTTCTTGAAGCCCCAGGTGTCGTTGAGGGTGACGGGAGCTTCCCAGTCTTTCTTTGCCGCGCCGACAGTGATCTGGTTGTCTCCGGCGGAATCGTAGTCGCCGGCACCGTTACCGACACGACCGCTCACAAGGCAGCTCGGTTGCAGTTTGTGAACGAACGCAACAAGATCCTGGCTCTGCTCTTTGGTCATGATCTTGGGTGTGTCGAACCAGACGAGGCTGATGGGGCCGTAGTTGGTCAGCAGTTCGCGAACCTGTGGCTTCACCTTGGTTTCAAGGTAGGAGGCAAAGGCTTCCTTGGATGGCTCCTTGAAATCCCAAGTGTTGCCGACACCATTTGGTTCGTGCCAATCCTGTGTCTGCGAATAATAGAAGCCGAACTTGATGCCAGCCTTCTGACAAGCGGCCGAGAGCTCCTTCAGCGGATCGCGATGAAAGGGCGTTGCGTCGACAATGTTGTACTTGCTGGCCTCGCTCTTGAACATGGCGAAGCCATCGTGATGCTTCGAGGTGATCACGATGTACTTTATTCCGGCGTCTTTTGCCACTTTGACCCATTCATCGGCGTTGAATTTCTCAGGGTCGAACTGGGGGGCGAGTGCTGCGTATTCGGTTACGGGAATCTTGGCGTGGTTCATGATCCACTCCCCGATTCCGGGGACCTGCTTCCCTTTCCATTCGCCTGCGGGAACGGCGTACAGTCCCCAATGGATGAACATTCCGAAGCGGGCTTCACGCCACTCTTGCAGCGCCTTTATGGTCTCCGGGGTCGCGCCCGGTTTCTGGGCCCAGGCGGAGCAAGCCATCGTCACGACAACTAAAAGTGAGATTACGAGCTTACGTTTCATAATTTGCACCTGCATGTCTTTCTAGAATTTCCCTGCCTGAATTTGTGTCGTTTAAGTGAGTTTTTCCAAGACAGCTTCCGATGCGCCGCCGGCGAAAGCAACTCCCTTGTTTGCCTTCGAGAGGCGGTTTGATATCAGCGCGATTCCGCGCGTGTCGGCACCGGCGATTTCGAGGAACGTTTCAGTTCCAGCGGCGGCAGTGCAGGACTGCACCACGGCGTCGGTCACGTTAGAAAGCTGAATGACCGGGGACTTAGTTGGCTTTCTTGAAGTGAACCGGGAGATATCGAGATCGTGCACGTTGGTTGCGCTGAGCGCCGGTGTGTCCTGCGCGTTGACCGATACGTTCTCAAGCGACAGACCGTTGGCGCTCGAACAGACGATACCTTGCTTGGCCGACGTGACGGTAACGTTGCGGATACTGACCTCTTCGACAGCACGCTCCGGCAAGCCCTCGACCAGTCCTGCGCGCTCGGCGCCGTCGACAACAATGTCGCTGAGGTGAATGTTGCGGATCGCCGGAGTGAACTCATTGATGGGCATTGCGCGGCGCTCGCCGGTATAAAACATGGAGACGAACAGAGCGGTGCGGCTAAGATCGCGCATGACCCAGTTGGATATGCTGACGTTCTCGATGACGTTCCCACGGCCGCGGGCCGTCTTGAGATAGAAACCCATGCGCGTGCCGATGCAGACGCAATTGCTTGCTACGATGTTGCGCACGCCGCCCGCAGTCTCGCTGCCGATGCCAACACCGCACCATCCGTCCTTGAACACGCAGTTGGTGATGACGACGTTCTCGGTCGGAACGCCGCCTTCGCGGTAGCGATATCCGGACTTGATAATGATGCAGTCGTCGCCGGTGCTGATATAGCAGTTCGAGATGCGCACGTCCTTGCACGACTCGGGATCGATGCCGTCGGTGTTGGGCGCACGATTCGGGTTGATGATGGTGACGCCGTCGATGTTGACGTTTTCGCAGAGCACGGGATGAATATTCCACGACGGCGACTGCGTGATGGTGATGCCGCTGATAAGAACGTTCTTGCAGCGGTACAAGTTGATCATGCGCGGACGCGGCCATTTCAGAGGCGATCCCGGAGGATTTTCCGGCTCACGCTCCTTGATGCCGGCCTGTTTGCGAAGGGCATTCGTCTGGCCGTTTGCCTTCCACCAGATCGGGCCTTGACCATTGATGGTCCCGCGGCCAGTGATGGAGACGTTCTCCAAATCCTGCCCGGTGATCAGCGACGCGAAGATTGTGCGGTCATTGCCTTCCCAACGGCCCTGGATCGCAGGGTAGTCGTCAAAATTCGGGCTGCCGAGAAGCGTAGCTCCGGCAAGAATTTCGACCTCAACGTTGCTGCGCAGGAAGATGGGGCCAGTAAGAAATACGCCGGGAGTCACGATTACTTTGCCGCCGCCCGCCTTGCCGCAAGCGTCCACTGCGCCCTGAATGGCTTTGGTGCTCAGGGTTTTTCCATCGGGCACGGCGCCGTAATCAAGCACGCTCAGAATATAATCCTGCTGCTTTGATTTCGGCTGCGCGGCTGGTTCACTGGCGCCCGCAAACGTGCTGGCGAACGCCGTTGTAGGAACCGCAACCGCGAGCCCAGTTGCAACATGTTGAATGAACTTGCGGCGTCCACTCACGTCTTCGGCCATTCTTCGTGCCTCCTCGATTGACTACTGATTTCCTACTCGTTGCTGCTAATTCGAATTGCGAGCCACGGCCGTGTTCGTCTTTGCGCCACGACCGTCGAGTTCGATCGAAGACTTTGAAGTGAGCACGCTTTCGTTCATCAGCAGAAAGGCCCCGAGCCCGTGGAAGTCATTCACGTTGCGCTTGCGACCGTAGTAATAGGCCCTGTCCGCTACGTTGGTGCCTTCGCAGATATCGCTGATGTTGGTAAGGCCGTCACCGCCGACCGTTACTTTGTCCATCACGCCGCGATAGCCTTTATCCGCGACTTTCAAGTACTTGTGGCTGACATAGCCACGCCGCGCCGACATTGAAATGACGTAGGTGAACATGCTGGAACTGGATGTCTCCAGCCAATTATCGGGGTCCTTACCGCGGTCTACCAACTGATACCATCGCCCGGTTTTCTTGTCCTGATAACGCGCGAGCGCCTTAACAAGATTTTGCAGGGTTGCGATCAGTTCCGCCCGTTTGGGGTGATCTTTTGGGAGAACTTCTAGCACATCGACCAGCGCCATCCCATACCAGCCCATGGCGCGGCACCAGAATTCGGAAGAATGATGTGTGGCTGGGTCGGCCCATTTCTGAGCGCCAGACTCGTCGTAGGCGTGGTAGAGGAGACCCGTTCGCGAATCGCGCAGGTGGCGTCCGTAAGTCAAAAGCTGATTTGCCGCTTCGTCGTTGGCGTACTTGCTGTCGCCGAACATCTGTCCATAGCGGACGAGAAAGGGCATCGACATGAACATGCCGTCGAGCCATAGCTGATGCTGGCGACTTGCGTTTGTCGCGTGCCAGAAGCCGCCGTCGGTAGTGCGAGGATAGGTATCAAAAGTGTGGCGAATGGAGTCCGCGGCAACTTTGTATTTCTGTTCCCCGGTCTCCTTGTACAAGACGAGCAGCAGGTTGCCCGGCAGCATGTAGTCGAGGGCGTTCATGCTGCGATCGATCTTGCCGCTGTCGTCCACATGAGAATCAATCCACGACTTTACATATGCGAGATAGCGCGGATCACCCGTTCTCTTGTAGACGAGGTATTCGCCGAACAGGTAGAGCGATTTGGCGTAACCCCACCCTCCCAGGTCCTTGGCAGTGGGATACCGCTTCATAGTTGACTCGACAAGCGCAACGGATGCGTCAGAGTTTCGCGGCAACGGCAACTGCGCACTCACCGGAGAAGGCGGGTCTTGCTTTGTTACTTGCTTTGTTACTTGCTTTTTTACTTGTTTTTCGACCTGCTTGTCGGCTGCCGCCGCGCCTGCATAAGTGGCGCCCAGCAACAAAAAGACAAATGCCAGGAGGTGAAGTTTCCGCGAGTTCAATGCATTCCTCCGATTGCGTTCTTGTAACAATGCAGCTCTAGGACTGCACGGGCACCCGTGAATCTTGCGGGGCGCGATAAACGATCACCGGCCTTTGCGCTGGAACCAGCACGGTAATTTTGCCGTTTTCAATACGTAAGTCAACCTGCTCGGGCTTACCTATGGAGAGCGCGAATGCCGTGAGCTTCTTTGCGTCCCATCCCGGCGGGAGCGCAGCCGATAACGACCCTTGCTGTTGGGCGTAGAAGGCGATGCGATCCTCGCCTAAAGGACAAAACGTGCTAAGCGTGCGCGCGATTTCGGAACCGTCGGCAAATACCGAATAGGTTTTCGCCTTCCAGTCGAGATCGATACGCGAGTTTCCCTCAAGCTCAATGATGGTGCGGTCGCCGTCACGACGGAAGCCTTCGATGTTGCGCTTGTGCAACTTGAACCAGGGAGTCATCGCAAGATAGAAGAGGTCGGTGATTTGGCGGCGATCCAAGGCCGCGCGGAACATCACGTGCGGCGTCCCGTTGTAGAAAAACATGCTTAACAGGCGATCGATAAATTCGTTTTGCGGCCCACCCTGGCCCCAAATGGCGCTCTGCCGATAGATGGTGGGCAGCAGAGGAATCGGGGTGCCGCCGAACGGACAGGGCCGCGGCACGGGTCCATTCCAATAGGCGCTCACCTTTCCGATAAAGGGATAACGCAGCGCCTCCGAACTGACGTCCACACCGTGTTTCGCAAACTGTTCGAGGATTTTGTAGCGGCCTTCGACAAGGTTCTTGTATCCGCTGGCTGGATTCGCACGGTCCCAGTCATTGCGAATGGCGAAGTAGGACAGCACGTCCACATGCGTCGTGTCTTGCAATTTGTATTTTTCGCATGTGCGATCAACGCGCGCCAGTCCGTGAAGCTTGGCATATTTGGCCATGCCGAGGACATAGGAATCTTCACCCGTCCAGTTGCGACTCTTCCACAATTCCTGGTCGGGGCGCCGGGCGACGAAGTCTTCATTCCATGCCGGACTGCTGCGATACGCGTCGTCATAGTTGTCGGAGAAAGTGACATTGCAGTTGTGCTGACGGCCAGCGCTCATCAGTTTCATCAGGCCGTCATAGCCGCCGATTCTCTTGTTGACCTCGTCAATGGCCGGGTATCCGGTGTCTTTTCCCCGATACTGCCAACCCCATAGGTGAACGACTTGCGCCCAGTTATCGGTAAGCGCCGCCACGTCGCGAATCAGCTCCTCGCATTCCTGAAACGTGGACTGAGGTTTCTCGAACGTCGGCTCGTCGCAGCGAATTCCGTAGACAAAGCGATTGTCGTAGTAGTTGGTCGGGATCTTCGGCATGCGCTTGCGAACGGCCTTAGCGCCGTCCAGCCAGGCGGCGCTGCCTTGGGGTGGAGCTGCCATGAAATCCAGCCGGCAGCTGGACTTTTGGCCCACTAACAAGTTCGGTGTGCGAGAGCTGCCCTTGATGCATGGACTCCCCTTCCCGAGGTTCATGTCGTAGCAGTCGCTGCCGTTCACACGAAAGGTCTTTGTCGTACCCAGCGACGCGCGCCGCTTGCCTGGCTCACCTTCGACGCGCAGCTCCGTTCCGTCCATGAAAGCCGTGACTTCTTGCGCGCACAGCGCCTGATCGGTTCCGACCATGACTACGGGTAACATGCCAAGCACGTTTCCCCAGAACGAATTGCGAGGTAGTGCGCCCGGCTTAGCCTGATCGAGCTGCACGAGGTTACCGCCGTCGTCGCCATGTGCCAGCCAGCCCTGTCCGTCCTCTTCGTTGACGGTGACGAGACGCGGCAGTTTGACGTCCACGAGTTCGTAACCTTTTTGCTCTTGCACATCTTCCAAGGTTACAAAAAGGGTCGCTCCATCGAGAACGTATCGCAGAACAAAGCTCGCGGCGGGCTTCCGCTGATCCACAGCTAGAAAGTGAAAGTCGGCTTGATGACCTGTAGCCTTCGCACCAGCGGGGATGAGCTCTATGTCAGAGAACTTCCAAGAGGCCGATTCGCAGATCGTGATCACAAGACGCTGGGACGACTGATCGCCTCTTAACCGTGCGCCGCCGGGAAAGCGGTACTCGTATGGAACTCCGCGGTGACCGTCGAGTGCTACTTCAAGTTGTGGTGAGGAGAGAACAACTGTTTCGTCAAGCGATCCGGATGCCAATGCCTTGAGACTCTGGGGAACCGCCAGAGAGGCCGACCCCGACGCCAAACCTAGCAGACCACATCCACCCATTTGCAAGAAGCTGCGGCGACGCATCTCAAGAGACCTCCTCGACTGGGTTTGTCAAAAAGAGCAGCACAACTTCCAAGTTCAACGGTTTTTGATGTAAACGATTACAGCACAAACGACAACAATAATCCAGAATAATTCTCAAAACAACAAATAACTTCACATTGGTTAAAGAGTTCACGGATTCGCTTCAGCCTGCGGTAGCTAACGAAGCGATCTGCGGTTGGTGACCGTCTCCTGCTGACACGTGCGCTGGCACCCCGTAGTCAGGCGCGTCCGAGCTTGTTTTTCGCTGAGCGGATCGCATCGCGGCATTATAGCTCAACCAGCAAGTTTCAGACCCGTGAATCTTTCTCATTGCGTGGTGGACGATTATGAACTATTTTATCCTCGTCAATCCACTCGCGTGCTTACCGACCAGTTCGCTTGCCGGATGGTAGTTTGCAAAGATTGGAGACCTTTTATGAGCGACAACTTTTCCCGACGCGCTGTGCTGAAAGGCACCGGCGCATCTCTGCTTGCATTGGCGGCCACACCGGCGCTCTCAGGGCTGCAGGCGAATCCGCCTGCCAAACCGGAAGCGCATGCGCCCGGCGATCAGCCTGTTCCTACACCAGTGGAGCCACAGTTTCCCGAACGCATGAAGTGGTGGCACGAGGCCCGCTTCGGAATGTTCGTCCACTGGGGTTTATACAGCGTCCTTGGCCGGCATGAGTGGGCGATGGAGAATGAAGGAACTCCCGTAAAGGAATATGAGTCGCTGGCGCATCGCTTCAATCCGCATCCCAATGCGGCTCGCGCCTGGGCAAAGCTGGCAAAGCAAGCAGGCATGAAGTACATGGTGATGACGACCAAGCACCATGAAGGCTTCTGTCACTTCGACACAAAGCTGACGAACTACTGCGCTCCCAAACAGGCAGCGGGACGCGATCTTGTCCGCGAATATGTTGACGCCGCTCGCGCCGAGGGTCTCCGCGTGGGTTTCTACTACTCCCTGATGGATTGGCACCATCCGGATGGAGCGCGTTGCAAAAACGATGTGGCCGCTCGCAAGCGTTTTGTCGAATACACTCACGGACTGATCCGAGAGTTGATGACAAACTACGGCAAGATCGACATCCTTTGGTACGACGTTTCGTGGCCACTCAGCGCCGAGGAATGGGAATCCGAGCGGATGAACAAGATGGTGTTCGATCTGCAGCCGGGAATTATCGTTAATAACCGCAACCGGCTTCCGGGTGATTTTGCGACTCCCGAACAGAAGATCGTGGCCGACGCGCGTCCCTGGGAATCGTGCATGACCCTGAACGATAGCTGGGGCTATCAAGCCGCCGATGACGCGTGGAAGTCGTCAAAGACGGTAGTCCGAAATCTCATCTCGTGCGTGCGGGACGGCGGCAACTACCTGCTGAACATCGGGCCGAAGCCGGACGGTTCGATTCCCGAGGAGTCGGTTAGCATTCTGAGCGAAGTCGGCGAATGGATGAAGAAGAACGGCGGGTCGATCTACACGTCGGATCCCTGCCAGGTGCGTCGCTCGAATTACGCAAGCTTCACGCGCAAGGGGAACACGCTTTACATGCACGTTCACTTCTGGCCCGGCGAGTACGTTGCCGTCAGTGGCCTGCTGACGAAGGTGAAGTCGGCCAGGATGCTCGCAACCGGCAAACCGCTCAAATTCGAACAGGACAAGCTGCGTGTTCGCGTTCTGGATCTGCCCAAGCAAGCACCGGATAATCCGGTCACCACGATTGTTTTGGAATGCGAGTCCGAGCCGCTGCAAAACCAGTACATAGTGCGCAATGAACGCGTCCGCGACGAAGTTGGAATTTCGGTCTAGCGAAGAGGTGAAACCCGCCGCTTAGATAGGACTAAAAACCTATATGTCACGCTCTTTAGAATCTGACTGCGGCACCCAGATGCCACGCCGCAAATTTATTAAGCTGGCGTCGCTGGCGGGGTCCAGCATTGCGGCGGGCAATTTGCTCGGCGGACTGTCGCCGTTGGCGCGTGCGGTAGCCCAGCATACAGTCAGCGGTAGCGTTGTTCCCAAGGCAACGGATCTGTATGTTGCGACTGATGGCGACGATAACTCCGCCGGAACGCGTAAGGCTCCCTTTAAAACGCTGGCCAAGGCACAGGCCGCGGTGCGGGCTTTGCAGCCAATTGGCGCACCTATTACGGTGTGGGTGCGCGGCGGCACCTACTACCTGACTGCTCCGCTCGTATTCGGTCCGGCGGACAGCGGTTCGGCGAAAGCGCCGATCACCTATGCCGCTTACCCCAATGAGACCGTGACCCTCAGTGGCGGAGTGACGCTGAAGCCAAGCTGGTCCGACTATTCGGCGAACATCAAAGTTGCCACCATCGGTACCGGCTACGACTTCGACATGCTGTTCCTCAACGAACTGCGGGGTGCCGCACCCTTCCCCGAAGGGGAGGGTGCGCTGCTCACGCTGGCCCGCTATCCGAATTACGATCCCGACAAGGTGCCACTGCAAGGCTGCGCGGACTATTCGGAGCGCGTCGCCAAGTGGAGCAATCCCGAGGGAGGATTCATCCGCTCCTTGCACCGCAGCGAGTGGGGCGGAGAGTCTTTCAAGATCAAGGGCAAGAAGGGGACGAATCTAGAGCTCGAGTGGGTGGGCGATAACAATCGCGGGAGCAAGGTGAACCCCAAGGAGCAGGTCGCGGAGAACATCTTCGAAGAGCTTGATGCCCCCGGAGAATGGTTCTACGACAAAAAGTCGGGGAAGCTATACGTCTATCCTCCGGATGGGGCTGACCTTTCTTCGAGCTTCCTGGTCGGAGCCACGCAGGAGGAATTGATCCGCGTTGTTGGCACGCCGGGTAAGAATGTGAAGTATCTTACCTTCTCCGGCTTCAACCTGACTCACACGCACCGCACTCTTTTCACTCGTCCCTACGAAGGGCTGTCGCAGGGAGACTGGTGCGTGGCGCGGGCGGGAGCGATGTATCTGCAGGATGCGGAGAACATCGCCATCAGCGATTGCAACTTCACGAACATCGGCGGCAACGGCGTCTTTATGAGCGGCCACAATCAGGACAACCTTGTGACCGGCTGCGACTTCGTCCACGTTGGCGCGACCGCCGTCGCCGTCGTCGGCCTTCCCAGTTCGACGTGGTACCACTGCAACTGGAGCAACGACAAGCAGTCGCCCACCGACCTAACTCCCGGCCCAGCGACTGAGAACTATCCCAAGAACATCACGATCAGCTACTGCTACATGTACGACAACGGCATGTTCGAGAAGCAGACCTCGGCGGTGCTGATCTCCATCAGCCAGGGCGTCACCGTGAGCCATTGCACGGCGCATCACGGCCCTCGCGCCGGAATCAACATTGAGGACGGCACGTTTGGCGGACACGTCCTCGAGTACAACGACGTCTTCGACCAAGTGCGCGAGACCGGCGACCACGGCCCGTTCAACTCCTGGGGACGCGACCGCTGGTGGCGACGCATGAGCGGCGAGGACGCGCGAAAGTACGCACTGCTCGACATCTGGCAACCGAATACGATCCGCAATAACCGTTTTCACATGCGGCCCGTGGAACTGCCCCAGATGGTAGGAACCAGCGAGGGCGCGACGCAGGACGGAGGCAAGGGTCCGGCGAAAGATAACGAGGCCCCCGGACAGGAGCGCAAGTTGCTGTTCGGCATCGATCTGGACGACGGATCGACCAACTACCGCGTCTACAACAACCTGCTCATCAACTGCTCGGTGAAGTCGCAGCACGGTTTCGACCACACGATAACCAACAACATCATCATCAACTCGCGTCCCGTCTTCCATCAGTGGAACCTGCCGGACATGCGGAAGACAATTGCATACAACATCATCGTCAGCAAGACCCCGTACTACTGCCGTACCCGGGACTTCATGCCTAACACGGGCGAAGATCGACAAGAATGTGTTCTGGAACAATGGCGGCCCGGTGACGCTGCTGATCGACAGCGGCGCTGGCGGTGAGATCAGCGCCAAGGAGACGTGGGAAAAGCTCAGGCTTGACCAACACTCGGTCACGGCCGATCCGCAATTCGTGAACCCAGGAAGGGGCGACTACACGGTCAAGGCCGGATCGCCAGCACTGGCGCTGGGCTTCAAGAACTTTCCCATGGACCAGTTCGGCAAGCCCGGATATCCGGTGCCGCCGGGATTTGAGAGATCACTGCGCTCACCAGGAGGCTCGCATGAATGATCTGCAGCAACTGTCTGAATCCAAGACCAAAGTAGTCCGCCTGCTTTTTCTGCTTATGGGTTTCGCCCTCTGGCTGCCCTGCGTCCACGCACAGGTTCTTTGGAGTGCGGACACCAGTCGGGGCATGAGCGTCTTTGAAGGGCTGGAGCGGGCTCCCGGAACCATCAGCATTGTGGATGATCCGAAGGGCAAGTACGGGGCGGTGTACCGATACGACACCTGGGATGACTCCGCCTACCACAAGGAGCGCTCCGAGTCAGCGGGAACGAAGACGAAAAGCGGTAACTTCCGTGTGGCGAATGGCGGCACCTACTATATCGGCTGGCGGGCGTTGTGGAATCCCATGCCGACAAACGGTGCCTGGGTGGCCCTGTGGCAGATGCATGGTTACGGCGCTACGGGGGAAGGCGCGCCGCTGGTCCTGCGCTGCCTGAACGGGGACGGCAAGCTTTACCTGCAGAACAACGTGAATGGCACGAACATCAATTTCTGGAATACTCCGCTGGTGCTGGATAAGTGGAATACGTTCGTGCTCCACGTGCACATGGCGACCGACAACACGGGCTGGGTGGAGCTGTGGTACAACGGCGTCCCCCAGAAGTTCATCGATGGCACCACGCGTTACTACTGTCCTACCTGGGATGCGAAAGCTGGTTCGTACAACAGGTTCAAATGGGGTGTTTATCGCTCCGGCGCCATGAACGGTAAAGGTTCCGCTTCAGCGTTCATGAGCGGCGCCAAAATCGGCATGACCTTTGAGGACGTAAATCCCAACTAGCAGCATTGGTCGGCGCACTACGGGCTCGGTGGCCCACACAACGCGGTTTTCGTTGTGTGGGTTAAGCGTCACGTGCTTGATTCGGGCGGTTGGCGCACTGTCAGGCTGATACCGGCGCGTTCACGTTTCCTCGCCGTCCATTCCGACTCGATCTGCACAATCCCCTCGACTCCTGTTGCGTAGTGACGAAAACTGCTCCACTCCCAATCTTCCGGGCTGACGCACAGGCCTCTTTTCACCGGATTGCGATGTATATATCGCAGCTTCTCGACAAAGCTGTCGTAGTCGCGGACGTTGTGGTCGTAGTAGCGCTTCTGCCAGAACGGTTCGTTGTTGCCGATCAACTTGCGCGACACTCCCTGCTTCAACGACTTGATGGCTTGCGCCAGAGTTGAGCGCTCCGGCTCGCCCAGCAACACATGCACGTGTTCGGGCATGACGACATAGCCGTAAACACACAACCTGTAGCAACGGCGCACACGCTCGAGGGCTCGCTCGAACTCACGCTTGGCCAACGCGCTGTCCAACCGTGGCCTACGGTGGTAGCAAGTGTAAGTAATGAAATGCGTCTGACCGGATTCGTGATACCGTTTCAGTCCCCAGGGCACGATTAAAATTTACTTCAATCTGAGAGAGGCGAAACGGAATTGTGCGGAGATTTCTAGAATCAGAACAAGTGAACCCACACAACGAAAACCGCGTTGTGTGGGCCACCCGCCCGGGAAATGGTGATACAACCGAACTCAACTGCTTTGCTCCTGACGCTTGCAGTATGAACTTACAGCACCACCCCGACTGAGCCGCAAGTTGACAAAACAAGGAAAAGATGGTCTCTCCTTGGGCGGGATCTGGGGCCATTGGCAGCGACACAAGTACGCCCCCTAAGACAGGTAACCATTTCTTCTGAGGATTTCCTTACGGCGGCGGTTGCTTGCTCACAGATCTACGTCCGGCGTGCAACACTGTCGTTGCCTTCCCGTTCTGTTTGATACCAAGCCGGCTATTTAGCTTCTGTCAGGCACTCGCCTTCATACTCGGACAATTGGCAAATTCTGATCGTCCATAAGTTTTGAAGAATTGCAAGCCGCTTGATAACGCCCCCGTAGCAGAGACGTAAGAATGCAATCGAAGTGAGAATTTCGGGCCACATTGCTGGCGGCATCGAAAAGCTGCCACCCAGCACATGGTTATGCTGCAATGGCGTCATTCCGCCGCGGGGTTAAGCTGCCACTGGATGCAGTCGAGTTCTGCCATTCTGGGATGTTATCTACGCAGTAACTGACGGCTAGCGACCAACCGGACAGTGAGAAACACAAGGACTTATCAGGATTTACCACCAGGGGTCAGCGAGGTGTCCTCAAACGAGGGGCAGGTCGGGTAACGAAAAGCGGGATTAGCGGTGCCGTGCCAGTGGTGTACGGCGATCCGGGCGCAGGAGTCAGCGCGCCCGTGTTGGAATTCCAGTGGAACACCTCAAGCTGATTGTCCTGCACCAACGGAATTGCGAGCGTGTTCGTATTCGCGTCCGCGGACATCATTACGATGGAACCACGCGTCGAGGTACGCTGGCCGGTGTCGGTGACCTGCTGTGTTACAGGGTCGATACGATAGACGTAGATGGTTGACCAAACCTGCACAAAAATGAAATCGCTGGCGATCGTCGCATCGTATCCGGCCAGCTTCGTTCCGCGACTATGCAGCGTCACCTCCCCCTTTTCGGGGTTAGCATCGAAGATGAACAATTCGGACGATAAGTCTGTGCCGACGTCGCTGGGGAATTGCAGAGTGGCATAGAAGCGGGTGCCGGTTGCGTCAAAACCAACATAGTTCAAACCTATTTGGCTCCATTCGGGCGCGACGACTGGTGCGGGGGAAAAGGTGCCTGTTACAGCGTCGAAGTTATACACGCCGTTACAACTGCCGGCACTGGGCGCGCCGGGAATCCTGCCGAGAATATCGATTGGTGTCAAGAGTAACTTGCCGCTTGGGTCGAAAAAGCTTCCCCGAAAAACGAAGCCTTCGTGCTGGGGAATCAATCGGCACCCGAACGGCACTGGACGCGGGTCAGTGAGCGATCCGTCGCTGTTGACGCGATACAACGTCTGGAATGGCCCCTCTCGTAAATCCTGGTTCAATGCTACCCAATTACCGCTCGGGTCGGCTACGAGCATAGTCGCATCAGGACCAAGTTGGGGCGCTCGTTGCGTTAGCGTCCCGTCGTCGTTGATGCGGTACAGGAGTCCTGCACCGTTCCCATTCACAAACAGCCAGGGGCCAGCTTGCTGAAGGCTGCCAATTGCACCCGTGAAGCGATTCGGATCGTTACTCAGCACCGCGCCGATCTTGGTCAACTCGCTTGTCGTCGGTGAGATCGTGTACTCGCTGATAATGTCCGGTATCGGGCTCGGTGTGAAATGCTGCCGGTCTGCCCATTGATGGCCCAAGTAAAGGTAGGTTGAGGTACTGGGAACACTGCTCGCTTCAGATCCAGTCCTGCCGGTGGAACCCTGTGCCCCGAGAACGCCGCCACACGCTGCGAAGGTTGCAATCACCGACAATGCAAGAATGAGAAATACGAAAGACCGAAGCGTATTTACGAAGCACAGCCGCCAGCCGTTCATGGCATGCCTCCCGAAAGCATCAGGGTTCGCCAGATTGGAATGGTTCTAAGAATCTGAGGTTGTCGGTGCCTCGTCCACTTGCGAAATTGAGCGCCAAAATGAAGATTGAACACAAGGTACTATTTTGTCCGACGTCGTGGCACCGAATGGTTCACTAGCATGGACTTCATCGCATTCGGCGACGTGCATGATTGGACAAAACGATGGCCACGGGCGGATAAGCAACGGTAACTCCGCGTCTCGCTCACAATCCGGTCTTGGGATAGGCAGGAGAGTTGTGGCGAATCGGGTTGATTTGCCATATACGCGAGAGTAGGATTCGGAATCACGCCTTCTGCTTCTTCAACCACACGGCGTACTCGGCGGCGTACTTAGGGTCTCCCGTCAAGTCCTCCGGCTTCCAGCCCATCTCCTTGAAAGTCTCGAACATCTCCAGCTTATAGGCAGGATCGTTCTCGTCGCCGGGCTCGGGGTCTTCTACGTACTCACGATGTTTCATCATTCTCCTTTGTGCTGGTACTTCTGAGCCCACGATCATACCGCCTGTGCTACCGCGCCTCTCACGGTGTCGGCAATCTCGGTGAACGCTTCCACAAACGCATCTAGCTTGCCATCCAGAACCCGAAAACGGGGACACAAAGAGGCCCACTTGGTCGGATCGGAAACATCCTCGGGGCGAAAGAAGTTGACGACGCCGTTAATCGTTTTCTTGCAGGTGACAAATCGCTCATCGCCAAGCGCGTTAATTGCCCGACGTGGTAGTTGAAACCACATATTGGTGGCGGCGAAACTCAACAACGTGACAAAGTTTCCATCAACCTCAACGCCATAACTGACGGATGCGGGTAAGCCCCGAGTCTTGACGCCCAAAGCCCTAAGCCGTGAGCGCAGTCCCTCGGCCAATTCAGCAATTTCTGGCGGGTTCTGAGCCCGAATCTGTGCTGTCAGTTGCTCTTCGGTCAGGGGAATGGGCGGGACTATGATCGTCGTGCCCCCGTTTGGTGGAGTGACGGTTGCGGTTACCTGCTCGGCGCTCAAACCTCGGAGACTGATTGTTACCACATGACGGGAAGCTTCTTTGATCCTCAGCAATGTTCTGGGAACAATGATCCTCCCGGCGTCGGGCACGTCATAAAAGCGAAGCTCAATCAGACCGAGCTTATAAGGATTACTTCCCACCACTCCGTTCATCCATTCGACAAGACGTTCGGCGCTCGAACGAATACCGTCACCAACGATCAGCAGGAGAATATCGCCATTGTGGCGCAGACGGTCAAAGGCTTCCTCAAAATCATCGACTACGTTCGGCAGTAGTTTGCATACGCGTTGAAAAACCGTCTCATCTGCGCCTAATCGTGTTCCTTTAGAATCACCGCTCCGCAGGCAGCATTCAAATTCGTGCGACGACAATTGGCTGACACCCATGCAGTATTGGAGGGTTTGTGCGATGACATCCCGCACTGCTTCCGAGTTGAGCCAGAGCTTCGTCTCTACGATAATCAAATGACCATCGTCGGTGACGAGCAGGTTATCGATACGTCCTTTCTTGTCGCCTGCAATCGGCACGGGTATTTCACGGCCAAGTGAGCAGACGCCTTCCACGTTTGGGTAATAGTCTCGAATTGGCAGTATGTATGGCCAGCGGTCGATCACTTCCTGAAGCGCACATTCCTGATACGTCTGACCGGAATCTTGCTGAAAGGGGATGCGGGAAAGCAGAGTGCCACTCGTGTTGCCCGTCAACAACAGCGGATCACCAAAACTCATAATGTCCATCCTTAGTTTGGCGTTCGGTAGCTGGCCCAAGAAAACAGATGGTAAATCGGGGTTGTCCCTCGTTGCGGCTGACCAGAATAGCACGATTCGGCACTTGGGGTTTTGGTCTCGTTCTCCCTCTCAGCGATTCTGTTTGCCCACGACGCCCGATCTCAATGGGGTCGCTGCCACGGCACCGCATCGGCGCACAACGAGCATTGCGGCGAAAGGGTCAATCAGCCGGGCCATGCTGAATACCAGTTTGCCCGTCACACGAGCTAGCACCATCATAGGGATTATCTGCTCAGAGCTGAGCACCCACCACCCACGTGATTGCCGGGTGCCCCATCCTTGCGAAAGCAAGGGTGGGGATTTTGACTTCCCTAACCGCACCAAACATGGGATGCCGCACTGCCGACCAAAACCCCCACCCTTCGCTTCTCAAAGGGTAGGGCGCCCCGTCGGCCGAATCATCGCTTGTTCCGATTTCGTAAATTATTCGGCACCTATGTTCAACTCGCCCGAAATACCTCTATCCTGAATACGCGTAAGGCAATTGTTCTTTGAAATGCCGAGGGCTCGACCACGCCCAGGATCGAGGTGCTAAGTCCCTTATTTTCAACGGACCATATCGACCACCTAAGTGCTTTGTTTCCATCACTTAGAAATCGGAGCTGGGGTATCGATGGGTTAAGTCACCTAAATACAACAACTTGCGATTTTGGAATGGGGAGGGGCTGTAAGCGTCGCAGGCCGCAAAAAAGGCCCGACTTGCGAGGCCGGGCCAGAGAGGCGAAGCAGCGAGATTGTGTCAGGACATTGCCTGGCGGAGCCGAGCCTCGGCATCGGCGTTCCAGTAGGCGCAGTCCAGTTGCAGGAAGACGGAAGTGTAGGGAATCACCATGTCGGTCTTGATGATCAGGACACGGAAAGTCTGAGCGGCCTCGTCGAGTTTTGAAATGATCTGCTCGTGGGGGAGAACGCTGACTTCACGGTAGCCCATCAGTTCACACAGGCGCTGACGATAGGTGGTGATGCCCGGCGCGTCCTGCTCGCTGACGAAATTCAGTTCCTGATCGGTATAGATGATCGGCTTCACGTGCTGGGACGAGGCCAACCCTGCGAGCACTTTTTCTACGACTTCGAGCTGGCTGGCGTTGGACGCGATGGTTTCAATCCCAGCTCGCGCTTGTGCGGGATAGGCGGAATCGGCCAATTACGATCCAGTTGCGATGCCCGTAGAGAGGCATTCGTTCTTCAAGAACTTGTTGCCATGCGGGCTTAACTGCGACAGATGGTGACGGCATTGCTCGTGTTCCTCAGTAAATGTACTCGCTGTCGTTAATCTCCTGCCCCGACGGCAACAGCTTCGGGCGCTTCGGGGGCCGTGACCTTGCTCAACTTCGGCCATGCGAAGCCGTAGAACGCTACGAATGCAAAGCACACGGAAGGCACGATGAAACTGCGAGACATGTCGAAGCGATCCGCGACGTAGCCCATGAGCTTGGGTAGGATCGCGCCGCCCATGATGGCCATGACGATGAACGATGACCCCTTTTTGGCGCGCGCGCCCAGGCCATGAATGCCCAACGCGAAGATCGTCGGGAACATGATAGACATAAGGAAATAGCTGGCGAACACGCATGCCACGGATATCCACCCAAGCTTCGCGAAGACCACCAGCGTGGCCACTACGTTGAGGAGACCGTACACACCCAGCACCCGCCAGGCAGCGGCTTTCCTGAGCAGGGCCGCCCCCGTGAAACGCCCCACAAGAAAACATATGAAGCCGACCGAAGCCAGATTTGACGCGCCTTTATTGCTAATGGCAAAGTGCCCATTCTTCGCCATCGCGAACCAGCCCGACAGCCAATTGCTCAAGAAACCGGCATGCATGGAAACATGCCCCATGGCCAGGTTCCACGATGCTGGAATGCTCGGGACCTCCGCGGTCATATAATTGATGAAGAAACTGAAGATACCCGCCTGGGCTGCTACGTACAAGAACTGCGCGACTACCGCCAATGTGAAGTGCGGGTGCGACCAGATGGACTGGCCTGTGCCGGTCGAATTGTCCAAGTGGTAGTCGTCTTCAGCCTTGATGTCCGGAACCTTCGCAAACGCAAAGATCACCGCGAGCACGAGGACCACCACGGCAATCGCGACGTACGGAATGTAGAGCGTCTGCGTCCCGGTGCTGTGGCCTGCCGCGTCGGTCGAATAGAAGTACACACTGCCGATGAGCGGACCGAAGATCCAGCCGATACCATTGCACGACTGGGCGAGATTGATGCGGGTAGCCGCGTACCTGGGATCACCCAAAGCCGTCGTGTAGGGATTAGCAATCGTTTCGAGGAATGTCAGACCGCTCGCAATCAGGCATACGCCGGCAAGAAAGGCGGCAAACGCCACGTTCGGCGAGATTCGCCCGCTTGGGACCATCGAGCTTATTCGTGTCGCGGGAATAAACCAGAATCCGCCGGCAGCGACGATCAGGAGGCCTGCAATGATTCCCTTCTTGTACCCCAGCTTCGTCGCCAGCCATCCCGCCGGTATTGCCATAAGGAAATACCCGAGGTAGTGAGAGAATTGCACCCAGGCTGATTGGGCGCGGCTCAGGTGCAATTCGTCCTGGAAGTGCTTGTCCATCACATCGATCAGGCCGTTGCACAGGCCCCAGAGGAGGAAAAGCGAACTGACCAGGACGAACGTGAACAGAACTTTCGAGCCATCAGGGGTGATAAATAACGTGCTCTTTGTGGATGTCGTCCGTTTGTCCATTTGGTTCTCTTTATGTTTACGTGATGCTTGATTCTAGAGGAGGCACCAGTCCCGCTTTGAACCGGTATTTCCGCTCAGAATATCGGGTTGGCTTTCGAGTCAGCTTACAACTCAGTTCCTCAAGGGGCGATAAGGGGAAGACCCCACGTTAGCTCCGCGAACGTGGGGCACCACTGATCCCCTATCGACCCAATAAAGGTTCGTCTACAAACCGCAGATGTTCACTTCAATGCCGAGTTCGGCCAACATAGCGGCCTTCGCGGCAAGTGCCTTGTCGGCGACTTCGGAAGAAGGCGCATAGGCGACGTTGACGTGGTTGGCATGATGCCGCGCCATAAACTGATCGCGCGAGACGCCATGCAGCACGGCGTGCATGATCGGCCACTGCGACGTAGTCTCTTTCCAGCGACGGAGCGTTTCTTCCGCGGGAAGCTCGATGACAGTTGCGCGTCCGATGTCGGCGTGCAGCTTGCCATCTTGCACGAACAGACGGCTCCAGACGATCGGTCCCGGCTTGCAGATGCCCTTGAAGGTGCCTCCGCCAAGACGGAAGTACATCGGTGGCTGGCGTTCGCTGGTCGCGCCCGCGTAGCCGCCGTTCAGGTGCGAGGCCGGCACGGCGCCGGAAATCTGGAAGACCCAAACGAACTCGTCGATGTCGCCGCCATGATAGTGCTCGCCCCAGCGGACGTCGTGAAGAGTCGTCGCGGGATCAAGGTTCATGGCCGTCCAAACGCGGTTGGTGAAGAGCGCATCAAGGCCGGCGCACTCGTCGACTTCGTTGAAGTGCGGCAGGGGCTGTCCGGCATAGAGTTCGTGGCCGTTGTTGGCCGCCTTCACCGGGGGCCGCTCGACGTTGTTCAGGAGCGATTCGACGAGGTCGGAAGCAGGCGCCATGTCCTTCAAGCCCTGCTGATACTGAATGCCGATCATGTCGCAGCCGAACTCGTCCGAAATGCGCATCGCGGCGATGTACATCTTGCACTGTTCGAGGATCTGGTCGTCGGTCAGGTCGGTTTCCGGATTCGGGCCAGTGACGAACTTCACGCCACGATCGTCCAACCATTTGCGGACGGCCTTGGCTTCGCTCTCCGGAACTTCGCGCATCGCCGCGACAAGAGCCGACTGGCTCAGGCGCTCTTTGTAAACGCCGATGGGGTTCAGCAGTTCGTCTTCAATGATGGCGTTGTACATGCCCATGCAGCCTTCGTCGAACACGCCCATGATGGCCTTGCGGAAACGCAGGACGTCGGCCAGTTCCTTTCCGAGTTTGCGCTCTGCGGCAGGCAGAGTCGACGGATCGAGCTTCTTGACGTGGCTCAGGTCGTGCGAGATGCAGCCTTCTTTCAGCCACTGGCGGATGCCCTTGAGGAAGAACTCGTCATCGAAGTCCTTGGTCCACATGGTGCTGAACTTCACGCCGGCCTTGTAGAGACAGCCGTTGAGGTTCAACATGCCGACGAGTCCGGGCCACTGTCCAGACCAGTTTGCAAGGGTGAGGATTGGGCCACGATGACTGCGCAGCCCCGCGAGAATGTTTCCGCTGTACTGCCACACGGACTCGGCGACGATGAGCGGCGCGTTGGGATCGATGTTCATGAAAACATCCATTCCCATGCGCTGGTTCGAAATGAAACCGTGCCCGACATCCTCGCGGTACGGATGTGCACGAACAACCTTGACGCCTTCGGCTGCGAAGGCCGCTACGATCGTCTTTTCAGCTTCCGCCTGTGCCGGCCAGCAGACCTTGTTGGCAGACTGGCGCAGATCGCCACTTGCGATGAGAAGCACTTCCCCGGGGGCTACCGGGTCTGGACGTTTAAATACAGGAACCAAATATGGCATTTGTTACTATCTCCTCGCTTGGGCCGAATGGGCCAGCAGAACACAACTATTAACTTTGGGCTGCCTTGAAAGACTGCCCTCTCTCCAAATCTCGAAATCTCTGGTAGGCGTCGCTCCATTGCTCGACGCAAGCCGGTTCGTAGAACGCAAGTTCACACGAAGCAGCGACCCGTTCCCGTCCTGCAAGAATGCTGTTCAGATGTCCCGTGGCGACGGCCTGCATCATCACGTTGCCCAACGCCGACGCTTCGACCGGACCCGCGACCACAGAACGCCCACAGGCGTCCGCCGTGAATTGGCATAGCAGATGATTGCGGCTGCCTCCGCCAACGATACGAATCGTTTTCAGTTCGCGTCCGGTGAGCGACTCGAGCGCGTGCAGCACAGACCGGTACTTAAGGGCAAGGCTCTCAAGACAGCAACGGACAAACTCGCCGTCGGTTTCAGGCGGCCGCTGGCCGGTTCTCAGGCAATACGTCCGGATCGCTGCAGGCATATTCTCAGGTGCAAGGAAATCGGCGGCGTCAGGATCAACAATGCTGCGCAACGGTTCGACCTCGCGGGCGAGATTCACAAGTCCGTTCCAGCTATATTCCCGGCCTTCCTGCTGCCACTGCCGCACACATTCCTGCAACAACCACAGGCCGGTGATGTTCTTGAGCAGGCGAATCGTTCCACCGACTCCACCCTCGTTGGTGAACTCGAGTGACAGCGCCTGATCGGTTGTGATCGGCTGTTTTGCTTCCACTCCCATCAGGCTCCATGTGCCGCTGCTGATGAAGGCACTATGCTCATCGAGAAACGGAACGGCGGCAACGGCGCTTGCAGTATCGTGACTGGCACCTGCTATAACCGGAAATGGATTCTTCAATCCACACTCACGAAGCACATCGCCACGTATGTGCGCCAAGGACGTACCGGGACTAACAACCTGCCCCAGGAGGCGCGACGGGATACCCAGCTTTTCGACCATGCCGAACGCCCAATTGCCTTCATGGCAGTTAAGCATCTGCGTTGTGGACGATATCGTGTATTCGCTGGCTCTTTCCCCGGAGAGCCAGAAGTTGAACAAGTCAGGCATCATGAGCAGAGCAGCCGCCGCGTCCAAGCGTGGATCGTTAGAGATCGCCATGCTGAAGAGCTGAAAGAGGGTGTTGATCTGCAAAGACTGTACGCCGGTTCGGCGGAAGACGTCCCGTTGGGGAAGCCGCGCAAAGAGCCGACTAGGAACGCCGTCAGTCCGGGGATCGCGATAATGGTGAGAATTGCCAAGCAAACGCCCTGCAGCGTCCAGAAGCGCAAAGTCCACGCCCCAAGTGTCGACGCTGATGCCGGCCGGGCTGGTTTCGTACTTGGCTACGTACTTTGTAAGCCCCGCCTTGATTTCCGACCAGAGGCGAAGGACATCCCAATAAATGCTTCCGCCAACTTTGACGCCTGCGTTTGCGAACCGGTGCAGCTCTTCGAGAACGACATGCTCGCCGTCCCAGCGGCCAACAACGAGCCTGCCGCTCGACGCACCTAGATCAATCGCAACGAAATTTGTCGTCGGCTTCAACCTTTGAACCTCTTGGTCGTCTCGCTCCAGTAATCAGCCAGGACGGGATGGGAGAGAAGGTACTCTGGCAAGAGGCAGTGTGTCAATGGTATTTTAGCGTTAAAGTAAGGGAAATTAGCGATACAACTGAATTATGAGTGAAACGCCGCGGTAACCGCCGCACAGGCTCAAAAGCACATAGCCGTTTGTACAATGAGGAGATACAATGTGAGCGTTTACGTGGAGCGGGCGAAAATACGTTTGAGGCTTTCGCCTGAAGGTTTGCACACTGCTCGATGGATTGCGCCGGGGAGGAACGAGTGGCAGTTCGAATGAAAGACATCGCTGAGGATCTTGGCGTGTCGCTGATGACAGTATCCAAGGCTTTGCGAAACCATACGGACGTCTCTGAGGAAACCCGACGTCGCATATGGCAGCGTGCGGGCGAGCTTCAATACGAGCCGAACCTAGTGGCGCGCAGCCTCGCCAGCAACCGGACGTACCTCGTCGGCCTCATCATTCCGGACATGATGCACTCCTTTTTTGCCGAGGTCGCCAAAGGCATCGAACGAGGACTCGAACCGCTTGGATATCAGATCCTGTTCTCTAACTCCCACGAGAATGCTGACACGGAACTGCGCCAGGTTAAACTGCTCATGGCTCGCGGTGTGGACGGCCTGATCATCGCATCAGCAGCTGCGGCCAGCGGGAGCCGTTCGCTCGTTTCTCTGCTGGATTCCCGCAATACACCTTACGTATTCATCGACCGGCTCGTGCGCGATTCAAAAGCTAACTACGTTGGCGTCAGCGATGAGGAAATCGGCGCAGTCGCCACCGAACATTTGGTCGCGCAAGGGTGCCGTCGCATCGCCCACGTAAGCGGCCCCATGACTGCGAATGGAAAGGGCAGGCTACAGGGCTACCGCCGCACAATGGAAAAGCACGGATTGCGAGTTCCGCTTGAGTACGTGGTCAGCGGCGCACATGAAGACAGCACCGGCCACGGTGCGATGCAGAAACTCCTGCAGTTGAAGCGACGCCCGGACGGCGTGTTCTGTTACAACGATCCGGTTGCAGCCGGCGCGATCACGGCGATTCTCGAAACCGGACTAGACGTGCCCCGGGATGTGGCGGTGATAGGCGCGGGCGACGTGCATTACTCGGACCTGCTACGAGTGCCACTCTCCACTATCAATCAGAACAGTATCGGTATCGGTGAAAAAGCAGCAGAGCTTCTGCTGCAATGCATTGAGTCCAAGACCCCTCTACCACCTAAACGGGTGTTATTCCCGGCGCGACTGGTCGTGCGCAACTCTAGCTTGCGCAAATAGCGTCGCGGCCGCGCTTGTGCCCACCCCCTATGGGAACTTTTCGTAAGTATTGCAATCAAAGGAGTTATTGTTTCAGCTTAACGAAGTCAGATGTAACTCGCTGAAAAATAGACATTTAGCTGCATCAGATTACCTTGGTAACCCTGGGTTCTTGTTCCCACCTACTTACATTTTAGCAATTTGCGAGGGGGAACCCGACAGGAGCGGAGGGATTATATTTGCTTGCACAGCAGCAACTTACGACGATTTTGGCCGATGGAGGGGGTTGACACCATTTGGGTAGGCGGCGAGGACGGGACGTGTGACGGGACGTCCTCGCTCCAGTCGCCCGGAGAGCGGCGCTACGATCCAAAACCCTAGAAGAACTCGCGCAGCAGTTCCTTATCTGGTGCAGCTATCACGCCGCGCCCCACCAACATTCCCTCTTCGGCAGCGATGCGCGATCCCGCGGCAACGGCCGCTTCAACGCTGGAGACATCGCCCGTAAGCAGCACGAAGCCTTTGCCGCCCAGAGCCATGGCGAGGTGAACGCGCAATAGAGTGATGTTGGCCGACTTCACCGCCGCGTCGGCCGCCTCGATTGTGCTCGAAGCGGAAAAGGTCTCGATCACGCCCAAGGAGTTGACCTTGCGCGAATCCAGATCCACTGCCATCGAAAGCGCTGGAAATACCGAAGGGTGCACGCGTGCAATATGCCGCTTTTCGATGAGCGCCGCTCCCGCGACAACCGCTCCAGCCTCGACCGAAGCGCCTACGGAGGCAACGTCGCCGGACACGACGACGAGGAACTTGCCGGAACAAATCGTCCGCGCAAGCAGCACCTGGACCGAGGCCGCCTTCAGCATCGCGTCCTCTGCCAGAAAACCCGTGGCAACGCTTGACACCTCGATCAGACCAATGGAATTAATTTCGGCCAATTCACGCTCCTTAGTTTTGCCCGCCTATGTCTCTATGACGACTGCGCTGTTGATCTCTCGTACGACCCCGTCAATACTGGCGTGAACTCTGGCACCCAGTTTTCCGGTTGGAGGTACACCCAGAAGGTCGCCGACTCGAACGCGATCTCCCAGTTTTACGACCGGTTCGGCGGGAACACCCGCATGTTGCCGCAGAGGCACAGTGACCCGATCCGGCGACAGCACTTTTTCGTCCAGAGGCCCCACGTTGTTGAAGCCGTTGAGGCCGAGTTTCGCCATCAACCTACGCGTGGGAACTCGCCTGGACTGCGCTAGAGGATTGGCCCGAACATCTTCGGGGCGGCCGCTAAAGACAAGCCCTTTTTCGCGCGCAAGAGGCTTTGCCTGGGCGCAAACACTCTTCGGATCCAAGCCCTCGGGACAGGCATAGAGGCTGCACAGGTTGCACTCGCAACAGTAAAGCGCGGGGGCAATCATGGCCTCTGCCGGATTGGTAAAGCCGAGGGACTGCATGGCGCGGTGCGGCTGGATCGGATGCCCTAGCAGGTGACGCGGGCACATATCGGTGCAGAAACGACATTGGTCGCAAGACGACATTCCTCGGCGCCGAATTTGCGGCCATTCGGTAGTTCGCCGCTGAATCAATTTGTGCGAGGAGGGAAGCAGGACCAGACCGCCCGTTGTCTTGGTCACCGGTTCATCAAGCCCTCGTGCCAGGCGCGCCATCATTACGCCTCCAACCAGAACGGCAAAAGGCTCAACGGAAGGTCCCCCCGCTTGCTGGATAACTTCGCCGAATGTCATTCCGATGGGAACGCGCAACGTAACCGGCGCCTTAACAGCGCCGGCCACGGTCAGATACTTGTGGGTAACTGGACGGTCCAAACCGATGTTCACCAGGGTCTCTACGTTTGAAACGACCGCACCCACATCTTTCGGCAGGCCCCCGGGGGGTATAACTCTGCCCGTAACTTCATGCACGAGAATGAATTCATCCCCGGCAGGATAGATATCGGGCAGCGGCTTCACCCGCACTCCGCCGGGCGCCTGCGATGCAATGGTTTCAATGATGTCGGAATACTTTTCTTTGACTCCGACTACGCCTTCGGCGGCGCCAACCAGATTCATCGCGAGCAGTAGGCCTCGGAACATGGCCTCGGACCGGTGCAGTAACAGTTCCTTATCTTTATGCAGCAGGGGCTCGCACTCGGCGGCGTTGACGATAACCAGGGGCACACGCGCCTTGAGCTTGGCTGAGGCTGGGAACCCCCCTCCTCCCGCGCCGACGATGCCGAGTTCGTCGATTCGATCGAGGGACGGCGCGACCTGAGATGGCAACTGTCCCGTACTTTTGAGTGCACCCATTCGCGAGTCCCGCCCTCTTTGAAAAGTGAAGCAACGTGAAATATTAAGATTGACTATGTCCAGAACTGTAGTTTATTGTTCATTTTCAGTCAATATCATTCCGCAGCCTGACATGAAGATTCTGATCGCCAATATCGGCAGCACTTCTTTCAAGTACCGCGTTTTTGACATGCGCGACGAAACGATTCTGGCTACCGGAAGCTTCGAACGGGTAGGGCAGGCAGGCGGCCAATGCGGCAACTACGCCGATGCGATCAGTCTCTGCCTGAAGGAGATTTCTGGCGAAGGCAAGGTTCTGGCCAGCTTGTCTGAGCTAAGCGCAGTTGGATTCAAAACCGTTCACGGCGGTCCAATGAGTGGGGCCCGATTGGTGGATCGGGAAGTGTTGGACGCATTGGAAGAGTACGCGTTCTTTGCGCCTGCGCACAACCCGCCTTATGCGGCAGCGATGCGGGCTTTCCAGAAGCAAGTCCCGGAAGTCCCTTTGGTGGCGGTATTTGAGACCGCTTTTTACTCGCACATGGACGAAGCCGCCACAACTTACGCTGTTCCTTACGAATGGCGGGAGCAGTACGGAATCAGGCGCTTTGGTTTTCACGGCGCCAGCCATCGTGCCGCGAGCGAGCAGGCGCAGTCGTTTCTGGGGCGCACCGACCTGCGCCATATCTCGTGTCATCTGGGCGGCAGTTCAAGCGTTGCCGCCATTCGTAACGGGGTCGCGATCGACACGAGTTTTGGAATTTCGCCGCAGTCGGGACTTCCGCAGAACAACCGTGTGGGCGATATGGACGCCTTCGCGGCGCTCTTCATGATGCGGAAGCTGGGGTTGGATGTAGAGGAAATGGCTTCGCTTCTGGCAAGCCGTTCAGGACTGGCGGGTATCAGCGGCGCGAGCGGCGACGTCCGGGACCTGACTCTGGCCGCCGAATCCGGCGATCGGCGCGCGCGACTGGCGCTTGATGTGTTCGTGCGAGCCACACGGCACTACGTCGGCGCATTCATGGTCGAACTAGGCGGGTTGGATGTGCTCACTTTTTCCGGGGGCATCGGCGAGAACAGCGCGGAAATTCGCGGCGCAGTTTGTAAGGACCTGTCGGCCTTCGGAATCGCTCTCGATGAGGAATGGAATAAGACCGTGGGACGACGAGGTGTTCTGTCGTCAATGGAGTCGAAGGTGACTGTCCTTGTGCTCCCTGCCAACGAAGAGATTGTAGTGGCGAGAGCAGCAGCAGCAGCAGTCATTGCAAATGGCACATTTCAGTCGGAACTGCAGCCTGCCGGCAGTTCGCAGGGGCAGCCATGACGACGAAGTCGAATTTACATGCGGGCGGAAACACGATCAGCCGGTCGGCGGTCGAAGAAATTGTTCGCCAGGTTGCGCTGGAATACCTAGGGCGGCCCAGTGGCGCGGCAGCGCCAACACCAAAGCTCACAGTCCATGCTTCTGCCCGCCACATGCACATCTGCCGTAAAGATATGGACATTCTTTTCGGCGCCGGTCGTGAACTGACGTTTGACCGCCCGTTGTTTCAGGAAGGCAACTTCGCTGCGAAGGAGATGGTGACGCTGATTGGCCCGCGCAGCCGGTTGATCTCGAACCTGCGAATCCTCGGCCCGATGCGCGAGTATTCGCAAGTGGAACTAGCGTTCACGGACGCGATAAGCCTCGGGTTGGACAGCGTTCCCGTCCGACTGTCGGGGAGTATCTCCGGCACGCCCGGAGCCCACATCATGGGGCCGAACGGCGTGATCGAGTTAAAGGAAGGCGTGATCCGGGCGGCAATCCACGTTCACATGAGTCCGGCGGAAGCTGCCTATTTCGGCACCAGGCAAGGCGAGTTAATGAAGTTACGCGTGGGCGGCCCCGCGGGAGTCACCTTTAATAATGTGCACGTGCGGATCGACCCGACATCAAAGCTCAACGTTCACATGGACACCGACGAGGCAAACGCTTGCGGTCTCTATTTGGCCGACAAAGTTGAATTGTTTAAGTAAGAAGAGAGGAACCCGATGAAACAGGCGCTTGGAATGATCGAGACAAAGGGTTTTGTTGCGCTGGTCGAGGCAACGGACGCGATGCTCAAATCGGCTAATGTCACTTTTGCGGGATGGCAGTCCGTTGGCTCGGGCCTTGTGACTGCGTTCGTCGAGGGTGACGTGGCCGCCGTTAAAGCCGCAACGGATGCAGCCGCTGAAGCAGCGTCAAGGATCGGCGAAGTCGTCAGTGTGCAAGTGATTTCGCGTCCGCACGACGAACTGCCGTCATTCGTTCAACAGGAAAAGAAGCCCAGCAAGAAAGCGGCCAGCGCCTCGTAGGCGCAGAGGAGCAATAAATAAGATGAGTGAAGCAATCGGCTTGATCGAAACCAAAGGCCTCGTCGGACTCGTCGAAGCAAGCGATGCAATGTGTAAAGCTGCCAACGTCGAGTTGGTCAAGACAGTGCAGATTGGCGGCGGGTTCGTAACCGCCATCGTTCGCGGTGACGTCGGCAGTGTGCGCGCCGCGGTTGATGCCGGATCGGTGGCAGCAAAAGCCATTGGCGAACTGGTGTCGTCGCACATAATTCCCCGTCCGCATGACTCGCTGATCGAAGGCATGCTGAAGTAGGCACTAACAGGAGAAAAGAAATGGCCAACAACATGGCGGTTGGAATGATCGAAACGAAGGGTTTGGTTGCGCTCGTGCAGGCCACGGACGCGATGCTCAAGGCAGCCAGCGTGGAGTTCGTCGGCTGGAACAAGGTGGGCAGCGGATTGTGCTCCGCCTTTGTTTCCGGAGATGTGGGCTCGGTTCGAGCTGCGGTGGACGCGGGTGCGGCGGCAGCGCGCGCCGTCGGAGAAGTGCAGAGCGTGCACGTAATCGCGCGTCCGCATGGCGACCTGACGTCTTTATTGCCGAAGTAATTACGCCCTTGGGCGTCGTTACGGACTGGTTGCGAGTGTTCGAGGTGTTCTCATGTTTATCGCAAAAGTTATCGGAAACGTCGTTGCCACGCAAAAGGACGCGCGATTCCAGGGCATGAAGCTGTTGCTGATCCAGCCTTACATTAACAAAGATCGCAGTCTTCATGCTTCGGGCAGTTCTGTGGTGGCGGTAGACAGCGTGGGTGCAGGCGTGGGTGAATGCGTGCTGTTTACGCAAGGCAGTTCGGCACGCTTAACCGCAGTGACCAAAGAAGCGCCAGTGGATGCCGTAATCATTGGCATCGTCGATTCTATCGAGGTCGGTGGCGCATTGGTGGAGAAGCCGTAAATGTTGAGCCAGGAACAACTCGCTGCGGAGATCGCGAAGGAGGTTGTCGCGCGAATCAAGCTGCAGATGCAACAGCCCGCCCCCCCCGCGCACAAGCCTGCTGCGAGCGGCGGCGTGTTTGCAACTATAGATGACGCCGTAGATGGCGCCTATGAAGCCCAGCGACATATCGCCGGCATGAGCCTCGAAGAACGCAATCGCATCATTTCGATCATCCGTCGGATTTGCACGGAACGTTCAGAAGAGCTCGGGCGCATGGAACTCGAGGAAAGCCGGGTCGGTCGTCTGGACCACAAAATCCAGAAGCTCAAAAACGTTCGCTATGTCCTCGGCGTCGAGGCCATGCGCAGCGACGCGAGAAGCGACCGGTCCGGCTTATGCGTAATCGAGCGCGCTCCATGGGGCGTTATCGGCATGGTGCTTCCAGTTACGCACTCCGTGCCGACGATGGCCAGCAACGCGATCAACGTGATCGCTGCGGGCAATACAGCAGTCTTCGCGCCGCACCCGTCCGCCTGCAGGGTCGCGCAATACGCGTTGCAGATGTTCAACCGTGAGATCGAACGCGAAGTCGGTGTGGCCAATGCGATCACGACCATTCGCGAACCCAGCATCGAAGCTGCGGAACAGTTGTTTCAGCATCCGCGGGTTGCGTTGTTATGCGTAACCGGCGGTCCTGCGGTAGTCAAGGCGGCAAGCAAATACGGCAAGCGCGTGATCGCCGCCGGACCGGGGAATCCGCCGGTAGTTGTTGACGAGACGGCTGATCTTGACGCCGCCGCACGGTCCATCATCGACGGTGCGTCGTTCGACAACAATCTGCTCTGCATAGGTGAAAAAGAGATTTTCGTGGTGGCATCGGTAGCAAGCGCTTTTATTGCCTCGATGCGGAGGGCTGGAGCCTTCGAACTCGATAAGGCAGCGATCGAAAGATTGTCGCGCGCGGCGTTCACCTTCGACGGCGATGGCAAGGGATGCGGCCGAGCGCACGTGAAAAAGGAATTCGTTGGCAAAGACGTTGAGGTTCTCGCCAAAGCTGCGGGCGTTAGTGTGCCAGCGGGCACTCAGATGTTATTCGGCGAAACGGATGAGGATCATCCCTTCGTACAGGAAGAACAGATGATGCCGTTTATCCCAGTCGTTCGCGTCAGTGATGTTGATGCGGCGATCGCCGCGGCGGTCAAAGCCGAGCATGGCTACCGCCACACGGCCATCATGCATTCGCGAAATGTCGCGAATGTTACCCGCATGGCTCGGGCGCTGAACACGACGCTGTTCGTACACAATGCTGCGTCTCCGGCAGCCTTGGGATCGAATGGTCCCGGATACCTGAGTTTCAGCATCGCGACGCCGACGGGAGAAGGCATTACCACTCCGCTCACCTTCACACGTGAGCGGCAAATCACGATCGGACAGGCACTGCGGATTATCTAGGCATGTTTTTGGCTCGCATTGACGGCACCGTGGTAGCGGCAGCGAAACATGAAACGCTGCAGGGCTACCGTTTGCTCATCTGCCAGCGGCTCGAGGCTGATGGCAGCAGTGCGGGCGAACCGCTGGCGGTACTCGATTGGCTGGGAGCAGCGCATGGCTCGACGGTGCTGGTATCGACCGATGGCGACGTTGCCCGCGAGAAGCTAGGGAACACAACTCCGGCGCGCATGGTGACGGTGGCAATCGCGGACCAGGTTTACGTGAAGAAGGCATCGGCAGCCTGGGGTGGCGCATGAGGTTTGGGTTTGTTCGCGGACATGTCGTGCTTAACACTGCTGTCCCGTCACTGCGCGGGATAAGGCTGGTGATCGTGGAACCCGTGACTGCGGAAAATTTGGCGGCTGGAAATGGATTGGGCGGAGGCAAGCACCTGGTCGCGGTTGACCAGCTTGCGGCAGCCGAGGGACAGATGGTGGCATTTACCGAGGGCCGTGAAGCCGCGAATCCGTTTTGGCCAAACCATGTACCCGTCGACGCCTACTGCACCGTCATCGTGCAATCCACTGACTTTCGCCCGCCCAGAAAAGTACAGGACCGAGGTAAGGAATGAAGAGTATCGATTTAACTGGTCAAAAGGTGTTGGCATTGCGCGACGTCCAAGGTGCTCGGACAGCGGGGGGAACGGAGCTATTGGTCGCGGAAAGGTGCGTCATCACACCCTCGGCGCGGGATTTCCTGCAACAGCACGACATCACCTTGCGCACCGGTAGTGGGAGTGAGGCGCACTCGTCGAATGGTAACGGCAAGGCTGAATCTTCGAAGACGGCCAGTCATTCTTCAAACGGTCACAAGGCGCATACGCCCGACGCAAAACTGTTCTACTCGGCGGAAGCCGAAGCAATCAAGGCTGAGATCTGTGCCGTGGGAAAAAAGCTCTGGATGCGCCAGTATGTCGATGGTAACGGCGGGAACATTTCGTACCGCATCGGCCCCAATGCCGTGATCTGCACGCCGACTATGGTCAGCAAGGCCGACCTTACGCCCCAGGACTTGTGCATGGTTGATCTGGAGGGCAATCAGATTGCCGGCACCCGTCCCCGCAC
This sequence comes from uncultured Acidobacteriota bacterium, assembly GCA_963777415.1. Taxonomy (GTDB): domain Bacteria; phylum Acidobacteriota; class Terriglobia; order Terriglobales; family Acidobacteriaceae; genus JAEZPW01. The sequence continues at coordinate 396,685 of CAVZQL010000007.1, forward strand.
GAGCGAGATTTTTCTGCACTTGGAAATCTATAAGGCTGTGCCCGAGGCAAAGGCCGCGGTGCATTGTCATCCTGCGCACGCGACAGCGTATGCGATCACGGGACGTGTGCCTCCTACTCGCGTAATTCCCGAATACGAAGTGTTTGTGGGTACGGTGGCGCTCGCGCCCTATGAAACTCCAGGCACGCCTGCCTTCGCGCAAACCGTGCTTCCTTTCGTGAAGCAGCACAACACGGTCTTGCTGGCGAATCACGGAATCGTGTGCTGGGCAGATTCGGTCACGCACGCGGAATGGTACGCCGAAGTGGTTGACACATACTGCTGGACGCTGATGCTAGCGTCGCAGTTGGGTGCGCCTCTGTCCTACATTCCTCAGGAGAAGGCGACCGATCTTCTCTCGATCAAGAAACGCCTTGGATTGCCCGACGTGCGTTTCGGCGGCGTAAATCTCAAGGAGTGCCAACTGTCGGACCTGGAGATGCCCAGCGCGATCGCGCTGCTGCCGAATGCATGCTCGACTCAGCAGAGCGTACCAACGGAAACCAATCTCGATGTAATGGTGAAATCAATCACGGACGCCGTCATGGCCGCCCTCGAAGGCAAGTGAAGCAGACATGAGCGCGTCCGCCCGGTAGTCAAGCATCCGCAATAATTCGGTGGAAGGAGATGTTTGAAAGCTGCTGAACGACAACTCCGAATTCGGCAGATGCTCAGAGACAGCGATTTCGTCGACATCGAAACGCTTCGCCGGACTCTCGATGCCTCAGAGTCGAGCATCCGTCGTGATCTTGAAGAATTACAAAAGCAAAACTTTCTGAAGCGTGTTTACGGCGGGGCGATTTCGCTCCGCCGCTTTTCGTGAACGCAGCCCCGAAGGCGAACTGAACCTGGCCGCAGAAAGACGCGAAGTCAACAATACCTCCGCCGATAAGGCGCTCGCGGGCAAGATGCTCGGCATCAGCCGCGCAACACTCTACCGCAAGCTCAAGCAGTACGGCATCGGGATCAGGCCAAGGGCGTCGGCGATGGCGGCGGTAGCGAAACAGTAGATCTGTTTGCCGCCGTCGTGTTTACCACTGGATAACCCCCACCCCCTATTGCTAAAAAATCGTAAGCTGTTGAAACAAAGCTAGTTAACCCATCGATCTACTTTGGTAAAATCGTAAGTGATTGAAAAATAATAACTTACGAGGTCGATCTACCAGCTTTGGCTGCGCACACGCCGGTTAGAACCTCTACTTTCAAGTATGCCAGATTGAGGGTACCTTTCCCGACAGCTCCAGCAAGAATATATTTGTCACGTTTTCAGCAACTTACAAGCAAAACGGCTTGTGGGGGTCCTTGACAAGCAACGCAGGGGTAGCGGGGGAAGCAGAGGGAGGGAACGTGAATCGAACCATTGTGGCCGGAAAGCAAAGGCGTTCTCCCGGCAGGTAACAGGATGCCCACATCTGCCAAAACCGGGCAGATATGGGGCACCCAACTTTAACTTTCCGTACAGCTAACACGGGAAGAGTCAAAGTCAAAATCCCCACCCTTGCTTCGCAAGGATGGGGCACCCGGCGTTCTCCCGGCAGGTAACAGGATGCCCACATCTGCCAAAACCGGGCAGATATGGGGCACCCAACTTTAACTTTCCGTACAGCTAACACAGGAAGAGTCAAAGTCAAAATCCCCACCCTTGCTTCGCAAGGATGGGGCACCCGCGAACAGCCAGCGGCGGCGCTGGCGGTGAGCGCTCATTGATGATGTAACACGCGGAGCCGCTGGCGCTGCTTCGCCGGGCACGATATTGTGGCGGCCCTCAGAACGGATGCGCGAGATTCCTTCCCTAACTGATTTACCGCTGTAACAAAATAGTAGTAGGTGTTCGCGGCTGACACGGCGAAATCGGAATAGGACGAGGTCGTGAGCCCCCGGGCTATTATGTTGTTTGGGCTCGGAGTGAACCCAGCATTTTTGTTGCGATAAACGTTGTAACTTCGGACTGTGACGTCACGGTTAGGCCTCCAGTGCAGATTGACGTTGCCTGCACTTGTGGCCGTTGCGGCAAGTTCCTGGGGCGGCCGAGGTGGCGGAGAATACTGCTGCAACACCTGCCATAGGCAGGGAGCGCTTGAGCTGATTTCGTAACTTCGCGGTGCAATTTCGCTTCCTAGGTTCCAAAACTGAAAGCCGGCCACTCCGCCGGCAATGCCTCGCTCGTACACCTGCCTGAAGAAGTCGGCGCGATCTGTGTTGATGCCGTTGTAAGCTGTCCCTGACCAATTGCAATCGCCCGAACTCTGTGGCATTCCGAATTCTTCGTCAACTGCCGGCTTCCCGATTGAACTTGCATAGCTGGTGATTGTAGAAATCAGCTTCAGGTCATTCTCGGAATAAGTCTTGAAGCCGGATATGTCGTTGTTCTTCAGGGCGTATATCCTCTGCCACCACTTCAGCTCTGGGTGATCGTTCATGTGATTGAAGGCGCCAGCACAAATAAGGTGGTTGGGATCGTCTTTTCGGAGTCGGGTGGTCACTGCGTCGTAAAACGCAATGAGGGAGTCAGATTCAGCAGCGGTAGTCGGGGGCGAAGGTTCACCCATAATCGACCAGAACGCCACGTTTGGTTCATTCTTATACCGCGCCGCGACAAAATCGATGAAGGAATACCAATTTTGTGAATCTGTCACGGTCTGACCGTTAGCCATCAGCAGCCACTTGAAGGCCGAGATGTCCATGATGACAAACATCCCGTGCTTCTTGCTGGCTGATACCAGGTAGTCCATGTTGCGCCAGACGACTGGGTCCTGTGGGTCCTGATTCGCAGTGCCCTTGTTCCAGAAGTCGGTCGGCCGAAGCACATTCTGCCCCGCGCCCTGCGCAGCGGCAATCATTTCGTCAATGTAGGACGTGAAACTTGTTTTGTGCCAGGCGGATGTTCCGCCTATAGGCGATGGATAAAAAGTGGCTCCATAGAGAGCGATGTTACTGCCCTGATAGACGAATCGCACACCTTGCTTCGTCACGAATGGTTGTGGGTCAGCCGATACAGACAATGTCGTAAACACGAACACCGTTGTGAGTATCAGCATTATTCTTTTCACTTTTGTTCCCTTGTGCCTGTTCATGCTACCAACAATTTGCCTTTGGGCCACCATTAAAGGCGACTCATTCGATTGCAACAGTTGGGCGACAGCTGCCGACGGATTGTTGACGTTATAGTGCGCGCCGTGAAAAGGCGCTGGACTTCAGCGGGAGAAAGCCCCGCCCGGGGAACGGGTTCGCTCCACCCGGTAGCAATCGAAGCAGTATGTCCCTGCCCCACATCTGTCTTTGGCAGATGTGGGTAGGGCAATCGCGATAAATGTCCAGTGCAGATGCAGTTGGCTGGTGCGAGTGGGATTACTATCGAGCCCGCAGTTCTCGCACGTAGAGGACCTGAGGTTCGCGAATCCCAGTTTGGAACGACAGTCATCTATTTGTGCCGTTTCTCACTTCAGCAACCTACTCGCTGGCGCATTATGGTTTGGTCTAGTTTGAAGTTCTCTTCCGAGACATGGTTCAAGTCCGCTAGAACGGCTCCCAGAGGAGAGCGTCAGAAAACGAACAGATGGGCTGACTGTCGATGGTTAGCGGCGGCTTCGCTAAGAGGTATCGCCGAAGCTTTTGTGTCCGTCATGAGGCCATCAGTCAGAGTGGCACGAAGGAGTGGCGCAAATGATACGCTGCGCGACGCTTACGATCTTGTTCCTGCTTTTAGCATCTAGTCTTTCGCTTATTTTCCCGGCGCTTCGCGATACTGTTAGCGGCGCCCCAAGCAGCCCGCAAGAATCATCGGACGATAAGAACACGATCGTGGTTGCCGTGAAGGTCGTCTACCAAAACGATCACCCCGCGGGAGAGGGCATCGTTGTGAGATTCGAATCGTTATCCGGAGGCACTCCCTGTGAACGAGTCACTGATGGCACGGGAGAGGTGACATGCACAATTGGCTCCGGTGCTTACATCGTCAGAGTTAGTGGAGCACAAATAAAGGCGACGACCTCAGGCATCCTGGACTTTCCTTCTTACGCTTCATTCCGCCAGGAGTTCGTCCGCGTCGAGCCGCTCAACTCCGTCAAGACGCCCCCCTCGACTCAGAAGGTATTGTCGGCGGCAGAGCTAAACACACCAGCAAAGGCGCGCAAGGAATTCGATAAAGGTGACGAAGCGCTCGCGAAAGCAGACCGGGACGCGGCCCTCCAGCATTATCAAAAGGCCGTTGACCTGTACCCGACATATGCGATCGCCTACAACAACATCGGGGCAATATACATGGAATCCAACGACACGGACCGTGCGCTGCAGGCATGGAATAACGCTTTGAGGGCTGATCCGAACCTGCCCGCAGCTAATGCAAACCTCGCCAGGATCAAACTGGCGCAACACAGTTTCTGCGAGGCGATCCCTCTGCTCGAAAAGGCTTTGACGAGAGAACCGAATAATCCCGACTTTTGCTTTTTGATGTCTGAGGCACAGCTGTTTTCGGGAAGCTTCGACCAGGCCCTTCTTTATGCGAGGAAAGTGAAATCCGTTCCGCACCAGAAGTTCGAGTACGTACACGTCGTCGCGGGTCTTGCCCTCCAGGCGCAGAATCGGCTCGATGAAGCGAGATCGGAATACGATACGCTGCTGAGGGAATCCCCCGCTGGACCGGAAGCAGCAGAAGCGCGCAAGTCAATTGCGCAGCTCGATAGTCTGGAAAAAAGGAGAGACGCCGGCAAAAATCAGTTCGTTAGATCCCAACATTGAGAACGGCGGAACTTTACAAGCAATTCAGACTCGGATACCTGACGCGAACAGCGCGACATATCGGTAGTATAAAGTTCGATGCATTCAAAGAGGTTTCAAAGAGGCCCGTTATTGGACGAAACGATGGTTACGACGGACAGTCAACGATACCCATGATCGTTCTTCAATGGCAGTGGGAAGCAGCTCTTGTCATCTTGTCCGTTGCAATCAGCGGCGGACGGGACGTCCGCCGCGACAGCCGGCGGGACGCCGGCGCTCCCAAACGTTCTTCAATGGCAGTGGGAAGCAGCTCTTGTCATCTTGTCGTTGCAATCAGCGGCGGACGAGACGTCCGCCGCGACAGCCGGCGGGACGCCGGCGCTCCCAAACGTTCTTCAATGGCAGTGGGAAGCAGCTCTTGTCATCTTGTCCGTTGCAATCAGCGGCGGACGAGACGTCCGCCGCGACAGCCGGCGGGACGCCGGCGCTCCCAAACGTTCTTCAATGGCAGTGGGAAGCAGCTCTTGTCATCTTGTCGTTGCAATCAGCGGCGGACGGGACGTCCGCCGCGACAGCCGGCGGGACGCCGGCGCTCCCAAACGTTCTTCAATGGCAGTGGGAAGCAGCTCTTGTCATCTTGTCCGTTGCAATCAGCGGCGGACGGGACGTCCGCCGCTACAGCCGGCGGGACGCCGGCGCTCCCAAACGCTAGCTACTAAACGCTATTTCAGCGTGATTTTCACGACTGCGGCTGAGGCAGGCGGCAGGGTGATGGTGACCTGCTTCGAATCACTTTTTAGGACCTCCCACGTACCGCTCCAACTTCCGTCGGTTGAAATCGAACTGGTTCCGAGCGTTACGCCGCCGGTCGCGGCCATGTCAGATTTGGGAGCGGTGAGGAACATGGCGGTTGGTTTTCCGCGCAGACCTTGCGCCGCGATGCTTACGTTGGACGGAGCCTTGTCTTTGTTGATCAGGGTGACGTAGAGCGTGCGATCCGTCCCGAGCACGGCGTAGGCCGAGAGGTTCGCAGCTCCAGTCGAAACGTGAACCGGCATTAGCTTGCCGTGGCTGCCGAGGTCAAAGGCCTTGATTGCGTAAGCAATGGGATGGGACACATAGCCACCGCCTGGTTCGCTCCAGAATGTTGCATACCAGCACGGTGTCTGTTTTTCTCCGGCGGCGACGTTGTCGCCAGTGTGGAAATTGATGCCGCGCGCGTTGTGGGCCGCCCACCAGTAAAGATAGTCGAGTCCCCAGAGGGCCGAGGCGAAGGTGTTGCTGACGTCCTCGGCGCCGCCGTTGAAGAAGCTGTTTGTTTCTTCCACGCGGTAGGTCAGCCCGTTCTTCAGCACCGCTGGAACAAAGGCGTCGTAGAGTTTCTGATATTGCTGCGCAAACTCGGGCGAGAGCATCTTCTCGCGGCCTGCGGCGGGATCGGTGACCTTGCGACTGTTGCCTCCGGGATAGGAATGCTGTGTGACCTCAACCACGTTTCCGGATGGGCCGAAATCGGCGGCAAAGTTCGCGGCCCAACCTCCCGTGCCGGGCGTGGTTGCGGGGCCGCAGAATTTCGCTCCCGGAGCAACAGCGGTGATGGCGGCGATGAATCGTTTCAGGTCGTCGCGATATTTCGGATATTCCTTTTCGTACACGTTCGGCTCGTTCCCGATCGTCAGGCACAGAGTCTCGCGATTGTAATGATCAACGACGTACTTCGCGGTTGAGATGACGTCTTCGGGCTTGGAGTCGCGCAGGCGCACGGTGTAGATGACGTTCGCGCCGGCAGCGCGGGCGAAGCCGTAAACCGCGTCGATATCGGGTTGCGATGGCACTTTCACCGTCGGACGATCGGAGGTATTGCCGCCGATGCGCAGGTTCCTGATGCCCAGCGTCTTGAACAGTTCAATGAGCGGACGATTGTCAGGCCGGAAGTATTGATAGTGGCCGTTGGCGTCCGGCAGAATTGCGGCACTCTCAAAGCTGAGTCCCATGTAATCGTTAGGAATCGCGATGCCGGGCGCGTTCTGGTCGACGGTGACGGTGACGTTCTGTTGCGCGGCAAGGGTCGAGGCCAGGGCGAGGACGGAGATTAAGATGAGCAGAAGGCTTCGTTTCATTTTTGTGTCGTAGTTCGTTTCGCCCCTACGGGGCTCGTAAATTTTGCCAATTGACCACCCCGGACTTCCGTCCGGGGCTAAGTTCGGGATGCCCCTACGGGGCCACAAACAGCAACTTCTCCCAGTTCGTTTCGCTCCTACGGGGCCACAAACAGCAACTTCTCCCAGTTCGTTTCGACTCCTACGGGGCCACAAACAGCGACTTCTCCCACGGCAACTTCTACCATCGAGTCGTGAGGCACGACTGAAGTCGTGCCCTGACACGAATCATTACTTCCCTGACACGATCATTACTTAATGTCGCCGAAGTGTACGTTTTCGGGAGCGCTGGGGTCGTCGAGTAACTGGATCGTGGTGGCCGGTCCGAGGTCGGCGGGATCGGACCATGCGCGTAGCGCCCAAACGAGTTTCTTGTCGGGCGTGAATTCGAGCGCCTGGACAGGAGCGTTGGACTTATCGACCACCGTGCTCCAACTGTTTGTCCAGTTGTTAACCAAGGTGTTGCCGTTAGGCAGCCGCGTTGCGACTTGGAATCCGGAGATCTTGTAGTCGGGTATGTCTTCGGGCTTGAGTTCCCAAACTACGCTTCCCTTCGCGTCGCGCTCCTGCACGAATTTCTTGTTGCTGGAGATCAGCGTATTACCGTTGTTCAGGCGCACGGCCGACCAGGGCCCTTCGATCTCGAACGACGAAACCTCTTTGCCGGTCGCATCGTATTCGGAGACCTTCTTCATGTCCATGTGCGCGACAAGCACGGTTCCGGTTGGAGTAATGCGGGCATGGCGAAACTGTGGGTGTACCTTGTCGGGACTGCCGGTCGGCAGATTGAACTCCCGCACGGTCGCACCAGTAACGATGTTCACGACGCGAAGCACGGCGGGATTGCCATTCTGAATGAACAGGACGTGGTTCTTGCCGATGGGTTGAGCGGTGTGAATTTCAAATCCCTTGGGAGCGTCATAGTTCCACAGCACCTTTTTGTCGGGCGTGATGACGGTGACGCCGAACTGGTGGGCAAAGACGATGTTGCCGTTGGACATCAGGACTGCGTCGCTGATTTCGCCGCGGCTGTTTTCGTCGATGTAGGACCAGGTGACTTTGCCCTTCCGGACGATGTACATCTTCTGTTGCTTCTGTTCCCCGGCATAGAAGAAGTCATGTTGGGCGAGGCCCTTGCCGGGCAAGACTGCCGGCGCCATCGGCCCTTTGTCCACGATTTTGGACGCCGGAGCTGGCGCGGTCTTCGCGTCAACAACAGCAGGGGTAGGGGTCTGCTGGGCACAGATGTCTCCCGGACAAGCAGCCAGGCCGATTCCTAAAGCAATGGGACAAATGGCGAATGAGCGGAACTTGTAGAGTTTCATCGCGCGCCTATGATGCCTTACGGGAACGGGGCAGTCAACGAGAAAACCGATTATTTTGGCGGTACTGTAGCGCTAACTTTTTCATTGCCATATTGCGCATTTCTTACTAACATAGGCAGCCACCATGAACATCCGATCATTTCGCATTCTCCCCGTCTTTCTACTGGCTGCCGCCGTCGGTTTCGCGGCAGACCTAACCGGCAACTGGGCTGTGGGCAATCCGGGAGCGGATGGCGTCTCACGCAAAACATATTTCGACCTGAAGCAGGAAGACTCAAAGATCACGGGCCACATACGCGCGTCGCAGTTTTATTACACAGTTAAGGAGAGCGTCCCTGACGGGGACGGATTTACGTTGAAGGCCAGCCTTATGGACGGCAAGAACGAGCGTACCGTTCAGTACCAGGTAAAGCTGGTAGGCGAAGAACTACAAGTATCGAATCGGCGACGTCCAGACCAGCCATTGACGACCGTGGCGGCCCACCGTGTCCCGGCGGGAGAAGGCGCCTACCCAGTTCGCTTGCCGCTTCCCGCGCTGCACAAGGTTCCTTACAACGGACTGGCGAAAACGCCGCCCATGGGCTGGAACAGCTGGAACAAGTTCGCCGGGCGGGTGGATGACGCCGCCGTTCGCGGGATGGCCGATGCAATGGCCAGCAACGGGATGAAGGAAGCCGGCTACACGTACATCAACATCGACGACACATGGGAAGGCGAACGGGACGCAAAAGGCAATATCACGACGAACAAGAAGTTTCCGGATATGAAGGCACTGGCCGACTATGTCCACAGCAAGGGTCTGAAGCTTGGAATCTATTCTTCGCCTGGTCCGAACACGTGCGCGGGATACGAAGGCAGCTTCGGGCACGAGGAGCAGGACGCAAAAACCTATGCAGCGTGGGGCATCGACTACTTGAAGTATGACTGGTGCAGCGCCCGCAATTTTTATACGGACGACGAAATGCAGGCCGTATATCAGAAGATGGGCGATGCGCTGGCCGCTTCGGGGCGTCCGATCCTCTACAGCCTTTGCCAGTACGGGCGCGCGGACGTCTGGAAGTGGGGGCCTGAGGTTGGAGGCAACGCCTGGCGCACAACCGGCGATATCAAAGATACATGGGACTCGATGAGCAAGATCGGCTTCCGGCAGAACGACCTTGCGCCGTGGGCTGCGCCGGGGCACTTTAACGATCCGGACATGCTTGAAATCGGCAATGGCGGCATGAGCGACACCGAATACGAGACGCACATGAGCCTGTGGTCGATACTGGCGGCACCGCTGCTGGCCGGTAACGACTTGCGGAATATGAAGCCATCGATCAATGCAATTCTCACGAACCGCGAAGTCATAGCCATCAATCAGGATAAGGCCGGCAAGCAGGGTCAGCGCGTTTGGCAATCTGGCGATCAGGAAATCTGGGTGCGCGATCTGGACGGCGGCGACAAGGCAGTAACCGTGTTCAATCGCAGCGCCGAGAAGGCTGACGTGAAGGTCAAATGGGCGGATCTAAAACTGAGCCCCGCGGCCAAAGGGCGCGATCTTTGGGCACACAAAGATGTGACCTTCGAGGGAGACTCGCTGGTCGCCAACGTGCCGAGCCACGGTGTGGTGATGTGGCGGATCCACTAGCGCGATTCTCAGCCTAAATCGTTCAAAGAATAAGCCCAGATTTGCTCATCCTTCTCAAAGCAAATCTGGGCTCTTTCTTTGTAGTGAAATCAACTCGAACGAGATCAGCAACCTTTCGCCGTTCAGCTCCGCTTTCCTGCTTGAGGGCCCACAACGAAGAGATCTATTCCTTTACCTTTCGAGCTTAGGTTCTTGCTGTACTTCTTGTCCTTGCCGTTGTTCCAATGCTCATGGACGCCGAGGCTGGTCAGCGACGCACCATCGGGTTTATAGGTCGTTCCTGACGGAGCCTTGCCGGCCTGAGCCGCTTCGTGCAAATAGTTGTCGGCATGAACATCGTGCCCTTGTCCCCTGCTCGATGCCAGGTATGCGCCGAACTCCGAATAGAGGAAGTCAAATCCGACGGAGTCGATGGCCACCGGATCGAAGGACATCAGAAAACTGCTCGACCATTCGCCGCCGAAGAGCTTCGTCCAGGCAGCAAACTCAGGGATTACCGGATCATTCGCATCGCGGGTGCCGAACAGGGCGTCCACCATGAACAGAATCGTTTTGCCGCCGAGTTGCTTCGTGCCGATCAGATCCACGAACGGATTGTAGATGCCCATCTGGTGCTGCCAGGTGTTGATGAACATCTTGTGATCGCGGTCGTTAATCGAGCCGTAGTGATTCTTCGCGGTCATGGTAACGCCGCATGTCGGGTGTCCCTTCAGCAGCGACATATTGATTAAGTAGGTCGACTGGAACACAAGCTCCGGAACACTCGTACCACACTGATTGTTTTCGCTGACAGAATACGAAAACGCTTCCTTGTGCCAATTCACCGGCTGCCGGCCGTTCGTGCCGTTACCCTTCGAATCCATCCAGATGACGCCCGGGAACTCAGCGTGGCACGGGTTATACATCCGATCGGGAATCACGCGCACGGCGTCGTACACAACAATTTTGTCCTGCGGCACACCTGCTTGATGCACGAGCTGACGAAGCATCGCGAGCACCGCCTGCGGGCTGGCATCGATCTGATCGTCCACATCAGAGTAGCCGGCGTAACAGTTATTGCAATTTGGCTTCAGCGCCACCATCTCGCCTTTGCGGTACCCTTCGCTGCCACGCTGGTAAGTTTGATTGTAGTGTTGGAAAATCTTATCCCAGGCCTGACGATCGTTCTTCGCGCCGGTTAGCGCTTGCAAACCACGCGACGTCATGCGATCTACCGCGGCTTGGTTCACACCTTTGTCGTCCCACCAGTGCCCGCCTGATTTGAGATCACCTTTCCATGGGGTCGCTGCTGGATCGCGTACCCACACGACTCGCCCGGGATAGATCCCTTTCGCGTCGCCCACGGGGGTATTCGGTGGATCAACGGGTGTCCACGTCGGAGTGCGGTTGGTCGGATCTGCAACTGGTTTGGCCGGCTTCGTCGTTTCGGCGGCTTGCAGCAACGTACCTGGCAGCAACGACAGCCCGACAATACCAGCCGAGGATCCTAGGAACCGGCGCCGGCCTTCACAGGTTTGTTCATCATTGTTTGAGTGACGGGACTCGTCGCCCTTCCGAGTTTTGGAGATACTTTCAATGAGTTTCATCAGTGCACACTCCTCCGCCAATTGCATCGCTGAATTGATTATTGAAGTCCCGCCAGCACGTAACGAATGTCGTCCGAGAAGGCGGGATTGAGCTTATGCGCGATTTGTTCGTACTGCGGATTCTGGTACTTGCGCGCCGCAATCAGGTAGAGTGCGGCTATCTGCTTCGGATCGTAAGGGGCAATCTGCTTGTAAGGCCACTTTTTTTCAGAACTAACGTAAGGTGTTAGAAAGTCCAGAGCCTTGCGGATGCTCCTTCCGTCTTTGCTTTCAAAACTCCAGAGATCTACACCGACGTTCTGCCCGAGGCGCGCCAACTCGAAAAGCGCGCTCAGATTGAAGGTGCTGTAGCCCAGCGCCTTAGTGCGAGCAAGTTCGAGCGGCTGGGCGCCGTCCGTTTCTATTTGCGCTGAAATTCTCTGCGGCTCTGCTTTTAGCATGCTGCTGGCGAGTTCTCTATTTCCGGTGAAGAGCGCGATGGCAGCGATTTGCACATCATAGTTGCTTCCGTGGTTGTTCTTCGCCGCCGCCTCGTCGCGTCCATTCTTGCTCTCGCGCGCCCATTGCAGGTACTTGCCGAACCAATCCTGCATTCCCTGCTGGTCGGCGGCCGTCCACGACTTTGACCCTTCAAGCATTCCGATCGCATCGACCGTCGAACTGAACCCGTGCGTCTCGATCATCCCGATACCGCGCCCGGTGTTTATGCCCCGAATCGCCTGCGCGTACTCCAGGTTCGGGTTCATTCGAGTGGCCGGATCGAGGAACCACGCGCGCAACAGCGCCGTCGCCTTGGCCGCATATTTCTCTTCGCCTAGAAGGTAATACGCCAATGCCAGCGTATGCGTGGCCGTGATCATCTTGCCGCAATTGTTGTGGTCCGATAACTGGCTGATTTCCGGATTCCGCTCGCCGTCCCGCCGCATATAAGGCACCCCATTCGGCTTCGACGGATCAGGCCAGAAGTACGGCGCCATACTCATGTAGTCATGCTTATCGCCGCTGGGCGGAGTCTGCGATTTCTGCATGACGGAAACCGGCTCCATCTTCAGGAGCCTGTCAGCTTCTGAGCGCAATCCCTCAAGCGCAGGCCCCTTAAAGTTTCCTTTTGCGATCTGTGCGCGCAAGTCGCGAAGAGCGATGGGGTTCGCTAAAAAGACCTTTGGAGCTGCGGTGGGCGCGGCATTCTCTGCCGCAACGCAAAGGCCAGATAAGGCAATTGTGGCTAAAACCAACAGTGCAGTCTTAAGTTTCATCATAAGTTTTGGACCCTTTTCTATCGCCGTTCACTAAACGCCCGGCATCTCGCAGGCTATTTCCACCAGCAGGTCGATGTACACGCAAGGGACAGAACAACAGCGCGTTTCATGGATACCCTTTACTGGTAACAAGGTCAAAGGCGTTACCGCTAAAGGTAGGTCTCAAAACGGTACTTTGAAACCGTTAATATGTCAACGGAAGTCATAACAATTCAAACAAATCCGTAATTGCGCTGAAACTAATTGAATGCCGTGGCGCTTGCAGTAACCGCTTCAAGACTTGGCGTGGGATTTTTGCGTTGCATTCGGCATACTATAGCGCTAACGTATTGCCCATCGCTTCCACGCCCGAAAATTAAGGAACGAGAAGCTGGAGAGATCTATGCGCATACCATTTTCTGCTCCAAAGGCACGCCAGAAATCAGCCGCGGCGCTCGAGTCGATCGCAATGCTGGCCTTTTTATTTGCCGCGGTAGTTTTGGCAACAACCGTTGCGTCGTGCCAGGCTATTTCAGCGCCTCACGCGGCGACTGCGCTCTACGTCTCTCCAGACGGCGATGATGGCAACCCTGGCAGCCAGGCTCGGCCGGTGCGGACATTGCAGCGCGCCCGTGATCTGGTGCGTTCGTTGAACCAACGCATGAGCGGAGATATCACCGTCTATTTGAGCACCGGCGTGTATCGCCTTTCTAAACCGTTGGAACTCGATGCCTCCGACTCCGGGATGAACGGACACAACGTAATTTATACGTCCCTCTCCGAAGAGCGCCCGGTCATCAGCGGCGGAGCCCAGGTTACCGGATGGAAGGTTTCGAACGCTGCAAAGAACATCTGGTCTGCGCCGGCACCCGCGGCTCTGAATAATACTCGGCAACTCTTTGTGAATGGAGTCCGCGCGCAACGCGCACGCGGCGTGCTTCCCTTCGAGGTAATGCCGACCAGCACCGGTTATGTCGCCGGTTCAGCGGCGATGTCGGAATGGCGCAACCAGAGCGACATCGAGTTCGTCTACACGGGTGGCAACGCGATCTGGTCGGAGCGCTCTTACGGCCTGGGACCGTGGACCGAGCCACGGTGTCCCGTTGCGAGCATAAAGGGTACGACCATTACGATGGCCCGGCCGTGCTGGGACAATTCCACCAAGCGGATAATGTTGCCGAACGGTGCCCGCACCGCCAATCTGGTCGGGCCCGCCAGCGTCGGCAAACGTCCGGCTTATATTGAAAACGCTTTTGAGCTGCTAGGCACGCCCGGTCAGTGGTACTTCGACCGATCGGCGCGCCTCATTTACTATGTGCCCCGCGCGGGCGAAGACCTCCGCAAGGCGGACGCCGAAGTTCCGGTGCTCGAGAAACTCATCTCCGCTCAAGGCGCCAAGGATAGCCCGGTCCACAACCTCGTCTTCTCTCACCTACAGTTCTCCTACGGAACGTGGTTGCAGCCCAGCACAAGCGAGGGATTCTCGGAGATTCAGGCCAACTTCACAGTTACCGGCCCGGAGGGCTACGCCAAGCAGGGTCTGTGCAAACTGGTTCCCGATGGAGCCTGCCCCTTCGGTGCCTGGACCAAGATTCCCGGCAATGTCAGTTTCACGAACGACACAAATGTTCAGTTCCTGAACGATGCCTTCGTCCATCTCGGCGCGGCCGGATTGGAGTTGGGGAACGGCTCGCAATCTGACCTGGTTCAAGGCTGCGTCTTCACCGACATTTCGGGCAACGGTTTGGAACTCGGCGATGTTAACCTGCCACTCGCGACAGGTGGCGATGTCACTCGCGACAACCAGGTCCTCAACAACCACATTTACGAGATCGCGGCTGAGTATCACGGGGGCGTCGGGATATGGGTCGGGTACGCGCAACGCACTACGATCAAGCATCAACAGATCGATCATATCCCCTACACCGGGGTGTCGTTCGGCTGGGGTGGCTGGCCCGACAAAATCAAGCAAGCAGGGCAATCCAACGTTTCCGAGAAGAATGCGCTGGGCCACAGCCTTATTTTCGATCACATGCTGCTGCTGGCCGATGGCGGCGGCATTTACACACAAGGACTAACCGGCAGCAAGCTGAGCGAAGGCGAAAAGATTTACGCTACCGTCGTCCGCGACCAGTTCGGTTCGGGACATGGTATCTATACCGATAATGGTTCCTGCAACATCACGATCGACCACAACGTCATCTTCAATACCAATTTCGACAACTGGGGGAGCCGTCACGGAAATTACTATAATGGCGGCGACGGCAAAAACTACGATCCGCTCGACGTTCGGAGCAACTACTGGCAGCAGGGCACCCCGGACTCCGCAGCGAAGGACGTGACAGTCAAAGATAATCGCATCATCACTTCCATTGCTGACGCGCCGGCGTCCATCGTGGACAATGCCGGACTTCAGCCGAATTACAAAAAGATTCTCGACGAGAAGTTCAGCGCGGGTGCACCCGAGCCTCCGATGCGGGTAGCAGCGGCCGCAGGCAATGGCATTGCCTACGTCGCCTGGAACCCGCCGATTCTGCAGGGTGGCGCGCCGGTCGAGTCCTACACGGTGACTTCGTCCAAGGGCGACAAGGTTACCGTTCCGGCTGCGGATCTTTGGAACAAGGGATATGCGGTTGTTTCGGGGTTAACCAATTCCACGGAGTACACCTTCACAGTAACCGCGGCAAATGCAAATGGAAGCAGCTCTCCCTCCTTGCCCTCGCAGCCGATTTCTCTCAAAGGTGCGCCCATCCATGTCCCCTCCGCACCCAGGAATGTAAAGGCCTACGCGGAAGGCGGTGCCGTGAGCATTCATTTCCAGGCGCCCGAAGATAATGGCGGCAGCCCGGTAACCGCCTACACGTTCATTGTTCACCCCACTGAGCGAAAGGTCGCGGTCACGGGCCGCTCGGTGTTGACTCTGGACGGCAAACACACGATGTTCGGCGTCGTTGGCGGTCTGCAAAGCGGCCAATCCTACAGCTTCGATGTAGCCGCAGAGAACGCCGCCGGCCAGGGAGCGACGGCAACCACCGATACGGTGAGCGTTCGCCCGAATGGGCCTTCTGCAGCCCAGGCGTCAAGATAGACCGCAAGGCGGACGAGAGTGCCGTGGCGCGCTACGGATGAGTCCGCCTAAGCAAGAGTGATCACTCGGATGTGAGGAACTGCATGACGGATTGGACACGACGTGACGTATTGAGAAGCGGGCTGGCAATTTCCGCCGGGGCGGCGGCTACGGGAGTTTTGAGGCCTGCACATGCGCTGACCCAGTCGTCCGCCCTCGCCTCGAAGACACAGTCGCAAGATGGGGCCGGCGTCCATGCATCAGCAGTCACCGGCAATGTGAATGGCGTTCGCGAGCGGTTGCTCATGGACTTCGGTTGGCACTTTCATCTCGGACACGCCACCGATCCGGCGCAGGACTTTCAGTACACGGGCCAGAAGCTTTTTGGCAAGACCGGAAACATGCTCGCGATTTCCAAGCCGGACTACGACGATAGCAAGTGGCAGGCCATTGATCTGCCACACGACTGGGCCGTCGAGCTTGAGTTTAAGGACGATCCGGACCTCGTAGGCCATGGCTTCAAGCCGCTCGGCAGGCGGTATCCCGAGACCAGTATCGGCTGGTACCGGCGCACGTTCGATATTCCGGCCGACGATTCAGGCAAAAAGTTATGGATCGAATTCGACGGTGCCTTCCGCGACTGCGTCGTTTTGCTCAATGGGATATACCTCGGGCGACATGCGTCTGGCTACGCTCCCTTTCGTTTTGACGTCACGGATTTTCTGAATTACGGGGGCAAGAACGTCCTGATCGTGCGCGTGGACGCTACGCTGGGTGAAGGCTGGTTCTATGAAGGCGCCGGCATCTATCGGCACGTATGGATGCTGAAGACCCATCCTGTCCACGTGGCACGCGGGGGAACGCTCGTAACCTCTGACGTGCGTTCGGGCTCGACGGATTTGACCATACTCTCTGAAATAGACAACGAGAGCGAGTCCGAAACGTTATTTCGTGTGGCAACACGTGTTTTTGACCAGTCGGGAAAGGTCGTTGCCGATGCGAAGCCCGCAGCGATAACGATTTCCGCCGGCAGCCGGAATGAGCTTAAACAACAAGTCGTTGTCAGGAATCCTGCTCTGTGGTCGATCGAGGAGCCTAACCTGTACCGTGCTGTCACGACGATTGAGACCTCCGGCGCGGTTGTCGATAGCTACGAGACAACTTTTGGGATACGAACCATCCGCTTCGATGCCGATAAAGGCTTTTTTCTGAACGGGAAGCCGGTGAAGATAAAGGGGACCTGCAATCATCAGGACCATGCGGGAGTAGGCGCAGCTTTGCCAGACCGGCTTCATCATTACCGTGTTGAACGGTTAAAGGAGATGGGCTGCAACGCCTATCGTACCTCGCACAACTGCCCGGCTCCAGAAGTGCTCGATGCGTGCGACCGTTTGGGGATGCTGGTGATGGATGAGACGCGCCAGATGTCATCGACTCCCGAAGGTCTGGAGCAGCTTGAGGCGATGCTGCGTCGCGACCGGAACCATCCCAGCGTCGTGATCTGGTCGCTTGGCAACGAAGAACCCGAGCAGGGGACAAATCGCGGCGCACGCATCGCGAGCACGATGAAACAACTGGCTAGACGGCTGGATCCATCTCGGCCCGTGACCATCGCAATGAATGGCGGCTGGGGCCAGGGAGTTTCCAACGTAGTAGATGTCCAGGGATTCAACTACCATGAGAGCAAGGTCGAAGACTTCCACAACAAATTCCCGCGAAAGCCCTGTATTGGGTCGGAAACCGCGAGCACCGTTTCAACGCGCGGCATCTACGCTAACGATGCACAGGCGGGCTATCTCAGCGCATACGACCTGAATTTTCCCAGATGGGCAACAACCGCGGAAGCATGGTGGAAATTCTACGTTGAACGCCCGTGGTTGGCTGGTGGATTCGCATGGACAGGTTTTGATTACCGCGGCGAACCGACACCCTACAAGTGGCCGTGTACCAGTTCGCACTTCGGCATCCTCGACCTGTGCGGCTTCCCCAAGGACAACTTCTACTACTATCAGGCGTGGTGGACCGACAAACCGGTCTTACACCTCTTTCCCCATTGGAATTGGTTAGGCAAGGAAGGCGCGGAAATTGATGTGTGGTGTCACAGCAACCTCGATGAAGTAGAGCTTTTCCTGAACGGACGGAGCCTGGGACGACAGAGCGTTCCGCGTAATTCGCATCTTGCGTGGAAGGTCCGCTACGCACCGGGCACACTGGAAGCACGAGGCTACAAACAAGGCAAGCAGGTCCTTGTCGATACACGACAGACCACCGGAAGCGCTGTGAAACTTGTGCTGCACACTGACCGGCAAGACATTTCAGCCGATCACGAAGACCTCGCAATGATCGACGTGCAAGCAGTCGATGACGAAGGGCGAGTAGTTCCAGATTGCGCTGCCGATGTAACTTTTCGTATAACCGGCAACGGCAAACTCATCGGCGTGGGCAACGGCGATCCAAGCAGCCACGAACCGGACAAGGCGGACCGCCGAAAACTATTCAGTGGCCGCTGTCAGGCAATCGTGCAGAGCACAAATGAAGTGGGCGAATTGCGTGTAGAAGCAAGCTCTGGTGGGTTGCAGTCAGATGCAATTGTGATTGAGTGCAGGTCAACGCCCGCGAGACCAGCATTATATTGATTGAACGATTTTGAAGCACTGCTGGCGCCCGTTCCCTCTCGTCTACTTTGTAAAGAAAAGTAATCACACGAGTATTCAAACAACTACTCCGATTATCCGGTGTTGATACTGAGCTACTTGCAACTTGTTTTCGAGGAAATTATGAAACTGCTCAAAAATGTAATCGTTATCATCGCCCTCCTCTTTTCGACGTTGGCCTTCACCCAGGATCAGCCCGGGCGCGGCCAGGGAGGCCGTCGCGCCAATCAACCTCACGCTGCCGGAACCATCACCGCCATTCGCGCGGACGCGATTGATCTTCAACCCCGCGACGGCAAGGCCGTCACCGTCAAGATCACGTCCAGCACCAAGTTCCGTAAAGGACGCGATTCCGCCAAGCTGTCCGACTTCAAGGTCGGCGATACGGTCTTCGCTGTCGGCGAACAACAGAAAGATGGCCCGCTGACCGCCACGATGGTTATGATCGGCGGCCCGATGGGTTCAGGCAGGTTTCTGGGGGGTAATTTCTCGCCAGAGGATCTGGGCAAGAAATTCATCACTGGCCAGGTTCAGAAGATTGAAGAAACAAAGCTCACGATCCTTCGCCCTGACAGTGTTCAGCAGGTCATCGAGGCCAATGAAAACACATCGTTCGCGAATGCCAAGGGCGAAAGCATTACGCTGCTCGACATAAAGATTGGTGACCGTGTCGGCGGCCCCGGCGAATTGAAGAACGGTACATTCGTGCCGCAATCCCTCCGTATCTTCCCTCCCCGGCCCGCGGGACGCACAGAAAACCCAAGTCAGCCAACTCCTGGAGAAGCAAAGTAGGCCCACATGTTCAACCGAACGAGACATCTCCTCATCTGTGCCACGGCGGCGTTCATGGTCGCAGGCGTTCCTGTGTTCGCGCAGAACACGACGCCTGCGGCGCAGGTCGCCACGGTCGGCACCATTCACGGCTTCGTCAAGTTCGGCAGCATGTCCATGCCGGGAGTGACCATAAGCGCCGCCAACACGCTGACCGGCAAGAAAGTCATTACCTCAACCGATACGGACGGCTCGTATTCGTTTACGGTGCCGTCTAATGGGCGTTACCTGATTCGCGCCGAACTTTCGGCATTTGCCACGGCCGCTAAGGAAGTCGTCATCAGCACCGCGAATTCCAGCGCGCAGATCGATCTTGAGATGGTGCTCGCTTCGCGCGCGCCCAAGTCTGGACCGCAGGACGCGCTGCGCATGGAACAAGCGATGACGATGCCCGGCGCAGTCGAATCCGGCAATGCCGATCGTGGCGCGCGCCGCATGAACGTTGACGAGTCCTCGAGCGGACAGGAAACTGGTGCGACCCCCGATTCCGAATCGCCGCTGCAAGGAATGCCGGCGCTTGCAAATTCATCCGAGGCAGCCAACGAATCAGTCAGCGTCGCCGGCAACATGGGACAGACGCAGGATATGGGCCATGACATTGGGGATGTTCGCGACCGAATCGAGGAAATGCGCTCTCGCGGAGACCTTCCAGGTGGCGGCGAGGGCTTCGGTGGCCCCGGTGGCGGCCCCGGAATGTTCACCATGAGCGGCGGCGGTCGCCCCGGTCGTAACGGACATTTCAACGTAAACACGATACACGGCTCAATCGCATACAATCTCGCTGATTCAGCTCTCAACGCGACGCCTTATTCTCTGAACGACAATCCTGAAAAACCTGCTTTCTCTAACAACCAGATCGGCGCGAGTGTCGGGGGTCCACTGCGGGTTCCCAAGCTTTTTGACGCGGGTAAGAACACGTTTTTCTTCTTTAACATGAATGTCACGCGGGCGACCAGTCCGACGACTGGTTTCCTGACTGTGCCAACTCTAGCCGAGCGCGGCTGTCCGGATGGAGCAACCGACCAATCGCAATGCACGTTGCCCAACCAGTTCGCGGCACCGGTCACCAATCCGGCAACTGGCCAGGCGTTCTTGAATAACCAGATTCCGGTAAACAGTATCAACCCAGTTTCGGCCGCCCTACTCAAGTTCATTCCGCTTCCGAACGCCTCGGGAACGCAGAACTACACTTATTCCAACTCCGGTCTAAATGACACGACAGTCCTCGCCTTGCGAATCACGCACAGCTTCGGAGCGAGTCAACCGGGGCGTGGCAACAACGGGTCGCGCCACAGCCGCAATTCCGCTAACTTCGGGTTCAATTACTCGAACAGGAATAACGATCAGTTCGACCCGTTTCCGGGTATCGCTAGCACAGGTCGATCGCAGGGCATAAGGGCAAACGCCGGTTATACCCTCAACCGAGGCAGATGGACCAGCAATTTCAGTGCAAATTTCAACCAGAGCAAGTCCAATACCCGGAACATCTTTGCTGGTGTTAATAACGTCGCGGGCAACCTTGGACTTACCGATATTGCGACGGCGCCGCCCGACTGGGGACTTCCAACCATTTCGTTCTCGAACGGCGATGCCAGCCTCAGTGACTTCACCCCATCCAACCGCCGGAACCGTACGTTCCAGCTTAGCGAAGTGCTGCTCTGGCGTCACGGCAAGCACAATGTCCGTTTCGGAGGCGATTTCCGACGCACGTGGATCGATCTTCTCAGCGCGCCTAATCCAAACGGCTCGTACACCTTTAACGGCTATGCCACCGGAAACGATTTTGCCGACTTCCTGCTCGGACTTCCGGTCCAAGCCAGCATAAAGTACAGCAACAATATGTACGGGTTCCGCGAGAACAGCTACGATGGCTTCGCAATGGACGACTGGCGGGTCGCATCTAATCTGACCCTTAATATCGGGTTGCGCTATGAATACGTAACCCCCTTCGTTGAAGCTAATAATCAGCTCGTCAATCTTGCCGTCACGCCTGGATTCACCAGCGTCGTTCCCGTCCAGCCGAGCCAAAACGGATATCCTGCCGGTCTGGTTCATTCCGATCCCAACAATTTCGCTCCGCGCATCGGAATTGCGTGGAAGCCCTTCAAGAAGACCGTTGTACGCGCCGGATACGGCATTAATTACAACATCGGGCAGTACAGCAGAATCGTCTCGCAGTTGTCGATGCAGCCGCCCTTCGCGTTCTCAGACACGATAGTTTGTCCCTCTGGAACACTGCCGGGAATCAGTTGTTTCTCGTTGCCTGCCTTTCCCTCAGCCACGCCTGCAAGCAACATCACTCCGGTTATCGGCTTTCCGACATGCCCGACGGCTGGAAGCTGCCCAGTGGGGGTGAACTCGCTCGCGAATAACTACGGTATCGACCCGAACTATCGGCTTGGTTACGTGCAGGTCTGGAACCTGAACATCCAGCGCGAGATTGCCAGTAGCACCGTCGTGAATATCGGTTATAACGGCGCCAAGGGGACCGGGCTCGACATGTTGCGCGCGCCGACTCCCCCTGCCGGTGTCTCACCATTCCTTTGGGAAACATCCCAGGGTTTCTCAATCATGCACGCCGCCACAATCAGCGTGCGGAAACGCTTGCAGCACGGCATCGGGATCGGTGGCACCTATACCTTCTCGAAATCCATCGACAATGCATCGTCCATCGGAGGATCGGGATCGTATGTCGCGCAAAACGATCTGGACCTTTCCGCCGAACGCGGTCTCTCCAGCTTCGACCAGCGGCACAAATTCACTGGCACCTGGACGTATAACCTGCCCTGGGGCGAAGGACGCAAGTGGCTCGCCTCCGGTGGTCCGACATCTCGCATCCTAGGCAACTGGGAATTGAGCGGAAACTTTGGCCTTGCATCCGGCAAGCCTTTCACCGCCCATGTCCTCGGAAACAACGCAGATCTGTCTCGTGGTGCTAACGGCAGTCTCCGCGCGGACTATATCGGAGGACCGATCGTCCTTTCCAACCCAAGCGTCGGGGAGTGGTTCAACACCGCCGCCTTCGCCAGCCCGTGCACAATGACCAATGGCGTCGAGACCTGCACGTATGGTACCTCCGGACGCAACACCATCATCGGCCCCGGTTCGCTCACGTTCAACATGTCCATGGCCAAGGAAATCCCTATTAAGGACATGATGGGCTTCGAGCTGCGCGCCGACGGAACCAACGTATTCAACACGCCCCAGTACACGTCCATCGGCACTAACTACACGTGCCAATTCGATTCGCAAGGTGTATGCATGCCAACCCAAAACAGCACTTTCGGCCGAGTGACAGGTGTCGGCAGCATGCGCCAAGTCAAAATCTCCATGCGGTTCAGGTTCTAAGCGCCATGACCAAGCTACTCAACAAATCGCTCGCAACACTGCTCTCCGCAACGC
The DNA here is from genome assembly GCA_963777415.1 of uncultured Acidobacteriota bacterium. Taxonomy (GTDB): domain Bacteria; phylum Acidobacteriota; class Terriglobia; order Terriglobales; family Acidobacteriaceae; genus JAEZPW01. Next base: position 419,332 of record CAVZQL010000007.1, read on the forward strand.
TGTTGATGGCTCCGCTGGGGGCGCAGAATTCTGCGCCCGCACCAGCAGCCCAACCGCAAGAACCCGGCTACACATTCAAAGTCAGCTCCGAATTCGTGCTCGTGAACGTTGTCGCCCGTGACAAGAACGGCAATCTGGTGCGCGATCTCAAGCGCGAGGATTTCACCGTGCTCGAAGACGGGAAGCCCCAGCGCGTCAGCTCCTTCGACGTCGAAAAGCCCGACTCCATGACGGCGGAAGCTCCCGAGGCTGGCCCCACTCAGACGACTGTCCAGGGCGAAGTCCCGAAAATCATGACCAGCGAGAAAGTCTCACGCGAATCCGTCCGTGACCGCCGCCTGATCGTGATCTTCTTCGACTTCACATCGATGCAACCCGAGGAAGCCGAGCGCGCTATCCAGGCCGCTAACGACTACGTCAACAAACAGATGGCCCCCGCCGATCTCGTTTCCATCGTGACGCTCGGCGACTCGATGCAGGTCCCGCAGGACTTCACTGCCGATAAAACCGCTTTGCTGGCCGCGCTCAAGCGTCTCAGCATTTCCGAAGGGGAAGGATTCGAAGCGGGCGACACCGGCGATTCCACCGATGGCTCCGAAGACGGAACCGAATACACGGTCGATGACACTGAGTACAACCTGTTCAACACCGACCGCCGCCTTGCCGCGATCTCGTCGCTGGCCAAGGCACTGGTCAACGTTGAGCAGAAAAAGTCCGTGCTCTACTTCAGCGGTGGAATGGAAAAAACCGGACTCGAAAACGAAGCGCAACTCAAAGCCGCGGTAAACGCCGCCGTTCGCGCCAACATGGCGCTCTACACGGTGGACATTCGCGGACTTCAGGCGCTGCCTCCTGGCGGAGGAGCCAACAAGGCTTCCCTGCGCGGCACGTCGGCCTACTCGGGTGCCGCGGTGCAGAGGGACCTCGACTCAAACTTCAATTCGCAGGAGACCTTGACGACGCTTGCCGCGGACACCGGCGGCAAGTCGTTCCTCGACTCCAACGACTTCCACCAGGCATTCACGAAGGTCCAGGACGACACTTCGTCCTACTACGTTCTTGGTTATCGCAGCACGAATAACGCCATGGACGGCCGCTATCGACACATTACCGTCAAGCTTGCGCGCCGCGACCTGAAGATCGAGTTCCGCCACGGATACTACGGTCCTCGCGATTACGTCCACTTCACCAAGGAAGATCGCGAGAAACAGCTACAAGACGAGATGATGGCGCAACTTCCCAGCACCGACCTGCCCATCTATCTCGATACTGCCTTTTTCCGCATCACGAACGACAAGTACTTCGTTCCCGTCTCAATGGTCGTACCCGGCGCCGCAATTCCGTTTACGCAGAACGGCGACAAGGACAAGGCCACGATGGACATCATGGGCGGAGTCACAGAAGCGTCCACCAAGTTCCCGATCGGCGCCGTTCGCGATACGATCAAGCTGGCGGTCGAATCCCGGGAGGCCGCGCGGAAGAACATTCAGTACACCACCGGGTTCATGCTTCCGCCCGGCAAATACCATCTCAAGATCGTCGCGCGCGAAAACCAGTCCGGCAAAGTCGGATCGTTTGAAACCGGCTTTACCGTGCCTGACTTGAAGAAAACGCAGCTCAAGATGAGCGCTGTCGTACTCTCCACCCAGCGCGGTCCTGCCGGCAAGCAGAAGCAGAACCCGTTGGCGCAGGGAAATACGCAGTTGATTCAGAACCTCGCACACGTCTTCTCTGCCGACCAGCAGCTCACGTTCTACTTCGAAGTCTACGATCCCGCGAAGGGGAAAGACGCCGAAGGCGGGGCGGCGGGCGCGGCCTCGCAGCGTAGCGACGGTGGCAAGCAAGAGGCCGTGAAGAAGGGTTCGATCCGCCTGCTCACGAACATTCAATTCTTCAGCGGCAAGGTGAAAGCCTACGAAACGCCGCTGATGGAAACCCTTGAACTCAATGACCCCGGCCGTAAGGCAGCAACGTTCCAGCTCGAAGTGCCGCTCTCGAAGCTGCGCCCCGGTTGGTACACCTGCCAGGTCAATGTGGTCGACGACGCGGGTGGATCGTTCTCTTACTTGCGCTTGCCGATCTTGGTACGGGCGCCGCACGTCAGCACGTCCACCACTGCGGAGGCGCAGTCACCGCTAAGGCAAAGATAGTGGAAACAGATCAGGGCCGGCGCTTGTGCGAGGACAAGGGCAACAAACGCCGGCTCTGACCATGGTGATCGCCATCTTCAACCCCGCGAGATCCAGGCGCAGTCCAAAGACGAGACACAGTCCAACGGCGTGCCGGAAAATCCGAGTGAGCGGAAGAGTCCAAAAATGACCGATCGCCTAAATAGGACCGGCACGCGGTGAGTCATGGATCAAGCTCTCTAATCTCAGGCAGGTTGGTCGGCCAACTCCTTGATTCGGTGATGTCACGTTGTGAAAAGTAAGCGACTGCTGCTGCCCAGCAGATTGCAGGAGTTCCGAGTACCGCAATTAGGAACTGCCATGTTCTGGCGTCCGCATTTGGGATCCCTGCAGTCGTCCATTCCGGTGGCGAAATTGGGGCGGGCGGATATAGACAAGTCCAAGCATATTCTTCATGGTCGTAGATTTTCCCGCGCCGTTTGGACCAACGAACCCGGCAATAGGACTTCCACCTTCAAGCTGTCGAACATGCTCGGCACACCAAAATGCGCCCCGCCATCATCGGCGGGGCGCAAAAACAATAGGTCATTTCAAATGCCAAGACACGTGGGAAATACCTATTGTACGGTCAGGTTTAGCTGCTGGGTTTTGACTATGGTTCCCGACGTCGCGGTGACCGTCAGGGTGTAGCTGCCAGCTTGTGTTTTAGAGCTGGCGCCGGCTGTTTGGCTCTGACTATTGCCGCAAGCGCTAAGAGCCAGAACCATCACTAACCCTGCGCAAGCCCCCATCAGGCGCCATTGCAGATTGCTCTTCTTTGAAGCCAACAGCGTTGCCAACAGGGCCGTCACGGCAAATAGCAATCCCCAAGGCAAGTTGCTGCTGGGATTGATTGGCGTGACGGAGCCCGCAGCTGTTGTTGCACCGTTCGTTGTCACCGAAACGAGGGCTGGGATCGGAGCGGTGCCGTTCAACGTTGCCGTGTTGGGCAAGACGGAGCAGTTCGCGCCAGTCGGAGCGCCGCTACAACTAAATGTCACCGTACCGGTCGCGCCAGTCCAACCCGTAAGCTGTAGGGAGAAAGACGCCGCGTTGCCAGCCACCACGGTCGCAGAGGTAGATCCTGTGGTCGTAGTTCCTGTGGGGGCGAGAGCCCACGTCAAATCAGCGTTCACCGTGATGCTTACGGTTGCCGGAACACTATCCGCTCCGTTGTTGGCCTTGAAGGTGAAGCTATCGGCTCCGGCGAAGCCAGTGGTTGGCGTGTAGGTGAGGTTCGGGGCGGTACCGCTCAGGGTTCCATGCGCCGGCTGGGTTACGATGCTGTAGGTCAGCGTGCCCGCACCGGTTGCGCTCAACGTAATTGCCTGGCCGCGTGCTGTTGAAGCTCACCGTGACGGACTGTGCGTTAGCCACCGGTGCCAAAGGCAGCACGTTGATCGTGACCGTGGCCGGTGCGCTATCGACTTGGTTGTTGGCCTTGAAGGTGAAGCTGTCCGGTCCGACGTAGCCGGAGGTTGGCGTGTAGGTGAGGTTCGGTGCAGCGCCGCTCAAGGCTCCGTGCGTGGGCGTGGTCAGGACCGTGTAGGTCAGGGTGCCCGTACCGGTTGCGCTCAGCGTGATTGGCGTCGCGGTGTTGTAGCTCACAGAGACGGACTGAGGCGCGGCCACCGGTGCCGCAGGCAGCACGTTGATCGTAACTGTTGCCGGTCGCGCTGTCCGCTCCGTTGTTAGCATTGAAGGTGAAGCTATCGGCTCCGACGTAGGTAGGGGCTGGAGTGTAGGTGAGGTTGGGGGCGGTACCGCTCAAGGCTCCGTGCGTGGGCGTGGTCAGGACCGTATAGGTCAGGGTGCCCGTACCGGTTGCGCTCAGCGTGATTGGCGTCGCCGTGTTGTAACTCACCGTGACGGACTGGCCGTTAGCCACGGGTGGCAAAGGCACCACGTTGATCGTAACCGTGGCTGGTGCGCTGTCCTGGTTGTTGCTGTCGGTTGCCTTAAAGGTAAAGCTGTCGCCTCCGACGTAGCCAGAGCCCGGCGTATAGGTGAGGTTAGGAGCGGTGCCGCTCAGGGTTCCATTCGAGTGGCGGGGCCACGACCGTGTAGGTCAGGGTGCTCGTACCGGTTGCACTCAGCGTGATTGGCGTCGCAGTGTTGTAGCTCACGGTGACGGACTGAGACGCGGCCACCGGTGCTGCCCCCGCCGACATCACGCTGATCGTAACAGTTGTGGGCAAGCTGTCCTGGTTGTAGCTGTCGGTCGCCTTGAAGGTAAAGCTATCCCCTCCGGAGTAGCCAGGGGCTGGCGTGTAGGTGAGGTTGGGGGCGGTACCGGTCAGTGTTCCATTCGCCGGCTGGGCCACGACCGTGTAGGTCAGGGTGCCCGTACTGGTTGCGTTCAGCGTAATTTGGGTCGCGGTGTTGTAGCTCACCGTGACGGACTGGACGTTAGCCACCGGTGGCACAGGCAACACGGTAATTGTGACCGTGGCCGTGTTGCTGTTGGTGGTGCCGTTGCTGGCGTTGTATGTGAACGTGTCGGGTCCAACAAAGCCAGGGAACGGTGTGTACGTTACCTGGTTGCCGTTGACGGTATCAAGCGTGCCGCTCGCCGGGCTGGTTACGATCGTGTACGTCAGGGTGTCGCTGGGAATGGTATCGTTCGTTGCCAGCGTTATCGTCGCCGCCGTCTGGAAAGCAGTACTCACCGAGACATCATTTGCGGTCAGAATATTTCCGAAACCTTGCAGTGGGAAGGCCGGAAAGTTGCCGGAAGCCAAGTCCGTGGGGGTGAGAGTTCCAGTTTCCAGTCCAAAGATCGTCGGACCGTACGTAACAGCCATGACGCACTCTGTTCCGCCGTCTGAGGGCGATGCGATGAGATTGCATCCGAAAGGCGGCGAGCGGCACGGGGGCCCCATCAGAGAGCGGCGTGAACGTTGAGGAACTCGTCGTCAGGGCAGCGGTGAATGCAGCACCCGTTTGAGTGGCTCCTGTCAGCGAAGGGCCATGCAGCAACACATATTGGGTGGCCGGCGTGGAATTCTTTACCTGCGGCGCGGTTCCGACAAAGTCGTCACCGGTTGCAAACTTGACTACCGCATAGTTGTTGTAATCAGCGATGTAAAGATTGCCACCCGCATCGGTCGCCATCTGACCGCCGGCGGTATTGGGATAAATAGTGACGTAGGGTCCGGGACAACCGACGTTTTCATTTGCTCCACTGCCCGGAGTTCCAGTGGTCGGATTTGGTGTACCGGTGCAGCCTGTCGATCCCCCCACGATCGGGCGCACCCAGCCAGTGGTTGAATCGTAGAGCCAAATGTAAGCGCCGGTGGCGAAGTACATATCATCGCTGCCGGGAACGCCTATGACGCTTCGGGCATTCATCTTGACAATTGGTTGTGTTGTGGTGTCCATGTACTTGGCGGTGAGAGTTCCTGAGGCGCCGTAAATGATGGTACTGAATGTGCTGTTCTGGTCAACGATGCCCGTTTGCGGGTTCTTGCTCACCTTGCGGTAGGCGTTGCATTTGTTCTCGGCCAGATAAAGGTTGCCACTACCATCGAAGGCCAGTCCCCAGACTCCATTAGTCGTCGCGCTCATGGCTGTCGAAACGGTGAGATAGCCCAATTCGCAAGCGTAAACGGGTTTTGTCGTCGTACTGCTAGTGTAGTTAACGACGGTAATGAGGCAGGGCGCTGTGTAGGGGCCACCTTGTGCAGTCTGGCAAGTCGTGGCATTGTTGCTTACCATTCGAATTGAGGGACCGTTGGTGCCACCGTCGCCGAAGTAAAGGTTGCCATTTGCGTCCATGGCAATGCCAGCGGCCACCGCAGGCCCCATCAGCTGGGCCGTAGCAACCGGACCATCACCGTTCCATCCGGTTGTAGCAGCCCCCGTTGCTGGATTGGTAACGCCCGCCACCCACTCCATCATGCCGGTAGCGAGGTTAACGCGGTGGATGTAGTTCATGGCGTCGAGTATGTATAGGTACTCGACGTTGGAGGCCGGGTCCTTCCACGTAGCGAGGCCATGGGCGCCTCCCAAGTAGGTTTGATTCGCCGGGCAACCGTCGCCGACCGTATTAACGATGGGGCCGGAGGTTGCCGGATCGGGCGAAGCGCAGGTTGAGGTCCCCGGGGTGAGAGCCTGCGCCAGACCACCGGCAAACTGTGTGACTTGTCCCGTAACGGCGTCAATCTTCTCAACGTAAGCGCTGGCGGCCGTAGCTGCCTTGACTTCGCCGACATAGATGTTTCCAGCAGAATCTATCGCGACGCTAAAGGGTTGAACAGGTGCGGGTCCCGTCGCCACGTGAGTGTAGCTCGAGATGTAAGGAACCGCCCTCGCTGTATTCACATTTGAAGCAGTTGAAGCAGTTGCAAATGCAACACTGGACCCCAGGGTCACCAAAAGAAAGGCAATCAGCATTAGAGTACGGGCAAGCCTCGCACCAATGAACATTTCACACCTGACCTGAAAGGAAAGTTGACGTCGTGTTGCAATTGTGCATCTACTCTGGATAAATGCAAGCCTTTTTTTCATTATTTGTGGCGTTTTATGCTGTTATTTGGTGTCTTTTGCTGTTATGTGGGCTTTTTGCTGCCCACGCGTCGTTAAAGTGCCGACAGTTTCACCACGAGTGACGTCCGCTGACCGTAGCGGCCGGTCCGCGTGACGTAGCTGTGCTATCTGGCGAACTGAATCCTGAATTAAAACTTGCGTCCGTGGGATTCCTGCACCTGGCACTTCTGACGCTGCTGCATAAGTTCGCGCTTGCGCTTCCCCGCCTCGGGGCTGTCCTTGCCGTACCTTTTGATCGCCTTATCGAGGTTCTGTTCGGCTTTGCGTACGCGCAGTTCGCAGTTGTTGTAGGCACTGGTCTGTGCCTGGGAGGGTATAGCGCTGCCAATGAGCAGAAGGCTGCCGAATACTGTTATGACAAGTGTGCTCTTTCGGAACATTGCAGAGTTCTCCTTGGATGAGTGGTCGATCCCGTGGACCAGGGCCGCGGTTCAAGAAAACCTATTGCGAAAAACCACCACGCAGATGAGTCCGGGTAGACTCTCTGCGTGGTAGCTATGTCGCCTAGAACACCAGCTTCATACCAAGCTGGATGGTACGCGGAAAGTTCTTCTGGCTCGTGATCTGTCCAAAGCTCGAACTGGTTGGATCATTGTTCGGTCCATTGAACCAGGGGTGATTGAATGCATTCAAGAAGTCGGCACGGAGTTCGTACGTGAACCGCTCCTTGATCCGGATCTTCTTAACAGCGTTGATGTCCCAGTTGTTCTGACCCGGGTTTCGCAAATTGCCGAAATCCAGAGGCAACGTGCGGTAGTGATAGGTCGAGAGATTAATCTGCGCATCGCTGGAACACACACCCTTGAGTGTTGAATCCGTTGCTTGCTTTGCACAGAGCGCCCCACCGTACGGATAGAAGCCGGCAACGTTGTATACGACACCATGCGCGATAGTGTTCGCGCTGTAGTCGAGCTGAATTTGGTTCCAGTCGCCGTTGTAGTAAGTGTCGTAGCTGCTAAGGTTAATCGGGAAGCCCGTCTGGTACTGGTAAACGATGCCAGACTGCCAGCCGCCGATTATGCCGTCGATCCAGCGCGGCAGGTTGTTCGCGAATTTCCGGCCGCGTCCTATCGGGAGTTGCCCGACAAAGGTAGCCGCGATCCGGTTCGGCGCATCGTTGAAGTCGAGATGGTGCTGCGGCGTGGTTTCAAAGTCGTTGAGGAAGCCATTATCGGCCATTGCCTTGGACCGGGTGTAAGTGAAGTAGACCTGGTAGCCGTTCGCAAACTTGCGATCCAGCAGGATTGAGGCGCCGTTGTAGAAGCTACCGGCGTTGTACAGACCCGTGGTGATGGTCCCAAACTGCGGGAAAGGCCTGACCATCTGGGCAAGAGTCTGGTTGGACGTGGCGTAGTAACTATTGTTAGCGCCGATGAGGTTCTTAAACGGGTTGCCGATCGGCAGGTTGGGCGACGGCACGCCGGGGCCGGACGCACTCTTCACACCGTTAGACGTCAATGCAGTATTCCACATCGCCATATTGTCGGCTTCGTTGAGCGGGTCGTGGGTATAGTACTGTGCCGGAACCGCGTTAAGGTAATTGCTGTCTTCTTCGAGGTGCCATGCCTTGCGGCCTGCATAGGCCAAAATGACCGTCCACTTACCCGGCAGTTCCGTCTGGATATCAAAGCTCCACGACAGAGCTCTCCCTATCTTCGGGTTTCCCGTCACGGGAAGAGGCGAGATGTCGATGCTCTGCCCCCAATCCGTTTCCGGACCCAAGGTGCTGCCGATTGGCGTGACCACGCCGTTGTTGGTTCCGGGCTGATTGGTCGCCGGAAACATGTTGTAGATGGTTCCCGCTTGCGGGCAGGGGCTTGGATTGCAGGTATTCAGGCCGAAGAAGTTTAAGCCATTGGTCTGTGTCGAATAAGCGGCCTTCGTCTGTTGAGAGAAGCCGATCTGGTTAAAGCCCGGAGAGCCGTTGTCGCTAGCGCCATTCAGCGGGACGGAATACAGCCCCACGCCTCCGCGGATCACCGTAGTGGAATATGGGGCAAAAGCCACGCCGAACCTGGGCTGGAAGTTATACGGACTCACCTGGTAGAACGAGCGGTTGTTGCTATTCGTATAGTAAAGCCCGCCAAGGAATTGGGAGTTAGAAACCGTAAATGCCGGGCAGGTATTATTGACGCCGCACGCGCCGGGTGGCGGGGTAAAGGTGCCATTCACCCAACCGGTGGTCGAGGGGCCGAATGCCGACGCGGCCGCAGCGCTGGCAGCGCTCGAAGCGGTCGGATCAAAGCCCAGGATGTTCCGGTTGAAGCGTTCGGTCGGCGCGCCCTCTATCTCCCAGCGCACGCCGAGATTCAGCGTGACCTTGGAGCCCACTTTCCAGTCGTCCTGAATGAAAGCGCCATGGAAGAGCCTTTGGTTTGCCGAGTTGTCGTTCAGGTTCAGGTAGCTCGAGTTGCTATAGGGAAGGCCTAACATCAGCGAGGCCAGCGATTGCCAGCCGCCTTCGGACGACGAATTGTAGTATTGTTCAACGTAATTCTGGGTAAAGTCGTAATAACCGAGCGGGTTTCCGTAGTTCGCCGAGTTCTCACGGATAACGCGGCCTTCATACCCTAAGGCGAGCATGTGCTTGCCCATCATTCGGTTGAGGGTCGCACTCACGTAACCCGTGTTGCTGATGTCGTCCTCGTAGCGCGAGTTGGTGTTGCCCACGCTACCGAGGCCGCTTATGTTGAAGTAGGGCATGTAATTCCCGACGCCGGTAAGCTGCTTGATCACGTCTGTGGCAGAGGTCGACAGTCCCAGCGTTGCCGGATCAAACCCTAACACCTGCGGACGACGCTTGTCGCGGAACTGAGAGAACCCGAGCCTCAGGTCGAGAACGCTACTGTTTGAAACCGTGATCGTGTCCCCCAACTGTCCGCCGTAGTTGGTGTAGAAAAGATCGTTTCCTTTCGGCGCCATCGTGACGTTGAGGACCGGGTTGGTTACCACCCCAAACGGGTTGTCGCGATGTTCCTTGCGCCAGTTCTGCTGATAGTTGGCGTGCAGGCTCTGCCTCGCGCTGAGGAAGTGATCAAGGCGGCCCATGTACGAATGGAAAAAGTCCTGGCGGCTGTTCGGCGAGTAGTAGTTATTGGTTCCGTCTGGCAGGCCCGCAGTGTTGGGATTGGGGAAGAAGTTGGCGATGGCGAGACCGACCGGATTAACGTCGGACAGCGGAATTCGGTTAAATAGATAAGGCAAACGCGTTACGTTCGTCGAGTTCGGCGGGGCCGTCGCGGTGAATGGGTTATAGAGCTGCCCTCCTGAAGTATCCTTGCACAGTCCATTTGAATAAAAACCTGTTCCGCAAGCAGAACCGAAGTCAAGATACCCAAGCTGATGGCCGCTCGCGTCCAGACCCTTTTCACCCAGGGTAGGAACTGTCGTCGGAGCGGGGCTGGGGAACGAATCGATCATGTGGTCGGTTGCGAAGAAGAAGAACGTCTTGCTGTGACCGTTGTAAACCTTCGGAATGTCCACCGGTCCGCCAATCGTTCCACCGTAATGATTTAACCGCATGATCGGCTTCGGTTCTCCGAGGTTGTTAACAAAGAAGTTGTTCGCCGCGAGCGCCTCGTTGCGGTTCTGCGCGTAGAGCGTGCCGTGGAACTTGTTGGTGCCGCTCTTGGTGTTGATGTTGACGCCTGCCCCCGCCGTATGGCCGGTCTGCGCGCTGTAGCCGGAGGTCGTCATCTTGAATTCGAACAACGCATCCGCGGGAGGCATGAACGAAAGGACATTGTTATGACCGAGCTGGTGGCCGCTGTTAGGAGAGCCATTCAGTCCGTAGTTGATGGCGCCGCTCGAGCCGTTGACCTGAAGTGACGACACGTTGGCGTTGTCGAAGGGGCGTGCCAATGTCGGGTCACCGGTGAAAACCGTACCCGGCGCCAGACGGGCCAATGTAAACGGGTTGCCATCAGTCAAGGGCAGGTCAGCGATCTGTTGGTTCGTCATCGTCACGCCGACGTCTGCGTTTGCCGTCTCAATCCGCGGCGCCTCTTCAGTCACGGAAACTTGGGTTTGCACGTTACCGACTGACAGCTTAGCGTCGAACTTGAACTCTCCGCCGACCGTGACCTGGACATTCTTTTGCACGAGCTTTTTAAAGCCCTCGTGCTCTGCCGTTACCGTGTACGTTCCCGGGTCAAGGTAAAGCAGTGCGTAGTTGCCGTGCTCGTTCGTTGTTGCCGTAGTTACCACACCGGTAGCGTCCCCAGTGGCTGCAACTTTGGCGCCGCTTATAACTGCCCCTGTAGAATCGCTCACAATTCCGGTAATCGCACCGCGTGAATCTTGGGCCGTGGCAAATGGAGCGCCTAGCAACAGCGCCATACAACACAGCAAGACAAGAAAAACCCGCCTGACTAAAGTGTTCATTTAGGCTAATGCCCCCTCTTCATCGCTACTTAACTCTCCGCCATCTTGGCTCTTGGGAAGCCTGCCCGCCTGGTTCTAACTGATCAAGTCGGGGTACACTCTGTGGAAAGTGGTAACAAACGTAACCCTAATTCCCATTTTGGTCAAGACAAATAGCTTCATAACTATCCAATTTATTTCGTTATTGCCACAATCGAAGGATAAATACGCGTTGATTTGTGGACACTTTCGGAATACTATGGCTCGCAACACTAGTCCGCTCCTTAGTTAATCACCGAGGGAGGTGCATCCTAAAATGCATCGAATCGCTTCAGTTCCGCGGAGTGCGGGAAGATGTTTATTCGTTTCTTTGTCCACTCTTTTTGTTCTGCTGTTTTGTGTCCTCCTGAATGGACAGAGCCAGCCCGAACCGCAGAAAGGTGCGAAGGAGGAGCCAATTGCAACTTTTAGCTCCCATACCGAACTCGTGCTTGTTCCCGTCGTCGTGACTGATCATCACGGCGAACATGTGAAAGGACTTAAGAAAGAAGATTTCCGCCTCGCCGAGGACGGTAAGGAAAGCAAGATTGCCGTGTTCGAAGAAGTCGTCGCCAACAACGCTCCCGTTACGAAGCCAACCGTGAGCGATAAGAACGGCAAAACCGACAAAACCGCCAAGAAGTCAATCTTCACCAACGACCCTGGTGCCAACAGCGCCAAGAGGCTGGTGATTCTCGCTCTCGACACCATCAACACGCCTCTGACAGATCAGGCCTATGCGCGCAAGCAGATGATTAAGTACCTCGCGCAGAGCGTAGATCCCGATTCCCTCGTCTCGCTCGTGATGCTCACATCTGGCGGCGTCAAGGTAATCCATGACTTCACAACCGACACGGCCGTGCTGATGGCCGCCCTCTCGAAAGTCACTGGCAAGGCCTCTTATGCCCGGCAGATTCCATCCACGGAGGTGATCGATCCAACGGTTCTGCAGACCGAGGTGGACGAACTGAATTCTTTCGCCGACAGCGCGAATCAGGCGGCAGTGGCCGGCCAAAGGCAGATGGTCATTCAGTGGACCTACGACAACCTGAACCAGATAGCGCAGGCATATGCCGGAGTTCCCGGCCGCAAGTCGCTCATCTGGGTCACTGCAGGCTTCCCGTTCTCTCTTGCCGGCAACAACAATCAACTGACTTCAATCGCTGGTGACGGTGACGTGAGTGACAATCTCTATTCCTACGAGCACATGTGGCAGGCGCTCAGCAACGCCAATTTCGCCGTTTATCCGGTGGACGCGCGCGGATTAGTCAATCCCGTAGCCATGTCCGCCGCCATACCTTCCACCACGATGAGCGGGGGAAGGGTCAAATCAAACGCGCAGCTTGCCCCCAGCGGGATGATTCAGCAAATGCGCACCCATAGCGCGAATCTGGACACGTTCAAAGACCTCGCGGAGATGACCGGCGGCGAACCCTTCTACAACACTAACGATTTGAGCAAGAGTTTCCGTCAGGCATCCAACGATGCAGCCAGCTACTATGTGCTGGGTTATTACCTCAACAAGGATGACAAACCGGGCTGGCACAAGCTGAAGGCCGAAGTTCGCCGCTCCGGAGTCCAGGTACGTTCGCGCACCGGCTTCCTGGTAGCAACGACCGCCGATCCCGAAAGGGACCGCAACACCGACGTGGAAAGCGCATTGGCCTCGCCCTTCGATTTCACGGCCTTGCCGATTCAAATGCGCTGGACTGTTCAAAGCCACGCTCCCAAGGACACGACTACGACCGCCTGGTTCGACGTCGCGCTGACACCCGCCTCCCTCACCGTGGACGAGAGCGACAACAATCACGTGAAGGTTGAGGTGATTGCTATCGCCAGGCGCGCCGATGGAACGGTCGCCGGCACGGTCGGCCAGGTTGTCGATTTACACGCATCTCCCGACAAGTTGAAGATCCTCAAGCGCGTCGGCCTGATCTACAGCAACAATCTGAGCCTTCCGCCGGCTCAATACTCGGTGCGCTTCGTTGTACGGGATTACCTCAGCGGCAAGGTTGGCAGCCTGGCCGCTCCACTTACGGTCGAGTAACGTGCAACCCGCGGCGATCAAAAGGCCCCGATGGTGTTGATAACCATCGGGGCCTTTTCAGCAGCATCTTCTGACCGGCTCTTCATGTTCCGGCAAACTTATCTAGCCATCCAGCCGCCGTCCACCAAGAGAGTGTGCCCATGGACGTAATCGCTTGCCGGAGACGCGAGAAAGACGGCGGTGCCCATGAGATCGCAGGGTTCCCCCCAACGCCCTGCCGGGATGCGTCCCAGGATCGCCTTCGAGCGGTCTTCATCGGCGCGCAAAGCAGCCGTATTGTCCGTCGCCATGTAACCTGGGGCAACCGCATTCACGTTGATTCCGCGCGCCGCCCACTCGTTTGCGAAAGCTTTCGTCAGGCCGGCCACGCCGGACTTTGCCGCGGTGTAGGAAGGAACGAATACGCCACCCTGAAAAGAGAGGAGCGAGGCAATATTGATGATCTTGCCCTTACCCTGGTTGATCATCTGCTGGCCCGCCAGTTTCGTCAGCAGAAACACCGATGACAGGTTCACGGCGATGACCTGGTCCCAGTACTCCTGCGGGAACTCAGCTGCCGGGGCGCGCTTAATAGTGCCTGCATTGTTGACCAGAATATCGATTGATCCGAGTTCGGACACGGTGCGGGAAACCAGGGCTTCGCAGACTTTCGCATCCGAAACGTCGCCATGCATGTAGAAAGACTTGCGCCCCAAGTCGCGAATCTTGCCGCAAACTTCATTGCGGTCGGGATCGAGCCCATGACAGGCGACGTTTGCACCGGCCTGAGCCAAAGCCAGCGCGATGCCAGCACCCAGTCCCTGCTGAGAACCCGTTACAAGCGCGTTTTTGCCATCAAGTCTGAATAAGTCGAGAATCATTTCAAACTATCTCCTAAAATTAATATTCGCCGGTCGAAGTCGGGCATCCGCCATCGCTGCTGTCGTTGCGGATGAACCACCCTATAATTGCTGTTCCTTCACAGTCCCCAACTTGGTATCCGGCACCGAACTGTGGGACAGGCTGAAACCGTCCACATTCTTCAGGCTGAAGGTTGGAACACTAGAAGCGTGCTGGGCCTTGAGCAAGTTGAAATCCGCGTTTTTAACGTCGTCGAGCACAAAAGCCGGACGAGCATCTTCTTTTGCGTAGCTGACTTCGACGTTGTTGAACTCAATGCCCTTGACGTGGCGGACGAAGAATCCGTAGGACGGCATGTCACCGTGGCGGTACGGCTCGGGATACTCCTTGTCCTTTTCCGGCGGGTCGATTGCTGCCTGCTCTTTCGTGCCGCCGCCAGCCTGGTAGATGCGGATGTTGGTGAGTTTTACGTCTTCGATGTCATGGCCGGCAATGCCCATGATCATCGAGCCGTAGCGCGTGTCCGCACCATGGACAACGACGTTGCTGATGTTCACACGGTGAAGCGAACCAATCGGCACCCCCGCGGGTGCCCGCATCCGGGCCCCGAGGCGAATGTAAATCGGCGCGTTGACGACGTCGCGCATGGTGATGTTGTTGACGCTGACGTCTGAAATCTCGGCGCCGTCGACGCTCTCCAGCGCCAAGCCGCGGGAATAGTCAAAAACGCAGTCCGAGATTGTGATGTTGCGGAACGAGCCTTCCGACTCGGTCCCAATCTTGATGCGACCCGTGGGGCCATGCCCCTCCGGGCCGCTCTTCTTATTGGTGCCGTTCAGGAACGTGCCGTTTTCGAAACCGCTGACTCTCGAGTTGGTGATTGTGATGTCCTCGCTGTCACGCGCGAAACCCAGGGCGTGGGTGCCCTTCAGAACGATGGCGTCATCCCAGGGGGAGTTAACAAAAGCGTTGGAGATTCGCACATGGCGGCAGGAATCCACGTCAATGCCGTCGCGGTTGGTATCGATCTTGATGTTATCGATGGTCAGGTTGTCCACGCCGGTGGCGAGGATTCCGAAGTGTCCGCCCATCAGGATCGAGATGTCGCGGATGGTGACGTTGCTCACCAGTTTCAGCGCGATGGCCTTGTTGCCCACTCTCTTATTGGCGCTGCGCGTCAGGCCCTTGCCATAGATGATGCCGGACCCGAGGATAGCGACGTCGTGCAGGTCCTCGCCCCAGATCAGGCTATTGTGGAAGTACGTGTGGCCAAAGTCCTGGTATTTGTCCCATTGCTTCTGGCTGCCTTCGATCGGGTCGTAGGCTCGCTCATCCGTGGTGGCTTCGATCACGGATCCCCGGTCGAGAAAGAGCGTGACGTTGCTCTTAAGATGGATCGACCCGGTAAGGTAAGTTCCGGCAGCGAAGTGTACGGTTCCTCCGCCGGCGGCATTGGCTGCATCAATGGCTTTGTTAATGGCCGCAGTATCCAATTTCTTGCCATCAGCCTTTGCGCCATAGGCTTTGACATCGAAGGTTGCCGCCCAGATCGGTGCGCTCGTCAAAAGGAATAACGCGGAGAGCAGGAACGAGAGAATCCCAGCACGTCTGATCATTGTGTCTCCGTACAGCTTTGCGAGAAGAGGCTCTGAGTATAGCAGAATGTGGAGAGCAATGGACGAAAGAGTGCAATAAAATGAACGCTTCAATTCATCACAAGGGCCAGCATGGCACTGCCCTGTCGTCGTTAGGCCAACCGAAAGAGTGAAGATACGGCGTGGTGGATTAAGGTTTCAACAGCGCGAACGCACCCGCAAGATGGGCGTTTGTCCCTGTAAATCCCCTGTCCGGTGCCCACGAGTGGGGTCGTAATCCAAGTCGTTCTTCTTGCAAAGAGGCTGGTACACCTAGCAGATCACTGTAAATTTCGCAGAGGAAATGAAGGTAAGCAGAGTTTCGTTGAGGTCGCAACTCTGCCGCAATGGATCGGCTGTTCGCTTCTTCTCTCTGATTCGCTTTCCCGCTAGCGACCGTTCCCTACCGGAGCCCGCATCACATGCTCACGCTCGGGGAGGCTGGAAGAGTCTTGCGGGAATACCACCGAAACTCCGTGCTCCTGTAGCATATCGCGGTGAGTGGGATCAATGCCGGCATCTGTTACAACAGTATTGATTTCAGAGAGATTCGCGACTCGAACCATGGCATCGCGCCCGATCTTCGTGTGATCAGCCACGATGACAACTTTGGACGCAGCCTTAATCATCGCCCTGGTGGACTCGACCACCAGCATATTCGTATCACTCACACCATTGGCCGTGATCCCGCGAGCACCCACGACCAGCACATCGGCCGAAATGTTGCTCAACATGCGCTCACAAAATGGACCGAGCTGGACGCCGAGGCGAGGATACAGATAGCCACCAGTAAGCGTCACCTCAACTCGCTTGCAATCCCAGAAAACCTGGGCAACCGGAATCGAGTTCGTAATCACTTGGATGGGCCGGTCAAGAAGGTTCCGCGCCACCTCGACCACGGTTGACCCGCCGGCCAGCAAAACGGTCTGTCCATCTTCGATTAGTGCGGCTGCCGCCTTACCGATCAGGATCTTCTCCTGATGACAGCTGTTGGACAACTGTCCGAAGTCGAGCACCTCGTCGCGAACTTGGAGCGAGATGGCTCCGCCGTGAACCCGGCGTAGAACGCCCTCTTGTTCAAGTTCGATCAAATCACGTCGAATGCTGGAGCGGGAAGCATTTAACCTTCGGCACAGCTCGTTGAGATCAATGAACTCTTCCTGATTGGCGAAGAATTCTCGAACCTTTATTTTGCGCTCGGCGGGTCGCATACGCAAATTATAGCTCAATTATTCCTTCCTTCCGTGATTTTCTGTTGGGTGGTGAACGGTTCTGAACTGCTTTTTTCGTTTCTCGTTACATTAGCGCTAAAAGCGCCACCGGGCGTTATGGTTTTCAGTGCCCCAGATCGTGAAACAAAGACTTTATGAACGGAGATTCTGACCATGCCTGACAATTTTTCCAGACGCGACGTGCTGAAGGGCACCGGCGCATCACCCATCACATTGGCTGCGGTGCCGAAGTTGTTGGGGATGCAGACAGCTGCACCAAGGAGGAGGTTCATGCGCCGGCGGATCAGGCCTACCCTACCCCAGTTGATTTACACGCATGTTCTCGTGCCTGGGTGTAACTCAAGCGATGTCAAGCCCTATCCCGAGCCATCTTGCTCCTAAGCAACTGAAACAAATACAAATATAACTATTCCCAACCTGGCGGGTTTGGCCTCCAAAGTTGTCATAATTAAATCAGGGTCAGCCTTCGGTGCCCCATGTTCTGCGAAGCGAACATGGGAAGATTCCGTCGATCTTGAGGGTATCGAGGTCGTAAGTCGCTTGTTTTCAGCCACTTAATTTTCGCTAATTTTAGATCGACCAACTAACTAGCATCATTTCAACAACATACGATTTTTTACACAGTGAGGGGGGGCCATTCATGCATAGGGTGTCGGAAGTGAACAGCGAGGACGGGACGTCAGACGGGACGTCCTCGCTCCAGCCGCCCGGAGGGCGGCGCTACATGTCGGCGGTGAACGCGGCGGCTAGCGGGTCCAGAATTTGACGTTCTTGAAGTGTGTGGTTGATTTGTCGCCCTTAATGCCATAGACGCCGTTTTTGAAATACCACTCTCTGTGGGGGTGGAGATCGTTGCGCGTTACCACCAGGTCGCCATTGATCCACACGCGCCCGTCGCCGCTGTCGGGATCGTAGCTGGCTACCATGTGGAACCATTTGCCCCACATATTGTGAGCAATCACCGTATGGTTTCCGTCGTTGCGGAGGTCGCCGTTCGCGATCACCTGGACGTAGATCGGTTCGCAGGCACAGTCGGTCGCGTGGACCTGCATGATGGCCGTGCCCTCGGAACCGGGATCGATCATCACGTCGGCTTCCCAGAAATGCTCCTTCTTGTTCCAATTGGTGTTCCAGCGCATCTCGGTTCGCGCGCCGGTCTTGGTGTTGTCGGTGAAGCCCTTGTCGCCCTTGATGATGAACAGGTTGTAGACGGGGCCGTCAGTCACGGAGAACCTGTCTGAACCCCGCAAATCGTAGGGGTGCTGTACTTTGTAGGTATCCGAGTAGGACTTGAGTCCGGGCTGCGGCGCGGCCGACGGGGCATCTGCGGCGAAAACAGCCACACTCGATAAGAGCGCAAAAACACTGCAAAACAACTTCTTTTTCATCGTCATTGAGAGACTCCTGAAAAGTTGGGCCAAACGGTATTCCCGGCTGCAAAGCAGAGGAATAGCGCCTGGGTCAAAACGGCTTACGGTAATTCGACTTTCACGACATCGACAAGCGTGCTCCGCATGGAAGCGGGCAGCTCGACTTTCAGACCCTGCTCATTCCAACTGAAGTTGAGCGGCTTGCCGTCGCGGAGCAGTTGCACTGATTTAGGCCGCTTCGTGCCAGTCAGCTCAAGCGTCGCGCCCTGGAACGATGGTACAGCGTGGAGGTAGCGCACCCCGGGTCTCGACGTAACCGGCACGTTCGCATGCTCGGAGTCGGGCGCATCCGTGGTACCGAAGATCGCCTCATCATTCTGGTGGACCCAGTTGCCAAATTCAGTCATGCGTTCGTACGCGACCGGCGGAAGGTCTCCGTTTGACATCGGGCCGACGTTCAGCAGGAAATTGCCGTTCCATGCGCGGACGCGCACGAACTGTTCGATCACGCTGGAATTCGGTTTGTAATCTTCTTTCACGTAGGCCCAACTGCTCTTGGCCCACACTTGGCAGTTTTCCCACCAGTCTTTCGCCGGCCTTACCGGGGCCAGGTCGCGCTCGGAGCGGGTGAAGATGTCGCCGTAGCCCCACATGCGATCGTTCACGACGATGCCCGGCTGCATCGCACGAATCTCGTCGATCGAGATTACGTCCGGCTTGCCGTCAAACCAGAGCAGATCGATCTTGCCGTAGTTCGTAAGCAGTTCCTTTATCTGGCCGCGCAGGTAGTCGTGATAAGCCTTGGTTTCTTCTGGCGTAGGCTTCGGCAACTTGGCTGGCTTCAAATCGATGTCGAGGTCCGGCAGTCCCGGATTCATCTTCTTCGCCCCGTGATACAGGAACGAGTTGTATTTCTGCGTGAAGTACCAGTCCGGCGGAGAGTAGTACAACCCGACCTTCAGGCCGTTGCGACGGCAAGCCTCGACGTACTCCTTGACGAGGTCACGACCGCCCATGAAGTTCTTCGTATTGAAGTTGCCGTACGCGCTCGGCCAGAGCGCGAATCCATCGTGATGCCGGGTAGTAAGGACGGCGTACTTGAAGCCGGCAGCCTTCGCTGCGCGAAGCCATTTGTCCGGATCGTATTTATCGGGCTGAAACTGCGGCGCGAGACTCCAGTAGTGACGCGGCGTCGTAACCGACTTCCACCCGTTCTCAGCGATGACCTTCTGGACTTCCTCCGGCGTGAGCCGCGACTTCGACAGCTCCCTCCCGGCGACCATCTGCCAGGAAATGCCCGACTTGGCTTCGACCGTCGAGATGCCCCAGTGGATGAAGAGGCCGAGTCCGGCGGTTGGGTACCACTGTGCGTCTGGATTGGTATTGCGATGGAATGACGAAGGGGCTTTACTTCCCGCCACCCCGATATCGGCATGCTCGTCGCGCGCCTCGGAATTTGTGGTGGGCACGCCCGTTTGTGCCAGGAGCGTCGCCGAGGCCGTCATGAGAACAAGAAGCACGAACGGCACGCAGCGCAGGCCTCTCGGATGCACGGCGGATAACTTGGACGAATTAGGTTGCATTTTTTGGGTCCTCGTAGCGAAAGCAGAAACTCAATATGCAAAACAGCGGTCATTCCGTGGGGAACAACCGCTGTTCTGTTAGTAGCCAATGTTTTTCAGCGCCTCGGTTCCGAGACGCCTTGACAGTTGCTCGAGATAGAGGCTGACGGGTGTGACGGCCTTGCCCGGGGAATCGACAATCCCTTGCGGCAGCGGTTCGTGCTGCTTCGGCGAACCATAAGTCGGCATCGGGATCTTCTTCTGCTCGCCGCGATTGCCGATGGACCAGTTCATGGATCCCGGCGGTTGCTGGATGACAAACGACTGCGCCTGGCTGTTCCATACGACGCTCCAGCCGATTGCCCAGCCGTGGCCTGATCCCATTTCGCCGCGATTTTGCAGGTCGATTCCGCCGTCCGGAATCTTGCAGCTATCGATCAGCAAACCGGTGGCCCAGCGCTGATGGGGTTGAATGTGACCGTTGCCGCGGAAATCGCAGTTCAGCACAACATTCGGTCCTTGAACCTTGGCTTGGGTCGCGAAATAGAAGGTGCTGTCGCCGCTGCCGGAGATGCGGTCGAAGAGCACCTGGGAACCGGAAACGGCAAAGTCAGCCGGTTTCGCCCCGCCGACGATCGGAACATGTTGCACGATGCTGACTCTTTGCACCGTGACGCGCTTCGTTCCGTCGCCGATGGAAACCCCGTTGGTCGTATCGCTGATGTCGAGATCACGCAACCACGCATCGACCGCGCCTTTCATGTTGATGGCGCTGTACGATGCCTCACCGAGCGTGATCTTCTGCGCCGGGGCCGCGAGGCTCAACCCTTCGACGCCCACCTGGGATAACAGTCCGGAACGCGTGATCTTTACGACCTTCGCTCCCTCGACGCCCAAGTATTTCGCATCGTAGGAGTCGGTCAGCGGTACGTCAACGTAAAGCGTGTTCCCATCGATGCGCGAGACAACGCGCTCCGCTCTGATGTCGCCCGTGACCCACGTTTGTTTTTTGCCGTTCCGCTTGAGGTTGTCCATGCCCATGAAGTGGACCCATTCATCGGTAACAGGCCGAATCACCTGGATCATGTCGCCAACGGCAAACTTGCGCGGATCCTTCACGCGGAATGAGGTAGCGCCGGCGGGCACATAAGCATCGACAATCGCCACCGGAGATCCGGCGTTCTGCGCGCGCGTCTCTCCACGGACCGCCAAGGCCAGGTGAGGCTTGCCGGTAAGTTCGATCGTCGTTCGCGCCGCACCCGATCCACGCAGCACAACGCCGCTGTTCGTCAGCGAGATCGTGCTGCTGCAGTGGAACACTCCCGGCGCAAGCAGGAGCGCTCCGCGCACACCGTTCGCCGCATTCATCGCGCCAATCTCATCCAGCGC
This sequence comes from uncultured Acidobacteriota bacterium, assembly GCA_963777415.1. Taxonomy (GTDB): domain Bacteria; phylum Acidobacteriota; class Terriglobia; order Terriglobales; family Acidobacteriaceae; genus JAEZPW01. The sequence continues at coordinate 440,523 of CAVZQL010000007.1, forward strand.
CTGCTGAATGGCCGCCGTGTCATCGCCGCCAGAAGGGCTCAGGGTCTTTTTCGCTGGGACATTGGGTATCGCTACGCCGCCGCCCATGTAACCGGCATAGGAAAAATCCGGAATCGTATCGCCCGACGGCAGTTTCTTGTAGATCAGGGCACTCTTTCCGTCCGAGTGCGCCCACTCGCTGGTTGCCGCAAAAGCGGTGGCGAAGGGCAGCAGACTGCAAGCAGCAAATAGCGCAATCATGGCACCCCGCGTTCGGGCAGCCAACGTGGAGCTTTCCCGCGTGATGGTCGTCGGAAACAATCGTGTTTTGCTCACAAGTGATCCTTGCTTTGCGGAGTCCGGTCCGCGATTTAAGAGGAGTTTCATTAGGCCGCCTAGTGCTCGGACGACAGCTTACTCGTTCCCGGCACTACAATGAACGTCACCGTTGAGGTGCGCACAATATCCCCGCTCACCCCCGCAATAGTGATTGTGTGTTTGTCGAAGTTTGTCGTACTGTCGCTCACCAGGTTCAGGGTAGCCGTTCCCCCGCCTTGCTTGACGATTACCGGCGAGAACGTCGCGACAACCCCGGGCGGTAGCCCATCAGCGCTTAGCGTTACATCTCCGCTGAATCCCTTGTCCGCACTCACAATTACATTAAAGGTTGTCTTTCCTCCAGGAGCCACGGTCAGAGCAGCAGGTTCCCCCGTAATAGAGAAGCCGGCAGTTCTCATTCCCGTCTCTGTCTGCGTTGCGGGCAGGCGCGACGCGGCAAATTCTGAGCACACACGCGGAGCCTTCGCAATGCAAAACTCACTGAAAAGGACCGTCTCGTCTCTCAAGGCGGATGCGTCTTTAATGCTTCGGTAAATTCCCCACTTCGGCCGGTAGAAGTTACTCCGCGACCTCTGGAGGTCGATGTCTGAATTGTGGTAGTTCAGCAGGACTTTGCCGTCGCCAACACGGGTAATCGTGAAGGTGATAGACCCGTGCCTTGAGAACGTGACCGTTTCGTTCGCCTCCAACCAGGTCCCCAGGAAGGGCCGCAGACCTGTCTTGGTCAGCGTTTCGCTTTTATTGTTGTCTGAAAAATAGCCGATCTTCATCGAATCGCCCTCTGGCGAGAGCGTGATGAGCGGAGCGCCCGCGTTCCCGTCACCAGCCTTGATCTGATGGATGTGCGTGAACCTGGACGATGGTTGAAATCCGGCGTCCAGCTTGAACCGCCACCGGAAATTCATCGTATCTCCGTTAAAAGCCTTCAGCGCCGCCGGAGACGAGGATGCCGTCTTGATCTCGGTCCTCTGCCGGTCGAAATTCACGCAACGGTCATTGTCCAGCGTGGCATGAGCGTGGAACTGAAATACGTATTTGCCGAGTTGATTGTCCATCGCCTGCGTGATATGCGGGCCAAAAGCCGCGTGGCCGCAGTCCGGCACCTCCGGCCCAGCACCAAGGACTTTAGTTATCAACTTGTACGTGTCTGTTCTCCCATCCGCACTCAGAACTGTCTGTCCAGCAAGGAAAGGCGTACCCAAAAGCAGTGCCGAGACCGAAAAAATCAAAACAATGATTCCCTGCTTAATCACGAAACCCTCCGCTACACAATCTTCCGTCGATATAGGTCGACATCTCTGGACGGCTGCACGCCAGAATCTGCCGTTCCGGAACACTGACAGAAACAATTCATTAGTATATCTGGATTAAAACCACAACTTCCATAATAGTTCTGTAGAATTCATATTTTGTCATATTATTTCATTTGTGAGCTGATAAGCGAGAAGTTCATTTTCGCGAAGGCCACGGCCCTCACCCGGAATGATGTGGTGACGCGCATCGCGGCGATTGACCGCCAGCATCACGGAGCAGACCGACTATGGCTGGAAGGCGAAGTGCGACGGGAGGATAGGAGCGAAGCAAGAACCAGGAGCAACAGGAGGGTTTGTCCTGCTCCTCCTTTACGCATTGATGTTCGGGGCTACCACCTCCTACATCCTTGTATGATTCGACCCATTCAATAATCGAGCAGTGGAGCTGAAACACATGGTTCGTCTTAGATTCAACATCGTCGTTCTGTTGTTATTCCTCAGTACCACATTGACGCAAGCCTTTTCCGTAGAGCAGTCCACGCAAATGCCGTCCGCGAGCCAGCAAACTTCCAACGGCCATCCGATCCTGCCGCCGAAATGGGCTTTCGGTGTTCTCTTTGGCAGTTACTACGATCAAAAGAAAGTGCTGGACGCGATGAGCAAACTCCGCAACGGATACTGTGGCGACCTGCTCTGGGTTGACTCCAGTTGGCTCAGCTCCGATTACGACCATGATGCCCCGCATTACATCGATTTCAAGTTCGACGCCTCCCAGTTTCATGATCCGAACGGCATGATTGCGACTCTTCACAAGGACCATTTCAAGTTCGGCGTGTGGGAATGGCCTTATATCGACAAGTCGAACCACCTTTATCGTGAGGGCGAAAACAGCGGTTACTTCATAAAGGGGCCAGATGGCAAAGTAGTTAAGGGCGGCGGATGGCACGGCGTGACATTCACTGGCCAGTTCGACTTCACCAACCCCGACGCTCGCGCGTGGTGGAAGAGCCTGAACGAGCCACTGCTGAAAGAGGGATTCGACTTTTTCAAGATCGACACCTACTCGACCGTGGCCAAAGGTGGTGTACTCGCCGATGGCAACACCAGTGCGGACAACCTTCGGCGTCGGTACCACCAGACGGTATTCGAAGTGACTCAGGCTGCCTCCGGCGGTCGTGGATTCATCCTGACCCATCGTCAACCGGCAAGCGGCAACGATCAATTCCCGGGCATGTGGACCGGAGATACGAGCGCGTCCTGGAAAGGTTTCCTTGAGCAGGACATGGAACGCGCCGCGCACATGAATACGCCTTCGACAGCGGCCTACTGGGGCGGCGACACCGGCGGGTACAACGGCGATCCGTCCGACGAACTCTACATCCGCTGGCTGGAGTACGGAACCTTCACCCCAATCACCGAGTTCTTTGGCGCGAAGAAAACCAAAACTCGCTTCCCCTGGGAGTTCAACTCCCAAGCGCAGGAGATATTCAAGTCCTACACGAGGCTGAGATACCGCCTGCTGCCATTCCGCTACTCCAACGCTCAGATCGCCTACCATGAGACTCCGGTGAAATATCCTGTTCGCTTCGTTCCCGAACACGGCGATGAAATCATTGTAGGCAACGGCTCGAGTGAAATCCTCGTGGCGCCGGTTACAACTCAGGGAGCCACATCGCGCGAGGTCTTCTTACCGTCCGGCGCAAAGTGGATTCACTGGTGGACCGGACAAATCTACGAAGGCGGGACAGCATCCTCCGTTCCGGCCCCGCTCGATCAGGTTCCAATGTTCGTTAAGGCTGGCTCCATCATTCCGATGGGCCCCGAGATGGAATACGTGGATGAGAAGCCAGCCGATCCCCTTACCCTCGACATTTATCCTTCCGGCTCAAGCAGCTACACCTTGTACGAAGACGATGGCGTCAGTACTGCCTACATGGGCGGCGCTTTCTCAAGGACGAAGTTTTCATCGGATGATTCAGCCGGAAAGCTGACCATCTCGATCGGCGAGTCTGTAGGGACTTACGAAAGCAAAATGCCGGCCCGAACCTATGTGCTGAAGGTTAATAAGCAACTCGCACCGGACACAATCGTTCGCGACGGAGCGGCTATGACCCAGCGCTCCTCGCAAAAGGATTTCGATTCGGCTTCCGATGGCTGGTTTTACGATCGGGCGTCCAGCATCGTTTGGGCCAAATTCAGAATTCCCACAAGCAACTCAACAATCGTAAGCATTGCCCCTAAGTCCCAGAAGTAGTCCGCAATGGAACTACGGCTGCCCCGTTCAAGCCTGCTATTGGTTGAGCGGGGCAGCCCTCCTTTTGGCCAGAGCCTTGGTGCGGTACGGACCAGAAAGAGTCTGATCGCGTTCGGGCTGGGGCCTCGGCGTGGGAAATGGCCACCGGAAGCCAAGGCGAAGTGCGTTCTCTTGCCGGTGTTTTCACAAATGCCGTGCCAATGAGGCACCTACAGCGCCGACGCTACCACGGCCAGCAACTCCTCTCTCGTGAGCGCGAGCGGATTGGCCTGCATGCTGCTGGCGCGGGCTGCCTTTTCAACTACGCTGGGCAAATCGACCTCAGTGACACCCCAGGTATGCAGCGGGGGGATCTTGAGCTCGACACAGAGCGCGCGCACCCAATCGATGCCGTCCTCCGCACGCGCTTCATTCCGGCCGGTAAGCAGGCGCGCGATGGCTGTGTAGCGATCGAGAGCGGGATGCTGCGGCGCACGAGCCCGCAACGCGGCTACATTGGCCGCCATGCCGTGCGGCAGCACCGCCGCACAGAGCGCGCCATGCGGTGCCTTCCACCCGCCTCCGAGCGGTGCGGCAAAGCCATGCACCACGCCGAGTCCGGCGTTCGCCAGCGCAAGGCCGCCGAAAAGGCTTGCCAGTACCATATCCCGTCGGGCGTCTACATCCGCGCCGTCGTGATAGGCACGGCGCAGCCCACGGGCAATGCGCCCGATACCCTCGACGCAAACCGCATCCGTCAGCGGATTGGCACGCGCGCTGACGTACGGCTCGATGAGCTGTGTCAATGCATCAATGCCGGTACTGGCAGTGACGGTAGGCGACAGCCCGTACGTCAATTCGGGATCGACCAGAGCGACCCGCGGCAGCATCAGTGGGCTCCGCAAGCTCGCTTTGACGCCGTGCCCCGGTGATCCAAGCACGGCGTTGCGCGTGACTTCGCTGCCGGTTCCGGCTGTGGTTGGCACCGCAATGAACGGCAGCGACGGGACCGCAATCGTGCGCCCCTTCCCCACCACCTCGAGAAACTCGAGCGGCTCACCGCCGTTGGTGGCAACGGAAGCAATCGCTTTGCCGGTATCAATTGCACTGCCGCCGCCAACCGAGATTACGATGTCGCAGGCGGCATCCCGCACGCGCCGTGCACCCTCGCGGACGAAGTCGACCGTCGGTTCGCCGGCAACCGTAAACGTCTCCGCCGACAGTGCTGAGATAAGTCCTGCCGCGCGGTCTGTTGAGGAGCCGGTCACCACCAGCGGGCGGGAACCGAAGGTGCGAGCCAGTTCGGGGAGAGTTGCAGCCGTGCCCTCGCCGAAGATAATGCGCGTTGCGGTCGCAAACTCGAAGCGCATAGTTTTACCAGTCCTGTGGATCGGGGAAGACGGCGTTGTACTTCACGCTCTTTCGCGGCTCGGCCATCATGGGCGCAACTGCATCGCGCCACTTCGCGTAGTGATCAGTTTCTTTATGCGCGGCCGCCGCTTCGACCGTGCGGTAGACCTCGACAAGGACGAAACGTGTCGGATCGTCCTGCTGCTGCATCACGTCGAAGCGCGCTATACCGAACTCCTGAACACTGCAGCGCGCGTTCTCGATGGTAGCCTGCCTGAACTCCGCTACCGACTCGGACCTGACGTGCACATCCACGTGAACAATAAGCATCTGACTTGCCTCAGCTCCTTATCCTACTGCCAAGTTCGACCAGTTTCTTCTTCGTCATCTCGCGGAGCCGAAATTTCTGATCTGCGATATGGATCATCGTTACCTCAACAAAGACGAGGTTACTCAACCGTTCATCAGCCAGATATATGCGGCCTGGGCAGGGCAATGCGCATGAATGAAGCCATCAATGTGCGCGTACCGATCCGTTATGGGCGGTCGTTGGAGAAGCGTAGCAATACGTACACGATGGTATTTTCGCGCGGATTCGCGCCGGGACAAGCGAAAGTTGCGCCATGTAGCGAGAGGATTCGTGGGACGGAGGACCTGATCCTCGAGGGCTGAGCATCTGTGGGCTGCTGAGCGAAAGCCGCCGCGAAACGGCTGCATTAGCGCTGGCTGGGGCTGCGTGACATTGCTCGCGAATCCGCTCCGTGATATCCCCCGAAGATACTCAGCGACTGGGCCATCCGCGTTCGCCGCGCATAACAAAGTGTAGCCTACCCATGAACAGTCGTTTGCCGTTGTTACAATGCCTAAAAATTGAAGCTCACCACGAAATCCACACGCCGGTTTGCCGATCCGCCCAAGCTCGAAGACAGAAGCGTTCCGAAGTTTGCCGAGCTCAGGTTTCCCGAAGGCGTTGATGGGTTCACATGATTAAAGAGGTTCCGCGACGACGCGCTGAAGGTCAGGTTGTAGCGGCTGTTTCTCGATCCACCGCCCGACCGTGGGCTGCTCACAGCCGGCATGCCGTGGCGTCCACGGCCTACGTCGCCCCCTGATGCCGCTCCGCTCTGAGCCTGCTCCGTCCTTCTGCCGAAGCCGAACGTTTTGCTGATGCGCAGGTTCGTGACGAACGATCCGGGACCGGTGAGGTAATTCACAGGCACTCTAGCAAGGTTGCTGGCGCTGGTGGGGTCTGCCGAGAAGCAACCAAGCGAGTTGTGATAAATGGTGCCGCCAGGGTTGGCGAGAGATTGTCCCACCAAGATGTTGCCGCACCCATTGCTGAACCATGGCCGATCATTGCCGGTGTCCGTGTCGTTGTTCAGGTCCGTGCCGGTGGTGAGGTTGTACGGCCTTCCTGAACTCGCCATGATGAAGGGATTCAATCTGATACCGTAGGGAAGATTTACGCTCCCGCCGATCATGGCTCGCTGGCGCACGTCAAAGGACGACCTGCCCCAATCGGCGTTCAGATTATTTGGGTCCGTCGGGAAACCGCCGGAAACATTGCTGTTGGCGAATCCGATCGTGTACCAGCCGAAGAGTGAGAGGTACTGGCCCATGCGCACGCTTGTGTTCGTCATGAACTGTTGCTGCTTGAAGGTACCGCCGTCCATGTACTCGGTTGTGTAGCTTTGGTGTGTTGCAGCGTTTGCCAGTTCGCACGGGACGTTTTCTACTCCGATTTGTTCCTCGCAAAACGAAAGCGCCTGGTGCAAACCGCGCGACGTGATATAGCTGGCCGTTATCTTGGCCGTCTTGGATAACTGCCGTTCGAGAGTTACCGCGACCTGCATGGTATATGGAAGCTTAAGGTGCGCATCGACAGCATACACAACACCACCTGCCGTTGAGGTCAGCCCGCTCAAGTCGGAAGGCACTGTATTGAAAATTGGCGGATCGTTAGGCGCACCTGTCCAGTTCACAAGATAGTTCGTCTGGTTCATGGACGGATCGGCATTGTTGGTGCGGTTCACGTTCATTACCTTGCTCATGCTGTATCGGTCGTAGAACATGCCGAAACCAGCACGCAAGACCGTTCTTGGCGACAGGCCCCATGCGATTCCGAAACGCGGAGCAAAATTAGCCCGATTGGTCACATTGCTCTGCGTTTCAAAGCGGAGACCGTAGCTCACCGTGATCTTCGGCGCTACGCGCCAGTCGTCTTCTGCGTACAGCCCGGCATCCGTCTGCGTCAGTTTGGCCACGGGGTTACCGGTAGTAATCGTGAACTTCATCGGCGTGCCACCTTGGTACGAGGCTTCGTCCCGGTAAACGAATGAGCCATAGGGATTGCCGAGCGAGTAAACGCCTTCGCTATTCACGCGCACGCGCCCGCCGAACCTCACAAAGTGGTTTCCGTGCGTCTTCGACGTGTAGTTTTGGAATTCGAGGTGGCGTTGGTCAGTCGTGCTGTTGCCGCCGGTGCTGCCGCCACCAGAGAATAAGTCCTGAACTGATTCCGCAAAGGTCGCAAATAGTCCCTTCTGTTGGGAATGGTCGCGCTCGACTTGCAGCCTGGTCTCGTTAATCATCGTCGGGTTGATGATTTGGGTGTCGCTGATTCGGAACTCGTGTTGGTAGCTGCTGCTGTTGCTGGCCCTCGAAGGAAGGTTGGACCCTCCCACGCCGCCGTTTTCGGTGTTCACGTTTTCGTATTGATAGCGCGCGGTCAGGGTGTTGTTCGCGCTTACCTGGTAGTCGATGCGCGGACTGAATTCGTACTGAATCCTAGGGTTCGGTTCCGCCATGGTCACCTTTTGCCACGCTTTTGTCGTATCTAGCCAATCGAAGCCCAGGCAATTGCCGGAGACGAGATATTGTGGGCATGGCGCAGCCGCATTAACGATTGATACCTCGTCAATGTTTCGCCGCTGGTAACTCAGGAAGAACGACGACTTCTTATTGATCGGGCCGCCGAAATTGCTCTCGTATATCCATGTGTGGTAATCGGGAACGCTGGTGCCCGGCTTAAGAAATGGATTGAGGGAATTGAAGGCTGAGTAGTTCGTGTTCAGTTGAAACTGACCATGGAACTTTTCCTGCCCGGGCTTTGTGAACACCTCGATTCGTCCAAAACCAAGCCGATCGTACTGCGCCGAGAAGGGATTCTGATTGATGCGGATTTCGCGGATGGCCGATTTCGGAGGCAAGGTGCCATTGCTGAATCCATCAATGTAGATCTGGCCGCCATTGGGCCCAGCCGATGGGCCCGCCAGAGCCTCCAAGTCTGACTGCAAATCGTCCGGATCGTCGGACAACGCGTCCAGATCTTTGCCGGTGATTACGACGGCGCTGGCGTTCGATGCCGAGTCCGTACTCACGGCTGCGCTCTCTTCGTCGACCTTGACTTGCTGGCGCTCCACGGCAATCGCGAGCGATATATCGAGAGTTTGAGCCGCACCGTCTTGAATCGCCAGACCCTGAGTGTCAAACGCGGCGAAACCTTTTGCAGTCGAGTGTAGAGCGTAGCTACCGGGCGCCAGCCCCTTTATTTCATAGTTGCCTTTGCTGTTGCTGATAACAGACGACGATTTACCATTGGCTCCGGTCGCGGTGACTGTCGCCCCGGTAACCACCGCGCCAGAGGGATCAATGACCTGACCGCGCAGCGTGCCGCTGGCCATTTGCGCCTGCAAGCCGCCAAGAACGAAGCACACAAACAATAAAATGAGTCCGAGACGAACGACGGATCGCATCAATTCTCCTTGCAATGGAACAGGGCTATCGCGGATTACCACTCACAGCTCGCTACGAATGCAAACAGGTATGAATCATTACGAACAGTAGAGAAAGCTGGCGAAATATTCTGAACCATAGTACCGTATGTACTCTGAAGCCTTCCTGAAATTCTGGTGTACGGAAGGTAAAGATTTGTAAACGATTTCATTCAGACACAAAGGTGAACTATGGCCAACTCAAGCGATCATTTGCTGTCCCGAAGGAAGTGGATGGGAGTTGCAGCGGCGGCTTCGTTGGGCTCGGGTTTTCTGACGGCGACAGGGACGGCAGCCAATCCGCCCCAAGCGGCTGCTGGTGGTGACCACGGCCTCGGCGCGCGCACCTACAACATTCGTGATTTCGGCGCCAAAGGCGACGGCGTCACGCTCGACACCGCGGCAGTCCAGGCGGCAATTGATACCTGCACCAAGGAGCAAGGCGGCACGGTTCTGGTTCCTGCCGGTATTTTCGTTATCGGAACTGTCGAGCTAAAGAGCAACGTCACCCTGCACCTAGCCGCGGGGGGAACGCTTTTGGGCAGCGCCGACGGCAAGCAATATCATGCCATCGATGCCATCCCGCTTAGCGGCGACTCCACGCTGGGAGATGGCAACGTCGGTCTGATCTTCGCCGTCAACGCTCAGAACGTGACCATCGAGGGCCCGGGCACGATTGATGGACAGGGCGCTCAATTCCGGAGCCCAAGCCCGGGTGTCCCGCCCCCAGCCGGAATCAGCGGCAGTCATCGACCGTATCACATGCTGTTTTACCGATGCAATAATCTTACGGTTCGCGACATCTTCCTCACCGAGAGTGCCTTCCATTCGGTGCGCATTATTCAGTGCAAGTACGTGAAGCTGGACGGCATCCACATTCATAATCGCGTGAACCACAACAACGATGGGTTCCACTTCATCAGCGCTGAGCACGTGCACCTTAGCAATTGCACGGTTGAGTGCCAGGACGACGCCTGCGCTCTGTTCGGAAGTTGCAAGTTCATCACAGTAACAAACTGCTCGTTCAGCACACGCTGGTCGGTCTTTCGCTTCGGAGGCGGCGAGGCGGAGAACATTACCGTCTCCAACTGCCTCATCCATGACACCTTCGGCTGCCCTATCAAGTTGCGCTGCGGTCCGGGATCACGTTTCGAGAATATGTCGTTCTCGAACATCGTCATGACAAACGTTACTGGTCCGATCTCAATCGGACTGGGAACACAGCCGCGCCGGAATGCCGCGCCGGGCGCTACTGCTGCCGAGAATAGGCCGCCTCAAAAGCCGGGCATCGTTCGGAATATTTCGTTTAGCGGTATTCGCGCCACGGTTGTCGTGCCCCACCAGTTTGCCGACGTGCCATTCCAGAGCGGCTACAACCCAGGCGAAATCAAGTCGTGCATTTCGCTGAATGCCATGAACGACAACTTCATCGAAAACGTCAATTTCAATGACGTCCATGTCACGTTCGCTGGTGGTGGAACCGCCGAGGATGCGGCCGTACGAGACGTTCCGAAGATTGCCGGTGAATATTATCAGGCCGGGGTCTTCCCTGCTTATGCCTTGTACGCACGCAACGTGCGTGGGCTCACGCTGAACAACGTGCGATTTGGAGTAAGTTCGCCCGAACTTCGGCCGGCATTGGTCTTCGACAATGTCGAAGACGTCGCCGTGAACGGGTTCAGCGCGCAGGGAAACCGCCAGGCCGAGTCGTTATTGCGCTTTATCGGGACGCGCGACGTCCTGCTCTCGGCATCGCGCTTGCTGACTCCGGCGTCTGTTTTCCTTCAAGTCGAAGGCGCCGGCAGCCAAGGGATCACCATCGACGGTGGAGACTTGTCGAAGGCAGAAAAGCCAGTGGCGTTCAGTGCCGGTGCTCCGCAAACGTCAGTAAGAGTGCGGTCGTAAGAACTGAACGCCAACAAGAAACCCAGGCTCACTCATCTATCGGACCGAGTGAGCTTGGGTTCTGTGTACTTAAATCAGCGCCTCTTCGGGCAACTACGCCGCATCGCATCACGCCCGCTCGACAGAACTGGTTGGCTACGCGTGACAGAATCACCGCACATCATCCGCAGCCGAATGTTGCTGCCGAACGCTTCGGCGTAATTTTCGCTAATGGCGGGTAAGACTTTGGCTCGGTGAGGCTGTGTTCCGGCGGCTGGGTCGAAGTCTCAATGGCCTTTGCCATCATCTCCATGGCTGTGCCGGTGTTGGGCGGAACGATGACAGTGGCCGCCAGCAGGCCGCTGTCAACCCAAGCTCTTCCCGTCTGGGTTACGCCGTCGCAACCTGTGAAGGGCAAGCTCATCCAGCGTTCCCGTTCGGCCCCAGTC
>CAVZQL010000008.1:0-54593 GCA_963777415.1 uncultured Acidobacteriota bacterium
ACCTTTTCTTCCATTTACATGAAATTAAGCAAGTTAATCAAATTCTAGCTTTCGTCCTCGGTCGGGCTGGATGGGAGAGAATCGTGCATTTTCGGGGTCGAAGGCGGACAAAAAGCGGACAGTTAAAAACCGAGTGCTGCAGAACAGAACCAAGCACACAATCGGCATAGGGGGGAGAGTCGCCTCTCCTCCCCTGCCACAACACCGTACATGCGGGTCCGCATACGGCGTTTCGGTGGATTAAGCTAAGACCGCACGATCATAGCTGGAAGACCAAGCGAAGCGAGATAAGCATTCGGCAAAGCAACGTGCAGTGCAGGCGATTTCGCGATTCGCCACGGACCATGAGCACTACCGGCAGTTTTCGCTGCTAAGTCTTTGCTCACGCCCCGTTTGCGTAACTCCTTGAACCGCGTTCGTCCACGCTTCCACTGCTTCCACACCACCGACCGGAGTCGGCGACGCAGCCATTGTTCAAGACTTTTCAGCACCGAAGGCGTTTGGCATTCGCCGAAGTAGCCAAGCCAGCCGCGCAAGTAGGTCGCAATTTCGCTGACTATCTTGGATAGGCTGATGCCTCGGGTTCGGCTCGTCAGTTCTCGAATCCGCTCCTTGAAACGAGCAGCAGCCTTGGGGGCGATTCGCCGCCTTGGCTCTGGCTCGCTTGTGAAGCTGAACCCCAGAAACTTCCGCTGCCACGGTTGGGCTACGGCGCTTTTCGTCTGATTTACCTTGAGCTTGAGTCGTTCTGTGATGAAGCGCGTTACGCTCTTCATCACCCGCTGTCCCGCACGCTCGCTAGCAACATAGATGTTCTCATCATCTGCATAGCGCACGAATCGGTGACCGCGTCGCTCTAACTCCTGGTCCAGTTCGTCCAGCACCAGATTACTGAGCAGAGGTGAAAGAGGGCCGCCCTGAGGGGTCCCCTCATCCACCGGACTCACCAGTCCGTTCTCCATCACCCCGGCCTTCAGGAAGGCTCCAATCAACCGGAGCATCCGTGGGTCGGCCACGCGCTTGGCGACCGCCGCCATAAGGCGATCATGATTGACCCGATCGAAAAATTGTTCCAAGTCGAGGTCAACGCACCAGCGATACCCTTCGGCGATATACCGCTGCGCTTCGCGCACCGCCTGCCGCGCACTGCGCCCCGGTCGAAAACCGTGGCTGTGATCGGAGAACGTCGGGTCCCAGCGCTTCTGTAGTACCTGCAACACCGCTTGCTGGACGAATCGGTCCAACACAGGAGGAATGCCTAATTTTCTGACCCCTCCTCCCGGCTTCGGGATTTCCACCCGTTTCACCGGCTTCGGTTCGTAGGTCCCCGTCAGCAACTGCTCCCGAATCTCTAGCCCATGCTGTTTCAGGTACTCCGGTAATTGCTGGACGGTCATCCCGTCCACTCCCGGACTCCCCTTGTTAGCCTTGACTCGCTTCAATGCCTGCCATGCAGTTTTCCCACTCGCAGACCTCTTCCATCAATCGTGCAGTTTCAGCCAGGCTTTCAGGCATGCGCTTCGCCACCAGCGTTTCGGTCCCTTCCACGACAGTCCTCGGAGCTTCACTCCTACTTTCCGTCATAAAGGCCAGCACCTCTTGTCCGGGCCGGTTTTTCTGCCGCTGTCCGCTCATGAGTCGCACTGCTTACTTGCCCTTTCCTTTATTCCCCTTGCGGGGTACCGTTCGGGCCTTCCTCCAATTTCCGGAGTATTACGCCCTCTGCTGACTTCTGCGGCACGGTCAGAATGAATCACTTCACCCTCAGTCACGTTTTGTGACATGCCGCAGATCTCCCGAGGTAAGTTCGACCGCCTTCAACGCACAACCGCCGGATTTACTGTCAGTGCCCTTGATAGATATGGGCTTCGCAGTCATTGGCCCGCTCGCCCCTCACTGTAGCCTCGTATCCGGTTCTTGTTCATCGGCTCGCGTCTTTGCTCCACGTTTCTTTCAGGCCTCGCCTCGCGACGAGTGGTTATTTTCACCCTTACGCTTCGCTATCACTTCTCCTCTATCAGGATGTGAAAAGGACTTACACCTTCAAGCTGTCGAACCTGCTCGGCACACCACCAAAAAAGCCGCCCTCCTAGGCGGCTTTGCCATCTGAGATGGATTGTGAAGCTCGTCAGTTCGGCTTTGCCTCCTTCGTCTTTTTCTCATTACTTCCCCTGACTATGGCGTCGTACTTCAACATCGCAGCCTTCTTGTGTTCGGCCGTTGGGTGGACGTATTTTTGCACGATTCGAATTGAGCTATGGCCGAGGATGGCCGCAATCGTCGCGAGATCTACACCCGCTTGCGCCATCCTTGTCGCGAACGTGTGACGGAAATCGTACAAAACGAACGGGAATGAAAGGCCCGCCTCTTTTGCTTTCGAGCAGATATCATTGTGTGCGTGGTGGATCTGGACGACGTGCGAGCCGGGCTTTCGTTTCGAAGGAAAGAGCCATCGCGAGTCGCCCGACATTCGGCGACCCAGAATCTGACGGCTCTCTGTCGTAAGATCGAGGGTCCGTCGCGCCGCCGCCGATTTCCCTTTCCGGATGTGAACTTGTCCTCGCTCTAGGTCGACATCGGTTTTCAGGAGCGAGATCACCTCATCGGGACGCATACCCTGATTCAGGATCAGGCGGCCAACATCGTAGAGCGTCTGATACTTTGCCGCACGCTCGAAGTATTGGTTTTCCTCTTGCTGCGTAAGGATGTGCATCCGGACCGCATCAGCATCGGACGGAATCTCGACGTTGCGGACGGGATTCTGCTGACACCAGTGCTGCTTCACGGCGTAGCCGAAGAACTTCGAGAGAGCATGAAGATCATGGCGCAACGTAATAGGGCGTACCTTGTGTTCCCGAATGCGCCAACTCTTGTAGCCCTCTACGCGACCTTCGTCAATCGTACTCACTGGGTCTCGGCCAAAAAATTCCTTCAGGCTGGCAAAGCTCACGGAAACACGGCGAGAGCTGTTGGGGTGCTCGCGATGCTGCATGTCAGCCCACTCAAGAAATTCCCTGGCGGCATCGCTGAATTCGCAGATGATGATCCGCCGGCTCGGACGACGCCCCTCCAGCAGAGATTGACGATATTCGAACTCGATCTGCTGCGCCTTCGTCATGTTTTGTTTTGTTGCGGCCAAACCGGTGGTTTCCGCGTACTCTCGGCCGTCGAGCTTGAATCGGAAGTGCCACTTCCCGCCGCGGTTCCTCAATGCCATCGTTCGTCTCCCTGATGCTGTTCTGAATCCATTGTTCTACGCGTACCCTCGGGTACCAGACTCGTCTCCCAGCCTTGAAGTAGGCCGGCCCTTTCCTTTGCGAGCGCCAATCGGCGAGTGTCGCAGTTGAAAGCCCAAGATTCTGGGCAAGTTCTTCCGGCGACAGGAATTGCAGCCGTAGCATCTTCTCCTGATCGCCGGATCCTACCTGCGCCAGAGTCACTGGATGGACCTCGGCAGATTCTTCTCATAGTTGGTTACGCTGCCTGATACGATGCTCGCCCGCAGTGCCGGCGGGTATTCACGAACCCGCAGATCCTCTGGGAACTGCTCGATATCGTCGGTAACTGCGCCGCTAATTTCGGCCTGTTTCATGAAGAAGCGGATGCCGAGTTCCGAGCATTGATGGCGCACGTCCCGCGCCCAATGCAAATTCATTGGGCGGCGCCCCGCCTTTGACTCGCAGCCAACGATCACCCAGTCAATTGCTTTGGGATTATCCAGTTTGAACAGATCAATTGGGCCGAGCATGGGTTCGACACTAAGAAACTTCACTGTTGCGCTGACGCCCGACAGGACGTTGCCACGGCGCAGGAGATACTCCTGATTCTCAGCCGTCATGCCTAGCCACAGGTTCGCTGGTAATGTCCGCGGAAGAAGATCAACGTTCTGCTCGCGCTTGGTCAACAGCAGCCAAGTCAACGCCGGGGTCTTCCGTATCGCAACCCATAAGCGTTCACGCTGATCGGGAGGGGCATCCTCGTCCAAGACGTCGCACAGGCTTCCGCAGAACACGAACGTGGGCTCGGGCTTCAGCGCAGCCTTGCGGTTCCAGCTTGCTAACCTCCGCCAATAGTCATCGGACATGATGTGCCGCTCGGTGTAACGGCCCCATTTGATTCCATTCAGACGCGGAAACATGCTCCGCTCGGCATAGCAATTAGCACAACCCGGAGTAACCTTTGCGCAGCCAGCCCAGGGATTAAATGTGGACGTCGTCCACGCAATTCTCGATAGTTCTCCCATAGGAGACACCTCAACATTGGTTTGGGAGTTTTTCGATATGAGGTGCCGCGCAAACGCTCTGCAAGGGGGCGTTCATCACGGGGCGGCCCAACTCCCGCCCTCACACCTCGTTTTCCGCACGGTCAGATCTGGGCTGGGGCAGCCCGCACCGCACGGCATCAACTTCTTTATGGCGTTCCTGGCGGAACGGCCTATCCGGGTACAACACTACAACGAAACAAACTCGACTTCACCGTCTCAAAGGTACAACTGCGTATTGGACCATGACTGAAACCAGCATGGCAGATCAGGCTCAAGCAGCCAAAGCAAACGACGGCTTTTCAGCTAAATTTACTGCCCGCAATAGTAGTTAGAATAGGCGCTCCGCTGCCTGACGGCTTAGAAATAGGTTTCACTTTCTTTGCAAGTTACTGAATCGCAATGGTTAAGAAATTTTCGAGTTGTGGAAAACTGTCCCAGAATCTCACCTACGACGCGTACGCTGGATTGCCTTCTTTTTCGTCTTGCCATTCTTCTTGTTTATTCGTTCACGGATATCCAGCAGAGCATCGGATTCAGCTTGCAAACGCGCCGCTTCACAGTGAGTTCGAAGCCATCGAAACGCATCACCATCCGGAATCTCATCTGTTCTCAGCGCCAGCCTGTCAGCTTCGGCGCGACGACTCGATGCCAAGCCGCGCAGCGCTTCGGCAGATCTTTTCATGAAGCTGACAGAGCCTTGTGTATCACCATTCATCCAGGCGAGATAGACGACCCGCAGAATCGAATCGATGTCGTTCGGTCGCTCAAGCAGGTGGGAAGCCCATTCTTGCGTCAGGAGATTGGCTCCCTTTGTCGTGATCGCAAATCTGCGACTTCGACGTGCGCCTTCCTCGGAGGCTCTGATGAGGCCGTCTTTCTCTAGTCGGCCCAGTACTGGGGATGTGCTCCCGAGAGAAACCCCAGCCCGTTCACGGAGGTCGTACTTTGTCGCGAGGCCCTGCTGAACTAGCGCGAGCACGAAGAGTTCTAAATCGCTTCTCATGTCCTCTCTCGTAATACCGACGATATGTCGAAACATAACACAACGGTCGGTTGTACGACTCAGGAAAAGACTCGTTCTAATCAATGCTCTTGAGTCGCGGCGCCCTCCCATGCACATCCGAAGGTCATTAGAGCAGTTCAATCCACGCCCGCGTACGGCGGGCGACCCATCGCGCCCTTTTTACTAAGCGCGTTGGTGTTGTTTCAATCCACGCCCGCGTACGGCGGGCGACAACGACATCCCTTGCAACGCCCGTACGTCCATTCCGTTTCAATCCACGCCCGCGTACGGCGGGCGACGGAGTTGGCCTCCAATCGTGGTGATAGATGTGATGTTTCAATCCACGCCCGCGTACGGCGGGCGACGTTCATTTGTTTAGGAGATCTGCAACATGGCAGTGTTTCAATCCACGCCCGCGTACGGCGGGCGACAACCACGTCAGACCAGAGTCTCTTTATGAGGAAAGTTTCAATCCACGCCCGCGTACGGCGGGCGACGCTCACTTTGAGGCAGTGAACAAAATCCTGAAAGTTTCAATCCACGCCCGCGTACGGCGGGCGACCATGCCGGGCGACCAAGGGATGTTCACTGACCCGATGTTTCAATCCACGCCCGCGTACGGCGGGCGACGAACGTCCACTGGGAAACTCAGCCAGCAGCTTCGCGTTTCAATCCACGCCCGCGTACGGCGGGCGACACGCAACAGGCGGTTATTCGCAGCGGGGCCGCACTGTTTCAATCCACGCCCGCGTACGGCGGGCGACGTTCGCAATCGTCAACTCGCTGACGCAGACGGCGTTTCAATCCACGCCCGCGTACGGCGGCCGCTAGTTCGACTTCGAAATTCCTCAAGTCGTTTCAATCCACGCCCGCGTACGGCGGGCGACCCAGATCGGCGGCGGCTTCGCCGGCGTGCTGGATGTTTCAATCCACGCCCGCGTACGGCGGGCGACAGAGCGCCTTGATCTCTTCGGGAGAAGATCTGAAGTTTCAATCCACGCCCGCGTACGGCGGGCGACCGGCCGGCCGGGCCGGGCTGCGCGACCGGCTCCGGTTTCAATCCACGCCCGCGTACGGCGGGCGACAGACCTGTCCCGCCACCGTGGCCACGTCTGAGGAGTTTCAATCCACGCCCGCGTACGGCGGGCGACTTTTACACCCCGGCCACGCGCGACCGCATTGACGTTTCAATCCACGCCCGCGTACGGCGGGCGACGACAGTGCCACGCCAATCACGAGCGCCAGTGCGAGTTTCAATCCACGCCCGCGTACGGCGGGCGACGCCGCCATTACCTTCTTGCGCGAACGTTCGCGCTGTTTCAATCCACGCCCGCGTACGGCGGGCGACGGTGCCTGGATCGGCAAGCCGGTCCCGCCATCGGGTTTCAATCCACGCCCGCGTACGGCGGGCGACGGTGCACGAACTCCGAGTGTTTCGCGACCAAGATGTTTCAATCCACGCCCGCGTACGGCGGGCGACACATCAGCGGCAACGGCATCCGCTTTTTCAATGTGTTTCAATCCACGCCCGCGTACGGCGGGCGACGGCGCACGGACGTTCCGGCCCGCATTTGCTTCTCGTTTCAATCCACGCCCGCGTACGGCGGGCGACTCACTGAGCCAGGAAGAGCGGCAGACGTGGCGCGTTTCAATCCACGCCCGCGTACGGCGGGCGACCTACGCATCGATAAACTGCTGTCGATTGTCATGTTTCAATCCACGCCCGCGACGGCGGGCGACAAGGGCCGACAGGAAACGCATCCACTCGGGCAACGTTTCAATCCACGCCCGCGTACGGCGGGCGACCAAGTGTGACCTGTGCAGCCTGACCGCCAACAAGTTTCAATCCACGCCCGCGACGGCGGGCGACCCAAACCACGACGCCGAACCGCCTGAGACGTATTTGTTTCAATCCACGCCCGCGACGGCGGGCGACTCCAGCACTTGCGCGTGGGCCATGGACGGGTGGTGTTTCAATCCACGCCCGCGTACGGCGGGCGACGTTAATCGGGCCCGCTACATTTCGCCGCGCACGCTGTTTCAATCCACGCCCGCGTACGGCGGGCGACTTTATAAAGTTCCTCAGGCATCCGATCATCGCCGTTTCAATCCACGCCCGCGTACGGCGGGCGACTTGTGGGTGGCACGCGCTTGTAATGGGATGGATGTTTCAATCCACGCCCGCGTACGGCGGGCGACGTGGCGCTACTGGCTATGTTGCTGAGGCGGAAATGTTTCAATCCACGCCCGCTACGGCGGGCGACGTGCAAGCTGACGTTGCCGCCGTCAACGCCGCCTTAGTTTCAATCCACGCCCGCTACGGCGGGCGACTAAGCGCGCGCGCGTCAATTTCGAACTGGTGACAGTTTCAATCCACGCCCGCGTACGGCGGGCGACAGCCCTGATAGGCCGAGGTATTCGCGGGCGTGGTGTTTCAATCCACGCCCGCGTACGGCGGGCGACACCTGCTTACGAAGTGCCAGCGGGTAGCGCAGAAAGTTTCAATCCACGCCCGCGTACGGCGGGCGACGCGTTTGCCAGTCTCTTTGATGATACGGGTATCTGGTTTCAATCCACGCCCGCGTACGGCGGGCGACGTTCAAGCAGCGGTGGAATCGTCAACCCCGCAGGGTTTCAATCCACGCCCGCGTACGGCGGGCGACTTGGCAACGACGACGAACTTGCGGCCGGCATAATGTTTCAATCCACGCCCGCGTACGGCGGGCGACCGGACCGGTCGGACCCGCGACGACGGCCGTTCCGGGTTTCAATCCACGCCCGCGTACGGCGGGCGACCGGAGTTTCTCGCCCTCAGTCCAGCGGAACAGATGGTTTCAATCCACGCCCGCGTACGGCGGGCGACGATGAATCGTGTTGCTGCATCGATCCCTAATGCGTTTCAATCCACGCCCGCGTACGGCGGGCGACGCTGCCAGTCTTCGCGAGAGGCCGCGGCGTCGAGTTTCAATCCACGCCCGCGTACGGCGGGCGACTCGCAGTACCCTTGCTTTCTGGGGGGAGGGGCCTGTTTCAATCCACGCCCGCGTACGGCGGGCGACATGAAGCGCACCGGGCAAAAGCAGACACCGAACGGGTTTCAATCCACGCCCGCGTACGGCGGGCGACACCAGCAGAAGACGCTGGCTGCCGAGAAGCGCCGTTTCAATCCACGCCCGCGTACGGCGGGCGACCCCTTGACTTTCGGGTGCGCGTTAATCCAATCGAGTTTCAATCCACGCCCGCGTACGGCGGGCGACAACGTAGTTGGAACTTGGGCGGCGGATCTCGTGGCGTTTCAATCCACGCCCGCGTACGGCGGGCGACGCAGTCCATGGTGACCTACGAGCAGCTTAAAGCGACGTTTCAATCCACGCCCGCGTACGGCGGGCGACGGTCGATGACGTTGATACCGGGCGCGAGCTGCAGGGTTTCAATCCACGCCCGCGTACGGCGGGCGACGTCCTCCAGCGCCTGGCTGAGGACCCGCTGGGCATGTTTCAATCCACGCCCGCGTACGGCGGGCGACAAGAGCAGACTTCAACGCGGGCGCCGGGAAGCGCAGTTTCAATCCACGCCCGCGTACGGCGGGCGACGCCCCACTGGTTCTAGGTCTGGATGCGGCAGATCGTGTTTCAATCCACGCCCGCGTACGGCGGGCGACGCTCCCCGATCCGCCGCTGCCGTACTTGTCCCACAGTTTCAATCCACGCCCGCGTACGGCGGGCGACCGGATCCCGGTGCAGCATGACGGTCGCTAGTACGGTTTCAATCCACGCCCGCGTACGGCGGGCGACATGATCTCGACCGGAGACAGCCTCGACGAACCGTTTCAATCCACGCCCGCGTACGGCGGGCGACCACACCAACTTAGAAATGCACGGGCCAATCGCAGTTTCAATCCACGCCCGCGTACGGCGGGCGACGCGCCGGATCTGCTCCAGCACGCGTTCGTTCAACGGTTTCAATCCACGCCCGCGTACGGCGGGCGACGTCGTTGTAGGGATAGCCCTTGAGCTTCTGGGTGTTTCAATCCACGCCCGCGTACGGCGGGCGACATCTGCTTGTCGCCGCCCACCATGGCCGACGTGTAGTTTCAATCCACGCCCGCGTACGGCGGGCGACCGATGAACCGTGCAACGTCAACGCCCGCTATCACGTTTCAATCCACGCCCGCGTACGGCGGGCGACCGCAGCCTAACAAATGCCACGAGTACAGCTATTTACAACCAGAGTTGCGCGAACCGGCGCTTCGAGCTCACTTGCCACGCCGACCACTATCACAATTTGCCTGCAATTTGTTGAGAATGCAAGAGCGCGGACCTACAGGGGTTTTGCTGATCGCTTCGGGTGCGCGTTAGACGATCATGGGACCTTCTGGATCGTAGCTGGCTTTCGTGCCGGCGTGCTCGACGCGTCGTTTCCAGTTCGCGCCCAGAAAATAGAAGCGCAGGCTGTCCTCGTCGGTATCGATTTCGGCGAGCAGTTTAGCGCGAAGAGTGATCCACTGCGCTGGATCGACCACGCACTCGAAGACGGAGAATTGCACGCGTTGTCCGAAGTTCTGGCAAACGCGTGCGACTCGTCTTAAACGCCGCTTACCAGCGTCAGATTCGGTATGGACATCATACGTGACCAGGACCAGCACGGAGCTCACCTCCAGAAGTAAGGCGGATAGGCGTCCAAGTCGCCACGTATGTGCCGCGCGAAAATGAGCGCCTGTACGTACGGCAGCATCCCCAACGGAACGCGTTCGTCGATGAACGGATGGGTGACTTCTTCCTGTTTGCGCTTTTGCCACGCGACTAGAACTTCCTTACGTGTAGCGTCGTCCATCTGAACCGCTCCGCTCTCGCTGGTCTTGAAGCCATCAGGGCCTACCTGTCGACGGTTGATCAGTGAAAGCGCGAGCCGGTCGGCAAGGACGGGACGCATTTCTTCCATCAGATCGAGCGCAAGGCCGGGTCGTCCGGGCCGATCGACATGAAGGTAGCCAACTGCCGGATCGAGTCCCACAGTTTCCAGCGCGGCGGCAATGTCATGCGCCAGCAAAGTGTAGAGGAACGACAACAGGGTATTCACGTTGTCCAGTGGCGGGCGCCGGCTGCGTTCGTGAAAGAAGAATGCCTCTTTGGAAACGACGATCATGTCGTCGAATGCTCCGAAATAGACGCGGGCGGCATCGCCCTCAAGACCGCGGATCGTATCGACATCACTGGATCGCTCGATTGTGATCAGCAAGCGTGCAAGCTCCGCAACGGCGCTATTGAGACGCTCCGGCGCGCCGTTCTCGGTGCGCTCGCGGGCGGCACGCATGAGCACGGTTCGGCAGTTGGCCACTTTACCCAAGACCGCGGCACGCGCGATCGCGCCGACTGCAAGAGGATCGTCCGCCAAGCGATATTGCTGGCGCCGCAGCAGGACGTTGCCACGAACCGGGCCATTGACACGCGCGAGGAACCGCCCATGCTCGGAAAGAAAAGAAAGCGCAACGTCGCGCTCGGCACACAGGCCCATCATCGGCGGAGAGCAGGATACCTGGCCAAAACACACAATGCCGGTCAGGGTGTGAATGGGTACGCGCAGACGGTTCTCCTGCTCAACCCTGACCAGCACGCATTCACCATCACGCGCAAGGTAAGTGCCCTGCGTTGTGACGAACAGCGTGTTCAGCAGCTGGCGCAAAGTTACACCTCCTTGAGTAGCTGGGCAACGCTACGAGCGACGTAGGCCGCCGCGCCGCGCTTGCGGTCAGCCATTTGCGGCAGGCAGATCGTAAGGAGCGAGCAGTTATCGCACTTCGACTCGTACACGGGTGGTGGCGTGCAGCCGCTTGTCTGCAACTCATGCAGGCGAGACGCAAGCCGTTCGGTTTCCTCGCGCAGACTGGCGGCGAAGCCGACCTCCATGCGCCGTCGGGGCTGGCCGTAGAAAATAGCGCCAGCAGCGATCACGGTGTTCAGCATCTCTTCCAGGCACATGGCCTGCGCACAGAGCTGTACCTCGTCCCAACGACCGGGCTTCGGACGCCCCCGTTTGTACTCCACCGGAAACGGCCAGGATGTGCCCTCTGGTCCGGGATGGAACTCGACGACGTCGGCAGCGCCGATCAGCCCGAGCCGCAGCGAGCGGATGCGCAGGCCACGGCAGATGCGTACTCCGTCGCGAAGCTCGTCTGCGCCCTCGTGCGCGCGCTCGTGCAATTGGCGGCCTTCGGCGGTAAGCCGGTTCTCCGCCCACTGCTGCTCGAGATGAATGAGCCCCCACTGCCGCTCGCAGAACGCCAGATGTTGCAGCGCCGAGAGCGGCAGCAGGTCGTCTTCGGTGTACATGGCTAAGCGCCGGCAGCCTTGGCCCGTTTCGCCAATTCCGCCATCGTATGCACTTTAACGCCATCCGGGACGTGCTTCTCGATTTCAGTCAACGCTGGCAGCACATAAT
Organism: uncultured Acidobacteriota bacterium; assembly: GCA_963777415.1. Taxonomy (GTDB): domain Bacteria; phylum Acidobacteriota; class Terriglobia; order Terriglobales; family Acidobacteriaceae; genus JAEZPW01. Next base: position 11,706 of record CAVZQL010000008.1, read on the forward strand.
CGTTAATTGAACGCGGGGCTTGCACGCCGTCCTTGATATGAATGTGATCGGTGACGAGCGCAAACAGGTGGTGCGCCGGTGCGCAACCGAGCTTGGCCTGCTTCTTGCGCTGTTCGAGGTCCGTGTCGTTGCCGGTGTGCTGGAACACAAATGCGTACTCAGGGTGCACCGTCATCAGCCCCTTGCTGGAAGAACGATCATGCTCGTACATCCCCAGGATTGCTTCCCAGAGCAGGCGAAGGTCTTCCTCGGTGAACTTGGTGCCTTCCGCGAGATTGGCGCTGATAAATCCACGGGCGACGAAGAGACCGTAAGGGATCGCAGTCTTCCGACCCATGGTCCGGAGTTTGTCCTCTGGCTGGTCGGCTTCCCACTTTTCAAAATCCGCAACGGTTGTGGCGCCTTTTACGTCTTCCGCGACCGCTCCACGGGTAATCGAAAGGTCGAGCGATAGAACCGGGTTGACTGACCGCGCGAAGGCGACCTGCACGGGACCTCGCACTTGCCCGGCATTGGCTCCTGTGCTCATGACCGCGCCAAAAGTCCGGACATCGTAGAAAGTGGCGCACATCCACTCACGCGCCTTTCCGACCTCTCCTTTGGAAGCGCCTTTCTTGGGGTCGGGCAGTTTGCCATTGGCTTCGATGTGGGCTGTGGCGATGGGACGATTCAGGTTCGTGCCGTGCTGGACGAAGATGGCATAGCCCTGTTGTTCGCCGCAGGCGGCCTGAACGTAGTTGCGTATGCGGCGTTTGATGGCCACGTCCGAAACGAGGCCGTGCATGTCTTGCGGATCGATGCGGGGCGCGTTGGCGGCATCCGGATCGCCGTTAGGGTTTCCGTTGACGCAATCGAAGAGAAAGATGAATTCGTAACGGTTCGCGATGACGGGCGAGTTCACTGGGCTGCCTCCTCTTGCTCGTTATTGTCTTTGTTTTTTCCGTTAAAGCGCTCGGCAATCTGTTGGTAGAAGCCAAGAGCGAATAGGGTCTGTTCTTCCAGGGTCAAAGTTGATGGCGCATTGTCGCCGAGTTTGCAGTGAATCTCGGACAACCGCTGGTTCAGGCGGTAAGCCAGGCCGGGATTCTCGCCTTCCAGCTTGCCGAGATGGAATTGCGAGTTCCGGACCATGCGCCCCAGAACGAGCGCGGGCGTAGTGCTGGCTGCCGCGTAATAGCGCTGGATGACGTTGGCGCCGACGTCGCCGAGGGCGGCACGCTGCACGTCGGCAAGCACGGCCATGAGACGTCCGCACTGGTAGGCGGGCGAAGGATGATCGGGATTCAGCTGTGGTTTCATCTCTGCAATCTCTCCTGAAATGGCGGAACCGTTGCGAAGGTGGTAAGCCTTGAGTAGGGCCATGCGGGTCCAGAGTAGCCATTGGGCTTTTGGATCGCTTTGCCGGGAGTTGCGATCAAAGAGTGCTTCGTACCCTCCGGTGAGCACAAAAGAACGGAGCTGATCGATAACCCGGGTCGCGGCGCTGAAAGGGATCGGTCCTCCGTCGATGGCGGCTGACCAGAGTGCGGATCGGATCGTGGTGACTGGCTTCAGCCAATCTTCATGCTGCTGCGATGGTTTCTTGACCGGCAGCATACACTCGATCACGCCTCGAATACATGGCGAGGCGGCCGGGAGCGTCCCGAAAATCGTAGTGATCTGCAAGTTGGACAGCCAGAGAGTGATATTGTCTGCTAGACGTTCGTATTTTCCTTCTTCCCACGAACGAACCATGGCGCGTCCGCCCGCGCCGGAAAGCGTCAGGATATAGAACTCGTTGCCTTCCAAATCGGCGCGCTTGCCACTGCGTACGGCATCGAGCAACTCGCGCATTCGACGGAGCGGGCCGAGCGTGTCCGCTTCTGTCGCAGGGAGATCGGCGAGGCCGATAGGATCCTCCTCGCCAGCAATGCTGTCTTTATACCAATAAACGACCTGTGTCCCCGCGATGTACCGGCTGTGCTTCTCGATGAGATCATTCAACCCAGCGACGTACTTTACTGCGTCCAACTCAGACATAGCCGCGTTATGAGATTGTTGCAATCCAAATGAACAAAATGCAGGTTTGTTGAAGCCGACCAGCGGCGCGCCGGCAGTCACTCCTCCCGGTAGGGGGTTCAGCTTCGGATGTGTTTCGGCGGGCTGAACGGCTTTGCCGCTCAGGTATGAAATCATCTGCCACTTTGCCGACCCGGCTTTGCGCGCAGTCCGCTTGCCTTTGTTTTGCGCTTCCACGGTATCCAGTCGCCATCCGTCCCACCAGTCGCGCCAACAATCGTTCTCAAGCACGTACTGTGACCCGATGCGGAAGGTTACAGGATCACTCGGCTTCGCACCCGCATCTTTCAGTTCGCGGCGAATCGCTTCCATAGCGTCTGGGAGAAGGCGTAAGGAGCTAAGTTGGGGAACCGCTTCTCCCGCCGCCTGTATCATCCGCCAAAAATATTCGTTCTTCTGCCGTATACGTGGTTCTTCCGACTCTCCGAGCAGAGCGACGGTGTTGGCGCTGTCAATTAGGAAATGTGATTTGCGTTGCTTGCCAGCTTTGATCTCCGAGGATGGGAAGTCGGGAGCCGAATTGAAGGTGCGCCCCTTCTTCGCATTCTCGGTGACAAGGCTGTCCACGCCGAGAAACTTGCCCTCGCTGTCACAATGAATTGCGAATCGTGCGGACTTGCACTTGTAGCCCGGACGATAGGCAACTCCGTGCTTGTCCACGTACTCAGCAACGCGGTGCAGCATCGCGAACCTCCCTTAACGTAGGCTTGAGCACGCCAGCGTCATTCCAGTCCGGAACACGCAGGCGGCCTGCCTCGACTCGGGCGTGGAACAGCGAGACCCACTGCGGTGCATCACTGCCTGCCGGTCGCGAAAGATCGAATACGTCGTACAGCATAGGACCAATATCGAGGTCGAATTGATCTGGTTGCTCCGCATTAGAGTTTGCAAGCTCGAAATAGGCGGGAAACTCCCGGCATCCGAAACAGGGTTGGAAAAAACATTTGCCCCGCGAGGCGCGACGCTGAAACTGATCTTCGAGGGCAGACAGATGATTCTCGAATCCCGGCCACGGAACAATGCGGGCGTGCAACCGGTAGTTCACGTCACGTAAGGCGATGGTCTGGCGCTGCGTCCGCTCGTCTGTGTCATCGGCGAACAGCGGTTCGGGCTGCAACTTGCCGGACATCCATCTCGACACGGTGGGTCCCTGTACAACGCTCTTGACCTCGTTGCGCCGCAACGCGATCCAACTGACAGGCGACAGGATTTCGATCTCGGTGATTTGCCAACGGAATTCAACTGGCTTGCAGTAAATCGCATCGTAGATACCCCTTGCAGCCGAAGGAGTGATTACCGGATAACTGAAGCGCTCTACTTTCATCTCAGGGCGTGTGAAGCACGCCAAATCGCCCCAGACTCGTAAAACCTGATCATGATTGTTCATTGATACCTCACGCAAACTCGTAGCCTGTCCTTTCGGAAGGCAGCTGAAATCCTCTTTGGGTGTCGTAGTGTTCGGAGCGGAGAATATACCAATCGGGAGCGTCGCTGACATCGGCAAGCCGTACCGGCTCGAAAATCTCCGGCGCTTGCTGCACTTGGTACCGTGGGACATTAATCGCAAAGGATCGTGCCTTGCGCACCCAGTTGGCGGATAGATGAGAATTGCGTACATCGCGGGCCAGTTCGGGGCCGTCACCGTAGGGGGTCAGGACATTAACGCTGCCATCTTTGATGAGGCGATACTCTTTGGCAACGCTGACGAAATCGTAGGCTCGCAGTGCCTCGTAGAGCGGCGTGGAGTCCAACTGATCGAGGCTCTGTACCTTGTACAGGTCAGCATAATACTCAGCAAAAACTGTAGGATCGTGCAGATCACGATTTCGCATTCGCAACGCCAAATCCGCGGCTGACTTATATGCTTCGTCCCTCGGCCATTGTTCGTCGGCCGGTAAAACGATTTCGACATGCCCCGTCGGAGCGCGCTGATTCCGGTTGCAACGTCCGGCAGCCTGAGCAATCGAGTCCAGTGGGCCGACGGCCCTGAATACACGCGGGAAATCAAGGTCCACGCCCGCCTCTACGCATTGGGTCGCGACCAGAGTGCAACTCTGCCCTGAGTCTAAGCGTTGTGTCGCGTCCCTGATGACCGCACGGCGGTGAGCCGGGCACATTGCCGTCGATAGATGCAAGGATGACGGCGCAATCTCACACACGGCGTCGTAGAGCGATGCTGCCTGCTTCTTCGTGTTGACGATACAGAGTGCCTGTGACGCCCCATCACACATACGGCGCGCGACATCGGGCCAGGAGAGCTTTTTATCCCCCGAAGGCCAGTGATATGTCACGCGCTGTGCTGCGTTGAACATAGAGGGGGCATCGGCGTTGATCTCTTCAGGCTGCCAACCGCCTTGCGAGTATCGGGCCACAATTCCGGAAAGTTCTTTGAACGCCGGCTGAGTCGCCGTTGCGAAAACGACCGAAACCCTGTATCGCTGCGCCAACCGTGAGAGGGTCGCCAGCGTGGCCGCAACGAGCGGCAGCGGAAATGTTTGCACTTCGTCAAAGAGGATGACAGAGTCAGCCAGTCGGTGCAGTTTGCGACAAGCACTCGGGCGGTTTGAAAACAAAGACTCCAGAATCTGGACACTGGTGGTCAGCACCAAGGGCGCATCCCAGTTTTCTGCCAGACGCTCGCGTGCTCGCCGAGCGTCATCTGGTTGGTTGTCGTCGATAGCGAGTGAGTGATGTTCCAGGAGCGTAGCATCATCGCCCTCGGAGATCTGCAGTGCCTCACGGTACACATCTGCCGTTTGGTCAATGATGCTCAGATAGGGAGCAACCGCGACGACCCGACGCAGTCCATGCTTTTGCGCGTGCAGCAATGCGAACTCCAACATAGCCAGCGTCTTCCCGCTGCCGGTCGGTGCCGAGAGGGTGAATACACCCGGTGGCCTATCCGCCGCAGCTTGGCACTGATCACGCAATTGCTGACGTAGCCTATTCAAAGTTGGCGAAGCCTTCGATTCGGCCAACCTCGCATTAATGTATTTGCGCAAGCGATACAAGAAAGTTGCAGTGTCAAATCGGGCCGCTTCGGGACGGACCTTCCCATCAAAGTGCCGCTCGGTGGCAAGAAAATCTGCATCCACCAGCGCGGAAAACAACATGCGAACGTCTGTCATTGCTGCCGCCGGATGCATGTAGTCATCCATCAGCGACTTGCCAATTTCTCGAAGTTTCAAACCATCCGCATCGAATCGGGACAGCATTGTGTCAAGGGCATCATCACCAGGCTGTGACAATCTGAGATTTGGCGGATGAGGTTTTATGCAGCTCGCACCGAGTAATTTCAGCGCTCCGCGGTCACCACGCTGAAGTCCGACATGATGTCCCTGAACAGCCATGGCGACAGCGGCACAAGCCCGGGTATTCACGGACTTCCACGCTCCGGCTGACCAATGATCGATGCCCTGAGCCTTGCCACGAAGGCGGAGCTGGAACAGGTCGCCGTATTTGCCGAGATCATGGATCAGGCCGGCGTTGTACGCTTCTTCCGAGGCGCCGAACGGTGAGGCGAAATCAGCAGCGCTATTCGCAACTTCTGTCAGGTGATCGTGCAAAGATTCCCAACTACCGTTTGCACCTTCGCTGTGCGCAAACCAACGCTGTTGTGTAGGAAGATCGCGGACGCCGTCTTTCATAAGAGCGAGAAGTATGCTCCTCGGGTCCGCCAATGTGCAAGGAACAAAAACGGAGTATAACTCCGCTCCCAAACGGGGCGTTCTGCACCGAATCAGCTACAGGTTACGGAGCAATTGCGAGAGGCTCAGATTAAAGCCGTCCGCGATCGTCTTCAGGATCGTCAGACTCGGGTCTTTCTTGCCGGTCTCGATCTCGGACAGATAGGAGCGGTCGATTCTCAGCAGTTCAGCCAATTCGACCTGAGTCCAGCCGCGTGCATGGCGCAACGCGCGAACTCGATTTCCAAGGCGGACGCGAATATCAGTGGACACCTCAGGATCATTGCGTGTAGGCTCGTGTTCTTGTGTTGGCTATTGCCAACAGCTACACGGCAGGCGTGTGCCTGGTCGCTAACGGATCAGTTGAAATTGGTAGGCGGTTCAGACGACACATTGGTCTGCGAATCCAACCAGTGAAGACATTGCTCGTGATCACTTAATACGAAAGGGTCCCAATGATCGGCTTCATAGCTATGGCCGCTGTGGCCGCAGTGCAAGCTGTCGGTGCTCACCAGATTGTGAAGAAAACCAAAGAACTGAAGCACAAACTAACAGGGACAGAACTCATAAAATGCTCGCGTTGCGGAGCCGATGTCCCCGGCGGAAACACGTTTTGCGGTCGCTGTGGAGCACGCCGGACTTGAGCGTGAGGCACGTGGAACTTACTCGCCCTCCTGAATCTTAAACGCGAAGATATGAAGCGCTCGGCATGGCAGCTAAGGCGTGAAATGTACTATCTCACCGGATATTTCAATTCAGGATGCTGCTCAACAGGGGGCCTAATGAAGTCGTACATGAAACACCTCAGAAAGCCGTGGTACGTGGCAGGTATGGTAATCGGGACTCTCATGTGCGTCGGGATTCCTGTTGTTGGGTGGATCATCATCGCTTTGGCATGGTTCAAGTATTTTGCCGATTTGAAGAAAGTGGATCAGCTCAGAAGAACACACAGCACCAGTCAGAAAGGTGACTATCCAACAATCCCTGACGATCAGCAAAGAGGCGATCATTATTCCACCATGCCATTCCACCATGCCGATTAATGGCGCACACAGGCAGGCGAGCCAGGATCAATTCAGAGAGGCGCCAAATCGTATCTTGACCGCTGAAGAACAAGCTGCCCTCAAAGAAGCCGGTGTTTCAGTAAACGATTTTGTCGAATAATTCCTGCCACCTGGTTTCAGGTCTACGACAGATCGACTTCCTTACTGGGCAGGACCGTCAAAACCACGGTCGGCATCTGGGGCACTGATTCGCTTGCTTGTATCTAGGATGATTTTGTATGGGCGGAAGCGTATTACCCTGCCGAACCGCCACTTTCGACCGGTATCTTTTTCAATGACTCTGAGAGTGCCGAAAGGCAGTTCGACCGGCTCGCGACGCAATATAGCTTGCTTCATCGATTCGAAGATAGCGCTGATGATCTTGTCTGCCTCGCGATACGAGAAGCCCTTGGCCGTAAGCGCAGCCACGAGCTTATGTTTGAAGCCTTCCCGGGATTGTGCCCAGGTTGGCTTGGGCGTTGGTTTGGGACGAGACGTAGCCGGCCGATCTTTCAACATGACCTCCGCCTTAGAAGTTAAATCATGGACATGCCGAAGGGCCAAGGTGTTGTGATCGGGAGTGGGCGGGCGGCGGGGCGAAGACACGGCCAACTCTCACGAGCAAAAGTCCTAACCAGCTACTAGGAACCGCAGCAGTAAATAAAAGACCGTTACAAGAATCGGTGCATAACGGGGGAATTACTAGTGGCCGATTCAGGCCTGGAGCGTCGCGTAAGTTGCCACTCAACCCATGTTTTTACCTGTTTTTCGCGCTCTCGGGGGTAAATTCGGCTACCCCAGTTTTCCTCATCAGCAGTTGAAAGCGAAAAAAATGACATGAGTTCCCGGAACGGGAAAAACCCATCTACGATCACAGCTACAGCTCTTATCATTGCCGAGCCTCATGAATACAGCCTCGAACCACGATCCTGCCTGATTCACATCCAGCACCGGTTGACACCTGAAAGCATCAGTCCTGGTCACCTACAAGTCGCCCTCACGCCTCGACATAGGCGATTCGGTCGCGGAACTTGCCACGATTTCATGGTTCAACGCAGCCAATGCTGTAGACTTCCGCGACGGCCACCATATGTACGCTCCCACCCCGAGGCATCAGGCACCGCCAGCTAGGCCTCGCTCGCACAAGAAGTTCTTACCCCGCCGCGAAGCGGAAGCGAGCGGCCGAGTTGGGTGTTGAACTGAGGCTCTGTCGTTGGTAGGAAGGCGCGGGCGGAGGCAAGAGCAACCAACTTCTTTACACGCTTAAAGAGAAACAATATCCCAAACTAAACGTCACTGCTTAATTTGCTTCCTCAGTAACCCCTCCCACAGCAAAATCAGTGGATAACGGAAAAAACTCTATACTATGGGATCAACCTGACCGACGAGCATTACGTTTTGCGGGCTAAGTGCTCACTCAAACGATGTTTTTACCCGTTTCACGCTCTCTCGGGGTGTGAATTGCCGACACTAGTTTTTCTGCTCACTTCAGCAGCAGCCCGCAACCCCAATGTGACCAACTCATCAACAGCCATCCGAGGTTGACTTTCCTCCTAAAGAAAGCCATTACAGAGTTGCGTGCCCAGCAGGTGCCGGCCAGCCTCGCCCTCTTATCCAGCCGTGAAGCAGGATGCCAGCGATAGAAACACGCCGACCAAACCCCCGCAGGTTGAACTCCAGCGCCTGGGGCGAAAGCGACGGCCTCGCCCACGCGAGGGAGATTTCTTATTCCGCTGCGGACTACCTAGTCTAAAAGGGATTACAGCTTGCCGCCGCCGATGGCGCTGCCAGTGAACTTGGACTGGACAGCCTGCCAGGGCTCGACGAAGCGGGCGACGAAGGTCGCCTGCATCTCTTGAACCGCGTCGTCGATGGACATACCGGAACCTTCGTTCAGGATCTCGACGCCGAAGATCTTCATGGCAGTGGCCGCGCCCATTTCGTTCGTACCCGCGAGCGTGATGTCGAACGGAAGGATCTGGTCGGAGTACCAGGGCTTCGCTTCTTCCTTGAGACCGGATACGGAGTCCATGCGCTGACCACTGAGTTGGTCGATGGTCGCGCCGGCGGCGATGCCATTGTCGCGGACGAGCGTGCCCTGGAAGATCGCGTTCTGCGACAGGAAGACGTTGTCGTCGGAGCGGAACTGCGGACGGATGTCGTCGATGTTCGCGATGAACGTGCCCTTCAGCTTGTTCACCAGGTTAAGAAGGAGCACGTACGCTTTGGCACGTAGGGTCTGTTTGTTTAATCTCTTGACATACCGGCGTAATGTCGCCGATACTAACGACCCACGCAAGTATGGGTCGAAATCAGGAGAACTCTTATGAAGCAGAATTGTCGTCACCGCCACCTTCGCCCCCGCCCGACCCGGGCGCAGATCAACCAGCAGATCGGCCGCCTGTTTTACGAGCGTAATCTGCTCCGTATCGAATGGCTGCTGGAAGCTCGTAAGGACGAGCCCCGTCAGGCCCACCTGCGCTTCCTGCATGATCGCATCCTCGATATTGGCGACGAGATCGCCGAACTGGAGCAGCAATGAGTAAGCGAGTAGCGTTGTATCTGCGCGTTTCAACGCTGGACCAGCATCCCGAAACCCAGGGACATGATCTGCGGCAGATGGCTCAGCAGCGCGGGTTCGAGATCGTCGAGCAATATGTTGATCACGGCATCAGCGGCACCCGCACCCGCCGCCCCGCCCTGGATCAGATGATGGCCGACGCCCGGCGCGGCCGTTTCGACATCGTGCTGGTCTGGGCCTGCGACCGGCTGGCGCGCTCGGTGCGCCACTTCCTGGAAGTGCTTGACGAACTCAACCGGCTCAACATCGAGTTCGTCAGCTTCCGCGAGCAACTGGACACGGGCGGCCCGCTGGGCCGCGCCGTCGTCGTCATCATCAGCGCGATCGCCGATTATGCGGAGCACGCGATTATGCAAAGCCACAGCACCGTGGTGGTACTGTGGCCTGCATATCAGTGACGTGGGGCTTCGCATAATACCGGGTCGAACAGAGAAGCGATCAGCGCATCCGGTGCCTTGAACCGGCCACGGCGCAAGCCAAGTGGCGTGACCGCCTCCACGGCTTCTAGTGTAGTGTCCACAAATTAGCTGGACATACGTTTGCGGTTTTTCGGGGCAGTGCAGCCAGGTTGGATTTGTTCAAGGGTTTGGCGGCATCTGTTGAGTTTGGCGACGATGGAGTCCACGGTAGCGGTCCAGACAAAGGGTTTGGGATTCTCATTCCAGACCGCAAGGAAATCTTCAATCGCGGCGACCAGATCAGCGACGCTGAGGAACGATTCGCGCCGGATTCGTTTGTTGGTCAGTTCGGCAAACCAACGCTCAATCAGGTTCAGCCAACTGCAACTGGTGGGCACATAGTGGATAACAAACCGGGGATGCTTTTCGAGCCAGGCTTTGACGTTGGCGTGCCCGTGGGTACCGTAGTTATCCATGACTAAGTGCAACGCGGTCTTGCCGGGAAACTTCCGGTCGATGCGTCGTAGGAAGCTTAAGAACTCCTGATGCCGATGTCGCTTGTGAAAGTCGCCGATGACCTTTCCCTGAAGTAGATCGAGCGCGGCGAACAGCGTGGTCGTCCCATTTCGTTTGTAGTCATGGGTCATGGTTCCGCAACGCCCCTTCTTCAGCGGCAGGCCGGGTTGAGTGCGGTTCAAGGCCTGAATCTGGGTCTTCTCGTCGACGCATAGAACGATCGCCCGTTCGGGTGGATTCAAGTACAACCCGACGACGTCGGTGAGTTTTTCCAGAAACCTTGGATCACGCGAGAGCTTGAAAGTCTTGCTGCGATGAGGCTTGAGATTGTGGCTCCGCAAGATGTTATTGACCGTCGACTTGCTCACGCCCTGAGCGGCCGCCAAGGTGCGACAACTCCAATGTGTGCTCCCTTTGGGTCTCGATTGCAGGGTGGTGTCGATGACGGCCTTGACACGGTCCGGGCCGTAGGTCGGCTTGCGTCCGCGGCCCGGTGCGATCTCCCACAACCCCTGTAAGCCTTCCCGCCTAAACCGGTCCCGCCAGAGTCGAACCGTTTTGCGATTGACTTTCAGTGCGACCGCGATCTCCAGCTCGGTTCTGCCGCTGCTCGCGGCCAGCACGATACGGCACCGCAGCGCCACCTGCTGGGGTGTTCCCAGCGCTGCCAGCCATTGCTCGATTTGCTCTTGCTGATGTTGCGAAAGGGAAAGCGGAGGCGAAGGTCGCGGCATAACTAAGTATGCCGCAGTCCCTTTTATATGTCCATCTATTTGTTGGACACTACACTAGCTTCTCCGATGGATCCACCCGCAAGTAGATCTCAGTCGTCCGGATATCTGCATGTCCGAGCCACAGTGCAACCTTGCGAATGTCACGTGTGGCCTGGAGCATCATGAGGGCGCAGCTATGTCGCAGTTGATGTGGAGATACGGAGCGTCCGCTCAAAGACGAGCAACCCTTTGCCGCAGCGCATACATGTTTGTCGAGGATGTACTCGAAGCCAGCCCGGGTCATTGCATCTCCGTTAGCATTAATGAATAACTCGGGCACCGAGACCGCCCCTCGTATCGCCACCCAGGCACGGAGGTCAGCGGCGGTTTCCTTCCAGAGCGGAAGGCATCTTTCCCTCCGCCCTTTACCGAGGATGCGAACGCTCGGCGCTCGCTGGAAAGACAGGTTCTCCAGCGGGAGTTCCACTAATTCCGAGACACGCAGAGCACCCGCGAAGCAGAGGTGCATCATCGCACGATCCCGAATACCTAGTCGCGTTGTGACGTTTGGCGCGTCGAGAATGGCATGAACTTCATCCATCATGAGGTGTCGTACGAGCATTTGATCGTGGCGTTTCCCAGGGATGGCGTGGATCTGCCGCGCCTGTGCCAAGGCGGAGGGCACGCGGAACTCGACATACCGGATAAATGCTTTGATTGCGGCGAGTCGTCCATTGCGAGTGGCTGCGCTGTTGCCACGATGTTCCTCAATGTGAACAAGGAAAGCGAGTATCAGCGCAGCGTCGATCTGCTCGAGACCGATCTGTGAGGGCCTGATCCCAAGACGTTTGCTGGCAAAGATAAACAAGAGTCGGAAGGCGTGTGCATAGGTCTGGCACGTGTGGGGACTGCAACCCTGCTCGATCGGCATATGTTCGCGCAGGAAGCTGGTTATTAAAGGGGCGATGGGCGTCATCTGACCTCCTCAGCGACCAATGCTTCAGCCACAGCAGCGATGTCGGTCATCAGTTCCGGCGTGGCCTCCAGGTACCAGTAGGTATGGGCGATATCCGTGTGGCCCATGTATGTCGCCAAGGCGACGAAGTGACGCGCGACCGCCTCACGTCGGGTCGAGCATTGCTCCAGCGCCCTTGTTGCGAAGGTATGCCTCATGTCATGAATGCGCGGTGAGCGTGTCCGAGAGTGGGCAATTCCCGCAAGATGACGAATCCGGCGAAAGGTATGCTCCACCGTGCTCGATGCGATCCTCTGACTTCCCGCCGACAAAAACACGTGGTCATCCGTTACGGCCAGTCGACAGCGCTCCTGGAGGTAACATGCGATAGCATTCGCCGCAGTGGGATGCAGTGGGATCAAACGGCTCTTACCAAACTTGGTGTGCCGGATCTGCAGAATGCCATCCGGAAGCACGTCAGAGAGCCGGAGGTCGAGCGCCTCCGAAATGCGGAGCCCGGTCGCTGCGATCATCCCGAGCATCGTTGCGTAAACATGACGTCGCAGCGGGTACGACTCGCGAAGACGACCGGTCGCTTCAATGAGTTGGCGAATCTCCTCCGGAGCGTAGATATAGGGCAGCGGCCGCCGCGCGTAGGCGTGAAACGGATTGGATGGTACCTCGTGCACTGGATCCTCGGCGTGCAGGAAGCGAGCCAACTGCGCGACGATTCGCAACCGAATGTGGCGAGCGGAAGAGGAAGGAGCCCCCGTCGCCCACTCCATCGCGATGGAAGCGCGGACGTGCGTCTCACCCTTGTTCGCAGCGAACATGGCGAACGCTCGGAGGTTGCGCGATGTGTCGCGAAGCTTGTAACCGAGTGTCTGACGCAGTGATATGTAACGTTCGACATGCGCGATTAGCATGAGGGCACCTCCGGCCATGGCTGAGCGATCTCCGACAGGAGGCCGAAGTCCACCTTGGCGTAGTGAGCCGTCGTCATAGGAGAGCGGTGTCGCAAGACCGCACCGACACCGGCCAGAGATACACCCTGTCGGAGCATGGTAGTGGCAGCGGAGTGTCGCAGGACGTGAGCACCGTTGATTGGCGCTTTGATCCCAGCCCGAAGCAGTGCGGCCCGCACGATGTGGGTGACAGCCGCACGTGTCAACACACGAAACGGAGCCCGCCCCGAAGTGAACACCTCGGGTACCCGCAACGATGGCCTGCCTTGGTTCAGATAAAGCAGAATCGCGTTGCCGACCTCCTGCGGAAGCGGCAGCGACTCCCGCCGACGTCCCTTCCCGCAAACGGTGATACTCCCGTTCCGCCAGTCGATATCGGAAAACTTGAGATGAGCAACCTCGCTGGCGCGCAGCCCGAGCCGTGCCAAAAGCAGGAGCACCGCCCTATCTCGCACTCCGAACGCATAGTCGGTACAAGAGCCAATCACCCGCTCGACATCCTCTGCAACGAGAAACCGGGGGACTGATGAGAGCTGCCATGAAGCGAAACCCGGGACGGCGTGTTCCATACCCGGAGGGCATTGCCCAGTAACACCGAGGAAGCGGACGAAGGAGCGGACCGCGACGACAATGCACTTGGCGCGATGAATCCCGTGAGGTCGCGCCCGCTCTAGGACGAAGGCGCGCAGAGCCTCGGCGGAATAGGCGCGTGCATCATCGCCGAGAGCATCGAGAAGTCCCACAAGGACTCCCTGATAGAGATCGAGCGTCGTTTCAGTTAGCCCACGGTGTTTGCGCATCCACGAACGGAACTCTCCCAACCTAGGCCAGATGTCACTCGCAGATGGCGGGGGCACAGGAAGCGGAAGCTCACCCTGATGTTGGAGGAACCGGATAAACACTGCGGCGGCCGCTAGCGAATGGCGATTGGGTCCGCGGCGATAATGAACGCGCCGCTCCTCTTCTATTGCCAATTTGCACGCCTCGAACCCGGCGAGGAAGTCTTGCGCGGTGAACCCGGCGGCGGTCAGCCAATCCGTCCAGCCGGCGAGGGGGCGCAACAAGGTTTCGATCGAGGTTGGCCTGTACCCCTGAAGGAGGAGCCAGTCGGCAAAGCCATCGATGTAATCAGCAGCAGGGCCGCTGCGAAGCCGCCGACGGGTAACAGGTGAACTTAAGTGTGTTTCCAGCATGTTTTAGCCTCACTTGGTTGAATGAGGTTCAAGTATGTGCTGGTGTCCAGGACCTGAAAATGAAACAAGCTATCACCAAGGCGATCCCGGTATTATGCGAAGCCCCACGTCACTGATATGCAGGCCACAGTATCATCGCAGTGCCGTGGCTTTGCATAATCGCGTGCTCCGCATAATCGGCGATCGCGCTGATGATGACGACGACGGCGCGGCCCAGCGGGCCGCCCGTGTCCAGTTGCTCGCGGAAGCTGACGAACTCGATGTTGAGCCGGTTGAGTTCGTCAAGCACTTCCAGGAAGTGGCGCACCGAGCGCGCCAGCCGGTCGCAGGCCCAGACCAGCACGATGTCGAAACGGCCGCGCCGGGCGTCGGCCATCATCTGATCCAGGGCGGGGCGGCGGGTGCGGGTGCCGCTGATGCCGTGATCAACATATTGCTCGACGATCTCGAACCCGCGCTGCTGAGCCATCTGCCGCAGATCATGTCCCTGGGTTTCGGGATGCTGGTCCAGCGTTGAAACGCGCAGATACAACGCTACTCGCTTACTCATTGCTGCTCCAGTTCGGCGATCTCGTCGCCAATATCGAGGATGCGATCATGCAGGAAGCGCAGGTGGGCCTGACGGGGCTCGTCCTTACGAGCTTCCAGCAGCCATTCGATACGGAGCAGATTACGCTCGTAAAACAGGCGGCCGATCTGCTGGTTGATCTGCGCCCGGGTCGGGCGGGGGCGAAGGTGGCGGTGACGACAATTCTGCTTCATAAGAGTTCTCCTGATTTCGACCCATACTTGCGTGGGTCGTTAGTATCGGCGACATTACGCCGGTATGTCAAGAGATTAAACAAACAGACCCTACGTGCCAAAGCGTACGTGCTCCTTCTTAACCTGGTGAACAAGCTGAAGGGCACGTTCATCGCGAACATCGACGACATCCGTCCGCAGTTCCGCTCCGACGACAACGTCTTCCTGTCGCAGAACGCGATCTTCCAGGGCACGCTCGTCCGCGACAATGGCATCGCCGCCGGCGCGACCATCGACCAACTCAGTGGTCAGCGCATGGACTCCGTATCCGGTCTCAAGGAAGAAGCGAAGCCCTGGTACTCCGACCAGATCCTTCCGTTCGACATCACGCTCGCGGGTACGAACGAAATGGGCGCGGCCACTGCCATGAAGATCTTCGGCGTCGAGATCCTGAACGAAGGTTCCGGTATGTCCATCGACGACGCGGTTCAAGAGATGCAGGCGACCTTCGTCGCCCGCTTCGTCGAGCCCTGGCAGGCTGTCCAGTCCAAGTTCACTGGCAGCGCCATCGGCGGCGGCAAGCTGTAATCCCTTTTAGACTAGGTAGTCCGCAGCGGAATAAGAAATCTCCCTCGCGTGGGCGAGGCCGTCGCTTTCGCCCCAGGCGCTGGAGTTCAACCTGCGGGGGTTTGGTCGGCGTGTTTCTATCGCTGGCATCCTGCTTCACGGCTGGATAAGAGGGCGAGGCTGGCCGGCACCTGCTGGGCACGCAACTCTGTAATGGCTTTCTTTAGGAGGAAAGTCAACCTCGGATGGCTGTTGATGAGTTGGTCACATTGGGGTTGCGGGCTGCTGCTGAAGTGAGCAGAAAAACTAGTGTCGGCAATTCACACCCCGAGAGAGCGTGAAACGGGTAAAAACATCGTTTGAGTGAGCACTTAGCCCGCAAAACGTAATGCTCGTCGGTCAGGTTGATCCCATAGTATAGAGTTTTTTCCGTTATCCACTGATTTTGCTGTGGGAGGGGTTACTGAGGAAGCAAATTAAGCAGTGACGTTTAGTTTGGGATATTGTTTCTCTTTAAGCGTGTAAAGAAGTTGGTTGCTCTTGCCTCCGCCCGCGCCTTCCTACCAACGACAGAGCCTCAGTTCAACACCCAACTCGGCCGCTCGCTTCCGCTTCGCGGCGGGGTAAGAACTTCTTGTGCGAGCGAGGCCTAGCTGGCGGTGCCTGATGCCTCGGGGTGGGAGCGTACATATGGTGGCCGTCGCGGAAGTCTACAGCATTGGCTGCGTTGAACCATGAAATCGTGGCAAGTTCCGCGACCGAATCGCCTATGTCGAGGCGTGAGGGCGACTTGTAGGTGACCAGGACTGATGCTTTCAGGTGTCAACCGGTGCTGGATGTGAATCAGGCAGGATCGTGGTTCGAGGCTGTATTCATGAGGCTCGGCAATGATAAGAGCTGTAGCTGTGATCGTAGATGGGTTTTTCCCGTTCCGGGAACTCATGTCATTTTTTTCGCTTTCAACTGCTGATGAGGAAAACTGGGGTAGCCGAATTTACCCCCGAGAGCGCGAAAAACAGGTAAAAACATGGGTTGAGTGGCAACTTACGCGACGCTCCAGGCCTGAATCGGCCACTAGTAATTCCCCCGTTATGCACCGATTCTTGTAACGGTCTTTTATTTACTGCTGCGGTTCCTAGTAGCTGGTTAGGACTTTTGCTCGTGAGAGTTGGCCGTGTCTTCGCCCCGCCCCCGCCGCGCCGCCCCGAGACCCCGGCAACCTCAGATTGGACATTCGGCACCAGCCATCACCTTAGCTGTGCGATAGTCTTGGACTGGGAGAACAGGATGATTCTGACGGAGAACTTTCCGCCGCCGATTCAACCGACCTGGGTGCTGCTCAGCGAGAAGATAGCCTTCACCGGTGCGTTCACTCCTGTCCTGGCGAGACATTCGAAGAACTTCTCCCCGCGGGACATCCATGATAGGTAAAAGTCAACGGGGAGACGGAGGTCCCCTTCACTCGGCGGAACTGGACTCCGCGGAGCGTCATGATTGTTAGACTAGGTTCCCGAGCTGCCTGCGGTCCTAGAATATTGCCAACGCTGAGCCAGCGTGGCCAGACATCCATTTGCGGGAACGGCAGCCAAGGGCCGTCCACGAAGATTGAGTTAAGGTTGACCGGCCGGCCTCGAAACAGTCTGAAGGATGCATCGGGAGCTTGAACTCCTCTGCACAGCCCTGCACCACGCGAGGACAGGCGGGTGGATCGCTGACAACTCGAACATCGAATCTTTGGTACGCTGTCGAGGTCGAGGAAGCGGGAAGCAGGCTCTGCTGGAGAGCAACCTGCCAGGAATACTCGACCCGACTCATGGCACCGATGTGTCACTGGGGGAATTGCCCGCGGGCAGTTCCCCTGTTTGC
This sequence comes from uncultured Acidobacteriota bacterium, assembly GCA_963777415.1. Classification (GTDB taxonomy): domain Bacteria; phylum Acidobacteriota; class Terriglobia; order Terriglobales; family Acidobacteriaceae; genus JAEZPW01. The sequence continues at coordinate 28,988 of CAVZQL010000008.1, forward strand.
CGACTGGGAATAAGTGACCATCGGGGGATAGATCGGCATGCCTGAGAAAACTCATTCTGGCATGGTCCGCACCCAGGACTTTGGCCCACCCGAACGGTCTCCGAACCGGCGCGATGGACTTCCTTAGGCGCACTTGCGCCGGCGTAGAGCTTGGGCTCGCCGTGGGGCGCACCTGGAAGGGTTGTCCACTTTTGTCGACGGCCAGGAGATAGGCGACCAGTTTGCGGCGACCTCCAGGGTGGCGCGATTGGGGTGGCTGTGCGCCAGTTCCTTGGCGTGCAGCGCGGCCAATTGCGGATTCCAGACAGGGGCGACCTTGGCGGCCTCGATCAAGATGGTTTGCAGCCAGGCGTTGCGCTGTTTGGAGATGGGGCCACGCTGTTCCTTGCCCGCCGAAGAGCGGAAGGCAGCGGTGAGTCCGCAGTAGTTGTAGGCATCGCCGATGGAAGAGAAACGATGCGGATCGCCGATTTCCAGCGCCCAAGTCAGCGCGGTAATCGGGCCCACGCCTTGCTGGCCAAGCGCTCCACGCACGGCTCCAAGCTGGGTTCTTCCAGTAAGCGCATTGCGGCACGACTCATCTGCAGTAGGTCCTTCACTGAGTCTGGCACTTCCTGCAGGGTCTCCAAGAGTTGTGTGAAATATTTCTTGCCGTGCAATTTGTTTTTGTGGAAGGGCGCTCCGCACTCCATGAGCAGTCCCGCCATCTTGTTCTGCACGCGCACGGATTCTCGCACCACCAAGCTGCGATAGCGCAGCAAGCGGCGCAGATCGCGCAGGGCGGGAGGCATCACGTAGCAGATGGGCAGCAGGTTGCAGCGCAGCAGGTCGGCGATGGTACGGGCATCGATCTTGTCGGTCTCTTTCTTGCCGGAACAAATCGCTTTCATGCGGGAGGGGTGAGCCATGTTTATTTGGGCGGCGTAAGGCTTCAGCGTGTCGTAAATCCACGCGCTGAACAAGGTCGCTTCCATCGCCCCATGCCACGGCCGGGTACGAGGCATAGCCCACTGCCGCAAGACGGTGCGTTCGGCGTCGAGCCGGCCTTCCTCCACGATTCTTCCGTCGGCGGTTTTGGCACAGTAGCTGATACTTTTCTGTGGACGTCGAATCCGATATATTGCAGAGCGTTCATGGGGTTCTCCTGTTTCAAGATTCTGAGTTGACCGCTCATAACGGCCGGTCTCAGCAGTGTAACCCTCGGGAGAACCCTTCCTCTTCTTCATACCTATACATTCAAACAGCCTGGCCATCCGCGTCGACCCCATGCAGCGCAACTTCGAGTCCATGCGGCGGCAGACCGAGCAATGGCGGGAGCAGCAGTCATCGCGCTTCGGCGAAACTGATCAGCTACCGATCCTTCATCGAGGGTGACACCTGCAAGCGCGAAGCATCTCGCCGGCGTTGTTCACGATCTCAATTTCAAGCCGAAGTACGCCTCACCCGATGAGCGCTACCCAATTGAACCCCGCGATCATGGGAGACCGCATGCTAGAACGCCCGTTTGCTTCAGCTAGTCGGAACGAGTACTCAGGCGTTATTTGACACGGACTAGAACATCTTACGACAGCATCACACCCATCATTCATGTGCTGGCGATGACTGAAGGTAAGATGTCGATGACATTCGGACAAGGCTTTCGGAGATCGCAGCCAACCTTTGGACCGTGCGAGACAACAGCACGGGTTGGCCACGAAGTGTTGCTGCAGTTGTTGGACTTGCTCCGCCTTACCGCCACGTTTGTCGTAGTCGTTTTTTGGTGAGGAGTATGTCGATTATTACGAATAGCCGGTCGGTGACTTCGGTCGTTGTTTCTGACGTAAGCCCCATGCGCTGCGAATTGCTCGCTAAGCAATTGATGCGAAAACAGCCGGGTTTTCAGGTGGTCGGCTGTGCGATCACGGTCGAGGGCTTGCTGAAATTGGCCCAGTGCGACCCGGCTCTGGTCGTCGTAAGTAGTGAACTGTGCGATGGACCGCTTTCAGGTTTCCAGGCCCTGAGGCAACTCCGCAGCGAGAATAGCAAGATACGAGCAGTCGTATTGCTCGACCGTTGCGAACAGGACTTGGTTGTTGCAGCTTTTCGAGGAGGCGCTCGGGGAGTGTTTTGCCGGTCGGGTTCTCTTGATGATCTTGCGAAATGCCTGGAAAGAGTACATGAAGGGCAGGTCTGGGCGGGAGATACAGAGTTGCAGTTTGTTCTCGATGCTTTAAGCACCATCGCTCCCCTCCGGGTGCCCGCATTGGACAAAGCGCTCAACCGGCGTGAAGATCAGATAGCGGAATTGGTGGCCTCAGGAACAAACAATCGCGAAATCGGACGCAAATTGAACCTTACGGAACATTCTGTGGCCGAGAGCCTGGAACGCATCCTGGGAAAGCTGGGAGTTCAGAGCAGGGTTGAACTCGCCATGGTCATCCGTCAGAACGGGCGGCCCTGCGCTCCATGCTTTGACTCGTCCTTGCCCCGCTCCCGGGAATAGGAGAGGTACTTGGAAAAGCGAGCGGCTCAGCATGAGAACTGGACAGGCGAACTCTCCACCACGGGAATCTCCGGGACTGAGTACATGCATCAGTCACTCTGAGCACCATGGAACGCATTAGTGTCCTGCTCTCGGATTCTTCATGCATCGGTTGCCAGTTGCTGAGGCAAGGTATCGAGGAGCAGAGTGAGCAATTCGATATTGTCCAGTGCACTACAAGTGTCAAAGAGGCGCTGAGTGCTGTCGAGCAGTCGCCTCCGCACCTGATTCTCCTAAACACCAACCTGGAGGATGGGCCGGGTAGCGGCTTTCGTGTGCTGAACGAAGTACGACGAGAGTTATTGCCTTCGCGCGTTATCATCCTCTTCGACAAGCCCGAACGTGAAACCGTGCTTGCCGCATTTCGCGGCGGTGCCAGAGGCATATTCAGTCACGATCAAGACATCGGCATGCTGTGCCGGTGCATGCAACGCGTTCACGAGGGCCAGATCTGGGCGGAAAGCAAGCACCTGGAATGTCTGCTGGAAGCTTTTGCTACCACCGGTCGAACGCGAATAGTCGGCAACTCCGACAGGCTACTCACGCAACGGGAGGAGCAAGTCGCGCAGCTTGTCGTGGAGGGGCTCTCGAACCGCGATATTTCGCGCAAGCTGCACTTAAGCGAACACACGGTGAAGAACTACCTGTTTCGCATCTTCGATAAACTCGGGATATCAAGCCGAGTTGACCTCGCGATGTATATGGTCCACAAACACACTGGGCCAGCCTAGCATCATTCAATTTGCCGTTCACCGGACGGAATGCCATCAAGCGGCAATCAAGTCGCATATGCGATCTACGCGGACAACTAGAAGGATTCCAATTCAAAAAGGTCGTGTCACGACTGGATATTCGCGAGCCGCGAAAGAGCAACCTCAATCGCGACGGCCGACCACGAGCTTGCAAATGAACTGGCGCCAGCTCGCAACGTGGATGCGGGGCCTTCTCCGTCCACTCGCAACTGATGCATGGGCACAAGACCATTGAACTCATGCGCAATCCAGAGCTGTCGCGAGATCAGCTCGTCACGAGCTTTGGTGGCGCGGAAATCGGGGCAGAGAGGAATTTCTCAGAATCCCAAGCTGGTGTCGCGACCTGTACCGGAGTCGAAAGTTGGACCGCGAGCAAACGCAGTCACACTGAACGAAAAATGAGAAGTTTGTTCTCTTGTTGGCCTGGAGAAGCAGTTGTAGCTTTCAATTACGCGCAGCGGAAACAAGCGCATTACGGAATCGGTTTGTGAATTCTGGTTCAGTAGAACGTAGACGCTCGATAAGGTTCCGCATTATTGCGCCAGTCCTTTTTACTTGGAGAACGCAAAATGGCACTCTCAAAAGGGCGCACGGCACGACGCGTGATGTTTGCGCAAGGGGAATGTTTGTGACAAGTACCCAATGTCCTCCACTATCAACTATCGTGCGCTGTAACGTGCTACTCCCCGAATTGGAGGGGAGTCAGGAGCCCGTTGAGTGCCTGATGCTGAAGGCTGTTGGTCGGGTCGTACGGGTTGACTTCAGAGATCCCATCGGCTTTGGCATGAGCAGCAGAATGTCGGCGCTCGCATAGTGCCGCGACAACCCGCAACTCTGCGCAGGAGATGGCCGCGTTTTTCTTTCGGGTGAACGTGGGCATCAGGCGCAGATCGATGAAACCTTTCACTAATTCTGCCGGGGACTCCAATGGGACTCAGAATGGCGGAGCCTTGCGATACCGCCGCCGAGACGGCGGATCTGTTCGAGCAAGACAGCAGCGGGGAATGGTACGCCGTGCAAGTAGCCCCGCGCCACGAAAAGAAGGTTACGGCAGCGCTGAAAGAGAAGCAACTCTCCAGTTTCCTTCCTCTTGTAACAGAAGTTCATTATTGGAGCGACCGCAAGCAGAAAGTCGAAATGCCGTTGTTCGCGGGCTACACGTTTGTCCGGTTGTCCCGGATGACGGACGAGCGGGTGAAGGTGTTGCGATCCCATGGGGTGATGCGGTTAGTCGGCAAAGAGTATGTCGGCACGCCGATTTCGAGCAAAGAGATTAGAGACATTTGGACGTTGGTGAAAAGCCCGCACAAGATCGAACCATACCCGTTCCTGAGTATTGGAGACCGCGTTCGCATATCTAATGGCTCACTTGCAGGGGTCGAAGGAATCCTCATCGGGAAGGCGTCTGACACGAGACTTGTGGTTTCGGTGAATCTGCTGCAAAGGTCCCTTGTGGCAAGCATTCAGGGGTTCGATGTTGAGCGTATTGGCGTAAATGGCGCAGCCCGGGTCATGCATAGCTGAACTTGTATTGAGCCAGGCGAACAGAAACTTGTAGGTGGAGTTATGCAAATCAAATGCTTTCTTTCCTGGGTGTTGTTGGTGGGGCTGAGCGGAGCGTTGTTCGCGCAGACACAGCAAAACGATTCACCAAAGGAGCAATCGCAATTTGCGGGAGACACAATCGGATTTGCGCAAACGGCCCAGACTTCCTCATCGGTATCGTCGCCGAGCGCGTCGACAACGTCACCAGTGCCGTCGGGTCCCAATGCGCCGGGGTCGTCTGATATCGGTAACGAACCGAAGCAGGACGTTCGGGCGCAAGCTTCAAGCGCAGTTGGCTTCGCAGAGCGTGATCCACGCTATAAATTGCGGCCTGGCGACGTGCTGCAACTAACATTTTCATTCACACCAGAGTTTAATCAGGTTCTGCCCGTGCAACCTGACGGCTTCGTTAGTCTGCGTGACATTGGCGATCTGAAGGTGTTGGGAATGACGTTGCCACAGGTACGACAGTCGTTGGGCAGAGAATATGGCACAATCCTGAACCGGCCAGTTATTGCGGTTGCGCTCAAGGAATTCGAAAGGCCCTACTTCATCGTGAGCGGCCAAGTTGGCCATCCAGGAAAATACGAATTGCGGGGAGACACTACGGTTACGGAGGCACTCGCAATGGCAGGGGGACTCACTGAAGCGTCCAAGCACTCTCAAGTTGTGCTCTACAGACGCCAGAACGACCGCTGGCACGAGACAAAGGTCATCGATGTAAAGCGGATACTTGCCAAAAACGACATTGCGGAAGACTTGTCGCTTCAGCCCGGCGACATGCTCTATGTCCCCCAGAACACTTCGTCAAAGATAAAGAAGTACATCCCGATCCCAGGAGTCGGCATGGGGATCACCCCGTAACGGGGCTGTGCTGAGTTGTTTGTACAGGAGCACCAATGAGCAAGAACTTCGAACTTATGCAGCGAATTGGGCGAGAGCGCGAGCTCGCGTTCTCCGCAACGCCGTCTAAGGCGTCGCCTCAGATTTCACCACTGGAGGAGTTGACAACGGATGATCCGATAATGCCAGCTGTGGACCCGAGCGGCTGCTTGGGACAGCAAAGCCGGAACGAAGTATTGAGGCTCGTGCATCGCCTATTTCTTGGACCATCGGAGTTGAACCTCGCCGTGATGTTCACGGAACTGGAATCCAGTGACGGTGTGGCGCAGATCGCAGCGGCAACGGCCGAGCTGCTCGCCCAACACAGCGAAGCGAAAGTTTGCGTAGTTGACACAAACTTCCGTTCGCCGGGATTACATGATCAGTTTGCGATTCCAAATGAGCGTGGCTGGATCAACGCCCTGAACAACGGCGGGCCCGTTCGGAGATACGCGCGGAGGCTCCGCGAAAACCTCTGGGTGGCCACCGCCGGCAGGGTGGGCGGCGCTATGCAGGGGATACCCACGTTCGATCTCTATTCGGCGAAGCCGAAGCTGGTCGAACTGCGCGCTTCATTCGATTGCCTTCTGTTCGTTGGGGGGAACCCTGCCAGGTATCCTGAATCCCTGCTCTGGGCGAAACTGGTTGACGGCGTTGTGATCGTTGTCGAGGCGAACACGACCCGGCGGGATGCAGGGGAACAGTGCCGCCGGACACTGCGCTCAGCCCGGATACCGCTACTGGGTGCAGTCCTGAACAACCGCGATTTCCCTATTCCGCGACCGATCTACGACCGGCTCTGAGGGCCTGGCGCTCAGATCCGATCGGCTTCTTCAACCGTTTCTCTCCCCCATCTCCGCGCGGAGGGATTGATGGCTGCAATACCCGAACCAGCAATAGGTAATGAATCGAGTCAGGCGCTCAGACGATCGCAGCCTCGATCCGGTAAGGTCTCGCTTCGTCTTGACGATGTCGGAGTGCAGCACAGCGGCGGCTGGCGTATGGTGCTGGATCTGGTATTCGTTTTTATCAGTGCAGCGGTTGTCGGAAGCTTTGTTTTGCACCTGGGATCTTGGACGCAAGGTGATTCTCACCTGGTAGTTGGTTGGGCAGGGACGCTGCGGCAGGCGCTCGGCCCACTGATGCTGCTGTGCGCTGCGACAGTATGGTCGTGTAGTCTGCGAGGACTGTACTCCGGCGCTTGGACGTCGCATCGATCGAGCATGCAAGTCGCCTGCACAGTGGCGGTGGCAACGGTTATGGTTTCGTCGCTGCCGTGGGTATGCGGTATTCAAGGAGTTCACACAAGCGAGATTGCATGCAGCGGGATCCTGAACCTTGTTTTCCTTACTGGCTGGAGACTCATCGACGACCGACTGCTTGAGCGCAGATTAGCGAAGGGCCGCGGAATCCGAAATGTCCTGATTGTTGGCGCCGACAGCGGGGGCGGGGAACTGGCAAGTTTTCTCGAAAGCGCTCCGCAACTTGGCTATCGTGTCAAAGGGTTCCTAGATGACCATCTCAGGGGAGACCAAGTCCTGGGCACCACCATGGACTTGTGGCGTGTTGCTGGCGCCGAGTTTGTTGATGAAGTGTTCGTCACGGCATTGCAGAGCCGCGAAGTGATCGAGACAATTACGAGACAGGCGAAACAGGAGCACTTCGATGTACACCTGATTCCACACTTCTCCAGCGAAACCAGGTCGTCCCTCAACTACCTGGGCAAGTTCCCTGTGATAGCCCTCTATCACGAGCCGATTACTCCCTTCGCGCTCTGCCTGAAGCGCACGTGTGATGTTGTGATATCTTTTGCAGGCCTTGTATTGCTAAGTCCGCTGCTGGCGCTGCTTGCGCTGGCCATCAGGCTGGATTCGCCTGGGCCGGTCCTGTACCTTTCGACACGCGTTGGGAAAAAAGGCCGGACATTCACGTTCTACAAGTTCCGCACAATGGTAAGCGGAGCCGAAGCGCTGAAGGAACAGTTAAGAGATCTGAATGAACGTAAGGGCATGCTCTTCAAGGTAAGGAATGATCCACGGATCACCAGAGTGGGACGCCTCCTCCGGAACTACAGCTTGGATGAGCTTCCTCAACTCTGGAACGTTCTACAGGGCGACATGAGCCTGGTGGGGCCGCGTCCTCCGTTGCTCGATGAATATGAGCAATACAGCGTCGACCACCTGCGCCGGCTGAGTGTAAAACCGGGCATCACGGGCAATTGGCAAGTCAAGGGTCGACAGGAACCGTCCTTTGAAACAGCCCTACTTCTCGATTTGGAATACATCAACAACTGGAGTCTGTCATTCGACTTCAAGTTGCTCATGCAAACAGTTGGCATCGTTCTAAAGGGCACGGGGTGCTAGATCGCACCTGAAAGGCTCGAAGGAGGTTGACCGTGCAAATGAGGCAACAATTGCTGCTGCCTGGCGGGCAAACGACTAGATATACCTTGCGTACGTTGCTGGCAGCCGTCTTTCGACAGAAACGGATCATCGTGCTGGCGTTCTCCGTGGTATTCATTCCCGTGTTAGCCGTCGTCCTTCTTCAGCCACCACAGTATATGTCCGAGACGAAGTTACTGCTGGAGCGGCAAAGGTCGGCACCGGTGATCACCTCGAACTATGCCAAGGTGGCCAATCTGGACACTACGGTGCTTGACCGAGTGGGTGAACAGGAGATCGACTCGGAGATCGACCTCATTCAGAGTGACGATCTGTTGCGTCAGGTCGTGATCGCCTGCGACCTTTGGAAGAAGGTTCCAGCGTGGCGCAAATTGCTGCCAATCCCGCTTGCGTCAACCGATGTTCGGATCGCAGATGCTACCGACCGCCTGCGCACGCAATTGACGATAGATCCTCCGAACCGATCGAACGTGGTTACGATCCGGTATTACTCACGTGCCCCTCAAGAAGCGGCAAGCGTTCTGCGGGCTCTTACAAACCTGTACATGAAAAAACATCTCGAAGTTCACCGGCCTCCCGGCAGCACCGAGTTCTTCAACCAGGAAGTGGAAAGTAATCGACGAGCTTATGAAGAGACCCAGAATAAGCTGGTCCAGTTCGCTAAATCGAACGGAGTCGTTGCCGCGGATGCCGAGAGAGCGGCGACGCTGCAGAGGATGACTGATTTCCAGTCTGGCCTTCAGACGACCCAAGGCCAGTTTGCCGCTACGCAACGGCGCATCGACGACTTGGAAGCGCAACTGAAAAGGGTTCCGCCGCGCATCACCACTAAAGTACGAAGCGCGTCCGCGTTGCTGGAGGACCTGAAGTCTTCACTCTACGATCTGGAAATGAAGCGGTCGGAACTCCTAGCGAAATACCAGCCGGGATATCGGCCGGTGCAAGACTTGGATAAACAAATTGCCGACACCCGCGCCGCGATCGCTGCCGCAGAAAAGTCACCGACCAACGAAACCGAAACCGACCTTGACCCGGGTCACGTATGGCTTGAAACGGAACTTGAAAAGGCGCGGGCCGACCTGGTGGCCTTGCGTGCCATGGCGGGCCAGACCAAACAAACCATCGGCCAGTACGAGCAACGGGCGCTGCACCTGGACGAATTGGCGGCTAAACAAAGCGAGTTGCAAGGCGACGCGAAGGCGACGGAAGAAGCCTATCTTGGTTCATTACAGAAGCAATCCGAAGCGCGGCTTTCGGAGGCGCTGGATCGTGCGCGCATCATGAACGTCGCCGTGGCAGAACAGGCATTGGTGCCTGTGCTGCCTGTTTCATCTCGCCTCACCAGGGTACTTCTCGGGCTCGGGCTCGCAATGATAGTAGCACTGGGGCTGGGATTCCTGGCAGATTACCTCGATCAATCGTTCCGCACGCCCGAGGAAGTCGAGGCGTTTTTCGATGTGCCGGTGCTGGCTGCGCTGCCCAACGCGCATGCGCTCGCTGGCGAGAGCGCATACTCACGCCGCAATGCTCTGACCGCATGAGGACCAAGATGAAATGCCCGACGCAATCCCTTGTATCAGTCGTTATACCAGCCTATAACTCAAGTCAATATTTGCTTGAGTCGGTTGAATCGGCTCTCGCCCAGACATACGAACCCATCGAGGTTCTGGTCGTGGACGACGGTTCTACGGATGCCACCAGGGACATCTTGGCTCCCCTTGTTTCCAGCGAGCGGATCAAGTACTTGCACCAGGAAAACCAGGGGCCGGCAGCAGCCAGAAATTTAGGGATCCGGCATGCGAAAGGCGACATGATAGCCTTTCTCGACGCTGACGACATCTGGCTGCGAGAAAAATTGGAGACACAGATTGAATTATTCGGAAATGAAAAGCTCGGGTTGGTTTACTCCGATATTGAATTGGTTATGTCAGACTTGAAGGTCCCCGATTGGCGATCTTTCGACGTCAGCCGGCACTTCCGGCGGGGCAGCATATATTACCACCTGCTGGCACTCAATTTTATACCAACCTCTTCTGCCGTGCTCCGCAAGCGAGTCTTGGAGAAGTCAGGGCTCTTCCTGGAGCAGATCGGAGGGATCCGTTGCGCCTACGGCGACGATTATGAACTGTGGCTCCGGGTAGCGAAGATTAGCGAGGTCGACTACATCGACTGCAAGTTCGTGAAGTACCGGGTTCACCCTAATCAAATTTCTGTCAACCGGCCAGACCGTTATCGTCAGCTTCGGTGCCTCTACAAACACCTGCTCAGCGTCCAGACGGATTACCTCGGCAAAACAATAGCTCTCAGCAGGTATCTCGAGAACACGCTCAAATTGAGGATCGCGAAGCTAGCAGGAACGCACAGATACAGTAGTATTTTGACCTACGGAAGACCGAACAGGTGGAAGCACAGTGCCCGTCAGAAATAGTTGTGAAGTGGCTCGCCTGAGGAGCGACTCCGTTTCGCTCCCTACCCGCGACGCCGGGATCGGGCAGACCAGAACAGTTCACAGTATCGCCTGGAACTGGGCCGGGCTGATCGTTAACGCTTCGGTGTTACTCGTCACAATCCCCTTGATGATTCATCGCTTGGGCAACTTCTACTATGGGCTGTGGGTGCTGCTGAATACGATCATCGGTCACTACGGACTGCTGGACCTGGGTACGACGAATTCCCTCCAGCGTTTTACGTCACGTTTTGACGGAAGCAACGAATCGGGCGCATTGCGCGAGACTGTCGCAGCGGCACTGCACATTACGACGGCAACCTCCGTACTTGTACTGGCGGTGAGCCTCATACTCGCTTACGCTGTTCCGGGACTGCTTAGAATTCCGCATGAGTCAGTACGATTGTTCCGTGAGCTACTGCTGTTGATGGGAGCGAGCGTGGCGGTTACGTTCCCGGCGCGAACTCTGAGTGCATGCCTGCAGGGGTTCCATCGCTTTGACTTCTACAACCTCGGAGTAATCACAACCAGTATCGTGCGCGCTGGCTCTATCGCCGCCGCGTTGTGCAACGGACATGGCATAATCGCCGTTTGCATGATCTCGTGTGGGACAGCGTTCCTTTCGTGTTTCTTTTCTTTGATTGCCCTGCGGCACCTGGACCGTGAGTTGTTCGTGCGCTACGGCAGCGTTTCGTGGAGACCGATAAGGGAGTTCTTCAGCTTTAGTTTTTTTGTTTTTCTCCGCCACATAGGCGACTACTTCCGGTTTCAGCTGGACTCGATCGTCATTGCTCGCTGCCTGGGTATCGCACTGGTCACACCCTTTAGCGTCGCTGCGACCCTGATGAACTACTTCAGTGCGGTGCTCTTTGCCATCTCCACGCCGCTAATGACCCGGCAGGGAAGACTGGATGGCGCGGGCAGGCTTGAGGAGGGCGCAGGCTTCTTTCTGCGCGGCACCAAGCTGACTATGGTTGCAGCAATACTCGGTGGTCTGCTGCTGATTTGCAACGGCAAGGTGCTGCTCCGCGTGTGGGCCGGAAAGGAACTGGTATCGGTCTACCCCGTTCTGGTCGTTTTGACCGTCGCTTACGTAAGCGACCTTGCGCAGGCACCCACGATCAACCTGCTTTGCTCGCGCAATCGTCACCAGGCGCTCGCTTATTGGACAGTTTTGGAAGGTATCGCCAACCTCCTTCTTAGCGTCGCGTTGGTCCGGCGATACGGAATCTTGGGGGTTGCGCTGGGGACTACGGTCCCCCTGCTATTCACCAAACTCGTGATCCAGCCATGGTACGTGCTGCGCGTTTTCGGCATGTCGGGCCGCGGCTATTTCTTAACCGTTATCCGCCCGATTATCGTTGGAGCAGCGACTTCTTTGGGATACAAGCTCGCATTTCCCCCCGCGAGTGACCTCCGCACTCTTTGCCTTAGCATCGCGGGGCAAACACTCTTGTACGCGGTGCTGGCTTATCGCTTCATCCTCGATGCCGATGAGCGACGGTCGCTGTCGTCGCACCTGAAGATGCGCTTGCGTCCGGCGGTCTGATTCGAACTTTGTTTCGGCCAACTGCACAGAGAGTGCCACTATTTCGCATATCCCAATGGTGGTGAACGCGATCTGAGTCCTTGACGTGCTCGAAGCTGCGCAGCAAGCGGGCTACGAAGTGGCATTCACCCTGAGGGGACGTTTATGCAAACGGCCATGCCCGCCTCTTTCCTGTGGGCGCATTTGGTCTTGACATAAAGGAAGGGGCGCCTGTTGCCGCCATGGCACATCGGAGTAGTTAAGAGTATGCAATTTGCCGACATCGACATCAAGCGTCGCCCGCAGACGGCACCTCGCGCATTCGCCAGGCTCATCCCGGCTCTCGTACTTGCCGGAATTCTTTTCGCTGTACTGTACAGCACAGGGATGATGGTTGTAGTGGGAATTGGATTGATGCTTTTGGCCCTATTCGGTGTGCTTGTCGTTCCGGAAGCGGCAACATTGCTCGTGATCTTCGTTTTGTACACGGATGCCGCAGCAGTGGCTGTTCGCAGCTACGGAATGCCATCGGAATTAGCAATCGGATTCTTTCTTCTTTTGTTTTTCCCTGCGCTGAACTACATTTTCGTGCGAAGAGAAGAGATCCGTGTGGATCGCACACTTGCGTGGATGTTGGTTTACTTCAGCATTGGCGTCGCCTCGGCGCTTACGTCTCGAAGACCCGACCAGTCCCTCGATGCTCTTACGCGTTTTGTGCTGGAGGGGGTTTGCATATACTTTCTGGTGCTCAATACGCTTCGTTCACGCACCACATTGCGTCGGGTCGCTTATGTTCTCATTCTGGCAGCCGCGTTCCTCGGAACGCTTTCGATTGTTCAGGCAATCACGTCCACTTACAATCGTTCTTATGGCGGCTTTGCTCTGCCAAAGGTCATCCAGCAGGACGGCGTGTATGAGTCTGTGCTGGATACCGGGCAAAGAGATGAGAATGACCGGCCGGTCGATCGCAATCGCGCGCTGGGGCCATTCGGCGATCCCAATTACTACGGTCAGATGATGGCGGCTGCTCTGCCATTTGCCGCCGTGCTGGCACTGAAGGGAAGATCTCGAAAGGTGCGCGTCATTTGTCTCATCGCATGCGCGCCTATACTCGGTGCGATTATGCTCACTTACTCGCGGGGTGCTGCCCTCAGCGTTGTTCTGCTGCTGTTATTTCTGGTGAAGCTTAAAAGTCTGAGGCTGCGTTATGCACTGCTCGTTATTCCCGTGCTTGCGATACTCGTCGGTACGGTCCCGGCATATCGGGATCGATTGGACACACTCTCCGTGCTGGGATCGGGGATGAGCCGACAAACCGACGTTTCCGTTTGGGAACGCACAACCGTGTTGCGCGCGGGGGTCCGCGTATTCATGGGGCACCCTCTACTCGGCATAGGCTTCGGACAATCAGCCAAATTCATTTCGGGATTCGCGAACGCGAACGGATTCGATACTCTTCCGGCAGATCTCGCCGCGCATAACACTTACTTACAGCAACTGGTCGAGACCGGCGTGCTTGGTTTTACCGCTTTCGTCGCGCTTGCATTCGCTACTTTGCGCAACCTGTTCCGTGTTCGCCGCTACTGGCTGGATCGAAACGAGGAGTTCGCGCACGAACTCAGCGCTATCGGGCTTGCCGTACTCATGTTTCTTGCGACCAGCGTTTTCCTGCACTTGTCGTTTCTGCGTTACTATTCCCTGCTTCTTGGCATTGCCGGCGCAGCGGCCATTGTCTACCGCCCGGACTTAGCGAGCGACAACGTTGCTGCGGCATCAGTCGAAGCAGATCCAGGATCGGATGGCTTCGTGCCGGCTCACTCGTTCAACACCAGCGATTTGTGATTCAACCTGAACGTCAACTCCTTTAGCTCCGCATTGCGCTTGAACGGGGAAATAGCTGTGCCTCTACGTCTGAAAATGCCTGATTGGCCGATAGTATGCTCCATCGTGCATTCTGAACGTGTTGCTCACCGATGCCTTCTTACATATTTCGTGCCAACGATTCCTTCGTTGGAGCCTGGCCACGGTCTCAACAGCCATGCAACTTTGATCCCTGCCAATGCACCATGGGCCGCCGTTGTTGTCATGTTCTGGGCCGCAGTTGCACTAGTCGCCTTCACCTACGCAGGATTCCCTTTAGTGCTGTTGCTGCGCGCGCTGTGGAAGCGGCGTCCGATCCAAAAGGCGGATATTACGCCGAGCGTCACGATGTTAATTGTGGCTCATAACGAAGCCGGGGTCATACGCGAACGCCTCGATAACGCACTCGCGCTAGATTACCCGTCACATCTGCTCGATATTCTGGTTGCGTCCGACGGTTCGGATGACGGCACGGATGAGATCGTGGCAGAATATGCCGCGCGTGGCGTGTGGCTGCTTTCGCTGCCCCGAGGCGGCAAGATAGCCGCGTTGAACGCGGCTGTCCCGCATGCTCAGGGGGACATCCTTGTCTTCTCGGACGCCAACAGCATGTGTGCTCCCTCTTCGTTAAGGGCACTCGTTCGCCCCTTTGCGGATACACGTGTTGGCGGAGTTGCCGGACGTCAGGTCTACACTTCGGCCGGCACTTTTAGCTCTACTGCGAACGGCGAATGCGCATATTTCAGCATCGATCAAAAGCTTAAAGAGTGGGAGACCGCAGCGGGAAGCATTACAACCGCAACTGGTGCTCTTTACGGAATGCGCCGCAGTCTGTTCGAATCCATACCGGACGGTGTTGCCGACGATTTTCTGAACTCATTGCGTGTGGTTCAACGCGGGTACCGCATGGTTTACGAGCCGCGCGCAATTGTTGCCGAACAGGTGGCAGCGTCGTCTGCCGTGGAGTTTCGGCGCAAGATTCGTATAATCGCCCTTGGGCTCCGGACGCTTTCATTTGCGCGTGAACTACTTGATCCAGGGCGTTACCATTTCTACTCTTTCCAACTGCTGTCGCACAAAGTCCTGCGCTGGATGATGCCGTGGCCGCTTCTCGTGCTTCTTTGCTCCTCGGCCATCCTGGCACCTTCTGCCCCGTTATACAGGGCGGTGTTTCTCGCCCAGGCGAGTTTCTACGCAGCCGCGCTACTGGCTTCCCTGGTGCCAAATGAATTGTTGAGGCGGATCGGACCAGTCTTTGTGCTCACGGTTCCTTATTACTTTTGCGTGGCCTATGCAGGCTCTCTAGGCGCGCAATGGCTGACACTTAGAGGTCGCCGCTGGGATACCTGGAAGGTCACCCCTCGCCATCCGAGGAACACTGTCCGGCAAATGACACCCGCGTCGCCGCAGCCTGCGGACAAGTTCGCATATATCATGTCCCGTTTCCCGAAAATCACTGAAACCTTCATTCTCTACGAAATCTGTAACCATATTCAGCGGGGCGAAGACGTTTCCGTATACCCGCTGATCCGAGAACGCGAACAGGTGGCCCACGCGGAGACAAAGTTAATCAGCAATCGGCTTCGATTTCTACCATTGATGTCGTACGAGATAGTTCGTGCCAATTTGAATTGTCTGCGGCGCGATCCAAAGGGTTATCTTTTAACCGCTGCGGAAGCACTTCGAGGTACGTGCGGCAATGCAAACTTCTTTCTGGGTGCAATCGCTTTTTTCCCGAAATCCGTTGCATTTGCGGACGTGATGAAGCGCACTGGTGTCACGCATGTGCACGCGCATTTTGCAACACATCCCGCGCTGAGCGCACTTATTGTGTACCGGCTCGCTGGAATCCCTTATAGCTTCACTGCGCACGGGCACGATGTGCATTGTGATCGCCGCATGCTGCGTGAAAAGGTGGAGGCGGCCCGCTTCGTGATAGCCATCTCTGAATACAATCGCAATCTCATCGCAGAGGAGTGCGGGGAGCAGTTCCGCGACAAAATTCATGTCATTCATTGCGGCGTTGACACGGAGTATTTCACCCCGGCGCAGGCAGATCCGCCGAGCACCCCGTTCCGTATCGTGTGCGTAGCCTCGTTTTGGGAGGTGAAAGGCCACAAGTACCTGATCGAGGCTACACGTAGACTGCGCGAGCATGGCATAGAGTTTTTTTGCGATCTGATCGGCAGTGGTGAGTTGAGAAATGAAGTTGAGCGTCTGATCAGAGCGGCGGAACTCGGAGACGCCTTCCGAATCCACGGTCCACAGCCACGCGACGTGGTCCGGGATATCTTGCAGCATGCTCACGTAAAGGTCCTGGCTAGTGTTCCAACAAGCAACGGTCTTCGGGAAGGCATTCCGGTGGCCCTCATGGAAGCAATGGCCTGTTGTCTCCCGGTTGTTTCCAGCGCAATTTCGGGTATCCCCGAATTGGTCGAGCACGGCGTTTCCGGGATCCTGGTACAACCTCGCGACACGCTCGCGTTGGCCGAGGCTCTCGAGCGCGTGGCTCTAGATCCGGATCTGCGAGTTCAGATGGGGACTGCGGGGCGTCAGCGGGTTCTGCGCGAATTCGATATTTCAAAGAATGCCGAGACTCTGACTGCCCATCTAAAGCACGAGTCCGAAGGGTCGAACCTCAGCATGCCCAGCGTGGCATAGGAAGGGGCACGGCTGTCGCCATGCCCTTCAAATGGTGTGATTGCCGTAATGGCCGTCGAAATCAATTACAGGACTGAATCTGCATCACCCGCATGCGATCCCACGGGATGTCATTGATGAGCGCTCCCTTGGGAGTGTTCACCGATGCCCAACTCGTGCTGCCCAGGTTCTGATCAGTCACGGCTCGAACGGCAAGTGCCCCGCCCGTGTCCACGACGTAAGCGCCATAGGTCTGCAGGGCCTTGGCTAAGATTTTCTCCCACGCCGGCCAGGACTGCGCGTCCACGTTGAACGTAGGATCCAGCTGGATGCGTGCTCCTTCCGGAATAGCCGCTGGGTCGTTAACCGGACCGTCGGTGTGCGTGGCCGGACAGGCGATATAACCGGCCCGGGTTGCGGGGGTGATAATCGCGAGGGCGTGATCGATGTGCCCCTGGGCAATTTCCTCCGGTCGAACGTGGCCACCGAGCAGGGCAAAACCAGCCGCGTTCGCGCCGTTGCAGTGTTGTCCCTGTGGGCAGTATGCGCCCCAGCCATAGAGGTCGTTGACGACGCGCACACCGGCCGACCAGGTGTCGGTCGCGGCGTCATAGGAGGCTTCCCACATATCCAGTTCCTGGTTGCCATTGACGACCGCCAGATGATGATCGGTGCCGGTGGCGACTTGCGCCCCCGCCGGGATTGGGAAGTTGATGGTGTCACCCGTGCAGTATATGGTACACGTTACGTTGTAGGTCTTCGAATTGCCGTTGGCATAGGCCAGCGGAACGCCCCATGCGTCCCAGTTGGAGAACGTCGCACTGGCCACGAAGGGGACGAGAGACTTGTTTACGATCGCCGCAGAGTTCGGATCAATGGCCGGGTTTGCCGGAATTGGCGTATTCCAGAAGCTCGTAGGCGAATAGAACCGCGTGTATCCATTACTTGACGCATTGGCCGAAATAAGATTGAAGGACGCCGTCGCGCTTTGAAGGTTCGCGTCTCCCACCCGCACCGATATCGGAAACGTTCCGGCTACGGTTGTGGTACCGGAGATTACGCCGTTGGACGATAGGGAGAGTCCCGGGGGCAACTGGCCGCTGGCCATGGACCAGGTATAGCCGGGGCTGCCGCCCGTGGCCGTCAGAGTGGCGCTGTATGCCGTGTTCGTGGTTGCAGTCGAAAGGCCGGTCGAAGTTATGCGCAGAGCGCTCGTCGCCGCGGAGGAAACAGTGAAGCTCACTGGCGTCTTGTATACTGCTCCGGTTTCGTCCCACGCTTGCACAACTGCATTGTGGGCACCGGCGTTAAGCGGGACATTCGCGCTGATGCTGTTTGCATTGACCGTGTCCATGCTGTTGTTGTCCACATAGAGCCGCATCGCGGTTATTGTTCGGCCGCTGGGCGCGGAAGCCGTGGCGCTGAATTGAACCGGTGCAGACACGGTTGCGCCATTCGCAGGTTGAGAAATCGCGACTCCGCCGCTTGACGTGCCTGACGTGCCAACAGTGAAGTTTTCGGAAGTCTGGTACACCGCCCCGGTTTGATCCCACGCTTGGATCACAAGGTGGTGATTGCCGCCTCCAATGTTGAGGCTGGTGCTCAGATTATTTGCCGCTACCGTGTACAAGCTGGCGTTATCTACGTAGAGCCGCATCGCGGTTATTGTTCGACCGCTGGGCGCGGTAGCCTGTGCACCGAATGGAACCGGCGACGACACGGTTGCGCCATTCGCAGGTTGGGAAATCGTAATCGCGCCACCTGACGCGCCGACACTGAAGTTTTCTGAGGCCTGGTACGCCGCGCCGGAGGAATCCCACGCCTGCATAACAAGGTAGTGATTGCCATTGGCGACGTTGAGGGTGGTGTTCAGTTTGTTGGCGCCTACCGTGTAAACAGCCACATTATCGAGGTAGATTCGCATCGCCGTAATGGGATTGCTTGACGCGGGGGTTGCTGAACCGCTGAAAGTTACGGAAGTTCCGTTCGTGGAATTCGGCGCTGGCGCGGTGATGGTTACGCCTGCGAATGCAGACAATGCCGTTCCCGCGGACAGTACACACGCGAAGACCAGTTTTTGCAGAAAGCCGAAGCTTTGGTTACGTCTGATCAATACTCACCTCTCGGTTAAAGGTGAGCTCAAGTTAGCTGATCGCCTGCGTCATCACGATTGGGCGTTAGGCTGTGCTTCGACCGATAAATGCCCGAGGTACGGCAGTGGCAAGCCTTATAGGCTTTATTGAGCCGAATCGAGAGTACGTTCTGGGGACAATACCTGATGCTTTTGTTTGTTCCTTATGTGCGTAATCAGTGATTTCACTTACGTCACGACGCTGCTGGCGCGGCAAACGGGGCATTCAACTCCATTTTGTCGAGGTTCAATCTTGTGGGCTCATGTAGCGATTTTATTGCTGCTGCTTCACGGTGGCGGTCCGCCCTCAGCCGTATCAACGAATGAACGGCCGACCCGGCCGCAAGTTCGACGATTCTTTGCAGCCAGGAGTTTCTGGAATATTCCTGTTCCGTCCGATCCGGCGATTGACCCCAACTCGACCGAAATCGTAGCCAAGTCGATCCTGCCATTTGCAGGCAATGCGAGGTTCGCGAATTCCAACGATTGGGGTATCGCACTTATCTACGTGAATGGCGCGTCCAGGCGATACAGAGTGTCTTGCACGATTTTCTGCACCGGTGACAGCGTGAGTTTCCCCATTCCGGAAGGGGCGCGGCCATCCAGCGGCAGCGATCATCATCTAGCAGTTGTGAACCGGCGTGATGAACTGGATATGTGGGAGGCCTCTTATGACGCCGCAACGGACCGGTGGTCGGCCGGTGTGCGCGTCGTAAATGACCTGTACGGCTGGGGCGCCTATTGCGCGGAAGGACAGCACTGCAATGGCGCCAATGCCGCCGGTTTCTCGCTGCTTGGAGGATTGGTGCGACCCGAGGAATTAGCTCAAGGTCGCATTGAGCACGCGCTAGCGCTGATCACGCCATACACCCGCGCGAAATACATCGCCTGTCCGGCGACCCACACGGACGGCAAGAACGACGATCCCGGAGCGATTCCCGAAGGCGCACGCGTCCAGTTGGATCCAAGCTTCGACGTGGACGCGCAGTCCTGGCCGGCGTGGGAGAAGATTATCGCCAAGGCTTTGCAAAGTTATGGCGCTTACGTCGTCGATACGGGCGGGACACTGGCGGTGCGCGGAGTCAACGATGTGAATCCCGGGCGAGTCACTTGGGATATGGTCAACACTCCCAAGGGCGCACCCATTACCGATATTCCCTGGAACCGGGTACGCGTGTTGCGGATTCATCCCTGTTAGCAATCGATGAGTCCACGTGCGATTGTTGGCGACTGAGAACAGCGCTAAAAACTCTCTACTTGCGTGGCGGCATCCGAAGCGGAGGAACAACCAAGGTGAGCGGAAATATTGAGCTTCTTCAAGGAAAGTCGGCAGGTCCGAGCAGCATCTCTCGCGGAGCGTATTTGGAACTCAGTACCGCCGCTGATTCTCGGGCGCAAACGGCGGATGCAGGGCTTCGGTGTGAGGTTGTTACTGACTTTTCCCGCCTTGAGCGGCTGGCGCCAGAATGGGAAGACCTGTTCACGAAGGCGCCTCCCCCGGGGGGCCTGTTTCAGAACTGGGGCTGGGCGCGTGCGTACTGGAAGGCGCACCAGGGCGAGCTTGCACTATGCACGCCAGTGGTGTTTTCAGGCGACGACGTTGTCGGCATCCTTCCCGTCGCCATACGTGGCCAAACGGCTGGGTTGCTCGGCGCCGGCTATGCCGATTACAACGGATTGCTCTGCCGCCCGGAATATGCCCGGGACGTTTGCACGATGGCCCTGACTGCCTTGCTTCGTGCTCCGCTGCCGTGGGTAGAGTGCGAATTTGCGGGCATACCTGAACGGTCGCCGCTTTTGCAGTCGGACTGTTTTCCCGAAACGCTGCGCGCGCACCGACAGATCGTGTTTCACTATTTCTGCCCGGCTGCTTCCAATGGAACAGGTGACGTCTTTTACAACCTGAGTCGCAAACAGAGTCTGCGCCGGCACGAGAAGCGTCTAGGCCGACTCGGTCGTCTGAGCTTTCGTCACGTGGAAGACCGCCAGGAAATCCTCGATCGGCATTTGCACGAGTTCTTCCGTATGCAAGTCGCCCGCCGTGCTATGGACGGAATCGAGAGTCAGTTTCTTAGGCCTTCAGCACGTGCCATGACAGAGGCCCTGATTCGGGAGTTCGACCCTGCTCACGAGCTGCGTTTTTCCGTTCTGGAGCTTGAGGGCCGCCCCGTAGCCTATCACCTCGGCATTCAGCATGCTGGAACTCTTACGTGGTACATGCCGGTTTTTGATCTCGATTACTGGGATGACGGTCCTGGGGAGGTATTGCTTCGCAATCTGCTGAAGTATGCCCACGAGCAGCGCTTGGCGGAATTCGACTTCACGATCGGTGACGAGGCTTACAAAAGCCGGTTCTCCAATTGTGTTCGTCGGACTTTCACGCTGTACTTTTACCGTTCTCCACATAGCGTCGCGGTTGAAACGCGTCGTGTGCTTCGCGCTGTTCGCAACGGACTGCGCCGGTCCCCATTGGTAATATCCCGAGTTCGAGAACTGCGCGATTTTCTCGAACGAGTCTCCGCTCGGCTGCAGACCTTTGATTTCGCTGCACTCGTTCCAGAACTTCGGAAGCGCATTTATGGGCAACGGGAGTTCGTTGTGTTCAGTCGAACCGGACTCCCTCCCGCCAACACCGACACGCGAGTTCAACGAATCGGCTTAAGTGAACTTGTACTCCTGTCTCCCGTCAGCAAGGTGAAGAATGCGGCAAACCGCGACCGCATCAGGAACGGAGCTGAGCCGTACGTGGTTAGTACGAACTCGTCACGGCGGCTGTACTGGGTAAGTCGCTACACGTCTCAGGAAGGCTTGCCGGCATTCGTTATCTCTGAAGCGGCTATGCTACCCGGAAAGAAGCCGGAAGATGCTGCCGAACTAGTTTCGGCGTTGATCTGCCACCTGAATTGCCCGGGGAATTTCCGCATCTCCGTCCCCGCCAAAGCAAATCTGGATACCATCGCACAGCGCTGCGGCTGCACCATTGTCTAGTGCGCCACTATGACTGATGCTTTGACGCATTCGTCAGGGACGACCGTTTCAATCGGGATTGGCCCGCAACTTCAGGAAATGACTTCTAAAACGAATCCAGCTTCAAACGTGATTCCTGACCCAGGGCCGCCTGTCGCCTGTCGCGCCCAGGTAACAACGGGCGACTTGTCCATAGTCGAGCCAATGGCCCCGGCGTGGCAGGAGCTTTCTGAGGAAGGCGCGTTCAGCGATCCATTCAATCGCCCAGAATGGGTCACTGCTTACTTGCGTGCGTTTGCTCCCAAGGCCCGTTTGCTACTGCTTACGATCCATGCGGGCTCACAACTTCGGGGCGTATTACCCCTGGTACAGGACTCGGACATCTTTTGCGGTATTCCAGCACGCGTCCTGCGTAGTCCGTCCAATGAGCACTCGTGCCGTTTCGATCTTGTGCACGGGAGCTGCGATAAAGATGCGGTCCTCGCAGAGATGTGGGCAACGCTGAAGCACTTGGATTCATGGGATGTTATCTCCCTCCTAGACGTCCCCGCGGGGGGGGCGACGGAGAAGCTGTTGGAACTTGCCGACCAAGATGGCTGGGAAACTGATCGTTGGCAGACAAATAACAGCCCGTTCATCATCACGGACGGCCTTCAGGAGCCTCTGGCGCATGCTAAAGAGAAACATTTCCGCGCTAACCTTCGCCGTCGCTTCCGCAATGCATCGACCCGGTGGCGTGTTGAGTTGCACCGGAGCGATGCGCCACCCGCCGATTTGATCGAGACCTTTTATTCTCTCGAAGCCAGTGGCTGGAAAGGGCGTCAAGGCTCAGCAATAAGGTCTTCTTCCGCAACTCGCCAGTTCTATGATGAGATCGTAGCCGCTGCTGCCCGGTTCGGCTACTTGTCTCTCTATCTGCTGCGCTTCGACGAAACGACTGTAGCCGCCCACTTGGGCCTTTTTTACAACCGGCGCTATTTCACTCCGAAAACGGCATACGACGAGGGCTATTCCCCCTTCAGCCCTGGTCACCTTCTGGTTGAAGCCGTGCTACGCGACGGCTTCACCCGACAGATGAAGGAGTTCGATTTCCTGGGCCCCAGCATGGGGTGGAAGCTCGATTGGACCTCGCAGACACGTCCTCACTCGCATTGTTACATTTTCCGCAAGAGCATGCGCGCGCATATGTTGTATGTGGCGTTCCAGATGAGAAAGCGTCTACGGCCACTCGTTCAGCGTGTTCGGTCGGTTGATCGCGGAGCACATAAGTGAAATCGAAAACATCAGGCGCGGCATGGCCGACCTTACATCCGAGCATGCTGTTGCCACGCCGGCAAAGCTCACGTTTTCCTTTCGACCAGGCCAACATCAGGTATTACTACCTGGCACGGAATGCAATCTGTGCGCTGGCAAATGCCTGGAAACTCGATGGCGAAGAAGTGCTGGTGCCCGCTTATTGTCATGGAGTGGAAATGCGGGCGCTGCTTCACAGTGGGGTCAATCTGCGCTATTACCCGGTAAAGGCGGGGATGCAGGTCCGTCTGGCCGACGTCGTTGCGCGGGTTACGTCAAAAACGCGCGCAATCTACCTGATACATTACCTGGGTTTTCCTGGACCGGTAGAGGAACTGGGTGAACTCTGCAAGCAAAGGGATCTGCTGCTGATCGAGGATTGCGCCCTTGCGCTGTTCTCGACACGTGGAACCCGTCCGTTGGGCTCATTTGGGGACGCTGCGGTCTTTTGCATTTACAAGACTTTGCCAGTACCGAACGGAGGGGCGCTTATCGTTCGCAATGGAGCCCAGCCGAATGAATCTGCTAAACCGCCTTCCTTTGTCTCTACGATTTCGTACACGGCATCCGCCATGGCACGGCGGCTTCCATCAGCGGGCAATGCCGGAGCCACCCGCCGCTGGTTCTCCCGCATACGCGACAGAGTGAAGCTCGCTGCAAGGAGAATGGACCTCGTAAAGGTCGGTGGCGAGCAGTTCGAACCGGCTCATGCCACGTTGGGCATGAGCTCGATCTGTAAGACCGTTATCGCCTCGCAACCCTGCGGCACGATCATCGAGCGGCGCCGCCGCAATTTTTTGCATTTGCTTTCGCGCCTCAATGGAATAGCAGAAACAGTCTTCCCTGGATTGCCGTCGGGAGTTTGCCCTTTGTTCTTCCCAATTCAGACGGCAAATAAACTGGAGGTCCAGAGGCGTCTTCTGGAAGCAGGCGTTGATGCGGTGAACCTATGGTGGTTCGACGCGCCCGGTGTCCAACCCGGCGAATTTCCTGAAGCTGAGAAGCTGCGCAAGACGGTTTTAGAATTGCCTTGCCACCAAGATCTCGCACCTGAAGCAATCGACTGGATCGCCGATCAAGTTTGTCGTTTGCGCGCCTCCCTGTAAGTATTCCGCCCGGAGCACTTGTCTACCATAACTGACTCGCCTTCTTAAATTCCAAGGCGCAGCGGTAAAGATCCGGAGTACGAAACCGCCCTGCCTGATCGTGTTGTATGCGATTCAGCAGGGCGGTTGTTTATTGCGGCAAAGTATATCCGCTGACGAATTCGCGAGAGTAAGAACAGATGGAGTGCAACGTTGCCTTGAAGTTTGGAACTCACGTACGCAAGCGGAGAACTGCCGCATTGATTACATGTCTCGCGTTTCGAGAACCCGGGCGAGGCGAACGATTGGATTCACCGCCGCGGTGGCGATTTGGGTCGCGCTCGGGATCGGCCCGCACCTGAGTGTGTACGTGCATATCTGCGCTCGGTATTCCTCTCACATCGGCATTCAGTTGTTTGTGCGACGGGAGCCTTTAGGTGCGCTGTGGCTGCGCGATGCCGTGTCTGTGGTTCGGTCTCACAAAGGGAATGATCGCCCTGTTGCTCGCGTCGCCCCCGCTTGGCGGTTGGTGCGGGATGCGCAGGGAGGAACATCAAGCTTGTACGTGCTGGTTGATTGTCGGTGTTGGAGAGGAGCCAGTGCGTGATGGGACCATCATTATTCAAGCTCAGTTGAGAAATTCAAATCTCGTCGCCGCAGTTGCAAAGGGAAGGCTCAGGCTTTCGGCGAAGTTCGAGCCGAACCGAATTGTGATCGAAAGAACAGACGGAACCCTGATCGGGCCGTGCGCCCAAAGCTGTGACCTGCCTTGCAGCGGGGAGCCGTACAGCTGGTAGCGGCGATTTCGGATGACTGCATTTCAAGCGCGGTATCCACCTACCCAATAAGGAGACACTCCATGCTTGAGACTGGGAATCGGTGCTCAGAAAGAAGAGTACGCGGTCTCGCCCGATGGCATGAAGATGTTCGGCGTGCTGGACCTGGCCATCGGCTTTGAGGGTTGCCGCTCCTCGATTGGCATCCGCAACAGCCACGACAAATCCTTTCGCCTGGCCGTCACCACCGGGCTGCGCGTTTTGGTCTGCGAGAACATGGCCTTCACCGGCGACTTCGCGCCGGTGCTCGCCAAGCTCCTCCTCGCATGATAGCCAGGCGATCAGCGTCGAAACCGGGTTCGTGGAAGTCCGAGCCCTGTTGTGAGCGGCTCGTCGCCAACACTGAACTAATCCAGGCCCGCTATGACGAGATTAGTACCGGGAAGTCTTGTGGAGTGTGAATGGGTGGTGGCAATCTCAATTGCCGGATTGCTCCTGGATCACGGCAACTCGGAACTTAACAACCATCCACCCGTAACCGCGCTCATCAAGTAACAGAATACGGTTTGCTGGCCTGGCCCGAAAGGCTGTGACGGCTTTGTGAGCAGTTTGATTGTATGTGAGGTGCGAACCGATTGCGACGTCCGGTCGGCGGGGGTTTTGGCCGGTCTCCCTGCAAACACAAGGGTTGAGGGTTCGAGTCGGACAAGAGTCGGACAAAAGCATGGCTGAACTGCTCGGTTGCATTGACCAGCAACGGCTTACGATTGCAAGTAGA
>CAVZQL010000009.1:0-222483 GCA_963777415.1 uncultured Acidobacteriota bacterium
GCACTCATCGCATTTACGAATTCTCATTCCTAGCTTTACTTCTGTTCCCGACTGACGTACAAAGGTGTCGCTTTTCAAGCAGCCTGTGAGGACACGATGAAGAAGACTGTGATGTCGCTGTTTGCTGTCTGCGTACTCTCGATTTTCTGCGCTGCTCAAGACGTACAAGTCAGCCGCACTAATAAAACCATCGCCGTTACGGCAGACGAGTCTGTCAGTGTAGATCCAGATGTGGCGATCATCACCTTCGCCTACAACAGTTACGGTTCCACAAAGGACGAAGCCTACAACGATAACCTGAAGGGTTCTGAGTCTATCCTCAAAGCCATGTTCGACGCCGGTGTACCTAAAGCTGCGATCGAAACGGGGACGGTGAGCGTGGAGCGACCCGATATTGAGGAAAAGTGGACACTCGATCAGCGAAAGCAGAGACAGTTTTCCGCTTCACAGAGCTGGAAAGTGAAAATACCCGTTACAGAAGCGCAAAAGCTCGTTGATATAGTGATGCGAGCCGGAGCGAATGACCTCGGTCCCGTTGCATGGGACTTCAGTGACCGCCCCAGCCTGCAAGCTCAGGCGGGTGGAGCAGCCTTGGCCAAGGCACGTCAGATCGCCGAACGGATGGCAAAAGGCCTGGGCGCCAAAATTGGTGAATTGGTCTACGCCAGCAACCAAGCCCCTGAAGTAACTTCCATGCCGGCATGGAGAAGACTTGTCGGCAATGCTACTTTGAACACAAGTAGCAGCAGCGTCAGCACCGGAAAGCAATCGCCTAAGCTCGCGCTATTCCCGCAAAAAGTCAACCAGAGTGCAACCGTACACGCCGTTTTCGCGATTGAGTAGTCCAGGCAAAAAAGATCAGCGCTCAGCCTATTCCCTGACTGAGCGCTGATCGCTGACCGCTGACTCGTTTTCTTTAGTCCTCGAAGCTCTTCGCGCCCGATCCGAAGCCGTTCATTGCCTGCTTCCACACCCACTTCATAGCGCGCTTGGTGTCATAGCAGTAGCTGAGGTTGTGGTTGAGCGTGGAGAAGCAGTGCTTCTCGCACGTGCTCTTCATGTCGGTGAGCTGTTTTTTGTCGAAGTTGCACTTGCCCACATTTCCCCAGTCGTACGACGCGGCGTACATCGGGAAACACGGCGCGACGGTTCCGTCCGTGCGGACGATGACGTTATTCTGACCGGCGCGGCAGTTCCACTCGGCGAACTGCAGGTCGCCGTGCTCGTCCTGCACGATGCCGGGTGTTCGCGCGAGCATCGAGGCCGTCTGGCCGTTCAGGCCCGTGCCGTCACCGTACCAGCCCACCTTGCGAATATCGACGCCGGATGACATGCGCATAAAGGTCTTCATCTCCTGCAATCGCTGCACGGAGTTCACCATCTGATAACCGGCCTTGTTCTTCTCGATGATCCAGTCGATGAGCTCATCCGTTGCGCGCCAGTCTTCAGGCCGAATGTATGTCGGATTCTCCTCCATGTGCTTGAAGTGCTCGTCCTGCTCAATCATGGGCGTTTCGTTGATGTGGTAGTCGGTGGCTACGCGATGTTCACGCGCATACTCGGTCAGCAGCTTGATGTCTTCGAGGTTGTTGCGGCAGATGTTCATGTTGAAGAACACCATGTAGTTGTACACGTACTGCTTACGCAACACGTGTTCGAGATTTCTCTGCGAAGGGATGAGCGCCTTGGGCAGGCTGGGCTTCAGGTCCCACGAGTCGAGGGCAAAGTTGAAGATGGCGACGCCGGCATCCCCCAGGCGATCAGCGACATCGGGGCGCAGCAAACGTCCATTCGTGGCGATATAAACCCAGAAGCCCTTCTTCGCGGCGTAGTAAACCACTTTGTGAACAAACTGCGGACGCAGCAGCGGTTCGCCGCCCATCAGCGCCAGCACGCGGCAGCCACGATCATGCAGCCAGTCAATCGAGCGCCGGGCGGTGTCTTCGGTCATGCCCTTTACGCGATTGTCGAACGCCCAGCAATACCAGCAGTCGAGGTTGCACTTGTACTCGACGAACAGGTAAGAGACGATCGGGTGAAACTCACCCGGCAGGAACTTCGACCGCATATAGGGAACCAGCCACCCGCGCATCTTGCGGTAGATCTCTTTGTTCCCCCACTTGCGCTTCTCGGGCGGGACCTCCGGGCCGGGGTCGTCGAGCCTTTCCGGATACTGCGGGAACACTGGCTCGGGAAGTGTCAGCCCCTTCGGTACCAGCTGCAAAGCCTTCTGCGGGGCCGAATTCATCAACAGGTCGTGGATTGCTACATCGATTCGAAACTTGGCTGGCGTGGCCATTTAAGGGTCTCCTGCGAAAAAGTTCGACTCGTTTGAAGACTGATTAAAAGGTCCGGGGGCCGTGCAGGAACTAGCACTACATCTTATTAACGCCGGAGTCACGTGGCGTGCTATCACAGGCTTACCCAGCGGGGAACATGCAACTAATTGCTACATTAAAGATGTCCGCGGCCGCTGCTGGAGTTGTCAGGATTTAGAAGCGCTCAGCGGTCAGCTCTCAGCGATCAGTTCTGCGCTGCCGAACTCGCTGATGGATGGGCATGGATGCCTCGCGGATGCTCTGCTTCACTTAGTTGGGAACGCGATGGGTGGAGGTAAGGCGATATACCGCCAACATCATCATTGAGTCGTTGAAGATGTTCCTGTTAGCGACCGATCTAGACCTTTGACCCACTGGCTGATCCTAGTGCCTGAGCAGGAATACGTGAATCCCCAGCAGCTCTGGCAGACATTTCCGCCGCTCTTGCCTTGGCGAAAAGCGATTGCTACCGTTTCGCCGTCGGAGCGTGTACTACCAACCCGAGCTGTTGTCGAATGGTTGGTTGTCGATAAGAATTTCAACCCATCGTTTCTGTTGCTGACGCTTTCTAGGGCTTGGACAAAAGTGTGCCGCGTCGAGAACTTTGGTTCACGTCCACCATCAGGATGAGGCATCTGGTACCTCCACTAAGCCGTGATAAACACAGCTATTCTCCGTGCTGCCGAGTTGATCAAGCTGACCTACTGCACGAGCTTGTCCTTGCAGACATCGAGCAGAGCATCGCGCGCCATCAACATCATCATGACAGGTTGTTCGATTCGCTTTTCCATCTGAATGATATTTGTGCTGGTATTGGAAAGAGTCTCGCCCCACTCGAAGGCTTGTCGAATCAACTTTCCATCCGAGCCTGGCACGAGCATTAAGGCAGCAGCTAAATGATCGAGGTTACTGCCCTGCAACGCCTCAAGTTCCAGCAACAGCTGCGCGGCATTCCACGATGTCGGCTTCTTCTTTACTGACGTTGCAAGCTTCTCTATTTTGTCGATCTGTTCTAGCGAGGTCTGCTTAAAGAAGTCGATTTGTTTTCCTTCCTTGTACTGAATTGGCAAGGCTTCCACGTTGACTTCAGACACGGCGGCCCTCCACTTTGGTAGATTCACCAGCAGATCATCTAGAGCCTTTGGGAGTGCTTCAGAGCCTAGATTCAGGGAAGTGGTGGGTAGACTCTGCCCGAATAACGTGCTGGTGAAAGTGCAAAGCAAAACACATAACAAGGCACACTGACATCTCTGAACCATAAGCTCCTCAACGTCCAAGATGGATTGTTGACGGTATCAGGGCTTCTGTCCACCTATCCCGCTGCGCAGGACACGGCCCTTTTCCGATTTTCCGTTTATCCGTTTTTCCGATCACCAGATCACCCGATCACCAGATCACTTGATCTCCACTTTCTGCATGTACGCCGCGATGTCCACGTTCCATTTCAGCGTGGTCGCGATGGCGATGCGCAGGGCCGTCGCCGCCGCCGGGTCGCCATGGACGAGGTAGGTCTGCTTGGGCGACTGCGTGAACGTCCGCATCCACTCCAGCATCTCGGGCGTGTCGGCATGGTCGCTGAACTGTTCGAGCGCGGCCACCTCTGCGCGCACGGGAACGATCTGGCCGAAGATCTTGACCTGCTGCTCGCCGTCCTTGATCTGGCGGCCGCGCGTACCGACGGCCTGGAATCCGATGAACAGGATCAGGTTGCGCGGATCGGGCAGTCGCAGCAGCAGATGATGCTGTATGCGGCCTCCTGTACACATGCCGTTGGCCGAAACGATGATCGAGGGATAATGCGAGTCGTTGATCTTCTTCGACTCGGCGGGCGTGAGCGCAAAGTTGAAGCCGTTCCAGTCGAGCGGAGAGCCGTACTTCGCAATGAGTTGCTTCGTGTCGTCGCTGAACTCTTCGGCGTGCTTCAGGAAGATCTGTACCGCGTGGATCGCCATGGGCGAGTCGGCGAACACAGGCACGCGCGGAATCTGGTTGGTCTCCATCAGCTCTTTCAGCATGAACAGGAACTTCTGCGTGCGTTCGACCGCGAACGCTGGAACCAGGATGCTGCCGCCGCGCTTCACCGCGTCGGTGATGAGCTTCGCCATCTGCGGACGCGGATCGTCGTGCGGATGGAGCCGGTTGCCGTAGGTCGATTCGGAAACCAGCAGGTCGGCGGATTCGCCTTCAGTCGGTCCGGAATAAGTCACGCGGCCGGGAGCAATCTGGTTGTCGTGCACGCGGCCGAGATCGCCCGTAAACAGCAGCTTTCGCGCGGTGCTGCCCGTGCCTATCGTTATTTCAGCCATCGCCGATCCCAAGATGTGCGCCGCGCGAACGAAGCGGAACGAGAAGTCCGGCTGCAACTGCTTGGTCTCGCCGAACGGCACCGGCTGGAAATATTGAAGACACTGCTGCGCCTCTTCCAGCGTGTAGAGAGGCAGCGCGGGATCGTGTTTCGAACTGTGTACCTTGTTATGGAACGCCGCATCTTCTTCCTGCAGGTGGCCTGAATCCGGAAGCAGGATGCCGCACAAATCGATGGTCGCCGGCGAAGCGTAAATCTTGCCGCGAAATCCTTCTTTTACTAGCCGCGGTAACCATCCCGAGTGATCGAGATGCGCGTGCGTGACGATGACAGCATCGATCTGGCTTGCGGGGATGGGCGTATCGCACCAGTTCTTCTCGCGCCACTCCTTTGGGCCCTGGAAGAGACCGCAGTCAATAAGCACCTGAAAGCCGGTCTTTCCGCTATCGTCTCCGTTGGTGTTGATGAGGTGTTTCGAACCGGTAACGGTGCCTGCGGCGCCGAGGAATTGTATGTAGGCCACGTGTGCTCCCGAATGGTTTAGGTGAATGGAATTGTACTCTGGAAATTTTCAAAAACCTACCACGGAGGCACGGAGACACGGAGGGGGAATAAAGAAGAACGAATAGAAAAGGCTGAGTGGGTTGATCAATGGCGTGCTCCGCTGAGAATGGTAAGCCTTCTTTATTTATTATTCTCCGTGTCTCCGTGCCTCCGTGGTGGGTTTGGGCTCCCGTCACTGCGCTTTACTGAACGTATACGTGTTATTGCTCACGTTCGCTTCCGGGACGCTGCCGTCGTTCACCGTCGCGCTGGTCGGCTCAGCTGGCAACGTCATGCGGTGCACCGTGGTTGAGTTGCCCTTGACGAGCACTCGCGCGGACACGTCGCCTTTCTCAGTGTGAATCAGGAGAGGGACTTCTGCTGCCGCCTCACCCAGATTAGCGACAGTAATAGTCGCTGAAAATGCTGGCGCTGCTGCGCTGTTCTCGGTCAACATTGGGCGCGCAAACGCAGTCTGGATCGTGAAGTCGGGCAGCCCACGATCGCGATAGACCCAGTCCTCGAAGAACCATGCAAGGTCACGTTTTGCCTGTGCCTCGATCAGCCGTTGCATGGTGGAGGCATCTTTGTCCTGCGCCGGATTGTAAGCGCGGATCGCCCTACCGAGCGCCTCGTCGCCGATCATGTCGCGCAGCATCCACCAGACGAACGTCGCCTTGATGCTGTAGAACGCCGGGTCAGCGGCGCGCACAAGCGACCCTCCATTACGATCTTCGGGCTTTCGAACTCCGGGCGAAGGTTGCGGAGTCACCTGCGCACCTTTGCTGTCCGTGTTCTGTGGCGCGGGAGCGAGCGACTGTTGCGTCTGTTCCTCGGCCGACACCAGCGCCGGGATGAATGCGTTCGTCCACGCCAGCGCGGCCTTGCGCCCGTCCTGACGCTCGCGAACGAGCGCCTGTGCGAACTGCGCCAGGCCTTCGCCGATCCATAGGCGCGCCGTGCCCTCGGGCAGGCTGGCGTGCGCGATCTGATGTGCGATCTGAACCTCCACGCGACGAGGGTCGCTGGTGCGCAAGGGCGTGAACACCATCGCTCCGGAATCGAACGGCATGGCGTTCGCGTCCGCAACTTCGACCACACGCACCTTCTCGCGTGCCGGACCGAACCATCCTGCCATGAAAGGAACTATGTTCTCGGCTCCGAGGGCAAACTCCTCGGCCGCGGCTTTGTGGTCGGGCAGATACGAAACTGCGATTGCAGGGCGGTCCAAGGTAGTGAAATCGCCAGCGGCGAAAGTCGGCGCGTAAAAGCCAATCGGGGAGAATAGATAGTCGCTTTCGCGTGTCGTGGGGCGCTCAGGGTCGAGCGCCGAATGCGCTCTCGTACCGACCAGCCGCCCATTGGTGATGATGGTGGCCGCTCCGGCGACCTCGATAGACAGTTTCATGGTGGCGCCGGCATTGCGCTGCTTCCATTCGCCGATCACGTCGAAGTAGCGGTTGCCTTCGCTCAGGTTTGCCGGTTCCATCGCGACCGGATACCAGCAGACATATCCGACGCCACGCACGGCCGTGAACTCGGGACTGACCCGGTCCCAATCATTTTCGAGCGCGACTTTTTCCGGAGTGCCGATCCGCGTCAACCGCGTGCTGTCCGCCGGGATCAAGCCTTCGTAGCTCACTTCAAGTTCGATCGTCTGCTTCGGAGCCACAGCAGCGGGCAGGGTGATAACGGCTTCGTTCACCTCGCCTGTGTGGTCAACGTCGGACTGGTATGGCTGGGTCGCAAACACAACGTCGTTCCCGCCGGCACGAATGCTCTTCCACTCCATCAGCGACGAGATTTGCAGTGAGACATTCTTCTGCGGAGTCGTTGAATCGTTGCGCAGCGTCACCTTACCCTCCGCCGCGAACCCCTGGGTGGCCGGAGTGACGCGCGCGTGCAGGTCGTAGTTGACGAACGTGAACGCGTCGCGGTCCAAACCGAAACTTCCAACGCAAAGGGCGCAAAGGACGCAGAGGAGTTTCAAGGATTTCAGAAGCAAAGACGAGCGGGTCACGGTCACTTCGAAACCTCCGAAACTTTCTTCGAAACTTTCGAAACCTTATTCCTACGCTGCCGCGCCGCTTCGTACATCACGACCGCGGCGGCAACCGAAACATTGAGTGACGGAACTTTGCCGAGCATGGGGATCGACACGAGAAAGTCGCATTTCTTGCGCACCAGTTCGTGGACGCCGGCCCCCTCGGCGCCCAGCACCAGCGCGCAGTCCATGTTGTAGTCGATGGCGTCGTAAGAATGTGTGCCGCGCTCGTCGAGTCCGACGACCCATATGTTGCGCGACTTCAAGTCCTCGACGGTGCGGGCGATGTTGGTCACGCGCGCGACGGGCACGTGCTCGGAGGCTCCAGCCGAGGCCTTCGCTACCGTTCCCGTGATGCCGACGGCGCGGCGCTCGGGGATGACGATACCATCCACACCCGCCGCGTCAGCCGTGCGGATGATGGCGCCGAGGTTGTGCGGATCTTCCACGCCGTCGAGCACGACGATGAAGGCATGGGTTCCACGCTTGTTCGCCGTCACGTCGTCGAGATCGGCGTAGTCCTTGTGGCCCACGATTGCGGCGATGCCCTGGTTGGCGGTCGAGTCGGCCATGTGCGCCAGTTCCTCGCGGGACACGAAGCGCACGGAGACGCCCGCCTTGCGACAGTCGTTCACGATCTGCTGCACCTTTGCGTCGTTGCGGCCCTTGGCTACCGCGACATATTCGACCGAACGCGCGCGCGATTGCAACGCTTCGGCAACCGGATGAATGCCATAGATTACGTCTTGCCTCATAAGGCAAGTTTACAGTGTGCCCGGATCATTCGTACGCTGGCTACGCCGCGTGGGAGTCGTAGGCTGTGCCCGTCGCGGGTTTCGTCTCGTAACCGCGTAGTGGCAGTTTCTCGGAGGCGAGTACCACGGCCGCGCACAATACTCCGACGCCTAAGCCCGCAAACACGTCCGAAGCGTAGTGATAGCGGTCGTACACCGCGCCGCAGCAGAGCAGAAACACCAGCGGCGTGAGTACTGCGCCGAGCCTCGGCAGGTAACGCCAGGCAAAGATAAGCGTCACCATGCCCTCGGCAACATGCGAACTGGGAAACGCGTTGCCGTGTACGCCCGCGAACTTCTGTATCAGCAGCACTGCCCAGTGGAACGGACCTCCGTGCAGAGGCGTCGTGTTGAGATGAGCCAGAGTGTGCGCCGGACCTTCCGTCGGGAACAGGATGAAGAACACGTAGCAGACCATGTAGGCGAGTACGCTGGCCGTGATGACCTGCCGGAATTCGCGTTTGCCCGGACGGTTGTAGAGCGCTCCACCGACGATCATCAGCAATACGAAGTAGCTGAAATAGCCGACTTCCATCAACTCGGTGAAGCCACGCGAGGCAAAGCTGTTCAGCCAGACCGTCGGCGCCGTCGGGAACGCCCGCGCCTCAAAACGCAGAATGTAGGGATCGCGCCAGGTGTCCACAACCAGAAACGAAAGCCGGGCAGTCTCCTCGAAGCACACGATGAACAGCGCCAGCGGATACCAGTCGTGCAGGAACCGCGCCGTTGCCGATCGCTCCGAGCGGAGCGCCAGCAGGGCGACGATCCACAGCACAACCAGGTGCATCGCAAGAAAGTATTGCCACGCCGGCACGCGCGAGTTGAACAGCAGGATCAACCCGCTGAGTCCTGCAAACCACACTGCATACAGCCAGTCCACAAACGTCAGACGGCTAAACAATCGGCGATAATCCAGCACGGATCCCATACGTCGCTACGATGGCTGGCGGAGCGAAAAGGAGCACTGAATGTTTCCTCAAATGAAGATAACCTGCTAAGTGATTGCAGCGGCGGGTGATCGCGCCGCATCTGAACAGGCGAACTATGCCTTGATACTTTGAAAGCCGGGAACCTATACTGCGAAGTTGCAACTTGTTGCAATGACTGGAGACGAAATGGCACTTTCCGCGGTGATCGTGGATGACGAGCAGCTTGCCCGGGACGAACTTGCCTTCCTGCTGAAGTCGGTCGGCGACCTCGAAATCGTCGCCCAAGGACACAACGGCGTCGAGGCCGTGAACCTCATCAAGGAACACTCGCCCGACATCGTTTTCCTGGACGTGCAGATGCCGGGACTCGACGGCTTCGGCGTCATCAAGAAGCTGATCGACAGGAAAATCCCGCTGCCCCAGATCGTCTTCGCCACCGCCTACGACCAGTACGCCGTAAGGGCGTTCGAAGTCAATGCGGTGGACTATCTGCTCAAACCCTTCGACAAAAGACGCGTCGCGCAGGCGATCGAGAAGGCCCGCAAGCGCCTCGGATCGAACGGTACTCCAAACGACAAGCTCGAAACCCTGATCGGGATGCTGGAGGCGCAGAAACAGCCTGGGGCCGCCCCACCGGCCAAAGTGTTGCTGAAGGCCGCCGGACGCCTCTTCCTGGTGGACCAGAAAGACATTTGCTTCGCCTCAATCGAGGACGGCGTCATCTCCGTAGTCACTTCCACGATGGAAGGACAGTCGAATTGCCGGACTTTGGAAGAACTACTCGACTCGCTCGACCCGAACCTCTTCTGGCGCGCTCACCGCTCCTATCTCGTGAACATCAACCGGATCAAGGAAGTCGTGCCCTGGTTCAAGAGCTCCTACCAGCTCCGCATGGGCGACAAGAGCGGAACCGAAGTCCCAGTAAGCCGGGCGCAGACGAAGAGACTGAGGGAGCTGTTCGGGCTGTAATCCCTGTCTGACAATTTGAAACTTGTAGGGAATTTCGCTTTCCGTTCGCGCCGAGAGAATGTCATTCCTCGGGTCGCGCTCTTCTGGCGCGACACTCTTTCCTATTACTCTCCGGTTACCTCTCCACCCCTCCCCCTACATGATCTGTCATAACGATGATCTAAAGGACTTAGCTCCTGTATCTGACTGGATTGAATCTGGTCAGATTTTGATCTTTCAACATTTTACGGTTTTACAGTAAGTAAACATACCGTTCCGCCATCGTCCTGAATGTTCCGTGTAGAAGCATAGTGCATGTTTGCGGAAGGCGAACATGAAGGGAAGAAAATTTCTAGAATCAGAACAAGCAGTGTCGGACTGTGAGGCCTTTCGTAGCGCACCCTCCCTAAAGGGAAGGGTGCGGCACCCCGGCGGCGTTCACTGCTTCGCGGCTTCGCCTTTGCCCGGCAACATCTTCAGACGAAGTTGTGCAGACAGATGTGAGAAATCGTAGTCGGCGGTGACGAGCGTCGCGTTTTCGCGCAACGCCAGAGCTGCGGCGAAAGCATCAGCATAGGGGAGTTTAAAATCCTCTTTGACGATGGCCGCATGTTCGGCCATTTCAGCGTCTACGCTGACGATCTCAATCGCAAGACTGGCAAGGCTGCCGCAGACTTCATGGGCAACTTGTCTTCCGCGACCGCGCAACAGCACGTAAACGATCTCGCCCCAGTTCACGGCGCTGATAAACACGGGCTCGGATTCCCGGCTAGCAGTCTCAAGAATTTGCTGCACGATGTCCGCGCCGGGTTCGTCATCAAGGAACCGAAGGATTGCGCTGGCATCGAGAACGTGCCTCACAGGCGGTCCTTGCGATGCTCCCGATCGCGTATCTCACCGAGCGAGGGCCCGCCCTTAGTGCAACCGCGCAAGCTGCGGATAAATTCAGGCGTGATTGGACGCAGGATGAGGCAGTTGCCCTCGCGTTGCACGGAAAATTGCGTTCCCGGCGCGATATTCATCTCTTCGCGCAGCTCGGCGGGAATCACGATTTGTCCCTTTGTGCTGACCTGAGTGTGAAGCGTCTTCATGGAAGAAATTATATACAATTGTAAGACACTATAGAATATTGTAAGAATACGCACTAACCAACACGATCCCAGGCCACACCACTGGTGCATCCAATAAACGAAGATGATGAGCCTCAGGCTTGACCGTTGGTGTACACTGTCGTGAATCGCAAAGCAGGTAAAGGAAGAATGGCTACTCTCGCAGTTGCTTCAGATCGGGAGATCGCGCGCGCGCTGAACGACAGTTTGGCCCATATGCCCTTGGTGTCTTCCGTTCACCTGTTGCCGACCGAGACGGCGTTGTCGGTGTGGGTTGGCATCAGCGAGGACGATCCCGCCGTGCGCAAAGACGTGTATTTAACCGAAGATCACATTGCAGATAGGTTCCCGCAGGTTCTATTTGATTTTCACGTTGTGCCGATCCCACGGGGAAAAACCATGGGCGATTTCATCTCGGCGGCCAATCCAATTTTCCAGCGCGGCAAATAGTGCCAACCTCGAAAGAACATCTATCGAGAGCATTGCGGAATCTAGAGTTCGCGAAGTCTTTTAATCTAGACGCGACTCCATACCTAGATTGGGTCGTAACGGCGTACTTCTACTCGGCGCTTCATCTTGTTGACGCCATTCTCGCGGATAAGGACAATTTTCACCCGGACAATCACGAGATTCGGAAAGACGCGGTACGGACTAGATGGTATCTGCGCCCAATTGCGTTGCAGTATCGCGAGCTAAAAGACCGCAGCGAGGATGCTCGATACAGGTTATTGACCTTCACCAAAATCAAAATCGAAAAGACAGTCATCCCCGCCCATCAGACACTCCTTCTGCATATCACTCAACAGCTCACAAAATAGAAGTCTCGACGGCCGATTACTTCCGGCGGCTATTTTCCTTCTCTGCTTGCACGACAGGAGGACTCACAAAGCTTCGCCGGCAGGTTCTATAAATCAGCGGCCTGCAACGCAAGAAGAGGCTGTGGAGCAAGGCCGGCCGGCAGTTTCGATTAGCCGAGGTCGCCGCGATAAAGCGCAAAGAAGAACACCGCCGCATAGAGCAGCATCACGAAGAGGGCCAGAAGTACGCCGAAGGCCATGGCGCCGATCATGTCGATCCCGCGCCAGTCGATGCACCGGACAAGCTTGCGCACGCCGATCACAACCATTGCCGCAAATGCGGGGAAGAGTACGGCGGCAACGATTTCCGAGTGCGCGAAGCGTGGCCTGTGCAGAAGAAGAACCCATGCCGGGAAAGCGAACAAGGCCGGAATCAGCACCAGCGGAGTGCCCAGTAGGAACTCTCTCTGGCGTTGGTCGTGACTCAGCGGAACATGAGGCGACAAGAACATGTGCCACCCAGGCTAGTACTCAGTACTCAGTACTCATTCAGTACTCAGTTTCAGTGCTCAGTTTCAGTGCTGAGTACTGAGTACCGAGTACTGAGTACTTTCTTCGTACACTGTTTTTCCGCCGACTACCGTCCTCAGCACTTTCGTGCCGAGAATTTTGTGGGGCGGAACTTTTGTGATGTCGCGGTCGATCACCACGAAGTCGGCCAGCATTCCAGGCGCGAGCGTCCCTTTGTCGGACTCGGAAAATTCGGCAAACGCCGACCCCGTCGTGTACGCTGCGATGGCCTGCTCGATGGTGATTTTGTCCTCGGGGAAGAACGCTTTCGTCCCGGCCTCGTTCTGGCGCGTGACCGCCGCATAGAGTCCGCGGAAGGGCGTGATCGGTTCCACCGGATAATCGGTTCCGAACGCAAGCGCGACGCCGTTTTCGAGAAACGTCTTCCAGGCGTAGGCATAGCGCGCCCGCTCGGGACCGATGCGGTCGATGGCCCAGTTCATGTCGGTCAGCAGATGACTCGGCTGCATGGACGCAATCACGTTCAATTCGCGGAACCGCGCAAACTGATCGGGCGCTGCAACCTGAGCATGTTCGACGCGGAACCGGAAATTGCGCGCCTCCGGCTTCGGGCCGAGACCGGCGATGTTGTTTTCACGCGCAGTTCGTTCGGCGTCGGCGAAGGCCTGCAAAGCCATTTCGACGCCGCGATCTCCGATGGCATGGAACCCCATCTGGAAGCGCGCCGCGACCCGCTGCTCGGCCATCTGGTTCAGCTCCGACTGGGAGAATTGCGGCAGGCCCGAATTGGCCGGATCGTCCGAATAGGGCTTCAGCATGGCGGCGGTGCGCGACCCCAGAGATCCGTCCATGAAGGCCTTTAACATGGTGGTGTGTAGCATCGGATCTTTGGCGTCATGGTGAGCGCGATGTTGCTCCAGGGTCGCCAGCGATGCGGAAAACGGCAGCCACTCGCTGATGCGAGCCGTGAGTTTGCCCTCGCGTTCGAGGTCTTCGTAGACCAGGAAGTCCTCCCAGTCGGAGTTGTCCTGCATGGAAGTAACGCCGTGGCTGGCCGCGTCCTGCAACGCAAGCTCGATGGCCCGCCGCCGCCGTGCCGGAGTCGGCTTCGGCAGCTTCGCAAGAAGCTGGTCTTTGGCCGACTCGCGCAGTATGCCGGTCGGCTCGCCCTCGGCGTCGCGGTCGATTTTGCCGCCCATGGGATCAGACGTGTTCTTGGTGATTCCCGCGGCTTTCAGCGCCGCCGAGTTGGCCACGGCAATGTGGCCGTCCACGCGTACGAACACCGCCGGATGGTCGCCCGCGACGGCATCAATATCCTGCCGCGTCGGGAGCTGCTTGCTCATCTGTTTGCCCGGCCACAGGGTCTCGTCCCAGCCGCGCCCCTGTATCCACTCACCGGCGGGCGTGGTCGCCACATGCATCGCAATACGAGACTTCATTTCGTCGAGCGATTTCACGCCGACGAGATCGACGTTCAGCTTTTCGAATCCGCCTCCGGCCAGGTGGAGATGCGCGTCATTGAATCCGGGCATGACGAACTGTCCGCCGAGATCGATGACCTGCGTGTGCTTCCCTTTCAGCTTTTCGACATCGGCGTTCGAACCGACCGCAACGATACGGTCGCCAACAACGGCAATGGCCTGTGCGCGGGGAATTTGCAGCCTTCCGCTTTCATCACGCTGCACAACGGCTACATACCCTGTCATCGGCCATTCGATGTAGATATTGCCGTTGAGAAAAATGCTAGCCGCAGGTTGCTGTTTGGCTGGTGTGTTCGACTGTGCTTCGGCGATGTTCATAGCGAGGAAAAAAGACAGCAGAAGGAGTGCAACCTTCATTGCGGGACTCCGGCCAGCATAAGAATGGACAGCAGAATACGTTTAAGCCCGAGTTCGCGGTTGGCCGGATCGTACCACTCATGGACCGTGTGCGCGCCTCCACCCGTTCCGCCTCCGCCGAGCGTGACCGCCTCTAGACCAAGCGACAACGGGATGTTTCCATCGGTCGAGGCTCGCTGTATGCGGGTCTGTATCTGCAATTGCTCATCGACTGCGCGAACAACCTTCAAGATTCTCGCGTTGGAATCGAGTTCCGCCGCCGGACGATCGCCGATGTCTTTCACGTTGTAGGTGATGAGCGCCTTGCCGTTAGCCGACTGCCCCTTGAACTCTCCCACCGCCTCGTTCAGCGCATTGCGTAGTGCCCGCTCGACCCGCTCGATTTCCGGGGAAGAGGCGGAACGAATATCCACCTTCATGCTGGCCGACTCGGGAATCGCATTGACCGAGGTTCCGCCGCTAATCGAGCCGATATTAAACGTCGTCTTGGGCGTCGCCGGAACCGAGGTGCGACTGAAACGGTCGATCACATGCGCCAGCACGACAACCGGATTCGGCGTGCCGAAGTCGCTCCACGAGTGACCGCCCGGACCGTTGATCGTCACCTGGAAACGCCGGCTGCCGAGGCCCTGGGTGACGATACTGTCGGCCCCCCCACCGTCCAGAACCAGCGTGTAGCCGATCGAATCCTTCCATTGCGGATCGGAAAACAGGTGGCGCATCCCACGCAGATCGCCCTCCCCCTCTTCTCCGACGTTGGCGACAAACAGGATCGGTGCCTTCGTGCGCGGTCCCGCTTCCTGCATGGCGGCGGCAATGGCAAGCATGGCGATTAACCCAGCGCCGTTGTCGGAAATCCCCGGCCCGTACAGCTTGTCGAGTTCACGATGAACGTCCAACTTCGTCTCGGGGGGGAAGATAGTGTCGAGGTGCGCGCTCAAAATCACGTACTTGGCTTGCGGATCGGTACCGCGCCTGATTCCCAGCGCGTTCCCCTCGGCATCGATATGAACCTGTTCGAGACCCGCCTGCTCAAAGCGGGAAATAACCCAGGCGGCGCGCTTCGCCTCGCCAAATGGGGGCGCGGGGATCGCAGTCATTTCCAACTGCATGTCGCTCAGTTGGCGAACGTGCGACCCGAACCACCCAAATGCATGGTGAACGTCGGGCGAGCCCGCTAAAGCTGCCACTTGCTGCTGCATGGTTCCACTTGCCGTGGTACTAGCGTCAGTTCCAGCGGGGACTCCGGTTTGACCAGTGGAGGTGTTCATCATCAAAGTGCTTATGACTGCGACAGCAACGTAAAAACTCAGCCGTTTCATTTCTCGGTCATGACCATCGAGCAGACAAGATATCAGATTTGGAAATGTTACGGTGAGCGTTAATCGGCGGATCGGGTAAAGAGCGCTGTTCTCGTATCGCTATTCCCGTGTCATTCTCGTGTCATTCTCGTATCAGGGGATGCAACCTGCGCGGTTCCGGCTCCTGGCAGAGGTCGAGAATTTCAAGCTCGGTCAGCAGCCGATCGGAGGTCTTTGCCCGATGGAAAATGCGCTCCACGACCTCGTCGGTAGGCTCGACACCGTGACGTTCAAGCCAGAAAATCACGTTCGACTTGCCGCTCATGGGACCAACCTCAATCAACTGCTCGAGTCCGAAGTAGTGGGAAGGAACGCCGGAATAAACATTGTTTGCAAGTTCAATGTCGCCCTTTCTGAAAGCCTTGACGATCGCGGCGGCATGTACGCCGGTCGCCGTGCGGAAA
Source organism: uncultured Acidobacteriota bacterium (assembly GCA_963777415.1). GTDB lineage: Bacteria > Acidobacteriota > Terriglobia > Terriglobales > Acidobacteriaceae > JAEZPW01. The sequence continues at coordinate 15,925 of CAVZQL010000009.1, forward strand.
GCGTCATGGCCTATGACTGGGTAGTTCTTCGGTATGGGGACCTCGGTCGCGCGCGAGACCGCGTAGCAGTAGTCCTTCAGCTTTGAAAGATCCTGCTTATCCCATGGCGGTACTTCCATCAACCTCAGATTGACCAGCATCTGGTCGATCTGCGTATTGCCTACGCGCTCGCCGAGTCCAAGGGCTGAACCATGAACACAGTCCGCTCCGGCCGCGATTGCAGCCAGCGAATTCGGCACCCCGAGGCCACGATCGCAGTGGCCGTGCCAATCTACGCGAATCTTCTCGCCGCTGGGCTTCACTACCTCCTCAAGGACGAACTTCACCAGGGCAAACACGCCCATCGGCGTGACGTGCCCGGCGGTGTCACAGATGACGATGGCACGGGCTCCGTTTGCGATGGCGCAGGAATATAGGCGCTTGATGGTATCTGGATCGCAGCGCGTCGTGTCTTCGGTTACATACATTACTTCGAGCCCAAGCGAGCGAGCGTACTTGACTGCCGTCTCGGTCGTGCGCAAGAGGAAGTCGTCGGTCCAGCCCTCGGTGAAGCGGCGGATGGGGCTCGAACCGAGAAATGTCGCGGCTTCGATCGGCAGCCCTGTGCGGTCGGCAATCTCGGCAATCGGGCGGATGTCGTTCGGGTGAGTACGGGCTGCGCAGTTGGCCTTAATCTTCAGCTTGCAGCGCACGATCTCGCGGGCAAGGTTCTCGGCGTGCGCGACGGCGCGCGGTCCGGCGCCGGGTAGTCCGATGTCCAGAGAATTAATCCCTAAATCTTCCATGAGGTGGAGGATCTCGATCTTCTCGGTTATTGAGGGGTCGCGCACCGACGGCGATTGCAGTCCGTCGCGAAGAGTTTCGTCATTCAGCAGGACGGTTCGCTTGAAACGGCCGTTGCCCGGCCCGAGTTTGTTCCAGTCAAAGATCAGGTCCGAATTCACGCGCGCTTGGCCCCCGGCCGGCTACTCGTGCAATTTTTGGCGTACTGCCCTATGTAAAGATGCAGAATCGGCGATTGGGGCACAAAAGGAGTGATGATTCGGGATTGATGATTTGGTGATTTGGTGAGTGATGATTGACGAGTTGGTGATTTGGCTTAAATCGTCAATCACAAAATCACAAACTCGTCACTTGTATTTATTTGGTTTCTTTGGGCGGAACCGTCAGGCCAAATACCGACACGCTTCCTCGTCCGGCCACATTTTCTTTCGGATCGCTTGGGTTCGGCAGATAGAGCGTTTTGCAGTGCTCGCAGCGGTACACTTCTGCGTTCTTGCCGTAGGCGTTTTCAAGGTCACCGCATTTCTGTTCTACCGAATCCGAAGCGTAGAACCAGCGTTTCAGGTGACCACCGCAAAGCTTGCCTTTCTCGTCTTTCTCGTTGCACGACCGCTGAAGAGGTTTCTTGATCTTAACTTTGTGGTGCGGCAATTGCGCCACGCTGGGCTGCTCCTGAACTGGTTGTTTTGCCTGTTCCGATGAGACCTGAACTTCCGTTGTCGACAATGATGCACCCTCGTTATGGAGCCACTTAGTCTCTCCAATTGTACCCTAGACCGTTTGCAGTTCGGCAGCGGTCAGCCGTCAGCGATCAGCGGTCAGCGGTCAGCGGTCAGCGATCAGCCACCCCTACCTGTGGAAAAAGTTGTAAGTGAGGCAAAGAAACGACTTACGACATCGATCCTCATTCGGTCGCAACGTAAGCAGTTGAAATCGCAGCACTTATGATGTCGATTACCCCGACTAATCGCTGTTGGAGGTTCTATATACATTGTAACAATTTGGACGGGTAAACCCGACAGCGGCGGGCAGATTATATTTCCCGTGGAATCAGCAGCTTACTTCGATTTTGGCTGGATCAGGGCCTTGACATCTCTAATGATATCGGCAGCGGTGGCGGTGCGGAAGAAGTACATGGGTCCTTCGCCCTGCGGGCTCAGGATGACTTGCTCTGAACAGTGGTGGTGGAGGGTCGGCGACGGTGGCGGTGCGGGCGAAGTGCATGGGTCCTTCGCCCTGCGGGCTCAGGATGACTCCGCTGCGGGCGGTGGTGGTGGAGGGTCGGCGGTGGTGGCGGTGCGGGCGAAGTGCATGGGTCCTTCGCCCTGCGGGCTCAGGATGACTTGCTCCGGACAGTGGTGGTGGAGGGTCGGCGACGGTGGCGGTGCGGGCGAAGTGCATGGGTCCTTCGCCCTGCGGGCTCAGGATGACTTGCTCCGGACAGTGGTGGTGGAGGGTCGGCGACGGTGGCGGTGCGGGCGAAGTGCATGGGTCCTTCGCCCTGCGGGCTCAGGATGACTTGCTCTGAACAGTGGTGGTGGAGGGTCGGCGACGGTGGCGGTGCGGGCGAAGTGCATGGGTCCTTCGCCCTGCGGGCTCAGGATGACTTGGCGCGGGCGGTGGTGGTGGAGGGTCGGCGACGGTGGCGGTGCGGGCGAAGTGCATGGGTCCTTCGCCCTGCGGGCTCAGGATGACTTGCTCCGGACGGTGGTGGTGGAAGTGTCGGCGGCGGTGGCGGTGCGGGCGAAGTGCATGGGTCCTTCGCCCTGCGGGCTCAGGATGACTTGCTCTGGACAGTGGTGGTGGAGAGTCGGCGAAGGGTGCGGCACCCCTCTGAATGATTAGAACTCAAGCTGGATTAGTACTCAACGTTGAGAAGGCACAAACCCTTCGCGGGGACGGTCGCGCCTGGGTTGGCCGAGCGATTTCGGGCTTGCAGGATGCGTTCGATATCCGCTGGGCTCAAGGTGTTTTTGCCGACGAGCAGAAAAGTGCCTACGAGATTGCGCACCATGTGGTGAAGGAATCCGCTGCCGCGAACGGTGTATATGAACTCATCCCCCTGCCGCTCCCATACGGAACGAAAGATGGTTCGCACATTGGAGCGGACCTCCTCTTCGCACCCCCGCTCCGGATCAACCGCGGCGAAGGAAGTGAAGTCGTGTTCGCCCACAACAACCTGCGCGGCGGCGATCATGGCCGCTTCATCCAGCGGGTACGGATGGTGGTACACATAGCGCGCCACGAACGGCGAGCAGATGTCCCCCCGAAAAATGCGGTACCTGTACGTTTTGGCGTGGGCCGACTTGCGCGCGTGGAAATCAGACGGCATTTCCTGCGCGTCGTTCACGCGAATGGATGCCGGGAGCATGTCGTTCAGAGCGATGACCAATCCTTTGGCGGGGATCGGCGAGGCAATCGTCACGGACACGACCTGCGCCAGAGCATGAACGCCGGCGTCCGTGCGCCCGGAGCCCTGGGGAAGGACTTCGTTGCCCGTCAACCGCTTGAGGGCGTCGGCGAGGGTGCCCTGTATCGTAGGCAGTCCCGGTTGCACCTGCCAACCGTGGAAGTCGGAGCCGTCGTAGGTCAACACGAGTTTGAAATTGCGCAGAGCGTGTTCCATAAATGGCTAATGGCACGGCTGAAGCCGTGCCCTGATACAGACCTTTGCGGCACGGCTGAAGCCGTGCCCTGATACAGACCTTTGCGGCACGGCTGAAGCCGTGCCCTGATACAGACCTTTGCGGCACGGCTAAAGCCGTGCCCTGATACAGACCTTTGCGGCACGGCTAAAGCCGTGCCCTGATACAAACTGAAGCCCGTGTCCTGATACAAGCCGCTGCCGCAGCTTAGTTTTGTAAGTGTTTGCTTACCAAGTCAGCTATACTAACGTATTCACGATGAATGTACGAAGAGCTTCGGCAAATCTGCTGCGAGCAGGAACTTTGAACTAATACTCCGCTTTTTTCGTAAAAGCTGGTGACGAACGGAACTTAGGCCAGTCTCTCTGCTGACTGACCCATAAACGATTGGTTTGCGAGCCATTCTGATTCGGAGATACCGAGATGAGTTTTTCGCGTCAATTTTTGAACTCTGCCAAGATTTTTGCAGTCATAGCATTGATCGGCGTTTTCACGCTTAACACTTTTGCACAAACCAGCGGACAATACACCAAAGGGGAGGGTTACATCCCTGATCCCCTTGGCCCCTACAAAGGGCGCACCGTTGCGCAGCCCAGTTTCAACAACAGCGGACGCATTCAGTCGCTGATCCGCGACGGCAAGCTGATGCTTTCCATCAACGATGCGATCGCGCTGGCGCTTGAGAACAACCTCGATCTCGCGATTGCGCGTTATAACCTGCCCATCGCAAATACGGACATTCTGCGTTCGAAGTCCGGCAGCTCCATCCGCGGCGTAAACACCGGCATTGTTTCCGGCACGCCGGGCGGCACGGGAAGTGGCGTGACCGGCGGCGCGGGCGCATCAGGGGGCGGCGCGGGCGGCACGACAACAGCGGCAGGCGGCGCGGGTACGGGATCGGCCGGAATCGTCACTTCCACGTCCGGCGTTGGCGCGACGATTCCCTCGTTTGACCCGACCCTAACCAGCACGTTCCAGATGGAAAGGAACACCGCTGACGTTAGCCGCAACGTAAATCCGCTCATCAGTGGGTTGCTGGCGTCACAAACGAATACTGCAAACGCAGGAATCAACTATGTGCAGGGATTCTCCACTGGAGCGCAGCTTTCGGTTGGGTTCACCAGCAATAGGACCTCGCAATCGCTTTGCGTCCTCCAGCCATCGTTATGCTCGCTGAATCCGAGCCTTGCATCCAGTCTGCGAGCGACGGTGACACAGCCACTGCTTGCCGGATTCGGCATCGCCAACAACACCCGCAACATCCGGATCGCCAAAAACAATCGCGAGATTTCCGATGTCGCCTTCCGGCAGCAGGTCATTTCGACCGTGTCCCAGATTCAGAACATTTATTGGGACCTGGTCAGCGCTTACGAAGACGTCAAAGCCAAGGAGCGCGCCCTTTCGCTGGCCGAACGACTTCTTGGCGACAATCGCAAGCAGGTGGAAATCGGCACGCTGGCTCCGATCGAAGTCGTGCGGGCGGAGAGTCAGGCAGCGGCGAGCAGCCAGGACCTGATCGTGTCGCAAACGAACCTTCAGCTCCAACAATTGCTGATGATCAACGCGATTACACGCAACATGAGCGACCAAATGATCGCGACAGTTCCGGTAATTCCGACGGATACGATGGAATTGCCGCAAACGGAACCGATTGAGCCCGTTCAGGACCTGATTGCCGCCGCACTCGCGCACCGTCCGGAATTGGCGGAATCGCAAATTGACCTGACGAACCGCGAGATTACCAAGAAGGCGGCCCGCAATGCACTGCTGCCGGCACTGAACCTCGTCGGGTGGTATGGAGGATCGGGCGTTGGAGGAAATCCCACCACAAGTGGCCTGGTCAGCTCCGGCTATAGCGACGCTCTGGGTGACACCTTTAACGGCACGTCGCCGGATAAAGGTATCGGCATCCAGTTGAACATCCCTATCCGCAACCGCTCGGCTCAGGCCGATCAGGTGCGCTCCGAACTGGAATTCCGCCAGGCTCAGATGCGCTTACAGCAGCTCCAAAACCAGATCCGCCTTGACGTCCGCAACTCACAGTTTGCGGTTCAACAGAACCGCGCACGGGTTGAGGCCGCCATCAAAGGCCGCGAGTTGGCCCAGCAATCGCTGGACGCCGAGCAGAAGAAGTACGCTCTGGGCGCTTCGACGACCTACAACGTGTTGCAGATGCAGCGTGATCTGGCGACCGCCGAGAGCAATCTCGTTGCGTCCAAGACAGCCTACGAGAAATCAAAGGTGGCGCTCGATCAGTCCACTGGCCTGACGATCACGCACCTCGGCATCGAAATCGCCGATGCGGAGAACGCGAACGTCACCCGGATGCCACTGGTTCCAAGTGTCACCCCGCGCAAGGACGCGACCCCAACCCAGCAGCAGACCGTACCGCAAGCAGAAATCAACGTGGCAACACCCACAGGGAATTGATTCTCTCCGCCTCCGGACCCGGCACGGGCAAATGCTCGCGCCGGGATTTTTTTGCGCCGGAAGTTCCTTGCAAGCGAACTATGCCGCCTTGCGCACTTCAGCCGTTGTTGAAACCTCTTCCAGCTTCCCGGTCTTGACGTCGTACACGAATCCACGGATCGTGATCGACTGCGGTATCCAGGGATGCAGCCGCAGCTTGCCAATCTGCTCGCGCACGTTTTCCTTTACGTCCTTGAAGGCGTGAAAACGATTCGGCGCTATCGGGGTTTTGCCCGTCTGGCGCTTCAGTTGCTGCTCCAGTTCATCGTCTTTGAACGTCAACATGCCGCAGTCGGTGTGGTTGATGATCATGATCTCGCCGGTGCCGAGCAGCTGTTCCGAAATGATCAAGGACCGCAAAGCGTCCTCGGTGACGATGCCGCCGGCGTTGCGAATGATATGCGCGTCGCCGGTTTTCAAGCCCAGCATCGGTTCGATTGTAAGTCGCGCGTCCATGCACGCCACGATTGCTATTTTCTTGGCGGGCGGCATCGGGAGACTTCCCTGGTTGAAATTCTTTGCATAAGACTCGTTGGCCTTAAGCGCGTCGTCAGTCGCTGCCATAAACTGCACCTCCGTATTCTGCACATTGATTCTGCGAATGACCCGTGAGTCACATGAAATCGAGAGATGCTGGTCAGCGAGAGCAGGCTGTATGTAGAATTGCGGCGTGACGCTTTCAGTCGTCCTTATCACATATAACGAAGAAACGAACATCCGGCGCACACTGGAAAGCGTCCTGCCGCTGGTGCGCCCGCGGGAGGGTGAGCCTGAATCCGGCGGCGAAATCATCGTCGTGGACAATGGTTCAAGCGACCGCACGGTCGAGATTGCCCGCGAACTGGGGGCCAAAGTCTTCGTCGAGGAATGGAAGGGCTTCGCCGCGCAGAAGAACTCGGCGATTGCGAAGGCGACGGGAGATTGGATTTTGAGTCTGGATGCGGATGAGGCGGTGGAACCGGAGCTCGCGCAGGAGATCTTTGCAACGCTTCAACCCGAGCAAACGCTCACGGGCTACTGGATTCCTCGCAAGAACCTGTTCCTCGGCCGCTGGATCAAACGCGCGGGATTCTGGCCAGACCCCAAACTGCGACTGTTCCGACGCGGCAAGGGGCGGTTCATTGATCGGCCCGTGCATGAAGTAATGGAAGTGGATGGCCCGACGGGTAAGCTGCAAAACGCGCTAATTCACGACGCTTACCCCAGTCTCACGGGCTATATCGCCACGATGAACAAGTACTCTTCGCTCGGTGCCGAACTCGCGGCCAGCAAGGGTCACAGCGGCTTCAGCTTCATGAACATCGTCCTGCGTCCCATCGCGACGTTCATCTCGATGTACCTGCTGCGGCTTGGGTTTCTCGATGGCCGCGAAGGACTGCTGCTGTGCCTGTACCACTCGGTTTACGTCAGTTGGAAATATGCTAAGGCGTGGGAGATCAGCCGAAAGAAGGCATAAAGCCACGCGTCGCCGGCGTATGTTCAACGCACAACGTTGAAAAACGTTCGCAGGCCCCAGAAAGCTGCCATCCCGAACGCAACCAGAAAACTCAATCCGACGATTCGACCCGAAACCGTGCTTTTGCTCCAGCCCTGGAGCACGGCAGCGAGTCAAACCGCGAACAACAGCGCGGCGACAACACCGAGTATCTTAAGGAACATATTGCACCTCCAAATCCTAGATTGAATCCGCGAAAACAGACTGCGGCAAGTGCTTGGATCACATCCGGATGTGCGGAGGCCAGTTACGGCAATTCAGAAGCGTCCTAAGTGACTTTTTGGCATCTACGTAGTAATGGCCGATAAACTCCGCGATCCGCAAACGCTTGTCGAATCGTCCGCCAACGGGCGCTATGCTTCTGACTCTGAGAAGCGATGGGCCGAGACCACGCTCGGCAACGCTCTCGACAAAGCGCCCGAGCGTCCCATCGGCGCACCCACTGGCACAAACCTCGACGACCACGGTAATGCCCGCTTTACCACTATTTCTGGAACGCCCATTCAGCGGCTATACACTCCCGCCGATCTGCCCGCCGACTGGACGTACGACAAATACCTCGGCTATCCCGGCGAGCCGCCCTACACCCGCGGCATTCACGCCACCGGATACCGCGGCAAGCTCTGGACGATGCGCCAGTTTTCCGGCTTCGCATCGCCCGAGGAAACTAACCTGCGCTACAAAGACCTGCTTGCACACGGCGTGGGGGGACTGAGCGTCGCGTTCGATCTACCCACGCTGATGGGATATGACAGCGATCACCCGTTCAGCGAGGGTGAGGTCGGCAAGTGCGGCGTGGCCATCGACTCGCTCGAAGACATGGAGATCCTCTTCAACGGCATACGCCTCGAAGACATCACCACCTCGATGACGATCAACTCGCCCGCGTCAATATTGTGGGCCATGTACCTCGTCGTGGCCGAAAGACAGGGCGCGGACTGGAAGAAAATCTCGGGCACGCTGCAAAATGACGTTCTGAAGGAATATTTGGCGCAGAAGGAATACATCTATCCGCCAGCGCCGTCGATGCGACTGGTGATCGATACTTTCGAATTCGGCACGAAGTGTACGCCGCGCTTCAACACCATTTCGATCAGCGGCTATCACATCCGCGAGGCTGGCGCGACGGCACTTCAGGAGCTGGCGTTTACCATCTACGACGGAATCGAATACGTCGAATGGGCGCTGCGCCGCGGCCTCGACATCGACGAATTCGGACCACGCCTCAGTTTCTTCTTCAATGCCCACAACGATTTCTTCGAGGAAATCGCCAAGTACCGCGCCGCGCGCAAGATCTGGTATCGCCTGATGAAAGACCGCTTCCGGGCCAAGCAGGAGCGCACGCGCCTCATGCGTTTCCACACACAGACTGCTGGCGTTTCTCTGACGGCGCAACAGCCGATCAACAACGTCGCGCGGGTGGCGCTTCAGGCGTTAGCGGCTGTCCTAGGCGGCACGCAGTCGCTGCATACCGACTCCTACGACGAAGCTCTGGCGCTGCCGACAGCCGAGGCCGCGCGGACATCGATTCGCACGCAGCAAATCATCGCCCATGAATCCGGCGTCGCGCAGACGATTGATCCCCTCGGCGGCTCGTACTTCGTCGAACGCTTCACGCTTGATATGGAAAACGGCGCCTTCGACTACTTCGAAAAGCTCGACGCCATGGGCGGGATGGTGAAAGCCATCGAGAAGGGCTATCCCCAGAAAGAGATCGCCGAAGCCAGCTATCAATATCAGCGCGCGGTCGAGGCAAAAGAGAAAGTCATCGTCGGAGTTAATGATTTCACGATTCAGGAAGAACCGCCGCACATCCTCTACATTGACGAGTCGGTTCGCGAAAAGCAGAGCGCGAAGCTAAAGGCCCTGCGAGCGCGCCGGTCGAACGACGAAGTCCGCCGCTCGCTCGACGCACTGAAGCGCGCCGCCGCGCAGGAACCAAAAGTCAAACCGGACGGCACAATCTCCGATGCGAACACGATGCCCTTCATCATAGACGCCGTACGCGCCTATGCCACGGTCGGAGAGATCTGTGCAGCGCTGCGGGAGGTGTACGGAACCTACGAGGAGGCTAGCTTTGCATGAGGCCGGATGCTGCTCATGACTGAACTGGCTTGATTGCCGTACAATCTTGTCGTGCGCACACAAACTTTAGCCATCGCTCTCATGATCGCCGCCACGCTCTTAGCCGGCTGCAACAAGCAAACGTCTTCCGCAAATTCCGCGGATCCGGTTGAACAAAAACTCCAGGAACTCGCCGGAAATGGCGCGTCCAATTGCGGGCGCGTGAAATCGCTCAACCCAACCGACACTAAGCCCGCCAGCGATTGTGCCATGCAGGCTGCCCAGGCCAAGAAACCGTTCTACGTCGCCTACGAAATGCCGGGACTAACAGTCGCCGTCGCCGGAGCATCGGACGGCAAACTCTACGCCGTGCAGTCGCAGTCCGAACTTCCGGCTGAAGGACAGCAACCGGCATCGCCGGCAACTGCCCAGTTGACAGCCACACCCTGTCCGTCGGAACTGCGCGTTGCTTCCAGCGGACGCGTGACGTGCTATGCCGCAAACTCGTTCGGTGCGATGGGTGGTGCCAGTCCACACGGTGGTGGAATGATGATGCCCCCGCCGGCGGCGCCAATCCCCATGGTGGCGGAATGATGATGCCTCCGTCCGGAAGTGCGAATCCACACGGTGGAATGGACATGATGCCGAGTTCTCACGGTTCGGCAACAAAGAATGCGAACCCGCCGGAAAAACCGGCATCCAAGCAGTAGCGCTAGGTGGTGGTATCGCACCCTCCCTTCGGGAAGGGTGCGGCACCCCAGGCAGTAGCATAGGTTCGTGGTATCGCACCCTCCCTTCGGGAAGGGTGCGGCACCCCCGGCGATGCCAGCCAAAAACAGGATCGAAAGCAGCAGTGAAACAGCAGCGAAATTGACTTGTGTTAGATTACGCCAATGAAGTTAAACGGAGGAGAAGACTGGTGACACTGAAAGCGCTGCGCAAACCTGACCCGCTGCTCGCTCTTGCCGGGCAAATGAAGGAAGAGATCGCGAAGGAAGGTTTCGCGTTCTATCCCGGAACCGACGTCGAGCAGGGAAAGCCGCCGGTTTACTGGAATCGGGAAAAGGGCGATGACTGGAAGGCGTTCCTGCAATGCGCCAAGGCCTTGAACGCAAACCCCATCTATCTGATTTGGGTAAGTTTTTCGGAGTTGGACCTTGCTCGTTTGTTGCCAGAGTACCGGAAACAATATACGCAACGCGTTGGCCAAGTCTGCATGGTTGAGATGAGGTTCAGCGCAAACGGCATGATGCATGCCTATCACGAGGTTGCCGAATGGTACCTGGATTTTGAGACCCTGGCAGGCGACGATCTCGACGATGACGAGGAGTTCGAAGACGACGACATCTTTTCTGACAAGCCGTTTTGATATTCCGACAAGCCGTTTTGATATGGCCATTGCATCCAAAATCCGCGTACTCGTCGCCAAGCCCGGCATGGACGGACACGATCGCGGCATCAAGGTGATTGCACGGGCGCTGCGCGACGCCGGCATGGAAGTTATCTATGCCGGCCTGCGCCAGACGCCCGAGATGATCGTCAGCGCCGCTGTCCAGGAAGACGTAAACGTCATCGGACTGTCGATTCTCTCGGGCGCTCACAACGTTATCGTTCCGCGCGTTCTTGACCTGCTGCGTGAGAACCACGCCGAAGACATTCTCGTCATCATCGGAGGTATCATTCCCGACGTGGACGTGGAGCCGCTCAAAAAGCTCGGTGTCGCCGCAATCTTTCTTCCCGGCACCCCGCTCGACGATATTGTCAGTTTCATCCGCGAGAATGTGAAGCCGCGAACCCTCGCCCCTAGTCCCTAAACCCTTAGTTCCACGGTTGGCGAATCTCCCGCCTCTGTTGTAGCTTTAACGGTGCTTTCAAACGTCACCGAAGCGGAAAGGGCGCATTCATGGCCGAGAAAACCAAGCAGGCCCCCGCAGTCGAGAGCAACGTCCTCACATCCAAACTGGACGTGAGCTCGGAGCGTTTCCAAAAGAACATGCGCGCCATGGCGGACCTTGTGGCTCGCGTTCGCAACGACGAAGAGCAATTGCGCGAGGGCGGAGGCCCGAAGGCCATCGAGGCGCAGCACGCTAAGAAGCGTCTCACCGCGCGCGAACGCATCGCGCTGCTGCTCGATCCCGGCACCGATCTCTTCGAGACTGCCATCTACGCTGCTCGCGGCATGTACGACGAATGGGGCGGCGCGCCCGCGGCGGGGACCATCACCGGACTCGGCGAGATCTACGGACGCATGTTCATGATCATCGCCAATGACGCCACGGTAAAGGCCGGAGCGTTCTTTCCGATGACGGCGAAGAAGGTCATCCGCGCCCAGAACATCGCTATCGAGAACCATATCCCGACGATCTATCTCGTGGACTCGGCAGGCATCTTTCTGCCGCTGCAGGAAGACGTCTTCCCCGATACTGACGATTTCGGACGCGTCTTCCGCAACAACGCCGTTATGTCCGCCATGGGAATTCCGCAGATCACGGCCATCATGGGCATGTGCGTCGCCGGGGGCGCGTATTTGCCGGTCATGTGCGACCACATTTTGATGACCGAAGGCAGCGGACTCTTCCTCGCCGGACCCGCCCTCGTCCAAGCCGCCATCGGGCAGAAGGTCTCAGCAGAAGACCTCGGTGGCGCAAAGATGCACTCCGCCATCAGCGGCACCGTGGATTTCCGCGAACCCACGGACGAAGCCTGTATCACGCGCATCCGCTCATTGGTCGAAAAGATGGGATTCCGCAAGCGCGCACCGTTCGACCGCGTCAAGGCCGTCGCGCCGCTCTACCCCGCTGAAGAACTCTACGGGATTTTCGAATCCGACCCGATGCGCCCCTACGACACGCGCGAAATCATCGCCCGCATCGTGGACGGCGGCAAGTTCGACGAATACAAGGCCGACTACGGCCAGACCATGCTCTGCGGGTACGCGCGCATTGGCGGCTTCGCCGTCGGCATCGTCGCCAACCAGAAAATGCACGTGCAGCAGCTCGACCATGAAGGACACAAGCGGATCGAATTTGGCGGCGTGGTTTACACTGAGTCCGCCGAAAAGGCCGCGCGCTTCATCATGGACTGCAACCAGAACCTGATCCCGCTGGTCTTCCTGCACGACGTCAACGGCTTCATGGTCGGACGCGACGCCGAGTGGAGCGGCATCATCCGTGCCGGAGCAAAGATGGTCAACGCGGTCGCCAACTCCGTCGTGCCGAAAATCACGGTCATCGTCGGAGGCTCCTACGGCGCGGGAAATTACGCGATGTGCGGCAAAGCCTACGATCCGCGTTTCGTCTTTGCCTGGCCCACCGCACGACTGGCCGTCATGAGCGGCGACTCCGCCGCCGGGACGCTGGTCGAGATCAAAATCAAGCAGCTCGAACGCGCAGGCAAAAAGCTGACCGACGCCGACAAGCACGAACTCTTCGAATCGGTAAGAAAGACCTACGAGGAACAGACCGATCCGCGCTACGCCGCCGCCCGCCTATGGATCGACAAACTCATCGACCCCATCGGCACCCGCTCAGCTATAATTCACGCCTTAGAAGCAGCAGCACTGAATCCCGACGTGGCAGAGTTTAAGGTAGGAGTGCTGCAGACGTAAACAGCCGTTGGCGCTTTTCGGAGGGCGATCAGATGAAGGTACTACGGGGCCTGCTTCTTTTGGCCTTCGGATTAGCGACGATCTTCTCCTCACAATTCCTGCTGGACGACCTCACCCGCAAGATAATGAGGAGCGGTTGGATGGTCAAGCTGCCATTGTCGGTCGAAGTCTTGGTTCTAGTTGGTTTTGTGATGTTCGTAGCTGGAGTAACTCTACTAGCGAAAGACAGTGTCGACAGGTTGCGCAATCGGCGAGAATCTCGATCAAGAATTGCATGACCGTCGTTTTTCTGATCCGCGTTCATCGGCGCAAATCCGCGGTTAGGTTTTTGACTTTCCTTGACTGCTAACGATTGACGATACTATCGCGCGGCGTTATCATCGCTAGCACATGATAGCCAGTTTCAAGGACGCCGACACGAAACTGCTGTACGAGACTGGCCGGAGCCATCGAATTCCGGCCGCCATTCGGCGCGTGGCGATGCGGAAACTCGTGGCGCTCAATAACGTGGACAAACTGGAACAGCTTCGCATTCCTCCGGCGAACCGCCTTGAATCTTTGCATGGCGACCGCGAGGGACAGCACAGCATCAGAATCAACGACCAATTCCGCGTCTGTTTCGCATGGCGGGAAGGCAATGCGCACGAGGTTGAGATCGTCGATTATCATTGAGGAGTTAATATGGCACGCAAAAAGCCGTGGGCGATACATCCGGGCGAAATGCTGCGGGAGGAGTTTATGAAGCCGTTAGGGTTGACAGCCTATCGACTGGCGAAGGATTTGCACGTCTCGTTGCCGCGTATCAACGACTTGGTTCGCGAGCGGCGCTCAATGACTGCCGACACTGCCATCCGTCTTGAGAAGTATTTCGGGATGCCCGCCCGCTTCTGGATGAACGTGCAGGCCGAGTACGATATTCGGATGGCAGTGAACAAATCCGATGTCAGCAAGATCAAGCCGCGCAAGGAAACCGCTGATCGCGGCTACCAGGCGACGGCCTAAGACGGAAGGCGGTGGCATGCGCGGGCGGGACGCCCCCGCGACAGCCGGCCGGAGGCCAGCGCTCCACATGGATTATTCGCTGTTTTCGTAGCAAGCAGGTTTTAGCTTTGAAATTCGAAACTCAACATTTGAAATTAATCGAATGTCCGCGCGACGCATGGCAGGGGCTCAAGGGAGAGATCCCGACCGACGCTAAGGTCGCGTACCTGCGTGCGCTGATCAACGCGGGATTCAAGCACATCGACGCCGTGTCATTCGTTTCGCCCAAAGCCGTGCCGCAGATGGCCGACTCCGAGGACGTGCTCAAACGGCTCGACCTTCCGGACGACGTCGAGATTATCGGCATCGTGGTGAACGAGAAAGGCGCGGAACGCGCCATCGCGACCAAGAAAGTCCAGAACCTCGGATTTCCCTATTCGATCTCGCCGACATTCCTGGAGAAGAACCAGAGCCAGTCGCTCGAAGACGCGATCGAAACTCTGGAAAAGATCGACAAGAGAGCCTTTGACGCGGGACTCTCGACGGTCGTTTACATCTCGATGGCCTTCGGCAATCCCTACGGCGACCTTTGGAATACCGCCGAAGTGGTCGAGGCTGTCAGCCTGCTCGAAAGCATGGAGATCAAGACCATCTCGCTGGCCGACACCGTGGGCATGGCCGACGCGCAGAGGATTGCCGACGTGGTCGGCGCGGTGATTTCCAAGTTCGATTACCTCGACATCGGCGTTCACCTGCACAGCCGGCCGGAAGAGGCGGTTAACAAAGTTCTCGCGGCCTACGACGCCGGATGCCGCCGCTTTGACTCGGCTATCGGCGGTCTCGGCGGCTGTCCCTTTGCGCTGGACAAAGACGCACTGGTCGGCAACATCCCGACCGAGAGCGTTTTCGAAGCGCTGGCGCGGCGCGGAGTCGAGCCGCCGATTCGCAAGCTGGAGAACGTGATTCGCATGAACGCCGAGATTGCGGCAAAATACGTAACCACGGATTTACACGGATGAGGACGGATTTAAACCGAACTCTTACATTAGTCTTTTGATCCGTATCTATCCGTGTTATCCGTGTTATCCGTGGTTAGGTTTTCTTCTATGCCCTATAAGACTCTCCAACTCGCGAACGACACCGGCGTTGCCACGCTGACGCTGAGCCGTCCTGACAAGCGCAACGCCATCAGCTATGAGCTGATTGACGAGTTATTGGCAGCGCTGGATGAGATCGCGAATTCAGGCGCTCAGGTTTTGATCGTCACTGGCGCGGGCAAAGCGTTCTGCTCGGGCATGGACCTCGATAACCTGCGGGCGCTCACGAGTCGCAGCGAGTCCGACAATCTGCAAGACTCGCAGACCGTGGCGCGCCTGTTCCGCTCGATCTACGAGTTTCGCCTGCCGACCATCGCCGCCGTGAACGGGGCGGCCATCGCCGGAGGCTGCGGCATCGCGACGTTGTGTGATTTCACGATCGCCTCGGCCGAAGCCAAGTTTGGGTACACCGAAGTTCGCATCGGATTTCTGCCGGCCATCGTCTCGACATTCCTCGTCCGCCAGATCGGCGAGAAGTACGCGCGCGACCTGCTGCTGACCGGACGGATCATCGGCGCCGAGGAAGCCTACAGCCTAGGACTGGCCAACGAAGTCGTCGAGCCCGATCAGTTGATGTCGCGCGCGCGCGAACTCGCTTCGCAGCTCATGGAGAACAGTCCAGCTTCTCTGAGCGCCACCAAGCGGCTACTTTCCGCATTTGCGGGGAATGAACTGGACGAGCAAATCCGGCTTGCGGTAGAAGAGAATGCAAGAATTCGCACAACCGAAGATTTTCGCGAGGGGGTCTCGTCATTTCTGGAGAAACGCAAGCCACGCTGGAGCGGCCGGTAGCAAACGGCAAGAAGCAGATGAGTCACGACATCGTCGTCACCGAAACCAAGCTGCGCGTCCGCTACGCCGAGACTGACAAGATGGGCGTGGTATATCACTCGAACTACATTATCTGGTTCGAAGTGGGCCGCGTCGAAATGCTGCGCTCCTTCGGCTTCACCTACAAAGAGATGGAGAGCGAGGACGACACGCATCTGCCCGTGGTTGAAGCACGCTGCCGCTACAAAGCTCCTGCGCTCTATGACGATGAAATCCTCGTGCGCACGCATCTGCGGAATGTGCGCGACTCGCTGATCCATTTCGGATACGAGGTTCTCCGCGCTGAGGACCGCACGATTCTCGCTGAAGGCGAAACCGTGCACCTGGTCGTGGACGGCGCCGGCAACCGCAAGCCGTTTCCCGAAAAGTATCTGACGGCGCTCAAGGCGGCTTTTGGTAAATAGCTCCCATTCACCACGGAGACATAGAGGCACGGAGAGAATCCATTTGCTTAATTCTCTCCGGAGCGTTAATTTCGTTGGTCTGCTTTCGTACCTCAGGGGCTAAAGCCCAAGGTCATGCGCCCTTTACGGCACGGCTAAAGCCGTGCCCTTTCAAAACGCAGCCGGAATGTAGCAATTGGCGAACGGCTCATAACTGAGTACTGAGTACTGGCAACTCCCATGAAAGCTCTTCATCTAAACGGAACCGATCTGACGCTCGACGACGTTCGCGCCGTCGTTTATGAACGCCAACCCGTATTGCTCGAACCGAATGCGCGCATCCTCGTTGACCGAACGCGCGCGCTGGTGGACGATCTCGTAGCCAGCGATCAGGTGGCCTACGCGATTACGACCGGCGTGGGGAAACTGAGCGACGTCCGCATTCCGCACGACCAGGTGCGGCAATTGCAGCTCAACCTGATCCGCTCGCATTGTGTGGGCGTCGGCGATCCGCTGCCGGAAACCGTGGTTCGCGCCATGATGCTGCTGCGCGCGAATTCGCTTGCCAAGGGACACTCGGGCGTTCGCGGCGCAGTGATCGATCAGCTTTGCGAAATGCTGAACCGGGGCGTACATCCGGTGATCCCATCGCAGGGCAGCGTTGGAGCCAGCGGCGATCTTGCGCCGCTCGCTCACCTCGCCGCCGGACTGATCGGCGAAGGCGAAGTCAACTACGAAGGCAAGCGCATGGCCGCCGTAGAGGCTCTTAAGAAAGCCGGAATCAACCCGCTCGTGCCGGAAGCGAAAGAAGCCATATCGCTGATGAACGGCACACAGGCCATGCTGGCCATCGGTTCGCTCACGCTGCTGGAAGCCGAAACGCTGGTGGACACGGCCGACGTTCTCGGCGCGCTCGCCGTTGACGCCCTAAAAGGAACCGTGGTCGCATTCGACGAACGGATTCACAAAGCGCGTCCGCATCCCGGCCAGCTACACAGTGCTGCCAATCTGCGCAGAATGCTGGAAGGGGACGACGCCATCCGCGAGTCGCACAAGAACTGCGGCCGGGTTCAGGACGCGTACTCGCTGCGCTGCATCCCGCAAGTTCACGGCGCGGTGCGCGACACGCTCGCCCGCTGTCGAGAGACGTTCGAGATCGAAGTCAACTCGGCCGTGGACAATCCGCTAGTGTTCATGAAACCGAAACAAGTTGGCGCGCCGCAAACCGTTGCGTCCACGCCGGAAGGAGACGTGATCAGCGGCGGAAATTTTCACGGCGAGCCATTGGCCTTCGCGCTGGACTTTCTTGGGATCGCACTGACGGCGCTGGCCGGCATGTCCGAACGCCGCATCGAGCGCATGGTGAATCCAACGCTCAGCGAAGGGCTTCCGGCTTTTCTTGCGCCCGGTGCCGGACTCAACTCCGGCTTCATGATGGCGCAGGTCACGGCGGCCGCGCTGGTGAGCGAGAACAAAGTTTGCGCGCATCCGGCGTCCGTGGACTCGATCACTACGTCCGGCAACAAAGAAGACTACGTTTCCATGGGAATGACTGCGGCCTTGAAGCTGATGAGGATTGTCCAGAACACGCGCAACGTGCTGGCCATCGAAGCCATCGCGGTTGCGCAGGCGCTCGACTTCCTGGCTCCGGCGAAGACCAGCGTTCGCGGACAACGGGCTCATGCGGCGATCCGCAGCGTGTGCCCGACGATGGAGCACGACCGTTCCCTGGCGTCCGATTTCGCCCGCGTAGCGGAACTGATTGCGAGCGGGAAGATTGCGGAAGTTCTGAACTAACGACATCGGGGAAAAGGAAATACGCAGAGGTACGCAGGAGTTACGCAGAGGGCGCAGAGGAAAGCGAGGGCTGGGGCGCGAGCGGGTTCACTGGCCCTGGACTGTGCTGTTGAGACTCGCGCCGATCTCTTTTTCGAGTTGGGCGTAATTGAGCCGGGTAGTCTCTCGCAGGGCGTCTTCGGGAGATTCTCCAGCGGCCAGGTACTCCAGGATGCGCCGCACGGCTGTCATGCCGTACACCGAGCGGATGTGGTCTACGGCAACCAGCGACTCGGCATACGCAATCGTTGCCTGCGGACCGTTGAGGTTTAAGAAAGACCCCTCAAGCGCCCGCAGCGGAACCTGCTTGCCTTCCCGGAAGAGAATGGCAAGTGCCGCTTTATACGTTCCCGGATCGCGCGGCTCCATCATCTGGGCAATGCCCTCGTTGAACCAGGTCGGGCACGGTCCCCCGGTCATGAAATGTACGAACGAGTGCGTCAGCTCGTGCTTCAGAGTACGTTCGAATTGAGGAGTGATCGACGACAGGTTCTTTACCGGGATACGCAATTTGCCGTCGTTGAGCCCGGCAGACCATGAGGGCGACTGGGTGACGTCGAAGAACTCTTTCTCGGTGTAAAGCACCACGGTAATGCTCGATTGGGGAGTGAAGCTAAGATCGCGCGCGAGATCGGCGTACTGTTGTTCCAGCGTGTGCAGGATGTCGGCGGCCATCGTGAAGCCAGTGCGCTGTCCCTGGAAAAGCAAGGTGAAGTGCGAGCTATCTCTCTGGTTGAAATTTTCCTCGACCGCCACTTCCCTCTCGGCCTTTGCCAGGTACTGTTTCACGCTATCGTTCGGACGAATCTGCAAAGATTTCTTCCAAGCCGAAATGGCTTCGGGCAGACGGTTCGTCGCATAGTAGACCGCGCCAAGAGCATAGAGCGCGTCGGCGGAATTGGGCGCCAGTTTCACGGCAAGTTCCGCGCGCGAGGTGGCCTCGGGGAATTCGCCTTGCTCCACCAGGAGCGACGAATACCAGCAAAGCAGCGCGATGTTTTCCGGCGCGAAGTCGAGGGCGTGTTTTAGATATCGCCCGGCACGGTCCACGTCCTTTTCGTTCGAGTACTCGTAATTGGCGGCGACAGCATAGGCCGCGGCAGACGTGTTCGCGTTGCCTTCACTCTCGATCGTGCCCAAGGCCCGGTCATCCACATGATCGTAGATGAGTATCCTCTTCAGGAGCGCGGCACCGTCGGGAACCGTAATCCCGCCGGACGCTGGAAGCTTACGGGGCTTGTTGAGCGTGGCACTGTCGCTGCTACCGGCGGAGGCGGTCGAAGGCATCGACGGCACTCTGGCGTTCGGTCCGACCGTGCTTACCGCAACTCCGAAGCTCTGAGTCTTTTCGATTCGGTCAACTTGAGAAGCCGGTATGTAGTAGGTCGTGGTCCCGACGATGTACTCGACCTGCTCACCCTTCACGACTGCCTTGTTTGCGGCAATTGAGACGCCGTTTTTCAGCCAGATTGTATCCGCCGAGGCACACGCGCACGTTAGAATGATCGCTAACAGAACTGCTGTACGCTTCATCCTCGCCAGACCACCTTTTCTCTTCAGGCTTGGGTGCCCGAAGCACAAACGATACCTGAGTTCCTGCCCCAGCGCAAAGGGCGCTTTAGTTACGAAATCGCTGTTGTCCCTGCGGAGTCTGTGTCGTAACTCGTGCCGTCCCTACCGGGACTCGGAGAATATCCAACCTGCTACCCCGGACTCCGTCCGGGGCTAAGTTCGGGATGCCCCTACGGGGCCACAAACAGCAACTTCTCCCACTTGGCTGTCGCTGTATCTAGCTATGACACAGACTCCTTCGGGACACGGCGCATTTCTCGCGGGACACGGCGCATTTCTCGCGGGACACGGCGCATTTCTCGCGGGACACGGCGCATTTCTCGCTTTTTGCCCGGCACTGACGTGCCGGGCTACATACTGACGCCCCTGTGGGGCTGAAAACGATCAAGTCACAATTCGAGCCCAGAAACTATTACATAACTGTGACAAGCGGATCGCGCCGCCGTGAAATACTGGAGGTACTCTCTATGGCAACTCAACCACACATCATTCAGGGCGGCATGGGTGCGGGCGTCTCGAACTGGACGCTTGCGCAGGCGGTATCAAAAGAAGGTCAGCTTGGAGTGGTGTCTGGAACCGCTCTGGATCAGGTGCTGGCCAGACGGTTGCAGGACGGCGATCCGGGCGGCCACATGCGCCGTGCCCTCGACAATTTCCCGTTCCCCGAGATGGCCGAGCGCGTCTGGCGCGAATACTACATACCGGGCGGCAAAGCGGCCACGGCGTCCTATAAACGGACGCCCATGCTGGTGAAGGACAACCCGCGGGATCTTCAGGAGCTCTGTATCGCGGGAAATTTCGTTGAGGTGTTCCTCGCCCGCGAAGGCCACGACAATCCCGTGGGGATGAATTACCTGGAAAAGATTCAGACAGCGCTTTTGAGTGCAGCTTACGGCGCCATGCTGGCCGGGGTCGAATACATTCTGATGGGCGCAGGCATTCCGATCAAATTCCCGGGCGTGCTTGACCTTCTTGCGAAGCATGAACCTGTCACATATCCCTTGCAGGTTGCTGGCGTACAGAACGGCGATGACACAAACATGCACTTCAACCCGCGCGAATTCATGGAGCGCGAACTGGCGCCTCTGAAGCGCCCGCAGTTTCTCGCCATCATCGCTTCGAACACCCTGGCGACCACGCTGTTGAAGAAATCCAACGGCAAGGTGGACGGACTGATTATCGAGCACCACACGGCCGGAGGTCACAACGCGCCTCCCCGCGGCAAAATGCAACTGAACGAACGCGGTGAAGCAATCTACGGAGAACGCGACGAAGTGGATCTGGAGTCGATACGCAAACTCGGCGTGCCCTTTTGGCTTGCCGGAGGATACGGATCGCACGAAAGGCTGGTTGAAGCGCAGGCCGCGGGCGCCGTCGGCGTGCAGGTGGGAACGGCTTTCGCCTACACCATCGAGTCCGGACTGCGGGACGACTACAAGCAGGCTTTGCTACAGCAGGCCAAAGACGGTGAAGCCCAGGTCTTCACCGATCCGAACAGCTCTCCCACGGGATTTCCCTTCAAGGCGGCGCTGCTGGCCAACACCTATTCGGAAAACGAGGTATATCTCGACCGCCCGCGCGTTTGCGACCTCGGCTACTTGCGCGAAGCCTATCGCACGCCGGAGGGCACGGTCTCTTTCCGCTGCTCCGCTGAACCGGTTCCGGTGTACACGGCGAACGGTGGCGACCCAGCCAAAGCCGTCGGAAAACGATGCCTCTGCAATGCGCTGATGGCGAATATCGGATATCAGCAGGTTCGTGCCGGCGGCAAGTACGAGGAACGCGGCTTTATCACTTCGGGAAACGCGCTGAAGGACATCAGAGACTTCCAACCCAGCGACGGGCTGGCGTACACCGCGGCAGACGTGATTGGAAAGCTGCTGAACGGGTAGCACGGGGGTACTACGGACGTCCGTATTTCTCCGCTTTCACACTACTCCGCGGCCTCCGGTCACAAGGTTGATGACCAGTACCACGAGGGCCACGACCAGCAGCAGGTGAATCAGGGCGCCGCCTACGTGCAAAGTGAACCCAAGCAGCCACAAAACTACGAGAACGAGTAGGATCGTCCAAAGCATATTGGCTTTCTCTCTTCTTCCGAAACGTGTTCAATAGGATGCCACGGACGGATTCATGCGTCTGATTGGGGGTAGCGGCTCCCAGTCAAGTCTGGGACGTAGCTAGATAGAGGAGGTCCCCACGTTAGCCCGTTCCGCTCTGCGGACCGGTCGGAACGTGGGGCACCGACCGGTTCCTAACTCCTTATTCCCCTGACTCCTTATTCCCCTGCCTTGGCCTTCAGCGCCTCGATGCAGAATGCGATGTGTTCGTCCAGATCTAGGCCTAGACCCGACGCGCCATTCACGATGTCTTCGCGGCTTACGCTGCGAGCGAAGGCTTTATCCTTCATCTTCTTGCGAACGGACTTCGCGTCGACCTCGGCCAGCGATTTCGACGGCTTCACGAGCGCGACTGCCGTGATGAATCCGGCGACCTCATCGCAGGCAAACAGAGCTTTCTCCAGCTGGGTTTCGCGGGGGACGCCGGTATATTCGGCGTGCGACATGATGGCGCGCCGTACGTCGTCGGGATAGCCGCGCTCTTTCAGGATTTCATTGCCTTTGTAGGGGTGCTCGGCGGCGGTAGGGTATTTCTCGTAGTCAAAATCGTGCAGCAGGCCGACAATGCTCCACTTGTTTTCGTCTTCGCCGAATTTGCGGGCGTAGGCGATCATGCAGGCCTCGACAGCCAGAGCGTGCTTGCGCAGGCTCTCCGACTGGGTAAATTCGGTCAGCAATGCCCACGCGGCGTTCCTGTCCATTATGGCTTTACTCCTGTTTTCTTCGGATATCTTAGGCTACGCTTGGATTCTTACCGACACTCTTACGTTTTTCAACGACATTTAACGAAAAAGTCCTTGACTTGTAATGTTCTTACCCTACAATCCACTTGAGCTTGCATTCCAAGAGTGCAAGTGAAGGTGCCCGCTCTGGCATCTCCCAAAACCTAATGGCTACGACTCTCGCGCCCGTCGATCAACGAGAAGTTGTGAGATGTGACCGTTGTAACCTCGTTCAGTTCCGGACGATAAACAGCCTGTGTCGCAGGTGTCACACTTCTCTGGATGCTGAAATACCAGAGGTCGTGCTGCCCGAGCCCAGGACTCAGGAAGCCGAGAACATTGACAACGGCTGTGGATTGCAGGTGGCATCGGCGATCCGCGCTCTACGGCAAAGAAGCGGCCTGAGCCAGCGTCAACTCGCGTTGCGCATGCGCGTCCCGCGCACTTATGTCTCCAAGATCGAAAACGAGAAGGCCACTCCGACTCTTTCCTCGCTGCAGCGGCTTGCCGCAGCTTTGCGCGTCAGCGTGCCAGATTTGCTCGCGGGAGGCAATACGCGCGAAGCCGAACTACGGGAATTAATGGCGGATGAGTTCGTTTCAGAACTCTTACCTTTTTTGTCCTGCCTGAATGCGATGCAAATGACCGGCGTGCTCACGCAGGTGCGCGACATGAGCCTGCATCTTCGCAGAAACGCGTAAAGGCAGTTTCAAGTTTCGGGTTTCGAGCGAGTTTCTAGTGCAGACAGCAACGCAGGCCGAGCGCAAACGTCTCGGCCTTTTCTTCTGGTTCTGGATTCCAGGAAACTTGAAACTCGAAACTCGATCCTTGCCCCAGGGTCCGTTGCAAGTTGCCCAACCGTGTGTTACGTTCAAATTCTTAGGGGTAAGCTTTGCGCGCGCACATACCTGAAGGATTGAGCCGGAAAGAGGTTGAGGTTTACGTCAAACTTGACGTCCAGCGCCTTCCGCAACATATCGCCATCATCATGGACGGCAACGGACGCTGGGCCAAGCGCCGCCATCTACCGCGCATCGCCGGACATCGTGCCGGCGCCGAAACCGTCCGCGACATCGTCCAGACCGCCGCGCGCATTGGCGTCCCTGCCCTCACGCTTTACGCGTTCTCCGAGGAAAACTGGAAGAAACGCCCCAAGACCGAAGTCGCGTTCCTGATGGCGCTTTTGCAGCGTTATCTGAAGAACGAAGTGCCCCTGATGAACCGCAATAACGTCCGCATGCAGTTCATCGGACGCCCTCACGAGTTACCGCCGGAAGTTCGGGAGCGCATGGATTGGGCCCGCGAAGCTACCGCGCACAATACCGGCATGATCCTGACGCTAGCGCTGAACTACAGCGCGCGGTCCGAGCTCGTCGATGCGTTCAACGCCATTCTGAAATCGTCGATGGCGAATGGCGGTCCCGCACACCTGTCGGTTGACGAACACGCGATCAGTCGCAATCTCTACACCAGCCATCTCCCCGAATTGGACCTCGTCATCCGGACCAGCGGAGAAATGCGTCTGAGTAACTTTCTGCTCTGGCAGGTCGCCTACGCCGAGATTTATGTAACGGACCTGCTTTGGCCCGACTTCAACGGCCTCCAGTTGCTCGAAGCGATCGCCGAGTTCCAGAAACGTGAGCGCCGGTATGGCGGACTCGTCGAACATCCCACGCACGAAGCAGAAGCTCCGCAGAAGCTCGAGGCTAAAGCCGCCCCCATATTTGGCAAGTAAATCCAGCTCATGAAGAAAGCTCAATGAAACGAGTCGCAACCGCAGTTGTGCTCATTCCGATCGTTCTGCTCCTGATCCTGCGAGCGCCCATTATGTTGTTGGCCGCCGTGGTCGCCGTGGTCGCGATCCTCACCGCGCGCGAACTGCTGGACATCTCGACGCACTACAACATCCAGCCTCTCCGGCGACCCACTTACATCGTCATCGCAATTGTGTTCGCCGCAGTCGGCTTTGGGATGCAATATCAAACGCAGTTGCTTGACGCCGGCACTACCATGCTGCTGCTGCTCGCCGCCGCCGTCTTCGCGCCGTTCATTTTTCTCGCCGCCGGCATGAGGCGCGAACAGCTCGCAACCGCCTTCCCCGCCGCCGCTGCCAGCGTGACCGCGCTAACTTATGTCGCGATCCCGCTGGCCTTGATTGTCGTCGTATGCGGGTTGTCGTCTGGCGGGATATTGCTCCTGTATCTCTTCCTTGTCGTCTGGTCCGGAGACACCTTCGCGTACTACACCGGACGCGCCATTGGCCGACACAAACTGGCCCCGCGCATCAGCCCCGGCAAAACATGGGAAGGCACGATCGCTTCGTTCATCGGCAGCATCGTCGTCGGATACTTCGTTCTCACCCATGCCCGGCCGATCAGCGAATTCCTGCTCAACGCGCATCTGCTCACGCGCCAACGCGCATTCCTGGCTCCCGAACCGTTGCCGCTGGTGAAGATCATTCTTCTGTCCGCCGCCATTAACGTCGCGGCACAGCTTGGCGATCTGGTCGAATCGCTCATCAAGCGTGGCGCGGGGGTCAAGGATTCCGGCACATTGTTGCCCGGGCCACGGCGGCATGCTGGATCGCATTGATGCCCTGCTCTTTGCGGCCCCGGTGCTGTGGTACTATGCGGCTTGGCGCGTTCTGTCCTGAGAAACTCGACGTTTCAGGTTCATTAAATAATCGACTCAATGAAACATATCGCCATTCTGGGTTCCACGGGATCGATCGGGCACAGCACTCTCAGCATCATCGAAAGCTACCCTGACCGCTTCAAACTCGTCGCCATCGCCGCCGGCAACAACATCGAGGCAGCCTTCCAGCAGGCGCTCAAGTGGAAGCCGCGTGTGGTCTCGGTCGCCAAAGACTCTGACGCCGAGCACCTCCGCGCCCGCCTCAAGCAGGCCGGGCACCCGGACATCGAGGTCTGTAGCGGATCGTCAGGCACCGTCCGCGTGGCCACACATCCTGAGGTGGATTTCGTCGTCAGCGCAATCGTCGGTGTCGCCGGACTCGAAGCAACTTACGAGGCCGTCAAGGCAGGCAAGAGCATTGGTCTCGCCAACAAAGAATGTCTCGTCGCCGCCGGAGAACTGATCACCGCCGAGGCCCGTCGCCAGGGCAAGCCGCTGCTGCCCATCGACAGCGAACACAACGCGGTGCACCAGTGCATGCGCGGCGGCACTGCCAATGAGGTTGAACGCGTCTGGCTCACGGCGTCGGGCGGCCCGTTCCTGAACACGCCCAAAGCCGAGTTTGATTCGATTACCGTCGCACAGGCGCTGAACCATCCCACATGGAAGATGGGCAAGCGCATCACCATCGACTCGGCGACGATGATGAACAAAGGCTTTGAGGTGATCGAGGCATGCCGCCTCTTCAATGTTCCCGCCAGCCAGGTGGGGGTCATCGTTCACCCGCAATCCACGATTCACTCGCTGGTCGAGTACGTGGACGGCAGCATTCTCGCGCAACTTTCCGTCACCGACATGCGACTGCCGGTGCTCTACGCAATGACCTGGCCCGAGCGAATCCCGTCTGATCTGCGGTTCTCGATATCGAGTCTGCGGCAGCTCGATTTCTGCGAGCCCGATCTGGACAAATTTCCCTGCCTGAGGCTCGCTTATGAAGCCGCCGACGCTGGCGGAGCTAAGACCATTGCGCTCAACGCCGCGGACGAGGTTGCCGTGGCCGCGTTCCTAGACGGTCACATCGGTTTTTCGGACATCCCCAAAGTAATCAGCAGCACACTAAAAGAAACTGCGGCTACCAAACCTGAATCTATTAACATGGTTCTAGGGTTCGACGATGAGGCGCGCCGCATGGCCGCCGAGAAGATTGACGTTTTGAGCCGGGGCAGGTCCGCTAAGGCGAGTGCAAACCTGCAATTGGATTAGATTTCCACTATGTATTCAGCTTTTTTTGCTTTCGACTTCCACCTCGACGCAATCGTAACGATGGTCATCGTTCTCGGGATCATGATTCTGATCCACGAATTCGGCCATTATGCCGCGGCTAAACTGCTCGGCGTCAAAGTAGAAGTTTTCTCCATCGGATTCGGCAAGCGTCTGATCGGGTTCAAGCGCGGAGACACTGACTACCGGATCGCGGCCATCCCCCTGGGCGGCTACGTCAAAATGAGCGGCGAGAACCCCATGGACAAGCGCACTGGCGAGAAGGGCGAGTTCATGTCGCATCCTCGCTGGCATCGTTTCATTATCGCCGTGGCTGGCCCGATGATGAACATCATTCTGGCGATCGCGCTATTGACCGGCGTTTTCATGGTTCGCTACGAACGTCCAGCGTACTTCGACGGACCCGCCGTGATCGGCAACGTGGAAAAGGGTCAACCGGCCGAAAAGGCTGGTTTGCAGGATGGCGATCGCATCGTTCGCGCCGGCGACAAGCAGAATCCTACGTGGGAAGATCTCAGATTCATCTTTGCGTTCAGCCCGAAACACCCGGTCAACCTCGCCGTTCAGCGCGGCAACGAGATCATCGAGAAGACTGTGGTCCCAAACGCAGTCGGCCCGGACGAGGTGGGAGAAATCGGCATTGGGCCGGCTCGCCCGTTGGCGGTCGCGTCCGTTGAGCCCGGCAAACCTGCCGAGAAGGCCGGACTGAAAGCAGGCGACACTATCGAGTCCATCAATGGAGAGCGTCTTTACTCCATTGACGCTTTGCTGCAGTACCTTCGAGAGAATGGAACCAAGCCGGTCACGCTGACGCTAAAGCGTGCCGAACAAACCATCCCCATCTCAGTGACTCCGTTTCAGGACATCATTGAGGGCAAGACCCAGTACCGCATTGGATTCAAGCCCAATGAACCGATGCATGCCGAGAAACTCTCTTTTCCCAAGGCGCTTTCCGCATCTCTGCAGGAAAATAGAAAATTTTCGGTTTTGATCATCGAATTGGTTGAGAGAATGATCCGTGGCGTAGTGCCAATGCGGCAGATGTCCGGCCCTATCGGGATCGCGACCGCAGCCGGTCAAGCCGTGCGCGAGCCTGGTTGGACTCCGATACTCTCGCTCATGGCCGCGATCAGCCTGAACCTCGGCATCTTCAACCTGTTCCCAATTCCGATTCTTGATGGCGGAGTGATCCTTTTGTTGCTGGTTGAAGGCCTGATGAGAAAGGACATCAACCAGGGCGTCAAGGAGCGCATCTACCAGGCTGCTTTCGTGTTCCTGGTCCTGTTCGCTGCCATGGTGATCTACAACGATATCGCCAAGAGCCTGGCCGGTTGGAGTCAGCACCTGCCGTGAGAAGGAAGAAGGTATTTAGTATTTAGGTATTAAGGTATTTAGTTAAAAAAACGCGCCCTCCAGAGCAGGGGGCTTTTGTACTAAATACCCTAATACCTTAATACCTTAATACTAAATACCCTTCCCCTCAGTGTTTCGATCCATCTGGCCCAGCTGCAGCTATTTCTTCTTGTTTCACTTTCTCCGACAATAGCATTGCGGCCCTCTGTGCAGGAGCATATCCCTGATCGGCGGCTTTGCGAAACCAGCGCAGCGCTTCCGGCAGATCCTGTTTCGTTCCATTGCCTAACATATACATGACGGCCAGATTGTGTTCGGCCAGCGCATATCCCTTCTCGGCGGCCTTGCGATACCACTTCGCTGCTTCGGCAGGGTTTTTCTCGATTCCCAGCCCCCGTTCGTACATGAAGCCAAGATCGTTCTGTGCGGCCGCATGTTCCTTGATCGCCGCCACCATCAACCACATCATCGCCTCATCGTTGTTGATGCTGACGCCCTCGCCTTTAAGGCAGGCCTCGCCGATGTTGTACTGGCCCTGCAAATCGCCGTTTTCAGCGGACTTGCGAAACCACGTGGCCGCCTCCGCAAGATCGCGCTGGACGCCCCGGCCCTGCTGGTACATCACGCCCAGATCATTCTGCGCGTTGGCCAACCCGCGCATCGCGGCACGATGGAACCACTGCACTGCCTCGATATCGTCGCGGGGCACTCCCGCGCCAAAAGCATAGGCCATTCCCAGCGCATTCTCCGCAACCGCGTTGCCGGACTTCGCTTGCTTCCTCAGCGTGGCAAAGTCCTGCGCGCTGTAGTTACGCAGCATTCCAAGCGTCGCGGAGAACTCCGCGTTTTGTGGGAAACAAACTGCTGCCGTGAAAACAACCAGGTATATCCAGAGGATACGTCGGCCCATTAGCGTGACCTTTCGGCTTCCGCTGAGCGCTTTCTTATTGCGCGAAAGTGTGCGGGAATAGTACGAAATCCAGAGCTCCCGCACAATCAGAATCTCTGCTGAAAAATTTCAATTCAGGCTATCTCGAATACGAGAGTTAGGGTGAATCTATTAGTCCACCTTGGGACGAGGGCTTCTTTCAGCATGTTAAAATCAGTGTTGTCCACGTGTACCGGCAGAAGGGCATCTCTTTACCACATGGCAGAAATTCACCGCAGGAATTCCGTTTCGGTTCGCGTCGGCGATGTGAACGTCGGCAGCAGCGCGCCCATCGTTGTGCAGTCCATGACCAACACCGACACGGCCGATGTGCCGGGTACCATCGCGCAAGTGGCTGCCCTGGCCTGCGCCGGTTCCGAGCTCGTCCGCGTCACCGTCAACAACGACGACGCCGCAAGAGCCGTCCCGCTCATCGTTGAAGGTCTGGAAAAACAGGGCATCGAAGTTCCCATCATCGGCGACTTCCACTACAACGGACACATCCTGCTGAAGAAATACCCTGCATGCGCGCGTGCTCTGGCCAAGTACCGCATCAATCCCGGCAATGTCAGCGTGGGCCGCAAGGACGACGACAATTTCCGCACGATGATCGAAGTTGCAGTGGCAAACGACAAACCCGTGCGCATCGGAGTCAACTGGGGGTCGCTGGACCAGCAACTGCTCACCCGCATGATGGACGAGAATTCGCGCTCCGCCGCTCCGCTCGACGCGAAAGCAGTGATGATGGAGGCGATGGTCGTCAGCGCCCTGCGCTCGGCCGAAATCGCCGAGAAAGACGGCCTCGGCCACGATCACATCATCCTGAGCGCGAAAGTCAGCGGCGTACAGGACTTGATCGACGTGTACCGCTCGCTCGCGTCGCGCTGCGACTATCCGCTGCATCTCGGCTTGACCGAAGCCGGCATGGGAGCAAAAGGTATCGTCGCCTCAGCTGCCGGACTGAGCGTTCTCTTGCAGGAAGGCATCGGCGACACCATCCGCGTATCTCTTACGCCCGCGCCCGGCGGCGACCGCGCCGAAGAAGTCTTCGTCGCCCAGCAGATTCTTCAGTCCATGGGCTTCCGCAGCTTCGCGCCGCAAGTCACCGCGTGCCCCGGTTGCGGACGCACCACCAGCACCTTTTTCCAGGAACTTGCCGATCAGATTCAGACGTACATCCGGCAGCAGATGCCGATCTGGCGCGAGAAATTTCCCGGCGTGGAAGAGATGAAGGTCGCAGTGATGGGCTGCATCGTCAATGGTCCCGGCGAATCGAAACACTCGAACATCGGCATTTCGCTCCCCGGCACGTTCGAGGATCCAAAGGCCCCGGTCTTCGTTGACGGACGCCTGATGACGACTCTGAAGGGCGACAACATTGTGGCCGAATTCATCGCCATCTTGAACGACTACGTGCAATCACACTACAGCGCCGAAGTCGAAGCAGATTAAAATGCAGCGCCCGTAATGGTTCCCCGCCTTATGCCAGCTTGAAGGATTGTTCTTCTGGCTCGACGATGCTCGCCAACTCCGGATAATGCCGCACTAGCGTCGCCGGCGCTTGCACGGGACGCTCCGTGATCATGTGCTTCAACTCCAGCGCGTTCACGACAGCTTTCCCCTCAAAATGGTTATTGGCGACAACGAACGTCACGCTGGCCTTTTTCGCGACGCGCTCGATCTTGTCCTTCCACCCGGCCAATTCTTTCCTGGTGTAGAGATAGTTGTAGCGATCCTCGCTACGCTCGTGCTCGAACCACTGGTCGTAATTTCTTCCATGCAGCCGAACATAGGCGATTCCCGAGGTCACGTACTCGGTCGGCGCGATCGCCTTCCCCAGTTTCGGCTGATCGATGTTGCAGAACGCGACGCCCCGCTCGGCGAAATATCGCAGAATCGCTTCGCTGTTCCAGCTATCGTGCCGCACTTCCACCGCCGCAGGGTATTCCCTGAACCGCGCCAGCAGCGATTCCAGGTAGTCACGGTTCTCATTCGTGTTCTTGAACGAAATCGGAAATTGCATCAGCAGCGTGCCCAGCCTGCCCTCGGACGCAATCGAATCCAACCCGGCTTTCGCCAGCCGCTCATCGTCACCTCCGGGGCTTATCGTGCTCGCCGAGGTGGACTGCAACACGCCCAGCGGCGAGTGTGTGAATGCCTTGTTCAGCTTCGCGGTGAAAACGAACTCCGGTTTCACCGCTGCCGCTTTCCGGCACCACAGCTTTCCCCATTCCGGGCGAATGTGTCCGTAGAAGGATGTGTTGATTTCGATCAGATCGAAGTACTGTGCCAGGAACTCGACTGGATGCTTGCTCTTCTTGAGCTGATCAGGATAGACAATTCCCTCCCAATCTTTGTAGGACCACCCCGCGGTTCCAATACGAATTCCTTGCATATTCAAGCGCAGATTATCACAAGTGCGTCGCCCTCTATCGCGGGCGCGCTGCGTGCGAGTTCTTCGGGAACAGAGCCATCAAAACCCAGAACGTCCCGTTCGGATACGACTGGTTGCGCGCGAAGCAGGCGCCCACCGTGTAGCTCCCGAGGTCGGTGCTCGTTCGCAACTGCGTGAGGTCCTTCGGGAGCTTCTGCGCCTCGTTGATCGTGAACGAGACGATGTGCCGAGCGCCCGGCACACGGACGTCATTCGCATCAAGATCGTCCTTGCGCGCCATGGCGCACGCGGCATTTCTCAGCATGTCGCTGCTCGCGTGAGTCAGCGGCGCCGTCCGGGACCGCGCGCGCAATCGGTCGAACTCGGCGGCAATCTCGTCTTCGAACTGCGCTGTCGGAATCTCCGCCAGCCGGTGCGCGAAATCCTGCACCACATAAAACGTATCGCCCGCCCGCACGACCGCGATTCCAACCGCGTTGAAGTCGGGGCTGAGCATATTCGCCCGGTGCGGAGGCGACGCCACAAGGGCTTCATGCGCGCCCGTCACCGTGCTGGCGCTTGCCAGGTTTTCGCCCGCGCGGTTCAGCCTTATATCGTTTTTTGCCAGCCGCAGCGTCAGGATCGGCTCGCCGGAATACTGGTGCGACAGTTGCTTGTTTGCCGCCACGAGGAAGTCGTGGTCCAGCGCAGCATCGGCCAGGCGGTCGTCCCATGCCAGAGCAGCCTGATCATGCTCCGCGCGAAACTCATTCAACAGGCGAAAAATTTCACGCGCTGCAGCACGATCGGGAATGCCTCGAGTGGAAGCTGCCGCCATTGCTGCGGCAGCCGCCATCAGCACCGCGACCACCAACACTTTTCGCGCGAATTGACGAAGGCTTATCAAACTACACGTCACCCAGATGTGATATCCCGCTATGTAAGCAAAAACTCTTCTTTTGTTTCTGAACCCGACACTCTAAACTTTGTTTCCACGGAGAGTTCAATGTTGCTTTCGGTCCTCTTGGGAATTGCCGGTCTCGTGCTCGGAGCTATTTTGTCATGGCTCGCATTGCGTTCAACATCCGCGACGCTTGAACAGCGCGTTACGATGGTTCAGCAGCAACTAGACAGTGCGCTCGCCGATGCCGCGCGCCAGAACGAGGCCAACGCCCAACTGCGCGCACAGGTCGCCGGACTCGACTCCACGCTGGAACACGAGCGCAAGTTCGCCGAAGAGAAACTCGCCCTGGTCACGAAAGCGAGTCAGGACCTGAAGAACGCCTTCCAGGCGCTCTCCGCCGACGCGCTCACCCGCAATAACCAGTCATTCCTTGCGCTGGCGACCGAGAGCCTCAAGCGGTTTCAATCACAGGCGCAGGGCGATCTAGAGCAGCGCAAGCAGGCGGTCGAAGCACTCGTCGCGCCGATCAAGGACTCGCTCACCAAGGTTGACGCGCAGATCCAGGCTATCGAGAACTCGCGCCGCGAAGCCTACGGCACGCTCACGCAGCAGGTGCAATCGCTGGTTCAGACGCAAGACAAACTTCAGTCGGAGACCGGCAATCTGGTCAAAGCTCTGCGCACGCCCAACGTCCGCGGGCGCTGGGGAGAAATCCAGTTGCGCCGGGTCGTCGAGATCGCCGGCATGTTGCCCTACTGCGATTTCGTCGAACAGCCGAGTGTTTCAACCTCCGACGGACGCATACGCCCCGACCTGATCGTGCGTCTGCCCGGCGGCAAAAACATCGTTGTGGACGCGAAGACACCGCTCTCCGCTTATCTCGAAGCCTGTGAGACTGCGGACGACACCACGCGCATCGCGCTGCTGAAGAAACACGCCGATCAGGTCGGCACCCACATGTCCCAACTGAGTTCGAAAGCTTATTGGGACCAATTTCAACCCGCGCCCGAATTCGTGCTGATGTTTCTGCCGGGAGAGGCTTTCTTCAGCGCCGCGCTCGAGCAGAATCCGGCGCTCATCGAACAGGGCGTGAACCAGCGCGTGATCGTCGCGTCGCCGACAACGCTGATCGCGCTCCTCCGCGCCGTCGCCTACGGATGGCAGCAGGAAACCATCGCCGAGAACGCGCAGCACATCGCCGACCTCGGCCGCGATCTCTACGACCGCCTCTGCAAACTCGCCGAACACATGGAGGGCATCGGCAAGAATCTCGACCGCGCCGTGGACTTCTACAACAAGGCCGTCGGCACGATGGAAAACCGCGTCTTCGCCCCGGCGCGCAAGTTCGCCGAACTTGGAACCTCGATTAAAGGCGACCTACCCGAAGTGCCGCTGGTTGAGAAGACCACGCGCGTACTGCAATCGGCGGACTGGGAGCGGGGAGAAGAGCTACTAGGAATTGCTGCCGCCAATGGAGAGGACTAGGCAACGGGATGCTGACGATTCTGCAAGACGCAATACAACGCCCAGACCTGTTCCTTTGGTTCGGACCGATCCCGACTGCAGAGTTGGACGCTTGGGCTTCCGGGCACCACTTAAACTTGCTCGACGACTTACTCGAATTCTGGCGCACCACCGGCGGTGGCGACGTTTTCGAGACAGAAACATTCTTGCGACCGACTGTACCCTCTGTCCCAAACACCGCATTTCACATGGAAGGCGACGCGGTCGAAATTCGAGCTGGGTTGCTGGTGTTTCAGACTGGCGCTTTCGTGTCGGCGATTCGGTTTGCGGATCAGAAATACGTAACCCTGAGTAGTGGCGAAGTCGAACACGTCTACGGCTCCTTCAACGACTGGTATACCCAAACACTGCGTGCGGAGTTCGCTGACAGGTATGGCCTTAAATGAAAAGCCCCCGCTCTCCACGGGGGGCTCTTTGCTGACCGCTGACCGCTGATCGCTGACCGCTTACTTCTGCACCTGCGCGTTGTGGTTCTTGTTGTAGATCTGCTGCGAAACCCTGTTCTGCTTCTGATTGACCTTGGCTCTTTCGGCTGGAGTCAGCTTGCCGCCATTGTCCTCGCGCATGTCTTTGACTTCGTGGTTGATCTTGGCGTCCTTGCTCTCCAGTTTCGCGGTTTCGGCCGGAGTCAACGAACCGCTCTTGATGCCCTGAGCAACCCGCTGCTGTTGAAGCTTCTGGCGCGCGTTCACTTCGTTGTTCGCCTTGGGCTGAACCTGCGCGTCGTGCTTCTGGTTGTAGATATTCTTTGAAAGATTGTTCTGCTGACGATTGAGAACGCGGCGATCCTGCTGCGTCAGCTTGCCGTTGTCCGCCTGGCGCATGGTCTTGGTTTCTTTGTTGAGGTTCGCTTCCCGGTTTTCAAGGCGCTTGGTTTCGCCGGCAGTCAGCGATCCGTTCTGGACACCGTTGCCGATGCGCTGCTGCTGGTTGTCCTTGCGCTGCTCGATGGTCGGTTTCTTCACCGGAGGAGTGGTCGTGGCGTCTTGTGCGAATACGGCCGGAACAAACAACGCGAACGACGTAAGCGTAATAGCCAATTTCGTGTATTTCATGATGCCCCTCTGTGCCTCTTTCTTAGTTTCTATCGTCACCGCGCGGCGTCCGATTTCACTTACTCTGAACCCGCAGCTTCTCGGAATGTTTCGGAAGAAATTGTCGAGTTGGTGATTTGGTGAGTGACGATTGAAAGGAAACTCGTCACTCACCAAATCGTCACTCCTAAATTCCGATTTCTATTCTTGATCTCGGATCGAGGTAGTCGCGCAGCGCGTCGCCAATGAAGTTGAAGGAGAGCACGGCGAGCATGACGGCAATCGCCGGGAAGATGACCAGGTGCGGGGCGTCGAAAAGATGCGACCGTGAGTCGTTCAGCATGGACCCCCAACTGGCCGTCGGAGGCGGAACGCCCAGCCCAAGAAAACTCATGGTCGCTTCCGCCAGAACGGCGCCTGCCATTCCGATCGCGGCCTGCACGACCACGGGCTGAATGATGTTCGGCAGAATATGTCGTACAACGATTCTTAGGTCGCTTGCGCCGAGAGCGCGCGCGGCTTCCACGAACTCGCGCTCTCTGGCGGCCAGCACCTGCCCGCGAACCAGGCGGGCATAGCCAACCCATCCGCCAATCGAGAGCGCAAGAATCAGGTTGAGTATTCCCGGACCAAGGAAAGCGACGAAGGCGATTGCCAGCAGTATTCCCGGAAACGACAGAAACGCGTTCATCACCACCACATTGACGAAGCGATCAACGAGTCCGCCGTAATAACCGGCAATCGAGCCGATGATCAGCCCGATCAGTAACGATGCGGCGACCACGCTTGCGCCGACCAGCATCGATATTCGCGAACCGAAGATAATGCGCGAAAGGATATCGCGCCCTAATTCGTCCGTGCCCAGCCAGTGCGCGGACGAGGATCCAGCCAGCCGGGTCGTGAGATCAATGTGCGCGGGATTCTGCGGCGCGATCAGCGGAGCGAAAATCGCAAAAATCGTAAAGAGAAGTACGAGCACGACTCCCGCCGTCGCCAGCCAATTACGCCGGGCTGCCCGTATCATCGAATTATCCCGTGTTCCCATTGCGCTGCTCCATCATAAATGTCTTGCCATCAATGTCGTACTGAACAAAGAACTCGATCGGGCAAATCAGAATGCTTAATTCCTTTGGCGCATCATGGCACGCAGTTGCGCTCTGGATAGCTGCTAGCTTTGAATTGCTCCCAAGTTTTTGTTAGATCGGGGCTCCAATAATGCCTTTTCGGCCGAACCACTTCTCCCACAAGGTCGTTTCCAAGACTCACATCGTCCAATCCGCTTGCACGTACTGCCATACGGTGATCGGTGCGAGCCCTCAAATGCGGATTCTCGCCGCGCTGGAGCGAATACACAAGTGCCATATCTATTATCTGGAAGCGGACCGGGCCGCCGGGAACAGCACTCAAGAAACCCCGCCAATGACACGCCCGAAGCTATTGATGTAGCATTGCTCCGGTGAACGGGTGAATTGCCCGGCCCGGAGGCTCCGCCGTGAAAAAATGCATGCTGTTGGCTCTGATAGTTTCCGTTTGCGTTTCGCCTTGCTTTGCTGGAATTTCCTACACCGCCACCGTACAAGGGGACGCACCCGCCGGTGCCAAGGCCGCCGCTCAAGACGGAACCATCAACGGCTGGGCCAGCGGCCAGAATGGCAAGGTGGAGTTCATCGGTAACGCGAATCCGATGATGCCCTCCGGTTCCTACCTGATCACCCGCGATGGCGCGCAGAACCTTGTTCTCGTCGATCCCACCCGGAAGACGTATTCCAAGTTCAGCGTTCAAGCCATGCTCGATGCGACCGGCGGAATGATGCAGGGCATGAAGTCCATGATGAAAATGCAATTCGAGTCGCCGAAAATCGAGAAATTGCTGGAAGAAAGCGGCGGCCTGGTTGCAGGTTTGCCGACCCGCCACTACAAGTATCGAACCACCTACACGGTAGACATAGACTACATGGGTCACCATCGCACGGTCACGGTTCTGGAAGAGGACATCTGGGCGACGACGAAGGCGCTCGATCCCGCCATGGGGATCTGGCTCAAGAAGCAGCCTACTAAAACAGGTGACGAAGAACTGGACGCGATGATCGCGGCAGAGATGAACAAGGTCCCCGGGTTCCCGCTCAAGCGCATCAGCGTCACCATGACAGAGAGCGAAGGCAAGCGCCAAACCTTCCGCAACCGGATGGAGGTCACTCGCTTGACGGTAAAACCCGTCCCCCTGTCAACTTTCCAGATTCCCGCCGGCTACAAGGAGCAGCCAGTAGAAATGAACGGCATGGAAGAAGAAGAGTAGGGGTTGGGAGCTAGGGATTAGGGGCTAGGGGTTAGGGATGGGGTAGGAGAGATCTAGATTTTCCGATTTTCCGATTTTACGTTTTCCCGATTCCTACTGCCTGATCCTCGGGTTCACTAACGAATACACCAAGTCCGTCATAAAATTCACTGCGACGTAGGTCAGACCCAATCGCCAGGATGCAGCCCTGCACGAGGTAGTAGTCGCGGCTCGCGATCGCCTGAACCGTAAGCCGTCCGATTCCCGGCCATGAGAAAATCGTCTCGGTGACAATCGCTCCCGCCAGCATTGCTCCAAATTGAAGTCCCAGCACCGTCACCACCGGAATCATTGCGTTCCTGAGCGCGTGGCGATAGACCACGACGGTTTCCGAGAGACCTTTTGCCCGCGCCGTGCGAATGTAGTCCTGCCCCAGTTCTTCGAGCATGGACGTCCTTACCATACGGGTCAGGATCGCTGCCAGCGCGCCGCCCATGGTGATCGCCGGCAACACCAGATGTGCCGGCGAACCGCTGCCCGAAACCGGCAGCAATCCAAGCCCAATGGCGAAAAGCAAGATCAGCACCGGCCCCAACGCGAAATTCGGAAACGACAGTCCCCACAGACTGACAAAGCTGATCGCGCGATCGTCCCACCGGTTTCTTCGTCGCGCCGAATGCACTCCCGCCGGAATCGACAGCAGCATCGCCAACGCCATAGCCGCAAACGTCAGTTCAATCGTCGCCGGATACCGCTCGGCAATGATCCGCCCCACATTCTGATTGAACCGCAGCGACTGCCCGAGGTCCCCATGCAGCACGCCCCTCCAGTAGTTGACGTATTGCTTCCCGATCGGCACGTCCAGCCCGTACTGATGGCGCGCCGCCTGTATGTCCGCGCCTGCCGCGTTCTCCCCCAGCATCACCTGTATCGGATCTCCCGGCACGAGGTGTATCAGCAGAAACACCACCGACACCACCAGCCATATCACCGGCATGGTGTACAACAATCGCTTTGTGACATAGCGGATCAAGGCAGTTCTCGGTAGCTAGTACTCAGCACTCAGCACTCGGATAACCTTCATTTTCCTGTTTTCCCGATTTTACGTTTTTACGTTTTTACGATTATCCGTTTATCCGTTTATCCGTTTCCCTCACCCGCTCGCCCGATTCCTCGCTCGACGGTTCAATCTTTACTCTAGCGACGCGGCGGCCATCCATCTCCAGCACGGTATAGCGCCGCCCTTCATATTCAAAGGACTCTCCGCCTTTCGGCAGCCTTTGCAGACGCGCCAGTACGAACCCGCCCAGCGTTTCGAACCCGTCGTCCCGCGGCAGCTTCAACTGATATTGAGTTTCCAGATCGCGAATCGGCACTGCCCCATCCAGCACCATCGACGTCGCCCCCGGCTCCAGCGGTTGCGGAGCAATATCGAACTCATCCTCGATCTCGCCCACCAGTTGTTCCAGCACATCCTCGACCGTCACCACGCCCACGGTCGATCCGTACTCATCCACCACCACCGCCAGGTGGCGTTTCCTTTCCTTGAACTCCAGCAGCAGGTCCGACAACGGCTTCGTTTCCGGGACGACCATCACGTCCCGCATGATCTGCCGCACCTGCATTTTGGCGATCCGCGCGGACGCCGTCTCGTCTTTCGCCAGCATCAGCCGCAGCCTCATCCACCGCGTCAGATCTTTCGAGTACAGCAGTCCAATGATATGCTCCGGCCCCCGTTGCGGATCGTACACCG
The DNA here is from genome assembly GCA_963777415.1 of uncultured Acidobacteriota bacterium. Lineage (GTDB taxonomy): Bacteria > Acidobacteriota > Terriglobia > Terriglobales > Acidobacteriaceae > JAEZPW01. The sequence goes on from CAVZQL010000009.1 coordinate 54,590, forward strand.
GCACGCGCGAATGTTGTTCCTCGACCACCTTTGTCAGGGCTTCTTCCAGCGGCATGTCCGCCGGCAGCGAAAAAATGTCCGGACGCGGCACCATGATCTCGCGCACTTCGATGTTGCTCATATCGAGCGCGTGCACGATCATCTCTTCCTCGAACGCCGGCACCATCCCAAACCGCCGGCTCGCCGTCACGATCAGCTTCAGCTCTTCGGGCGAATGAACGCCCGCCTGCCTCACCTCCCGCGACCCGAATATTCTCAGCGCCAGCCGCGCCGACCGCGTCATGACCACTACGAACGGCCGCGTCACCTTCATGAACACGTCCATCGGACCGGCCACCGCGAGCGCCACCTGCTCCGCCTTTTCCAGCGCCACGGACTTCGGCACCAGCTCGCCCAGCGTCACATGCAAATACGTGATCGCCACGAACGCCAGCGTCACCGCCACCACGTGTGCCCAGACCGTGCCGTGCGGCAGCCCTCGCAGCCCCGGCTCGATGATCCGCGCCAGCGTTTCCTCGCCCACCCAGCCCAGCGCCAGGCTCGCCAGCGTCACTCCCAGTTGCACCGCCGACAGCAGTTCGTCCAGCTTCTGATGGAGCCGCTGCACCGTCCGCGCCCCGATCCGATGCGCCTCCACCAATTGCTGTATCCGCGTGTCCCTCACGCTGACCAGCGCGAACTCCGCCGCAACGAAAAAAGCATTGGCCGCAACCAGCAGGACCACCACCAACAGCCGCAGCAACACAAACGTAATCATGAGGCCAGAATTCTATCACCCGCCGTAGCGCCGGACTCCAGTCCGGCGGGCCATGTTCTACCCGCGATGTGTTGGCTTCTAAGTCAACGCTTAGGCAAATGTCCGTTAATCTCCTCTGAAGTAACTTCAGTCCAGCAGCTATTAGATTTCATAGCAACACCTTAACACCCTCCATAACCTCGTATTCACATTCCCATTTTGGGAATAAGCTACTGAAAATGAACCACTTATCCATCTACTGGTCTGGCCAGCTACTTGCACTACGCAGTTCACCCCTTCAGTTCTGAATTGCCACTAACACCCATGGCAAACCAGTGAAAGTGTTTCGAAGTGGGGATTTATCGGATTTTTTCAGGAGGCAAAATGACAAGCTTTCTCCGGAAAGTTATGCCGCTGGTCACGATCCTGCTGCTCTTGGCACTGGCTACCTCAGTGTTCGCAGCGGATCTGACGGGGCGCCTTCGCGGTATTGTGACCGACCCCTCAGGGGCGGTTGTAGCCAACGCGAAGGTAATGCTGACTAACCCCTCGACGGGCGTCGCAAAGACGGTGACCACCAACAGCACGGGCGAGTATCTATTTGACGCTCTTCCAGCTACCTATCAGCTCAAAGTTTCCACAGAGGGCTTCCGTACGGCTCTGTTTGAAACGGTTGAGATCAACCTTAACGAAGTACGCTCGTTGAACGTCAAACTCAGCGTCGGTCAGGCAGCCCAGACCGTCACGGTTACCGAACAAGCCGTTAGCGTTGTTCCACAGGAAACGCAGATTCGCGGAATCGTCGATGGTACTCGAGCAACCGAGTTACCCCTGAATGGCCGCGATTTCAGCGATCTTGTTTACTTGCAGCCTGGCGTCGTCACCTCCGTCGGTACCGGCCAAGGCACCTTCTCTGTTTCAGGCGCTCGCCCCACGACCAACAACTTCCAATTGGACGGCGGCGACCTGAACGATCCCGAGGTACCCAACAACGCCTCACAGATGTTCACCAGCGGCATCCCCGTCGATGCAATTGATGAATTCTCAGTAATTACCTCCAATGGCAATGCCGAATTTGGCCGAAGCACCGGCGGAACCATCAACGTCATCACTAAAAGCGGCACCAACAGCTTCCATGGCAAGGCTTGGGAGTTCCTGCGCAATGACGCGCTCGACGCCCGCGATTACTTCAGTGGCTGGAACACCGACACCAACACGGCCCCTAAAAAGAATCCGTTGAAGCTGAACCAGTTCGGCGGGCAGATGGGCGGCCCCATCCAGCAGAACAAGACGTTCTTCTTCAGTAGCTGGGAAAGCTACCGCTTGCGCCAGCAATCCCCAAGCGTAACCTGGGTTCCCGATCCCGCTCTCCTGTCCAACAACCTTACCAACCCATTCCTCAAGGCTGTGCTCCTGAACGGCTACCCGAAGCCGAGTGAGGTTTACGGCGACGGCACGGGCATCGTCAACGGAACGACAGATGCCGGCGGAAATCAGGATTCACTGTTCGCAAAGGTCAACCGCACCATCAACCAGAATCAGCAAGGGTTCGCTAGCTTCCAGTACACGAACTCCACTTGCGCGAGTTGCCAGGGTGGATCTGCTGTCCCGGGTACTGCTATCGGTATTGCCTACAAGAACTTCCACGCCGTTTTGAACCATGACTGGACCCTCAGGCCCACTCTGCTTAACACGTTCCGTTTCGTCTTCCAGCGTAACCAAATGGGTTTCCCGACCGCCAAGCAGTCTCAGGCGTTGCTTGACACGGGCAAACTTCGCACCGCAGGCCCCTATGCCGGTTTGCCCTTCACCAATGACGATGGCCCGAACGGATTCCCGACTATCAGTTGGGCTCAGGGCAACTTTAACAGCTTGGGCGTGTCCAGTGGTATGCCTCAGGGCCGTGCGACGAGCGAGTTCCAATATGAGGACACGCTCTCATGGACAAAGGGACGGCATCAGCTTAAGTTCGGTGCCCAAGTAATGCGCATTCTGGAAAACAGCACGTTTTCCAGCGCTATCCGCCCAGCCATCAGCCTATACGACTACAACATTTTCAATGAGGCTAGCGGGGTGGCCGTTCCGTACGAGATCTACAGCCAAACCCAATATTTCTATAATTGGCACGGCAACTCCGAACGCGGATTCCGTCTGCTTGAGACTGGATTCTTCGCCCAGGACAGTTTCAGGGTGAACAGCCGTTTGACAGTGGACCTCGGCCTCCGCTACGAGCTCAGCACTGTACCCTCCGAAGTTCAGGGAGCGCTTAGCAATGCATTCGTCATGAACAACGGCAAGCCGGAGGCTTGCAAGTCCTTGCCTTATGGCAGCGGCATGGCCAATGTTGCTATCGTTCCGACTGCTCAATTCGGCATAGGTCCATACTGCAGCGACCGGAACAACTTTGCCCCCCGATTCGGCTTCGCTTGGGATATGTTCGGTGATGGCAAGACTATGTTGAGAGGATCGTACGGCATCTTCTACGACCGCCTCTTCGGCAACGTGTACGGTAACCTGCGCTTCAGCGCACCTTATGTCACCGCCACATCGTTGACATCCCAGCCTTTCAACGGCATACAGGCGTCGCCAACTCTTTCACCCACTGCGGTGCTTTCTGCAACAACGCTGGATCCCGGCCTCCGCACTCCTTACCTGCAACGCTGGACTCTCAGCGGGTCGCGCCAGGTCATCGACAGCAACAGCGTCCTGACCGTGTCGTACGTCGGATCGAAGGGCACGAAGCTGCTTCGCAATGACTATCCGAATCTGAACAGCACATTCGCTAGCCAGTTCCGGCCCTCAAATGCCGGGAATTACTCGACAATGACAACCGTTGGACGCAACGCAACTGACATGAGCAACAACGTCATTTGGGGTCCGTTCAGCTCCATCACGAACCGTGTTTCCGACGTCAACTCCAACTACAACTCGCTGCAAGCCGAGTTCAACCATCGCTTCAGCCATGGTTTCACCTTGCAGGCTAGCTACACTTGGTCGCACAGCTTGGACGAAATGTCCGACGACGTGGCGGGCTATCTCGATTCGTCAACACCACCCGCTCCCTACAAGAACACCCTGGCTCCGCTGTGGGCCTCTTGTATCGGAGGTACGCCTTCCGCGAGCGCCGGAAATCTCACGAAGCTCGTGAATTGTGCCGCGGGCACGACGTTCCCGATAACGGCAGCCGGTTATGATCAGGCTGCTGCATACATGTGGCAACATGGATTGGTCGTTCCGGGCAACGTCCAAGACAACTACGGTGACTCTACGTTCGACATGCGTCATCGTATCTCCATCAACGCCGTTTACGAACTACCCATCGGCAAAAACAAAGCCTTCTTGGGCGGTGTCAGCGGCTTGGTTGACAAGTTTGTCAGCGGCTGGCAAATGGGCGGGATTTCAACTTATCAGTCTGGCTTCCCGGTTCCTCTCTTCTCCGGCGTCGATGCCAACCTCGACGGCGCTGCTCAGGATCGTCCTACTCTGATTGGCAATCTTGCGTCGTTGTATAGCAACGGAGGCAGCCCCAAAGTCGATCCTAACGATCCGCAGACCGTCACGCTGATGAATGCCTGGGCTGGAATTCTGTCTCAGGGGGTCGGCGTCGTCAATCCTACCGCGCGCGTGGGTCGTGGTTTCATTAAGTCGCCTAAGTACTTCAACCTCGACTTTACTACTTCGAAACGTACGAAGATTTCGGAACGGCTGGATATGCAGTTCCGGGTCGATTTCTTCAATGTTTTGAATCACACCAACTTCTCTTTCCCGAACGCAACTCTCACCAGCGCTCACTTTGGCGAGATTACCGATGTGGCGCACTCGCCGCGTCAAATCCAGTTCGGAATGAAGTTTGAATTCTAAAAGATGCTCGAATGGTGCATAGTCCCACGCACCATTCGGCCTTCGGGGCCAGCTTCGGCTGGCCCCATTTTTTGTCCCGGCGCACTCCCTGCGGGAGTACAATTTCAGAGATATTCCGGGTACCTTTCTCCCATTCTCCCGTCTAAGTACCCGGAGACAAAGTTCAAAAACTATCCGGGAACATTTCCCTCCCGCGCCTCGTACTTACCCACAGCGCGATTGAATATAGGAGGCTTGCGGTGGCAAACGGAAACGGCAAAAATAAAGGTAAGAAGAAGTGGCTGTGGATCGGCGGCTCCATTGCGGGGCTGCTCGTCATTGTGATGGTCACCATCGCCATGACTCGTGGCGGCACTAAAATCGACCCGTCCAAACTCGGAAAAGTCGAACGTGGCGACCTCACCAAGAGCGTTGTCGCTACTGGCAAGGTCGAGCCCATCACGAAGGTCGAGATCAAGTCCAAGGCCAGCGGCATCGTCAAGAAGCTCTACGTCGAGGCCGGCGACCGCGTCAAGGCCGGACAGGTACTCGCCGAGCTTGACCGGGTCGAGATCCTCGCCACGGTACGCTCTCAGGAAGCTCAGTTGCAGTCGTCTGAAGCGAACCTCAATGCGGCTATCGCCGACCTCAAGCGCTGCGAAGTGGACGCCGAGGCTCCGGACGTCCCCCTGCTCAAGCGCGCCTACGAACGCGCCATCTCCATGCGCGCCGACGGAGTCATTTCCGATTCCACCCGCGACGACGCCCAGCGCGCCTACGAACTCGCCGTCAACAAGCAAAACGTCGCCCGCGCCCAATTGATCGTCGGCAAAGCGAAAGTCAGTCAGGCCCGCGCCGACGTGCAGCGCCAGACCGCCAATCTCGCCCAGCTTAAAGAGCAGTTGAGCTATACCACTATCACCGCTCCCATCGACGGAATCATGCTCTCGCGTGACGTTGAGATCGGCGACGCCGTCAGCTCAATCCTCGTGATGGGTTCGGCTGCCACCCTGGTCATGACCATCGGCGACACCAGCGAAGTCTATGTAAAGGGCAAAGTGGACGAAAGCGACATCGGCAAGGTGTACCTCGGCCAGCCTGCCCGCATCAAGGTCGAGTCCTTCAAGGACAAAACCTTCACCGGCAAAGTCACGCGCATCTCGCCAATGGGCAACGAAAAAGATAACGTGACCACCTTCGAGGTACGTGTATCGATCACCAACCCCGGCGGCGAGCTCAAGGCCAACATGACCGCCAACGCCGAGATCATCCTCGAAGAACACAAGAACGTGCTTCACGTGCCGGAGGCCGCGCTGATGTACGACAAGGACAAGAAGGCTTCCGTCGAGATTCCCGATGCGCGCGGAAAAGAAGGCAAGAAGAAAGTTCCGGTCCAGGTCGGCATCTCCAACGGCGCCCGCACCGAATTGCTCGGCGGACTGAAAGAGAACGACCAGGTGGTGCTGCAATAAACGTAGCGCCGGCGTTTGGTAGCGCCGGACTCCAGTCCGGCAGATTTCCCGGCATGGCGCAACCGGAATTGAGCCTCCTCAGTTGCGCGCAAGAAAGGGCGGGTATCCCCCGCCCTTTGTCATTCTGTTCGCTCCCCTTCGGGGGTCATCCTGAGCGCCAGCGAAGGACCCATGCATTTCGTCCGCACCACCACGACTGCCGATCCGTCACCACCACGGCCCGAACCCACCACCACGGCCCGCAGCAAGTCATCCTGAGCCGCAGGCGAAGGACCCATGCACTTCGCCCGCAGCGCCACGGCTGCCGATCCGTCACCCACCACGGCCCGAACCCACCACCACGGCCCGCAGCAAGTCATCCTGAGCCGCAGGCGAAGGACCCATGCACTTCGCCCGCAGCGCCACGGCTGCCGAAACTGTCAAGTGCCTGTTGCGCACGTTCCCACCCTAACTGAATGAGAACATTAGAGATATTTCGCTCGCTCATTTTGGCGGGTTTCCACTCCCAATCTGTCATACTGGAATTGTGGGCTGAAAATCTCGGCGCGAAGAAGATCGACCTGATAAATGCCATGTTTTCATCGACTTAATTTTGTGCTTGGTGAAGATCGACGTAGTAAGTGCCACAATTTCAACTACTTGCATTTTTTGAGCAAGGGGGAGGGGCCCAGGTACTTTATCCGTTTTTCCGTTTATCCGATTTTCCGATTCCTAGGCGATCAGTTCGACAACGTCACCGATTTTCGCTCCGCTGATCTCGGCCGCCGATCCCCGGTTCGCCGCAATTTCCAGGTAACCCATGCTGCCGATAATGCCGAACAATTCGCCCGGAGCAGCCTGCGCATAAGCGCTTCTAAGATGGCTAATGTCGATGCTCCCCAGCCGGATCAAAAATCCCTCGGGATGTGCGCTGACGAAACTCGCAACCGCCCGGCGACCAATGTTGGTAATGATATTGCCGAACCGGTCAAACTTAAGAATGGAGCCGGAGATTCGCTTGTCCTCCAGTTTTATTTGAGGCACTTGCAGCCGAACGTAATCGGTCACCGTATCGCCCAGTTTCGCCAGGTCTACACCGCGGCTCACGTGTCCGGCAACGGCGGCAAAGATGTCGCGCCCGTGAAACGTCGTGCTCACCGGATGCAGGAAGTAGTGCTCTGCCGTCACATGGCGCACCGTCACCCGCTCCTGGCGTTCGCAGACCAGCGACAGGACCCCGTTGTCCGGTCCCACGAACACGTATTTCCCCGTGTCCGCCACGAGCGCGCGCCGCTTCGTCCCCACTCCCGGATCGACCACGACCACATGCACAGTCCCGGCCGGGTAGTAGCTATACGCCTGCCCAATCGTCAGCGCCCCCGCCAACACGTCATAGGGGGGCACGTTGTTACAAATGTCAACAACAGCCGCTTCGGGGTTGATTCCAAGAACAACCCCTTTCATGACCCCTACAAAGTGGTCCTCAATGCCAAAGTCGGTCGTGAATGTGACAATGCCTTTGCTCACGGGCGAGTCCTCTGTTAAGGAACTGTGAATAGGCGAGTCTGAATTCAGGAAAGCGGTAAGTCAAGTCCGATGAGGCGGGGTGTCGCACGAGTAACGAGCGGGTGTGTGGTGACAAAAGTAACTCGCCGGGGGGCAGGCTCAGACGTTCTTAGGCTTAGGGCGCGCGTAACGCTCCATCACGCCCGTCCATTTCAGGAACCTGATCAGTTGGCTCCGCTCACGCCACATGAATCCCCAGAACTCGATGAATCCCACCTGGTCCATCTTGACTCCACAATAGGTCTCGACCCGCCAGCGCAGGTACGGACTGCGCCACGGCGTAAGATGGTGCCCACGCGTTGCATTCCAAAGAAAACGTAGGATGTTTCTCATGATTGTGCAGCATAAAGAGTATAGCGGACCGACAGGTATGCCGCACGCCTATAGATCGTACTTCTTCAGCAGGTGACGGAACGACCGGTACGAGAGGTTCAGAAGCCCGGCGGCCCGCGTGCCTACATCATCGCTCATCTCCAGTGCCGAGCGGATGATTGAGCGTTCCATTTCGGCGATGTACTTTTCCATGTCAAATTCTTCAGGGATCGGGAATCGGCCGTTTGACAAAACGCCCCCCGGAGACGCCACCGCCGCCATCACCTTCGAGCGTTCCACCGGCAGTTCGACCTCAAGTTGCTCTCCGGTCGTAAGGGCCACGGCACGTTCGATTGTATTCTCCAATTGCCGCACATTGCCCGGCCAATCGTAACCGCAGAGGTCATCGAGGCTCTGCTGCGAGATCGAGTGAATCCTTTTCCTGTCCCTGTCGTCGGCAGACTCGGCATACTTCTTGGCTGCGTACTTCTTCATGAAATGGTTCGCCAGCATCGGAATGTCGTCGCGACGCTCGCGCAGGGGAGGCACTCTGATGGGGATCACGTTCAGGCGGTAGTAAAGGTCCTCCCTGAACAACCCATCGGACACCATTTTGTCCAAATCCTTGTTTGTTGCCGCCACGACGCGAACGTCGATCGGCAGCTCGGTCGTGCCACCTACCGGACGCACGCATCGTTCCTGCAGCACCCGCAGCAACTTCACCTGCATGGTGGGCGTCATCTCGCCGATTTCATCGAGGAAAATGGTGCCGCCGTTTGCCGTCTCGAACAGCCCTCGCCTGTTTTGTGTTGCGCCGGTGAAGGCGCCTCGCACATAGCCGAACAATTCGCTTTCCAAAAGCGTTTCCGGAAATGCGCCGCAATTGATGGAGACAAACGGCTCGCCGCCGCGGGACGAACACCAATGGATACCCCGCGCCACCAGCTCCTTTCCAGTGCCGCTCTCTCCGTTGATCAAAACCGTGCTGGTCGTAGGTGCAATTGCCCGGACACGTTCAACGAGAGACTTGATCGCGTCGCTGTCGCCTACGATGTTGTCTAGAGAATTGCGCGAAAAAGCATCTCGCTTTAAGGCGAGGATCTGCCGTTCCCTCTGCACTCGATCCATCGCCTTCCGCACGGCCACTTTTACGTCATCAACAAGCGATGGCCCTTTGCGAATGTAATCGAAGGCTCCGCCGGCTTTCACCGCCTCGACGGCGGAATCAAGGTCATCAACCGCAGTTATCAGAATGACCGCTGAATCCGGGGAGACACGGTGCGCATGACGCAAGACCTCGATGCCGTCGGTGCCGGGCATCTTGATGTCGGTCACGATGACGTCGTACAGCGCTGCGTCAAGTTTGTTCTTTGCGGCGTTGCCCGATGTGACCGCCTCAACCTTGTGTCCCTCCCATCGGAGGGCAATTTCAAGAGTGGTACAGATGCCTCTTTCATCGTCGCAGACGAGAACGTAACTCATCGATCCTGCCTCCGCGCCGGGGAGGTCTCGGTGCGTGCGGAGCCCGCGCCAACGGCGGCAGCTTGTGCATGTTTTCCGCTGCCCATAGCTTTTAGTTTTATTTCAAAAACGGTGCCCTGCCCAGGCGCAGAGCGCACTGAGATCTTGGCCCCGTGTGCCTGCACGATCTGATAAACGATGGCAAGTCCCAAACCGGTCCCACCCTGGAAACCGGACTGGAATGGCTCAAATACCTTGTCGAGGTTCTGCACCCCTATCCCCGAGCCGGTGTCTGCAAACCCGATCACCCAATCTTCGTCTTTCGCGGTCAATGACACTGTGAGTGTTCCGCCCTTCTCCATCGCTCGAACTGCATTGTCACAGATATTCCAGAAAACCTGCTTTATGCGGTCGCAATCTACCATGGCTTTCGCCGGGGACACCGGCATATCGCGCACGAGGTCTATGTGCCTTCCTTCTTCTTCGTTCAATTCGGGGCGGTTTTGCAATAACGTAAGCGTGTCCTCGAGTAGCGCTACCAGGTCCGCCTCCTCGAACTTGAGCTCCTTTTCGCGCGAGTATGTCAGAAAATCGGTCACGATCGCGTTCAGCCGTTCCGATTCCCGCCGGACAACGTCCATCAGTTTTCGTTCGTCTTCGCCAAGAGCCGCCGAGTCCCTTAGCATTCGGGCCGAACCGGCGATCGACGAAAGTGGATTCCGAATCTCATGCGCGATGCCCGCTGAAAGACGACCGACCGCGGCCATCCGGTCGCGCAACCGTACCTCTCTCTCCAGTCTCCGGATATCCGTCAAGTCGTTGAACGAATACACGTACCCAATCACGCCCCTCGAAGGCACGGTCAGTGGAGATACGCTCAACCCAATCGTTTTCCTCTTCCCTTGCGGGTTCGTGCTGTGGGCTTCGAAACGGACCCCTGACGGACCGATCTCCGGGACTCGATCCGGCAAAAGCGTCTCGATCGCGGTTCCCAGCAGATCGTCTTTCGTCTGCTCCAGCAGCTTTTCGGCAGCCGGGTTTATGAACGTAATCACACCCTCAAGGTTGGTCGTAGCCAGCCCTCCGCTGACGGAGTTCACGATGTCCTCATGCAATGCCTGCAGATTCTTCAGCGCTCCGCTCTGCTCCTGCAACTGCACTCCAACCTGTCGAAGTTTGGAGCTCAGCACGCTTGCCAGATACGCGATCGCCAGGTACGCCGCGAGATTAATGAGAATCACGGCCTGAAGACTCTTGAGCTCAGGGCGGACTAAGGAATACGAGTGAATAAATCCGAAATAGCTGAGTTCCAGGATGACGCCAAACAGAATGAAGGAAAGCGCCGCCGTCACGTACGCCCAGTATCGCGGCAGCAGGATTGCGGCAACAATGATGATCAGAGGGTAAAGAAAGTTGAACGGGGTGTCTATTCCACCGGTTAAATACAGAATCGCGCTCGCAAACACCAGGTCGGTCAGAATCTGCAGAAGCGCTTGCTTGCGCACTTCATTCCATAAGTGTCGCAGAACGATAAAAAACGCGCTGATCGCGAACCACAAAACGATAACGGTTACAAACAGCTGCTGCGGGAGATTGGTCCTGGTGAAAGTCGCCACCGCCAGTCCAATTCCAAGCAGGAACACGATGATGACGATCCGGGCTTTGACCAACCACGTCAGCCATGTGCCTTCGCTTGAACTGAACAGACTTTTGGTAGTGGTCACCATGTTCGACCGCATCCTTTCCGTCTAAAACGGAACCAGGTATCCATGAAGCCGTCCGGCGTGAGATTGACCCCGTGCTCTCACGCCGAACTCGAAGTGCATCGAATCAACCTGCGAGTTTGCCAATAAGTTTGAACAACGGCAGATAAAGCGAGATCACGATGCCGCCCACCGCGCCGCCGAGGAATGAAATCAATAAGGGTTCCAGCAGGGTCAGCATGTCCTTGGTCGCGGCATCCACTTCGTCCTCATAGAAATCGGCGATCTTCTGCAGCATCGAATCCATCGCACCGGTCGCCTCGCCTACTCCGATCATTTGCGTGACCATGTTAGGAAAGACGTTGCATTCCTTGAGCGGATCCACGATTGTGCGTCCTTCTTCGACTGCCTTCCGCACCTTCATCAGCGCCTCTTCCAGCACCGCGTTGCCTGAGGTTCGAGCAGTAATCGCCAAGCCTTCCAGAATGGGTACGCCCGACGTGATCAGGGTGCCCAGAGTACGCGTGAACCTGGCCACGGCGATCTTGCGCAAAACCACGCCCATAACAGGCACGGAGAGCATCAGACGGTCCCACGCATACCTGCCCTTGGGATGTTTTCGCACCTGGATAACGCCGACCACCAGCGCCACGCCCAAACCAATGATGATCCACCAGAAATTCTGCACGAAATTGCTCAGTCCGATGACCATCTTCGTCGGGAGCGGCAGTTCAACGCCAAGTCCATCGAATAATTTCGTAAACACCGGAACCACGAACTTCAGCAATCCGCCGACGATCAGGACGGCGATACTGATAACCGCAACCGGGTACACGAGCGCTGACTTTACGGCGGCGCGCATTTTCACAGCCTTCTCGACGTAGGAAGAGATGCGCTGCAAAATGGTGTCGAGAATACCGCCCGTTTCTCCCGCCTCGATCATGTTTGTCGTCAGATCGTCGAACACTTTTGGATAGTTCCGCATCGCGTTCGCCAGGTTCGACCCACCCTCGACAGACGTTCTCACGCCGTTCAACGTCTTCTGGAAGGCAGGATTTTCCTGATTGCTCGCAAGAATCTCAAGACACTGCACCAGCGGCAGTCCGGCGTCGATCATCACCGAAAACTGGCGGAAGAAAATCGCCTGTTCCTTGGCGCTGACCTTGCCACTGCCAAAGGTCGGCAGAACAATCTCCTTCCCCTTTTCCTTGACAGGGCCCGCAGTGATTCGTTCGCGGCGCAACTGGGCCACGAGCGCCTGCTTGGTTTCCGCCAAACGTTCTCCGGAAACTTTCTTCCCCGTCGAATCTTTGCCTGTGAATGTGAAAACCGGCATTTGTAGACCCCTTCCTCAGGCCCCTGAATGAGGCGGCGTAAGAATTCTTTATCTGCGCGCGGGCGCGGGCCGCTGGTTCAAGCCAGCTCCGCGGGCGATCATCTCCTGCAACTCGTCCGGCATGGAAGAGCGCAAAAGCGCTGTCTCCAACGTAATCTGTTTTTGCAGGTACAAGCTGGCGAGCGACTGATTGAACGTTTGCATACCGAACTTGTCCTGTCCCGATTGCATGGACGAGTAGATCTGATGTACTTTGTCTTCGCGAATCAGGTTCCTCACCGCCACGTTCGGAATCAGTATCTCCATCGTCATCGCTCGGCCCATGCCGCCCACTCTAGGCAGCAACGCCTGGCATAAAATCCCTTCCAGCACCATCGAGAGTTGCGCTCGGATCTGCGGCTGCTGGTGCGATGGGAACACGTCAATGATGCGATTGATCGTCGAAACCGCTGAATTCGTATGCAGCGTCCCAAACGTCAAGTGGCCCGTTTCAGCGATGCGAAGCGCCGCCTCCACGGTTTCGAGGTCGCGCATTTCACCGATCAGAACCACGTCCGGATCTTCACGTAATGCCGAGCGGAGCGCCTCGGTGAACCCCTTGGTGTCGGAATGTACTTCACGCTGGTTCACCAGGCAATTCTTATGCTGATGCACAAATTCGATCGGGTCCTCAATCGTGATGATGTGCTCATGCCGGTCGGTATTGATCTTGTCCAGCATGGCAGCCAACGTCGTGGATTTCCCCGACCCGGTCGGTCCCGTCACCAGGATCAGCCCACGCGGCTTCTCACACAAACTTCCAACAATCGCCGGGAGGTTGAGCTGTTGAAAGCTCTTGATTTCAAATGGAATGATACGGAAGACCGCCGCAACCGCACCGCGCTGATTGAAAACGTTCGCGCGAAACCGAGCCAGCCCTTTGAGTCCGAATGAGAAGTCCAGCTCCAGATTCTCTTCAAACCGGTGTTTCTGCGCGTCCGTCATGACGCTGTACGCAAGCTGCTTCGATTCCGCAGGAGTTAGCGTCGGCAAGTCAAGCGGCTGCAATTTGCCGTGTACCCTCACCTGGGGCGGCGAATTTGTCGTGAGATGCAGGTCGCTTCCCGACATCTCCATCATTCGTTTGAGCAGTTCGCTCAGACTCACTGCCATAACTGAATCCCTTCCGCTCCCTAGTGCACGGTTTCCCTTGCGACTTCTTCCATGCTGACCATCCCTTGCAGCACCTTGATCAGCCCACTCCGGCGCAGCGTGATCATCCCACGCTCAATCGCCTTCTTCTTCAATTCCATCGCCGACGCACCCACCAGTATCAACTCGCGCAGTTCATCATCGACCTCCATGACCTCATAGAGGCCCGTGCGTCCTTTATGCCCGGTGTTGTTGCAAACGGTGCATCCACGTCCCTTCATGATCTTCGCCGTCTTCGCCTCGTCGGGCGTGAAACCGGCATCGACTAGACTCTGGTAGGGAACATCCACGGGCGCGGCACAATCCTTGCACACGCGCCGCACAAGGCGCTGTGCAACGATCATGTGTACTGAGGTCGCCACCAGGAAAGGCTCGATGCCCATGTTCATCAAACGGCTGATCGTTTCCGGCGCGCCGTTCGTGTGCAACGTCGAGAGCACAAGGTGGCCGGTAAGCGCGGCTTTAATGGCGATTTCCGCCGTTTCAAAGTCTCGAATCTCGCCCACAAGAACGATGTTTGGATCCTGCCGCAGGAATGACCGAAGCGCTGCCGCGAAGTTCAACCCAATCTGTTCCTTCATTTGTACCTGATTGACGCCCGCTAACTGGAACTCGACCGGATCTTCCGCAGTCATGATGTTGGTATCCGGCGAGTTAAGCCGCGAAATCGCCGAATACAATGTGTTCGTTTTACCCGAACCTGTCGGGCCCGTCACCAGAACCATGCCGTATGGCTTTAAGATCGCGCGCTCGAATTTCTCCAGCGATTCCGGCTCGAAACCCAGCTTCGTCATATCCAGACGAAGATTCTCCTTGTCCAGCAACCGCGCCACGATCTTTTCGCCCCATAGGGTGGGAAGAGTGCTGACGCGGTAATCCAATTCCTTTCGTTTCCCGTTCACCCTCATTTTCAGCATGATGCGACCGTCCTGCGGCAGCCGCTTTTCGCTGATGTCCAGCTTCGCTAAGATCTTCACGCGCGACGTTATGGCGTCCTTCAGTTTCAACGGCGGAGTCATGATCGTCTGCAACACGCCGTCGATTCGGAACCGGACACGGTACTCCTTCTCGTACGGCTCGATATGAATATCGCTGGCGCCCCGCTTCACGGCGTCCGTTAGAATGACGTTGACCAACTTGACGATCGGAGCCTCGTCCGCCGCTTTCTCAAGTTGGTCGAGCATCATCTCCTGCTCGTCCAACTGCATCTGTTCGACGTCTGCATCGGTGTCGAACGACTGCATCACCGACTCAAGATCTTCTTCCGGGGCCGAGTTGTAGAGTTTTTCGATGCGCTCAAGAATCGCGGCTTCCGACGCCACGACCGGCTCGATGTTCAAGCCCGTCATGAACTTGATTTCGTCCATGGCGTACACGTTTGTCGGATCAACCATGGCCAGCGTCAACGACGCGCCCACGCGACTTATAGGAAGAACCTGATGCCGTTTCGCCGTCTCAAACGGGATTAGCTTGACCACGTTCGGTTCTACGTCGAAATAAGAAAGGTTGATTGCCGGAATTCCGTACTGACGCGATAGAAAATTCGTCACGTCGTCTTCCGACAGCACGCTCATGCGCACCAGCACCGATGCCAGTCGCTCCCCTGACTCCTTCTGCATCTTCAGGGCTTGTTCCAATTGTTCTTGGGTCAGGACCTTTTCCTTCAGCATGAGGTCCCCGAGCCTTTGCGTCATCGATGTCCCCTATCTTCTTTGCGACCAGACATTTAACACGCGCCCCGCCCGACATCCGCCCCGCGTCTCAATGGGCCGGAGAACGGCAACTTCCAATACAAGGAAAGTGGGATGGTAAGTTGCTGTGACACAAATTGTCAATCCTGAACTGCCGATTGGCAACGCTGAAGTTAACCCTTGTAGTTCATGTACTTCCGCGCAATACGCAACCCGAGGTAACGCTGGCGTTTTCGCCCAAAAAAAGGGGCACCGCCGGAAGACGATGCCCTCTTCAAACTTCTTGCTGAACCTACGGCAAGACGGTGCCGCACCCTTTTACCGCGGTGCGGATTCAGTGGTCGGCTCTCACTGGCCCTGTGCCGCCGACTTCCCGGTAAGCCACGCCGCCAGGTCCGACTGCTGGGCCGCCTTAAACTGAACGCAACTGCCGATCCGCTCCAGAGACTGCTTTAACGTCCGCTGCGCTTCCGGCACTGGGTTCTCGGAAAAGAACTGCTGCACCTCCGCTTGCGCTTTGGCGTCGCAGAATGAACCGGTTGCTCGCACGATCATCGCGCTGCCCGAGATACTCGCTCGTTTCGACAACTCCGGCCAGTGCGTGCGAACGAACTCCCACGCGATATCGCGGCTGGCCGGATTACCCAGCAATTGCGTAAGCACTATAGGCATGTCCTGCGAACGAACCTTGTCCGTCACGGCGAGTTCGAGCGTCCGCCTCACCAACGCGGGATCTCTGAACGCAGTCAGCGCGTTCAGGTAGCGGTAGTACACGTTTGGCGTCGTCGCCTTGGACATTGCCGCCAGGATCTCGTCGTACAACTTTGCGTCTCCCTCGCTCGCCCCGATCCTGAACGCCGGCTCGCTCAGCATGGGATCCGCCGACGCCGGGTCGTTTATGTATTTCTCTACGATTTTCCGCGCCTCCGCTACTGCTTGCGGCTCGCGACCCAGGTAGCCCAGCACAAGGAACGCATCCGCTCGCACCTTTTGCGTCTCATAATCGTCGCCAGGACGCGCGCTCCACCCGATCTGTTGCATCACAGGTGTCGCGAACTTCCTCACCCACTGCTCATACGCCTGATGGCCTCCGTTGCTCACCATGTCCTGGTCCAGGAACTGCAACGAACCCGCAATGTTATCCCACACGCCGTGCGTGCGATCTGACGCAAGCCCGTTCGCGAGTTCAAGATATCCGCGGATCGGATGCTCGCGAGCCTGCGCCAGCGCCCACTCGTTTGCCAGCAGTGACAGCCGTTCCACCGGCGTAAATGTCTTCTCGACGACGGGAGCGAGCACGGCAATCTGGTCCATCGTGTACCCGGAGCGGTAGTATCCCTGCGCCCCAGCGTTCTCGTTCAGCGCTGGACTGCAAGCACCCAGCTTCACTCGTTGTGTCTCCGCCGACAGCAACTCACATGACCGCGCACTTGCCCCTGCATCTCGAACGCATGACGGAATTATCCATTCCTGAGCGGCCGGCTTAGTCTGCGGCTGCACGATAAAGAACCGGCGCTGGTTTACGGTCGCCTCGCCGTTCGTGCAACCCGCCACAGAGATGATCGGAATCCCCGGCTGATCCACGAAGCTCTTCGTGATCCGGTCCACCGGCTTTCCCGAAACCTGCGCTACCTTGCCCCAGAAATCTTCAGCCGTGGCGTTTCCATACGCGTGCGCTTGCAAGTACTGATTCACGCCATTGCGGAAAACCTCTGGGGTGATATAGCTCTCCACCATGCGCAACACCGCGGCCGCCTTGTTATACGCAATCGAGTCGAACAACTCATCGATCTGCGCCGGTGTCTCCGCGTTGGTCCTGATCGCGCGCGTCGACCGCAACGAATCCGTCCGCATCGCCGCGATCGCGGAAACCTGTTCGTCCTGCGGGATGCCCCATTCCGGCCTCAACGCGGCAACCGGCTTCGTTTCCATCCAGGTTGCAAAACCTTCGTTCAGCCAGATGTCGTCCCACCACTTCATTGTCACCAGGTCGCCGAACCACTGATGGGCCATCTCGTGCGCAATCACCGTCGCGACAATTTTCTGCCGATCGACGGTCGCGGTCTTCGGATCAAGCAGCAGGTCCTCATCGCGGAACGTGATCGCTGCGGTATTCTCCATGGCTCCCGCTTCGAAGTCCGGAATTGCAATCAGATCAAGTTTTCCGTAGGGATATTTAATCGAGTAGTACCGGTCATAGAACTTGAGAATGTCCTGCGCCCACTGCAGCGCGAATTGTCCAAGCTGCTGCTTGCCGGGCACCGCGCAAACTCGCACTGGAACGTCGTCTGCCGCCCCGGAGACGCACTCGAACTGCCCCACCAGGACCGCGACCAGGTACGTTGACATCTTCGGCGTCGTTCCGAACTTCACCGTGTGTACGCCGGAGCCCGGCCCCGGCTTATCGGATGTCACGCGACTGTTCGAGATCACCATATCTTCCTGCGGTGCAATTACGCTGATGTCGAATGTAGCCTTATACGCCGGCTCGTCAAACGACGGGAACGCCCTGCGCGCGTCTGTCGCCTCGAATTGCGACACTGCATACTTGCGCCCGCCTGCCGTGCTGCGGTAAAAGCCGCGCAACTTGTCGTTCAGTTCGCCCGTATAACGAATCCGAATCTGCGCCTTTCCGGCCGGAATCTGCTCCGGCACGGTCAGCGTGGCCGTCTCGCTCTGCGGATCAGTTTTGACCTGCGCCGTTTGGGTTTTTCCGCCCGCACTGACGATAACTTGCTCGAACGTGATATCCATCGCATTCAACGTGATCGAATTCGCCGGTTTGTTGACGCGAACCTCGATGGCTTCATCGCCCGAGAATTTGTACGTGTCGAAATTCGGCTTGAGTTCGAGCGTGTAGTGATCGGGCACAACCGTGTCCGGCAGGCGCTGTGCGAAGAGTGAAACCTCGAACGCGAGCAGCGCAATCAGGCATAACAGGTAAGTTCGTTTCATGGGATTCTCTAAGACGATATTGATTTCACCGGAATACGTGAGACTCACCGGTACCCCTAGGTGTTGCTTCAGGCTCTCAATACCGGCGCTTATTAGCAACTCTCACTAACAGCTAAGAGCTATCAAACTATTAACTAATTCTGCTTCGCTTTTCGCGCAGCAATATTCGCCCGATTAGACGACCGAGTTCCAATTTCGTAACCGCCGCCCACTCACCCGCACAACTCACCGCCCACCACCACGCCCGCGCACTTGTCGGCTGCAAACCAATACGGGATCTCCCGATAGTCCTTGACATCAAACATTGCCATATCCGCATCTTTCCCCGGAGCGATACTGCCCTTGCGATCGGCCATTCGCAGCGCGTGCGCCGCATTGATCGTTGATGCGGCAATTGCCTCGGCAGGCGACATTTTCATCTGCGTACACCCGAGCGACATCACGAACGGCATGCTCGGCGTCGGTGAGGTTCCCGGATTGTAGTCCGTAGCCAGCGCCACCGCCACGCCTCGATCAATCAGTTTCCGCGCCGGTGGATACTGCCCCGTTCCGAGAAAATAGTTGGCTCCCGGCAGCAGCGTCGCCACGGTGTCCTGCTCCGCCAGCATTGCGATATCATCGTCGCTGACGTAATCCATATGATCCAGCGACGCCGGATTGAATTCCGTAAAATCGCCCAGGCGCGCCGCCGTCAATTGGCAGACATGCGCACGCACCCCCAGTCCATGAGCAAGGCCCGCCCTCATTATCTGCTTTGCTTCCTCGCTGGTGAACGCGCCTCGCTCGCAGAAAATGTCCACGTACTCCGCCAGCTTTTTTTTTGCGACCTCCGGAATCAACTCTTCGCGAATCATGCGCACGTACGCACCCCGCTTCTCCCTGAACTCCGGGGGAACCACATGCGCCCCCAGCAGCGTCGCGACTACCGTTCCCCGCCACCGCCGTGCCGCATCGCGAACCACTTCCAGCGACTTGATCTCCGCCTCGTGGCTCAGCCCATACCCCGACTTTGCCTCAACCGTCGTCGTGCCCTGCGACAGCATTTCGTCGAACGTCAGCAGGCACTTTTCCGCGAGCAGCGTCTTCGGCGTACTACGTACTCCCTCAATGCTCGCTCGAATTCCGCCGCCTGCTTCCGCGATCGCTTCGTAGCTCGCGCCCGCAATTCGTTTTTCGAAATCCACCAGCCTCGGCCCGGCAAACACCGGATGCGTATGCGAATCGACCAGCCCTGGCGTTACTACCCTGCCGCCGCAATCATATTCGCGAATCCGCGTCTTATGAACTTTGATCCAGCGGTCGCGCAACGCCTCGCCCGTCGTGCCCGCGGCGACGATTTTCCCGCCCCAGCACAACACGGCGCCATTCTCGATGATCCCCAGATTGCTCAAGTCGGGCCCGCGGCGTGGGCCACTCTTGATGGCGGAATCTTCCAGTGTAATCAACTGTCCGATATTAACCAGCAACAGTGGAGCATCGGCTGGCAACTGCCGCTCCCCCGCATGACGTAGCGTGGACCTCTTCGTTCGTGGACTCACTCGCCCCCTTGCATTCCTCTGCTGCCTCTGCGTTCTCTTGCGTCCTTCGCGTCCTTTGCGTTGAAGGCCTTTTTCCTAATGTGGAATCTTCACGCCCTTCTGCGTCGCAAACTCCTCTGCCTCTGCATATCCCGCGTCCACGTGACGCGCGACGCCGATCCCGGGATCATTCGTCAGCACGCGTTCTATGCGCTTCGCCATTTCGTCCGTGCCGTCCGCGACCGTCACCTGCCCGGCATGTTGCGAATACCCGATGCCGACTCCTCCGCCATTATGAATCGAGACCCACGAGGCCCCGCTCGCCGTGTTCAGCAGCGCGTTCAGCAGCGGCCAATCCGCAATTGCGTCCGAGCCGTCCTTCATCTTCTCCGTCTCCCGGAACGGCGACGCCACCGACCCGCAATCCAGGTGATCGCGCCCAATCACCACCGGGGCCTTGATCTTGCCTTTCTTCACCAGCGCGTTCATCGCCAGCCCGAACTCGGCTCGTTCGCCATACCCAAGCCAGCATATCCGCGACGGCAATCCCTGGAACTGGACCCGCTCCCGCGCCAGCTTGATCCAGCGGCCCAGAATCTCGTTCTTCGGAAACATCTGCAACACGAGATCGTCTGTCGCGTATATGTCAGCGGCTTCGCCCGACAGCGCCGCCCACCGGAACGGCCCGCGTCCTTCACAGAACAGTGGACGTATATACGCAGGTACGAATCCCGGAAAGTCGTACGCGTTTTTCACCCCGCGCTCGAACGCAAACGTCCGAATGTTGTTCCCATAGTCGAACGTCACCGCGCCCATTTTTTGGAGTTCCAGCATTCCCTCGACGTGACGCGCGATTGAATCCAGCGAACGCTCCAGATATCCACGGGGGTCGCTCTTGCGCATTTGGAAAACTTCATCCAGCGTCATTCCGGCTGCGACGTAGCCGTTCAATGGATCGTGAGCCGATGTTTGATCCGTCAGGATGTCCGGCACTACGCCGCGCCGCGCCAGCTCCGGAATCACCTCCGCGCAGTTCCCCACCAGCCCCACCGAGACGTTCTGCCGGGGTGCCGCACCAAAATCATCGCGGGGTGCCGCACCCTTCCCGAAGGGAGGGTGCGCTTTCATGGCTTGGTTGATGATCCCCAGTGCTTCGTCCAGCGACGTCGCCATGTGGTCGCAATAGCCCGTCTTCAGCCGCTTCCGAATCCGCTCCGGATCGGCCTCGATCCCGAGATACGCCGCACCCGTCATGGTCGCCGCCAGAGGCTGGGCTCCACTCATTCCACCCATGCCGCCGCTGACGATCAGCTTGCCCGTCAAATCTCCGCCGCCCAGATGCTTCTTGCCCGCCGCCGCGAACGTCTCAAACGTGCCTTGTATGATCCCCTGCGACCCGATGTAAATCCACGAACCAGCCGTCATCTGCCCGTACATGGTCAGGCCCAGTCGCTCCAGTTCGTTGAACTTCTCCCAGTTTGACCAGTGCCCCACCAGGTTCGAATTCGCAATCAGCACGCGCGGCGCGTACTCGTGCGTCTGAAACACGCCCACCGGCTTGCCCGACTGCACCAGCAGTGTCTCGTCGTTCTCCAATGCCTTCAGCGCGCGCACAATCGCATGGAAGCACTCCCAGTTCCGCGCAGCCTTTCCGGTCCCGCCGTAGACCACCAGATCGCGCGGACGTTCGGCCACTTCCTCATCAAGGTTGTTCATCAACATGCGCATCGCCGCTTCCTGCTGCCACCCCTTGCAGGAAAGCGTGGTGCCACGCGGTGCGCGCACAGGAACGTATGTGAAAGGAGAGATATCAGTCTCAATCGGCATAACGCATGATCTTAGTGCTTTGCTGGAAACCGATCAACTGCGCCGAAACAAGGTCACCGATTTGAGTCAAGGAAGGAAGGAGAGAAGGAATATTACTTGCACAGGAACTCAACGCAGATGTTGTTGTCTGATTTTGCGATTTTCCGTTTTTCCGATTATCCGATTATCCGTTGTCTCTACCAGCTGCTGTAAGCAGTCCCGTCGCTAGCCGTCTGGTTCGCGCCGCTGTGAACATCAACGATCCCGGGAGCTGTCTGGTCCACGCTCATCAGCGTGTCTTCCTGTTCGGGCACCCATGTATCGCGTGCGTTCGTGAACGGATCCACTGGTATTTGCTTCAGGTACCCTGCCTGCACGAGGTCGTCCAGAGACTGCGGAGCTTTAGCCTTGTCGAACGTGTACTGCTGGATCAAAGAACGTAGCGTAAACAGGTCGTCGCGGAGCACCGTTTCGCGCGCGTGAATGACTGAAGTGCTATAGATGGGAACCACAATTGCAATCAGGATAAGGATGATGCTTATCACAATCAGCAGCTCGATCAGGGTGAACCCACCGTCGCGCCGTCTCAAGCGTGCGCTTTTATTCGCACTTTTCCGTTCTGTAATGTTCTGCTTCACCATTTGGTCCCAGTCTGTATTATCGAGCCGCCCGAGGCATTGCCGTCACCAGGTCTTATACTTTGTTCCATCCATCGCCGTCCCCTCGGACTTGCTGTACACGTCGAACACGCCCTGTCCCCCGTAGGATTCCGACTCAGGGTCGTCCTGCTCGGACCGCAACCCCCATTCCGCCTGGCCCGTCATCGGATCAACCGGGATTCTGCGCAGGAACCTAATCTTCTTCCCGCTGATATCAACGCCCTTCACCAGCGTCTCCAGATCCGGCGGATAGCCATCCGAGCCTGCCTTGATTTGCATTTTGCCCTGGTCGGCAACATCCTTGTACCGGTCAATCCCGTCTCGCAGTTCCCACAGATCACGCCGCAGCTCACGCTCTTTTTCCCGCATCACCGTTACCCGCACCAGCGGTATCGCCGCGCCGGTCAAGATCATCAGGATCGCGATCGCGATGATGAGTTCAACCAGCGTGAACCCTCGATGCTTGTTACGAAATAACTTCATACAGCCATTGTAGACGTGGATGACGTCCCGTTCGCGCGGGATGCGAGGGTTCCACGAATCCTCACTTGATCGTTACCGAAGCCTGAGCGCCGGGAGTCGTCGGAATGCTGTTCATGAACGAGTCTTTCACCTGCGTACGCGTGATGTTCAGGGCGGTCGTCCCCGGGGCTTTGGCCTTGAACAACATCGTGAACACCGTTCCCGAACCTGCAACTCCGCCCGCGTTCGGCGGACGCGTTGCCGTCAGTTGCACCGTGCCCGTGGACGCATCGTCACGATGCACCAACGCGACCGCTTGCCCGTCCTGCGACAGCAAACTACCGCTCGTAACGTCGGACAATTCCAACATCTTGGGGTCATAGCTGATCTGCATTGGCACGGAGTAGATGTTCTGTCCGCCGTTCAAAACCACATTCACGGCAAACTGCGATCCCACACTGGTTTGTTGCGGTTGGACCTGCATATTGAAACTCACCGGCGTCGTTTGCGGAGTTTGTGGCGTGTTCGGTGGCACGTTCGCCTGTGGGGTGCCGGACGCTTGCGGCGGCGGCACGTTTCCCGGCTGTTGCTGCTGCGGAGCAGGCACCTGCTGAGGAGCATTCGACGGCCCCGGCGCGGTCGCCGGCATAATCGGCGCGGACGCAGCAGCAGCCTTCGTCGCCATTGTCCGCAGATCGATCACGTTGCCGGTGCCGATATCCACCGCCTTCTGATTGAACGCAGTCAGCTCCTGCGAGCGCACGATATGCGGTATCAATATCATCACCAGTTCATTCTGACGCCTCTCCGTGTTTTCCGAGCTGAACAGATATTTCAGCAAAGGAATCTGGCTCAGAAACGGCAATCCGCTCAAGCTCTTCGTATCAACATCTTCCAGCAACCCGCCTAGCAGGTTGATCTCGCCTTCCTTCAGGCGAATGTCATGTTCAATCTTGTTCTGGCCGATGACCGGCTGATTGATCCCGCCGATGTTTACCACGTTTGTCTGCGAGGAGATATCAATTAACAATTTCAACGAAATGTCCCGGTTCTGATGCACTTTCGGCGTGATGTCAATGTTCACGCCCACGTCGAGGTACTGAAACTGCGTGTTCACCAGCGCGTTCACGCCAATGCCGGCCGTCAAGCCGGCGCCGTATGAACCGGTCGCCACAGGTATCCTCGAGCCAATCTTCAACGACGCCTTCTGTCCATCCAAGGCTCGAATCTGCGGGTTCTGCAACAGTTTCGTGTTGCTGTCGGAAAACAACGCGTTCACCGTCGCCGGTGGAATCGTTACCACGAAATCTTTAGCCGTCAAATTCCCGATACTGTTCAGGTTGATTTGGTTCGCACCGGTGTTCGTGGTGGTGCCAGTTGTACTACTAGTAGTAGTGCTGGTAGTGCTCGTTAGGTTGCTCTGCAACTGAACTGTCGCACTGGTAGGCGGTGAAATTCCCAGGTTGCGTATCTTGTCCCGCTGCACCTGCATGATAATCACATCGATGATGACTTCCGGTCGCGCCTTGTCCAGATCCGTAATGAGCTTGTCGGCCAGCGCCAACTGATCCGGCGTCCCACGGATCACGACGGCGGCCTGGCTCGGGATCATCGTGATCCTCTGAACTTCCAGCAGTGTGCGCAACGTATTCACCACGTCCTGCAATTCCGTCGGCGCCGAAAGGTTCGATAGATAGAATGTCTTGATGACGTTCGACTCGATCTCTTTCCGCTTTGCCTGGGTGTCCGCCGCGACAAAGATCGTGTTCGGCGTCACCGGACGCCAGAACGTCTTCGACTCCATGGCAATCAGTTCCAGTGCATCCGTCAGCGTCACCCCGTTCAGTTCAATATGAATGCGTTTCGCTGGTAAATCGGGGTCAAACAAAACATTGATGCCGGCTAGTTTGCCAATCGTCTGATAGATCGTAGTGACGTCTTCGGTCAGCTTGAGCGTGATCGGCGCCTCCGACACCGGAGCCAATTCGACAGGACCGCTGGCTTGTTCGATCCGTCTGCGGAGAGGGCCCTCCTGCGGCGGCTTCGCCGTTGAGGTCGGCCCGCCTTTCGCGCTCTCGATCATCTGCTTCGTGCGCTCTATCTCCTGCACCGCTATGAAACTCGCCTGATCGATGGCCGCCGCCTGCTGGAACAATGCGAGCGCATCTTCAAGCTTCCCCATGTCTCGCAGCATCACTCCCCGATGCACCAGCGCCGCGGACGCCTGAAACCTCATTCGATCATATGCAGCCCGGTATGTCAGGTCCTTCGGGGTCTGGTTATATGCCTGCTTGTAGAACTGATAAGCGGCCACATAGTCCTGACGAACCTCGGCGTCCTTACCCTTGTTGTAAAGTGATTTCGAGCTCTCCGCCAAGGCGGGCAGCGCCATGGACACAGCCAGGCACAGCGCCATCATACGAATTGTTTGTTTCATGCGAATCCTGCGGTACCCCGGTGATGCAAAGTCGGCTTCTCCGCGACAGTCTCCACAACGTTTCTAAGCCGCTGGAAAGACCTGATTATACATCCAAGCAGCTGATCAGAGCTTCTCAATCAGGTTGGACGCACCTCTACCCAAAATGTCATCATTGTCCGTTGTGGTAGCATACAAACTCTTTACCATGTTAGTGATAGTGTTAAGAGTCGCCATTTACCAACACGCAAATAGTCGCCATGTCTCGCCAGACCAAACCTACTCAATCCGATAAGCCAAAGGCCAGGCACCGCGACCCGATCGCCTCGGGCGAACGCGACGCCGCGCAAAATCGCCGCGCCTCCCACGAATACTTCCTGCTCGAAAAATTCGAGGCCGGCATCGTGCTCACCGGGACCGAAGTCAAATCCGTGCGCGCCGCCCGCATCAATCTTCGCGACGCCTACGCCCTCGTAAAGGACGGCGAAGCCTGGTTGCTCAACGCCCACATCAGTCCCTACGAACACGGCAGCTATACCAACCACGAAGCGCTCCGCACCCGCAAGTTGCTCATGCACAAGAGCCAGATCCTGAAACTTGTCGGTAAAACCAAGATCAAGGGCCAGACCCTCATCCCCACGCGCGTCTACTTTCGCAACGGACGCGTTAAAGTCGAATTCGCCCTCGCCAAGGGCAAACAAACCTGGGACAAGCGCGAAACCGAACGCAATCGCACCGCCGACAAAGAGGCCCGTGCGGCAGTACAGAGATCAAGAAAGTAGGCTAAAGACAGGTTTCAAAGTTTCAAGGTTTCAAAGTTTCAAGGTTGAAGATGAGAAAGCAGAGATTGTCGTCTGTCGAATTCGACACCCGCAACATCCAAACCGTTTTTACTTTGAAACCTTGAAACTTTGAAACTTTGAAACCTGTTCTTTGAAACCTGTTCTGTGAAACCTGTTCTTAGAGGAACGACATGAAACTCACGCTCTCCTTCAATAATCCAGCCGACATCGACACCGAATGCCTCGCCGTCGTCGTACTCGACGAGAGCTCCAACGGCGACAAGAAACCGCAACCAAGAGTCCAGTCCGGAGTGGACAACGTCCGCAACGCCGCCACCGACCTCGTCTCGAACGGCGAAGTTACCGGCAAGGCGTTCGAGACCGTCCTTCTCCACCGTCCGCAAGGGATTAAGGCGAAGCGCTTGCTCCTCATCGGCGGAGGCAAGGCCAAAAGCTTCTCGCCCGCTGAACTCCGCAAAGTTGCCGGCGCTGCCGTTCGCTTTCTCAAGTCCAAGTCGCTCAAGAGTTTTGTTTTCGTTTCGCCGTCCAGCTCTGCCGAATCCGTGCGCGCCATCGGCGAAGGAGCCTTCGTCGGCGACTATGATCCCGATACCTACAAGAGCGACCGCAAGGATCTGCGCGTCGACGAGATCACCATCGCGGGACTTCAGCAGTCCGACAATGCACAGTTCGAACAGGCGCTCAACGAAGCCCGAATCCTCGGCGAATCGCAGAACTTCACCCGCGAACTCGTCAACGAACCCGGCAATCGCATGACGCCCACCATCCTCGCCGACCGCGCCTGCAAGATGGCCGAGGAAGTCGGACTCAAGTGTGAAATTTTCGGAGCAGACAAAATCCGGGAATTAAAGATGGGCGCCTTCTGGTCTGTCGCCCAGGGCTCGGACGAGCCTCCCGCTCTTATC
The DNA here is from genome assembly GCA_963777415.1 of uncultured Acidobacteriota bacterium. Lineage (GTDB taxonomy): Bacteria > Acidobacteriota > Terriglobia > Terriglobales > Acidobacteriaceae > JAEZPW01. Next base: position 81,400 of record CAVZQL010000009.1, read on the forward strand.
GTATTGCGATATGAACCCGCGGGCGCACCGGAGAAGCCTGTCATCGGTCTCGTCGGCAAGGGCATTACTTTCGACAGCGGCGGCATTTCCATCAAGCCCAGCGACAACATGGACAAGATGAAGTACGACATGGCCGGAGGCGCCGCCATGCTGGGAGCCATGCGCGCCATCGCCTTGCTCAAGCCAAACGTGAAAGTCATCGGCATGGTCCTCGCCACGGAAAACATGCCCTCGGGCCACGCCCAGAAACCGGGCGACGTGCAGATCGCCATGTCCGGCAAGTCCATCGAGATCATCAATACTGACGCCGAAGGCCGCCTCGTCCTCGCCGACGGACTCCACTACGCGCGCCAGCTCGGAGCCACTCACCTGATCGACGCTGCTACCCTCACCGGAGCCTGTGTCGTCGCACTCGGATACATCAATGTCGGCGTTTTCGCCAATGACGACCCGATGTACACGCAGTTCGCCGCAGCCTCCACCCGGGCTGGCGAAAAAATGTGGCGTCTCCCCGTGGATGCCGAATACGGTGACATGATCCGCTCCAACATCGCCGACATCGTCAACAGCGGCGGACGCTGGGGGGGCGCCATCACCGCCGCCATGTTTCTCAAGGAATTCGTCGAGGACACGCCCTGGATTCACCTTGACATCGCCGGCACCGCCTGGATCGAAGACGGCAAAGCCTGGATTCCCAAGGGACCCTCCGGCGTCGCCGTCCGCTCCATCGTCGAGTACGTTCGCGATGTAGCCAAGGGATAGCTTTGTATCGCCGCCGACCCCGGCGGCAGTCGCGGCGGGCGCCCTCGCCCGCCGCACACTTCTTCGACTAATGAGTCAGCGTCGGAACCTGCGACACGAGAGCTGACTCCACCGCATCGACGCTCTGGGTCGCGTCGATAACCAGGTTCGCATAGCGTTTGGTGGGGTACACGTACTTTGCCGCCATCGGAAGCACCGAGCTCTGGTACTGACGTGTAATGAACTCGTAAGAGCGTTGACGCTCCACGATGTCACGTACCTTCCTGCGCTGGAAGCAGACCGGATCAGGGGCATCGAGATAGACGCACAGATCGAATTGCGAGCGCAGTTCCGGCCAGTGCAGGATCAGGATACCTTCGACGATCAATACAGGGTTGTTCTTTACGTGTTCACTCCGTCCGGCGACGCGAGTGTGTTCGGCAAAATCGTAAACGGGAACGTCAATGTCTTTTCCCGACGCAAAATCGCGAACCTGTTGCAAAAGCAATTTGACGTCGATCGAATCGGGCGCGTCGAAATTTCTTTCCGCACGCTCACTAACAGGCAAAGACGATTGGTCGAAGTAATACGACTCCATCGAGATGGTCTGCCCGCCAAGTTTTTCTGCCGCGCGTTTCGCTACCGTCGTCTTGCCCGTGCAGGACGGCCCACCTAAGCCAATGATGTACATGATGTCCTCGAACCTCGATTCCCTAAAAGACGAAGGGGGTTCCGCACCCTTCCCCTTTAGGGGAGGGTGCACTACAGCTAACACCTTCTATCAGCGAGTTGCTGGTAGAGGGTCCTCAAGTCTGTCTTGTACCTGAAAACTATTGCGCTACGGTTACGGCAAGAAAAACTTTAGCGAAATTCATACGACGACTTGTCATTCCGAGGCTCACGCGCTCTGGCGTGAACCGAGGAACCCACACAGCCACCACGCTGCTCTTTCGCGCGAGCCTCGTGCTTCCCACATCCAACTCTCAACGCTAGAATGAACGCTGCATGAACCTGTTCAGCGCTCTCCATCTCGCCGCCGCCGCGTTCGCCGCCTTCCTCGCGGGCGCAATCAACTCCGTTGCTGGCGGAGGCACGCTCATATCTTTCCCGACGCTCATCTGGCTCGGCCTGCCTTCGATAACCGCCAACGCCACCAGCACCGTCGCTATCTGGCCGGGAACTCTCGGCAGCATCTGGGGATTCCGCCGCGAACTCCGCCAGCTAGAACCCAAGCTGATGCTGCTCACAATCCCCAGCGTGATCGGAGGCGCAACCGGAGCGACGCTGCTGCGCTACACGCCGCCTGCCGTCTTCGACCACCTCGTCCCCTTCCTGATCCTCTTCGCCACAATCCTTTTCACCGCTCAAGCGCCCATTCAGCGCCGTCTCAATCTCGGACACCACGCCATCCACCGCTCCACCGGATGGCTCACGCTCGCCCTCACATTTCAGCTTTTTGTTGGACTCTACGGCGGCTACTTCGGTGCTGGAATCGGCATCATGATGCTCTCCGCCCTCAGCATCCTGGGCATGAGCGACATCCACAAGATGAACGCGCTCACCAGCGTCCTCGGCCTCTGCATCAATGGCGTGGCCGCGACCCTTTTCATCGTGAACCACATGGTCCAGTGGCACTACGTCTTGGCTATGGCCATCGCCGCCATCGTCGGAGGATACGGTGCCGCTGGCCTCGCCCGCCGCGTCGGACGCACCATCGTCCGCCGCTTCGTCGTCGCTGTGGGCTTCACCATCGCCGTCGTCCTCTTCATCAAGATGGCATGATCAAGATGGCACGGATTTGCCATCCCGAGTGAAGGCTTGAAGGAATTGTCATCCCGAGCGCAGCCGCTCCTGGCGGCGAAGTCGAGGGACCTGCTTTTCGCCTGCACTACTACAAATGCTGCCGCGAAGCTAACGTGGGGTTTTCAATGTGAAAGGCCTAACCCCGCGGTTCCGGCACCGGGCCTGGCGGCAGTATCTCCGGACCTTCCGCCCGAACTCGCTGGCTTGTCACGAAGAACACTGCGGCGGTCCACGTCGGAAACAGATCGAACGCAGGAATCAGTTCCGCAACAAACGTCGGCAGAAAAGCCCAGTGCCAGCCCAGTAACCGTATGAGAATCGCGCCCGTCAGCGCATCCAGGGCAGTGTCCGCAGGCGACATCGCCCCCTCCGCAAACAGCGGGAGCGCCCCAATCTGGATGGCATCCGCAATGATGGCCACAGTCCACGCCAGTCGATGTTCAGGACTCTTGATTAACTTGAAGAAGTCGAAGTCGAGGTCGAACGCACGCGTGAGAGACATAACAGCTCCAATATCCAGTTCGCAGAATACTCCGCGATGTGAGCTCAATCTAGCCTTTCGTCAGTTTGATGCCCCCCGCACCATCGCATCACCCCTCTTGATGCCCGGAAGTATTAAAACTGACGACTGAGAGCTGACGGCTAAGTCCCCCCTCCCTCTGCTACCTCCGCTTCCTCTGCGTTCCCGCAGCGACATTGGCTCCGAAATCGTTGGACATGTCAATGTCCGTTGCAGAACCCACTCGCCACTAACCACTCGGCACTGACACCTTTGCGTCCTCCGCGTCCTTTGCGTTGAACGGTTTTGACCGAACGCTGATCGCTGACCGCTCTTACCCCTCCGCCTCGACGAAGTAGTTCTCGCACGCCTGCGTCAGCGAAGCATCGTCGAGCACTGGCGGCGTTGAGAGGTACTTGGCCATCCAGACGATCTGTTGCACGAGGTCACGCGGAAGGCACGGCCGCAGCGATTGGTGCCTTTCATCCGTGATCATTTGGATCGCGTGGTCAACGACCGTGCCGTCGTACTGTATCTTGAACTCGCCGCACACGTTCTGAAAGATCTTGTGGAATTGCTCCGGGGTGACGAAATCCACTCTTATTTTTGTTTGTATGCGGCGCAGGAAAGCGTCATCGACCAGTTTGCCCACGTCGAGATTCGTCGCGAATACCACGAAGAGATCGAAGGGAATTTCCAGCTTCTTGCCCCCTACCATTGTCAGGAAATCAATATGGCGGTCCAGTGGCACCACCCAACGATTCAGCAGCTCGTGCGGGTTGACCCGCTGACGGCCAAAATCGTCCACGATCAGCATGCCGTTGTTTGCCTTCATCTGCACCGGCGCGGTGTAAAACTTCGTCAATGGATTGAACTGCAGGTCGAGCGTCTCGACCGTCATTTCGCCGCCAACCAGCACTCGTGGCCTCTTGCAAAGCACCCATCGCTGGTCGCAACCATTCTGAAGTTCCGCTTCGGCCCGGTGGTGCAGGTGCGGGTCAAACACCGTGATGACCTGGCCGTCCACCTCCACGGCGTAGGGAATCCAGACATTCTCACGCGCCGTGAGGCGCGACAGCGTTTCGGCGATCGACGTCTTGCCTGTCCCCGTGGGACCGTGAAGAAATATCGCGCGACCGGAAGCCAGGGCAGCGCCCAGACGAGCAAGCAACCGCGTGTCCAAGACCATGTGATGAAAGGCCGCCTCAACGTCAGACGGAGGAAACTGTAAAACCCTCGTTGTCTGCGATCTCACGCGAGATAGATATTGTTGCAACGGCACTGGCGCAGGCCCGGCATACTGGCTTGCACTCAGCAGTTCCGAGGCCCGGCTCTTGCCTCCGGAGGTAGTCGTCAGCCGATGTACCGCCCCAGTCATCCCGGTGACTTCGACCCACTGTTGTTTGCGCAACTGCTGGAAAATTTCGTCCGCGATACCCAGGCTTACGTGCATCTGGTCGGCTAGTTCGCCCAGCGATATCTCTCCCCGCAGGTAAGTGATTTTGAGGGCTAGATCTTCAAGAAAAGTGCGTCGAACGCCAAGGTCGTCCAGACGCAACGGAGCCGGCATGGCTGCTGTGCCCATTCCATCCTCCCATTCGAAACCGTGTTTCGAACAACCGCGATTCAGAACTGCTTAGAGAGGTAAGATGCACATTTAGTGGAAAATCGAGGTTCAAAACTCAAAAGCCCGGCATCGGGTGCCAGGCTTGTGTCCCATTCTGAAACTTTGCCGCCGGATCAATTGATCGTGCCGATTCGAACCACCGCCTGATCGACAACACGCCACAACTCTTTCCCGTACTTTGCGGACCTGAACTTCGCCAGCCTCTTTTTTGCCTGTTCGGGCGTGCACCAGGCCGGCACACGGTGCGCCTCCAGTGGCCGCGCGGTGGACCACACCTCCATCAAGAATGCCCGCACCCACATTTCGCGGTCTCTCTTGATGTGCAGATACGATTCAAAATGCCGATCCTCGACCCAGCCCGTTGCGCCAGCCTCTTCGAAGGCTTCCAACTCGGCTGAACCGCTTTCGGTGAGACCTTGCTCAATGTTGCCCTTGGGAAACGTCCATTTGCCGGACTCGGTCCTCACCAATAGAAACTCGATGCCTCGCGCCCCCCGCCTGAAACAGACGGCAGCGACCCTGCTGTGTGCTCTCTGACTCGAATCAACCGGCGGCTGACTTGCCCTGCTGGCCAACGACTTTCCGTACGACTGAACCGAAGTTGCCATAACTTGATACGTTACTCCAGCACTGTTTCAGCAACGTTACAATGTTATGAAAGATTGCACAATTATTGAGGCAGGTTCTCCTCCCCTTGGTCGCGAGTCTTTCGTGACTGGCGCATCTGTTTTACAATCATGTAAGCACACGGAATTTCCCCTCGCTGACTGATGGCAACCCACCTCCCAACATCGGAAAAGTCACTCCGCTCCGGTCTCGCGTACTGGATGCAGAGCGTTCTGGACGAACTCGAGAGCGCCGGCACGGACCTTGCCGCCGACCCCGTCCACGACCTGCGCGTCGCGATTCGGCGCTGCCGTGCGATGGGCGAAGCCTTCCGCGAACTGGACGTCTCCCCCGGCTGGCAGAAGATGCGCAAGGCAGGCAAGGCCGTCTTCGACCCGCTTGGCGCACTCCGCGACGTGCAAGTCATGCTCGAGTGGCTGGATAAACTGGGCGACGCTGCTGACCCGGCGACCATTGCTCTCCGCACCCTGTTCACCGAGCGCGAGCTTGCCCTCAAGAAGGATGCTCTCATTGCCTTGCAGCAGTTTGACAAGGCCCGATGGCAGTCGTCGATCAAGACGCTTGCTGCACGCGCCGCGAAGATCCAGGTGGGCAGCCCGGCCTTCCAGTACCTCGCCCTTGAACGCTGGCACGAAGCTCACAACCTGCACCGCGCAGCGCTCCGCAACCGCAGTAAGACCAGCTTCCACCAGCTCCGCATCGGCATCAAGCATTTCCGGTACATCGTCGAGAATTTCCTCCCCGAGCGCCTGAAAGAATGGGGCGACGACCTCAAGGAACTGCAGGACGTGCTCGGCGAGGTTCACGACCTCGACGTTCTCTGGGACACGGCTCTCGCCGCCCACGTCTTTACCGACTCGGAATCGCGTGAGCGTTGGCGCGTCCGGATTGTTGCCGAACGCACCAAGCGGCTGGACCGCTACCGTGAAAAGATGGTCGGCCCAAAAAGTCTCTGGGGCGTGTGGCGCGAAGCTCTGCCGCACGGCGGAGAACTCGATCAGGCTGTGCTTGCGAAATTAAAGACGTGGGCATCGTTTCGCGATCCCGATCCACCGCACGCCGAGCGTGTCACCCGCTTTGCCCTCGACCTCTATGACGGACTCGCCTCCAACGAACTGCTCTGCGTTGACGACGTCCGCCCCCGGCATTTGCTCGAATGTGCCGCGATCATGCACGAGGTAGGACGCATCAAGCCCGGTGCCCGGCACCACAAGAAGTCAGCGCGCCTCATCGCCAAACTTCAGCCTCCCGAAAACTGGGGCACGGAAGACGTAATCATCGCTGCGCTGGTCGCACGCTATCACCGTGGCGCTCTCCCGCGTCCCGAACACAAGCGGTTCCAGCAGCTTTCGGCGGACCACCAGCAGCTTACGCGTCAACTTGCCGGCATCATGCGCCTGGCCGACGCCTTCGATGGCGGCCACGACGGCTCCATTAGCCGCCTGCGTATGGCTAAGAGTCCGGAGATTGCCGTCGTCTATGCGGACGGCTACGATCCGAACAATCCTGCGTCGGAAAAACTCGCCGCCGCGCGCCACCTGCTTGAGACCTCCTGTGACTTTCCCATTGTCATTCGCCCCTGGAGTGCGGCACAGTTGCAGTGATGGCAACTCCACCACTGATTGATCTTCACAACGTGTCCGTCATGCGCGGACCACGCGTCGTCCTGCACGACCTCGACCTGACAATCGAGAGCGGGGAGCACGTCGCCATCCTCGGGCCGAACGGCTCGGGCAAATCCACGCTGATCAAGACCATCACCCGCGAGCTCTACCCCTTGCAGCGCAACGGTTCCTATATGCATATCTTCGGGCAGGACCGTTGGGATGTCTCGACCTTGCGCTCTCTGCTCGGCGTCGTCTCCAACGACATCGTGCCCTTCTGTTCGCGGCCTGTTACGGGATTCGACGCAGTTCTCTCCGGCTTCTTCAGCAGCGTCGGACTCTGGCCGCACCAGCATCCGGCGCCTGTCATGCGCCAGAAGGCGGACGATCTGCTCGCCATGCTCGATGTCGCTCATCTGGCCGCCCGTAATGTCGGAGAGATGTCGGCGGGCGAGGCGAGGCGCGTGATGATCGCGCGTTCGCTGGTTCACGACCCTCGCGCGCTGCTCTTCGACGAGCCCAGCAACAGCCTCGACGTCTTCGCTCAAGTCGAACTTCGCGAAACCATGCGGAAACTGGCGCAAGCCGGAATCGCGCTTCTCCTGATCACCCACCACCTGCCCGACATCATTCCCGAAATCGGCCGCGTCATCTTCATGCGCGAAGGCCGGATCGTAGCCGACGGAACCAAGCGCGATCTGCTGACAGCCGCCTCGCTCTCTTCCCTCTTCGGATGCCCGGTTGAACTCGCCGAACGCGACGGCTACTACCACGTTTTATGAGCCAGGAACGGGAGCCGGGGCGAGAAGTGCTGAAACAGCTACTTCCCGCGTCTGTGCGGTGCTATTATCCTTGTCATTAAGCCTGACATTCTGGCGTGAGAGGGTATGGAGTCGGCTCTGCGCAGCGTTTGCCCTTCGGGAAGCGCTCACGTGGCCTGCCCATGACGGAGTTGAATCTAACCGCGGACATTAAGTGGGAACTGACGATCCTCGAGATCGTGCAGGGCTTCTACGTCGAGATGCTGCGCAAGACTCTGGAAGACGAGGTCTTGGTGCCGTCCGGCGTCGATGCCGACGCGCTGCGCTCGCCCGCCGATCCTGCAAAAACCCTCGCCAGCGTCCGCTCTTGGCTCAAGTTGCTCGACTTGGCGATCACGCCCGCGATGATACGCGAGGCGCTGACGGCCAACATCGACCAGGACTTGGCCGAGGCCCTCCTGCGTTATTTCGTCCGCAAGCAATCGCATTCCAATTTCGATCGCGACAAGACAGATTTTCTCGTCACGTATCTTTATCGCAATCCGCGCGTCAACGGGCAGTGGGAGACACGCGGCTATTCGATGGACGGCGGCGCGCCGATGCCCCCCTTCGAGATCGCGCTGCTGGAGATCCTTGAAGATTCCGACCTGCCGGACATCACGCCTGACCACGCGCGCGTTCTCGACGAATTCGAGTATCTGCGCGACGAAGTGGATGCCTTCCGGGATTTTGACGCGCTGATGGATTCCGGCATCATCCAGCGCGTTCGCCAGATGAAGCATTCTTTCGGCGCCGCGCTTTATCATCCACATGTACTCGCGGTCATCGCGCCCTACAACGCCTTCTTTTCGGCGAATTTTGAAAACCTCTTCAAGGCAGCTACGGAGCACATAAAGAATTTTGCCGACCAGGTGCAGAAAAACGGTGGAAGTATCCACGCCCATGTACACGGCGCTATCACGGTCAAGCAGCTTACGGAGGTTCGCGGCAGCGAAATTCTAGCTGGCGAATACCTGCGCGCGCAGGAACAGCTTCGCCATGTGTCAAAGCTGAAAAAAGCGGTGGACTCACGCAAGGCAGCCCAGCGGGCTCCACAACCGGGTTCTTATGCCGCCCCCGCAGCGCCGCCGGTTGTGCCTGCGGCGGCTAGACTACCGGTGACGCCACCGCCCTTACACGCCTCCCAATCGACGATGCGTCCCTTGGCGGGTGCGGCCGCCACTGCCAGTCCTGCGCCGTCTCCAGCCCGTGGATCGTCGGGATTCGCGAGTTCGATAATCGAGCCCAGTAACGCACCGAAACCCAGCCAGGGACCGGTGACGAGCGTTGCCAGATCCGAAGAGGAAAACCGGCTCGACTCGGTTCAGGAATCCATACGATCTTTTGTTAAGACCGCTGATCCGCGATGTCGTTCGGTTGTGCCGATGGGCTTTGGAAACCTTGTTCTGACGCCAGCCGAGTCGGACGCCTATTGCGCCGACTATCTGAAAGAAAGCAGCTTCCGCGGCGAAAACGCACGCGTTCTCGTCCGGATACCCGCCCTCATCGCGCGCATGACCAGCGAAATCGAACAGATCGAACGTCAACAAAATCTCAAGTATCTCTGGCGCCCCCACGCCGAGGCGCTGGCTGTTCTGCTTGCGATCAAAGATGAAGTCGTGCAGACGGTCGACAAGCTGATCCAACTGGCTACCCAGCGCGGGCTCACGGACAAGGTTAATCTCCTCAACAATTCCCTGCAGAAACTCAACTCGAAGGCCGGCCAGGCGGCGGCGCTCCTGACATTGATGAACAGCCGCGAGTAGCCCTTGCCGCTGAAACCGCGAGCGTACAACGTGAATCAAAGCCAGCGGTATAGACCTGTCGTACACTTCTCTTTGGCAGCTAAACAGGAGCTCAATTGTCTCTATTAAATCGAACGCTGGGACTCGCGCTGCTCGCATCTCTGCTTATGAGCGGCTCACTGAACGGTGCAAACATGAAAGATGTCGATGCACGTCGTCAACAACTCAAAACCTTGATTGCCGAAGAGTGGGAATACGAGCTGCGGGAAAATCCGGAATTCGCCACGGTAATCGGCGATTACCGCTACAACGACCGTTTGCATGACCTTTCGCTCGCGCACACTCGGCAGCAGGAGCGCGACACTCAGAAATGGCTCTCGAGTTTTGAGGCCATCGACGTCACCGGATTTCCCGAACAGGAGCGGCTGAACCATGCGCTCATGGTGCGAAACCTCGAGGAGCGCCTCGAAGATTTCGCTCTGAAGAACTACGAGATGCCCGTGGACCAGTTCGGAGGAGTCCATCTCCAACTGGCTCAGTTCGTCGTGAATATCCCGTTTCAGTCAGACAAGCAGTACGAAGACTATCTCAGCAGGTTGCACAAGATTCCCCAGTTACTCGGCGACGTCATCGACGTTCTAAAGCAGGGCGAAAAAGACAAGCTGATGCCGCCCCGCTACCTTCTCGAAAAGACGGTCGGGCAATGCAAATCGATCGCCGAACCGGCGGGCGAGGCGAATGTGTTCGGCACTCCGGCTAAGAAATTCCCGGATTCCGTCGCCGCCGCCGATCAAAAGCGTCTCCACGACGAGATCATCGCGGCGGTGGACAACGAAGTCCGTCCCGCCTACAACAAGCTCGCCACTTTTATTGCAACCGAGTATGCACCGAAGGGCCGCATCGAACCCGGCATCTGGGCGCTACCCGACGGCGATAAACGCTATCGCTTTGCGATCCGGCATATGACCACCACCACGATGGACCCGGAAGCGATCCACGAACTCGGTCTTCGGGAAGTCGCGCGCATCGAGAGCGAGCAACTGGCAATCGCCCGGAAGCTTGGCTTTTCCGATCTGAAGAGCTTCCGCGAGTCGCTGAAAACGAATCCGAAAGTGATCCCGACTTCCCGCGAGCAAATCCTCGACACCTACCGCCATTACATTGCGCAGATGGAGCCCGAGCTTCCAAAGCTTTTCGGCCTGCTGCCTAAAACGCGACTCGAGGTCCGCCCCGTCGAAGCGTTTCGTGAGAAGGAAGCCGCCTCGGCGGAGTACAACCAGGGCACGCCCGATGGCTCACGCCCCGGCATTGTCTACGTGAACACCAGCGACTATCAGCACCGTTCGCTCATCAGCGCGGAATCGACTTCCTATCATGAAGCCGTGCCCGGACACCACATGCAGATTTCCATCGCGCAGACCCTGCCCGAGCTGCCGCCGTTCCGCCAACATGCCTTTTACGTTGCCTACATCGAGGGCTGGGCGCTATATTCGGAACGCCTCGGCAAGGACATCGGTTTCTACCAGGACCCCTACTCCGATTTCGGACGCCTCTCCGACGAACTGCTGCGCGCTAATCGGCTCGTGCTCGACACCGGCGTCCACTACAAGCACTGGACGCGTCAGCAGATGGTGGACTTCTTCCATCAGCACTCCTCGGAAGACGAGCCCGATATCCAGGCAGAGACTGATCGTTACATCGCTCTGCCGGCGCAGGCGCTCGCTTATAAGCTCGGGCAATTGAAAATCCTCGAGCTGCGAGAACGCGCGCAAACCGAACTCGGAAGCCACTATGACATCCGCGCCTTCCATGACGAAATCCTGAACGGCGGCGCGCTGCCTCTCGACCTTCTGGACTCGCGAACCACAGACTGGATCAGTAGTCAGAAGAAGACAGCCAAGGTAGGAAACTAATAATAGCCTCAAATAATAGCCTCAAAAACTGGATGCTGGGTGCCGCACCCTTCCCAAAGGGAGGGTGCGATCAGAAGTCTGGGGACGGCTCACGGAAGACTGTCTCTTCCCGCTTTCCACTAACAGCAACAAATTCCGAATTTTTTCCTCTCTCCCGTCCCTCTGCTACCATCGCTTCCTCTGCTCCCTCGGCGTAACTCTTGCGTCCCTCTGCGTAAATGTCAAGGCCCGCAATTTGCCAAAAACTACGTAAGCTGCTGATTCCAAGGAAAATATAATCTGTCTGCCGGTGTCGGCTTTACCCCTTCCAAATTGCTAAAATGTATGTAGAGGCTGAAACCAGAGTTGGTTACCATGGTAACCTGACGGACTTAAGTCCCACATTATCAATGCCTTGAGTTAGGCTCAACGAGGCTGAAATTGTAACTAGTCGTGTTTGTAACAACTTACGAATTTCGCCGAAGGGGGAGGGCCTAGCTGGTTGAAGTGAACCCCTGGAGTGAGACTCAAGTACGAGAAGCAACACGGCGAACTGAAAGAGCGCAAGCGCAAGCTAAACGAAGCGTTCATCTTTCAGCGGAGCATTGAGCGAGAAGACTACGACCAAATGCGGGACGCGCTCAATGACGAGTTAGAGCGTGTGATTTAAAGCTCAGTCAGGCGCGGCTTGATGAAGTGAAAGTGGACGAGGTGCTCGATTTTGCGGAGAACCTACTCCTGAACACGGCGACGATGTAGCAACGGTGTGCGCTTGACCAGAAGCAGCGTTTGCAGCAGGTTCTTTTTCCGCAGGGAGTGGAGTACACGGATGGTGTTTATCGAACTCAGGAAACCAGCTTCCTTTTCAAAGGCTTGCCGCCATCCAAGCCCGGAGAAAACTGATTTGGTAGCGCTACCGGGAATCGAACCCGGGTTTTAAGATTGAGAATCTCACGTCCTAACCCCTAGACGATAGCGCCACTCTGAAAAAACAGTCGTCCAAACCGCTCGTGGGACGGGGTATTCGCATTATAGCAAAAGTGGTTGGAGCGTCCACCCTGTTCCACTCCGCGGCGGCTAGTCATTGCCCGTTTTTTTATTGGCTGAAGGCAATTTCAATCGGGTAGGAGGCGGGGTCACCCCCGCCGTCCTCCCACACCACCGGACGTGCGGTTCCGCATCCGGCGGTTCATGAAGCAAGCGAGAAGCGCCGCTGAGTATCCAGCAACGAAACTAGCCCCATGCGGTCGAACCATGACTTCGGGTAGGCTGCGTGCATGTGCGAGGCTCCGGCGTTCCACCACGGGCCACGCCCATTGGTGGCCGACAGCCACGCTCGTTTCTCACTCAGTCCGGCCCGCATCAGATTCTTCGCCCGTGTGTAAACGCGTTTCCAGTGCCGCCATAGCCGTGCCCGCAGCTTATGCCTGATCCAGCCATCGAGTTCTTCCAGCACACCCTTCACTTCGGTGAGCAAGAACTCTCTGTAAAAGTTTTTGCCGGACAATGCAGGCTGATTGAGCTCGGATTTCGTCAAGGCGGACCTGCCGGATACGGACTGCGCCGTCTATTGATCGATCGCGACGGCAATTCAAAGGAACTTCTCTCGCGCGGCAAACGTAAGAGCATTCAGACCCGATCGTGTCATTCTGGTGCCGGGCCCGGACCACGAGGTAAAAATTGTTCGCCATATATATGAGCTTTTCACTCGAGAGCACAAATCCGAACTTGAGATCGCAAACTGGCTGAATTCACAGGGGGCCTCGTCACTGATCTTGGGCACCCGTGGACAGGTGGAACGGTCCACCAGATACTGACGAACCCTAAGTACGCTGGAGGGAACGTCTATAACAGCCGATCTTTCAAGCTGAAACGTAAACGCATAAACAATCCTCCAGAGATGTGGATTCCTCGAGACGATGCGTTTACTCGCCACTTGCGGCGGCACTGAAAGTATTCTTTTGAATGCATATACCTCCGTGGAAGATTGCTTTCGGCGAGAGAGCCGCGTGGAAATGCGCATCTACGGTCTCCAGATTTTGCTGCAAAAGCGCGGGGCAAGAGCTTGAATCTAAAGGATTGATTTGGGAAAGGATCTGCCGGGGTAAGTGACTTGCGGCTCAGGTGGTTACAAAGTTTCCTTTGCGCCCATCAAGTATGACAAAATTGGTCGTGAGAGTGCGACACGCGGCGAAACATCGAAATCATTGTTCTTTCGTTTTGCGGGGGCCGCGCGGACGGCGAACTCGTTGCGGCTCCGAGTGCGTGCGCAACAGCATCATGGGGTTCACAACTGGCACCGGAGCAAGCATTTCAATTCCGTTCAGCGCGTTCAGTGCCTTTAGAACCCGCACGAGCGTTTGGACGGATGAGCCGCGGCCTGCTTCAAGATTCCGCAGTGCCTTTTCCGAAATGCCAGCCCTTTCGGCCGTCTCTACCTGGTCGGCGTTGCGTGACAAACGCAACTGCCGCAGTCTTTCCCCCAGCAGTATTTGCAGTTCAGACGGCGTTTTGAATAGTAATTCCATATCTGGTAGAAATATGCCTGTTATAGCAAAATGTCAGAATAATCGGAACAATCTTTCCGGTAACTGTAAACTTGGCACGTTCGTCTGCCGGGAGCGCGAGCATTCATCGATTGCCGATCATCCGGCTGTCCAGCAGGCGTTGTACCTCTGCCATGCCCGCCTGTCCGCGCAGGATCATGAAATCGATCGGGGGCTGGCCGGCAAACAGAGGTCCGGTGTTCTTCAGCCTGACCCACTGGTCGGCCAGCCGTTTCCCATAGCAAATGTTCAGGGCTTTGAAGATGCCGATGAGGCGCGAGATCCTCGTCATGGTGTCCTGATCAAGGCTCGCGCTGCCCGGATCGGCCTTCCATGCATCATAGGTCGACGAAGCCACTCCGCCGAGCAGGGCCCGGGCATGATCTTCAGTCAGTTCCCATTTCTGGACGATATTCAGGAAAGCCCGAACGGCGCTCGCGCTGAGGCGCCTGCGTTCGGCCGGGTCCGCCAGGTTCGGGACTGTGGGTTTGACCATTGTTGTCTTCGACCTCCTGCTTGCTTTTAGTCATGCAATGTTGAACGGCAAAGGCATTATCCCGACACCGTCGCTACTTTGCAATCAAGCACCTGCCGTCTGAGTGTTTTCGAGATCTCGCAGCTTTAGGACAAAGTGCTCGGTACCTCCTTTATCAGCCGCTCGTGCAATAGCTTGTTGTTCGGCATTGGCAATCCAGTTTTTCAAGTCCCGGCCGGACATTCCACTCGAAATACTCGCGAGGTATTCGGCAGCGGCTTCCAGATCACACTCCTTTTTTCTTCTTCCGCAGCATCAACGCGATGAGGCGACATCGGCAGTCCTCGTCCGGCAAAGGAATCTCAATCTTTTCTGGAAGCCGGCTCAAAACTGCGGGGTCTATTAACTCCAAGTAATTCGTGGCCGCAAGCAGAGTTGTTGCCGTGCCGTGTCTAATTCAGCCATGCGGGCGTGTCGATCCAGGAGAATTCGAGAGCATCGATCCAGAAGCGGCACTAGCGCCCGCGCGGACTCGGCAAACAGCTCAGGGTATACATCTTCCTTACCTTGCAAGTATTGTTCGGCCGTCACCGGTTCCCCCTAAATTCGTTTCATTGCGGTATGGTTCGGTTCGATATAAGCAACGCCCGAACTGGATTGTGGTCGCCGCGTTCCTTTCGGCACCCGCAGTGCGGTCCACATCAGTACAGCTCCTTCCATTCAGAGCAGCGGCCACACTGGGCAAGATCCAGAGAAGAATTCCCAGAACTACAACCCAGCAAATTTGTGCAATCACCCCAAAGGCAATCGGATTGGGAAGCATCATTATCATTCCAATGGATTGGCCTTGGGCCGTCGGCGTGTTTGCGACGACAGGTTTGAAGGAGGCGACCGGAGTGCTCGGAAAAGCGACGCTTCGCCCCTTTGGTGTAGCCAAGAAATGCGATTGTGCGGTGGGCGTCGCCGCAGAATCGATGTTTTGGCGAACGGTTGCTCCGCCGCGATGCTGATTCCTGTCCACGATGTTTACGATCCTCACAGGTTCTGGAGACCAGAGCGTTCCAGCCATGCAGACGAGTGTCGCGGCTAGGATGGAAACGGCGGCCGCTATGCCGGGTGCCGCCAGTATTGCCAGATGTGTGAAAGCCGAGCTTGGGAACTTGTGCCCGGCATCGCTACTGTGATCACGAATATGCCACCAGTTAGGCATGTGAACATCGATTTCTTCGTCTGGGCAGCAAGTGCGCGTTGTGCGAGCGGTACCAAGCAAGTGATTCGCCCGAGACGAGACCCGCAGCGAAAAAGCGCGTTTCATCGGAAGACCAGCCCGCCCTGAGCCAACAAGTCATCACCTGATAGTCATCACCTGATAACTAGAAGAAGCTGTCCCGCTGGTGCATAATCTGTGGCAAGGTTTGCAGATCCCAATCAACGTCGAGGCCAGTTGCGGCCAACACCCCCGCCTTAAAGCCGGCGATGCTCTTCCGCGAAATGGACAAGCGGTTGTATCTCAGGAGCGACTTTTCGCCTTGGGCACACTAACTCTGCAGAACAGAGACAAAGCAGGCTTGGCTACTTTTGAGTTGGCACAGCAGCGTTGGACAGCACTTCAATCTTTGTATGCCGATTACCTCACATTCGAACCCCAACAGCTCATCACAGACGCAGACCCCGAGACGCTTACACGGCTAAGCGAAGTAGTCGGAGTTGCACTCGGAATTGCTGCGTTGGATGCTGAGTTGGATATTGAGATAAACCGGTTCCAACGATTCCGGGCCACCGGACGCACGCGACGGGTTGATTTCGAATACTACGCCGACGGACAACGGTTTTTCCATGAAACAAAGGGAACAACCTACGAAACCTCCGTTCAAGGCATGTGTAACGACATCGGAAAACAAAAGGATCAAACACTGGATTATCTGGCCAAGGCCCCTGTCTGTAGCGCGAACAGCCTTCCGGTCGCGATCGCCGGCTGTACTGGTTCGGTCGCGCTTTATCGTCACGTAAACCGTTCTGGCATTTCGTCTCTCATTACACTGATTGATCCCCCACCAGAACGTGACCAGGGTGCACGCGCAGCTTCTGAAAGTGACGAGCTCGCCTGTGTTTTGCGCTCCTATCAAAACTTCTATCGTGCTACGCACCCTACGTTCCAGAATGCGCGTTCGCTCGTTATGGCGCAGTGGCTGGGAAGAGTCATTGAGAGTTTGAATAACGGGCAGCCCGCGCCGACGGAAGCACCCGCTGATCTAATTGTGCGCGCACGCTCGACTGAGCCGCAGGTCTCAGATTCGCTCTATCGAGGATCGTGGTTTGACGCCCGTCTGGCGAGACGAAGTGTGCTCAAGTATGAAACCTTTGAAGAAGCGACCCGGACAATCACTGCGCCAGTGACATTTGTAGGGATTTCAAGGGAGGTAACAGAGCTTCTCCGGAGGTGCATGTGGGATGACTTATTGTCATACAGAGACCGGCATGCAGCTACGAGTGCCGAACACGACGGAGTGGAGATTCTCAGTAGCGGGGTTCTTTCGAAGCGCATAGACCCTGCGGTAGTCAATGATGAAAGCCGCAAGAGCTTTGCTTCCCTCAAACGAATTTGGTCGAAGTGAGCCTGGTGTGTCTTGTGTACTGTGGAACCAATGTCAGGGACATGCGTGCCAGCATAATCTTGTCTGAACAAGTAAACACTGTATCGGTTTGTTGTTTACATAATCGGTGTCGCAGAGCGCGAGCGGGCTTTGCCGTCCTTCTTCTTTCGTTGCAGGTTGCGAATTATCACGCTATTTTCGCCTAACCTCCGGAAGAATCCGATTTCGTTTTCCAGTGTTTCTTTGACGTATCCTCCCCCCCGTAGCATCGAGGCGCTTGTTGGTTTTGCGCTTCCGCCCGGACGTGGCAGGGGCATCCCGATCAACAGCACATTACCCAGGTGCCAGAATAGAGAAGCTGTGCTGAACGGCGTCGCATCTGGGGCCGGTAATTGAATTCTTCGTGCGCAGATGCCCTGCAAAAAATAGCGAGACTGTTTTTCAAGACCCTGTGGTTCCTGTCGGGTGACGAACCGGAAGTTACCGAGCGGCACCGTTTTGAATCCCATTCGGCCCAACGTGGTTGCAGGGGGCTATTCTCGTATAAATTACATTGGAGTATTATGGAGACTAATCTCCGATGCATGCGAAGGGTCGCCGATGGACGTGCGTAATAGCTTAGGCGAATTGCGGTCGAAACGAGGTCTTTCGACCGCGCAATTGGCGTCGGCGATTGGGGTAAGCCGCCAAACTATTTACGCGATTGAGGCTGGGAGCTATGTTCCCAACGCGGTGGTTGCTCTCAAACTTGCGCGAGTGCTGGCCGTGACTGTGGAAGATATCTTTTGCCTTGAGGATGAGACTCCCCAGGCTGTCCAAACCACTGAAGTCGAACTGCTTTCGCCCTCTTCACAGGACTGGATCGCGCGCCCCGGACAGCCGTTGCACCTGTGCCGTGTCGGTACTCGGACAATCGGGGTTCCCGCCGAATCCAGCACTTGGGGCTTGCCAGCCGCGGACGCCTTGGTTGTAGATTCCGTGCCGGGTCCGAAGCGGGCAACGAAGGTAAAAGTGCAGGTTCTAGAGGACAACTACAAATCAGAAAAGCGGCTGCTGCTGGCCGGATGCGATCCCAGTGCGCCCGTATTGGCGCGCTACATGCAGCGCCAGGGTTTTGGCCTGGTGATCGCGTATCAAAATAGTTCGCAAGCATTGACGTTGTTAAAAGAGGGTGTTGTTCACGTTGCAGGAATTCACCTTGCCGAAGGCGAGGCGGACGTCTCGGACCTACCTATCATTCGCAAGATGTTTGGGAGCCAAACTCCAGAGATCGTCCGCTATGCCTTGTGGGAAGAAGGGATAGTTGTTGCGACGGGCAATCCCAAAAAGATTCACGGCATTGGCGATCTTACTCGCGCCGATGTGAGCATCACCAACCGTGAGCCGGGCGCCGGATGCCTCGTGTTGCTGGAAAGGCTGCTGGAACGCGCCGGAATCAACAGCAAGGCGGTCAAAGGATATGACCGAATTGCGCTTGGGCACCTTCCCGCAGCTCGCCAGATCCGCGAGGGAGAATCGGATTGTTGCATCAGCACCAGAGCCACAGCGCGGGCGCTGGGGCTGGATTTTATCCCGCTGGTGAGGAAACGGTACGATTTAGTTTTTCGCAAGGCCTACGCGAAGCTGCCGCAAGTGGAGGCATTGATCGAGACCCTTGGCCACAATGCATTCAGACGCGAGTTGGAAGCTCTCTGGGGATATGACGTGAAAACTGCCGGTGATCGCCAGAAATGAAGCCTCAACTCAACATCTCAGTTTCCGCAATTGGCTTGATTCATACGCCCTTCGTGCGGGCTCAAGGCACTCCGATTCAAACGGCGGGCGGCGATGACGTCGAAGGCACGATCGAAATTTTTGCGGAATTTGCGGATGGAGTGAAGGATCTCGAAGGATTCGAGCGTATCTGGCTGCTTTACAATTTTGACCGCGCGTCCGAACCTCAGCTTGTAGTGAAACCCTATTTGGATCCACAACACCCGCACGGAATTTTCGCTACCCGCTCGCCAGCCCGGCCCAACCGCATCGGCATGTCGGCAGTTCGCCTTCTGGGGATCGACGGACACGTGTTACGCGTTGCCGGAGTGGATATGCTGGACGGTACTCCGCTGTTGGACATCAAGCCCTATCTGCCGGCGTTCGACCATTTTTCGGTGACGCGTATTGGATGGTACGAAGGCACATCACCTAGGGGAGTTGTTGCAGATGACCGCTTCGAACGGCCGGCAGAAGGCAACAGAGCCGGGCCGCCCAGCAAGAGCTGACGTAATTACTTCGCAACCAAATCTCTGATCGCATCCAGGGCCTCTTCTACCGCAGCCTCGGTAGTCGAGTGGCCAAAGCTCAGCCGTACAGTTCCAAGTTTCTCCGTCCCTTGCGTCTGGTGGGCAAGAAAGGCGCAGTGGAGACCGGGCCTGCAAGCGATCTGTTTTCGGCGGTCCAGCTCTTCAGCTACGGCAACGGACTCCATGCCTTCAACATTGAAGGAAACTACCGGAGCCCTTGGTGTCTTGATGTTCGGTCCATAGAGCTTCACTCGCGGAATGCAGGACAATCCTTCAAGAAGGCGTCGCGTCAGTCGCCATTCGTGCCACTGGATATCGCTCGCGCCTGTGTCCGAAATGTAGCGAATGCCCTCGCGCAGGCCTGCAATTCCAGGCATATTGAGAGTTCCACTTTCATATCGATCCGGCGCGTAGTTGGGTTGGCATGGACTGTTCGACTCGCTGCCCGTGCCGCCTTCCTTCAGCGTCTCAAGAAATAAGCCCTCTCGGATGTATAAGCCGCCTGTTCCCTGAGGACCAAGCAGTCCTTTGTGTCCGGGAAACGCCAGCAGATCGATGTGCATTGCCTCTGCATCTATAGGCATCGATCCGGCGGTCTGTGAAGCATCGACCAGAAGAGCGATGCCGCGCTCTTTCGCCACCCGGCCAATTTCGGCAATGGGATTGATGGCCCCGTTCACGTTCGAGGCGTGCAGGATGGCAATCATTCGTGTCTGCGGGCAAACCTCGCGCATGACGCTATCGACTGTGACCGTGCCGTCTGGTCCGGCGGCGGCAATGGAAAACTCAACGCCGCCGCGCTGCAAGGAAACCAGCGGTCGCCAAACGGAATTGTGTTCCATGCTGGAACACACGGCGTGGTCGCCCGGTTTTAAGAAGCCCTTAAGCGCTAGGTTCAACGAGTCCGTTGCGTTCGCGGTGAAGCATATACGGAGCGGATTGGCGACGTGGAAGAGTTCTGCCAAAGCGACACGACAGTCGAAGATTCGTTCCGCCGCACGCTCGGCCAACCGGTGACCGCTCCGTCCGGCATTGCCGCCATCTTCGATCAGAGCTTTGGTTACAGCGTCGATCACGGCGCGGGGCTTCGGCCAGGAGGTCGCGGCGTTGTCCAGATAGATCATAGGCCGCGCTCTCTCCCGCCAATCGGCAAGTAGGTCCGTGTTCCATTCACGATGGTTTCGCTAAATACGCCGGGGATTGCAATGCCCGCATCTTCGCTTGCGCGCACGACCGCGCTCAGGTGCCCAGCCTCACAGCGCAGAGCAAAGCTGCATCCGGTCGAAGCCAGGCACTGCGGCGAGCGCGTCATCTCGACATAGACTCCCTCCCTGTGCAGGTTTCGCCGGATGAGGCTCACCTGATTCAGGGAAGGAAAGATGGCCAATACCATCTCCATGTGTCACCGTTTCTCGATGACCGGACCGGCTTCGACGGATGCGAACAGCACGTCGTCCGGCAGATCGAGCACCTCATCGGCACCGGAGTATAGCTTGTCTTGCATGGTGATCAGCACAGAGCGATCTCCAGTCGTGACATGGACCGACCAGTCTGCAATGGATTTCGGCTTGTCTTCAAAGGACATGGAGCCGTGCAACACGCTGCATCCAGTTACTCCCTCCACCCCTTGCGCGAAAAAGCTTCCGCCACGTACGATCGCCTGTTTCTTGTCGCCACGGCACGCCTGAAGTTCGTGGAGAGCGCGCTTACCGGCTCTCATGCCGAGCGTTAGGCCGACGTTCATCGTGTCCCAATGCATCAGCCGCGAAGTCGTAGTCAATTCCGTTTTCTGGCACCAGTGCAGCGGCGCGTCAGCATTCGGAAAGCAGTCGTAGCGAGGAATGTAGATCTTGATGTCGAGAACCGGCGTGCCGTCCACGGCATCGAGTCCTTTAACGTGGAGACGATTCGCATCGCGGCGCAGCAGTTCGACTACGCACGAACCCATTCCCGAAGGACGCCCGGGAGAACGGCTGGTATATATGCCTTTGCATGTGGGCTCGCCCATGAGAGGCATCGTGAGAGCTTCACCGTCGTTCTCCGGCAGCCCTGCCCGCCGTCTCCATTCCTTGCGCCGGTGCTGGTAGTAAACCACGTGGAGATGAGAAAAGTGCTCAAGGCCAAGTAAGAGCGTCGGTAAGATCCTCGCGGATGACCAATACACTCTCTTCGCCGTAGGTTGGAATCTGGTTGAATTCCTTCAGTTCTGAAGAAACGACGCCAACAGGACGTATCGTGACTGGTTGCTGCCATTCAGTATTATTCATTTGTATTTTCCACCTGTACCATGCGCGATCCCGCCGCAAAGATGCCGTGTTGTCCGCCTTCTTGCACCACCCTCCAGATACATTCCGGTTCCTCGACGACCAGACCACCAAGCATGTTGATACCGTATTTGAAAAGCAGCGGCGTCAGCGGAGTGCTGGGACCAGCCACAATTACGCGGCTGCCACGGCTGAGTTCGAGCAAACGCGGCAACGTTTTGTTGATCAAAGTAGTAGCGGTGATGAAAACGAAATCCTGACCAGGCAGGATGTACTCGCAGGCCGGATCGGGCAGATCGCCGTCTTCCGGTATGCGTTCCAGAATCGATAACTGGCTGACGGCGGCCACGCGCTCCAGATTGCGGAAATGGCCAACGACGGCGACCTTCTTGCCTCGCAAGTCATCCAGCATACGGGCAAATGAGTCGTCACCCGAGGCATGGTCGAGTTCCACCCCACATTTTTCTTCTACTACTTGAGGAGCATTGATCGCGGAATTGATGGCGGCCAGTCCTATCGCGGCCTCGTGAAAATTCCACGACTTGATCCAGCCGGCAATTTCGCGGGTCTTGCGGCCAGCGATATGACCTGCCTCACGGAAACCGCCGCGAGTTTCTCGCGGAGACATTGCCAGCCCCGTGCCTTCAGAACGCACCAAGCACCAGTGGCAGCCGACTAGACAGCCCGAAACTACGGAGTCTTCGGGGACTGCAGTGATGAGTTCGTCGTACATCTCCCACTTGCTCAAGATTCTCTCCTTTGTCGTTGCCGGGCGGGCTTCAATCGTGATGCGACCCAGCAGAAGTCAACTTTACCGTGCCCCCAAGCTGGGTAACGGATACCACCCGGCCGCCTTGTCGATAAGTAGCAAAGCGATAACCGAGAGGGAAACGAAGATCAGCGCTTTGTCTCGTCGCGCGTACCGGTCCTCGGCGAGGAACGTCCGCGTCCCCTTGTTACCGAATGCGCGCCCTTCCATCGAAACCACAAGGGTTTCAACCTTCGATAGTGCCGATACGATGAGCGGAACGAATGTGTACCGGAGGGAGCGATACAGATTCTTCACTCCGCGCTTGTCGATCTCAAGGCCCCGCATTTTTTGTGCATTGGCTACGGTCTTCCTTTCCCGTTCGAAGACGGGCGCGAAGCGCAGCATCACGATCAACATGAAGCCGTACCGGTAAGGAAGGCCGCGACTCATGAGGGAATAAACGAGCGCGGCGGGATCGGTGGTGCTAATAAACAGTCCGCTCAGGAGCAGAACTGTCATCAATCTTGCCGCCATCATGATTCCGATCAATAGGCCGAGATCGGTGATCGTCAGACGGAAGAAGTAAAGCGGCATCGCCACCAGAACTTTGCCAGCGGGAGTAAAGACTGCATTCGCCAAAATGAGCCACAATCCCAGGATCGAAGCAAATCTCGATCGCGCCAATTGCAAGACCTGTTTCGCACCGGTAGCAACGGCAAGTGCGCCCACTGCCACAAGACCGGCCACAACGACAGCTAGGCTGTCGAACAGAAACAGCACGGTGCATCCGGCGAACACAGCGGAGAGTTTCGACAAGGGATTCAGTCGATGTAATACGGATTCGCCCTTGCTGTATGAAACGATCACGCGAGCCGCTCCTCCCGTTCCGTGGGAATAAATGCCGTTTTGCCTACCGCCTCTATCGCACCGATCGCCTGCGCAGGGACATCGTCAACCAGTATCCGGCCTGCATCGAAAAGCACGACCCGGTCGCAGTACTTGAACACCACGTCCATGTCGTGCGAGACCATCACGATCGTTTTCCCCGCGCGCTTCAGGCGCAGAAGGTCGCTGACGATCTGCTCGGTGTTGACGAAATCTTGCCCAATGAACGGCTCGTCGAGGAGAATGACGCTGGGATCGTGCGGTAGCACCGAACAGAGGTTCAGTCGCCGCTTTTCTCCGTGGCTGAGCTTCAAGGGGTGGCTGTGGGCGTAGCCTGCAATTCCATACTCATCCATCACCTGCCGTACTGCGTTATCTCCGTCGATCCCGAAGTTCTTGCAGGCGAAGGCGACCTCGTCCACTACGGTGTTCTCAAACAACTGATGATTCGGGTTCTGGAAGACAAATCCGACCTTCCGCGCAATCGTGGAGATTCTGGTGCGTGTCACATCGACGCCT
Source organism: uncultured Acidobacteriota bacterium (assembly GCA_963777415.1). GTDB lineage: Bacteria > Acidobacteriota > Terriglobia > Terriglobales > Acidobacteriaceae > JAEZPW01. The sequence continues at coordinate 105,054 of CAVZQL010000009.1, forward strand.
GCTACCTCGACTTCTCCGGAAGACGGGTGGTTGAGCCCGGTAAGGCAATTAAGAAAGGTGGTTTTCCCCGAACCGTTCGCTCCTACGATTCCGATAAATTCACCCGAGTCTGCATTCAGTGAAACGCCCCGTAAGATTTCTTTCTCGCCGTACGCGAATTTCAAATCTCGAACTCGAATCGAATTGCGGACAACTGGCTCCGGCCAACTCTGTTGCCGCGAAACGCGCAGAGGTCGGCGCTGCCGCAACAACTCCAGATATTGGCCGTGGATTTTTTCGGGCGGCCCGTCGAGCACGATTTCGCCGTCCGCCATGACGACCAACCGGTTCGCAAGAGGCAACAGGCGGTTGAGCTTATGCTCGATGACGATGATCGTCATCCCGCGCTCGGTTCGCAGCTTCTCGATGGCCAACCAGACTTCAAGCGCCGCGTCCGGGTCCAGGCTTGAAGTAGGTTCGTCCAGAATGAGCACATCCGGATCCATGGCCAACATGGAGGCAATCGCGACGCGCTGTTGTTCTCCTCCCGAGATATGGAATATCTCGCTCTCCTTCAGGTGCGAACAATCTAACGACGCAAGCGACGTATCGAGACGGCGCAGCACTTCCTCAACGGGCAGAGCCACATTCTCGGGGCCGAACGACACTTCGTCGCGAACTGTGAGGGTGCAGAATTGCGCTTCGGAATCCTGCTGGCACAACGAGACCTTGACGGCGATATCGCACAGGGCGAGCTGTCGAGTATTCACCCCGTCGATGCACACGTCACCGGACATGCGGCCCTCGATGACGTGCGGAATATGTCCGGCCATGGCCATCGACAATGTGGATTTGCCGCAGCCCGAGGGGCCGGCGATGACCACGAATTCCCCAGGAAAGACATCGAGATTAACATTTCGCAGCGCGCGACTCGACCCGCCGTTGAAGGCAAAGTTCAGATTCCGGACGGAAATGACCGCTCCCCCGGAAACGGGTTGGTCAACCGTGCGTGGTTTCGTGGCAGCTGTGTTCATTTTGGTATTCGCCCGGCGACGCTAGGATTCGAGATGAACTGGCTTGTTTTCGGGAAAAGTGCCAATCACTTCCGGTTGCGCAATCAAGCCGGCACTCCGCAGAATCTTGACGACAGCGTACGGGAGTAGACCCGCAAATACGACGCCCGAAACAAATGCGCAAGCGCTCACGGCCCGAAACAAAGATTTGGTCCCGAACATGTTGAACGCATAATGGACGACCAGCAGATTCGACCACGTGCCTAACCCGCCAGCCACCAGAAAGGCCAAGAAACGGCTGTACCGCTTCAGGGGCCAATAGCCCAACTCCGCGAACATCCCCTGAAGCAGGCCCACCGGCAGGACGAAGATTCCTAAGTGGCTCCCCATCAGGAACTGCACGACATTGTCCAGAATGGCAGCCAACAAACCGGCGCCTTTCTTATCTACCAGCGCCAGCACCAGGATGAGCCAGAACACGTGCAGTCCGCTTAATAACTGGCCGCCGAAAGGCAAGCCGATGGCGCTCCCGAACGCCTTGCCCAAGTAGCCGACGTAGGTTGAAAGGGTGGCTCCCAGGCTGCCGAGCAGCGCCATGGTCACCAAATTCTTGGTCGAGAAGTAATGTTTATTCACCATTGGGGTTGATCACATTCTCTGATAACAGACATTCATATCGCATACAAGACAATTTCACACTTGCTTATAAATGGATATTTACTTCTTTTTATAAGCCTCATAAATACAAACGCGTTGCCTGCCAACGGTAAATGCAAATACGATACCGATCAACGCCACTGTACAGGAAACAACACAATGTCTTGTATAACACTCACTCGCCGCATTATTCTCTCGGCCATTGTGGTCCTCTTTCTGGGTTTGGCTTCCGGCAAATTGCTCGCGCAGACGGAAAAGCCGCTGACCTGGCTTGACGACCTCACTTTTCGCAACAACGCCTCAGTCGAATCGGACGAACAACGGGATACCGTGGTTCGCATTCGTACTGAAGTCGAAGCCTGGCTGAAGTTCCATCCGGGCACCAGCGTCACGTTGCCGGAAGCGCCCGCGCAGCCGTGGACACCCGAACAGACGCACGCACAGATTTCTGCCTTGCGCGAGACGGTTGCCGCCATCATGAAGCAGAGTCCCGCACGTCCCTTTCATCTCGGCGTCACCCAGATCAACGTTTCGGAATCGCTGCCAGTTCTGTCCCCAGTGGCTAGTAGCATCAGTCAAGCCGACCTTATTGAGCGCGACGCGGTGAATGTGACCAAGGCGCTGGACTATCTGCCCGGCGTCGAGGTCCAGCACGCCTCCGGACCTCGCAACGAAGCGAAGTACTCCATACGCGGCTTCAGCAGCAGCGGCCAAGTGCCTTTATATCTGGACGGTATTCCGATTTACGTTCCCTATGACGGAAATATCGATCTCAGCCGGTTTCTAACCAGTGACGTGGCTGAGATTCAGGTTTCCAAGGGAGTCTCCTCTCCACTGTTAGGCCCCAACGGCTTGGGGGGAGCAATCAACCTCGTGACCAAAGAGCCCACTCAGCGGTTTGAGGGCGAAGGCATGATCGGAACCGGCTCGGGCAATGGGTTGATTTCGTCTCTACGCCTTGGGACCCGTGCCAGTCGTTACTTTGCGCAAGGCTCGGCCGACTGGGCCCAGGCGGATTTCGTGCCGCTCTCTGGCAACTTCTCCTATCCTGCCGGCGGATACGCCGTGCTCACTCCGGGAAACGCGGCCAATACGCTGGGAAACGTCGGAATGCCCATGACGAACGAGGAGAATAATTCGCATTTCCGCGACGAGAAGTGGAGCGGGCGTGTGGGCTGGACGCCGCGAGGGCAGGACGACTACGTTTTCAGCTACACCAATCAAAAGGGACAGAAGGGCGCTCCCCTTTATCTCGGCCCCTACTCCAATGCCACCTTCAACCGATTCTGGAGCTGGCCCTACTGGAACAAGGACAGCTACTACTTCCTATCCAACACGGGAATAGGCGAGAAGAGCTCCATCAAGTTTCGCGTTTTCTACGACCAATTCCGAAACAGCATCGATATGTGGGACAACAATACGTACTCGACCATGGCGCTCAGCGGGTCGGAACATAGCAAGTACGACGAACACACCGACGGCGCCTCCACTGAATTCGTTACCCGCATTCATCCGCGAAACGTGATTAGCGCTTCCTTCTTCTTCAAGGACGATACCCACCGGGAAGTCGGTATTTATCCAGGGCGATCGCCACATCCGTTGGTCACGCCCTATCTAGTCGACCGGGATCAGCAAGCCTCCATCGGTCTACAGGACGTGGTCAAGCTTGCGCCTCGTCTCACCGCTACGCTGGGCTTAAGCGCCGACCATCTGGACGGCTTGCAGGCCCAGACCTACAACAGCGCGCTGACAGCGCTGCTGCCGGTAACCTGCCTCTCGTCGCTTACCAACTCCGAGTTCTCCGGTTGCACCGCGCATGTCTGGACCTACAACCCGCAGACGTCGATCGCGTATTCTTTCGGCGAATCGAATTCCGTGTTCGTGACCTTCGCCGACCGCAGCCGCTTCCCCCTGCTCAAGGACAGTTATTCGTACAAGATGGGGTCGGCTCTGCCAAACCCAGACTTGAAGCCCGAGCACAGCCGCAACTGGAACGTCGGCTATTCGCGATCCTTCGCGGCTAAGACGTTGCTTACCGTAGAACTGTTCCACAGCAGCCTTCGGAATGCGATCGAAGCATGGTACGTGCCGGACCCGACTTATACGGCAACCCATGCCGGATATCTGGCCGCGACCTGCCCGGCGAACGATGCTGATCCCGGAGCGTCAAAGTACAGCCCCAAAACCTATCAAGGACAGTGCAGCCAGTCCATGAATCTCGGCTCAGAGGTTCACGAAGGCGTGGAAGTCGAAGTCCGCAGCACCCCCTTGCCTCGTCTGACCCTGGACGCGAGTTACAGTTATCTCACTCGAGACTACGCCTTCAACTACGCCGACTTCTCGAGCCTGACGGTTGCGCCCATGACTGCCACGAGCTGGTCGGCATTCAAAAACAACGTCCGAGCTGGCCTGCCTAAGAACAAGCTCGTCGGCAACGCCACCATTCGCCTGCCCCACCAGGCGACCGCTTTGGTGACCGCGCGGTACGAGGGCGGTAACGACATCGTTGATACGAATGGAGGCAGCAGCGCTCTTTATTATCAAGCGCCGGTTGCCACCTTTGATATTGGCGCCATTATTCCGGTTCGGAAACGCTTCACCGTGCAAGCCGGCGTGAAGAACCTCCTCGACCGCAACTACTACTACGCTGCGGGCTATCCGGAAGCGGGCCGCAATTGGTATTTCAATACGCGATACAGCTTCTGATATCCGAATGAACTGAGCCTCCCCAGGAGCGCTGCTGGAATCAGCAAAGCGGCGCTCCGCTTTTCACTTATAGAGAGGAGAAAATGCATGATGATCACGATATCGAGCCTGTTGCTGCCTCTGGCGATACTTAACGGGCTGGCGCTCGTACAAGGGCAAGCGGAGCAAACGCCGGCCCTGACCGTGGAAGGATTGGACGGCAAAAAGACCGTCTTCTCTCTGGAGCAACTGAAGCAGATGCCACACCAGGAGGTCACCGCTGTGGAGTCGCACAGCAAGGCCACTCGGCAGTATGAAGGTGTCTTACTTTCGGCGTTGTTGAACCAGGCTGGCGTCCCAGCGGGAGCGAAGTTGCACGGTGTAGAGTTGCGCGACTATCTTGTAGCCGTTGGCTCGGACAACTATGCGGTTGTGTTCTCGCTAGCGGAACTGGATCCAACGATGCAGGAAAACGGCGGCGCTGTCGTGGCCTACGCAAGCGAAGGCATGCCGTTTGATGCCAAACAAGGACCGCTTAAGTTGGTTGTCCCGCGAGACCAGAGCCCAGACCGTGCGGTTCGCATGTTGATTGGCATCACCATTCGCCGGGCGCCATGACAAGCCGTCCGCCGTTCCCCAGTCAGGGTCGGCGGCAAGTTGACCCATGCCAGGAGCGGTCGGTCGTTTACAAAAACCAAAGCGGAGGACTGTTCAATGTTCTTGAAGGAGAACACTTCTTTGGACGCACGCTCATCGGAGCGGTTGAATCGCGCGAGGACATTGCTCTATCTTGCACGGTTTATGGCCGTGGTGCTCGTGTTCATGCTGGGCAGTTTTAGTTTTAGCAACGCCCAAAACGTTCCATCGAGTGTTTCAGCGCCCCATTCAGGCTCCATGCATCGGCCCGGCAACGGTGCAACTGCGTACATGCAAGAAGACGACCTGAACTTCCTCTATATACTTCCACCGTATCCCGTAATTGAGTCACAGGAAGATGATGCGGACACTGCCGAGTTGCGGCAATGGCAGCAATCGGGCAGCTCCGCACGATGGCAACTCGCGCAGGCGGACGCGGACCTTTCCTACAGTCGTTTTGCTAATGCTCTTGGCAACGAGATTGATCCCGTTAGCACGCCATTGCTTGCTCATTTGCTGGACAGAGTTGAAGCAGATATGTCCGGCGGTCTGCGAAATGCGAAGAGCTATTACAATCGGCCGCGACCGTACCAGCGTTTTCAAATGGAGCATGTCTGCGGTTTTGATCCCGCTCCCGTGGCAGAGCCATCTCCGAAGGGTGGAAACTCCTATCCTTCCGGTCACGCTATCTTCGGCTGGTCTGCCGCCCTTGTGCTCGCGGAAGTAGCGCCGGAACGGGCACAGGCGATCCTTGCTCGCGGTCGCGAATATGGCGAGAGCCGCATCGTTTGCGCGGTGCATTATCCGAGCGACGTGATTGCTGGAGAGCTTATGGTTAGTGCTGTCGTCGGCAAACTCGACGCGATACCAGAGTTCAAGCGAGACATGAGTTGCGCGCAGCAGGAGCACGCGGTCGCGATAAAGACTCGCACCCAAATCAGTTCGGAGTGCCTTTCGCTGAAGAATCAGTTAGGGCAGAAACAGGAAGCCTTCACCGTTTGTTTACGATCGCATGTACGTTGGGACTCAGGGTAAACGCGTACCACGCTACGGTTCCCATCGCCGAAAGCGCGATCCACACGCCGGTGCAAACGTACCTCCAGCAGGCTTTGCCTCGCGGACTTTCAACAACTTTCCATAGGATTGCGCCGGACAACGCGCCATTTGCCGCGTGAAACGCCACACCCACAATTCCCGTTAACAGAAACGCCACGGTGATGACATTGGCGGCCGGAGAAGTCCACGGTCGAAAAGCGGAAGCGGCAGACGCAAATGCCGCCCCGTTATGCAATCCTCCTGATGCATACCCTCGCAGCGCGAACGGCAATCTCCCATTCATGCTCGCAACGTGAACCAACAGGAACGCCAGAATTGCCAGCCCACTGAGCCGCTGCACGAAGAACCGTAGTTTCCCGCCACGGTCGCAGCGTTTGATGTCGTACTTCATGCCTTCCTTGACGGCCAGGTATAAACCGCTTGCCGCTTGCAGCAACAGAGGAAGGAGAACCAGCAGCAGCACCGCACCCGGAAGATACGCGAGGCCCCGGTGAATCAGGTCGACGGCGCCTTGATACTGGCGCGGGCGTAACCCGGTCAGGCAGATTGCCAGATGCGCGCTCACGAACAGCGCCAGCCATAACCCCGTCAGGGCATGCAACTTTCTGGCCGGACGCAGCTTGCCGCACTTGCATCCCGGTTGCGGCCCCTGCACTTGAAGTAGATGATGGGTACATGCCTTCGCCGACGCACCTGCCGCAGCAGTTTCTCCCGCCGCGGGTATTGCCATTTTCGTCACCATTGGAAATCTCCGTCAGAACAAGCGGGGGAGTCGAAACGCAGCCTGTCCATCGCTCGCTCTCAAGATAGCGGGGGCTGTGTCCAGTACACAAGACAGATTTATTTATAGACGTCATTGACGAAAGCGCAGGAGCGCGGACGTGCCTCCAGGTCTACTGGAAAGGCACGCGCACACGATGATGGGCCGAGAACTCAGAGACAGAGCTGTGTTTGCAGGTGCGGAACCTTTTCTCGGTCGCTTGGCCTTATTCGACCGCGAGAATCACATGGCCCGCCTTAAATGCGGCGCACGCATGGTCACCCTGTTTGAGGCCTAAGGAGTGTGTGCTTTCGTTGGTAATGATAGCGATCAGCGCTGAGCCGCCGACAAGCTTCAGAACGATCTCGGTATTCACTGATCCCTCCTGAACCTTGTCCACGGTTCCACAGAGGACATTACGAGTGCTCAACTTCTTAGCATGCAAGTCCTTTCCCAAGATGATCCAACTGGATTTAATCAGGGCCAAGGCCTTTATACCTGGCGTCAGGCCGAGACGGTCTACGCTCCCGTTCGTGATGCCGGCGACGATTTTCCGCCACTCGCCAGCGTCAACTCGATTTCGGCGTTCACCGCGCCCTTGGTGACGTTTGTCACGGTTCCGGAAAACGTGTTGCGCGCGCTTGTTTGCATGTGTGCTCCTTGGTCATCCTCTTGCAGGAGAATTCACGACACTGCACGTAGGATACCGCAGAGAACCACAGCTTGCATTGTCACCACCGCGATCCGAACATTGACTGGGTATAAAGATTTTCAGAGACGCTGCGGGAGCTGTTGATCTGCCCTTCAGCCGTGCCCGTTTTGTTCCCCACTCCTCGCGCAAGCGTTATCGGTCATCGGAAACGGTGGCCTGAAGTGGACACAAACGTATTCGTTTATCGCGGCCCAGAAGGGGCCTTAAGCGTGACATTGGCGAAGCGTCAAAAACGACGGCAATGACAACTAGCCAAAAGCCGACACATCGGGACTTGCCCGCGATGCACCGAATCTCATTGCCGCTCAGGGTCTCACGTGAAAGAGCCATTGGCAATGGCACTCTACCAGTTCTTAGCGTGTGTTGGCACTTCAAGTCCCAAGTGCCGAATAACTAGACGCATTGTGTCTTTTGGAAGGTAGTCGAGTCGAGCACCTATTTCATCAAGGCTCTCCTTCAAAGTTGCAGGCTGCCGGAACAGGCTAGGTCGCGCTGCAAGCGCGAGTTTCCAGAATCTATTCACTAACTCAGCCAGCAATTGAACGTGAAGCTTAGATGAAGAGAACTGCTGTTCGAAGAATTCCAACGGCGCAATCCACGCACTGCACGTTTGTTCAGGAGAAGAAACATTGGCGGACCCCAAGTAGCAGATCATCGCTGCTACGTACAGATTCTGTGACGAGTCATCGGCGCCCTGTTGAAGAACACTGGAACGTGACGTCGTTGACGAAAACGCGCGCTCCAGGCGGTCGGCAGCGCTTCTCCAAACCTCTGGCCTACTTGATCCCCGTGACAATTCGCGGCAGGCCTTTGCTATAGCGCTCACAGCACCATCTGTGCCAACGCTGCAAAATTCTCTAACAGCCCATAAGCGCTCGGCTGCTATCCGGCCACGCGATTAATTCGTGCCGGTGCTACTACCGCGTCGGCAATTCGGTTTACGAAGCCAAGTGACGGCTATCGACTATATGAAAGGGAACGAACTCTACCGGAACTCGCCGCACAAACCGGGCTCGATCTAGTCTTTGACAGCTTCGCGGATACGCTAAACTACCAACCCGACTTTTGGCCTCGCAGTGGCATAGATTAATGGGCTCTGCACAGGAATCTGTAACGGCGACTGATTAAATGGGCATTTTGATTTTCCGGAACTCTGGTTACACTTGGCGGTATGCGGGACAACGAGTGGAGCAAAGTTCTTGGGTGGCCGGGCTACCGGGTCTACCGGCACGAAATCGACGAGCAGGGCAAGACGCTGAAGTTGTGGGTTCGGCGCAAGCGTGGCAATCGGAAGCTGGTCTGCTCCGGCTGCGGGCGGAAATTCACGGAAGTCTACGACGTCTATGAGCGGGAGATACGCGATCTGCCCTGGTCGGAATACCGCACGACAGTGGTGATTGAGCTGTATCGGGTGCGCTGTCCGGACTGTGGCGTGAAGACGGAGAAGGTGCCGCAGTTGCCGAGCAAGGCGCCGTTCAGCAAGCGTTTCGAAGAGGCGGTGGGCCAGGCTTGTGAAAGTGCGGCGGCGCGGCGGGTGGCCCGGCAGTTTGGGCTGGCGGCCAGTACGGTGCGCGCCATCGATCTGCGCTATCTGCAGCGCTGGGCTGCGGCGAGAAGAAAGCCGGCCTTGCGGCAGATGGGCGTGGACGAAATCTACCTGGGCAAGAAGCAGAAGTTCCTTACCGTGGTCAGCAACCTGGAGACCGGGGAGCCCGTGTGGTTTGGGCGGGAGCGCAAGAAAGAAACGCTGGACGAGTTCTTCGAGCAACGGTTGAGCGGCTTCCAGCGCGGCGCGATCCGTGCGGCCTGTGTCGATATGTGGGAGCCGTTCCGGCAAAGCATTCAACAGTGGGCGCCGCAGTGCAAGATCGTCTACGACAAGTTCCACATCATGCAGCACGCTAACCAAGCCGTCGACGAAGTAAGGAGGGCAGAGTTCTTCCGCAAAGGCGGCGCGGCTCGCGAAGTGGTGAAAGGCAAGCGCTGGCTACTGCTGTCGCGCTGGGTTCATTTGAACACGCACAAGAAACGACAACTCAATGCCCTGTTCGCGCTGAACCGCCGGGTGATGAAAGCGTATCTGCTGAAAGAGAGCCTGGATCGGCTGTGGAGCTATCGCTACGAGGGAGCCATGCTGCGCTATCTGCAAAGCTGGATCGACCAGTTGCGCTGGCAGCGGCTAAAACCCATGGAGAAGCTGGGGTGGATGCTGCTGAATCATCTGGATGGAATCCTGAACTACTGCCGGATCAAGGTGCCGCTGGGCGTGGTGGAAGCAGTGAATGGCAACATCAAAGCGCTGTTGCGTCGCGGCCGCGGCTACCGCGACATGAACTACTTGCTGCTTAAAGCGCAACGCTTGCCGCTACCAAGATCGAATTCGTCGCTTTTCAGAAAGCCGCTTAAAATGCTCACTTCCACAGATTCCTGTGCAGAGCCGATTAATGTTCAGTGGCGCACATTAATGTCCAGTAGCCAACATAATTTGTCAGGATCACAAAGCCAGTTCCCCACAATGGTTGTTCATTCCCCGAAATAGTTGTCCGGTTCCCGGAATTGTTGTCCGTGAACACCACTGGAATGCCGAAATAGTTTCCTTAACTTCGGTTACCTTAAGTCGTTTGTTTTTGGGGTAGCGTTTGCGGCAGAAATAACATATTTGTTTAACCGCAATTTGCCGCTGATTCTTCTCAAGACCAAGGCTCTAAGATTAGTTTGGTTAACTTCCCGTATGTGTTGCCATTCAATAACTTACGCAAGCCCATGTGGGCAATTGACGGTCGGCGCATGGATTTGACGGAAGATGTGGGCGAACCTTGCAGGGGCGGTCGCCGGGTGACGAGTGCACAGTTGCCTGGTTCCTTAAGGTTCGCTCTCGACAAAGGCGACAAACGAAGAATTCTGAAGACGGCCACGAAGGGTCCTCGCGGAAAGCGGGTTGCCGCACCTTTCGTGGCCTCGGGAAACTCCCGAAACAAGCGAGATTCAGCTACAAATCCTTTCCGCCGTCCTCTTTGTAACAGACTGATTCTGAACACCCGAAATTCCTAAAGTCGAGTGGCCACAAACCTTTGGTTTCAGAGCACGTTCTCGCGTCGGTTTGAGTAACGTTGCTGAATAAGCGCATTGACAATGACCGTTGTACAGGAGTTCCCTAAAGGCCATGGATCCTGAAGGTACAAATACAACATCATCAAAACCTGCACCTGAACCGCCGGCGATGGGTGAAAGGCGAGCCAGATGGGGTTTAGGCTACCAGGATAAGGTGGCGACAGCGACGGTTCTCGACCTCCTCCGCGCTGATATCCGTAATGGAACCTCTGATTTCGAGGCGATCCGATTGGCAGACCTTCAGGCGGGTCGCGTGGATGATTTCGTCATCGTTTCACAGCAACAGATCACCGGCAACTCCCTAAAGTGGAGCGACGCGGCGGCGGCAGTCAATTGGGGGGAACTGATCGGATCCGAAGGTCTTTTGCGCGAACTCGCCGAGGGTTGGACAAGGCTGAAAGCGCAATGGCCCGGAAGAACCGTGTCGGTTCAACTGACGACTAATCGTTCGGCGTCCACGAACAAGCATCCATCGCAAATCATAACGGAATGTAGTGTTGCCGGATTTTTTGCGTCTGAGTGGGCTGTCGGACCCTCTTCTGCGGGCAATGAGGCCGCAAAATCGGCGTGGGAGATTATCAGACGGCACACGAATCTGGATCGAGATGTGTTCGCCGATTTCGTAAAATCCTCGAAGGTTAACTTTTCCTATCCGGAACCTCCGAGCGCGAGCGACGGAACTTACGACTCCGAGATGTACCGGAGGCAATTTGATCAGTTGCACAAAGCAATCGCTACGTGGATCACGAACCACCCAGGAGAGGAATCAATCGAACGTGCGTATTTGTTGGGTTCGATCGGGTTGCCCGGATTCAAGCCACGGCTAGTGCAACGCTTCCCATCGGGACAAATCCCCTACGAGCGTAATTCGGAATCCGCCAAAGCTGTTGAGCGACTTATCACCTCAGTCGAGGGTGGCTACGTTGCAGTGACCGGGCCTGCTGGTGTCGGCAAGTCTACGCTGGTCCAAGATGTTCTGTCAGAGTATCCGTTTTTCATTCCGTACTTTGCCTTTCTTCCTGACGGAATCGGCAACCCTCGAGATCGGGGCGACGCTCTGGTTTTCTACCAAGACGTCGTCGGGCGCCTCGACAAGTTCTTCGAAGGTCGAAAAAGCCTGGGTGTATCTGAATTGGCGCAAGGTCGTGATGCCCTTCGAGAGCACATGCGTAGGGCAAGAGAACGGTTCGAGAGCACTGGCTATCAAACCATTCTCCTGATAGACGGCTTGGACCACGTTCAGCGGGAACCTGGGCTTACGAGATCGCTGCTGCGCGAACTACCCATTCCGGAAGAGGTTCCAAATGGCTTTATCATCGTCTTGAGCACTCAGCCTCAAGCACTCCTGCCAGATGCCGTCGAGCGGCATATTTCAACCGAAGTAGCACCGTCATCCCCACGTCGCCAAGTCATTCACGGCCTAAGCAGAGATGAAGTCCGCAGGATTGCAGACCAAGTCAGCTCTGCGTTTTCTGACGACGATAAGGATGCCCTGTTCGATGCTTCTCAGGGAAATCCATTAATCCTCACGTATCTCCTGAAATACGTGGCGCTTCATTCCGAACGCAACGTTGCGCAAGCAGTCAGCACAATAGCCGAATACAAGGGGGATATCGAAAAGTACTACGATGATGCGTTTGCCATTCCATTGCAGAATCCTGAGGCGAGGCAATTCTTAGCGCTTCTTAGCCGCGGCGCTCCCGTGATACCGATTCGATGGGTACAAACATGGCCGGAACGCGCCCTTTTCGAGAGCATCTTCGAATCCTTGCTGGCGGCGTTTGTTAGCGTGGATGGCGGAAATATTCACTTCATCCACAACAGCCTAATTGCGTTTCTCAAAGATCGGACCCGATCAAGAATTCCTGGGATTGATCTCGATCAAGATGAAAGGCGCTACCACTCCGTGTTGGCGGATCGGTGTGGTGACGCGCCATGTTCAGATCCTATCGGCAGAGCAAAGATTTCTCACCTTCTGCGAAGCGGGCAAACTAGACAGTTGCTGAATCACATGTCTTCTCCATGGCTTCGGCACGGTATAGATGCTTTCATTCCGTATTCTGAACTCCACCCGATCGTCCAACAAGGAATTGCTGGGGCTTGGGAACTCGACGATTTCGGCGAGGTGGTGCGCCTGGTGCTTCTGGATTTCGAGCTTAGCGCGAGGGCCGCACGAATGGAGGCTAAAGATCTCGCTATTCAGCTTCTTGCCGTAAACCGACCTCGATTAGCAGTGAGTCACATTCGTTCAGCAGGTCGTGTGCTTGTCGACGATAAGGATGCCCTAGAGTTCTCATCGTCCTTACTCGCGTACGCCTTACAGCACGAGGAGCAAGAGCTTGTAGAGCTGTCTCGAACCATATACCTGCAATCGAAGCCATTGCACTTGCTTTACCGGCAAGGCGTGATTGACCGAAGCACCGAACACAACGCGTTCGAGCTTCTGGCAGATTGGGCGGACGTTGCACCGCTTTTCGAAACTGCAGACGCAGTTTCTGGCGAGATATTGGCAGTCCGGTTCAGCGATCCTGACCCCTTTTACAAGGAGACTCAGGTGGAGATCAGGAGCGCCTTGTTGTATCGGGCACTCTCAGGTGCGTTGAGCGCAGGAGCTAACATTGGTGATGTCTTGCCATTTGTTTCTGCGCTTGCTTCGTCTGGCGACGTCAACATCTACTTTGGAGGGCTCGTGCTTTTATATTCGTACTGCCGATCCGAGCCGCTCTTTCGGAAGCTCTTAAAGGTTCGAGCCACGCACCAATCGCGAACTGCCTTCGACCTCGCGTATGTCGAATTCCTGATCCAATCAAACAGACTCGATCAGGCGCGGCCACTCTGTTCTGAACTGGCCTCTGAGAACATTGACCTTCGAGTCTCGCAAAACCTCGATCAACAAGTACGACGAGTCATACGGATTACCCGAAGCTGCCAATTGGTCGGTGCGAAACAGCCTCCGATCTCTGAAGTCCGAGATGCCGACCAAGAAACAACAGCTCGCATTCAGAGTGCCGCTCGTCAACTGGGCGAGCTGTTTGCCATGGCAGAGAGTGGTGAAGTGCCTTCTGATCTGCCAGCGACATTGCGCTCACTTTTGCTCTTCCACAACCGCCAGGTCGCGTTTCCTGCTGTATCGCATCACAGTGCCTACCAGCTCCATCAAGCAAAATCCTTAATCTACGGTCAGTTGATGCGATTTTCGGAATTGCTGGGTACGCAAGCTATCCGAGTACTCTACCGTGAATTGTCGGAAATCCTGAATGGTCCCGCAGCGAGCCAATTCCCTGCTAGATTGCGCAGGAGGTTTGCACGGTTTTTCATCGATAAGCGCGTGATAAGTCGTGAAGACGCAGTGACCCTAAGTCTTTCAAGCGTCGCCGACACACAAGACAACGATCCCAGAGAGCGAGAGGAGGCTTGCTTCGATATCGCCAAAACGCTTTTTGCGCTCGGCAACCCCAGTGATGCTGATGCCTGGCTCGCAAAGGCTTCGAAAGTTTCAGCAGGTGCTGGCTCTCACAAGGATTACCACATGGCACAGCTTGCCGAGTGGCTCGAACGGTCATTCTCTGACTTAAGCGATTACAACTTGAGTGTTCTCGACAAGTTCGTAAGAGCGGTAGAGGTGTCCGGGGGCGACGGCTCTTCGGATGCCTTGAAGCACGTTCTACAACTCCTTTTCCGGACGAACCCTGGTCGCGCTTTAGTTCTGGCGGGCGAATTGATCGATCGGGATCTCCTGAACGTTCCGATGAGTGTGGAGAGCTTGATCATAGCGGGGTCGGCGACCGGAGTCCGCCCGGAACTCCTGATTGGGGCTTACTCGGAGTTGTTGACGGTTATCCATACAGGCAATACCTCAGAAGCGGCTACGTCTGTATTGCAGCACTTGTCAGGACTAGATCCGTTACAGGTTGCGGAGCGGCTCATGAGGGCCGTTCGAACCAACACCTTGCCCAGCCAACGCGTGTCGATCGGTCGTTCGCTGCAGGACGTGCTTCTTCAAGCGGGTCACGGCCATCCGGATCTAACAAGGGGACTTCCGCCAGGTGAACATGATTCTTCATTGAAAAATACGCTATATCGGCTAAACGACGGAAGAACACTGACGGTAATGGACATGGCCTCGCGCCTAAGCGACATGGAGAAGCGCGGTGACTGGAACCCCAATCCCGATGAAAATCGAGAAGCGGGGTAGCTGCCTAAGTACAGTGACCACAGCCGGCTGTGGTTTGCTTCTGCGGGCTGGAACGCGAGGGTCTGTACCGAGTAGGCGGGGTGACTACAGCGTGTTGCATAAGCCTGAGGAAGAGCAGTCCTCGCTGGCGAGAGTGGCGGCGATTGAAGCGAAAAGCAAATTCGCCAAGATAGGCGTCCAGATGCTCGGTTGTAACTGATCCCTGGTGGGTACCGAGCAACCAACGCTTGAGCAGTGAAGCAACGGTATGCACGCCCGGCATGGAAACGTGCGCCGGATCTCCACTTTGAGAGACGTTGGTGCGGTGATGGCTGTATCCCTTCCCGGAAAGGCCGTTGTATCCGTTCCACCCGTCGGTATGCACCTCCGACCCGGCCTCCACCGCAGCGCAGACGAAAGGAATGAGGCTGTCGCCTGAGACGTCGTCGACGCGATTCAGGCGCACGCGGCCAAAACCCTTTGGCGACAAGACTTCGATGGCAATGGCTACAATGAACTTACGGTCTGTGCCCCGTCCGCGAACGCCGTGCTCGATCCCGCCCACATACGTTTCATCGACCTCAACCGAACCGTGCAGACGATCCCGCCCCGGCCGCACCATGGCCGTACGCAACTTCCGCAAGATGGTCCATGCCGTTTGGTAGCTTCCCAGCCCCAGCAACCGCTGTAACCCCAGCGCGCTCACTCCATGCTTTTGGTTGGTCATGTACCATGCCGCGGCAAACCATTCTTGGAGAGGGATGCGGCTGCGGTCAAAGATCGTTCCCGCCGTGACGGATACTTTACGACCGCATTCCGAGCATGCCCATCGCCCATCAGCGGTTCGCCAACCCGTTGCGCTTTCGCATTTCGGACAGCAAACCCCGCTCGGCCAGCGCAAGTGCTCCAGATACGCCGCGCAGGACGATTCATCGGCAAACCAGGAACAAAACTCCTGCCAAGTGCCTGGATAGGGCGGGTAAATTTCCGGAGATGGACGATCTGGAACCACTACCTGTAGAGTGTACTGTACTTAGGCAGCTACCCCATATCGAGAATTTGATTGGTGGCGCACGATCAAAGCTGCACGCGTAACCACCCTAGAGCATGCAGATGCCCTCATTAACGTTTTCCCCGTCTCTGACTACAGGAAGATCGATGAACTGGTCTGGAGATCTGGGATTGCATTGCACTCGGGCGATCGGGAAAAGGCCCAAATGCTCGCTGAACAAGCATGGGATGCTGCGAAAGAGTCTTCTTGGTTTACACGGATGGATGGCGCCCAGAAGAGGGCGGCGTACCAGGCATTCTTGCTCTTGGACCGCCCCGCTGCTCTCGCCGCTGCTCGGGGTGCGTTTGGTAAGGATTTGGGTTCCGGAAAGCTCTGGAATGTATTGTTGCTGGGCGAATTGCCTGATATTTTCGATTTTCTCGAGATACCGTGGCCAAGTACGGCAATCGTAAAGAGTATAGACGACTATGTCGACCAGGTCCTCGGAGCTGCTGCGACACGGCCTTCCTTTACATCGTTTACCTTCGAACAGAAAGACATGACTCCAACTGATGCCTTCGCTCGGTTCGTGCTTACTCTAGTTGGGTTCCCAGTAGTAGATGTGGGCGTTGCGGCCCGGCGTGTACTTTCGAAATTCGCCTCTATTGACCCTACCG
This sequence comes from uncultured Acidobacteriota bacterium, assembly GCA_963777415.1. GTDB lineage: Bacteria > Acidobacteriota > Terriglobia > Terriglobales > Acidobacteriaceae > JAEZPW01. The sequence continues at coordinate 121,505 of CAVZQL010000009.1, forward strand.
GGCCCACAGTTCTCTTTGAAGCGCGCCAGACCTGTGATTCAGTTCAATTTGAGCATGTACTCGCCAGCATTGATGTCGCTAGTACTACGGGCATCGAACTTCCAGTTGCTCTGCGCGGTCCAATGGAGCAGTTGAACAGGGACGAGTCCGCTGGGGTAAGGGGCATAGCGTACCGCATCTGTAAGCAACAGAACTGGAATTGGGAGGAAGTCACCTCAGATTCGGTACCTCCTACGATCGTTTTGGCTCACCTTCGACAAAGAAACGGTCTGGGGGCCCAAGAAGATGCAGATGTGGCAGCAGAGTTGGCGGACAGGATTCTTCGGGCTTTGGAGCGGAGTGGAAATGACCCAGAAGAACTACGATCCGACCTGCTGCAGAAGTTTTGGGATGTGAAAGCGGCATATCGGTGGCGTGATGACGACCGGCTAGTGTAGTGTCCACAAATTAGCTGGACATACGTTTGCGGTTTTTCGGGGCAGTGCAGCCAGGTTGGATTTGTTCAAGGGTTTGGCGGCATCTGTTGAGTTTGGCGACGATGGAGTCCACGGTAGCGGTCCAGACAAAGGGTTTGGGATTCTCATTCCAGACCGCAAGGAAATCTTCAATCGCGGCGACCAGATCAGCGACGCTGAGGAACGATTCGCGCCGGATTCGTTTGTTGGTCAGTTCGGCAAACCAACGCTCAATCAGGTTCAGCCAACTGCAACTGGTGGGCACATAGTGGATAACAAACCGGGGATGCTTTTCGAGCCAGGCTTTGACGTTGGCGTGCCCGTGGGTACCGTAGTTATCCATGACTAAGTGCAACGCGGTCTTGCCGGGAAACTTCCGGTCGATGCGTCGTAGGAAGCTTAAGAACTCCTGATGCCGATGTCGCTTGTGAAAGTCGCCGATGACCTTTCCCTGAAGTAGATCGAGCGCGGCGAACAGCGTGGTCGTCCCATTTCGTTTGTAGTCATGGGTCATGGTTCCGCAACGCCCCTTCTTCAGCGGCAGGCCGGGTTGAGTGCGGTTCAAGGCCTGAATCTGGGTCTTCTCGTCGACGCATAGAACGATCGCCCGTTCGGGTGGATTCAAGTACAACCCGACGACGTCGGTGAGTTTTTCCAGAAACCTTGGATCACGCGAGAGCTTGAAAGTCTTGCTGCGATGAGGCTTGAGATTGTGGCTCCGCAAGATGTTATTGACCGTCGACTTGCTCACGCCCTGAGCGGCCGCCAAGGTGCGACAACTCCAATGTGTGCTCCCTTTGGGTCTCGATTGCAGGGTGGTGTCGATGACGGCCTTGACACGGTCCGGGCCGTAGGTCGGCTTGCGTCCGCGGCCCGGTGCGATCTCCCACAACCCCTGTAAGCCTTCCCGCCTAAACCGGTCCCGCCAGAGTCGAACCGTTTTGCGATTGACTTTCAGTGCGACCGCGATCTCCAGCTCGGTTCTGCCGCTGCTCGCGGCCAGCACGATACGGCACCGCAGCGCCACCTGCTGGGGTGTTCCCAGCGCTGCCAGCCATTGCTCGATTTGCTCTTGCTGATGTTGCGAAAGGGAAAGCGGAGGCGAAGGTCGCGGCATAACTAAGTATGCCGCAGTCCCTTTTATATGTCCATCTATTTGTTGGACACTACACTAGCGCGTTGGATGAAGCTCGTCCATGCTCGGTTCTGGCTCAGCACGCGAGCAATAGTCGGACGAGAGGCGGCAATAAGACTACTCGGATCGCGCGCCCTTTGTGGGAGGGCGCCGGACGGCACCGATGCTGCATATGATTTGATCTATCCCATTTATGACCCCGTGCTTGAAATGGTGCAACCGGACGAACGCCCCGTGTGCTTCCGTGCGATGGACTGGAAATTCTCAGACGGCGGTCGCGAACGGTGGCTGCGCGGCAGTGATGCAGAGAGTTGGAGCAACTACCCCGACATGATCAACGACTTCTGTATTGTCGGGGAAAGGACCTATCTCATCAGACCAGACTGGGAATGGCCCCGAGAGGAGCGCCTTCGGGGGCTATATGACGGAGATGCTACCCGGCTAGAGAAAACCTGCCTCGCTAGTGGGCACGAGCTTACGCACAGCATGTACCTGGCAGAAGCGTCCCAAGACGATGAGCAGCTGGTGATTTGCAATTCAGAGCGCCAACTGGTTGGCCCTATGCATAGGTGGGCCGCAATCAATAGCAGGTTCGCTCGCTCTTTGGGATGGCGGCCTTCGCCGGCAGCACCCTTGGAATGGATTGATGCAGATGGAACGCCAATGGTCAAATCCGTATTCTGGCGCGATGGCTGGATTGGTCTGGAGCCGCCACACATGGAACCACTTGGGGAGGGTTGGATTGTGCTGGCCTCGAAATCTGCTGTTGATGTCATCAAAGACCGGCGTCCAAATTGCAAAGTGCACCTTTGGGTCGAACGTCATTCCCACGGGGACCATCCCTACGAACAGTTCTGGCATTTGAATGAGCACCTCTCCGAAAAGTTCACTAAGGATTGAGCGTTAAGTAAACACATGCCTCGTGTTGGGTTTCGACATGGGGCTTGACGAAGAGGCGATACTACCATGTGATGGATCAGACAACCGTCAGCCCGATTCCAGCTCTGTCTTCACGCCTGCAGCCGTACGATGTCGGCTACACCCTAGGTTGTATAGGAGCACTGCAGCTCGTTCCGCGAAACGCCGATCAGGCGATCAGGATTGAGGCACTTGCACATGCAGCGGCATGCGTCACGGCAATCGCCGGCAAACCTAATATTAGCGCCGGGCGCTTACGGCTGATTTGTGACTCTCCCGAATTGTCGAGTTACTCGTGGGCGGAAGATCCCTGCGACGAAATGTTTGTCGAGGAGATGTCATTCTTCGGTGGTTCCTACCGCGTGATGCCTGGCATCACGGAAGCCGCAACCTTCATCTTGCAGCATCTATCAAAGGCGATATTTCTCGGGTCTCGTGTATTCGCGCCCAGAGAATTCGTGCGCGAAGCCCGGCTTCTCTTGGGAACTGCTCTCATAATCAGTGAAGAGGTCTCTAGGCGAGCCGGGCTGGCGATCGGCACACTCCCGATTGCCGCGTATCGCGAGCCGATCGTAGTACCGGATTCAGCTACTTTGCAAAGGCTTCTCGCCGCCGTCACGTTTACGGAGCAAGACTTACGCGAGTTACTTTCGCGCGCCCGTATACCTGTAGATGTTATCAATACGTACGTCCTGAACAGCGGCAGCATTCGTCCGGAGCAATTCAGCCCCGACTCTGCTCCATTACTGTCGCGGCCACTAGTGCGTGCTAATGACAATCTGATCGCGGTTTGTCCGTCTTCTTTGCTGGCCGCTGCTCGTCACGCACTTATCTTGCACGCACAGCGGCGTGGCGTTCTCGATCAGCTGTCAGAACGCTATAACGCTGCTGTTTGGGACACGCTCAAGACTTCTCTGTCGCATGTTCAGCATGAACCAGTTCCGTTTGCACCTCCACCGGGCCTGTCGTACGCAGGTTGGAGGGAAGGTCTCTTTCGTTTCGATACAGACAAGCTGATGTACACCATCTTGGTGACGGACCCGCTGACGGACTACTCTCCAGATGCGGTCTTCGGTAACTGGAGCGATCCCCAGCTGCACGAGGCATTACAGGGCAGGATTCTAGAGGTCGAGACGCAGATATATGGCTCCCTACCTTGGGTTAATGAGGTGTTGTTCCTAGTCAGCATGCAAGGGGTCGGCCGCGCTGGCGTTCTTGGTTTCAGCGAGCTGCCGCGCTACTCCGAACTCCTTGCCGGTTCTGCAGCACACATAGAAACAATGACGCTGGCCGAAGGGGGCGAGCCCCTCGCCCTGTGGAAGTACGCGCAAGCGCGTCGCATACTGCGGGATCGTGCGCGTGTAGTGGTTACTTCTGAGGTGGACGAGTTCCAAATGTACCGATCACACAAGCACTCGTTCTACTTCAGCGACGACGTGATGCCGAATCTGATCTTTATCCCGCCTGGCGAAGGCGGACCTCTGCGTCGAGACGTCGCCGAGAAGCGAGCGTGGCATACCGTGCCTGCCTACGACCGTGGCTATTTCCGCAGAGTAACATCCTTGCATGATACGTCTCAAATTCCAATCTATGTTGCTTATCCCCCAGAGTCGAGGCGGGCGGTACTCCTCGAGGGTCTCCCTGCATACGTTTGGATCATTGCTCCACGCAACTTACCAGAGAACCATGCGTATTTATCCAAGCTCTATGCCCTCATTCTCGACGGCATTGCATATTGGCTATGGCAGTTCACCCCGTTTTTGCGGCACCGTCTGGAGCCGCTCGCGGGCGAGGTCGTTCGTCTCGATGTGGAATTGGTTCCTGACGCAAAATGGAACGCCGCGGGCACGGACGAGCAATACACCACTGACGAATTGGCCCAAGCAGTTAAGGTGTCGACTGATCCAGAATTGCGAACGATTTGCGTGAAAGTTACATCGGCCATGACTGAGCTACTGGGCACGGCTGACAATCGTGGCGAACGAGAGTTAATGATCCCGATTGTTCGCGCGTTCAACGACATCGTTCCCGAGGAGCGACGTGCACTCCTTACCGAAGGAGAACTAGAAATAGCGGCAGACATTTATGCTCCACTTGGACTCAAGAAGATGCTGCTGTTTCTTAAGTCCGAGAACACTCCTCAACTTGATCGCCGGGACATCCCTCGCTATCGTCCTGGGCAAGAAGCTGATGTCAACGTTGTATTGGATAGACTCGGTGCACACCTACGTTCTACCCGGCCAGTCGGCCCAATACTGCCCGAGGAAACCAATGAGGTGATCAAGCACTCAGTTGCATTCTTCATGGCCGAGCTCGAAACCTTGGTCGCTTCACTCTCTCCCAAGGGGCTCCTTGAGTACTTGATCCGCCAGCATGAAGCGGTGAGCAGGGAGACCGCGTACTCTCGTCTCACACTCCCAACCAGAATCGCTTGCTACGGCTCCGTCTCCGACATTCGCAACAAGCTGCAAGAGGAGATTCCTGTTCTCTCGAATGCCGCTCTCGCAGGTCGGTTCCTAATTGAGTTTGTGACGGCTGTGCCGGCCCGAGGCTATCGCCAGATTTCGTTGTCGTGTTTCGATGAGATGCGCGCGCTGGCCTCACACATAGTGAACGACGGGATGTTAAGTGACCTGGTTCACTTTGAACTCGCAAAGATGAAACTCTCAATCCTCCCCTCTGGACGACTTGGAATTGATGCAGATGAATACAGGTCTGCGATGGACAGCTATTTGGGTGCGTTCGCGGCCGAGGAAGTGATCAGAAGCCCGCAAAGTTTCTCACTGTCTTGGCGAGACCGATCTGAGAACAAGAGAACAAATTACCTTAACGCACTTGATGCAGCGACATCTGCGGAATTTGGCACCTCGATTAGCGAACTGTTGGGATTTCTCACCGCGGTAATGAACATCGGATATCAGATCGGACCCGGTGTGTCCGTATTGCGCTTCGAAGATCTAATTGCGGAGCTGCGCAGCCAGACTGGGTTTCCCGAGTCGAACGTCAAGCAATACATCGAGCTGTTTTCGCTTGGCCCGCGTACTCGGTTCTATGACGTGACTCCACCGCACCGCACTGAAGATGTATATCCTTGGCGATTCAATCGTGAGCTGTCGTACCTGAGGCGACCATTGATACGTCGTCGTCAGATGGATATCGATGAGGTACTTTGGGGTAACAGGCACGTCGAGGATTCAAAGAAGTACCTCTTTCAACTCTGTACATCTGGTCATCTGCGCCCGAGAACGCCCGAAATGCGTAGGTTTTCCGGAGATACTCATGACCGCCAAGGCGATGCGTTCAATCATGCAGTGGCAGAGTTCTTCCGTTCGCTACCAGGGATGGGTGTTTGGCCGAAGTTCAAGAAGTTGAAAACACCACATGGCACGTTACGAGCACCGGGCGATATTGACGTGCTTGCTGCTGACCCCAAGCGCGCGTCGATATACCCTGTCGAATGCAAGAGCCTGTCTGCTGCCCGCACTCCTTTTGAGCTCGCAACCGAGATGGAGCAACTGCTGGATGGCACGGGAACGCAACGATCTATGGTCCAGAAGCACATTCTCCGGGTAGAGTGGTGCCAAGAGCACCTACACGAGCTTCTTGGTGTACTGAATCTCGACAGGTCGTTGCGGTGGAAAATCGTCCCCTATATTGTCGTCGATCAACCTATGGTGACAGTGCATATGAGAAGAAGTCCAATTCCGATTCTCACGTTCAGTGAAATCAAGGAGAGAATGCAGCAACTTTCAGAGCAGCGTCTGCGTTCATGAACCCATAGGTTTGTGACAATGTCAGGCCACCCTTGCCAATGGTCTGTTTTCAACAACTTGCCACGGTGTCTTCAGGCACGCTTCATGGCCGAAAGCGTCATCGGGGCACTGCAAGATGCTGTTCCGGTCAAGGGCGTGTCGGGTTGATTACCACAGAGTAACTGACGTGTAGCCCGTTATCCGTCCGGGACATAAAAGTCAATCTGCCGCTCGCAGCGGATCGAACGCTGCAGAAAATCGGCGCGTGCAAGGCCCGCCGGGCGCATCCCGAGAAAGCGGCGCTCGGATCACGCTACACCGGGCAAGCGCCTCTTCATTTCCACTCCGCTTCAATTCTGTCAGAAGCACTTCCGTCGGTACGCAGCGTCAGACGCAAGCGAAGTCGTGATTGAAGGTCGAACCGACCGCCAGTGGGCAGTATGTCCATATACCGGCATCACGATATTAATGCGAAGAACAGGCGCCGCTTGTAAGCCTCGCTACTGCCGCACCTTGCATGATTCTCTTCCTTTGTTTCATGTGGCACATTCCGTGCAACTACAGAAGATGGGCAGACTGCGGGGTTCCGCATTGACTGCCCTGCGATGCAAGCAAATGGCTGACACGGGGCGAAAAGCTTCCGACGGCCACATGAGGCGAATGATTGAAGAACGCCAGCACCCCGACAACGAAGCGACGACCACCGGCAAGGCTCCACTGTACGCCGGTGCGGAGCAATAGTGCCGATGTAATCCTGTCTGCGGCCAAAGAGCTATTTGCGTCGAAGGGATTTCAGCAGACATCTATTCGCGACATTTGCAGTGCCGCAGGAATTACCCGACCGGTTCTGTACTACTTTTATAAAAACAAAATAGGTCTGTTTCGGGCCGTGATGGATAAAGCTCGCCAGCACTTCGCCGAGTACTTTGTTTCGGCAGCCCAAGAGCACCCGCACTTCCGTCAGCAATGTGTTCACCTCACGAGACTGCTCTTCCATGACGCAGTGAAGAACCCACAGATGTGGCGATTGATGTTACTTAGCGTGTGGTTCGGGGCCACGCCAGCCTGCGATGAACTGCGTGAGTTGCGCGAAAACATGGTCGGGGTATTGATGCCCGAAAGCAGAAACTTCAGCTCTAGAAACTGCGATCCGCGTGTCAAGGCGGCAGCTTATGCCTATGCCGGCAGCGTGTCGCTCATGATAGCCAGATATCTGAACACTGGCGAGCCCGACATTTCAAACGTCCAAGCCGAGAGCCTGGTTGCTTCGCTGTTTGACGGGTGCGCAGGTTTCGCAGCTGGACATGGCTCCTCCTCCACGTCAACAGACAACAAAGGCCAACTCGGCAAGGTTCGCCCCGCTAAGAAAGGACGTCCTCGGCGATAACGCCAATCGAGGCACTTATGAACAGACGAACTAGCAACATGACCCGATCCCTGCAACACGAGCATTTGCGTGACAGGCTGCGTCACGAAGGCGCTCATCTGCGCAGTGCATTGAGCGAGGCAGAAGCTCGCTTGAGACAACTGAATGCAACCGATGTGTCGCAGGCAGACGAAACACTGACCAACTGCGATTTGGAATACCTGACCAACGCCTACAACCGGCAACGAGAACGGCTCCAGTCGATAGTAGAAAGCCTGGAGCGAATCGAAGAGGGAACGTTCGGCCTGTGTGTCGGCTGCGATGAGCCGATCGGGGAGAAGCGACTCAAAGCTATGCCGTCGGCCAGATTCTGCATTTCCTGCCAGGAAGAACTGGAGCAGGGTGCGCGCTACCCGGTCGCGTCGGGAAATGCGTTACTGTCCAGAACATTTTAGTGCTCGCATCTGTTGCGGAGTTGTAAAGATGGACGCTTTCTTGATCAGCATTCTTCTGTCGGGCGTGGCGATGGTTTTATGTCTCTTCTTCAGCGAGCGGATTCGTCCCAGCCCCTCATCATCGTTGCGCGATTTCAGCCGCGCGTCGAGAGAGCTTGAGGGGGTGCTCGAAGTGATGCTGCCGTTGCCGCACCCGGCCGATGCGCTTCAGCCCGACCAGGCGCTCATTTGGAGTACTCAGATTCCGGCACTTCGATTCGTTAGCGACCGCGAACCACGAGGTGCTTATTACACGCCATTAAGACTCATATACATCGAGTCTGCGCGCCGCTATCCCGAAATCTACGACGGTTGCACTTTTCAGAACTGGGTGGAGTTTTACGTCCGCCGGGGGCTGCTTCACTTTGAAGATGATGCGATACATATCACAGCCGCCGGCCGTGAACTGCTTGGGATGTTGGAACGCAGCACACCGAGTGAGTCTGCGGCGCAGGCGCATCTCGGAACCCGGCCGAATACACGCCTTCGCTGACCTTTTTCACTCTTCACTTGCGTTCTTGCCATCCATGCGGTGCCCCAACATGGGCATCCGCCCTGCGACGGGCGCAGGTTGCGAGCACAGCGTTGTACAAACGTCTGCGTTGGAATGAGTTACGGGAAGAGGCGAGTGGCAGAGCGTATGCACACCATTGTCAGGGATCAGTTACGCACCTGTGGTCGCGGTCACGGGCGGGCGTGCCGACCAGGAGTTTTGAGAAAGAGAGTAGCTCATATGAAGCGCTGGATAGTTAGTTTGTTCTTGATCGTTGTTGCAGGTTCAGTGGCGGCAGGGGCACGGGACCATGCCGGTAAGGGTATTTCGAACACGGTGGTCGCGACCGATGCGGAGAGTGCAGTGGTTCCTAATCTCCCGCCGGCCTCCGCTGAAACAGAGCGCAAGCTACAGGACACACAGGAAAATGCGGAGATGCAGGTGGATAACGCCCTGGCGATCGTTGTACCGCTTCCACCATTTCCAGCCGATGCCGATGAGCAATTGGTGCAGGATCTCGGACTGAGTCCGGCCCAGATCACGGCAATGAAGGCACAAGTGGAAGAGGAGCGCAGGAAGTCGCAGCCGCTGATCGAGGACATCACCAGGATCGAGCGTCGCCTTGTCGCCATCACGCTGAACGGGAAGTTCGACGAGAAAGAGGTCCGGGAACTCGCAGAGAACGAAGCACACATACTGCAGGAGCTCATCATCTGTAATGTCCGACTCGAGACGGAACTCTATAAAATGCTTACCGATCCGCAGCGCCGGCGGATTGATGAACTTCGTGTACAGGCGATAGTTTCGGGCAGGCAGTAGTGCCACTCGGCGTGGTTTATGTTCTTCGGGGTACAGGACGAGAAGGCACGCGGGTACTTACATCTGCGTGCCCCTTTCCGAAAGAGTTTGCATAGCCGGTGCGGCGCGGAGTTAGTAATCAGCCCTTGTGATGTTTAGGCGCCGCATCTTGTTCTGTAGGGTAGTCCGCTTGAGTCCGAGGCGCTCTGCGGCGCCTCCGTTTCCGGAGATCCGCCCTGAAGCCGCCTTGAGGGCGGAGACGATGGCCTGGCGCTCGGCGTCATGGAAGCTGGAAACGAGTTCCGCGCCACGCCCACTGGTTTTACTGAGTTCTGACAGCGGAACATTCAACTCTTCGCCTTGCGTCAGAATGACAGCTCGCTCAACGAAGTTCTCCAATTCGCGAATGTTGCCCGGCCACGGCGCATTTGCCAGTGCTTCCATCGCATGCTTGGGGATGGACTTGATGCGTTTTTGCATTCGACGGGCCAATCGCGACACGAAGAAATGGACGAGAAGAGGGATATCCTCGCGACGTTCACGAAGCGGGGGGATCTCGATAGGGAACACATTCAGCCGGTAGAACAAATCTTCGCGAAACTGGTTCTCACGGATCATCGCGTGAAGGTCACGATGGGTAGCAGTGATCAAGCGAACGTCAACGCTGATAGTCCTCCCGCTGCCCAGGCGCTCGAACTCTCGTTCCTGCAATGCTCGCAGTAGCTTCGGCTGTAATTCGAGGCTGATGTCGCCGATCTCGTCCAGGAACAGCGAGCCGTGGTCGGCCAACTCGAAGCGACCACGTTTCTGCATGAGCGCACCGGTGAATGCGCCTTTCTCGTGGCCAAACAGTTCGCTCTCCACCAGACCGGAAGGAATCGCTGCACAGTTGAGCCTGACGAAAGTTCGGTCTTTTCTGGGACTCAGACTGTGGATCGCACGCGCGATCAGTTCCTTTCCGGTGCCGGTCTCGCCGTGGAGCAAGACCGTGGATGAAGTCGGAGCCACGATAGAGATCTGGTCCAGCACTTTGCGCAGCGCCGCGCTCTTCCCGACGATGTCTTCGAAGTTGTATTCAGAACGGATTTCCGATTCGAGGTACAGGCGCTCTTCTTCAAGGCGGTGTTTGGAGGCGTTCAGTCGGCCGAACGCGATCGCGTTCTCCATCGACAAAGCGATCTGGCTGCTGATCTGCGACAACAAGTCCAGATCTGCCTGCCGGAAGCTGTCTGGGTGACGACTGCCCATGGTGATCACGCCCAGTGGGCCATTAGCCGTCGCAAGCGGAGCTAGTGCGATCGTCCTGATGGATTCAGCTTCCAACGGTTTACGGAACAGCGATGGAAGGTTCTCAATACCATCGCTCGACAGAATTTCATGAGTTCGAGCGCGCATCTTTTCCATATCCTCATCGGTGATCTCCGATACGGGTAGGTCGGCGAGGAACCCCCTGCTGCTGGGGAAGTCCATGCTGGCGCACTCGAGCTTGTTCGATTCCTTGTCGATGATCCAAAAGCCGGTGAAGTCATTGGCGAAGTATTTTCGCAACGAAGATGAAGCCGAACAAAACAGCTCGTTCATGTCCAACTTCGAAACAACGTAGTTGTTGATCTCGAGAAGCAGCTTGAGGCGATCACGCTCCTGCGCGAGTTGGCGCTCGTACGCTCCCGCCGTGTCGATGGCGACGGCACTCTCGATGGCAAGCGCGACGTGCGAGGCCATCGAAGTCATCAGTTCCACTTCTTCGTCCGTGAACCGTCTCTTTTCAGCGCTGCCAAAGACCAAGGCCCCGAGTCTTCTTCGATGGGTCGAGATCGGGAACAAACACATACTTTGCAGTTCAACCAGAGGCACACGCGACCGCAGCTCTGGGATTTTCAGCAGTTCGCTTCTCGGGTCGTCGATGAATGCCGGCGTCTGCTCGTCGATTGCACGTCCGAGTGCCGTACCCGAAAGGGTGATTCGGGGGCTTGGGTTCGGGAGATCGGGAAGGTCGGGAGAACCGTCGAATGCGACGATTCGAGCAGAGCCGGACTGTGACTCCAGCAGGAGGAGAGCGGCCAGATCAAAAACGATCACCTGGGATAGAAGCTTGCGCAAGCTGTGCAGGACCGCTTCAACGGTCGGTTGCTCTGCTACAGTGCTGGATACATCAAGTAAAGTCCGGTAGCGTTCTTCGGTTGCGATGGTCATCATGTCTTTTTTTTGAAATCACTTCCCAAATAGCCGGCTAGAAACAGCATACCTTTCAGTACACAGCACGTCCTTGGCTAACATCCGCAATGACCTCAGTTGCACACCGCAGCGTAAGCACAGCACTCTACGAGCATCTGACAATACATCGATTCCAGGCACTCAAGGGCAGCGCAGTAGGCTGCTTCGACTGCAGTGCTGCTGACGCCCAGCAACAGAGCAGCTCCAAGCAAGGTACACTTTTCGACGCCGCACAAGATCAGGGCGAAACGGGAGAGGATATCCAACCGCATCTCAAGCGCGTCGGAATTTTGAATTAAAGAGTCGAGGAGATCGCCAGCAACTTGTGGATGACATCGATGAGCGCACGTGCGGCGTTCGTAACTGACAGCTAGTTCTGAAATGCGCCATTGCCGGATCTCGATTGCTGACCTGATAGTAGCGACGCGCGTCCAGCGTATAAGCCCCTTTTGAAGTACCTGGTCTTGTGCGGTCGCGATATCCACGCTTGCGCTGCCGGATGCGTCGATGACGCAAGCCTCTGCCACCTCATCATTACCGGTCAGAAATCCAGCAAGCCACCTGAGTTCGTCCCGATACGACTTGAACGCTCCGCTGATTTCTTCTGCTGTGGCTACCTTCGAAAAGATCTCGTCTAATCCGACGGTAATGACTTCGGTTTTCATAAATGACCCTTCCCACCATAAGCCACAGCAAAACCAGTGCCAAATGTCCCGCTGCCGTTATGTCGCTGATTTTCAAGGAACGTCGCGGCAGGTCAGGCACCGGGCGTCTGCCCAACTGCCCATATGCAGGCACCACAGTCTCCGAGAACGGATTGACGACCTCTGCGCATTGTCAAACAGTGGCGCGGTCAGGCTTCTTCCTTCAGGAGAGTGCCCTTTTACAGGCAGCGCGCAAGCACGTCCCATGGGCCAGACTGCCCCGCACCAAGCACTTAAGGCCGCATTGCGGTTCGGTACTCGACGTTGTCTGCCCGTATTTCGGCACCGGGACTATGTGCGGCCACAACGTCTAAGTCGTGTTTTCAAGTAGTTGCCAGAAGTGCCCGATTGGCAAGCGATATGCACTAGCGAAGCTCCGTATAGCACGACATTGGTTCAGCTGAGGTTGAAATGAAAGCCAAGCATTTTCTCTTGATCTTGATGTTTGCGATTGCCGTTCCTGGGATTTCGCAGGGGCAGTCGCAAGCATCTCCGCCGGCATCCGAACCGCCACTGCTCACGATGGATGATGCAGTCTCTCTCGCCGTGAAGAATAACCGCCTGGTGAAGAACTCTGCGCTGGAAGCGCAGAAGTTCGACTTCCGACTAGCCACTGCACGCACTCGGCGGTTGCCCAATATGCAATTTGCGGTTTTAGGCGGCGAGTTGCTGCAGCCATTTGACTACACGTTCAACAAAGGTGCGTTTGGAACGTTTTCCAGCACGGGGCCGATACCGGCGAGCGATACCAAGATCCACAACCCGGCAACCTTTACGGCGTACATAAATGGCGGAATAACCGAACCCCTTTTGCAGCAATACAAGATTGGACTTGGGATCCGTGCAACGGAGATCGGAAAACAGATCGCTCGTGAAGATGTCCGCGCCGAACGCATTAAAGTCGCCGCCGAAGTCCGTACCGCCTACTTCCAGATGGTCGCCACACAGGCGGGCGTGGAGGCAGCGCGTGAACAGGTGAAGACGCTGAAAGAGGCACAGCGGGTCACGTCTGAGTACAGGGCGCAACAAGCAGTGCTCCGCGCCGACGCCCTGGACGTCGATGCACGTCTGGCCAAGAGCGTGTACGAGCTGTCGACGGTGGAAAATGGACTCGCAACACAGCGCGAATACTTGAATCAACTGTTGGGGCGCGATCTAACAACGCAGTTCCGCGTTGACGAAACACCTGAAAACGAGGCGCCGGACATGAATCTCGCAGCGGCGCGCCAGCAAGCTCTGGGAAACCGTCCTGAGATCCGGCAAGCGCACCTCAAGGAGAAGCAGGCGGAATACGATCGCCGTATCGCCAAAGCGGACTACCTTCCCGACCTCAGCCTGGCCGTGCAGTACCTCGGAGTGCAAAACGTTCAGGTGCTACCCGCAAATGTCGCAGTAGCCGGATTCCTTTTGACGTGGGAGCCCTTCGATTGGGGACGTAAACGCAACAACGTCGCCGAGAAGGCAAAGACCGTGGAACAGGCCCGCAATGGGGCACAAGAGACAGAGTCGATGATCGCGGTGGAAGTCGGAATGAAGTATCGCAAGTGGCAGGAGGCTGCGTTGCTGCTCAAGGCGTCTCGCATTTCGCAGCAGGCGTCGGCGGAGAAGTTCCGGGTGACCGGCAACAAGTACAAGGAGCAGGCAGCGCTCATAAAGGATCTGCTGCAGGCGCAGGCGCAGAGCGCAGAGGCTGGCTATAAGTATCAGCAGGCACTCTCCTCCTACTGGAGTGCTTTTGCGGAATTACGTCGGGCGATGGGAGAAGAGTGAGATGAAGAAATTGATGACGATGGCTTCGGTTGCAGTAGTGATAATGACGGCGGGAGCCGTGATGACGGGCTGTTCATCGCACGAGCGAATCGAACAGCCACCGCAAGGGGTTCAAGCGCGGGTAATCCAGCCGCATTCCAGCAGCGGTGATGCAGGTTTGCGCTTCTCCGCGGTTGTAATGCCCGATTCGCAAGTTCCGTTGGGATTCAGAATCCCCGGGTACGTTGTTTCGCTGAAGCAAGTGCGCGGCGAAAACGGCGGCATGCGCGACATCGGAGAAGGCGACGCAGTAAGCCAGGGCGCGGTCCTGGTGCGGATCCGCCCCGCTGAATATGAACAGAAGGTGCATCAAGCTTCATCGCAGGTCGAAGCCGCTGAAGCTGCTGCGCAGAGAGCCACGCTGGACTTCGAGCGCGCCAAGCGTCTCTATGACAGCCAGAGCATCACGAAGCCGGATTTCGACGCCGCGAAAGCGCAGTATGACGCCACACAGGCGGAAGTGCGAGCTGCTCGCGCCGGGACCAGTGAGGCGCAGATCGCCCTGCGCGATACGTCTCTCGTGGCTCCCTTCAATGGAGACATCGTCAAGAAGAACGTGGAACTCGGCGCGTTCGTCGGCCCTGGATCGCCCCTCCTCTCCATTGCTAAGACGGACACGGTGAAAATTGTAATCGGTGTGCCTGACACGACGGTGCGGTCATTGAAGCTGGGTCAGCCCGTCGAGGTTTCGGTCGACGCATTCCCCAATCGCACGTTTCACGCTCGCATCAGCCGCATGGCTTCGGCCGCAGATCCTTCAACGCGCAATTTCGAAGTCGAAGTTGCGATACCGAACCGCGACCACATGCTGAAGGTGGGCATGATCGGGTCGCTGCAATTCGCCAATGTCAGCGACGTTAAGCAAGACGCGTCCGTGATGATTCCTCTTTCGTCAATAGTTCAGGCGCGAGACGGTAAGTATGGCGTCTTCGTGGTTTCGCAATCCGGCACCGGAGAGACAGCGCAGCTTCGTCCGGTAGAAATCGGGACTGTGAACGGAACCGACATAACGGTAGTAAGCGGCTTGGCCATCGGCGACAGGATCGTCACCGACGGTGCAAATCTGCTTAAGGACGGACAGCCGGTGGAGGTCCTGAAGTGAAAAATTTCAACGACAAAAACAGCCGAAACATCGCGCGGTTCTTTACGCAACACCGTCAGATCGCGTGGGTCGCTTTGGCCGCAACGCTGGCCTGGGGCGTGTTCGGCTACATGAACATGCCCAAGCGCAAAGACCCCGACATACCTGTGCGCATTGCACTTGCGATCTGCCCGTGGCCCGGTATCCCCGCAGACAAGGTTGAGCAGCTGGTGACCCGGAAGATCGAGCAGGCCGCCACCGGGAACAGCAAAGTCGATCGCGTGGAATCCAACACGCAGGACAACATCTCCGTCGTGACGGTGAGGCTGCTCGACAACATCAAGAACACGCAACAGGAATTCCAGGACATCGGGCAGCGATTGCAGCAGATCAACGATCTGCCCCAGGGGGCGGGTCCAATCACGTGGATCAGCGACTTCGGCGACACCGCGGCACTCATGCTGACGGTGGCCAGTCCGCCCATACCGGATATGGAGATCGAGTTGCGCGCGCGCGGCGTGCGCGAAGCCATTGAGCAAGCGCGCGGCGGAAAGCCGAACCGGGTGTCCGTACTGTATTGCTATCCGGCGTCGGTCTCGCCCGCGGTCGTCCAGCGCCCCTTTGCGATTTTCGGCGATCAGGCCCAACGCGATGGCATAGCGCGCGATGTGCGTCCCGTATCCGAGGGTAGCTGTTCCGGCATAGATTTTGCCACGACGAAGTCGGACGACGAAATCGGTGCTTACGGTCAGCAGTTTGTGCGGAAGCGGCTGCAAGAGTACGACTTCCACCCTGACTCATGGGGGCCGATCATCATCCGCGACCCGCAGACAACTAAGGAACGCATCGCGGCGGTGGCCAGCAATCGTTACTCCTATCGCCAGCTTGACGACTACACCGATCTGATTCAACGCACGTTGCAGCGCGTGCCCGAGGTCGCGAAGGTTCAGCGGGCCGGCGTGTTGGGCGAGGCAATCTACCTGGAGTACTCGGACGACCGCCTGGCCGCCTTCAAGATGCAGCCGAGCAAGCTGAAAGACATTCTGGCTGCTCGGAACATTACGGCTCCGGGCGGACAGATTCAGACGCAATCGCGGAACGTCCTGATCGACCCGACAGGGGAATTCAAGAGCACGAAGGAAATCGGCAACGTGCTGGTTGGGGCATCGTCCGATGGGGTGCCGGTGTATCTACGCGACCTCGTCGACGTTTCGCGCGGGTACCAGAGTCCGACGCGTTACTTGAACTACATGACGTATCGCGATGCGAGCGGCAACTGGCATCGCAACCGCGCCATCACCCTGGCCGTGCAGATGCGGTCAGGAGAGCAGATCTTCAAGTTTGGCGAGGCCGTAGACAAGGCGCTCGCCACCGTGCGCCCGCAACTGCCTGCCGACCTGATTCTTGCTCGCACTTCGGATCAGCCGAAACAAGTGAAGGATCTTGTTAGTCTGCTGATGTCGAGTCTCTACGAGGCCATTGTGCTCGTCGTCATCGTCGCACTGGTCGGTTTCTGGGACTGGCGTGCCGCTGCCTTGATGGCCGCGTCGATTCCTCTGACTTTGGCGATGACCTTCGGCATCGTTCACGTTCTCGGCATCGATATTCAACAGGTTTCCATTGCGACGCTGATCATAGCTCTCGGCCTGCTGGTGGACATGCCTGTCGTAGCAGGAGATGCCATCAAACGCGAGTTGGCGTCCGGTTCACCCAGGGACCTTGCGTCCTGGATTGGGCCGACGAAGCTGGCAAAGGCAATCGTGTTTGCCACCGTCACGAACATCGTGGCCTATCTGCCTTTCCTGATGCTGACAGGCGACACCTATTTCTTCCTTTACAGTTTGCCCGTTGTGATGACTTGCACACTGATCGCGTCGGTAATCGTGTCGTTCACGTTCATGCCGTTGATCGCGTATTACTTGATCAAGCCGCCGAAAAAGGCGGAAGAGCCCATGGCCCAGCGGCGTTCTCACGGGTTCCCGGGATTCTACTACCGCGTAGGTGATTTCTGCCTCGGACACCGGTGGGGTGTCTTCGCCGGCTCACTGCTATTCCTGGTTCTCGGTGGGTTCTTGTTTTCCAGGTTGACCCCACAGTTCTTCCCCAAGGACCTCTCGTATCTCTCGTATGTGGATGTCTGGCTTCCTCCGGACGCGCCGCTAGGTGCGACCGATGCTGCCGCAAAGCAAGCCGAAACTGTCATTCGCGCGGAGGCCGAGCGGTTTGGGAAGGAACATCACGTTAAAGACGTGTTGAAGAGTGTCACCACGTTCGACGGCGGCGGCGGGCCGCGCTTCTGGTTCTCGGTGGACCCGGAGCAGCAGCAACTGAATTACGCGCAGCTCATTATCGAGGTAACCGACAAGCACTTAACGAACGAACTGGTCGGTCCCTTGCAGACGGCGCTGAGCCGTGATGTGCCCGGAGCCCGAGTCGACGTGCGCCAGCTCGAAACCGGCAAACCGGTCGGGATCCCCATTTCGGTACGGATTTCCGGCGCCGATGAAAAGGTGTTGCACCAGCTCTCGAGCGAAATGCAGGCGATGTTCCGTTCTCAGCCAAACGCCGCCCGTGTACGCGATGACTGGGGAGAACCCGCGATGGCCGTTCGCTTGAGGGTGGACCCCGATCGCGCAAACCTCTCCGGAGTTACCAATCTCGACGTCGCCTTGTCCTCGACCGCCGCAATGACCGGATTGCCTGTCTCCACTTACCGCGAGCTGGACAAACAGATTCCGATCGAGGCCCGCTTGCGAATGGAGGAGCGCGCCGGACTGTCTGACGTTCAAAACACGTACGTGTACTCCTCGACCAGCAACCAGCGGGTGCCTCTCCGGCAGGTATCGGACGTCACCACTGAGATGAAAATCCCCAAGATCAAACGCCGTAACCAGTTCCGCACCGTAACAGTTTCGGCGTTCCCAGTCCCGGGTGTGTTGCCATCTCAAGTTCTCACACCGCTTCTGCCGAAGATCAAGGAGTTCCAGAAGAAACTTCCCCCCGGATATTTCCTGGAGTTCGGTGGCGAGTATGAGGAACAGGTGAAAGGCTTCAAGCAACTCAGCGTTGTGATGGCCGTTTCGGTAATGCTCATTTACCTTGCCCTGGTCCTCCAGTTCAAAAATGCGATCAAACCGCTTCTCGTGTTCGCTGCTATTCCGTACGGCATGACGGGAGCGTTCGCCGGCCTCGTCATCATGGGCCAGCCATTCGGATTCATGGGCTTCCTGGGAGTAGCGAGCCTCGTGGGCGTGATCGTCAGCCACGTGATCGTGCTGTTCGATTTCATCGAAGAAGCGCATGAACGCGGAGCGCCGTTGCGAGAAGCGCTGCTCGATGCCGGAATCGTGCGACTGCGCCCCGTGATGATCACGGTCGGTGCAACCGTACTCGGACTCGTGCCGCTGGCCATGCACGGCGGACCGCTGTGGGAGCCACTCTGCTACGCGCAGATCGGCGGCCTCACCGTCGCAACGTTCGTCACGCTGCTGCTTGTGCCGGTGCTGTACTCGATCTTCGTGCTGGACCTGAAGCTGATCAAGTGGGGGGAGAAGGAACACGAGGCCATCCCGAACGAAGCGATTGCGACCCAGGGTACAGCGAGTGGGGACTAACATGGCTCAGCGTTTTGTACGTCCACTGCTGTGCCTGGTATGCGCGGCGGGTCTGACGGCAAGTGGTATCTGCCAACAGCCCGCCCGCAAACCGGTGTCGGAAGTCCATGCCGGCAACCGGGTGATTTCACGATTTTCCGCCGGTACGCTGGCGCAGCTCAGTGACTCGCTACAGGAACTGGCTTGTAAGGTCTCCCCTGCTGTCGTTCAGATCGAGGTCAGCGGCTTCGGAACCGCCGAGGAGACCGGTCGTAGAAACACGGCCGTTCTCGTGCGCCAACATGCGGTTGGCACTGGAGTCGTCATGGACCCGGACGGGTACATCATGACGAATGCCCATGTCGTCGAAGGCGCGCAGCGGATCCGCGTGATCCTGTCGGTCGCGCAGCCGACTTTCGATGGCGTGCCCGGTGCCGCGAAGGTGCAAGTGCTGGAGGCAAAAGTCCTCGGACTGCAAAAGGAGACGGACCTCGCGTTGCTGAAGGTTGAAGCCAAGGCTCTGCCTTCGCTGCCCTTCAACATCACGCGTGTCCCGCAACCAGGCGAACTTGTCTTCGCCATCGGCAGCCCGGAGGGTCTGCAAAATTCGGTGACGATGGGCGTCGTAAGCTCGGCCTGGCGGCAGCCTGATCCTGACAACCCGATGATCTACCTGCAAACCGATGCGCCCATTAATCCCGGCAACAGTGGCGGGCCGTTGGTGGACGTCTCCGGCACCGTCATCGGCATGAATACTTTTATCCTCAGTAACGGCGGCGGAAGTGAAGGGCTCGGCTTTGCGATTCCGGCCCCGGTCGTGGATTTCGTTTACCATAGCCTGCGCAAGAAGGGCCGTGTGGATCATGTTGAAATCGGAGTCATAGCACAAACGATCACCCCCACATTGGCTCAAGGACTCGCGCTTCCACAGAACTGGGGCGTAGTGGTCGTCGACCTGGTGCCATACGGACCTGCGGAAGTAGCCGGCATCAAGCGCGACGACGTCATTCTGGCTGTAGACGGCCAGCCCACGCTGGGCCTTACGGCGTTTGCCACCTTGCTCTACCGGCACGTGCCCGATCAGGTCGTCAAAGTTGATATCCTGCGAGGCAGACAGAAACTGACATTCAACGTTCCCGCCGTCCTGGTGGGCAACCGGATGGACACATTCGCCGATATCTCAGACCCGGCAAAGAGCCACATTGATCGGCTGGGACTTGTAGGACTCACTTTCGATGAGGCCCTCCGTTCCGCACTGCCGAATGTTCGTTTCGGCACGGGTGTACTCGTGGTTGGACGGGCACCGGGATTCGATTCGGTCAGCAACGGCCTGCAACCCGGTGATCTGATTCACTCGCTGAATCGCACGCCAATCGAGTCCGTTGAGCAACTGAGAGCCGCGCTGGCTACGTTGAAACCTGGCGACGCGGTCGTATTGCAGATCGAGCGCCAGGCACAACTTCAATACCTCGCGTTCGAAATGGAATAACGCGGCGACCAACTTACACAGAAACGAGATTCATTAGTTCCGAAGTGGAGGCGACACCAATGGCGGGAGCAAGGCGGATAGCGATCAATACTGGAGGCGGTGATGCGCCCGGCCTGAATGCGGTCATTCATGGTGCGGTTTACGCGGCACGAGGCCTGGGCTGGCAGATCTTTGGCATTCGCGACGGTTACGACGGATTTCTCGAACCGCAGAACTATCCTGACGGTGGCCTGATCGAACTCAGGCGCTCTACCGTGCGTGACATTTCTCAGTTGGGGGGGACGATCCTGGGCACAACCAATCGCGGCAATCCCTTCTGCCGCCCGACCAAACAGCCGGACGGCACCATGAAGGAAGTGGACCGTTCCGACGAACTGATGGAGTGTTTTCGCAAGAACGATCTTGACGCGCTCATCGCAGTCGGAGGCGACGGCAGCCTCAGCATTGCGCACCAACTCCAGAAGAAGGGCTTATGCGTTGTCGGCGTGCCCAAAACCATCGATAACGATCTTGATTCCACGACTCTCACATTCGGTTTCAATACAGCTGTTTCTTTCGCAACCGATTGTATTGATCGGCTGCATAGCACGGCTCTAGCGCACCATCGACTCATGGTTGTCGAAGTGATGGGGCGTTACGCAGGATGGATCGCGATGCACGCCGGTCTGGCGGCAAGGGCCGACGCCATCCTTATTCCCGAGATTCCTTATGACATCGAGAAAGTCGCAGCACATCTTGGCCGGAAGCACCGCGACGGCAAACCATATTCCATCGTGGTTGTCGCTGAAGGAGCTAAACCCATCGGCGGCGATGTAAGTGTCAGAAGCCGTGAGTTAGGCCGAGCCGAACGCTTGGGCGGCATCGGTGAGACCGTTACAGCACAGCTTCAGGAACTGACCGGCAAGGAGAGCCGCTGCGTCGTTCTGGGACATCTGCTGCGCGGAGGCTCGCCTACGGCGCTTGATCGCGTACTGGGTCTTACCTTCGGCGCCGGCGCCATCTACGCGCTCGCTAAGGGCATGAACGGAGTGATGGTGGCGCTCAAGCCTCCTGTTATCGATTTCGTTCCCATCGAGGAGGCCATCGCAAAGCTGAGGCTGGTTCCAATTGACAGCGAGTTTGTTCTCACATCCCGGGCGCTCGACATCTGTTTGGGAGATACTGATGGCACTCCGGCAGCTCTGGCCAAGCAGATGTCGATATGAATGATGTCGTTCATTTCCTTACGAGGCACGGTTATTCCATTCTGTTTGGTGCAGTGTTTGCACGCCAGATAGGCTTGCCGGTACCGGCGAACCTGTTTCTGCTTGCGGCCGGAGCACTAGCAGCCACAGGCAAGCTCGAATTCATCGCCACTCTCTCGCTGGCTGTGATTGCGTGTTTGATAGCTGATTGGATGTGGTACGAGGCTGGCCGGCAACGGGGCGACAAGGTCCTGCACTTCCTCCACGGCTTCACACGAGATCCGGACTTGCATGACCGCAGGGCGAAGGCGACGTTTGCCAAATATGGCCCTCCACTGCTCGTTTTTGCTAAGTTCGTCCCTGGACTGGACGCCGTCGCGCCTCCGCTCGCCGGAACGTCCCAGACCAGCCGCCTGCGTTTTCTGATCTTTGAAATAGTTGGCGCCAGCCTCTGGTCCTGTGCTTATGCGGGTCTCGGCTTTGTCTTCAGTCACGACCTGAATCGTGCGGCTGTCTATATAGCCAGAACCGGAAGAACTGTGACAGTTGTTGCGCTGTTAGCGATCTGCATCCTGGTCGGCCGCAAGCTGGCTCAGTATATGCGCCAGCAGAGGTCTGCTGACTGAAAATTGGCTTATCTGAAAAACGGATATGTCAGTAACTGCGCGAGAATGATCTTCGCAATGGTCGTGAACGGATACACAGCAGCGTAGGCGATGTTAGGTGCGTCGCAGTCTGCTTCGCGAGTGGCGTAAGCGAGACAGGCGGGCTGAGTCTGGATACCGGAAACCAAGCCCATGAGGGATGCGAACGGAATCTTGAGCACCTTGTAACCCACGATCAACGAGACTTCCGTCACCACGATTGTAACGACCGCCCCCGCCAGCAGCATCGCCAGTCCGTTCTCGCGAAGCGTTTGCGCGAATGGATACCCGGAGCGGATACCGACACTGGCGAGAAAGAACACTAACCCAAGCTGCCGCAGAGTGAGATTGGAGTGCAGCGGCATGATCCACGTGACGCGGCCAGTGTGCTCCAGCTTGCCTAGAATGAGAGCGACCAGCAGTGGGCCGCCCGCGAATCCAAGATGAATCGTGCCCCCGGGCAGCGGGATCGGCACAAGGCCGACGAGCACACCAAGAACCATGCCGAGGGCAACGGAACCGAAGTCGGTTTCCGCGGTGCCGCGAATTGAGTCACCGAAGAAGTTCGAGATCGCCGAAAAGTTTTCCCGGCGGGTGAGCACGCGCACGCGGTCGCCGAGTTCGAGTCGCGTCTCCTGCGTAGGAACACAGTCCACATCGCCGCGGCGCAGGCGGGTGATTGTGGCGCCCAGAGTTTCCTCCAGCTTTAGCTCACGGATGCGCTTGCCGACAATTGCCGGTCGAGAGACGAAAACACGGCGGAAGTCGAGCTGACGCCGGTCCTCTTCGACGTGGGCCTCCAAGGGGCGGCCAAACATCTCTTCGGCGCGGCCCATCGCCTCGTCCTGTCCTACGGCAACGACGATATCCCCCTGCTCGAATCGTGTATCGCCGCGCGGGATATCACTCGCTTCCCCGTGCTGGATGCGGCTGATTACGAATCCGGCCTTGCCTTGCGAACGCAGAACTTCCTCGACTGAGTGCCCGATCACGGCAGGATTGATCACCTCGAAGTTACAGACACGGATCTCCGGATTTTCCGCGAGCGGCTTCATTTCCGGTTTCCACCGGCGGCGCAGCACGGCAAACGAGAGTAGTACGCCAATGACGCCCACCGGATAAGCAATGGTGTAGGCGACCACTGGGTCGGCGGACATCGCGTGAAGCTGCTCGGGAGGCAGTCCAGCGGCGCGACCGCGCACGTTCAAGAGATCGCGCACGGCAGCCAGCGCTGGCGTGCTAGTCATAGCACCCGCAAAGAGTCCAGCCGCGCGAGAATGGGTCAAGTGCGCCGGGCGCGAGACCAGCATCGTGAGTCCCGCCCCCAAGACAACCATCATCAGTGCAAAGACACTCTGGCGATAACCTCGCCTTAAAGACTTGAAAAACTCGGGACCGCTCTGTATCCCGATCGTGTAGATGAAAAGAATCAGCCCCAGCGTGGAAATCACTTCCGGAACCGTGATCGAAGCGCCGAGCGAACCCACGGCCAGTCCAACGAAAAGGACTCCGACAATACCGAAGCGAAATCCAAAGAAAGAAATCTCGCCTAACAGATATCCCAGCCCAATCACGACGAAGAGCGTGAGGATCGGATTTTCCGCTAGCGCCGTGACAATAAAGCTGTGCATCGTCGATGAACCCTCACTTCTTCGGTTGAGGCGGGTTATTCTTGAAAAGCTTCGGCATCATTTTTTGCGCGCAAAATTAACTTTGCTAAGGTACCGGGCATGGCTTCACACCCCATATTTCCGTTGCGTACTCGGCGATGGTGCGATCGCTGGAGAACCTTCCGGAGCCGGCCACGTTCAAAATCGCCTTGCGCGCCCACTCGTTGGGGTCGGCGTACAACGCGCGCAGCTGATCGTCTGCCTCGAGGTACGAGGTCAGGTCGGCAAGATGCATGTAGTGATCGTGGGCCAGCAAGATGTCGGCAAAGGGTGCGAAGAGGCCCGGTTCATTGCGGCTGAAGTAGTCTGAGAATATTAGGTCCAACGCCTTGCGGGTTTCGGGTTCGTTCTCGTAGTGCCAGCGCGGGTTGTACCAACTGCGACTCTCGGCCACCTGTTGTGCTGTGAGACCAAAGAGGAAGAAATTCTCCTCGCCGGCTTCCGCAGCCATCTCGATCGTCGCGCCATCGCGCGTGCCGATCGTCAGGGCACCGTTCATCATGAACTTCATATTGCTTGTGCCGCTGGCTTCGTAGCCTGCAGTCGAAATCTGGTTGGAAACGTCGCTGGCCGGAATCAAGTGTTCCGCAACCGAGACGCAGTACTCGGGCAGAAAGACGACTTTAAGCCGTCTACGTGCAACGGGATCACCGTCGATGGTGCCCGCAAGATTGTTGATGAACTTGATGATCAGTTTGGCCAGCCGGTACGCAGGGGCCGCTTTACCGGCGAAGAAGAAAACCCTGGGAGGCATGTCCATTGAAGGGTTTTCTCGTAGGCGGTTGTAAAGCACCACTACTCTGAGTGCATTCAGGAGTTGGCGTTTGTACTCGTGGATGCGTTTCACCTGGCAATCGAAAATCGCATCCGGATCGAGAATATGGCCGGTTGACCATCTGTACCATTCGCAAAAGTTGCGTTTGCCGTTGCGCTTGGCCGTTCGAAAGCCATCGCGGAAACTACTGTCTTCTGTGAATGCCTTCAGCTTCTCCAGTTCCCCCAGGTCACTGATCCAGCCTTCTCCGATCGCATCCGTAATCAATTCGGAGAGGTCAGGGTTGCATAGTCGCAACCAGCGGCGAGGCGTCACTCCGTTAGTCTTGTTGTTGAAACGTTCAGGAAAGATATCCGCCAGATCGTTGAGTGTCGTCTCGCGCAACAGGTTAGAGTGGATCGCGGCCACTCCGTTCGTGCTATGGGAACCTACCACCGCCAGATTGGCCATCCGAACTTTCTTGCCGCACGGTGCTTCTTCGATCAGGCTCACGCGTTGAACGCGACCATCATCGCCGGGAAACTGCCGGCGAACATCTCCCAGAAAACGGCGATTGATCTCGTGAATGATCTCAAGCTGTCTCGGCAGCATGTCTCTAAACCAGTCCACCGGCCACTTTTCGAGCGCTTCGGGCAGCAAGGTGTGGTTCGTGTATGCCAGCGTCTTCTGTGTGATCTCCCAGGCATTGTCCCAACCAAGGCGCACCTGATCGACAAGGATTCGCATCAGCTCCGGGACTGCAAGAGCCGGGTGCGTATCGTTCATCTGCATCGCAGCTTTGTCCGGGAACGAGCGCCAGTCTCGGTTGCTGCATTGGAAGCGGCGCACCGCATCTGCGAGCGAGCAGGCGACCAGAAAGTGCTCCTGCAATAGGCGTAGGCCTTGGCCCTGGATTCTTGAGTCGTCTGGATAAAGGACGCGGGTCAGTGTTTCAGCCGAGAGGTTCTGAGCGAATGCTTCTATGAAATCTCCGTGCGAGAACTCTTCAAAGCTGAAAAAGTCCGGCGCACTTGCGGCCCAGAGACGGAGCGTGTTGATCGTCTTCCCACCGTACCCAATCACAGGGCGGTCGTACGGAATTCCGATCAGAGTGGATGGTCGCCCGGGCACTGGGCGCAGACTGCCTCCGCTCAGTTCGAACGAGCAACCTAGTCTAATTTCTACTTTCTCGTTCGGACGAGCGATCTCCCACGGGTCGGGAGAACGCAGCCAATTATCCGGCGCCTCCTGTTGCCATCCGTTCTCGATCGATTGCCTGAAAATGCCGTACTCGTATCGCAGTCCGTAGCCCATGGCCGGAAGCTGCATCGTCGCGGCGGATTCCATAAAGCACGCTGCCAAGCGTCCCAGCCCACCATTGCCTAGTCCAGCGTCGGGCTCCTGTTCCAGAATCTCCACCAGGTCGAGTCCCTTGTCCTCGAGGACCTGGGTCGCGAGCGGAGAGAGGAGAAGATTCATGACGTTGTTTGAGAGCGAGCGTCCAATGAGGAACTCCATCGAGAGGTAATACAGCCGCTTAGGATTGCTCTGCTGGTAGGTCTTTTCCGTTAAGAGCCATCGCTGTGACAGAATGTCACGCACGGAACGCGCGAGGGCCTCGAAGCGGTCGCGCGCGGTCGCGGCTGCCACATCGACGCCATTGTCAAACAGCAGGTGTCGCTCATACAGGGCGTCGCTTCTCCCGGCAAAGTGCACAGGGCCGCATCCATAACGTGTATCGAGTAGCTCGGCAGCACCCGACAACTCCTTCTTCGTTTCAGCCTTGATCGACATTTCAAATCCCTTCCAAGGGAGCCTTCACTAACAACGCTCCTAATCGGTTGATCACATCGGGGACACATAATGCAGGTGATGTGCCAACCCCGAATTGAGAGGAAGTGCCGGAAACAATGGGCCTTACACTGCGGACCCGCAACGGAGCGATTGCGCAATAGCGGCAGCTGCCGCAATGCGGGCGGGCACTCCTCAGATGCCTGAATGTGGGCAACCGAAGAAGGGCCGGGAGCGCAGAGGCGGCGGTGATTTGGTGTGTTTTATGGGCACTTTCAGCTGAGGCAATCGAACGATTGCCTACATACGGGCACTAAACAAGCGCGCACGATCATTGGTTCTCCTTAACGGCGCCTTTTCAATCACTTGGAAGTTGGTATCCGAACTGCACTCATGGGTAAAGAAACATGAACCCCAACGAGCTTCAAATCGCGGTGACGCAAGGCGACAAAGCTATGGTTCTGTCCTTATCGGGGCGGGTCAGTGTGGATTCGTCACCGATTTTACGGGAGCAGCTGTTGCGTGTGTTGCGGTCGGAAACAGCAACGGCGGTCACCGTTGATTTGACCGGGAGCCGGTCTGTTGATTGCTCCGGTATCGCAACCCTGGTCGAAGCGCTCAAGATCGCGCGAAAACGCAATGTCGCTCTGCAACTCACCGGACTGCAGGGCCGGCTCAAGAAGTTGTTCGAAGTCACTGGGGTGTTGTGCCTGTTCGAAGAAAACTCGCAAGCAAAACCATCGACGGAGGCCTCTTGATGGCAACTCACCTCGAACGCGTTGGCAGGACAACGCTCGACCGGCTCGAGTACGTTGGGAGCCTCAATATTCAGCTGTGGAACACGCTGCGGTCGATGACCAGGGCTCTGCCGTTTGTGGGAAATCGGTACAGGTGGAAGACCGCGCTTCACCAAATGCTTCAGATCGGCGTGGATGCGCTGCCGATGGTGGCGCTGATGGCAATCTCCACCGGCTTCATTCTCGCAATGCAGGGAGCAGCCGAGCTGCGCCGGTTCGGCGCTATTCACTACGTCATCGATCTCGTTGCCGTCGGCTTCACGCGTGAAATCGGCCCACTGCTTACGGCCATTGCCGTCAGCGGTCGCTCAGGATCAGCCTTCGCTGCTGAAATTGGAACAATGAAGGTCACCGAGGAAGTTGATGCGCTTCGGGTGATGGCTTTCGATCCAGTTGAGTTCGTACTCGCGCCCAAATTTCTGGCCGCGCTAGTCGCTGTGCCGTGCCTCAGTATCCTCTGCGGCTTATTTGGCATCGTCGCTGGTGGAGTGTTCATGTTCTTCAGCACGCATCTCAGCTTTCCCCTGTACATGCGATACGTGCTTACTTCCATCCAGTTGCGTGATGTCGTCAGCGGAATGATCAAGAGCCTCGCGTTTGCAACGATCATAGCCCAGGTGGGCGGACTGGAAGGATTTCGCGTCCGCGGAGGTCCCGATGCCGTCGGGCGCTCAACAACCGCGGCAGTCGTGAAAGCCACGTTCCTCGTCATCATCGCGGACGCCGTCTTCACCGCAATCTTCTATTTCATGGGGACACTCTGATGGCGATCATCTCCATCCGCGACCTGGTGGTCGAATACGACGGACGGCGCGTTCTGGACCGGCTCAGCCTCGATATCGAACAGGGCGAAACAATGGTTCTCCTGGGTGGCAGCGGGTCAGGGAAGAGCACGCTCTTGCGGCAAGTCATCGGCCTTGAGAAGCCGGAGTCAGGAACTATCGTTGTGAAAGGAACTGATATCACTCACTGCTCGCAATCAGAACTCAGTTTTGTCCGGCGCTCTATCGGAGTGGCATTTCAGAGTGGGGCCTTATTCAATTCACTCACGCTCGAAGAGAACGTCGCGCTCAATTTACGCGAACATACGCAGCTGGCCCCGCCGATCATTGACTTGACCGTATCGATGTTGCTGGCCGCGGTTGGCTTGTCGGAATTCGGCAAGTTGCACCCCCGCGAGCTCTCCGGCGGAATGAAGAAACGCGGCGCCGTGGCTCGCGCCCTCGCCCTTGACCCGGAAATACTCGTGTTCGACGAACCTTCCGCTGGGCTGGACCCGGTTGTCGCCGCCGAATTGGACGAGATGATTTTGCTGCTGAAGCAGGTTTACCAGATGACCATCGTCGTCGTAACTCATGAAATGAGAAGTGCCTTCAAGATCGCCGACCGCATAGCAATGCTGTACGACGGAGCGTTCGTGGCCGTCGGGTCAAAAGAAGAGATCACGAACAACAACGACCCTCGCGTACAGCAATTTCTCCGCGGGATTCCAAGCAACGTAGCAAAGACCGCTGAAATAGCCGGCGTTTTCGAACGTTATCTCGCCGCACCGGAGGTGAACCAGTGAGCACGGAAGCAAAAGTCGGCGCGTTCGTTCTGGGGTGTTTTGCCATTCTGGCGTTCACCGTTGTGTACCTGATGCATGCGCAGTTCGGGAACAATACCTCACCGTTTAGAAGCTACCTCCGGTACGCTGGCGGACTCCAGCCCGGAGCGCAGGTTCTGTTTGGCGGTATAGCTGTGGGCGAAGTTAAGGCCGTCAGACCCTGGGCCTCTGACCCCACCCGCATCGAGATTTTGTTCGATGTGACGAAAGGCACGCCCCTGAACGAAAAGTCCGTCGCCAAGCTGGGCCTCGTGAGCATCATGAACAGCGCAGCGCTCTCGATCAGCACAGGCAGCAACGAAGCCAAGCGGCTGCCACCGAACTCGACCGTTCCTTCGCAGGAAGCCGCCAGCCTGGATGAGATCGCCGGCAAGATGGCCACGGTCGCCGACAGTGCCGACGCGCTCATTAAGCAGGCACAAGGCGAACTGGACGGCATAACTACAGATGCCCGAGGTGTCCTCGCTAATCTGAACAACATGACGGGTGCCCCTAACCAGCGGCGCGTACAAACGATATTGAGCCGCGTTGACGGACTGCTCGCCACCGAAGGCCCGAAGATAGACCGCCTCACTGACCAACTGCTCCTGGTTACCAAGCACGCCGATGGAACCATACAGAACGTCGATGGCACCGTCACCGAACTGCGCGAGCCAATGCGCAAAGACCTTGTCGAACTGCAGCAAACCTTGCAGGAAGCCCACGCTCTGATGGAGAACATGCAAGCGATCGTGCGGACGAACGACGGCAAGATCAATGACACCATGGAGAACTTGCGCACCACAACCGACAACCTGCAGCAATTGACAGATTCGCTGAAACAGCGGCCCTGGAGCCTGATTCGGATCAAGCCGCCAGAGGACCGAAAGGTCCCACGCTGAGGGGGAGAAGAATTATGAAGCAACGTCTTACAACAACACTTTTGACGGTCGCGATCACGCTCATGCTGGCGGGCTGCTTTGGCGGAAAGGTAAAGTACCCCGCCTACTACACCCTCCATGTCCCGCCGCCACCGGATCCGCCCGCAGCGGAGACTGTGCGGCCAACACCAACACTGGCGCTGCGCGAATTCACATCACCGGCGTACTTGCGTCAAGGAGCCATCGTGTACCGCGTCTCGCCAGAGCAGATCGGGTTCTACGACTACCATCGCTGGGCGATCGATCCGCGCGAGTTGGTCACCAACGCTATCGCTGATCATCTACGTGCCGGCGGCAAATTCGCCGCGGTAAAGCTCTATGACGGTCATGCCGACGTCGACTACGTTCTTAATGGGCGTCTGGAGAAGCTGGAAGAATTGGACTACGGCGGCGGCGTTCGAGTCGAAGTAGCGATGTCTGCCCAGATCACCAATATCAAAACCGGCGCTACGGTCTGGACCAATGCCGTTAACGACGTCGAGAAAGTTGAACAGCGCAGCGTGCCTGGCGTTGTGTCCGAAATGAATCTGGCAATGGAGCGAAGCGTCGCGAAACTCTTATCTTCTGTCCGAATCCCCCCGGCGGCCCGGTAGGCGAGGCCTGCGGCCCGGAGGTATCCAGGGCAGATTTAGGCGTGAGTATGACACTCGCTTGTGACTGGCGCTGTAAGTCGCGAAATAACGCGGGGGAACACGTTCACGAAGTCCACCTTGTCAATGAACGTGTCCGCGCCCGAAGCGCGAATCTGCTCGTCGATGAAGCATGACGGACAGGCCGACATGAGCACGATTGAGACTTGCGGAAATCGCTGCCGGATCAGCGCCGCTGCGGTCGGCCCATCCATTGTGGGCATCTGCACGTCCATAACAACCAGGTCGGGCCTGAGGCTAGCGACGGCCTCTACTGCTTCCCTGCCGTTTGTTGCGCGCCCGATCAATTCAAGACGATCATCCATTGAGACGAACATCGAGACCAGTTCCAGAATATCTGGGGTATCATCCACCACGAGCGTGCGGATGACTGGCGCTCTCCGCCCGCTTAGTTCACCTATTCCCGCCACGTAGCCGGTCCCAAGTTGTGGGACATGTGTTGCCATCGTTTTCATTCGTTCCTTGTTTCTGATCGTGCTGGACCGCGCCGGATAGACTCGTGCGCGAGCGCGTGACGGTCGTAATGCTGTACTGCAGGTGTCGTGCCGAATCCCGAGCGTCGCTAAATGCTTGAAGAACAGCAGTATCGCCGACCCTCGGCTGCCCAACTGTTAGCCCTGATACGGTCAGCTGCCAACCTGAGGTCGCCGAGCGCACCACGGACGATCACGAGCACGCGATTGAAAACGCAGCCAAAAATCGTGTCGCGCCTGTAAGAACAGGGGGATGGTTGCGTTTGGAAACGGAAGTGCCTCTACATGATTCGGGAAGGAGATGATTGTGAGCACAAAGAACAGTAGAACCACAATGCGAATCGCATTCATCACCGTGTTAGCTGTTATGCTGGCCGGCACTTTTGCGGCGGCGCAGGAATACTCCTGTGATTACAGCAAGGCAGATTTCTCTCAGTTCAAAACATATGCCTGGGCCAGTGGCCATCCCGTCGAGGATAAGCTCGCGAACGATAGCATCGTCAGTTCGATCGATGCGCAGCTCTCGGCCAAAGGGCTAACCAGGGTCAGCCCCAGCGAGAATCCCGATGTGCTGGTCTCTTACAGCGTTGTTTTCGACCGCGACGTTCGCCCCACTGGTTTCAAGGACGGTTTGCGGAACCTGCGTTGGAGCCCCAGTTCCAGGAAATTTGTCACCCTGGGCATGCTCGTGGTGAATATTGTGGACGCGGACGATGGCGCGATGCTGTGGCGCGGGATGGTTACCGGAGACGTCGACGCGAACGCTAGCCCTGAAAAGCGGGACAAGAAAACCAGCGATGTTGTTCAGGAGATGTTCCGCAATTACCCGCCGGAAAAGTAGTGGAGAGCGAACAACTCCACACGAAGACACCGCCTACCTCCGGCGGTGTTCTTTGTTTCTGCCACGGGTCTATTCCACTTCTTCTACCCAGTGCGGACGCATGATGATCCGGCCGTGGGAATCAGTATCTGGCGCCCACCGCATCCGGAGCGCCTTGTCTTCACTCCACCTGATTCGTAGCTCCTGGATCGTGTCCTCCGTGCGGGCCTCAATAACTCCGACTCCCCCGAAGCTCTGAGCGTTCGTCGCCAAAGTAGCCATTCTCTTTGCCTACCTTCCGATATTGTTTGTAGCAACTGCAGTGCCACGAAGTAGGGAGTCCACACTTGCGGCACATAGTGCTATGGAGTCGATCCGCACTCCCGCCGCTGCTGATCCAGCTGCTTGCCCTCCGCCCAAGGCATTTGACCATCGCGGGGCATTGATACCAAGGACACTGTCTCAAATCCCTTCGCTCTCATTCACTTAGCCGCACGATTGGATTGGCACTCCCTGTGCACTTCCCCTTGTGTTGTTGAGGAGATGAACCGTGAAACGCTTTTTGATCATTGCATCGTTAGTGAGTGGACTGCTGCTGGCTTCCGCCAATGCTCGCGAGAACAGCGGCACAGACGTTACGAATACTGGTGTTGCGAGTGCATCGCGCCAACAGTCGAGCATGCCGACGACGCCCGACGCAGCGGGGAGCCCGCAACCGAGTAGCGAGGCAAACGAAGGAAGAATCGTGGTTGATGTGTGGTCCCACGCGCCAGACGAAGCAGAGAACAACAGCCTGTCCCGCGATTTTGCCCGTGCGGCTTTGAGTACCGCGTTCAGGATGCGATCGACCCAGCGCGCCCTCGAGAATTGCATCAAAAAGCGCTATCCGCTCGGCGAGTACTGGATCCGCTCCGAAATGGACTCGATCGATGAATCGCTCAAATTGGCAAATCTCTCCGCCACCAACGACGCTGATCGACAGGCGTTGCAGCAACTCGAAAACGAAAATGGCAAACTCCGCGCCTGGACCGATTGGCTGATCGACGCGAACCGGAACCTCCGCCTGGCCGACTACTACATGTCCGAGTCGAAACTGGATAACGACGAGCAGTTCCAGAGCAACACGGCTTGCGCCGGCTTCCTGGTTTCAATGCTGTCGAGCGGCAAAGTGAAAGAAGGCTACGGTTGCCGGTAAGCCTTGGCCCGACCCGCCCTCATGTTTTCGTCAATGCGGAAGCCAGTTTTGACCTAAAATGAGGGCGGGTTCCGGCCCTTTCGGCCGCAAAGGTGCGAAAATGGCTTCTCGCCGACGGCTTCTGCTGCACTCCATCTGGCCCCGTACAAACGGTTGGGCTCAGGTTGTTCTGGGTCTGCTGGCCAGCATCTTGATCCCTTCTGTTCACGCACTAT
Organism: uncultured Acidobacteriota bacterium; assembly: GCA_963777415.1. Taxonomy (GTDB): domain Bacteria; phylum Acidobacteriota; class Terriglobia; order Terriglobales; family Acidobacteriaceae; genus JAEZPW01. The sequence goes on from CAVZQL010000009.1 coordinate 154,525, forward strand.
CGCATCCAGCACAGTACGTCACTACGGTTTGGCAAACCGAACAAGGTCTTCCCAACAACACGATCGATGCGATGGTGCAGGACAACGAAGGCTATCTGTGGGCAGCGACCAATGCGGGGCTCGCGCGGTTTGACGGCGTGCGCTTCAGAGTATTCGCCGCGGAAGATTTTCCCAGCCTTCAATCCAGTCGATTTCAGTCTCTCTACGCAAGCCGCTCCGGAGAGTTGTGGATCGGAACCCGGAATGGGGGCCTCATCCGATTGCACGACGGCAGCGTCACCACATACATGGAGCGCGACGGCTTGCCGAGCAAGAACATCAGGTCGATCCGCGAAGATGCCGAAGGCAAGCTCTGGATCAACACCATCAGCGGCGTAGCTTGCTGCGCCGGCGCGAAGCTACAGCCTGTCACTGCTTACCGAGGGAAACCGGTCAGCGAATTCTTCTTGCAAGCGCGGGACGCAAGCATGTGGTTTCGCTCCGGAACGGATGTCGTGCGTTTCGGTGCTGATGGCTCCATTGCGACTTTGGCGGGCGGCTCTATGGCAGCCGAAGCTCGCGACGGGAGCGTGTGGATTGCTTTTCAATCTCAGTCTCGCCTGGTGCGCTATCACCAGGGCGCGTTTTCCGAGATAGCTCTCCCAAGCGCCGGACTGCGGCAATGGACGGCCGCGGACCCCTGGCAAGGTGTTGCCATGGAGGGGAATCCCCGACAGGCCGTGCTGGGCATGGCGACAGACACCGACGGCGAGTTGCTGCTGCTGACAGCCGCCGGATTGATTCGGGTGGTGGACGGCAAACTCGGTCCGCCCGAAGCCCTGCCGCTGCCTGCCAACAGTGATGCCCCTCCTCGAGTGCTCAGCCTCTTGGTCGATCGTCAAGGCAATCGCTGGGTGGGAACGGTTGGCAGAGGCATGTTTCGTTTTCGCCCAGCACCGTTGACCGCCTATGGCAAGGACGAGGGCTTGTCGGACGCGCCTTTCCGTGCCGTATTTCAGGATCGCGAGGCCCGCATCTGGCTGGGCGGAGATGACGGGATCTACTGGTTCGATGGAAACACCTTCAATCGGGTTCCCGGCCTCGCGCAAATCGGCACCATCACCCAGACAAACGATGGGGACCTGTGGTTTGGAGGAGCAGGTTCTGTCTACCGCTGGCGCTCGGGCGTGGTGACCCGGTTCAGTATAGATTCGTCAGCCGTGTTCCAAATGTTCCAGGACCGCGAGGGAACGCTCTGGGCCGTTGCTCCTATGCGCGAGCAAAAATGGCAGCTTCACCGTTTCCGTGACGGGAAGTTCGAGCAGGCGGACGCGGACGCTGTCAATGTCGTGGAGGACCGCGGCGGTGGCCTATGGATCGCCGGCGTGAACCCGCCAGCGATTCGCTTAGTTCGTGGCGGCAAAACCATCCTTCGATACGACGTGTCGAGTGGTATGCCCCCCAACGGGGTGCACAGCTTTTGGCAGGATCCGAACGGCGCTTTCTGGTTTTCAACCGCGACCGGACTTTACCGTTTACGAGATGGCAAATTCGCCGCAATTACGGCCAGAAAAGGCCTGACCACCGAAATCACAAGCATCCTGGATGACGGCGCGGGCAATCTCTGGCTGCCCTCCGAGCACGGAATCTTTCGCCTCAGTCTGCAGGAGCTGAATGATCTTGCCGACGGAAAACTCCCATCTATTCCGCCCATTTCCTATGGGATCGCCGAAGGCATGAAGAATACCGAATGCAACGGGGGAGCACCCGGTTCTCTCAAAGCTCGGGACGGACGGTTATGGTTCCCGACCATGCGCGGCGTGGTGGCGGTTGACCCCAATGTCGTTACCGGTCCTCCGCCTGTCGTGCTGGAGGACGCTTGGGCAAAAAAAGCAAAGCTCGGGCGCAATGATCGGACCTCCGTAACCGCGGGCAACGACACCTTTGATTTCACCTTCACGGCCCTGGATCTCTCGGCGCCCGATCGACTTAGGTTCAGGTATCGGCTCGTGCCCTACGACAAGGAGTGGGTGGACGCCGGTACGCGACGTACCGCTCACTATACGAACATGCCGCCGGGAGAATACTCGTTCGAGGTCATCGCGGCCAACAGCTTCGGTGTCTGGAGTAACCACGCCGCCGGCGTGCGTTTCGTTCTGCAGCCGCACTATTACCAGACGAACTGGTTTCGCGCGCTCTGCGTGTTTCTGTTCCTGGCACTGTTGTGGGCCTTCTATGAGTTGCGTGTCCGGAAATTGCAGCATCAGTTCGAACTTCGCAAGCGCGCCGACGAAGAACGACGCCAAAGTGCGGAACGTTTCCGTGCCATCGCGGATTACACGTACGACTGGGAAAATTGGTTCGGGGTCGATGGAAAGTTGCTCTGGGTAAACCCCGCCGTTGAGCGTATCACCGGGTACTCGGTCACTGAATGCATGGCCATGCCCGACTTTCCTGTGCCGATTGTCGCAGACGCTGATCGGGACGCGGTCGCAAGAGAGTTAGCGCAAGCGGTTCAGGGGTCCAGCACGAACGATTTCGAGTTCCGAGTGCGTCACAAACACGGCTCTCTCGCATGGGTGGCCGCCTCGTGGCAACCAATATACGACTCGCAAGGCGCCAGACTTGGATATCGCGCCAGTCTTCGCGATATCGGCAAGCGTAAACAGGCCGAGGAGGCTTTGCAGCAGAGTGAAGCGTATCTGGCGGAAGCGCAACGGCTGAGCCACTCCGGTAGCTGGGCATTGGACTTGGCCAACGGAATGTACGATTACATTTCCGAAGAAGACTTCCGGATTTTTGGATTAGATCAGCAGGACGGTTCACCAAGCAGGGAGACAGTCTTCCAACGGATCCACCCCGACGATCGGAGCAGGGTGGAACAGAATCTTAAGACGACCGTGCGCGACAAAGTAGATACGCACGACGAATACAGGATTGTGCTCCCTGACGGAACGGTCAAACATATCTTCACGATCCGCCACCCCATCCTCGATGATGCCGGAAATGTGGTTCGATTAGTCGGCACCTCGGCCGATATCACGGAACGCAAACGCGCCGAAGAGGCCCTGCAGCGGACCACGACTTACCTTGGCGACGCCCACAGGCTGACCCATACTGGTGCTTGGGCGGTTGATACCAGCATGGAGCCGTTGTACTGGTCAGAGGAAGTATTCCGGGTCTTTGGATTTGATCCGCAACAGGGATTACCTACAGCGCTGCAAATGCTGCAGCGAGTACACCCCGATGACCGGGAAGAGGCGATTCGGACCTTCGGCAGGGCCATGAAGGGGAAAGTAGATGACGAGATCGAGTTCAGAACCGTGTTGCCGGATGCAAGCGTAAAACACCTCCACGTTTTAGGTCGCCCCGTCTTGGACGACCATGGAGAAGTCGTTGAGGTTGTCGGCACGGTCGTCGACATTACCGAGCGCAAGCGCGCCGAAGAAGCGCTTCGCGAGAATGAGGTTCGTTTCCGAACCTTCGTTGACCACGCGGCCGATGCACTCTTCATTTTGGATTTTGAGCAAGGCACCATCGTTGATGTGAACCAAAGCGCTTGCGATACGCTTGGCTACACTCGGCAGGAACTTATCGGCTCGGTCCCGCACTTCTTTCACCTGGATTCGTACCGAGCAGAAGTGGGTTCAGTAGCGGAACGAGCGGCGCAGGGTGAGACCCTGTTCGACACGCACTTGCATCGACGCAAGGACGGCACCACGTTCCCTGTCGAAGTCAGCACGAGTTCGTTTTGGCATGGCGGACGTCGTTTTCTGCTGAAATTGGCGCGCGATATCAGCGACCGTGTACGGGCGGAAGAAGCTATCCGTCAGAGCGAAAAGCAACTTCGAGAGGCGATCGACACGATCCCGGCGAATGTGTGGAGTGCTCAGCCGGATGGCACAGTCGAGTTTATCAATCGGCGCATTCTGGAATTCAGCGGTTTGCCTTTCGAACAGGCCATTGGCAACGGTTGGCGAGACGCGATTCACCCTGATGATCGTGCGCCTTACCTCAATGTACAAGATGCCGCCGTTGCGGCGGGAAAGGACTTCGAAGTTGAAGCGCGCCTCCTCAGGGCCGATGGTGAGTATCGCTGGATGCTGTTCCGTAGTGTGCCTCTGCGTGACGAGACGGGTACCGTCGTCAAGCGGTACGGGGTAAGTACTGACATCGACGATAGAAAACGCGCGGAGCAAGCTCTGAAGCGAAGCGAGGCTTATTTGTCGGAAGGACAACGGCTAAGCCACACAGGCAGTTGGGCGTGGGACCCCGCTAGTCGTCAGTCGCTCTATTGGTCTGAGGAGATGTTAAGGATCTTCGGTTTCGATCCAAACAATAGTGCACCCTCCGCGGAGGTGTTCTGGAAGCGAATTCATCCTGATGACTTCGAACGCACCTACGAACTGCTCGTGAAGGCAGCCGATGGAAATATGGATTACGAGCATGAGCACCGGATCGTGTTGCCCGACGGAACCGTCAAGCACATCCACGCGATCGGTCATCCAGTTCTCGGCAACAACGGAGTTGTCGTCGAATATGTAGGAACCGCGGTCGACGTTACGGATCGCAAGCGCTCCGAGCAAGCTTTGCGACGAATCGAAGGTTACTTGGCCGAGGCGCAGAGGCTGACCCACACTGGTGCTTGGGCTACCGATGCCACGCCGACGCCGTTGTACTGGTCTGAGGAATTGTTCCGGCTTTATGGATTCGATCCGAAGCAGGGAATTCCAAAGCATGAACAGGCAGTGCAGTGCGTACATCCCGAAGACCGCCAGAGATACGAGCGGGCCTTCCGTAAGATACTCGACCAGAAGGTGGATTCCGACGTCGAGTTTAGAACCGTGTTGCCCGATGGAACGATTCGGTGGCTGTACGGTCTCGGTCATCCCGTTTTGAACGCCAGCGGAGATGTAGTTGAAATCGTCGGAACGACCGTCGATATTACGGAACGGAAACGCGCCGAAGAAGAGCGCACGAGACTTCGCCATCTCGAAGCGGATCTCGCGCATATCAACCGGGTGAGCATGCTGGGCGAACTGACCGCCTCCATCGCGCACGAAGTCAACCAGCCTCTGGCGGGCATAGTCGGCAATGCTAGTGCCGGGCTCCGTTGGCTGGCCGCAGACGTGCCCAATCTGGACGAAGCGCGCGAAGGTCTGCGCCGCATCGTTCGCGACGGCAAGCGAGCCGCTGAGGTGATCTCGCGTACCCGTGCGCTGACGAAAAAGACTGTGGCCCAGACAGAAAAAGTGGATGTGAATGACACCATCAGCCAGGTTCTCGCGCTCGTCACCGACGAAGCGAAGAGGAGGAGCGTGGCCATCGAAACCCGCTTCGCTGAGGACCTTTCACCGGTTCTCGGCGATCGCGTCCAGTTGCAGCAGGTGACGCTCAACCTGGTGATGAACGCTATCGAAGCCATGGCGAGTGCAAGTGAGCGACAACTCGTGATCACCACCCAAAATGGCGAGGCCGATAGGATCCAGGTGATGGTGGAAGATTCGGGGGTCGGTCTCGACCCAAAGGCTCTTTCCAAGATCTTCGATCCGTTCTATACCACGAAGCCGGACGGGATGGGCATGGGGCTCTCAATAAGCACTTCCATCATTCAGGCGCACGGAGGACGGTTGTGGGCCACAACTAAAACTAGTCCGGGTACAGTATTTTGCTTTACCCTTCCAAGGTATGAAGAACAAGGAGCGCCTGCGGGAGCCGGGGGAGTATGAGGCGGTCATCGCGATTGTTGACGATGACGAGTCGGCCCGCGAGGGACTGAGTAGCCTCCTTCGCTCAGCCGGCTTGCACGTTCAAACCTTCTCGTCCGCCCAGGATTTCCTCGCCCGCGCGCGTGCCAACGCCCCCAGTTGTCTGCTGTTGGATTTACAAATGCCAGGTCTGAGCGGTCTCGACCTGCAGAAGCGAATGGCCGAATTCGAGCTTAATGTCCCTATCGTGTTTCTCACGGGGCATGGCGATATCCCAGCTTCCGTGCAGGCAATGAAGGCCGGAGCGATTGAGTTTCTTACGAAACCCTTCGACGAACACACATTGCTCCGAGCGATTCAAGAGGCCCTGGAGCGTGCTCAGTTTACACGCACGCAACGCGCGCAAATGAGTGAGTTGCGCGACCGCTACGAATCGTTGACCGCCCGCGAGCAGCAGGTGATGCAGCAGGTGGTTTCGGGCCTGCTTAACAAACAGATTGCAGCCGAACTGAACATAGCGGAATACACGGTGAAGATCCATCGCGGTCGAGTAATGCGTAAGATGCACGCCGATTCACTCGCCGACTTGGTGAGAATGGCCCAGCGCCTGGACATCCATTCCAACAAATCGTCCCAAACCTAGAACCAACTCCCAACTACTCAGGCCAAAACCTACCACCAAGGTGTAATAGACTCGCCTCCCGGCCGGTGCTATTCATTGAACAGGACGGACAAATGGCATCCTTGGTTGCAGTAGTCGATGATGATATCTCGGTTCGCGAGTCGCTCGAGAGCCTTATCCGATCCATTGGCCTGGAAGTGAAAGCCTTTGAGTCGGCGGAGGAGTTTTTGGACGCACCCCAGCCCCGCAAAGCGGACTGTCTCATTTTGGACGTACGCCTGCCAGGCATGACCGGCATCGAACTACACCGTGAATTGATGTCCCGTAAGTGCAAGGTGCCCGTTGTCTTTATAACGGCACATGCATCCGACGATCGTTCGCGGGCGGAAGCATCTTCCAAATGGACAGTTGCTTACCTGCCCAAACCGTTCAGTGAAGATGAATTACTTGACGCCGTCAACGCGGCTTTGGAATGGAAACCTAGCACTTAACACAAGATAGCGGGACCAGGGGGAGGTTCCAATGAGTCACACAGGAGCTTTGGTTTACGTAGTCGATGACGACGTTTCGGCGCGCGAAGGAGTAGCGAACCTGCTCCGTTCCGCTGGGCTGATTACAAAGACTTTTACCTCAGCTGAGGAGTTCCTGGCTGCGCCGCGAACCAAGCCGCCGAGCTGTCTTGTGCTGGACGTGAATCTCCCTGGCTTAAGCGGCCTCGAACTGCAAGAGGAACTTGCAAAAACCAGTGGCAATGTCCCGATCATCTTCCTCACGGGCCACGGCGATATCCCGATGACAGTGCGCGCGGTCAGAGCTGGCGCGGTGAATTTCCTTACCAAGCCTGTCGACGATGAAGAACTCTTGAACGCGATCGAGCAGTGTGTCGCGACCTATGAAGATGAGCTTCGTTCCGATCTGAATGTGGGAAACATGGTCGGCGAGAGCGCGGCGTTCCAAGACGTCCTGAGAGCCCTCCAGATCGTGGCCCCTACCGACTCGACCGTGCTCATCGAAGGCGAAACCGGTACCGGAAAGGAACTGGTGGCACGCGCTATCCACGGCCTTAGCAGCAGAAGTAAGCGTCCGTTCGTGATGCTGAATTGCGCCGCTATCCCCGCCACCCTGCTCGAAAGCGAGCTGTTTGGCCACGAAAAAGGCGCCTTCACGGGGGCCTTCGCGCAGAAGATCGGGCGTTATGAAATGGCGCACCAGGGAACCCTGTTTCTCGATGAGATTGGCGAAATGCCGGTCGAACTCCAGCCCAAGCTGTTACGCGTTCTTCAGGAGCAGGAGTTTGAGCGCCTGGGCGGCACTCGAACCATTCGCGTGGATGTCCGCATCATCGCCGCAACAAATCGCAAACTGACGCAAATGGTCGATGAAGGAAAGTTCCGCAGCGACCTGTACTATCGTCTGCACGTGTTCCCCCTCACAGTACCGTCCTTGCGCCAGCGCCGCGAGGATATCCCCCTGCTGGTCCGGCACTTCACGCTCAAGTACGCGAAGAAGTTGAACCGCGTTATCGACGAGATCCCTCCCGAGTCGATCGAAGCGCTCACCCGGTACGCCTGGCCCGGCAACATTCGCGAGTTGCAGAACACGGTCGAACGCTCCGTCATCCTGAGCCCCGGACGCGTGCTGCAGATTACTCCCCCGAACCGCGCCGTCAGTGGCCCCGCCGTGGAGCCAGCGAATGTGCAGCTGAACAACTCAGCTCACAGCCCTGAGGGCCAAAGCGTATCGACTTTCCGCGATGCCGAACGAATTGCCATCATTCACGCGCTGAAAGCTGCTGCGGGAAAGGTCGCCGGCGCAGGCGGAGCGGCAGAACGTCTAGGCCTGAAACGCACCACACTGCAGAACAAGATGCGGCTGCTGCAAATTTCCCGTTCGGACTACGTATCAGAATCGCCCAACGCACGCATGTGATCGAAGTTGCAGTGATTGGCCAGGCGGGCATTCGGCCGCCTGAATCTCACAGCCTCACCCTGAGCGACAGCGGAAAGTGGTCGGACGCGCCGACGAAACCATGAACCCACTCATCTGCTGTTCCCAGCGAAGCTTTCGTCAGGATCGAGTCGATTGTCAGGTCGCGATGCCCGAAGCGCGGCCGTGTCGTGGCGACCCGCAGATGCTCGAACGGATTGCGGAACTCCATGCTCTTGATGGCCGACGCTGCAGGGTCCTCGGTGAGGTCGAAGTTGAAGTCGCCGGCTACCAGAACCGGCACATCACTGTCATACCGCCGAGTGTCATCCCACAATTCGGCCAACTGCGCCTGCCGGCAGTTCTCGTCGCGGCTCTCCAAGTGCACGTTGTAAACCACCAGCACTTTGTCCCAAACTTTCAAGTGAGTTACAAGCGCAATACGGCCGCCCAACCTTCTTTGAAATACAGCCAGCCTCGGAATCGCCCAATGCGGCTTCCAAAACCGTGATTGAGCGCGAAAGCGGAGCACGCGAGAGTGCTCGATCGGCAAAAGCGACAACGTAGCCTGGCCATGATAGGCCGGCGATCCTCTTGAACCTTGGGCCAACTCTTCGAACTCAATCCCGAACGCGTAATTCGCTCCAAGTTCCGCAGCGAGTTCCGCTGCGACATTGCGGAACCGGGTGCGACGAGCGTTGCAGTCCGACTCCTGCAGGCATATAACATGGGCGTGGGTTTCAGCCAAAAACGCGGCGATCTCATCAAAGCGCGAGCCGCGCGCTATGTTCCAACTCACCACGCGGATCTCGTCGGTGCAGTCGGGCTTGCAACACGCAACAGAGCCAGTCTCGACCAGGTCTAAGGACATAGCCATCAATCAGTCTTCTGTCTTACGATGCGCATCAAAGCGCTCAGTCAAATCAATCCCCGCTGTAAGCAACTTCACACGCAGGCCTGCGACCGGAGAAAGCGAAGGACGAGTACAACGCTATCGTCCAAACCAGGTTAGCGCCCACCGCCGTCGCCACGAATGCAAACCTCGTGAGATTGAACAGCGCGAAGAACAGTAACGCATAGGGGAAGAAACAGCGGCGAATGATGAACTCACAGTGTCTTCCCAGGAACAGCAGCGGGTTGAATCCCTGACTCTCTGCCTTCTTTTGCCATACTTTCAGGAAGGCGTCAGGGCGATCCTGCGACATTCGATGTCGTAAATGACTGACGACCACGAAGCTAAGAGCTGCTCCGACCAAAAGCGCCGCTCCCCATCCCAGATAAGCGTTGCTGCCTGAGCCCTTGTTCAACCCGACAGCGATCCCAACGAATACCAGCAAGTAGTAGAGATAATCGCAGATCGTGTCCAGCCAGCAACCGAAGTCGGACGACAGGAGTTTCATGCGCGCGACCTCGCCATCGCAGCCATCGAGGATACTGGCCCAGACCGACAGCAACGCGCCAATGAGCATGTCCCAGTAGCCCCCACGCGAAAAGTAGAAGCCCGAAGCAATGCTCACGCCCAGGATCAAAAGCGTGACCATGTTCGGAGTAAGAGGCGTCTTGATCAGCTGCCGGCTGATTGGGATCGAGATCCTCCGATTCATACGGGCATACACGCCATCGGTGGGCTTTACCAGCCAGCTGTCCAATTTACGTTCAGCAGCGCGAACCGTTTCCGGCGAGGATATCTTCTGCCATTCCTGCTCCGGTGCTTGCAGCGTCTCGCCAGAGCAGAGTGATCGGATCGCCTCATCAATACTTTCGAAGTTGTCGACCTTGCTCGCGATCCGAAGAGCCCCTTCTCGCGACATACCGCAGATCCCGACAGCTTCACTGTCTGTTTCATAGACAAAACTCTCGGAGTCCTCGGCTTTCCAATCATTGACCACCTGCAGCAAACAGGGCTTGAAAGTAGTTGATCCGGAAAGCAGAACGACGCGAGCCGCAGTGCTGGCCGCCTCCCGGATCAGCGACGAAAGGGCTTCGTCCGACGCTCGCTCATGCCATTCCAGCGCATCAGGAAGACGTCCTGTCCGGAGCAACTCCTTCTTCACGATGCGAGCGATCGATGAAGGCAACGAAACGATCGTGCGCGACGGCCGGAGGCTTTGCGCAGACAAAACGTTGCGCAGCACAACGGGAAGTGACCCAACCCGTGCCAGTGCCGGGATGAATGTCCCAGTGTCACAGAAGCTCTCCACGACGATAATCACAGCGAGCGAGCCATTTTCCCAAAACTGCTCGCCCCCCATCGCTGTATCGGGTTGCGAACTCTCCAGATATCCCTGCATGTTTTGCTCCTTTCGACGAGACAATCCAATAAGGCACAATGCGCCGATACCGGCCCAGAATAGGGTGCGTGCCCTGCGGCAGAGTGCCAGCGTCAGACCGGCACCAGGCGTGTAGCCGAGCATCCTCGAAAGCAGCAGATTGCCGCCCTCATAAGTCCCGATGTTTCCTGGATTCACTGCTCCGACGACGTTGATCAACTTGGTGAATCCTTCGATCACCAAGGCCGCAACAGGCGTGACGTTAACGCCCATGAATCGCAACACGAGATAAACTTCGCCTAGCGCCAGTATCTGCGAGCTGAGGTTCAAGACCACGGCTCCCCAGAAAGCCATCGGCGCATGAGAATGGAAACTGAGAAGACTTTCCTCCGCGGATTCGATCACCACGAGCTTGTTTTCCAGCCAACGCCTCGCCCATGGCAATCTTTGGAGCGCGCGCGCACTAGCCGAGAGAAGGCGCCACCGCCTCTTGAACGCCATCCCCGTCAGCACGAGCACTGCTGCGATGCTGGCCGCGAACACAATGGCGCAAACGCGCCACGCGCCAGTCAGCGAAAGCAGAACTAATGACGCGAGAACTCCTGCGATCCCGATGACGGCGGAGCACACCGTGTAAATTCCACGATCAAGCGCAACCGACGAAATGCGATCCGCGATTGGCAGCACCGGTCCCAGCAGCGTTACCCGCAGCGTATCTCCGACGACCTGGCCCGCTACGCCGAGAACTCCGATGGCCTCCGAGATCAGACGCAGCATGAAGGTGCGCCACAGAGACAAACCCCGCAGGTCGGAACGGAACGTGAGCCGCCAGGCCCAGGCGCGGATCAGATGTGAGAGGCCTCCCAAGGCGAGGATCACGAGCATGCCCCAGCCTACGGCCCTCACGTGCGCGATCACGTTGCCCACACCCGTGCGGACGATGAAGTAGCCTAAAAGCCCGACTCCCATCAGCACGGCCGCGAGGCGAAGCGGCTTTCGTTTTGTAGAGTCTCTAGACATAAGCGAGTTCGGGCGTCATTGGGTCATAGCGGTACGGCTCCCCAAAAATACGTTCAGCGTGAGCAAGCGCCTCGGGAGTATCTACGTCCTGCCACAGTCCACTCCCAATATCGAACGCCCGCAATTTGCGTTTCTGGGCCAGCAGGCGCATGCCGTCCGAGAGCGAACAGTTGCCGTTCACCATGACCCGCTCGAGCGCTGTAAACACCGCCGGAGTACACAAGAACATCCCGGTATCTACCGCGTCATACTGGAGAATCTCTTTTCCGATTCCGGCAATGAACTCGCCGTGGCACAGCACCTTCGTCGCATCGTCCATATCAAAGATGCGCTCCAACTTCCGATCGACCGCCAGGATCACTGAATCCGGCTCCAAAGGTTGTTCAAGCAGGGCTGTTGCCGTTTCCGGTTCAAAGATATGGTCGGCCATCAGCAACAAGAAGGGCTCCGCAATCAGGTCTCGTGCGGTTAGAACCGAAACTCCGTTCGCTTTGTCGTATCGGGGATTCTCGATCACTTCGATCGTCGTTCCCTCGAACTGGCGGCTTGCCGCCCACGAACGCATCGCGTTAGCCCGGAAGCCGGCGACGATGACGAATCGTTCTATCCCTGCGTGACGTGCGCCCAGCACGATGTGTTCGATCAGCGGCTGACCATGCAGTTCGACCAGCGGTTTAGGCATGGCGGACTGCAACAAGGGGACGAGTCGGCTGCCGTTCCCGGCAGCCAGGATCAATGCGGTCTTGGGTGGCTTTGACATATTTCCTCTTCTCATTGCTAGAACTCGAACACGAGCTTTCCCCTGTACTCACGCCACGCATCGTTGAAGAACTGCCCGAATTGCGGGCTCTGCTGGATGCTCTGCACGTCGCGGGGATTGTAATGACCGAGCAGGTTGAAGATGGTGAATCCGGCGCGTGCCTTGATGTGCTTGATTTTGATTTCGCGCAGCACCTGCACATCGACCGACGAGAATCGCGGGAATCGCTCCGTATTTCGCGGACCTACGTACTGGCGATACGCATCCTGGACGGAGTACGGGAAGCCCGTATGCACGTCCATTACTGGAATCGCCGTGAACTTCTTCGGCAGTTTGAATTCGCCCCAAACCAGGAATCGGTTCGGCGCGTCGTAAGGAAGCCGACCTCGGCTGTTTGGCTGCACGACTGCCTTGGCGTTGTTCCCGTAGAACTGGAAGAAGTCGTTCAGATCGCCGTAAGCTCTCGAGCGCACATAGGAAGCGTTAAGCGTGTGCTTGTGGAACTGATAACGGGTGCGGACCTGAAATTCGCGGTACGTCTGCTCGCCCGAGTTTTCCAGACTCAAAATGCAGGATGCGGCACACACCGGCGACACCACGAAATCATCCTTCGTGCGGCGCCATTCGTAGCCGACTTCGGCTGCCAATCCGGGCAGAATCTGGCGACTGAGCGCAGCGTTCCACGATGTGCTGCGAGGGTTTTGTAGTCCGCCTACCACCTCGTTCCGGTAAAAGGTCGAACTTGTCTCCTGCCCATCGGAACCGAGTACAGAGACGGTGCGCCCCGGCAGGTCGGGGAAGGACGCGACCATCAGGGGCACGCGGTCGTAGAAGATTCCCACTCCGCCCTTCAGAAGTGTCTTTCCATCCCCGGTCAGAGCAAGGTGAAAACCTGCGCGAGGAGAGGCGTGGGTCGCGTCGGTGATGCTGTCCCTATCGAACCTCAACCCGACATCGAAAGAGAGCCGAGACGCAACCGCCCAGTGATCGGAGGCGAACCAGCTCGCTTCATTCTGCCCGAGGGTCGAAGAACTCGGGGCCGTGAATGTGATGCGCTCGATCGACTGATTCGAAGTGCCATCGACTTGCACCGGACGGAACGCGTTCTGGCTGTCGTACGACGAGTGCGCGTAGTTGAGTCCAACCTTCCACTGATGAGTTCCCAGGAAGTGGCGAGGTGATGCCTGGTAGATTTCCTGCCAGTCCACTCGTGACGATTGCCGCGATTGTGTGTTGAAGTATGAACCTTCAGTCGTCTCCACCGTCATCTGGTACGCGCCGCTGCCGTGGGCTGTCACGTCGGCGTCAAAAGTCTTGTAACTGAACTGCGACGTCAGCAAACTGTCTTTTCCGATTGCGTACCGGTGCTGAAAGTAGACTTGATACCCGCGCTGGTGGTAGTCAGAAGTGGACGGCTGGGGCGTGAACGTGTTCAGGCCCGAGTACCGCAATTTTTGCGGATAGATTGAAAACGAAGCGGTCGCCGTCTGCTTTTGCGTAAGGTTTAGATCCAGTTGCGTATAGGAGTTCGTGCTTTCGCTCGTGGTGTCGCGCTGAGAACCAGGCAGGCTGTTCACCGGTGTTCTTATGTATCGGTATTCGAGTGACTGGGTAAAAGCGATGCGGTCTTTCAGCAGTGGGCCAGTGATCGTCATTCGCGGCGTGGCCCCGCCAACGCCTAAAATCGACCCGTCCCGCACGCGTACGCGCGGCATGATGTTCTGAATCGAGAAATGAAGCTTTTCGTAGTTGCCGGTTTTTGTTTCGATGCTCGACACTGCACCGGTCAACTTCCCGTATTGCGGATCATAAGGATTCGAGATGACCTGGACCGACTCCACCACGTCGATCGGGAGGTCCATGCCTGGTGAACCCGTGCCAGGATCGGTCACGTTCGCGCTGTTGACCAGCGCTCCGCTCTGCGTATTGCGCGCACCCTTCATGTTGATGCGCCCGTCCGGCCCGCGCACAACGCCCGGAACCAGAGGCAGAAGACTTTCAGCGCGATCGTTGGAATTGGGAGCGTCTCGGACCACTTTCTGCGGAATCGTCTGAGCGGTTTGATCCGAAGCAGTCTGCTGAACCTGGTCCTCGGTTGCGTTGACGGAGATCGAACTCTTCACGGCCGCAGGCTTCACTTCGAGCGCGATCTGAGCAACACTGCCGGAATTCACGTCCACGAGTTCGGTCGCCTCGAGCCCCTCGAAGTTGGCCTTGATCGCATAAGTGCCCGCCGGCACGTCGGCGAAGAGGCACTTGCCTTCTCCATTTGTCTTTGCCGTAAGCTCGCTGGGCCCGCTCAAAGAGATATTGGCCTGGGCGACTACCATCCGTCCCTGGGAGTTGTTGACGAAAACCGTGCATTCAACACGCCCGGGAGGCGGAGTGGTTTGTGCCTTCATCCACGAAGGCAAAAGCATCGAGAGCACAACGAATGCCCAGGCCAGGTGCAACGATTTTGTGTGAACAGCAATCACCGAATCCTCCAAAGTATTGGGGCCGACGTTCAGCAAGGGAGTGCGCAATGTCCTGGTGCAGCCAGAGCCGCATTGCGCTTGAACTTGTCCCGTGGACGTCGGCCGCGGGTTTGATATTTAACCAAAGGACCGTCGAGTGACTGTCGTGTCTGTCCATCCATAGTTCGCTCGGGAAATGCAATCCTCGATGTCCTTCAGGCTGTCCCAGCGAATCGCACGCGGTTGCTGGTTCACATCCGAGTGTCGATTCCCAAACACTCTAGGAACTTGCATTCGCCACGCCAAAACACTCCGTGTAAGAAGCTGCCTGTTTTCAATGCTCTTGCTGTCGCGACCGCTTTCTTTGCCCGCATCGCGGCAGCAAAGCTGCCCTAAGTAGGGCAGCAGGCAGGCACACTGCCCACATCGCCCGACTCAGCGCAGACGGATGGAATTGATGGACAAGCGGAGGGAGATAAGACTGGTGGGAAAAGCTCAGCGGGACTGCTACTTTGCGGGACTATGCGGGCTCTGCCGTTTCGACTGAGCGAGTCGTGAGAGAACATCGGTGATCCGATCGACCGTTGCTGATCTTCTGATCCTTCGAGTCCATCAGCGGGCGCAGTCGGCCACTGGGCTGACGATCTCATCCACCAACTCCACAAGGTCGCGATTGAGCAACGCGAACGATTCCAGGGCTGCGCAATAGGCGGCGTCCAGTGATCTGCGGCTTATGTTCAGCATCGACGCAGCCTCAGAAGCGTCATGGCCCTGCACGCCGCGCAGCACGATCGCAAACCGGCAGAGAACATCCATCCTGTGCTTGGCGAAGGCAGAGACTTGCTTCAGCACTTCGCTGACGTGTGGCGCAAGCGGTTCATGGGAATAATGAAGACAAGGACGTTTCTCGTAAGCATGGGAAAGCGCTGTCAAGCGCCTCTGTTGCATCTCGATCGCAGATCGCACAGTGGCCCTCTTGAGCCAGTCTCCGAGCCACTCCTGCGCGAGGTACGTCTGCCTCGTTGCGAGCGCGCATGCATCGACGATGCATGCCTCTGCCATCATCCCATCCGCGGTCAAAAAGAAGGCCAGCCAGTCCAGCTCTGCGCGAGACTGAGTCACCGCTCGCGTGATGTCATCCGTGGTTGCGTAAAAAGCTTCTGACGCTCCCGCTGGCGCGCTTTTCGTGGACAAGAAAGCCATAAAACCTCTTTCGGCGCGAATTGCGATTCGCTATTCGAAGCTCCGCGCGCCGCTTCCGAATCCGTTCTTCGCCTGTTTCCAGATCCACTTGATCACGCGCGCGTCGTTGTAGCAGTACGCAAGGTTGTGGTTGAGCGTGGAGAAGCAATGCCGCTGGCACGTCTCCTTGATCCCGTTCAACTGCGCGTAGTCGAACCGGATATCTTCTATGTTTCCCCAGTCGAATGTTGCCGGATACAGGGGGAAGCACGGGGCCAGCGTCCCATCTGTTCGAATCACCACATTGTTCTGACCCGCACGGCAGTTCCAGTCCGCGAAATGAAGCTCGCCGTCCTCTTCCTGCACGATTCCTGGATTGCAGCGCAGCATCTCTTCCAGTTCGCCGTCTTTGCCGGTGCCGTCACCGTTCCACCCGACCTCGCGCAGATCCAGACCGGAGGACATGCGCATGAACGTCTTCATTTCCAGCAGCCGCGGCACCGAGTTCACCATCTGGTATCCCGCTTTGTTCTTCTCGACGATCCAGTCAACCAGTTCGTCCACCGCCCGCCAATCTTCCGGGCCAATGTAGGTCGGATTATCTTCCAGGTGCCGGAAGTGGTCGCTCTGATCCAGCATGGGACTTTCATTGATGTGGTAGTCGGTCGCGATGCGGTGCTCGCGCGCCCATTCGGTCAACAGCTTTACGTCTTCATGGTTATTGCGGCAGATATTGATGTTGAAGAAGGTCAGGTATCCGTGAACGTACTGTTTCCTCAGGGCGTACTCGAGCTTCTTCTGGATCGGAACGAACGATTTCGGAAGACTCTCTCTTTCCTCCCATGAATCCACAGCGATATTGAACACGGCTACGCCCGCATCACCCAGCCGATCCGTCAGCTCGGGGCTCAGCAGACGAGCATTGGTCGCGACATAAACCCACATGCCCTTCTTCGCGGCGTAGTACACGAGCTTATGAATGAACTTGGGACGAAGCAACGGCTCGCCACCCATCAGCGCCAGCACACGACCGCCGCGATCATACAGCCAGTCGATCGAGCGGCGCGCGATGTCCTCGCTCATGCCCTTGACCTTGTTATTGAACGAGGGGCAGTACCAGCAATCCAGATTGCACTTGTACTCGACGAACAGATACGCCGTTATCGGATGAAAATTTCCTGGCAACAACCGCGACCGCAAATAAGGCACCAACCATCCGCGCGCACTTCGCGCTAATTGGCCAGCCGTCCACTTGCGCTTTTCCGGCGCCACTTCAGGCCCGGGGTCGCTGCACCTCTCAGGAAAACGTGGATAGACTGCTTCTGGAAATGACTCGCCACGTTCTTCTGGTGGCAACGGCTGAACGCTTGAGTTCGTCAGCAGGTCGTTCATCGCAACATCGATACGAAACTTTGCGGCAGTCACCATGGGAGTCGATTTTGTCCTTCCTTTCACCGGATTTAGGCTCGTAAACACGGGCCCGAGGATGCGCCTGCTATGGGGTGGAACGCACCCTCGGTCGCCTACTTTGCCCGTGCAGACAAGGCCTACTGCCCCGCTCCAAGTTCGGTGCAGTACGCCCCGGCATTTCCAAGAAGCACGATGTTTGCCAAAGCAGAATGCGTGCAGAATGCGTGCAGAATGCGGAAATTCCGGTGTTTTCATCCAAGCTGCCGGCCCAGCGCCTAGTGCCTTGCCGATATTCAGGCACTTGGACCAGATGTGGTCATCTGCAACGCGAGGGGCCGCCGCCTTGAAAATTAAATCGGGCGCTCGATCATGCAGTTCGAGCGTCCAGGGAGGCGGAATGCGCGCTGTTTCAGGAGGCGATGTGGTCACCGCAGCGCGTCCGCATGAGGGAGGTTTTTGTCGAGTCGCTGCGGTATGAACAGCTCTCCTCTTGCCCACTCGAGTCTGAGATGTTCATCCGCAGTGACATAACGCCGCTCGATTCGTTAGAAGTTAAAGACCAGACCGATGGACGGTACGGCCGTGTGCGTTGTCTTGTCGACGTTGAAAGCGTTGACGTCAAAGTCCGGCGCCTTGTAAACGAAGCCACGGTACTGAACTCGTGCGGCCACGTGCTTCAGGATCGGATAGTCAAGGCCGCCACCATAAACGAACATGCCGCGGGTCTGGGAACTGAATGCGGAATTGTTGCGTGGGTCAAAGACGATCGCGCCGCCACCGGCGAGCACGTAGGGTTTGAAGGTCCAACGTACGGGGAGTTTGTAGACGAGGTTCCCAGACACCGCATTAACATTCGTCTGTAGTTGCGAAAACGCTGTGCTCTTGATGTATTTTTGCGAATTACTGAAGTAATCGTAAGTCGCTTCAACCGAGAACGACTTGCTCAAGTTGTAGCGATAGCTGGCGACGAGTCCGCCCGACTGCGTCGATTTCTGCGTCATGCCGGCGTTCGTCGATTCCTTGCCAAAGAAACCACTACCCTGAATACTGACCTCGTGTTTGCCCTCCTGTGCAAAAACACTCGCGCACAAACAGAACAGCAGAACCACCGCAATCACTACTCTCTTCATTTTGTTCGTCCTCCAAGGGGTCGTTATCTGAAACTCATTACGCCTGGGATTAAGGCACGGCGGTTGCCAACTTTGGAGGACGTACAAAGCTGAACAAACACAAGTGGTTACGCATAATCACAACAACGAGACTGCCGCTTTGTTTGCCCGAATGTCGGCCACGTGCCCGTCTACTGTCATCAAACTGCTCGTGCAGCGCAACACCGTCGCACGGTTTCGCCATGTTCGTTAGCGCTCTTTGTTCCGTTCGGTTTTAAGCTGGAACTCAATCAGCGTTTGTTGACCTTCCCTGAGGTCCACCGATTTCGTCAGCACGCTGTAGCCTCTGCTGACGGCAGTTGCCGCACACTCGCCGCTGGTCAAGTGGTCCAACTGAAACACGCCTTCTTCATCTGTGACTGTCGAGCGCGTGTTGGATGATCGATCAAAGCATTCGAGCTCTATCCGCGCGCCCGGCAACTGGATACGTTCTCCGGAGGACGAGAGGCCGACGACGGTGCCCTGACGCTTGCTGCGGCAGTTTCACAACGAGAGGGGAAACAGTAGAAGAGAAGAATAAGCGCGGTGATGCCGATACATCGCCAACCGGGGGCGAAGATGCCATGCAAGACTGCTCGCCATGCCACATCAACTTTAGGCGGCCTCATGGCTGCAACCGCTCCAGCGAACTGAGACCAGTTCTCGGCGAACACGCCGCGTTCATCGGAGGCTGAGTGTCATAGATGACATCCCAGTTGAATTGCCCAGCCACTGAATAACTCTCAGCATCATCAACATCGGCCCAGGGCAGATCCTGCGTGGACGCACACGAAACTTCCGCGCCTTTATGAATGAGGTGTTCGACTGCCGCGCTGTACAGCTCGCGCTCGCGCCGTGAAGTCAGCAGCAACTCCATCTCTCGGACTAGTGCAATCATCTCCAACGATCCGCATACCATCGCACCCGCGTACGTCCCCGAGGCTCGTTCCGGCGGAACGTTCTTAGAAACCTCGAGTACGTGCCCCTCTCGAACCGAGACCTTCACTGCATCTTGGCGATACTTGCCGTCCACGAGCATACAAATCCCAGCCGAAGATCCCATCGCGGACAAGGGGATTCGCGGGTGGAACAATATATCCGAATCCAGGCAAATGGCCCTGCGGTTCCCGATCCATTCGCTTGCCAACCAGAGGGAATAGATATTGTCGGTCTGGTCGAAAATGGGGTTGCTGATGAAGGTGATGTCATCCAGCAACTCGAGTTGATGCCGGACCACGTGCTCTACGACTTCCGCACCCTTGTAGCCGACGACGATCGCAAACTCGCCAATGCCGGCAGCTCTCAATGCCTGCAGTTGATAATCGATGATTGCTTGCCCATTGAATCTCAGCAGGCATTTGGGGGAGGATGTGACGGCACTGATTCGGGCGCCCGTGCCAGCAGCGAGTATTACGGCTTTCATAAAGGTTCGCCTCCAACATCAACAGTTCTTCCGGACCGAATGGGCGAAACGGGTGGCTCCGGAACAACCTCACCGTAATGCAGCCACCGTCAAGATGCCCAGCCACGGCCCCATTCCCGACACTAGTGTTCGTGCAACCGAACCGCCATAACGACGCGCAACAGTAAGCCCTTGTCGATTCTGGCTCATTTTCTTTACGAGCACATGCCGGCGATCGCCGCCATTCTGCCGCAATGAAGGCAGTTGCCGGGATTCGGGCAAAGTTCCCCGCGCTTCGCCAGGAATCGGTCATTTTCCCGGCACAACTCGCGTGCATTAAGCCATTTCGGTTGGCAGGTGAATTGCGTTACTGCACAGCGGGACACGTCCCGCGCAGAGAAGTCGAGCTCTTCTGTAGAATTTAGCTCTCTAGAGGTGGTGCGGTAATGCCTACAAAGCCAGGTTCATCAATTTTCAGTGCATGTCTTCTTCTTGCACTGTTTCACTTCGTAGTTCCTGTTATTGGAAACGCCCAGGAGCCGGCGCGATTAACCGTCGATGAAATTGTCGGGCGCATGATCGCTATGGACGCTCAGCGCGCCGCAAAGAACCAGGGCTACCACGGTGTCCGTCACTACACCGTTGACTATAAGGGCTTCCCGGGCGACAAACACGCCGAGATGGTGGTCAACGTCGTTGCCACCCAGAACCACAAGGAGTTCACGACCGTCTCCCAAAGTGGATCGCAGTTCCTGCTCAATCGGGTCGTCCGCAAGCTCCTCGATAGCGAAAGCGAAGCCGCCGATAGCAAGAATCGACGCGAAGTGAAGCTCACTCCCGAAAATTATGACTTCTCCCTGCTCGGAACCGAGAACGTACAGAACCGCCGCTGTTACGTCCTGGAAGTGAAGCCCAAGCGAGACAACAAGTTTCTTTACAAGGGCAAAGTGTGGATCGACGCCGAAGAGTTCGCCGTTATGCAGATTTCGGCCAAGCCCTCCAAGAATCCATCCTTCTGGATCTCATCCGTCGAGATCGAGCACCAGTACGAGAAAGTTGGAGATCTTTGGTTGCCTCGCAGCAATCAATCCACTTCGAAGGTTAAGTTAGGTGGCCACGCGCTACTGACCATCGACTACCAGAAGTACGAGCTCACAGATTCTAAAACCGTCGCAGAAGCTATCCAGAACCAATGAGGGCCAGCAATAAGCGAGAGCTCGCAAATGAATAACGGGTGGTCGCTCAAGCGACCACCCGTTTTGTTTCACGTGGGGAAAAGTTTGAGTATCAGGATGCTCCGCTACTTGCGGGAATTAACTACTTCTTCTTCGGCCGCCAGCCAGTCTTCGGAGTCGCGTCCGTTCTCCCGCCCTCTCTGTTCATAGAGCTCGTACGCTCGCCGGCGGATCTCTTCCTGCTGTTCCTCCGTAATTTGAATCTGCTTCTTAGCGCTGGCGGCTTTCGTTGTGCGCTTCTTCATCCACATAACCTCCCTTTGACTATATTGAGCCGCTCAATCTACGGCATGCTTACTTTGAAACCTTGAAACTTTGAAACCTTGAGACCTGCAGGAATGCACTCGGCGCATCTGACGGAGGCGGGGTGGCAGACTGTCGCTCACCCGTATTTGGCTTATGCGCCGAGTGCAAACAGGTCCGCGAACAAGACGATCACGAACCAACTCGAAATTCGATTTCTTAAATTCGCTTCCACGAAACCGGCGGCTCCGAACATGATTCCCTGTCCTATATCAGTGCTATACGTTCCCACCCGATTGGGTCGCCCGTCTGCGATCGCTCCCGGGGGAGACGGAAATTCACCTCGAAAGCGGTCGCAGACTGCCAAGCGAACCGGTGCTCCCGGGGACAAACCCGCTCGGCTCGCTACCGGGACAACACCGCACTCTGTCAATGCAGCTCTCGTGCCACTCGAAACAAGTTGTAAGTCTTTGATTTTCCGCACCCACCCGAAGCGCTCTTTCTGTTTCGGCGCCCAAATGCAGGCAGGTGTCAGACTGTGGGCACCGGGTAAGCCGCTTGGGCCTTAACGGGATCGAATGGTCAGCACAGGGCATGGGGCTTCGGACACGATTCTGTACGCATGTCTCCACGGCAGATGATCGGCCAGCGGCGTCCGATTCTTCAGACCCATGATGACCAGGTCGCTCGTTTCCTCCCATGCATAGTTGAGGATCGTTTCCTCAACAGGTCCGACCGCAACTTCGAATCTGGCGGACACCTTCTCACCCCCTGCCGAAGCGAGCAACGCCCGTAGTCGCGCTTGCAACGCCACTACGGTTTCGAAATCATCATGCGACTGGTTCTTCACGTCTTGCACAACATGCAGCAGCGTCAGTTCAGCTTCGTGTTCCATCGCAACAGAGATCGCGTAAGGAATCGCCAGCGCGGAATCGGCCGTCAAATCTGTCGGAAAGAGAATGCGGCCTAGCTTTCTTGTGCGCGGCTTCGAAGGCGAGCATGGGCCGATCGTCAGCACGGGGATGGACGCATGTCGAAACACGGTTTCGGCCCCCGAGCCTACCACTAGTTTGGAGACTCCGCTTCGGCCACGAGTGCCGATCACGATCAAGTCAACGTCTTCCGTCGCGGCGATCCGGCTAAGTTCCCGCCAGAGATCTCCAGCGGCGATCAGAACCTCGTGCTGTAGCCCTTCCACAACACCGCATTCCTCGAACTTCCCCTCGCAACGGATCAGCTCCTCGAGCGCCAATCTGAACCGATCTACGTAGCCATCGTATAAAGACTTCTGCAACGCAGCAGGGGGGATCACGTTTGCCAAGTAAAACTTGGCTCCATATCGCCGCGCAAGTATCACGGCGTAACTGAGCGCCTTCTCAGATGTCTCCGAGAAGTCAGTTGCCACCAGGACTTTTGAGATCATGGAACTCACAACCGTATCGGCCGCCTCAATCGAAGCTTCCATATGGTTACCTCGAACCCTTTGCCGATCCCTCTACGAGGGGGGCGACCAGCACAACAACTGAGTGTGGCTGGGCACAAAAATGGCTGTCCATTACAAGAGGCGCTTGTTCCGTATCGACGATATCGCAGGGCGAGTCCTGGCCGGTGTCGATCCAGCGCCGCCAGCCACCCTTTTGAAACGGCAGTTCGAAACGGAGTGGGTCCCAATAGGCGTTCAAAATCGCGCACATCGCTATTTTTTCCGGGGGAATCTCGCCGCTGAGAGCCAGGCTATGAGAGTAGTAGCTCCAGTCCGGCTGGCCCAGCGCCACTCCATGCCACTCCTTGTACGTACTGCCGAGCAGTTGCTTGAGCGTCCATCGAGCACGCTCCGGCTGGTCATCGCGCCTCACCCTATATGCACAAAGCCGACTGAAGAATCGAAGCAGGTCGGCGTGCTCGTTCAGCAGTCCCCAGTCGAACCAGGTAGTCTCGTCGTCGTGGCAATAAGCGTTGTTATTTCCACCCTGAGTGCGACGCACTTCGTCGCCCATGGAAAACATCGGCACGCCCAAAGCCAGTGTGGTGACCGTAATGAGGTTTTTCACTTGCCGCTCCCGAAACTTCTCGACTTCCGGGTTCGTGGACGGCCCTTCTACGCCAAAGTTGTAACTTCGATTGTCGTCGGCGCCGTCGCGGTTATTTTCCTTGTTTGCCTCATTGTGTTTCGTGTTGTACGAGACAAGGTCGTTCAGCGTGAATCCGTCATGGCAGGTCACGAAATTGATACTCTGCTCCGCTTCTCTTTCTCCCTGTTCGTAAATCTTGGGGCTCCCCATCAAACCGTCGGCAAACCCCTGCACGGAGCCATTGTCGCCCCGAAAGAAGCTGCGAACCTCGTCACGAAAGCGTCCGTTCCACTCTTTCCAACTGTCTCCCGGAAAACTGCCCACCTGGTAAAGCCCTGCCGCGTCCCATGCTTCCGCGATCAGCTTCACGCCGGCCAAAAACGGATCCGTCTCTATGTCCCACAGCAGCGGCGGATTGGCCAGAACCTGCCCGCATGAGTCCCGCGCCATGATCGAGGCCAGATCGAATCGAAATCCGTCCACATGCATCTCGCTCACCCAGTAGCGCAGGCTGTCCAGTATCATGCGCCGCACAATCGGATGATTGCCATTGATCGTGTTTCCCGTACCCGTGTAGTCGGCATACCGAGTCTTATCACCTTCGAGGATGTAGTAAGCGCAGTTGTCGATTCCCCGCAGGCTGAAAGTCGGTCCCTTCTGATCGCCTTCCGCGGTGTGATTAAAGACCACATCCAGGATCACCTCGATCCCGGCGCGATGTAGAACCTTTACCATGTCGCGGAATTCATCAAGCGCCCCCATGCAACTCGCGCGCGAGCTATACGCCCGATGCGGGGCGAAGAACGACACCGGCGCATATCCCCAGTAGTTGACCAGCCCCGGTGGACAATCCTGGGCGTCGAATTGAAACACCGGCATCAGCTCGACCGCTGTAATACCCAGTTCCTTCAGGTACGGAATCTTCTCGCACAATCCCGCATACGTTCCGCCAATACCCGCGCCGACGTTGGAACTTGGATGCCGCGTAAATCCCCGTACGTGCAGTTCATAAATAATGGTCTGACACCACGGTCGCCGCAGCGGCACATCGCCTTCCCAATCGTAGGTGCTCGTGTCCACCACCACGCCCTTCATCGCACCTGCGGTGTTGTCACCCGCTTCAGCCGCAGCGGCACGACTGTAGTGACGCGGCACGATCACGGAACGCGCGTAAGGGTCCAGCAGAACCTTCTCTGGGTCGAAGCGCATTCCCTTGCACGGCTCGAACGGCCCTCGGACTCGGTATCCATACAGCTGTCCCGCCTTGAGTCCGGGCACGAATAAATGCCAGTAGTAGTAAGTGCGATTGACGTCCGGATCCAGGCAAATCGTCCTGCTTGGCCTCGCGCAATCTTCGCTGTCAAAGAGGAGCAGTTCTACCCCGGTGGCGTGTCGTGAATACAGACTGAAGTTCACGCCGGATTCCTGCACCGTCGCGCCCAGAGGAAAGCTTCTTCCGACCTGTTGAGTAGAGTTCGTTCTCACGCCAGAACACCGTGCACGAGAGTTGCCACACGCTGCGCTTCATACCCTGAGCCGAATCAGCGGTTCCTGCCCACTGTCACGAAGCGCCGTTCTCGCCTGGCTGCCATCATGCGGGCATCTCGCCCGTTCTTGGGCACTAACCGCGGCTTCGCCGGCGACCAAGTCCCATTGCCACAAGCAGTTGTGATCCCTCGCCCTTGGGCATTCTACGTGCATTCTCTAAAACGTGCGGTTGAGGGAGCCTGCCGGGCCGACTCGACCAGTAGGAGCCGCCAATGAAAAGTCTAACGAAGGTAGTCGATTACTTGTTCGGGTGTCATCACGAACATCTCAGTCGTGTATTCACGATCAACAAGCGCAGTTATCGCGTCTGCTGTGATTGCGGCGCAAACTTCGATTTTTCGCTGATCACAATGAAAACGCGCTCTGACGCTCGTGACCGCAGCGCCGCGTTCCAGTCGAACGCGCAGCTGAAGGCTGTTTGAGCCGAACGCTGAAGGCATGAGGGCGATCACTCTCAACACGAAGTTTACCCATGCGGGCCCTCGTCGTACTTGGACTCGTCGAAGGTCCGCATCGGCGCACGGGCCGACTGATCGCAATCAACGAGGGTGCGGACACCCCACCGCATCCTGGCCCGTGCCAAATCTGGACAGAAGAGGGCCCCGACAATGAGACCGTTTTTTTTGAAAGCGCAGCGAAATCCGATCCTGAACACCCAGCGCGCGACGCCGGAACAACTTCATAACGTCTTCATAGATCATCGACAAGATCTCTACTGGCTGGCCTTGTTCTTGACCGGCGATGAAATTACGGCCGAGGCCTGCATCGTCGATGCCTGTGCCCTCGCGACGACCGGCAATAAGGTATTCGCAGAATGGCTTGAGCACTGGGCTCGCAGGTCCACCGTGCGTTCGGCGATCGACACACAGAAGGGGAGGATCGCCCAGCTCGCGGCTTCCTACGAGCGCCGCCCCTGCTCTCATCGTGACCACCAGCCGTTAGCGCCGGAGAGCATCACGCTCCTTCGGGACAGCGGTCTCGCTCCTCTTCGCATGGACGCTCTCTGCCGGTTCGCAATCGTCCTACGCGGAATCGAAGGCTATTCCGCTCACGAATCCGCCCTGTTGCTGAACATAAGCAGAGCCGTATTCGACGCCGCCTATTGTGCAGCAATGGACACGCTCACGATCTTCCTTGGTGCCGCCCAAGCCCAACCGGGAGAGGCGGCACTATGCGCCATGACGTGCTGATCGCAACACGAGCGACAGTTTCGACAGCTCACTTTATTGAAAGACGAGACCAAGGGTCATCTGTATGAAAAACGTAAAGCTAATCGCACTATCGCTTGTCCTCGCTGCCGTCTGGCTCAGTTTGCCGGGGACGGCTCGCGGCCAGTCCATCACGCGAATTGACGGCGTTGATGATTTGGGTGACCCCACCCTCGCGCCCGTGTGCGCGAATGCCACGATGGACGCAAGCGTAAAAGAGGCCTTGCGACTCGTGTGTCGTCGAGAACCCTTCCGGACACAAGACCCTATGCTCGATAACGCGATCGTCATCGGCTTTGTCGGGGGATTCGTTAAGGCCGGGGACGAAAAGCATCCTGAAGTTCAGTTTGCTTCCTTCCTTCGCCACAGCTACCCATCGGTCGTTCGCGCCCAGGTCTTCTCCAACCACGACGGCCACAAGGCCCTTCGCCGTGTATTGCAGTTGTTGGACGACAACGAGGATGGAGTCCTTACCGCCACTGAGAAACAGCAAGCCAAAATCATCATCTACGGCCACAGCTGGGGTGCTTCACAAGCAGTCACATTGGCTCGCCAACTGGAGCAGGAAGGAGTTCCAGTCCTGCTCACCATCCTGGTGGACAGCGTTCACAAGCCAGGCCACCACGATTCCACAATACCTCCGAACGTCAGAATGGCTGTCAACTTCTACCAGACCAAAGGTCCTATCCATGGGCGATCGACCATCAAGGTCCAGGATCCGGAGCGCACCAGAATGTTAGGCAATTTTCGGATGACCTACGGCGATCGCCGAATCAGCACCGACAATTACCCCTGGATTTCTCGCCACCTGAACAAACCGCACCACGAGATTGAAAACGATCCCCAACTTTGGGACGAGATCGCTTCGTTGATTGACTCACAATTGTTCGTGAGGACGTCAGTGGCAGCCGCCTTACCAGCCGGCTCGGCACATGGCGGTTCGACCGGCAATTAGGGACAGTCCTGCCGCGACTTCCGTCCAGGCAACAGAGCAATGAGTTCGGAGGGTTATGCCGTTGCGTGATAGCTCTTAAGCTGCTGCGCACCCGCCGGCCGCCGATCGCTGACCGCCAACTTCTCCACCACTTGCGCAATTCGTGGTGACTCGTTCTTCATGATGCAATCGTCCACCAGCGAAAGAATGCGTTGGGGGACATCGGAATAGGCCGACAGCAGAATAATAGGTAGCCGAGGATGCCGTCGCTTTAGATGAAACGCCACCGCTCCCGAATCCATGCCCTCCCAACTGTACTCGATCACCACCGCGTCAATGGGCATCTCTTCAAGCAGAACCAGCGCGGCCGTTACGCTGGTGGCCGTCACGACCGTAAAGCCCATCTTCTCAAGATTTGTCTTCCGCACCTGTAACAGTTGCTGGCTGTAATCCACACACAGCAGGACAGGAGAGCACATGTATACACCTCCCTGACCTTCTCAGTCAGATAAGCTTTCCCACTCGTGTTAAAGCACTTGGATTTCCAATGCCCATCCCACGCAAGTTGCTGGATTCAAAGCACACACTCGCTGCACGAGCGCGCCGGCCCTGACTTCATCTTGGCACTGCCCGCGGATGGGCAGTGAACTCCTGTGTCGCGGCCCGATATTCCGGCCGCGGCCTAATGAACTGTGTGGCTGCGGTGCGCCGTCCTCACTTCCATCGGCGCAATGGGATGCGTGCGAGCGGGTTCGCCCAGTAGAGCGAGTTGCAGCCGCTCGCAGAGATGCCGCGCGTAGGAGCTCTCCGCAATGAACGTCGCTCCAATGCGCTTCAACCAATGCAACGCCGCCTCGCCCGCCGAATCGGCGAAGGTTACTTCCGACAGATCCACTACCAGATTTGAACTGATATTCCTGGTCGCGAGCAGTTGGATCGTTTCCTCCGCAAAAGAACCGACGAATCGACCCTCTATGCGCATAGTGAGGTCATTGGGCCGTTCCTCAAAGCTGATACGAAACATTCTGATCTCCATCGGAGGCTTGCCGCCTCACACAACCTGAAGGTGCAGTCCGCATACCAACGGAAATCATTGATAACACTCGACTCGCAAGGAGCAGGTCGTCCTCCGGCGGGCACGTCGCCCGCCGATGGTCAATGGATCTCTAGCGTGGCGTACCGTACGTAGACCTGGAGAAAAGTGCGGGCACCGTTAAGCGGCGCCCGCTGAGCAACGTGAGTAGCGGGTTGTGGAAGATTCAAGAGCGGTAGTTGCGGTTTGTGAAAACAGGAGATTCAAGCGGTAGCTGTGGTCTCGCTCCTCACGCTGCATTTGCGAACGAAATCTGATCTATGCTCCGGACGATCGCGGGCCGAGAGGCTGAAGTGATCGGCACCACAGGCGCCGGCTGAGAACCACCTATCGGTGCCGCTAATCGCCGCGGCAGACCCATGACGCGCTCCCACCGTCGCCAGAAGTAATCGGCAACCCGCGGAGTTGCGGCGGACAGCTCCGCTGCATTTCGCCACTCGATTGCTGCGGTGTACTGGAAGCCATTGCGCTCATCGCGCTCGGCGGCGCAGCCGTAATGAAGAGCCTTCGCGGCAACAACGACATGCGACAACCACCATGCTGTGATGGCTGTGATTGCTGGGTTCCTCTTGTTGTTGTTGCCGCTTGTCATTGCCCTTCTCCTCGTTTTCAGCCTCGTACGCACATAGGTAGAGCAAGGGCAATGCCAAAAGTTTCACGGCGCTAAATCATTGAGAGGGGATTAGATGGCGGGCTTTTTGTTCGGCGCGACCGAACTCGAACTCGGAAATGCCAACTGCTGCCCGTCGATGGGCATTTGAGCCGTGGCACTGGGCATCGCGACTGACATTATTTCGGCGCGAACTACTCACGGGAGTTACGGGAAACACACCTCGCGGCTACAGCGGCGTAGACAAAAGACTGCGTGGCATACGGGCTAGCGTCCACGAATCCGGCACTCACTCCCGGTTGTGTCTGGTTGGTCGCATGGATGAACCAACCCCCGGTGAGGCGGTTAGCAAGCGCCTGCTGGCGCGCTTGGGCGCGCTGTGCAGGAACGGCCAGATCCGAAGCTGAACACGTGCTTGCGGTTGTAATCCACTTTGCCGTAGCTTACGTTCTTGTCCACCCCGAAGTTAGTCGTAGGCATAATCAGATGCCTTCGAGAAGGTGTAGAACGCAGTGAACTGCAGGCCCTTGCTGAACCGTTTATCCACGCGGTTTGGCATGAGTTGTACTTGCTGTTTGCATCCGGCGAAACGAAGGACAGGTCGCCGTCGCAGCACTGCGCAACCGTACGGTCGCTATAGGTCTAGTTATACCGGTTGTGGTGGGCGCGGCGACTCAGGGTCGTGCCTGAGCCCACTCTGGCCTGGTTCATGTTGTATCCGGCATTACCGGCGTAGACCGCTTCGCCCCAGTTGCCCACGTAGGCGACTTCAGCCGTCAGCGTGTTGGTGAACTGGAACTAAAGACTGGCGTTCCAGGAATCCACGGTGGGCAACTGCATCTTGCTTGGACGCACCGAGGGATAGCTCACGCCATTCTGCTACGGAATGGTGCCTTGCTTAAGAGGGTCGAGAAGGTGTACGCCGTTGTACAGCCGCGAAGCCACATCCTGCCACTGCAAGCCCAAGCACTCCGAAATCCGACGCACGGCGGCGCGTTCACGAAAACCAACCAGCCGCATGATAGAGGTCAAAAGAGTAACAAGTCATTAAGCGTTGCAAGCGACTACGCGCGGGCAGACACTACACTTTCACAGAAGATCTGTAATTGTCGGTAACAGTCCAAGGTCTTTTGTATAATTGTCGGCTGCGCGATGTGCGCCGCCTCGAACGGCTGATCACCTGCATCCTCTCTCGGCTCCGCATCATTCCAGGCAGGTTGTTCGAGAGAACAAGCGAGTGACTGCAAACCATTTGCGATGTTTTCGCGAACTGATTCCAGCTTTGCGTACCAAGGGTTTGCGTCTGTTTCATGCGGCCATGCACTCACACACAAGACCAGGTCCGCGGAAGTGGACATCGCGGCAAGAATCTCATTGCTAAGTGCCATGTCGGCCGTGCGGTCCGGGTCGAATTCGTAGCTAACGACCTCCGCGTAGCCATGCTCCGCGAGAACCAGTCGCTCGATTTGCGTTCTAAGCCCGATGAGCTTGGGTGACAGAGCCACGGCTCCTGCTTCTTGTCCCATGAGGCGCACGAGTTCTGCTTTCGTACGAAGGATGCGAGCGAGGGTAGTCCGCATCGTGTCGACCGTACGCTCGGGATGTACCTGGTGGAAAATGATGAGCATTACGATCAGGCCGAGCATAATGGACAAAATTCGATCCCTGGCCACGATGATTTCGGTTGGAGTCGAAAGGCGTTCATACGCCAGCAGAGAAAAAGAATAAAAAAGCTGCAAGCCGATGTAGCTGAAGTACGGACTCGCGGCCATCCACGCTCCTACAAAGGTCACCGCGGCGACCACAAGAAGGAACGGCGTCACAGATTCAATGTTGGGGAATACAAAGGCGAGGCACCCTAAACCAATGAAGACGCCGCCAATGATGTTCCCAATGAATCGAAACAATAACTTTCGATTGGTTGCGCCTGTTGTGCTGAGGCCGGTGAAGAAGACGGTGTAATAACACGCGGATATGCCAGGCCACCCCAACGCGTTGTAGACCACAAAAACTATCGCGCCACATACTGAGAGCTTGAAGGCGTACATGAAATAAGCAGGGTTGGTAAACGCGTCCGGAACAAGCAGGGAACGAAGAACTGTAGTGCGTGACGGAGGCGCTGTGGCGCGATCGCAAGGTATCGGCTCTGCCGTGTCTGCCATTTCACGCAAAGTGCGCTCGAATTGATCGAGTTCTTCGCTGCCGTGCTGTTCAAAAGGGCCGAGAACGATCACTATTTCTTCGAAGGTCCCTTTGCGGGCAGCCGTCAGTGCATGGCGAATTCGGTCCAGTCGTTCTGAGTCGATCTGCTCAAAACGCTCATACATGGAGAAGGCGGCGCCTAGATCGAGTAATCGCGCCATCAAAAGAGTCCTTCTCTCCAGAGTTTGCAGAGACGAGTTGTCGATCGCCTGGCGATTTCTGACGCGCTCCAACAAGGCCTGGCCGGGTTCCCGGCCTGTCACTACCAAGCGCTTGAGTTTCATCGATTGGCGGCGGATCTGTTTCTCACCTGCATTGGTCGCGAAGAGGGTGAATAGCTGCTCGAAAGCGCCAAAGCGGGTGCTCATCTCGCGTTTCAAAACCACCAATGGATCGTTGCGGTTCAGCAGAAATTCGACAAGCACTGAGCACAGCGCTACCGTCGACAAGGTGCCCATTGGCCACAGCGAAAAATGCAAGATCTGCTCCGGCCGGATCTGCATCTCCCAAAGCGAAATGACCATATAGCTCAAAGCGCCGAAAGCCATCGAAACAAGAGGAATGAGCGACGCGCGGAAGAAGTACATTGACACAAACGTGCACACGGCCAGTCCCAGCACCCGAGCGATTGGTTCATTTCCAGTGCAGATGATCAGGACCAGCCCTGCCGCCGTTCCAAGCAAAGCACCTGTGAGGCACTGGATAAGCCCCCCGAAACAACGCTGTGGCGTGTCGTGCGGCACCAGAAACAGCATGTAGAGCGAGGGAGCGATGAAGAAAACCGGGGGCTGCAGGATTAGCAACACGAGGACTGCGAGTGCCATCGACAAGGTAATGCGCAGGCTCGCAGCCATACGTTGGGGAGAGAAGGCCATCTCCCGACGGAAGAACTCGAAGCCTGAAATCGTCTCTGTAACGGAAACTGACACGTCTTACCTCACAATGCTGATCGCAGTTTCGCCAATTCGAAACAGTACCGGGTCAGGATTCTGCACGCGGATGCGTACGGGAAAACGCGCTGCGATATGAACCCAGTTGAGTGTGTGCTCGATCTGCGGCAGTCCGTTGCTGAGACGCGTGTCGTCAGGCATCACACCATAACCAACGCTTTCGACGATCCCATCGAACTTCTGGGCCGGGTTGCTCATGACATACAGGTCAACATGCTTGCCCGGGCGAATCGCATGCAATTCCGATTCCCGGTAGTTCGCCACAACCCACCAATTGCGGTCATCGATCAGGGTGAATATGGGCTGCCCTGGCTTGGCATACTCACCCTCGGAAATATTGAGGTTGGTTACATAGCCCTCGAACGGAGCCTTGACTGTGCAGCGTTCAAGGTCCAGTTTCGCGTTGTCCACCTTTGCGGCTTTGGCGGGCCTTTGAGCGAGAAGACTGTCGAGAATCTCCACGGCGTGCATGCTTTGGTGCAGCTTTGCCGTCGAGGCTTCCACATTCACCTGAGATTCTTCTTGGGTGAATTCTGCCTGCTTTTGTTGAGCCAAAGCGTGTTGCAAGATGGCCTGCGCTTCCAGGTAGTTGTGCTCTGCGACCTGCGACTTGGTGCGCACTTCATCGACCTGCTCCGGAGTTACATACTGCTTGGCCAATAGCGGCTCAATGCGACGCAGGTTGCTCTCACCAAGTCTTTGCTGAGCTTCGGCGGATTCCACTGCTGCCTTTGCGCGCTCGACCGCCGCACGGGCGGCATGTACGCTGCTTTCGCTTACAAGTGTGTGCGCCTTGGAACCGCTCACACCTGCGCGCGCAGCCTCAACTGCGCTGCCCTCAGCCGCAATTCTCCGCTGCGCATCGACGATCTGAGCTTCCAACAGCGACTGGTCGGCAAGCGCCTGGCTCAGAGCGTATTCATATTGCCGCGACTCAATTGCGAAGAGTAGGTCGCCTTTATGCACAAAGGCATTGTCTTTCACGGCTAGAGCCGCAAGGCGGCCACTTACTTCCGGCGCAAACTGAACATAGTTGGCTCGCACGCTGGCATCGTCGGTACGAGGGTTGCGATTTGTCTTCCAAAGGACAAGGAAAACCGCAACGAACGCAAGCAGCAATGCCCCAGCAGTCAGGCAAAGTGCTCTCGGGCTGAATGTTGAAACTTCATCGTTGTTCATGACGCAACCTCACACTTACGCAAACAAAATCAGCCAGAACAAGCAGGCGAGTGCTACGGCCAGGCTGGGATAAAAAAGCGCCAGAGCAGGAATTTTTTGCTCCAGGCGGCGGCGTGCCAACTGCCATCGCACCAACCCGGTCACGATAACCGCTGCAACCGTGCAGAACATCCAGGACGGAAGAAACGACCCGATGATGTCGATTGAGGGGGCACGCACGCACCCGGTACAGACAAGCAATGGTAGGCAGAGTAGCCAAATATTCATGTATCTACGCACAAGTTCCTCCCCCGCAATTTACGGATTGTTCGCTGGCGCGGGATGGGCGACAGGTGGACGCTGCCGCAACATATTTCCGGTTACATAATCGAGATTGGTTGCGCTGACCCGCAGCGCAGAGCGCGACTGCACGAGCGCCAGGCGCGCCCGTGCAAGCTGTGCATCGGCGGATACCAGATCGATCAGGTTCTTGACCCCGTATCGATAGGCGTCCAACGATGCGTCATACGAGGTGGTGGCGGAATTGAACAATGTTTCCGCTGCCTCATGCTGGCGTACGGCAGTTTGGAACTGCAGGTATGCCGACCAGACCTCGCGTCCTATGGCATCCTGCTTCTCACGAATCTCATCTTGCGCTTCGCGGCGCTTTGACTCTGCAAGACGCACTTCGTTCTTGCGTAAGCCGCCGTCAAACAGACTCCATTGGACCTTCACGCCCACGCTCCAGACAGTCTGGTTTGCGTCGCCGAACGTACCGACGTTCGACGATGGCCAAATAGCAGCCTGCGCGACATTGGATTCAAGGTGAATCTCTGGACGGTATTCAGCTTGGGCCACCCTGACGGCTGCCTTGGTAGCCTGAAGCTTCTCGGAGAGCGCCAGCAGATCGGGCCGTGACTGCACGGCCGTTTCCACAAGGTTCGCAACAGACTCGATCACTTTGGTTGGCAACGTGGCTCCGGCGGGTTGTTCTACTGTGATTGCATCGGAAGGTTCGACGCCAAGGGCCTCGCGTAGTTCAACGCGGGCCACACCTTCAGTTCCGAAGCTGGCCTGCAGATCATAGGTCGCCTGTGCCGCCGCGGCTCTCGCATTCAACACATCCGGAAGCGTTGATCGGCCATTGGCAAGTTGAGCCTCCGCAGCTTCCTGCGTGGTCTGCGCAGTTTTGAGAGTTTGCCGAGATGCCTCCAGTCGCTCCTGCGCGGTGAGCAAGTTGTAATACGCCGTGACTACGCGAAAAGCCACATCTTGAGTTGTCCGCTGGAACATTGCCGCCGCGGCCAGCCTGGCCGCTTTAGTGGCATCGACCTTCGCGCCTCTCCTGCCGAAATCAAAGACGTTATAGTGCATCGCAACACCGGCTTCCGCCATCGGAGTCTCGGCCAATATGTAACCCCGCGATGCGCCGAGTTCCTTCGGGAAAGGCACGATCAGGCGCTGATCACCGGAGAGCGCAAGCGCAGCCAGATGCGGGAAGTAATCACTGCGGGCGATCCCAATCCTGTCCGCCGCCTGTTTGGCAGCTTCCCATGCAATGCGGGTGCGCGGGTTGTTGGTTTCCGCAATGTCAATCAGTTCTTCGAGGCGATATGGCTTTTGAGGATCGATTTTCGTCTCGGATAATGGCACATCAAATTTGGCTGTGCAGTTTGCAGCGGCTGATACCGTTGTGACCGTCGATTGGCATTGACCAAATGCGCGAGGGACGATCGTCAATAACAGCAGACAGAGAAAAAGTCCAGGAAGACACACCGGAGGTGTCGTGCTCGGTTCCCGTCGGAATATTGGACAGCAGTTCATGACGTTTACAATCATACACTGAATTTACAATTGTAAACAAAAATAGTTTCCGATAGACTTGTATCGCAGTTGCCGGTATCAATTTGAATGAAAGGAATACCGTGTCCGAAACGAACCATTCAAAGTCGAAGCGGCCGAGGTTCAAGGCAGGTGCTGAGTTAAGAGAGAGGATTCTCGAAGCAGCCGGTAGGCTGTTTGCGGAAGCCGGATATCAGAATGTATCAATGAGGAAGATCGCCGAGGACGCAGGCTGTTCTCAAATGGCCGCCTATCGTCATTTTGCCGATAAGGACGCACTCATCCGACAGCTTAGGATGGACTCTTACAATCAGTTCGCAACGGTGTACCAGAGACTGGAGCATGTGACCGAACCCGCAGAGCGTCTGAAGCAAACTTTGGGCGAGTTTGTCAGGTTGGCTGCAAGTCACCCTCGCGAATACAGGCTTGCATACCTCACACCTGTAGGGGACAAGCAGGAGCAGGAATTGCGGGTAACGATTGCGAAGCGGATTTCAGGCTACTTCCTGCAGTGCCTTCAACTCGTGCTTCCGCCCGGCACATCCGAAGCGCAGGCTGAAGAAAAACTGCACCAGATTATGGCTTGTTTGCATGGAATGACGGTGATGCTGATCACCCATCCACGCGCTTACGGACTGACTGTCGAACGGGCAATCCGGGAGCTTGAATCCGCATTCGACCGAATCGTTCTTTCGAACCACTCGACTGGACAGTAACAGCTCATCCGCGTAATACCCCGGAGAAGGTAAATTGACCGGCGACGGATGTCCACCATTTGAGACAATGCCTCAATGTGGCGCATCGTCAGTGCCTGGAGTGCGAGCATCGATGGCCGGTGCGGGTTGCGGAATGGCTTCGCCGTCGTGGCAGCGGCTTCCTCAATGCCTGCGCCAATTCCCATGAACGTCGAGAGTAGTAAGAACAAAAGCTTTCGCCCTTGACGCCGCTTCGCCACGCCCAGACTTGCAGCAGGAACGAAGCGGAATGTTCTGTATTCTGCTTCGTTCGATAGTTGAAACTTCTTGCTGCCTCACGACCAAGGCCGTCTCGCATTTCGGGACTGATCATCTTCGATGGTGACCTAGCTAGGTTCCATCAGCCATGTATTCGGTCCGGTACTGCCCCATGATTACCTTGTCCGAACTTCCTTCCGTCCCGGAAGGAAGGCGAGGCGTCCGATCATTCAATCGGCATGGTTTCCCTGCCAGTGGGCCACTCGGACTGCCCCGCGTGCGAACCGCGCTCCATGATCTGCCGGTAGTCTTGCCCGGAGCGCAACATCCAATACAGTCGAACCGCCAGTTTGTGTGCGATCGCGAGTTTGGCGACGCCGTGATGCTTGGTCATCGACAAGCGCGCGTATTGCCGATGCCAGGCCGGGTCCTTGCTTTGCGCGATGGTGGCCGCCTGCACCAGCAACCAGCGAACCGTGCTGTTACCCTGCTTGCTGACGTGGCCGAGCCGCCGCTTGTTTCCGCTCGACTCCTCGGCGGGAATCAGGCCGAAGTAGCTGGCCAGGTTACGACCGCGCGCAAACCGATCCCAGGGCCCGACCGCGGTCAGAAACGCCAGCGCCACATTCGGCCCCATTCCCGGATGCGTCATCAACCGGCGCGCGTCCTCGCGGGCTTCGGCGGCGCGCTGCACCGCCTTGTCCAGCGGAGCAATGCGCGCGTCCAGATCGTCGAGCAGCGCAAAC
Source organism: uncultured Acidobacteriota bacterium (assembly GCA_963777415.1). Classification (GTDB taxonomy): domain Bacteria; phylum Acidobacteriota; class Terriglobia; order Terriglobales; family Acidobacteriaceae; genus JAEZPW01. Next base: position 191,202 of record CAVZQL010000009.1, read on the forward strand.
AGGTCGGCGCGCCGCTGCTCGCGCCATCCCGCCAGCTTCACCGCCTGCAACTTCTGCCGGCCGCTGCGGGTGCCAACCCGGATTCCCAACAGTCCCTCGCTCTTCGCCATGCCGTCGAGCTGGTTGTTGACTCGCGTGCGCAACCGCACAAGGCGACAGCGATGCGCGAGCAAAGTCCGAAGCTCCTCGTCGGCAGCCGGAGGCACCCAAACCGCCGGAAAACGCTCCTCCAGAAGCAGCCGCAGGATGCCTTCGGCATCGCGCTTGTCCGTGCGCTGATTGCGCGGCATCGTGGCCCGAATCTTGCTCGGATCACCCACCAACAGCTCAAAGCCCAGCTCGGCCGTCAGACGCTGGAACCAGCGGAAATTCCCCGTCGCCTCCATGCCGATCCGTACGGCTTGACCGGCCAGCGAACGATAAAACCCTTCAGCCTCGACCGGATGATTCAACCGGCGCGCCTGCTGCTCACCGGTCTCGGTGTCGACAAAAGCAACAAACTGAAAACTCGGGTGAAAATCACAGCCTATAATCATCATGCTCGGCTCCTTTCTTCCGAGCCTTGGTCGTTCGGCAACAACCAATCTACTCGGAACCAGGGAGCCGACGTTGTCATGCAATCATTCAAGCCCGATTTTGGCTTAAGTGGGGCAGTTCTCGTGTGCCCAAATCGGGATAGCTGTATAGAAGGGGATATAGCAACAGCTACGCGACGCGACGGCCGTGGTCTGGAGCTGGTGGCGCCTCTCTTAGGGAACTTGGAGCATCCAAATTCGCTGTAGGGTACACTCCTACCCCAAGCCGCCTCCAATTCCACAGCTAACAACGCGACTCACCAGCTTCTAGAATCCCGCTCGCCGTGCTGGCAAGTTCTTTGAGCAGCCCACAATTGGCGATGGACTTGATGTAAATCAGTTGCGATGCAATCTGCCGCCGGTCAATTTGACCACTTGCTTGTATGCGCGGACAAGAAGGCCTCAATCGTCTGCGATGTGGCTTTGGTTTCCTCCAGGTATGGATGGTGTCCGCTGTGGTTGAGCATGGCAAGATATCCATCCGGCATGGTCACCGCAAATTTCATCGCGTTGTCGATGCTGATTTTCGAATCGTAGCGCCCAACCAGAACCAGCAGCGGCAGCTTCAATCTATTCGCCGACTGGAAGGCATCGACGGAAGAAGCCGCTCGCGATTAGTCCGCGCATCAGTGCGGGCTCCATCAACCCTGTTCCGATCTCTTTTGCCAGTTCGCCCTGAATCTGCTCAAGCACAGTGGCATTGTCGACGCTGTAGAACTGGAAACCGTATCGGGTCTTCATGTCCATCAGGTCGAGCAGGCGGCCGAAGCGCACCCTACTGGCGAACGGCAGAATCGCGACTAGGCCGACAGCAATTGGTACCGATGTAACGCCCTTGTGTTTCTCAATGTCCGGATCGTCGGCAAACCGTCAGTTACTGCGAAGATAGTTCGGGCTGACGGTACGCAACCCCGCGGTTCAAACGCCAGCCCCTACTCCACATTGCGCCGGCGGAGGCATGGCGCCGATTGATCCGCAGCGCCACTATCACGGCTGCAGCTCAATGACGTTCCCGCTGTTCTACGATCAGAATATCCCCTGCTTTTTGCTGTGACTTGCCGTTCTGTAAAGGTTTTCGCCGTTGGCTTAACTGTCGTCGTTTCTTGTGCTTAGTTTTCCGCCGACTGTTGATCCCTGCCACTCTCCTCTTGCGGAAACGAACCCCGAGAGCCGAGTCTTCCCGCTGTTCTACGATGAGGATCCAACAGACCGAATTCTGCATTCCCGCTGTTCTGACGTGATTAAGCCACTTATTTCTTGTACTTATCGGCGCCGCTGTCTTGTTTCGCTGCGGGTCTATCGCGAACAAAACCCTCCCAAGTCCGGAATTGCCTCTGTTCTGACGTGATAAGTCTCGGTGTTTCTGATGCTTAGAGCTGACATGTACGGAATTCCCGCTGCTCTACGCTGCGAATCTATCGCCGGGGAAAGCCAAATTCGATCTCAGCCGTACTCAGTCATCAATCTGCAACAACGCGAATCAAGCCATCCATCGCACTTTTTGCGCCCTGAGCAGCTAGACCACTTCTTTTCCAGCCGACTCGAGCATATCTAGCAACATACCCGCGGATTTACGCTCCAATCGGGCAAGCCGATGCTAGAATTTTGATTTGTTAGCTTGATAAGTCGTGGTCGCGATGAGTCGCAGTTGATCGGCGCGACGAAGTTGGGCGAGGGCATTGCGCGTTATCGCCAACGCTTGGGGCAGATCGCGCGCCTCGTGTTCGTAATGAATCGCGAGTTGTTCGTAGGCCTCGTAGCCCTAGCAATTTCCCAGCACGCTTTCCCGAAGTTCGCGAGCACGTGAAAAGTCGCCGTCACGTTTTGCCAACCGAGCCAGCGCGGCGCGCGCAACACGATCCGTCTCTTTGGCAAGGCCGAGCCGATCGATCGCTCGTACATTTTGCGTGCGCGGTTCACCTGACCACGCCGTTCGCAGATGCGCGACAAACCAAAGAGTTCCAGTCCATCCTCACATGTGACGTCCTCCTGCCCAAGGAGCGAGAGGATGCGGCGGGCGAGCCCGGCAAGCCCGCGCAGGTCCATCTGGTTGTGAAGGAAAACGGAAACGAGTGGGTCCGCCGGACCACCGCGCAAAGAAATCGAGGTACCCCGTGGAGGTATGAGCGAATGGTTGTCTCGGCGAAGTTACGGCGCTGCAACTTTTCGATCATGAGTTGACGTAGATGTGCCACAGAGAGATATCGTCCTCTGCAACACACGTTAGCAACTCACGTCATCGCGGGCCGCCAAGCACGCAAAAGCGTCCGCCACAAAGCGGCTTCGTTCAAGTCGGCAAGGGTAACGTAATGCCTTATCGTCGTTTCCGTGCCTAAGGGGCACATTTTGACCTCTTATTGAGAATCTACCTGCAAGGCGCGCCCAACTCGCCGCGCTGCTGTCGATCTTGCCATCCGATTGATGGAAACCTGTGACACATTATGTATAGCCGCTTCCGCATACCTTCATTCTTATTGTCGCGAAAGAATCCGCCAGTGGGTCCGCCGTTACGCAGAGTCGCCGCCCAAATCACGCTCGCCGCAGCTTCAGCGCTACTTAGACTCGTCGCCGCACGCGAACGGATGCTTTCAGAGCGTCTCGATACGGCAACAGCGGCATTCGAAGTCGGCTTCGAGAGTGCGATTCAGTTCAGCCGCGAGTACAAGCGGTTCTTCGGTCAGCCGCCGATAACCGACGTGAAGTCGAATCGACTTGCAAGCGCGCAATGGATCCGCGCTAAAGTAGGTTGTGTCCAAATCGTCGGCAATGCGCGCCGATACGAAAAGACTAGCCCTGCCCTCTCGGCTAACGTTTACTTATCGATCAGGATGTGAAAATGCGGAGCGGACCAGACGTGACCTTAACGGGGTACTCGCAGTTCTGCTTCGAATCCGGTGCGGGGAAAGGAAAATGCAGCCACTACATCTCTGAAATATCGACTCGACACAATGGCAGCGCCTTGATTATGCCCCGGCGGCAAAGGCGAGTTGTCTTGCCTGAATTTTGTTACGGTTTACACATTTCTCCGAGGAAACGATTTCAACTGCGCGTTGTATGTCGGCGTCGTGGGCGAGGTCGGGACGCAGCCCGGCATTTCTGAGCAGCTTCCATTTCGGCAACGGTCCGTTTGACAGCTCGGAAGCTGCGCGCACTCTGCGAAGTGCAAATGTCACTCGGTCTTCAGTATTTGCCTTGAGTGCCGCACACGTACTTGGTAACAATTCAGCCTTCCGTGGAAATGCCCATAGGCAATCAGCCTCTCGCAATAATGCAGTCCGAGTCAGTCGAACAGGTCGCTTTCGGGATGTAAGTATCGCGGCAGCCGCCTTCACCTTCTTAGAGAGAACAACATCCCGGGCCTTCCAATCTACCCGCAGACGTACAAGACGGGGCAGAACTGGCCTTGGGGAGTTCTCCTCTAGCCATTTGGCTGCATGGCGTCGGAGAAACGAATATGTGGCGGGCTGAGCTTTTCGAAGAATCGTTCGGGTTGCCGTAGGGTTCTCATGATAGAACCTGAGCCACTGGGCCTTGTAGCTGTCGACATTTTTCTTTGGACCGCGGTGTGTGTGCGTGCTCACATCAACTTGAGTGCCGTTTCGGTAGCCGGATCTTTCCGCAGGCAATCCGAGCCGTGCTGCCTGATACTTTGCGGTCAAGGGATCGACACCTAAGACCCGCGACAGTTCTCGTAATGAAACCGATGAATCCAGCCACAAATGTGACAAAGCACCGTCCCACAACTGGCCATAGCAAGGAATGCGCTCTCTGCGCATCCGGTCATCATCGTGCTCATCGGGGCCGGTTCTTTCATAAGTCATCCCGCATAAGGGGCACGAAAATCTTCCCGTCAGCCTGCGTCCGTTCACAGCTGATGCGACCCTGCAATCCGGAACTGTAGGTTGAGCAAAGTGATCTGCGGCGCGATTCAAACAGGGCCAAGGGGCCGCGCCGAATGGATGAGGAAGACGCAGGTTAACCGATTCCGAAATTGAAGACCCAATGAAATGAGATAGAAGAATGTACCGAATCGGGTTTTGGCCGCCTCGCGATTTTCGGAGAACACGCTCCATCCATGTTTCCTGGGTATCAGAAAACGCACAGCCGATGCTCGCTAGCCAATTTGCGGGGTATTTGGCAGCAAAGTCGCGGCGCAGCTTCGAACTGTGAAGACGGCCGTTCCAATTGGCGTAGCCAGAGAGAGTGAACTGGTGAAGTAATGCAGCTCTCAGTTGTTCAAGGGCAAGGAAGTTCTCTGGATGGTTAAGAAGCCACGCTGCATCCAATGCCAGTGCAAGTTGCACGTCCGAAGCGGCGGCCGCGATCTGAATGGGTTGCCCCGGGCTGCAGTCAGCTGTGTAGTAAGCGTGGCGATTGCGAGCATGTCTCAAGGGAGCTGTGCTGTCTAGAAGCCACGTGCGGTGAAGGTGGCATATTTCAACCCCAGGGATCTGGTGCGACCTATGCCAAAAAGCTTCGCCGAACTTTTGGTGGTCTTCTTCCAAGCAGATCGGACACATCCTCAAGAATCGTGGCCACACTGCTCGACTCGCCATCAATCCCAACCTGAGATATGCGTGTCCATTTTGTTCCATTTCTTCCCGAGTTGATGCGCGTCGGTGGGGGTCGAGAAAAGCAGCGAAATAGGGCCAGAGAGTGTGCTCGTTGATTAGACGATCAGCAGTTATTCCAAATGAAGCGGGAATCGAAGCTGTTAGATCGAATAGATGGATGGGGAGATCGACGATAGCAGTTGCGGTCGTTCTGCCGAGTGCCGTTTTTCCGAGCTGCTTGGTGCTGTGAACCGTAAGCCTAGCACTATAGCGTGCCAGCACGCTATAAAGAAGCTCATCTGGATGAAGTGGCGGAAAATGCCCAAGCACTCTTGCTCTCCTTGGGCCCTCATTTACAACTCACACAACTCCTTTTGACCGGGTTCGGCCATGAGAATGTCATCCTCGCAACAGGGCAAGAAACATCCGGTATGCTCCTTTAGAGGAACTCGCTCGCGGGATTCTGGTGGAGTTCGTTCTGCGGTTCCATTAGCCGGGTGTTGCCGCTCTCGCCGGTTGCTCATGATCTAGTCAGTCTCGTCTGCCCTACTCCAGGTCACGCGGGTCGAGACACCCATGGAGAATGCGATCTTCACTCGAGATCAAGGGGCACAATCGCTTATCACTGTGCGCAACACGAGAATTGCGAGCGTCAAGCGTCGCACGCTCCTGGGAACCGCACCGAGATAAGTAGCTGAGCAACGTTTCGTCTGGAATAAGTTCAATCAATGGTTTCATGTTCTTCACTCTGCAAGAAATTCGCTGGCCGACTTGATAAAGCCTGCCTCGTCGAGCACGTCGTAACAGGCTCTACTGTTGTTGCAGCTCACTACGATGCGATTGAGAAGCGAGTCAGTTTTCTCGCTTTTCGTCTCCGGCCCGTTGCCCTCTGCCGCATTTTGAACCGCGCCAGCTGGTGTGGACGTACTCCTCCGGGGAGCGCAATCGCCTGCTGCTTTCGTTGACGTGTCCCCGCCAAGTTTCTTTCCCTTGAGTACTTCCAAGACTCGAGCATGATCGGTTGTAGCTGCGATATGGAGGGCTTCAGGAGTGATGCCCTCATTCGCACAATCATGGGAGCTTCCGATTAGCATTCGCTGTGCCGTTATGTAAATCTTCACGGCCAGGTCAGTTAATCCGTGGCTCTCTTTGTAAAGGGCTTGGGCTATCACTTTATCGTCCGCGGCAACCCTGGTGTAGTCATACTGCGAAAGCGCTTTCCAGAAAATGTCAAATTCTTTAGGGGTGAGAGGCTTCCATTCGGGAATACCCGACGTGCGACGTGCATCCTGAAGGCGAGCTTCCACCAAGGGAATTGATTCCTCTGTCCCGATCAACAGCACGGGGCACTTCATGGTGTTCGTCAGGGCCAAGAAGAAACCGAGGAGCCCGGGCCCGCCACCACTTTTCATGTTGCTCAGCTGTTGAAGCTCGTCGATTACCAAGAGCCCGAGCGCGTGTGCACCCGTCAGATTCGCCATATGCTCTAGCATCAAGGGTACGCTTAGACTTCCATAGTCTTCGAGGTAGTTTGTCTTAAGAACCTTGTCCATCTCCCGAAAGAACGCTCGACACAGAGCAGTTGTCGAGCCATTCTTCTCGACTTCGATATAGATATAGACGACCTGAAGAATATTCATCGGGTATTCGCAATAGCTTGCTTGCGGTATCACCTGCTTCTCATAAAGCCTAAGCAGTTCGTTGATGAACACAGTCTTGCCAACGCCGCTTATACCGAATAACGCACGGCACAGCCCCGAAGCACGTCCAAGACCTCGCCTATCGCCGAACTTCTTCAGCCTCACGAGCTTCCGCAAGTCCTTTCTCAGTTGGTTGAGCCGATGCCCCAACGTGGACCAATAGCGAGGATCGACGGGATTGCGGTCTCTGTATCCTTCCCGAATCATGGTGTCGATCAGTTCAGCAGCTTTAAAGTGTCGTTTAAGCGGCACGAAGAAACGCCCGGCGTCCTCGGAGAGTTGCCGCCGAAGGTCCGGGGCGGCAGTGCGCATCTTCCGATGATAGGGAGGATAGTACTCGATAGCGCGATAGAACTTCTCCGCTTTTGTGAACGTTGCTTGATCAGGAAGCCTTTCGATCAGAGGATTGCCCACATAATTGGGGTTACGCTGAAGGATACAACCGTCGGTATCAAGCGCATTTATTGTTGGGGATGCCATTAAGGATCATCTCCTCATCTTCATTGTCGTCAAAGAATGGTTCTGTCGCGTTCGGTGTCAAAGACGAACGCGGAATTTGGACAACGGACTCGGGAAGTCCTGCGTTTGCGTGGATTTGATCTCGTTCTTCTTCCCGCGCTTCCTCACGGCGCGACTTACCGCCCGTCTTAGGCTGATCGAGCGCGCCACGGACTTGCCTGTATTCACTTTCCGCTTGTTTGCACTCTGCATCGACCTCAGCGCGGAAATCAGCATTATTCTGCGGCCGAGCCTCTGATGCTCTTCGAATGCGTGCATCCTTGATTTTGAGTCGAAATTCTCGTTCGTAGAAGCTGATATCCGTGTCCTCACCCTTGCACCGAATGATCCAACACGGCTCTAGTGCCTTTTGTCCTTCTAAAAGTCTGTTGACGTCGTTTCTGCGGTAAATAATCCCGCGACGGCGAATATCGTAGAGTATAGGAATACGCGGGGGCGGACCCTTCAGAACCGCGGCTTTCTCACGCCATCCCTCATCGATGCAGGATTGGCACAGGTAATGAGATCCTCTGAAATACATACCGTCTCGCGTAACGGACGCTTCGCCCGGCATGAAACAATTCCGGCGCACTACATCCGGATCGACTTCACGCAATTTCCCCGAAGAGTGCGTGACACCGAACTGCCACAGAAGGCAAGGTATGGGATCGACCTGGTTGATCATCACATCGGTTAGCGGATATTTTTTCAGAATGCGCGTCGTGTTGTAACGAATGATGTACTTTATTACCAGGCGGTTGAGCCGCCACATCGTTATCCGCGCATTCTCTCTGGCTTGTCGCTCATATTTCTCTGCGTATTGGTCTGTAGAGGAGTAAAGCACAGCACCAGGGAGATTTAGAATCAGATCGTCGTTGATATCGTCGAACCCACTCTCGATAACCGGCTTCATATCAGGGCGTTTCGTGCCTGTGTTAAGGACCTGAGTACCGAATGCAGTCATGAGATATCCTGCCTGCTTCGTGATCATCGGGCCATTATCCGCAAGAATTATTTCCGGCCAGTGGTGACATGGCCACCACTCTTCTTTGATATCGCACCCAAAGGAAGCACAGAAGGCGACCTTGTCCGTTGCCATGTTCTCGAGGGCAAGAGCATAGGCGGCGAAACGCTCGTGTTCCCAGGTCAGAGCATATCCAGCAATCAATCGAGACATGGTGTCACGAATCATGACGAGCGTAGGACGGGCGATTACTAATTTCGTGCAATCGTCCACTAGGAACAGTTTCGTGACCTCACTGTCCATTTGGACGATGTGCATGGGCTCAGACGCGATGTCGCGCTGGTCGCCGTTAGAAGGGCGACAGTGTGCGTTGAAACGCGCCTTTCCCAGTCGGTTTTGAAGGCTTTCTGGAAGGTCGAGCTTGCGTGCGTCGTATAACCGGTGCAATTGGTCGGGGGTCGGCAGCGCGCTATCCGGAGGCATGATGACACGCCGCACACCGTCGCTATCAACCGCGTGGCCTTGTCTCAATAAGTCTTCACAACTCTCTTGCCGGATGGTTGTCCACGACCGGTGCCTGCCATTTCTTGCCAGGGGTTTCTCGTAAAGCTCCTCTATGACCGGAAAGAACTTGTCTTTCCATTCTTCAGTGAAGACAAACCCGGCACGACGATCTTCTTCAGTGGCACCCTTGCGGTCAGTTCCCAACTTGTTCTTCGGAGGCTTTGCGCGACGTTGCGCCAGCGTCCAACCCGCTTTGTGACGGTCAGGTATCAATGCGTTGTCAACCATCCCGCGCTGGCAGTAACGGCGAAGGAGAGCATACACGCGCGGCTTAGAAAGATAGAGCTCGTCGTCGGGATCGCGCGAGGTCATTTCACGGATAAGCTTGCCGCGCTCGTGATCATCAAACATTTTGTTAGGCTGCTCAAGCAGTATTGCGAGTGCCTTTTTGTGCTTGTTCCGCTCTTTCAACCGAGCAGCGGAATATTCGTGATCCGGCCCCACGACCCAAGGAAACGGATCGAGAACGTCGCGCGCAGTGCGATCCTTCAGTGCGGATTCGATCTCGGAGCAGTGTGCTTTCCGGAACAATGGAGTATCGTCATCGAAGACATTGACGAGCACGGCATACGTCCCGGACGGATCCATCCAGCAGAGACGCTCTGAACGAACATCCGGCGCGCCAGAGCTGAATTCGATCACCATCTTCGTGCGGAGAAGCGGTTGATTCTGAACAACGGCTGGGCTACTCATTCGCGCGCTCCATCCGAAGCCCAAAGGTGACCCATTGGCCGGACGTCCGAAATCAGCAGCGGCTTGTGTGTTTCTATGAGCTCCGTGACGTCGAAGCGGAGTATTTTGTTGGCGAGCAGGAACTTGGCCACCCGAAGCGCCGTACCATGCTCAGATCCGATGGCTCGGTCGATGCCCAGACAAAACGGAGCAAGAGTTATAAGGGAGTCGATGTCAATGTGTTCGCACATGTATTCCGCGATGAACTTGATTTGGTCTGGAATGAGCGGCTGCAGCTTGTTGATATCGCGAGACTCGTGAAGCCAGTCCACGTTTCGCCAAATCGGTTCAGGAACGTTTGCCTCGGTAATGAGGCCCCAATCAACCCCCTCCTCCAGCCAATATCGACGATCAATCTCAAGAAGCGAGAAAACATTTGCGCCCCATAGGCCACTTATTAGCTTTACGGTGCGAACCACACGTCGTATTTCCCCGTCTCGACGAACGAAGAGCAAGAAGTCCGTCGTCATCACCTTCAGGCGCCCGTCCTCTTTTGGGTGCTTCTTGCCGATGGATCTAGCGATTTGAGCAGTCCGATGAAGAGGGAGCGGAAATTGTTCACGGATCTCAACGATATCGTCACACCATTCCAGAACGAGGAAGTACTTACGCTCGCCGTTTACGGACAGCAAGTGATACTTGCGAGAGTGCTTCCACCCATCGATGGTGCAGCAGGTACTATGTGCTGGGAAGTCCGTTACCTGAACCCACGGCTGATAGCCTGCACCTTCCCCTTGGCCGCGGCCCTCTTTGAGCAGGCGCTCCATCGCGGCACCGGTCGATTTCTTCGTTCTGCCTGGCATACACGAATCCAGAACGCCGTTACTTCGTCCGCTCTATATTGAGCGTGCAACTAAAAGCAGGGCCGTTGTCGACCAACATCAATTTGGGAATCCCCTTGATACCGTTCCACTCGTAGGATTGTGGTGCCGCAGAACCTTCCTGGCGTCTGCGGGACTGCGGCTTGTTGTTTTTCCGTGCCATACTGCATTCATCTCCTTCGAGAAAAAAACGAACGCTAACTCTATGCGGTTCCTCGATTCTGGTGGAAGAAAATGTTTCTACGCTGAATGGGTGTAAGACCGTTCAAAAGAGGATTGGTGGTGGTGTTGTAGTGTTTTACGAAAGACTCGATCATGTTGTCCAACTCATCTGGTTGCGAGTTGGCCACAAACTCCTGGAAGGCGCGAATAACAGGCCCTACGATGAGCGCTGGCGCGATCTGTATCGCAATTCCGGACATAACAGCGCGCTCTAGCTGCCCCGACGAGAGGTAGGCGTCCACAAGGAATCCGCGAATCTGATAGGAGAAGAACTTCTGCATCACCGGTATGAACTCCGCCAGTGCGAGCGCAATCGGCTGCTTAATGACCGACAGCACCGCCTCATAGCAATATGCATCTACTCCGAATGCAACAAGTGTGCCGTTCGACGACGAGACTTCGGTGGAATCAATTGCAACAACTGAACCTGGGCAAGCAGCCCGCATTACTCTTCTCCTTTCGAACTTGGTGCCCCGTTCTCGCTCGGATCGATATTCGGCGTAAGGTCACGCTGACCGTTGTATTCGCAGGCGAATTTCAGCAGGTACAAATCGAACTCACGCGACGAAAAGAACTCGTGTATACGGTTGCCATCATCGACACACGCATGGCTTTCGGCTCGTGGCCAAGAACTACGGGGCTTCAGGAGTTGGATTTGTTCTGACTCAGGTTCCGTCATGCCATCCACCTCCATTACGGGGGAGAGCCTGTCATATGAAGGCGATCAGTGTCCAACAAATCGCCAGACCAATACCTAAGGTAGTGCAATTTCAGGAAGCGAATAGAAAGCGAACGCGTTCGGAGAACACTATGCGAATTGAACAGATGCATTGGTCGTAGGACGATGCGAATAGTCGCGGTGGTTGATGGATGGCCCTTTGTTCTGAGGTATAAAGCAGATACTTTGATTGTGAATCACGCAGTATCATCGGCGGTCGGCAGATACTCTATCGTCATTCTGACGTTATCGCCTTCGCAAACGGCCACCACTTGCGATTCGATCCAAAGAAGGATTTGCGTGCATCGCGTTTTTCCGATGGAAAGCAGTGCGGGTGGATCGCGTGATGAAGAGCAGAGTGCAACCAAGCAATTCTGCTCCCGCCGACCGATGATACGTTTGGCGGATATTTAAACAGAGCATTTCTGGTTGCGGCGATGAAGTTGTCAGGCCAGTTTGTGAACAGCCAATTCACCGCCTGCAGTGCGAGTGCGCGATCGTTAACGTCCATCGTTTCAAACCAGACGCTGCCCTTGTTCTGCAAGTGTTCACATGAAAAGCCGGACAGTTGAGACACCGACGCTCGGAACCGGTCCCCTTGCCTATCACGCACCAACAGCAGGCGGAGTAAAGAGCGCATTCCAAGAAAATAGAGCCCAGCCTCAGCCCGAATCGCCGGCCCGCCCCTGATTATTCTTAATTGCAGTCGTTCCTTCCGCAACAGTCCCGGCGGTGCGGGTATTGTCGGCAATTGGGCAAGGGACGAGTGGCATTTCGGACATAAGCTTCCGGAACGCAACCGAATTGCATCTGCAATACTCTCGATCTTAAGGGAAGCGAACGGGCGAACGGGTTCCTGACACGAACATCTATCAAGAAGCATTGTTTCATGATGCAGATCCGGGCAACAACAAAACAGGGCCAAGCGCCAGTGCTTTCGGAAGTAGACCTTATTGTGGCTCAAACAGGATGGGCAAAACTGCGTACCACAGGGAAAGTTGGCCTTCGAGTCCTGCTGAGTGTTCAGAACCCATGGCCAGCGTCTAGGCCAGCGTCTGGTCCTGAGCTCTTCTCTGAAGTCGGAATCAAATAGGCAGCCATACGTTGTGAGAAGGCTCTCAGCAAGCTTGTCGGCCGGCACTTGTGTCAAATGCGATAGGTGCCTTATGAGGGGCGCCTGCGGTGAAGTGAGATCAAGTCCGGTTGTCGCCGTTGAGTGTTGCAGGAACAGTAGCAGTTCTCTTGGAGTGTGCTTGTTGCCGACTGCGATATCGCCAAACCACGATGAGAATGCCTCTTCTCCTAGCAGGTCTCTTCTGTAACGGAGAAGGAGATTACTGCAGGTGCGAATGTCAAGCGCACTGCTTCCGTCTGTGAACCCTAAACTCACGCGTGTGAACCGTGCGCACAGTGATGGGGAGGCCACCAGTGGGGTTGCCTCTTGTTAAGCTACCGCAGGTCAGAATCCCGATTCCCGAGCTGCTCTTCCAAGAAGCGTCATTGTGGGAACATCCATGCTGTTGGCAATTGCCAACACGCTGGCAGGAGCTTACACGAGATGATCCAGATGTGTCCAGCGATATTCGTGAGCAATTCGGCCGACGCATCCGTACTCTGCGGCGCAAGAGGGGCTGGCAGCAGGTCGAAATGGCCGCGCTGTTTGGCATCGATCGGAGCTACCTGTCCGAAATCGAAACCGGGAAGAAGGATCCTGGGCTCAGGATTCTCAAAACATTCGCCGATGGCTTTGAAATGACCCTCTCTCAGCTTCTTCGTGGCCTCTAGGCGTACATAGCATTTGTGCGCGAGTTCGGCTCTCAGCGCCGAACACGCGGTACGTGTTGTGATCCGCCGACTGGACTGTTCTCTGAAGGTGCTTTTTGTTCATTCTTCCTGTTCATGGCATCTTTTCACGATCCCAGTATTGTGCAATCGTACGGTCAGGTCAGGCTTAGGTGGAGCATCTTGCTCCTCCCGCCGCAGTTGCGAGGAGATCACAACACTGATTATCCACGAGGCATTGACGCCGACCGGGGCCCGCGGGGAGCAAGTCACGGGAAATTCAGGCCGCATTGGAGTCCGGGCAAGAATCAGTCGGTTTCTTCTGTGCGAGCAGTAGCTCGGTTCTGTTCTCGATGTGGAGTCGATTTGCCGTTTCGCGTAACGCCGCCACCAACGCCGGATTGCTGTTCCAGCGACCGGGGAAATTTGCCGCTTGCCGTAGTGCGAACAAAGTCCAACCGCCGCGTGGCGCCGGGCGTCCGGATGCGACCCAATTGATTCGTCGCACTGCAACGTCAGTCGGGGTCTCAACCGAATCCCTAATTGCGCCGAACGTCTTGGGAAGGTGAACGTCTGCGGTTACTCGCGTCTGCGGTAGTCCCAGGGCTTTCAGGAAGCGACGGGATGTCATTCGTTTCGGTGGACCGGGCTTGTTGAGCAAAGCTTGTTTTATGGCGGGAACCTTGGATGAATATTCAAGATCGCGCGTGTCCCAATCGAAGGGTCGAACATAGCCCTTCGGCGTGGGTGCCGGCAATACACTTAATAGCCATTGCTCATCATTCCTGCGGAGCCACGCGATCGCATTTGGATGGCTTGCATACAGAGTGCTCCGCTTGGGGTCCGGAGCAGTTGCAAGAAACGTACGGACCTGATCTCGGTATTGATCGCGCATTTCGGGTTTTCCGCGACTTGGATGAAGCGAAGGAAGTGGTCGCATGTTGCTTCTTCTTTTTGCGAACGATAATCCAAGTCTCTCGACGGCTCTTTTTACCGTCACGTCAGTCGCATCCAACTGCTGGCACATGGATGCCATTTGCTCATTCGCATTCCACAGTTTAATTAATCTCCGGTCCCAAATTGGACCAGTTGCAATTACGTCGACTGAATCGAGCCGTGAAAGGCCCTGCGAGTCCGGCCCTCGGCGGCGATATGCAAACCCGCAGTCACAGCGGAATACCCCCAAGACGGTACCCCTTTGGGTCACTTTCTCCTCATAGTTCTTGATAACGTTGCCGTGAAAGTGTTTGCATGCCGGGTTCAGGCAGGGCCAAGGACCGGATTCGAAGGAGAAAGGATATTGAGCGCTGCTAAAGAAATTGTCCGCGGTAAGATCGAGCACCCGAAGAAGAAGCAACTGCTGAAAGGGCTGATTTCGCCTCCCCTGTAACTGCGGACTTATCAATGAACGCATCAAGGTTCCGCCAAAAATTCGTTCCGGGATACGAAGCTTGCGCAATTTGTCAAAGCAGTAATCCAGTGTCCGCGATAGCGCAACCTTGCCTTTATATCGTGCCATTCCCCTGCGACTGAGCTGGAAACGAAACCGTTCTCCGACTTGTTCCAGAGTGAAAGGTAGTTCGGGCTCCCGCATTATCCAGTAGCTCTGCTCCGCGACCCAAATCCACATCGCTGATTCCGGATCTTTAGGGGATGCTTTCTGCACCTTCAGGAGTTTGGGAATTGCTTGTTCGGCAGGAACCAGACGAATCGTCTCTCTATCACAAACGTCCGATGTTTGGAGCAGCACGTTGTGCACGGGACAAACCCGGACGACACCTAACTGGTGCTGTCTTCGCCAATACGTTTCATTGTGATTGCGTCGATCTTCTTCCACGCAGACGGGACAGAACCGAAGGAAATCAGGGAACTTCGATATTCCCCTCAGTCGCCCGCGATAATTAGTTGATAGTTGTGATTTCATTTCCTCGGCAACTTGAATGACAACATCATTGCCGAAAGAAGGGCGAAAGAACGGAAGAACTGTACGCTTCCAAATCAAATCCTGTACCGTCATCCCGAACTCAGAAGGGATTTGCGTTACAAGTTGTGCGAGGTGAGATGGAAAGCCGATGAGGTCCGAATACTCAGATCCGAACATTCTGAGACGGACTTCGTAACTTGAGGTCTGCCGCATGCGGCTCGTGTACCGCGCGCAAATACTGTAGACGTTCTCATCGGTATAGGGAGGGGGAAAATGGCCCAACATCTAAGACTCACTTCGCGGCGCGACGGAGCGCAACCGAAGAACGATCACTTTTCTAATTGCTAATCGGGCGAAATAGATGTCTACCAGATTGGATAGGTTGTTGCACGAGTGGCACCGAGATCAAAAAGAACGACGTCGTGAAGCGGCGCGGCAGCGTGCCGACTAGCAAACTCGGAGCATTTTTCGGACCGTCTCTTGGCAAGCGGAATATGTATTGCATATGGTCGCCAGTAGGGAGTTAAGAGAACTATTCAAGAGTTAACGAAACTAATCAAGAGTTAAACGAACAATTCCACCTCTCCAACCACACTCCCCAGGCCACGGTCCCTTATTCCACCGTGACGGACTTCGCCAGGTTTCTCGGCTGATCAACGTCGCATCCTCGCCGTATTGCGATGTGATACGCCAACAGTTGAAGTGGCACGATTTCCAGGATGGGAGCGAGCAGTTCTGGAGCGGCCGGAACATAGATCACGTGGTCGGCCGACTCCATGATTTCCTCATCGCCCTCCGTGGCCAGTGCAATCACCTTGCCGGATCGCGCTTTCACTTCCTTCAGGTTCGATATCGTCTTCTCGTAGCGCAGCGCCGACGCCGGATCGTTCTTGTCGCAGGTCGCGATGATCACCACGGGCAGGTTCTCGTCGATCAGCGCGTTGGGGCCGTGTTTCATCTCGCCCGCCGGATAACCCTCGGCGTGAATGTAGGAAATTTCCTTCAGCTTCAACGCGCCTTCCAGCGCGATCGGATAATGTATGCCGCGCCCAAGGAACAGGAAATCGTTGGCGCGCGTGTAGATCTTGGCCAGGTCCTCGCACTCTTCTTCACGGGCCAGCAGCGTTTCCAGCTTCCCCGGCAGCTTGGTCAGTTCCGAGATGTAGTTCCGCTCCTGCTCCGTCGTCAGTTGGCCGCGTTTCTCCGCGATGTAGAGCGCGAACAGAAACAGCGCCGTCAATTGCGCCGTGAACGCCTTCGTCGAAGCCACGCCGATCTCGGGTCCCGCATGCGTGTAAATCGTGCCATGCGCCTCGCGCGTCACCATCGATCCCACCACGTTGCAGATCGCCACCGTGGGAGAATTTTTGGCCTTGGCCTCGCGCTGCGCCGCAATCGTGTCCGCCGTCTCGCCCGACTGCGTGATCAGCATCGTCAAATCGTTCTGGCAAAGGATCGGATCACGATATCTATATTCGCTGGCGTAATCGACGTCCACCGGGACGCGCGCCAGTCTCTCGATCATGAACTTCCCGGCCAGGCCCGCATGCCAGCTCGTCCCGCAGGCTGCGATGTTGATCTTTTTCAGCGCCCGGAAGTCTTCGTCGCCGAGTTCCATCTCGTCGAGGAACACCCTGGCGCTGTCCAGAGATACCCTGCCCAGGGTGGTGTCCCGCACCCCGCGCGGCTGTTCGTAGATTTCCTTCAGCATGAAATGCTTGAATCCGCCTTTTTCCGCCATGATCGGGTCCCAGGTGATGTGCTGCACCTGGCGCTCGATCGGATGGCCCTCAAAGTCGGTCAGCTTCACGCCCGAGGGCGTAATCACGGCCAGATCGCCGTCGCTCAGAAAAAAAAGATCGCGAGTGTGATACAGGATTGCCGGCACGTCCGACGCCACGAAGTACTCGTCTTTGCCCAGGCCGATGACGGCTGGCGGGCCATTGCGCGCCGCTACGATCTTGTTCTGCTCTTCCGTCGAGATCACCGCCAGCGCAAACACGCCGGTCAGCTGCTGCACGGTTTTCCGCACGGCTTCTTCAAGCGAAACCTTGTTCCCGTTGCGCTCGTTGATGAAGTACTTCTCCACCATGTGCGCAATGATCTCCGTGTCCGTCTCGGTCGAGAACTTGTGCCCCTCTTCGATGAGCTTCTTTTTCAGGATCATGTAGTTCTCGATGATCCCGTTATGCACGACTACGATCTTGCCGGTGCAATCCCTGTGCGGGTGTGCATTCTCCTCCGTCGGACGCCCGTGCGTGGCCCACCGGGTATGGCCGATGCCATACGTCCCGTCGATCGGCTTCAGGCGGATCACTTCTTCCAGATTGCGCAGCTTTCCCTCGGCGCGCCGGATCTGCAGTCCGTCGCCATTTCCGGCCACTGCAATGCCAGCCGAGTCATAACCGCGATATTCCAGCCGTCGCAGTCCGTCTATGATCACCGGAACAACGCGCTTTTTGCCGACGTACCCGACAATGCCGCACATATAAGACTCCCTGAAGAGTGCCGCCGGTCAATACGTTCAGCAGCACAGGCTAACTACTCCACAGCTTAGATTACAGCCACACAGCTCACGGATGTGTTTCAATCTCGTAAGTTTATGATGGAAAAAATTTACCACGCCCATACAGGAGCCTTATCGGACAACAATCCGATTGCCATCAGCGCAATCCGGTTGTCGTCATGCGCAATCGGTTGTCATCACGGCCAATCCGATTGTCATCCCGAAGCGCAGCGAGGAACCCCTTTCGGCTGCAACCGCTCCCGGGATATTACTCCTCGATCGAGAACCTGTATTCCTCGATCACCGGATTCGTCAGCACCTCGCGAGCGATGCGCTCGACTTCGGCCTTCGCCTGCTCTCCGGTCAGGCCGCCATTCAGCGAGATCTCGAAATACTTGCCTTGGCGCACATCTCCCACTCCCTGGTATCCCATCTTTTTGAGCGCGCCGTGAATAGTTTTCCCTTGCGGGTCCAGAACCGTCTTCTTCAACGAAACGTACACGTAGGCTTTCATCTTGATTTCATTATATCGCGCGGCAGCTCTGGAAGGCAGTATCGGGGGCCAATCGACTCAGTTCGCAGCCGCGGCACGGGCCTTGCGCGATGCCACGCTCGCGGGCTTCACCGGAATCACGACAGAGAATGCCGTCCCCGTCGTCTCGCCTTTTGTTTTCGAGCGGAATCGGATCGAACCGCCGTGCTTCTCGACGATCTGCCGGGTGACCCACAGCCCCAGCCCCGTGCCGGTGGCTCCCTTGGTAGTGAACAATGCTTCGAACACGCTCGACCGCAAGCTTGGCTCGATTCCCTTGCCGTCGTCCGCCAAGGTAATTCTCACGGCCGCCTCACCGGTTCCATTCAACCGCGACTTGCTAACGCGCACCTTAATCGTGCCGTATTCGCCTATTGCTTCGAGGCTGTTAAGCAGCAGGTTTGAGAATACCTGCCGCAGCTCGCCGCCCACGGCCGTGATCCTGAAATCGCCCTCATATTCTTTTTGAACGCTTGCGGCTTTTGCTTTGATTCGCGATTGCAATACGTTTACGGCCGAATCCAGAATTGCGCTGACCGACACCTCTGCCGGAACGCTTGTCTCACGGTAGAACCCGAGTGCCTGGCGTGTTATATGCGAAACCCTCTTCAGTTCTTCGTCCGCGATATCAAGGTATTGCCGCACTGGCTCGGGCGTTTCCTCAGCCGTTCGTGCGAGATAGAGCGCGTTCATCACCGCGGCCAGTGGATTATTGATTTCATGCGCTATGCCTGCCGCCATGCGCCCCAGCGAACTCAGCTTCTCGCTCCTGATTAGCGCCTCTTCCGCCCTCTTGCGTTCCGTAACGTCCAACACAAGAGAAAGGATTGAAACCAGCTTGCCCGATGCGTCCAGCAGAGACGAGTTGCGCCACTCACAATGGACGACCGAACCATCCTTCCGGTAATTGCGATTCAGGCTCACGCTGCGGGGGCGGCTCCCGTCCACCAACCCACCCGCTATCTCAGCGACCTTGGCCGCGTCGTCTTCATGCACCCACTGGAATTCATCAAGACGCTTGCCCAACACCTCATCCGCCCGCCAACCGAAAATCCGCTCGGCCTCTCCCGACCACTTCGACAACCGGAAATCCGTCCCCCACTCGACGACTGCCAGTGGCGTGTTTTCAAAATGGAACATCAACCGCTCCTCGCTCTGCCGCAGTCTTTCTTGCGCCGCTCGCCGCTCTGTCACGTCGTGGAACACGATGACTGCTCCCGTCACCTCTCCCGCCGCATCCACGATCGGCGCCGCACTGTCCTCAATAGGCGTTTGCTTTCCGTCTTTTCTCACCAGGGCCGTGTGGTTCGCCAATCCAACGATGCGGCGTTCGCGCAGAACCTGTCCCACAATGTCCGCCGCCGCGTCGCCAGTATCCTCGCTGACGACCCGGAACACGCTCTGAATCGGCTGAGCCAGCACCTCCTCCGTCTTCCATCCAGTAAGCGCCTCGGCAACCGGATTCAGGAACGTGACACGCCCATCCGCGTCGCAAGTCATCACCGCGTCGCCAATGCTTGTCAGCGTGATTCGCAACCATTCCCGGCTCTGCTCAATTTCTTTCTGCGCCTGCTCGTTGGCCTTGCGCAAACGAAGTGCCTTGATGCCATGCGACAGATCGCCGGCCAATTCCACCAGCAGCTTTATCTCGTCGTCGGAGAACGTCTCCGGTTCTCTCGAATAAATGGTGACGGCCCCAAACGCCTTGCCCTCGGCCATCAGCGGAACGACTGATGACGAAGCGTATCCGCGCTTCAGTGCCTGTGCACGCCATGGTTCAAATTTCGGATCGGTAAGCATGTTCCGGCACGCGGATGGCTGCCCCGTCCGGATGGCTACACCAGTTGGGCCTTGCCCTCGTTCCGTATCGGCCCAAGTGATCCCCAAGGTTTCCAGGTAGCCTTCCTCGAATCCAGAATGGGCCACCGGGCGAACCGTTTTGCGCTCGTCGTTCTCGGCAAAACCGATCCACACCAACGCATGGCCGCAATCTTCAATGATGATCTTGCATACTTCCTGCAGCAGCGCCGCTTCATCCGTGGCGTGCAGCATTGCCTGGTTGCTGTTGTTCAGCGCTTTGAGCGTGCGATACAGCTTTCGAAGTTGCTCTTCTCTCTGCTTACGCCCGGTGATGTCCCGCAGTATGGTTTGGATCGCCGGACCTCTCTCATCCGTAAAAGGAGACGCGACCACCTCGACATCTCTCACCGCGCCATCCAATCGCACAATCTTTTCTTCCAGTAGCGGCGCGCGATTCCCTTCCAGTACGCTCTCGATGCGTTCCTTCAACACCGCGTGGCAGTCCGGATGCAAAAGTTCGAAAGGCGACTTGCCGTACAACTGCTCCGGAGCGTCGGCACCGAAAAGCGCACATGCGACTGGATTTGCGAACTCGATGAGCCCCCCACGGTGTACCCATATCGCCACCGGCGAGAGTTCTACGAGCGCGCGATACCTTTCGTCCCTCGCCCGTAGCGCGATTTCTTTCTCGTAGCTGGCCGCCTGTTGCCTAATGCGGCGATAGCGCTCGGACAAGACGCTCATGAACATTCCCATCAGAACAAAGAGAACCAGGGCGAAAAGATCGGCGTCATTTGCAATTCCGAAAGAGCCGTAGGGAGGAAGGGCCCAATAACACACCAGCAGTGCTGACATTACTGTCGCCAGCAAACCCGGGCCCAATCCGGCCACAGTAGCCACAACCATCACCGCTGGATAAAAAGTGATGTATGTCGGCAAATTGTGCCCAAAGTGCCGCATCATCGCCAAACGCCAGACCAATGCTCCCACAGGCACGGCGACCGCAATGGCGCAGTCAACAACGACCCTGCCGAGCGCACTCCTGGGTGGATTAGAAGTACTCTGCGCGTCGCGGGTCATCTGTCTGAGGTCGTGAGTTGGCTGGCCTTCCATGGTTCGTCTGGCGCTCCGTCCCGGCTGGCTTGCCTGAATGATTCGGGGATCAATATTTTATAACGCTTTGCCAGTCAGAACGCAAAACGACCTCGTATTTTCGCCTAATACGCCAATATGCGCCGCGCGGCCGAGCAATTCGCATTTGCGCCATTCCTAGAAAATTCGCGCCATTCCTAGAAAATTTTCCCTTCACCGACCTTCAATTTCCTTACTTTCTTTGGTTTTTCGCTTTTCCGATTTTGCGATTTTGCGATTTTGCGATCAGCCTATCTTTTCTTTCTCCAGCAGCGCCTTCTTCCGCTCCACTCCCCAGCGATAGCCGGTAAGACTGCCGTTTGCCCCTACCACTCGATGGCACGGAATCACGATGGCCACGGGATTCGTCGCGCAAGCCCTCGCGACCGCCCGACAACCCTGCGGATTTCCAAGCTCCACCGCCAATTGCGAATACGACCGCGTCTCGCCGCGCGGAATCCTCCGTAGCGCTTCGTACACGCGGCGCTGGAACGCCGTGAGTTGTATGTCAATCGGCAACGCCGTGGCCCCGCTCTTCCCTTCTACATCGGCGATCAGCACGCGCAGCCATTCACCCAACGACTCCTGATCGCACGTGACTTCGGCTTTCGGAAACTCGGCGTAGAACTCCTTCAGCAACATGCTGTCGGATTCCCCCACCTTTACGCAGCAGATGCCCTTGTCGGTCGCCGCCATCAATATCCGCCCCAGCGAACATTCCCCCGTCGCATACCTTATATGCACGCCCGGCGCCCCTTTGCGGTACGTCGCCGGCGTCATGCCGATCTGTTCCGTCGCGCGCTCGTAAACGCGACTGCTCGACCCGTAGCCCACTTCGTAGGTTGCTTTGCTTACGTCACGACGGTTCACGCGGAGCTCCAGTTTGAACGCCGACAACCTGCGCGCCTCGATGTACTGCCGGGGGGTCACGCCGGTCACGCGTTTGAAGATTTTCTGCAGGTGTGTGGGATCGAAGCCCGCCTTCCATCCCAGTTCGCGCAACGTAAGCGAGCCCTCGATATTCTTGTCGATGTGGCGGCAGACTGCGCGCACGATCTCAATCTGCTCGTCGGCTCCGCCACTCTCTTTCGGACGGCAGCGCAGGCAAGCGCGAAATCCCGCGCGCTCCGCCTCATCCACATCGAAGAACAATTGCACGTTGCTGGCCCTCGGCTTGCGCGACGGACAAGACGGCTTGCAATATATCCCGGTCGAACGCACCCCGTAATACACAACGCCGTCGAAGCGCCTGTCGCGCTCCATGATGGCCTGCCATTCGGGACTGGTTCCTGCTTCCGCCATGGATCGTCCGCCATTCATCGTCTGCGTCAACGATTGTAGTATTTGAGTCGCCATGGATAAACCGTACAGCAGGGCGCTGGGGCGAACTATCCGATTCTTGGCGACAAACCGCGGCAGTCTTGGAACAAAACGAAAGGGACGGGCAAGTTCCCCATCCCTCATCTCTTTCTAACCTGCTCTCCAATCGCGGTTAAGCTACATCCTTCTCTCCCGCTTTTCTGGCCCGGAGCGATACATCCGCCTTGCTCGCCTGTCGAGCCCCAGCCGCCTGTGCTTTGCTCATGTTTTCGTTCAGCGTCGGATCGGCCGAGTTCAAGCGAGTAGTTGATGGTTGCGCGGCAAATGAGCTTTTGGCCGCAGTGTTTTCCTTGCTTGGGCGGGGGTGGACGCGCATATTTGCACGAATCCGTCGCTCGGCATCTTCCCACTGTTCGCGGGCCTGCCCGAGTACGCGGCGCGTGGCATCCAGACCCTGCTCCTGGGCTTTCTTGAGCGAGTCCTTAAAAGCCATGCATATTCTCCAGTGTTTCTTTCTTATGCAACATAAGATGCCTCTGGTCTTGGGTTGGATACTGCTCCCCCGAGTTGAAGACTCGCTACCCGGTACTGAGTGCGCGGGACTCCCTTGTGCTTCCCCTCGCATCGTCGTAAGCTTCTCGGTCTTACTATGTTGCGTTTTAAGGTGGTTTACAGCGACGGATACTACCTGCCGATTGGGGACCACGTCTTCCCCGGTCAGAAGTACCGCCTTGTCCACCAGCAACTGCTCGGCAAGCGTATTGCCGAACCGTCCGATTTCGTTTCCCCTGATCCAGCCTCCGACAACGACGTCCGCCTCGTGCACACCACCGAGTACGTCGAAAAGCTCCGTACCGGAATGCTTACCGCCAAAGACGAACTCATCATGGAGATTCCCGTCACGCCCGAGATCGTGAACGCCTTCTGGCTGAATGCGGGCGGCTCCATCCTCGCTGCTGAATTGGCTTTGCGCGACGGCGTCGCCATTAATCTCGGAGGTGGTTTTCACCACGCGTTTGCCGATCATGGCGAGGGCTTCTGCATGATCAACGACGTAGCGATCGCGATCCGGCGCATGGCGTGCGATAGCAAGATATCCCGCGCAATGGTGCTGGATTGCGACGTTCACCAAGGCA
The DNA here is from genome assembly GCA_963777415.1 of uncultured Acidobacteriota bacterium. Taxonomy (GTDB): domain Bacteria; phylum Acidobacteriota; class Terriglobia; order Terriglobales; family Acidobacteriaceae; genus JAEZPW01. The sequence goes on from CAVZQL010000009.1 coordinate 214,680, forward strand.
ACGGCACTGCCGCCATCTTCGGCCAGCCTCAATCCGGGGGGCAGCCATCTTCATCTTGGTCGGCGCCCATGTTCGCGCCGTCCCATCCAGTCAGCGTCAGTGAAGGACATGCCGGCGACGTGTTCACCATTTCACTCCATCAGGAAAACAACTACCCCGCGTGGAAGCCCCCGTCCTCGATTGACGTTAATCTTCCCGACCGCACCACCGACGCCGAGTACCTCGCCTGGCTCGACAACGCCCTCACTTCCGGCCTGCGCCAGTTTGAACCCGACCTGCTCTGCTACGTCGCCGGTGCCGACCCCTACTTCGAAGATCAACTCGGCGGCCTCTCGCTCACCATTGACGGACTCAAACAGCGCGACGAATTTGTGTTCAACGTCTGCAAGTCGCAAGGCATTCCCGTCATGGTCACTTTTGCCGGAGGCTATGCCCGCCATCTCGAAGACACCGTCACCATCCACTGCAACACCGTCCTCGCGGCGAAGGAAGTGTATAGCTGGAGATAAGCGATTCCTAAGCACCCGCCTTTTACTAAGAACTAACAGCTAGCAAGCTAACAGCTAATTCTCCTTCGCCTTTGCGTTTTTCCTTGAACGTTTCTTACTGACCGCTGACCGCTGCATCAACTGTTAGAATGAGCAAGGACACGTATGTTTGACAATCTTTCAGAAAAACTACAGCGCGCATTCAAGAACCTTCGCGGTCAGGGCAAACTCACCGAAGAGAACATGGACGAGGCCCTGCGCGAGATACGTCTCGCCCTGCTCGAAGCCGACGTCAACTTCAAAGTCGTCAAGGTTCTGATCGACCAGGTCAAGCAGAAGGCCCTCGGCACCGAGGTAATGACCTCGCTCTCGCCCGCCGAGCAGATCGTCAAGATCGTCCGCGACGAACTCATCCAGATCCTCGGGCGCGACACCGCGAAACTGAAGTTTGCCTCCCAGCCGCCCACCGTCGTCCTCATGGCCGGACTGCAAGGTTCCGGCAAAACGACTACCTCCGGCAAATTGGCGCACTGGCTCAAAAAAGGCGGCAACCGTCCCCTGCTCGTCTCCGTTGACGTTTACCGTCCCGCCGCGCGCGAGCAGTTGAAAGTAGTCGCGCAGGCCGTCGGCGCTCAAATTTACGAAGGCGAAGTTAAGGAAGCTAACACCGATACGGTCATCCGGCTGGTCAAAGAAGCGCGCCGCGAAGCCATCAACTCCGCGTGCAACTTCCTCATTGTCGATACCGCCGGACGCCTCCACATCGACGAGCAGTTGATGGACGAGATGCAGGCGCTGAAATCCCTGCTCAATCCGCAGGAAATCCTCTTCGTCGCCGACGCCATGACCGGTCAGGACGCGGTCAAATCCGCCGACGAGTTCCACAAAAAGCTTTCGCTCACCGGCGTCGTCCTCACTAAGATGGACGGCGACGCCCGCGGCGGCGCGGCCCTCTCCATTCGCAACGTCACCGGACAGCCCATCAAGTTCATCGGCGTCGGTGAAAAGTACGATGCTCTCGAACCCTTCCACCCCGACCGTATCGTCTCCCGCATCATGGGCATGGGCGACATCATGTCGCTCATCGAGAAGGCCGAAGAGAAGATCGACAAAAAAAAGTCCGATGAATTCGCCGCCAAGGCTCTCAGCGGCGGAGGCTTCTCGCTCGACGACTTCCGCGATCAACTGCGCCAGGTAAAAAAGATGGGCTCCCTGCAAAGCATCATCGGGATGCTGCCCCGCGTCGGCCCTTTCGCCAACATGCAAAAGGCAGCCGACAATGTTGACGAAAAACAGATCAACCGCGTCGAAGCCATCATCAACTCCATGACGCCCTTCGAGCGCGCGCACCATGAAGCCATCAACGGAAGCCGTCGCAAGCGCATCGCCCGCGGCTCCGGCACCAGCGTTCAGGAAGTGAATCAGCTCCTGCGCCAGTACGCCCAGATGCGAAAAATGTTCAAGGACATGGGCAAGGCCAGCTTCGCCCGCCGTCTCGCCGGAATGAAACTTCCGGGGATGTAAAGCCATTCTCTAAACAAAAACGCCAGCCGCTGATCCTTTCACGGCTGGCGTTTGATTTTGTGGAACCGTTACTGTTGCGCCTCGATATCACCGACGGAGACGAGGCTGTTGTCGAGTTCGACGACCAGAATGCGGGAGTTGCTGACGAAGTACAGCCCAAGAATCTGTTGGCCAGCAGCACACGCCCCAGTACTGTTCATGCTGGCGGAGCCGCTCCCGTTCGAGGGTAGCGAATACGAGCCGCTGAAGAGCAGGTTGTTGGTCGTGCAACCCGTGAGGTTCAGGTCCATCGCGCCGGTGAACTGTCCGTTACCGTTGGCCGACAGGTGCGCGATGGCATCGACTTCGCCATTGTTGCCGAGGTTTATACCGGTGAGGTTGTATCCGTAGTTGCCCGAGATCGAGGCATTGGAAATCGAGCCGGATTGCTGCACAAACGCGACGCCGGAGGAAGGAAGCCCGGAATCGAGCTCCATCATCAACAGACCGCCGCTGCTCGGGTAGATTGCGAAGGTAAACGTTTCGGGACTGCTGCCGAACATGGAAGTCAGCGTCAGCGTCCCTCGTCCGCTGGACGAAATCGTGTAGCTTCCGGTCGTAGAGGCGCTTTTTGCGACGGCGCCACCATTGTTGAAGTCTGCCGACCCTGACGTGATGCTCCCATTGCCATCTGCATTGATGACTCCGCCGGCGGCAAAGGGGCCAGTGAGGCCTCCGCCAACCGTGAAAGCAAGCGGGCCACTGACGTTTGCGTTCGAGAATGGGCCAGTCTGGCGGAATGCGTCACCTGCCAGCACGGGAACACCATCGGTTTCGATCAGCTTGAGATGAGTAGCGTCCACAATGTAGAACGCAAAATTAAAGGTGCCAGCAGTAGTTGTGACCGAGAGCGTGCCTCGCCCGTTGGAACTGCCGACAGAGTAACTGCCGCCTGTCAAGGACGCGGACGTTACGGCACCGCCGTTGTTGAAATCCTGGAGACCGCCGGTCAAGGCTCCAACACCGTCCGTCGTAAATAGTCCCGCGCTCTGGAAAGTACCGGAATTTGCGCCGATACCGGAGACACTGAAGGCGTATTGTCCGGCCAGCGCCCCAGCTGAAAAGGCGGTGGAATCCTGCTTGTCGAAGCTGCCGCTCGCACTGGATGTCGTGTCAAAGCGGACTGCAAGCGCACGCTTGCTGGACACGATGACGAAATCAATGTCGAAAACACTGCCAATGCCAGGAGCATTTAGAGTCGCAAGGCCGCGCCCGTCTGCGTTGACACTATAAACGCCGGTCACCGGAACATTCGTGGCAATGCCCGTGACGCCGTTGATGTCCATTACGCCGGACGTAATGTTTCCGTTTCCGTCAGCTTGCAGACTACCGGCTAGCGCGACGAACCCATTCTGGTCTGTGCCCGAGACGGAAAAGGCATACATCCCGCTAAGATTGGCGTTCGTGTAAGTCCCAGTTGCGGATGGCGCGAATTGAGTGGAACTTGATCCGCTCCCGCAACCGGCCAATGCAATAAGAAAAAAGAAGACGATCACCAACAGCGCGACACGATTCCGTGCAAACATGAATTCATTTCTCCGGCTTCGCAAAATAACATGGATGGCGGCTCCGTGCTGAGATGCACGTGCAGCAACCCTGAATTGTTGAACACGGAATCTGTCGAGTTGTTGCGCGTGACAACGAGCTACCGAAACTATCGAGCTATTTCGCAGCCTTGATCTTCTTCATCAATCCGTCCACAAGTTTGCGTGCCGACTCGGTTCGCGCCTTCTCGGCCGAACCGCCCGTGATGTTCCCAAAGCCCGCATAGCTGCCTTCGTGCTCGATACGAAGAAGTTCCTTGCCAGTCTCGGCGTCGCGAAAAGTCATAACGATTTTCATCCGGGCCGATCCCGCCCCGTAGTTAATAATGACGCGGGCAGCACGGTTTCCTTTGTAGTAGTCCACCACCTCGCCCGAGGCGATGATCGTGTGCGGCGTCCTGGCCTGGGCGGCCTCCGGTTCCATCGAACTGTCCGTCACCGTCTCGAACACGCGCTCTGACAACAGTTGCGCGAACAGCGTTTTTTCCAGGACCTTCTCGTAGTCCGGTGGGAATTTCGCCTTCACCATTTCGGGATCGACCGTGAAAGCTTCCAGGACAATCGTGTTATATCCCGCGAGCGCCTTCTCGCCGGCGACGAGCCCGGGGACGAGCACAAGAACTAGAACTAGAACTAGAACTAGAAAGTTTGGAACAGCTCCCCAGTGGTTTGGAGCAGTTCGCCCGTTCGTTGGAGCGGTTCCCCACTCGTTCGGATCGAACGTCCTCAGCCCCGCTGGGGCGTCAGATGATAGCCCGGCACGTAAGTGCCGGGTCCAAAACGGAAAACTCACCAAGTCCCGTAGGGACGACAGAACTTTCTCACGGACACATTCCATACGTCGCATAAGTTTCCCAAAACGAACGGTTAACTATACACAAGGTCTCTGTTAAAGTATTGTTCAGGCGTGTTTTGAGAGATTCTCTTGAGGTCCCCGGTCATCGACCCGGCGCCGCACCGTCTCAGAGTTGTTGCCAATCGCGCCAAACTACGCAATAATAAGCGTTTGCCTCACACTTGTAAGGTATCAGCAGGAAAGGACACCTAGTTACTGTGTTAATGATTCGTCTAGCGCGCCGTGGCGCGAAGAAACAACCGTACTATCGAGTGGTCGTAATCGAGAAGGAACGCGCCCGTGACGGGCTTTCCGTCGAAGTCGTGGGGACCTATAATCCGCGCACTAACCCGGCCAGCATTGACCTCAAGTTGGATCGCATCGAGTATTGGCGCTCCAAGGGAGCCCAGATGTCCGAGCGCGTTGCCAAGTTGGTGGCCAAGGCCCCAGCCCCAGCCAGCTCTGAATCGGCTGCATAATATTATTCGCGGGACGACGTGGATTGTTTGTCCTCCAAGGCTTTGCAGGAGCACGACAGCATGACCAGCGAGCAGGGTGGGGACATGCGCAGTCTCGTTCAACAAATCGCGAAAGCGCTGGTTGACGAGCCCGAGCAGGTCTCTGTCGAAAAAGTTGATGGCGAGCAAACGACGGTTCTGGAACTAAGGGTCGCGGCCGGTGATCTCGGTAAAGTCATCGGCAAGCAAGGGCGTACCGCCCGATCCATCCGCACCATTCTCGGCGTGGCCGGGATGAAGTTGCACAAGCGTTTCACGCTGGAGATCCTGGAATAACCGACGCTTACGTTACCATCGCAAAGTTGGTGAAGACCCAGGGAAGGCGGGGCGAAGTGGCTGCCGTCCTCCATACGGACTTCCCTGAACTCTTTGCCGAGCGCAAGCGCGTTTTCGCGCTCGACCCGGCAGGGCAAAGACGCGAACTCGCCGTCGAAGATTTCTGGCCCCACAAGGGCCGCATCATTCTGAAGTTCGTCGGCGTCGACTCGATCTCTGACGCTGAAGCGTTGCTCGGTTGCGAAGTACAGATTCCGGCCTCCGAGCGCGCCGAACTTGAGCCGGGCGAGGTTTACATCGGCGACCTCAAGGATTGCGTGGTTGCCGTAGTTGAAGCCAAGGGCAAAAGCGCAGCCGAGCGCGAGATCGGCAAAGTTGCCGACGTCATGTTCGGCACCGGCGAAGCCCCCTTGCTGGTCGTACGCGAGGGAGCGAAGGACGAGTCGAAGGAATACTTGATTCCCTTCGCCGACGAGTACGTGATGTCGCTCGACCTCGGCGCCAAGCGCATCACGCTGGCGCTGCCCGAAGGCATGCTGGATTTAGACGCTCCACTCAGCAACAACGAGAAGCGCCAGCAGCAGTCGAAGCAGGACGATTGACTCAGGTAGGAGCAGGGCATTAGAAGGTAGAGCAGGGCTTTAGCCCTGCGTAAGAGCGCCACTCAGCAAGGCGGCTTTAGCCGCTGAGGTAAGCGCGGCGCAACAATGAAATTCGATATTCTCACGATCTTTCCGGAGTTCTTCCGCGGTCCACTGGATCACGGAATCGTGCGCAGGGCGCGCGAGGCCGGACTGGTTGAAATCAACATCCGCGATCTGCGCGACTTTACGCATGATCGTCACCGCACCGTGGATGACCGCCCATTTGGCGGCGGCGAGGGCATGGTCCTGAAGCCGGAACCGATCTTTGAATGTATGACAATGCTCGGCGTCGCGCCGAAATGCGAACGCGCAGTCGTAGCGAGTGCGGCGGGTGCCGCACCCTTCCCCGCAGGGGAGGGTGCGACGAGAACGTCAGTCGTCCTGACCTCCGCCAGCGGTCGTTTGTTCGACCAGCGGGTCGCGACCGCGATGTCGTCGCTCGATCACGTCGTCCTGATCTGCGGCCGCTACGAGGGCGTTGACGAGCGCGTCACCGAGTGCATTGCCGATTGCGAGCTTTCCGTGGGCGATTACGTCCTCAGCGGAGGCGAGTTGCCGGCCGCCATCATCGTGGACGCAATCACGCGCCTGATTCCCGGAGCCCTGGGCAACGAAGCCTCGGCTCTTACGGAATCTTTCAGCCAGCGTTCATGGACCGCGACTGAAGGCGTACCGGATTCGACCTCGGCGTCGGGTGGATTGCTCGACTATCCGCATTACACACGCCCCGCTGATTATGCGGGTGCAAGCGTTCCGGAAGTGCTGATGGGCGGCAATCACGAAGAGATCCGCCGCTGGCGGCGTTACAAGGCTTTGCAAAAAACGTTCCGGAATCGGCCTGACCTGTTGCCAAAGGCCGTCCTGAACGACGAAGATAGAGAGTCTCTTGCGCGCATCGCCGCCGAAAGCGGATCGCGCAGCAGTAAAGAGTTTTGAAATCACGAATGTAGACGGGCATGGTTATCCCGCGCTAATGCGTTGGAACCCAGATGTGCCGCGTCGAGAAGGAAAAGTAAAATGCCGAATTCTCCAATTATCGAAAAGCTCATGGCCAAGACGCGGCGCACCGACCTGCCCACCTTCGCGAGCGGTGATACCGTTCGCGTCCAGGTGAAGATTAAAGAGGGTGAAAAGGAGCGCCTCCAGGCGTTCGAGGGCGTCGTCATCTCCATGAGCAATGGGATGCACCCCAGCTTCACCGTTCGCAAGATGAGCTTCGGCCAGGGCGTCGAACGCATCTTCCCCATGCACGCCAAGGTCATCGACAAGATTGAAGTCGTGCGCTCCGCCAAGGTTCGCCGCGCCAAGCTGTTCTATCTGCGCGGACTCCGCGGCAAGGCCGCCCGCCTCAAGGAAGCCGATCGCGACTAATAGGTTTTGAAGTGGCGAGTGATGAGTGGCTAGTGGCAAGCGAGACGCGTTCAAGTCTCCAGCCACTCGCCACTCGCCACTAACCACGTCCTGCCCACTTGCTCCAGCTCCGTTTTTGCGGCAAACTACCTCCCATGTACGACTATGGGTCGGATACCGCGCGCGCTCCTCTCTACGGCATCGGCGGACTGCTCGGCATCGCGATCATGGCGCTCTTGTTCGCGGCCTTCCCTGAAGTTCGTTGGTTCGCCCTGTTGAGCCTGCCCTTGGGTATCTTCATGGCGATCGGCATGAGGGCGTGGCGCCACGTTGCTTTCCGCCTCACCCGCAAAATTATTTGGACGCGCAACGTCCGCCACTTCCGCTGGCCCCAACCAATCAGCTAATCTTCCAAGAGAAGACTTGCCCCGCAAATTCCAACTCGCGCCCGACGAAGAGATCTCGAAGTCAGCCGCCAAGCTGCGTCTGCTGAAAACTCTCCATTGCACCACCCGCTACGAAAAAGAGGCGTGGCAATCCGGCGCGCAACTCGTCGCCGGTGTTGACGAAGTCGGACGCGGCTGTC
>CAVZQL010000010.1:0-5350 GCA_963777415.1 uncultured Acidobacteriota bacterium
GGCGGAGAAAGTCGGAGCATGGGTTTTCGCGTCTTGGTTGTCGGCGGCAGCGGGCAAGTTGGCTCGGCGCTGGTGCGGGGTTTGCTCGCTGCTGCCTCATGTACCGAAGTCGTGATGGTCAATCGCCGGACGATTGCTCTTGCTGCAGATGCGCGTCTGCGCCAGGTAATCATGGATACCAGCGCGGCAGATTTTTCCAGTGTGACCGCCGAACTTGCCAGGACCTGCAGCGCGCAGGGTGAACCGGTGTATGCCGCATCATGTATCGGCATCGGTAAAGGCAGTCAGCAATGGAGCGAAGCGGATATCAGGAGGCTGGAAATCGGCGTGGTCGGCGCGTTTGCGCGTGGCTGTCTGGCAGGGGGAGTCGAACGGTTCGGACTTCTTTCGGCAGCCGGGAGTAGCCCTAAGAGCGGGATTCGTTATGCTCGCATCATGGGCGAAAAAGAAGCCGCAGTGCGCAGCGTCGGATTCAAACGTCTGGCAATTTTCCGCCCCGGCATCATTGCGGGCAATGCGCACACCCCACGATTTCTTGCCGCACTCGGGCGGTTCATTCCAGGATCGTTTGGCACTATTGATCAGGACGATATCGGTCGGACCTTTGCCGGTGAGTTTCTTCACGGGCACGATGGCACGACGATTCTGGAAAATGCGGCGATGAAACAACGATCGCGGGCGGCTGCGCAGGCTCAATAGCGCGTCCTGGTATCTGACCGCCTTGCTACCGCCAGCGCTGCTACCGGTCCAAAATCGGCGCTACAACGCATCGGGCAGCAGTCGGCCAAACCCGGTCATTCGACGCGTGGAATGAATTGCCGCATAGCGGCCTGTCGGTCGACTGAAGGCGTCCAATGCATCTGATCGGCCGCATCCGCGGTTGGTTGCGAGCAAAGTCCGGCACCCGCGGATCGCTATTCGCGAGTCTATCGAATCCTCAGGTCCAACTTGCCGACATCTAAACCGGCTTCGCGATAAAACTTACGACTAAACTCAAGAGCGCTGAATCCGTCTTCGAACGCAGCCATTGTTCCGTTGACCGGTTTGTCCAGATAGACCAGTGCGCCGTCAACGACGAAAAAAATGATCGCCGGCTCTGGCGAATCGTCGGTGATGACAAGCGTGTGAGCTTCGCCAGCAGGCTCGTAGATGAAGGTACCAGGCTTTGCGATCCAATCATGCTCGAGATACCTCCAGTGACCGCGTAACGTAAAGCCATGAACCGTGCCCGTATGGTAGTGAACTCCAAGTTTCGCCCCCGGCAGACCTTTCAGGATAACTGTGAATCCGCCAGTGGTGACGTTAAAGCGGCAGAGCTGCACCCAGACTCCTTCGGCATACGGTATCCATGGACCACTATCTTCCAGGTTCACGTTGACAACATAGTGTCCGCGGTCCTGTTGACTCGGCTGGAGTCCGTCGTTCACGGTGCTGAAGGTAGCGATGGGCATGGATATTCCTCTTCTGATACGTAACAGGGATAGTACGTCAGCTTCGTCATCAGCAGACAGCCGTTCCCGCCCGCTTCGGGTCAACCAACTCCACTTGGGTGCTCCGCCGACAGGTCTGCGCTGGCCGCGGCTCAATGGATTCGCCCGCCAATTGGCTTATCGGAAGGCAACGAATTAAGGGAGAGGCTTCAAATCCTTGAGGGTGGCCCAGAATCGCTCGCCACTCGGTTTCTTAATCCAGTACTGAGTGAACTGATTTGCCGGTGAACACAGAGCGCCGGCAACGACGCCTTCGCCGCGCTCACCCTGCATGCGCGCGCCAACCGTCAGCTTGAAACAATCGGGCGGGCTAGAGGAAGTCGCAACACCAGGTTTGAGCAACGATGGTTTGGAAAGGACACCCTTACTCGTGAGTTCGAATACGGGATCGATGGGCAGGTTTACAAACGGTCCGATCCCGTGAACCTGAAGTATGGTTTCGACTTTGGCGTAGCCGAAGTGCGCCATCTTCTTTGGCACGAATCCCAAAGCACCCTGCTCCATGGGTTCCAATTCAGCCATATTGACACGAGAACCCATTCCGAGAGCCCAACTCCCTGTTAACACCGTGATGTTCTCGTCTTCCGGATGCGTGTGCGGCAGTACGACGTAGCCAGCGTCATGGTGGATGCGGATTACGAAGGGTTGGCCGGGTTTGTCCATGTCGCCGACCACTTTCTCGATCCACTGCTCCGACGGGATCTTGGTTAGCGGCGCGACGCCACCGTGAGTTAGTACTTGAGATTGGGCATCTGTTCCAGCGACTAACAGGGTCAGGCACAGAAGTCTGAACAGCATTTTGGATGAGATCATGGGGGTCCTCGGCCGGTATTCACGCATTATGCGCGAGGACCAGCGCCCTCAGAAGATGACGTTCGCGACGGTCGCCTTCGGATCAATGACTGCAGTTCAGGCTCGCTCAGAGGCTCGCGCCGTCGCCGCTAGTGCCTTTGGTGCCTTACGTAACCACGCCTTTTTCAGTAGCCCCGCGACCATGGGCATTTTGGCCCTATGCAGCGCGACACGCAGCCCGCGCACCTTGCCGCCCCACCATAGTTTCCCGATGACACCAGGTTCCATGAATAGGGCCGGCTCACGGTCCTCGTCTGCGACGAAAATGTGCAAGAGCTCGCCACCCGGCGGGGCAGTAGCAAAAATCTTGCCCCTAACGCGAAACGACGTGTACTCGAAGTGGGGCTCTTCTGTTACTTCGGGCAATGACATCGCAATGCGGCGTGCGTCCTTAAGCTTCACAAGGCGCATTTTGCAACCTAGACGACAGCCGTGTCGAATAACAAACAGTTCGAAAGCTGCCGGTGACGGAAGGCAGCTGTGGGTCAAGTTGCGCCGTTGGACGCCTTAGCTGGTAACGCCTCCCCAACTGCCGGTCTGGAGCGCAAGTTGGGCAGTGAACGGCCAGTTAGCGAGATTCGACGGGCTAGAATGTATACGTGAAAGCCGTCGCCTGATGTGAGGATACATGTTAATCCGAACTTTTCGCGTTGGCGATGAGCCAGGTCTGCACGAAGTGTTTCATTCAGCAATCCATGACATCGCCATTAAGGACTACACGGCCGAACAGGTGAACGCGTGGGCACCAGAGTCTTTAGATCCTGCACTTTGGGCCGATCGCATGCGAGGAATTGCGCCCTTCGTGGTGGAGCTTGATGGAAGACCTATCGCTTACGCTGATATTCAGCCAAGTGGTTACATTGATCATTTTTTTGTTTCAGCTCGCTTCGCCCGACAAGGCGTAGGATCGAAGTTGATGCGGCGATTGCACGATGAGGCCGCGGCGAAAGGCATGCACCTTCTTACTTCCAATGTAAGTCTAACCGCGCAGCCATTTTTCAAGCATTGGGGCTTTTCGATTGTTGAGGAGCGACAGCCTGTTGTGCGAGGTGTTGTCATACCGAACGCACTTATGAAGAAGGAAGTCTAAAACCTTCTCCGGACCCAGACGGCCCGAGAGCAGACGGTCACGAGGGTCCGGACGGGGTCACGAAGCGTCCTTCGACCGATCCGTTGGGCCGAGAGCCGCCTCCTGGCAGACTGCCCGGTGGGTGCAGCGCCGGTGTCGACCCGCTCCCGCCAGTCGTGAAAGGCGGCTCTCGGGAGGCGAAGCGCACCATTGCGGTGGCTCGGATTCACGCTTCGCCATGAAACGTGGAGCGGCTTAGTAAGCGCGAGAGGGGGTCAGAATCGGGGAATATATGCCCACGGAGCCGCTTCGCGCTTCAAGAGTCAACGCTGCTTTGCCGGTAGTACAGCGCCCGGGCGCTATCAACCCAATTCAACGTCAATGTTGACGCTGCAATGTAACGCTGCTGTAGTCAGGATCAAGTGGTTACACCAACCCAATTTACTTCCCCCGCAGAACTGCGGTTTTGTATGGCGCAATTCGGCGGTCAAATTCTAGTCAGGCGTCAATCGAAAGCAAGGCATGAGAATGACACGCGTCCGAGTTAATGCCTTTACCATCTCGCTCGACGGATACGGAGCTGGACCGAATCAGGACATCAGGAATCCGCTCGGCGTGGGCGGTACGGAATTGCACCAGTGGTTAGTCCCGACGCGCACGTTCCAACGGACCCTATTTGGCGCCGACGGCGGCACAACGGGAATCGATGACGATTTCGCTGCGCGGGGCTTCAAAAATGTTGGTGCCTGGATTCTCGGAAGAAACATGTTCGGACCAATTCGCGGTTCCTGGGCCGACACGAGCTGGAAAGGCTGGTGGGGGGACAATCCACCCTATCACGTTCCAACTTTCGTCTTGACTCATCACGCGCGTTCGCCCATCCAGATGGAAGGCGGAACCACATTCTACTTCGTCACGGGCGGTATTCACGAGGCGCTTGACCGGGCGCGCGACGCAGCCAACGGAATGGATGTGCGCATTGGCGGCGGACCTAACACTATCCAGCAATATCTTCGTACGGGCCTCATCGATGAGCTGCACGTCGCTATCTCGCCGGTCCTGCTGGGCAGCGGAGAGCGACTTTTCGAGGGGGTTGACGTGCGCGGTCTGGGATACGAATGCGTTCAGTTCGTTGCGTCGGAGAAAGCCACCCATGTTGTACTCCGGCGCGAAGGGGACAATGACGCCTAACAACCGGTTGCAGCGGACGGCGCTCACGCCCCGCCGCAGAACCGGAACGTTAGCCTGCCCGACAGCGGACATTCGCGACCGGCAGGAAGGGTCAACACCGGCGGTTCGCCCCCGACCGGCCGGGTGCGGTCGACGCCGGCCACCGACGACCTTATGTTGAGGGCTCAGAAGCTGGCGGTCGCAATTGACTCCATTCGGATGGGACAGGCTATTTTTCAGCTGCTACGTTATCCGCCATGAGCGGCAGTTCTAAATCAAGCCAGATTTCATAAATGAGCCGCCGCCTTGTACTCGCCTCCGCTTTGCTAATTGCAGCGTCTACGTATATCACCGCTACTCAATTGCTGCGATTCATAGTGGATCACAAGTTATCTCCTAGTGGCATCTGCGGGCTCGGATACGCGGCGCTCGCCTTCATCCTCGCACCCAACATCATCAGGCGGCGTCGTTGGGCATGGCTGTGTGCTGTAGCCTTGGCTAGCCTAGTGGGAATACTTTCTCTGTATCTCTTACTTCCTCTCGTTTCGGCTTTTATGGACGGCAGATTCCATTGGAATCGGGGAGCAGTGTTTCTAATAATTTTCTATGTGGCAGCAGCCGCGTCGGGTGTCGGCGCGTTAGTTGTAATCTCGAGTCGGAAAGCTCGGATGGAACTTGGAGGTGTGGCGGAACCCGGCTTAAAGCCGGCTATTCAATGTGCCGCGTTCGGCGCTGGCGGCGTGCCCATGGCCTGGAACAGTGCCGCGGT
>CAVZQL010000011.1:0-345417 GCA_963777415.1 uncultured Acidobacteriota bacterium
ACTCAAAATCCGCCGGGCTTCGGCCCTTGGGGGTTCGATTCCCCCTCCCGGCACCATAAGATCGATCACTTGCGGCGTTATAGTCCACCTGTAGTCCAAACTGCCGCAAACCCGCATGGATAGAGGGTGTCTCACAACGCCCCTGCCGCCTTCTTGAGCATCACGACCACGTTTGAATGGGCATCACGCTGCGCGTCCTTATGCTCGTCGTTGTGCTGATGCTTGCGTGACGCATGAGATCCTTTTGGACGCCCATTGGCGCGCCAGTTAGCGAAATTCAACCTTGAATTAAGGGTTTCTTCAGCTTTCATTCAGGGTTGAAATTTTCAACTTCTCGCCATGATTATGCGCCACTGGAGCTCCACGAGTTCGTCATCCGTCGAAACGTGCTCGGAGGAGACAACTTCGATTGGGGTGATCCCCATCTGTTTCAGAAAGTTTTGATCATGTTTCTGTTCCTGCTCAGTTACTTTCGGCATTATGACTCCAGTTTTGAGTTCTCCCCTTGCGTCCAGAGTTTCGCTGACCCAAGAACGATCCAACACCGGTAAGTCGCCTTAGACCTGGGAGGAAATTACGTTGAGCTGGTCAGAATCGCGGTTCTTCGCCGGGACTCAGCGAAGGCTGATTAGCGTGGGCGAGGTGAATTAGGCGCAATTGGATGTCAACAAGGTGGACGTCAACCAGTACATCAGGCATGAGCAGCACTAACCCTCTCCATGGTGAGTATTAGTGCTGGACACAAAACCGACGGAGCCAGTGATCTCAAGGAGAACAACCCTATGTCCGACCCGAAACAAGCGGCCAAATCTGACTCGCGCTCTCGAACCATCCTTCCCATTCCCGATCGGCAGCACCCCGGCTTGATCACCTACGACGCGAAGGACCCCGACACCAGGTTTCCGCCCATCGAGCCGTTGCGTCCGCCGGAAGGAGCACCTAACGTACTCATCATCCTTCTTGACGATGTTGGCTTTGGCGCATCCAGCGCTTTTGGCGGACCGTGTCAATCGCCTAATTTTGAAATGCTGGCCTCCGGCGGGCTTAAGTACAATCGCTTCCACACCACCGCGCTTTGCTCGCCAACTCGGCAGGCGCTGCTTACAGGTCGTAATCATCATTCTGTTGGGATGGGTGGCATCACCGAAATCGCGACCTCCGCGCCTGGCTATAGCTCCATTCTGCCCAAGAACAAAGCGCCACTGCCGATGACCCTCAAACTGAACGGCTACTCGACAGCGCAGTTCGGGAAATGTCACGAAGTGCCGGTCTGGCAGACTAGTCCGTTGGGTCCGTTCGACCAATGGCCGACAGGCGGCGGCGGCTTTGAGTATTTCTACGGCTTTATCGGAGGCGAGACCAACCAGTACGATCCGGGAATCTACGAAGGCACTACGCCGATGGACCCGCCGAAAACGGCCGAGGAGGGATACCACTTTACCGAGGACATGACCGACAAGGCCATCTCCTGGATTCGCCAACAGAAAGCGCTGATGGCTGATAAGCCTTTCTTCGTGTACTTTGCGCCAGGAGCGTGTCACGCTCCGCACCAAGTGCCCAAGGAGTGGGCGGACAAGTATAAGGGCAAGTTCGATCAAGGGTGGGACAAGCTGCGCGAGGAGATTTTTGCCCGGCAGAAAGAGCTGGGTGTGATCCCGCGGAATGCCGACTTGACACAGCGTCCCAAGGAGATTCCGGCGTGGGATGAAGTTGATCCGAAGATGAAGCCGGTGCTAGCCCGCGAGATGGAGGTATTCGCCGGTTTCCTGGAGCATACGGATCATCACATCGGGCGGTTGTTCGACACACTCAAGGACCTCCGTATTCTCGACGAAACCTTGATCTTCGTGATCATCGGCGACAATGGCGCTTCCGCTGAAGGAACCCTGAACGGCACATTCAACGAGATGTTGATGCTCAACGGCATAACCGGCGTCGAGACTCCCGAATTTCTAAGGGAGCGGATCGACAAGTTCGGTTCGCCGGAGGCCTATAACCACTTTGCCGTTGGCTGGGCACATGCCACGGATACGCCGTATCAGTGGACCAAACAGGTGGCGTCGCACTGGGGCGGCACGCGCAACGGCACCATCGTGCACTGGCCAAAAGGGATTAACGCCAAGGGGGAGATTCGCTCGCAGTTCTGTCATGTGATCGACGTTGCGCCCACGGTGTTGGAGGTGGCCGGCATCCCCGAACCGACGATCGTCAACAGCGTGCAGCAAGCCCCGATGGAAGGCACCAGCATGGCCTACTCGTTCGACGATGGCGGCGCTGCAGAGCGGCACGATCTTCAGTATTTCGAAATGTTCTGCAACCGGGGAATCTACCATCGGGGCTGGAGCGCCGTGACCCGGCACTCTACTCCGTGGGTGGCTCTCGCTAAACTGCCCGCCTTCGATGACGATGTCTGGGAGCTATACGACGGCAGCAAAGACTGGACCCAGGCACACGACCTTGCGAAGCAAATGCCTGAGAAGCTGCACGAATTGCAGCGTCTCTGGCTCATTGAAGCCACGAAATACAACGTGCTGCCGCTCGACGACCGCCGTGTTGAACGCTTCAATCCAGATATGGCTGGCCGACCACAACTCGTCAAGGGCAACTCGCAACTGCTCTTCGGTGGGATGGGGAGGCTGAGTGAGAATAGCGTTGTGGTGATGAAGAACAAGTCCTTTTCTATAACGGCCGAAGTGGAAGTGCCAACGACCGGGGCTGAGGGCGTCATCCTTGCCCAGGGTGGCGCGTTCGGCGGCCTGAGCCTGTATACCAAGAACGGAAAAGCGAAGTTTGCCTACAACTTCTTCGCCCTGGAGGCTTATACGGTCGAGGCAGACGAGCCAATCCCGCCGGGCAAGCACCAGGTACGCATGGAATTCGCCTACGATGGTGGGGGCTTAGGCAAGGGCGGCAACGTCAGCCTTTTCTATGACGAGAAGAAGGTCGGCGAAGGCCGGGTCAAGCGCACCGTCCCTATGGCCTTCTCGGCAGATGAAACGACGAATGTTGGCCGAGATACCGGCACCCCGGTCAGCGCCGACTACAGCCGCGAGACCAGCGTGTTCACAGGCAAGGTAAATTGGGTCCGAATTGACCTTGGCGAGGATGCTGAGAAGCAGTTCATCGGTACGGAGGAGCGCCTGAACCTCGCCATGGCACGGCAGTAAGCTTAGCCCGCTCCGCCCCGCGAATACAACTTTCTCCAAACGACAGTGTTATCGCTGGGTGGGCAGACTGCATCTACGCTTGCGGGAGTTGATCATGTTCTTTCGGCCAGAAACAGCGTCATCGTCATCGTCATCGTCAAATGCTCCCAGGCACTTCACTTCATACCCGGCGGTCCAAGCGATCGTGCGGGTGCTGCTTGTCTTCTCGATGTGCCTCGGTGCCTTGGCTGTCGCGCAGGAACCTGCCGCGGACAACCCGCCGGCCGCGAAGGTCAAGCCCGGCAGCATCGACGATGTGAACGCTATTGGAACACGCAACATCGGCGGGAGAGGCCTGGGCAACTGGTACTCCACTGAATCTGAAATCAGCATGGGACGCCAGTATGCGGAGCAAATCGATCGTTCCACGAAATTCATTACCGACCCGATCGTTACCGAATACGTCAATCGCATAGCTCAGAATTTAGTGAGAAACTCGGACGCAAAGATTCCCTTCACGGTGAAGGTCATCGACGCGGACGACATCAACGCGTTCGCCCTTCCGGGTGGATTCTTCTATGTGAATTCAGGGCTGATTCTCGCCGCTGATGAAGAATCTCAGCTTGCCGGTGTGATGGCACATGAAATGTCGCACGTCATTGCTCACCACGCGGCGCGCGAGATGACGCGCTCCCAATACGCCCGCATAGGAACGGTCCCGCTTATCTTTGTCGGCGGCATGGCGGGATACGGGGCGTATGAGGCAGCTTCGGTCGCTATTCCCATCACCTTTCTGAAATTCTCGCGGGAGTTCGAGGCGCAAGCCGACTACCTCGGCGTGCAGTACCTTTACAAGGCGGGGTACGACCCACAGTCTTTCGTCTCTTTCTTCGAGAAAATTAAAGCGCTGGAAAAACACAAGCCGGGGACGATCTCCAAAGCGTTCGAAGATCATCCTCCAACGGAGGATCGAATTCGAGCTTCACAGGAAGAGATCGCCCGCATTCTGCCGCCACGCGCCCAATATGTCGCCGACACTTCAGAATTTCAAGATGTGAAGGCCCGGTTGGCGCGTATCGAAAACCGCAGAGAGCTGAAGGACGACAAGGGCGGCGATCGTCCTGAATTGCGTCGGGCAGGCACTCCCGATTCCGGTGGGAAAGATGGACAGACCTCAGGCGACGACGGACCACCGGTTTTGAGACGGCACGATGGCCAATAGCTCGAACCGGCGGACAATCGAGCGGGAGACTAAGAACCCATCTCATAAATGCCCTCTTGGTCGTACGATGTTGCATTATGCCCGGATTGCCCGTCTCGTCAACTTGACCGTGGTCGCCCAATTTTCGATGGGCATCTACGACCGTGGGTTTGGCATGCTCTCGGCTCGTTTCTTGATACCATCGAGCCACTGAAGCCGGAGCAGCCCGCTTCCGGGAACAATCAATCTCCAATAACGGGCCAGGCCGCGGCGGGTGACATCGTCAAGCGCCAGGACGCGCGTCTCGGTGCTGATTGTGGACCATCCACCGCCCGCATCTTCCACGTTGAAGTCATATCCCATTTTGACCCCACCCTGCTCCCGATAATCAGCGAACTCCTGCAAAGTGCGCACCTCGGGGCGGCGGTTCGCCCGCGCATTCCAAACCCCGAGCATCACGATTTCATGCTCGCTGCCGCCAAAAATATACTGAGCATCCGAAAACGTATCGAGCATCCGCTTATCCTGCAAATCGCCGATTTCATGGTAGGGCGTGCGCATGACCGCTCCGCGAATTTTCAGCAGCGTGGCCAAGGATTTCAGGTCGCCGACCGTTGACTGGCGGATAGCCTGCATCACCTGCTCAGGCTTTGCATGAATGCGGGCCGAGTGCCGCTCATTGGACTGGTACCCCGGCATGATGTCATCAAGAAGAGTTCTATGTTGCGCGACGTGGATTATCGAGGCCGGCCAGAGCAGAGCCGCAACGGCCAGGCCCACACCGCCCGCGAAAATAAGGGCGCCGGCGGATCGTTTGCGAATTCCAAGAAACCGGAACGGCAGCGCCAGGTTCGCTAGCCCACAAAGCGCCAGCACAATTCCCGCGTAAGCCAGCGTACTTAGCGGCTGAAACGAAGCCCAATAGTTGAACAGAAAAACAAGGGCAAGCGCTATTGCAGTCAGCAGCGCCCACCACACAGCCTTGATTGACATCGGCTTATCTCCTTGCGGTCGATCTTGACCCAAGGATCGAGTCACGATCCGTTAAGTAGTACGGAGAGATGGCGGTCTAAGTTCCGCGCTGTAAGAGAACCCCGGCTCCGCGCTGGCGGATGTCGCGCGGAAGAAAGCGGCCTGCGCAGTTCTCGACCTCAGCACTGATCGAAAATCAAACGGTGTGGCGCCGACTACGCCATCTTGACGTGCAGTCGCCATGTCGTGGAACACAGATTCCGTCGTCCGCAAAGATCACGTCCAAGTCCGTCGCGACGGGGACCTGCGGGAGATCAGCCTTATCGTCCGGCCGATCAGCGACCCCAGCATCGAGCGCCACTTTCTCGTGCTGTTCGAAGACACATTGCAGCAACCGCGTAATGGACGGGCTCCCGAAGCGGAGCAACCGGCCGGGTCGCGCCCTACTCAGGACTATCAACACCTCGTTCTCGAATTGGCGTCCACCCGAACCTACATGCAGCGGCTCGTTGAGGAATTACGCAGCGCGAACGAAGAGGCTCAATCGAGCAATGAGGAACTGCAAAGCACCAACGAGGAGTTGCAGACCGCCAAGGAGGAATTGCAGTCGTCCAATGAAGAGCTGATCACAACCAACGGGAGATGCGCAGCCGCAACAGCGAACTGAACCAGCTTAACAATGACCTGGTGAACTTGCTGAGCAGCCTGCAGGTCCCCATCGTGATGCTCAACGATCAACTCCGCATTCGACGTTACACGCCGGTCGCGGAGAAAGTGCTGAACCTGATCCCCACTGACATTGGGCGTCCCATTTCGGACCTCAAGCCCAGAATCAACGTGCCGGATCTGGAAGAATTGCTGGCCGAGGTGATCGAGTCGGTCACGCCGCTGGAGCGCGATCTACGCGGAACTGGCACTGTTCTGGTGGTGGATGATGAAGAAATAGCCCTCACCACCATGCAAGCCATACTCGACCGGAATGGCTACCGGGTGATGACAGCAACAAACGGAGAATTAGCCATAAACATCGTCCGCGAGCACAAAGACGACCTCTCCTTGGTAATCCTGGACCTCGCCATGCCGGTCATGGGAGGAGATAAAGCCTTGGTCCGAATCACAGCACTGGCGCCAGATCTGCCGGTTTTACTCACGAGCGGATACGACGCAACGGAAGCCGTTGGGAAACTTGGAAACGACGTCCCGGCCGGGTTTATTCAAAAGCCCGCCACCGTAACCGAGCTACTTGAAACGGTGAAGCGTGCTCTGAACAAAAGTAGAAAACCTTTACCTACGCCCAGCCGCGTAGGACTCGGCTAAGACCTCGACCAGGTGCGCGACCTTAATACGGAAGCAACTGCTCGAACTGCATGAGGCAGCTCAAACAGTCGCTCGGCAGTCGCGCGCTTCAGGCATTGCATTCCACCTCGGCTACGAGGGTTCGCAGCCAATCGCGTATCTCGTCGCGGACACGACGGAACACGGCAGGTTGCTGATCAGCGGGTGCTGCCGCGGGATCTTCGAAGCTGTGATGGACACGCTGCCCGCCCCCAGGGAAAAACGGGCACGACTCTTTGGCGTTATCACACACCGTGATCACATAGTCGAACTGTTGGCCGGCATACTCGTCCACCGACTTGGAGCGATGACCGGAGATGTCAATTCCAAGTTCGGCCAGTGCCCGCACCGCATTGGGATTCAGACCGGCTGGCTTGGTGCCGGCGCTGAACACTTCGAAGCGATCCCCCGCCAGATTGTGCAGCAGACCTTCTGCCATCTGGCTTCGCGCCGAATTACCGGTACACAGAATTAAGACCCTCTGTTTGTTCATTGTCATTGCACACCCTTTTCGTAAGCGCCCGAGATTGCCACAATCGGCGTTCCACTGGCGGCTTTGGCAAAGTATTTCCGCTGGAAGTACAGCGCCACGTTGACCAACCCGATCATCACCGGCACCTCAACCAGGGGACCGATCACGGCTGCGAATGCCGCCCCTGAGTTGATGCCGAACACCGCAACCGCCACGGCAATCGCCAACTCGAAATTGTTGGAGGCCGCCGTGAATGACAGAGTGGCAGTCTTGGAATAATCGGCGCCGAGCTTCCTCCCCATGTAGAAGGAGACCAGGAACATGGCCACGAAGTAGATCAGCAGAGGTATCGCGATCCGCACCACGTCCAGCGGAAGGCGAACGATGTACTCGCCCTTGAACGAGAACATCACCACAATCGTAAACAGCAGCGCGATGAGCGTCAGCGGACTAACTCGTGGCACAAAGGTGTGATCGTACCACTCGCGACCTTTGGCCTTGACCAGCACAGTGCGCGTGATATATCCGGCGAGGAACGGAACGCCAAGATAGATAAAAACGCTCCTGGCAATCGCACCGATTGAGACGTTGACGATTGCGCCGTGAAGCCCTAGCTTCGGCGGCAGAACGGTGATGAATATCCACGCGTATACAGAATAGAAGAACACCTGGAAAAGCGAGTTGAAGGCGACCAGTCCGGCAGCATACTCCGTATCGCCTTTTGCCAACTCATTCCACACGATGACCATGGCAATGCAACGCGCCAGGCCGATCATAATCAGTCCGGCCATGTATTCCGGATATCCGCGGAGGAACACTACCGCCAGCACAAACATGAGGACCGGGCCGATGACCCAGTTCTGCACCAGTGACAGGCCAAGGATGCGCTTATTGCGAAAGACCTCGTGCAATTCTTCGTACTTCACCTTCGTGAACGGCGGGTACATCATCACGATCAGGCCGACGGCAATGGGGATCGACGTGGTACCGGCACTGAACCTGTTGAGGAACGGAACGATGCCTGGGACAAGCCAGCCGGCAATAACGCCCACGGCCATTGCGGCGAAAATCCAGGCGGTCAGATAACGGTCAAGAAAACCAAGACGCGAAGAAACCTTGTTCGACATAACCCCTTTATTCCCTCGATGGCGCCGCAGCCCTTGGAAGCACCAACGCCGAGTACGGACGCCATTCACTGGCCGTGCATGAGCCGTTTTCGATCGCCTTCTTCAGCTCCCGCGAATCTTTGGCGAAAATCCCGGACGACTTGAAAGCATCGCGTAGAAAGGCAAACAGCAGCTTGTGAACTCTCTCGCTCGGCTGGGCCAGCCGATAGTACATTCGCGCGCCCTCCCGCCGATCCAGCACCAGGCCGGAATTTTTCAAATACGTGAGGTGGCGGGACACATTCGGCTGAGGCGATTCCAGCACATACTGAATGTCACAGACGCACAACTCTCCATGCAGCAAAAGATTCAGAATTCGAAGCCGTGTCTGATCTGCGAGTCCTTTGAATAGCTGCTCCAACTCTCTCATTCACAATCCCCATTCTGGCGCACCATCTAATAGTAATATTCGCATAGACGCATGACCATATGCTAGTGCTTTCGCCAAAAATGGAGTAGGCAGCTCCCAGCCGAGGTGGCCAACGATCAAAAGGCGTAGCGCACTCCGATCTGCAGCTGGCGCGGTGGCTTGAGGCCATTCCTGTTTGCGGAAACCAATCGCGCGAAGGCCGGTGAATCGAAAGTTTGGTCCGGCAGATCGAAATTTGGGCGATTCAGCGCATTGAACAATTCCACTCGCATTTCCAGGCCCCTGCGTTCGCTGACTCGAATCGTGCGGGACATCGATAAATCAAAGCCGACTAGACCGGGACCGATCATCGAGTTCCGGCTCGCGTTGCCAAAGGCTAGACCGGGATCTGCGAAGGCACACGGGTTGAACCATGTTTCCGGCGTGCGCACGCGGTCCGCTGCGCGGCCACCATTACTGATTGTTCGCTGACAGAGCGGGTCGGGATTCGCTGACACTGCTCCGGCGATGAACGGGTCTGAAATCTGGTTCGGGCGATCGGCAAAATAGCCGAGGGTCGCCGTCCCACTATGACTCTGATCGATGCCGCGCGTAATCGTAAAGGGTCTGCCTGATTGTAGAGTTACTATCGCTCCCGCGCTCCAGCTCTTCAGAAGTTGCCGGATAACACTCGTACGAATCGCGGGAAATTCGTATTCGAAACTGACGACGCCTCGATGCGCGGCGTGAAAGTTGGATAAGCCGCGTTCCGCGGCGGGATCGAACGAGTTCTGCGGAATACCCGGTTCGCCATCCGTTCGGAACAAAGCCGACGCATTGTCGATCGATTTCGACCAGGTATAGGTCGCGAGAGCGGTCAGTTGATTCAAATGCAGTCTGCCGCGCGCCTGCAGACTGTGATAACTGCTCGATGCGCTTGAACCGATCTGGTCTATGGGACCGAACTGCGGATAAGGAACTGCGCCCCCCGGCATGGCCTGATTCAGGTTCTGCTGCATCGGCAGTGCGGTTCCTTTGGACCCTACGTACGCTATCCCCAATAACGCTTTCCGACGTACATTCTGCTCAACTTCAAGCCGCCACTGTTGCACATATCCGTCGCGAAAATCGCGGGCGATCATGGTACCAATCGCCGGCTGCGGAAGAGCAGGCTGTGAAAGCAAAGTCTGTATGCTGCTCGTGCCGAAATTCGCGAACACGCTGGTTGTGAAAAAAGGAGGATTCAAGCGCGGCATGAAGTTCCCATTGATCATGGCCGCGTCGTAATAGACTCCATAACCGGCGCGAACCGCAAAATTTGCGTTGGGCATAGGCCGCCACGTCAACGCGATTCTTGGCGCCAGATTGTTCCGATCCGGGCTGTAGGTCGCGCGCGGAACCGATCCGGTCCCTGCCACCAGAAACTGGCAAGCGGGCTGAGGCGTGCAAGTGGCCGAAGCCGTGCTCAGGTCAGGAATGCTCAAGCGATTGCGCGCATCCACCGGAGGGCTGGCGTACTCCCATCGCAATCCCATGTTGAGCGAGACCCGTTCCGTGATCCGCCAGTTATCCTCTATGTAGAGGTTGTAAGCCGTCGTGCTGATCGCGGCGTCCGTACTGCCCGTCACGCCCAGTGCAAACGTCGGCATCCCCAGTAGCAGGTCCTGAAGTGAATTCCCAGTGAACGCGCCCGAAAAGAACCATTGGCCGCGCGCAATCGCGTCGAGGAACGTTTTCGTATGAAAGTTGCGAAACTCGCCGCCTAGTTTGATGTCATGTCTTCCGCCGTTGAAGCGCGGGTTCCAGGCCAGATTGTCGGTTATCACAAAGGTGTTGTCCTGCCGGTCCTGCGGCAGATTGCGAGGTTCGCCGATTCCGTCGTAGCCCGCGATTCCCACTATCGGGTAACCCAAGTCGATCGGTCGCGTCAGCATATTGGAGAAGCCTAGTTCATTGCCGCGGTCGTGCCCTGAGTTTTCCTGCACGATCAATCCCCGGCGGCGATTGAAACCAAAGCGCGCCTCGTTAACGACATCAGGCTGAAAGACGCGCGTCCATGTCAGTCCGGCTTCCTGACCTCGATTTTTCGCGACGCTGCCGTATCCGGGCAGATTTGTGGCGGGCATAAGCGGATCGAATGGGTTGAAGCGATCACTGTCGTAGAAGGTGTAGTGAAATGACAACCTGTCGAACGTGCTTGCCACACGATCCAACTTCACGGAAGCGTGATGCACAGTATCGGTGATAGCAGGCGCTGCGAGGTAACGGTTCGAGGTCTCCAGATCGGCTCCCACGTTAGCGGCCGGCAGAAAGTTGAATACCGCCAAACCCGCGGGATTTCTGAGTTCTGCCGGCACTGCCGCCAACGCCGACGACCGCTGCGCCAGCGAAGGGACGGTGGCCTCTCTCGTAGTTGCCTGCGATAAAAGCATACCTTCATACGCGGCAAAGAAGAATGTACGGTCCCGGCGCAGCGGTCCACCCAACGTTCCGCCGAACTGATTACGATCCAGTTTCGGAATAGCGCTACATGTACCTGCCGCCGAGTCTGGCAGACAATCAGGAAGATCGAAATAGTTCTTTGCATCGAGATGACGGTTGCGCAGGTATTCGAACATGCTGCCATGAAACGTGTTGCCGCCACTTTTCAGGACAACGTTGACTTGCGCGCCGCCACTGCGGCCAAATTCGGCGGTCGAGCCGCTGGATTGTATTTTGAATTCCTCAACGGCGTCGGCAGGTGGCAGAGAACTGAACTGGTTCACGAATGAATCGTTGTTGTCGATGCCATCAAGCAGGAAATTATTGGACTGTTCACGCGCGCCATTGACGCTGAAGCCCCCGCCCTGACTCGACAGTTGGGAGCCATCCGCCCCCATCTGCGTGCCGGGAGTCAGCAGCGCAAATGCGAGAAAGTTACGCTCGTTCAGTGGCAATGACTGCATTTCGCGATCTTGTATCACTTCACCCAGAGCGGCGCTGTCGTTGATGGCGGATGCATCGATTGTGACGCTCTCGGTGACTCGCGCCATCCGCAAAGTGAGGTTAACGCGCAGCGTTTCGTTCACCAGCAATGTCACCTTGGCGCGAGTGGGGCTATAGCCCGGAACCATGGCTGCAATTTCGTAATCGCCCGGCTCAAGCATCGATGCCACGTATTCACCCCGTGAATTGGTAGCCATCTCGCGCGAGACGCCGTTCGCTGAATTGCGAACCGTGAGCGCGGCCCCAACTACAACGGCGCCACTAGGATCGGTGACCTGGCCCGTGATCGTGCCGCTAGTGCTCGCAAGCAACAACGGTGAACACAGGAGGACAGAGAATAAGAGGGCCCACACTAATCGCCACACGATACTTTTCATTAGGACCCACCATGGTTCCAGATACCTCCGAGGCTGGCCTTGGAGGTTGGAGCATCGATCACAAGTCGCAGTTAGTCCAACTTCAAGCGGTGTACCAGATCGGTAAAACGAGAATCGTCGCGCAGGCAATCACACCAAGGTGCTACGTTGATGAAGAACACCCATGGGTTCCGCTCTTCGTAAACGAGTTCCAGGCTGCGGAGCGCGTTGTCCTTGTCGCCGAGGCCGCAATAAACCGCGGCGCGGCTGTAATGGGACGTATGCCGGTGCTTGGACAGCTCATCCAGTCGCCGCAGTACGCCCTCTGCGCCGGCGGTGTCGCCGGAAATCGCATACACATAGCCAAGGACCCCGAGCGGGACTGTGTTTATGATGGTTTCCGCAACGGAGCGCTCGAGGAGTTCGATTGCTTTCGGATAATCGCCCTTCCGAGCGTGCAGAAATCCCATAACGAAGAGAGCGCCTGATTCGAACGCTCCGAGGCTCAGTGCTTTTGTCGCTAGTTGCATTCCGTCTTCTATGCGCCCGGCGTAGGCCATGATGGCAGCACCATCCACCAGGTAAAACGGCGACAATGGATCGAGGGCAACGGCAGCGAACGCCTCTGCGGCAGCCTCATCCAGCCTCCGCCGCGCAAGGAGAGCGTACGCACTAAAGAGGTGCGCCAGAGGGAGGCTCGGATTCAGTTGCAATGCCCGCTGCAACTCCCGTTCCGCACTTTCGAGTTCGAAGGCGTAGTGGGTCATGCACATCGCCAATGACGTGTGCGCTTCGGCCAGCGTGTCGTCACAAGCCAGCGCGGTCGTCGCCGCCTCATAGGCTTTGGCCATCAACTCCTTCGGCGGCCGGTCGCTGGCCATTCCTATTGCAAGGACCCAGTAGCAATCCGCGAGCGCGGCATGTGCCTTGCCATAGTGGGGGTCGCACGCGATTGCCTCTTCGAGATACTTAATCGCGGCATTCATGCCATCTTCCGAAAACTTGAACCATTCGTAGCGACTCTTCAAGAAAAGCAGTGCCGCCTCTGCATTGCCGGTGTGTGGCTTGATCAGCCGGTTCTTCTGCTCGCCGGTGAGATGGAGGTGAAGGCCCTCCGCAATCTCCTGCGCGATGCGCTGCTCTACCATCCATGCTTCTGCCGTGGGCTGCGCGTGTTGCCATCCCCATGCTTGCGCACCGTCTCGACTGTTGACCAACTCGACGCCGACGTGCAAACGGTCCCCGCGCACTCGCACGCTTCCCGCTATTGCCATCGGAACCTTTAACGCGCGCGCCGCGGCCACTGCATCTACGTCCGGGCCCTTGTAGCGGAAGACGGTGCTGCGCGCCAGCACCCGCAGGCTTGGCAATTGCGAGAGTCGGCTGATCAGGTTTTCCGTTATCCCGTCCGCCAGGTACTCCATAGTCGAATCGCCAGATTCGTTGACGAACGGCAACACCGCTAAGGTTCGCGCAGTGGAGGACTCCGCGGCGTCGCCCAGAAGCCAGGAATCCAAGTCATTTACGAACGCGAACACCGCTTGCTTCTTCCCTCCGGGGACGCGGCGAACAGGTAAAGCGCGGTCTTTCTCCCAGCGGATAACCGTGCGCACATCACGCGAAAGGTATTCGGCTATTTCCTTCCACGAATCAAGCCGCCGGTTTGGTAGGCCCACACTTTTATCCGCCATACGTTTAGACAACGAAGATTGGGCCCTGACAAGGAATGTCACATTCTGTCACGTTCCGCCAGTTGTGAACAGAGGCATTGCCAATTACTTTCCATGTGAGTTTGGCTTCCCACCCAAAGCACACTCATAGGTTCCCAAAAAGGGAAATTGTTGCCTTAAGGAATTGTCCAGCGAACTGCTTGCCAGCGTGTGGAACCAGCCGACTCGAATGCAGAATTTGATTGGAAGGAAACTTCGTATGCTACCTCACGACCTGCGGCCGGAACTCATCTTCTCTTTAATCCTCAAAAGGCGCAGCACTCTATTTACGCTGCTCTCGCTTTTGTTCTCATTCGCCCTTGTCGGATGCGGCGGCACCAGTCAGAAGACTGCCGACCCAGCACCTGCCATCACGGTTAGCATCTCTCCGATTTCACCGAGCGTTCAGACTGGACAGACTCAGCAATTCACCGCGACGGTCGCTAACACGACCAACACGGCAGTCACGTGGCAGGTGAACAACGTCACCGGCGGAAGCGCCACGCTCGGTACGATTTCCGCCACTGGCCTCTATACCGCGCCGGCGTCGGTACCCAGTCCCGCGGGCGTTACGATCAGCGCAGTCTCGCAGGCGGATTCGACCAAGTCGGCTAGTGCCATCGCTACCGTTACGGCGCCACCTGTCGTCACTGTCAGCCTCTCTCCGGCAACCGCAACCGTTGTTTCGGGAGCCACGCAGCAGTTCACTGCCACTGTCACCGGCAGTACGAACACGGCGGTGACGTGGAGTATCTCCGGCACGGGTTGCACCGGTGCAGCGTGCGGCGCCATTAGCGCCAATGGACTTTATACCGCGCCCGCGGTTGTTCCCAATCCAAACACGGTCACGGTAAGCGCGGCCTCGCAGGCGGACGGGAAAAAATCAGCCACCTCCACCGTAACCATTTCTGCTCCTGCCGTCGTCGCGGTGCAGGTCTCGCCGCTTACGGCCAGCGTGGCTCCGCAGGAAACGCAAGCCTTTACCGCAACCGTTACTGGCACGACGAACACGGCGGTGACCTGGAGCGTCTCGGGAAGCGGTTGCAGCGGAAATGCTTGCGGCACAATTGACGGCTCCGGCATATACACGGCTCCGGCCACTGCCCCGAATCCTAACACTGTCACGGTCACTGCCACATCGCAGGCGGACAACACGAAATCGGCTTCCGCGGCGGTCACCATCGAGGCACCCGGCCCGATCACGGTGCAGGTCTCGCCGGAGACCGTGACACTGGACCCCAAAGCGACTCAAGCCTTCACCGCCGCTGTTACCGGTGCCACGAACACGGCCGTTACCTGGAGCGTTTGGGGAACGGCATGCAGCGGGAGCGCTTGTGGCGTCATTGACAATACCGGCATGTACACGGCACCGGCTGGCGCACTCGTTCCGGTCACGGTAACCGTGGCCGCCTTTTCGAAGCAGGACAGCAGCAAGTCGGGGTTCGCTACAGTGACAGTCACTGCGGTCGCTAACCACAATAACTTACTCAACGGTAACTACGCTTTTGTGTTCAGCGGGTTTGGCAACGTCGGGTATGGCAGCACGCCCACGGCCTCAGCGGGTAGTTTCGTCGCCGATGGCCAGGGGAACATCAGTGGCGGACTGCTGGACACACGCACTGATAACGTCAGCGATAAGCTCACGTTCACTGGTACCTACATCATCGGTCCGGATGACCGCGGCGAAATGAAACTCACCACTTCGAGCGGTTCCATTACATACCGCTTCGCCATGGATTCCAGTGGCAATGCAAAGTTTGTCGAGTTTGACGCCACCACTGACCAAGGTGTTCACGGCAGTGGACTTCTTAAGAAGCAGGACACCACGGCGTTCTCCGTGGCGTCGCTGGACGGTCCCTTCGCATATCTCGTCTTCGGAGGCGACTCCTTCTATTCCCGCTACGCCGCCGCGGGCAGACTCGATTTGAAAGCAGGCGCAGTTAGCAATGGCGTGATCGACTTCACCGGCAGTTACCTATTCACCCGCCGCACACTTAGCGGATCGATCGGCGACTCGGATAGCACGGCGGCTGCCAATGGGCGAGTTACCGCGGATCTGAAGAGCTTTGCTAAGGACGGTTCAGGTTCGAGTAAGTTCGCGGTTTACATCGTCTCTGCAAAAGAGGTGTTTCTCCTGGACATCGCCAACGACGGGCCAACGCCGTTTGCCGGGTACATGCTGGCCCAGCAGGGAGGCCCATACTCGAACTCCTCGATTAATGGAGGGATGGTCTTCAATACCTTTGGGGTGGACTACAGCAATGCGCCTGCCCCCGACTCGGTTGTCGGAATGGTCAACGCCGATGGCAAAGGCAGTGTCGCAGGAATTCTCGACCAGCACATGTACTCGGAACTTTCCCCCAATACGTCATTCGGTGGCACCTACACTATTGCCGCAAACGGACAAGGCCTGGTGGGCTTCGACTTCGGTCCGGGAGGCATTAAGCCCGTTACCATCTACATGGTCGGACCGAATAAGGCGCTTCTCGTTGAAGGGTCGCCTACTACGCCGGGCCACGACGCCGGATCCGGGCTACTCGAACCACAAGCTAAGGGACCGTTCAACACGGCATCGCTTTCCGGCACATACTCGATGGGGTACTTCGGGAGCGCCGGACAAACCAACGATGGACCGGTAGCACAAATGACCTTCGACGGCGTTGGTAACTACACGGGCATCGGCGATATGAGCCACAAGACAGACTTGCTAAAGGATATGGCGATCACTGGCACGTATTCGATAAGCGACAACGGGCGCGGTTCAGCCACCAACTCCTACTTTGGCAAATGGGTGGTATGGGTCGTTTCGCCTGACAAAGCGTACCTGAGTTCGGACGACATCCTTCAGACCAAACACGTCATCCTTATTCTCGAAAAATAGATCGGTCAAACTGAAACACAGTGGCGGCTTCCGAAGGGGGGCCGCCATTCTACTGACTTCGACTGGCTGTGCTGGCCACGCTTCGATAGCTCCTCGATTTTTGCCTACCTGCTCGACCCTGATATATCGGCGATGGACCGGGAACGTGCTCCTTCGTGCACGCGGTATTCACCGCCGAGGGGGTCACACGTACAATTCAGCCAGCAGCGCATAGGCACGGCGCAGATGTGGAATCACGATGCTTCCGCCTACGACCAGCGCGACATTGAGCGACTCTTCCTGCTCCACGCGCGTTGCACCCAACCGGTACGACTGGATGATGTGGTACTTGATACAGTCGTCGCAACGCAGGCCCGCGGATACAACAAGGCCCATCAGTTCTTTGTATTTCGCCGGGATCGCGCCTTCCAGGTAGGTATTGTGGTCTACGTTGTAGAAGCGCTTGACCAGGTAGTTGTCCGCGTTTTCCACGATCGAGTTCAGGTTCCGGCGAGTCTCGATGAATTCGCGCGCGATCGCGCTTTTCTTTGCTGCATGCTCTTCCGTGTAAAGGTAGGTTGGTTCGCGTCGTTCAGAGCTCATGCAGAAAGATTAACAAATGCACCCCCAAGCGGCGCGTTACAGCAACCTGGCTGAGTTCGAGAAGTCGCATAATCCTACTGCAACGATACGAGTATCTGGACCACACCAGTTCCGGACTCTAGCGATTGCAGAGCCTTGCCAACTACCGCGCCCAGCATTCGACTGCGGTCGGTTCCTTTCATCGCATACCCCGGCAGCGAAGCGGTCACGAGCAGATCGCCAACCGCGATCGGACCATTCTCGGCGCTCACCTTGCAAGGCACCACCCCAATGACTGCCAGTGGCACCTCTTTCTGCAGGTTCTCGTCATCCATGCCGTAGGGGGAGGCAATCACGCCAGGCCGGGTTGAATAGACACCGGCAACCAGCGTCGAGTACGGCTGGGCACCTCTCGCCAAGCGGCGAGTCGTGCTGGTATCGATGACAAGAACGTCACCCGGCTCGTACGCTGTCTTACTCCCGGCGACCGCGAACGACTCGGCAAAATCCGCTCCACCCGTGGCATATCCGTTGTTAGCGTAGGCTCGGCCACTGCCGTCCACGCGGAAGCGTTTGACCCAATATTCGCCGATCTTGACTCGTCCAAGCAGCAGGGTGCCACTGCCGCTGGCAGTGTTGTCGAAGATCCCCGCAGTCCCGGCCGGACTATTCACGGTAACGTGTATGCCGGTGGTGGCGCCCGTCACGCCGTTCACCGAGGTA
Source organism: uncultured Acidobacteriota bacterium (assembly GCA_963777415.1). Lineage (GTDB taxonomy): Bacteria > Acidobacteriota > Terriglobia > Terriglobales > Acidobacteriaceae > JAEZPW01. The sequence continues at coordinate 17,857 of CAVZQL010000011.1, forward strand.
TCAATTCCGGTGCCATCTTCGCCATCTGCCACGGCGGAGACCGCGATTGCACCGGCCACGGCAGCGCTCACATGCGCCTGCACCGTTGCTGACGAGACCCCACCGCTCGCCGTGACGGCGCCAGTGACGGTCTGCGGCCCGGAAGATAGCGCGCCAGTGACGGTCAGGCTCTTGTTAAAAACCTGATCGCTCGTAAAAACGTTGTTTGCCGAGATCCCCGCATAGCGTGCGTCGGTATACACGGTGTTCAAGCCGATGACCGGAGCCGTCGGCACGCCCGCGACGACCATCCCGTTACCGGCCGCAATTGTCATTGAGGCTGACTGTGCCACTGCCGTCGTCTGCACGCTGCCGTCGGGAAATACGATCCCATTCCCCGCCCCGTCGATCTTCAGGTTTCCAGTCACTTCGTGGACACCGCTCAGCAGTAGACCTTTAACCGTCAGGTTCTTGTTCAAGGTCTGGTCGGTAGTAAACGTATTTGCCGTCGCCAAGCCCGCGTAGCGGCCATCCGTATATTGCGTATTGAGCGAGATGCCGGGATTGCCGCTGGTTCCACCTCCGGTCAAACCGGTTCCTGCGGTAACGCCCGTTAACGTGCCAGTGCTGGCCGTCTTAAGCACGGTGCCGTCGGGGAACAGAAGGCCGTTACCCGTTCCGTTGATCTTTATGTTCCCGAGGACTTCCATCTTCTCCACCGGCGCATTAACTGCGACTCCGAAATTGCCGGCGGTTGTCAACGCCAGAGACGTGCTCAGGTTGAGGATGGTTCCATCGGGCTGGTGGGCCTGTTGCTTGATGCGCCAGGATCCGTCGTAATTGAATTCCATGGCCAGGTGATTGACGGTCGCAATGTTCTGGCTTGAAGCAACGTAGTTGTTGTCGGCCGCGGCCTTCTTGGCCGCTATGCCGATGAACTGCGTGCCAGACTGCAATGAGCCGAAACGGAACGCCCACGGTACGTTGCCGATTTTGACCATCATGCTTGTGTTTCCGACAATGTCAAGCAGGGTCTCTGGAGTAGCGGTGCCGATGCCGATCTTACCTCCTGAATCCAAGATCGTAGAATTGGTAAGAGTAGCGGAGTCCAGGAACTTGGGCATGTAGTTCGGAACCCACGCAGGACCGGTGGTCGCCGGATTGGCGGCAAGAACCGAAGCTGGCGCGATCACCTCCGATTTGGCTGCGAACGGTGCTAGGCCAGTCTCCGGCGCAAGTACGAACGCCGAGACTGGCTTACCGCCCAGGGTCTCGGCATCGCCCGCCTTTGCCGCATAGGGGACTGTCGCCAGCAGTACGCGCTCCTGCTCTGGTTGCCCTTCCGGCTGAATTCCGAGCCAACGTGCCTGCCCACTTGTGAATAGGTCCAGTGGCACGCCAGAGGCATGATCTGTACCAAGCGATACCGTGAAATCGCCCGATGCCTCGGCGGAGACATTCTGCGTCTCCATCCAGAGTGCCGCGCCGCCGCGTTGCTCTTTGTAGAGGGCAAACGTAACGCCAACGATTCCTGCATCATGCACGTTCTGCAACACACCGCTGAAGTGGACAATATTGGGTACGGCCACAGCGGGTTCAAATGAAACCTGCGCCGGCGAACTTGCCGACCCAGCGATGAGCAGCACAAAGAGATATACGATCTTTTGATAGTGGACCATCGTCCTAGCTCCAGCGCGTTGGATATCGTGACAAAGCAGCCGCTTATGTTTATTCCGCGTGCTGTAGAGAATTACTCGAATCTATCCCTTCCGCTCAGAAATCGTTCGATCTGTTCCAGTTCTAGAAAATGGTGGAGATTTGTGGGGAAAACAGCACCTGAGAGCCAGGCTACCGGTTAAGAGATTTTCTAAAAACCGAACACGCCTCTCGCGGAGGTCCCGAAATCCAACTGGGCTCCCTTCGCCTTCAGCCCTTGTCACAACGCTCGCAGCGGGGGGTGGATGGCCCGCCGTAATCTACGTTTCATTTGCGCGGGCCTTCGCCCTGTGTTACTTTCCGCTCAAGCACAAAAACCGTCCGGTTGCCGGATGAACGCAAGGGAGGCTGAATGGCCCTCATTATTTTTGTGGTCGTTGCCGTCGTGATCGTTGCATTTTTGATCGCGATGTACAACGGCCTGGTACAGTTGCGCGTTCGGGCCGACTCATCCTGGTCCGATATTGATATACAACTGAAGCGCCGCCACGATCTCATCCCGAACCTCGTGGAGACCGTAAGAGGATACGCGGCACACGAAAAGAGTACTTTCGAGGACATCGCGAAGTTCCGCTCCATGGCGATGCAGGCCAGCACGCCCGTCGAGCGCGGTGCGGCTGAGGGCCAGTTGACCACGGCCCTGAAAAGCCTTTTCGCGGTGGCCGAGAATTATCCTCAACTGCGCGCCTCTGAACAGTTCACGTCCCTTCAGGCTGCGCTGCAGGAAGTTGAAAACTCGATCCAGAACGCGCGCCGCTACTACAACGCGGTTGTGCGCGATTTCAACACCAAGCTTCAGTCATTCCCGACCAATATTCTTGGCGGCATGTTCGGCTTCCAGCAGAAGCAGTTCTTCCAGTTGGACACGCCGGCAGACCGCGAGAACGTCGCCGTGAAATTCTAACCATCATGAAAACAAACCGGCTGTGGCTGGCTCAACCCTGGGGACGCGGACTCATCCGCGTCCTTATTGCCTTTGCACTGATCAGCGCCATCCCTGCCTTCGCGCGTAGCTGGCGCATAGCCGATTTCCATACGGCCGCTGCCATCGGCGAAGACGGCACAACCCTGATCCAGGAAGAGATCACTTGCGTCTTCGTCGGCGAATACCACGGAATCTACCGCGATATCCCAGTCGAGTACCCGGGACCGAACAATAGTAACTACACGCTCTTCATGAAATTGCGGGGCGTCACGGACGAAAACGGCAACCCGCTCAAGTACGACAAATCGCGCAAGGGACCTACCCTGCACCTCAAAATTTATGTTCCGGGTGCGACGGATTCGACCAAGACGGTCCGCATCTCTTACCTCACGCCGAACGCCGTCCGCTATTTTGACGACCACGATGAGTTCTACTGGAACGTGACCGGGAATGACTGGCCCGTGCCGATCGACCATGCCTCGGCCACGGTGGCATTGCCCCAGAGCGCAGCCGGAAGTCTCCGGGCGCAAGCATTCACCGGCGTATACGGATCTCGCGATCAGGAAGCCACCGCTGAGGTGAAGGGTTCGGACGTGTTTTTCGAGACGACCAATCCTTTGCCCATGCGCGGCGGGCTCACCATCGACGTGTATGTCCCCAAGGGCATTCTCAAGCAGCCGAGCGCGCTAGCGCGGATATGGTGGTTCCTGCGCAGCAACTCGATCCTGTTCCTGCCTGTCTTCGCATTTGCCGTGATGTTCACAATGTGGTGGTACAAGGGCAAGGACGCGACATCAGGGATGTCTGTGGCGCCCATGTACGAACCGCCCAAGGGCATGACGCCCGCCGAAGCCGGCACCCTGGTTGAAGACAGCGTTGAACCGCGTGACATCACCTCGACCGTGGTTGACCTTGCCGTGCGTGGCTACCTCAAGATCGAAGAGACCGACGAAAAGCACCTCATCTTCAGCAACAAGGATTACATCTTTCACCTCCTTAAACCGCGTGCCGAATGGGACGGCCTCGCCTCCCACGAGCGCGTGTTGATCGAGCACATGTACGAGGGCGGAGGCGACACATGCCGCCTATCGAGCATGAAGAACCATTTCTATACCGCCATCCCGACCATCAAACAGGACATCATCGCCGAGCTGAAAAACAAGAACATGTACACCCTCGATCCTGACTCAGCCAAGGGATACGTCGTCGGAGCGGCCGTCCTGATCGGCATCCCTTTCATATTGCTCCAGGCTTTCCACATCGTTGACTTTTTCCTTTCGCCGTTGATGGCGGTGATCGGAATCGGCCTCGCCGTGCTCATCATTCTGCTCTTCGGCCGTAAGATGACGGCCAAGAGCCTGCTCGGCCAGCGGACCAAGGTTCAGGTCCTCGGGTTCCAGGATTTCATGAACCGTGTGGACGCAGACCGGCTCAAACGCATGCCGCCGGATACTTTCGAGAAGTTCCTGCCCTACGCCATGGCTCTGGGCGTGGAGCACCGCTGGGCACAAGCCTTCAAAGACATCGTGCGCGATCCCCCGAGCTGGTACTACTCACCCACCGGCTACGGCCCTTATGGTTGGAATCCGATCTTCTTCACCAACACCATGCACAGCATGTCTTCAGACATGCATAGCGTGATGGTCTCTGCCCCCCGATCAAGTTCGACCGGCTCCGGCTTCGGAGGCGGTGGTGGCGGTGGCTTCTCCGGCGGCGGCTTCGGTGGCGGCGGAGGAGGGGCGTTCTAGAAAGAAAGAAGGTTTCGAAGAGAAGGTTTCGAGAAAACCAGGTTCCGAGGCAGCAGGTTCTTTTCTCGAAACCGTCTTCTCTCGAAACGTGTCCTCTCAAAACTTGTCCTCTCGAAACCCTCTTCTCCTTCTCTTTCTCCTTCTCTCGAAAACTGCCTTCGTCCTGCAAACGCCCCGCTTCGCCCGTACATCTTATTAACATCAGTTCAACGGCGAGGGGAGTTCTATGTCATCGGACCCTGTGGTCCCGCTTAAGGTTGAAAATGCGCAGGAAGGGACGTCCGACGCTGATCGTGAGCTCAGGGGGGCAATAGGCATCGAGGCGGGACGTCCGGATCGTTTGCTCGAGCGTGAGTACCCTGACGCGCGGCCGCTGGGCGAGATCCCCGGCGAGCCCGCACCCAAGCTCCGTGAAACCGCCGAGACAGTTGGTTCGGCAGTAGGCAGGGCCGTCAACCGGGCGCGCGAACTTCCTCACCGCCTGGCGGAGATGAAGGAGCGGTTCACGGTCATTCGCGGACGCGCGCGCGAAGAAGCTGCGACTAAAGCCGAAGAGGCCGGTGAAACTGCCAGGCAGAAGCTTCAGCACGCCCAAACGCGCATTCAGCACTACGCCCACGACTATCCCATTCAGTTCATCCTCGGCGTAGGCGCAGGTTGCTTTGCGTTGGGAGTAATCATGCGAATTTGGAGGTCAAACCGCCGTGGCCAGCGTACATAATGTGCACAACATAAATGACAGAAGCGTGGCTGGCGTCCTGGCCGAGATGAAGGACGAAATCAAAGACTTTATCCAGACCCGTCTGGACATGCTCAAGTCCGAAATGAAGGAGAAACTGTCGTTGTTGAAAACGGCGGTGCCGCTGATCGTCGTCGGATTGGTCTTTGGCGTTACGGCCTGGTTCGTCCTGACTGCAGCCTTGATCTCAATTGTCGCTCTTGCGTTCTATCCCAACCGGTTCGCGTATTTCTTATCTCTGCTGATCGTGGGCGCCGTGTACTTGGTGATCGGCGCATTATCAGCCTCCTTCGCCGTCCGCGAACTGCGCCAGAGCGGACTCAAACCGGAACGCACGATCCGCGTGCTGAAAGAGGATCAGGTCTGGCTTCAGACCGAAGCGAGGCATCAGGTATGAGCTCCCAACCCACGCCCCCTACCGACATTCTCGAATTGCGCGCGGTTGAGCAGCGTCGCCAACTGCATGACTCCGTCGCGGCGTTACGCACCCAAATGCGTCAGAAAATGGACGTCAAGGAGAATGCCCGCGAGTACGTGTGGCCGGCTTCTGGTGTTGTCGGACTGATCGGCCTGGTGCTCGGCTATGCGATCAGCGGCATCTTCACCCGGTACTAAGAAGCGTGCGCAGTAAAGGAACACTTAGACGTAAATACCTCCAATGATTTCCCGCTCCTGCCGCTTTTTCCTTCCCTAGGCCCGTTCGGGGGATAAGTTCGGTGGTTCCACTTACTATTTTCTAGCATGATTCCGTGGTATAAAGCCCGAAGCAGGTACTCTGCTTCGGTATTGCTTTTGAGAATGAAGGAGGTTCTGTGGCCGAGTTACGAACAGGCAAGAGATTTCCTCTGGAATTGCCGATTCGGATACATGAAGCTGAGTCGGCGGAAGAGCTGGAGGCTGTAACCGGCAACGTCAGCTCCGCCGGCGTGTACGTTCGAGCGAATGCGGCGTGGGAGCTTGGCTCAAAGGTGGATTTCGAAATCACCTTGCCGGCTGATGCGGCTGCCGCCGATCACGATATCCGGATACGCTGCCAGGGACGCGTCGTCCGCGTGGATAGGCCGTCGGACGAAGATGAAAACCGTGGTGTTGCATGCATTATCGATAAGTACCATTTCGTAAGGAAGTAGCGGCACTCTATGTTGAAGATCATTCTCGCTGACAATCAGGCAATTTTCCGTGCGGGCATGGCCAAGGTGCTCGCGGTCGAAGACGATCTCCGCGTCGTGGCCCAGGCGCAGACGCCAGAACAGATGTTCATGGCACTTGAGAAGTTTCGCGCCGCACTACTCGTCGTCGCGACCAGTTTCGCGCCTGATCTTGCACCCGTGCTCGAAGCCGCGAACCAGGCAAAGACCCGTTTACTCATCATTGCCGAAAACGGTGACGAAGCTGCGAAGTTTCTGAAACAGGGGGCTCATGGCGTCATTTATCGCAGCGTCGCCGGCACGTCTCTCGTTGACTGTGTCCGCAGGATTTCCAGCGGTCACACCTGGGCACAGAACGAAAACGTTTCCAAGGAACTGTCGGACAATGACATGGTCGGCGCCCGTGTGCGTGACCGCCTCACTCCGAAAGAGCTTCGCATTGTGGCGCTGATCGTTCAGGGCTATAAGAACAAGGAAATCGCGATTCAGCTCGGCACGACCGAACAGGTGATCAAAAATTACCTGCGCAACGTGTACGACAAGATCGGCGTCTCTGACCGGCTGGAATTGGCGCTCTTCACCATCCACCACCGGATCCTCGCTGAAGCGGCGGCGGCAACCGTTGTCGGATCATTACCATCGAACAGCGGCGCGGCTCCGATGTAGAGGGTATGAGCCTCGGAGAATTCATGCGAAAGGCCGGTGCAAAGGCGCCGGCCTTTTTATTACTCGAACTGCTTTCGGAACTCGGTGACCTGCTGCCTTAGTTCCGCAAGCTCTGCCCTCAATTCCCTAACCTCCTCTTCGAGCTTCGCGACCCGGTCGCCGTCCAGAGACTCCGTGACAGAGCCCATCGCTGCGGCTGGCATGTCCCATCCTTCCTTGTCGCCGCACAGCAGGTGCGCATACCGGATCTCTTTCGTCCCCGGCTGTCGGGGCAACGCTTTCACCAGCGGCGGCTCGCGCTGCATCAGGCGCTGCAGTGCCGATTGCACATCCGACAGCTCTGGAAAGCGGAACATGCGCTCGCTGCGTCCGCGCAACTCCCCCGGAGTTTGCGGGCCGCGCAGCAGCAATACGCACATTACGGCGATTTCCGCGCGTATGAAATTGAAAACTTCCTGGATGCGGTGCTCGTACTTGGTGACCCGGCTATCGGCGCCCCCGGCAGGGCCGGCGAGCTTCTGCTGTTGCAGCCCATTCAAGGCGCGGCGCACCGCGTCCTCGTCCAAATTCATCAGAGGATCGCGATTGTTCTTCTGGTTGCACGCGTTGATCAGCGCGTTCAGCGAAAGAGGGTAGTAATCCGGCGTGGTGATTTCTTTTTCAATTAGCGCGCCGAGCACCCGCGCTTCAATGTCGGTGATCAGGATGTCCACGGGGAAAGTTTCGAGTTTCAGGTTTCGAGTTTCGGGTTTCAGGTTGCAGGTTTCGAGTTTCGGTCCGCGTCATGCAGTTTGGATTCTCAAGCTTCTTCCTTAACTGGAAACCGGAAACTTGAAACTTGAAAACCTGGTTCTTACGCTGATTTTGCGCTGGTCTTGAGTAATTCGTTGACGATCGTCACAAGTTCTTCGGGATTCACGGGCTTCTCAAGATACAGATCGGCAAGCGGCTCAGCGGCCTGAAATGCCTCGGCAACATAGCCGGATACGACGACGACAGGCATCATGGAATGCGACTTGGCGGCCTGCACTACGGAACGCCCACTGTCGTCCCCGAGGCGCCAGTCGGTTACCACGGCGTCATAAGTCTCGGTGCTCAGCTTCTCGATGGCCTCGTGGGCAGAAGTGGCTGATGTGACGCTATGGCCAGCCGCCTCGAGAATCGCGCATTTCAGTTTGACAACGTGCGGTTCGTCATCAACGCACAGAATCTTCGACATATATTCAGAAACACTCACGCGCTTACGCGCGCCTTGGGAGGAATGTGGAAGCGGGGATCACTCACCCCGCGACCAAAGCTTCCGGTATTTTCGGCCACGGTCTGCCCAAAGTCAAATGTTATGGCAACTGCAAACTGTCAAAAACAATAGTTTCAGAGTTTCAAGTTTCGAGCAACTGCGCCGCGAAACTTGAAACCCGAAACTCGAAACTCGAAACTCGAAACTGGAGGTATCCCCGTCGCTGCTCCCTGTTCGAAAAAAGAGGCGCGAGCCGGAACCCACGCCTTTCAGGAGGAGAAATCAAAAACTAACCAAGTTTCCTGGCGATGGACTTGGCCTGTGTAAACAGCAGCAGGTAGTCCGGACCGCCGGCTTTTGAGTCGGTTCCCGACATATTGAATCCGCCAAACGGATGCGCGCCAACAATCGCGCCGGTACACTTCCGGTTCAGATACAGATTCCCAACGTGAAACTCCTGCATCGCGCGCTGAAGCTTGGCTTCGTCCCGGCTATAAATCGCGCCCGTCAGGCCGAACTCGGTATCGTTGGCGACCTTGAGGGCTTCGTCGAAATCCTTCACCTTGGTAATCGCCAGCACCGGCCCAAAGATTTCTTCCTGTTCGAGCTTCGACCCGGCTGGTATATCGGCAAAAACGGTGGGTTGGATGAAGTAGCCGTCCTTCCCTTCTACGCGCTTGCCGCCCGCGATCAGGCGCCCGTCTTTCTTGCCTTGCTCGATATAGTTCAGGATCGACTTCATCGAACCTTCGTTCACCACCGGACCGGCGACGTAGTTCTCCGTCGGCTCGCCGTAAGCGATTTTCTCGACCCGCGTCTTCAACTTCGCGATGAACGTGTCATAGATCTTCTCGTTCAGGATCAGGCGCGAACAGGCCGAGCACTTCTGTCCCTGGAAGCCAAACGCCGAGACCGCAACTCCTTCAACAGCGCTATCGATGTCGGCGTCCGGTTCCACGATGATCGCGTCCTTGCCGCCCATCTCGAGGATCGTGCGCTTAATCCATAGCTGGCCCGGCGCAACATCTGCAGCGACCTTGTTGATCCGCAAACCGACCTCGCGCGACCCGGTGAACGCGATATAGCGCGTCTTCGCATGTGCCACGAGGGCGTCGCCGAACGTAGCGCCAGCGCCCGGACAGAAGTTGACGACGCCGTCCGGCATTCCCGCCTCACGCAGGATGTCGAAGAAGAAGCGGCAGATCGCGGGAGAGTCCGATGAGGGCTTCAGAATCACGGTATTGCCGCAAATGATCGAGGCCACGGTCATGCCCGCCATGATCGCCCCCGGAAAGTTCCACGGCGGAATCACGATGCCCACGCCCAACGGAATGTAGCGCAGCATATCGTGCTCACCGGGAAGCTGTACGGGCGTTTCGGCCCTGGCCAACCGCAGCGCTTCATGGGCATAGAACTCGCAGAAATCAATCGCCTCGGCGGTATCGGCATCGGCCTCCGCCCAGTTCTTTCCCACCTCGAAAATCATCCATGCCGAGAACTCGTGCTTGCGCTGGCGGACCAACTCCGCGACCCGGAACACCAACGCCGCGCGCTCCTCCATCGGAACGCGGCTCCAGCTCTCGAACGCCTTCTGAGCCGCATTCATCGCGGGCTCGACTTCGTCAGTTCCCGCTTTCTGGAACACGCCCACAACCTGCGCAGGGTGTGCCGGATTGATGGACGTAATCTTGTCGCTGGTCCTTACCGGCTTGCCGCCGATTACCAGCGGATACTCGCGCCCGAGCTCGCCGCGCACTTTCTCAATGGCGGCTTGCATCGCCTTCTGGTTCTCGGGTTTGCTGAAGTCCGTCGAGGGTTCGTTCTTAAATGGAGCGACCTTCGCGACAGGGTGGGTAGTCATCACAGCTTCTTCGTTTTCAGTCATGGTCGCCATGCTGGATTCCTCGTATGAGTTTCGGATGTTGCAGGCGTTTCGGAGGATTCACTCCGAAGCACCTACGTCTTCGGACAAACGGGCGATTCTATCACTTCCGCCGTTGCATCTCTCGTGGAAACGCAAAGGAAGCGGAGGAGGCACAGGTAGTAGAGTACCCCCCTCCCCTTGCTCAAAATTGTATGTTATTGAAATAAAGCAACTTAAGGTGTCGATCTAAATCAGCCTACTCACATGCGGCTGAAAATAAACGACTTACTACCTCGATATCCCCTTGGAGGAACGAGTCGCTGCCAATTTTCTCACCTACTCTCATTGTGACAAATTTGAGCGAGAAACCCGACAGGTTGGCGATAATTATATCTGCAATGATTTCAGCAGCTTAGGAGTACATTGGCACGGAAGGGGCCTTGACAAGCTTCGACGGTAGGGTGGCGCTTTCGTCCCCTAGAAAAGGTCGAGGTGAAACTTGCAGATGCGGTACCCCGTTGGCGCCAGGACCTCAATCACAATGCGGTCTTCGATGGGAACCCGGTGTGGCAGGCTGAAGGACATCTGGTAGATGCGTTCGTCATAGGCCACATCGGTCGGCATCCCGATCTCCCGCACGGCGTCAGGCTCCACCCGCGTGACTTGCAGTCCGTGGAAAACCAACATGCGAAAATGCAAGTGCAATAGGTAGTCGTTCACCGCGCTGTCGGGAAGATCCAGGGTGCCATAGGGATCCAGGAAAAGCATATCGGGGCGCATGGCCGTGGCGGTCAGCCGAAAACCTATCTGCCCGGGATATGAATCAACCTTGCTGCCGTCGGGATTAAAGATGTAAGGAGCATCCAATGGCCCATGCCAGCCCTCAAAGTACGGACTTTCCGCCGTCGCCAGGATGTAGAGTGATCGTTTGGACGGCCTCAGGTCTATTTTTTCAGCGCCCAGCGGGACGATGGAGTGGTACTGTCTGCCATAATCTGTGGAACCCCGTGCATGATCTTTGCAGAGGGCTGCAATGCCGGCAAGCAGTAGGAAGATGACTATCTTCTTCATTGCGTTCATTGCGGGGCCACTAACGGAATCCCGTTCCTCAGACGAAGGCGGAAAGGATGCTGCATCAAGTGCTGTAGCACGGAAGCGTCCAAAGCTAAGGAGATAGATGCTTAAACTGCTCTGTATCACTGCCCATCCGGATGACGAAGCCGGAGGATTCGGCGGTTCACTGGCGCTCTATGCCCTGCGCGGCGTCGAAATCCACGTGATCTGCCTTACACCCGGCCAAGCTGCCAGAAACCGCGGCTCCGCCCGTTCCGATGACGAACTGGCGGCCACCCGTCGCCAGGAATTCGCCTCCTCCTGTGGCATCCTTGGAGTCGCGCATGGTGAGGTTCTGGACTACCGGGACGGTGCGCTGGAGCGCGCCGAACTCTACCCGGTCGCCGCCGAGTTAGCCCTCCGCATACGCCAGATCAGGCCCCACGTCGTCATCACGTTCGGCCCGGAAGGCGGGCTCACCGCTCATACCGACCACTCCATGGCGTCGCTTTTCGCCACTGCGGCCTGCCACTGGGCCGGACGCGGCAATCGCTTCACGGAGCAACTCACAAACGGCTTGCGTCCGCACCAGGCACAGAAGCTCTACTATAAGACCGCCGCTTTCACCAAGACCGCCGCTTTCACCCTGAGCGAACGCCAGCCAATTTCACCGGCGCCCACGACCACCGTCATCGACATCTCGGAATGTTGGGAGCAGAAGATCAAAGCATTCCACGCGCACACCACGCAGGCACCCCTTTTCCCTATCTTTGAACGTAATGTGGGCAACAGTCACCGGCGTGAGCTGTTCCACCTGGCTGCAGCCTCGACTCCACGTGAAATCCAACTGGAAACCGATCTCTTCCAGCAGGTCGTGGACGAGTGATTCCTCTAATGTTGCACGGCAGCCGAGGTGGCCGGTGCAGCCAAAGAGAAATCTACAACCACGATGGTTTCAATCTCGGTCGGTACGCCGTCCCGGTAGTATGGCCTGTAAACCCACTGCCGTACGGCATCAATGGCGGCCGGCACCAGAAGCGGATCGCCGCTGATCGCCTTCAGATCACTAACACTGCCGTCTTTCCGGATCACGGCCTTGAGCGCGACCGGGCCCTGAACTTTCGCCAGACGTGCCGCCTCCGGGTAAACCGGAGGCACACGCTTGATCAGCAGCGCCAGCGATTCACGTGGAGATATCTCGATGGCCATTGGAGATAGCCGGGCACTGGTAATCCACGGATCGGAAATCCCAACTTGCACGACGCCGCTGCGATACACGCCGTCCGTCGCTGCAACTTTGCTTGAAGCTTCTCCTAGCACCTTCACGCCCAACGGCAGGGTACCGGGTCTAGTCTCGGAAAGAGTGGGTCCAGAATGAACGGCCCGTGCGTTTTCTGGCACGGACTTTGCGCTCCGCCCACGCCGCCCAACCCGGCTCTCCGCCGTCGTAGTCTCTTGATGGCTTACGCTGAGCGTGGCGTCGTCGCTCTGCCACAACGACGAAAAATCTTCAGCGACCGCCGCTTTCACGATCGCAAAGAGCGAAACGAAATTGCTACGCTGCCAATAACCGACGGCGGTGATCACCATCAGAAGCACAAGCACTGCCACGGTGCGGCGGACAGATACGCTGTTGCGCTCGGGTTCGTTTTTCTCGCGGTCTTTGACGAACTCCAACCGGAACTCCGGATCGGGGCGCGGTGCGGTCGGCGCCGGAGAAAGAGCCAGAGATCCATTCACGGAAAACCCGTCTCTGGCGGCCCGCGGGTTGACCCTGAAAAGTTCGGGTCCCCGGTGCAGGGGGGCGGTCGCGGTATCCACCCGTGGATCGCACTCCTGACTTCTGGACGCGCCGCACATCCAGCAGAACGGACTAGCGTCAGGCAGCGGGCTATTACATTCCCTGCACACGGAACTTCGCCCATCAATCCCGGTGCCGGAAGTCTGTCCCTTGAGCTCCTCCACGCGAGATTTCAGCACTTCTCCGGGAATATCTTTTCCAGTAGCGTCGAAGGAACCTTGGTTTTCCATCCCCATCGCAATACCTCCCCAGCCACAACTCAGGACGCTCAGAGGGCGAATCCATCTGGGAAGCTCGCACCCGAACTTCCACAGTCGCAACTTGCCGATTCCGTGGGAAATCGCGCCAAAGGAAGGTCGAGAACCGGAAATTGGGCGGAATTGGCGAGATCTCTGCCGCAACTACTTGCATAACTTGGCAGTATCGTTACCTGCCAAGCCCGCGTTGTCCTCGATCCTGGCGGAAACGATCTCAGTACCCTGCCAAAACAATGAGCACCGTTCCGGCAGCTCACTCCCGCGGAAGAGGATGGCAGATCTGAATGTTATGATTCTCAGGTGACCAAACAGAACGGCAGGGGCAGATTCATCACGCTCGAAGGCCTGGACGGGTGCGGCAAGAGCACACAGCTTACTCGCCTCGCCGAGTCCTTGCGCGTTCTGGGTATTGAGGTACTTGTGACCCGTGAGCCGGGCGGCACTGAGATTGGAGAAAAGATCCGGGCAGTGCTGCTGGATTCCAGAACGCAAGGCCTGTCCCCGTGGACTGAACTTGCGCTGATGTTCGCCTCACGTGCCCAGCAGATCGATCAATTGATCCTGCCCGCGCTCAATGCCGGCACCTGGGTCCTCTGTGATCGCTTCACCGATTCGTCAGAGGCCTATCAAGGGGGCGGACGAAGACTCGGCTCGGAACCCGTACTCGAACTCCACCGGGTACTCTGTCATGGACTTCAGCCCGACCTCACAATCCTGATGGACTCAGAAGTCGCGCACAGCGTGGAACGCGCGCGACGGCGAAACCTGAAACACTCCGCCGATGACCAGCCGGATGAAAACCGTTTTGAGCAGGAAAACCGCGAGTTCTTCCACCGCGTGCATGAAGCGTACCTTGCCATAGCACGGCGCGAGATTGAACGTGTTTTCATGGTCGATGCGCGCCGTCCCGCCGAAATTGTACAAAGAGAAATCCTCGAAGAAGTGCGCCGGCGCTTCCTCGGTGCAGCCGCCCATAGCTAACCCGAAGATTCAAACTGTCTTGCACGACTGAAACACGTTCCAGCAGGGCGGCTTGGATGTTAGGATTGCTCCATGCCGACACGCCAGAAAAAAAAGAAGAAGACCGAGCCGGTAGCCGCTCATCCAGACGGACGGCCTGGAAACCAAGCTTCGCGCAGTCATTCAGGTCCACACACCAGCACTGAACTGGTCATCATCACCGGAATGAGCGGCTCAGGGAAAATTTCCGTCCTCAAGGTCTTCGAAGATCTCGGCTATTACTGCGTGGACAACCTGCCCGTTGACTTGATCAAGAACTTCGCCGAACTGGTCAAGCAGTCGGGCGAGATCGAAAAAGCCGCGCTCGTGGCTGATGTGCGCGAAGGCGAGTCCCTCAAGCGCCTGCCTGGCATCGTGAAGCAATTGAAGGATGGTCTGCAAACAACGGTCGTGTTCCTCGAGGCCAGCGATGACGCCCTGGTTCGTCGGTTCAGTGAAACACGCCGCCCCCACCCACTCAGCGGCAAGTCCACCACGGTGAAAACAGCTATCGCCTCTGAACGCCGTCAATTGGGAATTATTCGAAATATCGCCGATGTCGCGATCGACACCTCGAAATTCAACGTGCATGAACTTCGAGCGCACATCGTGCAGCGTTTTGAACGTGACACGGCCAAGAGAAACCTGCTTGTTTCCATCGTCAGCTTCGGCTACAAGCACGGGGTTCCTTCGGAAGCCGACCTCATCTTTGACGTCCGCTTCTTGCCCAATCCGCATTTTATTCCAGAGTTCAGGCCCCTTACCGGCAAACATCCCAAGGTCGCTCAGTACATACGGTCCTTCCCACAGACTCAGGAATTCATTCATCGCGTCTCGGACCTGCTGGTTTACCTTCTGCCCCATTACATAGAAGAGGGCAAGAGCTACCTCACGATCGCGTTCGGCTGTACCGGAGGCCAGCATCGCTCCGTGCTCATCGCGCAAGAAGTCTCAAAGCGACTTACAAAGGCCGGCTACCCGGCGAAAATAACGCATCGCGACTCGCCCCGGTAGGCAGCTTCGATTGGTTTGAACGACTCAGGCTGTTTTTTGCCCGTGGTAAGGCTTTCTTTGCCGGCAACATATATCGGAAACGTCCTATATTCCGTTAAAATACAACCTTGCTCTCTGTCCATCACAACTCGCGCGCCCGGTGGGGTACATGCGGCAACTGATCAGGCTCATCAAGTATGCTGTGCCCTACTGGTTGCAGCTCACGGCATCTGTCGCGCTTATGGCTGCCGTAGGCATGCTTGAAGCATTCAGATACCTGCTCATCGCTCCGACCGTTGACCGGGTATTGAACCCTGCTTCGAATTCAGAGAACGTTGTACTTCTCCAAATACCGGGCACAACGCATGTCCTCTATTTGCAACAACTCGTGCCCCACCATTTTACAAACGCTTGGACGATTGTCGCCTTTGCACTGGTCGCATCGACGATACTGAAAGGCGTTTGTGATTACCTGGGCACTTACCTCGTCAACTACGCCGGATTTGGCATGATGACCGATCTGCGCAACGAGGTTTATGAGGCGATCCTGCGGCGCTCCGTATCTTTCTTTCAGAAGGTGTCGACGGGCACCGTGCTGTCCACGATCATCAACGACGTTGAACGAGTGCAGTTCGCAATGTCGCAGGTACTTGCGGAATTCCTGCAGCAATTCTTTATATTCGTTTTCCTCGTCGCATTTGTGGTGGTTCGCGGCGGCAAGTACGCCGCGGTACTTCTTATTTTCATCCCGTTCATCATCACTTCCGCGTCCAAGATCGGGCATCGCGTCCGACACACCACGCGCGGTGGGCAGGACAAGCTTGCTGAAATCCAGAACCTCCTTCACGAGACTGTCAGCGGCGTTCGAATCGTAAAGGCATTTGGAATGGAGCTATGGGAGGTGCTCCGATTTCGAGGAGCCGCGAAAAAGCTCTTCAGCGCCAACCTCCGCTTAGTCCGGGCATCTGCTATTAGCTCTCCGCTCATGGACATTTTTGGGTCCATCGCAATCGCCCTTCTACTCCTGATGGGCCGCGGTGCAATCAAGAGCGAGGTCTTCACAACTGGTTCTTTCCTGGCGTTCATTTTCGCTGTGTTTCGTCTCTATGACCCCGTACGCAAGTTCGCCCTGTTCAACAACAATTTCCAGCAGGCGCTAGGCGCATCAGCCTCAGTCTTTTCCTTCATGGACTCCAAGGACGATGTGCGTGAAAAAGTTGGCGCTAAAGTGCTGTCACCTTTCAGGGAAGCCATCGTCTTCGACCACGTTAACTTTGGGTACGAATGCGAACCGGGCGAAGAGCGCGAGGTCCTCCGCGACATCCACCTAACCGTCCCTGCTGGCGAAGTTATCGCGGTCGTCGGGTCGAGCGGGGCCGGCAAGTCGACTCTGGTACACCTAATCCCTCGCTTCTTCGACGTCAGCTCAGGACGCCTCCTGATCGACGGCCACGACGTGCGCGATGTGACACTTGGTTCCCTGCGTTCGCAGATTGGCATCGTGACCCAGGAAACGATCCTCTTCAACGATACGGTTCGCAACAACATAGCCTACGGTCAGCCGAACGTCGCTCAGGCCCAAGTTGAAGAGGCTGCCAGGATGGCCCTTGCGCACGATTTCATCGCGGCGCTGCCCAACGGTTACGACACGATGATCGGCGAGCGCGGATTGCGCCTCTCCGGTGGCGAACGTCAGCGGATGGCCATCGCACGCGCCATTCTGAAGAACGCTCCGATTCTGATCCTTGACGAAGCTACCTCCGCCCTCGACAGCGAGTCGGAGTCTCTGGTGCAAACCGCATTGCACAACCTGATGCAAGGCCGCACGGTATTTGTAATCGCGCATCGACTTTCCACCGTCCGCCATGCCGATCGCATCCTGGTTATTGAAAACGGCAGCATCGCCGATTCTGGATCGCATGAAGATTTAATGAAGCGGCTGGGCACCTATCGCCGCCTGTACGAATTACAGTTTATGGACATGGAAGCGGTGACGGCCAAGTTGAATGGCATCTCCGTCCAGTTAGGTCAAATATGAAAGTTCGCTCCATGACGGGATTCGCGCAAACTAAAGAGCAGGTCAACGATCAGTTGAGCTTCACGCTCTCGCTCAAGTCGGTAAACCATCGCTTCCTCGACCTGCATCTGCGCATGCCGCCCGACAGCGACGCGCTCGAGATGAAGCTTCGTCGCGTGGTGAAGGAAAAAATCGCTCGCGGACACGTTGACCTGCTTCTCAACATTCAGCGCGCTAACGCGGCCGGCTTCGCCTTCAACAAGGCTATGGTCGGCGGATACGTCCAGGCGTTCCGCGATGCCGCGAAAGAATTCGCGGTCTCCGCCGAACCTGATCTCAACTCCGTATTCAGGCTGCCCGGCGCGCTGGAAGGTTCCAATGGATTTGTGGGCATCGAACCGGAACTGGAAGCGGCCATCACGGCGAAGTTGGAAGAGGCGATCGGACGATTGAACGAGATGCGCGCCGAAGAAGGCCGCAGCATCGAGCGCGAGCTTCGCGAACTGTTGGCGCGCGTGCAGTCGGCCGTCAACGAGGTCGAGAAGCACCGCGATGCCGTGCTGCACGCCTACATGGACAAGATCCACTCGCGCATGCAGGAGCTGGTCGGCGCTCACGCCGACAAAGACCGCATGTTGCAGGAAGCCGCGCTTCTGGCCGAGCGTAGCGACATCCGCGAAGAAATCGTGCGCATGAAAACGCATATCAAGCACTTCGCGGGACTGCTTGACCAAGGCGCCGAGATCGGCAAGAAATTGGACTTCCTGCTCCAGGAAATGAACCGCGAGGCCAACACTCTGCTCTCCAAAACCGGCGGCGTTGCTGGAGAAGCGTTGCGCATCACGGAACTGGGCCTGGCCCTGAAGTCCGAAATCGAAAAAGCTCGCGAACAGGTGCAGAACATCGAATGAGCGGCATCGTTTACATCGTCTCGGCCCCTTCCGGATCGGGCAAAAGCACGTTGACCGCGGAGATGCTCAAGGTGGTGCCTAACCTCGAGTTTTCCATCTCCTACACGACCCGGTGCCCCCGTGGCAGCGAGAAGCACGGCCGCGAGTATTTCTTCATTCGGCGCGAGGAATTCGAGCGCATGATCCGCGACGACGAATTCCTCGAGTACGCCCAGGTTTTCGGCAACTACTACGGCACGGCCCGCCACTTTGTTGAGCAGGCAAAGGCGCGCGGCAAAGACCTGCTGCTCGATATCGACGTGCAAGGCGCGGCCCAAGTCAAAGAGCGCTTGCCTGAAGCGGTGAGCATTTTCATCCTCCCGCCATCGCGTGACGAACTCGAGCGCAGACTTCGCCGCCGCAATGAATCCGACAAAGTGGACGATGAAGTTATCCAGCGTCGCCTCAGTGCGGCGGGTCGCGAGATTGAGAATTATCCGGGTTACGACTATATTCTGGTTAACGACCAGCTTGAACACTCGATTGACGAGTTGAAAGCTGTCATCCTGAGCGAACGCTTCAGACGCTCGGGAGAAGGTCTCTCCGCGGAAGCAAGAACGATTGTGAACGCGGCGGACCGCTCTCGACTGATCCAGGTTCGCGGACGCGTTCAGGAAATTCTGGCTGGCTTTTCCCAGCCGGCTTTGCCCCACAAGGGCTGACTTTAGTGCGGAAAGCAGTTTCCGCACATTGCGACTAAGTTGGAGGCGGTATGGAACACATAGCAGGGTTCGATAGCAATTACAGATTCATCCTCGTTGCGGCGAAGCGGGCGCGGCAGTTGCAGTCCGGCGCCAAGCCCCAGGTCGATAGCAGTTCCCGTAAAGCGTGCCGCATCGCCCAGGACGAAATCAAAGCCGGCAAGGTCAAATGGGACATTCCGGTTTTCGAGAAGTCGGCCGTCGAAGCCGCGCGCGAAATGCTCGACGCCGCCATTCCCGAAATCGGCTAAAGTCGTATTCTCAAAGACGCGGGCCCAACGGGGCTCGCGCCTTTAGCCCTCATTTCGCGTCTAAATAGAAAGAATATGAAAGTCGCTCTCGGAGTCAGCGGCGGAATTGCGGCGTATAAGGCGGCGGAAATTGTTCGCCTGCTGCAAGACCGCGGTCTACGCGTGCAGGTCATAATGACCCGCGCGGCGCAGGAATTCGTGCGTCCGCTGACTTTCGCGGCGCTTTCCGGCGAAAAAGTAATTACCGAGATGTTTCGCGAAGGCCCGGTCGAACCGAATATCGATTCGGCCGTCGAGCATATCGCCGTTGCACAGGGGGTGGACGCGATGCTGGTGGCCCCCGCCACGGCTAATGTCATCGCCAAGTTCGCTCACGGCATCGCGGACGACTTTCTTACGACACTCTATCTCGCAACCACCGTGCCGGTCGTGATCGCTCCCGCCATGAACGTCAACATGTGGGAGAATCCGGTCACGCAGGAAAACATTGCGAAACTAAAGGCGCGCGGCAACGTCATCGTCGAACCGGGCAGCGGCTATCTCGCGTGCGGCATGGTTGGCGCTGGCCGCCTCGCCGACAACGACATGATCGTCCGCGCGGTGATGGAAGCGCTTGGTCCCCAAGACTTTGCGGGCGAAACGGTGCTGATCACGGCCGGACCTACGCGCGAGCCAATCGATCCGGTGCGCTACATCAGCAATCGTTCCAGCGGCAAGATGGGATACGCCCTGGCTGAAGCCGCGCTCAGGCGTGGCGCAAAAGTCATCCTCATCACCGGACCGACCGCTCTTCAGCCGCCCGCGAACGCAGAAATCGTAAGCGTTGAGACCGCTGCCGAGATGCGCAGGGCAACACTGGAGCACGCGCCGCAGGCTACCGTCATCGTCAAGGCGGCTGCGGTTTCCGATTACCAGCTCAAAGACGTCGCCCCGGAGAAAATCAAGCGCACCGGCGAAAGTCTCATGCTCGCCCTGGAGCCTACAGCCGACATCCTGGCCGAGATTGCCCTGAAGGCGAAGCCAGGCCAGATCGTCGTCGGTTTCGCCGCCGAGACCACCAACGTGCTGGAAAATGCGCGCCGAAAACTGCGCGCGAAATCGTTGCAGGCGATTGTCGTCAACGACGTTTCGCGTCCGGGGATCGGCTTCGATTCGGACCGCAACGCGGTCACCATCATCACTCCCGAGGACGAGATACAGGTTCCCGAAAATTCCAAGTGGGAAGTCGCGCACCGCGTTCTCGACACGATTCGCCGCATCCGTGAACGCGCGTCCGAAGCGGTCGCTGCGCAGAAATCCTAACCCATGGCCCGAACACTAGACCCCGAGACAAAACGCGCGCTTGCCGACCGCCTGCAGTACTACCGCGAACTTGGCGTACATGATTTCTTTCGCCGCCCGGTCGCGGCTGCTCCGGACGAGGACGCTACCCAAGACGCCACTCTTCAGAACGCCGCTCTTCTGGACACCGCTCTTCAGAACCCCAGCCCCACTACAACTTGCGATCACGGAGAGACAATGCCCGGAGAGCCAATGACTAACGACCGCCCCGCCGCGCTCCGTGCCATTCGCGAGGAAATCGGCGATTGCACCCGCTGTCCGCTGCACGCGCAAGGACGCAAACAGATCGTCTTCGGCGTAGGCAATCCCAACGCCGACATCATGTTCATCGGCGAAGCCCCCGGCGCGGACGAAGACGAACAGGGCGAACCCTTCGTCGGGCGCGCCGGCCAGTTGCTGAACAACATGATCAACGCCATGGGCATCCGGCGCGAAGATGTTTACATTGCCAACGTCATCAAATGCCGCCCGCCGGGAAACCGCACCCCGGAACCCGCCGAGTGCGAAGTGTGCTCGCCGTTCCTGCTGAAGCAGATCGACGTAATAAAGCCCAAGACGATTGTCGCCCTGGGCGCGGTCGCCTCGCGTGCGCTACTCGGCCTTAACCAGCCTATGAGCCAACTCCGCGGCCAGTGGCACGACTTCCGCGGCTATCCGCTGGCGGTGACGTACCACCCCGCCTACCTGCTGCGCGATCCTCGACAGAAAGCCGCGGCATGGCAGGATCTACAAATGGTGATGAAGCGGCTGGACATGCCAATGCCGAAGAAGGCGTGACTCATACCTTCATCGCAACAACAGCTTTGTCATCCCGAACTCGCACGTTCTTCGTGCGGTTCTGCGTTATCGGGCACCCCATGTTATAAAGGTTCAGCTTGGAAAGGGTGCCCACCTTATCTGCGCTTGATTTCGCAGCCGAGAAGATGTCGAATCTTTATTAGGTCCGCTCAGCAAGTGGAACGCTGATGAACTCCGTGCTGTTGTGGAGCGGTGGCCGACTGTTGCCGAACGCATGAAGCAAATCTCTGCGATACCTCTCGAACAGGCTGTTGTTCAGGAGATCACGAGCGAACAAGGCGAATATCTCCACGAACTAGTGTTGTGTCCCGGAAATGCGCGAACAAAGTCGGGCAATCTTCTGGAGGATTGAATCGGCAGTAGCCGTCCACACGAAAGGCCGATGGGTGCGGTTGTAGTTCTGAACGAAGTTTTCGATTTTTTGCACTAAGTCTTTGACGCTGCTGAAGGAGCCTCTGCGAATCGCCCGCTGGGTGATGAGGCCGAACCACCGTTCCACCTGATTCAGCCA
Organism: uncultured Acidobacteriota bacterium; assembly: GCA_963777415.1. Lineage (GTDB taxonomy): Bacteria > Acidobacteriota > Terriglobia > Terriglobales > Acidobacteriaceae > JAEZPW01. The sequence continues at coordinate 39,551 of CAVZQL010000011.1, forward strand.
GGACGAGTACGTCGGCGTGTAATGCATATGGAAACGAGGTCGTTGCGCCAACCAGGTCCGCACCTTGGGGTGCTTATGGGTGGCGTAGTTATCGACGACGAGATGGACATCGAGCTCCGGCGGAACGCAGGCATCCACGCTGCGTAGAAACGACAAGAACTCTTGGTGTCGGTGGCGGGGCTTGCACTCGGTAAATACCGCTCCGGTGGCGACGTCGAGCGCAGCAAACAGCGTGGTCGTGCCGTGACGCACGTAATCGTGCGTGATTCCTTCCACGTATCCCAAGCCCATCGGCAGCACCGGTTGCGTACGATTCAGGGCTTGAATCTGGCTTTTCTCGTCGACACAGAGTACCAGCGCGTGGTCGGGCGGGTTTAGATAGAGGCCCACAATGTCGCGTACCTTCTCAATGAAGAATGGGTCGGTGGAGAGCTTGAAACTGCGGGTGCGGTGCGGCTGCAAGGCAAAGGCCTGAAACACGCGATGCACGGTGGACTTCGATATGCCGCTCTGTTGCGCGGCCTGACGAACGCTCCAGTGCGTGCCCCCGGCGGGCTTGCGTGATAACGTGCGCTTCAGCAAGGCGGCGATTCTATCATCGTCAATGCTGCGCGGGCGTCCGGAGCGCAACTCGTCGTACAGACCTGCCACGCGGTGCTCGACGAAGCGTCGCCGCCATTTGCTTACCGTGGCGTCTTTCCAGCCGAGCCGCTGTGCGATTTCAGCGTTGGTCTGTCCCTTTGCCGACCACAATACGAGTTTCGCGCGCGACACCAACGAGTGCGGCAAGGTACGAGAACCCGCCAGACTCTTCAGTTGGATCTGTTCTTCGGAGTTCAATTCGAGCGTTGCTTTGGGGCGTCCGGTACGCATAACCCAGCGTACCTCAAAAACACTACTTACACCATATATTTATGGGACACAACACTAGCGACTCGACCGTATCTAGCGAACGTGATTCAACAGTTCGGCCAAATGAAATTCGCTCTCGTACGTGTTCGCGACCTAATCAATCCACTCGTTATGGTCGATTATGAATATGTTGAACAGTTGAGGGCTGAGCTTCAAGGCACATCAGCGCGCGAAATCGCTCGGTTCGCAGTGCCGGAATCATTTCATTTGGCAGTCAAGGCATTACCAGATCCGGGTGGAAGGTCCGTAACCTTCATTTCGACCCAGAAAACAGTAGGCCTCGTTCCGATGCAGATAAAGCAGTTGCCGGGAGCAGGCATCGAAGTGCGGACGATAGTTGCCGCAACTCCACAACTGCTTCTTGTTAGCGAGGTGGGAGGGCGACTGTATATTCGTAACGGAGTTCATCGTGCGTTTCTTCTGGCTAGCATGGGAGTGGACACGATTCCGTGTATCTTGGTATCGGAAAACCAGATTCCGTTGATTACGGGAGCGTATCCCACGTTTACGCCACAGATTTTGGCGTTGCCCCGCCCTCCCTTGCTCCAAGATGCGCTGAATCCCGAACTAACGTTGTCTGTTCCGATCATTCGGACTAGCAAGCTAATTAGAATTACCGCAGAGGAAGTCATTCTGCCCACCGAATGACCATGCTGCCAGAATTCAATCAGTGTGGAGATCTTCCGATCGGTGGTCATAGTTGCACACGGGAGGAACTGATAGCTCGTTTCGTCGCCAATGACCGCCGCACATGGCTATGGGAAAGGTTCCAGCCGTACTTGGCCCTGGCCAGGCGTTGTGGATTCATTAGAGCTCTGATCGGTGGAAGTTTCGTTACGGCTAGCTCGTTGCGTTGGCCGGCTCGTAAACCGAATACTGGTGAGTTCCTCCAACTTTCGTCAGGAAACCTGCGCTTTCGGCGATGTGCTCCGATACCGGATTAGCGTAAAGCAGGACAAACCTTCTCGGATGCTCTTCTAGCGACTTTTCCAATCTCGCGAGAACATCTATGAGTATGGGTTCGAAGAATGGGTTGAACAAATAGAGCAAGGTTGGCTCGTTCGGAAAGTCGAAGGCGCGCGCGTCGCCGCACCAGGATTCCAGTTGCGAGCACTTTTGCGAATCGCTTTCATACCTGCGGAAATTTTCTTCGGCAATCGCGTGGAGCTCCGGCAGAATCTCCACGCCGACGATACGGCGAAACGGATACTCAGAGGCGAGCAGCAGTGCCCGTCCCTTGCCTGAACCCATATCGATAAAGGTGAACTCGTCGAACTCGATCCCGAGGGCGCCCATCATCTCGTGAAACTGGCCGGCCTCGATCGGTTGATACGGCTCTCCGGCGAAGATTTCCCGTACACGTGTACGCAGCCCGACATTGGACCAGGTCGTGTTCACGCCATGATCGAAATCGAATTGCAGATCGCCAAAGCGCGACCGCCTGCGTTCCGGGGTCAGATCGCGTACGAACTCCCAGCTCCGCTGAGCGAATTGTGCCAGCGTCGGCAGAACGCCGCGATAGCGTACCGAATCGCGAAACCACGTTAGCGCAATAAGTCCGAGTGGGAAGTCATGATTATTGCTTCCAAGATTTTTGTTTTCAGGATTTTCCATTGTTGTTAGGACAATTCTAAATGCCTCTTGTTACGCAGTGGGCGCCTGCCCCACCCCTACCTGCGTAAAACACGTAAGTGCTGCAACGAAACGACTTACCTCATCAACCTCAACCGTCTCATTTGTAAGTAATTGATAACGAGTCGCTTACGGGGTCGATCACCCCTAAAGACGCGAGTGGCAAGTGGTCAGTGGCGGGCACATAGCCCGAACCACGGGAGACCGGCAAACGCCCTCTGCCCCTCCCCTTGCTCAAAAATTGTAAGTTATTGAAAAGAGACACGTTAACTTATCGATCTAACTTGGAACGATTGTAAGCGGCTGAAAAATAGGAACTTACGAGGTCGATATGCTCCAGTTGGCCTTCGCCCTGATACACCAAACCTCTACTTCCAAGTATGGCAGATTGAAGGTATGTTTCCCGACATCCGCCGGAAGAATATATTCGGCTTGCTTTCAGCAGCTTACGAGCAAAACGGCTGACGAGGGCTCTTGACATCTCTAACGACGTCGGCAGCGGCGGCGCCGAAAGCGAAGTGCATGGGTCCTTCGCCCTGCGGGCTCAGGACGACTCGCTCTGGGCGGTGGTGATGGACGGGGAGATGTGGTGCGGTCACACCCGAAGAGTCTCCCGCGAGAACACGAAATCCAGTGGCTTCGAGGAAAAGCCCTCAGGTCGTGAAGGAGAAACGCTGGGCCAGGTTTACGAGTTTTAGCACTTTGTAGATGTCTACGCTGACACCATGCAGAACGACCCTAACGTTTTTGTCGTCAGCCGCTCCGGCTAACATCCTCATCGCCGTGACTGCGCTAGTGTCAAGCCGGACCACGGAAGAGAAATCCAGAACCGTTTCGCCAGCGGACGTGTCGAGCTTCTCACGCGCGTCTGCAAGGGCTTCCGTCAGGCGCGTACCATCAACTTTCAGCATTGGAGCAATTGTCGCCATAAAACGAAACCATCCATTACGAGATTTTTGGTTGTGCCGCCCCGACCGCCTTTTCCTGTCCTCGTCCCGCATACGCTTTCCAGAACAGCTCTTTCAATTCGTTCATCAGCGGCATACGCGGGTTGGAGAGCGCCGAGGGATCTTCGAACGCAAGTTTGACCAGATCGGGGGTTGCCCGCTCGAATTCTTCCTTCTTTATCCCCATTGCGGCGATCGAGCGTGGCATTCCCAAACGATCGAGCAGTTGTTCCACGGCACCGATCAGGTTTTGCACTTTTTCTTCGACGGTGTCACCGCCCAGGCCCAGCAAGTCCGCAATCATCGCGTACTTCTTGTGTGCAACGTATCCTTGCGCGTTGGGCGAGGGCATGAACTTCGCGGGTACCGCCGCGTTATACGCCATGGCGTGCGGCAGCATAAGGGCATTGGCTCGTCCGTGCGCGACGCCGAAGCGTGCGCCGAAGGAATGCGCCAGGGCGTGGCTAATGCCAACGGAAGCGTTGGCAAAGGCGATCGCCGCAATACATGCCGCATTGTGCATCATGTTGCGCGCCTCCTCATCGCCAGGGTGTTCAAAGGCGATGGGAAGATACTTGAAGGCAAGCTGAATCGCCTGCATGGCATTACAATCGGTATAAGGTGAAGCGTAACTGGATACTGCCGCCTCAAGCGCATGCGTCAGACAATCGACGCCTGTATCCACGGTTAGCCCTCTGGGCATTGACATGACAAACTGCGGGTCCACGATTGCGACGTCCGGACTCAAGGAGTAGTCAGCCAAGGTGACTTTGCGTCCGTGGGCCTTGTCGAACAGAACCGCAAATGGAGTGACCTCACTCCCTGTTCCGCTGGTTGTGGGGATTGCAATGAGGCGTGCGCGGTTCGTCTTTTCGGTGGGGAATTGGATCACGCGCTTGCGTAAATCCAGGAACGGCGAGCCCAATTCTTCGAAGTCAGCCTCCGGCGATTCGTACTTGAGTTTCATCATCTTCGCCGCATCAATGACGGAGCCGCCGCCCAGCGCGATGATCTGGTCCGCCTTATAGAACCTAAGCGATTCCACGCCCTCCATTACGGTCTTCAACTCGGGTTCCGAGTCGGGAATTACCAGGACATGGACGCGTGTCTGCGGGGAGATGTAGCGCCGCACGACGTCAACGTGGCCGATCTGCTCGAGCGGTGGGTTCGTAACGATGATCGTTGATCGCGACGGGAAGTGGGCTAGATTCTCCACCGCGTTCGGATTGAAATAGATCTGGTTGGGAATGCGAAACCACATATGCGGTGGCGTCCTCCGGGCGAGGCGTTTGACGTTGAGGTAGTTGTGTACGTTCACGTTGTCCATGGTGCTGTTGCCGCCGCCGGTGCCACATCCGAAGGAGAACGTGGGCACCATGTCGTTGTAGACGCCCCCCAGCGCTCCGATCGATCCCGGAGAATTCACGAGAATCCGCCCGGCGTTGATCACCTCGCCGAACTTTCGGATGACTTCATCATTGCGCGAGAAAATGACAGCCGTATGTCCGAGACCCCCGGCATGATTCACATCGACGCACACTTTAAGCGCCTCATCAACGGAGTGCGCGCGGTACACCGCGAGTACCGGGAAGAGTTTCTCCACTGAAAGCGGATATCCGCGCCCTACGCCTTGAATGGGCGCAACCAGTAATTTGGTATGTGGCTTGACCGAAAGACCGATGGTGCGGGCGATAGCAGTGGCTTTTTGCCCGACCGCCATGGGTTGCATGAATCCCGTGGCAGGATCGATCACCGTGCGCCCCAATAGCTCCGTCTCCTGCTCGTTGCAAAGGTGTGCTCCGAGATCGGCAAACGTCTTCAACACGGTGTCATAAATCTCATCGTCGATTACAACCGTTTGTTCGGACGCGCAAATCGTCCCATTATCAAAAGTCTTGGACGTGATGATGTCCACCACGGCCATGTTCACATCCGCGGATTTCTCCAGGTAGACCGGGGTATTACCCGCACCAACGCCCAGCGCTGGCTTGCCCGAGCTATAGGCCGCCTTTACGGCGCTCGGCCCACCCGTTGCATCAATCAGGGAAACGTCTTTGTGATGCATCAGATACGCGTTGTCGTCGAGGTTATGATTCTCCAGACACGAGAAAACGCCTTCTGGCGCGCCATGCTGAATCGCCGCCTCATACATGACCTTTACGGCTTCGAAACTACAGCGGGCGGCCCTGGGATGAGGACTAAAAATTGCCACATTCCGGGTTTTGATCGCCATGATGCATTTGAAGAGCACCGTTGAGGTCGGATTCGTAATCGGAATTAGCGAGAAGATGACCCCGATCGGTTCAGCAATCTCGACAACTCTTTTCTCCGGGATCTCGCGAATCACGCCCACCGTGCATTTGTCTTTCACATAGTCATAGACAAACTCGGTGGCCACCATGTTCTTGAGGACCTTGTCTTCCAGGACCCCGAGTTTGGTTTCCTCGATCGCTATGTGAGCCAGATGTGCGGCATGTTTCATGCCCGCCAGCACCATCGGCTTGACGATTCGATCGACGTCTTCCTGGGTAAATTGCGTGAATACGGCGGCGGCGGTTTTCGCCTGACTGACTAGTCCTTCCAGGTATGCTACCCGCTCTGCGCTGAGGTTTGCAGCATCTTCTGCCACGGTCTTATTCTCCATTCCAGCCCCCATGATTGAAGAGTTTGGGGGCGTCGCGACGGTAGGTTCAAGCCGTTTCAGTTAAACAAGATTGCGATATTCTTTCGTCCTCAATGAACTCGATGATAGGAGCTGTGAGAGCAGTGGACGTGTTCCATCTTTGACGTGAATGCCCCCATCTCTCGCTGCACGATAGATCAGAGTAGGCCGAAAACGCTCATCACGGACAACGGCAGGAGTATGTATGGTAATGAGCTCTCACACCGTGAGCCGCGTCACGTCACCGTGTGAGGAGTTACTAGACGCACGGATTAAGGTGCGCCGCGAAGAGCGGTTGGACGTACGGACCTCCATGCAGTGGGTAGCGGTTACTCGGCTTGTTTTTTTGCAAATCGCACGCTCATCATTGTGCTTATTGCAACGATGCCTGCGAAGAAACAAATAAGTGCCGGGTCGCCTCCGCTCGAAACCTTTCCTACCCGAAAAAGGATGTAGCCGACGACCATATTAAACAGTGCCCAAACAACGTTCACCGTTGGCGACGACAATCCTTTTCCGGGAGGGTGAGCGAAGGGCGTCGGGAAACGGTCACCCGAAATGCCGTGCACGAAATGAGGCACGACATTAGCGAGAAACGTTCCGGCAAAGAAGCAAGCGATGTAGTCATACCAGTTCACAATGGCTTCCTTTCGAACGGGTTCACGGTGTTACTCGCTGTGAACCAAATCCCCCTCAACTTGCCTGGTTCGCTTGCGCCCGAACAAACGTGCAATTCCTTTCAACGACATATCATCGAGATACGTGTAGACCACGGGCACAACGATCAGCGAAAGCAACGTTGACGTGATCAGTCCGCCGATAACGGCGCGGGCCATCGGAGCGCGCATTTCGGCGCCGGCGCCAATGGCGAATGCCAGGGGCAACATGCCGAAGATCATGGCCAGCGTGGTCATCAAGATCGGGCGCAAACGAGTTGTACCCGCCTGAATCAGAGCTGTTCTGCGATCGACGCCCGCTCGCCGGGCCTGGTTGGCAAAGTCAACCAGCAGGATGGCGTTCTTCGTCACCAGTCCCATAAGCATGATCAGGCCGATCATACTCATAATGTTCAGCGTGTCCCTTGTCATGAACAGGCCGAGCGCAACGCCGAACAGCGAGAGCGGCAGCGTCAACATGATCGACAGCGGGTGCGTGAACGATCCAAACTGCGATGCCAATATGAGATAGATGAAGATGATGGCCAGCGCCAGGGCCTGGAACATGTTCGCAAACATCGTCGCCAGTTCCTCGGCGTCGCCGCCTTGAACGATGTCGTAGCCTGGCTGCAAGTGCAATTCGGCCACGGCCTTCTCGATGTCCTTGGTGATTTCACCCAGAGACCGGCCATCGGTGTTCGCCGACACGCGAACTTCGCGGCGCAAGTCCTTGCGCCGAATGCTGGATGGACTGTTTACGGTCTGCGTCTTCGCAACCTCGCGTAACGGCACCACGATTTTTCCGCCCTTCGGGCTGTCAGTTTCCGCTCGCGATGTTGAGGTCCAGCAGGTCCTGGGAGAAGCGACGCTGGTCGGAGTTGAGCTGCACCCGCACGTCGTGACTATCGCCGGCGGCGTCTTCGACCTTGCTTGCGACTTCGCCTGTAACGGCGGCGCGCAGCGTTGACGCGATTTTCGCCGCCGTGATGCCGAGGTCGCTGGCGCGGCTGCGGTCGATGCTAACGCGCAGCTCCGGCTTGGAGCGTTCGAGGCTCGTATCCAGATCGGCGACGCCGCGAATGTTCGCCATCTTGGCCATAAGTTCATGGGAGATGCGGTCGAGTTCGTTGATGTCGGCGCCGCGAACGCTTATCTGAATCGGCTTCTGTCCGAACGACCCGGCCTCAACCAGACCGTATGTCATCCCCGGAACGTCCCGTATCGCCATGCGCGCGTCGCGCAGGACTTGGGAAAATGTCTTTCCACGCGCGCTCTCGAGCTTCACGAAAATGGACCCTTCGGTGACCGGCTTATACGAGGTGCCGGCTTCGCCAATCGTGGTGTACGTGTACTTAACCCCTGGCACTTTTTGCAGGCGCCTGACGGTCTCAAGTGCGCGCTCGCCTGTTTGTTCCAGCGTGCTGCCTGGCGTGGTCTTGAACTGGACCTGGTATTCGCCGCGGTTGTAGTCGGGCATGAAGTCGCCACCCAGGATCGCCAGGATCGGGAAGCTCGCGAGGAAAACGAGAACGCCGGCCGTTACTACCCAGCCACGATGATTCAGCGCCCAGCCAAGCGCGCGTTCGTATGCGACGTGCAAGCTCTCGAACCATTCGTTAAAGCGGGCGAGCCCGCGTCCAAGAAGAGTTGTGTGACGGTTCTCTTCGATATCCGGATCGACCCAGCGAGACGAAAGCATCGGGTCCAGCGTGAAGCTGACGAACAACGAGACGATTACCGCTGCCGCCACCGTAATTCCGAACTGGTAGAAGAAGCGTCCGACCATGCCGCCCATGAACGCCACCGGGACGAAAACGGCGATGATCGTGAACGTGGTTGCCATCACGGCGAGTCCGATTTCGGCTGTGCCGTCGCGCGCAGCATCGAAGTGGTTCTTGCCGCGTTGCAGATGGCGCACGATGTTCTCGCGCACCACGATGGCGTCGTCGATCAGCAGTCCAATGGCAAGCGACAAGCCCATCAGCGTGAGCACGTTCAGCGTGAAGCCAAACACGCGCATCGCCACAAACGCTGCCACAACCGAAATCGGCAGCGTCAATCCGGTAATTACGGTCGAGCGCCACGAGTTCAGGAACACGAAGACGATCAGCACGGTCAGGACGCCGCCGATGATCATCGTCGTGTTGACGTCGTCGATCGATTCGCGAATGAACTGCGAATCATCGCGAATGATCTCAAGTGTCACTCCGGGGGGCAGCTCGCCTTGCAGTTTCTTCACGGCTGCGCGGACACCATCGGCCACGTCAACCGTATTGGAGCCTGATTGCTTGAGCACGTCCACCGCCAGGGCCTTGCGGTCATTGAAGAAGGCGAGGTTCTTCGCCTCTTTGGCTCCGTCGATCACCTGCGCTACATCGCGGACATAGATCGTTGCCGCTCCCAACTGCTTCAGTGGGATCGCGCCGATTTGATCAGCCGTCTTGCCGCGAGCGCCGACCCGCACAAGGGCCTCTGTGGTTTCGCGCTTTGCCGATCCGGCTGGGGCGTCGATGTTCTCGTTGCGCAACGCTGTAATCACGTCGGCCAGCGTCAGGTTGTAGGCATCCAGCTTCGTGCGATCCACAATGACTTGCGTTTCACGCTCGGCCTCGCCAACCAGGTTGACCGCGCCTACGCCGGATACCGTTTCCAACCTCCGCTTTATAACTTTGTCGGCGAGATCCGATGCAGCCAGCGCCGGCATGCCTTTCGCCTCGACGGCCAACGAGATGATCGGCGCCGAACTCGGGTCCATGCGCAGTACGACTGGTTCCTCGATGTCGAGTGGCAGGTCGCCACGAATGGACGCGATCTTGCCACGCACGTCCTGCGATGCCGCCTGCGACGGAACTTCGAGGTTGAACGTCACGAGGATATTCGACAGGCCCTCTTGCGACGTTGATTCGATGTGCTTGACGCCTTGCAGCGTGTTGACCGACTCTTCGATTTTGCGCGTCACATCGCGTTCGATCGTTTCGGGCGACGCTCCCGGATATTGAGTCGTGATGCTTACCAGCGGAAAATCTACATCGGGAAACTGGTCCACTTTCAACTGGCGATACGAGGCGATGCCCAGCACGGCAAGCGCAAGCATCAGCATCGTGGCAAAAACGGGTTGCTTGATCGACAAATTGCTTAGAAACATCGCGTCCTACCGTTCCACTTCGCTCGTCGTTTTTGTTATCTGCACGGGCGCGCCCGACGCCAGCGTTGTCGGCGGATCCACTACGACAACCATGCCAGCCTTCAACCCACTTCGCACCTCAACGGCATCGGCGCCCTCGTACCCGAGCACTACCTGACGCGATTCCGCCTTATTGTTTTCTACAACAAAGACATTCGCAACATCGGCGCGCGTGCCGTCGTGAACGATCGAGGCCGGAGGAAGGACAATCGCATTCGGAATGTCGCGCACCTTCACTTGCGCACGCCCGAAGAGCCCGGAGATAAGGTTCGCCTGTCCGGGCACGCGCATCACCACTTCAAAGGACCGGCTGCGCTCATCCACCGTGGGGAGAATTCGCGTGATCGAGCCGTGCATGGTCGTGCCCGGCAGAGAGTCCACCGAAATCTGCGCTGGCGATCCGACGCGCACCTTTGCCAAATCCGACGATGGAACCGCGGCGCGGAATTCAAGCACCGAATTATCGACAAGCGTCACGACGGGCGTGCCAACGGCAAGCATTGTGCCGACATCAACCAGCCGCTTTGCAACTCGGCCTGAAAAGGGGGCGCGGATCGTGCAGCGCGCCAGTTGTTGCGCCGCAATCGCCTCTTCCACCTTCGCTTGCCGTAAAGAGGCTTCAGCAACTTGCAAGTTAACCTGTGTTGCAAGATGATCTTTGTCCGTGATGCCGCCGGTCCTTAGTAGATTGTTGGCGCGATCACGCTCCGCAACGGCGTGTTCACGGTTCGCCTGCGCTACGTCCGCGGCAGCGCTTGCGCGCTCTTTTGACAGCCGCGCGTCAGTATCGTCCAGCGCGGCAATCACGTCGCCCTTGCTCACCGCAGCGCCTTCATCCCGCAGCAAGCGAAGCAAGCGCGCCGGCACTTCGGACACAACTTGTACCTGCGCTTGTGGCTTCAGCGTCCCCGTCAAAGACAGCTCCTCGGCAACATTCTTCTGTTGAACCGTCGCGGTCTGCACGGGGATTGATCTCACCTCAATTGCAGACTGACCCGCAGCTTCACTCGCCCCGCTTTTACATCCCGCCATCGTCAGCGCAAGCCCGGCGAGAACCACAACTCCAAACTGCATCGTTTTCTCTTTCATTTTGTGTTGTCCTCTTTCGATCCCGCGGGATCGCGCCCCATCACGTAATTCGCGGTCGCGCTTGCATCAGCATGTTGTTGTAATGCCTGCGCCAAAGTCATCTCAGCCTGTACCAGCGCATTCTGCGCATCCGTGACGTCCAGTACCGTAGCCGCTCCGAATTTGTAGTTGGCCTGGGTCATTTCCAGAGCCTTGTTTGCCTGCGAGACGTTCATCTGCGCCGCGCTGATCAGCCGCGAAGACACGTTCAGCTTCACCAGGGCGTCCATGGCCTGCAAACGAATTTGATTTTGCAAAGCGATCTTGTCCTGACGAGCCTTTCCCACTTCCGCCTGCGCCTGTTGCACCTGGCCCTTCACCCGCTGCCCGTCAAAGATCGGGATGTTAACGCTGAGTGCCGCCGTCCACTTGCTGTAGTCAGGATTGAGGAAATCTCCCGCCAACCGGCTGGACCGTCCATAATTGCCGGTGAAATCAACTGACGGCTTCGAATTAGCCTTAGTCACTCCAACCAGTTGCGAACGCACATTTTCGGTCAACTCCGCAACACGCAGGTCCGGGCGGTTCGCCATTGCTTCACGGACCATGTCGTCGAGAAGGTGATCCTCAGCTTTGTAGTCGAGAGTGTCGGACGGAGTGATCGGTGAATCCATGTCGCGCAACATGAGCGCGTTCAGTTGCGCGCGCGCCAGGTCCACCCCGCCTTCAGCTCGCGTGACCTCTGCACGCTGGTTCTCCGCTGCAACTTGGGCACGCAGGACGTCTAACTCCGTTGCAACTCCCGCCTCGCGCCGGTTGCGTGTCATCTCAAGATGCTTTTCTTTCTGCTCCAGCGCATTTCTCTGTACGCGAACTTGCTCGGTGGCGTAGAGCAGACCGTTGTATGCCTGCGTCGTTTCAAGCGCGATCTGTTGCTGCGCGCGTTGAAGATCGGCTCCGCCCAGCAACCGTGCCGTTTTGGCCGCCTGAATCGCCTTGCCCAGCTTGAAACTGTAGAGCGTCTGGCGCACGGACAGGGAGCCTTCGTACATGTTTTGGGGCACCGGCTTGAGCGCGGTCAGGAATTCCGGCGGCATCTTGTCCAACCCAGCGCTGTTGAGAAACGAGGGATCGGTATAGCGATAGCTTGTTCCCGTCGCGCTTACGTCCGGCAGCGCGTTCGATTTTTCTTCCATGATCTTGCCGTCCAGGTACTTCAACTGCTCGCGGCTCTTGATCACTTCCGGATTCGCCTGCAATGCGACTGCAACCGCCTGCGCCCGCGACAGCACCTCGGCGCTGGCGAAAGGTGCCAGGAGTAATGGGATAACAAGAAATATTGCGATGTAACGAAATTTCATCCTCTGACCTTTTGCCTCGACGGTTGCCAACCGTCGAAAATCGTGTCAATAATCGAGTGCGCTAGCTCGCGCGTAAGCAGTGGATTTCCGCATATCAGGTAGTTTGAAACCGCTTCGACCAGGGAACCTGACAGCACCGTCATGCGAACACTTACATCTCCCGCCGCAATCTCGCCCGCCTCCGTGGCCGCCGAGACCACCTCAAACAATCGAGCAACCATGCTCTCGTGCGACGTTTGTACCTGTTGTGCGAAAGGCGAATTCACTGAATAGACAATCGAAAATAAGAATCTGCTCACCTGCGGCCGGGCGCAGACTCCCTCAAACATGAGTTCCGCAAACCGTTTTAATCTCTCGCGCAAACTCCCGGGGGACCTCAGGCCCGCCTCAATGATTGCCCTATAGTCTTCAAAGGCCGTTTGCACCAGGGCCCGGTACACGCCTTCCTTGCTTTCGAAGAAGTAATAAAGTGTCGGCTTGGTAATTCCTGCAAGCTCGCAGATCTCGCGAGTCGAGGAACTCTCGTAGCCTTTCTCCGAGAAAAGCCTAAGTGCCGCATCGAGAATCCGGGCCGAACTGTTGGTCTCACTATGCATTGTGAGTACAACTATACCTACCGGTACATATATAGACAAGGGCAGAGTTGCTCTTTGCCAGACTGCGTCCAGGTGAAATCTGAAAATGTTGAGGTTGACGGAGTCGTCCGCGGCCGACCTGCATCGGTCAGGAGGTATTCGAGGCTGCTAAACTCTACTCGAACTCAAGCATTACGATCTCGGGATTCGATCCCAGCCGCAGCGGTGGTCCCCAGGTTCCTGCTCCACTGGAAGTGAAAACCTGCATCTTCCCGATCCGGCTTAAGCCATACACAAATTGCCGGTAAATCCGCCGCGCCATCCAACTCCACGGTATGAACTGCCCAAGGTGCGTATGCCCGGATAACTGCAGGGAAACGCCGGCTGCCTCCGCGATCTCCGGACGGTCCGGCGCATGGGTCAACAGGATGCTCGCACGATCGCGATCCAGGCCGAGGCCGTGCAACACCGACGCAAAGTGCCCGTCCTGCGTCGCGTTCCGGTACGGCACCCCAATGATCTGCAAACCGTCCACTTCCACCTTCTCATTGCTGAGCACGCGGACTCCGGCGGCCGCAATGGCATGTAGATATTTGCTGTCGTCCCCAAATTGCTCATGATTTCCCGCGACGAAATACACGCCGTGTGGCGCGATGAGCTTGTTCAATGGCTCCGCCGCTCGCTGCGCATCGATAGCCGTGCCGTCATACAAATCTCCAGCTATGAAAATTGCGTCCGGCTCTTCCTTCAGAATCTTCGCAACGATGCGCCGCAGGAAACTGCCGTTTCGCACGTGCCCAAGGTGCACGTCGCTGATCAGCGCCGCTCTGCGCCCGCGCCAGGTCACCGGTAAGTTCGCGAGCCGCACCGTCGTTCGCGTGACCCGCGTCCAGCCTGCGTTAAAGACTCCGTAGAATCCAGCCACGGCTGCGGCACCGAACAGTAATTCCACGATGCGATGGAAGCTCACGTCCAGTCCAGCCAGCCGCGCAACTCCGAAGATTAACCAAGAGGAAACCGCTGCGAGGAAAAAGAAACTCAGCAGACCCACCCAAACCGCGGCAGCCCTGTAAAGCGCGCGTACCACAGCGTTGGTATGGCGAAAGGCAAGCAGCGAAGCGGCAACAAAGCTTACCGATAAAAAGCCAAGGGCCAGTTTGATCCACAATGCACCGTGGGCATTGTGCTCCGTGGACGAAAATGTCCACGTCTCGTAAAGCAGAAAATGCGTCAAAAAAAGAATGGACTGAATAATTGCAATGAAAGCGATTAAACGTTTTCGAAGCCGCATGGTGCATTAGACTCCCCAGCCTGTCATTCGGATTGTTGCATGAACGTGTCGCCATCGCGATTAGGTCGTGAGCGTGAAGTGAAGCTCCGGCGGGCGCAGCTTCACATTCAAAGCGCCGGGTTCTGCCGAACCAACACCGTTCCGCCTCTTCCACTGGGCCGCGTACATCAAACAAATGCTTGAGCCATCCGCGGAGGAGGTACCGATGTCGTATCAGCCCATCGAAAACTACGGAATCATCGGCAACATGCGCACAGTCGCACTGGTGGGCATGAACGGTTCGATCGACTGGTACTGTTACCCTCATTTTGACTCGCCCAGCATCTTTGGAGCGCTGTTGGACGATGCAAAGGGAGGCCGATTCCAGATCGCCCCTGTCGACGGTCCGGTTAGGTACAAGCAGTTTTATTGGCCTTCGACGAATATCCTGATAACGCGCTTCTTGCTCGCGGACGGGATAGTCGAGTTGGAAGACTTTATGCCCGTGGGACTCCCTCCCCACTCGCCGTGGTATCAGCATCTCTTTCGTCGTGTCCGTTGCGTCAGAGGTGCGGTGCGCATGTCGCTCATTTGTCGCCCGGCCTTCGATTATGGACGGAAGACCCACCAAATACTGCTACAGCCGCCGAACGGTGTTTTTTTCAATTCAACCGGCTTCAGCCTTGCCCTTTCCGCGGCTGTGCCACTCAGGCAGGGGGAACAGGGCAGCGTGACCGCCGAGTTCTTGCTTGAGGAAGGCAGGACGGAAGAGTTCCTCTTGCGGGCTCATCTTGGGGATGAATTCGTGCCTTGCCCTCCTCTTAAAGCAGAGGCTGCGGAGCTTTTTCACGGCACCGTGAGGTTTTGGCAAAAGTGGCTCTCTGCCTGTACTTATCGCGGGCGCTGGCGTGAGCAGGTACAAAGATCGGCCCTGGCTCTAAAGCTCCTCACCTTCGAGCCTACGGGAGCGATTGTCGCCGCTCCCACGACGAGTCTCCCCGAGGTCATCGGAGGCATCCGCAATTGGGATTACCGCTATACGTGGATACGAGACGCCGCCTTCACGATCTACGCATTTCTGCGGATCGGATTCAGAGATGAGGCGGCCGGGTTCATGAGCTGGATGGAGAACTACGCGTCAAGGCACATGAACCCCAGGATGCCGCTCCCGGTGCTCTTCACGATCCAAGGGGAAAGCGAAGTTCCCGAGCAGACTTTAGATCATTGGGAGGGGTACCGCGGATCGCGGCCCGTACGCATCGGCAATGCCGCGGTTTCTCAACTCCAACTCGATGTCTATGGCGAGTTGCTAGATGCGTTTTACCTCTACAACAAATACGTCAGCCCGATCTCCTACGACTTATGGGTGAAGCTCCGCCACCGCCTGAACTGGATCTGCGAGCGGTGGCAACTTCCGGATGCGGGAATTTGGGAGATGCGAAATCGCCAGGAGCACTTCGTCTACTCGAAGCTCATGAACTGGGTCGCGCTGGATCGCGGCATCAGGCTCGCCGATAAGCGCGCGTTTCCCGCTGACCGGACGAAATGGTTAGCAGAGCGTGACCGTATTTACGAAGAAGTGATGAGCCGCGGTTGGAATGAAAAGCGGCGCTCATTCACACAGTTCTACGGCAGCGACGATCTGGACGCATCGTTGCTGATTATGCCTCTTGTCTTCTTCATGGCCCCTAATGATCCGCGGATACTTAACACGATCTCCGCGATCTTGCGGAGTCCCAGCGAAGATGGTTTGGTCAGTGACAGCCTCGTCTACCGTTATCCGCCGCAGCCCCTCATCGACGGACTTCCGGGCGAGGAAGGCACTTTTAACATGTGCTCGTTCTGGCTCGTGGAGGCGTTGACGCGTGCAGGCCAGGTGCTTCCTGAAAAACTGGATCAAGCCCAGCTGCTGTTCGAGCGCATGATGGGCTATGCCAACCATCTCGGGCTTTTTGCGGAGCAAACCGGACCGCAGGGTGAGGCACTTGGCAATTTCCCTCAAGCATTCACGCATCTTGCGTTGATCAGCGCGGCATTCAATCTGGATCGTACGCTGGGCACGCGGAATTGATAAACGGATACTCGGTGCTTGCCTGTAAGGAGTAGGAAGGTCATGAGTATTTCCCGACGTAGTTTTCTCAAGGCTGCCGGCATCGCGGCGGGTACAGTTCTGGTTCCATCCGCTGTTGGCCAAATGCCCGCCACGAACGCTGAAGGCGAAAGCGCTTCGCCAAACTCAGGTAAACCCGATTACACAATCCGAATCGCCGCCACGCCTGTGGAGATCGCACCCAAGAAGATCATTTCGCTGACTACGTACAACGGCCACTTTCCAGGACCACTGCTGCGCTTCAAGGAAGGAGAACGCGTTGTAGTGGACTTGGTGAATGACACCGACACGCCGGAGCAACTGCACTGGCATGGCCAGCTTGTTCCGGTGGACGTGGACGGAGCATCCGAGGAGGGGACGCCATACATTACCGCGCGCGGGACACGGCGTATTTCATTCGTTACAAAGCCTTCGGGATATCGCTTCTACCATACGCATAACCGCGCGGGCGCCGACCTCTCCGCCGGCCAATACAGCGGCCAAGTCGGACACGTCTACATCGAGCCGAAGCTCGAGCCGGGCAACTACGACCGTGAAGTTTTTCTCGTCCTAAAGGAATTCGAGCCGAGTTTCAGTCGCGGAGGCGATATGCCGCAAGATGTTCTCGTACCCACGACAAAAGTGCAGGCGCTAGAGGAGAAGGGCGAGGCGGCAATGAAGGCTTCACTCGCCAAGGGTATGCCGCGCGGCTACGAAGTCGGCTACGCGTCCTTCACGATCAATGGCCGCATGTTGGGCCACGGCGAACCGATCAAGGTGAGACAAGGCGAGCGCGTACTCTTCCATGTGCTGAACGGCAGTGCCACCGAGGTCCGCAGCCTGGCGCTACCGGGGCACACGTTCCGTGTCGTGGCGCTTGATGGAAATCCGGTGCCGAATCCCGCTACCGTTCCGTTTTTGTGGCTCGGCACAGCGGAGCGAGTGTCCGCCTTCGTTGAGATGAACCATCCCGGAGTCTGGATCATGGGGGATACCGACGACGATGATCGCCGACACGGCATGGGCATCGTGGTCGAGTACGCGAATCATGCGGGAAAAGCCCAGTGGATCGCGCCACCGAAGTTCCGTTGGAACTACACCAAATTCGCTAAACCGGGTGCGACCGCCCCTGCGCCTGACGAGACCTTCGAAATGACATTTGCCAAGGACAACGCCGCTGTCGAGGGATTCAATCGCTGGACGATTAACGGCGCGGCTTACCCGATGACAGGATCGATGGCCCCGCCTGCCTTTCATCTGCACGAGGATCGGCGTTACCGTGTGCATATGCGCAACGAGAGTGACGATCTACATCCGATCCACTTGCACCGGCACGTATTCGAACTTACCAACATCATGGGCAAGCCAACGGCAGGCGTCATGAAGGACGTTGTCATGCTGGGGGGATATCAGGAGGTTGCTTTCGACTTCGTGGCCAACGATCCGGGGATGACGCTTTTTCATTGCCACCAGCAACTACACATGGATTTCGGGTTCATGACCCTCTTCGATTACGTGTGAACCGTTGTGCTCCCTGAGCAGCTAGACCACTTCTCTTCCAGCCGGCTGGAGCATATTATTCGCCTCCACACACATCTCACCACCACACACACACAACACCACATGTTCCTTTGCAATAAATCCGGGAACTTGCGTCTTTCTATCCCATTGATAACAGAAGCCCAGAAGCGGATAAGACTTTACCAATTCCGGGAACCTAAAATGCATCGAATCGCCGGTAGCACCAGTTTGCATACAACAATTTCGGGCGCCTTGTCGGGTAAGGGGCTGGCGCGGTGTCTGAATTGAAGTTCGACCCGTTTCCAGTCCCTCCCCATAAGAACTGCTCGTGAAGTTTTCCCTCAAGCAGCTCACCCAGTGAGCTTCGTCAAAAGGGTTATGCGTCGTTTCGGGCGGTGGACACTTTCACGGCATATTCTCCACCCCGGTCAGTTGCTGGACTTTCCAGTCCCAGTACATCCCGAGTACATCGTAGAGGTATTCGTTACTCCATCGCCGCCAACCGATGCTCGTCTTTCGCCGCCGCTTCCGCCGAGTCAAGAGGGTACGCACCTTCATCTCCGCGTATTGGCGCACTTCACTGAAGGCGCCACTCGCATTGCCGACTCTGAAGTAGTTGACCCAACCGGAAAGCGAGGCATTGATTTGCGCCACCACCTTCGGCATAGGGGTCGCCCCGCTATGTCGAATGATGTCGCGCACCTTGGCCTTGATTGCCTTGCGAGCCTTCTTCTTCGGAGTCATCTGGAGATAATGCCCGTTCCCTTTCCTCTTGCGGGTACGGCGCAGGTCGAATCCCAGGAACCCGAAGGCTTCCCCTTTCAACGTATCCACCACCTTCGTTTTCTCCTTGTTCAGTTCTACGCCGAGCGGCGCGAGCTGCTCGTGGAGTCGCTGCAGGGCTCGTTCGAGCTCTTTACGATACCTGTTCCTGAACTCCTGAGTTCTAGCTATCTTCTGACTTGTCGTTAGGGGCTTCGGGTCCTTGAGACGTTTTCCATTCCTGTTGAATGAGAGCCCCAGTTCTTTGGCTGCCCTTTTCATTTCCGTAGGGCCTGTTCGCAGGCGGGCGGAAATTTCTTCAACTGTCATCTTTGTGTTCCACAGCGTCGAAAGTTCTCGTTTCCACGCTGCCCCAGTTGCAAGTACCTTGTTTGGCAGGTGGCGGGTAGCGCCCTGGAGATCTGGCCCCCGGCGTGTGTACCTGTAGCCGCATTCGCAAGAAAACACGCCGGACAGCAGACCATCCCGGGAGACGACTTTATTGTACGTCGGAATCACATTGTGATTTCTGGATGGGCATATTGGATTCAAGCATGGCCATGGGCCAGCTTCGAAATACTGGGTGGCCTCCAATTTGGCCAAGAAGTCCGCGGGGGAGAGACCAATTGATCGAAGCAACATTAAGTGCAGCGACGGTTGGCCTGTGCCCTGCGTCACGAGTTTGTGCAGGACCGGTCGAAGAATGCTGTTAGCCTCGAGGCCGTGACTGGCTAGCGAGAACGATGGAACAGTTCCTCTTACGTGTTCGCACAGTCGATTCAAATAAACTCTCCCACGGTAGTTCGCGAGCCCAACAAGGCTAAGCTCGTAGCGGTACCGAATGGCGATTTGGTCGCGTTCACAATGCAAGTCAGGGTGTTTCAATAGAAAGTCGCTCTGGTCAGCCAACCACAGAAGCAGAGCAGCATCGGAAGCGGATTCATCGACCCACTCGACCCTTACCCGGGAAGGGATAGCATCTTCGGCGCGGATGAAATGGTAGGTGGTAGTGACTGCTCTTTTAACGGAAGAGTTCTGCAGGAGAACTTTGTGGATAGGGCATACGTGAACTACACCAAGTTGATGTAAGCGGTGCCAATATGCCTCTTTATAGGAGCGGCGATCGTGCTCAACGCAAACGGGACAATACCGCAAGAACTCTGGTTGCGCTGATGCGCCCCTGAGCCGAGATATGTAATTCTCGGAAGGCAAGTGCAACAGTTCGCCGGCGATCCTAGTCACCAATTCAGAGCCGAAGAACGGGCGAAAGAAAGGAAGGATCGTGTGATTCTGAATGAGGCTGTCCGCGGTAACTCCAAATGCGGGTGGCACCTTGTTGACCAAGTGTGAGATGCGGCACGGAAAGTCTGCTAAGTCTGGCGTCCGCGCTAAGCCGAACAGCTCAAGCCGAACCGCTTCACTTGAAAGAGGCTCCATCCGCTTCTTGTAGCGTGCGCAAATGCTGTAGACAGTTTCTTCCGGATATCCGACGGGCCAGTATCCAAGCATTCAGTTGTCCTTTCCTGTCGCATAGCCACTTTCGTTCGGAAGAAGCAACTTCCCAAACGGGTCCATATTCCGGGATATGATCGCGGCGCATCCGGTCGTACAACTGAGTGTCTGGGCCGTTTCGTTTGTACTGCATTCCGCACTGGTTGCACGTGAAGAATCCAACCAACGTGCGCCCGTTCCAGGAGGGGCGGACCTCACAGTCTTCGATCGTGAGTGCCCCATAATGCCCCGACAGGAGATTCAGGCATGGCCAAGGCGCGCGTCCAAATGGGTGTGATAACGGGCCAGAAGCAAAGAAATGATTGGGACTCGATCCGACAAAGTGAAGCAAAAGAACGTACCGAAGTGGGTGCTGATAGCCGCGTGGCTTCCTGAGCAGACGTAAAACCCACCAAGTTCCAGAGGTCTCCGACTCGCAACCAGCCTCGCGGAGGAACTCAATTGAATAGGATTGTTCGAAAGCGTTCTGCAAATCGTCGTGCGTGCAGTGGGAGTCTGGATGCTTAAGTAGCCAAGCAGCACTCTCTGCCATGAATCTCTCCAGGTCCGTACCCCTTTGCCATTCCCCGTCAACATCTCCAATCGCAGATTCTGCAGAGATGAACTCGTGTCGATTTCTCAGATGACGAAGAGGCACACTGGAAAGCTGCAATCGCGTTCCATGCACCGGGCACACTACGACGCCTGGAATCTGAAGGGTGCGACGCCAGTAGGTCTCTCTGAAACGGCGTCTGTCCTCCAGCACACAATATGGGCAGTAGCGTAGGTACTTTGGGAAAGGGCATCGGCTCGACATCAAACCGAGGCGCAGGTACGGATGTCCTCCCTCCAAGAGTTCTCTCTTGCTCCGATCGCGTTTTTCGGATGCCTGAAAGGCGGCAAAGAATGGCCACAATGTGTGGTCAAGAATTAGCCCTTCAGCAGTAATTCCCATCGTTGCGGGAATTGAGACCGACAGAGCAGTGAGTTCTGCTGGTAAGTCGACGACGGCTGTTATGGTGGTCTTATTGTATGCTTCACGAATAGCGGCTTTGGTAGATGGGGGTGGCACTCGACCGGCGAGCCGCCCCATGACGCTGTGCAGCGTTTCATCTGCGTACGGGGGTGGAAAGTGTCCGATCACCGGGCTGCCTCGCAAAACTCAGTCGCAGGCTTCACGAATCCGGCGAGCCGGAGTTTGTCCCCGGCTGAAGGTGAGTCGCTATCCCCCACTACTGCTTCCAGTGCGTTCGCAGTGAACGTCACTCCATTCTCTTCTGATCTCGGGCCTTCGGTTTGTTTTGGCCTAGACGCTTGTTCCTTGACTGGCATCAACATGACCGGCTCAGAGGGCATATCGCGAGCAATTGGCGAAGTGTGTACGGACGAGACTGCCTTCTGGATTGCCGCGATTTCACGGGCAAGATGGGTGCTAGCAACGCGCCTCATAAGCTCAGGAGTGATGACTTCTTTCGCGCCTGGTTTCGTGTGCTGAATTATGACCTTCTGGACCGACTTATAGGCCGTAACCGCAAACTCGGGAATGCCGAAGGTCGCCGAATACAGAATATCTTCCAGATCAGGCGTCAGTTCAGTTTTCGCCCGCGTGAATTGGTACGGCCACATCGTGGTCACGAAATAGCGCCAGTTGTCCGAGTCGCGCGGGAATGGCCGCCATTCAGGGATGCCGCTTGCGCGGCGAATGTAGCGAAGCTCTTCCGACATGAACACATTCGATTGCGGGGTTCCAATCATCAGAGTGGCATTGCTGGTAGTATTCGTTAACCGCAGCAAGAAGCTCACGCTCGCGTTGATCCCGCCGCTCTTGCTGGGAGCTAATTCTTGCAGTTCATCGAGCACGATGAGCCCAATCGCGTGAATCTGGGCAACCGCTGCAACGCCAGCCACCATGCCCTCCAGATCTTGGCGGCCATAGAGCCGCGTATAGTCAGTGCCCGCACGCCGGTCCACAAAAGAAAAAATCTGTCGGCAGATATCCTTCACGGAGCAATGTCTCAATGCTTCAATGTAGATAAATGGAATCTGAATCCGATTTACGCGTTTACCTTCGTGCTTGGGATGATTTGTTCCCTCGTAGACGCCGTGCTCAATAGTTTTGGGAAAGAGTGCAGCGACTCTCCTCGCGTAAATTGACTTTCCGAGTCCGCTGCATCCGATCAAAGCCAAAGAGAGACGGGGGCGCGGGATGGGAAGGTCATACGTTGAGAGCAGGTCTTCACGTTGCGATGTCATCTTGCTCCAGTGGTCCTGCTCAAACGGATTGCGGTCTATGTAGCTCTGCTGAACCAGTGAGTGAATAGCATTGTAGAGCTCGAAGTGATGCGGGGAGGGGACAAAAAACTGGCACGAGTCAAGCAATTCCATGCGCGTGTTTGCGTCCTTGCGGCGCACTCCCTCGTCAAGCGTTGGAGCGAGTGTCATCAACCTGTAGAAGCCGCGCTTGTCGAGGCGAGCTGGCAGTGCCTCGATGAACGGATTGCCGCGATAGTCGGGGTTTTCGGATGCTACATAGACAGCCTTGCTCATAAGGCCTGCTCCTTAGTAAGGACTTCTCCAAGAATCTGGTAATCAGACTGGGTGAGGTCGTCGTTGTCCTCGGGATCTGGTGACATGTGCTCCGGTGTCGCCGCCGTCGGTACTGAGTAGCTGTGGAGCGCCGCATCCTCGTTCTTTCGAGCTTCGCGGAGCACTTCATCGGGTGGGGCAGGGTGGAGACCACCTATCGCCTTCGTGGCTCTCGCACTCTTTTGAATTGCATCCAGCTTCGCATCGAAACGCACCGCCTCCTGAGCCACCGTCTCGCTGTCGGCGTGGTTCACCTCGCGTTGTCGGGCTTGCGCACGCAACAACTCTGCGAGTGAAATGTTTGGGAAATCTCCCTGCAGGCGAGTTCTCCGGCACGGTTCAAGAAGCTGGACAGCGGAGTCTTTGAGTCCAGCGGGGTTCATCCAATAGATCCTGGAGAGATCGGTTGGGTGATATAGAATTGGCAGCTTCCAACGAGATTGCCGCCCCTTCACCGCCCAGCCCTCCCGCTCCGCCCTGTCGGATGTGTATGTCTTCCCATGGAACCATATGCCATCGCCGCGAACAGTTGCTTCGCCCCTGCAGAGGCAATTGACCAAAACTGTTTGGAAATTCACCACCTCACGTGGAAGGCCGGTACGATGGAGAATACCGTCCTCCCAGATCCGAAGTGGTATTGGTGGTACCCTGCCGATCTGGTCATCGCTAAAGCGATATCCCTCGATGCGCCGCGATGTGTTGTGGTAATGGCAGAACCCAGCCATTTCCTTCATGAAGTCCCGGAGGGTGAGGCCGGCTGTCTTGCGGGCCCGCTTTATCGCCTCACGAACCTCGCGCATGTCATGGCCTCGTTGGATGGCGCCATCAAGGTGATAGATAAGGTTCTCGTTGATGTACTTGAACCCGTATTCGACAACTGGCTTGTGATCGGGTCGCCCTGATGCTGTGTTTTCGAACTGAAGATCGAAGCTTTTACGGAAATGCTCAGTTAAGTAGCTGATAACGGCACCGTTGTCACTCAGTCCGATTTCGAACATTGCTGATGGCCAGGAGCCCGGAGCAATCTCGAATCCCAGTTCCTTACAGAACTCGCCTTTGTCACGGCACATATTGAGGAAGGCCAGCGACAGCGTGGAATAGCTCTCACGGCGCCACGCAACTGCAAAGCCCAGAATGAGCTGTGAGAACGTATCCCAAATCATGGCTATTGTCGGACGGCCCATGATGTACGTACTCGTGCTATCGAGAAGGAAGATATCTCCGATGGAGAAATCGATTTGGGCAACATGTCCGGGCCCGAACGCAAGGTCTCGCTGGTCGCCCTTTAACGCGCGGTATTTGCGATTGAACGTTTCTTCGCCCTCTCGCTTCAGTAATGCTCGGGCGGGATTGGAGCCGAGTTCGTAGATGTTCTGAACCTGGCGAACAGTAGGGCACAAGCTCTTAATTTTAGGAATTGCTACGATCTTGCCTGCAATCGGCTCTGTGTGATCGCAGGAATGCACTTGGCAAACTGTCTTCCAAACGCCCTTCCACTTTATTTTTCGGCCATTCTCGTCGCGCTTTTCCCGTTCTTCTTTGACCGTTGGGTACAATTCCATTCGAAGCTGCTCTGTAATCGGAATGCCCTGACGGGGATCCCGTCCCGACTCGCGCGCCCGTCCCGGTCTAATGCGCGGTGGACTCGCGACGCGACGATCCCGCGTGCAGCCGGCATTGGCACGATCTGATAGTAAAGCGTTGTCCCTCTGCCCTCGCTGCAAGTAAAGACGTTTGAGCTCATAAGCGCGACGTTTGGTGGTATGCGGACGTCTTTGTTTTTGTCCCATATGTCTCGAATCAGTTCACGTGACCCCACTTCGTCGAAGCGTTCTTCATCACTTGCTGCGATATAGCGAACGAATACAGCTAAGCGTTTCTCTCGCTCGCGAATCACGGCTTCTGAGTAACATGAGTCCGGATATTCGAGGTGTTGCTCGAATGGGTCTGGCACAGCGCGTGCCGCGCCGGAACGAATGCAGTCCTCTAATTCAGACAGAGGCATACGGTGCTCGCGTGCGTACTTTCCGTACAGCTCAATCATGACCACCGTGTCCTCGGCATCGAAGATGGCAAGCACACGCTCAATTCGGGATTCCCCCCCGCCAAGGTCCAGTTCGACTGAACCATGTTTCGCTTCGGCCGTATGGACGCTGGAGAGATCAATTGCGGTGCACTAGCCATTTGAATCCTCGCGCAAGTGGATGGTGACCGGAATGTCCGTCCGAAGCTGAATGGTGATATCCACGTGGAAGACTTCGTTAGCGAGCAGGTGGCGAAGTACCTTGAGCGAAGTTCCGGGCCGAAGCTGCAGCTCGTCGTCGGCCTGCATGCAGAACGCGGCCATTCGCACGGTGGATTGTGCCGCAAGGTGGAGAGCGATCCATGCCTGCACTTTCTCAACACTAACGGGCGTGATTGGTTGCAGCTTGTTGATATCGCGGCACTCGTGCAACCACTCAATGCTGCGCCACATCGGTTCGGGCACATCTTTTTCCGTGACAATTGCCCAATCGACTCCGCGCTCTTGCCAGTACCTCCGCTCAACTTCGAGCTTCTGAAGCACGCGCCGATTGGCTGATCTTCTCCGTCTTGACAGCACGCGCAATCGTTTGAATTTCACCATTGCGCCAGATACTCACCAGGAAGTCCGTAGACATAACAACAGGCTCGCCATGATGAGAGGGATGGCGAACTCCCAATCCCATCGCAAGCTGTTGTGTGCGCAAGAGCGGAAGCAATGGTTTCTGCTCTTGGATCTCCACAATGCCATCAGTCCATTCGAGCAAGTAGAAGTAGTTGCGCTCGATACGGCTTAGCAGATGGTGTTCACGGCCGTGCTTCCAGCCGGTGATGATTGCGCACGTGCCACGAGATGGAACATCGGTAACACGGAGCCACGGTTTGTACTCAGCGCCTTCACCCTGGCCAAAGCCTTGTTTGAGTCTCCGCTCCATTGAGGAGCCGGTAAGTCGCTTACGACGGGACGGCATGGTGATCCTCCTTGTCAGTAAACTTCGAACCTGAACGAATTGGAGATTTGGGCCCGCGGGGCCGGCTATCCTTTGACCTTGCGCAGGCCTCTTCCTGCTCTTCGCTGGATCCTGCTGGTGTTCATCAATGCAGAGGAGTGAAACGGGCTTTTTGAACCTTACTTGAGCGTCTTTCACAAGCCGTCTACTTGGATCTTGGGTAATCTCCAGTACCGGCTGAAAACGATGGCCGTCAGGGCCGACCACGTAAATCTGTGCAACTGTAGAGACCGTGTGCGAATTTTTCTTCACTACGCCCTCCCTGCCAGAAATTGAATCACATTTACTACTCAATTACCGCTTGTTGCCTGCACTGTGCACCCATACCGTAATGTTTGACAAGATGTAAGTTGTTGACTTTTATGGTTCTGGCCATCATCGCCTCACGAGCCAGCCTGCCATGTTAGATCGACTGCAAAACGAACCACGTCATAGCGTTGTTATGACACTTTCGTTATTAGCACTATTTGTCATATGACCCCTATTGCAAAATAGAGCACGTGTTTGGCAATCAAAAGAAGCCAAATTGACATAACACGGCTATGACTTTTTCAGGACTGTTCTGCATACGATCTGCAATAGTGCACATATGACAAATGTTGAAACTTGGAAGCAGCCGAACAGCAGAGGAGAGCACGCTGTGCAGCTCTCGTTCTTGATTTTTGTCGTAAGATGAATTTCGGCACGTCTCCCCGAATGCAAGTTCCCCGAATAGCCTCCCGTACGTGGTGATTGCTCATGCGAGAGCGCATTTCGAAGGTGTCTACAGGACCAATTCGTGCGGCGCAATACGTGCGAATGTCGACGGAGTACCAACAATATTCGACCGAGAATCAATCAGACGCGATCCGCCGTTATGCAGAAACACACGGCATGGAAATAGTCCGAACCTACTCTGACGCGGTAAGAGCGGCCTCAGTCTGATAGGCAGAGAAGGTTTGCGTGAACTCCTGAGTGATGTCGAAAGCGGGCTCGCTGAATTCAGTGCCATCCTTGTTTATGACATCAGTCGATGGGGACGCTTCCAGGATGCTGATGAAAGTGCGTATTACGGGTACATTTGCAAACGCGCCAACATAAGGGTTCATTACTGTGCTGAGCAGTTCGAGAATGACGAAAGCCTGCCTTCATCACTCCTGAACACGATCAAACGAACAATGGCGGGCGAGTACAGTCGAGAAGTATGCAACCCAGCCCCGCAGTTGGGGATTGAGTTGTTCGATCACTTGTTTCAGGCTTTGTCCACGCGCCGCCCGTAGCGTCTTGCGGATTTTCTCCGCCAGTCGCTCGCGGCTTGGCTTGCGCGATCTTCAGCTTCGGTTTCTTGTGCCACGTCATGCTGTAGCCCAGAAACTTCCGCTGCCACGGACGCGCCACCGCGCTCTTGGCCGCATTGACCTTCAGTTTCAGGTCATGCTCCAGTAGCACCGTGATCGCTTTCATCACACGCTGTCCCGCCCGCTCGCTTCCGACGTAGATGTTGCAGTCGTCGGCGTAGCGGCAGAAGCGATGCCCGCGCTTTTCCAGTTCGCGGTCCAGATCGGTCAGCAGGATATTCGACAGCAGCGGCGACTTCACGCCCCTTACACAAAAGGTAATTTCCAGTTTGAACGAACCATCGCGGGGTGGCGAGGAAGGTACACGTTGCTTGATGATCGTCGTAAACGGTAATACTTTTATGTCCGATGAAGCGCTCCACCAACGCGGCGAAAGCTCGACAACTGAATGCTGCCCGCGGCCTGTTGCGGGATCAAGTCGCGCTCTCCGACGCCGCGCGCCGGTTGTCACGCGAGTTCGGCCGGTCGGAGCGGCAAGCATATCGCTACCTGCAAGAGGCTTCCCGGCTGAATCAAACAGTTCAGATTCCCGAAACCACAGTGCCGGTCACGTTGAAACTCCCTCCCGGCACGGTGGAACTGCTGCGAAAGTACGCGAGAAGCGGCGGCCTGACCATCGGGGCGGTTGTCACCGCCGCGTTGAATGCCTTTCTGCGTACGCCAAAAAGGCATGGATAAGCCGCGTCCCAAAAGCGGCCACTTTCAAATCCACGTTTCGTATTCCTTTGATCGCTTGCTCGAGTCGAAGCTCGCGCAGGCTTACGACATTCTGGCCATGTCGCGAGCGCCCAGTCGGCGTGCGCGTAAAGGAGTTCGACAATGAAGATGGCGGCAATCATGCCCGGGTTTCGTCCGAGCAGCAGCGCGAGGAGAATACGATTGCGAGCCAGACAGCGGCACTGATCGCGTTCGCCAAAACCCACGATCTGGAGGTGCCGCAAGAGTGGGTGTTGGAAGATGAGGGCTATAGCGGAGCGACACTGGAACGGCCGGGGTTGGAGCGCGTGCGGGACTTGCTGCGGAGGGGCAGATCCAGGTGGTGCTTGCGTATTCGCCTGACCGCTTGAGCCGCAAGTATGCCTATCAGATTCTGCTGATGGAGGAATTCGCTCGCCACGGAGTCGAAACGTTGTTCGTAACGTCGCCATCGGGCAGCAGCGCGGAAGGTCAACTCCTGGTTCAGTTCCAAGGTATGATCGCCGAATATGAACGAGCTCAGATCCTGGAGCGCTCGCGGCGCGGTAAGCGACATCGGGCACAATCGGGGGAGGTGAGCGTTCTCAGCGGCGCTCCGTATGGCTACCGTTATATCCGCAAGACGGACGAAACCCCCGCCGCGTACCTGATCGACGAAGCCGAGGCCAACGTAGTGCGGCGTGTATATGAGATGTACACCATCGAGGGACTCAGCCTAGGAGAGATCACGCGGCGGCTCAACCGCGAAGGCGTTCCGGCGCGCAGGGCCCCACGCTGGGAGCGCTCGGTCGTTTGGGCCATCCTGCGCAACCCCGCCTGTCGCGGTACGGCCTGCTTCGGCAAGACCCACAGCTCCGCCCGGACGCGGGATATGCGCGCACAGCGTCGGCGGGGAAAGACAACGCCCAGCAGCACAGCAGGCCACGAACGCCCACGCGAAGAATGGATCGAGATCCCCGTGCCGGCCCTGGTGACGGAAGAAAGCTTCGCCCGTGCGCAAGAGCTTCTCCAGCAGAACAAGATACGATCGCGCCGACGTACCATCGCGCCCAGTGTCGTGCAGGGGTTGGTTAGCTGTGCGAAGTGCGGCTACGCACTTTCACGAACCTCGACCCAAACCAGCGCACGTAAGATTCACTACTACAAGTGCATTGGCTCGGATAGCTGGCGAAAACTCGGAGGCCCGGTTTGCAGCAACAACCGCTTCATCCGACAGGAAATCCTCGATGAGATCGTCTGGGCGGAGGTGATTCGCTTACTCGAACAGCCCGCTCTGATCCAACAGGAACTGGATCGTCGGCTGGAGGCAGCACGCAAATCTGATCCCACCAGAAAACGTGAACAGAGTCTGCAGCGGGAGTTAACCCAGGTTGGCAAAAGCATCGAGCGACTCCTCACGGCTTATCAGGAAGGACTGTTGGCGATTGAGCAGTTGCGCGAAAGGATGCCTCTGCTGCGTCACCGTCAACAGGCACTCGCTGCTGAACTGCAAGCCATTGCTGACCAGACCAACGATCGCGCCGCATTCGTGCGTCTAGCAGAAACCCTCACGACGTTCTTATCTCGCTTGCGCAGCGCTGCGGAAACGCTTAGTGTCATGGAACGCCAGAGAATCGTGGAACGCCAGAGAATCGTGCGATTGCTGGTGAAAGAGGTTCTGGTTGGCGAAGATGCCATTACCATTCGTCACAGCATTCCGATTCCCTCTGGTCCTCCCCAAGATGGTGGGCCAGACACCGGTAACGGCCGAAATTACCTTTTGTGTAAGGGGCGTGACCACGCCGCCCTGTGGGGTCCCTCGCTCGGTGGGAAACAGCCGCCCTTTGCCATAGCTTCCCGCCTTGAGCATCGCCTCTATCAGACGCAGCACGCGACCATCCGCTATTCGTTGGGCAACCAGCGTTAGAAGTTTCTCGTGTTCCACTGACCCGAAAAAGTCTTTCAAGTCGGCGTCTACAATCCACTCCCGTCCGCTCTGTATTTCCTTCCACACCTTGCGCATTGCGTCCTGTGTCGATCGCCCTCGCCGATATCCGAAGTTGGCTTCATCGAAAATCGGTTCCAAGATCGGCTCCAGTCGGTTGAGCAGCGCCTGCTGGCACACCCTATCGCAAACTGCGGGGACGGTCACTGCAAACTGCACTGAACCGCAGTCCGAGTTTGGGATGGGCGGAGATCCGTCATCCGTTTCATCCACTTCGGGGCGAACGCTTTGAAGTACTCAAGAAACGGCGTATCGCGGGCGTCGATACGTTGGTTCTTCGCGAGTGTAAGTGCGGCAGTTTCAGCATCGCACGCGATTGGACTGACTGGGCCGATCCGCCTATACGAGGATCTCACTTGCCGCCCGGGCGGCTTAAGGCGGAGTCGCTACTTGAATGGTTACTCTTCTGGAACAACTTACGCAAAGGGAGAAAAATGTTGACAAATTTGCTTGAGTGTTTTATTATACCAGTTTGATACGTGGTCTGATGGACATACGGAAACAATCCGCCGCCGCCCTACGAAAACGCCGCCAGGCTCTGTCCGTCAACTCCCCCGCTCACATCGCTCCTGCGAGGCTCCCTTATCGAACGATACAAACGATGTGGGAAGCCGGGCTGCAAGTGCGCGGACGGGCCCGGACATGGCCCCAAGTACTATCTGTCAGTGAGCTATCCCGGCCAGCGACCGCAGATGGATTACGTGCCGCAGGAGGATTATGTGCAGACGACGGAGTTTCTCGCGAACTATCACCGGAGCCGCGAGATTTTGGAAATGATCTGCGAGATCAACCGCGAGCTGCTGCGCCGCCGCGAGGCGCTGTAAGGAGTCGCCATGGGCGAATCGACGGCTGCCGTCCACGCCTTGGTCGATATGGAATTGGGCAGCGTGATTCTCGCCAATATGCTCGCAGGCTGGCTCGACGGCAACCGGGAGAGTTCATTCTCTGTGGAGGCAGCCAATGAATACCATGATCAGCGAGCAACACCTGAGCAAGAACGCCTATGTGTATGTGCGTCAGTCGACGCTGGCGCAAGTCCGCCACCATCAGGAGAGCACAGAACGCCAATATGCCCTGAGGGAGAAGGCTCTGGCACTGGGCTGGAGAGAGCCGGCAGTACAGATTCTGGACCGGGATCTGGGCAAGTCAGGAGCACAGATAGCGGGGCGGGAGGATTTCAAGACTCTCGTAGCGGAAGTCTCGATGGGCCAGGTGGGCGCAGTCTTTGCACTGGAAGTTTCACGGCTGTCGCGCTCGAATTTGGACTGGCATCGATTGCTGGAGCTTTGTGCACTCACCGATACCTGGTGATCGACGAGGACGGTTGCTACAACCCGGCCGATTTCAACGACGGCCTCCTGCTGGGCTTAAAGGGGACGATGGCTCAGGCAGAACTTCATTTGTTGCGCGGGCGCCTCCTCGGTGGCAAGCTCAATAAAGCCAAGAAAGGGGAGCTGCGTTTCCCCCTTCCGGTTGGGTTTTGTTACGACGAAGAAAGCCACATCGTCATGGACCCCGATGAAGAAGTGCAAGGGGCTGTGGCTTTGGTGTTTCGCTTTTTTCGAGAGACAGGTAGCGCCTATGAGGTGATGCACCAATTTGCGAAAAGCACGTTACGATTTCCCAAACGATCCTATGGTGGGGCATGGAATGGCAAGCTGATATGGAGTCGCCTGTCGCACAGCCGTGTGCTAAACATACTCAAGAACCCGTCCTATGCCGGGATGTACGTCTTTGGCCGTTACCAGTATCGCCGTCAAATCACCCCCTCGGGTGAGGTGCATACAAAGATGCACCCGGTTCCGATGGCGGACTGGCGCGTCAGCCTGCAAGAGCACCATGAAGGGTACATCAGCTGGGAAGAGTACATGAAGAACCAGGAACGGCTGGAGAAGAACCGCACCAATGGCGGAGAGATGGTACTGAGCGGTCCGGCACGCGAAGGTTTGGCCTTGCTTCAAGGGCTACTGGTGTGCGGCCAATGTGGCCGAGCACTCACCGTCCGCTACACCGGCAACGGTGGAATTTCTCCCCGCTATCTGTGCAACCGGTTACGTATCGAGGGTCTGGCCAGCAAAGACTGCATAGGCCTCCCTTGCAATGTGCTCGACGACGCCATCGCCGAGCAAGTTCTGCAGGCTCTTCAGCCAGCCGAACTCGAACTGGCGCTCGCGGCACTCGAGGAGTTGGAATTGCGCGATCACACCCTTGGGCGCCAGTGGCAGATGCGGCTCGAACGCGCCGAGTATGAAGCCGCGCTCGCCGAGAGGCGCTATCAGGAAGTCGATCCGTCCCAGCGGCTGGTCGCAGCCACATTGGAGCGACGCTGGAATGAGGCGCTGCTTCACTGCGAGGAACTCAAACAACAAGCCGCCGACTTTCAGCGTCAACAAGCGCGAGTTGCAACCCCTGAGCAGAAGGCGAAAGTCCTCGCCCTCGCCAAAGATCTGCCGCAGTTATGGCGCGCTCCTACCACCCAGACCAAGGACCGCAAGCGGATGTTACGGCTGCTCATCAAGGATATTACCGTCGAGAAGTCATCTGTCCCCAAGCAGCTTTTGGTCCACATCCGCTGGCAGGGGAATGCCTGTACCGACCTCACTCTCCAGCTCCCGCCCAACATGGCTGATCGCATGCGCTATCCTCCGCGATCGTCGACAGAGTTCGAGATATGGCTCGGCACTTGCGCGACGCCGAGATCGTGGACGAATTTCGCCGGGAGGGGCAAATCAGCATCACGGGAAAACCCTACACAATGGACATAATCCGGTGGATCCGCTTCCCCTATCGGATTCCACCTCCCGTGCTCCAAAAGCCCGAAGAGCTAACCGTCAACCAGGTGGCACAACATTTTGGAGTTAACGAAAACGTGGTCTACTACTGGATTCAGCATGCGATTCTAAAAGCACGTAGGCTCAACGCCGGATCCCAGTACTGGATCACAATCAACGAAGCAGACGAACAGAAGCTTCGAAACTGGGTGCGCAATTCAAGTAAGATTCACAACGCATCCTCAACGCACGTGGAGCGAGGTGCATTATGAAACCACCGTCGGAATGCCCAGCTTGCGCACCCCGCCGTCCGGCTTGGGGATTTCCACCCGCTTTACCGGTTGCGGCTCATACGTTCCACTCAGCAACTGTTCCCGGATTGCTGGCCAGTGCTGCTTCAGGTAGCCCGGCAGCTCGCCGACTTTCATGCCTTCAGTCCCCGGACTTCCTTTATTCGGCTTCACTCGCCGCAAGGCCCGCAACAGGTTCTCCCTTTCGCAGACCTCTTCCATCACTTCTCTGGGATAGCCGGGCTTTACACGCGCGTTTCGCCGTGAGCGATTCGGCCCCTTCCCGTCGAGCCATCGGAGCTTCACTCCTCCCCTCGTCAGTGAAGGCCAGCAACATTGTAGCTGGTTCTTCTGCCGCCTGTCGCCCATCGAGTCCCGTCGGCTACTCGCCGCTCCCTTCCGTTTGGGCCTTCCTCACTCGCGTGCGTACTATGCCCTCTGCTGACTTCTACGGCACGGTCAGAATGAATCACTTCACCCTCAGTCACGTTCTGTGACATGCCGCAGATCTCCCGAGGTAAGTTCAACCGCCTTCAACGCACAACCGCCGGATTTACTACCAGTGCACTTGATAGATATGGGCTTCGCAGTCATTGCCCGCTCGCCCCGCACTGTAGCCTCGTATCCGGTTTTTGTTCATCGGCTCGCGTCTTTGCTCCACGTTTCTTTCAGGCCAGGCCCGCCTTGCGACGAGTGGTTATTTTCACCCTTACGCTTCGCTATCACTTCTCCTCTATCAGGATGTGAAGAGGACTTCCACCTTCAAGCTGTCGAACATGCTCGGCACACCAAAAAAGAGCCTGCCGTTTCCGGCAGGCAAGAAGTATTGCAATAGAATTTGAGGTAGACGAACCTCATCTGACGACGAGCAACCACCCAAGTTAGACTGCTCGACAGACACCTCTTGAAGAGCAACTCTGGTACCAAAGTCGTCAAATCTCAAGTAGCTGCAAATGGGTGACTTACGTGATGACGCATACTTCAGCAGTATGGAATTTAGTAGTTCTCAACTTGATTCATCCAAAAATTTGAACAATCGCTGCCATAAGCGAAATTTATAGTTAGGCGGCGATCGGCTCCAGGGACTTCCCCATCATCGCAGAGAGGAATGCACGGTACCTCGCGTAGGCAAAGGCGAGGCGATGCTCTTCTTCCAATCCCTTCATTGCGGCCGCGGCCATGTTGCAATATCCGAGGCGAAAGACAGCATACGCCATCAGGAAACCGGGAAGGCGCTCGCCGACGCGATCACCGCTCAACCGTTCATATTCCGTGACGAATCGACGTGCCGCAGCTGCATCCATATCCCACTCGACGATGGCTCCGGCGAGATCCCATGCTATGTCGGTGGGTCCGGGAAAGAAATGATCGTCGCCGTGGTTGGCATTATCTACTTTGGACAATTCTCCGGAACGTGAGCATATCCACTCGTGCGGCATCATCTTCCCATCTACGACGACGGGTGATGGATTGGCAAGAATCCCTGGCTCGAAGGGCAGATCAATGCCGAACTCTTGGCCGAAATTGAACCGCACCATGGTTTCCAATTGGCGCCAGTCCGGGTCTTGATCGCAGCGAAACTCGCGCGCTCGGAAGGCACAGTACGCCGCCATGCGCAGCAGGTGGTTTGTGGACAAGTCACGTGAGGTTGCGGGATGGCCGGCAATAACCGGGCACAAGGAAAAACCCTGTGCAAAATCGACCGGCGTCGGACCGAAACCGGCGTCCGCAATTCTTTTGGCGCGCTCGACGACTATTTCGCCATAACGTCCGAAGCCCTCGAACTTGAATAGCGAACTTCGGTCGGCAGTCAAGAACTTAAGCCGCTCCATTTGCGTCCAGCAAGCCGACCACTGTGCCGTGTCGCCCAGCAAAGGCCGCCGCCATTCGCCGCCTCCGACGTAAATTTTCGCGTCGGCAGGTAAGCGCCAATTCTTCTTCACGTAATAAGTGCGAAAACTCCGCCACCGCTCACCCCCGTTTGCCGCCCGCAGAGTGTCGGGATCGGGAATTCGGCTGCACAAGAACGCAATCCGCTCCCGCGGAACGTGACAACCCAGCAGGGCATCGCCGACGGATAGAAACGACGATCCGCTCATGCCCGGCCCCTCGTCCGCTACCACAAACTCAGCCTGGGAGTTCGCCGATTCCTGCACGAGTTCCGCCTGGCCACTGGTGAATTTCGCCCGGCGGTCGTAAGGATGACCTTCAGGGCGCACGGTCATGCGAGCGACACGTACTCCGCGCAAACGAAATGCCGCCGCGACCAACGCGCTAAGCGTGGCTCCTATGCTGCGTATGCCGATCACCAACGCCGCGCCCGAGGTGCGCGGCATGCTGGTCGCAAGGTCCGAATAATCCAGGGGATGAAGGGCGTAGTAGGCAAAACCTTCGGGCGGAGATACTTTCAAGACCTCCGGCGGATGTTCGGGAATCAAGCGTAATAAGTCGCTGCACGACATACCTAAGTTGCACGGACCGACGAGCGCATCGGCCAGCGCATCCGTTAGATGCGCCATTTCTGTGGCCGACGGCGAGTCGGCGTCGGCAAGTGCGCACTCGAACTCGCCCGCGCGCAGCAACGCGTCAATCAATCTTTTCTCAATGCTGCTGGAAGAGTCTGAAAATACCCTGCGGACGGCTTCGGCAAGTTCCCGCGCCAGAGTAGATCCGGGAATAGTATTGCGACCGTCCCGGAAAACGAACATATTCCAGGCCGTTTCGGAGTTCATCATTGTTCAGGCTGCTTGTTTGCTTTTCGACCCGCGCGGCGAGCGGGAAATGTCACCTTCTTTATCGATGAAATACAGGTAGTTGTTGTCCCGCTGAACGGCGTCCTTCACCAGAATCTGCGCTTCCCCGCCCCCGGATTTTGGCTTTTGGCAGACGTTGCCGCTGCCGTCGATGTAGTACAGGTATTTTTTGTAATCGCGCTCGAGACCAAGACGCTTTACTTTTTCAGCCATAGACTCTCCGCCTCGGAACCGCCGTTTTCTGGCAGTTATGATTCCTTTGACACCCGGGCCGATGCCTACTCTCAATTTGTGTTTCGGAAACGATTGGGGAACTTTCTGCTGGACTAAACAGGGCAGGAAAGCCGAAAAGTGAACGGATGCTAGCGCTGTTTGCTCTTTGCTGGGCGCAGCGGATGAGCCGCTCGTTCGGCCTTGCGCTGTGCGGCCCTTTGTGCCCGATCCTGTTTGTCGGCTAGTTCTTCGGCCGGGGACATGACGCGGCGCACAATCGGGCCGTTCATCTTGTATTTCTTCTGGACCGTGTTGCCATCGGCAGTTTTGACATCGAAGGCGAATGTTGGCAGATCGCCTTCCTTGTCGAAAACCTGGTGCCCGACGGTCACCGGGAACACTCCGAAGAGGTCGTGTTCGCGGTAGGCCGTTTCGTAACGATGCCGCTTCTGGTTCCACGAAAACACGCGGATGTGGTTGAAATCGAAGGGCTGCCCGTCTTTGGGTTCGGTCGTCAGTACCAGGTACTGAGGAACGCTCTTCGACTGTCCCGTGTTTGGGTCGGTGTCTGGGACAGTGTTCAGGACGAAGCTAGCGACGATGCGTTGGCCTTCGGCGTATTGCGCAATGTCCAACGGAACGTCGATATCGATCATCCGAGCCAGCACCCAGCCGACCCGTTTTTGCGAATCGCGCACCAACCACCAATCTTCATAGACTTTGGGGACCTCGGCGCTCTCAGGCTTCGTCGCCTGAGGCCCGGTACCCGGAGTCTTCGCGAGCGCGTCCTTCACCTCTACTTGGGGTTTTACGGATTTCGCGGCCGCTCTGGGTGCGAGCCTTGAGGGACTCGCGCCTTGCGATTTTTCGCCTATCCCGCGCTTCAGCACCTCGACCTTCTCGCCTTCTTTCATCTGGTAAAGGTGTTCGCCATCCCGGCTCGGAATGAGGTGAGCGTTCAAGTCTGCGCGAGCAGCACCATGCGCCTGTGCCGGTGATCTTTCGTTCTCCTGCTTCAGCTTCTGGAATCCGTCATATATATCTTGGGAGACCAGGTAACGCATCTCCACCCAGCCCTCAGCGCCAGCCTCGGTCCGAACGCGATAGAAGCGCTTGCTCTTTTCCAGCACCTGCACGCGCTCACCATTGCTCACCACTCCAACCTTCGCATAGACGGCGGAAAGCCGGTCACGCAGATTCACCTGGGGCGCGGACACATAAGCGTACTCATGGCCAATCATTCTGCCACCGCGCCCGCACGCGGTAGCAGCGATCAGCAGGAACAAGATAACAATGAGAATGGTTGCGAGGAAGAACGAGCTGGCACGACGACGTATCAATGGAGAACAGCCTCTCACGGAACTCTTAAATGATACCAGCAACACGGGAGCGGCGCAGAAATGAAAGGTCTATCTGCGCTACTGAAAAAGATAATTTGACACAAAAAAACGCGGCGGAATTGCACAACCGCCATTTGGTTATCGATATTGCTCGGAGGCTAGGGAGACTTCCGACTGAGTTCGCCACTCGCGCGGAACCGAGTCCGAAGTTTGAACGCGCCCGGGTCAGTGACTCACGTCGTCATTGTCGCCACTGATGCGGTCATCAATCGGCTTGCGGCCCTTGAAGCCCTCTGTCAAATTGTGCCAATAGCCGATCCTATCTTCGCCCAGCTTCCAGCAAAGCAGTATCGTCTCTCCATCCACGATGCAAGGAAAATCGAGCAGGCCGATATCAAGGTCTTTAACCTGCACGCCGATGGAATCGATTTCGGCAACCGCATCTTTGACGTTCTGCAGAGTCCGGTCTTCTTTATCTTTGCGCGCACGCGCCACATTAATATCCACGAGCATCCCGCCGGACAGCATGATGCGTGTCGCCAGGGCCTGCGACTCTTCCGCGAGTTCTTCCAGCCGCTGCTTGCCCTCGATCGCCCGCTTCAGAAGCGTCTCAAGCACCGGAAGCAACATCTGCGCTTCATCGAGTGTGAACGTGCGTTCCATTGTTTTCGGTATGTGGGCACGGGTTTGTGACCCGTCAGGACGGGCAAAGCCCCGTCCCCACCACAAATCTTAAATCTCCAACATTCTGCCCAGTGCGACTCGCGCCCACTGCTTGACGTCGTCCTTTACTTGTATCCGGTTTACGACATTGCCGTCCACAAGGTTTTCCAAGGCCCAGCACAGATGCTGCGGGGAGATGCGATACATCGTTGTACACAGGCACCCCGAATCATCCAGCGTGATAACTTTCTTGCCCTCCGCCGCGAATTCCCTGCCCATGCGGTTGACGAGATGTATCTCGGTCCCGACGGCAAACTGCGTTCCCGCCGGCGAGTCTTTCACGTATTTGATCAGCCGGTCGGTCGAACCGATGCCGTCCGCCTTTTGGCATACTTCCCACCGGCACTCTGGATGCACGATCACCTGGATGCCCGGATACTTAGCACGCACTTTATCCACGTGCTCCGGCAGGAATCGCTGATGCACCGAACAGTGCCCCTTCCACAGGATCACCCTGGCCGAACGCAGTTTGTCAGCCGTCTGACCACCCATCGGCATGTAAGGATCCCACACAACCATCTCGTTCAGCGGGATTCCCATCGCGTATCCGGTATTGCGCCCCAGATGCTGGTCAGGCAAAAAGAAGAGTTTCTCGCTCTTCGCGAAGCCCCACTCAAACGCCTTGTCGGCATTCGCCGACGTGCAAACAGTTCCATTCCGCTCGCCGCAAAAGGCCTTTATCGCCGCCGTCGAATTCATATAGGTCAGCGGCGTCATGCGCGCCCCACCTAGTTCGTCGGCAATGCCCAATTCGACGAATTGCTCCCACGCATCTTCCACCTGCGTGATCTCGGCCATATCCGCCATTGAGCATCCGGCGTTCAAATCCGGCAGGATCACCTTCTGCCCTGCCCGGCTCAGCACGTCCGCGCTCTCGGCCATGAAGTGCACGCCGCAAAAGACAATGTACTGGCCCTCCGCTTCCGACGCTTCTTTCGACAGGCGATACGAATCCCCGCACGCGTCCGCAAAGCGAATCACTTCGTCCCTCTGGTAATGGTGCCCCAGAACAATTACTTCTTTGCCCAGAGCCTTTCTTGCGTCCGCAATCCGCTCATCCATCGAGCGGTCGGGCAAGACCAGATAATTCTCCAAACTGCAAGATGTACCAATAGCAGTAGCCAATTTTTTACTCGCTTTCAGTTCCTTTATGGGAACGGGGGTGTTGAAAGCATCTTCGGCTCCAGTAGGTTCACTGCGCTTTGCGCCCAACCTACGGGGATGTTGAAACCGACGGTCCTTAGACCTTTCCGCTAGTTTGATGCCCCTGCTCGACCTGAAGTAGCTCAATTTCCACCACGTCAGGATCAAGCGACCAACAACAACTGATCTATTCTCCTACTGCACGAAAAACGCTGCAAGCAAAAATATGCGCAGCGACAGTCGGGATCGGCCATGGCGAACTTCCCCGTTTGCTGCCGACGATCGAGTTCCTACACAAGAATCTCGCGAAATGCGACCTCACGATTGGCCAGCTTGCCCGCTGCGCATTCTTGAGCGAAAGCCAGTTCCGGAGGCTCTTCACCCGTATCATAACGTGTGTTCAAGAAATGGACGGGAGTATCGCCGCGAAGATTCCGAATGCACATCGAAGTGTAACCGGGTGCGTCCCCCTCCCCCGATCGCTAAAATCGTAAGTAGTTGAAACATCGACAGTTACGATGTCGATCTCCCTCGCTGTTTTCATATGTATATGAAAACATGGCAGTTACAACCTAGATCTAACAGGGAGCGGAGAATTGCGATCTCATACCTCAAGTATGGCAGATTCCGAGGACAAACCCGCCACGGAGTGGGAAGAAATATCTTCTTTGTTTACATAAGTTTGGCTGAATTTATAGGTTTCGTGGTACTTGACATCTCTAATGACGTCGGCAGCGGTGGTGGTGCGGACGAAAAACAGGTCCCTCGCTGGCGCTCGGGATGACACGCTGCGGGCGGTGGTTGTGGTTAACCTGAGCAGTCGCGGTAGTGCGGGCGAAAAGCAGGTCCCTCGGCTGCGCCTCGGGATGACAGGGTGTGGGCGGTGGTGGTGAAAGGGGGTGGTGAAAGGAGGAGCTGCGAATCGGTCGCGGCACCCTACTCGATGTACATGGCGTTGGTTGCCCATTTGCCTGCCGCTGAGAGATGCCGGTTGCGGAGCAGCAGCGCATCGCGCTCCGATTGCAGATGATCCTGAATACTGGTGAGTGCTGTCTGGAGTCGCTCGATATTGGAGCGGTAACACTTCAACTGATCCTCGACATCCTCGCTTGCGCCCTCATATAACGTCCCGTCGGATAGCGACGCGCCCACTGAGTTGATCTGCTGGGATATTTCGCTCACCATATCCCAGGCCTGCTCCAGGCCGCCACTGCCCTCGGGGATGTCCGTCTCCAGAAAACTCCGGATCAATTGATTGGTTGTCCGCAATTTTTCGAAGGCGCTCATCAGGCGCTCCAGTCATAGACCGCTGGCTCATTCGCCGAAAACATCGAGCCTGCAAATGGCGTTGGGATTTCGCCAGCGGGAACATTCGTATCCGAAGACTCTGTCGCCGGGCGCGGGGGGGACTGATTGCTTTCCGCCTGCCGCCAAGCTTCCCGGAGATCCGTGAAGATGCGGATTTGCTCCCCGTAGA
Source organism: uncultured Acidobacteriota bacterium (assembly GCA_963777415.1). GTDB lineage: Bacteria > Acidobacteriota > Terriglobia > Terriglobales > Acidobacteriaceae > JAEZPW01. Next base: position 80,026 of record CAVZQL010000011.1, read on the forward strand.
TAGCGGGCGAGCTCTTGATATGCGCTTCCAGCACCTTGGCCCGGGCAATGGAGTAGAGCCGATCCATGCATTCGGCAGCTTCGCCGCCTTCCTTCATGTTCAAACACAACTGTAACTGCTCGAGCACCGAGATCGCGTGCTTGGTTTGGGTCGCACGTTTCTCGATGTCGTTGGTTCGAATTGCGTCGATGGCGCGGGTTAAGTCCTCGACGAGCATGTCGTACATCAGGATCACCAGTTCGATCTGGCTAGCTCCCCGAATGGCAGCTTCGCGATAAGCGTTTGTGGCGTTCGGTTGAATCATCATTAATAATTCTGTCGTCATTTTGTGGTCGGATTGAGCGACGCCAGTTGCGTGGTCAGTTGTGACTGCGTGCTAGCGAAGGTTTCGAGCATAACGTTGATACGCGAGTATTCGTCGGTTAACGTCTGTTGCTGCTCCGTGATGCGGAGTTCAAAGTCCGAGATCTGGTTCTGGATGTCCGTGCTGGAGTCACTAACACCCTTGATGTCCAACGCGATCGGACCTTCGGTGAGGTCGTTGATTGCAGTAAGATCGGTGCCAAAATGGAGGGCAAACCCTCTGGGAGCTGTGGGGTCGCTCGAAGTCGCTTGGAAGAAATTCTGGAAGTCCGAATAGTGCGCCGACAGGGTGTCGCTCAGAACCGAGTTGTTGACGGTCAGCGTTCCGTCGTTGTTCATGTTGACCCCCAGATCGCGAAGGCTCTGGACGCTGCCGTTGCCTGCAACCGTATAACTCATTTCAGACAGCAAGCTGCTTTGCAGCCCCCGTATCGTGCTGTCGCCGGATAAAGCGCCAGCCGTCTTGTTTACGGAGTCGTACGCAAATTGGCTGTTGATCGTGGTTATGACCGAATTGTAGGCAGAGACAAATGCATTCACCGCGGCCGTTGCCTGGCTGGTATCGGGTCCGACGGTGATCTGGGTTGCCGTCGTGCTCGGGCCGGAAAGCGCCAGTGTCACTCCGGGGATCACGCCCGCCACGGTGTTAGTCGCGCTCTCCACGGGCACTCCGTCCACCGTGAGTTGCGCGTTTGTCGCGTCGCCTGAGCTTTGCCATGCCATCTGGCTTGCGTCGGACGTGATATGAATGGCTCCAGGCAGGCCCGAAGTGCCACTTACAATTGACAACCGTGAGCCATTGGCGTCCTTGACGACCGAAGCAGAGACTCCCGGCAACTGTGCCGTGATGTACTTGGCCGCCTGGCTCAGGGTCATGCCGTCCAGCACAAGGTTGGCGGTTGTTCCATTCCCCACCTGGAGATTCATGCTTGAGCCAACGCCGAATTGGAAATTCGGGTCGGTTACAGACTTGCTGTAATAGGAACTGGTCGTCGCCAGAGTACCTACCATAACGGAGTGCGTGCCGCTAGCGGCGGTCTTGTTTGCCGTTGCCGTCAGGACTGCGGCATTCGAGGACTGGGCATACTGCGCGTTGAGTGCTCCGTTGAAGTCTCTGAGCGCGTTGATCGAGTCGCCGAGGTTCCACAATTTGGTTTGAATATCGCTGAGGGCCGATGACTGGCTGTCGAGCTGCGACTGCTGGGATTGCATCAGGCGTTCGGGTGCCCGCGCCGCGTAAATCAGAGAAGCTACTGTGCCCTGCACGTCAATGCCCCCCGAAGTGCCAGTGGTAGAACCGGAAGAGCCGGTGGAAGAACCGCCTGACAAGCTCGACAGCATCGAAGAGCCGAGCGAAGAGCTGAGCGCAGAACCTGTCAAACTTGAGCCGATCGAGGACATCGCTTACCCCTTTTGTTATGCCGCTTCGCCCGGTTACAGGAACAGCGAGGTGGGGCTCAGCGGCCCCATCTCGCTGAGATTAGAGGTTATTGAAGCAGCTTGAGCACGCCCTGTTGCATTTGGTTTGCCTGTGACAGGGCCGCGATTCCGGTCTGCTGCAGGATGTTGTATTTAGTCATGTTGGCGACTTCCTGCCCGATATCCGCAGCGCGGATTCCATCTTCAGCCGACGACAGGTTTTGAATCTGGTTGCTCATCACGTTTCCGGCGGCCTGCAACTGGTTGATGAATGCGCCGGCGGTTCCACGAAGGCTGGCTACGGTGGCAATTGCATCATTGATGGTAGCTACTTCTGTCGTGGCATTCGAGTCGGAGGTCAGATCGCCGGACAGCGCGAGTTGATTAGTGGAATCGACCTTTGCCAGTGCGGTGCTGACATCGAGCGAAGTATCGCCACTCGAACTGCCGTCGCTCATGAAAATGCTGGTGGTGTTTCCGGAAAATACCGCTGTGCCATTGTACGTGGTGTTCTGGCCAATCTTATCGAGCTGATCTTTGATCTGCGTGTACTCGTCATCCAGCGCCGTACGCTGAGTGTCAGTTACAGTTCCGGTTGAAGCCTCAGTCGCCAGCGTGACTGCGCGATTCAGCAGGCTCGTCATTTGCGCCAAAGAGCCATCTGCAACCTGCAGCAGGCCAACGCCATCGGTCGCGTTGCGGGCTGATTGAGTCAGCGCCGTTACGTTTTCGTGCAAGCCATCGGCGATGGCGAGGCCGGCCGCGTCGTCCGCACCCGAGTTGATGCGTGATCCCGACGAGAGACGGAACAGGGTTTTCTGCAAATTTGAGCCCGAGATTGCCAGCTGATTCTGCGCAGCCAGGGACGGGATGTTATTCAGAATACTGAGTGCCATGGGAATGCTCCTTTCGCTTCAGTGCCCGCCAGGATTCTTAGCGCGTGGGCGGCGGCTTTACCGCGACCTTTGTGCCCTCTGCTTGGCGAAACGCTGAGCTACCTTCCATTGCCTCTATCGGCAGTTTCTCCCGTCCCTTTAGTCCACGTTGTCTATTGCCGAGCACTGCGATCCAGGTAATTGATTTGCGCAACAATCGTGCCAAGCTCCATTAAAGAGATCACATGAAGAGCGATCGCTATTAAGAAATCACGTCGCGCTGCCGATTCCAGCTAGAAGGCGAGTTTTATCGGCTATGAGAGAGCTTCGAGGATCTGTCAATGATTCGACTTACCAGACTGAACAATCAACCGCTGGCGGTGAACTCGGACTTGATCAAGTTCGTTGAGCAGTCGCCGGACACAATGCTGACACTGGTCACCGGCGAGAAGATCGTCGTTCGCGAGACCGCGCAACAGGTGTTGGACAGGATCGTCGAGTTCCGTCGCTCAATTGCAGTCGAATTTTCGCCGAACGTAAGCAATGCTCCGGGCGAAGACGAAGGCGCTAAAACGGACCGTTGATTTAGAGGGAGCGGTTGTGGATAAGGCAAGTTTCAGTGGCGTGTTGCTGGCGGTCGGCGGCATTCTATGCGGGCTGATCCTCGAGGGAGGCAAGCTCGGCCAGGTGATGCAGCCGACGGCGGCAATGATTGTCTTCGGCGGCACGCTTGGCGCCGTTCTGCTGCAGTTCCCGATGGCGGTGGTCATTACCGCGTTCAAGATGCTGGGAACGGTCTTTTTCGAAAAGCGTCACGACGGGGTGGCCAAGATCAACCAACTGGTCAGTTTTGCCAATAAGGCACGGCGTGACGGCATCGTGTCGCTGGATTCGGAGCTGGGACTGATCGAAGACACATTCTTAAAAAAGACCTTGATGCTCGCCGTGGACGGGACGGAACCACAAGAGTTGCGGAAGACGATGGAACTTGAGTTGGACAACAAGGCTGAGCAGGAGGAGCAGTACCCGCAGGTCTTTGAGTCCGCGGGTGGTTTCTCGCCGACAGTTGGAATCATCGGAGCGGTACTCGGGTTGATCCAGGTGATGCAGCATCTGGAGAATATCAACGAAGTGGGGCGCGGTATCGCGGTTGCATTTGTGGCCACCATCTACGGTGTAGGCGCCGCGAACCTGCTGTTCCTTCCGTCGGCAGGGAAGCTGAAGATCCGCATAAGGGAAGAGCAGGTGTTGCGCGAAATGACTCTTGAAGGAGTGATCTCAATCCTGGAAGGAATGAATCCGCGCATGGTCGAGACGAAGTTGTTCGGGTTCCTGAATGAATCTGCGGCGCCGCGGATCGCACATCGGGAGAACTTCAGCGAATGAGGCGCAAACGCAGACCCGGCGCGCATGTCAATCACGAGCGATGGCTTGTGTCCTATGCAGATTTCATTACTCTGCTGTTTGCGTTCTTTGTCGTGCTTTATGCGTCTTCGCAGGTGGACAAGGCAAAAATGGGCAAGCTCGCCGTTGCCATCGAAGGCGCATTCAAGCAGATGGGGGTTTTTAACGCAAACGGCGCCGAAGTGGGGGGCGGGCGGAATGTGCTGGCTGGCGCGAGTATCACGCAAGGCATATCGGAGATCGCGGAAAATGTGGATACGGTCGAAAGACTCAGGGGAAGTGACGGTGCGGGCATGGCGGTGCCGGCCGAGTCGAACCGGAGAGGCTTTACGCCGGCCGAGTTGCTAAGTGTCAAACACGAGTTGGAGCGGGTTTTGGCCGATGAAATCAATAGGCGAGACATTGCTCTTCACATCGGGCCAGAAGGACTGGTGGTCAGCATGCGCGAAGTGGGCTTTTTCGACAGCGGGTCGTCGGTGCTCAAGCCCGGTTCCGAGGCTGCACTGGCACGGATCGCGCTAGTCCTACGCCAACAAGGGGCGGCCGTGAGAGTCGAAGGGCACACCGACAATATTCCGATCCACACTGCGGAATTCAATTCAAATTGGGAGTTATCAACGGCGAGAGCCACGGAGATCATCAAGTTGCTGATCGCAAAGTATGGGCTTTCACCGGAACGCCTGTCGGCGGCGGGATACGCCGAGTTTCATCCCGTGGCCCCGAACACAAGCCAAGAGGGCCGCCGCCAGAACAGGCGGCTCGACCTGGTCATACTTGCGGCGCCCGGACAAAACGCCCCGGAAATCCATGCAGATCACGGTTCGATGATTCCTGGGCAAGAAGACGCCTCGGTAGCGGCCCGCTCGGGCATGGAGAACGAGAACAGATGATGGAAGTCTCAACAATTTCGTGCAGCGAGCCGCAAGTTCCGCTAAAGCCGAGAGCTTCGCTTCAGACGGTTCAGGCCGGACTTGAACGATTGGGCAGCATACCTAGCGTGCCGGGCATTCTTTTCCCGCTCATCCGGAATCTCGAACAGCCTGTCGGGGACATTAATATCCAGAAGATTGTGGACCTGGTTTCGCATGACGAATCGATTGCCGCCCAATGTCTGCGGATGGCTAACTCGCCGCTTTTTGGACGCTGGCAGAACATCGATACAATTCGCGGGGCGGTCGTTGCGCTTGGGATAACGCGGGTACGGGACATCGCCTTATCCTGTTGCGTGCTGAAGATGGTACCGAATCAGTGCGGCATCGATCCGCGGACATTCTGGGAACATTCACTGGGAGCCGCGATGGTCAGCCGCCAACTGGCGCGGCGTGTCGGGTTCAAGGACGCGGAGAAGGCTTATCTGGCGGGACTGTTGCACGATCTCGGAATCATCGCCAATCTTCTCATCCTTCCCAACGAATTTCGCGAAGTTGCAGAGTGCGCCTTTTCGCGACGCATTCCGTTCGATCAGGCGGAATCGGAGCTGCTAGGGTTCTCTCACTGCGTTTCCGGCATGATGTTGGCCGACCACTGGCGGATGATGCCGGAGATCAGCGAGGTTGTGCGCCGGCACCATGACGTCGAGCGCGCCTCTCTGAACCGCGGGCTTACCGCGCTTGTGAGCATTGCGGATTTGGTTTGCCGCGCGTGTGGACTTGGCTACGGCTTCAACGAGTCCAAAAGGCCGGATATCGTCAACTCTCCGGCGTGGTCGATCCTGGCGGAGGAATGTCCGCCGGTTCGGGCATTTGGCGCGGCCAGATTTGCTTCCGAGATGGATATGTACGCTAACGAAGTAAGACGGCTCGTAAGCGTACTGTTCCGGTTCGAGCGGTAGCCGTTTTTCGATAGATGAATTACAGGAATCCTGTCAGTTCACGCGAACTCTGTCCGCGGGATAAAGTGCGCCATCAATGACTTCGCGTACCTTGCGGGCCAGGCTTTCCAAGGTAAACGGCTTTTGCAAGTAAGCGAAGTTCGGATCCTGTGATTCGACGTTGAGAGCGGCGGAGCTATATCCGGAGATGAAAATGGTTTTGAGTCCGGGGTGGCGCTCGGTCAAGCGGAATGCGAGCTCGTGCCCGTCCATCCCGGGCATGGACACGTCGGTGAGCAGCAAGCTGATGACGTCCTCGTGTTCCTCAAACAAACGAATGCCTTCGTCCGCATTGTTTGCCGAGAGCACCGTATAGCCGTACATGCCAAGAATCCTGCGCGTGATTTCCCGTACCGCGGGATCGTCTTCGACGAGAAGGATGGTCTCCCAACACTTGTCGATCTCGGTAATTTCGGACTGGAGCACACCGTTTTGCGGTAGCGGAACGTGAATGTAACTGGAGTTCAGGATTGCCTCGTTTGTTAAAGTCATCGTGGTGTCCTCGTTTGGTCCCTTCTTGACCTCAGTTGCAGGCGCAACGCCAATAAAGAATGCACTCGCAGTTCCAAATCGATTTCTTTCGATAAGTTAGCTTTAATATGAACGTGTAAGTGCAACGATTGAAAGGCGAAACAGTGGCGAAGCTCGCCTTCAACGGGTTTATCGGCAGGAGCCCAATTAACTTGAGAATGCTCGTTTTGGGAATTGCGGACCGGAATGGGACACAAGAATGGGAAAGTGCAATTTCTAAAGCGGTTCCCAAGTTGTTATATACCCCAGGAAACGCTCTGATATGGAGTGACCGTGTCAAGTGCCCTGATGGGTAATTGTTTTTCTAGTTGTTGAAGTTATTCGAGGGCAGGGCGCGCAGCGGTCGGGGCAGCTTGTGCGACGGTTGATCAGTCTGATATTCGCGGGTCGGAACCGCATAATCGTGATCCGTCGGGAGCTGCCTCGGACTAGTAGCGCGAGTTCGGCCTGAGCCTGTCGCATAGAGCGGCCGAGGATTCTCCTTGATCGTGCACGCCTCGACCGCTGCTCGCTCTGTCCTCGAAGTTCCATTCCTGGTTTTGTTTTTCCCTTATTGGAAGCTTTTGCTTTTGGTTTTGTTCTTGGTTTTGTTCTTGGTTTTGTTTTTGCTTATGCCGTCATCGCCTTCCGCTGACCGCAAAGCGCCTCCGTCCTGGTGCCGATGGCCCAGATGAAGCCCAACAACTCGCGCCCGACCGCCGTGACGATTTTTCGGCTCTGCACAGGAATCTGTAACGGCGACTGATTAAATGGGCATTTTGATTTTCCGGAACTCTGGTTACACTTGGCGGTATGCGGGACAACGAGTGGAGCAAAGTTCTTGGGTGGCCGGGCTACCGGGTCTACCGGCACGAAATCGACGAGCAGGGCAAGACGCTGAAGTTGTGGGTTCGGCGCAAGCGTGGCAATCGGAAGCTGGTCTGCTCCGGCTGCGGGCGGAAGTTCACGGAAGTCTACGACGTCTATGAGCGGGAGATACGCGATCTGCCCTGGTCGGAATACCGCACGACAGTGGTGATTGAGCTGTATCGGGTGCGCTGTCCGGACTGTGGCGTGAAGACGGAGAAGGTGCCGCAGTTGCCGAGCAAGGCGCCGTTCAGCAAGCGTTTCGAAGAGGCGGTGGGCCAGGCTTGTGAAAGTGCGGCGGCGCGGCGGGTGGCCCGGCAGTTTGGGCTGGCGGCCAGTACGGTGCGCGCCATCGATCTGCGCTATCTGCAGCGCTGGGCTGCGGCGAGAAGAAAGCCGGCCTTGCGGCAGATGGGCGTGGACGAAATCTACCTGGGCAAGAAGCAGAAGTTCCTTACCGTGGTCAGCAACCTGGAGACCGGGGAGCCCGTGTGGTTTGGGCGGGAGCGCAAGAAAGAAACGCTGGACGAGTTCTTCGAGCAACGGTTGAGCGGCTTCCAGCGCGGCGCGATCCGTGCGGCCTGTGTCGATATGTGGGAGCCGTTCCGGCAAAGCATTCAACAGTGGGCGCCGCAGTGCAAGATCGTCTACGACAAGTTCCACATCATGCAGCACGCTAACCAAGCCGTCGACGAAGTAAGGAGGGCAGAGTTCTTCCGCAAAGGCGGCGCGGCTCGCGAAGTGGTGAAAGGCAAGCGCTGGCTACTGCTGTCGCGCTGGGTTCATTTGAACACGCACAAGAAACGACAACTCAATGCCCTGTTCGCGCTGAACCGCCGGGTGATGAAAGCGTATCTGCTGAAAGAGAGCCTGGATCGGCTGTGGAGCTATCGCTACGAGGGAGCCATGCTGCGCTATCTGCAAAGCTGGATCGACCAGTTGCGCTGGCAGCGGCTAAAACCCATGGAGAAGCTGGGGTGGATGCTGCTGAATCATCTGGATGGAATCCTGAACTACTGCCGGATCAAGGTGCCGCTGGGCGTGGTGGAAGCAGTGAATGGCAACATCAAAGCGCTGTTGCGTCGCGGCCGCGGCTACCGCGACATGAACTACTTGCTGCTTAAAGCGCAATGCTTGGCCGCTACCAAGATCGAATTCGTCGCTTTTCAGAAAGCCGCTTAAAATGCTCACTTCCACAGATTCCTGTGCAGAGCCGATTTTTCTTTGGTCTTTGCCGGCCGCCGTGAGCTTCTGATATTTCTTGTGCAATCGGTGCTGCGCTTTCCAGGCGATCTCTTTCACTTCTTCGCTGACGCCTCTCTGCCGTTGCCGCAAGCCCGGGCCGATGCCGGGGCGAAGTCGATACGACCAAGCGGCCTCGATCACCACGCGTCGCAGATGGGCGTTGCCGGTTTTGGTGATGGCTCCGCGCCGCACCCGCTCGCCACTGGAGTCCTCGCCGGGAACCGCGCCGCTGTAGGCCATCAGTTGCCGTGCAGTCTGGAAACGCGAGATCGTGCCCAACTCGCTGACCAGGGTCACCGCCGTGATCTTCGCTACCCCACGCAACGCTTGCAGCGCTTGGACGACCTCCTGCATCCATGCCGGAGCCAGTTTCACGGCTTCCTCGATGGCCTGCTCCAGCCGCAGCACACGCTCGTTCATGTGCTCGACTTCGTGCAGATAGTCCAGCATCGTGAACTCCTGCGCCGGTTGCGGGAAATGCACCTGCTTGACCCAGGCCATGTGCTTCTGCGTCCATGCCTTCCCGCCCTCGGGGAATCGTTTGCCTTGGCGCAACAGAAACTTGCTCAACCGGTGCCGCGCCCGCAACTGATCCTGCTTGGCCGCCTCCCGTGCCCGCACCAGATCGCGCAAGGCCTCGTGCGCTTCGTCGGGAACCCAAACCGCCGTGAGGTCGCCGTTGCGATGCAAACGCGCCAGCTTCGCCGCATCCCTCCGGTCCGTCTTCACCCGGTCTCTCCGGCTTTCACCGGAATCAGCGTCGGCGCTACTACGTCGCACTTTACTCCCAGCGCCGTCAGTTGCCAGTACAGCACGTACCCGGTGGGACCTGCCTCATAACAGGCCCGCAACTGATCGGCCGGACCCAGTTTCTTCACCAGTTTGCGAACCGCCTCTTCCCGGTTGGGAATCGTCCCCCACGACCGAACCTCGCCATCCGCCTCCGCTATCGCGACCGCAATCGTCTCCGCATGGACATCCAGCCCTACAAATCGTATCTTCTTCACGACCGGTTCCTTTCCGCTTGTGGCTCTGCGTTGTTGGTTACACCAACTCACAGCGTAACCCACGTCAGCGCATCGGAATCGGTCACTCCATTCTGACTAGATACAAGGGGTGCTTGAGGGGGATGACTCCAGTAAGTCCTGTGTTTTAAACGGCTGGCGATAGCGATTTCCTCGGCTGCTCAGGATGAAGAGCTGCAAACGGCAGTGGACGTGCAAAGCAACTGTGCGCCTTAGCGGCAAATCAAAGTACCTGCAAGTCGAACGACCGGCACACTTGTCGCCGTTTGGATGACTCTGCAAGTTTGTGCGAGAGCAAGTTTGTGCGAGAGGAAGTGAGCGATGCGCTCCCGTTTGGTCACCACCTGCTGGCTGACGCTGGCCGTCTCGTGCGTGGCACAGAGCGGCAAGCCTTCGCCGAGGCAATCGTACAATCCGCAACCGAGCGTAACCATCACCAGGATAGAACCACTTCCACTGGTGCTGCACAAATCAACGTCCGTGAGACTCACAATGCCCTATCCGGTTTCGATTTCGGCAAGCCCTGTTGGCCAGCGTATTACCTGGGAGGCCGCCGAGGACGTCGGCACTGACGGAGCCGTATTTATCGCGAGAGGGGCGAAGGCCACTGCGAGTGTCACTACGATCTTCACCAGCGGCAGCCGGCGCAGATTGAGCATGATCATCGACAGCATAAAGCTCACCAATGGTGACACCGCCCGGTTGCTCACCGAGCCTACGGGCAATCGCATCTGGACCTTCTTCACCACGAGGACCGACGACGCCGTGATACCGGAAGGAACCCAGATCACCGTTTTCCTTGCCGATGATGTGGCCATACGCCCGGTGCAGCAAGCCGCGACCGATACTGCTCAACCATCTAACGCCGCCAAGGAAATGCCAATTCTATTGACCGGCTCAACCCCCGTCTATCTGAAGTTCGCGCACCCGGTCACGTCGGAATACGCTCAGACCGGCGACCGGGTGTCATTCCATGTGGTGGAACCGGTCATCGTTGACAGCGTCACAGTGGTGCCCAAGGGATCCATCGCCTGGGGCACCGTAATCGACGCACAGACCAGCCGCAACTACGGACGGCCAGGAAGGTTATCGATCACGATTGATTACGTGCAACTCGCGAACGGCAAGAAAGCTGCCCTGCGCGCAATCAGCGATGCACAGGGTAAAGGGAGTCCGGCGGATAGCTGGGGTCCCGGGATAGTGCACGTGGTTGGCGGGGCGGTTCGAGCTGCAATGGAAAACGGCTACGACGTGACGATTCCAGAGGGAACAGAGGTGACTGCATACATCAAACAAGATGTGAGGCTTGATCCGTCTGAGTTGCGTGCGCAGTAATCTTGCCGACGGAAATTCGGCAAATCGCAACTAGAGTTTTTCAAAGACTGCGGCAAGCCGCTGGGTGACCTGGTCCAGCGTCTGCAAGTCGACTTCGGTAAAGTCGAACCCGGCCTGGTCGCGAGTAATTCCCTTCCGCGAGATCTGGACGACGCCTAGCGTCTTGTGGCTTGAATCCACGACCGGCGCCGACATCAGTTTCTGTATGCGCCGCGGATCGGTGTTCTTTTTCGCCGAACCACCCAGGGGCACCAGTTCGAAAACGCTGTAGTGGCTAATGTTCGCGAAGTTGTTGAAAATTTCAGCCTGCTTCTGCGTCGCGGTACGTGCCGCGACCGCCGAACTGGTGAGTGGAATTCTGCCCGATGACTTCAGTGCAAACGGATAAACGAACTCCAGGGACAGTCCTCGCACTTTAAGCAGACCCACGCAATCAATGTTCACGAACATGATTCGCGCAACAGCCGCGCACAATGACTCGACGTCGATGGGAGCGGACGCGGCGGCTGTATCAAGCACTTTCCAGTCGATGGTGGCAGAAGGGAACATAGGCCGTGCAGTCGAAAACAACTCGTCAAGGTAAAGATAGAAAAAGATTAGCACGTGCTGGGTCTGCGAAGAATCGAGATTTCGTTCGAGGTCACCGAATGGTTACCTCTTGGCGAACGAGGACGTGAAGGCTGCCAACTATGCCCTCTTCAAAATCGCCCCTTCACGCTAAACTTGGCTTGGTCATGCCTGAATACTGCGACGTCGCGCTCCCCGTCTTGCTGGACGGGGCCTTTACATACCGCCTCAACGGGATTGTTCCCGCGGTAGGTGCGCGCGTCCTCGTGCCGTTTCGCGAGAAGCGGTTGTCGGGAATCGTCGTCGCGGTTCACGATAATGCGCCCTCGATGACGGCCCGCTACATATTGACTGTGCTGGACTCGTCGCCCGTGCTGGACTCGCAGTTGATCCAACTAGGCGAGTGGATTGCCCGGTATTACATTGCTCCGCTGGGCGAAGTTTTTCGCACGATGCTGCCGCTGACGGCAGAGTTTCGCCGCGTGGTCGGATACTACATTACCGACGCCGGGCTCGGCGCATTGCAGCAGTCCTCGCTGATCGAGTCGAATGTGCGATCCATCAAGGGGACTGACGATTCGTCCGCCATCCTCGATGTGCTCAATCATCTTTCTGAGTCGGAGCTTGTGCGCGAAGCTACGCTGCGCTCCGCAACCGGCGCAACGAAAGAAGTCCTCGCAACGCTGGTGCGCAAGAAATGGATCGCGCGGCAGGACATGTCGGCGGTCCGCGACGCTAGCCGCACCGTGAAGATTGCGGTGCTCACGGACGCTCTGGGCGCACCCTCCCCTGACGGGGAAGGGTGCGGCACCCGGCCTGAGAAGAGAGCTTCCCAGACCAAGCTCAACGCCAACCAGCAGATGATTGTGGACGCGTTGCGCAATGCAGGCGGGCGCGTCCCGGTGGAGCAGATACGGGAATTGTGCGTTGTGGAGACCGGTGTGCGCGTGCCGCAATCCACGCTGCAAACGCTGGTGAAGCGCGGGCTTGTACGAATCGAGGAAGAAGCGGCGCAGTTCACTATTTCGACGATGAAGACGAAATCGCCGCTCGACTTCATCTTCAATCCCCGGCAGAAAGAAGCGCTGGAACAAATCAATGCGGCGGTTGAAGCGCGGAAGTTCTCGGCGTCGCTGCTGCATGGAGTGACCGGCTCGGGCAAGACCGCGGTTTATCTGGCCGCCATGCGCGAAGTGCATCGCGCGGGACGGTCGGCCATCATGCTCGTCCCCGAGATCGGATTGACACCAGCCGCGGCGGCGCAGATTCATAGCGTATTCGGCGAGGATGTCGCCATTCTGCACTCCGGCTTGAGCGACGACGAAAGGGCGGAACAATGGCACCGCATTCGCCGGGGCGAGGCAAGAGTCGTCGTCGGCACACGTTCCGCGGTGTTCGCTCCTGTCGGCGACCTGGCGCTGATCATTGTGGACGAGGAGCACGACCACTCGTACAAGCAGGAAGAGACGCCACGCTATCACGCGCGCGACGTTGCCGTGATGCGGGCAAAGATGTCGGGCTCTGCCGTCGTTCTCGGCTCCGCCACGCCGTCGCTGGAATCGTATTACAACGCACAAAAATCGAAATACACCCTGATCGGGTTACCGGATCGCGTGGAACAACGTCCGTTGCCGGAAGTGGCGCTGATCGATATGAAGGCGGAATATCAGGAAACGGGCAAGGAGCAGGCCATCTCGCGACGTCTCGCAGAGGAAATCGGACAGCGCCTGGAACGAGGCGAACAGGCGATGGTGCTGCTGAACCGGCGCGGCTTCTCGGCGTTCGTCACTTGCCGCAGCTGCGGCGAAACGCTGCAATGCCGCAACTGCGCCATCTCCATGACGCACCACAAGCGCACGCACCGCATGGAGTGCCACTACTGCGGTTACATGTCGCCCATCCCAAAGAAGTGCGCCAAGTGCGGCAGCGAGTACATCAATTTTCTGGGCACCGGTTCGGAAAAGCTTGAGGAGTTGCTGCACACGATGTTCCCGCAGGCTCGCATCGGGCGACTGGATCGCGACACCGTCCGGGGCCGTAACTATTTCGAGAGCGTGCTCAATCAGCTCAACTCGGGCGAACTCGACTTGCTGGTCGGCACGCAGATGATCGCCAAGGGACACGATATTCACGGCGTGACGCTCGTAGGCGTGGTCGGCGCCGACACGGCCTTGAGCCAGCCCGATTTCCGCGCGGCTGAGCGCACATTTCAATTGCTGACCCAAGTCGCTGGACGCGCCGGGCGCGGCTCGTCACCGGGCAAGGTCATTTTGCAGACGTATTTTCCGCAGCACTACGCCGTGCAGTTTGCGGCCCAGCACGACTTCAGCGGCTTCTACGACAAGGAGTTGCGCTACCGTAGCTGGATGCACTACCCGCCGTTCAATGCGCTCGCCAACGTGCTGATCCGCAGCGACAAACTCGACGACGCACTCAAGTACTCCGGCTTGCTCGGACAATGGTTCCAGGACACGCGGCATGAGGGCGTTCGCGTGCTCGGCCCCGCAGCCGCGCCAATTGTTCGTTTGAAGAACGATTATCGGTATCACATATTGCTGAAGTCGGCCAGCCGCGAGAAGCTCAACGCGCTGCTGCGTGCAATGCTGGACCATGCGGCATCGAAGAAGATCCCGAGGACCAATGTCATCGTCGATGTGGATGCGCTTTCGCTGACGTGATTCTTATGAGTGAGCCCCGCCGTATCTTCGTTGAAAGCACAACCACCGAGGGCGCGGGTATCATCACCGCAGCCCCGCAGAAGCGCGATGCCAATATGCATTTCGCAATCTACGTCGCGCTCGCATCGTTGCTGATCGGGCTGATCTCCCTCAACTTCGTTGACATTGACATCTGGCACCAGATGGCGCTGATTCGCGAGAGCCTGCGCGCAGGCCATCTGCTCAAAGCAGATGTGTTCGCCTACACGCCCACGCTCGTGCCATCTGTGCACCACGAATGGGGCGCCGGGGTCATTGCCTACTTTGCAAGCAAATGGTTCGGCGGCGCTGGCATCATCGCGCTCAAATTTCTCGCTGCGTTGGCGACGCTTTTCGTCTGCATCCGCACGGCGGAGAAGGCCGGAGCTGATACGCGCACCATTGCATTCCTAGCGCCGATTGGCATCTATCTGATGCACGCGGGATTCCTCAGCACGATTCGCGCTCAGGCTTACACTTTCCTGTTTCTGGCAACACTGCTTTATCTGCTTGGTGAAGACTCGCGCGACCGCCGCAGTTGGATTCTGCCCTGGCTCGCCGTGTTCCCTCTCTGGCTGAACGTTCACGGCGGCTTTGTGGTTGGAATTGGCGTTGTGCTGATGCACGCCGCCGAACAAGTGCTTGATCGAAAACCTTGGCGACACCTTCTCTTCATCGCTGCCGCGATGTGTTGCGAGGTGCTCATCAATCCATTCGGCGGCGCTTACGTCCGCTATCTCGGCCGCGCACTCACCATGTCCCGCCCGCAGATCTCGGAATGGCGGTCCATTTGGGGACTCAGCCCACTGTGGTCAACCCTCTTTGTGGCTGCTCTTGCGTTGGCCGCCGTGGCATGGGCCGCGCGCAAAGAGCGCCGCAAAACCGGCGTCATCGTCCTTCTGGCAACTGCCGTTGAAGGCATGCTTCATCGCAAACTCATGCCGCTCTTCGCCATTGCATGGCTCTGCTACGTACCCTCGTACGTGCAATCCACTCGCTTCGCATCGTGGATTATGCGTTTCGCCGAACGCCGCCGCAAGTTCGTACTCGCATGCTGCCTCGCAATGGTTGCAACCTCGCTTGTGTCAGCCGTCCGCATGCGCTTCTGGGAAGCTCGCGTGCCGCAAGGACCGCCCCAGATTTCCTATCCCGTCGGCGCAGTCGAGTACTTGCAAGCGCAGAACTTCCACGGGAGGCTGATGACACCATATGCCTTCGGGGCATACGTTTCGTGGAAGATGTATCCGGCAGTGAGGGTCTCGATCGATGGCCGCTACGAGGTAGCATACGAAGAGGCTTTGCTGAGGGACATGAACAACTTCTACGATGCTAAGGGGGACTGGCGGGCTACTCTGACAAAATATCCCACCGACCTGGTTCTCGTCCCGACTGAGTCGGCGGTCTCAGAAAAGATGCCGTCGTCGCGATGGACTCAAGTCTATGCCGATGGGACATACAAGCTGTTTGCCCGGCCCGGCGTGATTCTTAACGACGTGACCTGCGAAGGCGAATCGTTTGCTGGATCGATTCCCTGAACAGCGCACTACCGTCAGCATTCGCCCGTGCGGCTAATGCTGTATTAATCCGCGCACGTAATCGTGAAGACCCAGCGGAAAGTCGTGCGGATCCAGCGTGTGAAATGGCGCCGGAACAAACGTCAAGATAAGCATGAGCAGAGCGATCAGCGAGAGCCACTTCCGACGGCTCCCAATATCCGGCCACGGGGCAACTTGAGGGTGGCGCCCGCCGCTCACGCGCAACAGGATCGCCCAGATCGCCCAGCCAAACCAGAACCAAACCATCAACACGAGGGCCGCGATGCTCAACCGCGAAATCCAGCGATGCCCGCGCGGCGTCAATGCGTAAACGATGTGGCCGCCGTCCAGTTGCCCTCCCGGCAGAAGATTCAATGATGTGGCGAACATCCCCACCCACGCAGCAATAGCCGCAGGATGAAGGGTCACGTTTGCCAGTGCCGTTCTCGCCGGAATTCCGATGCCAAGCGTGCCCAGCGCCGAATGCACGATACTGAAAATAAGTGGCAACCCAAGCTCTCGCGGATCAATGCCCGGGGGCAATGCTCGCGAGAAAGGCAACGCGCAGATCAGCACGACCAGGGAGGCAACAAACCCGGCGATCGGCCCGGCTATCCCGATATCGAACAGCGCAGAGCGCGAACGAATCGACGACCTGATGCGGATGAACGCGCCGAGCGTTCCGATTGGACTCGGAAACGGAATGAAGTACGGCAAAGTAGCGTCCACCCCGTAGTACACGCAATACAGGTAGTGCCCCATCTCGTGACACAGAAGAATGACCATCAGGGTAAGGGCAAACGGCAGGCCGCCAAGCAATTGCGCTGGATTGTGAAAGATCCAACGAATCGGAAAAAGCGGCAGGCCGCCGTCCGACATCGAGAATGTCGCCATGCCATGCGTGAAGTTGTAATTCATTCTGGCGCCGGTCACCAGCATGGTGAACAACGTGCCCAGCAATAATAAGCCGTGCAGCCAGTACTGATGCCCAGGCCGGTCGGTGGCACCGATTTCGACTTGAGAGTAAAACTCGTAGGTGGATGAGGCTGGCGGCGTAGGGTCAGACATCAGAGGTTTAAACCAAACAGGGATTAAAAAAAATGCCAAGCACCTGCGCGACGCTGCACCTAAGCAGCTCGCGAAGCACCCAAATCTATTGTAGCGACGAATTCCGCCCCACGCCGCTCGGAACCGCAATCAGTCGATCGCTTGCAGTTCTTTGCCGGGCTTGAAACGAACGGCTTTTCCCGGCGGAATATTCACTTCAGCACCGGTCCGAGGGTTGCGTCCGATACCCGTTTTACGCGGACGAACATTGAAGACACCAAAGCCGCGAAGCTCGATCCGGTCTCCCTTGGCCAGCGCTTTCTTCATGGTATCGAAGACGGCCTCGACGGCCAACTCTGCCTTCGTCTTAGTGATTCCGGTCTTATTTACGACTTCATTAATGATGTCGAGCTTGATCACGAGCGGCTCCGTTCCGTCTTCTTGAAATTCATTTCCTCCGGCTAAATGGCCGGAATAACTGGAAAACCACGCTAAGCTGCTGATACTAAAGGCGAGAACAGCACTTTGTCAACGGCGACGTGAACTTCCGCCCCAGATAATCCATTATTACAGCAAAAAAGGAGACCATATTGGCCTCCTTCGTTGTTTATAAATCCGCATGGAGACTAACGGCTGGCTTCGGATTCCTTGTACATGTACTTAATACAGGGCTTATAAATCAATAGATTCGAGCCCCCCATCCGATTGAGTTTTACGCAGTTCCTGTCGTACCACTCGATGACGCCGTGTATTTGCTCGCCATCCTGCAGAACGACTACCATCGGCGTTTTCGACTGCATTTGCTTCTGGTAATAGAAATTTTCGGCATGCGTCTGTTCCGGCGGAGTCGCTTTCTTGGCGCTCTGTCCGCTGGTTATGGGCCTTTCCGCACGCTCGCGCCGCTCGACCATGGCGTTCTCGTTGCGGGTATGCTCGGCTCGGCTGAGTGTCGGCCTGATCAGCTTTCGATTGGAAAAGCTTTCAGGCTCGAGCGCGCGCTCAACCGCAGTGGAATCGTTACCTTCCTTCATGTCTCGACAACCGCCTTCCTCGAACCCTTTTTGTCACCGGCCGGGTCGCATGAACGCGCCGGGGCACCGCTACCAAGCGATCACCAACTGATTCATGTTCATGCTGATACCCAGGATGGTTCAGAGGTGTGAACTTGTGCCTACCGTATCACAGCGATTGCGCAGTGACAATGGACAAGGTCATCCCTTGGAGGGCAAGAGGCCCAAAACGGAACGTCGCCGGGCCAGCACTTTCGTAACGTCCGAATGGGGAAAAGGCCAATCTGGTCCGCCTCAAAACTGCTTTGGGTGGGAGAAAACATGGCAGGTCTGGAGATTCAGCCAGGGTCGGGCGGCGCAACTTGGCGCAACCTACTCGCGTTCGAGCGAGGCTGCAAACGCGTCAAGCGATAACGAGCGGAGCAGATTCCGGCGCATGCCGCTCTCCACGTCATTCAATCTCTGCGCAGCCGCCGAGATCCAGGCGAAATCGATCCCTGCCGCGATGCGTTGAATATCCGCCGCCATGTCGATGTTGCGGATCATCTCCGGCGTGCCCGACTTGGCATAGAGCAGATCCTGGAGCAGCCAATACAAGGTTCGGATGAGTTGCTCGGTCTTGTCGCGCCCCTCCGCTCCGGCGCGGTATGTCTCGGTCGTGCGGAAAAGAGTTGAATGATCGTCGGCGTCCACCGCTGAATGAAGCAACGCCAGAGCGTCTTTGCGCGCCGCCATATACGCGACAAGATCAAGGCTTGAGGCAGACCCCACCGCGCCACCGGCAATCCGCGCCGCAAGCTGACGTTGAGCCATGTTCCAATCCGGATGCGCTCGTCCCACGTAGTGCTCGATTTCCTTCGCGCTCAGAGTCGCCAGCGCGAAAGACACGCAGCGGGAGCGAATCGTGGGAAGGAATGCTCCGGGATTCTGGGTGAGCAGAAAGATTGTCGCGAAGTCGGGCGGTTCCTCCAGAATTTTCAGCAGAGAATTCGCCGCCTCTTTCATGAACGCCGAATCCGTGAAGATATAGACGCGGCGCGCGCCTTTCTCAGGACGATGATGAACGGTTTCGATCACGTGGCGCACCTGGTCCACCTTGATCAGCATCTGCGGGGGGTCGGGCGGCACGATCAACACTTCCGGATGGGTCTGCACCAGGATGCGCGTTTCCTTTTTGTCTACCTCGCGCAGCGACTCGCGCGCTTCAACCGCCTCGGCAAAGCGCGCCTCGAGATCGTCGGCCTGGCCTATTTTCCGGCAATTCTCGCACGCGCCGCAGAAATCCGGCAGCGCTGAGTTGGGCGGGTTCTGGCAATTCATCGCCTTCGCCAGCATTTGGGCCAGCGTGAACTTCCCCGCGCCGCGCGGACCCGCCAGGATGATCGCGTGCGGAAAGCGGTCGCGCGCCAGCATCTCGCGCAGATGATCTACCGTGTTGCGGTTGCCGTGAAAAGTCTCGAATCCCATGGATAGATAAAGATTAGCAGAACGGTGGTAACGGCCAAGCCTGAATTTTATATCGTTCTGCGATGCACACTTTTTCGTCGTTCCATTGTGCAACCCCCTGCACCTTCTGGATTTCGGTAGCATACCCGCGCGGCATCTACCAAAAACCGGAGATTATGAAATCCATTTTCAATAACTATGTCCCTGCTCAGATACTTACGATTGGGCCGCCAACGTGCATCTCTCTCCAGCAAATCTGGGTGGGTGGTGCACGGGCCGCATTTACCGCCGCGTCGTACACCTTCCCAACGAACATCGAGGAAAGTATGAGAAGAGCAGTCCTGCTCAGCCTGGTACTACTGCTGGCCTTCGGCCATTCCGTTTTTGGCCAGACGACAACTGCACAAATCAACGGCACCGTCGTGGACTCCAGCGGAGCGGTTGTGCCGGGCACCTCCATCACCGTCACAAGTCCCGCCAACGGACTGTCCCGCAAAGTGCAGACGAATCAGACCGGGTACTATCAACTCTCCTACCTCCCCCCGGGCGAATACACGCTGCGGGTGGAAAGCACAGGCTTTGCAACGATCGTCCGGAAGGTCAGCTTGCTGGTGAATCAGGCAGCCAACCTGAATTTCACGCTCAAGCCAGGTAGCGCAAATGAAGTCGTGGAAGTGACAGGCGAAACGCCGCTCATTGAGGCCACGACCTCGGAGATTGGCGGGTCGGTGACTCCGACCGAGGTTCAGAATCTTCCGATTGTGGACCGCAATTTTTCCGGGCTGATGACCCTGATCCCCGGCATACGGCCCGCCCAGGGGTTCGATCCGACCAAGACGCGTTCCGGCAACATCAGCGTGAACGGCAATGACGGGCGTTCCTTCGACTACAACGTTGATGGCGGCGACAACAAGGACAACGTCATCGGCGGCATCGTCCAGAACTACACTATGGAGGGCATACAGGAGTTCAACGTTCAGACCGACCGATACACCGCCGAATCCGGCCGCACCGTTGGCGGGGTTGTGAGCGTGATTTCCAAATCAGGCACAAACTCGCTGCACGGTTCAGGATTCGGGCTGTTCCAGAACAGCGCGCTCAACAAGAACGATTACTTCACGCTGCAAGGGTGCGCGAGCAGTGGCATCTCTCCGGGCAACTGCCCCAAGCCCCTCTTGCACCGCTATCACTTTGGCGGTTCGTTCGGCGGCCCGATCAAGAAAGACAAACTTTTCTTCTTTGGCGCCTACGAACAGAAACGCGAGCCCGGCTCCATCGCAGTGGATCCGACTGCGTTCAGCGAACTTTCGCTTTTCAGCCTCGCCGCTCCAGTGAAGACTCTACCCTTCCCATATGTGGATCACCTGCTGACGGTGAAAGTGGACTACCACATCAGCGACAAGCAGAACATGTTTTTCCGCTATGGGCGCGAGCGCTGGGTCAATCCCAACGATCAGCTTGGGAATCCGTTCACTACCGATTTGAGCCAGTCGAACGCGGACACCAACCAGTTCCACGACTTCGTGGTGCAGCATAACTACAGCTTCTCGTCCACGAAGGTGAACTCGCTCAACCTGCACTACGGCTATTTCGTGAACGCAATTTCTGCCTCTCCCGGACGCAGCTTCACGCTTCCAGTCGCTGGTGGCGGGACCGTTACCAATCCCGAGATATGCTTCAATCCGTCACCTGGTTGCGGCAATGGCAGCCCCGAGATCGGGCAGAACGTCAACGTGCCGCAACAGACGATCATCGGCAAGTACCAGCTTCGAGACGACTTCAGTTGGGTGCACGGCCGCCACAGCATGAAGATTGGCTTCAACGGCATGTACCTGTATCAGCTCGGCGGCTTCTTCTTCTTCGGAGCCAACGGCTACCAGGTCACTTTCTGGGATGATCCCAGCGTGATCTTGTCGCATCCAGCGCAGTACCCACTCGGCTTCGCCACGCCCGGCGCCGTGCAGGAGATCCTCTTCAACGGCGGGAGCGGCTCCACCGCTCAGAATCCAAAGCCCTGGGCCATAGGCCTGTACTATCAGGACGACTACAAGGTGACTGAGCATCTGACCCTCAACCTCGGCTTGCGCTGGGACGCCAACCCGCGCTTCCTGCCGCAACAACTGGGTGACTCAGCGAACACCACCAACCGCACAATCGGCATTCTGCAACAAGTCGCCGCCGCTCCATCCAATGCGGCTGACGCGGCTGGCGTCGCGCGCGCGCTCGGCATCGTCGGCGATCCAAGCCTGCTCAGGAAGAACACCGCCAGTTGGAAGGAATTCCAGCCCCGCGTTGGTTTTGCCTGGGACATGACCGGAGCAGGCAAGTTCGTCCTCCGTGGCGGCTACGGCATCGCTCGCGATCAGGTGTTTCAAAATCTGACTCTTTTCGCCTTGCAGCAAAGCCAGCCCACCATCTACCAGACCATCATTGACCAGAAGAGTACGGCGGGTCCGCTCGCTGCGGGCGGATGCGTTGGCCAGCTTTGCAGCTTCCAATTCGGCGTAACTCCGCTGCCGGCGCCGGCGCCGGGCATCACTAGCCTCGCCGCCGGCGCATTCGGCCGCATCAACGATCCGCGCACGACCGATCCGTGGGCACAACAAGCCTCGATCGGCTTCGGATGGCAGATCACGAACAACACTGCGTTTCAGGTTGACTACTACCACGTCCTCGGAACTCACGAGCCGCGCGTGTTGAACATCAACCCGACCATCAACTGTAGCGCGGCAATCACGGCCGCCTGCCCACGCGGGGTGAATACTCGCTTCTTCGATCCTGCGTTCGTGGCAGCCGGTCTAGGCGCAGGACGTCTCGAACAGACAAACATGATCGGCACCAACAACCGCTCGCGCTTCGATAGCCTGAACTTCCAGCTAAAGAAGCGCATGTCCCGCCGCTTCCAGGGACAACTCAGCTACGTGCTGTCGCGCTCCGACTCATGGGGTGGCCAGCCCACGGCTTCCTACCGCGGCAATAGTGTGGCAATCACGCCTGAGCAACAGTTCGCCCCCGGTGAGTTCGGCCCGACGCTCTTTGACGAACGTCATCGCGTCGTGCTGAGCGGCGTGGTTCAGCTGCCCGGCGGTTTCTCGGCGTCACCCATCGTGCAGGTGGCCTCAGCCCGGCCGTATAGCTTCCGCTCCGGCACGGACATTAACGGCGATGGACGCAGCAACATCGACCGCGTCTGTGTAGGCAGCACGCTGACTGCCCCGATCATCACTCCCGGATGCCAGACGATGGGCGTCAACAGCCTGCGCGGCAAACCGTTTATGCAGGTCGATCTGCGTACAGCCAAAACCTTCAAGTTCGGCGAACACACCGCCCTGAACCTCTACTGGGAGTTCTACAACCTGTTCAACCGTCAGAACTTCTGTAGCGACTACCAGGAGTCCGCCTCGGCCTCCAACTTCAACCAACCCATCGGCTACTGCGGCGTCCCGGGTGGATACGGCCCATCTTTTACCGGCCCGCTGCGTATGCAGTACGGATTCCGCTTCGAGTTCTAGGACTCGCCGCGCAACAGCAACCGGCCCCCGCCCAACCAGCGGGGGCTTTTTGCTGGAGGACCAACGTCAATGCGAGCTGGACCCGCCGGACTGGAGTCCGGCGCTTCTATCTGACCCGTGCTACACTTTCGCGCATCAGGGCGGCCAAAGGAGGTGTCTATGTCAGAAACTGGCGAGCGCATAGTACCTGAATCCGCCGTACTCCCCTCGTTCGCGCGTATCCTTCTGGTTACCGATTTCTCGGCGACTTCGGTCGCGGCCGCGCCCTTCGCTGCGCTGTTAGCCGAATACTACGGCGCTTTCGTCGTGGTGGCCCACGTGGTTCCCGTTGAGCCGCAGGCCAATGGCGTGTCACAAGCGCAAACGGAGATCGACCAGGCCCGAGCGGCGGCAGAAGCACAGTTGCAGAAGTTCATCGCCGAAAGCCCGCTGGGCGAGTGCAACTATGAAACCGTGGTTGCACAAGGTTCGGTTTGGGAAGTGCTCGCAGGTGTCGTCGAGGAAAAGCACATCGACCTTGTCGTCCTGGGTACTCACGGCCGCAGCGGAGTGGGCAAGCTGCTGATGGGTTCAGTAGCACAGCGGATATTTAGTTTGGCGCCCTGCCCCGTTCTGAGCGTCTCGCCGCGGGCGCGCATGTCCTGGGGTCCAGACCACAGGCTCGCCCGGATTCTGTACGCAACCGATTTTTCACCTGCGGCTCTCAAGGCGCTGCCCTATGCGCTCTCCCTGGCAAAGGTAAGCCACGCCGAGTTGGTTCTGCTGCACGCGCCGGAATCCGCGGAAGCCACTTCGAACGACATCGTCATGGGCTACCACCAGCATTTGAGTGCGTTGATTCCCGCGCAACATAGAAGCTGGTGCAAGTCGGACACGCTGGTGATACCGGGCGATCCGGCACGAGCGATCCTGGATGCGGCCGCCAAGAACAACGCGGATCTGATCGTTCTAGGCGCTCACGCTTACGAGGGATCACTCTCTCATTTTCAGGTGCCGTTATCGATCGCCTACCGGGTCGTGGCGCATGCACCCTGCCCGGTACTGCGCGTACGAAGCTAGGAGAGATTCCTTGTAGCCTGAGGGCTATGTTGAAAAAAAGCCAACGCGCTCCCGTATAGCTGCAACTTACCGTGTTATGCTTCTACCACTTCAGTGGGGGTGAATCGTGAAACGAGTCAGTGCGTTTCTTCTTTTCCTGCTCCTTGCCGCATCGAGTTTCGCTCAACAAACAATCACCATCGGATTCACGGTTTCAAACACGGGTGCGCTCAACGTGGATTCGTTGGAGCAGTATCGCGGTTTCGAATTGTGGCGCGATCAAGTCAACGCTGCCGGAGGCATCAAGGCTGGCGGCAAGAGCTACAAAATTAAGATGTCCAGCTACGACGACGAATCCAACTCCAAGCGCGTGCAACAGCTGTACTCGCGGTTGATTCTGCAGGACAGGGCCGATTTCCTCTTCAGTCCGTATTCGTCGGGACTCACGGCGACGGCAGCTGTGGTTACCGAGCAATATGGCAAGATCATGCTCACCAGCGGTGCGGCTGAAGACAAGACCTACAAGCTGGGCAATCACTACCTCTACCAGATGTTCGCGCCCGCCCCGGAATACCTGAAGGCCGCGCTGGACGCCTTGAAGACCAAAGATCCTAAAGCCAAGATCGCTTTTGTGTACGAGGACGCCGCGTTCTCGGTTGCGGTAGTGACGCCGGCAAAAGCCTACGCCCAGCAACTCGGGTTCGATGTTGTCTTCAGCGAGGCCTACGCGCCCGGCACGACCGACTTCAGCGCCATCCTGGACAAAGTGACAGCATCCAAAGCGACGGTTCTGATGGGCGGCGGCCACTACGCTGACGGCTCCACTCTCGCCCGGCAACTCTACAATCGCAAGGCGGCGATGAAGATGATCAGCCTGCTGGTGGCTCCCGACAGTCCGCAGTGGGTTGAACTCGGCGATGCAGGTCTCGGCGTGATCGTGCCCTCACAATGGGAACCACAGTCTGAATTCAAGGCGCAATATGGACCCACCGGCGCCGACTTCGCCAAGGCATACGCTGCCCGGTACAACACTCCTCCCAGCTACGAATCGGCCGGAGGATACGCCAGCGGTCTGGTTTTGCAACGCGCCATCGAACAGGCAGGCGGAATCGATACCGCGAAAGTCGCGCAGGCGCTGAACAACACCGACATCACGACGTTCTATGGGCGCACGAAATTTTCCACTGCGCCTAACGAACACGGTTTGCAGGTAGGCCACTCGATTTTCTTGGCCCAGTGGCAGAAAGATAAATCTGGCAAGCCGGTGAAACAGGTTGTGTGGCCGTTGGCCGGAAAGAGCGCCAACATGGTGTATCCGATTCACTGAGGAATGCGGCAGGCGAGGCAGGACGGGGCGCAGCCCCGTCCCCACACAATCGTCTGCGCATGTTCGCAGGCAGAGGGTGAGATATGTCGGGCATTCTAGCCTCCATGATTGACGGCGTGCTCGTGGGCTCGATCTACGGGTTGTCGGCGATGGGCCTGAGTCTGATCTGGGGAGTGATGGACGTCATCAATCTCACCCACGGCGCAATGATCGCGCTGGGCATGTTCGGCATGTTCCTGTTGTTCAGCGCCTTCACGATCAACGCATACGTCTTGCTTCTGCCGGTGATCGGGGGAGGCTTCGTCCTGGGTATCGTCGTGTACTGGATCGCGGTCAACTGGGTGATTGGCCGCCCTATGTTGATGAGCCTGCTTTCCACTTTTGCCGTTAACATGATGATCCTCGGCATTGGCACGGCGCTGTGGAGTACGAGTCCTTACAACGTGAACTTCAACCTGGGTGGCATCACCTTCGGGGAATACACCTTCACCGGCAACCACATCGCTGCTGCTATTTCGGCGGTAGTGATCGCCCTCGCGCTGGAGTTGTTCCTCAACCGCACACGGCTCGGTAAAGCGATCCGCGCCGTTGCCGACAATCGTGAAGCCGCCGAATTGATGGGCATCTCATCGACGTCAGTGCTGGCCATCGCCTTTGGGATCGGAATCGCGCTGGCAGCCGCCTCGGGCGCGCTCGTATCGACGCTGTTTCCCTTCACGATTCTTTCCGGGTCTGTCTACCAATTGAAGAGCTTCGTGGTCACGGTGCTGGCAGGGCTTGGCAAACCACTCGGCGCGCTTGCTGCCGGGGTGCTGCTGGGTTTATTGGAGGGCGTTGTGACTCCGTTCATCGCCGTCAGTTGGATTCCGGTGATCGAATTCGGCCTGTTCGTCGTCGTGCTCGTGGCGTTTCCCCGGGGCATCTTCGGGAGGGCGACAGCATGATCCTGCGGCGGCCGCTTTTCTGGTTGATCCTCATCGTTTCGGCCCTGTTTGTCTATCTGCCGATGCGCGGCGAAAACGTCCTGTTGCGCGAAGACCTCGTTCTGGTCGCGGTCGCCATCATTCTCGCCAGCAACCTCAACCTGATGATCGGCTATACCGGATATGTGAACTTCGGCCATATCGTTTTTTATGGGCTGGGAGGTTACATCGGCTTCTATCTGACTTCAGTGCGCTCTTGGAATCTTGTGCCCGCGGCACTGGTCGCGGGTTTCGTCGTCAGCGTTTTTGCGTTGTTATTCGGGCTTGGGATTCTTCGCTTGCGTGGCGCGTATTTCGCACTGGCTACAATCGGCATTCTTGAGGCCGTGCAGGCCTTCGTCTCGAACTTCGATCCCTGGGGACGATCCACGGGCATGTTTCTCTCCTTTGATGCCTACGAAAAACTAGGCGGAGCCATGCACGCGCTCTGGGTCGACTATTACCTTGTCATCGCGGTGATGGCTCTATCACTGCTCTTGAGCCTGGGTATCAAGATCTCGAAATTCGGCCTGGGCTTGTTCGCCATCAGAGAGAACGAGGACGCCGCCATCGTGCTCGGCGTGAACGCCACCGTTTACAAGGCGATCATCTACAGCGTGTCCGCGTTTTTGCCCGCGGTCGCTGGCGCGCTGATGTTCTACAAGAACGGCATGATCGATCCCTTTGTCGCTTTCGAGTTCCTGCTGTCGCTCGAGGGAATCGTCATGCTGATGCTCGGCGGACAAGGTTCGGTGGTCGGCGCGGCGCTGGGTGCGGGATTGTACGAGCGGCTGCGTTCATTCCTGCTGACCTCCCCCAGGCTCTCGAACTTTCAACTGGTGATTGCCGGAGCTCTGCTGCTAGTCGTGGTCCTCTTTGCGCCCGGCGGCCTGATTGGCTGGGTGTACCGCCTGCTGCCGCGCTCGCGGAAGGTGCTCGAATGACACCCTTACTGGAGGTCCGTGAGGTAACCAAACGGTTTGGTGGATTGCTGGCAGTGTCGAAGGTGAGCTTCACCCTCAACGAAGGAGAGATCGTCGGCCTCATCGGGCCGAACGGCGCGGGCAAGACCACGCTGTTCAATGTCGTGGACGGCGTTTACAAGCCCGACGGAGGCTCCATCACGTTTGACGGGCACGATATCACCGGCAAGTCGCCCGACAAGATTGTCCATCTGGGACTCGCGCGCACATTCCAGATCGTGCAGCCGCTCAACGACATGACGGTACTGGATAACGTCACCGTCGGCGCCTGCTTCGGTCGTGAATACCTGGGCCTAAACGCGGCGCGTGTGCTAGCGCGCGAGGTGCTGGAGAAGGTCGGAATGGCCGACCGGGTCAATATGCTGGCGCGTGCTCTCACCCTTGCGGGAAAAAAACGATTGGAAGTAGCGCGCGCCCTCGCGGCAAAACCCAAACTGCTGTTGCTTGACGAAGTGCTGGCAGGGCTCACGCCCACCGAAATCTCGCAGATGATCGACTTGATTCGCAACATCCGCGAGAGCGGCATATCGGTGTTCATGATTGAACACGTGATGCAAGCGGTGATGAGCCTTTCCAATCGCATTGTTGTGCTGAACTTCGGCCAGAAGCTTGCCGAAGGACGCCCTGAAGAAGTGGCGCGCGATCCCCAGGTAATCGAGGCATATCTGGGCGATCCGGACATAGCCCAGAAGCTGATGGAGAAGAAGAACTGATGCCCGCGCTTCTCGAAATCGAAAAGCTCGAATCCGGGTACGGCGAGGTACAGGTGCTCTGGGGTGTGTCTCTTCAGGTTCAACCGGGACGCCTAACCACGCTCGTCGGCGCCAACGGCGCGGGAAAAACGACAACCCTGCGAACCGTCATGGGCACCGTGCGTCCACGGGGCGGTCGCGTGTTGTTCGAAGGCGAAGACGTGACCAAGTTGCCGCCTCATAAAAAAGCTTCGCGCGGACTGGTGCTCGTACCCGAAGGCCGTCAACTCTTCCCTGATATGTCGGTGGAAGAAAACCTTGAGATGGGGGCCTACTCGCGTCGCGGGCGCAAGCGGCAGAAAGAAAATCTCGCGCGCATTTACGACTTGTTCCCACGCTTGAAGGAGCGCCGCAAACAGAAATCGTCCACTCTCTCGGGCGGCGAACAACAGATGCTCGCGATGGGACGAGGGTTGATGCAGGAGCCCTCCGTTCTGATGATCGACGAGCTTTCACTCGGACTGGCGCCGGTTCTGGCGCAGCAGCTGTTCCTGACGTTGAAAACTCTCAGGGACCAGGGCCTCACCATTATCCTGGTGGAACAGAACGTACATCTGGCGCTGGCCCTGAGCGACTACACCTACGTGCTTGCCGAGGGGCGCGTGACGATCCAAGGAGAGTCGCGCGAGGTCGCCGGCATGGACGAAGTGCGGCGGGCGTACCTCGGGCTGTAAGTTCCACAATACCGGTAATCACGATGTAAACTGTTCAGAGCAGCGGCCTATCGGATTGCCTGCAATGGCCGCGAACATGTTTGGAAAAGGAATCTTTGCTGCCGAATGTGCATCTTGAAGAGAGCACCTGCGGCTCGCAATTTCTATGGGACGTATTCTCGACGGTATCAACTCTCCCGCGGACGTTAAGCGTTTGTCGTTTCCCCAGCTTGAACAGTTGGCGGAAGAAATCCGCGAGGAACTCATCAGCGTCCTTTCCCGGACCGGCGGACATCTCGGCCCCAATCTTGGCGTGGTCGAGTTGACCATCGCGATGCACTACGTTTTCAAGACTCCGCAAGACCACTTCTTGTTCGACGTGAGCCATCAGGCCTATGTCCATAAACTGCTTACGGGGCGTCGCGAGCAGTTCCATACGATCCGCACTCCGGGCGGTCTCAGCGGATTCGCCCTCCGCACCGAAAGCCCACACGACTGCTTCGGCGCCGGACACGCAGGTACCGCGCTCTCCGCCGCTCTGGGCATGGCCGTCGCCCGTGACAAACTTCGCGGGAAGGAACACGTTGTTGCGCTGGCCGGGGACGCTGCCTTCACCTGCGGCATCACTTACGAAGCGCTGAACAACATCGCCAACAGCACCAAGCGCCTGATCGTGGTTCTCAACGACAACGAGTGGTCCATCGACAAAAATGTCGGAGCCATCGCCAGCTACCTGAACCGCATCGTCACGAATCCGAGCTTCGATCATCTGCACGAGCAGGCCGGAAAGTTTGTCGAGAAACTCGGTGGGAAACTCGCGTTGCGCATGGCGCGCAAGGCCGAAGAAGCGGCCAAGAGCATCTTCTGGCCCAGCGTCCTCTTCGAAGAACTTGGACTGAAGTATTACGGCCCCATCGACGGCCATCACATTCCCACCCTCACCAAGACATTCGAGTTCCTGAAGGCGCAGGACCGCCCGGTACTTCTGCACGTCCTCACGCAGAAGGGCAAGGGATTCGAGCCCGCCCTGCACAAGCAGAAGAAGTTTCACGGCCTCGGCCCGTACGATCCCGAGACCGGCGAGACCAAGCCGCTCGGTCAGCGCACGTATTCGGAGGTCTTTGCCGACACGCTCGTTAAGCTGGCCAACGCGAACGATAAGGTCGTTGCAATCACCGGCGCAATGCCCAACGGCACGGGCCTCGACCGTTTCCGGACGCACCATCCCGACAAATATTTCGACGTCGGCATCGCCGAAGAACATGCGGTTCTTTTCGCCGCCGGTCTGGCGACAAAGGGATTCAAGCCGTTCTGCGCGATCTATTCCACCTTTCTTCAGCGCGCCTTCGACCAGGTCGTACACGACGTGTGCCTGCAAAATCTGCCGGTCGTGTTCTGCATGGATCGCGGCAGCCTCTCGGGCGACGACGGCCCGACGCACCACGGCCTCTTCGACATCAGCTATCTGCGGTCCGTTCCCAACCTGGTCCACATGACACCCAAGGACGAAGACGAACTGGCCGACATGCTCTTCACCGCCATGCAGTATGACGGGCCGGTTGCGATTCGTTATCCGCGCGGCGTCGGGCCCGGCACCCCAGTGAAGGACGTTCCCCGTACCATCGCCATTGGCAAGGCTGAACTCCTTCAGCATGGGGAAAACGAGCAGGTCGCGATTTTCGCGCTCGGCGCGCTCGTTCCCATGGGACAGGAGATTGCCCGCAAACTCGAAGGCGAGGGCGTTTCGTCCGCTGTCATCAACGCGCGCTTCGCTAAGCCCATCGACTCCGAGTTGCTGGAGTTCTATGCCCGCACCGTGGACGTAATCGTCACCCTCGAAGACCACGTGCTCAGCGGCGGCTTCGGCAGCGCGGTTCTCGAAGAATTGAACCGGCTCGGGATTGCAGTGCCTGTCGTGCGTATCGGTTGGCCCGATCAGTTCATCGAGCATGGCAAGCCCGACGCGCTTCGCGCAAAATACGGCATCACTGCCGCAACGGCGCTGGAAAAGCTACGCCCACATCTCCGCGAGCGGCATGTTGTTGATACCGCTGGCTTTGATGGCGGCCAAACCACCAACTCTCAAAAGTAACAACCTAACCCCGATTTGCTGCCGTTCGCTGCATTTCTTCAAATTCAGCGACTTGCGACTGCTACGATGTAGGGTCGCTTAATCTATTCGGACGTGATCATTTTCATATGCGCAAGGTTCCTCTATTAGACTCGCTTCGCATTATCGGCCGGGGGTCGGTGAACTGGCCGATGGGCCGCCCCATCGTCGTCTCTTTCGAAGTGACCGACGCCTGCACGTGTTATTGCAAACACTGCGATCATGGCGGTCCGCGTGACGAATCGCGCAACCTGAAGCCGGCTGACTATCGCCGATACATGGAAGCTCTGCGCCCGTGCGTCGTCCAGGTCTCCGGCGGCGAACCTCTGATGCGCAGCGACGTCGTTGACATCGTCAAGAGCATCAAGGCCGGCGCAACGATTCCCTATCTCATCCTCGTGTCCAACTGGAGCGAGATGACCAAGGAGAAGTACCTCGCCCTGCGCGAAGCCGGCGTGGATCAGTTCTCCGTCAGCCTCGACTTCCCCGACAGCCGGCATGACGATTTCCGCGGCTATCCGGGACTCTATTCGCACCTCGAACAGTTGGTGCCGGAGTTGACCGCGCTCGGACACGACGACATCGTGATGAACTCGTGCATCCACAGCGCGAATCTCGCCGAGATCAACCGCCTCGCCGACAAAGTAAAAGAATGGGGCGCGAACCTCTGTTACAGCTCTTATACGTCGCGCCGCACCGGATGCCGCGACTTGTCGCTCACCACGCCGGAACAGCTTGCACAGTTGAACGAGCAGTTGGACCGTGTCGAAGCGCGCCGCGACAGCACCAACTGGATCGTCAACGCGCCGAGCACAATCCAGGAAACCCGCCGGTATTTCGAAAATGGTGGCACCATGCCCGGCTGCAAGGCCGGACACCGCTTCCTGGTCGTTACCAGCGATGGCTGGCTCCAGCCCTGCTCGATGGTATTCAAGAAGTTCCGTCTGGAAGATCGCGAGAAGATGGTCGAGGAGTTCACCAAGACCAATACCTGCGACGAGTGCTACGTCTCGATTCGCTCGTATCTCGATAAGACGTTCCCGCAGATCCTGCGCGAAAACGTGGGCGAGTTCCTGTCGATCAAGAACTAGTTACGTTCGAATCTCCACGAGGCACGGTTCACGCCGTGCCTTTGCTTTTCTCCTCTGCGTCCTCTGCGAAACCTCTGCGTCCTCTGCGTATTTCCTTTGCATCTTGTGAAACGACGCCGCAGTGCGTTAGAAGAAAGGCACCCCTCCCCCTACCTTGCCGAAAACGTAAGTCTATGAAAACGAGTGACTTACGACCTCGATATACTCAGCATCACGCCTAAGTAGCTGAATCTAAATTGCTTAAGACCTCGATATACCTAAGCTAAACGAGGCGTATGGAACGCTGGCCTCTGGCCGGCTGTCGTGAGGGCGTCACGCCCTCGCAGGTGTGGGCGGGACGCCCACACGACAGCCGCCGGGACGGCGGCGCTCCTATCCTCGAATCCAGCATAGTTGAACTTTGCGGAATGTGAACGAGCGGGCGGGAAAATTTCTAGAAATGGAACAAGCATGCGAGGACGAGACGTCCTCGCGACAGCCGCCGGGACGGCGGCGCTCCAAAGTCGTTTACACCTCGGATTAAGACATTTAGCATCTTGTACCAGCAGCAAGGGGAGCTACCGATGAAACTTCGATCCGTGTTCTGCGCATCCACGATTCGCACATCAATGATCTGCAAATCGGTGATTTGCGTTGTCGTGCTGTTCGCCTCGTTCTTCTTCACACAGAGCGCCTTCGCCCAGATGCCGAACCCGTATGGGCTGCCGGTCAGCATCGACACCGCGAAGAAGGTTGCTGCTGCCGCTGTTGCCGAGGCGCAGAAGAACCACTGGAACATGGCCGTGACCGTCGTGGACGGCGGTGGCAATCTGGTTTACTTCGAGAAGATGAACGAAACCCAGATCGGCAGCATTGACGTGTCAATGGACAAGGCCAGGTCGGCCGTACTCTACAAACGTCCGACAAAGGCCATGGAGGACGCGCTCGCTTCAGGCGGCGTGAATCTTCGCATACTTAAACTCAAGGGCGCGATGCCGGTCGAAGGCGGAATCCCGCTGCTTATTGACGGCAAGATCGTCGGCGCAATCGGCGTGTCGGGCGGCACAAGCCCGCAGGACGGCGTCTGCGCCACGGCAGGCGCGGCGGCGGTGACGTCCAAGTAATTCCGGTTTGAGATGAGGAAGTGAGAAGGCCTGATATCGACAGTTATCGTGGAATGCTCGATTTCAGGCGCATAATTCAGCTATGAAAAGTAAGGTCTCAATGCGAAGCTTTGTAATTGTAGTTGTTGCTGTTCTCGTGCTGGTTGAAGCACTTCCAGCCTCGAAAAGCGCGAAGGACATCACAACGCACAATTCGCCCGACAAGCATTTCGTCGCAGTTGTCAATCCTGTGCGTAACGCTACGCTGCACATAGCTACTGAGAGTGCCATTTCAATCCGTGAGGTCGGCGGCGCATTGCTTCAGAAGCATGATTTCGCATCGCAGGATGGGGAACATGGCTATGAAGTTGATGGGGTGAAGTGGACACCTGACTCTCAGTATTGTGTTTTTCGGTTGCGAAGTTCGGGTGGCCATTCGCCGATGTTTGCGCCGATAGTCTTCTGGAGTCGGAAAGAAAACCGCTTCTACTCGTTGAATGACTACACAGCAGACCAGACATTCTCTATTGCGGCACCCGCTAAAGTGAACGTGAGTACGTGGCCGGGTATGCGTCGTGCTACGGTGTCCTTGAGCGATATAAAGCAGAACGACGTGACCGAATTACGATAGCTGTCGATACTTCGGCAGGTATACAACAAACCCAAATTAGGGGAGTCACGGAGATATACACGCGCTCTTCTCTCCCGTGACAGAGCCCGCCACCGGGGGCGGTGGCGCTACGAACCGGGGTCCGCCGGACTGGAGTCCGGCGCTACGAAAAACGTTTGCCGGCGAGACATCCGCTTCTCGCTCACAATCACGATTTGTGTGGCGTAACCGATCAACTTGCCTTCCCTTCCACCTCGTTTACACTTAACAGAACGGGTCTGGCCTGTGGGCCACGCCCCTTTTGTCATCTATGAAGAAGCTTGTAGCTGTCCTACTCTTCCTTTCCGCCGTTGTCGCGCTCTCGGTGGGCGTACATTCGTTTGCGCAGTCCCAGAACACTGCGCTACCCAGTTCGAACGACGTGATCTCGTTTCTGAACCAGACGATTTCCTGGTACAGGCACGCTCCGGTCGAGGAGCAGCTCGCGACCGAGCCGCGCGACGTGATCTTCGTGGACGAGAACCGTCGCATGGCCGACCAGATCGTCCGGCTCTCGTTTGAATTCGGCGAGGCGGAGGCGCAGACGCTGACTCCGGCGGCAACCCAAACGCCAGATCAAGCAAGCCCGTCATCAGACGGATCCGGGGACTCGCAACAGTCGCGATATCAAGCCATGCTGAACATGGTCGCGAAGTCGGATCAGCAGGTAAAGCAAACGCAGGCGGAAGTGGACTCGCTGCGGGAGAAGCTGGACACGGCCACGGGCAAGCGCCGCGAAGAGCTTCGATCCCAGGTCGCCGAAGTGCAAAGCGAACTTGAACTGGCCGAAAACCGCCGCGACGTGATGCGGACAATGATCGAGTTCATGGGCAGTGCCAATTCAGGCGGGACCGGCGCGAGCACGCTGCGGGCGCAGGTGGACGAGCTGGAGCGCACCGTTCCCTCCGTGTCCACTGCTGCTTCGGGTGCTGCCTCGGGCGGAAAAGGCTCGGCAGGTCAGAATGCCGAATCCCGTGCCATGGCTCAGACGGTCAGCGCCGCGGCAGAGCGAAAAGAGCCGGTCGGAATCCTCGGGCTCATGACCGAAATCATCAGCTTGTCGCGCAAGTCGAGCTCGCTGGACGACACCATTCGGCTGACGGACAATCTCGCGAAATCGGCGACAGACTTGCGCACACCGCTGGTCGCGAAATTAAAGCAGGCGGCGCAGCAGGGTGACCAAGTATCGAACCAGCCGGACTCGACCGATCCCGCCGTGCTGAAGCAGCAAAAAGCCCAACTGGATGCGCTCAGCGCGGAATTCAAGAAGTACTCCGGCGCGATGCTCCCGTTGAGCAAGCAGCGGGTGCTGCTCGATCTATACAAACGCAGCCTCACCAATTGGCGAGACGCGGTGCGGGCCGAGTACAAAAGCGACCTGCGCAACCTCGCCTGGAGACTGGCCGTGCTGGGGGCCGTGCTGCTGGTGGTGGTCGGATTCTCGGAACTGTGGCGGAGGGCCATCTACCGCTACGTCAAAGACGTAAAGCGCCGGTATCAGTTCCTGCTGCTCAGGCGCATCCTGTTGTGGTTCTCGATCGCGATGATTGTGGCGTTCGCGTTTTCAACTGAACTGGGATCTCTCGCCACCTTCGCCGGACTGCTGACGGCGGGCGTGGCGGTCTCGCTTCAGAACGTGATTTTGTCCATCGTCGGTTACTTCTTCCTGATCGGCAAGTACGGTATTCGAGTGGGCGACCGGGTGCAGATCTCCGGGGTCACCGGCGAGGTGGTTGAGATCGGACTGGTACGCCTGCACATGATGGAAATAGGTTCAGGTGGAACCGACGCGCAGCCCACGGGACGAGTGGTCGCGTTCTCGAACTCCGTCGTCTTTCAACCGACGGGGGGCGTGTACAAACAGATTCCCGGCACAAACTACGTCTGGCACGAGATCACGTTGACGCTGGCTCCGGAGAGCAATTTCCGCGCCGTCGAAGAGCGACTGGTCGCGGCAGTCGATTCGGTTTACTCCGGATTCAGTGAAGGGATTGAACGGCAGCGGAAGCATCTTGAAAAAACGATTGGACCGACGGCGGCAGGTTCATTGAAGCCGCAGAGCCGGTTACATCTCACGAAGGCGGGGCTTGAGGTCGTAATCCGGTACCCACTTGAGTTGGAAAAGGCGTCGGAACTCGATGATCGAATCACGCGCGAGGTGTTGGACGCTATCGAACGCGAACCTAAGCTGAAGCTTGTCGGAAGCGGCGCGCCGAACATTCAACAGGCAGAGCAGCCTGTCGGGACTTCCGCACGATAAATCCGGCGCAAAAAGCAAAGGGCAACCATTGCTGGCTGCCCTTTAAATCTTGCAAGTTCTCTCTAGACAGGCTGAACGTTCTCGGCCTGAAGTCCCTTGGGTCCCTTAACGACGTTGAACTGCACGGTCTGACCTTCCTGCAGGCTGCGGAAACCGCTAGCCTGGATGGCCGAGAAATGCACGAAAACGTCTTCGCCACTCTGGCGGCTAATGAAGCCAAAACCCTTTGCATCGTTGAACCACTTAACTGTTCCTTGTTCCATTTGTTACACACTTCCTATATTTCTGTTTAATTGACGCTGAGTAGAACCGGAGGGTACAGCAGGCAGGAACTCTGTTAGAGAAACTTGCGCACAACCGTTTCAAATCAAACGCGCAATGATTATAGCCAATTTCTGCAACATTCTTCAACACAAAAGTTTGGACCACTCGGCGCACCCTCCCTAAAGGGAAGGGTGCGGCACCCCACGAAAGAGGTTAGATAGAAACAGGTTAGATAGTTAGAAGCGTGAGGCCGAGGCTCCGGCGGCCAACTCGCGCATCACGTTGAATATGTTGGTCCCAGACTGAGCCTCGGGCGAAATGCTCTCCAGCGGTACGGTCGCCGAAAAGTGCGGCGATGTGCGGCTGAACGAAACCGTAAGACAATCGCACTCGCGCGAAGCCGTCAGCGAATGCATCATGTTCGTGATCTCCCTCTGCCAGTCGTTGCGGGTCGTGATCACGAAGGGCCCGGGACGCTCCATGGCCCAATTTTCCGAACTGATCGGGAATCGGCGGCGCGTGCGACCGGACCAACGGTGGTTATGTACCTCAAGATTGAAGGCGGGCGCGAAGTCGAGGTCGGCTTGAAACGTCAGGGTCTCCCGTCGCGCGCGGAATCTGGCAATCAACCAGCTTAACGGCAACTCACGGGGGAGCAGTTGAACCTTGACCGAGGTGTGCCGGAACAGATTGGGCCACAACCGCACGCGCAATTGGAAGCACGACGCGTTGAACCATTCCATGCCGGCTACCTGGCCGTTGCCCTCGAAGGCGCGCTCGATCCAGCCGAGGACGCGAATGGCCCGGCGGCGGTTATGGCGCGCGAACCAGAGATACCAAATCAGCGCCAGAAAAGCCCCGGCAACGAGGCCAATTGCTACAGTCCGCTCCAGCATCGCAACCATTTTATAAAGCCCCGGGCGAGCCAAATATCATGGTTTAAGATGCGGAAAACCTTCCTGGGGAAACTCGAATGGGAAGCAGTCTTTACCGGGGTTGCTCCTGGCTCACCACATAGACCCGACCCGGACCACCCGGCTGTATGTTGTTCTTTTCGAAACAGAGTTTGATGCGGCGCCGCAGTTCGCGCATGATCGGGTACTGCTGGCCGGGCTTGGTCTTAACCAGCATGAGATAGTCCACTTCGCCGGGAGCAACACGCTCGATGCCAGGCACGTCGGGATCGGCGACCAGGGCGTCCGCGAACTCGGGATCGTTCCGCAGCTCAGCTCCGACTTCCTTCAACAAGGCGATCACCTGGTCGGACTTTTCCTTGTAGTCCACCGAGACGTGCAACATAATCTGGGCCCAGTCCCGCGTGAGATTCGAGACGATCTTGATCTCGCTGTTCGGGACGTTGTGCAATGTGCCGTCGGCATCACGCAAGGTGGTACGGCGAAGCGTCATGGATTCCACAACGCCCGACACCCCCGCCATGCGGACCACATCGCCAACATCGTACTGGTTTTCGATCAGTATGAAGAAGCCGTTGATGACGTCCTTGACGAGCGTCTGCGCGCCGAAGCCGATGGCTAGTCCAACGATGCTGGCGCTGGCAACAAGCGGCGCCACGCTCTTTAGAAGATCGAGCTGTCCGAGAATTGCGACAAGCGCAAAACAGACGATTACAACAAAGCTGACGTTATAGATAACGCCCGAAAGCGTCTGCAATTGCTGATTGCGGACGCCGGAAGCCGCCGTCTGCTGGCGACTGTAGCGCACCAGCCGTTTCGTGATCGCCTTCATGATCCGCACGAGAACGAAGGAAACGATCAGAATTGCGACGATGCTCGGCGCATGTTTGCGCAGGAATTCCAGCGTGTCAAGACGCCAGTCCTGCAGAACGTACCACCAATTAAGTATGTGCTGTTGTCCAGGCATGTTCAGCGCTGGATTATAACAATTGCGGAGGCAAGGGTGGGCATCAAATCCGTGCAATCACGTCACTTGTAAACCAGAGTCGTTCTATAATCGGGCCATCACTTGTAACCCGAGGTCATATGCGAACTCCTACGCGTATGTTGATTGCGGTCCTTTGTTTGTTTCTGGTGGCAGGCGCGGCCGGTGCGCAGGCACCCACACAATTGCAAATGCCGGATGCAACCGGGCGTTCGCGTGACGCCGCACCAGACGACAAGCAGCGCGAGGCCATGCGCCAAGCATTGAAGACAGCCAACCTAAAGCGGCAGGAGGACATTAAGCGCGATACCGACAAACTACTCCAGCTTGCAACAGAGCTGAAACTGTACGTGGACAAGACGAACGAAAACATCCTGTCCGTGGAGGTGCTCAAGAAAGCCGCGGAGATCGAGAAGCTTTCCAAAGAAGTGCAGAAGAAGATGCGTGCAGACTAGAAAAACTGGGTCACGCCCTCTTCGAGCACGATCACCCGGTCCGCGATGCCGACCGCCTTTGATTCTTGTTTCAGGCGCTGAACCGGTTCGTCCATGGGTTCATGCGACAGTCGAAACGTTCCATAGTGCATTGGGATCATCCAGCGCGACCCTAGATCCAGGAATGCGCGAACCGCGTCCTCGGGGCTGGTATGCACGTTTCGGAACGACGCCGGATGATAGGCACCGATTGGCAGCAGCGCAACCTCCGGACGCAGTCTCTGCCCGATTTCGTGGAATCCTTCGAAGTAAGCAGTATCGCCCGCGTGATAGACGGATTCGCCCCGTGCCTTCAGCACGTACCCGCCGTAACCACGGTTGATATCGCGTATCACCCGCGCCCCCCAGTGCCGCGCGGGCGTGTGGCTGATGCTGATACCGTCCAACTTTCGGGTCTCCCACCAATTCATTTCAATGATGTCGCGGAACCCGAGATCGGCCACCAGGTCCCTCACATTGCGCGGGACAACGATGACCGGAGCCGCGCGGCCTTTACGCGCTGACCCCAACGCAAGCGATCGCAACGAAGGCCGGTGCAGATGGTCGAAGTGCGCGTGCGTCACCAGTACTGCGTCGATCGGAGGCAGGTCCTTGATCCGCAGGCCGGGACGGCGCAGCCGCTTTAAAACGAACAGCCACCGCGCAAAGTTCGGATCGATTACGAAATTC
Source organism: uncultured Acidobacteriota bacterium (assembly GCA_963777415.1). Lineage (GTDB taxonomy): Bacteria > Acidobacteriota > Terriglobia > Terriglobales > Acidobacteriaceae > JAEZPW01. Next base: position 118,985 of record CAVZQL010000011.1, read on the forward strand.
TTGCCACCAAGCTGGATGAAGAAGCTGGAATGACCAATGAAGGTCAGACCGAGTTCCCCGTTCTGGGCGAGGACCGGCTTATGCGTCTCCCCGGTTCGGGGCGTGACGGCGGAGTGGCGGATCAGTTTGGTGAACTGGCGCGCTTTTCTTCTGAGGGTGATGTTCAGCATCGGCTACCACCACTTAGACGCACGCGGAATGCTGGGCGATGCAGCAGGCATTTTTCCGTGAATCCTTAGCTTGTCTTTTTGGTTCATAGAAAATAACTTCGCTTGACCTCGCGGCCATCCGCATTTTCTAATCACCAATTGCAAGGAGAACGAACGATGCGAGTTGCTTACCTCGGTTTGGGCATCATGGGACGTGCAATGGCCGTCAACCTGGTCAATGCTGGCCACGAAGTATCGGTCTGGAACCGCTCCACCGGCAAGGATGTCGATGGCGCCCGGACGGCCTCCACCCCGGCCGATGCCGCGCGCGACGCTGAAGTCGTCTGGATGTGCGTCTCCGATACAGCTGCCGTGGAACATGTTCTGTTCGGAGCTGATGGCGTCGAGTCCGTGCTGAAAGAAGGCATGATCGTCGCCGACTCAAGCACCATCTCGCCCAACGCGACCCTCCGTTTCGCCGAGGCCGTTCGCGCCAAGGGCGCGGATTACGTTGACGCTCCCATGACCGGTTCCAAGGTGGGTGCCGAAGCCGGTCAACTGGTCTTCATGGTTGGTGGCCGGGAAGAAACCATCGCGCGGTTGCAGCCCCTGTTCACCGCCATGGGAAAGGCAAACATTCGCATGGGAGATGTGGGCAAGGGGCAGTCCACAAAAATCTCGATGAACCTGATGATCGCCATGAGCTTCGAAGGCTTTGCGGAAGGCCTCACACTGGCGAAGAAACTTGGCGTCGATCCTGAAGCATTCATCGGCTTGATTCAGCAGACGATGGTTCGCTCGGGCGTCATCGACTACAAAGCACCATTCGTCCTCAAGCACGACTTCTCGCCCAATTTCCCGCTGCGCCTCATGCACAAGGACATTCACTTGATCCTCGAAGCCGCGAAAGAATCTCGCGTCAAGCTCCCGGGGATCAAAACTGTTGACGAGATTTATGAAGTTGCCAGCGAAGAAGGTCAGGACGACCTCGACTACGCAGCAACGCTCGCGTTGCTGGAGAAGTGGGCGGGACTGTAAAGAATCTGATGATGTGTTGATGTGATGAACTGATGATCGACGAATCAGCGGTTTCAGGCACCCGATCCGTCGATCAACAAATCAACAGATCATCAAATCATCAGATCGTAAGTCGCCGTTACCACGCTACAAGAATCCTCAGATCCCTCACATTATTCCCGGTCGGCCCGGTCATAATTGCGTCCCCAAGTTTTTCGAACAGCGGGAACGCATCGAACCGCAAAAGCGCGTCCACCGGACTCATGCCCGCAGCTAGTGCCCGCTCCATGGTCGTTCCGTCGACCACGGCCCCTGCCGCGGGACTATTCCCATCAATGCCGTCCGTCCCAGCACTAAGCACGGCAATGTTCTCCCCCGCGATCTTCGTTGCAAGATACAGCGCGATTTGTTGATTGCGTCCGCCAGCGCCACCGCCGCCGGTCACCTTCACCGTGACTTCGCCGCCCGACACTAAGCACACTCGGAGCGCGGATTTCCGCAGCTCCCGCAGCTTGTTCAGCAGATAATCGCCTGCATTGGTGTAATCCCAATCGTCGCAACTGTTGTCCACCGCGACTGTGAACCCCTCGGCCTTCGCCTGCTCCGCCGCGTAGTTCAGCGCCATCGCATTCGACGACGCAAGCAACGAGCGCAGGTTGACGAACGCTTCATCGTTGGACTTGGGTGTCTCTTCCAACGTGCGCTGCTTGAACATTCGCTGGACAGGTTCCGGGAACTCCGCCACCATTCCGTATTTTGCGGCGATCGCGTAGCAGTCCTCGACGGTGGTGGAATCCGGCAGCGTCGGGCCGGACGCGAGCGAATCGAGCGCGCCGTCCGGCACGTCCGAGATTAGGATTGCGACCTGGCGTGCAGGTGCGGCGGCTTGCGCCATGCGTCCGCCCTTGATGGCCGACAGATGTTTGCGGATCGCATTGATCTCGGTGATCGGCGCGCCCGAGTGGACCAGCACGCGGTAGGTCTGGATCAGGTCGGGAAGCGTGATGTCGTCCGAAATCGGTTTCTCGCACAGGGCCGAAGCGCCGCCGCTGATCATATAGATCACCAGCGCTTGTTCGTCCATTGCTCTCAGCGCGCGCAGAACGGCCAGCGCAGCCTGTACCGACGTCTCGTTTGGCAGCGGATGGCCACCGCGAAAATACTCGAATCCCGGCAGCATCACCGGATCCACTGGGCACACCACGATGCCCTCGACCGCTCCGCGTCCGACACGCGCGGCTAGTCCCTCGGCCATCGTGTGTCCGGCTTTGCCAATCGACACCGCGAACACTCGCCGGTAATCGCGCAGGTTGTAGAGATCCTGCCCGAGGCGCAGCACGCCGCCTTCGCAAGCGACGTACTTGTCGAACGCGTGCACGATGCTGGCTTCAGATAGCGCGTGGGAAAAAATGTCGCGCAGAAGAGAGCGGATGCCGACACTCGTAGTTCCGGACATGAGCAGGATTATAGAGGCAATTTGGGATTTGGTGATTTGGTGAGTGACGAGTGAAAGAAATTGACGAGTTGGTGAGTTGGTGAGTGATGATTGAAAAGCGAAAGCCCTTTTTAACTCGTCACTCACCAAATCACCAACTCGTCACTAATCTCACCCACCGCTCGACCGCCTCTCTCATCTCCTTTAGTTTGCCTTCGAAGAAGTGATCGGCGCCATAGATCCAGACCAGTTCCTTCGGATCGGCCGCGCCTTCGACGACGCGCTCAATCTGGTCATGCGGGCCAAACTGGTCACGTGTGCCGCTGACGAACAGCTTCGGCTTACGGCAGTCTTCCAGAAAGCGGTAGGCGTACACACGGCCTTCGGCAGCAACCGGAGTCCCCAGCGAGATCAACGCGACCGCGCGCGGATCGGGACAGCAAGCACTCATTCCGACGGCTGCGCCGAAGGAAAATCCCGCGAAGATGATCGGCAGATGGAATTCGTTATCGAGCCAGTCGAGCGCGGTTCGCACGTCATCGGACTCGGCCTGTCCATCGTGGACGCCGGCGCTGCGCCCCGCGCCGCGAAAGTTGAAGCGCAGCACCGGAAATCCGAAATGGTTCAGCGCCTTCATCGCGTGATACACAACCTTGTTGTGCATCGTTCCGCCATAGAGCGGATGCGGGTGGCACACCAGCGCGGCATGGGTTGCGTTCGGCGCGCCCGTGTTGAGCAGAGCTTCGATTTCTCCGGCGGGGCCAGGCAGAAAGACGGAGTTGATGGTGGCGTGCGTCGTCATTGGATATGAGCTTAACAGGAAACAAGTGAGTGGTTCCGCGAATCCTCTTGTCCCTTGTCCCTAGTCCCTAGCCCCTCGTTTTTCAGCTCTGCTATCCTTTATCCATGGACTCGGTCGCGTTTACCAGGCAACTAATTGACATAGAATCGATCACCGGCAACGAGGCTCCGGTGGGAAACTTACTTGCCGGTGAACTCGCCGCGCTTGGGCTGAACGTGATCAAAATGCCGGTGCCGCTACCCGTCGGCAGCGACGCCACCGAGCATCGCGAGCGCTTCAACGTGCTCGCGGCCTGGCCGGAAGAAGCCCACCCCGCCATCGTCTTTTCCACGCACATGGACACCGTGCCGCCATTCATTCCGTCGTCTGAAGACGGCGAGAACATCTACGGCCGCGGATCGTGCGACGCCAAGGGCATCATCGCCGCGCAAGTCGCGGCCGCGTTGCGCCTTCATGATGAAGGACTCCACGTCGGACTGCTGTTTGTCGCCGGTGAAGAGCGCGACAGCGCCGGAGCCATCGAAGCCAACCAGTATCCCATCGGCTCGCGTTTCCTGATCAACGGCGAACCCACCGAAAACCGCCTGGGACTCGCATCGAAGGGCGCTTTGCGCGTCGAGATCGTTTCACATGGACGCGCGGCCCACTCGGCCTACCCTGAACTCGGCGACTCGGCCATCGACAAGCTGCTCGAAGCCCTGCGCCGCGTTCGCGCCATCGAGTTGCCGGTCAACGAAGAAGTCGGACCCAGCACCATGAATATCGGAGTCATCGAGGGCGGACGCGCCCCGAACGTCATCCCCGACTTCGCCAAGGCCCAGCTCATGTATCGGCTGGTCGGTCCTGCTGATGGACTGCGCAAAGCGATTGTGGACGCCGTCGCCGATCTCGGCGAAGTCAAGTTCGTGCTGGAAATCCCGTTCATCAGGTTCCGCACGGTTCCAGACATTCCCACCATGATCGCCTCCTTCACCACCGACGTGCCCGTCTTCACCAACTGGGGCGAACCGCTGCTGATCGGCCCCGGCTCCATCCACGTCGCGCACACGGAGAAGGAGTTCATCAGCAAGGCGCAATTGTTTGAAGCCATCGATCTGTATTGCGAGATTGCGCGCAAGCTGGCGAGGTAGTGGGCAGAGAAATGGGGGCACGAATTTCCGCGCCCCCATTTTCGGATCTGCAACATCTCGGCCCCACTCGTCTGGATTCGACTACCGCCCCGAGGCAGCAGCCGTCGTGGAGCCTTGCTCGATCAGCAGCGATTGTTGTGCACGCTTATCGAGGCGGAATTCGTCAATCATGGTTCCGTCGATGGCGAATGCACGATAGTCCAGAGCATCTTTGTCTACGCTGATGATCTGGTACATCTGCGTATTCAACTGCGTTTTCGCCATCAGCGACTCAAACCGGCGATTTACTTCATACATCTTCGGGCCGCTCACCGAAATCGCAAAAACGGTGCCCGGAGCCGAATCCTTCACGACTTTTCCCTCGGCTACCTTGTGCGTTCGGGCGTAAGCGTGGTCGTGCCCTTCGAGCACAAGGTCAACGCGATATTTATCGTAAAGTGGCTCAAGCACCTTACGCATTTCGGCGTATTCGCGATCCTTGGACACGGCAAAAACTGGCTGGTGCTGAACGACGATCGTCCACTTATTCGGATTGGCTTTCAGCGTTTCTTCCAGCCATTTCAGTTGCATTTTCTCGACGCGGACTTTCTCGGCCGATTCAAATTCCTCGTTGGCGAAGACATTGGCATCCACGAAAATAAAGCGAACGCCCTGGTAATCGAGATAGTAGGACTGGTGATCAAGCGGTGCTCCCGGACCGTTGGACGGCACGGAAAAGTGAGCGTTCCACAGCGGAGAGACGCTCATTACCTGCCCGGCATTGGGAGAACCGGGCGCGCGATGCACGTCATGGTTTCCCGGCACCGGAAGACTCGGAATCGTGGAGGCGATGAAGCCCATGCCGTGGCACCACTCGCCCCACAGGTTGTCGTCGTAGCCTTCAGCGAGAATGTCGCCAGCCTGGACCACGAAGCGCGCGTCGGGCGCGGCAGCGTACGCCGCACGTATGGAACGCGACCAGAGTGACTTGATGTTGTTCTGGGCGTCCCCGATATAAAGGAATCGGAATGCGTCCGGTTGCTCGCTGGCGGTTCGGAAAGTGATCCACTCACTCCACGTAGACCCATCTCCGACGCGGTAGGTGTAAAGCGTGCCAGACTTCAATCCTTCGAAGACGGCGCGGTAGTGATTAACTTGCTTTCCCCCGGCTAGCTCGACCGGAATGCTGGTCGCCGTGACGCTCTTTGCCAAGGTCTGGAAGTCAGCATTCGGGGATGCGACGGCAACCTGTGCCTGAGGCGATGTGACCGGCTTCTCGGTGCTCCAGGTAACAGCCTGTGTGCGGGCCGGATCGCCTGTCCAACCGAGGATAATGCGCGCCGGAATATGTTCCGGAACGGCCGGAGCCTGCTTCTCCGCGGCAAAAGACAGGCACGTAAAAAACAAGATGACGAACAGCAAAGGATTTCTCTTATTCAAGCAAAGGCCTCCAGTGTGACTGCAAACGAAACCAATAAAAAGTGCGTGCCGCCTATGTTTCAAGGCAGCACGCACTATCAGTGCTCAGAGAGTTCTGCTAGAAATCAAGTTTGACGCCGAACGTTCCCCACCACGAATAATACTCGCGCTGAGTAGGACGGTCGGGCGTTCCTTGATACGCGCGCAGCGGTTCACCGTTCAAGTTGACGATGTCGGCAAATACGCGCAAGTTCTTCGTGATTTTTTGGCTCACGGATAAATCCATCTGGAGGTGGTTGTCGAACCAGATGTCGGTCGCCGCACCGTCGGAAACCTCGGAGAGATACTTGCCGTGATAGTTCGCCAGCAGTTTGCCGGAGAAACCATACTTCTCGTACGACACCCCAAAGTTGCCAACATGCTTTGCTTGTCCCGGCAAACTTGCCGTCCGGCTCAGGCCATCGACTGCCGCCGGCGGGAACGTGGCTTGCGACGCGACGTAAGTGTAGTTGGAGTATAGCCCGAAGCCGCCCAGGAACGACGGCAGGAAGTTCAACTGACGCTGGAAGGCCATCTCGAGTCCCTGCACGTGGGCCTTTTGGCCGTTCATCGGCTGTGAGACTTCAAAAGACTCGCCATTGAAGTCCTGCACCGAAAAGAACGGGTAGATCGGGCTGCTGATCCGCTTGTAGAAGCATCCCATCGACGCCACGCCCACAGACGTGAAGTAGTGCTCCGCCATCAGGTCGAAGTTGGTAGAACGCGTGGGCTGGAGGTCGGGATTGCCCATATCAATGCTGGGGCCGGAGTAGTCAATTACATATCTCGGCGGCAGGTCGCTGAAATTCGGCCGCGAGATGGAGCGGGTTACGGCAAAACGCAGGTTCGTGTTTTGCTTGATGCGGTAGACAAAGTTCACTCCCGGCATGAAAGCGCCATAGTTGTGTCCACGCGTGATCGGTGTAGTAGATAACCAATTACCCTCAGCGTCAAACTGGACGTTGTTACCGGTGTAGTCCGTCTGCGTGTACTCATAACGGAAGCCGGGAATGATGGCGAGTTTGCCGGATTCCGAGGTGGCGTTCAGCATCGCGTATCCAGCGGTAACTTTTTCGGCGGCGTTGTAGTCCGATCCGTCCGCCGAATGATCCACCGTGCCCTCGATTCCCTGACCAGCGGCGAGATTGCGACCCCACGCTGGTGACGAAAACTGCCAGCCCGGATTGTACTTTCCGCCAAGGAAAGAGCTTGGATTAAAGCCGGTGTCAATCGCGTCTTTGAGGTAGATGGTTCCTGGCCAGCTCAGTGCAGTCACCGGAGCATTGGCATCCTTGCTTTGGTCCCGGTACTTGCCGCCGAACTTCAGCCAGCCAACCGACAGACGGCTCTTTGCGTTGAATTCGCCCGAGTAGTTGCGGTCGTGAGTGAAACTCTTCTCGTTCGACAAACTCGCGAGCGTGTACGCGTTCACGTCTTCGTTGGTCGGGTTAGCCTGAATGTTGTTCGGATCGATTGACGTCGCGGTGACGTTGGGACTAAAGACAACGCCGGTCTGCCTCCAGAGGGTGTACATCGAATTTGGCTCTTTTTCGTTCGCATATCCGTACGACCCGGAATAGTCGAACTCGAAGCGGTTCGAGGCAACGTGCCTGCCGCCAAAAGAAACCGAGTCGATGTCCTGTATCTCGTACCGGTCCTTTAGCTCACGCGAAATCGTGCTCTTTGAAGCCTTGCTGTTAGGTGCGTAGCTGATCTGATGGCGGTATTCCTTGTCCGCAAATCGGTTGAAAATGGTGTGCAGGTAGAACTGCGAGTTGGTTGTGGGGTGGAAGTCGAAAGATGGATTGACTCCCCATCGCTCACGGTTCACGTTGTAATACCGTAGGGACAGCTTTTTCAGGGTACCGTCGCTGTTGTAGCCGGGCTCATCCCCCTGCGATCCACGAGCCGTATCCGAGTAGCTTCCTCCCAGCACAAGACCCAGTTTCTTGTCGAAGAATCGGCGTGCAAACGTTCCACTCACGAGCCCCAAACCATTGCCCACGATGTTGTTGTATCCGCCGGCGGCAGTGAGTGAATAACGGGTCTTTTCCGGCGCCTGCTTCGTCACAAGATTTACTGCGCCGCCAATTGCGTCGCCCTCCATGTCCGGTGTCAGGGCCTTCGTGACCTCAATAGCTTCCAGCATATCCGCCGGAATCACGTCCAGCGCAACATACCGCGTGTCTGATTCCGGCGACGGAATCTGCTGCCCGTTGATGGAGATTGAAGTCAGGTTCGGAGAGGTTCCACGAATCAACACATACCGGCCCTCACCCTGGTCACGTTCGAGCGTGATGCCCGGGATGCGCTGCACTGCCTCCGCCGCATTCCGATCCGGGAAGTTGCCGATCTGGTCAGCCGCAACTACGTTCTTGATATTCGGTGCTGCGTTCTGCTCGCTGAGCGCCTTTTCCTGGCCTTCCAGAATCGGCGACGCGACTTCAACCGTCTGTCGCACAATTGGCAGCAACAGCAAGTTCAGCTCAAGCGTCGTGCTCTGTTTGACGTTCGCATCAATTGAATATGCGTTATACCCGAGAAATGAAACACGAACCACGTGACCGCCGACAGGAACGCCCACGATTGTGAATTCGCCTGAACGGTCAGCAGTTACACGGAAACGCGTTCCGTCTACGGTTATTGTTGCCCCTGCCAGAGGATTTTTCGAATTCTGATTCTGGACAGTGCCCACGATCGTTCCGGTTTGAGACGTCTGCGCTGACGCAGAGTCAACCAAAACAACACCTGCAAACAAAAAAACGACAATGAATGCGACAAGAGTCGACTTCAAACGAAACATACGACCTCTTAGCTTTAGCGAAGATAGACTCGTCCAGTTGACCGTCGTGCATAGTTCTACTGGAAGTCTTCAATACGGAGGTTGCTTGACTCTGAAGAACGGACAGTTACGATCTCGTGAACATATCGTTACACGAATCGATCTGCTCCCGAATCGGGAGGAAACATCGTGACACGTATCGGACTGTTCCGAATCGGGAGAACGCATGGTGATAAACAGCAACGTTGCTCCCGATTCGAAAAGGGTTTTTCATCCCCTGTTCCGTTTCCAGTTGTTCGAAGCAGTCGATCTGCATTGCGAGATCGCGCGCAAGTCGGTGGGGTAGCGGCAGCCATCAGACGCAAGAACGCCCCACGTCCGCGACGAACATGAGGCGTTTTCTTTATTCAGATCCGTACTAGTCAGACCTTTTTAGTCAGACCAGGCCAAGTAGCCCGGCACAATGAGGTTCGCAACGGGAACGATCATTCGGGTTGTCCGTCAAGAGGAAAGCGCACTGCACTTGTTACAAAAACGGAAATTTTCTCCCCTCCATGTTTCATTTCCACAAACTTCAGCTATCGTCGAAGGAGCAGTTGAATCTCGCTGATCGCTTCTTTCGGCAAACGCTTAGTTTTCAAGATTTTGCGTGTAAGCCGTTAAAAAGCGCGTATTTAGATCCAGAAAATCGCGAAATCTCTTTGTTTGCAATAAAAGCAGGTATATAGGGGGGCTGTACTGAGTACCGAGAACTGAGTACTGAGAACTGAGAACTGAGAACTGAGAACTGAGAACTGCTTACATCGGGACGATGGTCGCGTTGACCCGAAACTTTTTGTAGTCCTTGAAGCGGTGCACCAGGTCGATGTGCTTGGTGGTAAACAGCGCGCGGGCGTCGAAGTGGAGTTCCGTGTAGCTGGGCAGCCAGATTTCGCCATTCACCTTCTGCTGTTCGAAGATGATTGAGGTCCCCTTGCGGACCGAGGCAAGAAACCCGCCATAGCTTACGTTGTTGAATACGTGCCCTTCCAGCCTGATTCCATGCAGATCATTCTCGTCGATCCATAGCTTGCCACTGAGGTTTTTTAGCAGCTTGTCTATCGCGCGACGCGGCTTAAAGTCGGGATCGGGCACGAAATCGAGAACAAGTACCTCGCTTCCGCGAAAGGATTCGCGGCGCAGATTAATAAACTTGTCGGCGGCGAGAAAATCCGACAATCGCAATCCGCCATTGCCCTCCGCGCGGGGATCGCTCTCCAACTTCAACACCCCCGACCGGGCACGGACAAGGTCTTTATCGGACGCCTGACGCTGAGCATCAATATCGGCGGCGGAAAGCTGCCGTCCATCCTGCGCCACGAGCGTCTGAACCACCCAGGGCCCTGAGTAGTGAACTTCGTAGGTATTGTGGTGCTTGATCCGCAGACCGCCGTGGCCGTCCGGCTCCTGCTCATCTTCCTCCAGCGTGAAGATGTAGTTCTTGCGGATGTTCTCGACCTCTTCCTGGCTGGCCACAAGTCCCTTGACGATTTCGGATATGGAAGGCAGCGGGCGCTCATTGGGTATTTCCGCTACCGTGCTGGGCGGTCCACCCACCAAAGGCGCGGGCTTGGGCTCGTCCCCGGCAAAACAGGGGAGGGCAAGGAACAAAACCGTGAGGATAAAAGAAAGTCTCACGACTCAATGATCGCGCAGCGGGGGGAGCGTTGCAAGAGAATCGAATGTTAAAATGCGGGTCTTCCCACTTTGGTCGCGACGAGAAGCTACTGGGCTCTGGCACAAAATCCTAAGCCTCGCATTGTTCCGGCTCATCTAACTGCGCATGGCAGAAGAGCATGTGAACTCGCTGGCGCAGGCGTCGTCGGCGTACTTGCGGTCGGCGATGCATCAGCCGATCCGCTGGCATGAGTGGAGCGACGAGGCGTTTGCCCTTGCGAAGCGCGAGAACAAGCCGGTGCTGCTCGATATCGGCGCGGTCTGGTGTCACTGGTGTCACGTGATGGATCGCGAGTCGTACGAAAATCCTGACGTTGCCGCAATCGTCAACGAGCACTACATCGCCGTCAAGGTCGATCGTGACGAGCGGCCCGACGTCGATAGCCGCTACCAGGCCGCGGTACAGGCCATCAGCGGACAGGGCGGTTGGCCCCTGACGGCTTTTCTGACGCCCGATGGCCACCCATTCTTCGGCGGGACGTACTTCCCTGCCGAAGACGCGATGGGGCGTCCCGGCATGAAGCGCGTGCTGCTCTCGATCGCGCAAGCTTATCGCGAAAAGAACAACGACGTGCTGGAGTCAGCCGACAACGTGATGGGCTTCATCTCGCAGGCCGAGACGTTTTCGGCGAGTGCGGCCGAGATCAATCCCCGGTTGCCTGAGCGCATCGTCAAAGCGGCGAAGTCGATGTTCGACGCCGTGCACGGCGGTTTCGGTACGGCACCGAAGTTCCCGCATCCGTCGGTGATGGACCTGCTCCTCGACCGCTACGCGCGCACCGGCGACGAGGACATTCGCAACATCGTGGTCGTGACGCTCGAGCGAATGGCCAAAGGAGGCGTGTACGACCAGCTCGCCGGCGGCTTCCATCGCTATTCGGTGGACGAGCGATGGGTGGTGCCTCACTTCGAGAAAATGTCTTATGACAACTCGGAGCTGCTGAAGAACTACGTTCACGGATTTCAGGCGACCGGCATCGATCTCTTCGCCGAGGTTGCGCGCGACATCGTCCGCTGGATGGACGCGGTGCTCAGCGACCGTGAGCATGGCGGCTTTTTCGCATCGCAGGACGCCGACATCTCGCTCGACGATGACGGCGACTACTTCACCTGGACGCTGAAAGAGGCGGGCGAAGTCCTGACCGAAGACGAACTCGCCGTCGCGTCGCTCTATTACGACATCGGCGTGACGGGCGAGATGCACCACAACCATTTCAAGAACGTGCTGTTCGTCGCCATGCCGCTCGATGACATCGCCGCACGGCTGCAAAAAGACGTTGCGCAGGCGCGGCAGTTGCTGGACTCGGCGAAGAAGAAAATGTACGAGGCGCGGCAGAAGCGGCCAACACCTTACGTGGATAAGACAGTGTACGTGGGCTGGAACGCCCTGTGCGTCTCTGCCTATCTCGACGCCGCCCGCGTGCTCGGACTCGACGATGCGCGTCACTTCGCGCTGCGCTCGCTCGACCGCATCCTCGCGCAAGGTCTGCATGAGAACGGCAAGTTGGCGCACGTGATCGCCTACTCCGACCCGGCGGCGGGCAAGCGTGAGTTGGCCGGCGTGCTGGAGGATTATGCCTTCACCGTGATCGCGTGTCTCGACGCGTGGGAGACGACGGCTGCTCTGTCCTACTTCAAGTTTGCCCAGCGAATCGCGGACGCGATGATCGAGCGCTTCTACGATTTCGAGAACGGCGGATTCTTCGACAACTCGGGCGCAAGCACCATCGGGGCCCTGAGTGCGCGGCGCAAGCCGTTCCAGGACGCACCGACTCCGGCGGGAAACTCGGCCGCCGCGATTGCGCTGCTGAAGCTTTATGCGTACACGAACGAAGCGCCGTACCGCGAGCGGGCCGAACGCACACTGCGTTTGTTCGCCGGAATGGCGGATCAGTACGGCATCTTCGCCGCAACTTACGGGATCGCCACGCTGCTCTATTCGACGTCGCACACGCAAGTCGTGGTCATAGGCAACGACGCGGCCGCGAAGAGACTCTACGATGAAGCCGTCGCCCCCTTTGCGCTGAATAAATCGGCGCTGTGCCTCACCGACAACGAAGCCGCCTCGGCGGACTATCTGCCGCCGGCGTTGCGCGAGACAATCCCGAACCTCAAGTTTACGGGGAGCACGGCACTCGTCTGTTCGGGCTCCGCGTGTCAACCGCCAGTCAGCGACCCTGAAGCCCTTGCACGAGAGTTGCGTGAGGCGATCACGGGCAAGCGCGAGAACCAGGCGGCGGACTGATCTCCCACATTAGGAATTAATTTCAGAAATTAATTTCCGCCATTCACAAACACCACGTAAGACGAGGCCCACAACGCGGTCGGGACCGAGCCGCGGTGGCTCGCGGTCACGATCAGGTTATAGGCACTCGTGGGCGGAAGTGAGCCGAGGATCGACTCGCCGGCCTCGGGTTGAACCAGGGCCAGATAACGAAGGAATTCGTACAGATCCGGACTGCCCGAGTAGCCCGGCGCAACGAAAGAAAGCTCGGTATTTTGCTCTCCAAAGTGCCAGGCCAGCGATGCCGCAGTCGCCACCCCCCGTTCGTAATCGGCCTCGGGGACTGCACCCGGCGTGGGATTGTCGAAGACGATGCGCAGCTTGCGCTCGTCCTCGCGCGTGTACTCGCGGACCTTCAGTTCGCGCGTCTTGGCCGTGGCCTTCCAGTCCACGTGACGGGCGGAGTCCTCTGGAACGTGGTTGCGGATGCTGTAGAGATCGTGGCCCCGGCCCCGTATGAAGGATTCGAACTCGCCGCGGATCATGGGCAGAATCTCGAGCATCTCGTCGGTGGCGTCCACACGCGGGTAGACGATCAGCTCGCGGGCGACCGGCACCCGGCGTGTCTTCACCAGGAACGAAAACGGGAAGCGCGTGGCGAGGCCGAAGCTCTCCTGGGCATAGCGCCCCCGGCGCGGGAAGTCGAGGTTGACCTCGGCTGTAACTGTCGCACGGGCCGGGATGAAGGGGAAGTAAACCGGATCGCGCAGCACGGGAGGGCTCGGCTTCTGTTCAACAGCGGCAAACCGAAAGTTCATGTCCGGCAAACGCACGGATGGATTGCACGGGGGGAAGGCAAATGTCGTTTTCTCGTAGTGCAAACGCCGCTGCGGTTTCGCGGGTTTCGGCGCGACTACACTGACGGAGAAGGCCGGCATGATGCGGCGCAGGTTATGCAGCCGGACGCGCCCGATCGCGGTCGTACCGGCAAAAGCGTGGGTGGGCAGCGAGATGTCAAGTTCGATCCCGCGCAACACCCCCGCCGAAGCCGTCCCCGAGACGATCACCGCCGCCAGCATCGCCGAGACGATGATGAACAGCAGGTTATTCCCGGTGTTAAGCGCCGCCACTCCGATGACCAACGTGAAGATAAGGTAAACCAAGCCCTCGCGCGTGACGTCGTAGTCGAACGCGTCTCGGACCCTTGACGATGCGACGCGGCGTGCGAGATACGGCACGGTGAGCAATGCCACCGCGCCCGCGAGCAGCAGGGAAAACGAAGCGAGCACCGCCATTGCAATCATGTTCCCGGCCATGCGCTCAACCGTCGAGAACACCGCCGCCGCGAACGCCGTCGTAAGGCCGGCCAGCGCCAGCAGGAAGCGTAACAAGGCTTCCTTCTCCAGCTTAAACGCCGCTTTGATCGACTCTCGAAGATTCATGATCCCGCGACATTCCCACGCGCGTTCCGCTCTTTGCGGCGACGCCAAAGATACCAGACCGCAACCGCCAGTACTGCCGCGATCACGACAATCACATTGAAGTGTTTCATGAAATGGAGCAGCGCGTCCCAGTTGCGGCCGAAGACATAGCCGATGGTTGAAATCACCGTCACCCAGAGCGCCGCACCAAGAAAATTGAAAAACGCGAACTGGCGCCAGGGCATATGAAGCACTCCGGCCAGCGGACCGGCTATGATGCGCATCCCGAACACAAACCGGGCGAAGAAGATCGTCAACGATCCATAGCGCGCGAACAGATGCTCGCCGCGTTTTACGTGCCCCTCCGGGATGTGAAATATGTGACGGTAACGGTCGAGCAGCGGACGTCCGCCACGGCGTCCGATCATGTAGCCGAGGTTATCGCCCAAGGTTGCCGCGATGGTGGCGGTCACGATAATCCACGGCAAATGCAGTTGATGCTCGGAGTAAGCGAGAAAACTGGCGAACAGCAGTATCGTCTCGCCCGGCACCGGCACGCCGGCGTTCTCGAGCAGCAACGCCAGCGCCACCGTCCCATAGCCGTGGACGGCGAAGTAACCGCGCAACACCTCAAATATTCGCTCTCCCATTAACCGACCATTGATGAGTTAGTGATTTGGTGAGTGACGATTGTAAACCAGATAGATTGATGAGTTGGTGATTTGGTGAGTGACGATTAAAAATCGGTCAGTCGTCCCCAAAATCGTCAATCAACAAATCACCAAATCGTCACTCCCTCACTCGTCACTCACCAAATCACCAAATCGTCACTCCCGGTCAAGGAATTCGATCAAAACTCGGTTGAACTCTTCCGGAAACTCTTCGTAGGGCAGATGACCAGCCCCCTTGATCATGACCAGCTCGGCGTTTCTGAATTGCGCTTTCAGCGGCGCAGACGACGCGGGTAGCACGGCGCGGTCGCGGTCTCCCCAGATCAGCAGCGTGGGAATGTCGGCAATTGCCGGCAACACGGCCTTGATTTCGCCGAGATCGTTTCGCAAACAAGCCGCTATCTTGAGCGCGTGGTCGATCGTGCCTTCGATAGCAAGAGGCGCGCTGTATCCCTGGATGGCGCCGGGGGGAATGCGGCGTGGGTCGCCATACAGGCGGGCCAGCAGTACCCCGTGGCTTGCGCGAAAGAACGGGCGCAGGCAGCGGAAGAGGCCCGCTCCGGGACGGGTCGAGAGCAGCCATGTGAGTGCGAGCCTGTTGCGCGACCACGGATTGATGGGCGCAACCAGCACAAGCTTTCTGACGCGCGGCGATTGCGGTTCGCGTTTCGTCAGGGCGGCGAGCATCATCGCCACGCCGCCGCCGTGCGAGGTACCCAGAAGGTCGAAGCTGCCGATTCCCTGCTCGTGCAGAAAGCACAAGAGCCGCTCGGCGGTCGCGCGGACGGAGCAGTCGAGTCCGGGCACACGCTCTGAATAGCCAACTCCGGGAAGATCAACGGCGTAGACGATGCGTCCGGCCGTGAGCGCCTCCAGGTTAAAGCGCCACGAAAACGAGTAACCGATCAGACCGTGGATCAGGAGCAGAGGCGGCTGGCTGGACGAGTCTCCGGCAACCAGATACCTCATGCGGCAGCCCGCGGCGGTGCTCCAACACTCGGTCACGCCATCCTGCGCCACGCCCGGTGCTGTTCCGGTTTGGGCCTCAATTTTTTGATTTTGTGGCAACCGCAGGTGCTCCTCCCGATTCCTATCAACCGATATCGCCTCTGTCGCTTCAGTGGGGAGTTGAAAAACTCCCCCATTTTTTTTGGCCGAATCCACTCTTTGCCGAATCCACGCTATTCCGTTTGGGAGCGCAGTGCAAACAGGATTACCGAGGACGGCCTTGCCCCCTACCCTGTGGAAAAAGATGTAAGTAGTGCAAACAAACGACTTACCACCTCGATCTTCATCAACGCAAAACCTAAGTGGTTGAAACATAGGCACTTACGATGTCGATCACCCAAGCACCCATCGCGGCAATCTTCTACATACATTTTAGCAATTTGGAGGGGGTGAACCCGACACGGCGAGCGAGGAAATATCTATAGTGCTGACAGTAAGTTATGGGGAAAATGGCAAATTGCGGCTATTGACATCTCTAATGACGTCGGCTGTAGTGGTGGTGCGGACGAAAAGCAGGTCCCTCGCTGGCGCTCGGGATGACACGCTGCGGGCGGTGGTGATGGACGGGGAGTGGTGGTGATGGTGCAAACGAAGTGCATGCAATGATCTCCTAATGAAGTCCATGCAATCATAAGCTCATGACTAATCCGGCAAATTGGGACAAAGGGGTTACACGATGAGCGCGGCACTGGCGAATCCGGTAGAGATGATCCGGCGGGGAGCACCTCACCTTATCCACTCGGATGAGGAACTCGCAAATTACACGCAGGAACTGTTTGCGCTGACGTCGAAATCCGACCCGATAGAAGAAGAAGCCATTGCACTCCTGACGCTTCTCATCGAGCGCTACGAGGCAGAGCACTACCCGGTGCCCGACGCCGAGCCAGTTGACGTGCTGCGGTTTCTCCTTGATCGGAATCAGCTGTCGCAACGAGATATCGCTTCAGAGCTTGGCAGTGAGAGCACGGTTTCACTGGTTCTCGCCGGAAAGCGCCGATTGACCCGCGATCATATCGCACGGCTCAGTAGGCGCTTCAACGTCTCACCGTCCGTTTTTTTCTAGCGCCCACCGCCGTTTATGCCGCGGGTCGTGTTCCCACGGGGCTCTTGAAGTCGTGAACCAACGGCAACCACACGGAAAAAACGGTGCCGCCCTTCTGGTCGGGCGTGTGGCAACGAGACCGAAATTTGATAAATCCGCCGTGTTTCTGCACAAGCTGGCTGGTAATCCACAAACCAAGCCCCGTACCTCTTTCTCCCTTTGTCGTGTAGAAGGCGTCAAACAACTTATTACGAGTTTCGGGAGGAATACCGGGGCCGTTATCGGCGACCATGATACGGTACCCGTCGCGTCCGCTGTGCCAGTCCCGTGCAGGATGAACGCGGACGACCAGTTTGCCGTCCGGCTGCATGGCATCGACGGCATTTGAGACCAAATTCGTAATTATCTGGCGCAACTCCCCCGGAAATGCGTAGAGGGACTGCGAGTAAACGAAATCCTTTTCGACTTCCACTCCGGCTTTTCGAATGTTTACCTCCTGGAATGTGAGAACGCTCTCCACGATTTCTACCAGGCTGATCTGCAACGGGGTGGGCGATTCCCGGTAGAACGTGAGCGTGCTTTGAGTTATCAGCGCGGCACGGTTCAGTTCCTGCTCGACGACCTCCAGCCATTCCTTGAGATGTTGAGGAGCATCGTTATCAGTGCGTGCGAGGTACACGTGACCAAGCGCGGCAGTCAACGGGTTTTTGATTTCGTGCGCAATACTCGCCGCCATGCGCCCTGCGACCGCAAGCTTTTCCGCCTTGAGAAGGGCTTCCTCCGCCAGCCGCTCCCGCGTGACATCAATGAGGGTTCCGATAAACCGGACTGGCTGACCTTCTTCGTTGCGAAAGACTTTGCCTCGCGATATCACGCTACGGATTTCACCATCTTCCCTCTGGACGCGAAATCCGGCGTTGTACTCACGATGGTCGGCGAGAGCGGCATCGATGAGAGCCTGCGTATGGGCGCGGTCGTCCGGGTGGATGCGGTTGACGAAGTCTTCATAGTGGAGTGTCCGGTGATCCGAAATTCCGAAGATAGCCCGGCATCGTTCATCCCAATTCAGTTCTTTGGTTATAAGGTTGCGTTCCCAAGTGGCGAGCCCCGCACTCTCGATGGCCAGCTTCATCCGCTCCTCGGTGTCGAGCAGTTTGGAAAGAGTGTCGACGCGTTGCCTTTCGCTGTTCGAATATGCCTCATGCAAGAGTCGAATCGCCCCGGCAGCACGAGGTACAAGGGGAACAAAAGCGACAGCAGTCGCCACGGACGCGACCGCCGTCAGCACCTTTACCGACGTCGATAGCCAGTAGATCGGCTTCCAAAGCGTCACCATTTCGAAAAAGTGCGTGAAGCCGCAAGCCAGGATAAAGATGCCGAAGGCGACAAACACCCAACGAAAAAGCAGAAGTTCCCTTGTCTTCCACAAGAGGACGACAAGACCGCAGGCAATTGCGAGATAAGAAAGCCAGATGAGGCCGTCGGAGATGGCGTTCGTCCAAATCAGTCCGGGTTGCCGCAGGTAGCAGTACTGGTGCGCGAGAAATTGGGTGGAGAAGAGCGACCCGACGAGGCCGTACCTGGTTGCTGCCCAGAAGATAATGGGCAGCAGCATCAGAGCACTCACGGCTCCGGCGACCTTGTAGAAGACCCTCGACATGGCGGTGAATCCCCTCTGCCAGTTCCGCGTCCACCTACCTTTACATTCGCTAACGACGACTTACTTCACGAACTATAATCCGTTAGCATTGCGCTACTGGTCACGCACGTCTGTGACGACTGTCACAGTACGGCCCTGTGAAGATAACATCCGAGCGGGACCGGAAACAACTGCCGAAGGTTCGCCTGCCGAATGTTCGCGGCGAGGATTGCTGCACAACCTTGTACGGTTGGCAGCCCTGCGCGTATGATGTCGCTTCTATTCTGTTTGGGTCCTGAAATGTGTTCGAACGGAGAATGCAATGGGACGATGGACATTAGCAATAGCGATCTTACTGTTGTGGACTGGGACCGCGTGCGCGCAAGTAGGTGTAACGAGTTTGAAGGGAGCACCGTTCTCGGCAGAGGTGGTCACGCAAACCGACCGGGTACTCCAGGACGGTAATCACGTAAGGCAAACCACGCATGGCAAGGTGTTCCGCGATTCAGAGGGCAGGACGCGCCAAGAGACTCCATTCCAACGGTATGGCGAGGAGAATCACTACGTCAGTATCAATGACCCGGTCGAACAAGTATTCATCTCCTTCATGATGTCGGGTGAAAAGACGGCGAGTATCCATCACATGACCCCGCGTTCCGCCGCTCCGCCGGCGCAGGTCGATAAGAGCGATGCAAAACCGGCAAATTCCAAGGCGTCCACCGAGGAAGAAGGGCCGTGTCCGGTGTTGCCGCCCGTGGACCAACTTGGCACCAAGGTGATTGAGGGAGTGGCGGTTGTCGGGACAAGGCAGACGGATACGATTCCGGCCGACAAGATCGGCAACGAAAAGCCGATCGTCTCGGTTAATGATTCATGGTACTCAGACGAGTTGCACGAGGTGGTGCTTTGGGAATCGGATGACCCGCAGTACGGTCATCGAACGATGAAGTTGGTGAACATCCAAAGGAGTGAGCCGGATCGGGCCTTGTTTCAGGTCCCAGCGGATTACACCGTTAAGGACATGAACTAGGTTCCCCGATCAGCACCACAGCTCGCCGTCAGGCAGGCTGGTTCACGTCCTTTTGGCATCTATTCTGTCATCTGACCTGTGAGGGCGGCAGGTTACAGATAAATCAACAGATAGAGACGCGCGATACACAAACTCACACATAAGATACCAAATTCCGTATTATTAGAGTTTACACAGGATTACAATCGTGTAAGTCATAGAAAATAGGGATCTGGTTTTTAAATGAAGCACCCGAAGCTGGCAAACGACTTGCACTCACTTACCACGCAGTCGTCTGTCGCACAGCCGAGTTCCAGAACGCGAACCAAGGCCGAAGTGCAGTTCGGGTCTATGACCAAGGATTTTCAAACCCGGTTCTCAGCCGTCACGCTGGCCGTGCTGACGGTCACGGCGGCCATTTTCGCGTTCATCAATTTCCAGAAAGAGCAGCGGTTTGAGACTCCTTATGACGGGGTCTGGTGGGCGGAGAATCACGACCGGATCGAGGCCAGGCGGATCGATTCCGAGGGCCCGGGCGCCAAGGCGGGCATCAAGGAAGGCGACGTGCTGGTCGCCATTAACGAGCGCCCCGTGCGCGCCATCGCCGATGTAACGCGCTCGACCTATCGCATTGGAGTGTGGTCCAAGGGCACGTACAGCCTGACCCGCGACAACGTGCCGCTCGACGTGCCGATCGTGCTGGTTCCCCTCGACAAGTCAATGAACGCGGGGCTTCGCTTCATAGCCCTGGTCTATCTCGGAATCGGCCTCTATGTGCTGCTGAGGCGATGGACAGCGCCGAAATCAGGACACTTCTACCTGTTCTGCCTGGTTTCGTTTATTTTCTACAGCTTCAAGTACACGGGGAAGCTGAACGAGTTCGACCTGATCGTTTACTGGTCGGCCGTGGTCGCGGAACTGCTGCAGCCCGCGCTATTCTTGCATTTCGTTCTGACATTTCCGGAAAAGAAAGATCTGGTGCGGCGGCATCGCTGGCTGCCGGCAGTCGTTTACGTTCCGGCGGTATTGCTGCTGGCGTTCCGCATCGTGGCGATGCACTGGCTGGTTCCGAGCGAGACTTTGCGCTGGCAATTGGACCGCGTCCAGATGTTCTATCTGGCGTCCCTCTTTATTATGGCGGCGGGGGTGCTGTGGCATACGTATAAATACGCCAGCACGCCGATCCTGCGTCAGCAGATGAAGTGGGTCACGCGCGGCACGATCCTGGCGATCACGCCGTTCACCTTGTTCTACGTCCTGCCCTACCTGACGGGCGCGCTGCCGACGGCGGCGATGAAGTTCAGCGTGCTGTCGCTGGTGTTGCTGCCGTTGACCTTCGGCTACGCCATTTTCCGTTACCGGTTGATGGACGTTGACCTGATCTTCAAGCGCGGCGTCATTTATACGCTGGCTTCGGCGGCCATTGTCGGCGTGTATTTCGCCGCCGTGGGACTGGCCACGGAAATCCTTCATGCGCGGGTTCCGAGTGCGGGCAAGGCTGGCCTGATCGTGGCGATTGCGGTCACGGCGCTGCTCTTCGATCCTGTCAAGAAATGGATTCAATCGCAACTGGACCGCCTCTTCTATCGCAAGCGCTACGACTATCGCCGCACGTTGATCGAGTTTGGACGCGAATTGAGCGCGGAAACCAATCTGGACAACATGCTCACATCGGTGCTGGACCGGCTTTCGCGCACGCTGCTGGTGGATCGGGCGGCGATTTTCCGGGCCACGGGCGAGGACCGGTTTGAACTGGCAAAATCGTTCGGCATGGACGATCCCTACGGTCTTGACCTGTCGTTCCTGACCGAGCAGCGACCGGAGATGGCGGCCGGCCACCTGTTCTTCGACAACACGCACCAGGTGGTACGCGAAACGCCGACGGCGCAGGAATCGATCGCGCGGCTGGATCTGAACTACTACATTCCGTGTACGGTGCAGGGCCGCACGATTGCCGTGCTGGGCCTGGGCAAGACCGTGCAGGGCGACTTCCTATCGAGTGAAGACGTTGAGTTGCTGGAGACGCTGGCGGGATACCTGGGCATCGCCATACAGAACGCGGTGCTCTACGCCTCGCTTGAGGAGAAGGTCGCGGAGTACGAGCGACTGAAGGATTTCAACGAGAACATCGTCGAGTCCATCAGCGTGGGCGTGCTGGCCGTGGACCTGGACGACCGCATCGAGTTCTGGAACTCGCAGATGGAAGTGCTGTTCGCGAAATCGCGGGCCGAAGTGGTGGGCGCGCGGATCAGCGACGTGCTGCCCGGAAGTTTCGCCGAGGAATTCTATCGCGTTCGACAGACGCCGGGAATCCACAACCTTTATAAGTTCCGCCTGGCCACTCCGGCGGGTGAGACGCGGACGACGAATATTGCGATCGCGCCGCTGGTCACCCGCCGGTTCAACGTGATCGGGCGACTGATTATTCTGGACGACATCACCGAGCGCACTCACCTCGAATCGCAACTGTCACAGGCGGAGAAGCTTTCGTCCATCGGGTTGCTGGCCGCCGGAGTCGCGCACGAAGTGAACACGCCGCTGGCCGTAATTTCGTCCTACGCGCAAATGATGCAGAAGCAGGTGGCGGGCGACGAGAAGCAGTCGAAGTTGCTGGAGAAGATCACGCAGCAGACATTCCGCGCTTCCGAGATCGTCAATAACCTGCTGAACTTCTCGCGCACGAGCGGAACCGAGTACAGCGCCGTGGACGTGAACAAAGTGATCCACGAAACGCTGACGCTGCTCGAACACCAGTTCAAGATCGCGCAAGTGAAGGTGCAGGATAAGCTTGATCCGAAGCTGCCGCCGATCTACGGCAATTCGGGCAAGCTGCAGCAGGTATTCCTCAATCTCTTCCTGAATGCGCGTGACGCGATGCCGGGAGGCGGAACACTGCACGTCGCGACGATCAATGGCGACGGCGTGGCGGTCCGCGTATCGGATACGGGCACGGGCATCGCGCAGGAACACATCCAGCGCATTTACGATCCGTTTTTTACCACGAAGACCTCGCCGGGCACCGGACAGCGGCGCGGGACCGGTCTGGGCCTCTCCGTAACGTATGGCATAATTCAAGAACATGCAGGAAAAATCAGCGTCGAAAGCGCCCGTGGTCAGGGAACGACTTTCGTGCTGGAATTCCCAATGCTAAAGAAGGCGGTCAATGTCTGAAGCTGGCGTGGCGGTCAAGGGCCGCGCACCGAGTGAGCATGCGGTACCCGGATCGATTCTCATCATCGACGATGAGGCGGCGATCCGCGAGTCCCTGCAAACGCTGCTGGAAACCGAGAATTACGACGTCGAAGTCGCCGGCACGGCGGAGGAGGGCTTCGCGCGCCTCGCCATGCGTCCGTTCGACCTGCTGCTTCTTGATTTCGCGCTGCCGGACAAAAACGGCCTCGACGTGCTGGCCGAGATACGCGACCGCGATCCGCTGTTTCCCGTCATCATGATCACGGCCTATGGCACGGTGGAGAACGCCGTGCGGGCCATACAGGGCGGCGCGTCCAACTTCATCCAGAAGCCATGGGACAACGAGAAGCTGCTGGCCGACGTGCGCGCGACCATCGCCCGGCGGCGGGCCGAAGAAGAGAACATCCAGCTCAAGCGCGCCCTGAAACAGCGCTATAACTTCACGAACATTGTCGGAAAAAGCGATCCGATGCTGCGCATTTTCGACCTGGTGGCGCAGGTCGGACCGAGCCGCTCGACAGTCCTACTGCAAGGCGAAAGCGGCACCGGTAAAGAGCTGATCGCGAAGGCGATCCACATGAGTTCGCCGCGCAAGGACCGCCCGTTCGTTCCCATCAATACCGGGGCGATGCCGACGGACCTGCTGGAATCGACGCTGTTCGGCCACGTGAGGGGCGCGTTCACCAGCGCAGTCGCCTCCAAAAAGGGCCTGTTCGAAATGGCGGACCGCGGCACCCTGTTCCTGGACGAAATCGGCACGATGTCGGTGGACACGCAGGCGAAAATCCTGCGCGTGCTGCAGGACAGAAAGTTCATGCACCTGGGCGGCGTGCAGGAGGTGCAGGTGGACGTGCGCATCATCGCCGCCACCAACGTCGATCTGAAGCAGCTTGTGAAGGAAGGCCGGTTCCGCGACGATCTCTACTATCGCCTGAACGTCATCACCATAGAACTGCCGCCGCTGCGCACCCGCCGCGAAGATATCCCGCCGCTGGTGGATTTCTTCCTGAAGAAATTCTGCCAGGAGAACGAGAAGCCTCCGCGACAGATTTCTCCCGAAGCGCTGCGGGTGCTGGTCGATTACGACTGGCCCGGCAACGTACGCGAACTGGAAAACGTAGTTGAGCGAGCCGTCGTGCTCTCGCCCGGAACCGTGATCGGCATCGACCAACTGCCCGACGCGATGGTGGGACGAGGCACCGCCTTCCAGTCGCTTAGCCACGATCCTGACGCCTCGCTGTTCGACATCATGGAATCATGGGAGAGGCGCATCATCAGCGACATGCTGGAAAAATGCAACTGGAACCAGACCGAAGCCGCCGAGCGCTTTCGCATTCCGCTCTCGACCCTCAATCAGAAAGTAAAGCGGCTGAATATCGAGATTAAGCGGAAGTCGAGAGAGTAGAGGCGAGTACTCAGTACTCAGTACTCAGTACTCGGTACTCGGTACTCGGTACTCAGAATTTGTCATCGCTGCTCGCCACTCCCGTTTCCGGGATTGATGGATACAAGGCACGCTATCGTTGACAAACGTGGAACTCGCTCCTGATTGGGCGTAGAGTGCCGCTAAGGACACCACATAAGTGTGCTCATCGCAGCGACTATGTTAAGACACGAGGGACAATATGCGCGTAAAACTGAAATACGCCTTGCCTACAGTGCAGATGGCACTTGTATTTGTCCTGCTGAAGATGTCCGACGATTGGATGATGAACGCGATGCGGCATGGTGCTGATATGCCCGGGCCAGGCCCTTCGTCATCTCTTTTGCTATCCATCAACCTGCCTTTAGCATTGGTGGGGGCTTTCTTTTTTCACTCCGTCCCGCCGTTTTGGGATCGGATTGCGTACGCCATCGTTGTCGGGCTCTTCTGGTATTGGGTGGCGTTGAATATCCGATCATGGAAGACTGCCAAAGCGCTTGTCATGTTTCGTTGCAAACCTCTGCGAGCAACGACAGATTTAGTGCTCATTGGAATTGGACTTCTTGTTGCAATGCTCGTCTGGAGCGAAAGTCATTTCTTTGTGGCAATCTTTGCCGATGGCATTCGCAATCCGAGCGCGACTCTTGCGTCCTCCTACACAACATCGCTCTGGTTGTGGTCAGTACCCACTGTGGGAATATATGTCGCTTGGATTCCGGTGTTGATCTTCTTCCTAGGACGGGACTTCATTCATTGTTTGCTACACAAGAATCCAGATAGTTGACGTCAAATCGCCTTCTGTTTGTCAATCCCAGTTTTCACCTTGTCGAGTCCGCAAGCGCATCAACCACTTCCCACTTCTTTGTTTTTACTGAATACTGAGTACTGAGTACTGAGTACTAGGTACTGCTTTCTGTTATATTTCGTTTTTCGATGTGAGTCCCCGGAAACAGCGGATGGAACTGCTTTTGGCAAACGATTTCTTAAAAACGCGGGTCCTGGCTGCGCAGGAATATTGGCAGCTCTCAGTGAGTTCGGTCCAGAACCTGTTCAGGCATCCTCGCTATATTGGGGACACACTGCAACAAGCGGACCTCATTGGCGTTGGCTCGCTGCCGATCGTAGTGCTGACCGGCTTCTTCACCGGAGCGGTGCTTGCCCTGCAGAGTTCGAACACGCTACAGCGGTTTGGATCGACTTCGCTGACCGGGCAGCTAGTGTCGCTGTCGATGGTGCGTGAGCTCGGACCGGTGCTGACCGGCCTGATGGTTGCCGGGCGAAATTCGTCTGGAATGGCCAGTGAACTGGGATCGATGAAGGTGACCGAGCAGATCGATGCGATGCGCGCGCTGGGCACCGATCCGACGAAGAAACTGGTCACGCCACGCGTGGTCTCGTCCGTGGTGATGCTATTTTTTCTGACCATCATCTCCGACCTGGTCGGACTGGCCGGCGGCTGGATGCTATCGGCGCTGTTGCTGCACATCGATTCCAACCAGTATTGGAGCTATGCCTGGCAGTCGCTCAAATTTCCCGACGTGATCATGGGACTCATCAAGCCGCTTTTTTTTGGTTTCGTGATTGCAACCATCGGCTGTTACTACGGGCTCACCGCTAAGGGCGGGACGCAGGGTGTGGGGCGCGCAACGACCCAAGCCGTGGTGGCGGCTTCGGTCCTGATCCTCGCCACCGACTTGATCCTGACCCGATTCCTGATGGTCCTGTTCCCGGGGTACTAAACGCAGATGTCTGGAACGATCTCACCATTGGACTCCGCCCCACCGCCCGCGACGGAGAGTCGTCACACGGCAATCATCTTCGAGGATGTCGCGATCTCGTTCGAAGGCCGGCAGATACTAGATGGCATCTCGTTTGAACTGCGGCGCGGAGAAACCAAGATTCTGCTCGGAGTCGCCGGTTCGGGCAAAAGCACCATCCTCAAGCTCGCTCTTGGACTCATCAAGCCGGACCGCGGCCGCATCTTCGTGCTCGGCCATGAAGTGACCAGCATGAAAGAAGAAGAGCTGTTTGATTTGCGGCGGCAGATCGGAATGGTCTTTCAGGAAAGCGCGCTTTTTGATTCATTGACGGTGCGCGAGAACGTCGCTTACCGGCTGATGGAAGAGCATGAGCCGCCGGAAGAAGTTGAGCGGCGCGTGGTGGAGGCGCTGCGCTTCGTCGAACTCGAGCACACTCTCGATCTTTACCCGGCGTCGCTCTCGGGAGGCATGAGG
Source organism: uncultured Acidobacteriota bacterium (assembly GCA_963777415.1). GTDB lineage: Bacteria > Acidobacteriota > Terriglobia > Terriglobales > Acidobacteriaceae > JAEZPW01. Next base: position 145,316 of record CAVZQL010000011.1, read on the forward strand.
CGACGGGTGGCAATCGCACGCGCGATCATCAGCAACCCCGAAATCGTGCTTTATGACTCGCCCACCGGCGGACTCGACCCGGTCACGTCAACCACGATCATCGAACTGCTCCTGAAGCAGCGCGACCAGTACCACACCAGCGCGCTGATGGTGACGCACCGCCTTGCCGACGCCTACGTGATGGCCACGCACTATTACAACGTCGAAGCGAAGGCGATGTGCCCGGTCGAGGGAGCGACGAGGACCGATGTAAACACTTCGCTGGTTATCCTGCGTGACGGCAAGATTATTTTCGATGGCAACGTGGCCGCGCTCGCGGCGGCGGCGGCACAAGACCCCTACATCCGGGAATACATCAGCTAGAGAATCGCAAAAACGCAAAAACGGTAAATCGTAAAATCGAAACCCCCAAACATCAGAAAGCGACGGGTGCCCCATCCTTGACGAAGTCAAGGGCCGGGGCCCCATCGCAGATGGGGGTCTTTTTCATTTCCGTCTTCGAGTAATCGCCCCAAATACAGGAGCCCCAAACGCGCCGATCGCCAGCAGCGAACCGAACATCAGTGCGACTTCGACGCTGGCGCGACCTTCGCGCGACCAATAGACGTCACGAAGATTCAGCCAGAGCGCGAACTCGTCGAGCGTTAGCGCCGCGCCGGCGCCATACAGCAACGACATCAGACGGCTCGTGACGTGAGGAAGAAACCGATCGAGGCCAATCCCCGAAATTGGGGCTTAACCACCCGCTCCGCTTCCTCTGCGCCCTTGGCGTAACCTTCGCGTATCTCTGCGTATTTCCTTTTGCCGGCGTCGTTAGACATGTCAAGCCCCTTCACCGCCCACAATCCACGTAAGTTGCTGATTACACACCGAATATAATTCCAGCAACCCTGTCGGGTTTACCCCCTCCAAATTGCTAAACTGTATCTAGATGTCGCGCCGACCGAGTGTCAGGGTAATCGACCAGATAAAGCCTTTAGAATCAATCACTTTAATTTAGACGCGGGGGTATCGAGGACGTAAGTCTTTTGGATGCGTCACTTACGATTTTTTTCCACAGGGGAGGGGCAGTGCCTACTCCGCCAACATGGCCGCATGGACACATGCCAGGCCGGAAGGGCTAATCAGTGCGGGATCGATCGCAGCTGGCACTCCCTCGTGAACCAGCGCCGGATGCGTGACGAGACGGCGGTCGGCGGCAACCTTGAGTTGTCCGGACTCCAGGTAAAACACAACGTGGCAGAGGTCGAGCGTGCTGGTGCGATGCGCGATGACGAAGGTAGTGCGTCCGCGCATGAGGTCGCGGGTGGCCTCGACCACTTCGGCCTCGGTGAAGGAGTCGAGCGCGCTCGTGGGCTCGTCCATGATGAGGATGGGTGCGTTCTTCAGGAAGGCGCGGGCGAGCGAGATGCGCTGGCGTTCGCCGCCTGAGAGTGTGGCTCCGCGCTGGCCGACCTTGGTGTCGTAACCCTCGGGCAGGTCGGTGATGAACTCGTGCGCGCGGGCGGCCTCGGCAGCACGCATGATCTCGTCGAGCGTCGCATCGGGGCGGGCATAGGCGATGTTCTCGGCGATGGTGGTTGAGAACAAAACCGGCTCCTGCAAAACGATGGCGAACTGGTCGCGCAGCGAGTGGAGCTTGTACTCGCGCAGATCGACCCCATCGAGCGAAATCGAGCCCTCGACCGGATCGTAAAAGCGCGCGAGCAGCGTCAGGATGGTAGACTTCCCTGCTCCGCTGGCTCCCGTGATACCGACGTGTGTGCCGGGCGCAATCGAGAAATTGATGCCGTTCAGCACGCGCCGCGTATCGTCGTACTGAAACGACACGTTGCGAAACGAGACTGCGCCACGGATGTCGCGCGCCAATCGGGCGTTCGGGCTCTCTACTACGTCGGGAGCTTCGCCCAGCAGCGCAAACGCGCGCTCCAGGCTGACCATGGCGGACTGCGACTCGACCATCTTGCCGCTGACCGTCGAGAGCGGTTCGTACAATTTCGCGACATACGACATGAGCAGCAGCAGCGAGCCGATGCTCAGCACGCCGGCCCGTACGTGGCGCGCGCCCAGGAACAGCGCACCCGCGCTCGCCGTCGCGACCGTCATGCCGACCAGCACGTAATAGCTGCTCTGCATCATGCTGAGCCGCATCTGCCCGCGCACGTATTTGCCCGAGTGCTCGAGGAAGCGTCCGTGCTCGCGGGCTTCCTGGCCGAAGGCTTTCACGACGCGCACGGAGCCGAGTGTCTCTTGAATGACACCCATGGCGACGCTATCGCGCTCGCGCAGTTCGGCCCATTCCGTGCGCAGCCGCCGGCTGTACTTGCGGCTGATAAAGAAGAGGACGGGCGCAACGGCCAACGAAATCGCGGCGATCTGCCAGTCCATCTGCACCGTGATGTAGATCATCCCGGCGAGCGTAAGCACGGCGTTGACAAGCGGCAGAATGCCGTTCATCAGCAGGTCGCGCAGGGCGGGCGCGTCGTACTGAATTCGATACACTGAATCGCTCGTTCCCTTGCGGTCGTGGAACGAAAGCGAGAGGCGCTGAACGTGCGCGAACAGTTGCGAGCGAAACGACAGCACCAGTTTCTCGCCGGTGTATGTGCGCAGCAGCCAGTCGCCAAAGCCAACGGCATGTTGCACGAGATAGACGGCCAGCAGCAGCACGGCGGCAAAGGCGAGCGACTTCGTGTCGCGCCGGAACCAGGCGTCGGGCAAAAACCGGGTACACAAAAGTTGCGAAGACTTGTTGCCGGTGAGGGTGTCCACGGCGATCTTGAGCGGGAGCGGCAGCAGAAGCGCCAGCGGAATCGAGATGACGTCAAGCAGCACAATGCAGAACACCAGGCCCCAGTAAGGGCGCATCTGGCGCACCGCCCGCCTGAAAACGGCTGACGGGTTGATCTTTGTGTCCCCGCTCGACATCGTGATTCTGCCGGTTACTAGAATGACACGGCTACGTTTTTGGAACGTAAGGCGGGGGCCTTAGAAGCGCAGAGGAATAGACGTAGTACGGACGGGGAATCGAAGCGGACAGCAACTCTAGCGACAGCTATCGCGATGACGGCCTATTCAGAGCTAATGAAGGAAGACTATGGCGGAGAGAATCCCAAGATTTGCCATGAACCCCAACGAGTATACGTTCTGTTGGAGTCGCCGCATGGCCTTCTCGTCAATCTGCTCGCCAATCTCCGAGAATCCATTCTGGAGCCGCGCAGAAGCAACCACAATCACAGCTAGTGCAAGCGAAACGGTAACAAAGGACACCCAGACTAATGGGTCTCTATTTCGCGCTGCGCGAAGGCCCGCAAGGATAACGTTCGTAACCGCCAAGAGCGTCAGAATCCAGCGATCAAATGTTTTCACAGCGTCCTCCAACGTCTAGCCTTTCCCGCACTGCTTTTCACAAATCACACTTTACTCCTAGGAAGACGTGGTTCCCAGATACTTTTACGGTAACAGGGTTTATATCCACCTGTCCCAAAAACGGGAATCCAAGGTAAAAGGGCCGACCCAAACGGGCCAGCCCTTGAACTGTTACCACTGCCAATCCACTACGCTGTTGCGCCCGGCTTGGCTGCTTCAGCTTCTGCTTCCGCCGCGCGTGTCGGATCGGGCCGTTTGTAGTCACATTCCGGACACGCGATCACCGGGCCTTCCTTCAAGAACTTCTGCACCAGATATTCGCTGTCGCCGGTCGGGCACTTTTCCGGCAGCGGTCGATTCGCCGACGTGAACTTGCACTTCGGATAGTTCGTGCAGCCGTAGAAGGTCGTACCCCGTTTGCGCGCTTTTTTCTCGACCAGTTCGCCCTCTTTGCACTCCGGGCACTTCATGCCGATGAAGTTCTGCTTCACCCACTTGCATTCGGGATAGCCCGAGCACGAAACGAACTCGCCGTAGCGGCCGTGGCGCAGAATCAGGTTGCGTCCGCACTGCGGGCACTTCTCTTCCAGCGGGATGTCGGGGACTTTCTTCTGCTGATCGAGGCGGCGCGTGGTCTTGCATTCCGGATATCCGGTGCAGGCCATGAACTGGCCGAAACGCCCGCGCTTCAGCACCATCGGACGCCCACAGTTCTCGCAGTACTCTTCCTGAGTAGTCTCCTGCACGTCGGCCGAATCGAGGTCGGGCAGGTCGATGGGATTTTCTTTCGTGAAGGTGCAGGACTCCGGATTCTTCTTGTCGTACGCGCTGCAAGCGTAGAACGATCCGTGCTTGCCCCACTTGATCACCAGTGGCGATCCGCAGCGCTCGCACTTTTCGTCCGTGGCCTTCTCCATACGCTTGATGTTTTCCATGTGCGTGCCAGCGTATGCGAGGTCTTTCTCGAACTTTGCGTAGAACTCCCCGAGCGCGTCGGTCCACTTCTGAGAGCCGTCTTCGATCTCGTCGAGTTCCTCTTCGAGGCGGGCCGTGTACTGGAAGTCGAAAATGTCCTTGAAGTTCTCGACCAGCAGGTCGGTGACGACGAAGCCAATCTCGGTCGGAGTAAATTTCCCGCCGATCTTCTGCGCGTACTGGCGCTCCTGGATCGTGGTCAGAATCGCCGCATAGGTTGACGGACGTCCGATGCCGCGCTCTTCCAGTTCCTTCACCAGTGACGCTTCGTTGAAGCGCGGAGGCGGTTCGGTGAAGTGCTGTTCCGGTTTCAGCTCCTTGAGCGTGAGTATCTGTCCGGCCTCAAGCGGCGGCAGTTTGTGCTTCAGTTCCTCGTCTTCCTCGTCCTTGCCTTCCTTCGACTCTTCGTAAACCTTCAGGAATCCGTCGAACTTAAGCACCGACCCGGTCACGCGGAACGGGAAAGAACCCTCCGGGTGGCCGTCTTGGTGGCCCGTTCTAGCGCCGCTCTTTTCGGCGCTAGAGTGGGGAACAGCTGAGATGTCAACGGTCGTCTGATCGAACACGGCAGGCATCATCTGCGACGCCACGAAGCGCTGCCAGATCAGCTTGTAAACCTTGTACTCGTCTTCCTGCAGATACTTCTTCACCGACTCCGGATTGCGCGCCGCCGAGGTGGGGCGAATGGCTTCGTGTGCCTCCTGCGCGCCCTTCTGTTTCGACGCGTAGGCGTTCGCGGACTCGGGCAGATATTTGCCGCCAAACTCGTTCGCGATGTACTCGCGGACCTCGGTCACGGCGTCCGGGCTCACTCGCGTCGAGTCAGTACGCATATAGGTGATGAGACCGACCGTGCCTTCTTCGCCCACATCGACGCCTTCATACAGTCGCTGGGCGATCATCATGGCGCGCTTGACGCTGAACCGCAGCTTGCGCGACGCGTCCTGCTGGAACTTCGAGGTCGTAAACGGCGCCGTTGGATTTCGCCGCCGCTCCTTTTTATCTACGGACGCGACCTTCCATGTTGCCGCTTTCAGAAGCTCTTCAATCCGCTTGGCTTCTTCCTCGTTCGGAATGAGGTTCTTCTCGGGATTCGCGCCAACAAACCTCGCGTCAAACGCCGGGGGCTTAGGTCCGGCCAGATGCGCGTCCATCGTCCAGTATTCGACCTTTTGAAAGGCCTTGATCTCGCGTTCGCGCTCGACGATCAGGCGCAGCGCAACCGTCTGCACGCGTCCCGCAGAGAGGCCGCGGCGAACCTTGTCCCACAGCAGCGGCGAGACCTGGTAGCCCACAAGGCGGTCGAGCACGCGGCGCGTCTGTTGCGCGTCCACCAGGTTGCGGTCGATCTCGCGGGGATGCTTGAACGCTTCCTGCACGGCCTTCTTTGTGATCTCGTTGAAGGTCACGCGCTGGATGCGTGGTACTCCGTCGGTGGCAGCTTTCTTCTTTCTCGACGCGCCGTCGTCCGACAACTCTTCTTCCAGGTGCGCAGCGATTGCTTCGCCTTCGCGGTCCGGGTCAGGCGCTAGATAGATGTTGTCCGCCGACTTCGCCATCTTCTTCAGCCGGGCAACGATCTTCTCTTTGCCGGGGATGACGATGTAGTCGGTACCGAAGTCGTTTTCGATGTCGACGCCAAGCGTGCTCTTGGGCAGATCCTTGACGTGGCCGAGCGATGCTTCGACCTCGAAACCGCTGCCCAGATACTTCTGAATCGTTTTCGCCTTGGCAGGCGATTCAACTATCACTAAGCCCTTTGCCAATGTTCTAACCTTTATCTATGCGAAGTGGGGAATGAAAAATGAAACTAGCACGAATGTATCAAACATGTCGAACTCATCAGAACGTACGAACGTAGTTCTTGCCCGGTAACTGCCTGATTTTTCCCGCTAATTCCAGTTCGAACAAGGCCGCGAAAATTTCCGAGGACGACAACTTCGATTCGAGCTTTTCGATCAATTCGTCCATCTGAAGCGCCTCATCGGCCCGCAACGATCCGATCACCTTCTTTTCGTTGGGCGACAGCGCCTCGTCGAACAAGGATGCCGTTGTGGCGTCCGCCGTTGCGTTTTGTTCCGTGGGCTGTAATTGCAGCTTCAGGTTCGAGGGTAACTCCTCCCACACGTCTTCCCATGTAGCCGTCAGTTTTGCCCCCTGTTTGATGAGCGTGTTGGGCGTCCACGAAAGTTTATTCGTGACATTTCCCGGCACGGCGTAGATGTCGCGATTCTGCTCGATGGCGCAACGTGACGTGATGCGCGTTCCGCTGTATTCGCCCGCCTCGATCACCAGCACGCCCACCGACATCCCGCTGATAATCCGGTTGCGTATGGGAAAGTTCTGCGGAGCGGCGAACATGCTGATCGGAAATTCGGAAACCAGCGCACCGCCGGTTGCGAGAATCTGGTCGGCAAGTTTCTGGTTTTCCCGGGGATAGATAACGTCAACGCCGGTGCCGAACACGGCAACGGTTTTTCCCCTGCCATTGATGCAGCCACGATGGGCGGCGGTGTCCACGCCACGAGCCATCCCGCTGAATATGATGAGGCCGTGTGCGGCGAGGTCGCAAGAGAGGCGCTCGGCCATGCCGAGTCCGTAGGGCGTGGGATGGCGCGTGCCCACAACTCCGATGCCCGGCCTGGAGAGCACCGCCACGTCGCCGCGCACGTAAAGCGTCGTGGGTGGATCGTATATCTCGCGCAGTTGCGCCGGATAGTCGTCATCATCGAGCGTGACGACGTGGGCCCCGGCGCTGGCGGCGCGCACCAGTTCCTCGTTGGCGCTTTCAAGCGAGTGCCCGAGCGCGATCGACTGTGCGGACGCCGCCATCACTCCAGCGGCTTCCAGTTCGGTCAGCGAGGCGTCAAAAACTCTCTCCACCGAACCAAAGTGCGCTACAAGTTTGCGCGCGCGGGTCGGTCCGAGACCGGGTGTAAGGGTGAGCGCGAGCCAGTTCAGATGCCTGCGGCCAGAATCACGAGCGGATTGCGAAACGGTGGACAATATAGCCCTCACAAATTTAGGTGCACATGGGGTGCCGCACCCTTCCCCTTTAGGGGAGGGTGCGCTTGCATACACCCTGCTGGCGGAGAATAGTCCAGAAAAAGGAGATTGCAACAAAGACTGCTAAAATGTTCTGTTTTTAGAACAACATGCGAAAACTCAAGATTTCCGCTATTTCATTTCTGAATACGGCGCCGCTCATGTGGGATTTCGAACGGGGCGCAGCCGGCGATGACTTCGAGATCCACTACACGGTTCCCTCGCTCTGCGCCGACGAACTCAAGGCGGGAACGTCCGACATCGGAATCATCCCGGCAGCCACCTACGCGAGCATTCCCGGACTGGTGATCCTGCCCGACGTCGCCATCGCCGCGCAGAATGCGGTGCGCTCGATCCTGCTGGTCAGCAAAGTGCCGCTGGAGCAGATCAGGACGGTTGCCGCCGATACGTCGTCCCGCACCTCGGTTGCGCTCTTGCACGTGCTGTTCAGCAAATTTTGGGGCGGAGATCGCGAATTCATTCCCATGCCGCCGAAGCTCGACGACATGCTCGACCGCTGCGACGCCGCTCTGCTCATCGGCGATGCCGCACTCGTGGTTGATCGTTCGAAGTATCTGACCTGGGACTTGGCCGAAGAATGGCGAAGTGCAACCGGAAAGCCGTTCGTCTTCGCGTTCTGGGCTGTGCGGATGAAGGCGTTGGGGGAGATGCGTCGCGGACTGGACTTGGGACAGGTGTTCCGTGCGTCCCGCGATCACGGACTCGAACCCGCCAGCATCGCGCAGCTCGCGCGCGAGTGGGCCCCGCGCCTCGGACTCAGCGAAGCCGACGTGATTTCCTACCTGACGGAAAACATCGACTACGAACTGAGCGCCCAGAATCGCGAGGGACTCGAACTCTTCTACCATTACGCTCACGAGTGCGGCGCGATTCCGGGGAATCCGGCGCTGCGGTTTTTGGGCGTGTCGGCGCTGATTTCGGCGCTGGGCAGGTGAAGCCGGGGGCCGGCCCAGAAGCTCAGGATTTCCGGAGGTGGCAAGATGCTGATTCGCAGGGCTCCGAGGCTAATTCTGTTTTTCCCGGAAGCAACATTGTGGGACATAATGGCTGCCCTGGATGAGGTCGCCGAGCAGTTCCAGATCACGAATCTGGACCCCGTCGAATGGTACTTTCCCGACAATGAGCACTGGCGCGTGCTGGCGCGTTTCGACGACAAGGCTTTGGGGAATTACACGGACAAGGAGAGAGAACTCGTTCACGCCGAGGTTGGAGCAGTTCCTTCGACGATCTTGAGTTTGACCCTCAACTACAGCATGACAAATGAGGCTTGCGACGCAGCGAAGACTCTGGTCGTACATCTACTAGGAAAATTTTACGGAATCGTGGATGATCGATCCGGCGAAGACTCGATCTGGAACATTGAAGAGATCCGCCATAAGAAGCGTGGCATCGAGTTTTTGGATCGCTATCGACAATCCAAACGACCAAATCCGTCGCAGTAGGAAACCATCTCGCAAGATAGTTTCTCGGCAATTCGCCTCAGTCGCGGCACAGCCGTTCTGCGTCTAAAAAGAGAACGATATGTCTTCTCTCCTCGCGATCTTTCTGACGACCGCCGCCAAGCACTCTGCCGTGTGGACGTGGATTCACCGCCTCGGCGGTTTCGGCCTGATCCTGCTCGGGCTGGCCGACAACTCCGCAGTGCCGCTGCCCGGCAGCATGGACGTGTTCACCGTCCTGCTTTCGGCCCACAATCGAGAGTGGTGGCCCTACTACGCGGCGATGGCAACGGTCGGCTCCGTCATCGGTGGATATCTCACGTACCGCCTGGCCCGCGAAGGCGAAGAGAAGCTGTTGGAGAAAAAGATCGGCGAGTCGCGCGCCGAAAAAGCTTACAAGAAATTCGAGAAACATGGGTTCCTATGGGTGTTTCTCAGCGCAATCCTGCCGCCGCCGTTCCCGATCGTACCGGCCTTGATGGCGGCGGGCGCTCTGAACTATCCGCGCGAAAAGTTTGTTCTGGCGCTTACGGCCGGACGCGGCGTGCGCTACTTCGCGCTGGCTTACGTGGGACAAATCTACGGGAAGGCAATCATCTATTTCTTTTCCGAGTATTACGAGCCGATGCTGTACGTCTTAATCGGCCTCGGAGTGGCGGGTGGATTCGGCGCTCTCATATACTTGAAATGGTACAGGCCCAAGAAACGGAAGCATCTGCCAGGATCGCCCCGCAAAGCAGAACACAAGGTGGCGTAGTTCAGGGGCGAGGGACGAGGGGTTAGGGGCCAGAAACCCCTATTGCACTGGTCCCTAGCCTCTGGCCCCTAGCCCCTTGTTAAAATGTACGTTTGAGCAAAACTATGTCCCTTACCAAGTCCCAGGCTCTTGAGATGTTTCGCTCCGACGACCTGATCGGCGTCGGCATGGAAGCCGATGCGGTGCGGCGCCGGCTGCATCCTGACGGCATCGTCACCTACATCATCGACCGCAACATCAATTACACGAACTACTGCACCGAGTACTGCTCGTTCTGCGCCTTCTATCGCCCGCTCAAGGGACCGCTGGCGAAAGAAGGCTACGTCCTCGACTTCGACGTGATCTACGACAAGATCCGCGAAACCATTGCCATGGGCGGCACCGGCGTGCTGATGCAGGGCGGCATCCATCCGGACTTGAAGATCGAGTGGTTCGAATCGCTCTTCCGCGGCATCAAGCAGCGCTTCCCCCGCGTCCATCTGCACTGCCTATCCGCCAGCGAAGTTTTGGGCATCGCCGAGTACAGCAACATAAGCGTTGAAGACACGATCAAGCGCCTTCGTGACGCCGGCCTCGATTCGATCCCCGGCGGAGGCGCCGAGATTCTCGATGACGAAGTGCGCGCCAAGATCGCGCGCCTGAAGTGCATGACCGACGATTGGCTGGGCGTCCATCGCACCGCGCACAAATTGGGTATGCGCACGACGGCGACGATGATGTTCGGCGTCGGCGAAACCGTCGAACACCGCGTTAATCACTTCCAGCGTATTTACGATCTGCAGGAAGAAACCGGCGGCTTCACGGCGTTCATCCCCTGGACGTTCCAGCCGCACAACACGGCTCTCGGCGGTCGCGGCTGGGACGAGGCCACCTCGGTCGAATACCTCAAGACGCTCGCCATCTCGCGCCTCTTTCTCTCGAACGTTCAGAACGTGCAGTCGAGCTGGGTCACGCAGGGACTGAAAGTCTGCCAGATGGGCCTGCGCTTCGGCGGCAACGACGTCGGCTCCGTGATGCTCGAAGAAAACGTGGTCAAGGCCGCCGGCACCAGCAACTGCACCACCGAAGAAGAGTTGCGCCGCATAATCCGCGACGCCGGCTTCCGTCCCGTTCAGAGAGATACGCTCTACCGGACGATGTTCCTGAACTAATCAGGAGGTGCGCGATGAGTGACGATGCCGACAATAACGAACGCACGCAGAGAAAAGGGGTGCCGCACCCTTCCCCGAAGGGGAGGGTGCGAAAGAACACAGCAGCCGCCTTCAAAGGGCAGCGCGACATTATCAAACTCTTCGGCACGATGGAGTACGACCGGGAATACGACTACAAACAAAACCGGATGCGAGACAAGATCGAGTTGGATCCCGAATAGCGGTTTACGTCTTAATCTTTTCCGCAGCGCCGCCTCCCCGGCTTTCGGGTACAATCATCTTTCCCCTTGGCGGCGTCAGCCGAAGCTTACTTTTCGAAGGTGCAGCCCTGTACAGCTCTTTTGCCATTTTCCTGTTTACGTTCATCCAGCGCCACGGAATGAATCAGTGGCTGCAGTCGCACGTTTTCGACAAGACCTTCAAGGGCCTGTATCAGCCAAACTTCTTCGATTTCTGCCTGCTCGTCCCGTATTTTGTCGTCATGGTGATCCTCGCGAACTACGGCGTGCATCGCTATGTTCTCGTTTACAACTACTACAAGCACCGCAAGAATCACCGCACCGAACCGGCAGCCTACTTCCCCGAGGACCAACTGCCAAGGGTCACAATTCAGCTTCCGATCTTCAACGAGCAGTTCGTGATCGACCGCCTGGTGGACGCCGTCTGCAAGCTCGATTATCCGAAGGACAAACTCGACATTCAGGTGCTCGACGATTCGACCGACGAGACCGTGCAGGTCGCCAGCGCGGTCGTCGCGCAATACGCCGCCCTCGGATATCCGGTCCGGTACATACACCGCACCAACCGCCACGGCTACAAGGCGGGCGCGCTGCAGGCCGGCATGGAACAATCCGATTGCGAGTTGATCGCGATTTTCGACGCCGACTTCGTCCCTCCGCCGGAATGGCTGCGCCAAGTCATCCACCATTTCACCGACCCGAAGATCGGCATGGTGCAGACTCGCTGGACGCACCTTAACCGCAACTACTCGTTCCTGAGCGAAGTCGAGGCGATCCTGCTCGACGGACATTTCGTGCTTGAACACGGCGCCCGTTCGCGCGCCGACGTCTTCTTCAACTTCAACGGCACGGCCGGAATGTGGCGGCGCCGGGCGATCGAAGAAGCCGGCGGTTGGGAGCACGACACGCTCACCGAAGACACCGACCTCTCCTATCGCGCGCAGATGAAGGGCTGGAAATTCGCCTACCTGCAGGACGTCGAGTGCCCCGCCGAGTTGCCGGTCGAGATGACCGCGTTCAAAACGCAGCAGGCGCGCTGGGCCAAGGGCCTCATCCAGGTCTCGCTCAAGATTTTGCCGCGCGTCATGAAAGACCCCAACGTGCCCAAGCGCGTGAAGTTCGAGGCCTTCTACCATCTGACGGCGAACCTGAGCTATCCGCTGATGATCGTGCTCTCGGTACTGCTGATGCCAGCCATGATCATCCGCTCCTATCAGGGATGGTTCCAGATGCTGTTCATCGACCTCCCGCTCTTCATGGCCTCGACCTTCTCGATCTCCAGCTTCTACCTGGTTTCGCAAAAAGAACTGTTCCCGAAAAAGTGGTATCGCACCTTCCTCTATCTTCCTTTCCTGATGTCGCTCGGCATCGGGCTGACGATCACCAACGCGAAGGCCGTGCTGGAAGCGCTGCGGGGCAAGCAGACCGCCTTTGCGCGCACTCCCAAGTACCGCGTCACTTCGAAGACTGACAAGCCGGTTTCGTCGAAGTACCGCAAGCGCCTCGGCCTGATCCCGTGGATCGAGTTGCTGATCGGCTGCTACTTCGCCTGGACTGTTTATTACGCCTTCAGCACCGAGAACTACTTCACCGTGCCCTTCCTGGTCCTGTTCGTGGTCGGCTACTGGTACACCGGACTGCTTTCGTTACTGCAAGGACGCTTCGAGCGCCTGGCCTGGCACGGCGAACCGCAAACGGCAAAGCCCTACCCGGCCGTCGGATTCTAGTTTCGTATCAGGGCACGGCTTTAGCCGTGCCACAAGCGGGTGAAAGAACCCGCGGCTTTAGCCGCTGAAGTAACTTCTGCCGCCAAAGATCCTGCATCTCCCGCCAGCTCAGGTGAATCTACTTAGTTAGTAGCGAAAAGAAGGTTTCAGGCTACCGCGTGGTACACTGTTCACAGTTGACGCTAGTAGCCGCGGTACGGCTCGTGGACAAGTTAGGTCCGATCCCTTAGCAACCGGTCGAATGATTTAGCCCCTCCTGCTCTTCCGTTTCTTCTCAAGCGCAACAAAAATAAAATATGTTTTGTGTGGACGTTAGTTACAGTCGCGAATCGCCTTTTTCTGTGCGGGTCGCGGGACGCCATCCAGAAGAAAGTTACGATTCGAATGACGAAGTTCTCAGAACTGCCCCTGTCGCCTGCCCTCCAGCAGCGACTTGAGGCCTCAAGTTTTATCACCCCAACCCCAATTCAAGATGCAGCCATTCCCCAAGCCCTCGCGGGCAAGGACGTCATTGCCACCGCGCAGACCGGCACCGGCAAGACCCTCGCTTTCCTGATCCCGATCATCGAGGCCCTCTCGGCCCGGAAAACACCGGGTGTCGAAGCGCTCGTGCTGGTTCCCACCCGCGAACTCGCGATGCAGGTTCACGAGCAGTACGAACAGCTCCGCGGCAAGAAATTGCCGGCCGCCGCGCTCGTCGTCGGAGGCATTCGCGAAAAGGGCCAGATCGCATCCTTGCGCTCGGGAGCGCGTCTTGTAGTCGCAACCCCCGGCCGCCTCGAAGATTTTGTCGGACGCCGCCTGGTCGATCTGAAAGGCGTGCGCGTACTCGTCCTTGACGAAGCCGACCGCATGTTGGACATGGGCTTCCTGCCCGCAATCCGCCGCATCGCCTCCGTGCTGCCCAAGGAACGACAGACGTTGTTCTTCTCGGCCACCTTGGAAGCGTCCGTCGCCGGACTCACACGCGAGTACACCCGCAACGCGGTTCGCATCGAGCTTGGCTCGACACTCAAGCCGGTCGAATCCGTGGAACTCCAGGCGTTTGAAGTCAACGCCGGAGAAAAGCCCGAAGCGCTGCGACAACTGCTCTATGCCGAAAAAGGACAGAGCCTCGTTTTCGCGCGCACCAAGCGCGGCACCGAGCGACTGGCAAAGAACCTCGTGCGTGACGGCTTTGCCGCCGCGATGATTCACGGCGACCGCACCCAGTCGCAACGCACCGGAGCGCTCAGCGGTTTCCAGTCCGGCAAATACCAGATCCTCGTCGCAACCGACGTCGCCTCGCGCGGCATTCACGTTGACGACGTGGCTCACGTCATCAACTACGACCTGCCTGCGCTGGCCGAGGACTTCATCCATCGCGTAGGCCGCACCGGGCGCGCAGGTATGCGCGGACGCTCTTCAACCCTCGTCTCGGGCGCCGAAGTTTTCGAACTGAAGCACATCGAGCGCACGTTGAAGCTGCGTATCGTCCGCAAGCAGATCGGCGTAACCGAAGCGCCAGCAACGCTTCGTCCCGCGCAGAACACCTTGCAGTCGCGCACGCTTTCGCGCCTACCCGGCGAAATCTTCGTCTAACAGTATTCGTAGCGCCGGCGTCCCGCCGGCTGTAGCGGCGGCCATCTTGGCCGCCGTTTTCACTTGACCGCCGTTTTTCCTCTGCGTCCTCAGCGTAACCTTCGCGACCTCTGCGTATTTCCTCGACTCCTGCTATCATCCTCGTTTCAGTTCGAGGACGCCCCATGCGAAAACTGATCCCGTTCCTTCTCCTGATCGCCCTCTCCGCCGCTGCTCTTGACCGCCAGCCCAACGCCGACTACCGCGCCCGCCGCGTCGCGCTCTCGCAAAAGACCAACGGAGGCATCGTCGTCCTCTTCGCCGCCACCGAAGCCGAGGGACAGAACGCCACCAACGGCTTCCGGCAGAACAATTACTTCTATTACTTGACCGGATGGGAAGAACCCGGCGCGGCGTTGTTGATCGCGCCCGCCGCCCCCGCAAGGGACAATCACCCCGCGCGCCAGTACGAAGAGATCCTCTTCCTCCCCGCGCACAACGTATCGCAAGAGCGCTGGACCGGCCCCAAGCTGGGACCCGAAAGTCCTGACGCTACGAAGGTCACAGGCTTCGACAGAGTCGAACTCCTCGACAAAATGCGCGACGAACTTGTCCGCATTTTGCCCTCGCCGCGCTCCGTCGTCTACTCCGACCTGCCCGCCTACGGCGAATCCTCACCCTCGGCAGGTCCGCTCGAATGGCTCGCGCGCGCCAACGCGTTCCCCAACTACAACCACCTCGAAGACGTGAAGCCGCTGCTCGACGAGATGCGCATGATCAAGGACGCAGGCGAGATGGAGCGCATCCGTCACGCAACAACGGCCTCCGTGGCAGCGCATTTCGAAGCGCTCAAGGCCATGAAGCCCGGCATGGAAGAACTGCAAATCGCCTGGCTGATGGAGTACACGTTCGGCGAGAAAGGATGCGAGCGTCCGGCCTACGCGCCCATCGTCGGCGCGGGACTCAACTCGACCGTGCTGCATTACGAGGCGGGCCACAACGTGATCAAAGACGGCGATATCGTCGTCATGGACGTCGCCGGCGAATATGCCATGTACGCCTCCGATATCACGCGCACCGCCCCCGCCAACGGCCACTTCACGCCGCGCCAGCGCGAGATCTATAACATCGTCCTCGGCGCGCAGCAGGCCGCCATCGACGCCTTCCAATCCGGCAAGTACGTCATCAATCCGCAAGCCGACAATTCGCTCTACAAGGTCGCCTTCAACTACATCAACACGCACGGCAAAGACCTGCACGGCCAACCGCTCGGCAAGTACTTCATCCACGGCCTCAGCCACTACATCGGACTCGAAGTCCACGACACGGGCAGCACCAACGCGCCGCTCGGCCCCGGCATGGTTTTCAGTATTGAGCCCGGAATCTACATCCCCGAAGAAAAAATCGGCGTCCGCGTCGAGGACATCTTCTGGGTCGATCCCAGCGGCAAACTAGTCATGCTCAGCCAGGGGCTGCCGCGAACAACCGACGAGGTTGAGAAGGCGATGAAGTAGTCGCCTTTTGAACCAATACTGAAAGCGCTCTTGATGAAATTTGGGTTAATTGTGCGCAGCGCACTGAAAACTCACATTGCCAGAGACGTACATTTGTAATACGCGGTTGAATGCGTGATCGAGAACTGCTGTTTATCGCCCGGGAGGGCATTGATGAATTCCCCGAAAACACTCCATCTCACCAATTTCTATCACGCGACCTCGGGAGGGATTAGCGCTTTCTATCGGGCTCTGTTTCACTATGCAAACGATCATGGCCGTCAGATCCGGCTCGTCGTCCCAGGGGAAGAGAACCGCACGGAGGAGGTAGGAGCGTGCGCACGGATTTATTACGTCAAATCCCCTCAATCCCCTTTCATCGACCATCGCTACCGGCTGATATTTCCCTTCGGGCCTTCAGCCCGGGAAACGCTACGCATTATCACGGCGGAGCAGCCTGACCTCATAGAAATCTCGGACAAGTACACACTGCCTTATTTGTCCGGGATGCTACGTAAAGGCTGGATACACGGCGTCAAGCGACCCACCGAAATCGCAACGAGTCACGAGCGAATGGACGATAACCTCTCCACATATCTCACCCGCTCCGCAGCGGGGCGCTGGTTCTGTCGGTTCTACATGCGGAATATCTATTTCCCGTTATTTGACCACCACATCGCAAACTCCAAATACACGGCCGGGGAGCTGATTCCCGCATCGCAAGGGCATACGACGCGGCGCGGAATCTGGGTCTGCCCGATGGGGCTCGACGTTTCGCTCTTTTCCCAGGGAGACGCCCGCCCGCACCAGGGAAAGCGACTCATGTATGCCGGCAGGGTGTCCGCCGAAAAGAACGTGGCACTGCTTCTCGACATGATGGAACGGTTGCCGCAAGAGTATTCGCTCATCATTGCGGGAGAGGGACCGTTGCGCGCATGGTTTATGGCGGAGGCCGAGCGCCGATGTCCCGGCCGTGTCGAACGGCAAGGCCATTTTCCGGACCGTCAGGCGTTTGCCCGGTTGTTCCACGAGGTCGATGCGTTCGTTCATCCCAATCCGCGGGAGCCATTTGGCATCACGCCACTCGAAGCAATGGCTTCCGGAGTTCCCGTAGTCGCTCCAAATGCCGGAGGCGTGCTTTCCTACGCTACTTCGGATAATTCCTGGCTGTGCGATCCCACACCCGAAGCCTTTGCCCTCGAGGTATTGTCCATTTTCGCCAACCCGGTCGAAAGGGATCGGCGAGTTCGCGTCGCGCGACTGACTGCGGAGCAGCACGATTGGCAGTTGATTGCTCACCGTTATTTTGAGTTGATTGACTCGCTGCACTACCAGGGTTTCCGCATCGCAACGCCCCCACTGGGAGCCGCCATCGACGCATGGCAGACAGCATCCAACACACGCGGGGAAAGCTCATAACCGATTAGCGGGTGCGGGTGCCCCATCCTTCGCGCAGCGAAGGGTGGGGCTGTTGAATTTTTTGCACTGTCAACCCCATCCGTCACTTCAATTCCCCGCAACTCCATGAATTCAGGCCAGATAAATTCTTTCCAACTCTGTCGGGTTAACCCGCCCAACTTGCTACAATGTAAGTAGAGCCTCGACAGAGCGAGGGAGGGATGCTTCCCTAACTAGAAACTTGAAACTCGAAACTGCCCACAAGGTATATCGAGGTCTTAAGTAGCTTTTTATCAGCAGCTTACACGGGCAAAGGCATAGATCAACAAGGTAAGTTACCTGTTTTCACCGATTTACGAAATTCGCTGGGGGGAGGGTGATTCCCTAACTCGAAACTGGAAACTCGATGAAACTCGAAACTTGAACTCTAGAAACTTTGAAACTCGAAACTGCCGTTCCGAGTGTTATTCTAGACGGCAGTGTTGATCTTGTACGTCATCCTGATAGTCTGCACGATTGCGGTTGTTGGAGTGGCCGCGGCGTGCTGGCGGCACGTTCACCGGAGCCTGTGCGTCACGCGCCAGGAAGCCGGAAGATCGCCAGCGGGAGGCGTGCTTGCAACCGGGCCCCAACCGGACGAGCAGGATCACAGGTAGCGCGGGACATTTAAACTTCAATAGTCTTCATCCGAAGCAGCGGCAACGGCCGCGCTCGATGCAGTGCACTCATTCCATGAACCGCAGGGAAGCCTGCGACTAGACGAGCCAGCGGGCGAAGCTGGCCAGAGGATGCGCCAGTCCGGAACAGAGTTCCGGAACGCGCACGTTAGAGATGCGGACGAGCGATAATAAAGACACGATTCGTGAGATTTCGATTGCCCATAGCCCGGATTCCGACGATGCCTTCATGTTTTACGGCCTCGCAACGAACAAGGTTCGCGTGCCCGGTCTGAAGTTTACCCACACTCTTTGCGACATCGAGACGCTCAATCGCAAGGCGATGGAAGGCGATGGTCTGTACGACGTGACCGCCATTTCGTTCCATGCGTACCCGTACCTGCAGGACAAATACGCGCTGCTGCCAAGTGGCGGCAGTGTCGGTGACGGCTACGGCCCGATGATCGTCGCTCACAAGGCGTACACGCTCGACGAACTCAAAGACGTCAAGATCGCCATTCCTGGAACGTTGACGACCGCTTACCTGGCGCTGAAACTCTATTTGCCGGAAGCGCAGACCGAAGTCGTTCCCTTCGATCAGATCATCCCCCAGGTGCTCGAGGGCAAGTACCAGGCAGGGCTGATCATTCATGAAGGGCAGCTGACGTTCTCCAAGTCCGGCCTGTTGAAGGTCGTCGACCTCGGCAAATGGTGGAACGAAACGCAAAACCTGCCGCTTCCGCTTGGTGGCAACGTCATTCGTCGCGCGCTCGGACCGGAACTGATGTCGAAGGTAGGGTCTGCCATCAAGGAGAGCATCCAGCATTCGCTCGATCACCGGGAGCAAGCGCTCGAATACGCGATGCAGTTTGCGCGCGATCTCGACACCCAACTTGCCGACAAATTCGTCGGCATGTACGTCAACGACCGCACGCTCGATTACGGCAAGGACGGTCGCGACGCAGTGAAGCGCCTGCTCGATATGGGCTACAAGGCGGGCATTATTCCGCGCAAGGCAAAAGTCGATTTCGTCAGCGACAAAGCTCCCCGCGGCAAATCCGTTCCCGTCGCCGACTAGCCCGCGGACATGCCACAACTCTGGGTGCCGCACCCTTCCCCGAAGGGGAGGGTGCGAACTCGCCACTAGCCACTCGCCACTGCTCTATTTCACCCGCGTCGGCCAATGGAACACCGGTGAAATATCCACCGGAATATCCGTCATCGTCGTAAACGAAGTTTGTAGTTCGGCTGGAACGGTGTTGTACTTTTTAAACCAGTTCTCGGCGCGCGCGCGATCGCCGGTCGCTTCGATCTCGAGCAGTTCCTTTGCCAGCGCGTTGATGGCGGGCGCCATCTTCTCGTAGTTCACGCTGTAACGGCCGGCTGCGGCATCGCGCACGATCACGCCCTGCTCTGAAAGGTAGTTGAACTCCATCAGTTCCGCGCTACCGTGTGCTTCGGCGGTTCCAAAGCGGATCGTGCGAAATTGTCCGCCCACATAGGAGGTGTAAAGTTCGTTCCTCTTTTCCTTCGGCAGATAGCCGTGGTCCATCAGCCAGATCAGGCCGAACATGCCGACAACGTCGGCCTTCGCTTCTTCCAGTCCGCTGTATGCGGGGCCAATTGCCTCGCGTATATCGACCTGTTTGCCGTTCACTCGGGCGAACGCCGGCCCTATTCCATGCGAAATCTCGTGCATCATCGTGTGCATCAGATAGCCTTCGCCGGTCACGAACGGAGCCTGATCGTCGCGCATGAGCCGCTTCGCCACCGGCACAATCACGAAATTCACCCGGGCATCCATGAAGTTCTTGAAGAACATTTTCTTCGAGCCCTTCTTCTCCAGGATGGCTGGATCGTTCGGCAGATTGTCGGCGACAGCCTGGTATCCGTGTGTGAGATCGCCGGCGCGAAACGGTGCATCCACCACTTCCATCGGCGTTTGCAGACCTTTTTTCGACGGAAGATCCTCCGCCGGAAGTGGCAGCGCGTCCTGTATGTCGGCGACGTATTTCTCGAACAGCGCAAGCTTCTGGCTCTCTTTGTCGTTGCGGATCATGACCGCCGCTCCGTACGAGGTCTTCACTCCTAGCAGTTCGTCGTCGTAAACCTCATAAGGCGCGAAGATGACGTCGATCTTCGGGTTCTTCAGATCGAGCCACTTGAAGTCGCTCTTGACGTAGTCGTCTGTGAGCAGCGCATCGGCGCGAAGCCTGAGAAATTCGGCGAAATCATTGTCCGCGCTCAGGGCCGCGGCCTCGCGTAGCAACTGCGCCGCGGGAGACAGGAACTCACGGTACGCAACGTGGTACGGCACCGTCTCCAATCCGCCATCCTTGCGGCGCACGATCGTGTAACTGTTGTAGATGTCCGCCTTCTGCTCTGGATGTTCCTTGATGTACTGTTCGAGTTTTTCGCGGGTGAGGTCTGGCGGATAGAAACCGCGGCCTGGCGGCATCGGCTCCGTGCCCACGAAAGGCTTGTTGTTGTCGAGCAGATCGAAACGGCTTGCGTTGATGAAGAGGTACTCGCGCAACTCCTGGTCCTGTGTCGAACCGCTAGGCGCTAACTGTTGATACAGCCTGAGCGCCTCGGGATCGCTCTGTCGCCAGTAGATCGACTCCAGATACTGCGAGGCCTGCACGAGCTTTTCGACCATCTGTTGTTCTCTCGGACTAAGGCCGGCGGCATTGAACGGCATCACCACCGCCTTGTATTTTTTCAGGCGGGCAGCGAGGTCAGGCGCAACGCCCATCTTGGCCGAAATGGGGCCGGTTGCAGCGCGGCCGTGGCCGATCGGATACTTCTTTTTAGCAACAGATTTCGCTTGTGACATGGCGAACTCGGAGGAGAACATCGCAAACACCAAGGCAATTGACAATAAAACGCCCATTCTCTTCATAAGACCGAATTCTAGCAGAGACTACGTGCAGGCACTCGCCGCCTCAGCTATCATGGACTGATAACGAACATGGAAACTACCGCTAATTCCTTCGGCGCGCAGACGCTGCTGATCGACGCCGACGATACGCTTTGGGCAAACAATATCTATTTCGAGCGCGCCATCGCAAACT
Organism: uncultured Acidobacteriota bacterium; assembly: GCA_963777415.1. GTDB lineage: Bacteria > Acidobacteriota > Terriglobia > Terriglobales > Acidobacteriaceae > JAEZPW01. The sequence continues at coordinate 166,220 of CAVZQL010000011.1, forward strand.
TCATCTCCTTTCTAAACCATCAGGAATTCACCCCTGAGCAAGTCCGCGAAGTGCTGAATGAAGTGGAACGCGAATGCATCGTGAAACACGGGTACGGGCTCCATAGCTTTGTTCACGCGCTGGTGGACACCTTCGAACGTATCGCGATCGAGCCACTCACGCCCGCCCTGCATGAAACGATTCACGGTTTCGCGCACGCGATTGCCGAGCATCCGATCGAGCCGTTCGACGATGTCCCTGAAACGCTCGAATATCTCGCAGGCCGCCACCGCCTGATCATGGTGACCAAGGGCAACGTCACCGAACAATCCGGCAAGGTGGACCGTTCAGGGTTGAGGCACCACTTCTCCTTCGTCGAGGTCGTCGCCGAAAAAGATCCGCCAACGTTCCGCTCCGTGGTTGAGAAATACGGGCTCGCGAAAGATCAAACCTGGATGATCGGAAACAGCCCCAAGTCGGACATCAATCCGGCCCTCACAGCCGGCCTGAATGCGGTCTTCATCCCGCACGATATGACCTGGATACTTGAGCAGGACGAAGTCATGAGCGAGGGGGTGGCAGGCAAACTGCTAACCATCGAACGCTTCGCTGAATTGAAGACCCACTTTTAACGGCCGCCACGTGTACCACGTTCATTAATACGCAACCATGTGCAATGCACGGGAGTTCACTGCGTGTTCATGGTAGCCTGAAATTGCTCTGGCGTTCTTCCACCTCGGTGGTGACGCGAAACAAATTCCGGCGGCTCCTCCTCACGCTTGGAGAGCTCTCAGACTTCGGTGCCGAATTGGTCGCTGACCGCGACTTCACGCACACAGCCGCGTCAGTCATGGCGCGGCTGTGTGAGACCTTCGGCGCGAAGGAAGGGGTGCTGTTCACCTTCGGAGACAAGCCCGCGATGCTCACTTCGGTGGCGGCGCAGGGCTTCGCCCTCTTTCCCGGGACTGCGCGAATCCCGCTGCTTCCCAAGCATGTACACGCATTGTCCTCGGCGCGCTTGCCTCTGCTGATTTCCCGCGAAAACTGCGAAAACTATTTCACGGTCAACGGCAACGTATCCCCTGAGCTGTTCAAATGCGCTGCGCCATTGCGTGTCGGCAACAGACTCGTTGGAGTAATCGCGCTCGGGCAAAGAGAAGATTCCTCCGACTATAGTCCAGAGGAGATCGCCGCGCTCGCGCCGCTCTCGTTCTACGTTGCATTGGCGGTTCAGAACTGGTCGCTGAAGCAGTCGCTCGAATACCGCGTTGCCGAGAACCTGCGCCTGCTCAGCTCTCTCCACAATTTCTACGACGACGCCCTGGAGGCGTTCGCATCGGCGATCGACGCAAAACATATCAGCGTCCACGGGCACTCCCTCAGGGTCGGCCGTTATGCGGCATCCATCGGCGAAGTCGTCGGACTCGGCGCAACGGAAGTAGCAGGCTTGAAAGCCGCAGGCTATCTGCACGACATTGGCAAGATCGGCGTGGATAACAACATATTCAGCAAGGCTGGAAAGCTTGACGATGCTGAGTTCCGCGCCATGGCCGATCACACCATCGTGGGACATCGCATCGTGTCCGGCGTCGAATTCCCCTGGCCCACAATTCCCGACGTTGTGCGCTGGCATCATGAACGCTCCGATGGCTCGGGTTATCCGGATCATCTTCGGGTTGCGGAATTGCCGCTGGCTGTGCGGATTGTTAGCGTCGCCGACACTTTCGACGCAATGATGAGCGAGCGCCCCTACCGCAAGCCATTTTCAATCGGCGACGCGCTTCACCAGTTGGTCCAGAACGCGCCAGTAAAGTTGGACCCCGTGGCCGTCCAGGGCCTGCTGGTCCAGGTTCGCCGTGACGCTTCAGGAAGCAACAAAACGCCATTCCTCGATCCCGAGCACGTGTGTGGCATCGGTCCCACCGACATCGATCAGTTCGCCGCCATGCTTCAGCATAAGCTCACCAACGGGCGCGTCTACTCCTGTTAGCTGCAATCCTTCCGCTCTCGCTGCAACTTTTCCCCGAGACTTAGGTTCAATGTACCGTGGGGTAGGGCGGTGGCCCTTTTCCGCCCGGCAAGGATTCTTCATGCGCATTCGATTTCGCAGCGCCTCCACGCTGCTATTGTGCATTTCGCTGATTGCTGGCAGTTCCGTCCTTCTGGCAAGGGATGGAAGCAAAAGCAAGAAGAGCAAGGATGGCGTCGAGCAGATCGACGAACGTCAGCGCGCGCTGCAAGCGTTGAACCGGCTAACCTTCGGACCGCGTCCCGGCGACATCGAACGCGTCCAGCAGATCGGCGTCGACAAGTGGATCGAACAGCAGCTTCATCCTGAGCAGATCAACGACTCCGCGTTGGATGCCCGGCTCGCGCCGTATCGCTCCCTTCGCATGAACACGCGCGAGATGGTCGAGAACTTCCCTCCCCCGGCGGCTGTTAAGGCGGTCATGGACGGCAAACTTCCAATGCCCTCCGATCCAGCTCGCCGCGCCATCTACCAGGCGCAAATCGAAAGACTGCGCGAAAAAAAAGACGTGAAGCAGGACGCGGCGCAGAACGGTAACACTGCCGGCCAGAAGACGACTTCGGCTGCCATGCTCGACGACGATAACAAAATGTCGCGCCGCGAGGAACGCGACTTCGCACGGCAGCGTGCCGAGTCGCTCCTGCAAATGCCTCCCGACAAGCGCTTTCACGAAATCCTCACTATGAATCCGGAAGACCGCCAGTTGCTGGCGCAGCGGCTTCCTGAACCTGAACGCGCCCGCCTAATTGCCGACCTGAAACCCGAGCAGCGCGAAACAATTATGGCGCTGGCCACCGGCCCGGTGGCGGTTGTCCAAAGCGAACTGATGAGCGCGAAGCTTCTTCGCGCCGTTTACAGCGAGCGCCAACTCGAGGAAGTGATGACCGACTTCTGGTTCAACCACTTCAACGTGTTCGTGGGCAAGGGCGCCGATCGTTACATGATCACCGGGTACGAACGCGACGTCATCCGTCCGCACGCGCTCGGCAAGTTCAAAGACCTGCTCATCGCGACCGCGAAAGATCCGGCCATGCTCTTCTATCTCGACAATTGGCTGAGCGTCGGCCCAGATTCCGAGTTCGCCCGCTACGGCCCCGAACGCCGAGCGCAGATGTACCCTCGTGGACCGTTTGGCCGCCGGGCCATAATCTTCGGCGCGCCGTTTCCGATGCCCGCTCCGCGACCGAACGTCCCACGCCCGCAGAACGCGAATAAGAAGCAACAGTCCGGCCTGAATGAGAACTACGCTCGCGAATTGATGGAATTGCACACGCTAGGGGTCAAAGGTGGCTACACGCAAAAGGATGTCACCGAGGTCGCCCGTGTTTTCACCGGCTGGACCCTCAAAGAGCCACGCCGCGGCGGAGACTTCGAGTTTGACGATCGCAAGCACGAGCCGGGAACGAAGCGCGTCCTCGGGCACAACATCAAGCAGCACGGCGAAAAAGAAGGCGAGCAGGTGCTGGAGATTCTGGCGCACCATCCCTCCACCGCCCGCTTCATTTCAACTAAGCTGGCTCAGCGCTTCGTCTCCGACGATCCGCCACCCGCGCTGATCGATCGCATGGCGAAAACTTTTCTGAAGAAAGACGGCGATATCCGCGAAGTCCTGCGCACCATGTTCAACTCGCCCGAATTCTGGTCGCCTGAGGTCTATCGCGCGCGCGTGAAGACGCCGCTTGAGTTCGTTGCCTCTGCCGTGCGTGCCACGGGTGCCGACGTCAGCAATCCGATGCCCCTGGTCCAGACGCTCAACCGCATGGGCATGCCGCTTTACGGCGCGCAGCCCCCCACCGGGTACAAGACAAGCGCCGAGACCTGGGTGAACTCTTCGGCCCTGCTCAACCGCATGAACTTCGCGCTCGCGCTCGCGGCAGGTAAACTGCCCGGCGTGACTCTCCCTTCGGACGCATTGTTAAACGCGAATGGGGTGCCGCACCCTTCCCCGTCAGGCATTACCAACGCTGGGGTGCCGCACCCTTCCCCGATAGGGGAGGGTGCGAACGAGAATGCGAGTGCGAGTGCCACAGAAGTTCTCGCTCTACTTGAGAAGTCGCTCCTTGCGGGCGACGTCTCGAAACAAACCACCGACACCATCATGAAGCAACTGACAACGACGCAGCCCGTATCGGCCCCTCCCAAGCCGGTGAACGCTGCGCTCATCGCCGGACTGCTCATGGGCTCCCCGGAATTCCAGAGGAAATAATATGGCGATCACACGACGGGCATTTCTGAAAGACGGCGCAATCGCACTGGTCGGCACAACGATCATTCCCTCGTTTCTCACGCGCGCCCTTTACGCGCTCGACACCGGATCTACGCGCAACAAGCGCCTGGTCGTGATCTTCCAGCGCGGCGCCGCCGACGGCCTCAACATCGTCGTTCCCCACGCCGAACCTTCTTACTACTCCATGCGCCCCAGCATAGCGATTCCGCGGCCTTCGCGCGGCGCAGAGTCGGTAATCGACCTCGACGGCTTCTTCGGCCTGCACCCTTCGCTCGCATCGTTTAAGTCGCTCTGGGATCAGCGCCACCTCGCCATTGTTCATGCCGCCGGATCGCCCGACACCACGCGATCACACTTCGACGCGCAGGACTACATGGAATCCGGCACGCCCGGATTGAAGTCCACCGAAGACGGCTGGCTCAACCGCGCCATCCGCACCGAAAAGCTGAAAAAATCGTTGTCATCCCGAGCGGAGTTGAGCGCATCAGCGCTCAACGCAGTCGAGGGACCTGCTTTGTCTCCCTTCCGCGCCGTGGCTATGGGACCTACCCTGCCTCGTATCCTCGACGGTCCCGCTCCCGCCGTCGCCATCAGCAACCTGAACGACTTCGGCATTGCGGGCCGTACTCCTGCCTCCGGCGCACTGACCAGCGCCTTCGAAGTCCATGTACGACTCGTCCTCTGACTCCATGCTCCACGGCACCGGAAAAGAGACCTTCGACGCCGTGAAGATGCTGAAGGCCGCCGACCCCGCGCGTTACACGCCTGCGCCGGGCGCGAAGCTATCCGAAGAGGACGCCTGGGCGACAGCCTGCGCCAGCTTGCTCAATTGATCAAGGCCAACCTCGGCGTGCAGGTCGCCTTCGCCGACATCAGCGGCTGGGACAATCACGTAAACGAAGGGGGAACCCAGGGACAACTCGCCAACGTGCTGCGCGAATTCTCGCAATCGATCTCCGCCTTCTGGACCGATCTCGGCGCGCTCGGTGAAGACACCGTGATCGTCACGATGTCGGAGTTCGGCCGTACCGCGCGCGAAAACGGCAATCGCGGTACCGACCACGGACACGCTAACGTGATGTTCGTCCTCGGCGGCCCGGTGCGCGGAGGCAAGGTTTACGGACGCTGGCCCGGCCTCGAACCGCACCAACTCAACGAAGGCCGCGACCTCGCGCTCACCACCGATTTCCGCACCGTCCTGAGCGAACTCGTTTCGCGCCAACTCGGCAACCGCAACCTGCAGCAAGTGTTTCCAGGATTCGAAGGAGCGCGACCGCTGAATCTGCTGGGCTAAGACGCGGTGTAAGTAGGGTGTCATTCCGAGCGCAGCGAGGAACCTGCTTTTTGTCTGCACCGCCACAACTGCCGAACTTGGAAAGAAATGCGGAAAGCTCGTCATCCTGAGCGAAGCGAAGGACCTATGCATTTTGCCCGCACTACCACTACTGCTCAGGTTTCACCACGCGCGTCGCATTTTTTCCACCCTCTCCGCCGCTGGCAAATCTAATTCCCCATGGCTGACAAAATCCAAAAGTCCGAACAGCAGTGGAAACAGGAACTCACGCCACAGCAATACCACATCCTGCGCGAGAAAGGCACCGAGGCCGCCTTCACCGGCGAATACGCCCACACCAAGGACCCCGGCATCTACCTCTGCGCCGCCTGCGGACAGGAACTTTTCGGCTCCGACACGAAATTCGATTCCGGCAGCGGATGGCCCAGCTTCTACGCTCCCGCCGCCCCCGGCCGCGTCGATGACACCACCGATAACAGCCACGGCATGAAACGCGTCGAGGTCACCTGCTCCCGCTGCGGCTCGCACCTCGGACACGTCTTCTCCGACGGCCCGCGTCCCACCGGATTGCGCTACTGCATCAACTCAGCCTCCCTGAAACTCGACCCGAAGAAGAAGGAAGAGAAATCCGCCAAGAATAAAGAAGACGCCGCGTAGCGCCGGACTCCAGTCCGGCGGGCCCCGGTTTCGGCGGCGACGCGGAACCACGTCCAGCCGCTAATTCAGAATCACACATTCCATCGGCGCGAGCGAAAGCTGCACGGAGCGCCTTCCGTTCCGCTCCTTGATCTGGACCTGTTTACCGGTATTGCACGCACTGCTGTAGACGATTTGCATACTCGGGCGACCCGCCTGATGGTCGCGATCCACGGTGACGTGATCATTTCGTGCATCGGTAGTCGACGTGTTATAAGCCACGAGCGTCTCCGTCCCCGACAGTATCCTGGAGAAAGCCAAGGTGCACGGGTGCCCATACGGAGGCCCAAAATTCGTACCATTACCCGAGATCTCCCGGCCATAGATACGCCCAAAACGCAGCTCTGGCCTCTTATGAAATTGCTCAGCGATCTTCGATATTTCCTGGTAAATGCGACAGTTCGGATTCAGCAACGTGCGCTGCGGATTATCAAGATCAAACGCTGCCTCGCGTATCATCGCATCGCTTTCGCCACAGCCCGAAAAACCCTGTTCCGTACCGTAGTAAATACATGGAGTACCGACCGTCGTCAGCAGATAACCAACTCCCCCAATGATTTGCTCGTCCGGCGCGTCCGCGCCAAATCTTCGCTTTGGATCTTGTCCGACGCCATCATGGTTGTCCAGGAAAGCCACGAGATAGCGGCCGAGTTCTCCACGCGTCAGCACGTCGTTACTGAGCGCATCGTAGCGTGATTTAAGAGCGTTCGGCGAAGTCCAACCCTTGATCGTGCCAGGCAAAACAAACGAAAGCGGGAAATCAAGGACGGACGACAAACCAAAGAAAACATTGTCAGGGTCGTCTGTTTTCGTGTTCGGGCCAGTGTAGCGATTGATGGCGTCGTCCCCGGCGATCAGTTCCCCGAACGTGAAAAAGTTTCGCTTGCCAAGCAAATGCGCGTACTCACTGAACGCTGTGCAGAATCGTGCGATGGCCTTCGGGCCCATGTGCTTCACTGCGTCAAGTCGGAATCCGTCGATATCGGCCTCTTTAATCCACCAGCAGTGCGCACGCGCCAGAATGTCGATGAGACGCAGACCGTCCGGATTCTCGCTATTGTTGTAGTCCTTTAGAGACATAAAATCGCCGTGCCGCGCTTCGGGCAGCGCATCGTAATTCTGAATCTCGCCACGGCGGTGATACAGTGCTGGATCGCGCAGTTCGATTGGGAGTGGCCGGTCACTTCTGCGCCATTGTCCAAAAGGAAACTGCACGTCATTCCAGTAACGATAGGCGAAATCGCCCGGATAGCTCCAGTTGTCACCCGAGTGATTGAGTACCACATCCAGAAAAACGCGCATGTTCCGTCGATGTGCTTCACCAACCAGGTCCACAAGGTCCTGCTTCGTGCCAAATCGAGGATCGACCTCGAGATAGTTCTGGATTGAGTAGCCGTGATACTTGTCCGAATCACGGCTAGGCGCGTCGCTGTTCTCGAAGATCGGGGAAATCCAGATTGAGGTGCAACCCAGTCCTTTGATGTAGTCCAGACGCTTGGTTACTCCCTGCAAAGTCCCGCCACAAAACTTCTGCAATCGCGGCAGGTCGCCGCTACCGGAGCTACGTGCCGTCGTTTCGGAAGGTTGCCGTGGGCGGCCATCGTCGAACCGGTCGACCATCAGGAAGTAAATGAATTCTTCGTGCCATTCGCGCTCACAGTTGAAGTACGTGAAGCCTGGTCGTGGATTCAGGTCGAGTGAATAGACGCTTTCCGTCGCAGGTGACATGCAAACACCTCCAACAACTCCCAAGAGTATGTTTTCAGAAAGGGCAGGTTATCGTGTGCGATGCAGTCAACTCTGTTCCCGTCGTCTCTAAAGCGCGCATAATCGCATGTTTCTGTTGTCGTTTGGGAGACTGACGACGGTGGCCCACACAAGCTTCTTTTGCTTGTGTGGATTCAATGTTGTTCTGCTTCTAGAAATGTTTACGCACTGTCGTTCTGCCTGCCTACTCAAGCCAACAGCAGGCTTGAATGGGCCACCGTCGTAATAAGGACTCGACCGGGCCACCCGCCGAACGGGAAACCGTGGTTAACCAGTTCTCTCAGTCAATGGGTCCACTCTATCCCAGTTGTTATGGCAAAAACATTGGGGTTTTTGCCGGGTGCCCCATCCTTCGGCTGGCGGCCATTATCTGTGCGCGTCTGCCCTCGGCGGTGCCCCATATCTGCCCGGTGTTGGCAGATGTGGGTCTTGATTTCAAATCACTTTTTGCAAGCGGGCGGGTGGCCCAGGGTTTCGAGGGTAAGAAAGACAGACGGTGCCCCACGTTCGCGAAGCTAACGTGGCCGCAATTCTGCTATGCTATGAGAACACTGTTTCGTGATATAACTCACAGCGCTGGACGTGCACCTAAGGACGCTCGTGTGTTCGTCTAATCAGTATAGGAGTTGGTTTATGGCCGCTGATCCAATTAACTTCGCTGACCTACTTGAAGGAATCCCTCCAGGGGCATGGGTAGCGGTGTATCAGTACAGGGTGGTTGCTTTTGGTGCTGATATGCAAAAAGTTCTGGCAGAAGCCCGTGAAAAGGGAGTGACGGATCCCCTGATGCTCAAGGTTCCAGATCGGCAAGAGACATTGTTCCTTTGATGCCGTCATTCTGCCAAGATGACAAGATACGCATTCTCTTATACTGATATAAAGTTGCCGCCAACACCTCCGTTTCCTAATGGGAACACGGCGCGTCGTCCCCTTATGATTGCGCGACTTAAGGCGGACAATGGCAATACCTTTAGGTGTATAGCTCTCCCCGATTCAGGGGCTGATCAGTGTGTGTTTCCTCTGTCTTTCGCGATTGCACTGCAACTGGATCCGTTGCAGATGAAGCAGCAGTTGACCGGCGGCGTTGGAAACACGGGCAATATAACGTATTACAACAACTTGACTATTGAGATTGAGAACGGCCCCACATTCACGACGATTGTCGGCTTTACGGCTGGATTAGAGGCCTCCGGTTTCGGCCTACTCGGTCAATCTGGTTTTTTTGAAAACTTTGTTGTAACGTTCGACCACAAGGCACAACAGTTCTCTATTTCAACCGGTTGAATTGAATTAGGAAGGGCTTGGTTTCCATCCGCGGGGAGGGTTGTTTTTCTGACATCCAGCGAGACATGTCAAGGTCCTGTCCGGCATCGTTTTCGCGCAACCTCCTCAATTCACGGCAAATATAAAGTTCTCGTTCGTGTCGGGTTCGCCCCCTCCAATCTGTCATACTGGTATTGTGAACGCGATTGACGCGCCGCAGGACAGATCGCAGACAGCCCGGCGGATCGAATCCAGATCCACGACAGATCAAAGACAGACAGACCGAAGCGCTAAGTCCAATAAAACGGCGCATTTACAGATTAAGATATGGGAGGGGGGTAGCGACTGGCGCGGGTTACAAAGCAGTAAACAACTTGTTCGCCGGCTGGTTTGCCGCAGATTTCTCACTGACCACTGACCGCTGATCGCTTCCCGCTCTTTCCATCATCCAATACTGCTGAGGGCCCTAATACTGACACTCGAAAGTTGAGCGCATGTTGATCTTTCGCAAGCCCCTGGAAGGGATCGAACGCCCGCAGATGGAAGCCGACGTGGTCATCGTCGGCGGTGGACCGGCCGGAATGGCCTGCGCGCTGCGCCTGTCGCAACTTATCGACCAGCACAACGCCGCGCATCCCGACGCGCCGATCAGCAAGGAGAACATCTACCTGCTCGAAAAGGCGCGCGAGGTCGGACAGCACTGCCTCAGCGGAGCGCTGCTCGATCCGCGCTCGATGCGCGAGCTGCTGCCCGGCTTCGAGAAGGAAGCGCCGATCGACGCCGAGGTCACGAAAGAATCGGTGCACTTTCTGACCAAGTCCGGCGGATTCAAGCTGCCGGTCACGCCGCCTCCACTGCGCGACCACGGCAACTACGTCATCTCGATCAACCGCTTCGTGAAGTGGCTCGGGCAGAAGGTCGAAGAGGCTGGCATCACCATCTTCACCGGCTTCGCCGGATCCGAGCTGCTGGTCGAGGACAATCGCGTCGTCGGCATACGCACCGACGACAAGGGTGTCGATAAGAACAACGAGCAGAAATCGAACTTCGAGCCCGGCTACGACCTCAAGGCCAAAGCCGTGGTCCTCGCCGAAGGCACACGCGGATCATTGACCAAACAGCTAATCGGCCGCTTCCAGCTCGACCGCGACCGCAATCCGCAGACCTACGGCGTCGGCGTGAAAGAGCTGTGGGAAGTCCCCGCCGGACGCATCGCGCCGGGCGAAGTGATCTACACCATGGGCTGGCCGCTGACGTCGAAGGAATACGGCGGCTCGTGGATATACGGCTTCAAGGACAACGTCGTCTCGCTCGGCTTCGTCACCGGCCTCGACTATCCCGACCCGCGGCTCGATCCGCAGCGCGTGTTGCAGGAATTCAAGCTGCATCCGATGGTGCGCAAGCTGCTCGAAGGCGGCAAGATGATCCGCTATGGCGCGAAGTCGCTGCCTTATGGCGGATGGTGGGCCGTCCCGCCGGTTGCGGGCGCGGGCTGGATGATCACGGGCGATTCGGCCGGGTTCCTGAATTCGCAGCGGCTCAAGGGAATTCATCTGGCGATCAAGAGCGGCATGCTGGCGGCGGAAACGCTGTTCGACTCGATGGTGAAGAACGACTTCTCCGCCGCGCAGTTGGGAACCTTTCAGCGACGCATTGACAACAGTTGGATCAAGCAGGAGCTTTGGCCCGTTCGCAACTTCCATCAAGGATTCGAGCACGGCCTGTTGCACGGCCTGTTCCACGCCGGACTCCAGCAGATTCACCGGCGGACGCGGCTTGCACGACCGCTACGCGGCAACAGCCGGGCATCAACGAATGGAGAAACTCAACGTCCTGCCTGTCAATGGCAACGGCCGCGCGCACCTGCTCAACGACTACAAGGGCGACGGCAAGTACACGTTCGACAAGCTGACCGACCTTTATCACTCAGGCACGAAGCACGAGGAAGATCAGCCCGCGCACTTGGTCATTCACGACACGACATCTGCAACGAACGTTGCGCGCGCGAGTACGGAAATCCGTGCACGCATTTCTGTCCGGCGAACGTTTACGAGATGGTCGAGGCCAGCGACGTCCCCGGCGGCAAGCAGATCAGCCTGAATCCGTCGAACTGCGTGCACTGCAAAACCTGCGACATCATGGACCCGTACGAGATCATTACCTGGGTTCCACCCGAGGGCGGCGGCGGGCCAAACTACGACGGGATGTAGTCAACGCAAAGGACGCGAAGAAAAACCTACCACGGAGACACTGAGACACGAAGGGTTTGAAATTTCACTTCTCCGTGTCTCCGTGCCTCCGTGGTAGGTTTTCGGAGTGTGGATTTACCCGGCTGTTTTCGCCTTCTTCACTTCTTCGATCAGTGGCGGCACCACATCGAACAAATTTCCTACCACTCCATAATCCGCAATCTCGAATATCGGTGCCTCGGAATCTTTATTTACCGCAATCACTGTGCGCGAACCCTTCATGCCGACGAGGTGCTGGATCGCGCCGCTGATGCCTAGTGCAAGATACAATTTGGGCGCGACCGTCTGGCCCGACGATCCGACCTGCCGCTCCATCGGCAGCCATCCCGAATCGCATATCGGGCGCGAGGCCGCAATCTCGCCGCCCAGCGCATCGGCCAACTGTTTCGCGATCTCGATATTCTTCTGCTCTTTGATTCCGCGGCCCACGGCGACAATGATTTCCGCCTGCGTCAGATCGACGGCTTGCTTGGCTTCCTTGAACGGCTCACCCGGCTTCGTCCGGATCACGCCATCGGGAATCTCGATGTTCACCGTCTCGACTGGCGCGGCAGCGTCGCCGGCCTGCGCCTGATCGCCGCGAAACGCGCCGGTCTGGAAGGTGACAAAGAACGGCCCGTCGCCCGTGAACGCGACATCGGCGGCGAACTTTCCCTGGAACATCTGCCGCGTGAACAGCAGCTTCTCGCCATCCTTCTTGTATCCGATGCAATCGCTCACCACGCCTCGTTGCAACGACGTCGCCAGCTTCGGCACGAAATCGCGCACCTGGTATGTATGAGGCATCAGCACCAGCCTTGGCTGACGCTCCGCAATGAACTGCTTGAGTGCATAAGCATAGGCGTCCGGCGTATAGGCCCCGAGCTTCGGCGACTCCAGGTCATAGACCTTGGCCAGCTTCTTCGCCGCGATCTCGTCGGCGATCGCGCGAACCCCGTTTCCCGGGACCACCGCCTCGACGGTCCACCCGGTTTCCGCCGCGATGGCCTGCGCACCCGCGAGCGTCTCCAGTGAAACGCGGTTCAACTTGCCCTCGCGCTGCTCAACGACTGCCAGGATTGTGTCAGCCATTCTTGCTCCTCTTGCGCCACGAATTTGTGACGGTGCCCCACGTTCCTCCCGAGTTGCGCCGCAGCGAGGGATAACGTGGGGACGTCTTATGCCGCCTTCGCTCCGCCCAGCCGTGAAATCTCGCTGCCTGCCTTGGCCCTGTAATGACTACCTGCCATCACCAGCGCCGAACCCAGCGCTCCTTCGATGATGGCCCAGTACAGCCAGAAGTTCGACCCCACCCTGAGGGCCGTCCACACAAACATCACGATGATCGCGTTGAAGGCCAGCAACGTCCAGCCGGTCACTTGCAGTGCCAGCCCCAGCCTCATGTCACGCTGCATCGCATCCATCTGGCGCAGTTCCTGATCCTCGCGCCGTTCGCGATTATCGTTTGCCATTGGCATCTCCCTGACGGTGGAGACGCCCTCAAACTGCAATCGCCGAACGCAGAGCCCGCGCGGTCCCTCAGATCACCCGCACTTCGTTCCGCAACTTTTCCACCAGCTTCTTGGCGATTTCAGCCGGAGAACCCTCCAGCATCTCTGTCTTCTTCACCTTCTGAGGTATATAGAGTCGCTGAATCTGCTGGAGGTTTGTGCCCAGCCCTGGCTGAACTTCGGCAAACGCAACTTTCCTAAGCGGCTTATTCTTCGCCTGCTTGATGCCGATCAGCGTCGCATAGCGAAGTTTGTTGATGCCAGATTGAATCGTGAGGACCGCCGGCATCGGCATCTCGACAAATTGAAAGTAGCCGGCCTCAAGTTCCCGCTTCACCTTGATCCCGCCATCGGCCTTCTCGATCTGCATGATGATCGTGGCGTGAGGCAGTCCCAGCAACTCTGCCAGGATCACGCCCGTCTGCGCATAGCCGTAGTCGTCCGACTGCAAGCCGGTGAAGATCAGATCGAATTGCTCGTCTTTGATTGCCGCCGAGAACGCCTTGGCTGTGTTAAAGGCGTCGAGCGAAACGAACTCGTCGCCTTCCAGATGAATCGCACGATCGGCGCCCTTGGCCAGCGCCTCGCGCAAAACCTGCTGCGACCGCGCCGGACCCGACGTAATCACGACCACCTCGCCGCCGTGCTTCTCCTTTTGCCTGAGCGCTTCTTCAAGGGCGTAGGCGTCAGGCTCGTTGACCTCGTAAGATACGTCCTCGCGTATCCACTTGCCCGACTCGTTCACCTTCAATGGTGCATCTTTTTGCGGCACCTGTTTCATGCAGACCAGGATCTTCACCGGTCACCTCGATTCGCAGGGGTTCATGATTTCCGCGCACGACTGCCACATGTTCGCATTACCGCAATGTCCCACGGGCGGGCGAACCACAGAGTAACGAGCGAGTATAGATGAATATGGCCCAACTATCCAGAGATGCTCGAAACCGCCGTATGGTACAACAAAAAAGCGTCCGAAGTAGACGCCTTTGGTTTAAACCTATATTTTTCAGAACTCTAGCGATTGCCAAAGTTGTCGGGATCGGCCGCCGCTCCCCCCGTCGCCGCGCCCTCGCTCAAGAACACCACGGACTGCACCCCGGTGATCTCGATCCGCTTGCGGCAGCGCACATTCTTGCAGGCTACGAGGTCATCGCGCCGGACCATGTACGACTGTATCTTCGCGAACTTGGCCCGGTCGCGCTCGTCCGCTCCGCGCGGCAGTTGGCGCTTCTTCGTGCGCACCGTCCACCCAAGCTCGTAGTCATTCACCTGGTGGCAATGCGGGCAGTTGATCGACGAAGTCTTCTTCTCGGGCCGTTCATCGTAAAAATCGCGTTCATCCAATGCCATGGTCTCGAACCCTTCGTAAACAGTATTCCACGCGATTATTGCACAAATATCGCGCGGCGCTTACGCTATGATGTCACACTTTTTACGCTGAGTACCGAGTACCGAGTACTGAGTACCGAGTACTGAGTACTGAGTACTAGAAACTGCTTCTTAATGGCCAGAAAGAAAAAGCTCGTTCCCTTCCGCGCGGCAAAAGCTGTGAAGGCACTGGCTCGTGACACGATTGGATCGCCTCCGCCCACCCGCGTCGTCCCCGAAAAAACCAAGCAAAAGAAGGAAAAGCACAAGCCGACCCTGAACGAGCTGCTTAGGGAAGATTGATGCAATAAAATCGGGGCGACGGTTTTCCGTCGCCCCATTCTTCACGTTCGTGTTAGTTAGAACGACTCTTTCAGAGACAGGGTCACGACGTTGCCGTGGAAATCACGCGGCAACACCGGGTTAACCTGAGCGCCCTTTTCGTTGTAGTCGTAGTTGTTATAGCCGCCCTTGAAGCTGAGCCCCTTCGCCAGTTCGACCGTGAGTCCGGCGACCGGGCGATGCCAGTTATAAGAGAGGCTTCCCAGAGGCCACCACGGATACAATCCATTGATTGTTCCGGTGTCGGTCTGCGTCGCGGAAATAACGGCGTTGCCAGATGCATCGACTGGCATCTGGAAAACAGCGCCGTTGTCGGCCCGCAGCCAAGTCTGGTTGCCGCTGTTACTGGTGATGTCGTAGCCAAGATTCATGGTCACGCGATGCACCGGCTTCAGCACCATCATGATGTAACCCGTGTTGGTGCTCTCGGCGTAATTCGAGAACATCGGGTAAACATTGGTTCTGGTACCCTGTGTTCCATTTGGCGCTGGCGTGTACAGGCACGTGTTTGTACCAAAGCCGTAGGTTGACTGACCGGCAGCGGTGCTTGCCATAAGCGGAATGCACTGCGGCGCATGTTCGTAGATGTCCTCGTAGGACCAGCCGAGGTCAACATCGATTTTGCTCGCCGGGTGCAGGTTAAAGTTCAGATCGTACGAACGGGTGTGGGCCTTGTACTGCTCGCCGTTCGCGAGAAATGCCGCCGGGAACTCGGCATCACCGTCGTTGCGGCGCTCACCGAGATTCATCGTTCCGGCAATCGTTCCCCACTGCGCAACCTGGTACGAAGTGGTGGTCTTGATCGTCTGCGCATGACGCGGCGAGATTGCCGTGTAGGCGCCACTCGAAGACATCAAGTCGCCATCTACGTTGATGCGCCAGTCCTTCAGAGGACGAGCCGTGAAACCGAGCAGCGCATGATGCTCCGTCTCGCTGTCCACCCCCGGGCTTGCGAGTCCCAAAGCTGTCAGCCCGGTTGCGATGGTGAGGGTATTGGTCTGGCTGTTATCCGCGATATCCCGCAGACCAAGCTTATAGCCAACTCGCGCGCCGAACTTGCTCGACGGATTCCAGTTCAACTGCAACGTGTTGTACTTGGAATTTTCGCCAAGGAAGTTTGAGTACAGAGTCATGGTTGTCGCGCTAGGCAACGTGGCGGGAGTCAAAATCGTACCCGCCGTCAAGTTCGTGGTCAGGGTAGGCGTAAAGCTGCCAGTTCCTGGCGCCCTCCAGTCCACCCAGCGGAACTTCTCATCAAGGCTCCACGCGTCGTTGAGGTGAGTGGTCGCCTTGAAGTCGACGTTCCCGGTCAGTTGCCGGTTCGAAGCGTTCCCGAAAATCCCGTTCTGTGAATAAGTGGTAGTGGTAGGGCTGTTCTTGGGCGTCGTATTAACAACACGCGAATACAGCTCACTATAAACGGGAAGAGTCGTGGTTCCGCTGGTGTACGTCGCCGATCCGGAGAGATCGACCCTGCGGAAGTAGTTCGAGAAGAACGAGAGCTGATGCGTCGGAAGATCCGTCTTTACCGGCTGAGTGCGGTTGTAAGAGATGGTTCCGGAGCAAGATGGACCACTGATAGCATTGCCAGCCGAGAAAGTGCAGCTCGGAACGCCGGCGTTCGGATCGAACGTGAACCCGGGATCGATTGAAATGCCCGGAGCGAACACGTAAGCCGTATTCACGTCGTTCAAAGCGGACGTATCGGTTCGATCATGCTCGTAGAAGAAGTCGTAGCTGAACTGAGTTCTGGCAAACGGCTTCACGTCCACTCCGACGCGATAACGGTCCGAGCGCGTGCTCACGTTCTCCAAATAGTAAACATCGGCCGGGCTGTGCTGCGTGAGGTAAGCCGGACCTTGATCTCTACCATGCGAATACCCGACGCGGAAGCTCATCCATGATTGCGGTAGCAGCTTCAGATCGAAATCCATCAGGTTCCGGCGCGTATCCATGCGATGCGGAGACTGGTTGAAAACGTTGACGTTGAAGGGATTCGGATTGGGAACAGCAAGGGGATTTCCGGGTACTGCTACCTCATTCCCAAGCAAGTTGTAGTCCGAATAATACTGGTCATGCCGGTACTGCGCCGCGAAATCGTACAACTTAGCCTTCGACATCCGGATGTGGCCAATCTGGTTTGGATCGCCACCGAAACCCGTCATCGACTCAGTCAGGGTGTCAAAGAAAATTCCCTCGTGATTTTCCGAGCGCATCGACAGCGACTGATCAAGCAATCGCGGACCGCTCTGCAAATTCACCAGGCTGTCGTACATCGAAAGATTGCCGCCGAAACCCGACGTAAAGCGTCCGCCGAATTCGATCGACTGTCGCACGTTGTAGCCGCCCATCGACTTGCCTTCCGGCTCCTTGGCATCATCCGTCTGAGCCGAGGCAAACAGCGATAAGCAGACCAGCAACGCAAGTAACCCTGCGGTTCGTTTCCAAATCATTCCGGAACTCCTATGCGTCGCGCTTCCGGAGAGGAGGCGCTGAGAATTGATAATGTTTGTCATTGTTCAGTCCCTCCTTTCCTTATTTGAAGAACCGGTTGTTGGAGTTAGAGCCATGGATTTGCGAGTGACAGCCAATACACGACTGCCGAGCGGCGTTCTGGTAGTGATTGCTCGAGCTCATGCCGGTGCTCAGCGCCGAGTGGCAGCCCAGGCACAGCGTGTTGACCCGCGCGCGCGTCAGCAGACGGGCGTTGCTCGATCCGTGTGGAGTGTGGCAGGCCGTACAGCCTTCCGTTTTAACCGGTGCGTGCTCGAAAACGAACGGGCCGCGTTTCTCGGTGTGACACTTGAAGCAAATTGCGTCCTGCGCGGCGGTCGTGCGCAATTGATGCTCCGTATTGCCACCGTGCAGATTGTGGCAATCCGAGCACTTCACGAGACCTTCATTCACCCGGTGATGAAAAGGCTTCATGAAGGCAGACTTCTCGGCCGCGTGGCACGAGTAGCAAAGATCCGGGTCCTTCTGGACCAGGAGCTTTTCGCTGACTTTCGCTCCGTGCACCGAGTGACAGGTGGTGCAAGTCACGCCCGCGCGGTTGTGCAGTGAGTTCTGGAATGCCTGGTGGTCCTGATTATTCTCGTGACACTTCAGACATTGCAGCGTTACTTCATTGGACTTCAGAGTCTTGAAGTCTAAGATCTTGCTCTTGTCCCCTCCGCCTTCCATGTGCGCCTTGCCGGCTCCGTGGCAGGCTTCACAGGATTGCGCATGGGCGGTTTTTGCCTTCCAATGCGGCCCCTGATCAATGCTCTTCGCTGCCTCTTCATGGCAGGCCTTGCATTGCTCCGCTCCGATGAATTGGGATGAGTCCGCGGCCTCGGGAACCGCCCCATCCTTACCTTTGGGTTTCTCACTAGCTACCGCTAAACAACTAGCGGCTAGTAGAACGATAATTACGAATAACCACGCCGTCGCTTTTTTCAGCATCAGCTGACCCTCACGCGTCTCTACGATTTTGGACATACACTGCTACTTACCTTATGAATTGATTCCGTCGTAATCGCACACCCAGTGCACCACGCCGCACCCCACACCCCACTGCTTTTACTGCACACACGTATAGCGCCACACTCGAAAGTGCGCGCAATGATTTCGCGATTCACGCTCGCGTCACGCTTGGGCCCCAGTGAATCTTTTGTCTATCCTGAGGTATGTCTTTGCTCAAAGTTTAGCGAATTCAGAGTAGCAGTCAACCTAAAATTCACTGTTTATTTACCAACGGTACATAAGACTGTGGCACTCCCGGTGGATTCCGTCGCGGCATTTCTCGCCGGAAGGCTTGCCGCCGACCACAACTGGGGCACAACGCTGGCCAAGGAATTCGAGAAGAACTTCGGCGGCGACTGCTAGTGCTCGAAATCCATCACCGCGTTCGGCACCTCTGCTGAATGCGGTGATGGATTCGCTGGGAACTGGGAATTGAGGGTGCGCGCTTTACGCCAGCACCTCACCTCTGTTTGAATAGACGGCGGAAGCGCATGGGATCCGGTGATCCTCCCGGTCTTCAAAACCGGCGCGTGGCGTCTTCGCGACGTCATGGGTGTGTTCGACTCGCACACGCTTCCGCCAATTCACTTCGTTGATGGCCTACTTCCCCGCCTGACGCGCGACCACGACAATCATGAACGTCCCCGGCTTCACCGTGGGACGGCCTCCTGCTTTGGCTTCTTCATACTCTGCCGTCGGCATATAAATGACGTGAGTAGAGGAATCGATTCCCATTGTCTTCGCGCCCCTGGGCGTGGCGACCGTCTGTGCTGGTTCGACCTTACCGTTTGTCTCGGTAAACACGGCGAGCGTGCCGTCGCCCGCGCTCGAGAACGCCTGACCTTTATCGAACTTGGTCGCATCCACGCCGGCGCCAATCGGGAAGTCCGCCAATACCTTGCCGTCCTCGGCGCTCATTACGATGAACTTCTGCGGCTTGCGGCAGCCGATGAACAGGCGATTGGTTTTTGTATCTATCGACATTCCCACCGGTGCGCCCCCGGGAGCCACCGGCCAGTGCGCGAGCACTTTGCGCGCCTTGATGTCAACCACCGCCACCTGGTTTTTGTCCTCCAGGTTGATATAGATCTTGCCATTGCCATTGGACGCGAGGAATTCCGGCGCTCCGCCGAGTTGGATCGGCGCGTCGATCTTCGCCGTCTTAGGATCGGCCTTAGGATCAAGCGTCAACAGCACGTTGCCGTCGCCGGAAACGCAGAGCACCAGTCCACTGGCCGGATCAAAGATGATGCCATCCGCATCCGGTTGCGCGGCAACCGTGGCCAGCACCGCGTTCGTCTTCAGATCGAACATCACGATCGCGCCGTCGCCGCCCCCGTCACTGATGAATCCACGTCCCGCTTCGGGAACGATTGCCACGCCATGGGCACGCTTCTGGCCGGGGATGTCGGCGATTGTTTTGCCGGATTCCGAGTCGATCACCATCGTGTGCGTGCTTCTCGGAACGTACAGCCGATGGGTCTGTGGATCAACGGTGAGATAGTCCCATCCACCGTCGCCACCGATGTGAAGCGTTTTCACGACGCTCCAGTTTGTTTGCGCCAACGCTGGCAGGAAGCCTGTAAGCAAAACGAGTGTCAATATCGTGACGATAATTCTGTTCAGTCGCATGTGAATTCTCCGAGGCAATGGGCAGGGCCCGTAAAAGTTGGGATCGTACTTAACAATAGACTTCGAAACTGAAGCCTCCCTTAAAAGAAGGCATTAAGTGTGGGCGCAGTTCCTGCGCGCCTGGTGCGACACGTTCGGACATAATTTATTGACACCGTTTTCGCAGAGAGTTATAACATTCCATCTGGTACTTGGGAAGCGCGGTGAAAGTCCGCCACTGCCCCGCAACTGTAAGCGCGGAGGCCTGAACCACGAAGCCACTGGAGGCTGTTGCTCTGGGAAGGCGGTTCGGAGCCGTAGAAGCGCAAGTCAGGAGACCGACCAGATGCTAATCACTGGCTAATTTGGCCTCGATGGGAGGGCCGATGAGCGTCCAACGACCCGCACGGGTCTTCGCGGAAGCTGGCTAACCGGAATTTCCCGCGTGGCGTGTCTTTAGCGCCCGGAAGTCGTATGTCCACAAACTCACATAAGACGGTCACTCTGGTTGTCGGGGGAGTGCGTAGCGGCAAAAGCCGGTTCGCGCAAGACCTAGCTTCGCAGAGCGACCGTGTCGCCTTTGTTGCGACCGCCGAAGCGCTCGACGACGACATGAGCCAGCGCATCGCCCGCCATAAGGGCGAGCGGCCTGCCTCCTGGACGACGCTGGAAGTTCCTATCGATCTGGAGGACTCCCTGCTCGAATGCGGCGAGCAGTTTGACCTGTTGCTTATCGATTGCCTTACGTTGTGGACTTCCAACCTGTTGAGCTGCGAGGCCGGGGACAGCAGTCGCATTCTCGCTCGTGCAGATCGCCTGTGCGACGTGCTGCGCAGCATCTCCGCCTCGGTGGTCCTGGTGTCGAACGAGGTAGGCAGCGGAATCGTCCCTGCAAGTGAAGACGGCCGTCTTTATCGTGATCTTCTCGGCTACGTGAACCAGCGCGTCGCCGCCGTAGCCGAAAAAGTCGTCCTGCTGGTGGCCGGGTGTCCGCTCGTTATTAAGCAGTCTCACGAGGCGCGCTTATGAAAGGCTTCGTTGTAGCGGGAACAGGAAGTGGAATCGGCAAGACCACCGTGACGAGCGACAGCCTGACCAGAAGCATTGGACTGTGCTTTCTGCTAGCGCTGGCTCTCGCGCCGTGTGCATGGAGCGCTCGCACCGAGCGTGATGACGCCGGCCGAACCGTTGTCATCCCAGACCATCTCCGCCGGATCGTGTGCTTGGCGCCCAGCATTACCGATACCGTTTACGCGCTCGGTGCGGCCTCTGCCGTGGTGGGCATCACGGATTACACGTACTATCCGCCTGAAGCAGCTCGACAGAAGCCAAGTGTTGGCGAGGTCCTCCGCCCTTCACTGGAGAAGATTGTTTCACTGCGTCCAGATCTTGTAATCGCCGTTCCAGCCCTGAACGACCCCGAGACGATACGCGGACTGGAGCGCGCCGGTATTACTGTCTTCTTGTTGAATGTGAGTTCGCTGGCGGAACTTTATCGCGCCATCACGACGCTCGGAACGCTTCTCGACCACGAAAAGGAGGCAACCGCCCTCGACGAGCAGCTACGCGCCCGTGAGAATAAGGTCCGAGCTCAATGGCAGAACCGGAACAGGCCGTCCGTCTTTCTTGTCCTCTCGATGGACCCCTGCATCACCGCGGGACGCAATGCGTTCCTCACCGAGTTGATAGCCGCGGCCGGCGCTCATTCTGTGACCGAGGATCTTCCCCGTGATTGGCTCCAGGTAAATCTGGAAGCGATCATACCCAAAAATCCGGATTACATTTTGCTGATGAAGGGCTCGCCGTTCGGGGCGAGAGTGATGCAAGCTCGCGCTGGATGGAACTCGCTCGCTGCCGTCCGAAACGGCCGCGTCCTTCAGGTGGACGACCGCATTCAGTACCCCAGCCCCGTCGCATTCGACGCATTGGAGGATTTGGCCCGACAAATACACGCCGCGCAGAGCCAGTAGGCCTGTGCGTAAACCTAAACCCAAACTCGCAGGATGAATGGGAAGCGCGGTGAGACTCCGCCACTGCCCCGCAACTGTAAAGGACGTTAGCACCTGCCGGTAAAGTCACTGCCCAATAGGGTGGGAAGGCTCCGGTGAGGGTCCAAGTCAGGAGACCGGTCTTGCGATCAACGATTCCGAGGGGGATTTCTTATGAAAGTATTTCTTACGGCTGTTCTGCTCTTCGCCTTCTCGACGGCAGCTCTGGCCGCCGACTCCACCATCTCAGGAATAATCAGCGATCCGGTGGGCTATGTAGTTTCCGGCGCTCGAATCAAACTTCTTGAAAACGGCCACGTTGTCAAAACTTCTGCCACTGACGATGTAGGAAGATTTCGTTTCGCCGTAGATCATCCGGGTCGTTACGCAATCGAAGCCGAGGCGAAGTCGTTCAGAACGGCCATCAGCCCTGAAACATTCCTGGCACCCTCGCGCGCCACGGAAGTTAATCTAACCCTGTCGCCCTCTGTGGTCGCGCAGAATGTAGTCGTGACCGCGACAGGCATGCCCACCCCTGAAGCACAGACCGGTGCCTCGATAAGCGTCATCAGCAGCAGCGATCTTCAGACGAGGCGCGAGCTTCAGCAACCTCTGCGCGATCAGCCGGGCGCACAGGTTCTACAGACGGGCCAAACCGGGGGCACGTCCTATCTGCTGGTGCGCGGTGGGCCGAGCACTGCCAACAAGCTCCTGATCGACGGAGTACCTGCGAACGACATTGGCGGGATAGCCGGTTTTGCTTATCTTGGCGCCGGCGGTTATGACCAAATCGAGCTTTTGCGCGGACCAAACAGCGCCCTCTATGGTTCCGACGCGCTCGCCAGCGTCGTCAACGTGACCACCCGCCGCGGCAACACGGCCCTGCCGGAACTGACATATTCGTTCGGTGGCGGAACCTTCGGCACATATCAACAGGAAGCAAGCCTGGGCGGCGCATGGAAACGTCTCGACTACTTTTCCGACTACTCGCGCTTCGACACGCAAAACAGCACTCCGAACAGTCAGTTCCACGACAGCAACTATCTGGGAAACGTTGGCTTCCAGTTAGCGCCCAGTACGGAACTCCGCGCTACGATCCGGCGTACTGTCGGTGCTTTCAACGCTGCCAATGCAATCGGTTCCTACGGTATCCCTGACGACGGTGTTAGTCGCGAGGAGGATACGGCTTTCGGCGGTACGCTTGAGAACCGGGTCAACGATCGTTGGCACAACATGGTTCGTTACGGCGGGCTTCGCCTCCGTTCGCAATACACCAACTTTGGACCTACGGGACAGCTTTACGTCCCCCCGCCGCCCGGGTACCCGGTCTATCTCGGCGCGCCAGTCACGTTGCGGGGTGCCAATGGATATGTCATCACGCCGCAGCTCGTGGCTCAAGCGTCGCCTGCCACCAACAATCCGGGACAGGCGTTCTTTCAATTCCCCGGTTCGTATGTGTCGTCCACTTTGACCAATCGTGACTTCATATACGCGCAGACGGACTATCGCTTCAGCAGCAAGTTAACGGCGCTTGCCGGTTTCCGCTACGAAGATGAGCGCGGATACGCCAATCAGTTTGGCCCGATGTCTACACAACGCGGCAATTACAGCTACATCGTTCAGTTTCAGGGAGGCTTCTGGAACCGGTTGTTCTACTCGCTCGGCGGCGGCGTCGAGAACAATGCCGTTTTCGGAGTTGCGGCGACTCCTCGCGCCTCGCTTGCCTATTATTTGGCGCAGCCTTCCGGCGCGGGCGCGTTCAGCGGTACGCGCCTTCGCTTTAACTTCGGTAAGGGGATCAAAGAGCCGAGTATCACTTCGGAAACGGAGTCACTCTATCGGTTAATGCAACAGTTTAAACCTGAACTGATCCAGCAATATCGAGTTCATCCATTTCGCGCTGAACGCTCGCGCTCATACGATGGGGGCGTCGAGCAGCAGTTGTTCGGCGGCAAAACTCGTATCTCGCTCACCTATTTCCATAATGAATTCGGCGACCAGGCCGAATTTGTTGGCCAGCCGTTTCTCGCGCAGATCGGAATCCCAGCCCCGGTTGTAGCGGCCACTGGCCCGATGGGCGGAGCGATGGTCAACACTAAGTCGTACAGCGCCCAGGGGGCAGAGGTGGAGTTGGCTTATCGAATAAACTCCAGACTTGCTGCACGCGGTGGCTGGACGTACACCGATGCTGTGGTTCAGCATTCGTTCGCCAGCAGCGCTTCGCAACCAACGCTGTTCCCGAATATCGCAATCGGCGCATATTCGCCGCTGGTGGGCGCGCGTCCGTTCGGCCTGGCGCCGCACACTGGTTTTCTGGCGCTCGACTGGAATGCCCGGCGTTATACGATCTCGCTTTCCGGTACGTTCGTTTCACGGCGAGATGACAGCGACTACCTCTCTGACGCGGATTTTGGCAACACGCTGCTGTTGCCAAACCGCAACCTAGACCCTGCCTATCAGAAACTCGACCTCCATTGCACCTATCAACTCACAAAGAGATTGACCGCATACGTCTCGATGGAGAACCTGCTGAACCAGCACTATCAGGAGGTGTTCGGGTATCCTGCACTGCCGTTCACGATTCGCTCAGGCATGAAGTTTCGGTTCGGAGGCGAATCATGGAAGTTGAACTGAAATGGATATCTCTGGCAATTCGAAACTCAGGAGTCAGCGCATGGAACTAAACGAAGCGATCTGCAACACGATTTCCTCGATTCGCGGAATCGAGGACGCACACACGCGCCGAGCGCAGCAACGTCTCAACAGCCTGACCAAACCGATTGGCAGTCTGGGGCGATTGGAAGAAATCGCGGCCCAGTACGTCGCGTGGCGAGAGGAAGAACTTCCTGCGATCGCGCGGAAGGGCGTCTATGTATTTGCCGCAGACCATGGAATCACTGACGAGGGCGTGAGTGCATACCCGCGCGAAGTGACGCCGCAGATGGTCCATAACTTTCTCGCTGGTGGCGCGGCCATCAACGTTCTGGCCCGCCAAGCGCAGTCCGATGTCGTTGTTGTCGATATGGGCGTAGATGCCGACTTCGACGCGATGCCCGGCTTGATCGGCCGCAAAGTGCGGCGCGGCACCCGGAACTTCGCGCGCGAAGCAGCCATGACCGAGAAGGAACTCAATGCGGCAATACAGGCCGGCATTGATCTCGCCTGCCAGGCGCGTCGGCAAGGACGTACGCTGATTGCGCTCGGCGAAATGGGGATTGGCAACACGAGTTCGGCGACGGCCATTACCGCGGCCCTGACAGGCTTGCCCGTTTCACAACTCACCGGACGCGGCACCGGTTTAGACGACGCTCGATGCGCATTGAAGGCACGTGTGATCGATCAGGCTCTGCGGCTTCACTTCGGCAACTTTGAAACCGCAAGACCCAGCCCGCTCGACGTACTGCTTCGAGTGGGCGGCCTTGAGATCGCGGCTATCGCAGGCATGGTGTTGGGCGCGGCATCGCAGCGCATCGCCGTCGTCATTGATGGCTTCATCTGCACAGCGGGTGCGGCAGTGGCGTGCGCGATCGCCCCGAACGCGCGTCATGGAATCTTCGCCGGCCATCTTTCGGAAGAGCCTGGACACCGCATCCTGCTCGAAAGCATGAATCTGATGCCGCTCCTGCAACTGAACATGCGGCTTGGCGAAGGCTCGGGTGCGGCGCTTGCGTTTCACCTGATCGAATCAGCCGTGCGCGTTTACAACGAAATGGCAACCTTCTCCTCGGCGGGCGTAAGTGAGGCGACTCCCTCATGAGGACTTTGCGGGAGTTTCTTGCGGCCGTGCAGTTTCTCACCCGCTTGCCCGTGCCGTCGTTTGCTTTCGAACCGGACATGGTTTTGCGCGCGGCAAAGTTTTATCCGGTTGTTGGCGCGTTAGTTGGACTTGGAGCAATTGCGGTCGAGCGAGTGTTGCGCACGCATTTGCCGCCTGCAATTGTTGCGCTGCTCGTGCTCGGCTACCTCGTTGTGATCACCGGAGGATTTCACGAAGACGGATTGGCCGACACAGCCGACGCTCTGGGCAGTGGGCGGACGCGTGAGCGCATGTTGGAAATCATGCACGATAGCCGCCTTGGAAGTTTCGGCACGATCGCGCTGGTGATCTCCCTGCTGGCGCGTTGGTCGTTGTTGGGAGCACTGCAGCCGGCCAAGTTTGCTGCCTATGTGCTTACCGCTCACGTCCTGTGCCGCTGGACGACGTTGCCGCTCGGCGTTCTGGCGGGTTCTGCGCGCGGTGACGGCATGGGGGCGAAACTGGCACACAAGATTTCCGCCGCCTCCCTCGTAATTGGTTCCCTGCTGGCCTCTCTTATTGCCGGGTACGCGTTGCGAAGCGCGGCCTGGCTGCCGATGGCTGCGGTGGCCGCGGTGACAATTCTCAGCGGCTTGTACTACCGCTCACAGATTGGCGGCGTCACCGGGGACTGTTTTGGTGCGACGAATCAGATCGCGGAAATAGCGGTCTATCTATGCGGTGTATGGGGATGAGAACCAGCAGCGAAGATCCGCGCGTGCGTAGCAGGATGATCCTGGTGCGCCATGCGCATACGGCCATGGCGGGACGTTTTTGCGGACATAGCGATCCTCCGCTTGATGAAGTTGGCCGAACGCAGCTGGTTGACCTGACAAAGAGGTTGAGAACGAATCCCATTACACACGTCTTCAGCAGCGATCTCTTGCGTGCGCGCCAAACTGCGGAGCCGATTGCCCGGATGGTGGACCTCGAAGTCCAACTCTTGCCTTCACTGCGCGAGATTGGATTCGGCCTCTGGGAAGGACTGGATTGGTCCGAAGTCAGGGCCAAAGATGCAGAGTACGCGCAGAAGTGGATCGATGCATTCCCTTTTCTTTCTGCGCCCGAGGGAGAGCAGTTTGAGGATTTTCGCAAGCGTATCCAAAGCGCGATGGATGCCGTTGCGGAGCAAGTCGGAAACGGCTGCGGCGTGGTGATCACGCATGGCGGTGTAATTCGTACGTTTCTCTGGGATGCGTTGCAATTGAACGGAAGCGAATATAGAAACCTGAACTGCGATTATGCCTCCTGTTGTGAGGTACGGCGCGACGGAGTTCAGTGGAGCGGGAGCGTTCCCCATTGAGAATCGACTTTCATAGGAGTGCCTTGAACACTGCACCGGAACTCGAAATCGAGAGGCGTCTTCCCACGCCCGTTATAGCCGCGTCGCTGGCGGCGGCGCTCGTGCTTGCGATTCTATTGTCCGTTTGCGTGGGGGCGGTGCGCTTACCTTTTACCGCAGTTGTTCGTGCAATCGCGCATCCATCGGAAGCAGGCGAGGTCGGCACGATCCTGTTCATGCTTCGGCTGCCGCGGGTACTTGCGGCTGGCCTTGTCGGAGCGGCTCTTTCGGTTACAGGTGTGTTGTTTCAAGGTCTTTTTCGCAATCCGCTGGCGGATCCCTTCGTACTGGGCGCGTCCGGCGGCGCGGCGCTGGGCGGCGCCATCGGCGTTTTCGTAATACCGGGACTTTCGCTGGCTGGATTCAGCGCAACCGCGGCCATGGCCTTTTGCGGTGCTCTGCTAGCCATGATTCTGGTGTGGCACCTTGCCCGGCTGGGCGGAAACATGGCCATGGAAAACATGCTGCTCGCGGGATTCGCCATCGGCACCATGTTGAGCGCGGCGACCGTTGTCTTCGAATTGAAAGAAGAGGTTTCCAATCCCGGTCTGCGAGTTCTGGCAGCCTGGCTTCACGGTGAGATCAGCGTCCCAGCATGGAACCAGATTGCGGTGGTCTTTGCCGTTGCAGCTGTGGCGATCCTGCTTGCGCTGCCCTTAGGCAGGCGGTTGAATACGCTCGCGCTGGGTGAAGAGTACGCGGAGCAACTCGGAGTACGAGTCGACCGCGTGCGCATGATCACCGTCATTCTCGGCGCCTTGCTGACCGCTCTTGCCGTCTCGCTCGGAGGCCTGATCGGATTTGTCGGCCTTCTCGTGCCGCATTTTCTGAGGAACATTGTCGGCCCCGACCACACCCGCCTGTTGCCTGCTTCCGCGCTCGGCGGCGCAATTTTTCTTATCATTGCGGACACAATCGCCCGCAGCGTGTTAGCTCCGACAGAAATTCCTGTCGGAGTGCTCACTGCCTTTCTTGGCGGCCCCGCATTCCTCTATGTCTTAACGCATCGACGAGGGAGGTCTTCTTTATGACATCGCCTTTACTCGAATTACAACACCTGTCCTTCAGCCGCACCGAACGCACTATTCTCGAAAGCTTGTGCTTCAGCGCCGAGCGCCAGGAGATGATCGCCTTGATAGGGCCGAACGGCGTAGGCAAGACTACGCTGCTGAAGCTAATCTGCAAGCTGTTAAAGCCGACGTCAGGCACGATTCTGCTTGAAGGTCGCCCGCTTTCCTCTTGGGAACGGCAGGAGCTTTCGCGCTGCGTGGCGCTAGTGCCGCAGGAACTCGACGTCCCCTTCAATTTCCGCGTGGGGGAACTTGTAGCGCAGGGCCGCGTTCCCCATCTGTCGCTCTTCGCGAGCCTTTCGGCGCATGACTCAGATATTGTCGAGAGTGCGATGGACGCGGTTGACATTTTGAATCTCCGCCATCGTGTCTTCTCCGAGTTGTCTGGCGGCGAGCGCCAGAGAGTCAAGATCGCAATTGCGCTGGCGCAGCAACCGAAGCTCATGCTGCTGGACGAACCCACGCAGCACCTCGATGTTGGACGTCAGATCGAACTGATCGCGCTGCTGCAAAG
Organism: uncultured Acidobacteriota bacterium; assembly: GCA_963777415.1. Lineage (GTDB taxonomy): Bacteria > Acidobacteriota > Terriglobia > Terriglobales > Acidobacteriaceae > JAEZPW01. The sequence goes on from CAVZQL010000011.1 coordinate 194,749, forward strand.
GCTCAACAATCGCGGCATTACCATCCTCGCTGCCATTCACGACCTGAATCTGGTCTCGGATAATTTCTCTTCAGGGATACTGCTCACCCCTGAGCCTTCCTGGATGGCGGGACCCGTCCCGGAACTGTTGCGTCACGATGTGTTAGAGCGTGCGTTCTCGGTGGATCGTTCGTCGCTCGCCCACTACTTCCATATAAATCCGGCGCTCTCTTCGATGACGAGGGTTCGTTGATTCCGCCAGCCATGGTGTCTGGCGCTTTTTCCACCCGGAGTAAGTCGATGCTTGATACACAAACGTGTTCCAGACGCAAAACTTCCGCGTTGTCCATGGCTAGGTTCGTTGTTGCTGTATTTCTTCTAGTCTCATGCGCTATCTTCGCGGCAGCGCAAAGTTCGGTTTCTTCCGTTCGCGGGACGATTGTCGATCCCGCCGGAGCCGTGATAGCGGGCGCGCAGGTATTGCTCGAAAACCACGAGATCGGCTTCTCGCATCGTCGCGCGGCCGACTCTAACGGCCAATATCAATTTCAGCAGGTTCCTTCTGGAACTTACACGGTCACGATCAGCGCGGCCGGATTCGCGAAGCAATCGCAGGCTACTGTGCTGATGGTGAACCAGCCTGCGACCCTGAACTTCGCGCTTGCCGTGGAATCAAAGTTAACCGCCGTCAACGTAATCGCCGACGCGGCAGCGCTGAACTTAACCGACGCCACCATGGGGAACGCCGTCGCTCACGCCACCATTCAGGCGCTGCCCATGGAGGGGCGCAATGTCCCGGATTTGCTCAGCCTTCAGCCTGGCGTCTTGTACCTGGGATTCAACAATGATCAAAGTCACGACAGCCGCAGCGGCGCTTCTGCCGGTGCTCGCTCCGATCAGGGCAACGTGACCTTGGATGGCGTGGACAACAACGATCAGGTGCGCGGATACGCGTTCACCGGGGTCCTTCGCTCCACACTCGATTCTGTCGAAGAGTTTCGCGTAGTGACAGCCGGCTTCAACGCCGATACTGGACGCTCTTCGGGAGCGCAAGTCAACATCGTAACCAGAAGCGGAACCAACGATCTTCACGGCAGTCTCTATGAGTACAACCGGAATACGCTCACTGCTGCTAACGACTGGTTCATTAAACAGGCGCAATTGGAACAAGGACTGCCCAACGAACCCGGCAAATTGATTCGCAATACTTACGGCGCAGCTCTCGGTGGACCAATTAAAAGAGACAAGCTGTTCTTCTTTACGAATTACGAAGGCCAGCAGACATCGGAAAATAAGCCGCAGACGATGATTGTTCCCACCGCATCGCTGCGAGGCACGATCGTTGATGGCACGATCAGCGGCGGCACGATCAAGTATCCCCACACGGAAAACGGTGTCACCCAGATCATCAGCCTGACTCCCGCAGAAATTGCTTCCATGGATCCCAATTGCAGCAAAACATGCCCATGGGGACCGGGTGTGGATCCATACTCCCTCGCCGTCTTCAATCAGTACCCTCTTCCCAACGGCTTCGTCGCCGGCGACGGATTGAACACCGGCTCCTACACGTGGTCCGCGCCAGATCCCGCATCCCGTAACACCTACATCGCAAAACTTGACTACGTCTTGTCTGATCGAAATTGGGTGTTCGTCAGGGGCAATCTGCAAAACGATAAATCGTGGGGAGCCCCTGAGTTTCCGGGTCAGCCCGCAAGCTCGACCGACACCGATAACAGCAAGGGAATTGCGGTCGGCTACACATCCACGATTTCGCCCAATCTGATCAACAGCTTTCGCTATGGCTTTACCCGACAGGGCTACGCCAGCCGCGGCATCGGCCAGGGATCGTACGCAAATTTTTATGGCATCAGCCCAATCGAAGCCGAGACGAGAACGACCATCTTCGACGTGCCGGTCCATAACCTGGTAAACGATCTGACCTGGATTCACCGCCGTCACACTCTGCAGTTCGGCGCCAACTATCACCTCGTACACAACCACCGCGAGAGCAATGGGCTGTCCTACGATTCCGCGGTTACCAACTCTTACGCGCTGGCGCAGGCCGGAATCGTGGGCACCGGCCAGAGTTTCGATCCAGCCAGTTTTGGCCTGCCTGCCGTGGATGGCAGCTTCGCCAACTCCTACAACTTCTCCATCGCGAATCTAGCCGGACTCCTGGATTACGTCACATCCCAGTACAACTATCAAATTTCACCCGATGGAAGAACTGCGAGTTTGTTGCCTTCGGGCACGATGCTCAATCGGGAGTTCAAGAACAACGAGTTCGAGTACTACCTGCAGGACTCGTGGCGCGCCTTGCCGAACCTGACCATCAACTTCGGACTGCGTCACACATTGTTGCAGACTCCCTACGAGGTCCACGGTCAGCAGGTGCAGCCGACTGTCGATCTCGACCAGTGGTTCGAAACGCGCGGAGCGCAAGCCGCCCTCGGTAACAGCGTGCAGCCGTACATCTCCTTCGCGCCCTCGGGTCAGGCGCGTGGACTCAAGCCTTACTGGCCCATGCAGAAGAACAATATCGCTCCACGAGTTTCTTTTGCTTACTCACCCAGCGTCGAGGATGGCCTTTTGCGTAAACTTTTTGGAGGCACGGGCAAGAGCGCAATCCGCGCCGGATATGGCATCTACTACGACCACTTCGGCGAAAGCGTCGTGAACCTGTTTGACCAGTACGGTTCTTTCGGACTCACCGACAGCATCACCAATCCGACGAATGTTCTCACTCCCGACAATTCGCCGCGATTTACCGGCCTGCACGGCATCCCGCAGCTAACCGGAACGCAAGACGCCACAATCAGCTATCCGGCGCTCTCGCCGATCGATCCCCAGGGCACGGGCTTCGCGATCACGCATGGTCTGAGCAGTCAGATGAAGACGCCTTACGCCCATGTCGTGAATGTTTCCTGGCAGCGCGAACTCCCCTCGGGATTCACGCTGGAGACCGCATACTTGGGAAGGTTCGGCCGTCATTTGTTGCAGCAGATCGACTTGGCTCAACCCCTTGACCTGGTCGATCCCAAATCGGGTCAGGACTATTTCTCAGCCGCGACCCAGCTCTCAAAGCTCGGATATGCTGGAGCAACAAACGTTCCCGCCATTCCTTTTTTTGAAAATATGTTTCCGGATGCGGCTGTACCCGGTGTGAGCGCCACCCAGAACATCTACAACACTATCTGGCGCTACAGCCTGGGGAATGAAACGGCTTCTCTCTACGCCTTGGACATTCTTTGTTACCCCGGCTGTGGTGGCAAAACCGGGCGCTTCTGGCCTACTCAGTTCTCGAGCCTCTACACTTGGGCATCCATCGGAACAAGCAACTATAACGGCGGCCAGTTGTCGTTGCGACACCCGATGAGCCATGGCGTGCAAATGGAGCTCAGCTATACGTTCTCAAAGTCGATGGATATGGGCTCGGACGCGGAGCGCACGATTTTCTCGTCCAGCACCGGCAGCAATCTCGGCAGCAGCTTCAGCGCCATCCTGAACGCCTGGAACCCGAAGCAGAACTACGCCCCCTCGGATTTCGACGTCAGGCACCTGGTCACCGCCAACTGGGTCGCGCAACTCCCGTTCGGAAGAAACAAGGTCATCGCCGCCAACGCCAATCACTGGCTAAACGGAATCATCGGCGATTGGCAACTCTCCGGGCTCGCCCGCTGGACCAGTGGCCTTCCCTTCAGCGTGATCAGCGGCTCCGGTTGGGGAACGAACTGGGCCGAAAAGAGCGGCATGGTACAAACCGGCCCGATACCGACCGGCACCCACATCGACCAGAATGGCGCGGCGCAGGCGTTTGCTGACCCGCTACAGGCTCAGTCCATGCTGCGCAACCCTTACCCCGGCGAGGCCGGGCAGCGCAACAATTTCCGGGGTGACGGCTACTTCGGAATGGACGCGAGACTCTCAAAGTCTTGGAAAATCGGCGAACGGCGAAACCTCAAACTGGCCTGGGACGTTTTCAACGTAACGAATTCCGTGCGTTTCGATGTGAGTGCGTTGACCTCGTTGCAAAACCTGACCACCAGCGGTTCGTTCGGGGTTTACGGCGCCGAGCTCACGACTCCGCGAGTGCAGCAGTTTTCGCTAGCCTACTCTTTCTAGCAGCAGCATCGTCGTTTCGTGCGGCGATCGAAAATCCAAAGCCGACGCGTGCCAACAAGGTATGATGAAGGCGCAATGACTGCAGAGACAAGCGAACGGCTACGCCGCATAACCAGCGCACAGAACGCACTCGTGAAAGAGATGCGGAAGGCTTTTTCGCGCGGCGAATGTACTCCTGAGGGATACTGCGCCATCGAGAGCGTCCGCATTGTCGAAGAGGCGATCCGCAGCGGACTGCGCTTTCGCGCCGTGTTCTTCAGCGAATCGGGCCTGGCGCGCGCCGAAAAACTGCTGCCCCAGATCGGGTCGCACGTGGACACCTTGGTGCTGCCGGACGCGATCTTCAGCAGCACCGTCGCGACCGAGACGCCGCAGGGTGTGGCCGCGCTCGTGAAACTCAAGGATTCGGACCTCAAGGCAGCACTCGAAGCGGCCGAGCCCTTCATCGTCGGAGTGGCGGGAATTCAAGATCCGGGTAATCTCGGCACGATCATTCGCTCGGCGGAAGCGTTCGGCGCAAACGCCGTGATCCTCGGCGACAATACGGTCAGCCAGTTCAACGCGAAGGCCGTGCGAGCGTCGGCCGGATCGCTGTTTCGTATGAACACGCACCGCGTCGCTTTGGCTACGGCGATCCCCCAATTGCGCGAGCGCGCCGTCAAACTGGTGGGGACATCGTCGCACAAAGGCGTGCCCCTCAACGAAGCCGATCTGACCGGACCGCTGGCGCTCTTCATCGGCAGCGAAGGCGCGGGAATGTCCCGCGAACTCGTCAGCGAACTGGATATGAACGTCGTCATTCCACATTCCCCCAAGGTGGAATCGCTGAACGCCGGAGTCGCCGCCAGCATCCTGTTATATGAAGTGTCGAGGCAGAGGAAAACACCCACCACGGAGGCACGGAAACACGGAGAGGACCTATAGAAATGCTTGTCGAGCAAGAGACTACAGGAGCGATCATCGGCGCGGCCATAGAAGTACACCGCAGTCTCGGGCCGGGACTTTTGGAAAACGTGTACGAAGAGTGCCTTTGCCACGAACTGCATCTCCGGAACATTCCGTTTCAGCGACAAATCACGATCCCGGTCTGTTACAAGGGAGTAAAGCTCGATTGCGGATATCGAATCGACATGCTTGTGGCCAGTGAAGTTATTGTTGAACTGAAGGCGATCGAGCAAGTCCTTGCCGTTCACGAAGCTCAACTCCTGACATACCTTCGGGCGACTGGGAAGAAGGTTGGGTTGCTCATAAATTTCAACGTGCCAAACCTGCGCCGGGGGATCATTCGCCGTGTTCTTTGATTCTTATTCTCCGTTCCTCCGTGTTTCCGTGCCTCTGTGGTGGATGTTGGAAGCTCAACTCCTGACATACCTTCGGGCGACTGGGAAGAAGGTTGGGTTGCTCATAAATTTCAACGTGCCAAACCTGCGCCGGGGGATCATTCGCCGTGTCCTTTGATTCTTATTCTCCGTTCCTCCGTGTTTCCGTGCCTCCGTGGTGGAAGTTATGAGTTTGTTCCAGCCAGTGCCGCTGCCGCAGGATGCCGCCGCTCCGGGCGGTGCGCCGCTTGCTGCGCGCATGAGGCCGCGGACGCTGGACGAGTTCGTTGGGCAGGAACATCTGGTCGGAGCAGGCAAGCCCTTGCGGTTGCAGATCGAACGTGACGATCCAGGCTCGATCATCTTCTGGGGACCGCCCGGTGTCGGCAAGACGACGCTGGCGCAGATCATCGCGCACATCACCAAGGCCGAGTTCATACAGTTTTCGGCGGTACTCTCCGGAATCAAGGAAATCAAGCAGGTGATGGCCGAGGCCGAGAAGGCGCGGCAGTTCGGCACGCGCACGATCGTTTTCATCGACGAAATTCATCGTTTCAACAAGGCGCAGCAGGACGCGTTCCTTCCCTACGTGGAATCTGGCGCGATCCGGCTGATTGGCGCGACCACTGAGAATCCATCGTTTGAGATCATCTCGGCATTGCTGTCGCGTTGCCGCGTGTACGTGCTGAAGCCGCTCACAGAGGACGAGATTGTCGCGTTGCTCAAGCGCGCGCTCGAAGACAAAGAGCGAGGTCTCGGCGATCTGAACGTAAGCGTGTCCGAAGAAGTGTTGAGGAAGATCGCGTCATACTCCAGCGGGGACGCGCGTTCGGCCTACAACGTTCTGGAAGTGGCGGCAGGCGTGGCCAAGCAACTTGCCAAACCTGGCGCGCCGCGCGAGATCACCGACCAGATGGTGAAGGACACGCTGCAGAAGCGAGTGCTGCTCTACGACAAGACGGGCGAGGAGCACTACAACATCATCTCGGCGCTGCATAAATCCGTGCGCAACAGCGATCCCGATGCGGCGCTGTATTGGCTGGGACGAATGCTGGAGGCGGGCGAAGACCCGCTTTACATCGCAAGACGAGTAGTACGTATGGCGGTGGAAGATATCGGACTTGCCGATCCGAACGCGCTGCAACTGTGCATGGCCGCCAAGGAAGCCGTGGATTTCATCGGCATGCCGGAAGGCAATCTCGCGCTGGCCGAGGCCGTCGTTTATCTCTCGATCGCTCCGAAGTCAAACGCACTCTACACGGCCTATGGCGCCGTCCAGAAGGACGTGGAAGAGACCGCCGCCGAGCCTGTTCCGCTGCACATCCGCAATGCGCCGACGCGTCTGATGAAAGACATCGGCTATGGCGCGGGGTATCAGTACGCGCACAGTCTGGAATCGAAAGTCGCGGACATGGAGTGTCTCCCCGACAGCCTCCGCGGACGCACGTACTACCACCCCACCGAAGAAGGCATCGAGAAGCGAATCAAGGACCGATTGCAGGAAATCAAGCGGCTTCGCGTTCAGGCAGCAGAGGCAAAGAAGCGGCAGAAGCATTGATCGTAACGCAGTGCCGAGTCAGTTACGAAAAGTCCCGTTTTGGGATTGTTGGATAGAAGCCCTGTTATCGCCAACAATGTTGCAATGACCTAACCCAGCGTACAGTGGGGTGTGTATGCCGTTTGGAGTTCAACGCCGTGACATCGAAAAACATTGATGATCTCTTTGCTCGCACGCTCGCGGGAAGTTACGACGACGATGTCCCGTGGGAAGCGGTGAGCGCGCTTCGAAAGCTTGGCACGCAAGAGGTGTTTGAGGTCGCCGCGACATGGTGCGCTTCCGATAATCCGCTCATGCGTGCCCGTGGAATCGATGTGTTGGCGCAGCTCGGTAAGACCTTTGAGCATCCCGTGAACAGCTTTCCTGAAAGGTCTTACGCTGTCGTTTCCGAATTACTCAACCGGGAACAAGACCCTCGCGCTCTGGAATCCGCAATCTTCGCTCTGGGACACCTCGACAACGCCGCAGCAGTCCCGCTCGTAGCACCTTTTTACTCGCATCCCAGGGCCGAAATCAGATATGCGGTCGCATTCGCGCTCGGATCATTCCCGAATGATGATCTCAGCGTTAAGACGCTTTTGCTGCTGATGGAAGATTCCGGTGACAACGTGCGCGACTGGGCCACATTTGGACTTGGGGTGCTGGGCGATCAAGATTCTCCAGCCATTCGAGATGCTCTATGCCGCCGGCTTATTGATACCGACGAGGATGCACGTGAGGAAGCGATGGTCGGATTAGCGAAGCGCCGCGACCCGCGCGTGCTGCCGTCGCTTTTTGCTGCTGTGAATGCCCCTGATCCCACCATCAAGGTAAGAGTCGCAGAAGCAGCGTCCCTGATGCTGGGAATGGAACGAGACCCGGAAGACTGGGGGAAAGAAGAGTACAGGGCTGCACTGACCGAACACTTCCCTCGCTGAGTTCAGAGCCATTGTTGGCGAGATATCGGCATGTAGCTCACTATCCCGATTCGGGACAGCCCCCGCTTCGCTTAACCGAGAGGGCCCGCCACCGATGGCGGTGGCGCTACTAGACCCGGGGGTCCGCCCGGACTGAAATCCCTCTGTGCCTCAGTGTCTCCGTGGTAGGTTTGCCGGTTGTCAACGCGATATCGCCTTACGTCCAACAATCCCGAAACGGGACAGACACCCGCAATAGGCGCTCGCTGCACGTCCTCCGCTCTATTTCCCTGGTTCCTCCGTGCCTCCGTGCCTCCGTGGTAAGTTTTAGCTCCTCAGCGTGTCAAGAGCCCCACGCGTACAATTTCCCCCTAAGCTGCTGATTCCACAACAAATATAATTCCCTCACCCCTGTCGGGTTTACCCCGTCCAAATTGCTAGAATGTATGTAGATGCTGAACGAGGGTAGCTAAAGGGGTAATCGATGGCATAAGTTGTTTGTTATCAGTGGCTTTAATATTTGGTCGAGATAGATCGAGGTGCTAAGTCCTTATATTTCACAACTTAGCGGTTTTCCACAGGGGGAGGGGATGTCAGTTTCCGTCCAGGAATGTAGGGGACGCTAGTGGTTCAGCGCCCGGTGCTCTTTCAAAATGCAGCGGTCCATTACGACGACGATTCCCTTCTCACGCGCCTTCCGTGCAGACTCCTCGTGAACGACGCCTTCCTGCATCCAGATTGCGCGCGCGCCTTTTTCAATCGCCTGATCGACGATTGGCGGGACGTTTTCGGAGCGGCGGAAGATGTCCACGACGTCGATCTGGTCCGGCACATCAAGAAGCGAGGGATACGCTTTTTCGCCGAGCACGGAATCAAGTTCTGGATTGACCGGGATGATGCGGAATCCCTGGCTCTGCATGTAGGCCGCGACTCCGTAGCTGGGGCGCATGGAATTAGCTGAGATCCCGACGACGGCGATGGTCTTCGCTGATCTCAGCAACTCCGCGATCTGTTCGATTTCACTCACAGGCATCTTAAGTTACTCCGGGGCAAGCTCAGTCCTTTTTCACTGTCCGGTCGTTGAAAAGTTTGAGTGCCAGCTTTCGTACTGTATCCGCGACATTCTTGTTCATCGACAGATTCTTCAGATCCATGTTGAGCAGGTGCGGCATCAGTGGAAGTGACACATCCATGGGGCAGCGCGGGTTGGCCGTAAGCGTGCGGATTACCGAATATATCTTGATGTACTTTCGCTTCGACGCGATGACGCGCAGCACCGATTCCTGCACGTTCTTCATCGCCGCATATGACTCAATTTCGCTTTCGCTCACTTTCGGCGACTCGATCACCGCGTTGCACACCACGCGGGCCCCGTCGCGAACCAGGATGAATCGTTCGTCCTTTGTGCCTTTCATCGCCAGTTGAACGCGCTCGCCAACCTTCATCCTCATGATCTTCTGTATCGTCGATTGCTTACCGCCTGCCTCTTTCATGGCATCCGCCTTGGCGGCGAAAGCCATGCTGCGAATCGCGGCCGAAGTTTCCGTCATGGCAGATGCGGGCATGCTCGGAAGGATTTCGCGTTCTTCTTCAAGCGTCCAGCCGTGCAGGAAAAAGGGTTCACCCTCGGCGGCCTTGATTTCGTCGGCATGTTCTTTGAGGTATTCCGCAATCTCAAGATCGAGCACATCATCGCTCTCGGTGTCCGCGTGTTCGCTGTTCCCATTTGTGTCGAGCAGCGCATGAACCTTGGCCGACTCCTCCGGCGTGAGTTTGCCGCCCGCCAACAGTGCGTGCAAAATCTCAGGGGAATGCATCGCCCGCGCGCTGGCCAACACGGCTTCGACAATGTCCCTCGATTTCAGGCAAGCAATCTTCGCCAATCTCGATTCAGGTACAGCTGGATTTTCGAGAAAGGCGGGCAACAACCGCGGACGCAGGTTGCGCGGAGAAGTCATGTACTTCAGAACTTCCGTCGGTGTCTGTGGGTCCGCGGCAATCGCGCGCGACGAGTTCTCATCCCATCCCGCGAGAGCCAACTGCGCATTTTGCCCGAAGATCGGATGGCTGGAAAGACAAACCAGGATTTCGACCATCTCGGGCGCGGGCAGAGAAAGCGCCCCCCGGGATGCCGCACGCATGATGTTTACGGGTACAGCCGATTGCCTGATCAGGTCGATCATCCGCGACACGGCTTGCCCTCCTTGCTTGTAGTGAGACTCGGAGCGCATGTGTCATCACACGCGCACGTTTTTCCTCGAAGCGCCTCTACTCCCTCTTTTGTAATCAGGGGCACCATGATCAGTGCTGCACCCGGATCTGCCCACCACCATCCCAGCGTCGCGTTCAAAACTAGCCCCGCCAGCAGAATCGCCGAAAGGTACGCGCAAAGATCGGTCTGGCGCGAGTCCGCCTGCATGGCTCCGCTATCAATGCCGGCCGCCACTCGCCGCTTGGCCCGAGCCAGCAGCGGCATCACGATGAGCGCCGCCGCCGCGATGACGATGCCAGAGATGCTTTCTTCCGGACGCGCATGACGCCACAGCGACCTCGCCGCGTCCGCAGTGACGTATATCGCGAGCGCGATGAAGGACGCGCCAACGATCCGCAACGCGATGCGCTCGACCTTCTCGCGCCGGCACTCGTCGGCGTCGGACTTGAGCCGCCACAGCAACGTCGCGCCAGAAGACATTTCGATGACCGAGTCCAGGCCGAAGCCAACCAGCGCAATGCTGCCCGCGATCACGCCGGAGACGATCGCGACCAGCGCCTCAAACCCGTTCCACGCCAGTGTCACGTATTCAAGCCTGATACCGTGCCGTACGTAATGTTCGCGCTCCATCGACTCTGTATCAGTTCCTCTGGCTACGTGCCGGCCGAAGCGGTCTCGCCGTCGCGCCGCATACTAAGGTACGCGCGCATGAACGGCTGCAAATCTCCGTCCAGCACGCGGTCCACGTCACCCATCTCGAACTTCGTCCGATGGTCTTTCACCATGCGATACGGCGCCAGCACATAAGATCGTATCTGCGACCCGAAGTTGATTTCGAGTTTGGAATCCTCGATCTTCTTCGTGACGGCGCGCTTCTTTTCCAGTTCGAACTCGTAGATGCGCGAGCGCAGAATGCTCATGGCGCGTTCCTTGTTCTTGTGCTGTGAGCGCTCGTTCTGGCAGGCAACGACAATGCCGGTCGGTTTGTGCGTGAGACGCACGGCCGAGTCGGTGGTGTTGACGTGCTGCCCGCCCTTGCCACCGGAGCGATACGTATCGATCCTGAGGTCTTCGTCCTTGATATCGACCTCGATGCTCTCGTCGATTTCCGGCGAGACAAACACGCTCGCGAACGAAGTGTGCCGCCTGTGCGCTTGATCGAAGGGCGAGATTCGCACAAGGCGATGAACCCCGATTTCGCTGGTCAGCAGTCCAAAGGCATAATCGCCCGACACGCTAAACGTCGCCGACTTTATGCCCGCTTCTTCACCGGGCTGATAATCATTGAGTACGGTTTGGAAACCATTGCGTTCGGCCCAGCGCAGGTACATGCGCATCAGCATCTCGGCCCAGTCCTGCGACTCGGTTCCGCCTGCGCCGGGATGAATGGTCATGATGGCGTTGCGCGCGTCATTGTCGCCCGAGAGCAGCGTCTCCGTTTCGAGATGCTCGACCACGCCGCGCAATGCGTCGATCTCGCGGCGCAGATCGCCACCGACGGACTCGCCTTCGCCGCCCAGTTCAAAATATGCGTCGATGTCTTCGACACGCCGGCCTAGATCGGTTTCGGTCGCGAGTTCGTCTTCCAGCCGCTTGCGCTGGCGCATCACCGTTTGCGATCTTTCCGGATTGGACCAGAGGTTCGGGTCCGCCGCCTGCTTCTCTACTTCCGCGAGTTGCTCGCGCAGTTTGGGGACGTCAAAGATACTCCCGAAGATCGTGTACTTTCTTCTTCAGCGCGGAATATTCCTGTTGCAGTTCCTCGAACATTTCAACCTATTATCGCCACGGGTTGCTGTGGCTTCTTGGAAATTCTGGCGCGCACTCCGAGTGCAAGCGCCACCACGGAAATTATCGCACACAGATAGGCAAACCAATCCCCATGACGCGAGTAGAAGGTCGTTTCGCTGACAACACTGAAGGGCGCGTCCAGCGTGGTCCTAACATCATGTGGGGCACTGGCCACCACGCGGCCATAGGGATCGATGGACGCCGTAATACCGGTATTCGTGGCGCGAAGCAGCCAGCGATGATTCTCGACGGCGCGCATCCGCGCCTGATTAAGGCTTTGCTCCGGCGCGCCGTGATATCCGAACCAGCCGTCGTTCGAGATGTTGACGAACACTTCGCCGCCGTTCGCCGCAAAATGCCGCACCTCGCCGGGAAAAATCGATTCGTAGCAGATGAACACCCCGGCTTTGTACCCGCCAAGATCAAAGACGTTTCTCGTCGTTCCTGGAGTGAAGGTCCCTACCTCTTTCGTCAGCTTCTTGGCGAAACTGAAAAGGTTCGAGAACGGCACGTATTCGCCAAACGGGACAAGATGAATCTTGTCGTAGCGCGCGGTCCATTCTCCAGCCGGCGTGATCAACGCGGCGGAGTTGTAGATCTCATCCGGGCGACGCGTTTGAGGGGAACTGTTGGTTCCTACCGAGCCCGCGATTACATAGGCGTGCGCTTCCTTCGCAATTTCACTCACCCCCTGGCGAAACTGTGGATCGTCCACGAAGAACGGAGCCGGAGATTCCGGCCAGACAATCACACTCGGCACCGGTTCTCCCGGCATCAAGTTCGCCTGCGTGGGCACGCTATCCTGCCGGAGCATTTCGAGTGTCTGCTGAAACTCCTCGCGTGTCCACTGCTCACGGATGGGGAAGTTCTCCTGCACGAGACGAGCGGTCTCGGTTGCAACCAGGCGCGGCGGTCGAACGATCACCGCGAGTTGCACGACCAGAGCGGCCGCGATGGCCGAAACCAACAGCAATGTCCGCTGCCGCCGCTTCACGAGAAATGCCGCCGCGAACGCGGAGTTTACCAGCATGATCTCGAATGAGACGCCATACACCCCGGTAACGGTCGCGATCCGCCCGAGCGGAATGTTATCCACCTGCGCCGTGCCAAGTAGATTCCACGGGACGCCAAAAATGTTCGCCCGGATCAGCTCGACTGCAACCCATAGAAATGGCGCCGCGATCAGCCCACGTTGGACGGATGAAGCCCTGCCGCTTCGTTCCCCTGCGGCGGACAATGCAACCCCCAAACCAAACAGTCCGGTGTGCGTACCAACCGCCAGACAGAACAGGATGAAGACACCGACCGAAGACGCTGCGTCGAGGCCCCCATACTGATGCATCACGTGGAAGACCCAATAGCATGTGCCCGCCACGCCAATAATTCCACTCAGCCAGGCGAGCAGAAATCCTTGCCGTGGCGTTGCCGCGACAAAATTGCCGGATGCGTTCGAGTCCGGAATGAGCGCATTTTCCGCCTGCCGTGCCCGGAGCAGCGCAACCATCAGCGGCGCATAAGCGAACCAGCAAAGGAAGTAGAAGTTGGGCGAGGGGAAAATGAGCACCTGCAACACTCCCGAAAGTGCCGCCAGTGCCCACCCGCTTTTCCGTATGCTTCCCACGCCCGCAGTGTAACAAAGCAGGAGGGAGAGACATCGTAAAATCGTAAAAACGGAAAATCGTAAAAACAAAAAAACACAATACTCCGAATCCGGGCTGTGACTTTGCGGTTTCGGCAAGTGGTCGCGTTTTTTGATTTTAAGTTTTTACGTTTTTACGATTTTGCGATTTTCCGATTTCGCGATTGTTTGCCTCACGAACCCGGCCAGTTCCTGCGTCACATATTGCGGGGGACGCACGCGGAATACCGCCGCGTTGGCGATTGATTTCAACGAAACGTCTGTCCACGAAGGAGCAATCTCCAGTCCTGCCACGGCGGGTTCGTGCAGGACGACGGCATCGGCCCGGTCCAGATACTCGCGTGCGGACGCCTTGAAATCGGGCGTAGCAAAGTCCAGCACGGAAACGTACAAGTCGGGGCGCATGAATTTCAGCACGCTGTTAGATTCAATGATTACGTCGTCGGCGCCGGCCAGTTCGCGTCTAAGGTCGGGCATCGCCTCCGCGAGAAAACCCTGCCGCGTTCGCACCCACAAAGATCGTGCCGCGCCCGCAACGAGGAAGCGCGACGTATCCGAATCGCCCGAGCGGTTTCGCTCCTCCGTGATGGCGAACGTATGCTCCTGATCGTCCACCGCGCAATCGCACGGTTCGCCATTGCGCGAACAGACGCCATGCCCGTACTGCGTGATTTTTACCGCGATCCAGTTGCGCTCAGGCAGGGCGGTGATCAGGCCGGCGACGACGCTGGTCTTGCCCACGCTTCGGGAATGTCCGCCGACAACAATGATTGCCATGGTGTCCCGGTTTTATTCGCATTCCAGCAAAATCTTGCCGGTAATAGGGATTCCGCGCTTCGCTCGGGATGACAATTCCTTTCGCGCCTAGCGCTTTTTCGCCAACCTCGCCAGCACCGCGAGTTCCTTGAGATATTCCCTGATTGGACGCGCCGGCGTGCCCCAGAAGAGAATGCCTTTGCCGCGAATGATCTTGTTGCTGGGGACGCCGCACTGCGCTCCGAGAATCACACCTTCTTCGATGCGAACGTGGTCGGCAATGCCTACCTGGCCGGCAATGATGGCGCTCTTTTCAATGACGCAACTGCCCGAGATGCCGGTCTGCGCCGCGATTACGACGTCTTCGCCAACGTCAACGTTGTGGGCGACATGAACCATGTTGTCGAGCTTCGTGCCTCGCCGAATAGTCGTCGGTCCCATCGCTCCCCGGTCCACGGTCGCGTTCGCGCCAATCTCGACATCGTCTTCGATGACGACCGTGCCAACCTGCGGGAACTTTTCGTACTTCCCTGTCTCGGCATCGCGCACGTAGCCGAAACCATCCGCGCCTATAACGGCTCCCGCGTGGATGATGACGTTGTTGCCAATCGTCACGCCGGGGTAGATCGTGACGTTGGCCGCGATGTTGCAGTTCGCGCCAATCTTTGCGTCCGCGCCGACGGCGGTTCCCGGGCCGATGCGCGTCTTGTCACCGACTATCACGCCTTCGCTAAGAACGACGTTCGGCTGAATCGTGACCACCTTGCCCAGCTTGGCCGAGTGATGAACGACGGCGCTCGAATGAATTCCGGGTTCGTACCTTCGCGGCGGTACCAGGGCCGCGGCCGCGCGTGCAAACGCCAAACGCGGATTCTTCGCGATCAGCAGCGGCTTGGCCGTCTGCGCTGCCTCGGCAAACGCACCTGCTACTACGCCTCCGGCGCGGGATGCTAGCGCTTCACCCAGCAGCTTCTCATCTTCGACGAACACGAGGTCTTCGGGCGTTGCCGACGTGATCGGGGCGATGCCCGACACTTGAACGGAGTTCACGCCTAACACGCGGGCGCCAGCCACTTTTGCGATTTCAGCGAGTGAGTATTTCATTGAAAGTTCAGTATATTGAAGGCGCGCCTTCCGGTCTTGTTTTCCAACGGCGATGGATCCAGAGCCACTGGTCAGGATACCGGCACGCGTACTCCTCGATGATTTTCGTGAACATTGCAGTATTGGAGATCGCGTCCGCGTCGTCGTTGCCGGTGCTGACCAGCTTGAGTGCCGGATCGAAGCGGATACGGTACTTGCCGAGAGACTCGTCCCAGATCGTAAAGGCCGGCACCACGGCCGCTCCGGTTCGCAGCGCCACCCGCGCGATGCCGCTGGCGGTGCAGGCCGGTACGCCAAAGAAGTCAACGAAGACACCCTGCGGCGGCGTCATATTTGTGTCCATCAGCACGCCAACGGTTTCCCCGGCGCGCATCGCCGCCACCAGTCCGCGCGCGAATTCGTCTTTCGAGAAAGTCGTATTGCCGTGCAGCGTGCGGTACCGCTCGACCAAACGGTTCAGGTAAGGATTGTCCAACTCGCGGATGATGACGTGCAGCCGATTGCCCATCAGCGAATGAAAGAACGAGCCGAGTTCCCAGGCGCCCAGGTGCGCCGTCATGAACAGCACGCCCTTGCCGCGCGCCCGGGCGGCGTCGTAATTTTCAAAGCCGTCGTAAACCGCGACATGGGAAATATCCTGTGCCGTGTACGAAGGGAATTTGCAGAACTCGGCCAGCTCGCGTCCCAGAGAGGTAAAAACGCCGCGCAATATCTTCTGTCTCTCAGCCGGCGATTTCTCCGGAAATGCGATCTCGAGATTGCGCATGCCCACGCGCCGCAAACGGGAATTAAGCAAACCGAAGAGTTGCGCGATCACCGCGCCAAATGCGCGGGACATAGTTCTGGGCAGGGCGCCGAGCACCTTTACAATGAGCCACGCGGGAGCGTATTCCAGCCGGTATCGCATCGAACAAAAGCTACTTTGACCTAGTATCGCAGATGAATCGGAATGCCGATGGCCGAAAGAAAAGCGGAGGGCAATGCCCTCCGCGCTTCGACCGGATGTCGTTTTAATTGCCTGATTTCACTTGAGGCAGTGTCTTCGGTGAATACTTCGTCAGCATGGACAGAAACGGCGCCGCGTCCTTGGGGGCCGCAACGCCTCCGGTCAACACCGTGCGGAACGGGATCGTCTTGCCATAGAACGCGCGAGTGTCGCCCTGATCCTGATTGATGACCGCGCCGTTGAGGGTTGCACCGGCAAACAGACCGCGCGCCCGCGAATACGTCAGCACTTCGGCCCGCAGTGTGAGATCGGTCATGCCTTCCGCGTGTCTTCCCACTGGCCCGGCCGCTGCCGAGGCGTCGGCGCCTAACTTGAACTTACTGGAGAGCAGGTCGCGCATTCCTCTCTCGTTCATAACCAGCATGACGTAATCGACTGCCTGCCCGCCGATCTGGAAGCCGAAGCTACCACCGGTGATGCGGAAGAAAGCAGGGGCGCTCCATCCTTTTTCCGTGCGGCAACTGGCTACGCCTTTGCCATACGACGCGCCAAAGACAAATCCACCTTTCAACATGGACGGAACGACGGCCACGCATTTCGCCGACTCCAATATTTCTTCTGGAATGCCTTTATCCGTCATGTTCATGACATCGTGCAGCACTTCGCCGGCGGACTCGATGCGTTCCATCTGCTTCGTACGATCCTGGGCAAATCCAAATCCCGCAAGACACATGACCGTTACTAATACGCAAAACTTTTTCACTGCTTGTCTCCTCTTCATTCAACTCGACCAAGGGGCGCGGGCCGAATGTAACCTGAACCGATGTTATCGCGATTTGCTGGACAGCGCTCATTGAGAATGGATGAATGGTTTACTACTTGGCGACTGGACTGGTCGAGTCAGGAACACAATAGAATGGTCAGAAACAAACTGGAGCGGCCACAACTCGTTCGCCGCCCCATTCCTTCGTTTCCAATCCAGACGCGCCGATCAGTGGTAGATTGTGGCCTTCTGGGCCTTCCGGCAATGTCGAACAGCGCGGCTACTTGTTGGTGACGAGCGAGTGGGTAATTGCGTGGACCGAAAGCGCGATTCGGTTTTGTACTCCCACTTTGCGCATAAGTTTCGCGACATGGGCCTTCACCGTGCGCTCCTCAATCGTCAGCGCCGCTCCGATCTCCTTGTTGGAGCGCCCGGCAACCAGCAGTTCAAGCACTTCCTTCTCACGGTCGGTAAACGAGACGCGGCCCGCCGGGAAGATCCGGCCCGGATGGGAAGTGACTCGTTCGATGAACATCGACAACACGCGCCGTGGAGCCCACACCGAACCCTCGTTGACGATCCGAATCGCCTGCACGAACTCCTTGGGTGACGCGGCTTCGTCCACGTACCCCTTGGCCCCGCCCGCGAGCGCCTTCAGAATGGTTTCGTCATTCGCGCCCGTGCCCGTGACCACGATACGGAGATCGGGACGCGATGCTTTCAATCCCGCCATCAGATCGAAAAGATTCTGATCGCTTCGGCTGCCGAGCAGCACAATGTCGATGCCG
Source organism: uncultured Acidobacteriota bacterium (assembly GCA_963777415.1). Taxonomy (GTDB): domain Bacteria; phylum Acidobacteriota; class Terriglobia; order Terriglobales; family Acidobacteriaceae; genus JAEZPW01. The sequence continues at coordinate 212,622 of CAVZQL010000011.1, forward strand.
TCTTGGGTGCTGACCTCCACAAGCGTTGCGGCAACCAACTCGAAGTCGCGTTCGGATTCAAAAACCGCACGCAGCCCGATGAAACGAAGAGGATCGCTCTCAACAACTGCGATCTTAATAACCGGTGGTTGCTGCTTTTTTGAAGTGCTTTGTTTCATATCATCTTCCAGTCTGGCACGCTCATACCCGGGCGTAGCATAACCTCACGGGCGCTGTTTGAAAAGAGAATCTATTGATATTAACCAAGATACGCCATCGTAAGCTCGCACGAAAAGGCATACACTTTCGTTTTGCGTCTATTCTGGAATGTGGGAGGTCGCTTTGAAAACTGCACTCGTCTTATTCGTGGCTCTTGCGCTGGCCGGCTCATCCCTGGCATTTCAGCAAACGTCGCCGTTGGGCACAACATATCAACCAAAGTTTGCTGGCGATAAGGCCCACTCCGAGGCGGAAGCCGCCGCGCTGGGCTACATGCGCACAGTCGTGTCGGCGCAGAAGGTATACAAAAGGAAGCACAACAGCTACGCGACGTCGTTGGCGGCACTGGTGGGAAGTGCCTCCTTTACCCGGCGCATGGTGGACACCAAGCGCGGGGACTATACCGTGAACTTTAAGCCGAAGAGCGAAGGCTACACGCTCGCCCTGACGCCGCGCCAATTCGATGCCGAACATCGCGCGTTCTATGTGGATGAGTCCGGAGTGTTCCGCGGCGAAGACGCGAAACCGGCCTCCGCTTCCTCGCCCGTATTGGAATGATGCCAAGCGCAGTCTGCTATTTCTTCGCCGTTTGCGTCCGGCGTCCTATCCGGCTGGCTTGACCGTCGTCGAACCCGAGGTTGAAGCCTCGCATGAAGGCGTCGCAGTACTCACCGGAATGGCCGGTTTCCGATCGCGGAAGCCGTGACTCGCAACGATTCGCCGTCTGTTCAAAATCAGGGACATCCCAGGAGGAGTTCGTTCCACTTTCCCGGCCGGCATCGTAACCATCGGAAAATGCGCGGTCGAACTCCTTTCGCTTCAGGTCCCCTGCTGCGCCTATACCCGCCGCTGCTTTCCTGGTCTGATCGATAGCGCGGAACTGCCCTCCTCGTATTGCGTCCGAGTATCCCTCTCTAAAACCCTGTTTATAGCCCAGTCGGAAGTACTGCTTGTCGCCAAACTCATTTCGATACCCGCCATCGGAGTCGCGGAAATCTTTCATCACGCTCAGAGGGCGTTCACCTCGTCCCATGTGAATATCGATGTCGGCATTGTGAAAGCCGTCCTCATAGCCATGGATATATCCGTGCGCGTAAGTGGACTTTTGGTAAAGGACATGGGCCGGATCACTCGACAGGTGGCGATCAACCGCTTGGCCGCTCCCGCATATTGGAGCGAGCACCGAAAGAAAGAGCCCAAGCAACAACGTGAGCATCCGCACGTCAAACCCCTTGCCGATGTCCGATGCGCCCGCTTTAGACCAAGATGCAAGCTACCAACCACCTTTCATGTGACGGAACAGAACCAGCAATCCCCCCGACGAGTGCAGATGGTTAAGGTGTAATCCCGGCCCCCTTTAGGTATTTCCTTCCATACTTCGCGAGTTGATGAACCTGCATACTTCTCCTACCTTAACCCCAAACCAATCGAGTTCGCAGACCCTCCGGCATGGATCCTGAGGGAAACAGAGCAGGGGCGATGCGAGTCAGTTGGTCAGTTGGAAAGACTCCCCGGCGGCAAAACAGCCGCGCGGGGAGTTTTCGGTAAAGGGGCGCTCCGCTGAATTCGAGAGACGATGAATAGGCCGACCCATCCAGGCGCCAAGCTCGTGCCAGTCCTTCTGGCGCTTGGCATGGTCATCGCCGTACTCTATGTTGGTCCATGTTCCGCGCAGTCTACGTCAGCCTCAGCCCTGACGCCAGCCTCATCTCCGCGCAATCCGTTCACCGCCGATTTCATCGAACTCAAATCTGGCTTCGCGCACAGCACTCCGTCGATGCAAGCCGTGCTCATCGCGCGCGCCTATAAGTTGCGTGAGTTCGTGGACGCGCCCCGCGACGTCGCCTCTTGGCTCAATTCCATCGCCCGTGACAACACCGTGCATCCGCTGGTCCGTGACGAAGCGACGCGGTATCTGGCGGTGATCGACGTTCATACAGCGAATCTGGCGGCGGCAGAAGAGAAGTTCGAGTCACTTGGATTAATCCGCGTTTGGTCGGTCGTTTCAGTCCCTGCCGCGGACGCCTCGGATTTTCACCAGCATTCGTGGCAACACGTCGATGCCTCCGGTGCCCAGCTCTGGCTTGACCTCTCCACCCTTGCCCACGCGAGTAGCGTCACGTACGCGGCGACCTCGGTTTACTCCGATTCCGCGCGCACAGTCGCTCTCCGCTTCGGGGCCGATTCCGCAGTCACGGTAGCGGTCAACGGAGCCTGTGTATTCAGCAACAACGACTTCAGTGACAAAGCCCCGTCCACGGCGGCCTTTGACCAACACGCGGTTGCGATCCAGCTTGTACCGGGATGGAGTTCGATTCTGTTGAAGCTCACCCGCACAGGCGATGGCCCGTTACGCTTTGCCGCTCGGATCACCGCGCTCGAAGGGGGCGGTATCCCGTTGAAGGCATCAGCGACCCGGGATCCTGCGGTATCCAGTGCTGCCGCCAGCATCGCACCGGGCGTCGTTCCCGAGGACCTGGTCGAGATGGCTCGCGCCGAGTTCGCTTCCGACCCCGCTTCTGCCGCGAAACAAAAAACACTCGGCCTCATCGAACGTGAGCACGCCCGCGGCTCTGCGCTCGATCACCTGCAAGCTGCTGCGCAACGCGATTCCTCTGCCGCTGCCTGGCTCGAAGTAGCAGCAGCCTGTGAGGACGCGCCCTGCACGTTCGCGGCCCTCAACAGCGCTTTGCGCGCGGACCCCAGGAACGAGCGTGCCACGTTCGCGCTGGCGGATTACTACATTTCGCGCGATCAACTGGATAAGGCCCGAGACCTGTTGCGAACCGCGGCCTCTCTCGTGCCTGACGATTTTGTGGCTCGCGAGCGCCTGGCCGACGTCTATGCCTTAGCCGGACTCAACGCTCTCGCCCTGAAACAAACGCGCGAATTGCAGACGCTTTATCCCGCCCCGCTCTGGCTAAACATGAAAGCGGCCCAGCGCTACGCCAGCCTCGGACTCGCCAATGATGCCGTCGATCTGCTGCGCTCCGTATTGCGCGACGACTTCGATGATGCGAACGCGCGCAAGCTGCTGGCTGATCTACTTCGGCGCACCCACGACGACGCCGGCCTTCAGGCGTTATTGGAAGAAAACGCCTGGCTTGACCGTCGCCCTCCGCTTTCAGCTCAGCCCGGCCCCCTTACCGTCGGGTCGCAATCAAAATCCGCAGCGAACGACGAAGATGCGCCTTACCTCGAAAATGCACTTGAACTCGCGGCGGCGGCACACCGGGATCCCCCTTCTGACGATGCAAGTGCGGTTGCGCTCAGTGACGTGCGCATCGAGCGCGTTGCCGACAATGGCCTCAGCTCCGTTCGCGTGCAGCAGATCTGGTATATCGCCACCGGCCAGGGAGCGCGCGAGTACGCTTCGCAGCCGCTCCAGTACGCTCCCGCAACTCAGCAATTGCGCATCCTGCACGCCCGCCTTCACAAGCGTGACGGTCAGATTGTCGAAGGCAGCGATGGTGGCGATTCACGCGTCGCCGATCCCACGGCTGCGATGTACTACGACGTGCGCTCGCGTGAAGTGCGGTTCCCCGGCATCGAAAAAGGTGACGTCGTTGAACTCGACTACACCATCACGCCGACTTCGTCCATCAATCCCTACGGTGACTACTTCGGAAACCTTATCGTCTTCCGCGCGTCAGTTCCGGAAAGAATCAAGCGGTACGTCCTGATTGCGCCAGTGAAACGCAAACTTAACGTCGTCGAAAAGCGTATGCCGGAAGGCGCCACTATCACCGACGCCAACGGAGAGCGCATCTATCGCTGGCAGGCGCGGGATCTGCCCGCCCTAGTCAACGAGACTCGCGGCCCCTCGCTGACCGACGTTGCGCCCTACGTTCACGTTTCCAGCTTCGCGTCATGGAATGACCTCGGCCACTGGTATGCCGAGATGCTCCGGCCTCAGCTCAGTCTCGACGCAAACCTCCGCGACGCTGCGGCCCAGATCGTCGCTGGCCAGAATACTGAGTTCGATAAAGTCAACGCGATCTATCAATTCGTGTTGCGCAACACTCATTACGTCGGACTCGAATTCGGGATTTACAGCTACAAACCATATCCGGTAACGCAAACGTATGCGCGGCGTTTTGGCGATTGCAAAGACAAGGCAAGTCTTATGATCGCCTTGCTGCGCGAGGCTGGCATCGATGCCGACTTCGCCTTGCTGCGGACGCGGCGCATGGGCGAGATCGATCCTCGCGCCGCTTCGATCGCGCTCTTCAATCACGCGATTGTGTACCTGCCCAAATGGGACCTCTGGCTTGATGGCACCGCCGAATATTTCAATTCCCGCGAATTGCCCGTGGACGACCAGGGAGCGATGGCGCTTGTCGTCGCGGCCAACGGCGCGTCGGAACTGCGGCACGTCCCCATCACCCGGCCTGAGGACAACTACACGCGCCGCACGGTTCACGCGATATTGCAGACCGATGGCTCCATTCGCTTTCAGGGCGACACCTACACCCGCGGTGAAGACGCCCCCGGACTTCGCCGCGAATACGAGATCACCGATCGCCAGCGCGATTCCGTGCGCAATAGCCTTGCCCAGGTCTTCCCCAGCGTCCGCGTGGACGACGTTCGAGTGCGCGACGGCAACGATCCCGAACCGGGAGTAAACGTGGACTTCAGGGGCACCCTCGATAATTTCTACGGCAAGAAGACAGTGTCGTTAGCGACTTCATGGATGGAGCGCTCCTACGTGCAACCGCTGGCGCCGCTCGCTTCGCGTGCTCAGGAACTCTTACTCCCCGCGCCGTGGACAACTGAAGAGGAGCTTCACTTCCAATTGCCCGCCACGGCGCAGATTGCCTCCCTGCCCGCCAACACCGAACTCAACGCACAGTTTGGAACGGCGCGCATAAGATATGAGAAGCGAGGTCGCGAGATCGTCATCAGGACCTCGCTCCAGTTCCGCGCCGTGCGAGTTGCGCCCGGCGATTACGCAGCATTTCGAGATTTCTGCCGCTCTGTCGAGAGCGCATTCCGCAACGAGGTGAAGGTCAACATCGGCGGCTCATGACCGTTCGCGCAAATTCGGATCGCGGAAGGAAATCGCGTTTCCGGCGAGTCGGCTTGCTGTGTCGCGTGATGACAGCAGCTTTGCTGGCCTCGTCGTCTGCACTCGCACAGCACCCGGCCCAAGCCCCAGCCCACGCCCAGCACGCCCATGTCCAGCACGAAGACGCGGTGGACATCGCTATCGCCAAGGCTTCGCAATCGATCGATGCCTTTTTCGTGCGTTCTGACGTTGATCTTGCCCGCACCAGCGCAAGCGACGCGCTTCAGCTTTTCGCGGATTCCAAAGTCAAACGACCCAAAGTCACACGACGGTTTGTGCCACAGGCCGAGTTCGACGCCCTCTTCGTCCAGATGGAGGCCGCTGCGCTTCAGGCGGACACACGGGCCGAACTCGACGCGGCACTTCGCCTCTGCGAACTGCGGTCCGCGACAGGTTCTAATGAAGCGCTGATCGGCATCGCCGCCGCCCGCATACGCGGCCTCGGTGCCAATACCGCCGACTTTCGCGCCGCCGTGCCGCGCATTAGGGCACTGCTCGCCAGAGACTCCGCGGTTTCGAACGATCTTCGTGCCGCTTTGCTTGCTGCAGCAACTGACGGCGCTCCCGGACTCTCCCTCGCCGATCTTGTGCGCGAAACCGGAGTGGTCACCGACTGGCGTATTGCCGGACCCTTTGGCCACTACCCGAACGTCGCCTTCGAGCGCGCATGGGATCCGGAACGTGACGGGATGACCCGCCCCAGCTACGGCGGTCGCTTCGTCGAACAGTTCCGCTTTGACGACGGCAAAGTCACCGTGCCCGAGTATTTTCCGGACGACGGCGTTTTCTATGCTGCTTCGAAGATTTCTGTCGCGACTCCCGGCGATTGGACGCTGCACATTGAAAGCCCCGGCACGATCCAGGCCTGGATTGACGGCAACGCTGTTCTTACGAAGGATGATCGCTTCCATTCCACTCCCGAAAACGCAGAGGCCGTGGTTCCGCTGCGTGCAGGCGCGCACCAGCTTCTGGTGAAGTTTCTGTCTTCGGCATCGCCTTTTCGCGTGGCACTCGTGCCGTCCTCTTTGCGCCGTGCACTCGCGCAAAGCCCGGCTAACACGGCCTCAACCGCTGAGTCCGAATATGTAAACGCTTCGGAATCTTTCTGGTCGGGCGATTACGCCGAAGCCATTCGCCAACTGACTCGGCTTCGTGCGACACGCGAATCGGCAGCGATAGATTTTCTACTCGCGCAGGCGTGGTCGCACTCCGGCGACAGCATTCCCGAACGCAAGCCGCTGCTTCAGGCGGCACTGAAAGCCGCACCATCGGCGCACGCCGCCGAATACGAGCTTGCGTCCATCGCCTTCTCCCAACAGCGGTTTGACGAGGCCCTCGAAGCTGCGCGCCGCGTACTCGCGGCCGAGCCTCGCTTCGAACCCGCGGCACGTCTGATCGGTACAAGTGCTTCCCGCTTAGGCCGGCCCGCCGACGCCGCGAAAGCATTTGAGGCAGCAGTAGCCTTGCACCCGTCTTGCGCGGTTTTAAAGCAAGCCGGATCTTTCTTCGCCGGAATTTCCGATTACGCGCAAGCGCGCAAATACGAATCTCAGCTTGAGCACTGTGCCCCCGCCTCGCTGGCGTGGGCCGAGGCTCTGTCGTCGCAGGGACGCCATGCAGAATCCGCCGCGGCCGCCCGCCAACTCGCCGCCGAACATCCTCTGGACCGCGCCGCGCGCGCACTTCTCGTTCGCGAACTGTCTTTGGCCGGCAACACCGGCGAGGCCCGCATGGCCGCTCACCAACTCGCCGGGATAGCTCCGAACTCAGCACAGTTCCGTCGCCTCGCCTCCACACTCGACGCCGGCGAACAACCCCTCGACTCCGCGTCGGCCAACTCGGCTTTCGCCGATCAACAGCAGTTCTATTCGCCCTATCGCCGTGACGGCATCGAAGTGGTGAAGCAGACTTCCAGCCGTAATTTCTCAGGAGGTGTCGCCGTCTTCCTGCTCAGAGATCGCGTAGCCCAGGTGCGACCGGGTGGCGCGGCTGCGCTCTACGTCCACGAGCTCACGCGCGTCTTGAACCGCGACGGCATTTCGCAATATGGCGAGGTTGCCGTCCCGAACGACGCGAACCTGCTTGAGTTGCGCACCATCAAGCCCGACGGCACGGTCGTCGAACCCGAGTTCAACGAGCGCAAGAGCACCGTCTCTATGCCGGCGCTCGCGCCCGGCGACGCAATCGACCTCGAATACGTCATTCCCGATCTCGAAGGCGGCGTCGCCGATCATCCGGACGCGTTCCACTTCACCTTCGGATCCTTTGCCGCCCCCACGATCCTCTCGCGCTTCATTCTTATATCGCCGGACGATACAACTCCCGACGCTGTGAAACGCGACGCCACGAAGCTGAAGTTCGTGCCGTTCGGCGATATTCCGGTCGTGACCGTCGCCATCAACGACGGCGCCGTCACGCGCAGTTGGCAGGCCAACGACGTCCCGCAGTCCGTGTCCGAGATTTCCATGCCGCGAACCGGCGTCCTCCCTTCGATCCGCGTCTTCGCCGCCGAGGACGACGGCTGGGCCGGAATACGCGACTTCTATCGCGACGAATTCATTGACGCCACCCACATCGGCAGCCGCGTTGAAAGTGTTGCACGAGAGTTGTCCCAACATCGGGTGCCGCACCCTTCCCCTTCAGGGGAGGGTGCGCTCGATCGCCTTCGCGCCGCGTTCCGTTTTGTCACTTCGCGCATACGCCTCGGAGACGCCGCCTACGACTCCGGCCACATTCCATCGGCGGAAACCACGTTCACCACCTACGAGGGCAGCCGGACTGCGGCGCTGCTCGCGCTCGCTCGCGAAATGAAAATTCCCGGCCGCGTTCTGATGGCGCGCGATGTCAGCCCGCAGCCGCCGGAGGTTCCATCGCCTTATGGCTACACTCATCCGCTGCTCGCGTTCCGCGTGAACTCCAGTGGAACTCAGCGCGAAATCGTGCTCGACGCAGAAACCGAAGGCCTCGGATTCGGAGGAATTAACGCCAAGGTCGAACGCAAAGACGCCCTGCAGGTTGCACTTGACCTACCCTCGGGGATGCCATTGATCGTCCCGGTCCCCGCGCCGCTCGCCAACGAGCACAGCACCGCCGAAGGCGATGTCAGCTTCGATTCCGCTGGAGGTCTGACGGCGCACATTGTCATTCGCATGGGCGAGGCGCGCGGCGCGCAAATGCGAACGACGCTCGGCGGAATCGAACCTCAAGACCGCAAGCGCTTCTTCGAACAGCTTGCGGCGCGCATCTTCCCCGGCGTCACTTACGCCTCGGGCGAAGTGCAAAACGAGTCCGACACCGACGCGCCGCTGATCCTCATCCTGGATTGCCGTGCAACACACGTTGCCGACTTCAGCGAGACGCCGACAGAACTCGATCAGCTTGTGCCCACCCTCGGCCTCAAGAGTATGTACGCGACGGCATCCCTTCGCAGAACGCCTCTGTTGATCGATACGCCCCTGTTTGAGACCTCCACATTTCGCCTACATCTGCCGGACGGCATGCGCTTTACTTCACCGCCGCCCGACATGACTCGGACGAGTGATTTTGGAAGCTATTCGGTGACGTTTGAACAAACCGGCGCGCAGACCATCGAGGTCCGCCGTGACTTCGACATTCCGGTTCAGATCGTTGAAACGGACCGCTTCTCTTCTTTCGGGCGGTTCGCCCAGGACATCGACGATGCGGAGCGCCAACACCTGCCGCTTCAACATTCAGGCGCCCCGGATGGAGCGCGAAGTCCTCAACCGGGGCACGACTAATCACCGTACTCGGGGCTGATCTCCCGGTATGCGTCCGCGCGTCGCGCCGCTTGCTCGGCAAAACGCTCGGCGATCTGCGTCAGCGTCTGAAAGATCTGCACGCCACGCGTTACATATTCTGGAGCGTGTTCCCACACGCCTTCGAATCTTTCCGGATACTCGGCTGCGAGCACCGCCAGTCCCACGGTGGTCGCTGCCACGGCCGCCGGGCGCCGGTTCTTTAGGAACAATAGCGCGCCCACCCCAAACGATCCGATCACGAGCGCCTTCTTCCATGTGCTCATTTCCCTCTCCATTCATGTAATCGCTCTATTAGAGGGAAGCAGGACTCCACCCGTTGTCCGCCGCCGCAAGTCGGGCCAGGGTATCTGCTATACAATGAGTTCGCTCGCGTTATAATCTGATTGCAGTGCGCCCGTAGCTCAGCTGGATAGAGCGAATGCCTCCGGAGCATTAGGTCGGGAGTTCGAATCTCTCCGGGCGCACCAGTAACCTTCTTCTCCCGTCTCCGACTCAGAACGCGTCCTATCTTCCTGCTTCCGCAGCCACCCTGTAAACTACACGCATGAAACCGGACACCAGCGCCAGCCTGAAATTGATTGCATTCGGATTTTTTCTGATCTTCCTGATCTTCCTTGGACTCTCTGTTCCCTTCTATCTCCGGCAACGCGACGTCTTGAAGAACTGGGTCGTTGCCGACGCCACCGTCCGCGATTCTGAAATAGTCTCGGCCCCGGCAAAGCGCGGCACCAATTACGACGCCCACATCGTCGTCGTATACCGCATCGGCGACAGCATTCGGACGACGATGGTCAGCTCAGGCTACGCCAGCAGCCGGCGTTCGCACGCGCAGGCATGGGTGGACCGCTATCCCGCCGGAAGCCGTGTCACCATCGCCTACAACCCGCTCGACACCAGCCAGGTCAGGCTCGACCCTGGCTACAACCGATACTTTTTCGCCGCGCCGCTCATGGTCACGCAAGTGGGCGCCGGGTTCGGAGTCATCGGATTGATATTGTTCGTAATCGCCCGCAACGCGGACCGGCGCAACCAACTGGGAAATAAGTAGGAATTTTGATTCTTGAATTAATCCGCGTGGAGTTTGCGGAAAACCAGGTGCTCGCTAACGACGAAGTTCAGCAGGGCACATGTGCCGATCGCGACGATGTTGGAAATCATAACGGGCCAGTGGAATCGCCCGTGCAACACCGCCATGATCGCCAGGTTGCCCAGGATCGACACCAACCCAGTGCTCAGGTTGAATCGAAGCAACCGCGCCAGGGTGGCCGATCGATTGCCGCCACAACGTTCCACCCACGTAAAGCGCTCGTGCCACACGAAGTTGTGGATCACCGCCGTCTCCACCGCCAGCGCCGTGGCGTATTGATAATGGAGACCGAGACCGCTGTTCAGAATTTTCAGTGCGACAAGCTGCACCACGATGCCGACCGCCCCTACGAAATTGAACTTCAGCCAGCGAATCACGGTCTCTTTCCAAAACAAAATTTTCAGCCGTGATATCAAGACAGAGGCTCCTCGCGGTACAGGGTTCGTGTGTTCCTGATAAAGGATAACAGCAGGATCAGCAACATTCCACCTATACCAACCGCCCCGCCGACATCGAACGGCAGGTAACGTTCGCCGATTACCAGGGGTTTGTACAATACTGCGATGTTCCCAGCCGCGAGCAGGATGCGCAGTTCCGTCGGGCTCCATTTGAAATGTGAGAGCTTGAACGCCCCAAGGGCTTAGGTTACGCCGCTGACAGGCACAAGATGGCGCTGAGAGCGCTAGGGAAACAATGCAGTGGAGATAATTCGGCACAAGAACGCGCATCAACAGCTAAGTGAGTGGCAGTCTTCAGTACAGGTGCCCCACGTTCCGACCGCGTAGCGGTCTAACGTGGGGATTTGCACCTGCTTCACAGCACCATGATCTTATTGCACCAGTTCCCTCGTACAGGTCTGCCACTCTCCTATGATCTCTGCGAGCTTTTGCCGCTGTTCGGGACTGAGGTCCACAAAGTACAGCCCGCATTGACCCTTCTTGCGGTAAATCACCCGGGCAAACGACTCGAAGCGATCATCTGGAATTTCAAGCTCCAGTTTCACGATCTCGCCCACCAGGAGTGGCCGCGCAATACTCACGCCCATGCCGTATTCATTGATATCGGTGCAAACGCATTCCGTTCGTCGCGTGCCCACAAACACGTGGTGCGTCACATGAAGCGGTAGCCGAACTTGATATCGTGTCGGACGGGGAACGATCGCTCGCTCCTCTTGTCGTTGAAGTTCTTCATCTCTTGTTGGCGCTGAAAGGCTCATGTCGGGATACTCTGATTTTCAAACTCAAAGTCATCATCGGCAATACGGGCGGGAAACTTAAGATGTGCGGCGCTGCTTCGGCCGCCTGATGCCCGACATCTGCCTGGTGCCCGACATCTGCCCGATTTTGGCAGATGTGGGGCTCCTCTCTCAGGAACACCAGGGATGCCGCTCCCCACACCTTGCATTGCCCGCCGTACTCTGCATAACACTTCTTTACCATCGTTTACCAATTCTTCACTACCATTCCTCCGGAGACGTGTTTAAGTAGTTCATAAGGAGAACGAAACCATGAAAAAGACCGCAACAATCGCCCTCTTCCTGATGTTGGCGTTCGCCACGTCTCTGCTCTCGGCTCAAACCCAGACATCGCGGACCCCGCCGAATCCGGCGACGATCGCTCAACATCGCGTCACCTTTCTGACGACGCTATTGTCCCTGAACTCGACGCAGCAGCAACAGGCGACAACTATTTTCACCGGCGCCGCTACGACGGCGTTGTCGCTGCATCCGCAAATGAAAACTGCGCGCCAGAGCCTTGCGACAGCAGAGCAGAACAACGACACGGCTGCGATCAACCAGATCAGTTCGACGATTGGCGGCCTTGTTACGCAGCTAGTCTCGACCAAGGCCTCCGCCAAGGCGGCGTTCTATCAGATACTCACTCCCGACCAGAAGGCCAAGCTGACCCAACTTGAAAGTCAGCGACAGGCAATGGGCTTCAAGGGAAAGGGAGGACGATTCTAAGTTCCAGCTACCAAAATCCAGCTACCAAATGGGGTGCCGCACCCTTCCCCTTTAGGGGAGGGTGCGCTTCGATACAGCAAATAGCCTGCATGGAGTCTGCAGTAGGCTCGCTTCTTCCACTAACGGCTAAGAGCTACATAGCTAACGGCTAATTCTCTTCCGCTTTTTCAGTGCCCCTCCACGTTCTCGCTAATTTTCATCCCACGTGACGCGCCGCAGGCCCATGAATGCTTGTTCCGAATTCGTAAATTTTCGCCGTCCCTTGTCAGCTTTTCGCAAACCTCGGCTATGCTCAAAGTGTAATTGTGCTCGGGACGAAGCACGCTCACGAACGGTCTTTGACAACATGGTAGATCGAGGTCTTAACTCCCTATATTTCAGCGACTTATAATCCCCTTCGGGGGTATCGACATCGTAAGTGCTTCAGTTTCAGCAAGTTAAGAAATTGGAAGGTGGGGGAGGGGGGCTTCAAGGGTATAGCTCCAGTAAGTCCTGCGTTTTCAGTGCGTAACGTTTCAGGAAGCACTCAGTACTCAGCCGTTTCCCCACTGAGTACTGAGTACTGTCTCTACTCGCGGTTGAGCTCCTTAATCTCCTCCCGCACCCGCGCATAGCCGCGAGTCAACGAAATCAGATACAAAACGTGGATGATCCAAGTGGCGGTGAAAGCGGCATAGAGATAGTTCATCAGGAGACCTTCACTTTTGCGGAGTTGATAGGAGTAACGTTGAGTCCTTCTTCTTTCAGCGCGTGCGCCTCTTCGAGTTGCTGGCGCATACGCTCAAGACGGTAGCGCAGCCAGAGCACGACCGATCCGAAGACGAGGAAGGCGAGCCAGTTGAACATCAGCGCCTTCATCATCAGCGGATCGATACCCGAGCCTTCGCCGCCGCCGATAACCGGCTGCGGATGCTGTGTGCGGAAATATCGTATCGATAGATAGACGATTGGCACGTCGATGAAGCCGAAGATGGCCAACGCCGCCGCCAGCACCGGCGTCTGTCCGCCGCTGGAGTAGCGCCGCAGGATCAGGTAGCTGACGTAGATCAGCCACAGGATCAGCGTCGTCGTCAGGCGCGCATCCCACGTCCACCATATGCCCCACACGGGACGCGCCCACAGTGGCCCGGTCACGAGCACGACGGTGCAGAACACGACGCCGACCTCGGCCGACGCCAGCGCGAAGGCGTCCGCCCGCGGACTGCGCTTCCACAGATAGACCGCCGAGGCAACGAAGTTGGCGAAGAACATCAGGAACGCGGTCCACGCCGACGGCACGTGGTAGTAGAAGATGCGCTGGACGTCGCCCATCGTCTGTTCGGTGGGCGCGGCAACCAGTGCCTGGTACAGTCCATAGCTCAGAAGTACGAACGCGATCAGACCGAAAATCACAAGTTTAGTTCGCATAGCTATTCCGCATGTAAAACGATTTCAAACAGCAGCAGGCACGCGGTGGTAAACACGACGTCGTAAACCGCGAGCAGATTGATCCAGAAAACCGGCGACGAATCGCCGACCAGTATGGCCGTGGTTGCTTCAACCATCGCCAGCAGCGCCGGGATTGACACGGGAAACAGAATCAACGGCAGCATCACTTCCCGGCTGCGCGTGCGGATCGACATGGCCGCGAAAAACGTGCCGTTGACCACCAGCGCCCACGTGGCCAGCGCTCCGACCAGCACGAGTTGCCACGCCGGTCCAACTGGACGCAGGTTGTAGAACATGACAAACAGAGGCGTCATCAGCACTTCGAGGATGCCGACGAAAAGAAAGTTCCCAAGCGCCTTCGCTAGAAACAGCGAGTTGGCCGGAGCAGGAGAAACGCGATAAGCATCGAGCACCTGGTTGCGCAGCTCGCGCGCCCACGTTTGATTGAGCGCGACCACGGCGGCAAATAAGAATGCCACCCATATCAATCCGCCGGCAATCTGCCGCGATTCTTCGGCGGTGGGATTGAAAGCGAAACTGAAGATCACGACCACCAGCAATGCGAAGAACAGCATCGAGTTGATCGCGTCTTTCGAGCGCCACTCGATGCGGATATCCTTCGCGAGTGTTGCTCCGAGAACGGAGGCGAGCGCGGTCATGTGCGAGCCTCCGTGGTGGCGAAAGTTGTCTTTGACCTAGCGCCGGACTCCAGTCCGGCGGGCCCTGAACCCGGTAACACCCCTGTGCCAGTACGCGCGACAATTCGGCCGCTTTCCATGTGGATGAATTCGTCAGCGATGCCTTCGAGCAGAGCGGGTTGATGGGTCACGACGAAAATCGTGCGACCCGCGTCACGCATGGTTCCGAGCAGGCGCACCATCTCGCGGGCAGAAACAATGTCCACGTTCGAGAACGGTTCATCGAGCAGCAAAAGCTTCGGATCGTGCAGCACGGCGCGGGCCAGCGACAGGCGCTGCCGCATCCCTTGCGAATATTGTCCAACGCGCCGGTTCAGCGACGGATCAAGCCCAACGGTGCGAATCGCGTCCTCACACGCTCGCTTGCCCCGGGGTGCCGCACCCTCGCAACTCTGCCTGTCCGGGGGTGCCGCACCCTTCCCCTTTAGGGGAGGGTGCGCTTCATACAACCGTGCGAAATATTCCATGTTCTCGATCGCACTCAGTTCGTCGTAGAGCAGCGGCGCGTGAGCCATGTAGCCGAACTGCGAGCGGATCGAATTGAGTTTCGTGGTGCCGAGCACCTCGACCGTGCCGCGCGTGGGTTGCAGCAGCCCTGCCAGGATGCGCAACAGGGTTGACTTACCAGCGCCGTTATCTCCAACGATAGTGTAGAGGCGCGCCGGCGCGAACTCGGCAGTCACCCCACGCAAGGCAGCAAAGCGCCCGAAGTGGCGTGTAACGTCCACAAGCGCAACGGCCGCCCCTGATGCCGAAGCACCTGTGGTCCCGTCGGGCGAGTTGGCATCACACATCAGCAGTTCGGTGCGACTCACTTTTAGGTATTCGCTTGTGCTTTCTGCGCCGTATCGGGTCGCGATGGAGCGGAACCCGGCCCCCGGTCCGGCGCACCATCTTTCTTGGGTGCATACTTCGACGCGCACTTGGCCTGGAGCTGCTTCGCGTGAAAAACGCCATCGTGGCCGTACTGCCCCTCGGCCAGCGCCTGTGAGTCGTCCTTGAAAGTGTCGGGCGGCGCTTCCGTCCCGTTGTACACGACGGGGAGCGTCAGATCGTTCTCCTTCAACGAGAACTCGACCCGGGTGCCCGCGCGCTTAATCGATCCCGGCACCACGTTGCCCGCTACGCGCAACCGTTTCGAGTAGCGGCTGTTGTCCATGGTCTGGAGTTCTTTGATGGTTACGTAATAGCTCTTGCTTTCCTGAACACCGGTCCAGGCGAGATAACCCAACGCACAGACGATAACTGCAATCGCCACGCCGAAGCGCAGAAACTTGCTACTCTGATCTGACATTTCCGATTCCCCACATCACGCTGCGCGCATCAGAGAAGATGCACCCGGAACGACTGTTGGCAGAACTGTAATCCGCCGCTATGGCCATGGTCAAGGCTCACCAGCTTCATCTGATGCGTGGAGATGCCCGGAGTTGCAGGTTTTACGGAGTCACATGCGTTTCGGAGTGCATCGCGCCACTCGCGTGCAGCGTATAATACTGAGTTTTAGCACCGCAAAAAGGACTCGCTTATGGACCCCAAGAATGGCAACGGCAATGGCACCCCTGTGCAGGAATCGAACGGCAATGGCTGGATATTGAAACCGCGCGCGGAGTGGATCGCGAATCGACGTGCGGCGGCCGCCGCGGCGGGAGACCACAACTTTTCCCAGATGCACTATGCCCGCAAGGGCATCGTGACCGAGGAAATGATTTTCGTGGCGGAGCGGGAGCACATCGCGGCCGAACTCGTGCGCGATGAGATTGCCGCCGGACGGATGATTATTCCGGCCAACATCAATCACCCCGAACTAGAGCCTATGGCCATCGGCGTGGCGTCGCGCTGCAAGATCAACGCCAACATCGGCAACTCGGCCGTGACTTCGAACGTCGATGAAGAGCTCAAGAAGCTGCACACCTCCGTTCACTATGGCGCCGATACCGTCATGGATCTCTCGACCGGCGGCGACATACACCACATCCGCGAAGCCATTCTGAGGCATTCCCCAGTACCCTTGGGAACCGTGCCGATTTACGAGGCGATTTCGCGCGTGCGCCGACTGGAAGACCTCAGCGCGGACCTGATGCTGGAAGTCATCGAAGAACAGGCCGCCCAGGGCGTGGACTACATGACCATTCATGCCGGCGTGTTGCTGCAATACCTGCCGCTCGTTTCCAAGCGCATTACCGGCATCGTCAGCCGAGGCGGCGCAATCATGGCGCAGTGGATGGTGCATCACAAGAAGCAGAATTTCCTCTACGAGCGCTTCGACGATATCTGCAAGATATTCGAGAAGTACGACGTAGCGTTCTCGCTCGGCGATGGCCTGCGCCCCGGCTGCACCGCCGATGCCAGCGACGAAGCGCAATTCGCGGAACTGCGCACGTTGGGTGAACTGACCGCGCGCGCCTGGAAATACGACGTGCAGGTGATGATTGAAGGCCCCGGCCACGTGCCGCTCGACAAGATCAAGGAGCAGGTGGACAAGGAAGTGGAGTGGTGCTTCGGCGCCCCGTTCTATACCCTTGGCCCGCTGGTCACTGACATTGCGCCCGGCTACGATCACATCACCTCGGCCATTGGCGCCGCAATGATCGGCTGGTACGGCGCGTCGATGCTCTGCTACGTCACCCCGAAAGAGCATCTGGGACTGCCAAACGAGAAGGACGTCAAGGACGGTATCATTGCCTACAAGATCGCGGCACATGCCGCCGACATCGCGCGTCACCGCCCGGGAGCGCGCGATCGAGACGATGCGCTCAGCGCGGCACGATACAAGTTCGATTGGGAAAAGCAATTTGAGCTGTCGCTTGATCCCGAAACTGCGCGCGCCATGCACGACGAGACGCTGCCCGACGAGCAGTACAAGGAGGCGCACTTCTGCTCGATGTGCGGCCCAAAATTCTGCTCAATGAACTACTCGGGCAAGATCGACGAGTACAACAAGCAGGTTCACGGCGTCGAGAAAAAGGACTACACCGAGCTGACGCAAAAGCTGACGACCATTGGCGTGAAGCACTGATTCAGCCCAAAGACACTCTTCAGGCATCCCGTCGCGGATGCCTGAACTTTTTCGGCGTCAATTCATGTCGGAGTAGTGTTTGAGGCTGGCATGTTGCGGCGACTGTGTACGCGGTTGTGCGGGCGCGGGCTGGGATGGCGGCACACGTCGCACTTGATCTTCGGCAACATCTTGGGAACGCCCGGCAGCATGAGTTTGGATTGAGTGCTTACGCCTGATGTGTTTTGTGTTGCGTTTGAGATTTGCGCTCGCGCCTGGCGCTTCTTGCAACGCGGCGGATGGCTTCATGGTTGGCGCGGCCGGGAGATTCAACTTGGACGGGTTGACGCCGGGCGGCTTGATGATCGCTGCACCGAAAGGCGTCTGCTGTTCCACCGAGGGGCGACCATTCACCAGCCTTTGTGACAGTGGGGGCATCGGGGTGCGCGTCGACGCGGACCATCCCAGCGTGAGCACCGCCGCGAATGCCGTCGCGATCGCGAAAGCGATGCGCCCGTCGTGCGTTCGGCGTGTCCGCGCCAGAACATCGGGGAGTCTGCGTTCCGTCCGGCGGAGTGCCCGCGCTCGCTCGATTTGCTCCGCTTCGGCGATACGGCGCATCGCTGCTTCCTCGTCTTGCTGGGCCGCAATTCGTTTCTGTTCCTCCGCCACGCGAAGGGCCTCGGCCTGTTCTTGCAAACGTGCGCGCTCAACGCTTTGAACGGCGTGTCGCGCGGCCTCCTGTTCTCTGCGCTGTCTCTGTGCGATGCGAGCTTCGCGCATGAGCGCGCGTTGTTCGCGCAATGCCTTCGCCAGTAAATCGCGCTTGTTCTGTAATCCGGCCGCAACTCCATTCACGGTATCCGCAATGCTTGGACGTACGGGAATTACCACTGCGGCGGATGGAAGCGATCTTTCTTGAGGGAAACATCCCGCCGCTACATACACGTCGGCATCGTCCTCGCGCGCCAGTTCAGCGGCGCGATCCAGCGCTTGTGTCGAGCCGCGGAATTCAATCTCGACCTCAAGATCCACGGTAGGTAGCCCCACTCCGCCTGGAGTGGCAATCTCGACCTCATAGCCATAAGACCGAAGTTGATCGGCTATAGCCCCAGCATTTTCGGGAGAACGCGTGATAACGCGGGCCTTTTGCATCCGCAATCCTTTTTGGGAACAAAGGTCCCCTGGCTTACACAATGCGCTTAGACGCGGATGTCAGTGGGCAGGTGGCCAGAGTACGGGTGCTGCGGGCTAGAGCGGAGCCAGAGTAGATGTAAACCAATTGCGCTTTGAAAGGGCACGGCTTCAGCCGTGCCGCAGAGGGGCCGCGATGTCGGGCCTTTAGGCCCTGAGGTACAAACCAACCCTGGTTTCGCTTAGCCCTCCTTGACGGTCTCGAGTGCTGCCACCTGCCTCAGCGATAGCTCTCCAGCTTCAGCGCAACCCGCTCTAGCGCGGCCGTCAGCTCGCTCAACTGCTGCTGAACTCGAGCCGCATCGCCCTTGTCGATAGCTTCGCTCACGCCCGGCAGGACAACTGCGGCGTAACCCGTGTACTCGCCCGGTGCGTAGATGGCGTGGCGGAACCATGGCCGGTTCGGCAGACCATTAATCAGGAATCCTCGCTCAGCCTCGATCAGAATGCGATTCAGCCTGGCAGCGTCGGATTTCTCGTCGTGCTGCGCCTTGAGCATCAAAGCCCCGGCTTGCGTGAGATGGTCCACGGCATTTTGTGCGGCCTTGAAGTCCGGAGCCTTGCCGCCAAACTTCGCTTGCGCTTTCTTCTGCACCGAGTTGAGATACTCGCTGATCTGTTTTCCGTACTCTTGGTAGTCATAGGGGAGCACGTCGGCCGAGGCCATTCTCAGCGCCTCAAGTCCGTACACTCGCGCCATCTGCTGCTCGTAAGCGAACGTCGGATCGGCGAATTTCTCGAACCAGGCATAATCGTCGAAGGCCGAATGATACACGCCATACGGGCCAGTGCTGCCCATGTCAGTCGAAGGCACCGCGAGATGTTGCAGAAACACGGTGTAGTCGGAACCGCTCCCTAGATCGCCTATGCGCACGTCCGGTGACGGCGCCTCCTGGTTCGGCGGGACCGGCCCCTGCCATGCATCCGGCCGCGTCGCATCAATCTTCGTTTCTTTTTCCGAGTTCTTCCACGTCTCGTACACCGTGCCGCCCTTTGGGCTTGCGACGGCCTTAGTGACGTCCCGGATGAATTGCTTAAGGCTGGGAACCGCCGAGGCGCCGAAATTCGGTCCGGAAACTCCGATGTCCATGTTGAAATACGCTGCGGCCTCCGCAAGGTCTTTTTCGTGTTCCTCGCCCCATTCGGTTGAGCCTATCAATCCGTATTCCTCGGCGTCCCAACTCGCGAAAATCAGGGTGCGCCTCGGCTTCCAACCACTCTTCAGTAATACGCCGATGCCGTGAACGGCTTCAAGCTGCGCAGCCGAGCCGCTGTTTGGATCGACCGCGCCGTACACCCATGCATCGCGATGATTTCCCGCAACAACCCACTGGCCCGGTTCTTCGCTTCCTGGCACGCTCCCGATCACGTCCCAGATCGCGCGATAGGCGTAGTCCTGCTTCAGATGCATCTTCACCCGGACCGGCCCCGGGCCGAAGTGGTACGTGAACGGCAACGCGCCTTGCCACTCTCGGGGCGTAGCGAACCCTGTCAGGTGTTCAAGGATGGGCCACGCATCGGCGTACGAGAGCGGTGTTGTCGGAATCTTCGGCATCTCGGCCGACTGCTCGGGCGGTGTGCGCCTGGAGTCCGGCAACGAAGGCACCGACGCGATACCCGGTGTAGTAGGATCGCCCGGAAAATGGAAGATGTAGCCGATCGAACCGCGCTGTACCCCGGTACTGGGGCGCCACGGACCTTCCGGGTATTTGTCGCCTTTCGCCCAGCCGTCATCCGCCGGATCGGAGTAGATAATGACGCCCGCGGCACCCGCCTGCTCGGCCACGAACGCCTTCACTCCGCGGAAGTTCTGCCCGTACCGCACCAACAGTATCTTCCCCTTGAGGTCAACGCCGATTTGCTTGAGCTTCTCGATATCTTCCGGACGCCCGTAGTTCGCGTACACGACATCGGCCTCGACGTCGCCCGAAGGCGAGTACCCGCTGAACGGCATCACGATGCGCGAGTCATCCTCAAACGGATCGCCTTCCACGTGTTCAGGCGTCGGCCCGTGCATCTTCACGTTCGCCGGAGCCACCACGTCCACGCTGATCTCGGCGGGATAGTTCAGCCACACCCTGTACTCCACGATTTGGGTGTCGAGTCCAGCCTCGCGATATTTGCGCGCCACGTATTCGGCGGTCGCGCGGTCTTCCGGCGAACCCGCAATGTGCGGCACCGCAGTCAGTGCACGCAGATGATCTTCAGCCAGTTCAGCACTGGGGACAGCCATGAAGCGCTTTTCCACCTCGGCTTGAGCGGCGCCATTGCGAAAGCCAAAAATCACCGGCCGCGTGGTGTTCTGAGCCGTGCAAAGTGTAGCGACGAAAAAAACGAAGGTGGCGAGAATAGCGGCAGATCGTTTCATCTTCAGTTCTGCTCAACGACACTGCATTATGCCATACAGCACCGTGGACCCTTGTAGCGCCGGCGTCCCGCCCGCGCATGCCTGGGTAAACAATACGCACGGAACGCCAGCCGCGAGAACCTCGAAATCAGGGCACCTTGCCATGTACTGTTGCATCTGAACCACGAAACCCACAATGAGAGGACGTGTGCAAATGAGCCAAGTTGCAAGCATTCACTTCCGTGATGCTGGCCGCGGCTCCACCGCATCGATTGCAGCCCAACGCTGGGGTGCATTGATCGGAGGAGGCGCGCTTGCGATCTACGGTCTCACCCGGCGTTCCCCCGCGGGCTATGCAATGGCCGCGGGTGGTGGAGCTCTGGCGTACTTGGGCGCAAAAACCGACGTATCTCAGCGCGAGTTCGTCGCTCGTTCCAGCGTGCTGTTGAATTGCTCTCCGCAGGAGGCGTACAGTTTCTGGCACAACTTCGAGGACCTTCCCAAATTCATGCGCCATCTCGATTCCGTGACCGTGACCGGTACTCGTTCGAGATGGGTCGCTCTCGGACCAATGGGCGCCCGCATCGCTTGGGACGCCGAGATCATCAGCGACCGCCCAGGCGAGGCGATTTCGTGGCGCTCCCTGCCCGGTTCCGATGTCACGGTTGATGGCCTGGTCGAGTTCCGCCCCGCGCCGGGACATCGCGGTACGCTGCTCACGGTCACCCTTCGCTTCCATTCGCCTGCCAGCGGGGTCGGGCAAGCACTCGCGAAAATTCTAGGCAAACATCCGAACTTCCTGATGACTCAGGATCTCCGCCGTCTCAAAGCCCTGATCGAAACCGGCGAAATACCGACAACCGAGGGTCAACCTCACGGCCCGCGTGATATCACGACGGCGGTCGCTCGGGTCATGGATCCCGACAGACCGATACGGCGCGATTCGTCCCTTACAGAAGTGTTCGCAGCCAGCAGGAGGGTGTCATGAAAGCAGTTTGCTGGATGGGTACCGAAAAAGTCACTGTCGAAAACGTTCCCGACCCGAAAATTCTGAACCCGCGCGATGCCATCGTGCGCATCACCAGTACCTGCATTTGCGGATCGGACCTGCATCTCTACAACGGCTACATCCCCACCATGGAGCAGGGCGACATTCTCGGACACGAGTTCATGGGCGAGGTGGTCGAGGTCGGGCCGGCGATCAAGCCGGACAAACTGAAAGTCGGCGATCGCGTCGTCGTTCCCTTCACCATCGCCTGCGGACGCTGCTTCTTCTGCGAACGCCAGCTCTGGTCCTGCTGCGAAAATTCGAACCCGAATTACTGGATTGCCGAGAAGATGATGGGCTATTCGCCGTCCGGCTTGTTCGGTTACACCCACATGATGGGCGGATACGCCGGCGGACAGGCTCAGTACGCGCGCGTTCCCTTCGCCGACGTCGGCCCGCTGAAACTGCCCGAGGGAATCTCCGACGAGAAACTCGTGTTTCTCTCCGACATTTTCCCCACCGGATATTTCGGCGCGGAAAACGCCGATATCAAACCGGGCGACACCGTCGCGGTGTGGGGTTGCGGCCCGGTCGGACAATTCGCGATTCGCAGCGCCTTCATGCTTGGCGCCGAGCGCGTGATCGCGATTGACCGCTTCCCCTACCGTCTGGACTTGGCGCGTAAGGGCGGAGCCGAGACCCTTAACTACGAAGAGGTGGAAGACGTTGTCCAGGCCTTGAAGGACATGACCGGCAACCTCGGTCCGGACTCGTGCATTGACGCCGTCGGCATGGAGGCACATGGTCACGGATTCATGTACGCCGCCGATCGCGTAAAACAGGCGATGAAACTTGAGGCGGACCGTCCCGTCGTTCTGCGTGAAGTCATCATGGCTTGTCGCAAAGGAGGCACGGTCTCGGTCCCCGGAGTCTACGCGGGATTCGACGACAAAGTTCCGATGGGCGCGTTCATGAACAAGGCCCTCACCATGAAGACGGGCCAAACCCACATGATGCGCTTCATGAAGCCGCTGCTTGAGCGCGTCGAGCGCGGAGAGATCGACCCCAGCTTTGTCGTCAGTCACCGTGTCCCGATCGACAAGGCGCCGCAGATGTACCAGATCTTCCGCGACAAACTGGACAACTGCGAAAAGGTGGTTCTCGATCCCTGGGCCGCCTCAATGGCGGCGTAACAAGCACTCGCTCCGCGGCGGTCCTCGACCGCCACGGAACGAATTCCGCGCCAACTCCGGAATTCTCTTCATGCGTCCATACCAAACGAGTCCTTCCCGCGCCTAAAATGAAAGAAATGGACCCAAACGACATCTCGCCCCAGCAGTTCGACTCTCTCGAGACGAAGCCTCCCGCGCAGGCCGAACTACGCGGAAAACCTACTTGGGTTAAAACAGTTTTTCTGGGACCGAACGGCCTGCGCGCTCTGTGGCGTCTGCTGATCTTCGCCGCAATCGTGTTCGGATTCGAGTTCGCGATCATCAGGCTCCTGCACCCAAGTCACGTCCCACAATTCACGGCCAAAGCCGTAATGCTTCAGGACGGGCTCGGCTTCATGGTAGTGTTTGTCGCCACCGCGATCATGGGACACTTCGAAAAGCGTTCCTTCGCCCAATACGGCCTGCCCGCACCCAAGGCCTTCAAGGCCCTCTTCTTCGAGGGACTCCTGTGGGGCTTTGCCGCCGAATGCGCCACCATGCTAACGCTCTATTTCACCGGCAACGCCACTTTTCACGGACTCGACCAGCGCGGCGCGTCAGCGCTTTATTATGGCGCCATGTGGGCCGTCGCCTTTCTGGCAGTCGGCTTCTTCGAGGAGTTCCTCTTTCGTGGCTATCCGCAGTTCACGCTCGCCAGCGGCATCGGCTTCTGGCCTGCCGCCATCCTCATCTCTGGATTGTTTTGGTTGGCGCACATGCGTAATCCAGGCGAAACCTGGGTCGGAGGCCTCGCCGTCGGGCTGGCTGCCATGCTGTTTTGCGTGACATTGTGGTTGACCGGGAATCTCTGGTTCGCGATCGGCATGCACGCCGCCTGGGATTGGTCCGAAACCTATTTCTTCGGCGTCCCCGACAGCGGTATGCCCGCCAACGGACACCTGCTCAATTCCACCCTCTCCGGTTCCAAGTGGATGACCGGAGGCACCGTCGGTCCCGAGGGCAGCGTCGTCGAACTCATAGTGGCTTCCGCCGTGATCGTCCTTTTGTTCGTCCGCTTCCGCCATCGCCTGTCCGCCGATCCTGCTCGCCTTGTTGCGCCCAACTCGCCCTTGTAGCGCGGCTCGCCTTTGGAGCGCCGGCGTCTCGCCGGCTGTCGCGTGGGCGTCTCGCCCACGCAGCTGCGTTACCAGCGCTCCCGGGTGCCCCCCCTACCCTGCAAAAATCGTAAGTTATTGAAACACTGAAACTTAACACATCGATATGCGGTGCTCCGATCCTAAGTGACTGATTTTAGGCCAGTTAAGACCTCGATATATGGAAACAAAGGGCTTAGGGCGGGTGAGTGACGATCTGGTGACTTGGTGAGTGAAGATTGCAAACCAATCACCGCCCCCCTTCCTATTCGCGATTTCGCAAAGCATTGAAAAACCGGCACTTAACACGTAGATATCCGATGCTCTTATCATAAGTCATTGAGTTTACGGCAGTTAATACATCGATATACCTGGGCTGCAAGCTATTTGCCGCGCACCCTCCCCTAAAGGGGAAGGGTGCGGCACCCCTATTTTGACACGTCCCGATTCGCACCCACATTACAAGTATGGCAGATTGACGAGGGTAAACCCGACAGGTCGGAAAGGTTTATTTTTCTTTTATATTCAATTACTTAGGCGGGAAAATGTGGCGGAAGGGGCTTGACATCTCTAATGAAGTCGGCGCGGTGGTGTTTTCCGAATCGGGATTGTGGCTGACAAGTAAGCTCACCACGGCTCATTTCAGAGGCTCTGCCAAGAAACTACTGAAATGGGCCTTCGTGTGTGGCCCCAGAAACGATGAACACGATTCGCCAAGGGCTATGTCTCTTATATCAATGCAGTTTCAAGTCACCTTCCGAAAGTCTCCGGTAGATCATCCTCGACTTCGGGAGATTCGTTATTGGACTGGCTGCCATTCATGTCCACCAATCCAAATGTGTTTGGTGCAGGACGTGTAAAGATGTTTCCATCCCTTACGTATGCAGCTAACGTGCCCGCAACCGCAACACGGTTGTTCTTGTCTATAGGGCGCCCCAGCAACTTGAGAAGCTCGGTAATATGAAGCGGCTTTCCCGACTGCCTGAGCAGTTCTCTCGTCTTGTAAACAATGGTTCCCGGGCGCAAGCTTACATCTCCCGTCGACACCCCCGATTGTTCTTTAGGGAGGCTCTTCATGGCATCTTGAATAGCCTGAAGGTAAACCCTAGCCTCTCTTAAGCTAGCCTCAAGTCCCTCAACTTCTTGCTGCTTGCGGTCAATCAACCGCTGAAGGTTATCTCTGGCTCCCATGGTTATTACCTCTCCATGACGACTATACATGAGCAATGAAATGATGGGAAGGAAAACCTTCACATCACCAATGATGTGATAGTATGTTTTCCATTACCACTCCATCCAGGGGTGGAGGAGGTAAGATGGAGCAGTTGGAGCACGTTGTAAATCATTTAGAATCAAAGAAAAAGTTGACCAAGTCTGGGGCGGAGACGTGGCGAGCCCGAGACCTAATGCCTATTCTTGGATATGCCGAGTGGGAGAATTTTCGCAAAGCGATTGGTAAGGCCATCGAATCCTGCGAGAAGGCAGAGATGGAACCAGCTGACCATTTCCGTGAATCCACGGCGATGGTCAAGATTGGTAGTGGAGCTGAGCGACAAGTTGAAGATTGGATTCTGTCTCGCCACGCTTGCTATCTGATCGCTATGAACGGAGATGCGACAAAACCTGAAATCGCGACCGCTCAAGCTTACTTTTCCATCCAAGCCCACAAACAGGAGTCCTTGGATAGAATGTCTGATGAACAACGTAGGCTGGTATTGCGTAACCGTCTAAAGGACGGAAACGCCCGGCTAAATTCAGCAGCCGCACAGTCGGGCGTAACGAAGTTTGCTTTCTTTCACGACGCTGGTTACAAGGGACTGTACGGAATGGGCAAGAAAGCACTAGAGAACAAGAAAGGGTTGCCGGAAAAGGAAGACCTGCTTGACTGCATTGGCCCAACGGAACTAGCAGCGAATGATTTTCGCGTCACGCAGACAGAGGATAAACTGAGGAGAGACAAGGTGGCTGGAGAGCAAAAAGCGATAGACACCCACTTTAAGGTGGGTGCCGCAGTTCGCTCTGCGATCAAGGATTTGGGCGGAACGATGCCAGAGAACCTGCCGCCGCAACCATCCATCAAGAAGCTCGCTGCCAAACATGCTCGCGAGATAAAGAAGTTGACGGATGGAAAAGAGTGAAAACGACAAGGGGACAATGCGACACTAGAACGGATGCTGGTAATGCCTCTGCCGCTTATTGGTTGATAGTAATAGGGGTCCCTTCACTGCCTTGTCTGAGAATGAAAGGGTCCCTCAACTCTGCACCGGTGCCGCAGCAGGCGTGAGCTTCGGTTTCTGCTTTTGGGTGGTTGCGACTTCCACGGCCAGCGGCACCGGAGATTCTGCTCCGACCCAAGACCTCAGCAGCGGTAGTGCCTCGCGAGCGGCGTTTTCGCCAGCGGCAATGAGTTCTGCGGCATGGTCGAAGGCGTCATAGCTGAAACCGCGAACGTCGGGTTCGAGGATCAAGTCCGCCGCTGGCTGCCACAGGCCGCACATCCGTTGCTGGGCAATCGAGAAGCACTGGCCGATTACGTCGAAAACGTGACGCGGTCCGCTGAGGTTCACCCAGTTCGCGTTCAGGTAAACGGCGATCACGCGTTCGGCACCGATGTCGCGCACCGGGTAGGTTGGCACGGCATGGGCCAACATGCCGTCCACCAGCAATCGTCCGTTGACCTCGACGGGAAGGAACATGCCGGGGTAGGCGCAACTTGCCCGCACCGCGTCCACCAGCGCGCCTGAACGGAAAGTAACGGCCTCTCCGGTGGTGAAGTCCGTCGCGGAGACTGCAAGTGGAATGCGCAGCTCTTCGAAATTCTTCACCTTGATAAATCGCTGGAGAAGCTGCACCATGCGGTCATTGCTGGCAAAACCTAATAGGGAGAACGTCCAGCGGGCGAAGTCTTTGAAACGCACGAGGCCTGCGATTTCTTCCAGCTCTCTTGCCGAAACGCCGCTGCAATACATCGCGCCGACCACCGATCCGACACTGGTCCCGGCCACGAAATCGATAGGGATATGATTTTCTTCGAGGACTTTGAGGACGCCGATATGGGCAAGTCCGCGGGCAAAGCCGCCGCCAAGTGCAAGTCCGATTGCCGGGCGTTTCGGCGTTTCTTTTCGGCCGTCGCGCGAAAACTCGCGCGCAAAAGCGCGTACCGAGTGAACAATCCTGGAAATTTTTGTCACCGCTGACCTGAGCCCCTTACCCCTCCGAACCTGTTTGTTTGATGCAGAACCTGAGACAAGAGATCGGGGCTGCTGGTCTTGAAAAAAATCAGGCATTGCCGAATCCCGCATATGTCTGTTTCAATCATGCTCTTGAGCGGACGAACTTATGGAACGAGAATTCTCGGCAGGCGGAGTCGTGCTGCGCCACATGCGCGGCCAGTGGTGGATCGCGGCCATCCATCCCCGCGACGATTCAGAAAAGAAGCCCAGCAAGAAAGTGCTGGGGCTGCCCAAGGGTCTGATCGATCCCGGAGAGAAGCCAGCCGATACCGCCGTTCGCGAAGTACGCGAGGAAACCGGACTCGACGCGGCCCTGATTGCGAAGCTGCTCGACATCAAGTACACCTATGTTCGCTCGTGGGGCAACAAGCAGAAAGTATTCAAGGTCGTCAGCTTCTACCTGCTGCGCTATCGGTCGGGCCGCATCGGCGAGATCACTCCGGAGATGCAGCACGAAGTAGACGGAGCCGAGTGGGTCCCACTGGTCGAGGCCGAACGCCGCCTGAGCTACTCAGGCGAGCGCCAAGCAGCGCGCGTGGCCCGCGAGTACGTCGAATCCAACGAGTTACCGACGGCCTCGACCGACGCAGGAGACGAAGTTTTGGAGAGCAAAGTTTTGGAGAGAAAGCCAGATGCCGACCGCTGAACATACCGAGCGTCATTTCACCGGAAGCGAATTTGTGCGCGACATTGTGATCGGAATGTCTGACGGGCTGACCGTCCCATTTGCCCTCGCGGCCGGCCTTTCCGGTGCAGCACAGCAGAATCTGATCCCGACTCGCGCCATCGTCATCGCCGGACTCGCTGAAATCGCCGCCGGCAGCATCGCCATGGGACTCGGTGGGTATCTCGCCGCCAAGAGCGACGCCGAACACTACGAAAGTGAGCTTCACCGCGAAAAGCTCGAAGTCATTGAGATTCCGGACGAGGAAGCCAAGGAAGTCTCGGCAGTCTTTCAGTCTTATGGAATGACGGCGGAAGAGGCTGAACCGGTCGTCACCGCCTTACGACAGCGCCCAAAAGATTGGGTGGACTTCATGATGCGTTTTGAACTTGGCCTCGAGAAACCCGATCCGAAGCGTGGGGTCCACAGCGCGGGCACAATCGCGGCGTCTTATATCGCTGGAGGATTGATCCCGCTCTCGCCATACATGATACTGGCGTCGGCTAAGGCGGGCTTGACGGCATCCGCGGTCGTCACCCTCATTGCGCTTGCCATCTTCGGCTACGTAAAGGGCCGTTTCACGGGTACGCACCCATTGCGAAGCGCCTTGCAGACCGTCGTGATTGGCGGACTCGCCGCGACGGCGGCGTTCCTTTTGGCGCGACTTATTTCCTGATTTGGGAAATAGACAATTTATTAATCTGGGAAATAGAAAAAGGTGGTTGACGTAAGTACCTGCAACCCCTACTATCAGTACAACTTAATACAGGCGCACGTCGCTGCCATCCTCACCCCACATCTAACGCGACGTGCGCTGTTGTTTTTTACGGCGGTTTTTAAATCGCATCACCTTCTCCCTTCCTGACGATTTCCATCAACGAAAACGATTCCAGCTGCATCTCACAATAATCGAGTACCATGCAGAAAACTGTTTCTTGAGAGAATCCTTTTGGGAGACGAAGCAAAGATGCATTTCTGGAAACTACCGGTGTATGCCTGTCTGGTCATCGCGATTGCCACCATTGCGATTGCACAGAGCAACGATGCCGCCGCAATGCCGCAATCCGGCGAGCATCAGACGAAGTCGCCGCAACAACGGCCCAGTCCCCCGGGCGAGGCCACCTGCGCCTTTGCCGACGGCAAGACAATCAGGATCGCTTACAGCCGTCCCTACATGCGCAATCGCAAGATCATGGGCGGACTCGTCCCCTACGGCAAGGTCTGGCGAACCGGCGCCAACGAGGCCACGTCATTCGAAACTCAGGCGCCTCTTACCGTCGGAGGCACAGAAGTGCCCGCAGGCAAGTACACCCTCTACACCCTGCCGTCAGAAAACGCCTGGAAGCTCATCATCAACAAACAGACGGGACAGTGGGGCACCCAGTACGACCAATCCCAGGATCTCGCCCGCATCGACATGAAGATGCAGCATCTGGACACTCCGGTGGACCAGTTCACCATCTCTTTCGAGAAGACCGGCAGCAGTTCGTGTCAGATGAAGCTCGAATGGGAGAACACGTCGGTCTCCGTGAACTTCGAAGAGGCCGGCGCAACAAAATGAAATAGGGTCTAGCCCCTTCGAAACCTCTTCGCGGGGCTGGTTACGAGTATCGTTCTTAGTATCGTTCTACGATAAGCGAGGTGCAGAATGAAGAAATTGCTTGCGTTAGTCATTGTCTCACTGTTGCTCCCCATCGCTTTGATCGCGCAGCAGCACGAGCAGGCTCGCCTCAAGGAATCCGGTGAGGTCCTGAGCGAGATCCTCAATATTCCCGACGACATTCCGCAAGACCTGTTGGACAAAGCGGAGTGCGTGGTGGTGTTGCCGTCGGTAAAGAAACTCGCAGTCGGCCTTGGCGGCAGCTATGGCCGCGGCGCGATGGTCTGCCGCTCGGGAGAACACTTTACCGGCCCGTGGGGACCGCCGGCCATGTACGCACTCGAAGGCGGCAGCGTCGGATTCCAGCTTGGAGGTCAGGCAACGGACTTCGTCCTGCTGGTCATGAACGCCAACGGAGTGCGCTCGCTGATGAAATCCAAAGTCAAGCTCGGCGCTGATGTGTCCGCCGCCGCAGGGCCAAAGGGACGCAACGCCTCGGCCGAAACCGACGTGGTAATGAAAGCCGAGATACTTTCGTATTCCCGCGCTCAAGGCCTGTTCGCGGGCGTATCGCTGGAAGGCTCGACGCTGCGCTCCGATGGCGGCGCAAACAAAAATCTCTATGGAAAAGACTTGAGCGTCGAGGACATCATCCTGAAGCGCGAAGTCAACACGCCGGCCGCGGGTCAGCAGTTGGTCTCGTTGCTGGACAAGAAAAGTCCCAAGAACAAAAGCGATCCGACATCGTTGAAGTAACAGGCCGCATGTAGCGCACAAATGAGTTAGGGTGCCCAAATCACGTTCTGTGCACCCTTTCTATTTTTCGTCGCGGCACCTTCATCTACACCCAGCTACTCCGCCACTGACTTCGCCTTCTCCGTCTTCCAGCGGAGCACCGGTTTGCGGGCGGCCGCGGTTTCATCGAGGCGTCCGATGCGGGTGGTATGAGGCGCGCCGAGCAGCAACTCGGGGGTCTTTGCCGCCTCGTCGGCGATCTGTTTCATCGCGTGGATGAACAGGTCAAGTTCTTCCTTTGGTTCGCTCTCGGTCGGCTCGATCATGAGAGCGCCGTGAACGATCAGCGGAAACGACACCGTATACGGATGGAATCCGTAGTCGATCAGCCTCTTCGCGATGTCGCCTGTCTTGATCCCGTTCGCCGTTTGCAGTCGATCGCTGAACACGACCTCGTGCATGCTCGGTGTTTTGTAAGGCAGATCGTAAACGCCCTCAAGCTTCTTGCGAATGTAGTTGGCGCCAAGCACGGCATCTTCTGTCGTTTGACGCAGGCCGTCCGGTCCGTTAGCAAAGATGTAGGCCAGGGCACGAATCAGCATTCCGAAGTTCCCGAAGAAGGCACGCACGCGTCCTATGGAATCCGGCCGGTCGTACTCAAAACCGAGCGTCCCGTCGGCATGGGTCTTGATCGTCGGCACGGGCAGATATGGCTCTAGTATCTTCTTACACGCCACCGGACCCGATCCCGGGCCGCCTCCACCATGCGGCGTCGAGAACGTCTTGTGCAGGTTCAGGTGCATGACATCCACGCCGTTGTCACCGGGACGCACCTTGCCGACCAGCGCATTCATGTTCGCGCCGTCCATGTAGAGCAGAGCGCCCTTGGCGTGCAAGATCTCGGAGACCTTGCGAATGTCCTTCTCGAAGACGCCGAGGGTATTGGGATTCGTCACCATCAGCGCGGCAACGTCTTCGGTGACTTGAGCTTCGAGCGCGGCCAGATCCACCTCGCCGTCCGGCCCCGACTTCAGGTTCTCGACTGCATATCCGGCAATCGCTGCCGTCGCCGGATTAGTCCCGTGCGCCGAATCGGGGATGAGGATCTTCTTGCGTGGATTGCCCTGCTTCTCCAGGTGCTTGCGTACCAGCAGGATACCCGTCAGTTCGCCATGCGCGCCCGCCGCCGGCTGCAAGGTGATCGCGTCCATGCCGCAGATCTCGATCAGGGCGTCGCTAAGCACCTTCATGATGCGCAGACAGCCTTGCGAAATCGCTTCCGGCTGATGTGGGTGAGCCTCCGCGAGTTCGTGAATCCGCGAAACGACTTCGTTCACGCGCGGGTTGTACTTCATCGTGCATGACCCAAGCGGATACATCCCGTGATCGACGGCGTAGTTCCAGGTCGAAAGCCGCGTGAAGTGCCGGATGATCTCGATCTCGCTCACCTCGGGCATATTGCCGAGGTCTTCGCGAACGGCACTGCCGAGCAACTTTGCCGCGTCCACTTCGGGAACGTCGAGCGGCGCCAGCTTGTAAGCTTTCTTTCCTGGTGACGACTTCTCGAAGATCAGCGCTTCATTCTGATTGATGTGTGTTGTGGACTTGCACCACTCGAAACGTTCGTTGCGGTCGGCCATTACTTCACCTCCCGCGCTGCCGTGTCGATCGCCTCTTTGCTGACCATCTCGGTGCAGCACCACAGCGACACATTGCCCAATTCCGGATAAAACTTCTTGATCACTGGGAAACCACCGACGATATTCTTAGCGAGCAGGCGTTCATTGATCTTGTATGGACCGTTTTTCGTCTCCACCACGAACTCATTGAAACGGGGCGCTCCGCTGAACAGCACCTTCGCGTTTTTCCCGAACTGCTCGACCGCGTACTGTGTCTTCGCGAGATTCTGGATCGCAAGTTCCTTCAACCCCTCGCGACCGTACACGGTCATGAATATGTTTGCCATCAGCGCAATCAGGGCCTGGTTCGTGCAGATGTTCGATGTCGCCTTCTCGCGCCGGATATGTTGCTCGCGAGTTGACAGCGTCAGCACGAAGCCGCGATGCCCCGCCTTGTCCTGCGTTTGGCCGACCAGCCGTCCGGGCATCTGGCGCACGAATTTCTCTTTCGTCGCGATCACGCCCGCGTAGGGTCCCCCAAAGCTCAGCGGAACTCCGAATGACTGCGCTTCCATCGCAACGATATCTGCTTCCGCCGGAGGCCGCACGATCCCGAGCGAAACTGCCTCGGCAATGGCCACCACCAGCAGTGCGCCTTTCTTGTGCGCAATTTCGGCGATGGCCGCAACGTCTTCGATCGTGCCAAAAAAGTTAGGTGACTGAATCAGCACACCGGCAGTATCGCTGGTGATGGCCGCATCCAGTGCAGCGAGATCCACCCGGCCGTTGTCCCCGAAGCCCACGGTCGTGATCGGCATGTCCTGATTCTCAGCGTAGGTGGCCAGCACCTCGCGATATTCCGGATGCACGCTCTTCGCAACCACTACGCCGTTGCGACCTGTGACTCGCGCTGCCATCAGCGCAGCCTCCGTCGTGGCGGTCGAACCGTCATACATCGACGCGTTCGCGACTTCCATGCCGGTCAGCTCGCAGATCATTGTTTGAAATTCGAAGATTGCCTGCAGCGTGCCCTGCGCGATTTCCGGCTGATAGGGCGTATAGGCTGTGAAGAACTCGCCACGCGAGATCAGCGAATCGATGACCACGGGGCGGTAATGCCGGTAAGCGCCCGCGCCCACGAACAACTGATAATGGTCGCCATTCTCTTTCGCCCGGTCGCGGAAATAGTCGATGATCTCCGACTCCGCCATCGCGCGCGGAATCTTCAGATCACCTTTCAGCCGCACTTCCGGTGGAACCGTCGAGAACAGTTCGTCAACCGAGCGAACGCCGATTTCCTTCAGCATCTGCTCGCGATCAATATCGGACTTCGGTAAATAGCGCATCAGCCTTCCAATGACTCACTGATTCACTGACTCACTGAATCAATGTTCTCTTTCGTTGCAGTACTGCTCGTATTCTTCCGCCGAGAGCAATCCGTTCGCTTCCGCCGGATTCTTCAGCGTAACCTTCGCAATCCAGGCGGCATGAGCGTCTGTATTCACCTGCTCGGGCGCTGTCGTCAGTGCCTCATTCACTTCGGTCACGGTGCCCGTTACCGGCGAAAACAAATCGGACACGGCCTTCACCGACTCGACCGTTCCGAAGCTCTTGCCGGCTTCCAATTCTGCCCCAACCTTCGGCAGCTCAACGAACACGATATCGCCCAACGCGTTCTGCGCGTAGTCCGTGATGCCGATCGTGCCAGTGGATCCTTCAACCTTGATCCACTCATCTTCTTTTGTATATTTGCGGTCGTTCGGGAATGCCATGCTTGCTCTCCGTCGCTCAGTCTAGAAACTCGAAACGTGAAACTTGAAACTATTTTTTGGGTCTTTTATAAAACGGTGAAGGCACAACTTTCGCCTTCACTGCCTGACTGCGAATCTGCACCTTCACCTCGGTGCCCACCGCTGCCAGTTTCGGCGGCAGGTACGCGATCGCGATGTTCTTTTTCAGGAACGGCGCATACGAACCGCTGGTCACGAATCCGATCTCCGCGCCCGCATCGTCCACGATCTTGTATCCGTCACGCGCGATTCCGCGCTCGATCATTTCAATGCAGACCAGGGTTCGCTTGCTTCCATGTTCTTTCGCGTCCGCCAGCGCGGCATGGCCGATGAATTGGTCCTTCTCCATTTTGCAGAAGCGATCGAGTCCCGCATCCCACACATCGATCGAATCGCTGATTTCGTGTCCGTAGAGCGGCAGTTTGCCTTCCAGCCTCAGCGTATTTCTCGCGCCGAGCCCGCAAGCCAGGATGCCGAACTCTTTGCCCGCTTCCATCACTTCGTTCCACACCATTGCGCTCGTCGCTTCGTCGGCGGGAACGTAAATCTCGAATCCATCTTCGGCGGTGTACCCCGTTCGGGCGATCATGACGTTCTTCAGCCCGCAGACCGTCCCATGTGTGAGCCAATAGAACTTCACCTGCGACAAGTCGGCGTCCGTAAGCTTCTGCAGCACCTTAACGCCGTTCGGCCCCTGAATCGCGATCTGTGTGTAGTCGTCGCTGAGGTTCTTGACCTGGCAGTCGAAATTGCGCGTGTTGTTGTGGACCCAGTTGAAATCCTTCTCGCGCGTGCCGGCATTGATCACCAGCAGATAATCGTCTTCACCGAGCCGGTGTACGATCACGTCGTCCACAAACGTGCCCTGCGGATACAGCATCGCCGAATACTGGCACTGCCCAATCTGCAGCTTCGAGGCGTCGTTCATCGTGATGTGCTGCACGGCCGCCAACGCCTGCGGACCGCGCAAGCTGATGTCGCCCATGTGGCTGACGTCGAAAATGCCCACGCTCGTTCTTACTGCAATGTGCTCGTTGATGAGGCCACCCGGCGCGGGATATTCCACCGGCATGTCCCAGCCGTTGAAATCGACCATCTTCGCGCCCATCTGGCGATGAACGGCATTCAACGCGGTTTTGCGGACCACAGGTGTTTCGGCGCCAATAGTGGCATTCTGTTGCAAGGTCGGGTCCTCGAAGTGTAAGCAAACACTCTACGCTATCATGCGGTTTTTCGGATGGTCAATTTTTTGCGGGATTCCGCGCTCAAAGCCGTCGCGGAACGACTTCGCGCGAAAACAGCTCATCTTCCCCCATCACTCCCCCCCTTTTCAATTTGAAACTTTCACGTTACTCTGCCGCTCATGGCTGGAAAATTCCGCTGCCTCCAATGCGACAAGGAAGAGGAACGCTGCGACTGCGATAAGTACTGCGGCTTCTGTGAGGGATTCAACGACGTGCGCCTGTGTTCTGACGGAATCTTTTATTGTCGGGATTGCCGCCTTTCCTGCGGCTACAAGGCCGAAGGCGAAAAGCAAACATGAGCAAGAAGCTTGAGTTCCATGCCCTCACCCCCGGTCGTTGGGACGACCTCGTCGCCCTCTTTGGCCCACGCGGCGCCTGTGGCGGCTGCTGGTGCATGTCGTGGCGACGCAAGCGCGCCGACTTCGCCAAGAACAGCGGGGAGCCAAATAAGCGCGCTTTTAAGCGAATCGTAGACAAGGGCGCACCCACCGGCATCCTCGCCTACTCGGATTCACAGCCCATGGGATGGTGCTCCGTCGCGCCCCGGCAGGACTTCATTCGGCTCGCGGAGCACCGTACCCTGAAGCCCATTGACGATCAGCCGGTGTGGTCGATCGTCTGCTTCTTCGTCGCCAAGCCATTTCGTCAGCAAGGCGTTTCGGTTGCCCTGCTCAAGGCAGCCGCCGAATGGGCGCGCACACAGGGCGCACGGATCGTGGAGGGTTATCCTACCGAACCCGGCAAGAAACTGCCCGATCCCTTTGTTTTCACCGGCTTGAGTTCCGCCTTCCGACAGGCCGGATTCAGGGAAATGGCTCGTCCAGCGAAAACCAGGCCAATTTTCAGGAAGAACGTTTAATCATACCGCCATATATGTTTAACCCCGCTGCCTATATAATTGGCTGAGCACGCGCTCCCGCCTCGGTTTTGACCTTCGGGCATTTTGAATGGAGCGCCGGCGTCCCGCCGGCTGTCGTGCGGGCGTCTCGCCCGCGCCGCCACCTAAAAGGACTCAGTTTAAGGACAAGTTTTGAGCAATAGTATTCGCAACATCGCCATCATCGCCCACGTTGACCACGGCAAGACCACGCTCGTCGATGCCATGCTGAACCAGAGCGGCATTTTCCGCGCCAACGAAGCCCACGTCGAGCGCGTCATGGACTCCAATGACCTTGAGCGCGAGCGCGGCATCACCATTCTCGCCAAGAACACGGCAGTCCAATACCACGATTTCAAGATCAACATCGTGGACACGCCCGGCCATAGCGATTTCGGCGGCGAAGTCGAACGCGCCCTCAAGATGGTGGATGGCGTCATGTTGCTGGTGGACGCCAGCGAAGGCCCCCTGCCGCAGACCCGCTACGTGTTGAGCAAAGCTCTCGAAGCGAAGCTGCCGCCCATCCTCGTCATCAACAAGATTGACCGCCCCGACGCGCGCGCGCAAGAGGTCCTGAACGAGGTCTATGACCTCTTCATCGATCTTGACGCCGGCGAAGATCAGCTCGATTTCCCCGTTCTCTACACCAACGCGAAGATCGGCACGGCCACGACTGACATCAACGTTCCAGGCGAGAACCTGCAACCGCTCTTCGAAGCCATCGTAAAGACGATTCCGGAGCCGGCGGGCGATCCCAACACCGCGCTTCAGATCCTCGTGGCGAACCTCGATTACAGCGACTACCTCGGACGCCTCGCGATTGCCCGGGTGTTCAATGGAACGCTTAAGACCGGTGAGGAAGTCGGCATCGCCAAGCTCGACGGCTCGTTCGAGAAGGTCAAGATCACCAAGCTGTTCTCCTTCAACGGCCTCAAGCGCGTGGATATAACCGAGACCACATTGGGCGACATCGTCGCCGTCGCCGGAGTGACCGGAATCACCATCGGCGAGACCATCACCAGCTTTGAGAATCCGGCGCCTCTTCCACCCATCGTTATTGACGAACCGACGATCGCGATGAACTTCACGGTGAATACGTCGCCCTTCGCGGGCCGGGAAGGCCAGTACGTCACCTCGCGCAACCTGCGCGACCGCCTGGATAAAGAACTGCTGACCAACGTTTCCATCCGGGTTGAAGAC
This sequence comes from uncultured Acidobacteriota bacterium, assembly GCA_963777415.1. Taxonomy (GTDB): domain Bacteria; phylum Acidobacteriota; class Terriglobia; order Terriglobales; family Acidobacteriaceae; genus JAEZPW01. The sequence goes on from CAVZQL010000011.1 coordinate 249,634, forward strand.
ACCGGGGCAACCGACTCCTTCAAAGTGATGGGACGCGGCGAACTCCAGCTTTCGATCCTGCTCGAGATGATGCGGCGTGAAGGTTTCGAACTCGCCGTGGGCAAGCCCGAGATCGTCACCAAGATAATCGACGGCAAGACCAAGGAACCAGTCGAACTCCTTACCATCGACATCCCCGAGGAATTCATCGGCGTCGTTATGGAAAAACTCGGCGTACGCAAGGCCGAGATGCAGAAGATGCACAACCACGGCTACGGCCGCGTACGCATGGAATTCCGCATACCCAGCCGTGGGCTCATCGGTTTGCGCAGCGAAATGCTGACCGACACACGCGGCACCATCGTCATGAACTCACTGTTTGGCGGCTATACCGAGTGGCAGGGCGACATCCCGCACCGCCTCACCGGCGCCCTGATCTCAGACCGCGCCGGCGCAACGACCGCGTACGCCCTCTGGGGATTGCAGGAGCGCGGCGAACTGTTCGCCGGTCCCGGAGTTGAAGTGTATGAAGGCATGATCATCGGCGAGAATTCGCGCGACAACGACCTCGACGTCAACTGCGTCCGCGAAAAGAAGCTGACCAACATGCGCTCGTCGTCCGCCGACGAGGCGATCCGCCTGGTGCCTTTCAAGCCCCTGAGCCTGGAACAAGCCCTCGAATTCATCGCCGACGACGAACTGGTCGAGGTCACGCCGAAGTCGCTGCGCATACGCAAGAAGATCCTGCAGGCGAACCGCAGGCCGCGCAAGAACATGATGCCAGTAGGCGTCGCCGAAGAATCCTAGCCAAACTGTCCGTGTGCGAGGACGGGGCTGTGCCCCGTCCTCGCAGCGCCCGTCTTCGTAGCGCCGGACTCCAGTCCGGCGGGCCCCCGTTAGCATCGCCACTGTTCGCGTCCTTCCACCGCCGCCCACAGTGAGTTATCCTGAGGCGCAGGCGAAGGACCAATGCACTTCGCCCACACTGCCACCGATGCCGATCTACCACCGCCCTCCGTACTGAGTCATCCCGAGCCGCAGGCGAGGGACCCCTATCAGCTCCACGCTGCCGAGGTTAACCACCGCCGCATAGCTAAATGAAATCCCCCGCGCGCGCCGCGTTCGAGTTCCGGAAATCGGAACGGCGGTGGGCGGGAGGATAGCTTCAAGGGAGCCTCACTTTTACCAGCGGGAAATTGTGCAGCATGGATTAAACTAGGCGCTTGCTCACAACCTTTCACAGACTCGTGCAGCGGAACCCTCGAAGAACTGAGGCGGAGATTCAGGCAGATGTGCGCCAGTTCATTCTATCGGCACCTTTTGAGCTTGAACCGGGCGATCTGACGGATGTCTCTCTTGAGTCACCCGTCGGGGATCGTAGGCGTATTGACGTTGAGGCTGGCTCAACGGTAATCGAGGTAAAACGCGACCTTCGGCGCGAACGCGTGAAGCGTGAAGCTGAAGAGCAGCTCGCGGGTTACGTGGAGTTCCGCACCAACCAAACGGGGCTCCGATATGTCGGAGTTCTGACTGACGGCACTCAGTGGAGCTGCTATGACCTTGTTGATGGGCATTTGCGACAAGTGTCTGAGATCAGTCTGGACGATACACCTGTTGATGCCGACCACCTGATGGTCTGGCTGGAAGGCGTGCTCGCCACCACGCATGACATCGCACCATCCACGCAGAACATCGAGCAACGGCTGGGAGCTGGCAGCAGCGCATACAAACTTGATCGGGCGACTCTGGCAAAACTATACGAGCGGAACCGCGAAAACCCGACCGTGGTGGTCAAGCGAAAGCTGTGGACCCAACTCCTTACCTCGGCACTCGGGACCCAATTCAAGGATGACGACGAACTCTTTGTAGACCACACGCTTATCGTTAATACTTCGGAGATCATTGCTCATGCAGTCCTCGGCCTTGACGTCCAGAGACTTACTCCACAAACACTCCTTTCCGGTGACAAGTTCGTCGAGGCGGGCGTTTATGGGGTCGTAGAGTCCGACTTCTTTTCTTGGGTTATAGAGATCGAAGGGGGCGAGGCGTTTATTAGAACTCTGGCCAAACGCCTCATGCGGTTTGTCTGGAGCGATGTAAATCAGGACGTTCTCAAAATCCTGTACGAGAACTTCATCGGGACGGAAACTCGAAAGCGTCTCGGAGAATACTATACCCCTGATTGGCTCGCTGAGGTGGTCGTTTCACAAATGATCACCCACCCCTTGAACACGCGAGCTCTGGACCCGGCGTGCGGATCGGGTACGTTTCTGTTTCATGCAGTCCGTCGGTACATTTGCGCGGCGGAAGCTCAAGGCGACTCCGTTGACGAAATCCTCGCCAATGTCACCCGCCATGTCATCGGCATGGACCTCCATCCGGTGGCAGTGACGCTCGCTCGTGTTACCTATTTGCTGGCAATTGGCCGTTCGAGACTGACCGATCCGAACCGCGGGAATATCCAGATTCCGGTTTACCTAGGCGACTCCATTCAGTGGCGAGAACAAGGAGTTGATCTTTGGTCTGCCGGGAATCTCGTGATACATACCGACGAGCAGCACGATACTACCGATTCAGAGCTATCTTTTCCTGATGACCTTCTCGACGATGCGGCCAGATTCGATCAGCTTGTAAATGAACTCGCCGATCGTTCCTCTAACAGAAGACAGGATTCCGCCGTTCCCTCGTTGAGAGCTCTATTTTCCAGACTCGAAATTCCAGAACAACACCGAGCAGTTATCGAGCGGACGTTCAGAGCAATGTGCCGCCTGCATGATGAGGGCCGAGATCACATCTGGGGTTACTACGTCCGAAATCTCGCTCGGCCATTGTGGCTCTCGAAACCGGGCAATCAGGTTGACGTAATCGTAGGCAACCCGCCGTGGCTTGCCTATAGCCACATGACTCCTGAAATGCAGGGTGTCTTCCGCTCCATGAGCGAGAGTAGGGAACTCTGGGCTGGAGCGCAGCTCGCACCTCACCAGGACCTCTCGGCATTATTTGTGCTAAGAGCATGCGAACTCTATCTGAAAAAAGGCGGACGATTCGGACTCGTTCTTCCCAATGCTGCGCTCGATCGCGAACACTATGCTGGTTTCCGAACTGGAAAATACAGTAGTCAATCAGGAATGCTCACCATCGCCTTCGATGCCGCCTGGGACCTTCGGCGTATCCGCCCGCATTTCTTTCCGAGGGCGGCAAGTGTTGTCTTTGGGACACGTACCGACTCCGGCCAGCCGCTAGCGCCCAATGAGCCTGAACCACAATATCGTGAGCTTCCTGAGCAGGGCGAGGTGTGGACCGGTCGACTGGAATCGTTAAGCGCGCCCTGGAGAGACGCCGCCAATTGGCTCGAACGAACCACAGGAAAGGTACGTCAACCCGGACAAGCGTCGAAGTCGCCCTACGCCCCAAGCTTCACGCAGGGAGCGATACTCGCACCTCACGTCGCTTTTGTTGTAACCAAAAGGGAGTCGTCTCCACTTGGTCTTTCCCAAGGCCGGGTGGCGGTCCAGTCCGAGCGCAGTGTTTACGAAAAACCGCCATGGAAGAACCTGCCCGCTCTATCAGGCGTGGTTGAGAGCCAATTCATACGGCCCTTCTTTACGGGCGACAATCTCTTTCCGTTTCGCACTGGAAAGCCCCTGCTGGCGATCATTCCATGTAACAAAACATCCTTACTGAGCCAGGAGGCCATTGAACTCCATCCCGGCCTTCAGCAATGGTGGCTCAAAGCAACAGAAATCTGGGAAATAAACAGGTCGAGCGCAAGGCTGTCTTTATTCGAACAGCTTGATTTTCAATCCAAGCTTTCTAGGCAGCTTCCGATACCGCCGCTCCGGGTCGTTTACAACACGTCGGGTATGCATATCTGTGGTGCCAAGCTCAGAAACTCCAAGGCCATTATCAATAGCGGACTTTACTGGGCCCCCATGCAGTCTGAAGAAGAAGCGGACTATCTTTGCGCCATATTGAATGCGCCTGCAACCACGGAGTTAACAAGACCGTTCATGTCGTACGGCAAGGATGAGCGTCACGTGCATAAGCATGTCTGGGAACTGCCGATACCGCAGTTCGACCGGCGTAACGACGTGCACCAGCGCATAGTCCAGCTTGGCAAAGCTTTGGAAGAGGTGGTGGCCACGTTTGAAATCGACGAGACCATTCACTTTCCTGCCACACGAAGACACATTCGCGAAGTTCTGGCGGCAACGTCCGAAGGACAGGAGCTCAATGAGCTCGTGTTTAGCATGATTGGATAGTGGGCGGACTCTTCACCTTTGTTCCATTTCTAGAAATTTTCCGCGCCCTTTGTTTGCTTCGGGCAATTAGCTGCTAAATTCAATTTCATAAGTTTGGCAGGCAGCCATGATTTCACGCCGGACGGCTGGCGCATAGTGGCGAGTGAGTAAACTTCAGCGCAATGCGGAGCGTCCCGCAGATCCGGATCAAGTCCAGACCATGTCTGGTTACGCGCGCAGACTTAAGTCGTTTAGAAGTTTAGATTTACAGATCGAAATAGGGGGAGGGGTGCCGAGGTAATCGAGATATAACGTGAGAGGGTCAAAGCGCGGGAGAAAGCAGGTCCCTCGGCTGCGCCTTGGGATGACAGATGCAATGCACTTTGTGCGTAGTCCCTACGCCCGCTTCCGCCCTGCCCGCCAGAACGAACTCACTCCAAACCAGAGGAACATCACGGCGAAGCTGGCGGCGAGGGTGGCTTTGTAGGCGGGGGTCGTACCCAGTTTGTACTTGTGGTATTCGCGTAGGGCGGCACCGCCGAAACCAAGTGTCAGAAAGACGAACAGTAATCCGGTCACTTGCAAAAACAGCACGCGCACGATGCGTCCGAGGGAGTGCGCGGTGGCTGACCCTGCGCTCCAGAGCGCACGCAGGATGCGGTTGCTGGCCGCACGTTTTCCCGCCATGCGGCCGAGACTTCCCGCGATGCTAGGGAGGTTTGACACAACGAACATTTTAACAGGCATCGGCACCTCATCGTAGCGCCGGCGTCCCGCCGGCTGTCGCGAGGACGTCCCGTCCTCGCCTGAAAGCCGCCCGCTGCGAACGCATTACAACGGATATACGAAACTCGACAGATGCGGGTCGCATCCAACGTGTTATGAAAAGGGGGCCTCGAGTGAACCCGCGGCTGAAACAGCTGATGAAGGAGCTAGGCGAAGCCATTAACGAGTCGCTTGCCGAGTCGGAGCAGATCTCCGAGGTAATTTCCAAGATCAAGGGCAGCGGGTACGACGTTTTTCTGGTGCTGGAGGCGACGATCGGCTTCAACAAGCGAGAAGAGGCCACGGCGAGCAAGCCCGCTCTGGTGAAGTCCGGCAAGAGCGAACCGGAGTTGAAGGTGAGCGCGCAGGACGTGAAATTCCTGAAGTCGTTGCGCATCACCATGGACGACGACGCGGCATAACGTACCGAATAATCGAATTTCCCACGTTAGCCCGCTCCGCAGACCGGTCGGAACGTGGGGCACCGCAGCAGAAAGCAGCTTTCGTGGCCGCTTTTTTTTCGTATGTGCTACCATCAAAACCAGTTGCAAGCACGTCCTGTTTTTTGAACTTTCTAACAGTATGGCGGTCGGCACTTCAGCCCTACTTTTACGTTTATGTCAGGACCAACGATGAAAGATACACTAGGAATCCTGCTTGCGGGCGGGGCCGGCGAACGGCTCTATCCCTTGACCCGCGACCGCGCAAAGCCGGCCGTAACGTTTGGCGGAATCTACCGCATCATCGATGTAACGCTCTCAAACTGCATCAATTCGAACCTGCGCCGCGTGTACATTCTCACCCAATACAAAGCCCTGTCGCTGAACCGGCACATCCGCGAAGGCTGGAACATCATGGGCACGGAGCTGGGCGAGTTCATCGAAATCCTGCCGCCCATGAAACGCGTCAGCGAGAACTGGTACATGGGCACCGCCGACGCCGTTTACCAGAACATCTATTCGATCGGCGCCGAGCAACCCAAGCGCGTGATGATCCTATCGGGCGATCACATCTACAAAATGAATTACGAGCTCATGCTGCGGCAGCATAACGAGTCGGGCGCGGATGTGACGCTGGCGACAATCCTCATCGATCCCAGCGAGACGCGCCACTTCGGAGTGGTGGAAATCGACCGCGAGGGCAAGGTTGTCGGCTTCCAGGAAAAGCCGCTGGTGACCGACCTCCGCTCGCCCTATAACCCGCGCATGGTTTCCGCGTCGATGGGCGTTTACCTGTTCAACACCGACGTGCTCATCCCGGTGCTGCTCAAGGACGCCGAAGACCCCCATTCCTCTCACGATTTCGGCAAAGACATCCTGCCCAAAATGGTGAACGACTATCGCGTGTTCTCCTACAACTTCATCGACGAGAACCAGAAGGACGCTCTCTACTGGCGGGACGTGGGCACGCTCGACGCTTTCTACGAAGCCAACATGGATCTGGTTTCGGTCTCTCCGGTTTTCAACCTGTACGATGACCATTGGCCGATCCGGACGTATCAACGCCAGTATCCACCGGCGAAATTTGTCTTCGCCGAGTCGGGTCGTACGGGCGCGGCCTTTGATTCCGTGGTCTCGTCCGGATGCGTGATCTCGGGCGGCGTGGTTCGGAACAGCGTTCTCTCACCGGATGTCCGCGTCAACTCGTATTCGGAAGTGGATTCCTGCATTCTGTTCTCCCACGTGAACGTGGGGCGGCACTGCCGCATCAGGCGCGCTATCATCGACCGCGACGTGCATATCCCCGAAGGCTCTGTCATCGGCTACGATCCGGAAACCGACCGCCAGCGCTACTTCGTAACTGATAGCGGTATCACCGTCGTCACCCGGGACTACTCGCTGTTTGAAAGCCCGGTGGCAGTGGATTACTTCACGTCAGAGTAATCGAAGCGGTCAGCGATCAGCGGTCAGTTGCGCACCCTGCCCTTCGGGTAAGGATGCGGCACCCGGCGGCACCCGGCCACCTGTCCCGCGTGCTAGGCGCGACGGTGTTCCGATTCCGTAACAGAGAAACATCATGTTTTAAGCCCGTCCCGCGGATCTCGCGAAATACTGAACAACATAAGCAAACAGTCGTAACCAAGTCCGCACAGCAGCCTTGCCTGTGCGAAACGAAACTGCTTGTGGCAATTAGGTTTATTGGTGTTCCGAATTCGTAACAAATCACATTTTTCTTGCAGAGTCTCTGCCCGTTAGCGGTACTGTTTCTGCCACTTGCCAGCAGGCGCCCATTCTTAATGTCGGCGAAAGCGGCTACATGCTGTTCTCATGGGAACAAATCGCAAAATACTTAGGCCAGGACGAACGCACTGTGCGCGAGTGGCAACAGAAATATGGATTGCCAGCTACGTTTCACGCCTGATGGCAAGGTGCAAATCAGTCGAACCGAGTTGGAAGCCTGGTTGATAACGCGATTCTTCACCGACGTAAGGGAGATTGACAGAAAACTTGGAGCTATTTTGCGCGAACTTGAAAATCTATCGAAAGAGGTGAAGCGGAAGGAACCCCGTTAGCTGTCCCGACTGTGCCTCCCAAATCCGCCTCGGTAGTGTGCTCGCGATCAGGAACTTTTCTCAGTTTCAGAACGCCTTTCCCGCTTTTAGCATCCATTCGATTAGAACAGCAACGGCTCGCACCGGAAAGTCTGGGTTGATGGACACCGAACCGGTCGCTCATGCACGAGATTCCCGGAGATCACAAGCTGTGAAGGGAGAGTTCCCATGAAAATCGGCAACATCTTATTGAGAACCTCTTCTCTATGCCTGCCGCTGGCCATGGTAGTGATTTTGGCCTACCCCGTATCCATCCGGGCACAATCCACGGAAACCAGCACAATCAACTCGATCGACCCCACCGGAAACACGAGCCCAACGCGCACAATCGTGACCCGGAGCGAGCAGTATGGCCGCACCGTCGAGCGGCGCCGTATCGAGGGGCCTTCGATCAACGGTGGCTATGCACTCATTATTGAAACCGAACAGCAGACCATCCGGGTGAACCCGAATACCGTGACCGTGGTTACGCGCCAGTATTCTCCCGATAGCAATGGGAACCCGCAGCTCGTTCAAGTCACCGAGGAGCAGCGAAGTACCAATGCCGGCGGAGGGGAGACGGTCGTGCGCACCACCTCATCGAGTGCGGACTTAGACGGCCACTTGCAGGTCATCCAGCGTGAGGTGCAGGAAACCGTGCCCACGGGCGCCGACACCAAGCAGACCACCAGCACGCTATTTCAGCAGACCGGAAACGTTCTTCAGCCCGTCCAGCGCTCGCAACAGGTCGAGCAACGTAAGGGCAACGTCACCGAACGGCAGACCAACGTACTCACATCCGATGGCAACGGCAACTTCGTTCCGCTTTCCCGCACCGAAAGCACCGCTGCCAAAACGGCATCCGGCGAGACGAAAGACGAGCGCGTTTTTTGGCAGAACGATGTCGGTAACATGACCCTCATTCAACGTGACGTCACCAGTGAATCGAAGGACGCGCAGGGTACGCACGGCACGGCTCAGACCTATTCCGCCTTCGTGCCCGGAGCGTCTCCTGACCCCGGCAGTCTCGTTCTGGTGCGCCAGGTCAACAGTTCGCAACAGACCGCGCCGGACGGAAGTTCACGGTTGAAGGAGCAAATCCAGGCAATCGATTTGGGTAATCCATCCTCGGGCTTGCAAACTGCGGTGTCGGTCACGGGAATTTCGCAGCCTGGGGCGAACGGGCAGACGGAACGTCAGGTCGTTGTGCGCAGTTCGGATGGAAATGGTGGCTTCGGCAAAGTGCTGGTCACAGACAGTCACGAGACTAGGGTCATCCCATAGGCGCTGTTCGCGCTCGGCGAAGCTGACGTTCGGCATTCGTCCGGTAGGTACACACAACTCGCTACGCTACCTGTTCCGGGTTGGAGGTCAAAGCCGTTGCCGACAACAGGCAACTGGCTGAACTCACCAGGCGCAGGTCTCTCGGCAGCGATTCCCCGAACATCCGGACTGCGTCAGCTCGTTCCGGCGGAACGCATTTCTCGAGACACTGAATGAATTCGCCTCCAATTCCAGCCGCCCTGAGTTTTCGAATCGCCAGCTCGCGCAAGTTGTCGTTGATTTCACGTGAGCTATCTCCAGTGCGCCGTCCGAGCTGAACAATCGCGAATGCCGTCTCTGATGAAACATTGGAATGCTCCAGCACTGTCGTGAGCCAATCCGCAACCGCGTCGCCCGAAACGACGCAGCTGAGCGGGCCGTATAGGGGAATACGTGCGCCAAGTCTGACAAGCGGCCACAACCATCGACTATCGCTCGGATCTTTCCTGATTTTTGTCACGAGTTCATTGCCTAACGAAGTACGCAGGTTCGCGGGCAGATATTCGAGGCTGGCCAGCAGCCGCCAAGTATCGTACTCGACTTGCCTGTTAAGGCGGGCGCTCCTCTTTCTTCCCGAGTCTCTTAACGGTGCGACGTGCTTGCGATAGAGTTCATGCTGCTGGCTGGCGTTGAGCCCGGCGCAAACGCGGCGCAGCAACACAAGCCACTCGACCTCGGACTGCAATTCGCGCGGGAAAACCAGACCACCCAAGGATAGCTTTCGCACCAGGTTTACTCGCGCTTCGTCGCCCACTGCTCCAAAGCCGGGGCGCAGGCAAAAGCCCATCAGATTCAGCCAGCGCACCTCGTGTTGCGGCGATCCCTTCCGCCCGTCAGCAACCTTGAGAAGCGAGTCGGCGAATTGCCGGATCGTATCGATCGGCCAGGCATCCCGCTTAGCGCCGAGGCTTGATTCCAGTCGGCTTGTCAGTGTCTCCGGCGCGTTTGCCTCGTCGTCGGGTGGCTCGTTCGTTGCGCTGAAAACGAGTTGAATGAGGCGGGAAGCCGCATCCAACGCCGCATTCGAAGGCACAGGGGCACTCGGCGATGACGGTTGACGTTCAGCATGATGTGCTTGACCTTCGTCCCCGCGCAATTCGAATTGCAGCCGCCAGCGATGAGGAGAACTCACCGATTCGCACCATAGTTCAAGTGTGCCAAGCTCCGTGAAGGAGGCCCGCAACCGAACGGCCAAATCCAGGTCGCGCATTTTCTTTCCATAGCGCAGGACCGTGGCGAGCGGAGCATGACGATGGACTTGCTCTCCCTCCAAGTCCACGACCTCTCCCTGCGCGTCATGGCGCGTTCGCGAACTGTAGAGCGTGAAGGAAACGGGGCGGTTCGCGAGCGCCGCAAATTCGCGGCTAGACGGAGGAAGCGTCGTGCCTTCTTCCACTCCGGACGGCAACACGCAGACCCCCTGCAAGCCCTGTTCTGATCGTACCCCGATATAATATGTGCGCGCGCTGCCTGCCCGAACGCGCACCCCCAATCCTCGGCGCACGCGTCCATAATGCGCAGCCCCTTTTGCCACCGCGCTGTCCATCGCAACGCTACGAAGCACTCGTGGGCGCCACGCTTCGGCCGAGTCGGAAAACCAGTTCGCAACGGCGTCGATGATCCTGTCGCGAACAACAGGTGGAGCACAGAACCCGCCATTAAAGAGGATGACGTCTGGTCGTGCGAACCGCGAATGAGACTCGCTGGGAGCACCCGCGTCCGCGGCCATTCCTGCAGCGGCTTGCCGCAGGAACGCAGCGAGGTGTTTCGTGATCGCAGGATCACTGGCGTAGGGTAAACCGAGCTCTCGCAAGCCAGCGGATCGTCCGTGCTTGGGGGCATCGTTCACGGCGCTCAGCGGCAGGAATCCGTTAGTCAGGGCCTCGATAACCTCGTCCCGATGCAGTTCAGAGCTGAGCATCTGTCCTACGACTTGTCTGCCGCTGCCCAGAATGGTGATCGGAACGTGCTCCAATTCCGCGTCGCTCAGTAGTTGTTCCTTCGCAGCGCAGCAGGCGCGTTGTAAGCCATGACGTTGTCGCATGGTCAGCTTGGCACCGTTGAGCTTCGCCTCGACCAGGCGCGCTATTGCCAGATCCAGATTGTCGCCCCCAAGCAGCAAGTGTTCGCCGATTGCTTGGCGCTCGAACTGCACGTCATCTCCTGCGACGCGAGCGCGAACAAGACTGAAGTCTGTTGTGCCTCCGCCGATGTCGCAAATCAGAACCAGATCGCCATCGCTCAGTTCATCCTTCAGGACTTCCTGGTGATTCGCGATCCATGCGTAGAATGCTGCCAATGGCTCTTCGAGCAGGGTGAAGTTGTCGAGCCCTGCCTGGCGCGCGGCCTCCACCGTTAACTCGCGTGCCTCTTCATCGAAAGAAGCGGGCACGGTTAGCACGATTTCCTGTTTTTCGAAAAGGGATGTGTCGTCCCGTCCGTCGTCTGCCACGGCTAGATTCCACGCGTTTCGTAGATGAACAAGATAACGCGCTGACGCTTCGACAGGAGATATCAGCGGCGGCTGCGCTTCGCGCGGCAAAATCTTGTCCCTGCGATTAATCGCACCGTGAGAAAGCCACGATTTCGCCGACATCACCTGGCGCGAAGGCATAAGCGAGCCATGGTCCCGCGCCATCACGCCCACGAGTGATTCCGGGCGCTCGTCCCAGGGCAGGCGTATCGTTCCGCTTTCCAATTCGTCATCAGCGGGGAAATACAAAAAAGATGGGAGCGCCGGCACAGCACGGACTTCTCCGGGGCCAACGAGTTGTGGGACTTCGAAAACGTTTATCTCAGCCTGTCCGCTTTGCGGGGTTTGATCGGTATCGATATAGGCCACTACGGAGTTGGTCGTACCCAGATCGATTCCGATCAAGTAACGAGAAGAGTGTTCCATCAGGCTGCTATCGATTTGTCGCTCTTTTCGCGAATATTCAATTCCAGCTTCCATCGGTGAGCGCCGTCGCGAGACACACACCATACTTCGAGCGTGCCAAGCTCAGTCACACGGGTTTCGAGTCGTACCGGCAACACGGTGCCTTGCTGCCCATCAAGCGTGAGCGTGACTTCGAGCGGGCTCAATTCCTGGATCTCGTCGCCCCAGTCTTCGAGCAGGCTGCCTACCTGATCCTGCTTGCGCACGCTGGAACTCAGGAAGCGGAACTCCGCCGGTTCACCGACTACAAGACCAAACTCCCGGTCGGGAATCGCGGCTTCGCTTCCTTCCTCCATTCCGAAAGGAACGACGCAGAGGGCCTTCAGCGGTGCCTCCATTCCGGGCACGGCGGGCATCGCCGTTTCGATTCCGATGTAGTAAGTGCGCGACGCGCCGCTTCGTATACGAACACCGTGGCCTCGTCGTGCTTTGCCGTAATATGCAGCACCGCGTGCCACCGCGTGCTCCAGGTCAGGAGCATCGAGAACGTGGCTGGCTTCCAGAGGTTCGAAACCCTCGTCTCGCAACCAGGCGTTGAGTACCTCCACCAGGCGGTCGCGCAGCACTGCCGCCTTCATCACGCCGCCGTTGAAAAGCAAATGGGTTGGGCAGGCCAGCCCACTTCGCCCACGCCGGATTTTGTCCGCTTCCGGACTGTTTCGCACTTGCTCTGAAAGGAATCGCGCCATGTGTTTCGTAATGGCGGGATCGGCCGCATAAGGCAGTCCGAGTTCCTGGAACCCGATTCGCCGCTGCCGGGCCGGCAGTTCGTTGCTCGCCACCTTTGGGAAGAAGCCGTCCACGAGAATCTGGTTGAGGTCTTCGCGCGCGAGTTCGGTCTTGATAGTGCCTCCCACCACTTTCCTGCCTTTGCCGAGCAGAGTAACTGATTCGCTTTTGGCTTTCGGATTCTCAAACAACTTTTCCTTCGCAATCCGGGATTGGTGCCATAAGCCGTGCAGTTGCCATGTATCGATGCGCTGCCCGGAAGCCTCAAGCCTTTGCTGCAAGGCTCGCGCGAGCGCCAGGTCCATGTTGTCTCCACCCAGCAGGATGTGCTCGCCGACGGCAACGCGTCTCAGCGCCAATTCGCCGTCTTCTTCTGAAACGGAAATCAAGCTGAAATCAGTTGTGCCGCCACCGACGTCGCAAACCAGGACCAGGTCACCAACCTTGATGCGGCTCCGCCAATCATCGCCCCGGCTCTCAAGCCACGCGTAGAAGGCGGCTTGCGGCTCTTCGAGCAGTGTCACATTACGCAAGCCGGCTTGTTCGGCTGCGCGTCGCGTCAGTTCGCGAGCCTCTTCGTCGAAGGAAGCCGGAACCGTAAGCAATACGTCCTGCTCGCTCAACGCCATGTCCGGATTTTGCGTCGCATACCTCGCGTCCCATGCCGTACGCAGATATCGCAGGAATTCCGCTGACGCTTCCAACGGTGAAAGTTTGTGCACTTCCTCGGGCGCCTGCCAGGGCAAGATCGGCGACGTCCTGTTCACCGCAGCGTATGACAGCCAGGACTTAGCAGACGCGACCAATCTCGCCGGACTCTCTGCGCCGCGTTTTCGCGCCAGCTCGCCGACGACGAGTTTCGGATCTTGATCCCAAGCTAAAGCCAAGCTGCCCTTGGGGAAATCCAATTCGCCCGGCACATAGATGAATGACGGCAGCAGCGTTCGTTCCGCAACTTCGTTTGGATTCACGAGTTGCGGAACGCTCTCTACGTCGATCCGTCCATCTTCTTCAGCGGGTGCGGCCGCGCTACGAGCCAATGCCGAATTGGTTGTTCCCAAATCGATGCCGACAATGTATTGTGCGTTCACTTCAAATCCTCGTACTTAAAAGCAATATTTAAGGCACTTCTACTTCGGCGGGCGCTACCACGATGCGTCCGGGCCCCTGTGGCAACGAAGGCATATTTGCTTCTTTTACACGCCAACCACGATGCCTTAGCAGACCTTTCAGCGGCGGTTCGCCAGTAACGTTCCCGATCAGTTTGATTGAGGCCGGATCGAAACCCGCCTGCACCGTTACCGGTTGATCCTCTTCCGAGGCTAAGATCGGCTCGAGTTTGAAATAGCGCTCCAGCACCTGGCGACAACTTTCATGAACGGTTCGCACTGCCGCACCAAGTTGCGCATCGGGATAAGGCCCAACGTCTTCATACAGAAAGTCAATCAGACGCCCATCGCGTTGCAATAAGGCGAGCGTCTGAACCGCGCGGTCAATCGAATCAACCTCCGATTGCTGCACTTCAATTTTCGGCACGGAGGCGGCGTTCGCTCGAACCGCCGGATTGATCAGTTCTCGCGCGATGTCTTGCGGCACCTCGCCGTGTAGCAGGATTGCGAAGAAGCAACGAAAGGCGAAAGCCACTCGTTTCCAAAAATCGGGCATAGCTACTCCGAGACCAACAGCCCTTGCAGGCCGTCGTCATGGTGGCGTCTTCGATATAGATACGCAATGCGGGAGATTGGCTTCTAAGCGCACAAGCAAAAACGCGGCAAACTCGCCCAAGAGTTCCAAAATGGTCCCAGCGTCTAGCGCCCGCAATCTCATGTTCTGCATCGAAATAGCGTTCGAGTGCATTCGCTCGCGGGAATGACTATGTGGCTTGGCTTCGACTTGGGGACACAGAGTGTTCGTGCTGTCGCGGCTTCCGAGACAGGCTCTGCGCTGGCACAGAGTTCGCACCGGCTGACCAGCCGGCGCTATGGCCCCCGGCACGAGCAGGACCCGGAACAGTGGTGGAGTGCTGTTGTCGGCGCGTGTCGTGAGGTGCTTCCCAAATTGCCGGCGCGATCCATCAGGGGATTGGCTGTTGACGGCACCTCCGGCACTATCCTGCTCGTGGATCAAGCGGGGAGAGCGCTCACGCCTGGGCTGATGTATGACGACTCGCGCGCGCAGGCGGAAGCGCTGAAGGTGGATGAAGCGGGAGGCGCCATCTGGAAGTCGCTCGGTTATCGGATGCAGCCTTCGTGGGCGTTGCCCAAGCTACTTTGGTTATTGCGCGAGCATCGTGGAGCAGTATCCGGCGCGCGACTCGCTCACCAGGCGGACTTCATCAACCGCCGACTTGCCGGTTGCGAAGTGGCGTCCGATTCGAGCAATGCGCTCAAGACGGGATACGACCTCATCAACGAACGCTGGCCCCACGAAGTTCTCAACGTATTGGGCGTGCCCGAGCGGATCATGCCCGCGGTTGTACGACCCGGTACGCAGGTTGGCACGGTTTGCCCCGAAGCCGCGGCGGTGACCGGCATTCCCGCCGGGACGCCGATCATTGCCGGAATGACGGACGGGTGCGCCGCCTTGATCGGTGCGGGTTCACTGGACGTGGGCAGTTGGAACTCCGTGCTCGGGACCACACTGGTTTTGAAAGGCGTCACCAGCGAACTGATTCGGGATCCTGCCGGCGTGCTCTATTCACATCGCTCGCCGGATGGGAACTGGCTGCTCGGTGGAGCGTCAAACACCGGGGCGGGGGCTATCGCACAGCGGTTCCCGGATCGTGACCTGGAGGCGTTAACCACGCAAGCCGCGACACGAGAGCTGACCGACATCGTCGCCTATCCGCTAGTCTCCTGTGATGAGCGCTTTCCGTTCAACGCGCCACACGCCGAAGGCTTCGTCCTTGGCAACCCGTCGGACGAGGTCGAGCTCTACACGGCACTGCTCCAGGGAGTGAGTTTCATCGAGCGGCTGTGCTTCGACTATCTCGACATGCTTGGGGCGGCGGTGGATGGCGCTCTTACGTTCAGCGGTGGCGCGACCCGCAGCCGTTATTGGTGCCAACTTCGCGCCGACATTCTTGCGCACCCAGTTCGCCTGCCCGAGAACGCGGAACCGGCGTTCGGCATGGCAGTGCTGGCAGCCTCGCTGGGGCGAGATGTCCGCGAAGTGGCGAAGCGGATGACACGTATTCGAGAGGTGATCGACCCGCGGCCGGAGCACGCTGCGCGTCTTTCCGAACCGTACCTGCGCCTCGTGGACGAACTGGCACGGCGTGGATGGCTTTCTTCGCAAGTGGCGGACCATGCCCGGCGAAGAAGCCGGACACAGTGATGCAGCTAACGCCTGCGGCTGCACATCTCAGCTCGTGAGTTGGTGATCGCCGTTCGCGATCTAGTGAAAACCATGACGCGGATAATCCTGATCGGAGCCGGAACCGGAGGAAGGGCCTTGGTGGATCTGTTCCACAAAGACCCGACCGTCGAGATCGTAGCAGTGGTGGACAAGAATGAACGGGCTCCGGGCCTGCTGCTCGCGCGCGAGTTCGGACTCCGCGTAACCACGAGTTACAAGAAACTTCTCGCCACGGAAACAGCCGATTTGCTGATTGACGTTACGGGCGGCGCCGCTGTCGCGCGCGATCTCCAGGCACTGAAACCCGATAACACGGAGATTGTCGGAGGCAATTCCGCACGCTTCATTTGGAACCTGCTCGAGGCCAGGAAGCAAACCGAAGCGCTCGAATTCAAGTACCAACTGGCGCTGAGGGAACTTGAGGCACGCTCGGAAAGCGAGTTCATCATCGGTACGAATCCAAAGATGAAGGAGATTTCTGATCTGATCGCGAAAGTTGCGCCCACGCCGACCACCGTCCTGATTCGCGGCGAGAGCGGAACGGGCAAGGAACTCGTTGCTCGCGCGATTCATCGTCACAGCGCGCTCAAGAATCAACCGCTGGTCACGCTGAACTGCACCGCCTTATCCCCAGCTCTGCTGGAAAGCGAGCTCTTCGGATACAAGCGCGGAGCCTTCACGGGCGCGTACGCCGATAGGAAGGGGTTGTTTGAAAAAGCACACGGCGGAACCATGTTCCTCGATGAAATCGGTGACGTCTCGCTGGAAACCCAGGCCAAGCTCTTGCGAACGCTCCAGACGGGAGAGATTCGCGCGGTCGGCGACCTGCACACCCGGACGGTATCGGTGAGAATCATCGCGGCAACCAACCGCGACCTGGATAAAGCGATCCGCGAAGGAGCATTCCGCGAAGATCTTTTCTACCGCATCAACACTTTTACGATAACGCTGCCTCCGCTGCGCGAGCGGATCGAAGACATTCCTTTCCTGGCGGAATACTTTCTGCAACGTGCCCGAGCGAAGGTGAACAAGAGAGTGGAATCGGTGTCATCGGAAGCGCTCGATCTCCTCAGGAGCTACTCGTGGCCGGGCAATCTGCGCGAATTGGAAAACATCATCGAGAGAGCGGTTGTTCTGACTCCCTCACAGGTGATCGATGCCGAGCACCTGCCCTTGCATGTTCAAGACGTAAGTTCAGCCAAGCCGAAACTCGGTTTCAAGCCGCGCAAATCGCAAGCTATCGAGCAATTCGAACGTCAGGCGCTGGCTGGTTATCTTGTTCAGGCGGATGGGAACATCTCTCGAGCGGCTCAACTGGCTAAAATACCACGGCGGACATTTCATCGGTTATTGGCAAAGCATAAGGTCGCGACCGACGCATCTCGAAGCCGTAGTGAGACGAATAGGTCTCACTAGTGAGACATTGTTGTCCCCACCCTAAAAACCCTCGCTAAGCTTCGCAATTTCTATCATTAGGAGTTTTGTGCCCGCTTGCGCCTGGGACACTTATGTCCCTCATGCCCGAGAACTCGAACTCCGCCCCATCCTGCGGCCCATCTAGCAATGAGGCCCAAGCGAAAGAATTGTCACGTAGTTACGCGCCCCGGCTCTGCCATCACGAGTTCAAACCGAGGATGGAGCGGGAATTGCCTTAAGCAGAAGTACCGCGGAGATCGCTAGCGAACCAGCGGGTTACGGAGCTAGATGGCCGGGTCAACCAGCCCGGCTGTCGCTGAGTAAGCCACAATCAGTGTGCGCGCAACATTCATAGGTTGTTCAGGGAGACAGCAATGACAGGTAACAACAACTCGGGCGAAAAGAAAAGCCGTTGGGCCGCTGGCGTCACTCCGTACGCGGAGATGGGGTACTACAACACGGACTATGTACCCAAAGACACGGACATTTTATGCGCATTCCGGCTGGTGCCGCAGGAGGGTGTGGAGCCGATCGAGGCTGCGGCCGCAGTGGCGGGCGAGTCTTCCACCGCGACTTGGACCGTGGTTTGGACTGACCGGCTGACCCCTTACGAGAACTATCAGGCGAAGTGCTACCGGCTCGATCCTGTCCCAGGCACCGACCAGTACATTGCTTACATAGCTTATGACCTCGATTTGTTCGAGGAGGGCTCGATCGCCAACCTGACGTCCTCCATCATTGGCAACGTGTTCGGCTTCAAGGCACTGAAGTCGCTCCGACTGGAGGACATGCGGATTCCGCCTCACTACGCCAAGACGTTCCAGGGCCCCGCGCACGGCATCGTGATGGAGCGGGAATACCTGAACAAGTTTGGACGCCCTTTGCTGGGCGCTACGGTCAAGCCCAAGCTGGGTCTTTCGGCGCGCAACTACGGCCGCGTCGTGTACGAGGCGCTGCGCGGTGGACTCGATTTCACCAAAGACGACGAGAACATTAACAGCCAGCCGTTCATGCGCTGGCGCGACCGTTTCCTGTTCTGCATGGAAGCGGTGAACCGCGCGATGGCGGCTACGGGCGAGGTGAAAGGACACTATCTCAACGTGACGGCCGCAACCATGGAGGACATGTACGAGCGGGCCGACTTTGCAAAGGAACTGGGCAGCATCATCGTGATGATCGACCTTACGATCGGCTACACGGCCATCCAGTCCATGGCCAAATGGGCACGCCGCAACGGCGTGATCCTGCATTTGCATCGGGCCGGGCATGGCACCTACACGCGACAGAAGACGCATGGTGTGAACTTTCGCGTCATCGCCAAGTGGATGCGGCTGGCGGGGGTCGATCACATACATGCGGGCACGGTTGTGGGGAAGTTGGAGGGAGATCCCAACGCCGTTCGCGGTTACTACAACACCCTCCGCCAGAACAAGCTTGCCGCCGATCCGTCGCAGGGCCTGTTTTTCGAACAGGACTGGGCATCGCTGCCGGCAGTGATGCCGGTTGCTTCCGGGGGCATTCACGCGGGACAAATGCACCAACTGCTGCACTACCTCGGCGAAGACGTGGTGCTGCAATTCGGTGGCGGAACGATCGGGCATCCCGATGGAATTGCACAGGGCGCCACAGCCAATCGAGTTGCGGTGGAAGCGATGATCCAGGCGCGCAACGAAGGGCGCGATTTTCTCTATGAGGGGCCGGAGATCCTCGACAAGGCGGCACGCTGGTCGCCTGAGTTGCGCAAGGCGCTCGATGTCTGGAGGGATGTCACCTTTGATTTCCAGTCGACAGATGTACCGGACGCTGTCGCCACCGTCACCGCCTAGATTGGGGTGCCGCACCCTTCCCTTCAGGGGAGGGTGCGTCGAGACAAATACTGCCTAACTGAGGTTGGGCCTGGATCGCACGGAGCAGAATCATGCGTATCACGCAAGGAACTTACTCTTACTTACCGGACCTGACGGACGAGGAAATCGCGGCGCAGGTCAGGTATTGCGTCGACAACGGCTGGGCAGTTTCCATCGAGTACACAAGTGACCCCCATCCCCGGAACGCGTACTGGGAGATGTGGGGCATGCCGATGTTCGACCTGAAGGATACCGCCGTCCCTATCGCGGAAATGAAGGCCTGCCGCAAGGCATTTCCGGAACACTACATCAAGGTCAACGGTTTCGACAGCAGCAAAGGGCGACAGACCACGATGCTCAGTTTCATCGTGAACCGGCCTTCGCAGGAGCCCGGATTCGAACTGGAACGCACCGAGGGCCAGGATCGTCGTGTGCAGTACACGATCCGTTGCAAACCCAGGTTGCCAGAGCGCAGCACTGGATCGCCAAATTAGCGTCGAGAACACTATGCAAACACCGGATACCGCTTGCGTCAGCGATACGCCCGTGAGCCAGGTAACAGAAGAGTTCGTCGATATCAGCGCGGCTCACAGGGACTCCAGCTTAGAGGAGATCCTTGCTGAACTGGATCGCGAACTTGTCGGGCTGAAGCCAGTAAAGGCCTACATCCGCCAGTTGGCCGCGCTGCTGCTGGTGGCGCAATTGCGTGAGAAAGTCGGACTTGCGACCGAACGCCCCACTCTGCACATGTGTTTCACCGGCCATCCGGGCACCGGCAAGACCACCGTCGCAATGCGAATGGGCACGATACTGCACCACCTCGGCTATCTGCGGCGCGGACACCTGGTGGTAGCCACGCGCGACGATTTGGTCGGCCAGTATGTGGGCCACACGGCTCCCAAGACGAAAGAAATTTTGAAGCGAGCGATGGGCGGAGTGCTTTTCATCGACGAGGCGTATTACCTGTACCGTCCGGAGAATGAGCGCGATTACGGGCAGGAAGCCATCGAGATGTTGCTCCAGGTGATGGAAGACAAGCGCGAGGACTTGGTCGTCATTCTGGCTGGATATCACGAACGCATGGAGACCTTCTTTCAATACAACCCCGGCTTTCGGTCACGGATAGCACACCACATCAACTTCCCCGATTACGCGCTCGACGAATTAATAGCGATCGGCGAATTGATGCTCGGCAAACAGAACTATTCATTCGACACCGAGTCGCGATCGGTTTTCGTCGAATACCTCGGCCTGCGCAGCAAGCAGCCTCTGTTCGCCAATGCGCGGAGCGTGCGCAACGCAATCGACCGCATGAAGCTTCGCCAAGCCAGCCGATTGGTAAACGACGGGGGCTGTGTCGCGAAAGAAGAGTTGATGCGTATCGCCGCCAGTGATATTCGCCAGAGCCGCGTGTTCAACGGAGGTCTGGAGTCAGAACCAGTCGGCGGCCTGGAATGAGCTGTCGTGAATGAGGAGGCCCTGACAATGAGAAAACGACCAATCGTGCTGGGCATCGTTGGCGACAGCGCTGCAGGGAAAACCACCCTCACCCGAGGGCTTACCGCGCTGCTTGGGCCGGAACGCGTCACGCATATCTGTGCCGACGACTACCATAAGTTCGATCGTATCGAGCGTGCGCGCCTGAATATCACTCCCTTGCACCCCGATTGCAACTACCTGGACATTCTGGAGTTGCACCTGGAACGAGCCCACTACGGCGAACCGATGCTGAAGCCGGTGTATGACCACAGTACAGGTTCGCTGGTTCGGCCTGAATACCTGACGCCACGCGAGTTCGTTGTCGTTGAAGGATTGCTCGGCTTTCATACTGCGGCAATGCGCGCGTTCTACGATGTGAAAGTCTTTCTCGATCCTCCGGAAGAGATGCGCCGGCAATGGAAGATCAAACGCGACACCGCCAAACGGGGCTACACAGCAGAGCAGGTGTTGGCCGAATTGGAGAAGCGTGAGGCGGATTCGCGAGATTTCATTCGCCCACAACGCGAATGCGCCGATGTCGTGGTTCGCTTCTATCCCGATTGCCAACAGCAGTCCGAGCAGACGGACAGTCACTTGAATGTCCACCTGGTCTTGCGACCCACCATACCGCATCCCGACTTGAGCTACCTTTCCAATCAGGAACGTAAAAATGCGTCCGGCATCCGGCTTGAACTCGGGCGTGATTGCGGGCGTCCGGTGGATTTCCTCGAAATCGACGGTAATGTGGGCCGGGAGCGCGCCGCGGAGTTGGAGTACCAGATCTGGAAACATCTTCCCGACCTGCGGCCGCTGAATGCAGACCAGTTCGGTGACTACAACGACCGCAGTGAGGTGCGGCACAGTGATCCCCTGGCACTCACCCAACTGCTTATCACCTATCATTTACTGCGCGCCTACAGCGGGGACGCAGCGCTACGTTTTGCCCGTCCTATTGCCGCCCTGAGCCGGCTGAAGTCAGCGCCGGGCAGCGCATCAGTCGAAACGATTACCCAAAAAGTGAGCTGAGGGCAAACATGAACATGGCAGCAGCAGCTTTCACAACTTTTACAGTCCTGCGCCTGTTCCCAGGGAGTGAGTTATGAGTATCCTTCACTACTGCGACGAAGAACCAGCCGTCGTTCGCCCTGATGCAACCGTCGCCCAAGCCATCGAGGCCATGGTAGAACGCCACGTGGGCGCCGTCGCTGTTGTAAGCGAAGGCCGCGTAGTGGGCATCTTCACTGAGCGCGATGTCCTGAGGAAGTTCGCGCTGAGCGGACTTGCTCCGGGGACGGTTCCGGTCGAGGGCTTCATGAACGCACCCGTAGAAACCATCATGCCGGACACAAGCCCCGGCGAGGCATTTGCAATTATGATCGGCCACCATTTCAGGCATCTGCCCGTGGTCGACCGCTCAGGCAAGCTTCTGAGAATTCTCTCCATCCGGAACCTGCTGGAGGCGCAGGTAGATGAACTTAAGCAGCAGCTCGATTCGCTCGAACAGTACGTCACCAACGATTCACTGGGCGGGTGAAACCTAAGCCGAAACAAGACTAGCCTCACAACCGTCGAAACATCTCCGCCCTACAAAATGTGTGCGGGCTGCTGCATCATTGCGAACGGCGTCAGGGTGGAGCCGATTGGGCGGCCACCCGGTACCCCCACTTGCCAATCGCTCAAAAGCCCATTCTGCTGCTAAAATCACGCCGGGCCAAAGGTTATTTGAACTTTTTGGAGTTAACTTGCGTATCTCCTCTCAGGCATGTCTGCGTGTGCAATCTCGCAGGCCTTAGTCCCGGAGGCCGTGCAGGAGAAACGACGGGAGTCGCGGTTGGAAGACATCCAAGCCGTAGCGGCATTGATACGCCGGTGCAAAGCAGGTGATGCCATGGCCTGGGAGGAATTAGTCCGCCAGTACAATCGCCGGATCTACAACATCTGCTACCGCTTTACGGGCTCCCCCGACCAGGCCGAGGACCTGACCCAGGAAGTCTTCGTGCGCATGTTCCGGACCTTGGACAGCTACGATCCGGAAAAAGCCGCGTTCATGACCTGGCTCACCACCCTGACCCGCAACCTGTTGGTCGATAATTTCCGCAAAAACAAGTATGAGCGGGCCACCGACTCGCTGGAGTCCAATGTGGGCGGCGACGAGGACGGTCCCACGCTAGGCGATCGCCTCGAAGACGCGGCCATCCTTCCCGACCAGAAATTGCACAGCCGCGAGACCAAGGAACTAGTTCACAAGGCATTGCAGAAGCTTTCTCCCGAGTTGCGCGAGGCCGTCGTCCTGCGCGACCTGCAGGATATGGACTACCGCGAGATCGCGCTGGCCCTGAAAGTCCCCGAGGGGACCGTCAAGTCCAGGATTAATCGCGGGCGCACGGAACTTGCGCGCCTGCTGGCACGTACCATGAAACAGGTGAACTGATGAACGGCGAAGGAAAAACTCGAATGCAGTGCGCCGAATTCGAAGCGATGCTGACCGATGCGCTCGACGGAATGTTGGGCAAAGCGGACCAGTCACGCTTTCAGACTCACCTCGCAGTCTGTTCGAGCTGCGCGCCGTTATTCAATGAAGCAGAGGCCGGGTTGAAATGGCTTTCGGCGCTGAAGGAAGACGAGGCCGTGCCGCCCGCGAGGATGATTGAGAACATCCTGCGGGCGACCATCGGAACCTCGCCAATCCCTTTGGCGGCCAAAGAAACGAAGTCATGGTGGGAGCGGCTGAAGGAAACTACGGTGTTCGCGCCGGTGTTGCAGACGGTGTTCCAGCCGCGGTTCGCCATGGGCTTCGGGATGGCGTTTTTCTCCGTAATGATGCTGCTGAACCTGGCGGGTATTCAGGTGAAGAACCTCCGCTATATCGACCTCAGGCCCGCTGCAATAGTGACGGCGTACTACGAGACGACCGGAAAAGCGGTGAAGTACTGGGACAATATCCGGTTCGTTTACGAGATCGAATCGCGCATTCGCGATCTGAAGAAGGCGGCTGCGCCCGACCAGAAGAATGTGCCTGCTAACGAACAGCAAAAACAAAAAGATCAAACCAACAAGAATCCGAACAGGGAGACCAGCAAAGTGCAAGACCAGGACGCAGATCAGAAGAACGCGATCCTGGCAAAAGCCACTGCGAACCAGGTGGAAGGAAATGGTTTGCGGTTGCAGGCGCCCGGACCTAGGAGATCGTTATGAACTGCGCCATACATACTGATGTGCCCGCAGTGGCCTACTGCCGCACTTGTGGCAAGGCGCTGTGCGAAGCCTGCAAACGTGACGTCAAGGGCGTCGTCTACTGCGAAGACTGCATCGCCGCCCACGTCGCAGGGACGATGCCGGCGCCGCAACCCGGAGTTGTGCCGATACCACCGCGTGTTCACAATGCACCCAGCCCCGGTCTGGCCGCCATGCTGGCGCTTATCCCCGGCGTGGGCGCAATGTACAACGGACAATTCAGGAAGGGCGTCGCGCACGTCATCGCGTTCGCGATCCTGATTGGAATCGCAAGCATCGTCGGACCGGTCATGGTCCCGGTGTTCTTCTTCTTTTTCTTCTATCTTATCTTCGACGCGTACAAGACGGCGCGGGCGAAGGAACTCGGCCAGCCGCTGCCAGATCCGTTCGGCATGAGCCGCTTTTGGGGAATCGACGACGAAGGCGCGGACTGGTCCTCCGCCGGGATACCGATCGGCGCCGTCGTGCTCATCGCGTTGGGCTGCCTGTTCCTGCTCCACAATATGGGCATCTTCTACTTCGGCTGGATCGGCAAGCTCTGGCCCTTGATCCTTATCGTGATCGGCATTGGCATCTACGCACGGCGCCAATCGCAGGGTGGATGTGCGAAGGGCCGTTTCTCCGGCATGATTGGACCCGCCGTACTGGTGACGTTGGGCGTTCTCTTCCTGCTTGACCAGTTCGACATCAGGAGCTTCCATTCGACCTGGCCGCTGCTGCTGATCGTCATTGGCGTAGTGAAGGTCCTGCAATCTACCGGTCCCACTGCCGTACAAAGTGAAAACGGCAATCCGCCTCCCGGTCCGGCGCTGACCAACGGAACCCACACGACTGACAATCAGGGGGTGCCCAATGCCTGACACTACGACTGGCACTGCTTACGCACCAAGACCGGTAAAGCAACGCTCGTTCGCCGGTCCCATCATTCTGATCGCGCTCGGAGTCGTCTTCCTGCTGGGAAACATGCGGGTGCTCACGTGGAGCAAGATCGGCCTGTGGTTCGCGCACTGGTGGCCACTGCTGCTGATTTTTTACGGACTGTTGAAGCTGGTCGAATACTATGCGGCCAGGCGCGACGGCACTCAGTTCCGCGGCTTAGGCGCCGGCGGCGTCGTGCTGGTGATCTTCATCATCATCTTCGGCCTGAGCCTGTCGGCGGGGAACGCGGTTAACTGGAAGGCCCTGGGCGACGAGGCGGGATGGCAAGGCCAGCTCGGCGACCTGTTCGGCAACGAGTACAACTACACGCAAACGCTCGAGCAGGACTACCCGGCAGGTGCGAACCTGAAGATCGTTTCCCATCACGGCGATGTAACCGTGACCGCCTGGGACCATAACACGATCAAGATAGAAGTAAAAAAGACGGTCCGCGCCGATTCGCAGCAAGACGGCGACAAAGCGGATCAGGCCACCCAGACGGCGATCACGACTGCGGCAAACGAGGTGACCGTCAACGCCAACAACGACAACCGTCCGCTCACGAGCAACTTGCAGATATTCGTGCCGAAGAAGAGCGCCGTCAGCATCGAAGCCGAACACGGCGACGTGACCGTGCGCGACCGTGACGGCAACGTCACAATTGCGGATTCGCACGGCGACGTGAAGCTGGAAAATATCGACGGCTCGGCCGACGTCTCTATGAAACACGGCGATTTCCACGCTCTGAAAGTCACCGGAGACGTCGCTCTCGACGGTCGCCTCAATGACGTCGCGGCAACGGACGTGGGTGGCAATCTGCGGATGACCGGAGAGTACTTCGGCGGCCTCAAGATTTCCAAGGTCGCCAAGGCGGTCACCTTCAAGACCTCGCGCACCGACCTGCTGTTCACGAAACTCGACGGCGACATGAACATGCAGAGCGACAGCCTTCGCGCCAATGCCATCCAAGGCCCGGTCATGATCACCACCCGCGCTAAGGATCTTCACCTTGAGAACGTCAGCGGAAACGTGGACCTGA
The DNA here is from genome assembly GCA_963777415.1 of uncultured Acidobacteriota bacterium. GTDB lineage: Bacteria > Acidobacteriota > Terriglobia > Terriglobales > Acidobacteriaceae > JAEZPW01. Next base: position 275,429 of record CAVZQL010000011.1, read on the forward strand.
AGAATTCAAACGCCGCAATCGAAATCCGCGCTGGAGACAAACAGGGACCGATCGTGATCGACAACCGCAATGGCGGCGTCGACCTGATCCTGCCCGCAAAAGCCAACTTCCAGATCGATGCCAGAGCGGAGAAGGGTGAGGTCCATTCCGACTTCAATCTGAACACCACCACGCAGCGCGGCGACTCGGTAGCCACAGGCCAGGTCGGAAGCGGCGGCCCGAAAATCCAGATCAACTCGCAGCACGGCGACGTGTCCATCAGGAAGAGCTAGGAAGGTTGACGATTTGGTGATTTGTCGAGTGACGATTGAAAAGCCTCCGGAGTCGGAGGCTTTCTAACATTCAGAGGCTTATTAACTTTCAGAGGCTTATTAACTTAACTGGCGTCCCTTCGGGACTCAGTGCATTTCCTGCTTTCTGCCGAGTCCCCGGCAGTGGGCGACAGTAACTAGCCCGGCACGTGAGTGCCCGGTGACTCTCCCAGCAACAGTGGATTGATCTCGCACTCTCTTCAAATGTGTGTCAACAGTCTAAACCTCTCCTTTTCCTGCTAACCTACTGATATCAGGGAGAATATATTTCTGCCGCATGTGTCGGGTTTACCCCACGCAAATTGCTAGAATGTACATAGAGGCTCAAAGAGAAGGGTTACCATAGTAATCTGATTGAGATAATCCCAATGTTTTCAATCGGTTGGGCTAACCTCAATGAGGCTGAAATTGTAACTAGCTTTATTTTAACAGTTTACGATTTTAGGAACATGGGGGTGGGGTAACACAGGACGCCCGCAAATCAATCACGGTTTTACTGACCGCTGACCGCTGACCGCTGACCGCTCTCAGTCGTAACGTTCAAGGTGCTCAGCGATTGACCCAGTGTGCAACTAGAAACATAATCGTTAAGCTCTGATATTCGCGGTTTTGGATGGTGCAAACGTGAGCGATGAATCCAATAACAAAGACCGCCGCATGCCTTTCGAGCACGTCGGCAGGCGCATGGACGAGGAGATCGAGAAACTGATCTCCTTCATCAACGACGAGGTCGTGCCCTCCGTGCGCAAGCACTCCACTAACGGCATGAGGGTCGCTGCGGAAAAACTAAACACGCTTGCCGACTACATGGAACAAAAACAGCGAGCTGAAGCCCCCGCGCGAGACTCTGAAGCGGACAAAGACAAAACAGGGGTCTGACAACAACCAATGCGTGGGCCGAATCTGTTTTGCACCAACGAAGCGAAGCGTGTGCCGAACGTACTCCGTCCGGCGTTGACGTTCTTTGGGGCGACCTCCGCACGGTGCCCCATATCTGCCCGGTTTTGGCAGATGTGGGCCATCGCTATCTTCGTTCCGCTTTTGCTTACAGGCTGCGGCGGCAACAAGAAATCAGCCAAAGTAAAAGTCCCGCCGCCCCCGACGATTCAGCAGGAACCGGATAAGCGCGCGGACGGCAAAAAACCTTCGGCGGCAATCGACGGATACGACTTCCCTCCGGACGCCAAGCCTATCTACGTCGAGACGGGAATCGCCAGCTGGTACGGGCCTCCTTACCACAACCGCAAAGGTGCGAACGGCGAAGTATTCGACACGAACAAGCTCACGGCGGCACACCGGACGCTGCCGCTCAATTCAATCGCCCGCGTCACCAACGTGAAAACCGGCGACTCGGCAATCGTGCGGATCACCGACCGCGGCCCATTCATCGAAGGCCGAATGTTGGACCTCTCGCTTGCCGCCGCGAAAGCCGTCGATGTGTGGCGTCCGGGACTAGCCACCGTGAAACTGGAAGTCATGCAAGCGCCGTCCGACATTGACGAGGGGGGCCGCTGGTGCGTGCAGATCGGCGCCTTCACCGACAAGAAGGAAGCGGCAAAGCTTACAGACAAGCTCACGCGCCGTTATCACACCGCCCAGGTATTGCAGTTCACCGGACCCACGGGAGACTGGGTGCGAATCCGTCCCATGAACGACGACAAGAAGCGCGCCGAAGAGGTCGCACACGACACCAAAGCCGCGCAGGGAGCGGTTTTTCTGGTCAGGCTGGATTGACCGGCAACCTGCGCAAGCCTATTTGCACCTGAGGATTGTCATGTCAGAAGATTGTCTTTTCTGCAACATCGTCGAAGGAAAAGTGAAGTCGCGGAACGTCTACGAAGACGACAAGGTACTGGTCTTCGAAGACCTCAAACCGCAAGCGCCTACGCATGTCCTGATCATCCCCAAGCAACACATCAGCGGACTGAAGGAAGCGCAGCCTGAACACGCCGAGATCATCGGATACATGAACCTCGTAGCCGCGAAGATTGCGCGCGAACGCTCCATTGAGGAAGGCTATCGCACCGTTTTCAACGTCGGTCCGAATGCAGGACAGTCGGTCTTCCACATTCATCTGCACCTGATCGGAGGGCGCAAGATGGCCTGGCCCCCAGGCTAGTAACCCCGGTTTCAAGTTTCGAGTTTCAAGTTCGGGTAGCAAACGATCTTTGAAACTTGAAACGCTGAAACGTGAAACGTGAAACCGCTTTTTCTACGCCGCGATGATCTGACCTCTGCCTCCGAACGATCTTTGCCAGACCGCCGCGAGCAGCGCGGATTGAGAAGAGATGCGCGCATAGCCATCTACCGCGTCCTCTATCTCGCGCCACTTTTCCGGAGAAATCTGCCGGCCCCCCGAGCGGTGATCGCGCACGGGTAACCCGGTAGTCAGAGCCAGTGTGCGTTTTGATACTTCATCCCGCGCGTGCTTGAATGCCGCGCTGCCAATCACTTTCTTGCTGTCAATCCATACCGAGGCCAGGTAGGAAGGAAATGGCGAGAGCACGCGGAACATACTGACTATGTTCCGCGTCCCGAGCGTGCGCCGTATATCGGAATAGATCAACCAAACTCTAAGTCCGGCATCGCTCTCGGGAGGCACGTGCAGCGTGACCATGCGCGAGAGCGCCGAAGCCTGTTTGCCGTTGGAAACGCGACCGCGCTGTCCACCGGCAAACCCCCGCTGCATCAGCCGCGTGAACAATGACATACGGGCAAACGCACGCGTGAATGTCGCCACGATCGAGCCCAGTTGCTCGATGTCGTTATAAGAGAATTTCTGCGAAGCGAGCACGCGTTCCTGATCGGTAAACTTCCAACCGCCACTCACCACAAGCGAAAGGCAAAACTCCTCGAGAGCTTTTCCGGAGGCCTGAAACTCCTTGGAGCGCACCACCGGACCGAGATCATCCCACATCAATTTGAGATATTCGGGGACGCCGGCCGTGACCTTGAAGATCGTCGGCGTGAAGGGCAGATCAAAGCTGGCGCGAATGTCGGCGTAGATACGACGAGCGTCGGGACCCACCTCATCCTCTTCGTAAATACGAACCAGCGGCATGACAATTGAGAATCGCCGTGAGCCGGAGTAGTTGCCAGCAAGCCAGTGGTTAGTGGTGAGTGGCTAGTGACGAGCGAGTAGCATAACTAACAACTCGCCACTAGCCACTTGCCACTTGCCACTGAATTCAGCCTTCTTCTTCGTCCGCTGCATGACGTCGCAGCAGATTCGGCAGGTTTTGCGAAAACGCAGAGCGCGGCAATACCATGTCGCATCCCGCCTCCGACGCTTTCAATTTCAAGTCGCCCTGGACGTGCGACAGGAACCCGATAATGTTCGTCTCTTTCTTGAGCTTGGACTTCAGCTTCGACACGAGGCTGATCGGCTTAATCGAATTGTTGTTCAGATCGACAATAATGAGCGTGGGTTTCTGATCGCCATTCTGCCCTACCCGGTCCATGACGTCCTGCTCGGTTTTGAGGAACTCGACTTTGATGTTCAGCTTGCGTGAAATTTCCTGAATTTTCGCAAGGAAGAAGAGATCGTCAATGAACGCGTAAATTTTGGGAGCTGCGGCTTCGTCCCGCACCTTAAGCGGCTCGGGATCGGGCTGCAGGTATTGGGTGCCGGTGAAGCCACCGCCCCGGCCTCCGCGACCGCGGCTATTCCTGCCGCCGCCCTGGCCATTTTGCCCTTGTCCCTGCGCGTTGCGGTAGCTGTGGTCCATAGGGGCGGTATAGATGCCGCCTCCGCCTCCCTGCTGGGAGTTCTGCTGATTCTTGCCGCGCTGCCCGGGGCCGCTGCCCTTCTTGGCGTTTTGCGGACGACGCCCGCGACGGCCTCTGCCTCTTCCGCCTGGGCCGGACGGGCCGCCAGAAGGATGATTCGCTCCACTGTTCATATGCTCTCTTTTGAATTTGACCCGCTTTTTCAGTGGCGGGTGGAATTGGTTTAATGTCCGGCACGAATCCGGAAATCCAAACCGGGGTTCGGACCTACTTAAGCCGCGCTTGCATCCTGAACGCAGCCGCGACGTGTGCCCAATCAGGCAAAGTCAGGCAACAAATTTCAAACAGCCTCGAAAACCGGTGCGGCTTGAATTCAGAAATCTACTCGTCCGTAAAGCGCTTTGGAAACATGCGCACGGAACGCCAGCACGGAGACGTGCGGCAACTGGGAGACAACACTGATGGTACCCGCGCCCGATGGATTCGCGCAAGTCCAAAAGCACGCTTAATCCCTACAATTGAGATGCCAGCGACGAGCGGGCGAAACAGAAAATTAGCGCGGCGGCGGCCACCTCGGGTCGTAGAACCTGAGTAGAACGCGTTCGCCCTATTGCACCAACTCTTTTCCTTTTGCCGGAGGCACAAAGCGGGATTGCGCGGCCCGGTAGCGGGCTATCCGCTTGGCTGTCTCAACGCGGTTGCGGCCATGCTCCTTTGCGGCGTAAAGGGCGGAATCTGCGGATCGCAGTAGTCCCTCTTCGTCTTGTGCTCCAGTCTCGGCGGTGGTCGCCACGCCAAAACTGATTGTCGCATGAATCTCTTTGTTATCGACCATGAACGGCTCGCCGGCGATTCTGACGCGCAGGCGCTCGGCAAGCGCGTAGGCGTTGGACATGGCGCAGTCGGGCGCGATCACGAGGAACTCCTCGCCCCCGTAGCGGCCCAGGGAGTCATACGGTCTTATAGAGCTCGTAATACGCTTGGCCGTTTCCCGCAACACGGAATCACACGCCTCGCGCCCGAACTTCCCGTTGGCAGCATAGAACTGGTCCATATCGCCAAGGATCACGGCGGTGCTGATGCCGTCGCGGGCGCTGCGCGCGAACTGCGCTCGAAGAAATTCGAGGATCGCCCGACGGCTCCAAACCCCGGTTAAGGAATCGCGTTCGGTTTCCGCGTTCAGCGCTCGCGCACACCTTTGCTGCAATTCCAGGACGCGTGCCGCAATCCTAAGCCGCGCCTTGACCGAGCCGAAGTCAACTGGCTTCTCCAGATAGTCGTCGGCTCCAGCCTCAAGCGCGTCCCCAGGGTCGCCGGGGGCACTGGGCGAGGAGAGCAGCATTAAGTAGGGCGGCTCTTCAGCGGACTGGCGCAACTGACGGCATATCTCGCATCCGTTCATGCCCGGCATCGCCGCATCCAGTATGGCGACACTGGGGGGATCTTCCCGCTGGAGCACATCCAGCGCCTGAACACCGTCGTCGGCAAGAACCACTTGATGTCCACAGGCACCCAGGAATCGCATTAGAAGCAACCGCGATACCGCATCGTTATCAGCCAGAAGAATCTTCATGCTCCCTCCAACCATATGCCGTTTGAACGGAACCACAATCAATGATCGGCTTCCGAATGGAAGGACTTTAGGCGGGTGGCCCAGATTACGAGAATGAGAAGAACTGACGGTGCCCCGTTCAAGCCTTCTCTTGGCTTGAGCGGGATCATTGGGCAATCCTGTTCCGATTTCGTAAATTTTCGGCAGCGCATGTTTGACTAATTGAAATTGCCGCTATCCTGAATTCGCACACCGCATTCGTTCTTTGACATTCAGCGATAGCCTCGGCGGAGTATCCATTTGCTAAGTCCTTTGTTTTCAGCATTGGATATCGATGAGCTAAGTGGCTTAATTTCATCGACTTATGGTTTGCAGCCAGGTAGATCGACCAGATAACCCACTGTTTTTCTACAACTTACGCTTTCGCCGAAGGGGAGGGGTCCCCATCGGAGAACGACGTCGGCGCTGGAACCCAGAGGAAGCAGGGGTAGCGGAGGGAGCAGAGGTAGAGAGAGCGCGGGTGCGAGACGCACCCGCGACAGCCGCCGGGACGCCGGCGCTACCAACCTAGCGAACCTTCACCACGAGATACTGAAATGTGCCCTGCACGTCCGACATCCAGTGAGGGGTGCCGTGCGGGATGACGAGCAGGTCGCCCTTGGAGAGCACGGTCTTCTCGCCGCCAGTGATAGACTTGCCACGAATCTCGTCGGGAGCGGTCGTCTTCTCATCAACCAGGGTGCCGCCGGTGACAATCGTGCATGAACCATCAAGGACGAAGAAGATATCGGTGTCCTTGCCGTGGATTTCAGCCGTACCTGGCGTGGTCCTGTTTCCCGCCATGATCTTGTAGTTTTTGTCCGTGTCATTCACGAAGGTTCCGGCGACGGCAAAAACCTTTTCGACCTGCTCTTTATTGAAATACAAGACGCCTCCTTTGTTGATGGGCTCGGCTTTGACTGGAACGGCGGCCGGAGCCTTGGTTGAATCTTTTTTCATGCCATTTTGCTTACCGTTGGCGGCATTGGTTTGCGCGGACGCGATACTGGCCGTCATGGCCACAAGTAAAACGCAAAACAGAGAATTCCTCAGCATGGTTCCCTACCCTTCAAAACTTACGTGAACGTGAGTTCTCGCGCCAAGTCTAAACGAAGCCGCGCAAAGGCAGAAGTAAGAAGTGGGAACTAATATGACCCAGAGATCGTAGTTGAGATTATTCTGTCTGTTGGAAACGTGTACGCGCGGACACAGGGCCCGCCGGACTGGAGTCCGGCGCTACGCAATCTAAAGCGCCAGAGAGGACTGCATGAACGCACAGCAGCCAATTGTTGAAACCTCGCCGCAAACCGCATCCTTAGCCAAGCCCCAACAGGCTTGGTATGCCTCTGGCATGGCGCTCGTGTTTTTCGTCGCGGGAGCAAAGTTGCTGCTGCACCTGCTCACGGCGAACCGCTACGGCTTTTTTGGCGACGAAATGTACTACCTTGACTGCGCCAGGCATCTCGACTGGGGCTACGTAGATCAGCCTCCCGCGATCGCGCTGGTGGCGTGGTTCGTGCGGCACGCGCTCGGCGAGTCGCTGTTTGCGCTTCATCTGCTTCCGGCGATTTCTGGAGCGGCAAAAGTCGTGATGGCGGGCTTGATCGCCCGCGAACTGGGCGCGCGCCGCTTTGGGATGGCGCTGGCGGCACTGACGACCGCGTGCGCGTTCATCTATTGGCCGCTCGACCACCTGTTCACCATGAACACCTTCGAGCCGCTGATATGGATGGGTTGCGCACTGCTGGTCATCCGGATCGCGAAGACAGGCAATCAGAAGCTGTGGCTTTGGTTCGGCGTGCTGGCCGGGATCGGCATGGAGACGAAGTACTCCATGGGTATATTCGGCCTCGGCATCGTCGTCGGGCTGCTGCTGACGCCGGAGCGCAAGGCGTTAGCCAGCAAATGGTTTTGGTTAGCGGGGGTAATTGCGTTTGCGATTTCCCTGCCCAACCTTCTGTGGAACATTCATCACCACTGGCCGTTCCTGGAACTGATGCGCAACATCAAGGCCAATGGCCGTGACGTCCAACTCGGGCCGGTCGCGTTCATCGTGCAGCAGATCATGGTGCTCGGGCCCGCCACATTTCCGGTCTGGCTTGCGGGACTGCTTTATCTCCTCTTCGCTCGCGATGCCAAACCATTCCGCATCCTGGGCTGGACGTTTCTCGCGACCGCCGGGGTGCTGATCGCGATGAAGGGCAAGGATTATTATCTCGCTCCTGCGTACCCGATGCTGTTCGCGGCCGGAGGTGTGGCGCTGGAGAAGCTGTTTGAACGGCGCGGAATGCGGTGGTTAACAATCGCATATCCCGCAACAATGGTTGCGACGCTCGCCGTGTTCCTGCCGTACGCTATTCCCGTGCTCTCTCCGGAAAGCTTTTTGAAGTATGAAAAGAAGGTCCCGCTTGGGGTGCAGGCCAGCGAGAAGAGCCACATGGAAGCCGCCATGCCGCACTACTACACGTGGGAATTTGGCTGGGAGGAGATGGTCGCCGCCGTCGCAAAGGCCTACAACAGCCTGCCTCCTGAAGAGCGCGCAAAGACAGCAATCTTCGGACAGAGTTTCGCCCAGGCCGGGGCCGTCGATCTTTTCGGTCCGAAGTATGGTTTGCCAAACGCCATCAGCGGACACCAAAACTACTGGCTGTGGGGGCCTCGCAACTACACAGGCGAGATCGTTATCGTGATCGGTTCTACGCCCAGGCACGAACTCGAGTACTTCGAGCAGGTAGAGGTTGGAGCGACATTCGACAGTCCATTTGCGTACTCAGGGGACAAGCGTCCGATCCTGATCTGCCGGCATTTGAAGGCTGGTGATCTGCGGCAACTCTGGCCTGACATTAAGCACTGGGACTGATCCCGCCGAAAGCGTTTGGCGGAGCTCCACCTGCACCCACACGAGCGGTTACGATTGCGTTCGCGTAACTCGAGTCGCTTGTGGGCGAACTGGAATGAGGCTGTCTATCGTCGGAAACGATACGGGAACAGCGGGCGTGTTCTCCGGTGGCAGAATGCCGCTTTCGAGGGCACGCACAAACATCTCAAGGGCCATGCCCGTGGTGATTGGCACCGAGATGGAGGCCGCGAGCAATCCCCTGCGGACCCATTCTTGTCCCGTACCCGAAACCGCATCAACGCCCGTGAAAGGCAAGCTACACCATCGTTCCCGCTCTGCTCCGCTCATGCTGAGTTCAAAAGCCTTGCGGGCGCCCATGGCCATGTCGTCATTCTGGGAGGCTACTAAAGCGATTGGCGTTTCGCGCGAGGCCGGCAGCCGCAGCCACGACATCACGGCCTCGTATCCACTCTCTTCGGTCCATCGGCCCTGCAAGGGCAAGACCTCCAAATTAGGTGGCTTGCAGGCCAGCATCCCGGCTGTACGTTGTGCAACCGCGGAGTTTCCGGCTGGACCCATGATGTAGAGTATCGTTCCGCCGTCCGGCAGCAACGCAGCAAACTGGCGTGCCTGAATTCGCCCGACTTCTTCCTGATCCACACTAACGCTGCAAACTGGTATGCGGCAGCCTCGCCTAAGCTGCGCGATGTTATCCGCGTCGCGATTCAATGCTACCCATCCGATTCCAGCATCAGCGGCAGCGGCAGCGATTTGCGCCAGAGATGTTTCGACAGGAAAAACAATGGCCCCGTCAGGTCGAGTCTGCGCGGACGACTGGATCACTTCGAGCAACTGCTGGCGTTGTTTGATCGGGTCGTCTTCGGCGTAAATGATCTGCACATCGACTCCGAGGCGCTGCGCCGTCTTTTCGACAGTTCGAGCTGACTCTCGTTGATAGTCGTTCCGTTCCGAAATTAGCGAAACCAGGAATCTGTATCTCTTCATAAACTCAGAGCCCTCTGCGTTTGATCCGTGAGCCGGCAAAGGAGAAGCTGCACCAATCTATTATCCCCGTTTCCCGGCTCGCACGGATAATCTGCGGGAAAAGTTTATTGTCGAGTCTTTTCCGTACCGGCCGTTCGCGAGTAGTCTCCCACCGCTGCACGCGCTATTTTGGTAGCTTGCATCACTATTTTGCGACCGCACGGGGCAGTCACTCAGGTATCCTTTTGGTTACGTGTCTTGGTCACGTGTCCCCACATGGGGAGAGGGAACCCAGTGAGCAGTTTCCAAATCATGGACACCACCCTGCGGGATGGTGAGCAAACCCCCGGCGTCAATTACACGCCCGAGGAGAAGCTTGTCATAGCCGAAGCGATGCTAAGGGCCGGAGTCGATGCGGTCGAGGTTGCGTCGGCAAAGATCTCGGACGGCGAAGCCGAGGCCCTGCGGCGGATCACCGCGTGGGCTCGCGCGCACGGCATGGCCGAGAAGGTCGAGGTGCTCGGCTTCGTGGACGGCACAAGTTCCGTCGATTGGATCGTGCAGAATGGCGGCCAGACGCTCAACCTCCTCGCCAAAGGATCGCAACATCATTGCGAAGTGCAGCTTCGAAAGACCGTCAATCAGCACCTTGCGGATATCGAGCGCACCGTTTCGTGTGCGAGCAAGAGCAACGTCGCGGTAAACGTCTATCTCGAGGACTGGTCACAGGGGATGACCGACTCCCCGGACTACGTACTGGAGCTGACCGCCGGCCTTGCCAAACTGCCGATCAAGCGGGTGATGCTCTGCGATACGCTCGGCGTGCTTACGCCCGAGCAGAGTGAAGCGCACGTTCAGAAGATGCGCGGCAGCTTCGACCTGCAATTCGATTTTCACGCGCACAACGACTACGGACTGGCGGTGCCGAATTCCCTGCGTGCGCTACGCGCCGGTATCGGCCGTATCCACGTGGCGATGAACGGACTGGGCGAACGCGCGGGCAATACCAATCTAGCCACGCTGGTGGTGGCGGCGCGCGATCTGTATTCGATGGCCTGCAACGTGGCTGAACAGTCGCTCGGCATGTTGAGCGATCTGGTGGCGGGCATCAGCGGCGTGGAACCGGCGGCCAACGCGCCCGTGGTAGGACGTATGAGCGCCATACAGGGCTGCGGCGTCCATGCCGACGGCGACAAGAAGGGCAAGCTCTACCAGAACCGGCTCGATCCGGCGCGCTTCGGACGCATGCGCAGCTACGATCTCGGCAAAACCGCTGGATTGGCGTCCATCGAGCGCAACTGCAAGGAATTGGGAATCGAGATCAACCAGGAGCAGCAGCGCGCGCTGCTGGCAAAAGTGAAGGAACTGGGCGATCAGAAGGTCACGGTCACGCAGGCGGACATCATCCTGCTGTTGCGCGACGTCTTCAGCGCGAAGGAAGATGGCCTGAAGTTGCAGGACTACCACTTCTCCATGCGCAAGGGTTCCCTGCCCAAGGCAACGCTGCTGCTGACGCGCAACGACGAAACCATGACCGCACGCGGCGTTGGCGACGGCCAGTACGACGCCTTCATCAACGCCCTTCGCAGCATCTATACCGAACTGCCCGAACTGGTGGATTATCGCATCGGCATTTCGCGTAAAGGAACCAGCGGCGCGCTGACCGAGGCCATCATCACCTGGAGCACCGACGGAAGACTCTTCACCACGCGCGCCGTCGATTCCGATCAGCTCGTCGCCGCCATGAAGGCCACCATGCGCATGCTCAATTGCGTGGAACTGACGCGCAAGCTCGCTAAACAGTCACGCCGTCCGAAGCCCACTGAAGCCGCCCCCGCCACGTAAGCTGTGTTTTGGCAAGGGTTCCATGGCGTGGTGCTTAGCCAGGAAGAACTAAGGTTTTCGTGGATCTTTGGATCGTAGGTCTTTGGATCGTGGATCTTCGGGCCTTCCCGGAATCCTGACCATCGCAACTGCATCCATTATCTTTACAGTTGCCATGGATGTAGAAAAGACCATCGCCGAAATCGAATGGCTGGAGCAGATCTTTCTGCTTCCGGATACGAGACCCCCGCAGTTGGTTGAGCTCGAGGTCGCAAACCGGAATCACGACGCCATGTACGCGGAAAATCCTTGGTTCCGGCTGTGGAAGCGATACGGCGTGTGAGGAACGAGTGATTAGTGACGAGTGGCTAGTGACGAGTTTGGATGCGCTAATACTTATTGCCTGCTGACAGACCTATCGATTCTTCGCCGCGTGGCCTGCCAGCACCATGCAAGTCGAGGTTGCACTTGCGACGAGACGGTGTTCCTCATCCGTAACTCTGCAACTGACAAGGCCCACGGTGCGTCCTCTGGAAACCACTTCGGCTTCAGCCGTTAAGAGTCCCTTCCACACGGGACGAAGAAAGTTGATCTTCAATTCAAGCGTCGTAAAGCTCTCGTCAGCCGCAAGAGTGCTGGCGAAGGCGATCCCCATGGCCGCGTCAGCCAGGTCGCATAGGACTCCACCGTGCAGAGTGCCCATTGGATTCGCGTGTTGTGCTCCCGGACGAAATTCGGCGACAGCCCGTCCGTCGGATTGACTGATGAACGTGATGCCCAGAAAGTCCGCGATGGGGAAGGCTTTCGCCAGAGTTTCTTTCGCGAGGAAGTTACTATTCATGCTAGAAAACCTAACCACGGATTACACGGATCAAGAAACGGATAGAAACAAGCGAGTGTACGCAAACCAAGCACGGAGTCGTTCTTTTCTCTTTAGGTTTTCTTTGATCCGTTCCCATCGGTGAAATCCGTGGTTAGGTTTTCGTCTCAATGTTCCTGATTGCAACGCGTTTTCGATTAAAGTTCTTCCCTTTCGTGTTAGGCTGTTTTCCGCTGTTCCCCCGATTTCAGAAACGTGCCACTCTCGAGTTCTTCAAACGCATGCCGCAGTTGTTCCTGGGTGTTCATGACAATAGGGCCGTACCAGGCAACTGGCTCTTCAATTGGTTTTCCCGAGACCAGCAGAAAACGTATGCCCTCATCGCCGGCTTGCACGGCCAGTTCGTCGCCGCGATCAAAGAGCACAAGCGAACGGTTATCTGCCGCCGTGGGAGGATTCGTGTCCGCCCATCGGACCGGTTCGGTCGGCACCGCGAGTGGGCCAGACGCGTTGCAGAATTTTCCTGAGCCTCCGAAAACATAGGCGAAGGCGTGGCGAGAGGTCTCTATGGGAAGCATCTTGCGGCGGCCCGGGGCGACCGACACATCGAGATAGATAGGGTCGGCGGCGATTCCGTCCACGGGTCCGGTGGCGCCCCAAAACCTTCCGCAGACGACGCGAACGTGTGTGCCGTCGTCATCCGTGACCTGGGGAATGTCCACGGCCTTCACCTCCTGGTAGCGCGGGTCGGTCATTTTGAGGGACGAAGGAAGATTGGCCCACAACTGGAAGCCATGCATCCGGCCAGCTTTGTCGCCTTTCGGCATTTCCTGATGGATGATTCCGCTGCCCGCCGTCATCCACTGGACGTCGCCCTCGGCGATGGCGCCGCTGTTTCCCATGCTGTCGCCGTGTTCCACGGTTCCGGCGAGAACATAGGTGATGGTCTCGATGCCGCGATGCGGATGCCAGGGAAAGCCCAACAGATAGTCCTCGGGAACGTCGTTGCGGAAGTCGTCGAGCAGCAGGAATGGGTCGAACTCAGATGTGTTGCCGAAACCGAACGCGCGACGCAAATGCACGCCCGCGCCTTCCAGAGTCGGCTTTGATTTGATGAGGCGCTTGACTGGTCGAAGAGACATATTCCACCTCCGGCCTGCCGTGAGCACAGGCACTGATTGGATGCGGCTGCGGCGCCAGGGTACTCGCGTTATGAGTTTATGTGGGCCCACGTTAGCCGCTCCGCTTCGCGAACCGGCGGAACGTGGGGCACCGCCCGACGCTAGGCATGGTGCGCGAGTTCGTGGATTTTCAGCAGAATCGGCGGGGCGGGTCGCGGAACAGCCACCATGGTGCGCACGAACTCGTGACCGTTACATTGATGCCAGCCACGGAATAATTCACCGCTTTGCGCGCGGACGTGCAGCGGATACCAACCATCCTCGCCATGAATGCCTGGGTCAACCAGCGTAACGGCAACGGAACGCGTGTCGAGTCGGAGGCCTTCCTGCAGAGCCTTCAACGCGCTCTCCTTCGCGCTCCACAGCAGGGCGACAACGCGGGGCCCGTCTGCCGCGGGCGTTTGCGCAATGAAGGCTCGCTCTTCACGGGTGAAGTAGTCTGCAATAAAACGATCGCTGCGCGGCTCGATGGTTTCCATATCGCAGCCCAGGACCACGTCCGAACCGGCGATGGCGCAAGCCGCTCTCCCGCCACAATGCGTAATTGAAATGGACACCTCGGCAAGTTCGTTGGCGAAGAAGAGCTCAGGCGCGCCGGAAGCATTCGGGCGTATTTCCGTGTCGAGAAGAAGTCGCGTATGAGCCGGGATGTCGAGATAGGCTGCAAAGGCGCGCTTCGCCGTCCACCGTCCCAGTCGCCAGTCGGCGCGCCGCTTGGGAAAGCGCATGGAGTTCATCCGCGCGATCTCCGCCGCGCTCAGCCAGAAATCCTCAGCCGGGAGATCCTCTTGGGTTTGCTCAAGCCAGTAAACGTCCATGAATCGTAGTAAATGGCGGACCAAGGTTCCAAAACAGTGAAGGTCAGGTTCTACCTTGATGCTTTGAAACCCTGGTCCCGGCAACATCGTTCTATGCAGTGGCTTGCAATGCTTTCAGCGACTCACTATCAACCGCGTTCGGCAACGCTATGGTGCGGTACCCGGTCATCCGCACGTAGACGTTGCCAGCCTTGTCCACCACTTCCGCATTGAAAGTTCCCGCGGTCACATCAGGATTGACAACGGCAAAGAATGGACCGTTTGTCGCATCGGGCGCGCGCAGTACGCTGACCTGCTCAACGAATTGCGGCAACCCCATGCGGCCATCCACACCCAATTCCCACAGCCCGGCGGTCTGGAAACAGAACTCGATCAGTCGTGGCGCCATAACTGTCGGCCGTTCGGCGGGCTGGTGGTTCATCGGCAGCGTGTTGGACATCTGCGCAATGATCCGGCTTCCATCGTGCCACGCCCGTTCGATTACCTGGTAGGCGGGGCCGTGAAAGTAAACGCGATAGATATCCTTTGCGCCAATGATCCTGCCAACTGTTTCGACCGGCACTTCCGCGGTGACTGGCTCGGGCACGTGCTTGCTCAATCGCACACGCGCCGTGAAATGCACCGTGACCTGCGGCTCTGGCTGGTTGGGTAGTTGTCTGCGACCGATCAAACAGCAATCGGCGACGATGAGGGCGCCGTCCTGATGGAAGACCACCTCAATGTTCAACGCACGCGGCGCGTTCCGATAAAACTTGAACGGCGCCAGGAAGTTCACGTCGTCCACCGCCTCGACCTGCCAGCCCGGCAGTACCGAACTCGCAGCTTCGGCGAAGGCTTCGATCCCCATCACACCGGGCAGCACCGGAGTGCCGTCGATCTGATGATCGTGCAGGAACGGCTGGACCTTCGGATCGAGCGTGGTCTCAATCATCAGTCCGCTGTGGACGCCCATGGTCACAATCTTCTCGACCATAGGTCCCTGGTTCAGAGGCACGCTGCTGTCCACGCCCCCGGTCGCATCCCACTCGCTCAGCAGAACGCCGAGGCGCTGGCCAACGACGATCTCGCCGCGAGTTCCGCCCATGGTTAGTTCGCGGCGAATCCAGGGAACGCCTGCCTCGGGCGGCAGCATATCGATCCCGGCAAGTTCCATCATTTTCGGGATTGAGCCGCGGGTCGCCATGCCGATGCCGCCCCACGCCGACCAGTCGATCGCGATTCCGCGCGTCCCTGGATGCGTGGTCCGGAAGCTCGACGTGTACTTACAGAGCAGATCGTTGGCGGAACTGTAATCCGTCTGGCCCGCGTTGCCGAAGCGACCGGCAATCGAGCAGAACGCGACGGTCGCGCCCAGCGGCATATCTCCGATGGCCCGCAGCAGGTTGAACCAGCCATCACTCTTCACGTCAAAGACCAGGTTGAATTCACGAGGATCTTTATCCGGAAGGAAATGGCTGCGCTCCATGCCGGCGGCGTGCAGCAGCACGTCAATGTGACCGGCATGATCGCGCACTTGATCGATCACCTTGGCGACAGCGTCGGCATCCGTGAGATTCACGCTGAAGTAATGCGCGGTGCCACCGGCTTTGTGAACGGCGTCGATTGCGCTCTTGGCGGCATGAGCTCGCTCCAGCCCGGCGAGTTCTTTTTCGATCAGCGCCGGAGTGGCCCGTTCGCCGCGCTCCTGCATGCGCTTGAACAGGTCGCGCTTGAGCCCGTCCTTATCCGTGACAAAGCGCTCGATATCCGTGTTGTTGGGATCGGGCTTCGGCACCAGGTCGAGAAGATAGAACGTCCCGCCGGACGCCGCAGCCAGATCGGTCGTGATCGCCGAGACGATACTGCCCGCAGCGCCAGTGATCACAAACGTTGTGTTCTCGTCGAGCATGAGGCCGAGCTGTCCGTCGACTGGCGGTTTTTCTGAAAGGCCAACCGTCCAGCGAACGTCTCCCTTGTAGCCGATCTCAACCGCGCCGGGATCGCTGAGCGTTTCCCTGACGAGCACTTCGGCAACTTCCACCGGTGTGCGATTGGCTTCGAAATCGACCGCTTTGACGAGAGCGTCAGCATGTTCCCGCTTATAGGTCTTCGTGAATCCGGCGACCGCGCCACCCATGGGCGCAATCGCTCCAGCTTCGTCGTAACCATGCTGTCCGCCGAGCAGCGTTGCGGAGACGAGGAATGTTCCCGGAGCCGCGATCTGCTCGTAGAGCGCTCGCATCGACGTAAACAACGATTTGAGGCGCAGCCGTAACGCTTCGTGCCAGCCGGCCAGATCCATGTCGGCGATGCGTCCCTCGTGGTCGAGCGCGGGCAGCCAGTACACTCCTTGCACCGGACCGGCAGCGACCCAACCCGCGAGGCAAGCCGTCAGCGCGTCCAAGTCCAGCGCAGTATCAATCCGCAGAACCTCTACGCCCATCGTCTGCAGTTTCTGCGTCAGCACATCGGCCACGCCAGCTTTGTCCGGCATGATGATCACGCGACGTCCCGGCCCCAACGTCACGCCGGTCGGCTTACACATCGCAAGCGGCGGACGCAACACAGGTATCGGCACGCGACGCGGTATACGGTCAGCGGCGTCGAAATTGGCGAGGGTTGAAGGAGCAACGTGCGGCTGACGCACGGGCGCAACCGGCGCTTCAGCCACCGGGGTTGCCGCGGGTTGCTCAACTGCGACCGGCGCTGCCGCGCCTCCCTGCCGGTCGCACGCGAACTGAATCACGTGCTTGAGGGTTGGGAAATCGCGCAACTTAAGATTCGGGTCGCGCGGGATGCTGTAGATTTCGCGAATCGCGGCCAGCAGTTCCGCTTGCTTCACCGTGTCGACGCCGAGGTCTGCTTCCAGGTCGAGGTCCAGATCCAGCATCTCCTGCGGATAGCCGGTCTTCTCGACGACCAGGGCGAGGATTCGCTCTTTAATATCCTCGGCGGTCACGGCTGGGACTAGCGGCGTTGTTGCCGGTGCTTGTACGGGTTGCGCCGCCTCCGTTACAACCGGTGCGGGCGAGGGTTGCTCAACGACGGGTGCAGGGGCCGGAGCCGCCGCGTTCAGGTCCGGGCACCGGTCGCACGCGAACTGAATCACGTGCTTGAGAGTTGGGAAGTCGCGCAACTTGAGATTAGGATCGCGCGGGATGCTGTAGATTTCGCGGATCGCGGCCAGCAGTTCCGCCTGTTTGACTGTATCGACCCCGAGATCCGCTTCCAGATCGAGATCCAGATCCAGCATCTCTTGCGGATAGCCTGTCTTTTCCACGACCAGGGCGAGAATGCGTTCCTTAATCTCTTCGGGAGTCGCGACTGACGCAGTTGGCACTGTCACCGCTGCCTGCACAGCAGCTTCCGCCACGATTGGTGCGGGCGCGGGTTGTTCGGCGACGTTTGCAGTTGATGGCGGCGCCGCGACTGCCTGCCGGTCACACGCGAACTGGATCACGTGCTTCAGGGTCGGGAAATCGCGCAGCTTAAGATTCGGGTCGCGCGGGATGCTGTAGATTTCGCGGATCGCAGCGAGCAGTTCCGCCTGCTTCACCGTGTCGATGCCAAGGTCCGCTTCCAGGTCGAGGTCTAGATCCAGCATCTCTTGCGGATAGCCGGTCTTCTCCACGACCAGGGCGAGGATGCGTTCCCTGATTTCATCTGCCGTAGCAGGTGCTGCCACGGCGACAGGTGCGACTGCAACTTGTTCCCGTGGCCTTATCTCTTGCTCTACTTCGACCGCTGCGGGTGCAGGAATCTCTGCTTTTGCGGCCGCCGCTGCTCCGGCAACATCCGTCCGCCGCTCTTCGACGAACCGGATAATGTGGTTCAGCGTCGGGAAATCGCGCAGCTTGATGGTGTCGTCGCGCTTGATTCCGTACGCCTCGCGTATGGTTGCCATGACTTCGGCCTGCTTGACCGTGTCCACGCCAAGATCGGCTTCGAGGTCAAGATCGAGGGCGAGCATGTCTTGCGGATAGCCGGTCTTTTCAGAAACCAGCTTCAACACGCTCTCCTTCACCGACTCAGTGCTCACCACCGCTTTCGGCAGTGCGGGTGATGTTGCGGGCGATGCTGCGGGCGATGCTGCGGTGACTGCCGCCGGTGCTGGTGCGGCGACCGGCTCAGGCGCAACCGGAGCCGCTACCACGATCGGTTCCGGCGCGGGCGCTGGTGCTGTTCCTGCCCCCGCAGCCGCGGCAAACGCTACTGGACGCGCAACCGCTGTAACCGAAGCCTGCGCCGCTACCGGCCTGACCTCCTTCGCGGCCGCCAGCGGCTGGGCCGCCACTCCCTTGTCTCGCACGCGCAGAGTGCGCTTGACCACCTCGAGTTCCACCGTCGGGAACCCCGTGATCTGAGTCAGCCAGGCGTTCCACACCGCCTCGTCGGCGATGCGATATTCAAAGCCCAGCTCACCCGGTTTGCGGCGGACGCCGTCTTTGGTCTTCACCCAGCGCAGCAGCGTCATGCTGATCTGCGAGCCGAATCCAGCGCCCAGGCGCAGGGCGTACTCAACCGGATACGCACCGCCCTTGGACAGGTTCAACTGGCCCAGGTCGGGATCGACTTCCTTGAAGTTCGCCACCGGCGGCACGCATCCAGTTTCCAGCGCTTTGACGGCCACAATGTCTTCAATGCCAGTGCCCATCGTGTGCCCGGTAAAGCCCTTCGTATTTGCGATGACGATCTGGTCGGCAGCATCGCCAAAGACTTGCCTCAGGGCGTGGATTTCGGCAGACGCACTGCCTCCGCGCGCGGGCGTGTAGGTCTCGTGCGATATGAACACCGTGCGCGGAGCCATATCGTGGCGCGATATTCCGCGCTCCGCTTCTGCCCTCGCGACCAGTGCCTCCATCATCTGGCCGATGTGATCAACGTTGAGGCGAGTGCCGTGAAACGCACTGTTCGCCGTCATCGTGCTCAACACTTCGCAGATCGGCTGTACTCCGCGCTCGTGTGCGGCCTCGGCGCTCTCGAACACAAGCGCCGCGGCGCCCATGCCGACCAGCATGCCGTGCCGCCGGCGATCGAAAGGAAGTGCGGCTTCTTCCACTTTTTCGTCGGTCGCTGCCGCTCCGGTGGCGAGCAGGCTGGAGCCGATCCATTCCATCAAGTCGTCGCCGGTCACGTCGTCGGCGGCAATAACGATCACCCGGCGGCAGCGCCCGATCCGTATCCAATCCTCGGCCAGGCTGACGGCCTGCGTGGTGGTTGCGCAAGCGGCATTGATCTGCGTATTCGGGCCGCGCACGCCGATGAGCTCGGCAAACTGCGAGTGTCCCATCGACAGGATCTTGAACATGAACCGGCGGTCGAGAACATAGGGCTCTTTTTCGATCGCGGCACGCAGTTCACCTATGCGCCTATCGAGTTCCTGCGCCATCGCGGACTCGGTTGTGCGGCCACGAAGATCCAGCAGCGTGGTTAACTCGGTGCGGCGCGCGTGATCCGTGTAATAGCGCCTCATCTGATCCGCGAAAGAGTTGTAGCCGGGGAACGCGGAGGCGAAGATAACGCCGGTATCGTCGCGCAGGGCATCGGGCAATCCCCATCCTGTCGGCAGCTTCGTCCCCTTGGTTGTGGTTTTATATCGCATCACGAGCGGTATGCCGGCGTCCCGCAAGGCATCGAGCCCTGCCGCAATCGCCAACCGCGTGACGCGGTCGAGTGCAATGATGCGGTCGGCGTCGACACCATATTCGGTCTCCAGATCGAAACCGTGGCCGCGGGCCGCCAGCTTGATCACGTCCGCCAGCTTGTCGATAGCCTCGATGGTTGGTCCCCCGGCGTCGCGCTTGATTACGCGCGTGATGTTCTTGTCCAGCATCGCCTGGCGCTGGTGCTGAGGAAGCGGCTCGATGAACTGGTCACCGCGCAGAATGCGTTCCAGGTTGCCATCGTCGAAGATGTGTTCGACGCCGGGCAGTCCAAGCGCCGCGCCGCTGATCACGACCGGGGCGTTAGCCGCGAGAGTGCTGCTGGATCCGACTTGGCCTGACGCAACGATCAACACTGGCTCGGGTCCAGCCGTCACCACCGGGACTGGCTCGGGTTCGGCCGCCACCACGATTTCAGTCACCGCGTCGATCACCGGTTTCGTTTCGACCTCGCTTGCAGCCTCGACCTGCCCGCGTCCAAAACCTGCGGCGTAGAGCCCGCACAGAGCTTGAGTGAAGCTCACGACGTCGCCCAGTTTCGGGTGATTGGTGAAGATCGAGACGACCTCCGGATCGCTGCCGAGCACATCATCCGCGAACCCCTGCAGGGCTTTCTTCGGGCCGGTTTCGACGAACACACGGACGCCTGCGTTATAAAGCGTCTTCAGGCCTTTCACGAACTGCACGGGCGCGGCAACCTGCTTGGCCAGGATGTCCAGCATCTTTTCCTTGACATCGCCGTCCGTCGGATAGAACTCGCCATCCACGTTGGCGACGATTGGGATGCGCGGCGCTTGCAGGCGCAGGCGATCGAGCGCCTTGCGTAACGGCTCGCTGGCTCCAGCAACAATGGTGGTATGGAAAGCGTGGCTGACCGGCAACGGCGCGACGGTGAAGCCCGCGTTCTGGAAAAGCTCCATCGCCTGCTCGACTGCGTTGCTCGCTCCCCCAATGACTGCCTGGCGCGTGCTGTTGTTGTTGGCGATTACTACGTAGCCATCGACGGATTTGATGATTCGCTCGATCTCATCGAGCGGGCCAAACACGGCCGCCATCTTCCCGTTGTCGTTCATGGCCACCTGCGTCATTCCACGGCCTCGCGCGCTGACCGCTTCGAGCGCGTCATCGAACGGAATGCCGCCGGACGCGACCAGCGCGCCATATTCGCCGAGACTGTGTCCCATGGTCATGTCGGGCTTGATTCCGTAGGCGGCAAGCAGCCGGGTCATCGACTCATCGGTCGCGAGCACGGCAGGCTGCGTGATCTCGGTCTGGCGCAGATCGTAATCGGCCTTCTCGATCGCCTTTTCGTCATCGCCATCGACGAAGATGTATTTGCTGAGCGGCTTCCCAAGCAGCGGGGTCATCACGCGATCCGCCTGGGCAAATGTTTCGGCCACAATCGGCTCAATCGCCAACAATGGCTTCATCATGTTCACGTATTGCGAGCCTTGTCCGGTATAGAGGAACGCTACCTTCGGCGCCGGACCGTGACCACGAAAAATACCCTGAGCGCGCAACGCCTTCCAGATCGGCGGTTGATTAGCGGCCAGCGCCTTCAGCGCCTTGGCACACTTGTCGGCCAACTCCGCGGCATCGGCATAGTCGATCGCGATGCGTTCGGGCGCGCGCAGATCGGATTCAGCCGGCGCGGCCAGCGCGGGCGCGCGGCCAGCGGCAGCCTCTTTCTCTACTGCACGGAGTCGTTCGGCCAGCTCATCTGCCGACGTGGCTCCAACAACCAACGCACCACGCAACGGAGCTTTGCACGACGTCTGGGCCTGAGGGGCATGGAAATCACTTTTCGCATTCATACTGTTGTCCTTTGGTGGCGCGGATGGCATTGTCACAGCCATTGTTTTCTTGCCATTTGCGGTGAGCCTGCCGGGAATATGTTCTTCCAGCACGACGTGGAAGTTGGTCCCGCCGAAGCCGAAAGCGCTAGCGCCGGCGCGGCGCACACCATCCGCCGGCATCATCCAGGGCTTCAGTTCCCGGTTCACGACAAGCGGTGAATGTGCGAAGTCGATGTCGGGGTTCAGAGTTTCGCACTTCACGCTAGGAGGCAGCACCTTGTCTCGAAGAGCCAACGCTGTCTTTAGTATTCCCGCTCCTCCAGCAGCGCCCTTCAGATGTCCGATATTCGATTTCACAGAACCGAGCGCCACCGATTGGACGGGAACGTTGAACTCGCTCAGGACGTCCCCGATGGCATTGACTTCGACGACATCGCCGACGCGGGTCGAAGTGCCGTGGCCCTCGATCAACCCTACGGTTGCGGGCGACAACCCGGCGTTGTACCAGCCGCGTTCGACCGCCAACTTCTGGCCGACCGGATTGGGCGCCGTAATGCCTTTGCCCTTTCCGTCGCTCGACGCGCCCACGCCACGCAGGACCGCGTAGATCTTGTCGCCGTCGCGCTCGGCATCCGCCAGGCGCTTCAACATGAAGACCACCGCGCCTTCACCCATGACGAAGCCGTCGGCTCCTTGCGCATACGGACGGCTGCCAGTTGCGGAGAGGGCGCCGATCTTGCAGAACTTCACGAACGTCGGCACGCCCATGTTGCGGTCAATGCCGCCCGTGATCGCCACGTCGAATTTGTTCGCGACCAATCCCTCGGAAGCCGCAGTGATGGCCGCCATGGCGGAGGCGCACGCAGCGTCACAAACCCAGTTGGGTCCGCGGAAGTTAAAGATGTTGGCGACGCGTCCGGCAATGCAGTTGGACAACTCTCCCGGCATGGTGTCTTCCGTAACATCGGGGAGGAGTTTGTTCATGCGCTGGTGCAACTCGCGCGTGATTTCGCGGCGAAGAGACTCGGGCAGTGTGGCGAAACTGGCGCTCTGCTCCAACTCGCGCGCATACTCGGGGAAGAAGACGCGCATCGAGGTCAGATAGTGCCTCTCCCCGGCCATCGCGTTGCCGAGGATCACGGCCGTGCGTTCGAGGTCGAGCGGGCGCGCAGGGTACCCAAAATCGTCCAGCGCTTCGCGCGTGCAGGCGATTGCCCATTTTTGCGTTCCATCCATCGCGTCGGCGACGCGCGGCGGAATCGGGAGCTTCCATTTCATCGGCTCCCACGGATACTCCCGTACCCAGCCGCCGATTTTCGAGTATGCCTTATCCGGCGCGGCGTGATCTTCGTCGTAATAAAGCGCAGGATCCCACCGGTCAGACGGAACATCGGTAATGCTGTAACGGCCGTTCTTGATGTTTTCCCAGAAGGCCGGCGCGTTTGGGGCGTCGGGCAGAATTGCCCCCACCCCCACAATTGCAATTGCTTTATAAGCGGTATCTTCCATGATGGCGCTCCCCGAATCGCGTATAAATTAAACTTCTTCGTACTAGCAATTGGGCCGGGGCAAAAGAAACACGTATAACCACGCGTTGAACAGACTTGCCCGGTCTGTCCAACGCTTTATAAAAGCTCTGGCGTTTAAGCCAGATGCCTATCCCACAACTTTCGAGGCTAGGCGGATAGTGCCGCGCGCTTGGCGACGCGATTGAAAAGCACGTCGCCAATGTAATCCATGTCTTCGATGAGCCCCGCCTGCGCGCAATGAATGGCGGGAAGTTTCAGTCCGTGTTCGAAAGCGGCCATCTCGGAGTCACTCACGCCGCCGGCCCCAACGATCCAGTGCAGGCCTTCTTCGGCAACCTTGAGCGCGGCTTCGCGAGCGAAGATTCGGCTCAATGCCGCCAGCGCGGTCGCATCGAACCGTGCGTTGGCCTTTTCGTTCAGCTTGCCTTGGGCCGCGCGATCGGCGCGACGGCACAGGCACGCAGCGCACTCGGCATATGCGATCAACTCTCCGAGACGAAGCAGAATATGTTGATAGCGAGTCAGACGCGCAACGCGAGCTTTCTCCATGACTTCGGCAAGCGCGTGCAGGGACAAAGCCGCGACGTCTGCGCCGATCTTCGGACTGCGGGCGTGCAACTCTTCCATCTTGCGTGCTTCGTCGTGATAGTGCTGCCCGCGCGTTTTCAGGTGTAGCTGCCAGCGATCGCGGCTGATGGTCATCTCCATGATCTCGGAGGTGCCTTCATAGATCGTCGTGATGCGAACGTCGCGCTTGATCTTCTCCACCATGTATTCGTGCGTGTAGCCATAGCCGCCGAGCGCCTGTATGCTGTCTTCCGCCGCCTTGTTGCCGGCTTCAGTCGACATGTACTTGGCGATCGCGCCTTCGGTATTCAGAAATCCCTCGCCGGCATCGATCCTCTCCGCGGTTTCCTCGACGAAGGCGCGGCCTGCCTCGATGCGAGCCACGTTCGGAACGATCAGCTTGTGCGTGTAGCCCTGCTTTTCCGACAGCGGCGCACCGCCCTGGATACGCTTCGTCGAATACGGAATCGCGCGATCCAGCGCAGCCCAGCCTCCGCCGAGGCCAAATGCCGCGACCATCAGGCGCGTGTAGCCGAATACCTTCTGTGCCTGAATCAAACCCTGGCCTTCGACTAAACCGATCAGGCAGTCAGCCGGGACATAGACGTTGTCCAAGGCAAGAGCCGCCGTGTTGCTGAGACGAATGCCGTGCTTGTCTTCCGGCTTGTCGTGGGTGAATCCTTTTGCGCCCCGCTCGACGACAAACCATGTGGGACCAACGGGCGTGCTCGCCAGAATCGTGTACAGGTCGGCGATGCCGCCGTTGCTGATCCACTGCTTGTTGCCCGTGATCTTGTAACCAACGATCTTGTCGCCTTCCATCACGCGCTCGGCAACCGTCTTCAGCGCGCCCAGATCGCTGCCCGCTTCCGGTTCGGTCGCGCCGTAGGCGAAGAGAATTCCTTCGTCCGCGAT
Organism: uncultured Acidobacteriota bacterium; assembly: GCA_963777415.1. Classification (GTDB taxonomy): domain Bacteria; phylum Acidobacteriota; class Terriglobia; order Terriglobales; family Acidobacteriaceae; genus JAEZPW01. The sequence continues at coordinate 299,975 of CAVZQL010000011.1, forward strand.
GCGCGACAGCCAGCGCTTCTTCTGTTCCGGCGTGGCGCCGACCGTGATCGGATCGCTACCGAGGAACGTTGCGAAGAGCGAGGTCGCGACGTCCGAGATCGATTCGCGCCATCTCTTCGCAAATGCAGTACACGTCGAACGTGCCGCCGTCCATTCCGCCATATTCTTCGGGAACGAACAGCAGTTGAATGCCGAGTTTGTCCGGATGGCACATCTGCTTCACGATGTCTAACGGACATTCGTCTTTCGCATCCAGCTCGATCAGCTTCTCGTCCGGCAGTTGTTTCTTGGCGAAATCCCTCAGCGATTTCAAACTCATTGTCAGCGTTTTTTTGGTAATCATTGCCGCCCCCCAGTTTGCCGAAAGGCTTCGCGCTTCACGCACTTTGTTGGTCAATGCCGGCAGGAACTCCAGAATGTCGGCAACAATCCCCACGTCGGCGGCCAGGAAAATTGGCGCTTTGGGGTTCTTGTTAATGGCGATCATCAAGGGATTGCCCTTGATCCCGGCCAAATGTTGGAATGCGCCGCTGATGCCGCAGGCGAAATAGACCTTGGGCTTGACGGTCTGGCCGGAGGTGCCAACCTGGCGGGACTTCTCCATCCACTTCGCATCGACAACGGGTCGCGAACAGCTCACGGCCGCGCCCATCGCTTCGGCCATATCCTGCGCGATCTGCACGTTGTCAGCCTCCTGTATGCCGCGACCGATCGACACAAGAATGTCCTGCTTCGTGATGTCAACGTCACCCGTCTCGGCGACGACCGTTCCGAGATAGCGCCGCTTCGCCGTGAGAGCTAGCGACTTCGGCGGACTTATCGACCACGACTCCGTTCGCGGCGGCAGTTTGCGGTTGGCTTGAATGCGCCGGGACGCACGTTGATTACTGCGCCCGAAGAAATGTCGCAGCGCACATGCGTGCTGACCTGTCCGCCGAACTCCTGGCGAACGACCTTCAAAGCGGAGCCTTCGACGCCATCGATGCCGAGCACGTCGGAGACAAAAGCCGCCTTCATCTTTACGGAGAGCCCAGGTGCGAGGTCGATTCCGAAATGATCGTGTGCGACCAGCACGATGCTGCCCTGCGGCACGATGCTGATCAGCGCCTTGCGGATCAGTTCGGCATTCGGATAAGCCAGAGCGTCGTTCGCGATCTTCCAGACCTCGCCGTAAGAAGCGCAGAGCGCGTTGCACGCTGCATCCAGCTCAACACCGCATCCAGTGACGATTGCCGTGGGAGAGGCAGCCGGATCGATTTTCTTTGCCGCGAGCGCCAGTTCAACCGCTGCATCGTCGGGGACGCCCGCCTTATGAGTGATATATGCAAAAATGCGAGCCATTACCTGAACCCTCCTTTGGCCTTCACCAGTTCCACAACCTTGTCTGCAATCTCTTCCGCGCTGCCCGTCAGCATCTCGGCGCCCTCGCCCACCGGCGGCATGAAGTAGTCTTCGCGCTTGACCTTCGCGGCCGTCGCGCCTACCGTTGCCGCGTCAATGCCGAGGCCTGACGCGTCATACGTGGGAATCTCGACAGAAGCTACCTGCCGGATACCTCGCATGCCGACATAACGCGGCTCGTTGATCCCCGTCTGGATCGAGAGCACGCAGGGAAGATCGATCTCGTTCATCTCCTTGTTGCCGCCTTCGATTTCGCGGCCGACTTTCAGCCTGCCGCCGTCGAGGACTTCAATCGAGGTGACGAGAGAAGCGAACGGATAATCCAGCATCGCCGCCAGCATGCCGCCCACCTGCGCTCCGCCTGCGTCAGCCTGCGCGCCGGTGAGGATAAGGTCGGAATGATTTTTCTGTATGAAAGCTTTTAGTATTGCCGCTTTGCCTGCCGCGTCCGATCCGGCAAACGCCTCGTCCGAAATGAGCGCCGCATGTTTGACGCCCATCGCCATTTCTCTTCGCAGGATTTCGTCGTCCTCTTCGCCGCCGACAGTCACGACCGTTACGTTTCCGCCGACACGATCGACGATCTGAAGAGCTTCTTCGACCGCGTAGTTGTCCCATTCGTTGATGGAATACACGAGGTCATCGCGTTCAATGTCATTGCCCGCACTGTTGAGCTGAATTTCGTTCTCAGACGTGTCGGGCACCCGTTTTGCGCATACTAGGATCTCCACGTTCAATCTCCCTGAATCATTTAAGATTGCGTACCCTTTACCGCACTCGGACCCGTTATTTGTTTTTCCACCAACTCGGTTAAATCAATCGCCGTCATCTTGCCTTCAAAACCAGCGACCTTAATGGCGTCTTCCATGTTCACCATGCAGAACGGACATGCCGTCACGATGACGTTGGCTCCGGCTTCGGCCGCCATCTTCACGCGCAACACACCCATTCGCTGATCCTCTTTTGGCTCGTAGAACAGCATGAGCCCGCCGCCGCCGCAGCAGAACGAGCGGTCGCGGCACTTATCCATTTCAACCCGCTTCAATCCCGGAATCGCATCGAGCACGTCTCGCGGCTCTTCGTAAATCTTGTTGTGCCGTCCCAGGTAACAGGGGTCGTGATAGACGTAAACGTCGTCTTTGTTTTCGACCGGGTCGAACTTGATGTTGCCGGTCTTCACTTCGCGGGCAATAACTTCGCTGATGTGCTCGACTGGTGGGACATCCGTGTAGTCGTGCTTCAGCGCGTTGTATGTGTGCGGATCGGAAGTGACGATGCGCTTCACGCCGGACTCCTTGATCGCCTCGGTGTTGTGGTCGCGCAAGGCCGTGTAGAGCATCTCCTCGCCGAAGCGCCGAACTTCGTGACCGCTATCTTTTTCAGCCGCGCCGAGTATCCCGAAATTCTCGCCGACGTGGTCGAGGATCTTCGCCGTCGAGCGTCCGATCTCCTGAATACGGTCGTCGTAAGAGGTGACGCTATCGACGAAGTACAGCGTCTCCGCCTTAGTCTCTCCATCCAGAATTTTGACGTTGCAGATTTGCTGGAAGTCCTTGGATTTCGCCCACTCCGCCTTCTTCTTCTCCATCTTGCCGTAGGGATTGCCACGGCTCTCCAGCGCCTTGAGCGGTTTCTGCAGCGACTTGGGAACGTTGCCGTCATCGATCATGCCTCGCCGCAGATCGACAATCTTGTCGATGTACTCGACCATCACCGGGCATTCTTCTTCACACGCGCCGCAGGTCGTACACGACCAGATTTCATCGTCTGAATAAATGCCGCCCACCAGCGGTTCGCCGTCCTTCGCCTTGCCGAACATCGGGTTGTGCTTGAAGCTGTAATCCCGCGCCTTGATCGTCAAAAATCGCGGCGACAACGGCCTGCCCACGGCATTCGACGGACACTGATCCGAACACCGGCCACAGTCAGCGCACGAGTAGAAGTCCAGCATGTGCTTCCAGGTGAAGTCGTCGAACGTCTTCACGCCGAAAGATTTCACCTGGTCCAGTTGTGCGTCGCTCACGCCGTAGCGAACGGGCTTCAGAACTTCGCGGTCCGGCTTCGCAAAGTAAACGTTGAAGAGTGACGTGATGACATGGAAGTGTTTTCCGAAGGGCAGGAAGCAGAGGAAGGTGAAGAACGTCAACTCGTGCACGAGATAGGCGCCATGCTTGAGCACGGCAAGCTGCATAGTCGGCGCGGAAGCCAGCAGTCCCTTGAATGCCCACGCCAGCGTCAGCGGGGGCAGCACCGCGGCAACTGGCCCTTGCTGCAAGAGCGTTGCGGCCTCGAAGAGGCTCTCGGAAACCATCAAAGTCCCGATCAGCCCCAGCACCAGCACAGCCTCGCCCGTGTGGTCGTGGCCATACTTTTCCGGCACCGCATAGCGCGCGGGCTTGAACACACCGCGACGGACGGCCGCAATCACAACAGCGACAAAGACGAGCGTGGCGGCATAGTCCTTGACGACGTTGTAGAACTCACCGATGTGTCCCGAGAAACCCGGCATCACGAAGTTCTCGGAGACCCCGAGGATCACCATCGAAATGGAGCGGACCCCCAGCGCAAGAAATCCCGCGAAGATCGCGATGTGAAGAACTCCCGCCAGCATGTAACGGGGCTGCTTCCATTGTGCGAGCCAGAATTGCAGGACTCTTCCCAACCGGACCAACAAATTATCCAGCCGGAAATCGGGGGCACCGCGGAAGAGCGGTTGCAAACGCTTCACCATAATGTAGGCGAAGCAAGCAACGCCCAGAAGAGGAATGATCGCGAACAGAACTTGCCCTGGGATCAACCAATAGGTAGCTCGTGCTGGGGCCTGAAGGAGTTCCACCATAACGCTCGACGTCTCCCTGGTTAGAAAACCGTGTACCCAAACTGCGCAACACTCTGACGCTCTACTGCACTACCCGGACTCAATGCGGAATATTGCCGTGTTTCTTCGGAGGCAGCGCCTCCCGCTTGTTGTAAAGCATTTCGACAATCTCGATCAGCCGCGCCCGCGTCTCGCTCGGTTGAATCACCGCATCGACATAGCCGCGCGATGCCGCGATGTACGGGTTGTAAAGCGTCTTGCGATAGTCGTCGATCAACTCCTGCCGCTTGACTTTAGGATCGACAGCTTCCTGAATCTCCCGGCGGTAGATAATGTTGGCCGCACCTTCGGCACCCATCACCGCGATTTCCGCCGTCGGCCACGCCAGCACCATGTCCGCCCCGAGGTGACGCGAGCACATCGCGATATACGCGCCGCCGTATGCTTTCCGCGTGATCAGGGTGATCTTCGGCACGGTGGCCTCGGAATAGCTCCACAGCAGCTTCGCGCCGTGGCGGATTACTCCGTTCCACTCCTGGTCTGTGCCCGGCATGAACCCCGGCACGTCGGTGAGGGTGAGCAAAGGAATGTTGAAGCAATCGCAGAAACGGATGAACCGGGACGCCTTATCCGAAGTGTCCACGTCCAGACAACCGGCGAGGACCTTGGGCTGATTCGCAATAATTCCGATCGTGCGGCCATTCAGTCTTCCAAAACCGACAATCAGGTTCTCGGCGTAATACATATGCGGCTCAAGAAAGTCGCCGTTGTCCACGATGGAATGAATGACGTCCTTCATGTCGTAAGACGACATTGGATTGTCGGGGATGATCGTATCCAGCGCCAGGTCCACACGTGTCGGACTGTCACCGGTCTCGATACGTGGCGCATCCTCCATGTTGTTGCTGGGCAGGAACGACAGCAGTCTGCGAATCTGCTCTATGCATTCCTGGTCGTTTTCGGCGGCGAAATGCGCGACCCCGGTCTTGGTGTTGTGGGTCATCGCTCCGCCGAGTTCCTCATGGCTGATCTCTTCCCCCAGCACCGCTCGAACCACATCCGGCCCCGTGATGTACATGTAGCTGGTGTCCTTCACCATGAACACCCAGTCGGTCATCGCGGGCGAATACACGGCCGCCCCGGCCGCCGGCCCCATGATCGCCGAGATTTGCGGGATCACCCCCGAGCACATCGTGTTGCAGTGGAAGATGTCCCCCACGCCCTTCAGCGAATCCACGCCTTCCTGTATCCGCGCGCCGCCGGAGTCATTCAGCCCAACGCAAGGGATTCCCGCTTTGAGCGCCATGTCGATGATCTTGCAAACCTTCATGGAGTTCATTTCGCTGAGGCTGCCGCCACGCGCCGTGAAGTCCTGCGCGAAGGCCGCGACGGAGCGGCCATTCACCAGGCCGAAGCCAGTGACCATGCCGTCGGCAGGGATGTCCACCTTGTCAATCCCGAAAAAAGTTCCGCGGTGCTTCACGAACATGTCCGTTTCACGGAAGCTCCCCGTGTCGAACAGCAGATCGAGGCGCTCCCGCGCCGTGAGCTTGCCACGTTGGTGCTGCGCGGCAACTGCTTTCTCCCCGCCCATCTCTTCGATCTTGCCTTTTCGCTCGCGCAGTTCTTCGAGCTTCTCGGCGACGGCGCCCTTCTGCGGCTTCGGTCCAGTAGTTCCCATTTTCAGCTCCTCCCCTTCCGCTTCATTGCCTTTTCCGATGAAAGCTACGCGATGATTGCGAGCACCGAGCCTTTGGCGACTTGCTGACCCTTTTCGCAATGATGCGAGACGATCTTGCCGCTGGCAGGAGCCGTAATTGCGTTTTCCATCTTCATGGCTTCCAGCACCAGCATTACGTCGCCTTGCTTCACCTCGTCCCCGACTGCCTTCTCGTGCCGCAGAATCATTCCCGGCATCGGTGCCACCAGTGGAGTTCCACCCTGAACGACCGGAGTCGGACTGCCGGCCTGAGCTGCCGCCTTCGCGGGACTCGGTACCGCCACCGGCCTGGGTGCAGCAACCGGAGCCGAAACCGGCGCTGGCACTCGAACCGGCGCAACCGCCGTCTGCTTCATCGAGGTGATGACCGGCGCTCCGCCGACCTCTTCGACTTCCACCTCGTAATAGTCCTTGTCCACAAAGACGTTGAAAGTTCGCACCCCGGGGCCTTTCTCCGGAACCTGTTTTTCCACCTTCTCGATAAGTTTTCCCCGCTTGGCCAGTTTCAGCAGGCGATTTTCCTCGGCGACCTGTTCCATGGTCTTCGGCTTCACGTCTTCGGGAAGCGGTTCCTTCCCATATTTCCAGTTCAGGAAACGCATGCCCGTCGTCGGGAACAGTGCGACGATCAGAAGATCATCGATATCCTTGGCCAGACCCTCGACCTGCTTCTTGACTTTCTCCATCTCCGGCGCGAGCACATCCGCCGGACGGCAGGTGATCGGTGTCTCGCCTCGCGGATATCCCTTCAAGGCTTTCTTCTGAATCTCCGGATCGAGCGGCGCAGGTGTCTCGCCATACAGCCCGTAGAAGATGTCCTTCGCCTGCGCGGTGAACATCTTGTAGGACTCTTCCGGCGTGTCGAACAACACGTTGTTCACCGTCTGTATGCCAATGATCTGGCTGGTCGGAGTCACGAGTGGTGCCTGCCCCATCTGCTTGCGGACCTTGGGCAGCATCTTGTAGACATCGGGAAGCCGGTCAAGCGATCCCATCTCCCTGAGCTGATTCACCAGGTTGGACACCATTCCGCCCGGCGTCTGATGCAGCAGCACGCCCACGTCGATGATCGCCATCTTCGTGTCATCCAGAATGTGCTTGTACTTGGGTGAAATCTTCTCCAGGTACTCATCCATTTCCACCAGCAGCTTCAGATCGAACCCGGTGTCGCGGCTCGTATTGCGCAGCGCAACCACAAGCGGCTCGATCGCCGGATGCGATGTCCGGTGGGCCCACGGCGCGAGGCATGTGTCCACAATGTCAACGCCGGCCTCAGCGGCTTTCAACATCGCCATCTCTGCCTGTCCGGACGTGAAATGGCTGTGCAGATTGATAGGCGCCTTTACCGCCTGCTTCAGCGCCTTCACCAGCATGTAGGCGTCATACGGAGAGATCAGCCCGGCCATGTCCTTGATGCAGATCGAGTCCGCGCCCATGTCTTCGAGCTGCTTCGCCTTGTTGACGTAGTAGTCGAGGTTGAACACTTCGCCGCCCATCCGCGGTTCGGTGAGCGAATAGCAGATGGCTCCCTGGAAGTGTTTACCCAGTTTCTTGATGATCCTGGCGGGGAACTCGAGGTTGCGGAAATCGTTGAGCGCATCGAAGGTCCGGAAGATGTCGATCCCATTTGCGGCGGCCCGCTCTACGAATACTTCGGTCAGATCGTCGGGATGGTTCCGGTACGCCACCAGATTTTGCCCTCGAAGCAGCATCATGAAAGGCGTCTTCTTCATGTGCTTTTTCAGAAGCCGCGGACGCTCCCACGGATCCTCGCCCAGGAAGCGGTGCATGGTGTCGAACGTCGCTCCGCCCCAGACTTCGACCGCCCACCATCCAACCTGGTCCATCTTTTCCGCGAGGGGAAGCAAGTCTTCCGTTCGGCCGCGCGTAGCAAACAGTGACTGATGTCCATCGCGCATGGTCAAATCGTTGACCTTGAGCGGATTCGTTGCCTCGACCTTCTCTACTCCCCAGAAACCAGCTTTCAGCGTTCCGTGTTCATCCGCCATGGCTCATCTCCTCCGAAGTTTTCGCTCGTCAGCTTGAATCAATTTCCCCCTTATGGTTCGGCCGCGGCGCTTATCGTCGCGTCATCCGCAACGAGAGCAAGCGCCTCATCTCCATCATCTGCTGCCGCCCGGACGCCCCGTAAAAGCTGCCCGTCGCAGTGGGCGCCGGTCTGGGCACGGCCATCTCCGCCGTGGCTATCACTGCCGTTGTGTTAAGGGCTTCTTCCTCTGCCTTGATGAAACCCATCACTGCTGCCGTGATAGCTGCTGCCACTGCTCGTTTGGGTTTTTGGTCCATAGTTCTTTCCCTTATCAACGGAGCATTGTCCGTAAGTCGCCGTACAGAAATCTTGTGAACTTTGAAGCAGCGATGCAGTGCGTCCGCCTGCAAGTCACGTACGCGAAGCACGCGAAGCTGTCATTTTTCGCCGCCACGTACGCACAGCAATTACTCGCGTAAGTAGTTTGATAGCTCGAATCCGGCAGCCGTGGAGGCGAACGATGCAAAATATTTGCTGCAGTGCCCGATTTGGGACTCTTCTGGTACCCACGCGCCAGATTGCGCCACGCTGGCATCAGACGAATTACGCCGCCATAGCGCGTTCCGCTCGCGGTTCCTTTGTCTCGTTTCTGGTCTTGGTTGAACGGCTGAAACGGTGCGTGCAGAATGTCGAAAACGTCTCGTTCAAACGAACGATATCCATGCATCCGAAGCACAGAACGAGACTGCGTCCACAGCGCTGATTTCGTTTTGGGCCCGGGCCAGTTCACGGATCACTCCATCGAACGGAACTCGCGTCGGAGCGTATGCGCTATCCAGGGGAAGACTGCGCTTGCTTCTCAGGCGAACCACCTATTAACCCGCAGCTTATACCCGAATAAGAATTACGCACTGTGCTAGTTGTCATCGCCCGACGTGACGTACGTTACAACTGCGCTGCTTTTCGTCCCACACCAGCACGATCCTCGCCTTCCACCATTACCGTAAGCAGCAAGTCATCCTGAGCCCGAAGGGCGAAGGACCCATGCACTTCGTCTGCACCACCACTCAGCTTTGCTCCGCGCCACCACCGCGGTAACCGTCTCGCATTTTGTTCTAAAATCAAACTCTCCGATGCCACGCTGTTCCAATTCAATTCGTGCACGTGACTCCAGGCTGGTTCAGATTGTGGACGCTGCGCTTGAGGACTCTGCGCGCCGCGGCGGATCATGGCTTGCATGTCGTCCCGGATGCTCACAGTGCTGCGTCGGAGTATTTGCCATCAGCCAACTCGACGCCGTCCGGTTGCGCGAAGGTCTGTCCGAGCTCGAACAGCGTGATCCCGAACGCGCGCAGCGTGTACGTCAACGCGCCGCGATGTCGGTTCCCCGTCTAACCCCTGACTTCCCCGGAAACCCCTCCACGGGCATCCTCGCCGATGACGGCGCAACCCAGTTTGAGGATTTTGCCAACGACGAACCTTGCCCGGTGCTGGACCCTGAGACCGGCACCTGCGATCTCTACAAATCGCGTCCCATGACCTGTCGCGTTTTCGGTCCGCCGGTGCGATCGGAGGGCGGCCTCGGCGTTTGCGAATTGTGCTACCACGGTGCCACCCCTGAGCAGATCGCCGCGTGCGAACTCCACCTCGACACGGACCAACTGGAAACGAAACTTCTCCACGATGTAGAGCGCACGACGAAAACGCATGGCTCGACCATCGTCGCCTTCGCCCTGGCAAGCTGGTTGACTCAGTGAGAGAACATTTTCGTTTGGGAATTGCTGTACAGAAGGCCCTGCTAGCGTCCGCGGGGTGTTCGCGCCAATCAGCCGGCACTGCAACTCGACAGGACCGAAGCAGCCTACTCAGTCCGCAGGTTCATACACAAACTGTCCCGATGACATTGTGGCCCGCCTTCGCCCGTGGTGGAGGTCCCGTCGCCGGCAGTCAGCAATTTGTCCAGCACAGGGATGTTCACGCGTTGCGTTTCCACGAAGTCCACTCCTTCAGCCGTTATCGTGAAATCGGAGTTGTCCGCCCGGACGATATATCCCTTGGTTCGCAAATACCACGCCGTGAATTCCAGATAATCACGCGGAAATCCCAGGCGCCTTTCGATGTTGCGAAATGAAACTTCTGGCGCGTAAGGATTCGTGCGGCGCTGAAAATACAACACCGCCAGCACCCCCAACCGCCGGTTCATCTCTCCCTCCATGTTGTCCATAAAATCGATCCACGTGGATAGGGGCTTCGGCTGCCACCCTTGTCGGCTCGCATCGTACGCGGCGCGGCGCTCTGGATCGGACAACACTTCATACGCTTGCTTCAGCAAAAAGAATTTTTCAGTGTCGCCGGTTTCCTGATTATCCGGGTGAAGGCGAGCCGCCAGAAATCTATATACGCGGTGGATTGTGTCGACTTCCGCACCAGGACTGATTTGAAGGAACTCGTAGTAATCCGGAATTTCCATGACGGCCTCTCCGCGCGGACGCTTTCTGTCGGTAGATAAAATACTCACGAGCGCCAACAATAGCAATGAATTTCCTATGGTACTTTGTCACTCCAGAGCGGCGGACCGTCATTTCTGAGATAATTTGCGAGCGCTGGCCCTGTCTCGCGTGCGAGAGAGAACGTTCTAGCTTGGCTGGCCTTTAGCCGAGAATGCGTAGCAATGAACATTGCATCTACGCCCGGTATCTATGACCTCGCCCCCAAGTTTGCCGCTGCTCTGGGAATCGGTCTGCTAATCGGTTCCGAGCGCGAGCGACACAAAGGGGAGGGACCTTCGCGCTCCCCGGCCGGTGTCCGAACGTTCATGATCGCCTCTTTGTCAGGCGCAGTCAGCCTGGCGCTGGGCGGTGTGCCGTTGCTGGCCGTAACTATTCTCGGAATGGCTGGCTTGTGCGTAGTCGGATACCTGCGCACCGGGGAGCAAGATCCAGGCCTGACGACCGAGACCACTCTCTTGCTCACCGTACTGCTCGGTGGATTAGCTGTAAACGAGCCGGTAATCGCGTCTGCCCTGGCGGTGACTGTCGCAATCTTTCTCCTCGCTCGAACCAGGATCCACCATTTCATACGTGATGTTCTGAGCGAGGACGAGCTGACCGACGCTCTTATCTTCGCTGCCGCCGCGCTCGTGGTACTTCCGTTTGTTCCTGACCGCTACGTCGGCCCGTTCAACGCCATCAATCCCCGGACCATTTGGAAGATCGTGATTCTGATCATGGCGATCAGCTCCGGAGGCCATATCGCAGTGCGTCTGCTCGGGCCGCGCTTCGGCCTTCCCCTGGCCGGGTTAGCCTCCGGATTTGTATCGAGCGTCGCGACGATCGCATCCATGGGGGTACGCGCACGGAAGGAGCCATTGGTTTCGCGACCTTCCGTTGCTGGAGCAGTCCTTTCCACGGTCGCCACCGTAATCCAATTGGCGGTGTTGGTGGCGGCCACCAGTTGGTCGGCAGTTTCTGCGCTCGCGCTCTCCCTCGTTGTAGCCGGACTTGCAGCGACCGTCTACGGAGCGCTTTTCACCTTCAGAAATACCCGACAAGGAGTGCCGGATTCGGTGCAGGCCGGAAGAGCTTTCAGCCTGAAGACGGCGTTGATCTTTGCGGCTGCCATCGCTTTGGTGCAACTGGCTTCGGCCGCGCTGAACGCAAAGTTTGGCCGTGCCGGAGTGACTGCAGCCGCCGCGATCGCCGGCTTCGCCGACACGCATTCTCCAGCGGTGTCGGTGGCATCGCTGGTCGCCTCGGGCAAGCTGAGTGCGCAGCAAAGCGCAATCCCAATCCTCGTCGCGCTGACCACCAACACCTTCACCAAGATGATCGTTGCTATCAGTAGCGGCGGCTGGCGCTTCGCCTCGCAAATCATTCCGGGGCTGATTCTTGTGCTGCTGGGTGCATGGTTCGGCGAGATCTTAGCTCTTTTCAATTGATAGCAATTTCGAACTGGCTAAACCCTTGCTTGCGTTATCATGCTCCTGCCATGAACAAACAGCATTACTACTTCAAACTGATTCCGCCGCGGCCCACCTTTGCTCAAGATATGACTGACGAAGAGAGGGCCTTGATGAAACAGCACACCGCCTATTTCCAGCAGCAGTTTGACGCCGGCAAAGTTCTTCTCTATGGTCCGGTGATGGCGCCGGATGGAGCTTTCGGTGTCGGCATCCTTGAGGTCGCAGACGAGTCCGAGGCCCGGCAGTTCGCCGAAAACGATCCCTCGATCCGCGCTGGCCTGAACCGTTTCGGACTCTATCCCATGCTTGTGGCCGCGTCTCGCACGAAAAGTTAGCGCGTCGTTCAGGAAAGAATCACGATTGTAGCGAGGAGCATCTCGCGAAACAGGATAGGTGGACGAAACGCCCTGATCTTAATACTTATCGCTTCCGTGATCCGTTCCTAGTATTCCAGCTAACCAATTTGAGCGCAATCGTGACCCCAGTCGACTGCACCCGTCGCAAGTCGGGCGAGCAGCACGGTCACAGGAATACGTGCGCGTTCCATGGCGCGAGGCAGTTACCAACGAGGTACTAGATCAGTCGCGGGAACTTGAGATAACTTACTTGCGTGATTGCGCTGCTGTAATTTTAGGCCCGAACTAGAACAAGGAACCCTCCCCCAAGTTCCGCAAGCATACAGGCCCCTTTAACCGGTAATGAAGAAGGCTTCAGCCGGTGCCATTTTATCCGTCCTCAGAGGTGTCTCATGGTCCGAAGAGATCACTGGAGTTGTGTTCTTCTACTCGCAGTTGTATCCACACTCGTCACCGCGCCCAGCGCGAGCGCGCAGGTCACGTACAAATTCACCGATCTCGGAACCCTGGGTGGTGATACAAGCGTTGCGTACGGCATCAACAACTCCGGGCAAGTCACGGGCTATTCTACGATGAGCACCGGCCCCAATCGCGCGTTCCTTTACAGCGGCGGGGTAATGAAGAATCTCGGAGTCTTCGCGGGTCATGAGGGCGCGAGCTCGGCCGGCTACGCGATCAATGATTCCGGGCAAGTTACCGGTGACGGCGGCGGGCATGCATTCCTGTACAGCGCAGGGACAATGACGGATCTCGGGGATTTGGGGAATTATATTTATCCCCAGAGTTTCGGACGGGGCATCAATAAGACCGGGCAGGTTACAGGATGGTCATATACGGTGGACGGGTTTGAACATGCATTCCTGTACAGCGGCGGGGCGATGCAGGATCTGGGAACGCTGGGCGGACACGGCCAAATTGACTATAGCTATGGTTTCGGCGTCAATGACAACGGACAGGTTGCAGGGTCCTTCGCCGCGAGCGTGGGAGTAAGCCATGCGTTCCTGTACAGCGGCGGCAAGATGAATGACCTCGGCACTCTAGGCGCCCCTCTCTTGGACAGTAATGCATTAGGAATTAATAACGCTGGGCAAGTTACAGGATGGGCGTACACGGACATCGGCGGACTTGGCTACGCGCGAGCTTTCCTCTACAGCGGCGGCGTGATGACGGATCTTGGAACCATGGGTTGGACTGAGAGTCGTGGATACGGAATTAATAACTCAGGACAGGTCGTCGGTGGTGTGACGAACTTGGCTGGGATGACCGGCAAGGGACATGCGTTCCTGTATACGCCTGGCACGGGCATGGTCGATCTGAATACTGTTGTACCTGTGCTCGGATGGACTTTTGTGGAAGCTCAAGCGATCAACGATGCAGGCGACATCGTAGGCTACGCTAAGAATCCAATCGGCAAGACACATGCGTTCCTGCTCTCCGTTAAGACTATAAGCGCCCCAACTAACGTCGTGGCCACTCAGTACGGTGATGATGGCACCACTATCCGGCTCACATGGAACTATGCTGCCGACGCAATCGACAGCTTTGAAATTCACCGGCAACCGCCGTCCGGCGCGGACTACGTCATCCCGGTTGATCCAACCGTGGTATGTACCGGAAGCTCGGCGAGAATTTGCGCTTATGACGACGCCGCAATCACCCCTTACGGAACTTATAGCTACCGCATTCGTGCCGTGAAGGGAGGCAACTTTTCTAAATACTCCGACACCAGTACCGCGTATCAGTTGAAGACGGTAATCGATAACGTGGTGGCTATAGACTCTACGTTTACTCCCGATCCGAGCTCGGATTCCCTGCACGACGTAGCCGTCAGCCTCGGCTTTAACCACTTCAACTGGCTTCAAACGGTGACGCATGAACCATCTTGCAATCCGCTCCACAACTGGAGCCCGAATTCCGGATCGCCCATTCAGGGAGCTGAACTGGTGGCGCCGCATCTTGATCCGCCCATTGGGGGATACTTTGAGTTTGGATACTTCGAGGATGGGAACTCTGGCCCGGGCGATGCCTTACCATATTACTGGGATGAAAACCCCGTTCCCGGCATCCCTCAGCCGTGGTACCTGGATGGCACAAACACGCATTTCCTGAATCCAGGCGGTGAGCTTACTTCCAGGGCAGCAGGGGGCGACCAGGAAACCTCAAAAACTGCTGAGTTGTGGGACCGTCCGCAAGAGCCGTGTATGCCCGACTTCTCCTCGCCAGACCACAAGGCTTCCGATTACATGGGTTTCACGACAACCCTGGTCGGCGTGAAAACTGGCTTAGGCGCGACGCCGACGAATTCCACGGCGCTTGCCTCTTTCGTGTGGAATAGCAACTACAACGGCAAGACGGGTGGCGTCACCAGGCGAGGCTGGCCTTCGTCGGAAATAGTGACTGACGGCACCGGAGGCGTTTTCAACGTTGCCCGGGTCGATACCAACAGTCTGCCGCTTGCGGTGCGGCAAATCCTGATTCAAAACGGAGTGCAAGGGGTTTCCTCTGCGCCGGACACGAGCCAGCATGCACCCATGACCGCCGCGTTTCTATCGGGAACACAAGGCACGAACGGCTGGTACACCAGTCCCGTGCAGGTTACGCTAATTGCCACCGATATCGATGGCCCCAACGATGTTGCCAGCACAACCTACACCGTCGATGGCGGCGCGCCAATCGATTACAGTGCGCCATTCAGTGTCCCGAGCGATGGTGTTCACACGATCGACTTCGGCAGCGTGGACACAGCTGCTAACATCGAGACACCCCGCCCGTCGAAGGCGTTCAGCATCGATCAAACCGCTCCGACAAGCCAAGTTGCTTCGCTGCCAGCAACCGGGAGCGCAACGACCTTTACGGTTCAGTGGACTGGTACCGATGCCGGATCGGGTGTCCAGGATTTCACGTTATACGTGTCGGACAATAACGGGCCTTTCACGGCATTCGTAATGAATTGGCCAGTAACGTTCGTGACGTTCACCGGCCAGGCCGGTCACACTTATGGCTTCTACAGCATCGCCCGCGATTTGGCCGGCAATGTGGAGGGGGCAAAGCCTGTGGCCGAGGCGACTACCACAGTTGCAGAAGCAGCAACCACGCCCACATTAACAACAGCCGCGGTCACTGCCATTACGCAGACAACCGCGACCGGGGGCGGCAATGTCACCTCTGATGGCGGCGCGTCTGTAACCGGCAGAGGCGTTTGCTGGGGCACATCGGCCAATCCAACAACGGCAAACACCTGTACCACTGACTCATCCGGCACGGGAGCGTTCACAAGTTCCATCACTGGCTTGACGGCCAACACCGGTTATCACGTGCGGGCGTACGCTACTAATTCGGTCGGCACCGCTTATGGCGCTGACGTGGCCTTCACCACTTTGGTACCGCCTCCGGCTGACTTCCAGATCGGGATGGCCTCTGGCGGAAACTCCTCCGCTTCAGTCGCCGCAGGCTCCAGCGCTGCGTACAGCCTAGCCGTGACACCAGCAAATGGTTTTACGGGAACGATTAGCCTGGCTTGCTCGGGGCTGCCGGCCGGGGCAGCATGTAGTCCCGCGCAAGTGAGCGTCAGCGGTAGCTCACCGACAGGATTCACGCTGACTGTTACCACTACCACCCGGAACAGGACTGCGGGGATAACAACTACGAGTCCTGTGCTTCCGGGGCACGGCCCCAGACTGGCGGCGTTTGCCTTTGCTCTTGTTCTTGGCACCCTGATGATAGGTGTCAGTGCTCAACGACGGAGGCAATTCGCACTCGTAACCCTGATGCTAATTGTCGTTGCCGTAGGATTTGTCGCCTGCGGCGGCTCGCAACATGCCACGACAACAACGGGTACTCCGGCAGGAACATATCCCGTTGTGGTCTCGGCCTCATCGGGTAGCCTCAGTCACAACACCAACCTGACCCTGAACGTGAACTGAGCGATTTCGTGAGCCACGGTTGCGAGCCGTGGCTCACGCGCTGCATCAATCGCCTTCTATCCAACAACCCCGTTTCGCACAGCACGAGGTAGGACATAACAGCATGAGCGACACTCGGTGGTCGGGCCATTCTGAGCTTCTAGTTGACGCAAAATCCCCCTACCGCTCACCCCCAAATCGGTCGGCACACAACCTCAACCCTTTCCCCGAAACAAATACACAAGCTCGATAACAAGAATCAGCACGACCATTAACTCCAGGACGAACGCCCGGCCTTGCTGGAATTGGCCAATCAAGTAGTCGTACAGGCTGGCCGCGATTCGCAGCTTGTCGCTCACCAGGTTCTTGTAATCGATGACGCCGACCTTGTTGGCGGCCAGCCGGTACAGCCTTGCCGAAAACATGTCGCTGAGAAACTTGATCGCGTTGTCGGCGCGCTCCGCCAGTTCGATCACTTCGAGCCTGACAGCCTGCAAGCGCGAGGCTTGCCGCCCCAGGCTCCAACGGCGTAGAACGCCCGTCCCGTGCTCCAATGAGCGATACACAACCTCCAGTTCCCGGGTTAGCAAGTCATCGTAGTGCCTGAATTCCAGGAGCTGTGAATTCGCATACTCGATCAACTGAATCGCGGTCTCGGCCCCCGCCGGCGTGTCGTAGAGGAATGTGTTGTGCCATCCGATCACGGCAAGGTCGTTCGGGTAGTAGGAGATGCTTGCCTGCAACACTTCGCTGCGTTCACTGTCGGAAAGCTTCGCGGTTTCGCCGCGCACCAGTTGCGCAATCGCGTCGCCGCATTGCTCGGTCAAGAATCGAGCCGAGGGATTCCCCGGAATTTCGGAAATGTGAAAAAGGAAATAGTCCTCCACCAGCCAGTCGGGATACGGCTTCATGATCGCCGATGCGGCGCGGTCAAATTTCTCGTGAGCGATGCGGGAAGCGTGGCGCTCAAATTCCGAGCCTGCCATCCATTGGCTCGATAGCCGGATCAGGTCCCCCCAATCCCCCGCAAGGCGCGCCTTGAACACCACGCTCACGACTCCGTAGTCGTAGTACTTGACCTGCGTCTCGAAAACCCGGCCATCATCGAGCGCCGTCGGTTCGAGCGTTTCCACCACCGGAGGCTTTTGAAAACGGACGTATTCAGGAGCATTCTGCTTGAACGCGCGCTCCACGGTACGCGCCCCGATAATGCCGCGCAGTTTCTGCAAGTGGATTTCCTCGCCGACGTCATAAAGAACAAACGCCAACGCCGAACCCTGCATCTTCTGGTTGTTCACGCCGTCATTCACCCATGAACCCCGCTGCTTAGATGATGCACTCCGCGCGCTGCACGATTGGAGCGCCGGCGTACCGCCGGCTGTCGTGTGGGCGTCCCGCCCACACAACTCATAATCTATTCTTCCTCCGCTCCCTCGGCGTTCCTTTGCGTCCTTGGCGTCCTTTGCGTTTAAGCTTTTGATTTCAACGTCAACCCCCTCCAGCCCCCGAAATCATCGTAACCTGCTGATTGCACGGCAAATATAAACCTTACGACCGTGTCGGGTTTACCCTCCCAAATTGCTAAAATGTATGTAGAGGCTGGAACGCAGTAGGCGTAGGAATATCGACCCCTTAAGTGCCGCGTTATCAATCACTTACTCTCGACTGAATTTAGATCGAGGTGTTAAGTCGTTTGTTTTCATTACTTACGTTTCTTGAAGGGTAGGGAGGGGTCAGCAGTGTGGTTAGCGACTGCGTACTCGCCACTAGCCACTAACCACTCGCCACTTTTATCTACTTCGTGACAGCGACTTCCTTGATCGGCGACGTCGGAATTTGTTGCGCTTCCTGCCGAAGCTGATCGAACAGCACCGTCGAAAGGTAGCGCTCGCCGAAGCTGGGGATCACCACCACAATCAGCTTTCCCTTGTTCTCCGGACGCTGCGCGACCTTCAACGCCGCATGAACGGCCGCGCCCGCTGAGATTCCAACCAGTAAGCCTTCTTCGAGGGGCAATCGTCGCGCCATTGCGATTGCATCGTCATTCGAGACCTGTATGATCTCGTCGATCAACTCCGTTTTCAGCACCTTGGGGACAAAACCCGCACCGATGCCCTGTATCTTGTGCGGACCAGGCTTGCCGCCCGAAAGCACCGGACTATCGGTTGGCTCGACCGCGATCGCCTTGAACGACGGCTTCTTGGGCTTAATGTATTGGCTCACGCCAGTCAGCGTTCCGCCCGTGCCCACGCCGGACACGAGAATGTCCACCGTGCCGTCCGTGTCGTTCCATATCTCGGGCCCCGTGGTCTCGAAGTGTATCTTCGGGTTCGCCGGGTTGTCGAACTGCTGCAACATGTAGGCGTTCGGTGTCTCGCTCAGAAGCTCTTCGGCCTTTGCGATCGCGCCCTTCATGCCGTTCGGTCCCGGCGTAAGCACGATTTCCGCCCCAAACGCGAGCAACAGGATGCGCCGTTCCAGGCTCATCGTGTCCGGCATGGTCAGGATCAACCTGTAGCCTTTAACGGCGGCGACAAACGCCAGCGCGATACCCGTGTTGCCGCTAGTCGGCTCGATCAGCACGGTTTTGCCCGGGGTGATCTTGCCCGCCTTCTCGGCGGCCTCGACCATGGCAACGCCGATGCGGTCCTTAACGCTGCTCAGCGGGTTCTGGCTTTCCAGCTTCGCAACCACCCGGGCATACGACCCTTCCGTGACCCGGTTGAGTTGAACCAGGGGGGTGCGTCCGATCAGATCCGTAACACTTGCGGCAATATTCATCTTAAGCTCCAGGAGAGGGCGCTATCGAAGGCCCGTCTTGTCAAAGTATATTAAAGTGATTAACTTACTCATGTCAACGTACCAAGCGCCTTGAAATATCAGATTGACTAAACTTGACTCACCTCATCATCATTGGATGCATGAAGATTTCCACCAAAGGTGAGTACGGCCTTTTGGCTGTCGTTGATCTGGCGTTACAGCCCGAAGGGGCGCCTGCGCAGGCCTTCCAAATCGCGCAGCGGCAAGGGATTCCCAAGCAGTATCTGGATCAACTGATGTTGATCCTGCGAAAAGCGGGGCTGGTAGAGAGCATTCGCGGACGACAGGGGGGCTATAGACTTGCCCGCCCCGCCCGCACAATCACATTGCTGGACGTGGTGGTGGCCCTTGAGGGTCCGGTCACGAACACGAACTTCAAGGGGCGGCGGCGAAAGTACGGGGCGCAAACCGTTCTTAAAGACCTTTGGGATGACCTCTCCAACCGTGCCAATACGCTGCTGCAAAGCAAGACCATTGAGGATGTTTGTCTCGAGTGCGAGAGATCTTCCTCGCGCTCTCGTACGATATTTAAGGTCGGCGGCGGTACGAAAATGGGCCCGCCGGACTGGAGTCCGGCGCTACGGCTTTGCGGCGCTACAACGCTACCCTTCCGGCTTGAAGATCACGCCGCGGCTCATCTTGCCGTTCATGATCACGACAATCGGTGACTCGAAGCGCAGGTGGCGGACGCAGTCCTGCTCGTCGACGGCCGGGTGCGAGGCAAGCCAGTCCCAATCAACGAAGCCCTCACCACAATCAGGGTTGACCGTGAAGTATCCGACCTGAAACGCGGTGAGGTTCTGGAAGAAATGGCTTCCCTGCGATGGCGTCACGCGGAAATCGCGGAAGCCGGCTTCGACGATCACGCGCGCGCCCGAAATCTGATCCCAGGCAACGGGGATGCCGAGCCACGGATCGTTCGAGCCCCAACGTCCGACGCCAATCAGAAGATAAGGCTTGCCTTGATCGTTGAGGCGGGCATTCAATTGGGCGACCGCCTCGGCGACCTCCTGGCTGTGGCCGCGCTCGAAGCGGTGGAAGTCCACGACGACCACATCGCGCAGATCACCGATGCGTCCGTTGCCCAGCACTTTCGAACTCTGGCAGATGAAGCGGGCGTGATCCACGTCATCGATCTTGAGTTCCTCGGTTTCGCGCGACAGCACCAGCGGACGCATCTGCAAAAACCCGAACTCCGCCAACTCGCCTTCGCGCCGCGGCATCTTCACCGCGAACTCGATCTCCACCGGTCGCCCCAGCGCCTCTTCGCCGGTCTTCATCAGCTGCTCAAGGATCGGCGCCAGCGGGAACATCTCATGCTTCAGAATCGGCGCGAAACTGACGATGCGCGGCCCCGGACGGCCCAGCCCGTCATACACCGCGTTGTTGTCGATCGAGTAGGTCGAACCAACGGCGCGCAGCGTTCCATCCGCTTCCGCATCCCTCAACGGAAAGCGCGTCTCGCGCAACTCCGCCGCGGGTTCGACAGGATGCACCGAGGTGTGCACCGCCGGATCGAGTTGCAGTGCCAGGAAGTCCGACTGAGAATTCCCGAGCATGTCGTCCACGGTCGAGAACTGCACCATGTGCTTCGGGTAGCGCGGACAGAACATCAGGCATTTGCCGCCATCGACCACGGCGCGTCCCAGACCGAGTACGGCTGCCGCGATTCCATCCTCGAAGTTCATCGGCGGCACCGGATAGAAATTCCGCGACCGCACCACTCCCGAAAAGTCCGGATAGAAGCGCGAGTGATGCGCCGTGCCAACCACCTGTTGCAGCACGATCGCCATCTTCTCTTCTTCCAGCCGATAGGGCGTCGCCCGCACATAGGCCTTCGCGTGCTGGCTGAAGGTGGAGGCATACACACGCTTGATCGCCTCCATCAGTTGATGCAGGCGCACATGAATGTCGGTGTGCTGGTTGGCCAGCATGAACGTGTCGTATACGCCCGTGAATGGCTGATACTGGGAATCCTCAAGCAGACTCGATGACCGCACGGCCAGCGGGTAATGCACCTGCTGCAAGAAGACGCGAAGCATTTCCTGCAAGCGAGCCGGCAGCGGAGCGGCGAGGAACTGCGCCAGGGTCTCCGTGTCGTCGGTGCTGCGGATCGCAAAATCCAGCAACTCATTTTCGCCGACGAACCGGTCGAACCAGTCTGTTGTAAGCACCACGGTTGGCGGTACCGAAATCCGCACGCCGGGAAAACGCCGTGAAACCTTTTGCGTGCGCAGCAGGTGGCGCATAAATGCCAGACCACGCGCCTTTCCGCCCAGCGATCCATCGCCGAAGCGTAGAAAGAAGATGTCATTTTCCTTGACGGCGGGCTTGAACGTCGCCGGGTTGAAATCGCCGATGACGATCTCGCTCTGTTCGTTCCTGTACTCGGTGATGCGATCAATGAGGTCCTGCCGCAGGTCCTCGTACGTAGGAAAGTCCGAAACCCGGCGCGGCCTCAATTTCTGTGCCAGCGCAAATTCGGTTCGCGCCATGAGCCAATGCGAAAAATGATTCCGCGCGCTGTGATACGCCACGCTCTCGGCCGGCACCTTGTGCAGCTGTGCTTCCAGTTCGTTCATGTCGCGAGCGCGCGCCACGATGGAGCCATCCGGCACTCGGAAGAGAAAATCGCCGAACCCGACCTCTTCGATCAGAAACCGGCGCAGGCTCAACAACAAAGTCGGCGAGCGTTTCTGCAAGAATGAAAAGCCCCCGGACTGCGCGCGATTCATGAACTGTGTGCGGCTGGACTGCAAGACGATCGGCACGTCCGGCACGACGTCGCGCACCATGTATGCGAGATCGAAACCTGCGTCGGGCGAAAGCTGCCCATGGCGTGGAAACTCCACGTCCGACACGACGCCCAGCAGATACTCCTGAAACCGCATCACGAGTTCGGCCGCAGCTTCGTAGTTGGAGCACAGCAGAATCTTTGGGCGCGCGCGCATCCGCACCAGCTTGTGCGCGACGTTGAGTCCCTCGCTGAGCAGCCGTTTCGACTGAGTGATGATCTCCGTGTAGATCACCGGCAGAAATGCCGAGTAGTACCGGATATTATCTTCGACGACCAGCATCACGGGAACGCCCATGATCTTGGTGTCGTGCAGCACGTTGCGCTTGTCCTCGATGTACTTGACGATCGCGATCAGAATGCGCGCATTTCCCTGCCACAGGAAAATGCGATCGATGTCGGACACCGGATTGCGGGCGACAAAGTTCTTGATCTCGCGATAGTCGTACGCCAGCACAACGACCGGCACGTCAAGACCGGCGTTTTTCACCTCGGTCGCGAGTTGCGCGGCGTCCATGTCGCCGACCTGTAGATTGGTGACGATGAGGTTGAATCGGGGTTGCGCCTTCGCGAGCGCAAGTGCCTCACGTCCGCTGGAAACATGCGTCATTCCGGGTATTTGCTGAAGGTTGAGTTCCAGCGAGTCGCCGATCAGCAACTCGTTCAGGCGTCCATCCTCGCGCAAGATGAACGAGTCATAGACGCTGGAGACGAGCAGGATGTCCTGCACCCTGAACGGCATCAGGTTCTCGAAGCGTTCGAACAGCCGCTCCGCATCGAGGACGGTTTCCGCTTGCGGTATCACGCTCATCATTATTAGCGCTCTGGCCTGCAATTGAAACACGAACGGGGTGGAACTTGTCCACCCCGTTTCGCTTGGCGACAGATATGGCCTACACGAGACCCTGGTCCATCATGGCATTGGCGACCTTGAGGAAGCCGCCGATGTTGGCGCCGTTCACCAGATTGCCCGGAGTGCCGTAGGTTTCGGCGGTCTCGAAGCAGTTCTTGTGGATGGCGACCATGATGCCGTGCAGGCGCTGGTCCACTTCCTCGCGAGTCCAGTTCAGCCTCATGCTGTTCTGCGACATTTCCAGGCCCGAGGTGGCGACGCCGCCCGCGTTGGCAGCCTTCGCCGGACCATACAGGATTCCGGCTTCGAGGAACAGTTTCGTCGCATCGAGCGTGCTCGGCATGTTGGCGCCTTCGGAGACGACCGTGCAGCCGTTCTTGATGAGATTGACTGCGTCCTTCGCGTTGATCTCGTTTTGCGTGGCGCTCGGGAACGCGCAATCGGCCTTGATGTTCCACAGCGGATTGTGATCCATCTTGCCGTCGGTCGCGGTGTAGATCGCCTTCTTGAACTTGTCGGCGTAGTCGTGGATGCGGCCGCGCAGGACATTCTTCAACTCCATCAGGTAGGCCAGCTTCTCGCGGTCGATGCCGTCCGGATCGAAGATCACGCCGTTCGAGTCGGAGCAGGTCATCGGCTTCGCGCCCAGATCAAGCAGCTTTTCGATCGTGTACTGCGCAACGTTGCCGCTGCCCGAGATCAGGCAGACCTTGCCTTCGAGGCTGTCCTTGCGCGACTTCAACATCTCCTGCGCGAAATACACGCAGCCGTAGCCGGTGGCTTCCGGACGGATCAGCGAGCCGCCCCAGTTCAGGCCCTTGCCCGTCAGCACGCCCGTGAACTCGTTGCGGATGCGCTTGTACTGGCCGAAGAGGAAACCGATCTCGCGGCCGCCCACGCCGATGTCGCCCGCCGGAACGTCCGTGTCGGGACCGATGTGGCGCTGCAATTCGGTCATGAAGCTCTGGCAGAAGCGCATCACTTCGTTGTCGCTCTTGCCTTTGGGATCGAAATCCGAACCGCCCTTGCCGCCGCCCATGGGCAGCGTGGTCAGCGAATTCTTGAAGACCTGCTCGAATGCCAGGAATTTCAGGATTCCCAGGTTGACGGAAGGATGGAAACGCAACCCACCCTTGTAGGGCCCGATCGCACTATTCATCTCGATGCGGAAACCGCGATTGATCTGCATGTTGCCGTGGTCGTCGAACCACGGTACGCGGAACATCATCACGCGCTCGGGCTCCACAACGCGCTCAAGGATGCGGGACGAAATGTATTCCGGATGCCGCTCCAGCACGGGGCGCAGCGAATCGAACACTTCCTGAACAGCCTGGTGGAACTCGGGCTCGGCGGGATTCTTCGCCTTGACGATCCTCATTACCTCTTCAATGTATCCGCCTGCGGTTTTGATTCCCGTCGGCGTAATCATTCCAGCGCTCATGTTTTGTTCTCCTGTGAACTCAACTTCGGACGTTTTACATCGTTCAAGACTCCTGACAAGTTTGGCCGTACTGCGTTTCGGCAAACTGGCTATTTCAGCCCCGCGCGCAAATTTTGGCTGTGATTGCCATCACCCGAGGGGGTGAGCCGTGACGCAGGAGAGAGTTACGAAAGGATGGACGATCGGATGAGCGGGTGCTGGTTGATGTGTTGATCTGCTGATGTGATGACCTGCTGATCTCTTACATTCATAGCGAGCGCAGATCAACAGATCATCACGTCAGCAGATCATCCGATGCACTCAGTCCGCCGCCGTGCGCCGCATTGCCAGCATCTCGTGCAACACACGGATCTCGGGCTTCCCCTCGACTCCGGCCAGTTTCATTTGTCGCGCAAGCTCTTCCGAGGCGACAAATTTCTCTGCCGACAAGGCGCTCTCCCACTCGAACCACAGCGTCACATCCGCGGGATCGTGAATGTCCTGGTAGAGGCGGAACGACACTTCTCCCGCGTCCTTGCGAAACGTGAACGCACAATCGAAAACCTCTTTCCAGCTAGGAAAATCTTTGACCTTGTGGTGAACCAGTATTTGAACCATGGCTACCCTCGAATAAATGTCCGTCCGCGAAACGGAAAAGCATATACCCGAACGTATCGCCGCACAACCCGCGGCAGCCCAGGAATTTCCGGCCGACACACCAAGAGGACTCCGTTTTAGGAGTCCTCTTTCACAGCCGTATAAATCCGGATACGCTGTTTTACTCTTCGTGCTTCAGCGGCTTGCCGTCCGGACCAACCTGCACTTCTGACTTCTTCCCGGCCTTCTCTACCTGAGCTTCGTAGGCCACAAGCTTGTCGTTCTTTGTCAACGACTCCACCAGAACGAGTTTGCCCTTTCCTGCCTTGGCCACAAGCCCGCTCTTTACCGCTGGAGATAGCGAATCCATCGCGACCTCTTCTTCCACTTCGACGACCGCGCCGCTGGGATCGATCAGCACGTCTTTGCTGTGGCCATTCACCTTCATCTCGACTTCATAGAAGGTCTTTCCGTGCTCTTTCTCTTCCGCGAAGCCAACAATCGTGGCTCCCTGGCTCTGTGCTACGACTGTTTTCTCCACAGCGGCAGGCAGGTCTGAACGCTTGATCTTCTTTTCTTGGGCGATGGCGCTACCTGCAAGAAGCGTCGCCGCGATGAGAGTGAGACTGATTGTACGCATAGTGCTCAATGTCTTCTCCTTGATAGTCGATTTGTGCCGATGGGACCCAAGCCAGAACCGTACACCATCGTCTATGAGGGGAAGCTGAACGAGTCGTGAGCTTTTCACACCGGGAAGCGTTCCAGATTGACTGCACGTATTGGGCCAAGCCCGTTGACATTGCTTCGGCTTGGCCGCCCTTCGCGCTCGCTTCTCTCTGGCTTAACGAGAATTACAGTGAATTCACTTTCCTGCTTCGATTCACCTCCTTACTCTGCCAATGGACTTCAGTCTTAAAACGCACAAAGCAATAGGACTCTATCGCAGTTTTCAGGCGAGGTGCGGGCGAACCGGCATCCCGGGTCGCAGTCTGCTCAAAAACAGTGCTTCTGGAGGGGATACAAATGAAAGTCAGCAAGACTCGATCAACGGCCTCAAAATGGCTGTTTATTTGCGTTGTACTTTCGGCGCTTCTGGGGTTGGGCAGTTCGGCCCTCGCGCAGAACAACAATACGATTTTTGGCCCCAACGTCTATGTTTTCGATTCCTCAACTGATCCCACGACCACGCTCATGGGTCTTGCCAATGAACCGCAGTTCGGCACCAACCGCTACGCAATCCTGTTCAAGCCGGGCACGTATACCGTCCAAGCCCCGGTCGGGTATTACGAGCAGATCGTCGGCCTCGGACTCAATCCCGGGGACGTGGTCATCAACGGCTTCCTGACACCAAATTTTGGTGCAACGGACCCCGGTGCTAATACGACGACCTACTTCTGGCGGTCGATGGAAAACATGGCCTTTAACCCGGCCACCAATACGGCGCAACACGGGGGGGCAAACACGCTGCAATGGGGTGTTTCGCAGGGCGGGTCCTTGCGGCGCATTTTGGTTAACGGCTCACTCGAACTGGCGAACTCCTATTGCGGACAAGCCAGCGGCGGGTTTACGGCCGACACTGTCGTGACCGGGAACGTCAACCCCTGCTCGCAGCAGCAGTGGTACACGCGCAACAGTTCCATCGGCAGTTGGTCGGGCGGCGTATGGAATATGGTATTTTCCGGCGTCGTGGGCGCGCCATTGCCAAGCTATCCGGCAGCAAATAAGGACACGGTGCTTACGACGACTCCTGTTAGTCGTGAAATGCCGTTCCTCTATGTGGACGCTTCCAACAATTACAACGTCTTCGTGCCCTGGGTGCAGACGAATTCTGTGGGCGCAAGCTGGGCCAATGGGAACGCCCCTGGCTATTCGCTTCCGATCTCTGACTTTTTTATCGCCACGCCCGCAAACACGCTATCGGACATCAACAATGCTTTGGCTAGTGGCCAAAATCTTATTCTGACTCCGGGCATCTACCAGTATTCCGGATCGATCAATGTCACCCATCCAGACACGATTGTCCTTGGAATGGGCTTCGCGAGCCTGGTTCCGCAGTCGGGCACACCGGCTGTTACGGTGGCCGACGTGGATGGAGTCGTTCTTGCCGGACTGCTGATCGATGCAGGGCCGGTCCAATCGAATGTACTGCTTCAGATCGGTAATCCGGGCGGATCCATGGTCAGCCACCAGTCGGATCCGACGCTGTTGAGCGATATCGTCATCCGGATCGGCGGAGCTACGGCAGGATTAGTCAATGAAAGCATAGAAGTGAATAGCAATAACGTCATCCTGGACAACATCTGGTCATGGCGTGCGGACCACGGGGCTGGAGCGGCCTGGACGGTTAACACCGCCAACAATGGCCTGGTTGTCAATGGCGACAACGTAATCGCAACTGGCTTGGCGGTGGAGCACTACCAGCAGGATCAGGTGGTGTGGAATGGCAACGGCGGCCAAACCATCTTTTATCAGAGTGAGTTGCCCTACGACCCGCCCAGCCAGGCTGCCTGGATGAACGGCGCGGCCAACGGCTACCCCTCCTATGCGGTTTCGCCCTCGGTTACCTCGCACGCGGCCTTTGGCCTCGGCATTTACTCCTACTTCAACCAGGGAGTCAATATCGTTGAAGACAGCGCGATCACGGTGCCGAACACGCCGGGAGTCACTGTGACCAACGACGTATCGGTCTTCCTGAATGGCAGCGGACAGATCACAGCCAACGTCAATAATGCTGGTACTCCGGTGAAGTCTGGCGCCATGACCAGCTATCTACAGTTTTACCAGGGAGCGCCCTGCGTGACAGGGTGCATGGCAGCGCCAACCAATCTGACGGCGACAACGATTTCGACCACTCAGATCGATCTGACCTGGACACCGAGTCCGACGCCCGGCGCGGTCTACAACGTGTATCGCAGCACAACCTCCGGCTTTACGCCCTCGTGGGCAAACCAGGTTGCCTCGGTCCAGATGGCAGCGTATGCGGATACCGGCGTAGCTCCCGCGACAACCTATTACTATGTTGTTCAAGCGCGGACAGCAGGCGCAGGCGACACTTCGGCCCCCTCCAATGAAGCAACTGGAATGACGGCAACCCCACCAACCCCGCCAACCACACCCGCGATCACTACCGATGTTGTGGACATCAATGCGGGTTACACGGGATCGACGAACTATCTAGGAAATTTGGGCGTCAATTTTGTCCCAGACACTGCCTACGCTTCGGGCGGTAACAAGTCGACTGCCGCCTCGGTCACGATCCCGGCGTCGGTTTCAAATCCTGCCCCGACGGCTGTGTATCTGTCGAATCGCAATGGAAGTTCTTTCTCCTACGCGATTCCCGGAACCGCCGGACTTACCGCCAACACATATTACCTTGTGAGATTCCACTTCGCGGAATCGTGGAGTGGTGGTACGCCTGGCGTTCGTAAATTCAACGTCGCGATCAATGGCACACAGGTGCTGAAGAACTTCGACATATCTGCCACGGCGGGCGGCATACTCACTGCCGTCACGCAAACGGTCCTTGGTCTCACGGACAGTACGGGAAAGATGAGCATTGCGTTCTCGCAAGGCTCCGGCAACAACCCAGCGTGCAGCGGTATTGAAATCGGCACCAGCACCGACCTGTCTACTTACGTTAGTGCCTATAATGCTTACTTGGCGTCGCTGCCTGTTCCTCCTGCCGCGCCGTCCGGACTCACGGCTACGCTGGGTTCTTCCAATAGCGAAATAGACCTCAGCTGGACCGCCAGCCCGACCAACGGCGTACAGTATGAAGTCTTCCGCAGCACCGTCAGCGGCTTCACGCCGTCGCCATCGAATCTGTTGACCACCACCATGGGAACCAGCTTCGCGGATACCCAAATCACCACCGGAATTACGCCCGGCGTCACTTACTACTACTTGGTGCAAGCCAATAACCAGGCGTACAATTCGACGACCAGCACCAACCAAGCCAGCGCAACCGTCCCCAACGGACCGCCGCCCGCTCCCGGGGCACCGTTCGGGTTGACTGCGGCCTACGTCTCCGACAGCCAGATTGGTCTGAACTGGCGCCCAAGCGTGACCCCGGGCGTAGAGTATGCGGTTTTCCGCGGCTCTTCGGCCGACTTTACGCCTTCGCCAAGCAACCAGATAACAACCACCTCAGCCACTACGTTCACGGATTCGGGACTTGCTACGTCTACACCGTATTTCTACGTGGCAGAAGCCAGCAACTCGAATGGAACCTCACTGCCTTCAAGCGAGGCAAGTGCCATAACCACACCCGCGCCCGTGGCGAGCGCTCAGACCGTAACCACGCAGATCAACACGCCCGTGTCGTTTACCCTGTCGGCCACCAACGCTCCGACCAGCTTTACCGCCGGCGCAGCGTCCAACGGTGCGGTGAACTGCACCGGCGCGGCTTGCACCTACACCCCGAACCCGGGCTTCGCGGGTACGGACAGCTTCACCTTCACGGCCACGAACGCGGGCGGCACCAGCGCCCCGGCGACCGTGACCATCAACGTGCAGGGTATTTTCGTTTCGCCGTCATCGGGCTCCGGCACGACCGGGACCCCGCAGACGTTCGTTTTCACCTACACGAACGCGAACGGCTTCGCCGACATCAACGCGGCGCAGATGTACTTCAACACCCAGCCGAACTACGTGGGCGGCTGCAGCGTGTGGTACGACAACCGCTCCAACTGGCTGTTCCTGTTCACCGGCGGCAGCAACAACAGCTGGGACGGCCCCGCCACCCCCGGCACCGCGGCAACCTTGAACAGCGACCAGTGCAGCATCGATGCCAGCCAGACCTCGGTCTCAAACCCGACGGCCAACCAGTTGGCAATTTCGCTTTCGGTTACCTTCAAGCCTGGCTTCGTGGGCAGCAAGAACGTTTACGCCGGCATGCAAAGCCTCGAAAACGTGGATTCGGGCTGGAAGCCGGTCGGCACCTGGACCCCGGGCACGCTGGTCTCGGCCGGGCCCACGGCCACGGCCAGCAACGGCACGGGCAACACCGGAACCCTGAGCGTGAAGCTGACGTCGCCGAACGGCTACGCCTACCTCAACGCCGCCAACCTCATCGTCAACAGCGGGCTGACCTACCAGAACGGTTGCGTGCTCTGGTACGACCGCCCCAGCAACGGCCTGTACATGTGGAACGGCAGCGGCTGGGAGGCTCCGCTCACGATTGGCGTGACGGGCACCCTGTCGAGCGCGCAGTGCAGCGTTGACACCGGCACCTCGACGGTGGTCCCGGCGGGCAACGACCTGACGCTGAACCTGGCGATCACGTTCGCCAACGGGTTCATCGGCAGCGGCAAGAACGTGTACGGCTGGGTGGGCGACCGGGCCAACGCCGACAACGGCCTCTACCCGCAAATAGCTACCTGGACTCCGGCCTCGACGGCACCCTCGCTGGTGTCGGTCACGGCGGGCAGCACGGTGAGCGTGGTGCTGGCGGACGTGAACGGCTACTCCTACATCAACGCCGCGAACATCGTCATCAACAAGGTCCTCAACTGGGCCAACAGCTGCACGGTCTGGTACGACCTTCCGAGCAACACTCTCTACCTGTGGAACGGCGGCGGCTGGGACATCAGCCCGCTCGGCGCGGGTGGCACAACGCTGGCCAACAGCCAGTGCAGTCTGAATGGCGCGGCGTCCACGATGACGGGTGCGGGCAACACCCTGACCCTGAATCTGGCGCTCAACTATACCTCGGCCATGACCGGCGTGCAGAACGTCTACGTCTGGTCCAACGACAAGGCGGACGCCAGCACTGGCTACCAGACCTCAACCACAACAATCACCCTGCCCTAAGCAGGCGTGAGGTTCCGGCGCCCGGAGAATTTTCCGGGCGCATTTTTTTGTCTCTTATAAAGTCGGTCGCACATTTCGCCGAACAAGACCTTGGAACGATATGCCTGAAGGAGGAACCGGGGAACAACCCAGCCTCACAGGCCGAGGTGAGACATGGGCCTATATCTGTGGAATGACGCGTATTCGATTGGAATTGCCGAAATCGACCAGCAGCACAAAGACATGTTCACCACGATGAACAGCCTGCACCAGGCCATGCTGACTGGCCAGTCCGGCCCGCGCATCGAACCCGTGCTCCTCGCACTCACCCGTTCATGCCAGCTTCACTTCAGAACCGAGGAAGCGCTCATGGCGTTCCATCGCTTCCCCGATCTTGAGAATCATCGCTCCGAGCATCGCCTTATCGCCGCTCAGTTGGAGATTTTCCTCGCCGAGCATAAGGCCAATAAGCCAGGCATGATCTCGGACCTTCTCGATTACATGGAGGATTGGCAGGGCATCCACATTCTGCAGCACGACTTGAAATATCGCGACTACCTGATGCAACAGTGGGGCATCAATTTCAAACTCGACCCGTCACCGCTTGCCGAGCCGTCCCGGACTTCGCAGGAGGATCGCCGCTTCTCAAGACTCGCGTCCTCCATACCAGTCCAACTTCGATCACTGATGGATGCTCCCATCGTTTTTGCCAGATGCGTAAACGTCAGCCAGTCCGGCGCGTTCCTGCGCACGTGGTCACCGCTGCGCGTCAACACGACGGCGACGGCGCAATTTCAGCTGGGAAGGAATTCTGCCGAACTGCGCGTTTGCGTGCGTCGCTCGGAGCCGTGCATCGGAATGGGCGTTAGCTTTCTGAGTCCGCTGCCTGCCAAATTGCAGGATCTCATTCGAGAGTTGGAACAAAACCAGCCCAGGGATCACGCCACGGAAATAACCTGCGAACGCCTGCTGCACGACTGCATACAGAATCTCGCCGCGCTTGAGGACGTAATCACCGAAGCCGACATAACACAAAACACGGTTGCCGCACTTCGCGCTCTGGTGACCCGCGCGCGCCGTCTGGAAACCCTCACTCAACGGTGTGGCTAAGGTTATCAACCTACATTCAATGGTATTACCACTAAGCTTCCAGCAGTCGTTTCGATCTCTATAAAATGGTCGAAATGTCTCACTTTTTCTGACACAATTAAATACGTACTTAGCGTGGTAAGACCATTACCCCTTTTTGACTGTAATCGGACTTACGAGCGGGTTCGACTACGCCCGGAATGTGAGACATGATGCAACCAACAACCACAAAGGAAGACTATTCCGCACGCTCACGAAATGGGAGTTCTTCCGAACAGGTTCTGAATCACCTTCGCGAACTGATTCAGCAAGGGAAATTGAAACCCGGCGAGCGTCTCCCCGCGGAGCGCGATCTGTCTGAGTTGCTTCAGGTCAGCAGGCCTACACTTCGCGCTGGACTCCGATCCCTCGCTGCGCTGGGCGTTCTGGAGTCGCGTCATGGCTCAGGAACCTACGTGGTTGACGTGGATGGACCACCGGTGCTCGACGCCTCGCCGCTTCGGCTAATGGCTGCTTTGCGCGGCTTCACCGAAGACGAGATGTTCGAGGCAAGACTCGCTTTAGAGACGACTGCCGCCGGACTGGCCGCGGAGCGCGCGACTAGCGATGAATTGGCGACCCTGGCGGAAGAACTCGCCGGCATATTCGGCGCCATTGAAGACCCCGACAGCTTTCTCCTGCATGACGTCCAGTTCCATCGCGGGGTTGCTGCGGGATCGCACAATCGTATTCTGGCCGCACTCGGCGAAATGGTCGTCACCGCCATGTACGATACGCGCAAACGCACGGTGCGTCGGGCGCAGGACTTAAAAGAAGCTGCCGAATGGCACCGGCGCATCTATCGAGCTATCCGGGAACATAAAATTGAAGACGCTCGCGACACCATGCGCGAACACCTTGTGCGCAGTCGCGCCGCGCATCAGCGGGAAAGTTCTTCCTGATCGAGAGAGGCAACTCTCGCAACCGATTTACCGATTGTCGATTTAGAAGTTGATTGATTATCAATTTAGAAGCTGACGAGGAATCATGCCGCCCTTTATCCATGACGACTTCCTGCTCGATACCGAAACTTCGCGCAGGCTCTATCACCAATTTGCCGAGTCCGAGCCTATCATCGACTACCACTGCCACATTTCCCCCAAAGACATCGCGGAGAACCGGCAGTTCAACAATCTGTTCGAAATCTGGCTTGAGGGCGATCATTACAAGTGGCGCGCCATGCGCACCAATGGCGTGGACGAGAAGTATTGCACCGGCGATGCTGCTCCCTTTGACAAGTTCATGGCCTGGGCGAAAACCGTCCCGCAGACCGTCCGCAACCCGCTCTATCACTGGACGCATGTCGAACTGAAACGCTACTTCGGCATCGAACAGCTTCTCGACGAGAAGTCTGCTCCCGCCATCTGGGAAAAAGCCAATGCGATGCTGGCGACCGACGACCTTCGCACCCATGGCATCCTCAAGAACTTCAAAGTAAAGGTGGTATGCACGACCGACGATCCGGTGGACGATCTCGCCTATCACCGGAAGCTTGCCGCCTCACCCATGCCGCACGCCCGCATGTTCCCTGCATTCAGGCCCGACAAGGCGCTCAACGTGCATCTTCCTGAAGCGTTCAACGATTGGGTCGGCAAACTCGCGGCCGCGAGCAACACTGACATCTGCAACTTCGCTGCGTTTACAAGCGCCATCCGCAAGCGCCATGATTTCTTCCATCAGAACGGCAGTCGCTTGTCCGATCACGGCCTGAGCTACTGCTATGCGGATTTCTGCTCCGAGCAGGAAGCCGCCGCCATCTTCGACAAAGCGCGTTCGGGCAAAGCCGCCAGCGCCGAGGAGCAGCAGAAGTTCGCCTCCTTCATGATGTTGTTGTTCGGACACCTCGATCACGAGAAGGGCTGGGTCAAGCAACTGCACCTCGGGGCCCGGCGCAATAACAATTCGCGCAAGATGAGGCAACTCGGCCCCGACACCGGCTTCGACTCGATCGCCGATTGGCCGCAGATCGATGCCCTGGGGACCTATCTCGATCGGCTCGACAGCGAAAACTGCCTGCCCAAAACGATCGTTTACAACCTGAACCCGGCTGACAATTATGCCTTCGCCACCATGATCGGCAATTTCCAGGACGGCTCGGTCGCCGGCAAGATTCAGCTCGGCAGCGGCTGGTGGTTCCTCGATCAGAAGGAAGGCATGCAGATGCAGATGAACGCTCTCTCTGCCCTCGGCCTCATGTCACGATTTGTCGGCATGTTGACCGACTCACGCTCCTTCATGTCGTACCCGCGTCACGAGTACTTCCGCCGCGTGCTCTGCAACCTGTTCGGCAACGACATCGAAAAAGGCGAGATCCCAGCCGACGAGGAGTTCGCCGGCGAAATCATCCGCAACATCTGCTTCAATAATGCGAAAGACTACTTCGGCTTCGAAATGCCGGAGGCAAAGCAGCAAGTGCGCCGGACGTTAATCTTCCTCGGGGATTCAACGTAAAGAATCTTTCCTTGGGAATTCAGCGTAAGACTGGGCGTCATAAAGGCGCCCAGTTTTTTTGCGGCCATAGGAGGAGTTGCCGTTTGTGGCCCCGGAGGGGCATCCCGAACTTAGCCCCGGACGGAAGTCCGGGGTAAAAAGGGGGCCCGTCGCGAGTCCCGTAGGGACGGCAGTGAGTTTCGTAACAGGCCCCGCTTCTTTAATTCCCTGCTTTACTTCGTCGCGCTCAGCACGTCGTAGTAGTAGTTAATCATCGTCCGCTTCGGCGCCGGCCCATTCCCGAGAGGCACTTTCTGTTCGGCCACACTGTTGCCGATGATCGTCGCAGACCCGAGCCGCGAGATCGATCCGTCCTGCCGTTCGTAATAGATCGGCACCAGCATCTTGAATTGCGGCGATACATTCGATTGGACCAGCTTGAGGTTGAGGGTCGATCCGTTCCCATCCTGGCTCACGCTGGAGGTGAATTCGTACTTGGGCAGGTCCGTCCCATACACCCACTCGTTGAAGAACCAGTCCATTCTGTGATTGCGGTCGAGGTCCATCTGGGGCGTCATGTGCTTTTCAACAATCGCCTTGAAGTCTTCGGTGCTGGCCGGACGGTTGGAATAGGTCTTTACGAAGTCATGCATCATCGTCTTGAAGGTCTCGTCGCCGGTGCGTCTGTCCCACATCATCATGCGCAGCATATGCAGAACAAACGAGCCTTTGCCGTAAATAAGCGTGTCGTAGCTGCTGCCGGCGCGGGATGAGTCCACCCGGAAACCCATCGTCAACGGTCCTACATCGATCGGACGAAAGCCAAATTCATTTTTCTCCTGCAGGGAGTTCTGCTGTGTCCTCCAAATGCGGAAGTATAGATCTTTGTCATTTGTGTAAAAGGTCTGCGCAAACAATGCGGCGGAGAACTGCGCAAAGCCTTCGCTCATCCATTGGTCGCGATAAGAGGCCCAGCCTACGGTGTGTCCCCACCACTGATGGGCGATCTCGTGGGGAGCGACAACGTTCCAGTACGGCTGGCGCGTATCGTCGACTTTAAGCTCGTGGCGTACGGTGGTGTCAAAAAAAGAACAGATCGGCAGCCAGACCAGGCCGGGCCACGCCTGACCGAAGCCGCACGCCGGCTGCTGGGTGATGGAAAGCCGCGTGTAGGAGATAGGCCCGAAATAGTCGGCGTAGAGCGGCATGGCGAGTTCCGCTTCGGCCAGCGGCTTTTTCATCATGGTTGTAGTATCCATGGATCCCAAGAAGCCGCCGCCGGCGTGTTGAAGTCCTTTTACCCAGTCGGGCTGTTCTGTGTTGGCATACGATTGAACAACAAAGCCGTTTTGCAGTTTGCTGTCAATGCCTTTGAACACGCCAAAATTGAATCCCGCCACTCCGATTGCGACTTCCGTCTTCCACTCCGATACGTTCCAGTTGCCTTCTGTCTTCTCGCTGACCAACGAGCCAGTGGCGGCCATTTTCATCCCTTTCGGGATGCGGAATGTCATCTCGTAATCCGCGTAGTCGCCCAGTCGCGTGTAGGGATACCAGTCGTCGCGCGCTACCGGAAAGTAGTTTCCGCCACCCTCGTTCTTCACGGCTTCCTTGCCGGCGTAAACTGTCTTGAACGTGAACTTTTCGCCGGCGGCCAATAATTTCGGAACGATTACGTTGAAGTTGTCGGCGTCGTCTCCTTCATATTCGCTGAATGACCTTTGCTCAAGGACGTACGCCAATGGCTGCCCGGCTTCATCGGTCACGCTCTGGACCTTGAGATTTCGGAACAGGGAAAACGGCGCAACGCGAACCCCGTCACGCGTCGCCACGAACGTCGTAATTGCGGTGCCGCGCAGTTCCCCGCTCCTCTCCATCTCGACGTCCAGTTTCTGTGACTTCACGTCGATGGGCGCGTTCATTTGGCTCCCGCTGGCGGTGCCGTCGGCCAGCTCTTTCTCCAGGTGGCTGACCGCCCAAATGCCGTTCTTGTTCTCGTCGTACGTCATGAAAACGACTTCTTCCGGCTCCATTCCGTAGATTCGCGCGCCCTGCGGGTCCACGATAAACGCTTCTTTGTCGCAATAGTTCTTTCCATGAATAAATGCGGTAAACAGTCCGGTATTCTTGCCGAGCACATCCTGCAGGATTCGCGCCGAGAGGTTATAGCGGGTCGTGCGGTTGTTCCTGAGTGTTTCCAGATTGTCATGCAATGCGTTTGCCGCCCGGCCGCTTTGGCTCGTGTCCCGCGCCGGCGATCCCGACTTCTTCAATTCCTCATAGGTGCCGTCGGTGAAGCGCAGCACAACGATCTCGAACCTCTCCTCGAAATTCGCCGACTTGGTCAGCAGCGATAGGCTATGCAGCTCAGCCGGCGATTTTGGTTTGAGCGAGAGCGTGCCTTCGCCCACGAACACCGCGCCTGTAACTTTGCCGTTAACCGGCGCGACAAAAAACATCGTGCCGCTACGGAACGTAAACGTACCGAACTCGCGCTGAAGAACGATGTTCTCCATCTGCACCGCTTCGCTGCCCAAGGTGATATTGCGCAAGGAAACATAGGCCGGGTCGGTGTTCGCTCCCGGAGCCTCGCCCAATGCCGCAGCTGGAAGAACAAAAAGAGTTGCCGCCAAAATCGCAATGGACACCAACACCGTTGCGGTCGACTGCCGGTTAGAACGCATTATTTCCTCCGAAAATAAGTGAGCCGAAGTTTTACAGGAACAAACCTTCTTTGCAACGAGATTCGGCACGAAAGGCGCTTGGAACGGTGCCCCATGTTCGCGCAGCTAACATGGGAAGTCTCGACTCCCGTGGCTAGCCGGACTGCAGTGGCTTGCTTCTGTTGTTACAATGTTTTCGCTACTCTCATCCGGACCGGTGTGACTATGAAAATAACCAGGCTCTGCACTCTTGCTGTCCTGTTGCTCGTTGTAATCTGCTCCGTGGCCTCCGTGGCCCAGACAAAACCGCTCTCCCAGCGCATGGCCGATGACACCATCAGCCGCTGGAAGAATTCCTCGCCCGTTGATTTCGGCAAGAACGAGGTCTGGAATTACGAGCAGGGCGTCCTGCTCGAGGGCATCAGCCGAGTGTGGTACGACACCGCCGATCCCAAGTATTTCGACTACGTCAAAAAGGGCATCGACCGCTTCGTCAACGAGGATGGCACCCTCCGCAGCTATCACGCCGACCAGTACAGCAGCGACGCCGTCCGCATGGGCACGCAGTTGCTCATGCTCTACGGCGTCACCGGACAGCAGAAATACTTCAAGGCCGCCACCCTCCTTCGCGACCAACTGAAGAAACAACCGCGCACCAACGAAGGCGGCTTCTGGCACAAGCAACGCTATCCCTACCAGATGTGGCTTGACGGACTCTACATGGTCGAACCCTTCTACGCTCAGTATTCCGCCATGTTCCACGAGCCGTCGAACTTCGACGACATTGCCAACCAGTTCATCTGGATGGAGGCCCACGCCCGCGATCCCAAGACCGGTCTTCTCTATCACGGTTGGGACGAATCGAAAAAACAGGACTGGGCTGACCCGAAGACCGGCCACGCGCCGAACTTCTGGGCACGCGGCATGGGCTGGTACGCCATGGCCCTCGTTGACGTGCTGCCCTACATCCCCGAGAACCACCCCAAGCGCGCCGAACTCATCGCCATCCTGAACCGCACCGCCGCAGGCATCCAGCACTCGCAGGACCCCAAAACCGGCCTCTGGTTCCAGGTCATGGACAAGCCCGGCGCAAAGGGCAATTACCTCGAAGCCTCGGCCTCTTGCATGTTCGTTTACGCTCTCGCGCGCGGAGTTCGTCTCGGCTACCTGCCCGCGTCCTACCTCGCCGTGGCTGAAAAAGGTTACGCCGGAATCCCGAAAGAATTCATCACCACCGATCCCGACAAGTCCATCCATTTGGAAAAGACCGTCGGCGGCGCAGGCCTCGGACGCGTTGCCGAAGGCGCAACTTACCGCAGCGCCAGCTACGAGTACTACATCAGCGAACCCATCGTCAGGGATGATCCCAAGGGTATTGGCGCATTCCTGATGGCAGCGACAGAAATGGAGATGGTTCCTACCGCCGTACTGGGCCGCGGCAAAGTCGCCGTGATGGATTCCTACTTCAACAACGAAACTCGCAAGGACATCACCGGCACTCCCATCATCTTCCACTACAAGTGGGACGAACTCTCTAACCCCGGCTTTTCATTCTTCGGCAACGCCTTCCGCGCCTACGGTGTCCAGACTCGCGACCTCACCGCCGCCCCCACCGCCGACAATCTGCGCAACGCCGACATCTACATCATCGCCAACCCCGACAATCCGGCCCGTGTTCCGCAGCCCAACTACATCGACGAAGCTCACGTGAAGACGATCACCGACTGGGTGAAGAACGGCGGCGTTCTCCTTCTGATGGCTAACAACACCGGCAACGTGGACTTCGAGCACTTCAACAAACTGGCCAACGCTTTCGGCATCAACTTCAACGATGTCACGCGCAACACCGTCGAGGGCAAGAAGTTCGAGCAGGGGAAATTCATGGTTCAGCCCGGCAACCCTGTGCTGAAGAACGCGAAGCAGATTTTCATGAAGGAGATCTGCACGCTGACCATCAAGTCCCCCGCCAAGCCCGTGATCGAGGACAACGGCGATGTGCTGATCGCCGTCTCGCACCTGGGTAAAGGGGCGGTGCTCGCCACCCCTGATCCGTGGCTCTACAACGAATACGTTGATGGCCGCAAACTCCCGCCCGACTACGACAACTTCGTCGCCGCCCAGGACGTCGTACGCTGGCTGGTACAACAATCTCCAAAGAAAAAGTAGCGTTTTACCGAAAGTAACGCTTCACGATACGTTCACGCTTCATCCCGGGCCGCGCCAGACGCGGCCTTTTTTTGTTTCCTGCTTTCCTGCTTTTACGATTTTGCGATTTTCCGATTTTGCGATTCGGGAAACTCTGGCCAGAGTTCAGGGTTAGGGTGTACAAAGGTCGAACCGACCGGAGGAAGACGAAATGACCGCTCAACTTCGAACCACGCTTTGCCTTGCTGTGTTGATCTGCTTTGCAGGTCTGGCTGTCGCCCAGCAATCGCAAGCCGCTGGAACCGCTCCTTCCTCCGCGAACAAGCCTGTCATTATCGACGACGCCGTCGATACGACCGCCGATGGAAAAGCGCCCCTCGCACGATTCACTTCACAGTCGCAGTTGGTGCTCGTTCCGGTTTCCGTGACGCGAGACGGGGTGCCCGTCACCGGCTTGAAGAAGGATCAATTCAAAATTTTGGAGAACGGCAAAGAACGCAAGATTGCCATCTTCGAAGAGGTCAAGTCCGACACCGCCCCCGTCCAGTTCACGCGCACCGTGGACCGCCAGGCAAAGGTGTTTAGCAATTTGCAGGCCGATCAGTCTGCGCCGAAGCGTCTCGTCGTCGTCGTCCTCGACCTTATCAATACGAGTTTTCAGGACCGCGTTTACGCCCGCCAGCAGCTCATCAAGTTCCTTTCAAACAACGTCGATAGCGGCGCGCTCGTCTCGCTCGTTGCGCTCGGGCGCGGTAACGTCAAGGTCATCCACGATTTCACGTCGCGTCCGGAAGTGCTGATTGCCGCTCTCGACCGCGCCAACAACAAAGGTGAAGAGGCTTCCGCCCTCAACGGCGACCTCGGGGTCGCCGAGTCTCAGGTCTTCGAGAGCGAGGTCAGTCAGCTCTCCGATTTCCTCGATAACGGACACTTCTCCGGGTCTCGCCTATTCAACACCGGCGGAGGCGGCGGGGGCGGCATGTACCGCTGGATGACCATCCGCCAGACTCTCGACGGACTGAACCTCATCGCCCAGGCCTATGCCGGAATTCCGGGGCGTAAGGCCCTCATCTGGGCCACTGGAGGCTTCCCCTTCCAGATCGACGGCAGCACGATGCTGCTTGACCCCACCCAGATGGGCAACCCCTCGAATGTAGATCTTTCCGATGTCATCGACTACTACGAGCACACCTGGCAGTTGATGAACAACGCCAATTTCGCCCTTTATCCAGTCGATCTTCGCGGTCTCGTGGTCAATAACATCAGTGCCTCCGAGCGCATAACCCCCGCCAATATCACGCAAGAGTTGCAACGGCGCTCACTCATTCATCAGGACACGCTGGGCACGTTCAATACCTTTGCCGACATGACCGGTGGCCGCGCCTTCTACAACACAAACGACCTGGCCGGCGCCTTCAAGAAAGCGACCGCCGATTCTGCCTCTTATTACATGCTCGCGTACTATCTGGACAAGACTCCGGCAGACGGCAAGAAGAATGGGAAGACTGATTCGCACAAAAACGATTCGCACAAAAACGACTGGCGCAAGCTGAAAGTGCACGTCGACGAGCCGCACACCTCGGTGCGCGCCCGTAGCGGATTCTTCGCCAACGACGATCAACAGAGTTTCAAGAACGAAATCGCGCTGGCGCTCGCCTCTCCCCTCGACTTTACCGCTCTTCCCGTGACTGTACGGTGGCTCGATCAGCTGGCTGCACCCGCTCAGACCACCGCCAAAACGTCCGCCGCCAAACCGAAGGACACCCAACAT
This sequence comes from uncultured Acidobacteriota bacterium, assembly GCA_963777415.1. GTDB lineage: Bacteria > Acidobacteriota > Terriglobia > Terriglobales > Acidobacteriaceae > JAEZPW01. The sequence continues at coordinate 340,534 of CAVZQL010000011.1, forward strand.
GGAGCCCCGCAGAACGCGCAAACGAAGACTATCTTCGAAGTCTTCGTGCCCGCCAACCACATTGCCATCGACGCCGCCGACAACAACAGAGTGTCGGTCGAGGTACTCGCCTCTGCCCGCACCAGCGGCGGCGTCGAGGTGAACGGAATCTCACGGACCATCTCCGGCCACCTCAAGCCCGAAACAGTGACGCGGATGAAGACCCTGGGCCTGCTTTTCAAGAGCGACATCGACCTGCCGCCCGGACGCTACTCCGTGCGCTTCGTCGTCCGCGACAACATCGGCGAACGAACCGGCTCCGTCGCCGCCCCCATTGTCGTTAAGTAAAGTCTGTGTAGGGATAGGGCATTTGTGTGGGAACGGGGCTGTGCCCCGTTCAGTTCTTTTTCCCCCGCTTCTTCCTCCAGCTTCCTCTGCGCCCTTGGCGTAACCTTTCCGTACCTCTGCGTATTTCCTTTTTGCGACTTCGGAGCTGAGCGATGTCAATACCACGATCCACCACAAATCCAGCCAACTCACTGATAGCAAAGCAGAAATAAACCTTGCACCCGTGTCGGGTTTACCCTCCCAAGTTGCTAAAATAGATATAGGTATGTAGACGCTGGACAATAGCTACGTTGGTAATCGACTAGATAAGCTGTTTTGATTCAATCACTTAACTTTGACCCTAGGGAAGATCGATACAGCAAATCCTTTGTTTGCAATACTTACGAATTTTCCACAGGGGGGGGTGGGTAGGCAAAGGCATTTTTCGCCCCCTTCCGAGTAATCAGGCAGCAAACGGTGTTTACTCCAACGGAGACGACCGCTCGCGGCCACCTGCCGTCATGCCTTCGGCCTGCTAAATAGCATCAATAAAACGAGCATAGGACTGACACAAAATTGAGCACGTCCGCACTTGCCAGCCCGCAACTGGAAACAGCGCCGAAGACACTGAAGGCTACGCGTAAAACCACGCGCTCGTTGATCTTCGTCTTCGTTCTGTTTGCCATCGTCTATCTGGGCTCCGCGTTTTCGCCCGCGTTGCAGGACGACGCCGATTCCACCCACGCCGAAGCCGCCCGCGAGATGCTCGCCAACCACGACTTTGTTACGCTTCACATCAACGGCGTCCGCTATCTGGAAAAGGCGCCCATGCCCTACTGGCTGGTGGCCAGCAGCTACCGCGTTTTTGGCGTCAACGAATTCGCCGTTCGCGTTCCCACGATGCTGGCGATGCTTGGTCTCGTGCTACTCGCCATGGCGTGGGCACGCCGCGCCTTCGGTGAGCGCGCCCGAATTTACGCGGGACTGTTCGTCGCCACCGCAGCGGGCTTCTACCTGTTCACGCGGATCCTCATTCCCGAAGCAATTCTGAGCCTCTTCATCGCCGGGGCAGTGTATTCGTTCTTCACGGCGCTCGAAGACCAGAGCGCGTGGCGCTGGTACGCCGGGTACGCCTGTCTCGCGCTCGCCGTCCTGACCAAGGGGCTTTTTCCTCTCGTCGTGATCGGCGGAACATCATTGATCTACCTTGTCCTCAGTGGCGAGTGGCGCCGCTGGCGCGAGTTCCGCCTCTTCACCGGACTCCTGCTGCTCGTCGCGATCGCCGCCCCTTGGCACATTCTCGCCGGAATCCGTAACCCGAAATTTTTCTGGTTCTATTTCGTTAACGAGCATTTTCTGCGCTTCCTCGGCAAGCGCTACCCGGTCGACTACAACAAGCTTCCCGCTTCCCTGTACTGGTCGTTGCACCTGGTCTGGCTGTTTCCCTGGAGCATGTTCCTGCCCCTCGCGATCCGCAAGCTGTGGCTCGACTTTAAGGGTAAAAAGCATGTGCCACAGCGCTTCGTGCTGACAACGTTTGCCGCGCGTACGCAATTGATGTGCGCGCTCTGGGCCGGAATCCTGCTGGTCTTCTTCGCCTTATCGACTAATCAGGAGTACTACACCGTCCCCGCCTACTTCCCGCTTCTGCTCCTGCTCGCCGGGGCATTGGCCAACGCGGAGGAAACCGGCAACAACCGCTGGCTCGTACCAACCGCCGCTATAACGACAGTCGTCTCCCTGCTCGCCTCCATCGTCCTGATCGCGGGCCTGTGGTCTTCGCGCCATCTGCCCTTCGTTGCCGATATTGGAACGGAGCTGGCGAAGCCCAACCTGAATGCCGACACCCTCTCCATGGGACACATGCTCGACCTGACCGGAGCATCTTTTGCCGCGCTACGCCTTCCCGCGATTTTGGCGGTGATCGCACTCGCCATCGGACCGGCTCTCGCACTCTATCTGCGCCGCCGCCGCGAGCATTTCGCCAGCACTTGGACCATCGCCGTCACGATGGCGCTGTTCCTGATTGCCGCGCACATTGCGCTCGTCCGCTTCGATCCGTATCTCTCATCGCGCAACATGGCCCGGCAGGTCGAACGCATCATACAACCCAGCGATCATGTGATGATCTACGGCGACCAGGCGTTCGGATCGTCGCTCCTCTTCTATCTCAAGCGCCCGATCGAGTTGGTCAACGGACGCACCACGTCCATGTGGTTCGGTTCCACCTTCCCCGACGCGCCCCACATCTGGATCAAGGATTCCGATCTGCTACGCGCATGGAATTCTCCCGAGCGCGTGTTCCTCTTCGTGCCGGAGCAGCACCGAGCACACGTTGACGCGCTCATCCCGGCGGGAAAATATGTTGTCGTTGAAAGTTCAGGAAAGGTGATCTACAGCAACCGCCTCTGAGGATTCTTCAGCAACCGGCTCCAGGAATTCTTCCTCGGCAACCCCGATGGGAACCATGCGTCCGCCGACTTGAAAACGGTAGCGCTCGCCTTTGCGCCACACCATGTCTTTGCTGAAATAGCTGGCGCACCACCAGCCGAAGCCCATCAGGTCGCGCAGCGGATACAGCCAGGCATCGCGCAGGGCGTACGGGTCGCGGACAACGCCCCATCCCGCGGCGACGGACATCACCACGCGATTCACGAAGGCGAAGCCGAACATCGCCGTCCCAATCACCCAATGTCCGGAAAGGAGACCAGCAATCAGGCCGAGCAAACCGAACGGCATGGCAAACGTCAGCGCGGTGCTGAAATGCCCGGCGGGCCGCGAAAATCGCGTGCTCCGCATCCATCGCACCTGGTGCGAAATCGAACTTTGGAAAGATTGATAAAACAGCACGTTGTCGATCACGTGCGTCGAGAGCACGACGGTTCGTCCGGACTTGAACACTTCGTTGCCCAGCACGTAATCGTCGGCGTAGAAATCGGCAAGCGCCTCAAATCCACCGATGGCCTCAAGCACGTCTTTGCGCGTGGCCATCGTCGGCCCCAGCGCGAAAGTCATGCCTTCGAGCATGTCCGCCACAACCACGCCCGCCGTCATCTCAACCGACAACCCAAGCGCCTCCATGCGGGACCATATGCTGCCGGCCGTGACGCCGCGATAAACGCACGTCACCAGCCCCACCTTGGGATCGAGCAACGGACGCACAACTTCGCGCAGGTACTCCGGCGTGACCCGCACATCGCTGTCGCTCAGAACGACATACTCGTGCGACATCGCGCGCGCCATTTTTCTGAGCGACCAGATTTTCCCATTCGGCCAATCCGGCTCCCCGGAGAATCTGAACTTCACCGGAACATGCGGATAAAACGCGGCAATCCTTCGCGCAACCGCGATTGCAGGATCTCGATTATCCCGCGCTCCGAAGATGATCTCGTACTTGGGATAGTCCTGCTCGAAGAAGCTGGTGAGGTTGGCCTCAAGCGCGGGCTCAAAGCCGCACAGAGGCTTAAGTACCGTCACAGGCGGAAGCTCGGATTTCCAGCGCCCGCTCCACACGTTGCCGACGGCGAAACCGTGCCGCAGCTACCACGATGAGAACAACAAAACCGGTGCTGCTGATCAGTCCAGCCAGAGCGCAGAAAAATATGATTTGGGGAACAATCATGAGCAACTCTGATTGTAGCAAGGGAAAGACCCAGAAGCGATGAAACTAGATGAGCTGACGAAGTGGCGTTCGTTGCTTTAGCGGGCCGAGCCGGCGCTCGGGGTATTAGCGCCATAACCCCATCGTCCATTACGGTTTGGGATATCCATACGCGCCGTTTGGATAGTACCTGCCGTTCGGATAGTACACGCCGTTCGGATAGTAGCCATACTGACCGTTGCGATAACGATCATCGCGATCGCCATCGCCTCTCCGGTAATAGCCATTGTTCCCGTAATAACCGTTGTTGCTGCGGTAGCGGTCATCACGATCGCCGTCGCCGCGCTGGTAATAACCATTGTTCCCGCGGTAATAACCATTGTTGCGGTCACGATCACGGTCCTTATCATGCTTGTGATCGTCCCGGTCGTGCCGGTCATGATCCTGCTTGTCGTGATGCTCCCAATCCCGCGGATTGGGTTGCGCCATAGCGACGCCACTCAATCCGATCGCGAGTGCTAAACTGCCTGCTATCACCTTCCACCGATTCATACTCTTCCTCCTGCCGCCGGCTTGCGGCATTCGACTTGACTTGTAATGAGTTAGATTAGGGGTCCGTTCCTGGCGGTCGTAAGGGTTAGTCAAAGTTCGTAAAGTTGCGTCAACGTGAGTAGCAAGGTAGCTCGATTTGGTTACCTGAAATTGGGCTGCGAGGCGTGATTCAGATTTGACGCTCTTTTTTCCGGCCTATATAATCCAAGATGTAGAGCGGGAGTAACTCAGTGGTAGAGTGCGACCTTGCCAAGGTCGAAGTCGCGGGTTCAAATCCCGTCTCCCGCTCCAGACATCTGGCCCTCGCGTTAAGCGAGGGTTTCGTTCTTGAGCTGTTTTGCGGAGGTCCGAAGCTGGATTTCTAAGCTTAAAGGACGAAAGTTGATCTTTTTGAAGATGGCGCGGTCGCCAAGTGGTAAGGCCGA
>CAVZQL010000012.1:0-110353 GCA_963777415.1 uncultured Acidobacteriota bacterium
CAATTACCAAGCGCGCCATTGCCGTGATGCGCCTGAATCTGAACGTTGTAGGCCTGCCCAGAAACCACACCTGTAATACTTACACTGGTAGTAGCGCCAGTTGCGATGCCGTAGTCAGCCCAGGCGGTGTCACCGTTCTTCTGGTACTGAATCGCGATGTTACCGCCGGACGTGGTGAACGGATCGTCAGGTTGGGTCGAAGACGCCAAGTACGCGGCGTCACAATACCGTCCAAGCCGACAACAGCAACGCTGGCGTCGGCCTCAAGCGTCAATCCCGTGGGGTCAACTACTTTAACGAGTCTTGCAACGCCGGGGATGGAGTGTTCTGCAATCCCAGCTCTTCAGCCGAACTCCATGTGGACACGATGGGTCTGTCTCATTGACGTCTACTTCAATCGTCATTGTTGGCGGTTTGCCGTCTTCGATGTTCGGCACGTAACGGAGAGACTGAACCTCGAACAGTTTGTTTGTCCAGCTATACACCGAACAAGTGAATTGGATGTTGTCGGCGGGACAGGTTTGGATGCCAGACAGATTTAGCTTCAGGGTGCCTGACCACTGCTGCCGGTTTCGGAGCAGGTATATCTTGAGCAGACGTTGTGCCTGACCGCATGAGGTTACGTACCCATAGCGACGGCCTTGCCAGAGTTTAACGCCGCCATCAGCGGCGAGATTGGCATCGGTTCCGTACCCGTGAGCGCGTCCTGTGCATAGTTGGGAATATCGACAGGCTGCCACTGTCCGTCAAAGACGTTATTATCTTTGTGATCTTTGTCGTACCCAACCACGTTGTACGGATAGGACGGACAATGTAGGTTCCGCGCATCGCGTTAGCGAGGTCGCGGGCCTTAGCTTCTGAATGGTCATCCATCGACAAGGTCGCCCATGTCGAATGCAGATCGCCCCAGTCCATGCCGCCGGGAATATCTTAACCAGACCATCCCAGCGAGATGCGGCCTTCCATGGCCGCAAGCAAAGCCGTTAGGGTATCGCCAGGAGTCGAAGCCCAGTCCACAACACCGTTGATTGTGTATCGCTTCGCTGATGCCGCTACCTACGAGTCCCGCAGTCCACGTAACTTGATTATCGTAGGTGACGGAACCGAGCGACGTTCCCCAAGTCGGGTGCGAACCACCCGACGTAGCTGAACCTGATACGTAGCCAGTGCTGAATCCGCTGACAGTTTGCATACGACCGTTGCTGTCAACAATCATTTGCCCCAGAGCGTAGTGATAGTTCGCCGTCCATGCTCCAACTCTGTAAGCCGCAAGCAGTACCTGTTCGTCACAGATGTTGGCCGCTGCAATGAGTTGCGTAATGTCTATTTCAGACCACAGATAGCCGAAGCCGTAGTCCGAGTTGAAGAAAGTCGCAATGATGAGAGCGGCGTTGTCAGTCCAAGCGCAGTAAGCCGAATTGACCGTACCGTCAGTATTCAGCGGCCCGAGCCGAGGATCGTAGATGTCGCACTTTCCGTGGATAGACGCTTTGATGTTCGGGATGCTTGCGAACATGGACGTGTCATATCCCGTTGCAACGTGAGTCGCACAGATGCCGTTGAGCGTGCAGTCCGAAGTCCAGTTGGGGTCGCCGCCATTGTTGAGCGGGTAGCCAGTCCCGCCAATAGTGTTATGCAGCGACGAGAGCCAGGTTCCATCCCCCAGAGTCGAGAAGCAGGCAACCTTGGTGTTGCCGCTGGAGGATTTGAAGTTGTAGGAGTTGCCGGACGCGTCGTAGTGTGTGTAGCCGTCGGCAATCCCATGACTGCCGCCGTACTGGAAGAACACCTGCCGCCCGTCCAGATAGATGTAATCCACGCTCTGGCAAAGGTGAGACGCCCAGGCTACGACCTGATTGATTGTGTGATCAATCGACGAGAAGTAGATCGTGGTTCCGGTTACGCGCGACTGACCGTAGATCGTTTGCCGGGACGCGGTTGGTTGCCGGACGGACTGCGACGTCGAGGGTCCGCCGCCTGAAAGAGATTGAGCGATAGACGAGAAAATCATTCCTCCGCCCATCATGCCCATAGACATTGACAGAGCGGCAACCTCACCTGCTGTAAGCGTAGTGGTCTGTCCAAGCATGGCAAAGCCCAACCATGCGCCGCCGCCGCCCGTGACCACGGTTAAAGCTATGGCCCCAGCGACGAGGGCAATCCCGAGTGCGATTTTTGCCATTAGCCTACCCTCCACGCGCGTTTGCACTTGCTGAGTTCAATCTTGTTTAGCCCGTTCGTTGAAACGAACAGGGCGTGCTTGCCGTCCAGGTGAACAATGCCCAAAGCCAAGCCCTCGTCACCGTCTAAGAGCACGGCATCGCCGCGTTGGGCGAAGAGCACCGGAACCTCTTTGAAGTCGTGCTTCGGGAACTCGTGTTCCGCGACATCTTCCACAGTTGAACCACCGGTCAACTGGCGAATGAGCAGGAAAGCTGATTCCTTTGAGTCGTACTTGCCTCGGTAGTCAGTAGCAACGTCCGCGCCGGTAATGGCGACAATCGCGTCCGCTACAAAGAGCGAACAGTCGTTCGTTCCCCGGAAAGGGTTCCGTTGCTTTCGCAAGGATGTATTTGTGGAGCTTGTGTTCCCAGTGATCTACGCGCATAAACTTAAGGCACCCACACGAGATTCTTGTCTTGGTTGAGGCTCACGAAGTCGAGCCCTTTGTCATCTGGATAGCGGCTACGCTGGTCCTGCGAGGTGAGCCGGCCGCCACGACTGCGGTTGAGTTCGATCATTTTGTCTTCAACGTCGATGGTGATAACGGCAGTCTGCGAGTCCAAATCAATCTTCGGCCCGTCCATGACGCCCGTGTACATGCATACCGGGTTGGCGATGATGACGCCGTTGTTATCGAGCAGAGCAAGGTAAATCTTGGCTCGGGTGGCGAGGTTAATCTCGTTCATGGATTCGGCCAGCCACGTCGGATCGATACCCGACAGGCTGAGCTTCACACCTTGAGCTTCGACGCCGTTGCCTTCCGTGATCGTACTGACCTTGCCCAGCGTCCCTACACCGGAATAAGTAGTGGTCCCCCAAACAAGGTTCCCGATTCCGAACCACATGTGGTAGGTATTGTCGGCAAAGGTCAGGTCGAAGAGCAGAGCTGTGAAGACGACGGGCTGTTGGACGGCCGCTTCCATTGCCGCGGATAGGTTACGTGCCATTAGCGAGCCTCAATCCCTTTGAAGGCAATGTTGACGATCTTCTCTGCATGTATCGTCCAGTCCCGTTTATTGTCGGCGAGACGGAACACGCCTTGCGTGTTCGTCGTGAATATCCTCTGACCATCGGCGGGCTGTTCACGAAGCGAAGGCCAGATAGAAACAGCAGCCTTGCCGTTGAGGTCTGCATTGACCGGGGTTAGAACCGTGTACAGCCGATAGCCGAGCTGGATGTAATCGCCGGGACGCAGATTGTTAAGCGAGTACGGTGACCAGCCCCTCGTGTAGAGAACCTGCGAAGTCGGCAGGTTGTTCGTTGTAACTGATCCGTCAACGACAGGCGTTCCAGTAGGTCGTCCGTTCGGAGCCTTGCCGCTACGATCGCCAAGCAGGAACGCATACTGCATCCCGCGCAACGACATCAGCCACGCGACCCACGCATCGGCTTTCGTGTTCTGCATTGACGGCATTGAGATACTCGCTGTCCACCAATCCGCGCCCGGCCATACTTGTGTCTGTGTCTGGAGCGTGAACGGAGACTGCGTCACGCCAACGTGTTCATTGACCTCGAAGTCAATCTGGCGAGGAGCTGGACTCGTGGGCATGGGGAGAATGAACGTGCCGCAAACAAGCGGCGCCCATAGCGGAGCGGCTACCAGCCCGTAGTAGTTACCGGCTGTGATAGCCGTGTCGGTTGCGTCAATCTGAACCCAGGGCTGGCATGTCACGGCCCCGGCGGGAGCCGTGAACGTGTCGCTAACCATCGTCCAGCCTGTCCCGGCTGTGATCTTAAGTTGCTTGAAGAGTTCCATGCGATGTAGGAACCGGACGCGTCGTAATAGACGAGTCCAATACTCAGAGTCCATGCGGCGCCGTCAGACGGGTGGCCCGTCAATCCAGATGCATTGAGCCAGCCTTCAACATAGACCTGCTCACCGGGATAGCACGACGAAACAACGTTGAGGTTGTTCCGGCACGTGGTCTTCAGAGCCTTCGAATACGACGGAGAGACTGACGAGATGACGGAACCGCTGACCAGCCGTGAGGCTGTCCGTCCTCGAACGGGGTATTGCAAATTGTAAGGGGATTAAGGGGTCTCATTCGGAACCTTTAGGCATGGTGCTGTACCGGCAGAGTGGCTACCGTATAGAACGTTTCAGGGGAGAGTTGTGGGCGGAGTTTCTGGCGGGATGGTGCCGCGTTTAGACCGCTGTCGCACCATCAAAGTAACTGGCGTACACGGCGGGAACAGCAGCAACAGCAGGTATCGTTACGGTTCCGTCAGCGTCTTTGACCTCTGGAACAGCCGGGACTTCGGGTGTGACCAATACGTCTAACGTAGCCGATGCCAGTGTGTAAGCTGACTTATATGGATCGTTGTCAGCCGGGTTGAGAACGCTGTCGCGAAGTACACATCGAACTGAGTGCCGTTAACGTTGTACTCTTTGACCGCTCCCGAAATGGAGCCTTGCCAGCGTCCGCCGAAGCCTTATCCACATAAGCGTAAAACACGACTCGTGCCAGTTTTGCCGACTTGTCGATGGCAGCAAGTACTACCCTCCAGTAAGCCGATGGGTGGCTTACGCCGCAGTTGTCTTGAAAGTCTTTGCTAAATGCCATTGTTATACCCTAGTTATTGAAGTTGCTCTACTACTACATCTATGCCGTATTGTGGGGAACCAGTCACGCCACTAAAATAAACCTGATAGCTGATGGGAGACCCTGATGTCGAGTGAATGGTTGTAACTCCGCCCCAACTTGTTCCTAGTGCGTCTGTCGAATTCAAAGCAGTCGGTAGGAAATAGTATGCCGTCGAGGTCAAGTATCCATTGTTGAAACCGATGTACGGGAGAATCTGCCCTGCCGTGCCCCTGACTTGTAGGGTAATGCACATGTTACCCGATAGGTTCCTGCGGCGGACGGTGTATAGAGATTTGTAACGCCAATAGCAGCAGTTTGTCCCGTCAAGCTAACCTTCGCAACGATAACCGGAACGCCCTTGCCCACCGTAGCCGTGCCCGCAACCATTGAGAGGTTGCCGTTGGGGTCGATCTTTGTCAGTGGGCTTCCAGTGCTGGTTTGCCATTGCTGTAAGTCGGCAGATTGCGAAACAGCGCCCCTGACCGTCAGAGCCTGATTAGAGGCTGCGGTGGGAACCATGAGCGGACTAGATGAATAAGTCCTGTACAGGTGACACCGCCTGTTAGGTATAAGGCGTTAGCATAGATGTCGCCACTGGACAAGTTGCCGTCTACAGTGAGGTCACCCTGTATCTCTGCGCTACCGCCGCATGTGAGGTTACTGTTGCTGTCCACAACGAAAGGGTTAGTGTGGGAGTTTGCAGCCGCCGTGAAACTACCGTCGCCGTAAACGGCAAAGTTAGTCTGTCCCGCACTTACAACCGACATACCAGTCGTAGTCATCACACCCGCACTCGTGACCTTCGCCAGCGGAGTGCCGGTTGAATTGCCACTGCTGGAGGTCAGCGGTTTGCGAGGCTGCGGCTTTGATTATCACGCCCGGATTAGCAGGGTCTGTGATGGTGGCTTGAAGTTTAGGAGCTGTTACGCCAGCAAGGTCAAACCGAGCTAATTCCGTACCACCGACAGTAGACATGACCCGCAAACCACGGCTGACACCAGCTGTACTACCCACTATAGCTATCTCTTTGAGCCGTAGGTAGATGTCGCCACCGCTATTCACTCCAGAACCCGCACCGTTGATGGAGACACCCCACGGCCCTACTTGTGATGGGTTAGGGTTGAAGGTGGCTATGTCGCCACCAGACCACGACTCAGAGGATATAACCGTGCCGGATGCAGAAGCGATGGCTGCGAGTTTCAGCGTTCCTGTGTAGTCACCCGCCGAACCGTTGCCTACTGCGACGGTTCCAGCGGCGGTGCGGGATAATCCAGTGTCTCCATTTATCTTGATAACTCCGGTCAGTCCAGTCAACGAAGTAATGTCAGTGTTCGCGCCTTTAGCGGCTTTCGCGGCAAGGTCGGTCACGAGGTTGGCGATGTCGCTTTCCACCAATGCCACGGCCCCCGTCTTGCCAGCTACGCTGGTTACAGGGATGGTCGGAATCACGGGCTTGTTGAGAATCTGAGCTACACCGGAAGAGGCGTTCCAATCGCTGTTAACCTGTGCAAAGACAGGGGCAGACGGGATAGTGGGCAGCAATGCCGACGGGTCGAACGTATCGAAGTCGATTCCAACTTCAGGAACGGTGACACCAGGCAGCACCAATAATTCATCGCCGCTGACGGCATCCGTGATCGTAACGGTATAGTTCAGATTCAACGGAGATACATCCGGAGATGCCGCAACCTGAAATCCAGACTGAATTGTTCCGTTCGTGATGGTAGCCACGGCGGGTGCCGTGGTGATGAACCCGCCCGCATTGGAGTGAGCCGGGATCGGAGTTCCGTTCCCGTCCGTGGGCGTGAACGTAATCTGTCCGAGTGCCAGTAGATTGCCAGCCGCGTCTTGAATCTTCGTGCCTGTGATTGGTGCGAGTGCCATTATTGTTCCTTAGAACCTGTAGAGACTAATGACGGTGTCGCCCGGTTTGGGCGCACCATAGAACCCGGTCGCGGTACTGAACGTGACAGTGTTTCCGGACAGCGAGTAGTCCGCGTTTTGCATTACGAGCACACCGTTCAGGAACAACATCAAAGTCCCGGCAACCGGGGTATGCGCGAGCGTGAATGTGGTGTTCGTTCCGTTTATCGTGCCCGAGGGAATTTCATTGAACGACCAGTTCCCCCCACTTCCCGACGGAATACTCGGACCCGCAGGTATGTACGAGTCCAGATTCAGACCGGCATCAGGAACGACAACGCCAGTTAGCGTGATTACCGTTCCGGTATTGCTGTCCATTACAGTTACGGTGTAGTAGGGGTTCGGGTTAGAAGAAGCCGAGGACGCCACATGGAACCCAGACTGAACCACCCCATTGGTAATCGTTGTCGAAGCGGGAGTAGGAACAGTGAGTCCGCCGGTCGCAGCATGAAACGCAAGCGGCCGGCCGCCCGCGTCCGTGGGCGTGAAGGTGATAACGCCGCTCGGCATTAGATTGCCAGCGGCATCCTGAATTTCTGTTGCTGTGATTGGTGCCCAAGTTGCCATTGTTGTTCCTCTATCGAGTCCGTGACGGACGGCGCAAAGACTGTTCTCGCAATTGCTGTGTGGAAGTCTTCACCGCTTGGTTGTGAGCTAGAACCATGCCGCGTTGTACGCGCATCTCGACTTCAGCCTGATTCGCGCCCGAGGCATTGATATTGCCTACCTGATAGACCACGCCACCAGCCGTTGCCATCGTGCGAAGGTCGCGGTTGGATGTAATGTGGCCGGATACGCCACGAGGCGTGAACAACTCCGGCCCGTTCTCGCCAACGATTGAAGTCCGGTAAGGGTCAGGATCGCCACCATCGGCGTAGCCGGGGATGTGCAGTGCGCTGCCAAGAGTCTTACCGATTCCGCTGACTATTGAAGAACCTTCCAGTTTGGTGAGGCTCATGTTAATCAAGTCTGTTCCGAGTTGCCGGAACAGGCTTGACCATGATGTCTTTTGGCCGGTAATGAGGTCCGATATCTGTGCGTTTACGCCGCGTTGCGCCTGAAGCATCGTAGTGATGATGGCTTTGCTGGAGTTCTGCGATTCATCCACCATGGTTCGCCAGAAGTCTTTGACTGCGCCTTTGGCCGTCAGTGAACCGGCCGAGTCTACGTCCTGTGCATGTTGCAGCTCGTAGTTACCAATCGTGCTGGTGACGGAGTTGCCGTTCGCGCGTAGCTTTGCGCTACGCTGTTCTGGCGTTAGGGTCTGGTCTGTGAGGATATCCGCACGCTCGCGATTGAGCATACGTATCGCCGTAAGATATTCCTGTGTGTGAGCCGTCATGCGTTGCATGGCGGCATCGGCCTGACTAATCTGGCCCGTATGTTCTGACCAGGCAATCTGCTTTCCGGTCAGTTCCGCAGCTTGCTTTGAGCCTTCCCTGACTGCCTTATTGAACTCGTCTATCGCGCGGGATGCGACCTTCGCGGCCGCTTCAGTCTTGTTGTAATAAGCATTGAGAGCCGCCATGTCCTGTACATCATCTTCGTCATGGACATCGGCTTTCTTGTCGCGGAGTTTGAGAGCGTTGCCTGCGCGTACCTGAGTTACGGAATCCCAATACGCCACTTGTTCAGCTAGGCTTTTCTTGTGACCGTCAGCAGTGCGAAGTGCGTTCTCTTCTATTTGCTTCCATTGGTCTTCGTCTAACCGCTTCTGTTCCTCAGCCGCTTTGCGTGCAGCGGCGCCCGCATCTTTCTTACCCTGTACACCCCTCTCGGTTGCCTTATCCTGCACGATGCTGGAAGACATATTCTGCTGGTCAAGCAGCGAACGGAATAGGTCTACTTGGCTCTTAGACTGGGGAAGTACCGCACTCTGGTCGTAGGCAAGACCCGTTGTATCGTCGTACCACGGAAGTGTCTTGAGTTTGTTGTAACGGTTCTGTTCACCCTGCAACCATGTCTGATAGTTGGTGGCGGTAGTCAGACCCGTTGCGGTGCGAGCATGAATCTCAGAGTTCATCTCGTCGGACGCTGTCTTCTTTTCCTCGTCAGAGCCGTTGTGCGTCCGCCCGTAATACTCCTCTTTGATCTTGTCGATGTCGGCTTTGTAGTCGGTGAATATCTTTTGCAGCGACTCGTTACCGGCATTGCCAATAATTGCCTGAGAGAAAGCAGTAGCGTTACTAGACTTGAGTGCTTCAACCTCTTTCTTGACTACTTCATCCAGAGACTTGAATAGCTTGTTAGCCTCGACGTTGGCTTCGGCCAGAGCCTCAGCCAAACCGTTCTGCGGTTTGCCCTCTAGCTTGGCGATCGCGTTCTTGAGGCGGATGTCAGTTAACGCCAGTTCATCGTTGGACGTGTGAATGTCCGTGGTGATGGCTTCGAAAGCCTCAGCAGCTTTCTCTCGGGCCTCTTTAGACTTTTCACCCGTCCCGGTGATGGCCTGACCGAACTCATACGCCTTCTCGGCAGCTTCAATAAGAACCTTGGCGAGTAGGACGATAGCCAGTCCGTCGAACGCCGCCGACATGGCGGCTGATACGCCGGGAAGTTCGCTAACGAACGTCCGGATATGACGCGGGATTCCTACGCCGAACGTTTCACCGAACAGAGCAAGGGAATGGTTGGACTCCGTAACCTCTTTACGAGTCTCAGCCATTGCCTGCTTCGCAGCCGACTTCGCGCGGTCCATGCTGCTCGTAAAGCTGGCTGTGTTTGCTTTAACGTTAACGCTGAGTGACGCTACGGACATGAGTCTTAATCCTTATCCACCGAACATCGTTCTGATTGTTCTAGCCACGGCCCGGCGGTTAATCCGCTTGCGCGGCGCTGGCTTGTTTTCCCACTGCGAAGGCATGAAGTCCGCGGCCTTGAGAGGTTTCTCAGGAGCATCCATGCTGTAGTTAGCGGTCGTTGAACATACCAGCCCGTTCAACAGTTCCCGGTGACGTACCTCATACCCGTGGAACTTACGCAAGATGGCAAATTGCCTGGGTGTCAGCGCATAGAACTCTTCATCGGACAGGCGAAGCGTGACGCGGGCCTCAGACCATAGGTGCAACCACAACTCCGCCGGAGTTAGCTTTCGCTCTCCGGCGCCTGCACGTTTGGGCTTTCGTTCTCGACTACGCCTTCAACGTTGTTTGCGCCGAAGTAGGCCTTCGCCAGAGTCTCGACAATATGCACGTATTCCCCGAGAGCCGCCGGATGGGGCATAAGACTTGTAACCTGTTCGAGCGTGATCTTAGGTTGGAACTTGAGCATGGCGGCAAACAGCAAGGCGCGTATCTTGTTCACGCCAATGTTCTGAAAGGTCATGCTGTCCAGCATGTTCAGCCCGGTCAGGGATTCCGCAGTCGCCAGAGCATTGAAGTCATAGCACAACCAGTAATCTTCGCCATGCAATGTGAGCTTGGTTTTCGGGAGCGTAGGATCGGCCGGCGTGTTTGCTACAGAGTTCTTCTTACTCATTACTATGTTTCCTTGGAGTTGTGGCGTACGCGAGGGCGGGATGTGACCCGCCCTCTACGCTATGAGCAACAGGAGTTGTTAGCTGCCGGCGGTCAGAGTCGGGAGTGCGTTGATCTTCATTTTGCAACTGAACTCCAGAGGCTTCGTCGCGTTCACGTCGCTGATAGGCGTGTACTCCGTCAGGATCGCCATGAAGTCGTAGAGGTCACCAGCCGTGGTCTGCAAGGCAAGTTTGGGGAGTTGCAGTTTGAACTCATGGACGGCGCCGTCAAAGGCGGCGAGCAGAGCCACGCGTCCCGCGTCGGCCGGCAGATACTTGCCAGTGAGGCTCACCTCACCGTAATCCGGGATCGTGCCGATGACTTCGGAGTTGGTGGAGTCGAGAGAAGTGCTGTCCGTGGTGCCCATTTTGTAAGACATGGGCTTAATGTCCGTTATCTCAGCGACCGCAACGAACGTGCTGCCACTCGTCTTGATGCTGAAAGTTGTACCTTTTCCGATACCTGATTTGCTGCTCATAGTTGTTGTCCTTTGTGAATTAGGCTGCTGTCGTGAATACGAACAGTTCGAGGGCGACACGATATATTTCCGCGTCGCTCATGTAAAAGTCCTGAACGTTCTCAATATAGATGAGTTGAATGTCGCCGCCCGTGTATCCGTCGAGAGCGGCGCGGACGGCCTGAGCCGTCGTGTGCGCCTCAAGGTAGCTGGTGCTGAACACATCCACGGATACTCGCGCCCGGTTTAGTCCCTGCATGTCGAGCGAGTAACCGTCAATGACTACGTTGCTGGTGACGCTGTAGGTTACGCATGGCAGAGACGAGCCGGTAGGAATCACGACGGGATAGATACGGGTGCTCACGAGCGCGTTCAGTGCCGAGCTGGAAGTCAGGAGAGTTACGATGTCTTGCTGGATCATTGGTTCGGCTCCGCACTCTCTTCTTCTGCAACTGCTTCCATGATCGTGTCGGTTACGGCGGCCAACGCTTCATTGCTCGCGGCGTCGAAGGCGGGAACCATGAACTTGTGCGGCGGGACGTGGCCTATTACCTTGCGGCCCTTGCGGCTACCGCCGCGCGTGGTAATGTTGTGGCCCTCTTCTAGGAACCATCCAACATACTTCGTGTCTTTGCCCGGTCCGACGCGGACCACCGCAGACTCTTTCTCGGGGATCATGTGAACGTCAATGTGGATGTCGGCCTTCAGCGCGCCAGGCGGTAAGGCATTACCGCCCTGCACGTTGTCCGTACGCTCGGGAGCATGAGTAATGACCGACTGTTGGAGTACACGGCCGCCCTTGATGACGGCGGCCTTGATGACTTTCTTCGCCATCTTCACGCCCAGTTCCGTCAACTTGCGTTCGAAGTCTGCGGTATCTATCTCGAAGTTGATAATGTCTGACATAGGTTATTCCGTAGAATCGTTCAGGACATGGCAGGTAAGACGTACTTCCTGATTGAGCTGCTTCACGTTGTCGAGGAACTCAATCTCATACACTTCTCCCTTGAAGAGAATCCGGTCCGCTACCGATATAGTCACGCCGGGTTGGTACCTTATGGAAATTACGAACGATGTCTTGCTGGTGAACTCGTTCGTCTGGAAGAGGAACGTGTTCTTGGTCGTGGCGATCTTCGCCCAGCAGGTGTGATACGTCGTCCATTCTGCCGTCGGTTGCCCGACGCTATCCTGAGACGTGCTCGGGGATTGTATCTGGATACGATGTCGTAACTCGCCGGCTGAAATCATCGGATGCCTAGACCTTGTGCGCGGTACGAACTGAGAATGTACTCAGCAGCCTTCGGAACCGTGGCGCTATCCGCCCGGTTCTCGTACCAGTTCGTGACCATCAAACGGATCGCAACCTTGATAGGTTCTGGTACCGAGTCGTAGCCAGCCGTGAATGAGAGTGTTACTGCGTTCGGCACGTATGCCGTTACCGGCCAACTGAGATTAGAGGCGGGCAAAACCCGCGCGGGTTCGGACGTCGTATCCACAACGTATTGCGAAGTGTCGAGCGTCTGTTGCTCGTAGTTCTGGTCGATAAACTTGATGGAGTCGAGAGTTACCAGTGGGGGGCGTGGAATGTCGATCGTCACGTACTCAAGCCACCGGGTATTCATCGCGCCGTTGTTCCACGTACTCGGCGCCGGGAGAGACGGCGCGTACTGGCCGCCAGCAAAGCACCAATACGGGAAGTTATCGAGGTTGTAGATCCATTGCTGATTTACGAGACTGCGACCAGTAAGGCTCTCGGCATGATAGCGAGCCGCCGTAATGAGGCCACCTATGAGGGCGTCGTCATCGTTGAAGTCAACGCGCAAGGCGTTCTTCATATCGTCAAGCGATACTGGTTCGGTTATCGTGCCGGGGACGCGCTGAAGGGATACGGGCATCAAGATTCTCTTTAAGGCAGGTAAGTTGAAAGGATTGAAGCAGACCTAATGAACTCGCCCGGGTAACTTCGTTCATGTCCGGCGCCCCAGTTCATCGAAGTGAGATAGGGCGGCGACAGGTTCGCCGCCGCCCATCAGGGTTGAGTTACTTTACGGTAATGGACAGGATTGGCGAAGTTCCCGCGTCAATCACCGCGCCGCCGACGCGCGCGAACGCCACGAACCCAGTTTTGTTCAGTTCCGCGTAACGCTCATCGAGGCGGCGGAGCACGACGCCAGGCTGAACCTCGCGGAACGTGTAGCCGGACTTGAAGTCACCAAACTGCACGGCCACGTTGCCGGTGGCAACGTTCGGCAGGTACGGGTTGATCTTCACTGGGTGTCCCAGGATGGAGCCGACGAAGCCGCTGGCCGCGCCATCGTTGTAGGCCAGGAACAGCGGGCGGTTCTGGCTATCAACGAGGTTGAGAACCACGCCCAGAGTAGCGTTGTTGAGCGTCCAAACAGCCGCCTCGCTGTATGCGGGATCAAGCGCAACCAACGCGGAAACAAAATCGGCATATTTCAACGCGCCCGTGGTTCCGGTCGTGATACCCGCAGTAATCGCCGTCAGTGCGCCGACGTTGCTGGAGTTGCCGAGCGTGATGTACTTCGCGGCGGTGCGCTCGTACCGTCTGGCGATCGCGGCGACCACGTACGATGCAAGATCGAAAGAACTGTCCTGCAACAGCGAGTTCTCGATGAGAATCGGGTTGCTGCGAAGATCGTCAACGCTGATGGTGGGACCGCCGGTCGAAGGATCGGTCGTGGTGATACCGGCGCTATTCAGCACGAAACCGTTGCCGGTATCGTTCAACGTCGGGGCTTTCATAGGTTCGCCGGTTGCAGTGGACATCTTGCCGACGAGCGAATAAATCGAGCCGGCAGACTTCAGTGCAACATTGGGATCTGCAACGCCGGTCGGGATAATGACGCCATTACCCGCGACAGTGAGGTCTCTGGTTTCAATCCTGCCAGTAGACAGATATGTACGCAGAGCTGCACTCACATCTTTCTTGCGCTGCTCGGGGGTACGCCCATCGGCATCGACGTTCTGTCCAGGATTGGGCAGATTCAGATTCTGGCCGCGAGTCTCGGCGGCGGAACGCTCTTCAGTTTCAAGCCGCGTGATAACGGCCGCCATGTGGTCCGCGTCCGCCATGATGGAATCGAACTTGGTACGGATTTCGCCAGTGATCTTGCCGTCGGCGGGAATGAGTGCCTGGGCCTCGGCCACAAACTGTGCGCGGTTCGCGCGAAGTTCTTTGCTGTTCATTTAGTTCACCTTTGGAGGGACTTGCTGCGCCGTTGCGGCGTCAGGTGTTTGCTTGCGGCTCGGCAGGAGCCTGGGCGGGATTCACTACTTGCACGTTGCCCATTCAAGGGCGGCGCGAGGCCGTGCAGGATATTGTGGAAACTTAGAGAGAGGATGCGATGCGAACGCGCATCTTCATGCTACGAGATTCATTGCAGGTACAGCCGTCGCAGTCGCACGGATCGCCAGTGCAGTCAGCACAGTTCCCGGCTTTGCACGGGTCACACTCACAAGTGCAGCCGTCGGCCCGCGATTCCTTCGCGGGCGGCTCGATTCCTCCGTCAGGGAACAGTGAACGAAGCGAGACAGCCGTTGCCGGATACGCTGGATACGTGACCACCGAACAATCAAACACTTCGGCCTCAATAACGTCCCGGACGGTCATGCCGTTGTCGTCGCGCCAGTTATCAGAAGTGCAGTACATCCCGAATGAGCAACCGTCAACGTCACCGCGCTCAATGGAAGCAACGAGGTCATTGGCTTGAGTCGTTTCGGGAAGGTCGCACTCGAAGCGTAACCCTATGTCGTCTTGCGATACTCGCAGCGTGCCGGACTTCGTCCGTCCGAGCAGGAGCGTCGGGTTATGGTCCCGCAGACACACGATGTCGGGATTGGACGCAAGGCACTTGCTGAACGCGCCGGGGAGAATCTGTTCACGCCAACAACCGAGGTCTTCACTAAGCGAGTTGAAGATGCTGGCATAACCGGCGAGTACTCGCTGGCCTTTGTCATTAGTTGAGACCCGCAGTTCCCTCGCGCGGATATTCCGAAACTCTCTCTTATTCATTATTCAAAACCTTTCTTGCTCGTTCGTCAGCCTTATCTCGTTCAGTGGCGAATACCAGTGACTTGAGTAGCCTCTGCCATTCATCGGGAGCCGTCGTGGGCTCGTTGGCCCACGTCTGCGAGCGTACTTCCACGCCCGCAAGATACTTACTGACCGCTTTCGTTACCTCGGAACCAGCAAGACCGCTGTTGAGGGATACTCGAAGTGATTCGATAACCGGCGTCAATGCCTGACTAATCGCGGCGGAATCGCGCTTGGCGCGATGCTGAAGCCTGTTAATCGCGTCGGCGAATACCGGAAACAGAGTCGATTTGACTTCTAACGCCGGTATCTCGTCGGGATTGACCGGGACATCCGGAACAGGTGTGGTTGCCGGTTCATCTTCACTTTCAATGTCAATCGCGCTTGATGTCGCCGGGACCATGTTCAGAGGAACGAGATAAGTGTCACCACCTTCGATAGGCGGTAGATCGTCCAGCTCGCGTACGTCATTCACCGATAGCCAGCCGCCATTGCGTCCGGCGGTGAATGAAGCAGTCTTGGCAGCCGTGTCGATCTTGACCAGGTCGCCGATGTAAAACTTCAAAGAGTACTTACCGGCGTTGCGGCCGATGTTCAGGAGCAGCTTGTGCTGAAATTCAGTCTCGAACCGCTTGAGCCAAGGGGAGAGTGAATACGTGAGGAACTCCATGTTCTGAGCTTCCACGGTCGCTTTCAATGTCTTCTCAACAGCGCCCACCATGTAGGCCGGAACGCGGAAGGTCGAAGCTATTTCGGAGCGTTCGAACTTTCGAGTTTCAATGTACTGTGCGGCAACAGGTTCGATGCCAACAGGCACATACTTCTGTCCTGGGTTCAGCACAGTAATCCGGTGTGTGTTCGCGCCGGTCTGCATGGCTTCGAAGTCTTCGCGAAGACGTTTCATGTCTTCAGGCGTCAAGTTGTTCGAGAGTTCCAGCACTCCGCCGGGACGACTGCCGTTTGCATAGAACCGGGCGCCAAATCGGCTGGCCGCCATCGCCAGTCCAACAGACTGGCGAGCGAGAGAGATAAGCGAAGTGCCTGTCCAACCATCGAGGCTGAAACCAACGATGTGAATAACGTTGTCGGCGTCGAGTATGCGACTGGCTCCAGATGCAGTGTCCGTGGTTTCGTACGCGAGTCGCCCGTTCTGACGAACGGACTTCGTACGCCAAGGCAGGCGCGGCCATAAGGCTATAACTCGTCCATAGCCGTCACGTTCGATTTCCGCGTATGCGTTTTGCCAGAGCACCGCATGAACCGCCAGTGTCCCGAAGAAGTCAACTGAACTCATCTCCGGGTTCGGTCTGGTCGTTAGCAGGTAATAGAGTGAATGATCTTTCGCCAGCTTGCGGCCGCGTGGAAGTTCTTCGTACACACGCAACGGCAAGGATGCAATACCCTCTGAGAGGATACGTACACACGCCAGCACGGTCGGAACCTGCAAGGCAGATTGTTCACTCACCGCCTCATTGGAGTCCGTGAGCGCACCCATGCCCATTGAAGACAACGCGAGGGAGAGCGGAACGCTCGGGTTTTCGAGCGAGAACGGATTCAGCGACCGCAGGAACTTTGTGAGTTTGTTTGTCTTCAAGATAAGTGTCTCTAAACGGAGAACAGCGGAACGTAAGTCGCGTACTGCGTACGGGTGGATTCTAAAGTGGGCAGCGCCAACGCGCGGGATAGTGCGGTGATGGTTGCGACCGCACCGTCTATCTTGGACTCTGGCTTATCCTTGCGCGGATACACGTTGTCTTTCGCGTCCGTGTGGGCAACTACGTTGCTTACCATCCAGGTGAACGCGGAGTCGCCTGTATGGTGAAAGCGTCCGGCAATGACTAGAGCTTCGAACTGTTTCATCGGCTCCGACAGTGTCTTAACCGTTTGAGGTACTTCAACCGTCACGACTCCGGTTTCGGCGTTCAACTGTTGAACAAGATGTGTCGCGTTGTAGGGATCGAACGCGAGTTCCCGAACCTGATACGTCTTGATGTCTGAAGTGAGGTCCGCCGCAATGGCGGCGTAGTCAATCACGTTACCCGGGGTTGCCGTCAGTATTCCGTCGTGGACCCATTGTTGGTAGTGCTGACACTCAGGACGAAGTGCGCGTTCTTCTGGCAGATACCAGCTACCAAACGCGAAGTAATGATCTATGCCTTCGATCCGGCGCCGGAACAGTTTAACTGCGGCGGCGATGTCCAGCTTCGATGCCAGGTCGAGGCCGATTACACACTCGGCATCTGAGAAGTCATCTTCGTTCAGAGTAGGATCGGCGCAAGCGTTCCACGCTTGCAGGTTCATCCATGCCGTTGAAGCGGAGCACCAAATATTCAGGTGCTTCGTTTTGAACGTGTTCTGTTTCGCTGAGTTCCCAAGTGCAATCTGTTGATCGTGCCTGAGTGTTTCAGAGTTGACGCTGATGCCGTAATTCGGGTTCGCCTTACGCAGCGCAAGTTCTGAACCCCAGTCATCATCAGCATCACAAGTAAAAATAAGAGCGAACAACTGGTCGTCGTCGGTGACTCCTTCCAACATCTTCTCGGCTTCCAACTGAAGAGCATGGCAAGGGCTGGCGACATCGAAACCGGCGGTCGTTACTACGAGCAACAGAGGCTGCTCGCGCCCGACCATGCCGGTACGGAACGTATCGTACAAATCGGCCGTCGTCGCCTCGTGGAATTCATCACAGATGCCGCACGACGGAGCCGCACCGTCACCAGGCTTCCCGATTACCGGAAGAAACCTACTGGAGGTTGCCTGCACTACAAGTGACTTTGCATTGACCTCAACTCCCAGCCGCGATTGCAAGGCCGGGGTTTTCTTTACCATCTGTTGCGCCGGTCGGAAGACCTCGTGAGCCTGGGCTTCCGTTGTTGCCCCACAGTACACTTCGGCTCCGTGCTCACCGTCAGCACATAGCATGTACAGTCCAATCGCGGCCGCGAGGGGACTTTTTCCGTTCTTCCTAGGCACCAGCAGGAATGCTTGACGGTACTTGCGTAATCCGGATTCTCTGTGTACCCAGCCGAACAGTGAGCAGACAATAAACAATTGCCAAGGCTGAAGTTTCAGACTCTCACGATGGGCAGCCCAGCGGCCCTTTACGTGAGGCAACTTCTCAATGAAGGAACACGCCCTATTCGCCTTGGCCGTATCGAACGTGTACGGGTAATCAGTATCGCCCTCAGACATATCAATGTCCGACAGGTGCCGCTGGCAAGCCAGCCGCACCCACTTACATGCTGGTATCCGTCCGGACACAACATCTCGCGCGTATTTTGTGGCTGCTTGGCTGGACGTCATTGAACTATCGGGTCGGAACAGTGAACTCGCCCCAACCATCGTCGTTATTGCTCGCCTTAGGACGGGCGGAGACTTTGGAACGCGAGGCCGGGGTCAGTCCGAACTCGACAAGGAACTTTCGCAGTTGATCTAACGCGGTATTCGCTATGGACAAATAGGGAGACTGTATCGGATATCCAGAAGGTGCTTTGAGCACCAGTCCGTGTTTTCGGATGTGCTCTTCAGCGGTCAACCAGCGTGACCATGAGGAACAGTAGGCGGCGAGTGCCGCACGGTCAACAGAAGTCAGCAAGCCGAGTCCGGCCAGCTCGGAACTTATGCGGTTCCACTCCGCCTTCGCGGCGTCGTCCAGATGATCGGGACACGATGGAATACCGTCAGGCTTGGGTTCGTCAGGGTTTGCACGCCGCTTGCCCGGATTTCCGGCAAGGGCTTTTATCGCACTCGGCTTTGGTCTTCGTCCTGCCATGTTAAACCTTCAACCACTGGCGGCAGACTTCGCCGGCCACGTACTGCATAAGTTTCGGAGGTACGCTCATCCCGACAAGGTAGCGGCCGATAGTGTATCCATCGAACGTGTAATCATCGGGGAATGAAGCGAGCCGGATCATCTCGCGCAACGATAGTTTGCGACATTCTGACCAGTGCGAAAGCGTGTGACAGTTGCTCGTAAGCGTCGGTGCCGGGCGGCCTGGATGAAGCTTCTGATGATTGAAGAACGATGACTTGCCGCGTTGTCGCAGGCACTCGTGCTTGTAACTCTCGCCAGGCGCCGTTCCAGCCCAGAACAGTGCATCAGTAGGAGTGGACGCGGTTTGTTCTCGCTCTACGGCGGTCAGGTTCTCGACATCAGAACACGCTTCGCTTGCGCTAATCCAGCGAGTGTGAGGTGCGAGCACCAGCGGCGGCGCCTGGATGTCGTTACGGAGAGCACAGAAGAACACGCGTTCACGAGTCTGCGGTACGCCGCAATCCGCGGCGTTCAACTGGAATACTTGGACCTTGTAACCAATCCGCCTGAACTCTTCAACTATCAGTTTTACGTAGCCCTTGGCGTTTCCCGCCAAGATGCCCTTCACGTTCTCGGCAATTGCTACTTTAGGTCGAAGCCGTTCAACGAGTCGCAAGTAATCGAAGAACAAATCAGACAATACCTGTGCAGTCTGACCCTCGCGAAAGTGCTTTTCCTTGCCCCATGCTTTCTCGCGGTCACCGGACATGCTGAAAGTCGAGCACGGCGGCGAACCGTCGAGTATGTCAAGATGGAAGAGTTCACCAGGCAGTTCGCGCGTAAGTAACTCGCCGATGGGGCACAGAAAGTAGTGTTTGGGGTGCAGGTTCCGCACGTAATGTGCCTGCATTTCAGGATCAATGTCATTGGCTGCGATGACTTCGCAGCCGGCCAGCTTGTAACCTAGAGAAGATCCACCGCCGCACGAGAATGTGGACATGACCTTTACGCCGTTCGAAGGGATAGAAGCAAGGTCTGTCAGGTTCCACTCGTACGGATTCACAGTCGTTCTTTCTTCGGCGGGTCGAACTCGAAGCCGCACTTGGGACACTTGCACTCCATAACGAACGAATCCGTGTCTATTTCCTTGGCGCTGCTATCGTCAGGCTGCTGATGCGTATCGGCTGGCAGTAACTCTGTCAGCTCGTCGGCCGTGAAGAAAGGCTGCAAGTCAAGATCGGCACATAACTCGGACAGTACGGGAACATCCCATTCGAGTGAGAGTTCCGCCGCGCGGTTATCGGCTATGGCCAACTCGCGGGCCTTTGGGTCGTTCAAGTCTAAGTCTGTACGCTGAACCGCGATGATCTTGGTTCCGTCCGTCGGCACGACGATTACATCTTCTAAACCAGCGGCGACGGCGTTTGCAGCCGTTTTGTTTCCGGCGATGATCTTGCCGTTCTTGTCGAGTAAGATAGATCGGCCAGCACCGTACTTGCGGAGGCTTGCTTCGATGGCAGCGTTTCCGCGAAACGTGCCTTTGTTGGCGTTCCGGTCGTCGGATTGGAGGTCCGATATTCGAGTGATCTTTTTCATTCTTATTGGGAGGCCCCCTACCTTCAAAACGCGGATGCGAGAGAAGGCCTTATTCATTACGGTCATCCGCGGAGGCTTGTTTTGTGATTTCAGGCCGCCCTACCCTATGTGATCGTGGTTATGTGACGGCTATGTGACCGTGACGCGGCTGATTCACTTCTTCGCTACGAACTCAAGTGCAGAAAGATCGAACGTGCAGGAGTTTGAATCTATGTCCAACCGCTTCGCAAGGTCATTGAGCAGGGATTGGAACTCTGCTTGCGCGGCCTTCGCTTTGTCTCCGGCCTCGTGCAATTGGTTCTGGAGTGCATGTACGTTTGCGACTGCATCGAGTAGCTTGACTTGTGCGCCGCGTACTTCTAGTTTCTGCTCGGCGTTTAGTTGATTAAACTTCCGCGCATCACGGATAGCGGTGGCACGCGGGTCGCCTTCGGCGGCGCCTATCATTACTGTTTCATCAACTCTGAGTGACAGGGCGGATTTCGGGAGCGACTTGGCCTTGGGCTCCCGGGCGGGTGTTGCAGACGTGGCAGACATCAATGAGATTCCTTTCAGGAGGTAGGAGCGGACGCATGATGTCTGGCTTATCCGTTGGTTATTGTGAGATTGACGTTGCTTGCGGATTCTAGAATCGGGAACAGGCGGGCGAACGCCTTACGGCTATTGCCTATGAAGTTATCGGAATGGGTATCGCCAACTAGGACGCAGCCCTCTGTGTCCTTATCGGTGTTGCCGGAGTGAATCCGGATGCCTGTGAAGCCGGGCACGTTCAGGACGTGCGGCATAGGTCTTCCGAAGCGAACACTTTGATCTATTACGATCTTGTAGGTTCCTGCCGGTATTGCTGTTGCGCCGGGCACTTTCGGCCCGGTGCGAACTACATCTTCCAATGAGTAACAGAGGAACGTTCCATCGACGGACAGTTCCCCTATTGTTGATGTTGGCGTAAGCCACTTACGAGTAAGTTGCAAGTCCATTGTCGTGATCTACTGCTGAGGCGGCGCGTCCTGATTAGGTGGAGTCTGAAACAGCGCGAGCAAGGTACTCACAGCAGTTGTGGCGAACGGTACAAGGATGTTGCCAGTCGTGAAGGCCATGTGCTGGCCGGACTGTACTGCATTGGCGTAGGTACCGAGCGTGCTGGCGGCGGCGCTGGCGCCGACGAATAACAGGAGTTTCTTCCAGTCTAAGTTGTTCATAGGTTCCTCTTAGGGAATCGATCTTCAGTTACGGTCTTGTTCTTGTGGCAGGAGCGACAGATTGCTTGAAGGTTGGCCGGGTCATCCGACCCGCCTTTTGCTCGTGGGACGATGTGGTCAACATCTGTTGCTTCGCGTATGTGACATATCTGGCAGACATACGAGTCACGGGCCAGTATTACTTTGCGGAGTTTACGCCAAGATGCGTCGTAGCCTCTTTGTGCTGCTGTTCCCCGGCCCCGGTCGTTCCATCCCGATTGCTTTCGATAATCACTCGTGTGGTCCGGACAGAATCTATCGTCGGTCAGTTCGTGGCATCCAGCGTGGTTGCAGGGACGTTTAGGTCGAATTGGCATGTTGTGTTGCGGCGGGCGGTTCAGGCTGAACCGCCGCGATTCCGCATGGGTGGGTTGCGCCCGCACTTGGACATCAGCGCCTCTTTATTCGTGTGAGGTCGCGCAGGCGGCGGGCCGCCTGAAACTATTGGACCATTGCCGTTACTACAGGTTGAACTACGAGCCGGAGTTCGGTGAGCTGCTTTTCGAGACGTGCGAGACGCTCGATGATTTCGTAAAGAAGTTTCAGTTCAGCAGTACTCATTCACTTTCTATAACGAACTAGCCACGCAGAAACGGACAACACTTAGCTCTTTTTAATTAGTCTCCTCATTCTTTTACGGGCGGCGTCGGGCTTGAGCCCGACACGTTCAGCGGATTCCTTCAGGGAGTAACCCTGCAAGACGTACTCGGCTATCTGACGTTCGGTAGGAGGGAGTTCGGATAGGTTCGTAAATTCATGGTCGTTGCTTGTTGGTATCGTGGAATCTGTCAGCTCGACGAACTCACGTCGGGTCCGGGCGGCGTCTATTCGAACACGGTTGACGATGGTGCTCACCCATTGCGTGAACTTTCGTTCGTGCCGGTAGCTGGGAATTGCTTCTATGAGCTTCAGCATCGCATCGGACGCGAGGTCTTCATCGTGACGCGCGAATCGCAATACGATGTTACGGAGCCTAGACCAGAACTCGCCGGAGTTCTGGTCGCTGGCGTATAGCTGGTACAGACCGTCTAGGTTATCCATGGAAAGTGACCGTCCCTGCTGCACTGATTCGTGCAAACTCTTCTTGAGTTACACTCCGGATTGGTTCGTTAAATCGCCAGGCTTCAACAATGGCAACCGCGCGCGGGTCGCCTTCGGCCGCGCCTATCATCACAGTTTCATCTGGTCGAAGGGATAAAGCACATTTGGGGAGTTTTGTCAATTTAGGTTCGCGGGGTTCGCGTACCGGGATGGTCGTTGCAGACGTTGGCATTAGTTCCTTTCGTTAGGAGGGAGCGGGCGCTCACGGCGCCCGCCGATGGCAGTGGTTAGACCTTCGCGCGGATTGATCCGAGGATGTTGCCGATGACTCCGCTGATGATTACGGCGACGACGATGATGAAGGTAGCCATTACGCTGCCACCTGCTGTTGACCGGCGCGGGCGGCACGTATCGCTGCACGATGGAGGTTGTGTAAACGGACATGTTCGCTACGGGTCATTAGTTCGAGGTGGGAAACGGCACAGCACCGCCGGTTGAAGCACCGGTGGTGAACGGCATGACCGTCAGGAATTTCGCCGTGTGAGTCCTCGTAAACCACGCGCTGGATTGTCTGCATGTGACCCTGATGCTCCACGTATCCGTACCCACCTTGCGACGATAGAGCGCCTTGGAACTCAAGGCAGTCCGTTACGGGATTGGAGATGCATCGTCTGGCGATACGGGTGATTGCGGGTATTCTATGACCTTTAACGGGCATTGGAATGTTCCTGAAGGCGATCTGGCGATCGCCTGGTACTCGCTCTATGGCGATGAGGGGTTGGGAGGTGAGGTTAGCCGGGAGCTAACTGGAGGATTGCATGTATTACTATGCGGCGGCGGCCATCTTGGCATCGCGCCTGTCTAGCTTTGCGGATGTGCGATTCAAAGCCCGGTCGAACTTTTCAAGACGTTCTTTTCTCACGCCCTTCAGATATTTGGCTCTCCGCTCATTCCGGCCCGCGAATGTCGCATCAGCGACACTCAGGAAATGGTAAGCCGCGCCTTTTAGGTTTTCGGGGATTTCCACCTCGCCCGTTTTTAATTGCTCGTAGAGATGTCCGAAGATGCCTCCGCCGTCTCCGCCGGTTCCAAGTTCACGCTGGCTGAACTCACCATCGTGCCGCCAGTCCCATTTTGTTCCCCACGGTAGCTTGCGGCACTCGTCTGCGTACTGAAGGGCCGCTAGAGCGGCCTCGATCCTCGAGGCCAGCTCGGAAGGCACAGCAGGTTCTGTAGGCTCCGGGACCATTTCGACTGCTGACTCGGCTGCGATGGGGGTACGCGCGATGATCGTTCGAACCTCTGGAATTGAGAGTGAAAACAGAGATGCTACATAGTCGAGTTCGTAATCATCGGCGGCGGCCAGCTTTGAAATCCGCTCTCGCGTTTCCAGCGGCAGAGCCATTAACTTTTCGACGTGCAGGCGGCGCGCGAAGTCGGCGAGAGCCTTGCTGATGCCAAACTGCTTTGCCGCGGCATTGGCTCCTCTATTGACCGCAGTCTCGAAGATCGCCTTTCGCGAAGCATCGTCGATCCCTTCCGCCCGAGCGGTATTGTGCTCCCGGAATCGCCTACCACGTTCGCATGTCCGGCCCTTGCCCCGCCGAACATTGAGCCATCTGGATTCGTGTACCTGACTACATTTGTCACAGAAGAACCGCACGACCAATTTCCCGTCGTCCCGCTCCGCGAGCACGGCGATAACCGTGCCGCCGTCTGGTATCCACATTCCTACCGTTGGTTTTTGTTGTTGCCCCATGTTTCTACTTTGCCTCGTCCGACGCCCGTACCAAAGTCGTGATCCTTGCGGCGTCCTCCTGTAGTTAGTGTAAGAATTCCGCGTCATCTTGCCGAAATCACGTTTCTGACCAATGTTTATGCGGCTCCCAGACACCTCCCCTCGGAAAACATGACATTTAGGCTACTTCCGGAACGTGTCAGGATTGACACGTTTTCTTGAGAAATAGGCAAAAGTAAGATCGTCTTATTCCAATACCCTCGACGGATTTGAAGTGTGACTTTGAACTGGGCCGACCCCATTCCATGGGTCCCCCGGCCTTCAACCTTGTTGATCTGCGAGTAAGGCTCAGGTCTGAACGATCTACCTGAACTGATTAAGCCGCGAGCGTCAGCGGAAAGCGGCAAGGATGACTGCTAACCTGGAGTTCTAGTGGCTGTGATACCTACCAGCCGGGCTTGCCCGGTTGTTAGGCGTCAATCCTTTGAACCGTTAGGCTGCTCATACGAGCGAGTAGAAGATGAGGGCAGGAGTTCAGGTTCAGGGGCCTTCTGTGCTGCGGGCGCGGTAGCGCGGAAAGCAGCTCAACAGGATCGGTTATCGGTGGGTGCAACCTACTCGCTAGCCAGTAATTGAGAAGCCGGACGCGGCGCGACCGGCATAGCCAGCAGGTAGAAAACTTTTCCGTTACCAGACGGTCAACTCTATGCTGGCTTACCGTTGGCGCAGAAGTAACCGGTACAATGCGAGATTGTACCCATGACCCGTTTGGAAGCATGGCGCTGATTGCTATTCTGAAACAGATGATGAGGGCGAGGCGGATAGGTTTCCTGAATCCACGGTACGCGCCAGAGCATCAAATCAGAGCTGGTTGCCAGACCGGCACGAGAATGAGTAGTTGAGGCCTCCCGGCCTTCAAAACCTGACGGACGCGCAAGGGGCGTCCCGGTGAGCAGCAAACCACTGAAGAGCTGACGCCGCAGGTCGCACGAAGCAAATAATCCCGACAATTCAAATAAAGGTCCCGCAGCTCGGCTGCGGGCGGGAGTGTGCATTTGTGGAGAGTTCGACGGCGGTAAACACAGCGGAGATTGCGGCGGGTAGTAATGAGGCGGACGGAGCAACAGAAGTGACTCAGGAGCGGCCGTGTAGGGTACGAGCGCGACAACGAAGCAAGGTTGTCTCTTCAAGTTCGCCCGCACTGATTACCTACTTTTCTGTTGCCCAGGTGGCAGTCGCATGGAACTTGAGCGAGGAAAAGGTCCGAGAACTGTTTCGAGATGACGATGAAGTGCTGAAGATCGGCGATGGGGAGCGGCGGTACAAGCGGGGTTACGTCACTCTGCGGATACCGGAAAGCGCGATCGTACGGGTTCAAGCAAGGCTGCGTAGGGTGAGCCGGTGATTCAGAGGCCGGCGGAGTCTGACGGCTCCGCCGGTCAAATCTATGAGCTATGAACCGGCCTTTGCCGCCCTCGATATGCTGACGACCTTCTGACCCGGGCTGGGCCTGGGCGTGATATTGGCCAATGCCTTACGCGCGTCGGCGATCATCGCCTCTTGCAGCTCCTGACACCACGGCAAGTAAGCCTTCTCAGTAATGGCCGTCTGGGAGTGCCCCAGCATCTTCGCAACCGTGTGTAGACGTGCGCCCGACCGCAGTGCCGAAACCGCGAAGGTGTCCCTCAACATATGCGCGTGCGGCCGGCGGACCCGGCCTTGCTCAGTCCTTACGTCGGTGATACCCGCGAGTTCGAACAGGGATTCAAGCCGGTGCGCCATCTTCCGCACGTCCGAGGCCAGGTCGCAATCCTTCGTTCGGAACGGCATCCCGCCGCCGACGCTGTCGCGTTCGAGCGGGATATCACGAAGCAAGGTGACGACGTGTTCCGGTAGCGGGACCGTGGCCAGTACGCCAGTCTTCTGCCGACGATAACGTAGAACGCCGTCGTGATCTACGAGGTCGGGCCGGTACTGCACGGCGTCCGACAACGCCATGCCCGACCAGCGCAACAGTTCACTAAAGATGGTCAACCTCTGCTGCCACGCCCTGCGCGTGGCGTCCGGTACGTTCTCTGGATCGTAAAGGTACACGGCGTCGAGAATGGCCTGATACTGCTCGTCGGTGAATATCGCCGTGCGGTTCCCTTTAGAAACGGTAAGCGGCTTCAGCTTACGCGCCGGACTATCCTTAATCCAACCTTGCGACTCACAGAAGGAAAAGAATCCTTTCGTCATCGTCCAGCGTTGGGCGGCCGTCAGGTCGCCGAAGTGCCACGACGCCCGCCACGCGACCAGATGTTCCTGCTTGAAATCGGCGATGTAGAGTATCCGCCGGTCCATCGGCTTGCCGTTGTTGTACGCGTTCAGCCACCCGAAAAGATGGCCTGGTTTCTTCACGGCTTTTGTATCCGGGTTGACGTGACCGAGTAGCGACCGGGTCATGCGCACGGTTCCGCCCTCGCCGAGCCGCGCGGCCTGATCGGTGCAGAACAAAGAGACGGCCTCGGCAACGCTCACCTGTTGCAATTCCTTCACGGCCCGTAAGCGTTTGAGTTCCTGCTTCTCCGGGTCCCAGGAATCACGGACTGCCTGTGCTTCCTTTTCTGCCTTTTCCCAGCTCCGCGTCTTGGCCGACACACGACGGTATTTGCCCCGTCCTTCCCCGTCGTAAACGACCAGCGACTTGGGACACTTGCAACGCCGCCAGTCACCGCCTTTGGCCTTATCCGGACACCCGGCGCCGTGCCGGACTATCACGGTTACGGTCTGGCTGCGTACGCAAAATGAAGGGGCCACCTCAACGGCGGCCCCGGTTGGAATCTGGTTGTCATCGGTCATCCCGGTTGCTCCCAATCGCGGTATTTACGACGGGAACAGTATATCGGGTTGGCCAAGGGTTGGCCAATTCTATTTACCTGTTTTCTAAGTTACTGAAAACAGGGCAGTTGACACTAAATGTCGTAGTACATGGCGAACTCATAAGGATGCGGACGCAGTTTCACGGCCTGAACTTCCTTGCTGCGCTTGTAGTCAATGTATGTGCGCAGAAGTTCTTCGGTGAACACGTCGCCCTTGAGCAGGAACTGGTGATCGGCTTCGAGTGCGTCGAGCGCGTCCTCGAGCGAACCGGGCATCGAAGGAACCTTTGCCAACTCCTCCGGGCCCAGATCGTAGATGTCCTTATCGAGCGGTTGACCCGGATCGATCTTGTTTTCGATACCATCCAGACCGGCCATCATCATCGCGGAGAACGCGAGGTATGGGTTGCAGCTTGGGTCCGGCGGACGGAACTCTACACGCTTTGCCTTCGGCGACGCCGAGTACATCGGGATACGGCAGGCGGCCGAGCGGTTGCGGCGCGAGTACGCCAGGTTAACCGGAGCTTCGAAGCCCGGGACCAGGCGCTTGTAGGAGTTGGTCGTCGGGGCGATGATCGCCGACAGCGCGGGGCCGTGCTTGATCAGGCCGCCGATGTACCAGAGGGCCATCTGCGACATACCGGCATAACCGTCGCCGGCGAAGAGCGGCTTGCCACCCTTCCACAGCGACTGGTGGCAGTGCATACCGCTGCCGTTGTCCTGGAAGAGCGGCTTGGGCATGAAGGTGACGGTCTTGCCATACTGGTTGGCCACGTTCCGCACGATGTACTTGTAGAGCATCATGTGGTCGGCCGAAAGGCACAGCGCGTCAAACTTCAGGTCGATTTCGGTCTGGCCGCCAGTGGCGACTTCGTGGTGATGGCACTCGACCACGAGGCCGCAGCTTTCCATCATCAGCGCCATTTCGGTACGCAGATCCTGGTAGTGGTCCGTCGGAGGTACCGGGAAGTAGCCTTCCTTGTAGCGCGGACGGTAACCAAGATTGTCTTCCTTACGACCGGAGTTCCAGCGTCCTTCTTCTGCGTCGATGAAGTAGAAACCGCAGTTTTCCTTCTGGTCAAAACGGACATTGTCAAAAATAAAGAATTCGGCTTCGGCGCCGAAGTAACAGGTGTCGGCCAGGCCGGTCGAGTTGAGGTACATCTCGGCCTTCTTGGCGATATAGCGTGGATCACGGTCGTAACGCTGCTTGGTGACGGGATCAACCACGTCGGCGATCATGACGAGCGTCGGAGCTTCCGTGAACGGGTCCAGCATCATGGTGGAGATGTCCGGGATCAGCAGCATGTCACTTTCGTGAATGGCGGCCCAGCCTCGGATCGAGGAGCCGTCCATGCCGAAACCTTCTTCGAACTGGCTTTCCGATACGTTCGCGGTCGGGTACGACACGTGGTGCCAGAGGCCCGGGAGGTCGGTGAAACGCAGGTCAAGGATCTTGACCCCGTTGTCCTTGATGAACTGCATCACTGATTTGACGTCAGCCATAGAATTCGTATTCTCCTTTGGCGAGCCGTTGGCGCCCGCTGTTCAAAATAGCCCGTAAAAACGCAAGATTGCGCTGTGCCTTTAGTTAGCGGCTGTTTGTTGGGAACCTTGACGATTGAACTGCCGGAACTTCCACATTGTTTGCGAGCCGCTCTCAGAATAAAGGTGACCAGCAGCTGCATGGAAATCGATACTTTTTATCCGGCTCATAGAAATGGGTTATAGGGACAAGCGCCGCGAACAGTCTGTCGCATCCTCTCGCGTACCGCAACTTCCCTGTTTTCAGCGACAAAAAGCTCCACCCGCTTTCATTTTAAGCTATGGAATAGTCGCGATGACAAACTTTTGCATCCAATAACACACCTGGTACCCGGATGTGGGTGGGTGCAGGGGGGCTACTACTCGATCCGGCGGTTTACATTTCCTGATGAGTCGTCCAGATATCCACAAAATATCCGACCGAAAGCCCGCCCGCGTCAAGATGACCGGCCAATTCGACCGTGATATTGAAGATATTCTGGAAAACCTAACGGACGCCTTCATCGCTCTCGACTCCCGTTTCCGTTTTCTTTATGTCAATGCCGAAGCCGAGCGCATCCTGGGCAAATCGCGTTCCGAACTATTAGGCAACCGAGCGCATGAGTTGCTTCCCGGTTTCGCAGGTTCGATTTTCGATCACGAATACAAGCGGGCCTTGTCCAGCGGCGAGAAGGTGGAGTTCGAGTCCTTTTACGAGCCTCTGCACGCATGGATCGAGGTGCATGCGCATCCCTCGAACGATTGTCTTACCGTGTTTTTTCGCGACATCACACCCAGGCACCGGGCTGACGAGGCCCTGCTCGCCAGCGCCGAACGCTTCGACCTCGCCCAGGAAGCGGCCAGCATGGCCACATGGGACTGGGATTTGCGGACCGGTGAGCTGGTTTGGAGTTCGAACGCCGCATCGCTCTATGGAATGCCCCCGGAGAGACTGGCGTCAAGATTCGGTCAATGGCTGGAGCTGTTATTTCCAACCGACTGCGAACGAGTAAGAAAGGCTTTGCAGGACGCTTGCGAGCGGAAATCCGACTACGACACGGAATTTCGCGTTCAGTGGCCAGACGGAACGATCCGGTGGCTGGCCGCCCGAGGACAGGTGTTTCGCGATGAGCAGGGAAATCCGCGCCGCATTGTGGGAGTGCACCTCGATATCACCGCGCGCAAAGAGGCCGAAGAAGCACTCACCGTATCGGAAGAAACCTACCGGTCACTGTTCGAAACCATGACCCAGGGCGTCATCTACTTCGACGGATTCGCGCGCGTGATTTCGGCAAACGCCGCGGCTCTGCAGATACTTGGAGTATCGGTCGAAGACCTGCGCGGACTCGGCGCAGACTCAGTTTGGACGGCCATTGGCGAGAACGGTTCTCCCTTCCCTGGCAACATGCACCCCGCCCTGATCGCGCTGAAAACCGCCCGCGAAGTGAAGAACGTCGTTCTTGGCGTCTACAACCCCAAGGAAGAACAGCATCGCTGGATCAAGGTGGACGCCGTTCCGCAGATCCGCCCCGGCGAGATGTTCCCTTTCCAGGCTTATGCGATCTTCGACGACATCACCGAGCGCAAGCGCTCTCAGGAGATCATGCGCGTCAGCGAGAAACTCGCTGCCACCGGCCGGCTCGCGGCCAGCATCGCCCACGAGATCAATAACCCGCTTGAGTCGATCACGAACATTTTATATCTGCTCGAAAACGATCCCACCCTGCATGACCCCGCCCGCAACTACGCCAACTTGGCGCAGCAGGAACTCTCTCGCGTCACTCAAATCGCCCGCCAGACACTTGGCTTTTATCGCGACACGTCCTTTCCCATCCTGGTTGACGTCCCCTCCCTGCTTGACAACGTCGTAGAACTCTATCGCCGCAAAATTGATGCCAAGGGGATCAAACTCAACCGCGAGTACGGCGATTGCAAAACAATTTCGGCGTTTGCCGGGGAACTACGGCAAGTGTTCTCCAATCTGATTCTCAACGCGATCGAGTCCGTTGACCGCGGCGGCACGGTACGCCTGCACGTCTCTGCATCGCCCGACGATGCCAAGGGAAAGCGCCGCGGAATTCATGCCGTGATTGCCGACAACGGCCCCGGCATTTCAGCCGAGCACCGCAAGAAGATCTTCGAGCCGTTTTTCACCACCAAGGGAGAAAAAGGCACTGGCCTCGGACTCTGGGTGAGCCACGGAATCGTCGAGAAACACGGGGGTGAAATACGCTTCCGCAGCTGCATCACCACGGGGCGCAGCGGCACCGTTTTCAGCGTCTTCCTTCCCTACCGCAACGAGCACGCCCCTGCCACCACGGCTGTGGC
The DNA here is from genome assembly GCA_963777415.1 of uncultured Acidobacteriota bacterium. Taxonomy (GTDB): domain Bacteria; phylum Acidobacteriota; class Terriglobia; order Terriglobales; family Acidobacteriaceae; genus JAEZPW01. Next base: position 30,844 of record CAVZQL010000012.1, read on the forward strand.
ATGATCCGGCCTGCACGAAATCAAATGCAATCCAGGACGAGCCAGCATACACTAGCAGCTAGACGCTAGGTGTTTTCCACTAGGGACTCTCTATGGACTTCGATCAACTCGAAACTTTTCTTGAAGTGGCGCGGCACAACAGCTTCTCGCGCGCGGCGGAGAAACGTTTCCGCACCCAACCGGCAATCTCGTCGCTTGTGCGCTCACTGGAAGAGGAAGTTGGAGCCAAGCTCTTCGACCGCTCGGGCGGCAAAGTTGCGATGACCGCCGCCGGAAAGGCGTTCCAGAAGTTCGCCGAAGAAGCCCTCGAATTGCGCCGCGTCACCATCGCAAAGATCGGCGAGATGGAAAGAGTCCCGCGTGGCGAAATCGTGGTCGGAGCCAATGAAGGCACATGCCTTCACATCCTGCCGGAAGTCTTCGCCCAGTTTAAGAAGGAATACACGGACGTCCAGGTCAGCATTCTGCGCGCCGAACGCGGTCGCATTCTCGAGTACATCATCGATAATTCCGTGGACTTCGGCATCGTATCCCTTCCCGTCGCCGACCCCCGCCTCACCATCGTGCAGATCCACCGCGACGAACTCGTCCTTATGACTTGTCCAACTCATCCGTTGGCGAAGAAAAAGGAAGTAACCGTCTCGGAGATCGCGCAGTATCCGCTGCTGCTGCCGAAGCTCGGACGCACGCGCGAGGCCGTGGACAACCTTCTCCACGAACGCCGTCTGAAGCCAAAGATTTCCATGGAACTCGATTCCAGCGAATTGATGAAACGCTTCGTCGCCACCGACGCGGGCATCGGCTTCGTCACCGCTTCCCACGTCCGGGCGGAGGCAAAAGCCAATCTGCTCTCGATTGTCCGCATCGCCGACGCCCACATCAAACGCGACCTCGCGCTCGTTTTCCGCAAGGACAAGGCCCTCAGCCGCGCCGCCCTGGCCTTCATCGAAATCGCCGTCAAACTCCGCCCCGCCGAAATCGGCGCAGCCAAAATCGGCTGATCCGCAACAAGACGCCGCAGCTGATTTCATCGCTGTGCCGCACCCTTCCCTTCAGGGAGGGTGCGCTAACAATCGAGAGCTGCACACTTTTCTTGCGACTCGCCGCAGTTTCCTCTTATCGAAACCTCGAATCTTTGCTATAAAAAGATTTCCATTCATTTGGGGAGGGCGACGAATTGGCAACAAACATGGTTCCCAAGCGCATTTTCTTTACTAAGGGCGTGGGGAAACACAAGGAACGTCTGACATCTTTCGAACTTGCTTTGCGCGACGCTGGGATCGCCGCTCAAAACCTCGTGCGCGTATCGTCCATTTTCCCGCCCAATTGCAAGATGCTTTCGAAAAAAGAGGGCTTGAAGTATCTGGAACCCGGACAGGTGGTTTTTGCCGTCGTAGCTGAGAACTCCACACGCGAACCGCATCGCCTGGTGGCATCCAGCATTGGCGTCGCTCTGCCCGCCGATCGTAACACCTACGGCTACCTGAGCGAACATCACTCCTTCGGCGAAACTGATCAAGCGGCCGGCGACTACGCCGAGGAACTCGCTGCCGAGATGCTCGCGACCACGCTAGGCGTAGAGTTCGATTCCGATAAGTCTTGGGACGAATTGAAGGAAGTCTACCGGATGTCGAACAAGATCGTCCGCACCATGAACTTCACGCAGTCCGCCGTCGGCGACAAGCGCGGCCTCTGGACCACCGTCATCGCCTCGGCCGTCATGATCTTCGAATAATTATTGGAGCGCCGGCGTCCCGCCGGCTGTCACGGCGGCATCTTGCCGCCGTATTTCTTTTGCCCAACAAAACAGGCGCGACCGAGGCCGCGCCCATTCTCTTTTTCTTTGATCCGTTCAATTCCGTGTTGATCCGTGGTTCTTCTTCTTTTTCCGAATCCGTTCGCGTCCGTGTTAATCCGTGGTTACTTCCCCGCATCCAACCGCTCCAGCACGGCCGCTACAATCAGCGGCAGTCCCACCGTCGCATCGATGAACACTTCGCCGAACTTTCCGCCTTCCTCCGGCGGCACAAACTTGCCCCACGAGATCGCCTCGCTGTACGGGCTTCCCGACAGTCCGCCCCAATACACCGGCTCCGGACAAATCCTCACGCCGTAGTGATAGCGCTTCAGCGGCAGATCTTCCCCGCCCCGGCGATGCCTCAGTTCGATGAACGGCCCAAACTGCTGCGACCAGTTGCGCGGCACGCCGCCGCCAATCGTCAGGATGCCGAGTTTCGGCTGCTTCAGCAGTGTCTCGGCAAAGTATTCAAGATCTTCGAACGGCTCATACCGCAGCGTCGGACGCCCTTCCTTTTTGCGCTTGCGATTGTGCAGCGCGAAGTCCAGCCCCATCTCTGAGTCCGTAAACGCGGGCACGAACACGGGCACGCCCTTCTCATACGCCGACTTGAGAATCCCGCGCCCGACATCAGTCTTGTGCAGATGCTCGCCAATCGCACGATCCAGTTTGTATGAGCAGGCGACTTCGTTGGCGTCCCACGCGTCCAGCACGTGCCTGACGACGGTTTCGACGTGGTTCAGATTCTCTTCCGGCTCCAGCGTGTCGTAGACGCGGTTATATCCGGCCTCGTAGAGATCGAGATCGCTCGTCTTCCAGTCGTACTTGTAGTGCGACTTGCCGGTGGCCTCGACCAGTCCGTGCGCCATCAATGCGCCGGTGGAAACGATCGCATTCACGATGCCCCGGTCGATCAGCTCCGCGACGACGAGTCCCTGCTTGGCGACGGTCATCGCTCCCGCCAGCGTCATCACGACGAAGCATTCCTTGTCGCGCGCCATGGCTTCCAGAACGTCGGCGGCCTCGCCAATCTGTCGCCCGGTAAACGCGGTCTGCCCCATCGCCTTGACCAGGTCGTTCACCGTGCGAACCTTGTTCAAATCCAGCGGATACACCGCCTCCAGCTTGTCCTCAACCGGATTGTGCAGCTTGCGGTCGATACCCGCGCCATCATGCTCGTGCTTCAATGATTTACCCTCAACAGGAATTCAGGTGGAAGATTCAAGTTAAAGGCTGAGGCGGGTAACGTCAAGAAAGGTATTCGCTTCGCGGCTCTTCTTATCTGGATTTTTGGTTTTAACTAACGGCTTACGGCTGATGGCTTACGGCTAATACTCTCTTCGCCTTTCCTCTGCTCCCTCCGCTACCTCTACATTTCAGCATCTAAGCTTGAGAGCTACTCCAGAGGTGCGCGTGAAGTTAGGACCACTCAAACGTAAAATCCGCTCCGTGCAGCGCCGTATCCGCGAGGCACGGATGTTTGCCAAGGCAATGCGCTCGTCCCACCACCCGATTCTCGCCCACGTCATCCCCACTCGCCGGTGCAATCTCGCTTGCGGTTATTGCAATGAGTACGACCACGTCTCCCAGCCCGTCGGCACCGACGAGATGTTGCGTCGCGTGGACCAACTTGCGGCGCTCGGCACCACCATCATTACGATCAGCGGCGGCGAACCGCTTCTTCATCCTGAGTTGGACCGCATCATCCGGCGCATTCACGACCACGGCATCATTCCAACTCTCATCACCAACGGTTATCTGCTGCCCCCCGCGCGAATCCGGCAATTGAACTCGACTGGTCTGCACCAATTGCAGATCAGCATCGACAACGTATCGCCCGACGACATATCGAAGAAGAGCCTCAAGGTCCTCGACCAGAAGCTGCGCTGGTTGGCCGACTACGCAGAGTTTTCCGTCAACATAAACGTCGTCGTTGGATCGGGAATCCGCGACGCCGATGACGCCCTCACCATCGCTCGTCGCGCGGTTTCCCTGGGCTTTGGCATCACGACCGGAGTCATTCACGACGGCTCCGGACAAGTTCGTCGTCTCAGCGATCACGAGCGTTCGGTTCTCGACCAGATCACAAGCCTGCGCAAACCCCTCTTCTCCTTTGTGCGGCACAACCGCTTTCAGCATAATCTCGCCCGCGGGACCGCCAATGAATGGAGGTGCCACGCGGGCAGCCGCTATCTGTACATCTGCGAGAACGGACTGGTCCACTGGTGCTCGCAGCAACGTGGCTACCCGGCGATCCCATTGGAGCGGTATTCGGTGGCCGATCTCGATCGCGAGTATCGTACCGTCAAGGATTGTGCCCCTTTTTGCACGATCAACTGCGTCCAGCAAACTGCGATCCTGGATGACCTGCGTGAGAGCCCGCGAGAAACCATTCTGCGGCTGCTTTCCCCGCCTGACTCACAGCTCAATCCCGAGCAGCTTCCGCCCTCCGTGCGTGTTCTCACCTGGCTTTTTTTGAGCAGCCGGAAACGAGCATGGTTCGCCAGAACAGCCCTGCGCGTGCTGGGTGTGAAATAGGGTCTGTCCAGGAAGTCACGCCGGTGCGCTGGAACTGTCAAAACTCACAGTTCTCCACCTGTGCGTTTGGTCATAACCTCAAGGCAACGGTGGAGGTACTAACCCCATGCGATGCCGCCTCGCAATCGCCTTTGCCACAGTTCTCTTTTTCGCCGCTGCCCTAGCGTTGGCGCAAGAGAGTGCTCCGAATTCGTCAGCCGATGCCGCTTATTGGACGTCTTACTGGTCGCAACCAAGAGAAGTTCTGCATGGCCCCGAGGAGCAAGCCTTTTACCAGAACATGCAAGACATCCTGTTCGCTCACGACATCTCGAACGAGCTTTTGAATCAGGGCGCCCTGGATAGCAATGCTCAATGGCTGATGGCACATCCTGATGCTCGCGTCGCCATTGCTGGATACGCCTCCACGAGAGGGGAAGACGTCGTCTACAACCTCGTGCTCTCGCAGGAACGCGCGGATTTCGTCAAACAAGAGCTGATTAACCGGGGCGTTCCCGAAGATCGCATCGTGTCGTCTGCCGGCTGGGGACAGTTGTATCCGGCTTGTGGCGAAAACGACGAAGAGTGCTGGAGTAAGAACCGGGTCGTTCGCTTTGTTTACTCCCCGTAATCACTATTGTTCTAAACCGAGCAACCTGCCCACGGCGAGTCATCCTGAGCCCGCAGGGCGAAGGACCCATGCACTTTCCTGCGGACCACCGCTGCCGACAAGATGTCAAGTAGGGTGCCCCATCCTTTCGCGCAGCGAAAGGGTGGGTCTTTGCCTTGCACTAACAGCTAATCACTAACAGCTAATAGCTAATTCTCCCGCGTTTTTCTCCGACGGCTAACGGCTGATGGCTGACGGCTGTTTCTTAATTCCCAGTCCTTGTGCCATCTAGAAAGTGGCACACCCTTGACTTGACCATGCGACCCAGGCGTGGACTTTCGATTTTCTCGTAGGCGCAGATACTGTGTACGAGTAAACTGTCGTCGCAAGGGCGGGCCACGCCGCCTGATTGTTAGTCCAGCGACGTGACGTGTCTAAAATGGCGATATTTCATTTAACCGAAGACTCAATAGTTGCGCTAAAGACGACAACATTCGCGGCTCAGGGAATTAAGGAGCGGCAAGATCTCCAGCGGATATTGCGGCAACATATCCAGTCTGTTGCGCCCGACACGTATGTACTAGCCGAGGAGTACGGCGAGTGGGAGGACGCCAAGAGGCGCATCGATCTGCTCTGTATCGATAGAAAAGCGAACCTCGTGGTGGTTGAACTCAAGCGCACGGAAGATGGCGGCCACATGGAATTGCAGGCAATTCGGTATGCGGCAATGGTCAGCAAGATGACTTTCCCGCAAGCAGAGGAAGCCCATGCAGCCTATTTACGGCAGATTGGCAGCACTGAGGATGCACGTTCCGCTATTTTGCGCTTCTTGGATTGGGAAGAAGTTCGCGAAAACGACTTCGCCCAAGAAGTAAGGATTTTGCTCGTGTCGGGCGAATTCTCAAAAGAGATTACGACATCCGTGATGTGGTTGAACGAGTACGATCTTGACGTTCGGTGCGTGAGATTACGTCCCTACACTTTGGATGGTCACACGCTTGTCGACATCCAGCAGGTGCTCCCTCTGCAGGAGGCAAGTGAATATCAGGTCCGATTTAAGAAGAAGGCTGCTGAGGAACGACAAGCCAGGGAGAGTGGGTCTGACTGGAGTCGGTATGATCTGCATGTTGGCGAACAGGTGTTTCCCGGCCTGCTCAAGCGTCACTTGTTTTTCCGCGTGATTCAGGCGCTCATAAAGAAAGGCATCACGCCAGAGGAAATGATGAAGCATTTTCCCGAGCGAACGTTTTTGACCGTCTCCGGAGAGTGCAAAGCCGAAGACTTTCGGCAACGCGCCGCGACTTTGAAAGGCTCGACCGGAGCACCCGTGGACTTGCAGCGCTTCTTTGTTGACGACGATTCAATCTTTGCACTCAGCGGCAAGACGTACGCCGTGACCAAAATGTGGGGCATAAGTTTAATGCCCGCATTGGACGCTTTGTTGGAAGAGCATTCAAAATCCGGTGTTTGGTACGAAAAGACAAGTGAATGATAGGGCTAATTCACATCCCCATATCTGCCCGGTTTTGGCAGATGTGGGCCTTCCCCTTGTCGAGTGACACCTTCCGCAGAGATGTCAAGCCCCCTCCAACCGCTAATTCGTCGCAAGTCTAACAATGTAAGCCAGATATAAACTTCCCCTGCGTGTCGGGTTTACCCCATCCGAATTGCTAAAATGGATGTATGTAGATGCTGCGCCTTGGTTACCACGGTAACCTGCTAGCACTAAGTGTCTTATTATCATCAACTTGCTTCAGGCATCGTTTAGCTGAAATTGTAACTCTTTTTGTTTCTGTAGCTTACACTTTTTGCAGGTAGGGGAGGGCTCCTGGCGCTAACTTATACCTAACACCTAACCCCTGCTGTTATCCTAGTGCTTCATTTTTCGTCGGAGGCTGCTGTGGCAGACAAGTTTCGCGTCGGTCTGGTTCAGATGTCGTGCTCGCCAGATCCTGAACAGAACATAGACCGCGCCATCGAATTCGTGCGCGAGGCCGCCGGACGCGGCGCGCAGGTCGTGTGCCTGCCCGAGTTGTTCCGCACACAGTACTTCTGCCAGCGCGAGGACGCGGCCCTGTTCGACTTGGCCGAACCCATTCCCGGCCCGACCACGACGCGCCTCAGCGAAGTCGCCCGCCAGCAGAAAGTCGCCATCGTCGCGTCGGTTTTTGAGAAGCGCGCCATCGGCGTGTATCACAATACGGCGGCAATAATCGATTCAAATGGAGCGCTGCTCGGAATCTACCGCAAGATGCACATTCCGGACGACCCGCTTTATTACGAGAAGTTCTACTTCACGCCCGGCGATCTCGGCTTCAAGGCGTTCCAGACGGACGCGGGCAAAATCGGCACGCTCGTCTGTTGGGACCAATGGTATCCCGAAGGCGCGCGCCTCACGGCCATGCAGGGCGCAAACGTTATCTTCTACCCGACCGCCATCGGCTGGCATCCGTCGGAAAAAGAAGAGTACGGGGTGGCCCAGCACGATGCCTGGCGCACCATCCAGCGCGCCCACGCCATTGCCAACGGTGTCTATGTCGCCGTGGTCAATCGCGTCGGCCACGAAACGGGTGACGTGATGGGCAAGTCCACGTCCGGCAAAGGACTCGAATTCTGGGGTGGCTCGTTCCTCTGCGATCCCTTCGGACAAGTCATCGCCGAAGCATCCCACGACAAAGAAGAAATTCTCATCGGAGAAATTGACCCGCACAAGATGGAAGACGTCCGCCGCAACTGGCCCTTCCTGCGCGACCGCCGCATCGACGCCTACGGCGACATCACCAAGAGGTTCATCGACTGATGCCCCGCAAAGATAAACGTATCGCTGCCAACGGTAGCGCCGCCGTCCCGGCGGATGTCACGCGGGCGTCTCGCCCGCGCAACAAAACGAGCGACAACAAGGTTTGTCATCCCGAGCGCAACGAGGGCCCCCTACCCCAGCGACACCGCGTCGCGGAGCCGAGCACTCTCTTCCGCATGCCCGCGGAATTCGAACCCCACGCGGCCACCTGGATCGCCTGGCCGCACAACGAATCGGACTGGCCCGGCAAGTTCGAGCCGATCCCGTGGGTCTACGCGGAAATCGTACGCCATCTCGCCCGTGTCGAACACGTCCACATCGTCATCGAAAATGCCGCGCTCGAAGCGAAGGCCCGCAAAGTCCTGAAATTTGCGAACGCGCCGCTTGCGAACATCACGTTCCACCGCTGGAAGACCAACCGGGTGTGGACGCGCGACTCCGGCCCGATTTTTGTCAAGGACGCAACTACTGGCGAACCCACGATCCTGAACTGGCGCTTCAACGCCTGGGCGAAGTACTCCGACTGGCAACTGGACGACCGACTCCCGGAATTGATCGCCGAGGTCCTCGACATCGAGCAGTTCGCTCCCGCAATCACGACGGATACCGACACACTGCAACGCCTTGTTCTTGAAGGCGGCAGCATCGACGTCAACGGCGCCGGCACAATGCTCACCACCGAAGAATGTCTGCTCTCGAAGGTCCAGCAGCGCAACCCCGGCGTGTCGCGCGAAGAACTCGAAACGGTCTTCGCTACCCTGCTAGGCGTGAAGAAAGTGATTTGGCTCGGAAACGGCATCGCCGGTGACGATACGCACGGACACATCGACGACCTCGCGCGCTTCGTAGCACCTGACACAGTCGTCACCGTCGTCGAAAAAGACCGCGGCGACGTGAACTACGCGCCGCTTCAGGACAATCTCAAGCGGCTGAAACTCGCAACGGATCACAACGGACATCGCTTGAACGTCGTCGAACTCCCGATGCCCGCGCCCGTGTTTTTTGAAGGCCGTCGCCTTCCCGCGAGCTACGCAAACTTCTACATCGCGAACGGGCTCGTGCTCGTCCCGACGTTCAACGATCCGAACGACCGCATCGCGCTTAACACGCTCGCGTCGGTCTTCCCCAAACGCAAAGTTGTCGGAATTCACTGCGTGGATTTCATCTGGGGCTTCGGCGCGATCCACTGCATGACGCAGCAGGAACCAAAATGACAGTTGTCAGTACTCAGTACTCGGTACTCAGTTTTCTCGCCTTTTCTGAGTACCGAGTACCGAGTACTCTCAACTATTTTTTATATTCCGTCGGCTGCGGGCCCTGCTCAAGCGTTTGCCGGTCCCAGATCATGCCTTGGCGGTTGTAGCTGGCCATCTCGAAGTCCTGGGTGAGTTCGAGTGCATCGGTCGGGCACGCGTCTTCGCAGAGGCCGCAAAACATGCATCGACTGAGATCGTAGGTGAAGTTCGTCAACTCTTTGCGCTTTGTTGCCGGATTGCGCTCGCTGCTGACAACGATAAGATGTTCGGGACATGCGACCGCGCACAGATCGCAGGAGATGCAAAGCGTCTCGTTCGTGTCAGGATTTACATTGAGTCTCGGCGCTCCACGATACCGCTCAGCCACCTGTGGCCGCTGCATCGGATACTGCTCGGTATAGACTTCCTTCGGGTCCTGGTAGCGGAATGTAACCGACAGGCCCTTAATCAGATCAAGCAGAAAGAGCTTCCTGAGCGCTTTCTTCATTCGCACCGGCACGCAAGCCCCCTAGTGTGAAACGAACTACAAGTTTAGGATGCCGCAACATCGCGAGCCGATGCGAAAAACTGAATCACTGAATCAATGCGTCAGTGAATCACTGACTCAGTGACTCACTGATTCACTGCCTCATTCACTTCCGAAACTTCGCAATCAACCCAGTTCCCAATGACCCGAGGCCCAGCAACGCCAGCAGCGGCAACTCGCTACCAGTCTGCGGCAGGTTCTTCTGGGTGGCCTTCGTCTTCGAAGTAGTCTGTTCGGTGCTCGTAGTCGTGGTCTGCTCGCTCGGAGGAGGTGGCGTTGCAGCCTGCGCCATCTGATTCTCGGGAGCAGGTGTTGGTGCAGGCGCTGGTGCGGGTGTTGGTGCAGCTGCCACAGGCGCGGTCTCCGTCTTGTTGCTGGCTACCGGAGCGCTGTTCACCTTCTCCATGGGACGCGGCGTCACTTCGGTTCCCGTCGCGGTTCCGCCAGCTAGCGAAGAACTGGCTGGTCCGGGATTGGCGCCTTTGATTTCTCCGGTTCCGGGATTCGTCGTTCCCGGAACTTCAGCCGACGCCATCTCGTGCTGCTCGGTCGGATTCTGATTCGTCTGCGAGGTGGATATGGCCGGAGTCTCGCTAGTCGCGGGCGGCGTTGTTTCTGCTCCCGTCGTCGGATTCGTCGTTATGCCACTGCTCGTAGCCGCATTCTCGTTCGTTGCCGTACCCGTCGCGCTCGCGCTCGGATTCGTGCAGTGCTCCGAGATGTGCTTCATGCTTATTACATTGAAGGTATTGGACGCCGTCGCGTTAGCGGTTCCTGTGGACGAAGTGCTCGCCGACGCGCTCGTGCTCGGAGTACCCGTGATATCGATCTCATGGCCGACATGCGCGCTCATGCCGTCCGTGTTGCCGGTCAACTGCCATGTCTTGCCCGATTGATCGGTCAGCATGTAATTGCCGCTGGCTTCGCTCAGGCAGCCCTCTACGGTCTGGCTCGACGTGTCACTGGTCGTTGCCTGTGAATTTGTCGTTGCTGACTGGTCTGTCGAACTCTGGCCGGAACTGGTTGAAGTCTGTCCCGATGTGCCCTGGTCCTGCGTACTGCTGCCCGGATACGATGCTTGCGCCACGGCAACTGCGGCCGCCAGCAACAGAATCGCGGCTAACGAGAATAGTCTTTTGGTCATGGTGAAACTCCTGGTTGGCCTGGGTTGACGGTGGCGATTATCTGTTTAGAATGCGGCACCAGGGAGTTGGTTTTCCCCACCAATTACGGAACGGACATTAGCACTGGAGTGGATTCAGCTTCCGCTACAATGGCGAAGGTTGGTCATGACGAACTCGCGGATGAAATCTGGATGGAAGATCTTGCGCGAGGCGCACGGCCGAGGCCGCCGGGGAAGTTCCCGTCTGCGCGGTGGTCGTTCAAACGGGCGGATGATCGGCCGGCGTTCGATCGGAACCGGCTCGACCACGTTCTACCATTGCCACGAAGATCTTGTCGCCATGCGCGTGGCCTGACGCGTCGACGACGTCTCAGGCGACAGCCTCATTCAACTGTAACGTCTGCGCTGCGGTTGAGCCGGGTCGGAGATGCATACCGACGGGTGGAACGGATACAACGGCCTTTCCGGGAAGGGATACAGCCATCACCGCACCAACGTCTCTCAAAGTGGAGATCCGGCGCACATTTCCATGCCGGGCGTGCATACCGTTGCTTCACTGCTCAAGCGTTGGTTGCTCGGTACCCACCAGGGATCAGTTACAACCGAGCATCTGGACGCCTATCTTGGCGAATTTGCTTTTCGCTTCAATCGCCGCCACTCTCGCCAGCGAGGACTGCTCTTCCTCAGGCTTATGCAACACGCTGTAGTCACCCCGCCTACTCGGTACAGACCCTCGCGTTCCAGCCCGCAGAAGCAAACCACAGCCGGCTGTGGTCACTGTACTTAGGCAGCTACCCCGCTTCTGTAATTTGTTGATTTCTCAAAACAAAAGACTTGAAATGGCGGAGAGGGAGGGATTTGAACCCCCGATACCCGTAAAGGTATGCCTGATTTCGAGTCAGGTGCATTCAACCGCTCTGCCACCTCTCCGCGTCACGACGAACTCGGTCGCAAAGTCATAATATCAAATGTCTCGAGAAGGTGGAGCTGCGACCGCTCAGGAATTGCAACTTTTGATATTCATACGCTTTTCTTACGTGTTCTCTCTTCGTTTGCGGAAGAAGGTCTGAAGCATGTCCATGCAGCGTCCGGCAAGCACGCCGGAGGTGACCTCCATCTGATGATTGAGCTGCGGGTTATTGAGGACCTGCATGATGCTGGCAACGGCGCCGGCCTTGGTGTCCTGAGCGCCGTAGACAAGGCGCTTCAGGCGCGCGTGAACCATGGCCCCGGCGCACATCGCGCAGGGTTCAACGGTGACGTAGAGTTCACAGTCGATGAGGCGATGATTGCGGAGAACGCGTCCGGCCTCCCGCATGGCGACAATCTCTGCGTGCGCAGTGGGATCGTGGTCGAGCAGGTTGCGATTCGAACCGCGGCCGATGATCCGCCCGTTGTGAACGACCACCGCGCCGACGGGAACTTCCCCGGCAGCCTCGGCGCGCTGCGCCTCGCGCAAGGCTTCTTCCATCCAGATTTCGTCCGCGACATTCGTCATGAGCAACCCTCGCCATTGTAGCGGAAGCTGAACCCAATCCACATTTCAGTATTTGTCCCCACAATCCGCAACTTACGATTTGCCTCGGGGTTTGTAGCTGTTATTCCAGCAGTTATTTGCTAATGTGTGTCACTGGTTGTGCAACATTAATGTCGGGTGACCCCTTATATGGCGACAACGTCGAGTTCAGAGCATATTGGAACGGCATCTCCGGCCACTGAGGGCTCGAAAGATAGGGTCATCGCACCCTTCGAGGACGAGGTTGTTCAGACCGCACAGTGCAGAGTCGATCAGCTGGTATTTGAGCGTCTCGGGACGTTGGGAATTCGACCCGCAAATCTATGCTCGGACACCGTTTTCGTTCGGCGCGCTTATCTCGACGTAATCGGCACGCTGCCTACCTCCGAGGAAACGTCCCAGTTTCTGAAAGATTCAGACCGCGATAAGCGCAGCGCATTGATTGATCGGTTGCTGACACGCGACGAGTTCGCGGATTACTGGGCCATGAAGTGGAGCGATCTTCTGCGTGTCAAAGCAGAGTTTCCTATCAATTTGTGGCCCAATGCAGCGCAAGCCTACCATCACTGGATCCGTGATTCAATCCGCGAGAACAAGCCGTACGATCTTTTTGTCCGCGAGATGCTGACCGCGAACGGCAGCAATTTCCGCGTGCCTCAAGTGAACTTCTATCGCGCGATGCAGAATCGCGATCCGAAAGCGATCGCGCAGACCGTCGCTCTGACGTTCATGGGAACACGCGCCGAGAAATGGCCGGAATCGCGCCTGCGCGACACCGCCGTCTTCTTCTCGCAGATCGGTTACAAGCACACAGGGGAGTGGAAAGAAGAGATTGTCTTTTTCGATCCCAGCAAGGCGCTGACATCAGAATCCGCGATTCTTCCCGACGGAACGCGTGTCCGCTTGCGCCCAGACCGTGATTCACGCGAAGTTTTCGCAGACTGGCTGATTAGCCCTAGGAATCCATGGTTCGCCTGCAATATTGTCAACCGTATGTGGTCGTGGATGCTTGGACGCGGCATTATTCACGAACCGGACGATATGCGGCCCGATAATCCACCACGAAATCCCGAACTGTTGGCCTACCTCGAGCAGGAGTTGATCGCGTCTCATTACGACCTAAAACACATCTTCCGCCTGATTCTGAACTCGAAGACGTACCAGCTTTCATCGATCCCGAAGACCGACAATCCTGAAGGCGAAGCAAATTTCGCGTTCTATCCATTGCGGCGCCTCGATGCCGAAACCCTGATCGACGCGCTGTGCCAGATCACCGGAACGACAGAGCAGTACACAAGCATGGTACCGGAGCCCTTTACGGTCATGCCGGAAGGCGAGCGTGCCATCAGCCTTCCAGACGGCAGCATCAGCAGTGCTTTCCTCGAACTGTTCGGGCGCCCTCCGCGTGACACCGGCCTGGAGTCGGAGCGCAACAACCGTCCATCGGCCGCGCAACGGCTTCACATGCTCAATTCGACCAGCATTCAACGCAAGATTGCGCAAAGCGAGAAACTGCAGGGTCTTGCTCGTAATGCGAAAACACCAAAGGACATCATAGACGGGCTATACCTGACAGTCCTTTCACGTTATCCGACCGACGAAGAGTTGGAAGTCGTGAAAGCGTACTCCAATTCCGGCGCAAAACGCCCGGAAGCTTTTGCGGACCTTACCTGGGCGCTGATTAACACTTCGGAATTTCTGTACCGCCATTAATCGGCAGTAGTGCGGCACCGGGGATGAAAGCGAGAGGCGAATAGAAGTGAGCACGAAAAAAAATGTGGGTCTGTTCAGCATGACCAGACGGGAGGCCCTGCAACTCGGACTGCTTGGCGGCACCGGACTGCTGATAGGCGACGTGTTCGGCCTTCCGGCGTTTGCCGGCGCGCGTTTGCCGGGTGCCAGAGCCAAGTCGGTTATTCAGATATGGATGTGGGGTGGCCCCTCGCACCTGGACACGTTCGATCCGAAGCCGGAAGCAGGCAATGACTACTGCGGCCCGCTGAACCATCCGATAGCAACCAACGTGGACGGTATCCGGATTAGTGAACTGTTGCCGGAATTGGCCAAGCAGGCCGACAAGTACTCCATTGTCCGCAGCATGACGCATGGTATCAATGCCCACGAGACTGCATCCTACATGGTTCAGACCGGCCGCCCCTCTGGCGGCAGGGACGTATATCCGAGTGTCGGCGGCGTGGTGTCCCTGTTCAAAGGCTACAACGCCGGATACAAGGGTCTCATTCCTCCATACATCGTGCTCACGCAACCGCAAGGCCGGTTCTCCGAGGCTGGATTCCTCGGTTCGCGCTACAAGCCCTTTGCGACGGGCGGCGATCCCGCTCAGACCCGCTTCGCCGTCGAAGGCGTCGTCTCGCCCAACATCACCGACGCACGGCAGCAGGCGCGACGCGAGTATCTCCACAAACTGGACACGTTCGCGCACGTGATGCAAGGCAGTCCACAGTTGGCCGCGCTCAAAGAAACCGAGACGCAGGCTTACGAATTGATACTGGGCGACGGGGGTAAAGTCTTTGACCTGTCGCAAGAGAAAGACGAACTACGGGAGCGCTACGGAAAGAATACATTCGGGCAGTCCTGCCTCGTCGCACGCCGCCTGGTCGAGCGCGGCGTTCCGTACATCACGATCAACTACAACGGCGGTTGGGACACACACAAGCAAAACTTCCAACTCATGCGCCGAAGAGGGCCGGAGATGGACAAAGGCATGGCGGCGCTTCTTCAGGACCTTTCCGACCACGGCTTGCTCGACACCACCATTGTCTGGTGGACTGGCGAATTCGGCAGAACCCCAAAGATTGCGTGGGAGGCTCCGTGGAACGGCGGGCGCGGACACTGGGGACCGGCGTTCTCGGCCGTGGTCGCCGGCGGCGGCTTCAAGGGCGGACATGTTGTGGGATCATCCGACGCCAGAGGCGAAGAGGTGAAGGACCGCCCTGTGTACCCGGTTGACGTGATCGCCAGCATCTATGAACTTCTCGGAATTCCTCCCGATGCCAAGCTGCCTCATCCGCTGGGCGAAACAGCTACGGTGGTTCCGACTGCCGCGGAAGGCATCAAGTCTGGCGGACGCCTGAAAGAGATTATGTAGCGGCGGGAGCGTGCGATGAGCTTATTTCAATGGCAGAAAACTCGTGTGTTGGCTACCGTGCTCGCAATCGCGGCCGCCGCGCAGGCTCAGCAACTCGTGCCTCATGCCGCCTATGTCTACCCTGCCGGAGGTCAGCAAGGCACGACCTTCGAGGTGACGGTAGCCGGACAATACCTTGACGGCATCCATGACGTTTACGTCTCCGGCAGTGGAGTAAAAGCCGAGCTGGTCACTTACGCCAAGCCGCTTCCTCCCTTGCAGATCAACCAACTGCGAGAACAACTGAAGCAACTGCGTGAAAAGGGAAAAAACGGTGGATCGACGCCTGCAGACCAAAAAACGGCCGACGACATCCGCCTGAAGCTCGCAATGACGCTGAAACGAAGGGCTGCCCCTGCCTTTGCCGACACTGCGACCCTGCGCGTAAAGATCACGCCTGACGCCGCTCCCGGCCAGCGCGAACTGAGGCTGGCCGCAACTGGCGGGCTGACGGATCCGCTGGTTTTCTACGTGGATCAGTTGCCTGAATTCTCGAAGAAGCCCGCCGCGCAAGTCACCATCGACCCCGAGGAACTCACCCCCGCGAGCCGTCGCAACCAGCAACCGAAAGCCGCGGCTCTGCAACCTCCGACTGACGTTGCGCTGCCAATGATCGTGAACGGCGAGATCATGCCCGGCGGTGCCGATCGCTATCGATTTCATGCGCACAAAGGCCAGCGCCTCGTGATCGCGGCCAAGGCGCGTGCATTGATCCCCTATATTTCCGACGCTGTCCCCGGCTGGTTCCAGGCTTCGATCACGCTCTATGACAGCAAGGGCAACGAACTGGCTCACGCTGATCATTACGGCTTCCAGCAGGACCCCGTTATTCTCTACGAGGTTGCCGAAGACGGAGATTACGTTTTCCAGATCCAAGATTCCATCTATCGTGGTCGCGAGGACTTCGTCTATCGCATCAGTCTGGGCGAGTTGCCGTTCGTGACCAGCGTTTTCCCGCTCGGCGGCAAAGCCGGCGCTCGCACCAAGATCGAGTTAACGGGATGGAACCTTCCCACCACCAGATCATCGCAATCTTTCAAGGACGCGGGCATACACACGTTCTCACTTCGCGAGGGCAACTGGACTTCCGGCCCAATCCTCTTTGCCGCTGACACACTGCCGGAAACCACCGACCGGCAGCGCAACAATTCAGCCGAGCACGCGCAGCCACTCAAGCTCCCCATAGTTGTGAATGGCAGGATCGCTCGTCCGGACGAGTGGAACGTGTTCCGCTTCGAGGGCCGCGCCGGAGATGAAATTGTCGCGGAAGTTTTTTCGCGCAGACTGAACTCTCCGCTTGATTCCGTGCTCAGACTCACCGACGCCAACGGCAAGCAGTTGGCCTTCAATGACGACTTCGACGATAAGGCCGCGCCCCTTATCACGCATCAGGCGGACTCACGCATCGCTTTTAAGCTGCCGGCAAAGGGGACCTACTACCTGTACCTGAGCGATGCCCAGCACAACGGGGGCCCCGAGTACGCCTACCGCTTGCGCGTCAGCTACGCTCAACCCGACTTCGAATTGCGGGTCGTTCCCACCAGCATTAGCGTTCGCCCGGGATTGACGGTCCCGCTCAGCGTGTACGCCCTGCGCCGCGACGGTTTCTCCGGCGACATCGTCCTAAGGCTGAAGGACGCGCCGCGTGGCTTCGTGTTGAGCGGCGGACGAATTCCCGCCGGTCAGGACAGCGTCCGAGTTACGCTAGGCGCGCCAGGCCAGAACGAGGGCCCACAGAAACTTTCTCTTGAGGGAGAAGCGGTCATCGATGGCCGCAAAGTCCGCCGCCTAGGCGTGCCGGCCGACGACATGATGCAAGCGTTCGCATGGCACCACCTCGTTACCTCCCAGAACGCCTTCGTCGTTGTGAGCGGGCAAGGGCGAAAGCGCAGCGACCCTTGGCAACTGGTAGACGATAAGCCCATCAACTTGCCTGCGGGTGGCACGGCTGAGTTTAGGCTGCGACTGCCATTCGGACCATTTGCGAACCAGGCGATGGACCGCATTCATCTCGACCTCGACGCTGCTCCGGAAGGCATCGTCCTCGATGACGTCTCCCACGCAGGCGATAGCCTTATCCTGCGCCTGCGCACCGAGGCCGGCAAAATCAAGCCTGGCCTGAAAGGCAACCTGATCGTGGACGTTTCCATGGATATTCCGGCGCAGACGGCAGACGGAAAACCGCGCCCCAACGCTCGCCGCCAGCCGTTGGGCGTTTTGCCCGCAATGCCTTTTGAAGTCATAGAACGGTAATTCGATACAGGAGATTATGGTAATGAGTGTTCAGGAATTGCTTGGGGAGCTCATCAACGCCCCAATTCAGAAACGGGCGATTTCCAATCCCGACGTTCTCAACGAAGCGCCAGCTTACGGAAGCGCGTTCTCGCGTGGCCTGCGCCTGGATTTTAACGGCTTTGTCGTTCTCTTGATCTCGGGAACTGCCAGCATCGACGAACAAGGTCGCACCGTGCATGTTGGCGATCTCCGCGCTCAAACACGCCGGACGTTCACAAACATTACCGCATTGCTTGCAGCCGAAGGCGCAACTTGGAAAGACATCGTGCGCACCAGTTGCTACTTTCGCGATATCGACCGCGACTATGCCGATTTCAATGAGGAGCGCACTGCCTTTTACCGTGAGCAAGGACTCAACCCTCTCCCGGCCTCGACGGGCATCCAGGCCAAGCTCTGCCGCCCCGACCTGCTGATTGAAATCGAAGCCATCGCCATCTTTCGGCAAGTGCATGCTTGACAGCCGTCTGACCGACTCCCTGCGATCCCCAGTTATCGCCGGACATCTTCTTGCACTTTCTCGCTCCAGGCCCCCCTTGTCGGGAAAGTTGCAAGTTGTTGAATCTACACGACTTACTCTTTCAGCTTGGCGAAGCTAAGCGTAAGTCGTTGATTGTACAAGTGTTTAGTTGTTCAGATTACCGTGGTAACCTGATTCCTTCCTGTCCATCTACTTACATTTTAGCAATTCGCGAGGAGAAACCCGACAGCGGCAGACAGATTATATTTTCCATGGAATCAGCAGCTTACGATGTTTTCGGCGGCTGGATGGTATTGACATCTCTAATGACGTTGGCGATGAACAGCGAGGACGGGACGTCTGACGGGACGTCCTCGCTACAGCCGCCCAGAGGGCGGCGCTACGAGTAGCAAATTCAATGCGTTAATTTGCGCTACTCTGTTCTAAACTTCAGCATTGAAACTTTGTCGCGGCGATTCTCGCCAGAAGCCGGAGAGTCTCGGCCTTAGGGATTTGCCACGTAGCGTGATGTTGGCCATTGGAGAGAAATACAGATGAGAAACCTGATTCGAGCTTGGTGGCTGGTGGGGCTGACTGCAATTCTGTTCAGCCAACCGCAGGCCTGGGCGTCTGCCGCGGCACCTGCAAAACAGGACGTTGTCCTCACGAGCATGGATAAAGAGCTGCAGCGTGCCAAGGGAGAGTTAGGCAAACTAACCCCAGCCCCCTACTTCATGAGCTACACGGTGCATGACGAGCAGGTATCGTTCGCTGCCGGCACGAATGGCAGCCTGGTCACCAGCGTGACGGGGCGGAGGCGCACCGCGGATGTCATCATGCGAGTCGGTACTCCAGCTTTGGACAACGCGCACGGCACAAATCGCCAGTCGGCGATCAACTCTGCGACGCTGTCTCTCGATGACGATTCGGACGCCATTGCACATGCGCTCTGGCGGTTAACGTTCACCGAGTACCGCAAGGCATCGACCACGTTTTTGAACGTACAGACCAAGTCTCAGGTGAAGGCCAAGGAAGACGATCTGTCCGCGGACTTTAGCAAAGAGGCCCCTCAGGTGCACGACACTTTTAGGGAAACGGCCTCGGCTCCTGAGCAAAAGGAAATGGAAGCCTTCGTGCGCCGGTTCTCCGTGGCCTTCCGGAAGTATCCCTACATCTACTCTTCCATCGTTACCGTGACCTCCGAAAACTCGTTGCAACGCTTTATCTCCAGCGAAGGCGGTCGCGTGGTCACGCCGAGAACTACGATACGCGTGATGATCCTGGCGGAGACCCGCGCAGAAGATGGAATGAATCTGATGCGAGTGGAGACCTCGCTGGCCGATTCCATGAACCAGCTTCCCGGCGCGGCGGAGTTGGACGCAACAGTCGAACAGATGGCCAAAGACTTGAAGGCATTGCGCGAAGCTCCAGTGGCCGACCCCTATGATGGTCCTGCACTGCTCTCCGGCCGTGCTTCCGGCGTGTTCTTCCATGAAGTCCTTGGACATCGATTAGAAGGCCAGCGGCAGCGCGGCGACGAAGAAGGACAGACCTTTACCAAGAAACTCAATCAGCCTGTGTTGCCGGAATTCCTCTCCGTAACGGACGACCCGAAGCTTCGCACACTGAACGGAGTGCAGTTAGCTGGCTGGTACGACTACGACGATGAGGGCGTACCGGCAGCTAAGGTGGAGGTAATCAAGGATGGGGTGCTGCGCAATTTTCTGCTGTCGCGGATGCCAATCGCGGGCTTTGATCATTCCAACGGACACGGGCGTTCTCAAGCCGGCTACGTGCCAACGGGACGCCAAGGAAACTTAATAGTAACCTCGACCCATACCGTGAAGGACTCCGAACTCCGGCAGAAGCTCATCGACGAAGTGAAGAAGCAGGGCAAGCCCTATGGCTTGTACTTCGAGGACATTCAGGGTGGGTTTACGCTGACCCAGCGCTCGGCACCGCAAGCCTTTCAGGTCTTGCCCGTGATGGTATGGCGAGTCTATGCCGACGGACGTCCCGATCAATTGGTGCGGGGCGTGGACATCGTGGGCACGCCATTGGCGGCAATGAACCGCATTCTGGTAACCGGCGACAAGTCTTCCGTGTTCAACGGAGTGTGCGGCGCCGAGTCAGGCGGCGTGGCAGTATCCGCCGTAGCCCCTGCAATCTTGTTCTCTGAAATTGAAGTGCAGAAGCGGGCCCATTCCAACGAGCGGCTGCCAATCCTACCGCCACCGGGATTCGAACATAACGCCAAGACGCCGGCGAACACAGGGGGACTGCAATAATGAACACCATTCTGACAAGACTAATGCTGTTGCTTGCGGTACTCCTTGGTGTTACCGGCATGTTTGCCGCCGAACCAAAAAGCATCCAGAGCGCGGATGATCCCATCCTGCGCGCTCTGCGGACTGAGATGGAGCGCTCGAAAGCACAGCTCCGGCTCGAGAACATGCCCGCTCCGTATTTCATTGACTATCGAGTGGTAGACATGGACGTCTGGGAAGCGGATGCCTCGCTAGGCGGCATTCGCAGTGAAGGACGCTCACGAATTCGCTTCTTGCTGGTGCAGGTCAGGCTGGGCGACTACAAGAACGACAATTCAAGCGCTCGCGGCGAAGGCTCGGTAGAACTGGCGCCGCTCGGCAACGATGAGCAGGCCTTGCGCTTCCAGGTATGGAGCGCAACCGACAAAGCTTACAAGCAGGCAGTCGAGGCGCTCACTAACAAGCAGGCACGGTTAAAGCAGCTGACGATTGATCATCCGGTGGACGACTTTGCGCGCGCGGAAGCCGTGCAATCGCTGCAGCCAGTCGCCGAGCTGAAAGTGGAGCGCGAGCCATGGCTCAAGATGCTGCGCGATGCTTCTGCCCTTTATAAGCGCGACCCGAAAGTCGAACACCTCGGAGCTTCGCTTCATTTCAAGGCGGAGAATCGCTATTACCTGAATTCCGAGGGAACAGAGGTGCGTAGCGGGCAGCAACTCTACGAGATGCTGATCAGCGGTAACACCCAGGCCGAAGACGGGATGCGACTGGATCGATCATCCGGGGTCGTCGTCAACTCCCTCGAAGATCTCCCAAAATCAGCCGAGTTTCAGGACCGAGCGGCTAAACTGCTCGCCACGTTGAAGCAACTGCGCGAAGCGCCCCTGGTAGACGAGGACTTTCACGGCCCCGTGTTGTTCTCGGCGAGTCCGGCTTCTTCGATCTTCTCCACCATCATTGGCAATAACGTGCTCGGAAACAAGCCCGACCTCGGGCAAAACGCCCGGGTGCTAGGGCAGTTTGCCAGCAGCTACAAGACACGTGTGCTGCCTGAATTTCTAACCGTGGTTGACGATCCCACGCTGACCACGGCCGGTGGCAAGGCACTGCTCGGACACTATGACGTGGACGACGAGGGAGTGAAAGCGCAGCGAGTTTCGTTGATAGAAAAGGGCGTGCTGGTGAACTACCTGCTGGGCCGGCAACCCATTCGCGACTTCCCCGCCTCGAATGGTCACGGACGCGCAGGACTGCCGGGAAAAATGCCTGACCAATGGCCCAGACCTGCCCTCGGAAATCTTGTGGTGCAGTCCATCGATGCGGTTGCTCCCGAGGAATTGAAGCAAAAGCTGATTGCCCTCTGCAAGGACCGCGGCTTGGAATATGGCTTCTATGTCAAATCGATGAGCGGAGTTCGCGCTCCGAGCCTGCTGTATCGCATTTGGGCGCAAGATGGTCGCGAGGAGCTCGTGCGAGGTGCATTGTTCGGCGACCTCGACCAGCGCTCGTTACGTAGCGATGTCGTCGCGGTTGGCAACGACCAATACGCGCATAACGAGATCCAACCGGTCCCGCACAGCGTGTTGGCTCCGTCCATCCTTTTTGACGATCTGGAAATTAAACGCCAGACCTCTAACAAAGAAAAGCTGCCGGAGTATCCCGCACCGGGAACGTCCCACTAGTAAAAGCCTTGCAAACAAGTCCCGTCCTCTACAAAAAGGATGGGGCTTCGTGTCTGCACAGGTGCGTTACTCAGCGCTCGCTGGCATTGGGACTCCTTCGGTCGGTAGCCGTGTGCCGCGCGCGCCCCCTCCGCCGAACCAGTTCTTTGCCGGTTTCTCAAAGAACTGCAACACTAGGAATGAACTCAGCAGAAGCACAGCAATGTAAATTGCAACATAGTGCGGCTTGCCAATCACTCCTGCCGTAGCCAGCCACGTGAATACCGGCGCCTGAATCAGGTACATGGCATAGCTGGCATCGCCTGCGGTGGCAAACAGGCGGTTGCTGAATATCGCCGACACTCGCCCACCGAAGGCAAGCCCGTAGAGCAGCAATCCGAACATCGGAATCATGCCGCCGTTATGAAGATATAGGTAGGGCAGATGCGCGCTAAACCCCAACGTAAGCGTGATTAGAAAAATCGCGGCTCCCGCCATCACGTCTCCGCGAATCTTCTTAGCTTTTTCGAAACTCTCGAAACTGCTTTTCGTAAAGTAGTATCCCAGGGCGAGTCCAATCACGAACTCCGGCAGTCGCGCCAGCGGGTTGAACTTCACCGTATTCAGCCAGTTCGAGCCGAAGTTGCTTAGCACGTGCCTGGTCCCGTCCGGCGCGATGATCAGATAGATCGACGGAATCGCGAGCATCACGACCAGCGCGACCGTGGCCAGGATCAGTAATCCCCGCCGCGACAGCCGTGCAACCGCAGGCGCCATAAACGGGAACAGCAGATAGAACAGCAGCTCGCTCGACATCGTCCATGATGGATAGTTCCATGCCATCGCGGTCGAAGGCATCCACGCCTGTGTCATCGTGAGCACGGCGGTTCCCGGCACGAGCAACTTCGTCAGCGGCGCGGAATGAAAAAACGTCCAGGCGGCCAAGACCAGCGACAGCAGGTAAACGGGATAGATGCGCGCGATGCGTCCGCGATAGAACTTGATGCGCCCTATGTTCCCAACCCGTTCCGGCCCATATGCGTACGCATGGATAAACCCGGACAGCACAAAAAAGAAGCTCACCCCGACGTATCCGCTGGACACAATCCCGGTCAGGAACGAAGAGGACAGATGAAAGTTCTGCCCGTTCCATAGATGGAAGAGCACAACGTTGAACGCCGCAAAAAAACGTATCCCGCTCAGCGCGCCGAGATGCGGTCTGGCCCCGCTCATGCTCGCCCCATCCCTACGCCACAAAGTACTTCGCCGCCGGATGATGCACGACGATTGCCGAAGTCGATTGCTCCGGTTCCAGCAGGAACCCCGTCGTCAAGCGCACGCCGATCAGCTCTTCCGGATGCAACAATGCGAATAGCTTGGTCTGGTCCTCCAGGCTCGGGCAGGCCGGATATCCGAACGAATACCTCGATCCACGATATTTCTGGTGGAACAGATCATTGATGCGGGGCGCGTCCTCGCCGGCAATCGCGAGTTCTTCCCGCATCTTCTTGTGCCAGTACTCGGCAAGCGCCTCGGCGGTTTCCACGCTCAGTCCGTGCAGATAAAGGTAGTTTGAATAATCGCCCGCATCGAACAGCCGCTTCGTCTCTTCCGACGCCTTGTCGCCGATGGTCACCAGAGACATGCCGATCACGTCCATCTTGCCCGACGATTTCGAGGCGAAGAAGTCGGAGATGCAAAGCTTACGTCCTTCCTTCTGCCGTGGGAACGTGAACCGCTGAATCTCCTGCGATTGGTTCACGCCATCGTAAAGGACGACGTCGTTCCCCTCGCTCTGGCACGGATAATATCCGTACACAACTTTCGGATCGAACAGGTTCGACGCGATCACCTTCTCCTGCAATTCCCCGAGCAGAGGACGAAACTTCTCATCCACTGCCTTCACGTACTGTTCCTGTGACGCCGTCTTCAACTGCCACTGGTTCTTAAATAGCGCTGTCTCGTTCAAATACGTGAAAATCTCGCGCAACGGAAGGTGTTTCTTCACGCGCACACCATAAAACGGCGCTTTCGGAATGTTAGGCGCGTCCGTGACCACGGTGCTGCGCTCGGTTGAAAGCTGCACTTCCTCCGCAGCCGCCGCTGCTGCTGCCGCCGCCGCTCGCGCGAATTCCTTTACGGTTTTGCCTTCGGCCAGCCTCGCCTCGCGCCGTCCGTCAACCGCCACCAGGTCGTTCATCACGTGCAGACCGGCGAACGCATCGTCCCCGTAGTACACTCCGTTCGCATACTCGCGACGCAGGTCGTCCTCGACGTACTTGCGCGTCAGCGCCGCGCCTCCGCATATTACCGGGAAATTCAGCCCCTGCGCCTGCAAGTCCTGAACGACGTATTTCATCTCTAGCGTGGACTTCACCAGCAGCCCACTCAGCCCGATGGCATGGGCATTATTCTCAACGGCGGCTTTGATGATCGCATCGGACGATTGCTTAATCCCCAAATTGATCACGCGGAAGCCGTTGTTGCTCAGGATGATGTCCACCAGATTCTTGCCGATGTCGTGGACGTCGCCCTTCACCGTCGCCAGCACCATCGTGCCCTTCTTGTTATCGCCCGACACCTTCTCCATCTTGGGCTCGAGATAGTTCACGGCGGCCTTCATCACCGACGCGGAATCGAGCACCGAAGGCAATTGCATCTTGCGCGAACCAAAGAGCTCGCCCACCGTCTTCATGCCTTCGAGCAGCACATTGTTGATCAGATCCAGAGGCTTATATTTTTCCAGGGCTTCGTCGATCAGGTCTTCGAGCAATTTGCGATGCTCGCCTTCGCCCACCGCCCGCTCGCCGCGAATGATGGCAAACTTCAGCTTTTCCTCGACCGGCAAATCGTCGGTCACAGGCTCGGGCGCCTCGGCGGTCTTGTCCATTCCGGCGAAGTGCGCCATGTAGTTCTGCAGCGGATCGCCGTCCGATTTATCGTAGAAGATCAGCTTGCGCGCCAGATCGACTTCCGCCTCGGGAATCTTGTACAGCGGATAGACCTTCGAGTAATTCACGATGGCCATATCCAAGCCGTTGTTCACCGCTTCGTGCATGAACACGCTGTTCAACACGCGGCGCGGATACACGTTCAAGCCAAATGAAATGTTGCTCACGCCCAGTATCGTCTTGACCTCGGGCAGTTCTTCCTTGATCCGCTTCACTGCCTTCAGCGTCTCGATGCCGGCAGTACGGTAGTCATCCTGCCCGGTCGAAATCGGCAGCGTCAGCGCGTCGAAGATCATGTCGCACGGACGCATTCCATATTTCTCGGTCGCGAGCTGATAAATGCGCTTCGCAATCGCGACTTTCTTCTCCGCCGTCAGCGCCATGCCGTCTTCGTCAATGGTGAGAGCAATCACCGCCGCGCCATAGCGCTTGGCCATCGGCAGCACCTTCGACGTGCGCTTCTCGCCATCTTCCAAGTTGATGGAATTGATGACCGCCTTGCCCGGAATGCGCTTCAGCGCTTCCTCGATGACGTCGGCCTCGGTCGAATCGACTACGACCGGCGCAGGTACGCGCGTGGCGATCTTGTCCAGCACCCCGCCCATGTAGCCTTTTTCATCCTCGCCCACGATGGCGCAGCAGATGTCCAGCATGTGCGAGCCGTCTTCCACCAGCCTCTTCGCCAGCGCCAGAATGTCGTCGTACTGGCCGTTGCGCACCATGTCGCGGAACTTCGCCATGCGCGTGGTCGTGTTCATCTCCTCGGCGACCACCAGCGGCTTGGGATCTAGGTCGAGCGGAACCGAGCTATACGCGCTCGATGCCGCCGCCGTCGGGTTTACGCTGCGCGGCTTTGGCGTAAGGTTCGAGCAAGTCTCGGCCACCGCCTTGATGTGCGCCGGAGTCGTGCCACAGCACCCACCCACCACGGTGACGCCATAGTCCGTAATGAAATGCTTGTGGTGATCCGCCAGTTCCTGCGGCGTCAGCTTATAGACAGCGTGACCACCCACGTTCTGCGGCAGGCCGGCGTTTGGCAACACGGCGATCAACTTCGACGAATTGTCGCTCAGATAACGCACCGCGTCGTTCATTTCGCGCGGACCGGTAGCGCAGTTCATCCCGATGATCTCGGCATCGAAGGGCTCAAGCGCGGTCAGTGCGGCGCCGATTTCGGTCCCAAGCAGCATGGTTCCGGTGGCTTCAAGCGTCACTTGAACTTGTACCGGCAACCGCTTCCCGGCTTTGCGCATTGCGTCCATGACGCCCGCGATGGCGGCCTTTGTCTGAAGCAGGTCCTGCGAGGTCTCGATCAGCAGAACATCGACTCCACCGGCGATTAGTCCGAGCGCCTGCTCTTCAACCGAGAAAGCCATGTCGTCGAAGTTGATATGACCGAGCGACGGCAGCTTGGTCGTCGGTCCAATCGACCCGGCAACAAAGCGCGGCTTGTAGGGAGTCGAGAACTGCGCGGCGACTTCGCGCGCCAGTTTGGCAGCCGCCGCGTTGATCTCGGCGACCCTGGACTCCAGTCCATATTCGCCCAACACGATGCGGGTCGCGCCAAACGTATTCGTCTCAACCACATCGGCACCATTGGCGAAATACGTCGCGTGGATGTCGCGGATGATGTCTGGCCGGCTCAGAACCAGCAACTCGTTGCAGCCCTCGTGGCCTTGGAAGTCGTCCACACTCGGCTCGCGCTGCTGGATCTGCGTGCCCATGGCACCGTCGTAAATGACGACGCGCTCGCTAACTGCCTTTAAGTATTCACTCATTCAGATGCTTTCCCCGCTGTCAGGCAAAACGACTCGGCCAATTGGCCAATACACACGGAAATTCGATTTTATAGGATTCACTGCACAACTACACAGAAAGGCTACATAGAAAGAAGAGATGCTCGTAATAAGCGAGAGGCCGCACGGGCGGCCTCAGTCGAGCGAGTCTGCGAGTCCTGAAGGAAACGTGTCGCTATCGCGTCAGGCGAGTCAGAATCTGGTTTGCAACCATCTGGAATGCCTGGTCCAGATCGGCTGCGGTTGGCGCCAGCACCACCGCGCCCTGTGGTTGATTTGAATTAAAAGTCGATGCGGTCGGAATGTTTGCAAGATCTTCGAGGAATCCGGCCTTGATATAGTCGCCCAACCCAACCGCATAGACGGCTGTTCCCTGCGACCGCAGAGTATTGGCCATCTGCTCGGCCCGATAGATGGCGTCGTTGCTGACATTTGTCATGTTGATCGCCGTCAGCGTCCCACCGTTTTGCGCGGAGGGAAATTTTGTCGAAGAGGAACAACCATTGTACGCGTTGGGGGTGTTGATGTTTTTGGCGGCGTCCGTGACCTTATAAAAAGAGACAGTGCCGCCGCACCAGCCGACCGCCTGCTCAGGAGGCGAGCACCCGCCGTAGATTAGCTGTGTGCCAGCGAGACAGGTCAGTTGGTCCTGGTTCATATTGGCCCAGCCATCCGTAAAGAACACGACAACTTTCAGGGCATTCGTATCTGTGATACTTGCGTTCTGGGTTATCGCGTCTTGCAATCCGCCGACCGTGAAGGTTCCTCCGTCAAAGCTACCCGCGTTCACTTTCTTCTGAACTGTTTGGATAAATGGTCTCGTCACCGAAACATCCACCGAGTGTCCGGTTGCAAAGCTGACCATTGACACTCGATCAAGAGTGTCATCAAATTTCGCAATAAAGTCAGAGACCGCGCCTGGAAGGGCACCGGCGCCGCCGTTGAGATTCATCGATCCCGATCTGTCCAGCACCAGCGACATGATAACCGGCCCCCGCTTGCCTTGGGCATGCGCGCTGACTTTCAAGGTTGTCCATTGCGGAAGAATTTTAATGAAGAAGGTGTTAATCGTCGCTGTGGCATCGACGTTCAGGCATTTGGACTCAGGGGGGCAAGTCGGATCGGCTATATCATCCGGGACAACGTTCAAAGTCAACGTGGGCGCCCCGGAATCCCGGCCAGGCGCACCATAGTTCATATTGAACGCGTTTGTCGCGATCGCCTTCGCCGCAGTATCGCCTTGCGGCGCGATGCTCCGGGCGCCAGCTAATGCTGCCGCATCCACGGCCTTCGACAGATTCGCCCGAGTCACGTAGGCAAAGCCGAAATCGATCGCAAGGCCGACAAACAGAATCAACACGACGAGCAGAAGCGCAAACAGTGGCAACGTCTGACCGCGCTCGTTCTTCGCGCTTCTCGCCATTGAAAGTCGTTTCATTGGTCCTCCCCATACAGAAGCAAGGCGGTTCTTAAAAGTAGGCTGCGTCGTAAAGCTGTGAAGGCAACACGACGTTCACAAGGCTGCCAATCGGCGTCAACGGTGAATAGTTGTAGAAAACCTCTGTAACGTACATCGTCTGGTTGTTCTGTGGCAGGCCTGTACCTTTGGCGCTACACGGCTGAGGGAGCACTGGCGTTGTGTAACCACCCCTCCTCTTTGCCTGCCCGATCTTGCTGACGGCCGACTTCCCGCCCAGCGCGAACTGGCCCGTGATAGTGCAGGTGCCATTATTGTTTTCAACCGAGGTTACGATCACGTACCCGTTGGTATTCAAGTCAAGGGGCGTCGCCCCGTTCACCACCGCGTTCGCTGCATCCGTCAGCGGAGTTCCACTCGTCGACCTCGATGCCAAGTTCGAACCTTCGCGTGTCAGGTGTGCGATGACCTGCTTCTGATAAACCGCGCGGCTGAAGTCGATGATCCCAAACGCCATCGCAATCATTAACAGCGCAACAAGGGCGAACTCCAGTAGGGCTTGGCCGGACTCCCTTCCGCTACTCTGCCTGCGTACAAAGCCGGAGTGTAATCCCGTCACTTCGATCACCTCCTAAAGTGTCTGGCTTGGATCAAACGGCTCGTTCTTGAAGGTTACGCTCACGGTGAACGTGTATATGCCATTGGGGCCGAAGAAGTTTGCGACGAGCGGAGTAATCAACGGTAGATCGTCCGTGATCGAGATCGTGATCGTATCTCCCGGCCCCCCAGCGTTGTTGGTGCCGCCATTCGCGCTTGAGATCTGAATCCCAGTGATGGTCGTCCCTGCCGCCGCGTTCTGGGCGGTCTGGATGATGGAGTCCACGCGAGACAGATTGTTGCCTGGACTATTTGGATCGGGAAGATGATTTCCCGTGACAGCGAAGCGTCCCGCCTGTCGGATCGCGTCCTGCATGCTCATCTGCACGAAGAATAAATGCCCGAAGTCAAAGATCCCGCAGACCAGCAGGAAGAACAGCGGAGTAATCAGCGCGAATTCCAACAAGGACTGGCCGCGCTGGGAGTGGCGTCGATCGGCATTCTCCAATTTTTTGTTGGCCCAGGGAAATGCAAGGGTTCGCATTTCTAGCTCCTGCGGACGGCATTGGAAACCTACAACAGGGCCGGCAGATATTCCTTGGCGCTTACCTACGGGAGACTGCCGAAACAGCTACTTTTGGGTTGGATGTAAAACTCTGGATGAAAGCTGCTTGCGGCGACGCTTTATTAGTTGGTAACCCAGGCACAACAGGCGAATTCGCGCCTGTTCACTTCGGGAGTGTAGCGCGGTTAATCCTCAAACACTGGGAAATTTTCGCGTATTGCCGGGCTTCGTTCCCAGTTTGGGAACGTCTGAGCTGTTAAATTCGGAGTTCGCTCCAAGGTGCGCCGCAGAGGGCGCGAGCAACTGTTCCTTGCGGTAAACCAGGTTGCTGGCGTTGAATGTGGCGATCTCGAAGCCGTGTCCGTGTGTGATCGCGTCCGTCGGACACGCCTCGACGCAGTAGCCGCAGAAGATGCACCGGTTGTAGTCGATGTTATAGACCTTGGCGTATCGTTCGGCGCCGCTCACGCGCTTTTCCGCCGTGTTCTCCGCCGCCTCGATGTAAATGCAATTGGAGGGGCAGGCGGCCGCACAGAGGAAGCACGCAACACACTTCTCCAGCCCGTGCTCGTCGCGCTGCAGCACGTGAACGCCGCGAAAACGGTCCTGGAAAACCGCGCCCTTCAGCGGACCCGGTCCGTCGGGATAGTTCTCGACGAGCGTTGGCTGGAACATCTCGCGGAATGTCACCGACATTCCCTTGGCAATTGCGGCAAGTCCTTGAAAGAATCCCATATCCTTATGTCCTAAAGTATACCCGATCACCTGTGTATAAACGAGGCACACTAATTTCCGTGTGGCGCCTCGGATCTACATACGCCCGGTGCTCCCTCTTTCGTAAAACCTGTGCCTGTCCGCGGCATCTCATACCCATAGCTTGGCGGCAATGCTTCGCGCCTGGCTGGCCGAGCCATCTCTAATGCCACTGGGAACCACGCGCTCGAATCTGACGAGATCCAAACCACGGCCACGGCCCGGTGGAGGCGGTCGTCCGCCACTTGATCGTCCGCGCGGCGGGGGTGGCGGAGGCGGCGGCCATGGCGGCGACGGCTTCCCCAATTACGGCGAACGCCTGCGCCGCTACCGTCTAGGGTTGGCGATTGCCCTCGTCTCTATCGTGATTCTTTTCGTATGCATGGGGGCCGCCTTCATTCTTCGTCAAGGATTCGACATCTACGATCCATCCGCCGGCACCTACGTTCGCGAATGGCATCCTCTCCATTTGCCCATGCGCCTTCTGTGGCTGGACACGCTGGTCTTGATCATCAGCAGCGTCACGCTGGAGTTGGCGCGCAGACAGTCCATATGGCAGGCGGCATTGGCTCCAGCGTTGCGCATTCCCGGCATCGCCGACGATCATCGCGCGGTTCCCTGGCTGCACGCAAGCATCCTGCTTGGCTTCGCCTTTCTTTCCGGCCAGGCGTTCGCATGGACATCCGTTCTTCGCGCAGCAACGGAGCATCGCAACGCTAATTCATCCTTCTTCTACATGCTCACCGGAATCCACGCACTCCACGTTGCCGGCGGCATAATCGCCCTGATTTATGCACTCACGCTGACGTGGAGGAAACAGAAATCCTACGAGCAGTGCCGCATCGTTGTCGATATCACCGGTTGGTACTGGCACGTTATGTGCGTCCTGTGGATCTATCTCATCGCGCTGCTCTCGCTGGCCGGCTAGCGAGAAACGGTGGCCTTGCCCCCCAACTGTGAAAAAATTGTAAGTGTTGCAAATAAACGGGTTAGCGTTTCAGCTTAACGAAGCTAAAGGTAACTCCTTGAATCTACGTGGCTTAATTACGTCAGATTACTGTAGTAACCTGCGTCTGCCTTTCCATCTACTTACATTCTAACAATTCACGGGGGGAAACCCGACAGGAGCGGAAGGATTATATTTGCTTGCTAATCAGCAGCTTACGATGTAATTGAATGCGGAAGGGGGTTGACATCTCTAATGACAGCGGCTGGAAAGGAAGTACGCAGAGGACGGGGAGGTTACGCTGAGGACGCAAAGGAAGCAGCGGAAGCGGAGTAATCGTCGATCAACCGATCACCAAATTGTCACTCTCGTCTTTGGGGAAGCCGTGGTATATGGGCGAGACGCTACGGGACTGAGCGATTTATAATGGGAAATTCCGCAATGTCGCTGGAGCGCTCCGTGGGCTCTATGCGCGTCCATTGCGGAACGGAAATCCCCACGTTAGCCCGCTCCGCTACGCGGATCGAGCGGAACGTGGGGCACCAAGGTATTCATGTCTGACAGCATCATTGTCCGCGGCGCGCGGGTCCACAACTTGAAGAACGTCGACGTTGAGATCCCTCACAACGCCATGACCGTGGTGACCGGCGTCTCGGGATCGGGCAAGTCGTCGCTCGCCTTCGACACCATCTACGCCGAGGGCCAGCGGCGTTACGTTGAGTCGCTTTCGGCCTACGCGCGCCAGTTCCTGGAGCGGATCGAGAAACCCGACGTTGACGTAATCGACGGCATCGCACCCGCCGTCGCCATCCGGCAGAAGAACACGACGCGCAATCCGCGCTCGACTGTCGCCACAGCGACCGAGATCTACGACTACCTGCGCCTGCTGTTCGCGCGAGTCGGCACTACCTATTGCGCGCAATGCGGTGCCGTCGTCCACAAGGACACAGTGGACGAAGTCGCCGACGCGATCCTCGCCCTCGGCGAAGACACCCGCCTGACGGTGCTCTTCCCGGTCCGGCCACTTGCTCCGGTCTCGCCTGAGTCGCCAAGCGAAAAGAAGAAAGGTGTTCGCACAAAATCCGCGAAAAAGAATTCCAAGAAGGCCGAGGCCGAGGCCGAAAACGAGGCGCTGAAGTTGCGTCTTTTCGAACTACGCAAGCGCGGCTTCAATCGCCTGTATCAGAACGGCGAGATCTTCGAGTTCTCCACGCCCGAGTCGCTGCTGAACGTCCACTTCGACCAGACCGTCTATATTCTCGTGGACCGCATCGTAGTCTCTCCGGACATCCGCTCGCGCATCGTGGACGCAGTGGAATCGGCATATCGCGAAGCCGGCGAGGCCATCTTCGAGACTGCCCCGCGTGACGAGGCTGAAGAGCGCCGCCACTTCCGTTTCGCCCAGCGCTTCGAGTGCAAGCAGTGCCGCATCAAGTACGAGGAGCCGGAACCGCGCCTATTCTCGTTCAACAATCCCTACGGAGCATGTCCTCTCTGCCAGGGGTTCGGCAACACCATCGATTTCGACATGGGCCTGGTCATTCCAGATAAGTCCAAGACTCTGGCCGAGGGTGCCGTCGAGCCCTGGACCAAGCCCAAGTACAAGCCACTCGCTACCGAGATGAAGCGCTACGCGCGCGAACGCGGCATTCCGCTTGACGTCCCCTGGAACGAACTCGACCCCGAGCAGCAGCGCTTCGTCATCGAAGGCGAAGGAAAATGGTGGGGCGTTCGAGGCTTCTTCAACCATCTCGAACGTAAGAAATACAAGTTGCACGTCCGTGTGTTCCTGAGCCGCTATCGCGGATACTCCCGCTGCGTCACTTGCGGTGGAGCACGCCTGCGCGAAGATGCCCGATTGGTAAGAGTCGGCGGCAAGAACATCTGTGAAATCACTTCAACGACGGTTGAGGAGGCCGCCCGCTTCTTTGCCGCCCTCGAACTCTCGCGCGAACAGACCGACATCGCGGATAAACTTCTCGAGGAAATCCGCGACCGCCTGCGCTTCCTCAACGAAGTCGGCCTCGAATACCTGACTCTCGACCGTCTGGCGTCAACCCTCTCGGGCGGCGAGGCGCAGCGCATACAGCTTGCGACGTCGCTCGGATCGCGTCTGGTCGGTACGCTTTATGTCCTCGATGAGCCTTCGATCGGACTTCACCCCCGCGACACATACCGCCTGATCCATATCCTTCACGACCTGCGGGATCTCGGAAATACCATCCTCGTCGTCGAGCACGATCCGGAGATCATGCGCGCTTCGGACCTCATTCTCGACCTCGGACCGGGCGCCGGCGAGAGCGGTGGCAAACTGATCGCCTCCGGAACCTACGACGAATTGAAGCGCACGCCGGCTTCGCTCACCGGACGCTACCTTGCCGGCGAGTTGCGAATCCCGATGCCCCCCAAGCACAGGACGCCCAGCGGCCAGTGCCTGAAGATCACCGGAGCCTGCGAGCACAATCTGAAGGATGTTGACGTCGTAATTCCGCTCGGAATGATGGTCGCGATCACCGGAGTTTCCGGATCGGGCAAATCCACGCTGGTCCACGACGTCCTCTACAAAGCTCTCGCCGCCGCCAAGGGGCAGAACAATCTCAACCAGTCCGATGACGAACCCTTGCTTTCCGGCGCGTGCCTCGATCGCCTCGAAGGCGCGCAGTTCGTGGACGAAGTGGTGATGGTCGATCAATCTCCCATTGGCCGCACACCGCGCTCCAACCCGGTTACCTATATCAAGGCCTTCGACGTGATCCGGGAACTATTCGCTTCACTGCCGGAGTCGCACAAGCACGGTTACGGCCCGGGACACTTCTCCTTCAATATTCCCGGCGGCCGTTGCGAGACCTGCCAGGGCGATGGCACTGTCACGGTAGAAATGCAGTTTCTCGCCGACGTCGAACTGGTTTGCGAGGAGTGCAAGGGCGCGCGGTACAAGCCAGAGATTCTCGACGTTCGCTATCGCGGCAAGAACATTCATGAGGTGCTCAATCTCACCGTTCGAGAAGGACTGCACTTTTTCGCCGCCGTACCGAAACTCACCGAGAAGCTGCGCGTACTGGAAGACGTTGGCCTCGGCTATCTGCGGCTTGGCCAATCAGCCACCACGCTTTCGGGAGGCGAAGCGCAGCGTATTAAATTGGCCGCGCACCTGCAACCCGCCAATCGCGAGATCGCTCGCCCGCGCACCCCGTCGCAAACCGAAGAAGAAGGCAATGGGGCGAGGCGAGGCAGGCGGCGCATACTCTACATCTTCGATGAACCCACTACCGGCCTGCATTTCGACGATGTCAGCAAACTTCTGGCAGCGTTCCGCCGGTTGATTGAGGCGGGGGGCTCGATCATCGTGATCGAGCACAATCTCGATGTCATCAAGACCGCCGACTGGATCATCGATCTCGGCCCCGAGGGTGGCGACCGCGGCGGCATGATTGTCGCCACCGGCACGCCTGAAGCCATCGCACGCACTCCGAATTCCTACACCGGAAAGTTCCTCTCCAGCATCTTATGTTGCAGGGAGAACTCTGGCGCAAGTGACGAGGCTTCGTCCACAATAGAAGCCGGAGATTCTGTTCCCGATGCGCATACATAGGACGGTCCTGCTGGCTACATCTTTTGCTTTGGCGGCCATTAGCCGCGCCCGGTCAGACGACCGGCACTGTTCGCAAACACCGCGTCGCCGACGAATCCCCCGCCGACGTCGCCCTGCGCAACGCCGAAGCGTCCATCGACAAAAAGGACTATGACGCTGCGGAGAAATCCCTGCGTGACGCCATCGCACAGGACGCGAACAACTTCCGCGCTTGGTTCGATCTCGCGTTCGTGCTCAACGCCACGGGAAAGAACACGGAATCCATAGAGGCTTATCGCAAGTCCGTCGCGGCAAATCCAACGCTCTTCGAATCCAACCTCAATCTGGGACTAATGCTGGCCCGCAACGGCGATCCCGAGGCTGAAAAATTCCTGCGCGCTGCGACCCTGCTCAAACCATCCTCCTCCCACCCAGCAGACGAGACGGTACGCGCGTGGCTTGCCTTGGGACATTACCTGGAGAAATCCAGCCCTCAACGCGCCGTCGAGGCCTTCAAAGCCGCGGCAACCCTCCAGCCGAAAAATGTCGCACCGCATTTGGCTGCCGCTGCCGCTTTGGAAGGCACGAAGCAATACGCGGCCGCGGAAACGGAGTACAACAAAGCCGCGGAACTTGATCCCAAATCGCCAGAGGCCCTTGCCGGACTGGTGAATATCTACCAGATGAACGGACGTCTGCCGGAAGCCGAAGCGGCCCTGCGCAAGTACGTCGCGGTTGTCCCACAAAATGACCCGCAAAACGCAATCGCTCAGGCCCAGTTAGGCCGTGTACTGGCTGCAATGGGAAAGAATGAGGAAGCAATCAGCACCTTCCAGACCTCGTTGAAACTCTCTCCCAGCAACCCGGCCGTTGTCCGCCAGCTTGCCGAATTGCTTAGCGACAGCAAGAAGTATGCCGAAGCCGAAGCTCTCCTCGCTCCTCTTCTCAAGCAGTCACCCAACGATCCGGCCCTTCACTACCAGATGGGGCGTGTGCTGATGCACGAGCACAGTTTCCCCGCCGCGCAAAACGAGTTGATCACCACCCTGAAGCTTAAGGGCGACATGGCGGAAGCCTATGGCGACCTTGCCGTCGTTGCCAGCGAAAATCAAAACTATGATTTGGCGTTGCGCGCCCTCGATGCCCGCGCTAAGTTCCTTGAAGAAACCCCGGGTACGTACTTCTTGCGCGCTACCGCCTTCGATCATTTGAAAGCCACCAAGCAGGCCATCGACAACTATCGCCTATTTCTGCAAGCCGCGAACGGCAAGTATCCGGACCAGGAGTGGAAAGCACGGCACCGCCTCATTGCGCTTGAACCTAAAAAGTAGATTATGAGAACTAATCTTGCGGTCATTTCGATCCTTCTTCTCCTTTGCGGAACTGCGTTCGCCGCTGAGCGGTCCTTGCAGGAATTAAAAGCCGAGGTCGCCAAGGCGAAACCGAAGGACCAGCCGAAGCTCTACATCCAGATCGCCGACCTGGAGTTGAAAGATTTGGAAATCCTCTACAATAGTGGCGACTTGGAAAAAGGCCCAGCGGCAGCCGCCGAGTTGGCCTCAGACTGCGAGAAGGCCGCGGACACCGCAAAGACTACGCGCAAGCACATGAAACAGACCGAGATCGCGCTCCGAAAAATCGAATCGCACCTCGATGCGCTTACCAGAAATGTCGCGTTCGACGACAGGCCCCCACTTAAGGAGGCGACGGATCGTATTGAAAAGGCGCGCACTGCCCTTCTAGACGCGATGTTTGCCAAGTGAAGATATAAAGACGAGGCGACTGCAATGAAAAACATCCTCCTGTTTCTGCTGGGTTGCGCTCTGGTTTGCGTTCTTTGTTGCG
Organism: uncultured Acidobacteriota bacterium; assembly: GCA_963777415.1. Classification (GTDB taxonomy): domain Bacteria; phylum Acidobacteriota; class Terriglobia; order Terriglobales; family Acidobacteriaceae; genus JAEZPW01. Next base: position 67,259 of record CAVZQL010000012.1, read on the forward strand.
CTCTTGCGCTTCCGGCCACGGCGCAGTTTGGGCGGGACCCGCTCACGTCTACGGAAGTCGATGCGCTGCGCGAGTCCCGGCAAAACCCTGACGTCCGCCTCAAACTCTTTGTGCAATACGCCCGTGCCCGCATGGACGCCATCGACCACATCCATACCGACCCGCGACAGGCCGCCGATCGCGGCCCGCGAATGCACGACTTGCTGATGGATCTCGGCAAGATCGTCGAAGAGATGGACGACAATGTCGATATGTATGCTAAAGACAGCTTTGACATCCGCAAGCCGCTCAAGGAAGTTGTCGCCGCCGACACCGACTTCCAGCAGAAACTGACCTCGATGAAGGAATCCGCAAAATCCGATCCCGCGCTCGGCGAGGAACTTCGCAAAAATTACCAGTTCGCACTCGACGATACCCTCGAAGCCATCAGAGGCAGTCTTGACAGCGCCCGCGAAACCCTCAATGAGCAAGAGGAAATTGCAAAAGACAAAAATAAGAAAGATCAACTAAAAAAGGCAGATCAGTGATGCGTTGGTGATTTGGTGAGTGGAAAGAGTGACGATTTGGTGATTTGGTGAGTGACGAGTGAAAAACCATTTGCTTTTAAATCGTCACTCAACAAATCACCAAATCGTCACTCTTTTACGAAACCCTAGTCCCTAACCCCTAGCCTCTAGCCCGTGCTACCCTGAACCTGTGAGAGATGACCTCGCCCTTATTTTCCAGGAATGTTATCGGGAGTTGCGGTCCCGCGCCCCCATGCCCGAATTCCGTGTCACGTTCTATCCTTTCGCCAACATCAACAACACGGTACGGCTGCGCGAAGGCAAGATCATCATGCGGCTCTCAGACCTTCTGGAAGGTGCGCCGGAACCAATTGTCCGCGCTATCGTTCACATATTGCTGGCAAAACTATTCCGCAAGCCTATCGATGCGGGCCACAACCTCCGCTATCGCAAGTACGTTGGTAGCCACGCTCTGCTCAGCAAGGCGGAACTCGTTCGCCAGTTACGCGGACGCAAGCAAATTGGATCGGCAAAAGGCCATCTCTACGACCTCGACCAGATCTTCGACGAACTCAACGTCCGCTTCTTCCACGGACTGCTCGCTCGCCCACAAATGACCTGGAGCCGCGACCACGCGCGCAACATGCTCGGACACTACGATTCCGCGCACAACGCCATCGTCGTTAGCCGCATCTTCGACCACCCGCGCGTCCCGCGCTGCGCCATCGAATATTTGGTCTATCACGAAATGCTGCACCTCAAGCATCCTGTCAGAATGCGCGGCCTCAGGCGTTGCGTTCATGGAAAGGAATTCCAGGAAGAAGAAAAGTTATTCCCACATCTGGAAGAAGCCAAGGCAGCTTTGAAGAGACTGTGAGGCGTGGGTTAGGTATTTGGTATTAAGGTATTTAGGTATTCGCTTCACGCACCGCAAGCCTGAATACCTAAATACTTAAATACCTAAATACCTCTTCTAAATACCTCTCTCACGCCGCTATCTCGCTGATCGGCTTCATCCCCGCCCGCCGCAGCATATCCGCGGTTGCCTCCACTCTGTAGAGCGGCACGCTGGACGTAGCCAGACGCGTCTTGTGCTGCTGTTCACCGGTCATGTAATCGCAGTCGAGACCGGATGCCAGCGACCGCCGCGTCACCTCGTAGGTGAGCAACTGCCCCGGTGAGTGCGCTGCCCACTCCTGGTCGTAGTATGTCGTGTAGAATCGGCGGACGTTGCGATCGCGGAACGTCACCAGTGCAGCGACCACTTTGCCGCCATTTTCCAAGGTAAACATCTCGCAGCGGTGGGGCTTCATTGCGGCCGCAGCCCCAAGGAATTCAATGCGGCGTTCGGACGTAAACAGGTTGTTCTTCCTGCCCGCCAGTTGCAGCGCTTTTTGTTCGTAGATCCAGCGCAAGAGCTTCAATTCCCTGCCATCGTGATGAGCCACTTTGACTGCGGCGCGTTCGCATCGGCGGAGCAGTCGTCCCAGGCGGCGTTGCTTTCCCACGAACTCCTCCGCCGACGTTTCCGCCCGCCGAACCTGTGGTGCGCGCGTGAAAGGAAGCACTCCCAATCCTTGCCAATGCGGCAGCGCGGGATTGCGCACCGCCGTCACGGACATAGGCAATCCGAGCTTCGCCAGCTCTCCCCATGCCCGGCGCAAAGGCTCGTCGCCCCCGCCGGTGAGAACGTCGCGATAATCAAACAGCGCCTCTCCCAGCAGCACGATGCGCCTTCCGTTGTCAGCGATTGCGGCTGGAATGATCGCGGCTCCCGAGTCGTCCGACACCATCACAACGTACGGCTCCTCGGCGGCTACAAAGGCGCGCGCTGCCAGGCGGTTCCACTCAAAACTCTGAAACATCGTGCATTCCTGCCGCGCATACAAGGACCGCCACGTCGGACCGAGGCAATCCATATCGGCGGCTGTACGGGCAATAATGATCCTGACCAGGGGAACCTCCCTCCTCCGCGAATCCGGTTAGGCCTGTCTTTCGTGAGCTTCTGCCGGGCGAACCAAGATTAGCGAACCAAGAAAGGGCGACGCTGGTTGGCGCCGCCCTTTCAGTTTCCGAACTGTGTATCGAGCGCGAGAGCGCCAGTTAGCGCCGCCGCGTAGGAGAGCCTAATACAGCCGGAAATTAACCTCGACATTGATCTGCACCGCGACCGGGTGGCCGTCCTTCAGCGCAGGTTCGAACTTCCAGTGTTGCACCGCCTCAACGGCCTTCTGATCCAGCCCCATGCCGAGGCTGCGGGCCACCTTAATCTGTTGCGGGCGTCCGCTTTGATCGACGATCAGCCAGAGAATGCACGTGCCCTGGTACTTCGCCTTGCGCGCTTCCTCGGAGTACTCCGGATCGGGAGTATCGAGCGCCTTCGGTGCCGAGACGCCGCCACCTACGCGGAACACGCCGCCGCCATACCCGCCGCCGCGTCCCGGTCCAACGCCCGGTCCTTCACCCGAGCCCACGCCGCCACCATGTCCCGACCCGATTCCTCCCCCCGAACCAGTCCCGTTCGACGGAGGCCCCGACGGTATATGCGACAGCGGATCGCCCAGATTTGGCATGTTCGCCGCCAGCGGCAGTTTCACCTGCGGAGGCATTACCACCGTCGGTTCCATCGGCAGCTTAGGGTTGTCGTTCCGGATCACAACCTGCGGTGGCGTAAACTGCTCCATCGCGAACTTGGGGAGTTTCCCCTTTGGCGCTTGCAGCTTGTCCCGGTCGCCGCCGCCGCCGCCGCCCGCCAGCGTGTCGTTTTTCTTCGCCGATATCGGCATGTACGCGTTCGGGTCGGGATCGAGCAGCGTAACCTGCTGTGGAGGTTTTTGCTGTTCCACATGATTGCCGAACCGGGCGCCAAAGATGGAAAATGCGACGATACCTCCGACCATCGCCAGGTGCACAACCCCCGACGCCGTCGCGCCGCGGCGCTTGTAGTTGTAATCGCCCCAAATCTCGCGCACCTTAACCGGCGCCGAGGTGAGCTGCAAAGGAGGCAGTTTCTTCGTGAAGAAAGTCTCGCGGACGTTCCCGAAGATCGAGTGCAGCAGCGACTCGTCGTTCGTCGCCTGCGCCGAGACGAAGTCCAAGTCGCTGCCGGTCATTTCCCGTGCACTCATCGGCCGGGATGTAAGCTGCAGCGGCGGCAATTTCTTCGCGAACAAACTTTCGCGAACGTTCGCCACCAGCGAGTGCCAGAGCGACTCGTCGTTCATCGCTTGGATGGAAAGCATGTCCAATTCGGGCACGGGGGGCTGTTCCTCGTGTTCAGGATGCGGCGTGAAATCTTCGTTTGCCATACGTTCTAACCGGGTCGGCCGGCCTCTTTTACAAACAACGGAAGTCGTTTCTCCCGAAGATGAGCACATCTCGTGCCAAGTTGCATCGACGATTGCGCCCAGTGGTTCGTCACTCACGCAATTTGAATCCCAACCACATTCTCATGTGGCGTTGGGCGTTCCCAACACGGGAATTTAGATGCAGCACTTACGCTAATGAGCTCACTTTGTGAGGACTTATCGGTGAACCCATTTTCCCGGCCATTAACTGCCTTCACAATGAGCGATTACCTTTAGGGCTCCGCCCCGCGTCCTAGTTCCCTTCTTGGCGCATCTGGTACCAGAAGTGGCGAGGAAAATTCCACAAGCCATCGTCTGGATGGGTTTGATGAACCGAGTTTAATTACGCTGGTACAATGAAGAAATTACACGAGTTGGAGATACGATCAGGGTGCCACTAACGCTGAAAGATACGCTGAACCTCCCCAAGACAGATTTCTCAATGAAAGCCAATCTGCCCCACAACGAGCCGAAATTGCTCGCCCGCTGGGAAGAAATGGGGATCTACAACCTGATTCGCGACCAGCGCCGCGGTGCGCCGATCTACGTCCTGCACGACGGGCCGCCTTATGCCAACGGACCGATCCACCTCGGCCACGCCCTCAACAAGTGCCTTAAGGACTTCATCGTCAAATCCAAAACCATGCAGGGACTCGACGCGCCCTACGTGCCCGGCTGGGACTGCCACGGACTCCCCATCGAGATTAAAGTGGACGACGCCCTCGGTCGAAAGAAACTCGAGATGGCCCCGCTGCAGGTGCGCGACGAATGCCGCAAGTACGCGGAGAAATTTGTCGCCCTGCAAAGCAGCCAATTCCAGCGGATCGGCATCTTCGGGCGTTTCGACGAACCGTACCTCACGATGTCGCACGAGTACGAATCCGTTGTGCTCGAACAGTTCTACGCCTTCTTCGAACAGGAGATGGTTTACAAGGGACTGAAGCCGGTTTATTGGTGCATCCACGATCGCACGGCGCTGGCCGAGGCCGAGGTCGAATACGAGATGCATACCAGCCCCAGCGTCTGGGTGAAGTATCGCCTCACGAGCGATCCCGAGAAGATCGATCCGGCGCTGGCGGGAAAAACTGTCTCCACCATCATCTGGACCACCACCCCGTGGACGCTGCCCGCCTCCATGGCCGTCGCGTTTCATCCCGACGAAGAGTACGTCGCCGTCGAGGCTGAGGACGGCGAGTTCTATATCATCGCCGAGAAGCTCGCCGCACAGACCGCCGAGAAAACCGGCATCAAGGGCGCTGCCTTAGCAAAGTTCCCCGGACGCAAGCTCGAGTGTGCCGAATTCCAGCACCCGTTCCTTGATCGCAAGATCCTCGGCGTAGTGGCCGATTACGTCACGATGGATACCGGCACGGGCGCGGTGCATACGGCTCCGGCGCACGGTGCCGACGATTTCTACACCGGCGTAAGATACGGGATCGATCAGACGTGCAACGTCGATGCCGGTGGACATCTCCGCCACGGCTTGCCCGAATACGACGGACAGACCGTCTTCAAGGCCAATCCGCTGATCGTCGAACTCTTGAAATCGCGCGGCGTCCTGCTCGGCTTCGAGAAGATCGAGCACTCGTATCCGCACTGCTGGCGCTGCCACAAGCCGGTCATCTTCCGCGCGACCGAGCAATGGTTCATCGGGATGGAAACGAAAGTTCCCGCGATGAACGGCAAGCCCGAGGGAACGTTGCGTGCCCGCGCTTTGGAAGAGATCAAGACGGTCAAGTGGGACCCCGCCTGGGGCGAAGAGCGCATCTCCAACATGATCGCCACTCGTCCCGACTGGTGCATCTCGCGCCAGCGCATCTGGGGCGTGCCGATTGCCGTCTTCTTCTGCGAACACTGCAACCAGCCCTTGAACTCGAAAGAAGTCAATCGCGCCGTGGTCGATCTGTTCAGCCGCGAGGGCGCCGACTCCTGGTACAAGTACGAAGCCGCCGAGATTCTCCCGGAAGGAACGAAGTGCGCCTCATGCGGCAAAACCGAGTTCCGCAAGGAAATGGACATCATCGACGTGTGGTTCGAGTCCGGATCGAGCCAGGCGGCGGTGCTGGGCCGCGAACCGGGACTTCCGTGGCCCGCCGATCTCTACACAGAGGGCGGCGATCAGCATCGCGGATGGTTCCACTCTTCCCTGCTCTGCGCCGTCGGCGTGCGCAACCAGAGCCCATACCGCGCGGTCGCAACCAGTGGCTGGACGCTCGATCCGCAGGGACGCGCCATGTCCAAGTCGCTCGGCAACGTGGTCGATCCGGTCGATATCGCCAATCGCCTTGGAGCCGAGATCGTGCGCCTCTGGGCGGCGTCCGTAGATTTTCGCGAGGACGTGCGCGCCTCGGAAGAACTGATTCAGCGCGTCGCGGAAAACTACCGCAAAATCCGCAACACCTTCCGCTACATTCTCGGAAATCTGGCGGGCTTCGATCCCAGTCGCGATGCTGTGCCGTTCTCCGAAATGGAACCGCTCGATCGGTACATGCTCGGGCAGACGGCCGAGATGCTCAACGAGTGCCTTGCCTGGTATGACGAGTTCCAGTTTCACCGCATCTACCAGCGTGTTATGGAGTTCTGCGCGGTAGACCTCAGCAGAATCTACTTCGACGTGCTCAAGGACAGGCTCTACACTTTTGCCCCACGGAACAAAGCTCGACGATCAGCGCAGACCGCCATCTGGAAAATCGGCGAAGCTCTGGTAAGACTACTGGCTCCAATCATGAGTTTCACCGCCGACGAGGTCTGGCAATATCTCCCCGTTGTTCCAGGACGCGCCGCGAGCGCGCACCTGGAGAAGTTCCCGAAGGCTGCGGACCTCACCGGCGAAATGGACCCGCAAAGGAAGGCTGATTGGGAACAACTGCTTGCCCTGCGAGCCGACGTGCTGAAGGCGCTCGAAGAAGCACGCCAAGGCAAGATCATAGGCGGCAATCTGGAAGCTCAGGTCAAAATCGCCGCGCCCGAGCCGGCCTACTCGGTTCTAAAAAGAAACGAAAGCGAACTGAAGGCGTTGTTCATCGTATCTAATGTGATTTTGGACAATGCGATGACGGGAACCGAAAGCGCCGGGCTCAACGTACAAGTAACTGTGGCTCCGGGTGAGAAGTGCGAGCGCTGCTGGAATTACTCGACCCACGTCGGCGAAGATTCACGCTACCCGACGGTGTGCGAGCGTTGCAGCGCCGCGCTGAAAGAAATCGAAGAAGGACGGGGCGAGACGGCAGGGGCAGCTTCATGAGCGCACAGCATCCAATTCGCAAATACTACTTTCTGGCCGCACTGTTCGTGGTAATTCTCGACCGTGCGACCAAGTGGCTGGTTGCGCAGAAGATCAACCTGCATGACAGCATCCCCGTCATCCCCGGATTCTTCAGCCTGACCCACGTTCAGAACCGCGGAGCGGCCTTCGGGATCTTCGACGAGTCCCCCACCCAGTGGAAAATCACGATACTGATCCTTTTCTCCGTGGTCGCCCTGGTGGTCGTCACCACCCTTCTATGGAAAAACGGCCACGCCTTGAGCGCGACCGGAATGGGACTGGCGCTAGTCATGGGCGGAGCCATCGGTAATCTATGGGACCGCTTGTTTGCCGGCAGGGTCGTGGATTTCCTCCTCTTCTATATCGGCTCATATCACTGGCCAGCCTTCAACGTCGCGGACACGGCAATCGTCTGCGGCGCAATCCTGCTCGTGTCCGAGATTGTCTTCGCCAAGAATCCCAAACACGAAGCGAAGACGGTCTAAAAAGTGACGAGTTGGTGATTTGGTGAGTGACGATTACCGCCTTCGTAGCGTCGCGCGTGGAGGGCCCTGGACCTTTAGTCCCGAGTGTTTCCCTTGCTTATGTCCACATCTCGGAAGATGTCCAGATCGGGATATCCCTGATGTCCGTTCCGGCAATTATGCGCCTGCTCCGCGATGGCAAGGATGTTGGGGTCAGAACTGAGGCCTACTGTCTTTACACAAATGGTACAGATGGAACGATAAACGCCGTGGTCTGTCTCCCGCCGGCGTACGAAGGGGGAAATCATGAGCCCCATTTCCATTACTCACTGAGACGACCAGCAGGTAATTAGGAGGTTGGATGCTAATTAGTACTTACTCAGTCCTATTTCTTTCAATTTATTCCGACTGATTCGGTACGGGCGGTGTGGTGACGGATCGGCAGTCGTGGTGGTGCGGGCGAAAAGCAGGTTCCTCGGCTGCGCCTCGGAATGACACGCTACGAGCGGTGGTGGTAGAAGGTCGTCGGCGGTGATGAAAGCGGGGCCCGCCGGACCGGAGTCCGGCGCTACGTCCGCTAGGCGCAAACTCCCTGGAATTCTTCGTACGATCCCTTGAAATCGGCAATTTTCTGGTCAGCCTCGAAGTGCCAGATCCTGGTGGCGACCTCCTCAACGAGATCGTGATCGTGACTCACGAGCAATATGGTACCTGGGTATTTCTGAAGAGCGATGTTGAGCGCGTTGATCGATTCCAGGTCGAGGTGATTCGTGGGTTCGTCCAGCACGAGCATGTTCGGCTTCTGCAGCATCAGTTTGCAGAACAGGAGCCTTGCCGATTCGCCGCCGGAAAGAACGTCGGTGCGCTTATTGCCATCGTCGCGCGCGAACAGCATCTGCCCGAGCAAGCCGCGGATTTCTTCGTGCGAGGCCGCAGGGTCCCATTGGTGGAGCCATTCGAAGGCCGTCATTCCCTTTTGGATCAGGGCCTTATGATCCTGGGCGAAGAAGCCGACTTGAGCTTCGTGTCCCCAGATTACTTTGCCTTCGGTGAGAAAGGCACCGTCGTAGCCGCTGGAGTTGCGGAGCTCGGATTCGGGTATGGTGGGCGAGTTGGCTAAAATGGCCTGGAGAAGCGTCGTTTTACCGAGGCCGTTGCGTCCCATCAACGCGATTTTTTCGCCGCGTGTGACACTCGCCGTGAAATTACGGATGATCTCGTTCTCGCCGTATGCCTTGCCGATAGTATCCAATTCAAGGATGTGTCTGCCGGAAGGCCGCTTCTGCTCGAACTTCAAATAGGGGCGCTGGATGTTCGACCGTGCCAGGTCGGTAACCTGCAACCGCTCGACTTCCTTGCGCCTTGATTGCACCTGGCTCGAACGCGTGCCGGCAGAGAAGCGCGCGATGAAGTCGTTGAGCTGTGAGATTTTCTTTTCGCGTTGCGCGTTCTGCGACTCGATCTGCGAGCGTATCTGGGTCTTGGCCAGCACCATTTCGTCGTAGGTGCCGGTATAGGTGATGATGGTCTCGTAGTCGATGTCGGCGATGTGTGTGCAAACGCTGTTCAGGAAATGGCGATCGTGAGAGATCACGATCAGCACACCGTCGTAGTCGTTCAGAAACTTCTGCAGCCAGTGGATCGAGTCCAAGTCAAGGTGGTTGGTCGGTTCGTCGAGCAGCAACGCCTGCGGATGTCCGAAGAGGGCCTGCGCCAGCAGCACACGGACTTTCTGTCCGCCCTGAATTTCGCCCATCTTGCGTTCGTGCACTTCGTCGGGGATGTCCAACCCTTGCAGCAGGAGCGTGGCGTCGATCTCGGCGGAGTAGCCGTCTTCTTCGCCGACGATGCCTTCGAGTTCGCCGAGCCTCATGCCGTCTTCGTTCGTGAGGTCGGACTTGGCCCAGAGAGTCTCGCGCTCCTCCATTGCGGCCCACAGGCGTTTGTTGCCCATGATGACGACGTCGATGACCCGGTAGGCGTCGAACGCGAACTGGTCCTGGCTCAACACGCCCAGTTTGCGCGGACGCACGACGCTTCCCTTTTGCGGATCCAACTCGCCGGTCAGGAGCTTCATAAAAGTCGACTTCCCGGATCCGTTGGGACCCGTAAGACCATAGCGTTTCCCCGGCGAGAAAGCGGTGGAAACTTCTTCAAACAGAATTTTGGCGCCGTAGCGCATACTGACATTGCTGACTGAAATCATGTTTTTACGAGGGAACTGCGGGAAACTGCCTGGAAGGCGAGTCGCAGATATCGATAACTAGGATATCATGCCGGGATTCTTCTCTAGACAGCAGCGGGCGAAATTCACAGAATGTTTGCAAAGTTCTTGTTTCGTGACGAATGAGGTGTATCGAGCAATGGCGTTTGTCTGGTTAGTGGAATGCAAGACCTGCTTGCAGCGATTTCCCATCGCCGCGCGCGAAATCGTTGCGGGAAAAAGTACAGACCAGCTTATCCGCGGGACAGGTCCGGTCAGCTTCGAATGTCCCCACTGTCACGACTTCCACGATTACACGAGCGACGAGTACATTCCAGGAGAGGGACGGCTGCACGCGAACTGATGCAGCGAGATTCATTAGGCGGGACGTGGGCGAGACGCCCACGCGACAGCCGGCGGGACGCCGGCGCTCCACGGAAAATGTTACCAGGCTTTGGACCAGCGGGGTCCGTCCTTGCGGTTGGCTTTGCGGAGCGAGGCGTCGGCGTTGACTTCTAACTTTCGGCCGAAGAGCCAAAGCAGATCAGAGAGACGGTTCAGATAAGCCAGCACGTTTGGCTCGACCTCATCGCCGGATTCGACGAGGCGCACGACGCATCTTTCCGCGCGGCGGCAGACGGTGCGCGCTACGTCGTAGGCGGCGCCGGGGGCGGACTCGCCCGGTACGGACCAGTCGGCGAGGATGCCTTCTGTCGCTTCGAGTTGATGAACTTGAGCGGTTAGTCCGTCGATCATCTCTAACGTGACGGGGGACTCGCCTTTGCGGTTTTCGGGCGAGGTGGCAAGCGCCGCACCGATCTGGAACAACTGACGTTGGATAAGTTTCGTGCGTTCGCGCAAATCTTTGTCGTCGCAGATGGCGCGCGCGAAGCCCATCGCGGAATTCAACTCGTCCACGGTGCCGTAGGATTCGACACGCAGCGATGCCTTGGAAACGCGCTCGCCGCCGGTGAGACTGGTTTCTCCGGCGTCGCCTTTTTTAGTGGATATGCTGGTCATAATGTCCGTCTTATAATACGCCTCATCAATGAAAATCGTGGGAGCGGGTCTCGGCGGCGCTGATCTCGAGCGCGCGAATCTCTCTGGCTTTTACCGAGATGACGTTTTCCTGGTTCTGCAACTCGCCGTCAATCAGCAGGAACTTGCTGTAGATCACCAGCCTTTTGAACTGCTCGTATACGGCCGGTGTGATGATCGCATTGGCGATGCCGGTTTCGTCTTCCAGGCTGAGAAAGACGAAGCCTTTTGCAGTGCCCGGACGCTGGCGGGCAATCACGCATCCGGCAATGCGCGTTGGGCGGCCATGAGGAAGACGCTGAAGCTGAATGGCGCTACAAACGCCCATGGCGGCAAGCATGTCACGCTGGTAGGCCATGGGATGGCGGCCAATCGTAAGACTGGTTCCGCGGAAGTCGGCAATGAGCCGCTCCTCGGCTGTCATTTGAGCGAGCGGCGAACGAGGGCTTCCCTGCTCGGGTAGCTCTTGGTTAGTCAACTTCTGCTCCGGCACCCCTTCCAACAAGGGTCCGGCGGGGCGGCCAGCGTACTCCACTTGCCAGAGCGCGTCGCGACGGTGTATGCCAGCTTCGAGGGAGTTGAGCGCGCCCGTTTGTGCCAGCAGAGTGAGATCGCTTTTGCGCAACTCCGGCACACGCGAAGCAAGGTCTTGAATGGATGCAAAGGCGTGTTTTGCGCGTGCGGAGATGAGAGCTTCGGCGGCCTCGCGCCGCAGACCGCGGGCATAGCAGAGTCCAAGCCGAACGGCGAAGCGGTGCTCGTTGCCGGATTCCGGCTCAAGTATGCACGGCCAGTCCGAGTGCTGCACGTCCACGGGCTTGATGCGCAGTCCGTGGCGCTGCGCGTCTTTTACGAGCGTGGCGGGAGCGTAAAACCCCATGGGCTGATTGTTCAACAGGGCCGCGGTGAAGGCCGCAAGGAAATGGCACTTGAGATAGGCGCTGGCGTAGGCGATTAAGGCGAAGCTGGCGGCGTGCGATTCGGGAAATCCATAGAGCGCGAACGATGAGATGGACTGTATGATCTGCTCCTGCACGTCCGGACGAATACCGTTGGTGGTCATGCCATGACGGAGCTTGCTTTCCAAATCCTTCATGCGGGCCATGGAGCGCCTCATGCCAACGGCGCGGCGTAGCTCTTCGGCTTCGCCTCCGGTGAAGTTGGCGACGATCATTGCCATGCGGATGAGCTGCTCCTGAAAGAGCGGAATGCCCAGCGTGCGCTGCAGCACAGGCTCCAGCAGCGGGTGTGGATAAGTAACCGTCTCGAGTCCCTGCCGCCGCTTCATGTAGGGATTCATCATTTTGCCCACGATTGGACCGGGCCGGATGATGGCCACCTGCACCACGAGATCATAAAAACGCGTGGGACGGTTGCGTGGCAATGCCGCCATCTGGGCGCGGCTCTCTACTTGAAACATCCCGACGGTGTCGGCACGTTGCAAGGCGCTGTAAGTTTTAGGGTCGTTTTGCGGAAGCTGCGCCAAGTCCAGCGGTTCGCAGTAATGCCGGGGAATCACATCGAGACATTCTTCCAAGACCGCCATCATGCCGAGGCCGAGCAAATCGACCTTGATGATTTTCATGTCGGCGCAATCTTCCTTGTCCCACTGGATGACGGTGCGCCCGGGCATGGAGGCAGGCTCGATGGGAACGACGGCGTTAAGCTGGCCGCCACAGATGACCATCCCGCCGGAGTGTTGACCGAGATTGCGCGGCAGGTCCTGCATACGTTGGCATAACTCGACGTACTTGGCGATGCGGCGATGAGTGATATCAAATCCGGCAGCCTGAAAATTGTGTCCCAGTGTGTCGTCTGCGCCCTTCCATTCCCAGGCACTGACGAGTTTGGTCAGGCGGTCGAGCGTGTCGGCGTCAAAGCCCAGAGCCTTTCCCGCTTCGCGCGCGGCAGAGCGACCGCGATAAGTAATGACGTTGGCGGTCATCGCCGCGCCGAGTTCTCCGTAACGCTGATAAACGTACTGTATGGCGCGCTCGCGACGTTCGCCGCTAGGCAGGTCGAGATCGATGTCCGGCCACTCGCCACGCTCTTCGGAGAGAAAGCGCTCGAACAGCAGGTCCATGCCAACGGGATCAATCGCGGTAATACCCAGGGCGTAGCAGACAACGCTGTTCGCCGCCGAACCGCGTCCTTGCACGAGGATGTTTTCGCGACGGCAGAACTGCACGATGTCCCACACGATCAGGAAGTAGCCGGCCAAGCCCAACTTGCCGATCAGCGCCAGTTCGCGCTCGGACTGCTTTTGAGCTCGCTCGAAAAGACGGCGGTCCTGCTTGGGTAGATACCGGGCGCGAATGCCCTCCACTGTGCGTTTTTCCAGAAACGACTGCATCGTTTCTTCCGCTGGAACCGGGTAGTCCGGAAAGCGGTAGCCGAGATCGCTCATTCGATAGCTAAGCCGCGCGGAAAGGGCGTACGTGTTGGCGATGGCCTCCGGTAGATCGTGAAACAGTTTTTTCATTTCTTGCGGGGAGCGCAGGCAACGCTCTGCATTCGGTAAAAGCAGGCGACCAGCCGTTTCCAACGTGCAGTGATGACGGATTGCGGTGAACACGTCGAGCAATTCCCTGTCGCAGGTAGTCGCATAGCTTACGCCATTGGTGGCGAGCAGTGGGAGATTCAGCGTGCGCGCGATTCGTACGGCAGCCTGGTTTCGATGTTCTTCGGCACGATCGAAGTGGCGTTGCAACTCGACAAAGACATTGCGTTGGCCAAAGAGGTGGGTCAATCGCGCGACTTCGCGCAACGCTTCGTCGTAGCCGCCACGAGCGAGCGCGGCAGCGAGCGGTCCTTCATCGCCGCCGGTGAGGCAGATCAATCCTGCGGCGTACTCAGCAACATCGCTCAACGTTGCAGCGCCTTCAGCCTTGGTGCCCTCGCGCAGCTTGTAACGAGTGATGAGGCGGCATAAGTTCTGGTATCCGGCTTGTGATTCCGCGAGTAGCGGGAAGCGCGCGGGTTCAGCGGGAACGCGATGTGGGAGCCATTCCGGCGGGCGAAGCCGCTCACCAGCATCGCGAACAGCGACCTCCGCGCCGATGTGAGCGGATACGCCAACCTTCTGTCCGGCAAGATGGAAACGCGGAGCGCCATAAAGGCCATTGCGATCAAGCAAAGCCATCGCGGGCATCCCCAGTGCCGCACATTGACACATCAATGTCTCGGGTAACGATGCTCCTTCAAGAAAGCTGAAGGCCGAACGGGCATGGAGTTCCACATACATTGCAGCCACTCAGTCGTAAATTCCGATCAGATACCAGCAGTCCGAGCCGGGATCGTAGGCAAGCCGGAGACAACTGCGGTGCATCGCTTCCGGCGAACTTCCCTGCACCGCTTCATTCAATACGATGTCCCATTCTTCGCGGCACCAGTTCGGGTGCGTCCACCACTCTCCACTGGAGCGCCAAGGCCCGGAGCGCTCCTGGATCATAAGTGTCTTTCCGTCGAAGACCATCATCACTGGTTCGGCCCCTCGCGTCTTGACCTGAACGGTGCGGGGCGGTCGCACCATGCGCAAGACCGGAGCGCGTTGCACGCGGGCAGAAACGCTTACGGCCACGCCATCGCGAACACGGAAGGGCGTCATGTGAAAAGCGTCCGGGCGGTGGCTGTCATGCAGTTCCGCGGCCCCTATGCGATCCTCACCGACCAGCTTGCGGAGGCGCGCCAGCAATACTTCTAAACGTCCAGCCTCCGGCGACTGCGGAATGAACAATCCTTGCTGCGCGGTTTGCGGACGCGCCGGTTGCGCAACCATATGCAATGCAATGACGGCGGCCTCGGGCGGATGCGACTCAAGGTCAAGCTGAATCAGTTTGAGCAACGTATGGTGATTGCGCTCAGGCAATGCAGGGCGGACAATGCGGCGATGTTCTGTGCGCGCGGCATCGTCTAATACCAGGCAGGTTTCCACCGAGGCAATTGCCAGCGACCGCTCGGCCGCGCGTTCGGTGATCTGTTCCAACATGCGGCTTAGCAGGAACAGCAGTGGTTCGAGCAGTTCAACCGGATGTTCCAACTCCGCATTCTCAATCAGCGGTGCATCGGCAGGTGGTTCGTCCGGGACAAGCAAATGTGAATAGTCGCCACGCGCCAAAGCTTGCAGCCGAACTCCGGTTTGTCCTACGCGTGAGATCAAGGCCTTGCGCGGCAGTGCGGCCAATGCGCCGAGTGTGCGTATGCCCCAGACGGTGAAGGTCTGCTCTTGCTCTGCGTCCAGTTCGAGCACCGCGAGCGGCAGCGGAGCCAGCGTTTCCGCTTCGTGTTCACGGGCTATTACCGTGACGCCTTTGAAACCGCGCGCTGCAAGCACAGCCGCATAGGCATTGCCGGAAACTGCAATGTTTGCTTTGTATCCGGCTCTTTGCACACGCCGCGAAAGGGCCAGGGCAATTTGTCCGGCAGTGCCAAAAAGCCGTTCCGAAGCGGACACATCCAGCACTAATGTTGCGCCCGAAATTTCCTGTGCCGGAAATGTAAGAACTTCGATCCTTGGCGAGAAGTGCTTGGCGCATTCCATTAGTGTTTCGAATGCCGGCTCTTCTTCCTCTAGCTCTCTGCGCAAAATGGCCATGCCAGCGAATGATTCCGCCTGCAAGCGGCTCATACCTGACTCCAGCCCCAAACTTCGCGCAGATTCGTTCATGGCGAAAACGGTTTCCAACGGCGGCTTGCCAGTGAGAATCGCTACCGGACGAGTCTTCAATTCCGGACGCTGGCGCAACATCGTCTGCGCGGCAAAATCTGAAACGTGCAGACAGAGATACAGAGTCCACGACATATTCACTTCGCCCCACAGCTCGCCCAAAGCCCCGTACTCGTCCACGCGGCCCGCGCCGCAGACGGCGGCTTCTTCTTCCAATGGCTTAACTCCGGCGACGCCATGCGCGAGCGCTCGACATTCATGCAATAACGAAAGCCCGACAATAGAGGTACGCTCGTTTCAGAGGCGCGCCGCCACACTGCCTCTGTTTTCTCGCAATACAGCACCACGGAGGCGCAACTGTTCGCACACGCGCTCTGCGTAAGTAGGAGGAAGAGCGCCTGAGCCTTCTCCACCTGAAGACGGAAGCGGTACCAGGTAGCAAGCGGAACGCGACGAGCATGTTCCGGGCGCACGTCCCCCATGTCGAGCACAATCGCCTGGAAGCCTCCCGTGCTGAGCAGCAGATCCGTTGCGCGCAACGCCTGATCCAATCGCGACCACGGCTTTTCCTGCGCGAGCTTTTTGTCCCACGTTAGCCGCTCCGCTTTGCGGATCGGCGGAACGTGGGGCACCGTTGCGCCAGAATGTTTTTGCGCCGCCGGCGAGTTTCCGGCGCGCACCCAAAGCAAGCGGCTCAAGTCAATTCCGAGCGACGCTGCCGAGAACGGATCAAAAGCGTCCGACACATCCACATACGCGCACACCCCACATTGTTGCGTGATCCCGGCCAAAGTGGAATATGCCAGGGTGGTTCGACCCGATGAAATAGACCCGGCAATTTCGGCAAGTCCCCCGAGAGGAAACCCGCCACCCAGCACGGCATCAATCTCTGAAACGCCGGTAGTAACCAGTGCTGGCCGCTGCCGCCGAGGTACGGACAGAGCCGCCGGAATTCTCTCAGCAAGCGCTGACTCGACTTCCCGGCGAACTTCCAACGCAGTTCGCATTGCTCCACCTTTGTTCGCTTTTTGTTCGCCTTCAATAGATTAGGGTAGCTTGCGCTTTTTTGTCAAATTGTGGCTTAGGCCATTCCACGACCCACTGAAGAGAGTCGTGGGAGGCGCACTGAATTAGAAAGCCTTCACGTTTTCATTCTGGAGATTGCTTCAAATTGATTGACTTCCAGGCGGCGCTGCTGGATTTGCTAGTTGCTGGTATCTGACCGCCTGGATCTTCACGGCAATGGCCGTCGGTGTCATGGCCGGGTGGCTGGTCCCCGGAATCGTGCCGTTCTTGAATAAGTTCAACGTCGGCACAACCTCGATTCCGATCGCCGTCGGGTTGATCGTCATGATGTATCCGCCATTCACCAAGGTCCGATACGAGGAACTCGGGGGCCGGTGCTGATGTTCGTGCTGGCGATTGTCTTCCTGCGCGGCTACCCGGAATACATGGCGGGCCTGATCATGATCGGACTGGCGCGCTGCATCGCCATGGTCATCGTCTGGAATGAATTGGCGAAGGGCGACACGGAATACGCGGCTGGACTTGTGGCCTTCAACTCGCTGTTCCAGGTGTTTTTCTATTCGGTGTACGCCTGGGTCTTCATTACCGTCCTACCGGCGAAGCTAGGGCTGCACGGAGCAATCGTCAATGTGTCGATCGGCCAGATTGCAAAGAGCGTGTTCATTTATCGCGGCATTCCGTTTCTTGCCGGCTTCCTGACGCGCACAGTGTTAGTCCGCGCCAAAGGTCGTGCGTGGTACGAGCATAACTTCGTGCCGCGGGTTAGCCCGCTCACTCTGATAGCTCTGCTGTTCACGATTATGGTGATGTTCTCGCTCAAGGGCGAATACATCGTCCGACTGCCGCTGGACGTCGTTCGCATCGCCGTGCCGCTGTTGATTTACTTCGTGGTGATGTTCCTCGTGTCGTTCTACATGGGGCGGAAGCTCGGCGCGGACTACTCAAAGACGACGACGCTGTCGTTCACCGCTGCTTCAAACAATTTCGAGTTGGCCATCGCGGTAGCAGTTGCAGTGTTCGGTCTTAACTCCGGCGCTGCATTTGCGGCCGTCATTGGACCTCTGGTCGAGGTCCCGGTGATGATCGGGCTCGTAAATGTCGCCTTCTACTTCCAGCGCAAGTACTTCGCGGATGAGGTTGTCGGCGTGCCAGCCGTGCCCATCTGCGATCCGTACGGAAAGACGATTCGATGAGCAAGCAACGCGTCCTGATCCTATGCAGGGGTAATTCGGCGCGCAGCCAGATGGCGGAAGGCCTGCTGCGCGCGAGCGCCGGAGACCGCTTCGAGGTGTTCAGCGCCGGCACCAAGCCAGTAGGACTGAATCCGAATGCCGTCGCCGCACTGAGGGAGGTCGGCATCGACATCTCGAATCATCGATCCAAGTCCGTGGATGAGTTTGCCGGGCAGCAGTTCGGTTATGTAATCACTGTTTGTGACAACGCTAAGGAATCGTGTCCTTTCTTTCCCGGTGGTGGTCAGCGTGTTCATCACAGTTTTGAAGACCCGGCTGCCGCACCTGAAGAACAGCAACTCGAGACTTTTCGAGCGGTGAGGGATCAGATTTCAATTTGGCTTAGGCAATTCATTGCCAACGCTTCCTAGCGTTCGGCGGCGACTGACAATAATCGGGCCTAATCGGGTGAATGCGGCAAGCGCCGCGAAAGGAGCGGAGGA
The DNA here is from genome assembly GCA_963777415.1 of uncultured Acidobacteriota bacterium. Lineage (GTDB taxonomy): Bacteria > Acidobacteriota > Terriglobia > Terriglobales > Acidobacteriaceae > JAEZPW01. The sequence continues at coordinate 85,449 of CAVZQL010000012.1, forward strand.
TGAACAGCTATACCGTTGCATTCATAGGAGCAGGCAAAATCAGCGAGGCCTGGATCGAACGACTCGTCAACTCAGGGTCGCTTCCCGCCGACCACATTATGGCGTGCGATTCATCAAGCGAACGCCTCGATTATTTGAAACGCCGGTACTCCGGTCTGAAAACGACAACAGATAACGTGGACGGTGCTCGTTTTGGGAGTGTCGTCCTTATGGCCACGCCTCCACCCGAAACTGTCCCTGCCCTTGCCAAGATTCGGCCTGTGTTGCAAGGTAATGCAATCGTGATTTCGCTCGCCGCAGGGACGCCGTTGCAGAAACTCATATCCGCGGCTGCGGGCGCTTCGGTACTAAGAGTCATGCCGAACACTCCTTCGATGGTCGGCGAAGGAATGAATCTTGTCTGTTACCCGGCAGACACGCCCGCAGACGTGCGCAAGGGAGTTGGATCGCTGCTCGGAGTTTTCGGCGCATCGCTTGAGATTGAAGAGGGTGACATGGAAGCCTACGGAGCGTTGCGCTCGGTGGGACCGACATTCCTGTTTCCAGTAATGCAATCCATCATTGACGCCGCGATGGCGGCAGGGCTCTCTGAATCTTTGGCGCGAAAGGCTGCAGCACAAGTGTTCGTCGGCACAGGAAAGTTGGTGGGGAGCAACGAACGTACGGTGGCGGAACTTAGTGGCATGATCGGACTCCATACGCTTCGCGAACCCGAGACGATGAAACTGATTACTGATGCTCACAACGAAGCATTGGGAAAGCTGAAGGGACTAGCGGCAAAGATGTCGGCTGTCGCGTGATCGCATGGAAAACGGAACGAAGATGATAGAAACGAACAGCTCAACGACCGCAGTACCGCAGCCGGTGGCCACGAGCAAATTCGGCATACTGAGAACCTGCGCCGTTATGGGGTCGCTTGCGATGGCATGGTGGTTTGTCTACCGCAATCTCCAGCCCGCCGCTGCATGGCTCACCGGTTCGGCGCTCCACCTCGATCGCAGCGCACATCTTGGATCGGCTGTGGAGTTCTTTCTCTTTGAGGTCCCCAAGGTGCTGATGCTGCTGGTGCTGGTCGTATTCGGGGTCGGTATTGTGCGGTCCTTCTTCACGCCCCAGCGTACGCGGGCGATCCTGGCGGGCAAGCGCGAGGCAAGGTGTGGCCCTATGTGATTGCAGGCATCGCCGTGGGCGCGGGCATTCATGGCTATGTTCCTCAGAACTTCATGGCCCACATCATGGGCAAGGGAGCGTGGTGGTCGGTGCCGCTGGCGGTGCTGATTGGGGTGCCGATGTATTCCAATGCCGCCGGGATCATACCCGTCGTGCAGGCGCTCCTGGGCAAGGGGGCGGCGCTCGGGAACCGTGCTGGCCTTCATGATGTCGGTGATCGGGCTGTCGTTTCCGGAAACCGTCATTCTGCGTAAAGTGTTGCGTCCGCAGTTGATCGCGGCCTTTGTTGGCGTGGTCACGGTCGGGATTCTGATTGTCGGCTACGTTTTCAACTTCATCATGTAATGCGGTCGTATTTTTTTAGGGTCCGGTACTTGCATATTTGGCCACATGGCCATATTGTAATGTTGATGACAAAGTGCAACGTTTTCGCAAAGCAAGCACGGGTACTGAAAGCTCTGGCCCACGAATCGCGCTTGATGATCGTGGACCGTCTCAACCGCGGGGAGTGCACGGTGGGAGAACTCACGCAGTTGGTGGGAAGCGATGCGTCCACCGTGTCAAAGCATCTGGCGCTGCTCCGGGCGCATGGCATTGTCGAAGACCGGCGCGAAGGCAATCTCGTGTATTACCGGCTGCTGACGCCGTGTGTATGTAACTTTTTCACCTGCGCGACGCAGGTACTTAAAGAAAGGTCGAGGTGAATCATGAAAATCCAGATATTAGGTACGGGCTGCGCCCGCTGCAAAACCCTGACCGCAAACGCCGAGCAAGCCGTGCAGGAACTTGGTCTCCAAACGCAGGTCGAAAAGGTGACTGAGATCAGGGACATCATGAAGTTTCAAATCCTGATGACTCCTGGCCTGGTGATCGACGGCAAGGTCAAGGCTGCCGGGCCGCATCCCGTCTCCTGATGAGATCAAGCAGATGCTGCTGGAAACTGGAGGCAACTAAATGGCTGACGAGCGTCCTGGCCTTGTGATGTGTGTCTGTACCGGCAAGTGCCCGGGGTTCTCCAAGATGGACATTTGGGACTTCATTAACCGGGCGAGAGTCGAACTGCCGGTCGAGTTTGGCGTGATTCATCCCCAATTGTGCGAGCAGGACGGGGACCGCTTTCTCGCGGACTTCCTGCAGGCGAAACGGCCGCTGGTCATCGCCGCCTGTGCACCCAACATGCAATACAAGATGTTCCGGGATGCCTTCGCCGAAAAGGGGATGGACGTGAAGCGGGACATGACCCCGCTGGACATTCGCGACATGTCGACCGAAGAGGCCGTCGAGAAGGTCGCTTCGGCACTTCGCGAGATGGGAGTGAAAGAAGATGTCTGAGACAACTTTCATGGGAGTGCCACGAGACCGAATTCCGTGGTTCCCGACCATCGATTACGACAAGTGCAATTTCTGTATGGAGTGCGATACGTTTTGCCCGCATCGCGTTTTTGAGCGGCGTGAAGGGGACCGCAAGCTGGTGGTCGCAAACCCGAACCATTGCGTGGTGTTCTGTCGCGCCTGTTCGAAGACCTGCGGGCCGGATGCGCTCTCGTTCCCCAATAAGCCGGAGATCATCGCGCTCATCAAGCAAGTTCGCGAGCAGGAGAGTGTCAAATGAAACGCGCAATTCTCTCCTGCAATGGTCTAGACAAACCCGAGGGATCGGTAGCGCGTGAGGTAGCGATCCGCGCAGCCGATGCCATGGCCGGTGAAATTATCTGCCCGGTACTGCTGAATCGCGCGCCCGCGCGCTACAAGAAGGCGCTCGGCGAAAGTTTGCTGGTTGTCGTGGACGGCTGCTCGACCCGCTGCGCCAGCAAGCTTGCTGCCGGGCTTAACGTAAAAATAGATCGGAGAGTGCTTGTTTCCGATGTCGTGAAAGCATCCGGTCGACCACTGGAGTCTTCTCTTTCCCTCGAACCAGGCGGTCTGGGGCTAGCCCAGGCGATTGTCGACGAACTGGTGCGCAATCTGAGTGCGCCTGCGGCGATTGCGGAGCCAGCGGCTGTTTTCGAAAAACCGACAGAATACCTCACCGTCACCCACGACAAGTTTGAGTTTCGTATTCCAGTAGTTGATTACCTGTTTAACGAGAACGATGTCTGGGTTTGCGCAAGCGGCGGCGTCGCGCGCGTGGGCATCTCGGACTACCTGCAGCAGAAGCTGACTGACATCAGCTACTTCGATCCGCCTCAGATCGATGCGGCGGTAGAGCAGTTTGGCGAACTGGGAAATGTCGAGTCAACGAAGGCGGTTTTCGAGGTAATTTCGCCCATCACCGGCACGGTTGGTGCCGTGAATCCTGCCGTTATCGCAAATCCTGGACTTATCAATGAAGATCCCTACGGCAGGGGATGGCTGGTGGAAATCAAGTTGGCCAATTGGCCCCAAGACCAGGAAATGCTGATTGATGCCGCAGCTTATGCCGAGATCGTGAAGCGCAAAGCGGCGGAGGAGTGAGTCAATATGAGCAACGAACTTACACAAAATCCCGTTCTAGTCATTCCGTGCAGCGGCATCGGCAAAGTGCACGGACTGATCAGCCGTGAGGCAGCTTATCTCGTCACCGATGAGTTGGCTCCGAAACAGACAGACACGCTGTGTTTGGCGTTACTGGTAAAGGGCGACGCCGATGCCGTGGCCGCGGTCCAAACCCATGCCTGCCTCACTATTGACGGCTGCGCCAAGGCCTGTGCGCAGAAGAACGTCGAGATGGCAGGCGGGCGGGTCGCGAAGGCCTTTCAGGTGGCCGAGGCTTTTATGAAGCATCGCGGCGCGAAGCCCGGCACGGCAACCACACTCACCGAGGAAGGCTGGGCGATCACACGGGACATCGCCGGGGACGCGACGTGCAAAGCGGCATCCTTGCGGGAGGAGGCGATACGATGAGCGCAGAAATGACCAAAGTTGGCATCATCTCGTGCAGCGGTGAAGCCATTCCCGAAGGAACCATTTCCCGCCTGGCCACGCGCCGAGTACTGGAATTGCTGCGTCCGGATGTGACCGTAACGCTTTGCTTGCCCCTGTTTCTTGCCGGCAACGAAGCGGAACGGAACTTCGCCCGCACGCACCCGGCCATCACCATCGACGGCTGCTCGAAGCAGTGTGCAAAGTGGGGCACGGAAAAGCACAGCGGCCCTGTGAGTGGTGCGCTGGTCGTCTCAGACATTCTCGGGACGGAAGCTGCAGACTGCCATCGATCCTGCCGCGATGCTTCCCACGCGGACAAAGAGGCCGTGTGGGCCGTGGCCGAACGAATTGCCGCCGAAGTGGACAACGTCCTTGCGGAAGCAACACCAGTCAACACCGCTGCCCCAGGCAACAGTGCAGGCCAATGTGCCTGCTCCAGTCCGCTGCCGGGTGGCAAGATCACGATCAACAACAAGACGGTCACGATAGCGGGCTTGCCGTTGATCTTCGAGCAGTGCGCGGAACGCGGCGTGTCCGCCAGCGAGGGCGACGGCGCGGCGCTGCTCGATGTCTTGAAGATCTATCACTCGATCGCGCCCGAGGACGAGGCGGAATACCGCAGCGCTTTGCTTGAGACGTATCAAGCCTTCAGGAGCGGCACGACGCCGGCGAAATGATGAACGTCTTATGTTGGTCGGCCCCGACTGTTGCTGAGAACCTCGCGTTCGACGAGGCTTTGGCCCGATCGGCTTCGACCACGGGGCGGCATCTGCTCCGCTTCTGGTGGGGAGGTCCGCCTGCGGTGGTTATCGGCGCGAATGAGCGACCGGAGCAGGTGGTGGACGCTGAGGCTTGTGCAGTAAAGGAAGTCGAGGTGCTCAAGCGCTGCACCGGAGGTGGCACTGTACTCCAAACAGGCGGCGTGCTGAATTACTCACTGGTGACTCCGGCGCCGGATCACCTCAATTTAAAAGCCGCTTTCCATCTGGGTGCGGACCTTGTCTGTGCGATCCTTGCAGCTTTGGGCATAACTGGCACACCGCAAGGTATTTCTGATGTTGCGGTCGCAGACCGCAAGATCTCCGGCAACGCCCAGGCTCGGCGCTGGAATGCGCTGCTGTTGCACGGCACGCTGCTGGTGGATTTCGATTTCGATCTGGCCGACAAGGTCTTGCGCCATCCACCGCGCGAACCTGAGTACCGCCGGGGGCGCAGTCATCGTGATTTCCTGGTCACACTACGCGAGCTTGGGAGTCAGATGGATCGGAGCGTGATCGAGAGGGTGGCGGTCGAGGCCGCGCAACAAGTTTTTGGGCACATCAAAACCGGCGCGTTGCATGAACTCGAAATATCGGGCGTGGCCAAGCAGCTTCGATGCGAATCGCCGCCATTGGCGTAGCGCGAACGCGTGCAATGTCTTCATGTAATTCATTGAATAGTGCCTTGAGGACGGAATAATGAAACCAAGAATCGCAATTGCAGTTGTGGCGGTCATCGGCGTTTTGTTGACCCTGGCGGTATTTGCGCAGAACAGCCGGAAGCCGGAAGGGCGTTCGGCGAACACGCCAACAACGGCGGCGAAGACAGCGAATCAGACGCATCAATCCAAAATCATTGCCTACTACTTCCATGGAACGGTTCGCTGCGTGACCTGCAGGAAGATCGAGAGCCTATCGCATGAGGTTGTGGCCTCGGACTTCGCCGAGCCACTCAAGACCGGCCTGTTGGAATGGCAGGTCGTGAACGTGGAGCTGCCGGAGAACCAGCATTTCATCCGCGACTACCAGCTTGTAACCAAATCGCTGGTTCTGGTGAAGTACGAAGACGGCAAGCGAGTCGGGTACAAGAACCTGCAGAAAATCTGGACCTACATCAATAACGAACAATCGTTTCGCGCCTACGTAAAAGGCGAACTGCAAGCCGCGCTGGGGAAAAGCGGATGAGCCCGCTGCTCATCGCGGCCTTGTCCGCCCTGTGGCTGGGGATTCTGACTTCGATCAGTCCGTGTCCCTTGGCGACGAACATTGCCGCAATCTCCTACCTCGGCAAGCAGGCGCAGGATACGAAGACCGTATTTGCCAACGGACTGCTTTACACGATCGGTCGCACGGTGACGTATCTGGTGCTGGCCGTAATCGCGGTCACCAGCGTCCTGTCGCTGCCCGAGGTGTCGTTCTTTTTGCAACGCTACATGGGCAAGTTGATGGGACCGATCTTGATCGTCGTCGGTCTGGTGCTGCTAGACGTTGTACGAGTGCCATCCTTTGGGGTGACGATTGGCGAGAAGTTTCAGGCGCGTGCGCAGCGAGGCGGAGTTTGGGGCGCCGGGGCGCTTGGGATGCTGTTCGCGTTGTCATTTTGCCCAACTTCGGCAGGATTGTTCTTCGGGAGCCTGATTCCGCTGGCGATTGATTCGAAATCCGTGGTCGTATTGCCGGGGCTTTACGGCCTGGGGACGGCATTGCCGGTGTTTGTCTTCGCGGTCCTGATTGCGCTCGGGGCAAAGTCCGTGGCCACCTTGTTCCATCGCCTGAGCGCGCTCGAAGTGTGGGCCAGGAAGATTACCGGGGCGGTCTTCATCCTGATCGGGATCTATTTCTGCTGGACCTATGTTTTCGCGTTGTCCATCGGCTAGTTAAGTGTTGGACCACGTCTCAACTTAACAGATCGATTTGTAGATTGTTTGTAACGGAGCGCACGGCAATTGCATTTTACGAGCGTTAGGTGCTTATACATCTATACGCATAAACGAAAGAAGTTGTACATATGAATTCCGATCAGAAACCCACCATTGAACAAGTATTCGGCATGATGCGCAAGACCATGGGATCGATTCCGTCGGCCATCGAGAAAGCCACTGAAGTAGATGAAGGACTCCTGTACGAGCATTTGCGTTCGCGCGCCTACGCGATGCCCGCCGAGGGCGCGCTAGACGAGGAGGCGCGCACGTTGATTTATCTGGCCACGGCGCTTGCGGCCGGCAGCAAAGCCTGCATCCAGGCCATGGCCAACAAAGCCAAGATGCAGGGTATTTCGCCGGAGAAGGTGTTGGAAACGGTTCGCATTGTGCGCTTCGCGTTGGCTACGAAGGTGATCGGTGACGCGGAACCGGTATTTGAATCGTTGCAGAAATCATAAGACGCTTGCGCCGGTCTGTCTCCTGCAAACGGTAAGCAATACCGTTGAGCGGATAGCACTGCGAAGCTGCGCGGAAAAGAGAATGTCGATGGAGAAGCTCAAGAGCACTTACATGAAGTGGGGTATACCGGTTGTCGTCATTGTTCTCATGATGGCCTGGCTGAGCGGCACCTTTCACCGGGGGATCATCCGCCCCGGCAAGGTGGAGGCTGCGCAAGTTAGCGCGGCCGGTGTGCCAGTCTTTACCGTTTCCGCGATCACTGCGCCTCAGATTGCGGAGGCCGTGGGAACTGTCCAGCCGCAGTTGAAAACAACGGTTTCCGCGCGAGTGACCGCCAATGTCATCGAACTGCCGGTTGCAGCAGGGCAGCATGTGCATAAGGGAGACGTGCTGGTCCGGCTCGATGACCGTGACATGCGCGCGAGGAGACAGCAGGCGCAGGAGGCGCTTCGCCGCGCCGAGGCCACCCGGGATCTAGCGCAGAGCGACTACGAACGCGACAAAGGCTTATACGAAAAGGCCGTCATTCCGAAATCCGAGTTCGACATTACGAACATGCGCTTGAAGACTTCGACCGCCGACGTGGCCGGCCTGCAGCAAGCCCATCACGACGCCGAAGTTACGCTTGGCTACACCGTGATTCGCAGTCCCTACGACGGTGTCGTCATTGACAAGCTCTCCGACGTGGGCGACTTGGCCGCGCCCGGCAAGCCGTTGCTGACCATGTACGAGAGTGGACGGCTCTGGCTGGAAGCAGCCGTGCCAGAAGAACAATCCGGGGACATCCACATCGGCAAGACCTATCAGGTGCGACTGGACTCGCTGGACAAAGTAATGCCAGGACGGCTTGTAGAGATCGTGCCCTCGGCTGATTCATCCAGCAGAACGATCACCGCTCGCATCACGATTCCACCAACGGAAGGCGTTTTCCCCGGACTTTTCGGCCGCGTATTGATTCCCGTGGGCGAACGTCAGCGGGTCGCGATACCCGACGCCGCCATCTTGCGAGTTGGACAGCTCGCGATGGTTGACGTGGAAGAAGCCGGGACACTGCGCCGCCGCTCCGTGCAAGTGGGACGCCAACTGGGCGATCAGGTCGAAATTCTCAGCGGACTTGTACCCGGCGAAAAAATCTCGCTGGCTCCCCGAAAGGAGCTGCAACCGTGAAACACGATGGCGAAGGCGTGACGATACGCATCGTCCGCGCCTTTCTGGAATCTCATCTTTCGATTGTGTTGATCCTGCTGGCTCTGATTGCGGGCGGCGCTGCTCTGCTGGTCACGCCGCGCGAAGAAGAACCGCAGATCGTGGTTCCGAACGCAGACATCTTTATTTCGTATCCGGGACATTCGGCAGAAGCAGTTGAAAACCTGGTCTCGTCCCCGATTGAGAGATACCTTTACCAGATTGACGGCGTGGAGTACGTGTACTCGCGCTCCATGCCGGGCCAGAGCATCGTTACCGTTCGCTTCTACGTAGGTCAGGACCGCGAACGCAGTTTGGTGAAGCTCAACAAGTGGCTTTCGCAGAACACGGATAAGATCCCGGCGGGCGTCACCGGCTACGTCGTCAAGCCGCGCGAAACCGACGACGTTCCCATCGTCACGTTTACACTGACCAGCCCCAAGCGCGATGACTACGACCTTCGGCGCATTGCCGAAGAGGTACAGAACCGACTGCAAGCGGTGCCGGATACCGGCATCAGCTTCATCACCGGCGGTCGGCCGCGGGAAATTTTGGTGCGGATCGATCCGGAGCGGATGGCAGGTTTCCACATCGCTCCGTTGGATGTCTATCACGCGTTAGCCGGAGCGGACAGCAACCTGCAATCTGGCTCGTTTACCCGCGATGATCGCGATATTCGCGTGGAAACCGGAAAATTCTTCGCCAGCAAGTCGGACATTGATTCATTGGTTGTGGGCGTATCCGGCGACCGGCCAGTCTATCTACGCGACGTTGCGGACGTGACCGACGGTCCGGGCGAAGTAACCGATTACGTGCGCTTCAATCAAGGAGCGGCTTGGAATCGGAACCCGCATGAAGGTTCCGCCGGGAGTTGGATTGGAAGCAAGAACCACCCCGGTCAGCAGCTGTTATCCGAACAGCCAGCGGTTACCATCGCCATTGCCAAGCAGAAGGGCACGAACAACGTCACGGTAGCGCGGGCAGTGCTGGCCCGCATGGAACAGATCAAGCGTGAGGTTCTGCCCGAGGATGTGAAAGTAGCGGTCACGCGCAACTACGGCATAACCGCCGACGACAAAGTCAACGAACTGGTCGAAGGACTGGTGGTCGGCATCATCGTAGTCATCGCGCTGCTGACCATCGGGTTAGGTTTCGCCGATGCCATGGTCGTGGCCGTTGCCGTTCCCTGTGTTTTTGGATTTACCCTCGCCGCCAACTACCTGTTTGGTTTCTCGATCAATCGTGTGACCCTGTTTGCACTGACCGTCGCTCTGGGCCTTTTGGTCGACGATCCGATCGTTGATGTCGAGAACATTCACCGCCACTTCAAGATGGCGGGCAAAGCTACGCGGCAGATCGTTCTCGAAGCGGTCAACGAAGTGCGGCCTCCATTGATTGCGGCCACCATCGCCGTCATGATCTCTTTCTCCCCGCTGTTCTTCGTCACCGAGGAGATGCACGACTACCTGCGGCCCATGGCCGTTAACGTGCCAATGACCATGCTGATGTCGATGCTGGTCTCCTTCACCATCACGCCGTGGCTGGCGTATTGGGTTATGCGCCGCCGCTACCAGCCGGGCAAAGACGGCAAGGTTCCCGAAAAAGAGACAGCCGAAACAGATGTGAAGCAGATGCGGACCTACCGCATTTTCCGCCCGCTGCTGGAGCCACTGCTGCTGCGGCGCCGGAACACCTATATCTTTCTAGGGGTGATCGCTCTCGCCTTCATCGGCAGCCTGATGCTGGTGGGCACGCGGCGCGTCAAACCCAAGCAGTTGCCGTTCGACAACAAGGATGAGTTCCTGCTGGTGCTGGACATGCCCAGCGGAACCAGTCTAGAGCGCACGGACGCCGCTGCCCGCGATTTCGAGAACTATCTCCGGACGGTTCCCGAAGTCACCGACTTTGAATCTTACGTTGGCACCTCCTCACCGTTCGACTTCAACGGCATGTCACGACGTTATTTCCTGCGGCAGGCAGCGAATAAAGGCGACATCCGCGTCAACCTCATTCACAAGACGGACAGAACCGCCGGCAGTCATGAAATTGCCCTGCGGCTGCGAAACGATCTGGATGCCATCGCCCAGCGCGACGGCGTGAAGTTGAAGATCGTCGAACTTCCTGCTGGTCCGCCGGTCATGTCCACGGTGGTGGCTGCGGTCTACGGCCAGGCGGGTGATCGCTACGAAGACCTGATCCACGCGGCCCAGATCGTGAAGCACAGAATGCGGCAGGAGCCCGGCATTGTGGACCTGGACGATACGGTCGAAGAGAACCAGGAGAAGTACGTCTTCACCGTGGACAAGGCCAAGGCCGCACTGAACGGCGTGGCCACCGATGACATCAATCGCACGGTGCGCCTGGCGCTATCGGGCGCGGACGCCGGGACCGTCGCAATACCCACCGAGCGTAATCCGCTTCCGATCGTGCTTTGGCCGGAGCGGGTGGATCGTTCCAGCACTGCTGACCTGTCGCGCATTTACGTGCGCGGACAAAAGGGCAACCTGGTGCCAATTTCGCAGTTGGGAAGCTGGCAACAGGAGATCGAGAACAAGACAATCTATCACCGGGATTTGGACCGCGTGGTGTACGTCACCGCCGAGATGGCAGGACGGCCTCCGGTCGAAACGATCCTCGACATCCGCGCCGACCAGCGCACACCTGAACAATTAACTGCCGCGGGACATCCGGAACGCAATGCCACGCCACGCCCGCTGAACACCCGCACGTTGTTTAAGAAGGGCGGTGGCATACCGTGGGCCGTTCCGAATGGCATCTCGGTCGAATGGTGGAACGAAGGCGAGATGCGTCTCACCATGCACATCTTCCGCGACCTTGGAATCGGTTTCCTGGGCGCGCTGCTGGCGATCTACATTTTGCTCAGTCAGCAGACGGGTTCGTTCCGCTTGCCCATTGTCATTATGATGGCCATTCCGCTGATGGTTATCGGCGTCATGCCCGGATTCTGGCTTCTCAACCAGTTCGGTACGCAGCAGGTCGGCGGTTTCGCCACCCCAATGTTTTTCAGTTCGCCAGCAATGATCGGGATGATTGCGCTGGCCGGCATCGTGACACGAAACTCCATCATCATCGTGGACTTCGTGCACATTGCCTTGGCTCGGGGACGCACCTTGATTCAGGCACTCATCGAGAGTTGCTCGGTTCGACTGCGGCCCATCCTGCTGACCTCAGGGGCTGCCATGCTGGGCGCCTGGCCAATTACGAGAGACTCCGTGTTTGCGGGCCTGGCATGGTCGCTGATCTTCGGCCTCTTCGCCTCCACGATTTTCAGCCTGTTTGTCATCCCTGTTGCTTATTACCTGATGTATGAAAAGCACCCTGGACACGGCCTGCCGGAGAACTTTCATCTGCGGGAGCTCGAAATCGAACCGGTGCCCGACGCGGCAGGAGCTGCGGTAGCAAAATGAAATCTGCAATCGTATTGATATTGGTTGTTGTCGCAACTTCTGGGATGCTGCTCTCGCAGCAGCAACCCGCGCAAGCTGAACTCACTCTTCCGCAGGCCGTCGCCTACGCTCTCGAACACAGCCCGGACTTGAAGACGGCGGTTGCGGAAACCAACAAGCGCGAAGGCAACGTGACCACGGCGCGATCCGGCTTGCTGCCGGAACTCGATGTGGCTGGAGACTTCGGGCGCAGCCGCCTGGAGCACGGTTATCCCGGCGGGACACCGCCCTCGCTGTTGCGCTTCGCGCAGACGACCTATTCCGCCAATGCCGATCTGCACATGCTGGCCTGGGACTTTCAGAAAACCTCGCTGGAACTTGCCGCAGCGCGCCAACGGCTGTCGGCGTCGCAGGTCCTGGTTGACCGGCGCAAACAGGAACTCATATTCCAGGTAGCGCAGTTGTACCTTCAGGCGCTCACCTATCAGGATCTCCTGCACGCCAACGATCTCACGCGCAAAAGCCTGACTTCACTGCTCGACCGCACCAACGAACTGATCAAGGCCGGACGCGCGGTTCCGGTCGATGCGTTTAAGATTCAGACCCAGATCGCCCAGATCGACAGCAATTCGGCCACGCTCGAAGCCGGTCGTCAGGCCACTCTCAGCTCCCTTGCCGCCACCATGGGCTATGAAGGGCAACTGCCCGCATTGGCCTATTCGCCTGCAAAAGAGGTCACGCCGCCTGCCACTACGGACCAACAGCAACTGGTGCAAGACGCCCTGCGGCAAAGGCCGGACCTGAAAGCGGCCATGTTCGATACGAAATCGGCGACGGACCTGGAACGCGCCGCCCGCCGCACTTACTGGCCACGAGTTGATTTCCGGGCCACTGCCATCCAGTACGGCGGGCAGGATCCCGTGGGATTTCCGACGCTGATCGGCCGGCTCCTGCCAGGGCTGTCCGTACCAAGTCTCGCCACTCCCAGTGCCGTGAACGACTGGATGGTGGGACTGCACATCGGCGTGCCGTTGTTTGACAGCGGCCGTCGCAGCGGCCAAATCAAAGCCGCCGCCGCGCAAGCGGAACAGGCCCGACTTGCCGAGCAGAAAGCCGGCTTGAACGTGGCCCGCGAGGTCCATACGTCATACGCCGAACTGCAAAGCGCGCAGAGGCGCGTAAAGGCCATGCAGGAAGCTGTTATCCAGGCACAGGAGATTCTGAAGAACGAGCAGGCCAAGTACGAAGTTGGCCGCACAGTGATCAACTTCGTACTGGAAGCCGAGGCCGGAGTTCTCAATAGCCAGTCTCTGTTGTCTCAATCGCAGCGCTCAGTATCGATTTCGCAACTCGCGCTCGAACTCAGCATGGGAACCATCAAGCCGGATTCAGTGCCATAGACGACGGACGGCATCATCTCTTCGTTGCCGCAGCACTATATCGAAAAGGTTATCCAATGAAGCTAGCAGTCAATCGAGAGCTGTTCGAACGTGAAGCTGCGATTTGCAGAGCCTTTGCCCATTCCACGCGTCTTCGCTTGCTGGATGCGCTTCTCGACCACGAGTGCAGCGCGTTGGAATTCCAGAAGCGGATTGGGCTGTCATCAGCAAACCTCTCACAGCATTTGGCAATATTGAGAGCTGCGGGACTGGTCATGGCGCATCGTCGCGGGAACCAGATGCGGTGTTCGCTGAGGATGCCCGAAGTTAAACAAGCGTGTAAAACGCTTCGGAAAATGCTCGGCGCACAAATCCGCCAGAGCCGTGCCCTGGATGCCTAACAATTAGTTTCTAATCGCGCTAGAAGTCGCAGTTATGCGGAGAACGATTACGTCAATGACACATACCCACCATCACATTCAAGAACACAGCAGCCTCGACCGTCGCCTCTGGATCAGTATGGGGCTGAACCTCTCCGTTACCGTGGTCGAGATCATCGGCGGCGTGTTGTCAGGAAGCCTGGGATTGCTCGCCGATGCCGTGCACAACCTGAGCGACGTCGTAGCTCTGGGCCTTGCCATCGTGGCGCGCTTGTTGGGGCGGCGGCCCGCCACGCGCCGCTTCACCTACGGTTTGAAGCGGACGGAAATCATCGCAGCGGTCCTGAACGCGCTGGTTCTGGGCGTGATCACGATCTTTATTGCCTACGAAGCCATTACACGGCTGTTGCATCCTGTGTCGCTGTCGTCCAAAGTTATGCTGCCGGTTGCGCTGGTGGCGCTTCTTGCCAACCTGGGTTCCGTCTTTCTTCTGCGCGAACACGGAAGTGATCCTTGCTCAACTGTACGGCATTGACTCACCATTTTCGAATGGCGGCAATTAGCTTCGTCCCGTCACCCAATTTCGCGTACTTTGTTGTGAGCGAGCGGCTGACTTGTTCGACAATTCGAGCATTGGCCAAAACCGTCCACACCACATCCTCGCCCCGTTCAACTGACGGCTATTTAGCGCGCTTGAGTCGTCTTGCCAGACCAAAGCTCTGTCCGTCCAGCGCGGGCATGAACGCCCTATTGCGGTGCATAGAAACTTTGTATAAGGCTGCATTTTCTGCAAATCCATGTTTCGAGGGTATGGCAAGAAAATGAAGCACTTAGCGCGAAAGAGACGGATTCGTCCTGTCTTGTCGGCAAGTATTTACAAATCAGCTTTGGGCATTGCTTTTTGGGTTCGTCAAATGATTCCGGTCGTATCACGGGCTACACGTCAGTTACTCTGTGGTAATCAACCCGACGCGCTTTTGCCGGGGAACGTATTCTGCATGGCTTGATGACGCTTGGGAATTTTGATGCGCTGAGTGGCAGCATAACTGTTGCGCTGGGTGGCAGCAAAACGCGGCACTACTGAAAGAATTGGTTGCCGTCAGCAGAGGATCGCTATGAAGTAGAGCCGTGCTGCAATTCACCGCAAGAGCAAAGCGGATTGCGAATGTTCCGAACGACATGGGAAGGATCAGTCCCGAGAAACGCCATGTCGCACTTTTTACACGCAGATTACAGCTAGGAAAACGTAAACAAAGGTTTGAAGCCTGGTAATACGATGGAATGAAGCCAGCCGTGAAGTCCGGGCCTGATTTGCGATCGGAAACGATCTCCCGCCACTCGATCAATCTGGGTTCCTCTCAATTTCACACACGTACCCAGGCCGTAGTCCTTTAGAAAACGGAATTCACAGATGTATATTTGGTGGCCCAGAATCGTTGTTTTCAGCCGCTTGGCGCCGCGAGACCTCGGTCGCACACCGCGCTGTATCGACGGCGGCTACGCATAACGAATCTCTGTGATGGGAAGAGTTCTAGAAGGTGACTCGGCGAACAGGTTATACTACTTGCCACTGTTGAGAACAAAATACATAAGAAAGGACGAGTGCCAGTTTACGCGCCTATGCCGTTGGATTTGGGCGAGAAGCAGTAAGAACCAGATTCTCGGGAGTCGCGATGGACAGAAAATATTGTCCGCGACAAATTAAATTGCGCGGGACATTTTAAATTGGCATTCCACAAGAGAGCTCTCATAATGGCAAAAAGCGTTAACAAGGTTATTCTCGTCGGACACCTCGGCAAGGATCCCGAACTCAAATACACGCCCAGCGGTACCGCCGTGGCCAGCTTCAGCATCGCTACCAGCGAGCGATTCAAAGATAAAGAGGGCAACTGGCAAGACCGCACCGAGTGGCACAATATCGTCTTCTGGCAGCGCCTTGCCGAGATCGCCGGCGAGTATCTGAAGAAGGGACGCCTCGTTTACATCGAAGGACGTCTGCAAACTCGCTCATGGGACGACAAGAATACCGGCGAGAAGAAATACCGCACAGAAATCGTGGGTAGCGAACTCGTCCTGCTCGGCGGCGGCTCCCGCGAAGGCAGCGGCGACGAGGGCGGATTTACGCGCTCCAAACCGGCGGCGGCGCCTCGTAGCGGCGACAACTTCGACCAGCGCGGACCCGATGACGCCGTCGCTTCCACCCAGATCACAGACGACGACATACCCTTCTGAGGTATACCTTCGACTTAGTCTGTAAAGTTCTTTCTGAAGGCCTTGAGAAATCGGGGCCTTTGTCTTTTCTACCGTACGCTGTCTACGTTTGCCTCTGCTGGAATCCCTCTTTATTGAAGACGTAGGGCATTTTCGACGGATCGCCACCATAATTCCCTTCCAGCACATCAATCAGGCCCCTCACCGTGCGTCCGGCCATACCCTTCATCGGGTCCGTTGAGAGCCGTGTGATTCTGCCGCCGCTCGCGAAATGATGATAAACGCGGCAGCGGTCCTCGATTTCGGGCGCCCGCAGCGGAGAATCCTCCGGAAGCGGTTCCCTCTCGAATACGTCAAGTGCGGCACCGGCGATCTCGTGGTTGCGTAGAGCTTCGGCCAATGCAGCTTCGTCCACCACTGGACCACGGGACGCGTTTACCAGGTACGCCGTTGACTTCATCATGCGCAGCGTTTCGGCGTTGATCAGATGATAGGTCGGCTTGTCGCTTTCTCCCTCGCGCAACAGCGGCACATGGAGGCTCACGTAGTCGGCCCCGCGCAGCGCCTCTTCGAACGTGACGTACCGGATCGTGCGGCGCTCCTTCGAGAGTCCGTGCTTGTGCTCGAGGTCCATCACCTGCTGGATCGTTGCGACGAAGTCGTGGTTCTGGAATACGGGGTCGTAACACAGAATGTCCATGTCGAACCCAAGGCACTTCTTGATCATGGCCAGCCCGATGCGTCCGGTGCCTATGACGCCAATGGTCTTCCCCGTAACTTCGTCCCCCAGGAACGGCAGGTACGGATGCCACGCTCCCCACTTGTTCTCTCTGACCAGTTTTTCGCTTTGCCAAAGCTTGCGCGCCAGGGCGCCCATGATGAAGAAGGCGAATTCGGCGGTCGCGTCGGTAAGCACGTCGGGCGTATGCGTGTAAGGAATGTGGTAGCGATTGGCGGCGGCGCGATCGATGTTGTCCACGCCGACGGCGTCCTGTGACACAACTTTCAGGCGTGGCTTGCCCGCCTCGAAAACCTCGGCGTCGATCTTGTCGCGCAGCGTCGTAATCAGCCCATCAACGCCCGCGCGCAGCTTATCCAGAATAAGTTCCCTGGGCGGCGCCTCGGGGCCAGGGTACACCTCAACCTCATACCCTCGCTTGCGGAGAAGATCAATTGCGTCAGGGCCGATATCGCAGGTGGCGAAAACACGGAAAGAATTGTCGGACATTCGTTCCCTCAAAGACATTTCCAAATTGAAAATTGCAAATTGCAATTTTGAAATGACTACAGCCTTTTCTTTGTCCACTCTTCCACGCGATCAAGCGCCTTGTTAATGTTCTCGATCGAATTGGCGACGCTGAAGCGCAGATAGCCTTCGCCATACGCGCCGAATGCGGTTCCCGACAGACCGGCAACTCCGGCCTCTTCCAGCAGCGCGTCGGCCAGCTTCTTCGACGGCCATCGGGTCGCCTTGATGTTTGGGAACATGTAGAACGCGCCCTTCGGTTTGCGGCACGAAAATCCCTTGATCCGGTTGATGCGTTCGTGGAAAAGATCGCGCCGCTCCATGAACGCCTTGTTCATCACCCCCACGGACGCCTGGTCCCCCAAGATCGCCTCAACGCCCGCAACCTGCGTGAAACTCGCGGTGCAGGAGTTCGAGTTTGTCATGAGGCGCGAAACGTGTGTGGCAAGATCGGCGCGCATTACGCCATACCCCATGCGCCAGCCGGTCATCGCGTAAGTCTTCGAGAAGCCATCGAGAATGATCGTGCGGTCCCTGAATCCCGGGACCGACGAAATCGAGTGGTGCGCGCCCTCGAAGATCAGGCGGGAGTAAATCTCATCGCTCAGCACCATGATGTCGCGGTCGCCAATGGCAGCGGCGATGTCCGTGATGTCCTGCCCGGTCAGCACGCCGCCCGTCGGGTTTTGCGGCGAGTTGATAATGATCAGCTTTGTGCGGTCGGTGATTTTGGCGGCGAGTTCGTTCACGTCGAAGCGGAAATCCATCTCCTCGCGTAACGCGATCGGCACGGGCTTTCGCGCCCACGAAGTTGATCATGGACTCATAAATCGGGAATCCCGGATTCGGATAAATGACCTCGTCGCCTTCGTCAGCCAGGGCAAGGACCGTATAAAAGATGATAGGCTTGCCGCCGGGGCAGACCACCACTTCTTCCGCCTTCACGTCCGTGCCGCGTGTCCGCGAAATCTCGTCCGCGATAACTTGCCGCAGGTTGGGCAGGCCGGCGGACGGCCCATAGTGCGTCCACCCCTTGTGCAACGCGTCAACCGCCGCTTCAACAATGTTGTGCGGGGTATCGAAATCGGGCTCACCGATTTCCAGATGGACGATGTCCCGTCCCTTCGCCTCCAGCGCGCGCGCCTTCACCAGGACTTCGAAGGCCGTTTCAGTACCCAGCCGCGACATTCTCTTTGCCAGGCGCAGTTCGCTTTTTTCTTGCACGGGTGTCATAGCCAAACCGGGCATTATACCGCCCTCCTGTGGATTCAGACCTGCTGCACAAAACGAATGAGTTTCTTCTTTCTGGCCGATGTTTGCTGTGACGCAAATCACCACGGGCGGCGGTTTACCTCACACCCCCTCAATGCTCGCCAGTAACAACTTGGGTTACTTAAGTCCATCCCATTGCCGGGCATGGTTCACTTACTTCCGGAACATTCAAAAATCCGCTTAACCCTGCTAAAACTTAGGTACCGGGAGAAGCTATGACTGAAGACAATCGCTTCCAGCTCACGTTTGTCGCCGCGCGAAAACCGCGTTCGTCCGCGTTGACCGCTAGCTTCGTGGCGCAGGCAATCGGGTTGGCGTTGTTGCTCCATTATGGGGTCGTTAACCCCCGGCAGTCGAAAGAAGCCGCACACGTCCTCACCTACACTGCACTTGCAGTGGAAGCTGATTCTCCAACTGCTCATCCAGTTCCCGCGCAAAGAGTTCTTACTCGGACTCCGGCGCCGCGTCCCGATCTCGATCCTCTTTTCGAGGCGCGCCTTCGTACTCCCGCTCGGATTCCGGCTTCCAAGCCCGCACCCAAGGAAGAAGTAGCGCCTGAGCTTCGGGTGAAGCCGCATATGGAATTTGCGTCGCTCCCACAAGCGCCGCGCGCGGTCCCTGTTCCCGCTGTGCAGACAGGCAATTTCTCGTCCGGCAGTTCCGCGGCACCAACCCTGAAAAACGTCGCCGCAAGCAAAGTGCAGACCGGCGGTTTTGGCGACCCGAATGGCATCAAGGGAGTCGGCAAGGGTGACGGCAAACTAGTAGCGGCGGCAGTCGGGTCCTTCGACCTGCCGGGCGGCCCCGGTAACGGCAATGGCTCGGGAGGCAAGCGGGGAGTGCGCGGAACCATCGCCAGCGCTGGATTCGGCAACGGCATAGCGACTTCCAATCCGGGAAACGTTGTGGGCGCCTCCACGGCACGTGGAGCGATACAGCAGGCAGGTTTCGGCGATTCGCGCCCGGCAGAGCAGGCCCGCGCCGCTCGCAACGTGGCTGCGCCAGTCGAAGCTAAGACGACCCCGGTCCAAATTCTATCGAAGCCGACTCCGGTCTATACCGCCGAGGCTCGTGCCCTCCGGCTGGAGGGCGATGTCGTCCTGGAAGTGCTCTTCACCGCGTCGCGTGAAGCGCGTGTCACTCGCATCGTTCGCGGACTAGGTCACGGTCTCGACGAATCCGCCGCTCGCGCCGCCACGCAGATCAAGTTCTATCCGGCGAAGCGAGATGGGCAGTTAGTCGATTCAGCCAGTCTGATCCACGTAATGTTTCAGCTTGCGTATTAGAAAGTGAGTTCCGGTCCTATGCGCGCCAAGAATATTGTTATGGCTCTGTTCCTCCTCGTGGTCCTTTGCACAACCGCTCTGGCCACGGACAACACCCTTCCCGCGCAGCCGAATGCGCCACTGACCGTGGACCATGTGGTTGATCGGTTCTTGCAGCGCGAAGCTGGCCAGGTCCAGGCGATGCTCAAGTATCATCCGTTGGTCGAGACCTACTACCAGAGCGTAAAGCCCGACCACGATCTGGGCAGCGTGCCTTCAGGGGACAAATATTTCCTCGGCCGCCTGGATTCGAGCAATGGCATTGATGAGCAGTTCTACACCGTTGAATCCGCAGGCGGATTTCTTCAGAGTCTGTTCAAGCCGATTCGACAGCTTTACACGATGGAAATCTCGCCCATCGGTTTTTCGAGCATGATCTTCGTCGATCGTGGGCGATTTGACCGCGCTCATTACAATTTCAAGTTCCTCAGACGCGAGTTCATCGGCGAAGTGCGCACATTCGTCTTCGATGTCTTCCCCAAGCCGAATAGCGGCAATGGCTTGTTCAAGGGGCGCGTCTGGGTTGAGGACGTCGATTACAACATCGTGCGTTTCAACGGAGACTACGTCAATCCGGCGCGCTCCAATTACTACTTCCATATGGATAGCTGGCGCGAAAACATGCGCGGCAATCTCTGGCTGCCCTCACACGTGTATTGCGAAGAAACCGACATGCTCTACGGTTCCTCCCGCACGTTGCGTTTTAAATCGAACACTCGCTTCTGGGGGTATGACCTGAAGAGCGCGGGAAATCAGGAAGAGTTCACTCAGATGGTCGTCGAAAACGCAAAGGACCAGGCTCAGGCGCAAGAGGACACCACTCCCGTATTGAGCGCGCGTGCGTGGCAGCGCGAGGCTGAAGACAACGTGCTCGACCGGCTGGAAAAAGCCGGACTGCTTGCCCGCCGCGGCGAAGTCGACAAGGTACTTGAGACCGTCATCAACAACCTTCAGATTACCAACAACCTCGATATTCAGCCCGAAGTTCGCTGCCGCGTGATGTTGACCACGCCCCTGGAGTCCTTCACGGTCGGCCACACCGTCGTCATCAGCCGCGGATTGCTTGATGTGCTGCCTGACGAAGCCTCGCTCGCCATGGTGCTAGCTCACGAGCTCGCCCATATCGCCCAGGGCGACCAGATCGACACCAAGTACGCCTTCGCCGACCGCATGGGAGCCCCTGACGAGAGCAGCTTTTCCGTGTTCCGCTTCCAGCACGATATGCGCGACGAAGAGGCAGCCGATCAAAAAGCCATCGAGTTCCTTAAGAAATCTCCTTATAAAGACAAGCTGGGCAGCATCGGACTCTTCCTGCGCACACTGCAAACACGGGCAGCCGCGATCCAGAATCTTACGACCCCGCGCCTGGGCAACGGCCTTGTCGTCAAGAAAAAGGTCGTGCGGATGCCCGAACTTGTCGCTGGATCGCCCGAACTGGAAATGCACAAACTGGACCAGATTCCAGCGCTGCCGCTGGGCGGCCGCATCAACCTGGATTCCTGGGACGACACAATTTCGCTTGTGAAGACGCGCCCCGTTCCGCTGCTGTCGCAAAAAGAAAAGATGCCTTTTGAGGTGACGCCAACGATTCCACACCTCGTACGCGCCGCAAGCGCTGCAAACCCACAAGAATCAAGCGCTCCGAACGTGACCCACGCCAGCGCCAACACCGCCCTTCCAGAGGAGAAGCCGGAGGCAAGCGCAGCGGCGACAGCGACCAATTAGTAAGTGACGATCTGGTGATTTGGTGAGTGATGATTGCAACCCATCACTCACCAGATTGTCGCTCGCCGTTAGCCTTCTACCGCCGCCCTGATCTGCACCGCGCGCTCGTAAACCCTGCCGTACTCTTTCGCTGCAACGGACCACGAATAGTTCTTCACCATCCCGTTGCGCATCAGCGTCTGCCATGCGTCGCTATCTTTGAAAACGGTGAGCGCATTCTTGACCGCGTTCAGCAAGGCATCGCCGGTATAAGGAGTGAACTTGAAGCCTGTTCCCTTGCCCGTCTTTGGATTCCAGTTTTCGATCGTGTCGTCAAGACCACCCGTAGCGCGCACGATCGGCACCGTCCCGTACTTCAGACTGTATATCTGGTTCAGCCCGCAAGGTTCGTAGCGCGATGGCATCAGAAACATGTCGGCGCCGGCCTCAACCTTGTGAGCTATGGCGTCGTCGTAAGCGATCTTGGCAAGAACCCGGTTCGGGTAAAGTTTGTGCAACCGCCGGAACATATCCTCATAGGTCTTGTCTCCGGACCCCAAAACGCACAGCACCACCTTTTCCCGCGCCAGACGATCGACAATCTGCGAGATCAGATCGAAACCCTTCTGCGCCGCGAACCGCGACACGATCCCAATCACTGGCAGCGCCGGATCGATGTTCGCCGCGCCGAACTCGGCCAGCAGGTCGAGCTTGCAATCGGCCTTGCCGCCGAGGTCGCTCATCGAGTAGTTCCTGACGATGTACTTGTCCGTCTCGGGGTTCCATTCCTCATAATCAACGCCGTTCAGGATGCCTGTCACCGTCGAAGCCCGGCTCTTCAGCACGCCCTCCAGCCCGAACCCATATTCCGACATTTGAATTTCCTGGCTGTATCGCTTGCTCACGGTCGTAATGAAATCCGACTCGACCAGTGCGCCTTTCAGGAAGTTCACCTTCCCGAAAAACTCCAGCTTCGAGATGGTGAATAGGTCCCAGGGCAGCATCAGCAGCGGCAGCGTGTCAGCCGGAAACAGCCCCTGGTAGCCAATGTTGTGGATGGTGAACACCGTTGCCGCCCGGACGAATGCGGGGTCCTCGGCGTAGAGCGACTTCAGCAGGATCGGCACCAGCGCCGACTGCCAATCGTGGCAGTGGAATACGTCGGGCACTCCGAGTATCTTCGAAGCTTCAAGCACCGCCCGCGAAAAGAGCGCGAAGCGTTCGGCGTTGTCCGGATAGTCGCCTAGCGACGTGCCGTACAAACCCTCGCGATCGAAATACTGTGGGTAGTCGATGAAGTAGAATTGCACTCCAGCGAGTTTGCCGCCGTCGATCACCGAGCAGAAGCGGTATTTGTCGTCGAACGGAACCGTGACGCTGAGCAGAGCAGTCTTTCGCCCGTTCGGCAATTTGGTCTGCCGGTAGAGGGGCAGATACACTGTGACTTGATGACCCATGTCGGCCAGCGCGTGTGGCAGCGCGCCGACCACGTCGGCGAGACCACCGGTCTTTGAAAATGGAACGCACTCAGACGCCGCGAACGCAACGTGCATTACGAGAGTTCCTCCGTGCCGCAAAGGGCGGGAACTCACGCGGCGGATCAGAGCAACCCGCGAGCCCCGTGGACCGTTGATTTAGATGGAAACGTAACATTCCGAGTGGTTTCAAACTCTGGTTCAACTTAAAGACACGGAAAGAACGAGTTTAATGGCGAACGAAAAGTCGGTCAATCCAGACAAGAGCAGCACCCCGCCCCCCGCCGGGACAACGCCTCCACGCGCGAAGAAAAGCCTCGGACAGAATTTCCTCAACGACCGCGATGCCGCCCGGCGCATCGTCGAGTCGCTTGGCGATATTTCCCACAAAACGGTCATCGAGATCGGACCGGGCCGCGGCGTCCTCACCAGCCTGCTGATCCCACGCGCCGCGCACGTCATCGCCATTGAAATCGACCGTGTCCTGGCGGCGCAGATGCGCATGAAGTGCGCCAACGTCCCCAACATCGAGGTCATCGAAGCCGACATCCTCGACGTCGATTTCGCTTCCCTGCTTGGCCCCCGTCCCGGCCGCAGCATCAGCGGACTCACGCCCCGCCCGCCCGACAAAGTGCGCGTCGTCGGCAACATCCCCTACTACATTACATCGGATATTCTGCTGCGCCTCTTCGAGAATCACCAATTCTTCGAGACCATCGTCATCATGGTGCAGAAGGAAGTCGCCGACCGCATCGCCGCCAAGCCCGGCACCAGCGAATACGGACTGCTCTCCGCCACCTGCCAGCTATACGCAAAGGTCGAAAAGCTGTTCACCTTGCCGCCCGAAGCCTTTGCTCCGCCGCCCAAAGTACATTCGTCCGTGCTGCGCCTGACCATCGAACCGCGTTTCGACAGCCTGCAAGTCGCGCCCGCGCCCTTCGTTGACTTCCTGAAGCTCTCCTTCGGACAGAAGCGCAAGACACTGGTGAATAACCTGAAGCAAAGCTACGACCCGAAAGCCATCAAGTCCGCGCTGGAGAAGGCGAAAGTGCGCGTCGACGTGCGCGCCGAAGCCCTGACGCTGGAGAAAGCCGCGGCGGTCTATCGTGCGCTGACTTCCGCCTGAAGGTGCCCCACGTTCGCGGTGCCCCACGTTCGCGAAGCTAACGTGGGGTAGTTGCCCGGTGTCCCACGTTCCGCGAAGCTAACGTGGGGTAGTTGCCCGGTGTCCCACGAACAGCTTGCAATCGACGCCTCGGGCATCTTTAATTGCGTTAAACTTTTCCTTGGAGAGGTGGGCTATGGATAGCACGGTACGCTCCCCGTCTGTCGCTGGCCGTTTCTATTCCGGCCGCCCGGAAATCCTGCTGCGAGAGATCAATCATTACGTAACGCCGCAGGCGGAGAAGCTTGCCGCCCTCGGATGCATCGTTCCCCATGCCGGCTATATGTACTCCGGCCACGTCGCCGGAGCTGTTTACTCACGTCTTCGGTTGCCACGGCGATTCGTCATTCTCTGCCCCAACCACACGGGAGAGGGCGCGCCGCTTTCAATCATTAGCGGGGGCGCGTGGTCCACTCCTCTAGGCGAGGCTCCGATTGACACTCCGCTGGCGACGGACCTGAAACATATCTTTCCCTTGCTTACCGAAGATCAGGAGGCGCATCGCTCGGAGCACGCCATCGAGGTGCAGCTTCCGTTCCTGCAAGCTCTGGTGAAAGACTTCTCTTTTGTTCCCATCGCGGTTGGGACCTCAAATTTCGAAGCACTCGACGCGCTCGGCCAAGCCATCGCCCTGGCCGTTCAGAAAACGACCGGCGAAGTCCTCATCATTGCGTCGAGCGATATGAATCACTACGAATCCGATGAAGTAACGCGCATCAAGGACCGGCGTGCCATTGACCCGATCCTGGCGCTCGAGCCCAGGGAACTGTGGGAGGTCGTCACCACGCAACACATTTCCATGTGCGGATTCGGTCCCGCCGTGGCGATGCTTACGGCGGCCAAACTCCTCGGCGCAACCAAAGCCGAGTTGCTCAAGTACGCCACTTCCGGCGACATTTCTGGCGATCGCGACACCGTGGTCGGCTACGCCGGCATCGCGGTG
>CAVZQL010000013.1:0-29578 GCA_963777415.1 uncultured Acidobacteriota bacterium
TCTGGCGGGGAAACCCATGGGGGTTCGAGTCCCCCCTTTCGCACCATTAACAACTATATTGATCGCTGCGGTCATTCCCGCCTCGGCTCAGCTTTACTTGATCCAGCATAATCGAGACGTCAGTTGATCCTGCACTCAGAGGGAAGAAGAATGGCATTGCCGGCACAACCGAATATCAAAGTCACCACCACGGATGATTACACCGACAAATACTCCAACAGCGTCCAGGTGCGCGTCAGCGTGTGGGACTTCTTCCTCGTCTTTGGCACGCTGCAACAGCAGAGTGGAAACGAAGTAGAGGTCCGTAATTTCCAGGGGATTTATTTCAGTCCTCAACAGGCCAAAGCCCTGATGAAAATCATCGAGCAGAACGTCACGAACTATGAAGCGACTTTCGGCGAAATAAAGTTCAATGCACACATGAAGGTGCCGGGCGGCATCAACTAACAGCGCCATGCCCGACCGCAAGGATAAAAAGAACGTTCCGGGAACATTCGCGGTTCCCGCGCTTGCGGTCTTTGCCCTGATCTTCACGGTCACGTGGCTGCTCCACATTTCGCTGCTACAGCTCCCCTACTTCTGGGATGAGGCCGGGTGGTACACTCCCGCCGCCCGTGACCTATGGCTCAAGGGCCACCTCATTCCGGACTCGACGGTCAGCAGCGGGCATCCGCCGCTGGTGATGGCTTGGCTGGCGTTCTGGTGGAAGTTCTCCGGGTTCGCGCCGGCGGTCACGCGCACGGCCATGCTGCTGATCTCCGCCTTCGGACTCATGGGCGTCTTCAGGCTGGCGCGCCAGGTTGCCAACACCAGCGTAGCCGTTGCCGCGACCGCGCTGACCGCTATTTACCCGGTGTGGTTTGCGCAAAGTTCGCTGGCTCATTTGGACATCACTGCGGCGGCCTTCACCTTCTGGGGGCTCGCGGAATACCTGCGCAACCGGCGGTCTTTCGCCATCCTCTTTTTCGCGCTCGCGGGACTGGCGAAGGAAACCGCGATCATCGCGCCGCTTGCGCTGTTTGCGTATGAGCGCATTGCGCCGTTTGTTTTCATGCACCTCGTTTCCGCGCACCCTCCCCTGAAGGGAGAGAGGCGGCACCCGTGTGTTCTAAGTTCGTTCTTCCCTTCCCAAATCCGGGATGGGCGAAGTCCATCGCTCTGCTCGCCTCCGCGCTGCCCCTGTTGGCGTGGTTTGCCTATCACCGCGCGCGGACCGGGGTTTTCTTCGGGAACCCGGAGTTCTTTCGTTACAACGTTGCCGCGACTGCCGATCCCTTGCGAATCGTGCTGGCGCTGGCGCAGCGCTTCTGGCACGCGTTCGGGTATCTGAACCTTTTCGTGCTGGTTGCCGCAGCCGGGATGGCCATGCTCTACGCGCCGCTTGGTCAGGGCGACGAAGAACGCCAGCGAATCGCGATCCCTGTGCAGAGCATTTTCGCCGTGCTTGTCGCCGCCTATATCGTGATGCTCTCGGTCGTAGGCGGGGCGGTGATCGCGCGCTACATGCTGCCGGTAGTGCCGCTGGTGATCATCGTTTGCGTATCCACGCTGAGGCGGAGAATTTCGTGGTGGCCGTGGGCGTGCGCGATCGTCGGGTTGACATTTGTGCTGGCGTTATTCGTCAACCCGCCCTACCGCATCTCGCCGGAAGACAATCTCACTTATGTTGATTTTGTTCGCCTGCACCAGGCGGCGGCAAAGACCATCCAGTCGAAGTATCCGAATGCCCGCGTGCTCACGGCATGGCCAGCGTCAGACGAACTGACGCGGCCCTGGCTGCGATACGTCAGCAAACCCGTCCAGGTAGTGCGGATCGAGAACTTCTCGCTGCCGCAAGTTCAACTTGCAGTCCGAGGCACGAGAGCGGTATGAGATCGCTTACCTGTTTTCGACCAAGCTCGAACCGGCCACTCCGATGCTTGGGGGACCGTTCTGGACTCGCTTGCAAGAGCGCTTCTTCGACTACCATGAAGACCTGCCTCCGGAAATCGCGGCCAACATGCTTGGCGGACGCATCGTCTACCAGGCGCGACGCGGCGGCGAGTGGGTGGCCATCGTGGCCATCGAGCACGCCGAGAACGCGAACAATCGGGGGATCGGGTGGTTGGGTGAGCGGGTGATTGCAAGACGCTAAAACCCACGATAGCTTCGCGAACGTGGGGCACCAACATTCCTTTGCCTGCCCCTCCCCATCCTCCAAAAATCGTAAGTTGTTGAAAGTTAAGCTAGTTACCTAATCAGCTAACTTAACCTGATCGCAAGCGGTTGAAATATAAGGACTTAACGCCATCAGGTCCCCCACTATTGCAAGCGCCCAGCTAAAATTAAAAACCACTTCTACCTTATAAGTATGGCAGATTCGATCGACTTTCCCAACACGGTCGCCGAGATTATATTCAGCTTAGTTTCAGCAACTTACGATGATTCCGGCGGGCAGAGGGGCTTGACAATTCGCTGATAGGGTCGCGAGGAAAGAGCAAGGACTTTCAACGCAAAGGACGCGACGCCAGGCGATTCTAATTCTTCCGCAACACGGCGGCGTGGCTGCGTTTGATGGTTGGGCGGTCGGTGACGGTGAATCCGGCGAGGGCTGCGGCCTGGAGTTCGGCGTCGAAGTCGCCGTTCTTGACATGGCCTGCGGGTTCGGCGAGCAGCACGGTTGCGCCGGGTTTGGATGCGCAGGCGACCTCGTTGAAGAAAGTCTGGGCCGCGGGCATTTCGTGGACAAGCGCGAAGGCCAGGGTGAAGTCCACCTTCCCCGCAAGATTGGCAATGCCCAGGGACTCGGGGGCGGCAAGGCGCAGGTCGACGCGGGCGAGAAGTCCGGCCTTGGCGACGCGGCGCTTGAGGGCGGAGATCATCTTCGGCTGGATGTCCACGGTGGTGACATGGCCGGTTGGTCCAACAAGGCGCGCGAGATCGAGCGTGAAGAATCCCATGCCGGGCCCGGGTTCGAGCACCGTCATTCCCTGACGGACGTAGGGCGCCAGAAGCTTTGCCGGATCTTGCATGAAGCGGCGGAGAGGGCACGCGAGAAAATATCCGAGCCACCAGGGACAGACGCGATGCGACATGGAGCACCTCGACAGTGGGGATGGGGCCTCAGTTCAATGTAGCTGAAAACGGAAAATCGGGGAATCTAAAAGGCGTGGAACGCAGAGGGAGCAGAGGAAGCGGAGGCGCAAGGGAAAGGCGGGAACGAATTAGCCTTCAGCGATCAGCCGTCAGCCTTCAGTCGGGCAGAGAGCTACGTGGGCGGGACGCCCACGCGACAGCCGGCGGGACGCCGGCGCTACAAATTCAACTCACATCAGCTTTCTGGCTTCGCGGAATATCTCAGTAAACATCTCTTCGGTCAACTTTCCGGTGTTGGTGTTCTGGTTGGACGGATGGTAGGACGCGAGAAGGATGCGACCGTCAGGGAGGTCGTATTTTACGCCGTGGCCGAAGCGGTATCCGGCCTTGCTTTGGATCGTGCCGCGACGTTTCAGATAATTGAGGTAAGCGTCGAAGCCGATGTGGCCGAGGGCGACGACGACGCGGACATTTTTCAGAAGGTCCAGTTCCCTATCAAGAAATCTCGAACAATTGGCGATCTCTTCGGGAGTGGGCTTGTTTTGCGGCGGGGCGCAGCGGACGGCGGCGGTGATGTAGGCGTCGGTGAGAGTGAGTCCGTCGTCGCGGTGCTTGCCCGAGGGCTGATTGGCGAAGCCCGTGCGGTGAAGGACGGGGTACATGAAATTGCCGGAGGAGTCTCCGGTGAACATGCGACCGGTTCGGTTGGAGCCGTGGGCGCCGGGGGCGAGTCCGAGGATGAGCACGCGGGCGTTGGGATCGCCGAAACCGGGTACGGGGCGCGCCCAGTACTCGCAGTCCATGTAAGCGCGGCGCTTTTCGAGTCCGATCTTTTCGCGGTAGGCAACGAGGCGCGGACACTGGCGGCAGGCGATGAGTTCGGCGTTGAGGATGGCGAGGGGAGAGGGCATGAGTGGATTCTAGAACAATCGGTTGATCGGTTGATCGCAGGATCGAAAACCCGCTCGGATGACAACTGTCCTGTGGTCCGTGAACGGCTGGGTGGTGCAAACGAAATGCATGGGTCCTTCGCCTGCGGCTCAGGATGACTCGCTGCGGGCGGTCGGTGATGGCCGAAGGAGCTGTGGTGGTGCGGGAGTTTACGTTCTTTGGCCCTGCCGGTTTGACCCTTGCCGCTACTGTCTTTAGTATAGATATTTGCCGTCTGCGGCAGTCTGTTTGTGTCGGCAGTTTGTGTCGTTGAACCGACCAGAGAATCTAATCAACACGATAAGGTCAGCCATTGAACTCCACTGAAACAAAGCCTACTTGCGTGCGGGAAATCGAAGTTGAAATTCCCGCCGAAATCGTCACCAGCGAGACTGAGTCGCTCGTCCGCAAATACACGAAACTGGCAAAAATTCCGGGATTCCGTCAAGGCAAGGTTCCGCCGACGGTGGTCCGTCAGCGATTTGCCGAGGACCTGAAGAGCGAAGTCGTGGAATCGCTGGTGCCGAAGTATTTCCACACCGAAACGGAAAAGCAGGGATTGAAGCCAATCTCGCAGCCGCGCGTGACCGATCTGCATTTGCATGAAGGCGAACCACTGAAGTTCAAAGCAACGTTCGAAGTGCTGCCGGAAATCGAAGTGTCCGGTTACCGGGAGATTCAGCCGGAGCAGAAGGACACTAGCGTATCGGTCGAGGATGTTGAGGCGGCGCTGAAGAACATTCAGGAGCAGCACGCGGCCTACAACGTGGTGAGCGAAGAACGTCCGCTGGCGGACGGCGATTTCGCCCAGGTGGCGTTCGAGGGTACACCTAAGTCCGAGGCAAAGGCTGAGCCGGAAACAAGCGCAGGGTCGGAAGGCGAAGCTGCGGCCGCGGCAAAGGAAGAAGATGAACCGAAGCCGGTCAAGGTCGATGAAGTGCTCGTGGAGATTGGCGGCGTAAACACGGTGAAGGAGTTCTCCGAGAATCTGCGCGGGGCCAAGGCGGGCGAGAAGAAGACGTTCGAGGTGACATATCCGGCGGACTTCCAGGACCAGCGACTCGCGGGCAAGACGATGGTTTACACGGCGACCATCAACGGGATCAAGAGCAAGGCGATGCCCGAGTTGAACGATGAGTTCGCCAAGGAAGTCGGGGAATTTGAGAACCTGGACGCTTTGAAGCAGCGCATACGCGAAAGCATGGAGCACGAGAAGACACACCAGGTGGAGCACGAGGCGAAGGAAAAGATCGTGGATGAGCTGCTGAAGCGCACCGATTTCCCGGTTCCTGAAGCGCTTGTGGAACATCAGATTGACGTGCGGCTGGAACGCGGTCTGCGGGCTCTGGCCGCGCAGGGCATGAGGGCCGAGGACCTGAAGCGCATGGACCTGAGCCGGCTGAGAGACGGTCAGCGGGAGCAGGCTGTGCGCGACGTGAAGACGCTTTTGATCCTGGACAAGATCGCCGATCTGGAGAATATCCAGGCCAGCGATGAGGAAGTTGAGAAGGAAATCGAGGCCATTGCGGAGCAAGCCCGACAGCCGAAAGAGGATGTCCGGGCGCGTTTGACACAGGACGGGGCGGTTACTAGAATCCGAGAAAGGATCCGCAACGAGAAAGCCCTCGACTTCCTGTACCGAAAACCCGCTTAATGCGGCTTCTGACCACTCTTCCCGGAAAAAAGGGAGAGTGACGGTGAAACGTGAAAGGACCGTACGGAATGCTTGTACCGATGGTAATCGAGCAGACTGGCCGCGGAGAACGGGCCTACGACATTTATTCGAGGCTTCTTAGGGATAACATCATATTCCTTGGAACGCCGGTGGATGACACAGTAGCAAACCTGATCATCGCGCAGTTGTTGTTCCTGGCGGCGGAAGATCCGGAAAAGGATATTCAGCTGTACATCAACTCCCCGGGTGGCTCGATCACGGCGGGCATGGCGATTTACGACACCATGCAGTACATACGCCCGGACGTGATGACCATCTGCATCGGCCAGGCCGCCAGCATGGCGGCACTGTTGCTGTCGGCGGGAGCGCATGGCAAACGGTTTGCGCTGCCTACGTCGCGCATCCTGATCCATCAGCCGTCGATGGGCGGGCTGTCGGGACAGGCCACCGACATTGATATACATGCGCGCGAGATTCTGCGCATGAGAGAGATCACGAACCAGTTGCTGGCGAAACATACCGGCCAGATGCTGGAAAAAGTCGAGAAAGACGTTGAGCGCGATTTCATTATGAATTCGCAGCAGGGCAAAGAGTACGGGATTATCGACGACATCATCGATAAACCCAGAGCCTGAAGGGTTAAGTAATGACCCGCCGGTAATCTTGATTGTTACCGGCGAAGTCGAGTACTCTCGCCCCGTCGCGAAAGATTCTGGCGATGGGGCACTTTGTTCAAGGGACGCGGGAGCACACGCTATCCTGCCCAGAGCCGGAGCGGAATCCAGCAAGCCGCTTACGGCACGGGAAACAAGCGTGCATGGGGTGAGTCCGGAAGGAGTACTAACTTGAAATCCAGGTCAGGTTCCGAAGAAGTTTTAAGATGTTCGTTTTGCCATAAGTCCCAGGACGCCGTAGCCAAGCTGATCTCTTCGCCGAGCGACTACCCGCGGGCCTACATATGCGACGAGTGCGTGGCTGTCTGCAACTCCATTCTGGAGGACGACCGCACCGAGGCGCACACCACTGCCGCGCCCAACCACCTGCCGAAACCGCAGGAGGTTAAGACGTTTCTTGACGAATACGTCATAGGCCAGGAACAGACGAAGAAGAAACTTGCCGTCGCTGTCTACAACCATTACAAGCGCATTTATATGAACCGGCAGCGCAACGACGGGGTCGAGTTGGCGAAGTCCAACATTCTGCTGATCGGGCCGACGGGAACGGGCAAGACGTTCCTGGCGCAGACCCTGGCGCGAATGCTCGACGTCCCCTTTGCGATCGTGGACGCAACCACGCTGACCGAGGCGGGCTACGTGGGCGAAGATGTGGAGAACATTATCCTGAAGCTGTTGCAGGCGGCTGAAGGTGATGTGGGACGAGCGCAGACCGGCATTATCTATATTGACGAGATCGACAAGATTGGGCGCAAGGACGAGAACCCTTCCATCACGCGCGACGTTAGCGGCGAAGGCGTGCAGCAGGCGTTGTTGAAGATCCTGGAAGGTACGGTGGCGAACGTGCCTCCGCAAGGCGGACGCAAGCACCCGCATCAGGAGTTCACGCCGGTCGATACGACGAACATATTGTTCATTTGCGGCGGCGCATTCGTGGGGCTGGAGAAAGTGATCGCGCGGAGAATCGGCAAGAAGTCGCTCGGATTCAAGGTTGGCAAAGAGGGCGAGAAAGAGGCTGATTTCATCCCCGCGAACAAACGCGATGCGGAGCTGTTGCAGCAGGCGCAGCCTCAGGATTTGATCAAATATGGACTGATCCCGGAGTTTGTTGGCCGTCTGCCGGTGGTAGGTATCCTCAATGATCTGGACGAGGACGCGATGGTGCAGATCCTGACTCGTCCGCGCAACGCGATTACGAAACAGTATCAGCGCATGTTCGAGTTTGAGAACGTGAAG
The DNA here is from genome assembly GCA_963777415.1 of uncultured Acidobacteriota bacterium. Taxonomy (GTDB): domain Bacteria; phylum Acidobacteriota; class Terriglobia; order Terriglobales; family Acidobacteriaceae; genus JAEZPW01. Next base: position 7,591 of record CAVZQL010000013.1, read on the forward strand.
TTGACGTTCCAGACGGAGGCGCTGAAGGCTGTGGCGCGCGAAGCGATGAACCGCAAAGTAGGGGCTCGTGGTCTGCGCATGATATTGGAAGAGCTGATGCTCGATCTGATGTACCACCTGCCGGGGCAGAAGAGAGTTAAAGATTTTGAAGTTTCTGCCGAAATGGTTGAGAAGAGGGATGTATCCATCGCAATGATGGAAAAAGCCGGATGATCGAGGGCTAGTTGATCGTCCCGCAGAAAAGTTGAAGTTATTTGCCCGGCGTATATGCTGGTCAGGTTTGAAGGTGACGCTACGCCGGGCTTTATGCATCTAAGTGGTGTTAGGGTGCCATTCAGGAAATTATTGTGACTACGAACCGGGAAAAATTAGAAACACGCAAGCTGCCGATGATGCCGATACGCGACGTCGTCATCTTTCCATTCATGATGACGCCGTTTGTTGTGGGCCGAGAGTCCAGCGTCAGAGCCTTGGAAGAGGCGTTGGCCGCCGACAAGAAGATTTTTCTGGCTACGCAGCACGATGCCAGCGTTGACGAACCCAAGCCGAACGAGATCTATCAGGTTGGCACCGTCGTCAATATTGTCCAGAGCCTGAAGCTGCCGGACGGAAACATTAAAGTACTGGTTGAAGGCGCGGAGCGCGGCAAAATCGTCAACGTCAGCGACACGGACGGCTATATGGTGGCCACCGTGCGCACGGTCAAATACGCGCCCGAGGCTCCTGGCGTGCTTGATCCGCTGATTCAGCGGGTCAGTTCCCTGTTTGAGCAGTACGTGAAATTGGCGCAGTCTCTGAACTACGAGACGATGGTTGCGGCGGTCAAGATGGACGATCCGGCGAAGCTGACCGACACTATCGCCGCCAATCTACAACTCTCCATCGAGGAGAAGCAGGAACTGCTTGAGATCTTCGATCCGTCGGAGCGGTTGACCCGGATTGCGGACGTGCTGGATATCGAGATCGAAAAGCTCAACATGGACCGCACCATCCAGTCGCGGGTGAAGCGGCAGATGGAGCGCGCCCAAAAAGAGTATTACCTCAACGAGAAGATCAAGGCGATCCAGAAGGAACTGGGCCGCGGCGAAAAGAGCGAGTGGGACGAGCTGAAGAAGAAGGTTGATGCCGCCGGCATGCCGAAGGACGTTCACGAGAAGGCGATCCAGGAACTGAAGAAGCTGGAAGCCATGCCGCCAATGTCGGCCGAATCGACCGTAAGCCGCAACTATCTCGATTGGCTGCTGGCTGTTCCGTGGAAGAAGAAGTCGAAAGAGATCCGCAATATTGATCGCGCCGAGAAGGTGCTGAACGAAGACCACTATGGGCTGGAGAAGATCAAGGAGCGAATTCTTGAGTTCCTGGCGGTCCGGCAGTTGGTGAAGAATCCAAAGGGTTCGATTCTGTGCTTTGTGGGACCTCCGGGCGTGGGCAAAACGTCGCTGGGCATGTCGATCGCCAAGGCGACGGGGCGCAAGTTTGTGCGCATGTCGCTGGGCGGTGTGAGAGACGAGGCTGAGATTCGCGGCCACCGCCGTACGTATATCGGCGCCCTGCCGGGCCAGATTATCCAGATGATGAAGAAGGCGGGCACAAAGAATCCGGTATTCATGCTGGATGAAGTGGACAAGATGTCCATGGACTTCCGCGGCGACCCGTCGGCTGCGCTGCTTGAAGTGTTGGATCCCGAGCAGAATTTCATGTTCGTGGATCACTATCTCGACGTCGAATACGATCTGTCGCAAGTATTCTTCATCGCGACCGCGAACGTGATCCACACGATTCCGGCGGCGCTTCAGGACCGCATGGAAGTGATCCGGTTGCACGGGTACACGGAGTTGGAAAAGCTCGAAATCGCCAAGCTGTTCCTGGTTCGCAAGCAGCGCCAGCAGACCGGCCTGACCGAAACGAACATTACCTTCACGGACGAAGCGCTGCTTGAAGTGATTCGGTCGTACACGCGAGAAGCAGGCGTCCGCAACCTGGAGCGCGAGATTGGCAACATCTGCCGCAAGGTAGCGCGGAAAGTAGTGAAGCAGGGCGAAAAGTTCGAGATGGCGATCACGAAGGAGAACGTGAACGAGTATCTCGGCGTGATCAAGTTCCGCGACACGGAAGCGAACGAGAAGAGCGAAGTCGGACTGGTTACCGGCCTTGCCTGGACGGAAGTCGGCGGGTCGATTCTGATGACGGAAGTCTCGGTGGTGGAAGGAAAGGGCGGTAAACCGATCCTGACGGGCAAACTGGGCGACGTGATGCAGGAATCCGCTCAGGCCGCGATGACCTACGTTCGCTCGCGCTGGCAGCAGCTTGGGCTTCCGCGCGATTTCTACCGAAGCCTGGACATTCACGTACACGTTCCCGAGGGCGCGATCCCGAAGGACGGTCCGTCGGCGGGAATCACGATTGCAACCGCAATTGCCAGCGCGCTGAGCGGTATCCCGGTGCGTCGCGATCTCGCTATGACCGGCGAAATAACGTTGCGCGGCAAGGTACTTCCCATCGGCGGCCTGAAAGAAAAACTGTTGGCGGCGCACCGCGCGGGCATCTTCGAAGCTATCCTACCTAGAGATAACGAGAAGGATCTCGCCGATATCCCGGACAACCTGCGGAGTCAGATGAAGCTGCACTTCGCGGAGACCATGGACGATGTGCTACGGATCGCGCTGGAGCGACCGCTACCGGAAGTTGTGGGAGGGCCGCAGCCGATCCTGGCGCCTCATCCGCAGCCGGATCAACCGGCAGCGCATCAGTAGCAACGACTCTTTGATTGAGTGCGAGAAAGCCCGCCAGAAGAACCGGCGGGCTTTGTTATTCGAATCGGTCCTTACGTTAGTAGGACGACTGAACCACCCACTGCTGACGATTGAAGGTAATAACAGAGTTGCTAGCCGTTCCGCTTGTGCTGGACAAGCTTGTTGAGGGAAACCAGGGCGGGGCGAGGTTCTGGCCAAAGCGCTTATCGAAGAACACGTCTCGTGATCCCAGCTTGCCATTCGTAGAATAGGCGCTGTTGTGTATGCGTCCGCCCACGATCGTCAATTTATCGATCATGGCAGAGCTCGCTGAGATCGCCAAGCCTCCAGTTCCGTTTTGAGAGATCGTAGCGATCGAAGCATCAATCTCCAGATTGCCCTCACTGGGAATCTTTGGTATGACGTTGCCATTGGCGGTGAATAGGCCCAATGCCTGTCCCTTATCGTGTCCGGGGATCAGGGTATCGAAAGACGTCGGAGGATTGTCGCAGCACGGCGTTTTGGCGTCGGGCACTTTCTGGTTCGCTGAAGTAGTTACGGGTGCGGTTAAGTATGTAACGCTCCCAGTAACGGTAATGTCTTTGGCGGAAGCGATTGTAAGCGCAGTGTCGTCCTGAATATTTCCGGAGAGCGCTGTGACGTTTCCGTCTACGTAGAGCATCGCCGCGTTGTCCAGAATCGTTGAGCCAGCCGAATCTTTCTGTACCGGAATTCCAGGAATCACGGTCTTCGTGTTGCAGCTTCCGCTACAAATCGTGGTTACGCCCTGCCCCAAATTGGTGTAGTTGGAATTAGGATCGAGATAATTCCAGCTTGAATTAAGGACCTGGGTAACGGTAATCGTTGTAGTCGTACCGCCTTGGGTAATCTTGTAGGCCTGCTGTAGATAGCAGTTTGTGCAATTTGGATAGCCAGTCAGAGTGGAAACCGTCGCAGTTGAAAGAGCGACGCCGGCATCTCCGTTCACATAGATTCCTCCGCCGGTAAACCCGGTTGGGTTGCCGCTGCCATCCGTACTATAAGGCACGTACACCCCGCTCGCGCCCGTGTATGGATTCCCGTTCACATTCTTCAGCACGTTACCCATGGCAGTTGTTGATGGGTTGGTGCTACCGACTCCAATTCCATCAAGCACCGCTTGTTTCTGGGAGAAGGAATTGGCCGGCAAAGTAGGCTTGTCCTGATTGAAGAAAATTCCACCCTGGAAAGTAGGCTTGAGAGTCGTGCCTTTGTACGTGTAAGAACTTGTAGGCGACACCTTGCATGTGCCGTCGCTGAACTGATACCCCGCTCCGGGACCGCCGCATCCCACTGGGTTGGTAAAGACATTCGTGTTGCCCGTGCCGAAGGTCAGGCAGCCATCGGTAAAGGCAGGACCGGTGATAGTACCGGAAGCAAAAGGGGCATCGCTGCACGCGTCATAGTTCTGGAAATAAAGGCCATATCCAGAGAAGTTGGGCGGTATGATGGACTTCACATTCACTACCACCTTCAACTGTCCTCCTTCCTCAATTCTGTTTTGCTGGGTGCCTTGAGCGTGACCGATTGCGAGCAGATGGTAGTTGAAGGCGTAGGCCCAGGAAGTGACTGTACCCGTCGCGGGATTTCCAGTTGGAACCACTGTACCGCTCGGAGAGAAAGTGAACGAATTCGGGTCAATGTAGAAACTTGCAGGAGCGGAGCCAGAAATGGAAATCGAATGGGGATTGCTGGGGTTGGCCCAACTGCTTTTGAGCGCGGACAGAACGGCAGTAGCCGTAGCGTTGGGATCGGAATAGGGCGCAGTGGAGGCACTGATGGTTTCGATCTTTGCGGCCATTTGGTTTTCCATGTCCTGACGGACGATCGCCAGGCCGGAATCGGCCGAATAGAACGAGCCACGAAAATTCTGGTAATAGCCATTGACCAGCATTTCGGAATTGATCGTGAGAACCATCGCGAGGCTCAAACCGGTGAGCAGCATCAACAAGAGTAAGGCGGTGATCAAAGCGACTCCTCGCTCGTTGGGCGATTTCCGCGTGCGGGGGCGTTGTGAGACCCTTGTGCCGACAAACTGCATTTTAGCCTCCATCAATCGTTCATGCTGAGATTTCGAGGATTAACAACTACGGAAACAGCCTCAATCCTGTAATTACCGCCGTCGAATGTGTTGTGAAACTTGGCAGTGCCACTATTGGGGTCGGTTCGTCCTATGAGGGTAACTCGCACGGCGCGAACGTCACTCCATGCATACGGAGTCGTGGCGCGATCGTAATTGAAAGTGGTGTCGTCGTTCGCCGCTTTGTCCCAAACGGAAGCGCCAACCTTGAACCCGATGACCTGTTCGGCGATTACGCAAGGAGTGTCTTTGCAATCGCTGTTATCGATCCGTGTCAGTTTGGGATTGGTGCGGTCGGAAGCATCGATCTGGTAGGTAACAGGCGCGATTCTGAGTGCCCAGGCGTCTGTGCCAAAGGAGTTTGTGAGTTTGGTTGGATCTAAGGTGGTGCCAGCGACGCCGACCGTGATGCCGTAAGGGTCGTTGGTGGGAGAGCCGTTGTTTGATCCAGTGGCATCAGTCAAGTTACAAGTAAGATCTACCGTGCCTCCCGAAGTCGTCGCTGGAGTCTGAGTCACGGTTGTTGTGCTCAGTTGAAGCAGGCTGCCACCCGTCAAGAGCAGAAGGTGGTCGCCCTTGGAGAATTTGGCGGCGAATTGAGCGGCCGTTATTCCCGTAGGAGGCGTGAGGTAGACGTGATTATTTTTGCCTGAATCGTAGGGGGCACTCAGATGCGCCGGAGGCGTACCTCGATCAGTGGCGATGACGTTTAACGAGTCGAAACAATTTGGGCCATAGGTTTTGCCCACCGAATCATAACAGTTCGTCCCCGCAACATTATTTTTGATGGTCAGGCCAACGGGCCACGCAGCCACGTCGGCACCGGTATAGAAGCCCTCCCCTGCGTTTACGATATCAATCTGCATCTGGGCAACCGCATTCCTGAGGGAGAAATTGAGCGCAGACTGGCTCTGCTGGGTGGCGAACATGGGCACGTGTTGGATCACGAGGCTAAATGCCGCGCCCCCAACGATCAGGAATACGGCCATGACGACTAACAGTTCCAACAAGGAGAATCCGAAACGGCGCCCGTGCGAAGAGCACAAGCCCAGTCGAGCACGGGAATGTATAGACTTATTTGCCATTAGCGCACCATGCCCATCTGAAATGTTGCGGGCTTTCCGGCGCCCAGGCTGGGAGCCGTTACTAGAATGGTAATTCGCTTGACTCCGGCTGGGAAACCCGCCGGACTGCTCTCGATTAGCCAACGTCGGCTAAAAGTTATCGCATTTGTGGCCAGGGGCTTGGTCGTATCCATGACGCCGCTGGGTCCCTGGGTGTAGATCAAAGTCTTGGGGAGGTTTGTCGCGGGATCGACGTCGCCCGCAACCTGTTCCTGGAAAGTTCCGTCACCGACCGAAACCGCCACTTGATCGTTGTATCCCGCAACGTCGGACGTCAGGCTGCCACCCGGCGTAAGAGCAGGATCCACGGCGGAGAGGCGCGCAAGATTTTCAAGCTTCTCCGATGTTAGAAGCACCGTAGTGCCCATATAACGCGACTGGTTCGTGGTCACATCCATCCTGCTAATGAGACCTGCTAGCGCCACAATTCCGACGGTAAGGATGACGGTCGCAATCAGGACCTCAACCATCGTGAAGCCGCGTTGACGGCTTATCCTACTGAACTTTGACGTTGCCATAAGTCGATACCGTAATGTTCTTCGTCTTGCTAGTCCCGCTAAAAACTGAGGACAGCGTGAGCGGTTGGGCTCCCGTCGAGACTGTAACTTTCCCGCCAGGAGTGAACTGAAACGCTGTGTCCGCGCCGAGGCTAAGATTGGAAGCACCCTCAAGAGGCACGGCGTTGCCAGTGTTGGAATACGCACACGTGTCCGGGGTGGTCGTGCTTGGATCGTAAGCAATGCCGCAGGTGGATAGCTGATAAGACAGGCCCGTCTTGCTGAACTTTACCCGGAATGGATATCCGTTGGAAATGGCCTGGTAACGCGTAGTCTGAATAGCACCAGAGATGGCCGCAACTCCGGCACTAAGGCGATAGGAGGCCAGCGTTTGTTGTATAACCGGAACCGAAATCGCCAACATGATAAGAATTACTCCCATGACGATGAGCAGTTCGATCATGCTGAAGCCTCGCGCTGAGCTTATAGCTGGGCCCCTGAATCTATGACGATCCCGGAGAAAGCAACTGCATCGCATCGTGTGCCTCCAACATAGTTCTTTACCAATGGCCGGTGCAGCGGTAACGGTCGTGTAACGAGCCTATTGATTGTCGGCGTGAGTGGGCAACAACTCAACAGTACGAGGGGCCAAGCACCCGACGCTCTTCGGGTGAACCATGGTAACTCTCCAAAGTAACCATGGATAGCCGCACAAAAAATAGAGTAACTTTGTCGCGACGCGAAGGTACCATTGTTGCATGTGTACGGTCAAGACTGGGTCAACGGGGGGATGTTAATAGTGGAATAATTATCACTGCCTACAGCGTCAAGTCCGCAACAATTGTGATCTGTGCCTCGTCGGCTGCATGGATAATGGCATCGCCGTCAACCAGAAGGCACTTCTCCGCGTCCACGGCAAGGCAGGTCGCGCCGGCCTCACGCATGACGTGGATCGTCCGTACTCCAATCACAGGGACGTCGAATCGCATGTCCTGCTTCGTCTTGGCAACCTTGACGACGGTCAGTGCGCGACTGAAGGTGGAGGGCGCGTCGCCCAGCGATTTCGACCGCATAATTTCTCCGGCGCGCAGGATGGTTGCGTCCGTGCCCTCCATTGCCTCGGCGGCAACACATGCTGCTTCGGCGATGACGACGGTCTGGCCGATGTCGTAATGCCCGAGAGCACGCGCGACTTGGCGCCCGTAGGCGACATTCGCTTTTTCCTGGTCGGTGGGGGCGCGCTTCGTGAGCACGCCGGGTTTGGCCAGCAGTGGCTCAAGATAAGCGGTCGAGTTCAGCAGCGTGATTCCCTCGTCTGCGAGCACCTGGGCCACGGCGCCAATAAGCGAATCCGTATTGCGGGTGGTCAACGACAGCAGAATCTTGGCGAGACGCCAATCCGGACGGATGTTGCTGAAGATCTGCTTGTGCTTGACCTGCCCGGCCATGATGGCGCGCTCGACGCCTTCGCGCTTGAACGTCGCGATCAGTTTGGACAGCTCGCCCAACGATAGCCAGTGAACGGCGGTGGCGCCGTGTTGCTCGATCTCGGGAAACGCCTCTTCCCTGATGGCCGCCACGATGACGTCTTCTCCCTGCGCGCGCGCGGCGTCGAGCACCAGCATGGGGAACGTACCATTGCCCGCGATCAATCCCAATCGTTTCTTATTGCCGTTGGTCATCTACTCGACAGTGTAAATGAATGCAATGGATTCATTGGAAATTGATATGGATTGCATAAATGCTTGCTATCGTAACGAGCGCAACGCCACAGCAACAGAGCTCGTCTAAACAGAGTAGAGATCAACGGGAGGAAACTATGGAATATTGTGAATTACCAATGGCCCCCCGCAAGCGAATTGCGCTGGTCGCGCACGACAACAAAAAGCGGGACCTGCTGGAGTGGGCCACGTTTAATCGCGTGTCCCTGGCGGACCACCTGCTCTACGCTACCGGCACGACCGGAAGCATGATCGAGGACCTGGAACTTGACGTCATCAAGCTTGAGAGCGGTCCGCTGGGAGGCGATCAGCAGATCGGCTCACTGATCTCGCAGGGCGAAATCGATTTTGCGATCTTCTTCTGGGACCCGCTGGAACCACTGCCCCACGATCCCGACATCAAGGCCCTGTTGCGCGTTGCCGTCGTATGGAATATACCCATAGCGTGCGACCGCGCGTCGGCGGACTTTATGATCTCGTCTCCGCTGATGCAGAGTGAGTACGTGAGGATAGTGCCGGATTATGGGGCTTATAGGGATCGGATGAAGGTGGTACAGGATACCGGTATTTAGGTATTTAGGTATTTAGGTATTAAGGTATTAAGGTATAAAGGTATTGAGGTAGTTGGTATTTAGGTATTTAGGTATTTAGTATTCCGGATTTCGTAACAGAAACAAACTTTTCGCGACGCTCCATACGTTCTCCTCGATAATTCATCGGGGAGTGACTAATTATGGGGCAAGACTATCGCGACTTGTTGGCATGGCAACGTGCAATGGAACTCGCCGAGTTAGTGTACGCAGCCACCAGGCGCTTTCCGCCGGATGAACGCTTCACTCTGACGTCTCAAATGCGGCGGGCGGCCATCTCAATCGCCAGCAACATCGCTGAGGGGCAGGGTCGGTTTTCACCTGGCGAGTTTCGTCAATTTTTAAGCAATGCAATGGGCTCAGCGCGAGAGATCGAAACTCAGTTGCTTCTTGCTGAAAGGCTACAGTACGTCCAAGAGTCTGAATCCCGGAGGTTACTGGAGCTGACGTCGGAAACTTCCCGCTTCATCAGTCGACTCGCTTCGTCCAACCTGCGAAATCATGGCGACTATCTTCGCAACCAACATTGATATGCAACTACCTAAATACCTTAATACCTAAATACCAAATACGCTTCCTACTTAATCACTCCCCGCTCACTGGCTTCGATCCATTTGATCAGCATTTCAACGTCCTCGCCTTGATCGCCCTCGGATTTCAGTTTCTCAAGAGCCTGGGTCGTATTCAGCTTTGAGGCGAGGAGGAGTTTGAAGGCGTGGTGGATCTTGCGGATGCGTTCTTCGGAAAAGCCCTTGCGGCGAAGACCGATGGAGTTGGCGCCGTAGGCTGATACTTCTCGAGACGCCACCGTCTTTGAAAAAGGCAGCACATCCTGGGTGATGATCGAACCGCCGCCGATGTAGGCGTGCTGGCCGACTCGCGTGAATTGATGTACAGCGGACAGCGCGCCGACGACGGAGCCGTCCTCAATGAGGACGTGCCCGGCAAGGGTCGCGTTGTTGGCCATGATGACGTGATCGCCGACGAAGCAATCGTGCGCAATATGTGCGTAGGCCATAAACAGGCAGTCGCTGCCAATCTTCGTGAGACCGCCGCCCTTCACCGTTCCGCGATGGATGGTCACGCTTTCGCGAAAATGGTTGCGGTCGCCAATCTCAAGCCGGGTAGGTTCGCCCTTGTAGCTCAGGTCCTGCGGACCGGCGCCGATGGAAGCGAAGGGGAATATTTTGTTCTCCCGTCCGAGTTTCGTCGGGCCTTGCAACACGACGTGTGCGACAAGCTCGCAGTCCTCGCCCAGTTCCACGTCGGGGCCGATGACGCAATAGGGTCCGATCTTGCACGATGCCGGTACCATGGCCGCCGCATCGATCAGGGCCGTCGGATGAATGTTCACTTCAGTGTTCAATTCGGAATCCAATTTAACCGGCCTACTCGGTGGCTTTCGTGTCGTTGGAAGCGGAACCGGCGGCGCGCTCAACAATGCGGCACGTCAAAATCGCTTCGGTGGCAACTTTTTCGCCGAGATATGCCTTGCCCAACATGCGACCCGCGTTATGGCGCCATGCGGTCACCTCCACGACGATGCGCAATTGATCGCCCGGAGTGACCGGGCGCCGGAACTTCGCCTTCTCAATGCCGGTAAAAACCGCCAGGCTATTTTTCCGCTGCTCGGGTCCCATTTCGCCCAACAGTAGCGTGGCACCGGCCTGCGCCATCGCTTCCACGATCAACACGCCGGGCATGATGGGATGTCCGGGAAAGTGACCCTGGAAAAACGGTTCGTTGATGGTGACGTTCTTGATTGCGACGATGCGCTCTTTGCGCACGATCTCTACGACGCGATCAATCAGCAGAAACGGATAGCGGTGCGGCAGGATCTGCTGAATCTCGATGACGCTGAGCTCAGCCTGGAAAGGCCATGCCTCTTCCGCAGCCTTCTGGGGCACGGTGGTTTCGCTGATTACACTGCTTTGCGGATCATTAGACAAAAGAGAGTCTCCGAAGGGCCAAGGCCATCAAGGGCAGGCCAAAAAATGTTTCGCTTCAAGTAACAGATTATATTGCCTCTGGAACGTTCTCCAAAGGCAGAAAACAAGAAGGAAACTAAGACTTCCAAGACTTAGCTCGTGGGGACATCAGACTGTTTTCCGAAGATTGGATGCACGTAGGGCAGCAGGAATTATGAACACTGGAAGGATTACAATATCGCAATGAGACAGGTGGAGCAGATATTTAAGGGACTCGCGGATGCAAACCGCCTCCGCATCTTGAACTTGCTGACGCACGGGGAGCTTTGCGTGTGTGACATACAATATGTCCTCGATTCGCCACAACCCAATGTCTCGCGCCACCTCACCTACCTGAAGAATTCCGGTCTTGTTGTGGATCGCCGCGAAGGGCCGCGAATGTACTACCGAATTGCGCAGCCCTCTAACGGAGTGCATCAGAAGCTCTTTGCTTTGTTGCAACAGGTGTTCGAGAGCGAAGCCACCTTCGCGGAAGACACCAGCAAGTTAAAGTCGGCCATTAAGAACGGAGCGTGCACAGTGAGCGAATGGCGCCCACTGTCGGGGCTGGCTCGCCCGCGCAAAGGGATACAAATTTAATCGCCGTAGCGGTTGCGGTGTTCGGCATCAACCTGGGGGTGGCATTCGCAGCCGTGATCGCCCCCCTGGGTTGAGGTGCCGGTGATGAGAGGACGCGTTCGTCGCACCAGGTGCCGTGGTTAAGCGCATCGCGAGGATTCACACTTGATCGCGCTGCGTTCAACCTCGCTTTGGCGCTATCTCGCGTCGAACTCGCCTAGCTACGGTCCTTGCAGAGCACCGTAAGGACGCCATTCACTACGGGTACACTCCCCTTGGCCAATTGCTTCCTTCAGCTTCTTGGTGTCGCTCTGATAAGGATCTTGGTTCTGGAAAGCTTGGCGCAAGAACTCGAACAGGTGCTTCCGGGCACCGGCATTAGGTTCAACGAGCCGGTAGTAAATGCGGTAACCATCCCGACGGTCGAGCACAAGTCCGGAGTTCTTCAAGTACTGCAAGTGTCGCGAGACGTTAGGCTGCGAAGCATTCAATATGTACTGGATGTCGCAACCGCACAACTCCCCGTGCACAAGCAGGTTCAACATGCGGAGTCGGTTGATGTCCGCAAGTCCTTTGAAGTATTTCTCCAATTCATTCACGGTTCACTCCTGCATTCGCCAATTCGGCTGAGGAGCGTTCAGCCGCGCTGAAGATATCGGTGGTCTTCCAAGGAATTAATACGACGCGCTCTGAGTGCCTCTCTCGAACTTCGTCAATGTAGCGGAGTTCCAGCCGTCCGCGCTCGGCGAGGATGGGATCGTTCGTGCCCGCGGCAAAGAAGCTCTGGTTGATCACCCACGCGAACGGGTGAATGCCTGCCCGTAGCAGGTCATTCTGCAGTTGTGCAGCTTCGTGGACGGGTGTGGCCTCAGCCAAAGTGACAATGAGGATCTTTGTGAACTCCCTATCACGCAGTTGTGGCAATAGCCGCTTGACGGTTTCCGGAATGTAGCTCAGGTTGCGTTCCACCTCGCGGTGATACGCATTCGCGGCGTCAAGAAGTAATAGGGTGTGACCTGTCGGCGCGGTGTCAATCACGACGAAACCATGGTTCCCCTCGTCGACTATACGTGCGAACGCACGGAACACGGCAATCTCCTCGGTACAAGGGGAGCGCAGATCTTCCTCAAGCAGGGCGCGCCCGTTCTCATCCAGATCCTTGCCTGCATCGGCCATCACCTCGGCTCGATACTCACGAGTCTCCTTGATCGGGTCTATGCGACTGATGCGCAAGTTGGCGATCGTCGCCGTGATGGCAGAGGTTATATGCGCGGCGGGATCGGTCGTGGTCAGGTGAACAGCGTGGCCCATGCTGGCCAACGTCATCGCTAGTTCCGCGGCAATGGTGGTCTTGCCCACTCCACCTTTGCCCATCGTCATGATGACGCCCTTACCCGCACTGGCAATCTCAGGAATCAGCGTGCTTAAAGGCGATGGAAGCTTGCCGGCAGAAATGGCTGTGTGAGGTTTCGAACTGTTGGGTTTACCTGTCGCGAAGCGACGCAGCTCGCCGAGCCCAATCAACGAGTGGTTAACAAGAGGAACATAGACGCGACTCATAGCCGATAATCCGGCCGGGACGCCAGCCAGGGCCTCGCGACCGCGAAGCTCTAGCGCGTACGCAACCTCATCCTTTGGCGATGCAGCTTCGAAAATCCCGTTAATAACGAGACGCTGGTTCTTGATTCCGATTGATTCGAGTTCGGCCCGCGTACGTTCCGCTTCAGCCAGGGCTGTCTTCTCCGGGCGGCTGACCAGCAATACGGTGGTGGTCAGGCCGTCGCGAAGTGCATTAACAGTTAGCTCATACAGTTCGCGTTGCGCAGTCAGACCAGCGAGAGGACCGAGACACGAAGTTCCCGAACTGCTCTTCTGGATGAAATCAGTCCAAGCCCCAGGTAATTGCAGAAGCCGAAGCGTGTGACCCGTAGGAGCTGTATCGAAGATGACGTGATCGAAATCCGACGTAGTCCGGGGATTGCCCAAAAGCTTCGCGAATTCATCGAAGGCCGCGATCTCGACCGTGCAGGCACCCGACAATTGTTCCTCGATGTTCTTTACCGCGGTCTCGGGTAACAGTTCCCGGTACGGTCCGACCACCCGCTCGCGGTATTCACGCGCGGCTTTCTCCGGATCGACATTGATGGCCATTAACGTTTTGGCGCCAGGGATCGGCGTGGGTAACATGCCGATCGCAGCCTCCAGCACCTCATCCAGATTGGAGGCTGGATCTGTGCTGACCAACAACACACGTTTCCCTTCATCCGCCAATGACAGGGCGGTCGTGCACGCGATCGAAGTCTTTCCGACCCCGCCCTTTCCGGTGAACAGCATGTTTCGAGTTGCTGCTTGCGCGAAATCCATCGCTAGCTCCCCTTCGTTGTAATGCCGACAAGATCTGTTTGTGATTTGATCACCGGCCCGGGTTCGTACTTCACACGCGCGTGTCGTGCCAGTTCTTCGCGACTGGGATACCCGCGGGTAGCAACGATTTCTCCATTGACAAGCACCAGAGGCAAGCACTTAATCCCGTAGGTGTTCAGAGCGCGCTTCACGGTTGCGTTATTCGTGAACGCTGCAGTCTGTTGTGCAAGATTGAAACGTTCAACTTCTATGCCCTTGCTCTTCAGCCATTGCAGGTCCGCGGCAAATCGAGGAAGAACCGGATCGACACTCGGTCCGCAAACTCCAGTTGAACAGCACATTGCTGGCTCAAATACTTGCAATTTGGTCATTTCATGCTCCTAGTCATGCAATCGAGATCTTGCAACAAGCACGGGACGGACATGACGGCAAACGAATTCGTCAGACGCGCTACCCAGAAGCACATCGGACCTCCCCTGTGCGCCAATTACGATCAGCGAAACGTCTTGCTCAACTGCAACTCGGTCGATGGTCTTGGCGGGGCTACCCTCCGCGATAAGCGTGGTCACACTGAAACCGAAAAACCGTAACTCTTCTCGGATTCGGCTCATTTGGCATTGAATTGCGTCATCGGCTTGGCCTCCGCCGTTCCGACTCTGTTCGCGCACATGGAGGACGACCACATCTTTGAGGGCCGTGGTTCCCATCCTCTTCACGAGATAAAGCGCCTCTGCGGCGCGATCAGAGAAGTCCGTCGGAAGAAGAACACGTCTGAAAATATGCTGGCGAACGAATTCGCAGTCAGTTGTGGCCAAGTTCTTTTCTACATCCAATCTCAGTACGAGGACCGGCGTCGTGGCATATCGAACTACGTCATGCGTGATACTGCCGACTAGTGCGCCCCGAAGAAAACCATGCCCATGTGTCCCCATGGCAATCAAGGAGGCCCGTTCGTCCTCAGCAACCCTGACGATCTCCCGCGCGGGCTTTCCCAATTCGATTCTGCAGCGGCATCGCAAACCTGACGCCTCGATCTGCCTCTTCATGCCAGCGAGTCTCATCTCCGCGTCGTTCTTCCACGAGAGCATCTGTTCAAAGGTGTCCGAGGCAAACCCGATCTGGGGGCCAAGTTCAACTACATTAAGCAACACGATCTCTTCCGTTCCCAGGCATTTCAAATCCGGAAGACAACGAGCGAGCCGTTCAGCGAACGGAGAGAGATCCGTCGGAAATAGAAGCCTCTCGAACATTCTTCCAGGCTCGTTGTTGCTTTCTGGTCCCTACGTAATCATGCGCCTAGACGCATGAACGCATAATAGCACGTATTCATTTTGAAGTTGTGACTGGAATCACCGTTGTAGGTGAGAAGACTCTGTGGGCGGTTCCCTGATTGAGTGGGGAACCCTCGGGGGAAACGGCCGAACTCGCTAACTGCTTTGGAATCTTGGCGTCCCCGACGGGATTCGAACCCGTGTTATCGCCTTGAAAGGGTCTTAACGGTGCAATTCTGAGTCGTGTACAGAATTCTGATAACTCTATAGTCTATGCATGTTTATTGACGATTTCGCATTATCTATTCGCCACCCTTCGCCAGAATTCGCTTGCATCTACTCACAACATTGCCCGATAATTGCCCGACATGGCACGCACACGAAAAGACGCTCGAATCAATACGCGCTCTGCTCGCACGTCCCTACAGCAGCGCAAGGAACCTTACTGGCGTGGAATCTCCAAAGGGCTTGCAGTCGGCTACTACAAGGGAGCGACTAGCGGCGCATGGATTGCCAAACACTTCTCTGTCGCAACAGGCAGGCGTAAAGCGTCTCTAGGCGTTGCTGATGATTTTGAAGATGCTGACGGCATCCGCGTTCTGTCATTCGATCAGGCGCAAGCAAAGGCGCGGGAATGGGCAACACTCAAGGCTCAAGAGGATACCGGCGAAGTACAGTCCGGTGCGTTCACTGTGGAACAAGCAGTAGCTGAGTACCTTGCGCATCTCACGAAAACCAAACGCAAGCCCCAGGACCGCACAACGGCTATTGCAAAGGCCCATATCCTGCCCACATTAGGAAAGATCGAATTGGCAAAGCTGACGCACGGGAAAGTGAAGGCATGGCGTGACGCTCTCGCAGATACAGCGCCGCGTGTCCGCACTCGCAACGGCAAAGAGCAACAGTTTCGGGCAGTGGATATGAGCGACCCTCAGCAAGCCCGAAAGCGCCAGGCAACGGCAAACCGTATTTTGACGGTGCTCAAAGCTGCATTGAACTACGCCAAAAGTGAATCCCGGCGCATTGCCACAGATGTAGCTTGGACAGTCAAGCCGTTTAGCAGAGTTGATGTACCAAAGGTGCGCTTCCTGTCGAATGAGGAAGTGACCAATGTTGTCGCCAAATGTGAGCCGGATTTTCAATCGTTGGTTAAAGGTGCATTGCTCACAGGATGCCGATACGGTGAACTGACAGCTCTAACCGTTGCAGACTTCAATTCCAAAGACGGGCAAATCTACATTGCGCAGAGCAAGAACGGTGAATCACGCTATGTCGATTTAAACGATGCTGGCATGGAATTCTTTAATCATCTTGCCAGCGGTCGCAAGCCCAACGAAATCATGTTCCAGCGTGCAAACGGCAAAGCATGGAAAACGTCAGAACAGTTCCGGCCCATGAATTCAGCATGTGACGCTGCAAAGGTTGAAGGCGTGACGTTTCACATACTCAGGCATACATACGCCAGTCACGCTCTCATGGCCGGTATGACCATCGAAGTTTTAGCGCAGCAATTGGGCCATAAAGATACTCGTATTACGATGCGCCATTATGCGCACCTTTGCCCGACGTTCAAGCAAGAGTCTGTCAGGCAGAATGCACCATCATTCGGATTCACTAACACGTCCGGCCCTAAGCTGGTAAGGAAAGGCGCTTAATCAATCGCAGTAAGCTGCCCATAGTGAGCCTGCATTGCAAACATGTTTGATGCAGGCTTTTTTATAGGACAGCGCTGTGCCGATGGCGAGCGATTTCCTGCTCTCCCTGTGCTCATCTGGCCATAGCTTCTACGGAGTATATATATATGACCATATGGCTATATTGGGTTTTCTAAAGGACTTAGATATGGCCAAACTTTAGATGTCTACAACCAACATGGCCAGATGGCCAAAATAATAACTCCGTGGGCAACCATGGCCAACTAGCTGAAAGAGTTCTCGAAAACTAACCTAGCAACAAGAACGGGGAACGTAATGCACGATTTTCAATGGGCTTTGAATGAATGGACCAACGGCAGGAGTGCGGTTCGCAAACGGTGGGATAATACGGCAGAATGCCGCGTTGATGATTCCACTAAACAACTTGTTAACATAACCCTTCTTGGCGAGCGCATTGAAACAATGCGTAATCTGGATTGGGACGACATCAGCGCAGAAGATTGGATGTCGGTAAACTCCAGCTCCAGCCACCCTCAAATGCCGGAGCATGTTCAGGCTTAATACCAAGCGCGTCCTTTGCCCTGCGAAGGGTTTTCTCAGAGATGCCGTACCCTTCGCGGGCATTCCTTATCAGTTCTCTTGATCCGACCGTCTGATGTGCCAATGATTCAATTAAGAACTGCTTCGCCTGCCCGAGCTTGCTCGTGTCTTCGTTCGGCTCGCCTTCAGCATTCGCTAAAATAGCGCGTGATGATCCTTCCAACGCTTCGCCCCACACGATTCGAGATGTCTTGATTTCCTTGCCCTTCGGAGATGGGAAGGAAACGCCTTCAATCGTGTAGTTGAATCCGCCGTTATCCTTGCTGATATTCGACTTGGAAATTGCCAGGACGCGATTGTCTGAGTTTTCATCCTTCGCAGCGACCAGGACGATTCGCGCCATTGCTGCGAAGGCTTGACTGCCTAACATGCGGTCATTGGTTGATTTCCCTTCGCTGTTCTTAGCAAGATGATGAATGCCTAATACGGTGCAATCGAATTCCTCAGCAAGATCAACAATCGGCTTTAGACTACGCCTAACATCGTTCGCTTTGTTTGTGTCGCCGGATACCGCTGTAATCATCGGATCAATGATGACTAACGATACACTGCCTAGATTTAATATCGCTTCACGAAGTAATGGAATATCCTGTGCGGGATCAAACGCGCACGGTTGGCCGCTTTCATCAAGACTGGATTCAATCGTTAGGATTCGGGAAGTGTTAGCGCCCGCGGCCATCAATCGCGGCTTAACAACGCTTTTAACAATTTCCTCGCTTGACCAAAAGATGACATTCCCCGGCACCGCGCATCGTGTGCCATCAGGCCAACATCCGCCATTTGATACCGTGGCCGCTAGACTCATGGCAATTGTTGATTTACCAGCTTGAATCGCTCCACCTAGCAACGTGAGCGTAGCTTTGGGAAGAAAACCTTCCCATAGCCAAGTGATTGCTTCCTCTTCGATGCTGTCCATTCGCACTAGATTGATTCTCCGCTTGCCAGTTGCGATAGGCTTGACTTGCTTGCGCTTATACGCTGCGATGCCGTTCGCAATCATGCTGCTAATGTCGATGTCCGGTGCAACGGCAAGAGGCTCACGCGGTTTGTTCATGCCAGCATTTAGGCCGGATTCAATTGTCTTGATGGTCTGTTGCTCCCCATGCTTGGACGTGTGACCGTTTGCACTGGCAGCCTTTAGCAACGATTGAGTGACGGTAACGGAATCAATCCAACCGGCCCCGCTCATGGTACCCATGCTGTGAGCTGCCACGTTCAAGGCGTGATTGCGCCCATCTCCTGACCTCAGCGCTTCCAGTCTGAACACTTCATCTGCCAAGGCTTGCGCAGCATAGGCGCATTCGCGCTCTGTAGCGCTCTGTGGCGCGTGAGTGGCTTGTGTGGCACCAGAGTTCACCTTTGGACGCAGGAACGCGGCTAGCGCTTCAGGGAGCACGGGAACAGCATCCCAAGAGCCATGTACCAGCTTGTATGCCCTGCCATCCGGCAGAGTCGCGCCAGGAGCTATCACGTACCCGCCCTTGCCGCGTACATCAATACCGGCAGGCAGCGAGCCGCGAGAATTGCCGTATGGCATTTCGGATCGCCAGTAAAAGTGCAGGCCGCCCGATGGAGTCTCGACCACGAATGCCCCGGATAGGTCGATAGAATGGGCAGCACAGAGGGAATGGAACGCCTCTACGCCGTCTGGTGCATTCGGCTTCCTGTCACAATCAACGACTAACAAGCCATGTGCGCCGACAGGAAGCCCCGGCAGTAAATGCGGCGAACTCTGCCAAGTCGCTTCAATCTTCAGTGTGTTGTCAGTGGCGTTCGTTTCCCATGAAACGACCTTCGGTGTCTTGTCAGGATTGCACGGAAAGATGTGTAAACCATGACTTGCGAGCGTCAACGCGGCATCTTGATTAGGATAAGTGTTCACTTAGGCTGCCTTCGCTTCGCAATAAAACTGTTCATAGATATGCAGCCAAATTTGACGGCACCAGTCGCAAGCCGTTGCGCGGCTTATTACGCCTGCTTGGACAAGGGCCATGAATTCAAGGTAGTTTCGCGAGAAATGATCGAGCAATGCTGGTGACAGTTTCATTTGCCTTTTCCTGATTCGTTGGTTAATGCAGCGGCAAACTCCGTCAAGCTGGCAAGATCAATAAGACGTTTTTTGCCTAACTTCACAGAACGAAAGCTGCCCTTGCCGATGTGCTCATAGATGAGCGTGATTCCGCACGAAAGGCGCTGGGCAGCCTCACTGACTGTTACAAAAATCTTCTGGTCTGGCATCGGCGTGTTCCCTCTGAAGTCAAAAGTTACAGTAAGTTTTATCACAAAGCAAGTTTTTTGTAGACACAGTCTTTTGGTAATGTTAGTGTTTGCTGCATAGGAGACTTCCAAATGCCCAAACAAGATTCACGCGCCGGACAGTTAAACGCAGTTATCGATGTGAAACTGCTCTTTCTTGCGAAACTCGCCGCACGTCACAAGGATCAAACCCTCGTTGAATTCATTGAAGACGCACTTACACGGGCGCTCACCGCCGAAGCTGTGTCAGGAGATGAACCTAGTTACGACAATGAGGCGACACCCAAGCAAGCGGCTCCGCTATTTTTTGAGAGTCTTTGGGATGACAACGACGTGACGAGGCTGTTTAAGGTCGGAATGGCAGACCGTAACCTGCTCGCCCCGAAGCAACGCGCTATTTACGATCACGTTGTTGATTCCTTGATTAAGCAAGGCAAGAAGGTAACGCTTAAGAATTGTGTCGGCTCCATCGATACTTCGGAGCGCGATTGATGCCAGAGCCTCCCGTTGAACAATCGCCCGAAGCGTTGGAACTAGCAACGCTTCGCCGCGTGAATGCGGACTTGCTCCAAAAGTCCGCAACGCGCAAAGCTCGCATTCAGGAATTGGAGGCGAGCGTAGGAACTCTCACAGCACAGACAACAGAAGCTAAAGCTCGTATTAAAGCTCTCACCATTGACGCGCCAGTCATGGAGGTATGCGAGTCCATCTCAGTTGCGCCCCAGGCTCTTCGCTCCGCACTCGAAGCCGAATACAAGATCGAGATGCGCGAAGGCGTTTTAACGCTGGTTAATCCCTCCGATGGCAAGCCGGTGACGGTGGATGGAAAAGCTGTCCCCTTTCAAGGCGAAGCGATTAAGAATTTATTACTCGGTTCGCAGGACGCAGAAAAGGCGAAGTTGTATCGCGCTATTGTCATCACAAACAAGGCAAGCGGGGGCGCTGGTGGAGCGCAATCTCAACGCACCGTTGCACCAGCGGCAAAACATCAGTTCGGACTCCGATAAAGGATCAATCAAAAAAGGCATACCGTACCGTTTAGAGTGTGGCTGTCAATCTGGCAGCCATTCTCTTTTGCGCTAGGCGTTCCCGCGCCATGCTGGAGCCTCATGCAGTGGAGCTAGGGGCGCAACAGGGGCGTTAGGGATGGCCTCTAGTGCATCGTTCGGGACCGGGGCGGCCTGAGACTGCCAAGGGTAGATTGGAGGGCCATAGCAAGCCGGTACGACGGAAGCCGCAAGGCTCAGAGACTCGCCTATGGGAAGCGCGGGAACTGGTGCGACTTGCGCAGCGTCGATGGTCAACACTCTTTGCTGTGCCAGCGCTTTTGCCTGCCATTGTTCGTCAGTTCCATGATCTTTCACCACTAACACCGGATTCACTTGCGTGACGTTCACGTCTACAAGCTTGCCGGAACCAGGCATGTCGTATTGTTTGAACTTTGCTTTCAAAGTGAATATCAAGCCTGCAACGTTCCCTTTGCCAGAACGCGCCATCTGAATTAGCTCAAGATACAGCTTATGCATGTACGCTTCCCGTGCGCCTTCGTATGCTTGCATTAACGATTCGTCTTCTGCAAACCACTTGCGAACGGTGGAATCAGACACACCGATAGCGCGTCCAAGAATCACGGTCGATCCGCCTTCGCCTGCGACGTATTGCTCGATGATTTCACGGATGTTTGCTGGCGGATTCTTGCGTGGTGCTGCCATGATGAATGCTCCGATTTGAAAAACGAGGGATACGCGGCTCTGGATACGTATCCCTCATTCCGTTGGTTGACGGAAAACTGATTACTTGCTGATTAGAAATGCCAGCGGAACGCTCTTGCGCTGGCTGTAGGCTCGCGTCCAATTTGCTGCGAGAGCAAGCTCGGCCTGAGTGGGGCTCACACCTGCAATCGACGCGCCAGTGAAGGCAAACCCAAGTGGATGAAACGCCACATCAAAGCGACTGTGAAGCGTTGTCTGTCCACCGCCATTACCCGCTGACGGTACGCGCCAGATTTCCGTACCATATCCTGTGCGCGGCGCAGCTACGGCATACCCTACGGCACCAGGGCCAAACAGAATCGTGACGTAAACGCCAGCGGTTGCCGTAACCAAACTGTCGTCCACGATGACGGCCATTCCCTTGAACGTAGGCAAATCCAAGCTGTTGTCTGACGGTTTGAAGAACTGAATTTCGTTGTTCTTCAATGCTTCGCCATAGATATAGGAATGCATAGCAATCGCTTTCATGTCGGAAAGACGGTCGCCTATGGTCAGAGCCGTGTCAATGACCGCATTACCGCTGAACGTGCTCGCGTCGGTGCCAGTGAGTGAGTGAATATCTAGCACCATATCGCTATCGTCGTTGGCAACGTTGCTGTACAGAACGCCCATCAATGACGCGATAAGACGCTTTTCCCATTGACGGTCCCAATACGCTTGAACGCGGCTCTGAACTCGCACCAGCGCATCACTGCCGCTCAACTCAGAGGCGAGCGACATCTCAGAAAATGACGCATGAAC
>CAVZQL010000014.1:0-347668 GCA_963777415.1 uncultured Acidobacteriota bacterium
CGTCTGACCAAACACACGATTGACGGATGTGGTTTTGTTGGACTATGACGTGGGCTGATTCTGTTTCGCTGCCCAGGCCTGGGCGTGAGCTCGGCCAGGCTCTGGATGGACAGGCCGGCCAGTCCCGGCAGCACGGAAGCCAGATATTCGCGCACCGGTATCTTGAGCCGACGGCAGGTTTCAACGATCGATAGGATGGCCGCTATCTTCGGTCCGGCCTGCGCGCTGCCCACATGGATCCAGTTACGACGACCGATCGCCACCGGCCGCATCGAGTTCTCCGCCAGGTTGTTGGATAGCTCCAACTCGGGATGTTCGAGGAAGCGCGTCAGCTTCGTCCACAAAGCAAGCGTGTAGTGACACGCCTTGCCCAGCGCACTGGCAGGCAGAGCTTCGCGTTTGCAGCCTTCGACATGCTGCCGGATTCGGTCCAGCAATGCCGGCGCCTTTTGCTGACGCAGTTCGTGACGAGCTGCGTGATCCATGTTTTCGACGCGGGCCTCGGCGTCGACGGCAAACAACTCATCGACGAGTGCCACGGTGCGTATGGCCATTGCATCGCTGGGATTCAAGCGCACGGCTTCAACAAACTTTCTGCGCGCGTGCGCCCAGCATGCGGCATGCACAACGCGAGGGCCGCCCACGTGATCGTAGACCGCATATCCATCTGTTTGGAGGATGCCTTCGAATTGTTTGTCGAATTGTTTGAGAAACTGCTTCGGCCCTTCACGACCGCGGCCCAGGCGGAAGTCGAAGACCACGGCTCCCCCGGGAATGCCGTATTGCCAGAGATACCCTTGATGGTTTCTGCCGCGGCCCTCGCGCATCTGCACTGCGACCGGAGTTTCATCGGCCTGAATGTAGTGGCCGGCGATCAACTCGCGCCGCATCACTTCGACGATGGGCGTCAGTAACTCGCCCACGCGCATCACCCAGCCGTCCAGGGTGGCGCGGCTTACGTCGATGCTGGCATCGCGGTTCAGAATCACACTCTGTCGATAAAGTGGATTATGGTCGGCGTACTTTCGAACCACGGTGTCGACGATCACGCGATCGCTGACCAGGCTCTTCTCGATAATCCTCGGCGGCAGCGGCGCTGCGACCACGCCGCCTTCTTCGCACTGCTTGCAGGCGCGCTTTTCGCGCTTGGTGACCAACACGAAGTACTTGGCCGGCTCCACATCCAACTGCTCGCTCTGTTCGTAGCCGATTACGCTCGTCTCACTGCCGCAGTTGCCGCAAACGCACTGCTCGGCCGTACACGCGATCACCCGCTCCACCCGCGGAAGATCCGGCGGCAGCGTTTGTCGTCCGGGATGCTTGCGCTTCTTGCCCGCAGGGGACAGCGGTTCGCGCTGGCTCTCTGCTTCTACTTCCTGATTGCTAACGCCCGGCTCCAGTTCCAGGAGCTCCAACTGCTCGTTGCTCAGCTTCTCGCTGCCCGTTCCGTACTTCGCGATCCGCTGCAGCCGCAGCCGCTCTTCGAGTACGCGGATCTTCAGCTCCGCATATTGCAGCTTGTTTTCGTAGGCAGCTACTGCGGTCTGAAACTGAGTGATCTGGTCACTGACGGCGGTGAACAGCGGAGATGCGAGTTGTCTTTTCAGTTGTTCGAGAAGTTCAGTGGAAGAAGAAGAATTCGTCGGAGTGGACATCTTCGCAGGATTGGAGGTCGCACTCACGATGACTACTGAATAGCAAATCCAGCATCAACTTACAAGCATTTTGTGCAGTGTTTATGCGGTTATTCGTGCATTCTTTGATTCTTCATCGTTCGCCTTGCGATACCACGCTCGACGTCGCGCTTGGCCCAGATCGATCCCGCCCAACAGCATCGTCAACTCTTCGTGGGTGAGCACGATCTTGGCTTGTCCTTCACTCGGCTCCGGCCAGCGGAAGCATCCTTTCTCCAAACGTTTCGCGCATACCCATAGCCCACTGCCATCGAACACCATCAGCTTGAGCCGGTTGCGCCGCGCGTTGGCGAACAGGAACACATGGCCGCTGAGCGGTTCGCACTGCAACCGGTCGCGCACCAACCCGTACAGACCCTCAAAACCCTTCCGCATGTCGGTCGCGCCCGGCGCCAGATATCCGCGTTGCTCGACGAAGCCGAACACGGCCTACTTGTTCTCCAGCAGCGCGACGAGTCGCTGCAGTGTGGGCGCATCGAATCCTGCACCCACCTCGATCCGGCGTCCTCCCGATAGCACCACTGCCAAGCCACAACCGTCATTGCGATCGCTCCACCAAGTGGCTCTCGGCCAACTCCACCGCAACCAGTCCATCGCTGGGCGTAGTGCCCGATCCCTGCCGCAACCGTTTCAGATAGCGATTCAGAGTGCCCAGACACACGCCGTGACGTCGGCAAAACTCGGCTCGATTCAATCCGCTGTCTGCAAACCGCGCTACGATCTGCGCGATCTCGGAACGCGTGCGCCGCTGCTGCTGTACAGTAACTCCCGTTTCATTGCTCATGCCCTACAGTTCAGCACGGGAAGTCGCAACCTGGGTAGGTGGGTTTGGTCTGACTCTTACGCTTGAAGTTGGATCCTGCTGATTGTCCCGTCGTCTCGTCTACGAGGAAGACCGCGTGTCATGCCGCAGGGCAAGCGGCGGCCAAGAAAACGGAAGATCGCACTTTGCGGTTGGCCCTGGCAGATCTCGAGCTTCCATCAAGCCTGCCGAGGTGAACGCGCGCAAACTGAGCATGGAAGCTATGCATAGGATCATTTTGGAACTCGGCGACAAGATCGGGCAGAAAACCTATCATCAATACCTTGTTGCGGAGGCTTTGGAGCCGGACGATTGGAGACCCGAAATTCTTGAGCTTTTGCAATCGCTTCGCTTTGACCCTGTCCACGATGTTACTGCTGATGCTTGGCTGATTCGTGCGAGGAGAATCCTTTCTCCGTACATGAGTACCTCAAGCTGTTCCATTGCGCAAAAACTGAAGATGAGCCAGGGGTTAGCTTCGATTTTGACCAGCAAACCGACTTCAACGATGAAGGTGAGAGACCATACATTCGGTCAAGGGCATGGAATTTCACGGTATATGCGTGGTCTTAGGCACGAACAAATGCAGACGCATCATCGACTATCTCACCATTGGCGAACCAGCTAAGAGTGCTGAGGATGCGCGGAAGTTATATGTCGCGGCGTCACGCGCAGAACGCTTGCTGGTCATTGCTGTGCCAAATAACCAAGGCACTCGGCTCGTTAATCACATGAGCAAGACCGGGGCTGAAGTCCGTGAGATGACCTTGAAGGTGAATATGGCGGTGGAAGCTTGAGTCGATGTTCGTCACCGGCGACACGGAATAGTTAGGAACTGCACATGTAATGTAACCCACACCAATCCACTCGAGCTTTCTAGAGTCCCCTACATCACTTTCAGGGCAGTGTTTCTGATTCGAACAATGCGTTTCCGGGCGAATGCCAAGGTGGCAGTATGCAATTGCACTGGCGGCAGCCGAATTATCCCCTAGGGCAAAACTGCGGCAGCGTTTCTTTGCACTTGGCGACAGCTTTTCAGCTGCCGCCAACAATCGCAGCCGTGCCCGTCATTCCACCGGTTGCAGTGATGGTCTTGGCTCACGTCCCGGATTACGCCTGAAGTACATGCCAGAGGGGCAATACTCTGAATCCTGCCTCGACTTGTGCTCAATATGCGGCGCTGGGCCGTGTCTAACGTGTTTTCCGTGTAGCTTCACGGCGCCATGGCAATCTTTGCATCGGTACTGTGTTGCGCCTTGCGTGATGGCGTCCGCTTTCTTTGCCCTTGAAGAGCGGCAGCGGCACGATTCGCGTTAGGCCCGCTAAGCGGGACAACAAAGCAGAACTTCAAACGCGATTCGAGGAAGCAATCGAAGCGTACGACAACAAGCAGGCCAAATATCAAGAGTTCTTTGACCGCGAAGCATTGCAGGAATATCAAGACGATGACCCATCACTATTCAAGAGCAATCTGAGCAAGTATTGCCCTGTGGTACACCGGTGTGTCTACAGTACTCGTCCCGAGATGGTCGAATGGCAAATGAAGTTCAAGGACACGCCTTCCCAGGAGCTGCTTGATATTTTCGTTAACCTCGTGTCATTTGCTGACGAGTACGTCGAAAACTGCGATTTGCGCAAGTTCAAGGCGTTCGATGAATGGGGAGAGTTCGATTTCGAGCCGCTGGAAGAAGACGAGAACTACAGTGTACAGGGCGTTGTTGGGATGGGGATAAAGTCAGAGGTGCTCTATCACCTGTATCCACACATCTTCCCGAAAAGGGGGCGTTTGGACGTTTATGGCTTGTACTTCCTCAGTGGTATGGAGGACTTCGGACTGCCGGGGAAGAATTCTGAGTTCTTGATGATTAACGACATGAAGAACGCGTACACCCACAATCTTAAAATGGATCACAACTACTGGTATCCATATAGTCTGTTTTCCCTCTACACAATGCGGCTCGTGCGCCTTATAGCGGGGAAGTCGAAATCCGCCGGTGTGGAATTGGACAACAAGTATCGTTTCGTCTACGCAGCTGCGTTTCTTGAACACGTGTGCAAGCAGAACCGAGAAAGTATGGAAGTGATGCTCGGCGGTTATCAGGATTAGTTGGCTGGAGGCTTGGTCGTGAATAGCAATCGAGAGGTCTTGGCGAAATACTTCCCTGACATCAAAGAGCTCAGGGATATCCAAGAGCAGGTGATTGATATCAAACCTCATCCGAACCTTTTGACGGCTACCCACAATATCTTGAAGAAACTAGCATCCAGGGGAGCGATCCGGCAGAACAATATAGGCGGGAAGGTCAAATACGCGGCTGGGCCATTGGAACTGAAAAGGAAACCGACTGCAGTCGCTTAAGGAACACGATTGCGGTCGTGTTATGTCTGGAGTCCGTGGTCGTCAGGCGACTGCGACATCCCCCAATGAATTCTTGCCCTCGGATCGTAACCGGACAATCTCGCTGGGCAGGAAATTGAGTG
The DNA here is from genome assembly GCA_963777415.1 of uncultured Acidobacteriota bacterium. Lineage (GTDB taxonomy): Bacteria > Acidobacteriota > Terriglobia > Terriglobales > Acidobacteriaceae > JAEZPW01. The sequence goes on from CAVZQL010000014.1 coordinate 4,978, forward strand.
ACTTGCAGAAAACGCGAAACTCCTTCTCGGCCTTAAACACCTCGTCGCTGAGGCGGCGTAGCTCCGATTGCTCTATAGTAAGCAAGACGTGCAGTGGCAGTCGAGACTTTGAGAATACGTGCGATTTCCGAGTACTTTTTCCCTTCGGAGCGCAACCGCACAACCTCGTTACAATCCTTGATCTTCCTTTTTGGCGCTAATTTAGCTAACCCCCGATCTGCTCCCGAGTGTACGGCTTCCCCTATGATTTTTTCGACACGCCCTTTGGAGACGCTCAACTTGCACGAAATCTCGAGGATGGTCTTACCTTCCCCTCTAAGCTTCAGGACTTCATGCGGGTCACACGAATCTTGGCAAATGTTGGGCTTGTGTAAGTGGTAGAACACCGTTCCCCATTTCAGATTCAACCTCTTTGAAATCTGATTAACAGTTTTTCCCGCAGCACTTAAATGCATGATTGCTTCTATGGTGCCGGGGTCGAGGTCGCGAGCCGGACCCGGTATGCTGGAGGGAACCTTACCCGCTCTCACAGCATTGCGAAAGGCGAGATACACAGTCTTTTTGGAGAAGTTCAGCTGCTCCGCGATCTCTGAGAACGTTTTGCCATCGGCCCTGAGTCGTAGGACTTCATTGGGGTCGCAGGTGTGTCGAGGCGTTAATTTCGGCTCTGGCTTCGATAGCAGTTCCTTGGTTCGACGGTTCCTCCACGTCAATCCTGTGACTTCGGAGTAAACACGAGCTACTGTTGATTTGGTCACATTCAGAACATCAGCTATTTCCACGAAGGTCATACCTTCGTCCCGGAGGCGCACCACCTCAGTGGGATCCTTAATTTTCGGCTTGTTTGGAACCCTTGCTGCTAGTTCCGGCTCTGCGCCGCCCCGGACGGCATCATAGATGATTTTGTTAACACGCCAACTCGAGAGGTTCAGTTCTCTGGCGATTTTAGTCACTGAAACACCTTTCCTTCGGAGTTTCAGGACACCTCTTCTGGGTCGCATTTTTCACAGTTTATCGAGGGCCGCTGGAGATGGTAAACAACCGTTCCTCGTGATACGTTCACAGCAAGCATGATGTCCTTCACGCTCTTACCTTCGGACTTCATCTTGAGAATCGCTTCAATTTGGCCAACCGCTAAGCGTCTTACTGGTTCGGGAACGCCTAGTGGGAGTTTTCCTGCGTCCTGAACCTGCCGAAATCGCCGGTAGACGGTTCGCTCTGCGACGTTGAGTTCCAACCCGATCTCTTTGAAAGTTTTGCCTGCTGCCCTAAGTCGAACAATCTCATTCGGATCGCACGCGTAACGAGGGCTAGCGGCTGGCTTTGCGCCTGTGCCTTCGTAATACAACCTCCTGGTAGTGGGCACGGGGATGCCGAGCTGAATCGCGATATCAATAAAGCGTTTGCCAGAGGCTTTAAGGCGAACTATTTCAGAGGGCTCACAGAGATACCCTCGTTCCGTCGGTGACTTCCACCCAGGGTGAATGATCAATTCCGGGATGGGAACCGGAATAGTGTAGTGCCCTCCGAATCCCCGGGGGGCAGCCAAATTAACGAGCGTTTCCTGCCCCACCACCGATTTTTTCGACACAAGGGAGCGTTTCCTGCCCGCACCACCGATTTTTTTTGACACAAGGGGCGCAATCATTGCTTTGATCCAGCTGCATCCAGCGCCAGATTTAGTTCCAGCACGTTGACGCGCGGTTCGCCAAGGAACCCGAACTGCCGCCCTTCCGTGTGCTGGTGAACAAGGGCCAGCACGGCATCCTGTGACATAGCGCGTTCGCGTGCTACCCGTGGAACCTGGAACTCCGCAGACGCCGGCGAGATATCGGGATCGAGGCCCGAGCCCGAGGTTGTGACCAGATCGATAGGAACCGGCTTCCCGGGATTCTCGGCTTGAAGCGTCGCGGTGTCCTGCTTCACGCGATCGACGAGTTTCTGGTTGGTCGGCCCGAGATTGGAGCCGCCGGAGTTGCCGGCATCATAGCCATTCCCCGCCGCTGACGGACGCGAATGGAAGTACTTTGGCCCGACGAATGGCTGGCCAATGATGCGCGAACCAATGACGACGTTGTCGCGCTTGATCAGTTGTCCATTGGACTTGTCGTGGAACACGGCCTGCGCAATTCCCGTAACAACCAGCGGGTAGATCACGCCCAGCAGAATAGTGGTCGCGATTGTCATCAATACCGCGGTGAGAAGATTCTTTTTCATAACGACCTCATCAATCCTTACGCAAGCCGAAGGGCTGTAATCAGCATGTCAATGAGCTTGATCCCGACGAAGGGCACGGCAATGCCGCCCAGACCGTAAACCAGCAAGTTATTTCGCAACAAGATGGCCGCGCCTACCGGGCGATACTTCACCCCGCGCAGTGCGAGCGGAACCAGCGCGATGATGATCAGCGCGTTGAAAATCACTGCCGAGAGCACAGCCGACTGGGGCGTCTTGAGATGCATGATGTTCAACGCATTCAGCACCGGGAAAGTACCGGCAAACATAGCCGGAATGATGGCGAAGTATTTGGCGACGTCGTTGGCGATCGAAAACGTCGTCAGCGCTCCACGCGTCATCAGCAACTGCTTGCCGATTTCGACGACCTCGATCAGTTTGGTTGGGTTCGAGTCCAGATCCACCATATTGCCGGCTTCCTTGGCGGCCTGGGTTCCCGAGTTCATGGCCACGCCGACATCGGCCTGGGCGAGCGCGGGCGCGTCGTTGGTGCCGTCACCGGTCATCGCGACCAGCTTGCCTTGGGCCTGCTCCTTGCGGATCAAGTCCATTTTGTCTTTCGGAGTGGCTTGCGCGAGGAAGTCATCCACGCCGGCTTCGCGGGCAATCGCGGCGGCAGTCAGCGGATTGTCGCCGGTAATCATCACGGTCTTGATGCCCATGGCGCGCATTTGAGCAAAACGCTCGGCCATGCCGCCCTTTACGATGTCCTTCAACTCGATGACGCCAAGCGCGCCTTGATTTTTCTCAGCCACAACCAGCGGAGTGCCGCCCGAGCGGGAGATCTGTTCCACACGGGCAAGTACCTCGGGGGGCATGGACTTTCCGTTCTCTTGCAGGTACTTCACGATGGCGTCCCCGGCGCCCTTGCGGATCTCGTAGCCATTCAGGTTCACGCCCGACATGCGGGTCTGCGCCGTGAAGGGGACGAAGTGCGCTTCGTGGTCCGCCAACTCTCGTCCGCGAAGTCCGTATTTCTCCTTGGCCAGAATGACGATTGAGCGGCCTTCCGGAGTCTCGTCGGGAAGCGACGAAAGTTGCGCGGCATTGGCCATCTCTTCCGCCGTGACGGAGGGCGCTGGAAAGAACTCGACTGCCTGCCGGTTGCCGAGAGTAATGGTTCCGGTCTTATCCAGCAGCAGCGTGTTTACGTCGCCCGCCGCTTCGACCGCGCGGCCGGACATCGCCAGAACGTTGTGCTGGATGAGGCGGTCCATGCCTGCAATGCCGATCGCGGAGAGCAACCCGCCAATGGTCGTCGGGATGAGGCAGACCAGCAATGAGACCAGCACGAATACCGTCTGCGGAGAACCCGCGTAGATGGCAAACGGTTGGAGCGACACCACGGCCAGCAGGAAGATGATCGTCAGTCCCGCCAGCAGGATGTTCAGCGCGATTTCGTTGGGAGTCTTCTTGCGCTCGGCGCCTTCTACCAGCGCGATCATGCGGTCGAGGAAAGTTTCTCCCGGATTAGCCGTGATACGTACGTGTATTTGATCGGACAGAACGCGCGTGCCTCCGGTAACGGCGGAGCGATCTCCGCCCGACTCGCGAATCACGGGCGCGGACTCGCCGGTGATGGCCGACTCGTCCACTGAAGCGACGCCCTGCGTGATCTCGCCGTCGCCGGGAATGAACTCTCCGGCACAAACGATGCAGATGTCGCCGGATCGCAGCTTCGCACTGGGCACGATCTCGGTTTTGCCGCCGGACAACAGCCGATTGGCCATGGTCTCGGAACGCGCCTTGCGCAGAGTGTCAGCCTGGGCTTTTCCGCGTCCTTCAGCCATTGCTTCGGCGAAGTTCGCGAAAAGAACGGTGAACCACAGCCACAGCGTAATCTGCAGGTTGAACCCGAAATGCGCTTCGTGCCGCAAAAGATTCTTAATCAGCAGCGCCGACGTGATCACGCTTCCGATCTCCACCACGAACATGACGGGGTTGCCCATCATCTTGCGAGGGTGGAGCTTCACGAAGGAGTCGATCACCGCGCGGCTAACAATCTTCCATTCCCAGATCGCTTTCTGCTTCGTCTTCGGGAAGACGTGCTGTGGCGTCGGTGAGGTATGCAAAACGGGCATGCTAATTTTCGTTGCCATATCAAGCCTCAAAAAGTCTTTCCAGCTGCCATCAGCAGGTGTTCAAGAATCGGTCCCAGGCTCAGCGCCGGGAAGAAGGTCAGTGCCCCGACGATCAGAATCACGCCCACGAGCAGCACGGTAAACAGTGGGGTGGTAACCGGAAAGGTTCCCAGCGACGGCGGCACGGATTTCTTCTTTACCAGACTGCCGGCGATTGCCAGCGCCGGGATCACCATCAGGAACCGGCCAATCAGCGTGTCGAAGCCGATGGTGGTGTTGTACCAAAGCGTGTTCGCGTTCAAGCCGGCGAAGGCGGAACCATTGTTCCCGGCGCCCTCCGTGAAGGCGTAGAGAATTTCGGAAAATCCGTGTGGCCCCGGATTCGCGATGCTGGCAAGGGCCGACGCCTTCAGCACGGAAATCGCGGTGAAGGTCAGGATGATTAGCGGGAAGATTAGCGCGACCAGCATGGCCATCTTTACTTCGTACCCTTCAATCTTCTTCCCCATGTACTCAGGCGTGCGGCCTACCATCAAGCCGGCGATGAACACCGCCAGGATAATGAAAATGATCATCCCGTAGAGTCCGGAGCCGACCCCGCCAAACACCACTTCGCTAAGCATCATGTTGGCCAGCGGGACCATGCCGCCCAGCGGAGTAAACGAATCGTGCATTCCATTGACGGCACCGCAACTCGTGTCGGTGGTCACCGTGGCCCAGAGTGCCGTATTGGCGACGCCAAAGCGGACCTCCTTGCCTTCCATATTGCCGCCCGACTGTGTCACGCTTGCACGCTGGTCCGCGGGCAACAGCGGATTGCCGCGCGCTTCTGCCCAGTAGGCCGTCGTTACACCCGCCAGAAACAGGACCGCCATTGCAGCCCACACCGCCCACCCGTGGCGCTGCGATCCCACCATTCGTCCCAGCGTGTAGGTGAGTCCGGAGCCGATTGCAAAAATCGAAAACATCTCGAACAAGTTGGTGAGCGGCGTAGGATTCTCATACGGATGCGAGCTATTGGAATTGAAAAAGCCGCCGCCATTCGTGCCGAATTCCTTGATGATTTCCTGCGAAGCTACCGGCCCCTGAGCTATGGTCTGGTCGGTGACTGTATCCATAATCTGCTTGCCGTCCGGACCGAAGACGGGTTTGCTGTTGGCATCAACTCTTCCGACCTGCTGCGGTTCGATCAGCTTCGCCGTATCGTAGGGCTTCAAGTTTTGCGGGACGCCTTGGGAGACGAGAAACAACGCGCCGACGATGCAAACATGGAAGCAGAACCCACAACGTGCATCGAACCAGGTCCACCCAGAAATTGCCGATTGTTTCTTTTTCGCGGCGGGCGATGCCGCGAATCAGCGCAATTGCCAACGCGATACCGGCGGCTGCGGAAACGAAGTTGTGATATGCCAGACCGGCCATTTGCGTGAAGTAGCTCATGGTCGTTTCCGGCACATATGCCTGCCAGTTGGTGTTGGTTGTAAACGATGCCGCGGTATTGAACGCCAGATCGGGGGCCACTTTGCCCAGGTGTTGGGGGTTAAACGGCAACACGCCCTGCACCCGCTGCAGAATGATAAAGCAGCAGCATGGAGACGAAGCTGAACAGCAGCAACGCCCCGGCGTATTCGTACCAGCGCATCTCCTGGTTCTCGTCAACGGCGGTAACGCGATAGATCAGCCGTTCCAGTGGGCGGAGAACCGGGTCCATGAACGTGCGCTCACGGTTGAACACACGGGTCATGTACAGGCCGAGCGGCTTTGTTATCGCCAGCACCAGCAGCAGGAAAACTGCGATTTGGAGCCAACCGTTCGTAGTCATATCAGAACTTCTCCGGCCGCAGCATGGCGTACGTCAGATAAATAAACACCAGCGCACTTACCGCAAGCATGATGATCGATTCGACATTCATTCCAGCCTCACTTCACACGTTCACAGAAACGGACATAGCCAGCAGCGACAACGAAAAACATCGTGGTCGCGATTACGAAAATAAGATCTTGCATACGCAATCTCCTGACGAGTGGACGTTGTTCTTCGTCCTGGCTCTTTAGCCATCCACCTACATTGGATATCGTGTCGGATAAACCGCGAATAAAGAGTTCATAAAATGTCCGTAAAGGAGGACCTGTGTGGCCGGTTCAGCGTGAAGTGAAACCTACCTGGGAGTTGTCGTGGCGATCTGGGGAACGCGCCAGAACCGGTCGGGACTAAACGAATTGGAGTGAGCGCAGCGGATTTAGGTTGGCGACTGGGCAGCTAATGTTCGTCTCGTTTATGAACTTTTTAGCTACTGTTTATTCGATCTTTATAGCCCTTGGAATCTATTCAACTGAAGGTTGAACGATAGCCGCAAGGCGCGCTCGATCTCGGCTGGAGGTTCCAATGGCGATGACGATCTTCATTGTGCTGTCTACCGTCGGCGTTATTTTCCTGATCGGTGTGTTCGTCTCGTTGTGCCGCGCGGGCGACGGAAAATCCGCCCGCGAAGTAATGACGATTGAGCGGCAGGAGTTCATTGTTGACTTGCCGGACACCACCTTTGCGAGACCCATTGCCATTTCCGAGACGTCAGCAGGCACGGCGCGGCGTTCGCGTCCAACCTTGGTTGTTCGTGCAAGCTGAAGTTTCAGGAATGCCGTTGAACGGGCTCCTCAAGCGCCGGGTGTGCAATAGCATACGGTGTCGAACCCGTCCAACATGTGGCTGCGCAACGTCAGCCTCGAATCGGGCAGCAGTTGTTTCAGCAGCAATGGAACCTGCCAGAGATGCTCGGGACGGTGATAAACGCATACCGCGAGCTTTGGCCGGCAGCGCCGAATGGTTGCTGCGGCCCCGTGAAGCGCATCGATCTCGCTTCCCTCAATATCCATTTTCATAAACGTGGGACTCTCATCCGCAAGCAACTCATCCAGCGCCACGCACTGCACCTGTGTGTCGCCCGACTCGGTTACCCAAGAACTGGCGCCTGAAGACGACATGCGCAGCACTTCGTTCTTCGAGCCAACGGCATAGGGTTCAATTCGGACCCGGCCGTCGTCAACCGAATTCGCGAGCAGGCGAAGGTTCCCTGGATCTGGCTCAAGTGCCACGATCCGCCGAAAACGGCCGCCCGAAACTGTTATGAAATCGCGCAGGGTCTCTCCGTCGTAGGCTCCGCAATCGACGAAGGTTTCGCTGTCCGAAAGTGAAATCACACCGTCGGGAAAATACTGCAAGCCGGGATCGGGTTCCGAGAGCGACAGGAAGTCGCCGGAAAGCCGGAAGGCCAGTTGGCGATCAAACTCTTCTTTTCCCTGATCATCAAATTGCTCTCGCGCCGCATTCAGCAGGGGCATGCGTTCCGAGATGACGTCCGGCAACTCCCAGAACAGGTTGGGCAAAAATATTCTTGGATACGTCCAAAGAAGTGGAATGAACGAAACGACGTTACGGCAGCCCAGCTCTTGCAGACGCTCTACATGCGCGCGAAGTCCCTCGGATTTGCTCGGATGCCAGACCGCCACCACGAACACAGCTTCCGGAAACAACTCCGACGCGGCCTTGGGCGACATCGTCTCCACCCCGCCGGTTTTAGTGCCCCACAATTCTGGATTGTTATCGCAGAACGCCAACGGCGTAACACCCACCGCGGACAGACCGTGGGCAATCCTTCGACCCATTCCGCCCGCTCCAAAAATGACCAGGCGGTTCTTGAAATCGTCCGGCAGCACACTCGTATTACTTCCGACCATGTATAAGTCCTGGCAGCTTCGTTGTATTTTCAAGATTCTAGAACAAGTTATTGGCCCAGCTAAGCGAATAGCAACATCTCATAAAATAGATCCCGGGGAGATCGACAATGCCATCGACTATGACTATGCCCGCCTCAGCCGCAACCGGTTACTCTGATATTGCCCGCCGCCCGCTTCAGGCTGATCAGTGCGCCCTTGCCGTCGTGGATATTCAGGAGAAACTCCTGCCGCCAATCTTCAACCGCGACCGGCTTGTCCGCAACTCTCAATTGTTCCTCCGCCTCGCCGGCATTTTGGAGATTCCCGCCGTCGCCACCACACAGTACGTCAAAGGACTCGGCCCCATCGTTCCGGAGATCGCCTCCCTGCTGCCCCGTGCCGACCACATCGACAAGCTCGAGTTCAGCTGCTTCGGCAGCGACCGCTTCTGCGCCGCGGTAAAGTCCCTTCCCGGACAGCGAAACACGCTGCTCGTCTGCGGCATGGAAACTCATATCTGTGTCATGCAGACCGTGCTGGCAGCATTAAATAACGGCTACATCGTCCACGTCCTCGCCGACGCCGTTGGCTCGCGCGACGAGCTCAACTGGAAACTCGGCATCGACCGGATGAGAGATGCCGGCGCCGTCATTTCCTCGACGGAGATGGCGATGTACGAACTCCTGCGCGCGTCCGGCACCCCTGCTTTTAAGCAGATGCTGCCGTACATCAAAGGTGACTGACGGATCGTGCGCCTTCGAGGCTCCGCCGAGGTTCGCCAGCAACTTACTGATCCACAGGCATTTACTTGGTGAGGAACACTTGTCCCCTGCGCCATTGCCGAATTGTGCCCGGATAGGCCACAATCCAATCGAAGTCACGAACGGAGTCCACAATGCGGTCTGCCTCCCGCCTCATACCGGCCTTGATGCTGCTTCTCGCCGCCGCAGCCCAGGCCACCGAACTCAAGCAGCCCACCATCGACGCCTTTAACCGCTACGTCCAGCTCACCGAGCAGCGGTTAGCCGCCGAACTCGGTCACGGCGCGGCCTTTCTCCGGGTTGACGGACTCCCGGCGGCACAGCGTCAATCCGCCTACGACCGGCTGCACAATGGCGAAGTCGTCATCAGCCGCATGGAAACCCTCGATAACGGTCGAAAAGTTGAAGTCCCCGGCGGCCTCATCCACCACTGGATCGGCACCGTTTTCATCCCCGGAGCCACACTCGATCAGACTCTCGCCGTCGCCCAGAACTACGACCACCACAGCATCGACTACGCCCCCGACGTCATCCGCTCCAAACTCATCCGCCGCAGCGGGGACGATTTCCAGATCTACTACCGCTTCAGGCGGCACAAGGTCGTCACCGTCATTCTCGACACCAACTACGACGTCCACTACGTTCGCGTCTCGCCCACGCGAGAGATCAGCCGATCCTATAGCACGCGCGTTCAGGAAGTGGAGAACGCCGGCAAATCCGACGAGCGCGACAAACCCATCGGCAACGACAACGGATTCCTCTGGCGCCTGTACACCTACTGGCGCTTCGAGCAAAAGGACGGCGGCACCTACGTCCAGTGCGAGGCCGTCTCGCTGACTCGCGACATCCCTACCGGGCTCGGGTGGATGATCCGCCCGTTCATCGAAAGCATCCCCCGCGAATCGTTGGAGTTTACCCTCGCCAACACGCGCAAGGCGCTGGTCGGCAACAAATAGGATCGCCGAGGTAAAGCGTGTTGGTGCCCCACGTTCCGTCCGGTCACGCGGAGCGGATCGGACTAACGTGGGGATTTCAGGCGTAAAGCGTGGCGCAAGCACTCTTGAGCTGTTAGCATCAAACCTGAAACTATGCCCTTTCCTGAGCTCCACCCCAGTCTCCTTCGTGCGCTCGCAGCGCGTAACTATAACGAACCGATGCCGGTACAAGAGGCCGTACTTCGCTCCGAAGCGGCAGACCGCGACTTGCTCGTGTCGGCCCAGACCGGTTCGGGCAAGACCTTGGCCTACGGCCTTGTTTTGGGCTCGATGCTGCTTGGCGACCTCGAACGCTTCGCCCGCGCGCGTCATCCCTTGGCGCTCATCGTGGCGCCCACCCGTGAACTGGCGCTACAAGTTCAGCGTGAGCTGGAGTGGTTGTTCGCCGCCGCCGGCGGCCGTGTCGTCGCGTGCGTCGGAGGCATGGACATTCGCCGTGAGCAGCGTCTGCTCGCCCAGGGTGCGCACGTTGTCGTTGGCACTCCGGGCCGCTTGTCCGATCACCTCGATCAGCGGCATCTCGATCTCTCGCACATCCGTGGGGTGGTGCTCGATGAAGCCGACGAAATGCTCGACCTCGGCTTCCGCGAAGAACTCGAAATGCTGCTGAACGCCACGCCTTCCGAGCGGCGCACGATGCTGTTTTCCGCCACTTTGCCGAAGGCCATACTAGGTCTGGCTAAGGGTTATCAGCGCAATGCTCTCCGCCTGGCCCTGTCTTCCGAGCACGAACCCCACGGCGATATCGAATATCGCGCATTTCCCATTCGTCCACGGGACGGTGAACATGCGGTAGTGAATTCGCTGCGATACTTCGACGCGCCCGGCGCGCTTGTCTTCTGTTCCACGCGCGAAGCGGTCCGCCACCTGCACGCGAACCTTCAGGAGCGCGGCTTCTCAGCGGTCGCGCTTTCCGGCGAACTGAAACAGCATGAGCGTACGAGCGCGCTGCAAGCCTTGCGCGACGGACGCGCTCGCGTGTGCGTCGCCACCGACGTCGCCGCGCGCGGGCTTGACATGCCCGACCTCGGCCTGGTGATCCACGCCGACATGCCGCAAAACCGCGAGGCGCTGCTGCACCGCAGTGGCCGCACCGGGCGCGCCGGCCGCAAGGGTTTGTCTGTGCTGCTCGTCCCCGCTCCGCACCGTGGCAGCGCCGAGCGGTTGCTGGCCTCGGCGAAAATCAAGGCCGTTTGGTCGTCAGCCCCTTCGGCCAAAGCGATACACGCGCGGGACGCGGAAAAACTTGTACGGGAAATCGTAACCCTGGCGGAAACTCCGTCCGAAGAGGACTTGTCCGTCGGACGAACCCTGCTCGCCCAGCGCAGCCCTGAGCAACTTGCGGCGGTACTGGTTCAGCTTCGCCGCGAACGTTTACCCGCACCAGAAGTGCTGGAAAATCCCGGACCAGTTCAGAAGGCAACTTGGGTAAAGCCGGCCAAGAAGCGCTTCGGAGCCAAGCGGGTTTGGGTTGACCGCGGCAATAACCCCAGCAGTAACAAGAGCCATAAGAAGTGGGACAAAGCTGGGCCGTCGAAAGGTAAGCGCCGATAAAAAAACCCACGTTAGCTCCGCGAACGTGGGGCACCATCCAGAACGCCTCTACACCATGTTCAAGAACTCCAGGCCGTAGTCGTACCCGTTGCGGTAAATGACTCTTGCCTGGTAGACCGGCAGAGGCGCGTCCACGAACTCGATTCCCACAACATCGCCCGCGGCGAACTCGTTGACGCTGTACGCGCCGATTCCTCCGACGGCTACGTCCGTGCAGATCCCGTCACAGTTGCAAGGCGCATTGCGGTCGTTGGACCAGTCGATCCAGTGCAGCCGGATTTTGGAATTCGCGGCAAACCGAGGATGCTGCCTGGCACTCTCGTCAATTGATCGGACACTTGTCATTGGCCTATCCATACGTGAATCACCCCGAACGCGAATTCTACGCCATAAGGCTCGAAAATTCGCCGCCCCTTGGTGCTACGTCCTTCGTTCTTTTCGCTCGCACCACCACGACTGCCGATCCGTCACCACCACTGCCCCGCAGCAAGTCATCCTGAGCCGGAGGCGAAGGACCTATGCACTTTGCTCGCACCACCACAAATCCGCAGCGCAGCCAAAGCGGTGTCAACCCCCCTCGCATCCCATTTTCCCGCTAAGTAGCTGAAATCACACGAGAAATAAATCTTCCCAACCTGTCGGTTTTCCCCTCCAGACTTGTCATACTTGTACTAGATGGTGAGCTCAACCCCATCGCCGTTTCGAACCTAAACGTATAACTTGCTTGTTTTCAGCAGCTTAATTCAGCCTGTACGAAGCTGGATTAACAACTCGTTCCGTTTCAACTACTTACAATTTTGCACTAAGGGGGAGGGTCGTAGCGCCGTCGTAGCGCCGCCGTCCCGGCGGCTGCCGCGAGGGCGTCTCGCCCTTGCCTGACCGCTTCCCCTACGGAGGATTTCATGGCCACATATACTCGCAACGTCCGCCGCTGTTCCCACTTCAAAACCAACGGCATCCAGTGCGGAGCGCCCGCTCTGCGCAACCACAACTTCTGCCACTACCATCGCCAAGCCTACAAGGATTTTCCGCTGCGCCACATGCCCGAAAAGCCCGCGCCCATCCCGGCCCTCAACCTCGGCCTCATGGACGACCCGGACGGCATCCACCACGCCCTTACCCACATCGTGTATGGCCTCGTCAACGGCACCCTCGACCGCAAGACCGCCTCAACTACCGTCTACGCCCTGCAAACCATGTCGTCGAATTTCAAGCAGACCAGCTTCCAGCGCCAACTGGACTCCGAATTCCGCAAGAGCGAACTGAACGCCTACCAGCTATGGGAAAAAATAGACCGCGAATGCGAAGAGGAAAAGCTGACGCGGCTGCATGAAAAACGCGTTGAAGAGTTGAAGCGGCTGGAGAAGACATGCTGCAAGTGCAAGAAACAGATCGAAGAAAAAGCCGAACCGAAAGTCGAGCCGAAGGTCGAGGGACAACCCGGCACGCTCGCCAACATCAGCGCCAGCGCCGCGCGTCGTACCGCCGGCGACCCGCCGGCTGTCGCGCGGACGTCCCGTCCGACGTCCCGTCCGCGCCAACTCCCGCCCCACAACCACTCTCACTCGCCAGTAACCACTCGCCACTGTCCTTTGTATCCACCCACTGCCAACGCCTTTTCAAATGCGCGCAAGAAGAATCCCACGTTCTCCTCCGTCGCCAGCGGGCCCATGAGCCCCACGCGGAACACCTTGCCCGCCAGCGGGCCGAAGCCGCCCATGATCTCGATGCCATGCTCTTCCAGCAGCACGCGCCGCACTTTCGCCTCCTCCACGGTGGTTATTTGGGAGTTTGCGATGACGGAGCCTGTTTTCCGCGCGCATAAGAGGGCATCGCTCCGCGAACGCCGAGTGTGCCCTCGGGGCCGTCGATTTCGGCGCGGGCGGCTGCCGCCGCGTCCGCGTTCGCGAGTTGCTCGTCTTGTCCGGCCTGCTCCCAGTTGGGAGGGGCGCCGGGAGCTGGACTTGGGGATGTGTTAGCGGGATGTATGCCGGGAGGGTGGCCAGGTTGCTGCGCCAGTCCACTCTGGGTTTGGACGCCGGGAGTTTCGAGTCCACTGGTGGCAGTGGTGCTGGTGTCAAGCGCTTTGGCGTGGGTTCCGGTCTTGCCAGTAACAGCTTGCTTTCGCGGCGTTTTGGTCTCCGGTCGCGCGGCGGGCGGAACCTGCGTGGGTTGCTGCGGCGCGGCTAAGTTGGCAAAGCCGAGGAGCAGAAGTATTGAGAGAAGAGGGATGTGCTTGAGCATGACCTGCCTCGATGATACTCCGTTAGATGCAGAAGATTTTCGGCGAAACGGAGTTGGAGTCATGCGGCCGCAAGATGCGGCCGCGACAGCCGCCGGGACGGCGGCGCTACGGAGACCTAAGTACCTACTTACCTGTCGTTATGAGCCCCATCTGTTGCAGCGTGAACGCGTAATCGAACGCGATCTCGTGCAGATAGTCGTAGCGTCCGGAGGCCCCGCCGTGGCCCGCCCCCATGTTGGTCTTCAACAGGAGGGGATTCGAGTCGGTCTTGAGCGTTCTTAGCTTCGCGGTGTACTTCGCCGGCTCCCAGTACATCACCTGGCTGTCGTTAAACGATGTTTTAACCAGGATCGTTGGGTACGCGCCCTTTTTCAACTGGTCGTAAGGCGAATACGAATAGATGTAGTCGAACTCATCCTTCTTCTTCGGATTGCCCCACTCCTCGAACTCGCCAACGGTCAGCGGCAGCGACTCGTCCAACATCGTGTTGATCACGTCCACGAACGGGACCTTGGAGATCACGGCCTTGAAGAGGTCCGGGCGCATGTTCGTGACCGCGCCCATGAGCAACCCGCCGGCGCTTCCACCCATGATTACCAGTTTGTCCTTCGATCCGTACTTCTGGGCGATCAGGTGCTCGGCGCAATCGATGAAGTCGTTAAACGTATTCTTCTTCTTCATCATCTTGCCGTCGTCATGCCACGGCTTGCCGAGGTCGCCGCCGCCGCGAATGTGCGCTACCGCGTAGACCACGCCGCGATCGACGAGGCTGAAGATGTTGGAGTTAAACCCGATGTTCTGCGGAATGCCGTAGGACCCATACGCGTAGAGGAACAGCGGCTCGGTCCCGTCCTTCTTCATGCCCTTCAGATATACGAGCGAGATCGGCACCTTCACGCCGTCCCGCGCCGTCGCGTACGTCCGCTCGACCGTGTACCTGGCGGGATCGTATCCGCCCAGCACCTCAGTTTGCTTCAGCAGCTTCGCCGTGCGCTTCTCCATGTCGTAATCGAACACGGATGGCGACGTGATGAACGACTGATACCGGTACCGGTACTGGGCCGTGTCATACACGCGGTTCGCTTCGGGCGACACGGTATATGCCGGCTCCGGAAATTCGATCCGGTGGACTTCCCCGTTCCGCAAATCGGTCACGCGCAGATGAGGGAGGCCGTTTTCGCGCTCGTGCAGCACGTAGAAGTTCTTGAAGAAATCCGCTTCTTCCAGCATCACGTCGGGGCGATGCGGTACCACTTCCACCCAGTTCTTCTTCTGTGGATCGGCGACCGGAGCTTTCACCAGCCTGAAGTTCCGACCGGTATCATTCACGCGAATGTAGAAGAAGTCGCCGTTGTGGTCGGGATAGTACTCGACGTCCTGCTGGCGCGGCGCAATCAGCTTCCACTCGGATTGCGGCTCGTCGGCGGGAATGTACCGCGCCTCCGATGTCGTGTGGCTGCCGATGTCCATGAAGATGTACTTGCCGCTGCGCGACCGTCCGACGCCCACGTTGAAGCGCTCGTCTTTCTCTTCATAGATCAGGTCGTCGTTCTCCGGTCCGGAGGTCCCCACCTTGTGACGGTACACGCGGTACTGGCGTTTGGCCGCATCTTCGACGGTGTAGAAAAGTGTCTTGCCGTCCGCCGACCAGGCGAGCGATCCTGTTTTCTCGATCTTGTCGGGCAGCAACTCGCCGGTGGTCAAATTCTTGACGTGCAAGGTGTACTGCCGGAATCCCGTGTTGTCGGTCGAATACGCCAGCAGCGTGCCGTCGTCGCTCGGCCTGTACGCGCCGATGGACATGAAGCTTTGCCCCTCGGCCAGCTTGTTCACGTCCAGGACGATCTCTTCCGGCGCCTCGGTGCGTCCCCTGCTTGCGGCACAGAATCGCGTACTGCTTGCCCTTCTCCGTGCGGGAATAATAGAAGTAGCCACCCTCGCGGTAGGGGACGTTTACGTCGGTTTCCTTGATCCGCGCCAGCAACTCGTCATAGAGCTTCTTCTGGAGTTCTTCGGTCGGCTTCATCACCGAATCGGTGTAGGCGTTCTCGGCTTCGACGTAGGCCTTCACCTCGGGATTGCTCTTCTCGCGGAGCCAGAAATAGTCGTCCGTCAGCTTGAGCCCGTGAATCTCGGTCATATGCGGCGACTTCTTCGCCACGGGTGGTTGAACCGCGGTCTGATCCGCGGCAGCGGCAGCATTTCCCATCACAGTCATCATCACGGTTAAAAAGATGCATGGGTCGAGCAAACGGCTCAGGGCTGGGTTCATGCATGTCTCCTCAGGTTTTTGCTCGCGAGCAGAAACGGCCTACCGAAAGCGAGTAGAAACGCAAGTATACAGACGAATCACCAAACAGCAACACCGTTGCGGGTCGCGGGAGGTTGCCCTCCCCCATTGTGAAAAATCGTAAGTAATTGAATTCACAAGACTTATTTCGTCAGCTTAGCAATGCTAGGCGTAAGTCGTTGATTGTACAGGCACTTATCGGTTTAGATTACTATGGTAACCTTCGACTGTCCTATGCGTGGGCGAGTCGCCCACGCTCCAGCCGCCGGGTCGGCGGCGTTACGGTATTGGTTCACCATATACCTTCATTTTAGCAACTCGCGAGGGTAAACCCGACAGGAGCGGAGAAATTATATTTGCCGTGCAATCAGCAGGTTACGCTGGTTTTGCTCTCGTCGAGCGGTTGACATCTCTAATGACATCGGCGGTGGTGGTGGTGCGGACGAAAAGCAGGTCCATCGCTGGCGCTCGGGATGACACGCTACGGGTCGTCGCTGCGCTCCTTAGGATGACTCGCCATGGGAGGCGGTGATAGAGTCACGAATATGCCTCAGCGCGAGAGATCTGCTGTTGAAAGGCGGCTTCAGTACTGGCGGCGCATCTTTGCCGCGTATCTCACGTCGAGCAAAAGCCAGTTGACGTTCTGGCATGACACACCAGCGTGCAACCCGGAACTGTCCACGACGGAACTGGGGCAGTATTACATGCCCTTCACGAGCAAGGCTGACTACACCGGCCACTATGACGGGAACGGGATCCCGATGCTGGATTATCAAGGCGTGGTCGGACTCCAGTACAACCCGATTGCCATCGCGCAGTACGGGCTTGGCAACTTCAATCTGTATAGGCGAACGGGCAGCGCGGACCGGTGCGCGAAATTCAAGAGAGTCGCCGACTGGCTGGTAGAGAAGCTTGAGATAAACCCGAACGGGACATGGGTTTGGAACCACAATTTCGACTGGGACTACCGTGCAACGCTCAAGGCGCCGTGGTATTCCGCGCTGGCGCAAGGACAAGGCATATCGGTCCTGGTGAGAGCCTATAGAGAGTTCGGAAAGCCGGACTATCTGGACGCGGCCAATCGCGCCCTGGTTTCGTTTACGCGCACGGTGGACGATGGTGGAGTGCAGTTCCTGGATGCAGACGGGAACAAATGGTACGAGGAATACGTGGTGCCGCCGCCGCCCACTCACATTTTGAACGGATTCATGTGGGCTAGTTGGGGACTCTACGATCACCACCTGGCAACAGGGGATGAGCTGTCGAAGGGTCTTTTCGACGATGCCGTGAGCACATTGGCCGCTAACCTGCACCGCTTTGACACAGGCCGCTGGTCACTTTATGAGATTTCTGGTACCCGCATGAAAATGCTGGCCAGCCCGTTCTATCACCTCCTGCACATAGCCCAACTGGAGGTGATGCACCGGTTGACGGGACA
Organism: uncultured Acidobacteriota bacterium; assembly: GCA_963777415.1. Lineage (GTDB taxonomy): Bacteria > Acidobacteriota > Terriglobia > Terriglobales > Acidobacteriaceae > JAEZPW01. Next base: position 22,291 of record CAVZQL010000014.1, read on the forward strand.
TCCGATTTTTGCCGAGTATCGCGATAAATGGGAGCGCTACCTAAAAACTCCAGGCAACCGCCGGTTTGCGGTGGCTTACAAAAGCGTTTTCAAACTGCTTTACTACTGAAAGCCGAGCTCAGAGGTAGCCAAGTGCTGAGTACCGGCGGAACCATTTTCCCCAACAATAACGGGTACAACCTCGGATTGAAGTCGGGCAGTTGCCACGCAGCGATCGAGTGCATCGGCCAATATCAACGCGAAATCGTCGGTGAGCAAGTTGATGTCCAGCATTAAAGAGCGCTCGCCGTAATGACGATAAATGGCGAACGTTCCGATTTCGCGACCCTTTGTAGTCACGAGATTCAATGTCACTTGCCAACGGCGATCGGACGAATCGGGCTGTTTGGCCCACGCAAAAACCAGTTTGTCTCCACGGCGCTTCATGGGATGCACGCCACCTATGATCGAACCTCGGTCCATAATCAACTCGAAGCCCCCCATGTCATTGTCACAAAAGGCCTGCTGCAGTGCGAGACAAGTCTCCTGAAACCGGTTACTGCGAGCAATCTGGTGACGTGCGCGGCGCAATGCCAAGTTGTTGATGATCACTTCACGTTGTTCAAGCGTGCGCTGGGCGACACGCCGCAGTTCGAAGAACTCGACATATCCCAAACGCTGGACGCCTAGAATCGCAATCGCTCCAACGATCACAACCACAACGCCCATGACACGACCGCCTGGGTAGCGAAGGAAAAGGGCCGCCAGTCCGAACACGGCTGAGACGGCATATAGAATCAGCACCACCTGCCGCTGCGTCAATCCGTGGTCCAACAGTTTGTGATGAATGTGTTCGCGGTCAGGAGAAAACAAAGGCTTGCCGCCGATAAAACGCCGTGCAACCGCAACGAGTGTGTCGGTAATTGGCAAGCCCAATGCCACAACCGGCAGACAAACCGCAACCAGCGTGGGGGATTTTTGGGTTTGCGAGAGCGCCAGCGCACTCAGAGTGAAGCCGATGAAAAGGCTGCCGCAGTCCCCCAGAAAGATCGTGGCTGGGTTGAAATTGAAGCGGAGAAACCCAAGGATACTTCCGGCCAATGCAGCGGTGATCAGCAGGGTCAGGATGTCGTTCGTAATCAGCGAATTCAGAAAGAGGACAAAAGTAGAGAACAGAGCGGATCCAGAAGCTAGTCCGTCAATGCCATCAATGAGATTGAAGGCATTGGTTATCCAAACAACCCAGAGCACGGTTGCAAATAGTGCCATTACCCAGTGGAATTCACGGCCTTCAATCGTGAAGTGATGGTGAATGATTTTCAACGCGCTGAAAAACAGCATTGCTCCGGCGGCGATCTGAACGCCAAACTTCCACCACGGACTTAGCGACCGGATGTCGTCCCACAAACCCACGGCAAAAACTAAAGTAGCCGGAACCATGATGCACAACAGCTTCCGCATATCGAACGGAATGGGGCGTCCGATCAAATGCAGTCCGATGATGACGACGGCAATGCTCACCACGAAAGAGCCCAAAATTGCCACGCCACCAAGTCTTGGAATCGGGCGTTCATGAACGTGCCGGGACGATGCAGGGGGGAGCACCCACCCGCGCGCATAAGCCAGCCCTCGAACTCTCCACGTGAACAACAGGGAGAGGAGTAAGCAGCAGATGAACAGAGCCAGGCAAATCAAAAAGACACCCCCGGGGTCCCCACCCAGCGTTGACTCTGCCAACGACTGTCAACGATGGCCGTTGAGGTTGGCACTGCAATTCAGAGTGGGCTGAAAGAAATTACTACGCTGCTTTGAAGATTTCAAACGAAATCGCACTCGTTCCAAAGGTTCATCGAAAGCAGGGATGGACAAGCTTAGAGGGTAATTTAGGGGATAAACCTGAGAAGAGCGGATAAGTGTTTCGACAATGAGTTGACTCCGTCAGCTCTGGAAACTTACACTGCACATCAACTGCGAGTGATTTACCGCCATCGCGGGAACCAGATTCGATGAATTCGCGCGCCGTGGCAACGTCGCGGCGAAAATCGCCTTGACCAGCGCCGATCACTGGTTTGGGAGAGCTCGCAAGGTTTTCTACTAGTGCACATCCTGTTCTTGACCGACAATTTTCCGCCCGAGGTCAATGCTCCCGCAACGCGGACCTTCGAGCACGCGGTTGAGTGGGTGCGACGCGGTGCAAAGGTGACGGTAATCACGGGGGTGCCGAATTTCCCGACCGGAAAAGTCTTTGACGGCTACCGCAATCGCCCATACCAGATCGAGCATATGGATTGCGGCATCACGGTTGTGCGAGTGTGGACCTACGTGGCGGCGAACCGCGGCTTTGGCCGACGCATAGCAGATTATCTGAGCTTTGCGGTTACCAGTGCCATCAGCGGCCTCTTCGTGGGTGATGTAGACGTCATTATCGCCACTTCCCCACAACTCTTCACGACATGCAGCGGTTTGTTGCTGAGCTGGATCAAGAGGCGTCCCTGGGTGTTTGAGTTGCGCGACCTCTGGCCGGAATCAATCCGTACGGTCGGAGCGATGCGATCCAAATTCAGTTTTCGAGCTTTGGAGAAGTTGGAACTCTACCTCTACCGCCAATCCGATCTTGTAGTAGCGGTGACGAATTCATTCGTTGACAACCTGGCGTCACGAGGAATCAGTCGCGAGAAAATTCGTGTCGTGCGCAACGGGGTCAACCTGGACGCCTACTCCGTCCGTGCAAAGGATCGTGAACTGGTCAAGCAACTCGGACTGGAGGGATCGTTCGTTGTAGGTTATCTGGGCACAATCGGTATGGCACATGGACTGCACGAACTTCTGCCATACTTGCCGCATGACATCGCCGGCAAGCCCATTTCACTGCTGGTCGTTGGAGAAGGCGCCGAGCGCGAGCGAGCGAGGCAAGTGGCTGCGTCCGCCGGGATAAAGAACGTACACTTCGTGGGCATGGTAAAAAAGAGTGAGGTGCCCCGCTATCTGTCAATTTTTGATTGTGGACTGGTGCCCCTTCGTGAAGACACCAACTTCGAACGCGTCATCCCTTCAAAGATTTTCGAATTGTGTGCCATGGGGAAACCAATCCTGTTGGGAGTTCGAGGCGAAGCGCAGGACCTTGTGATGAAGTACGGCGCTGGAGCATGCTTCCATCCCGGCAACGGCGAAGATTTCGCCAGAGTGCTTGAAACCATGGTTGCAAACCAGACATGCAGGGAACGGATGAGTGCCGGCGCTCGAAAGCTGGCCGAAGATTTCGACCGCAGAAAGCTTGCGGCAGGGATGCTCGGGACCTTGGAGGAGCTCACGATGAGGAATGGAAACCGCCTATCGGTGTGACGCGCTAAGTACAGTCGGAGATTACGAACCTGAGCTTGCCGTTTTCGGAACGAGGCACACTGGACACGTACTCGATTTTGATTTCCGTCCCATCGATGACACGTTTGCGGAACTCAGAGAGAAGCGCCTCATGATCGGCAGTCGAGTAGGCCTCGGTCCGCACGACACGAACGGTGATCGCGCCGGGGCGCTGCTGGAGAATTTGTGCTTCCCGAACGTTGACCATGTCTTTGAACATATGGTCCATGCGCCCGAGGCGAACGCCATTGGCCAGGACTATATAGTCTTCATTCCGGCCATCGATACTGGTGACGATGCGACCGCTCTTTCCGCAGGAGCAGCGCCGGTCGGACAGTTGAACGTGGTCCATCATCTCGTACCGGAGTAAGGGCGTAGCGTAATTGGTAAAATTCGTGCCTACGACCCTGTACCCGGAGCCGCGCGGATTCGGAATAAATTCCGCGGCGGCGAAGTCTTCGTCCACATGCAGAGAACCTTGCGGGCACTCGGAGATGTTCGCGACGGCTTCCGCCATCCCATAGTGCTGAATGGGGCGCGTCCCGAATGCTCGCTCGATTATGTGAATTTGCTGGGTCAACAGATTCTCGGCGCCGGTGCTGACCCACTTTATACGGTACCCGAGGTCGATGCCGCGCTCCAGAACGTGAGCGGCAACCAAGGTCAGCAGTGACGGATATCCGTGCAACCACTCGATCTTGCGCCGGCGGAGTTCCTCAACATAGGCATCGAGGTTAGCCGGGCTCATATGATAACCGCTGAACATGACCCTCTTGCCAGGGACATTGCAGCGCCAAAATGGCGGTTTCTTCTGCTGCTTGGGCACGATGATGTGGCCCGCGAAATTCGCGCACCACGTTTCCTGAGTGATGCCGTGCCAATAACGGTACCTCCACCAGGTCGCGTGCTGCTCCGCAACTGCAATCTGCGTCCTGGCAAAACGTAGCCCAGCGCCGGTCGTGCCGCTGGTGTGCATCATTAAACGATCTCTGGGCGACACCGCTTCCGAGACAAAAAAGTCGGGACGGCGCTGTACTTGTTCTTTCGTAAGCACCGGCAGCAGTTTCAGATCGTCAATTGTACGAATATCACGGGCGGATATACCGAGTTCACGGAACAGCGCGCGATAATGCGGGACGGTGCGCTCGCAGTGCAGCACAAACTCGCGCAGACGCTGGTCGCGGTAGTCGCGGATTGCTTCTTCCGACCACGCGCTCCGCTCTTGAGCGGAACGCAAAACCTGCTGAAAATCAGGACCGAACCGCACACGCTGAATCTGCAGACCCACCATGGAACAGGCGAGGTTCTGCAGCGCGATCGGAAGTCTTGAGTACACGTCTTGCGCACTAAACAAACTCTGCATGAACTTACACCTCTGAATTCCTTTGCAGCTCTTCCTCCAATGAAATAGTCAACCCGCAAGAGTGCCGAATCGATTCCAGGCTATCGCCTTCAAGTCCCCGGTTGATCCGGTCGGAGATCGTGGCATACATCGCGCAATAACTGGAATGTTTGTTGACGCGAGCCCGCCTGAGTATCCGGCGTGAATCTTCAGCAACATATCGCGAATTGTTTTCCACGCGGATGGTGATCCCTCCAGATCGCATCTCGACGTGTTCCTCGACGCCGATTCTTGAACTGCCGCGATCCGTCAGCACCATACTGAAGTTGGCGCCGTTCGCGAGTTCGGCAGTAACGACGAGGTCGCCACCTTTTGCCCGCCTCACGGAACGTTCCGTTACTTCAGGGAAGTGGTTGATATAGAGAAAATGGTCGATCCAGTGGCAGCCGTTTGAGAGCAGACGGCTTTTCGAATTCGGCCATCTGTACCAGTGCCGCTCGGGAAGCGGGGCTTCGTGGACAATGCAATGGTAGGAAATTGGAATGCCTTCCTCATGATTGAAATCTTGCCACGTCCAATCGTTCAAGATTGAATAGCGTTTGTGAAAACCGGCGAAAAATTTTCCTGAAGAAACATTCCGCTGCCCGCAAGAGCAATTGCAACTGCTCGGCGGTGGTGGCAATTGGTTTTTCAACTACGGCGTAGGCGCCACTGTTTAGAGCCTCGACGGCGAGAGGTGCATGCGTGTGGTGAAAACCCGCGATCAGGAAGACGTCGTACTGCTCCGAGTTGCGCGGCCAAGGCGATGTGTCATAGGAGTAAAGAGATAGATCCGTGCCGATTTGTGCCGGATCTATCTCGTGAACCCGCTCAAGGACGATGTTGGAATGAAGGTTGGGTATGAGATTGGTCTTGGCGTAATGGCCGTACCCAAACAACACCGCGCTTTTCTGCCCTGGGCGAAGCGGTCGTGGCACCTCGTGAGTTTCGACCGGTTCACCGTTGGAACATGGAAGCAGAGTAAGTTTACTTTCCGCTATTGTGGAAAGGTGTTGCTGGATCTCTCGTAAAACACGATCCAGTTGCGCACAATCCAAAGCCTCCCCTGAAAAGTTGTTCCAACCGGCAAACCGAAACCAATTGGGATGGAGCAACTCGGTTCCGGCATTCTCGAGAAAAGCGAGCGAGTCTTCCGGCAAGTTTGCGGTTATGGGGAGGTTCTCGATCGGGCGGATAAACTCTTCCGCGAGCGTCACTCGGTCGATGCAGCGCGGATGAGAGGGCGCGAGAAATGCGACGAGGCAGCCCTTCTGGAAGGGCGAACCGTGGTCGCATTCTATTACCTGACCTATCCCACACGACAGGTGCTTGTCATTGCGCAGCTTTTCCCGCCGTCGAGAGATAACTTTGCGGATCACTTGTCTCAGGCCCACTTCGCGTAGGTAATTCAACAGAACACGCCAATCCTGTGTCAGCACGAAGTACATGTCGGTAACCGGCCCGACTCTTTCCCAGAGTTGGACTTTGATCCGGCACTCACGCGGCCCACGGTGGAAGTCGAGATATCCGCCCGACCACTTCTCACCAAGGATTCTCATGACCGGCTTCGCATAATTTGGGCCTTCCGCGTCAGTGGCGCCGGATGGATCTGTTTCCCACCTCTCGCCCGCGAAGCTCGGTTTTTCTTTTTTTTCCAAGAGAAATCTCTCCTGACGCACTACTTGCCCTTCGATTGATCATGTGCAACGGGAAAGCCGACCGAGCGCTTACTCTTAGAACGAACGGCTGTCACCACCATTCGACACACATTCAATGTTTCCACGGCATTGCGACGCCACGAATACCTCGCGGCCTGTAGCGGTCCGGCCTCTGACAGTGTCTGGCGATAGGAAGCATCGGTCAACATCTTCAGGATTCCCTGAGTCATCGACTGAACACTATCGGGGTCAAAGTAGCAGGCTGCATCGCCTCCGACTTCGGGCAATGAGCCGGCGTTCGAAATCAAGGTGGGGGCGCCGAGACTCATCGCCTCCAGCACAGGGAGGCCGAAGCCTTCGTACTTTGAGGGCATTGCCACGAGGTCGGCCTCGTGGTAGAGGCCGGCCAGATCACGGTTGTCTACGTAACCTGTCCGGTGGACAAATTCCGACGCGTCGCATTCCTTGACCGCGTCCTCGAGATCAGGTTCACCGGATCCGGGTGGACCGACCACCACCAGGCGGTGTGGCAGGTTACCCTGCTTGCGGGCTTCCGCGAAGGCCCGCACAAATGGTCCCACGTTTTTGTGCTTGTGCGTCCTACCGACCACAAGAACATAAGGTTTTTTAAGCGCATACCGGCGCTTCAGTTCATCCAGGTCAACCGGAGCTGGTCCGAGTTCCGGACACCCAAGAGGTACAACGTGAATCTTGCTTTCCGGAACCGCCATCTCACGGATGATCTCGGTACGCGAAAACTCAGAAACCGTGATGATAGCCGAAGAAAGCCGGGCTGCCGATCCAACGAGCCATTTTAGAGCCCGCGACTGCATCCCGCTTCTTCCGTGAATGGAGTGAACGCGATAATGATAGGCGACTGCGTCGTGGATCGTCACCACTGAGGGTATCGAGAGAGCAGGCATCAGCAGCGAGATTGTGTTTCCCGGAAACAACACCACCTCGGCCCTGCTAAAAAGAGCAACGAATGGCAGTACCGCCTGCTCGTAGAGAGTGCGAGGCAGTTTGTGTCCATTTCCAGGCAATGAAACCGGACGCACTTTGAAATTCGCGGGAAGCGGGGGGAGTGTTTCTGCCATCTTCCGATTGACCAGCAATTCAAAACGGTCTTCGTGATCAATCTCGGACAAGGCTTTCAGCAACTCACGAAAATATGTTTCGTTCCCGCCGTTCACACCCGGAACCAGGCACAGCGCATTGAACAAAATGTGTATGGACTCAGACATGTGGTTCTGAATTTCCCCAGTCAGCCAAGCGCCCGTACGCCTTTGTTCGTTCGCACTGTTCGCCGAGCAAGACTTCCGCAAGCATCGGCAGAATGTGTTCTCGCGAAAAATGCCGCTCGACGATATCACGAAGTTCTTGAGGTTCATGGTGCGGCAGGCGGCCCTTGAGGTACTGGCCGATCAATCTGGCAATGGAATTTTCGTCGCTGCCTGCCGCCAGCCACTTGGGCTCAAACAGTTCCATTAGTTCCGGGAGTGCCCCGACGGGAGTAGCCAAGACCGGACGTCCCGCGGAGAATGCCTCCACGGCAATCAATCCAAAACACTCCAATTCCGCGGTTGGCAGAACGAAACAGTCGCAGGCGCCGTAGGTCAGTGGCAGCAATGACTCGGGCACTCGTCCGATGAAACGAACCTTGTCGGAAATACGCAGCTCGCGCGCAAGAGCCTCCAGTTCGGGGCGCAGTAGCCCTTCGCCGCCGATCACGACATTAAAGGCGTGTTGTTCGTCAGCAAGGATTCGGACCGCCCGCAACAATCTATCAAGCCCCATGCGCGGAACCAGGCGCCGCAAAGTGAACAGCACCGGGACGTCAACGGGCCATCCCAACTCCCGCTTCGCCGCCTGGCGGTTTTCGACAATGTGAAACCGATTGGTATCGGCCCATCCCGCAAGGACCTGAACTTTTTTCGCGATTTCGGGTCCGTGCAAATGAGCCAGGCAGTCTTTTGTGTACTGGGAAAAAGAATTGACGGCGTCGGATTTGAGCAGACAGCGGCGTTCAAGGCGATCTGCCAACAGTGGCAGCACGGCCTTCCTCAATCTGCCGCCAAGTGTAGGGGCACAGCCTGCGCGCAACTCCATTTTCAGGGGCGAATGTACGGTATATGCCTTCCCCGCCCCACCGTACAGTTCAATGGCAGCGCTGTAGCTGAAGAGAGCATGCCCATGGATATAGTCGACGGCTGGAAGGTTCGCCTTCAATAACCTGGTCGCACTTTCCTGATGAGCGCGAAGACGCCTGGGGTCAAAAGCCGAATAGCGGCGGGCCCGGTATCGCAAGACATGAATTCCGTCGTATAGCGCATACTGCGGATCAGAGTCGCAACTCACACTGACGAGCAGCCAGACATCATTGCCCTTTGCGGCCAAATATGCGGCTTCTTCGAATGCAATACGGTCCGCTCCCCTGGGCCGGTCAGGATGGAAGTAACCAGCAGTGATCAGCACCGTTCGTGTGGTTCTGTCCGTCACGAAATTCACCGAGTTGCTTTGCAGAGTGCCCGTGCCTACGGTGCCTGTGTCGTAGCTCGTTGCGCCCCTACGGGGCTCACAATTTTGCCATCTGACTACCCCGGACTTCCGTCCGGGGCTAAGTTCGGGACGCCCCTACGGGGCCACAAACGGCAACTTATCCCCTTGCGCCCCTACGGGGCTCACAAATTTTGCCATCTGACTACCCCGGACTTCCGTCCGGGGCTAAGTTCGGGACGCCCCTACGGGGCCACAAACGGCAACTTATCCCCTTGCGCCCCTACGGGGCTCACAATTTTGCCATCTGACTACCCCGGACTTCCGTCCGGGGCTAAGTTCGGGACGCCCCTACGGGGCCACAAACGGCAACTTATCCCCTTGCGCCCCCTACGGGGCTCACAAATTTTGCCATCTGACTACCCCGGACTTCCGTCCGGGGCTAAGTTCGGGACGCCCCTACGGGGCCACAAACGGCAACTTATCCGATTGCGAGAACAAAAATCCGAATAGCTGATTGGAGTTTAGCAATCCGCCACTGCTACTGACAAACGAAAATCAGGCAGAAGAGGCTGATCGCTTCGGTCAAACACGCCAGCCGCAACGAACGCGAGAAGCCGTCACTGGGGCGCGTGAATGACTATTTCGGAGCTTTCGACGTCTTCGGCCAGAAACTTGTCAAGAGGGGGCAGAGAGAATTTTGAAGGCAACTATATGATAATAAAGGATATATATTTTTACTGAACTTGTCGGGTTTTGCCGCTGATATTGCTATGCTTAAGTCAGAGAAGAATTAGAAGTCAATCGAAGGGACGCGACATACCCCAAAACTGTAGGACAACCGGAAGGTTTTAGGACAAAGGTTAAAAGAAATGGCGAAATTATTTAGACACCACCCTGAGCGGTGGTTTTTTTGTGCTCTACTGACGATTTTGATAGTAGGCCATGGTGGGGCTTCAGCGGCAAATCTCCCAACGGCAACCCAAATCAACGACACGCTCTACCGCGCCGACGGATCTGCCGCTTCGGGAACGCTGCTGATTTCCTGGCCGGCGTTCACAACGGCGGACAAACAACCGGTTGCCGCAGGTACGAAGACTGTTGCCATCGGTAAAACCGGCAGCATTTCAGTTTCACTGGTGCCTACTGGAGGTGCCGTCCCCTCCGGCGTGCTTTACAAAATTGTGATGAAGCTTGACGACGGCACCAGTTCGATCGAGTACTGGAACGTGCCGGGCACCCCGACGGCTACGCTGGCCACGATTCGAACTACTCCCGCGACACAGCCATCGGCTGGGGTTGCTTATCAGGCAGAGATGTCGAGCAAACTGGACCGGCAGGGCGACACGCCGGTGACCCTGGCCGGGCTTCGATTCGCGTCCAAATTCTCCGGCAGCACGGCAGCGAATCAAATCGGCTCCGCGATGTCGGCATGTACAGATCCAGGCTGCGTGGTCGTCATTCCGTCCGACATGGCTTCGGGCGCGCCGGTCTCCATTCCGGACAACGTGCGTATTATCGATTTCCGAGGAGTCAATGGACCTGACGAAACTGGAAGTGAGACGGCGAGTTGGAAGAACAACCTTCTGTTCCGCGCCCGCTGGACCTCCACACAAGGCCCAGCGCAGGGCTACCAAGTGCTCCATTTGCACTCGGAAGCGGCGGCGGGCGGAGTGAACCAATGGCCGACCGGGTTAGGTTACAAGTCTACCTACTCCGGGCTGCTGGATACGCACGTCGGGCGAACGCCAGGACAGCACATCTCTCACTATCTGTTGAACAACAACTATAGCGACGGTGACACGGTATCGCTGTTTGCCAACGCGCAACGCTGGGGCAACACGTCCTCGAACGGTGACGAAGGAATCGAGGCGATCAGCGGAACCGTCTCGGGAGGCGATAAGACGCTGACCGCGACCATCACCAGCATCAGCGAAAGCACGCTCTATTACGGCAGTGCCAGCAACGAGTACACGCGTGGCGAAAACCGTCTCGTGATCAACACGACCCCGGCGAAGGTGTACGCGGCGGGAACCGTGACCAGCATCCCGATCAGCGGGGCGGCGGTGGTGACGTTGAGCGACAGCTCGCTCGCAACCCAGTTTGGTACTGGCAGCAAAACTAATCTATGCTTCGCCCTGGATGCCGATCAGGTGAACGGGATCAAGCGCGTCTTTCCGGTCGCGTCCATTGACAGTGCGACTCAGGTTACGCTCGACACATCCGTACAGGGATCAGCTAATGCAGGATGGGGATACGATGCCCCGACCACTGGAACCTACAAGATCTACAAGTGTTCAACCTCCACCTCGGCGGCTCTGACGGGGCAGATGGGGGTGGCCGATGCCAGCGTGTTCGCTAGGGGCGATACCATCGAGCAAGTTCTAGGATACGGCCAGAGCATGATCGGTGCGCACTTCGCCCTATTCCCCACGCTAAATAGTAACGGATTGCAGAGCATGGGCATGTACCTAGTTAACAACGGCCAAGCTCCCAACGGTTCGTCTAGCAGCAAGATCAGGTTGAGTACGGGAGTCTTAATAGATGGTCCGTGGCGCCGAGGTATCACCATCGACGGAGATGTCTCTGAGTGGGGGGTCGGAGTCTACAACCTAAAGCAGGGGTCAGTGGCATTGGCCGTGGACGACACCGTGCTTAACGATCAGGTGTCACTCGTCAGCGCGATGCGTAATGACTGGTCGCGCGCCTACTTCTCCTATAGCAAGGCCACGGACAAGTTTTGTTTTGGAGACTACACGGCGGGCCTCTGCAAGTTCCAGATTAAGCCGGGTGACGGCAGTGCGACGATGTCGCAAGCAACCATGTCGCAGGCTACCATCACGGGCAACGCCACCGTGGCAGGCACCCTTTCGATGGGCATGGCGGTGCCTAGTGGAGCACCCGCGGGCAGCCTGGCTATCGGCGGGATGGGCTACTTCGGAACGTCCTCCATCGACCCCGAGCTGGGCCTGAATGCGTCCAATTTGCCTTACAGTGTTCGCGCCTACGGCGCCAAATGCGATGGCGTGAGCGACGACACGACACAGATTCAGGTCGCGATTGATGCTGCCTATTCTTCGGGGAAAAACCGCGTCATGTTGTGCTGGCCGGGCAGTGTGGTTACGCAAATCAAGATACATGACCATACGGAGCTATATGGCGGAAAGTTAATCCACAAGCCGGGAACCACAACACCCCTGTTGGTACTGGCGGAAAACACCGCCACCAACTGGTACGTTCACGACGCCGAGCTTTACGGCAATAAGACCACGGGCACTGGAGGCAGCACTGCCGACGGCATCCAGATCGACTTTGGAAGCGACGGCAACGTCCATCAAGGTAAGATCGTCAACGTCTATATTCACTCCTTCCCCGGTATAGGGCTGAACCGTGTGCGACGAACGGGTGGCGGCGGCCAAATCATGACGCAGGTCAACGTGCGTGACTGCGGTGGTGATGGATTCTATCTTGGGGGAGATGATGATTACTGCAACCAGTGCCAAGCCGGAATGAACGGCGGGGTTGGCATCCACCTGAAGGGTTGGCAGCAGCACGTCCTCGGCGGTTCATCGTGGATGAACACTGGCGACGGCTACTGGCTGGACGGCGCCACAGGCAGCTCCATCAGCAACGTCAAGTCGCAGGACAATCACGGTTGGGGCTTCAACATCGCGTATGGATCAAACTACTTCGTACAGGGCATCGCGGATACGCATTACTCCGACGCGGCTGTCCACATAGGCGATGGCGTGCAGTACCACGCGGTCAGCAGTTCGCTCATTACCGTGCAGACCATGGGCGGGGCGGCGGCGCCCTTGAGCATCACCGGGCCATCGACCGTGGGCAATGAAATCCATTTGACGACGGATAGCACCGTGCTCTCGTCGGCGGTCGTAGGTACGCCCGATGCGACCAACATCATTTACACCAACGGCCAATTGACGAATGGAGCGGTGGTGGGAAGCACCAAGCCTCTGCCAGTGACCTTCGCGACTACGGTTTCCGGCTCCGGCCAGGCGCAAGGCATCACGGACTACTACGCGCCCAACTCGCCCGGAGGCGTCACGAGCGCCAACGAAATTCGCGTCCGGACGATTGCGCCCGCTGCTTTCTCAGTAGCTAACCTCAACTGCTCGGTCAGTTCGCCACTGTCGGCGGGAGAGACGGTCACGTTCACCGTGCGCTCGGGGGCGACCTCGACGCTGGCCGACTCGACTCTGACCTGCCAAGCTACCAGCGGGTCACAGACCTGCTCGGATATGAACGCGGCTCATGCCGTCGCTCTCAGCGCGGGCTATCAGTGGGACATGAAAGCGGTGACTAGCTCACTCACCGGAGCGGAGTATTTTACCTGCTCGGTGGCAGTGTACTGATCTGGGTCTGGCCCTGTGGGTGATTGCGATTGTTCTGTTGTTGGTCATCCACGGGGCCAAAACCCCGCTCTCGGTACACCGCGAGATTGTTCTGGACGGACCTTGTGGAACGCGGCAGCAACGATAATACTAATCAAGCCTCCCCGGCGCCGTTACTTTTTAGGCAGTGCGCTCTGACAGCAAAAGTCGTTACCGTCCAATGGTTCTACCTTGTAGCCAAACCTGGAGAGGTATTCGACACATTCGAGCTTGATTGCTTCTCCGTGGGTGGAAAGAAGAATGGCAGGATGATGAGAGCACAACACGTTTTCGGCACCTCGTAGAACAGACAGTTCAGCGCCCTCCACGTCAATCTTTATCACATCCGGCATTCCCACTATTGCGGCAATGCCATCAACGGAAACGCACGGAACAGGTATGCCATTGCTGGAGAGCCTGCCGAGCGAACAATTCTCTCCCTGCTGGAACAATGCCAGCTCCAGCGATGAGGAAACGGCGGCGGGAACCACAGTGACGTTCCCAACCTTGTTTTTGTCGAGGACGCGGTACAACCAGTACAAATTGCGCAGCAGCGGCTCGAGAGCAAACACACTTTTTGCGTTGCGCGAAAACAGGAGCGAGTACAGGCCGACATTCGCGCCGATGTCGAAGCAGATGTTTTTGCCGCGTGATAGTTCAGCAGCCCGCCGCAACTGCTTAGGTTCGCCAAGATTGAAGCAGGTCGAAAGACCTTTGCCATCTCCTGCCCCCGCACCTGCGTACCAGCGCATTCCAGCGAGCGGCCCGGTCAAGATTGGAACAGAAACGCCGACGGGCACGGCAGAGGCGGCAAGTCGGAAGAACGAACGAACCATTTGCATGCCTTTCAAATTGCATGGATTAGCGCCGTAAACGGCAACGATCCACCATTTCGATTCCGCTACATGGACAATTGCCCGAAAGCAAAAATGACAGGGCGTATGAATCCGGGAGCGATTTTTTGATGAAGTACGCCGAGTCCGTAAGCCACTTTCGAGAAGTGCAGATAGCCAGGCTCCGATTCATGACCGTATACCACGGCACGAAAGCCGTTCGTGACCATCTGTTTGCGCAGGGCGCGAATCGTATTGCACCTACATAGGGTCGGGAACACATCCTCTTCTTTGCGCCCTAATTGAACCCTTGAAACGATTTTATTATGGTATCGGTTCGGGATAACACGGGCAGCGACCCCCACGTAGCTAAGAACATTAGGTGTTCTGATACATAGATAACCGTCGTGCGCCAAAACTCTTTTCGCCTCGGCAAAGAATGAGGACGGGTTAGGCAAATGCTCAAGTACAGAGTCGCAAACGATGAGGTCCGCAGATTGATCGTCTAGCGGCCAAGGGCCGTCCGGCGTAAGCAGACGAAAGTCGTCCAGGGTCGGATTGCGCTTGCCAGCCTCGTCCACGTCCAGCCCAATCACCTGTGCGACCTTGCCCTTCAAACACATCAGATTTCGTCGAAACAGGATCGGATCTTCGGCGTTCTTACCCCTGCCGCATCCGAAATCAATGACCCGAAATGACGCTTGAGCCAGGGCATTGACCCTGGAATAGAATGCGACAGTCCCGTCTACGCCGGTAAATCCACCGAACGTGCTCTCGGGGTAAAAGAATTGCTGCTTCATTGTCACGTCCCTGTTCCCAACTTCCAGTACTGCCAAGCGATTGACCAACAACTACTGACATTCCTGCACTGTGCGAGCAGTCCGATCTACACACGAGCGATAAGGATGTGCTCTCGCGCGATGTCGTCATCGACAAAGGTGAACTCCGACATTGGCTTGATCTGACATCCATGAAAACCAGCCGTCTCCGCCAAACCGATCACCTGGTCGGCGGTCCGGGAAAAGCAATTCAGCCCGTATTTCAGCTTCACTCGTCCGACCATGGAATTGTCGCCCAGCCAGTCGGCCTCGGATCTCCACCCCGGAGCGTCGATGATTACATGCATCAGGAGCAAGCCGCCCGGTTTCAACATTTCGCGGACAGTACGGAGAATCTGCTGCAACACCGTGTCCCGAACGTGCTGGGCCACCGCAAATGAGTAAGCGACGTCCGCCATGATGCCACTCGACCATCCGTCCGTGGTCACATCGACGTACCGGATATTAACGCCGGGATTCAGTGTGCGCGCACACGCCAGCGCCCCGGCGGAGATGTCGCACCCAACCACCTGATGGACAACTTTGGCTGTTGCCGCAGCCAGATATCCGGGGCCGCAACCATAGTCCAGCACGGTGTGTTCGGCGCGAACATGCGGTAGGACAACCTCTTCAAAAAGCTGACGGCGTGACTCTCGGTTACGCTGGTGCTCGCGTTTGATGGTGTTGCGACTTATCCAGAATTCTCCGCTCTTTCCCCAGAAGTAATGCGGGCTCAACGACAGCAATCGCAGCGCAATGCGACTGCGAACCGAAGTTGGCGCTTTTTCCAGAAGCATGGGAACCCATGAAGCACCCAGGAAATTTTGCGTGCGCGCTCCTGACGTAAGCACATTAGCAAAGAGCCTAAGCTTTTTCACAAATTGTCCTTTTCCTCAGCCGGCAGTTCGGGCCGGTACGTGCCGAAACCATCCTGCTCGCCCATACACGAGCAAGCCTAGCAGGCTGTAAATAAACGCCAGCCTTATAAAAAGCGTCCATAGAGAGAAAGTGTCAACCTCGACGTACTTGGTGCAATATATGAAGATCCCAGCGTAGAGAAATAGCGCCTTCTTTTCCGTCGTCCCGTTGACATAATTAACCAAGCCCTGGCCCACCGCGCCAAACAGGAACATTCCGATCAGGATGGCAGGCACTTTACCAAGCATGTAAAGATCAGCGGGGTACGTCATCGCCATGGAATTGTCTGCAGTGCCACCCAGCAACACGCTGAATCTGGAACCCTTCAGGAGAACGGGTTTGTCTTTCCACAGGAACCTCGGCACGAAGGGAAAATATGGAATCATCCACAGCTTCTCGTCGCCTTCCAGGACAGCCGTTTGTGAGCCAAACGACAATATGAGCCCGAAGCTTTGCAACAGGTCCAGCCGATTGGCGGTGCTTAAGAGACCCTCCACCACCACGCCTCCGGCGCCCTGTTGCTGTCCAGCAAATTGCGCAGCATATTTTCCGGTTTCGATTGCTGCCGCGATTCCGCTGACATCCCGGCCGCGCACCAGCGTCCGGTAACTGCTGTAAAAGGGATAAATCAAAATGAAGAGAACCGCCCCAAGCAGCACCCATTTCATTGGGAGTTTACCCTTGTAGAAAGCGCTGACGATCACAAGGATCAGGAAGTTAAGGAGCAATGCCTCCTTCATCCCCGACAACAAGCCCCAACCACATTCAAGGAGAAAGACGACGACAAACAGGGCTTTCGCATAAGTATCGCGTGGGCGCGAATACACCTCGATCGCCAGAATGATCAGGCCGCAAGTCGCGAGGTTAGAGAAGAACAGGAGCGCCTGGGACGAGGCAAGGTTTTCGAACACCAGCGAGTTTGACCGGGTGTACCCGAAGTAGTCCAAATTCCACATGACCACCTTGGCCACGAAACCGATGCAATAAATTCCAAGCCCCCATAACAGGACCCGATTGCCCAATCCAATCTCCATTGAGGTCGGGCGAATAGGGATTTGTGGACCCGCCGAACGGCGAACCAGGTAAACACCAGCCCAGTACGCGACCATGGCGACGATGAAGAGAACGAGGGCCCGAACCAGGTACGTATGGACGCCACTGAAATTGAAGTCCAGCGTATTCGGATTCAGGAATACTTCCAGTGGCGCGAGTCCGAATTGCACGAAGACCATCAACGTCAGGAAAACGGGGATTTCCATGACGGGGAGCTTTCCCTCCCGGATACTGGAAACGAGAAAAACTCCGCACAACATTGTGAAAAGAGAGACCACAATGACGTACTGCTGGAGTTCGCTCCATACGCCCAAGCTCAACAGGGCAAATGCGCCAAGGGCGGCAGTAACGCAAAGTCCCAACCGGGCCACGTTGGCCGAAGCATGGGCCGCGCGAAATCGGAGCTTCAGCGGGTTTGTGACGTACATAGTGATACCTGCTCCGTGGGTTCGGCCATTTGCGGCGGCTTGCCCCAGCAACATACAAAATCGGACACATGAATGCCCAGACGTATTCGGCTCAGTATGAGCATTAAAACGAAACTGGTAACATACGCGGCACTTGAGACGGTGGCGGCGGCAAGGAATCCGAACCGAGGCACGAATAAGTACAACCCGCCCGCCGTTACGGCTAACCCAACACCTTCCGCATACGAGGGCAACGCCGGATGTCCCATGGCGCTCGCCCCGCTGTACAGAACCTGGTTCAACCCCAGCGCGATCATGCCGGGCAGCAACAAGCGACAGGCGAGAACCGAACCCGAGAATTTGCTGCCGAATAAAAGGTTGATCGCGAACGGACTCGCTACGAACAGCGCCGCGCAGGCCAACGTCAACCAGAGCAGCGACACCCCGAAGGCCCGCGCGATGGTCCTTTTGGCGTGGTCCGGTCCTTGATTCGCACCGGCAGCGAAGGTAGCACTGCCGAGCGCCAGCGGCACAAAACCGACTCCCGTCGATAAAGTAACGGCAACCGCGTAGAGTCCAAGTTGCGCGGGAGAAACCAGCACGGACAAAATCAATTGATCCACGCGCTGATTGAAATAGGCGGTCATGTTCGATACATGGGCCTTGGCGCCGTACTTGAGCAGACTGCCACAGGCCGCACGGCTCCATGCAAACCGCAGCCTCACAACTTTGACCAGGACGATGACTCCAATCGCGAACGCAATCGGATACCCAGCCATCTGGATGAAAACCACTTCACGTAACGCCGTGCGGTGTGCGACCAGCATGAATGCCAACCCCAGGGCGTAGACGATCTGTGAGATCAGGCGAAGGGCATTAAATTGAAAAAGTTCGTTCCTGCCCTGGAAGAAGCTCGCTGGGTATACCGAAAGCCAAAAGGTTGGCATCGTAATCAAAAATAGTAGGGAAAGGTACCGAACCTCGGGCGAATAGTGCTTAAGGGCAATCGGAATCAGCAGGACGCCGGCAAGCAGGATTACAAGTGTTTGAACGAAGCCGATGACCATTCCTGCCGTGCATACTTCCGAGCTGCCGTGCTCCTGCCGCCCAGCATGAAAGACGATGGCCTGGCCGATTCCGAACGAGGCAAGAGAGCCCAGTGCAGAGGGCCACAAGATGAGAGCCGCCAACTCCCCGCGACCGACAGGGCCGAGCATACGTGCGGCAACAATCCCGGTAAAAGTGCCCAAGGCGATCGTCCCAAACTGGGCCACCACGGTACCCGCGAAATTTCGGAACGTCGTCGAGCGCGCCCGTGCCGTGATGTTCTTCAGTTGCAGCGTGATAGTTCCCTTCCGACGTTCTTCTGAACCAGTCAAAGTTCCGGGCACCAGGGCGCGACGGACCTATCCGAGGCGAGGCCCTATTTCAAGAAGCTTCCACGCGGCTTCCGCGAGCCGCTGCGCCGACACGGTCGTATCGCAAGTCTTCGAAATCCGCTCCGAAGCGGCACTCATACGCGCATACAGCTCGCGGTCATTACAAAGGCGCTCTAAAGCCTTTTGTAGCAGGCCTCTGTCGCCCCAAGGATAAACAAGAGCGTTCACATCGGGCCGTGCCGTGTCGTTGGGGCCGACGCACCCGACCAGGTCGCTGACGATTGCGGGCAAGCCGAAACACGCCCCCTCCTGGACAACAAGCCCGTAGGCTTCCCGTACAGAAGTAAGAGCCACTGCGTCCGAGGCGGCATAGTGATGGGGAATCTCCGTCTGGTTCACGAATCCCGTTAAGGTGACATTCTTTACGCCGTGATCCCGACAGAATGTTTCCATGGCCCGCCTTTCCGGCCCGTCGCCGACCAGAAGAGCCCAAACCGGGTATCCATTCTTTGCGGCCGCATGAGCTGCAGCGATCAAGTCCATGGGACGCTTCCACGCGGCGTACTTTGCACACAGGTTCACGACGAAAGCATCTCGAGGTATTTGATACCGCTCCCGCAGCTTTGCCCGTGCCTGTGCGCGATCCGGAACAGCTTCGAGCATTCGCGTGCGGTCAACCGGCAATGGACACGGAAATAATCGTTCGTCAGGCACGCCCCACATCTTGTGATATGCCCGGTTGTTCTCTCCGATACAGAGAGCACCGTCCACAAAAGAGTAGAAACGGCGGACAACGACGGACTTCAGCAGATGCTTCCACCAGGGACGCGGAGATTGTATGTTCGAGTCAGAACTGATTACCAGGGATCGCTTGCGGCGGCGCGTCCAGTCGGCCACTCTCCAATTCGTGCGATAAGCGTATCCGTCGACCTTCACAACGTCGGGCTGGAATTGATCCAGTGCAGATGTGACCGCCGGATTGTCAATGTCCCGGAAGCTGAAGTGCGTAGGCTCACGCTTGATCGGCAGGAACTCGTGTTGATAACCTTCGATCAGCGGAATATCCCACTTCACCCTTGCCCCGAAATCGCGGTCCATGTAGCCATCCAATCCTAATCGGCAGCAAAAAAAAACCCGAAGATCGATCCCGTCGATCTTGGCCAGTTCGCGGTACCACGGAGCGAAATATTGGATCGGATGGCTTGCCACGATAGCGAGCCGAAGAGGTCTGGACATCGATTGAAAACCCTCCGCCTGGGAAAGCGGCGCAAGTTGTGAGTTGCCGTGTGTCCAGATTGTACTTTGCACCTGCAACGCGTGCAAGACATGTGGCCAAATCGTAGCTTGCACCGCAACTAAGGGGAACCTCGCAGTGGGCAATTTAGCGGACCCGGCGGGGGCGAAGCACTGGTACAATCGAGCAACTAACACTTGAACCAATCTCGGGCTCGGCACCTGCCGGGGAAAGCCTTTGACCTTCTGTTGAAAGTGTAGTTTTCGTCGCTCGTCTTGAGAGGAGCCGATGGATTTTGAGAGGGGCCCATGGATCTTGAGAGCAAGTTGATCGCGCGAAACGCTCACGAAAAACTGCCGGAGCGGGCAGTCCTCGATGCAGATCGTTCTTCCGTACTGCCGGATTACACCAACATCGGTCAGCGCGAATACGCGCTGGACAATCTTTGGCGCATTCTGCTGAAGCACCGCTGGGTTGTCATCGCAACGACCGTCATTGTCGTGACTCTCGCAACTATCGTGGTATTTCGCATGACGCCGATGTACGACGCAGCATGTCAGATAAGTATCAACAAGGAATCGAGCGACAACTTCGGCTTGCGGCAGAATAACAACTCCGACTCGTTTTGGGACTACGCGATTGAGATCGAAACTCAGACCAAGATCCTGTCCAGCGATCTTCTGGCGCTGCATGTGATCCGAGACCTGCAACTGGACAAGAATCCGGCCATCGCCGGCAAGGCAATCAAATCTTCAGAACCCGCAGGCGCTCTGAGCGGCACCGACGAATTGAATGCCGATTCCGCGCGACAGAGCTTGCTGGTGCGGAATTTCGCCCGCAATCTCAAGGTGAGTCCGATTCCCCGAACCAGGATTATTGAGATTCATTACACGAGTTCAGACCCGAAGCTGGCTGCAAATATCGCCAATTCCCTTGCGAGCGCATACATCGAGCAAAACATACGCACAAAGTACGAAAGCTCGGTGCAGAGTTCAGACTGGATATCAAACCAGCTGTCCGACCTGAAGATAAAAGTCGAAGCCTCGCAGGAGAAATTGGTCCGATACCAGAGAGAGCATGGAATCCTGGGGCTTGACGATAAACAAAACATCATCACCGCCAAACTGGACGAATTGAACCGGCAGCTCACCAGCGCCGAAGCTGAACGAATTCAGAAGGAAACGAGTTACCGCTTGTCGCTATCCGGCGATCCCGGCCTGGTCGGCAAGAGCGAACCGAACAGCGTCATCGATCGACTTTCCATGGATCGCGCCGCGATTCAGACAAAATACGTAGAGGCCCAGTCCACGTTTGGCCCCTCGTACCCGAAAGTGGTCGAACTGAAAGGTCAGTTGGACGACCTGGATCGTCAAATGGCTGCGGAAACAAAGAGGATCGGCGAACGAATCCGCAATGACTATCTGGCGGCGGCGCAACGGGAAAAGATGCTGCGGGCCGCGCTTGAAGATCAAAAGCAGCAGGCCAACCAGCTCAACGAAAGCGCGATTGAGTACAACATCATCAAGCGCGACATGGAAACCAGCCGTCAGCTTTACGAGGGGCTGTTGCAACACCTGAAAGAAGCAGGGGTATCGGCCGGCCTCAAATCGGACAATATTCGAATTATCGACGCGGCCCGGCCGCCGTTAAAGCCGTCCTCGCCAAATATCCCGCAGAACCTGGCTCTCGCGCTACTGTTTGGATTGGCGGGCGGCGTCATGCTCGCGTTCGTCAAGGAGAGCATGGACAACACGGTCCGTACCCCCGACCAGGTACAGTCGATCGCCTTCCTGCCATGTATTGGCAGCATTCCCCTCTCTGATGGCACCAGCAACAGCCAGAACAGGCGCAGATTGAAATTCGTAAGCGTGAGCACGGGAGTGGAAGGAAATGCGCCAGCCAATGCCCTTGAGCGACTTGTCATGTACAGTCAGCCGCGATCGGCAATGGCGGAAGCATACCGCGCCTTGCGTACTTCGATCCTGCTTGCTTGCCCCGGCGCTCCAGCACGAGTGCTCATGGTCACGAGCGCCATGCCCATGGAGGGCAAGACCACCACTTCCCTAAATTGCGCAACCGTGCTCGCACAGCAGGGCAGCCGCGTCCTGTTGATTGACGCCGACCTGCGCCGGCCCCGAGTTGCGCAAGCTCTCGGCTTGCAGACAACCAAGGGCTTGAGCAATCTGCTTACCGGATCGGCAACGATGGACGAGGTAATTTACCCTGTCACGGAAATACCAACTTTGTTCGTCCTGCCATCAGGACCGGTGCCGCCGCAGCCCGCTGAACTGCTCTGTTCTGCCTTGTTGAAACAATATCTGAGAAGCTGGCGCGAACAGTTCGACCACATCGTCATCGACACTCCGCCGGCTCTTTCCGTTACCGACCCCATCGCGCTTTCGGCGCAAGTGGACTCGGTGATCGTGGTCATACGAGCGGGCCAAACCCGCAAGGAGGCGTTGCGACGGGTTCGCGACCTATTGGCCCAGGTCAAAGCGCCTGTCATGGGAGTGGTTGTGAACGGAGTGGATATGCAATCGCCGGATCACTACTACTATTACTACGGCAAGAGATACGACAACGCCGGCTACTACTCCGAAAAACCGGAATCGAGAGCGAAAGAAGCTTGAGCGCGGCAGCATTGCATGGGCAAAGTAGCGCTATTTGAGGTCACATTGTCGTGCCGATCAACCTGAACTCGCCGATTCGCAAGATCGCGTTTGCCGCTGCATTGCTTTGCGCGATGGCATTCTATGCGCTCGCGATCTCGCGCGCGTACCTGGGCGAAGCACTTTCCGACGTCCGAAAGGGACCCACCAACCTGAGCCGCGCGATGCGCATGTCGCCGGGAAATGCGGATATCTGGTATAAGGAGGGCGCTTATGCCTTATTCGCCGAGCAGGACGCCCGCGATGCGGTAAACAAATTCAGAACCTCCGCACACCTGAATCCCTGGATGGCGGAGACCTGGTTAGGTCTGGCGACGGCGTACCAGGTATTGGGGGACGACCAGGGACAGAAGGACGCTCTCGAACGTGCCGTGGACGCCGAACCAAAAGCCCCCGACGTTGCATGGGAAGCGGGCAATTTTTTTCTCACCATGGGCGAGATGCCCCGCGCTCTGAAACTGCTGCGGGTTGTTGTTGAAAACGATCCAGAGAAGCGCGACCTGGCTCTCGACCTCGGATGGCGTGCCACGGGTGACACCTCTCAGATTCTGGAATTCGAAGTACCTCCCTCGGCCTCAGGGTATTTTGCCTTCCTTAACACACTGGTTCAGCATGATCGCGCCGAAGATGCGCAGCGGGTATGGAAGCACATTGCGGCCATGCAGGAGACGTTTCCGCCTTCACTCGCCTATCCTTACATCGACTTCCTCATCCGAAAGCGCCTGGTGGCCGAAGCCGTGCAGGTGTGGTCAGCATTGGCGGACCTGAATCCAGGCAGTCACCTTTACGCTTCTGACCATGCCGTGATCAACGGCGGTTTCGAAAACGAGATCACGAACGGCGGTTTCGACTGGCGATACCGCCCACAATGGCAACTGAAAACCTACATCGACGATGTGATCGCGCACTCCGGCGAACGGTCGCTGGCAGTAGAGTTCAAGCACGTGCCGGTAGCAGACATCGGCATTGAACAATACGTCCCCGTCAAACCACGGACTCGTTACGAGTTTAGCGGGTTCATGAAAACGGACGATATTCAGAGCAGCAGCGGTCCTCGCTTCGGCATTTACGACGCATTTACCGGCGCCGAATACGCGGTGACCGACGATGTGCTCGGGAGCAGTGTCTGGCACGAACTCCGCACAGAATTTACGGCGGGCCCCGATACTACCCTGGTTGTGGTCAGGGTGGTACGTACCCCATCGTCACCGGAAATAATGGGAAAAGCATGGTTCGACGACCTTCGACTTACGCAGCGATAAGCGCCGTACTGGACGCGGAGGATTTACATCGGCCTGCCGAGAAGGCTTGCCTCCGCGCAGCAAGGGTGATTGAACAGGTCACGGTCTATGCGGCCACGGTACTTCTAATCCTTGCCGTGCTCGCTTTTGGCGCGACCGAGCCCTGGTCCATTTGGGCATTCGAAATAGGCGCTATGGTGCTGCTTCTCCTGTGGGCTTCCGCTCAGGTCTTGGCGGGCACGATCGAATACAGACGGAATCCGCTGCATCTGCCTGCTCTAGCTTTTCTCATTGTGCTTGCAGCGCAACTGTTGTTTCGAACTAGCGCCTATCATTACGTAACCTACACGGAAACCTTGCAGTACCTGGCCTACGCCGCGCTGTTTTTTGTCGTTTCCCAAACGCCTGGCGACGAAGCCACGGTGGGTCGATGGCTTAAGGTGGTCGTTGTCTTCGGTTTCGCACTTGCCTTGTTTGCACTCATTCAAGGTTTTACTACCCACAACAGTATCTACTGGCTTGTCGAACCACGTTACGGCGGCTCGATTTATGGGCCGTACGTAAACAGAAATCATTATGCCGGGCTGATGGAAATGCTGATCCCGTTTCCATTCGTCCTCGCCTGTTTGCCCCGGCGATCGGCCGCGGAGCGCGTGTTGTATGCTTTCGCCGGCGTACTGATGAGCGTCACGGTAATCACGTCGCAGTCCCGGGCAGGCACGGTCGCGCTGGCCGTGGAGATGGTATTTCTAGCCAGCTTTCTGCTTACCCGGCACAAGAAAGCAGGGACGGCCCTTGGCATCGCGGCAGTGGCCCTCGCTCTTGCGGCGTTCGTGGTCTGGCTCGGAGGCGGACAACTGTTCGCGCGCTTCGGCCAGATAAACGACGTGTACCGGACAGCGATTCTGAAGGATGCCCCTGGCATGTTCGGACGCCATCCCTTGATCGGATGGGGCCTGGGAACGTTTCCTGTCGTGTATCCTCACTTCCGCTCGTTCTACACAGACTTGTTCGTCAACCAGGCGCACAACGACATTCTGCAACTGCTGCTTGAAACCGGCCTGTTGGGCTTCAGCGCGGGAGTGTGGTTCATCGTGGCACTGTATCGTAAGGTATTTTCGAAACTGGGCTTCTGGCGCGGTTCCTATGGAGACGCGGTGACTCTAGCAGGCATCGCCGGTTGTACCGCGTTGCTGTTCCACAGCTTCTTCGATTTCAATCTGCACATCGCCGCGAACGCCGCATGGTTCTATGCGATCTGCGCGCTGGCCGGCAGCCATCAGCAACTACGGTCGCAGCGAGAAAACGGCGGTAGGTGCGAGCATAGCTGAAACACTCATAAGCACTCTGTTACCGCGAGTTTTTCTTTGCTTTCATTGTGTTAAGCTGATGCGAGTTCCTCAAGAGAGAGCGTTCGTTTCGACATGAAACAACTTTTGCAAAGTGTCTCGAGCGGCCAAGCCTTTGTCGCCGACGTTCCCACGCCGAAAGCCGGCCGCGGTGAAGTTCTCGTCCGCGTTCACGCCTCGCTGATTTCCGCCGGAACCGAAAAAACGGCCGTTGATTTCGCCGAAAAGAACATTCTGCAGAAAGCCATGGCCCGCCCCGACCTCGTCCGCCAGGTCGTGGACAAAGCCAGGCGCGAAGGCATTCTCTCGACCCTCGACACGGTGCGCAATCGCCTCGATACCGATCTTGCCCTGGGCTATAGCAATGCGGGAACCGTAATAGCCGTCGGAGACGGCGTCAGCGACATCAAGCCCGGCGACCGAGTGGCCTGCGCCGGAGCCGGGTATGCATCGCACGCTGAAATCGTTCGAGTCCCGCGCAACCTGGTGGCGCTCATTCCCGAAGGAACGAATCAGATCAGCTTTGATGAAGCCGCATTCACCACCGTCGGCGCCATCGCCATGCAGGGAGTCCGCCTAGCCGAACCTCAACTGGGCGAAACCGTCGCCGTCATTGGCTTGGGACTCATCGGCTTGATCGTCGTTCAGATGGCCAAAGCCGCCGGCTGCACCGTTGTTGGCATGGATCTCAACTCCGACCGCTGTCAGTTGGCCGAACAGCTCGGCTGCGATGCCACCGCCCAGTTACGCGATCAGATGAAACAGCTCGTCACAGCGCGCTCCGCCGCCCGTGGAGCCGACGCCATCATCGTTACTGCGGCTACGGCGAGCAATGGCCCTGTTGAACTTGCCGGTGAACTCGCCCGGCCTCGCGGACGCGTTGTTGTTGTCGGCGCCGTCGGACTCGGGCTTCCGCGCAAGCCCTACTACGACAAGGAACTCGTCTTCCGCATTTCCTGCTCCTACGGTCCCGGCCGTTATGATCCAGAATACGAAGAGAAGGGACACGACTATCCTATTGGGTTCGCTCGCTGGACCGAGAACCGCAACATGGAAGCGGTCCTCCGCCTCATTGCGGACGGCAAGCTCAATGTGAAGTCGCTCATCACGCACCGCTTCCCTATCGACGACGCCACGCGTGGCTATGATCTCATCAGCGGCAAGACAGGCGACCCCTTCCTCGGCGTTGTCATTCATTATCCGAACGAGCCGAGCCTCGCGCGTCGCGTTTCTCTGAAACAGGACGCGGCGACGGCCGCCGCCTCCGGTAAGATCCCCGCGTTAGCTTCGCGGAACGTGGGGCACCAAAACGTGGGGCACCAAAAGGTTACAGTCGGCATGATCGGGGCGGGCAATTTCGCAACCGGCGTCCTGCTGCCCGCGATGAAGAAGGCCCCCGGCATTGAACTCGTCGGCATCTGCACCAGCACCGGAGCCACCGCCCACGGTGTCGGCTCGCGCCTCGGTTTCCGCTACTGCACAACCGATAGGGACGAGATTCTGCGCGACTCGAGCATTAACACCATCGTCATCGCGACGCGACACGCTGCGCACGCAAAGCAAATCGCCGCAGCCATCGAGAGTGGCAAGAACGTTTTCTGCGAAAAGCCGCTCTGCGTGAACGAGACTGAACTCGCTGAACTGATTCGTGTTTTCGAGGACGCGACGAGTGCCGGGACTCCCAGACTCATGGTGGGCTTCAATCGCCGCTTCGCGCCCATGGCCGTCGAACTCGAAACATTTGTCCGCCGCCTCGGCGAACCCATCATGGTGAACTATCGCGTCAATGCCGGCTTCATCCCGCCCGAGCACTGGACGCAAGACCCCGAACAGGGCGCGGGCCGCATCATCGGCGAGGTGTGCCACTTCGTTGATTTTTGCTCTTATCTCACAGGGAAGCACGTGACGTCGGTGCAAGCCGTCACCTTGCCCAACGGCGGGCAGTACCGCGACGACAACCTCGCAGCCACCTTGCGATTCGAAGACGGCTCCGTCGCCACCATTACCTACGTCGCCAACGGCGATAAGTCGCTTCCCAAAGAACGAATCGAAGTTTTCGGCGGAAGCGCCGCCGCAATCCTCGACGACTTCCGATCCCTGTCCCTCGTCAAGGCCGGGCGCACGAAGACCTCTCGCTCGAAACTCCGCCAGGACAAAGGCCACGTAGGAGAATGGCAGGCCTTCGCCTCCGCTCTGAAGAGCGGCGCCCCGTCACCAATCAGCTTTGAGTCCATCGTCAACACGACCCTGACGACGTTTAAGATCATCGATTCATGCATGTTGAACAACACCCAAATGGTCGACACCATGAATGCAGGGTGCTGCGAAAAACAGCATTAATCAGTACACTAGCTCCAGCACCGGAATACCCTCAATCAAGCGAAGGGAGCTTTTCAATCCATGAAAGCTGTCATCTTGGCAGGTGGTCT
This sequence comes from uncultured Acidobacteriota bacterium, assembly GCA_963777415.1. GTDB lineage: Bacteria > Acidobacteriota > Terriglobia > Terriglobales > Acidobacteriaceae > JAEZPW01. Next base: position 49,886 of record CAVZQL010000014.1, read on the forward strand.
AGGCAGTCGATTAAGCGAGGAAACAAGCCTGAGGCCAAAACCCATGGTTGAAATCGGTGGCAAGCCGATTCTCTGGCACATCATGAAGATTTACTCCGCCCATGGAATCAACGACTTCGTGATCTGCCTGGGATACAAGGGGTACATGATCAAGGAGTACTTCGCCAACTACTACCTGCACACATCCGACGTCACTTTCGACATGTGTACGAACAACATGTCTGTGCACAGCAACCATTCCGAACCGTGGCGCGTAACGCTGGTGGATACGGGAGAATCAACAATGACCGGCGGGCGATTGAAGCGCGTTCGCGGCTACCTTCCGCCCGACGAGCCGTTTTGTTTCACCTACGGCGATGGCGTAGGGAACGTGGATGTCACCGAGACGATTCATTTTCATCGCCGGCAGGGCAAGCTGGTGACGCTAACGGCTACACAGCCGGGTGGCAGATTCGGCGCGCTGCGCATGTCCGGCGACTCTGTAGTTTCGTTCAGGGAAAAACCGAGCGACGGCGGGTGGATCAACGGTGGTTTCTTCGTGCTTTCCGCCAAAGTCATGGACTACATCGACGGTGATGACACGATGTGGGAGAACGAACCTTTGGAACGGCTGGCGGCGGAAGGTCAAATCTCGGCCATGCGACATTCCGGCTTTTGGCAACACATGGACACGATGCAGGAAAAGCGCGTGTTAGAAGACCTTTGGGCCGCAGGTAACGCGCCGTGGAAGGTGTGGTAACAATGTTCTGGAACGGCAAACGAGTACTAGTGACCGGCCACACCGGGTTCAAGGGCGGATGGCTCTCGCTTTGGCTGCAGCAGAGGGGCGCCGGGGTCTGCGGATACTCGCTGTGCGCTCCCACCGAGCCTAGCCTCTTCGAGGTCGCCCGCGTTGCCGAGGGCATGAGATCCATTGAGGGCGACATACGGGATATCGATCATCTGAAACGCGTCTTCGCGGACTTCCGGCCAGAGATTGTATTTCACCTGGCGGCACAGTCGCTGGTGCGGCAATCCTATCTGGACCCGATCGAGACCTATTCCACGAACGTCATGGGCACCGCCAATGTGCTGGAAGCCGTGCGGCAAGTGGGCGGGGTGCGCGTCGTGGTTAACGTCACGAGCGACAAGTGCTACGAAAACCGCGAGTGGTGCTGGCCCTACCGCGAGAACGAGGCGATGGGCGGCTACGATCCCTACAGCAGCAGCAAGGGGTGTGCCGAGCTGGTCACTGCTGCCCTGCGAAATTCATTCTTTCATCCGTCGAGGTTCGCGGAACACGGAGTTGCCGTGGCGACGGCGCGGGCCGGCAACGTGATCGGCGGGGGGACTGGGCAAAAGACCGGCTTGTGCCCGACGTGATGCGTGCGTTCATGAGAGGCGAAGTTGTCGTCGTGAGAAACCCGAACGCGGTCCGGCCCTGGCAGCATGTGCTCGATCCACTGAGCGGTTATTTGCTGTTAGCGGAAAAGCTTTGGACATCTGGCGGCGAGTTCGCGGAAGCGTGGAACTTCGGCCCGGTGGCAGACGACGCCAAGCCGGTCTCGTGGATCGTCGGGCAGCTCAAGGATTTGTGGGGCGACGCTGCTGGCTGGACCGTGGATCGCAATCATCATCCGCACGAAGCGCAGTTGTTGCGCCTGGACTGTTCGAAGTCCAAAACGCGCCTGGGATGGCAGGGACGGCTAAACGGCGTCGAGCCATTGCAGATGGTCGTGGACTGGTTCAAGGCATTTCAGAACGGCGAAGACCCGCGGCGCGAGACATTAGCGCAGATCGCTCATTACGAGAAGATCGCGGCTGACGTTCTGCGCCACGCCGCCGCAAAAGCTGAAGCACATTCTGGGGCAAACTAATGATGCACGAAGGATCGACAGGCCAAGCGTACAAAAAGGCGTCAGCAGAGACGCGCACGGCCGAACAGTTACGGCAAGAAATCAAAGATTTGACGGAAGAATACTACCGCGCAAATTTTTGCCGGCGGGAGTTTGTCCCGGGTGAAACGCCCGTCCCGGTGTCAGGCAGGGTTTTCGATGCCTCGGACATCCAGTCGCTGGTCGATTCTTCGCTCGACTTCTGGCTCACCACGGGACGTTTTGCGGACCGCTTCGAGCACGAGTTTGCGAAATTTTGTGGCGTGCGTGACGCGCGCCTTGTAAATTCAGGCTCCTCGGCAAATCTGATTGCGATGTCGGTTTTGACCTCCCCCACCCTAGGTGACCGGCAACTCAGGCCCGGAGACGAAGTCATCACGGTTGCCGCCGGGTTCCCTACTACCGTTAATCCGATTATCCAGAACCGGCTGGTTCCGGTGTTCGTGGACGTGAAGCTGGGGACGTACAACGTCGATCCGTCCCAACTCGAAGCCGCACTGAGTGAACGTACGCGGGCCATCATTCTGGCGCACACCCTAGGCAATCCGTTCGACCTTGCCGCAGTCACGGCTTTCGCACAACGCCACAACCTCTGGCTCATCGAGGACTGCTGCGACGCCGTGGGGGCCCGCTATGGCGACCGGCCCGTGGGGACGTTTGGTGATCTTGCTACCGTCAGCTTCTACCCAGCTCACCACATCACGATGGGCGAAGGCGGCTGCGTGCTGTCGCAGAACCCGGCGCTCACCAAGCTGGTCGAGTCGTTCCGCGACTGGGGGCGCGACTGCTGGTGTCCTCCGGGCAAGGCCAATACGTGCGGCAAGCGCTTCAACCAGCAACTGGGCAGCCTGCCCTTCGGCTACGACCACAAGTACACGTACTCGCATATCGGCTACAACATGAAAGTCACCGACATGCAGGCGGCGGTGGGAGTCTCACAATTGGCCAAGTTGCCCGCGTTTATCGAGGCGCGGAAGAGAAATTTCGACATCCTGCGCCAGGGCCTGAACGATCTCGCGGATTTCTTCATTCTTCCCGAAGCCACACACGATTCCGAGCCCAGTTGGTTCGGCTTCCCCTTGGCGGTGCGGCCTGAATCCGGACTCACCCGGACTCAATTGATTCGCCATCTCGACTCGAAAAAAATCGATACGCGGCTGCTTTTTGCCGGCAACATCGTACGACAGCCAGCCTATGCCGACGTCGAGCACCGTGTCGTGGGCAACCTGCAGAACACCGACTACGTGATGGAGAACGTATTGTGGGTGGGCGTGTATCCGGGCTTGAGCGACGCCATGCTGGAGTACGTCATGGAAAACCTGCGGGCGGCAACGCGGCTGTAGTGGCGAGTGGCTAGTGGCGAGTGAGATACTCCCCCCCTACCTATGGAAAGAGATGTAAGTAAAGCAAACAAACAACTTACGACCTCGATCCCCATCCAGCCGGAAGGTAAGTTATTGATATCGCGGCACTTACGATGTCGATACCCTTCTCCCGGCCTTTTTTCAAGGTTCTATATACATTTTAGCAATTTGCGAGGGTAAACCCGACAGGTTCGGTAGGATTATATTTGGTTTGGAATAAGCAGTTTACGAGGATTTGGAAGATGTTAGGGGCTTGACATCTGCTACGTCATGGGCGGTGGTGGCACTGCGGGCGAGTACATGGGTCCTTCGCCCTCCGGGCTCAGGATGACTCTCCCTGGGGGGCTGTGATGGAAGAACGGAGGGCTAACCGACCTTTTGATAGCGGCTTAAGGGCACGTAGAAGCAATGTGCTTCGTCGTGCTTGGAGATGCAGTTCGGGCAAAGGCGCGCCTTGTGTTTCTCGCAGCGCATGGTGGCGGTAGGAGCACCGCAGGTCAGGCAGCGGAGGCGGGCGTCATTCTGCGAGCTTGCCAATTGCTTCTGGCGCACATGGGCTTCCTGGCGAGACGCAAGATAGAGTGGGATCGCGACAATCATCGCGCCGAAGGATATCAGGAGCATGCCAGCGGTGCGGGTCTCGTGCGGCTCGGATTGTCCCATGGTGCTGCCGATGGTGACCAACCCTATCACGATCAGAAATGCTCCTGCAAGGACGCCCAATAAAGTCAGCCGTTTCACGCTTCAACTCCAGAAATACGAATGTACTGATAATTGAATGTTGCGCGAAAAAGTGGTTTTCGTCTAGTTGAATTAACGGTTCACGCCCTGATCTCCAACACGAAGGGACAGGTCAGCGACTCGCCATGAGGTATCGGAAGGAAAAGGACCGGAATCAATATCCGGCCCCTGATCAATCCGGCTAGAGCCGTGCCCTGCCCAAGACGATTCTAGTAGGCGCTCCAACTGAATTGGTCTATATGCATTGGGGTCGCCGTTGGCGTTGACCCGGATACAGGAATGTGTGTATTTTGTTTGCCCAAGTTTTGGTCGTAAGTTACCTTGCCGCTTCCCGAGAAGCTGAACGTACTGCCGACGACCGCGCCATAAAGCCCGGTGCCACCGGAAGAGACGATGGCTGCATGGGGAGCGTAAATCGTTGCAAATACATTCGTACCGGCCGATATGTCGACGGTCTGGTTGCCGTTGTAAATGAAGCTCAAGTTGTTGGGGTCCTGACCGTTGTTTGCGACCGTTCCACCGTTGAAGCTAAGCGGTGTCGTTTTCGCTGCCGTGTTCATGATGTAAACTTGCACTCCGCCTGCAACATAGTCGGGATCTCCCACAACGGGAACGGCAATGCTGCCCCCCGCAGTAAGACTTAGAGAATCGAAAATATAGACTCCCGGAGTCAGCCGGATCACCGCGGCGCCGGCGATAGTTACCGCCCCATAGCTGGTAGTGGAATTTGGCGGAATAGTCAGTTTGCACGCCCAGCCAGTTGTTGCATCTCCGCTTGAGCCTTTCAGGCAGCCGCCATAGCCGCTGGCTGCCGCAGTATTACTGGCCGCGGTGGGCATCGTGGGATCGGGTATGCTGGTGTAGCCGGCAGGCAAAGCGTAGGTGCGTTGATTGTAAACATAGGGCGGGCCGCCATACCACCCCGAGTTGGCGTCGGGGCAGGCTGAGCTCGTGCAACCCACCTGCGAACCGCTGTTGTCCTCATTTACTGCGTACGTGACGCCGCCTGCTCCGCAGGCTGCGCCGCCAGCCATACCACCTCCCGCGGTGTTGGAGATGCCGTACGTTCCTGCTGGCCCGACATTGTACTGAGGAGTGAAGAGGTTTCCGTAGATCTTGGCGCCACTGGAGATGTTGAGGTTGCCGTAAGCGATGACATCGCCACCGTTGCCAATCGTAGCCGGACTCTTGTTGTTCTTGTTTGCAGCAAGGGATGAATCGTAGCTGTCCGTGTGGTTGTTGCCGCCGTTCATGTCGACAACGCCTTTGTTGCTTGGGCCGCAACCTGTGCCGGTAGCCAGCACTGCGGCCTTGAACGAAGGAGCCGTGTTGGAGCTGCTCGACGTTGTCAGCACCTTGTTGACGATGGCTACGAGTTGGACCTTCGCATTGCCCACATTTCCCTGGGAAAACACCTTCCACGTCGTGATCCAGCCCGCGCTGCCGCCGTTCTCGGCTTCCAGCAACTGGGCGCTCACGGTGTATGTGGGCGTGAAGCTGGAGGACACATTCGCAGGCAGTGGAGCAGGCAATGGAAGCGCCGTGGTGGTAAATGCGGTCGCGAACGTACTGTTCGTCGCGGAGTCAAAGGCGTATGTGCCGGTTAGTCCTTGTGCGGAAGCATTTATGACGACATTGCAGTAGGGAGAGGTCGAGCAAGTTCCTCCCTTGTACTTAACGGGGAAGGTTGTGAGGCTGAAGTTGGTCCCGTCCAAATTGTTGGGCGACGCCGGAGCTACCCATGTGCTCTGTAGCCAGTTAACGGTCTGCTGCAGCCCAGCCTCTGCCCCATACCTCGCCTGTGTTACCGACCGGTAGTTGGCTGTCGTCCACAGCTCCGACTGGGTAGAGAAAATGATCGCGGCTGCTAAGGCGGAGATGAGCATAAGACAAATGAGCGCCAAGATGAGCGCGACACCACTCTCCCGATTTGTGTGTCGCGCGGGCCGACAGTAAAAGCAGCCGTTTCTGCTATTCAATTTCATATTTGTCCTGCCGCGATCTTCGCGAAAACGCCTTTAGTTCGATCATAAGGCTGCAGCTCGAGTTTCTCGGCAATAGCAGTGGCCTGCTCGTGATTCGCCGCGAGAACGTTCCGAGGTTGAATGTTGAGGAATGTCTTCGAAACCGTGACGATTTGGTTGGTAACAGGGTCCTTGGTTTGGGACTGTGCGGTAATAGAGAAACCGACGCCCACAACCATCATGTACGATGCCGGATTTGCCACGTACCCTGCCGTTGTGTTGTTCGTTGGTTGTGGCGTAAAGGTGGCAGGTTGGACAGCCGGGCTGGTGCTTGAACAATCCATTGGTCCGAGGCCGGGCGGTGCGCAGGTATACGTGAAATTGCAGTATGTCACGTTGTCCACGAGCGTCACCGGAGAAGCATCCAGCGCGGCTCCGCTGACAACATCAAACCGCTGACGAGTGAATGCGCCGCCAGAACTGGTCGGGCATGCATATTTCGCCAAAATGGCTGAGTTTCCCACGCTATTGAGGTCGCCGAACATATACAAGTTCTGGGACGGGTTTGTCGGATATGCCCAATTCGCCAGAGTGGACGGATACAGAACCCCGCCCGGATATGTGCCCAGCGCCCAGATCGCTGCGCCTACCGCGTGGGCGTTTTGGAACGTGCCATTGATACTGATTGTTGTCCCCGCGATGCCCGTCACCTGCACTGTTTCCTGAACGCCAAGGCCATTGTCGACGGTGAGAATCTCACCCGGTACAATTCCGCCGGCATCAGGGGTGACCGCCATTGAGTTAGTGGTACTCGGAGAAGTTATTGCCGCCGACAGCGTCGTAAGCGGAACCTGCAAGCCATCGGTATCAACGCGAGATCCTGGGAGGCCCGCCTGACCGATTTCCTGGCTCATCAACTCGACAGCCGCACGCGTCCTCTCTTCCAGTGCAACGCGGATCTCCTGACTACGATGACCCTTCTGGAAGGAGAACATGCCGCTCATAACAGCGCCAGAAATCACCAGGAACACTGCAAGGCTGACAAGCAACTCCAAGAGGCTGAAACCAGCAGCTTGCCCCGGTTTTTGTGACATAACCATTGCTCGACCTCAATATTTCTGTTTCTGCGATACCAGCAGGATTGGTGGGGCGGTCATGCCTGACGGCGGTTTCACTACTACCGTAAGGGTCTTGAGAAGCGCCGAGGTATCAACGATCGACCACTGGCGAGTGTAGTAAGCGGTTCCTATCTGGGTAGCCGTGTTACTCGTGTAGAACTTGCCATTGCTGTCGGGGCCATAGTCAACGAAGCCCGTAGTGATCGTGGTCACGCTACCGCCAGCGGTGAGTCCGGTGCCGCCTGTCGAGACCGTGGGATACTGAGTAACGTCGGACTGCGCGTCAAGGAATTCCAGCGCCATTAGCTGTTCCATCTTGTCCTGGGCGTACTCAGCCGTACGAGTGGCTTGATCGCTGGTGCCTGCCGTTCGCGCGACAGCAACCCCAAGCAGCGACATTACGCCGACGATGCCGACCATCAAGACCATAGAAGCGATCACCATCTCAAGCAGGGTGAATCCGCGTTCGCCGATCCTTCTTTTTCTGTTCGCAAAAAGGGGTATAACCGCCTTCATTCCTGTACCTTCCAATAAGAGCTCCCTGCGAGGCTGTAAACCAGTGTTCTGCCGCTGATATCAATCGCTATGGCGCTGGAGTAGTTGTACTTCGAGTCCTGCAGGTAGAGAGCGTAATCGGCGACGGAGGTGCCGTCGGAATCCTTGATGGGCAGACCGCGCGAATTGAAATAGATCTTGAAGGGATTGGTTTGACCCGAATTGCCTTGCGTCGGCGTCGATTGGTTTCCGACGCCCGCCGTCACACCAGTGGGAACGGCAAAGGTGACGCCCGGCGAAAGAATCACCGTTTGCGCCTCGCTTGGGGTGGACGGCCAGGTTGGATTTCCGGCCGAAAACTGCTTGGCGGAAAGAGTGCAGGTTTTCGCCGTCGTATCACATTGCACTACCGTTCGGGCAAAGTCCGAGGCGGCTCGCATTCGGGCCAGCGTGATGAGGCCCATAAGGTTGTCGGCGTCGCTCCTGACCCTGTAGCTCTGCAAAGTGCGTTGCCAGCTGGGAATAGCTATAGCTGCGAAGATCAGTATGACTGCGGCAACCACTAGAAGTTCAAGCAAGGAAAAGCCGCTATCCTTGCTTTTATATAGCAGTTTCATAGTTCATATTCCTTGCTTGCCGCTCGTTAGCCAAAGCCCCGTTCGCGTCATTGTGTCTCCGCTGATAGCAACGAAGTGACAGACGTACGAAATGCTAGCACTCCCAAAATCCAGAGTTCCAGCAAAATCAACGCTCTACACGTTACTGAAGTGCGAAATATTCCAAGTTACGTAACGTTGCCCGCTTAGTAACTACAACTAGCGATCAAAGCCACAACGGTTCGAAGGCGTTCAATCCCCAACTCCGGATAGATCGGTAGCGACAGCACTTCCCTGCCTGCCGCCTCCGACTGCGGTAAATCGCCCTCTTTATGGCCGAGGTAGGCGAAGGCGCGTTGCAGGTGCAGGGAGAGCGGATAGTAGATCTCGGTCGGGATGCCGCCGGCGGCGAGATGTGCCTTCAGTTCGTCGCGGTGGGGGGCGCGAATGGTGAACTGGTTGTAGATGTGGGTGCGTCCGGCGGGGGTGGAGGGGGCGATGATGCGGTCGAGCAGGCCGAATTCGGCGAAAAGATCGCGGTAAGAGTCGGCGTTGCGGCGGCGGCCCTCGGTCCAGGAGTCGAGGTAGCGCAGTTTTACCCGCAGGATGGCGGCCTGAATGGAATCCAGGCGGCTGTTGGTGCCGATCACGTCGTAGTAGTAGCGCTGGCGGCTGCCGTGTCCGCGCAGGACGTGGATGCGTTCGGCAAGTTCGGGATCGTTGGTGGTGATGAGACCGCCGTCGCCCGCGGCACCGAGGTTCTTGGAGGGAAAGAAACTGAAGCAGCCGAAAGCTCCGAAAGTTCCTACCTGCTTGCCGTTGTACTGGGCTCCGATGGCCTGGGCCGCGTCCTCGACGACAGGGATGCCGCGCTCGCCAGCCAGCGCGAGGATCGGGTCCATGTCGGCGGCAAGTCCAAAAAGATGGACGGGCATGATGGCACGGGTTCGCGGCGTGATCGCCCCGGCAAGCTGGGCCGGATCAAGATTGAACGTCACCGGGTCGATGTCAACAAAAACAGGGCGGGCACCCAGGCGAGCGATCGATCCGATGGTGGCGACGAACGTAAATGGCGTCGTAATCACCTCGTCGCCGGGGCCGATTTCGAGCGCCATGAGGGCAAGCAACAGGGCGTCGGTGCCGGACGCGCAGGAGACGGCGAACTTGGCTCCGATGTAGGCGGCGGCTTCCTGCTCGAACGCATCAACTTCTGGGCCGAGCACGCACTTCTGCGATTCCAGCACGCCCGTGACGGCTTCCATCACCTCGGTGCGGATGGCGCGGAATTGCGCTTGCAAGTCCAGAAACGGAAACTGCATCTTAGGTTGCGTAGAAGCAGATGACGGCGGGATAGTCGCTGGCTGTGTCATGGTGCGGAATTATTCTAACAGTCGGATAAGGGTTTCGGACGTCCTGATGAGTCCGCTTTGCTAAACTGAGAGCCTAAACATTTCGAGTGGAGAAACAATGTCAACCAAACCTGTCGCAGTTGGCTATTCCGATGAGTTAAAAGAGAAGATCTCGGCGCGCACGGCGAAAGTAGCGGTGATCGGCATGGGGTACGTTGGACTGCCCCTGGCGTTGCTGTTTACCGAGCAGAAGTTTCCGGTGACCGGTTTCGACGTTGACCAGCGGAAAGTCGAGACGTTAACCCGGGGCGGTTCGTATATCGTGCGTATCGCGGCCGAGGACATCGCCGCGGCCCGCGGACAAGGGTTCGCCGCAACGGCGGATTACGCGCGAATCAGCGAAATGGACGCCGTCATTATCTGCGTGCCGACCCCGCTGGACGAATACCGCGAACCCGACCTGAGCTTCATCACCGCAACCGCGGAATCCATTGCGCCGCATCTGCGCGCGGGGCAGTTGGTCATTCTGGAAAGCACAACCTATCCGGGAACGACTGAAGAAGTGCTGGTACCCATTCTGGAAAAGAACCCGGCCGGGCTGAAAGCCGCGCGCAATGAGGCGGACGGTGGCGACGTGTTCTACGTGGCGTTTTCGCCCGAGCGCGAGGATCCAGGAAACACGGAAGTAGCGCGGCACAATATCCCGAAGGTCGTCGGCGGTTTGGACCGGCACGCCTCGGAGCTGGCGGGTGCGCTCTACGGGTCGATCTTTGCGCGCACGGTTCAGGTGTCCACGCCGGCGGCGGCGGAGATGACCAAGTTGCTGGAGAATATCTACCGCTGCGTCAACATTGCGATGGTCAACGAACTGAAGATGCTTTGTCTGCGCATGGGGATCGACATATGGGAAGTGATCGAGGCGGCCAAGACCAAGCCTTTCGGCTTCCACGCGTTTTATCCGGGGCCGGGATTGGGAGGACATTGCATCCCCGTCGATCCGTTTTACCTGTCGTGGAAGGCGAAGGAGTATGACTTCCAGACGCGGTTCATCGAACTGGCGGGCGAGATCAATACGCAGATGCCGTATCACGTAGTCGGGGCGGTTGCGAAGGCGTTAAACGGGCACAAGAAGGCGCTGAACGGGTCCAAGGTGCTGGTGTTGGGCGTGGCTTATAAGAAGGATATTGACGATCTTCGCGAGTCTCCGTCGCTGACGATCATCGAACTGTTGCAGAAGGAGGGGGTGGAAGTCAGCTACAACGACCCATACTTCAAGTTTGTGGGCCGGGGGCGCCACTACGATCTGCAAATGGAATGCACGTCGCTCGACAAGATTGGCGAGTTTGACTGCGTGGTGATCGTGACGGATCACTCGGACTATGATTACCGGAAAATTGCCAAGGAAGCCAAGCTCGTGGTGGACACGCGTAACGCGATGAAGGGCATTGATTCGCCCAACATCGTGCGCTGCTGACAGGAATTTCTCGGACGAGAGCAAGATAAGGAAGTTCGCCCGCCAAGGAGTTGTGCGTTCGAGAGAGAACGCACAGTCCGTGACGGGCGATCTTGTTTTGCGGGAGAGGCGCGGGAGCGTTTCCCAATGAGATTTTTCCAATCCGGGGCTGGTTGAGCGCTTGCGCACTGAGAGAATGGGAAACGAGTAAAGAATCAAGGCCGAACTGCCGATAGCGACGATGAGAGATGGGGGCGCGCATGGAAAACATCAGCAGTTTGCTCGTGATGGTCGTGTTCGGTTTGGGCGCGGCGGTGGGCGGGTTGCTCGTGAGTCTGCAGCGGCAATGCGTGATGGAGCGCATACGGCACGAGTTTGGCGAGACACTGGCCACCATGACTCAAAAGCAGGCTGGCTACTATCGGCCAGTGGAAGCAGCGGGAGCGATACGATCGATCCAACCTTCGCAGCCCTGGGCCGCCGCTGAAATGTTTGACGAGGTGGAGGAAGAACCAGAAAGTTGGGAGCACGTATTGCTTCCCGCAAACGCCGATCCCAGCCGGACGCACGTGGGAGCGTGAGTACAGGCGCAGATGGACGGCGGAATCGTCTGGGACGGGCGAGCAGGAAAAGTGCAGACACATCGATGCAGACACATCGATGCGAAAGAGAGCCAGCCAATTGTTGTTTCGGAGAGCGAAAAGCCCTGCTAAACTGAACCGTCCCAAAAAGCAATGCCTGTTTCAGCGGCAGGTTGAGAACTTCTCATGCACATTATTCACGTAGTCGGAGCACGGCCTAATTTTATGAAGGCAGCGCCGGTTGTGCGGGGGCTGGCCGCGCGCGACGGAGTGCGTCAGACCATCGTCCACACCGGGCAACATTACGACGCCAACATGTCGGACGTCTTCTTCCGGGAGCTCGACATCCCCGAGCCGGACGTGAACCTGCAAGTTGGATCGGGCAGCCACGCGCAGCAGACGTCCGCCATTATGAGCCGCTTCGAGGCGGTCGTCGTCGAGCGCAAGCCCGATATCGTGCTGGTCTATGGCGACGTCAATTCGACGGTCGCGGCGGCGGTCGTCTGCGCCAAGCTGCTGGTTCCCGTCGGGCACGTTGAGGCTGGCTTGCGTTCCTTTGACCGGACGATGCCGGAAGAAATCAATCGGCTGCTAACCGACCAAATTTCCGACATGCTGTTCACGCCTTCGCGCGACGGCGACGAGAATCTGGTTCGCGAAGGAGTCGCAAAAGAAAAGATTTTTCTCGTTGGGAACGTGATGATCGACACCGTGGTTCGCTTGCTGCCCAAGGCGAAAGCCGCGATAGCGCCCGATGTTCCAGAACGATTTGCGCTGGTGACCATGCATCGTCCGGGCAACGTCGACGACGCCGCGTTCATGCGTGCAATGCTCGATGCGCTGGAGGAAATCGGCGCCGAGATGCCAGTGCTCTTTCCGATCCATCCCCGGACGCGGCAACGGCTGGCCGAATTCGGCCTCGCCAACGGGCGCGCGTCGATGCGCTTTATGGACCCGCTTTCGTACTTGCAATTTCTCGGTTTACAGACGCGGGCTGCCGTGGTTATTACGGACTCGGGCGGCATTCAGGAAGAGACGACATTTCTCGGAGTCCCCTGCCTCACCGTGCGCGAAAATACGGAAAGGCCCGTGACCGTGAGCCTCGGGACCAACACCCTGGTCGGGCGCGACATGAACGTGCTGCGCCAGGAGTTACAGAAAGTTGCGTCCCGCACTACCCGACACGCCAGCATCCCACCACTCTGGGACGGTCGGGCCGCCGAGCGAATTGCGGAGATATTGGTGAGGTAAGATTCCGCGCGCTGGTGCATTTCCCAACTGGCACTTGAAACTCGCAACCGGAACCTAGAAACTAATCTCGATGGATCAGCGCCTCATCCTCGTAACCCTGCTGGTTAAGCTCGGCGTTGCCGCCGCCGTTTCCAGCGCGCTGGTTCGGGCCAAGAGTTTCAAGAGGATGCTCTTTCGCGAAGACCGGACCGTCGCCGAGAAGGTCAACTTTGTTCTCTTTGCCGTCTTCCCTTTTGCGCTGGGCGTGATGGTGCGCGGCAGCGTTCACAATTTTCTGGCCGCGGACCTCTCGTTCGAAGCATCGCTTCTGATCGGCGTCATTGCGGGCCGCTTCGCCGGGGTCCTGGCCGGCATTCTCGTCTGCATTCCCTCACTCGCTCGTGGAGAATTCCTCAACCTGCCCTTCTGCGTGTTCGCCGGGTTTACGGCGGGCCTTCTCCGCAATTTCGCCGCGGCTGACTACGAGGCGATCTGGAGCTTTTCTCCGTTCATCGACCTCAGCATATATCGCTGGATCCGCCGGGCACTCAAGCGCCCGCGCCTCGACTGGCAGACCTCTTTCTTTCTCGTGATCCTGCTGCTGACTTTTGTGGGCATGGAGCTCGGGCGCATGTTCCCGCTCCATTTCTTTGCTCTCGAAAGCCAGCAGTGGGCGGTCCGGCTGGCGATCTATGCCTCCACGGTGATGGTGGTGGCAATCCCGCTCAAGATTTTCAACAGCACGCGGCTGGAGATGAAACTGGAAGAGCAGGAGCGCATGTTGCTGCAGGCCCGCATGGAAGCCTTGCAGAGCCAGATCAATCCACACTTCCTTTTTAATACGCTTAATTCGATTTCATCGCTGGTACGGTTCGACCCCGACACCGCGCGCGAATTGATCGTAAAACTCGCCAGCATTCTGCGCCGCCTGCTGCGCAAGACCGATGCTTTCGTCCCGCTCCAGGAAGAACTCGATTTCATCGACGATTATCTCGACATCGAAGTCGTGCGTTTCGGGAAGGAGAAATTGCGGGTCATCAAGGAGCTCGACCCTGCATCCCTGGACATCCTCGTGCCGAGCATGTTATTGCAGCCCCTGGTTGAAAACTCCATCAAGCACGGACTCTCCCCCAAGATTGACGGCGGAAGCATCCACATACGCAGTCGCGTTAAGGATTCGCAGTTGATGATTGACGTCGAAGACGACGGAGTTGGCATGGGCGCGGGTAATCTCGGCGAACATCCGACCGGCGCCGGCAGAACCGGCATCGGCATGGCCAACGTCGTCGAGCGCCTTAAAGTGCTCTACGGTGATAGCGCGGCAATGATCGTTGAAAGCCGCCAGGGTCGCGGGACTGCCATCCGATTGCGTTTACCGATCCTCGCAATGGAATCGGTGGGCGTCACCACCGCAGTGGCGAAACAGAGCTGACACTCAGCAACCCCGCCTGATTGGCAGCAGCAAAGGCCGCGAAACGCGCATCAAATTTCCATGCGATCGAAGCGTGCCTTTCGGCTGTCCGGCATTGCGGTTACGGTGCTGTTCATGATGCTTGCCGTCTCTTGCGGTGGGTTCTTCACCAACCCAGTCCTGACCAGCATAAGCGTGACCCCCCAGTCCTCGACGGTGCAGATCGGCGGCACGCAGCAACTGACCGCAACGGGAGTCAATGACGACAGCAGTACCAGCACGCTTACGAATGTCACGTGGACGACATCCGACATGACGATCGCGACGGTTAGCAGCACAGGGGTGGTCACTGGTGTCGCCAACGGGACGGCAACGATCACAGCCACATCTGGCGCAATCACCGGCACCGCAACCGTGAACGTAGGAAACGCCGGCGTAGCCTCGATCACCATCAGCCCCACCAATCCGTTCATCACGTCGGGCCAACAGCAGGCCTTCACCGCCACGGCGACCACGGCAGGTGGACAGACCCTGAACGTGACCAGCACTGCCCAATGGACTTCCTCCAATCCGTCCGTCGCGACTATTTCTCCTCAAGGAGTTGCGATCGGGCAGCAGGTAAGTGCCGCAGAGACGACGACCATCACCGTCGCCGTAGGGTCCGTATCCGCCAGCACAACCCTGACGGTGAACCCGTAGTCGTCTTCGTAGAGGTCTTTGTTGGCACGGCTTGAAGCCGTGCCTTTCAAAGCCCGGCAGAATACAGCAACTTTGCAGTTTCCATAGCGCCTGAGCAGGTATTCTCCTGCTATACTCCATCCAGAAGCTCTCACGGATCAAACATCATGTTTACAAACCGATCCATGTTCCGCATCGCATCTTCTCTAGCCCTTTTGCTGACTCTGGCGCTCATCGCGTGCAACGGATTCTTCACCAATGCGATCCTTCAATCGATTAATGTTGGTCCGGCCTCTCCGACCATCGCGGTGGGGAGCACGCAGAACGCACAGCAAATGACCGCTACCGGCATCAATGACGACAGCAGCACCAGCACTCTCAGCAACGTCACCTGGACCAGCTCCGCCTCCAGCGTTGCGGGGATCAGCGCAAATGGAATGCTCACCGCCGGCGCTCTCCCCAGCGGTACCAGCATGGGAACCACGGTCATCACCGCTACTTCCGGTTCAATCAGCGGGACCACCACGGCAACCGTGTTGTCAGCCGCATTGCAATCCATCAACATAACGGGAGGAGCGCAAACAATTACTCCCGGCAGTGGCTCGTTGACCTTTACCGCAACCGGCAACCTCGTTGGCAATCAGCCGGTCACTCTCACGAATGTTACTTGGTCATCTTCGGACCGAACCAACGTCCCGATTACGAGCGGTGGTGTCGCGACGGCAGCCATGACCGCGCCAATGGAAACTGTCACGATCACGGCAACCGTCACTACCCCCACCGGTCCGATTTCAGCGACCTTTGCGTTGCAGGTGCTGTAGAAAGAATTGGCAACCGATGCGCTCACGCCGAACGAATCCCCACGTTGGTTAAGCTAACGTGGGGATTTTCGGCGCAGCTCATTTCTTCTCCAGCACACACCGATAAAAATTCTCGTATTCGGGAATGATTTTGCTGGCGCAGAAACGGGCGCGCGCGGAAAGCCGTGCCTGGTTCCCCATAGCCCGCAGCGCGCTTTCGTCCGAGAGGATGTTGACGGTCCTGCGCGCCATTGTTTCTACGTCGCCCACGGGCGCAAGGAAGCCGGTTACCCCGTCGTCGATCAGCTCCGGCACGCCTCCAACGGCGGTCGCCACGGGCACCACTTCGCAAGCCATGCCCTCCAAGGCAGCTAATCCGAACGACTCCAACTGACTCGGCATCAGCATCACATCCGCCAGCCCGAGCTTTTCGTGGACGCGGTCCTGCTTGCCGAGGAAGATCACGCGGTCGTGAATCTTCTTGTCACACGCCAGCCACTCCGCCGCCGAACGGTCCGGACCGTCGCCGATCAGCAGCAGTTTTGCCGGTAGTTCCTTCTGCACGCGATCGAAAATCTCGACCACGTCCGTAACCCGCTTCACCGGACGGAAGTTCGACAGGTGAACCAGAATGCGCTCGTCATCTTTTGCGAATTCGCGCCGCCGCTCTTTCCAGTCCGGCAAGCGGCGGTAGAGATCGCAATTCACGAAGTTCCAGATCACCTGGATCGGCCGCTGTATGCCAAACTCCGTAATCGTCTGCTCGCGCAGATACTCGGAGATCGCCGTCACACCATCGCTCTCCGCAATCGCGTAGCGCGTCACCGGTAGATACGAACGGTCCTGCCCCACGATCGTGATGTCGGTGCCATGCAGAGTGGTCACGAACGGCAGACGCTTGTGCTTGGGCGACGCCGCGAGCATCTGCCGCGCCAGCAGGGCGCTTACCGAGTGCGGGATCGCGTAGTGCACGTGCAGCAGGTCGAGATCGTATATCTCGGCCACTTCCGCCATCCGCGTCGCCAGCGCCAAATCGTAAGGCGGGTACTCGAACAGCGGATACTGCGAGACCTGCACCTCGTGGTAGTAAATGTTTGGCTGCTGCTCAGTCAGCCTGAACGGCGGCGCATAGGTGATGAAGTGGATCTCGTGGCCGCGCTGCGCCAGTTCGATTCCCAGTTCGGTGGCGACGACGCCGCTGCCGCCGTATGTCGGATAACACGTAATGCCGATTTTCATTGTGGATTCGTTCCGTTAACTCTCGACCCTGAAATGAACTTGCGTTCTTGATTGGATGGATGCCCTAGGCCTACGATTCACCGCAGATCCCAATACGAGATCAACTCGATGCCATGTTTCTCGAGCGTTTCACGCGCTGCCGCCGACGTGAGCACATTCATCTCTTGCTCGCGCGATTCGCGAAGCCGCGTGCGAACCTTTGCCAGATCGGCGTCGTTGTACCCCGGATGGCAGCATAGCTCCCACGTACCTTCGGGAATGCAACCTACGATGGCGTCAAATAGTTTCGCGTCCAGCGCACCCGTTACAACGATCCCGAAAGTGCCGTCCGTCGTGAGCATGCCTTCCGCGGCGGCAAGTTCGCGAAAGCTCTGGGCAAAGCCGCGCAGAACACGCACTTCCGAATATCGCTTCCACAGGTGCGGACGCCGCAGCAGGTGCGCGAACGCCAGCGGCTTGACCGGCGCAAACGGATTGCGTACCGCCCGTAGGCCGCAATTCCGGGCGGCCCGCAGCACAGGTTTCAAAACGGAAGGAAATAGGTGAGCGTGCTTGTGGGCGTCGAAGTGCGAAAGCTCGATTCCGGCAGCCCGTATTTTCTGAAACTGGGCGGTAGCTTCGGCTTCGATCTCAGCTGCATCGAGGCGCCCGCGCACGGCGTGTCCCGCGAAACTCGCAAGTGAACTGCGGAACGCCCGGCCATCGCCATTACCCTGGGTGAGACTTCGAACCTGCTCCGCGGGAAGCAGCGGTTCACCATCAACCAGAACCAGATGACAGCCGACCCCGAACCCGTGACGCTGGCCGCTCGCTAACGTAAGCTGCACGGCATCCTCAAACGCCGAGGCGTTCGCCATCAGCGTCGTCGAGGTCACTACGCCGTTGTCGTAAGTCCGCACAATGCCGCGGTTCACGCCCGGCGTAAGTCCGAAATCGTCTGCATTGATAATCAAACGGCGCACGGAAAGAGTCTAACAAATGCGTGCGCCGCGTTGAGACTTCCGGTTGTGACTTGCGATTGCGATTTGCTGATCTGCCTTGGGCTCTGGCTTGCGGTGCTCTTCGCCGGCCTGTCGCTTTTCCGTTTTCACGATTTTACGATTCTACGTTTTTCCGATTCCTAGGTTCCCGTCTTGACCTCGGCCTCGTCGGCTTCCGCTTCCGCCTCTCCCAGGGAAAGTCTGATCTTTTCGAGCAGCGCCGGAAAAAGATCGTCTTTAGGAAGGCAGGCATCAGCGTCCCTGCCGCAATCGATGGGACCGTAGCCGGTCACGATGATGACGGGAAGATCGGGGTACTTGCTGCGGAGTTTGCGCGCGAGTTCCAGGCCGTTCATGCCATCCATGCGGTAATCGGTTACGACCATGTCGAACCTCCGCTTCTCGAACTTAGCCAGAGCATCCGCTCCGCTGTAAGCCGATACTGCGCCGTACCCCTGCATTTCCAGGATTTCGCAGCTCAGCCTTGCCAGCACTTCATGGTCGTCAACGAAAAGAATGGTTTTCATTTCACCCCCGGAATACAGAATCGCGATGCGTGCGAACCACTAGTCCGCCCCTACAAGGAGAAAGACGCCGGCACAGTGGAGATTCCCGGCCTCAGATCGGCCGAGTGCGCCAGCCTTAAACAAACGCCAGCGTTAAACAAATATGATGCGATTTCTGATGAGATCCCGCATTGCCGGTTGACCAAAATTTCCGCTGTCGCTTATACTGCAAAGGAAGCGATGCATAGCAGGCCTGAAGAGAGCGGCCAGCCACGGTCCGTCAGACGCGCTTGCGCGGCCTACTCGGGAACCGCGTTTCTGGGATGAGCGGAGGGGCGGTTAGCTCAGCTGGTTAGAGCGCCTCGCTTACACCGAGGAGGTCGTAGGTTCGAATCCTACACCGCCCACCAAAGCTTCACGATTTTGTACCAACGCGGCGTGCAAACGCCACGTGCATCAGAGCTGGGGACGTAGTTCAGTTGGTTAGAACGCTGCCCTGTCACGGCAGAGGTCGCGAGTTCGAGTCTCGTCGTCCCCGCCAGCTTTTTCAGTGAGACAAAGGCCGCCATCGGGCGGCTTTTGTCGTTTGTCCACAAAATCGGAACGTGGCTGGCCTGAGCCTTGCCTTTGTCACGCAGCAGTGATCCAACTGTCAAGGGGTTCGGGGGTGTCCTCAGCGAGGGTGATTCGGTGGTGGTGCGCGATGTCGGCGATATTTAACAATTCCGGTCTAGGGCTCCATGCAACTGCGATATGGCAACGGAGGCAGAGGCTGACGTAGACGGGAGAGCCGTTGCACTGGACGTGCTCAAAAGTCCGCGTTAGTTTTTCCTCACTATTACTCATGATTTGTATCGGGTAAAAAGCCTGGAGTTACCGTAATGGAGCCGTCCGGCTGCAAGCGGTGACAATTGCACCGGGCGGTGCGTATAGAGTCACACGTAAGAAGGCCGCTTCTCCGGTGCGTACAAATCAAAGAGATACTAAGTAGTTCGTATCATTGTGGTGAGCGCAATGATTTATCTATCCTCTGGTATGGCCGTCATCATCCCCTTTAGCCCCAAGCCGAAGCCACCTTCATGCGGCACATCGAGTTGCTGTAACGAAGAACTGAAGTGCCCTGCCTGCGATTATGTTGCACAATCGCGCTGTGACCTCGACAAACACGTTGCGCAGGCGCATCCGGCGCGCACTTAACGAACACGGTGAGCATGTCGCCCGACATGCAAAGGCTTGCAACGTCGAAGAAAATGACTGATTTGTAATAATGTGAGAAGAGGCACGACTGTGTCTTTGAGCATCATACAAGCCGAATGGGAGTACTCTGCTTGTTGCAGCCTGAAATGACCATACCTCAATCGCGATCTACAACAATCCGCAAAATTCGATTGGCAGCCTCCTTCGCTGCGATGTTGCTCGCAATCGTTGTGTTTTCCCGCGGCGCGGCATGGGCTTCCGGGCCAGAGGCTGGCCGGTCGATCGCGCTAACGTTCTCTGTCACTGACGGCCAGAACCAGCCAGTAGGGCAGGCTACGATTGAAGTGCTCCGTGGGGGGCAAGTGCTGGCCACCGGGCAGTCGGACAACACAGGCAAAGCGAGCCTCACTGTTTCCGGGGCAGGAACCTATCAGTTGAGGATTAGCAAGACAGGCTACGTCGCGAGTGAGAGCGCGCTGCAACTGGGCGCGGACATCACTACGCAGGGCGTCGATGTGGTCTTGACGCAGGCAGCCCTGAGCCAGCAGAAGATCGTGGTGGAAGGGACGGCGGACAATCCGGTCACCGAGGAAGCCACCAGCAGCCAGCAAAAGCTGGATACAACGCAGGCGAAAGATGCAGTGGGCAAGCCCGCGACACTCAAGGACACGCTGCCGCTCATCCCTGGGATCGTGCGAGGAAAAGATGGGTCCGTGAGAATCGCCGGGTACGGCGAAGACCATAGCGCCTTACTTGTGAATTCGGTGGATGTAACCGATCCGGCGACGGGCGCATTCGGACAGAGCGTTCCCATTGACAGCGTTGAAACCATCTCCGTTTCAGAGATGCCTTACCTCGCGCAGTACGGGCGTTTCATCGCGGGCGTTGTGGCGGCGCAAACCAAGCGCGGTAGCGACAAATGGGACTTCAGCCTCAACGATCCGTTGCCCGAGTTCCGGATCAGGAGCGGCCACCTTCAGGGACTGAAGGATGCGACTCCAAGAGTAAACGTAAGCGGGCCGATCATCCCCAATAAGCTTTATTTTCTCGAAGGCGCCGAGTATCTGATCAAAAAGGAATCAGTAAGGACGCTCCCTTTTCCCTTTAATCAGACGACGACGAGCGGGATCAATTCGTTTACTCAGCTCGACGCAATCATTTCCCCAACCCAGACTCTGACCGCAAGCTTTCACTTCGCGCCCCATTCACGGGATTTTTCAGGCCTCGATTATTTCAACCCGCAGCCGGTCACGCCGAATACCAGTTTTCACGAAAGCACCGGGACGATTCTGGACCGGCTGGCATTAGGGGGCGGCCTTCTGCAAAGCACTTTTGCCATAACCCACGTTAGCAGCGCGACATCGCCTCAGGGCTTCGCGGAGATGGTGCTGACCCCAGGTGGGAACGCGGGGAACTATTTCGGGCGGGAGTCGCGATCGGCGTCGCGCCTTCAATGGATCGAAAACTGGACGCCGCGCACTCTGCATTTTGCCGGGGAACATACCCTGCAAATCGGTTCGGTTGTGGGGCACGCCGAAAATCAAGGGACGTTCGATGCTCAACCTGTGCAGCTTCGCGATAATAGCGGACATCTGTTACAGAGCATCGCCTTCACGGGTGGGCAACCGTACGCGGTTTCCGATACCGAGCCTGCGGTTTACGTGCAGGACCACTGGGTGCTGAACCCTCACTTTGCCCTCGACACAGGGGTTCGCCTGGAAGGGCAGACGGTCACGCACACGTTCCGCACGGCTCCACGCACGGGGTTTGTCTGGTCGCCCGACCAGTCGGGGAAGACCGTTGTCAGCGGCGGCGTAGGCGTCTTCTACGACGCGGTGCCGCTGGACGTGTACGCGTTCAACAGCTATCCGCAACAGACGTTGACTTCCTACAATTCGGCCGGCGTCGTGACCGGCGTCCAGCATTTCGTGAACGTCACCAATCAGCAGGCGGAGCAGGGTTTCCTGTTCGTGGATCGCTCGCAGAAGAGCGGAAACTTCGCTCCCTACAGCGTGGCGTGGAACGTGGCGGTCGATCGCAAGGTCACGGGTTTTCTGACGCTTCGGGTCAAGTATTTGCAAAGCCAGGCGCGGGACATGATCACCCTTCTGCCCGAGCAGATAGCGAACCAAAGTGCGTTTGTGCTTGGATCGTCGGGCTCGGCGCGGACTCGCCAGTTCGAGTTCACCTCGAAGATCGGCGCCAGCTCAAACCGCCAGTTCTTTTTCTCCTACGTTCGCCAGTATGCGCGAGGTAATGTTACCGATGCCGCCAGCTATCTCGGCGGCGTCCCGTTCCCGGTCATTCAGCAGGGGCTGATTACGAGTTTGCCGAGCGAGATCCCGAATCGCTTTCTGCTGTGGGGAACTTACTCGCTGTCGAAGACGATCAAGCTGATGCCTCATGTCGAACTCAGGAACGGGTTCCCGTACCAGTCCATGAATGTGTTGCAGCAGTATATAGCCACGAGCGGCCCGCAGAGCCGCTTCCCCCGCTACTTCTCATTCGACATGCGCGTATCCAAGGATTTTCAGATCAAGAAACATGCGATCCGGATTTCGCTTTCGGGCTTGAACCTGACGAACCACTTCAATCCGCTGGAATTGCATTCGAACATCGGCGACCCGCTGTATGGGACCTTTTTCGGGAATTACAACCGCAAGTTCATGGTGGATTTCGACTTCCTGCACTAAGGTTTGCTAACTACCCCACCCTTCGCAAAATCGGCGAAGGGTAGGGCACCCCTCAATTATGATTACTGCGTCGGAGTTAGCCGGAGGGTTGAATGATTGCTGCCTATTTCCGCTACTCATTACTTGGCATCGCCGTATTTCCGTTCATCTATTATCTGATCGCCATCTATTGCTCGTGGCGATTCTTTCGGCGTGCGCCCGCAGTTTGCGCACCCTCCCCTGAAGGGGAAGGGTGCGGCACCCCCGCTGTGGCGACTGGAGATAGCTTTCTGCCTCCAGTCAGCATTCTGAAACCGATCCGCGGCTCGGACCCCGACGCTTATGAAAATTTCGCCAGCTTTTGCCGACAGGACTACCCCAGCTACGAACTCGTCTTCTGCGTACACGACCGTACCGATCCAGTGCTTCCCATACTCGACGAACTGCGCCGCAATTTTCCCGAGCGCCGCATCCGCGTGCTCTACGGATCAGGGCGCAACGCCGCTAACGACAAAGTAGCAAAACTGGCTCGCCTGGTGGCTGAAGCGCAGCACGAGGTTGTGGTGATCAACGATAGCGATGTCCGCGTCGAGCCGGACTATCTGCGTACGCTCGTCGCGCCGTTGGCGGCTGACACGGTTGGTGCCGTTACCTGTTTCTACGTTCCCATACTGGAGAAGGGGGTCGTGGACAGCATTCAGTCGATCGGCATGTTCTCGGATTTTTATGCCGGCATTCTCGTCGCGAAATATTTGGATGGCGTGAAATTCGCGCTCGGAACCACGATTGCCACTACCCGCACTCACCTCGCGGGCTTTGGAGGCTACGAGGCCATCGAGAATCGTCCGGCGGACGACATGCTGGTGGGCCGCCTGATCGCCGAGCAAGGATATAAGGTCGAACTGCTGCCGTACACGATTGCAACCGTCGCCGACTATCACTCTCTGGGCGACCTCTTCCACAAGCGTCTGCGCTGGATGGTCGTGATGCGACACATGCGGCCGGGCGGACATCTGGGATTGATCTTTACCCTGGGACTTCCCTGGTCAATTGTCGCCGTCGCCCTGCATCCATCGGCAGCCGTGGCCGGCGCTTATTTCGGCGCGTACCTTCTTTTGCGCACCGTGATGACGTGGCTCATTGGTATCCACGGGCTGAAACAGCGGTCGTTGTGGAAGAAGCTACCGCTGATTCCCGTGTGGGATGCGATGGCCTTCGGGATCTGGCTGCTCAGCTTCACTCGCAACACGATACGATGGCGCAACGTCGAGTACAGTATCCGCGATGGCGAACTCGTTCCCGTTGATGGCGAAGCCGGTCAACTGGAGAACGTGCCGCAAACGAAATGATCCGTCGTGGCGATATCTCGTTTGACAACCGCCAAACCCACCCGGCGACACGGAGCCACGGAAAGTCAAACGTCAAGCGTAGCGCCGGACTCAGTCCGGCGGGAACCGGTTTTATAGCCCACCGCCCTCGGTGGCGGGCCCTTCGATGAGAGAGGGCGTTCTGTCCCAAATCGAGATTGTGAGTTGCAAGCGCATATTTTGCCAGTTATCCGGTCGTTGCATCCGCTCTCATGCTGTCCAGAGTTCGTCGGTCCCTGCAACAAAACGACTGAACTCTTGCGATTTCTTACAGCCGGACACCACGCAAACTTGGGTACCTGTTTATTTCCGATCTGGCGGTTTGGGGCGGGGAGGCTTGTCGTCCAAAGAAAATCCTCAATTGTGACAATCCTTCGGAATTGTAAAAGCGTCTCAGCTGAGCGCCCTCCTTCACCTTGTAAGCTCGGAACAATATTTGACGTGACATCACGGTCAGTAGAAACGTGGTAACTTGCCGCCTGGATACGACTGTATTCCCAAGCTGCGTTCGCCAATACTTGTAGTGTCATCGGGGCCGGATTACGTCAGCGACAGCGAGAGGGCCATAGTTCGTTTTCTCGGCTGCTGCTGCTCTGCGCAGAATGTCTTCGTTGCGTCGGTCGTTTCGGTCGTCCATGCCTGGCGGCGGGACATACTCGGAATCCAGTGCAGAATCCTTAGAAAATCCTTCGGGTCTGCCGGAGGTGTTTGTGCCACGGCTTGCGTCAGCATTATTGCAATGCAGAACCATGATGAGTGTTTTCACCTGACGCGACAATGATAAAACGACGAGAGGGCCCGAGAACAGGGCATCTCGCAAGAGAATCCCGTTTCGGGAATGTCTGTAAGAAGTTCGATATTGTCATCAGAATACAGCCAGAAATCGTGACTTCCACAGTTGTCCTGCATACTCGTCACTGGCGTGGCCCATCAGCTTCTTTGCTAGTGGTTCAAATCTCCATTGTTTACCCTCCAAAGCAAGCCTCATTCTGTGGTGATACATGTCCACCGCTTAATTCAGAAGCGTCATTCAGCCGTCCATCAGTACCCTACCACTCCCTGAATAGCGACCGTTCCTCTGATTCCGTTCTTCAGCATCTTCCTGATTGGTAGTGTGAACCACCGGGGCGGTGAAACGTTATCACCTTGTTTGATTGTGATTGGCTGCTCTCGTCCGACAGCGGAAGGTGGCTGAGTGCTCTGCCCAAAACAAGCATCCGACCTAATAAACAAGACGACTATGAAGGCAAGCAACAGGTTCTTCATGCTCGGAATTGTATCCGTTGAATGGATAGCTGTCGACATCAGGCCTTACACAGTTATCCCGAACTGTGACGTAAGTCAAAGGTAAGCCGAGCTTTTAGTCCAGTTTGCCTAAAGATGTATACCGTGCACATGCCGACGCCGCCGACGTCGTTAGAGATGTCAAGCCCCCCGCGCGCCGACATTTTCCTTCTAAGCTCCTGAAATTGCGGCAAATATAAAGTTCTTCTTACTGTCGGGAAACACCCCCCAAACGTGCCATACTTGAATTGTTGGTTGGGGGTAGGGGAGTTCACGCCGCTTCCTCGGATGAGAAACGGTCACGACTTGCCATCGGTCCCTGTGCCGACCGTTGCCACGTTCCATTCAACAGTTTCGGGCGCTTGGCCGAACGCCCGGGAAGTACGCGGATTGCTTGCCTTTCGCCAATCCACCCGCGGCCGCATCAATGAGGCATCCACCCCATCGCGATAGCGGATGGCGATGTTCATCAAGGAATCAAGCAGCGAGTCGGAAAGCATGTGGGGAGTCAAACCCAGTTCGAGCAGCTTAGTATGCCGAGCATTGTAGTAGTGCTCTTCGGCTTCCACTCGCGGATCGGGCAGGTGCTCGACGGCAACCTCCAGCCCCAACTTTGCGCCCGCGGTCTGTACCATGTGCGCCAGTTCCAGCACGGAGAATTGCTCCGTGAACTGATTGAAGACGCGGCACTCCCCGCGCAAGGCCGGATGCAAGCAGGCGAGTTCAATGCAGCGGACGGTATCTCGCAGATCGAGAAAGCCGCGAGTCTGCCCGCCTTTGCCGTAGACCGTCAGCGGGTGTCCGATGGCCGCCTGCGCGCAGAAACGATTCAGCACCGTGCCAAAAACCTCGTCATAGTCGAAACGGTTTATCAGCGCACTGTCGAGCGCAACCTCGTCGGTCATGGTGCCGTAGACGACGCCCTGGTTCAAGTCGGTCGCGCGCAGTCCCCAGATCTTGCAGGCGAACATGATGTTGTGACTGTCGTGCACTTTCGAGAGGTGATAGAACGAGCCCGCTTGTTTGGGGAAGGGCAGCACGTCCTTGCGTCCATTGTGCTCGACCGTGAGATAGCCCTCTTCGATATCGATGTTCGGCGTTCCGTATTCGCCCATTGTTCCCAGCTTGATCAGGTGGCACTCCGGCTGGAATTCGCGCAGAGCAAACAGAACGTTGAGAGTCCCAGCGACGTTGTTGACCTGTGTGAAGACCGCGTGTTTGCGGTCAATCATCGAGTAAGGAGCCGATCTTTGCTCGGCGAAATGCACAACTGCTTCTGGTTCGAACTGCCGGAAAAACGCGGATAGGAAGTCATAGTCGTTGACGTCGCCGGCAAACGATTCGATGCGGCGGCCGGTAAGCTCGTCCCAAACGCGCAACCTTTCTGCAAGGGGCCGGATTGGAGTGAGCGTTTGAGTTCCCAACTCGTGGTCCCATTGCCGGCGCACGAAGTTATCGACAATCGCGATTTCGTGCCCCTTCGCCGAAAGATAGAGTGCGGTGGCCCACCCGCAATAACCGTCGCCTCCAAGTACCGCGATCTTCATCGGTCCTCCTCGAAATCCGAAATTTTACGTTGGTGCCCCATTCACGCCCCGTTTTGGTCGGTGGCCCATTCAAGCCCGATTTTGGCTTGAGTGGGTCATGATTCCCCCAGCGGATGGTTGGTAAAGAGCATCTTGCCTCCGCTGCGCCGCATGATGACGACTCCTGCATCTCCCGCCAGCCGCTCAAATCGCGGGAGCTCCGATTCGTACGCAACCACGTAATACCTTTCACTCTGATGCCACAACCGGCTGAACTGCGCGTCGTCCAGAAATACATTCGGTGCTCCGGGGGCATAGGCGCCATACTCAAGATTCTGATAACGCCCATTCAGCAACAGTGCCGTGCGGTTCGTGTAGAAAAACACGGAAGAAAACCTGTAATAGTGGCGATCGACAATGAGTGTGCCCGCCGGTGAGCTTTCCAACGCCTGCGCCAATGGCCGCGAGGATAAATATGGATCGAACGCGACCATGGCGAGACGTGCAGCCTGAAAGAACAAAACCATCATGATCGCCGCGGATAGTATGGCGAGGTGTGCTGACCACTCCGTGCGCGCCTTGTTCGTACGTGCACGGGAGTACAGCAGCGTCCCCACGGCACCGATCAGAAACGCGCCCGCAGCGAGAGCCAGCGGCCAACGCAGGTAGGCGAAGGAGCGTAGCGTAAGGTCCAGCATGTGCCCGAGAGCGAGGGAGTAAACCTTCGGATGGTGCGAGAGCGCGCCGGCAATGTCGCCCGGCGCCGGCACCCCCCTCACGGCAAAAAGAATTGCAAGCACTACCAGCGCCGCAAGCGCCGAGAGCACTCCAAGCACGCGCGTTCCCCAGCGCACCCAGTCGCCGCCAGTTGCCATCGCCGAACCCAACAACAACGCCAGCGCCGGATAGCAAGGCATCGAATAGTATTCCTGCGTGGTTGAGAAGGTGAAGAACACCAGCACGAAACCTACCCAGCACAGGGCCAGCAAGCGCGCGCGTCCGGCACGATCCACCGGACGGAACGAAAGCCTGGCCACAGCCGGCAGATAGACGCTCCACGGGAACAGCCATAACAGATGAAAGAGCCAGAAATACAGGCGCGGAACCGTGTTGTAGTCGTGCGGATAGCGCAGGTTTAAGAAACGCAGCAACTGCTCGTTGATAAAGAAGAACCAAAAGAAGCCATGATACTGGCCGGGGCCGCTGTGCAGATCAAAAGCAAAATAAGGCGGATTGCGCAATGTCGCCAACACATGCCACGGGGCCGCAATCAGCAGAATCACCAGCAGGCCGCTCAGCGGACGCAGGCGCTTCCATACCTCTACCGAAAAAAGCTGGCGGGTGACCGCCAGGTAAAGCAGAGCCGCACCGACAGGAAAGACAACGGCGATCAGGCTCTTGAGCAACAATCCCACGCCCAGATTTGCCGCCAACACCAATGCCCAGAGTCGCGGATGCCGCTCCTGCTCGTCGAGAACGCGCAGAAACGCCCACATGGCCAGTGCCGTCGTCAGCGTCAGCATAACGTCAGGTATCAGGACGCGGGTGAACAAAAACAGTCCGACGCAAGTCGCAAGCGACAATCCGGCGTAGAGTCCTGCACGCTTGCCAAAGGCCCAGACTCCGAAGGCGGCAGTCACGAGGCACAGCGCGATAGCCGAGAGCGCAATGGGTATCCGCGCCACCCAGTCGAAGGGACCCAGCACGCGAAAGAATCCCGCTATCGTCCAATAAATCAGCGGCGCCTTCTCGAGGTAGGCGACGCCGTCCAGACGCGCCGTGACCCAGTCACCGGAGGTCAGCATGTTGCGCGAAATTTGGGCCTGCACGGCATCCACGTCGTCCATCAGCGACGGCGGAGACACAATGCAAGCCACGTAAACCGCTGCCGCGAAGAGCAGGACGATCAGGTAAACGTGCCGACTTTGGTCTGAACTCCACGCTCGGCCGCCGGGCTGGGCGCTTCGATTCGCCACCTTTTCATCCACAGAAACAGGATCAGTAATCCCCACAGGTGGTACCCCACATTTACTTTCCTCTCCAGATGACAACGCAAATACCTCTCGAGGACGCTTGCCCGAAACAGCCCGGGGTAGTCCGACAGACCGGTTTGCACGGCATCGACCAACAAGGAGCGCAGCGGACCACGCAGCCATTCATGCGCGGGAATGTCGAAACCGACTTTCTTGCGGTGCAAAACGTCGGCCGGCAATTTATCTTTCATCAATTCTTTCAGGATGAACTTCTGGCGTGATCCACGAACCTTCCATTCCGCGGGCAATGAGGCGGCAAACTCGACGATGCGATGGTCCAGAAAGGGCGGCCTCACCTCAACCGCATGAGCCATGCTCATTCTGTCAACCTTGGACAGAATGTCGTCGGGAAGATAGTACTTCTGGTCAAACCAAAGGAAGGGAGCATCGCCGCCATCGTCCCCGCGTGCGTCACGCAGTTCGCCCAAAACGCTATCCAGCGCCGAGGGTCTGTCGGCAAGCACGAGCGCGCGTTTTTGCGCTTCCGAAAAGGTGCCATTCCAATAGACGTGCGCCTGATCGGCAGGCAGCAGGCAGCCTTCCAGAAAACGCGTGAGCTTGTAGTCGAAGCCTATCTTCTCGTCGGAGACGGGCCAGTGGCGGGCAAGCGAAAGCGCGCCGCGCAGCAACGGCGACGGCAATCGCCGCCAGGGTGCGGACAATTGGTTCGCCCGGTACGTCAAGTATCCGCCGAACAGTTCGTCGGCGCCTTCGCCGCTGAGGGCAACCGTGGTCTGTGTCTTCGAGAGCCGCGAGAGATACCAGACGGGCAGCGCTCCCGCATCGGCGTTGGGCTCGTCGGAGTAGTAGGCGAACTCGCCGATAGCGCTTTCCAAGTCGGCTTCTGGACTCAAGTCGAATTCAACGTGCTCGGTGCCATACTTGGCCGCCACCTGGCGAATGTAGGCAGTTTCGTCGAAGCTGCGTCCCTGAAACGAAATGGAAAACGTCTTGAGACTCGATCCGCGCTCGACCGCGGCGTAGTGCACGATCGTTGAAGAATCGACGCCTCCGCTCAACCACACTCCCAGCGGCACGTCGGCCAGCAGATGCTCGCGAATCGACTGCCGCAACAGCGAATCAAGCTCCTCCTTGGCGCTCTCGATCGTGTGATTACCGGGCGTGGCGACGGCTGGCAACTGCCAGTACGGCTCGCTCCGTACTGCGCCGTTTCGCCACTCCAGCCAGTGTCCCGGCTGGAGTTTCGTGATTCCCTCGACCAGCGTCCAGGGGCAGGGCACGTAATTCAGCGAGAGGTAGCAATCGAGGCCCGCCATGCTCAGGCGGCGTTCGATTTGCGGGTGGACGAAGATCGACTTCAACTCGGAGCCGAAATAAAGCTCCTGCGCGCGCTGAGCGATGTAAAGCGGCTTAATGCCCATACGGTCGCGGGCCAGCACCAGGCGTCTGGCCGACTCCGTCCAGAGCGCAACGGCAAACATGCCGCGCAGCCGGGCAAAGCACTGGCTGTCCCACTCCAAAAAGGCGTGCAACACGGTTTCCGTATCGCAGTTGGAGCGGAAGCTGTGGCCGCATTGCTGCAACTCGCGCCGCAGTTCCAAGTGGTTATAGATTTCGCCATTGAAAACGATGACGGTGTCGCCATCATCGGAAATGATTGGCTGATCGCCCGAGGCGAGGTCGAGGATTTTCAGCCTCGTCGCGCCCAGCGAAACGCAGGACGATTCAAAGACGCCTTGCTGATCCGGCCCACGGTGAATGAGGGCCGAGGTGGCATCGCGAATGCGCTCCGCGTCCGCAACACCGTTCTTATGGGTAAATCCAGCGATGCCGCACAAGTTCTTTCACTCCTGGGCGAGGAAGCTGGGCCGACCACCTTAGAGCAATTAGATTATACCTTTCCAGCAAAGGTCTCATAGTCTTCCGAGATTGGAGCAGTGTCACACGCGATTCTTTCGATTACCTGCATCTAAGAAGCTGCCGGATTCCAGAGCCGCGAGAAAAACCGCGTAGGCAAAGGGACGGCACCCAAGTGCGGATGTTTAGAATCCACGTATAGTTTCGTAGAATCCCACTTACAGGCTAGGGACTTGCGTTAAATAGCGAGAAGCGTACCATATCGCACCAAGAGATTACTGAATGGCAATTTCGGCGACATACCTTCCCCGCGTTTGGTTAGGCAGTCAGGTCTCCACCAAATTTCTGCCTGCCGCCATTCGCCCGCTTTCTGCACACGTCAAACTAACCGAGAACTGCCAGGCCAAATGCATCAGTTGTGACTATTGGAAAACAAGGTGGGATGAGGCACTCGACACGGACCGTGCAATCGATCTTGTGAACCAAATAGCTGACGCGGGTATTGGCAGCTTGCGTTTCACGGGCGGTGAGCCGCTACTGAGAAGAGATTTCTTCCAGGTCTTGCAGAAATCGAACAGCTCCTCTTTCAAGCGCGTCATCCTGCAAACGAATGGACTGCTGCTCAAGAAGCTTCACAAAGAAGTAAATGATTCCGCAATCTCGGCCGTCTCGGTATCGATTGACGGACTGAAGGACACAAACGACCAGATCCGCGGAATTCGTGGCTATTTTGATTTGGCCATGGAAGGCATTAAGTTGCTGCGGAACAAGCGGGTTTCCATCGCCATCACGATGAATCGAATTTCCGCCTCGGAACTTGGCACTCTCGCCGATGTGGCTCGCGACGCGGGCGCTGGCATCGACCTTAACATACTCAGTCGCAGTCTCTTCTTTCTACAGGATGCCGATATCGCTTCCATGTGGCCGGAACGAAAAGACGTGCTTGAGATCGCAAAGTTTCTTCGCGACAAAGCCAAACGTCCCGGATATGAGGTCGACTACATTACGCGGTATTACAGCAACGAAAATGTCGATGAACCGGCCTGTGTTCTCGGATACCTTCAGGTGTTCGTGCTATCAAACGGCGATGTATTGACCGGTTGCTATCCGCTAAAGCCCGTCGGAAACATTTTGCATGATAGCCTTGCCAACATCCTGGCTTCGGAAGCTTATGTTCAGCAGAGTATGGCCATGATCCGGCGGGAATGTCCGGGTTGTACCTGCGGGGTTGAGAGCTCCCTGGCCATGAAGCACGCGGCTTCCAGCGCATTATACGAACTCAGCCGCTTAAATTCGTCCAAGCTGTAGGGATCCGCCCATTGAGATGGAGCCACTAGTTTGGGAGCTGCTCGTGACAGGCCTTCGTAAAGAATGCGTTGACGCTTCGACAGTAAAACAGACAATCTCCAGTGTTTCGGAAAACACGGCCGGTCTTAGGAACCACGTGCTTTGGGGGAACCACGTCCTCTGGGCTGTTCTGACGGCGCTTGCCGTCCGCTTAGTGGTCGTCGGCTTTGTCTACCGCGGATTCTTGGCGCCTGGGCGCAATCACTGGGAATTCGGCTTCGAAATGGGAAAGGTAGCCAATTCCATTGTGACTGGCCACGGCTTCGGCAACCCGTATTGGATCGATACGGGGCCGACTGCAATGATCACTCCTATCTTTCCCTACCTGATGAGCGCTGTATTCGTGCTATGCGGGGTCTATACGAAAACGGCGGCGCTAGTCATGCTCGGCTTGAACAGTCTGATTTCGGCGCTGACTTGCATTCCAATTTATTTCATTGCCAAAAAGAGTTTCGGGCTGCCGACGGCCAGGGTGGCAGTTTGGACCTGGGCATTCTTTCCTTACGCGATCTACTACTCTGCCGACTCAATGTGGTACCACAGTTTTCTCACACTGCTTGTGACGCTGCTTCTCTTGACCGCTTTGCACTTGGAAAATAGCGGGCGCGTTTGGATGTGGGCCGGTTTCGGTTGTTTGTGGGGCCTTACCGCGCTCACCAGCCCCGTTGTTCTGGCACTTCTGCCGTTCTTAGGCGGCTGGGTTTGCTACCGGCGTTCCCGACAGAAAAGCAACTGGAAGCTCCCCGCAGGCGCCGCTGCTCTCGCCCTGTTCATCACGATCGCACCGTGGATGATTCGCAACTATCGGGTATTTCCTGAGCCCGTCTTTTTGAAAGATAACTTTTGGATGGAGGTCTGCGTCGGCAATCTTGGCAACGCCTCACACTGGTGGAATGGGGCCGTTCACCCAGCGGGTAGCATCAAAGAATTCGACGAATTTCGACGCCTCGGAGAGCAGGGATACATGCTGGAGAAGCGGCGTCAGGCGCTCGACTTCCTTCAGACCCATCCGGCAATTTACGTTTGGAGATGCGTTCGCCGCGTGGTTTTTACGTGGACCGGGTTCTGGAGTTTAAATCCGGAATACCTGCGTGAAGAACCACTTGACCCGGCGAATGTCTTCTTCTGCACGACCTTCACGGTGCTCGCGCTGATAGGTCTGCGCAAGGCGTTCAATCGCTCACCGAGTGCGGCGATACCCTATGTCTTGGTATTGCTTGTGTTCCCCATTCCCTATTACCTGACCCATTCAGACCTTGCGTACCGGCAGCCTCTCAATCCCGAATTCGTGATTTTTGCGTCCCTGGCAGCGGTCTCCCTCCGGAACTCTGTTCTCAGCCAGGAAGCCGATTCTGCATACACTGGCTCTGGAACCTCTGCACCATGCAGCGCCGAAGGGCTGGAGACAATCAAACAACTGAAAAATGGCGGGAGGTGAGCAGGGCTGTCATTCAGCTGTTTTGCGACATCACCCGGCAGAAATCCGCATGATCAACAACGAAATCTGGGGCGTCGCAGTCAATGCCTTGCTTGCCAATAAGGTCAAGACTGCCTTGACCATGCTCGGCGTCATTATGGGCAGCGCCTGCATCGTGCTGGTCGTAACCGTTTCACTGATAGGCAAAAACTACGTAATCGGACAGATTGAAGCCGTGGGATCCAACCTGATCTGGGCCTATCCTCCCGGCGAGTTGACCCGTCCCCTTGGCGACGAGATCTCTCTAGGCGATCTTGCGGCAGCCCGCGGCCTGCCGCATGTGGATGCAGTCGCCGGAATCCATGACATCGGCAACGCCAGCGTGGTCATTGACGGCAAAGAACATCAGGT
Organism: uncultured Acidobacteriota bacterium; assembly: GCA_963777415.1. Classification (GTDB taxonomy): domain Bacteria; phylum Acidobacteriota; class Terriglobia; order Terriglobales; family Acidobacteriaceae; genus JAEZPW01. Next base: position 83,337 of record CAVZQL010000014.1, read on the forward strand.
GACTCTCATCGGCGTCACCCTGGGCTATCAGCAAATCCGCAACCTCCTCATCCCGAAGGGCCGCTTTTTCGACGGCATCGACATGCAGACTGACGCCAAGGCTGCGCTGCTTTCTCAACGACTCGAAAACCTGTTTCACCGGGACATGGTGGGGAACGTTATCCGCGTCGGCGATCTCCGCTTCACCGTGATCGGTACCTTCCGCGAGCGCGTTGCCACCTTTGGGCAATCGGAAATCACCCCCGAGTCGATCTTGATTCCGTTTTCGCTGATGAAACTCTACACGGGCAAAGAATACCTGCGGACCTTGTATGTTCAGACGGATAGTCCGCAGAGTGTCCCTACCGTCACCGGCGAGCTGCGCCAGATGCTGCAGGAGCGCCATCGTCCAGAGGCGGTATACAACGTGGAAAACCTCTCGGCCATTCTCGACGCCGCCAGAAACATCACCATGGCGCTCACGGCCGTTCTCCTGGTGGTCGGGTGTATCACGCTGGTGGTCAGTGGCGTGGGCATAATGAACATCATGCTGGTGACCGTAACCGAGCGCACTCGCGAGATCGGTCTGCGAAAATCCGTTGGTGCCCGGCGAAGCGAAATTCTCTACCAGTTTCTTTTCGAGGCTTTCTTAGTCAGCGGGAGCGGCACGTTGCTGGGTATCTTACTCGCCATAAGCCTTAAATTCGTAGTCGAGCCGCTGGTTCCATCCCAATACGGCATCCACATCCCGATTTCCTACGCGTCGATCGTGATCTCTTTCGTCGTCTCCTGCGGGACAGGCCTTCTGTTTGGCTACTTGCCCGCCAGCAAGGCATCCAAGCTGCAACCGACAGAGTCGTTGCATTACGAGTAAGCGTCCCGCGCGAGACTTCCCTACTGCGCAGGTTTCGAAAAGCTCCGAATCATTTTTGACGCGCGTTCAGTTTTTCGAGTGCGCGCTTCAATTCTTCGAGCTTCTGTCCAGCCTCGCCGAGTTTGCCTTCCGCGGTCAGGCGCTGGTAATCGCCCAGGTCTTTGGCGGCTTCCGCGATGAGCCCGTTGAGATCCCCCGCGGGTTGGGGCGTGGTGGCTGATGCGGCTGCGGCTCCCGCTGGCTCCGCTTGGCTTAAGGACGAAGCCGATCCGCCGAAGAGAGCCGCCATCGCCGACTCGAAGGTCGATCCGTACACCAGCCGATCCTGCAGCGCGAGCACGACAATGCGCAACTCCGGCATCGGACTCCGCTCGGCCTGTAGGTAAATCGGCTCCGCATACAAGAGCGCGCGCCCGCACGGAATCACCAGCATGGTTCCGCGCCGCACGTGCGAACCTTGCTGATTCCACAGCGTCAATTGCCCTGAAAGCTGCGCGTTCTGATCGATGCGCGCTTCGATCTGCAGCGGTCCGTCAACCAGCTTGGTTTTGGGGAAGTCATAGACCACCGATGTACCGTAATTTGCGCCGTCGCTGCGCGCCGCAATCCAGCCAATCAGGTTATTACGATTGGCGGGCGTGAACGGCAGAATCTCCACGAACTCGACATTGCTTTCGCCCGGCAGTTTCATCAATACAAAATTCGGCTGTATTGCCTGGGTCACTTGCTGTCCACCCTCGCCCATGCCGACTTCGCTGGCCACCGTCCAAAGATCCTCGCGGTTGTAAAACACTCCCGGATCCGTCATGTGATACAGACCGTACACTTCCGCCTGCAATTTGAGCAATAACTCGGGATAGCGCACGTGCTTGCGCAGTCCGGCCGGCATCGCCGACGCATCCTTGAACAGGCTCGGAAATATTCCGCGATAGGCCGCGATGATCGGGTCATCGGTGTCAAACACGTAGAACGTCGTGGTCCCATCGTAGGCGTCGATCACAACCTTGACGCTGTTTCGCATGTAGTTGATGGAATCGTCGCCGAGATGGTAATGGGTCGAGTACGGATAGGTATCTGAAGTCGTGAACGCATCGAGTATCCACGACAGCCGGCCATCCTCGCCGACCACGATGTACGGATCCTTTTCGTAAGTGAGGAACGGCGCCAGGGCCGTGACGCGATCACGCAGGTTGCGCCGCATCAGCAGGCGGCTCTCCGAGTTCACGTCATCGCTGAACGGCAGCTTTGCGACATCGCCCCGGTCGAACGCGATGAGGATGCGGCGCAGGAAACCGCCGAGGACGATGCCTCCTTTGCCCTCGTAAGACGTGAGGCTGTTGGTCTCGCCCTGCGGATAGTTGAATTCCTTTTGCCGTGTTTTGACGTACACGTCGGTGTCGGTCAGCTCACCGAAATAGATTTCCGGGCGTGTCACCTTGAGACCCGGCACCGTGCTCTGTACGGGCATGTTGCTCAGATACAGCGTGGGCAGCCCTTCGGGCGTGAACCCATTGACGGGGTTCATCGTGATGCCGTAACCGTGTGTGTAGATCAGTTTCTCGTTGATCCAGTTGCGGCTGCTCTCCGGGAGTTTTTCGACGTTCAGTTCGCGGGCGGCAAGCATCACCTCGCGATTGGTGCCTTCAAGCTCGTAGCGATCGATGTCGATGTCGGGAAAATCGTAGTAGGTGCGGATTTCCTGAATCTGGCGCAGCGTGTCCTGAAGCGCACGCCAGTCCCACAGTCGTATGTTCTTGAGTGTAGCCTGATTGTTTGCCGCATCGGTCGCCTCAACCGTTGTCTCGGCGGGAAACTCGTGCTGGGCGAACCGGTCCAGTCCGTAGGCCTGCCGCGTCAGTTCGATATTGTGGGAGATATACGGTTGCTCCCGAACCAGTTCGTTCGGTTTGACGATAAAGCTGCCCACATACCAGCCGACGATTTGAAGAATAAAGAAACAGACGACCGCCGGCAGCACCGCCACGACAAGCCTGCTCCCGCGCGGCACTCTCACTGCATTGGCGGCTGCGATCACCGCGCCTAGAACGAGCGCCACGCAGACGACGAGCAAGCCGGTAAGGATGACGTGCGCGTCAAGGTAGGTCACACCGCCGAAGATCGTGTGGTCCTCAAACAGTCGCTCGAAGCGGCCGAGATACACGCGCGCCGCGAGCACCAGCAACAGAAACGCAAACGTAATGGAGAATCCGCGCCAGGGCACTGGGTTGTAGATATCCCGCTGCTCGGAGAACACCCTTGCTCCGCCCGTGATGAAGATAAAGAAAACGGCGAGCACGCAGGAAATCACCGCCATCGCCAGCAACCAGCCAGTGATGAGCTGCAACGCGGGCAGCGTAAACAGAAAGAAGTTCAGTGGTTTGCCAAAAATTGGATCGACCACGCCACCCGCCCGCGGTGCGTACCAAAAGAGCGCCAGCGTCGGCCACTCCGCCATGATCGCAGTGCCGGTGACAAACGCAATCACAAGCGCCCCGCCGAGCCCGATGAGGCGCAGTGCGGACCCAACCGGCAGCTTCAACGGCTGCCCGCCAATGAAAATCGTGTGACCGCTCGGCAAGTCGGGCAGGTGCGCACGCTTCAGAGCTAAAAACGATCCGTACAGAATCACGAATGTGGCTGCGGCAAACGCCGCGAAGACCGCCCACTGAAGACCGATGGTCTTCCGGAACACCTCTCCATAGCCAAGTGAGCCGAACCAGAGCGCGTCCACGTAATACGACAACGCCGTCCGGCTGCCAAAAACAATAACGGCAACGATGGCGAGAATGGAGAAAAGAAAAAAGCGCCGGCCACGCTGTGGCGGACGCGCGCGCTTCTGCGGAAATTCGATGGACCTGAGCATTGCTCTCTACTCCGTTCCTGCCAGCATTCCCCAAACAAACGGTATCATACCGGGGGCCAAAGAGCCGCGCCCCAGGTGCTTGCCCCCGTACTCTTCCCCCTGCACTCTTCCCCTGCACTCTTCTCCTGCACTGCCGGAATCGAACCCGCCTTGCCGCCAATCTAACTAACACGACGTACTTGGATTCCAGCCATGCACATGCATTCGATTCCTTACCCAGACAGCGGCGCGAAGAAAAAGATGCAGTTCAACAAGGCGTTACCGGAGATCGGTCGCCTGATCAGGCCGCGCTGGCGCATCGTCACCCTTGGATTCGCGCTCATGGTGGTAAACCGCGTCTCCGGGCTCGTGCTGCCCGCCTCCACCAAGTACCTTGTGGACAACGTAATCATAAAGCGCCACCTCAGCCTGCTCTATCCGCTGGTCGGCGCCGTGCTCGCTGCCACTCTGATCCAGGGACTCAGCTCGTTCGCCCTCACGCAGACTCTCTCCAAAGCCGCGCAACGGCTGATCTCCGAGCTCAGGAAAGAAGTCCAGCAGCATATCGGACGCCTACCCGTTTCCTACTACGACGCCAACAAAACCGGCGCGCTGGTCTCGCGCATCATGAGCGACGTCGAGGGCGTGCGCAACCTGCTCGGCACCGGTCTCGTGGACTTCGTCGGAGGCCTGCTCACCGCCGTCATCGCCTTCGTCGTCCTGGTCCGCATCAGCCCGGCCATGACCGCCATCGCCTTCGGATTCCTGTCCGTGTTCGGCTTCGCCTTGCGCAAGGCGTTCCGCACCATCCGTCCGATCTTTCGCGAGCGCGCCCGCATCAATGCAGAGGTCACCGGACGTCTGACCGAGTCGCTGGGCGGCGTGAGGGTCGTCAAGGGCTATCATGCCGAGCACCGTGAGCACGCCGTCTTCAGCGCCGGAGTTCAGCGTCTTTTGCAGAATGTCCTGCGCACCCTGACGGCGACCTCCGTCTTGAGCCTGTCTTCGGCCACGCTCATGGGAGTCGTCGGCGCGATCGTCATGCTGATGGGTACCCGCCAGATCGCTGCCGGCACTCTTACCCTGGGCGGCTTCTTTACTTACACATTATTTCTCGGCTATTTGGCCGCACCCTTGTTCCAGACCGTGAACATCGGCACACAGATTACCGAGGCCGTCGCTGGACTCGAACGCACCCGCGAGGTGCTCAACGAACGCCCCGAAGACGACGACCCGCGCCGCACAGTTCCCCTGCCCGACATTCGTGGGGACATACGCTTCGAGAACGTCACCTTCTCCTACGATCCCGATAAATCCGTTCTGCGAAACGTGTCCTTTCACGCTGCCCCCGGAACCGTCACCGCGCTAGTAGGTTCCTCGGGATCGGGGAAATCCACGATCATCGGACTCATCGCGGCTTTCCACGCTCCCAATCTTGGTCGCGCCTCCGTCGATGGCGTCGATCTTTCGACCGTTCGCCTCGACTCCTACCGCCAGCACCTCGGAGTCGTGCTCCAGGATTCGTTTCTCTTCGACGGCACCATCCGCGAAAACGTCGCGTTCTCGAAACCGGATGCCACCGAGAGCGAAATTCTTCGCGCCTGCGCCATCGCCCGCGTGGACGAATTCGGCGAAAGTTTCGAGAAGGGCTACGACACCATCGTCGGCGAACGCGGCGTGAAGCTCTCCGGAGGTCAGCGTCAGCGGGTTTCGATTGCCCGCGCCATCCTGGCCGACCCTCGTATTCTCATCCTTGACGAAGCGACTTCGAGCCTCGACTCCGAATCGGAAGAGCTGATTCAGCAGGGCTTGTCCTACCTGATGCGTGGCCGCACGACGTTCGTGATCGCGCACCGGCTCTCCACCGTGCGGCGAGCCGACCAGATTCTTGTCGTTGAGAATGGGCAGATTCTGGAGCGCGGCACCCACCACTCCCTCTATGCCGCTGGTGGACGCTATTACGACCTATACACAAAACAGCACGGCGTGGAGGGCAACATCTTCCTCGCCCCCGGCGAAGCTGCCGACGACAGTGCACGAGCTTCCGCCGTCACCGTCCCCGACTCGCAACCGGATCCGGACCGCCTGCTCGACGGTGACCTGCTGTAGTCAGCTTCGTCCCCGATTTTCGTAGCGCCGTCGTCCCGACGGCTGTCGCGAGGGCGTCCCGCCCTCGCTGATTTGTGGAAGTCACCGCGAAGCCGTGCGTTCCGTTTGGCCTTTTCGTTTTTTTCCGATTTTCCGTTTTTACGATTTTACGATTTTACGTTCGCCGCGATTCCCTCGAGGACCGCGCCAATCTTCTCCGGTGCCGCGGCGCCGCCCTGGGCCATATCGCGATTGCCGCCACCGCGTCCGCCCAAGGTCACGAGCGCCTCTTTCATCAGCGCGCCCATGTCGTTCCCGAGTCCAGGCGTCTGTGCGAAGACAATTCCCGGTTGTCCGGCAGAGGAAGGCGAAGTCGCGCCGAACAAAACTACCGCCGGACTTGAGGCCGTGATCTTCTGCGCCAGCAATTTAATAAACGCGAGGTCCCGATCATCGAACACGCGGGTGATGAGTTTGAATCCGCCCTTGTCGGACGCGTCGGCCAACATGGTTCCGGCGAGAAGCGAGGCAATCTCTTCCAGCAGTTTCTTGCGTTCTTTGCCGGACGCCTTGGCTTCGTCCAGCGACTTGCTGACCAGGTTAGGGACCTCCCATATCTGCGTCGCATAAAGCGCTGCCGCCGCTGTCAACGTCTCGAAATCGCGACGGGCGGTTATTATGGCGCGCTCGCCGCAGACGAACTCGACCCTAAAGCCTTGCTTTACCTTTTCGTGCTTACGCAGCAGGATTGCACCGACTTGTCCCGTGCGCCGCACGTGCGTTCCTCCACAGGCGTTCAGGTCGTAATCCTTAACGTCGATAAGCCGCAGCTCGCCCTCGACATGGTCCGGAATTTTGCGCACGCCCAGCGCGCGCGCTTGCTCTACCGAGGCCGACCGGATTTCCACAGCCCGGTCGTCCAGCACAATCCGGTTCGCTTCGCGCTCGACAGCGCGCACCTGGTCGTCGGTGAGCGTATCGGTCTGGAGGTCGATCGTGCAGCTTTCGTCGCCCATGTGGAAAGAAACGGTAGGCATCCGGAACAGTCGTTCAAACGCCGCTGACAAGATGTGCTGCCCCGAATGCTGCTGCATGTGGTCGCGCCGCCGGTCAGCGTCAACCATGCCGCGAGCCGTAGCGCCGGACTCCAGTCCGGCGGGCCCCATCGTCTCAGCTTGACCCACGTTAGCCGATCCGCTTTGCGGAGCGGCGGAACGTGGGGCACCTTCAGCTTCAACTTTAGCCGCAGGTCCTATGTAGTGAAAAATCGAACCAGCTTCATCTTCCGCAACTTCGCAAATGCGCAGCGTCTGCCCACCGATTTCCACGGCACCGGTGTCAAAGACCTGCCCTCCGCTGGCCGGATAGAACGCGGTCCGGTCGAGCACCAGGGCAGTCCGGCCATCGCGCTGGATCACGCTTTGAACGGTGGCGTCGAAATCGAAGAGAAACGAGTCGCTGTAATAAAGACGTTCAGTCATGAGATTTCCACAGCTCGACCCACGTTAGCCGCTCCGCTTCGCGGATCGGCGGAACGTGGGGCACCAACCCCACGTAGGGCACCAACCCCAAGCGTGGTTTTCCACAGGCAACCACAGGCAGTTTTCCACAGACAATCAGTACGGTTGAATAATCCCGCCGATTTGCCTCGTTTTTGGGCATTGCACCATTTTTGGTGCACTGCCAATTACGTCGATGTATTTCAATCCCGAGCCGGTATTGAAGAGCACTACCTGGTCCTTTTCTGTAAGAAAACCGCTGGAGCGCAGCTTGCGATAGGCCGCCAGCGACGCGGCCCCCTCGGGCGCAGCGAAGATACCCTCGTTTGCCGCCCACCAGCGGAGCGCGTCCATAATCTCAGCATCAGTGACGGCAACCGCAGTGCCACCGCTCTTCTTCAGGATATCGAGAATGATGTAGTCAGCGTAGGGCTTGGGCACGCGCAAACCAGCGGCAACCGTTTGCGCGTTCTGCCACATCTCGGCTGTGGATTTCTCTTCATCCCATGCTTTAACTACTGGCGCGCAACCTGTTGATTGAACGACGATCATCTTCGGCCATTTCGAACCGGCTGCGAACCAGCCCAACTGCTCCATTTCTTCGAACGCCTTCCACATCCCGATCAGCCCGACACCGCCTCCGGTCGGATATATGATCGCGTTGGGCAGCTTCCAATCAAGCTGTTCGGCGACCTCGTAGCCCATGGTCTTCTTGCCCTCGACCCTAAAGGGCTCCTTGAGGGTTGAGACGTCAAACCACCCTTCAGATTGCTTTTGCTCCGCAACCATCCGCGCGCAATCGCTGATGAGACCGTCAACCAGCGTAACCTTTGCGCCGTAGGCCTGGCACTCAACAAGGTTGGCCTGTGGCACATCCTTGGGCATAAAGATGTGCGCCTCGATTCCGGCCGCCGCGCAGTACGCCGCCAATGCGCTGGCGGCATTCCCCGCCGAGGGCACCGCAAGCTTTTTCAGGCCGTAGGCCTTCGCCATCGTGACCGCCATGCACAGTCCGCGAGCTTTGAAAGATCCGGTCGGATTGAGACCTTCGTCCTTGATGAAGACGTGCTCATCGTGACGGCTGGGCAGCATGGGCGTGAAGCCTTCTCCGAGAGTCACCGGCTCCGCATCCGGCAGGACTTCGGCGTAGCGCCACATGGTGGGTGCGCGCCCGAGCAGCGCTTCGCGCGGGAACTTACCCCGCAACGATGCGAGGTCATAGCGGACGTAAAGCGAGCCGCCGTCTTTGGGACAGATTGTCTGCGGGTTTTCAGCGCCGATGCGCTCGCCGCAGCGCGTACATTCGAGGTAGGAGATTCTAGCCATGAGAGAGGAAGTTTAACATCCCTCGCTCATGGCCTGAAATGCTGAAGGCAGAAACCGGCGCGGGTTACTGCTGCTCCGCCGGGATCACCCTCGTTGACTCCGTGGCGACACACTGCCACGTTCCGTCCTGCTTCACCCAAGTATCGGTAAAGCGGTATGTCCCGCTGATATCTTTTCCCTTGAAGGACCCCTTGAGGTTGCCAAGTCCGGTTACCACGGCAGTGCTGCCGTACGTATGGACTTGCATGTCGCCGAGTTGCAGGGACTGGAGCTTCAGGTCGCCCGTCTGCACATCCTTCACGTCCTGCGCGCGGTCAGTGACTCGCCCGTTGGGATCGGTGTCAATGATGTCACTCGCCTCATATTTATTGATGGCAGCCGCGTCTCCCTTCGCCACCGAGTTGGCCCAGTCCTGCTCCAGCTTCTTGATTTGTTCGTCGGTATTGCCAGAGCTTGACGCAGACGCTTGCGCGCCCTTGCCCGACGCCATCGAAAAACCGGTGATCAGCAAAACCGCCACGATGCACAGAAATATTCGTTTCATTGGAACCCCCTTGGAATATTTGTGCGATTCGGGGTGGATGATAGGGGTTGCCGGACAGAGTTAACGGAACCCGAGCAGCAGGTTCAGAGAAGATGCTCTAAAGTTTGCTGCGCAGCAAACTGATGACGTCGTCAGCCGTGATCACGCCCGTAAGTTTGCCGTCCTCGTCAAGCACGGGCAGCGTGAGCAGGTTGTACTTGTCGAAAGTCTCGGCGACTTCCCTCTCGTTGGCGCCCACGTGAACGGAGATCGGTTCGGAACTCAGAGCTTTCAACAATTCGGTTGGCGCCGCTAGCACAAGTTTCGGCAAAGGCACGGCCCCGACAAGTTTCTCGCCGTCGCTGACCAGATAAATAGTGCTGACCGTCTCGATTCCACCTTCGAAATTGCGCAGCATCTCGACCGCGTCAGAAACCTTTGCATGCTCGGGAAGCGCCATGTAGTCGGTCGTCATGCGACCGGCTGCGGTGTCCTCTTCGAACTCGAGCAATTCTTCGACGTCTTCGCGCTGCTCGGGCTCCATTTCGTCGAGGATTTCCTCGGACTGCTCCGGACTCAGATCGGCAAGCAGGTCGGCGGCGGCATCGGGGTTCATTTCCTCGACGATGTCGGCCGCACGATCGGAATCCAGTGAACTGACGATGGCGGCCTGGAGTTTCGGGTGGATCTCTTCGAGGGTTTCGGCGGCGACTTCTTCGTCCAATGTCTGGAAGACGGCGTGGCGTTCGTCGGGAGCGAGTTCCTCGATGATGTCGGCGATATCGGCCGGGTGCAGTTTGGCCAGGCGCTCGAGCGAGATCTTGAGTTTCACGCGGCGTGCCGGGTCGGTCTCGATCAGATCCACGAAGTCCCATGGGATGGGCTTCTCGGGAATCTTCGTCACCAAAGCGCGCAGCGCGCCTGCGGGAACGAGTCCTCTCAGCAGCCTGCGGATGGCGCCGCGTGCGCCTGCGTCCACCTTCTCGACCTTGAGGATGACGTGATGATCGACCGTTTCCTGCTGCAGATCGATATCGTTCACGCGAACGACCTTGCGCCCGTGGACGTCAATGATCTGCTGGTCGAGCAGGTCGCGTCCAAGCAGCAGCATGCCTTCCGAGCCGGCAAAGTGCGTCCATTCGGATTGCGCCGTCGCGGCGTGAACGCCCCGTTCGGACACAACCGAATTTGCCGAGACGAGCCGGTCGCCGTCCTTCGTCTTGACGATCAGGGCCATTACGCGCTGGGGATCGTCCTGCGGGCACAGCGCCACTTCGCGCACACGTCCGGCATGAACGCCCGCCGAGTCGTAGACTGGCGCGCCCAATAGTTCCGTGAGTGCGAGCGAAGACATCTCAGTCAGAATACCGCTTCCCGATATGTCGCATCTAGCTTTTTGATGGAACTTCATGCAATGTTTGACAATATCGGATGGGAAAGGCAAACTGTGAGATTCTGGGTAGGCTTGTACAATTGTTCAGCCCGGAACGGCTTGACGAATTCTGAAATGACCTTGAACAGGGTGTCGTACACGCTGGATTCCACGCTCGAGTCCGTGAATCATGCGGAGGAAACAGCCCTGAAGTTCGCGATGAAGTCTGGCTTCTCGGAAGACGAAGTCCAGCGCATCTCCATGGCTGTTCGTGAAGGCGTGGTCAACGCAGTGCTCCACGGCAACAAATACGACCCCAATAAGAAGGTCAGAATAAGTTTCGAGAACAGCGTAGGTTCAATCGTAATCCGCATCTCGGACGAGGGACCAGGACTGGACACGGAGAAGCTTCCCGACCCGTTGGCCCCGGAGAATCTGCTGAAGACCTCCGGACGAGGGATTTTTCTTATGCGTGCGTTTATGGACGAGGTTCAGGTGAACAATCTCGATCCAGGCACGGAAATTATCATGACAAAGCACGTCCGCGGCGAGTCCGGGGACGCGAAGGAGAACGTACAGTGACGATGACAGCGAGTTCACGTCAGGTAAACGGAGTCACAATCGTTGACCTGAACGGCCGTATCACTTTGGGCGAAGGTAGCGTGATCGTGCGCGACACGGTGCGCGACCTGCTCGGCAAAGGCAACAAGAATATCCTGCTGAACCTGGCTGACGTAAGCTACATCGACAGCTCGGGAATCGGCGAACTGGTCAGCGCGTTCACGCACGTGCGTCGCGAGGGCGGCGAACTGAAACTGCTTAAGCTGACGAAAAAGGTTCATGACCTGCTTCAGATCACGAAGCTCTACACCGTTTTCGACATCAAGGACGACGAAGCGGCGGCCGTCGCGGCGTTCTCCAAGTAAAACTCCGCACTACTTAGTTATGGTCCCTCACTCGTGCCGAGGCGCGGGTGAGGGATTTTATTTCCCGCCTACTTCGCCGGGACTACTGGCAGATCGATGAAGCTGGCCGCGCCAGTCGCATGATAGATCTTCTGAGTCGCCTTCACGTAATCATCCGGCTTCGCGAAGAACATGTTCGGCACAAACGTTTGCGGATTCCGGTCATAAAGCGGAAACCAGCTCGACTGCACCTGCACCATGATCCTGTGCCCCGGCAGAAACACGTGATTCGCCGTCGGCAGTATGAACTTGTATGTCAGCGGCGTATTCGCCGCGATCGGCTTCGGCGTCTCGAAACTCTCCCGGTACCGGCCACGGAAGATGTCCATTGATATGCCGAGTTCATACCCGCCCATCTCTTGCTGACTCGGCACCTCGCCGGGATAAACGTCGATCAACTTGACAACCCAGTCGCTGTCCGTGCCGCTGGTGGATGCGACGAGGTTCACTACCGGCGCTCCGCTGATACGCACCGGTTCCGTTAGCACCGGCGTCGTATACGACAGCACATCCGGACGCCCGTCCACCGCGCGCTGGTCCGTTACCAGCCATTGTTTCCAAGCATCGTGGTCCGCAAACCTCATCGGACGCGGCACATAAGGCACAGGCTTCGCCGGATCGGAAACGTACTCGTCATAAGCCGCGACCGACTTGGCATCGCGCTCCGCCGGTGCCTTAAACGACAGGCCGAAACCTGCGGTCATGTAGAGCGGCGTTGATTTCACCGCGCAGCCGTTCTCACAGGCCAGCGGCCATGACTTCAGCCGGTCCCAATGGTTCTCGCCCGTGTTGTAGATGAACACCGGAGGCGTATCGGCCTTGGGCGCGCCATCCTTCAGATACTGATCGAAGAACGGCCGCAGCACGTCGCGACGGAATTGCAGCGCCGTGTCGCCGTCCCATTGCAGCGGTCCCAGCGAATATCCGTCGTAATTCACCTGGCTATGCCGCCACGGACCCATCACCAGGAAGTTCATGTTGTTCCCGCTATCCTTGGGCTCCGTTGCCATGTAACAGTGAATCGCGCCCCACATGTCTTCCTGGTCCCACAATCCCTGAATCCACATCGTTGGGACTTTCAACGGCTGCGTGGCCATGATCTTGTCGAGCGCCTGTCCCTGCCAGAACCCGTCGTAAGCAGGATGCTCGCTCATCTTCCGCCACCATGGCAACTGTTCGAGACCAGCGGCCTTGGCAAAGTCTCCAGCCGAGCCTGCGCGCAGGAAGTTGTCGTAGTCGTCGTAGCCCTGTCGCGGAATTTCGTGGCCCTCGCCCTTCTCCATGGTCTGGTACGTGATGTAGTCGAGGTTGGTTTGGCGGAAGGCTCCAAAGTGGAACCAGTCGTCTCCCATCCATCCGTCAACCATCGGACTCATCGGCGCGGCAACCTTCAACGCCGGGTGCGGGTTGATCAGCGCCATCACCACCGTGAAGCCCTCATACGAACTCCCCAGCATCCCGACCTTGCCGTTGGACTCAGGCACGTTCTTCACCAGCCAGTCGATGGTGTCGTAGGCGTCCGTGGAATTGTCTGTGTTGGTGGAATTCAGCGGGCCACGCAAAGGGCGTGTCATAAGGTACTCGCCCTCCGACCCGTATTTGCCGCGCACGTCCTGAAACACGCGGATATAGCCGCCGGCCACAAACACTTCATCGCCCTGCGACAACGTCGCCAGCATGTACGGCGACTGGTTCCGCTCGGCCCGCTTCGACGCGTTGTAAGGCGTGCGCGTCAGGATCATCGGCGCATTCTTCGCTCCGCGCGGGACGACGATCACCGTGTGCAGCTTCACTCCGTCGCGCATCGGAATCATGACGTCGCGCTTGACGTAGTCATACGAAGCGGTTGGCGTCTCAAATTTCGAGGGGATGTCGGGCGTCAGCGGCGAAGTCTGCGCGGGAGCGGCAAACCCGAACCCCATCAACGCGGCCGTAATCAACAACCAGTACCGGAACGAAAATCCACGGATCATGCAAGCCCTTCCAGAATGGAATCAGCGCCGGATCAAAGGCGCGAACAGCAATTGCAAACAGAACTTCCATTGTAGCGGAAACGGTTTCGTACACCTCTCTGCTCCCTCTGCGCCCTCCGCGCAACCTTCGCGCCCTCTGCGTATTTCTTTTCAGAGCTTATAATCGCCACACGGAGGTTCCCCATGCGCATCACGCGTCTCGACCGGGACGAAGTCGATCCCCAGAGTCAGGCGATTTACGACCACTTCATCAAGGAACGCGGCAACGTACCCAACATGTTCCGCACGGTGGCGCACCGTCCGGAAATCCTGCGAACGATGATCGCCCATTTCCGCGCCGTCATGGAGACGGGCACCGTCCCGAAGAAGCTGAAGGAACTGGTGATCGTGCGCACGTCGCAGATCAACCACTGCGAGTATTGACTGTCCTCCCACACCGCCTTGGCAAGGCGGCTAGGATGGTCCGACGACCAGATCGAGAACCTCGCTGATTTCGAAAATCGCTCCGACTTCACCGCCGCCGAAAAGGCGGCGCTACGCCTCGCCGAAAAAGAAACCCGCGATCCGCACACCATCGACGACGCCATGTGGACCGACCTCCGCCAGCACTTCGACGAAGGCGAAATCATCGAACTCGCCGCCGCAATCGGCCTCTTCAACTACTTCAACCGCTTCAACGACGTGATGAGAATGGAACCGACAAAGCCGGGAGAGGGAGTGGGGAAAAGATAGTTAGAAATCCTCCCACCGCCGCCCACACGAGTCATCCTGAGCCGCAGGCGAAGGACCTATGCATTTCGCCTGCACCACCACCACTGCTGCCGCCCGGCCAAGAAATGTTCGTCAACAAGAACGCGAAAAAACTCGTTTTTCTGAGACCCGAACCCGCCGCGCTTTCAGAAAACGACGCGCCCTCTGAGACTGAATACCCACATGGTGTTCACAGTAGGATTCAGCGAAGGATGCGCAACTAACTGAACGTCCGGTGTGATCGCAAAGTTCGGGATCAGGTGGATACGGTAGAACGCCTCCGCAGTATACTGGCTTCGCAGGGCGCTACTCGTTGGACGAGTCCAACCGAAACCTGCGCCGAGTAGATCAGATGTCTTCTTCGGAGGCCGCCAACCGATTCCTCCAGACGCCGTCCCATTAGCTAGAAAACCTTTGGACCATCCACCACGTGCAAACCACAAAAACCTTTCGCCGATCTTGTAGTTGGCGTTGAATGCGACGCCGTAGGAGCGTGGACTAACGTTCGTTGAGTCCCTGTACCATCCGGTGACGTGGAGGTTGTTGGCGTCCGTAGGGCCGCGAACCTGGATTGGGGTACCCGTTCGTGCGAGGCCGCTCAAGCCAACTTCTAGCATGTAGAAGTGTTGGTTCTTGCTGAAGAAGTCGCCGACGGTGCTGCCAGTGTCGTTGCTGTTGGACGTGAACATGCCACCCTTCAAATACAAACCGCTCTCGGTTGGGAACCAGGCCGCGACCCCTCCGAACCCCCTCAGGGGCGACTGAATAGTCGTGTTGGTGGAAAACTGCTGGCTTAGGAATTGCCTGTTGTCATCGAAGAACGGGTAGGGATCGACGTAGTTCGGGGCAAAAACCTTGCCAACCGTGTATTGAAAGTGATTCTTGAATAGGCTTTGCCGAACATACAATTGGGTTACACCAATCTCGAATTGGCCCCACGTGGCCGCCGTTGGAACCGCGGATCCGGCGCCAAGACCGGCCTGCAGCGGGGGCAGGCTTGTACCCAGAGGCCGCCGGTCCTCGACATATCTTGTTCTGAATTCGTAAATTTTCGCCCGCCCTTGTCGGCATTTCCTTTTTCCGCTCTATCCTGAAATCGTAGAAAGCGTCCCCAAGAAACGGGGCTCGAAGCGCTCACGATTCTCACGCGCCTCGGGAGAATGGTCTTTGACATAGCTCGCTCTGATTTCTGGTTCCTGGTTGTGTTGCGGGTAAATCGAGGTCTTAAGTGCCCTATTTTCATCTACTTATAAATAGCGCCCGCAAGATCGAGGTCGTAAGTCACTTGATTACATAGACTTACGTTTTTTTAGAGCAGAGAGGGGGGTAATCACCCGATCACCGTTCATTTCCCCGTCGATCCAAAGCCTCCGGCTCCGCGCACGGTTTCGGAGAGGTCTTCGACTTCTTCTACCGGGAAATGAGTTTCCGGCCTGACCGGGATCATCTGGACGATCTTGTCTCCGGCAGCGATCGCAACATCGCTCGCGCCGAGGTTGTGCATGATGACCTGGATCTCGCCCCGATAGCCTGCGTCGATGACGCCGGCGGTGACGGCGAGTCCGCGCGATGCCATCGAAGAGCGGTCGCGAAGCAGGGCGCCGTGGCCGGAAGTGAACTCGATGGCGATGCCGGTCTTGACCTTGGCCATGCCGCGCGCCTGAATCGTGACGGCTTCGGACGCATAGAGGTCGTAGCCGAGGTCCTGGCCGCGATGCGCTACGGTCGGCAGAACGGCGGTTGGAGAAAGACGTTTCACTTTCAACGGGAGCTGGTTCGGTTCAGAATTCATGGATTAGTAATTTCTAACGTGTGAATTGCGATTTGTAAATTACTCTTCTTTGGAGCGCTGGCGTCTCGCCGGCTGTCGCGGGGGCGTCTCGCCCGCGCAATTCGAGAGCATCGCTGATATGAACCGCTATCTGATCATCGCCACTTCCCTTTTGTTCGCTTCCTCGGCTTTCGCCGCCGATTGCATTTCCATCGAGCAGGCGGCGAAAAGAGTTGGTTTAAACGCTTGCGTCACCGGAAAGGTGCTAAAGGTCGGCCATTCGAAGGGCACGACGTTCCTTGATTTCTGCGAGGACGTGCAAGCGTGTCCATTTGTGGTGGTGATCTTTGCCAGCGATTTGCGGGACGTTGGCGACGTGGAGAAACTTGCAGGCAAAGAGATCCAGCTCAGCGGCAGGATTGAAGAGTATGACGGCCGCGCCGAGATCATCCTGAAAGACGTGAAGCAATTGCGCGGAGAAGCGGCAAAACTTCCGCCTCTGCCCAAGAACTACGACGTCGAGAAACACGGCAACTTCAGCGCCAAGTCAAGCCTGCCCGCGGCCACTAAGACAAAGACGACTTATACGAAGAAACCGGACCTGGGCGGAACGGCGGACGAGTAAAGAAGCATTTTTTTATGTGTTGATTTGACGATGTGAAGAAGTGACGATCTTAACCGTGAGGAGAATCCTGAGCGTAGCCGAGGATCTGCTTCTTTCAGGTCAACAGATCATCACATCGTCACATCATCACATTTTCTTAGCTCTTCGAGCGGGTATGTCGTTCCCCGCCACTCGACTCCGCCGCGCCATAGCGTGACCGCCATCGAGCGCAGCACGGTATACATGAAGAGCGCCGTGCTGACCGGATGCATGAAGAAGTAAAGCGGCGAGAGTTCTTCGCGGATTCCGATGCCGACGTAGAATCCGGCAATGCTCGCGAGGGCGAGGGCGAACCCGGCGCGCGCCCATCCGTGAGCCAGCCAGAGGCCCACAAAAGGCAGCAGATTGAAGAAGCCAAGCAGGAGCGCGGCTCCGATGGCACGCCACCAGGAATACTGAAGCAGCGCAAAGAAGTTCTTCGTGAAGTTGCGGACGACGCCGACAGCAGCCTCTTCCCAGTGAAAGCTGACCAGCCCGTGACCAAAGACGCATCGCTGCTTGTACCCGCTGCTTTTCACGGCCTCTCCGAGTTTCAGGTCCTCGACGACGGCCATGCGCAGCGGCTCAAACGTACCAATGCCTTCGTAAACCCTCCGGCGGATCAGATTGAAGGCGCCGACGCCGATGCTGTCTTTCGTGCGCGGATCGTCCACTTTCCACGGGCGATGTCCGAAGACGAACATCAGCGAGAAAAATATATACATCATGCGCGCGCTCCACGTGGCCATCAGCACGCGCGGAAACAGAACCAGGTGGTCGGTCTTTGCCGCTTCGGCGTAGGCGATGGCACGGCGCAGGCTGTCCGATCGGAACATGATGTCGGCGTCGGTAAAGAGCAGCCATTCACCGCGGGCCTGGCGGGCGGCGGTCCACATGGCGTGGGTCTTGCCCAGCCAGCGCGGAGGCAGTTCGGTTATGTGTATGACCCTAAAGTCAAAATACCCACCCTTGCTGCGCAAGGATGGGGCACCCCGCGTTTCCGCCAGTAGTTTGTCGAGGATCGCTCCGGTGCTGTCGGTGGAGCGGTCGTCCACGGCAATGATTTCGTAGCGTGGATAGTCAAGCGCAAGCAGCGAACGCATCGCAGCTTCGATGTGCTGCTGTTCGTCACGCGCCGGGACGATGATCGTAAGGGACGGAGGGTCTTCGGGCTTGCGGTCCCACTCGGGAAGTGCGATGTTCTTGATCTTAGGCGCGCCGATTGCGGCGTCAAGCGCGCGTGAGAGCCACGCGAGGCCGAGCACTACGGAAGTGATCCACCAGAAATACGTCAAACAGTGGCGTCAGCCGTCTCCTTTGCAGAGCTATGTAGGTTGATGCGCGGGGCGTAGCGCTGGCCGTAAAAAAGTATGGCTGCGCCGATGATGATCGCAACGATGGTGGCGAGAAATCCGGTTTGCAGCGAGTGATGATCGGAGATCCAGCCGATGAGCGTGGGCGAAGCTGGCGTCGCCAAGGATGTGAATGATGAAGATGTTCACGGCGATGGCTGACGCGCGGATTTTCGCGCCGACCGAGTCCACGAGCGCCGCGTTCAAGGGCGCGGTATTGAGGAGCAGGAAGAATTCGCCGATCACGATGGCGGGAAAGAGCAGTCGCCCGCGCGTGTTGATCGCCAGGTACATGAGCGGGATCGCAAGCGTAACGGAGATTCCGGAAAGCAGGTAGTAAGCACCCTTCCCGCGCCTCAGCATACGGTCGCCGAGCCAGCCTCCGATCAGCGTAGCGGCGATGCCGTTGAAGAGAGTGGCGCCGCCGAAGATGTAATTCGCCTGATGCAGTGGCACGCCACGTGCCCGAAACAAGAACGTGGGCATCCATACGGAGAGACCGCCCATGGCGAAAGTGATCATCGCCATGCCGAGCGTGGCTGTCCAGAAGGCGCGGTTATGAAAGAGTCCGCCCAGGGATGCGCGCTCGCGGGTCGCCGCGATGGTGTCGCTGGCGCCGCGCCGCGGCTCGGGGATAAAGATCGTAAGGAGTCCGAGGATGAAGCCGGGGATGGCGGCTACATAGAACGGCGTGCGCCAGCCGTAGATCGGGCCGAGATAGCCTCCGATGAGGTAGCCGATGCCGGGGCCCATGCCGAACGCGAGGTAGAAAATGCCCAGCACGCGGCCGCGCTTCCCTTCCGAAAAAAGGTCGGACAGAAATGCCGGGGCGATGGTAACGAACGTAGCCTCGCCCACGCCTACGATCAAGTGGCGGATGAAGAGTTCGTTATAGGTGTGGGTGAACGCCGTCAACAAAGTGGCGGCGCTCCACACCATCGCGCCAGCCATGATGATCCACTTACGCGGATAGCGGTCAGCCAACACGCCGACAAAGGGCGCGATGATCGCGTAACAAATGATGAATGCCGTCGTGAGGAATCCGAAGGCAGCGTCGCTGCGATGAAACTCCGCTTGCACCAGAGGCTGCACCGCGAACAGGACGTAGCGGTCGATGTAGTTCACCAGGTTCAGCCCGGTGAGCAGGAACACGGTCATGCGCGCGTATTTGAGTTCGGATGACATGCGGAACTTGCGGCTACTTCTTCGGTCTTGGCCAGTGGGCGGTGATGGTGCCGCTAATGCCTCCTCGGGGACGCCACTCGCCAGTGACTTCAGCCCATACAGGCTTGGCCCACTTCACTACGTCTTCGAGAACCTGGTTGACGACGTTTTCCTGAAAGATGCCAAGGTTGCGATAACTGAACAGATATTCCTTGAGCGACTTCAGCTCCAGACAGCGCTTGTCGGGCATGTAGCGGATGACGATCTGGCCGAAATCCGGCAGGCCCGTCTTAGGGCAGACGGAGGTGAACTCGGGATCGTCGATCTCGATCTCGTAGCGCGGGAACTGGTTGGGCCAACATTCGATCTCCGGGAACTTCGCATCGAGCCCTGCCTTCGCATGCTCCGGGGTGTAGCGCGGTTGCTTTGCCATAGCGCCATTTTAGCAAGCGCGAGCTTTTGGTCTCGGTGCGGAGTGCGTGCGGGGCGATATAATTGAGCTGTGAGCACGACAGATTCAATCAAGAAAATGGCGGAGGCGAAGTTCCCCACCCGCTGGGGCGCGTTCCGGATACTCGGATTTGAAGGCCACTTCGGCACCGACACCGACCGACGCAAAGAATCCGCCGTGGCGCTGGTGATGGGCGATATACATTCCGCGCCGCCGCTGGTGCGGGTTCACTCGCAATGCATGACCGGCGACGTGTTCGGATCGCTGCGCTGCGATTGTCGTCAGCAACTGGAGATGGCGCTGGCCATGATCGCCGCTGCCGGCGCGGGCGTCCTCGTTTATGAACAGCAGGAAGGCCGTGGCATTGGACTCATGGCGAAGTTGCAAGCATACGATCTTCAGGACAAAGGGTTCGATACTGTCGAAGCGAATGTGAAGCTCGGCTTCAAGCCTGATCAACGCGAGTACTCGCTGCCAGTCGAAGTGTTGAAGACTCTAGGAGTGAAGGAACTGAAGCTCCTGTCGAATAATCCGGACAAAGTGCGCGCGATTGAGGAGGCGGGGATCACGGTTGTTGAACGCGTCCCATGCGAAGTCACTCCGCACAAGGACAGCGAGAAGTACCTCAACACGAAGAGGCAGAAGATGGGACATTTGCTGACGAAGAGATCGTAAAATCGTAAAAACGTAAAAACGCAAAATCTGGAAAACAAAACCGCGGAGCCGTTGCTGTCTGCGAACTGTAACCTTCCTGTGCTTTGGCTTTCCGATTTTACGATTTTACGTTTTTGCGTTTTTGCGTTTTTCCGTTTCCCAGCAGTTGTTGCAACTCCGCCTTGTTCCCCGCCGGAAGTTCCCTCACCGCCGCCTTGGCCAGCGTTACGTAGACTTCGCGCGCAAGCGGAACCTTCTTCAGATCCTCAAGATGATGCTGGACGGTTTCCACATCTCCGCGAACGATTGGTCCGCTGAACGCCGCAGCGGGACCGTGTTCGATGTAGTTTTCGATGGTTTGGCGAAGGATGGGCGCGAGCGTCTTGCGCGCTGTTGATGCCGGAATGCCGATTTTGCGGGCGATAAGATCAGCCGTTGCAAGTTCAGCCATGATCAGGGGAGAGGCGAATCCGCCCCATGCATGGTAGAGAGCCTTGTCTTTCTTCGCCAACTTAATGAAGCTGCCTTTGAGATCACGGACAATCGCGCGCGCAGTCCGCAGAGCCGACGTGCCGCCTTCGAGAGCAAAAGTCACTCCTGCAAGCGACGGCCGGGCCGCATGGACGAAGCTCATCATCGGATGGACTGAGGCGACGAACGCACCGAGGTCTCGAAGCGCATCGAGTTCATTGCTGGCCAGAGCTCCGCTGGAATGAAAAACGGTCTTGCCCTTCCAGATGTCCGGATGTGATTGCGCCAGCGATTCCGCGCATTGCCGGATCACGCCATCACCGACGCAGATCCAAATTACATTTGCCGAGAGAGCGGCCCGACCGATCACGACGGCGCGGGCTCTGGGTTCCTTCGCTATGAGTCGCGCACGTCGCACGGACTCCGGGAGGTCTCGCGAGACGATTTCGTCAATCGCATAGTCGGCCTGGCGAAGAGCCATGGCCAGCGCGGACCCAAGCCGTCCCGGGCCAATGATCGTTATTTTCGGCTTCTTGCCCATCGCCGCGCAGAATATCACACGCTACAAAACCGCTCGGTCTGACTTAGTATTGTGTGCATGGCAAGCAAGAAGACCCGCTCAAAGAAACAGCCGGCCCGCCAGGGTTCGCGATCAACGAAAACAGCCAAGGTACTTTCCTCGCGCACGGTATATCGGGGTAAGGTGTTCGAGGTCACGCATGATGAGGTCATAGAACCGAACGGAATTCATGCCGTTCGAGACGTCGTCCGCCACTCGGGATCCGTGGTGGTCCTGGCGGTTGACGACTCGCGTTCCGAGCCGCGCGTTCTGCTGATCCGGCAGTACCGTTACTGCGCCGGAGATTACTTGTGGGAGCTGCCGGCAGGACGTATTGACGAAGGCGAGACTCCGCTTGCGGGCGGTAAACGCGAACTGATGGAGGAGACCGGGTATGGCGCCTCCCGATGGAAGCAGGCCCTTTTCTTCTACCCGAGTCCCGGCTTCCTGAATGAAACGATGGCCGTGTACCTCGCAGAAGGTTTGCAGCCAGGCAAGGCACAGCCAGAAGAAGACGAAGTGATCAGCAAACGTCTGTTTCCCCTCTCCTCGGCAGTGAATCTCGTGCTGCGAGGCAAGATTCGAGACGGAAAGACTATTGCCGGAGTGCTGTGGCTTGCGGCACGAAACCGCAAACGCCGCGTTTGACGCGGGTTCTAGCGTTAACTCACTTGACAATGGCTACTGGATAACGGAGAATTAGGGAAAATGCCTCCGATCGAATTTCCCAAAAGCTGCACGGCTGCCCGACCTGTGCCGTTGCCACCTTGCGTTTGAATTATCCGATCGGTTGCAAACGTCAGGACCCGGAGCGGAGAGGCGAAGGGCAAGCACGGAGGAAGGTAAGTGTCTCGGATCAAGGGTAAAGTGAAATGGTTCAATAACGCCAAAGGTTTCGGGTTCATCGGCCGCGATGACGGTCCCGATGTCTTCGTACACTACAGCGCTATCACGTCAGAAGGTTACAAGAGCTTGCAAGAGGGGGACGACGTTGAGTTCGAGATCGTCCAAGGCCAGAAAGGCCCCCAAGCCGGCAACGTAATGAAAGTCGACGCAGCGTAACAGAAAGCCAGAATATAGGTCTCCAACCCAGCCGCATAGGCTGGGTTTCTTATTGCCCACCAACCAAAACAACTCAATCAAATTTGCACTCCTCGCGTCCGTTGCTGACAGCAGAACTAATTCAATTGATCCCGCCGCTCTGGATACCTGCATGGAAGGCGATATCGTCAACAATCAGAAATTGACCGGTTCAGGGTCAGCTACAATGGGGCGAGCGTCTATTGGAAAACGTGGAAACTCTGAATCTGAACTCGCGCCGGCCAAGCCCACCCTCCATTTGCGACGGTTGCGGCAATGACCTGAAGTTGCCTCGCCCTCGACACCCACACTCCGGTATTCCTTTTGGTCCGTCGATGTATGTTTGCACCTGCGGCCGTAGATACCCCACCGGGGCGATGGAATGGGATGAGAGGAGCGAAATGGAACATCGATCCTCTCTACTCAGAATCGGGATCGGTGTCGTTCTTCTGGCCATACCTGTATCCGTCGGAATCTTCTCGTATTTCGCTTTTCGTCATCACCATGCTGCTGTCTTTGTTGTCCTCGCATTCGCCATAATTCCTTGCTTTGTGATGGCTACGCTGGGGGTTGCCGGAATAAGTGAGGCACTCGACATAGCGCTTTCCATTTGGAGAACCAGGGTGGTCCGAAGGACCAGTTCTTGCAAGAGATAGGGCATACAGGTCGGAATAGACAATTAGCTGACGGTAACAGGGTATCACGTCGCTCAGCAAGAACCTGCGAAGCTGTTCGGCCAATGTCGAAGAACTCTACCGACGTTGTCTTTAAACATGTCAAGTACTCACCTCGCTAACACAAGACCGTAACTATCCAGAAACAAAGGAAATATATTCTTCGCGCTACTGTCGGGATTTCCCTTCGGATTTGTCATAATTGAATATGTAGGCTTGAACCTCATTGAAGTGTGGGCGTAACCATCCTACGAGATGTGGATCGAGGTAGTAACTCCTTTTTTTTCAGCGACTTATAACTTGACGCAGACATATCGACTTGCTAACTGCCAAAGTTTCAACAACTTACGATTTAGACCCAGGGGGGTGGGGGTTAGCTTCGGAGTACACATTAATCGGTGCCACACCGACTACAATTTCCCTATGAACGCGAGCGAGCCACTCCCGGCGCCGGTCCGGCAGATCGATAACAAGAGCATCGCCAACATCCTTTACGAAACCGCCGATCTCATGGAGATCAATGGGGATGACGCGTTTCGTGTGCGTTCCTACCGGCGCGGAGCCGAGGCGCTTGAGGCGCTGCCGCAGCAGGCGGCGGACCTGCTCGCCGAGGGTGACAAAAAACTGCTCGAAGTCCCCGGCATTGGCAAAGGCATGCTGGGGCACGTCAAAGAGATATTGCAGACAGGGCATCTGAAGATGCATTCCGATCTGCTGGAGAAGTACCAGCCCTCGATGCTGGAGCTGCTCAAGATACAGGGTCTTGGTCCCAAGACAATTGCGCTGATATGGAGCGCGCACAAAGTATGCGACATAGATGGAGTTGCCAAGCTTGCGCGCGAGGGAAAGATTCGCGAACTGCCGCGCATGGGCGAGAAGGCCGAACAGAAGATCCTGAAGTCGATCGAGACCTACCGCTCGATTTCCGGGCGTTTTACCCTCGACGATGCCGATCGAGTCGCGGAAAGGTTGATCGCGCACCTGCAAGGAATTGAGGGAATAGAGAAGATCACGCCGGCCGGGTCGCTGCGCCGTGGCCGCGAAACCGTGGGAGATCTCGACGTGCTAGTGACGGGGCAAGGTTGTTGCAGCGACACAACACGGGCGGAGATTATCGATCATGTCGTAAAAATGCCGGGCATCGTGGAAGTGCTGGCGAAGGGCGATAACAAAGTCAGCTTCAAGTTGCGTAGCGGCATGCAGGTGGACGTGCGTCTGCTTCCTCCCGATTCGTTCGGCGCTGCGATGCAATACTTCACCGGATCGAAGTCGCACAACGTCAGCTTGAGGCAGCGCGCGTTGAAGATGGGCTACACGCTCAACGAGTACGGCTTGTCCGAATTGGAAGGCGGCAAGCGAGTCGCCGGAAAAACGGAAGACGAAATCTACAATAAGCTCGGGCTCGACTGCATCCCGCCTGAGTTGCGCGAAAACTGCGGCGAGATTGAAGCGGCGGAAGCGCACACACTGCCCCACCTGATTACCGCGGGCGACATGCAGGGTGACGTTCACATGCATACGGTCGAAACCGACGGCCGCTGCACGATCGAGGAAATGGCGCAGGCAGCGAAGGACCGCGGCTGCAAGTACATGGCCATTACCGATCACACCAAGAATCTAGCCTTCGCCAACGGGCTGGACGACAAGCGCGCGGTGGAGCACGTCCGGCGTATTCGAGAAGCCGGCAAGCAGATCGAGGGCATCAGGATCTTTGCCGGAATCGAGGTCGATATTCTTGCTGACGGCTTGCTGGACCTTTCCGACTCGGTTCTGGAACAGATGGATGTGGTGATTGCCAGCGTACACTCCCACTTTGGCCAGGAAACGGCCCAGATGACCGAGCGCCTGCTGCGCGCCGTCGGCAATAAAAATGTGTCGATGATCGGCCACCCCACCGGACGCATTTTGTTGCGGCGCGACGGATACAGCTATGACATGGAGGCGGTGCTCAAAGCCGCGGCGGCGGCGCGTTGCGCGATGGAGCTAAATGCGTATCCGGACCGCCTCGATCTCTGCGACCGGCATCTTAGGATGGCGAAGGAACGCGGCGTGAAGATTGTGATCAACACGGATTCGCATCACACTTCGCACATGGAAAAGATGAGGTACGGCATTCTCCAGGCCCGCCGCGCCTGGCTTACGAAGGACGACGTTCTGAACACCCTACCGGCGGAACAGTTTGCAATCGCCATGAAGCGGGAGTAAGCTTCACCCGGATATGGCCGCACGCGCGGCGGCAATATCCATGTTGTTCCCCATCCTTCGACACTCATCGCGCGAAGGGGGCACTTATGGCTACACCGGACAGAAATCCCGAACCGGCTCCAACTCCCGGAAAACGGTCTCCTGCAACTTCCGGCCAGCAGTCCGACTTCGTACTCGTTCCAGATGAGATCGATAGCACTAAATGGCAAATGCCGCCTTGGACTCCGATCGGCATTGTGCTGCTCGTGATCTTCATCGTCGTCGGAATCGCGGCCTACGTGACACGACCCAAGCCGAAAGGGACGGGTACCATCGAGGAGGTTTACGCCACCGCGTTGCCGGAGAACAACGTGCTCGTCACGATAAAGGTGAATATCAGGAACGCCGGCGGAAAGGCGCTCTGGATTCACAACCTGAAAGCCAAGCTCGTCACCGATAAAGGCGAGTTCTCCGACGAAGCCGCGAGCGCCGTCGATTTCCCACGTTACTTCGACGGCTTCCCCGACCTTCGCCAGCACACGATCACGCCCATCAAGGTCGAGGACAAGATCGATCCGGGCGCGCAGGAAAGCGGTAGCGTGATCGCCAGCTTCCCGGTCACGCTTGACGAGTTCAACGCGCGGAAGTCGATCTCGATCATCGTTGAACCGTATGATCAGGTGCCGCTCACAATAACGAAGTAGTTTCGCGCCAAGACACGAAGAGCCTCCCAGAATGGGAGGCTCTTTCTCATTCAGTTCAGACATCCCGCGCTACTGTTTCTTTTGCAGGAACTTGAGTTTGTGATGCGGAATCACGCGAGAATCACAATCCTCGTATTTCACCAGGCTGATGGAGCCATCTACCTCGAGGACCCCGATCATCACGTCCGTGATGCTGCCAATCGCGTGCTCGCGTAACGCACGTTGCAGTTCGTCAAGGCTGACGTGCTCGCGCGCCATGTGCGCATCTATCACCTTGCCGTCGTGAATTAGAAGCGAAGGAGATCCCTGCACCCATTTGCGGAACTTTCGGTTCATGCCCGAGTATTCCGCGATGATGTAGTTCAAGATCAACAGTGTTGCAGCGGCGACGATGCCGCCGATCAGCGACGTGTCGGGACCTGTCATTGCGGTCTGCACCGCGTTGCTCAGTAGCAGCAGCAAGGTCAGGTCGAACGGGGTCATCTGGCCGACCTCCCTCTTGCCGCTCAACCGCACACCTAACAGTATGACCGCGTACACAACCAGTGTTCGAAACGCAATCTGCCCCATTCCCGACCAGCTTGTCAGCATTGAAAACCCTTCCGTATCCGGAATTAAACACAGATGGCCTCCGCTTGGGAGGCCATCTTCTACCATCTATCTGTCTTCAGAGCTACTGGGCCGCGGGAGCGGCGATGCTCTTGGGACTTGCAATGTAGCCCGTAACCTTGTTCTTGTCCATCGTGAACACAACCAGCTCGTAAAGCATACGGTCGCGCCCGGTATAGAACTGGAGTGGCTCCATGAGGTTGCGATCCTTCTTTTCAATGGTCTTGTCGTCGGCGAGCACGTTCATGGTGAACTTGCCCTTTTTCAAATCAAGCTTCTTCAGTTGCAAGCTGACGGTGGAAACCGGCGACGGTTTCTGGCCTTTGATAAGGGTAAATTCGGAGTAGTTCTTATCGCCCTTGTGCTTCAGATAGTCAAGCTCTTCGCGCGTGTGGGCAATTAAGCCGCTCTGCATGCCAAGATCGCCAATGGTGCGTTCCAGCTTTGCCTTGGTAGCTTCGAGATCGGTCTTGGTGCTGGCGATATCAGTCTTCGCGCCGCCAATTTCGGTCTTGACGCCCGCGACTTCGGTGTTGACCTGGCCGATAGCGGCCTGCTGTTCCTTGGATAGCCGCTGTTCGGCTGCACGCTGCTGTTTCTCGAGTTGCGACGAACGATTCGCAAGATTGGCCTGGAACTGCTGTGCGGTCATGCCCAACTTGGAGGCCAGTTCCTCGGAAGAGGCTTTCATGGTGGCTTCGCCGGTCGTGACCCGGTGTGCCAGGGCCTTTACATCAGAGGCGGTGGCCTGTTGGGCTTTTTCCGCCGCGGACATCTGCACCAACATGTAAATGTTCAGTGCCAGGGAGATGACCGCCACGAGTGCTACTACTATCAGGATGTTGCGCAATGTATTGCTGGTGGCCGGGGCTTCGCCTTCCATCGTTGCACCTCTTTAAGCTTTTGCCGCCCTGCGGCAAGCGTTATTAAAAGAAACTTCCCGAACAGGTGCATTGTTGCAGCACTACGGTTGCAAGTCAATGACGTGAATCGCTTGCAACCTGAGATTCAGGCCCGCATCTAATCAGCTCAGAACAGCACCAGACAGTGCCCGGCAAAATGAAAAAAGACCTTAGTCCCCTAATTCAGCTGCTTTGGGCAGTCGGAGTGCTGGATTTTTAGCGCTGTGTTGGACAGAATTTTGCCAGTCCGGAACTACTGTTGCTATTTAACAGAGCACACGTTATTTACCGGATAATCAGCAGGGTAAATGGCAGAACGCACGAGCACGCGAAGAAAACAATGATCCGACAATGAGCATTCGAGTGCTGAGTATGATGCACGATCTACATTGCAGCAGGAGCAGAGCTACCATGTTCGCGACCAGAATCATCTTGTTCACCGCCCTGGCGTTTGGCGTCTGCATCCCGGGCTTCGCTCGGACCGCAGCCACAATGCCGGGCCCACCCGGGAACAGCGCTGGGGCCACAAGCCCCATCGCCTCGCCCAGGTATCAGCATGTGGAACCGGCGCAGGTTCGCCGGACGGCTGGGGTTGAAGTTGTAAGGGTAACGTCTCCAAGGAGCAACGAGCAACCTGCTCCTCAGGCAGAATCCGGAGCAGCCCCGTCCGGGAACGTGAGCCAGAGCACGACGCCACCATCCGACAACAATCTCCCGTCCAGCGGGAGCACCCTGCCTTTGCTGTCGGTAATTGGCTTTGGCGTGCTGGTCGGCGGAATCGCCTCGGCACTGAAGACGCGCTGATCTGGCCAGCTCGGGTGTAAGCAGACGAAGTCGTCTCTACGACTGAGTCTTCGCGGTGCTCTCGATTCTTGCATCGTACGCTCTTACGTTGTCCTATTCTTGGCACGTAGCGAGAGTGCGTATGCAGTTCCCTCCTCCCGATCGATGGCAGGTAAGCAGGGAGAAACTCCATATACCTTCAGTCGCGCAGGTGCGCTCATATTTTTCGCTCTTTGCGATGGCTGTTGGGGCGGCGATCCTGCTCTACGTGGCTTCGCAGTACTGGATGATGTTTGCCGAACAGCGCCGCCTCGCCCGCGAGTGGGACCGGCAGCAAAGCACCACGACCCAGCAGCAGGCGAAGATTATTGACGACGGACTCACGCGCATATCAATACCCAAAATCAATCTAACCGCGGTCATCGTTGAAGGAACGAATCGCAAAGCTCTTCTTCTCGGCCCGGGTCATCTCAAGGGAACGCCCAGTCCTGGCGAACTCGGCAACGCGGTGATAACCGGTCATCGCGACACATTCTTCCGGCACATTTACGAACTCAATAAGGGAGATATCGTTGCCGTCCAGCGAAATGGCAGGACGTTCAACTATGAGGTGACGGGCAAGGAGGTGATCCGGCCGACCGACGTCTCCGTGCTGGACTCATCGTCTGACGCACAACTCACCCTGATCACCTGCTATCCGACCTACTACATCGGGCCGGCGCCCGAACGTCTCGTGGTTTTCACCAGACTCGCGGACGAAAAGCAGGCCAAGGTCGAACCAGCCCCGTCCGTGCCGGGAAGAGCGGCAACGGCCGTGGCACACTAGCCGGGGCCTCCAATCGCAGCCAGGTTTAAACTTTCACCGTGAAGAGCTGGGACGTTGTCATTATCGGGGGCGGCATCATCGGTGTCTCGCTCGCGCTCAGCCTTCGCAAGCACGCTGCAAGCGTCCTCATCGTAGACAAGAGTGAGCCGGGACGCGAGGCTAGCCATGCCGCCGCCGGGATGTTGGCCCACTGCGAACAGCCCGATGCTCTTCGCCAATTAGCCTGCGCCAGCGCGAAGCTCTACCCCGAATTCGTCCACGAAATCGAAGATGAATCCACCACGAAGGTGGACTACCGGACGGACGGCACCATTTTGCTTGGCGCAGCACCCGAAGACGAGCCTGAGTGCGACGACGCGGTCCATCTCACGGCGAATGAACTCATCAGCATGGAACCAAGCCTCGGAAACGAGCTGTGCACGTCAATGTTTTTACCCGAGGCCAGCGTCGATCCGCGCGCGTTGACGGCAGCGGCGTTGAAGGCCGCGCGTCATCGGGGGATTGATTTCTCTTCGGGCGACGAAGTCACCGAGATCGATTTTGTCGCGTCTCCCAATCCCACCGCACTGGGAGTCACCACGACGAAGACTCGTTTCCCTGCCGGCGCGATAGTCAATTGTGCTGGAGCGTGGTCGGGTCAGTTTCAACCGCGCTTCGGACTTCCGACTCGTCCCGTGAAAGGCCATATGCTCGACGTGATCCCTGCCGCCCGGCTACTCTCGCACGGGCACGCGCCGCCGTTACTGCGTCACGTGATCCGCACGCCCGATGTTTATCTGGTTCCGCGCACTGACGGACGCATCGTGATCGGCTCGACGGTCGAGGAAGCCGGATTCGACAAGCGAGTGAATCCCGTCGCAATTCAAAAGCTATTTCATGCTGCGGCGAACGTCTGCCCGGAATTGGCCGAGGCAAAGATTCACGAATCATGGACGGGGCTTCGTCCGGGTTCGCCCGATAATCTACCCATCCTGGGCGCAACCGAGACCTCCGGCTACTACGTCGCAACGGGACACTTCCGCGATGGCATCCTGTTGGCCCCGATCACGGCGCAAGTTATGAGCCGGATCATTCGCGGGCAGCAGCCGGAAATCGATCTGTCCGCTTTTTCGCCGACGCGGTTTGCCACGGCAGGTATTTAGGTATTTCGTATTTAGGTATTTCGTGTTCCGATCAACCGTTTGGTCTGATTCTCCGATCAGCCGATTCCCGGTGCTATACTTTCCGGTTTGCATCAGTAATTTCAGCCTGCAAGGAGTGAACGATGTCTTCCGCCGCTGTCAGCTTTGCCCGCGAGAACAAAGAGCGGTTCCTCAACGAATTGAAAGACCTGCTGCGCATCCCCAGCGTCAGCACGCTTGACGAACACAAGGGGGACATACAGAAAGCCGCGCAGTTCATCGCCGATGAACTGACCCGCATTGGCTTCGAACACGTCGAGGTCGTCAAGACCAAGGGACATCCACTTATTTACGCCGACTGGCTGCACGCCAGCGGCAAGCCTACGGCGCTCTGCTATGCGCACTACGATGTGCAGCCGGCCGAGCCGTTGGAAGAATGGATCAGCCCGCCCTTTGAGCCGACCGAGCGCAAGGACAACCTCTACGCGCGTGGCGCCGTGGACGACAAAGGCCAGCTCTGGATGGAAGTGAAGGCCTTCGAGTCGCTCATGCAGGCACACGACGGCAAGCTGCCCATCAACATCAAGGTCATCTTCGAGGGAGAAGAAGAAGTCGGCGGCGAGGCGATCGCCGAATACGTCCGCAAACAGAAGAAGAAGCTGAAAGCCGACTTCGCGCTTGTTTGCGACACCGAACTCTTCGCGCCCAATCTTCCGACCCTGTGCGTCGGACTGCGCGGACTGGTCTATACCGAGATCGAGGCCGTCGGAGCCAAGACCGATCTGCACTCGGGCGTATATGGCGGAGCGGCGCCAAACCCGCTGTTCGCGCTTGTCGAGATCATCAGCAAGATGAAGGATGCGAAGGGCAAGGTCCTCATCCCCGGCTTCTACAAGGACGTGAAGGAGCCAACGAAAGACGAACTCAAAGCGTGGAAGCGGCTGCCGTTCGACGAGAAGAAATATCTGAAGACCGAGGTAGGATCGAAAGTCCTGACCGGCGAGCCGGGATTCCCCGTTCTCTATCGCACGTGGGCGCGCCCGACGCTGGAGGTACACGGCATTCCGGGCGGCTTTGTCGGACAGGGCGCAAAGACCGTCATACCGGCTAAGGCCAGCGCGAAGGTCTCGATGCGTCTCGTGCCCAATCAGGATCCGGACGACATCCTGAAGAGATACACGGACTTCGTGAAGAAGCTCACGCCCAAGGGCATCGAGGTAAACGTCAAGGTACACAGCACCGGTCCGGCCAGCGTGGTCGATACCGACAACGAATACATCAGGGCAGCGAACAAGGCGCTCAAACAGGTATTCAAGAAGGAAACCGTGTACATCCGCAGCGGCGGCTCGATTCCAATCGTCTCCGATTTCAACAACGAACTGAAGATTCCGTCGGTGATGATGGGCATGGGTCTGCCCGACGACAACATTCACGCGCCTAACGAGAAGTTCCATATCCCGAACTTCCACCGCGGGATCGAAACACTGTGCAGGTTCTTCGAGATCCTCGGGGAATAGGAACAAACCCTTGACCACGGATTGAACGGATTCGATTCCGGATCAGAAGAAAAAAGTAGAAACGGCTCTCAGAGATGGGGGCCGTTGCTTTTTGTTCTTTTCTCTTGTTCCTCTGCGATCCTCCGCTTTTTCCTCTGTTCCTCTGGTTAGGTTTTCGATCGTTTTTCGATTTTGCGATTTTGCGATTATTCGATTATCCGTTTATCCGTTATCATTTCCCGCATGTCGAAGCGCGCCCGAGGTTTTCTCATATTTGCTGTCGTCGTGATCGCCGGTATTGCCGTGGCGTTCATGCACCGCATCCCGCAGCCGTCCAGGTATCACAACTTTGCCGACCATCGCACGTGGCTCGGCGTTCCCAATTTCATGGACGTGGTCTCGAACATTGCCTTCCTGCTCGCCGGGTTCTGGGGACTGTCGGTCGTGTTCAGCCGGAAAAGTCGCGAGTCGTTTGTGAGCCGTTCCGAGAGATGGGCCTACGCGCTCTTCTTTCTCGGCGCGGCGCTTACGTGCTTCGGTTCGGTCAGTTACCATCTCCATCCAAACAACTGGACGCTTGTCTGGGACCGCCTGCCGATGACGGTCGCGTTCATGTCCCTCGTCGCGGCGATCATCGGCGAGCGAATCAGCCCGCGTGCGGGAGCGTTGCTACTGCTGCCTTTGCTGATCGTCGGCGCGGCAAGTGTTTTCATGTGGTACGGCAGCGAGTTACACAGCGCGGGCGATCTGCGCTTCTACCTCTGCGTACAGTTCTTCCCGGTGCTGGTGATACTGCTGGCACTGTTGCTGTTCGAGCCGAAGTACACGCGCGGCAGCGACTTCGTGATCGCGATCGGCTTCTACGCGCTGGCGAAGGTGCTGGAAGCGCTCGACCACCCGATCTACAACCTCGGCCACATCGTCAGCGGACACACGCTCAAGCACCTCGCCGCCGCGATGGCCGTGTTCTGGCTGGCGCGAATGATTCAGAAGCGGAAGCCTGTGCCAGTGTTCAGGAGCAGGACCGTGCGAGCGTAATGCGAGTTGCTTGGTAAGTTACTCCTTGGTCTTTGGGGGGCCCTCCCCCTATTTGATCTGTGGATATGGACTTCTAAAGGACTTACGACCTTTATCTGTCTGGATCAGGTCTGGATCAAGTTTCACGGTTTCAAAGTTTCAAGTTTCACAATAAGTCAACACAGCGATGGCGGCGCAGTCCGGTTTTCGAAGAACGAACCCGCATTGGGGAACAATGCTTCACGTACAGCATAGTGGCGATTTGTGAGATCGTGACAAGCGGCGCGGAAAGTTTCTAGAATCAGAACAGAACACGTGACCCGACGCCTTTACGGACTTGATACTTGTGGCTACACTCCTGACCATAGACTCCCGTTTAAGCAAAGGAGCGGTTAATGCAGGACGCATACTTTGGAGATGTAGGCGACTTTGGGAAATATGGATTGTTGAGAAAGCTCTGCGGCATTTCGGAACCGGATAATTCCCCGAAGTACTCCCTTGGGGTCGCCTGGTATCTGACAAATTGTAGGAACGGTAATGACGGGAAACACATTTCTTACTTGAAGGAATCGAAGAAGAACTCCCGAGTGTTTCGTGACTGCAACCGCGATCTCTATGACGAACTCCAAAAAGTCGTTTGCAAGGAGGGATATCGCTGCGTCAAAGCTGCCAATCGCCCTACGATACTCGGCCCAAGTACACGATTCCATGATGAAGTCCTCGAGTACGACCAGTGGACTGGACCAGCATCTTTCAGAGATCGAATAGAGCGGCGGGAAGAGTGGCTGAGGGCGGCTCTGAAAGAAATGTGCGGCTGCCAGATTGTTTTCCTTGATCCGGACAATGGTCTCGAAATCTCCGGAGTTCAACGACATCAGGCGAAAGGTGCCAAGTACGTTTTCCGGGATGAGTTTTTGGAATTTTGGAAACTCGGGTGCTCGGTAATCGTATATCAGCACTGCGATTTCAACTCTAAACCAGACGATCAACTTGAAAAGCGCCGCAATCAATTGATTCAGGCAATCAAGAATTCGAACTTGGCCGCTAATCTCGACGAAAGAGCCGTCACCGCTCTGAAATATCAAAGAGGAACGACAAGAGGATTCCTTATCTTGCCTGTGAACGCTCACGGCAACGTGCTGGTGCGACGAATCGAAGAAATGCTAAAAGGCCCGTGGCAGCACCATTTCAAGAAAACAACGCCGCTCTGACGCGGGTCGGGCGGGTGGCGCACCTTTCCTGTTGATGGCCAAAAACGCGGGGGTGCCGCACCCTTCCCCTTAAGGGGAGGGTGCGTTCGATGCCCGATTGATCATCAACCGGCCTTGTTTCGAATTCGTAAATTTTCAAAGGCTCTTGTCATCTTTTCGCAAACCTCCGCTATGCTTAAAGTGTGATTGTGCTCGGGGGCAAGTTTGGATCGGGCAATTTACACGTTAGTGCAAAGCGGAGGCTTTGTTTTCAGGATTTTACGTGTAAGTCGTTTAGAAGCAGATATCTAGATCCAGAAAATCGCGAAATCTGTTTGTTTTCAACAAAAGCAGGTATATAGGGGGGTAGCCAGCGCTGACTCACTTTGCGCGGCTTGCTCTTCATGCGGCAGTCGTGGTGGTGCAGGCAAAATGCATGGGTCCTTCGCCTGCGGCTCAGGATGACTCGGTGCGGGCGGTGCTGGTAGAAACGGGAGGTGGTCGTGGTGGTGCGGGCAAAGTGCATGGGTCCTTCGCCTGCGGCTCAGGATGACTTGGTGCGGGCGGTGCTGGTGGAAACGGGAGGCAGTCGTGGCGGTGCACGCGAGATGCATGGGTCCTTCGCCCTCCGGGCTCAGGATGACTCGCTCTGGGCGGGTTGCTGGTTCTAACTGGACGCCGCCCCGATGCCATGTCCTACCTCCTCATGTCCTACCTCCTCGTTGCATTTCGTCTAAAAGCGCGCTACGCTCTTGTTGCTCTCGCAGCTCTCCCCGCCCTTTTTTAGCTCACAGGAATACAACTTTGTATTGCCTAGATGTGCACAATTTGTGGTGCAGTTGGAGAACCAGAAAACCAGAGTTGCTGCATTTTGTGTGCAATATGGCGTGGTAGTTGCACCAGGTACGCTACATATTGTGTTTCTTGCTTGACCGGACGTTACTCTCTCGGTACATTGAGGCTCGGTATGGCAGCGTTCCGGCCCCGGCGCGGTTCTGATATTTGATCGCGCCTGAAGTTGTAAGGAGTAAAAGTTGCTCAAACTAAAGAAGCTCCAGATTCTCGGTTTCAAGTCCTTCTGCGATCGCACCGAACTCCGTTTCAGCGGCGAAGGCGTGGCCGCCATCGTCGGGCCGAACGGTTGCGGCAAGTCGAATATCTCCGACGCGATTACATGGGTGCTTGGCGAGCAGTCGGCAAAGTCGCTGCGCGGTTCGCGGATGGAAGACGTGATCTTTGCCGGAACGCGTGAGCGCAAGCCCACCGGCATGGCCGAAGTCACGCTGACGCTGCTTGATCCGCAGGTGTATGAAGGGACTGACGTCCCCGACGAGCCCGAGATCGAGATTCGCGAAGATATGCCCGCCGACGATTGGGACGAGGAGTCGCTGCGCACGGAGGCTGAGAGCGATACCGCCGCCTATACCGAAGAGGTGCGGCCGAACAGCGCCGAGGAAGTGGCGGCGGCCGCAGCAGCAGCAGCAGAAGCGGGGGCGCAGGCAGGGCCCGCCGGACTGGAGTCCGGCGCTACGGCGGCAGATGGCGCTACGGCGGCAGAGCTGGGCGCTACGGTGGCGGCACAAGACGCGGGGCCCGCCGGACTGGAGTCCGGCGCTACGGCG
The DNA here is from genome assembly GCA_963777415.1 of uncultured Acidobacteriota bacterium. Classification (GTDB taxonomy): domain Bacteria; phylum Acidobacteriota; class Terriglobia; order Terriglobales; family Acidobacteriaceae; genus JAEZPW01. The sequence goes on from CAVZQL010000014.1 coordinate 118,801, forward strand.
CAAGGCGCTACGGCGGCAGAGTCCGGCGCTACGGCTACGGCGCAGGTTCACGCTGGGCCGCAGGTGGTGTTGAAGATTCGGCGGCGCAAGTTCGCTCGCGTCACGCAGAAAAAGGGCGAGATCGTGGTAACGCGCCGGTTGTTCCGCTCGGGAGAGAGCGAGTACCTGCTGAACCACAAGCTCTGCCGTCTGCGCGATATTCAGGACATCTTCATGGGCACGGGCCTTGGGCCGGAGTCGTACGCGATCATCGAGCAGGGCCGCATCGGTCAGATCCTTTCGTCTAAACCGACGGACCGCCGCGCCATCATCGAGGAAGCGGCCGGCATCACCAAGTTCAAGACGAAGAAACGTCTCGCCGAGGCGCGCCTTGAAGACGCGAAGCTCAATCTGAACCGCGTCAACGACATCTTCGAAGAAGTGACGCGGCAGATGAACTCGCTCAAGCGCCAGGCCGCGAAGGCAGCGCGTTATGCGCGCACGCGCGACGAGATGCGTGAAAAGCTGCGCGTGGTGATGGCCAGCAAGTTCGCTCAACTGCAGCGCGAAAAAGAGCAGCTTGAGGCCGAGCTGACGGGAATCACCGAGGAATTGCACCTTCGCACGGACGCGGTGCGGCAGATGGAGTCCGAACAGGGCGAGCGCACACAGCGCGGCTACGAGATTGAGACCGGACTGCGGCAGATTCGCGAGCGGCTGAGTCAGATCGCGCTGGAAAGCGATCGCGCCGCCGCTAAGTCGCGCACGAACGAAGAGCGTTGCGCGGAACTCACGCGCCGCTCAGAGGCGGCCCAGGCCGAACTCGGCGAAACCGCAGAGAAACTTGCGACGCTGGAAGCCGAGCGTGCGCAGAACCGCGAGACCCTGCAAACAGCCGCGAACGACGTTTGCGCCGCGCAGCAGGAACTGAACACGCGCCAGCAGGAGGCTCAGGCCGCCGCCGCGATGCTGGCAAACACGGAGCGCGACCAGGAACAGCGTCGCGTAACAATCATGCAGGCCGCCAACGATTCGGCGAACGTCCGCAACCGCATCACGCAGGCGGAAGAAAACATCGCTTCCCTCGAACGCGAAACGCAGCGGTTGCAGAACGAGATCACGTCGGCGAAAGTGCAGTTGGAGAACTTCGGCGGAGAGCGCGGCCAACTCACAGTCGAGTTTGCCTCGGCTTCCGAGAAGGTCACATCGTTGAACGCGCAGGTCAGCGACGCCCGCACGGCATTGCAACAGAAGCGCGCGGCGGAGACTGACTCGAAGCGCCGTCTCGACGGGTTGCGCGCGGAGTTTGCTTCTTTTCAGGGCAAGCGTTCGTCGCTTGAGGTGATGATTGCCGAACACGGCTACTCGACCGAGTCGGTGAAGCGGCTGTTCCAGTCCGGCGGGATGCAGGAGGGCTTGCGCCCCGCGGGCGTGCTGGCCGACTTCCTCGAAGTCGAGGACCGCTACGAAAACGTAGTCGATGAATTCCTGCGCGAGGAACTCAACTACATCGTCGTGAAGTCATGGGACGCCGCCGACCACGGTTTGCAGATGCTGCGCACCGATGTGGACGGGCGCGCCACCTTCCTGGTTCACCCCGAGGATTCGCAAGCCAAGTTCTCGTTCAATCCTGATGACGCAACCCGCCTTGCGCCGACCGAATACAGCGGCGTGGTTCCGCTGAAGCGCGCGGTGCGGGTGCTGAATGGATTCGGAAAGTCGCTGGAAGTGATCCTGCCCAAGTTGCGAGACGGCTATATCGTTCCGGACGCGAGCCTGGGCCGCGAACTCGCGCTGCAAAATCCCGATGCGTTTTTCCTAAGTCACGCGACGGGTGAGTGCTTCCACAACGTGACCGTCACCGGCGGCAAGCAGCGTGTCGAAGGCCCGTTGGCAATGAAGCGCGAGCTGCGCGACGTGATGCGAAATCTCGACCAAATCGAAAACGCGTTGCGCGACGAGGAGTCGAAGGTCGTGGTGCTCGGCCGCGAGATCACCGACCTCACCGCCCTGATCGATCGCCTCGAACAGGAACGGCGCGAGGGCGAGAAGCAGGCGATGACGAGCGGTCACACGCTCAAGCAGCTCGATACAGAGATGGAGCGCGTCCGGGGACGGCTTGAAACGTACGAGCGCGAACTGACGCGGGTCGGGCAGGAGAAAGCTTCCAGACAGAGCTTTATAGCCGAGAAGAGCGCCGAGTTGGCGCGCAACGAGGAACGTCGCGCACAGCTTGAGGACGCCATGGCGGCATCGCAGCAGGAGCTTGTGCGCTTGCGCGAAGCACGCGACACGGCCGCTCAGAATGCGTCGGAAGTGCGCGCGCAAGTCGCCGCGCTTGAGGAACGACGACGGGCGGCGGCACAGGCATTGCAGCGCATCGAGTCGCTGGTTGCGGAAGTCTCAGGCCGCGTGAAGGCGCTGCAATCGCAGATCCAGTCGGCCGCGATGGAGAAGGCGCAGCGCGAAGCGGAGAACGTCGAACTGGGGGAGAAAGTCGTGGCGTTGGCGTCCGAACGCGAGGTGGCGAAGTCTCAAGAGACGGAGCTGCAAACCGAGTCGGAACAGATTCGCGCGCGGCTTACCGAGCTTGAAGAACAGCTCAGGGCCGCCCGCGAAGCCATGGATAAGGCCCGCGACCGTCGCGGCGAACTGGCGACCTCCGTGGCGCGCCTCGACTCCGATGCGCAGCACATGACGGAGACTTCGGTTAACGATCTCGGCGTGACTCCACAAGACCTGATCGCAGACGAGACGCTGGTCAAGGTTGAAGGCGAGCAACTTGCGACCGAAGACGCGGCGTATCGCGAGTTGCGCGAAAAGCTTGACGGCTTCGGCGCGGTGAACATGATGGCGCTCGAGGAGTACAACGAGATCACGCAGCGTCATGAGTTCCTCGATACGCAGCGCACGGACCTGCTGGATTCGATCGCAAACACGCAAGAGACGATCAAGGAAATCGAGACCATTTCGCGTCAGAAGTTCGAGGAAGCGTTTCACATCGTCAACGGAAACTTCTCGCGCACGTTTACCAAGCTCTTCGGTGGCGGCCAGGCGTTCATGAAGCTGACGGACGAAGAGAACACGATGGAAAGCGGGATTGACGTTGTCGCTTCGCCTCCGGGAAAGCGGCTGCAGAATGTGCTGCTGCTCTCGGGTGGCGAAAAGGCGCTTACCGCGCTGTCACTGCTGGTCGGCATCTTCCAGTTCCAGCCGAGCCCGTTCTGCATACTGGACGAGGTGGACGCTCCCCTGGACGAAGCCAACATCGGGCGCTTCACCGAACTGGTTCGCGAGATGAGCGTGCAGACACAGTTCATCCTCATCACGCACAGCAAGAAGACGATGAGCATCGCGCCGATCATGTACGGAGTGACCATGCAGGAGCCCGGCATCTCGAAGCTGGTCTCGGTGCGCTTCACCGAAGCGCAACCCGCCGCGGCCACTGCATAAAGTTCGCACAAGCTGGCCGGCAGCACGGACGCTGCTGGCCAGCGGCGACTGATGATCGTCTTACTGCTTAGGCTGTATCCCGTTCCGCTCCCCTACCCTGAGAAATCGTCCGCACAGTTGCAGCCGGTTCGCCGGGCACGGCGTGATTTCATAGAGTGGCGGGTCTTGAGCGCCGACGACGTACTCGCCAACTTGCATCGCTTGAACCGCTGCCGAACTCGTGACCACGATTGGGTTCCCGGCCAACGCTCTGACTTGAAACTGCAGCGACGCGGGTTCGTAATTGGAATACATGAAACAGTGGCCGATACAGGCGCGGTCGATCAGGTGCCACATGGGCCAGTTCGACGGTGGAAGCGGGATTCCTGGGTTGATTACGCGCTGTCCGGCGGGCAAAGTGGAGATCAGTTTCTCGGCCTGTGACTCCATGTCGTTCATGCGGGCGGTATCAAGAAACAGCGACAGGAAGAACAACGCCGCGATGGTTGCAAAGGTGGCGACGTGCCAGATCCGTGGTCTAACTGCGGCGAGCAGGCAGCACCCGACTACTCCCAGAGCAAGCGATGACCTGGTAACGAGAAACGCCACCGGAGCGGCGTATTGGGACAAAATGATTGTATTCGGCAACAGGCGCAGGGTGAGAAATATCACTGCGTACAATTGCGCGGGAACCGCGACCTCCTGAAGAAATGCCGGCCGCTCGCGCATTGAGACAGCTTCAAAAAGAATGAAAGCGATCGCTCCAATCGCCAGGATCGTGGATAGCAGGTCGTATGTTTTGTTGAACAAGGCGATCTGATCGGCGCCGTTCATGACGTAGAACGGAGCCTTCAACCACCGCGCCGAACAATGTGCGGCAACGTAGCGGGCAACGACGATGACAATTCCCGTCGCCGCGGCCAGAAGAAGCACTTGATGCAGCGGCCTGAGAATGCGGGTTAGTCCCAGATAAACGGCCAGCGAGAGAAATAGAGCCAGCCCGAGCGGGTGAGCGAGCCAAATCAGCGGCATTGCCATTATTGGCAGCACGAAATCAAAGTTCCGGCCACGCCATACAACAGCCAATGCGAGAAACGCCAGTCCGAACGACAGGTAGAAGTTAAAGAACCCCATGTTGAACGTCCAGCCGTAGGCAAGCATGGCCAGCACGGGGATGAGGAACCATGGTGCGCGGCGCGATGCCGCCGAGACAAAGGCGAATGATCCCCAGAAGAAGATGAGCACGGCCAACGAAACACAGATCTTTTCCGCAGCCAGGAACCCGAACAACGCGGCCGTGCGCCCTATCATCGCGTCGAACAGGATATTGTTGGACTGGCGCGCCAACAGAAGCCCGGGGGCTTTTCCCTGACGAATCAACTGGGCGAGCCATGAGTTGTAAAGATGGCTGCTGAGATCGCCTGCTTCGATGTGCTGATGCCAGAAGCACGGAATCAGCACCAGCGCCGAAACAAGCGCCAGCCTGATCTTGAATTGCGCGATAAATGATGCGGCATCGCGGAGCGCCGGAAAGCGTTGCGGGAAGTCCGATGGAATCTCAACGGCAACGGCCTTGGTTGCGCCCATGGTGTTCACTGCTGTCCTCCCCCGCGATTCGCAGATTGCTGCGGGAAGTTGCAGCGTAAACGAACCCTCAATGAAATACAATCCTCCGCCGCATCGCACTAATCCCATCGCGGATCGCTTATTGATGCCTTTCGACTTGAAAGGGAGTTTTCACTACTCGACCTCCGGAAACCCGCGCTGGGCGCGGCTTGCGCGGTGCTCGTGGGCATGTCAACCATTTTTCTGCTAAATTAATTCTTGTCGTCAAATCTTGACCGTTGACAAACTTCCGCTGGCGGCTAGAATACCGAAGTCTTCAAAAGAGAACCACCTGTGAACATCGAAACACCTGGTAGCGTGCTAATCCACACAGACTTGCCTGACCTGCAACTGTTCGCCAGCGGCAAAGTGCGTGACGTTTATCGCGTCAACGATGAACATTTGCTTTTTGTCGCGAGCGACCGCATCTCTGCGTTCGACTACGTTCTGGCGTCGGGGATACCCCTGAAAGGGCGGGTACTCGCGCAGCTTTCGCTGTTCTGGTTCGATTTTCTCAAGGACATCGTTCCGAACCATCTGATTACGGCTGACGTCGAGCAGTATCCCGCGGACCTGCGCAAGTACGCTGGCCAGCTTCGCGGGCGATCCATGCTGGTGACGAAGGCGGAGATGTTCCCGATCGAGTGTGTTGTGCGCGGATATCTCTCCGGTTCGGGCTTGAAGGAATACAAGCAGACCGGAGCCGTGTGCGGAATAAAATTGCCAATGGGCCTGAGCGAAGCCTCCAAGTTGCCGGAGCCGATTTTCACCCCGGCGACTAAAGCCGCGTCCGGTCACGATGAGAACATTTCGTTCGACCAGATGTGCAGGATCGTCGGCGAGGAACTCAGCCGCAAACTGCGCGACCTAAGCTTGCGCATTTACAAGGCAGCAGCCGATTACGCAGCCGAGCGCGGGATTATCATCGCGGACACGAAGTTTGAATTCGGCAACACCGCAAGGGGCATTACGCTTGCCGATGAAGTGCTCACTCCGGACTCTTCGCGGTTCTGGCCGGCAGAAACATATTCGCCAGGCAAGAGCCAGGACTCATTTGACAAGCAGTATGTCCGGAACTACCTGGAAGAGATTCGTTGGAACAAGCAACCGCCCGCTCCGGCGCTTCCCGAAGCGGTGCAGGCGAAGACGACCGAGAAATACCTGGAGGCATATCGCCGCCTGACTGGCCGCGAGTTACAGAGATGAGCGGCCTCGACTGGCTGATCGTCGCGGTTGTGCTGATCTCGGTGTTGTTGGCCGCGGCACAAGGCTTTTTTTATGAATTGTTCTCACTGGCCGGCGTCGTTGTCGGATACCTGATGGCCGTCTGGGGATATGCGCGCGTGGCAGCATGGTACGCGCCGTTCGTGAAATCCGGGTGGATCGCGGATTTCGCTGGATTTTTGACAATTTTCATTGCGGTCGTATTGCTTGCGGGCATCGTCGGACGGCTTGCGCGCTGGTCTTTCAAGGAAGCCGGGCTGCGCTGGTTTGATCGCCTGCTGGGAGCTGCATTCGGGCTCGTTCGCGGCGTGCTGGCGGTTGCCGTGCTTCTGCTGGCGCTCACCTCGTTTGCTCCCGATACAAAGCTGCTGGCGCAGTCAGCAGTCGCGCCTTATGCCCTTGTGGTCGCCCGGGCGGCTGTCTGGGTAGCGCCAGGGCAGGTCAGAGCGAGGTTTTACGATGGTTTGAAGGCGGCCCGGGAGATGCGCGTTCCCGGTCTGCAAGGCAGTAGCGGGGCTTCACCGTCGAAAAGCAGTGGCGGGCAGAAGCCAGTGGCCGCGGGGAATTAATAACAATAACGTTGCTGTGTTACTTGTACGATTTATTCAGAGAGAGGCGCCGTGAAGGATCAACTCGAAGCTCTGGTCAACCAGATGTATAAGAGTGGCATTTTATATTCAGAAGCCGTTTGCGAATTCAAAAAACGGTTCATCATCACCGTATTGCAGGAAAATAACGGGAATCAGTGCAAGGCGGCGCGCTCGCTCGGCATGCACAGGAATACGCTTAGCCGCACCATTGCCGAGCTTAAGCTCGACGTACGCGCAGTGCGCAACGGCACGCGCCGTCCGCCCCGCAGCGCGCGACCGATGATCGTGGAGACCAAGAAGGCGGTGCGATAGCGCCGCTCAGTCGTATCGACGAATAGCACAAATAAGCACGGCCTCTCCGCATGGAGAGGCCGTTTCTTACTGTGCTAAGGCAGGTGGTTAGTTCGACTTCTTGTGGGCGGCGCCTGACTTGGAAGCCGATGGCTTCTTAGCCGCGGGCTCGGCAACTGCGCTCTTGCCCACCAACTCTCCCTTGTCCATTGTCATCAGGAAAGGAGACGGTGTGTACGATGCCGCGGTGGCCTGCAGCTGAATGGACGCACCCTCCTTCGGGACGTTCCTTGCAATTAACGGTTTGGCCATCGTGACTTCCACATCGGCAATCTTCTTCTCGATGTCATCCACGGTGGCGGCAAGCATAAGCTTGCTGGGTGTGGCGCTGATCACGGTAGCTTCAAACGCGATCGACTTGTCCTTGATCTGGTCCCAGAGTTGGGTCGCGGCCTGCTGATTTCCCGACGTCAGAACAAGCTGGAATTCGCCAAATCCCATGTCTTTGATGGGCGTGGTCTGCACGAGAGTGGCGGCTTGCTCGGCAAGCGTTGGAGCCGGTTTCACGGTGAAGCCCGCCGGAGGCGCCGGGCTGGCCGTTGCTTGCTGCACCAGTTGGTTCCACCCTGCTTCGTCAACGCCATGGTATTTGTAATACCGGCTGCGGCCATACTTCACAATTTGCTGAGCCTGGGCTGGCGCCTGCTGCGGAGCCAGAGCCGCGGCTCGAGCCATGTACCAGAGACCCAGAGTATTCGGAGGATTAGCGTCCAGATATGCATTCGCCAGTTGGTAGGAACTGGCCATATCGTTCGGATTGGCGTCTACGGCAGCCTGCAACATTTTCTGCGCCGTCGCGTAATCCTTGGTTGCCAAAGCATTCTGCACGACAGCCGCCCGGAAGATGGGACCAAACGTGTCCTTCAGCTTCTGCCACTCGGCATCGGGGACACCCTCGGGTTTCTTGGCTGTTTGCAGCGCGCCCAATCCTTGCTGGCCGTACTTGGCGGCTTCGGCCATCAACTGCGTTTTCTGCTCGCCGGCAGGCGCCTTCTGGGCGCTATCGGAGTCGATGTAGGTCAAGACTCCCAAGGCCTTCAGGTTGTTCGGATCCACTTGCACGATGCGCTTCGCGGTATCAACCATCTTGGGCATGTTGTTGCCCTGCTGATAAGCGCCCATCAGCAATTCCAGCGCGTCTTCTTTCATCACGCTGTTCGGGTACTGCTGGAGGAATCCTTCTAGTTCAATAGCCTTCTGGTTGGGATCCGTGGTCTTCATCGCGTTGACGTACGCGTTGTATTCGGCCGGATCTTTGATCGTTTTCTGCTGCGCGGCGGGCTGCCCGGTTGCGCCTGCGGCAGGCTGCTGCAGGGGTTGTGCCACTGCGAACAATGCAAACACAACCATGAACACGACAATCGACTTCTTCATCATGACTCCTTAATGCGGTGAAAGTGGCGACTTCGTGAAACACGCAACGCGGTACACGCGCGGCGTCTCTCGACTGCACGGGCTTGACGACCCGTGCATTTTGGCCTCATCATCCGTTACAAAAACATGACAACCTTTACATCTGGTTATAACACCATAACCCGAACAAGGGTAGAAAGCAGATTATAGAATGTATCTCATTTAAGGCAAGTTATGACTTGATGTTAACTTGCTGGTAAACATTCAATGCACTTTGCGTACTGCTGGATGTACGCGCCACCAGCCACAATGTGCGGAAAAACCAATTTGTTCTCGATCTATGGAGGGTGTCGGCGATGAATACGACAGATTCCACGCCCCTGTCCGGACAGGTGGCCGTCGTGACCGGTGGCGGCCACGGCATTGGCGCGGGTATTGCCCGGCGTCTGGCCCAACTCGGAGCCACTGCGGTAATATGCGGGCGCAATCGTGCTTCTTTGGATCAAGCCGCCACGTCGATTCGGAACGATGGCGGTCGATGTGAGCCCATCGAGTGTGACGTCACTAATCTCCGGTCGGTTGAATCTCTCGCAACGCATGTGCGCGAACGTCTCCGACGTGTGGACATCCTGGTCAACAACGCCGGCGTGGGTTCGTTCAGTACCCCGCTTCACGAACTGCCTCCCGAGCAGTGGGACAGGGTAATGAATACCAACCTGCGCGGAGCGTACTATTGCATCCGCGCCTTCGCGCCCATGATGATCCAGGCCAGCTTCGGGCACATCGTAAACATTTCCTCGATTGCCAGCAAGAACCCCCTTCCCAAGGGTGCGGTATACGCAGCCTCCAAGTGGGGACTGAACGGATTGAGTTACTCCGTCGCGGAAGAACTTCGCGCGCATAACATTCGCGTGTCCGTCGTCTGTCCCGGATCAACCCAATCGGATCTCAGTCCGCACGCCGGCAAAGATTCCGGCAAAATGCTCAAACCCGAAGACATAGCACATGTAGTCGAGACGATCGTCACGCAATCGCCGCAATCGTTCGTGAGCGAAGTGATCATTCGTCCGACGATGAAACCGTGAGGATCTGGCGATCTGGTGATTTGATGGTCTGCTGATCTGAGTCAGCGTTGGTTGGCGAGCCAGATCATCACATAAGCAGATCAACAGATTTCCCCTTCGTCACTGCCCTTCCTTCGCGGAACGTTGTATTCTTTTTCGTCGGGTGCTACCATCGCCAGACTTGGATGCTAAGGAGGTTTAGTCATGTCAGAAGATAATGGCGGCAATTCTTTCCTGTGGTTTTTGGCAGGCTTGGGCGTGGGCGCGGCGGTCGGCGTTCTCTATGCTCCAAAATCGGGCGCAGAGACGCGCGCTGAACTTTGCAACAAGTTTGAAGAGGGCCGTGAGTTCGTCTCCAACAAGTTTGACGAAAGCCGTGAGTTCGTCACCGCGAAAGCGGGCGAAGTACGCGAACAGGCCGGCGAGTGGGTAGATCGCGGCAAGGAAGTCGTGGACCAGCAGAAGCAACAGGTCCGCTCCGCATTCCAGGCAGGCAAACAGGCATACAAGGAAGCGATAGCAGCGGAAGGCCCCACAAAGGTTTAATAGTCAGATTAGCGCTTCTCTGCCGCGTGCGGCGGCAGAGAGCGCTTGAGGCTCATTATGAACAGCCCTGTTTACGTGAACATTTTCATTGTCGTGGCGGCGGTGGCGATCATCGCCCAGACGGGCATTCTCATCGCGCTGTTCGCGGCTTTCAAGAAGAGCAGCGCCCGCATGGAAACGCTCGCAACGGAAGTCCATGCGCGCGCCATTCCCACATTGGAAGCCGCCCAGGGTCTGCTCGTCAGCACGCGGCCCAAAGTTGAGACCATCGTCGATAATTTGTCGGCTGCCTCTACCACGCTTCGCGGTCAGGTCGAGAGAATCGACGCAACACTGGACGACGTCATAGACCGCACGCGCCTCCAGGTTATTCGCGCCGACGAACTCGTGACGCGCACCATGGACAAAGTCGAAGAAACGACCGACATGGTGCAGCACTCGGTGATTTCGCCTATTCGCAAGGCCTCGGGTTTCTTGCAAGGAGTCACCGCCGGCCTCAGCATTCTATTCCGGCGCGGCAGGCAACCCGGCGACGGCATTCCGCGCGATGAGATGTTTATTTGAGGAGCGGGCAGTGATCAGCGATCAGCGATCAGTAAAAGCAAACGGCCTTCGCGAGGAGGCCGTTTTTATTTTCCTTTTCTTTCCTGGTTTTCGTTTTTCCGATTTTCCGTTTATCCGTTTTTCCGATCTTACTTGATCCAGCCACCGCCCACCACGATGTCGCCGTCGTAAAACACCGCTGCCTGCCCTGGCGTTATCGCGCGCTGCGGATCATCGAAGGTTGCAAGAACTTCATCATCGCCGGTCTTCTGCAGCATTGCAGGCGCAGCGTGATGCTTGTTGCGAATCTTCACGCTCACGCGCATGGGGTCGCGCAGATCGTCGATGGCGATCCAGTTGAGCTTGCTTGCGCGCAGTGTCCGTGACCACAGTTCTTCGTCGCGCCCGACAATAACTTGACGCTTGGCGCCGTTCACCTCGATTACGTACAACGGCGATCCTGTTGCGACGCCGAGGCCTTTGCGCTGGCCGACAGTGAAATTGTGGATGCCGCCGTGCTCGCCGATGACTTTGCCGTCAGTCGTGACCAACTCGCCTGAAGTGTCCGGCAGCGCATCGCCCTGCTCTTCGAGGTAGGCGTCAATGAACATCTTGTAGTCACCGTTGGGGACGAAGCATATCTCCTGCGAATCCGGCTTTTCCGCCAGTGCCAGCCCATGCTGCCTTGCCAGTTCGCGCACTTCGGGTTTCGTCATGTTTCCCAGCGGGAAGCGCGTGCGGCTAAGCTGTTCCTGCGTCAGTCCGAACAAAAAATACGTCTGGTCCTTGGCCGCGTCCTTAGGCTTCTTCAACAGCCAGCGGCCGCGCTGATCGTCGTACTCGCAGCGCGCGTAATGTCCCGTGGCCAGCAGTTCCGCGCCGATCTGCCTGGCGGTCACCAGCAACTGATCGAACTTCAGATGATTGTTGCAAAGCGAGCACGGAATCGGCGTGCGCCCGGAAAGGTATTCATCGACGAACGGCCTGACCACGTCCTGCTCGAAACGCTGCTCCTGATTCACGACGTAGTACGGGATGCCCAGCGACTCGGCCACGCGCCGCGCGTCATAAACATCGTCCAGCGAGCAGCAGCGTCCCTGCACTGGCTCGGCAAATTCATACTTGTCCCCCAGTCGGCGCTGGTTCCACAACTGCATGGTGAGACCAATGACGCTGCAACCGTCGGCGCGCAACATGGCCGCGACCGTGGACGAATCAACTCCGCCCGACATGGCTACCGCAATCGTCTTGTTCGAATCCACGTTCATCAAATCATCACATCAGCGGATCATCAAATCTTCTGTGCCGCATACACCGGACACAGCTCTCTCAGCCTTGCCAGCACTTCCGGCAACACACTCAGGAAATATTCGACGTCCTCGCTCGTGTTCATCTTGCCGAGGCTGAAGCGCATGGAACCCCGTGCGTGGTCGCGCGATACTCCCATTGCCATTAGAACGTGCGAAGGTTCGGTCGCGCCTGACGAGCATGCCGCGCCGGTCGAAACCGCAATTCCCTTCAGATCCAGCGCGATCACCATTGCCTCACCCTCGACGTAATCGAGATGCAGGTTGGTCGTATTCGGAACGCGAGGGGCTCCGCCACCGTTCACGCCCACGGACTCGACCGTCAAAAGCACCGTGTTCTCAATGCGGTCGCGCATTTCGCGGAGCTGCTCGATGGCACCGTTCGTTAGTCCTTCGCGCGCGATCTCGGCAGCCTTGCCCAGGCCGACGATGCCGGGCACGTTCTCCGTTCCCGCTCGGCGCGAGCGCTCATGCTTGCCGCCATAGAGCAGCGGCTGAACCAGCGTTCCCTTCCGAACGTAAAGTGCGCCAACGCCTTTAGGCGCATGAAACTTGTGGCCCGAGATCGCCAGGAGATCGCAGCGGATCGCCTTTACGTCGATGGGAACCTTACCCGCGGCCTGCACCGCGTCCGTGTGGAAATAGACGTCAGCTTCAGCGGCAATCTTGCCGATCTCTTCCACCGGCTGCAGAACGCCGGTTTCGTTATTGGCGATCATCACGCTGATCAGTTTCGTGTTCGGCTTCAACGCTCTGCGAACGTCCTCTGGATCTGCAAGGCAGTCGCCACTCACCGGCAAATACGTCACCTCGCAGCCGAATTGCTCCAGCCTCTTACACGAATTCAGCACGGCCTCGTGCTCGATCATCGTCGTGATAATGTGATCGCCCGGCGTGACCATCCCGAACAGCGACGTGTTGTCGCCCTCGGTCCCGCCGCTGGTAAACACAATCTCTGAACTGCGAGCCCCGATTAGCGCCGCAACGGACTCACGCGCCCGCTCCACCGCCGCACGTGCCTGCTGGCCGTCCTGATGAATGGAGGAGGCGTTACCGAAGTGCTCGAAAAAGTACGGCTTCATCGCCTCGAACACTTCCGGCAGAACCGGCGTCGTCGCGTTATTGTCTAGATAAACCCTGCGCATAAACCTGGCCTTGTACTCCGATAACTCTAAAATCAATTGTACTTGTTTAGATTCGCTCGTTCGCCTGAGAGTTCCTTATTCACCCGCTACTACTTGGGCCAACGCTCATCGGCTCACCACATCGTCAAATCGTGGATAATTTGCCCTACCCTGCCCACTCCTTGTATAGTCCAATGTTTCCGTTTCAATTCAGGAGCTTACTCATGATGCGTCGCTTCATCCTTGCGGTTTCCCTAGTGTTGACGCTGGCTGGTCTCGCGACCGCCGACGAAGGCATGTGGCTGTTCAACCATCCACCAACAGCCAAGATCAAGGCCAAGTATGGCTTCCAACTGACGCAACCCTGGCTCGATCACACGCGGCTGGCGTCCGTGCGCTTCAACAATGGCGGCTCCGGGTCTTTCGTTTCACCCGACGGCTTGACGTTCACCAATCATCACGTCGCGCAGAAGTGCCTCTACGGGCTCTCAACGCAAGGTCAGGACCTATACAAGACCGGGTTCTATGCTAAGACCCGCGAGGAGGAAGCGAAGTGCCCCGACCTCGAGTTGAACGAACTCATCGGCATCGAAGACGTCACCGCCAAAGTGAACGCCGGCATCACGCCTAAGACCTCCGCCGCCGAAGCGGGAGATATCCAGCGCAAGAACATGGCGCAGATCGAAGCCGACTGCACGAAGACCAGCGGTCTGCGCTGCGACACCGTCACGCTTTACGCCGGCGGCCAGTACCACCTTTACAAGTACAAGAAGTTCACGGATGTCCGCCTGGTGTTTGCGCCCGAGTTCGGCATTGCGTTTTTCGGCGGCGATCCCGACAACTTCGAGTATCCGCGCTACGATCTCGACATCACCTTCTTCCGCGTATATGAGAACGGCAAGCCCGCCAAGTTGGACAATTACTTCAAGTTCACCACCGCTGGCGTGAAGGAGAACGAACTCGTGTTCGTCTCGGGCCATCCCGGCTCGACCGGCCGCTTGAACACGATCGCGCAGATGGAGTACCTGCGCGACACAGCGTATCCGATTCAGCTCAAGTCGCTGGCTCGCCGCATCGCGCTATTGAAGACCTGGGGTGCGCAATCCGAAGAGAACTACCGGCGCGCCCAGGAAATGATCTTCGGCCTGGAGAATTCGCAGAAGGCCATCAAGGGATACAACTCCGGCCTGCTCGACAAGCAGTTCATGGCGAAGAAGGAAGCCGCGGAAAACAAGACGCGATCCGCGGTCGAGGCAGACGCCAAGAAGAAAGCCGAATTTGGCGATCCCTGGACCGATATCGCGGGCGCGATGAAAGTTCAGACCGACATCTTCCTGCCGCTGAACTATTTTGAGCGTCTCGGTGGTTTCCGTGGCGATCTGCCCGGGAAGGCCAGCACTCTGGTTCGCGCCGCTGCCGAAAGACAAAAGCCCAATGGCGAACGGCTGCCGCAATTCCGCGACGCCCGCCTGCCCTCGCTTGAGCAGTCGTTGTTCTCCAACAGCCCGATCTACAAGGATCTCGACACCGTTCTGCTCGCCGACTCGCTCGCCGAGATGAGCGAGAAGATGCCGAACGATCCGTTGGTCAAGCAGGTCCTGAACGGCCGCACTCCCGAGCAGGCAGCCAAAGAGATGATCGCCAACACAAGGCTCGACGACGTCAACGTGCGCAAGCAGCTTTACAACGGCGGCGAGAAAGCGGTGAATGACAGCACTGATCCGTTGATCGCCGTCATGCGCCTGATCGATCCCGAGGCGCGCAAGGTTCGCAAGCAGTACGAAGACCAGGTCGATTCAGTCGAGCGCGCGGCGGGCGCGAAGATCGCGAAAATCCTCTTCGCTCAGGAAGGTTACAATATGCCTCCCGACGCGACGTTCACGCTGCGCCTGAGCTATGGCGCGGTGAAAGGCTACGTCGAAGACGGTCGCGGCGATGTCGCAAAGAAGGGCGAGAAGGTTCCCTACTTCACGACCATCGGAGGCGCGTACGACTGGGCTGCGAAGCACGATTCCAAGCCGCCCTACAACCTGCCCATGAGCTGGACCGGCGACAAGGAGAAAGTCAATCTCGGCACCGCCCTCAACTTCGCTTCGACGCCCGACATCATCGGTGGCAACTCCGGTTCGCCAGTCGTGAACAAGGCTGGCGAAGTGGTCGGCATCATCTTCGACGGCAACATCCAGTCACTGCCCTGGCGGTTCCAATACGATGACGTCATCGGACGCTCGGTCACCGTCGATTCGCGCGGCATTATCGAAGCACTGCGCAAGATCTACGGGGCAGGGCCGCTCGCCGATGAACTGATGTCCCCAAGCGGCAAGACCGTCACGATTGTGCAGGACGGCAAGAAGGCGACGACAAAGACCGTAACGGTTCCGCCGGAAACGAAGAAGTAATTCGACAACGTATCGCGAAACGTAAGACGAAGCGGGTGCCCCATCCTTGCGAAAGCAAGGGTGGGGTTTTTATTTGCGCTCGCGGCCTATCGGCCTGCCGCGGCCATCACGGCGCGCTTGGCGAACACGCGTATCATCTCTCGCCTGTACTCAGGGGTGAGTGCCGATGTAGTGAGTGGTTTCGCGGTCTTGGCCGCCAACTCGCCAACCACCGACGCAACATGCTCATCAACCGCGTGTCCGACTAGCGCGTGGTCGGCGCCAGCAACGAGAAACGGCGCAGGATTCACGGCGGTAATCGCAACCCGCGCGTCTTCCACAACACTGCTCGCCCCGTTACGAGTCTTGAGCGCAACCGCCACGCCCGCCAGGGGATAATCGATTGACCCTCGAACCCGCAGTTTGCGGTACGCGCCACGCCATCCGGCAGCCGATTGCGACAGACAAACGCGCGTCAACAGCTCATCTTTGCCCAGTGTCATGCGCGCATCGCCCTCGTTCGTGTAGAACTCGCGCAGCGGTACTCGACGGATTTCCCGCGCGCTGGCGATCTCGACCTCCGCGTCCAGGCACAACAGCGCCGGAGGCGTATCGCCTGAAAACGCGGCCCAGCACTTCGTCCCACCAGGAGCGACGTGACACAAATCGCCGCCTTTCTTGATGCAGAAACCGCATGACTTTCGCCACGCCAGCGACTGGTTGTACCACAAGCATCTCGTATCAAGACATATGTTGCCGCCAATCGTGCCCATGTTGCGCAGGATCGGCGAGGCCACGGTATGAACCGCCTCGTGCAGAACGGGAAAGTACCGGCGTATAAACTCCGAATCTTCAATCGTACTCAGCGTCGTCAAGGCGCCGATTTCCACTTCAACTCCGTGCTTAACGTTAATGCCCCGCAGTTCCTCAATGCCGCGCACGTCAATCACGAACTCGGGCGCAAACAAGCTCTGGCGCAGGGAAGGAATCAAGTCCGTTCCACCTGCGACGACCTGCGCTTTCCCCGAATGCTTTGCGAGCAGAGTGATCGCATCCTCAAAAGATCGCGGTCGCAGAACTTGAAACGCAGGCAGGCTCACTCATCGCCTCCCTCTTCAGCCGTAACTTCGCCTGAGCGCACGGCATCCCACGGGTGGCGTAGCGGCCCCTTACCTTTGTGCCAAAGCGCGCCGCCATGTTCGCGCAGCCTCTGAGGTTTCGTCGGATCAACCCCGCCTGACATTCCGACTTTCTTCGCTCCATTCTTCGCGCGCAACGCCGCGAGCACACGCTCTGGCGTAAAAGGAGCCTCGCGCAGCCGGATTCCTACCGCGTCATAAATCGCGTTCGCAATCGCCGGAATCGTTGCCGCCAGTGATCCCTCGCCTGCTTCTTTCGCGCCAAAGGGACCTTCCGGATCGATACTCTCAACGATGATTGCCTCGATCTCGGGCGACTCCGCCGATGACGGGCTTCGGTATTCGAGCAAGCCGGGATTCATGATGAGGCCATCCTTCCACACCATCTCTTCCTGCAACGCCTGTCCTAATCCCATCCACACCGAGCCAATCACCTGTCCCTCGACCGCCACCGGATTCAGAGCGCGTCCGCAATCGTGTGCCGCCCAAATCTTGTGCACCGTGACTTCGCCGGTCTCTTCATCGACACTCACTTCAGCAACCTGCGCCGAGTATGAATACGCGGGCGACGGACCCACGCCCGATCCCTTGAATCCCGCTCCCCGCGCCTCTTGCGGAGGAGCGTACGATCCCGTGCCTGTGAGCGCGCCATGCACATCGATCGCGGCGACGACAGCTTCTTCGAAACTCATGCGCTGTTTCGGACCTTCTTCTTTTCTCTTCTGAAGCACCGACCCGCGCAAAATCTGACCTTCGACTCGCCCTCGGGCAACGTCGTTTGCGGATTCACGCGGCGCATCGGATTGTTCACTCTTTGCGACCGCATCATCGCGCATCACCACATCTTCCGCCGCACATCCCATTTTTTTCGCTGCCGCCGCGATGATGAGCTTCTTCACGGATTCAGCAGCGCGCAAAGCTGCGTTGCCGGCCATGAACGTGACGCGGCTTGAATAAGATCCAAGATCAATTGGCGTCAGGTCCGTATCCGCTGCAATCACTTTCACGCGCGACAGTGAACATCCGAGCGTCTCGGCCACAACCTGCGCCGTCATCGTGTCGGAACCCTGGCCGATCTCGGACGCGCCCGTGTACACGACCACCCCGCCATCGCGGTCGATTTTGATATTCACGGTCGAGTGCGGCATGTCCGAGCGGATGATCGAGTTTGCGGCTCCACTCACATAATGACTACATGCAATCCCGAGCCCGCGCGCGCGCCGCATCTTGCCGCGCCGCTCTCTCCACCAGGATCGCTCGACTACTTTGTCGATGCATTCAGGCAATCCATAACTGAGCACGCGCAGGCCGTTCACCGTCACACATGGCGGTTTCAGCAAATTGCGCCGCCTGATCTCCGCAGGATCGATCTGCAACTCCGCCGCAATTTCGTCCAACTGTGACTCGAACGCGAAGCGTACGTTGACCGTGCCGTGCCCGCGCATGGCGCCGCAGGCTGGCTTGTTGGTCAGCACGCGATAGCCGTCATACTGCACGTTGGGTATGTCGTAGAGCGCGCCAAGCAGCGCGCCCGAGTAGAGGATCGTCACTGGGCCGTACGAGCAATAGGCCCCGCCATCCTGCACCACGCGCGCTCTAACAGCAGTGATGCGCCCATCTTTCGTGACTCCCGTTTTCAGATCGACGATTGTCCGGGGGCGACCGCGATGCGCCCAGAACACTTCCTCGCGCGAGTAGGTGATTTTGACCGGAGCGTTCGCCGCGCGCGCCGCAATCGCCGCGATAATCTCCAGGGGAATGACTTCGCTCTTGCCGCCAAATCCGCCACCTACCAGCGGCTTGATCACTCTTATCCGAGACATCGGCATTTCCAGCACGAGCGAGAGCTTGTGTTGTAAATAATACGGCACTTGCGTGGACGACCATACAGTCAGCCGTCCCATTTTGCCCGAGTGCGGATCGAGGTCAAACGCCGCCAGCGTCGAGTGCGGTTCCATCGCGGCGTGCGTCACTTCGTTCGCGACATAGCGCGCCTTGGCCACATAGTCGGCCTCGGCAAAGCCCGCTTCGGGATCGCCGAAACTGTGGTGATACTCTTTCTCGATGTTGTGGTGGCGCTGCTCGTGTATGAATTCTCCCTCGGCGTTCATCGACTCTTCAGGATCAAACCACGCCGGCAGCAGTTCGTAATCGACATCGATCAGCTCAAGCGCCTGCTCCGCAATCGCTTCGGTCACGGCCGCGACACAAGCGACGTTGTCCCCCACATAGCGGACTTTGTCCACCGCGAGCGCGTGTTCATCATGTCCGATGGGAAGGATTCCGTAGGTGATCGGCGCGTCTTTGCCAGTGACAACCGCAACTACGCCCTCCAGGGCCAACGCGCGGCTCGTGTCGATGTTCCTGATGCGAGCGTGAGGATAAGGCGAGTGCAGGATTTTGCCGCAAAGCATTCCGGGCAGAGTGAGATCATCGGTGTACTTGCCCGCGCCGGTGGTCTTGCCCGCGGCGTCCACCATGGCGACCGGTTTGCCGATGATTGAGAAGTCGCTCATTGCGTCGCTGCCGCCATGCCTTTCTTCTCGGCTTCGATCGCGGCCTTGATCGCCTGGTACATCTGCTCGTAGCCGGTGCATCGACACAAATTGCCGCTGAGCGCGTCGCGAATCTCGTCGTCGGTCGGGTCAGGGTTGTTCGCCAGCAGCGCACTGACGGTCATCATGAATCCCGGTGTGCAGAAGCCGCACTGTGCCCCGCCCCAGTCGCCGTAGGCTTTTTGAATCGCCGCGAGACTGCCGTGCTCCGCAATGCCCTCGACCGTCGTGATCTCCGCGCCCTGGCAGCTCACGGCCAGCAGCGTACACGAGAGCATCGGCACGCCGTCGATCTGCACGGTACACGCGCCGCAGGACGAGTCGTCGCAACCGCGCTTCGTTCCAGTCAGATCCAGATCGCGCCGCAGCACGTCCAGCAGCAGTGCGTTGGGCTCAATTGCCAATTCATAGGTGCGGCCGTTCACGCGAAGTCCAACGAGTTCCTTTTTCACCGGTACCTCAGAACCAATATTTGTTCATCTCGCCCAAAAATTCAGCTGTGATCGGAAAACCTGCAGCAGAGCCGATCACGGCATCAATGCCACAACGAGGACACATCGCTGTCTTTTCCCCATCATTGACCCACTCCGTTATGTCTGAAGGGCTAAAAGTTTCCAAACAGTAGAAGCATCCGCAAAGCGTGCTCTCGCCGATTTCTTTGTTATTCCTAAAACAATGCTTATGGGCGGTACGGAACGGCTCAGGGATATTCGTAGATGGCAGTTTTTCTCCGCCGAATCTGTCCGCAATCGCAACCTCGGCATGACGATCGAAAGAGACTGGCGTATCAGAGAAAATTCCCAGCCGTTGCGTCGTTTCGCGTTTGCGTTTGAAAATATTCCAGCCCATTTACTTCCCCTTCCACACTGGCTCGCGCTTTTCGACCCACGCCACGATTCCCTCGCGCGCGTCTTCGGTTTTCATCAGCTCATCAATGTACACGTTCTCGGACCGCTTCAGGCCCTTATCGAAGTGGATCGCCTCCCACGCATACAGCACCTTCTTCGTCAGCGCGAGCGCCGCCGGGCTGAGGGAAGCCAATCGCTGCGTCACTTCGTGAACGACCTCCCTCAGCTCGTTTTCATCTGCTGCGGCGTCGTTTGCCAATCCGAAGTGCAGAGCCTCATCTCCATGCACGATATTGCCCGTCAGAATCATCTCCGCCGCGCGCTTCTGCCCGATTGCCGCTGCCAGAGCAACGACCGCCACCGGCGGAAAACACGCGAGCTGTATCTCGGGGAACTGAAAGCGCGCACCCTCGGTGCAGAAAATCATGTCGCACATCAGCGCCAGCTCCGCTCCACCGCCGAGACAGTTTCCGCGCACCTCGGCAATCGTTACCTTCTTCGTGCTCACCAGAGCGCGAATCACCGAGTGGAATTCGACGAGCATATTGCGGGCGTTCTCCGGCGTGTGCGCGTTGATATCCACTCCTGCGGAAAAGTCCACGCCGCTGCCGCTGAACACGATTGCCGACACATCGGCGCGTTCCTCGATGTGTTCCATCGCAGCAATCAGTTCCGCCATCATGGGCAGATCAATGACGTTCACCGGCGGATTATCGAGCGTGATTCGTACAACCGGAGTTTTGACTTCGAGTCGAATCTTCCGGAATGACGGCGTAATATGCGTGATCATTGTCTTCAGCCTCTAGCCGGTATTGAATATCGCACGCGCGGTCGTCCACGGCATTTGCGGAGTACCATGCTCGTCAACAATCCGGCTCACAGGTTGATCGCGCTTTTGCGCGGCTCGCTGATGGTCTCGAACGGGTCGCGAGCGCCCACTTTTTCGGCTATCCACTTCTTCTCGGTCGAGATGATATCGAGCAACAGCTTCTTGTCTTCAGCGGTCGGCAGAAACTCGCTTCTGCGGGAAGCGTAGTCCTTCTCCTCCATCGCTTCCCCAGTTTGGGGATGATGCTTCTGCCCGGCCCACTTACCTATCGCGCGATTGAACTTGATATCCGGCGCGTATAGCTTCGGGTTCCCCGGAACGAGGCAGGTGTTCAGCCGCTGCACCAAGCCGTCGACTTCATCGCGATACAAGTTGCGGTTGTAATCGTTCAGATCATCGAGGTCCGGCGCTCCACTATTTCGCGGCTCGTCATAACGGCCCTTCACGCCCCACACGTAGGCCCAGTGAGCGGAAGAGGAATGGTCCGTGCCAAACAAGTCGTAGGATTCCGAGATCCACTTGTTCAAATATTTCTGGATCAGCCACGCCGGAATAACGCCGGCCTTCACCACCCGTGCCAGGCCATCGTTGCCCGTGCCCATGTGGAAGGCCTCTTCGCGCAGCATGTACGACATCGATCTGCCCAGCGGAGCGAACGCCGAATACTTCAACATCTGCAATTGGAACTTGCCGTCGCGATCCACGAAATCCGTGTACGTGAAAAAGTCCATCCAGTTGGACACCTCTTCGTTGAAAGCGCCCAGCAGCCGCTTGTTCTCGAACGCGCGCCGCTCCAGCATTTTCTGAGCTTCAACTTTGCCGGAGTGTCCGAAGTGTTCGATCAGCAGCGCGCACATCTGCCATCCATGCCGCATCTCTTCAATCATCACGCGCGTGAGCGCCTTGCGGTCGTAGTCCGTGGGCGCGGTTTCAAACAGATTCCGCTGCTGCTCAACACTGGCGAATTCCGTATCGCCCTGGTACACGATCATGTTCAGCAGAGCGTCCCTGATTTGCTGTGACGGAATCTGCCTGACGTTCTCCCACTTCGGGCGTCCTTTGTAGTAGCCGAACTGGATCTCTCCGGTCTCGACCGCGCCGAATAAAGTGTCGAACCGGAATCCGGCGATTTGATCCCGGTCAACGCCGATTTCCTTGCGCCAATTCTCGAACAGTCCGACCCAGTCCCCGAAGGTTCCGATCTTCAGCAATGACGCCATCACTCACCCCATATTCAGCCACACGGTCTTCACTTCCGTGTAGTGTTCAATCGCCTGCGCGCCTAACTCGCGTCCGAAGCCCGATTGTTTGTACCCGCCGAAGGGCAGCGCTGCGTCCATCAGGTTGTACGTATTAATCCAGACCGTGCCCGCTTTAAGCCGCCGCGCCAGCTGGTGCGCCTTCTTGATGTCGCGCGTCCACACCGCCGCGGCAAGTCCGTACGTCACCTGGTTCGCGAGGTCGGCAACCTGATCGATATCGTCGAAAGTCAACGTCGCCAGCACCGGTCCAAAGATTTCCTCCTGCGCGATGCACATGTCGTTCTTCACGCCGCCGAAGACGGTCGGCTCGACGAAGAAACCATTGCCATTCCCGACATGCGCGCGATTGCCGCCGCTCAGCAGTTCCGCGCCTTCGCTCTTCCCTTTGGCGATGTACCCGAGCACCTGGTTCATCTGCTGCTCGCTGACGATTGCGCCGAGCCGCGTTTTCGGGTCGAGCGGATCGCCCGGTTGCAGCTTCTTCGCTCGGGCCAGCAGCTTTTCCATGAACTCGTCCCGCACCTTGCTTTCAACGAATAGCCGCGACCCCGCGCAGCAGACTTCTCCCTTGCCATAGAATATGCCGTTGATCGCGCCCTTCACCGCCGCATCAATATCCGAATCTGCAAACACAATGTTTGGACTCTTGCCACCGAGTTCCAGCGTCACGCGCTTCAGCGAGTCAGCCACGCTGCGCATGATTTCCTTGCCGACTGCCGTCGAACCCGTGAACGCGATTTTATCCACACCCGGATGCCTGACGAGTTCCGCCCCGGTCTCTGGCCCGCCCGTTATCACGTTCAACACTCCATACGGCAATCCCGCCTCTGCTGCGAGTTCGGCAAAGCGCAACGCCGTCAGCGAGGTCTGTTCAGCCGGTTTCAGTACGACCGTGTTGCCGCACGCAAGCGCCGGTCCCAACTTCCAGCTGGCAAGCAGCAGCGGGAAATTCCAGGCGACGATTGCGCCCACAACTCCTACCGGCTCCCTGACGGTGTAGGTCAACGCACTCTCGAACGCGTTCACCGTCTCGCCGTGAATCTTCGTCGCCCAACCCGCGTAATAGCGGAGAACGTCCACTACCATAGGCATGTCAACCTGGCGGGACTCAAAGATTGGCTTGCCGTTGTCGAGCGTTTCCAACTCGGAGAGCTCGTCGATGTTGCGCTCCACCGCGTCTGCGATCCGCCAGAGCAAGCGCCCGCGTTCGCTCGCCGACATCTTGCGCCAGGAGCCCGCGCTGTCATCAAACGCCTTCCGCGCGGCAACTACGGCCGCATCGACGTCCGCGGTGCTCGCCTCCGCAACCTCCGTCAGGACTTCTCCCGTCGCTGGATTGATCGTTTCGAAGGTCCGGCCAGCAGCGCCGTCCCGCCACTCGCCGCCGATCAACAACTTCCCCGGCGCAATCTTCGCTTTCGTCGCCGTCAACATAGCTTTCCCCAGTCCCCGTAATCCTCAACGCCCTCGCAATATTCAACGTCTCCCCGCAGTCATCCTGAGCGCAGCGAAGGACCTATGCACTCTTCTGCATCATCGAAACGCCAACTGGATAACCACCTCACTTCGCCGTGAACGTTGCCGGCCTCTTCTCGACATAGGCCGCGAGTCCTTCCTTCGCATCTTCGCTCTGAAAGAGGATCTGCTGGTTCTCGCGCTCAACGGCGAGCGCCGCTTCCAACGGAATCTCCCACCCGGTCTGCACCGCGCGTTTGATTCGCCCCACGGCTTTCGACGCTTTGTTTGGCGGGCAGAACTGGCGAGCGTACTCCATCACGTTCTCCATGAAGCCATCGCGCTCGAAGATATCGTTGATGATCCCCAGCTCTCTCGCTTCTTCGAACGAGAACGTATTGCCGGTGATGATCAGCTCGATCGATTTCGATTTGCCCACCAGCCGCGACAATCGCTGAGTGCCGCCGGTGCCCGGCAAAACGCCAAGATTCACCTCCGGCAAGCCGATCTTCCCCGCGTCTTTACGCGCGATGCGCAGGTCCGCCGCCATGGCAATCTCCAGCCCGCCGCCAACCGTGTGCCCGTTCAGCGCGGCGATCACCAGCTTGGGCGTGTGCTCCAGGCGCAACAGCATCTCGTTCGCATGAAGGCAGAAGTAATACTTGAAAGTGGGATCGACGCTGGAAAGCATCTTGATATTCGCGCCTGCTGAAAAGAACTTGTCGCCCGCGCCGGTCAACACGATCACGTGAACGTCTTTGTCCATGCGCGCCCGCAGGATCGCCTCGTCGAACTGCCGGTTCATTTTGTACGTGTAGGTATTCGCCGGCGGATCGTCCATCGTGATTACCGCGACGCCCTCATCTTTCGTATAGCGGATCAGCTCCCGTGTAGCCTCCGAGGTCTGCGTGATCGTTGCCATGTCTAACTCCTAATTTGAAAGTTGTGGTACAAATCCGTGCGGATCAGTCGATCGAAGAAGCGGTCTTGCGCGTGCGAGGGACGGCGGGAGGAACGAAGATCAGCCAAGCTGTTGCGCCTCTGGTATCGAACGCTCGGGTAATTTGATGAGGGCGTCCCCGTGCAAGTTGCCGGAAATGAGACGGAATTGAGAGAGCTGGCCGAGAATTCGGGGTACTGAGTACACCTCTCAAGGCATCTAAACTTTCGAACTCCACCAATCTGAGCGCCGAGAGGTTTCCCATGTCACAGTTCCTGAAAGACGTTCAAGAAATCCGGCAACGCGCGATCCGCAATATCGAAGAAGGCCCAGTCACAAAGTCGTACCAGCTCGATAAAGAGCAAACCATCGCAATTCTCAACGAAGCGCTCGCAACCGAGATCGTCTGCGTGCTTCGCTATATGCACCATTACTTCATGTCAACCGGCGTCCACGGCAAGTCGGTGGCGAGCGAATTCAAGGAGCACGCCGACGATGAGCGCGATCATGCCGACCAGATCGGTGAGCGCATCCAGCAGCTCGGTGGCAAGCCGGACTTCAATCCCGGCACTCTCGTCAGCCGCTCCGTCGCACAATATGTGGAAGGCGAAACGCTCGGCGACATGATCCGCGAGGACCTCATTGCCGAACGCTCCGTCATTGACGTTTACAGCCAGATGGTCCGCTTTTTCGGCGATAAGGACGTCACCACTCGCGTCATGGTGGAAGGCATTCTCAGGGACGAAGAGGAACACGCCAGCGATCTCGTCGATCTTCTCTACATCGTCGAACCTTCAACCGGCAAGGATGTGGGCATCGATCCCGGCACCCATCCTCTCGACCTGCACGGCGAATCTACCCCGGCGCGGCGCGGACCTCAGCTCGCCCACGCGGCATCCGGCCCGCAGCAAATGGGCACTTCAGGACGTCCCATGCACCAGCGTCCGCAGCAGACCAGCGAAGCAGACGTGGAAGAGCAGCCAGAGGAAGGCGCTCAGATGGGCTCAACCCGCGCAGTCCGCCTCACGCGCCCTAATCGCAAGAGACGCCTTGCATAACGCCCCGGCTAAAAAAGCGGCCTCCATTTTGGAGGCCGCGGCTGCTTACGCCGAACTCTATTTCGCCTTGCTTGTTGCCTTCTTCACCAATGCCTGACGTTGGGCGAATACCACGCGTGCCACCTGGTTCCTGTCGAACTTCTTGATCTTGCCCTTGACGTTCAAGGTGACTGCACTCATTGTCACCGACGACACATCGCCCAGCACGACGGTTCCATCCCGCAACACCAGCGTGTCCTGCATCAGTGGGCTTAACTCAAGGCCGACGCTGGCCGGCAACGAACCAGCGGCGACGTCCACCGGAGTGCTGGCCGTTGCGTATCCTTCTTTGCTCACTTCGAGCACATGCTTTCCAGCCACCAGCACGACCGTCTGCGGCGTGTACCCCGACTCCTGTCCATCGATCTTCAGGCTCGCTCCCGGCGGCGTTGTCGCTACGCTCATCTTCACTTTCACCGGTTCGTCCGACGGCACGTTCTGCGGCTGCAACTCCATGCTCGCGATTGCGTCCATGGCATGGGCCGAAACCGTCACTTTCGCCTGTTGTCCCGGGGCAATGTTGATGACCTCAATGTAGCCTTCGCCGATCCGTTTGTGGCTCTTGTCGAACAGATAAACGTAGAACGAGGCAAAGGGCATCGGCTTCTTGCCGAGATTTTCAACCACTGCTTCTCCAACATAATCCGTCTGCTTGGAGTATGAATTTATCTGCCGCAGCTTGCCGATCGTGAACTTCAGTATCGGATCTTTCCCATCGGAGGGCCACGTCAACACGGTATCTGCGGCATGAGCCAACATCGCGCATGAGAGTATTAGAACGACCAGGACACAAAGTTTGTTTCTCATTGTGCTCCCATCTTGCCCAGAAAAAGAAAACAGCGCAACCAGAGACTGCGCTGCTGGTCATTGGAAGAGTATCGCTCGCTAATTCCTGATGTCCGCCATCAGTCGTTCAACTTCGGCCTTTAGTTGGGCAGTCAGCGGCAGCAGCGGCAGGCGGACCGTGCCTCCGTAGTAGCCGTTCAAGTCCATCGCATACTTAACGCCCGGTATGCTCAACTCGCCGGCAATGCGGCTTGCGGCTGCGGCAACCCGCTGCTGCTTCTCCAGGGCCAATTGTTTGTTGCCTTCTTTCCACGCCGCATAGACTTCGTACATAGCAGTCGGAGCCGCATCGGCAAACGCCAGGATCGCGCCCACCGCGCCCGCTTCCAGCGACGGAGCCAGCTTCTGTGCCGCTCCCACCAGCACCTGGAACCCGGCTTCCTTCTGGCGAGTCTTGATGCCGCTGACCACCTCGAACGCCCCCGAAGAGGCCTTACTGACCGCTGATCGCTGATCGCTGACCGCTAACATTCTTGGCGTCAGCGCAGCAAACGTTTCTGTCACGGCCACGCTGCGCTTCACATGTCGCGTCCGTTCAACCATCAGCTTTACTTTCTCCACCTCGCCGCTTGATTCCTTGATCCCGATCAGATTCGGGTGATCCGCCAACTCAATCACCAGTTCCGCGGGCATGTTGTAGCCCGTAGCTTGCGGAAAGTTGTAGATGATCACCGGCAACGGTGAGCGGTCGCAGACGACACGGTAGAACGCCAGCATGTTCTCCGGTTTGTTCATCTGCCCCTTGTAATAGTGCGGCGTGCGCACCATGGCTACGTCGTAGCCCAACTCCGCCGCGTAATCGCAAAGCTTCAGCGTCTCTTGCGCCGACTCGATCCCGCAGCCCGCGATCAGCACTTTGTCCGGCGCGGCCACTTCACGCGCACACTTCAGCACATCGCGCCGCTCCTGATCGCTCATCAGGATCGCTTCGCCCGTCGAGCCCTGGACGACGATCCCGGCCACAGGCGTCTTGGAGTAGCGCGCCACGTTGTGCTCAAGCTTCTTGTAGTAAATCTGTCCGTCCGGATAAAAGGGCGTGGTGATCGGCGGAAATATCCCGTGCAGCAACATTGCATTCTCCTGAAACCTTCATCATCACATCAACATCGCGAAATCATCAACCTTCTTGTATCATGAACAGCTTACGTGAATTTCTATGCGTTTCCTGTTGCTTTTTTTCGCGCTCTCCGTTTTCGCTTCTGTATCGCCCGGCCAAGCCCGGGGCGAACAAGCTACTGAAGCTCAATCCCTCCTCATGCCCCTGCCTGCCTCTATTCGATCCGGAACCGGGCAGCTTGCGATCAACCAGTCCTTTACCGTCGCGATCACCGGCGCAAAGGACGCCCGCATCACCCGCGCCGCCCAGCGCATCATCGAGCGGCTCTCGCGACAAACCGGTATTCCTCTAAGCGCCCGGCTCGCCGATCCTTCCCGTGCGACGCTCATCCTGGCGGCTGAGAAAACGGGAGAGCCCATACAGAAGCTTGGTGAAGACGAATCCTACACGCTCGACGTGACGCCGACAGGCACGCGCATTACCGCCCCCAACGCGCTTGGAATCTTGCGCGGCATCGAGACTTTTTTGCAACTCGTGCAGATCGGCCCCGACAGCTTTTTCGTACCGGCCTTGCACATCGACGATCATCCGCGCTTTCCCTGGCGCGGACTGATGATTGACTCGTGCCGACACTGGCTTCCGGTCGAAGTGATCAAGCGCAACCTCGACGGGATGGCCGCCGTTAAGCTGAATGTTTTCCACTGGCACTTGTCCGAGAACCAGGCGTTCCGCGTCGAGAGCAAGAAGTTCCCAAAGCTGCATGAACTGGGCTCCAACGGCCTCTACTACTCGCAGGACCAGGTGCGCGACCTCATCGCTTACGCACGCGATCGCGGTATCCGCGTGATACCCGAGTTCGACATGCCCGGCCACTCCAGCGCGTGGTTCATCGGATATCCGCAACTGGCAAGTTCGTCCGGCCCATTTCAACTCGACAAGAGCTTCGGCGTCCTCGATCCGGCCATGGACCCGACACGTGACTCGACTTACAAATTCCTCGACACCTTCATCGGCGAGATGGCCAAACTTTTCCCCGACAAGTTCTTTCATATTGGCGGCGACGAGGTAAACGGCAAACGCTGGCTGGCGAATCCAAGAATCCGCGCGTACATGAAGAAGCACAACATGGAGACCGCCGCCGATCTCCAGTCGTACTTCAATCGCCGCGTCCAGGCCATCGTAAAGAAGCATGGAAAAACGATGATCGGCTGGGACGAAGTCGTCCATCACGACCTGCCTACCGACACGCTGATCCAGTCGTGGCGCGGACCCAAGGGACTCGCGCAAGCCGCGCGCAGCGGCTACCGCACGATCCTGTCGAACGGCTACTACATCGACCTGATGTGGCCGGCTTCCCAGCACTATGCCGTGGAACCCATGTCGGGCGATGCGACCACGCTTACGCCCGAGCAACAGGCGCGCATACTCGGCGGCGAAGCAACCATGTGGTCCGAGCTGGTTACGCCCGAGAACATCGACTCGCGCATATGGCCGCGCACTGCCGCCATTGCCGAGCGTTTCTGGTCCCCTCAGAACGTTACTGGCGTTGACTCAATGTACCGCCGGCTCGCAATCGTCAGCGACGATCTGACGTGGCTCGGACTCACGCATCAGTCGTATTACGATGTAATGCTTCGACGCCTCATCGGGTCCCGCGATATTGGTCCGCTGAAAACGCTGGCCGGCGTGCTCGAACCGCCCAAGGGATACGAGCGCTATCGCCTCGACAAGCTCAACACCGATTCAGCGTTCAATAGGCTGGTGGACGCCCTGCCCCCGGAAAGCGACACGGCTCGAAATTTTTCGCGCGTGGCTGATCGCATTCTGGCCCATACGGCGACAGTCGAAGAGCGAGCCCAGGCCCGCGCCCTCCTGGCCACTTGGCGCGACAACAACGCCAAGCTTCAGGCCACGCTGCAGGATTCATTTCTGGCAAAGGAACTCGCGCCCGTTTCGCAATCAGTCTCAGCTCTCGCCGCCACTGGACTCGAGGCGCTCGATGCCCTCGACTCCGCGAGAACCTTGCAGCCGGACCGCGCAGAATTGGCTCTCATCGCAATTCAGCAGCCGAAGAAGCCCGCCGCCAGCGTGCTGATCATGATAGCCGAACCAATCCAGCGGCTGATCATGGCTGCCTCTGGCACGAGTACCAGCGCCGCACAATAACGTTGCCCCTGGCCGCTATGAGTGCAGCCATGAACACGTATCAGCGTCAGGGATCTGCTCGTCTCCGTGGTCATCCCCTGCATCGGCGCCTCCTCCGAAGTTCCCGGTTGTACCCGATGCCAGATTTTCCGATTTTGCGATCTCGCGTTTTTACAATCCTGCGAGTATTATTTCCCCCATCGAGGTACTCACGATGACCCACCGTCCGCAATCGAACGGGATCGCCAGCCACGAGCAGCATCGCGATTTTGAGAGCGCCATCGAGCTGCTTGACCACTGGCGGCAATGGCACACCAAACTGCACCTAGGACTCTTCCATGAGTTCTACATGGTCCGCTTCGACGGGCACCTCGCAGCGAATAAACCCGCTTACTTTTTTCAGCCGGAAAACGGCGCGGCTCACATCGTCTTCTTCGTTGACCCGAACCGGCCTCATCACATCAGCAACATCGGAGGCCGCACCAGCCTCACACTAGGCCAAGTCGCTTCAGGAGGCAATGCCCTGGTCTTGACCGAAAACGTCGACGAACTTGTCGAATTCGCTATGCATCTGCGCCCGAGTTCGTAACGGCTGCCCCCGCCAGAGTGGAACCGGCTCCCTCGCCACGAATCGTCCGGAGAGCGACCATGTAAGCGGCGATCCAGGCGGGCATCGTCCACAGAAGCCACACTTCGTGGACGCGGCGAACATTCAGCATGAGGATTGCAGCGTTTATCGCAACGTAGACACCGAACATCCACAATTTCCGATTCTTCGGGAAGCTCTCCATGGCCACCGCAATCTGGATCACTGCGGGCAGCAGAAGCACCTGGTCGTAGCTCCAGGCGTAGCTCGCAGTCAGCAAGGACGCCACAACAACCGCTGGCATCCGCTCGGCCCACTGCCACTCGCGGTCGCGACGAAGCCAGTACACAAACACCCATGCGGCTCCTGCAGCGGTCGGGATGAACTGCAACCACCGTTTGCCCGGTCCGAACAGGATACGTAGCAATCCACCGAACATCGGAAAATATTCATTTAGCATAGGCATGCCCGCTATCGCCCGATGGTACTGGGTGAGGATGTCAGGATCGGCGCAAAACGCGATCCCTGTGGCAACGGCGAGAGCGGCAGCGAAACCCGCCAGCACGCGCCAACGCCTCGACTTGATCACCCACAGCAGCAGCGCCAGCCAGAAGATGGCGAGAAGATGCGGCTTTATCGAGGCGAGAACCAGCGCAGCCCCGGCCGGCACGTCTTTTTTCCTTTGCTCGAAATACAGGAAACCCACTACGCCTAGCAAGACAACCGGAGTGATCTGCGAATGACGCAGCACCAGCAGCACCGGAAGAAAACAAGATGTGACGACGAAGGCAACAGATCGCCTGACCCGGGCTCCCCCGTAAAACGCCCATAACCAATCCGAGCAACCGAATGTGACGCATGCAAGGAAGACCAGCCAGATGAACGCGCTGATCTTGAAACCAAACCCGGCAAAGGGCAGCACCAACGTGATCGTCCACGGAGGGTTCCACATCATCAACGGCGTCGGGTCGGCCCACCCGACGCTCTTTTCAATTGCCAACAAGGACACGGGCAAATAGGGGTCGCCGCCCGATATCGCAATCCGGGCGCCTCCCCAGAATTCAACGTAGTCGTTTGCAAGAAACCGGCCGAACGCCCCGTTCCGGTACGCCTGTAGAAGGCACGCCAACAGCACAAGAATGAGAACAGCTTTGGCCTTCTTCCCCAGCGCCCTCTGCGGATCGGCCATTCACCCTCCCGAGCTGCTCATTAAAGCACAAAAAGCCCGTCCAGTTGAACGGGCAAGAACAAACTCCAGTTTGGGTGCCCCACCCTTCGCGAACGGAGGGTGGGTTCAATCTACTTCGCCACGGCCTCGCGTTGAGCGTGTAGCTCCTGCAATGCGTGCACGCTAAGCTCTCCGCGTTGTAGCGCCTCGATACCATCGGCGGCGGCGCGCGCCGCGGAAATCGTGGTGATCGTTGAAATCCTGCTCGTGATCGCCGTTCGCCGGATCGCCTTGTCGTCGAACCACGGATCGGCTCCGCTCGGCGTGTTGATGATGAGTTGAATTTTGCTTTCTTTCATCAGGTCAACCACATGAGGGCGCCCTTCTTTTACCTTAAATACGCGTTCGACTTCGAGTCCGCCATTCTCAAGCGTTTTGGCTGTGCCGTGAGTCGCTACAATCTTGAAGCCCATGTCCGCGAAACGTTTTGCCAGGGGCACGATATGCGGCTTGTCACGGTCGCTAACGCTGATGAACACGCTCCCACTGATGGGCAACTTCTGACCCGCCGCAAGTTGCGCCTTGGCGAACGCCTCGCCGAAGTTGTCAGCCACTCCCATCACTTCGCCGGTGGACTTCATTTCCGGCCCGAGCACCATATCGACACCGGGAAATTTCGACCACGGGAACACCGGCGATTTCACGTAATAGAAGCTGCCGGTGCTGAGGTCCTCGCGGTGATCGACGTTCTCCGGCAGGAACTCGCGCAGTTTACGCCCGGTCATCAGTCTCGCCGCGATTTTCGCCACCGGTACTCCCGTCGCCTTCGACACATACGGCACCGTGCGCGACGCCCGCGGGTTGACCTCGATCACGAACACTTTGTCGCGCTGAATCGCATACTGAACGTTCATCAGGCCGACCACGTGCAGCGCGCGCGCCAACTTGAAGCTGTAATCGCGAATCGTCTCCAGGCACTTCGCTGGAATATCCACGGCGGGCAAAACGCAGGACGAATCGCCCGAGTGTATGCCGGCTTCTTCGATGTGCTGCATGATTCCCGCGATCACCACGTCGTCGCCATCGGACAAGCAATCGACATCAACTTCGGTCGCGTCTTCCAGGAAGTGGTCAATCAGAATCGGGCGGTCCTGCGAGTACTCGACGGCCTCTTTCATATACTGCGTGATCATCTTGTCGTCGTAGGCGATCACCATGGCGCGCCCGCCCAGCACGTACGACGGCCGCACCAGCACCGGATATCCGATGCGGTTTGCCGCACCCAGAGCCTCTTCCAGGCTTGTCGCCGTTGCTCCCGGCGGTTGCGGGATTTCCAGTTCGTCAAGCAATTTGCCGAAGCGCTTGCGATCTTCGGCGAGATCGATGGACTCGGGCGATGTCCCGATGATGGGCACGCCCGCAGCCTTCAGCGGCAGGGCGAGATTCAGCGGGGTCTGTCCGCCGTATTGCACCAGCACTCCGACCTGTGCGCCACCCGATGCTTCGTGCCGGTAAACCTCGAGCACGTCCTCAAGCGTAAGTGGTTCGAAGTACAGGCGGTCACTCGTGTCATAGTCGGTCGAAACCGTTTCCGGATTGCAGTTCACCATCACGGTCTCGAAGCCGTCGGCATGCAGCGCGAACGATGCATGACAGCAGCAGTAATCGAACTCGATTCCCTGCCCGATGCGGTTCGGTCCGCTGCCGAGGATCATGACTTTTTTCTTGTCCGTCGGCCCGGCTTCGTCCTCTTCTTCGTAGGTCGAATAAAGGTATGGCGTGTAGCTCTCGAACTCCGCCGCGCACGTATCCACGCGCTTGTACACCGGCCTGATTCCGTTCGCCTCGCGCTTCTGCCGGACTTTATCCGCCGCACCCTTGTCGGTCCCAGCGTGCAACAGGTCCGCCAGCTTCTCGTCGGAGTAGCCCATGCGCTTCGCGGAACGCAGAGCTTCCGGCGTCAGCGCATCCAGCGTCTGCTTTTGCAGTGCGATCTGCTCTTCCGCGAGTTCCTGCAATTGCGTCAGGAACCACGGATCGATCTTCGTATACTCGAAGACCTCTTCCACCGAGTGCCCGTTTGCCAGCGCCCATCGCACATACGACAGCCGCTCGGGATGCGGCGACACCAGCCGCTTCGTCAGGATGCGCGGCTCAATTTTTTCCGAACCGACCTTTTTCCCCGTCTCCAGCGAACGCACCCCTTTGAGCAGCGCTTCCTTGAACGTGCGCCCGATCGCCATCACTTCGCCGACGGACTTCATCTGCGGACCAAGTCCCTCGTCAGCGCCGGGGAATTTCTCGAACTGCCACTTAGGAATCTTGACGACAACGTAATCGAGCGTCGGCTCGAAGCACGCCGGAGTCTTGCGCGTGATGTCGTTGGGGATCTCGTCGAGCGTATAGCCGACGGCGAGCTTCGCCGCGATCTTCGCGATTGGGAAGCCAGTGGCCTTCGACGCCAGCGCCGATGAGCGCGACACGCGCGGATTCATCTCGATGATGGTCATGCGCCCGGTCTGCGGATGAACCGCAAACTGAATGTTCGACCCGCCGGTCTCGACGCCGATCTCGCGGATGACTTTAATCGCCGCATCGCGCATCGCCTGGTACTCGCGATCCGTCAACGTCTGCGCCGGAGCGACGGTGATCGAATCGCCCGTATGCACGCCCATCGGATCGAAGTTCTCGATCGAGCAGATGATGATGACATTGTCGGCCAGGTCACGCATCACCTCGAGTTCATATTCTTTCCATCCAAGCGCCGACTCTTCCAGCAACACTTCATGTACAGGCGAAAGGTCGAGGCCTTTAGCAAGGATCTCCAGCAGCTCTTCGCGGTTGTAAGCAATGCCGCCGCCGGTTCCGCCCAGCGTGAATGACGGACGGACGATGATCGGGAAGCCGATCTTGGCGGAAAACTCCAGGCCGTCTTTGAGGTTGTCCACCAATTGCGAGCGCGGGACGTCGAGTCCAATGCGCTGCATCGCATCTTTGAACAGCAGGCGGTCTTCGGCCTTCTTGATGGCCTCCAACTGCGCGCCAATCAGAATGACGCCGTACTTCTCCAGCACGCCGCTATCGGCGAGATCGACTGCCAGGTTCAACGCCGTCTGCCCACCGACGGTAGGGAGTATGGCGAACAACCCGCCCCTCTCGCCCCTAGCCCCTGGCCCCTGGCCCCTGCTTTCCAACATCTCCGCTTCCACGCGAATGATCTCTTCAACGTACTCGCGCGTGAGCGGCTCGACGTATGTGCGGTCGGCGGTCTCGGGATCGGTCATGATCGTCGCCGGATTGGAATTCACCAGCACGACTTCATAACCTTCGGCCTTCAGCGCCTTGCAGGCCTGCGTACCGGAATAATCAAACTCGGCCGACTGGCCGATCACAATCGGGCCAGACCCGATCACAAGGATTTTCGAAATGTCGTTGCGACGTGGCATTAGCGGGCACCTCCGCCGCGAGTTCCCTTCCACTCCTCCATCATCTTCACGAAATTCTTGAACAGATAATGGCTGTCGTGCGGCCCAGGGGACGCCTCCGGGTGATACTGCACGCTGAAGAGTGGCAGCGTTTTGTGGCGCAGGCCTTCGAGCGTGTTGTCGTTCAGGTCCACGTGCGTCAGTTCGACTTCGCTCTGGTTCAGCGAATTCGGATCGACTGCGAAGTTGTGATTGTGCGCCGTGATCTCGATCTTGCCGCTCGCGATCTGCTGCACCGGATGGTTCCCGCCGTGGTGTCCAAACTTCAGCTTGTAGGTCTTGCCGCCGAGCGCGATTCCGATCAACTGGTGTCCGAGGCATATGCCGAAGATCGGCACGCGTCCCATCAGTTTCTGAATGTTTTTCTGCGCGTAGGTGACAGGCTCGGGATCGCCGGGTCCGTTCGACAAGAACACTCCATCTGGCTTCAGCGCCATCACGTCTTCGGCCGAGGTCTGAGCCGGGACGACTGTCACCTTGCAGTTCTCGCCGACTAACATTCGCAGAATGTTGTGCTTGATCCCGAAATCGTAGGCGACTACATTGAACGCACCCTCCCCTAAAGGGGAAGGGTGCGGCACCCGCATTTCATGTCCCACCGGACCAAGCGTCCAGTCATAGCGTTCCGGAGTGGTGACGACCTTCGCCAGATCCAGTCCGTCCATTTTGGGAATCGCGTTCGCCCGCTCGATCAGTTTGCCAAGGTCGGTTTCCGAGGTCGAAATCACTCCTCGCTGCACGCCTTTATCGCGCAGATGGCGGACCAGTGCGCGGGTATCGATGTCTGCGATAACGGGGATGCCAAAGCGTTCGAGGTACTCGTCCGCGTCCGAGCGCGAGCGCCAATTCGATGCGATAGGCGAGAACTCGCGCACCACCAGCCCTTCGATGTAGGCCTTGCGCGCCTCATTGTCGTCAGGATTGGTGCCGTAATTACCGATCTGCGGGTTCGTGAGACAAACGACTTGGCCGGCATACGAGGGATCCGTAAAGATCTCCTGGTATCCCGTAAGTGAAGTGTTAAATACGACTTCGCCGAAGCCTTGTTTCTTCGCTCCGTAACCTTTGCCGCGGAAGACACGCCCGTCTTCGAGCGCAAGGATAGCCTGCATTCTTACTCCGGAAGGTAGATTTTATGTATTTTAGCAGAGCGGCGAGAGTTCCCGCCCATCGAAATTGCCGATGCTAGGCAGCGGGTCTGTTGCTTTCCTTCGAAAGCTGCGCTGGCACAGCCCTGTCCCGCTTGTCGGACCTGCGCAACGTGATCACAAACACAGCCGCACCGGCCAGCACGCATAGAGGCAGAACAATGTATCTCAAGTTGGCCTGCAAACTGGGAGCCATCGCCGGGTTGGCCTGGTGCGTGATCGCCGTCACCATCAGGCTGAGAAACAGGATCACGTAGAACGACATCCCGCAGGCAACAAGTGCCAGAAACAAAGAGAACACGACCCGCCACAAAAGCGAATTCTGGAAGTTCATCGCGTTACCTATTTGTGCAGTTTTTTGCGAGCCCAGAAGTTAGATGCAGGTTCTCACGCTCCGCCGCGCAAAAAAATAATGGCCCGCTACCGCAGCTTCCCCATCCGGTCAAACGGCCAATAGACAAATACCGCCTTCCCGTAGACGTACTTCTCATCCACGGGACCAAAGTCCCGGCTGTCCTTCGACATATTTCGATGATCCCCGAGCACAAAGTAAGAGTGTGCCGGCACGACCACCTCCGGATAAGATCGAAAATCCTCGAACTGCTCCGGTATGTAGGACTCATCGACCCGCCGTCCATTGACGTACACGCGGCCATCATCGATCACGACGTGATCTCCGGCGACTCCTTCCACTCGTTTGATGTAGCTTTTCGAGGTGTCACCCGGGTAATGAAACACGACAATGTCTCCCCGGCTGATCGACTCAAACCTGTACACGAACTTGTTGATGAAGATGCGGTCCTGGTCGGAGAGTCCGGGCATCATGCTCGTGCCCTCGACCTTGACGGGCTGATACAGGAAAATGATGATGAATGCAGAGATCGCCAGCGAAATCAGCAGATCGCGCATCCAGTTGGTCACCGGCGAACGCACGGGGATCTGCGCGGGGATGCCTTCGCCTGATACGGCGGTAAGCGCCGGGCTCACTACGTTCTCGGAATCAAGTCTCTTTTCGGTTTCCACGCTACTCAGACCCCAGACGTAAAAAGAATAGCAAACCATTGGGCTTCTTGTCGCAATCCCTTCCGCCTCGCCACGGCATCCCATGAAATCGTGCATCCGCAAGTGACGGCGGCACTGACCTTTGCCACTCATTTGCGGGTTCATGGCCATATACCGGATAATGTACTTTCGAGTCAGTTCTGCAATCCTCCGGGTTGACGAGCAGCAAGCAATACGGGTATAAGTTTGCCTACTGTGAAATTCGTCGCTGTCGCCACTGCTAAATGTGGCTGTAGTGGGCGATTCCGGACTTGCGACAAATGATTGCAGGGCACCGAAGGTGCGTGGTAAATGGCAAAGAAACCAGAAAATAAGCTTAAACCAGCTCCTAAACTGAAGAAAACGCAACCCGTTAAGGGACGAGTTCTTGTGATGAAGGACACTAAGAAACAGAGTGCGCCTGCGCAGGATCCAGCTCTCGCGCAGGCCGTACAGGCCTATCAGGACGGACTGCGCGCCCTCCAGGAGCGCAAGTTTGAACGCGCTAAGTCATTGTTTCAAAAAGTACATGCCAGCCCCAACACCGAGCTTGCCGATCGTGCCGGGGTTCATCTCAGCACCTGCAATCAATATCTGGATCGCTCCGCTAACTCCTTCAAAACCCCCGAAGAGCATTACGATTACGCCGTTTCGCTTATCAACACAGGCGAATACGTCGGCGCTCGTGAGCATCTGGATAAGCTGGTCAAACAGGCGCCGCGTGCCGATTACGTTCATTACGGCCTCGCCCTGCTCAACTGCCTGACCGGGCGTGTCGAGGATTCCCTGAGAAATCTCACGGAAGCGATTCGCTTGAATCCCAGTAACCGCTTCCAGGCCCGTAACGACTCCGATTTCAATAACATGGCGGACGATCCACGGTTTACCGAGTTGCTGTATCCGGAGACCCCCGACTCGAGACCTGCTGCATCTAACGGTATTCTATGATGGGTTGTTGATGCCACTGTCTGAATCGTCCCAACCCAGCCCGTCAGAAGTTCCAGCCACGCGCGGACTTCGTGTCGTTGCTATCGGCGGCGGAACCGGCCTATCCACTTTGCTTAAGGGCCTTAAGCGGTACGTCCCTGTCGTAGGGACTGCTGCTCTCCCCACCGACAGCGCCCCTGTCATCTCCGATCTCACCGCCGTCGTTACCGTCACCGACGATGGAGGCTCCAGCGGCCTGCTGCGGAAAGAGTTCAACATCCTGCCTCCCGGCGACATTCGCAACTGTATCGTCGCGCTCTCTCAGGATGAAGCGCTGCTCGCGCGCCTCTTCCAGTTTCGCTTCCCCGCCGATTCCGGCCTGCAAGGCCACAATTTCGGAAATCTGTTTCTGACCGCGCTGAACACGATGACGAACGACTTTGCCGAGGCGGTTAAGCTTGCCTCGGCCGTCCTCGCCACCCGCGGACGCATCTTCCCCTCCACCACCGCCAACGTTCAGCTTGAGGCGCAAATGGACGACAACTCCATCGTCCACGGTGAAACCAAAATCACCGCCAGCACCAAACGCATCGTCGAACTCCGCATGGTTCCGGCCGACGCGCATCCGCTTCCCGAAACCCTCGAAGCCATTGCCCATGCGGACCTAATCACGATCGGCCCCGGTTCGCTGTTCACCAGCCTTATTCCAAACCTGCTTGTCCGGGGGATCCCCGAGGCCATTGCCGATTCACCAGCCGTCAAAGTTTTCGTCTGCAACCTCATGACGGAGGCCAACGAAAGTCTCGGACTCACCGCCTCGGGTCACATACGCGCCATCTACGAGCACGCTGGACGCGGATTCTTCGACTATGCCCTGGTGAACGCCACGTCCGTCTCCGCCGAAACCAGCGCCAAGTACGCCACCGAAGCCGCCGAACAGATCGAACCCGACGTCGTCTCAATTGAGGCGCTAGGGGTCGTGCCTATCCTTGGCGATTATCTGGACGAATCCGGCGTCGCGCGTCACGCCACTGCTCGTGTCGCGCACGATTTGCTGGCGCTGGCACCCGTTACATCCTCCAAGAAAGTCTCTTTCCACTTTGCCGCGAATGCGGAACAATAGGTACGTGAACTCAAAACGACAGAACCCTGAAGCCCCAAGCTTCGCCATAGCTATCATGGCCGCCGGTAAAGGCACGCGCCTGAAATCGCGTCATCCCAAAGTGCTGCACTCGGTAGGCGGCAAATTGCTGCTGGAGCACGTCATTGCCGCCGCTTCCCGCGTCGTCGCGCCTTCAGACATCCACGTCATCATCGGCCACGAAGCCGATCGCGTTCGCGAGGCCGTGCAGCACACCGGCGTCAACTTCGTCATCCAAGCCGAACAGCGCGGCACCGGACACGCCATCATGGTTGCCCGCGACGCCCTGAAGAACTACCGGCACTTCCTCGTGCTCTCCGGCGACGTGCCGCTCATCCGCCCCGAAACCATCGGTCAATTGCGCGACTTCCACCTCGGCCACGAAGCCGCCATGACCATCCTGACCGCCGAACCCAGCGATCCCACCGGCTACGGACGCATCATCCGCCACATGAAGGGTGGCACGGCCGGCGACGAAGTCAGCGCCATCGTCGAACACAAATCCGGGACCCCCGAGCAGCGGCAGATTCGTGAGATCAACTCCGGCATCTACGCCTTCGATTCAAGACCCCTCTTCGCCCATCTTGACGAACTCAGCACCGATAATCCTCACGCCGAGTACTACCTCACCGACATGGCTGCGATCCTGGTTAGCGGCGGCGCGCTTGTTGTCGCCGTTGCCGCAAGTGACTCTAACGAAGTCTTGGGCGCAAACACCCGCGCCGAGATGGCTCAACTCGACTCCTTTCTGCGCCAACGCAAGTGCGCCGAGCTGATGGACTCCGGCGTAGCCATTTACAAGCCTGAAACCTGCGTCATTGACTCCGGCGTGACCATCGCGCCCGATACGGTCATCGACCCGTTCGTGCAGCTCGTCGGTACAACCCGCATCGGCGCGGATTGCCACATCCACTCTTACAGCGTCATCGAAAACTGCGAACTCGGCGACGGCGTTACCGTCCGCCACGGCTCCATCCTGCGCGACTCGCGCATTGCCAGCCGCGCCGTCCTCGGCCCCTACTGCCACGTCCGCCCGCAAAGCGACATCGGCGAGAGCGCGCATGTCGGCAACTTCGTCGAGACTAAGAAAACGAAACTCGGCAAAGGCTCTAAAGCCAACCACCTCACTTATCTCGGTGACGCCGTGATCGGAGAAGGCGTCAACATCGGCGCCGGAACGATTACCTGCAACTACGACGGCGTCCACAAGCACCAGACCGTCATTGACGACGGCGCCTTCATCGGCAGCGACACCACCCTCGTCGCCCCCGTTCGCGTCGGACGCGGCGCCTACGTCGGCGCAGCCTCCTGCGTCACCCAGGACGTCCCCGACGACTCGCTCGCCGTCGCCCGCGCCCATCAGGTGAACAAGCAGGACTGGGCCAAAAACAAGCGCGAGCAAATGGCCGACGCAAAAAAATAGCAAAGACACACTAGGACAATGGGTGCCGCGCCCTTCCCCAGACACACTAAGATAATGGGTGCCGCACCCTTCCCCTTTTAGGGGAGGGTGCGTTTAGACGCTGTCGCGAGTGCCCTCGCTCCCCTGCCCTCGCTCTTTTTTGAACTTCTACTCCCCTCCTTTCGTACTTACAAGTGTGCCATGAACTCACTCGAAACAATGCGGCAAGTCCTCTCCACCTTCAGGGCGCACAAGATGCGCAGTTTCCTGACCATGTTCGGCATCATGTGGGGCATCGCATCGGTCATCATTCTTGTCGGCCTCGGCGTCGGCTTTAGTCGTGACCAGAAAGAGCGCTGGAAATCGCTCGGCGTCGACATGATGATCATGTGGGGCGGGCGCACCAGTCCGCACAGGCGGGCGGTCTCGCCGCCGGACGCGACATCACGCTGACCATCGACGACGCGCGCGTACTCAAGTCGGAAGCCTACCTCGCGAAACGTTTAAGCCCGGAGATCCGCGCAACTCTGCCGGAAGTGAGTCCCTTTAATTCCGCCAATCGCGATATCGTCGGCATATGGCCCGAATATCAACAGATCCGCACGGTTGAAGTAGGCGAAGGGCGCGTCATCTCGGATCTCGAC
The DNA here is from genome assembly GCA_963777415.1 of uncultured Acidobacteriota bacterium. Classification (GTDB taxonomy): domain Bacteria; phylum Acidobacteriota; class Terriglobia; order Terriglobales; family Acidobacteriaceae; genus JAEZPW01. The sequence continues at coordinate 160,012 of CAVZQL010000014.1, forward strand.
GAAGCGCAGGCGCAGCGGGTTGCGGTCCTTGGCTACGAGGCCCGAAAGCAGTTGTTCCCCGGAGTACCCGCCGTCGGCGCAACCCTGATGATTCGCGGGCTGCCTTACATCGTCGTCGGAGTCATGCCAAAGAAGAAGCAGAATTCCGACTACTCCGGCCGAGACGACGAACATCTCTTCGTCCCCTATTCCGCGATGGCGCGCGATTTTCCACCCAAGCAGAAGCCTGGCATCGTCCGCGGGCAATTGGACAACATCGTCCTTCAGGTCAACGATCCACAGGATCACGAGAAGGCCATAACACAGGTACGGCAACTACTGTCCCGCGCCCATCATTTCGAGGCTTCGGATAAAGACGCTCTCTTCATCTGGGACACGGTCGAGACGACAGGGATGATCTCCCGGATATTCGAAGTGATGACGATCTTCTTCGGCGTGGTGGCGGTCACAACGCTGTGCCTCGGCGGCATCGGCGTGATGAATATCATGCTGGTATCGGTCAGAGAACGTACCCGCGAGATCGGAGTGCGAAAGGCTATTGGAGCGCGGGATCGCGACATCATGCGCCAGTTCTTCGCCGAATCCGCCACCTTGACCACCGTCAGCGGGCTCCTGGGATTCCTCGCCGGCGGCGGATTTTGCTTGCTGATGGGCGCGCTGCCCCTGCCGGAGTTTTTTCCTAAACCCGAAATCTCTGCCGTGGCAATCGCCGCCTCGGTAATTACGCTATCCCTGGTGACCATCGCATCCGGCATGTATCCGGCGCGCCGCGCCGCCGAACTGACTCCGGTCGAGTCCCTGCGTTACGAGTAGCAGCAGACCAGCGTACAGAGGCAAGGCAATGAACGTCCGTGAATTAATCACACAAGGCTGGCAGTCGCTCATGCGCAACAAACTGCGCTCCGGGCTCACCATGCTCGGCATCATCTGGGGACTGGTTTGTGTGGTCACGCTGCTTGCCTACGGCGACGCGCTCGGCTCAACCATCTACAAAGCCATCAGCAACATGAGCAGCGGCATCATCATCCTCTGGCCCGGACAGACCAGCATGCAGGCAGGCGGCCAGCGCGCCGGACGCAAGATCAACCTCGAATACGAGGACGTCGAAATCCTCCGCCAGGAGGTCCCCCTGCTGAAATACGTCAGTGCCGAAGCCGACTCCGGATTCGGATTGAAATACGGCACCCGCATTGTCAGCGTGAATCTGCGCGGAATCGAGATGAACTACGACAAGATGCGCCGGCTCGATATCGGCGACGGACGCTTCATGAACGCGACTGACTTTGCCGAACACCGGCGCGTTATCGTGCTCGGGTTCGATGCTTGCCGCAAAGTCTTTCAGGGCGCTCCTGCGGTGGGTCAAAGCGTCGGCATTAACGGCTTGCAGTTTGAGGTCATCGGCGTGCTCAAAAAGAAGATTCAGGACTCGATGTATTACGGCCCTGACAACGAACAGGGATTCATCCCTTTCGGCACATTTCGCGATCTGAAGGAAACACGCGATCCGAACATGATCGTCGTGCAGCCGATCAGCCTGGAATTAAACAAGAAGGCCGTGGAGTCAGCGCGCGAGGCTATCTCTCGCCGTCACCACTTCAATCCCAAGGACGATAAGGCAGTCAGGAATTGGGACACCATCGAAGACCAGGGCGGTGTCCGGATCTTCGCCCTCGCCTTGAAGGCCGTTTTGGGAATGATTGGCGCGCTCACCCTCGGCGTCGGAGGCGTCGGCGTGATGAATATCATGCTGGTCTCCGTGACCGAACGCACCCGCGAAATAGGCCTTCGGAAGGCGCTTGGCGCGCGCCCCCGCGATATACTCCGTCAGTTTCTGCTCGAAGCGCTCGTCCTGACCTTCGCCGCTGGATTAATCGGAATGATTTTGTCGGTACTCGTCGCGTGGGCCATTCCACCGATGCCTCTTTACAGTCAGTTCTACAAGACTGCGAACCACGAGGGCGACATCTTCCTCCACGCCTCTGGCGCGGTCATGACGATCTCAGCCGTCATCCTTGGCATCGTCGGCATAGCCTCTGGCTTCTGGCCCGCCCTCAAAGCGGCCCGCATGCACCCGATCGAAGCGTTGCGCTTTGAGTAGGCAGTTTGAGTGGCGGCGCTGATCGAACCTTGTTGAGCTACGCCTGTCCCGAAATTTTTTCTCGAAGTTCTTCCGGAATGCGGTCGCGGATTTCAGGTGGCAAGCGGTCGTGAACGCGCCTTGCGCCAATCAGCGCGGCGTCCACCATTAGCAGCGGCGCCGGAGTCGCAACCGCGACGATCAGCCAAACAAGAATGGAAAACAGGAAGCCGGATCCAGCGGCGATCTCCAGAACCGGCGTATGGCGCGGTGCGAAGTGGTGGATCACTCCAAATGCCAGCAGAAAAACAAATGCCGAAACGGACGCCAGCACCATCACGGAGAAGTCGATTACGCGGTGTATCACGCGGCGTCGCCTGCACCGTTCGCACTCGGCGAAGTGCGCCTCGTAATCGCCGCGCATCTCCGGCGTGATACCGGAGATGTCATAGCGCCAACCTGCCAGGATGTCCCCGACAACCTTATCAGTGCAATTATTCATCTTCTCTTCAATATTTTACTCACCCGCCCGGTGCAGTTCGCGAAGCTAACGCGGGAAGTTGCCGGTCCCCACGTTCGCGAAGCTAACGTGGGAAATCATGCACTCAAGCACTATAGCCGTATACATTCCAGCGGTTCGTCCTGCAACGCGAGCATCAGGCGATTTTGCAGCAGGTCCGACCGTCCGCCCAGCGCGCGTTCGGCCGCAACCCTCGCTACTTCCGGATGATTGTTCTGCTCCGAAAGATGCGCGAGAACGACATATGCTGCTTTCCCATCATAGTCTGCACAGAAAAATTCCGCGAGAGCCTCGTTCGACAGATGGCCCTTCTTGCTCAACACCCGCTGCTTCACCGGCCACGGATACGGCCCTGTCCGCAGCATTTCCAAATCGTGGTTCGATTCGATCATCAGGCAATCGCAGCCTTGCACGTAATGCTTCACGTTCTCCGGAAGGTAGCCGAGATCGGTCACGATCCCAATCTTCACGCCCTCGGCGCGGAAGGTAAATCCCACCGGATCAACCGCATCGTGCGGAATCGTAAACGGCATCACTTCTACATCCCCTATTTGAAAACCCAGTCCCGCCGAGAAGGTCTCCAGTTTTTGCAAGTGCTTGCCGTTATACTTTTCGCGGGCGTACCGCCACCACGCATGATGGGTGGGCGCGGTCATATAGACGGGAACGCGCAACTTTCTGGCCAGCACAAACAGTCCGTCCACATGATCGCCGTGCTCGTGCGTGATGACCACGGCATTGAGCGATTCCGGATCGAATCCGGCGACTTGCATGCGCCGGCAAATCTCTTTGCAGGAAAAACCCGCGTCCACGAGAATCCTGGTCTCCGAGCTGCAAACCAACGAACTGTTGCCGCTACTGCCGCTGCCCAGGACCGTGAGAGAAACCGCCATGAGCGCAGAATATCCGCAACTCACCTCTAGCGGTAGTAACTATTTGGTCACCCGGCAATAAACCCTCGCCAACCAAGGGATAAGCACTACGGATTCTTGTGCTCCAGCGCCTCCGGTTCCGGCGCCTTCTCGAACACTCTCCTGACCATCGACCTCATGGCCGCCCCGCCGACCGCGCCGACGAAGGCCGGAACCACGGCCCCGAATGCGACTTCAACCGTGCCCCGCCTGACCGGTTCGCCGTGAAACAAACGGTAGAATTCCGCCGCCGCAGGAGCCAGTCCGATCAGTAGCCCCCATATCCACGGGCGTTGCGGGCGAATCAACGCCAGTGTCAGCGCAAAGGCCACCGCCGCCAGCAGCGCCAGATGCACATCGCGAAACATGATCTGCAGCCATCCCGTCAGCGCAGCCAGCGCCAACCCCAGCGACCACGCAATGATATCGGCTCTTCGATTGTCTGCCATCGGTTCTTCCGATCACCCGTTCAGAGCAGGTACTTAGTATTTAGGTATTAAGTATTCAGTATTAAGACATTCAGGTATTGATTCGCTCGCGGAATGAAGTTACGAAATACCTGAATACCAAGTACTTAAATACCTTTTCCCCGCGAAATACCTAAATACCAAGTACCTTAAAATGGGGTAGCTGCCTAAGTACTGAGTACACTCTACAGGTAGTGGTTCCAGATCGTCCATCTCCGGAAATTTACCCGCCCTATCCAGGCACTTGGCAGGAGTTTTGTTCCTGGTTTGCCGATGAATCGTCCTGCGCGGCGTATCTGGAGCACTTGCGCTGGCCGAGCGGGGTTTGCTGTCCGAAATGCGAAAGCGCAACGGGTTGGCGAACCGCTGATGGGCGATGGGCATGCTCGGAATGCGGTCGTAAAGTATCCGTCACGGCGGGAACGATCTTTGACCGCAGCCGCATCCCTCTCCAAGAATGGTTTGCCGCGGCATGGTACATGACCAACCAAAAGCATGGAGTGAGCGCGCTGGGGTCACAGCGGTTGCTGGGGCTGGGAAGCTACCAAACGGCATGGACGATCTTGCGGAAGTTGCGTACGGCCATGGTGCGGCCGGGGCGGGATCGTCTGCACGGTTCGGTTGAGGTCGATGAAACGTATGTGGGCGGGATCGAGCACGGCGTTCGCGGACGGGGCACAGACCGTAAGTTCATTGTAGCCATTGCCATCGAAGTCTTGTCGCCAAAGGGTTTTGGCCGCGTGCGCCTGAATCGCGTCGACGACGTCTCAGGCGACAGCCTCATTCCTTTCGTCTGCGCTGCGGTGGAGGCCGGGTCGGAGGTGCATACCGACGGGTGGAACGGATACAACGGCCTTTCCGGGAAGGGATACAGCCATCACCGCACCAACGTCTCTCAAAGTGGAGATCCGGCGCACGTTTCCATGCCGGGCGTGCATACCGTTGCTTCACTGCTCAAGCGTTGGTTGCTCGGTACCCACCAGGGATCAGTTACAACCGAGCATCTGGACGCCTATCTTGGCGAATTTGCTTTTCGCTTCAATCGCCGCCACTCTCGCCAGCGAGGACTGCTCTTCCTCAGGCTTATGCAACACGCTGTAGTCACCCCGCCTACTCGGTACAGACCCTCGCGTTCCAGCCCGCAGAAGCAAACCACAGCCGGCTGTGGTCACTGTACTGAGGCAGCTACCGAGCTACCTTAATACTTTGCCGAATACCTCAGTAATTGTAAAACCCCCGGCCGGACTTGCGTCCCAGCCAACCTGCGTCAACCATCTTAACCAGCAGCGGGCACGGGCGATATTTCGGATCGCCCAGTCCGCCGTGCAGCACCCTCATGATGTCCAGGCAAACATCCAGTCCGATGAAATCGGCCAGGGTCAACGGTCCCATCGGATGCGCCATGCCAAGTTTAAAGACCTCATCCACCGCCTCGGGAGTCGCCACGCCTTCCATCACCGCAAACATCGCCTCGTTCAACAGCGGCATCAGCACGCGGTTCGAAACGAATCCGGGCGCATCGTTCACTTCAACCGGAGTCTTGTCCAGCTTCACCGCCAGCGCGCTCACCGTCTCATAGGTCTCCTGCGACGTTGCCAGCCCGCGTATAACTTCGACCAGCTTCATCACCGGCACAGGATTGAAGAAATGCATGCCGATCACTTTCTCCGGCCTTTTCGTCTGCGCCCCGAGCTTCGTGATCGAGATAGAGGACGTATTTGAACACAATACGACCTCTTGCCTGCAGATACGGTCGAGGTCGCGGAAAAGTTCCGCCTTTACTTCGAACTTCTCTGTCGCGGCCTCGACGACGAAATCGCACTCGGCAAGCGCGCCCATGTCCACCACGCCCTCGATACGGCCCAGCGCGGCGTCGCGGTCTTCGGACGTGAACTTCCCCTTCGCGACCTCGCGCTCCATGTTCTTGATGATCGTGTTCATGCCGCGGTCGAGAAAACTCTTTTCCACGTCGCGCAGCACGACACCGTACCCACTCCTGGCGAACACGTGAGCAATCCCATTGCCCATCGTCCCCGCCCCAATCACGCCGACTTTCTTGATTTCCATAACTCCAGTCATCCTGAGCCGCAGGCGAAGGACCTATGCATTTTGTCCGCGCCACCACGGTCCTTTCCCCTCGCCACAATCCCGTTCGCACAACGCAGCGCCCGGTGCCCCACGTCTGCGCACCTACTCCGACTCAATCCCCGCGCGTCTCAACAGTCGTCGCAACGGCGCTTCACCACCGGCTCCCCGCTGGATATCGACGACGTTCCCCTCGCGGTCGATGACGACGTAAATCGGAAAGCTTTTTGCCGCATACATGGCTGCAAGGTTTGTATCTTCGTTGAGAACGATCCGGCACGATCTTGGATTTGTTTCAAGGTACTTCTTCACCGTCTTCTTCGACTCGCCTACATCCACGGCGAGAACGACCAGTCCCTTGCTCGAGAACTCACGGTCGAGGCTGTCCACGATCGATTGCTCGCCACGGCAGTAGCGGCACCATGTCGCCCAGAATTGCAGCAGAACGACTTTGCCTTTGATCGAATCGTTCGTGAAGCTTTCGCCGCTCAGAGTTTTCGCATGGAAGCGCGGTGCAGGCTCCCTCTCGCCAGAACCGGCGAAGGCGTTGAAGGCAGTCAATATCAGAACAACAACGACTACGCGACGAACAACGGCCAGCAATGACATGCGCCGAAATATATCACAGCCGGGCTACCGCTATCCGCATAACAAATAATGCTTGCCATTAGTAACGATATACGTTAATACTTGATCCCGTGATCAAGAGCTTCGCAGACAGTGCAACCGAGGAGTTCTGGAACACGGGTAAGAGCAGGGCCATGCCGCCCGCGAATCTAAGGCGGGTCGCGCTGCGAAAACTCGTCGTGATAGACGATGCGGCGGACTTGCGAGATCTGGAAGTGCCTCCAGGCAATCGCCTTGAGTTGCTGCATGGCGACCGCGAAGGCCAACACAGCATACGGATCAACGATCAATACCGCGTCTGCTTTATCTGGCGCGACGGCAACGCTCACGATGTCGAAATCGTGGACTATCACTGAAACATGGAACTCGAAGTAAATAGCAGGTGAAGCGATGACTCAAAAGACTAAGTCCGGCGCTGCATGGAACATCCATCCCGGAGAGATTCTGCGCGAAGAGTTTTTGAAACCGATGGGCTTGACAGTGTACCGGCTGGCAAAAGAGATTCACGTTCCCGCGCCGCGCATCAGCGACATTGTTCTGGAGAAGCGCGGCATCAGCGCCGATACCGCCGTGCGACTAGCGCGTTTCTTCGGGACCACGAAACAGTTCTGGATGAACCTGCAAGTCTCCTACGAGGTGCGAAAAGCTAAGTCCGAACTCCGTAAAGAACTCGAAAAGATCAAGCCTCGACAAACCGATACCGCAGCGTGAAAGCCCACTGACAAAAATCAGCACCGTCAAGCGCGGCATGAGCTGGTCAGACGCACTCTGTCTACTAGGAACACCGGAGCGAACGAACGACTACGGCCTGGGGGCCCAGCAATTGATCTACAAGGGTGGGAAGTTGATTGTGTATATCTCCGCTGAGACTTCCAAAGTTGCTGACATCCAAACGTTCGAGTAAACAGCACGTCTCAACTCTGATGCGACGGGCGGCCACATTTTCATCCCGAGCCGACCGACGGGTCGCACGTTCTGGGACCCGATGGCCAATTCCTCCCAAGGAACACATCTGCTCCGGAATACCCATAGCTGAGTCCTAATCGCTGAGGGCTGATTCTCTCCGCTTTTCACTAACAGCTAACGGCTGACAAACTAATGGCTAATTCTCATTCCGCTTTCGCCGTGCCTTCAAAGTGCGCTCATCCCGCCAACTGTTCCTTACCTTCTTGACCCGAGTCTCAGGGTCCCAAGCTGTCAAGGCTCCTCGCGCCCCATTTTCACCCTAAGTAGCTGAAACTAATAAAGAAATAATTCTGCCCGGCGTGTCGGGTTTTCCACGGAAAGTTGTCATAATTAAAGTCAGGTAAGAAGATCAGTGTGTGCGTCAGCCCAAAGGCATATCGAGGTAGTAAGTCGCCTGTTTTCATCTACTTACGTTCACGCAATTTAAGATAGAGCACTTAACTAGCTTTATTTCAACAACTTACAATTTCGCAGCGAGGGAGGGGGTATCCTTCGATTTTTCGTTTTTACGTTTTTCCGTTTTTACGATTTCTCGATTCCGCTGGAGTATGGCGCGGGCAGCCCGTTCCTGAGCCGGTGTTTTCTCATTTCGATCGCCTGATGGGTGCGGATACGCAGGTCGGAGCGCGGCTTTCCGGTACACAACAGCACGAACCCGGCCTCGCGGTCCTGGGGAAAGAATCCTATGGAGTCGGACTGGTCCACCTCGCCCGCCCCCTCGAGTTTTCCGGCGCAGGTGAGGCACCATCCCTGATGGCAGAGCGCCGGCAGCCGAACGCCCTGCCGCCAGGCGGCGTCCCATATGTGCTCGTCAGCGGCGACCTGGATCGTACGTTCTTCGTGGGGCAGGAGGAGGGTGACGGTTAAGGTGCGGGGAGCGGCAGTGTCGTCGGAATAATTCATTGAAGAGAATCGAATTTCAACCACGGATCTACACGGATGTGAACGGATTGAGCAAAGGGAAGAGGCTTTTTATGCCGTCTTTGTCTCCTCCTTTAATCCGTTCGAATCCGTGTAAATCCGTGGTTCGCTTTTCTCAGCTCCCGATATAGAACGGACGATTCTTGCTGTAAGGTGCGTGTCCCGGCTCGCCGCGGCGGAAGTGTCCGCTTGGAACCGACTTCTTATCTCGCTCGTAGGCCAGCAGTTCGATGAACCAGGCCTCGTGCTCGATCTCCTCGTTCAGGATGCGGGCCGCCAGATCGTACGTGCGCGGGTCCTTGCCAAAGGTCATGTCGCAGATCGCGATCCAGCTTCGGATGGCGCAGCGCTCGGACTCCAGCAGCAGTGTCAGTATGTTCGTTGCCGTCGGCGGATCGGGCAGTTTGGCCGCCTTGCATCCGGCCTGATTGTGAAACTCAGGCAGATCGTTGGGCAGCTCGCCGCCGAGCTCGTAAATGCGCGGCACGATCAGCTCGAAGTGCGCGCGGTCTTCAAGGCGGGCATCCTCGCATATTTCCTTGTAGTCCTCGTGGCCTGCAAGGTGCATGCGCAGAATCGTGTAGTAGTAGTAGGTGCTGGCGAATTCAGCCCCCGCATTGGCGATCAGCATCTTGATAAGTTTCTCGACATCGACGCCACGCGCGCGAATAACTTCTACTCCTACGCGCTGCGTGACATCGCCCGCTTTTACAACTCGCTCTTCAGGCATTTGTCTTTCTCCTAATGGTGACTGTAAGCAGCAAAATGGCTGCGCTCCACTGGACTTTCCGATGAACGAGGACTGCTCGATGAAGGCGTGCAAGCGCCGCCATGAAGCCACTATCCAACGGCGAATGGTTGGATGTGCAAAACGAAAGCTGAGACTCCCGAACCAGATAATAAGAAAGGTGATGACGTTCTCCGGCTATTAAGTCTGCAAGCCATTCTGCCGATGCAACTTCCGGAGTGGTTTCATGTCCATGCCCGACAAAGTATCTTTATTTCGGCAGCTCACCGACGCCTTGCCCTTCGGCGTGTACATCGTTGCGATGAACCGGCAAATTGAGTACTGGAACCATGCGTCCGAGCTGATCACCGGGTATTTGAGCCAGGAAACTCTGGCACGCCAATGTGGCGACGGTCTGCTGATGCATTGCGATGCGACCGGAACGGCCACCTGCAACACGCCGCACTGCCCCGTAACCTACGCCATGAACAATGGCCTCTCGGTCGAAACTCGGCTGTTTGCGCGGCACAAACAAGGGCATCGCGTTCCGGTCGTGGTTCGGGTTATCCCCTTGCGCGATGAGCAGGGGTCCGTGGTTGCCGTGGCTGAACTCTTCCAGGAGGAAGATGCCAGCCCCGAGGACCTCTCCTGGATTGACGATGCCGACGCCCGCCTTGATCCCGTGCTGGGCATTTATTCAGCCGCGACCACGCAGAAACAGCTACGCTCTGCGTTGGCGCGTCCTGCTGCCCGCGTTGCCGCGTTCCTGATCGAAATCGACCACCTGCACGATCTAACCCGGAAGCACGGCACTGAAATGACCCGCGGCGCTCAGCGGACCGTCATCCACACCGTCACGCGGCTGCTGAACGTGCCTCACTATCTGGGACGCTGGGGCGACAGCAGCCTGCTGGTGCTTGTTCCCGAGTGCGGCCATGCAGCCTTCCCCGAGCTGCGCGCCCAGATCAGCAGTGTAGGGAGTTCCTGCGCGATTACCTGGTGGGGTGATCGCATCAATTTGCGCGTTCTCGTCAGTGGCGCTCTCTCGGAACCCGGCAACTCGCTGGAAGAGTTCATCGAACGTCTTCGTGCGAGTTCGTCCGAAACCGACCGAGTGGCAGGGGAGTTGTAATGTTCGTAATCGTTGGACTATTGGTCGTAATCGGCGCCATTCTCGGCGGCTACCTGATGGAACACGGACATATTGCCGTCCTGGTCCAGCCCGCCGAATTGGTCATCATCGGGGGAGCCGCGATAGGCACGGTACTTATTGCCAATCCGCTTCACATTCTTAAGAAGATCGTTTCCGGACTGGTGGGCGTCTTCAAGCCTTCGGGCTTCACCACGGCCAAGTATCTGGAAACCATGAGGATGTGTTACGAGATGCTGAACAAGGCAAGAAAAGAAGGTCTCCTCGCCCTGGAGACTGATATCGAAGAACCCGATAAAAGTGAGTTATTCAAGAAGTATCCGTGGTTCGCTAAAGATCATCACACCTGCTATTTCGTGTGCGACACCATGAGAATGGCCATCACGGGCGGAATCGATCCTTTCGATCTCGACCAGATGATGGAGATGGACATCGAAGTGTCGCATCACGACGAGGCCGAGCCGATCGCGGCGCTGAGCACGATGGCCGACTCCCTGCCGGGGTTGGGAATCGTCGCCGCCGTGCTCGGCGTCGTGATCACGATGGGCGCCCTCGGCGGCCCTCCGGAAGAAATCGGCCACAAGGTGGCCGCCGCATTGGTGGGAACATTCCTCGGCATTCTGCTTTGCTACGGCTTTGTGGGGCCGCTGGCGGCAAACATGGCGAAAGCGGCCGAAGAGCAGCATGCATACCACCAGGTGCTTCGGGTGCTGTTGCTCTCGTTTATCAAGGGGAATGCGCCCATCCAGGCGCTCGAATTCGCGCGTCGCGCAGTTCCTTCGCGCGTGCGTCCGACGTTCAACCAGATGGAGCAGGCTTGCAAGGGTGGCGCCGCCGCAGCTGCAACGGCGGGCGCCAAGCAGTAACGGATTACGCCTATGGATAGCGATCGTCCTCGAATCATCGTCAAGAAAAAGGGGGGCCACGGAGGCCACCATGGCGGCGCATGGAAGGTCGCCTACGCCGATTTCGTGACGGCCATGATGGCGCTGTTCATCGTGCTCTGGCTGCTGAATACGAGCAAGCGGGTGCAGGAAGCCGTCGGCGGATACTTCAAGGACCCCAGCGGCACATCCAAACTCGTCGGCAGCGATCTGAAGGGCAGCGGGGAAAGCATTCCGGTCACAAAAGACAACATGGCCGATCTTAAGGAAGAATTGCAGAAGGCGATCCACAAGATCAACAACTTCGACAAGCTCAGCAAACAGATTGAGATGACCGTGACATCGGAGGGTCTGCGCATCGAGTTACTGGAGACCGAAACCGGCACGTTTTTCGACTTGGGTGACCCTCACCCGAATCAGAGCGGCAAGGAACTGCTGGCGGCACTCGGCGCGGAGATCGGCAAGGTCCCGAATCAAGTCTCGATCGAGGGGCACACCGATTCCAAGCCGTATGGCGGCAACGGCTATTCCAACTGGGAACTCTCGGTTGATCGCGCCAATGCCGCGCGCCGAATCATGAGCGAAAGCGGCTTGTCTCCGAATCAAGTTGCGCAGGTGCGAGGCTACGCCGACCGCCGGCTTCGTTACAAAGACGACCCCGCCAATGCCGGAAATCGCCGCATCTCGGTCATCGTTCAGTACCTGGAGAAAGAAACGCCTCCGCAAATCCCGCCCCCAGCCAGTGCAAGCGAAAAAGAACCCGCGCACGGTGAACCCCAACCAGGGACGCATTAGCGCAGCTCCATCCCCCTTCATACCAGCCAACCTGAGGAGTTCATACCAAGTCATCCTGATACGCGCGGCATATAGTGGGGCCGAACACACTTGGCGCGCCTGTTCCACAGGCTGTCGATCATAGTGGGTCGGGCATGAGCCGGATCTATTCGTAACGCAATGCCTCAATCGGATCGAGACGTGACGCGCGTATCGCTGGAATCATGCCGCTGACCAATCCTACCAGCGTAAGGATGCCCGTAGAGACCAACAAGGTGAGTGGGGAGATTATGAGTCGAATGTCGCCCATCTCTCCATGCTGGGCCAAGGCACTGTAAAGAGTGAGTTTCCCAACAGAGAAAGAAACAACGTAGGCGAGCACGACGCCTAGCACACCCCCGAGAAACGTAATAGCCAGCGCTTCGGATAGGAACTGCAACAAGACATCGAAGCGGCGCGCACCCAGCGCCTTCTCCACCCCGATCTCGCGCGTTCGCTGGGTTACGCTCACCAGCATGATATTCATGAGCCCCACGCCACCGATGCCCAGCGTAAGAGTCCCAATAAAGGCAAGCAGCACCTGTAGAGCGATAGTGATAATGCGGAATTGCGAGAGCTGCTCCATCAGACTGAAAACAAACAGCGCCCGCTTATCGTCCGGACGGAAACCATGTTGTGCTCCCAGCGTATTGCGAACCGATCTCTCGACGCCTACATAATCGTAGCCGAGAAAGTCCAACCAGATCATGTCGATATAGTACGTATCGCGAAAGTCGCTCAGAGTTGGGAAGGGGATGTAGACAACGCGGTTGATGCTGTTATCGGTGCCTTCCTGCGGCCTGGGCTTTAGGACGCCGATCACTTCGTAGGGAATGCCGTTGAGACGAATCTTTTGTCCCAAGGGGAAGCGGCCGGAAAACAGCTTTTCCTTGGCTTCCGAACCCAGCACACAAACACGCGCCCTCTGTTGCAAGTCTTCGGCACTGTAGAAACGACCGAAATCCGTCTGCAGGTTCTGAATTTCCTGGAGTGCCGGATTGCCGCCATGGATACCCCAAGTGTAAGAACGTCCCTCGTAACTGACTGACGAGTCGTAGAAAGATTCAGGGGTTATGCGGGTCACTTGCGGCACATTGGCCACGACCCGATCAATGTCATCCTTGGTCAGGCGAATGCTGGTACCGGCCTTGTTTCCTCCGGCCTGCATAGACGTGCGTCCGCCCGAAATCCCCATCGACTGCGTGCTGGCATAGGCCTTGAATACGTTGACGATAGCCTGCGAGAAACCCGTTCCATAGGCCAGCAACAGCACTACCGTGGCGATTCCCCAGGCCATGCCCAGCATGGTGAGCACACTTCGCCAACGGTTGTGCCTGAGTGATTCGTAGGCCTCCGAGAGCACATCTTTCGGCTGGATCATGCGTTACTCCTGACGAAGCGCTTCCACCGGCGGGAGCAAGGCCGCCCGCCGCGCAGGATAAAGTCCAGCGATAATCCCAGCTATGGCAAGGCCTCCGATGGCAAGCGCAGCCGTCGCCGGGTAAATGTGAGGGAGTTCGAATCCGTCCATCGGCGGCAGCAGTCCGAAAAGCTTGGTCACCCCGTAGGCTGCGCCGAAACCAATGGCACCGCTGATTCCGGTAAGCATCAGCCCTTCCATAAAGAATTGGTACAAGATACTGCTGTTAGTCGCGCCCAAAGCCTTGCGGAGGCCGATCTCGCGGGTGCGCTCCGTTACCGACACCAGCATGATGTTGACAACCCCGATTGCGCCCAGACCAAGTGTCACCAGACCAACCGCTCCCAGAAACGCATCCATCGCGTCGGAGATTTTGCCTACCATCTCGGCGCTTGCTATGGAGTCCCAATCGTCAAACGCATCGGGCGTCTCGGGATCGAAGTTGTGGTTTCTCGCAACAATACCGCGGACCGCTTTCTTGGCTTCCGCGTGACGCTCCCGTGTAATCGGCTGGTACGCCACATACTTGATCGCCTTCGCGTTGCCTTCCCCCTTCAGCGGAAAATAGGTAGCCATGGTAGTGAAAGGCATGATCAGGCGCATGTTATGGTCGTTGTTGTTCCCGTGACCAATCTTCCGAATCGTCCCAATCACCTGGAACGGCACGCCATTGATAAGGAGGGTGCTGCCTACGGCCGGCCGGCCGGGAAACAATATGCGCACGAATTCGCTACCGATCACGCAGACATTGTTGCGCTGGCGTTCGTCATTCCAATTCAAATACCGCCCCTGATCGATGGGCATATAGCGAATGCCATAGAACTGCGGCTCGGCGCCATCGACGTACCCGTTGCTGCTGCCATATTCGCTCACCAGGCGAAGGTCGCCGCGGTAGATTACGGGCGTGGCATTACGGACATACGCTGAGTTGTGGACATCCACATAGTCCTGGTAGGTCAGGTAGTACTGGCGGGACGAAAGCTGGCTGCCGCCGACCGCCGGCACTCGGCCATTGTAAATCTGCATGTAGTCTTCGCCCAAGCTCGCCAAATTTCTCTCGGTCCCCGCCCGAAAGCCCTCTCCTAATCCAACCAGGAGCAGCAGCGACCCCACTCCCCATGCAATGCCAAACATTGTGAGGAAGGAGCGAAGTTTGTTCGCCCACATGGCACGCAAGACCTGGCCGAAGCTGTCTGCAAATCGCCTCATAACCTAACCATACGAACGGTAGACGAACAAAGTTCCCATTTGCATTCGGCATGGCTGGCGCTAAACTCCGCCGGGTTTCTTGGCTGGGCCGGGTGCCGGGTGCCCCATCCTTGCGAAAGCAAGGGTGGGTCTTTTGACTTTAGGCAAATCCAACCTTTTCCGCTTCTCCAAGGAACACATTCGCTCGAAAAAAGCTGAGAGCTGACGGATGATGGCGGTTACTAGTCTTCTCCTCGCCGGGTGCCGGGAGCCCCATCCTTGCGAAAGCAAGGGTGGGTCTTTTGACTTTAGGCAAATCCAACCTTTTCCGCTTCTCCAAGGAACACATTCGCTCGAAAAAAGCTGAGAGCTGACGGATGATGGGGTTACTAGTCTTCTCCTCGCCGGGTGCCGGGTGCCCCATCCTTGCGAAAGCAAGGGTGGGTCTTTTGACTTTAGGCAAATCCAACCTTTTCCGCTTCTCCAAGGAACACATTCGCTCGAAAAAGCTGAGAGCTGACGGAGATGGCGGTTACTAGTCTTCTCCTCGCCCACTCCTCTGCTACACTCGCTTCCTCTTCCTTCCACAACCGCCAACGTCGTCAAAATTGTCAACCCCCTTCCGCTGCCAATTCCGTCCTAAGTCGTTGAATATAATGACAAAATAAATCTTGCCACCTTGTCGGGTTTACCCCGCCAATCTGCCATACTTGTATTGAGAGCGTAAGAGCGTTCAGACGCCCCAGCTGCTCTTTTGGATATCGAGGTATTAACTCGCTTAAAATCAGCAACTTATGTGAGCAGCGCAGTATATCGATGCCTTAAGTGCCAGCTTTTCAATACTTTGCAAATTTTGGGATGGGATGGGGGGTGATGCCCCCTTTTTCTCTGTGTCTCTGCGCCGAGATGTGACGCCAAGTGATTGCCGCACCATTTGGCTTCCAGCAGCCGCGTCGCAGGTCGGAGGTATATCGAGGTATTAACTCCCAATGTTTCAGCCACTTATGCGCCGTCGCCGGGGTATCCATATCATAAGTGCTTACTTTTCAACAACTTGCTAATTTGGCAGGTAGGGGAGGGGTGCTGGTCCCGTAAGTGACGTTTTTTCAGTGACTTAATTTCCACACGATTTGCCGCAGCATGCCTAGTAGAGTCTCGGCGTCGGCGACGGTCAGATTCTGTCTGCGAATCATCCGGCGCGTTTTTTCTTCGGTCGAAGCGGCAGATTTCGGATTCACGTACCCACTTGCATTGAGCGCGTCGAGCAGCACTGCGGTGATCCGGTCAAGTTCACTGGACGTGGCTGGTGGCGCGGTCGTGAGGTTAGAGCTTGCGTTTGTCCCGTTCGTCTCGCGGGCAAGCTCGTAGAGACAGACCGCAACCGCCTGTCCCAGGTTCATCGAAATATGCGCTTCCCCTGTAGGGATGTGCATCAACCAATGGCAATAGCTCAAGTCGTCGTTCGACAGGCCGCGCTTCTCCGAGCCAAACAACAGGGCGACATTGGAGGAAGCAAGCTGCGTGCGAATCACCGGCGCCGCCTCCCGCACCGTTCTGAGGGGATGTTGTTGCTGACGGTTGCGCCCGGCCGTGGTCCCGACCACGAGCCCGCAATCGGCTACGGCGTCAGCGACGGTCTTATATTCCTCCGCGCTGGCGAGCAACTCGGCCGCACCAACGGCAGATTGAGCCTCGCGAAAAGCGACGTCGTAGGGATTCACCACCCGCAACCGCGAGAATCCGAAGTTGCTCATCGCCCGCGCCGCCGCGCCAATGTTCAGCGGATTGCGGGACGCAACGAGGACAACGCGCAGACGGTCGAGTTCAGAAGGTGTGAGCAACGTTCGTTGATTGTAGCTGAGAGAAGCAGTACTCAGTACTCAGTAGTCGGTACTCAGGTACACTAGCTGCGACTCTGTTTGAGTGACCAATGCAAAAGCCCCCGTTCCCACGAGGGCTCATGCATTGCATTCTGAGTACTGAGTACTGAGTACTGAGTACTGAGTACTTTATTCTGAGTACTGAGTACTGTTTTTTCTACTTTCCTGCCGCAACGTCGAGCCTGACTTCGGCACGGCGCAGCGCATCGAGGGCGCGGGCGTAATTGACGCCGGGTTCGGTGCTCTTCAGTCGTTGCTCGGCGCGGTCGCGTGCAATCTTTGCGCGTTCCGTATCGATCTGGTCGGCCCGCTCGGCGGTCTCAGCCAGAATGGTGACCCGGTTAGGCAGCACCTCGGCGAAGCCCCAGGCACAGGCGAGACGGTGTAGCCCGGCGGTGCCATCACGGTAGGTGATCTCGCCGACAGCCAGTTCGCTGATCAGCGGGGCATGTCCGGCTAGGACGCCCAAATACCCGTTCTTGCCGGGTATCTGGATTTCCTCCGCAACGTCTTTGACGACGAGTCGCTCGGGAGTCACGATTTCGAGTTCAAAAGTTTCCATAGCAATCTGGCGGAAAAACCAAACAAAACCTAACTCGGATTTCACGGATTAAAACCTGAAAGAGTTAAAACAAACCGTTGGAAAAATCCGTGTTAATCCGTGCTAATCCGTGTTGCTCTTCTACGCTACTGCCGAGCTCTTCAGCTTCCCGGCTTTTTCTAAAGCTTCCTCGATGGTGCCGACCATGTAGAATGCCTGCTCGGGCAGATCGTCGTGCTTGCCCTCGATGATTTCCTTGAAGCCCTTCACGGTATCGGCCACCTTGACATAGCGTCCTTGGAAGCCGGTGAACTGCTCGGCGACGTGGAACGGTTGCGAAAGGAACTTCTGGATCTTGCGGGCGCGGGCGACGGTCAGTTTATCGTCCTCGCTCAATTCGTCGATGCCAAGAATGGCGATGATGTCCTGCAGGTCCTTGTACCGTTGCAGGATACGTTTCACGCCCTGCGCCACATCGTAGTGTTCCTTGCCCACGATATGCGGATCGAGAATGCGCGAGGTTGACGCCAGCGGATCGACCGCCGGATAAATTCCGATTTCCGTCAGGGCGCGGCTCAGCACCGTCGTTGCGTCGAGGTGAGCAAACGTGGTGGCCGGAGCCGGATCGGTCAAATCGTCGGCAGGCACGTAAATCGCCTGCACCGACGTCACCGAACCCTTCTTGGTGGAGGTGATGCGCTCCTGCAACTCGCCCATTTCCGTGGCCAGGTTGGGCTGATATCCGACGGCGCTGGGCATCCGTCCCAGCAGCGCGGAAACTTCCGATCCCGCCTGCGTGAAACGAAAGATGTTGTCGATAAAGAGCAGCGTGTCCGAGCCCTCTTCGTCGCGGAAATATTCGGCGACGGTCAGGGCGGTCAGAGCAACGCGAAGACGGGCCCCCGGCGGTTCTGTCATCTGGCCGTAAATTAACGCAGCCTTCGAGTTCTTAGGATCGCCGGGCTTGATCACGCCAGACTCGGTCATTTCGAGCCACAGATCGTTGCCCTCGCGGGTGCGCTCGCCGACGCCACCGAACACGGAATATCCGCCGTGCTGCTTGGCGACGTTGTTGATAAGTTCCATGATGACGACGGTCTTGCCCACGCCGGCGCCGCCGAACAATCCGATCTTGCCGCCCTTGAGGAACGGTTGGACGAGGTCGATGACCTTCACGCCAGTCTCGAACATCTCGGCCGTGGTCGATTGCTCGTCAAACGCGGGCGCCTGACGGTGAATCGGCAACCTCTTATCAGCGGCGATTGGACCCAGCTTATCGACGGGTTCGCCGATCACGTTCATCACGCGTCCCAGGGTACCGTGTCCCACGGGCACGCTGATGGGGCCGCCCATGTCGATGACCTTCATGCCGCGCACCATGCCTTCGGTCGCCTCCATGGCAACGCAACGCACGCGGCCTTCGCCCAGGTGCTGCTCGACTTCGAGAACGACCTTGATGGGCGCCGGAACGTTGAAGCCCTCGCTGGTGACCAGCAACGCCTCATAGATAGGGGGGAGGCAAGCCTCGGGGAACTGCACGTCCACCGCGGGGCCGGCAATCTGAATTACGTGTCCAATGTTTTCAGCCATATCAAAAATCCAGTTTCGAGTTTCGAGTTTCTAGTTTCGAGTTGCGAGCTTCCAGTTTCGAGTCACTTACTCGAAACCCGAAACTGGAAACTTGAAACTTTGTTTATTGCGCCGCCGCGCCGCTCACGATCTCGATGATTTCTTTCGTGATCTTGGCCTGGCGCACGCGGTTCATGACCAGCGTGAGCCGGTCGATCATGTCGCTTGCGTTCGATGTAGCAGCATCCATGGCGGTCATCTGCGCGGCATTGAACGCCGCCCACGATTCCATCATGGAGCGATATATTTCTGCACCGATATACTTTGGCAACAATGCACGAAACAGCTCGTCGGGCGGCTGCTCGTAGATGTAGTCCACCTGGGCGGTCGCAAATTCGGCGGCACGCCGGTCGATTTCGCTGGTGTCGGCGCCGAAGGCCGAAATCCCGGCCGTTTCCGCCGCGCGTGCAGCCCGTTGCCGCTCTTCTTCGGTCTGCTCGAAAAGAGTGGCGGCATCATGCATGCCAATTTCGCGAACCGGCAAAATAACGTCAACCACCAATCGCTGCGCAATCACCGACTTGAATTCGTTGTAGAGCAGGTAAGCCGAGTCGATCTCGCCTGCGGTGAAACGATCGATCACGTTCTCGACAATATCGCCGATGTCCTCGAACTTGAGGCGGCCAAGAATATTGATTCGCTCATCGACGATCTGCACCTCGCCGGCGCGCTCTTCACCGGGACGCGCCGTAGGATAGCGCCGCCGCAGGAAGTCGCGTCCCTTGCGGCCAATGCAGATGATGTCCACGTTCTTGCCGGACTTCGACTCAAGAAAGCGCAGCACGGATTTATTGATGTTGGTGTTAAAGGCGCCCGCGAGGCCCTTGTCGCCGGTAACGACGATCAGCAGGACGCTCTTCTCTTCACGTTGCGCCAGCAGCGGATGTCGCGCTTCGCCCGTTTCGGGATCGAACAGCTCCGCGCGGTTCACCAGCGAGCGCAGAACGTTGGTCAGCATTTGCTCGTAGGGGCGCGCCGACAGAGCACGCTCCTGCGCGCGGCGCAGCTTTGCTGCCGAGACCATCTTCATGGCCTTGGTGATCTGCAGCGTATTCTTCACGCTGCGTATACGGCGCCGGATATCGAGTACGTTTGCCATTGAAAGAAGTTATCGGTACCTAGTACCCAGTAAAAGTCTTGTCATCCCGAGCGCAGCGAGGGACCCCTATCGCTACAACGAGACCCGCGCCCACTACTTCGCCGCTGCCGCCGCCTTCTCGCCGACGAAGCGTTCCTTTGCCTCGCCAATGACCTTCGACATCTCGGCCTTGATCGTATCGTCCAAAACTTTCTTTTCTTCGATCGTTGCCAGTACGCCTGGATTCATCGTGTCCACATACTCGTAAAGTGCCTGTTCGAACGGGCGGCACTGTTCAACGGGCATGTCGTCGAGTGCGCCGCTGGTGCCGGCGAAGATGATCAGAATCTGTTTGCTGAACGGCAATGGCTGGAACTGGTCCTGCTTCAGGATTTCCACCAGCCGCTGGCCGCGATTGAGCTGCGCTTGCGTCGCCTTGTCCAGATCGCTGCCGAACTGCGCGAAGGCCGCCAGTTCGCGGAATTGCGCGAGTTCCAGCTTCAAACTGCCGGCCACCTGGCGCATGGCCTTGATCTGCGCGCTGCCGCCCACGCGGCTCACCGACAGACCAACGTTCACCGCCGGACGCACGCCGGAGTTGAACAAATCCGTCTCAAGGTAAATCTGACCGTCGGTAATCGAAATCACGTTCGTCGGAATGTAGGCCGATACGTCGCCCGCCTGGGTCTCAATCACCGGCAATGACGTCAACGAACCACCACCATTCGCATCGCTCATTCTGGCCGCGCGTTCCAGCAGCCGCGAGTGTAGATAGAACACGTCACCCGGATACGCCTCGCGTCCCGGCGGGCGCCGCAGCAGCAGCGAAATTTCGCGATACGCCGCCGCGTGCTTGGAAAGATCGTCGTAAAACGTCACCGCATGGCGTCCGCTGTCGCGAAAGAACTCACCCATGGCGCACGCAGAGTAAGGAGAAATGTACTGCATTGGCGCGGGTTCCGACGCCGTAGCCGCCACCACGATGGTGTAGTCCATCGCGCCCGCGTCGGTAAGCGTCTTGACCACTTGTGCGATGGTCGAGCGCTTCTGCCCGATGCCGCAGTAGATGCAGATGAGGTTCTTGCCCTTGCTGTTGATGATCGCGTCGAGGATCACGGCTGTCTTGCCCGTCTGGCGGTCGCCGATGATCAGCTCGCGTTGGCCACGTCCGATCGGAATCATCGAATCGATGGCCTTGATGCCGGTCGCCATCGGTTCGCGCACCGGTTGACGATCAATGACGCCTGGTGCGATGCGCTCGACCGGATTGTATTGGTCGGCAACAATGGGCCCCTTGTCGTCAATAGGCTGGCCAAGTGCGTCCACTACGCGCCCGATCAGCTTGTCGCCGACCGGAACGCTCATGATGCGACCCGTGCGCTTGACCGTGTCGCCTTCCTTGATCTCGGTATAGTCGCCCAGCAGAACCGCGCCAACCTGATCTTCTTCGAGGTTCATGGCTATGCCCGCAACGCCATGCGGGAACTCGATGAGCTCTCCGGCCATCACCTTGTCGAGGCCATAGACGCGCGCGATACCATCGCCCAGCGACATCACCGTGCCAACTTCATCGACCGCGATCCGGGACTCGTAGTTCTCGATCTGGTCCCGAATCAGTTTCGTAATTTCATCCGCTTTAATCTGAGCCATTAGTTAGTTCTCAGTACTCGGTACTCAGTTCTCGGTTGAGAACCTTGAATTTCAACTTGCATCAACTATTCCGCGCTCAATTGCTGTTTCAGTAGTTGCAATTGTCCGCGCACCGACCCGTCATAAATCGTGCTGCCTATCTTTACGACAGCTCCGCCTAGAATCTTCTTATCTGTCTGATACCGCGCCTGGATCCTCTTCCCGGTCAGTGCGGCTAGCTGCGCTTCCAGGGCCGACCTCTCGGCGGGACCCAACTCGCGCGAGCTGACGACCTGCGCTTCTGCCAATCCGAGCCGCTGGTTCAACTCCGTCTCAAACTGGCGGGCAATCTGCGGAAGCATCGCAATCCGGCCATGATCGATCAACACGGCAACGAAGTTCCGCACCGGCGAGAGCAGCCCCATCTGTGCTGCAATCGCATTCAGGACATCAAGCTTCTGCTCGTGCGGGATCGCCGGGCTGTCCCAGACGCGGCGCAACGGCTCGCTGGACTCGACGGTCGCGACCACCGAGCGCAACTCTTCGCGAACCGTGGTCACGTCGAGCTTGAGGTCGACGACGACGTCGGCGAACGCGCGCGCATATCGGCTGGTGACCAGAGCCATTACTGCCCGTCCTTGCCCGGAGTGCCGGGTTCTTTCAGTTGCGCCACAAAGTTGTTGACCAGCGCACGATCAGTGTCAGCGTCAACCTGAATGCGTCTTTCGGCGAGAGAAACCGCGAGGTCTGCGGCGTATATCTTCAACTCTCTGCGCGCGAGTTTAGCCGCGGAAGCTATTTCCGACTCCGCGCCCTCGATAATCTTTTTCTTTTCCAACTCTGCTGCCTGACGTATTTTCTCTTCCTCGACGGCGGCTTCCGATTCCGCCGCGCTCCGCATGGCAGCGACGTCGGCGTCGAGTCTTTGCAGTCGCGACTCGATATCGCCCAGGCGACGGTTCGCTTCTTCGCTGGCCTTCCGAGCTTCCCTCATCCCTCGCTGGATATCTTGAGTGCGGGTACGAAACATAGCTGGCAGCTTCGATTTGGCGAACAGAACAATCAGCACCGCAAGGATCGCAAAATTCAAGAAGATGCTGAGCCAGTAAGCCGATCTCAGGCTGAGGTGCGTCCATCGCGCCACCAACTTAACCGAAGGAGAATTCTTGAACTCGGCGTTTTCCTCTTGCTCACCAGCCGCTTCGCGCGACTCCTTCGCCAGTTCCGACCCGATCGTCTCGTGGGAACCCGACTGTTCGCCTTGAGCTCCGCGCTGATTCTTACCGGCAGCTTGCGCCCCCTGTTCCGTCGCGTGCTGTGGAGCTTGAGCGGGTTGCTGCTGGCCAAAGATCAAACTGCTTGTCAGAAATAACGAAACGAGGAGAATTGCAAAACGTATGCGGTTGCTCATTACTGTCCCCCGCCCGCGGGGGCCTGCACCGCGCCGACCTGCTTGAAAATCGTTTGGATCACTTCGGTTGCCAGCCGCTCGGCTTGAGACTGTAGGCTCACCTTTGAGACGGCAGCTTCTTTTTCCAGGGCCGCCCTGGCCTCGCGGACCTGCTCATCGGCAACTGCGCGAGCTTCGGCGATCATCGCACTTCGCAACTCCATCGCCTTCTGGCGCCGGGCTTCACGGGCTTTGAAGACCAACAGCCGCGCTTCCCGTAAAGCCTTCTCGTACTCGGCCGTCTTGGCCTCGGCGGCGGCGATGTCGGCGCGGGCCTTATCGAGCGCGCCCTCGGTTTTGTCGCGCCGCTCCGAAAGCACACGCGTCATCGGCACGTGGACAAGGATCCGATACGCGATAAACACGACGACAAAAAGGACGATGGTCGGAATGGATCCGAGCAGTAATCCGACTACTTGCTTGAGGGTTTCATCCATTTCACAAAGGCAACTAAACTGCGCAGGGATTCACTTAGCGAACCTAACATCTCAGTTCGTGCTGTGTCAATTTTGGCCCATGATGATGCGTCCGGCCGCAACTTGCCTCTATACTACAGCTTGCGGCCACTCGCATCTAGGGCAAAATTAGGGGCATCTACTTACGCTTGCACTTGACTTCCAAGTCAATAGGCATAAGATAAACATATCACCTCCGATCCGATTCAGGATCGAATAGGCTCTCGGTCAAGAAAAGTCACCGCTTTTTGACCGGGAGCCCATTTAGTTTTCGTCCTCCCCGAGTTTCAGCTGGTATTCTGTTTTCAACGTCCACAATCTTGAGCCTGTCACCGCATTGATGAAATCACAATTGTTGTTTGCCGCCGGAATCTTGTTTGCGCTTTCGCCGTGGGCGTCGCCTCCGTTGGCGCTTACAGCCGGCCTGGTCTTCGCGATCATTTCCGTGCATCCATGGCCCGCGCAGTCGAGAAGTTGGTCCAGGTTCTTGCTGCAAGCTTCGGTCGTCGCCCTCGGATTCGGCATGAACCTCCAGCAGGTTCTGCACGCCGGACGCAGCGGCTTCCTCTTCACCGCGCTCGGCATCTCCTTCGCCATGATCGTTGGCATGTCGCTCGGACGCATCATGCGCGTACAGCCGACCTCGGCATTCCTGATTGCCACCGGAACCGCGATTTGCGGCGGCAGCGCCATCGCCGCCGTCGGCCCCATCGCCGGAGCCACCGAAGACGAGATGTCGGTTTCGCTCGGCACCGTGTTCATTCTCAACTCAGCCGCCCTGCTCACCTTTCCTTTCATCGGAACCGCTCTTCATTTGTCCCAATCGCAATTTGGATTATGGGCCGCGCTGGCCATTCACGACACCAGTTCGGTGGTCGGCGCCGCCTCCAAATACGGCGCAGCGGCGCTGGCAATCGCGACCACGGTCAAGCTGGCGCGAGCGCTCTGGATCGTCCCCATGTCCCTCGGGACAGCCGCCGTAAAACGCACGGACGCACGCATTCAGTGGCCCTGGTTCATTCTTTTCTTCTCGCTCGCCGCGCTATTGAACACGTACTTAACCAAAGCCACCCCACTTTATTCAGCCGCGTCACACGCCGGAAAGATCGGGTTAACCGTCACACTGTTCCTGATAGGAGCAAGCCTGTCGCCAAAGAAGATTAGAAATGTCGGGGTACGCCCCTTGCTTCAGGGAATCGTCCTCTGGATCATCGTCGCCGCTGTCTCGTTGCTCTGCATTCGTTGGGGGTGGATAAGCCTTTAACGGCGACCGAAGTTCCTCAGCTTCTAACATCGGACACAACGCGCCATGACGCTCATTTCAGGCAGTGCCGCATCTCGTATACGGCGTCGGCGATCCGGTCAATCTTCTCCAATCTGAGATCCTGGTGACACGGCAATTCGATAACCGTGCGCCGCAGTTCGCTAGCCTCCGGGAAAGAACCGCGCGACACGGGGTGTTCAAATGACCAGAAGTTGACCGCGTCAACCCCTCGTTCTCTTAAATGTTTCAGAGCCAAATGCTTGTCGGATACACGGATCGGATAAAACAACGGGCAGACACCGTCTGGCAAGTCCTCGAAGATTGGAGCCGAGATTTCTCTGAGTCGTCCGAGCAGACGGAGGAAATTGCGCCGCCGCACGTCCACAATCTCCTGGTACGCTTGCGTCCTGATTAGCCAAAGCGTGGCGCGACTCGCGGCAAACCGCAACTGACTTTGGTCGAAGCTGTTACTCCCGACCTGGGTTGTACTCTTTGCGACTCGCTTTCCGACTGTGCGTATGCCGTCTATCGCGGCATGAATTCGCCAGTTACCACGCGTAAGGTGGTGTTGGGAAAGGCTTGCCGTCACACGTGCGAGCGTGGAGATGACAGATGGCCGCGTACTGTCGCCGTTTCCATTGCCGTGCCCGTTGCACGCAACCAGCACGCCCCCATCGGGCACGGCTATTGTCTTGTATAAACAAAAAATCGCGGCGTCTCCAATCGTGCCCAACGGATCAACTCCGGAACACGAGAGCAAGGAAAGAGCGCAGTCTTCTATTAGCAGAGTTCCGTGCTGATTACAGAGCTGCCGGATCGCACGGACGGACGAAGGAAAACCGAGGTAGTGAATCAGGTAAACGGCTGCCGTGTTCCCGGTGATCTTGCTTTGTAGATCGTCGACGTCCACTCTCATGTTGTTGTCAACGCGAAAGAAGCGTGGCACCACTCCCGCTGCAAGCAAGGCGTCCAGTTCTACTCCGTGAAAGTAGGAGGGGAACAATATTTCGCGCCCCGCAAGGCGCCAGCGTCTCGCGAGCTGGTAGATGCCGTTGCGCGCCAGCAGGAAGTACTCAGATCCCGGACAGGAAAACGGAAACGGCATGGGCTCCCAGAACCTCCATCGAGCCATCCGTGATAAGGAAATAGAGGGGTAAGGCACGGCGAAGTAATCAGTCTTCGCCGCCGAGCGAACCTCAACTTCAGCTGGCAACATAACCACCTCTAGGAAAAAATCCAGGTCGAAAGGTTCTTCAGTGTGCCCCTTATTTCAGGAACAACTCGGAATTTGAGTTTGTGAACGAGTTCGGCGCGGACCGTGTGGTTGAAGATGTACAGAAACGAGTGGCTTCGAGCTTTCGTAGCCCATTCGCTCTTCCAGTCCATCTCGTGGCCAAGAAAGTCGAACTTGCGGATGCCGGTTCGCTGGCACTCGCGCAGTATCGCGGCGACGATTAATTGTCCGGGGCCGTACTCTTTGTAGTCCTCGTTGTAGGCTACCTTCAACGGGTAATAGCAGTTGTTCAAGGTTATCCCGAAATGTGCCGCAACCGGTCGATCATCGAACGTCAAAGTGTAAAGCGTTAGAGCGTTCCATTTCGCCGCCACTCTTGCGATCGCGTCGTAGAAACGCAATGTCCTGGTATCAGTCGCGATCGCTGTCCTGGCCCTCCCTTTCCAGCCGTTTGCTTCCAATTCGTAAAATGCATTCAGTGCGGTCCGCGTGGGATTAGTCTCCACCCGTAGCTGAACCTTGCAACGGGATTGCGCATTTCTCGTTCGGCGACGCAGGTTCTGCCGAAAGTGGCTGCTGCGAGCAACTTCCATAATGTCCCTGGGCGGGGGCGGGATTTCGAGATAAGGGCTAACAATCGAGGGACGCCGCCCGGTTAAGTACCCCTCATTCTCGGCTATTGCGAGCAGCGCGTCGCAAGTACCCCCATCGGGTACGTAGGGCAACTGAATTACGTCCCAATTCGGCAATTGCCTCAGAGCAAGCCATGCCGCCCGCAACACGGATTCGCGCTCTATCCCTTCAATACATACGCAATCAAATCTGGCGGAATGCACGTTTGCCGTACCAATCAAGTTCGTTATCGGCATTCCGTACTGGCGCGCACGCCCTGCTGTCATCGGCAACAAAGCCACTACCCTTCCTGTCAAATCACGCACCGCGAGCAGAACCACTGGATCGGACGAGAACGCCCGGACATATGAAGTCATCCATTCCGGCTTGTAAAATGGCTCCGTCGCGCCCGCTTCCGCGCAGAGCGCATGCCACTCCTCCGACACGGTGTCCAAAACCTCTGGACCGCCTTGCCTGATTTCCACCGAGTAGCCGGTGCAAGGTATTTGCGTACTAGCGACAGTCATGTACCTCTTCTCGAAGGGGACGGAAAATTGGGACTTGTTGCAAATGACGCGTTGAGGGGACGACGGGATGTATCACTCGGGACGGGGTGGTTGGTTGGCGCTTCTTGACGTGCAGCAACAAACTTCACTTTGCGCGCCCGCACTGCCGCATCTCCCTCCGTCCCGCCACCGCCGCCCGCAGCTTGTCATCCCGAGCCGCAGGCGAGGGACCTGCTTTTCGCTTGCAGCGCCACCGCCTCCGACGTCATTAGAGATGTCAAGGCCCTCCAAACACCGAAATCATCGTAAGTCAATGATTGTGCGGCAAATATAATCCTGCCAACATTGTCGGGTTTCACCTCCCAAATTGCTAAAATGTATGTAGAAGCTCGAATGAAGTGGCACCGGGGGGATCGACATAGTAAGTACCGCTTTATCAATCACTTAGCTTGCGACTGGATGGGGATAGAGGTAGTAAGTTGCTTGTTTGCTTTACTTACGTCTTTTGCCATAGGTAGGGGGGTACCAGTCAAGTGCGAGCGGTTGAGTACGGGTAATCGACATGGTAAATATCTTGTTATCAATCATTTGCATTAGCGCCTAACGGAGATCAATTAGGTAAGTCGTTTATTTGCAATAGTTAAGTAATTTTCCACAGGGAGGGGGGCTAGCAGAATGTCGCCGCTAATGAGGAAAAGGCAAGTGGGCCAGCAACCAACCGGCCCACGGTGTCATGCGATCAAGCTACTCGGAACTTGGAACCTCAAGTGGGCGATCCAGCCGCAACTCAAGCTGCTGACCTTTATCAAGCTTAAGGTCGCCCCCGAGCAGGAGACTTGTAGCACCGCCTCCGGCTGCCCCGACGCCTGCGCCGATGGCCGCGCCTTTACCGCCCCCCGCAGCGGCGCCGGCGGCAGCGCCAACACCGGCGCCAACAGCTGCGGTCTCGATTATGCGCCGCCCGTCTGGGCCCTTTTTCTCGATTTCGCCTTCGTTGCCGGTCTTCATCGAATGCTCACCTGGCACGTCGCTGACTGTCGCTATCAACGGCATCCAGCCATGCCGCGTCTCGATCTCGTCGAAGCTCAGCAGAATGCGGCCGTGCAGCCCGCGGTCGACACTGCTTACATGGCCCTTGATCTTCTGGCCGCGCGGTATTCTCTGGCCGTTCGGTGCCACAAGATCCTCCGCCAGACTGGCCTTGAAGTGTTTGCCCTGTTTGAGATTATTGGAATCCAGTTTGTCGTTCAGCCGGACGATGAATCGCGTGCCGTCCGGAATGTAGTTAGTGCCATATCCCATGCCGGTCTGGGCTAAGAGAGGAACGGTCACCAGGAACACCGCAAGAACGGATAAACGGAAGGGCGAACGCCTGATCATAAAAAACCTCGATTTGAGTTGACGAAGCGGCGCGCAAACAGGCTCTGAGCTTAGGAACCCTGTTCCGCTGCACTAGTTTCGGTAACTTGCTCGATGCGTCTCCATTGAACTTCCGGAATTTGCCTGGTTACCGGAGAAAGTGATAAACCGCAAACCATAGTGGCACGGTTCGCGTCAGAATTATGTAGGATCAGGGAGCCTGACTGATATGCGCAAATGGTATGTTCCTCTGACGGTTATCGGAATCAGCAGCCTGGGCGTAATTTGTCTCACGGACCGTGGACGTAAGGCCGTACGCTGGGCTTTCGAAAACATGCATCGCGCGCCCGGTGCTCTGCTGGAATGGAACGAGGCGGCACAGCGCGAGCTGGACCGGGTACAAACGGCACTCGATCGCGTGGCTGAATCGCTAAGGACAGCCCCACTGGCCCCCCACTGATCCCATCAGGTCACAAGGAGACAGGGGACCTAACATAGCTTTACGCGACCATCTTGGCCTTCATGCAGTCTTGAGGCTGCTGTGGGTTAAAAATTCCGTCGCAATTTCATCTATTTTCCCGGCCAGTTTCAAGTCGCGCCTGGTAACTCCCCCGGAGTCGTGCGACGTCAGGGCCATCGTGACCTTGTTGTAATTGATCGTGATGTCGGGATGATGGTTCATTTCCTCGGCCACACGGGCCACCTTGCTAACGAAATCCATCGCGAGCTTGAACGACGTGAACTCGAATCTGCGCTCGATAAGATTGCCTCTGAGTGCCCAGTCACGCAATGAACTGGAAAGTGCATTCCGCAGCTCGATTTCTGGTATCGTGTCCATCGATTCTCCTCCAGTGGGACAGTAGATGCGGTCACTGGCTTTCAAGCTCGAAAAAGGTGTTGGTGGCGAAAAATTGGCGGCCCATAGGTCTGGGCCGCCTCAGGAGAGAGGAGACGAATCAGGAGTGAGACATTACCAGGAGTTCACGAATCCGCAACCGTGCCTGATGCAGCGCGCTTTGAGACTGAATTTCGGTTAGGCCAAGCAATCGGCCAATCCGGCAGTGGTCGTAAGTCTCTACGTCATGCATCAAAAAAACTAATCTTTCCGTATGCGGTAGCTGCACCACTGCCCGCTCCAAATCCACGCGCTTGGTGTTCCGCCGCACTTCCGCCAGACCACTGGCCGGAGCGCAATTCAAAGTCAAGGAATCGAACCGAACCGTGTTGTACAACTCCGCCATTAAGGCGCGATCAATAGCCTCCTGGCTCTGGTGGCCGAGCGCAAAGGCGCGATCAAACGTTCTGCTCATAACTTCTTCTGCCTTGATCTCGTTATCGGTCATCCAGAAGGCTAGTGAATACACCCGGTGGCGGTTCTCTTCGTAGATTGCCTTATACCGATCCCAGCCATCCGTAGACGCAGCTGTCAAATATTCCGAAAACCTTGTAAGTTTTGCATTCTGGAGAACACTCGACATCATTCACCCCCGTCAAACGCCGTACGATTGTTGGCCTACGTCGGTCATATAAGCATTTACTGAACCACTTCAGTAATCCTGACGCTTTGAAGGTGTTCTGATGGGAGGTGAAACACGCGCCAGGCGTTCGAGCATCTAACTCAAAGCAATCAGGTACCTGCGGGAGAAGCTGATTCTGGCGCTCTCACTGAGTGTGCAAATGATTGCGGATCAGCCGCACCGAAGGGAATGAAAGCCGCATCGCTGGCGCGGCGGAATAGTAGTCTCGGTTGTCTCTGCGTGGCGGTGACGGTACTCTAAAGTGGAATCTCAGTACACATTCGTGGTTTTCGGATAGCTTTGGCTCGGTGCACTGAGTTCACTAAAGTCGCGATATCGCCTCGAAAGTCCTGCGCAGATTGTGGAATCTTTCGACTAATTCAGGAACATGGGTTAAAATCTGTTTTCCAAGAAGTCAAAGAGCACCCATGTCAGAGCGCATTCTCGTCGTCGACGATGAAGGGCCAATTCGGGAGATAGTCAGCTCCATGCTCCGTTCGGCTGGGTACAAATGTACTCAGGCGGCGTCCGGACGCGAAGCTACGGCGATTCTCGAGTCGGGCGACGAATTCGAGTTGATGCTCAGTGACATCATGATGCCCGACGTTGACGGCATCGCGCTGCTGGAGCGGGCTAAAGAACGCTATCCTGACATGCCCGTCGTACTTGTCACCGCGCTGCACGATATCTCCGTTGCGCTCGCCGCCATCCGTAATGGCGCCTACGACTACCTCCTGAAGCCGTTTGAACGTGAGCAGCTTTTGGCCACATCGCGCCGCGCGCTTGAGAACCGCCGTCTCAAATTACAGAACCGCTCCTACCAGTCGAATCTGGAAGTGCTGGTTGCCGAGAGAACCACGCAGTTGCAACGTGCATTGTCCGATTTGGAGCGCTCCTACGACATCACGCTCGAAGCGCTTGGCGACGCGCTTGATTTGAAGGATGCCGAAACCGAAGGCCATTCCAAGCGTGTGACCGCGTTCACAATCGCGATTGCCCGCGCAGTTGGCCTCTCCAGCGACAAGATCCGGGTCATCGCACGCGGTGCCTTCCTTCACGACATCGGCAAAATGGCCATCCCTGACGCCATCTTGCGAAAGCCTTCCAAGCTGTCGATGGAAGAGATGGAAGTCATGAAAGAACACAGCCTTCGCGGTTATCAAATGCTTCGCAAGATTCCGTTTCTTGCCGAGGCGGCGGAGATCGTTTATTCCCATCAGGAGTGTTATGACGGGAGCGGGTACCCCCGGGGGCTGAAGGCGGAACAGATCCCGATTGGAGCGCGGATATTTGCCGTCGCCGACGCGCTGGATGCGATGCGTTCGGACCGGCCATACCGGCCGGCCCTGTCGTTCGACGATGCCCGCGAGGAGATCGTGCGCTGGAGCGGGCGCCAGTTTGACCCCAAGGTGGTGAAAGTGTTCCTATCGCTGCCGGAAACGATATGGGAGGACCTGCGCCAGGAGATCGACGCGCAGGTGTATCAGTTCTCGCCCGGCCCCCGACTCGCCTCGGCCGTCAATATGGCCTGAGGTCGACGCCGTGTTTCGACTTGTCGCGGAGTGAAGACGCCGACAATTTCCGTCCCGCAATACTCGCACTTGCCGTCGATTACGTGGTTTGATAGCACATCGTGCCAGTCACGGCGGATCAGCGCGCGCTCACAGCGGGGACAGATCGTGCTTCCGCCCTCCGAGTGTACGTTACCCTCATAAACGAATTTCAAGCCCATTTGCATCGCCATTTCACGGGCGCGGCACAGCGTCTGTGGAGGCGTATGCGGCTTGTCCCGCAGCTTGAAGTCGGGATGAAAAGCCGTGAAGTGCAGCGGGATGTCGTCTCCAAGGTTGGCCAGCACCCACTCGCAGAGTTGCCTTAGCTCGACGTCGGCGTCATTCAGGGTCGGGATAATCAGGTTCGTTATTTCGAACCAGACGTTGGTCTCATGACGCAGCCAGCGGAGCGTGTCCAGCACGGGGCTGAGATGCGTCAACGTCGTCTTGGCGTAAAACTTCTCGGTGAACGCCTTCAGGTCGATATTGGCGGCGTCAATGTACCGGTAAACGTCGAAGAATGCCTCGCGCGTTATGTAGCCGTTTGACACCATCACGGTGTTCAGGCCCTCGGCGCGCGCGACCTTGGCGATATCGATTACGTACTCGGCCCAGATTGTCGGTTCGTTGTAGGTGAACGCGATGCTCGGCGCTCCGTAACGTTTCGCTAGCGCGACGACTTCCTCGGGTGTCAGCGAAGCCGAATGCACCTGGTCCGACTTTGCTTTCGAGATGTCCCAGTTCTGGCAGAAAAAACAACCCATGTTGCAGCCCGCCGTGCCCATCGACAAGATGCGGGTACCGGGGAAGAAGTGGTTCAGCGGCTTCTTCTCGATTGGATCCATTTGCAGAGCGGCCGGACGCCCGTAACCGAGTTGAATTAGGCGCCCTCCTTCATTCTTGCGAATGAAGCAGAAACCCGCTTGGCCGGCTCCGATATGACAGTGGCGTGGGCAGAGGTAGCAATGCAGACGACCATCAGCCATCGTCTCCCACCAGTGCGCCTCGTGATGGGTCTCAAGTTCGGTCAGTACAGCCATATCAACAAAATGATTCTAACGCCAAAGCTACTCGGGTGCGCGTGCTTCAGGCAGCCCGGTGCAAGGTGGGCCGGATTCGCAAGCAGCCCGTCGTGTCCTCATGACCCCTCCCTAGTGCAAAAATTGTATGTTGCTGAAATAAAAACACTTAGCAGGTCGATCTAAATCAGTCTCGACGTAAGTAACTGACAATAAGCGACTTACTACCTCGATATCCTTTTGGGGAACCGGGCGGTACTAAATTCTGACCTGATTTAAGTATGACAACTTTGGAGGGAAATCCCGACAGGTTGGAGAAAATTATATCTCTCGTCGTTTCAGGTGATTACGAGGAAATCGACTCGGAAGAGGGCTTGACATCTCTAACGACGTCGGCGGCGGTGGTGGCGCGGACGAAAAAGCAGGTTCCTCGCTGGCGCTCGGGATGACACGCTGCGGGCGGCGGTGGTGGAAAATCGGCGGCGGTGGTGGCGCCGACGGCTTTATCTTCGAATCGGACGGAAGTCGCCGCGTTGGAGCATCATCCTGCTGCCGCCGCCTATGCGCGTCGGATCGAGTTCCAGATCACGATTGATGACCATCTCGAGTGCCGTGCCTGCCGGCAAGTGAAGGTCGCTGCCACGCGTCAGCATAGTAATCGCAAGCCCGGTTGCTCCGCCAATCCCCGCGCCGATGCCAGCTCCCTTGGCGCCATCCGCCGCTGCACCGATGATGGCGCCCGTTGCGCCCGAACTGACGATTGTGCCAACGTCCTTGCCCTTCTCGCCACGCTGCTGAATCGTGCCCTCGGCGTCCTTGGTGCTCGCTCTCTCGGAATCGAGCGTATCCACCGATCCCGGTAGCGACACTGTGTATCCGCTCGGGTAAACCAGCGTGGTGAAGTTGAAGAGCACTTCGGCGCGGCCCTTCACCCGTCCCGGACGGGTTATCTTGCTGATTTTGCCCTGCACATACGTTCCAGATGGAATCATCATCTTGCTGTCGATGGCGATTGGAAACTCAGTCCGCGCGTAAACGCTGTCGCCAACGCGGGCCGTCTTGGTCGAAATGCCGCTCTGTAATCGAAGCGGAACCCTTGTGCCAGCGGGAACGATGTAGGGCTCCAGGTCTTTATTTCCGCCCGGGGCCTCAGCGACCTTACTCATGTCGCGCGGGCGAACCAGCACCGGAGCATTATCGGACTCCTGCCCAAAAGCTACAGTTGCGATAGCGATAACGGCAATAATGGCAAAATAACGCATACCACTACCCTCGTTGGAAGGAATTTATTGTAAGTAGAACCCGTCCAAAGATAGCAAAGTGCCGACAGACCTACAAACTCTTATTGCAGGTGTATTGCAGGTAAGCCAGACACTCGCGAAATTATCGGGTCGTGGTCGCTGGAGCGCTGGCTCGTTTCGGAAAAATTTCGCCGATGCGCCGAATCTCCGCGCCGACGCC
Source organism: uncultured Acidobacteriota bacterium (assembly GCA_963777415.1). Lineage (GTDB taxonomy): Bacteria > Acidobacteriota > Terriglobia > Terriglobales > Acidobacteriaceae > JAEZPW01. Next base: position 193,955 of record CAVZQL010000014.1, read on the forward strand.
GCGCAGCTTTTCTTCGATGCGCTCGTACCCGCGATCAATGTGGTACACGCGGTCGATGATTGTTTCGCCATTGGCGACGAGCGCCGCAATCACCAACGATGCCGATGCCCTGAGGTCCGATGCAAGCACGGCAGCGGCGCTCAAAGGCGTTTTGCCGCGAACTGTTGCACGCCTTCCGTCGATCTTGATGTTTGCTCCCATGCGGACAATTTCCTGCGCGTGCATGAAGCGGTTCTCGAAGATGTTCTCGACGATCACGGACGCGCCTTCGGCCTGGGTGGCGAGGGCCATGTACTGCGCCTGCATGTCGGTAGGAAATCCCGGATACTCTTCCGTGCTCATGTCCAGGCCCGCGAGGCGCTTGCCGCCCGTAACGGTGATCGTGTCACCTTCCACGCGCAGGTCGACTCCGGCATCGCGCAGCTTTTGAATGACCGCAGCCAGGTGTCGTGGTTCGCAATGCGTGATCTTTAGTTCGCCTTCAGTCAGTGCGCCCGCGACCAGAAATGTCCCTGCCTCGATACGATCGGGAATGATCCGGTGACGCGCACCATGAAGTTTCTCGACGCCCCTAATGCGAATCTGGTGCGTACCTGCGCCCAGAATCCTTGCCCCCATTTTGTTCAGCAATTCGGCAAGATCAACAATCTCGGGCTCGCGCGCGCAGTTCTCAAGCAAGGTCTCACCCTCGGCCAGCGCAGCCGCCATCATGATGTCTTCAGTACCGGTCACCGTGATCTTGTCAAAGACGATTTCAGCACCCTTCAATCTTGTGGCGCTCGCTTCGACATAACCGTGCTCCTGCGTGATCGTTGCTCCGAGCTTCTCCAGCCCTTTGATATGCAGATCGATCGGACGCGATCCGATAGCACACCCCCCCGGCAACGAGACTCGGGCGCGGCCCATCCGCGCAACCAACGGCCCCAAAACAAGGGTCGATGCCCGCATGGTTTTCACCAAGTCATACGAAGCTTCAGGCGAACTCAAGTTACGGCAGCAGAGCGTAGTGCGGTGATGCGCACGACCATAGCCGAGTTCGACTTCGGCGCCCATGGCCGCCAGCAGCTTGCGTTCGGTCTCAATGTCGCGGACTTGCGGAATGTTCTCAAGAATGACAGGTTCTTCCGTAAGAAGTGCGGCTGCCATCGCGGGCAGAGCTGCGTTTTTCGCACCGCTGATATGAACGCTTCCGTGCAGCGGATTGCCGCCACGGATGACTAACTTATCCATTCTTCACGCGCCTCGGCTTGGGTATGAATGTCCATTTTAAACGCTTGTTGGGCCGAGTGCGAAAACGACCCACGTTAGCCGGTCCGCTGCGCGGATCGGCGGAACATGGGGCACCAAGGGAATCAGACTACCCGATCGCAACTCTTACGCTGCCTTTCGCCCGCTTAAGCCGACGTTCGGCATCGCGGGCGTTCACGCCTATTTTCAAAATGACCAGAGCTACCGGAACTTTCATTTTCGCAGCTCGCAATGCGGTCAATGCGCTCTCGCGGTCGGTATCGGCTGCTTTCATGAGGATAGCGATGCCCCGTTCCATTAGCTTCGTATTGTTCGTGTGAACATTGACCATATGGTCGTCGTAAACATATCCGAGCCGCGCCATCGCGCCGGTCGTGAGCATGTTGCAAACCATCTTCTGCGCGGTTCCAGCCTTCAGCCGGCTGGAACCATCGAGCACTTCCCTTCCGACCAGAACCTCGATTGCGATGTCGGCCGCATGTGCCAGCGGTGAACCGCTGCTGCATACGATGGCGACCGTTGCAGCTCCCTTCTTCCGCGCATACTCGACGGCCGCGATGGTATAGGGTGTCCGTCCACTTGCGGCAAGTCCAACGACCACGTCGGACTTGCCAAGCTTCTTCGCGGCCATATCTTTCCGCCCAAGTTCGGGCGAATCTTCTTTCGCCTCGGCTGCCGCACCCAGTGCCTTCGGCCCGCCGGCGATCACGTACTGCACCATCTTCGGATCGGTGTTGAACGTCGGCGGACACTCCGATGCATCTAGGGCTCCGATGCGGCCGCTCGTTCCCGCGCCAACATAGATCAACCGTCCACCTTTCGCCAACCGCGCCGCAATCAGGTCGATGGCGCGCGCAATCTGAGGTAAGACTTTCTTCGCCGCCGACGCAACCTTCGCGTCCTCTCGGTTCATGAGCGTAGCAAGGTCCAGCGCGGTCATCGTGTCGAGCGCGGGCACCGAGTTTGGCTGTTCCGTCATTATCAAGTTCAATCGCGTTGCTGTTCCTCTGTTTCTGTTCAAGTCAGCGCTTCCATCACCGCATCATGAAACATCGGTCTCACCTGCTTGATCTCCTGCGACGTGCGATCAGGCCACGTCCGGTTGGTCAGCAGCGTGATCGTGACACGCCGCTCAGGATCGCACCATAACGAAGTCCCGGTAAATCCGAGATGCCCGAAAGACCGGGGCGAGAAGAACTCGCCCGACTGCGACGGTTGCGACGGCGTGTCCCACCCGAGAGCGCGCGAAGTTCCCGGTGGTGATTGCTCGCGCCTCGTGAACAACTCGATCGTCTGTGGCCGCAATATCGGACTGCCGCCGCTGACCATGCAGTTACCGAAACGCGCCACATCAGCCGCGGCAGAGAAGACGCCAGCGTGGCCAGCCACTCCGCCCATGACCCATGCATTCTCGTCGTTGACCTCGTCTTGAATCACGCGTTGGCGAAACTGGCGATCGTCTTCTGTTGGCGGAATGTGGTCACGCCATTCTGCCGACGGATTAAAGTCCGTGTGCACCATTCCAAGCGGCCCGAATGTTTCGCGTCGGCAGAATACATCCAGTCTCGCGGCGGCGATCCGCTCCAGCGCTACTCCCAGCAGAAGGAACCCGATATCGCTGTACTCCGCGCGCGTCCCCGGATCGGCGGTCAGATCGCACGCGTAACACGCCGCTAACAATTCCTCGCGCGTGTGGCAGTACTCGTACATGCGGTAATAGCTTGGCAGTCCCGACGAGTGCGCCAGCAACATGCGGAGCGTTACCGCCCCGCGTCGCGGATCTCCTCTGTTGCCGGGGCTGCCGCGCACAAACTCCGGCACAACCGCCGACAGCGGCATGTCCAGATCCAGTTCGCCGCGCTCATACAGGATCATCGCCATGGCCGTGGTCGCGACAACCTTCGTTACCGACGCTAGGTCCCAGACGGTCTCTGCGACAACCTCGGGCGATGAGGCGTCGTAGGTGAACCTGCCTATGCCCTTGAGCGCGACCATTTGATCACCGCGCGTGATTGCCGCTGCCGCTCCCGGAAACGCCTGCTGCTCAAGGCCCTCGCGCAGAATGGCGAACGCCTTGGCGAACATGCGATCTTGATCGTCGTATGCCGCGCGCAACACGCTTCCGGAATGTGCCGAGTCCCTCATCATCAGACACTCGCGTTATAACAGAGTCGCTGTCGCAAGGGAAACCATTCCCGCCCTTCCCAACTTGAAACTTGAAACTCGAAACTTTCCTGCTCCGGGTTTATTCTGGCGATGCTGTGAACAGACAACTGATGCCGCCCCGTATTCGTTTACTCTGCCTCTTGCTGATGATCCTCCTGATCGCGTCAGCATCGTTTGCCCAAACGCCCGGCGATTTCTCCGCCATCGACGACAGCATGAACGAGGCAGTCGCCAAGGGTACGATTCCCGGCGGCGTGGTCGTTATCGGCCACGACGGCAAGGTCGTCTACCGCAAGGCGTTCGGCTTCCGTTCACTCGAACCAACGCGCGAGCGCATGACGGAGGACACCATCTTCGACATGGCCTCGGTCACCAAGTGCATGGTGACCGCAACGTCCATTATGAAGCTGGTTGACGAAGGAACAATTCGCCTCAACGATCCGGTCACGCGATACCTGCCGGACTTCGGCCGCAACGGCAAGGACGAGATCACCGTCCGCCAGCTTCTCACTCACTACTCGGGGCTGCCCGAAGACCTCGAACTGAAACCAGCATGGGAAGGCCGCGGTACCGCCTACCGCATGATCGTTGAAACGCGTCCGATATATCCGCCCGGCGCGCGGTTTCTCTACAGCGACATCAATTTCGAGACGCTCGGCTTCATCGTCGAAAAGGTGTCCGGCATGGCGCTCAACGACTACGCCGCACACAACATCTTCACGCCGCTGGGGATGAAGGAGACACGGTTCGATCCGCCTGCGAGTTGGCTGCCGCGCATCGCGCCCACGGAGTACGACGAGCACGGCCGCATGTTGCGCGGCGTCGTACACGATCCAACCGCGCGGAGGATGGGCGGAGTCGCCGGCCATGCCGGACTGTTCTCTACAGCCGACGACGTCGCCAAATACGCGCAGGACATGCTCACCGGTTTCAAGGTGCTGAATCCGCTGGCGGTAGAGAAGATGACGACGCCCCAGCAGCCACCCAATGCTACGGTGGTGCGCGGTCTCGGCTGGGACATCGATTCGCCGTTCTCCAGCAATCGCGGTGAACTGCTGCCCGTAGGGTCTTTCGGTCATACCGGATTTACGGGCACATCGCTCTGGATCGATCCGGTCACGAATACATACATCATCATCTTGACCAATGTCGTTCATCCGCACGCCGGGAGGTCGGTCGTCGCGCTTCGTTCGCGCGTAGCCACAGCCGCCACGAGCGCACTCGGACTCACTCTCACCGATAACGACAAACTGCGCATGGCCAGCATCACCGGCTACAACGAGACCGCGACTGCCGCGCGCCACATCGCCTTCCGCAACGGACAAGTGAAGCTCGGCATCGACGTGCTCGAAGAACACAACTTCGAGACGCTGCGCCGGTTGTCAGCAGGAAAAGTCCGCGTTGGTCTCGTGACCAACCACACTGGCATCGACTCACAAGGTCGCCGCACGATTGACGTACTCGCTCATGCGCCAGGCATCGAACTGGCGGCCATTTTCGCTCCGGAACATGGAGCCACCGGCGCGCTCGACACGACCGCAATCAGCAACGGCAAGGACGCCGCGACCGGCGTGACCATCTACAGCGTTTATGGCGACACCGACGCCAAGCGACGGCCACCTCTGGAAACCCTGCGCAATCTCGATGCCGTCGTCTACGACATACAGGACATCGGCGCGCGCTTCTACACGTACGAAACCACGCTCGGCTACTTTCTTGAAGCCGCCGCAAAAGCCGGCAAGCCGCTGATCGTGCTCGACCGTCCTAATCCGATCACCGGCGCTTTCATCCAGGGTCCGGTCGCCGATCCTGGACGCGAAACCTTCGTCACATACGGCCAGGTGCCGATCCGCCACGGAATGACCATTGGCGAACTGGCGAAGATGTACAACGCCGAACGCAGTATTAGCGCCCGGCTCATCGTCGTCCCCGTGCAGGGCTGGATGCGCGGGGATTGGTTCGACTCCACCGGAGCTGTGTGGATCAACCCGTCGCCGAATATGCGCAGCCTCGCCGAAGCCACGCTCTATCCCGGCATCGGCCTGATCGAAGGCACAAATATCTCCGTCGGTCGAGGCACGAACACGCCGTTCGAACTGATTGGCGCGCCGTGGATCAAGGCCCGCGAACTTGCCACCTACCTCAATGCACGGCTGATCGCCGGTGTGCGTTTCGTTCCGGTCAATTTCAAGCCCACCGCTGACGAATATCCCAACCAGAACTGCGGCGGCGTGAACATCATCGTCACCGACCGCAACGCGCTGGACGCTCCCGAGCTGGGCGTCGAAATTGCCTCGGCGCTGCACACGCTCTATCCCAATCAGTACAAAATCGACAAGCTCGACTGGCTGCTGGTCAACAAGGCCGCAGCGGACGCGCTCGCCTCCGGCCAAGACCCGCGTCGCATCGCCGACGACTGGCGCGAGGGGCTCGATCGCTTCGAGGTGATCAGGAAGAAGTATCTGATTTACTAGGTCAGCAATCGACGGTGCCCCGTTCAAGCCCGCAGTTGGCTTGAGCGGGCAGGGAACTCGACCGCGCCACCCGGCGTTAGGCTGCAACCAGGCGGGACACTTTCTTGCGCTTCTTGCGGGATGCTTGCCAAAGGTCGTACTGGGACTGCATTCCAGTCCACAGTTCAGGACTGGTGTCCAGAGCCTCTGAAAGACGGAGGGCCATCTCGGCGGAGATTCCCACGCTCCCATTCAGAATACGGGAAAGCGAGGCTCTGGTTACGCCCAGATGCCTGGCGGCGTCGGTGACCGACACCTTCCCTAAATACTGACGAAGCACTTGACCGGGATGGGGAGGATTGAACATCAACATCGCCTTTACTCCTAATGATAATCCTGGTAGTCCACTAATACGGCGTCTTCACCTTCGAACGTAAATGTCAGACGCCAGTTGCCGTTTACCGTGATCGACCAGTGCCCTTCCGAATTCCCGTGCAAAGGATGAAGACTCCATCCGGGCGCGTTCATGTCCTTTGCGGACTTTGCGTTGTTAAGGGCGAAGAGTTGAAGCTTGAGACGGTTCGCGTGCTTGGGCTGAATTCCCGCCTTCGATTCCGTCTTGAAGAAATCTTCGACACCCTTATGCCGGAAGGTCTTGATCACGCTGTATACCGTATATCATCAGTATACGGTAGTCAAGAGGCAACTGAAAGCGGAGGCGGGGGCGGGGGCATTGCCCCGCAAGGGAACTCGAACCGGGCCGCCCCGTCGATTTGACTCGTCGCGGAGTAGTTGTAAGTGGTAGGATTTGGCCGCCATGATAATTCGCATATTTGCCCTCGTGTTGGCCCTTTCACTAGCGAGTGCCGCTCAAAGTCCCCTGCCCTCGAATAACTTCAACAAGTAGAAAAACAACAGGGCACTTGACACGGTCACTCCATATCAGAGCGGTTCCCTAGTAGTTATATCCCGGAGGTCTTTATTTGCATGACTCGCGGCTTGTAGAGGAGAGCGATGAAGGATGAAGTGAGGGTAAGTTGGCGGTTGTCGCAAAACCCTCTAAAAGTTCAACCTTTATACATGGGGTGCCGCACCTCCCCAGGAAGCGCTTCGGAGAGGGGAGATTCAGGAGGAGTGGGTGCGTCTTAATGCTGCGTTAATCTTCACGGTCAATGGATCGCCCATCTGTTCCCGCTTTCGCGCCGTCCACTGTGACTCGGCGTCGCATCTGCTGTCTCGTGACCATAGTGGGCCCCCTCACCCGCACGAAGGACGTGCGGCTTCGGGATGACAAGGAGTAGACGTGGGCGCGCCGCAATCAATCGCCGCAATCAGATGAGGGGTTCCACAGATTTTTCACTCGACTACCCCGGACTTCCGTCTTGTGCTGCTGCGACCCGAGTTGGAAACTTGAATGCTATTGTTCTATTTGCTATTGTTCTATTGCTGGTATTAGTCGTTGTTGCCGTTGCTACTTGGGCACAGTCAGCACAGCGTGTCCCAACCCCGTCTACGACGGTCATCTGCAATGAGTGTCCCCTCGGAGACCGCCTCTTATGATCGTGGCCGCGAACCGGCGAAAGAGGAAAAAAATGATACGAAACCTAATGCCAGCGTTTTGGTTGGTGGGCGATGGCAAAATCGGCATCCGCGCACTTTGCGCCCGAGCAAAAACACAACTTCTGCGCCAATCTGTTCGCTACTCCAGCCGAATTTCTTGGTCGAGTTGGAATGGCGCAAGCGCAACTCGTTGTTAACGGCGCAAATTGCGAACTGCCGGACGGTCGCAAGTTTGACCGGACAAACTTTGCAGCCCTCAAGTGCGTCATCCCGGTTGTACGCTAACGGGGTGCATGGGTCAATGCCCCTACGGGGCCACAAGCGGCAACCCCGGAAGAGTTGATTGGGCGGTTAGGAGAACGGGGCCCGCCGGACTGGAGTCCGGCGCTACGTATTTGGCAGATGTGGGTCATTCCTCGGGGAATCAGTGGCCAACAGATGGCTGGGCCGTCGTCCTGAAAGCGTGTCAAGCCCCGCTTGCCGGCTGATTTGTGCGGAAGTCTGTGGATGGGATTCTGGGTGTGGAGTTTATTGTAGGTGTTTTTTGGGTGGGGGGAATCAGTGGCCAACAGATGGCTGGGCCGTCGTCCTGAAAGCGTGTCAAGCCCCTCTTTCCGCTGATTTCCACGCAAGTCGCTGGATACAAAGCAGAAATAAACATCGCTCACGTGTCGGGTTTACCCCTGTGAGTTTGTCATACTTGTATTGTGTACGCGATGAACGCGCCCGCATGACGGACGCGCACAGACCTGCAGATCAATGTCAGATCAAGGACAGATCAAACCAGACAGACCGACGTGCTAAGTCCAATAAATAGGCATATTTACAGAATTCGATATGGGAGAGGGGTCCCTCACCCGCACGAAGGACGTGCGGGTTCGGGATGACAAGGTGCGGTGGCGCAGGCCAAATCGAAGGACGAGAACAACTACTCTAGGCGCACCCTACCTTTGGGAAGGGTGCGGCAGCCCTCATAAACCACGAGACTCGTTCAGAAGTGGAACCGGTAGCGAAGTTCAACAAATATTTCGCGCGGATTGTTCCAGTGGAAGCCTCCGAAGGTCACGCTATTGTCGAGCAGAACACGGCGATTAGCGATGTTGAGCCCATTCACCGATATTGATGTGCTCTCGCCGAAGCTCTTTCCGAGCGAAAGATCAACCGTGGTGTGTCCCGGCAGATAGGTGCCCATAAACGGCGATCCGGGAACGCCGTTAAGGCCGTTCGTAAAGCCCGAGCCATAGTACACGTTGGTTGAAGCGAAGCTGCGCCAGGGGAGCCTAACGTAGCCGCCGACGTTCAGTGTGTTTCTCTGGTCGTGGTCGAGCGGGGAGAGTCCGGCGGGCAGGGAAAAATCGGTCAGACCGCCGGTGATCGCGCCTTCGGCTTGCGCAATCTGGTTCGAGTAGGCGAGGTGGATTTGGGCGCGGTGGGCAATCATCGGGGAGCGCAAAGTCAGTTCCCAGCCCCTGATGATGGCCTCTTGAATGGTCAGCGGGACGAACAGGTTGGACTCACCGACACTGTTGTGGTCGAAAAAGTTGTGGGCAATGGTCTTGAAGTTGTCGGCATCGATCGTCCAACCGCGAAAAGGAATGGTCACGCCGAACTGGTGCTCTTCGTCGCGCTCTCCGAACAAGGGCAGGAAGCCAAGATTGTTGACGTTCACGAAAGCCAGGAGCGGACCGGAGGCCGTGAGCAAGGGCGGCGCCTGGTAGTAGTGTCCGTAAAACGCACGGAACACCCAGTGAAGACGAGGAACTACCAGAGCCGCTCCAAAGCGGGGGCTGATGGCGCTTTCCGTGATGCTACCGGAGAAGATGGTCGGACGCATTCCGGCAATCAGGGTCAGCCAGGGAGTGACCTTGAATTTATCATCGATAAAAAAGGCTCCTAAAGCGCCGGAAACAGAAACGTGGGTCGGGCTCAGACCTTGGCTGCCATCGTTGGCGACGACCGCAAGAAACTGATTTTCATGCTGGTAGAACGTGTAGACCCCAACTTGCAGATTGTTCTTCGGCAAACTTGCGCTGAAGCTGACCTGGCCACCCACGTAATTCGAAGAGCTATGGTCGGTAGTCGCTACCGGGAAGTCGTTAGGGTTGGAATCGTAGTTGACGCTGTTGTAGTGATAGAAAGGTGAAAGCGTAAGCAGGAGCGTCGGGCTGAAGGTGTGCACCCAGGACGTGTTCAGAATCACGTCCCCTTCATGCTGTCCGTCACGAAGACCGCTGCTGTTGTATTGCGAATTCTCGAAGGAATTGGGATTTGGGTCGTAGGGGACCTGGTAGTAGTCCTTGCGAAGCGAGGTTACCAACCGCAATTGGTTCGAGGGATCGGGGTTGAAGATCAGTGAGGCAAAGCCGCCATATCCGTTTTCGGCATCGTGGACGACCTGGGCTGTAGCCGGTTGCAGTCCGAGATTGCTGCGGTTGCCGTTCAGGCTCGCGAAATAGGCGAAGCGCTCGGTGTGGCTGCCAAAATTGATTTGATCATTCGTCTGGTAGAAGTTGCCGAAGCTGGCAATCAGCTCGGCCTCGTTGTTGCGCTCGAAGCCGGTACGGGGAGCGACATTGAAAACGCCGTAGGTGCGGTCGCCAAACTCCGCGCCATAGCTGCCACGGTTGGCTTCCAGGTAATCGATATCTTTCGGGTCAAATTGCGGCCCGACATTGCTGGCGATGTTGGTGTTGGGAACGGGAACGCCGTCAATCAGCCAACTGACTTGATGCCCGCCGCGGATGTGCAACTGGTCGTGGGTGACGTAGGAGCCGGGAACGTAGTTGGTAATCATGGTCAGACTGTTGGTGCGGTCGGCGCCGGGGGTCCTCTCGAGATCCTGGCGGCTGACCAGAGTGGTGGGCGTGGCGGTGTCAGTAGGGATGGCTGGGGGAGCGGCGGAGACGGTGAGGCTTTCACTCCGACCCGCAACCTGCAGTTGAAAGTGTACGACGGGCTCGGTGCCGGAGGCTACCACGAGATTCTGCGCCAACTGCGCGAAGCCTCGACTCTCGACACTCGCGGAGTATTCGCCGATGGGAACCGCGCTGAAGCGAAACTCGCCATTTGCGTCGCTATTCGTGCTGCTGGACCAGTCGGATGACTTCGCCTTCAAAACCACCGAGGCGCCTTGTACCGGGCGGTGCTGTGGGTCGTGAACGACGCCGCGAACCGAGCCGAAAATCGTGGCAAAAACGCTGCTGCTGGCTGCAAGCATAACCAACAAGACAAATATCCCTCCGAATTTCATACACCCTCCACTGCTGGGTTCACTGCACGGCCAAAAATTCGCTCAGCAGTTCACGAGGAGAGGTGGGCCGCGTTTTTGGTGGCTGCGGCTCTTAGAAACCAATCCGGAGACAAACGTCTGCAGGTGGATGGCCGGATGCGACAGAACAGCGGCGTAGAGCGTCGCTGAGAGTGCTGGGTAAAAGGCGAGGCGACTTATGGGCGTCACTGCCTTCTGGAAGGGGCAACGATCCGCGGGAGTTCGAAACGCCGTACCTTGGCCGGCGGAGCTCTGTGCCAACTCCGAACGCATAGCGCAGTGATGTTTGCCATGTCGCCGACAGCAGGGTGGCACGTTCGAATCAGAATTCGCAAACGCCGGAATGATCAGCGGGGAGCTGAAGACAGCCAACAGTAGAATTGCTGACAAGCGGCGCATCGCCAGTTGGATGCAGGTAAGCAGCACACGGTGCACCGCTGTTGAAATTCATTACCAGGTCAGCCACTTTGACCGATCAACCACCACGGATAATTCCGCTTGACCTGTCCAGCAACGGACACCTGACTCCAGCAACGGACACCTTCAAGTTAAGAACTGCTATCTTCTCGGCTCCGAGTACTTGTATTTTGAAGCAGATGCGCTTTCCCGTGTTCTGGCGTGTCAATTGCACAATACCTGTTGCGAGAAGGTTTAGCTTCTTTCTAGCTGGATCAAGTGGATGCCTGGTGACACTAAGATCGCAATATCAAGACGAAAGTTGATCCGAATGGTTTTAATAGGCCGGAAAACAGAGACAAGAACAGTGAGCGTCATGACACATCTCAAGATATTCAACGGCCGGGCGTTTACCGGCAGACCAAGGGGGCTTTAATGCGATCCCTGGATGATGTTCGGTCCACGCTGCGTCAGTTCCTGCAAACGCTCCGGCAAGATATCCGGTTCAGTTTCAGGGTCTTTGTTTCCAATCCGAAATTTACGCTGGTGGCTGTGCTCACACTGGCTCTCGGCATAGCGGTCAGTTCCACCGTCTTCAGTTGGATTGATAGCGTGCTGCTACATCCCTATCCGGGCGTCAAAGAGACCCAAGGGCTGGCTCTCATCGAAACAGTGACTTCTGGCGGCGAGTATCTGGCCAGTTCGTCTTACCTTGATTACCGCGATTATCGCGACAATTTGAAGCTTGTTTCCGCAGTGGCTATTGGACGTTTCACTCCGTTAAGCGTAGGAGCGAATGGGAATGCAGAGCGCGCCTGGGCGGAACTTGTCTCGGCCAATTACTTTGACGTACTCAAGGTGAAACCAATTCTTGGCCGCTCATTCCTTCCCGAGGAAGGGGCTGACAAACCGGGCGCCTTCCCCGTAGCGGTAATCAGCTACAGGATGTGGCAGAACCGCTATCGTGGCGATCGCAATGTGTTGGGCAAAATGATTCGTTTGAACCGGCACGAACTGACCATCATTGGAGTGGCGCCTCCGGAGTTCCGCGGCAGCACGGTCGGTCTGGTCTATGACGTATGGATGCCGATCACCATGGCTGCCGAAATGGGTACTGGCAGTGGGACGCTTAACTACCGCGGATGCCGCGACCTCACTTCGACGATTGTGCAGCTCAAACCCGGCGTCACGCTCGAGCAGGCGCGCGCCGAGGTCGTTGTGCTGGCAAAGCGATTGGCTGCGGCCTATCCCGACACCAACCGCGGAGTGGACGCCACCATGACGCCGGTGTGGGGCGGACATTTAGGCGCACAACACCTGTTGTTGAAGCCGCTGCAAATTCTGATGGCGGTATGCGCGCTGCTGCTGATTATTGTTTGCGCCAATGTTGCCAACCTGTTATTGGCCCGAGCGGTCGCTCGACAGAAAGAGTTCGGTATTCGGCTGGCTCTTGGAGCACGCCGCAGCCGCCTTGTGCGGCAGTTGCTCACCGAGACGCTGTTGCTGTCCGCCGGTGGGGCAGTCGTCGGCGTTGTCATGGTGTTGTGGCTGGAACAATCGCTGAACCGCTTGCTTCCACCGGTGGACTTTCCCTTGGATCTTGGCGGGGGCTTAAGCTTGCCGACTCTCGGCTTCACGCTCCTGGTTGTCGTCGTGGCCACGGTCGCATCCGGGCTGGCCCCGGCACTGCTTTCCGCCCGCGGGGACCTGAATAACACGCTGAACGAAGGCGGGCGCAGCGGCATCGGCGGGACTCATTCGCACCGGCTAAGAGGCTTGCTAATCGGAATCGAAGTTGCCTTGGCGATGGTTGCGCTGGTTGGTTCCGGACTCTTCTTGCGCAGTTTCCACAACGCCAGCCGCATTGAACCCGGCTTTGACACGAAGAATGTCGTCATGTCCCAGTTTCACCTGTCGAATGCGGGTTACACGGCACAGGAGCAATGGTGGTTCTGCCGCACATTGCGCGAACGCATGGAGGCCATGCCCGGAGTGATCGGCGCAACCTACTCCGACTTCATCCCGTTGACCTCGCCAGGTTCGAGTCCCGAAGATCAACTTCAGGTTGAAGGTTACGTTCCCACGCCCAACGAGCAGATGCTTGTCCACCGGGCCACCGTGCCTCCGGGATATTTTCGATTCATGGGCATCCACATGCTCGAAGGCCGCGAGTTCACTGAGCGCGATGAAGCGGACGCGCCCGTGGTGATAATTGTGAACGAGACCTTTGCCCGGCACTTTTTCGGTGGCGCCAGCCCGATTGGGCGAACGGTTCATGTTGCTGGCGCGACGGCAACCATCGTTGCCGAGGTGAGGGACAGCAAATACAACACGCCGACGGAGGGGCCGATTCCGTATTTCTATTTGCCGTTCCGGCAATGGTTCGCACCCGGATTGAATTTCGCCGTCCTGGTTAAAACCATGGGCGATCCCATGCTCACGGTTCCGGTGCTGCGCCGCGAGGCGCTGGCACTAAATCAGGATGCGGTCTTCCATTCTGTCGGGCTGACCGATGCGATTGGTTTTTCGCTGTACGCACAGAAGGTGGCGGCCAGTCTGCTTACGGTGGTGGGTATCCTGTGCCTGCTGCTGGCGGCAATTGGACTGTATAGCGTCATGAGCTATGCGGTGAGCCAGCGCACTCAGGAATTTGGCATTCGCATGGCATTGGGCGCGAGGCCGCTCGATGTAATGCTAATGGTGGCGCGAGAAAGTCTACGTCTGACGATTCCAGGATTGTTGGCGGGCATCGCTGGGGCGCTTGCCGTATTCCGGCTTTGCGGCGGCATGTTGGTCGGTGTCGGTCAGACAGATCCGTTGACGTTTATCGGCGCAACCCTGTTTCTCCTGATAGTGATCGGGCTGGCCAGCTACTTGCCTGCAAGACGCGCCGTCCGGATCGATCCAATGACTGCGCTGCGCTGCCAATAATGTTTCTTTCCCCTGCCTCGGACACGCGTCTTCTTGCGCGTGCCGGGGCGGGATTCGATCCCCGTTCGGATTCACCTCCACTGAAGTGCCCTGGCTTCGCCATCCAGCCACACCCGCGAATTCATTTTCGTCGAAATCCAAACGCCACTTCCCGCGCAGGTCCTTGCGGATTCGGAGTGCGCACCTCACCTGCCCACATATTCGCCTGTCCATTCCCGGACAGCCGAGTCCGCAATAGGACATGTTATCTTGCGTCTCTAAACGAGCATGAAACGTATATCGCTGAATTTGCAGACCTAATCGTATATCTCTGCTTGGCATTGGAAGTGCACAAGTCCATGTTGTTATGGACATCGCACGACCAGAACTCAAACGTCAGAAACGCCGCCGTCAAATGATCTTCAGCATTTTTGGGGTGCTGCTGATTAGCGTCATAGCTGTGGGTTTTTCACGGCTGAAACCCGTAGCGCCGCAGGTCGAACGTGCAACGGTGTGGACGGACTCGGTAAAACGCGGCCCGATGTTGCGCCAAGTCCGGGGACTAGGAACGCTGATTCCCAGCCAGGACTCGGTCCGACAGATTCCGGTGGAAACCGAAGCCACTGTAATGCGAATCCTCGTCCTGCCGGGAACGCACGTACAGGCGGACACGGTGCTGCTTGAATTGAGTAATCCGCAGGTGCAGCGCGAGGCCGTGGACGCACAGCTTCAGCTCAAGGCGGCGCTGGCCGAGCTCGACAGCCTGAAGGTGAAGCTCGACAGCGACTTAATGACCCAGAAGGCTGCCGCGGCTACTGTTAGCTCCGACTACAACCAAGCGAAACTCCAAGCGGAAACCGATAAAGAACTCTATGATCTCGGCGTCATCTCCGGCCTCGCCTACAAGGCTTCCAGCGGGAAAGCCGATGAAATGCATACGCGGCACGAGATCGAGCGCGAACGCCTCAAGATCAATCAGCAATCCATCCAGTCCCAAGTTGCGGTACAACAGTCGAGAGTCGAACAGATGCGTGCCTTGGCCAATTTGAAGCAGAAAGAACTCGACGATTTACACGTGCGGGCCGGCATCACGGGTGTGCTGGTGGACCTGCCGCTGCAAGTCGGCCAGCATGTGATGCCGGGCGCGATGCTCGCAAAAGTGGTTCAGCCTGACCATCTGATCGCGGAACTAAAGGTGCCGGAAACTCAGGCGCGCGATGTGCAGATTGGAGAGCCGACTTTGATCGACACCCATAATGGAATCGTGTCCGGAATCGTCATGCGGGTTGATCCCGCGGTGCAAAACGGGACCGTAACAGTGGACGTGCAGTTCATAGGCACGTTGCCCAATGGCGCCCGCCCAGATCTCAGCGTCGATGGAACCATCGATCTTGAAAAGCTGGACAACGTGCTTTACATGGGCAGGCCGGCATTCGGGCAGGAGAACAGCACCATCACCGTCTTCAAACTGGACGCGGACGGAAAAGGCGCAACCCGCACTTCAACCAAGGTTGGGCGAGCCTCGGCAAACTCAATTCAAATTCTCGAAGGCTTGAAAGAGGGCGACACTGTCATTCTTTCCGACATGTCGCGCTGGGAAAATACGGATCGAATCCGGCTTGAATAAGCGCAATTTAACAAGAGTGCAATTTACATTGAGGCGAATACCAATGACTGATACAGAGCAATCGTTGATCGAGATTCGGGAACTGACGAAGGTGTTCTACACGGACGAAGTTGAGACACATGCGCTTAGCGGCATACACCTGTCGATTGGGAAGGGCGAATACGTCGCGATCTCCGGGCCTTCCGGCTGCGGGAAATCAACTTTGCTGTCGATTATCGGATTACTTGACACCCCAACCAGCGGAAAGTATTACCTGAACGGCAACGCGGTGGAGGACCTCAATTTCGCTGACCGTGCCCGAATCCGCAACCAGGAAATTGGATTCATCTTTCAGAGTTTCAATCTGATCGGCGACCTCACTGTCTATGAGAATGTCGAATTGCCGTTGACCTACCGGTCGCGAATGAGCGGGGCCGAGCGCAAGCAGCGCGCGATGGAGGCGCTGGAACGCGTCGGCATGGCGCATCGCGTGCAGCATTATCCTTCGCAGCTTTCGGGCGGTCAGCAGCAACGGGTGGCGGTAGCGCGGGCGTTGGCGGGGCGGCCTTCGATCCTGCTGGCGGACGAGCCCACCGGAAATCTCGATTCGCGCAATGGCGATGCTGTGATGCAGTTGCTGCAAGAATTGCACCAGGATGGCGCAACCATCTGCATGGTCACGCACGATTCGCGGTTTTCCAAACACTCCGATCGAGAGATTCATTTGCTGGATGGGAAGGTCGCCGCTGAAGAAGAATTGAAAACAGTGGTCCAGGATGTGCGGTGATGCAGACGCCTATTCATTCCGCAGACACTTCTCTGGCGTTCGCGACGTTCTTTATGCTGGGCATAATTTGCGTATTGTCCCCTTCCGCGCGCGGTCAATCTGATTCTCTTCCCACGGCGCCCAGTTCGAAGATCGTTGCCGAAGTTCAGAGTACGTTTCGTGCGGGTTTGCCAAACTCGCACAACCCATTGAGCCCCTACGTGGCGACCATTGTTCCGGCGCCCGTCCTGTCCAACTCCCCCAGGCTGCAGCAGTTGGTACACGACGGCAAGTTATATGTTTCGCTGAACGATGCCATTGATTTGGCGTTGGAAAACAATCTGGACCTGGCCATCGCGCGCTATAACCTTCCAATTGCCGACACAGATATTCTCCGCACACAAGCGGGAGGTGTTTTTCGGGGCGTGAATACCGGCGTCGTACAAGGAACTCCAGGAGGCGGAGTTGGCGGATTCGGCTCTGGAGCACCGGGAGCGGGCGCGGGCGGGACCTCGGCTGGAGCTGGGGGCGCGGGCGCCGGAGCATCAGGCCTTGTCAGCTCAACTCTCGGTGTTGGAACTTCGGTGCCGTCCTTCGATCCAGCGATCAGCGCAAATCTTGGCGTGGAACACCAAAGTACGCCACTTTCGAATCTTCAGGTCTACGGCGTTCCTGCTCTGCAATTGAATACCGGCCAATCGAACGTCGCCTATACCCAGGCATTTGCGACCGGTACAAGTTTCGCAATGGAATGGAACAACAGTCGCCAGACCACGAACAGCATTTACAGCAATCTGAGTCCGGCACTGAACTCGCAGTATCGCATCAGCTTGCGACAGGAACTCCTTGCAGGATTCGGATTAGGACCGAACCTGCGTTATCTGCGGATCGCACGCAACAACAAGAAGATTTCCGATATCGCGTTCCGTAACCAAGTCATCGAGACTGCAACCCAGATCCAGAACATTTACTGGGATATGGTAAGCGCCTATGAGCAGGCGAACGTGAACGAACAATCGCTGGCATTTGCACAGCAGAGCTACGAAAGCGCTAAGAAACAGGTGGCATTGGAAGCCATTCCTGCCATGGATGTACTGCGCGCGGAGGCTGAGGTTTCCAAGCGCGCACAGGATCTTACCGTGGCCCGGACCACTTTGCAGCTTCAGGAATCGTTGCTCAAGAATGCGCTGACCAAGACGCTTGACGATCCTCTGCTGGAAGAGATGCCGGTGGTTCCTACTGACCGTATGGATGCTCTTCAGCCAGTCGATTCGGCACCGCTTGCGGAACTCATCGAGCAGGCAATGAAGATCCGGCCGGAGCTACTGGAATCGGAGATCGATCTCAAGAATCGCCAAATCAGCCGCGTAGCCGCGCGCAATGCCTTGCTCCCTACACTTTCGCTGATTGCATACTACGGAGGCTCGGGGCTGGCGGGAGATATGAATCCGGGCTACCAGGGCATCAACAGTTCGAACGTTCCCGTCAACTTTGGCGGAGCCTTGCACAATGCCTTTAACAACTCGTCACCGGACTACGTTGTAGGGATGAACTTGAACATCCCTTTGCGCAACCGGGTGAGCAAAGCCGATCAATATCGTTCGGAGTTGGAGTACCGCCAAGCGGAGCTCCGCCGGCAACAGTTGCGGAAACAGATCCGCATTGAGGTGAGAAACGCGCAATACGCTCTGCAACAATGCGCGGCTCGTGTCCACTCGGCCCAGAAGGCACGCGACCTGGCGCAGAAGACTTTCGACATTACCAAGAAAGAGCAGCAACTTGGCGCTGGATCGAACTTTCAAACGCTCACGGCACAACACGATTTGGCACTGGCCGAGTTGGATTTGGTCACGGCAAACACAACCTACCAAAAGGCGCAGATCGAACTTCGCCGGGTGACAGGAATGACTTTGGAACACATTGGAATCCGTATGGATGATGCGATCAATGGTACGATAGCAGGCCAGAACTGAACCATGCAGACAACGGCGAAATCGGCTTCTTCATCGGGCAGCAAACCGCTGGCAGTGCATCCGCCGCGCGTGCTGGCGGCAGACGACCAGCAGGACATCCTGGACGCAATTGAGCTTTTGCTTCGTCCTCAGGGATATGAGGTCGATGCCGTGCGGTCGCCGGTCATGGCGCGTGAGGCTATCTCGTCCGGGAATTATGCCGCCGCTCTGATTGATTTGAATTACACGCGGGACACGACTTCGGGACGCGAAGGTCTCGATCTGCTTTCGGAAATTACGGCGTCCGACAACATGCTGCCGGTGATCGTGATGACTGCGTGGGCGAATGTCGACGTGGCTGTCGAAGCAATGCGGCGCGGAGCCCGCGATTTCATTCAGAAGCCCTGGGAAAATGAGCGGTTGCTGAGCATTGTCCGAACGCAGGTGGAACTACATAACGCCCTTGAAGCCGCGCAACGGCTGGAAGCGGAGAATCGCCTCCTTAGGGCAACGTCCAGGCCAGAATTCATTGCCACCAGTTCTTCCATGCAGCCGGTGCTGGAGACGATTTCCAGGGTCGGGCCGTCTGACGCCAACATATTGATTACCGGCGAACATGGGAGCGGAAAAGAAGTCGTCGCCCAGACTCTCCACGCGCTGTCGTCGCGAGCGGCGCGTCCGATGATTGCGGTCAATACCGGCGCCCTGCCGGAAGGAATCTTTGAGAGCGAATTATTCGGTCATGTGAAGGGCGCATTCACTGACGCGCGCACGGATCGCATTGGCCGGTTCGAACTTGCCGATGGCGGCACCATTTTTCTGGACGAGATCGGTAACGTGCCCTGCCGCCAACAAGCAAAACTGTTGCGCGTGCTGCAAACCGGTGAGGTCGAGCGTGCGGGCTCGTCGCGCACACGCCACGTCGATGTGCGCGTGATTTCCGCCACCAACGCCGACCTTGATGCGGCGGTCGCTTCCGGACAATTTCGCGAGGACCTGCTTTTCCGTTTGAACACGGTTGAGATCAAGCTCCCCCCACTCCGTGAGCGGCGCGAAGATATCCCGCTGTTGGCGGCTTTCTTCCTCGCGCGCTATCTTGCGCGTTACAAGCGCCCCATTACCGGCTTCGGTAGCGGCGCAATGCAGCTATTGTTACAGCATCCATGGCCAGGGAATGTTCGCGAGCTCGAACATACGATCGAACGCGCTACGCTGATGTGCGCGGGTGAAGAGATCCAAGCCTGTGATCTTGGACTGACGACAAACAAGCACACGCAACAGAATCTGGAAGACCTCAGCCTGGAGTCAGTGGAGAGCATTCTGATTCGCAAGGCGCTCCAGCGTTATAGCGGCAACGTCAGCCAGGCGGCAGATGCGCTGGGATTGAGCCGCGGTGCGCTGTACCGGCGAATGGAGAAATATGGCCTCTAGTCCGCGGACGGACTATGCAGTTCGCCCCAGACGGAGGCGACTCCTCTACGAATCGCGCATCCTTCTGCTCTCGCTCCTGTGCACGCTGCCGGGCATTGCCGTTTGCGCTTTACTGTTGTGGAAGATGCCTTGGAACAACGCCACCCGTTCCGCGTTACTGGTTCTCTTTATCATAGTCAGCACGTCGTTGATTCTCGTCCAACACAATCAGATTCGCCGGCCCCTGCGAACTTTGACCAACATCGTTTCCGCATTGCGCGAAGAAGATTATTCCTTCCGCGCCAGGGGAGCTCAAGATCACGACGCGCTCGGAGAGCTGGCGATGGAAATCAATGCTCTTGCCGATCTATTGTCCGAGCAGCGAACGCGCACGGTAGAAGCAACAGCGCTGCTGCGCCGTGTAGTCGAGGTAATCGACGCGCCGCTATTTGCTTTTGATCCTGAGGGCCAGCTGCGACTCGTAAACTCCGCAGCTGAGCGGCTTCTGCAAAAGCCGGCTGGGGCGCTGATCGGCCGTTCGGCAGAACAGATCGGAATCGCAAATTGGCTGAATACCGGGGAAACGTCCACGGTGGTGCTACAGCAAGCTCCGTCGAGCCTGTGGCTGATACGGAGAAGCCAGTTCCGCCAGCGTGGTGTACCTCATACGCTGATCGTGCTTTCCGATGTGAGTCGCGCCCTTCGGGAACAGGAGCGAAGCGCGTGGCAGCGCTTAATCCGGGTTCTTGGCCACGAACTGAACAATTCGCTGGCCCCGATCAAATCCATTGCGGGGACCCTTTTACTGCGCCTTCGTGGAATCGAAATGCAGGAAAGGGAGCGGCAGGATTTTACCAAAGGCCTTGGAATTATCGAGTCGCGTTCCGCATCGCTACATCGTTTTTTGCAGTCGTATCGCCAGCTCGCACAGATGCCGCGGCCTTCGCGGCGCGAAACCGATATCCGCGCGCTCCTGGAACGGGTGGCTGGTCTAGAAACTCGCGTCAAGGTAGTCGTGGACAGCGGTCCGCAGGTTCTGATGATGCTCGATCCCGATCAGATCGAACAGATGATGGTCAACCTGCTCAAGAATGCAGCCGAGGCCGCTCTTGAGGCGGCCACTGGAACAACAGCGAGTTCCGGCGAAGGAAACCCCGAGGTCGTAGTCTCATGGCAGCTCAGTGGAAACAATGTGTCCGTATTCATTCGCGATAACGGACCCGGCCTCTCGAATCCGGAGAATTTGTTTGTGCCGTTCTACACCACCAAGGCCGAGGGTACAGGAATCGGATTGCTACTCTCGCGTCAGATTGCAGAAGCTCATGCCGGATCGATACAACTTGCAAACCGCCAGGATTCGCATGGCTGCCTCGCAACCGTGCTGTTACCGGTAGGTTGAGAAAACAAGGCCGGTGGCGCACCCTTTCCAAAGCTGAACGTTCATAACATGGGGTGCCGCACCCTTCCCCTTTAGGGGAGGGTGCGTCTCGATGCCGCGTTAATCTTCACCGTCAAAGGCGTGCCCATCTGTTCTCTCTTTCGTGCCGTCCACTGTGACTCGATCTCGACGATACACTCCTCTCCCGTTGCCCAGTGGCGGAAGCTGCCTGCTGCCCCACATCTGCCCGACTTTGGCAGATGTGGGGCATTCCACGAGGAATAGGTGGCGTTCGGCGGATGGCTCCCCCCGCCCTCGTCCTGAAAGCGTGTCAAGCCCCTCCTTTCGCTGATTTCCCCACAAGTCGCTGAATATAAACCAGAAATAAACTTCGCGCGCGTGTCGGGTTTACCCCTCTGAATTTGTAATACTTGTATTGTGAACGCGATTAACATGACGGACGCCGCACAGACCGGCCATATCAAGTGGGATCGAGGACAGATCAAATACAGACAGACCCACGTGCTAAGTCCACTGAATACATATATTTAAAGAATTAGATATGGGAGGGGCCCTCACCGGCACGAAGGACGTGCGGGTTCGGGAAGACAAGGCGGAGGGCACGTACGCTAAAGTCGAATGAGGCCGTTGACTGCGTTCTGCGAGGGCAGGACGCCCTCGCGACAGCCGCCGGGTCGGCGGCGCTACGTAAGAAAAGGCGCTACAGAAAAGGCTGCGATCTTGGTCGCAGCCTTTTTCGTGTTCCGTACTTATTTTCCGTGCTTCACGAGTTGATCGTTACCGGCGCGGGCCGCCTCGGCCACCGCCGCCGCCACCGCCACCGGGACGACGCCTGCCGCGTCCACCAGGACCACCGGGGCCGCGTCCGCCGCCACCACCGGGTCGGCCACCGCGGTCGCCGCCAGGACGAGGTCCGCGATCACCGCCGCCCTCGGAGGGAACACGGTTGAAGTTGGGCTCGTCGCTGCCGGTAGCCTCGGGCTCGAAGTCTTCGCCGCCTTCGATGGTCACGACGCCGCCCTCGACAGGTTCGCCGCCCTCGGCCGCCATCTTCGCGCGCTGCTCTTTGAGGATCGCTTTGCGCGAGAGACGGATGCGGTTGCCTTCGATCGAGAGGACCTTGACCAGTACCTGATCGCCCTCTTTCAGTTCGTCGCGGATATCGTTGATGCGGTGCTCGGCGACTTCGCTGATGTGGAGCAGGCCGTCAGTGCCGGGGATGATCTCGACGAACGCGCCGAAATCAGCCAGGCGCGAAACCGTGCCCAGATAGGTTTTGCCGAGTTCGGCGGTTGCCGTGATGTCTCCGATCATCTGGAGCGCTTTCTGCGCGGCAGCCTGGTCGCTGGAGGAAACGTTGACCTTGCCCGAGTCCTCGACGTCGATCTTGACGCCCGTGGCCTCGACGATGCCGCGGATGACTTTGCCACCGGGTCCGATGAGGTCGCGGATCTTGTCGACCGGAATGTTGACGGTGTAGAAGCGCGGGGCGAAGTCGCTCAGCGTGGTGCGCGGCTCCGGCAGCACTTCGTTCATCTTGTCGAGAATGTGGATGCGGCCGCGGTTCGCCTGGGCGAGCGCTTCCTTCATGATCTGGGCGGTGATGCCCATGACCTTGATGTCCATTTGCAGGGCGGTAATTCCCTTGCGCGTACCGGCGACCTTGAAGTCCATGTCGCCGTAGTGGTCTTCGGCACCGGCGATGTCGCTCAGGATGGCGTAGTCATCGCCTTCCTTGACCAAGCCCATCGCGACACCGGCAACCGAGGCCTTCAACGGGACGCCTGCGTCGAGCAGCGCGAGGGTCGCGCCGCAGACGGTCGCCATCGAGGAGGAGCCGTTCGATTCGAGAATGTCGGAGACGACGCGCATGGCGTAAGGCCAATTTTCTTCGTCGGGCAGAACGGCAGAAACGGCGCGCTCGGCGAGTGCTCCGTGGCCGATCTCACGACGGCCAGCGCCGCGCAGGAAGGCGACTTCTCCGACCGAGAACGGCGGGAAATTGTAGTGGAGCATGAAGCGCTTCTTGGCTTCGCCCTCGAACATCTCGAGGCGCTGCATGTCGTCGGAAGTGCCGAGCGTGGTGGTGACCAGCGCCTGGGTCTCGCCGCGGGTGAAGATGGCGGAACCGTGGGTGCGGGGCAGAATTCCGGCTTCGACCCAGATGTCGCGGATCTGGTCGAACGCACGGCCGTCGGGACGGCGCTTGTTCTTGATGACCTCTTCGCGGAAGATCTGCTCGCGCAACATCTCGTAGTACTTGGAGAGCTTGGCGCGGGCTGCGTCATCTTCGGCGGGGATCGCGTCCTTCAGTTCGGTCTTGATCTGCTTGACGAGCGCCTGGCTTTCCAGCTTGGCATGTTTTTCGGTATCGAGAGCGTCGCTGAGGCGCGCACCGATCTTGTTGCGCAGGTCGGAAAGGTAGGCTTCGTCGATCTCAACCGGAGTGACCGCGCGCTTGGCCTTGCCGTGCTGCTTGGCGAACTCGGAGATGGCGGCGCAAATCTTCTTGATTTCGCCGTGTGCGAACTCGATGGCCTCGACGACCGTCTCTTCGTCCACTTCGCTGGCGCCGGCTTCGATCATGACAATACCATCAGCGGTGCCGACGACCATCAGTCTGAGTTGGCCGTTGCGTCCCTCTTCATAGGTGGGGTTGACCATGAACTTGCCGGCAACCATGCCGACGCGGACGGCACCGATGGGGCCGGAGAACGGAATGTCGGAGATCGTGAGGGCGGCAGAGGCCGCGTTGATGGCGGCAACGTCGGGATCGTTTTGCGTGTCGGCCGACAGGACCATCGCGATCACTTGCGTTTCGCAACGGAAACCGTCGGGGAAGAGCGGCCGGATGGGCCGGTCGATCATGCGGCTGTTGAGGACTTCGCGTTCACTGGGGCGGCCTTCGCGCTTGATGAAACCGCCGGGGATCCGTCCGCCGGCGTAGGTGTATTCGCGATAGTCAACGGTAAGTGGGAAAAAATCGATTCCCTCGCGGGGATCCTGATTTGCGACTGCGGTGGCGAGCACGACATTGTCGCCAAACCGGACCACGACGGCGCCATGCGCCTGCTTCGCGATTTTTCCGGTCTCGAAGGTAAATACTTTTCCGCCGTCAAGTTCAACACTCATTGTGTGTGCTTCAGGCTTCATTCGTTGCATCCTTCCATGGGAAAGGCACCCTGACTGCGCGTGGGGTACGCGTAGGGCGGCGCTTGCTGAAGACGGTCCGCCGGGGCGAGATGGTATAGAGGGTTCAAACAATCACGATCGGGTACACTACGGCATGCGCCGGGGAGCAATTCTCCGCACGGCCAAAAGACGCGCACCCGTACCTGTGTCACGACGCCAATCAAATCCAACAGGCGTCTACTTGCGGATGCCGAGTCTCTGAATAACGGCTTTGTAGCGCTCGGAATCGTATTTCTTGAGGTAGTCAAGCAAACTACGACGTTTGCTGACCATCATTAGAAGGCCGCGCCGGGATGCATGGTCTTTCTTGTGCGATTTGAAGTGGTCGGTCAACTCACCGATGCGCTCACTAAGAATCGCAACCTGGACTTCCGGACTCCCGGTATCGGTCTGGTGGGTACGATACTCGCCAATAATTTGCTGTTTTCGCTCTGTAGCTAACACTGAAGTTGGTGCTCTCCTGCTTCTTCGTTTCCAATAACTGGGTTGAGAGTAACATGCCAGCCATGCGCCTGTAAAGGTAAGTAATAACGTGAGTTGGAGTTATCTTAGCTGCGAAAGGCTGGAGATCCACGCCAAACCCCGCAAGCGGTGTCCGACATCTAACAGGCGAACGTCCCGAACGCGTCTTAGGTATCGAACCAGGGTATCGAACCAGGGTATCGAACTAGCGGTTAAGGAGCACCCGTGCGTTGCAACGACTGCGGCCATGACAATTCAGAGGATCACCGTTTCTGCGGGCAGTGCGGCTCGCGCCTGTTGAGGCAGGGGGTCGGAAATGCCGCAAAGGAGCACCCTGCCGGAGCCGTGTTGACTTCGTTCCGCGAGGACATTGAGCGACAGCGCGCCGAGTTGAACGACATCAGGCGGCAACGGAGCGGGACCGACCGGCCGACCTCAGATGGAACGCCACCCGTAACGCAACCCCTGTCGAAGCTGGCGACCGCGCCTTCGGGATTCGGGCCATCGGTGGATTTTGGCGCCGCTGCGCCACGGGAACCAGCGGCACGTACAGCGGCGAAAGAGTGGTTTTCTCCGCCGCGCGAAATCGTCAATACCAACGCGCCGCTTACGGGGCCGTCGTTTTTAGGGTTGAGCGATCCCGAACCGGTGGAGAATGCCGACCTTGCTTACCTGTATGAAGACGAAGTTATTGCGGGTCGTGGCCGCCGGTGGATCGTCGCATTGATCGCGATCGCACTCGTCGGATTCTCGGCTTACGAGTGGCGTGCTCACCCGGAGTGGCAGTCCGGCGCCGCAGGTTGGACGCGACAGGCGTGGCAGCGGGGGGCAGGCGCGACGGCGGCATCCCGCTCGCCTGTGCCGTCCGCGCCAAGCAGCAATCCCGTTCCACCGACATCAGCGGACGTAGGAGCGCCGGTGCCTGGATCCACGCAAGCGGGAAACCCTCGGCCAGAACCGGCAAGGGGCAACACGGAGAGATCGAGTTCCAGGGCAGATCATACCGGAACAGTGGATGGCACTGTGACGCAATCCAGTGGCGCCACGCCCAACGGCGCTGAAGCCGGAACAAGTACGGAAGGAAAACCAACGTCAGCGGCGGCGGTAGCGTCAGCGTCAGCGTCAGCAAAAGATACTTCAGCAAGAACGCGCACGGCCGGGGATAACAAGTCTGCCGCATCGTCCGGCGCAGGCTCGCCTAAAAGTCAGCAGCCCGAAAACGCATTGGTGGCAAAAGCCGATGGATACCTGTACGGCCGGGGCGGACTGCCCAAGAATTGCGATCAGGCGTTGGTCTATCTGCGCACGGCGGCGGATCACGGCAATGCAACCGCAAGCAGCAAATTGGGCGGACTCTACGCGACCGGCAACTGCGTGCCGCTGGATCGCGCGCGGGCATACAACTGGTTCACGAGGGCCCGCCAAGCGGGTGACCACAATATCTGGACCGAACGCAACATGAGCATGCTGTGGGCCGCGATGACCCCGGAAGAGAAGGCGAGAGTGGGACGGTAGGATTGACGAGTTCGTGATTTGGTGAGGGACGATTTTCACTCTAAGAACCTAAAAATGGCCTCCGTTGCCGGAGGCCATTTGTTTGGGATCAAGTCGGTGTCTTTAGCGCGCCGACTTCAGTCCCGTGTAGTAGAAGAGTGTGTACGCTCTGAGGCCGCCAGCGTTAGGAACTCCGAAGACCTTCACCGGAGTGCCGGCAACCAGGTTGGTTGTGACCGCATTGAGGCCGGCGCTGGTGGTGATGTCCTGCGGAGTGATGGTGACGATGCCTCCGGTCTTATCCACCTGGTAAACCAGCGTGGCGGAGCCGGAAGTCGTGCTCAGGTTTACTGTCGCCGGTGAGATGGGTGGGCCGTCCATTCCGGGCGGGAGAGGAACCGTCATGGCGAAACTCGTGCCGCTCAGGGCTGTGGAGACGGTGCCCAACGGAACCTTGGTGGGTTGTAGCACAGTCCATTTAGCCGCCCAAGCGTTCGCAGCCGCAGGATCGTTCCAGGTCACATAGCTGACGCCTGACGCAGGCAAGCTGCCAACTACCCCGCCGAAGTTCACTGCTTCGCCATTGGTGGCCGCAACGAAATCGGGGATGGCATTTGTGCCGGTGTCGGCGAGAGTCGGGTAGGTGAAATTCCACCATTTGTAGCCCTGAATGGCGTTGCCGTTGGAATCCTTGCCGTTCGGGGTAGTGTTGGAGATGTAAGCGAGGGTGACGTTGTAGTTGTCGAGCGCAGTGGCAAAACTGCGCGCGTACTGGAAGCCCGTTAGGTTGGGCGCGGAGATGTTGCCGTTGTACTTTGCAATTTCGATATCGATGGTCTGAGCGACGAGCGGGCTGGCCAGAGGATCAACGACACTCGCGTGGACCTTGAAGCCGCGCACGATGTTGCCAGCGGTAACAAACCCGGTTCCAGTGGCGATCGGCGTGGCATCACTCAGGGCGTTGGCCGGGGTGCGGTAGAAGAACTGAGTATTCGAGTCAACCGTCAAGTTAACGGGGGTGCCGTCTTCGTTCTCGACCGTGATCACGTTGGTTGCGGGGCTGACGTGGAGAACATGGCCCTCGGGGCTGATCCACAGCTTATGAATGTGCTACTGGCGAAGATGCGCACGGCGACGAGCGTTCCGTTGACCTGGTAGCGGGCGGCGATGCGAACGTACTTGGTTGGCAATGTAGCCGCGACCGAGGAGAAGTCCTTGATGACGGTGCGGGTCTTGGCATCAACGTCGTAGAAAACTGTTCCGTTGGCCGAGTCAACCAGCACTGGAATGGCAATGGTGGAAGCCGTGGTCGCCACGGCAGTGGAGGCTACCGGCTTGACCGGAAATACCCTGGTCACGTTGAGGGTCGTGTTGTCGGTTGAAACGGAACTGACGTTGCCATAGACATGGCGCAGGAGCAACGCGGTGATGTCGCGGATGGGGTGATGACGTACAGGTCCGTTGAAGTCCACGGCCCAAATTGTGGGTCCGCCGCCGATCGGATCATGGTCAACAATGAAAGCCGGGTGCGAGAGATCGAATTCCAAATCCAGCGCATTGCTCGATCCCGCGGTAACGACCAGGGGAGAAACGAGATTCACGTTCAGCAGGAAACAGTGCGGCTGCCGACAGCTCCCGTGGCGCCCTGAATCTGAATCGTGCTGGGATCAACAGCCGCGCCGGGGGTGCCGGCAAAACTAGCGTCAGGATTGTTGGCGGCAGTCAGCGTTACGTCGCCGGGATTGGCACCGATTGTGACGATCGCACTGGTGTAAGTTCCCGGGGCGATGGTGGCGTTGCCCAGAATTTCGCCAAGCTGATCCAGTTGTACGAGGTTGATCGAGGGAGCGGGTGTGGGCGCGGTGTAAACCGGCACGGCCGAACCGCCGCCCTGCGGCACAAGAGAAATACCCAGAACCTTCACGCCGACGGTTGCCCAGTCATTGGTGGAATCGTCACTCACTACAACGTTGACGGTTCCACTCTGCGGCTGGGGAGTGATGGTTTGGATGGGGGAGCTAGACCCGCCACCGCAACCAACGAATAACAACGTTGTGCTCAAAGCCAGAAGTAACAGGCCAACATAGAAACGTTTCATCAAAATTCCTCCATCCAGAAAATCGAACCAATGGTGTTAGGTAGCTGGGTCGCGCCGCTGCGGGCGCTGCATGAAGCAGGTACTCTCCTGCTTTCGAGTACAAAAAACACAGGGTGAGTTGGAAAGTTGCAGAAAGTTGCGAGAATGTTCTGAGAACTGCCGGTCATTTCTCAGCGACGATTCCCAATTTGAAACTGGATTGTCTCCAATCGGGTAGGAGGCGGGATTACTCCCGCCGTCCTCCCACACCACCGGACGTGCGGTTCCGCATCCGGCGGTTCATGAAGCAAGCGAGAAGCGCCGCTGAGTATCCAGATCGGGTAGGAGGCGGGATTACTCCCGCCGTCCTCCCACACCACCGGACGTGCGGTTCCGCATCCGGCGGTTCATGAAGCAAGCGAGAAGCGCCGCTGAGTATCCAGCAACGAAACTAGCCCCATGCGGTCGAACCATGACTTCGGGTAGGCTGCGTGCATGTGCGAGGCTCCGGCGTTCCACCACGGGCCACGCCCATTGGTGGCCGACAGCCACGCTCGTTTCTCACTCAGTCCGGCCCGCATCAGATTCTTCGCCCGTGTGTAAACGCGTTTCCAGTGCCGCCATAGCCGTGCCCGCAGCTTATGCCTGATCCAGCCATCGAGTTCTTCCAGCACACCCTTCACTTCGGTGAGCCGGAAGTATGCAACCCAGCCCCGCAGTTGGGGATTGAGTTGTTTGATCACTTGTTTCAGGCTTTGTCCACGCGCCGCCCGTAGCGTCTTGCGGATTTTCTCCGCCAGTCGCTCGCGGCTTGGTTGCGCGATCTTCAGCTTCGGTTTCTTGTGCCACGTCATGCTGTAGCCCAGAAACTTCCGCTGCCACGGACGCGCCACCGCGCTCTTGGCCGCATTGACCTTCAGTTTCAGGTCATGCTCCAGTAGCACCGTGATCGCTTTCATCACACGCTGTCCCGCCCGCTCGCTTCCGACGTAGATGTTGCAGTCGTCGGCGTAGCGGCAGAAGCGATGCCCGCGCTTTTCCAGTTCGCGGTCCAGATCGGTCAGCAGGATATTCGACAGCAGCGGCGACAGCGGTCCGCCTTGCGGCGTTCCCTCCGTTCGCGCGCTCACCACCCCGCCTTCCATCAGTCCCGCCTCCAGATAGCGCCGGATCAGCTCCAGCACCCGTTCGTCCTTCACCTTGCGCACCACCCGCGCCATCAGCACATCGTGGTTCACCCGGTCGAAGAACTTCTCCAGATCGAGATCGACGACCCACCGCCTGCCTTCGGCAACGTAGCACTGCGCGGCTTTCACCGCCTGGTGCGCGTTGCGTCCCGGACGAAAGCCGTAGCTCGATTCGGAGAACTCGGGCTCGAACAGCGGTTGTAAAACCTGATGCAACGCCTGTTGGATCAGCCGGTCCAGCACCGTCGGGATGCCCAACGTGCGTACCCCGCCTTGCGGCTTCGGTATCTCCACCTTGCGCACCGCCGCCGGCATGTACTCGCCCGCCAACAGCGCCTGTCTTACGCTCGGCCAGTGCGACACCAGCCATGGCTTGAACGCGGCCACCGTCAGTCCATCGACTCCCGGTGCTCCTTCGTTCTTCACCACGCGCTCGTAGGCGCATAGCATGTTGCTGCGTTCCACCGCGGCTTCCATCAGCCGCAGCGCTTCCGGTTTCGTTCGCCCAACAGCCGCCGTGCCAGCCTCGGCACCCGCGCCCGATCCCGGCAGGTTCCGCCCGCCTTCGCCTGCGCTGGCCGTACTCGCGTACGCTTCTGCTTCTTCGACTCGCATCGAGGTCTGCTGTCCTACTCCCGTGTTTCATGTTCGGCCCTTCGCCCCGCACTGGCAGCTACTATGGCCTCGGCTGACTTCTGGCGATCCTTCCCGGCATCTCTCGACGCAGGTAGCACTCAAGCAGACCGCCAGATCTCCCCGGGTATTGCGCACTCACCTTCACGCTTATGCCTGTCGGATCTACGTCACGGCGTTCCGTGCAAGAACTGGGCTTTGCGTCTATTAGCCCGCTTACCCCACCGTGCCGCCTCTATCCGCTTCCTGTTCGTCAGGCCAGCGCTTTGCTTACAGCTTCCTCCAGATTCCGCCTCGCGACGGACACCCTTGCCGTTCAGCTAACACTTCCCCTTGCCGGGTGTGTAGAGGACTTGCACCTCCAAGTGAGTGCGCCCTGCCGGGCGCACTAAGAAAAAAACCGGTCGAAGTTCATTCGACCGGCGTGGAGACCTGATTCAGGACTGCGAGATTAGGGCGCGGAAGGGCTGGCAGGTTTGCGTTCGGCAAAATAAACACCGACTGCCGTAGCAGTACCGCCCGCGGCCGCGAGGGCGATCCATTTGCCATTTCCACCCAACGCCGCCGAAGAGGGTTTCGTAGTTTTCGTGGCGGCACCAGCGACGGGACATTCCGCGGACTTGCGTTCGATTGACTGGCCAGCCGAGAGCGTTGTGGTTTGTTCATTGCTGACGGTCACCGTGCCGGACTGAACGCTGATGGTCAGCTTGCCGCCGCGATTCACCAGCGTAAATTTTGCCATGCCACCCAGGGGGCTCACGAGCGTGTCGCTGGCCTGAACCGGATGCCAGGCGCTGCTGACGAGGAGACCTCCGCAGGAAAGCAGCAACACATCGCCGTATAGCAGGCTTGTGCCGGGATCCACCTGCAACATGAGATCGTGCCCGGTCAACTGGGCGCCATTCGTTCCGGTCTCGACCTTATCTCCGCTCATGACGGCAGACGATGCCTTGAGCGAACCGCCGTTAAGCCTGACGTCCGGACCCGGATACAACATAACTTTGTCCGCCTGCGCAAAAACGCTGGCGGAGGATAGAACAATTACGAGCACCCAAGCCGATAGGTTGCGACACTTCCCTTGCATTGAGACTCCTAGACTCCCCAGAAAACAAGGTCTGCTCAAGAACTGATTGGTTTTATACTATGTACCGGGGCGATGATCCACAATTTGTTTTTAGACCACACGCGGCAGGGAACTTTAGTAATCTATCCCCCGACAAATCTTGCCGCCCCACTTCTTCACGTTCTTCACGCACTCTCGATTGTCTCGGCGGCGATTTCCTCCACCGACTCACCGTTTTCGAATTGAGCCAGGCGCTCTCTTCCGTATTCGTATCCCTTATCGAAGGCGCGAAGGTTCAGTTCCTTGAAACTCGGCGGGACGGAATCTTCGACGGCCTTACGCACGTTCTCGGGCTTCAGCAAATCCGTTACAGCCGCAAAGAAGCCGACCATAACGATATTCAGCACCATGCGTTTGCCGAGTTCTTCGGCAAGGCGGGTCGCGGGAACGCTATACAGCTTCTGCCCCGACCGCACGTGCGAAATACGAACCAAGTCTCGCTCCACGATCAATATTCCATTTTCCTTCAGATCGGGCTCGAACTTGGTGTAAGCCTCTTGCGACATGACGACCAGCACATCGGGCCGGGTAACGTACGGGTAAAGAATCGCTTCATCCGACAGGATCAACTGAGCGCTGCAGGCGCCGCCACGGGCTTCCGGACCGAAGGCCTGGCACATGGTGGCGAAACCACCTTCGAATACAGAACCGGCCTTGCCGAGCACGCTGGCTGAAAGAATGACACCTTGTCCGCCGAAACCGGCCACACGAATTTCCGTTATCCCTGACATCCGCACTCCTCCTCGCCTTCGCGGTCATGAGTCTCAACGTACCGTTTACCGAGCGATGCCTGCATCCGCGCCCGCATTAGTTCGAGGTAGTCGGGACGATCGCGATCAACGAATTTCCCGACGATGATCTCGCCCGCCTTGGTTAAGCCGACTTCGCTCGTCGGACAGCCGTTCTTCACCTTGCTCACTTCCTTGTAGAACTTCATCGCCGCCAGTCCATCGCCCATCTTGTTGCGCCGCTGATAGAGCGTCGGGCACGGAGAGATGATCTCGATGAACGAGAAACCCTTCTTGGCGAAAGCTTCCTGCATGGACTTGGCAATCTGGCGCACATGGAAGGTGGTCCAGCGCGCGACATAGACCGCGCCGGAGGCTTCGACCAGGTGCGGCAGGTTGAAGTTCGGATCAAACGTGCCGTAAGGCGACGTTGAGGTGATCACGTCGTCAGGCGTGGTGGGCGCCGTCTGACCGCCGGTCATGCCGTAGATGAGGTTGTTCACGCAAATCACTTTCAGGTTGATGTTGCGCCGCGCCGCGTGGATCAGGTGATTGCCGCCAATGGCCGACAGATCGCCGTCACCGGAGTAAACCACGACGTCCAGCTTGGGATTGGCCAGCTTCAGCCCGGTCGCGAACGGAATCGCCCGCCCGTGGGTGGTGTGGAACGAGTCGAGGTTGACGTAACCTGCGACCCGGCCAGTGCAGCCAATGCCGGAGACGATAGCCAGGTTTTTCAGATTCACCTTGGAATCGATGAGCGCGCGGGTGAAGCAGTTAACGGTCGTGCCGATGCCGCATCCGGGGCACCAGATGTGCGGGATACGGTCGACGCGCAGGAACGGTTCCACTGGATTGCTGGGTTCGCACTGAACGAGGTCGTTGGTAGTGGTGCTCATCGGATTGCCCCCTCGATGGCTTTCAAAATGTCTTCCGGTTTGTGGACGCTGCCGCCTGCGTGCGACACGTGGACGGTCTTGGCCTTGCCCTCGGCGCAGCGCTGGACCTCGTACACCATCTGTCCCAGGTTAAGCTCGGGGACGACGAACGCCTTTACATGCTCCGCCATTTTGCGGATGTGCTTTTCAGGGAAGGGCCACGCGGTGATGATGCGGAAGCTGCCAACCTTCATCCCTTTGGCGCGCGCCATCTCAATCGCGCGCTGCGCCACGCGGGAGGTGATCCCGTAGGAGATGACGACGATGTCTGCGTCATCGATATTCTTCTGCTCGAACAAGACGATGTCGTCGTAGGCGTTATTGATCTTGTCCTGCAGACGGCGCACCATCCGGTCTTGAACGTCGGGAACCATGTTGGGATAGCCGCGTTCGTCGTGAGTGAGGCCGGTGACGTGGAAGTTGTAACCTTCGCCGGCGTGCACCATGTCGGGAACGCCGTCGCCATTGGTGCCGTAGAGTTTGAACTTGTCCGGCGGCAGTTTCGTGTGGCGGCGCTCGACGATTTCAATCTGTTCAGCCGGCGGGATGATGACCTTTTCCGTCATGTGCCCGACGACTTCGTCAAGCATGAACATCACGGGTACGCGATACTTTTCGGCGAAGTTGAACGCCTTGATGGTGAGGTCGAAACATTCCTGGGGCGAGTTGGGACAAAGGGCGATGATCATGTAATCGCCGTGCGAACCCCAACGGGCCTGCATCATGTCGGCCTGTGCCGGAAGAGTTGGAAGTCCAGTGGAAGGGCCGCCGCGCTGCACGTCAAAGAAGACGCACGGCGTTTCGGTCATGGCGGCGTAGCCGATATGTTCCATCATCAGCGAGAAACCGGGACCCGAGGTGACAGTGAAAGCCTTGGCTCCCGCCCACACCGCGCCTTGCATGGTGATCGACGCGGCCAGTTCATCTTCCATCTGGATGAACACGCCTCCGACGGTTGGGATGCGGGAAGCAAAACGCTCAACGATTTCGGTTGACGGCGTGATCGGATAACCCGAGGAAAAACGCGCACCTCCGGCCAGACAACCTTCGCAACATGCGTGGTCGCCATCAATAAAATGGACGCCTGTGAGTACTCCTGCAGGGTCAGCGTGCATCGGTTGTTGTCTCCTTTTGAGCGGGTTTTTCGGCTTTGGCGGGCTTTTCGGCGGTGTCTTTCACGCGCGTGCCGAAGATGGCGAAGTCGGGGCAGTACATGCCGCACAAATCGCAGCCGCTGCATTTTTCCGGAGCTACCGCATTGGGCGCATGATATCCCTTGGCGTTAAAAGCGGAGGACAGAGCAAGAACATTCGTGGGGCAGAATTCGACGCAGAAGCCGCACGCCTTACATCGTTCCACCACAATGGTGACCACACCTTTGGCCATTTGATCTCCTATGGCTGCTGACGTTTACGTACACCTGTAGCGGCGAACAGCTGTTGAGAATAGATTCCTCACCCTGCACCGGAGCCGCGTCAGCGCAGCTTCCGGATGTCCGGTTCCCTGTATTTTCGGGGAAGGACGTCACCCACTCAGTAGAACGATTATCGGTTTGCCTATGTCCGGAATGGTGTGACGTTCGTCACTTTAGCCTGTGAGGATGCGTACAAACTACGGGCCGCGTCGCACGGTCGTGCATGATGCCCCGACACTTTAGTCACTCCTCGTGACGACTGGATTCGTGTAAGTTTCTGAGCGTGAGGAATGTTGCTGTTGCGGGTTAACGAATAGGGCGCGATCCATGTTCCCAACTGCGAATGGCATAGAACGCTACGAACTGCAGCGCGAACTGTCGACAAATGACGGCGGCGCGACCTATAAAGCCATTGTGCGCGGAACCCAGAGGACCATTGCAGTCCGGTGCATTAAGCCGCACTCCACAAATTCCCTGGACATCAACGCTATCCTGCAACATGCGAACAGCGCCCGCACCCTGAACAGTCCATACATCGTTCACCTTCTGGAAGCTTACGAAATCGAAGGAATTGCGTATCTGGCTATGGACTACGCCGAGGGCGCATTGCTCGCCAGCGCCTTGGGCACGGCAAAGATCTCAGACTGGGAACTGGCCGATGTCTCGCGGCAGATATGCTCGGCCATCGATCATGCGGCTTCTTTGAACGTCTGCCACCAGAATCTCAATCCCCGCAATGTGATCCAGGAATGGGACGGCACGGTGAAACTGCTGGATTACGGAGTCACGGCAAATCCGGTGAGGCGAGCGCAAGACAATCCCGGCGCGCTCGCGGCGCTTCGCTACGTGTCTCCTGAACAGGCGTGCGGAAAACCGCTTGATCGGCGCTCGAATCTG
Organism: uncultured Acidobacteriota bacterium; assembly: GCA_963777415.1. GTDB lineage: Bacteria > Acidobacteriota > Terriglobia > Terriglobales > Acidobacteriaceae > JAEZPW01. Next base: position 229,234 of record CAVZQL010000014.1, read on the forward strand.
TACAGTTGGGGCGCGATCCTTTACGAGATGGCCACCGGGAAGAGTGCATTTGAGGGCGATACAGCCGCGGCCATTCTTGAGCAGATCGCGAACGTCATCCCGGCGGCCCCGCACAGGATAAAGGGCGGAGTCCCTCACGGACTTAGCAGAATCATCATGAAGGCGCTGGCAAAGTCGCCGGGCGAGCGATACCAGAGCGGGGCCGAACTGCTCCATGATCTTGATCACTATGCGGACCAAGTAACGGTCGCGCCGAAAAAAATTGCGGTCGCAACCCCGCCACGACTTACGGTTGCCGCGCCCACTCCGGAGACACCGCAAGAACCGCCAGAACCGCAACCCGCTCGGACCGAGGCGCCAATCGTCCCGCCCGCGAGAGTTCCGGCGCCCATGGCTATTCCGACCAGAACACCAGCGGCGCATCGACCGACGGTGGAGGCTCCGGTTTCGCCGAGACCGCCGGAACCGCCACCCCGTGCGCCGCAGACACGCTCCGTGCCAACGACCACGTCACACCTTGAGCCGACGCCGCGGTCAGAGTTCATCATTGTTGGGCCGAAGAAGGGTAATCCCGAACCAACGCCCGAGGCATTGCCGCAGAAGCCTGCTGCACAGGAGGCAGCGCCCACACCACCCAAAGCTCAGAAACCAGTGGGTTCCTCCAAAAAGCTATCGAACAAGGCTTTGCTGTTGATACTTTCTGGCGCCGCCGTGCTGTTCGTGCTCGTTCTCGCGTTGTGTGTAACGGGAATCGTGCTTTCGCTGCGTCGCGAGAAACCAGCACTGCAGGCAGTGAATGCGCCGGATCAAACTGCGCCGGTCGAGCAGCCAATTATTACGGAAGCTCAGGCGCCGCAACCGGCAGCCCCAGTGGAACCAACCACAACGAAAAAGAAAAAGCAGGCGGCCACTTCCGCCCCAGTCGCGGCAGCCCCGAAATTAGGAAATCTGCTGATTTCGTCCACGCCTGAAGGCGCCCTGATCGAAATTGACGGCCAGGGGAACCAGTTCCCCACGCCGCACACCACGCCGGGTCTGGCGGCAGGTTCGCATACGATTCGCGTGTCGAAAGCAGGTTACGAGACGGTGACCCGCGTGGTGGATGTTCCGGCCGGGCAAACCGCTACGTTGAATCTTCAACTTGTCGAACTGCGCGCCACGCTCGTCATTAACAGTGATCCAAATGGAGCGCTAGTTTCGATTAATGGCGAAAAGTCAAACAGGACGACGCCGGTCACCGTCATGCTGCTGAAAGGCAGATACACGATCACGCTCTCGAAGCAGGGCTTCCTGCCGGCAGAGAGTTCGATCGACGTTTCACCGGGACAGAGCTACAGAGTTGCTCCCCACCTTGCGCCGCTCGGCAATGCGGACGCCATCAAGGACGTAAACAAGCTCCAGAAGCTCTTTGGCGGCGGCCACGGCTCGCAGATGGGAAAGGTACAGTTCAGGACCATGCCCAAGGGAGCGCAAGTGTCGGTGAATGGCAAGATAATGAAGAAGCAAACGCCGATGGAGTTGATGTTCCCCGGTGGCCCTTACGAGATCGTCATCACGTTACCAGGATACAAGACCGTCCAGAAGACCATTACCGTTACGGAAAATGGGACGCAGGCGGTGGATGTGCAACTTGAACGCGAAACGAAGTAGCGCCGAGAACCGTGCAGGGCGGGAACCACGTTTGTCACTCCGTGAAGCCCTCGAACCTACGCGGCTCTTGGCCTAGAATCGATTTTCATGCAAACCTTGACCGTAAAGACCCGCAAGAAGCGCGAGGTTGTGGATATCACTGCCCACGTGCAGACGCTTCTCAGCAGATCGTATGCAGGCAAGACCGGCATATGCCAATTGTTCCTGCTGCACACGACGGCTGCGCTCACCACCGCCGATCTCGATCCGGGCACTGACCTTGACATGCTCGACGCCTTCGAACAAATGGTGCCCAAGCTACAGTATCGCCATCCGCATAATCCGGAACACGTGCCGGATCACATCCTCTCGGCCATGATCGGCACTTCGCTAAGCCTGCCCGTTGAGAACGGCACATTGTTGCTCGGGACATGGCAGCGCATCGTGCTCATCGAATTCGACGGCGGCCGCAGCCGGGAATTGGTTTTGGCGCTGACGCCCCTGGCGTAGTACAGCTGACTCAAAAGCTCAACGCGCAGTATCCGCCCGAAGCGTTCACCCAGTTTCGCTGAATCAGGTACTGGCGGCTGCCAAGCGTGACGTTGTAGAGCGTGCCGTTTGCCGAAGTCTTCGTGGTCCCAAAGGTCCACGCGCACTTGTCGGCATTCTCTTCCCCCGACTTGTCATACCATGCATTCAGGTCGGGATCGCTCACCGATTCATCCAGTTCATGCGCGATGATGTTGGCCATGCCGTCAGCTCCGGGTTCGCCATTGGGACTGACGCCGGTCTGCTCCTCGCAGGCCGATGGACACTGCTGATCCGGATCGCCCACGAAAGCGAACTTGATGTCTGTGCCCCCGATGGAAGTTCGCGTGTGCCAGCCACAATACGACGTGCAGAAACCGGAAGTTTCTTTCACGTCCTTCGACGTGAGGACAAAATACACGCCCTTGGAATCTTTGGGCAGCGCGCCGCTGCTGATTGCCCGATTAACGACGGCCTGTACGCCGGAGTCGTTGAGCGAACTGCCTTGCGAATAGTTGTCGCTTGCGCTGCCGTTGTAGTGGACGGCATTTGCCACGTGCGTTCCGGCGGCGTTCTTGTACGTGGTGTTGATGTTGAAATAGCGGGATACTCCAATCGAACTCGCCAGGTTCAAGAGGATGCTTTGCGAGGCCGCACCACTCGCGCCGGACCAGTTGCCGTACCAGATGTAGTAAACGTTCGTCGTGCCGATGATCACTGGACCGCCGTGATAATAAATGCCATTGGTTGTCGCAGTGTGTTTCGGTGTCGCCCTGCCCGGCGCATTGCGGTCTGGATACCCCCGGCCCCTGCCGTCAGGCTGTTGATCGCGCGCCTCCGTCGCGTCAATCTGTATGTGCCCGGCGCCGCGTACCACTTGCGCCTGCATGGTTGTGGCTAAAACTGTCGCCAAAACAAAAGTCACCGCTCCGGTCAAAAACTTACCGCTCATGGCACTCCCCTTTTTGTGTGCTTGCTCGTACTTGGTCTGGCAGGTCAGGCTCACATCGTTCATGAGCTCAGGTGTGGATAGATTGATTCGGAGCTGCTGATGAGGGTTGTGGAACTAAGTACATTTTCCGCAGTTATTTTCATAAAAAACGCAATGGGTGCCGCATTCTTCGCAAGGCGAAGAGTGCGAATACGAAATTTATTTCACTTCGGATGCGCTTCCCTGCTTGTCGCCCCGCTGCCTTTCACGCTATAACGGCATTAATGGCTCAAAAGATTGCGCTGTTTATTCCGTGCTTTGTCGACCAGTTTTTTCCGCAGGTGGGTTTGGATACCGCGCGCGTGCTGGAACGCGTGGGTTACGAGCCCTATTTCCCTGAAGAACAAACTTGCTGCGGCCAGCCGGCGTTCAATACTGGCAACTGGGACGAGGCGCGTCCTCTGGCGGAGCGCTTTGTGCGCGTGTTCGCCTCAGCCGAAGCCGTCGTCTGTCCTTCCGGTTCGTGTACGACCATGGTGCGCAATTTCTACCCGGAGTTGCTGGAGCACAGCCCGGCCCTTGAAGACGCAATCGCTCTCGGCAAGCGCGTTTTCGAGTTCACCGAATTTCTGACCGGCGTTGCGAAGCAGACCGATGTGGGCGCGGCGTTCCCACATCGCGTGACGCTGCACGATTCCTGTCACGCGCTGCGCGAGCTTGGAATCAAGAACGGCCCTCGCGAACTGCTGCGCAATGTGCGCGGCCTCGAATTGATCGAGATGCCAACTTCCGAGGAATGCTGCGGCTTCGGCGGCATGTTCTCGGTAAAGTTCGGCGCGATCTCGGCCGCGATGGGCGACTCCAAGGCTGAGAACATCAAGGCGTCCAAAGCCGATTACGTCACCGCCGTTGATTCAAGCTGCCTCATGCACATCGACGGGATACTGCGCCGACGCAACGATGCCGCGCGCACGATCCACCTCGCCAGTATCCTGGCGCAGGAGGCACGATGAACACGGCGGCACAGGAATTTTTACGCAAGGGTGCCGAAAAGGCGGGCGATCCCGCGCACCGACGAATTATCCAGCACAACATGACGACCTACCATAACTCGGTCGTCAGTGGGAAGAAACGGTTTGCAGACTGGGAAGCCGCACGCCGCCGCGCCACCGAGATCAAATGGGAAGCGATCAATCACCTGGATAAATACCTGCTCGAATTTGAGCAGCGCATTATCGATCGCGGAGGCCACGTCTTCTGGGCGGCAAATGCCGAGGAAGCCCGGCGGTACATCGGCGATCTCGCCACCGCGCGCGGCGTTCATCGAATCGTCAAATCCAAATCGATGGTGACCGAGGAGATCCACCTCACGCCCGCGCTGGAAAAGCTCGGCATCGAGGTCTTCGAGACTGATCTCGGCGAATACATCGTTCAGCTGCGCAACGAACCTCCGTACCACATCGTCACGCCGGCCATGCACCTCACCCGCGTCGAAATCGCCGAGTTGTTCCGCGAGAAACTTGAAGGCGTTACCAGCGACGATCCGCAAGGACTCGTAGCCGCGGCGCGACGCGCTTTGCGCAAGGCATTCTTTTCGGCAGAGATGGGCATTACCGGAGCGAATTTTCTGGTCGCCGACGCCGGCATGGTGGCGCTGACGACTAACGAAGGAAACGGCCGTCTGGGGACGACGCTGCCGCGCATCCACGTCGCCATCACCGGCATTGAAAAAGTGGTGCCGCGACTAGCCGATCTCGCCGTGATGTGGCCGACCTTGACGACCATCGCCACCGGACAGTTGATGTCCACTTACAAGACGCTGATCGGCGGACCACGGCAACCCGGAGAAGTTGACGGCCCCGAGGAGTTCCACGTGGTGCTGCTCGACAATGGGCGGACCAGTCTGCTTGCCGATCCAGAACAGCGCGAAGTGCTGCACTGCCTGCGTTGCGGCGCTTGTCTAAACGTGTGCCCGGTTTACTGCAAAATCGGCGGGCACGCCTACGGCACAACCTACCAGGGACCGATCGGCAGCGTGCTGACGCCGCACCTGCGCGGCATCGAGGAATTCCAGCACCTGTCAAGCGCGTCCTCGTTGTGTGGAGCGTGCAGCGCAACGTGCCCGGTGCAGATCAACCTGCATCATCACTTGCTGCAGAACCGCAGAAACGCCGTGCAGCGAACGAAGCGTCCATTGTCGGAAAAGGTTGGATTCCGGCTCTGGCGTTGGACCATGTCGAGTTCTCGCCGCTTCAATTTCTTCGGAAATTTGGGCCGGAGCACCTTGCGCTGGGTGCGCGATTTAAAGCTCACCGGGACCGCCGTCGATCCGATGCGCAAGTGGGGCGAATACCGCGACGCGCCGGAAGTCCCGCGTGAGTCTTTCCGGGAACTGTGGAGGAAACGCAATGGCGCAAGATAATCCAAGCCGCGAGGCAATACTCGGACGTATTCGCTCCGCGCTCGTAAAACCCGCGCCTCACGCCGAGTTCATTTCGCACGACGTTGCGCTTTTCCCGCCCGTTGGCGATCTGCTGGAACGTCTGCAAAAGGAACTGGCCGCCAGCCAGGTCGAATGCATTGTGACGGCAGATTCGGCTTCGAGTGCGCGCGCGATCTCCGATGCGCTGGCCCCGCTGCCTGCTGGCGAGATATTCGTTCAGGATGCGCCAGAGTTGCGGGTTCTTTTCAACGATCCAGCCATGACGGTGCCCCACGTTCGCCCGATCCGCGCAGCGGAGCGGGATAACGTGGGATTATCCCTCGAATCCGCCGGCCACCCGATCCGCTGGTCTAGCGATGGTGCTCCCGCCGAGAGTTCCCAGGCGACCATCTCGCTGGCCGAAATGCTGGTTGCCGCCACAGGGTCGGTCGTTGTCTCCTCTGCCTGCGGCGGACGTGGCGCATCGATCGTCGCGCCCTGTCACATCGTTTACGCAAAGACTCGCCAGATCGTCCCGGACCTTGACAGCGCGATGGAACAGATCTACAAAACCGGTATGCTGAAGAACTCGTTCATAGGCTTCGTGACCGGCGCAAGCCGTACCGGCGACATCGAAAAGATCGTCGTTCACGGCGCGCATGGGCCGAGGAAATTGGTGGTTGTGCTCGAGCGGAACTAATGCCGATATGAACAACCCTCAATGAAAGTGATCTACAAAATCACGTATCCGAATGGCAAAATCTATGTCGGCAAGGATCTGACCGACTGCATCAACTACTTCGGCAGTGCAAATGGAGATTTGATCGCCGCGGACTTCACAAGAGAGCAGCGGAGGGATTTCATAATCCGAAAAGAGGTGCTCTGGGAGTCTGAGGCGGCCAGTGATGCTGAGGTGAATCAGAAAGAGGTCGAGTACATCGTCGCTTTGAGATCAAATGACCCTGTTGTTGGCTACAATCGGTGGCCCAAACCAAAGCAATAGTGATCTCCTTCATCCGCACAAATTCAGCGCACGACAATTTTTCGATTTTGCGATTTTACGATTTTGCGATTAGAATATGAGTTTCAGTACAGCGCACAACTTTCACAAGGATAGTTCAGGAGTTTATGGCAAATCATTTTTCAGCATTGAAGCGCGCCCGGCAAACGGAGAAGCGCACCGCCCAGAATCGGGCGAACAAGTCGCGCCTGCGCGTTGCTTTACGCAGTTTCCGGGAAGCGGTCGCCGGCGGTAATCAAGAAACAGCGGAAGCGAAGTTCCGCACTGCCGTGTCCGTGCTGGACAAATCGATCCAGAAAGGCGTCCTGCACGCCAATACAGCGTCACGCTACAAATCGCGCCTCAACGCGCGCCTGAAGGCCGTAGCAGCGAAGTAAGACGGTTTCGAGACGACAAGTTTCGAGAGAAGAAGATTTCGGAGGTTTCGAGGACAACAGTCCAAGAGCCTCCGATTTTCTTTGGAGGTAATCTCTCCTCATCTCGAAACTGGGTTATTCGAAACCCTTCATCTCGAAACGGCTTTTCTCGAAACCCAGTCTTGGTTCAGCTCAACTCCAAACTCACCCTTCAGAATCTCCTGGTACTCCGCCTCATTCACGTCGCGCTCGATCCTATGCCCACTTCGCGTCACGATGAATTGTTTGTCGGTCAGCGTCTTGCGCCCATCGGAGGTCGCGATCGAGCACACACGGCCCTTGGTAAATCCTGAGTCCGGCGAGGTTTGATGGAAGCGGCACATGGCGCTGAATTCCGATAGCTGGCGCGGCTCCAGCGTGAAATCGTACATGCCTGTCCAGGCACTTTCTTCAATCTTGCGCCGCTTTACCGACCAATGCCCTGCTCGGACTTCCACGAGGCGGTACACGTAACCGCCCTGCGTATCTTCTATTCCGTCTTGGATTCCGTTCTGCAACCGCAGCGGCTCCGTAAACGAATCTCCGAAGCCGACATCGGCCAGCCAGCATTCCGGCTTGCTGCCTTCAGCAGGCGGCAAGATCACCAGCAGCGTCAGATGATCGAACTCGGGAGACACGCGTTCTTGATTGATGGTCACCCGCGCCGAGAGCAAGGTCACGTCAAACCCGAGTGTCTTCAGCAACTCCGCGAACAGGCCGTTGAGCTCGTGGCAGAAGCCGCCACGTCCGTATTCAACGATCTTTTGGAACAACCGGTCGCGGAAAAGCGCGATTGGGCGATGCAATGGGATATCAAGATTTTCGAAGGGAACGGCGAGAAGATGTGCGCGGTGAAGACCGCGAAGCGTTTCCAGTGTCGGATCGAGCGGGCCGTCGTAACCGATTCGCCGAAGATACGCGCTGACTTTCATAATCCAACCCACGTTAGCTTCGCGACCCACGTTAGCTTCGCGAACGTGGGGCACCGTCGGGGGAGTCTCGCTCTACACCTGCAATTCCTGCTGCTCCCAGCTCAACTGCGCCGCCGGAGCTTCGCTGGCCAGGTCCAGCACCAGCTTCTCGAGAATGAACCGCTTGCTTGGCGGATTCGAACGCAAAGCAAGGTCGGCCCTGGCGATCAAGCGCAGTCCACGCGTAAGGTCGCGGCGTGACTTGAAACGGCGCGCCTGCCGAATGATATCTTCGGCGGCAAACGGAGGCACGCGGAATCCTTGCCACAGCACCTGCCACAGAGCGCGCGAGTCGCGAACGTTCTTCTCCGAGATCACCAGCATCTGGCGAAAAGTCTTGGCCAGCATATACAAATGGCCGATCGCAGCGTCGTCTCCATCGCCGGTTGAGAGCAGAGCTTCCAGGATGGCGAGCGCCTTGGGCCGGTCTTTCGCCGAGATCGCATCGGTCAATTCGTAGAGCGACCGCTGCTTGGCCGCTAGAACCATGGTTTCCACGTCGCCGAGCATGATGCGCTTTTTATCGCCCACGTACAGGATCAGCTTTTCCAGTTCGTTGACGACCATCATCATGTCTCCGCCGAGGGCGTCCACCATCTCGCGCGCGGCGTCCATGTCCACCTTCACGCCCTGTGCCGCGGCGTTTTCGACGATCCACTTCACGGCATCGCCTTCTTCAACGCGCGCCAGCTCCACCATGCCGCAACAGGTCCCAAGCGTTTCGCGTATGCGCTCGAACCGGTCCTTGTCCTGCATATCCATGCGCCGCAGGTCGGCCGGTATGTTCAGATGATCGGCGATAAAAACAATCAGCGCGTCAGGATTGGGATTCGCGCAGTATTCCTCAACCGCCTTAAACTCGTGCTGGTGCGAGCCGCGCCCATATAGCTGCTTTACGCCGCGCACGAAGAACACCTGGAAAGGCGCCATGAGCGACTGGGTTCGCGCACGGTCCAGCACCTCCACCAGTTCGCATTCGGCCAAATCCATCTCGTACAGGCTGAAATCGCGCATGTCCGGCGGGATCAGGTGCTGCAATACAGCCTCGCGGCACTGTTTGCGGAAGAACGCCTCGTCGCCTACGAGCACGTAAGCAGGCTTCAGCTTTCGAGACTTCACATCGGACACAAACCGCTCTGTTGGCGCGAAACTTCTCAAAACGCCTCCAACACGTCGCTCACCAGGGTTTGCGCGAACCTGTCTGCAGCGCGGCCCAACGCCGGGGACGACTCTTCAAAGAATGTCGGAATGTCCTGCGTGATCTGATATTGTTCGCGAAACGTGTAGGCCGGATTGTCAAACAGAACCTTGCCGGTGCGATCGACCAGCGAAACCTTCATGCTGATGATTAGCAGCACGCTTGAGACCCGTCCGGTACTAGTATCGAACGTTACCGGCGAAGCCTGTACGCTGTTCACCGTGCCGTGGAGCGTAGCGTCGGCGTCCGGTTCAACTTGATTCACGATGCGGTACTTCGTCCGCGTGGTGAACTCGCGCACAACCGCCCTCGTCAGCGTCTGCTCGATCTTGTATTGCTGTGTTTTGTTGACGAATGCAGGGATCGCAATCGTTTGAACGGTCGCCGGCAAACGCGTGCCGCGACCCGCCGTCTTGTACCCGCAGGATGTCAGCGCGATGGTCACAAGCGCCAGCAACGCCCAGATTCTTAAGACGCCCGACCGAAGTGTCATTGCACCTTGCCCTTGGGACGCGAAGCCATCATGCTTTCGGCGCACTCGACCGCGCTCGCGCCAACGATCCTGAGGTTGTCGGCGGCTGCCCACAGCCAGAATCCGTTTTCGTGCTGCGCATCGCGGCGCACAGTGAGCAGAATGCCTTCCTGTCCGGCGACGTTGACGTTGCTGGGAGCTTCCTCAATCGCGCGGTTAATGGTTACGTGCTCACCCGAGAGCGCCTGCGCTACGTCGCCCGCCGACAAGGTTTGTTCGAACTCGACGTAAACCGAGAAAACGTGTCCATGGAAGCTCGGGCCTTGCACCAGCATCAGGGAAGGCACGGTGGCGAAGCCGTCCGTAATCTTGTTGAAATGGCGCGCGATTCGCTGTTCGATCGTTTCGATCGTTGGCTGGGCATTATCTCCATATCGCGCTATGAAATTAAATGCCACCTGCTCATCGAAGACGTCTTTGGGCAGCTCGCGGAACGACAGCAGGTTGACGGTCTGCTCGTGCAGTTCGTCCATGCCGCGCCGTCCGTGCTCGGAAGCGGGCTCGATCACTGTTGCCGCCGCCGTTCGGAGCGGGGCCACTCGCCCTGCTCTTACCAGCAGCAACGCGATGGCCTGCGCCGCGGGATGCGCCACCACGACGGGAGCCGGAGCGAGTTCATGCACCGTGGGCCGGCCCAATTCACGCTCAAGCCATGGCGAACGCACCGTGGCGCCCGGTTCGTTCTCCAGTGCGTACGAGAGATCGATAATGGCGCTCCCGGCAGCCTTCGCAAGCGCCCAGGTCTTTTTGGTGAACTTTTCTTCGGAAGCGAAGAACGCGAAGTCCACGCCGTCGAACTGATCGCGGCCAACGGTCTGCACGAACGTCACTTCATCGCCAACAGCCTCTAGTTGCCCCAATGACTCGTCGTCATCGAGCAGGCGCACTTCGGCCGGAAAACCCCGGTCGCTCAAAACGTCCGCCAGTTCTTTACCCTTCAGTGTGGATGCGCCGACGATAGCGGCGCGAAATTGACCCGATTTCATTGAATTTCAGACGCTTCCTTGTAAGTCGGAGGCGCGGGCTGGCTCGGACGCCGGAAAACATACATCAGCCGCGCAATCACCCCCGACAGCATGTAAACCAACGCCAAGATGAACAACACGTATTGCGAGAAGTTCCAGATGAGCCCAACCAGCGCGCATACAAGAATAATCGCCCAGAAAGGATGTTGATGCCGGAGATCAATGTCTTTGAAACTGTAAAAACGCCACGTGCTCACCATCAAGTAGCCGGTCGCGAAGACAAGGCATATCCAGATAAGCGCCTCCCACCAGGTGGTGAGTGGTCGCCCGTTCGTAAAATGCACAACCGCGGCGATGATACCCGCCGCGGCGGGGATCGGCATTCCGACAAAATACTTTCTGCCCGGCTTCCCCGGATTCGACGGTTGCGGATTTTTTTGAATATTGAACCGCGCCAGCCGCGACGCGCCCGCGACAAGAAACAGGAAGGTCACGAGACCGCCAATTTGGATAAGCTTCGAGTGGAGCTCGGCGTTCGCCATCTCAGGCAGCAGGCGAAAACCCCAGATCCAGGCGAGTATGGCAGGCGCGACGCCAAACGCGATCACATCCGCCAACGAATCCAGTTCGCGCCCGAAATCACTCGTTGTGTTTGTCATACGGGCGATTCGTCCATCGAGCCCATCAAACACGACGGCGAAACCAATCGCAATCGCCGCGTTGTCGAAATGTCTCGGGTCGCTCACCGAACCTTGGAATGCCTGAGAGATGGCGTAGTATCCCGCGGCAATGTTCAAACTGGTGAAGAGAGATGGCAGAATGAACATGCCCTTGCGGAAGCGCCGCGTGCGCCGTTCGGGTCCAACTGACTGCATTTTCAGACCGCTACCGTACATCACTGGCCTCCTTTCAAACGTTCCCGTGCAGCGCTGGACATCTCAGCTTCATGGTTGCCGCAAGACTCCGCCAGCAAACTTGCGCCGCCTTTCACCCGATCACCCACCTTCACGGTTACGTTCGCGTCGGCGCTCATCAACACATCGACGCGCGATCCGAACTTGATCAGACCTACACGTTCGCCACGGGCAACACGGTCTCCTACGTTCCTGGTAAACACAATCCGCCGGGCGAGCAATCCGGCAATTTGCTTGAAGATGACCCTATGCCCTTCGCCCTCGACCGTTACGATATTCTGCTCGTTCTGCTCGGACGAGACCGCGCCCATGGCGTTGCCAAACTTGCCGCGCCGGTAGTCGACAGCCTTGATCTCACCCGCGATCGGCGAACGGTTTACGTGAACATTGAAGACGCTCAGGAAGATGCTGATCCGCTTACGCGGTTCGCCGTTGACTTCGACCGTTGAAACATCCGTGACTTTGCCGTCTGCCGGTGACACGATCACGCCCGCCTGTTGCGGAATAACACGCTCCGGATCGCGGAAAAACCATAGGAAGAACAGTCCCAAAAGCGCCGGCAGCACAGTCCACCACGGACCTGCGAGCCAAGCTACCACTGCGGCCACAACCAACATTCCAAGCGCGTAAAAAATGCCGTCTTTAACCATGAGGATACTCAATTATAAGCGCGACGAAGGTTTGTACGTTCAGGATTGCATCGGGAATTTATTGCACCGTCGAAAAACACAAAAGCCTCCAGCTCTTGGCCGGAGGCCTTGTTAGAAACGAACGGAATTACGCTACTTCGTTCTTGGTTTTGAACTGCCGTTCAACTTGTTCCATCTGGTCTTTCAACCGTAACTTCAGCTTCTTCAGCCGTACTTCTTCGATCTTCTCGTCTTCCGAGAGGAAACGCTTTGAGGAAAGGGACTCGAGCCGCTGGGAATATTGCGCATGCTCCTGAGCCATGCGGCGGAACTCCTCGTTACTGCTCATGAGCATATCGTGTGCCTGAGAAGCCATCCGGTAAAACCCTCCTAGGTCGGGCTGAAACCTAGTAAAGCTATCACACGGCGTATGCAGCTTCAATCAAGAATTTTCATCAAATTTTTCATGCATCTTAACACTGTGTTCATCGAAGGAAAGCCGCCCTTCCCGGAGTGTAGAAGGAACTACAAGCCTTTTCGATACATGACCGCGTCTTCGAGCGGTCCGGAGTAGTAGCTCTTCCGGCGCCCCGTTTCCGCAAATCCAGCCGCTTCGTAGAGCGCCCGGGCATCGCGGTTCGACTCTCGCACTTCCAAGAACACGCTCTCTGCCCCGTGCTGCTCCGCAATCGCGAGGAACTCGCGTAACAATCGGCTGCCCAGACCGCGTCGCCTAGCGTGGGAAGCCACTGCTACATTCTCGATCTCCCACTCCGACCCGACGTGCGAAGCGACGAGGAATCCCAGCAGAGCGCCTTCTTGCTCCGCAACCAGGGCGAGGCGAACAAGTGCGAGGCGCGGAGGAGGACCTTCGGCGAAAATTCGTGCATAATCATCATCCCGCCAGTGGGAAGCCCCGGGGCTCTGTCGCTCCAGATCCATGATCGCGGGAACGTCAACCGGACGCGCCGCGCGAATTGTAGAATCCCTCATCCTTGCCGCCTGTGCTTCCCCATTCCGCCAGCTGTGCTTCCCGCTTCTTAGATTTTCCGTTTTCCCGATTATTTTGCGATTTTCCGATTTTGCGATTTTCCGATTGCTTCACCCCGCCGTTGCGGGCAGGCTCTTCATCGCGCGCTCGACCTCTTGCGTCGGGTACTCGTAGTCCTGCAGTTTGCCGCCCAGGTACGCGTCGTAGGAAGCCAGATCGAAGTGTCCGTGCCCGCTGAGGCAGAACAGGATCGTCTTCTGCTTGTCTTCTGCTTTCGCTTGCAACGCTTCGTCAATCGCGGCGCGAATGGCGTGCGACGACTCAGGCGCGGGCAGGATGCCCTCTGTTCGCGCGAATTGCAGCGCAGCGTCGAAGCACGGGATCTGCGCATACGCCTTCGCCTCGATCAATCCCTCATGCAGCAAATGACTGGCCAGCGGGGACGCGCCGTGATAGCGCAATCCGCCCGCGTGAATGCTTGCCGGAACGAAATCGTGGCCAAGCGTGTACATCTTGACCATCGGCGTCAGCTTGGCCAGATCGCCAAAGTCATACGCGAAAGCGCCCTTCGTCAGCGACGGACACGCCAGCGGTTCCACGGCCAGCAGGCGCACCTGCGACCCATGCTGCTTGTCCTTGATGTAGGGCAGGGCGATACCACCGAAGTTACTGCCGCCGCCAAAACAGCCGATCACTACGTCAGGCGCGTCGTCGGCTAGCGCCATCTGCTTCTTGGCTTCCTCGCCGATTACGGTCTGGTGCAGCAGCACGTGATTCAGGACGCTGCCCAAGGCATAGTTCGTGTCGGGATGCGTGGCCGCGTCCTCGACCGCCTCACTGATGGCGATACCCAGGCTGCCGGGCGAATCCGGATGCTCGGCCAGCACGGCCCGACCGGAGTTCGTCTTATCGCTGGGACTGGGGATCACCTCTCCTCCCCACGTGTTCATGATCATGCGGCGGTACGGCTTCTGGTCGTAACTCGCCCGCACCATGTAAACCGTACACTCCATGCCGAACATCTGGCACGCCAGCGACAGCGCGCTTCCCCACTGGCCCGCGCCCGTCTCGGTCGCCAGGCGCTTGATGCCCGCCTGCTTGTTGTAGAACGCCTGCGCGATCGCCGTATTCGGCTTGTGGCTGCCCGCCGGACTCGTCCCCTCGTATTTGTAGTAAATGTGGGCCGGGGTATCGAGCGCCTGCTCCAACCGCCGCGCGCGATAAAGCGGCGTCGGACGCCACAGCTTGTAGATGTCCAGCACCTCGCCCGGAATGTCGATCTCGGGCTTCGGCGAAAATTCCTGCTCGATCAGCGATGCCGGAAAGATCGGCGCCAGGTCGGCGGGAGTCAACGGCTTGCCCGTCGCCGGGTGCAGCGGAGGTGCCATCGGCGTCTCCAACGATGGCAGCACATTGATCCAGGTGGATGGAACGTGTTCGTCGGTCAGCAGGAACTTCGTCATGTGTTGCACGGCAGAACTCCTCGGCGCTGGTCACGCGCATGAATGACTAGGGTTGGGCCATTGTAGAACAGCCACACGCATTTCTCTATTGTTATAAGCCAGCGCAGTGTTGTCATTCCGAGCGCAGCGAGGAACCCCTATCGTCTGCGAAGTTTTGGCGTCCCCTAGACACTCGGCTTCGAGAAGATTTCCGCGTCCGAGCGCCGTATGTAGTTGGCCTCAAGAGCCTCTGCCGGGACCGTCTTTCCAGTAAGAATCATTTGCAGGCCGATCCGCGCGTAGTCGTTGGCCTTAGGGCGGTCTATCTGCGCGACATGCATGTGAAATTTCGCGAGTTCGGCCACGTCCATGTCTGGGGTGATCAAGTGCGCCGCCGGATTTGCGTCGAGCAGATGAAGGAAATCGCGCTGGGACATCAGCGACTCTCGCGCGCATTCGGCAGTCCCGCCGCGCACTTCGTATTCGCCTGTGTAAACCTCTTTGCGGGCCGCGTCTGTTGCCGCGATCACACGACCTTCAACGTGCGTCGAGAGCGCAATCGCCTCCAGCACCGATACCGAAGCGATCGGCTTCCGCAGGATTTCCGCCAGTCCCTTGACGGCCGCGATACCTACGCGTAGTCCCGTAAACGAACCGGGGCCGGACGCCACGGCGAATCCGTCGATGGCGGTCTTGTCCAACCCTTGACGTTTCAGCACGCCGTCAATGGAAGGTATCAGTTGAGCGGAGTAGGTGCCGCCTGCGATAAGAACCAGTTCGAGAACGTCAAAAGCATTCGCGTCGCCGCGCGCCAACGCCACGCTGCCTTCGCGACCAGATGTATCAACTGCAAGAATCAACATGTAAAAACCGGGTATTAAGTATTTGGTATTTAGGTATTTAGGTATTTAGGTATTTAGGTATTTAGGTAAATTGCCGTCGGTGATATGCAACGTGTTCCTATACTAAATACCAAATACCTAAATACCTAAATACCTTTCAGCCTCTAAAATATACTCTAATTAAACGTATGTGGGCGGGATCGAGCACGGCGTTCGCGGACGGGGCACAGACCGTAAGTTCATTGTAGCCATTGCCATCGAAGTCTTGTCGCCAAAGGGTTTTGGCCGCGTGCGCCTGAATCGCGTCGACGACGTCTCAGGCGACAGCCTCATTCCTTTCGTCTGCGCTGCGGTGGAGGCCGGGTCGGAGGTGCATACCGACGGGTGGAACGGATACAACGGCCTTTCCGGGAAGGGATACAGCCATCACCGCACCAACGTCTCTCAAAGTGGAGATCCGGCGCACGTTTCCATGCCGGGCGTGCATACCGTTGCTTCACTGCTCAAGCGTTGGTTGCTCGGTACCCACCAGGGATCAGTTACAACCGAGCATCTGGACGCCTATCTTGGCGAATTTGCTTTTCGCTTCAATCGCCGCCACTCTCGCCAGCGAGGACTGCTCTTCCTCAGGCTTATGCAACACGCTGTAGTCACCCCGCCTACTCGGTACAGACCCTCGCGTTCCAGCTACCTAAATACTCTTCAGCTTCCCCACGATTTCTTCCACCAGCGAATATGGATCGCACTTATGTTCGACGATCTCACCGGCGTAGCGTGCCATGTTGCCGTCGTTCATGTGATCGCGCAACACGCGCTCCAGCAGCGAATCCCGCAGCATCTCGACCAGCCGCTCGCGCCAGCTTTCGATTTTTTTGGCGCGGGCCAAGCCGTTCGCCTTCAAGAACTCTTCGTACTTTGCGATGGCCGCTGCGAGTTCGTCCACCCCGCGGCCTTCGCTGGCAACCATCCTAACCGTCGGCGGAACCCAGTTGTCTTCGCGCGTCGCGAGCGACTGTAGCGCCTTCACTTCGCGCTCGACGCGATCTGCGCCGTCGCGGTCCGCCTTGTTGATGACGAATATGTCGGCGATCTCCATGATGCCGGCTTTGATGGACTGCACGTCGTCGCCCATGCCGGGGACGAGCATGACCACGGTGACGTCCGCGAGTCGAACGATATCCACCTCGTCCTGCCCGACGCCGACCGTCTCGATCAGGATCACGTCGCGCCCGCTGGCATCGAGCACCGTCGCAACTTCCGCTGTTGCGCGAGCGAGTCCGCCCAGAGAACCGCGCGTGGCCATGCTGCGGATGTAAATGCCCGGATCGCCGTAGTGCGATTGCATCCGTATGCGGTCGCCAAGAATCGCGCCGCCGCTGTACGGGCTTGTGGGATCGACGGCGACAATTCCGACCGTGAGCCCCTGCTTGCGGTACTCGCGCGCCAGTTGATCGACCAGCGTGCTCTTCCCCGCTCCCGGCGAACCCGTCAAACCGATGACGCGGGCTTTCCCGGTATGGGGAAAAAGCGCCTTCAGAAGTTCAGCCGCCTCGGGCGCGCGGTTCTCGACCGACGTAATCGCGCGCGCAAGAGCGCGCATGTCACCGCCGCGAATGCGGTCAGCCCAGTTGTGGATGTCGAGCGTCATCAGATGTCAAGAGTCGAGGTTCGGTTTAACCGCAGCAACGAATCTAGACCTTTGACGCCACACAGTCCAGCGTTTAACGACAACTCCTGACCTGCCCCGCTGCCCGCTGATCGCTGATCGCTGACCGCTAGTCCTTCAGCAACTGCCGCGCAATCACCATTCTCTGGATTTCGCTCGTGCCCTCGCCGATGGTGCACAGCTTCACGTCGCGATAGAACTTCTCGGCCGGATAGTCCTTGATGAACCCATAGCCGCCGTGAATCTGCACGGCTTCGTTGGCGCACTTGACCGCGACCTCACTGGTGAAAAGTTTGGCCATGGACGACTCCAGCGTGGTCTTCTTGCCCGCATCTTTCATTGAGGCAGCGCGCAGCGTGAGCAGGCGCGCCGCGTCGATCTCGGTCGCCATGTCAGCCAGTTTCCACTGGATCGCCTGAAATTCGCTGATCGGTTTGCCGAACTGCGTGCGCTGCTTCGAATATTTCAGCGCCGACTCGTACGCTCCCTGCGCCATTCCCAGCCCAAGCGCCGCAATCGAAATCCTGCCGCCGTCGAGAACGTGCATTGCATCCGGAAAGCCGTTGCCTTCCTGCCCAAGCAGGCTCGATCCAGGCACGTAACAGTCTTCAAAGATCAGCTCCGCCGTGTCGCTCGCGCGCAGCCCAAGCTTATTTTCCTTTTTTCCGGGGCGGAATCCTTTGGTGTCTCTCTCCACGATGAACGCCGACAGTCCGTGCGTATGCGCCGTCTTGTCGGTCACCGCCAGCACGACAATGACGTCCGCGTAGTGCCCGTTGGTGCAGAAAGTCTTGGTGCCGTTCAGCACCCAGCCGCCGCCTTTGCGAACTGCCGTCATACGTGCCGAACCTGCGTCCGACCCCGCTCCCGGCTCGGTCAATCCCCATGCGCCGATGAACTCGCCTTTTGCGAGCTTCGGAATGTAGCGCTGCTTCTGCTCTTCATTGCCGGCAAGGAATATGTGGTTCGAGCAAAGCGAGGTATGCGCAGCCACGATAATGCCGACGGAGCCGTCCACCCGCGACAGCTCCTCAATGGCGATCACGTAGTCAACATAGCCCATTCCCGAGCCACCGTACTCGAGCGGAAAGATCGTTCCCATGATGCCGAGTTTGCCGAGTTCCTTGATTGTTTCCAGCGGGAAGTGCGCGGCTTCGTCCCACTCCATTACGTGCGGCAGCACTTCGCGTTCGGCGAATTCGCGCACCATTTTGCGAAGCTGCTGCTGCTCTTCGCTGAATTGGAAATCGAAGTGACCAGCTCCGGCAAAACGGTCGGCGTACAGTGTTGCCATTCAGATTTTCTCCACTCACAGTCCTGCCCTTCAGCCTGCCATCGCAGCCTCAAGAGACAGAAGTTCAACTAGGGTGAGATGCGGTTCGCGCTATGGAAGACGGAACTTCTTGTTGCGGGGAATTGTTGCGGGGAAGTCAGGCTGCTTTGGACTGCCGCTTCCGGCCGAAAACTCTGCGCGCCATCCACACAGGGGCCACGAACACCTGTGACGGATTCTTGATAAACGCGGGGTCGCTGCCCTCAATCAAGTGCCCCAGCCAAGCCAACCCCAACGCGGATGGAATCAGGGCCAGCGCCACCTTCGGGCGCTTTCGCAGAAAAAACACCGAAGAGAATCCGAGCGGGATGGCCACCATGTGCAGCGCACGGTTCACCGGATGCGTGTGCGCCGAGTCGTAGTCCGAAAACATGCTCATGCGGTACTCAGTTGCAGCATGAACCTCTCCAGTTGCCCGCACGCCGCCGGGGTTCTATAAAAAGGGACCCCATCCTTGCGAAGCAATGGTGGGGACTTTACACCGACCTCGCCGCCGACTTTCCTCCACACACTTCCCTCACCACATCAAGCGCGCGTTGGCACGCGGCACGGTCCACGTCCATGTGCGTTACGAAGCGGACCAACTCTGGATTCACGCCTCCCGACCGCACGCTGTGTTCGCCCAGCTTGTGCGTGAACTCGTCCGACTTCATGCCGGTTCCGCTGATATCGAAGATGAGGATGTTCGTCTGCACTGTCGCGAGATCGATCTTGATGCCGGGTACCTGCGCCAATCCTTCGGCGAGGAACTTGGCGTTCGCGTGATCCTCGTGCAGACGCGCCGGCATTTTCTCCAGCGCGATCAGGCCGGCGGCAGCCAGAATCCCGGCTTGCCTCATCCCGCCGCCAAGGGCCTTGCGATAGATGCGCGCCATGTCGATGAATTTCCTGCTGCCCACCAGCATGGACCCGACCGGCGCGCCCAGTCCTTTAGACAAGCAGAACATCACTGAGTCGAACTTGCCCGTGATCTTCGCAACCGGCTTCCCAACGGCTGCGGCGGCATTGAAAACGCGCGCGCCGTCCAGATGCACGGGTATTCCCAACTCGTGCGCGCGATCACAGATCTCATCGGCCACTTCCTGCGGATACACTGTCCCGCCCGCCATGTTGTGCGTATTCTCAAGCTCAATGAGGCCGGTCTGCGCCATGTAGTACGTCTTGGGCGTGATCTTGCGCTTGATCTGCTCCCATGTCATCGCGCCGCTCTCGGTCGCAATCGTGCGCGGCAGACAGCCCGAGAATTGCGACATCATGGCCATCTCGTAGTTGAAGATGTGCCCGCGCTCCTCGCAAATGATTTCCTGCCCCGGCCGCGTGTGAACCTTGATCGCGACCTGGTTGCCCATCGATCCGGTCGGGACAAAGATCGCCGCCTCGCGCGCAAAGATTTCGGCGGCACGCTGCTCCAGTCGGTTGATCGTCGGATCCTCGGCATAGACGTCGTCGCCCACTTCGGCCTCGAACATCGCCTTGCGCATCTCGGGCGTAGGTTTGGTCACCGTATCGCTGCGCAGGTCCACAATCGGATGTTCGCGGTCGTTCATTTGAGACGCAGTTTTCTCGTACATGATTTCTCGTCAGTCCTTTAACGTTTTGTGCGGAAGTGACAGTCTACGCCGCGACGCGCACGCGCGAAAGTGAGATTACGAGGTTGTGATGAAGCGCTGAAACACTTCGTTGGACAGCAGTCGCCCCCGGTCCGTCAGACGGACCGCGCTGCCGTTTCTCGTCATCAACCCGCACTCGATCATTTCTTCCACGCCGCTCAGGATCGCCGCCGTCAAACCATAACGCGCTTCGATCGCCAACAAATCCACACCACGGTTCATGCGCAGGCCCAGAAAAAACTCTTCTTCCCGGGCAGCGCAGCGCGATACGGGAGTGCGCGCCCAAGCTGCGGGTGCCGCACCCTTCCCGAAGGGAGGGTGCGCCTCGATATATTCCTCCAGCGAATCCGCTGTCGCGAAACGCACAGCTTCGACATTGGCCTGGGTAACGGCACATGGCCGCGTACCGCCTGCGTCATTTTGGGCGCTTTCACATTCCTGCGCGCGTAACAGAACGTACGGGTCCCTTGCAGCATCCAGCATCGAATGCGCGTCCACGCCGAAGCCGAGATACGGCTGCCGGGCCCAGTACTTCAAGTTGTGCCGTGACTCGCGGCCGGCGCGCGCGAAGTTCGATATTTCGTATTGGCAAATACCGGCGGCGTTCAGTCGCGCGATCGCATGAACATAGAAATCTGCCGTCCTGTCATCGTCGGGGACAAAATGAGCGTGATAGCGCTGTCCACCAGCGATCAATTCGCGACCCAGTCGCGATTCTTCATCCACCTCCAGCATGTACACGCTACAGTGCGGCACGCCGGTGGCAATCAACTCGGTAAGCGAATAATCCCAACTCTCCGCGGTTTGGTGCGGCAGCCCGGCAATCAGGTCCACGCTGATGTTGCCGATTCCGGCAGTTCGCAGACGGCCGATTTCCCCCAACGTCGTCGCGCGCGTATGAAGCCGCCCGACCGAGCGCGATTCTTCGTCCACGAACGACTGCACACCCAGGCTGACGCGGTTCACGCCGCACTGCGAGAGCGTTTGAATCATCTCGGGATTCAGCGTTCCCGGCGCACACTCCACCGTGATTTCCGCGTCGTGTGACACTTCGAATTTTGCGCGGACAGCGGCGAAAATCCTTAGCAGGTCTTCGGGATCGAGGACGCTCGGCGTGCCACCTCCCAGGTACACGGAGTCCACGCTCTGCTCGAATTCGCCCCCCATCACTTCGGCGGTTTTGTCGCAGCCCGCGATATCGGCGCAGAGCCGGGTCACATAATCCGCGAACATTGGGCGCGAAAATACGCCGGAGGCGAAATTGCAGAAGCTGCACTTGGTCCGGCAAAACGGCACGGAGATGTAGATCCCGAGGGGCACGGAAACATTATGGCACTTAGCTGAGTTGTCACGCCGGTTGCGCTCGGCTAGGACGCTTTCTCTTGCCTGTCTGCGTTAATCAAGCCGCTGAGGACGAGATCGCAGCCGATCTCAACCACTCTTCCATCTGCTGATGGGGAACCACGCCAGCCTGCTCAACTACGGGGCGTCCGCCAGACAGAACAACAAAGTTCGGGAGACTGCGCACGTTGAAGCGGACGGCGAGTTCCGGATAACGCTCCGTGTCCACTTTCAGTACGATGGCTCGTCCGGCCATGTCAGCCGCTGTCCGCGCGACCTCGGGCGCGGACATTCGGCAAGGCCCGCACCATGCAGCCCAAAAATCCACCAGCACCGGGACGCGGGCCTCTCGCGCAACTTCGTCGAACAGCTCAGTATCCGCTTCGATCGGCTCCGCAACGGGTGGCAATGGCGCTTTACATTTACCGCAACGCCCTGTGTCGGCCAGGTGTTTTGCTGGAACACGATTCTTGGACCCGCAGTTTTTGCACACTCGCATTACCGACATCGTTCGACCTCCGCGCGAGGAATTGTTAAAGCGGGAGCCGCTTACTAGCATCGTGGAGCGGCTAAGGATACAGTGTGCCGACTGGACGAGGCTGCGGTGCCCCGTCCAGTCGCTAAGCGTCAAGCGGCCTTTTTGTCGTCGTCCACGTCCACGTACTCGGCATCAACAACGCCTTCGTCTTTGGCCTGACCCTGGCCCGCTCCTCCCGGAGGAGGCGGCGCCGCGCCGGCAGTTGGACCTGGACCTGCACCGGCCGCGCCCTGTGGCTGCGCTGCCTTGTACATTTGCTCGGCCAGCTTGTGCGACACCTGGGTCAACCGCTCGCGCGCCTGGTCCATCGTGCGCTTGTCATTGGTGTCCAGCGCCTTCTTAGCATCGGCAATTGTGTTTTCAACGTCGCCGCGCTCTGAGCCAGATATCTTGTCGCCCTGCTCGCGCAGCATTCTTTCGACGCTGTAAATCATCGTGTCGAGCTGGTTCTTGGCCTCGATCGCCTCGCGCCGTTCCTTGTCCTCGGACGCGTGGACTTCGGCCTCTTTCGCCATTCGCTCGA
The DNA here is from genome assembly GCA_963777415.1 of uncultured Acidobacteriota bacterium. Taxonomy (GTDB): domain Bacteria; phylum Acidobacteriota; class Terriglobia; order Terriglobales; family Acidobacteriaceae; genus JAEZPW01. The sequence continues at coordinate 251,655 of CAVZQL010000014.1, forward strand.
CTTCGTCTTTGCTGAGGCCCGAAGAAGAGGTGATGGTGATCTTCTGGTCTTTCCCTGTCGCCATGTCCTTTGCGGCGACGTTCAAGATACCGTTTGCGTCAATGTCAAACGTAACCTGTATCTGGGGCATGCCACGCGGCGCCGGCGGAATTCCGGTGAGCTGGAATTTGCCAAGCGTCCGGTTCTGGTTCGCCATCGGACGTTCGCCCTGTAGAACGTGCACCTCGACCGAATTCTGGTTGTCGGCTGCCGTCGAGAACGACTCCGTCTTTTGCGTTGGGATGGTGGTATTTCGCTGGATCATCGGCGTCGCCACTCCGCCCAGCGTTTCGATCGACAGCGTCAATGGAGTCACGTCGAGCAGCAGCAGTTCTTTGACTTCGCCTGCTAGCACGCCTCCCTGGATTGCCGCGCCAACCGCGACCACTTCGTCCGGGTTAACGCTTTTGTTGCCTTCCTTCCCGAACAGTTCTTTCACCAGCGCTTGTATTCGGGGCATGCGTGTCTGTCCGCCGACCAGCACGACTTCGTTGATCTTGCTCGCGTCGACGCCTGCATCTTTCATGCACTGTTTGCACGGCGGCTCGGAGCGTTGGATCAAGTCTTCAACGAGCGACTCAAGCTTCGCGCGGGTCAAACGCTTCACCAGGTGCTTCGGTCCGTTGGCATCGGCCGTGATGAACGGCAGATTGATCTCCGTCTCCATCGTGCTGGAGAGTTCGATTTTCGCGCGCTCGGCGGCATCGCGCAGACGCTGCAGCGCCATCTCGTTGCCCTTGGCCCGCAGGTCAAGCCCCTCGTCCTTTCTAAACTCGTCAATCAGCCAGTCAACGATGCGCTGATCGATGTTGTCGCCGCCCAGGTGCGTATCGCCATTGGTTGCCTTGACTTCAATGACGCCTTCGCCCACTTCGAGGATCGAGATGTCAAACGTACCTCCGCCGAAGTCATATACCGCGACGATTTCGTCCTTTTGTTTTTCAAGCCCATAGGCAAGCGCCGCCGCTGTGGGTTCGTTGATGATTCGTTTAACGTCGAGGCCCGCGATCTGGCCGGAATCCTTGGTCGCTTGACGTTGAGCATCATTGAAGTACGCTGGCACGGTGATAACCGCTTCAGTCACCTTTTGCCCGAGATAGTCTTCCGCGGCCTTCTTCAGTTTCTGAAGAATCATCGCCGAAATCTGAGGCGGCGTGTACCGTTTCCCCTGGGCGACGATGGCGACGTGATCACCCTCCGGCTCTACTTTGAATGGGACCATCTTCAACTCTTCTCCGACTTCGTTGAAGCGGCGGCCCATGAAGCGCTTGATCGAATAAATGGTGTTTTCGGGGTTTGTGATCGCCTGGCGTTTAGCGACCTGTCCGACGAGAATCTCGCCAGTTTTTGTGAATGCTACGACGGATGGTGTGGTCCGGCTGCCTTCTTCATTGGGAATGACTTTGGCCTCCCCACCTTCCATGACTGCCACGACAGAATTCGTCGTGCCCAGGTCGATGCCGATAATCTTGCCCATGATTCAGGACCTCCAAGGCTCTTTAGAGCCATACGTTTCTGGATGCAAGAGGCACAGCTTGCGGATTCTTCACGTCCTATAAACCAAACTTCCCTCAACCCCGACGAACTAAGGCGATATGACTATCCTGTTGTCGCCCGACAGGATGCCCGGTGCGGCCCAGGCTGCACGCTCCGCCTCCTCCCGTTCCGCCCAGGAACGCACGGTTCCGCATAACTCAGCCCAATGCCCCTTCCCGGACTGCCGGCAGACATAATTCTATGGGTGCACAACCGAGACGCCGTACTAGGATGGGCCCTGCTTGCAGACGCGGAACGCGAGGACTCTGGAAAAGACGATAACCCAGCTTGATTGCGTCACCGCCACTGATCTCGTCATCCGGTCACTGGTCGAAAGGTGAGCTAGGTTCGAACCTTAAAGCGATCCAGGATGGCGAAGAGCGGGACGGCCATCAACGCATTCGCAAACGCTCCGAACATCAGGTGGGGCCACGTGAAGGTCACGAGTTCGCCCGCCATGCCGCGTGCGATCAGCAGATAGATTGCCTGGTGCATCAGGTAGAACGTAAACGCCATGATGATGCGCGATCCGGGATTCTCGACATCGAGTTTCACGCCCATCGACGAAGCCACAAATCCGATGACGGTCTTGGCAATTCCGAACATGCCGATTGGATGGTGCGTCAAGCTGTCCTGCAAAAGTCCGATCGCGCCGCCCGTGCCTAATCCGGTGATCGGATTGCGCCTCGCCACTGCGAAGAAGATCGTCACCAACAGCGGCAGATCGAAAATCGAAAGCCATAAAAGATGTACCGAGATGAAGCTCTGAAAGAAGATCGCGAGCAGCGGAACGCCGATCGATACGGGCAGGCCGAACTTGTAAACCTGTACCTGCTCCTGGCTTGTGTAAAGAATGTTCATGGTCGCTATTGTGGCTGTGTCGGTGCCTCTGTGGGCTTAGCCGCTGGCTTTGCCGGTTTCGCGTCATTGCCGTTTGGCACATCTGAAACGTGTTTGACGGCTGGCTTGCTTACGGCTGGTGTGCTTAGGACAGTGTTCGAGCCAGCCGGCACGGGTTTTGCTGCTCCGGTGGTCTGCGGCCTCGACTGTGTCGTTGCCCCCTGCGGCTTGACTGCGTTTTGCTGCTGCGGCACGCCAGTTGGGACGGTTGAATTTGTGCTCCCAGGCGCCGCGACCGCTGCGTCCGGTGGCTTCACGGGAATCGACGGCAGTCGTGCCGCGAGAATGTCCGCCGCGCGTTGCGGTCCTTCCGGCCGCAAATCAGGCTGCACTTCGTCAAACTTTGTGATGACCAGCACCTCTTCCACCCGATCCAATCGTGCCGCCGGTTTCACCCGGATATTGAGAAACAGATCGCTTCCGGGATTCACCGAAATCACCGTGCCGATCGGCAGCCCCTTGGGAAAGATGCGGTCTCCCCCGCTGGTCAGCACTTGTTCGCCGGGCTCGACCTTCTCGTCAGCCATGACGTAGTGCAGCATCGCGTCTCCCGAAGGCGTTCCCTTCAATATGCCTTGCAGCCGCGATTTTTCCAGGATTGCGCCGACGCCGCTGGTCTGGTCATTGATCTCGAGTACCTGGGCCGTTCCCGGAAACACTCGCACAATCTTGCCGACTGCTCCGGTGGGACTGACCACCGCCATATCGACCTTGATACCGTCCGCAGAACCTTTGTCGATGAAAAGTAGTCGGGACTGCTCGCTCCCGCTGGTTCCGATGACCTGCGCCGCGACGGTTTCTGAAACGAACTGCTCCTTGAACCGCAACAGGGCCTGCAGACGTTGCGCCTGGCTGGCGTCCTGCACCATGCGCACCTGCTCCATCCGGAGCCGTGCGTTTTCGTTCTGCAACTTTTCGTTTTCGTCACGCAATCCGCGAAGATAGACGTAGTTGCGCCATGAATCGCTAAACCAGTTGCGAGAGTGAACCAGCGCTTTCTCCAGCGGCGTAATCGTGCGGATCGTCAATACACGGATCAGGCGGACCGGACCTTGCTCAGTCGGTTTCTTGATCTGCACCGCCAGCAGAAAGAGCTGGATCAGCAGCGCGCTGACCAGGACGATCACATTTTTGTGCCGGCTGAGGATAGTTTCCATTGAAAAAAACGTTCTTCGTTACTAGTTCCTAGATTCTGGCTTCACTCAGGCCGGCGCGATTGACGAAAGCGGAAAAAAGCGAGTTTTCAACCTCCAGAACCCCAGCGTTTAGAACCAGAGACCAGAAACCAAAAACCCGCTTCGCGTTTAATCGATCGAAATCTTGCGCAGCAGCTTGAAGTCGCTGAGCATTTTGCCGGTTCCCAACACCACGCTCGCCAGCGGGTCGTCAGCGATCGAAACAGGCAGTCCGGTTTCTTCACGGATGCGCTTATCCAGATTCTTCAGCAGCGCGCCGCCGCCAGTCAATACGATGCCGCGATCACTGATGTCCGCGCTCAACTCGGGAGGCGTACGCTCCAGCGCCACGCGGATAGCGTTCATGATCGTGCTCGCGCATTCCGTCAACGATTCCCGAATCTCGCTGTCATCCACGGTGATGGTTTTGGGCACGCCTTCGATCAGGTTGCGGCCCTTCACTTCCATCGTGAGCGGCTTATCCAGCGGATACGCCGAGCCGATCTCAATCTTGATTTGTTCCGCGGTTCGCTCGCCGATCAGCAGGTTGTACTTGCGCTTGAGGTAATTCATGATGGCTTCATCGATCTGATTGCCCGCCATGCGCACTGACCGTGAATACACGATGCCGCTGAGGGAAATGACGGCGATGTCGGTCGTGCCGCCACCGATGTCAACGATCATGTTGCCGCTGGGTTCCGTGATCGGCAGTCCAGCTCCGATGGCGGCCACCATGGCCTGCTCCACCAGGTGAACTTCGCTCGCCTTGGCGCGATAGGCGCTGTCCATCACGGCGCGCTTTTCCACCTGCGTGATTTCAGAAGGAACGCCGATGACGATGCGCGGATGGACCAGCACCTTGCGGTTGTGCGCCTTCTGGATGAAGTAGTTGAGCATCTTTTCCGTCACCTTGAAGTCGGCGATGACGCCGTCCTTCATGGGCTTGATGGCGACGATGTTGCCGGGCGTGCGGCCCAGCATTTCCTTTGCTTCTTTTCCCACGGCCTCGACTTCGCCGGTGTTCTTGTTGATCGCGACGATCGATGGCTCGTTGACCACGATACCCTTGCCCCGGGCGAACACAAGCGTGTTTGCGGTGCCTAGATCGATCGCAAGGTCGCTGGAAAACATGCTGAACAGCGAACGCAGGTTCGCAAAACGCGAGCTATGAAAACCGTTGGATGACATCAGACTTCTCTTCTCCGAGCTTATTGACTTTCACTATGGCAAATCTCGCCACAGCCGTTCCCAGGGTACGGACCACACACAAAAGAAAAACCTTTGGAGCCCTTGGCTGTTGCTGCTCTGATTTTATTCCAATCAGCAGCTTCATGCGCGATGCGCGGTAAGGTTTTTCAGCTTACTTCGGTTCGAAATTTCGCTGAGGCCCCAATCGACCTAAGGTAACGCCAAGAGCACCGCGCACGCTTCCGCGCTATTTTCCTACTTCTCGATCATGATCCGCTTCTGTTCTGTTTTTACGGCGCCTCTATTGTTCTGCGCCGTGATGGTGATCACGTTCTCACCTGGCGGAAGGGGCCTGGTGATGAAGCTGAAAGTGCCATCCGAGTTGATCAGCGGCACATCAAGCCCGTTCACCATTACCCGCGCGCTCGGATCGGTCTTGCCCCGGATCTCTATCATGTGCCCGTGCTGTATAAACGGCTCCAACTCTAAAGGCAAACTCACGCTATCGGCAATTTTGGCCACAACCGAGAACTGGTTCCGCTCACTCTCGATGGATTCCTTGCCTTTTTCGTTCAAGGTGGTCACCACCCAGTAGTATCCGCCTTCTTGCAAGCTGGGCACCTTCACATCCGTGGTCTGCACCACCTTTTCGAAGACAGTAGAAGAAAAGTATGGATTCTTCGAAATTCTCAGGCGATACCCGTGTGTCCCCGGCACGGGTGACCATGCGAAGTCAATGACTCTCCCTGCGGGTGTTATATATACGGGCGACATGTTAGCGGGCTGGATTAACGTTGGCGGTCCGATCTCTTTCACCCGAGCCAGGGGCTGAGCATCGGCCTGCCGGAAACTCACGCGTTCCCAGTTTGATAGCGTAACGGTCTCGCCCCCTCGGGTTACCTGTCCGGTGCCCTTCTTGAGCAGGATTTCGTGCTGGTCGGCGTGCGGATCGTTACGCACCATGGCGGCGGATTCCGGAGCGAGCGAAGCGCTCGCACCGGCTACGCGCACTTCAGACCTGGATCCTTGCGAGAATGTCGCGGTCGTAAGATCGACGGTGCCGGTAGTCACCTGCACGGCCACTTGCGTCTGCTGCTTATCGTTCGTCGAATTCTCTTCAACAACGATCAGCGAGTCCTGCTTGATCGTGTAATTCGTGCCGTCCGCAAAAACGATCTTGGCCATCCCCTCGGACGACGTCTGAACAACGTCTCCCCTCTCCAGCGGCAGGCCATAGTTCGCGGCGGTCCAGGAGTTGCTGCTCGCCTTCTTCACCTTTACGCTGCCATCGATGTTTGTGAAGTGGGCCTGCTGGGACCCCTCAGCGTCGGCGTGTCCGCCGGAGGACGCCGCCAATCCAACCCTTTCAAAGATCATGGCAACACCGGCATTCGCAGCCTGCACGGCAACGGAATCGGGAAACGCAAAATACAGCACGGCCAGCACGACCACAATCACGCCCACCAAAAAAAGGGCTATGCTGCGGTAGCTAACCGTCATCCACGAAATCAGGAACTCGGAATTCTTCCGTGCCACGAACCTATTCTCTTCCCGGGAGCCTCAGTTGGAAGCGAGACTACCACAACGGTACACCTTAGCAATAGGGCAAATAGCTTGAAAACCCCGGCGTTTGCGTTTCCCCGCCTCTTCGGTCAGGTCTCTACCAATCCCCCGACCACTCGCCCCTGGGGATTCGCTGCATCGTCCAACTCTCGGGGCGCGGCTATTTCGCTTGCAGGCATCTTAAGGAATGAGTAGGATAGTCCGTTTTGCCATGCTTTGCGCGGGAGATAGACGATGGCCACTGAAGTCGTTGCTGGAACAGCAAAAATCTACAAGAACTTTGTCGACGGCGAGTGGGTTGAAACTCAGACCGGAGAGACATTCGAAAACGTTAACCCTGCCGACACCCGCGAAGTAGTCGGCATTTTTCAACGCTCCGGTCCCGCCGACGTGGACTCGGCGGTGGACGCGGCAAAAGAAGCGTTCAAGAAGTGGCGGCTTGTGCCCGCCCCGCGGCGTGCCGAGATCCTCTACGCAGCTTCGCAGATGCTCTTCGAACGTAAAGAGCAGTACGCCCGGGACATGACCCGCGAAATGGGCAAGGTGCTCAAGGAGACCCGTGGCGACGTCCAGGAAGCGATCGACACGGGTTATTACATGGCTGGGGAGGGGCGCCGTATGTTCGGCGTCACCACGCCCTCGGAGCTGCCCAACAAGTTTGCCATGTGCGTACGGCAACCGCTCGGCGTTTGCGCCATGATCACGCCTTGGAACTTCCCCATGGCGATACCGTCCTGGAAGCTGTTCCCCGCGATCCTTGCGGGCAATACCTGCGTTATCAAGCCCGCGCAGGACACGCCGCTCTCCACCTTCAACTTCGTTCAGACGCTCGCGGACGCGGGCGTTCCACACGGCGTGGTCAACGTCGTGAGCGGTTTCGGTCCCGATGTGGGCGCGCCGATGACCGAGCATCCCGACGTCCGCGCCGTCTCGTTGACCGGATCGAGTGCCGTCGGTCGCATCGTCGGCCAGTCCTGCGCCAAGAGCTTCAAGCATTGCTCGCTCGAACTCGGCGGCAAGAATCCGATGATCGTCCTCGACGACGCCAACCTTGAGCTTGCGCTTGAAGGCGGTCTCTGGGGCGCGTTCGGCACCACCGGACAGCGCTGCACCGCAACCAGCCGCATCATCGTGCAAAAGGGCGTTTATGGGCAGTTCGTGGATGAATTCGTCGCTCGCGCCAAGCGACTCAAGGTCGGCAACGGACTCGACGAGGATGTCGAGATGGGTCCGGCCATCAACAAAACTCAGCTTGAGATCGATCTGAAATATGTGGAAATCGGCAGGGACGAAACCGCCAAGCTGCTCTGCGGCGGCAATCGTCTCGACAAAGGAGATTACAAGTACGGCTACTTCATGGAGCCGACCGTCTTCGGCGACGTCGATCCCAAGATGCGCATCGCGCAGGAGGAAATCTTCGGACCTGTCGTCTCCATCATCCCCTGCGACAGCCTGCGGCACGCAATTGAGATAGCCAACGACATCCAGTACGGGCTTTCTTCGTCTCTCTACACCAAGGATATCAACGGCGCTTTCGCCGCCATGCGCGATCTTTACACCGGCATTACCTACATCAACGCGCCGACCATTGGCGCGGAAGTTCATCTGCCCTTCGGCGGCACCAAGGCGACCGGAAACGGACACCGCGAAGGCGGCATCGGAGCCATCGATTTCTACACCGAGTGGAAGGCAATCTACGTTGACTACTCGGACAGATTGCAGAAAGCACAGATTGACCGGCCGGATTAACCGGAAACAATTTTTATCTTTGCGGCATAGAGGCTAAACATGATTATCGGAGTACCTAAAGAGGTAAAGGACCACGAGTCCCGCGTGGGAATCGTGCCTGCCGGAGTAAAGGCGCTTACAGACCACGGCCACAAGGTTCTCGTAGAAACCAAAGCTGGCGAACTGTCGTCCATCCCGGACAGCGACTACAAGGAAGCCGGCGCTGAAATCGTTGGCTCGGCGAAGCAGGTTTGGGACTGCGCCGCCATGATCGTCAAGGTCAAAGAGCCAGTTCCGAGCGAATATCCGCTGTTCCGCGACGGGCTCGTGCTCTTCACCTACCTGCATCTGGCTCCTCTGCCGGATCTAACCAAGGCGCTGCTCGACAAGAACGTTACCGGCATCGCCTACGAGACCATTCGAGACGCACACGGCTCCCTGCCACTGCTGACGCCCATGTCGGAGGTCGCAGGCCGCATGTCGGTGCAAGTCGGCGCAAGTTATCTCGAAGCCGAGCGTGGCGGACGCGGCGTACTGCTGGGCGGCGTCCCGGGCGTTCCGCCAGCGAACGTCGTCGTGATCGGCGGCGGCATCGTCGGCACCAACGCCGCGAGAATCGCCTACGGCATGGGCGCGAACGTCACGCTGATTGACCTGAACCTCAATCGCCTGCGCGAACTCGACGATATCTTTCTCGGCCACGTCCGCACGCTGGCCTCGAACTCCTACTCGATCGCCAAGGCCACGTCTGAGGCCGACCTCGTCATCGGGGCGGTGCTGATCCCCGGCGGCGCGGCCCCAAAGCTCGTCACCAAGCCAATGGTCGCCAACATGAAGAAGGGTGCCGTTATTGTGGACGTCGCCATCGACCAGGGTGGCTGCATCGAAACCGCTCATCCGACAACGCACAGCGATCCGTCATTCATCGTGGACGGCGTCGTTCATTACTGCGTCACGAACATGCCGGCAGCGGTGCCGCATACGTCAACTTTCGCGCTGACCAACGCGACCCTCCCCTACGTGGTCAAACTGGCGCAAAGAGGAGTCCATGCGCTGATCCAAAGCGAAAGCGGCGTTCGCGAGGGCGTCAACACGTTCAAGGGAAAGGTTACCTATCCCGCAGTCGCCCAATCACTCGGCCTGCCGCTGACACCGGTAAGCCAGTTGCTGTAATCATTTTGACGGGATGGGGCTTCAGCTCCGTCCCGTTTACTGTTTCGCTATCGCCCCACCCCCCGGGGCCCGATCTGTGAGACTGATATTCTAAAAGACTTACGCCTCATTACTGACTGGATCGGATACGGACCGGGTTTCAACGTGCAAGGCTCCACGGTTTCACAGTTGGTTAACAACCTCGCCGCCGTTGACATCACTTTTACGTCAGCTTTGAGATTGTCAGCCCGAACTCACGCACGCTTTGGTGCGCGGGTGAGGCGCTATGGGAACCGATACAGCCAAGGTGACCATAGGGATTCCTCGTCCCTCGATTATCGCGCACCTCGCGATAATCCTGTCTGTTACCTGATCCTCATCCCCGCAAGTCCTGATCCACCTCAAGGATAGCGGCTTTGGGCGGAAGCCCCACATGAGGCGCAGAAAATTTCTAGAATCGGAACAACCGAGCCCGAACATTCGAGTGCTGCACCACGCGCCCGAAGTCGAAATCCAGCAACTAATGTAACCACGGAGGCGTGAGTTCTAAATGAATGGCATATTGGAGTACCCACGCATTCTTTTTGTGCTTTCAGCCATCGTGTTGTGGCTAGCCTCGCGGGTCGGCGCCTTCGTTCGCGACCGACGAGGGGCGCTGGCCGAGAACGTGCGCGACGATTTTGGCGTTATCCAGGCCGCCACTTTGACACTGCTCGGCCTCATCATCGGATTCACCTTTTCAATGGCCATCAGCCGCTACGACCAGCGCAAGAACTACGAGGAGGAAGAGGCCAATGCGATCGGCACGGAATACGTCCGGGCCGACTTGCTGCCCGCCGAAGAAGCCGCAAAACTGCGGGTGCTGCTGAGCGACTATCTTGACCAACGTATTTTGTTCTACACAACCCGCGATACACGCAAGCTTCGGCAGATCGATGCCGCAACTGCTCAACTGCAAAATGAACTGTGGGCTACAGCCCAGGCTCCCGCTGCCGCTAAGCCGACCCCCGTAATCGCCCTGGCTGTTTCGGGCATGAACGACGTGTTGAACTCCCAGGGATACACGCTGGCCGCCTGGCGAAACCGGATTCCAACGGCGGCATGGGTCCTGATGTTCGTGATCGCCATCTTCTGCAACCTGTTGATCGGCGCCGGCGCTCGCAGCCCTAAAGCGGAATTCAGATTGTTTCTCATTCTGCCGATTGTTGTCTCTATCTCGTTCCTTCTTATTGCGGACATTGACAGCCCCCGCTACGGCGTCATTCGCGTGGTTCCGCAAAACCTGATAAGCCTCTCCCAGTCCTTCCACGAGCGCTGATCGGTCGGATGGTGCCTGCGTTCAACGTATGCCATTGCTCGGCGGACAAGTACGAATTGCTGATTCATCATTTATCATCGAATGTCGCACTGCGAACAGACCATCCTGCGCGCGGTGGCGAAAACATTCTCACGCAGAGGCCGCACTAATCATGTCTATGGAAGAATCTGGAGTGCTTCAGAAACTTGGAATCCCTGGCGTAGCCGAGGTTCAAGCGGGCAGCGAGGGTCTGCCCAAGGTCCGCGTGACCACCGCGGAAGCCGAGGGAGAAATCTACCTGCACGGCGCACACGTTGCCGCATGGAAGCCCGCGGGCGGCCAGAACGTGCTCTGGCTGAGCGAAAAGAGCTGGTGGCAGGACGACAAGCCGATCCGTGGCGGCGTCCCACTTTGCTTCCCCTGGTTTGGCCCGAAGAAGGACGATCCCCAGGCTCCCGGACATGGCTTCGCCCGCATTCGGTCCTGGCAACTCGACTCCATCGACCAGCAAGACGGTGAGGTTATGGTTAGCCTTTCCACCAGAAGCGATGCCTCAACCAAGGCCTGGTGGCCAGCCGATTTCGAACTGGGATTTCACGTGACGTTCGGCGCAAAACTCGTCATGCGCCTTGACGTGACGAACACCGGCAATTCCCCGCTGCGCGCTGAAGAGGCGTTCCACACTTACTTCTCGGTGGGCGACGTGCGCCAGGTGACCGTACGCGGACTCGATGGCGTCCATTACATCGACAAAGTTGATGGCGCAAAAGAAAAAACGCAAGAGGGCGCAATCACCATCACGGAAGAAACGGATCGCGTCTATCTGAACACGACGGGCCCGGTCGAGATTGAAGATCCGGTTCTTAAACGCCGCATTCGCGTCAGCAAAGAATGTTCAGCCGACACGGTGGTGTGGAATCCGTGGATCGCAAAATCAAAAGCCATGCCCGACTTTGGCGATGAAGAGTGGCCCGGGATGCTCTGCGTCGAGACCTGCAATGCCGCGAACGCGATCGAGCTCACTCCCGGCCAGCGGCACTCAATAAGCGCGATCGTCGAAGTTACTGCACTTTAGCGCTTTGTACCGCCGGCGTCCCGCCGGCTGTCGCGAGGACGTCTCGTCTGACGTCTCGTCCTCGCTCGCCTTGGAAGGTCACGGCTTCAAGCCGTGCCTTGACCTTAGCGCGTCCGGATTCCAGCCAAAGATTGACCTTTCGATGGAACTGATTGCTTTTATTCGCACCACGAGGCCCGTCAACTCTGGTATTTTTGAAGCACCACAGCACCAATTAACTCCGCGTGGATTGTTCTGGCTGGGAACAAATTTAATAGATGGCATCGGTTGAGATGATTACTGTTTCTACACGTTTGCAAAACGTGCAATACGCGATTCGCGACGTGGTCGTGCTTGCGGAAGAACTCGCTCGCGAAGGCAAAAAGATCATTCCGCTCAACATTGGCGATCCGCCAAGTTTCGATTTTTCGACGCCGCCGCACCTGATCGAAGCAGTCGAGAAAGCGATGCGCGATGGAAACAACGGCTATGGCCCTTCCTCCGGACTCCCGTGTGCGGTAGAAGCTATTCGCCGGGAGGCCGAACGCAAGGGCATACGCAACATCCTCGACGTGTTCGTTACGTCGGGCACCAGCGAAGGCGTGGACATCTGTTTTGGCGCGCTGCTCAACGAGGGCGACAACGTCCTGTGCCCGGTGCCTGAATACCCGCTCTACACCGTCGTGCTCGGCAAACTCGACCTGAAACCGAATTCCTATATGTTGCGCGAGGACGATAACTGGGAGCCGGACCTCGAAGACATGGAGCGCAACATCAATGACCGCACGCGCGGCATCGTTCTGATTAACCCCAATAATCCGACCGGCGCGATCTATTCGCGGAAAACGCTGGAAGGCATCGCGGACATTGCGCGCCGCTATAATCTCATCATTTTTTCCGACGAAATCTACGACAAGCTCGTGCTGGAAGGCGAACACATCGCCATTGCGGCGGTCGCGCCCGACGTTCCGGTTGTGACCTTCGGCGGGCTCTCTAAAAATTATCTTGCACCCGGCTGGCGCATCGGCTGGGGCATTGTCAGCGGACCGGCCCAGGTTCTAGGGCCCTATCTGGAAGGCGTCAACAAGCTCTTGAGGTCGCGCCTGTGCGCGTCTCATCCCATGATGTTCGCCATCGAGCCGGCGCTCGACGGCCCGCAGGACCACCTTATCGAAGTGAACGCGAAACTGCGTTCGCGCGCGGAACTCACCACCGACTGGGCGAATTCGACGCCACTGGTAAGTTGCGTTGCGCCCAAAGGCGCATTCTACGCCTACCCCAAGTTCGACATCCCGGAGCCCGACGAAGTCTTCGTCAAGCGCCTATTGAAAGACACCGGCGTGCTCGTCGTTCATGGCAGCGGATTTGGCCAGGAACCGGGGACACGGCACTGTCGTGTCGTCTTCCTTCCCCAGGAAGAGACCCTTCGCACCGCCTATGGTGCAATCTCCGACTTCATCAAGCGGCACTACGCTTAGTTCTCGTTAGCACGATTCAAAGGGCCGGGACCCCTCTCCCGGCCCTTTTTTTGTGTCTGTTACGAATTCCGGAATTATTCCCACAATGGAACAATCGTTACTAAAGTATGTTCTACGGCTAATGTTTCAGTTGTGGAACAAGACCTCACAAATTACTTTAGTTTCGCTTACCAGCAATCATTTTTTTATTGGCCAAAAGGGGACACCCGTGCTTACACCTGGGCAAAGACTGCGCGCTCTGCGCGAAGAGTTTGGACTAACCATTCGCGACGTAGAAACCGCAAGTATTCGGATCGCCGCAAAACATCAAACCGACGACTTCATCATTCCACTCAGCAGACTCTCCGATATTGAAACCAAGGGCATCGTTCCAAGCTTTTACCGCCTGTACACGCTGGCTGTTGTCTATCGCCGCGACCTTCGAACTTTCCTTGCTTGGTATGGCGTCGATCTGAACGGCATTGGCGCCGATATGAGCCTCGCCGAGCCGCCTCGGTCCCATCGTACGGAGGCCATGGAGGCTGCCACCATGATACGAATGCCCCTGCAATTGGACCCAGGCTTCGAAACTCGGCGCACCAGCAACCTTGGCCGGGTCATCGAGCAGTGGGGTACGGTGCCGCTGTCCTATCTCTCTGAATTTGCCAAGACCGATTACACGTACGGCTACGTGGGCACGGAGGATTTCACGATGTATCCGATTCTGCTGCCGGGCTCTTTCGTCCAGGTGGATGAGAAGAAAAATGAGGTCATCAACGGCGTATGGCGTTCCGAGTACGAGCGGCCCATTTACTTCGTGGAAACGCGCGAGGGCTACACCTGTTCATGGTGCGCGGTCAAGAACGACCAGATGATCCTGCAACCACACCCGCTATCACCCGCGCCGGTACGCATCCTTCAGCATCCGCGCGAAGCCGAGGTTGTAGGACAAGTGGTGGGAGTGGCTATGAAGCTTGGCGACTGGCGTCCTTGTAAGTTGGGGCAAGATACGAGAGGGATTCCAGAACTGTCATAAAGTGCTTCGCTGATCCCCCGCGAAAATCCCACGGCAGCAGGACATCTGCATCCCTACTGAGCAAGGCGACGAACTCGGGCAGCGGAACCTCGCCCTGCTCTGCCGCCGTGGCTGTTTCCTCCAGCAGCGAGCGCACGGAAGTGCGAAGAATCCGTAAAGCCAGCTCTCGATGAACGTCGAGAATGGCCTGCTGTGCCGCATTTTCGCTGTACTTCCTCGCCAGCCCCCAATGTTCATACCGCCCATCCGCCTGCCGAAGACTCGCCACGTAACGCAGCTTCCCCCACACCCCTGGAATGGCGCTCACCGTATTAAGCGAAAAATCCTCTGCAGCGGAAAATAAACTCATAAAATTTACGATTTCAGAAATCAGAACATAACACACAAAGTATCTGAATTTCCTCGGAAATGCGTTTTTATCGAAGAGCGAACTACGCACAACCTAAGGAGATTCAACATGAACGCACTGCGCTCGATCCTTGTCCTATTCTGTCTCACGCTGCTCTGCACCGCCATTTCCTCCGCTTCTGGGCCGGCCACGCTCGGAACCGGCGTTTCAGTCACCAGGGTCAATGGCCCCGCTCCCGTGCCGCTCTGCCCTCCCGAAGAGGGATGGTGCAGCACCATGCCCGAACCCGCCCCGCAGCCCCACGCCGTCAACGGCCCCGCTCCCGTGCCGCTCTGCCCTCCCGAAGAGGGATGGTGCAGCACCATGCCCGAACCCGCCCCGCAGCCCCATGCCGTCAACGGCCCCGCTCCCGTGCCGCTCTGCCCTCCTGAAGAGGGATGGTGCAGCACCATGCCCGAACCGGCCCCGCAGCCCCACGCCGTCAATCCGCGGGACGCGGGGAGATGACCGAACACTATCCATGGCCGCGAATGGAACGGTGAACAAAAGTAATGCGATTTTGTGGCCCTGCAACTTCGGATACACTCTTTCCAAGCTAGGTGTCCGCAAAACTGGCCAACGAGATTCGCGTGTTCATCGGTATTTTGCAGTATGGGCTCTGGACGCTGGCGGTCGTCTTACAGACGGCCGTCGGCGTACTGATGCTCAGGCAAAGACTGCACCGGCAATTCCCAGTCTTTTTCTGCTACACGGTTTTCCAGGTCTTTCGATCCGTCACGCTCTTTTCGATCATCCGTTTGAAGGCTCACCTTGCCGGCGTTTACGCGATGTACTTCGACTTCTACTGGATCACGGATGCAATCTGCATCGCGCTTTCTTTGCTGCTCATATATGAGGTTTCTCGCAGCTTTTTCCGGGACTACCCTCTGGCGCGAGCCATCGTCTCGGCGGCGCTTATGACCGGAACCCTGGCATTGCTTGTTTTTGACGTCTTTTTAACGGCGAGCATGCCCGGCCACGAATCTCATCGTTTGCTCTCTCTGATCCTGCTGCTTGACCGGAACTTGGCAGTTATCCAGGGGGGCCTTGTCCTTGTCCTGTTCCTTTGTGCGCAATTGATGGCCTTGCCGTGGCGCACCAATCTTTCGTTTGGCATCAGTATGGGCCTGGGAATCCTGGAACTCGCCGATGTTGTGACCGTATCCGCGCGATCACGCTTCGGACGGGTTGCTAACGACTATTGTGCAACCGGCACAATGTTCGCTTATGTGCTTGCAGTTGTGGTCTGGGTTGTGTACATTTCCTTGTTGCAACAAACAAGTAAAGTTTGCGTTGATCTAGCGCCGGCTTCAGCCAATGTTGAAGAGTGGAACAGGGCCATCACGGACCTGCTGAAACGATGATGATTCTCTATACGACACTCGCATTGATTGCTCTGCTGGCCGTGTTCCGCCTTTCCATTTTCTTGCGGCGGCGCGCTCCCATCAGTACCATCACTGAACTGGTGGCGCACAGCAGGCCTGTGGATCTGCAATCCTTCCGAAACCTGGTGGACCCCGACGAAGAGGCGTATCTGCGCTCAAGTCTGAGCAGGGCCGATTTTCGACGATTACAGCGCGCGCGGATGATCGCCGCCAACGAATACGTTCGCCGAACCGCGCACAATGCGGCACTGCTATTGCAACTGGGCGACGCTGCCCGCCACGCGCCAGATCCGGACGTCGCCAGGGCCGGCGGCGAACTCGCCAATCTTGCGCTGCAACTCCGCCTCTATTCGATGTTAGCAATGTGCATCTTCGCCCTGCGGATCGCAATGCCCTCGATCCCAATTTGCCCCTCCAATATCATCGCCAACTACGACCAAATGCGCGAATGCATGGCGGGACTTGCGCGTATGCAGGTGCCAGGACTGGCTTCTCAGGTCGACGCCGCGCTGTAAATTGCATCGGGCCTTCCGATTTCTTTCCCGAAAACTCGCTGACGCCACCTCTGCCGTTTACAATATTTGTTTGGAATTATGATAGACGTCCATTGCCACATACTGCCTGAAGTTGATGATGGGTCACAATCCTGGGACATCACGTTAGAGATGTGCGAGATGGCGGTCCGCGACGGCATCACGCATATCGTGGCCACCCCTCACGCAAACGATCAGTTCAGCTATGATCGCGAACTGCACATGCAGACGTTGCAGCAGCTTCGCCAGCGTGCGGGCGATTCATTGCAGTTCAGCCTGGGCTGCGATTTCCATTTTTCCTATGACAATATCGAGGACGCAATCGCTCACCCCGAGCGTTACTCGATTTCCGGCACGAATTATCTGCTGATTGAGTTGAGCAATTACAGCATTCCGCCGGCCATGGTTCAAAACGTGTTGCGGCTGACTTCAGCGTCGGGACTGACGCTGATCCTTACTCACCCGGAACGCAACCCAATCTTGCAGTCAGAGCCGCGACCGGTGCTGGAATGGATCAAAGCCGGCTGCATCGTGCAGGTGACGGCATCCTCCCTCACCGGTTCTTGGGGCAAAGTGGCCCAAAAGACCGCGCGCTGGCTTATGGACCGCAACGCCGTTCACGTGATCGCGTCCGATGCTCACAATTGCGTGCGCCGTCCCCCCATTTTGTCGGAAGCCGTCAAAGTCGCCACCAACTGGAGCAGCGCCGAGATCGCACATTCGCTCGTCGAGGAAAACCCTCGCGCCATCGTTACCGGCCAGGCGCTCCCCTATTTCCCCGATCCCCGCACGTAGACTTGGGTAGGGCACGGCCTAGGTAGGACACGGCCTGTATTTGGCACAGCTTTAGCCGTGCCAAATACAGGCCTCATCCAATCCGGACTTTAGCCCCTGAGGCATAACAATCCGGGAATTGCTATAGATGCCAACCTAGAGAGCACAAAACGGGCGCACTATGACGCAGCCCGTTTGATCTATTTGTGCTCCTACCGGTTTGTCGTCGAACCGCCGCCGGGTTGCAAGTCCGCCGCCGGAGGGGCGCCGACGGACGGCGCGATCCTGATTCCCGAGGTTTCCGGATTCAGAACATCGGCGTGGTCAGGTCCCAACCCGAGTTTAATCAGCGCCCGTGAATCGGGCACAACCTTGCTCTGCCAGCCGTTATCGCTCTGGAAATGGGTCAACGCGTCCTTCGTCTTCTGGTCCCACACGCCGGACGGTTCGCCGTCCATATACTTTGCACGGATCAACGCTTCCTGGATCGTGCGTGCCCGATCTCCCTCGATTCCCTGCTGTCCATGGCTGTGCGCGCTTTGCTGTGGCTTGGTCGAGCGAACGCCCTTCTTAGCCGTCGTGCTCAGTTTCTTCGAACCACTTGAGGAAGTCTTGGACGTCGTTTTTCTAGACGATGTCGAAGTCGCGGCCTTGGACGGTGCCTTAGACGTTGCCGGCGTGACTTTTTTCGGCGTCACTTTCTTTGAAGTTGCCGTTTTCTGCGTTACCTTTTTAGCCGTGCTGGACTGCGTGGTGTGGTGGCTCGCGGCTGCCGTCTTCGATTTGACGCTGACCGCTTTAGGCGCGGGCTTGTTGTCCGGCTGCGTCGTGCTCGCTACCGCACCCGGCGCACAGGCAAGCAGCAGCGTCGCTGACAAAATCAAAAATCTATCTTTACAAGAGCTGAAAGAATCCAAAAAACACACCTCGAAAACTGGGCTTCCCGTCGCGCTGACCAGGTCAGTCATCCGCTACTCGTATCGATATATAAGGATAAATAACGCCCCGGCAAAGTTACAGGCCGGTTACATACATTTATTGTGATGCGAGTTGCCTGTTTCAGGCAAGCAGGTTTTGTACCGAATACACGCACAAAAGCCCCGGTGGCGTGATGCCATCGGGGCTTCAGTTAGGGGTAACCCATTAGAAGTTACGGCAAAGTTCCAGCCAGGAAGATGGTTCCCGCATTGCGTCCGCGCCCCTGGCGCACCAGGAAGACCACATCCTGGCCGCTCTTGAGCTGCGACTGTATCTTGCGGAAGTCATCGGAGCTGTTGACCGGCTGCTTGTTAATTTCCAGGATAACGTCACCCCGGCTGAGGTTCACGTCATCGCCAAACGATCCGGGCTTTACGTCCTGAACAATTACCCCTTTGCCTGCCGGAATTTGCAGACGATCGGCAATTTCTGGACTCACGTTTCCGACCGTAACACCGAACTTGGATTCGACCGGCGTGTTGTCTTCGCCGGCTTCGTCTTCGTCCCCCCCCAGTCGCGCGGCGAACAATTTCGCGCGATCGGCAATCGTGATCGTCGTGCTCTCTTGCTGCTTGTCTCGAATGTAGCCGATCTTGACGTTGGAACCCGGTTTGCGGCTGGCGATGTCGGAGACCAGATCATTGCCGGTCTTGACCGGTTTGCCATCCACGCTAACGATGGTGTCACCTATCTTGAGACCCGCTTTGGCCGCCGGACCGCCTTCCGTCACGTTCGCGATGGTCACGCCCGAGCCGACGCCGTAAACCCGTGCGATCGCCGGACTCGGTGCCGCATTGAACTCCACGCCGATCGATCCGCGCGTCACCTTGTGATCCGGCCCGATCAGCTGGTTATAAACCTGCACAGCCGTGTTCGAGGGCATCGCGAAACCAACACCCTGGTAGCCCTGCGACTCGGTCAGAATCGCCGTATTAATACCGACGACTTGTCCCGCCATATCCACCAGCGGCCCACCGGAGTTGCCGGGGTTGATCGCCGCGTCCGTTTGGACGAAAGACTGGAACTGGCGTCCGGGAACAAGCTCGCGTCCTTTTGCGGACACGATTCCCGCCGTGACGGTTTCCTGTAGTCCAAACGGACTGCCAATCGCGAGCACCCAATCGCCCACGTTCAGACCGTCCGAATTGCCCAGCTTCGCGTAGGGCAACGCATGGTCCACGTTGATCTTGATTACGGCCAGATCGGTCTCCGCGTCCGTCCCGACCACGGTGGCGTCATGCCCCAGCGAACCTTCCGAATCGTCTTGCAGTTTGACCCGTATACGATCCGCGCCGTTCACCACATGACGATTGGTCAGGATGTACCCCTTCGGATCGACGATCACTCCGGAGCCCAACGATCGCTCGCGCATCGTGTCCGCACCGCCTCCCTGTCCACCCTGTCCGCCCGGATTCTGCCCGCCGAAGAAGCGGTCAAAAAAGTCCTGGAAAGGATTGTCTTCATCCCCCTGACCGCCCTGTCCACCGGGGCCCTGTCTCATTCCGCGATGTGGGTTTTTGATGGTCGATTCGGTATTGATATTGACCACCGCCGGCTCTAACTCCTTCGCCAGCTTCGTGAACTGATTGGACAACTGTTGCGGAGCGGGAATCTGCAAAGGAGTCGCATCGCCCGACACGTTGGTGCGGTTCTCCTTGCCCTTCACCCCGTAGGAAATGACGGTGCCGATCAGAATACCCAACGCCAATGTCAGCAAGATAGTCAGAGTCGAGGCGAACCGATGCCCCTTCAAACGCGCCACGAAAGCGCTCGCGCGCTGATTCATATCTTTTCTTCCCTCCAGCTCATACGAGCTAACGCAAAGCTAACGCAAAATGAAATTGAATGACAGCCTCGACGAACATTTTAACCATCGCCGAACGGAGACTCCACACTGTTATTTAGACGCGCCGCAGTTCTGAATGGTACCCGAAAACCAACAATTCATTGATGCCAAAACGGTTCAACAGATTCTTTTAGGGCCTGCAAGCGCTCATTGTCCCTGAATGACGGATGGCAGAGACTCTGCATCCTCATCGGATTCCTGAACCTGGTCGATGGTTTCCTCCTGCATTTCAGCTGGCGTGCTGCCCTTCAGCTCAGAAAGCAGCACTCCGCCCAGGATCAACCCGCCTCCCATTATCCCACGCAAGCCAAGCTGCTCCCCCAGCACGAGCCACGACGCGACTCCCGCAAAAACCGGCTCCATCGAGAAGATTAGCGCCGTGTGCGTGGGTGGCGTGAACTGCTGCGCCCACGCCTGCACCGAAAACGCCAGCGCCGTACACAGCAGCGCCGTCACCACGATCGCCCAGATCACCGTCGCGTTCCAGGTCACGTAGGGCTTTTCCACGACCGGCACGCTGATCGCCATCAGGATGGCACACACAACGATCTGAACCGTTGCAATCTGCTTGAACTCGTACTTCTGCGTGGACCGGCCAATGAAGATGATCTGGAAGCCGAACATCACGGCGCAGGCCAGCGACAACAGGTCGCCGACGTTGATGTTCGACACATGGAAAGCTCCCTCTCCATGCGCGGTAAACGCCATCAGGTACAGTCCGACAAACGCCGTAAGAGCGCCCATGGTGACCCAGCGGTTCACCCGCCGGCGAAAAAACACCGCCAACAGCAGCGGCACCAGCACCACG
Organism: uncultured Acidobacteriota bacterium; assembly: GCA_963777415.1. Classification (GTDB taxonomy): domain Bacteria; phylum Acidobacteriota; class Terriglobia; order Terriglobales; family Acidobacteriaceae; genus JAEZPW01. The sequence continues at coordinate 272,492 of CAVZQL010000014.1, forward strand.
CATATGCCGGTCAGAAACGCCGATTTCGACGCCGACGTGTACTTCAGTCCGGTCGTCTGGAACTCGTAGCCCAGCCAGAGAAAGACTCCGACAACCGCGCCCGCTCGTGCGGACTTCGCCGTCAACCGCCCCAGGTCCTTGTGGAATATCAGGGACATCGCCAACGCCGCCAGCGCCATGCGCACGACGTTAAACAGCAGCGGCGAGATGTAAACCAGCGCAGCCTTCACCTGCACGAACGTCATGCCCCATAGCAGGGTCACAACCACCAGCAGAATGTGCGCTTTCAGTGAGCGAGACAAACTTGTTCCCCAATGAAAAGTGGTGAGTGGCTAGTGGCGAGTGGCTGGTAAAAGGCTCTACTCGGCACTCGCGACCTTCTCCTCTAGCTTAACAAAGCCCGAGGTGCCTTGTAGCTCGTGGGCCGCATTTACTCGCCACTAACCACTCGCCACTAGCCACTTTGTTCTTTCCCACTCGCCACATTGTTCTCTAAACTAGTCCTTCCCACTCTTTCTGGAGCTCCGTATCCGCTACGTTCCCGAACTCGACGGTCTGCGCACATTCGCAATCGGCACCGTGCTGCTGGTTCACTGCAACTTCGGCTTCCAGAATCACACTCTCGAGACCTGGCGCACCTGGGGATGGGTCGGCGTTGACCTCTTCTTCGTCATCTCCGGCTACCTGATCACGTCCATCCTGCTCGCGGCCAAAGACCAGCCGCACTACTACCGCAACTTCTATGCCCGCCGTGGCCTGCGCATCTGGCCGCTCTATTACCTGCTGCTCTTTTACGTCTTCGTGCTCAGCCCTCACATGGGACCGTGGTTCAATCAGCACATCGACTTCAGCGTCTACAAGTGGCAGTACTACATCTTCTACGCCCAGAACCTGATCCTGACCAAGCTCGGATCGTTCTGCCTCGTCATCACCTGGTCGCTTTGCGTCGAAGAACAGTTCTACCTGATATGGCCGTTTTTCGTTCGCATATTTTCGCGGCGCTGGCTGACCGTCATCGCCATCGCCGTCGTGAGCGCCGGCACGCCGTTCCGCATGTACCTGCACTCGCAAAACAGCAGCATGGGATTCTTCAACACCTTCACGCGCCTGGACACGATTGCCGTAGGCGCACTGGTTGCGCTTCATCCGAAATGGTTCAAGTACACGTGGATCGCGGCGCCCTGGGCCTACTGGACGCTCCGCACCGGCAACTTTGACTGGAACTACCTGGCGCTCGCGCTGACGTTCGGCTCTGCCGTCACCTACGCCGTCACCCATCCCAACCGCCTGCTGGCCTCGCGCCCCATGACCTACGTTGGACGCATCAGCTACGGCATCTACATCTGGCACCCGCTGGTCTTCTCGCTCTATTGGGCCACGCCGCTTTACAAACTTCCGACACGCTGGGGCGTCCCGGGGATCTACAACACGATCATGCAGTGCGCGCTGACTATTCCCGTCGCAGCGCTTTCGTGGAACTATATCGAAAAGCCCATCCTCAAGTTGAAGAAGTATTTCGAGAACCGCCCCGCCCCCGAACCCAAACAAGCAGCACTGGAATCCATGCCCGTCCCCGAACTCGCCGCCTGCGACTAGAGCCATCGTACCGCCGGCGTCCCGCCGGCTGTCGTGTGGGCGTCTCGCCCACGCTCACTGGCGCGCCACAAACCAAGTCTCAGCATCGTAAGTCTCTCTAATCCCAGCCTCTTAGGGCATCTCCGTCAGCGCTCTTCACCTCAAAACACTCACTTTCCCATATCGCACTTGGATGGTATGTCTTGCGGCATTGTTTTCAATTAAAGGCGGGCAGCTCATGAGCTCGTACGTGCAACCGCTGCCACGGCAAGCCAGCGTGGCCGACATCGGGCCCGCCCTGGTCTGCGACATCGCTACCGAGTTTTCGAAGCTCGAGCAAATACGATCTGACTGGGATCGCCTCTATCAGCTCTCGTCGCAACCATACGTTTTTCAACGTTTCGAGTGGGCCCGTGCCTGGTGGGCTGCTTTCGGATCGCGTTGCCGCCTGATTTCTCCTGTCATCTACCGTGGCAAAGATATCGTCGGCATCCTTCCGCTTGTGCTTCGCGGACGCCGCATCGAGTTCCTCGGCTCCCCGCTTTCGGATTACAACGACATCATCTGCGATCGATTGCTCGCTGGCCCGGTGCTCAGGGTCGCTCTCGATTCGCTACTCTCGCTCAGACCCCGGTGGAACACCGCACGGCTCGCAAGCGTCCGCGACGATTCAAACATCATCTCGGCCCTGCGATCGCTGCCCCTCAATTTGAGAGACTACATTGAGGTCGTTCCACAATCCGAATGCCCCGCAATTCGGAGCAGCTTTCCCAAAGACGTATTCGCTCCGCTCGCCCGCAAGACGAGCCTCCGGCGCCATCGCAAAGCTCTCGGACGCATTGGCGCGCTTACTTTTCGGCAGACAAGCGATGCAGCCGAGATCAAGTCATACCTGCCGGTTCTGTTTAAGCAACACCTCGACCGTTTCCAGACCCGCAGCGAATTCCGCGATACTGCTGTCCAGTCCTTCTACTACGACCTCACGGACGAACTAGCCGCAAAGGACCAACTTCGTTTCGCCATTCTGGAACTCGATTCGCATCCGGTCGCGCTGCATCTCGGATTCGAGAACAATGGCAGGTTCTTGTGGTACAAACCGTCGTTTGACTCGCAATTCGCGCACTATGGCCCAGGCGAAGTCCTGTTAGCTGAGTTGTTCGATTACGGTTCGGCACGGCAACTTGCCGAGTTCGATTTCACCGTTGGCTCCGAACCCTACAAATGCCGCTTTGCGAACTTCGTGGCACACACAACCACATTGCACGTTCTGCCCCGGTTGATAGACCGCCTGTCGCACCGGGCTGTAAGGGCCACCAAGGAAGCCGTCCAGCGCCATCCGTCGCTAGCGCAACATCTCAGGCGTTTGGTGCACAGCTTGCCCGCAGCTTGAACTCTCCGCAACCGCACCGCCACGCCTGCTCAACTCCACCACCACCACCGCCCGCAGCGAGTCATCCTGAGGAGCGCAGCGACGAAGGACCCATGCACTTCGTCCGCACCACCGCGACTGCTCAAGTCCACCACCACCACCGCCCGCAGCGAGTCATCCTGAGCAGAGGAGCGCAGCGACGAAGGACCCATGCACTTCGTCCGCACCACCACGACTGCTCAAGTCCACCGCCACCGCCCGCAGCGAGTCATCCTGAGGAGCGCAGCGACGAAGGACCCATGCACTTCGTCCGCACCACCGCGACTGCTCAAGTCCACCACCACCACCGCCCGCAGCGAGTCATCCTGAGGAGCGCAGCGACGAAGGACCCATGCACTTCGTCCGCACCACCGCGACTGCTCAAGTCCACCACCACCACCGCCCACAGCGAGTCATCCTGAGGAGCGCAGCGACGAAGGACCCATGCACTTCGTCCGCACCACCGCGACTGCTCAAGTCCACCACCACCACCGCCCACAGCGAGTCATCCTGAGGAGCGCAGCGACGAAGGACCCATGCACTTCGTCCGCACCACCGCGACTGCTCAAGTCCACCACCACCACCGCCCACAGCGAGTCATCCTGAGGAGCGCAGCGACGAAGGCCCATGCACTTCGTCCGCACCACCGCGACTGCTCAAGTCCACCACCGCCACCGCCCGCAGCGAGTCATCCTGAGGAGCGCAGCGACGAAGGACCCATGCACTTCGTCCGCACCACCGCGACTGCTCAAGTCCACCACCACCACCGCCCGCAGCGAGTCATCCTGAGGAGCGCAGCGACGAAGGACCCATGCACTTCGTCCGCACCACCGCGACTGCTCAAGTCCACCACCACCACCGCCCACAGCGAGTCATCCTGAGGAGCGCAGCGACGAAGGACCCATGCACTTCGCCCGCACCACCGCGACTGCTCAAGTCCACCACCACCACCGCCCACAGCGAGTCATCCTGAGGAGCGCAGCGACGAAGGACCCATGCACTTCGTCCGCACCACCGCGACTGCTCAAGTCCACCACCACCACCGCCCACAGCGAGTCATCCTGAGGAGCGCAGCGACGAAGGACCCATGCACTTCGTCCGCACCACCGCGACTGCTCAAGTCCACCACCACCACCGCCCACAGCGAGTCATCCTGAGGAGCGCAGCGACGAAGGACCCATGCACTTCGTCCGCACCACCGCGACTGCTCAAGTCCACCACCACCACCGCCCACAGCGAGTCATCCTGAGGAGCGCAGCGACGAAGGACCCATGCACTTCGCCCGCACCACCACGACTGCTCAAGTCCACCACCGCCACCGCCCGCAGCGAGTCATCCTGAGGAGCGCAGCGACGAAGGCCCATGCACTTCGTCCGCACCACCGCGACTGCTCAAGTCCACCACCGCCACCGCCCGCAGCGAGTCATCCTGAGGAGCGCAGCGACGAAGGACCCATGCACTTCGTCCGCACCACCGCGACTGCTCAAGTCCACCACCACCACCGCCCGCAGCGAGTCATCCTGAGGAGCGCAGCGACGAAGGACCCATGCACTTCGCTTGCAGCGCCGCCACCGCCGACGTCGTAAAGAATGTCAAGAGCCCCTCTGCCGGCTTTTCTCGCTAACCCTCTGATAACAAGAGAAATATATTCTTGCCCAAACTGTCGGGTTTACCCCACCCAATTTGCCATAATGTATGTAGAACAATCTTACTGACCGCTGACCACAGTTAACCACTCGGTAACTACTGCCGCATCAATGCTGGCACAGATGATCCGGATCAAGATCAATCAGACACACAGGATAAGTCCTTTAGATTGACGTATGGACAGATACCCCACGGGGGAGTGGGGACGTAACGACCTTGCAAACATTTTTGATTACTTCCGGCGGCTGTTTTCCTTCTCTGCTTGCACGACGGGAGGACTGACAAAACTCCTCCGTATTGGCACGATGGCGCCCTTGGCGGCCTCGGCCTGGGTTGCCGCCTGCTGGAAGCGCGCGAGCATTTCGGTCTGCATGTAGCGTATGAACTCCTGCATCTGCTTCTCCATGAGTTCCATCTTTTCGCGCATTTGCAGGATGATGCCGATACCGCTGATGTTGACGCCGAGGTCGCGCGCCAGCGTCAGGATGAACTCCAGGCGTTGCACGTCTTCGTCGGTGTAGAGGCGCGTGTTGCCCTCTGTCCGCGAGGGCTTCAGTAGTCCTTCGCGCTCATAGAGCCGCAACGTCTGCGGATGGATCTCGTACATCTCGGCCACCGCCGAGATCATGTATGCGCCTTTGCCGCGTTTCTTTGCCATAGTAGCGATCAGCGTTCAGCGTTCAGCGATCAGTGACTTCGTCGGCATCGCAGCTTTCACTGAACGCTGACCGCTGACCGCTGACCGCTTTCTTAGATTTGTCTCCACAACTCCGCCCGTGGGTCTTCCGGATTCAGCTTCGCCATTTCGCGCAGGATCTCTTTGGTTCGCTCGTCCTGCACGTGCGGCACGACGATCTTGACCTCGACGATTTCGTCACCGCGTTTGCCGTCTTTCGTTGCCGACGGGACGCCCTTTTCACGAAGACGCAGCTTCTGGCCCGACTGCGTTCCCGGAGGAATCCGCAGCAGCGCGCGACCGTCAATCGTCGGAACCTCGACTTTCGCGCCCAGTGCGGCCTCGGTCGCCGTGACGGGAACGGTCAAGCGAATGTCGTCGGCCTCGCGGTGGAACACCGGATGATCGCCGGTACGCACGATGATGTAGAGATCGCCCGGAGGTCCGCCATTCAACCCCGCATTGCCTTTGCCGGGAATACGAATGCGCTGGCCATCGCGCGTGCCCGGCTTGATACGGACTTCGAGCGGCTCGGTGCGATGCACGACGCCTTCGCCCCGGCACGTCGGACACACCGTCCGCGCCTTACCCGTCCCGCCGCAACGCGGACACTGCACGTTGAATTTCATTCGTCCACTGGTCTGCGCCACGGTACCCTTGCCGCCGCACTCCGGACACGGCTGCGTGCTCTGGATGAATCCTTGCCCGTGACAATTGGAGCAGGTGTCAGTTCGCTGAATGTTCAGGCGGAGAACGGTCCCCTTAATTGCCTGCCAGAAACCCACGTTGACCTGATATTCCAGATCGTTGCCCGGTTCAGGCTCCTCGACCACGGCGCGGCCCGCACCGCCCCCGAATATACCTGAAAAGATATCGCGGAAGCCGCCACCAGTGCGCCTGGTTTCCGCTCCTGCGTTGCCCATGTCTGAGAAATCGAAGCCGCTGAAATCGAAGGGCACTTCCTGCTGCCGCCCGCGGCCAGAGGATCCGCCGCCGGGGAATCCTCCGAAGCCGCCCGCACCAAACCCGGGGCCGCCCTGCCCGCCAGCGCCGCCACCTGCGCGCGCGTATGCCTCAGCCGTGGCCGCGTCGATGTTATCTGAGTAGAACCCCACCTGGTCGTAAATCTTGCGCTTCTTCGGGTCACTCAAGACGTCATTGGCCTCGGAGAGCTGCTTGAACTTCTCCTCCGCGGTCTTGTCGCTCGGGTTGACGTCGGGATGGTACTTGCGCGCGAGCTTCCTGAAGGCTTTGCGGATATCCTCCGCGCTAGCAGTTTTCTTGACTCCAAGGATGCCGTAGTAGTCTTTCGATTTGTCCGTCGCAGTAGCCATCAAAGACCAGTTTCCAGTTTCACGTTTCTAGTTTCGAGCCTTGAGTTCCCAGTTTGAGTTTCCTGATGTTCCGATCGCCACCCGAAACTCGAAACCCGAAACTCGCCTTAACTACAAAGGGCGCAAAAAATGCGCCCTCTTTTAGAAAATAGAATAAGAACCACGAACTATAAAAGATCGTTTAACTTTCGCAATTGCAGGCTTCGAGCAACTCATCGATCATGTACTCGTAACTTGGTTCAGCCTTTTTAGCAGCGTCCCTGAACTGTTCAGCCTCGACGCGCGTTTTGAACGTGTACGGATATCGCGTCATGGCCGCAGCGGGTGCGTCCTTGGGCCAGTGCATTACGACAAAAATTTTGTCCACCGGGCGCCTCCTTTCCGAGGCCAATCTTACTCTTCCCGGCAGCGTCGCAATAGGATCGAATTAACTTCCGACTGTGACGCAGGGCACAAGCTTTGGTGAAACTGACCCGCTCAAGCCAGAAGACGGGCTATACCCCGCCCAAGCCAAAAGAACGCTTGAACGGGGCGTCGCCACCGCAATTACTTCTTGCCTTCGTCCACGTCCACGTACTCGGCGTCGATCACGCCGCTGTCCTTCTTCGCTTCGCCGTTGGCGCCCGCAGCGCCAGCGCCCGGAGCAGCGCCAGATTGCGGCCCGCTGGCACTTGCCGCGTCCGCTGCTGGAGCAGCCTGCTTGTACATCGCTTCGGCCAACTTGTGCGAGGCCTTGGTCAGGTTCTCGCGCGCCGTGTCCATTTGCGACTTGTCGTTGGACTCAAGCGCCTTCTTGGCGTCGGCCAGTGCGTTCTCAACGTCGCCGCGCTCGCTGCCGGAGATCTTGTCGCCATGCTCCTTCAGCATTTTGTCCACGCTGTAAACCAGCGAGTCGAGCTGATTGCGGGCTTCGATCTCCTCCTTCTTGCGCTTGTCCTCTTCGGCATGAGCGTCGGCTTCCTTCGCCATGCGCTCGACCTCTTCCTTGCTGAGGCCTGAAGAGGAGGTAATGGTGATCTTCTGGTCCTTTTGCGTCGCTAGATCTTTCGCCGTGACGTTCAGGATGCCGTTGGCGTCGATGTCAAACGTGACCTCGATTTGCGGCACTCCGCGCGGAGCCGTCGGAATTCCCGTCAGGTGGAACTTGCCCAACGTGCGGTTCTGCGCCGCCATCGGACGCTCACCTTGCAGCACGTGAACTTCGACCGATGTCTGGCTGTCGGCCGCAGTCGAAAAAATCTCCGATTTGCGCGTCGGAATCGTCGTGTTGCGCGGGATCATCTGCGTTGATACCCCGCCCAGGGTTTCGATCGAAAGCGTCAGCGGAGTCACGTCGAGCAGCAGCAGGTCCTTAACCTCGCCGCCCAGGACGCCGCCCTGAAGCGCCGCGCCGATCGCCACCACTTCATCCGGGTTCACGCCCCGGTGAGGCTCTTTGCCAAACAACTTCTTCACGAGTTCCTGGATGGCAGGCATGCGGGTCTGGCCGCCGACCAGCACAACTTCATCGATCTTGCTGGAGTCGATCCCGGCGTCCTTCAGCGCTTGTTTGCACGGACCCACTGAACGCTGAATTATATCGTCCACCATCTGCTCAAGTTTGCCGCGCGTCAGGCGCTTGACAAGGTGCTTGGGACCAGTGGCGTCGGCCGTGATGAAGGGCAGATTGATTTCGGTCTCCATGGTGGTGGAGAGTTCGATCTTGCCGCGCTCCGCTGCGTCGCGCAGACGCTGCAACGCCATCTCGTTGCCCTTGGCACGCAGGTCCAAGCCTTCGTCCTTCTTGAACTCGTCGATGAGCCAGTCAACGATGCGCTGGTCGATGTTGTCTCCACCAAGATGCGTATCACCGTTGGTGGACTTCACTTCCACAACGCCTTCACCGACTTCCAGAACAGAAATGTCAAATGTGCCGCCACCGAAGTCGTACACGGCGATGGTCTCGTCCTTCTTCTTGTCGAGACCATAGGCTAAAGCAGCCGCCGTCGGCTCATTGATGATGCGCTTGACCTCGAGACCGGCCACCTGTCCTGCGTCTTTCGTCGCCTGCCGCTGCGCGTCGTTGAAATACGCGGGAACCGTGATCACCGCTTCGGTTACGGTTTCGCCGAGATAGTCTTCCGCCGCCTTCTTCAGCTTCTGAAGAATGAAGGCTGAAATCTGCGGAGGCGTGTACTCCTTCCCCTGCGCAACGACGGCCACGTGATCGCCCTGGCGCACGACCTTATAGGGGACCATTTTCATTTCTTCGCTGACTTCGTCGAAACGGCGCCCCATGAAGCGCTTGATCGAATAAATGGTATTTTCAGGGTTCGTGATCGCCTGGCGCTTTGCCACCTGGCCCACCAACCGCTCGCCGGTCTTGGTAAATCCAACCACGGACGGCGTAGTGCGGCCGCCTTCTTCGTTGGGTATGACCTTGGGCTCGCCGCCTTCCATGACCGCGACAACAGAGTTGGTTGTACCCAGATCAATACCGATAATCTTTGCCATTGGAACTGCCTCCTACAGATAAGTGCCTGATAACGATACGCTTAAGTTCGTGCAAGTGATTGCTGGCACTGACCTCCACCATCAACACTGACTTTAGCACAAGCAGATTATCAAACCTGAGTGCATTGTTGTCAAGTATCTAGATGAGACTCGAACAGCTGAAGTTGCAATCTCTAGGATCGCAACAACTACGGGGCGATGTCTTCAGACACCGCCCTGTAAGTATTAATTAGCAGCAATTACGAGTTTTTGTTTTGGCGCAGGCGGGCTTCGAGCATCTTGAGTAGTTCCTTCCGCCGCTCGGTCGTCAGTTCCTGCTCAAGTTCGTTCAGCGCGACTGCGACCACGTCATAGTGGTGCAAAGAGGCGAACTTTGGATCGGAAGTAAGCTCGCGCCAGAGCCGGTGCAGTTGCTGGTTTTCCTCGTCGCGCAAGCGCGGCGCATGAGGACCCAGCATATATTCCTGTGAACTGCCGTCCGGCATCATGACTTCCATGGTGAGGCGCGGCTTCGGCTCAGGCAAACGTTCCCAGGCGTCGCCCGTCAGCTTGGCCTGCTCGTCGGCGCTCAATTTATTGGAAAGTCCGCACACGATTCGCGACGAACCAAGGCGCTGCGCCGTCAACATGATGCTGTCGAAAACGTCGGTCGCCGGCACGACCAGCAACGAAACGGTCTTTCCTTCCTTTTCGGCAACCGCAACGACGCGCGAAAAGAGGTCCTGTTCGTAGTGGTCGAAAACGTCTTTAGCCTCGAACATGACGTTGCCGCCGAAGCTGTGTTCGCGATGGGACAGCCGCGACGTCATGACGACGACGTTCTGCTTGGTCGTGTCGGTTTTCTGTAGAGTTGTGCGCAGATAATACAGGTTGCGCGGATCGCGCACGGCCACCAGCACGTTGCCCGGTTTCACGCCGACCGTCTCATCGGTCAGTTCCGGATTGCCGAACACGCGGAATTGTTCCACCTGCTCGGGCTTGCCGTGAGCCAGTTTGTGGGCGTGATGCTCGCTGAGGGTGAAGATGCAGAAGAAGACGACGCTGAAGATTACGCCGGCCACAGTCGCGTCCACCTTGGTAAAGAAGTTACCTACAGCCGTGACAAACAGGGCGAGCGTGATGAGGAACAACCCCACCGGATACTCTTTGCCGCCAATCGTGAAGTTTCCAGGCACCTTCCACTCGCGCTTTTCTTTGTGCGTGTAACGCAGCACCAGCACGGCGAGCGCCTTGAAGGCGAAGCTCCAGATAACGCCGAAGGCATAGAGGGCGGCCAGCAGGTAAACGTCGCCGCGGCTGAGGATGATCGTTATGACCTGCAGGATGACGACCATGTTGATGATCCGCGAGGTCGTGCCAAAACGCTTGTTCGGCTTCAGGAACCAATCGGTCAGAACACCGTCTTCGCTGACGCGGTTGAGAACGCCGTTGGCGCCGACGATCGCCGTGTTAGCCGCGCCCGCCAAAATCAGCACACCGACGAGGACAACGAAAGCGTGGAAGAGGAGCTTGAGGCCGGTCGGTCCGACAACGTACATCGCGAGTCCGCCGATTAGGTTGCTGAAGAACTGCTCGCGGACGGCGTCCGGAATGATCATCACCGCGAAGAACGAGACCAGGGACGTGAACAGCAGGCTATAAACGAAGATGACCATGCCTGCGCGTTCCAGGTTCAACAACTTCGGGTGCTCGATCTCGCGGTTGACCTGCGCCAGAGTCTCTTCACCGCTCATGGCGAGGACTGAATGACCGAATCCGACGATCGCGATAACCCAGATCATCTTAGAGAGCCCAGTTCCGGTCCACCATCCCCAGGTTTCGTGCCCCATCTTGAAGTTGCTCACGGAAGGAAGCGGGGGCAGGTGCGCGCCGGTCTTGAAGATCGTAATCAGACACCAGACGATCAGCATGACCACCATTGCGCTGGTGATCTTCATGATCTTCATGGCCTTGTCACTGGACTCGTGCAACCCCTTGGTGTTCTGCCACCAGAAATAGACAATGATGATGACTGCAAAAAACGCCGCAAAGTAGTTGTCGTTGAAGTGCAGCGGATGATGCAGATAATCGCCGACGTCTTTGATCCAGCCGGCAAGGTATTGTCCGGCGGAGACGGCGCTGATCGGGCCGGTAAGAATGTAGTCGAAAAGCAGCGCGGAAACCGACAACTTGGCCAGCGTCCCGCCCATGGCTTCTTTCACGACGCGATATACGCCGCCGCGAACGAACATACTGCTGGACTCGATGTACACAGCCCGGACCGCGTAGCTAAACAACATCACGGCCAAAATGAACCACGGGGCGCTCTTGCCGATGACCTTCTCGGCGTCGCCACCAGCGTAATAGGCAGAGGAGGCAAGATCGGAAAGAACAATGGCGGCAACGCGCCAAAACGAGATGAAGGTCAGCATCACCGTGCTGGCGACAAAGACGGGGATCGCGGTTCGTTTCAGGTTGTTTACGGCAGCAGTCTTATCGTTGGTCGTAATGGCCATCCGTGGGGAATCCTGTGGGCGAGAGACTTACACCTGGAACAGTAGGCGCCAGAGAAGTTCTTACCTGAATAGATAGAGTCCAGTTTACCTTGAAGGACATAAAAAAATCGTAAAGGAGATAAATAATTCCTAAACAAAAAGGACCGCATAGAAACGCGCTCACACCACGGCAACCGCCCGCAGCGTGTCATTCCGAGGCGCAGCCGAGGAACCCGCTTTTCGCCTGCACCACCACAACCGTCTACCTCAGCCGCCACCTCCCGGCGCAAAGGCGTTATTCGCCTGACTCGAAGCGATATCCAACCCATGGCTCGGTGACGATGTACTTCACCGATCCATCTTCCGGCTCAAGCTTTTTGCGCAGGTGATTGATAAAGACTCGGAGATACTCAGGCTGTTCGGTGCTTGTGTCGCCCCAGACAGAGCTGAGCAAAGCCCGGTGGGTGATCACCCTTCCCGGGTGACTTACAAAATAGACCAGCAGATCGAACTCTTTGGGTGTGAGCCTCACTTCCCGGCCGCGAACGGTGATGGCGCGGGTCTGCAGGTCCACGCGGAAATCGCCGACGGCAAGTTCGGTGGCTTCGTTCGCAACCGGAGCGGTTGAGGCTCGACGTATTGTCGCCCGTACCCGGGCAAGAAGCTCATTCATGTTGAACGGCTTTGTAACGTAGTCGTCGGCTCCGGCGTCAAGCGCCTCAATCTTTGTCTTTTCCTCGCCGCGTACCGACAACACAATGATCGGCACCTGTGACTTCGTTCGAATTCGCCGGCACAGCTCCAGTCCGGTCATGTTCGGCATCGACAGGTCGGTGATCACGAGGTCCGGTGTCCAGTCGCGCATGATCTCGAGCGCTTCGTCGCCGTCAGCCGCCGTTCGAATGCCGTACCCATGTCCCGACAGCGTTGTACGAAGCACGCGAGTGATCTGCGACTCATCATCAACGACCATGATGTTCCGCCGATCGGAGTTCGGGATCATCTTCATCGTGCGTCCTGTGTGACAATGTGAACGTCAACCGCTGGCGCGTCGCGCAGAAACTTGTGGATGGCGGAGAGATAAAGATAACGCCGCCACCCGCCCACCGCGGACCTGCCAAAGACGACCTGGGTAATGTGCTTTTCTCGCACGATCTTGGCCACCTCTTCGGCAATCGACTTGCCTTTCGCCATGATGATTTTCGCTCCCATGTTTTCGGCAAAGCGAATGTTCTCGGCCAATGTGCGGCGGTTCTCCGGGCTCTCATCCGTGCCGATGTCAACGTAAACCACGTAAAACTCGGCGTCAATTCTCTGTGCCATCCGGCCGGCGCGCGCGATCAAGTATTGCGCCGCCGGATTTGAGCTGATGCAAACGGCAAAGCGCTCCGCTATGGGCGCGCGTTGCTCGATGTGCTCCTTTTGAAGATACGATTCCAAACCCCGGTCCACGATATGTCCGACCTGCCGCAGCGCAATTTCGCGCAACGCGATCAGATTTCCGGGACGAAAGAAGTGGGACAGCGCGCGCTCGGCGCGTTCCACCGGATAGATGTCGCCCCGCCGCATACGCGCCTGCAATGCCTCTGGCGTCAGGTCGGCGAGAAGGATCTCATCCACTCGCTGCAGAACCCAGTCGGGCACTGTCTCACGAACAACGACGCCCGTGATCTGATGAATCAGCGGGGTCACGCTCTCGACATGCTGGACATTCATCGTCGAAAGGACATCGATATTTGCGTCCAGCAATTCGAGAATGTCTTCGTAGCGCTTGCGGTGCTTACTTCCCTCGACGTTGGTATGAGCCAACTCGTCCACCAAAGCGATTTGAGGCTTCCGCGCGAGGATCGCGTCAACGTCCATTTCCTCGAACGTTGTGCCCTTGTACTCGAGCTGCTTTCGAGGAATGGTTTCGAGGCGCGATGCCAGCTCGCATATCCCCGAACGGCCATGCGTTTCCACAATCCCGATGACCACATCCTCGCCACGGCTGTGCCGCCGGATGCCCTCATTGAGCATGTTGTACGTCTTGCCGACACCCGGGGCGTAGCCCATGAAGAGCTTAAACAGCCCCTTTTGCTTCGTCGGTGCTGTCTCTTCAAGCCATTGCTCTGGTGTTTTTTCCATCGTGGCCTTATTTTCGTTGAAGGGACGGAAATTGTCGAATCAGCTACAATCATTCCGCAATGAAGACAAGGGTACCCAAATCGCTCTTCAGGTTCGCCGATCACAGCGCTGATCGTTGTTGCGATTGTTGTCGTGTTTCGGCACATGCCGCATGTAAACCCCACGACGGTCGGATTCACCTTTCTGATCGCCGTGCTGGTCGTCTCGGCAAACTGGGGCTTACGTTACGCGCTTTTTCTTTCCGTTGTAGCGACACTCGCCTACAACTTCTATTTCCTTCCGCCAGTCGGCACGTTCACCATTGCCGATCCGCAGAACTGGGTCGCGCTGGTGGCTTTTCTTGTCACCGCGGTCATCGCAAGCGAGTTGGCCGAGAGGGCGCGCCGCGAAGCAACAAATTCGGACCACCGCCGCAGGGAGTTGGAGCGGTTGTACGCCTTCAGCCAGCGGTTGCTTTCTTCCGACAACGTCTTCAGACTCGTGAACGCCGCCCCGGGCCAGGTGATCGAAACGTTTGGTGGAGTAGCCGCCGCCATGTTTCTTGCCGATCCGAAGCGGAAAGTCTATTACTCGGATCTCGCTGCGCAGGGCATGATCAGCAAAGAGGACCTGGAGCGCACTGCGGACCGCGGCGAGCCGTCCATCGATCCGAAAGGCGTGAATTTCGTGCCGCTCCGGCTGGGGGTACGTTCTGTCGGCGCGTTGGCTCTGGTAGGCGCAAACCTCTCTCGCGAGAGCAAGGAAGCCATCAGCAGCCTGCTGGCCATTGCGATTGAGCGCGCCGGCGCAATGGAAAAGCTCGCCCACTCCGAGGCCGATCGGGAAAGCGAGCGAATGCGTTCCGTTCTGCTCGATTCCGTTACGCACGATTTCCGCACCCCCCTGACGGCCATCAAGGCTTCGGCACAGTCATTATCGAGTGACGCTGGACTGGACGAATCGGCCCGAAAAGAACTTTTGGCGGTGATCACGGAAGAGAGCGACCGGATCGATCGTCTGGTGGGCGAAGCCGCCGAAATGGCACGATTCGATTCGCATGGAGTGGAGTTGCATCTTGCCCCGCACCGCATTCGCGAAGCCATCGACCTGGCCGTGGAGTCAAACAAAAACGCTCTTGCGCGGCACGTTGTTCGTATCAATGCACCCGACTCGCTTCCACCCATCAACATCGACCTGCGGCGCATCGAGGAAGTTCTGTCGCAACTGCTCGACAACGCGGCAAAGTACTCTCCCGCGGGAACGACGATCACCATAACCGCCGAGACGCAAGGGCAGACGCTCGTCACCAGTGTTGCGGACCAGGGTTCAGGCATTGACGGAGTCGACCAGGGAATGGTCTTCGACAAGTTCTTCCGCGGTCGCGGGCAACGCCAGTCCGTGAAAGGCACCGGCATGGGTCTGGCCATCGCAAAGGCAATCATTGAGGAACATGGCGGCACCATCGGACTCACCAGCCAGCTCGGCCACGGCACCGTTTTTCATTTTGCTCTGCCACTACGCGGGTCCACTCTTCTCCACTGATTCCCGCCTTCCTGCTATCCTCAAAGAATCCACATTGCAAGGACCCGAAGACCTTTGCCTCCCATCATCAATGCACAGAGCATCAGCAAGACTTTCAGCGACACGCCTTTGTTCCGGAACGTCTCTTTCACGGTTTCGGAAGGTGACCGCATCGGATTGATCGGCCCGAATGGATCGGGCAAATCGACCCTGTTGCGCATTCTGGCCGGAGAAATGTCGCCAGACTCGGGCGAGATCGCGACCCGGAAACGTACGAAGCTTGCCTACGTGGAACAGCAGTCGGAGTTCGCGCCGGAAGCAACAGTGCGATCTGTCATGGTCCACGCTTTAGAGCGCGCGGCAGTACCCGAAGACGAGCGCGAGGGACGGTTAGTAGAATGGCTGGGCCGCGCCGGATTCACCGACTTCAACGCCCAGACCGCGTCGCTTTCCGGCGGCTGGCGCAAGCGCCTCGCCATCGTGGAAGCGGTTGTGCAGCAACCGCAAGTGCTGCTGCTCGACGAACCGACCAATCATCTGGATCTCGAAGGAATCGAATGGCTCGAAGGCTTGGTGCAGACCGCACAGTTTGCCTGCGTGATCGTGAGCCACGACCGCTATTTCCTCGAAAACGTTGCCAATGAAACGGCGGAACTCAGCCGCGTCTATCCCGATGGAGTGCTGCGCGTACACGGTAACTACAGCCAGTTCCTGGAGAAGAAGGAGGACTTTCTTCACGCCCAGGCCCGGCAGCAGGACGCACTGGAAAACCGCGTACGCCAGGAGATTACGTGGCTGCGTCGCGGTCCCAAGGCCCGCACCAGTAAATCGAAAGCCCGCATCGACAAGGCTTACGGTATGATCGCGGAACTCGGCGAAATGGAGTCCCGGACTCGCAGCGCAAACGCAGACATCGATTTTTCGGCGACCGATCGCAAGACCAAACGCCTGATCGAACTCACGGATTTGAGCTATGAGATCGGCGGACGAACTCTGTTTCGCAATCTGAATTTCCTGATCGGCGCCGGCAAGCGCGTCGGGCTGGTTGGTCCGAACGGCAGCGGCAAGACAACGCTGCTTCGCCTTTTGCGGGGCGAACTGAAACCGGCCTCGGGCGAAATCAAGCAGGCCGAGTTTTTGCGAGTCGTGTACTTCGACCAGAACCGGCCGCTCGACCCCGACGTCACGCTGCGAAGAGCGCTCGCACCCGACAGCGACAGCGTCGTTTATCAGGACCGCGTCGTCCACGTGGCCAGTTGGGCCTCACGCTTCCTCTTCAGCGGCGAACAGTTGAACCAGCCCGTAGGACGGCTCTCTGGAGGCGAGCGGGCCCGCGTCCTGATTGCACAACTGATGCTGCAACCAGCGGACGTTTTGCTGCTCGACGAACCCACGAACGATCTCGACATCCCAACGCTGGAACTGCTGGAAGAAAGTCTGCTCGAATTCGCCGGCGCGCTGGTGCTTGTGACCCATGACCGCTACATGCTCGACCGCGTTTCGACCATCGTTCTCGGCCTCGATGGCACGGGCGCGGTCGAGGCTTTTGCCGACTACTCGCAGTACGAGGCTTGGCGGGACGAGCAAGAGCGGGCGTCAAGAACACGCGAGCAGGCGCGAGGTCCCGAGAATCAGCCGCGCTCGGACGACACTCAGCCCCAGCCGAATCAGTCCCAGGCGAAAAAGAAGCTCTCCTACATCGAGGCACGCGAGCACGCCACGATCGAGCAGCGCGTCATGGAAGCTGAAGAAACTCTGCGGCAGAAGCGCGCGGCCGCCGAGGATCCCGCGATCGCCAGCGATGCTGCGCGCCTGCTCCAGACTCATGCCGAGTTGGAGCAGGCGCAAAAAGCAGTGGACGAGTTGTATGCCCGCTGGGCCGAATTGGAAAGCAAACTCGTCTGACGCCCTACTCTGACGCCCCACTGAGAAGTTGCCGTTTGTTGCCCCGCAGGCTCCGGACTTGCCGTTTGTTGCCCCGCAGGCTCCGGACTTGCCGTTTGTTGCCCCGCAGGCTCCGGACTTGCCGTTTGTTGCCCCGCAGGCTCCGGACTTGCCGTTTGTTGCCCCGCAGGGGCATCCCGAACTTAGCCCCGGACGGAAGTCCGGGGGTACTCGCGGGGAAAATCCGTGAACCCCGTAGGGGTGGAACGAGCTACGACAAAACCTACGCCGGTTCGCTTGCAAGCACCTCGCCCAGGTTCGCCCACGTCACGGCGTCGCTCGCCGCAAGAGCCGACAAGTAGAGCTGCACGTCTTCCGCCGCGAACTCGGCGCTGATTCGCGCAGTCGCCGCACGAAGCGCATCGGCGCTTGGAACGGCGGTGTTGCCATCGGGAATAACACCGTTCTCGTGCGGTATCTGTAGTTCGTCCAGAAACATGGCCAGCATCGGCGTTTGCTGAGCAAAGAGATAACTGCGGATCAGCAACGCGGCCATTGGTTCTTCAAGCGACTCAATCGCCGACAGGTACCCGGCTGCTTTTTCCGGTGGAAGTTTCGCCGCTTTCTGCGGACGCAAGTTTAGTTTCTTTGCGATCAACGCCGCAACCTGGCGCTGCTCGCCCGCGGTTTCGACGCTGGTGAAGAATGCCGCTGCGGCTTGACGACGCCGCCCGTTGTCCATCTGCTTCCAAATTTGCTGAAACGTTCTGGCTATCTGACCTGACATTAATTTAGGGCCCTCTGAAATGATCTCTGTTTGGATTTGCTAGTGTCCGCCATCGGGCGCGGCTTTGTGAACAAACCCGGCCTCGAATGCCCATCGATTGCACTGGTCGATCTCAGACGCGGACATCGCGCCTATATTGATGAGGAACTCTTGTTCCTTAAAGACATTCGTATGGTACAACTCCGGACCATCGGTGTTCACCGTGGTTCGGACTCCGTGGTCAACCAGCTTGCGGACAATTTTTTTCAGCGCGCGATGATCGCGAACCATGCTGTTTTTGAGATTCGACGTCGGGCAAAGCTCCAGCGTGATGCCCGCCTTGACTAATTCGTCCATCAGTTTTGGATCGGCGGCAGCGGCGATACCATGGCCGATCCGGTGCGGCTTAATCTCGCGCACGACATAACGCATCTCGTCGAGATTTCCCGTCTCTCCACAATGAACCGTCACTCCCAACCCCGCATCCTGCGCCTGGCGAAACAGCGGCGTCATGGCTGACATGGAAAAGGATTTCCGGTCTGGACCGGCAATGTCGATTCCGACAACTCCCTTGCCGTGATACTTAATTGCCTTTTTCAGGATGATTGCGTTTTGCGCTCGCGTAAGCCGGCGATCCATCATCAGGATCAATCCCGCCCTGACTTGCGGATATTCGAGCAATGCGCGCTCGACTCCCCAGAGCGCCGCGTTGATGATGTGGTCCAGATCGCGCTCGCCGCCGCGATTCCGGAACATCGGATTGAAGCGCAATTCCTGTAACACTAGATTGCATTTGCGGTAGCCCCCGCCGATGACGCTCGCCACCGATTCCTGGATCGCCTCGGGGGACGATTGGATCAGCTCCGTCCATTGATAAAAACGCTCGTTCATCTCCTTGATGCCGCGATTGCGGTCGTTCGGACCCATCGTGATCATCGCCTCGAAATCCCAGTAGTCCTTCGTCGGCAGACGAATGCCCTGCCGGTGCGCAATGGACCAAAGAATCGGCGGATCCACCGCGCCTCCCAAATGTGTATGCAATTCCGCGCGTGGTGTGCTCGTGCTTGCAGGCATGTGTGAATCATACTGGACGCGAAGTCAACCGGCTATACGGTGCCCCACGTTCCTCCTGAGCCCGCAGGGCGAAGGATAACGTGGGAACCTATCCACCTATATGCACCATCGTCCTTGAAGCGGGAATAAAGTCTTCTTCGCCGATGTGATGGCGCTCCTCTTTTTGCGTTACGACTTCAGCGATGAACTCCGCCATCTCCTCGTCGCTTGCTCCGCGGCGCATGAGTCCAGCCAGGTCGTGCTCGAATACCGAAAACAGACACGTGCGAATCTTCCCGTCCGAGGTGACGCGCACGCGGCTGCAATTCCCGCAGAAGGGATCGGACACCGGGGCGACAATCCCGATTTCGCCCACGCCATCGTCAAACACGAAACGTCGTGCCGTCTCGCTCTCGAAATTGCGCGGAACTTCCACCAGTCCTCGCACTTCGGACAACCGCGCCACAATCTCGTCCTTCTTCACGACAATGTCTGGAGACCAAACCCGGTCCTCTTCCAGCGGCATGAATTCGATGAACCGCACCACCACGCCTTCGTCTCGAGCAAAATTGCCGAACGCCTCAATCTGATCGTCGTTGAATCCGCGCAGCAGAACGCAGTTCACCTTCACCGGCTCCAACCCGGACTTCTTCGCCGCCCGCACTCCGGCCAACACCTGTGCAAACGCATTATGCACGCGCGAAATCTTCGCGAACTTCTCTTCGTTCAAGCCGTCCATGCTGACCGTCACGCGGGTCAAGCCGGCATCGCGCAAAGGTCGCGCCATTTCGGCCAGAAGATGTCCATTGGTGGTGATCGCGATCTCTAGCGGCATCCCATCGCAATTCCGCAACTGCGACAACTCGCGCACGAACTCGACGAGTCCGCCCCGCAGCAGCGGTTCGCCACCGGTCAGGCGCACTTTGCGGATACCCAGCCTCACAAACACGCGCGCCATCCGCAAGTAATCCGACATCGGCATCTCGGGAAACTGCGCGCCCATGTTCCCGGTCCTGCAATAGACGCACTTGTAGTTACACCTGTCCGTCACGGACAGGCGCAGGTCGGTGATCTCACGTCCGAACTTGTCTTTAAGTTTCACTGGAAGTTTTGCCGAGCAAACGCTTCATTTTAGCAGGCAGAAACTCGGCTCACCCGTGGCGAGGAGTGAATCATTGAGTCATTGATTCACTGAATCACTGATTCACTGAATCACTGACTCGCTTGTTTGTTTCCTTTCCAAACACGGGAGGCGCCGGCGTTTCCACCTGCACCCTCGGCCCCTTCTCTTCTTCGAAGAAGCACCGCCGCCGCAGCCATGATGTTGGACACCGCAGGCTCCGGCGGTCGGAAACACAATGGTTTTGATGCATCGCGGCGCTGAGCCGCCGGTTAATTCAAAAGCCCTTTGCCGCAAGGATCGGAGACTTGAGATTGTGGATCCAGTCATCCACCGTAGTGACGTTGCTGAATCTGGACTGTTGCACAACCAGAATGGCGCGATGCAACTCTTCCGCCGTCACTGAACCAGCCGAATTCTTAAAGGCGAGGGTGCCCGTCGCATCCGACAGGAACTCCACCGTATAGCCGAGATGCACGGCCTGCCTCGACGTTGTATCGCAGCACATTTGCGTCATGTAGCCACAAATCACTACGCTCTCTAATCCCTGCTCTCGCAACCACTCGTCCAAGTTTGTGCCGGTGAAGCTGCCGGGCAACTCTTTGTGAATCAGAACGTCGTACGGTCGGCGCGCGACCTCGGGATGCAATTCCCAACCCGGCGTTCCCCGGCGGAACACTTTCGCGTCCGGGCGCGGTATCGCGGTTTGAATCATTACAATCGGAACCCCACCCTCATTGGCCGCATCCATGGCCCGCAAGATGCTCGCAAGACTCCCTTCCGGATACGTGATCCGCATCGGACCCGAAAAATAGTCGTTTTGGACATCGATCACCAGCAGTGCTCGCGTGTTCTGCGTTGACATCGCTTCTCCTTGCCTCACTTCGGCAACATAATAGCCAGCGTCCGAAGTCACAGGACAGCCCCGATAATAAACGAATCCCCTATAACATGCGCGCCGTCTGGCCCAGGCACCTGAGTGGCCGCCGCCCGATCCCATGGAATCGATTGCTGCTGCTTTCGCAGGAGCGCTCTCTGGCATCCCAACGATTGCGCCACTTCACCACCAACAAGGAGAGCTACTATGCGCAAGTACACACTTCTCGCGTTGGCCGTCGCTTTATTGTTCGCCATGGGTATGATGGCGCAGACAAGCAGCGGCTCCCAGAGCGATCAAAGCGGAAATCCCGGTACGCAACAGGGTAACCCCACGAACGCGCAGCCTGGCATGGGTTCCGCACCCCAGACCCAGACCGGAGGCTATGGCGGGGAGCCCGCTACCGGTGCACAATCGTCGCAGACAGGCACATACACGCCCAATCAGGGCAGCAGCTCGGGAAACGCTAAGACTATCGACGGCTGCGTCGTCCGTACGGCGACCGACTATTACATCTACCCAGTAAGCGGCCAGCCGGAACACATTTCCAGTGCCGGGCAGGACGTTAGCGGCCATGTCGGCCACCACGTGAAACTGCAGGGTACCGAACAGCCGTCGACAAGCGCCTCGACCTCAGGCACTTCCGGCGGGACCAGCGGCACGGCTGGCAATACCTCGGCCTCGAACAGCGCTGAATCCAACACCGGTACCGGGAGCAGTATGAGCGGCAACACCTCCGCAGCCGGATCGTCGTCGGCTGCCGGCGGCCAGGACTTCGTAGTCGCCCGCGTCAGCATGGTTGCGACCAACTGCCCCGCGTCCATCACCAGCAAGGCCAAGGCAGCAGGCATGAGCACCGCGCCACAAAAATAGAAACCGACAATTCACCATAAACAAAACCGCGTAGCGGCCATTTCGCTGCGCGGTTTTTCTGCTCGAAAACTGAAGCCTAAACTCTGGTTTCGACTCCCGGCGTTCCCGCGTTCTGTTCCTGCAAGCTCTGCGCGATGCGCACGTTCTTCTTGAACTCGTCCAGCATGCCCTCGTTCAGCCGAACCTCTGTGGGCTTCTTCGCTATGGACATCGTGTCGATCTTGTCCTGCAGCTTGAGCAGCGCGTAGAAGAGGTTTTCCGGACGCGGCGGGCAGCCGATCACGTACACGTCAACGGGAATGACGCGGTCCACGCCCTGCAAAACGGAGTAGGTATTGAATGGGCCACCGACTGACGAACACGCGCCCATCGAGATCACCCACTTCGGATCGGGCATCTGGTCGTAAACGCGCTTTACCACCGGAGCCATCTTCAGCGTCACCGTCCCGGAAACGATCATCAGATCGCTCTGGCGCGGGCTGGGACGAAATACTTCCGACCCAAAGCGTGCAATATCGAAGCGCGCCGTCGTGGATGCGATCATTTCGATCGCGCAGCAGGCCAGGCCAAAGGTCATCGGCCAGAGCGCCGACTTCCGCGCCCAGTTGAAAACGTAGTCAACGGAGGTGACAAGAAAGTTCTTTTCGAATCGGTTTTGCAGCCAACCGCCCATGGGGCCTCTCTATTAGGTCAAACTAATTGGGTACCTCGATTGTCGCCCGCCAACAAACGACTGCACAGTGACAGATGTCACACCGAAGACACCGCGATACACTAGTTTAGGCTTGCGCTTTGTCAGCGGTCAAACTCTGGGACCTGTTTACCTCCAGACCATCGCGAGACTTAGACGTTCGCTCCTGGCACGATCTCGACTAATATTGACCTGAACAGCATGAATTCAACCAATCTTCAAAATGTCGCCGCCGAGGTACCTCGGACAACCGCTCCGCGCCTTGTGAACTGGCGGCATCGCGTCGTGTGGATTGCCATCATCGCCTTTGTTCTGCGGCTGATCGCGATCGGCATCACGCATCAATACAAGGTCCGCGTCACCGAGGCGAACTTCGGCTTCGGCTGGGAGATGGGCCGCATTGCGAAGGCCATTGCGACTGGCGAAGGCTTTGCGAGTCCCTTCACCGAATTCCACACCGGCCCCACGGCCTGGGAACCGCCGGCCTATCCTTACCTCATCGCGGGCGTGTTTAAGCTCTTCGGGATCTACACCCGCAGCTCCGCCTTAGCGTTGTTTGTGATTAATTCGCTGTTCTCGGCCTTGACCTGCATACCACTCTTCTACATTGCGCGCCGCATCTTCGGGCTCAAAGTCGCCAAGTGGACGGCCTGGACGTGGGCGTTGTTTCCCTACGCAATGTACTGGGCGATTAAGTGGATATGGGAAACCAGCATCACGCAATTTCTACTCGCCACGTTGTTGCTAATCACGCTCCAGCTTGAAGAATCCGAGAACAGCTACCGCCGCTGGGCGCTCTGGGGATTTCTCTGGGGCGTTGCCGCTCTGACGAATCCATCTGTTTTATCCGTCCTGCCCTTCTTTGGCTTCTGGCTGGTATATCGCCGCCTACGCCGGCGCGCGAACTGGTTTCTTCCTTCGGCATTGGCCGCCCTCATCTTCTTCGCGACGATCTCGCCTTGGCTAATCCGCAACTACGAAACGTTGGGACGCTTCGTTTTCATCCGCAGCAATTTCGGCGCGGAATTCCGCATGGGCAATGGTCCGAACGCCGACGGCCTCTGGATGTCCTGGCTCCATCCCAGCCACAATCCTGTCGAGCTTCAAAAATATCGCGACATGGGCGAACTCGCCTACGTCGCCGCCCGTAAACACGAGGCGCTGCAGTGGATTCACTCGCACCCCGCCCAGTTCGCCACCGCAACATTGAACAAAGCCCTCTATTACTGGGCCGATCTGCCTTGGGGCGGCGTGATCATGCCGGCCAAGAACTGGCTGTTTTTGGCATCCTCCATCCTTGGCTGGTGGGGACTCGGACTTGCGCTCAAGAATCGCAAGAAAGGCGACGGCCTGCTCGCGGCGCTGTTCGTTGCATACCCTGCGGTGTACTATTTTGTTTTCCCCCATCCACGTTACCGTGCTCCCATCGAGCCGTTCCTGTTGATGGTCGCCGTTTATTTAATTTCCGAAACTCGGGAGGGACGCATGGCTAAAGAGGAACTCTTGGCACGCCCCACATTCGAAGTCGATGAAGAAATCTTGCCCGTCACGACATTGTCGATCATCATCCCTTGCTACAACGAGAAGGCGACAATTCGTCGTGTTGTCAACACCGTCGTGCGCGCGGAGACCGTGAACCCGGGCTCTGGCCTGCTGCCATTGCGCAAGGAAGTGGTCATCGTCGACGACTGCTCGAAAGACGGTACGCGCGACATTCTCGTCCAACTCGAACGCGAATTCCCCAGCCTCTACGAAAACGAGAACGCGACCCTCAAGCTCTTTCTGCACGAGCAGAACCAGGGCAAGGGAGCAGCGGTACGCACCGGCATTCAGCAGGCAACGGGCGGCATCGTGCTGGTGCAGGACGCCGACCTCGAATACGATCCGAGCGACTTTCCCGTGCTGCTCGACCCCATCCTGACCGGGCGTGCCGACGCGGTCTTCGGCAACCGCTTCCACGGCGGCGTCCATCGCGTGCTGTACTTCTGGCACTACCAGGCTAACCGCACATTGACGCTCTTTTGCAACATACTTTCGGACCTGAATCTGAATGACATGGAAGTGGGTTACAAGGCGTTCCGTCGCGAGATATTCGAAAAGATGACGCTCAAGTCGAACCGCTTCGGCTTCGAACCGGAGGTCACGATCAAAACGGCGAAATTGGGCTGCCGCATCTATGAAGTGCCAATTTCATACCACGGCCGCACCTACGACCAGGGCAAGAAGATCGGCTGGAAAGACGGCGTCGCGGCCCTCTGGCACATGTTCAAGTACAGATTCCTGGATTGATGGTGGCCCATTCAAGCCCAGCTTTCGGCTTGAGTGGGGCTTTGCTGATTGATAATTTCAAAATCGTCACTCACCAAATCACTAACTGATCAATCGACCTCACCATTTCCCATCTCGCGCGTCTATTTCGTTAGAGGTGACTTTTGCCGGCAGGATCGCCGACAGCGCCGGCAGTGCCGCGCCCCGCTTTGATTCGTCTTGCCCCAGGCTGAATCACGGCGGGACGCGGATACCTCTCTGTTCTTTTGCGCAGGTTGCGACCGCACGGACGGCACCCCACGTTCGCGAAGCTAACGTGGGGACTTACTCGCCCCAGGCTTTCTTCCCATCAGCAGCAACGCCCCGACTCGCTTGAATTCCCTCAACTCGTCGGCATTGGCAAACCATTTGCCCGTATACTCGTCTGGCGTCGGCGTCAGATCGGGAATGCGCCGCGCGTCAACGTCCTGAAAGCCATGTGCGCCGAGGAGTTCCACGTATTCCTGCTCCGACCGGACCTGTACCGGAACATTCAGCCCATCGACCCAACGCAGCGAGTATGGATTCTCTTGGTACAGATTAATCAGAATGAATAGCGACGCGTTCGGGGCCATCACGCGGAGTAATTCGTCCAGTGCCGCCCCCTGATCGGGGTAGTAGTAAAACGACTCGATCGACAGCACCTTCTCGAAGTAGTCCCCTTCCCATGGGACTTCCGTCGCCGAGCCCCAAACGTAAAGAATATTGTCGAACTCGCGCGAGGCGGCCCGTGCCCGCCGTATCATCTCGTCCGAGACGTCAAGGCCAACCACCTGACCCGCTCCCACCGGACCGCCCTCGACGGCCCGTGCCAGAATCCGCGTAGCCCAACCTGCCCCGCATCCCAAATCGAGTACCCGATTTCCGGGTTTAAGGTCCATCAGCCGGATCGTCTGTTCCGCGATACTGATGTGGTGCTGCTCCATCTCCTCGCCACGGCCCTGCTCTGCCCAACGATTGAACTCGTCCTGTAATCTCTCGTCAGCCGATTTGTCCGGCATCAGTAACCCTCCACCTACAACGCTCTTCTCATGTTACAGTCACGATTGTTATGGCTCAAACTCCTCGCGAGCAGGACAACAAACCTGCCGACGCCGCACTCTACTGCCCGACCTGCGCGCGCGAAGTCGATGATCCACTCACGTGCGGCGACTGCTCCTCTATCATTTGCCGAGTCTGTGGAACTCCGCTCGAATCACCCGACGACCTCGCCATGGGCTGACGTCCGAGGGTTGAGGACTGAGGCGTCTTCACTAACAGCTAAACGAGCTAATAGCTGACAGCTAATTCTATTCCGATTCTCACAGCTTCCTCTCCTCAGTTTCCCCTGCTTCCTCCGCTCCCTCTGCGCACTAACAGCTAACGGCTAATAAACTAATGGCTAATTCTCATTCCGCTTTCGCCGTGCCTTCAAAGTGCGCTCATCCCGTCAACTGTTCCTTACCTTCTTGACCCGAGTCTCAGGGTCCCAAGCTGTCAAGCCCCTCAACCTGCCCAAAACAACGTAAGCTGCTGATTCCACGGAAAATATAATGTCCCCACTCCTGTCGGGTTTACCCACGCGAATTGCTAAAATGTATGTAGAGGATGAAGAGAAGTGGTTACCAGAGTAATCTGATGAGCTTAAGTCTCACATTATCAATGGCTTGAGCAAGCCTCAACGAGGCTGAAACTGTAACCAGCTTTGTTTGTAACAACTTACGATTTTCCCGTAGTAGGGGGTACGTCAGGTCGTTGCGAACTGAGACCGGTCAACCCCGCAACCTTCGAAATATGGTGTTGGTTTCGCCTTGATGGTGGTTGCGGTCTTCATTTTCCACGAATGGTGAGCCATTCTGTCCGCGATAGTATTTGGAGTTGAACGCCTGAATGCGATAAGCTGGACGGCTTCGGCGCGCGTATGATCTGAAGCTGTTTTTGCGCCGGCATTTTCTTTTCGGCAGGGGTGAGTTGATGAAGCTTCTAGTGATCGGGGCTGGAATGATGGGTTCGGCGGCCGCCTATGATATGGCACAGGCGCCGGAAGTCGAGTTGGTAACGCTGGCCGACACGGACGCAAGCCGCGCCAAGGAAGCCGCCGCGCGAGTTAACAAGCTGACCAAGTCGAAAAAGGTACATCCAGCGAAAGTGGATGCCAGCAAGGAATCGGCAGTCGTGAAGTTGATGCGCGGCCACGGTGCCGCACTCTCTGCCGTTCCGTATTTCTACAATCTCGGCCTGTGCAAGGCCGCGATCAAGGCCGGATGCCATTTTGCCGACCTCGGCGGCAACAACAGCGTCGTTCGAAAAGAACTCAAGCTGGATAAAGAAGCGAAGAAGCGCAAGGTCACAATCGCCCCCGATTGCGGACTTTCGCCCGGAATGGCTTCGATCCTCGGCGGCGAACTGGTGCGCCTGTTGGGCGGAAAAGCCGATGCTATCGAAATCTACGTCGGCGGCCTGCCCCTTGAGCCCGTGCGCCCATTCAACTATCAGATCGTTTTTTCAGTTGAAGGTCTGATCAATGAATACGTCGAACCGGCGCAGATTCTGCGCAAGGGCAAGATCACGACGATCGAACCCCTGAGCGAACCCGAAACGTTTATCATTGCGGGATTTCCGCCACTTGACGCGTTTCACACATCCGGAGGCACCTCGACACTCCCGGAAACGTTCCAGGGCAAAGTCGGGGAATGCTTCGAAAAGACTTTGCGCTATCAGGGACATCTTGCCATCATTCGCGCACTGTATGATCTGGGGCTCTTCTCGAGCGATCCGATCAAGATCGGCAGGGAGAAAGTCGTTCCGCGCGCGCTCATGGCCAAGGTTCTTGAGAATAAGTTCGCCAGCAATGAACCGGACGTGACCATCCTCCGCGTGGACGGTCATCTCAAGAACCGCCAGGCGTCGTTCACCGTGGTCGATCACTACGATCCCAAGACGAAGATGACCTCGATGATGCGCACCACCGCCTGGTCAGCGGCAGTCGTGGTTCAGATGCTGGCTTCCGGGGTGATCGAAAAGCGCGGGGCGATCCTGCAGGAACTCGATGTTCCCGCCGGACTGTACATCGACGAGATGCGCAAACGCGGCATCAACATCGAATTTCACGAGCATGATAGCGATGCCGAAGCGCGAGCACTGAAAGCAGAGGCTTGATGAAAATCCAACCACGAATCAACACGGATTCTTACGGATTCCAAAACGAAATTTCAAAAGCTCGTTCTTTAAACTTTAATTCCTGATCCGTTTTGTTCCGTCCGATCCGTGGTTTCTTTTTCCTCAGTACTCGGCCAGTTCCATGATCGCCTTGTACACATCCTTCGCCTGCGGCAGTATCTCGTTCTCAAGCTGCGGTTGATAAGCGACAAACGTGTCCTTGGCCCCGATCCGCTTCACCGGAGCGTCGAGGTCTTCAAAGAGTTCGCCGGCGATGCGCGCGGCGATTTCGGCACCGTAGCCCCAACTCAGCATGTCTTCATGCGCAACGATCACGCGGTTGGTCTTGCGAACCGAAGTCGCGATAGCTTCCCAGTCGTAGGGATTCAGCGTGCGAAGGTCGATCAGTTCGACGCGGATGCCATGTTCGCGTTCGGCTTTCTGTACCGCCTGCAACGCCCGCGGCACCAGCGCGCCGTACGTAACAATCGTCAGGTCGTCGCCCGACTGCACCACCCGCGCCTTGCCGAAGGGGATCATGTACTCCGGCCCCGGATACGGCGCGCGCCCAAACGTCTCGCGATACAGTCGCTTGTGTTCAAAAAACAGCACCGGATCGTCGCAGCGGATCGCGGTCCGCAAAAGTCCATTCGCGTCCAGCGCGTTCGACGGGAACACGACGCGCATCCCCGGCGTGTGGGTAAACATGCTTTCACCCGACTGCGAGTGATAAATCGCGCCGCCTGTGAGATATCCGCCGATCGCCACACGCACCACCGCCGGGCATGAAAAGCTGTTGTTCGAGCGCCAGCGGATCAGCGGCATTTCGTTCCTCAGCTGGTGCATGGCCGGCCATATGTAGTCGAAGAACTGTATCTCGACGACCGGCTTCAGTCCGCGTGTGGCCATCCCGACGGCGCGGCCAACGATGGTCGCTTCAGCCAGGGGTGAGTTGAATACGCGTTCGCCGCCAAACTCACACTGTAAACCGCCGGTCAGTTTGAAGACGCCGCCCTTGCCTTTAATGAGGTGCTGCTCAAGATACTCTTCGCGGCTGCAATCCGCAACGTCCTCGCCGAAGATGACGACCCGATCGTCGCGGCGCATTTCGTCCTTGAGGCAGGCGTTGATCAGGTCCGCCATAGTTCTATCGGAAGTTCGGTCGGGCTGCGCCTTCGCCGGCGTTCCCACGGCAGTCGCCCTGGCAAAGTCCGGCCGGCTTTCGAACTGCGGCGAAGTCGGGTCGATGTATGGTGAATATACATACCGCGTCTCCGATCCCTTCTCGGGGACGGCGGCCTCGAGCGCACGATCAGCCGCTACCTGTACTTCCTCCTCGACCTCTTTCTCGAGTTTGTTGATTGCGGTTTCGTCGAGAATGCCTTCACGCACCAGATACATCTGGAAACGCGTGATCGGATCGCGCTGCGCATCTTTCTCGCGCTCGCTCGGTGGACGGTACAACCGCTCGTCGTCCGACAGCGAGTGCGAATAAGGCCGGATCACGTGCCCATGCACAAACGCCGGACCTTTGCCCGAGCGTACATATTCGACGGCGTCTTTCAGCGCTGCGTAGCTGGCAATTGGATCGGTTCCATCGACCTCGGCGAAATGGAAGTTGGGGAAGTTCGCTACCAGGCGCGAAATGTTTCCTCCCGCCGTGTTCACTTCCACGGGGACAGAGATCGCGTACCCGTTGTCCTCGATCAGGAACAGTACCGGCAGCTTCTTGTTCGAGGCGCTGTTCATCGCCTCCCAGAACTCGCCCTCGCTGGTGACGCCGTCGCCGCCGGACACGTACACGACTTCGTCCCCGTGAAACGTCACGTCCTTGAACTGGCGATAATCTTGGGTGCCCCATCCTTCGCCTTGCGAAGGGTGGGGTTTCGCTGCCGCTTCGGGATGACGCGCGAAGTAGCGGCCCGCTTCCGCGCAACCGACTGCTTGCAGAAACTGCGTCCCCGTCGGCGAGGACTGGGTCACGATGTTGAGCGCCTTGTGTCCCCAATGGGACGGCATCTGGCGGCCGCCTGAGTTCGGATCGTCGGCGGCACCGACGGCTTCGGCCAACTGCTCGTAGGGCGTCATGCCAAGCGTCAGGCATAGTGCGCGGTCACGATAGTACGGATAGAACCAGTCATAGCCGGGTTTCAGGAGCATGCCGGCGGCAACCAGCAGAGCTTCGTGTCCGGCGCCTGAGATTTGAAAGAATATTTTCTGCTGGCGTTTTAGCAGAATCTCGCGGTCGTCCAATCGGCGCGAGAGATACATCGTGCGGTATATCTCGATGAGCTGCTCGCGGGTCAGCCCCTCGTATTTCTTCTGGTCGATCGGAACAACATTCAGTTCAGTTCTCGCCGCCATCGACTCTCCCCCAGGATTCAAACGCGCACGGCCGCTCTGCCCATCTGCTTCTCCGGTTTTCGAAGCGTGACAAAGCGGCAGGTTTGGACGCTCGACTTTCGCCAACCCGCCGCACTTCTTTGGATGCTTCCAATCCCTTGACAGACAGATGTATTCGGAATGAGGGAAGATGCTGAAAAAAGCCTGTACACTAATCTTTACGATTCCTCGTATTCGTTCTGCACGATGATAAGAATCAACAGGGCCATACCGGCCGACAAAATCAAGCTGCTCCTATTCGACCTCGACGGCACGCTGGTCGATTCGCGCCAGGACCTCGCCAACTCCGTAAACGCCATGCTGCGCTGGCTGCATCAGCCCGAACTGCCGTGCGACCTGATCGCCAGCTACATTGGCGACGGCGCACCGATGCTTGTGCGCCGCGCACTGGGTGATCCGGACGACGAAACCGCAGTGCAGAACGCACTCGAATACTTCATGAAGTGGTACCGGGAGCACAAGCTCGATACCACCTACGTTTACCCAGGGATGATCGAGGCACTACGCGCGATCCGCGAAGCCGATGGCGACCTCAAGATGGCCGTGCTCAGCAACAAGCCGGTCAATCCGTCACGTGCTATTGTCGAGGCGCTCGGACTCGGTTCGTTCTTCTTCGAGACCTATGGAGGCAATAGCTTCCACACGAAGAAGCCCGACCCGCTCGGTGCGTTCAAGCTGTGCGAAGAAGCCGGAGTCCGCCCGGACCAGGCTGTCATGATCGGCGACTCGTCGAACGACATCCTGACGGCGCGCAACGCAGGGATGTGGTCCATCGGCGTCACCTACGGCCTCGCGCCCCAGACGCTCGACCTAGCTCCGCCCGACGTGCTGATCGACCGACCCGAGGAGCTTCCCGCCGTGTTCGCTATCGCTCCCGTTCCGAAATCCGAAACCGTGGCGCAGGTGCCCGAGCGGGAAGGCTTCACGGACTAACATCATCGGGTGATCGGGCGGTCGGATGTTCGGGTGATCGGGCGATTGAAGGCGTCGTCGAGTTTACTTTTCGATTACCCCACCCACCCTCCCCCGGGGGATATTTGGGTGGTCCATGATTCTAAAGCAGTTAGTCTGTCGAATCTAATTGGACTCGATCTGGATTCGATCTGCGCTCTACCGTTCGCGATTTGAGCGCCGAAGTTTACGCTTCAGTTACGGGACGGCTCTGTCTGCCATGCTGTCAAAGATCGTCGCCGATGTCGGCGTTCAACGTGGGAGCAGCATACATGATTTCTGCGGCAGGCTAACACCGGCGGTGGAAAATTTCTAGAAATGGAACAAGCTGTTAAGCGGTCAGCCGGTGCGCTTTGCCGGTGATGCGTTCAATCTGGATGCGGAGGATTGTGGTACGAGGACCGTCTTTCCGGATGGCATCTTCCACCTCGGACGTGAACTCCGCACAGAAGCGTTGGCCGAGCAATTCGAGGGCGCGTTGTTTCTCGGTCGCGTCGCTTACCAGGGTGACGCGGCCAAACACTATCGCGCTCTCGTAGAGTGTGGACAACTTCGCCGGCAATACTGTTGCGCTGGCCACGGCGCAATAGGAAACGCGCCCCTCGTCGGCGATGTTTTCCAGCTTGTGTCCTTCGGAGGCGCAGTGTATGTAGAGCACGTCTCCGGCTAGAACGTGGTTGAGGGGGACAGCATAGGGCCATCCGTCGGCTCCAACCGTGGCCAGCACGCCGTGTTCGGAGCGCGCGAGGATCTCGCGAGCTTCGGCTTCAGGTAACGCCCGGTCGCGCCTGCGAATTTCTCGAAACATCGTTCCTCCCATGGCGTGGATATTTGTCCGCGTCGCAGCATACAGTGTTTCTGCGGGGAGTTGACATCGGGTGGGGAAAATTTCTAGAAGTGGAACAGGCATACCGACGATGAACTCGCCTGAACTAACCGCGACGTCAATTCGCCTTCGCAGAATGTTTCTTCTCGGGTTCGGGCGATTCTTTAGGATCGGATGTTATTTCGATATCGCCCGCCGCGGCAATCGTGGTCGGAACTTCCGTTTGTAGTTCTTCCTGTGTTGCGGCGTCCCGTTCGCTCGCGTCGGCATCTTCAGCTATCATCCGGAAGCAGGGCAGGTCAGTTCGCCCCGCAACCTCATCCACTAAACCAAAATGATAGGCATCCTCGGCACTCAACGTGTTCTCGCCTTCTTGCAAAAACCGGCATATGGATACAAAGAAGTACCACAAAGCCCGGACGTTTTCGCCAGTACTAAGCCTGAGCCATTCGTCACGTTTTTCGGCCGGAATTGTGGAGTAAACTTTTCGCTGCTCTTGATCGAGGCAGAACGCACCCCATTGTCGTACAAGACCCTCAATGCTGCTCGCATGTTGGCCGGTTCGATAGTCCTTAAGAATCAAAAAGTCGTCTTGCATTTGGGCAAGCCCGACCTCAGAAAAAGTCCACGAAGGGTCCCGCCCATTCTCTTTGAGTTCATAAGTGATCAGGCACCGAAGCACGAACGCCTCGAAATGACCATCGTTCGGAAACTTACGGCGGTACCGAGACAAGATGTAGTTTTCGAGTTGAGTAAGACGCCTGTGCTGGCTCAAAGCACGTTCCGGAAGTGACGCATGGCTTTCGACGTTGCGTTTCAGGAGTTCTGCCATGCACTCAACATCCTCCATGTTCGGACGCCCGAGTTCCTCTTTCAAAGAGTCGAATTTCGGCTTCATTAAGATGTAACGGAAAAAGAAACGCCGGAACGAACGGTTTGCCAAAATCAGTGCGAATCCCTCGTTCGTTTCCTTCAGGTGTTCTGCCAGAGAGCTGGCATACTCCTTCGTAACGTTCTGTTGTGGAAGCCGTTGTCGCGTACCATGGAACAGAATGTACGCGTGCGGATAAGCTATCGCGTAGTCACCCGACGCAAGCATATCCGCTGCGGCACTGGCGGCCGTTCCTGCGGCAACCGTAATTAATCGGCGAGTAGACCCATCCTGTGTGGGCGTTTTCAGAAGTCCGTGGATCATGCGAGCGTGGAATGTGCTCCCGCCCCGACTATCTATGTATAGCGTGATAGGCTGGCTGCTTCGTAGCCTCACGTCATTAATGACTGGCATGAGCCGACTGACAGTTTCTTCGTTGATCTCGCCGGAAAGATAAATCGAGTTGGAAGGATCTTCGCGAAATTCAGCGTTCGGAGTCGGCATCTCTTGTCCCGCGGTACTTGACGATCGTATCTACCACGGGTCCGGGCGAGGGGACGCACTCAGCCTTTTGCTGAACAGCGAACTGACGGAAAAAGGCGTCGAGATTCCCGCCATAAGTTTCGTAGATTCGTCGAACAGCGGCACCAATTTGTTTTTCGCTCATAGCTTCACTATCAATCGCCGCTGGAGGCGTTCGAACCTCTTTCGTCGTGGGTAGCTGGTGTAAGTGGGATTTTAGCACGCTACACCCCCGTCTTGATTGCCAAAATCTAATCGCATACTTGGCCGTAGTCAAGTAGTTATGATGCAAATTCTCTTCCAAATGATCTTAACCTTTGGTCACAATCTATTTCGCGGCCATTCAACCAATGTCACAGTTGATGATACTGGCGTAATTGCAAATACAGCAGCTCGGAATGGAAAATTTCCGTTTTCGTAACAAGACTGGCTACCCTGCCCTAGGTGCTTTCTGGAAAAGCCGTTACGCACGCCCCGACGCGCACTTGGCGCGCTGTGATCGTCTGGACACCGGCGCTACGACTTCAACTTCCCTTCCGCCCTCGCCTTGATTCCCAGCATCATCTTGCGCTCCATGATGAAGTGGCCGGGGTCGAAGATTTCGCGGCGGAAGAAGTCGAATCCCTCGGGGCCAACGCCGCGCATGATGAGCCGCGTGGAGTGCGCGTCGATGGGTTCGACCAAGAACTGCCAGATGCCTTGTTGCGGAGGCAGACCGCGCTGCACGTTGTCAACGTCGGGCGGCATGACGAGCACCATGGCCCGGTTCGGAACCAGTTGCACGACGGTCATACGGGCATTGCCGCCGTAGCGATGCCTGGGCGCCATCCAGACGGAGTCGCCGACGTTGCGCGTCTGGAACTCGGGCAGGATGCGGTCGGCATTGTGAATGTCAGCGAGAAGCAGGTCTTCAAACCACGTATAGCTGTAGAAGCCTCCACGATCTTGTCCGATCTGGACGATCCACGGCCAGACCTGCTCGACGGGCGCGTTGATGGTGATGGCGCGAGTGCAGCGGTCGGCACGCCCGGAGAGCAGTTCGTCTCCGGGCCACACGCGGCTAACCTCAGCGTCGGTCGCGCCCCAGCGCATGTACCACGGACGGACGAGGCAGTCGTGAAAGATCACTCCGGCGGCAACGGCTCCGAGTCCGATGAGAGCGTTTCGCAAGTAGCGGTTCACGAGAGGATTATAGAAGAAGCGGTCAGTGGTCAGCGATCAGTGATCAGCGATCAGCGAACACCCACGTTAGCTTCGCGAACGTGGGGTACCAACAGAGCACCGTTATAATGAGGAGATGGTCAGCAGGCTGGATGCGGCCTGTGAAGGATGACAAGCGCGTTGGGCTGGTTACTGTTACGAGGGCGAGACGCCCTCGCGACAGCCGGCGGGACGCCGGCGCTGCGTTGTTTTCGACTGAGCACTGACCGCTGATCGCTGACCGCTCTTGCTATGGACTTCAAACTTCAATCCGACTACAAGCCGCAGGGCGACCAGGGGAAAGCCATTGAGTCGCTGACCCGTGGCGTTTACGACGGCGAGAAGCACCAGGTGCTGCTGGGGGTCACCGGGTCGGGCAAGACCTTCTCGATGGCCAAGGTGATCGAGGCGCTCAACCGCCCGGCGCTGATCCTGGCGCACAACAAGACCCTGGCAGCGCAGCTCTATCACGAGTTCAAACACTTTTTCCCGCAGAACGCCGTCGAGTATTTCGTATCGTACTACGACTATTATCAGCCCGAGGCTTACATTCCTTCCGGCGACGTCTTCATCGAGAAGGAAGCGACGATCAACGACGAGCTCGACAAGCTGCGGCTGTCGGCGACGCGGTCGTTGTTCGAGCGGCGCGACTGCATCATCGTGGCCTCGGTGAGTTGCATCTACGGCCTGGGCTCGCCGGACGCCTACTACGGGATGCTGCTGTTTTTGGAGAAGGGCCAGAAGATCAAGCGCGAGGACATCACGCGCAAGCTGGTCGAGATCCTTTACGAGCGCACGAACGAAGATTTCCGGCGCGGGACGTTCCGCGTTCGCGGCGACGTCATCGAAGTCTTCCCTACCTACGACGACAACGCCTATCGCATCGAGCTGTTTGGGGACGAAGTCGAGTCGCTGGCGCAGATCGATCCGCTGTTCGGCACGGTGAAGCAGAAGTATGCGCGGTTGCCGATTTATCCAAAGTCGCACTATGTGATGAAGCCGGAGCAGAAGAACAGCGCGGTTGAATCGATTCTGAAAGAGCTGGCGTGGTGGGAAACCGATCTCGAACAAAAAGGGCGATTGGTGGAGTCGCAGCGAATCCATCAGCGCACGCGCTTCGATCTCGAGATGATCAAGGAGATGGGCTACTGCCACGGCATCGAAAACTACTCGCGGCACTTCACGGGACGGCTGCCCGGGGAGCCTCCGCCGACGCTGCTGGATTACGTGCCGCGCGACTACATGCTGTTCATCGACGAATCACACCAGACGGTGCCGCAACTGCGCGGCATGTGGCATGGGGACAGGTCGCGCAAGTCCACGCTGATCGAGTACGGGTTCAGGCTGCCGTCGGCGCTGGACAATCGTCCGCTGACGTTCGAGGAGTTCGAAAATCGCGTGAACCAGGTGGTGTACGTCTCGGCAACGCCGGGGCCGTATGAGTTGACGAAGTCGGCCGGAGTGGTGGTCGAGCAGATCATTCGTCCGACGGGGCTGGTTGATCCGCAAACCGAAGTGCGCCCGGTGAAGGGACAGATCGACGACCTGCTGCACGAGATCCGTAAGCGCGTGGAGCGAGGCGAACGCGTGCTGGTAACGACCCTCACGAAGCGCATGGCCGAGGACCTGGCTGAATATTACAGCGAGGTAGGCGTACGTTGCCGCTACATGCACTCGGAGATCGAGACGCTGGAGCGGGTGAAGATTTTGCGCGATCTGCGCAAGGGCGAGTTCGACGTGCTGATCGGAATCAACCTGCTGCGCGAAGGGCTCGACTTGCCGGAAGTCTCGCTGGTGGCGATTCTCGATGCCGATAAGGAAGGGTTCCTGCGCTCGCAGGGTTCGCTGATACAGACGATTGGACGCTGCGCGCGCCACCTCGAAGGCCGAGCGATCCTTTACGCCGATCGCATGACGGACTCGATGAACATGGCGCTTGGCGAGACGGATCGCCGCCGCGCCATACAGCAGGCGTACAACGAAGCGAACGGGATCACGCCGTTGTCGATCATTCGGCCCGTGGATATGGCGCTCGCGGCGATTGTAGCGGCCGACTACGCGGATCTCGCGAACCCGGAAGCGAACGGCATTCCCGATTTCAAATCACAGGAAGAACTGGACACTTACATCGCCCGGCTGGAGAGCGATATGCGCGAAGCCGCGAAGAAGTTCGAATTCGAGAAGGCAGCAAAGCTGCGCGACCTGATCCGCGACCTGCGGACGAAGGAATTCATGTTCGCGTGAGAGGCGGCGAGGGCTGGACGCCCTCGCGACAGCCGTGAGTCTTCGACGGATTACGACTTGGTTTCGGTGCTGCTATTCGTATTCTGCGCGTTCTGCGCCGTCGGCGGGTTATTGGCCGCCTCTCTGTTGTTAACTCCGTCTTTGAATCCCTTGATACCTTCGCCGAGAGCTTTGCCGAGCTCAGGGATGCGTCTGGGCCCGAACACCAGCATGGCGATGATCAGGATCACCAGCAGATGCATGGGCTGAAACAGTCCTTCCATTTGGAACCTCCGATAATTAAGGCCGAAAATAACTCAGCTAATTGATACTACAGAGCTCGGCGCGCCGAAAATAATCTGGCACGCCCTACTTCTATTATAAACCACCCTAAAACGGTCACATTTCGACACTAGTCCGCGTCCTGCAGGGTCTTGACGTGTTCTTCGAGAGCTTTTGAATACTCGCGCTCGGCTTGCAATTCCGCCTGGAGTTTCTTTACCAATCCTTCGAGGCGGGCGACCTCGACCTTGAGTCGTTGCGCTTCCGCACTAGGAGGCGCTGGACGCTGTGGCGGCAATGGCGGCGCCGGTCGCGGTCCCGCCCCGGCGTCTCGCGGAGGCATCCCGACGCGCGGATTGCCAATGACCATCGGAGCCTGTGTGGGAGTAAACGGCGTCAGCGGTCTGGGTGCGGTCGCGGCACTTCGGCCCGGCATTCCGGAAGCCGGTGCGGCGAAGATGCTGCTCAACGCGCTGGGAGCAGCGGCGGCTACGGGAGCCGATGGCATGGTTCCCTTGGGATTGAGCAGATGACGCACGCGGGCGATGAGATCCTGCGGCTGAAAAGGCTTGCGGATCAGCTCGTCGGCCTTAACGGAAAATGCTTTTTCCGCGACGGCGCGGTTGACCACGCCGGACATCAGAATGACGGGCGTCCGGTTCAGGCGAGGGTGTGTCTTCACGTACTGGCAGATCTCGTACCCGTCTTTCTCGGGCATGATGAGATCGCTGATGACGACGTCGGGCGGCATCTGTTCCATCTGGCTGAGCGCCGCGTCGCCGCTGTGGCAGGCGACGACGTTCATGCTCTCGCGACGGAAAGCGATCTTGATCACCTCGCGCATGGTTGCGCTGTCGTCAATGAAGTAAACCGTCGGTGTCTGGCTCATCTTTAGAAACCTCCCTCGGCCAGTCCGCGCTCTTCATCCAGCTCGCGCAAGGCCTCCAGCATCAACTCGGTCACCGACCTGAGAACGGTGCGCGTCGCAGCGGTGTGTCCGGGCACAAATTTGTAAACGCCCTTTTCCAGGCCATCGCAATTCTTCACGATATGAACGACGGCATCATCGCCGATCAGGTCGCCCATCTCGGCGTGCGACACATCGCCGGCATCGAAGAAGATGATTCCGTCAGCCACGCCCGCGTTGATGTGCAGGGCTCCGGTCTGGCGCGAGTGGCCCAGCATCTGTATGATCCCCGGCAAATCGAGATGCGACAGGCTGCCTTCGAGCGCGGTTTCCTGCGTGTTCAGCATCTGCGTTGGTTGGAAACCATCTTGCTGGCTGCGCATGAAGGTTCGCACCTGCGCGGCGATGCTCTCGGCGCCTATACGCCGGTCAACGTAGTCGTCACAACCTGCACGGAAGGCCTTCATCAGGGTATGCTCGCCGCCTTCGCCGATGGCGACAATCGGAATCTGCGCCGTCTTCGTGTCGGCGCGAAGAATGCGCGGTATGTCGAACGCGCCCATCTCGCGCAGGTTCGTCGCGCAGAGGATCACGTCGGGCATGTTCCATTCCAGCATTGTCAGCGCATAGGCGGTCTGTGCGCAGTGAATGACCTCGCAACCTTCGCGCTTCAGCGCTTCGGTGAGGCGCTTGGCGAAAAAGACGTTGCTGTCGATCAACAGAACTTTCGATATCCTGGGGGCGCCGGTACTCATGCACGCACCTCCCGCGCGGTCTTCGCGCGAACGGGCGTGACGTTCGCGTAATCGGAGATAAGTTTCTCCAGATCGACTACTTCGATCAAGTCGCCCAGGACCTGCAACAATCCGGTGACGTATTCGGGCAAGGCTCCGGTTGGCGGCACAAGCCTGGCGCTGACCAATTCGCATTCGCCGGTAACGGGGACCGCCGTCCATTCCACGGTCTTCTTGTCCTGCCCGGGTACATCGCAAAATGCGCGGTTGGCGATGAGGTAGAACTTGCGGGCGGGCGCGCTCGGTCCGACCAGCACGCCGGCGACGTCGCACACTGGAATGATGTGTCCACGGCGCACCAGCACGCCGGTCATGAGCGGAGTCGTGTGGGGAAAAGCTTGCAGCATGTCCGGACGCGCCAACTCGGCAACCGAGTCCGCGGGTAGCGCAAAGCGCTTCTTTCCCATCGGGAACAACACGAACGAATTGGCTGGCAACTGGCTCATAACATCGACGTCTGCATTTCCCAGGCTAGCTTCGCGAACTGGGGTACCTCATCCTCTAACTCTCGACGGCTCTCCTGCTTCGACCAACTTCAGTTCATCTCCGCTCAGAAATCCCTCGGGCCTCACGACCGGCACGACCACGGGCATATCGCCGGATGCATCAAGTACGGTAAGACCGCGGTACCACGCTCGCTCCTCGCCACGAAAGGCATGTGGCAACGCAAGAACATTTCCGATCTCGGTCATGCGGTCAACATGGCTGACGAGCACGGCCACATGCGAATCTCGCAACAGCAGCAGGCGGGTCGCCTGCGCGGGCAACATGCGAAAGTATTGCCCCGCATCCACTACGTAGAACGTGCGCCCGTCGCGCTTGAGACGGTACTTCACCTTGGGCACGCGCATGTCCCCGGCCACGCCAATCGGCTGCAAGCCGTCCGTGTTGCGGATCTCGTCAACGACTGCGGCTGCAATGGCAAACGTGAAATCACCAACACCGAACAGGATCACCGCTTCGCGGCGATGAACCGGCTTCTTTTCGGCGCTGATCCGCTTCATAGCACGCCGGCCTTCTGTGCGCCGAAGACATAAAGCACGCGCTTCTCGATCGCGGCATAGATCTCATCGAGGCCTAAAACCTGATCCACCGCGCCGGTCTTGATCGCTTCCGATGGCATGCCGAAAATCACCGACGTCGCCTCGTCCTGCGCGAGGACGTATCCCCCCGCATCCTTCACCGTTCTCACCCCCCGCGAAGCGTCCGCGCCCATGCCCGTCAGGACAACCGCCGTCACCATGTTTCCAGCAAACGAGGCTGCCGCCTCCATCGTAAGATCGGCGCAAGGACGGTATCCGCCGATTCGCGGACCATCGTCCAGGGTGAGGCGTCCGGTTGGCGAAACCCGCATGTGATGCGACCCTGGACACACGTAGAGATTACCCGGATGCATCAGTTCGCCCTGCTCGGCCTCTTTCACCTTGATCGAAGCGATTTCCGCAAGCTGCTGGCTGAACCGGGTCGTAAACACTCCCGGCATGTGCTGTACCAGCAGCACGGCTCCGGGGAAGTTTCTCGGGAATCTGGGCACCAGCCGCATCAGCACCTGCGGACCGCCTGTGGAAGCGGCAAGCACAACCACGGGGAATTTTGCTCCGGCACGCACCGGTGCCGGGTTGCTGGAGAAGGTCGTGGTCACGCCGGCAGGTGCGACGGTTGCAACCGCCGCGCGCGCGGAGACACTCTCAACGGCGTATTGCGTAGCTGCCACTCTTTCTGCCATAAGACCTTGTAAAGTCGTGCGGGAAGCGTTGCGCACGACGCGAACTTTTGCGGCCAGCTTCAGCTTGCGGCAGAGTTCCTCGCGCACGCTATTCATGTCCAAGTCGATTCCGGCGGAGGGTTTGGTAACGAAGTCAATGGCTCCGAGCTCAAGGGCGCGCAGCGTGGGCTCGGCTCCATCGCGCGATTCCGAACTCACGATGACGATCGGCCTCGGGTTCGTGGACATGATGATCTCGGTCGCCTCCAGGCCGTCCACGTGGGGCATGTTGATATCCATTGTGATGACGTCGGGCTTGTGTTTCTCGGCAACGGAGATGGCTTCGCGCCCGTCGCGCGCAGTGGCTATGACCTCCAGGTTTGGATCGGCGCCAATAATGCTCTGCAGCACGCGAACCATGAACGTCGAATCGTCCACGATTAAAACCCGGTATTTGCCCCCTGGTTCGCTCATGCCCGTCCCTGCTCCGCTCCTACCTCGGTGGCCCCCACATTCGCGGGGCGCTTAGGCGCTCCCACGGCTCCGATCAGCCTCTGCACCGTTGCCACAAACTGGTCTTCCTGCACTGGCTTGACCAGGAAATCAACCGCGCCCTGCTTCATTGCCTTCTCACGATGCTTCATGCCCGCGCGCGACGTGACCACGACCACCGGAATTCCCCTTGTATTGGGATTCTGGTTGAGGTGCGCCATCAATTCGTATCCGTTCGTGCGCGGCATTTCCAGATCCGTCACCACCAGATCGCAGTGAGTCTGGCTGACGATCTCCAGGGCCTCAAGTCCATCGCAGGCGAGCTTGACCCGGTACCCGGCTTTTTCCAACATGCGTCCTACAAACTTCCGAACGCTGATGGAATCGTCGGCCAGCACAACGACTTTTTCTTCCGGAATGAAGTCGATCGCCTCGTCCGGTATCTCGCCGGAAGCCAGAGCGGAAGCGCCGGGGAAGAACAAACGCGCGGCATTGGCGGCGGTCAGCAGCGGGCGTCGTTCGATGGCCTCGCCGGCGACGAGCCGGTTCACGTCGATCAGCATGATCAGGCTGCCGTCCGGCGCAATGGTGGCACCGGGGAACAGCTTCACGTTCCGCAGGTACTCGCCTAGATTCTTGATAACGATTTCGTCTTTGCGCAGGACCTCTTCGACGACGATTCCGATCTGCCTTCCGCCAACGTTGACGATCACCAGCCGGTAATAGGCGCCCAATGGCTCGATCAGTTCCAGCCCCAGCTGCCGGTCCAGCCGCACGACCTCGGTGACAACGTCCCGCACCTTGGTGAGCAGTTTGCCGCCGACGTCTTCGATGTCAGACTCGCGTATGCGGCGTATTTCTTCGACGAACGCGAGCGGGAACGCAAACGTCGATTTTCCGCAACGGACGAAGAGAGCTTGCGAGATGATCAGTGTCAGCGGGACTTTGAGCGTGAAACGGGTGCCGAATCCCTTTTGTGATTCGATCTCGATTTCGCCGTTCAATGCCAGCAGGTTTGAGCGAACGACGTCGAGTCCGACGCCGCGGCCAGAAAGTTCGGTCTTCCGTGGAGCGGTCGAGAATCCCGGATGGAACAGAAAATTCTGCAAATCGCGCTCGGTCAGTTTCGCGGCATCCTTGGCGAAGACAAAGCCGAGTTCAACCGCAGTTGCGCGAATCTTGTCGTAATCGAGCCCGCGTCCGTCGTCTTCGACCTCGATATATATGTGGTTGCCGCGATGGTAGGCGCGCACGTAAACGTTGCCGTGGTCCGGCTTGCCGAGATCGTAGCGTTCCTCGGCGTGTTCGATGCCGTGGGCGACGGCGTTGCGCACCAGGTGCAGCAGCGGGTCGGCCATCTGCTGGATGATGTTGTTGTCCAGCTCGGTTTCGGCGCCGACAAGCGTAAGCTCGATGCTCTTGTTCGCGGCCTTGGAGGCATCGCGCACCGTGCGCGCAATGCGCGTGTAAAGATTGCCGATCGCCACCATGCGCGCGGCGGTGATTTCGTCCTGCAAGCGGTGAGCAAGTTTTGTGAACTCGTCGATGTCGGAGTCCACCCGCCGCACGAAACCGTCGAGTTGCGTAAGAATTTCGGTAATGTCAGCCGAGATTTCCGTCAGCGAACGCGACAGAATGCTGAACTCGTCATAGCGATCCATCTCCAGTTCGCT
Source organism: uncultured Acidobacteriota bacterium (assembly GCA_963777415.1). Lineage (GTDB taxonomy): Bacteria > Acidobacteriota > Terriglobia > Terriglobales > Acidobacteriaceae > JAEZPW01. The sequence goes on from CAVZQL010000014.1 coordinate 315,284, forward strand.
GAATTCGGCCAATGATCCGTCGAACTTCTGCGAGTAGCTGGAATAGCCGCCTCGGAACGGGAACGCCTCTGAACTCGAGTTCCGGCTGCCGCTGCCCTGGTACTCAGTCGGCTGGACTGGGGACGCGTTCGTAATCCGGCTAAACTCGTACTTTTCCTGGAACTCGGTGATCTTGTCCGACATGCGGGCCTTGCTGAAGTTGAGCACGTCGGCGAGCCGTTCCAACTCGCTGACGCGGCCCACCATGCGGGTGCGATTGATGACCAATTCCCCGACCGCGTTCATCATGCGATCAAGGCGTTCCAGCCCAATACGCACGGAGCGCGATTGCGGAATCGCGTTCAGTTCTTTCTTGAGGCCGAGAACCGGTTCGACTTCGGAGTCCTTCGCCGGTTCTGCCGCGGCTGCAACCGGCAGCTCAGGTCGAGGTGTTTCTTGCGTGACGCCCTCGGTGAGCACCGGTGACACGTTGAGTTCTTCTGCCGCCCCAACGGGTTCAATCGCGGGCGAGGATTCCGCATTTTCTTCCGAGGCGGCCTCGGCAACGGCGGCCTGCAATGGTTCGCTTTCCGTTTCGTCCGGGGCGAGGCGGTCAATGCGTGCCAGCAGCAGCTTCGTCGCACGAACCGCGTGAGCATCGTCGGGCCACAGCCGGTAGAGATACTTTTTCAGCACGTCCACGGCGTCGAGACACAGATCGACAATATCGGCGCTGGGCTGAATGACGCCGTCACGCAGACGCCCGACCAGGTCCTCCGCGCGGTGCGCCACCAGCGCAATTCGCGGCAATCCGACCTGTGCGGCCGAACCCTTGATCGTGTGCATTGCGCGGAACAGCTTGTGAACGTCGTCCGGATTGGCATTCGTTTCGAGCGACAGCAGGCACGCCGTAACGACTTGCAGATGCTCCTCTGCTTCGGGCACGAAAAATTCCAGAATCTCCGGGGGGACCTCGCCATCCGGCGGGAACTCCGCGCTCGCCGCTGGCTCGCCTTGGGAAACAAGCGGCTCATCCGGGATGAGTTCGTCCGTCGTCCGCTCAGGTGCGGCTTCTTCAGCGGTCGCCTCAAGTACGGCAGGTGTTTCAGGCGCAGCCGATATTGATCGACTGGGTTCCGGCTGAACCTCGACCGCTTCCTCCAGCTGCAGCAACTCATTCGTGAGTCCGCCGCCCTCGTAGCTGACAATCGGGACTTCCACGTCGAGCAACGGCATGTCGGGAGTCGCAGCAGGTTCCGGCTCAACGGGCTGTGCTTTGACCGGTGGAGGCGGTTCTTCGCGCGGCGGACGCTGCGGCATTTGCGGCCGCGGCTTGGGTGGTGGCGGCGGTGCGGGCTTAGATGGGGCGTGCTGCACCGGCGCCTCGTGCACCGGTTCGGCGGGGACCACCTGGAATGCGAACGGATATTTCGCCTTGAACGCGTTGACGTCCTCGTCCGCCTCAGCCGAATTCGAGCTGATCATCCATAGATCGGATTCCAGCACCGCAACGGCTTCGGAGATAAATTCCACCAGCGGGTTCGCGGCGTCGGGCGCGATGCCGGCGTTCATGGCGTACTGAAAAATGTGGGCGAGTTTGGCCGCGACTTCCGAAAACAGCGGGAATCCGTACATCCCCGACGAGCCCTTCAGCGTGTGCGCGGCGGCGTAAAGGCGCTCCAGGTCTTCCTGCGCCGGATAAGGATCGGCGAGGATGCCGGCGTATTCACGCAGGAACTGCAGTTGCTCGGAAGCTTCCTGCAGAAATACCTCGACGAGTTCCTGTCCCGGCGAATTCACGGCGTCACCTCACCTATCGCCATCGCGATCGAAGCCCCGACGCTCGAATCGAGCGGCTTCTGATAGATCCTGCTGTCTCCGTGGGTGATGGTCTTGAACTTCACCGGAGCGTTCGCGGCCGTCTCCGCATGGCCCAGGAAAAGGTATCCGCCCGGCTCCAGGTAATCATGGAACCGCTGCACCAGCGCGTTGCGGCGCTCCTCGGAGAAGTAAATCATCACGTTCATGCAGAAGATGCAGTCGAACCTGCCGACGTAAACCGGCTGCGCCAGATTCATTGGCGCGAACGAAACCAGGTTTCGTATGCGCGGCTTCACCATCACCTGATCCCCCACGCGCGCGAAGTGCGTCTCAATCTGCTTCGGCGAAAGTCTGTTGATCGCGCTGCGTGCATACACACCGCGCTCGGCATGATCTAACGCGCTCCGGCTAATGTCGGTGGCAAGCAGGTGAATCTCCCAGGCGTCCATGAACTCGAGCGTATCGGCGATCGCCATCGCGATCGTGTAGGGCTCCTCGCCCGTGGAACATCCGGCGCTCCATATACGGAGACGGCGCGGATTCTCCCAGAATTTCTTCATGTGCATTTCCGGAAGCACCCGCTTCTGGAATGCGTCGAACACGTCGGGATAGCGGAAGAACGATGTCTCCTGCGTGAGCAATCGCCCCAGTAGCGCGTCGTATTCGACGTTCGACGAACGTATCAGCCGCAGCAGGTCGGACCCGTGCGCCAGACGCTTCTCCTCGACGTGCTCCTGCACGCGCGTAACAAAGAAGCGGTCGCGCGATCCGTCCAGCAAAATGCCCGAGCGGCCTTCGATCAGTGACCTGATCTCCGACAGCTCGTGACTGGTTACCGCCGCCGATTTGGAATTCTGCTCAGCCATTAAAAATCAGTTCCAAGTACTCAGTACTCAGTACTCAGTACTCAGTACTCAGAAAATTCGTCTCGGGTGCCCCATCCTTCGCGCAGCGAAGGGTGGGTCTCTTTGTACCCCTTACGTGTTGCTGTCAGTCCTAAACCCATTAAGAACCAGTTCCAAGTACTCAGTACTCAGTACTCAGTACTCAGAGAATTCGTCTCGGGTGCCCCATCCTTCGCGCAGCGAAGGGTGGGTCTCTTTGTACCCCTTACGTGTTGCTGTCAGTCCTAAACCCATTAAGAACCAGTTCCAAGTACTCAGTACTCAGTACTCAGTACTCAGAGAATTCGTCTCGGGTGCCCCATCCTTCGCGCAGCGAAGGGTGGGTCTCTTTGTACCCCTTACGTGCTGCTGTCAGTCCTAAACCCACCATCGAGCCTCTTACTGAGTACTGAGTACTGAGTACTGAGTACTCGCTTCTACCTCGCTGCCGCCACCATCAGCGGCTTCCCAGTCTGTATCTGAGGCGGCGCGCCATTGGCGACGCGGAACTGCGACAGTGCTTCGTTCAACTGCTCGCTCAACTTCACCATCTGCTCAACGGTACGCGCCGTCTGACGCGCTCCCTGCGATGTCTGCCGCGTGATGTTGGAGATGATCTGCATCGCGTTCGCCACGCCTTCCGTGCCTCGCACCTGCTGCTTGGAAGCGAGCGAAATTTCCTGGACCAGCTCCGCCGACTGCCGCACGACGCTTGAAATGGCGTCCAATGCGCGGCCTGCCTGATCGGCCAGCCTGGCTCCGACTTCCACTTCCTTCGTTCCTTCTTCCATGACGACCACGGCTTCGTTCGTTTCCGCCTGGATCGCCTTGATCAGTGCCGCGATGTCCTTGGTCGCGCTGCGTGAGTGTTCGGCGAGCTTTCGGACTTCGTCTGCAACCACGGCGAAACCGCGACCCGCTTCACCGGCGCGCGCGGCTTCGATAGCGGCGTTCAATGCCAGCAGGTTAGTCTGTTCAGTGATGTCGTTAATGACGTTGATGATCTCGCTGATTTCCAGCGAACGGTCGCCCAGCGACTTGATCTTCTTCGCGGTCGCCTGCACCGACGCCCTGATCCGCTGCATCCCTTCCAGCGTGTCGCGGACGGCGCGGTTGCCCTGCTCGGCGGCGTCCAGCGCCCGGCGCGCAGCTTCGGCGCTAGCCTCGGCGTTGTTCGACACCTGCTTCATCGAAACCGTCAACTGTTCCACGGCGGACGAAGTGTTCGTGATTTCCTGGTCCTGTTGCGTCGCCCCATTGGCCATCTCTTCGGAGGAAACAAGAATCTGGCCGGCGCTGGTCGAAACGTCGATCGCGGCCTTGCGGACGCGCTCCAGCACCTTGGCAAAGTTGTCGAGCATGTAGTTAACCGAGTCCACCACGTTGCCGAGGGCGTCCTGCGTGACCTTGCCACGCAGCGTCAGATCGCCACGCGCAATCTGGCTGACGATGGTCAGGAAGTCGGTCACGGACCGCTGCAATTCTTCCTGCGCCTGCTGCGTGGAGACCGCCTTGCCCGCGTGTACCGCCGTCTTCGCCAGGTTCTGCGCAATGAAACCGAAATCATCGTCTGAGTCGATGGCGACGGTGGCCTTATAGTCGGCGGCGCCCAGGCGTTCGGAAAAATCAGCCAGTTCCGCGACCGGCTTCAGCACCCGTGCGAACAGCATCCAGCCCATCACTGCGCTTACCACCAGCATCAGAGCGATTGCCCCCAGCATCTTCTCCGGTCCGCCTCCAGGCGCCGAGAAAGCGTCGAAGATCGACAACCCGCCGGACTTCGATCCCGCCGAAAATGCAAGCGCCAGCACGGCGATCAACGCAGCCACGTTGATCACCACCAGCAGCCAAATGGTCGAACTCAAACGACCTTTCATAACATCCTCCACGCGGAACACTGCCGCGCATATCCCGCAAAACTTCAAAAATCCCGCTCGTCTAGATCACCGGAATCGGAAAGACCCGAACGAGTTTCTTCAAATCGATTGCCAGCGCCAGCCGGTCTTGATGCCGCAACATGCCGCAACAATGCGGCACGTCCTTGGGAGCCTCGTCGATCAGCAACTGGTCCGTGGTCGTGTACGTGCCGATCACCTCGTCAGCGGCTATGCCGACGTGCATGTCGTCCCCATTCTCTTCGCCCGCCATGCGCGCCACCACCACTCGCTTGGGCGGAGAATCGGCGCGACGTCCCTCGCTCACTGCAATGTCAATCACCGGCACGATCGAGCCGCGCAGGTTGAAAATTCCCATCAGAAACGGAGGCCCCAGCGGAAGCCGCGTAACCGAAGGCCAATCCACCACTTCCTCGACGTCGAGTACGGCCAGGCAGAAGCGCTCGCGCCCGGCGCGAAAGATGCAGTACTGGTGCCGCGGAAGCTGCTCTTCCGGCTCCGCTACCAGCCCGGACTCGACCGTCTCCTCCAGCGGCTGCTCCACTGTCTCCTTCATCGCGCCGTTGATCACTTCTTCCGGCATCCTCTGCGCCTCTCTACAAACCTACCGGCATGAACCTCTGTACTTCGCCCAGCAACTGATCGCGCGTAAACGGCTTCACCACGTAGCCGTCGGCACCCTGCAATTGCGCCCAGTACCTGTCACTGTCGCCGTCCTTCGACGTCACCAGGACGACGGGGATCGCGCTGTACTCGGGATTGTTCTTTAGCTCGCGGCAAGCCTGGAATCCATTCCGCTGCGGCATCACCACGTCCATCAGGATCATGCCGGGGCGTTCCACGTCGATGGTCGGCTCCAGTTGCATGGGATCCATGATCGCCACCGACCAATATCCAGCCTGGTCGAGCACAGCCTGCATGAACTTGATCTCAGCCAGCGAATCGTCAACGATCAAAATCTTTTTCAGCGACACAGGGTTCTCCCCGCAATTTCCAACAAATGAAGAAGCAATTGCGCGGCCAGCACACGTACCTCGGGCCAGCTTCGCGCCGATTACCTCATCTCTAAATTATTCAGACACTTACATCAAAAACTCTAACATCACGAACCCGATGCGAACAAATGAGATTTTACTTTCGTCTCACCATGAGACTCTTTCTCCGCGAAACTCATCTCCGTCTCCAGCGACGAAAAACGCTGAACGATCTCATGAATCCTCAAACTCATGGTATGGATGGTCGCCATCTGCTCACGCATTTGCGGCGACAATTCTCCCGGCTCCAGCAACAAAAGCTCCGCATTGCCTAACACCGAGGTGAGCGCGTTATTCAGGCTGTGCCTCATCTCGACCATGTAGCGCCCGAGGGTTGCCGCGCCCTGATTGGATTGCGCCCTCTTCTCCGCGCGTTCGGCCCGGGTTTGCGCCTCCACCCGGCGCAAGCACTCGCCCGCCAGCAAAATCATTGCGTCCACCCAACCCTCGTAGTTCCTGAGAACCATAATCCGCGGATGCTCTTCGCGCACCGACTTCGCAACCGCCGCGTCATTGGCCAAAAAGACTACCGGCCTTGCTGGTGCCGTCAACGCGCCGAGGACCTGCCGAATTTTTTCCTGCGCCACACCACCGACAATCGCAATCTCATACGCCGCCGTTATTGCGCCCGCGCATAGATTGCCGCTCATCACGGTGAAGGCAGGGACAGTGCGCTCCGTTTGCCAGCGGTTCACGACCATGCGCGGAAAATCCGCTTCGTCGGAAATTACAAGGACAGTGGCGTTACTCATAATCCAAGTTTCAAGGTGTCAAAGTTTCAAGGTTTCAAGGTTGAAAGTCTCGAATGTTGCAGAAAGCTACAGCCCTGACTTCTGTTTTGTTCCAATATCGGCTGCAAAACCGGTGCTATTGCGTCACCAACTTTGAAACTTTGAAACCTTGAAACTTTGAAACCTGTTTTTTCATTTCACGATCCAGTTGGAAACTTCGTGAGCGAAGCGCGCGGCAACCGCCGTCCGTCCGCCCTGATATTGCAAAGCGACCACGTAAACGTCGGCCTCCAGCGATCCATCGGCATTCCTCAACCGCAACTGGTCTGCAAATTCCAGCGGCAGCGACGACGCAAACAACACCTCGCAGGACGTGCCGTACTCGATCACGGTGTTCTCGGTCAGGCTCACGCCGCCGATTTCTCCCCCCGTGATCTCGACCGGAACGCGCACCGGAGATGCTCCGGGGAAAAACTGCGCCAGCCTCGCGACGAACTTCTCCCCCGCATTCTCGGGCACGAGCCTCCCGTCGCTTCTGATGTGACGGACTGTAACAGCCGCTTCCTGCGACACCGGCTATCTCACCTCAAACTCTTGATTGCGTCTCCCCCGCCCCCGAGGCGTGGAGACCCCGGTCAACTCTGTGCACGAGAGCAGCCAAATTCGCAAATTGGGTATGTGCCTGATTCAAGGTGCCTTACCAAACGTCCCGCGCAGTGAGATCACTCGCCTGTCTCAGCTTGAAACCCGTTGTCTCACGGAAAGCTGAAACGTACCCAGCGGCAAGAGAGCTTCGTCGTTCGCACTCGCCCTATTCGTTCGTAATGCATGTGCCCGAGGACTTCTCAGTGCTTCGGCTAATGGTGCGTTGGTTCCTCCCAATCTACTCTCCCTCCTGTAAACACCCACATCCTGCGTCCGCATTTGGTCGTGTGCGGTTGATGCCGGAGGCGATTTATGAAAGATCTGAACTACTCCATCGCCCTGATTGTGGCGCTTTGTACGTTACTCATGTCCTGCGCTCAACCCCATTCTTCGATTTCTGGGAACTCAGCAAGTCCTTCCGTAAGCTCCATGGTCTCGATTTCCCCATCTTCGGTCAGCGCGGGAACTGGCGCACTTACGCTCACGGTTTCCGGATCCGCTTTCGACACCAACTCAGTCGTCCTGTGGAACCAGTCGAAACGCGCCACAACTCTTGTCAACTCCACGACGCTTTGCGCATCGATTTCCGGCACTGACCTTGTCGCTCCCGGGAGCGCAAACGTCGCCGTGGTCAATTCAATTACGGGCGCAACATCGGGGTCGCTGCCGTTTGCGATCATGGCAACGCCATCGGGATCGGCAACGACGTCACTCTCTGTCTCCACAACATCTTTGCCCGGAGCGACTGTGGGAACCACATATAGCGCGACGCTAACAGCGCAAGGCGGCACGACACCCTATTCGTGGAGCGTTGCTTCCGGATCCCTGCCATCGGGGCTGACGCTGTCCAGTTCGGGCGTCATCAGCGGTACGCCGACGTTATCAGGCACGAGCTATTTCAGCGTAACGGCGAAAGACTCGGCCAGCTCTCCGCAGGCAGCGACCCAGGCCGAGAGTATTAGCATGGCTTCGGCCTCGACTTCTTCGCCTCTGTCGCCGCCCTCTGGCTACACATCCAGCCAGATGATTTTTGAAGACAAGTTCAATAGCTCTACGCTGGATACCAACGTATGGAATCCGTGGATGTCGGCAGGCGGCGGCCGCTGGAATGATCAGGGAGGTTTGCCTAGTCCCTACTCGGCAATGAATAACTGCTCGGGCAACAGTTGTTCCGGCGCCAACTCACTTGACTATACCGATGGGTATCCTTCGGCATATGGCACGAATACTACAGGTAACCACCTGGTGACTGGTAGCGGTGGCTTGAAGTGTATCGCCACGACAAGTACTTACTTCTCCAGCAAAGGTTATTCCTGGGCAACGTGCAACATATCGACCGATGGAAAGCTGTCGTTGCCAACCAGTGGAACTACCTACATTCAGTTCCACGCGAAGATGCCTGATTCGAGATATGGCGCATGGGCAGGCCTGTGGTTCCTGAATGGAGGCGCCGAGATCGATCTACAGGAATCTGGTACATGTAGTGGTTGCGAGGGTTCTGCCACCGCCAACCGCATCCTTGCGATGCATAACTGGAACGATGGCAGCGGACAGGTACAGGTGGACACCGGCGTCGACCTCACGGCTGCCTATCACACCTACGCTCTGGAATTCAGCCCCGGCAACTTCATCAAGATGTACTTTGACGGCGTGCTCCAGCATACCTGGACTTCGAGCGTTCCGAGAGGAGCGTATGAAGTCATCATTGGCAACGACATCGCTAACCCGAACGTAGCTTCAGGCTGGCATACAGTTGCTGACCCAGCTCACCCGGGTCCCTTTGAACTCGATATCGACGATATCCAGATCTATAACCACTGAGCGACGATGCCCCGTTCAAGCAGTTATCAGACTGACTGTGCGCGAACAACTTGTTCCCCGCTCAAGCCACTAAGGCTTGCCGCACATCTTCCCTCCGGGTCCATGGAACCGGCGTAACGGCGTAGTTACTCAGCGCGTCAAAGACACCCGATGGAACGCCGTGCTCGACGTCGTTCAGGAATGCGAACGCACGGGAATCGGGAGACCGAACCTCTTTCGTGTCTAGCCACGCAAACGCCAACACTTCCGCCGTCTCGCGACTTGGTATGTTTATTGCCTTGATGATTCGCTCTGGCTGTCTCCGAGACTTCGGTATGACGAAGTCAAATAGGTGATCGAATCCAGATTTTCCCGTGAACTTTACTTTTGGCGTGTAACGAATTTCGTTGAGTTCAAGCCATGCAACAACATCCTCGTAAAACAAGCTCGCAACCATCGGAGCGGCCAAATAGAAGAGGTCGTTCGTGGCCAGCATTGCTTGAATGAGGTTGTGCTTCCGAAGTGCGAAGTTCTCCGCCGATGCCCTTACCTCTAGGTTCCCATTGTTGTTGCGGACACCGAACCCGTTCAGCGTCATTTTGAGCAGGTCCTGCCGCTTGGGACTGTCCAGTTTGCACCCGGACTGTGTCAAATCGCCTATCGTGTATCCATCATCGGTGAGCAAGTAGCCGTTCTCGACTTTGTTCGCATAGATTTGAACATAGTCATTGTGCCGGTCCAAGTAGGGCGTTGTAATCTCCACCCACTCGTTTAGCTGCCTCACCGACGTCTTGTCTTTCAACCACAAAACGTATCGATCTAGTAGGTTCTGAACTTCTTCGACCATCATGCGAATAGCCCTTTACGCACCATAGGCGTTTCCGTGATGTTGCAGAATGCCATAAAGTCCTGAAGCGTTTGCCACAAATCATCGGTTCGGGGAAATCTGTCTAAGGGCACTTCAACCGCCCACTTGTCACCGTACCCCTCACGGTAAAGGTGTAGATGAGGAGACGCAACTTCTTGGTCATCAGGATTCCTGTGCGGCCTGCCACCGAAATCGAGCCGAACCAGTACAACCGCTTGTCTGGCTCGATTCTGATACGTACCTTTGAGCAGGTCAATTCTCACGCGGTAAATATCGAGAATGAAACTCTCCCGTTTATCCGTCGAGGTCAGGGGAATCGAAACCGACCCGCCCATTGAGCAGTCCGTCCACTCGTCATCGTTTACGCGGATCTTTTCCATTCCGATCAGCGCGTCCGCTTCGTCTTGAGTGAGGTTCAGATCGGCCACAGAGCATCTCCGCATCAACTTCAGAGTGAATCAGTGTTCTAAGCCCTGTGGGTGTGTTTGCGCAAGTACTCTTTTTGGAGCGTCCTTGTCGCGCAACAGGCTGACTGGGGGGCCGGGAACTCCACTCAATCTGCTCCCCCTGCGTTGCTTGTCAAGGCCCCCCACCAGCCGCTTTGCTCGTAAGTTGCTGAAAGCAAACCAAATATATTCTTGCCGGAGCTGTCGGGAAAGGTACCCTCAATCTGGCATACTTGAAAGTAGAGGGTTCGACAGAGTCGCCGAGCCCACGCGCCGTAGATCGACTTGATAATTCGTTATTTATCAATCGCTTACGATTTGACCAAAGTAGATCGAAGGGTTAAATAGCTTTGTTTCAACAGCTTACGATTTTGGAGTGATAGGGGGTAGGGGTTATTCAGTGGTAAACACGACGGCGGCAAACATATCTACTGTTTCGCTCCCGCCGCCATCGCCGACGCCCTCGGACGTATCCCGATGCCGTACTGCTTGAGCTTGCGGTAGAGTGTTGCGCGGCTGATGCCGAGCATCTTGCCCGCGAGCGCCTTATCGGCCTTTACTTGTTCGAAGACGCGCTCGATGGTCATCCGCTCCAGGTCTTCCAGGTCGGTCGCCGAAAGCGCGGGCTGCTGCGAAATTTCAGCCGCCTCGCACGACCGCCGGATCGCCGGCGGCAGATCGTGGATGTCGATCGTCTCGTGATTTCCCAGGGCGATGGCGCGTTCGATGCAGTTCTCCAGTTCGCGGACGTTGCCCGGCCAATCGTACTGCAACAGCGCCTTCATCGCCGCCGGCGTGATTCGAACGTCCTTTTTCGGCGCGAAGCGGTCGAGGAAACACTGCACCAGCATGTGTATGTCGGACTTGCGTTCGCGCAGCGCGGGCAGGTGCACGGTGACGACGTTCAAGCGGAAATAGAGGTCTTTGCGGAAGCGTCCCGCCTGGTACTCGGCTTCGAGGTCGCGGTTCGTCGCCACAAGCACGCGGACATCGACCTTCACCTTGTCGTTGCTGCCAACCGGGCGCACTTCTTTCTCTTGCAGCACGCGCAGCAGTTTGGCCTGCATCTCCTGTGGAAGCTCGCCGATTTCGTCGAGGAAGATCGTGCCGCCGTTGGCATGTTGGAAAAGCCCTGGCCGCGACTTGATGGCTCCCGTAAACGCGCCTTTTTCGTAGCCAAACAATTCGCTCTCGATGAGCGTAGGCACCAGCGACCCGCAATCGACGGCAACGAATGGTCGCTTCGCAAGCACTCCGCGGAAGTGAATCGCTCGCGCGACTAATTCTTTACCCGTGCCGCTTTCGCCGGTGATCAGCACCGGAGTGCGCGTATCTTTCAGGCGCGAAACCATGCGCAGAACGTCCTGAATCTTTGCTGACGCGCCGACGATGCCGTTCATCTCCATATCGCTGGCGACGCGTTCGCGCAAGAACTCGTTCTCCGAAACAAGCCGGACTTTTTCCGCCATGCGCTGGAGTTTCTGCTTCATCTCCTCGATGCGGAAAGGCTTGGTGACATAATCGTAGGCGCCCAGTTTGATGGCCTGCACCGCGCTCTCGATGGACCCGTAGCCGGTCATCATGGCGACTTCGGTACGCGGCAGCAGCTTCTTGACTTCTCGCAGGAAGTCCATTCCCGACATCTCGGCCATCTTGAGATCGCAAAGAACGATGTCCGGCGATTCGGTCTCGACATGGGCCAACGCCGCCTCGGCGCTCTCCGCGTCGGCGCAGACAAAACCCAGCGAGTCTCCGATGGTCGAGCAGAGCTTGCGTATGCTCTGCTGATCATCCACGATCAGAAACCGAATTCGAAGATCGTCGTTCATTGGCTTTTTCCCATGATGCGTTCGATCACGTCGAGCAACTGCCTGACCAGGAACGGCTTTTCCAGGTGCGGCACTCCGGTGCGCTGCAGGGCCTCGGCTGTATCCGCGCTGGCAATGTCTCCGGTAATGAAGATCAGTCTATCTTTCAGCTCAGGCCTGTTTACGCACAGCCAATCGTGCACGTCCGATCCATCCACGCCGCCGGGCGTACGCATATCGGAAACGACCCCGCTACACTCGCCGTCGCGAAGCAGTTCCAGCGCCTCAGCTCCCGTGCTGGCCGTCAACACGCTGTAGCCATTGCGCTCCAGCGCCGTGCGGACGAACCATAGGACTGACGGCTCGTCTTCGATAACCAAGATCGGGCCGTTCTGCTGCGCGGTATTTGATTGGGCAACCATCTACACGCCACCCGATTTGGCGGCGGCCGCCTTGGTCAACGGCAGCCGCACGGTAAACGTCGCGCCCGGTGCCTCGGCGCTGATGCTGCTCAGGCACGTGATCTCTCCTCCGTGCTCATGAACGATGCCGTAGCAAATACTTAGGCCGAGCCCGGTGCCCTTGCCGATATCCTTGGTCGTAAAGAACGGATCGAAAACCCTCTCGGGATTCCGAATTCCGTTCCCATTGTCTCTAAACCGGATTTCCACGAAGTCGCCCGCCATGGCAGTCGTCACGCTGATCTCCCCTTTGCGTCCGGATTCGCACACCGCATCGTAGGCATTGTTGACGATGTTCAGGAACACCTGCTGAAGCTGGTGCTCATCGCCGTAAATCTCGGGCAAGCGCTCGTCCAGATCTTCCGTAAGCATGACGTCGCGATTTGAGAAATCGTAGGCGCGCAGAGCTAAAGTGCGTCGCAATACCACGTTGATTTGCACAAGCTGCCGCTTGGGAGGCGTTTGACGCGCAAAACTTAGGAGGTTCTGCACGATCTGCTTCGTCCGCTGTGCCTCCTGCATAATGATCCGGAGACTCTGTTTGGCTGTCTCCGGGACATCTTCCTGCGAAAGCAAAAGATCGGTGAATCCGAGCACTGCGGTAAGCGGGTTATTCACCTCGTGCGCAACACCGGAAACGAGGCGACCGACGGCCGCCATCTTGTCTGAATGCATCAGCTTGGCTTGCAGCATCGACGCATCCGTAATGTCGGTCATGACCACGACGATGCTGTTGATGTTCCCTTGTTCGTCCCGCATTGGGCTCAAGTTGATCGAGAACTGGGCAACGCATCCGCTGGCAAGCACGATTGGGACTTCCAGATTGTCCACCTGCTTGCCTTCAAGTGTGGTGGCGAATGCGGTCAGCATTGCATCCCGCCTGCTGGATAGGACGATATCGGTCAAGGCACGCCCAAGCAAAGCCATATCCTTGAAATTGCCCGCTTGATAACAGCGGCGGTTGGCGTAGCTGATGAGCCCGGCTGTATCAGCCACCAATATGAGGCTCTGCGTGTTATTCAAGATCTTGCTGCTGAAATCACGCTCGCGCTGCAGTTCTGCCTGAAAATTCTTCAGCTCAGTGACATCCATCAGCATGCCGCGGTACTGCAACACGCGGCCGTTCCCATCCCGAATGGCAACGGCATTTTCCAGCACGTGAATGAGAGTGCCGTCTTTGCGCTGAAGCACGCTTTCGAACCCATGCAGCACGCCGGTCCGCTCCAACTCTCCACATACGCGATCGCGATTGCGCGGATCCAGATAAACCTGGGTTGGGATGTCCACGCGGAGGAGTTCCTCACGGCTCCCGTACCCGAGCATGCCTACCAATGCTTCGTTCACTTCGATAAATCGCCCTTCGGGGCTGGAAAAATATAGCCCCTCCTGGATGTGGTCGAAGAGCTCGCGGTAGCGGCGTTCCGCCTCACGGCGGTCGGAGATGTCTTTGAGAACGTGAATCGTTTGCAGCGCCTCGTTCGCGGCGCCATGAATCAGTGAGGTCGAAACCAGGTAGGTCCTCTCAAGGGCCGGGTGCAGGTATTCATCCATCGATCCTGCCTGGGCGCGACAGAACGGGCACGGTTGATCCTGCACATCGGGAGCCAGTGACAGGGCCCTCATGCTGAACCCGATCAGTTCCTGCGGACTGACTCCGATGAATTCGGCAAAAGAACGGTTGACGCGCAGCACACGGTTGGTGTGGTCGTGGACAACGATGAAATCGGTGATGGAGTCGAAAATCTCGAGCCAGTGACGATTGGCCTGATCCATCCTCGTAAACAGCTGAGAGTTCTCAAGGGACACGGACGCGTGCGATGTCAGCGCTCGCAGTAGGCTCGCGTCGTCCGCGCACAGCTGCTTACCGCGGTTAGCAAGAGCAAGTATTCCGACAAGCTCGGCTCCGGTCCCCATCATTTTCGCCAGGAGCAAGTCGTTCCAACGGAGGTAGGAGGCCAGGCTGCCGCCGATCAAATCACCCGCGCTTCCATAGGCGATGGAGTCCGGCGTGCGCTCAGACCATTCAGCGAGCGCACGACTCAACTGCCGCGCAACTCTGCTGTCGCAGGAGGCATGGGGGTCATGAAAAACGGCTACTTCGAAAAGCGAATGGTGTGCGAGCACCAAAACGGCAGCCCGCGCCTCCATCATATCTGCCGCTCTCACCGTGAATTTTTGCGCAAATTCGGGCAACCGGAGTGATGCGTTCAACTCGATGGCAGTAGAGACCAGATCCTCGGCTCGGGCGAGCAACTCCGATCTGCTCCGCCCCTCGGTAGACGCGCGGCTAAGGCTGACTTTGTCGCCGGATTGGTTCGCGGAATTCATGGTACGCACACCAGCACTCTACTGATTCAGTACTGTTTTTATTCTCCGGGGGAGAGTCGAAAGGTACTCTGGATTCTCATTTTGAGTCAAGCAAATTAAGGTTCCGGTACCACGGTGGTATATCCATCCGAGCAGAGGCTTCACGTCTCACCATGAGAAACGAGCGGCGATATTCGGCGGCTCTTGAGACGAAACCAGATGGAATGAACGCGTGACAAGCCTTCCGGCCCCCTTGTAATTAACTTGTTTTCAACCACTTGAATCTTTTGCAGCTCGATTCGAGGCGTGTTCCACTCCGTGGCAAAGTCATTGCTAATACAGGAACCGGATTCCTTTGCTTTAAGAGCGACTCAAGGAGAAAAGGCTTTGTTTCATAGAACGCTATTTAAGGGATTTGCAGTGCTCGTTCTGGTGCCGTTGATTCTCGGCTCTATTGCTCTCGGGCAGGAAACCGCCGACCGCAAAGTGAAAACGAGAATTGAGCCTTCCTACCCGGAAATCGCGAGGTCGATGCACCTTTCCGGTGCCGTGAAGATACTGGTCACGATAACGCCAGCAGGCACGGTCAAATCCACGAAGGTGATCGGCGGGAGTCCTGTTTTTGTGGAGTCGGCGCTCGCCGCAGTAGGAAAGTGGCGGTTTGAAGCAGGTAAAGACGAAACGACGCAGGTAGTGACGTTCAATTTCCATATCTGACGAAAGCTGTCTGGTTGGGGGGCCCGTGTTTGCTAGGACATTTTTCCGGCAACTGTCGATTTCGGTTTTAGCGGTGACAATCGTGGCACCTGCGATTTTGGGTCAAGAAGAATCGACTCGCAAAGTCAAATCGAGAGTTGATCCGGTCTATCCCGCACTCGCCAAGACAATGCACCTGAGCGGGACAGTAAAGATTCAGGTCACGATTGCCCCGAACGGCACAATCAAGTCGACGAAAGTGATTGGCGGTCACCCGGTGCTTGTGCAAGCTGCGCTTCAGGCCCTGGAAAAGTGGAAGTTCGAACCGGCAGACCAGGAGACGACAGGGATCATACCCTTCAGGTTTGTACAATAGGGCCGAACACCAGCCCCGGAAATTTTTTAGGTCACGCGGCCGCAAGGGCGGCGAGCGTGGAGGCTATCGAGATGAAGATCGCAAAAAGACTGTATCTAAATTTCGGCTTGGTTCTCGGATTCGTTGTCATTCTGTTCCTCGTCAATATTTGGATTATTAACAACGAGCACAGGTCGCGCGCCCTGACGATGGAGACCGAGAACATACGTCAACAATTGTTCGAGAATCGGCTGACCCTTAGCAATTATTTACTGAGCGGCGATACGAGGGAAGCCGACAAGCTCACCGATGGCATGCAGAAGCTGCAGGGGTTGGTCCGGAAAACCCAGGAGGACGCCGGCGGCGACGGCGTCATGGCTCCTCTCTCGAAGTTAGCGGAAACCGAGAAGACGTGGGAGCAGACGTTCGTTCTAAAGATGGTCGAAAAACGAAAGACCGTCGACGCCGGAAACGCCACGCCTAGCGAGTTGCAGGTCGCATATCTCACCGAAGATCCAGCCAAATGGTTGGCTGAGTCCACGCAACTGATCGATCAGGCTGAAAACGATCGGCTGAAATCGGATAACAACGCGGCAACTTTCACGACTTGGGGCACTTTTGCCGGAATGTTGCTCGTCCTCGGATTCGGCGTAATCGTCTCGATCAAAACGGCCAAATCGATCATTGAACCGCTTGATCGGCTTATCTTCGTCACGCGCGAAATCGGCGAGTCGGGCGATCTGGAACACAGTATCGACATGGATCGCGGAGACGAGATTGGGGAACTGGCTGGCAGTTTCGCAAAAATGGTCGCGTATCTCAAGGAGATGGCTGCTATTTCTGAAGCGATTGCTGGTGGCGACCTCTCCAACGAGATCGAACCGCGATCCAAGCGAGACATCCTCGGCCATGCTTTCGTCCGGATGACGGAAGGCCTCCAGGCGCTCGTGCGCAGCGTTCGCGACGCGGCCTCTCAGGTTGCAAGCGGCTCCAATCAGGTCGCCAATGCCGCCGACGAGACCGCCAAGGTCAGCGTCCAGTCTTCGTCAGCCATCGACGAAGTCACCAGCACCATGCACGAGATGAGCATCAACGTGCAGAACATGGTGAAGAGCACGCAAGTGCAAGCTTCCAGCGTAAGCGAAACCTCCGCTTCGATTGACGAAATGGTTGCTTCGATCCAACGCGTTGCCGACACTGCCAAGGTGTTACTAGACATCTCCAACCGTTCTCGCCAGGAGGTCCAGGGCGGCATCGCCAGCATGGAGAAGGCGACGGACGGATTGAACCGTATTACTGAATCTATTCAGTCTTCGGGCGCCATCATTAGTGTTCTCGGACAGCGCGCCGATGATATCGGCAAGATTGTCGAAGTGATAGACGACATTTCCGAGCAAACAAACCTACTGGCGCTGAATGCGGCCATTGAGGCAGCACGGGCCGGTGAGCATGGTCTGGGGTTTGCGGTGGTTGCCGACGAAGTCCGTAAGCTGGCGGAAAAATCCGCCCAGTCCACGAAGGAAATCTCCGAACTGATTCAGAGCATTCAGAAAGAGGCCCGCAACGCCGTCGAGAAAATGGACAAGAGCACGAACATTGTCAGCGAGGGGCTGATGCTGGGCGGCGAATTGAGCGCCGCGCTGAAGAAGATTTCCAACGTCGTGACCGAGGTTTACAAGTTCGCACAGGAGATCGGTGCAGCCACTAACCAGCAGTCACATGGTTCTTCTCAGATTGCAAAGGCGACGACGCGTTTGAACGAGATCACGCACGAGATCAACTCGTCGGTCGAAGAACAGGCATCCGGCACGCAAGCCGTCGTCCGCGCAATGGAGCGAATGAGAGAACTTGTCCAGCAGTCCACGTCCAGTTCGACGGAGCTGGCTGCTTCCTCCGAACAGATGTCCAAGATGTCTCGGTCGCTGCTGGAAGTCATGGATCGCTTCAGGCTTGATTTCGCCACCGGCAGCCTGGCGTCCCCGAACGTTGTACTTGCATCCCGTGCCGCCGCGGGCAGGAACTGATCCGGGAGAGAAACATGGCAAAGGACCTGCATATCGTCGGGTTCCGCGTTGGGAATGAGACGTTCGGCGTGCCGATTGCGACCGTGCACGAAATCGTGCGTGTGCCGGCAATTACCGCCGTGCCTGAATCGCCCGATTGCGTCGAAGGCGTCATCAACCTGCGCGGACGAATCATCCCGGTCATCGATCTTCGCAAACGTTTTGGCGAGAAGGTGATCACGAGCGTCAGGAAGAATCGCATACTCGTGGCCGAGGTTGATACGAAGATGATCGGCCTGATTGTGGATTCGGCCTCCGAAGTGCTCAAGATTCCGCACTCAGAGGTCGATCCTCCACCCAATGTGTTTGAAGAAGGCGAAGTGAACTACGTGACTGGCGTGGGTAAATTAGCAGGCAGACTGATCATCATGGTTGACCTGACCAGGATACTGCAGCGTGGCGAGTTGCGCCGCGTCGGGGACCTGATCGAAGCCGAATCCGCAACGTCGGCCTGATCGGTTCGAATTTTGTCTGATTACCGGTCGGCAGGGATAGAAAACGAAATGGGTACATTAACACCTGTTCAATTGACGGAACCAGAACTGAAGCTCCTGCAGACGCTTGTCTATCAGGAATGTGGCATGTGCTTCGACGAGCGCCGCACCCACTTTCTGCAAGATCGTCTGCAACGCCGGCTCAAGGCTTGCCAACTCGACTCTTTCTATAGCTATTACCGGCTGTTGACCAGTCACGAAGGAAAGAGAGAGTTGGCCGCGTTGGTCGAAAATCTGACGGTCAACGAAACCAGCTTTTTCCGCAACAAGCCGCAACTGGACCTGTTCTCAAAAGTGACGCTTGAAGAAATTCTGCACCGTAAGCAGGAGCGGCGCGATTGGACCCTGCGCGTATGGAGTGCCGGATGCTCCACCGGCCAGGAACCCTATACCCTGGCTATGCTCATAGCCGATGCCCTGGCCTATTACTACCTGCGCAATCCTCTTCCCTTTGATATGCCCTCTCCGAAGCCTCTGATCCCGCCTCCGTGGAAGGTGGAGATATTGGCTTCTGACATCAGCTATTCCGTCCTGCGCGCTGGTCAGGAGGCCATGTACTCCGAGAACCACATGGAAGCCGTTGACTACGTTTATCGGCTTCGCTATTTCGATAAGGTCGGGGACCGCTATGCGATCAAAAAATCGCTCAAGGAACTCATTCATTTCGATTTTCACAATCTCAAAACCGAGTTCCTGCCACAGCGAAACGACATCATATTCTGCCGCAACGTAATGATTTACTTCGACGAAGCCGAGCAGAAGCGGTTAGTGGAGAAATTCTACCGCTGCCTGAATCCCGAGGGATATCTCTTCGTCGGCCACGCAGAGAGTCTGTTTGGATTGACCGACAAGTTCCGCATGATTCACGAGAACAACGGCACCGGATACCAGAGGACCGAGGTTAAAGAGTGAACTTCTTCTCCGACGAACGAACCAACGAACTCAAGGAACTCTTCTTTGAGAGTGCGCAGGAACTGCTGCAGGCTCTCAACGACGAAGGCCTCGAGCTCGAGAGGCGTCCGGGAGACACCGAAGTCATTCGTGGCATCCGCCGAACCGTTCACACATTGAAGGGTGACTCGGCGGCCTGCGGTTACAAAGAACTCAGCGAGTTGGCCCACGAACTTGAAGACGTCCTCACGCCGGATTTGGCCAAGCGCGATGGATCAGAAGTCGTCCAGGTAGTTCTCAGCGCCGCTGATATGTTCGACTCGATGCTGCAGGCCTATCGGGGAAACATGCAACCCCCAACCGGCGACCCTCTCCGTAGCCTCATCGATCGCCTGAGACAGAAGCCTTCTCAGGACAGCGGACGCGCCTTCGCGCCCGCATTCGCCTGGACCGAGTACGACAAGCTCGTTATACAGCAGAACGTCAACGGCAGGCAGGCATACTGCGTGGGCGTCGAACTCGACCCGCAATGCCTGATGAAATCCGCCGCCTTGCAGATGATCTACACGGTTCTCAAGGAAGTAGGCTCAATCCTGACTGCCCATCCGGAAGACGCTGGTTCATCGGACAACGTTAGCTCTATCGAGGCAGTGGTCGCCAGCTATCATCCGGCGGAGTGGATAACGAAGAAGTGCCGTATCCCATCGATCTCAACTGCTGTCGTGGTGAAACCATATGAGTCCGTCGCCGCACCGCTAAATGTTCCTCAGATTCCCGCCGGCATTGCTGCCTTGCCTGAGCTGGACCTTGAAGCCGTGCTCGACCTACCCACAGCGCCGGCACAGGCGGGCAAGGGCAACTCAACCTCGGAGGATTTCCACGCCACCAGCGCTCCCGCCCCGGCGGCGATAGAGAACGTTTTGCGCGTCGATGCCGACCGTATCGACACCGTCCTGAATCTCGTCGGTGAACTGATCATCGGCAAATCCATGCTCCATCAGGCCATCGGTGAATTTGGGAAGCGCTTTCCCAAGGACCCGTTGCGAGCCAAGTTTGCCGACATGATGGCTCATCAGTCGCAGGCGTTAAACGAATTGCAACGCTCCGTCATGAAGATACGCATGGTGCCCGTGGAGCAGCTCTTCCGGCGCTTCCCGCGCGTCGTCCGCGACGTAGCCAAATCCTGCTCGAAGGATGTCGTGCTTGAAACCGGCGGGATCGAAACGGACCTTGACAAGAGTGTCCTCGACGCGCTCGCCGAGCCTATGACGCACCTGATACGCAATGCGGTGGACCACGGCATCGAAACGCCGGCAGAACGCGTTGCCGCAGGCAAGCCAGCGCAGGGGAGAGTGCGGCTAAATGCTTATCATCATGGCAACCAGGTCGTGATCGAAGTTTCCGATGATGGCCGCGGCATCGATCCTCAAAAGATCATCGCTAAGGCCATCGCCAGTGGAGTTCTGACTGCAGAAAACGCATCTTTGATGACGGACGGCGAAATCATCGAGCTCATCTTCCAGCCTGGATTCAGCACAGCTCAGGAGGTCACTTCCATCTCGGGGCGTGGCGTCGGTCTGGACGTTGTCAAGACCGTTCTTGAGCGCATGAAAGGTTCAGTTTCGGCGCAAAGCCAATTGGGCGAAGGCACCAAGTTCCTTCTCAAGGTGCCTTTGACTCTGGCCATCATTCGCGCCCTGCTGTTCCGCTCAGCCGAACGTCTATACGCTGTCCCAATCAGCTCGGTCCTCGAGATCACGCGCGCTTGGGAGCACGACATCCATCGAGTCGATGGCCACGAAGTGCTGAACCTGCGAAAAGATATTATTACGCTGGTACGTCCCAGCCGCCTCGCCAGGAAAGGCACCAGCCAGAAGACCAGTGGTTCAGGCAAGTTGTACGTAATCGTCGTAAATCTTATTGATCGCAAATTCGGGCTGATCGTCGATAAGGTCGTCGGTGAAGCGGAATTAGTTATTAAGGCGCTTGACGATCATATTGTTGCTACCGACCTGGTCAGCGGCGCTTCAATCCTGGGTGATGGAACAGTGGTTCTTATTCTTAATGTAGCGGCTCTCGTCGAACGCCTTGGGCGCAGCAGGGGAGCATCGGGCAATAGTGTTGAAAGCACGGAGGAGAACGTCGTGAGGGCCCAGGCATGACGAGGTCGACAGTTCGGGTTTTGGTCGTCGATGATTCCGCTCTCATGCGGAAGCTGATTCCGCAGATCATCGAACGGGATCCGTCGATCCAGGTAGTTGGCACTGCCATGGACGGCGAATTCGCGTTGAAGAAAATCACCGAACTGAATCCCAACGTCATCACTCTGGATCTCGAGATGCCCCGCATGGGTGGCATGGAGACTCTCAAGGAGATTATGCGGAGGCACCGCCTGCCGGTGATTGTCGTCAGTGCCCACAGCACCGAAGGCGCTTCCGCCACATTCAAGGCGCTCTCGCTCGGGGCGTTCGATTTTGTGGCCAAGCCAAAGGATGCAGCCTCGGCCCACATGGAAGCCATCTCCTCGGAGCTGATCACGAAGATCAAGGTCGCGGCGCAGACGAGGGTGCCACAGGGAGGGCACAGCACACCCTCCTATCAGATGGATACTCCGATCAAGACGACGAGTCTGGCGAAGGTGCGTGTTGCCGGGGGTGTTCCCACCAAGATCGTGGCCATTGGCGTTTCCACCGGCGGGCCTAACGCTGTGCAATATCTGTTGTCTCAGTTGCCTGCCGATTTCCCGGGGGCGATCGTCATCGTGCAGCACATGCCGGAGGGTTTTACCGAGATGTTTGCCAAGCGGCTCGACGAGTGCTGCGCCATCGAGGTGAAAGAGGCGGAGTCTGGGGACCTGCTGCGGGCGGGGCGGGCGCTGATCTGCCCGGGCAACCGGCATATGCGGATCAAGCGGATGCCGCTCGGTGATATCGTAGTGCTTTCGGACGAGGAAAAAGTGAACGGGCATCGTCCCTCGGTGGACCTGCTGTTCCGCTCCGTGGCGGCCGAATTTGGCCCGATGACCGTGGCCCTGCTCATGACCGGCATGGGAGACGACGGCGCCGATGCCATGGGAGAAGTTAAAGCCTACGGCGGGCTGACCATCGCGCAGAGCGAGGAATCGTGCGTCGTCTTTGGCATGCCCAAGGCGGCGATCGAGCGTGGCTTTGCCACGCGCGTGGTTTCTCTCGACGCGCTGGCCAACACTCTGGTTGTTCAGTGTGGCGCTCATCGAAGCGCGAACCTAACGAGATTCTAGTTCCCTTCCCGCTTGGAGCGGAAGGGTGGTGATTCGGAGGAGTTGTTATGGAACAGTTTCCGGCCTTGATTCGCAGCATCGACCGTCAACCGATACGCTATCTGGTGGTGGACGACTCGGTCTTCGCGCGCAAGAATTTGACCAAGATGATCGAAATGTTTGGCGGCCAAGTCGCGGGCGAAGCCGGCGACGGCTGCACGGCGATCACCGAGTACGATCGCGTCACTCCAGACATCGTGTTGATGGACATCACCATGCCGCAGATGGAAGGCATCGAGGCCGCCGATCGCATCGTCCGCCAACATTCGGACGCGCGCGTGGTCATGGTTTCCTCGGTGGGCTACCAGGAGAACATTGTGGCCGCGCTGCAGAAGGGCGCCCGCCATTTCGTGCAAAAGCCGGTCAAGCCTGAAGTCCTTTACGAGGTCATCAAGTACGTGATGGGTGAAGACGGCGCAACCGCTGAGGCGATGGGCGCGAGCACCGGAGCGTAGCCATGCGAATGGATTTGATCCAGCCGTTTATCAACGCCGCCGACGCAGTCTTGGCGCAAAGCTTGAACTGCGCCACCTCCATCACGGACGTCGCCATGAGCGAAGAAGCCTATCGCCGTAAGGGCATGGCGGCGCGCATCGCCGTCACGGGCGACATCGAGGGCCGCATCATCCTCGATCTCGAACCGGAGATGGCCACGAAGATCGCCAGCATCATGGCGGGGTGCGAAGTGTCTCAAAGTGACACCCTCGTGGGCGAGACCATCTGCGAACTCGCCAACCTGGTAATCGGCAATGCCGTTACCAGCCTCAATGACCAGGGCTATCAGTTCAAAATACATCCTCCCGAGTTCCACCCGGAAAGTGAGGGAGAAAAGAGCACCGAGGACGTCGAGGCGCTGGTCATGTGTTTCGGCACACCGGTCGGCTCCGCGCACATGAACATTGCCATGCGCTACAACCGCCGGCGCCGCTCAGAAAAGGGTGCCGTCGCGAACGGCTAACTGCGCTCCTGAAGTTGAACAGGCGGGATTCGTCCCGCCTGTTTTGTTGCTTGCGAGTGGCGCCCCCCTCCCCCTGTGGAAAAAGTGTAAGTGCAGCAAACAAACGACTTACGCCTTCGATCTAAACCCATCTCAAATTAAGTGATTGATAACGCAGGACTTATTGTGTCGATTACCCTCTGGACACCTGCGTTCGAGCTTCTATATACAGTTTAGCAATTTGGAGGGGGTAAACCCGACAGAGACGGGATGTTTATATTCTGCTTGGAATCAGCAGCTTACAATGATTTTCGCGAAACGAGGGGGTTGACATATCAAATGACGTCGGCGGTAGTGGTGGTGCGGACGAAAAGCAGGTCCCTCGCTGGCGCTCGGGATGACAAGATTTGGGCGGGTTGCTGGTTTCACTCGGTTGCTGGTTTCACTCGAAGAGGAAAACGACCTCTCTCAGCGCCTTAGGCGTGGCGTCCGCTCGAGCGACGTGCCGATCCGGCAATGATTGATGTAATCAACTCGCCTTTGGGCGTGAGTACGACGAAGTCGGCGTCCGCTCCCAGAGCGATCTGGCCCTTGCGACGAACGTTTGCAGTCTTTGCCGGATTCAAGGTCGCCAGGCGGAGCGCGTTTTCGAGCGGCCATGCCGCGAATTCCATCACGTTGCGCACGGCGTGATCGAGCGAGAGGACGCTTCCGGCGAGTTTTCCCGCGCTCAAACAGGTCTTGCCCTTGACCTCGACGGTGAAGCCGCCGAGTCGATATTCGCCGTCGGGCATCCCGGAGGCGCTGATGCCGTCGGTTACGAGGACGGCCCTTTCCGGCCCTTTCAGCTTCAAGAAAAGGCGCACCATCTCAGGGGCCACATGAACGCCGTCGGCGATGATCTCAGCGGTAAGGCGGTCGTCGGTAAGCACCGCGCCGGTGATGCCCGGTTCGCGCGCCTCCATTGCACGCATTGCGTTGAAAGTATGCGTCGCGTGTCTTGCGCCGGCTTCAATGCCCTTTTGGGCGTCGCTCAGGCAGGCATTGGAATGTCCGATGTTCACGCAGACGCCACGACGGGTGGCGTGACGGATGAGGTCTGCCGCCCCGGGTATCTCGGGCGCGACGGTCATGATGGATACGTGGCCGCGCGCGGCCTGCCACATGCGCTCGAAGAGATCGACGGATGCGTCCTTTATATGGTTGAGCGGATGCACGCCGGGCTTTTCACGACTGATGAATGGGCCTTCCAGATGAAGGCCGAGCGGCTGAGCGCGTAATTCGCCTGCACCCTGTTCCTGTTCTTGCGAAGACGAAGGCGAAACATCGCCCTCGATTCTGTCCGCGACTTTCTCAAGCGCCCTCAACGTCTGATCGTTTGACGCCGTTACCGTGGTGGGAAAGTAAGAGGTCGTGCCGTGCGCCGCAAGATAACGCTCAATGACGGCCAGCGCGTCGGGAGCGCCCTCCATCACGTCGTGCCCGGCGCCGCCGTGGATATGAAGGTCCACGAAACCGGGCGCGAGCACGGCATGGCCATAATCGACGACCCGCGCGTCTGAAGGAATCACGACGGCGCTGCGCGGACCCGCCGAGGTGATTACGCCCTGTTCGACAACGACGACTGCGTCGCGAATCGTTTCAAGTGGCGTGATGCAGGTGGCGGACGTGAAAGCAGTCTTCATAACATTCAATCTAAACTTTGCCTCTACTCAGAACGCTTGAAAAATACGTGAAAACTCCCAGTCGCCCTGGGTGATCCCGCTGCAACTCGGCGAAACGGTTCCGTTGCAGCCGCCGCGATCGCGGCCGACAGACCACATCGAAAGCCGCCGAACAACGCTGTTCGACCGCGCGTATTTGAGCGTCGTGCTGGCGTCAGACAACGTAAAGGTTTCGCCGGGTGTGTCGTTCGTTCCGATCATTGGTGTGATGCCGATCCCGGAAGACAGACCTAGCGAGCGGAGCTGCGAGATGGCGTTCTCAACGGCAACAATCGCAGTTGGGCCCATGTTGTTTTCCGGTACGGGCTGGCCGTAATCCATCGTCATCAGGTTCACGATAGAAACTGGAACATTGTGTTTCTGCGCGCTCTTCAGAAGATCGAGCGCAGTCTGCGGCATCCCGTTCGGGGTCAGCGGCACGGTGAATGAAATCTGCAACCCGTGATTGGCGCGGACTAAACGTGCCAGCGCCTCGCTCCGCCTGTCGATTGATGCGGCATCGCTGGCGGCCCCTGCTTCGATATCGAAGTCCAGGGAAGTAAGTTTGTATTTGTCCACCACGCTCTGATAGGCGGCGGCCAGAGTGATGGGATCGGGACACGCCAAGGCCAGTTCCCTGCCGGCATAACCACCGAAGGCGACGATCACGTCCCCGCCGGCCTTGCGCACGCCAGCGATGTGCTGAGAAAACAGGTTCTCGGTTGCGAGTGGAAGAGCGGTGGTGCCCTGCCATGCCGCCGTGCACCCGCCGTCGGAAACTATGAACGCCAGCGTAAAGTGCCTGATGCCGGAAGAGGCGTGGATCTGGGGCAGATTATTGTTCGTCTCCGACATGTGGATGTAGGGCGCAAAAATTCTCTTCGTCTGTGACACGGGCCCGATGGGCTCGTGCTTCGAGGTTCGGACAATGCCTACGGGTTGCCAGAGCGCGGACACGTTCGGCGGTTCCCAGCCGGCAATGGCAGTGTGGGGATATAGGCACTTATAGCTGGCGTTGTTGAAAGTGACCACTTTACTCGCGCTGTAAAAAACGCCAGGCTGCCACTGGGAGGAGGTGTGTGAAGTGGCAGCCTGGCCCGTAGCTGCGAGTGAGAACAGCAGTACAAGAACTCCGATGATGAACAATGCACAGATACGACGCATAAAACTCCTGAAAACTATTTACCCATGATCACGACAACATCGTTGACGGTTCCCGGTTTCTGCGGCGGAATGGCGCCTGCAATAGCACGGCCATTGAGAGTCACCGACTTAACGCCCTTTTGAATTCCATCCGGATTCTTAACCGAAATCGCAAAATGCGCGCCGCGCCATTGCCGCACAACGTCGAATTCTTTCCAGTCATCCGGAACGCAGGGATCGACGATGAGTCCGTCGAAGCCAAGGCGGATGCCGAGTATCCAGCGAGTGACGGCGGTGTAGTTCCAGCCGGCACTTCCGGTGAGCCAGGGATGGCGCGCGCGTCCGAAGGCGCTGTGATCCTTCCCCATGACGAACTGACAATAGGAATAAGGTTCGGCTTCGCGGGTCTCGATGGCGTCGTTCTGATTGTAAGGCAGAAGCGAGTCGTAGAACTTCATCGCGCGTTCGCCGCGGCCCAGCTTGCATTCGGCAATGACGGCCCAGGGATTCGGATGGCTGAAAATGGCGGCGTTCTCTTTAACGCCCTTGTACACGCGGCCGACAAATCCTACGTCATCGTTGGGCTTGGAGAACGCAGGCCACAGCAAATGGATTCCGAAGGGCGAGTACAAGTACTTATCAACGGCGTCCATGCAGAGGCGGGAGCGGTCGGGCGACGCGGCGTCTGAGACCACGGCCCAAGTGTTGCTTTCGATGAACACCTTGCCTTCTTCGTTTTCTTGCGTGCCGATCTTGACGCCCTTGGCGGTGATGCCACGGATGTACCACTCGCCGTCCCAGAGCTCGCGCTCGCAGGCGGATCTGACTTTCTCGGCCATAAAGCAGTACTTGCGCGCGTCATCATCGCGACCCAGGAATTGCGCGGCCTCAACGAACGCGCGCAGCGCCCAGTGGTGCAGGAAAGACACCATTGCGCTCTCGCCGCCACCGAGGTTGAGGCAATCGTTCCAGTCGGCGCGAAGGCCTTTGCAGATGCCGGTTTGTCCAACCTGCTCGGCGGAGAAATCGAGCGCGCGTTTCAGGTGCTCGTAAACCGACGCCTCGCCTTCGTCGGCGAAGGGCACGACTTCGTCGAAAAGATGAATGTCGCCGGTCTCCTTCACGTACTCGCAGACGGATGTCACCAGCCAGAGCGCGTCGTCGGAGCAGACGTGTTCGATGCCGTGGATCAGGCTCTTGCGGTCGGGTGGGTGCGCGATGGTCGGAGACTTGAACGCGGGCGCCTTCTGTTTCTCCGGATCGAACCAGTCTGGATCGAAGAGGTGAAGTCCGTAGCCCTGGCTCACTTGCCCGTGCAGTAGTTCCATGATGCGTTGCCGGCATTTCCGCGGATTGGTGTGCACGACGCTCATCACGTCCTGCGATGTGTCCCGATAGCCGAGTCCGGTGCGCCCGCCCACTTCGATGAAAGACGCGAAGCGCGACCAGACGACGCAGGTTTCGGCCTGATAGAGATTCCATGTGTTGATCATCGTGTCCAGGCCTGCGTGAGGCGTGCTGCACTGGAAGACGGCGAGTTTTTGTTGCCAATAGGATTTGAGCTGCGCAAACGCGCTGTCCACGGCGGCAAGATTCGAGTACTTACGTTTGAAATCCCTCCCTTGGGCTCGCGAGCCGACTCCGAGCATGAAGATCAGTCGCGATTCTTCTCCGGGTGCTACGGTCAGGCGCTTGTGCAGCGCGCCGCAGTGATTCCCGCCGAGTTCGAAACTGCCGGAACATTCGCCCTGCTCAACCGCGAGCGGATTCGTTTCGGTGCGATAGTTGCCGAGAAAATGGTCGCGCAAGCAGTCGTAGCTGTCGGGTTCGAAGTTGGAAGCGAAGTAGTGGAATGTCGATGGCTCGTAGAAGAAGTCGTACTGTATGACGCCGTCCTGGTAGCTCGACCCGCTGGCGTACAGGCTCATCTGCAGGTTCTGATTATCGACCTCGATGTGATGAAACGAGAATTCCAGGTATGAAAAGACGCTGAGTTTGCGCGGCTTCGCGCCGGTATTCCTGATCTTGACGTCCCACAGTTCGACGTCGTCGTCGATGGGGATAAACAGGGTCTGCTCGGCGCTGATGTCGCGATAGTCACACGAGAATTTAGAATAGGACAGACCGTGGCGGCATTCGTACTTCGCTTCATCCAGACTCTTGCCTACGGGCTGCCACGATATCGACCAATACTCGCCCGTCTCGTCATCGCGCAAGTAGACGTAATGGCCGGGGCGATCGAGAGGAACACCGTTCGGCCGGAAACGAGTGACGCGGTGATGTTCGGCGTTCTTGTAGAAGGTATAACCGCCGGCGTTGTGTGAGATCACGGTGCATAGGTCGCGGACGCCGAGATAGTTCGTCCAGGAGACCGGCACGTCCGGGCGCTCGATGACATATTCGCGGTTCTCGTTATCAAAGTGACCGTAGCGCACAGGCTGCCTCCGATTTTTGTTTTGCTTCAGCTTGGGTTGGGCGAGCCGCGCTTTCCGCGGTCGCGAACTGCTTGAGCCAGTCGATCAGTTCCTTGGCTTTCTGCGGTGAGTCGGCCTCGACCGTCAGGCGCAAGATTGGCTCAGTTCCAGAGAATCGCAGCAGCGCCCAGTTATCGTTCTCCAGGAACAGCTTCGTGCCGTCGATCTGGGAAACACGAACGACCGGGTACGAACCGATGTGGCTGGTCGGAGTCTCTTTCATGCGCTTGGGGACGGCGATCCGCATTTCCGGCGTGGCGGGAACAGTCTCTTCCACGAAGTAAAGTCGCCCGGTCAGTTCATAAACATGCTGCAGCAGCTCAGAGATTTTCTTTCCCGTGCGCGCCAGCATTTCGACTACGAGGGCGCAAGCAAAGATGCCGTCTTTGCCGAGGATGTGGCCGCGAATGGTCAGTCCACCGGATGATTCTCCGCCGAGGACTGCATCGTGCTCCAACATGCCGGCTGTGATGTGCTTGAAGCCCACGGGTGTTTCGTAGCACTGCTCGCCTAGTTTTCTCGCGATTCGATCGAGCAGATGAGTCGTGGATAGATTGCGCACAACTCCGCCGCGCTCGCCTCGGACCTCGTGCAGGTACCAGTAGAGCAGCAGCAGGATGTCATTGATGGAAATGTAGCGTCCATGCTCGTCGAGAATCGCGACCCGGTCGGCGTCGCCGTCCATCGCAAGCCCGAGATCGTAACTCTGCTCTTGCATCTGCGAGGTCAGCAGGCGCAGGGCATCTTCACTCGGAGCGGGCGAGCGTCCGCCAAAAAGTGGATTGTGGCGCTCGTGGATAAACGTGACGCGGCAGCGTGCTTCGGTCAGCACCATGCCCAGAGTCAACTGTCCGACGCCATACATTGGATCGACAATGACTCTCAGCGCAGCGTTGCGAATCGCCTCCATGTCGATGAGTTTCTCGACGGCATCGACATAATCGTTGGTAAAATCGCGCTTTGCGAGTATGCCCGCGTCAACGGCGAGATCCAGTTCCAGCTTGATAACATTGTCAATCGTCAGCGCATTCGCTTCGGCCTCGATCTGACGTGTTTCGTTGTCGAGCAAAAGCGAGCCGTCGCCGTGGAAGACCTTGAGGCCGTTCCACTCCGGGGGATTGTGGCTGGCAGTAAAGGCTAGGCCGTAGGCCGAATCGTGCGTGGCCGTGGCGTGCTCGATGAGCGGTGTCGGCGCATCTTCCGTTAGCAGAATGCATGGGATGTTGTTGCCCGCGAACACCTCGGCCGCAGCCTCGGCCGCCTGCTGCGACAGGAACCGGCGATCATATCCGACGATCACTCCGCGCTTTTCCACACCACGCCGCGTGATTTCATTGGCAAGCGCCTGCGTGAGGCGCCGGACATTGTGCAGCGTAAATCCCTCGCCGATGATGGCGCGCCAGCCTCCGGTGCCGAACGCGATGAGGTTCTGCTCTTCCTGGCGGCGTGGGCGATAGAGCCGTTTTTGCAGGATGAACTCGGCTTGAGTCAGATCGTCCATCGAGTTGATCCCCTGGACCTCATCCTGGTCGCAAAGCTGATAACTCTCGACGCGCAGACCGGAGCGAATGAGCTGGTGAACGCAATCCGTCAGCCGGTACTCACCATCGACGGGTGATGGTGACAGATTCTCGAGCGCCCGGAAGATCGCGGTGGCGTTTACTACGCAGGCTCCGACATTCAGCTCGCGGATTTCGCGCACTTCCGGCGAAGCTTCCGCTTGCTCGATGATGTCGATGATCTGTCCGCTGGCGTCGCGAATAATTCGGCCATACGGCAGTGAACGATGGACTATCGCGGTCAGCAGAGTGAGGTGCGCCTGGCGGAGGCGATGGCGGTTGAGCAGGCCGCGAATCGAACCCGGGCGAAACAACGGTGTGTCGCCATACAGAATCAGCAGGTCGCCATCGAAGCCGTTGAGATCGGCCGCAGCCTGCAAAACCGCGTGGCCGGTGCCGAGTGGCTTCTCCTGAACCACGTAGTGGTAATCGCCACCAAGCGCCGCGCGCACGTCCTGCTGGCGCTCGCCAACCACGATGTAAATGTCGTCGGCCCCTACCAGTTGCAGGGCGTTCTCGACCACGCAGTCCAGCACGGTATGATCGCCGAGCGATTGCAAGACCAGCGGCTTGCCGTCGCCGTTCAGTGCCGCTTTGCCGGCGGCAAGAATGACGGCCTTCAATCCAGAATTCAGAGGTGGTTTAGTATTTCGCATTTTCAGTCTCCACTCGATAGCGCTCAAGCTTTCGCCGCGTCGGCCGTTTCCTCAGCCGTCTTCTGGGCGCCGCCGCGGATCGGCACAAATCGGGCGAGAATCAGCGCGGGCACAGCCGAGATCAATACCCAGACAAAAAAGTGACGATATCCGATCTTCGTTTGAATCCAGCCGCTAGCGGCACCGGGCAGGATGAGTCCCAGGTTCATCAGCGAATTCGCGAAGGCGTAATGCGCGGTCTGGTACTTGCCCGGAGCGATTTCCTGCATCATCAGCAGGATCACGCCGACGAATCCGAAGCCGTACCCGAACATCTCGACGCTCATCGCAATCGCGATCAAAACCGTGTTGGTCGGAAGTGCCATACTTAAGTAGAAGTAGGCCAGCATGGGCAAGTTCATGACGCAGATCAGCGGCAACAGCGCACGGCGCAGTCCAAGTGACGAGGCGAAGTAGCCGCCAAGAACGCTGCCTAGAATGAACGACGCGCTGCCGACCGTTCCATAAATCGCGCCGAACTGCTGTAGGGTCAGGCCCAGTCCGCCACCGGTGCGGTCCGCTTGCAGAAACAGCGGTCCGACCTTGATGACCTGTCCCTCGCCCGCGCGATAAAGAAAAATGAAAACGAGAAGGAAGATAATGCCGGGTTTCTTAAAGAAGCTGACAATGACGTCCCAGAATGTTGCGGCGGCCTCGCGCGTCGTGTGCGTATGGCGTTCTTCCCCTCCACGCGGAAGCACGCGCGCGTGGTAGAGGCTGAGCGCAACCAGCAGCAAACCGAGTCCGGCGAAGATGATCATCCACGCTCTAACCATCGGCGCGGCTGCGTGCGCTCGCAGGAAGCGCTCCTGCAAAACTCCGGTGAGCCAGATCAGTCCGCCCATCGAGAAAATTCGCGCCACGTTGTAGAACGCGCCCTGCCAACCGGCATAGGCAGCCTGTTCTTTGTTCGACAGGCTGGCGATGTAGATCCCGTCGCCCGCGATGTCATGCGTAGCCGAACAGAAGCCGAGTACGGCGAAAATCGCAATTGAATACCGGATAGGGTTCGGCAGGTTCAGCGACAGCGCCAGCAATACCAGGCTTAACCCGCCGACGAATTCCATGAGAATGACGAAAAACTTCTTCGTCTTGTACATCTCAAGCAGCGGACTCCACAGCGGCTTCAGAGTCCAGGGCCACGCAAGCAGGCTGATGACCAGCGTGATGACCGCGTTGCTCATGCCCAGGCGCTGATAGAACGCGAGCGCCATGAAATTGACCGCGTAGAACGGCAGGCCTTCCGCGAAGTATAAGGTCGGCACCCATGCCGCCGGATGCGTACGCGCACTTTGCCCGTTGTTCGTCATCGCGTTCCTTTCTTCCCGGAGCGAATAGAGGTTGAGTCAGACTGAAGAAGCGGGGCTGTCACCCAGGTTTGGCGACAGCCCCGGAATT
>CAVZQL010000015.1:0-477225 GCA_963777415.1 uncultured Acidobacteriota bacterium
AGGTCTGCAAAACCTCTATCGCCGGTTCGATTCCGGCCCGCGCCTCCAATCTCAAAAGCTCCCCACCTACCCTGTCGGAGTGGCCGACCGATGGTCTGGATTTGCGTCCCGCTTCAGGACGCCTTACTCCCTTCGCCGCAGATAGCCTTCACCGGCAACGATAATCGAGCCAACAACCTGCGCGATCTCCGCCCTACTGTGTCATAGGTTCGCTCTCGCCCGCCGCGCGCAATACTTTGTGGCCTCAGAACTCGGCTTCTTAGTTCGATAGCCTCCGCCCCTTTTGCAAGTCTCGACTTACAAGACATCAGGACAGCCCAATTTTATCTCGGCAATCGGCATGTTCAAGGAGGAGCGGCAAGCCGCCGATGTTGATAAAGAGATGAAAACGCGAACTGCTCTCCTAGTCTCGCTAGCTATCATCGCTTTAGTGGCCGTCCCTCGCGCGTCAGCGCAGAAAGATGGGCCCGAATCGCCGGGGATGTTTCACCTGTCTGCCCGGGAATTGGTTCGACTCCATACCAAGTACGATGTAAATCGTATTGGAAAACGCTCCGTGGGTAGCGGAGCAAACATGTACAGTGCTCTCGATGAGCAGGAAATGGGAAGCGAGGAGTCCGAGGAAATCAACGAGTCGATGGAGATGGTCCACGACCAGCAAGTCGAGTTCTACATCCAGCACGTGATTGATGATCTCGCTTCGCATTCGGATGCGGTTACCCGATTCAAGCTCTCCGTAATCAACGACGATAGTGTGAACGCGTTTTCCCTCCCGGGCGGATACCTCTACGTGACCACCGGCCTGCTGTTGACGGCGGAAGACGAGAGCGAGTTAGCCGCCGTGCTGGCGCACGAAATCGCACACGTCGCCGCGCACCACGGAACCCGCCTCTCGACCCGGACAACGCTGTTTCGGCTTGCATCGCTGCCGCTGGCGGTAGCCGGCGGAAGCATCGGCCTGGGAGCACCCGCCATGAGCCTGGCGGGATTTCTGAGCGAACGAAAGTTCAGCCGCAATTCGGAAAATGAGGCAGATCTGCTGGCTACTCAGTACCTCTACGCCACCGGATACGATCCGGAGTCGCTACCACGCTTTCTCGAAACGCTGCCGCGCTCCGTCAGCCCCTCGAAGCTGGGCTCGCTGGCGGCGACACATCCGCCGACACTCGATCGAATCACGCGCACCCGCGCCCTGATCCATGAATTTCTACCGCAGCGAACTGAGTACAAGGTTGACAGCAGCGCGTTTCAGGAAGCAAAAGCACGCATCATCGAACTTCGAGGGGGAAACCCTGGGCGCGACGGAAAACCTCGGCTGCATCAGAATCCCCCCTAGCGCCCGGAAGATCGGGAAGTGCGAGGACTCATTGGATCGTTACTTGTAATTGAACAGTTCCACTTGCACCGGGGGCCAGGCTCCCCGTGAGGCTCCAGGTGACCGGCCCCGTCCCGCCCACGGCCGGAGCCGTCGTGACCGCACATGCCGTGATCCCAGTCGGCAGCGGAGTGCCACAAGTCGCGCTCACGAACGTCGTGTAAGTAGGCGTAGCATCCGAAAGATAGACATTCGTCCCGGCGAAGGCACCGATATTCTGAAACGTGAGCGTGTACGTAAGGACCGCGCCAGGAAGAGCCTGGCTGGTGTTCACCGCTTTCTGCAAAGTAACATTTGTATTCGCGCCAGCTGTCGTGACGTCGGTCCGCGTCAGGGGCGACAGCAAACTTGGATTGGCGTTTGTATAGCTGTAACTGGCGGTCAGCGTCACCGTGTCCGTTCCGGTGCCGGCAGCCGGAACCGTCTCTTTCACGAGCAAGCAGATCCACTGGCCCGCGGTCATCGCCTTCGGGCTAACGGTAGAGAAGAGCACATCGCCCGCGGCCCACGCTCCACTGCACGCAGCGTCAACATAAATGGCTTCCACCCATCCCGATTGCACTGGCGCGGATACCGCGCTCGTAGCCAGGGTGAGTGAACCCGCGGAACCGGCCACGAACTTGTGCGAATAGTATGTCGATGTCCCCACAAGGATAGTGCTGGCCCCGGTGTTTGAAAGCGTGTTCACCGGAACGTCGCCAAAGAAAACGCCTGTGTAGACGGTTCCGGCGGTCGCGGTGAAGTTAGCGCTTTCTGTCGCGCGGGCGTAAGTGCCGCCAGTGGTGCCCGCAGCCCCGCCGGTCGCCAAATAGTTCACATCGGCAACGCGACTCAGCACGACAGTTGTTGCTGTCGAGGGGATATATAGGGTGAATGCCCCGCTGGCATTCGTAGTGTTCGAATCGTAGGTCGTGGTCCCGCCGGAATTGGTGACCTTGATTGAGGCGGCAGCAAGCCCAAGTTCGCCGGTCTGCTGAATACCATCGTTTGCTGTTGCGGTGCCTCCGCCTGTATCGAGGAAGACCGTGCCGGACACCGAACTGCCCTTGAAGAACCCGAACAGTTGGCCGGTAATGTTGGCGCTGGCAACGGTTTCCGCAAGCGACACTCCGGAAGCGGAGGTTGCCACCCAACCCGCAGGAGCAGCCCCGGTTGTAGCGGTCGCGGTGTTAGCGGTGATCAGGGTGTAGGAGCCTGCTGGGACATTATTAAAGGTGAATGTTCCGGTCCCAGCCGCTACCTGGATGGACTGGCTAACGGCGCCACTTTGCACAAGGTTCACATAGACCGATGTTCCGCTGGTCCAGTCCTCACCCGTATCTTGCGCTCCATTGTGATTGGCGTCCACATAGAGCTGCCCTGAAATCGAATAGCCCGCGACGACCGTGATGTTAGGGCTAAACTCTGACGTGTTGCCGCTGGAATCCGTCGCGGTCGCAGTCAGAACGTCATTGACGTTGACGCCGACGCCGGTGAGCGTCAGATCGAAATTGCCGCTTGCGTCTGCCGTGATTGTCGTAACGTAGCTCGTCCCCTCGCCGTGAGGGACACTCAGTCCATCACCTGCGACAATGGGGCCGCTCTGGTTCGCCGGAGTGTTGTCGGCCTTGAATAATTCGATTGTGGCGCTCGCAAAGGCAGACTGCCCGGCGGCGCTACCCACGTAGCCCTTTACGCGTAGCGTGGTGCCCTGCAACGTGGCAACGGTAAAGATCGGATAATTCATCCCGCAGTTCGGCAGCGTGGAGCAGTTCTTGCTTCCGCTATTCCCAGTCGGTCCCGGAGCGGTTCCGTATGTATTCGGATCGTGTGCATTCGCGTCAAGCTGAATGCCCGGGCCCATTGTGCCGCTCACGCCGTTGGTGTGAATGCTGTTCTGCGAAAGCTTGACGCCGGTCGCCGCCATGACCAGGACGCCGATTGCGCCAGCCGACGTGACCACATTCTGCTTGATGGTGACGCCTGTCAAGGTCGCTTGCCAGATCGCTATGTTCACTGGCTCGGTGGACGGGCTAGCACCGTTGTTCCCGTTGCCACTGAAAGTGTTGTTGGAAACCGTAGTACCGGTCAGCGTCATAGTTCCGCCGAAACCGAATTCAAGGCCTCCACCCACCAGGTTGTGTACATAGTTGTACTGGATCGTATCGTTCGTTGCCGTACCCGGGCCGACGAGCAGGATGCCGTCGAACGTATTGGTCTGTCCCGTCGGCGGAACGGTGACCTCGTTGTATTCGATGGTTGCCGAGCCGCCGCTGCCGTCGCGACGAATTGCGGAATTGTTGCACTTGACGTAATTGTGGTGGATCAAAATGCCCGAACTGCTGCCAATCGTAATGCCCTGCAGATTCAACGCAGTCGAGATGCTGCCGTTCGCGTGCATTCCAACAATATTTTCCGCGGCCTTAGTGTTGGCGCCCTGCAACGAAAGACCAACCTGGTGAAAGGCCATCGAGAGGACCTGGTCGCCCGAACCGGACAAGACCAGTTGGGTGTCTCCGACAGTACCGTTACCTTGCACCTCGATTTCCGGCCCCGAAAACTGGGGGAACGTGGTCGCCGACGTTCCAACGGTGGTGCTCGTCCCAAGCGCGGCTAAATTCGTATTGCCAATATTCGTTGCTTGCGTGCTTCCGTCGAGGACCGTGTTGCTGGCCGTCATCGTCGGCAGGGCAGAAGCGAGCGAGATAACGGCGACGCCCGATGTGAGCTGATTCGTCAGTCCAGCCCTAAGCCCGGCGTGTGCATTACCGTCCGAGATCATGAAATTACTGCTATTGGTGACGGTAGTCATCGCATTGCTATTCAAGATGAACTGACGCAAACTTCCCTGCCCCGAATCGTTCGTGTTGACGATGGTGTCAAAACTGAATCCGAAGTTCACGCCCGAAACGGTAGCTGTGACGCTCGCGGGAATTGTGACCTGAGTGATTGATTGTGCCTGCCCAGTAATACCGGCTGTAAACACGCCGGTGGTGCTGTTGAGAGTTGCACTAGCAGAGCCTTGTGCGGCATCGGCGACCGTGGGATTTTCACCGCCTACCCGCGCGGTATCGTCCGAGGCAGTGGTGCCCGAAACCGTTGTGCGGTAGGTCTGCACCGGCACGAGTCCACCACGCGATAGAACCGTGCTGTTGACCACGCGCACTAACCATGTGCCTGCCGTCGGACTGGTGATCGCGAAAGTGTAACCACCGCTGCTATTAGTGGTCGCAAAGGCCGAGAACTTGCCGGTGTTGTCGTACAATTCGACCCTGGCGTTGCTAACGCCAACGCCTCCTGAACTGCCAAGGCTGCGTCCAGCACCGCCGGGATAGCTTGTATCTTCGAAGACGGTACCGCTGATCGTATAACTCGTGGCGGCGAAGGTCGCCGAAACTGATGTTGCAGCACTCACCGTCACCGTACAACTGCCCGTACCGCTGCAGGCGCCACCCCAACCGGTAAAGGTGGAGGCGGGATCGGGCGTCGCAGTCAGGGTCACCATCGTTCCCCAAATAAAGTTAGCCGTGCAGGTTGCCCCACAGCTAATGCCGGTCGGAGAACTGGTTACCGTATTGGTGCCTGGTCCCGACTTCGTTACCGTCAAGGCGTAGCTCTTGAGCGTGAAGGTTGCCGTGACCGCCGTTGCCGCACTCACCGTGACCTGACAGGTGCCCGTACCGCTGCAACCCCCGCCGCTCCAACCGGTAAACGTGGAGTTGGAATCAGCCGTCGCCGTCAGGGTCACCGCCGTGCCCCAATTGAAGTTAGCCGTGCAGGTTGCCCCACAGCTAATGCCGGTCGGAGAACTGGTCACCGTACCGGTGCCTGATCCCGACGTCGTCGTTAACGTCAAGGCATAGCTATTGAGCGTGAAGGTCGCCGTTACTGCTGTTGCCGCATTCATCGTGACCACACAGCTGCCGGTACCGCTGCAGCCCCCGCCGCTCCAACCGGTAAAGGTGGAGCCGGTAGCGGCCGCCGCAGTCAGGGTCACCACGGTGCCCCAATTAAAGTTAGCCGAGCAGGTTGCGCCGCAATTAATGCCGGTCGGAGAACTGGTTACCGTACCAGTGCCCGTGCCCGGCCTCGTTACCGTCAACGCATAGCTCTTGAGCGCAAAGGTCGCCGTTACTGTTTTTGCCGCATTCATCGTGACGGTGCATGTGATGCTGGTCCCAGTGCAACCGCCGCTCCAACTGGTAAAGGTGGAGCTGGGATCGGCCGCTGCAGTCAGGGTTACGGTGCCTACGGTGTTCGAAAAGTTAAACACGCAGGTTGTGCCACAGCTAATGCCGGTCGGAGAACTGGTCACCGTACCGGTGCCTGTGCCCGCCGGCGTTATCGTCAAGTTCCTTCCATACGCGGTGCCGGCGACAAGCAACATCGCCACCAATAACGCCATGCCCAGCCAGCGATTGCGGGATGCCGCCTTCCGTGTTTTGCGAACTTCAATCATGCGTTCTGGTTATTGCTGCCGACTCTACTTGACTGCCCGCGAGTGAACACCTCAGTTATTCTTTGGCTGCGTTTGAAAGCGCCGTGCGATTTCTGCCTTTCAGGATGTTCTCGTCAAACTTGAAGCGCAATCGCACGAACGCTCCCCGGCGCGCATCGGAACCGCCGGGCAGGTCCGTCTCGTTATAGCCGATGAAGTTGTATCCACTTGAAACCCAGAGATTCTGCCTGAGGCAGTAGCCAAGCTCCGCACCGACTCCGTTCTGTCGCCAGGACAGATTTGAATTGGTCATCACGCTTCCGAGCAGCCCAACATCCCATTTCCGCGCAATGTCTTTCGTGACGTGGAAAGAGACGGCCTGGTAGAACGCGTTTGTGTTCAGTCCGTTCGTGGCATCCAGCAGGTACTTGTTCGCATAACGCGCGCTGAAACTGAGCCCGGACGCCGGCTGATAGTTCAAGTTGCTTGAGAACAGGGCAAGCGCGCGATGCGGCACGGCGGTGACAACAACCGGTGTATCCGTCGCGAGCGTATTCCCGACGTTGTTGCCGTTCTCGTTGCGATATTCGAGCATGGTCAGCACGTCCCATCGGCTCTCCTGCGAGCCCCGATAGGCGGCGCCAAATTGCACGCGTGCCTGGCGTGTGACATTGCCGGGGAGCTCTGGAACCGCGGGCGTGGTCGAAGTCGCGGCGATCGCCTTGGCAACGTTATAGAGCAGAACATTCCTGGACAGTAGAGTCCAGGCCGTACTGACCTGCTTGCCAATGGAAAAGTTTGTGAGATAGCTATTCGAACTCGTGCCGTCGCGTAGCTCGACCCGCGCGCTCCCACGCAGGTTGCTTTCGGAAGAAAATTCGACGCCCCCGGTGACGGCTGTTGAGTTATTACTGGTGCCGCTGATTGTTTTGATGTTTTCAAAGCTGCCCGTAAGAGCGACGTGCTTGTTAAGCTGCCACATATTGCGAAGTCCGAGTGCGGCTTCGGACTCGCGGTCTGTCAGTTCGTCGTGCTGGCGGTATTCGGTAAACGCATGTGCGTGTTTCAGATAATCCGTGTCAATTCCAATGACGGTCCCCATGCGAGACTGCATAGAGTTGAGCGAATAAACATCGCCGAGCGAACTCAAGAACTCGTGGCGGACGTAGATTTTTCCATGTTTGCCGATCGGCTCAGTGACGCCCAATTCCAGCCGCCGCTTGCTCGAATCGGCCAGATCCTGCTCGTAATGGCCCGACAATTCGATATGTCGCCATTGGTTGATTTTGGCGGTTACTGTCGCACCGAGCGTAGTGAGCGACGTGGGGGCGACATCGGGACCGCTGCTAAGGCTGACGGGGGTGACCGCAAGGCTCTGCTGCGCATGGCGCACCTCCGCCGTGAACTTGACCCCATGAGGCAGGGATTGTTCAACCCCGACGACGGCGCCCACCTGCGTGCCGCCGAGGCGTACATCTTCGCTGCGGATGAACTGGCCCGTTACTTGGGTGTTGGCCGCAACTTTGTAACTCATTTTTCCGCCCGCTTCGCCGCGTCCTTCAAGGAACGTCGAACTCGGGTTCTCGAAATGGGCGGAGGTCCGCGCCACGTAGATGTCGCTCTTTAAATTCTTGGAATCCTGCTTGTATTCGACTCGATACCCCACTCCGGCGCCTTCCAATTGCTCGTGGCTGTTCGCCAGTTCCGCCGTGAGGGTGGACTTGAAGGGCAGGTTGATCTTCGAGTTCAATCCATACAGTTGGAAAGGATTCTGCGGATTTCCGTCCGCGACAGCCATCATTCCCATCTGCACATGACTGTTCAATTTCGTTTGGCCGTCGAACCCGCCCGACCAGAAACGCTCTCCACCCTGATCGACGTCGTACGTGACGTGGATGTAGATCGGATTCATGTTCTGATCAAGAGTGGGTATGGGGCCTTTGAACAGCAACCGCCCGGTAAACGGCTCGAACTCGTAGTCCGTGAATCGCGTTTGCGGAGTGGTCTGTATGACGACCGCAGGCTGATTGCGGTCGCGGACGATCAGGGTTACGGTCTCACTGTTGGCAACGCCGTTTGTATATTGAAAAGCGAAAGGACCAGAGGTGCCGTTTGCGGGGAACTCCTGCACGACCTGCTGGTACGTATCGTAGCTCGCAAAGGTCGTTACGGCGCTGCTTCCATTTTCATAGTGCTGCTTCACACCGGTCAGCGAACGGCTGTAATTCGTCAGGCTTCGCGCCGAGTCTCCGTCGGTGGTAGTCAGGAAATCCCCGTAAACCAGGTATGACTTGCCGTTATCGACGCGCAGATACATTTTGCCGACAGACTGAGCGTCATATCCGCGGATGGAAGAGTCACCGTACACCGGATAGAACTGGTCCGGCTGAATGTCCCGGAACATCAACGTCTGCGACGTTTTGTTCGAATCGTAGGCGAACGTCAGCAGGTTGTTGCCCAAGATGCGGCCTTTCAAATACATCGCCGTCCGCGATCCACCCTGCACCGAGCTATTCGAAGCCGAGAAAAGCCGAATCGAGTCTTCGAAGCCCTCGGTTCCGTTCACCGGCTCAACGGCGTTCTTCGGCATGTGCCGGAAGTTCAGTTCGTAATCCATGACGCCGTCGGCTGTGAGCGGACGCAGAGGGGGTACGAACGAGATCTTCTCGTCAGCTATCACTCCGTTCGCGCTCACTCTGATACTTACCGTTGCGGGATCAAACGGAGCGACGAGAGAAATGTCCGCTTCGCCGTTCTCAACAAAAGTCTGAACGCCGGGCTGTTCCTCGTCGTAATCTTTCGCCTTCCAGGTTCCGGCGCTGGCTTGCAGGGTGACTTGGGAAGAGCCGCGAACGATAACGTCATTATTATCGAGGAGCGTGATCTTTACGTGCGCCAGACTATAGCCATCGGCCTGTACCGCGGCAGTGGGCACGACGAGTTTGATTTTCGCAATTTGATCGGGAACGACAACGTGAATCGTCTGCGTGCGCTCATTGCCAAACGGATCGCTCATGCTGGCCGTGATCTCATTGGAACCGGTCTTGAGATCGACGCCGATGAATTCCCATGCCGCGAGCTGCTTTGATGCCACACCGGCCTTGTTGCCGATCCGGGAATCGGGGATCAGAACTTTATTAACCCGAAGTTTAAATTCGGAACCTTCCGGACCCTTGACCCAGATGGCGGTCTGGGGCACTCCCAAAATCTGGCCATCCTTCAGATTTAGGAACCCAATCTTCGCATCCGCCTCCTCCAACAGTTGCTCGACGGGAATCTCCGGTTGCGCACTGCTCTTGGCTGCCTGGCCAGGGAAGTAAGCAGCAGGCGCCGGTTCCAACCCAGTAGCCGTGCTGCTCCGCCCGTCCACATGGACGACAGATGGGTCGGAACCTGCTGCTCCAGCTTGTCCTACGACTCCGCTCGACGGCAAGCTACGCGTTGAGGAACTCTGGGGCGCTGCTTGAGTATCGGTCGTGAAGGCAGACTTCACGAGCCGAGCTGCTTCGCTGTCGGTCTTCTTGGATGATTTGATCCGCTCCTCAATGACACTCCGCACCTTTTCGGAGCAGGCCATGTCGAAATCCGCACGGCGGAGTTCCCCATTCTTCAGGTCCACAAACATGCTGTTCCCATCGCGCGCGCTGCGGGAAGTGTTCGCTACCAGATGCGTACCTTTCGGAATGGTGTAGCTATCGACCTTCACGACGTGGGTGGTTGGCGAGACGCCGTAGAAGCTGTAACGTCCCAGACCATCAGTAATGGAGTAGGTGCCGTCCTCGAGGAAGACGCG
This sequence comes from uncultured Acidobacteriota bacterium, assembly GCA_963777415.1. Classification (GTDB taxonomy): domain Bacteria; phylum Acidobacteriota; class Terriglobia; order Terriglobales; family Acidobacteriaceae; genus JAEZPW01. The sequence goes on from CAVZQL010000015.1 coordinate 9,586, forward strand.
AATTCCGGGCACGCCAAGATGCTCCACCTTTCCATCCGCCGCGAAACAGCTGGCGCTGACGTGTCCGACGACGAAGCCCTGGCTGCTGAATACGCCCCCCTGCTGAACAAGGACCACTGCTTGCGCCTGATTCGACGATGCGCGTCCGGACTTTGCCGTCGCGATGTTGGTCATCTTGCCGGAATGCGATCCCGGACCGATCGCCACGCGATAGGTGATTGTGGCCGTGCCGCCGACGGCGAGGTTTCCGATTGAAAAGAGTGCATCGCTGCCGCTCTGCGCGGGATCGCCAACCCGAACCCCGTTCTTACTGGCAGTCCTCGCGATGTACTTCATGCCCGCCGGGAACACATCGTCAACGATCACGTTCGCCAGCACCACGCCCGAATCGTTCTTGACTTTGACCGCGAAATCCACGAAGTCACCGATTTGCACGGTCTGGACCGAGGCGGTCTTCTCAACGAACAGTCCGGAAATCGAAGATGCATCGGCGGGGACATCCAGCAGCACAGGCGCCGAGGCGCTCACCGTGAACGTTTGCAGATAAGAACCGGCAGGGTCAATGCTGTGGCCCGCGGGAAGCTGCTGCGGGGCAACCGACGAAGGTGCCTTATATCCGTTGGGTAGCGTTACCTGCAGCTTGTAACGGCTTGGTGAGACCAGTGCGAACTGGAAGCGGCCGTCCGCTGCGGTTGTCACGGTGCTCGGTGCAGACGTGATTCCATCGGAGGCGAGAACGGCTGCCGGCTTTCCTGCTTGGCCGCCATTGCCGGTGCCATCCACGTCGATCAGCGTCACAACCGCCCCTGAAACCGGAGCATTGGTTTTGCTGTCGAAGACCATTCCCGAGGGATCCACATACAGCAGCGAAGTGGCTGTGTTTCCACCGCATGAGACGGTTGCCACGAGTTGATCGTTGGGCAAGACCTCGAGAATGCCGTCGTCCATAACAACGGGATTAGTTAGCGCATTGGTGGTTGGCACGTTCGGAACAATCCGGAACACGCCCGTGTTCGGACCGGTTTCGACCGCGTTGAACGTCTCCTGGTCGTGAGACAAGGAGGAAGAGATGTGAATCTGCTGCGTCTCCGCCACCAGCGGATTCAGGTTGCATGCGGCGGCGGAAGCCTGAATGTAAATCGGAGAACCAATGTTGGAAACACTGGCAGGCCGGCTGTAACTGGGATCGAAGAAACTGATCTGTGATGCTTGCGCGGGCACCTGGATGCTCACGACATTGGATTGCTTCTGCTGCGCCCCGTTGTCGTCGTATGAAACCGCGCCCACGTTGGCAATCGCTCCGGAGGCATTCGACTTCACAACGACCGAAAAGCTGCTTGCCAAACTTGCCCCGGCGGCAAGATTCGGGCTCCCAAAGGCGATCGCATCAACCGTGCTGAGGTCGCTTGGCGCAGCGCTGAGATAGTTGTTGACCGCCGGGTCGCCGGCAATGTGGAAGAGTGCCTGCGCTCCTCCGTTATCCACGACCTGTTGGAAGACGGTATTCGCGGGGATGACGTCGCGAACAACCACGAGACTTTTGGAGGCGCCATCCACGGTGACGGCAACGCCCCCGGCGGAAAGGTCACCGCCATTCGTCGCGGTGAGAGTGAACCTAATGTTGTCGTTCGGTTTTGCCGATGTGACTGATGCGGTCTTCTGCAACTGAACATTCGTTCCGGAAACTATGACCGTATCGGTGTTGGAAGTGGAGGCGTTCTCGATGCTCGACGTAAAAGTGAGAATTAACGAGCTTTGGTTTCCGACCGGGGCCCCGGTGGGCACTGCCACCGAGACCAGAATGCCAGCCGACTCTCCCGCCGCAAGGCTGATCTGAGTCGTGCTGGTAATCGGCGTGTCGGAGGGATCCAGGACGCCGTTGTTATTTACGTCGAGATAGAGTTTTGCGGAGGAAATATCGAACTGGTTGGCGTTCAGGAACTGCAACGATGCGGTCAATTGCGTCGCGGCGGTGCCGAGGTTTGTAAGTTTGTGAGCGAATACGACCGCCGCTCCGGGACGAGCGTAGATGGTTTGGTTGTTGGTTAACTGAAGCAGGTCAATCTGCTTCTGGACAATCACTAAGTTTGAGAGGGACGAAGATGGACCTTGTCCGGTGGAGAAGCCTACGACTGCCTGGTTGGGGATTTGCGTCCCAGTCTGGGCAAGCGAAAGGCACGCGCACGCAAGCACTGCCGCTAGACACACTAGCAGCCTTGCCAATTTGCGCACTTGTCCCCAGATCAGCACGACGTCTCGCACCCCGGCCCTACATATGGACATAAATCCGTGGATCGCCCCGAAGGGCGATCCACGGTGACCTTATGGATTGAGAGTTAGTTACTTGATCTGAACAGCGAACGTAAAGACCGCCGTATCACCTGAGTTCATTGTCGGCAGCGCTGTAGATGCCAGCGTTCCCGACGTGAGCGTGCCCGGCCCAGGCGAAGTCATCGCACCTGGGAGAGTCGTCCAGTCACCCTTTGGTTCGGAGGCGCCGCAGGTGGTGCCAGTTCCGTCGCAGTAGGTGGTGTAGGTTGAGAGCGTGTCGGAGACCAAGACGTTCGTGATCGCCTGACCCGTTCCGTTAGTGGCAGTGATCTGGTAAACGACGCACTGACCCGGCTTGGCTTGGACTGGTGTGGTTACGAACGTCAGGCTTGACTTGTTGCAGCTTGCATCCAGAGCCTGCTGTTTGGTCACGGTGACAGCCGCACCGGCGCCAGTGACGGTTGTTATGTCGTCCGCGCTGGCGGTGCCGCCGGTGTACGTGATGGTGATCGTGGTCTTGTCCTGGTTGCCGATCGCATCACCGCTGTTCGCCGCCACTTGCGTGTAGATGTTGACCGTCTGACCAGGGGGGAGATTGAGGATCTGGGTCCCGGTCGTGATCGGACCGCCGACCGTGCCGTTGGCGTAGGTTTGGTACAGAGTCGAAGTGAATAAACCAGTGCTCGGAGTCGGAGTATCACTCACGAACCCACTCGCGAAGGTAATCGTCTCAGGGACGTTGCCGTTGTTGGTGATGACGTTGGTCAGTACCACCGCCGCGCCAGCGTTGACCGACCCGATAGCCGGGGCGATGCTGACCTTGTTGTAAGTATTGATCAACAAGGCGTCGTAGATTCCATCCTTCGAGCCGGTTGAGCCGGTCGAGAATGCCTGGAAGTACACAGGATATGTAGCTGGTGCAGTTTGTGCCGGAGTGTTAACCACGGCGCAGACGAGCGTGCTCGCACCATTAGCGACGTTGACTGGGAAACTGACCTGTGACGAGTTCAGTGTCGTACAATCTGATCCGGTCGGGAGATAGTATCCAACGGTCCAGCCAGCAGGCAGACTGTCGCTAGTGCCAAACCCGGTTGTGGACGACGCTACGAGCTTGTAGGTATCGGCAACCGATGTATTGTTTGTGATCACGAGTTCGTAGGTATAAGCCTGCTGCGGGATGACACCAGGCGTAGGGTTGACGACCTGAACGGACGTTTCCGGTCCAGGGCCTGTACCAGCCGGCAACGTACCGTCGGTGCGTGCGCTGGTGAGGTCAACCGGTGGGTTGATCTTTGTCAACGTGTCGACGGCAGTAGCGGCCGTTCCCGCGCCATTGTGCGGAGTAGCGCTAGCGGTGAACGAGACGGAGGTTGCGGAGGATGATCCAACTGGAACCTGGACCGCGATTACGTAATTATAGGTTCCGCCTGCGGCAACGGTACCGGTGCTGTAAGTTGCACCAGCCTGTCCGGCAGTGCCCGAAGCAACCGAGAGTGCTGTACCAATCGCAGGGGCGCCTGTGGGATTGGCGTTCGTGTAATAGGTGAACGTCGTACCCGCCGGGAAGCTATTCCCAGTCGCAGCGATCGACAGCACCAATGCGTCACTGCCGTTGCCGGTGTTGGTAGCCGTTTCCGCGTACAAGATCGGCTGGGCAGAAGTAGCACTAGCAATCGTATTGGTGGGAGGGGTTAAAGTCGCCGTGTAGATCGGGTTGACCGTAAATTGCGCCGAGGTCGTTAAGCAATTCCCTGCAGTAGTGCAGTAATCCTTAGTACCAGTGACCCCCGACGGCGTCCAGTTGACGCTGTCATTGTAAATGTACTGCGCGGTGTTGGTATACGTGCCCGGGGCCGTGGGAGCGACCGTGACCTGGTACGTAAAGGTGTAGGTGCTGCCGCCGCTCGGGGGCACGTTGTTCAATGAGGCCTCAAGGACCTTGCCGGTACTATCCCAGTTCCAGGTTGCCGCCACACCGCCGACTGTCGAAGTGCCATTTGAGTCGGCAATGGTGACGCCGTTCCACTTGGCGCTATTCGGAACGTAGGTAAAGTTGGAGTTGGTGGTCAAATTGTCCGTGATATAGGTCAGACCGGAGGTCATCAGACCTGTATTAGCGTACCTCAACGTTACGGTGAGGGTCTGGCCCGTGGTGCCGGAGGTGGCGTCGAAGCTCTTTGTAACCGTCATCGCCGCGCCCGTCACGATGTTTACGGTGACCGTGCTCAAGCCGTTGTTCAGAGACCCGAGGGAGTTATAAGCCGCAGGCTGAGTCACTCCCGTAGGAAGCGTAATCGAGGCCGGTTGGTCGATCGCGTTCACCATGATCGTCTTGGTATCGGAAACCGCGGTGCTTGCAAGCTGCATCACCAACCAGAAGGTGGAGGTGGCCCCCGCGCCGCTCTGGGTGAGGGTCACGTTGTTGCCTTCCAAAGTTCCGCCGCTGAGGTTCGGAGCCGTGCCGCTGCCGTTGTCTGGGTACAGGTGGGCGCTGCTCACGTTCGCAGTGTAGCCGCCCGGAATGCTCAGCTTGACTACGTCCGTACCGTTGCTGTTGTTGGTCAGCGTGTACTTGATGTTGACGTTCTGGTTAGCGACGCCACTGACCGTATAAGTGGACGGTGTCAGCACGAAGGCGTCGATCTGTTGCACGGAGGTGTAAACAGCCGCAGACTGGTTGGTGTGTGGTTGGCTGCTGGCATCGACGTAGCTGACGCTGGCAGTATTCCCGATCTGTGTACCCGCAGCGGTTGAGCCTGAGTAGCTAGTCTGCGCAAACATCTGCGTCGAGCTTGCAAGAGCAAGCAAGACGAGGAGCGCACAGACGACCCAAGTCGAACGATACCGGGTACGGTTGGTTGTGTTATTCCATAAGGTCATTATCAGTTATCCTCTTTTTTTTTGCGTGGTACGGCTGGGTACCGCAACCGACAGGCGTCGCCACGCCATCGGCCACCCTGGGGCCCCACCGCTCCGTGCGCCGCTCTCTATGTCCCTGCTTCGGCGGCTGCCGGATTATCGGTTCCTACTTACCGCTTTTTACCTTCATGCGTGCACTGACGGTCTTGCTTGCACCGCCGGCGATCTCACCAAGGTTCCAGCGCAAAGACTTGTATTCGGAGTAAGGCACTAACTGCTCGACGGTCTTGCCGTCCGCAGTCTTAACTTGACGCTTCAGTGGTACCGGCGCGTATGTGGCGCCGTCGACTGTCGCTTCTACGTCCTTCGGTTGTGCCGTGCCCGGCAGGTACTCCAACCCAGACGGCACCGGGACCGCGCCTTTAACGCCCTTCGCTGGCGCGGCTTTATCGACGTTCGTGAACGTTGCCTGGTATTCGATCACGTCTCCCGGCTTGGCCTGCTCAGCCGAGACCAGGCTCTCCTTGTCCGCCGTTCGCGCGACCTTGAAAGCCTTCAGTACAACCTTGACTTGGTCTGCTTTTGTCTGCGACCACAGCGAAGTGGCGATGGCAATTACCGCCACCAATGCGAGGACCTTCATACCGAGCTTCAACATCTCAATTCCCCTTCTTGGCGGGAGACCCGCCGTTTTGGCGCACACATCTCCTGTGTTCGCCATTCAGGTAAACGTTGGAGGGACAGCCCCTCCGAAAAATCTGACACTGCGCTTTTTAAACTATTACAAAACCATTAGAAATCTAATCCCGAAACGGGAAAAGATTACGGCGGTAACCTAACTCGTAACCAAAGAGATCTAGCTTGACCTTTAGTAACATTACCCTCGCTCTTGCCCTGCCGCATCTCTCATGCATCCCTAAGGTCATGTTTGTCCAGAATCCAAACTACGTGTCCGAAAACGAGAACCGAGGAGGTGGTAATGCGATTGTCGGCCGGCAAACACAACAACTTAGTGCCACCTGCGTTTGGCCCAACAGGTGCATCGCAGAACAATGGATCAGCAAGTAAGGCCGGCAACGTCTATCGTGAAGCACACGCCCGCCAGCAGCGGAGTCAGCTCAGCTGCCAAGCTTGGCTGCTCCCCATTTTTATTACCGATTAGGGATGATGGCACTTGCAGTGCCATTCGCGACTCAGACCATTGAGTACCTAAGACCTTGCAAATAGAGCGTTTTTGCTCAGAGAATGGAAACAACTTAGCGCCAAGAAATGGGCGTCGCTGGCAAAAAGAGTCAGGGCTGACAAAATTTGTCACTGCTGAGTAAAATCGATTACACGTCCCACGGGTATTTGACCCCGGTCAGCGCAGTTCGCCGGTTGATTGAAAGCGCATCCCTCCAACCGGCGCCCCAGTTGCCAGCGCATCCCGAATTTTCCCTCGATTGGGCCCCGCCTTGGCCGCGGCGTCAGCAAAACATCGCAATGCCTGCTCTAGTTCGGTGCCCTGAGGCAGACGGAATATCCACGGGACGTTTGTCGAGGTAAGCGCCTTATCCGATGACACAGCGATGACCGGGACAAACGCCTTTGTGCCTATCTGTTCGGCCAGATGGCTCGATGAGCGATCAAGACTCACGATACCCAGTACGTGTTCCCGATATACGGCTTGAACCAGTGCGGTCGAGGCCTTTCCCCATGACGCCTCCGACACAACAGGTATCAGCGAAATGTTCCGGCCATTCTCATTCAGTTGCTTGAGCAGGTTCACGACTTCGGGAGACTGTACCGCTTGCTCCGCTTTCGGGCCAAACACTGCCAGGCGCAGGCCCGGAGTATTCTCGTCTGGCAGCGCTGGCCCGAAGTACCCTACCCCTTCTTCGCCGACCCTTGCATACGGCTTTTCCATCGTTGCACGATGATATTCGATATGCCCGTTCTTGACCGCTGCCAGATACATCGGACTGATGTTCTTGCAATTCGGATCGAAAACCATATCGCCGGTCACGCCTCTATACGTCTCTACTCCGGTGAGCGCGTCGCGAATGCGGGCCCGGTTCAACCCGGCTCGACAGATTGCCTTCAGCAGAACCTGCATGGCGTCATAGGAGAGCGCGGCGAAATGGTCGGGCTTTTCGTTGTACCGGGTCGTGAAGCGCGCGTTGAAGTCTCGCCAGCGTGTATCCTCCCGCGTAGGATCGTAGGGGAACACGGCTTCAACGCCCTCGGCCAGCGCCACAGCTTTCTCGATGAGCTGGTCGCCCATAATGCGATGGCTGCCGAAAACGCGCTGTTTCATGCCAAGCTCGTGCATCTGTTTCAAGATCATGGCCGCCTGTGCCTGATCGGTCCACAGCACGATGGCATCGACGCGAGAGTCGGCGATGACCCGCAACTGGCGAGTGAAGTCAGTGTCACTTGCGAGAAACTTCTGCTCGATCACCACGGGGTGGCCGAGGCGGCGCGACGCATCACGAAACTTCAGAACGCCAAAGCGTCCGTAGCGATCGTTCACGCGTAGCAGCGCAACCCGCTTCATTCCCAGCTCGGTGTAAATGCGACGCGCCAGCGTGTAGCCCTGAACGCGATCGTCCTGGATGTCCGTGAAATACCAGGGAATTAGAGTCTCCGGGATGGTGGGATCGGTGGAAGCGCTGTTTACGAGTGGCACTTCGGCGCGCAAGGCCACGCGCAGCGCGATGTGAGTTGTGTCTCCGCTGATCGAACCTAACATGGCCCAGACCTTTTCGTCATAGACCATTTTCACGACTTCGTTGCTGGACGCGCCCCAGACGGCCGAGTCGTTGTGCAGCATCAACTTGAACGGTTTACCGCAGTAGCCGCCCCCAGCGTTGGCTTCGTCGATCGCTAATTGTGCGCCGTGCAGCATGTGCTGTCCGAACACTTGTTCGGGGTGATCACTGACCGGCCCCAGAAAGCCGATCCGCACTTCCGTGACGTCTTTGGGATCGGGAATGTCCCGCGCCGCTCCGTTGTATTCGATCAGGTCCGTATAGTGTTCGAAGTAGGGCGTGGTGAATTTGGAAAACGGGCGCAGATCCTCGGGTTCCTGGGCATACGGCTTCATCGTCCGGTTCGCTGGACGTGGTGGCGGATCGTTGCCGCAGGAGCATCCGCCGATCCCCTGTGCCCATGCTCCCGTGGCGCATACCAGGGCAAACATGCCTATGAAGAAGCGGAACATCATCGTCTACTCCTGAGGCAATTTTTTAAACATGGCGATCGCTTCTATTTCGATCAGCAGATCGGGGCGGCACAGAATCGCCTGTATGCCCGTGGAGGCTGGAAGCGGATCGAGTCCTTGCTCGTTGTAAAATGCCGTACGCTCTTCGTTGAACGCCGCATAGTCTCGATCGATGTCGCGCAAGTAACAGGTAGTTCGGACGATGTCTTTCCACGTCGCACCCTCGGCGGCAAGCAAGCCGGTGATGTTCTCCAACGTGCGGCGCATTTGATTGCGGAAATCACCTACATGTACGGTCTGGCCCTGATCGTCAATGCTGGCGGTGCCGGAGATCAGCAGAATCACGACGTTGCCCAGGTCAATCCGCATCCCTCGCGAGAAGGAGCTTGGCTTGCCATAGTCATACGCTTCATTCAAGACTTCCAGGTTGGTGATCGCACGCTTCTCAATTGGGGCTTTATTCACTTGTTGAAGTAACTCGAGAATACCCATAGGTTTTGTAGCTCCTGATTATTATTTCTGCCTGATTCCGTGACTCAGGCCTTTCGCGGTAGCAACCCACACGTCGTCACCCTGGAAATCCATGCCCAGAACGTAATTGTGTGCGGGAGCGGTCTCGGCGTTGAGTCCCGTTGTCTTACCTTCTCCGTCTCGAACCAGCATCTCGGGTTTAGCCGTGTCTATCGCTGGACGATATACTGACCAGTTTGTGCCATCGTAGTACGCCAAGCCCTTGTCGGTGCAGAACCACGCGCGGTTCGCGTCGATGGCCCTCACCTGGTTAATGAAGTTGCTGGGCAGGCCGCTGTCCTTGGTCAGAAAGTTGTGCCAGTTGCGTCCGTCGTAACGGCTGGCGCCAAAGTAGGTAGCGACCCAGAGAATCTTATCCACGTAGCTGACAGACGTTGTGATCTCGTGGATCAATCCCTGGTCCTTGAAGAGCACGAGTTCGGTCTCTCCGTCTGGGTCGTTGTAGTCCTTCCAACGTTCAGTCTTCACATCGTATTCAAGTACGCCCGCTCCCCATACGGCGTAGTAGACCTTGTCAGGGGCAGCAGTGACCGCGTACGTCCATATCTCGTACATGGGCGTATCGCGCTCGTTATACAGGCTCCACTGCCCGGTGCGCGTGTTCAGGCGACTGCCGCCGGCGGCGGTTGCTGCCCATATATAGTCGCCCTGCACCGCAACGCCGTAGACGACATCGTTGCTCAGGCCTGAATTAAGCTGGGTATAGGTATCAATGCGCTCGGCGGAAATGCGGCTCAGTCCGCCCATCGTCGCCGCCCAGACATCGCCCGTTCGCTTGTCGAGAGCGAGATTGAGCACGGCCCTGTGGGCCAATCCGTCCGATGCGCGCAGGACTCTCCACTTGCCGCTGTCGTAGATGGCAAGGCCGTTCTCGGTACCTGCCCAGATTCGTCTTCCATCGACCAGCACGCAAAAAACATGATTGTCGGGAAGTCCGTTTGCGGTCGTGAAGTTTTCCCAGCGAAAGCGTGGCATCTCGGGTGCTGCCGCCGCCGGCAGCACCATAAGCACGAGAACGAATAACAGCCGCGCGCAATATTTCATAAGATCCTCAGATACTCGATCAGGTCGTTAAGCTCATCCTTGGTCAGGTCGTTGGTTCGGCCGTGGGTATCCTTGGGATTGAACACTGTCCAGATTTCTTCCAAAGACTTTGCCGACCCATCGTGCAGATAAGGCGCGGTCATGTACACGTTGTTGAGTTGTGGGACGTCGATCAGCGGAGACCGATCCGTTGGCTTGCCCGTGCCGACATCGGCTAACTGCTGGTTCGTGTACTTGGGGCCGCTGTGGCAATACGCGCATTGGTTGTATTCCGCAATCGAACGCCCCGTTTTGTCGGTTGTTCGTTCGAAGATGGCCTTGCCCCGCTCCTGCGCCGGAGTGAGTTCGCCGTTTGGGAGACGATACCGGTTCGGGCGGAAGGGCAGCGAATACACGTAAGTGACAAGGTCAGTCAACTCCCGGTCATTGTAGCTTTGTGACCGGTAGAAATACTTCTCCGTGCGCGGTCCACACTCGGTCGGCATGTTCGGATTTCCGCCATTCCATTTGAACGGCTCCGTGCCCGATAGGTCCTCAAGCAAGCGATTGTCGACTATGTCCTTGCCGAAACCGTCGGGCTCAAGGTCCCACTGGAGGCCGTCAAACGTGCTGTCGATGTGACAGCTCGCGCAGCCAAACTGGCCTTGGAATGAATAACGGGCGGTGTTGACAATCTGTTCTCCACGGCGAAGCGGGTTGATGTTCTTTGGCCCGCCAAGGTCGATCGTGGTAACGACCCGGTTCGTTGCCGTATTCACGACGGTGATCGAATCGTCCAACCGATTGGCCACGTACAGGCGCTTGCCGTCAGGCGATAGCGTGAGTCCGCGCGGGTTGCGTCCGACGGCAATGCGCGCGACGACGTAATTTGCCGATGCGGAAAGATCGTTTGCAAACGAAGCTGCGCGCGAGTGGGCGAACTTGATCAGCCGAGCAGTGTCAATGACCGTGATACTATCTGACCCCGCGGTAGAGATAAAGATCCTCGACTTATCGGGTTCAATCGCGACGCCGAAAGGCAGCGCATAGTAGCGGTCCAGTTCGTCGATGGGAACCTGTACGGTGCCTCCCGCATCTTCACCGAACAGCGTGAGCGAATTGCCGAAGGCCCAGCCATGCTCAACGTGTGCCAGCGGGATCAAATTCTTCGGGCGCAACTGCGCCGCAACTCCCAGCTTTCCGTCGCTCGAGATTGCAATGTGGAACACCCCGGCAACATTATTCAGCGGCTTGCGTTCGACTACCTGTTGACGCGCGCCGTCGATGACCGTGATTTCAGACTCAGGTGGCGAGCGATGGGCCCGAATATTCGGATAAACATGCGTGCAATAGATCTTCGAGCCATTGGGCGAACGCGCGAGGTAACTCGCCCCTCGCCCCCCGAGCAGTGATTTCGTCTCGCCACTCTGGAGGTCGATTACGCTTATGTCATTGCTGACGCGATCTGCGACATACAGCGTCGTGCCGCTTCGGTCGGCAACCACGCTGATAGGTTCCGAGCCGGTCGGAAGTTGCCGCGCAATTTCCAGCTTCGCCGCGTCGATCACCGAAACGGTGTCATCCCAGGAGTTCGTAACGTAGATTTGCTTTCCATCCTGCGAGAGGGCAATCCCGCGCGGTTGATGACCCACTGCAATGCGCTTCACAACTTTTGCCGTAGTGACCTCGACCACACGCACTTCGTCGCTGCGCTCGCAGACAACGTATAGCAAGCGGCCGTTTGCAGAAACCGCGATTTCGCCCGGAGACAGATACTGCTCCGCTGGCGAAGAAATGCCAGCGTACAACGCCGGTAGGGCGGCCAGCACCAGAAGCAGTGCGAGCTTCGGTTTTACTGCACGTTTCACTGTGGCTCCCTCACAGTAAGCACACGGTCAACTGCGACCTTCTCCAGAATTTGCTCTTTTCCACTGGGCCAGCGGATCGTGAGCTTGTCGATCGCCGCAGCCTTTCCCAGTCCGAAATGGAGGCGCCCGTCATCTTGCGACAGGTAACCCGAGCCGGCGACGCGCTCGGCTATCTGCTTGCGTCCAGCGGCCATGACTTCAACGCGGGCGCCAATGCCATCGCGATTGCTCTTGTGGCCTTCAAGCCGAATCGCGATCCAGTGATTGCCTCCGGGGGAAACGTTATGAAGCAGCGTGCCGCGCGAACCGAGGTTCACCATGAAGGCGTCCACCTCGCCGTCATTGTCGTAGTCGGCAAAGCAACCCCCACGCGCTACGGTTTTGACATCGAACACGGGGCCGGCTTCATGCGACACATCCGCAAACTTGCCGTTTGCGAGACCGTGAAATAGCGAATGCTCTTGTGGGACAAGATGAATCAGGCCACCATGAAAAATCATGATGTCGGGCCAGCCATCGTTGTCGAAATCGTAGACGCCCGTTGCCCAACTGACATACTGCGCGTTCGCCTGCGCCAACCCCGACTCGGCGGTGATGTCTTCAAAGGACTTCTTGCCCGTGTTCCGCATCAGGCGGTTGTACTTCGAGTCGGTCACCCACAGGTCCAACAGGCCGTGTCCGTTGACGTCAACGAAAAACGGCCCCATCGATGAAGTCGATTCTCCATTCTGACCATAGGCAACATCGGCGTCGGCAGCGATCTCTTCAAAGGTTCCGTCGTGCTTGTTGTGGAACAGGTAATTTTCGGTCTTGTCGTTTGAAACGTAGATATCGGGCCAACCGTCCCCATCAAAATCGGCGGCAGTCACTCCCATGGTACGGCCCTTGAAAGCGCCTATTCCGGACTTCTCGGTCACATCGGTGAAGGTGCCGTCACAGTTGTTGTGATACAGACGATTGCTGTCCCCTTCATAGTCGAGCGGGCCGGGATAGTTGTCTGCCGCGTAGTACACGCGGTACTTCGGATCAAACTTCACATACCGGCCGACGAACAGATCTACGCAGCCGTCGTGGTCGTAGTCCAGCCAGGTGGAACTGATCGCCCAACCTTCCAGCTTGATACCGGCCTTCTTGGTGACATCCTCAAACGTGCCGTCGCCTCGATTGTGGTACAGGACGACCCTGCCGTACCCGCTCACCAGCACATCGGTGAAACCGTCGTTGTCGTAATCGGCGGCGCTGACGGCGAAGCTGAACATATCCGGAGCCACGCCCGCCTGCTCCGTTACATCAGTGAACTTTCCGTTGCCATCATTGCGATAAAGATGGTTGTGAGGCACAACGGCTGGCTTCGTCTTGAGCGGGTAGGGGTGCATGTTGTCGTCGAGTGGTCTGCCGTTAACGACATATAGATCGGGAAGGCCGTCATTGTTGTAGTCAAACCAGACACAGCCCGCGCCCGTGCTCTCCAGCAGCGAGCCAAGCTTCTGGGAACCAAAGCTATGAACAAAGTTGATGCCCGATGTTTCGGTGGCATCTGCGAACTTGATGGCAGCCGGTGAAGGTACAGGCGCGGTCTTCGGAACTGGTATCGTTTGCGCCCACGCTGCGCAAGCTAGGAACAAAAGAAAAATGGCGTTCAGCACTCGCAAGTCAGTTTCCTCCTGCGCGATGATCGGCGGCGATCCCGGTCATGGCGGCTGGATCCGTGGAACGCAGCAACACGGCTGGAACGGCGTTATCCGGAGCGCGTTCGGGCCCGGTGTGACACCCCACGCAGATACGCTGCTCGCCGCTCCGCGCCCACATCCATCCGTTTTGTTTCTTAAGCACCTTGCCCTCGGCATCGAGCAATTCGAATCTCAGCGGGCGATCCCCGGGGACTTGGACGAAGAACGATCCGTCCTCTTCGACCGGAGCTGTCCCCAAAACTTGAGGCCGACCGGAGGCATCCTGCGAATACAGCCGCACCGCTGCGATCGAATGTGGAGCTAGGAAACCGTCCCTCGATTCATACGCATTCAGCGCGAGCAGGTTTGCCGTCTTCCATTCATGCAGGCCCGAGGGATGACGATTAGGAACGGGCCGCGCGGCAACCAATACCGGCTGCAGCAGATTAAGTCCCGAGTCAAAGAAGCAACGTTGCTGAGAACCTTTGTACCCAGCTTCCATTGCTTCAACATGAACGAGTTACTGGCGTCGGGACGCCAAGGCAAAATCCAGTCACCCGCAGTGGTCTCGGCGACATCCCCGTCGTACTCTCCGGCAGGCGCCGCAACCTTGACTTCATGCGCCAGCGGGGACGTGAAACGAGCCAGGCTGCGCCCGTGAGTAAACACGATATCTCCGCTTGAGATTTGTTTACCGGCATAGCGCGCAGTTCCGTGATCGCAACGGTACGATTCGATGCCGCTGCCATCCGAATAAACCGCGTATATCTCCGGCGTGGAACCGCTGCCCAGCGGGTATCCCGCTTGAATCAGAATGCGTCCATCGCGCAGCACGTCGGAAGGTATTGCGTTGCCGGGAGCATAAGACAACTGCAACCGCTGCCCGCCGTCCAATTGCACGGCCTCAATGACGAATCGGCCACCCTGCTTCTGTGCATACACCGCTCTGTCTTCCGGCAGATACATTGGCCGGATCGCATCGTCGTCGCTCTTCGTGATCTGGCTTGGCTCGCCACCGTCCAGCGACATCTCCCAGATCTGCCATCGATCTGACAGCCTCTTCTTACCGGCAAACAACACCGACTGACCGTCGAATGAAACGCTAGGATCGGCGCTGGCGGAGAAATCCGGCATCAGAACGCGTTCTGATTTTCCGTCCTTGATCATGACGACCGCTCCCGACGGGAAGCGTTCTCCGCCGGTCATCCATGCAAGCGGTTCGTACTGTTTGGCGGCGGTATACAGAATGGTCGCTGCCCCCGGTCCATCGCCCCTCAATCCATCGACTGAATACGCACCCAGGCGGGTCAGAGCTGCGCTTGCCGCCAAAACCAGTGCGCCGATCAGGACCATTCGTATCCGCACGCTAGCTCACCTCCAGCAATGGTGGAGGCCGGTACCCGAACTCGCGATCAATAACTCCGGCGATCGCCAGCGCAATCTCGTCCTCATACGGACGCGCTGCAATCTGCACGCCAATCGGTAATCCTTCGGGCGATTGTCCCACCGGAACCACTGCGGCAGGCGCTCCCAGCGTGTTAAACCACTGCGTAAACCGCATCGAATCCAGGTACCCAACGCTCTGACCGTCAATCTTCCAGCTGCGTTCACCATGACGAAAAGCAGGGACCGAGCAGACAGGCGAAAGCAGCACGGGATAGTCCCGCATCTCGTTGAGCATTTGACCGCGAACCAAATCGCTTTCCGCCCAGGCATGCAAGAGTTCGTCCGCGCTCAACGGAGCTTCTGAATGTGCGATCTCAAGGAATCCTTTGAGCGTGGGACTTAACTCGTCTTCGCGGCCCTTCACTAGCCCATCTACGAACATCGCGCCGCAGCGGACAAAGAATGTCCACCAGAGCTTTCGCAGCGACTCCAGTGTGCGCGGACGAAATGGCTCTACCCGGAAACCATGCTTCTGCAAAGCCTTCGCTGCTGCATGAACGGCTTCGCGTGTTTCAGCCGTTACCGGCACGAGCCCATCGTCTTCGAAGTATCCAATCGGAATTTGTTTCAGGTCGTTAAGCGATGTATTTCGCAACGCAACCGGTACGCCCATCGGATCGGTCACGTCCTGACCGGAAAGGACATCGAACAGAAGGGCCACGTCTGCCATTGTCCTTGCCATCGGGCCTATTGCCCCCAGAGTGGAAAAAGGACCGACGCACGCCGGCAAATGACCGTTGCCAGGGATACGTCCGGGAGTCGGTTTCAACGAGCATATCCCGGTAAAGTGGGCCGGCTCCCGCACCGATCCGCCGCTGTCGCTGCCGAGTCCACCAGCCGACATTCCGGAGGAAATAGCTGCCGCCTCTCCCCCGCTCGAACCACCTGCCGAACACTGCAAATTCCATGGATTCGACGTACGGCCGTAGAGCAGGTTGTCAGTCTCATACGCCATCAAGAATTCAGGCGCATTGGTCGTACCCAGAATGTTGGCCCCGGCTCTGCGCAGACGAGAGACTACCACTGCATCTTCGCTGGGAACATTTCCGCGATTCAGCGTGCTGCCAATTTCGCATCGGCAGCCCGACACCGACATGGAAGACTTCACGGTTACTGGAAGTCCCGCCAGGGGACCGATTACCCGTTCACATAGTCGAGCCTGCGCGCGCACCCGCTCAGGATCAAAATCGGTCAGAGCGTTCACGCATGGATTGAGCCGTTCAATACGACAAATATGTTCCTCTACGAGTTCGAGCGGCGAGATCTTCTTGTCGCGCAAGCACGCGAGCATATCCACGGCGGAACCGCTTAACCCCTGCTTCATCGTTGCTCCCTCCGCGGCTGGTAGTCGAATTTGTATCCTGCCCCGCTGCCCTTACCGGAGTCGAACCGGTCGTTCCACGTCAACCGGTACTTCAAGGAGGCATCGTCATCGGGATAGTGCTCGCTCGATGGGTAAGGATACGTTCGCATACTGTGGAATGGCAGCTCGTTCACCGTGAACGGCGAAGCTTCGTAAAAGTCCATGTCCTTGACGAACCCGTTAGCATAAAAAAAATAGTCACGCTTCCAGCCTGCCGGCAAAACAGGCAAAGAGGTTGCGCCGAACTCCAGATCCATATCTTCCCCGCTGCCAAAGATCACATAGTGGTCATCGACCTCTTTCAGAAGTTCCGCGACTTCACCGTAATGCGTGTAATTCCCGCGCTCGCGGGCGAAGGGCCCGGTCTTGCTGACCAACTCGTAGCGGTACGTCAAATCTCCCGGTGTCTCGCCATCCACTTGTTGCGGATAGCCGCGAAAATCGAGATTCGCCGAAAGCAGCGGCAGTTCCGTCGTCCGAACAGAATTGCTTTCGGGTCCGTTATCAACCTGAATCTGATCCCAATAGATTTGAAGATTTGTCGTGATGCGAATCTTGCGCGTGCCGACAGGTAATTTACTGGTGAGATCCACCACGATCATGCGCGGCAAGCCTGCCGGGAACCCCATGTCATCGACCACCCGCTTCCAGCTTCCATCGGGCAACTGCGCTTCGACATACGGCGCGATAGGATCGATCCCAGCTTGCCAGGCCGCATACATTGAGGTCGCGGTGAAATACTCGATGAACCCGTACATATATAGCCGCAGCGGTGCAGCCGTGGTCCACGGCCCCAGATCGAGCGTCAACGAGTGCATGTTTGCATACCCGGCAAAGCTCACGTTCTGGAAGTCACGAACATAGCGATGGTCGTGCGCACTCAGTTCTTGCCGCACATCCCGCCCGTCGTTATCCCAAGCTCCAGCGAGTGCCCTCGGCGCAGAGGACTCGATGATCTTCGTCTCGGGAAAAGGAGGGTTGCTGAGAAATCTCTCGTTCGGATAAACCTCGGTGGACGACGGGTGATCGACGGCTACCAGTCGCACCTGATCCACAAAATTGACTTCCTCCATCGGTTCGCCAAACCGAAGGCTGAAGGCACCGTTCTTTTCCTTGAGTTGCGAACCCTCGATCTTCACCCATTCGTCCGGATCGGCGACGTTCTTTTCGGAAGGCGAGATCCAGTGGCCGACAACCGCAGCGCCTATCACGTCCGAGATGAACTGATACTGCTTGCCGTCCCATGCAAACAACGTGGGACAAGAACTGCCCCGCCGGTCCAACTCAGCGAAAGCCGCAGGTTTGTCGAGCGCGATGTTGGTCTCGTCCTGCAGGACCCCGGAGGGCCAGAGCATTCGCACAATATCGACGCGATCGTGCGAGCCAAGCCCGGCCAGAATCTCGTTACTTCCTTGGCTGAGATAGCCCGATGCGCCTCCGATCTCCCACTTCTGCCATAGGCCATCGGCAAAGACCTCGACCTTCGTCCCAAGAGCAGACTTGTTGTCCACGACGCCGGTCAGCGATACGCGGAGAGAGTGATTGCGATTGCCACCATGGTTCCACAAGATTGCTGGCGGTCCATCATTTTGCGTAACCAGTAAATCAGCGGCCCCGTCCGCGTCTAGATCGGCGGCGATTACGGAGCGGGCGCTCCCCCAATTGACCTTGTCCAATCCGACAGTCTTCGTTACATCGGCAAAACCTGTACCGCCGAGATTACGCAGCACCCGAACCTCGCTGGCTCGCGAGGTCTCAACCGCTACCGCCAGATCGATCCAACCGTCGTTGTCGAAGTCGATCGCGGTTATGCCCCAGCCCTGCTTCGCGTCGTTGATCGGCAAAGGCACACGCTCAAATCGCTTTCCGTCGACGTTCTTCCACAGCGTGATTCCGGGCGCGCCGGCATGGGTGAGCGCGATATCCATCCAGCCGTCCTTGTTGAAGTCGAGCACCGCAATGCCGACCGTCGGCGGAAGAGCGGCGTCGAAAAGCTGAGTGGATTTGAAGAGCCCTTCACGCTGATTGGCGAAGAATGTGGGAGCGGGTGCGTTCCCGGTGACAACCAGATCGACAGCACGATCGTTGTTTAGGTCCGTGAGGACCGCCCCTGTGCTCGGCGCCGCGCCTGCAAGTCCGGTCTGGGCCGTCCATTGGGCGAACGTGCCGTTGCCGTTATTGCGCCAGAGAATGTTGTGTCCTGCCGCTTTCGCCTTATCGGACAATGGAAGGGCTTTGCCGGTGACGAACAAATCCAAGTCACCGTCGTGATCGTAGTCCACGAACAGCAGTCCCGCAGGCTGATTCAGTGCCTCGATGCCCGCGGACTTGGTCACATCGGCAAAGTGGCCGTTACTCACATTCCTGAAAAGTACCACCCGATCTTCCATGGCCACTGCCAGATCGGCACGGCCATCGTTACCGAAGTCGCCCACCGCACACGAAATCGCGCGGCCCTTCGGTGCCAAACCAAACTTTTCGGCGGATGCGAACTTGAAAGCTCCCCCACCTTGATTCAGGTAGACCTTGAGTGCCGAATCCCCGTGATCGAGAACGATCAGGTCAAGGCGCGAGTCGCCATCGACATCAAGCAGACAGGCGCCTCCGCCGAGAACACTCCGGCCATCTTGCGAAAAGACACGGTGCGCACCATCGGATGACTCCAGCAACTGCTGCACAAACGTCACTGGGATCATGGGTGCATTGCCCAATTGCTCCGTATGTACGTCCTGTGCGACGGAGTACCGGCCCTGCTCGCCATAACCGGTCCCCATCGGTGCTGCCAGGTTTTCGCGCGTTAAGCGTTCGAAGATGTGCAGATGCTCGCGCGCTTCGTCGGTCTTCCCCAACCGTTGCAGTGCGCGAGACAGGCCAAACTCAGCGGAGGCGTGCAGATGATTGATCCGCAGGGCCGCCTGAAACTCGGAGATCGCGCCTTCATAATTACGCAATGCCAGATAGGACGATCCTAGCCAGTAATGGCTGTCCGCATCTCCGGGATCAATTTCGACAGCCTTCTTGAAATCCTGTAGGCTATCTTCTTCTTTCCCCTGCTGCCGCCGCGTTAGCCCGAGAACGTACCACACCTGCGGATTGTCCGGATTGATCGCCATCGCGTGGCGCAAAGCCTGCTCGGCCTCCGACAGCTTGGATTGAGCCAGCAGGGCGATGGCGCGGTTGATCTCCGTCACCGCGAGGGTCGGGTCCGCACGCAGTGCTTCCTCGAACTTGCCGGCGGCTTGCTCAGCTGCCTGCTGATTAAGTAGCGCCACTCCTAGATTGTTGAGCCGTGCCGCGGCGGTCCGATCTGGTTTCTGCTCCGACTGAAAGGCCATCGCGACAATTGTCAACGCGACGGTCGCGACTACGACTCCGCGAATACGGCCCACTATTCCCATGGAATCAAAACTCTCCGGTATCGCGTGCGCCGGCTTTTTACTCATGCTCGTTGCTTCACGCTGCGTTGTTTTAGCCAAAGCAACATACCATTTAGAGCTGCGGTTTCAAATCGATATCTGTTCCATGCCCTTCGTCTTGAATCTCCACGGTAACCGTATGACGTTTGGCGTTCACCATGGCATTCGGCACTTTCGCGCCGTTCAGCGTCACGCTAGTCCTGCTCGCGTTCCAACCGTATATCTCGACTCGAAGCTGTTTCCACCAGGGACGGAAATTTCCTTCGTGACGGCCGATGTGCACTTTGAGCGAGTTCGGTGCTTGTTCGCACGTGAATTGCATACGAACAAAGTCTCCGTTCTTGTAAGCCATCGTTTTGCCGTCGTCCAGATAAAGAGAACCTTCGCACTTCTCTCCGGGATAGACGCGAACGGTGAGCGGCCCTTGAGGAACTTCCTCGGTGCTCTGAACCAAGGGTTGCACCGGAACGATAGCCCCGCCGCGCACGTACACCGGCAACGTTTCCAAGTCAGGCTTGACAGTCACGCTCGTAATTTCCGTTGACGTCTCTGTTGAGCTCTTAGTGTTGGCGATGCGTTCACCCGTCCAGTAGTCGTACCACTCCGCCGAGGGAAACTGGACTCGGTAGTCGTCAACCTTGTCCGGAAAGGGAGATGGGGCAACTAGAATGTCCGGGCCGAGAAGGAATGCGTTCTCTTGCTGCGCGAGAAGCGCTTCATTGCTGCCCGTGTTCGGGAACTCCAGGAAAAGCGGTCGCATCATCGGCACTCCCGTGCGCGACATCTCTTCGGCAACCGTATAGATATATGGCATGAGACGATATCGCTCTTCGATAAATCGACGGCGAATCTGCTCATGCATCGCTCCGTGAACCCACGGCTCTTGTGCTGCCGTTAGCTTGGCGGTGTGGTCGCGGTCAATCGGGTGGAAGGCAGCAACCTCCATCCACTTCGTAAGCAACTCTGGTTGAGGTGAGCCCATGAAACCGCCTACATCCGCGCCGCTCAATCCGAAGCCGCTCAGCCCTAGGTTCAGCAGCATCGGCGTGGTCATACGCAAGTGGTTCCACGTGCTGCTGTTGTCTCCGGTCCAAGTCGCGGCGTAGCGCTGGCCACCCGCGTAACTGGCGCGAGTGAGCACGAATGGGCGCTGATCAGGAGACAGCTTCAGCAGACCTTCGTAGGTCGCCCGCGAATTCAACATTCCATAAACGTTGTGAATTTCCAGATGATTGGCCGTCCGGTTGGCGAAACCGGGTTCTTCGATTCGAAGCTGCACGTTGTCAGGCATTGTGCCACCGGGTCCGTCGAAGACCGCGGGTTCATTCATATCGTTCCAGAAGCCCGCTGCACCGTCCTTCAGGAATTCTCCGTAAAGATTGCCCCACCATACCCGCGTCGTCTGCCGGGTAAAGTCAGGAAACACCGATGGACCGGGCCACACGCGCCCGACATAGGTCGATCCATCCGGATTCTTCACAAAATGATCTCCAGCGGTGCCGGAATCGTACGGTGCGTATTTGGAGTTCGGAAGCTCGGCGACATGCAGGTCGGTGATGGCGACGACATGGAAATTTTGCTTTTTGAGATCAGCCAGCATTCCCGCAAAATTCGGGAACGCCTTGGAGTCAACCGTAAACGGACGATTCTTTTCCTGATAATCGATGTCGAGGTACAGTACATCGGCCGGAATTTGATGTTCCCGCAGCGTTGACGCGACCTCGCGCACACGGGATTCGGTTTCATAGCTGTACCGCGACTGCTGGTAGCCGAGCGTCCACATCGACGGCAACGGAGTGCGGCCTGTAAGCCATCCGTAAGCCGCTACAACCTGTTTCGGCTCCGGTCCATACAGAACGTAGTAGTTGATCGGACCGTCTTCCGCGCCAAAAGAGTAAATACGGCGTGCGGACTTGCCAAAGTCGAAGCTACTGCGCCACGTGTTGTCGAACAGAACGCCGATGGAACGGCCCTTCCGAAGGGTGAGGAAGAAAGGAATACTCTTGTAAATCGGGTCGGTTGATTCCTGGTACCCGTAGCTATCGGTATTCCAAAGCGTGAACGCCTGATTGCGGCGATCGAGCGGGCCGACCTTGTCCCCGAGTCCGAAGTAATGCTCGTCGTCCGGCATCTGCTTGTAAAGCCGAAATGAGTTTCCGTGAAATTCGGTGGGCCAGGCTGGATTGTCTTCCTGAAGTACGTTGCCCTGCTTGTCTGTAATGCGCAAGCGAAGTGTCGCGCGTTCTACGTGCGCGCAGAGCAGGCGTGTGCAAAATCCGACATTGTTCTCAGAGTTGTCCGGAGTCACCGTCACGGACTGGCTGCGTGCATCTTTCAGCACCGCCCACGACGCGTCTTCCGGCATCTTCCCGTCAAGACCAATCCGGATGCGAACCACATCGTCCCGCAAGGCCAATATCTGTTCGATCGCGCTGCCGCTGTTCAACTCCAGTCCATTCGGCAATGGCTTGCTTGCCGTGAACGTATCGATCAGCACGAGATTGGATTTCGCCCCGACGGTCTCGGCCTGACAACCGAGCGCCGCGGCAAAAATCAGGGCTGCAGTAAGAAAGATGATGGCTCGACTCTTCGTGTTGAATCCAGTAGTTCGACTTGCAATTCTGCAATGCATGTATGGCTCGTAACGGGCGCAAGACCCTTGTAAAAAAATGGGGCAGACGGCTCAAAATCTCCGCCTGCCCCATTAGCAGTGTTAGTGGAGGGAGGCGATGATTTGGCAGACTGCCATGTTGCGAGCAGTCTGCCAAATCGCTGAAGGTTTTACCAGAAGAACTTCGCTCCGATTTGAACCGAGCGAGGCGCTAGGGTGTTGGAAATCTTGCCAAAGTTGTCATTGCCGACATTCTGGCCCGGTGCGTAGAAGTTGGGGTGATTAAATGCATTGAACATCTCTGCGCGGAACTGGAGCTTCTTGCTTTCAGTGAAGTTCCAGTACTTCTGAATCGCCATGTCCGTATTGTTCATGTGCGGGGACCGGAGATTCCCAAGATACCGTGCAGAGTTGCCATAGGTGTAGGCTGTCGGCTGCTGGAATGCAGCCGCATTGATCCAGTTGCTGATCGATTGGTTCTGTGGAACCGGGTCGCCCACGAGGTTGCAGCGTTGACCGCCGCCACCCCATGAATGGCTGTTGTCAGGGCACGTGATCGACAGCGGGAACCCGCTCTTGAAGGAGCTGACTCCCGAAATCTGCCAACCGCCAAGTATTGCGTTCAGAGGACGGCCCATGTTCGATCCGAACATTTTGCCGTGACCAAAGGGCAGTTCGTAAATGTAGTTCACGACTAGGCTGTGCGGAACGTCGTTGCCGTCCACCGATTTCTCGGCCGCCAGATTGTTGAAGTCGCGAATCAGGTTCGAGCCGACGAAGGCCCAGCCTGAAGCGCCGTTCACGTTATCGAGGAACTTCGAGTACGTGTACGAAGCAAGCACACTCAACCCACTCTTCCAACGGTGTGTGTAGCTCATTTGCAGCGCGTCGTACCATGACGAGCCGACTGGAGCGTTAACTTCATTCACGCCGCAGTACTCTGGGAAGGGCTTCAGCAACTGCCCTCTCTGAATCGTCGCATCGGCCAAACCGCAACCGCTCGCGGTAATGTGGCCGTAGAACGGGTTGGGAACATACTGGTCCAGTTGAGCGCCCAGCGCATCATGCAGCGCCGTCGGCACCTGGTTTCTCTGCACGCCGGAAGCAAGCATGTGGATTCCGTGATTCCCGACATAGGAGATGTCGAGCATGTCACTGCTGGTAATCGAGTATTGCAGCCCAGCCATCCACTGCTCCACGTAGGGACTGTGGCGGTCTGGATAGACGGCGGTGGTTCCGTAGCCCACGTCCTGCAAAGCCCCCGCAGCCGATCCTCCCGGCAAGATTGGACCGTTCGGGAACGCGTTGCTCAAAGTGTTGGCTGGGACTATGCCGCCCGTGGTGGTGACCCAGGGAGTTTGCTGTGAGTAACCCTGTGTCGGACCGTTGCCCGGGAAGCTGGGGACAAAGAACAGTCCATAGCCCGTGCGGAACGCCAGTTTGTCGTTCAAGCGATAAGCCAGGCCGACGCGCGGTGCAATGTTGCCAAACGATGTATTGTACAAGCCGCGATTTGAACTCGTGTTGTACACGTCGGCTCCCATTACGTTGAAGCCCAGGCCATTGCTGATTGGATTGACAGCGGTGGGGTCGAAGTAGACCTGACGGTTATGGCTATCAATCGGTGCGGTCTGGATTTCGTACCGAATTCCAAGATTCAAGGTCAGTTTCGAATTAACTTTCCAATCATCCTGGAAATACGTGCCAATGTAGTGTTTGGAGGTCGCTGGCCACGCGTTGACACCGGTGAAGCCGCTATTGCCAACACCGAGCAGGAAGCTGGCCATGCTGGCTCCGGTGCCACTCGTGGTAGCGTTCGGGTCCGGCCCCGCCGTCTGCGCTGGGTTGAAGACCAGAGTCGTGTTCATGTAGTGTCCACCGTTGAGCTGGTTGAGGATGTCGGTGACACCAAATGCTAGCGAGTGCGAACCCTTAATTTTTGTGAAGTCGAGCGCTAACGTCAGATTGTTTCTAGGAACTGCATATTCGTCCAGGCCACTGCCGGCGCCAGGTCCGAGGCCCAGGAAACCGGAAGGCTGGACCAGCGGGAATATCGGCGACATGCTGTCGATGAACGAAGGCAGGCCAAGTGTTGAAGGCTTAAAACCAAAGCTTTGTACGTGAGATTGCTCGATCCAGCGGTTCAGACCAATGTTTAAGTTTGCAGCGAAGCTGCTGCTGAACAGGTGGTTGTAAGAAAGACTCGTGCTCCAGCGATTATTCGGAGACACGACGCCAGGTCCACCGGGATCGCTCGACCCGTAATACTCGGGCGCGTTCGTTTTCTGCTCCCACTTTTGGGACAAGCGATAATAAATCCGGTTGTTGTCGTTGAAGTTGTGGTCAATTCGGAACGAATACTCGTCCGACTTGAAGGGTGACGAGGCGCTCTGAATGTAGTTATAGGTCGACGCGGTCGCATTGGGATCCGGCCAGTACCCGACCATCTTCTTGGCAACTGAATCAAACATTGTCGACGGAACTTTGTTGAGCGGAAAGGCATCGCGGATCCATCCAGTCTGTGTCGCTACCAAACCAGTAGACGGATCTACGACTCCAGCCGTTATTTGGCGCGTCGTGAACGGGTTGTAGATCGAGCCGGCATAGATTGGGCGGCCCAAAGCGTCCGTACCGATCGCGGTGGTGCCCAATTGGGACGAGAAATCACCTGTCTTCATCGCCACCGTCGGCACGTAACCAGAAGGAGCAGCCGGGGTGCTCGAGCGCTGCCGCTCGTAGTTGAAGAAGAAGAACGTCTTGTCTTTTCCGTGATAGAGGTGCGGTAAAACGACCGGTCCTCCGAATGCCGTACCGAACTGGTGACGGTTGAAATCCGGCTTGGTGGGTGCAAAATAGTACTGCGCATCCAAAGCGCTGTTGCGATAGAACTCGTACGCAGTGCCGTGGAATTTGTTGGTGCCAGACTTGGTCACCACGTTGACGATGTTGCCGCTGCTCCACCCGTACTGGGAGGTAAAGGCGTTCGTCTGGATCTTGAACTCCTGAACATTGTCCACCGACGGGACATAGATAACGCCGCCCCAATCGGAACCGGTGTCCCATGTGCCGTCCAGCAGGAAGGCCTGCGTTCCAAAGAAGGTCCCACCGAAGTTAAAGAACGAGACATCCTGATCGGCGACGCCGCTGAGGCCGTTCCCGCCTACCACTTGATATTCAGAACCGTTATTAACCGATGAGTTCAACATCGAAAGGCTAAAGACATTACGAAGGTTCAGCGGCAACTCGGAGACTTGGCGCTCCGAGATGTCGGCCGAGATGTTAGCGTTTTCCGTGTTGAGCAGCGGCGCATCCGCCGTCACTTCAACGCTTTCCGTGAGTGCGCCTGGTTTCAAAGTCACGGGCTGGGTTGCGTTCTGGCCAGCGGCTAGTATGATTCCAGTCTGCTTGTAGGCGCCGAATTTGTCAGCTGCCACATGCAGCGTGTACGCAGCCGGCGGAAGCATCGTGAAGGAGTAAATTCCGGCTTCATCAGTCGTGAACGACCTCGTGATGCCGCGATCCGGGCTTGTTAGAGTTATTTTTGCCCCCCGGATGTTTGCCCCGGAAGAATCTGTGACGGAACCGCTCAGCGTTGCCGTAAGTGTCTGCTGCGCGACCATCTGGCCGCCAAACACGAACAATACGAGTGCCGCAACGATCGCGATCCATAATAACGAGTGATACGGATGCTTAGTTGGCATCTTCTCAACTGCCTCCTCTTAAAAAGACCTAGTCCAAATTCATGCTTGTCCTTCGAGCGCGGCCCCAGCCTGACTGTCCGCCGGATTTAACTTGGGTGGTCACCAGTGCCCGAGGACACGTTTATAGAGTTATTAGGGTTGTCGAAAAAGCTTCTTACGGATAGCAACGAGGCAAACAACGGCTTAACCTGCTATTCACATAGCGCCAGTGGCCTAGATAGCGGGTCAGCGCACCGGCAGTGCTTTCATAAAGATTTGCAGTTCCAGAGCACGTAAAGGATAGTGCTTTACCTGAAAAGAGATGAACTTTTCTGTTTGTGCTCAATAACCTGCGACGCTGCCCCGAAAAAGTGACATCCACCCGAGGTCAGATCATCAGTGACAAACGGCTGCTTCCCGGATAAACTGTGCGTTCCCTTGATGGCTGAAGGAGAACGCTATGCTGACCGAACAGGAAGCAGGATCCTGGATTGCCCTGAGTGAGCAGGACAAGACTGCCATTCTCGAGCAAGTGGATAGGCTCGTTCAGAATCCATATTTCAATCACAGCAAGCGATACCCCAGCTTCCTGAAATTCGTGGTGAACGAGACCCTTGCAGGCCGGGCCGATAGCCTCAAGGAACGCACTTTGGGCATCGAGGTGTTTGGCCGCGAGGCAGACTACGACACCACCAACGATCCGATTGTTCGCGTAACCGCCGCTGAGATCCGCAAGAGGATTGCCCAGTATTATCAGGAACCCGGTCACGAGAACGAGATTCGCCTCTCATTGCCGTCGGGATCATACATCCCCCACTTCTCGCAGCCCGCTTCGACGCCAGCCGTTCCCGACTCCTCTGCAGCTGATCATCCCTCCGCACAGGTCGCGGGCCTTCCTGTAATGGCATCGGAACCGCGGTTGGTCCCGGCCACCAGCAGTTTTCTGTCAGGAAAACTAATCACCGTAATCGTGGTGGTCGCCACCCTGATCGGTTCTGCCGTGTTATGGCAGATGTTTCGCACCTCCCCAATGGCGGATTTCTGGCAGCCCTTCTTGAAGTCAGAGGAGCCAATCCTCTTGTGCATAGCTGATCAAGTTCATTTCTCAACGATCACGCTGCGGGACGCCGCCGATCCCCAACGCCAGAACATCCTGAACGACCAGATGGTCTCGGTTGTCATCGACGACATCAGTCCGCTGGTGGACATCGGGGGATTGCTGCAGGTACACGGCAAGCCCTACAAGGTCAAGGGCGAGGCCCAGACAACGCTAACCGACTTACGCCAGGGTCCGGCGTTCTTTATCGGCGCTTACGATAATAGCTGGACGTTGCGGGCCACGGGACCACTGCGATTTCATTTCGCCAATAATGCCGATATGTCGCAGTTCTGGATTGAGGACCGTCAGAACCCTTCACGCAGGAACTGGTTACTGGATCGAACGGTGCAGCAGGGATCGGGCACCTATAAGGACTATGCACTCGTAGCCCGCTTCATCAACCCCGATTCTGACCGGCCGGTCATTGTGGCCGCTGGTCTCGCCCGAGGTGGCACAGTCGCGGCGGGCGAATTCCTCGTGAACCCGCAGCACATGACGGACCTTGCACATCAGGCGCCGAAAGGCTGGGAGCGCAAGAACATCGAGATTGTCCTTGAAACGCAAGTCATCGACAAACGCTCCGGTCCGCCACGCGTCGTCGCCGTTTATGTCTGGTAGCTCGCACCACCACGGTTGCCGACCTTTGAAGTGAACCCCGCCCCCACCGAATCATCAACGACCTCAGTTCCACTACCACCGCCCGCACTGAGTCATCCTGAGCCGCAGGCGAAGGACCCATGCACTTCGTCCGCACCACCACCGCTGCCGACCTCATTAGAGATGTCAAGCCCCCTGCACACGCTATTTCCTCGCAAACACATGATTCCACGATAAATATAAACTTCCCGCTCCTGTCGGGATTTCCCTCCGAAGTTGTCATACTTAATTCAGGTCAGAAATTAGCGCTACGCCTGAAGGATACCGAGCTAGGGATATCGAGGTTATAAGTAGCTTATTTCCAGTCACTTACGGAATCACGATTCTAGATCGACCCGTTAACTAGCTTTGTTTCAACAACATAAGCTTCGGCCCAACAGGGAGGGGGTACTCCGCTCGTCGCTGGTAAACACGATCCGGGCGACTGACCGCTTCCTTTCAGTATTTTGCGAGTAAGTCCTTTAGATCGTTGGACGTAGATCTATAAAATCAATAAGTCTGTTTGTTTTCAACAAAACACCACATACAGGGGGAGCGTGCAGATGCTGAACGTCCTCCGGTGGGCACGGCTGTAGGCTTCAGCCGTGCCCTTCCGAGGGGGGAAATCAACTGAAGAATGATCCTAAGCCCCCGCTGTCAGGCGTGCACTATTCGGTCTGGATCCCCTCAGCGCAAAGAACATGATGTATGCATAGCAGATCACTGGGAGGAAGAATGCGTGCTGGATGCCCATGTGATCTGCCAGCGCGCCCTGTATGACAGGGATAATCGCCCCACCAACAATAGCCATGATCATGACCCCCGAACCGTCGCCCGTCAGCGGACCGAGTTCGGCGACCCCCAGCGTGAAGATGCTGGGGAACATGATGGAATTGAAAAGCCCGACACCAAGAATGCTCCACATTGCGATATGGCCCGTCGTCAGCATCGAGGTCGCTACCAGCGCGGAAGCCCCAAGCGCGCAGATAGCGAGCAGTGTTCCGGTTCTGATTTTGCGCAGCAATGCCGACCCAATGAATCGTCCCACCATGGCGCCCAGCCAATAGAACGAAACGAATCCCGCGGCGGCCCTCTCCGTCAAGTGGCCGATCTGAGGCTGCGACAGGTAGTTCACCAGGAAGCTGCCAATCGAAACCTCGGCTCCGACGTAGACAAAGATACCTATGCACCCATAGATCAGGTTGTGATGGTTCGACAGCTTGTCGGCGACAACCGAGCCCGGGTGGCGCTCTGCCGAAACAATCTCCGGCAACCGGGAGCCACCGATCGCCACCGCCAGGATAATCAGCACTACGCCAAGCAGAATGTACGGCATTTTGACCGACGCAGCCTGTGCGACTCGGTAATAGTGAAGCGCTTCGGGAGACATGGCACGCAGCTCAAGGATCGTAACCGGTGCCGCGCTCAGAATCAGCAGGCCCCCGATCTTCGGCGCAATTGCCGTCCCCAGCGAATTGAACGCCTGCGTCAGATTAAGCCGGCTGGAGGCCGTCTCAGGCCGGCCCAGAACCGTGACGTAGGGGTTGGCCGAGACCTGCAAAACCGTGATTCCAGCCGCCAGAATCATCAATGCGGCCAGGAACAACGGATAGGAAGGGATGCTCGCGGCGGGCACAAACATGAATGCGCCCACACCCATCGTAACCAGGCCGGCGACCATGGCGCGCTGAAAACCTATCCAGTCAACGAGCTTCGCCGCTGGTATTGAAAAAAGAAAATATGCCGAAAAAAACGCGAACTGCACGAGCATGACCTTCGTGTAGCTCAGGTCGAAAATCGACTTCAAGTGGGGCACAAGGATGTCGTTCAGGCAGGTCAGAAATCCCCACATGAAGAAGAGCGTCGTGACAATCGCCAGGGGACGACCGTAGCTTTCCGTCACAGCTGGTGTCGATAGTTCCGTCGGTTGCGTGACTGCTTGCATTAAGTTCACCTTTACTGTTGCGTCTGAGGCCCTGGATTGCCGTTTTGGGTCCGCGGCTTGCGAAAAGCCTGCATCTCCTTCTCGGCCTGCTGAGGTTTTCGTTCCTTGCGATAAAGAGCTGCCAGGTTGAAGTGCGCTTGTCCGGCCAGCGGACTTTCCTTTTCAAGTTCAGTTACCCGCAACCACGCCCGCTCCGCCGTTGCGTCATCGCCCGTTTGCGAAGAAGCTTTGCCCAGCGCGTACAACGTCTCGGGCATGTCTGGACGCAGCTTGTCCGACCGTTCGAGTTCACGTTTCGCGGCTTCTGCTTCGCCCTGTTGCAGCAAGGCGTCTCCCAGGCGGTACGCTGCTTCGGCGTTGCCCGGCTGATGTTCGGCTTCCTGACGGTACTCTTGCATGGCCTTCGACCACTGCGAACTCGCTGCGTAGATCTGCCCGAGTTCCAGGTGCAGACCCGGCAAATCCGGACGCATTGCGAGGGCCTGCTGATATTCCTTTTCCGCTTCCGGCATCTGCCGCATGTTGTAATAGGTTTTGCCGGAGACTTGATGTGCACGCGCTGAATTCGGGAACGCCTTGAGCAGCATCTCCGTGGATTGCGACGAAAGCATCTCGCTCGCGCGGCTCAAGAAGAAGAGCAGGTCCGGATCGCCGGGCTTCTGCGCAAGGGCGGCTTGCAAGTTCGTAACGGCATCGGATGGCTGGTTCGTCTCGATTTGCGCAATCCCCAAACCGGTGGATTCCTGAATTGCTTGAAAATGGGGAATTGCCTCGACTGCATAGCCCTGTGCCAGCAGCGCATAGCCAATCAGCTTATGTGCGGCCGCCAAACTGGGGTCCAGTTCCAAAGCGCGTTTCAATGGAACCAGCGCCAGGTCAAACTTCCCGGTCTCCATGTAGACCTGGCCCAGCCTCACGTACCCAGCCGGCAGCGTCGGAGCCACCTCCGTCACCTTGCGGAACTCCGCGATCGCTTCTTCCAAATGGTGCTGCTGGGCTGCCTGCAGTCCGGCTTGCATGTGCTGCCGGGCTTCGGGAGAACCCTGCTCCCCCGCCCAAAGCAGTTGCGGAATTAGCAAAAGTACCAACCACACCCGTTTCATCACTTTGCAGGCTCCTGCACCTCGATGTATTGGTTCACTTTGACTTCGTTGAGCACCTGGTGGATCCCGGAAGGCCAAAAGACTTCCACCGTCGCGCGACTCGCCGAACCCAGCCCGAAGTGAAGCCGTTTGTCGCTCGACGAAAGATAGCCGACCGTCGCAGTCGCAAAGCGCGTCTGATGATTCACAACAACCCGCGCACCGTAGCCGTCGCGGTTACTGCGTGTACCGCGCAGCACCATTCCCAGCCAGTTGTGGGTTCCGCCGTTATTGAGATACACCTGCGGGCGTGCGCCCAGCGCGGTCGTCACGATATCGACCCAGCCGTCGTTGTTCAGGTCGCCAAAGGCCGCCCCACGGCCCGCCACCGGAACATACGAACCGGCGTCGGCACGTTCAAAGTGCCCGTTATGGTTCATAGCCAGCATCGGGGGCTCACGATAGCGGAATGCCGAGGTGTAGGATTCCACTGTGTCAATCACGTGCCCTTGAACGATGAACAGGTCTTTCCAGCCGTCGTTATCGAAGTCCTCAAGGGCCATACTCCATCCCGACACGGAGCCTGACAACGCCCCAAATCCACTCGCAAGACTGTGATCGGAAAAGCCCGCGTCGCCATCGTTGTGAAAAATCCCATAGGGTTGCGGCGGAAGCTGGGTCACAAGGATGTCGGGGCGGCCATCGTTATCATAATCCTGGAACACGACCCCCATGCCCGACAGCATCTTGCCGTCCGCCGTCAAAGCCGCTCCCGAGTCAAGTCCGCGTTCGCTAAAGGTTCCATCCCCATTGTTATGAAATAAGAACTGCTCGACAACATCATTGGACACGAAGATGTCCGTGAAGCCGTCGCCGTCGTAATCAGCGAACGCTACACCCAAACCATGCCCCTTGAACGCAGCGATCCCGGACGGCACGCTGACATCCTTGAAGGTTCCGTTGCCTTCGTTGTGATAGAGAATGTTGGTGACAGCGCCGAACTCTCCGGGCGGGCAGTACGAGGGGAGATCGCCACCGCAAGCCTTGCTTCGTTTCGGATCCCAATCCAGATAGCGGGTGACGAAAAGATCCAGTTTCCCGTCGTTGTCGTAGTCGAAAAAGCCCGCGGAAACCGACCAGCCTCCAGCGGCGACACCCGCCTTCTCGGTCACATCCGTAAACGTGCCATCGCCATTGTTGTGAAAAAGCTGGTTCTTCCCGTAATTCGTGATGTAGATATCAGGATAGCCGTCGTTGTCGTAGTCGCCAATGGCCACTCCCATGCCGTAGTTGCCATCTCCTGCATGTGAAAGCCCGGTCTGCTCGGTAACATCCGTAAAGCTGCCATCGCGATTCTGGCGGTAGAGGCGATTCCAATACCGCGGATTTCGTCGGTTAAAGTCCGCCGTGGGTGCCGCATCCTTCCCCGAAGGGGAGTGTGCGCTCAAAGCGCTGGTATCTCCGCCATTCACAAAGAAAATGTCCAGCAACCCGTCATTGTTGTAGTCAAGCAGTGCCACCCCGCCGGGCATGGTCTCGATCAGGTGCTTTTGTGGCGTCGGTGAGTTCTCCAGCATCATGTTGATGCCGCGTGGCGAGACGACCTGGAACATCGGTTTCGTCGGTGTCTGCGCAAACGCCATCGTGCAGGCGAACGTCAGGATCAAAATCGCAAGATCCATCAGTCTTCGGGCCGGCAGGAATCGCCCGGGGATCACTTTGGCAAAATGCCGCACTAGTTCTCTCCACCACCGTCTTTGGCCCAACTCTATTGGCGACCCGTCACAACGAGACTGTTGATTCGGGCTAATTCAGTTATAAGAACCGGCAGCTACGCCGAGAAGTTCTTTACGGTAAAACGAAGCCTTCCAGCGACCGTCCGGCGCAGTCGATTCACGCTACTTTATTCAATACAAAGTGCAAAGGGCCAATTGCCGTTCAGCTTACCGCAAACCGGCAGCGTACCAGCCTCAGGTGAAGGGGGGCCGTTTTTCAGGTAAAGAGCAGGATAAGAGAGAATTCCCCGGTCAGTGCCGGGCACAAGAGTGGGAAATTCACCGAGTCCCGTAGGGACGGCACCCGGTTCTCACGCACACACTTCAGCCCGCGAGGGATCTGCTATTGATCTTTTTCAGCAGCCTGTTTAGGCCCTGAGGTATAGCAACTCTGAAATCTCCCTAGCGAGCTGCTGCATGCCTTCCTGCATGGCCGCGAATTGGTCGGTCGTTGGCTGAACGGCAGCCATGGCTACTTACTTGGCCAGCTTCCTCTTGGCCTTGCTGCCTGGCGACTTCACTGCCGGCCGGGCCGAACCTGAAAGCAATCTTTCAATGCGGTCGAGTTTGGCATCCATATCGTCGAGGAGCACTTCGACGTTTGTGAGGCGTCCGTCGAGACTGATAATGTCTTCGCGAGTAGGCATGCTGAGCTGCTCAAGTGTTGTCAACATCGTCTTCTGCAGCAAATCGCGCAACGGCGACGATGCGGTCAGAGCGGCATCGAGGATTACCCCGCTGGTTTGCGCATAAGCATCCGACTTCACGGTATCGTTGAGCGCCTTCGCCCATGCCTCCAAAAGTCCATCCCGCATCCCCCGCCACCGCTCGAACGGATCTGGCGCTTTGCCATTGCTGGCCTGTGTGTCGCTCATTATTCCCCCGGTTTGCACCGAGAATCATACAAGAAAGCGGTCTGGGATGCTCCATGGAAATGGGACGACGGTCCGAGGGCACGGCTTCAGCTATGCCGTTACGGTGGGCAGAACTGGGGCCTTTAGGCCCCCGAGGTACAGCAACATTGGTTCCGCTATAATCCGTCGTCTATGCTGCTTTCGCCTCAACCAGCGGCATGTTGACCAGATGTTCGCTTAAAAACCACACCTGCAGCTCATTGGTGCGCAGCACATCGCTGACCAGGAGATCGTTCGTTCCAATGTCCCCAATCTCATCACTGCGGCGAGCAAACTCGCGGACATCGCGAATGATTACCTGGTGAGCATCCAGCAGTCTCGAAAGCTGCACCGGAACCTCTTCCCGTCCGCGCGGCGGACGCTCGATGCGCGTGGTCTCGGCCACGTCATGCGCCATCGCAATGCTCAGTCCTCCCAGCAGCTGAATACGTTCGGCGATCAAGTCCACGAGTTCCACCTGTTCGTCATAATGCTTATCGAAGAGCAGATGAAGCTGATAAAACGTTGGGCCGGCCGTCTGCCAATGAGACTTCTTGTAAAGGTCGCGGAGTGTCATCGTGTCGGCGAGCAATTGGTTGAGCCGCTCGGTTGATTCCAATCGGACGGGCTCCTCCAAATCCAAAGGAAGCAAGTACGTTACCGTCCCATAAGCCTGGATTTCTCGTGCGTTCTGGTGGAGACGCGGCTGCGCGCTAAGCGTGCTGGAGCCCTGACGCTGATGGCTGTTCTTCTTCGGCATGATGATTTTCCTTCTCTCAATTCCTGACGTTGGATGCGTTAAGAGCACGCGAACAAAATGCCATTGAGCAGGATTCAGGCCGCGCGTTCCCCGTTGCCCTGTTCCCTTTTTCGCTAAACCTAAACGGCTTAGCCGACTTCCGATCAGAGCTGAACTTTCCGAACGCCGAAGAGTTGTTGCGGAAATGTTGCTCTGGGGCAACCCTCTGATCCTGATCGTTGGGATAACTAGCGGAGGGCCGGAAACCCAGTATAGGGTGTACCGACCCGCCGTCGTGTCCGTGTGTTCTGATTTTAGGAGAGGTTCGAGGGGTTAATGTTTGACTCGCCACTAACCACTTGCGGTTCCTCGCTATTGATCGAGATCAGAAGTGGAAGACCACACCGACTGAGGGTTCTGCGATGTGGGCAGTCGGCTGCAGATAGAGGTCGGCCGTGTGGAAGTCAGGAGCTCTGAAGAGTAAACCTCGATACTGAACCCGGAAAGCCAGATTCTTGGTTACGTTGTAGTCGGCTCCAGCGCCGTAAAGAAGCGTCGCGTGCACCTGCGAGGTAGGGACGCCTCCCGATGGCAGCAGGTATTCGGAAGAGTTGCTGGACGGTTTGAAGAGGACCGCTCCCCCGCCCATTTTGACAAACGGAACCAGTTTGCCTCGGGGGAATTTCATCACGTACGCCGCTGTCATCTCGTGCATGTTGGATTGCACAAAAGCGCTGCCATCGCGCAACCCGTACTTCTGCTGCTCCAAATAGCCGTAGTTGAGTTCAACCGCGTCGCGCTTGCTGAACGACTGCTCGAAAGTGGCGACGTAGGAAGCGTTCCCGCTTGGAAGGCCTTGATTCCCTGAAGTGAATGCACCCGTGAAGTTCAAATTAACCGCGGATCCTTTTTCCTGGGCCGTTGCTCCGGTCACAACGATCATGGCAAAACACAGAGCAATTACTAAACGACGAAACATCAGTTCTTTCCTCCTGATTCAGCTTGTCGAACCGGCAAAAAATAACAGAGCTGGTCGGCTACATACCTGAACACTGCGGAAACAAGAATGACGTGTTAACGGCAGGTAAAGTTTTGTAATGTCGTACGAAGGAATGGATTGTCAGAGTTCTACACGATTGCGCCGGAAGAAGTAGCGCACCTTCGCAACTTCCGTGTTGGTCGATCATGTTGGTCGATCGCGCCGTTTCAATCGCTGCTAACACCGCGCGCGATCTATAACTACACTGGGGTGGCCACTGAACAACTCTGGCTAACGCTCGGCAAACATTGCGTGCGCGAGTGCCTATTCTCGCACGAGCAGTCTGTTGCCCTTGTTTTCTGTCCATGATTCAAGGACAATCGATAGGATATTGAGCCAGTCGCAGATACTTGCCTCAGGGCGCTCAAGCAGGCTTTCGTGAGGACATATGGTATTTACAGCGACAGCGAGATGGAATTTCCGCGGAGAATCGTGGATGTCGGTCGAGATAGAGGCTACAAGCCTCGCCGCTGCGGGAACCCAGTTTTACTCGCTCTTGCCGATTACTTTCTTCCGGGGCAACAATCGCCTCGTAGCTATCAGACCCCAAAATATAGGCGCGTTTGAACCCAAAATGCTCTCCGGTGGAGTAAGTCCTGTTCCCGTGAAGTGAGAAGCCTGCCAAACTGATTTCCCCCTTCGATTGAGGGAACCCCGATGTTGCTCCTTCCACGTGCAACTCATTTTTCGCCATGCTTTTCTACCCGGGCCGGGATCAAGCCTATAAGTTCCCGCATGTTTGGGTTACCCGATTGCAACCAACCGCGTGTGTTCCACGTCACAGATACGTGTGAGGCTCTCCTGTCGGGCAGACAGGCGGGACGGCAGTTCCCCTGAAGCGAGATGCGAGGAGAGCCAGCGAGTCGGAGGGGCTCGGGATGGGTCTCGCTATTTTGGCGGTTATCTGGCTGATCACCTTTATCAGCGTATATTTCTTCGTCGCAAAAACCTGGTGGCTTCCCGTGGGTGCGTCCGCTGCGGCGGCGGGGATTGACCATCAGTTTGCAAAGACCTTCATCATCATGGGCATCGTGTTCGTCCTGGCGCAGTGCTCGTTGGGCTACTTTGCCTGGTTGTATCGCGACCGAAAAGGCGCGCCCTTACCGTCGTATTCCCACGGCAACACCAAGCTGGAAATCGTTTGGACCGCCTTGACCGCTATCCTCTTCATAGGACTCAACCTGACCGGAAGCGCCATCTGGGCCAGAGAGCGTTTCGAGCCAGCCAGGCCCGACGCAGTCAAAGTTGAGGTCACGGGCATGCAGTTCGCCTGGTACTTTCGCTATCCCGGCCCTGACGGCAAGTTCGGCAAGACCGATCCCCAACTGATCGACCCCTCTGCCGGCAACGAATCAGCGATCGGCCTCGACACCACTGATCCTGCCGCCAAGGACGACGTGGTTACCGGCACGATGTACCTTCCCGTCGATCGCCAGGTGGATCTCACCCTGCGCGCCGTGGATGTGATCCACAGCTTTTTCGTTCCTTCCATGCGCTTCAAGCAAGACGCCGTCCCCGGACTCGCCATTCACATGCACTTCACGCCCACCCAGATCGGGGACTACGAAATCGCCTGTGCCGAGCTCTGCGGTCTCGGCCACTACAAAATGCACGGCGTATTAAAAGTCGTCAGCCAGGCCGACTACGACAAATGGCTCGCGGAAAGAGAGGCGGCGAAATAGTAAATGGCAACGACAACGACCCCGCACGCGCATGCTGCGCCTTCGGGTTTCATCCGCAAATATATCTTCAGCCTGGACCACAAGGTCATCGGGCTCCAGTACTACTTTCTCGCCTTGACTGCGGTGTTCGTCGGGATGTTTCTCTCGCTGCTGATGCGCATCCACCTGGTCTGGCCTACCGCTGCGTTGCCGCTATTTGGAGAAATCAAGCCCGAGACCTACCTGAGCTTGCTCACTATGCACGGCACAATCATGGTGTTCTTTGTGCTCACCACGGCTCCCCAGGGCGGCTTCGGGAACTACTTTCTTCCCATCCAGATCGGCGCGCCTGACATGGCGTTCCCCGTCCTCAACATGCTTTCGTTCTGGACGACCTTCGTCGCCTTCATCGTCATGCTCGCCGCCTTCTTCGTAACCGGAGGCGCGCCGCTGCATGGCTGGACCGGCTACGCCCCACTCAGCGCCTTGCCCAATGCCGGCCCCGGTGAACAACTCGGCGCTGACTTGTGGGTCATCAGCATCGCCATCTTCTGCCTCGCTTCGCTGATGGGCGCCCTGAACTTCATCACCACCACGCTGGACCTTCGCGCCCGAGGCATGACCATGTTTCGCATGCCACTGACCGTCTGGGCCTGGTTCGTCACGGCGATCCTCGGACTACTGGCCTTCGGCGTTCTGCTCTCCGCCGGAATCCTGCTGCTGCTTGATCGCAACGCAGGTACCAGCTTCTATGTCCCGCTCGTTGTCGTAAACGGCCAGGTGATGGGCCATAAGGGCGGATCGCCGCTGCTCTGGCAGCACTTGTTCTGGTTCTTCGGACATCCCGAGGTTTACATCGCCATCCTGCCCGGCATGGGAGTCGCCTCGCAGATACTCTCTACGTTCTCTCGTAAGCCGATATTTGGCTACCGCGCCATGGTGTACGCCATCATGGCCATCGGCTTCATGGGATTCATGGTCTGGGGCCATCACATGTTCATGAGCGGTATGAGCCCCTACTCGGCCTTCGCTTTCTCGCTCATGACCATGGCCATCGGTGTTCCCTCGGCCATCAAGACTTTCAATTGGCTGGGGACTCTCCATCGTGGCCGCATCCGTTTCTACACGCCGATGCTGTTCGCCATCGGTTTCGTTTCCCTGTTCGTCTCCGGCGGACTCAGCGGCCCATTCCTGGCGCAACCCGTACTCGACATTCCGCTGCACGACACCTACTTCGTCGTCGGCCACTTCCACCTGATCATGGGCGTCGCCGCCATTTTCGGCATCTTCGCCGCGACGTATTACTGGTTCCCCAAAATGTTTGGCCGCATGATGAACGAGCGGTTGGGCAAGATCCATTTCTGGATCACCTTCGCCGGCACTTACGCCATCTTCATGCCCATGCACTATCTTGGTCTCGCGGGACACCCACGGCGTTACTCGCAGCTCACCGAGGTGGCTTACCTGCACAGGCTGATTCCGCTTCAGACCTTCATGACCTACGCTGCGTTCGTGACCATCGCGGTTCAGTTCGTATTCGTGTTCAACCTTTTCTGGAGCATGTGGAAAGGCCCCAAGGCCAGCGACAATCCGTGGGAAGCTACAACCCTTGAGTGGACCACCGCCACTCCGCCGCCGCATGACAACTTTGGCGGACAAACTCCGGTCGTCAACCACGGCCCGTATGAATACAGCGTGCCGGGCGCGCCGCGCGATTTCGTGATGCAGACCGATCCGGCAACCATCGAGGTCCACTAGGAACATGGCGACTTCCACCACCTTCGATCGCGGCAGCGGATTCGGCGGCGCTCCACCCGACTATCGCGGACGCCTGCGCCGCGCCCGTCTTGGTCTCGCTGTCGCGCTCACGCCCGTGGTCATGCTGTTCGTTTCTTTCACCAGCGCCTACATCGTGCGCCAGGGCTTGCCGACGCTCGACGAGCACACCGGCACCTATGTCAGCGACTGGCTCACGGTAAGTCTTCCGGTCACGTTGCTGCTGGTGAATACCATCGTGCTGGTCGCGAGCAGCATCACCCTCGAAATCGTTCGGCAACAGATTGCCCGCCGCGCAGCCTTGAATGCGCTCGGATCCATCCCCGGCGTCTCTATTGGTGAAGAACGAGTGTTTCCGTGGCTCGGCATCACGGTCGCTCTCGGCGCAGGATTTCTCGCCGGACAATTCCTCGCGTGGCGCGAACTCGCCCACCGCGGTTGGTACGTCGCGACCACGCCCAGCAGCTCATTCGTTTATCTGCTTACGGCGACGCACGCGGTCCATCTCGCTGGAGGCCTGCTCGCTCTACTGTACGCAGTAGTAATTTCCCTGAAGCGCCGTCCGATCGAGTCGCGCTACATCGTCATCGACACCGTCGCATGGTATTGGCACTTCATGGCTTTGTTGTGGATCTACATTTTCGCGCTTTTGTGGTTTGCAAGATAGCTTGTCGAGGAGAACGGCAGCATGTCTGAGATGGCAGTGCAACATGGGACGACGGCAGTTTACGAGCCGTCACTGTTCGGAACCTATTCCAAGAAGATCGGGATGTGGCTGTTCCTGCTCTCCGACTCGCTCACCTTCGGAGCACTGCTCTTCGCCTACACCTACGGCCGCGTCTCCACGCCCAATTGGCCCACGCCCTTTCATTCCGAGAGCATCCGCAACGCGACGCTGATGACGGCATTTCTGCTCACCAGCTCTCTGACCATGGTCCTCGCCGTCCGTGCCTCGGTGATGGGCAATGCCAAGGCGCAGCGGCTTTTCCTGCTCGCGACCATGGCTTGTGGTATCGGCTTCATCATCCTGCACGCACGCGAATGGAGTAACCTGATCGCCGAAGGCCTCACCTTGCCCGTATTCCCTGCCGTTCCCGGACACACTCCCAATCCTGAATTCGCCGATGTCTCGAAGACTGTGCCGCAATTCGCGGCAACCTTCTTCGGACTCACCGGTATGCACATGCTGCACGTCACCATCGGCGTGATCTATCTCGGAATCATCGCATTACGACGTAAATTCATCCCGATCCTGCTCGGACTATGGCTTCTCGCGTGGCTGGCAACGCCGTCCTACAGCCCGTTCCATTACGGCGCCCACGTGTTGCTGGCCGCCGCCATCGTAACCGGCATCATCGTATGGCTGAAACCCAAGGCCTATGACTCCGCCGACGTCGAAGTCGCCGGCCTCTATTGGCATTTTGTCGATCTGGTCTGGATGTTCATCTTCCCGCTCGTGTACCTGATGTCCACCAAGATCGTTTGACGGCGTGGTAGTTCATGGCTTCAGCCGCGAGAGGTCGCGTTCAACTGCGAGAGGTATGTAATGGGCTTCAGATCACAGCGACAGCCAAGTGGGAGAAGTTACCGTTTGTGGCCCCGTAGGGGCATCCCGAACTTAGCCCCGGACGGAAGTCCGGGGTAGCCACGTGGGAAAATTTGTGAGCCCCGTAGGGGCGGAACGTCCTACCACACAGACACCGTAGGGACGACAGAGCTTTCAAAGGAGCACGGCCATAAATGGACGCCATTCAAGCCTCAATCGAAGCCAGCGTAGCCGAGCAGCACCGCCATCACCCAAAGGCTCTATTCTTCTATGTCTGGATTGCGCTACTGATCATGACCGGTATCGAGGTTTACCTCGCCTATCAGAACCTGGCGCCGATCCGGATGCTCTCGATCCTGATGGGACTATCCATCCTAAAGGCCGGATTGATCATCGCCTATTTCATGCACATGAAGTTCGAGATGTCGCGCATGAGGTGGCTTACGATGAGCTCGCTCGTATGCTGCCTTTCGCTGATGCTGATGTTTTTGCCCGACGCTATTCGCTTGCTGAACCTCGGAGTCGGATCGCGATGAAACTGCGCCTCGCCAACGCGTTGTTGCTGCTTACCCTCGCCGCCGCCCCCGCCTTCGCCCAGGGCTGTGCCATGTGCAATAGCAACGCGTCGGGCGCCCCCAAAG
This sequence comes from uncultured Acidobacteriota bacterium, assembly GCA_963777415.1. Lineage (GTDB taxonomy): Bacteria > Acidobacteriota > Terriglobia > Terriglobales > Acidobacteriaceae > JAEZPW01. The sequence continues at coordinate 50,358 of CAVZQL010000015.1, forward strand.
ACGGTCAGCGCGCCATCAGCCGCGGCGTGCTCGTGCTGCTCGCCCCGCCCGTCGGTTTCATGACCATCGGCGTCGGCCTCGCCCTCCAATACGGCAAGAAGCGCGACCGCGAATCCGACGAGGAACAACCGATGCAGGACGAGCATCCTATTTAGGTGTCATCAGGATAGATTGTCATCCCGAGCGCAGCGAGGGACCTGCTTTTCGGGCGCAACGACAACATCATCCCGGAGGTAAACTTGCTCACCTGGTGCCCCACGTTCGCGAAGCTAACGTGGGTCTGTTGCGGGGGAGATAATCACCATGCCCGACGCCACCAAAGCCACCGGCCTTGTTCCTGACGAGCTCAAGTCCGAGCCAAAGTCAAAGGGCATCGCCACGCCGCGCAAGAAGAAGCCCAAGGAATTGGCCGTCATCACCGAGTGCTGCACGGGCTGCGCCGGATCGCCCGCCTGCGTCGAATACTGTCCGGTCGAGGACTGCATGTTCTGGGTGCCTGACGACGACCACCCGCCCTTCGGCCGCATCGAGGTGGACCCACTGCTCTGCATCGGTTGCAAGAAGTGCATCAGCAAAGGCCCCGACGGCTGCTTCCTCGACGGCTGCCCCTGGGACGCCATCGTTATGGTCGACACCACCGAAGTCGAAAAAGAAGTCGGCGAAATGCCGATTTGAGAATCGGTTCCGCCTTAGGTTGTCGTAGCGCCGGCGTCCCGCCGGCTGTCGCGAGGACGTCTCGTCGGACGTCTCGTCCTCGCTCCCCCGTGACAATTCTCGTCAGCGGTGCGGGTCGCACCACCTCACCTTCCACCCGCCGCCGCGAGCGAGCGCTCGTTTCTCAACGCGCTCCGAAACGCCGGGTGGCTGATTGCGATCAGAGCTTCCTCGCGTTGTTGCAGACTCTTGCCGCGCAGATCGGCCACACCGTATTCGGTCACGACATAGTGCACGTCGTTGCGTGAAGTAGAAACCGCTGCGCCTCGATCCAGTTCACGGCAGATTCGTGAAATCGTGCCCTTCGCCGCCGTGGACGGCATCGCAATGATGGACTTTCCGCCCTGCGACCGGCTTGCGCCACGAACGAAATCCACTTGTCCGCCGATGCCGCTGAATTGCGTGCCGCCAATCATTTCAGCATTTACCTGACCCATCAGGTCCACTTGCAGGGCCGAGTTAATCGATACCATGTTTTCATGCATGCCGATCACATGCGAATCGTTCACGTAGTCCACCGAATGCATTTCGACGTCGGGATTGTTGTTGACGAACTCGTACAGCTTGCTCGTGCCCATCAGGAACGTTGCGATAAATTTCCCCGTGTGGATCGTCTTTTTGCGATTCGTCACCACTCCGGCTTCCGCCAGCGCGACCACGCCATCCGAAAACATTTCGGAATGTATCCCCAGGTCCTTCTTGTCCGTCAGGAACAAGAGCACAGCGTCAGGTATCGCTCCGATCCCCATCTGCAGCGTTGCGCCGTTCGGAACCATTGCGGCTACATTTTCGCCAATCTTCCGCTCCACCTCGCCGATCTTAGGCGGATTCAGCTCCACGACCGCATCGTCTTTTTCGACAATGTAGGTGAGCGCATCCAGATGTATCTTCGCGCCGCCCGTTCGCGGAAGCAGTCGGTTCATCTGCGCGATCACGATGCTGGCGCTCTCGGCCGCAGCCTGTGTATAGTCGACCGAAAGTCCATAGCTGCAAAAGCCCTCATCGTCCGGAGGCGTCACCTGCATCAGAACCACATCAACCGGCAGGATCTTCTGCTTGAAGAGCCGGGGCACTTCCGAAAAGAAGCACGGCGTATAGTCGCCCCGCCGGTCCTCCACCGCCTTCCTCGTGGGAGCGCCCACAAAGAAGCCGTTGAAGCGGAAGCTCTTCTCCATTCCGGGCTGCGCGAACTTGGCGGGCCCCATGTTCACCATGTGCGCAATTTCCACATTGGAGAGTTCCGGAGCCCGCGCCACCAGCGCCTCAACCAGCGTAGGCGGCTCGCCACAAGCATGGCCAAGTACCACGCGGTTTCCGGACTTCACCGCCTGCAATGCTTTGTCCGCCGAAACGAGCTTGCTCTTATAAAGGCTCTTCCAGTTTTCCAAGCCGATCCCTCCGCCATCGCCGAGACCCACTGCGATCTCAGCTTTAAAGCTAACGAAGAGATATTCTGGCCGCAGTAACCTGGCTCAACCGTCCATGTAATCCGGCGCACGCGGAGATGTAATCTTTCCCGAGCTTCGGCGTGTCTAAATCACGCGGAATTGTGACATTAACCCTCCGGCCCTGCGCGGGTGGCTTCGGCCTTGCTATGAAAATAGGGATTCGCATTGCTACAAATAGTCGTCCCGCGCAAATGGAATTGTCATCCCGACGGAGCGCAGCGACGAGGGACCCCTTTAACTACCACATCGCGGTGCGTGAGCCAATTTTCATCCCACCTGACGCCACCGAAGGCGCATGGCGGCTTGTTCCGATTCTAGAAATTTTCCGCGCCGCATGTCGCGTTCCCGCAAAACGCCGCTATCCTTGATCTAGAAATGGCGTAAAGGCGATAACGATCTTTGACAACCAAGCTGAAAAGGTGACTAAACCGTAAACCTCGGCAAGTGACACGGCACCGCAGACCGCCAGATCAGGTCTGGATCTCCATCAGTCAGTCTTCACAGACTAACCCGTTTGAAAAACAGTATTTACAAAAAAACAGCGGGGGGAGGGTCCAGTAACTAACGTCTAACGTTCGGTGCCCCACGTTCGCGAAGCTAACGTGGGTTCTCCCGCTCGCGAATCGCGGCTTCCGTCTCCGCCGCCTGCTTGCGTACGTGGTCGGGAATATCAGCCAGTTCCCGCTCATACGGCAGGACGGCAGGAAGATCGTCGAGTTGGCCGACGAGGTAAAGCGCGCGCAACGCTTCCCAGACCTGTTCGGAACCGGGATCGATGACGGCGATCCCCGCGCCAGCGTCCACACTCTGCCCGGCCTGCGCCGAGAGTGTTCGCAAGCGGCCCGAGATCGGCGAGCGGATTTCGATGGTCTTATCGCCGGTTTGCAGTTTGACGATGACTCCGCCCTGATGGATCGCCGTTCCGGGCGCGCTCGCGTCGATCACCTTACCGGATTGCGGCGCGACAACTTTCGCCGGTTCTAGTAGTGCGACGATCTGCGGATGTCCGGTGGCATCGCCGAAGCGCACGAGTGAGAGCGCTGCATTGCCCCGCACTATGACTGATGAGTCGCCGAGAATCTTCAAAAGGGCTTCGTGGAAAGCGGGAACTGACGTGTCCTGTCCCATCACCCAGGCGTCGGTGTTGCGGACTTCCTCCACGGGATAGGTAGCCAGTTGTGCCAAGCGCGGATACCACTGACTCACCTTAGTATCGTGCCGCGATATACGCTCGCCGATCTGCACCAGCGCGTGTTGAATGTGCCGCGGATGCGCGTCGTCCACTAGATATTTACTTACGTCTTGATCCGACAGCGCGCGGCCAAACCACGTGCTCCACCAGAACAGAAACGGCATCAGCACGATCAGCCACGCGGTCAGAAAGAACAGCAGCCGGTTCCGCGTGGACATGCGATGCCGCGGTTTCGATTCAGCTACAACGGGTGACTGGACGGCTTCGGAGGATGTTTGCATGGTCAATCCGTTACATCAGCATCGAGCACGCGCGGCTGTTCAAGATAGTGAGACACCGCGTACTGCGCCAACAGAGGAGTCTGCACGTGAATCTCCGCGCCAATCCACTCGCCTTTCAGGTGCGGTGCGTTGGCTAGATGACTGCACTTGCCGCCGCTTCCGAAGCGGCTTCCGAAGCTCGCGCTCTGGATTTCATCGAACTGCCGCATACCGCGCCAGGCCTCATCGCCAACCGTTCCAGACACGTCGATCTTGAGTTTCACTGTCGCCATCGGCAATGACGGTGCCCCACGTTCCGCCCGGTCCGCGCAGCGGAGCGGGCTAACGTGGGATTATTAGCGGTCAGCTCGTCTTCTGCGGCTCCGGAGTTTCGGCCGCTTTCTGCACCTGCGCTGCAACCGTCGTCTTCACCGCTTGCGGTTTCTGTTCCACGGGAGCCTCGGCTTTCTTGCGGCTCTCCTTTGCCTTCAGCAGGCGTTGCCGTGCTTCAAGCGTCGGGTTCAGCATAAGAACGCCGGAAATCGTCAGCAGGATCAGGCTCATAAAGAGCCCGTCCACTGTGGCCAGAGTGCCACTCGCAAAAATCCATACGATTCCCAGCAGCGGCACAATCGCCAACAAGACTTGAAGCCCGAGCATCACGCGTCTTCGCAACTCCTTCACCGTTTGAAGCTTGTGTCGACGGTTTTGCTGTCCTTCGCGGCCAGCGTGACCTTCTGGTCCTGTTCGCCCAGCTTCTCCTGGACGAACGCCAGCGTGTAGGTGCCCGGCGGCAAGCCCTTGATCTCGTACTTTCCGTCCTTGTCCGTGACGGCGAAGAACGGGCTCTTGACCACGTTGATGTACATCTTCATCCACGGATGCTGATTGCACTTCACCGGCAGCATGATCTCTTCGCGCGCGAAGCTCTTTTCAATAGGAGCCGCTTGCGGAGGCTGCGATTCGTTCCACTCGCGGTTGTCCTTTGGCGTCGGGTGAATATTGTGCGTGGTCGGATCGTCGTTCTTGACCTCGAGCTGCTGTCCCGCCATCATGCCGAGAACGTGCGGATGATACTGGCATCCTCTCTGGTCGATGACGGCCGGCGTCGTGGGAACCGGATAGCTGCCGTTGCCCAATCCGTCCTTCACATAGACGAAGACATTGGCCAGCTTGCCGCCGTCAACTACGATGGTCTCGGCGGTATTGTTGCCCTTGCAAGCCGGGTCCTGGCTCATGTCGATCTTCGCCGGTTTGGGCGCGGTGCCGTCAAATTTCACCGTGCCGCTGACCGTCGCAGCCGTTGCCGGATCGACCGCAGCCGCCGGCGCGGTCGCCGCCGTTTTCTCTGTCGCATTGGACGACTGCTCCGTGTTCTCCTTCTTGCTGCACGCAGCCAGAAGCACGACGCACAGCAGGACCAATACACTGAACGTTATCCATGTTTTGGCTATCCATGTTTTGCTTTTCATAGCGTTGCCTTTCCGTTCTGAACGTCTTTCCATAAAACCACGACCCTAATTCGAACCTCCGCCGGTAGTGGTTTTGCGCGCACCCTGGCTGCTCGCAGACTGACCGCTGATCGCTGACCGCTGAGCGCTCTCACCCGCACTCGCGCGTCCCTTTGCTGCGCTCACGCGCCGCTGCTCCTCCGGCGTCAACTGGAAGATGTAATCCACCAGCAGTTTGGTGTGATCTTTGTCGTAGCCCTCAAACGACGGCGGCGTCGGCCCGGAAAACACCCACTGATCATGCGCCCGCTTGAACAGGCCCGAAGGCATCGACGTCCCCGGACTGATTGCCTGCGGGTCGACGATCCACCGCTCCACCCAATCCGGCTTTAGACGATCTTTCGCTAGCAGGAAGTTGGGCGCAGTCGCGCTCTTATCGTGCTGCGGATCGCCTGTCGCGTGACACTTCAAGCAAGGTGCCGCGGTACTCGAGAACAGACTGCGTGCCATGTCGGTTTCCTTCGCCGTCAATGTCGGCACCTGCTCCGGAACATAGGGCATCGGCTGTTGCGAGAGCGCCTCGAAGAAGCGCACCAGCTTGCGCAATTCGCTGTCCGAGAACGAGAACGTCGGCATACGCACAGCTAGATACGAACGCACGCCGTTGCGGTTCGTGTCGCTCGTGCTCAGCGACGGATTCGACAAGAATCGCCGCAGCCATTCCGGATCGACCCGCGCGCCCTCCGTCAGCAGCTTCGGCGGCAGCTGCTCTTGATTGTCTTTGTATTGCTGCAGGCCCATCAGCACCGTCTTCTGCCCGGGAATGAACTGGTGACATCCCATGCAGTTGTACTTCTTAACGATCCACCATCCTTCTTGAATGTCGTGGCGGGCATCGCCGGGCAGGTATTTGTAACTATCGGGAAGGGATGTATCCTGACTCCCCAGAAGGAAAGTCGTCAGTGCCGTGATCTGCTCCTGGTCGAGGTGCATGTTGGGCATGCGGAGCTTCTCGGTCTCGGACTTCATCTTGCCCTGGTCGAAGATGTTAGGCTCCGCGAGTTTGTGCTCGAAGAAGCCCTTAAGGTCATACCAGGGCGCTTTGGCTGGGCCGTCGGGCAGTCGCTGCAAGTCTTCCGGGTTGGTGATCGGCTCCTTGCCGCCGCGCTGCGCCACCTCGGTGAAGAGCGCGAAGTCGAGTCGATCAATCGGCTTGCTGCCCTCGGACGTGAGTTCGGTGCCGATGCGGCCTTCGTCTTCCAGACCGGAGATCTCGTGGCACCCGGCGCAGCCGAAATGCTGAATCCATTTCTTGCCTTCGGCCTTCAGGTTCGGATCATCCATGAATGAAGCATCGGCGTAGGACGATGGCTCCTGCTTCTTCTGCCTCATCAGGTACGACGCGATGTCCTGCGCGTCCTGCTCACTGAGGCGCAGGCTGGGCATCACGGTCATGTTCTGCACTTGGAGTTCGTGCCCGTCGTTTGGACACTTGCTGTGTTGTAGATCGAAGACGTAGGGCAAGCCCTTCTTCGCGTAATCCTCGGGACCAATGTCCTTCTTCTCGTACGGGCAATAAGGACGCGTGCGTTGGCGGGCGTTGTGTATCCAGCGCACAAGGTAGTCATAGTTGTCTTTCTCCCCAACTCGCGTGAGGTTCGCCGCGAACGTGCCGCCCTGCATTTCGCTGCCTTCGCCAATGCTGTGGCACGCGAGACATCCACGAGTCTCAAAGAGTTCTTTGCCGTGAGCTGCGTTTCCCGGCTTCTGCTTGGGGAGAGCATCGGTCAATCCGCTCTGCCACAGGTACGCCGAAATCGAACGGATCTGCTCATCGGTCAGGCGGAAATTCGGCATCTTCGTCGTAGGCCGAAAATCGGTGGGCTTCTTCAGCCACACGGGAATCCAGTTCTTGTTCAGCTTCAGCCGGACATCTTTCAGGTTCGGGCCAACCTTCTTCATGTCCTGTATCAAGTCGTGCGACTGAAAATCCAGTTGCTGGATGTGGCCGTCGATCTTGCTGTTCGCAACTTTCAGCGCGACGGCTTTGTCGTTCAGGCGATTCGCTTCGTCGTTCGTCTCCGCGGAATCGGCTTGCTTCATCAGGTAGGCTGCCTGCTTCAGGTTGTCCTTCTTCTCCTGGTCCAACTGCTTGAGTTGCTGGCTGATCGAGTTCAGCTCTTCGGGTTCCTTGTCGTAACCCTCATAGCGGTGGCAGCCGACGCAGCCTCGCTGGCGGTAGAGGTCCTTCCCTTCGGTGATGGTCCAACCCACGTCGCCGCTGACCAGCACCATGTCCGCCGAGTGGCAGGTCTGGCAACCGGCCTCGACGTTCTTCTTGGGAAATCGCGGCCAGAGCCAGTGCTCATAATCTCCGTGGGCTTTCAGGACGCTGGTTGTCGCTCGTCCATTGCCCTGGTGACAAGGCGAGCAGCCGAATTTGTCGGGATTGTGGATCTTCAGCAGATCGCGATCGGGGTGACTGACGAACGCCTCGGCGTACTCGTCTGGCTTCTTCTCACCCTTGGGCATCATCGACGCTGCCGTAATCTTGAGCGGCTCGCGAATTCCCATGTGGCAGGACTCGCATCGGTCCACGATGTTTGCCTCTGGCACATTGATCTGCTGAATCGCCGGCTCCCACTCGGCTGTTTTCTTGCGCAGACCGTCAATCTGCGCGGGCGTCAGGTCCACCATGTGGTCGGAAACATAGGCCATCCTCTTTGCATCGGCCTCCGTGACCGGCTTGAGAATGTCACCCAGTTCCTCGCTTAATTTCGTTCGTTCGTCCTTGAGAGAGTTGTAGGTCTGCTCAAGCTGCTGAAAGGTATATTGCTCCTTGTGCCCGTCAGGATACTCGACCGTCGACTTCCGGCTTTTGTACTTGTCGAGATCCGATTGCATTGACTTCTTTTTGGACGCGCTGGTCTCGGTCTCGATGTTGTAAGTCAGGGCGTTGACGAACGCGCGACGGTCGGTGAAAACGTTCTGCACTGCCAGCAGATCGGCGCTGAGCGCTGCGAGCTTCTTCTGTATTTCGTCCCTGCGCGGGGCCACCGCCTTGTAGGCCTGATCGTAAGCCTGGTTGAGTTGCTGGTACTCGGGGTTGTTCTCGATCTCCTTCTGTGAGTTGGCGGAAGTGGATTTGGCTGTGTTCAGAAACGCGGTATAGCGGTCCTTCCATTTTTCCTGAAACGCCTTCCACGGCCGCTGCCCGAAAGTTTCGTCCCACAACGCCCAGAACAGCGTGACCATCAGGATCGAGATGGCGATCACGTAGATCCCCGCGTAGGACTTGCTTACGATCGGATCGTTATCGGGGATGGGTTTTTCGGGCACCGAATCCTCCAACTGCACGTTGAACCATTACACTTCGACCGTCACACGTTGAACCACGGCGTTATCCACACGTACTTGATGTGCCACAGCAATCGCAAAGACATCTTTACCGGCAAGGCGATCATCGTCAGCAGAAAGAACGTCTGGATGGAGTACTGCAGCAAACTCATGCGCTGATACTCCCTCGGCTTGAAGCGGCGATACAACGCGTGCATGATGAAAGCACCGGTAACGTAATATCCCCCCACAATGACGGCGCCGAAGATTGCTTTGCCGAGATTGGACGTGATCCCGAACAGGTCCGGCAAGTCCCGGTTCACCTCGTAAATCAAGCGGTTGTGGTCCCACGTTTGACCGGGCCAAAACCACTGCCATCCCGGGCCGCGTATGAACGTGCCAATGATGATCATCGAAACCCAGAGAACGATGAAGCCGAACAGGAACGTCGAGATGGCGAACTTGCGCTGCTTCCACGTGTAATAGCCGGCGCCGAGCGGATTGGTATCGATATACGGAATCACCATCAGCCCGATGATGATCAGCGTCGGCATCACCACGCCCGCGATCCACGGATCGAAGTACACCAGCATTTCCTGCAATCCGAGGAAATACCACGGCGCCTTCGCCGGATTCATCGTCAGGTTCGGGTTCGACGGCTCTTCCAACGGCGCGCTCAGCGTGATCGACCACACCATCAGGATCGCGGTCACGATGATCGCCGCGAGGAACTCAACCCGCAGCAGGAAGGGCCACACGTGAACTTCTTTCGTCCATCCCGACTTGAAAGGCCACGTCTTGCGATGGTGTGTCTTTGCCATCGCAGGATTCGCTTCCAATTCGGCGATCAGTTCGTCATTGGCCCGTGCCTGCGTCCACGCGAGATAGATGTAGAAGGCCAGCAACGGTATCAGGGCCACGATAGGCACGTTGTCGGGCGCGGAAGCGATTTCCCACAGTTGTCGCCAATCCATACGTGACCTCTACTCACCCGCCGCTTTCGGTCCACGACGTGGCTTGTCGGCTTCGGACTCAAGCATCACCGGCGCCGGTCCGGAAATACCACCGTCCTTTCGCACGCGCCAGAAATGCACGATCATGAACACTGACGCAATGATCGGGATCCCAATGCAGTGCCATATGTACGCACGCAGCAGCGCATTCGCATCCACGATCGATCCGCCCAGCAGGCCGAAACGAATATCGTTGTACGGCGTCATTCCCAACTGCTTACCAAACGGCCCCTCGTGTCCCAACAGCGGAGTGGCGCGCGCCATGTTCGTACCTACGGTGACGGCCCAGAAACCGAGCTGATCGTCCGGCAGCAGATAGCCGGTGAACGAAAGCAGCAGCGTCAGCACCAGCAGGATCACGCCGACATTCCAGTTGAACTCGCGCGGCTTCTTGTACGACCCCGTCAGGAACACGCGGAACATGTGCAGCCACACGGCGATCACCATCAGGTGCGCCGCCCACCGGTGCATGTTCCGCAATAACTTCCCGAACGGAACATCATGCTCGAGATACAGAATGTCGCGGAATGCCTGCACCTTCGTCGGATGGTAATAGAACATCAGCAGTACGCCGGTGAACGTCAGCACGATGAAGAGGTAAAACGTGATTCCGCCCATGCCCCACGTGTATCTGTAACGCACCGCGTCGCGATTGATCTTCGCCGGATGCAGGTGCAGGAACACATTCGACAGCACTCCAAGGGCGCGATTCCGTGGCGTGTCATCATGCTTGTGCCGGAAGATCGAAGTGTATGCTTGGGTTTTCGTCGGATCTTTGAGCCCCTCGACTTGCTCTTTGGCTTTGGCGGGCAGATCGGTCCTCAGCGATTGGACGTCCTCTTTGATCCCAACCTTCACTCGTTCGACTACGCTTACCTTGTCGCCGTTTTTGCCGTTCCGATTCTCTTCAGCCATTCTGTCCTCTTCTCAGCGCACCCTCCGCTGAAGCGGAAGGGTGCGGCATCCGCGGCACCACAGCGATCACACCGGCAGGAATGATCCGTCTTCGTTGAATTGGCTGGGCTGTCCCTTCGGCCATTGATAGAGCTTCGCCACGTCCACCCGGATCTGGCCGTCGGGCGCGAGTTCCACATGAGCCCTGTCCATCGGACGCGGCGCCGGGCCCTCAAAGTTAATGCCCTCGCTGTCATACCCGCTGCCGTGACACGGACACTTGAATTTGTTCTCGCTCGGCTTCCAGTCAGGCGTGCAGCCCAGGTGCGTGCAGCGCGCGTAAATCACGAACAGGCGATCAGGCCGGCGATCCACCCATATTCGGTACTTCTGCTGCCACTTGGTGTCGACGCCCAAGTCGTAGTCGGAGGGATAGCCGATCTTGAAGCTCGTCGCGGGCTCGAACAGCGTCCGCGGCAAAAAGAAACGCAGGAACGAAATGAACCAAGCCGCGAGGAACGCCGCCACGCAACTCCACACAAACCGCCGCCGTTGCTGATTTATGGGGGTGTTCTCCGGGCCGGCTGGACCAACGCCCGCCGCTGCCGCGGTTTTCGATACCCCTGCCGCCGTGCCCGCGGTCTTGGGCGCCGCGGCACGACCCGCAGGCAGAACGGCTTCGACTGGTTTTGCCACTTCTGTTTCGGGATCTGCCATGATTCCTCTCTGAAATATTTTCCTAATCGGCCGCGATCAGCGTCCCCTCTGCAACTTCCTTCTCACCCGACGGACACGCGGACACGGCAAGCGCGCTGCGCACAATCTCTACTAGTCCACGGATGAACGTTGGCGAAACATTCAGACCTTCCGTCATTTCAAAACGCTCGATGCCCAGCGACCTGGCTTCCTGCCGCGCTTCGTGATCAATCTCGCAAAGGGTTTCCACATGATCGGAGACAAAAGAAATCGGAACTACGCACACTTGGCGAACCTTGCCTGCCGCGAGTGTTCGCAAGGTCGCATGAAGCGATGGCTGCAACCATTTGCTGGCGCCCACCTTGCTCTGATAACAGAGGCTGTGACGATTGCTCCATCCGCCGCGCCTCATCACCAACTCGACGGTCTGCTCAATTTGGTGCCGGTATGGATCGCCGCTCTCGATCACCGCCAGCGGAACGCTGTGCGCGCTGAAAACGATCACGGCCCGCTCAGGTTCTGGGAAACGGGCCAGCGCATCATTGATCCTCTCAACCAGCGATTCCAGGTAGAACCCGTTTTGATAAAACGTCTTGACACGATGTACCGGCAGCTCATCGTGAAAGTGACGATTCCACTCGTTCAGGCTGCTGCCGGTCGTCGTGGCGGAGTATTGCGGGTACAACGGCAGCAACACCACCTCATCGCACTCCGCCGCACGCAGATGCCTTACCGCCTCGGCAGTAAACGGATGCCAATACCGCATGGCTACCAAACAACGCGCCTCTATTCCACATTTCGCAAGCGCGATTTGCAGAGCGCCTGCCTGCTGTTCCGTGAACCGGCGGATGGGCGACCCGCCACCCATCATTTGATAGCGGCTCTGGACTTTCCTCGCCCGTGCGGCCGCGATCAGCATTGCCAGCGGCTTGCGCCCGAGCTTTGCGCCGGGAAAATCAATAATGTCGGGATCACAAAATAGATTGAAGAGAAATGGCTGGATCGCCTCCAGCGTGTCGGGACCGCCAAGCTGGAAGAGAACTACGCCGACGCGCCGTTTTGACTTTGCCATCCCCCGAGGCCTCAAGTTTTTCTTCGGCAGCCCTTGTGAGCGCAAATCCGCGCTCTTTTCGACTTCACTGAATTCGTGAGTGGTCGGGCCTGCCGTGTCCCGCAGCATAGTTTGCTGCAAACACACGGATGCTGCCTAATGGAGGAGCGTTGCATTAGCGCCCGTTCCCGCTCTGCCCCATGTTCCGCGTCGAGCGGAGTATCCCGACCCGATCCATTGTGACCATCGTCACTTAGCCTCGTGATAGCAATCATCGTTCGCCCAAGAGTACGATTGGACAATTATGTACAACGACGGGGGGAGCTATCCCATCCCGTTCGTCCCGCCAACAGAGGTGCCTATGTCGGACGACAAACGCGACATTCTGGAAGTTCTCAAGTTCGAACTCAGTTTCCTGGAGCAGGGAGGCTATGGCCGTTCCGTGCGTACGCCCTGGCAGGCGACGTCGGCCTTTCAAGACTCACCCACCTGCATCAATTTCAACGATCCCGAGCGCCCACACCCGTGCAGCGAGTGCCTGCTTACGGACTTTGTCCCCATGAGCGAACAGGCGCAAGAGGTACCCTGCCACCACATTCCGCTCGGCCCTCACGGAGAGACGATTTCTACCCTGGAGCAGAAGCGGAACCAGGCTGAGTTGGAAGAAGCAGTGAAGAACTGGCTTCGCACCACCATCCAGCGAATCGAAGAAGAACGCGCAACGCAGGCAAAAACGGCCTAAGCCTGACCCCACAACGAGGGGTTCCGCACCCTTCCCCTGAAAGGGGAGGGTGCGCTAGAACGAACCTGCACTTCCACCTTCAGTGTTGCGGCGGTGCCCCACGTTCCGCCAAGCCGCGAAGCGGATTGGCTAACGTGGGGATGTTCCTATCGGCCAGGCAGGAATCCTGTGGTGGAAGAGCCGAATATTATCGACCCCAGGCCCAGAAGCGCCATTGCGAGCACGGTTACGATTGTCACCATCCACATCCACCCGCAACCTTCAACGGGCTTATCTGTTTCTTTGCTTATTCGCTCGAACATGATTCACCCCGCTTAGCTCCGACTCAGAGCACCGTTCACCGCATTGGCCGCTGTTGTTACCACCAATCCAGAGCACGTACAAGCGCAAATTTGCCTTAGAGCGGCACTGCCCCAGATGGATTTGCGTCGAGTGGCCAAAACTTTCGCAGCCCTCTGTGTTACAACTTTGGGATGCTGTCGGCGATCGTGCTTCTGCTTCCCGTCCGGCATCTAATTTTGAGCAGTGGTGAGTGCTTACTATGCGGAAAAGACCTACTTTGCGTTTCGCTCTCCTGTTTCTTGCGGCTTTGTCGCTCATTCTCCCGTTCGCGTCGTTCGCTCAAGACAGCGAAAAAGGGGAGGGCCCTCTCGTGAAAGACGAACCCAAGGGCATCACCGAAGATCAGATCGTCCAGCGCTTCGCCGCCAAGGAGAAGGAGTTCAAGCTGGCTCGCGAGAAGTACACCTATCGCCAGACCGTGCTCGTGCAGACTCCCGAGGACGACGGTGAATACCGCATCGTCTTCGATGTCCTCTTTGACAGCAAGGGGCGCCGCATGGAGAACGTCGTCTTCGCTCCGCAGAACACCTTGCAGAAAATCATGATGTCACCCGAAGACGAGCAGGACTTCCGCACCAGGCTGCCCTTCGTTCTCACTTCCGACGAGCTACCCGAATACAGCATTCTCTACGTCGGCCAGCAAAGAGAAGACGAGTTGAACACTTTCGTCTTCGACATCGCGCCCAAACAGATCGAAAAGGGAAAGCGCTATTTCCAGGGGCGCATCTGGGTTGACGACCACGATTTCCAAATCGTCAAAACCCATGGCAAGACCGTCCCCGATATCCGCAACAAGAAAAACGAAAATCTGTTCCCCGCCTTCACCACCTACCGCGAACAGATCGACGGCAAGTACTGGTTCCCGACCTACACCTATTCCCTTGACACCCTCCACTTCTCCAATCAGGACGTGAAGGTGAAGGAAGTGATTAAGTACACCAACTACAAGCGCTTCGGCTCCGACGTAAAGATTACCTACGAAGGTAAGGACATCGAAAAGACGCAAGACCAGCAACCCGGCCAGCAACCGCAACCAACTGCGCCGAAGCAGTAAGGCGGGAGAAAAGCTAACCACGGATCAACGCGGATGGGAACGGATCGATGAGAGGCTCGTTCCCTGGCCCGGCGTTACCCCCTCCCTTTCGTTAAAACTGTAAGTTGTTGAAAGCGAATGAGTTGCTATGTCGATATGGCTCAGCGCCATCGTAAGCAACTGAAAACGTGAGACTTAACACCTCGATATACCAGCAAACATAAGACTCAACACGGATCACACGGATGGGAACGGATCGATGCCAGGTTCGTTCCCTAGTCCGGCGCTACCCCCTCCCTTTCGCCAAAACTGTAAGTTGTTGAAAGCGAATGAGTTGCTATGTCGATATGGCTCAGCGCCATCGTAAGTCTATGAAAACGTGAGGCTTAACACCTCGATATACCTGAGCACAGCTTCGCCATTCGGCTCGCGTCGGGCTGTGACTGTGAGCTAATTTCACCTGATTTAAGTATGACAAACTTGAGGGAGAAACCCGACAGAGTGGGTGAAATTATATATGGCTTATTTTTCAGCAGTTTACGCGGGAATAACGCCATCGTGGGGCTTGACATCTCAAATGACCCATAAAAAAAGGCCCTCACCGAAGCGAAGGCCGTTTTCGAAACTAGAAACTCGAAACTCGAAACTGTTTCTTACATGATTGCAGTGGGCGGTGCCGGGTCTTCTGGACGACCCGCATTGGCCAGCGGCACCCTGACCATAACCACGATCAGTGCCACTGCCGCAATAATCATACCGATCCAGTGCGGTGACTTGAGCAACTGCGGCGTGTTGCCGCGCCACACACCCGCGATGACCAGTCCGCACAAAGCCTCGCCCGCGATCAGGCCGGACGCCGTGAGCACGCCAGCATTCTCGACGCGCGCCTTCTGGGCATCGTTAAGGCCGCGACGGTCACGCAGCTTGTCAGTTACCCATCGAATCAGGCCGCCGACGAAGATTGCGAACGTCGTCTCGACTGGCAGATACATGCCGACCGAGAACAGCATCGGGCTCTTCACTTCGATCATAATCAGAGCGAAGCCCATCAAAATGCCCACGATCACGAGTGGCCATGCCATGCTGCCACCCACAATGCCCTGCGCAAGCATTGCCATCAAGCCAGCTTGTGGCGCCGGCAAAGCGGCGGATCCGAAGTGGTATGCGTTATCCAGAATCATAAGGGGGAAGAACAACACGAGGGAAGCAACGATAATTCCGAAGATATCGCCAATCTGCATTTTAGAGGGGGTGCCGCCGAGAATGTGCCCAACTTTCAGGTCTTGCAGCATCTCACCGGCAACCGCCGAGGAAACGCAGACGACCGCCGCGACACCGAGCACTGCTGCAACACCGCCGACACCGGCCACGCCCAACGCGACCATCAGCAGAGCGGCCACAACCAGCGTGCACAGAGTCAACCCGGAGACGGGATTATTCGACGAGCCGATCATGCCTACCAAGTTGCCCGAAACGGCTGCAAAGAAAAAGCCGAGGACAATCATAACGGCCGCGGCCACTAACGCACCGGCAACGATCTTGGAACTCGTCAGGTGTCCGGCGCGTGCGATGAAGAAGTAGTACAGCCCGATCATCGCAAGGAATACAACGCCAATGCCGCCGAATACGATCTTCGCATTCAGGTCGCGCTCGGTGCGATCCGAAGCCGCGTGCGCCTCGGCGGATTTCTTTAGATCGCTAACCGCGCGCTTCATGCCGACACCGAGTTGTTTGCGCATTTTGAAAAGCGTGTAGCAGGCACCCACCAACATGCCGCCAACTGCGATAGGCCGCACGATCGAGAAGTACACCGCACCGGCCAAAGTGGCCCAGTTTGCCGTGGCACCGGCAGGCAACGTTGCGGCGATCTGCGGTCCAAGAAAGAACGTTAGGAGTGGAACTAGCAGGCCCCACGCCAGTACGCCACCGGCAAAGTTAAGGGCGGCGAGCCGGGGGCCAATAATGTAGCCGACGCCGAGGTAGGCAGGGCTAATCATCGGCGTGTTGAACGTGCTCATGCCGCCCGTAGTGATCGTGGCCACGTTTGGATTCGTGCTGGTGCGCAGAAGCAGGCTCTTGCCAACCGCGCCGATCTTGATAGGAATCGTCTTCATCGGTTCGAAGACATTCAGCGCGCCCAGTGCATTAATAAGGGCGCCGAATCCCATATTGGCAAAAAGAATCTTCGCGGCTTTCGATCCCTGCTGTCCGGCTTTGTGAATTTCCGAGGCGGCAACCGATTCGGGAAAGGGTAATTCGGTGTCTTCTACCATCACGCGCCGAAGCAAGGTAACGAAGAGAATGCCAAGCAGACCGCCGATGACCATCAGCGCCACGGACTGCCAGTAGTGGCCTCCAAGTCCACCGCTCCACAACCCGGCTATCACAAAGGCGGGAATCGTGAACACGGCGCCAGCGGCCACCGATTCGCCGATTGACCCTATCGTTCGGGCCATGTTCTCTTCAAGCAGAGAGCCCTTGAGCAATCGCAGGATGGACATTCCTATTACCGCGGCCGGGTACGTTGCCGCGATCGTCATTCCTGCTTTCAGACCGAGGTACGCGTTGGCAGCACCAAGGATGCCGGTCATTGCAAGGCCCAAAAGCACAGCCTTGAGCGTGAACTCGGGCATCTGCATGTTGGCCGGCACATAGCTTTGAAATTTCTTTCCGCTCAACGGCGTAGCGGTGGTTTGTGTGCTCATGTTGGACGGTCCTCTATTTATGACTTGGACAATTCTGTAATGTTATGCGGAACTGCGCAAATTAGCACGTCCCTTGCACATAATTCAAGCTGAATTGCCCGGGTTACATGCACCAGCCCTCCGCGCAACCCGGCCCGGGGCTCCGAGGTGCCCGGTATTGACCTAATTTTCACGATTGGGGTCATTGAAGCTCGCCGCAACCAAGTCTATACTGAAAATGTTCCCAACCCCCGCACAGGTTGGCGCAGTGGGTGGGAGGAGGGTCGTCTTCAGCGGTACCGGTGACCTAACTCGGGCGGACAGAGTAGAGGATCAGCGCAGGCGCAATCCTATTGCCTCGATTCTGGAGACCGCCGCTGCAAGCGTCTTTTCAACCCTGTTCCCTTCCGACTGCCGTTTTTGCCACACCCCCCTGGTGAAGGTTTCCAGGCTGCCCGTCTGCGACCTTTGTCTCGATCAGATTCAGAAAATCGAGGGGCCCCTCTGCTCCGTCTGTGGCCAGCCGATTATCAGCGCCTTGCTTCAGCAGCAGGACAATCCTTGCTGCGGCGAGTGCGTAAGCTCAGAGCCGCTCTTCGACAAAGCAGTTGCCTACGGCCCTTACGACGGGGGACTGAGGGAACTCATCCACCTGCTGAAATATGACCGCGTGCGGCCCGCGGCTGGCGTCCTCGGGCGCATGATGAGCGAGGCATTCCTTGATCTCGCGCCCAGGTTTGACGATGGCGAACCGCTGGTCGTGCCGGTGCCGCTACACTCCAGCAGACTCAATCAGCGCGGGTTCAATCAATCGGAACTGATCGCTCGCGCCGCCCTCAAGTTGGTTCCCCTCGGACGTCTTGACGGCGACATCCTTCGCCGCGCGCGCCCGACTGAGACTCAGACGGGCCTTACCCGCGAGCAGCGCGAGAAGAACATTCGCGGCGCGTTCCGCATACAGCACCGAAACCTTGTTCGGGGCAGAGACATCTTACTCGTTGACGACGTCTTCACCACTGGAACGACCGTGTCGGAGTGCGCGCGAGTGCTAAAGCGCGCGGGGGCCGATCGAGTATTCGTTGCGACCGTGGCTCGGGTGCTGCTTGCGAAGGACGCGATGGCGCACCCTGCAGAACTGGAAGGCTTCGACACACAGGACGACACAGGCCCGCTGACGAGGGCGGCACGGGCTTGAACGGATATGCCTGCTAAACACAACCCGGGATCGACGGAAAGACTCGCGGGCGACGCGCTGAGGATGCACCAGCTGCAGCATGGACTGAATCTCTATTCTGCGATGCATGCCCCGGTGCTCGTGCTGAATGCCTCGTACGAGCCGATCAACGTATGTGCCGCTCGCCGTGCCATCGTGCTCGTGCTCAAAGGCGTAGCCATTACCGAGGAGATCAACGGCCACTTTCTTCATTCCGCCCGTTTGGCGATGCGCGTTCCATCCGTCATTCGACTGCTGGAATATCGCCGGATCCCGCACCAGAGCCGGGCGCTCTCGCGCAAGAACATCTTGCTGCGCGACCGCAATGCCTGCCAATACTGCGGGGAGGTTCTTTCCTCGACCGAGCTGACTTTGGATCACGTCATCCCCCGGTCTCGCGGGGGTGCCTCGACATGGGAGAACCTGGTCGCCTGTTGCCATGAATGTAATCACAAGAAGGGCAACCACCTTCCCGCCGAAGCGGGCATGAAGCTGCTGCGCGAACCGCGCGCCTTCAGCCTTCACACGAGTCGGCACATCATGCGCCTCATGGGCCACTCCGACGCTAAATGGCGCAAATATTTGTTCTTCTGAGTTGCGCAGGCCTCAGGCAGCATTTTGCACATCAGGCGCGGCAACCCTTGCCCTCGTAGATTCCTTCCAACCGTAAGAATCCCACTTCTCATTAACTGCCATGTTGAGACATCCGCGTGGGACCTTAATCCCCTCAAAACGCAATGATTTGAGCTGTTTCGTTCATTCGAAGGTGGAACCTAAACTGCAACCAGATTCTCTATTCACCTTAGTGCGGTTTTGCGCACTTTAGAAATCGCAGCGGCGTTCAGCCTATTTTCGTCAGGGACTCCGGAGTAAAGATGGCCGAAAACGTAATGGACCAGATCGTCACCGAGCTAAAGAGTTCAGGAGCGCAGCATTTTCCCCACAGGACCGAGTTGCGAAGCGTGAGAGTGGTGGGTCACACGCCAAAGGCCGATCACTATATCTACGACATCGTAGTGGACTTTGCCGACGCCAGCGAGCGGA
The DNA here is from genome assembly GCA_963777415.1 of uncultured Acidobacteriota bacterium. GTDB lineage: Bacteria > Acidobacteriota > Terriglobia > Terriglobales > Acidobacteriaceae > JAEZPW01. Next base: position 69,471 of record CAVZQL010000015.1, read on the forward strand.
TTGCGGCAAAAGTGTATCGCGCGTCCAAGTGCGGCCCGGCAGGCGCACGTGGCATGGCAGAGGTCGAAGCCGGCAATCTGGAGCGCATCTACACCGTTTTCCAAAAAAAGAAGATGTTGGGCGTGCCTCGGCCTGTCGGCGACTTCTCGCATTTGGGCGCCGTTGTGGCCGAGAAATTCACCGGCCTGCCCCTGCAATCCATCGTTATGAAAGCAGCCCTGCTGCCGGGGTATGCCGATCAAGGCATGTTGGAAGTGGCCGCCCGCAAGACTGGCGAATGGCTCCGCGGTTTTCACCGCGCCACCTCGGATATGCCCAGCCCGTTCGAACCCGCCGTGCTGGTCAAGGACATAGAAAAACTGTGCGAAGCCTGCAAAGGCGAAGGCTTGGACGATGCCGCTATCAGCACCATCATTGCCGGGACACGAGCCATTCTTGCCCGCGGCAAAAAAAACCTGCCGTGTTCAGCGGTGCTGAACGATTTCACCCCACTGAACGTGATCGTCGGCGAGCAAGGCATCGGGATTTCCGACTACGCCAAAATGTCGCTGCGCGGCACCTCGTTCAATGACGTGGCGATGTTCCTCGCCTCGGTCGAGGCGCTGGAGAAATACCCGTTCTGTAATCGCGCCATCACCGGCCAGGTCCAGGACGAATTCCTCAATGCCTACGGCGCGGACCCCGGTGAACAATCTGTCCTGCGCGTGCTGAAAATGCGCGCCCTGCTCAGTATGTTTGCCCAGGGACGGATTATCAAGGAAAGTGCCCTCCGTAAGCGCGTCATGTGGGCAACCGTGATGAAGCGCTTCATTCAACAGGCAGCGCAGCGATCAATGGCGCCTGCGGCATAGACACGCGCCACAACAGGTTTGTCATTCCAAGCCTGAGCAACGTCGAAGGGGAGGAACCCGCTACCGCCTCCACGGTCCCTCGGCTGTTCTGCTAATCTGTTTTCGATGTTGATCGCTCAAAATCTTGCCGAGGTGCGCGAGCGCATCGAGGCTGCGGCGCGCCGAGCGGGGCGCAATCCGGACGAAGTCATGCTGATGGCGGTCAGCAAGACGTTTCCGGCGCAGAGTATCCGCGAAGCCTACGATGCCGGGCAGCGCCTTTTCGGCGAAAACCGCGTACAGGAATTTGCCGTGAAGGCGAGTGATGCGCGCCGTCTCACCGGCGCTGAGTTCCACCTGATCGGGCATTTGCAATCGAACAAGGCGGCGAAGGCCGCGGACCTTTTTGACGCGATTGATTCGGTGGATTCGCTGCGCCTCGCACGGCGTCTGAACGAGGCCGCAGCCAATGGCGGCAAGCGACTCCCGGTTCTCGTCGAGATCAATACTGGCGGCGAAGAGCAAAAGGCCGGAGTAGCGCCGGGGTCGCGCGAACTGGAAGAAATATTAAACGCGGCCGCTCGCCTCGAAGGTCTCTGTTTCCGTGGGTTTATGACTGTTCCACCCTTTACGGAAGATCCGCAAGAAGCTCGCCCCTTCTTCAGAATGTTGCGCCAACTCCGGGATGAACTTGCGTGCCGCCCCCTGCCCGCCGTCGGACTTGATGTACTCTCGATGGGCATGTCGCACGATTACGAAGTGGCCATCGAGGAGGGTTCGACGTGCGTGCGGATCGGCGCGGCCATTTTTGGCCAGCGGGAGAACGTTAAATGAAAGTAGTTGACCAGATTTTTGGTTGGATCATGGTAATCCTCGGAGTCGTCCATGCATTCTTCGTGTTTCGTGCGCATGGGTTCAATTCCCTGTCGGCTTATTCCGGCGTCATCATCATCCTGCTCGCCGGATTGATCAACGTTTCACGCGCGCAAGTGCCGAAAGGCTTGCTGAAATTCACCTCAGCATTTGCAAACGTCGTCGTGCTGCTATCGAGCGGCGTGACTGCGTTCAATCTGAGATCGGTACTCAGGGACAATCTGCAAGTCCCGATTCTGCTGGTCGTCGCCATCATCGAACTCGCGTTCTCGATCTGGGGATGACCATGATCCCGATCCGCGACACGTCACACGGCGCGACGTTCAGCGTGAAAGTTCATCCGCGCGCGAAGAAGAACGCTATCGCCGGCGAGTTCGGGGACGCGCTCAAACTCGCGCTCACGGCACCTCCGGTCGATGGCGCGGCCAATGCCGCCTGCATCAAGTTCCTCGCCGAAGTTTTGGACGTGCCGCGCTCATCGGTTACCATAGCCGCTGGCGAAACCAGCCGTCAAAAATTGATTCGTATACAGGGCCTCACCGCGACCCAGGTCGAGCAACGCTTGCGCGCGCAGACGGATCGCGACTCGAAGTAGACGGGAGACAACCGTGAACATCACGCAACGCTGGAACGAAATCCGCACCGGCTTCGAGCGTCCTTTCTGGGTCGCCAACATCAGCGAACTCTTTGAACGGCTTTCGTACTACGCCGCGTTCGCGTCGTTGGCCCGGTATCTCAACGAGACCCTGCATTTCCCGGCGCAACAGGCGGGCACGCTCGCAGGATGGTTCGGTGGCGCAGTCTGGTTCCTTGCGGCGTTTGGTGGAGCGGTTGCAGATCGGATGGGTTTCCGCCGTGCCCTTTCTCTCGCATATTTGATTTTGAGCTGCGCCTATTTCCTGCTTGGATCGCTGGGCGCGCCCTGGTTTGCACCGATTCGAAATTCCGTCCCACTCTTCGCTGTTGTTTTCTTCGTTCTCATGTTGCCCGCGCTCGGCATCGCCCTGGTGAAGCCAGCCGTTGTCGGCACCACCGCCCGCGCATCGAACGAGAAAGTCCGCAGCATCGGCTACTCGATCTACTACACGCTGGTGAACATCGGCGGCGCCGCCGGACCTTACATCGCGTCCTGGGTGCATCGTCATCTCGCGGTTGAGAGCGTCTTCCGCGTCTCGGCGCTCAGCGTTTTCGTGATGTTCTTCGCCGTGCTGATTCTTTTCCGCGAGCCCACTCGCGGTACCGCGCAAAAGGCTACCAGCCTCGGAGAGACCGCCAGGAATTTCTGGGCGGTCGTCTGCAATCCGCGCTTCATGCTCTTCCTTTTGATTTTCTCCGGATACTGGATTGTCTTCTGGCAGGAGTTCATTACGTTGCCGCTCTACGTTGTCCGGTTCATCGACCCCAAGGCCGACACGGAGTTGCTGCTCGTCACCGGCCCACTGGTGGTCATTACCCTCACGGTCGCGCTGAATCTGCTGACGCAAAAGATTCCTCCGTTCCGCGCGATTATTCTCGGAACGCTGATCTCCGGGCTGGCGTGGTTGTTCCTCATAGGACACCCTAGCGTGCCCATGGTCATCCTGACGCTGATCGCGGTCGCTCTCGGCGAGATCACGCAGTCGCCGCGCTACTACGAATACATCTCGCGGCTGGCGCCTCCCGGACAGCAAGGGACGTACATGGGCTTCGCGTTTCTGCCCATCGGTATCGGTTCCCTAATTGGCGGGACGTTTGGTGGATGGCTGCTCCATCACTTTGGCGAGGTCAAGCATCAACCAGCCATGATCTGGCTGGCAGTGACAAGCGTGGGCGTCGCGACCGCGCTCTTGTTGTGGATCTACGATCGCTTCGTGCAACCGGCGCAACCGGCAACTGAACCAAGTGTCGCGTCATTATCCGCGAATTCATAATGCGCGTGCCGCCTGTTTTTAGCCCCACAGTTAAGAACGCCGCAGGCTACCCTCCCCCTGTGAGCGAAAACGTAAGCTGTTAAAAACACAGGTAGTTACGCTTCCAGCCTCGTTGAGCCCAGTTCAAGCCGTTGATAATGCGCGACTTAGCATGGTCAGATTACTTTGGTAACCATTTCTTGTTTTGACTCTACATACATTTTAGCAATTCGCACGGGGTAAACCCGACAGGACTCGGGAAATTATATTTCCCGTGTAATCAGCAGGTTACGTCGTTTTTGGCTGGATCATGGCCTTGACATCTCTAATGAGGTCGGCGGTGGTGGCGGTGGTGGTGGTGCGGGAGAAAAGCAGGTCCCTCGGCTGCGCCTCGGGATGACACGCTGCGGGCGGCGGTGGTGGAGGGTCGGCAGCGGTGGCGGTGCGGGAGAAAAGCAGGTCCCTCGGCTGCGCCTCGGGATGACAGGGGGGGCGCTGCGGGGGCGGCGGTGGTGGAGGGTCGGCAGCGGTGGCGGTGCGGGAGAAAAGCAGGTCCCTCGCTGGCGCTCGGGATGACACGCTGCGGGCGGCGGTGGTGGAGGGTCGGCAGCGGTGGTGGTGCGGGAGAAAAGCAGGTCCCTCGCTGGCGCTCGGGATGACACGGGTGCGGGCGGTGGTGGTGGAGGGTCGGCAGCGGTGGCGGTGCGGGAGAAAAGCAGGTCCCTCGCTGGCGCTCAAGATGACACGCTGCGGGCGGTGGTGGTGGAGGGTCGGCAGCGGTGGCGGTGCGGGAGAAAAGCAGGTCCCTCGCTGGCGCTCGGGATGACACGCTGCGGGCGGTGGTGGTGGAGGGTCGGCAGCGGTGGCGGTGCGGGAGAAAAGCAGGTCCCTCGCTGGCGCTCGGGATGACACGCTGCGGGCGGTGGTGGTGGAGGGTCGGCAGCGGTGGCACTGCGGGAGAAAAGCAGGTCCCTCGCTGGCGCTCGGGATGACACGCTGCGGGCCGTGGTGGTGGAGGGTCGGCAGCGGTGGCGGTGCGGGAGAAAAGCAGGTCCCTCGGCTGCGCCTCGGGATGACACGCTGCGGGCGGCGGTGGTGGAGGGTCGGCAGCGGTGGTGGTGCGGGAGAAAAGCAGGTCCCTCGCTGGCGCTCGGGATGACACGCTGCGGGCGGCGGTGGTGGAGTGTCGGCAGCGGTGGCGGTGCGGGAGAAAAGCAGGTGCCTCGCTGGCACTCGGGATGACACGCTGCGGGCGGTGGTGGTGGAAGGTCGGCAGCGGTGGCGGTGCGGGAGAAAAGCAGGTCCCTCGGCTGCGCCTCGGGATGACACGCTGCGGGCGGCGGTGGTGGAGGGTCGGCAGCGGTGGCGGTGCGGGAGAAAAGCAGGTCCCTCGCTGGCGCTCGGGATGACACGCTGCAGGCGGTGGTGGTGGAAGGTCGGCAGCGGTGGCGGTGCGGGCGAAAAGCAGGTTCCTCGCTGGCGCTCGGGATGACACGCTGAGGGCCGTGGTGGTGGAGGGTCGGCAGCGGTGGCGGTGCGGGAGAAAAGCAGGTCCCTCGCTGGCGCTCGGGATGACACGCTGCAGGCGGTGTCAATTTTCCCAGAATGGGACAGCACACAAGAGATTCTGGTGTAGAAGACGTAAAAGCGAATCTTCCCCTTGCTTTCACTTCGGAAAGAGATTAACGTTTCGCGCACATCCGGAGTAGAAGGTCTGAGCTTTTTTCCGCGCGCGCGGTCAGACAGGAGAGGTGTCTCGCATGACGAGCAAGCAAGACAGCACACTGCTACCTCCCGACTCTATCTCCGATGGCGGGACTCTTTTCCCGCAGGGGTATTTCCATGCAAAACAAGTGGTCGCATCAGTCAGGTACTTGCGGACACACTTATTTTTGGGAGGACACAATGAGGTTACCGCAGTTGGTAATAAAGGGCGGTCTTCTACTTCTACTGCTGGTCGTATCGCTGCTCGCAGTGGGCCAAACGTCACAAGGGCGAATCGTAGGCCGCATCACGGATCAGACCGGTGCGATCGTGCCAAAGGCGAAGGTTACGATCACCAACACGGAAACCGGTATTACCCGCGCACTCGAAGCCAATGCCGCGGGAGACTACTTCGCTCCCAATCTTAATGCGGGCTTGTATTCGGTTGAGATTGAAGCACCCAGTTTCCAGAGGATCGTGCGGGCGGGCGTCCGCTTGGAAGTGGCGACGGATATCCGCCTGGACTTCACGCTTAGACCAGGCCAGGTCACCGAAAAGATCGAAGTCACCGGCGAGCAACCGCTGATCGATCCCGTGAGCGCCACGCTGGGCGGCACGCTCACGAACAAGGCAATCAACGAACTGCCGCTGCAGGGCCGTGACATCCAGAACCTGCTCGCGCTGCGCCCCGGTGTGCAACGGACGCCGGGAGGCGGCCTTTTGTCGGTGACGTCAAACGGCAACCGCGTGGAAGACAATAACTACATGGTTGACGGCGTGGACAACAACGATCCTTATTACGGGGACACCGTTTTGAACGGCGTCGGCGTGCTAGGCACTCCGGCGACGCACCTGCCGCTGGATGCGATCCAGGAGTTTAATACACAGGAGAACCAGGGAGCCGAGTACGGATGGAAACCCGGTGTGGTGGTGAATGTCGGGTTGAAGGGCGGCACTAACGACTTCCACGGGACGACGTACTATTTCACGCGCAACGCTGCCCTGGATGCGCGCAACTATTTCAATCCGGCGCCGGAGCCGACCTCGGCGCTGCTGCTACACCAGTTCGGCGCTGCGGCTGGCGGCCCAATTATCAAAGATAAGTTGTTTATCTTTGGCGTGTACGAGGGAGTGCGCCACAAGGTAGGCAATCCGGGCGGCGCTTCCAGTCCGATCACAACTTCGCTCCTGAGCCAGGGCGCGTCATCGTCTAATGCGCTCAAATACAGCCTGCCCGACGCGATTGCCTCCTGCACGGCAGCCGGCACCTGTAATCCCCTGAGCCTGAAAATCGCGCAATTGTTTCTGCCCAATCCCGGCAATGTGGCGGCACTCGCGGCGGGCAATGATCCGTCGCTGATCAATTTCGACTTCAACAATCTGAACCGCGAAGACAACTTCGTGGTCAAGTCCGATTACCACGTGACGAAGAACCAGGTTCTTTCAGGGCGGTGGGTTTACGGCAACAGCCACCAGACGGAAGAGGACACGGTGCCGTTGCGGCCTGAGTTCCTGTCGGTGGCCGATACCAAGAACACGGTCATGGGGGTCAACTGGACATGGACGCCGAACTCACGCTGGGTTAATCAGGCGAATTTCGGCATGAACCGCATGTGGCAGTCGATTAGTACGGTCGATCACAACGTCAACCCGACCACTTACGGCATCAACACCGGAATTACGGACCCCAATCTGTTCGGATTACCGCGCATCAGCATCACCCCATTCGATTATCTGGGCGGCAATTCCGGGTGGCCGCTGATGACCACGCCGAACTACAACTACCAATTCAGCAATAACGTCTCTTACGCGCGCGGAGCGCACCAGATTCAGTTCGGCGTTGAGGCCCGGCATGGCGGCACCGACAACTATCGGGCCACGTATGCGCGCGGTCGCATTGATTTCAGCTCACTCATGAATTTCATGACGGGCACGGTCAGGAGGGGGTACTTGTTGCAGGGAGACCCGACGCGACAAGTCACCCTGAATGGTTACGCCGGTTTCGTGCGCGACGACTGGCGCGTCTCGAAGCGCGTGAACGTGAGCCTGGGTCTCCGCTACGATTTGCAGACTCCGATTCACGAGGCGCACGACCTTATCGCGAACTTCATTCCGACCCAGGGACTGGTGCAGGTGGGCAAGGGCATCAATTCGCCGTACAACACGCAAAAGACCAACTTCTCCCCGCGCATCGGAATCGCCTGGGACATGTTCGGCGACGGCAAGACGGTGTTCCGCGCGGGATCGGCGCTGATTTACGAAGTGCCGCCGATCCGCATGTTCATCAGTTCCGGTGGCCTTAATCTGAATCCGACCGGCGCACAGGGGGTCAATACCGGCAACATCGATGTGTTCAGTCGAACGCTATCGGCGAGCGCGATCAATTGGACAGCCCAAGGTCCCGTATTTGATATGACGAGCACAGCCGCGTCGTCCTGTAGCGTAGATAGCCAGTGCGACGTGCTCGGAGTATTGCCTAATATAAAGACTCCACGCGTGTTCTCCTGGAACGCCAATATCCAGCGGATGTTGGCCAGCAAGACGGTGTTGCAGGTTGCGTACGTGGGACAGAAGGGCATTGACCTGTATAGCCATCGCGACATCAACCAGGTGAACCCGAACGATCCGGCGGAGATTGCGAACGACCATCCTGAAACTGTCGGCAGGCCGTTCGTGGCGAACTGCCCGGTAGCGCAGGGCGGCGAAGGTCTGGGCGGACCGTGCTATCCCTGGGTCGGCTATGCGGCCATGATCGAGAACCTGGGCGCGTCGATCTACAACTCCCTTCAAGTTACCGTAACCCAGAAATCATGGAAGGGTTTGGACTTCCTCGCGGGTTATACCTACGCTCACGCGATCGACAACGGAACGAGCAATCGTTCGGGCGACGCTCCGCAGGACGCATGGAATTACAACGCGATGCGCGGCAATGGTGATCAGGATATCCGCCATCGCTTGACATTCGCGATGACATACAACGTGCCGAGCTTCAAGGCTCCCTTGCAGTTGCTCAAAGGCTGGCAATTTACCAGCATTGTGACTGTGCAAGGCGGTATGCCATTTGACCTGTACGACACCACGAACGACATCAGCGGAACCTACACCTACGGTTACGAGCACTGGAACTTCGCAGGTAACCCCGGGGATGTACATGAGTCGGTGGCGGGAATCCCTTACTTCTCAGGGAGCACGTTCGGTCCTGGCGCTGTGCCCGATCACGCCGGCCAGGTTATCAATAATCCGGCGTGCTTGGCGCATGCGTCGATGGGTCAACTGACACAGTACGGCTGCTACGTCATGGGGAGTGCCATCATTACTCCGCAAGAGCCGCTTACGTTCGGCAACATGGGACGCAACATCTTCCGTGGTCCGGGCTTCCAGAACTGGGACATGTCGGTGACCAAGGCCATCAACATCTCCGAGCGGGTGAAGCTACAGGCGCGCGGCGAGGTGTTCAACCTACTTAACCACACCAACTTCGATGGGGGATCGGCGGCCCACGATCTCGGCGGCGGGGCGGCCGGTCAGTTGCGGTTTACCCCGGATGAGGGCGCGGCTAACCCAGTTGTCGGGTCGGGCGGATCGCGTCACATTCAGTTGGGCTTGAAGGTTATCTGGTAGGCGTTTTTGTCTGCATTGCGTTTTGTCTTTGCTTGCCCCGGCTTCGGCCGGGGCATTCAATGAACGGCACTCCAGGAGAAACAATGAAAACGGTAGGGTTCCGACTCGTGCTTTTCTTCGCCATTCTTTTCACTGTGGTTGCTCTTTCCGCCTCACCGGTTGAAAACGCCATTTCCGGCTTTCTAGGCGCTTCGTCTGACACTGAGCGTCAGTGGGAAAACAAGTACCGCTCGTCGATCCTGGCGGACAATCTCCGCGACTATGATCAGCGGCTCAGCGCGCGTCCGCACCATGTCGGCTCGGCTTACGACAAGGACAACGCGGAGTGGATGCTCGCGAAGTTTAAGGAGTGGGGCTACGACGCGCATATCGAAACGTTCGACGTACTGTTCCCGACCCCCAAGGAACGAGTGCTGGAGATGGTCGCGCCAACAAAGTACGTTGCCAAGTTGCAGGAACCGGCGCTGAGCATCGATCCCACCTCGAAGCAGCTCTCGGAGCAGTTGCCGACCTACAATGCATATTCGATTGACGGCGATGTCACGGGTCCGCTGGTTTACGTCAACGACGGCTCTCGCGATGACTATGAACGGCTCGATCGCATGGGCATCTCGGTCAAGGGAGCCATCGTGATCGCGCGATATGGCGAGGCATGGCGCGGCGTTAAGCCAAAAGTAGCCGCCGAACATGGCGCCATTGGCTGCATCATTTACTCCGATCCGCGCGAGGACGGCTACTTCGAAGGAGTGGACTATCCCGAGGGCGGCCTGCGTCCCAAGGATGGCGTGCAGCGAGGCAGCGTCATGGACACGGACTATCCCGGTGATCCGCTTACGCCGGGTGTCGGAGCCACGAACGACGCCAAGCGTCTGCCCATCAAGGAAGCGAAGACTATCACCAAAATCCCGGTGCTGCCGATCTCCTATGCCGATGCAATGCCGTTACTCTCGGCGCTGACTGGACCGGTTGCTCCCGAAGCCTGGCGTGGCGGCTTGCCCATCACGTACAGAATCGGTCCAGGGCTGGCCAAGGTACATCTGAAGGTAACCTCGAACTGGGATCTGAAACCTGTGAACGACGTCATTGCGAAGATGCCAGGCTCGGAGTTTCCGGACGAATGGGTGATCCGCGGCAATCATTATGATGCGTGGGTAAACGGCGCCAGCGATCCGGATTCGGGGATGGCTTCGGTGCTTGAAGAAGCGCGTGCACTCGGCGAGTTGCACAAAAAAGGATGGAATCCCAAGCGCACCATCATATTCACTGCGTGGGACGGTGAGGAACCGGGACTGCTTGGTTCAACCGAATGGGTCGAAACCCACATGGAGGAACTGCAGCAGCACACCGTCGCCTACATCAACTCGGACAACAACGGCCGGGGATATCTGAGAGTGAACGGTTCGCATAGTCTTGAAAACTTCATCAATAATGTGGCGCGTGATATCACCGATCCGGAGAAGAACATCTCGGTGTGGAAGCGCGCACAACTGCAACGGATCGCGAATGCAAAGTCCGCGGAAGACCGTCAGGAACTGCGGCAGCGGTCCGACCTTCGCATTGGCGCCCTGGGCGACGGCTCCGATTACACGGCGTTCTTACATCACGCCGGCATTGCGGCGATGGACGTTCGCTTTGGCGGCGAGGATGAAGGCGGCGTGTACCACTCCATCTACGATGATTTCTACTGGTACACGCATTTCTCCGACACCGATTTTGCATACGGCCGGACGCTGGCGCAGACTGCCGGGACGGCGGTCATGCGCTTGGCCGATGCCGATGTGCTGCCCTTCGAGTTTGGCGACTCGGCCGATACCATCCGCAAGTACGTCAAAGAACTACAGACATTCTTGAAGGAAAGGCAGGACGAGATCCGCGAACGTAACCGGGAGATTGAAGAGGGAGTATTCACCGCGACTGCCGACCCGAAGAAAACGCTAGTTCCGCCGCCTACGGAAGAAGTGCCGGCATTCATGAACTTCGCGCCTCTCGAAAACGGCGTGGAAGCACTGGACCGCAGTGCCAGGCGCTACGAGCAGGCATTCAAGAAAGCGAGCACGAACGGCACGATTGCGCACGCGTCCCTCAAAGCCCTGAACAACAAACTCATTCTTACCGAACGCAATTTCACCAGCCCCGATGGTCTGCCTGACAGGCCGTGGTTCCGCCACCAGATTTACGCTCCGGGTGCCTACACCGGCTACGGAGCTAAACCAATCGCGGCCGTGCGCGAAGCCATGGACAAGAAAGATTGGAAGCAGGCCGACGCGCAAATACCGCGGATCGGCCGCATTCTGGAAGCTGAGGCTGCGGCAATTGATGCGGCAACCGCGGAACTGGAGAAGACTGCCGGTGCGCAGGACGCGTCCTACCAGTACATGCGGGTGGGCAAGCCCGCCGACGTGGTGACGAAGCCGATTCCCGGAGTGATGTTAATGGGCGGCGGCAAGGATCTGGACACTGCCTTTCGCTGGATCTGCGAGCGGTCCAAGGGCGGTGACTTCCTCGTGCTGCGGGCTACCGGGACGGACGCCTACAACCCTTACATCCGCGATCTCTGCAAAGTGAACTCGGTCGCAACATTGGTCATCCCGAACCGCAAGGCGGCCAATGAGAAGGCTGTCGCTGAGACGATTCATCATGCGGAAGCCATTTTCATTTCCGGTGGCGACCAGGCGAACTACATCAACTTCTGGAAAGGTACGCCCGTTCAAAACGCCATCAACGAGGCCATTGCGCGCGGCGTGCCCATTGGCGGCACCAGTGCCGGGTTAGCAGTTCTTGGCGAGATCGTGTTCGGAGCGTTGAACGATACTGCCGTTTCGAAAGTCACGCTCGCCGATCCGTTCGACAAGACGGTCACGCTTGAACGCGATTTCTTGAACGTGCCCAACATGAAGGGGATCGTCACAGATACCCACTTCGTTGCTCGCGACCGGCTCGGGCGTCTCTTAACATTCATGGCTCGCAGCGTACGCGACGGCTGGGCTCCAACTATCCGTGCGATCGGCATAGATGAACGCACGGCGGTGGCCGTCGAGCCCGACGGGCAGAGTTCAGTTCTGGGCGCCGGTGCAGCTTATTTCTACCGATCCACTCGCGCTCCGAGCAAGTGTGAACCGGGATCTCCGCTGAGCTTTCCTGACGTGGCGGTGTTCAAAACAACAGCGGGTGGCGGTGCTTTCAACTTGGCAACTTGGAGCGGCAGCGGCGGTACCAGCTATTCGCTGTCGGTCGTCGATGGCGCGGTGAAGTCCACGCAGAGCGGGAACTTGCTGTACTAACTTACGTCTTGCTAGAAGCTATCTCGTAATGAACCAAGTCGATAAGTCGAACTTACCTCAGGGGCTAAAACCCTGGTTTTATGCGGCCTTTGGTGGCACGGCTAAAGCCGCGCCCTACCCAGAAATGGCTCAACAAGTACTCGTCAGGAACTTCAAACTCGGGTCTGTCTACGGCCCTCGATAGATGAATCTGGAGAGAAACGAGTTTCGGGCGGCGTGCGCGCATAAACTGGAACCCCGGAGTTCTGCTTTAAGCAAACCGGAAAGCCGACCGAAAACAGGCTACCTCTTTCCGGCTCAGAGGTGAGTGTGATCCTTGTCCGGTGCGCCTCGGCAATCCACTTCGCAATGGATAAGCCGAGTCCCGTCCCACCCTGGTCACGGTTGCGCGACGCGTCTGCGCGATAAAACCGGTCGAAGATCCTTGACACATCATCCTGCGCAACACCAATGCCGGTATCGCGCACATCAAGGCGCACAACGTGATCGCACGAGCAGACTGAAACCGTAATCACGCCATGTTCGGGCGTATACTTCACTGCGTTATCCAGCAGAATACTCACGAGCCGCCGGAGCAGGGACTGGTCTCCGAGGATCCATGCCTCCGTGTCAGGCTCGGTTACGAGATGCTGATTCTTTAACTCCATGCGCGCGCGCAGATGATCACACGCCTCCTCGACAACGGCAGAAAGGTTCACCGGAGACCATGAGATGTTTTGCTCCGCGACATCGGATCGAGCCGCCAGCAACAGATCTTCCAGTAGTTCCGACGTTGCCTCGCACTCCTGCTCGATCGTTCCGAGGGCGGCTCGATACTCCTGCTGAGTACGCTCGCGTAACAGCGCAAGCTGCGCGGTCGATAGCATGACAGTCACGGTTGTTCGCAGATCGTGGGATATATCGCTGGTGAACTGGTTCAGTTGTTCGATGGCGCCTTGAAGCCGTGCCAGCACGTCATTCCATGTCTCGGTCAGTCGCTGAATCTCATCGCCCGTGTTGAGTACGGGCAGGCGATGGCGCAGATCACGAATACTGATGTCGTGCGCGGCCCTGGTGACCCGATCCACTGGCTTTAGGGCGTGATGACTGAGCACGAAACCTCCCGCCACGGAAAGCAAAACCATAAGCGGCACGGAAATCAGATACGAATTTCGCATCATGCGGAGAATATAGAAGTGCGAGTCGATTCTGCCGGCCAGGAGCAGGCGCACCTCGCGCCCATTCATGTTAACGATGTGCTGGAGAGTACGAAACCGGTGCTCGCCAACCGTTTCAATGCCGAACCGGGGACTGTGGCAATCCTCGTTTACCCACGGGATCAGCGGAGCGTCATGCGTCTCCGGATAGATTCTGGTTCCATCGGTCGCGGTAACTTCCAGGATGTCGGTGTCCGGATTGACGAGCGTGTATTGGTGAAGCACTTGCGGCAATGCGAAACGAGGATCGCGTCTCTGTGCTTCTTCGACAAAGCGAATCAGTCGCGTCTCGCGCGCCTGCATGGTCGCTTCACGTGAACTGGCCAGTGCGCGGCTTAAATAAAAGTACGAGAAAATCCCGAGTGTACCCATCCATGCCATCGACAGCAGCGCGTACCAGACGCAGAGGCGGACGTGCAGTGATCGTGGATTGATCAGCATTCCGGTAACACCAGGGAGTACCCAACTGCCCGGATCGTGCGAATCATGCCAGGCTCGTGCTTGGCGTTGATCTTCGTTCGAAGGTTATGGATGTAGAAGTCTATTGTGTTATCGCGCACGTCTTCGTCGTAGCCCCAGCCAGTTTCGATCAACTGATCGCGGGTCACTACCTGGCCTGATCTGCGCATTAGCAGTTCGAGAAGTGCGAACTCTTTCTTCGTCAGCGGTATTGTCCGGTCCCCTCGCCGGGCGACTCGCTGGTCGCGATTCAGCACGAGGTCGCCAACAGCCAAATCGTTGCTGACTGCGCCGAATCCTCGGCGGCTCACAGCCCGGATGCGTGCCAGCAGCACTGCCAACTGGAAGGGCTTGGTCAGGTAGTCGTCCGCCCCAAGATCGAGCCCTCGTACCACGTCGAGCATGGAATCCTTTGCAGTGAGTACCAGGATCGGGACGCGGCACTTGGACGCGCGCACGTTTCTTATGATTGAGAGGCCGTCCATTCCCGGCAGCATCAGGTCCAACAGCACTACATCGAAGTGCTTGCTGACGATCAGGTCGGCGCCCTCGTCACCGCGGTAGCACACAAAGACGTTGTGCCCGTCCTCAACGAGTCCCTGCTGCAGCACATCTGCAATGCGCCTGTCGTCCTCGATGACCAGCACATTCATGCATGTATTACAGCACGGTAAAAATACGGGACGAAGAAAAGACTGTGAATTGTCTGTTACTTCGCCCAAAACCTAATGTTCCACTCAGGAACCTGGGCTTGAATGGCCTCACCCGCGAAAAAGGTCTGCAAGGCGCGATCTCACGCTTGCAGGTGCACTTCGCCGGGAAGAGGGAGACACAGCAACGTCATGAACGGCACCAGGAAAGTCCTCAGTCCGCGCAGGCCTCTCTTGCTTGCGGCTATAGCCCTATTCGTCGTTTTGCCGGCCAGCGCCCAACAGCAACCGCAAAAAACAGATGCGCCCTTGCCCGCCAACTACGTTCAAGTCAGCGCGCCTTTTGCCCAGCGGTTGATCGTGGACGTGAAGGCCAGACATTCCGAAATCGTGAAGCTTGGGTTGCATGCCACGTTGCCGTCAACTAACGACAACGTCATCATCGCCAACGTCACCCCGTCAAAGAATGGCAAGAAGTCGTCCGCGGTAGACATGGAAAAACTCGCCAAGAACAAGCCTATCGCCGAGCGCATTGACAAGGACAAGATCTACGACCTCCTTATCCCGGTCACCGACGCAAAAGGCGGCGATCTAGGGCAGGGATTCGTAGTCATGGAAGTCCCGTTCACTCAAGCGTCGAGCGAAGCCGAAGCGCTCAAGATCGGCGTCGCCATTCGTGACGAGATTCAAAAGAGTATTCCCAGCAAGAACGCCCTGTATCAACGCTAAACCAAACCAACGCGGAGGATTTTATGAAGAAACTCACACTAATTCTCATCAGCCTTGTCGCCACTGCATTGATGGCGCAGACCGACCACAGCAAACACAGCGCTTCCGACAGCACGCAGTTCGCGCCGGGGTCGCGCATCGAAATTTTGGCTCATAACGCATATCCGGACCACGGGAAATACGAAGACCGCCTTGATCGCGCGATCGCCAGCGGCACGCCTTTCGTCATTGAAGAAGACCTCGCCTGGGTTGATGGGAAGTCGCTGCTCATCCACGGTTCAAAGAATGTGGCCGCGGAAGATCCGACCCTTGAGGCTTATTTCTTTTCCAAAGTGAAGCCGATGATGGAGAAGGCGCTGAAGGAAGGCAACAAGGGGAATTGGCCGCTCGTCACGCTTTACCTCGACATCAAGAACGATCCGCCGGAGCACCTCGAAGCCATCTCGAAGATGTTGGACAAATATGACGGATGGCTCACCACCGCCGTCAAGACGGACGACATCACGAAACAGTCTCCTCTTAAGCTGAAGCCGATGATGGTGATCGTCGAAGACAAGCAGAAGGATATCAAGCAGCAGTTCTTCTACGATCGCGTTGCGGTCGGCGGAAAGATCCGCGTGTTTGGTTCGGTGACAAAGCCGGAAGCGAACCCCAAAAAACTTCCGAAGCAGGAAGCAATTGATCTTCTGTCAACGGTCGAGCCGCAGGAGATTGCGACGGCGAAAGCCGACAACTACCACCGCTGGTGGGGACTCGGCTGGGAGTACGTCGAAAAGGGCGGAGCGAGCCAGGCCGGGGATTGGAACAAGGACAAACAGGCGCGTCTTGAAAAGTTCGTGAATTATGCGCATGGTCTCGGCTATTTCATCAGCTTTTATTGCTTGGACGGGTATTCTGCCGCTGAGAACCAAGGGTGGGACAAGGACTACAACTTCGGCTCCCGCGATGCGGCACTCGCGCGCTGGAAGGCCGTTCGTAAGGCTCACGTCGATTTCGTCTCCACGGATCAGTATGAGGACGTAGCGAAAGTAATCCGTCCCTCGGGTGGAAAAGCCGCGGGCATGTAAGCACATGTACGCATAACAAGCCGCTATTTTCGCGGCGGCCAAGTGGACTGCCCGAGTTCGATAAAGGGCAGTCCACTGTTCTCAACAACCAGATTTGTTTTGCACATTTCATCAATCAACGGAGAACCATGCGGCAACGTTTTTTACTTCTGGCCATGATGCTGTTTGCTGGACTTTCCTCATTGGCGCAAACGGCAGCGTTGAAGGGCCACGTCCTCGACGTTACGGGGGCGGTTGTAGCAGATGCGAAAGTCAACTTGATCGCGACGGATCAATCTGTCCTGACAACGACCTCGGACAAGCTTGGCGCCTACTCGTTCACCGCGGTAAGGCCGGGCGAATACACGGTGGAGGCCGAGGCTTCCGGCTTGATCCTGTCGCCGTCAGCGAGAACAGTGCTGGCTTCGGGTACAAATGTTCTCGACCTGGAATTGAGGGTCAAAGAGGTACAGCAGAGCCTGACGGTCGAGCAGGACGCCGAAAACACTGTCAGCATGGAGTCGGCAAGCAACGCCAGCGCGCTCGTGCTGACAGGGGAAGACCTCGAAGCTCTCTCCGACAACCCGGATGATCTCATGGCGGACCTGCAAGCGCTCGCGGGACCTTCCGCCGGCCCTAATGGCGGGGCGATTTACATTGACGGATTCAGCAGCGGCGACCTGCCCGCGAAGAATGCGATTCGCGAAATTCGCGTCAACCAGAATCCCTTTTCGGCGGAATACGACAAGCTGGGCTACGGACGAATCGAGATCTTTACGAAACCAGGAAGCGATAAGTATCACGCGACCGCCGACTACAACTTCGCCAACCGTTTCTGGAACTCCCGCAATCCGTACTCGCCGGAAAAAGCTCCCTTCCTGCTGAATGAGTTCGAAGGCGGAGCCAGCGGCCCGCTGGGCAAGCGCGCATCGTTCACGGTTGATGCGCAAGAAAACATGGTGGACAACGGCGCAATCGTCAATGCCGTTACCGTTGACCCGGCAGCGTTCGCGGTCACGCCTTACACAAGCACGGTTACGTCACCACAGCGCTTCACAAAGGTCAGCCCGCGCCTCGATTATCAACTAAGTCCGAACAACACTCTGAGCTTCCGTTACGGCATCATTCACGCGGACATTCTCGATACGGGAGTTGGCAGCTTCGATTTAACTTCGCGCGGCTACGACAGCCGCTACACCAATCAGACGGTACAGGCCGCCGAGACCGCCGTGCTGGGTCAGACCATCAACGAAACCCGGTTTCAGTTCTATCGCAATAACTTCCAGACTGCCGCGAACACGGTAGCTCCAGTACTCAAGGTTTCGGGCGCTTTCACTGGCGGAGGCGCTGCTTCCGCACGGTCCTTCGACGTACAGAACAGCTTCGAGTTGCAGAACAACACGTTCGGCACCCGCGGCGCGCACACATGGAAAGTCGGCATGCGCCTGCGCGCGCAAACCGACGACAATCTTTCGCCGCAGAACTTCGACGGGACATACACGTTCGCGGGCGGCGCGATCGGGCCGGTTCTCGACAACAATAACCTGCCCGTGCCGGGGCAACTTCAGACCATCAGCGCAATTGAACGCTACCGCCGCACGCTTCTGTTCCAGAAGCTGGGCTATTCCGCCAGCCAGATTCGCGCTCTCGGCGGAGGCGCAAGCGAGTTCAGCATCGCCGCAGGCCAGCCTGAGTCGTCCGTACGTCAATTCGACTTTGGGTTCTTTGCGTCCGACGACTGGCACGTGAGTCCGAATGTTTCGCTAGGCCTGGGCCTGCGCTGCGAAGGCCAGAGCAATATCCACGACTGGCGCGATTGGGCGCCTCGTATATCGATAGCATGGGCGCCCGGCGGCCGAAAGAAGACCGTTATACGCGCCGGATTCGGTACGTTCTACGACCGCTTCGCTCTCAGCAATACGCTCGCTGCCGTCCGCTATAACGGCACTGTTCAACAGCAGTACGTGGTTGCAAATCCGGATAGTTTCCCAACGATCCCTTCTCTTCAGGAACTGGGAGCGGCGCAAACACAGTCCGTCGAGAAAATCAGCCCGAACTTGCGTGCGCCTTACATCATGCAATCGGCCGTGACTGTCGAGCGTCAACTGGCGCGCAATACCACGCTGGCGCTGACTTACACGAATGCCCATGGACTCCACATGCTGCGCTCGCGGGATGTCAACGCGCCGCTGCCTGGCACCTTCGACCCCGGAGTGGCGGGAAGCGGCGTTTTCCCGTTGGGACATCCCGGCCCCGTCTTCCTGATGGAGTCGTCCGGTCTTTACAACCAGAACCAACTGGTTGCGAACGTAAAGACGAAGGTCAATGCCACAACGTCGTTGTTCGCCTTTTATGTGCTTAACAAGGCTTCAAGCAATACGGACGGCGTCAGTACCTTCCCGGCGAATCCGAATGACGTCAGTGGTGAATATGGGCCTGCGGCAACGGATGTGCGGCATCGGGTCACCGCCGGTGGGTCGGTTGCAATGCGCTGGAGCGTGCGCATCAGCCCCTATGTAGTCATTCAGTCCGGAGCGCCGTTTGACGTCACCACGGGTAGTGACCTTTACGGCACGACGCTGTTCAATAGCCGTCCAGGGTTGGCCACCGATCCTTCAAAGGCGGGACTGATCCAGACCGCGTATGGCCTGCTCGATCCCAGCCCGAGCGCAGGGGAGAGGCTGCTCGGTCGCAATTACGGGCGCGGTCCTGGCCAGGTAACGCTAAATCTGCGTATTGGCAAGGCGTTCGGCTTCGGGCCGGAAAAGGGCGAGCACGCCGGCAAATCGGCGGAGGGCTCTGTTCAGGCGGAACCGGTCAGCAACCGAGGGTTGCGTTCGGTTCTTGGCAGTCCGGCTACGGCGCGCCGCTACAACTTGAGCGTATCGATGTCGGCGCGCAACCTTTTGAACCACAACAACCCAGGCCCCATCATCGGCGACATCACTTCGTCCCTTTTCGGCCGCTCGAACCAGATCGCGGGTATGCCGAACGGGGAAGGATTCTACGAGACGGCAAATAATCGCCGGATCGAGATGCAAGTACGTTTGACTTTTTGAGGCAATACCGGTTTCTGCAAGGCAAATTGGGATTAATCGGCGCGCGACTTGACCATGGCTTAGGGGTGTGGTGGGTACGTGAACCGGCAATCCAGACTTCAATCCAAACCGCTCATTAGAGCAAGGAGCTTTAAAATGCGTCGCCTACTACTGCTGATCACACTACTGGCATCCGTACTGCCGTTGACTGCCCAGACGGACCGGGCAAGCCTGACGGGAGTTGTAATGGATCCTAGCCGGAGCGTTGTCTCCGGCGCGAAAGTCAGCCTGAAAGCAACAGCTACTGGAATTGAGTCTGTTGCTCTCACGAACGGGGCTGGTGTCTATACCTTCAGCGCTCTGCCTGTGGGTCAATACACAGTCGCTATCGCCGCCAAAGGATTTCAAAACCAGGAAGTTCAAACCTTCACGCTTCAAGTTGGCGAGACCCGCACACTCAATGCCACCTTGCAAGTGGGTGGCGGCCGTTCGGAAGTCACGGTGGTGGCCGCGACGCCTGACATCAATCTGACGACGTCAGAAATCGGAGGGGTCGTTCAGGGCAGCCAGCTCCAGGACCTTCCGGTGAACGGTAGGTATTGGGCAAGCATGGAGGCATTACTCCCTGGCGCCATCAGTTCCGGCACTGGCACCCAGGACACCATCCGTTTTGCCGGCCTTTCGCAGGAAGACAACAATTTCCGTCTCGATGGCGTGGACGCCACCGGCCTTAACCATCAATTTGTAAAAACGCCCATGCGCGCAGAGTTTCCGATGGAGTCTTTAGCTGAGTTCAAGGGGAGCAGCAGCGTCTACAGCGCGGACGTAGGCAGCATGGCCGGCGGCCAGATCAGCATGGTCACCAAGAGCGGCAGCAACGAATTCCACGGCAGCTTTTACGAGTACCTTCGCAACAGCTTCTTCGACGCTAGCACTTGGGGTCCTACCCATTCCGTTTTGCCGTTCAAGATGAACCAGTTTGGCGCTAGCTTCGGCGGGCCCATCATCCGCAACAAACTGTTCTTCTTCGCCAATTACGAGGGTGTTCAGCAGGCCTATGCGCAACCAATGCAGGGAAATGTACCCACCGATGCCTATCGGGCGCAGGTGGCAGCGACATCGCCGGCCCTGAACTTCATCATGAATGCTTACCCGAAGGGTACGATCCCGACCACGGACCCCAACGCGATGCTCTGGGTAGCCACCACCTCCAGCCCGACGTCCGAAAATGCCGGCCTGATTCGTGTGGACTACGCGCTCAGCGACAAGACCAACATAACCGCCCGATTTAACACCGACGACTACCTTAACTCCGCGGCGTCTATGGCGGAAAACACGGTCACCACGACTGAAACGCCGAACGCCATGCTCGATGTGCAACATCGTTTTTCGGCTAACATTTTTAACGACGCCAGAGTTGGTTTCAATCGCGATTCCTACGAGGACGTGGGCAACAACCAAGTGACGCCCTATTCCGTCTCGATCAGCGGGTTCGCGGGCCTCTCGCTCGGGGACCATTCCGTCCGCATCGATAATTCTTTCAGCTTCGTCGACGACGCCACCTTTTACCACGGACGCCACACCTTCAAGGCTGGGGCGGAATATCGCCACATGCAGGAACACAATGAACACCCCTGGTTGGAGCAAAGCCTAAGCTATACCAGCGAAAAGAACTTTACCAACGATGTGCTGGACTCTTA
This sequence comes from uncultured Acidobacteriota bacterium, assembly GCA_963777415.1. Classification (GTDB taxonomy): domain Bacteria; phylum Acidobacteriota; class Terriglobia; order Terriglobales; family Acidobacteriaceae; genus JAEZPW01. The sequence goes on from CAVZQL010000015.1 coordinate 90,487, forward strand.
CACGAACGCCCCAGGACAGCACGCGAACATGCCGCGCAAAACCCCGGTCCTTGGCTACTTTCTGGATCAGTTCAAAATCCGCCCGAACCTCACGCTAAACGCCGGACTGCAATACGAGTACTATAGCGCCGGCATCAACAAAGCTCCCGGTGCATTGGTGTTCGATCCCTTCACTTGCGGTTTACAGTTTTGTCCCGCCGGCTCCCCTGGATATATCGCGAATACGCACGATTTCATGCCGCGCATCGGTCTAGCCTGGGCCCCCGAGGCGCTCCACGGCAAGACCGCAATTCGAGCTGGTTTTGGCATCTACTACGACGACAGCCAGCCCAACGGTGGGCCGCCCTCGCTGCCCAGTGTGGGTAATTTCAGCCTGTCAGCCAGTAACATCCCGAACCTGTCGTATCCCGTTACCCCGTTTCTGAGTTCCGCCACGGCGGCTGCCGTGAGTTACTCGGGGAAAAACCGAAACCGCAAAGACGTAAGTGTGGATGAATGGACCGCCTCGATCCAACAAGAAGTGGCCCGCGATACCACTCTCAACGTAACCTATCTTGGCACCAAAGGAACGCACCTCCTCAGCGGTACCACCCTGAATGGCATTGATCCGGCTACGAACACGCGCCCTTACGCGAGCCTGACCAACTCGACCATCGGTTACTCTGACCACCAAGGAAACCTGACCCTGGAAGCGCTACAGGTCGGCCTGAAGCGCAACCTATCCAAAGGATTGCTCGTCGTTGCCAACTATCAGTGGTCGCACGAGATCAGCGACGGCTCGACCGGTGACGGCGAAAACGACACTTGGCAAAACGTGCTTTGCCGCCAGTGCGAACGCGGCGCGGCCGACTTCGATGTACGTCATAACCTTACCGCCAGTACCATCTGGAACATCCCGGTGGGCAAGGGCCACGAGTTGTTGGGCAACGCGTCGCCTATCCTGAATACGTTGCTGGGTGGATGGCAAATGAGCGGCATCGGCCAGGCCCGCACGGGTCTGCCCATGAACATCAGCGTCAGCCGTTCCAGCAACTGCAGCTACGCCGTTCCAAATGGCGTTTGCATCTCGCCGTACGGAATCAGCAGTGGTCTGCGCCCCAACCTCGTGCCCGGGGTACCTCTTTACCTTTCCGGCAGCAACGGCTCGGGCGGCGAACTCTGGCTCAATCCTGCCGCCTTTTCCATGCCGGCTAACGGCACTTTTGGAAATCTCCCAAGGAATGCGGTTCGCGCCCCAGGTCTTTGGCAGATTGACAGCTCTATGGAGAAGCGATTCCCCATAGGTGAACGCATGGGACTAAGCTTCCGGGCCGATGTGTTCAATCTGCTTAATGTGGCCCAGATCGGCAAACCGAACACGAAGTGGTCCGCCACACCCAGTACCTTCGGCCAGATTACCACTCCGTTCACCACCAACCCGGTCGGCACCGGCACGGCACGCCAGATGCAATTCAGTCTGCGCTTTAGCTACTAAGTGAAACCGGGACAGGGGAAGTGAGCTCATGCACTTCCCCTGTCTCACAAGAACGACGGAGGATACAGCAAATGAAGTTCTCTCGTAAGACCACCCTTACTCTGTTCGTATTACTGTGCTCTTTATTTACCCTGAACGCCCAGGAAGCAAAGACAAACGGGGCGAAGTCAGACGCCAAAAAGCAAGAGAAGTCAGATGCTCCCAAGAAGCCGGCGGGGTGGGGCGCTGCTCCGGCAGCCGAGTTTACTCCGCAGCGCGTGATTCTCGGCTGGACCGGCGATCCCGCCCACACCCAGGCAATCACGTGGCGCACTGAAAAACCGGCAGAAACGCCGCAGGTTCAGTTCGCCGTCGCCAGTGCCAACCCCGACTTCGTCAAGAGCGCGGTTTCGGCACCGGCTAAGTCCGGATCCCTCGAAATTGGGAACGGCAAGACGGTTGCCACATACCGCGCCAACGTTGAAGGCCTTAAGCCGAACACTCACTATCTCTATCGCGTAGGTGACGGGAAGAACTGGGGCGAGTGGAATGGTTTCCGTACCGCGAACAATCAGGCCAGCAAGTTCCGGTTCATTTATGTAGGCGACGCTCAAAACGACATCAGGTCGCGTTGGTCGCGCCTGATCCAGGCAGCTTACAGCAGGGCACCCAAGGCCGCCTTTATGATTCACGCGGGTGATCTGGTTTCGTCAGGATATCGAGATGATCTCTGGGGCGAGTGGTATGACTCCATGGGTTTCATCGCGGCTAACATCCCGAGCCTTGCCGTCCCCGGAAATCACGAAACTGAAAAACCGAAGGACGCGCCGAAGTCGCTGTCGCTGCCATCCATCTGGGCACAGCAGTTTTCGTATCCGCAGAACGGCCCCGGACTAACCGACAACGAGTCTTTCTATCTCGATTACCAGGGCGTTCGCTTCATCTCGCTGAACGTCAACCAGATGGAAAACGAGAAGAACTTCGATGCGGCTCGCCCGGAAATCGAGAAAGAGGCGAAGTGGCTGGAGAAAGTGCTCAAGAACAACCCGAACCATTGGACGGTTGTGTTCCAGCACCAGGGGATGTTCTCCATGGCCAGCCACCGCAACTACGTGAAAATGCGCGAAGTGCTTCTTCCGCTCTACGACAAGTACGGCGTCGATCTGGTCCTTCAGGGACACGATCATCTCTACGCTCGCAGCCAGAAGCTCGCGGGCGGAAAAATCGTAGCTCCGGACGCTCCGGGAACCGTTTACATGATTTCCGTCAGCGGTCCCAAGATGTATCAGGTCGATCACGACCTTTTCGAACCTTTGATGGCCAAGGTCATCCCGAACACGCAGATGTTTCAGGTCATCGACGTTGATGGCGACAAAATGATTCTCCACGCTTACTCGTCAGAGGGAGACCAACTCGATGGGTTCCAGTTGGAGAAGAAGAACGGCCACAGCGTCTATTCGGAACTGACAAAGCCGGCCCCAGCAGTTGCAGCCGCAGGGAACTAGACCTCTCCTTGAATCACTTGAGCCCAGCGCGCCAGGTTCTTCTGGCACGCTGGGATTTTTTACAGGGACCTGTTTCTTCACGAAATCAACGAAACACGCTAGAACTGTCGATCCAGTCTCCGGTTGATTTCGTCCCAGTTCACGACGTTCCACCATGTCTGGAGGTACTCGGCCCGGCGGTTCTGGTATTTCAGGTAGTAAGCGTGCTCCCACAGATCGTTGCAAAAGATCGGGTAAAGTCCCTTGCTCACCGGGCTATCTTGATTGGGCGTGGCAATAATGTCGAACTTGCCTTCCGGTGTACGGACCAGCCACACCCATCCGCTGCCAAAATGCTTCAGCCCGGCATCGTTAAATTTGACCTTGAACGCGTCGAATCCACCGAATTGGCCGATGACTTCGGCGATCCTGCCAGTAGGAGGGCCGCCGCCGTTGGGCTTCATGAACGTCCAGAACAGTGAGTGGTGGTAGTAGCCGCCTCCATGATTGCGGACCGCCGTGCGGATGTCCTCGGGAAGGCCGTCGAGATCGCACAACAGTTCCTCGATCGGCTTGGCAAATAGATCGGGGGATTTCTCCAGCGCGGTATTCAGGTTCGTGCAATAAGCCTGGTGGTGCTTGTCGTGATGAATATGCATGGTCTGCTCATCGATGACCGGTTCCAGTGCGCTGTAGCCGTAAGCGAGCGGAGAGACAACATGGATCTGCATTTCTGTCGTTAAAGCCATTCTCTCATCCTCCGCAGAATGGAATATCACGAAACGACGCATTTGCGCAGTGACGCGAAAACAATTCTCGTTGCAAGCGATGCCAGCGACACCGGTGCTTGCCTTCAAAAACTATTTTTCTTTCGCAATGTAGCGTTCCCATGATGTTCCGTTCTATTCTTGCTGTCGGCGGCAAACACAGCCTGGGCATTCGGAGGACGATATGAGACGTGCGTTTTACCGATGGGCGATCGCGATTACGGTTGCCATTGCAGCTTGCGCATTCGCTATTCCATTGAACGCGCAACTGAAAACACAAGTGACATCTCTGACCAGCGCGCAACTGATCACTCCCGAAGAACTGGTAACGGCACTGAAAGCGGCCAAGGGCGAAAAGCCGTTGATCCTGAACGTGGGACCTCGGCTTCTGTTTGCTCAGGCACACATCCCGGGCGCCGAATTCATTGGACCGGGGTCGGATCCCGAGGCGCTGCAAGCCTTGCGCACGCGGGTGAAGTCTCTACCTCGAAACAAATTTATTGTCCTGTACTGCGGATGCTGTCCGTGGAACCACTGTCCCAACGTTCTTCCTGCGTACCGGGCGCTGGCGGAGATGGGCTTCACGAAAGCGAAGGTCCTCTACATCACCGATAACCTGGGTGCCGACTGGGTGTACAAGGGCTATCCAACGACGAAAGGCGAGTAGCTTTACGTGGCACAGGCAGGAACCAAAGCTCTAGCGATCTGTCTTCTGGCTCTCGCGCTTGTGGCCGGTCTCTACGTATTCGGGCACCGGCGGCACGCGCCTGTGGCGAACTCGAACGCGGCTGATCGTCCCACTGCGCCGACTTTCTCGCTCACGGATCTGAACGGCAGGCCCCTGAACTCATCAGACTACCGGGGAAAAGTGATCCTGCTCGATTTCTGGGCGACCTGGTGTGCGCCGTGCCGCACCGAGATTCCCCAATTTGTGCAACTGCAGAAAAAGTACGGGGACGAAGGTTTTCAGATGATCGGCATTTCCATGGATGATGCGCCGAAACCTGTGCGCGAGTTCTACGACGAATTCAAATTGAACTATCCTGTGGCGATGGGCGACGAAAAGACCGCGGAAGCTTACGGCGGGGTGCTGGGACTCCCGATCAATATTCTCATCGGCCGGGATGGCCGGATTTATGCAAAACACACTGGCGTGACGGACGCCAATGCCCTAGAGCAAGAGATCATCACGCAATTGCATGAACGCGGTGAGGCCCGCAACTAGCAATGACAGATCAAAAAACCTTTAACGCATCCTCCCGAGCGTATGACAGCATGAGCCGCGAAGAACTGTTGCGCGCTCTGGAGATGTTCGCCAAGAATTGGCTCGCGCATGACGGCTGCTGGTTCCTGGCCGCCGAAGAACGCTTCGGCATGGAAGTCGCGATCGAACTCGACGCTGCCTCCTGGAAGCGATTTGCCGCGGTCGAGGCGCGCCGCATCATGACCACGTTCGATATCCCTACGGGCGGCGGTCTACCTGCGCTGGAGAAGGCCTTGAGCCTGCGCTCATACAGTCTCATCAACGAGCAGCGGTTTGAATGGTCGGATGACCGGCAGCGTTTGCGCTTCGTTATGGATGTGTGCCGCGTTCAGGAAACGCGCAGGAACAAGGGATTGGCTGACTTCCCGTGCAAGAGTGTCGGCATTATCGAGTTCGAGACATTTGCGCGAACGGTTGATCCCCGCATTCGCACCGAATGCCTGCATTGTCCACCCGATGCGCCCGACGGAAAGTACTGTGGTTGGGAATTCAGCCTGGACGTTCCAAATGCCTGAATGCAAGGTCCCGGTTGCATGCGCGACCGATTGAAATCTTGACTTCAGAGTTGATCTTGGGGACCATCACAGACCCTCTGCGTTTCGGCATAATGTTTGTCCGGCGACCGTTGTAACCTCTCCGCGGCCGATTCGGGAGTGATATCGCGCTGGGGGGTTGCCATCATCTCGTACCCGACCATGAATTTGCGGACGGTTGCCGAACGAAGCAACGGCGGATAGAAGTGCGCGTGAAAATGCCATTCTGCATGTTCTTGACCGTCGGTCGGACGCTGGTGCAATCCCATTGAGTAGGGGAAGGAAACTTCGAACAGGTTGTCGTAGCGTATGGTCAGGCGGCGCAAGATGTCGGCCAGCGCCGTTCGCGCCTCATCGCTCATTGATGACAGGTCGGTGGCGTGAACTTTGCTAAGCACCAGCGTTTCGAACGGCCAAACAGCCCAGAACGGCACGACAGCCACGAACTGCTCGTTTTCGCAGACGATGCGCTCGCCCGTGCTGAGTTCGTAGGCGACGTAGTCGCAGAGCAGACACGATCCATTGCGCTCGCGGTACTCCGTCAGCGCCGCCTGCTCTTTCGCCGGTTCGTTGGGGATGGTCTCGCTGGCCCATATCTGGCAGTGCGGGTGCGGGTTGCTGCAGCCCATCATCTCGCCACGGTTCTCGAAAATCTGTACGTAGTTGATATCAGGAAGAGAGCCGATCGCTTGATATTCGTTGCGCCACACATCAACTACCGGCCGAATCTCGTCCACGCTCATCCGGGCAAGGGTGAGGTCGTGGCGAGGCGAAAAGCAGACGACTTTGCACAATCCACGCTCGCTCTCGGCGACAATCAACCCGCGACCGCACTCGTTGACGCTGCCTTTTCGCGCCTCGGGCTTGAGCGCGGCAAAGTCATTCTCGAAGACGAAAGTGCTTGTGTATTGCGGATTACGCGTGTCTCCGGCGCGAGCATTGCCGGGGCAGAGATAGCATGAAGGATCGTACGCCAGCGAAGCAGGGACCGGAGTCCGTTCGACCTGGCCTTGCCAGGGGCGTTCGGTCCGATGGGGCGAAACCAGCACCCAATCGCGCGTCAGCGGATTATAGCGACGATGGGGAGCCTGCCGTAATTCGCGAAGATCGATGGCCACGGCTCAGTCTCCGTAGCCTTCAGGATGACGCCGTCGCCATTCCCAGGCGCTGGCGATGATACTTTCCACATCTGGATGTTGCGGCTGCCAGTGCAGCTCTTTCTTGATCTTACCGGAACTCGCAACCAGGATCGCCGGATCACCGGCGCGCCGGGGTGTCTCGATTGCGGGGATCGGATGTCCGGTAACGCGCCGTGCGACTTCGATCACTTCGCGCACGCTGAACCCGCGGCCATTGCCCAGGTTGTAGATCAAACGCTCGGGTTCAGGCAGTTTGCCAAGCGCTCCGAGCGCGAGTACATGGGCCGACGCCAGATCGCTCACATGGATGTAGTCACGGACGCAGGTTCCATCCGGCGTGGGGTAGTCGGTGCCGAAGATCGAGACGCTGGGACGCTGGCCAAGCGCGACTTGCAACACAAGCGGAATCAGATGCGTTTCAGGGTGGTGATCTTCACCAAGCGCTCCGCTGGCCCCGGCGGCATTGAAGTACCGCAGGCTGGCGTAGCGCAAACCATGAATGCGGTGAAACCATTCGAGCATCTGCTCGACCAGAAGCTTTGATTGTCCGTAGGCGTTGGTCGGATGGAGCGCGTCATCTTCCTCGATGGGCGTGCGCTCGGGATCACCATAGAGAGCCGCGGTCGAAGAGAAGACAAATCGCGGCACCTTGAATTCGATTACTTTTTCCAGCAGGGTCAGGGCATTGGCGGTGTTGTTGCGGAAATATTTTTCCGGCAATTGCATCGATTCGCCGGCCTCGATGAAAGCGGCGAAATGGAGCACGCCATCAAATCCGCTGGCGCGGAAGAGTGCGGCGAGGGCGGCACCGTCCGACACGTCGCCGCGCACCAATTTTGCGCCAGCCGCGACTGCAGCACAGTGACCTTTGCTGAAATTGTCGAAAACCGTTACGTCATGACCGGCCTGAACCAGTTCAGCGCTAACGACACTGCCAATGTAGCCGGCTCCGCCGGTGATCAATAACTTCATCTGCCGCTTATTCTCCTGCCGAATTCAATCCAACCTGCCCCGCGCCCTTGGCTGCGGAACAAACGTAGATAGATGGCATCTTACCCGTTTTCGCCTGATATAGCTGTGAAACCTGCGCCCTGAAATCGCTCATGGCATCGGCGTTAACCATGTTGACCGTACAGCCACCGAAACCGCCGCCGGTCATGCGGGCACCGTATACGCCATCCAGTCCGGAAGCGATTTCCACGAGCATGTCCAATTCAGCGCAGCTAACCTGGTAATCATCGCGCAGGCTGGCGTGAGACGCGTACATCAGTTCGCCAAAACGATGCATGTCGCTGGACTTGAGCGCAGCCGCGGCGGCCAGTACACGCTGGTTTTCGCTGACTACGTGGCGGCAACGACGGTAGACGACACCCGACAATTCGGCTTTATGCTCTTTCAGAAAATCCGGCGTAACGTCGCGCAGAGCGGTGATGTTGGAATCATGCTGGCGTAGACACGCGACTCCAGCTTCGCAATCGGCGCGGCGGCGATTGTATTCGCCACCGGCAAGTTCGTGTTTCACCTGCGTATTGCAAATCACCACCCGGACGTCCTCCGGCAGCGGCAGCAGCAGGTAATCGAGGGAGCGGCAGTCGAGCATCAGGGCGTGCGCGGCTTGTCCGAAGATGGATATGAACTGGTCCATGATGCCGCAGTGGGTGCCGGCGTATTCATGCTCGGCCCTTTGGCAGAGCCTTGCCATATCGAGCGAAGGAAGCTCGATTCCCGAAATCGACGCGATTGCCAGGGCGGACGAGACCTCGATCGCTGCCGATGAACTCAGCCCCGCCCCAAGCGGCACGTCGCTGGAAATCATCAGGTTCGCCCCGTGCAACTCTTGTCCCGCCGCCTGCAAAACGGCTGCGACGCCGCGGACATAATCGCTCCAATGCTTGCGCGGAGGACCGGCGAGTCCGTCCAGTGGGAACTTAACCGTTTCATCGAACTGTTCGGAATACACCGACAGAATGCGATCGGCACGCCGCCCCACGGCAACCCATGTATAGAACTCAATGGCCGCGGGCATCACGAAACCGCCGTTGTAGTCGGTATGTTCTCCGATCAGATTCACCCGCCCCGGGGCGCGGAAAACTTGTGGCTCTATCCCGTGCAGACGCGCAAAGCATTCCACAAGCGAAACAGCCTTATCGCGCGGCCTGACCTGCTCCAGCAAACTCATGCCTTGCTCCGGTTGGCTGCCGCTGGAAGATCTCTTGCTTCACTCGCGGCTTCATCGTTCATGGCCGCGCTAGCTCTGCGTCCCAAGAACAGCATGACGATTCCGAAGACGAGCAACGCGAGCCCCCATATCACATTGACGTTGATGCCCAGCGAGGCGCCATAGATCGCGGGATTGCTGACCGCGCCAAACCCAGTCAGCAACAATCCTATGGCGCTAAACAGCAGGCCGATTGGCAAACGAATATCCAAACCCATAATGTGCTACTCCTACCAGAAGATTATGTTCAGCATCAGCGCCAGCCCTAGTACGGCCAACCCAAGGTAAATAGGTCGCTGATACCAGCGCAGGTGCCCTTCACTGGGCCTTTCCGTCAGCGAATAAACCAGTCCCACCATCTCTTCTTCCTTGCGCGGCTTGGTGACAAGACTCACCAGGATGGTTACGAGGAAGCATGTGCTCCAGGCCCAAATGGCAGTCCAGAAGTTTTGCGCCATTTCACTGGGATAGGTATGCACGACGGCAAGCCAGCCACCCTTGATTCCAATATCGGCGCTGACCGGCAGCGTGAGGCCGTGGTGAAGCGCGGCTGCCGCCGTGCCGGATAGCAGCCCCGTGAAGGCGCCATGTCCGGTCGTCCGTTTCCAAAACATTCCCAGCAGGAAGGTCGCGAACAATGGCGCGTTCACGAACGCGAACACGAGCTGCAAGAAATCCATGATGTTGTTGAACCGCGTCGCCGCATAGGCGGCTACGATCGACAACGCGATGCCGAACACCGTCGCCATGCGTCCCATCCAGAGATAGTGCGCATCGGTGGCTTTCTTGTTGATGTAAGACTGATAGATGTCGTATGTCCACACCGTGTTGAAAGCGGTCACATTGCCGGCCATGCCGGACATGAAACTGGCCAGCAGCGCGGTCAGCCCGAGGCCGAGCAAACCGGTCGGGAAATAGTGCAGCAGCATGGCAGGGATAGCGAGGTCGTAATCAAGGATGGGCTGGCCTGTTTTATCCAGTTCGGGCAGGCCGGTCGCCGCGTCCATCTTGGCGGGGATCAACCCCTTTCCCGCCGATTGCTGAACGACCACCTGCGTGCCGGCGTTCGTGGTAACCGCCGCCGGCGTGGGCAGCGAAATCGCGATCAGGCCGGGAAGAATAACCAGGAACGGAAAAACCATCTTCGGCAGAGCGGCAATCAGTGGCGTGCGGCGCGCAGACTGCATCGAATTGGCCGCCATCGCCCGCTGCACGACAAGGAAGTCGGTACACCAGTAGCCGAAGGACAGTACAAAGCCCAGGCCCATCGCCAGGCCGAACCACTCCACCCCCATCGGGTTCGTGTGCGGACTGGCCATTCCGTGCCAGGAATGCGTATAGGCCATCGGCAACTGCCGCTTGATGCCACTCCACCCGCCCACGTTCTTAAGCCCCAGAAAAACCAGCGGGAGGAAGCCGGCCACGATCAGGAAGAACTGAAGCACCTCGTTGTATATGGCGCTCGTGAGACCACCTAGAAAGATGTAGGCGAGCACGATGAGCGCGGAGAGAACAATGCTGAAGTGAAAGATGGCGGACATCGGCAGCCCAAGGGCCTTAAAGGGCGCGTCGAAAATATGCAGCATCTGGATCAACTTCGCCATCGCGTACATCGAGATGCCGGAGGAAAACACCGTCATGGTGGCGAACGAGATCGCGTTCACACCTCTCGTCTTTTCGTCGAAGCGCAGCCTTAAATACTCCGGGACCGAGCGCGCCCGCGAACCGTAATAGAACGGCATCATAAAGATTCCGACGAAGACCATCGCCGGAATCGCGCCGATCCAGTAGAAGTGGCTGGTGGCGATGCCATACTTGGCTCCGGAGGCCGCCATGCCGATAACTTCCTGCGCCCCCAGGTTGGCCGAGATAAAGGCCAGACCGCATATCCACGCCGGAATCGAACGCCCGGCGAGGAAGAAGTCCGTGCTGGTTTTCATGTATCGCTTCAAGGCGACACCGATCCCAAGCACGAACACGAAGTACAGCAACATGATGGCCCAATCAATACTGGTGAGGTTCACGCTAAGTCCCTCGAAATGGTTTCTTCCGGCAATCCTTGCTTTACCGCTATCCTAAGTTCCCAACGTTTTGTTGCTCGAGGCGCAAGCAACTCGCATTGCTGATTTCTGATCGCTTCCGACAAGGAATCGAACCGGCTCGTGCACGGCTCCAGAGCGACCGTGAAATGTCCCGTATCCTCATTCGGCCAGCCCCCCTGACAGATCCACAGGCCAAGGTAGGGGACAACCTCGGAATCGAACCGAAAACAAATGGATTCGTTCGAGGAAGGATAATGCAATGCGCACCAACCCTGAGCAAGACGGTCCGTGAATAGCTTGTCCGCTGTGCGATCCGATGGAGCACCGATCGCGCTTAGGTCAACTTTACCGCCGTTGGTCTCGTGAACGGGCCAGCTACAGCCATCGCCTTGGCATCCGAGCCTGTTGCGATAGGAAGAGTTGATCAACAGGCGCGACACATCGGGCGGGAGAACAATCTGGCAACCTGACTCGACGCTGAGCAACGGGTGTGCCGACCAGAGATATCGGAACGGCTCGTCGCTCACGCTCTCCAGTTCGTATCGGATTACGACGGCATCATTGTCCAGCCGCACTCGTTTACGAAAAATATAGGGAAGCCGGCGTCCCGCTGCCGCCAGCCACAGTTCGTTCTGGCGCAGCTCATGTTGCCACGGAATCGACCACAGCTCCCCGTGATCGGGAAGCACGGTTCCCTTGAATCGCCCCTCCGGGTACTCGCAGGCAGCGACCGTGGGCAGACACTCGTCGAAACCACTCGTATCGTAGTCCTCGAACCGCTCAGCGTAGGCGGGCTGCCGGTAGGGGCGTTCGGGCGGCGGCAACAGAAACTCGCGGCCGGTCGCGCTTCGCTTCAGGGATATCATCTTCCCGCCAAGTTGAGGCAGTACGGACAGCTCAATCAAGCCATTGGTTAGCGTAATGCGATTGAACACGCCCAGCGAATTCACGCTAACCTGAACCTGATTGCCGCTACCGCGATCGCCTGCTCTTTTGACAGCTACTGCGTTTTCCACTGCCGGCTCCGAAGAACTTAAACTTCATTTCAAGTTGATGAGGCCCCAGTGTAAGCGATTACAAAAACGAATTGCAATCGTTTTCATCAAAAGCCGTATAAAATAGCTTCGCGTACCGTGGACTGCAATTAGTCGGCCACAATCCAGGTTCACACTAGACCCTTAGACGGTGTAACAATGAATATCAAGGAAGTCGCCGCCAGGGCGAAAGTCTCTACCGCAACCATCTCGCGAACGATCAATCAAAGCAGCCTGGTGACGCCGGAAACTGCCGAAAAAGTGTGGCGCGCCATTCGCGAGCTTGGGTTTTATCCCAACACTCAGGCTCGAGCGCTGGTTTCGGGAAAGAGCAATATCTTCGGCCTGATCATTTCCGACATTTCCAATCCCTTCTTCCCCGAACTGGTGAAGAGTTTTGAAGACTCAGCGATCCGGCACAACTATGAAGTCATCGTTGCAAATACGGACTACAAGTCGGAGCGCATGGCTGTTTGCGTGCGTAGGATGATCGAGCGCAAGGTCGACGGGGTCGCGATCATGACTTCGGAAATGGATCACCACCTGATTGAGGAGCTCGCACGCCAGAGATTGCCGATTGTCTTCCTCGATTTAGGCAAGGTTAAGCCTTTCATCAGCAACATAGCCGTGAACTATGCTCAAGGCATCCGGGAAGCAGTGCAGCACCTGGTTTCGCTGGGGCATCGCCGCTTCGGATTCATTAGCGGGCCTCTGTCGCTCAAGTCATCGGAAGCGCGGCGCTCAGCTGTTTTGTCGCACCTGCAGTCGTGTGGCATCAGCGATCGCAACCGCGTTGTCGTAGAAGGTAACCATAAAATTGACGGCGGAGAGCTTGCCATGCGGCAAATTCTGGCCTCGGCACGCAAGCCGACCGCGATCATCGCCTCGAATGATCTGACTGCGATTGGGGCCCTGCGCGCCATCCATACTGCCGGACTGAGCGTGCCCCAGGACATCTCCGTTGTCGGTTTCGATGACATTGAACTTTCGCAGTTCACCCAGCCGGCACTGACGACGGTTCGCCTGTCGCGTGAGGAAATAGGCAGAGAAGCTTTCAAGGCGCTCTATGCGGCAACGGAGAATAGCTCAACCTCGGGCCAGGAAATCCACATCAACACCAGCCTCGTCCTGCGCGAATCGACGGGCAAAGTTCATCCCAAACGCGCCAAAGCTTAAAACGGGACATCCGAACAAGTAAAGGGCGACCGCTATTTGGAGCCCGTCACTGGGGATGGGAGAGTTCCGCCCTCGATAGAGGTTTGTAGTTCGAAGCGCTGGTAAAGCCAATTCCGAAGGCGCTCCAGCGACCAGCGAGAGAGGGTGTTTGCTCCCGCTCGTTGCCGGAGTGAGCGCCGATGCAACAGCAGTGATTCTGACCACAGTTCCCTCCGCTCTATTTCACGATTTCCTTCGACCCAGCCAGGCCGTAATAGTGGATTGCAAGTTGCTCTGAAGTCCCCAATCGCCATCTTAAGAAATGCAACCGTGCCTGATGGAGCGCTGCACTTCTTCGCGGTCTGCGAAGCGAACGGCGCAGGCTGTTGCATTGTCGACCCTACATTCGCGAATGGATTCTCGCAGAGAAAACGAGGATCACGGAGCGCGAGTGAGGACGGCACGAATGAATGGACTTCAGATAAAGGAGATGCCTTATGGATCGCATGCTGGTGGTTGTCTTTGACAACGAAGCCAAAGCATATGAGGGAAAGAAAGCGCTTCTGCAGCTCGACGGCGAAGGCAGCATCACTGTTTACGCATACGCCGTGCTTGCAAAACATGCAGACGGTACCGCGACGATAAAGCAAGGCGATGACCCCGGTCCGCTGGGGACTTTGCTTGGAACTTCGGCGGGAAGCCTTATCGGTCTTCTCGGCGGGCCGGCAGGGGTAGCGCTCGGCGCCACCTTAGGGTTCGGTACAGGCGCGGCCGCCGACATCGACAACTCTCGGATTGGCGACGATTTCATGACCGACATCAGCAAACAGTTGCAGCCCAACAAAGTGGCATTGATCGCCGAGATTGAAGAGGACTGGACCACGCCCGTGGACACCCGCATGGAAGCGATCGGAGGGACTGTGTTCCGCCGCGCTCTTTCGGAGGCGAGAAAGACGTCTGATCAAGAGGAGGTTAATGCCATGAAAGCCGACCTCGCTCAAATCAAGGCCGAGCAGGCCAAGGCTCAAGCCGACAGGAAGACCAAGCTCCAGGAAAAGATCAATCAACTCGATTCCAAGATACAAGCTCATTTGCAGAAAGCCCAGGAGAGACGCAAAGCGGCTGAGCGCGTGGCACAGGCCAAAGCTCAGGTGCTGAAAGACAAAGCAGTCACAGCCAGGGCCAAGGTGTCCTAGCCCGATAGAGACTCGGCATTCCCGTTTCGCTTGTCAAAGGCCACTAGCGGCAGGGGAGGTCGAAATGATCTCCCTGCTTAAACGCGAGAAGCTTGTGTAAGGAGGATTCAATGTCTACACAGAACGTAACTGAAGAAATCAAGAAGCATGCAGGTTGGAGCATTGTCATGGGTATTCTGACCGCCCTGTTGGGTGTGTTCCTGATCGCATACCCGCTAGCAACGGCGACGATCACAACTCTCCTGTTCGGTTGGGTATTGATCTTCGTCGGCATCGCACAGTTTGTCTTCGCGCTGCACTCACAAACGGTCGGGAAGTTCTTCCTGAGGGTTTTCCTGGGGGTGATCTATGGGATCGCCGGTATTGCTCTGGCGTTCTTTCCCATTGCCGGCGTGGCGGCGCTGACTGTAGTTCTCGGAACATTGCTCCTGGTTTACGGGGTAGTCGAAACGATTGCCGCGTTCCAGATACGGCCGGTGGAAGGTTGGGGATGGTTCTTATTCGATGCTGTCGTCAGTGTCTTAGTCGGGATACTGATTCTGGCGCATTGGCCCTCGAGTTCTGTATGGGCGCTCGGGACGCTGGTCGGGGTGTCGGTGCTGATGGGCGGAATCTCCAGAATCATGATCGCCGCAAAGATACGGAGTGGCGCCAGCGGCATTGAGCGCGTCACTCGAGCAGCATAAGCACAGCAAAACCATTGGGATGCAATATGCTTCACAGATCACCTCGGTATGCACTTCTGCTGATGGTGCTGGCGGTTTTAATCTCGGGCGCACCACGCCAGGCCGCAGCACAGAGTCAGGACGACGAAGTGCAAATGGGCCAGGAAGTTTTCAACGAACTGAAGGCCAAGGGCGAAATCGTCGAGACTTCCCCTCTCTACGATCAGTTGAGACCAATCGCGGATGCTATCACTCGGGTCGCGCAACCGAGGTACAACCATCCATTCAAGTTCTACCTTGTCCATGAGAGCCAGCCGAATGCGTTCGCGACCCCAGGCGGCAACGTTTATGTCGTGGATTCGCTGCTCTATTTCGTGAAAAACAAGGAGCAACTCGCCGGAACTCTCTGCCACGAAGTCTCACACACCATCCATCACGACACCGTAACCTTGATGGAGGAACAGAGAAAAATCGAGGAGCGGGAAGTGGGAGCTGCCGTGCTTCTGGGCCCCAGTGCTGCGCACATCCTGGCGATCGCTCTGATCGGTAAGCTCCATTCCCTCAGCTACTCCCGGGATGTGGAGTCCCGAGCTGACCTGACCGGTTCCGATATCTGCGCGGCAAGCGGGTATAACCCATGGGGACTCGTGTGGCTGTTCCAGGATTTCGAGAACACTCCGAGTAACCAGGTCCCGCAGCTCTTGTCGGATCATCCCAATGACCAGAACCGCATTGATGCTTTAGAGGGGCATTTCCGTGAGAATCCCGCGGTGTTCGGCAAGTTCAGTTCTGACCCAAAGTCGGCCACGCCGCTATCTGTTCCGAAGAACGCTCCAGAGGCGTTCTTGCATTGAACGATGGGCGCGCTCACAGCGTCGCTAAGGCACAGACCGCCACTACCTTCTCGATCCTGGTATTGGGCTGGATCCTTGCGATCAGCGGAGTGATCTGGCAAGCAAATGCATTTCGCGCAATCAGTGGGCACGGGTTCGTCCTGTTCCTTGCAAACGACGATGGGCGGTGTCTTGCGACACCGCCCATCTGGGTGTTACTTGCGTTCCCTGCTTAGGGTAGCGTGATGGTTGTGGTTGAGGTCTGGTAACCAGTGCTGGCGTCCGCCTTGTCGTTGGACCATATGTAGACGTTCTGCACACCTGTCAGAGTTGTCGGAGTGAAGCCGACCGCCAGATTCAGAGTCAGGGTGTTTCCTGCACCCGTCATCGTGGACGTCGCTCCATCCAGACTGCACTGGCTGTTGGCCAGCGTTGTTCCACCCGCGCCGAGCGGACTGATGTCCCAGCCGCCGCCGTTCCACAGGTAAAGAGTGTTGCTCGGAAGGTCGTACCAGACCGTGCAGCTGTTGGCCCAGTTGAGGACCTTGTTGATGACGATGTTCGCGGCGTTGATGTAGGAGAAGCCGTTCACGTCCGCCAGCACCACGCTCACCGTGCTGCCCGCCGTGACCGACACCAGCGAGGGTGCCGTCGAAGCCGGGGTCCAGGTGGCCAGCTGCGGGTACAGGCCATTGCTGTTATTGGCCTTGTCGCCCACCCAGCCGTACACTATCTTGCCGCTGCCGATGAAGCCATTGGGGAAGCTCATCGCCAAACTCAGCGTCACGTCGTTGCCCGAACTGACAACCGTCGAAGTGCCCATGTTAACGCTGCACTGTGCACTCGACAGGGTTCCCGCCACTCCAACCGTGAGCGGAGCATTCCAACCGCTGCCGTTCCAGATATACAGGCCGTTGCTGGGGCGGTCGTACCAGAGCACGCAACCGCTCTGGTAGGTGAACCCGCTGTTGATGATGATGTTGTTAGCGTTGATGTAGGAGTAGCCGTTCGCCGAGGTCATCTTCATAACCAACGTCCCCGAATTTCCCGTGCCAGCCGTGATGGTCATCCAGGGCGAAGGTAGACCGTTGCCGCTCAGCGCAACAGTTAGCGTCGGATGCGCTGGGTCGTTGGTGGCGATTGTCAGCGTGGCAGCCCTGGCCCCAGTGGCGGTCGGTTTGAACGTAACGCTGAACGTGCAACTCGTGCTTGGTAAAAGGAGCGCGGTGCAAGTATTAGTCTGAGAGAAGTCGCCGGGATTGGCGCCAACAATGGATATGCCGGTAATTGCAAGCGATCCGCCCCCGGCGAAGACCGCGTTCGTCAGGGTTACGCCCAGGGGTGGGCTGGCGATGTTCATCACCGTATCCGGGAAGATCAGCGAAGTCGGGTTTATGGTTGCTACCGGCGGCCCGCCGACCTGCGCAATGTTTGACCATGCGGAAGACACCGCGGATGTTTGGAACGGCGCTGTCAACGCCGAATTCGGGGTGGCGTCGTCAACTGCTTTTACCCTGAAGTACGTTTTGGTCGTGTTGGGGTCATTGTAGGCAACGGCATTTCCAAACGCCCCGGTGGTTGTACTCGCTATCGTGTTCGTTGTCGGGTTAGGGAAGGCGGGATCCGTATCCGCCTGTATAACCCACTGCGTTTCGTTGGCGGAATTGTCGGACCAACTCAACGCAATCGCAGACCCAATGGAAGCTGCCAGCAGGTTGGAAGGGGGAGGCGGTGCAACTTGCATCATCATCGGCCGCATCATGTCATTCTCTTCATGACCCAGCAGATGACAGTGCCATACGTATTCCCAGCCGAAATTGACCTTGGCGTTGATCTGGGCTGCCGGATTTCCTATTCCGTTCTGGAGGCCCATCGCGGGATCGAACATGTTCTCCGGCATCGTCACATCCATAAGGCGGATGCTGTCCGGGATTGGCCACGGGAGATTCTGGGCCATGGGTCGCAACGCCACGAAGTCAATCTCCAGCGGGTTCATGCGGACCGTTTCCTTCCAGCCAATCTCATTGGCGTCGGGCGGCCGGTTCGTGCCGTCCCAGCCAATCCTGTTTATTAGCTGCACATTGAACAGGTGGACGTGAATGGCATGCGTGTCCACGCCGTTGTGCGTGATCTTCCAGATTTGGGTTCCATCGCCCAGAACGCCCACGGGTTGGCCTGAAACGGCGAAGGAGTCCGTAAGCAGTTCAGTTGGGGGATCGACATAGCCCAGCGGAATCGTTGTTTGCGTAGTGAAATTCGTGAGCGGGATTTCGGTGCCAAGCGTCGCATTCATCCGCCCATAATCCAACTCGAACAACTCCTGAATGGTCTTGTCGAGCAAAGTCAGAGTTACTGGTGCGGTGGCTCCAATAGGAGTGAAACTCGTTTGGTAATCCTGGAGTTTGATGAACGTATTCGGGAAAGTCTGCCCGTAAGTTGAAGAGTAGACCGCTTCTGGGACCAGTGGAGCAGGTTGACTCGCCTTGAAGGCCGCCGGCAACTGCGCTTGCAGTCCCGCCAGGTTTGCAGGGGTGCCGGTGCCGGCAGCCTGAACTACGATCTGCATAATCGTGCGAGTGTTGGGTCCGAACCCTGCCAGCGTAGTTGGCGCACCGCCCATTGCAGTCATGTCCGGGTCGCCCGTGTAGTAGTCGTAACGGGGGTCAAACGCCGGAACAGGTGCAGGCCCGTCGTTGTATAGGATCAGCGTTTGCCCGGCAAACGCTGAAAAGTCGACGATCACATCGGCGCGTTCCGCTGGTCCCAAGAAAAGCGACTTATAGGACACGTTGGTGACGGTGATGCTTCTGCGGGCATATTCATACCCGACAGGAGTCGGCGGAATTACTGCCGGGACGGGTATGAAACCTCCCTCGTTGCCGATCTGAATCCACGACGGACCTGCCGTTGCGGGGTCGGGAACGCCACCGTCCCTGCCATCGGTCGGCCAATAGACAGGCCAACCGGCGGTCGGGGCTGCGGTGACCATCTTTACTTCGGTGTTCGTTCTGCCGTCGACGGTCGTGACCGTTGGATCAGCCTTGAACAACGACAAGTTGAAAGAGCGGTCGTTGGCGGCATTCAGAATCCGGAATCGGACGGCCCCGGCGGGTACGGTAACGGTCGGATACGCCTTTCCGTTGACCACGGGTGTGTCCATGAAAGCTTCTGGAGTCAGCGACGCTATGCTTCCTTTTCCCATTCCGTCAGCAGCCGGCAGAATTGTGGTCGGAAAGCCGGGACAGGTTTGGGCCGCATTCGTTGCCGAGGGACACGGAACTGAGCCGTGCACGAGTCCACCTGCACCGGGAGCACTAAGTGTCATTGGAGGCCAGAACCACATCCCGTAATCCCAACGGCCCATCGGATTCGTCGAGCTGCCATCCGGATTATCCGGCCACTGGTTTGTCATGTAAGTGTGCGGGAACCAGAGGTCGCCGTTGCCGTTGAGTCCGGCAGGGTTCGTTGTTCCCCAACTCCAGGTTGGATCCTGCTGCGCGAGCGTAGCCAGCGACGCGAACGCGACTGCGCCCGTGCCCGGAACGGTTCCACTGTCCGTGATGGTCACATCGGGAGGAACGCTACAATTTCCACCGCTTGTCAGGGTGATACCAACAATGCCGTTCGGTATGATCAGGCCAAAGCCGTTGGTTGTATTTCCCACCGTCGCGAGGGCAGTTGGATAGCTAGTACATGTGCCGTTGATGAAGCCGACCGTGGTTGTGGCCTGAGTGTAGTTGGAACCGGGCGCCAGAACCGCGACGCTGTAGATCGGAGCTGTCGCCGGATTGGCTGGCACGAACGACTTGTCCTGGATGATCAGCGGAATTTGGGTGGCGGGAATGACGCCGGTACTCACCAGATTTTGCTCAACCGGGTCCTGGAGCAAGTAGCCAGCCGCTTCGCCGACGTAGACATTGAGGCGGGTGATGCCATAGGCGTGGTCGTGGTAGAACATCAACCGCGCGCTTTGCTGGTTGGTGTAGTACATAGTTAATGATCCCTGGCCAGGATCGTTGCTCAGACCGGCCGGAACCGCGTTCGGCCAGCAGGCGGTGTTCACGGTTGCACTGCACTGCGGAACCGGAACGACTTTCCCGGTCGCATCGAAGAACATGTCAGGGACGAACTGAACGCTGTCGCCTCGCTGATTGGTTGCGGCGGTGTCACCTTTCGGAACCGTCCATTGGTGGGGCGTGCCGTCACTAATCCAGGGAGTGTTGCCGCCGTGGAGGTGAACGGTGGCGCGGTTCTGCTGGTACGGCACCCCGTTATTCGTGTTAATCCCTGCGCCCATAACCGAGAGATCCGTAGGGATGAACAGGTCGCCGCCGCTGCCAGGCGCAAGCATGTTGGTGAACTTGACGCGCACCGGTCGATCCCTGTGGGCGACGATCACCGGTCCCATGTACTGTGGCGTCGGCGGCGGGGCGATTGTGTTGGCCCCGTTTGCGTCCGTGCCGTTGTTGAGTTGAACGTAGCCCCGCAGCGTGGTTGGCGGCAGATCCGCGTGCATCTTTTGCGTATACTGCACCAGCCCGATCTCGTAATAATCTGAACCAGGGAACGTGATGGTATCCGGATTCGCAACTACGAGGTTCGGCAACTGGTCAACAAACTTCCTCAGACCGGTGCCGGGGGTGACGCCCGTGACCACACCGGCTGCATTGATCGTCACGGCTGGAAGTGGGCTAGTTGCGTAGTTCGAATGAGTGCCGAAATACAATTGGTCTAAAGTCAAGGCCGGCCCGGCAGTCGCGGATGCGTTCGCCATAGCTTGAGGCCTTGCCCGCCAGGAGTGCTTTGTTTGCGCATTGCGAGTGCGCCACCCGTCGGCTTCGGCGGGACCGTTGTGGCGCGGCGTTGCGCAGCGTTGGCGGCGGCCGCCTTCCTCTGCGCAATCGTGACACACCTCATTGTCGCGCACGGAGCAGCGGACCCCGAACTGCTTTGGACTGTGTTCGCAGACGTTTGCGACTGCGCGAGACCTTGGCCGACACCCCATGAAAGGATGACAACGACCAGTAGCAGGCACATGGCGGTAATGACGAAGTTGCGCTTGTTCACGATTCCTCCCTGTTCAAAAACGTCCACGTAGACGCTGGCACCTAGAAGTTGGCGGGACTCTCGAGTGCCGTTAACTACTCCCTATGAACCAGGCCGTTCCCCACCGGCCCAGGCGCGAACGCACAGTGCGCTTCGCGAGATCCCGGACAGAGTAGCTGGTTTAGGCAAAGGAGGTCTTTGCGAAATCGCAAAGAGGAACAGTGAATCTCAGTGGGGGACCCCAGACGACGGAGGCACACTGAAAGCGCCCAAAAGAATAGAGGCACTGCCGTGAAAGCAATGCCCCTGGATGTGTTGCTATTAAGTAGGTTAAACCCCGACTGCTTCTCCGGCCAGTTCGAGCAGTCTGGAGCTATCGCAGACTAAAACCGATCCCCGACGCGCTTCGATGATGCCGCGTTGCGTCCATTCCGACAGCAAGCGACTCACGGCGAACAGCGTTGTGCCTGTCATCTGCGCCAACTCTTCACGCGACAGGCTGATGCGGACAACTTCTCCGGCTCGCCGCCCCATACCACCGAGCAGACGCACAAGAGTCCGTGCAAGGCGCAGTGCTACTTTTTCCGTGGCCAGTTCATGAAAACGGTTCTGGATACCGCACAGGTGTTCGGCAAGAATCGTAACCATATTACGGTGGAGAATCGGGAAGCGCTCCGAGAGGGCTTCAATTGCCGTCACGTCCCAGCAGACAACGCGGCAAGGTTCGAGTGCTCGCGCGGCGCTTTCGTGAGGAATTCCCGGGGCCAAGCCAAGCCCATCGACCACCTCTCCAGGTCCCCTCAACCACAAAATAACTTCGTTACCGGCAGGGCCGAGTTGAGTGACCTTTACCTGGCCAGAGATGATGAGAAAAATCTGGCGTCGAAGCTCTCCTTGACGGAAGAGCATCTGATGCCTTTCGAGATGCCGCTCCTGCATCTGGGAGGCGATGTACGTGCAGTCTTCGAGGGAAAGTCCGCGGAAGAGCGAAGCCTGCCGAATGCAGGCCAACCGTTCGTCCATCTTGACGCCGGAACGGACTAAGCTGAGAACTAGACCTTTCTCAGTCGAGATATCGATGGGGCGGGAGGGAGTCGCTGATATCGGACTATTACTGGCCACATTGCACGAATTACGAACATGAGTCAGTAACTCGGAACGCGCCGGAAACTTGAGGATGGTGTTTTTCGCTGCTTGAATGCCAGCCAATGTCGCGGACCCTTGTGGATTGGAAGACAATGTATCCCTCTAGATTCGATAAATCCATCTTGCACTGTCTTGCTGCGCCTGCTGCTGCGCATCTGGCAAAATTATTGTTTCTATATGATGAAGCGCAAGGTACTCTGGTTGTCTTTCGGGTACACCGTTTTTCCTTTTGGCCCTCACCCTTGCCCGGCCGATGCCTTAGTCAATTCGTAATCGCGACCGGAGCCGATAAGTAATTGTCACTTCGTGTTCAGCTTGTACACGCGAACATAATCAACGAGCATCGATTGAGGAAACTTCGTGGATTCATCCGGATTACCGGGCAGGTTCCCGCCAACCGCCAAATTCAGGATTACAAAGAAAGGATGGTCGAAAACCCATTCCGTCCCCTGTGGAAGATCGGCGGGCGTTCGCGTCACGTAAAGGACGTCATCGACGTAGAAGCGGATGACGTTCGGTTCCCATTCGACGGCATAGACGTGGAAATCGTCCGACGCGCGCTTTCCATCCTGTAATTGGTACTTCTTAGATATTCCCTTGCCACCGGAGTAGCCCGGCCCATGCAGCGTACCGAGGACTGTGCCGGGTTCGGACCCTATGTTCTCCATTGCGTCGATCTCGCCGCACAAAGGCCAGCGAGCCTTGTTGTCGCCTAATAGCCAGAACGCCGGCCACATCCCACGCCCTTCCGGCAGCTTCATTCGCGCTTCGAAACGGCCGTACTGCTGGCTGAACTTGCCGGCCGTTTTCATGCGGGCGGAAGTGTATTCTCGAGTGACTTTGTCGGCTCCCACAAAGTCCTCCTTGGCCGCGGTAATTACCAGATTGCCGTTTTCCTGCTTTGCGTTCTGAACGCGGTCCGTGTAGTACTCGAGTTCGTTGTTGCCGAAGCCATTGCCGCCCGTGACCATCGTCCATTTGTTTGCGTCGGGGAGCGTGCCGTTCGCGCCGTTGAATTCGTCGCTCCATGTGAGCACCCACCTGGATTCGCTCGGTTTGGCCTTATCGGACGGTTCCGATCCGCCGCACAAAATCGCTGTTGTACCCAGTAAGAGCGCAACAAGAACTTTCATTTTCACAGTAGTCTCCCAAAAAACGACGGTACTGCCGGAGGGTCCGCTTTAGCGCCCACAGGAGCGCCGACCCTTCCCTTATGCGCGGGCGCTTGCTCAAGCCTATTTTCAAGTTCAAACAAGTCCACTGTGCTACTTTGATTTGCTACTGTCAACGAACTTCAACAACGGCAGCGGACCCCCTCCCCTGCACGCCATAAACGTAAGTAGTTGTAAACGCAGCAGTTAACACATCGATCTAAATGAGTCTCAAGCTATGTGGCTGAAAACAAGGCAATTAATGGGTCGATATCCATTGGCCCATTGCATTCGGTTGCGATTCCCTGCGAGTTTGTCTTCTATATGTAGTATGGCAAATTGGAAGGGTAAACCCGACATCCGCGGCAGGATTATTTCTCGTTTGATTGCAGCGGGTTAGAGCGTTTTCCACAGCGTGAGGCTATTGACATCTCTGATGACGTCGGCGGAGGTGGCGGCGCAGACGAAAAGCAGGTCCCTCGCTGGCGCTCGGGATGACACGCTGCGGGCGGTGGTGATGGACGGAGGTGGCGGCGCGGACGAAAAGCAGGTCCCTCGCTGGCGCTCGGGATGACACCCTGCGGGCGCGGGACACGGAGGCAGCGGCTAGCGAGAATCGACAGTGGCAGGATTGAGCCGAATACGAACAATTCGTTAAAACGTCGTTAAAACACTCCCTGAAAACGTGGACAGAGCTGGCCTACACACAACCTTTGCGGTGCACTGGCCTACTTACTATTATCTGGTAAGGAAAAGGTTAGACCCAGGCCATGTCAAAGAGGAAGAAGAAACTAACTGTCGAAGCTGTGAAAATTATTCGTCGGGATTGGCAGAATGCGCCGCGCCCCAGCTCCGACCAACTTGGCAAACAA
Source organism: uncultured Acidobacteriota bacterium (assembly GCA_963777415.1). Taxonomy (GTDB): domain Bacteria; phylum Acidobacteriota; class Terriglobia; order Terriglobales; family Acidobacteriaceae; genus JAEZPW01. Next base: position 114,485 of record CAVZQL010000015.1, read on the forward strand.
TATGGCGTGAGCGTGAGCACTATCGATGCGGTCGTGAGAGGAAAGACCTGGAGAAAAGTCGCCTAGGTAACCGCCCGATTATCAAGCTCGTTGTGCAGTAACGGGACCCTGGTTGCGTCGTGATTTGGCGTCGCGACTGGAGAGTCAGATTTTGGCGCGCGAGCGATTCGTCCGATTCGCCGTATCATCATCGTCTACGCCGCAGTTGGATCCTTTGCGACCTCTTCTTGTGCGGGCTCGAGTTTTGTAGGCTCGAGTTGGATTGAGGCGGTTTATGTTTCTTAAACCAATCAGACGCTTTGCGCGTCGCTTCGCCGATTTGCTTTTCCGTCAGTTCCACGCACAACTCGCGCAGGGCCGCCTGAGTGCGCGACTCGACATCAGCGATTGTTCGCTGCGTGATCAAGAACCACATGTAGGCGGTGATCTTGTCTTTGGGCACTACCCCGCCTTCGCGGTAGATCTCGCCCAGTGAGGACTGTGCGAACACGAATCTCTTCGCCGCCTCTTGGCACCACCGAAACATGGACGAAGCATCGTCGAAGGCCTTTGCCGGGTCTTGCAGACCTGGATCGGCCTGCTGTTGACGCTGGCTCGCCGCATACATCATCAACTCCACCCGGTTGGAAATACCCAATTTATCGAAGATCCGAAAGAGGTAGTTCTTCACGGTGTTCTCGCTAAGGCTGAGGAAGTCAGCGACCTCGCGATTCGTTAGGCCTTCAGAGACGCACGCGACCACTTGCTGTTCGCGCTTCGACAGGAGTTGGACGCCCTGGGCGTCCACAATACGCGCGGAAGAAGGCGCGACAGCAGCTTGAAGCACGTATTCCAGTTCCGCATTGCTTGCCCATAATTGGCCCCGGTGCACGGCAACAATGCATTTGCTAAGTGCGGGTAACGACTCGTTTCTACAGAACAGTCCGCGGGCACCGGAGCGAAACGCATCGAGAACAGCGTCCCGCGTGGGATGATCGAACAGCGCTATAGTGCGAACGTTCGGAGATGCAGACCGTAGCGAGCGAAGGACCTCGAATCCTTTGCCAGTGTGCCCGTCGACATTTGTGCTGATGATGGCGATATCGGCGGCATCCTTGCCTGCGGCGCCGATGGCTTCCATGCTGCAAGACCCCGCATAGACGGTCTCGAAGCGATCCCTCTTCAGCGCATTCGCGAACAACTGGGCACCTATCCGAGTGGAATCGAGAAGAACAATGCGGATCCGTGACACCTTGGGGTTATTGCGATTCATCGAAGCGAAACACCTAAGGGTTGTTTGGACAACGAACTGACTCACCCGGACCCCCTGTCCGAGGTGAGCTTGTCTGAATAGTTGCAGCGGCTTTGCCCTGTGTTGCTTGCCAATTTTTGCCACATTTGTGTGTCCCCCTAGATCGGTGGGTATTAGGTAAGAAAGTACCTAATTTGCCACCCCGGAAGGTATGCGTATATTCCGCCCGCGCTTACCGCTTCTCGGTCCCGCTACATAACCCTACGTGCACCGTCCGTGTTGCGCATTCCAGGTGTGCCGAAACCATCCATTTCGGCCCAAACTTTCGGAGACTTGTTGCCTTTGAGCAGGTGCCTTAATGTCGCTGAGGTACCCGGCGCGGCGGGAACCCAGGAAAGATCGCGGTGATTTCGCGATGGGGAGTTCATGCGCAAAGGAAATACCGAACAACGAATCTCTGTTCGATTTCCAGTACAGGCGCCTGTGACTTTCTCCTGGAGCCACTCCGGGGAGGAGCAGCGCGGCATGGGTTTCACGCGCGACATGAGCAAGTCGGGGATATACGTCGTGTGCGATAACAAATCCCTTGTGCCCGCTGGGGCGAGCATCGAGGTCGAAGTGCTTCTGCCCTTGAGCGGGCAAGCCGAGCGGCTTCGGTTGCGAACCGAGGGCTCTGTGTTGCGCTCGGGGGAGTCTGGCGAAGACATGGGGTTCGCAGTCGCGGCGGAGTTCGGTTGCTGACAATGCTGAACTCAGGATGCAGGTGAGATAACCATTGCCGACGGGTCGTTTCCCGTAGTCGGGTGGCGAGCAGTGTGCACGAGCAAACAGGATCCCGAACCGATGGGACTCAGAGGGCGAAGCTATGCATCCGCAGCAAGCAATGTCGAACATAAAAAGCGATATTGAGAACAGCCCCGAAAAGGCAGAGTGGTACGCCATTCAGACACGGCCCAAGCATGAGCGGAGAATCGCCACCGATTTGCACGACAGAGGCATCGTCACGTTTGTCCCTACTACTCAGGAAGTGCATCGCTGGAGTGACCGTCGCAAGGTGATTACGGCGCCGTTGTTCCTGTGTTATGTGTTCGTGCAAACGGCGGCGTGGCGCCAGATATGTCTACAAGTGCTGCGCACGTCGGGAGTATTCCGGTGGGTAGGTGCGAATGGGGAACCGACCGCGATCCCTGCCTCGCAACTAGAAACCGTACGTTCGGTCTTGAACAGTGACGTACCAGTATCGCCGCACGCGTATCTCAAACTGGGTCAACGCGTGCGCATTTGCAGCGGCTCACTGGATGGAATCGAAGGGGTACTGACAGGATGCCATGGAGATAGACGCTTGGTGGTTTCGGTCGATCTCATTCACCAGTCCATGGCGTTGTCATTGGAAGGCTACGAAATCGAGCGGGTAGTCTAAGCGGGGTTCATGACCCGCGTTGCTCGCCTTTATTCATTTGTTCCCGGGGAAACGAATGCACAAACAATTTGGACTTCTCAATGGTTCAGGCGGGGCGGACCTTGCCCCAAAAAGCGCGATAGTAGCGGCAGAGAATTATCGCCGGCCTTTAGTGGCGGACGCAGGCACGATATCAGGCAATGAACCTGGCCTGCTTCCCATGTTGCGCATAATCCGCAAGCACTGGCAGTGGTCCCTGGCCTTCGCCGCCGCGGTTGTGGTATCTGTCGGCGCGTTTGTATTCCTGACCAAGCCAACATACGAACCGGTCGCCCGGATTGAAGTGGAATCAGGGCACGAGACGTTCTCATTGCAGCCGGTGGAAACACAATCGGATTCAACGCAGTATGCGGAAACGCAAGCGAAAAACCTGGAAAGCCGCGAGTTAGCCTTGACGGTAATTCGCAAATTGCATCTCGACCACAACACGGAGTGGCTAGGTGTGCCGCCTAAGTCGAACGGGAAGATGGCAACTTCTCCGCAGCAGCCTGGGAGCAATTCGCCGGAAACTACTTCCTCCGAATACCGTGCACTCGAGCATTTCAGCAGTTCGCTCAAAGTGAAACGCGACAGCGTAAGTTGGCTGATAGCGGTGAGCTTTGCAGCGCACGATCCCAGGCTGGCCGCGCTTGTAACCAACACCCTGGTCGAAAGCTTTATCGAAAGCGACTACCAGACCAGAAACGATGTCATCAGCAAGTCTACCGAATGGCTGTCGCGCGAACTGGATGACATTCGAGTACGCATGAATGAATCGAACCGGGCGTTGGCCGAATTCCAGAGATCGTCTGGAATTGTCGCCGCCGGTAATTCGCTTAACAGCTTCGACGAGCGCATGTCAGAGCTGAACCGCCAACTCACTCTTGCACAGGCTGAACGAATCCAACTCGAGGCATTGCGCGATAGAGCCGCGGGAAACAGACCAGACGCGTTAGCGCAAGTCAGCGCAGATCCAGCCGTACAGCAGCTTTCAGAAAAGCTGGACACTGCCCGCGCTGAATTGAAGCTATCGCTTGTGCTGTTGGGTAGAAATAATCCCAAGATCAAGGAATTGCAGGCCGAGGTTGACGAATTACAGGCGGAGCTCAAATCACAACAGAATCGGGTCGTTACGAACATCAATACCAGCTTCGCGGCAGCTAATACACGCGAGCATCTCCTAAACCAGGAGCTTAAGAAGGCGACGAGTCAAGTAGGCCAGGTGGCTCAGTATGAGACCCTCAAGAAGACGGCCCAGGCCAATGAGGATCTCTACAATTCTTTATACGCAAAGGTAAAAGAGGCTGCCATTTCAGCGGAAGCACGAACGAGCAACATCCGGTGGGTCGAGCATGCCCCGATTCTGAACAAGCCTACGAGCCCAAAGCGCGGACTCGATATGGCTGCGGCGCTTGTAGGCGGGCTGTTAGGGGGGATTCTGCTTGCATTCCTTCGCGAAAGCCTGGATACCCGAGTCCACACGATCGACGATGTCCGAGATTGGACAGGTTTACCAAGCGTTTCACTTATCCCTCTAATGGAGGCAACGGAACGGAAAGCTCTAGTGAAACCAGGTTGGCTCTCTCAGCGCAGGCCGTTTTTGCTCCAACGACCGAACTCGCGTGAAGCCGAAGCTTTGCGGGGCTTATTCACTTCCGTAACTTTGTCTTTTCCCGAAGACGAAGCTCATGTCTTGCTGATTGCTTCGGCCGCGCCATCCGAAGGCAAAACGACAATTGCCGTTAACCTTGCGGTTGCACTCGCGCGAACGAAGAAGACATGTATTGTGGACGCCGACCTGCGCAAACCAGGACTGGCAGCGATATTCGGGATTGAGCGTCAGCATGGACTAGCCGAGGTGTTGTGCGACTACTCATCCGTGGAGGACGCACTAACGCCCGTACCCGGACTGCCCAATCTGACAATGCTGCCCGTAGGGGTGGTACCTGGCGAAGCTAGTGAGCTGCTTACAGCGAGTAGAATGCGCTCCGTCCTGTTGAGTTTGCGGCAGCAGTTCGAATACGTGGTCGTCGATTCTCCACCAATCATTCCCTACGCCGACGCACGTGCGATTTCGTCATTGGTTGACGGAGTCATACTCGTTGGGAGATCGGGCGTAACCACGCGAGAATCGATAAAGCGCAGCCTCGAACTCCTGCAGGAAGTGCACTCGGCACCGGTGCTGGAGGTGGTGCTCAACGGCGTTCCGCGCACCTCGCCAGACTACTCTTACCACTACGGCTATACGGCAACCGCATAGTTCGAAGCAGAATCTCCCGCCCTGGCACATGAGCGTTCGCCTGCAAGGCGCAGCAGGGCAGGCGCCGAAAATGTATCTGTGTTGGGCACATGAAATCAACCTATCCACGCATTCGGTGGCGGTCTCCATCGAAAATTCACACAACGGGGCCGCAGCTAAGAAAGGCAAATTGCAGTGCGCGAGAAAGTACTCGGACCGGCCAGTTCTTTAATGACTCCAGACCACCTCATCACAAACAATTCCTTTAACCTTCCTTCGCCCGCGGTGGCGGGTGAGGCCGCTCATAGCGGTCGTACGAGTGTGAGCGTTGCGACGCACAAGCCCGCTCAGGTCGCCATCATCGGAGCGGGACCGTACGGATTGTCGATCGCCGCGAATTTGCGCGCTGCTGGAATCCGCTTCCGCATTTTCGGCAAAGCAATGGAAAGCTGGTACACACGCATGCCGCAGGGCATGTTGCTGAAATCGGAAGGCTTCGCGTCCAACCTGCACGATCCCGAAGGACAGTTCACATTGAAATCGTTCTGCAAGCGACGCGGCATACCCTATGGAGATAACGGGGTTCCGATTTCCTTGGAAACCATGGTGGCGTACGGACTCTCTTTTCAAGAACGGTTCGTCCCCGACATAGAGGATAGAACTGTAACGGCGGTTGATCGGGTATCAAACGGATTCGTGCTGCAACTCGATGACGGGGAGAATGTCCGCGTGTCGCAAGTGATAGTCGCCGTGGGATTCAGTTATTTCCAGAACGTGCCCGCGACTTTTCGTCACCTGCCGCCGGAATTCCTGTCTCACAGTTCGCAGCAACATGACCTGCGACGGTTCAAGGGGTGCCACGTGACCGTCGTCGGCGCTGGATCGTCCGCCCTGGACCTTGCGGCGTTGTTGCACGAAACTGGCGCCCAGGTGCAATTGGTCGCACGACGATCTTCCCTCATATTCAACCCTACGCCGACGCAAAGGTCTCTGTGGGATCGCATCCGCGCACCAATGTCACAGCTAGGCCCGGGGTGGAGGCATCGTTTATTCTTCGAAGCCCCCATGCTGTTTCGGTATTTGCCGCGAGAAACCCGGATACGACTCGTCAAGAACAGCCTCGGTCCGGCGGGAGGCTGGCAAATGAGAAATCGCGTTGAAGGGCGCGTGCCAATGTTGCTGGGGTGCGCTCCCCAACGTGCGGAGATCTGGAATGGACGCGTATATCTGCAATTCTCCGACGAGAAGGGCGTGCAGCATGATTTTATGACCAGCCACGTGATCGCCGCGACGGGATATGAGGTTGATTGCATGCGCTTGCCCTTCCTTAGCGAGAAGATTCGGTCGGGTTTGAAGTCGAAAGGTTCCGTGCTCGCGCTTTCCCAGGATTTCCAGTCCTCGGTTCCCGGGCTGTACTTCGTCGGCTTAGTCTCGGCGAACTATTTCGGTCCCGTTATGCGATTTGTCGCGGGAACCGGATACACGGCCAGCCGCCTAGCTAAGCACCTTACCCAGGTTGCGAGATAGCGAATATGGCCAGCCTGCCTCAACTCTCGAATTCCCAGAATACAATGTCCGATGATGCCGCCCGGCATGTCACGAAGAGGTCAGCCGTTATTGTCGGCGCGGACATCGCAGGGCTTGGGATGGCCCGCAGCGTGGGTATAGCCGGCGTCCCGGTCATTCTTGTGGATCAAGACGCGAGATTGCCAGGCATGCACTCGCGATACGTGCGTCGATTCCTGGTGCACGACATGACTGGCCCCGCGTTGATTGATGGTCTCTTGGCGCTGCGCGAGCGCCTTGATCATCGTCCCATACTCTTTCTAAGAACTGATGTTCAGGTTCGCACCATTTCACAGTATCGGGAGCGGTTGAAGGAAGCCTTTCAGATTCGTCTGCCGGAACACGATTGCCTCTGCGCGCTATTGGACAAAGGAGACTTCCAGCGTCTCGCCGAGAGATATGGATTCGCGGTCCCGCGGGCAATCATAGTCAGGGAAGAGCGGGATTTCTCGAAGTTAGACGAATTCAGCTTTCCCGCGGTGGTCAAACCTTGTGATACCGAGTATCTGGTTCGGGCCCAGGCGCCGCGTGCGCAGATGGTATGGTCGCGCGAGCAAGCCGCGGCCGCGTGCAGGGCGACTCTCTCGAAAGCGCCTGAAGTAATCGTTCAGCAATGGGTGGAAGGCGGAGAAAGTAGCATTTACTTTTGCCTTCAGTACCGCGGCGAAGGTGGTGTCGTGGTCAGATCGTTTGTTGGGCGAAAACTGCGGTGTTGGCCCCCTCAAACCGGAAGTACGGCAAGCTGCACAACAGCGCCTGAATGCGAAAACGAACTGGAACTCCTGACAACGGCTTTTTTCGACAAGGCGCAGTGTGTCGGCATGTGCAGCATGGAGTTCAAGCGGGACGAACGCACCGGCAAGTTCTTTATGATCGAGCCCACGGTGGGACGTACCGACTGGCAAGAAGAGGTCGCCATGCTCAATGGCGTCAATATTCCGTTGGCCGCGTATTGCTATGAGCTCGGACTGCCGCTGCCAGCCGTTGAAAAGCCTCACAACCCTTGGGTTTGGAGCTATCCGCCCTTTTACTGGCGGTCAGTTTTCTCATCGCGTTCCTTCCGCGACTCGCGTCCGGCAGGCGCCAAAGTGAAGAACGCCTGCTGGCGCCTTGATGACCCGGCTCCCCTGCCTTTTTTTTGTCTCGAATGGATTCGCAAGTTAATGAAGAGACCCGATGACGGCGGCACTCCTTGCGCGATTCGTTCGAAAAAGTAACCTCTCAATAATCCTTTCCCAAGAGCAATTCTCCAGGCCCAGATTGGAGCTATTAAGTAATGTCCAGCATAGACATTTTCCCGATAGAGCCGCTCTCTACATCACCGTCTCCGTCGATTGATAGCCACTACCCGTTCATTGACAACCACTATCGGCCGCTCATGTCGGCGGTAACGGTGCTTACGGCCGATATCGTGGCGTTGTGGATGATGCTTAGGTTGCTCTTCGGCGGTAAGGACATCATCGCGCGCCACGCTACTCAGTTGCAGTTGTGGCCGATGTTGATCCTGTTCCTGGTCTGTTACTGGATTTGCGGAATATATCCGGGAGTTAACGTCAGTGCGGTGGATGACCTTCAACGCATAACCATCGCGAACGCTGGCGTCTTTCTCTTCACTTCGTGGCTGCTCGCGGAAAATGGCGCGCCGCTGCATTGGCAGTTAATGTGCTTGGCGGCCTGTATTGGCACCTCCGTCGCGTTGACGATGATACGAAGCGTAGTTCGGCGGATTGGGTCCCGTTTCAACTGGTGGGGCTACCCCATCGCGCTCCTGGGAGGGGGGGAGATAGCGCTGTCACTGTTGCACAAACTCAGGAGCCAACCGCATCTGGGCTTCCGTCCAGTGGCGCTGGTCAGCGATCGCACTCCGGCACCGCAAATGGACGACATTACGGTATGCCGATTCGAGCATCTGGACCGGATCGTGTCGTGTGGCGTGAGGCATGCCTTGCTGGCCGCTCCGGAACTGTCGCAATCGGAATTCGCCGACGTGCTCGAACGGAGCGGCAAGGCTTTTGCCCATGTCATTATCGTTCCCGATACTCCCTTGGTCTACAAGGCGGACTCTTACGCTCGCGATCTGGGGGGTACGCTGGGACTACACCTCCGGAACGATTTGCTTCGTCCTGGAGCGCGCGTGGTAAAGCGGGTGATCGACATCAGCATCTGCGTCCTGCTGAGTCCGTTTCTTATTCCCCTGACGGCTGTCATAGCGGCGGCGATTGCGGCTGAGTCGGGATTGCCGGTGTTTTACACCCAAATGAGATTGGGGCGGGACGGTCGCGCTTTTCGCATCTGGAAATTCAGGACCATGGTGAGGGACGCCGCCCAAATACTGGAGCGAACTCTGGCGGCCGACCCCGAACTAAGGAAGGAGTGGGCGGAGAATCAAAAATTGCGCCACGATCCTCGAATCACTACGGTGGGAGGGTTGTTGAGAAAGACCAGTTTGGACGAGCTTCCCCAGCTCTGGAACGTCGTTCGGGGCGAGATGAGCCTGGTTGGCCCGCGCCCTATCGTGCATGAGGAAGTGGCTAAGTACAAAGAAGGCTACTCATGGTACGTAAGAACAACCCCTGGCCTTACCGGATTGTGGCAGGTATCAGGACGCAATCACACGACCTACGACGAACGGGTTTCCTATGATGCCTATTATGTCCGCAACTGGTCTGTATGGATGGATCTCTACCTGTTAGCAAGGACGGTTGTGGTTGTCCTCACCGGCGACGGCGCCTATTAAGGAAGGCCGCCGGCGATGAACCAGGCCAAATATCCACGCGCGAGTATTGGCGGTTATTACTGCAACCCCAAAATGTCGAGTGCTGAAACCAGTGCACGCTGGATCCGCGAGGGCTGAAATGCGCTTTTGGAAGAAGCTTTTGTTCGGCCCCGCCGTGCTCGTCGGCGTGACTGTTGCAATCGGCGCCGCGTTCAAAGTGTCGGCGTTTGCCCGTGAGTCGTTCATCGCGGCGAAGTTCGGCCTTTCTGCCGTGACCGACGCCTATTTTGGCCTTCAGCAATTTCCGACCACCTTAGCCAGCTTCATGTTTGGCGCATTTGGGTTGGCCTTCACCCCGGCCTATGCGGAAGCCCGGCGCCGTTCCGCCACGGTTACTTGGCTACCGGGCTTGCTTTTTTATGGCTGCCTGCTCAGCGCGGCCATGACCGCGCTCATGCTGCTCTGCACTCCGTTGCTCTTGCACGTGTTTCACAGTACCGAGGCCAAGGATGTTCGCAACATCCTCGCCATTCTCAGTGTCTGTTACGTGCCTATTTTTTTTATTGGGATCTGGGTGGGAATCTGTACGGCTCGCGGACGCAACCTGTGGGCCATGAGCGTGTGCGGCCTGCCTTACCCCGTCATGACCCTGGTGCTCTTCGGCCTCTACGCGATCGGCAGGCTGAGCAACTTGAGCTTGCCAATTTCCATGACGGCCGGGTTTGCGCTCGTGGGACTCTATTCTCTTGTTTGTGTCCTCCGTTCGCAACCCGTCCTAACGCGGGGCACTTCGTGGATTGCGCTGTGGAGACTTCCAGACTTTCGTCAGTTCCTTAGGCAGCTCATCGCCTCTTCCGTTGAGTACGGAGGCTTCGCCGGCAATCAGCTTGCGATGATGTATTTTCTTTCGCAGGCGGGCACCGGCATTATATCCGCCAACAACTGCGCGACGCGAATTGGAATGCTAGGCTACAGCTTGCTTGCGCAACCCTTGTCGCTACTCGTGCAAGCTCGTCTTTGTTCCACCGAGGTGAATGAACAGCAGTCGGTTTTTCGCCGCTGGATACTCATCATCGGCGGCATCGTCCTGGTTTTTGCCTTCACGCTCCTGATGTTTCGTATTCCGGTGATCCGCCTGGCCTATATGCATGGCAAGTTTAAAGGAGCCGAACTAAGGGAGGTCGCGCGGCTTCTACCGGCATGGGTCGGTTATTTCCTGGTGATGTCCATGAACGCGCTGGTGGCCCGGTATCTGTTCATACGATCACAAGGCGGTATCTACGTCCGTCGTCAGTTGTGCGCGTATGTGGCCGCCAATCTGCTACGCATAGGAATTGGAACCTCGAACGGCGCCGCTTGGATTATCTGGTGTTCGGTGGCCACGGAGGCAGTTGCACTTGTGCTTAACCTGCGTACTTGCGTTGTGAATACGAGCGCACCCGAAATGGTCCCTGCCATGGTGGCCGCCGGCAAGGAAATTTGATGGCCAGCTTCAGGAAATCGAGCTCTATAGTATTCGCGCAGGTGCTGGCATTTCTTATGCCGGTATCCCTGGGCATGTATTGGGTGGTCTGGGTAGTTGACAGACCCGTCGCCATTCTGCTCTTCCGCCCGCTTATGGTCGCGACATCCGCAGGACTCGCCTTGCTTCTAGCGTTGCAGGTACCCACTACGCACGCTGAGAAAACGCTTGCCCTCACGCTGGGACTTCTGTGCGCCGTGCTACTCGTTCCATCGATTGCCGCCAGCGATCCGGTTCGCGCGATGTTGGAATGGGTGAAACTATTCATTATCTGTGCGTTTTCTCTCATGCTGTGCCGCGTTCTACGTCACCCTCCGACCGCCAAAACGTTCGGCGGTTCTCTCCTCCTCGGAAGCGTGATACTAGGCATTCTGATTATCGCCATATACGTGAAGTACATAGGCATGGTGACGCCCACATACGCAGTAACACGGGTATTCAAGGGCGCCATGCTGAAGGTAGGAATCTCGCTCAATTCCATTGCATTCGATTGCGTATTTGCATACGTCTGCGCGATGTGCCTGCTGCGCAGCAGAAAATACTATTGGTTTTTGGGAGGGGTGCTGCTGGCGATCGCTTCCACGCTAACCGGCTCGCGCGCGCCTTTGGCTGTTTTCGGCCTCGGCGTACTCGCCCTGTTGGCGATCAACGCGTTGCGAAGCCGGCGTTTACTGGTGCGTGTCGCCGGCGCGGTTCTGGCCGCTGCCATGGTCATTGGAGCTGCCATGGCGATCACGCTGGCGAATTCCAGCGATTTGTCCTCTTTTACCGAGGGCAGATGGGAGTTGTGGTCGGTCGCGTGCCGGAAATTTACCGAGCGGCCCCTTCTGGGGTATGGATACCAGTCGGTCCAGGACGATCCCACCTATATCCCTGGGGGATATCACAACGCATATCTTACGGCCGCTGCCGAGCAGGGACTCATGGGCTCGGCGGCAGTCATGGTTTTGTTTTGGTTTTTGCTTCGCCGCTGCTGGAACCTGTCGTTCCGCAGCTCTTACACCTGGCGGAATGGGCAGTGGGCGCTGCTTGGTTGCTTCCTCCTGCTATTGCACGCGACTGTTGAAGCCGGAGGTCTATTTGGAACCGCTCAAGGACCTGGAGATTTTCTTGCCTACATTTTTCTTGCAATTGTGGTCAGCCGATACTCGAGAGAAGAAGAGTACATAACTGCTTGTCGCCGCCACGCGGTTGGCCGTCCAGCCCCCATCACCAAGGTGGATAACGCCGTGCGGGAAACCACGTGGATACCCCAGGCCGGGAGTAGAGGGGTTGCCACGTGCGAAACCAAATTGATCAGGTTGTACTAGCTGCACCCAACTAAAGAAGGTCGGTACTTTACGATGCGAAACGGCGCAGATACATTGGCGCACTCACGCGTAGTGGTGCATACGTCGGAGCCCGCGGGCGGCATGGCGTGGTACGTATCGGAACTGGTCGCGGCGCTGGCCAGGTCCGGAATTGCGGTGCTGCTGTTTTGTCCGGCCAATTACGAGTACGAGGCCGAAGTCCGGGACGCAGGGGCAGAAGTAGCACACGCGCCCTTCCGCAAAACATCGCATGCAGGAGTTGCCGGACGGATTCTGAGAACTTTAAAGTACGCGGCGAGAGCCATGCTCGCACAGTTCCGGTTGCTTCGACGCGGTGAGCTCGTTCACTTCGCGAGCACGCTTTATCCCCCTTTGGGGTTGGCGTTCTTCTTGCCGGTGATCCTGCGCCGGTGCACAGTCGTTGTGACGGTGCATGACCCCTTGCCGCACAGGTGGCTCTTGCCGCGCGGACTTCGCTGGCTAGAGCGCAGGATCCTGCAGCTCCCCTACCGTTTGGGTGACGGGCTTATCGTTCACAATGAAACCGGGAAGGATGTGCTGGTTCGACACGTCCGCCCGGATGCAGATCGCATTTTCGTGATTCCACATGGACCGTATCCAAACGCGACCGAGGGCAGGTTGGCATTCCCCACCTTTGACTGTCTTCGCCTGCTGGCATTCGGCAGGATTCGGGAGGATAAAGGATTTCACCTGGCCATTCGGGCAGTCCAGATGTGGCCTGACGACTCCCGTGTTCCCGTCCGTCTGACCATCGCGGGAGAAATTCATAATAGGTCCGAAGAAAAGTACTGGGAGGCCTGCAAGCAGCTCATCGCGGCCAAGCCCGACTGCATTGAGGTCATCGAACGCCGAATTCGCGATGAGGAAATCGGGCCTCTGCTGGCGCGACATCACGCCGTTCTTCTGCCCTACACCGAGTTCTTCTCGGAGAGCGGTGTCGCCAATCTGGCTTTGTCGCACCAGCGGCCCATTCTTGCAAGCGCCTCCGGAGGTTTGGGCGAACTGATCGAGCGTGGCGAGTGCGGTGTTCCTATCGCGCAACCGACGGTAGAAGCTGTTTCTGAGGCAATCGCCGTGGCGATGGGGTTGGGGCCGGAGCGGCTTCATGCGATGGGGATTGCGGGCAGCCAGTTCGTTCGGAAGACTCGGTCGTGGGACTCGGTCGCGCGCCAAACCACCGCAGTTTATCAGAAATTGGCGGGCAGTATTGCTGGAACGCAAGAGTCGCACGCGGAGCTTGCGGTCAAAGGTCGCCCGGCAAGACACTCCGACGCCTAGCTATCTTGTTCTATGTCAAAGCCAGAAACGAACCCCGCAAAGCGAATTCTAATCGTAGTGACGACCCTGGGAATCGGGGGCGCCGAGTCGCAAGTCGTTCGCCTCGCGAGCGAGTTAAAGGCGCGAGGTTGGGAGATTTCCATTGCCTGCCTGGTCAAGCCGGTTGGGTATGTACAGCAGCTTGAGCGGCAACTCATCCCAGTGTATTCGCTGGACATGAAGGCCGGAATGCCGGACTTGAGGGCGATTTTGCGGCTCCGCTCAGTCGTCAGGCGTCTTCGCCCAAACGTGGTGCACTGCCATATGTATCACGCCAATATCCTCGGTCGGATCACGCGGCTGTTTTGCAAAATGCCCGCATTGATCTGCACTGCGCACAGCACGATTGAATCGTCCAGGCGGGGCGGACCGACCTGGCACAAGGAACTCCTGTACCGTGCAACGGACCACCTCGCCGACCGGACAACGATCATCTGCCAAGCCGGATTCGAGCGATACGTTCGCGTGGGAGCAGTGCCGCGGAACAAGCTTCGCATGATTCCGAACGGCGTCGATACTGACGTTTTCTCGCGCTCGGAAGAACAGCGACTACGCGCCCGGCGCGCTCTCGGCATCGGCTCCGAGTTCGTATGGCTCGCGGTAGGCCGACTGGTCCGAGTGAAGGATTATCCAACTCTCTTCCGTGCAGTTGAACTGCTGGGGCGCGATGACTTCGTGCTTCTGGTAGCGGGAAACGGCCCCCTCGAACAGGAATTGCGGGACGAATGCGCCCGGCGCGATCTGAACGGACGCGTCCGCTTCTGCGGCGCACGGGAGGATATCGTCGATCTTTATAATGCGGCGGACGCCTTTGCCATGTGCTCCGAATTCGAGGGACTGTCGCTGGCTCTGTTGGAATCCGCAGCGATGGGGTTGCCGGCGGTTGTTACCGCTGTGGGTGGCAACCCTGAGATCGTTGTTGAAAACGTCAGCGGCTACCTTGTTCCTCCAGGCAGCCCAGCTCTGCTTGCGGTGGCTCTGCAACGATTGATGGAAGCTGCACCCGAGCAGCGTGCAGCTATGGGCCGTGCCGCCCGGCAACATTGCCTTGAGCGTTATCGGATCACGGCCATCGTGGATCAATGGATTGACCTTTATGCAGAGTACCTGCCGGCTGCGCGGGTCGATCAGGTACCGCAGGGCGTTGAAGCTGGGGAACACGATTTAGTGAGTACGAGGAGAACCGTCTGAGAGCTCCCTCGGACAAATCTTTCTCAATCCCGCCACGTATGTTCCAACCCCGATAAGAAACACGGTGCCTCCGGCGAGAAGTATATAGGTCTTGCAGCCGCCCATATCCCCTGAATAATCGTTTGGTCCCAAGAACATGCCCATGAAGGAGAACTCTACTGATGGCCTTGCGTAAGACCGCGAAAACCGTGTGCAGTGAGCTTGAAGTTGCGAACCATCCGCGTCGTCCGGCCCACAACTTGCGAATGGCATCTCGCAAGGCGGAGAAGCTCCGCCCCTCCCACCCTGAAGGCAAGGCTAAACTTCTATACATCGTTACTCGGGCGGACCGCGGCGGCGCACAGCACCATGTGCTCAGCCTGGCTTCGGCCATGCGGGAGGAATTTGATGTCGCCGTCGCAACTGGAGAAGAAGGTTTCCTAACCGAGGCGTGCCGTAATCGCGACATTCCGGTTCATGTTCTGCCGCACCTTCAGCGGCAAGTGTCGCCAATTGGGGACGTCCGGGCCTTCTGGGAAATTCGCCAACTGATTCGGCGGCTTCAGCCGGATCTGATCCATGCGCATACGTCAAAAGCCGGTTTTCTCGGCCGCCTCGCGGGACATCTGCTCGGCGTTCCGTCTGTTTACACCATTCACAATTGGCTGTTCGGAACTTCGGCGCTTTCTCGCGTCTGGGGTGTCATCGGGGGACCTTGCGAACGCCTTGCCTCAAACTGGTGCGACCGCCTGATCTCCGTTTCCGACGAGGGCGCGCGCGTAGCCCGCAAACACGGGATAGGACCTCCGTCCAAAGTAGTGACCATTCACAACGGTATCCCGGACTGTACGGAGCGCGCCGACCTGAGTTCTGGCCGCGTGCCAGTGATCACGATGGTGGCGCGATTTTGCGCCCAAAAAGACCATGAGGTTCTCTTGCGCGCCTTTGCCGGCATTAAGCCCGGTCCTCGTCTGCGCTTGATAGGCGATGGTCCGTTGCGGGAAAGCTGCGAGCAACTGGCGGCCGAACTCGGCATTCACGATCACATCGACTTTTTGGGCGATCGCGACGACGTTCCCTCGCTTCTCGCGTCCTCTGACATGTTTGTTCTCGCATCGAACTACGAAATGCTCCCTATCAGTCTTTTGGAGGCGATGAGAGCGGGACTGCCCGTTATCGCCTCCGCGGTCGGCGGCGTTGCGGAAGTTGTAGTACATGGCGAAAGCGGACTTTTGGTGCCCCCGAAGTCAGTGCCGCTTTTGGCGGAAGCGCTGACCCGCCTGGTCGAAGATCGTGACCTCCGGCTTCGGCTTGGGCGGGCTGCTCGCCAGCGTTTCAACGACAGATTCCAGTACTCCCGCCAGATAGAACTCACACGCTCCGTTTATCTGAACGTTCTGCTCGAATCCGGGAAACCCGCACCGGAGATTCCACGGCGAGCGCGAGCGGCATGAGTTTTTTCCTATCAATGAAAGATGAAACAGCTTCTGCTTCGGTTCTGAGCGGGCGACACAGAACGTGTTTGGGAACCGCTCTTCTTGTCCAAAGGAGCGTACGATGTCGAGCAAGCATGTATTTGCAAAGACGCTAAAACGGACAGGCTTGGTCCACCTGCTCAAAATGGCTCCAACTCGTCCTGGCCTCCTCGTTTTCAACTATCATCGAGTCGGCGATGCGTCGAGCTGCGATTTTGACCGGGGTGTGATGGCCGTGTCCGCCGATCAACTCGACCGGCAGATCGTCCTGCTCAAGCGTCAAGCTCAAATTATTGGGCTTACGGAAGCTCTCTATCTGCTGAACCACCCCGCGCAGATGAAACGCCCTTACGCGCTCCTGACTTTTGACGACGGGTATCTGGACAACTACGAAGTCGCGCTTCCCGTGCTGCGCGCCCACGGCTGCTCGGCAGTCTTCTTTGTCGTGCCGCAAATGGTGGGAACCGCCGCTCTACCATGGTGGGACGAAATCTCGTTTCTGATACGAAACTCTCGAAGATCGCGTCTGGAGATGCCACCACCCTTGCGCTTAACAGTGGACAGTGGCTCTGATCGCGAATCTGCGATCGAGACCGTTCTACGATTCTTCAAATCTCGTGAAAATCGCGATCCTGATCGTTTTTTGGCACGGCTCAGGGAACAAGCGGGAGTCCAAATATCCGCCCAGCCAAGAAGGTTCATGAATTGGCCGGAGATCCGCGAGTTAGTTCATTACGAAATGGAAATCGGATCACATACTCTTTCTCACCCGATTTTGAGCCGCTTGCCGGCAGAGGAGCAACTTCACGAACTCGTGAGTTCAAAAAAAGAAATCGAAGCGCACACGAGAACGCGTACGCGCGCTCTAGCCTATCCTCTCGGATCACGCAGTGCATTTACAGAGACTACCCGTCGGCTTGTCCTGGAGGCGGGATATGAGGCGGCGTTTTCCTTCTTCGGGGGAACCAATTCACCGCCCGATTGCAGGCTTACTAACGTCCGTCGCGTCGCGCCTTGGCCCTCGGCAGATTCACAGGCGTTTGATATGGAGATAGATCTGCTCACTCGTTTCGGGCCCCTGCTGTCGAGAGTGGCGGAAAATCGAAGCATGTGGCGCAACTGGTAGGGCGTCCAATCAACTGAGCTCAGACGGAAATCCAGTGCCTACTTCTGCCACACGCGAACCCAGTCAACGTTCAGGATCATGTTAGAGGCGGTGACGCCGGATAAGTCACCGTATTTCCAGTTCACTCCTTCCTGCATTCCCAGGACGATGAAGAAGTCTTGCCTGTCGAAGACAGCCGGCGTTGTTTCCGAGTGAAGGGGCCGGTTGTCGAGATACCAAGTGACCTTGCCTGGGGTCCAAAGCAATCCGTAAACATGGAATTGCGAAAAATCTATGTCGTTGGAAAGTTGGAACTGATTTTTTCCGCTTGGCTTATCATGGTGGTCTACCCAGTCATGAATGGTTCCGTAGAAAGTGTGTGGGTGGTCCCCTTGCCCTTCAAAAACATCGATCTCGCCTGATTCGCTCACCCCATTGTGGAAATCCTGGGCAGTCGCGTTCTGTACCGGAATGAGCCAGAATGCGGGCCACGCCCCTCGAACCGCATCCCATCGCATACGCGCTTCGAAGTAGCCGTATCGCCATGCGGCGAAGTGTCGCTTGTCACGGGACAAAGTGGTGATGCTTGTGTCCGGCGCATCCTGGGCGCGTTGCCAAGTTAGCGAAACGATAGAGTCGGAGGCGGAGATGTTCCTGAGCGGCGCGTGCTTCTGGCTCCACCACACGCCTTCATACCAGGTGTGCACTCCCAAACCATTGGGACTGAGATCAAGCGCGCCGAAGTCATCCTTGAAAACCAGCCGGTACCCCTGTGCTTGCGGTGGCGTGCTCGACCGCACCGTATCCAGTTCTTGAAAGCCGTGGGTGCTGCCCGTGAGCGCAAACAGTGAAACGATGAGGACAATGATGGCGATATCCCGGCACGCTTGCCACGCTGCCCTTCTCGCCGTTGATCTCCGCCTCGTATGAATTGAGGCACGCTTCTGACGTTCTTCCCTCATCAGGAGCAACTCCCCACCCTAATCCCTATTCGAAGGACTAACCAGCTCTGGGGTTTCCCCGCGAACCGCTGTTTGCGTAGTCCAGCAAAGAAGTCCAGAAAAAGGGACTGCCTCTATAGGCAGTCCCCATGAAAGCAAGCTAGTTATATCCTCAGTGGTTATAGATCTGGATATCGTCGATATCGAGTTCAAAGGGACCCGGGTGAGCTGGGTCAGCAACTGTATGCCAGCCTGAAGCTACGTTCGGGTTAGCGATGTCGTTGCCAATGATGACTTCATACGCTCCTCTCGGAACGCTCGAAGTCCAGGTATGCTGGAGCACGCCGTCAAAGTACATCTTGATGAAGTTGCCGGGGCTGAATTCCAGAGCGTAGGTGTGATAGGCAGCCGTGAGGTCAACGCCAGTGTCCACCTGTACCTGTCCGCTGCCATCGTTCCAGTTATGCATCGCAAGGATGCGGTTGGCGGTGGCAGAACCCTCGCAACCACTACACGTACCAGATTCCTGTAGATCGATCTCGGCGCCTCCATTCAGGAACCACAGGCCTGCCCATGCGCCATATCTCGAATCAGGCATCTTCGCGTGGAACTGAATGTAGGTAGTTCCACTGGTTGGCAACGACAGCTTTCCATCGGTCGATATGTTGCACGTCGCCCAGGAATAACCTTTGCTGGAGAAGTAAGTACTTGTCGTGGCGATACACTTCAAGCCACCGCTACCAGTCACCAGGTGGTTACCTGTGGTATTCGTGCCATATGCCGAAGGATACCCATCGGTATAGTCAAGTGAGTTGGCGCCGGAACAACTGTTGCCCGAGCAGTTATTCATTGCCGAGTAGGGACTAGGCAAGGCGCCCTGATCATTCCAGCGGCCGCCGCCTGCCGACATCCACGGATTCCATACGTTGGTATCCAGCGTAGAGCTATTGAACTTGTCTTCAAAAATCATCTGGCTGGATGTGTAGCCAGAGGGTGGCGACAGAGGTGAAGAAGTTG
This sequence comes from uncultured Acidobacteriota bacterium, assembly GCA_963777415.1. Taxonomy (GTDB): domain Bacteria; phylum Acidobacteriota; class Terriglobia; order Terriglobales; family Acidobacteriaceae; genus JAEZPW01. The sequence goes on from CAVZQL010000015.1 coordinate 133,553, forward strand.
AAGCCGAAGCCATGGTAATGCTCTCGGCCTGGGTCGCTGCCTGCGGAGAGCTGGCCGAGTCTTTCGCCGTTACGCTGAAATAGCTCGTGCCTGATAACGTCGGCGTACCGCTGATGACGCCCGAACTGGACAGCGTGAGCCCCGACGGCATGGATCCGGAGGCCAAAATCCACGAATAGGGTGCAGTGCCACCGCTGGCTGACAACGTGGCTTTATAAGCCGATCCCACTGTCCCGCCAGCTACCGCGGTCGTCACAACTTTTAGCGGTGAGGGAGGAGTCGAGGCGCTGCCAACGGTCACTGTGCGATTCTGCGAACCGTAGTTGCCGTAGGCGTCCCACGCGCGGACGACAATGTTATGGGTGCCCGCAGTCATGGTAACGTTCGGACTGATCGTGTTCGTCGCACCGCCAATGTACGCCGAGGCATTATCCACGTAAATGCGCCATCCGGTAATTGCCGAGAGTGTAGTCGTCGCTGTCGCTGCGATATTGACAGGCGACGTCAATGTAGCGTTATTAGCGGGCGCGGAAAGATTCACGCTAACCTGGTCCGCTGTACCGCCGCCAACATTGACAGTGCGGTACCCCGTACCGTAACTGCCGTCTCCAGCCCATGCGCGAACTACTACGTTATGAGTTCCAGGCGTAAGGCTTAATATTCGGATTTATCGCGCTGGTCGCGCTACCGATGTATACCGAGACGTCATCCACGTAAATTCGCCACCCCGAAATTGAGGAGACCGTTGTCGATGCCGTCGCCGCGACTTGCACTGTTGCGGACACATTCGCATTGTTTGCGGGCGTAGAAACATTCACTGTAACCGTCGCACACGCCATCAACGCCGTGCCCATCATCAGTACGACTAACATAAATTTCGTCATGCAGGCATTCCCTCCCTGTTCGTTTGCCTAGTGTTTCGTGCTGTGACGAAGGTACCAACGAGAGCAGCAGTCAGGAATGCGTGGAAGTCCCTAGCTGCCTTACGCATTCAGCCCTACTGGTATGGGCATTCGGCCTGAGATTCGGCCACTAAGTCGTTTAATCAGGCCGGTTCAGTTCCACGCGAAGATGCCTGATTCGAGATATGGCGCATGGGCAGGGATGCACACCTGTCAAACCATGGGGCGGGCAAACGCCCCATGGCCAATGGAGGCAGGAAAGAGGGGAAAGGCCACCGAAAAACAAGATCCCTTATTCTCCTTGCTTTCGACGAGTAAGGTGGCGTTGTGGACATCGGAGATCCACTTAGCGATCGCCAACCCCAGCCCGTTGCCATCCACCTGACTGCGGGACGGATCTACACGATAGAAACGCTGAAATATGTGCGGCAAATCGGCTTCTGGAATGCCGATCCCGTTGTCTTTGATCGCTACTCTCACACTCCCGTCTACGGTACTCAGCGCCGCCTCAATCTTCCCAGCGACGGGAGTGTATTTGATCGCGTTGTCCAGCAATATCCATATAAGGCGCCGAAGTCTGAGATAATCGCCCAGTACGACCATTGAATCACGGCCTTCGATGCGGACCGATAAACTCTGCCCTCGCGCCTCTGCCAGTGGGCGGACCTTTTCGCATATCTCTCGAACGATTTCACGGAGATCAATTGCCTCGGAGGCGTGTCCGTCGTCCTTGGCGTCGGCGCGTGCCAACGTCAGCATATCCTCCAGCAAGCGTGATGCCCCGTCACATTCTTCAACAATGTCCTCAAAGGCCCGCATGCTTTCTGGGTCAACGCCTGGATTACGCATGCCAACCTCGGCCACGGTCCGAATGAACGAAAGCGGACTGCGGAGATCGTGTGAGGCGTCGGCCGTGAATTGTCGAATCTGGCTTACGGCCGACTCTATTCGACCAAGCATATCGTTGCAGGTCTCAGCTAGCCGCTGTAGTTCGTCACCTGTTCTTAACACGGGCAGACGTTCGGAGATGTTCATAATGCTGATGGACCGCGCGGATGCCGTAATCCTATCAACCGGGGCAAGCGCTCTGCGGCTCATGAAGTAACCACCGAGCGCCGATAGAGTGAGAAAAAACGGGGTGGCCATGAGCAGACCAGAGCGAAAGCGGCGCAGCAACAAACTGTTGTCCACCAGTTGCCCGGCAACGCAAACGAACAATGGCTCGGAATCACCATGGAACGGGCGAACAAGAACGCGATATGGCTCCAGGGAGAACTCCACGTCACTTATCCGTTCGCCATCGATCTTGTCCAGCTTGGGCCAAGAAAAAGGAGCAACAGCCGAAGACGCGTCTGGGAAAATGCGCTGCCCCTTCATATCGAAAACGGCAATCAGCCTGCCTTCTGGCATGAAGTGCGTGAGTTCGTGAAATGCGCGGGCGCGCGCTTGCGGTGACTCACCGCGCGATGAAACGAGCAATTCGACTACACGATCCGCACGGCCACGAAGAGTCTTATTTCGTCCAGCACTTATAGAACGGGCAAGATCTATAAACATCGCGGTGCCAAAACCTGCCAACACCAGGAAGAAGATCGCTGAAAACCAGGCCGTAAGCCGTAAGGAGATGGAGCCGCGGCCAATCAAGAGGCCTCGCTTCGAAGCGAGTACCCAATGCCACGGACGGTATGCAGTAATTCAGGTTCTCCGGTTTGCGTGAGCTTGGCTCTCAGGGAACGCATGAACACGTAAAGGTTTGCGGAGCTGACCTCGGCATCCATCCCCCATCCTTCCTCGATCAGCACGTCCTTGGAAACGATTGCGCGAGCCCGGCGCATCAGCGTTTCGAGCAGCGCATACTCGGTGCGTGTCAAGGAAACGACTCGCGTGCCTCGCTGCAATTCATACGTCTTGGGTTTGAGCGTGAGGTCTTGAAACTGCAAATCCGTCGAATGACTAACCGGAGCACGCCGGGCGAGGGCCCTGACTCGGGCTAACAGCACATCGAGCGCAAATGGTTTCGTCAGATAATCGTCGGCGCCTGAATCGAGACCGTGCACGATATCCGACATTGAGTCACGTGCCGAGAGAATGATGGTTGGCGTCCGCAGCCTCGCGTCTCTCAACTTCTGTATCACGGAGAAGCCGTCCAGACGCGGCAGCATGACGTCAAGAATGATGACGTCCAAGTCATCGGACTTGCCAAGCGCCAACGCTTGCTCGCCATCATAGGCGAGCACGACAGAGTACCCTTCGCGTTCGAGCGCGCGTCGCAGCAAGTCTGCCGCGCTACGCTTGTCCTCCACGACCAGTACTCTCATGGCTGGGATTGTAGCTCTTTGCTGTTAAATTCCCGTGAATACGTGAGTAGAACAGCAGCTTCTTTAGGTTGTCTTTAGACTAGCCTGCTCTAATTCGCTCGTCGACCCTACCAAATGCACCCGAGTGTAAAAGAACGCACACGAGTGCAGGCGAACTTGAATTGGAGAGGAAGCACTGAATATGTACACGTCAAGACGAGCTTGGAACACTCGAGCCATCTGCCTTACCTTGTTGTTTCTACTGAGTTTTGCTTCAACGGTCATCGCACAAGTTGATCGCGCGACCTTGAACGGAACGGTCACCGATCCATCCGGAGCGGTCATCCAAGACGTAAAGGTCGAGTTGGTTTCGACGACCACCGGGTCGCAGCGCGAGACCGTAACTGGCCCCAAGGGCAACTATCAAGTGCCCGCGCTTCTCGTCGGCACCTACAAGATCACCATCTCAAAGGATGGCTTCAAGCCTGAAGTGCTTGAAAACGTTGAGTTTGCCGTCGGGCAAGCCCGAACCATCGACGCCAAGTTGCAGGTCGGAGGCCGGGCGGAAGTAGTCGAAGTACAGGCTACGGAAGCCCTCAACCGCAGCTCTGCGGAAGTCGGCGTTGTGGTCGAAGCCCAACAGATCAGGGACATCCCCCTGGATGGCCGTGACTGGTCGGATTTGATGGCACTGGCACCAGGTGCCATTAACACCGCCACCTCCGACGAAGCACACTCCATCCGATTCAATGGCCGGTCGCGAGACGACAACAACTACGCCTTCGATGGCATTGACGCCAGCGGCATTCAGGAAGGTCCTCAGAAAGCCGACGTGCGGTTGAACATCTCGCTGGATTCGATCGCCGAATTCCGCGTCAGCACCTCTAATTACACGGCGGAAAGCGGTGCCGGTGGCGGCGCACAGATCAATATCGTCTCGAAGACAGGTACCAACAACCTTCACGGCAGCGCCTTCGAGTTCGTGCGCAATGACATGTTCGATGCAAAGACCTATTTCGAGACCACTCCTTTAGCGCCCCTCCGCATGAACCAGTTTGGCGCGTCACTGGGTGGTCCCATCGTCAAAAACCGCACCTTTTTCTATATCAACTATGAAGGTCTGAGGCAGTCCCTCGGCGATACCCAAGGCATTGCATACGTGCCGAACGCCACGGAACGTGCCTTGATTATTGCCACGTCTCCGGTACTCGCGCCCCTCGTCAACGCATACCCAAAAGGTGTGAAGCCCTATGACTCAATCACTGACCAAACGTTGCCGTCCGGAACTGACACCGCACAAGAAGATTACGGGATGTTCCGCATTGACCATAAGTTCAACGACAGCACCACGCTGTATGTCCGTGGCAACAAAGACCAGGCTTTCCAGCAACAGCCTGCGGATGCAGCGGGCGCGATAAATTTGACTGACGTCACTCCCGAGAACTTCACCATCTCGTTGCAAAAGAGCTTCAGCGCGCGGCTCATCAACGAAGCGAAGTTCGGCATCAACCGCTCTGTATGGACGCCCGTAACGAATGCGGTAACGCCCGGCGGGATAAGTCTCAGCGTAGGCGACTACGCCAGTCTAAGCGGAGTCCAAAAGCAGGAGGAGGCTGGCACCACGTTCTCCTGGATCGATAACTTGACAATGATTCGCGGACGGAACACCTTGAAGTTTGGCGTCGACATCCGTCGCATCCGTCTCAACAACTCGGGCAATGCTGTCACGAGTTCTTCCATTTCCTATGACACTGCCAGCGATTTCCAGAACAACCTTGCGTCTTCGATGAGCGAGGACGTAGGCATGGGCCTGATGGGAATGCGGCGCACGTTCTACATGGGCTACGCTCAGGACGAGGTCAAACTCACTCCCAATCTAACGCTCAATGCTGGACTGCGCTACGAGTTCTACAGCGTGATGCATGAATCGCAGGGCCGCTCTCTCACCGTGAGCGTTGCTTGTTATCAGGCAAACCCCGCAGGCCTCGGGTTCTGCCCTGAAGGGTCTCCCTTCTACCAGCCGCAAACTCATGACTTCGCTCCGCGCGTTGGCCTGAGCTGGTCTCCTTCGGCACTGAAGGGAAAAACGGTCGTCCGCACAGGTTTCGGCATCTACTATGGCGCCAATCAGAACGACGACTTCAGCGATCCGACGGAAAGCGTTCCCCCCCGGTATTCTGTTACCTCGAATGTTGGTCCTAACCCGGTACAGTACCATTACGGCGACGATATAACTCAACCCGTGAATGGGATCACGAACCTCGCCCCGAAGGCGATTGATCCGAACCGTAAGGACGCGTATTTCGAAAACTGGGACTTCAACATTCAGCAGCAGTTGCCCGCCAGCTTCGTGGCTCAAGTGGGTTACGTAGGCAGCCAGGGCCACCACCTGTTCAGCAAAACAACGGCGAATGGTCTTCTGGGAGCTCCGGGAAATCCGGCGGTCCCACAGTACCGGCCAATTCCTACGCTTCAGCCGTACGGCCTGAAGAGCAACGAAGGCAACAGCAACTTCAATTCGCTGCAAGTTTCGCTGCAGCGTAACTTCAAGAACGGCTTCCTGTGGCAGTCCCAGTACATGTGGTCGCACGATATCACCGACGCAGGGATTGGCGCCGGAGAGGCCGTGAGTGTCCAGAACAATTCGTGCCTCTCCTGCGACAGGAGCAGCTCGAACCTGGACGTCCGCCACACCTTCACCTCGAATGCGGTTTACCAGCTTCCCTTCGGTCCTGGACGCCGTTTCATGAATGAAGGCGTGGCCGGGAAGATCGTCGGCGGATGGGATCTCTCTGGTGTCCTGTCGGCCCGAAGCGGTCTGCCCGTGAACATCACTATGACCCGTAAGGCCGGCGTAATGCTGGACGGCATCACTTCCGGCGCGCGCCCGAACTTGGTCCCTGGCGTGTCGATCTACTCTGCCGGCGGTCCTACCAATAACGTGTACAACTGGTTCAATTCCGCGGCATTCGCTATTCCAGCGCCTGACACTTGGGGTAACGAGCCTCGCTATGCGGTGGTCGGTCCTGGCAACTATGAGATCGATACGGCCCTCCAAAAGCGGATTACGTTCACCGAGCACACTGGCCTGACCTTCCGCGCCGAGGCCTTCAACCTGCTCAACCACCCAATGTTTTCCACCCCCTCAGGCAGCCTTGGCAGCCCTACACTAGACAAGTCAGGTAACCTCATCGGCTGGCAGAACGTCAACAGCGACCCCACCAAGAGCAAGTTCGGACAAATCACCTCGATTCTTAACAACGGAGTTACAGGCGCCGGAGCACCACGTCGCCTGCAGTTCAGCTTGCGGCTCGACTTCTAACGTTGTCTCCTGCCGGCAGGGGACACGAGGCATCGCAATCGCCGCGTGTCCCCTGCCGTTTTTTATCCCCGGCCCCCGGCCCCAAAATCAAGAACAAATTCTAAGGAGAATCAATGAAACGCTCTTTGTCCTTCCTTCTCGTTACGTTTGCGGCGGTAGTCGCCATGGCGATTGCCAGCCCCGCGCAGACAACTTCCGGATACAGTGTTGTAAAAACCTTCACCCTTGGCGGTGACGGCGGCTGGGATTACGTCAACATCGACGTTCCCGCAAAGCGCCTCTACATCGCGCGATCCACGCGCGTCATGGTCGTTGACGCGGAGACGGGCAAGCTTATCGACGAACTGCAAGGCACGAACGGCGTTCACGGCCTCGCAGTCGCGAGCAAGTTGGGCCGCGGCGTTTCCAGCAACGGTAAGGACAGCACCGCCACCATCTTCGACCTCAAGACCCTGAAGCCGGTCGCCACCGTCAAGACTGGCGCGAAGCCGGATGCAATCATGTTCGACCCGGCCAGCAAGCACGTCTTTGTCTTCAACGGCGGAGGCAATAGCGCGACCGTGGTCGACGTGGAAAAGGCCGAAGTCGTCGCCACTGTTGCTTTGCCCGGACGTCCCGAATCAGGCGTCTCCGATGGCAAGGGCAAGGTATACGTAAACCTTGAAGACGTCGCGCACATCGCCGTCATCGACGTAACCGCCAACAAGGTGGTCAGCGATTGGAAGCTGGAAGGCTGCGAAGAGCCGACTGGTATCGCCATGGACAGGAAGAACCGTATTTTGTTCTCAGGCTGCCACAACAAGGTCATGCCGATCCTGAACGCGGATAGCGGCAAGCAATTGGCCACGCTGCCAATCGGCCAGGGTGTGGACGCCGTCGCCTTCGATCCCACGATGCAGTTCGCCTTCAGCTCCAACGGCGAAGGTACTGTTACCGTTATCCACGAGGATTCGCCCGAGAAGTTCAGCGTCGTGGAAAACGTCAAAACTCAGCCGGGCGCAAAGACCATGGCGCTCGATCCTAAGTCGCACAACATCTACCTCGTGACGGCGAAGTTCGAGCAGGCCGCTCCTGTTCCGACCCCCGTTTCGACGGATGCTGCGCCGAAGCCCAAGAAGGTGATGATTCCCAACTCGTTTTCCGTTCTCGTATTGGGAACCTCCAAGTAGTAAGTGGCTCAATGAGTTAACGGCAGGCGGCCCTCGCGGCCGCCTTTTCTATTTCTCCGAACCCAAATTACGACGGAATTCTACAGGCTCAGTTCAGTCTGGCCATTCCTCTTCGGATCGAGAGCGCCGTCTCGCGAATTTCATCCGCGTCGGAGGCGTCCGGCGACATCTTCAGGTAGTCTTCGAGATCGTCGAGGGCGCCGCGCCAGTCGTCGAGCGTGTAGCGCAGCATGGCCCGCTGCTTTACGTCTTCGGGCGAGCGCGGATAGATGGCCAGGATCATGTCCACGATCGGCAGCGCCTTGCGAAAATTGCGCGAGGACGCGTAGATGTTTTTCAGGTTGTTCAACATGCGCGTCAGTATCTGACGCCTGCTGACGGCAACGAGAAACTCGGGCCGCAACTCCAATTGGCCTGCGTAGATTTCGTCCAGCTTCGCCTGGCACTCACCCGAACTGAGAATCGAGCCCCGGTTATACACGTCGATCAGCACCTGGCGGCCTTCCGGATCGTAATGCTTCAACAGGAAGTGTCCGGGCATGCCCACGCCGAACAGCGGCAGCCCGACTCGTTTGGCTACTTCCATGTACACCACGGAAAGCGTGATCGGAATACCAAGCTTGCGGTCAATTACGTCGTTCAGAAACGAGTTGCGCACGTCGAAATAGTCGTCGCGATTTCCACGAAATCCTTCTTCGCCGAACAGAACGCGATTGAGAGCGGCAATCGTGTCGTTTGCGTCGCCGTAGTCAGAAACCTGAATGGTCACGCGGCGGGCAAGCGACTCAATGCGCGCAACGTAGGGTTCGATCTTCAGCTCCGGGTACTCGGCCCGGGCGATCAGCAGAGCGGCACGCAGAAGATCAATGCGTTCGTCGTCGGCACGCCCGACCAGGGCAGCAAAGGCATGCGCTGCGGTAGCATGAGCCCCATTCCCCACGGCGGATATGGTAGCAAAAATTGAGAATAGAAGGGGCGAGGGGCTAGGGGCTAGGGGCTTGGGGCTAGGGGCTTGGGGCTAGGGGCTTGGGGGCCAGTCAAACCAGCAACCCCGCCCATAGCGAGTCATCCTGAGGAGCGCAGCGACGAAGGACCCATGCACTTCGCCCGCAGTGCCGCGACTGCTCAAGTTCACCACCACCGCCTGCAGCGTGTCATCCCGAGCGCCAGCGAGGTACCTGCTTTTCGCCCGCACCACCACCACCGCCGACGTCATTAGAGATGTCAAGGCCCTCCAAGCACAGAAATCCTTGTAAGTCACTGATTGTGAAGAAAATATAATTCACCCCAAGCTGTCGGGTTCACCCCGTACAAATTGCTAAAATGTATGTAGAGGCTGAACACAAGCGGTTACCATGGTAATCTGATGAAATAAGTCTCACGTTATCAACAGCTTGAGCCAGGCCCAACTAGGCTGAAATTGTAACTAGCTTTATTTGTAACAACTTACAATTTTCACCACAGGGGGAGGGGCCTTTGGCGTGCTCGTTATAGCGACACGACCGCCGCGAAGTGAGAGGAGTTGCAAGTGGCGGACCTGTAGGGGCATCCCGAATTTACTCGCCCCTAGCCCCTAACCCCTCGCCCCTTGTTTCACGCCTTAAACAAATTCTTCGCGATAAACAGCGCGTTTGCCGGACGCTTTCCGCCAGTCGCCGCATGAAGTACGGATACCACTCCGTTCCGTACGGGATATACACCCTCATGCGCCAGCCTTCGCGGACTAGTTGCTGTTGCAGGTCGCGGCGGATGCCGTAGAGCATCTGGAACTCGAACGACTCGGGCGGGATCTTTTCTTTTCCGGCGAAGCAGATCAGCTCCTCGATGATCCGCTCGTCGTGTGTGGCGATGCCGTGATAGATGCCGCTGGTGAGCAGCATCTTGGCCAGCTTGAGGTAGTTCGCGTCCACATCGTGCTTTTTGGGAAACGCGATGTCGTGCGGTTCATCATAGGCGCCCTTGCACAGGCGTATGCGGATGCCCTGCGCGCATAGGTCCTGCACGTCTTTTTCGCTGCGATAGAGATACGCCTGCACCACCACGCCGACGGCATCGGCAGGCTGCGTGGAGCTGTGCAGTTGCTTCACAAGGTCGAGCGTGGGTTGCGTGTAGGGCGAACCCTCCATGTCGATGCGAACAAAATTTTTCAGGTCGGCGGCGTGGCGAACCAGTCCGCACACCAGGTCGCGGCACATGTGCTGGTCGATGTCGAAGCCGACGTGCGTGAGCTTCACGCTGACGTTGGCGTTCAGCTTGCGCTCCGCAATCTCATCGAGCAAGTGATGATAGGCGCCCACGCTCTCGCGCGCTTCGTCCGTATTCGTTACGTTTTCGCCGAGGACGTCCATGGTCACGGCCATCCCCGCGTCGTTCATCGCCTTCGATGCCGACATGACGTCGTTCATGGTGGTGCCGGCCACGAAACGCTGCGACGCGTTCCGCCCCATCGGCGAGCGTTCAGCAATCGCGCGAAGACTCTTGCTTTCCGAGAGCGCAATAAAGAATTGCCTAAGCACAGTGCTCCTTTGCGAAGACGGCGATCATTTCTGGGACTTCCCCACGTTAGCTTCGCGAACGTGGGGCACCAAGTCGGACCTTTGAAAAGAACCTGTTGTTATCACATCCCGAGGCCACCCTCGGCTATGACGCGCGTCACAAGGGGAAGAACTGAGTACTGCTTCTCCCTACCTTCCGTGATCCTCTAAAAACTTCTCGACTTCGAGTGCCGCCATGCAGCCTGTTCCAGCGGCCGTTATGGCCTGGCGGTAGCGGCGATCCTGCACGTCGCCGCACGCAAAGACGCCGGGGATGCCGGTAAACACGTAGTCGCGCGTCTTGATATATCCGTCTTCGTCCAGGTCAAGGATGCCGACAAACGGCTTCGTGTTCGGGATATGGCCGATGCCCAGGAACATCGCGCTCGTGGGAAAGATGTGTGTGTGCCCGGTTTTGACGTTGCGGAGCTTCAGCGCGGTCACTTCCTTTTTGTCCGCGTCGTAGACTTCATCGACCAACGTATTGGTGATGAAGTGAATTTTGTCGTGCGCCTTGGCGCGATCGAGCATGATCTTCGAGGCGCGGAACTCGTCGCGCCGGTGAATGAGCGTGACCTTGCTGGCGAAGCGCGTCAGGAAAAGCGCCTCTTCCATCGCCGAATCTCCGCCGCCGATGACGACGATCTCTTTGCCGCTGAAGAAGAAGCCGTCGCAGGTTGCGCACGACGAAACGCCGTGTCCGATCAGTGCCTTTTCGCTGGGGAGGCCCAACCACCGCGCCGATGCTCCGCTCGCGACGATCAGCGTGCGCGTGCGAATCTCGCTGCCATCCACCGTCAGGACAAACGGATGCTGGCCCACGTCCACCTTCGTGACCACGCCGCTGGCGTACTCGGCGCCAAACTTCTCGGCCTGCTTGCGGATGTTGTCGACCAGTTCGGGGCCATAGATTCCTTCGGGAAATCCGGGGAAATTTTCGACCAGCGTGGTCAGTGAAAGCTGGCCGCCGGGCTCATGTCCCTGCAAGACGAGCGGTTTCAGGTTGGCGCGCGCACAATAAAGGGCGGCGGTAAGGCCGGCGCATCCCGACCCCATAATCACCGTATTTCGAATTTCTTCTGTTCCTGATGGCATGTTTGCTCTTTCGATTCGTCTCTTTCAGACTTAGTTTCAGGTGGCACGCGAGCTTACGGCTTGGTTTTCGGCGTGGTTCGCTTTTTCTCTCCGCCCCCGCTGGCCACGCGGGCCAGATCGCCGGGCACCGTCTGCCGCACTCCCAGCGCCGAACGATACTTCGCGAGCACGTCCGATCCCGCACGGAACAGTGCCTCGTACTTGCCCTGGTCCGCGCCGGGGCAGCGGGCCAGCACCAGCGAGGACTTCCCATTGCGTTCGATCCGGATTCGATCGACCGGCGTATTCGACGCCAGCACGGACTCCGGCGTACCGGCGGTCACGGTGTCCTGCAGCGAAATCTCCAACACTCCTTTGTTAAGATCGCGTGCGTGGAGCACAAGCGTCTCCATCATCTCCTTCTCTTCCATGCTGAAGGAGTACTGCGCGTTGCTGAACGGACCCGCCTCCAACTCGCGGCGAATCCTCACCCACTTCGCGACGCTCGGCTTTTCGGGACTTGCGGCGACATCGTTCGGGGCATCATTCGTCCCCAGCGGCAGAGACTGCGTCAAACTCGTCCGGCCGCGCGAGATCTCGAAGTCCGCCGCAAACGAGGGCCGTGCTGAGACCGACTCCAGCCTTGCCGCAATCTCTTTCTGGTCGGCATCCGAGGGCGTACAAACATTGATGTAATTCACATGCACTTCCGGCTGCTTTGAGGCGGGCTTTTCCTGCGCGGCAGAAGGCAACGCGACCGCGAAACAGGCGGCGACCACAACGAAAATGTTTTTACAAGGCACGCCGAGATTGTACAAAGCGAAACGGCCAGTGGCTAGTGGTGATTGCAGGCGCAAAAAATGGCGTCCCCTAAACCCGAATGGGGGACGCCGTATCAGGAGGCGATCACGTTACTTTGCTGCTGTTACTTTGCTGCTGTTTCCAACACCCAGATGTTCCGGAACTGCACCGGCATCCCATGCTCTTGCAGCTGGATCGGTCCGGTGGGGGCCTCTCCGAGCCTCGCCGCATTCAGAATCACCGGCCCAAGATCCTGGTCCTTATACATAACCGTGCCATTCAGCAGCAGGGTCACGCGAGCAGGAGCGGTTCTGTTTCCGGCGGCATCGAAACGCGGTGCGCGGAAGTCGATATCGAAGGTCTGCCACTCAAGCGGCGGTCGCGAGGCCCGGATTCCCGGCTTCACGGGGCAGGAGTTGTCGTACTGCCCATTCGGGTTGCCGTCGAGCCGGCCGTACATCTCATTGATGTTCGATTCGTACCTGTCCTGGGTGTAAACGCCACTGTTTGTCGGGCCGCCCAGATTCCGGAACTCCACGTGAATCTTTGCATCGCCGAACCATTTGTGGCTGATCAGATTACCCCCGTGCGGAACGGACTCCATGGCGCCGCCGGGTACCAGATGCCATCGGGAAGGACCGTCTTCCTTCAGCCATTCCTTTTCCGCCATCTTCGCCCACGAATCCATGTTGGTTCCGTCGAACAGGACGATGGCGCCCTTCGGTGGCTTTGCTCCCAGGCTCGGGGGGGTGCGGGTTACGTGTTGCAGGTCGAAGGACTGGTCGCCCTTGCTCGCCTTGAAGTGGCCGTTCTCGATGGTTCCGGTCCAGCCGTCACCCTCAAGCGTGATGACCTTGCCCGAAATCTCACCACGCAAAACCGCGACGGGCTTGTCGTTGGGGAGGTCGAACTGCTTGAAGATGTTGGCCTGATACTTGCCCACGTCTTCCTGCGATGGAGTCGCATCCTTCACCGAGAAGATCTTATCGGCAACGGGGACGATCTGAGCCACATAGCCGCCTTCGCCTTGCCAATCGCCTCGGGCCGCGTCCGGAGCCGCCCAGTAAAACGGAAGCGGCAATTCGACCTTCCTCGGTTTTTCACCCTTCGGCTTTTTTTCAGCTTTCGGATCAGCGCCAAACGCCGCCAGGCTACTCAGTACGATGAAACCAACCACAACTGTGCGCAATTTCAATGAATTACCCTCTGTGCGAGATATCTGCTTCTGAGCGTTTTCGGAAGTGAAATCCCGCACTAGACAAGATTCCGTCCCCCGCCACGGTCGGTTCGCAGCGTCGTCACAGATTAGAATTCGGGTTTATTGTCGCGAAAGTGAATTCACGGTTAAGTTGCGATAGACAGGCAAAATTCCGCAAGCCACTGTGCTGCAATGGGTTCACAGCAATAGCTCTTTACGTAAAGACCTCCCTGAAGAGTTCCAGGGAGGTCTTTTTACCGCGTTGTGCTCTCACCGACTACTGGACAAGCTCCAATTCGATCTTCTTGTTGGCCGGATCGAGCTTTAAGATTTTAAAACTGCATATCTGCCCGGAGCGGATGCCCGCCTTCTTTGTCCCGTCACTGACAGCTCCGCTCTTCCATTTCGCCTGAAGCATTGAGGTCAACGACGACAGGTTCGCGTTCGATTCCGCGGGCTTTTCTTCCTTGGCCGGCGTGAGCGCAGATATCTGATACGCGCCTTGCACACCCTCGCCCAGTTCCACGCGACCGCTTTCGGCCAAACTTTCGAGGACTCGGCCCGTGACAACATCGCCTTCTTTGTGTTCGGCGATGTATTCCTCAAGGCTACTCGGAACTAGTTGTTTCATGCCAAGCTTCAAGCGCCGCCGCTCGGTATCAATCTCAAGGACCTGCGCCTTCACGGTTTGCCCGGCTTTCAGAACATCCTGAGGATGGTTGATGCGCTTTTCGTCCGTGATATCGCCGACGTGAATCATTCCTTCGACGCCTTCAGCCACCTGCACAAACGCGCCGAACTTCATCAGGCTCGTCACCGGGCCTTCGACAGTAGATCCCACCGGGAACTTCTGAAGCACGTCAGCCCAGGGATCGCCGAGCGCCTGCTTAAGTCCGAGAGAAATACGCCGCTCGGCGGCATTCACTCCGAGAATGACGGCCTCGACTGTCTCGCCCGGCTTTACGGCATCGCTCGCCTTCTTGATTCTCTTTGCCCACGACATCTCGGAGATGTGAATCAATCCTTCAATGCCCGGCTCCAACTCAACGAAAGCTCCAAAGTCGGCTATACGCGTGACCGTGCCGCGCACACGCTCGCCCAACTTGTACTTCTCCTCGGCCGCATCCCACGGATAAGGTTGAAGCTGCTTCATGCCGAGGGATATCCGCCGTTTGTCGGAATCCATCTTGAGCACTTTGACTTCGATCTGCTGCCCGACGGAGAGCACGTCCGCTGGGTTATTGACGCGGCTCCAGGAAATCTCGGCAACGTGCAGTAATCCGTCCACGCCGCCAATATCTACGAACGCGCCATACTCAGCCAAACTGCGGACTACGCCCGAAACGGTATCGCCTTCCTTAATTTCAGAGTAGCGATTTTCCTTGGCTGCACGCTCTTCCGCTTCGGCAATGACGCGGCGATCCACCACCACGTCTTCGTCCGCCACGTCGAGCTTGGTGATCAGACAGCGAATCTCCTGGCCGACCAGCTTCTCCATCTCGACGGCGTCACGTGTCCCGGTGCGGGAGGCCGGCATGAACGCCCTCACGCCAACATCCACGCTCAACCCGCCCTTGACGACAGCGGTGACCGTGCCGGCAATGGCGGTCTTTTCGGCGAATGCTTTTTCCAGTGCGGACCAGTCCATTGGCCGCTCGACTTTACCGCGACCGAGTTCGTAGAAACCCTGCGGATCGCGACCCTTGATCGTGACCGGCATCTTGTCGCCAGGCTTGGGCAATCCGTCGCGCTCGAAGTCGGCGAGTGGAAGAACGCCCTCGGTCTTGAAACCTATGTCGAGAACAACCGACTCGGCGTTGATGGCGACGACCGTGCCGACAAGCCCTTTCCCGCCTTCTTCCTTTTTGCGGGAATGGCTCTTTTCGTACTGACAAAGAAGGTCGTCAAACGACTCGTTAGGCTCGGGCGTAGGCTGGGACTCTGGAACTATTGAATTGGACATTGGAGTGAACTAATTGTGGCACAGTCCAGACCGCTTGCGCAAAACAGTTCGCCGATACAGTGGCGAGTGGCGAGTGGCGAGTGGCGGGTGGCGGGTGGCGAGTAAAAGCGAGTGACTCGCAACTAGCCACCTGTCACTTGTATCGCCCATTGTCTCGCCCCTTTGTCACTCGCCACTAGCCACTCGCCACTTTTTCTGTCCGTGTTATATTTGCACCGTAAGCACTCCACCAAACGTCCCCTTGACAGCGGGTCGTGTCCGCTATCAGAGTGGTTTTTTGATTTCTGGGATCTACTTGATATCGGAACCTCGCGCATGTCGCCGGACATCTGGCCAACAAATCTCTCTGTTACCGAAAGCCAATGATTATGGAGCTTGACACCAGGAGCGAGCAGATCGCGCCAGAGATTGCGTCATCGCGGCATCGCCCGGCTCGGCGATGGCTATTCCCCGCGCTCCTACTCCTGCTCTATACCGCCCAGTGCCTATGGTTCATCGGCACTCAATCTCTGACATTCGATGAGCCGATTCACATCAAAGCCGGCTTGGAAGCATGGCGCGACCACCGCTTCGAGTATGCTGCCGACCACCCGCCTTTAGCGAGACTGCTGGCTACACTGCCGATAGTTCGTGACGCCCAAATCGCGCAAGCGGCGGACAGTCCGATCTTTCAGACTATCCTGCCCAGTCCGTCGTCGGTTGCATGGCGGACGCGGCCGGCGATTATGCTGTTGGGAATCGCGCTGGGTGCTCTGCTTTGGTTTGCCGTACGAAAACGGTTTTCAGCCTCCGCCGCCAATTTTTCTCTCGCGCTATTCGCCTTCACGCCCGCTCTGATGGCGCACTTTTCCGTAGTCACAACGGATGGCATCATCACGCTCATGATCTTCGCGACTGCCGTGCAACTGGCGCGCTGGAACGATGATCCGTCCTGGCGGCAGACGCTTCTGCTGGGTCTGGTGCTGGGTCTGCTCCTCCTGGCAAAAATGTCGGCGCCCCCGTTCTTTTGCCTCGCTCTAGGGCTGGTACTGTTGCGAAAAAAGGATCGCTGGGATCTGCGCCCGTGGCGCTGGAATTGGCGGGCCGCCCTGATGGCATGTACGGTCGCATTTGTAGTTTTGTGGGGCGGATACTTTTTTCACGTGTCGCACGTCACCGTTCAAGGAGGCGTGCTGACGGCGTCCAGCCCCAATCGTGAAGCATTTACCCGGAAGGTCAATTTCGCGGGTGACATCCATTTCCTCTTGCCGGCGGGTGAATATTTCGAGGCTGTCTATGACACCGTCAAGCACAACAAGCGGGGACATCAGTCGTATTTCACGGGCAAAATTGCGCTGCGGGCTAATCCCTGGTTCTACCCGCTCCTCGTGGTTCTGAAATGGCCAACGGTCATTCTGATCCTGTCTCTTGCCGGGTTCGCTGTGCTGGCGCGGCGCGGAATGCTGGGCAGATTCGCCGACTTCCTATGCTTCCCAGCTCTGCTGCTTATGCTCGCAATTTCGTCGCGGATCGGAATCGGCGAACGTCACATTCTGGCTCTCTATCCATTCGCTCTGGTGTTTTGTGGCGCTCTCTGGAAATTGTATGCAGAAGCCGCTCGCACCGAAGTCACGCCTGCATCATGGTCAGGATCTGCAAGCGTAGCCGTTTATCTGCTGGTCTCGTGTGCGGTCCTCAACGCGGTGGACACGTTGCGCTACGCCCCGGATTACCTGTCCTATCTCAATGCTGCGATCCCGCGCCGTCAGGCATATAAACTAGTCACAGACAGCAACCTCGACTGGGGACAAGGCCTGATCTCGCTGCGTTGTTACCAGGCGGAACATCCCGATGAGATCATCCATCTCGCCTATTTTGGCAGTGCAGATCCCGCGACCTACGGGATTCGATCAGTTCCACTTGCCCCCGGCGTGCCCCAATCGGGTACGATCATCGTAAGCGCAACTTCCCTAACGGGGCAGTATCTCGAAGGCGATCCGGATGGCTACAAGTGGGTGCTGCAATACCCAATCCGAGCCGTGCTGGACGACAGTCTTTACGTATTCGCCGTGCCTGAAAAGTAGGAAAATTAGGTATTTTGTATTCTTCGCGGATGGCGACTACTCGCACATTAAGGCAGCTACTTAAATACTTAAATACATTAATATTTTAATACCTGCATCTCAGTCGGGCACCTCATGCCGGCGCAACTCACGAGTTTGCAGCAGCAAATAGACAGTCAGGATGATCATGACCGGTTCAATCGGATGCCGGTATCGTGGCTGAGGAAACGTGATGTAGAAGCTTGCGGGATACACCAGCAGGAGCATTGCAAAAAGCGCGGCGCCTCGTTCCCTGCGCAAGAGCAACAGGCCCAGTCCCCACCAGGCCAGAACCGAGGATGCTAGAAACACCAGATTTTTAGTTTGAGCAAGGAAGGGTATCCGGGACAACCGTGGCAATCCCGCCCAGAAATAAGCCAGCTTCCTAAGACAAAGGACGGCCGTGAAGCCTGGGTGCCGGCGCATGAATTCGAGCGCCTCTTCCTCGCGCGCGTGCACGTAAGCCATCTCGCCCATCTGCTTGTATTCTTCGAGTTCGAGAACATTTTGCGTTGGATGGAGCCAGCTCATCCACACGCCTGCGGCATCGGCGGCATTGCCGAGGCGCAACTCGGCGCCGGCATTGCTGCGGATCGGGAGGACCTTGTGGAACACAACATAGTCTCGCGCTTCCCAGGGTGCGATCACGGCAAAAAAAACGAGCGCCGAGGCGATGGCCGGTTTCAACCAACGCTGGTTTCGACGCGCCAGCTGGCGACAAGCCCACGTTCCGGCAAACGGCAGGAAACTGAGGCACGAAGGGTTTGAAAGCGCAATCACGCCCCAAAGCAACCCGAACCAGAGCCATAACTTCCAGACCTTTCTCCCCTCTGCATCCGCCAGTGACAGCGCGAGCCAGAACGCAGTCGTGAGCAGTAACGCAGTGAGGCTTGTTTCCCACGGCCATCGGGTGGGCCAGTAGATCGCGAAGGGAGCCAAGGCCCACACCCATGCCGACCACATCGCAACGCGGGGACCGAACACTTTTCTGGCGATCAGCCACACAGGCAAGACTGTCAGCGCAGAAAACAGGCTGTTGACGGTTAAGATCACAAACGCGGAAAGTTGTGTGTAGACTCCCGCCATCTTGAACACGCCGCCTAGCAGATAAGGATAGAGCGGTGCTTCCCAAGCGGTCGAACCGGTAATTCCGTGAAACGGATTGCTGAATCCCTGGCCAAGAGCAATGGCGCGGGCGACCCTGCCGGTTTCAAAACCGAAGGCGAAGTAGTCCTCGGTGGGACGGAACCTATAAGTGTGGAGCAGCAGTATCGAGGCGACGCGCAACAGAAATCCTGCGACCACGGCGATCTCAATACCGGAAAAGTGCGTCGCAAAAAGGTTTTGCCAGACTTTCCGTCGTTGCGTAGTCCGATCCGCCAGACCCGTTCTCATGCTTCGCCATCGATACACGCGAAGATATCGGCAATACGCTTTGCTCGCATATTCTGTCTGAGAATATCCGACATCGTGGATGTTTCTGCAAAATTCAGCGTCATCTATACCTCAAAATTTGCTTGCAGCTGCGTAAAGAGTTGGCCAGCGGCGGAAGGTGGTATCTCCATCGCGCTCAATTATCTGAGCGGCGGACTGGACGAAGTAGCGGGGCCGTTGTCGCTCGCCCTAATGATCCCAGTCTGGTCAACAAAGAAACTGCGATCCCCGGAAGAACCGTCCTTCAACGGCAGGCAGGTATATGAATAGGAGTTCGCATCAGCGAAACCGGCTTGGAATTTGTAGCCTCTCATAGGACCCATCGCCAAACTTTCATCTGAGAGGCTTGCGGGCGTGCGGGCATAGGACTGAGGGTTTTGCCGATAGCGATACGCCTCCTGCGCCACAACCAGAGCGCGAAGAGAGACGATGGCGTTTGCCTCGTTGGCGGTTTTCTGAATGGGCAGCACAAAGGGAAGCCCGAAACTAACCACCAGGGAAACTCCCAACGTGATGCCCAGGACCCTGATCAGTGTGAGATTGCCGCACGGCTCAGCCGTGATCGCCACGATTTTCTCCTTGTCCCCTTCCCAGCCGGGGGAGCGTATGTCATCTTAGCGTAAGCCAGAGCCCCCCTCCTGTGGAAAAACTAGTAACTGTTGCAAATAAAAGACTTAACGCATCGATCTCCACGAGCTGGCGCATAAGTTACTGAAAATATTACACTTATGTCATGAGATTACCATCGTAACCTAATCAATCCTCGTCTACATACATTTTAGCAATTTGCACGGGGTAAACCGACAACATGGGCAGATTTATATTTGCCGCGCAATCAGCAGCTTACGAGCGTTATGGAGCTTGGAAGAGCTTGACATCTCAGGCGTCGTTGAGGAACACAAGCTTCAGTAAAGACTGGCGCGCGTTCGCCAAAACTCATAAGATCCCGGGTTCACGTTCTTACCCGTGAATAGATGGTTACGGGCGGATTGGGGTCGCGCAAGGAACGCAGAGGAAGCAGGGGCAGCAGAGAGAGCAGGGGTAGCAGGGGTAGCAGGGGCAGCGGAGAGAGCAGGAGAGAAGAAAATCGGGAGGGCAAGATGCCCTCCCGACAGCCGGCGGGACGCCGGCGCTACGCAAACCTGGCCGGCGCTACGCAAAGCGACTAACGCTACGCTACGTTGAGAAACTTACTTCGCCGGTGCGTACACGATAACCATGAACGTGCCGGGCTTGGGACTGGGTCGCTTCTGCCCCTCAGCCGGAGGTCCGAATTCAGCGGTAGGAAGATAGACGCGGTTCGTTTTCGGATCGACGGCCACGGTTCGTGCTCCGCGTTCTGTTGGGACGTTCGCCAGAACCTCATACTTCCCGTCTTTTCCCTGGCCGACGACGGTCATGGTTCCTTCGCCATTGGAGGCGAAAGCCAGCTTCAATTTCGAATCGAACGCAGCGCCATCGGTACCGCCTGCGGTGGGCAGGGTTGCAAGGAGTTTTCCGGTCTTGGCGTCGACCACGACCATCTTCTTGTTTCCGCAAACGGAGAACAGGTGGCCGGCCTTTTCGTCGATTGCCAGCCCCGAAGGCTCTTCGCATCCTTCAAGCTTCCAGCGCGAGGTCGCCTTCCATGTCTTCGAATCGACGACCGCGATCTCGCCGGTGTCTTCAACGTTGACGTAAACGTGGCTTGGATCGACAGCCGCAAATTCGAGTTTGCCGCCGAGCGGGACTGTCGCGACGACCTTCTGGGTGTCCGGATCGATCGCCATCAGGTCTTTGCTGCGGCCGTTCATCACGATCACTTTCTTGGAGTACGGGTCGTAGATGATGGCGTCAGGATTTTCGCCGACCTTGATGTCGCCCTTTGGAGCGAGCGTCTTGAGATCGAACACGGTAACGGTCCCGGCCTTGCCGTTGGAGCTGAAGCCGAGTCCTTTGTCGGCAACAACCGCGGCGCCATGAGCTCCTGTTGCAGGGATTTCGCCGAGTTTCTTTCCAGTGGCGGCATCGACGGCGTAGATCGCACTGTTGTGCCCGATGAAGAGGCGGTTTCCCGCGGCATCGAAGGTGATGTAGTCCCAGCCGCCATCGCCGCCGATGGTGAACTTGTTGACCTGCTTGTACTGCGGGGCAGCCTGCGCCAGAGCGAACGTGGCGAGCAGCAGAGTTACGAGTGCAATAAGCAACAACTTCTTAGTCATTGTGACCTTACCTTCCTTCAGCATGGCTGAGGTAGAAATGTACGGCTGGGGTAATGATGAGCGACAGCACCATCGAAATCGTTATGCCGCCGATGACGGCGATGGCCAGCGGTTGCAACATCTGCGATCCGGCACCGAGCGCGAGCGCCAACGGGAACATACCCGCGATGGCCGCCAGCGCCGTCATGACGATCGGGCGCAAACGGCGGCGTCCGGCCTGGATCATAGCGTCATGCGGCGAGTAGCCCAAGGCACGGAATTTCTGATCCGCATCGAGCAGCAGGATTCCGTTCTTGGCCACAATGCCTATGACCATGATGAGGCCCATGAAAGACGAAATGTTGAACGTCGTGCCGGTGATGAGCAAGGCGAGCAACACTCCCGAAGTCGAAAGCAGGGCCGATGCGAGGATCGCAAGCGGCGCGGCAAATGTGCGGAACTCGAACAGGAGTACAACAAACACCAGCACGATGGCGAGCACGAGAACGAAGATCAGATCGTGGAACGATTTCTGCTGCTCTTCGTAGGTGCCGCTATATTGCACCCGAATGGAAGAAGGGATGTGAAGGTCGCTCACCGTTTTCTGCACGGCTTTGATTGCGCTGCCGAGGTCGCGTCCTTCGAGCCGGGCGGTGACGACGACGTCGCGTTGCAGGTTCTCGCGCCGCACTTCGGTCTGTGGGGGCAATTCGGTAACGGCAGCCAGCGACCCGAGTGTTGCAGTGTGACCGACGCTGCTGACCAGGAGCGTGTTGCTCATGGCCGCAAGCGAGGAGCGGTTCGCGTCTGGGAATCGCACACGAATCGTGTACGCACGGTCATTGGTAATCACGGGCGTGGCGGCAGGTTCGCCTTCGACGATGGCCGCCGAATCCGTGGCAACCTCTTCGGGCGTAAATCCGGCGCGAGCAGCGACCGTTGGGTTAACTTGAAACACGGTGGCCGGGCCACTGATCGTGTTCTCGATGCCGTCGAGCACGTCGACGACTCCGGGCACTTTTTGTATTGCGTCTCCGACACGCGGCGCCCACTCGCGAAGCGCGGCGGCATCGTTGGAATAGAGCTTAATCTGCACCGGTTCGGGCGCGTTGGTCAGATCGCCGATCATGTCCTGCAGAATCTGGACGAACTCAACTTCGATCCGCGGTTCTTCTTTCGCGATTCGCGCGCGCAGGTCTGCAACTACATCTTCGGTCGAGCGACTGTGATTTTTCTTGAGCTTGACGGCGATATCGCCACGATTCACTTCGGTCACCGCTGCCAGACCTAGTTGCAGTCCGGTGCGGCGGGAAGCGCCTTCGACCTCCGGAACCTCGCGGATCATCTGCTCAAGATGGCCGACGACCTGATTGGTTTCCTGAAGCGAAGTACCTGCCGGAGTCAGATAGTCGAGAACAAAGCCGCCTTCATCGATCTCGGGCATCAAGTCGGAGCCGAGCGCTTTGTAGCACACGAAAGACGCAACGATCAGGATGGCGCTGAAGACCGCGATCCACTTGGGACGTTCGAGCGCGAACCGCAACCAGCGCTCGTAGAAGTCGACGATGCGGCGGAATTTGCTGCCGAGCGAAGCCTCTTCGGCTGCGAGCAACTGCTCCTCGTTGCGGGACGCAGTTCCTCAAGTGGAGATATCGCCATTCTGCTCGCTATGCCCATGGATGAAGTACTGGCTTAAGGTGGGTGTCCACGTCAGAGCCAGCACAAGAGAGGTCAGCAGGGAAACCGCAACCGTGATCGCCAGCGCGCGGAAAAAGACGCCGGTAACGCCCGTCACTGCGATCAGCGGGAGGAACACGACGATGGGGGTGATGGTCGATCCGATGAGTGGAACCGTGATTTCGGAAAGCGCGCTGCGAATGGCTTCGAGACGATTCTGCCCCGCCTCGCGATGCAGCGAGATATTCTCGACGACGACGATAGCATCGTCAATCACCAGGCCAACTGCCGCCGCAAGTCCGCCGAGCGTCATCAGGTTGAAGCTCTCGCCTAGAACCTTGAGAGCGATGAACGTAACCAGCACCGTGACTGGGATCACGAGTCCGGCGACGATAGACGTTCCCCAATCGCGCAGGAACAGCACCATGATCAGCGAGGCGAGAATGAGTCCGATCAGGATGGCGTCGCGCACGCTGTTGATCGACTCAGTCACGAGTTCGGACTGATCGTAGAACGGCTGTAGCTTGATGCCCGGAGGAAGCGACTTGCGTATGGGAATCGATTTCCGCATGAACTTCCTTGGCGACGTCAACGGTGTTGCTGTCAGGCTGGCGGTTGATGTTCAGCAGCACGGCCGGCTTGCCATTGGCCGTGACGATGGTGTAAACGGGCTTGACGCTGGGCGCGACGGCGGCAACATCGCCGATGCGAACCGGGACACCGGCTGGCGTGTTCTTGACGACGATCTGCCCGAGTTGTTCGGGATCGCGCACCTGGCCGTTGATGAGGCCAAGATAGAGCTGGTGGTTCTGCTCGATCAGTCCGGGCGAGTCGATGAGGTTGGTGCGCTTGACGGAGTCGAGAATGTCCGTGACCGTGACGTTGGCCGCGAGCAACTTGGAGGGATCGGGCGTGATCTGAAACTCCGGTTCCTGACCGCCCTGCACAACGACCGAAGCCACGCCATTCAAGCGGTTGAGGCGCGGTTTTAGATCGTATGTGGCCGTCTCCCACAACTGCGTCTGAGGCACGGTGTCGGAGGTGAGGCTATAGCCGATGATGGGAAAGCTGGCGAAGGTGAGGCGATTGGTTTCGATGTCGGCGGTCGCGGGCAGCGTGGTTCGTACACGGGAGAGCGCCGCGTCCACCAGTTGGAGCGTCTGCACCATGTTCACATGCCAGTCGAAGAAGAGATCGATTTCAGCCGAGCCGCGACTGGTGATGGAACGGACGTCCTGTAGACCGGGGACGCTGTTCACCGATTCTTCGATTGGCCGGGTGATGGTGACCATCATCTGGTCGATGGGCATTACGCCGTTGTCAACGCCGATGACGACGCGCGGGAAATCGGTCTGGGGAAAAACCGCGACTGGAATCGTGAACGCAAGATAAGCTCCGACGGACGCGAGGATAATCGTCAGGAAGACGATTGACTTCGCATAACGCGTATACCAGTAGCGATCGTCGGTGGCTGCGGGAGTTCGCACGCGATCAAGCAGTGATTGGAAGCCCATTCGCGTCTTACTCCTTCTCTGCTTCCGGCTTTTCAGCCGGGGCCGCCGCTTCGGCAAGCTTCACGTGCGTTTTGTCGGGCAGGCCATAAGCGCCGTTGGCGACGACAGTCTCGCCACCCGAGAGTCCTTTGGTGATCTCGACCGAGTCGCCGTCGTGGATTCCGGTTTCGACAACGTGGCCTTCTGCAACTCCGTCGGCGTTGACGACCATCAACTTGGTGCCGCCCTCGGGCGTCTTGAGCAGGGCCGATGCGGGGACCGTAATCGCGTCCTTCACGGTTTGAGCGACTACCTCAACCTGAACCGTGGTTCCCGGACGCAGGCTGCCTTTCGGATTCGGTGCCTCGATCCATACTTCGACCGTCGTACTGTTGGGATCAAGCGCGGGGCTGATCAGGGTCACTTTGCCTTCGGCTTCGATCTCGCCGGGCGCGGTGATGGTGGCGGCGTCACCCGTCTTCAGCGCAGCGGCTTCGTCCTGAGGAATATGCGTCTTCGCGATAATGGAGGAGGTGTCCATGATGGTGAGCAGCGGCACGCCGGCTGCGGGTGTCTCTCCGGGATAGGCGGGGCGATCAGTTACTACGCCATCAATCGGACTTCGAATTTCCGAGTAGCCAAGCTGCGCGGAGGCGCCTTCATACTTGCCCTTGGCGGAGGTCAGTTGGCCTGTCGCCGACTTTTCGGTTTGCGGTTTGCCAACCGCCTTCATTGCTTCCATGTGCTGTTTAGCCAGCTGGAACTGTGCTCTTGCCTGCACCAGAGAAACCGAGGCTTGATCGAGGTCCTTGCGCGGAAGCGCGCCCTCTTTGAAGAGAAGCTGGCGGCTGTCGTAGAGCTTCTGTTCGGCGTCCAGCATTTCCTTTGCCGTCTTCAGGTCCAGCTCGGCCTTCTTCATATCTTCGGGCAGACCGGCGCGAGTGGTCGTCTCGAAGGCCGCCTGCGCCTGTTCGTAGGCGCCCTTGGTGTCGGTGACGGCGGCGGCGAGATCGGTGTTCTCCAAGGTCGCCAGCAGTTCGCCAGCGTGTACGCGAGAGCCGCGGTTCACATAGAACTTGCGGACCGGCGACGCAATCTTGGGCGTGATGGCTGCCTGGTTGCGCGCAAACAGAATCGCCTCGCTGGTGACGATGTGCCGGATGGCCTTGCGCTCGGCCTTCGCCATTTGAACCGCGACTACCGGTTCCGGCTCGGGCGCCTCTTTGGAATGCGAAAAGTAAGCGATTGCGCCGCCGACAACTGCGAGCGCCGCGACAACGATTCCTGCGATTTTGAGATTGCGAGTCATTTTAGAAGGTGCCTGTAAGAGTCTGGAGATTAGCGAGCGCGATGCGGTAGCGTGCCTCGCCGTCGTCGTAGGCGTTGCGCGCCAGCGTCAGCGAGTTTTGTGCGTCAACAACTTCGAGTGCCGTAGCTTCGCCGGCCTGGTAGCGGAGATTGGTGAGCCTAAGGCTCTCGGCAGCCAGGTCGGCGGACTGCCGCAAAGTTTCAATCTGATTCTTGGCGACGGACGCCTCGGAGTAGAACGCCTGAAAATCCGCCAGTGCTACGCGTTGCGCGGCGCTCAGTTCTACTTGAGCCTGGGTTCGTCGCAACTGCGCCTGCTTAACCTTGCTCTGCGTGGCTCCCCAACTGAAGACTGGCAATTGGAGTGTCGCGGAAACCTGATATCCCAGGTTGTGTATGCCGTCGGTGCGAGTGGCATAAGTCGGAGCGTCAATTCCGTAGAAGTAATCCAGGGTGAGCGTGGGAAGATGTCCGCCGATCGCCACCTGTACGTCGCGCGAAGCGACCTGCGTGGCCAACACCGCCGCTTTCAACTCCGGATTGTTTTGTGCCGCCAACTGCTGCGCCTCTTTGAATTCGGGCAAAGGCACCGCAAAGCGCAGGTCATCGACGAGGTCGAAATCCTGTGTAAACGTGGGGAAAATAAGCACCGCCAATGTAAGACGCGCTTTTTCCTCCGCGAGTTTAGCTTCTTGCAAATCCCGGTCGCGGTCGCTTGCCTGTAGTTGTGCCTTGATGGTGTCCGCGTGGGCGACTTCACCGCCGTGCTCTAGTTTTTGGCTGATGGCGAAAAAACGTCGCGCTTCGTCCGCAGCTTGTCCGGCGTTCGCCGTCTTGCGCTGCGCCACGATGGCGCCGTAGTAGTTCTCAACGACAGTCACGACAAGCCCATGCGAAGCGATTTCCGCGCGGACCCGAAAGAGGGCCTCCGCCGCATGGGCGCGGCGATAATCGGCTACGGAAGAAAAACCGATGCTCTCGTGCGCGTTTCCCAGGCTGATGTACTCACGCACGCCGTTCGCCGCGATGAAGCGTCCCGATGGGGTTCCGTTCGGTTCGGTATAGATGGCCCCGGTCTCGAAGTTCACGCCGGGGAGCAGCGCGGCGCGGGCTTGCACACGATCTTCGCGCGCCAATCCCGCCTCGGTGAGCGCGGCACGAAATTGCGCGCTGTTCGCTTTGGCTCGCTGGAGCGCGTCTTGAAGGGTGATGTTTGGACGCTGGTCCGCAGGAGCGCCAGCAGTCGGGACACTAGTGACCTGGGCCCATGATGAAACGGATATAGCCACAACCAAGGACAGAAAAAGATATCTCTTCAATTCAGCCTCTACTTCAGCCTCTACAAGGGATAGGCACCCACTATGACACAAAGCAGATTAAGCGAAGATGAAATCAGGACGTAACTGGCAAGCGCGCTGTCATCTTTGTGCCCTCGCCCGGAAGGCTTTCAGCCTTCAGGTTGCCGCCGTAGGCTTCGACGATGGCCTTGGAGATGGCTAGGCCGAGTCCGTACCCCCCGGTATCGCGGGCGCGCGAGGCGTCCCCACGGTGGAAGCGCTCGAAGATTCGCGTGATCTCGGCGTCGGGGATGCCCGGGCCCTGGTCCTTAACCGAGACCTCGGCGAAACCGCCGTTGCCGCACACGGTCAGGGTGACTTTGGAGTGAGCCGGACTGTACTGAATGGCATTCTCCAGCAGATTGCCCCACACGAGTTCGAGGTCCTCGGCATCGGCCTTCAGAGCCGGATTGCCGTGGTTCCGTAACTCGACGGTAACGCCCCGTTGGTCAGCCAGCGGACGAAGCCGCTCGACGCAAAGTTCGCAGGTGGTGGTCAGATCGACCTCGTTCAGGTTGGGACGCAGGCTGCCCATCGCCCACTGCTCGGCCCGAGCCAACCGCAGCATGGAGTGAAGGAGCTTCTCCAACCGCGCCATGTCGTCAAGAGCGGCCTCGATGCCGGCGCGATACTCGTCGGACGAGCGCGGGCGCTGCACGAGCGACTGGAGCGTGGATTTCAGGATCGCGACCGGCGTTTTCAGCTCGTGCGCGGCATTCGCCAGGAACTCGCGCTGGGACGTAAAGGCCTGCCGCAGATTGGCCAGCATGGTGGCCATGGCTTGCGTAAGAGGCGCCAACTCGAGCGTGCTCATTGCCTCCGGCGGTGTTTGCAATTCCCAGTTCCGCGGGGAAACGGCCGCCGCGCTGGACGCCAGCATCTGTAACGGCGCCAAACCCCGCCGGATCGCCCAGAAGGCGACTATCGTCGAGACTCCGAGCAGGGCAAGGCTGGCAAAGGCGGTGAATAGGCCGGCGCGCCACACGACTTCGCCCATCTCTTCGGTTGGCGCGGCATAGATGACGGTCAGGCTGGCGCCGGACGCGTCTTTTGTTGCGTCTTTGGTTGGTTCTTGCGACGCGTCTTTTGTTACGCCTTGCGTTGTGTCTTTTGTTGTGTCCGGCGTTGCCTCTCGATCCAGAATGGGCACATTCCCGAGGCGCACCGCGCGATAGCCGACTCCGTTTAAAGAAAGACTCCAGTAATTTCTTCCTTTTTTCGGAGCGGAGTTGAATTCGCTCGGCCAATTCGGCGAAGACGCGATCACACGATGGTTCGGACCAAGAATCCGGTACAAGTCCGGATGTTGGCGGTCCAGCGGTGGCGGGACCAAGTCGCTGTCAAATATGAGCACCGGATGCGGATCTTCCGAATAACGCACAAGCGCGGCGACGCTCATGGCGCGCCCATGTAGACCGGCGTCGAACGCCGTGCGGAGCTGCCGTCGCGTGAAATACTCCCCAATGAAGACGAGCCCAACCGCCAGCAGCAGCTGTGTGAGAACGACAGCCGCGACCAGATGCCTTCGGATGGATGAAGCCCGCAACCCTGTCCTCCGCAACGCTCTCCTCCGCAACTCTAGCCTCGCAAAATGTAACCCTGCCCGCGCAGCGTCTGAATCAGCTTATCGCCGCCGGCATCATCGAGTTTGCGGCGCAGGCCGGAAATATAGACCTCGATGACGTTGCTGAAGCGTTCCCAATTGAAATCATAAAGATGTTCCAGCAATTCCGTCTTTGAGACGACTGCTCCTTGGCGGTGCGCAAGATACTCGAGTACACGGTACTCCATGGCGGTCAGCGATACGGGCTGTCCCGAGCGGCTGACGGTGTGATCGGCGACATTGATTTCAACGTCGTTAACGCGGAGAACCGCATGGCTCTTCCCTTTTCCGCGCCGGATCAGGGCCTTGGCGCGGGCGATGAGTTCGCCAAGATCAAACGGCTTGGTCACGTAATCGTCCGCGCCGGCATTAAGCAGCGCCACCACGGACTCCTTTTCGTCCTTGGCTGTCAGCACGAGAACGGGAACGCCGGAGCCGGCTTTTCGCAACCGCTGCAAAAGCGACAGTCCGTCCATGCGCGGCAGCATCAGGTCGAGCATGATCAGATCGTAGGGGCTCGACTCGGCCATGAAGAGGCCTTCTTCGCCGTCATAGGCGCAATCGACGGCATAGCCGGCGCTCTCGCGCACGCTGCGCGCGATATTCTCGGCCAGCCTTCGTTCATCCTCAACGACCAGGACTCGCATGGTTACAAGGGTACTCTCGGTTGTGGGATCAGGTAAGCCGTTCAGCGCCATCGCCACAACGATACCGAGTGTGACCTTACGCGAACCTTAATGAGAGGGGCTAGGGGCGAGGGGCGAGGGGCGAGGGGCGAGGGGTTAGGGGTTAGGGGCTAGGGGCTAGGGGCTAGTTAGGCTAGTCACGAGTGGCTAGTGGCTAGTGGCTAGTTAGGCACCCCCCTCCCTGTGGAGAAAATCGTAAGTGAGGCAAACAAACGACTTACGATTGTGATCTCAATTCGGACGCGGCTAAGTGATTGATATCGTGGTACTTATGATGTCGATCTGCCCCACTCAAGCCCAGAAGCGGGGCTTGAATGGGCCACTCGACCAGCTTCTACATACATTTTAGCAATTTGGAAGGGGAAACCCGACACGAGCACGCAGATTATATTTGCCGTGGAATCAGCAGCTTGCGATGAGTTTTGAGGTTGGAGGGGGTTGACATCTCTAATGACGTCGGCGGTGGTGGCGGTGCGGGCGAAAAGCAGGTCCCTCGCTGGCGCTCGGGATGACACGCTGCGGGCGGCGGTGGTGGACTTGAGCGGTCGCGGCGGCGCGGGCGAAAAGCAGGTCCCTCGCTGGCGCTCGGGATGACACGCTGCGGGCGGTGGTGGTGGTGAAGCAGTCGCGGCGGTGCGGGCGAAAAGCAGGTCCCTCGCTGGCGCTCGGGATGACACGCTGCGGGCGGTGGTGGTGGTGAAGCAGTCGCGGCGGTGCGGGCGAAAAGCAGGTCCCTCGCTGGCGCTCGGGATGACACGCTGCGGACGGTGGTGGTGAACTTGAACAGTCGCGGCGGTGCGGGCGAAAAAGCAGGTCCCTCGCTGGCGCTCGGGATGACACGCTGCGGACGGTGGTGGTGGAAAGTAGGCAGTTGTGGCACTGCGGGCGAAGTGCATGGGTCCTTCGCCCTGCGGGCTCAGGATGACGAGTCTTGGAAGTGGCCTATGAATATCTCATAAAAAGTGGGGAGCCTTGCGGCTCCCCGAAAGTGAAGCAATCGTTTTTTTGTTTATTTATTAGAAGGTGATCTTGGCATGCAACTGGATCAGGCGCGGAGCAGCAGCGGCGCCCATAAAGGAACCGTACAAACTCGCAGGAACTCCGACTGTGCTCTGGCTGTAGCCGGTGATTGAACCGCCGTCGCCCAGATAATAGTCGGGATTCGCGAAGTTCGGGTGATTGAACACGTTGAAGAAGTTCGCACCAACCGTGAGGCCAAGGCCTTCGCGGAGCTTGATGTCCTTGTTCATCACGAAATTGCTGTCAAAGAACCCGGGACCGCGGTACTGATTGCGGCGCTGGGTCGGATAGGTGGCGTAGTTGACAAAGCTGCTAGAGCTCGAATCCACGAATTCTGCAGGATTGAAGCACTGCTGGCTCGGGTTGCTGCAGGATAGTTGTGCGTATCCGGTCGGCTGAGCGAGAATGGTTGCTCCATTGGCACCAGCAACGTTGCCATCCACCACGGTGTACGGCAAAGAGCTGTGAGCAAAAATGGAACCGGAGAATGTCCAGCCACCAACAATGTTCTTCAGAACGGCGTTGCTGAACACATTCGGCACCTGCCATAGCAACGTAGAGGTGAAGTTGTGGCGGATGTCGTAGTCCGCATTACCATAGTTCGAGCAGCGCAGGCAGGTGGGGTTCATCTGTCCCGTTGTGCCATACGCAATCGTGTCGCCGCCGTAGTAGAAGGCGCCGCCGTTGGAAATCTCGTCAAGAGCATGCGCCCAGGTGTAGTTGGTCTGGAACTGGATTCCGTGCGAGAGGCGACGGGTGAATGATAGAGTGACCCCGTTATTGTTCGAAACGGCAGCTGTACTATATTCCGCAACCGTGCCGAAGCTTGGGTCGGGAACAGTAGCAGGGAGTCCCGCTCCAATACCGTACCTGTCATAGGCGTTCAGGTTCGAGTTGGAAACGGGAATGTGAATGCCGTGGCTGCCAGTGTAGGCGATCGAGAACGACATGCTGGGCGATAGTTCGCGCTGAATCTGCAGATTCCATTCCTGGAATTGCGGAGTATGCATCGTCCCGGTAAACGTCGTAAAGCCAGGCGCCGAGAACCTGCCGCCAGCGAGCGCAACGGCACTGCTCAAAGTGTTGAAAGTTGCGCCATTCGCAAATCCGGTAGCGATGGCCTGGCTGGATGCCGCGGCCTGTGCTGCCGCGCCCGCGGCAGTTGGGTCCGCCCAAAGCGAGTTGTAAACGGAAATACGGTTCTGGAACGGCATGGTTAGAAACGCGTTTTCCATAATGCCCTGCGACATCGCGTCATAGAAAATGCCGATACCGCCGCTGATGATCGTCTTTTTGTCGTTGGACGGCGAGTAGGAGAACCCGAAGCGGGGCGAGAAGTTGAGTCCGTCTACGCCGGCATACGCTTGATGCAGCCCTGTCATGATGCGGCTGTTGTAGGGCACATTCGGACCAAGCGTCTGGTCTTCAAACGGCGTATTGAAGCGCTGGAAGCAGTTGGTCTGGCATACCGGGTTCGAGTTGTGCTCGAGGCGCAAACCTAAGGTCAAGGTCAGCTTCGAACTGATGCGCCAGTCGTCGTTAGCGTAAATCCCCAGTCCGTACATGGCGATGGGAACTTCCTGCTGCTGCGGGAAGCGCTGTGCAAAGTAATAGTCTGTGCCCTCAGCCAATTGGAGCAAATTTTGGAATATGGCTTCGGGATGGGTTACGGTGCCGAGGTTCGCATCGGTGACATCGAAACGGCGGAAGTTGGCACCGAACTTGAGGTTGTGACTGCCGACGATCCGTGAGTAGTCGTCAATGAACTGGTATTGCGTAACCTTGCGGCCTTGCGGGAAGGCATAGTTTTCGTTAGGGGTGGTGATGAAACCGCCGCTATACGCAATCGGTGTGACGGGCATCAGGTCATAACCAGCAGTATCCGCCATGGTGAACATCGCGGAGTACCACGTCAGCGAACTGGCGAAGTCATTCGCCGCCTTACCGCCAGAGAACATGTGCGTCCAGTGGGCTTGGCCGTCATACTGGGGCTGGCTGCTAATGGCGTTCATCTGTGCGTTGATCGGACTGGTGTAGGTAGACTGCAGTCCTCGATCCATGCGATAGCGGCCAAAGATTTTGTCGTTTTCGCCGAAGTTGTGATCGACCCGGCCCGACAGTATCCATTCGGTCGATTTGGAGCTGACAGTCGAGGTGAAGTTCTGCCGGCAGGGCATCGAAGCATCCCAACCCGGGAGCAGCGGATTGCCGTTAGAGTCGAACATGCCTGGGCAGTTAGCGGCGCCACTCAGTTGCTTCGCATTTGCCACGCCCGGCGCTGCCAGCCACACAGCGTAAAGGTTTTTGTACGCGTTATAGGAGTTCGGCTGATTTGCCTGGATGTAGGCCAGACTGGCATTCGCAAATTGGCTCGTCGGCAGATAGGTATTCTGCGAGGTCGGCATAAGCAAACGCAGACCTTCGGTGTTGACGTAGAAGAAGGTTTTGTCCTTCTGGATCGGTCCGCCGAAATCAGCACCCCACTGGTTGTCATTTGCGAACGGGCGCGTCGCCCCGTTGTTGTTCGCGAACCAGTCATTGGCGTTCATGGCACGGCCATTCCAGTAATAGTTGGCAGCGCCGTGGAACCTGTTGGTGCCGGCCTTGGTGACGATGTTGACCTGTGCGCCTGCCTGCTGGCCATACTGAGCAGAATAGGGGTTCGTGACAACGCTGGCTTCCTGAACTTCGTTCAACCCGAGTGACAGGTTCGTCGCACCCGAGTTGCTGATATTGAAGAACGGATCCATGTCGTTTTCGCCGTTGATGGTGAACAGGTTCGAGGTCGCCGGCAGACCGTTGGCGGTGAAGTTTCCGTAGCCGCCCGATGTGCTCAGCGCGACGCCGGGGGCGTTCAGGGCAATGTTGGTAAGGTCGTTACCGGGATTCGGCAGAGTGGATACGTCACGGTTGTTGAACGCCGTCGTAGTATTCGCATCCTGGGTGTTGATCAGCGAAGCTTCGGCGCTGACCTCGACGGTTTCGGTTACGGAGCCGACAGTCAGGCTGAAATCGGTTGTAGCAACCGTGCCTAGCGCTACCGTGACTTTTCGCTGGGATTTCTGGAAGCTGGTTTTGGTAGCCGTGACCTCGTATTGTCCCGGCCGCAATAGAGAAAAACGATACATGCCCGACGCGTTCGTCGTGGTCGTCTGGGTCGTGCCCTGGTCTAGGCTTTTTAGGGCCACAGTCGCGTCTGGCACAACAGCACCACTGGGATCCTTTACGGTTCCGGCAATGTCGCCCGACACAAGCGATTGCGCCCAGAGTCCTGCAGGCGCGAGCGCAATACCGACCACCAGCAGCCAAGTGATGAGCCTGATTCGCCTCATTATTTCCTCCTATGTAAATAGGTCATCTAACGTGCGCATAAAAAACCACAACGGCGGTCACCGTGTGCGCAGCAGCCAAGTCAGAAGACAACTGATTTTAAAGTAATGCACTCTGCTGGCCAGAGTTGCGCAATGATTAAGTCGCTTGATTACAGGTACTTAGTATCGAAATGCGGAGGATGCGTATGTTTTTTCATACGATTACAGGACTGTGAATATGAATTCACATAACTTATCTGGATGTGTACTAAGGTGAATAACAATGACACGTTCACCAACGTGTACCACTTGATTACTACCAAATATGCAAACTTTCTCCGGGTGAGGTTACGAAAGTCCTTCAAAGTTCACTTGGGGCTTGAGAGCAGGCGCAATCGCTGATAACTTAGCGATACTTTTAGCGAAAATTCGCAGGCGAAGAGGGTTCTCGTGACGAAGCTCAGGTTTCTCGTATCGCTGATTCAGCAAAAGAACGATTATCAACTGGAGCTGGCGGCGGCGGCGGAAGAGGCAGCCGTGCGCATGGGTGTGGAGCTGAAGATCATCTACGCGGATGGTGACGCGATCACGCAAAGCCAGCAGTTGTTGCACGTGATCCAGTCGTCTGGCGAAAAGCCGGATGGAATTTTGGTGCATCCGGCGGGGACAGGATTGACACAAGTGGCCACGGCGGCCGTGCACGCAGGGATTGGCTGGGCCGTATTGAACCGGGACGTCGACTACCTGGGGCAGCTTCGAAGAACCTCGCGAGTTCCGGCGTTTACGGTAGGCGTGGATCAGGAAGAAGTGGGACGGATACAGGGGCGGCAATTCGGGAAGCTGATACCAGGGGGCGGGATCGTGCTGTACATACTGGGTCCGTCGGCGACTCCGGTGTCGAACCAGCGGCTTAACGGGATGCAGTCGACGAAGCCGGCCAACGTACAGATCAGAACGCTGAGGGGGCGCTGGACGGAGGAGAGCGGATACGAGGCGGTGACGGGGTGGCTGCGGCTCTCCACGTCGCACCAGACGCAGGTGGCGCTGATTGCTTCGCAGAACGACTACATGGCGCTGGGCGCGCGTAAAGCGTTCGCAGAGCAGACACAGGGCGCCGAGCGGGAAAGATGGGCGGGCGTGCCCTACACGGGGTGCGACGGGGTGCGGGCGACGGGACAGGAGTGGGTGCGCAAGGGGTTGCTGGCAGCGTCGGTGATCGTGCCTCCGACTACGGGATTGGCGATTGAATTGTTCACGAAGGCGTTGCAGACGGGGATTTCCGCGGCGGAGCGGACGCTCGTGGCGCCGGTTTCCTTTCCAGCACTGGATAAGCTCGGCTCGGGCAGGTCGCACGCAAGCGGATCGCAGTTCTAGAAGAATCTTGAGAAGTCTTGGACGGAGCAGATTTGGGAAGCGGCGGCTTCCATCTGCTCCGTTTGCTTTGTACCCTCGCTGGCGCTCGGGATGACAAAGCTGCGGGCGGTGGTGGCGGTGAACTTGAGCAGTCGCGGCGGTGCGGACGAAAAGCAGGTCCCTCGGCTGCGCCTCGGGATGACAAAGCTGCGGGCGTTGCGGTGGTGACAAAGCAGCGAGCGGCGGGGGGGCAGCAGTGTTGCTCAAAAAAAACACGTCATCGGCGGGAATAGGCTCAACTCCAATTGCGGGACACGGCATCAGAGACAGAGAATTAATGCACCGGGATCGACTACGTGCACTGGGGGGACGTCGTGATGATGGCAGCCGCAGCGGGTATTCCCATGGTGGACTTCATTCCCTTCTTGTTTCTCACGGTCTTGCTCGCTTTTGCCATGTTCGTG
Source organism: uncultured Acidobacteriota bacterium (assembly GCA_963777415.1). Taxonomy (GTDB): domain Bacteria; phylum Acidobacteriota; class Terriglobia; order Terriglobales; family Acidobacteriaceae; genus JAEZPW01. The sequence continues at coordinate 168,760 of CAVZQL010000015.1, forward strand.
AAACAGTGAAAGCAAAGGCGTTATCAGTGATGGGCGTTATCAAAGACAAGCGATCAACGAACGTAATTGAGCAGCGCGTCGCTTGCGTGATTGAAAACAGAGCTGACTCGCTCGCCTACGGTGACGCCGGCGAGGACTGCGGCGAGAAGAATCATGGTTAGCATCAGCGCGTATTCGACGATGGTCTCGCCGCTTTCGCGCGACTTCTTGGGGAACCGATCTGGCATGGCTTCTCCGAGGGGTACAAGTTCTTCCCTTGCAGGTGAGTAGCAGGGCGTAGGCTTCTGGTTGCCTGAAATCTTACCGGGTACCGGGACCGAAAAACGCGGATTCTATGGTCGCGCGAAGTGGTCCTCCCACGCATCTCCCCACTCGGCTTTGCGCGCGTGCTTGTAGGCAACTTTTTGCGACTTCGAGACGGTCTGATTCTGCAATCCGCCGGGGGTGCAGAGCGTAAGGCGGACGTGTCCCTTGTACTTCATCGTGTGGCGAACGATGCGGGCTGAAGGCAGGGGCAGCGGGGACTTGGCGGCGATGAAGTAGGAGAACTTCTCGTCCTCGTAGCCGAGGGAGCCGGACTTGGCGCGGCGGTGTTCGGCGGTGCGTTCGAGACGCGCGGCGAAATGACACCAGTCCCCGGCAAGCGCCATCGGACACTGGGCGGAGTGCGGGCAGGGCGCAAGCGGGTGCGCGCCGGAGTCGAGCAGAAGAGAGCGTGACGCGATCAGGCGGGCGAAGTTTCTGGGGGTGCCGGGTTCAATGATGACGAGCAGATGGCGGGCCTTCATCCAGGCGGAGCGAAGCGTGGCTTCGAACGAATGTGGGGAAAGTTCGCCGAGGACGTAGGAGAAGACCACCACGTCGTGGGGCTCAAGGTCGGACAATGCGCTCAGATCGCGATTGTCCCAGCAGGCGGAACGGACCGCATCGCTGGAGGCGTGGAAGGCGAGGCGGCGTCCGAAATCGGCAAGTTCGCGGTCACGCTCGACGAGGGTGAAACGCTGGATCGAGGGGAATATTTCAGCCGCGGCCCACATCGATGTGCCGGGTCCGGCGCCTAGATCGAGCAGGGAGCGGAGGTCCATCTCGACCGCCTGGTTTGCGATTGCGGTTGCGATTGCGCCGAAGACATGGGCGTTGGCGGCGAAAGTAGCGGGCATACGGACGCGCGCATAGGCAAGCCTTGCGGCAGGCGAGTCAAGGGGTGCGCGGGTGTAGTCGCCCGCCTTATAGCGCTCGGTGACCTGAGCGGAGGCGCGAGTCAGGGCAGCCGGATCGTGCTGGGAGATTTCGTTCTCGATAGCCTGGCGGAGGGCGGGCGGAAAGCGCATGAGGAAGTTATACAACATGGGAAACAACCCCACGTTAGCCGAACCGCTACGCGGCTCGGCGGAACGCGGGGCACCGGACGGAACATGGGGCACCGGACGAAACAACGCGGGGCGGCGGCGGTGAACAACGGATACGGATAAACCTTGGAGCGGGCTTGAATCCGGGTTTAGAATCCGCTTATTACTTGTTCTGATCGTACTTCTGTCGTACGAGGTAATCGGGCCCCGACATGCCGAGTCATGCCACATCGAAAGGGCGGAAAAAGGCGCCGTCAAGGATTGCGTGTCACGGCAGGGCAAAATTCCTCGACTTCATTGCCGACCTCGATTCGGGGGAGTTGTTCCATAACGGCGAAAAAGTCCACTTGCAGGAAAAGCCGTTCCAGGTGCTTGCACTGCTGTTGAGCCGGCCCGGCGACGTAATCACGAGAAAAGACATTTGCGCGGCGGTGTGGCCGGAGAGTCACGGTGAGGCGGATGCGAGCCTGAATACGGCGATCCGGAAGTTGCGGGCCGCACTGGGAGACCTGCCAAGGAATTCGAGAATCATTCAGACAGCAGGAAAACAGGGCTATCGCATGTTGGCGGTGCCGGAGCTGTCGGCGGGCGCGGCAACTGGAAAGCCGATTCGAATTGCGGTGACCCCGTTCGAAAACCTGAGCGGAAGCGAACACGACTATTTAGCCGATTGGCTCACGGAGCAGATGATCGTGCAGCTTGCCGATCCGCAAGCGGACGTTAGGGTGATCGTGCCGGTGCAAACTCGCACGGGCAAGCGTGCCAGAAGCGAAGAGAACGAGATTACCGGCGAATCCCAGGGGGACTACGTTCTCGGGGGCAGAATCGCGCGGGTCGACGCCTCGATTCGGGTGACCGCGAAGCTGACCCGAGTGGCCGATCATGCGTGCGTGTGGTCGGAGACGTACTCGCGGCAGGTGGCGGACATCTTTAGAGCGCAGGATGAGATCACTCTGCAAATCGCGTGTTCGATCTTGCGGGTGCTGCCGAAGCCGTCCGTTTCGGCCGCAAAGCAGAGCACGAGTCCGGAAGTTTTCGGAAAGACTCTGAAGGGCCAGCACTTCGCGGAGAAGTGGAACGACCCCTCGTTCGACCGCGCGGTTGCTTTCTTCGAGCAGGCGATTGCCGAAGATCCGAGCTTTGCCCGCGCTCACGCCGCGCTTGCGCGAACCCATGCCAGCATGTTGCAGTACGGAGTTCGCGAGCCTTCGTTTAATCAACAACGAGTGCGAATGGAGGCGGCAAAGGCCCTTGAACTCTGCCCCGATCTTCCGGAGGCCATCGTTGCGCTGGGCTGTGCGCAATTGTTCTACGATGCCGACTGGATGGGCGCGGAGAACAGTTTCAAGCGTGCCTTGCAGGTGAGCCCAGGGGCGGCGTACGGGCATGAATCCTACACGCGGCTGCTGATTGCGACGGGGCGGCACGAGGAAGCGATTGCCGCCGCCACTCGCGCGCGGCGACTAAATCCGCTTTCGCCCTACTCGAATGCCTTGCTCGGTGCGGCGTATGTGTACGGCAGAAACTTCGAGGACGCGATTAAGCCCTGCGAACAGTGCATAGAGATGGAGCCGGGGTTTTCGATGGCGCGAGCGGTTTTAGGGCGGGCCTATGAGGGCTTGGGCCGTTTCGATGAGGCGGTTGAGAATTTCCGGGATGCCGTGCGCTGCGCACCGCGCAGCGCAAGTATGCTGGCAAACCTGGCGGGCGGTCTTGGGTTGGCAGGCCAGAAAGAGGAAGCGCGGGACCTGCTCACCAAATTACTGTCGATGCGACAGGCAGCTTATGTGCCTGGCACTTGGATCGCAACCTGCCACATCAGCCTGGGGGAGAAAGAGAAGGGCGCGGAATGGCTGCGCATTGCCACGCGGGAGCGATGCGGCTGGAGAGTGTTCTCGGCAGTGGAGCCGAGGCTGGATGCGGTGAGAGACGATCCTGCGTTTCAGGAAATTTTTAAGCAGATTGGGTTTCCTCAGGGATGACACACTGCCGGCGGCATTAAGGAGTTGGCTGAAGAGAGTCCTTAAGCGCAACGGAGAGTGTAGGACTGCGCGCCATGCAAGGTTTTGCCTGGAGACGCCGGAGTCAGACATGTAGTACGCGAACTGCTTTCCCACGCTGTTTTTCCCACTCAAGCCGACAGAACATTTGCATAGGCTCAGACGGGCTGAGTGCTGCCCTTCCGCATACTATTTTCCCACCCTTGCGGCTTGAATAGGCCACCCGGGGTTGGTGTTAAGGTTCCCGGACTGTCAGTTTTGCGAGTCGTCAAAAAGGGCGGTGGTGGCTATCGTCAGCGGAGAGTAGACAACCCAATTGACGCAACTGTCATTCAACAACCAAGGAGCATTGGAAATGAGTAAGATCACGTTGGTTCTTGTTGTGGTTCTGTTTGTGTCGGTCTTTGCGGTAAGTCAGGACGCCGAGAAGGGATCGGTCTTTGGCGGCTACCAGTACATGAGCGTCGGTACGCAGAATTTTCAGCGTCAGAATACCAATGGCTGGGACGCAGACATTGCGGTCAACTTTCGCAAGAATATTGCCCTGGTCGCCGATGGAAGTGGCGCCTATCAGGGTAATTTCCTCGGGTTTAATGGCCTGACAGCGCACATCTACAACGTCCTGTTTGGGCCCCGAGTCTATCTTGGCACAGGCAAGTTTGCACCATTTGCGGAGGCGAATTTCGGGTTTGCGCGCACGGGGCTCTCCCGAAACGGCTTCAGCAACACGAACACCGGTTTCGGCATGGCCCTTGGTGGCGGCTTGGATATAAACGCAAGCCGGCGTTTGGGAATCCGCATTGTCAAGATCGACTACGTTCTGGATCGCGCGCCGCTCAACTTCTTAGGAATCACAAATAACCTCAATAACATCCGGATTGCGACTGGCCTTAAGTACAGGTTCTAGAGAGGGCTGCCTAAAGGCAGGGTATACCCACCGCCAGCGGAGTGGGTAGTGACTTGATGCGGCTTCTCACATGTGCTTTGCATCACATTATGTTCGACCTGAAATCGGCTACCATTTCAGGCCGAACGATCAGATCACGATCGGACGATTTCTATGAGAACCAAATATCCGCTGGACGAAGCTACGATTGAACACGACCGCGATGAAGGCCGCTTGGCCCACTGCCACGCGCACGGTTGCGTTGCCACCCACAACTGCGACAAGGACGACGCCTGCGACGTTTCCGAATTCGAGGAAACGGAAGAAATCGAAGAAGCAGAGGGTTAGTGACGAGTTAGCGATTTGGTGAGCGCCGATAACAGGAAGTGTGCTTTTTGTCGCTTGCATAGGCGGAGCGGCCTCAATCGCGTTTGGCTCCCGTAAAAACCAAAAGCACGACCGAGCTCGTGCTTTGTCTTCATTGCTCGCGAGTGAGGTTCTTAATTCGTCACTCGCCAAATCACCAACTCTTCACTAACTTAAGTTTGCTCCCGAGCGGCGGGAAGCGGATCGCCCAGCACGGTTATGCTGAAATCCGTTGCAAGCCGGCCGCCCGCAGCGCCGTGAAGCGCTGCAAGATGTAGGCGGCTCCGCGGTCGATATCGCGCGGGGGCGCGATATCGGAGCCCACAGCCCCCCTGCGGTCACGGCTGCGCCGGGCCGAGGTTGAGTTTCATCCATCAGGCGGCAGATTGCCTTGTGGATGCCCCGGTTTCGGCGCGGCTGATCTCTCGCCGCTCGGGAATATCAAACCTCCTTTTATCTCTCGCGAGACAAATTCGCCTGCGTCCGTTTGGCACGACACGCAGGCGCTTGGGTGGTTGAGTTGAGTTTGTTTTGCGTCTGTTGCCGGGCCGAAGGCCCTGGTGCCATGCGCTTCCGTTCCCTGTACGATCACGCACTGCACTGGTTACTGAGATGCTGGTTGGGCCGCTTCGGATACCCGGGAAATGATCGTTGAACGATGAATTCCCGTGCCGCGGTTCGGCTGACGCACAATCGAGTTTAAGCCGGCTATCTACGGATGGCGGTAGATCGCAAGTCCGCTCGCGGTACTGATGATTGTCTCCATGGTTTTCGCAAGAGCCTTCTGGCCCATGCTGGTCGGGACGAAAACGATGTCTTCTGCCTCCAGTACCGGATCAGGAGCCTTGGCGGCGAGAATTTTCTTGAGGTCCAACGGAGTCTCCTGCGGTCCGTCCGGCCCTCTGCGAATTAATTTCGCTTCGCTCAACTTGGCGGTGGAATTTGCTCCCTGGGCCATTGCGAGCGCCTGCAGCACCGTCAATCGCGGCTGCTGCATAACGATGCCGCTCGGGAGATGCACGTCGCCGACGACGTAAACGACTCCCGCACGGGAAACCACGACCGTATCGCCGGGATATACGATCACGTTGCTCTTTGGACTTCCGTCGCTGGAATAAGACAGCTTTACCGACTCGGGTGAATCCTGATGGCCACGGTGGGTGATGGTGACGGATTGCCCGGCAACCTGGGTCGTGCCGCCGGCGGCGGAGATGACATCGAACAAGCGGCGGGGGCCGAGTAAAGGATAGATGCCCGGCTTGGCCACTTCACCCAAAACGGAAATCCCCTGCGTTCCATATTCCTTGGCGAAGATCGAAACCTGCGGCTCGTTAAAAAAGCCTCCGTCGTTAAGCTTCTTCGCAAGCAGAGTTTCCGCGTCCCTAAAGTTAAGGCCTCCGATTTTGACCTGGCCGATCATGGGCAGCGTGATGATACCGTCCGTGCTCACCCTGCATTCGATCTTGGTGAAGTCCGGCGCGCCGTAAACGCTCACCTCAAGCAGGTCGCCACCACCGATCAGAATCTCGGCCCCCGGTTCGGTACCGCCCATCGGCGCGAGCGCGGCTGGCTTGTCGCTATCGTCGGCGACGGCTCCAGGCGTGGGAATCCTCCCGTAAACCGGGGTGGAAGTGGCGGTCGGAGCCGCGCCAATCTGGGGCTTGGCCATAGGCATGTCGGTCGTCGAACCGGGAAGCTTGGCGGTGGACTGCGCGAACGACATAGCAGCAAACAGGCCGACAATCAAAAGCAGAAGGGGCGCGAACTTCGACATCTTGAACTCCATGAAATGTGTATTTCCAAGGCGGTTTTCGCAGATCGCCGATTCAAACCGGCACTCAGCTCAGTCAGATGCAGCAAACGACGGTAATGATTTACCAAGTAGCAGGCGGCGCCCCGGTTGACTGATCTGAAGCCAGAGAGAAGGTCCGCTATTTGGTCGCTTTGTGGCACGACGCCGTTAAGGTGGCGGTGGGAGGCGCTGCTCCAACATCCTGCCGCAGGCGATCCGGCGAGGACTCGTGGCGCTCTGTGGCGTACGGAACGGCGGGTTTGACCGCCCTGTTTCTTGCAGGACTGTTCGGTTTGAGACGATAGTCGCCGCTCGCATCTCCCGTGTAGTTCTCAAAGAGCGGGTCGGCGGTAATCGTTCCACTGTGAGTATTGCCGTTTTGCAGACGCCAGTCGGCAGGGCCGTTCTGAAATACGAGATTATTAAGATATCGATTGTGCGTGCCCGTTCGACCGTACTCTTCGATACCGTTTCCCTTTGCGCCGGGCCCAAGGCCGTTGCGATAAACAATGTTGTTAGAGACCAGCGTGCCGTCGTTGGTCCAGTTTCCATCACCGGCCCCGACGATGATGCCGCCATAGGCGTTGTTGAATACCGTGTTGTTGGAGATGGTGATCTGCATGGCCGCATGCCAGGTATGGATACCCCATCCCTGGTTGCGAAATGCAATATTGTTCACGATGTGGCCGCCGCGGTTGGAAGAATAGATTCCATGCACCAGGGCGCACGGCTTGCCGTAGTCGCCAATGTCGTGTACGACGTTGCCGATGATGTCAACGTCGTGACCGTCCTTGAAATTGCCGTTGAGAATGCCTGCTCCGGCCTTGCACCCCGTCGCCGGAATGTCGTGGACGTTATTGCCGATGATGCTATCGTTTGAGCCGGTCACGTAAACTCCCATCGTGCCCGCTCCCGTGATATCGAACCCCTCGAAGTCAACGTAGTCGCCCTTGATCCAGACGACGGTTGAATTTCCACTCGCTTTGCCGGTCAGTTTGGCCCCCCACGGAACGTCTGATACAAAGACGATCCGGGCGATTGGCGCGCCGCTTGCGGTCAGTTTTATCTCGGAAGAATCCGCGTAGACGCCGGGGAGCACGTGTACAACGGCCCCCGGTTCGACCCGCGCGGCGGCAGCAAGCGTCGCCCATGGATGCTCGCGAGAGCCATTGTTCCGGTTGCTCCCCGAGGGCGACACGTAGTATTCGGCCGTGGGCTTCTGTTCCTTTGCCCGCGCGCCACCGGCGGCATTGGCGAACAGGGGCACAAGACCAGCGATCACAAACGCCATGCGCAGAGCGCGCCTGAAAAGATTATCCATTGCCTAACTCGCTATGTTGCGTTTGTGGCTTGGCGCGATTGCGTGGACGCCCGACGGAGCGAATTCTTTCAGTGACGAGATACGGAGCGAGTCGTCCGGACACCTTTGCCAGGACACTTGAAGGCGAGTCAAGCGCATGCACCTCGACTCGCGGAAGGGAAAACAAATCGCAGCCAGCCTTAACGAGGGCCACATCCGTAGTGACTGCCAGTTGATATCCCACCTTCCGCACTGCCCTGGCGTAGTCCTTTGTAACCTCGCCAAGCCGCACGCTACCGTAGGGGTAAGCGTATGCGAGACAATGGTCTGGCCCCAGATGAGTTAACAGCTCGTTGCGCGACCAATCGGCCTCTTCGAGCAGCCTTTTTGGCGAACAATGACCGCCTTTAGCGTGAGTATGCGAGTGGGAGCCAACCGTGACAAGACCGGACTTTACGCAGTTCTCCAGCTCTTTCCAGTCCATTGACCGTGACGCTTCAGCCGGAAATGAGGTCGCGTTCTTCACCGACCATCTATCAAAGGGCATGGGCTGATCCTGCCCAATGAGACTGGTGACGACGAACACTGTCGCGGGAATGCCGTACGCGTGCAGCACAGGCAAGGCGTTCGTGCGGAAGTTCGCGTATCCATCGTCGAAGGTTACACAGACGATGGGCTTGAACCGCGGTGCATCGCTTCCAAGGAGCTTCGGCAGTTCGACCAGCGGTACGACGTGGGCGTATTCGCAAAGCGCCGCCATCTGCCGTTCGAAGGTTCTTGGCGGCACATTCCAGTCATCGTATTGAGGATCTATGAATCCAAGGTCGGCGGTCCTGTGATACATCAGAATGCAGACGGAATTCCAACCGTCGGGAATGTAACACCTGTCAATCGCGGTAGCGATCCAACCCGATGCTCTCTTGATCGCTCGCTTTACGGGGATCTGCGACATGATACTCGTGAGCTCTTTCAAATTCCAGTTACTCTCTGCTTCCACTAAGGGTGCGGTAAAGGGCTATCGTCTTCTGCGCGATTCTGTCCCATGCCAGGCCTTTGCGAAGATTGCGCATCGCGGCACCCATTGCGCCTCTAAGGTCAGCATCATTTACGATTTGCTCGATCGCTCGCGCCATTGGCTGGGGTTCTCCGGGGGGAACCACAAAGCCGTGGACCCCGTCCTGAATTGTCTCCAGGACACCGCCGACGCGAGTGGCGACGACGGGCTTTTCCAATGCGATGGCCGTCAGCAATACTCCGCTTTGATCGATTTCGCGATACGGAAGAACGACCACGGACGCCGACGCAAACAGAGACGATATATCGTTATCGGATATAAACCGCAGATCCCACTTGATTCGCCGATCAACACCCAGTTCCCGGGCCAGCTCGCGCAACGGCTTTACGTCCATCGACGGATTTCCCGCGATATGCAGCTTTGCTTTCTTCCCCGCGCCCGTTGTGAGTTGCGCGAAAGCTCGTATGAGCACGTCAACGCCCTTGTACTGCTTGAGATTGCCGAAGAAGAGTACGACCGAGTCGGCGTCCGGAGATTGCGGCACGGACGGACGTTCGCCTTCCAACTGGCGGCAGTGTGTCAAGACGCCGTGTGGAATAACGTGGAGCCGGTCATCGCCGATCCATTTCTGTTCGATCGCTTTTCGCCTGCTGTATTCGGTGTGCACGACGACGGCATCGAAGCGTTTGAACGCCGCTTGCAAGCCGAACCCCAATAAGCGATACGCAGTCTCCCCGTGGAACACCGAGGTGTTATGCAGCGTCAGCACCAGGGGCGCGATGCGGCGCAGGCGCGACAAAAACATCAGGTCGAGAAACGGCAGAGGCAGCCATTGGAAATGCACGATGCTCGGCCTGGTTCGCTCGACCTCGGCTGCCACTCGCCTCATGCTCAACGTGTGCTCGCCTGCCTTGGCGATTTTCCACATGCGTCCACGCGAATGCGTTTTGGCATACGCGTGAACCAGCGGATAAAACGCTTTCCAAACGGCAAATGGTTCCTCGACACTTCCTTCACCGCCAGCTCCGCCGTAAAGATACTCGCTGCGGACCAACGTCACGCCGCACCCCTGCTGCGAAAGGGCCTCACACAAACCGTGATCGTACGCGAGACTGTAGTTCGAGGCGTCAATCATCATGGTCGAGAGACGCTTTTCGGCCTTTAGCGGACCGGGGAGTGCGGTCGCCTGAGACACTCTACTCTCGTGCATGTCGAAGTTGCGCTCTGCTTGAGACATTTTCGTGAGCTTGAGAAGATGTGGCGCGCGCGCTAGATTTCACCTGGTGGGCGCCAGTGATTTGTATATACGCACAATTTCGGCGGCGTTTCTTTCGGCAGAATAGTCCTGCTCGACTTTGCAGCGGGCATTCTCCGTCATTCGCTTCCGCCTTTCGGGATCGCGAAGTAAGCAAACACAGACACGCGCAAGTTCGACGGGCGAATCCGAATCGACGAGGGCCCCGGTGACGTCGTGCTCGATGACCTCGGGAATGCCTCCAACCTGGCGCGAAACAATTGGAATTCCGAGCGCCATTGCCTCAAGCAATACCATGGGCAGACCTTCGTGGTCGGAAGTGAGAAGCAGAATGTCGAGCGCGCGCATCACGTCGTGGATGTCTTCACGATGGCCAAGCAGCAGAATCTCGTGTTCCAGGCCGGCTTCTTGAATCAGCTGCCGCAAGCGGGCTTCCTCCGCGCCTTGACCCGCAATCACGAACCTCGCGGTGGGCAACGTTTTCGAAATGTGCGCCGCTGTCGCAATAAAGAGATCCAGCCGCTTGATGGCGATCAAGCGGGTAGCAATGCCGACCACCGGCGCATCGCCGTGAATGAACAAGCGCTGCTTCGCTTCCGGCGGCAATAGTTCAGAGCGGACATTATCGAGCGAGATGCCATTCCGAACAATACTCGCCCGCCTGGTTGGAATATGAGTTTCCAGGTAGTGCGTCAGGTCGGCGCTGACACTGATCACGTGATCGGCGGCATGTTTGGCCATCTGCCGGTCTACGGCATACACGAAGCGTTGCTTTAACCCATGGAATCCAAGGTAAGGCTCAGGCTGGCCGTGCTGTGTGCGGACCAGTCGCACCGGATAGCGCAGCGCCAGGCATAGCGCGAGAAGATTTTCTTTGTAGCGGTGTGAATGCAGAACCTGAACATCCCGGCCCTTGAGATACTCTGCCGCTTCCAACAAGACCCGGGGAAACGACTTTTCGCGCTCGGGAATGACCTTGACGTCCACTCCTGCCTTACGCAGTTCCTGCGCCAGGCGGAGGTCGTTGAGCACGATCACGCATAATCGGACGTCAGCGCGTTCGGCCAGTGTCTTCAGCAACGTCGCTACTTGCGCCTCCGCGCCTCCCCACCCGTCACCGGATGCGATATGGCAAACAGAAACCGCATGAGAGACATGGCTCTGAGGTAAATGTAAAAGGCCAGTCCTCGGAGTCGAGCGTAGCGGCCCTTTAGCCTCGGTAATCGGCTTTGCCATCGCGCGCCTTTGCTCACTCATTCAGTACACCGCGTCAGACTGCTGAAAGGCATTGTGCTGAGGAGATGACAATTTCGGTATCTGGGGATTCCCGTTAAAACAGCGCAACAGCATAGACCGACCGTAGGATTTTCTCTACCTATAGCGGAACCAATGTTGCTGTACCTCAGGGCCTAAAGGCCCCAGTTCTGGCCAGCCGTAGCGGCACGGCTGAAGCCGTGCCCTGATACAAATTCACGACGCCGCAATGTTAAAGGAAGAAGTAGTTCACGGCAATCATGCCGCGCTCTCGCGGGCAAAGTCCTGTTGCAGTCGCGAGGAAGGGGCGATATCCGCTTGCGATCAGTATTTGAAATGTCTGCCAGGCTTTTGTTCCTTGGTCATCAGGGTCGCCATCAATCTCGATCAACCACTTGGGATGATGCTTTTTGATGATCCCGTGAGCGCCACGAAGAACGGAGAGTTCGTGTCCTTCGACATCGCACTTGATGAAATCCAGCCTGCCGAGGTCTCGAAAGGCTTCGTCCAATGAAATCGCTTGGATCGTGCCGCCGGATCTCTTCACGATATGGGCACGATAGATGTTCTGCCAGCCGGTGTCATAGGTCGGCACTTCCATGTCCACAAGCCCGGCCTGGTCGGAGGCAGCAACATTCAGACAGCGCACATTTTGAAGTTTCAGAGCATGCACGTTCGACTTCAGGATTTCGAACGTCGTCTGAACCGGCTCCATGCTGATGACCTTGCCGTCGCTGCCGGTCAGTTCCGAAAGCCGCTTGCTGTACACGCCTATATTGGCGCCTATATCCAGCACCCAATCACCGCTGCGAACCAGGCCTGCAAGCAGAACCAGTTCCGGCTCTTCGGTTCCGTCGCTGCGACGCAAGAGGCGCGCGTAGTACGCCTTCTTGAGCGGCTTCAATGCCGAGTCTGGCATCGTGGAGAGCACGAATTTCTTAACCGGATCGAGCAACAAGTTTGAATTCATTTCAATAGTCAACAGTCAGGAGGGCGTTATAGCCGGCGAGAATTACTGCGCACCATCAGGCGAAAGCCAGGTTCCCAGCACTCTGAACGGCTTCGCGCCACAACACATACACTCGATCGCTCCTGAGCCAGGTCGAGGTTTCCCTGTCGAGGACGTTCCTGGAGCCGCACAGGCGAACGGTAAACTCGCTCAAGTACCGCGTGAAACAGAGTACGAACAAAGGTTTAAGAAGCTCGCCCGGCAATCTCATCGCTTCGGCATAACGTGATATGTAGGGCGCACTCCAGGAAGAGGCGGAACAGAATGCCTCTTGAAAAGCGGTGAAATCGTCCGCGCTGCAGGGTGGCCTCCGCGCGAATGCAACGAAGTTTAAAAAGAAGAAAAGGTCGGCTGCGGGTAGGCTGTGCGCTTCAGCCGTCTCCCAGTCCACCACGCCAATGCCGCCCTGGTCCAAGGCAATGATGTTGGGATCGCTCAGGTCGCCATGCGAAAAAACCAGCGGGAAATCTACCCCGCGCAAACCTTCGGCCATGCTGCGCACGGTGCGTATCAATCCTTCTTCCTCACCGGAAGGCGACAGCACGGACTCAAGGCGGGTCACCGGTTCTTCGACAAGTCGCGAAAACCAATCGCGGGAATCGGTATTCATTACCGTCGTGGAGCGATGAAGATCGATCAGCCAGTCGAGAACGGTTTCGATTGACCATTCGGTCTTTTTCCGGACGAATGCGGGATCCATCGCCACGCCGATAAGCGCGGTTTCCGCCAGAATCGAATTGGCGCCCATGGACTTGAAAGTGATCATGCGAGGGATGGAGCTGAAACCACCTTTCCGCGCTCCGTGAACCATGGTCAGGTTCGCCGCCTCGCGGCACAATGAAGAATTCTCGCCAGGTAGTCGAGCGACCTTCATCACCAGAACCGGACCAGAAACGTCTTCACGCAAAACTAAGAAGATTACGTGGCTCGACGCGGGAAAATTCGGAGTCAGCACCACCCATGACACCCGGTCCGGAGATGTATCAAGCCCCAGTCCGAGTTCCTGCCAATTCTCGACTAGAAATCTGGTTGCGATGTTCAAATGCGCGACCCTTATGGCTTCCGCTTCTGAGCGATCATGCTGTAACAAGGGACGATGTGAGGCAGAATCCCCGTCTTCATCAAGCAGCGCGAGGCAATCAGCTTGGCCTCGCGCGCAACGTTTGCCGGGCTTCCGCGGGACAAAACGAAACTCGTCGAAACACGATCGAACAAGGGAACGATTTCTTGACAGCCTTCGAATCCGGGCCGGTGCCAGCAGGCCTGGATGTCATCAAACTTGAGCTTCCAAAGTGTGCGGGCGTATTTCATTATTCCGGCAAATCCTTGCGACGTTATCGCGCGACTGCCAATGCGTTCAAGCCCGCCCAGAAGTTCGATATACACATTTCCTTCCGGCTTCGTCATACAACCAGCAGCTTCAACCATCTCCAATGACGGATACCGCAGGACAACGGTGTCGAATGCAGGGTAAACAGGCCCTGCGCCTTCGCCGGAAAAGACCGTTACCGACTCGCTGTACATTTGCAGCGCACTCAAAAGCTCCGAGGGCACCCCGGAATAGCAGACATTGCGCAACTGCGGGTCTGGCAGCAGGAAACGCCAGTCGAGCCGGCGGCACAATTGCAGAGCGCGACCGGATGCACCCGTTTCGGCAAGTGCCGCTTCCGACACCGAGTTGTTTGCAGCGCAATCAGCGTGGCTCATGGCCTGATGTCCCGCGGAGTGGGCCAAAAACGTTTCACACTTCCTCGGACCAGAGGAGCTTTCCCACCCACGGTATCTTCTGTACCTCCGGGAACGTGTCAGCGATGCTCAGGTCCTTTTTGAGCAGCAACAACACTCCAACGGTTGCCACGCCAACAAACGCAAGCGCCACATAGATATTGCAGTGCGTAATTCGATCGAGGAAGAAGAGGGCCAAAGCGGCGGCAGCGATCACGCCGTAAAAGTAAATGTACTTGCGCTCAAAGACGCTTACTCCAGAGGCGAGCCTGAGCCCGACTTGCTTGTAGATGTTGTGAAGGATGAATGTACAGGATGTGGCAATGGCCGCTCCGACCGCCCCATATTTCGGAATCAAAAGGAGATTCAGAATAATCCCCGTGCCCGCCGCCATCGCGGCGATGCGGGCAACATAGCCGACTTTGCCGGTAATCTTGAGGGTCAACCCGTTGAACCCCAAGGCTACGTTGAAGTAGAAGACAAATGCCAGCATCGAGAGAATGATGGCGGAGTGTTCGTAACGCGCGCCATACAGGAATGTAGTCACCGGGCGTGCAAAGCAGCAGGTCAAGGCAAACATCGGGAAGGTAAGAATAGCGATCCACGCCGATGTGCGCCAGTACATCTGATTCAATCCCTTCTCGTCGTTCTTCGCGAACAGGCGCGTAGCCGATGGGATGTAAAGCGATGCAAATGCCGCCGCGACGATATTGTTCAGTGAGGCCGCCGGAACCACGACCCGATAAGCCGCCACGGTGGTCATCTCGTGGAAGTATCCGATGAACATGACGACCGCCGTTGTGTCGATCATCGTGATCGCATTCGAAACCAGCAGAGGCGCGCTATAGCTAAAGATCTCTCGCACCGGTAGCTTGACGTCCTTCAGCCTCATTCCTTTCAGCACTTTGTCGCTTTTCAGTTGCGCCAGCATCACGACGCAATAGACCACGATGACAACGAATTCACCGACAAGCGACCCGAACGCGAGGAAGTTCACCCCCTGGTGCATCATCACCACGGACACAATCACGATCACGCGCAAGCCCGGTCCGAGAATATGTCTGCCGAGGAAGATCATTCGCGCTCGCCCAAAACAGGCAAAGAGGTTCATCAGCAGAACGTCCACGGCCTCCAATGGAACCAGGAAGATGATGATCAACAGCAGAGGGACGGGCTCTCTTCCATTCGTGAGGAACTGGGCAATCCGATGGGGCGCGATAAAAAACGTCGCGACCATGGAAAACGCCAGAAATAGCGTGACGCCAAAAGTTAGAGCAATCGTTCCCAGAAGCTTATCGGCTTCGCGCTTCTCGTGGTATATCGCCACGAATCTGCTCATCGGCTCGTTGAGACCGATCGATAGATTTCGGCAGACCGCCTCGACCGACAGCGCATAGCTCCACAGACCATAGCTCTGCATCGTCAGGTAGCGCACCAGCAGAATGTGAGGGATGAAGTTCATCCCCAGGGAGATCAGGTTTCCCGCTACCAGCAGGCTCGATCCACGTATGTGGGACCGCGTCGCTGCCGCAGCCGATTCGCTGACGCCCACTGCGTTCTTCTCCGCCGCTATGCCGATCGGCCTCGGGATTCGATCAGTTGCCATCTATGACTGCCTTGATCTCAACTCGGAAAGGCCGGCACCGTTCAAGCGCACTGCTTCTCTGTTTCCAACAAAGACTTTGCCTTGGCGGGATACGTTTCTATGGCCGCGACGCACATGCGCTCCAGTTTTTCCGCGCTGCGCGACCAACTGCAATGCTTAACCACGAACTCGCGGCCCGATTGGCCCAGGCGCGCTCGTTCCTCTGCGTCGTTCAACAACCTGACGATCTGCTCCGCAATTTCGAACGCCTGCTTCACCACAATCACCGGGGCCAGAGCGCCGTCCCACACCAGTCCGTCCGCTACCACCGGAGTCGTGACTACGGGTAAGCCCATCGCCATCGCTTCGACCACCTTGTTTTGAACACCCGATGCGAAACGAAGGGGCGCCACGTACACCGACGCGCGCTCGAGGTAAGGCCTTACGTCAGGAACAGTTCCACTGACGGTCACATCGGACAACGGCTTTGCGGCCTCGATCAAACCGGGCAGCGGATCCCGCCCCACAATCAAAGTCTTGATATTCGGAACCGCCTTCCTGACCAGTGGAAGAACCTGCTTGATCAGAAAATGCGCGCCATCGTCGTTCGGTGAATAGTCCATCGCGCCAGTGAAGACGACACAATTCTCTTCGTGCTCGACGCCGGAGGCGCGCCAGTAGTCGTAGTCAATGCCTTGCTGCAGGATTTCGCATGTGGCCGCGGGACCAAGCAGGGCGTTACGATCGCGCTCCGATGAAAACGTCACATGAGGAGTGAGGTGGGCAGCCTTAATTTCCGAGCGCCTCGTCGCCAGATACCGCAAGAATATTACCGGGCGGCGGATCAAAGGCGCATGACGCATCTCGCCCAGGTAACGCGCGCTGCTCGTGTCGCAGAAATCAATTACCATCGGGAGCTTCAGCCCTTCAGCCGCTTCGACCGTGTACCCTCCTCCGCACAAAACAACGTCGAAATCCTCTTTCCGCGCAAAATCCCTGACGGCTCGCTTCAAGCCTTCCAACGTGCGTTGCTTACGCCAGCGGTCCCTGGCGCGTATCCCAACGAAAGGTATCTCCCCAACTGCTCTCACCAGCCATGGCTCCGGATGAGACTTCTCGCTGAGGATGACGGCCTGCGTTGTGTAAGGCGTCAGTGCCTCGCGTGTTTCCGGCGGAACGCTCTTTCTTACCGTGTAACAGACAAACGTGACTTTGTGCCGCTGCCCCAACTCCCGCAGCAGCGAGTACACTCGCAACAATCCCGTCGTCAGTGGATACGGAAGCTCCGGACAGAGCCAAAGAATTTTCAGATTTGTTCCTCCGTGTTTTTGCGCGAGTCACAGGTTTTATAGAAGCTCACAATCCGTGCCAGGATTGCCCTACTTGAAAATCAGCGTCCTGCCATCGACTACCTGAAAATCTTCATTCTGGTTCCATGTGTGCGTGCCTAAGTTGCCAGGCCGCCATTCCGCCGAAATGTTGCCAACCGGCACCTCGCGATAATCGCAAGAGGTCAGCGTATCCACTCGATTGAACGAAACGCCAAAGCCGTAACGTGTGGAACAATTCTGTGAGGGTCTAATTAATTGACCATTGTGAAAAAAGAGCTTGCCTGCCGGGCGGGCTGTGCGCACGTCGGAAACGACCGGGTTCTTCTGGTGAGGAGTCCATTCGCCGAACAGGGAATTCGCAAAAAACAGGAACAACTCGTCATTGGTGGACACGTTGTCCACCATGCCTCCCACGAATAGCCACACCTTGCCGTCATGCACGAAGATCGTCGGATCAACGGCGGGCAGGTCCTTCAGCAGAACTTTCTCTAGCACCCATCGCCGCGGAAAGTCCACCGCGCGATACAGCTCTACGCTTCTGTTGGACCTCGTCTCGGGCATCAGAAACATCTCGCCCTGGTGCTCGAAAACGAACGGATATGAAAGGTGGTAAGGCGTTTCCAGCACTACTTCGGGCTTGCTGCACTCTCCCGTTTTATCGACCTCCATGCAGGAAATCAGGCCCTTCTTTTGCTTGTAACGATAGTCCTCGAAAAAAATATAGTTGTGATCGTTTCTCCGAATCACAAATGGATCCGCATAGAAGCGGTCGCGAGGCGGCGTGACGATGTTAAATTCGCGCATGTCGCGGGCCGAGATCGGCACCTTCCCGGCGTTCCGCCGGTAGGCAATGAACCACTGCTCCTTGCGAAGTTTTTGCTTGAATTCGTAGTCCAGCGCTCCCGTAAACCAGCGCAGTAGAAAACGGGCCGTCGTCAGATTATCCGGCAACGGATCTCTCCGCGAAGACGCAAGCTCCACGTGTGTGCCATCCAGGGTTCGCGCGTAGTCCCAGCCATAACGCTGCAAGTCCGACAGGCGCCGCGCTACGAACTCTCCGTTCTTCCACAACACGGAGTCCTGGCCGAGGTAAGGCGAAACGACGTTCGTGGCGGAATACGAGTGGTAGATGACCTGTGTCCCCTGGCTGGCGGTTGCGGCGCACAAAGCCGTTTCCAGCACTGGATCCCCGCGATAAGCCGCCCAGAACATTGGCGACGCGAGTTCGTGGGATTGTTTTGATCCGGGGAGCAACCACGCTCCGTACCTCGCGCACTTGGAGATATCCTCGGCCGACGGCTCTCCATTGAGCACAATAATTACATCCAGATTGGCGGCGCGCAGCGTCTGAAGCATCTCGTCATTGCGCGCGCCTTCCGAATGGCGGACCTCTACCGTTGGCACGTCCTTCAACATCGGCCCAACTTCGCACAGATCAAATGCGTCCCCGCGGTGCGCATTCAATGATCGGTCCAAGCGACTCCATGCCCTGAACAGCAGCGAATTCGGCCCCTGTCGAAGCCCCGCCGAATCGCCGCGCTTGCCGTCGCGCTTGTCATCTGGCGTATCAACCAGCACCAGCGCGAGCTCGGCACAATTCGACTGCATCACTTGACGTAGCAGGTGAGCTGCCCAGTTCGGCGCGCTCAAGGATTCCACCAGAACGCCAACGCGAAGTTTCGCCCGAGGCGCTTCGACTCTCAACGTCGAGCGTGGAACGGAACTTCGAACGTATCCGGGAAGAGGGCCGGCATTCATGATGGGGGTTACCTCAGCCCTTGAACTTTCCAGTAAGGCATGGATTTCATCATCCCGCCGCGCAGGGCCGCTTCTTCCGGGGCGATGGTCGCTACCGGCAAGCGAGCTGAACTGTTCGCACGAACGGCTATCGCAAGCAGCATCCATGAGAACCAGAATTGCTTGCTCCAGAGCAGGTCAACGAACAGGCCCGCGGCCAATATCCCCCAGCACGCAACTCTGTAGGGCAACAAGCGGGAATAAGTGGGGCCGCTTTTTACTGCCGCCGCCGATCTCATCTGGGTCACGAACGCCATCACCAGGAACGCGACTCCGAGCACTCCCAATTCCACCGCGGTTCCGAGATAGACGTCGTGCGAGGCACGGTAGTACCCGCGAAACACGGGCGCTTCACCCGCGAAGTACTGGTAGGCGTCTCCAAAATTGTTGATCCCGGCCCCTTGCACGAAATAGTGTTTCAGCGCCGCCAAACCGGCGATCCATATGTCGAGACGTCCCGCTCCCCGGTCCGCCACGGCCCCACTCAGCCGCGAGAAGAAGCGGTCGGGCATCGCCAGTACCGCGGCGCCGACAATAAAAGCAGGCACGAGCACCCGCCATTTCTTGTCCGCCTGCCAGAAGTAAACCGCCACCATCACCGCGATGGCCAGCAATGCGCCGCGCGACATCGTGAACAAAATCGCCAGACCGATCACGCCGGATGCCGCCAGCATCAACACCTTTCTTCCGATGCTGCGCTCGCTCATGGCTTCGCCCGCCGCCAGGCAGAATGGCAGCAGGAGCGCGCTCGCCAGAAAATTCGGGTCTGCCTCCGACGATCCCGAGATGAGCGTGCTCCTCACGCCCGCCGCGCCGGACAGGAAAGCCTGTATCGAAAGTATCGACGCGCCCACGGCACCGGCGATCGCCAGCAGCACCACGCGCGAGACTTCCTTCTCCGTCATTTTGATGGACACCGCAACCAGGTACAGCATGAAGAGTGACGCCGCAGTCGGCAGCCGTTCGAGAGCTTTGTCGGGATTAATCGCCCAAAGCACGGTGACCGCCCCCCATGCGATGAAGAGGCCCCACCACAATGCCGCACGCGGAGGACGCTGCAATCTCCGCTGGCCGAAGCCTGCCGCCAGCAGGATCAACACCGCTCCGGCTCCCACAACACGCGTCACCGTCGGCCCTCCCACTTCGGAACCGATCGTGGCAATCGAATCGAACGGCACAAGAAACGCGAAGAGTCCCAGCGACACTTCCACCGGCCACAGGATCACGAGAGCGGCAAGGGGCGCCAGCGCGGCGATGACCCACCTCTGCGTAACCATTGCCGCCGCAAGAATCGCTGCGGCCAGCAACAGCACTCCCCAGATCATGCCCTGTTGCAAAAGCGGCTTTACGGACGAATTGTTCACGGGTTCTCCGATGCTGCGTCTGTTGCGGAAATGGCGCGTTCGGTTCTCTCGGGTTGAATCGTGAAGAACGTCAGCAATCCCCAGATCGTGCTTAGTCCGTACACCATGTGATAGGAAAGAAAAAGCAGCGGCAGGATCGGAAAAAAACGTGCCCCATTTCGCGAGGCGATGTGCACGGAAGACAGGAGAGCACCCGTAACGTGCAGAAGCAATATCGCAACGGTGGCCAAAGCCGCCCGCGGAAACAGCGGGCTTGCCAGCAGTGGAAACAGCAGCGAGCAGACGAAGGCGAGCGGGGCTGCGTGGCGCCAGCAAAAACAGACGGGGTACCGCGTCCACGATTTCCCCATCCACAATCCGTTCAGATAAGCCTGGCGCATGAATTTCCCGAACGTCGGCACATTGTAGTAGATCGGCTGGATGCCCGGATCGAGCAGTATTTTCCCGCCCGCCGCGCGAATGCGCGCATTCATCTCGAAATCCTGGTGCCTGATCAGCGATTCCCGGAAAAATCCGACCTTGTTGAAAATCTCCCGCCGAAACGCGCCAAAGGGCACCGTGTCCACTTCGCGCGCCCTGGAGTTGATGCGAAATGCCGAGTTCCCCACGCCGAATCGATGTTGCGTCATCAGGGCGATGGCGCGGGCTGTCAGCGTGTCCGCCCCGGGGCGGGTAATCAGCCTTCCACCTACGACATCGGCGACGCCTTTCTCAAGCTCCCTCACGCACGCTGAAATGTAGTTGGCCGGATATTCCGTGTGTGCGTCCATGCGAATGACGTACCGGCCGCGCGAAGCGCGGATCGCCGAATTCAGGCCGGTCGGGACGATTCCCTTCGGGTTGTCGATGATTCGCAGGCTGCCAAACCAGGGTGCCATCGCTTCCGCAATCGCTCGCGAACGGTCCCTCGATGCGCCGTCCACCACGAGCACCTCGTACTGCTGTTTGGGAAAGTCGTTGGCCAGAATACTTTGCAGACATTTTCCGATGTACTTCTCCTCGTTGCGCATTGGGATGATCACCGAGGCCGTGATCTCGTCCTGACCTGGGATGATCGCGTTCGTTGCGCGAGCGAGGGGCAGGTTTACTGACAGTGACATGGGGCCCAGACTCCCTGAACTATCGTTCTACGATACGCTTCCGCGCCGTTCGTAACCGTAGCCGTAGTACCGGTAGTCCAGGGATACGAAGTCCGCACCGTTCAGCACTACCTCCAGCACCGGGGCCGAATGCACCTCGGTCAGCAATTCCATGCTCCGCGTAAGCGACTGACGATTCGTGAAACCGGCACGGCCCACGAGGATCACTCCATCCACCTGTGGAGACAATGCGCGTCCGTCGGCATACGGCAGGATTGGCGGCGAGTCCACCAGCACGAATTCGAACCGTTGCCGCAGCAGTCGCATGAGATCCGCCATCGACTCGGAACTCACCAGTTCTCCTGGGTGCGCAGGGGCGATCGGACCCGAGGGCAGGATCGTGAGATTCGGCACGCCCTCCACCGGCGCCAGCACTTCTTCCAGCTTCACCTTGCCGACCAGGACGTCGCCAAGGCCTATCTGAGCCGAGATTCCGAAAGCGCGCGCCACGCCCGGTCTGCGCAGATCGCCGTCAACGATGCAGGTCGCGCCATGTTGAGCGAGAGCGATCGCGAGATTGACTGCAACCGTAGTCTTCCCTTCTCCCGGGAGGCATGACGCGACCAGCAATGCTTGTGGCGGCCTGCCCGGACGCGAGAGCCGCACCGAGGTGTAGAGTCCGCGCAGCGCCTCCGATTCCGGCGAGTGTGGATCGTTCAGCAGGAAGGTTTGCGCCGGGTCGCGATCCTTGCCGCCGATCAAGGCCATGTTGCGCCGGCCCATTAAGCCCCGTCCCCCGCCGCCGGCCAGCGGCAGAATCGAAACGCTGGAGATGCCCGTGTATTTCCGCATATCGTCGGCCGTGTAAACGTTGCGGTCGAAGCGCTCTTGAACGAAAGCCAGAAGCACGCCGCCGATCATGCCGCCAAACAGTCCAAGCGCCAGATTCAGTATCCAATCGGGCCGGGTCGGTTTCGACAGAACGCGCGCGCGATCGATCACGCGGATATTGCTCGATTTGGACTCGGCCGCGATGCCGGCTTCCTTGATCTTGGCATAGAGGCTGTTGTAAAGGGTTTCGTTCGCTTCCGCCTCCTTCTTGAGCGCCTCATACTGGGCCAGCTGATTCATGTCCTTGGTCGCGCCCTTGAGTTGCGACTCCATCAAGTTCTCTCGCGCGCGCGCCGCGGAATAGCTCGTCTTCAGACCGCTCATGATTGCCTGGCGCTGTTTCACGATCTGCGTTTCAAGTTCGCCTACCTCGTTTTCCAGCTTTTTGGCGTTGGGATTGTTCTTCCCATAGATCGCCAATGCCTCCGAAAGATCGGCTTGGGTTTCCGCCAGTTTCTTCGTGAGTTCCTGCAAGACGGGATCGCTCGTGATCTGCGGCGCGGATGTATCGGGCGTACCCTGCACTTTCTCCAACAGCGCTTGCAGTTGAATTCGATCGGCCTGCGCGGTCGTGAGCTGGCGGTTCAGTTCCAACATTTCCGCGCCGAACGTGCTCTCGCCTTCGCTGATGGCGGCAATCCCGGACGACTTCTGGAAATCCGCCAGCGCCCGGTTAGCCTGCTCCATGCGCGCCTTGATGTCGTCCAATTGTTTCGCCAGCCACTGGGAGGACTGCATGATCGCCTTGTGCCGGGTCTCGTAGTTCATCTCCACGAACTCGTCCAGCAACGTGTTGACGACATTCGCGGAAACCGTGGGGTCGTGGCTCGCGTACTTAACCGTCACCAGGCGGCTGCCGGTATCGCGCTTCACCGTCAGATTCTCGCGGAACACGCGGAGAGCGGAGCTTTCCGCCGGCGTCAGGGCAGTCGCGCTATCCGACGCGGCCTCGACCCCGCTGTCGCTCTCGTTCTTACCTGGCCGGAAGAAATCCCGGTTCTGGTCGAGGCGAAGCTTATGAATGACGTTGATCGCGAGTTGGTCGCTCTCAAGGTTCTTCGACTGCGTCTCCATGAATTCGGGCTCGCCGCCGCTCGGTGCGCCTCCGCCAGAGAGCGAGAACATCTCAGCTCCGGGGGGATCGATTTCCGCTCGCGCCGCCGGCTCATAGACCGGCCTCATAATCGAAGTCGCCGCGACCGTCAACGCAAACACCGCCACCGCAAATAGCAGCGAACTCCGCCAGTGCTTTTTCAGCGGCTCCAGTGCCTGGAACCAATCCGCCTCGACAGCGTGGTGTCCGGTTCTCGGCAACTCTCGCTCGTGTAAAACCACTCTTGTCGGCATCGCCTCTGAAGCGCTGGTCTCAATCGCCTCAGGCTGCTTGTCGAAACGTCGCAGAAGCTCGAAATTCCTGCTCATTTGAGTTCTCTTCCAGGTCTCGTTTTTCGTTCGTGTTGAAGGCGTAACCGGCGAGCTGGTTCTGTCATTTTTTCGATGGACAGAACACCCGGCTTGCAGTGAAGGCGAACAAGGCTCCGCCTATCTGAGTCACATACTCAAAACGCGTTTAACTTGTTCAGATACAAAAGCGTGGAAGCTTTCTAGCTAGCTAGGCCGGTCCAGAAGACGTCTGCCGCTTCGCCAAGCTGATTTCGCACGCGTGCCCACCCCACAGGGCATCCCGGCGACTTCTTTGTAGCCGCCGAAATCTTTGTAGCCGCTTTCTCATGCCTTCTCTGAAGCACGGCAGCTACCATTGGAGCGACTCGCAGCCGAGAGCTCTTGCAAATCCCGCAAATCAATGCACTTAACAGCAAATCACATGGCTGTTGCAACGTCGTAAAGCCAGGATTCCTCAAACGGGAAGAGATGCAACTAAATGCATATTTCTCCGACTGGAGAGCTATCCAGCTTGCGCTCTCTGTAACTCTGTGATCCTGCTGCCCTTGCTTAAACACGCGTCCTCAGTTCGCGTGGTTTTCTTGGGGAAAACCTTTTCTTATTGCGCAAAGGACGTGTGCCATGGCACCGACCACGATTGAGAACCGCAGAACCCATTCTATGCAGCTCGGGATCACTCACCCGACCAGGTATTCACGCCACCTTCGAACCTCGCATCGGCAGTACGGCCGCCACTGTTCGCCACAGCACTCCGCAGTCCGTCAGAAAGGTGGACCGGGCCGCATATTCCAAATCAAGCCGCGCCTTGCGCGGGAGCACTTCTGACACGTAGAAATCGCGAAGCCGTTCTGCCGGCGCCTGCGCAAGCAATCCCTCTTCGTTGCGAAAGTGAATGCTGGCCCATCCGGTCACGCCGGGCCGCAAAGACAGCACTCCTTGTACCTCGTGTGGCGCCTCCGCAAAATATTCCGGCACGTCCGGACGCGGCCCCACCAGGCTCATCTCGCCTCTCAGAACGTTAAACAACTGTGGAAACTCGTCGATTTTCCATTTGCGAAGGACGCGCCCCAATCCCGTGACGCGCGCATCACCGGCACGGGTAAGAGTCGGTCCAGAAACTGACTGTGACATCGTGCGAAATTTCAGAACGCAGAAACATTTTCCGCCCTTGCCGCAACGGAGTTGCCGGAACAGAACCGGTCCGCGCGAACTTAACTTCACCGCGATCGCAATCACCAGCATGGGTGGAAGCAGGCACAGCAGCAGCAACGCGCCGCATATAGCATCGAACAGCCGTTTGCCCCGCGAAAGACACCACGCGCTCGGACGGAACGCCGTCGGCTCCACGCTCGGCTGTTGACAGTACGCGACTGGATTTCCGCTTGCCATCAGGTCAGTCCGTATTCGGGAGAAATCCCACGTTAGCTTCGCGACGTGGGGCACCGTGCGCCAGCTTCTACCTCAACGAAAAATCGACCACAACTTCGGTCTCAACTTCGACGGGCCTGCCATTCACGAAATAGGGCTGGTAGAGCCATTGGCTGACCGCATCGGTGGCCGCGCGCGCCAGGATAGGCGCCCCACTCACGGCGTGCACGTTCCTCGGCCTACCGTCGGTCCCGATCACGGCCGCGACCGTCACCGATCCCTGAATGCCCGAACGCCTCGCCTCGGATGGGTAGATTGGCTGGATTTTTCTGATGAGGGCCGCCGATATCGCACTCGAAGAACCATTCTGATGCGCAAAGTCCACCACCGTCGTGTCCGGGGCGATCAGCTCAGCGGTCTTTTCCCCTGGTCTGTTTGCCGATACTTTCACCACGTTCTTGCGAGGGTCGGACGACCCTGGCGCGCGTCGCCTCGCTGCCGATCTTTCGCGTTCAAGCGCGTCATTGGCTTGCGGCGGATCACTCGCCACGGGCAGATCCACTTCCTGGCCCTGGCTCTTAGGCACTTGGGTCTGCGGTGCCGTTGCAGACGCCTGCACCACGCTCGCATCGTGCGTAGGCATCTTCACCCAGAGAGTCCAGCCGGCGAGCGCGAGCACCGCACTGAGCACGGCAGCCACGGTGAAGATGCCGGCCCTGGAAGAACTCGCGCGTCCGCGTTTCCCCTGCCGCGGAAGCGAAGCCGGAGGCGTCCGCACGACCGCTTGGCACAGGCTTGGGTTGCGAAATATTGGGTTGCGAAATAGTGGGGCGCGAAACGGGGGGTTGCGAAACCGTGGGTTGCGAAACGGCGGCTGACGAACTAGCGGGTCGCGAACTAATGGGAGGCGCAACCGGTTTCACCTGTGCGGACGACAGCGGTCTAGCCTGAGCCATGCCTGGCGGCACAAATCGCCGTACCGCCGCCGTTCCGGCTGACGCCATCGCCGGCATTTCTGCCGACAATCCGGGGTCTCTCGCCGCCGGGGCATCCGTGCTCATTGCCGGCGCGGTGCGCGTGGCAGCGGCAACCGGAAACGCGGGCCACTGGATTGCGGGAGCGGCTTCCAACGGGCGACCTTCAGAACTCCGAGGCACCCGAGCGGGCGGCCGCTCACCACGAGCATTCGACCCTTCAGCAATGGTTTCCTTCCGGGATGCCGCTACCTGCGTTTCGTCCGTGATCGCGCCCTTCTGGTACAAAAGTTCGCCGATGTCCAGATCGCTTCTGACTTCTTTGACGACGTCGCTGTCGATTCCTTGCTTGCCCAAGGCGCAGCCAAGCGACAACGCGTTGAAACATATACGATTGATGTTGCGTGGAATCCCGCCGCTCAGGCTGGCAATCAGTTCGATTGCATCGTCCTCAAACAAGGGAACGCCGCCACGATAACCCGCAACTCCGAGCCGATATTCAACGTAGTTCTTGGTCTCTTCTGGAGTCAGCGGACTGAGCCGGTTCAACATCGATACGCGCTGCAGGAGCTGCGCCATCCCAGGCCTTGACAGTTTTTCCGCCAGTTGAAGCTGCCCCGCCAGGATGATGTGCAGGAGTTTGAAATTCTGCGTTTCAAAATCCGACAGCAGGCGGATTGTCTCGAGCACGGGTTCGTCGAGGTTCTGCGCCTCGTCGATGATCACGATGACGCGCCGGCGCGCCTGCGCTTCCTGCACCAGCACGTCCTTGATACGCTCATTCAGGATTACCGGGTCGGTGTCCGTTGTCTGGATTTCCAGTTCGCTCGCCAGATACCGCAGCAAGTCCAGTGGCGAGCACAGGGTCTGAAAGATCAGGGCGGTGCGTGCGGTCGCGCGAAATTTTTCCAGCAAGTAAAAGAGCAGAGTGGTCTTGCCCATCCCTGGGTCGGCAATCAGCGCCGCAAACCCAAGATCGGCCTCGATCCCATAGATCAGCGACGCGAGCGCCTCGCGATGCATGGGACTGTGATAGAGATAGCGCGGGTTCGGAGTGACCCCGAATGGCTGCTCGCGTAAACCGTAATATTGCAAGAACATGCTCTGCCCGGATCCGCCGCCGTTTCAACTGATGCCAGCTCAGATTTCGAAGTTGCGCCTCAACCCCCCGCACTCCAGAGTTCAAGCCGCTACGCCACATCGGTCATTTTTGCGTGTGCCACCACGTGTGCGACCATTAGTCCCGCACTCTCGCGCTTGTACTTCCATCCAAGGTCGTGACGGTCAAATTCACACAGCGACAAGATTTCCTTGCTCGGCCGGTATTCCGGGACGATCTGTTTCAGCTTGAGAATCAGGCCGCTCACGTTCTTGGCTTCCACCAGCGCGGAAAGGTCGTCCAGCCACATTCGCACCTGGATGAAATCCGGCTCGCCGCCATCCAGCACTCGGATCTTCTCGTGTGACGTTGGCTTGATCCCTTCGCCTTCCAATTGCAGTTCCTCAAACAGCTTTTCCCCCGGCCGCAGTCCCGTATAGGTGATCTTGATCTCGCGATGCGGCTCGAATCCGGACAGCTTGATCAGGTTTTCCGCCAAGTCCACGATTCGCACCGCTCCGCCCATGTCCAGCACGAATATCTCGCCGCCGCTGCCCATGCTCGACGCCTGCAACACAAGTTGCACCGCCTCCGGGATGGTCATGAAGTACCGCTTCGCATCCGGATGCGTGATCGTCACCGGTCCGCCATTTGCGATCTGTCGCTTGAAAATCGGCAGCACGCTGCCGTTGCTGCCCAGCACGTTTCCAAAGCGCACTGCCATGAACCGCGTCTTTTGCCGTTGCAGTCCCAGAATGATCAGTTCCGCGACCCGCTTCGTCACCCCCATGATGTTTGTGGGGTTCACGGCTTTGTCGGACGAAATCATCACGAAGTCTTCCACTTCGTACTGGGTCGCTACCAGCGCCACGTTGTATGTGCCCAAAACGTTGTTCGTCACCGCCTGGAAGCAATTGCTTTCCATCATCGGCACATGCTTGTATGCCGCTGCGTGAAAAATTGACTGCGGCCGATGAAGCGAGAACACCTCCCGCAACACTCCCACATCGAGAATGTCCCCCACCGCTGGAACGTAGTTCAAATCAGGAAACTTCTCGTTCAGTTCCATGCAGAGCTTGAAGAGGTCGTTTTCAGATCGCTCGAACAGCACCAGCTTGCGCGGACCAAACGTCGCACATTGTCGCACCAGTTCCGAGCCGATTGATCCTCCCGCGCCCGTGATCAGCGCAACCTTGTTTTCGATTTTCTTGCGAATGTCGTCGAATTCCAGCCGGACCGGCTTGCGCCCCAGCACGTCCTCGACTTCCACCGTGCGCATCTGCCGCACCGAGGTGGCCGTTCCATGCAATCGCTGGTCTATCGGCGGCAGGATCTTGAATTCCACCCTGCATTCCCGGCATTTGCTTACCACTCGTTCGGCCAGCGAACCATTGCGTGATGGAATCGCAATCATCACGCACTCCACGTCGTACTCCTTCACGATCGCTTGCAGATCGTTGAGACTGCCAAGCACTTTCACGCCGTGGATCTTCACTCCATGCTTGCTGACGTCATCGTCCACGAAGCCGATCGGGTTGTAGTCCAGGGTCGGGTTCTGCTTCAGTTCGCGCAGGATCGCGCTGCCTGCCGCTCCCGCGCCCACGATCAGCGTATTCTTGTTCGCGGAAAAACTCTTATACGCGCCTTCCGTGTAGGCCCGCACCGCAAACCGCGCCCCACCGATCATCAGAATCGTCAGCAGCAGGTCGATTACGATAGCTGAAGACGACAGCCCCGGAATCCTCAACACGAAAATGCTCAGCAGATAGAACAGCCACGTGCTCGCCACGGCCGCTTTGGTGATGTCCACCAGATCGCTCATGCCGACGTAGCGCCACCATCCGCTCAATAGTCCGTACTTATAAAAGAATCCCAGCTTGATCAAAATCAGCACCGGAAGCGACGTCTCGACCGCATGTCGCGTTGCCGCATCGAACCCAAAGTGCTGCGAGAGCAAGAAGCTCAAGTAGTATGTTGCGATGATCAGGCAGACCTGCGAAAGAACGATAACGACTCGGCGATAGCCGAGAAATCCCCACGTCGGCTTCGCGTCTTGAATTGACTTACCGCCGTTCATTGAAGACTCCAACATCTTCTACCCTGGCATTGGACTGGTTCGAAAAATCGAATAAGTCATGCAATTAACCTGACGTCCGCCGCTTCCAGTTCCAAAGCGATCGAACGCTGGATCGAGTCAATCGACACCACGATCCTCATCCCGCCCTTGCGTCGTACGACTATGCCCTCAAGTCCCACAAGCGGTCCCGCCTGAACCATCACGCGCTTTCCACGCGTTAGATATGGAAACGGCTCCGCCTTCCTGAACGCCAGAAAAGCTCTCAACGATTCGATCTCGCCTTCCGGCAGCGGCGTTGGGTGACCGTTGAATCCCACCAACCTCAAAACCCCGGATGACTCCAGCACTTTCATGCGTTCCCTCAGCGGTATTCGCACGAACAAGTATCCCGGGAACAACGGTAGTTGCACACGGGCCATCCGGTCTTTCCATCGGCTTAGTTTCTCGAATAGCGGAAGATAGCTTTCCACCGTTTTCAGCTTGAGCTGCTCATCTACCGCTTTTTCGTGGCGCGGGAACGTATAGGCCACATACCAACGAGGCACCATGAGCAACTCCTGCAACGTTGCCACGGCGTCTTGTCGCTGCCTGCTGACGAGCTCGTTTGTGACTAGATGGATTGCTTCAGGCATGTTGGACCTTGATCCCGGCTGTGTTCAGCTCTGTCCGACGAGCACTTCACGCCTTCGCGTACAGTTCCTGCCCTGTCGCGAAACTCCCTTGTGTGCACGACTGCTACCAATGATCGGATTTTTGGTTTAAAATCGTTGGTTGATGTAACTCATTGCAAACTAGCAGGTTAATCATCGTCGCAAGCACGTCGGGTACCCCCTTTCCTGCGGGCCTGCTACACGGACGAAGTCGCATATCTCTGCATACGACTCCGTTCCTCCGCCCAGCACTGAAGACATCGCGATTAACTAAGCTCCTTGCAGTCAATCGCTTGCACCTCAAACCAGAGCGGCTTACCTCAGCATTCGAATGAGGGAAAACACTTTCCTCCTGCGCAAACAGGTGTGCTCCTCAAAGGGACCTCATTGGGAATTGCAGAACCTAATCTGTGCAATCCAAGACACCTCTCACAAAGAGTGACGAGTGGTTAGTGGCGAGTGGGTTAGTGACCGAGTGGACGAGTGGCTAGTAACCGAAGTAATCAGCGGCGAGTGACGATTGGCGGATGTGGCCGGAAATCCATGAATCAGCGGCCATGCTAATGGCGGACACGCGAACGCGAAGCGAGTGAATCTCCGCTCGCCCTAGCCACTAACCACTAGCCACTTTCCTACGCCACCCGGCGGTCGTTGTCCGCTCCCGCGGCAGCGGCGCGCCGCGACCGATTCGACGACAATCCGGCGTCCCTGATCTTGTACAACAGCGCGCGATAGCTGATGCTCAGCGCTCTCGCCACCCGTTTGCGGTTCCAGTTATTCGCTTGCAGCGAACGCAGGATTACCTGGCGCTCCAGTTCCCGCACCGCCTGCCGCGTTACTTTCTTCAGCGACACCGATCCATCCAGCGGAATCTCCGGCGTGAAATGTGGCTGCTCCCTGCTCAACAATTCCGTTGTGATCGCTTCATCGGAGCCCAGAATCACGTACCGCTTGATCAAGTTTTCCAGCTCCCGGACATTCCCCGGCCAATGATAATCCTGCAACATCCGTATCACCTCGGACGAAAGCGGGCGTCCCTGGCAGTTATACTTTTCGTTGTACGACTCCAGCAGATAGTTCACGAGCAGCGGAATGTCTTCTTTTCGCTCCCGCAGCGGGGGTAATTCAATCTGCAGAACGTTGATGCGATAAAAGAGGTCCTGGCGGAAGTTGCCGAGATCGATCTCATCCTGCAGATTTCTGTTTGTCGAGCAAACCACGCGCGCCTCGATTTTTTTATCTTCTTGCGCGCCTATGCGGCAGAATTGGCCATCCTGAAGCACCTGCAGAAGCTTGCCCTGAAGCGCCGGATCCATCTCGGCGATCTCGTCCAGAAACAATGTGCCACGGTTCGCAAGTTCCACTCGACCCGGCTTCGTTTCGAATGCGCCCGTGAACGCCCCTTTCTCATAGCCGAACAGTTCACTCTCCAAAAGGGTCCCCGGTATAGCCGGGCAGTTTACTTTCACGAACGGTCCGGCCTGCCACGGCGAACGCAAATGGATCATTCGCGCGATGATTTCCTTGCCAGTACCGCTCTCGCCGTGGATCAAAACCGGCAGGTTGGCGGTGGCCACTCTTTCCAGCTTTGAACACACTGCTTTCATGGCCTCCGAATGGCCAAAAATGACCTCCTCGGGAGGCAGTTTGAACGGGCTATTCGCTGTTGCTAAAGAAGCCATATCCTCATCCGACAAACGCGACTTAAATTTCCAACATCTGAAATTCCTTGCACCTTGACAGCCAAAACCCTGTCCCGCAGCATCATGGGTGTGTGTTACCAGGCCCTATGCAGAATGTATCTTATTGCGAATCAACTTCATCCGAAGTGAAAAACAAACACCTGAACGGCCTCTGCCGATCAGGTCCGGGTTACCGGCATCTCGATCAGCAGTGTGCAAGCTCTTTCACTCTTTGGGTTGCATTCGACTCTCATGTAGAAGCGGCTGGTCGAACCGCAGTCCACAGAGACACCAGTCCAACATCGTTTCGATCCGGGTCAACCTGCCCTCAATCCGCCGCACGACGTTGGCGGAGAATGGCCCTGGCGCGGCTGGAATCTCCAATGAGAGCGAGAGTGGCGCTAAACGCTGAGCCGGTCGCCGGCGCACCATAAAAGCCACACCGCCCGCGCTGATATTCAGAGCAGTCGTAAACTCCTGGAATAGGCTGCCATTTTCGTCCGTGCCACGAACGAATACAGGGACTGCCACCGGGATTCTCTCCCACTGCCTGCGTTCGACCGCCACTAAGTCCGCCTCTGCCATGTCGCAACAAGCTAACGCACTTTCCTGACCACTTTCTCGCATCTCGGACATCTAGCCATCCATCACCGTTCTTCGCTTGATTTTATGGGCTTTACAGGGGTCGGTTTTCCGACGTGCCGCTGGTTGCGCACCTTGTGGCTGTCTCCTGAATTGGGAACCTTTCTTGCACACTGTCGCTGATTTGTGGCAACCGGCTGCCTTGAATCCGACTCAAATCAGCTGAATCAGTGTTCCCCCTGCTTCGGCCTATATCGTCACTGGCGCGAATTGTCCAAGGCACATGCACCCTTCGCCTCAACAACCCGAATCGGACCCACGCTTGCAAGCCACCGCAGGGCCCTCTTCCGTTGTGGCGCCAACTTCTCCCACTTTGCACTCCCCGGCAAGTGATGTGCCCGAAGACGGTGCCAACCTCGGTGGCGACGAATTGCTGGGGGCCTATTTGAGGCTTCGTGAAGAGAGTCAGCACCGCACGATTGCGCTCGCATCGGCCGCCCACGAACTCAAAACTCCGCTGGCCATCATGAACGGCTATCTCGATCTGCTGTTAAGTGATCGCATCGGATCCCTCAGCGAGAGACAGACGCAGGTGCTTCGGGCCATGCACGCCAACAGCCTGCGAATCCAGCAGTTTATCCAGAACTTCCTCACCTACAGTTCGTTTGAGACCGGCTCCCTCGTCGTCGAAGCTCATCCGGGATCGTTGATCGAGTGCCTCGCCGACGTTTACAACATCTGGCTGCCCCGCTTCCAGGACAAAGGTGTCGCGCTCTATTTTCTCGGACGTCATAAGCCTATTCAGTTCGTATTCGACTACCACAAGGTGCAGCGCACCGTTTCCAATCTCATCGAGAACGCGTTCTTGTCAACGCCGCCGAACGGAGCCGTGTGGCTCACCGCGGATCTTCACGTTTGGGAACGCCGCGCGCATCAGTCTCAAAAGTTTGCCGTTGAGCAACGCCTCCGCGCCGTCAACCTGCCCAACGCGGTCCGAATCTGCGTTGCCGACACGGGGCCGGGCATTGCGCCCGAATTTCATCAGGACATTTTTGAAGATTTCGTGACCCTCCGCGCGTCTGATGGTACAGAGTGCGGCACCGGCTTGGGACTGGCCATCGCCCGGCGGCTCGTACACGCGCAGCAGGGAAAAATCTGGGTCGAAAGTGATGTCGGCTCAGGCAGCAGGTTCTGTTTTCTTTTGCCGTTAATGCCTTTTTAGTGATCCGGGACAGGAGCAATAATGGGTCAGGCACGGATTCTCGTTGTTGATGATGAACCCGGAATGCTCGCGTACTTGCGCACCCTGCTTGAACTCAACTCCTATGAAGTTGAAACCGTCAGCAGCGGCAATGACGCGCTCGACGCCGTCATCCGCGGTCCCGTCCCCGACGTCGTTCTTCTCGATCTCGTCATGCCCGGCCTCGACGGACTCGAAACGCTCGATCGCCTCCGCCATCTGCGTCCCGGTCTCAACGTCATCATGCTCTCCTGCATCAGCGCTACCCGCAAGGTGGTGGACGCCGTCCATCTCGGCGCGCAGGACTACCTGACCAAGCCCTTCCAGGAAGCCGAACTGCAAGCCGCACTGAAGCGTTGCCTCGAGCAACGCGCTTCGTCCGACACCCTCGCCTTGCCGTCCGAGCATGACGAACTCGCCCCCGACCTGTTCTTCATCGCCGCCAGCCCTGCCATGCGCAAGGTCCGCGCCCAGGCAGCCCAGGTCGCCAGGATCAACGTCCCGATCCTGATGCTGGGAGAAAGCGGAACCGGCAAGGAAGTCGTCGCGCGCCTCATCCACAAGCTTTCGCCGCGCGCTCATCGCACCTTCCTGAAGGTGAACTGCGCGGCCTTGCCTGCCGATCTGCTCGAAAGCGAACTATTCGGCTACGAGCCCGGCGCGTTCACCGGCGCCAACCGCCCCAAGCCCGGCAAATTTGAGATATGCAACCACGGCACGATTCTGCTCGACGAGATTGGCGAGATGCCGCCATCCTTGCAGGCCAAACTCCTCCACGTGCTTCAGGACCAGCAGTTCTCGCGCCTCGGCGGACGCACCACCATCACCGTGGACGTTCGCATTCTCGCCGCCACCAACGTCGACATCCAGCAGGCCATCGCCTCCAAGCGCCTGCGCGAGGACCTCTACTACCGCCTCAACGCGTTCACCATGAATCTCCCGCCGCTGCGTGACCGCCGCGAGGAGATTCCTCTCCTGCTCAAGCATTTCATGGCGCTGCTCTCCGAGCGCTTTGCCCGCCCGCCTTTGCCGCTGTCTCAGGAATTAATGGACGCCTGTGCCCGCTATCACTGGCCCGGCAACCTGCGCGAACTTGAAAATCTCGTGAAGCGATACCTCATCCTGGGCGACGAAAAGCTCATCATCAGCGAACTCGATCCGCAGAACTCCACCCTGCCCGGCGTTCCGCAGCCCCGGCGGACCGGTGAACCACCCGACCTCAAGTCCCTTGTGCGCGGTCTGAAAGACGAAGCCGAGATGCAGGCAATTGCCGACGCCCTCGAACAGACCCGGTGGAACCGCAAGGAAGCCGCGCGCATGTTGAACATCAGCTACAAGGCGCTGCTCTACAAAATTCGCCAGTACGGCATCGACCCCCAATCCGAATCGCGAAGTCTCCGCCCGATCGCCTAAGACTCGGCCATTTCGGTTTGTCATCCTGAGCCGCAGGCGAAGGACCCATGCACTTCGCCCGCACCACCACCGCCGCCTCCTCTTTCACCACCACCGCCCGCAGCTTTGCTTTCACCACCGCCGCCTCCTCTTTCACCACCGCCGCCCAAATTTCGTCATCCCGAGCCGCAGGCGAGGGACCCCTATCATCTCCACGCTCTCATTTCGGTTTGTCATCCTGAGCCGCAGGCGAAGGACCCATGCACTTCGTCCGCACCACCACCGCCGCCTCCTCTTTCACCACCACCGCCCGCAGCTTTGCTTTCACCACCGCCGCCTCCTCTTTCACCACCGCCGCCCAAATCTTGTCATCCCGAGCCGCAGGCGAGGGACCCCTATCATCTCCACGCTCTCATTTCGGTTTGTCATCCTGAGCCGCAGGCGAAGGACCCATGCACTTCGTCCGCACCACCACCGCCGCCTCCTCTTTCACCACCACCGCCCGCAGCTTTGCTTTCACCACCGCCGCCTCCTCTTTCACCACCGCCGCCCAAATTTTGTCATCCCGAGCCGCAGGCGAGGGACCCCTATCATCTCCACGCTCTCCACGCAAAAATGCCCCATCCCTGCCTCGCTGAGATGGGGCACCGGACGTCACCTAAAAGTGAAACCCTATCTGCGCCGTCAGCGTTCGCGGCGTCACATAGTGCGTGCCGCTGAAGGTTGAGAGAAAGTTGTACAGCGCATAGTTGTTCGTCACGTTAATGGCAGTGAAGGTGAGACTCCACTTGTACTTGTCGCCGTTAAACAGGTTGTCATGTCCAACGGAGACATCGAACAGGTTTCTCGATGCAATGCGCGCCGGATTGTGGTCCGCATTCTGTGTTCCCGGCGCGGGGACCGTCACGAGGTTGGACCCAAACTGCGACGCAAGGCATGGACTGGGAAGCGGTGTGGTCGGCGTCGCACGCACACTGCCGCAGAAGAAGCCTGCCTGAAACTGCTGATCGGCAGTCAGGCCGCTGAGGTTGATGGCGGGCTGCCCATTCAGCGTCGTCGACTGTGGGCAGGTGTTAAAGGAATTGGTCCCGTAGCACGGCACCGCGCCCGCTACCATTCCGCTGTCATATCGCCAATTGAAGCCGAACCATGGACCGCGTTTCCACGGCTGGTATTGCAGGTGGGTCGTCTGGTTGAACACCTCGTCGTGGTCAATACGGAAGGGCGTTGGAGCGACCGATGCCCCGGCGGGAGTAGGAACCACGCCCAACCCCCCAATCTGCGGAGTGAAGAACCGAGCCGCGACGTTCGACATCACCACCAGAGCCGTAAATCCGTGGTAGTTCGGCACGCTCACTCTGCCCGCGAAGCCGGTGATCTTCGAGTTGTGCCACTCGATCGGGAACGTGATCGGGGTGTTACCCAGGACACTGAAGTCGTAGCCGTTGTGCGTGTACTTCCATATGTACTCGCCATCAAAGACCAGGTGTCGCCCGAACGCCTGCTGCAAGCCGGCGTGGAACTCATTGCGGAATCCCGGGTTGAGCGCAGCGGGCACGCACGGGACCAGCGCCGCAATTACTGGAGAGAGACATCCAGTGCTCGACAATACGAGGTTCTCGTTAAACGGAGTCTCCATTATGCGGGCGTAGGAGGCGCGAAGAACCGTATTCGTCTTCTTGATGTTGTAAGCGACGCCAAGACGCGGCTCCGCTTGTCGAGCTATCGAGAGACCGTTATACAAGTCTCCCCGAATGCCCATGCTTACGGACCAGTTTCCTTTTGTGATCGCATCCTGAACGTAAAGCGCAAGTTCCTTGACGTCCGTATGGCCGTTGAAGTTGTATAACGTGCTGTTTGCGCTCGCGCAGCCACTCGAAGGCGACGGCTGCGGCCGGGTCAGATCGTAACAGCTCAACGATGCATTGAATCCAGGATTAGGCTGGAGTCCGGCGGCAGCGCATTGCGAGGGATTGGTGAACCCCGACACAGGATTGCCGCTGGCATCCACGCAAGGTGAGTTGAGCGTCGGATTCACGATACCGAGCTGGTCATTCTCGGTCAGGAACGTCTGCGCGTACATCGCTCCCGCCTTCACATTGTGAATGCCTTTCGTGTAGTTCACGTACGACGTAACGCCGGCGTTGGTAAGGCTCCGCTGCTGGGCGACGGTCTCCGACTGGATCGGGCCGAAATCCGCGAACGGGTTGTTACTCGGGTAGTAGTTGTACTTGTCTTGCCGCACGTATCCCGTCAGTGTGAAGACGGTAGAGTTGTTGATCAACCGCGTCCACGATGGGGCGATGTTGAACGTCCTGATCTGGGACCGCTGATCGGTTGGACCAACCAGACTCCCATCCGGCCCCGTCACGCCGACGTTCAGGTTGTCGTACGAGTTGGGCGTCTGAAACCAGGAGCGGCTGAATCCGATGTTGACGTGAAGAGCGTCCGCGGGGGAAATCTGATAGTCGAACCGGTTGAACGCATTCTCCAGGTTCCCCTTTGCGTGCATGACGGCGAACTCAGGGGGATCGAGGAAGCGGCCCGTATTGAGTCCGTTAACGGAGATGAAGTTCCCCCACTTTTGTCCTCCGTAAGCCAAATTGAACCCGGCGTTTGCGGTGCCAAACGTCCCGTAAGAAGCCGTAACGCTGCCGTGCGGCTCAGTCGAGCCCAGCCCGGAACGCGTCGTCACGTTGATCACCAGGCTTGTCTTGTCTCCGTATTCGGCGGGTGGAGCGCCTGCGATGACCTGCATAGACTGGATAGAATCAAGTGGAATCTGGTTGGAGAACACCTTGCTCTGCTGGTCCGTGATCGGCTGTCCATCCACGGAGAAGGAGTTCTCCGCGTGATCGCCGAGTCCGTGAAAAAGTCCGTTGGAATCCGCGGCGACGCCGGGCGACGACAGCGTGACCAGCGAACTGACTTCCGACGAAGAACTCTCAAGCGGAAGCCGGTCGAACAGTTTGCGATCCACGTCTGTGTGGAATGTCGGCTCGTTTTCCAGCAGGTCTCCTGCCTCGCCCTCAACCGTGACCGTCTGCGACGATTCCTGCAAACCCAGAGTTACTTTGAGGTTTAGCGGAACGGAGGAGCGGACGTCAATGTCCTTGGCATAAGGAGCGAAGCCGCTTTCGGAAACACTCAAGTGATAGGGATTTACCGGGACGTTGGGAAAACTGAAGCCGCCCGTATCGTTCGTTTTCGTCGATCGCGAGTAACCGCTGACCGGATTGTGAATTTCGACGGACGCGTTCGGCACGACAGCGCCGGACGGATCAAGCACCGTACCAGAGACGATTGCCGAACCGCCTCCGGCCTCGGCAAACGAGCAAGTGACAGCAACCGCCAGACACAAAACTACCCATAGCGCCGCACGAAGCGACTTGTCAAACAAAACCAGCATGATTCCTCCCGAGGAACACAGTCAGGGGTTAAAGCTTATGAACGTTTTGGAGCCCTGTACTGAATTACGCGGTCGGAGGCGGAGGTCGGCTGTAAAGAGAAAACAGTCTCTCGGAGCCACGCAGCAGCGGAGTGAAGAGAACTAAATGGACGTGAGTTAAAACGAGAACCGGAACAGGAACGGGAGCAACGATAGCCGCGGGCGCATGAGCAACCGCGCAGATTGCGCACGGTGCGTCGTCCGACTGGCTGGAGTGAGGATGCGAGTGAACGGCGCTCACCAGTCCGAACGCGACCACGAGCACGATCCCCAGCAGCGATACCACTTTGCTGAGACGTGAACGGTCGGACTGTAACTCTAAGCTCATACAGCTCTAACTTCGTACGCGAGCAGAAACACACCCACTTTGCCGGAGTTTGATGCAAATCCTTGACGGCGGGATTTAAACCATTTTAGCTCAGGCAGGGAGAACGCAGCTTGTTTAGCTCAGGCAGGGAGAACGCAGCTTGTTTAGCTCAGGCAGGGAGAACGCAGCTTGTTTAGCTCAGGCAGGGAGAACGCAGCTTGTTTAGCTCAAGCAGGGAGAATGCAGCTTGTCATCCCGAGCCGCAGGCGAGGGACCTGCTTTTCGCCCGCACCATCACTACTGCCTCCCCTTCCACCACCACCGCCCCGCAGCTTGTCATCCCGAGCCGCAGGCGAGGGACCTGCTTTTCGCCCGCACCATCACTACTGCCTCCCCTTCCACCACCACCGCCCCGCAGCTTGTCATCCCGAGCCGCAGGCGAGGGACCTGCTTTTCGCCCGCACCATCACTACTGCCTTCCCTTCCACCACCACGCCCCGCAGCTTGTCATCCCGAGCCGCAGGCGAGGGACCTGCTTTTCGCCCGCACCATCACTACTGCCTCCCCTTCCACCACCACCGCCCCGCAGCTTGTCATCCCGAGCCGCAGGCGAGGGACCTGCTTTTCGCCCGCACCATCACTACTGCCTCCCCTTCCACCACCACCGCCCCGCAGCTTGTCATCCCGAGCCGCAGGCGAGGGACCTGCTTTTCGCCCGCACCATCACTACTGCCTCCCCTTCCACCACCACCGCCCCGCAGCTTGTCATCCCGAGCCGCAGGCGAGGGACCTGCTTTTCGCCCGCACCATCACTACTGCCTCCCCTTCCACCACCACCGCCCCGCAGCTTGTCATCCCGAGCCGCAGGCGAGGGACCTGCTTTTCGCCCGCACCATCACTACTGCCTCCCCTTCCACCACCACCGCCCCGCAGCTTGTCATCCCGAGCCGCAGGCGAGGGACCTGCTTTTCGCCCGCACCACGACGGTCTTCAGGTCCCACCACAACTGTTGTCATCCCGAGCCGCAGGCGAGGGACCTGCCTTTCGCCCGCACCATCACTACTGCCTCCCCTTCCACCACCACGCCCCGCAGCTTGTCATCCCGAGCCGCAGACGAGGGACCTGCTTTTCGCCCGCACCATCACTACTGCCTCCCCTTCCACCACCACCGCCCCGCAGCTTGTCATCCCGAGCCGCAGGCGAGGGACCTGCTTTTCGCCCGCACCACGACGGTCTTCAGGTCCCACCACAACTGTTGTCATCCCGAGCCGCAGGCGAGGGACCTGCTTTTCGCCCGCACCACAACGGTCTTCAGGTCCCACCACAACTGTTGTCATCCCGAGCCGCAGGCGAGGAACCTCTATCATCACCACGCTGTTCACGCCCGCTGCCACAAACGCTTACAAGCGCCGCTAAACCAGTTTTCTCGCAATCTCGTCGTCCAGAATCTCTCGTACGGTGAGCGCTTGAATGACGCGGTGTTCGCGCTTGAAGAACGCGCTGATTTCGGACATTGCGTCGCTGGAATAATCGAACGCGACGAAGAAGCCCTTGGTGCGGTTGGCGCGGATCATTGCGGCCTCGAACAGGTCGATGTCGGGGCGTCCGACTTTGTCGCGCTGCTTGACCTGGATGGGATACCACTCGTCCATGAAGTCGAGTTCGCCGGCGGATTTGCCGGTGTGTCCGGGCATGGCGCTGACGGGGTAAATGCGGCCATCAATGCCCATGTCGCCGACCTGGACCTTGTTGGGGATTCCGCCGAGCGCGATGACAGCCCAGTTTTCGAACTCAAACGGCGGCATCTCGCGCAGCTGCTTTTCGGTCCTCGGCAGATCGCGGACGACGAAACCTTTGCCGTGCAGCCAATAGTTCTCGTCCTCGCGCAGTTTGCAAACATCGCGGAGACGCTTGGCCATGACTCGGCACGCAGTCGGAGAGATGTCGATGCCGATCCACTGACGACCAAGATTCTGCGAAGCTACAAGCGCGGTTCCACAACCACAGAAGCCGTCCAGCACGATGTCGTTCTCGTTTGAAGACGCCTTAATGATTCTTTCGAGTAAGGCGAGAGGCTTCTGCGTGGGATAACCCAGACGCTCTGCTGCCAAGTTATGCAAAGGCCTTATGTCATTCCAGACGGTTTGAAGTGGAACGCCGGGCATCTCGTCAAGGTAGGACTTGAGTCGGGGAACTCCATTCGGGTCCTTGGGGTAGTGGATTTTGCCTTCTCGATCTAATTGCTCCAGTCTCTCCTTCGTGAAGCGCCAGCCTTTTGCGGGGGACGGATAGCCTTTGAACTCGTACATCATGTTCGGGCGCGGATTGGGACTCGTCAAATCGCCTCTTTTCCAGCGCCTTCCATCAGGGTCAACGTGAGTGTAAAACTCTTCAATGTAGTGTTGGTCGTATGGCTCGTATTGCTTGTTCCAGATGTACTCTTCACTATTCGTGTAGAAAAATATCGTGTCGTGAATGGTGTTGTATCTTCTGGAATCGCTTCTCGCACTTGTTCGTTTCCAGATTATTTCGTTTTGGAAATTATTTTCCCCGAAAATCTGGTCGAGCATGACCTTGACGTAATGGCTGGCGTGCCAATCGCAGTGGTAGTAGAACGAGCCGGTCTTCTTGAGGACGCGGGCGAGTTCGACGCAGCGGGGGCGCATGAAATTGATGTAAGCCTGCGTGTTCTCGTGGCGGTCCTCGAAGGAGCGTTTCTCCTTCGTCTCGCCCCAGAAGACCTCGTAATTGCGATTGGAATTGAACGGCGGATCGATGTAGATGAGGTCAACGCAGGCGTCGGGCAACTTCTTGAGCTGGTCAAGATTGTCGCCACAATAGATAACGCGCGTGTCAACTAAAGACGAAGGTCTTCCCGTGCTCTTGGCTTTGGCTCCCGTGGTTGTCGCCATTTGT
Source organism: uncultured Acidobacteriota bacterium (assembly GCA_963777415.1). Lineage (GTDB taxonomy): Bacteria > Acidobacteriota > Terriglobia > Terriglobales > Acidobacteriaceae > JAEZPW01. The sequence continues at coordinate 209,897 of CAVZQL010000015.1, forward strand.
TCTCCGGTTGTGCTCTGGAGATTACACTAAGGCTCCGGCGTTCGTCACGGAATTGTTGCTTGCGTAACGACGCGGCTTGTAGCCTGACGCTGTCAAGGCCTTCCAACACCTAAAATCTTTGTAAGCTGCTGATTATGCAGCAAATATAATCCTGCCGCCCGTGTCGGGTTTCCCTCTTCAAATTGCTACAATGAATGTAGATGGTCTTACAAGCTGGTTACTCTGGTAATCGACACGATAACCATCTTGTTTTCAGCCACTTATATTTCGGTTCAGGGAGATCGAGGTCGTAAGTCCTGTCAATTCAACACTTACGCTTTTTCCAAAAGGGAGGGGGCCTAGCTCCGAACCCGAAAGGTATTAGGGTCGGGTCACTAGCGGTTTTGGGTTTCCGATTTTGCGATTTTCCGATTTTACGATTTTACGATTTCCTCACCCAATCGACTTCGGTGGCATGTGCCGGACATCGGCGCCCTTGACCCAGAAAATGACGTCTTCGGCGATGTTCGTGGCGTGATCGCCCACGCGCTCCAGGTTGCGCGACACGATCAGGACGTCCATGGCTTGGCGGACGGAGTCCGGCTCCGTCATGATCGTCTGCAACGCGACGCCGAAGTTCTCGTGATTGATAGCGTCGAGTTGGTCGTCCCGTTCGAGCACGGTTTCGGCCAACTGGGGATCCTCGCGGATAAACGATTCCAGCGCGGTTCGCACCATCGCGGAGGCCGCCAACGCCATCCGTGGAATGTCAATGGCGATGTCGATCGGCGCCATCGAGTTAAGATCGATCACCCGCTCGGCGATATTGACCGCCTGATCGCCAACGCGTTCCAGGTCGGAATTGATTTTTACGCAGGCGATGATGAACCGCAGATCCACCGCCATGGGCTGCTGCATGGCCAGCAGGTCGAGAGCCAGTTCGTCGATCTCGCGCTCCATCTCGTTGACGGCCGGTTCGCCGTTGAGCACGATCTGCGCCAGCTTGGCGTCGCGCAGGCGATAGGCTTCGCAGGCGCGGTCGATCGCCTGCTCAACCATGCCGCCCATGCGCAGCAGTTTGTGCTTGAGTTCGTCGAGGCCCTGCATGAACCGTGTACGCATTATCCGAACCTGCCCGTAATGTAATCTTCCGTCCGCTTGTCAGTGGGCGTGGTGAAAATCTTTCTGGTGTCGCCGGTCTCGATGATGTTGCCCATCAGGAAAAACGCCGTATCGTCGGCGACGCGCGCCGCCTGCTGCATGTTGTGGGTGACGATAACGACAGTGTACTGCTCTTTCAACTGGAATATAAGATCTTCAATTTTGCTTGTGGACATCGGATCGAGCGCCGAAGCGGGTTCGTCCATCAGCAGCACTTCGGGCTCTACCGCCAATGCGCGCGCAATGCAAAGGCGCTGCTGCTGGCCGCCCGACAAACTCGCGCCAGACTTCTTCTTCAGCACGTCTTTCACTTCGTCCCACAGCGCGGCCGAGTTCAGTGAGCGTTCAACGACTTCGTTCAGCGTCTTCTTGTCCCTGAAGCCGTTCAGCTTCAGCCCCGCGGCGACGTTGTCGTAAATCGACATCGTCGGAAATGGGTTCGGCTTCTGAAACACCATGCCCACCCGCCGGCGAACGTCAACTGCCGAGGTGCCATTATAGATGTTCCAATCGCCGACGCGAACTTCGCCGCTGACCCCCGTGCCTGGAATCGTCTCGTGCATGCGATTCAGACAGCGAATAAAAGTGGATTTGCCGCAACCCGAAGGCCCGATGATCGCGGTAACGCGACTGGCCACCATCTCCATGGAAATGTCGTGCAGCACTTCTGTCTTGCCGAACCACGCCCGCAAGTTGCGAACGCTAATCCCTACGCTCATGCGTTTACGTCGCTCCCTTCAGGACGCCGCGACTGGTGACGATTCTTACGATTGTCACCGCCAATACGATCAGCGCGACCAACACCAGTGCTCCGGCCCACGCCTGCCGGTGCCACTCCTCAAACGGCGAGATCGCGTAAACATAAATCTGCAACGGAAGCGCCGCAGTCGGCTGATTAGGATTAGTATTCCAGAACTGATTGCCGAAAGCCGTGAACAACAGCGGCGCGGTCTCACCCGCGATCCGGGCAAAGGCCAGCATGATTCCCGTAATAACCCCCGCCGACGCCGTCCGCAGCGTGATCGACAGAGTGCTGCGCCAGCGCGGAATCCCCAGGCCCAGCGCCGCCTCCCGCACCGCACCCGGAACCATCAGCAGAATCTCTTCCGTCGTGCGCGTGATCGTAGGCACCATCATAACGCCCAACGCCACTCCACCGGCCAGCGCCGAGAAATGCTTCTGGGTAACCACCACCAGTGCGTACGCCGCGATGCCGATCACGATCGACGGCACCCCGTTGAGCACGTCGGCCGTGAACCGGATCAGGTTCGCCGCCTTCCCGCGCCCATATTCCGCCAGGTAGATCCCAGCGCCTATTCCCAACGGCACGCCGATGATGCTGCCAATGCCCAGGATGATCGCCGATCCGACGATCGCATTCCCCATGCCGCCACCGGGTTCACCCACCGGCTTCGGCGTCTGCGTGAAAAAGGCCCAGTTCACCGATCCAATACCCTTCATCACGAGATACGCAAAGATCGCCAACAGTGGAGCAATGACCAGAATGGTCGTGCCGGCGGCGATAACCGTCACCGCATGATTCGTGACTTTGCGCCAGCTATTGCGCATGGGCCCTCGCCGGGGTGCCGCGTGTGACAGACCATACCAGCAACCGTGCCAGAGCATTCACAACCAGGGTGACCAGCAGCAGCGCCAGTCCGATCTCGACCAGTGAACTCAGGTACAAATCACCCGATGCTTCGCTGAACTCATTGGCGATGACGCTTGCCATCGTGTAGCCCGGCGCAAACAGTGACTTCGCAATCTCGGGCCGGTTGCCGATAACCATCGTGATAGCCATCGTCTCGCCTAGCGCGCGTCCGAGTCCGAGGATGATGGCGCCCAACATACCGGCACGGGCGTTGCGCAGTACAGCCATGCGAATCATTTCCCAGCGCGTCGCGCCAAGAGCCAGCGCGGCTTCGCGCTGATTCTGCGGGACGGCCAGCAGCACCTCGCGCGTGATCGCGGAGATGATGGGAACGACCATGATCGCCATGATCACGCCTGCCGCCAACATTCCAAAGCCGTAAGCGGGGCCGGTGAACAAGCCGGTCCAGCCCAGGTACTTCTCGAGGACTGGTTCAACGTGATCACGCAGGAGCGGCGCGAGCACGAAGATGGCCCACAAGCCGTAAATGACGCTCGGTATTGCCGCCAGCAACTCCACCATGTAGGAGATCGGCGCGCGCAGCAAACGCGGGCACATTTCAGTGGTGAAAACCGCCACTCCGATGGCAAGGGGAACCGCTATGACAAGCGCCAGCAGGGAAGAAACGACAGTCCCGAAAATAAATGGCAGCGCGCCAAAGTCGCCGGCGACCGGGTCCCACGCGGTGCTTGTGAAGAACTTGAATCCGAACTGTTGTATGGAGAGCTGCGAACCGTGGATCAGCTCGAAAACAATAAAGATAACCACGGCAAACAAGGAGAATCCGCAAACCTGCATCAAGCCCTGAAAGAGGGCATCAGGCACTTTGCCCGCCTTGGGCCGAAGCAGGGCAGCACGCTTCCGCGCCGCCGGCTGGGAGCTACTCCCCTCGGGCCGCTTGGATATGGAAGACGCAAGCGAAGGAATCCGAAAACCCCGCTCGGTGTTACGGACAGGCTCCGCCGGCTCCATTGGGTTGCTTACCATCGTAATCAACGCTATCAACGTAATGTTACAGGAGTGTTAAACACAGGTGCCGTCCACGTAATACCCTGCCGAACTTCGTAGTACCGGCGACTCGGGCGGCAGTGTGTTTGTGTCTCGTCCGTTTCGGCACGCTTCGTAGTTCCCGGTGAGCGTGCTAAACTCGCCCTCTTATGGATATCCATAACCTTGATAACCAGCCAGATGTTCCCCAGGGCAGTGCGGACGACGCGCCGCAATCCTCGACGCCACACCAGCCCGCCCCGACACCCGTCACGCCCGGCGCTCCACCTGCCGTGCAGCCACCGTTTGCTTCGGCCTATCCACCACCGCTGCCGCCTGGCCCTCCGAAGAAGTCGCGGGTGTGGCTATGGGTGCTGGTCGGTGGCGGTGCCTTCTTCCTATTCGTCCTGGCTATTTTCACGCTGGTCTACGTTAGCTTGCGAACTGACCATCAGCAGCAGTTCGCAGGGTTTGGCGACAAGATCGGCGTAGTCGATCTGGACGGCGTGATCCTCGACCCAGAGACTCCGGTCAAGCAACTCAAAAAATTCGCCGAGGACGACTCGATCAAAGCCATCATCGTTCATGTAAATAGCCCGGGCGGAGGAGCGGCCGCCTCCGAAGAGATTTACAAAGAGATGCGGCGCGTGCGCGACGAAAAGAAGAAAAAGCTGGTCGTGTCGATTGAGACCGTGGGGGCCAGCGGCGCTTACTACGTGTCGGCCGGCGCAAACAAGATTTACGCCAACGACGCCAGCATCGTCGGCTCCATCGGCGTAATCGCCGAGTGGTACAACTACGCCGATCTGCTCAAGTGGGCCAAGCTGAAGAACGAAGTGATCAAGACTGGCGAGTTCAAGGACACCGGCAATCCCGCCCGCGAAATGACTCCGGCCGAGCGCGAATACATGCAGCAACTCGTCAATAATCTGAAAGAGCAATTCGTGGGCAACGTCGCCGACGGCCGCAGCATGAAGCGCGACGACGTCGAGGCCATCGCGAACGGCAAGGTCTGGAGCGGTCAGCAAGCCAAAGAGATGAAGCTCGTGGACGAAATCGGCGACTTCCAGAAGTGCGTAAAAGATACCGCCAAGGAAGTCGGCATCAGCGGCGAACCGGTGCTGGTCAAGCCGGAGAAGGAAAAGCGCACCCTGCTCGACCTGCTCTTTGGCGATGTCAGCGACATCGTTCCGAGCAAGGCAAAGATGATGGAGAACAACGTTGGCTTCTACTATTTGTGGAAGTGACGAAAAGCAGGTATTTAGTATTTAAGTATTTAGGTATTTGGTAGTAGAAGCGCGAGACCGTCCATTCAGGATGGCCTTTGTCGCTTTACCGAATACTAAATACCAAATACTAAATACCTCCTTTTCGCTTCCCTCTTGCCAAAACCCCTTCAAATCTGAGAACTTAGGCGAGTCTGGATAATGTGTATCCCCCAGCGCCGGAAATGAACTGCCGCCGGGAATCTTGAGAACTAGGATCGGAGTGACTGAGAAAATGACCAAAGCTGATCTGATTGACGAGGTCTCCCGTATTGCCGAGTTGACGCGCAAAGACAGTGAAATCATCGTGGAGAATATTTTCGAAAGCGTGGTGAACTCGCTGCGTGCCGGCGACAAGATTGAGATCCGCGGGTTCGGTAGTTTCCGTACCCGCCAGCGCAAGCCGCGCGTCGGACGCAATCCCAAGACCGGCGACCGCGTCGAGGTTCCGGCCAAGAAGATCCCCTTCTTCAAACCTAGCAAGGAGTTGAAGGACCTGGTGAACTCGACCGAAAGCGCCCCTACTGAAGCTCCGCCAGCGCAGTAAGCAAAGCATTAACACGGATCGGAACCGATCACCACGGATTAAACAAAGCAAAAATCCGTGTAAATCCGTTTCGATCCGTGTTGGCTTTGCTTCTTGGTTTTTAGATTTTCCGTTTTTGCGTTTTTCCGATTTTGCGATCGGCAACTATTCCCACGACCGTCATCAACCGTCCGGTCACGCCGTGCTCCGCGCGGTGGGAGAAGAATTGCTTCGTGTTACAGGCGGTACACTGCGGCAGAACCTCGATATTCTTTTCGCGCACTCCTGCGTCCATTAACTGACGGCGATTTGCCTCGGCCAGATTTAGCAGGATCTGTGTTGGCAGTTCGCTGTGACCCGGCGCGCGCGCCGTCAAAAACAGCAGTGGGTACTTGAGATGAATATCGTCATAGGTTTGCCACTCGCGGAAGAGTTCGTCGGCATAGGCGAACTGCGAGCGGAACTTGTCCCGCACTTCTTCACCAACCGAATAACAGCAATCGCGAATGCTTGGCCCGAGCGCGGCATGTAAGTCCTGCGGCTTCGAACCAAAACAGCGGCGCATCTCGCCCACGCCTTTTTCGGTGATGCGACGCAGCGTTCCGCGCCAGCCGGCATGAAAGATTCCGACCGTTTTCTTCTTCTTATCGACGAGGATCACCGGCATGCAGTCGGCCGTTTTCACCGCCAGCAAAAATCCCGGAACGTCCGTCACAAGGCCGTCTCCGACTTTCACAGCGTGCCCCAAAACATCAATGGGGGTGCCGCACCCTTCCCCGTCAGGGGAGGGTGCGAATCCCGTGACACGATAGATCACGTCGGAGTGTACCTGCCGCATCTCGACAACGGGCCATTCCGGAGTGCCCAACTTCTTCACGAACGCCGCGCGGTTCTTGCCTACCGCGGTGCGCGAGTCTTCCTTCGTAATCCCCAAATTCAGCGAGTTCTTGCCGTACACGGCGGAGAACCCGCCGGTTCGCGTGCTGAATCCATGCACCAGCCACGGAATCTCCGCCAGATTCGCGGCCTGCAATATCTCCAGCGTCGCCGTGGCTTTCCGTTCCGTTGCAGCCGATTTCTTCGCGACCGTTTTCTTTGCCTTTACATTGGACATTCACATCGATTGTAAACGACTGCCAGCTTCTCCCTCGCCCTGGCCCCTCGTCCCTCGCCCTGTTCTCGCCACTAGCCACTCGCCACTTTTCTCAGCTAAACTCTACTCACGCCATGTATGACGACTTCACTACTACCGACCGTTGGACAGGCCAGCCCGTCCACTGCATTTACCAGGCGCTGATCGTAGCGATATCGACGCGACACGCTGACGCGATTGACGTAAAGTTTCTCGCCGACGGCCAGCCCGTTTGGGTCGCGCTGCCGCACCCCGCCTGGGTGGAATACAACAAGCGCACGGGCCACGTGATCACCGATCCCATGGCCGTGCAGATCGCGGGGCGCCACCTGAAGACCGCGATCGAGACCGGCGAGAACGGCGGCCGCGAAATGCACCTGCTTACGGTTGAGCAGACACTGGCTCAGATTGATGCCCTACAGCGCGAATTCTCCGGCAATGTTACGCAAACCGCCTGAAACACGCTACAATTGTAGATAATTTGCGCCTCTCGGAAGTTTACCGCTAAGGCGGTTAGCCGAGCAGCCGCAAAACTTGAGAGGCGGGGCAACTTAGTCTCGCACCGTGTAACCTTACTACTCTGAGAGTACCGCGGTTCCCTGTCGTTCTCGCTTATAGCCCGCAGACTGCTGTGTGGGGGCGAGTTGGACCTGGATCAAATTTTTACTAAAGCAACAGTCCTCATTAGGAGACGCTCATATGTCCAGCCCCGCACGGGTTGCAGCTATCAGCAGTGCCATCAGCCATAAGAAACTTGCGCAATGGGTTCAGGAAGTTGCCCAGATGTGCAAACCCGATCGCGTCCATCTTTGTGACGGATCACCTGCCGAATACCAGGAAATGCTCCGCCTCATGGTTCAGGCGGGCACCGCAATTCCTCTTAACGACGCCAAGCGCCCCAACAGCATCTTTGTCCGCTCCACACCCGCCGATGTCGCTCGCGTCGAAGACCGCACGTTCATCTGCGCCGCCAACAAGGACGATGCCGGCCCGACCAACTACTGGCGCGATCCCGCCGAGATGAAGTCGCTCATGGGCAAGCTCTACGACGGCTGCATGGCGGGACGCACGATGTACGTGATTCCCTACTCCATGGGACCGGTCGGCTCGCCCATCGCCAACATCGGAGTCGAGCTTTCCGACTCGCCTTACGTCGTCGCCAACATGCACATCATGGCGCGCGTTGGGACGAAGGTTCTCGACGTGCTCGGCGCGGACGGCGAATTCGTGCGCGGCATCCACTCCGTGGGCGCGCCGCTCGACGCTACTAGCGCCGACGATCCCTGGCCGAACAATCCGAAAGAAAAATACATTTCGCACTTCCCCGACACGCGTGAGATCTGGTCCTACGGCTCCGGTTACGGCGGCAACGCGCTGCTGGGCAAGAAGTGCCACGCCCTCCGCATCGCCTCCGTGCAAGCCCGCGACGAAGGCTGGATGGCCGAGCACATGCTCATCCTCAAGCTGACCAGCCCTACCGGCGAAGTGAAGTACGTCACCGGCGCATTCCCGTCAGCCTGTGGCAAGACGAACCTCGCCATGCTGATCCCGACCATTCCCGGCTGGAAGGTCGAGACCATCGGCGACGATATCGCTTGGATGAAGTTCGGCGCCGACGGCCGCCTCTACGCCATCAATCCTGAAAACGGATTCTTCGGCGTCGCTCCCGGCACCAGCATGAAGTCGAACCCGAACGCCATGCTGACCGCCACCAAGAACTCCATCTTCACCAACTGCGCCATGACTTCTGACGGCGACGTGTGGTGGGAAGGCATGTCGGACGAAAAGCCCGCCGAGTTGATCGACTGGCTGCGCCGTCCGTGGACGCCCGAGTCCGGACGCAAGGCCGCGCATCCGAACGCGCGTTTCACCACGCCTGCCAGCCAGTGCCCGGTGATCGCCACCGAGTGGGAAGATCCCAAAGGCGTGCCGATCGACGCGATTCTCTTCGGTGGACGCCGCGGCAGTGTCGTTCCGCTCGTCACCGAGTCGTTTGACTGGCAGCACGGCACCTTCCTCGGCGCCACCGCCAGCAGCGAAACCACCGCGGCCGCCGCGGGCAAGGTCGGACAGCTTCGCCGCGATCCGATGGCCATGCTGCCCTTCTGCGGCTACAACATGGGCGACTACTTCGCTCACTACCTTAAGATCGGCGCGAAGGCGGGCGCGAAGCTCCCCAAAATCTTCTACGTGAACTGGTTCCGCCAGGACGCCGACGGCCACTTCATTTGGCCGGGCTACGGCGAAAACAGCCGCGTGCTGAAATGGGTCTTCGAACGCTGCAACGGAACAGGCAAAGCCGTCGAAACGCCGATTGGTCACCTCCCCGAAAAGGGCGCGCTCGACCTCGCCGGCCTCGACATCAAGCCGGCTGACATGGATCACCTGCTCGACGTCGATGTGGACGGATGGCTCGCCGAAATTCCGCTCATCCGCGAACACTTCGCCAAGTTCGGCTCCCGCCTGCCGCAAGGCATGACGAACGAACTGAACAAGCTCGAAGAAAGACTGAAGGCAGCAAAAAAGTAACTGCGCTTCACTTTGACGTAGCGCCGGCGTCCCGCCGGTTGTCGGGAGGGCATCTTGCCCTCCCGATTTTTCTTATCCTCTCCTGCTCCCGCCACCGCCGCCGCTCCCAAGGAACACATCCTCTGAAAGCTGAGGGCTGATTCTCTCCGCTCTTCACTAACGGCTAACAGCTGATTTAACTAACGGCCAATTCTCAACCCGCCTTTCGCCCCCCGGTCCCTGTTCCTTACCCTCTTGCCATCGCCGACGTCGTTAGAGATGTCAACCCCCTCAAGTCGCCAAATTCGACGTAAGCTGCTGATTCAACAGGAAATATAATCCGGCTGCCGGTGTCGGGTTTACCCTTCCAAATTGCTAGAATGTATGTAGAAGCTCGAACGCGCGGTTACCGGGGTAATCAACATCATAAGTGCCGCATTATCAGTCACTTGGCTTGCGGCTAAATAGAGATCTAGGTCGTAAGTTGTTTATTTGCCTCACTTACGTATTTTTCCACAGGGAGGGGGGCTTCAGTTTTCGAAACGCTTTTCTCGCCCCATCTTTTCCAGGTAGTAGGCAACTGCCAGCGCGAGGATGAGCGCGGCGATGGCCAACACGCTCAGGCTGGGATACTCCTTCACGTTCAGCACGATGACCTTGCGGGCAACCGCGATGAGCGCGACTTCCAACACGACTTCTACGTGGATCGCGTGCTCGATGAGGTACGCCTTGATCGTATCCAGCAGTTCCAGACCGATCAGGATCAGTAACACGTTGCCAAAGATGTCGAGCAGGATATCGACGCTAATCTGAAACAACGGGGGTGCCGTGAAGTCCTTGGCGATGGTCAAGGCAAACTCTACGGTCGCACCCAGGATCACGAACGCCATCAACAGGATCAGCGCGACCACGATTACTCTTTCGAAGATGTGAAGGAAACGAGTCACGCGTCCTCCGGGTGCCAGCTACATAGGACGCGCTTGGGAGGCGCAGGGCTGTAATGGCAAACGGGACGAGCGATTGCCCGCCCCGTCGTTGGTAACGCTATTTAAGATTGGAGCGCTGGCCTCTGGCCGGCTGTAGCGGGGGCGTCCCGCCCGCGCCACCAGCCTAGAACGCGTGCGCGGCTGAATGCACGTTATTGCTAAATTTCGTAATGGATCAGTGACAGCACGTCGTAGTCCGTCAGCTTGTCGCGGCCCTTGAGCGCGTCGAGTTCGATGACGAAGGCGAGGCCGACGATTTCGCCGCCAAGCTTTTTCGCCAGTTCGACACTGGCTTTGGCGGTGCCACCCGTGGCTAGCAGATCGTCGACGATGACGACACGCTGGCCGGGCTTGATGGCGTCTTCGTGGACTTGCAAAGTGTCGCTGCCGTACTCGAGATCGTAGGTCTGGCTGATGGTCTTCGCCGGAAGCTTTTTGGGCTTGCGGATGGGCACGAATCCGGCGTTGAGGCGGTAGGCCAGCGCGGGGCCAAAGATGAATCCGCGGGCTTCGATGCCCATGACGACATCGACGTTCTTATCGAGGTAGTACTCGGAGAAGCCGTCGATCAGCTTGGCGAAGCCGACGTTATCTTTGAGCAGCGTGGTGATGTCGTAGAACAGGATGCCGGACTTGGGAAAATCCGGAACTCCGCGAATGAGTGACTTGAGCGAGTCGCAATTGACCGCCGGTTTGGTTGCCATCTTTACCACGCTCCTTCGATTCGAAATGACTTCAATCCCTGCACGGGATTCGCGTCGGAAACTTCAACTGCATCGACCCGCGCCGCTCGCGGACCGGACCGCAACTTGGCGTGAAGACCGTTCACTTGCTCCTTCGTCCCGGTTGCCAGCACTTCAACGCTGCCGTCCGGGTTATTGCGCACCCAGCCGGCGAGACCGAGCATCTGCGCCTCACGCTCGACGTACCAGCGGAAGCCGACGCCTTGCACACGTCCGCGGACGAGGAAGGACTTGGTGATTTGCGCGGATTTTTCGGTCATAGACATGAGTTACAGAAGTGGTGAGTGGTGAGTGGCGAGTGGCGAGTAAAACCTTGATTCCCTACTCGCCACTAGCCACTGACCACTCGTCACTGTTTTCTTACGCTCTCGACAGATACGCGCCTTCGCTCGTATCGACGCGAATCTTTTCGCCTTCGTTGATGAACGGAGGAACCTGCACGACGAGTCCAGTTTCGGTCTTGGCCGGCTTGGTGACGCTGCTGGCGGTGGCCGACTTCAATCCGGGCTCGGTTTCGACGACGGTAAGATCGACGGTCTGCGGCAGTTCGATGCCGACCGGTTTGCCGTCATAGTATTCGACCGTGATCTGCAAGTTGGGCGTTAGGTACTCGACGGCGTCGCCGAGCGTGTCCCGCTTCAGACAGGTCTGCTCGTAGTTGTTGGTGTCCATGAAGTAGTAATCGTCGCCGTCGTTGTAGAGAAAATCCATCTTGGTTTCATCCACGACGATCTTGTCTATGGCGTCGCTGGAGCGGAAGCGGTGCTCGAACATCGCGCCCGTGCGTATGTTGCGCAGCTTGGCCTGGATGAAGGCCCGCAGGTTGCCAGGGGTGCGGTGCTCCACCGCGAACACCAGGTGCAGATCATTGTTGTGCTTGATGATCATGCCGGGACGCATTTGTGTTGCTGGAATTGACATACGATTTCTCTTACTTCTCCTGTGAACTTTGTGAGCGGCTGGCAGATGTTACCGGGTGCAGTTGCATGAGCACAGGCAGGAACATAGCCCTGAGGCCGCCGGGTGAGCGCAAAATGAAAGAAAGCGCAAACACTTGATTTTACACGGGCACAGGCAGAGTTGGGAACTACAAGATAGTTTCGAGTTTCAGGTTTCGAGTTTCGAGAAAATGCGGCGGGAAGCGAGGAGAAACGCGAAACTAGAAACTAGAAACTGGAAACTTGAGACTGGTTCAAGAAAACCTATGGGTGCGCGCGAGGTTCAAACACTTTTGCATCTAAGATCAACGATGAAGAATAAATTGTTGGGGGTAGACTGCATGACTGATTACGAGCGTTTTGGCGATTATCAACCCTCTGAAGGTAGCAACATCGGACTGGCGCTCACGTTCCTGTTCCTGGGGCTTGGCGTCGGTACGGTTGTCGCGCTGCTGTTCGCTCCAAAGAGCGGCAAGCAGACACGACGCACTTTGCGCCGAAAATTCGAAGACGCACGCGACGTACTTGAGGATTGGGGCGATCAGGCCGGCGACGCCATCGGCAGGGGGGCGGACTGGGCCAACGTCGCAAGGGAAAAAGTCGCGCCCATTGCCAATGCGGCCGTCAAGAGGGCGCGAAGCGTCGCGGATTAACAAGGTCTAACAGGTAGCGAGGCACAACCCCGCTCAAGCCAACAGCGGGCTTGAACGGGGCACCGGTTTCTTTTGCGCCAATTTCACGGCAGGGCTTACAATTGCGCGCATGACCGTTAAGCTTCGCGTTGCCTTCACGTTAGCGCTGTTCTCGCTTTCAACCTTGGTATTCGCCGCCGAAACACCGCGCACCATGCGCGTTGACTACTACCACACTGGCAACGCGAAGACCGAAATGTTCAGCCTTGATCGGGTGGTGATCGAGCCGCTGCCGTGGCCGGGAAATCCGAACCATCCGATAGACGACACGAATCTCGGGAAGTACTACTTCGAGGTGCGCGACCGAGCGACGAACCGGATTCTCTACTCGCGCGGCTTCGCCTCTATTTACGGCGAGTGGGAGGATACAGACGAAGCGCAGCAGATGAACCGCACCTTCAGCGAGTCGCTGCGCTTTCCCACACCGGCCGCTCCAGTACAGATCGTGCTGAAGAAGCGCGACCCGAACAACAACGCCTTCCGCGAAATCTGGACGACGATAGTCGATCCGAAAAACATGTTCGTGGAGACTTCTGCGCCGCCCTCGCCCGGCCCGGTGATCGCACTGGAGAAGAATGGCGACTCGGCGCAGAAGGTGGACTTCCTGATTCTTGCCGACGGATACAGCAAGGCTGACGAACCGAAATGCGAGAATGACGGGCGGCGACTCATGGAGATTCTGTTTGCGACCTCGCCCTTCCACGAGCGCCGCAAGGACTTCAACACATGGCTGCTCTGCCCCGCTTCACAAGACAGCGGCATCTCGCGCCCCTCGACCGGCGTGCATAAGCAGACAGCGGTCGGCGCGACCTATGATGCGTTCGGGTCGGAGCGCTACATCCTGACCTTCGACAACAAGAAGTTTCGCGACGTGGCGGAATACGCGCCTTACGAATTCGTCGAGATCCTGGTGAATGGCAAAACATACGGTGGGGGCGGAATCTTCGGCCTCTACAGCACGGTGGCGGCGGATTCGTTGTGGGCGCCCTATATCTTCGTGCACGAGTTCGGACACCATTTCGCGGGACTAGCCGACGAGTACTTCACGTCGGACGCGCCCAACGCCAACGCTCCGCACGTGGAGCCCTGGGAACCGAATGTCACCGCGTTGCTCGATCCTGAAAATCTGAAGTGGAAAGACATGGTCTCGCCGGGGACGCCGATTCCTACGCCGTGGAAGAAGGCGGAGTTCGAGAAACTCGAGCAGGACATACAGGCGCGGCGGCGGCAGATCCGCAAAGAGAATCGCCCCGAAGCCGAGATGGATGCACTGTTCAAAGAAGAAAAGGCCGCCGAGGATAAGCTGTTCGCGTCAGATCAGTTCTTCGGCAAAGTCGGCGCATTTCAGGGTGCGAACTACGATCCGAAGTTCTATTACCGTCCGATGGAAAACTGCATCATGTTCACGCGAACCAACTTCTTCTGCGAGGTCTGTAAGAGAGCGATCGAGAGGGTGGTGGAGCTGTATACAAGTGGTAACTAGACGGATCCGGGGGATAAAGACATCCCGTTATACGTCGAATGCTGGAGAGGCTGAGCACATGTCTACTTTTGTAGACTCCGTTACGGTGTTCAAATACAGTTAGGGGTATAACGAATCGGAAGGCTGGAGCATAAGCGATGGTCGATGGGCAGACGCACTCGAAGATCGAAAAAGTATTTAACCAGACCGTAAAGCACGGTACGGATATTTTCGCTCTGTACGCCTTACTTCGGTTGCTAATGCGCGGCTGGAGAATGAGAGGGGACTTTGATTGGAAAAGGTTGATGCTGTTCATTGGTTTCCTGATCTCCCTTGCCGCTGTATTCATCACTGTGCTTGAACCAATAGCAACAAGGATCCTTGCCGGAATGCTTGCTGCGTTGATTGCTATCTATAACTTCACACGGGATCGAAAAAAGAGGGAGAGTCAGGCGAGCGCACCCCTACAAGACGCAAACAAGCATGTCTCTTAGGCTCAGAAGTCTGTGCGCTCAGGCTCGATCGGGTAGGAGGCGGGATTACTCCCGCCGTCCTCCCACACCACCGGACGTGCGGTTCCGCATCCGGCGGTTCATGAAGCAAGCGAGAAGCGCCGCTGAGTATCCAGCAACGAAACTAGCCCCATGCGGTCGAACCATGACTTCGGGTAGGCTGCGTGCATGTGCGAGGCTCCGGCGTTCCACCACGGGCCACGCCCATTGGTGGCCGACAGCCACGCTCGTTTCTCACTCAGTCCGGCCCGCATCAGATTCTTCGCCCGTGTGTAAACGCGTTTCCAGTGCCGCCATAGCCGTGCCCGCAGCTTATGCCTGATCCAGCCATCGAGTTCTTCCAGCACACCCTTCACTTCGGTGAGCCGGAAGTATGCAACCCAGCCCCGCAGTTGGGGATTGAGTTGTTCGATCACTTGTTTCAGGCTTTGTCCACGCGCCGCCCGTAGCGTCTTGCGGATTTTCTCCGCCAGTCGCTCGCGGCTTGGTTGCGCGATCTTCAGCTTCGGTTTCTTGTGCCACGTCATGCTGTAGCCCAGAAACTTCCGCTGCCACGGACGCGCCACCGCGCTCTTGGCCGCATTGACCTTCAGTTTCAGGTCATGCTCCAGTAGCACCGTGATCGCTTTCATCACACGCTGTCCCGCCCGCTCGCTTCCGACGTAGATGTTGCAGTCGTCGGCGTAGCGGCAGAAGCGATGCCCGCGCTTTTCCAGTTCGCGGTCCAGATCGGTCAGCAGGATATTCGACAGCAGCGGCGACAGCGGTCCGCCTTGCGGCGTTCCCTCCGTTCGCGCGCTCACCACCCCGCCTTCCATCAGTCCCGCCTCCAGATAGCGCCGGATCAGCTCCAGCACCCGTTCGTCCTTCACCTTGCGCACCACCCGCGCCATCAGCATGTCGTGGTTCACCCGGTCGAAGAACTTCTCCAGATCGAGATCGACGACCCACCGCCTGCCTTCGGCAACGTAGCACTGCGCGGCTTTCACCGCCTGGTGCGCGTTGCGTCCCGGACGAAAGCCGTAGCTCGATTCGGAGAACTCGGGCTCGAACAGCGGTTGTAAAACCTGATGCAACGCCTGTTGGATCAGCCGGTCCAGCACCGTCGGGATGCCCAACGTGCGTACCCCGCCTTGCGGCTTCGGTATCTCCACCTTGCGCACCGCCGCCGGCATGTACTCGCCCGCCAACAGCGCCTGTCTTACCTTCGGCCAATGCGCCTGCAACCATGGCTTGAACGCGGCCACCGTCAGTCCATCGACTCCCGGTGCTCCTTCGTTCTTCACCACGCGCTCGTAGGCGCACAGCATGTTGCTGCGCTCCACTGCGGCTTCCATCAGCCGCGGCGCTTCCGGTTTCGTTCGCCCAACAGCCGCCGTGCCAGCCTCGGCACCCGCGCCCGATCCCGGCAGGTTCCGCCTGCCTTCGCCTGCGCTGGCCGTACTCGCGTACGCTTCTGCTTCTTCGACTCGCATCGAGGTCTGCTGTCCTACTCCCGTGTTTCATGTTCGGCCCTTCGCCCCTTACCAGCAGCTACTATGGCCTCGGCTGACTTCTGATGATCCTTCCCAACACCTCTCGATGCCGGTAGCACAAGGCAGGTCATCAGATCTCCCCGGGTATTGCGCACTCACCTTCACGCTTATGCCTGTCGGATCTACGTCACGGCGTTCCGTGCAAGAACTGGGCTTTGCGTCTATTGGCCCGCTTACCCCGCCGTGCCGCCTCTATCCGCTTCCTGTTCGTCAGGCCAGCGCTTTGCTTACAGCTTCCTCCAGATTCCGCCTCGCGACGGACACCCTTGCCGTTCAGCTAACACTTCCCCTTGCCGGGTGTGTAGAGGACTTGCACCTCCAAGTGAGTGCGCCCTGCCGGGCGCACCAAACGCAAACAGCGGGCTGAAATAGCCCGCTGCTGAAACATGCTTGGTTGATTCCGCTCAGTAGAGCCTAAAGTTGACTTCGATGTTGACCTGAACCGCTACGGGCTGGCCGTCTTTCTTGGCTGGCTCGAATTTCCACTGCTTCACGGCTTCCATTGCCTTTTCGTCAAGACCCATGCCGAGCGAACGCTGCACGCGCATATCGCGCGGACGACCGTCGGGGCCGATGACAACCCAGAGAACGACGACACCCTGATACTTGGCCTTGCGCGCCTCTTCGGAATATTCCGGCTCAGGCTCATATATCGTTTTCGGCGCGCTGACTCCGCCGCCGACTCTGAAAACTCCACCGCCAATGCCGCCGCCCCAGCCGGGACCAACGCCAGGTCCGCGGCCCGAACCCACTCCGCCACCACTGCCGCTACCGATGCCGCCACCGGAGCCAGTGCCGTTCGAGGGCGGTCCAAGAATATTCGAAAGCGGATCGCCCATCTGTCCGGCGTGCGGGAGTTGGATACTGGGCGGCACTACGACCGTCGCTTCTACAGGAAGCTTAGGGTGGTCATTGCGAATGACCACAGCTGGAGGCGCGAGCTGCTGATCCAACGACTGTTTCGGGAGAGCACCCTTGGGTGCGGCAAGCTTGTCTCGGTCACCGCCGCCGCCACCGCCGCCCGCCTTGTCTGGCGCAGGCTGGAGCACATACTGAGATATGTCGTCGGGGGCAAATACCTGGGTAATGGTCATCTTGATTTGCTGCTGATGATTTGCCACCCACCAAGCCGAAAACAGCGCCAGCGCAACGATGACCATGTGCAGCAAGAACGACAAAAGGAAATTGGTCGGTCGGACGCGGTAATTGTCCAAGCCGCCCCCGAATAGCGTTGGCATGTCAAGTTGCTGCGCCGCGGGTGTCTGCGTGGGCTGGTCCGGATTTGTGGCAGGCGTGGTCATCTTGGTAATCCAGTATACCTCTTTTGCAAATCTAATTTCGAGTCCAAATTCGGGCAGATTCGCCGCACTTCAGAAAGGCGAAAAACTCATGGTCTTGTCGGACTTCTCGACCCAAAGGTGTGCTTTCTCCGCGCGCCCGTTAACAGTGACGACCACTACGACGCCGCTGCCGCCTTTGGGATTAACCGTCCCGTCAATTTGGTGGCTGTTGATCAGACCATACTCGCCACCGGGGCCCCAGTCCAGATAGAACTCGCCGTACTTATAGCGCGAATGAGCGGCGGGATGCTGCTTCCAGTTCGGGTCAGCCATCCAGATACCGTACGCCCTTTCGTAGCCTTCGGGAGTTTTCTGCTCAAGTGCCTGGAAAAACCCGTTCACCACGCGCTCTTCGCGCCAGTTGCGGAATGGGTATTTGACATAGCCAAACGCTAGAAGATCGAATGCGATATAGCCGGCCAGCAGAATTCCAGCAACAACAGCAGCTATGATTGCTTTTTTCCGCCGTTCGCGTTTCGGATCCGGAGGAGCTGGATTAAGAATCGAAGTTGACATTGCCTCTTCCCGTTCTAATGTCGTCCTAGAGCGTCCGCTTAAATAAAGGAGTCGCTATCCCCAGGCAGACAATCCCGAAAAGAGAAAGATACAGCAGGTCGGGCCAGATTGCAGTAAATCCCGCATCTTTCAACAGCACCGCCTTGAAACCGTGTACGGCGTAGGAAAAAGGATCGACGTAAGCAATCCCCCGCAGCCAGTGCGGAAACGCCTGAATCGGGTAGATCGAACCGCTTGGGAAAAAGAGCAGCGTGTTCAGAATACCGAACATGGCGCGCGGCACCAGTGGGTCTTCCACACGCACCATAAGCAGGAACATCATGGCGTTGAAGGCCAGTGACGTCGCCACGATCATGCACAGCAGGAGAACTATTTTGGAGGGCTGGAACGCTCCGCCGATCCCGGAGATCAATGAACCGATGTACGTGATCGCCAGTCCGGCAAGCACCGCTTTCAAGGTGCCCGCCAGGTTCAAGCCCATGACCAGTTCGGTCTTCGTAATCGGTGTGACCAGATAGCCTTCGTGAACGCCTCGCGCCTTGTCGTCGATATACAACATGCCCCCGCCGATCATGACGGAGACGAACATCGCCAGCGAGATCGAACCCGGCAACAGGTACTTCATATACTCGATATAGGGATACAGCTCGACCACCTCCAGCGCGATATTGCTCACCAGTCGAGGCTGGATCACCGGTTCATTCAGCGCATCGGTCATCGACTGAAGCTCCTGCTCCAGCGTGGAACTCATGAAGTTGTCGCTGTTATCCACCACCAGCGCGATACGCGGCCGATTCTTTTCGTAGACGTGCTGGGAGAACTGCGCCGGGATTATCAGCGCGCCCTGAATCTTGCCGTTCCGGACGTCGTCCTTGGCCTGCTGATCGTTGTCGTAATAAACGGGGTAGAACGTGTCGGCATTGGCGCTGATCGCGTTGAATTCTTCCTTGATCTTGACCGACTGCGTGCCGTGGTCGTAATCGACCACGCCCAGCCGCGCTCCCTTGATGTGCCCGCCAAATGCGTTGCCCAGCACGATCAACTGCACGAGCGGAAAGATCAGCGACACCATCAACAGCGCGGGTGACCGGAAGAATTTGCGAAGTTCGCGTTCGATGATTGCAAGTATGCGATTCATAGGAAAACCCGGTATTTAGGTATTCGGTATTTAGGTATTTGGGTATTTAGGTAAACCGAACAGCCAGCCCATACCTTAATACCTAATACCTAAATACCTGCTTTCTACGGTCTCAATCCTGGCCTATCTGGCATGACGAAGCCGTAGGCTTTGACCTGCTCGTCGCGCAACTGACGCCCGGTGTAGTGGACGAAGACGTCGTCCAGGGTCGTGCTCTGCACCGACAGCGACTTCAACTCCACGCCGGCCTTAACCGCCGCTTCGACCAGCTCGGTAGTGGTCTTGCCGCCATTGTCGGAAAGAATGCGGTACATGCCGGCGCCCTCGTGTTTCACGTCGTGAACGTCGGACAACTTCGCCAATTGACCGGGCCAACCGGACGGTTCGTTCTTGAACTGCACCTCGATAACGTTCGCGCCGGGGATCGTCATTTTCAGGGCCGCGGGCGAATCCAGGGCAACCAATTTGCCGTGATCGACGATGGCGATGCGGTCGCACAATCGATCCGCTTCGTCCATGTAGTGCGTCGTGATCAGGATCGTCAGCTTGCGATGGGCCTTGATATTGGTCAGCATTTCCCATACAGCCACGCGCGAGACCGGGTCGAGGCCGGTTGTAGGCTCGTCGAGAAAAAATATCCGCGGACTATGCACCAGGCCGCGAGCGATCTCAAGCCTTCTTCTCATGCCGCCGGAGAGCGTCTTCGTCTGCGCGTCGCGCCACTTGGTCAGGTCCACGAGTTCCAACAGTTCATCGATGTTCTTCTTACGCTGGTCGGCGGGAACGTTATAGAGCTTGGCGTAGATATTCAGGTTCTCGTCGACCGTGAGATCGATATCGCTGGTCAGCGCCTGCGGGATCACGCCAATGGCGTTGCGCGCCGCATCCGGATCTTTGGAGACGTCGTGCCCAAGGATCTTCGCGTAGCCGCCGGTGATCGGGATCAGCGTCGTCATCATGCGGATCAGCGTCGACTTTCCGGCTCCGTTCGGTCCCAGCAGGCCAAAGATTTCTTCTTCCTTCACCTGGAACGTGACGTGATCCACCGCAGTGAAGTCGCCGTACTTCTTGACGATGTCCTGCACCTCAATGGCGTAGCCGTCAGGGGAGTCCGAATTCGCGTCCGACTTTTTATTGAAAAAAGACATTTACTGCTTCTCCGCATCCGCTACCGCGCGTTCGCTGGCGTCAACAATGCCCTTGGGCAGCAGCACGTCTGCGGTCAGGCCGGGAACCAGCGTTCGATTGCTGTTGTCCACACGCACCTTGATCCCGACGGTTTTGATGTCGCGCTTGCGGCGGCTCACGTCACGCTGCGTAGCGTAGTCGCCTTCCGGCGCCTTGAAGATTACCTCGCCGTTTACGACTTCACCGCCGGGTAGCCGCACCTTGAGCTTGTCACCCATGGGCAAGCGCGTCGCATAGGTTTCGGGAACAGCCGCATAGATCCAAGTGTCGCCGTAATCGACAACGGTGACGATTGCCTGTCCGGGACTAACGACCTCGCCTTCACGAGCCGCGCGCACGGAAACCGTGCCCGAAACGGGTGAGACGACCTTCGTATATCCCAAGCGCGTTTCAGCCTGCGCCAGCATCGCCTGCATGTTGATCATCTGGGCGCGGGTAGCAGCGACAGTGCTCTCGGCAGCGTTGGCCTGGTTCGTGCGCGCCTTAGCCGAATTCAGGTCCTGCTCCGCAGCCCGGACCATATCTTGCAGAGATTTCACGTGCGCCTGCTGCGATTTCAGAGTCGCGAGGGCGCGGTCACGGTCCTGTTGCGAAACGATTCCCTGATCGTTCAACGACACGCTGCGCTGAGCGTCCAGCTTGTTTTGTTCGAGCGTGGCCTCTGCCTCGACCAGTTGCGCCTGCGCCGATTGCAGCCGTGCCTCGGAATTGGCAACATCGCTCGTGGTCGACCCCTTGGTCATCGTCTCGGTCGCGCGGCTCGCGGCGAGTTGCGATTGCAGACTTTGAAGTGTCGCTTCGGCGGCGCGCTTCTCGGCTTCGAGTTCATTGGGATCAAGCTCGGCAATCAGATCGCCCGCCTTGACCACGCTGCCTTCGTCAACCAGCAGGCGTTGAATGCGTCCCTGTATCTGCGGGCTGACCATGACCTGGTTGGCATCAACGGTGCCGATCAGCACAGTGTCGGGCGTACGGTCGGTGGAAAAGAAATAGAACGCGATCGCCGCCAGAATGATGATGCCGAAGAGAATGAAAATCCTATTACGCGGATTCACTTGCGTACTCCTTTGCGGCCGTTTCGGCCCGCGCTTGGCGGATCTCGAAACAGCGCCGCTGATACGAAATCAATGACTTCAGCCCGGCGCTGCTCGATCATGTTCGGATCGTAAGGATCAATGCCGGTGAGCATCTTCGGTACCGGGGTGCTGAAGTAGAACACGATGACGCCAACCACGGACGGAATGAAATGCGCCGGGTTCACCGGGCGAAAGTCGCCCGATTCAATGCCTTCAGCAATTAGCGCCGCTATCTTCGCAAAGGTCGGGCGCAGATGCCGCTCGACGAGGCGCTTCAAGTGCGGCGACCCGTCGCGGCCGGATCCCATCATTTCGCGATGAAACAATCTGGGGCGCAACGGCGAGCTCGCAACGAAATCGAAATGCGCTCGCACGTAAGCCAGAAACTTTTCCTTCGGCGGCAGATCGCTTTTGATAGCCGCATCGATCACCGAGGTCAGCTCGCTGAAGACGCGATCCATGACAGCGCCGAAGAGTGCATCTTTGTCCTTGAAGTAGTAGTACAGCAGGGCTTTGTTGACTTTGGCGGAACGCGCGATTGCTTCCGTGCGGGCTCCGGCGACGCCCTCTAGGGCAAATTCGCGCATGGCCGCATCGAGGATCGCCTCGCGCGTCTGCTCCGGCTGGTGCCGCGAGCCGTTCCGGGATTTCGATACGGTTGCCATATCCGCCGGCTTACCTAATTAACCGGTTAGTTAGAATTATACGGCAACAGTGGGGGATTCGCGAAAAGTCTAAATTGAGTCCTGCTACCCGCGCAGCTCCGGATCGCTCTCTCCAAACACCTCGGCGGTGAAAGCTTGGAGCTGGGCGCCCCCCTTTTGCCATGCGTTGGGGGGGAGGCCGGCCTTAACGCAGGTTTGGGCGAGGAAGGTGTTGCGGTCCCACCCCTGCTCGATCGGGACCTGGGGGAGAAGCAGACCGCGTTTGGGGCCTTCGGCGATCACGAGGCCATGCACTCCGACGATGACGCCTTCGGGGCATATCGGGAACAGGGGGGACAGTACGCTGATCTCGGTCTCCAGCAGCGGAGCCTCGTCGCGGGTGACCGGGTCGAAGCGGGTGTCGTCGAAAGCGGCGGCCGCGGCGGTTTCGGCGACGGTTTGCCAGACTGAATGGGCGGAAACGATGTAGCCGACGCAGCCGCGCAGATGTCCGCGCAGATGCAGGGTGGTGAAGGCTCCGCGGTGCTGGGCCAGGTGCTCGGAGGGCGCGGTGAATTCCAGTTCAGTGGCATCGAGCGAAGCCCAAATTGCTTCATGGGCCAGACGCAGCAACTGCCGGCGCTCGTCCCGGCTGTATTCGGGCACGGGAGCTGCCAGATTGTTGGCAGGAGCGCTCATTTACTTATCCTGTGGAGGCATTGCACTGGCGGGCGCGACGCCGAACTTCTTGGGGCGGCTCAGGACGAACGCGCGCCGCTTGCGCCGCCGCGTGCTCGACTTGTCGATCTTGGACCAGAACGCCGCGAAGTAGTCGATAGCCGATACCAGCGAGACGAACACCATGAACCAGATCGCCATGTGGGCGACCAGTTTGACGCCAATCACGACCGGGCCAAAGACCCACTGCGCCCAGGCATGAGCCAGGATCGCGGCGACGACGGCGACGATCTGCACGACCATCTTGAGTTTGCCCAGGTCGCTGGCTTCGATGGTGAAGCCCTCGGACGCGGCGATGGCACGCAATCCGTTGACGAGGAACTCGCGTCCGATGACGATGACGGCGACCCAGGCGGGAACGACCGCTGGATTGAATTGCACCAGTGCGACAAAGGCGGCGGTCACCAGCAACTTGTCGGCCAGCGGATCGAGCAACATGCCGAGCGTGGTGATCTGGCCCCGCTTGCGGGCCACGTAGCCGTCGATGCCGTCGGTGATCGAAGCGGCGATAAATAGCGCCGAAGCCAGGATCTCGCGGCGGCCATCAGAGCCGTGGAACTGATGGCTGGCGAGGATCCATATGAAAACCGGAACGCTGAAGATCCGGGTCATCGTGATGTAGTTCGGCAGATTCACGGGGTTAATCAGGACCTATCGCGTTTCCAAAAGCTGGAACGTCGAACAATTGATTATCCTCCACTGATTCAGTCGAAAGCAATGTAAAGAGCTTAAGGATTAGATGATATGAACGATTCGCACGCGAAGCGTCATGTTGGAGACCCCCTCCCCATCACCCAAAGTGTTAAGTCACACAATATAAATGACTTACCCTATCGATCTCATTCAACCTCCGTCTAAGTGGCAGAAACAAAGGACTTAAGACCTCGATCAAAGTGGCGAGCGGTCAGCGTTCAGCCATCACCGATCAGCTCGGCGTTGTCAAAGAACGTTCATGACGCTCGTCCCGCTGGGCAGAGCTCTCCCATGCTCAAGAATAGTGGAGTTCCGCGGAAAACAAACACGAGGGGCAGAAAATTTCTAGTTTCGGAACAGGGAGAAAGACCCACCCTTCGCAACTGCGAAGGGTGGGGCACCCAGTGTTTAAGCTTCGTGTTTGAACTGCGTGTTTAAGCCGCCTTGGAGACGCCCTGGTAGGCGGGGACGAAGACCTCCCGCACGAATTCTTCATACGAGGTAGGCGTGGTGTTGGCGGGTGAACGCGGCTCGAGTGCGCGCATGTGTCCGGAGTTCAAGGCGGCGGTCATCTCGAGCAAGAGGTCAACAAAGTTGGGCGAGGCACCCATCTGGAGGAAGAAGGCGCGCATCTGCTCGTCTGGCAATTGCGTGTACTTGAGATCTGGCTTGCCGATGGCCTTTCCAATGATCGTGGCGACCTCGGTGTAGGTGAGGTCGCGCTGGCCAAGCAACTCGTGCGCCTGCTGTCCGCTGAAGTCGAGCTTGAGCAGCCTGTCCGCGGCGAAGGCTCCGATGTCGCGGGTGGCGATCATTGGTACTTTGAGGTCGGGACGCAACGGGCCGCCCACCATTCCGAACTGCTTGACGACCTGCGCCTGCGGCAGCGTATTTTCCATGAAATAGTCGGCGCGTATAAACCATGCGTTGAGGCCGGGGACGCGGTTGACGCGCTCTTCGAGGTAGTGCAGACCCACGACCGGGCCGGTTCCGGACTGCTTGTCGGCGCCGATGCTGCTGAGAACAACGACGTAGGGCACACGCGCTTGTTCGAGCGCATTGCCGAGCGCATCGGAGACGCGGGTCTGGTAATCGCGGACGTCCGGGGCGTTCAGGTTGGGGGGTACCATAGCGTAGACGCCGTGTGCGCCGGTGAAGGCGCGGGCGAGAGCGGAGGTGTCAGTTACGTCGGCGACGAAGGGCTCGGCGCCGCGTTGTACGAGCGGTTGAAGACGATCGGCGCTGCGTCCGATCACGCGCACGTTGTGCCCCTGCGCAAGCAGGTTTGAGACGACAACGTGTCCGGTATTCCCGGAGGCTCCGACGATTGCGTAGGTGTTCTTTGCCATGCATGGTGGATGCACAAACGATGGCGAAAGACGAAAAAATGAGAGCTGCGGAGGCCCGAATCAAGTTATTTCGACTGAGGCAGGACGGTAGCAATCTCACGAAATCGGAGAGGCCCCAGTCAAGCCGAAAAACGGCTTGAACGGGCCACCATCGTCAAATGTGGGCAACCTGGGCATTATCCGTGGATAATCGAAGGGCGATCAAGGACTGAGCGGCCGCGGTGTGAGGAAGCCCCCTCCCCCTGCAGGAAAATGCAAGTTACTGAAAACGTGGTACTTACGACCTCGATCTACCCACGGTCTAGCGTAAGCTACTGAAAACGAGGTACTTACGATGTCGATATCCCCTCTGCAAGACTGCAATCTCTCGTGACGGCGTGCCGCGTTCAGTGACTCTCAATATCAGTATGGCAGATTCGGAGGGTAAACCCGACAGGGCGGCGAAGTTTATTTAGTCTTTGGATTCAGGTGCTTACGAGGAAAACGGAGGCGAGAGGGGGTTGACACCGGTTTGGAAGTTCACCCGCTCAAGCCAAAAGATGGCTTGAACGGGGCACCGTCAGTTCTTTCTACTCGTAACCCAGGCTACCCGCTTGTTGAACAATGTGTGATCCTTTCTCTTGCAGTAGGACTCTAATCCCATGTACCTTATAAGGTACATGGCTCGAACAAGACGTGAGGAGGCCGATGAGCAGCCGAGCGCGCCGCAGAAGCGTGTTCCCGCGTTCTTTTATCGGCCGAAGCGGGCGGCGAGCCGGTTCGCGAATGGCTGAAGGGGCTTGCTCCCGAAGACCGAAAAGCTATCGGCGAGGACATCAAGACAGTCGAGTTGGGTTGGCCGATTGGAATGCCGACTTGCAGAGCGCTTGGGGATGGACTGCACGAAGTCCGCACGAAGCTGCAAGGTAACCGGATAGCGAGAGTGATTTTCTACGTGGACGCACGGCAACGAATGGTGCTGCTCCACGCCTTCATGAAGAAGACCCAGAAAACGCCAGAAGAGGATCTGCGACTGGCACGCGAGAACAAGCGCAAGCACGAGAAGGGATTGAAATGAGCAACGACAAGAAATTCGATCACACGGGATCTTCGTTCGATAGCTTTCTTGAAGAAGAAGGCATTCTGGAAGAAACCGAAGCCGTTGCGGTGAAGCGCGTGCTGGCATGGCAATTGAAGCAGGCAATGGAAAAGCGTCGTGTAACGAAGAAAGCGCTCGCCGAGGAACTCAAGACCAGCCGCAGCCAGGTGGACCGGCTTGCTCGATCCGCGGCGCGTCGGCGTCACACTCGACAGCATCACGAAAGCGGCCAGGATATTGGGGAAACGCGTGCGCGTCGAGATCGTGGATGGAAGAAGAAGCACTGCGCCGGATAGAACCGTACCTCATCCATGCCCATGTTCTTAGCAAATTAAAATGTCCTCATAGCATTGACAATATGTCATACCAATATATAAGATCACATCTAGGCATGGAGCGCTTATCCAAACAAGACGCGTTGAAGAAGCTCCGTTGGTGTCTTGAGTTTGGCGTTGTCGAGCAGCATCCGCATTTCAAGAAGGCGCTTTTGGATGACGGCTGCGACTACAACGACGCGCTCATGGTCATGAAGCGTGGCGGCATCTACGACGAACCCGAGTTCGACGTGCGATTTCAGGAATGGCGTTACAAGGTCGAGGGTAAGGAAACGGAAGGGCGCTGGCTGAAGATCGTCTTCAGTTTCATCGAGAACGACGAAACCCTTCTCATTACGGCGTTCGTTGTCGAGCGGCAATGAGCCGTACACGTTCAATGGTTGCGAGCACCAGATCCGTCTGATGCTCTATTCATGGTTTCGCCGAGCACTAGATCCGAAGTCTTATGCTCTATTCACGGTTTTACAGAGCAACTCCGAAGTCTAATGCTCTATTGAAATGGGAGGCGCCACGACCAACGGATTATGAGACCGTTGCTCTAAGCGGCAGAATATGGCAAGAACTTGCAGACTTTGCAGCGGGAACACGCAGATCGTGAAACACGATTACCGCTTCACCGAGAGTGGATTGGACAACGTCGTTTTGAAGGACGTCGAGTTCGCCAAGTGTGAGGAGTGTGGCGAGGAGGCGGTGCGGATTCCGCGTCTGAACGACCTGATGCGGGCGCTGGCATTGGGCGTGATCGCCAAGCCCTATGAGTTGACGGGCGAAGATGTGCGCTTTCTGCGCAAGTACCTCGAATTAAGCGCGGCCGAGTTCGCGAACATCCTGTCGGTGGACAAGAGCACGCTGTCGCGGTGGGAGAACGGAGATCAGGCACTCGGACCGCAGAGCGACCGGCTGATCCGGACGGTAGTGTTGGGCTTGGGCGAAGGGATGAAAGAAAAGCTGGAGCAGACGATCCGCAGCTTCCCCGAAATCAAGAAGATCAGCAAGGCGGTGCGCCTGGACGTGAACCCGGAGACGAAAGAGATTCGGTACAGGGTGGCGTAGACAGACCCACATCTGCCAAAACCGGGCAGAATGGGGCACCGTCACGCTGCTATCGCTTGAGATGTGAACCCGCCCGCCCGTGTTGACGTCAGTAACCCAAGTCTTCCGGGAAGCGTGTTTCAGGCGTTATCTGCTGAACCGGTATATGAGTATGCTCGGAGATGAGTTTGCGAAGCGTGTTCATGGCATCGCGCTGGTTCCATCCGCCCTGCTGATCTACTAGCGAAGAGTGCTCGTGAGTAGCAATGAAGTTCGTCAGTTCACCGACGGTTTGCAGAGGCAGCATCCGCTTGAATGGCGCTATCATCGCCGGTACGGCAGCGACCCAGAACGGTATCCAGAGCAGTGGGTTCAGCATGAACGCCACTGCTCCATCGGCACTCTTCACGAAATAATGTGCACCGAATACCAGCACAACGGTTCCGATAAAACCAACCGCCAAGAGTATCTGTAGCCAGATCGGGTACCACAACTCCGGTATGAACAGGTGAAGTTCCTGCGAGAGCTTCTCCCACTGAGCCCTGCGCGTTCGAGTGGGCATGAGTTGGGCAAGCGGCGTTTGAGGTCTTATCTCCGAGCGCTGGAAGCCGAGTGCTTTAACGAAGGCTTGCCTCAATCTATGAAACGCAGTGCGGCTGAGGCATCCGCCCGACATAGGTTGTTTCTGCTTGGAAGCGATCAGGTCGAACAGTTCGCCCACGGTTTCAGTGCGAACCAGTTCTTCGACAGTGAAGTTCACCCAGAAGGAATAGTGAATCTCGTGAACGAGGCAACCGAAGACTGGATCTTCCAGTAGGATTCGAAAATTCCGTTCGCGATCTGCTTCCATACTGGCTAAGAGTGTAGCGCATGGCGTTCGCAATTTCAGGCTAGTTCTTTGGGGCCACCTGCCAGAGTTCCTACTGGATGGCTTGAGGTGGGTTTGCGACGTCATGGTGGTGCAAGCGAAAGTCAAATGCAGGTCCCTCCACTGCGTCACGCGGCGATGCCGCCTGACTCCGGTCGGGATGACGAGAGTTGGGTGGGTGCGGACAGTTCGGGATGAGGTGGTTGCGTGTTCTGATTTTAGAAATTCTGTGACGCGGTTGCGCTCGATTGAACGTTGCGCCGTAGCATTGGCGGCATGAACGCGATATACATCCTTGCGAGCCGCTCGCGGACTCTGTATGTGGGCGTTACCAGCAATCTGCACAAACGAGTTTGGCAGCATAAGAACAAGGTGCACGACGGGTTCACCGCGAAGTACAACATTGACCGGCTAGTCTATTTCGAAAATTACGATGATATGCCGCGTGGCGATCAATCGCGAGAAGCAACTGAAGCGATGGTCGCGCGGGAAGAAATTGGTGCTGATCAACAAACTCAACCCAGGCTGGATCGATTTGGCTGAAGAATGGTATCGATGACGCTGATTTTATTGCAACATCACTCTTAAAAATTCGTCATCCCGACCGGAGATTCGGCGCGCCGCGGCGAATCGTAGTGGAGGGACCTGCATTTTCCCCTGCACGCGGCTAAGTTGCGGTGCATGAAAAAGTCAAATGCAGGTCCCTCCACTACGCTGCGCGGACGCGGCTCCGGTCGGGATGACGGTGGTTTGGGTGTGACCGGTAGGGATGACGAGAGTGTTGTTACTACAAGAATCATTACGTGCAAAACAAAGGCACAGCCTGATGCGACTGTGCCTTTGATGTTGAAGCGGCTTGGTTACTGAATCAGCGTCCCGTTCTCCTCTTCCGGCTTTTCTTCTTCCGGTATCACGACGGCGGCGGCGACCTTGTCTCCGGCTTCGAGTTGGAGCAGGCGGACGCCCTGGCTGGAGCGGCCGCACTGGCGGATCTGGTCGGTGCCGGTGCGGATGATTTTGCCGTAGTGCGAGATCAGCATGGCCTCGGTGTCTTCGCTGACCAGCATGATGCTGACGACCTTGCCGTTGCGCTCGGTGGTCTTGATGTTGATGACGCCCTTGCCTCCGCGTGACTGGAGGCGGTATTCGTCAACCGCCGTGCGCTTGCCGTAGCCGTTCTCGGTGACGGAGAGGATCATGTTGGGGATCTTCTCTTCGGCGTCGCCGTTCTTGCCGTTCTTCTTGGCGGCGCGGCCGCTGGCCTTGGCTTCGGCGACGGACTGCGTTTCACCCACGCCCTTGGGCGTCACGGCCATGCCGACGATGTAGTCGCCCCGGTCGAGGTCCATGCCACGGACGCCGGCGGCGTTGCGTCCCATGGGGCGGACGCCGCTGCCGTCTTCGTACTTCTCTTCGAAGCGGATGGCCTGGCCGTCGTGGGAGGCGAGGAAGACGATGTCGTCACCGCTGGTGATGGCGGCCGAGACCAGTTCGTCACCCTTGTCGATGCTGATGGCGATTATGCCGCGCTGCATGACGTTCGAGAAGTCCACGAGCGGCGTCTTCTTCACCGTGCCGTTGCGAGTGGCGAAGAAGATGTAGCGGTCGGCTTCTTCGAGGTTCTTGACGGCGAGCATGGCGCGGGGCTGTTCGCCGGCCTGAAGCGCGACCAGGCTGCCGATGTGCTTGCCCTTGCCGGCGGCGGCGATGTCCGGGATCTCATACACCTTGAGCCAGAAGACGCGTCCGGTGTTGGTGAAGATGAGGATGTAGTCGTGGGTCGAGGCCATGTAGAGGTGCTCGACGAAATCCTCGTCGCGCGTGCTCATGCCCTTGCGGCCGGTTCCTCCGCGGCGCTGCGAGCGGTAGGTGGAGATCGGCGTGCGCTTGAGATAGCCGCTGTGCGAGACGGTGACGGCGACCGGCTCGTCGGCGATGAGGTCTTCGAGCGAAAGCTCAGTGCCTTCGTCCACGATCTCGGTGCGGCGCTTGTCGCCGTACTCTTTCTTGATTTCCTCAAGCTCGTTGATGATGACGCGGCGCAGCTTCTTGTCCGAACTGAGGATCGCCTCGTATTCGGCGATGCGGTCGCGGAGGTCACGCAACTCGTTGGTGATCTCGTCAATCGACAGGCGCGTGAGGCGGTGCAACTGCAGTTCGAGGATCGCGTCGGCCTGCTTGGTGGTAAACGGCTTTTCCGGATTGATCGCCGGGCGATCCCCGGTGACGTTGATGTCGATCTTCTTGCCGCCGAAGTAGGCGATCAGGTTGTCGCGGGCGTCGCTGCGATTGGCGCTGGCGCGAATGATCTTGATGACGTTATCGAGGTGGTCGAGCGCGAGCAGGTAGCCTTCGAGGATGTGCTCGCGGTCACGCGCCTTCTGCAACAGGTAGGCGGTGCGCCGGCGGACGACGTCCATGCGGTGATCGACAAAGTAGGTGATCGCCTGGACGAGGCCCATTTCCTTGGGCTGGCCGTTGGCGACGGCCAGGAAGATCATGCTGAACGACTCCTGCATGGAGGTGTGCTTGTAGAGCTGGTTCAGGATGATTTCGGGCTGCGCGCCGCGCTTGAGTTCGATGACGATGCGCATGCCGTCGCGGTCGGATTCGTCGCGAATGTCGCTGATGTCGTCGATGATCTTGTCGTTGACCAGTTGCGCGATGCGCTCGACCAAGCGCGACTTGTTCACCTGGTACGGGATCTCGGTGACGATGATGGACTGGCGATCCTTGCCAAGGCTCTCGGTGGCGACACGGGCACGCATCATGAAGCGGCCGCGGCCGTTCGTGTAGGCTTGCTTGATTCCCGAGCGGCCGTAGATGAAGCCGGCGGTGGGGAAGTCGGGGCCTTGCACGTCCTTGAGAAGATCGTCGAGCGTGGCCTGGGGATTGTTCACCATGGTGATGCAGGCGTTGACGACTTCGGTGAGGTTGTGCGGCGGAATGTTGGTTGCCATGCCGACGGCAATGCCGTTGGCTCCGTTGACGATGAGGTTCGGAACGCGCGTCGGAAGGACGAGAGGCTCGACGGTCGTGTCGTCGAAGTTGGCGACGAAATCGACCGTATCCTTGTCGATATCCTGGAGCAACTCTTCGGCGATGGCCGTCATGCGCGCTTCGGTATAACGGTAAGCGGCGGGCGGATCGCCATCGACGGAGCCGAAATTGCCCTGGCCGTCCACGAGCGTATAGCGAAGAGAGAACGGCTGCGCCATGCGGACTAAGGCGTCATAGAGCGCGGTGTCACCGTGGGGGTGATATTTGCCGAGACATTCGCCGACGACCTTGGCACACTTGACGTGCTTCTTGTTGTGCAGCAGTCCCATGTCGTGCATGGCGTAAAGAATGCGCCGGTGCACAGGCTTCAGGCCGTCGCGAATGTCGGGGAGAGCGCGTCCGATGATGACGGACATGGCGTAGTCGAGGTACGACCGCCGCATCTCCTCTTCAATGTTGATGGGCTGGTGCGGATTGGCGCCACCACCGTCACCGGGTGAAGGCGGCAAAGGAAGCTGGTTGTTTGGATCGTCTGCCATTAAAAGTCAGTTCTCAGTTCTTGAAAAGCGGTCAGCGTTCAGCGGACAGCGTTCAGGAAAAACATGCTGCTTGTTGCGTCTGTGACTCGCGCCTGACAAGGTTCAGCCGAGCGTGCGCGAAATTCGCTATAACTCACTGCATTTACGGGCATTAAGGCGCATAAGAAGCAACCAGTATTATAGCACGAGGAGCATCCGTTAGGCACCACCTTGTGTGCTCGTAAGTCATTGTATTGCAATATGTTTGCAGGGAACGAAGAGCGCGGGCGCTGCCGACGAAGGCCCACGTTAGCTTCACGCAACGTGGGGCACCTGAGCGATTGCTGCTTCCTATTGCTGCTTCACTTTGACCGGTGAATCGGGCAGCCTGAATTCGACCCCGCGTTCCTCGTTGGCCGCCACGGTGGCGGGGATATCGAGTTCAGAAATAGGAATTTTGCGCGTCCAGTGGGGACCAAAGTCGTAGATGGTATCGGCCGTGATTGCGTAGTTGCTCACCTCAACCTCATGGTGGTCGCGATAGACGAGAACCGTGGGCGGAGTCGCGCGGTCGCTTGGCGTCGATGCGGGCGCGGGAGTCTTGGGTTGCGAGGCGCGCGAGGTCCGGTCGGCGGCATCCTGCTCGGCTATCTGGCGTTCAAGTTCCATCTGACGGCGCTCGTCGTCCTGAACTTCTGCCTGCAACTGGGCGTACTGCTCGCTCTGGGCGTATTGATCGCTCTGGGCGTATTGATCCTGAGCCTGGTCGTAGTTCCATGCGGAGTAATCAACTGCGTAGGGCCAACCGCCCCATCCTAAACCCCAGTAGTTGACGAAGGGCGAGAATCCGGTTCCGAAGAAGGGGAAGCGGCCAAACCGCCGGTGATTTCCAAAAAAGAACCCTGCCCTAAAGAAATCATCGTTATTGAACCTGTTGAAGTGGCTGAGCGGTGAGAAGAACGGCGAGAAGAACGGTGTAGGGTGGCCAAAGCTGGGCGTCATGAATCGCGTCCTGGGGCGACTAAATCCGGAAACGGCCCCAACTCGCCCACCGAATGCACCAAAACCAGGGGCGCTAACAACGCGAACGCCGCCGCCTGCCATCCGTCGGGCACCTACAGATCCACGAAAGCCACCAGCCGACGCTACATGCGAACCCCGCCTCCGCGCATCTGGGCGCTTGCCGCAACCGCCCAGAGCGAAATACAGAACACCAGAGTGCAAACTGCTATACGCATAAACCACCGCCAATTAGACTCCGCTACTACATACGATGCGCGGGCGGAAGAGGCGGTTGCCGGGAATCGAGAGCTGCCGAACGCGGGATTATGCCGGGGGGTGGAGCCGCTTTGCCTTCTGGCCGGGAGGCAGATCGTCCCGCAGCTGGCGCATGGTTTTCTTGAAGACGGGGTGGCGCTCGTCGGGGGCGATCTCAACAAGCGGTTCCAGGACGAAGCGGCGCTGGTGCAGCGCGGGATGAGGAATGATCAGGTTGGGGAGATCCACAATTGCGCGACCGAAAAGCAGGATGTCAAGATCGATCAACCGCGGGCCTTTGAGGTGTGTGCGGCGGCGTCCCATCTCCTGCTCGATTGACTGAAGACGCGACAAAAGCTGGCGCGGCATGAGGTGGGTCTCGAGAGCGACAACGCAGTTCAGAAACCAGGGCTGAGCGGCGAAATCAACCGGCTCGGTCTCGTAAAACGAAGACATCGCCTTCACCGTGCCAATGGTATTGAGGCACTCGACAGCGGCGGTCAGGTTCGCGGCGCGGTCGCCGAGATTGGATCCCACGGACAGGTAAACGATCTTGTTCACGTATGAAGTTTCAGACGGCCGAGGGTCATTTGGCAAGAGGTAGGAGCGGGCGGTATGAGAACAGCCCAAAGAGTAATCGAACAAAGGTTACTAACGTGCCTGATTCGTCTCACGAGCATTTGCTCAAAAAATATTACCGTAAGGCCTGCAATTCTGGTACAAAGGCGAGCGACTCTTTTAAGTGAAGTTTCGGCAAGCCTAATCGTGGCACCAGTGATTCGTTTGAGCGGACGAGGAGGATCGAATGACAAACAGCTTTAGCAAGTCAGAACAAGACCAAGCTCAGCACGATATTGCGGAGATGCAAGCTCGGTTAGACCGCCTGGAGCGGCATGACTGGTGGCGCTGGGCGCTGGCGTTCGTGGTGATGCTCGCCCTTACGGCCGGGCTTTTCGCGTTGTCCGTGCCAGTCGGGCGCGACATGATGGACCAGTTGCAAGTGAACATCGGCGTCCGGGCGCTGCTGGCGCTTGTGCTGCTTTTCGACGCTTTTGTCATCCATCAGCAGTTGCTCATGAAGAGGCTCAGGCGCGATCTTGCGTCTCAGCTCGGCGTAATCACCGCACTGGAATCGCTAAAAGAATTTGATGAACCGAGTCTCCCTCGCACGGAGCGGAGGCGCGCGCGCCGTTCCGGTCTGGATCGGCGGCTATGCGTCAACAGCTCCCACGAAGGTAAACCGACTACAGTTTTCGGCCGTATCCGCGACATCTCCGAAGACGGCCTGGGAGCCGTGATCCCCTGCTCGCTGCTCATCGGCCAGGAAGTCACGCTGGAGTTTGGAATGGGCGAAATGGAAGAGATCGAGGTGAAAGCCGTTGTGCGGCATCGCAGAAGTTTCCATTACGGCTTCGGGTTCATCGACGCCGACCTGAAGCTGCGACTGGCAATTGCGAAATTTGTCGCCGAAGAGGCTGGAGCCCGGGTCTAGCTACTTTCCGGCGCAATTCCGGACGACAAGAGTTTGGGGCGACTGATACGACGGTGGTGGAAACCACGGTTCATTATCCGACCGACAGCACGCGCCGAAAAGTAGCTAGTTGGCCAGTCCCAGCTCCGAAGGCTGAACTTTTAATCGCGTGAGTTGCTCCGGGTGACGGGGACACGGCCCAGCAGAGAACGTTCCAAACACTCCAGTTTGCATCCAAACAATCGCCTCCGTAAGGCGAGAGATGGAACGTTATATCTGTATTCACTGCCACTTCTACCAACCCCCTCGCGAGAATCCCTGGCTCGAAGCGATTGAGTTGCAAGACTCCGCTTACCCCTACCACGATTGGAACGAGCGCATAACGGCGGAATGTTACGCGCCGAACGCAGCGTCGCGGATTCTGGATGAGCACGGACGCATCGCGAGCATCGTAAACAACTACCGTCAGATTAGCTTTAACTTCGGGCCCACGCTTCTCTCGTGGATGGAAGAGCACGCGCGCGAGACCTACGAGGCGATCTTGCGGGCAGATCGAGAAAGCCGGGAACGTCACTCGGGGCACGGCAATGCCATCGCGCAGGCTTACAACCACATGATTCTTCCGCTCGCGAACCGCCGGGACCGCGAAACCCAGATCCGCTGGGGGATTCGCGATTTCCAACGGCGTTTCGGGCGCGACCCCAAAGGCATGTGGCTGCCGGAAACGGCTGCGGACCTGGAAACGCTGGAGATGCTGGCCGACAACGGCATTCGGTTCACGATTCTCGCGCCGCACCAGGTGCGGCAAGTGCGCACGAAACGGGCGCGTGGAGTATGGCACGACGTGGAGGGAGCGAAGATCGATCCGACCCGCGCGTACTCATGCAGGTTGCCGAACGGGAAGGAAATCGCCACCTTTTTCTATGACGGCCCGATCTCGCGTGCCGTGGCCTTTGAAAAGCTTCTGTCGAGCGGGGAGACATTCGCCTCGCGCCTGGTGGGCGGATTCTCCGATGCGCGCAAATGGGCCCAGCTGATGCACATCGCGACGGACGGCGAGACCTACGGACATCATCATCCGCATGGCGACATGGCGTTGTCTTACGCGCTTCATTACATCCAGTCCAACAAGCTAGCGAAAATTACCAACTATGGCGAATATCTGGAGAAGCATCCGCCAGCGGTGGAAGCCGAACTGATCGAGACCACAAGCTGGAGCTGCGCACATAATATCGAGCGCTGGACGTCCAACTGCGGCTGCAATTCAGGAGGACGCGCCGGTTGGAACCAGGAATGGCGCGGGCCTCTGCGAGGTGCGCTTGATTATTTGCGCGACTCGCTGGCTGCTCCTTACGAGGAGAAAGCGCGCGAGCTGCTAACAGACCCGTGGCACGCGCGAGACGAATACAGCAACGTGGTCCTGAATCGTTCGTCCGATGGTCTGGTTGATTTCTTCGCGGACCATGCGACGCGAGTGCTGACCGATGACGAGGTGACGCGCGCGCTGAAATTGCTGGAAATGCAGCGCCACCTGATGCTGATGTACACGAGTTGCGGGTGGTTCTTCGACGAGCTCTCGGGCATAGAAACCGTGCAGATTATTTTTTACGCCGGACGCGCGATCCAGTTGGCGCGTGATCTTTTCGGCGATGAGTGGGAGGAGCCATTCCTTGAACGCTTGTCACTCGCGCGCAGCAACATCGAGGAATATGGCACGGGCGCCGACATATACCGGCGTTTTGTAAAGCCCGCGATGATTACGTTGCTCGACGTCGCCGCGCATTATGCCATCAGTTCCCTGTTCGACCATCACGGGGAGCAACCCTCAATCTATTGCTACGACGTGGTCCCGCGCGAGCTGAAACAGAGCGAGTCGGGACGTGCGCGGCTGTCGATCGGTCATGCGAACATACGTTCGCGCATCACTCTTGAGTCGCGGGAAGCCAGCTTCGGTGTCATTCACTTCGGCGATCACAATCTGAATGCGGGCGTACGCGACTTTACGGGAGAGGAAGCTTTCAAGAAGCTGGAGAGCGAGCTGGTTCATTCGTTCGAAGAAGCGGATCTGCCGGGCACGCTGCGTCAGCTCGACCATAATTTTGAGGGCGCGACGTATTCGCTGAAGGCACTATTCCGCGACGAACAGAGGCGAGTGCTGGGCAAGATCACAAAAACGGCGATCGAAGAGGCGGGAGCAAATTACCGGCACATTTACGAACTTTACAGTCCGCTGATGCGCTTCCTGTCTGAAGTACACATGCCGTTGCCCAAGGTGCTGCGATTGACCGCCGAATTCGTCATCAACGGAATACTCCGCCGCGAGTTCACTCAGGATGAATTCGACACCGAGCGTATCCGTGGACTGCTGGATGCCGCCGTGCAGCAACAGATCGAGATCGATGCCGCCGGCCTGAGTTTCGCGCTCAAAGAACGTCTCGCGAGGTTGACCGATCGTTGGCTGGCCAATCCCGAGGGTCTGGACGAGTTGAAACAACTGACTTCCGTGACCGCACTGGTGCGCACGCTGCCCTTCGAAGTAAATCTATGGAAGCCGCAAAATGGCTACTACCAACTCATGCAGACCATCTATCCGGAGATGGCGAAACGAAACGACGATGCTTCGCGCTCACTGGGTCGAGCAATTCAGAACACTCGGCGAGCAACTCAAAATGAAAGTTGAGCAGCTGCAGGTGGAGACACCGGTAGCCGCATAAGCGGATGAACCAAGCCCGTTGGGTAGGGCACGGCTTCACATTTTGCAGATTTTGTGAGCGGGGCGAAAAACTTACCGACCAGGAAATCGCGATCATCGAAAGCGCAACGTCCAGTGATGAAAGCTGCGGCTGCATCGCAATAAAGTCGCGCGATAGTTGCTGCGCGTTTATCACTTTGTGGGCCTGAGCAGTCGTGGTGGTGCAGGCGAAATGCATAGGTCCCTCGCTGCGCTCAGGATAACAATCTTAGCCGCCGCGCAGATTGGCGCGGATTATATGGTGCGTGGTTCCGAACGGTGGCATAATGGCTTGCCCATTCGCGAGAGGACTACATCATGCGACTTCATGGATCGTGGTTGCTGGTCTCGTTGCTGGTTATCTCAGTAGTCGCTTCAGCTCAAAATGCCGCACCGCCTCCCGGTAAAATGACCTGGGATCAAAGCGCCTCGGTTTACAACCAGCGCATTCGACCTCCGCAGCCGCCCGAACAGGCTGACTGGAACGCAAGAATTACCCGGATGCTTAAGGAAGAGCCCGGCGACATTATCCTGACTGCCGTGGGCGACATGATCTTCAACCAGAAGATCACCGACCTGCCCGAACCGGACCACCAGAATCTGTATCGCCTGACGCGCGAGGCCGATATCGCCTTCGGCAACCTCGAGATGTCCATCAACGAGCGCCCGGAACAGCAGCGAGTGTTTTACAACTTCGGCGTGCACCGCGAGTTCGCCTGGGAGATCGCCAACCTCGGCATCAACCTGGTGAGCATGGCCAACAATCACTCCCTCGACTTCGGTCCCGAGGGCCTTGCCGAGTGCCTCACCATCCTGGACCACACCGGCATCAAGCATGCGGGCGCCGGCTTGACTCTCGCCGAGGCCCATGCCCCAGCGATAAAGAAGGTGCAGAACCAGAAGACGACCTTCGCGTTGCTTTCCTACATGCGCTATTGGACCCCCCGCCGCACACCCAATCCGAACGCTCCCTCGCTGGCCACGATTGATCCTGCCGTGGTCCTGGTCCGCAACGGCGACAAAGTGGAGTCAATGGAAGGTCCGCTCGAAAGCGACGTCAAAGCGATGGAAGACGACGTCGTGCTGGCGAAACGCCACGCGAGCATCGTCATGGTCGCGCTGCACGTTCACGACCTCAGCCACGACCGCACCTACGGTTATCCCGATACGACTCCGCCCAACGAGACACTCATGTATCGTGGAGCGATTGACGCCGGGGCCGACATCGTGTTGGGCCATGGGCCACACGTGCTGCGCGGCATCGAGATCTACAAGGGCAGCCCCATCTTCTACAGCCTGGGCGATTTCATCTACCAGTACCGCACACCGGACAAGATTCCCATCGATCTCGTCCATCAACGCAGCTCAGAAGTCGAGCGGCCCACCAACGTCTCCGTGTTCGACCGGCGCGATCCGCGGCAGGAAATGGAAGGCATATTAGTACGAATGACGATCAATCAAGAGAAGCTCAAGAAGATTCAATTGATCCCCGTGACGCTGGACGACGAAGGGCCGCAGTACGGCACTCCCCGGCTCGCCAACTCCAGCCGCGCAAAGGAAATTATTGCACTCATGCAAAAGCTTTCCTCGCCTTACAACACGAAGATTAGCGATAAGGTCTGGTACGGGGAGGTTGAACTCGGCGAGAGCACGAGTCAACAGGCGCAAGAGAAACAATGACGGCCCATGTGAGTCCCTGTTCTCCACTCGCTTCACGAGAATTACGGTGAATTCACTTTTCTGACTTGGTTCGCTTCTCTTACTGTTGCAGAATGCAGGCCGGGCGGCGGGCGAGCAATCATGATGGTGCGATTGCCTGTCGCCGGTTGCTCGCCCGCATTAGAATTCGTGCGCAATTCAGCAATAGATAGGAAGAATATGAAGAACGTAAGACTGCTCATATCGGCCATAGTGCTTCTTTTCGCGTTTAGCCTTCCCTGCGCTGCCCAGTCAAGTGCGCGGCTGAAGGCCATTCCCGGCGAATTCGAAGCGAGAAACCAGCCTGTTTCCTGGAGTATTGGCGACAACGACACCCTGACGATCAAGGCCGCACCGAAGACAAATTGGTTCATTGCTCCTCTGGATCTTCGGAGTTGGGACAGCGCACCTATGCTGCTTTTCCGTCCAGCGGACGATTTCACGCTCAGCGCCAAAATCTCGCTCGAACCCCGGTCGCGGTGGGACGCCGGCTCGCTTGTGCTCTTCATCAACGAAAATACCTGGGCCAAGATTTGTCTTGAGGCGCCTGAGGGGCAAGGCCGGATGTCCGTCGTGATGGTGGTTACCCGCGGCGAGTCCGACGACAGCTATTCCATTCCCGTGACCGGCAATTCTCTTTACATGAAAATCGCCAAGATCGGGCCGTCGTTTGTCTTCTATGTTTCTCCCGATGGAAAGTCCTGGAGCATGGTTCGTAATTTCCGGTTGGGAGCCGACACAAAAGGCTTGCGAGCGGGCTTTTCGGCACAGTCGCCGATTGGTGCTGGATCGACCGTCGTTTTCTCGAACATTAATTACGCCCCCAAGCGCATCGCCGACATGTTCACCGGGGAGTGATCGACGGCGCGCTGTCCGTTCCGACTCGATCTAGAAAACCCCCTCAGCACCGGTTGCGCGCCGCAAACGTTCGATTGCCGGCGCGCAATCCGCCTCATCGCTCACAATCCCGATTCGGGGTTGGTGGGCGGAGGCGATGGCCACCAGTCCATAAGCCAGCGTAGCCTTAATGTGTTCATAGGTTTCCCGTCCGGCTACAAGGGTCTACACTATGCTAGTAAAGGAACTCATAACTAATTATGGAAACTGCTGCCTACAAACGCGTTCTTCTGAAGCTGTCGGGCGAGGCTCTGGCCGGCGAACAGGGTTTCGGTGTTGATAGTGTCCGCATCCACGAAATCGCGAAGGAACTGAAAGACGTTCACGCGCTGGGAGTTGAGATCGCCATCGTAGTCGGCGGAGGCAACTTCTTTCGCGGCGTAGCGGCGCAGGCCCGCAGCATGGACCGCGTGTCCGCCGACAAGATGGGCATGCTGGCGACAATGATCAACTCGCTGGCCCTGCAGGATGCCCTGGAAAAGCAGGGAGTCTTTACGCGCGTGATGGCCGCCATCGAAATGCGCGAGATCGCCGAACCCTACATCACGCGGCGGGCTGTGCGGCATATGGAAAAGGGCCGTGTTGTGATTCTCGGCGCCGGAACCGGACATCCTTACTTCTCGACCGATACGGCGGCGTCGCTGCGCGCGGCCGAACTCAAGGCGGACGTCGTCCTGAAGGCCACGAAGGTGGAAGGCGTTTACGACGCCGATCCCGTGCTGTTCAAGGACGCCAAGAAGTTCGAGCAGATCAGCTTCATGGAGATGGTGAAGCAGGGGCTGAAGGTCATGGACCTGACCGCTATCACGCTATGCCGCGAGAACAACATTCCCGTGATCATCTTCAACCTGAATAAAGAGGGCAACATCCGCCGCGTGGTGCTGGGCGAACGAGTGGGTTCGCTGGTCAGCGCGGACTGATTGCGGCCGCTTGCAATTGAACCCAGATTGGGTACAATTGTACCCGTTATGGGTACACAGTCCAATAAAGCGAACGTCCTGTTTGGCAAAGGCAGATGGGCAGTGCTTTCACTGCTTTATGGCCGGCCCGATCAGTCCTTTTATCTTCGACAAATCGTAAGAAGGCTCGGCTTGGGACAGGGTGGAATTCAGCGGGAACTCAGCGCGCTGTCGAAGATCGGTGTGATTAGAAGGCGGCAAGAAGGCAAACAGGTGTACTTTCAGGCAAATCCTGACTGCCCAATCTTTGCGGAACTCAAGGGTATAGTGGTGAAGTCCGCCGGGATCGTCGACGTTTTAGCAGATGCATTGGCTGCAATTGGCTCGCGAGTGCGTTTGGCATTTCTCTTCGGCTCAGTGGCACGGCTGGAACAGACGAGTTCGAGCGACGTCGACCTGATGGTGATCGGGGCTGCGAGTTTCGCCGACGTGACAAAGGCAATCCGGGACGCAGAGGCGGCGATCGGACGGGAGATAAACCCGGTCGTTTACTCGGTGCAGGAATTCGAGGCAAAGGCGGCACGGCGTACGTCGTTCTTAAACGAGGTGCTTGCCGGAGAAAAGATTTTCATCATCGGGGATGATC
This sequence comes from uncultured Acidobacteriota bacterium, assembly GCA_963777415.1. Lineage (GTDB taxonomy): Bacteria > Acidobacteriota > Terriglobia > Terriglobales > Acidobacteriaceae > JAEZPW01. The sequence goes on from CAVZQL010000015.1 coordinate 251,086, forward strand.
GTGAGCTTAACGCAATGGCTGGAAAACAACTGGCTGGTTGAGACCACTGCGAGCGCTGAAGAGATACGCAACTTGTGCGAGATAGCCGAACGCGATATTCAGGCAGCTCACAACGAGGCGCTCCCGCCAGAGTGGCAGTTAAACATTGCGTTCAACGCGGTACTACAGATCGCGACAGCGGCCCTCCTCACTTGTGGATATCGGGTCGCAACCAAGTCACACCATTACCATGTCATAGAGTCTTTGCGATACACGATTGGAACTCCGACCGAGACCGTGGAGCAAATTCAACGTTTTTCGAAGAAACGCAACATTGCCGCCTACGAGCGGGTAGGGATGGTGACGGACGGAGAAGCTGCCGAACTGATCGCCCTGGCAACAACGCTCCAAAAGGAACTGCAACGGTTTCTCAGCGGCAGAGGGCAGGCGCGCTGATCTGTACCTTTTTTGCGAGGATCAGGCGACAAGGCATGATTATTCCCGCTCCGGCAGCACCAGCCAGCGCAACAGCATTTGCACGAGCGTGAGCACGATGGCGCCGATGAATGCCGCGCCGAAACTGCGGATTTTGAAATTAGGGGAGAAGAAGCTGGCGACCTCCAGCATGACCGCGTTGATGACCAGCCAGAAGATGCCGAGCGTGAGCACGGAGAGGGGAAACGTGATCACCTTAAGAAAAAGTCCGAGGGTGGCGTTGATGAAGCCGATAACGAGTGCCGCCCACAGCGCCGCGCCGAATCCGTGCAGATAGAACCCCGGCACAAAGTGGGCAACAATGAGCAGGGCCACTGCGCTTAACAACCAGCTAACGAGCATTCGTAACATAGCGGCTTAAGCATAGTCCCACGAGAGGTGCCGTGACAATGCTGAACGACGCCCATTTCCAACGCGTCCACGGCGGCGCTGGGAGTTCTTCCCCAGTGACTTGGAGCGCAGGCAGCGATAGACTCCTCTTGCCGAATCTTGGAAGAGCGACTGAAGGAGTAACACGTCCATGACAAAGGATGCGTTCGGCGGGATCGCGACGGTGCTGGCGGCGGCCGAGCAGGGCGCGAGCATCATCACGGCCAACAAGCGAAGCGCGCGAACTCTGCTGGACGCCTATGCACGGATGAGGCATCAGCGAGAAGAGACGGTCTGGCGCACGCCGGACATCGTCAGTTGGGACGGCTTCGTCCTTCGGATGTGGAACGATCTGCTCTACAGCGGAGCCGGCCCACGGGCGATCCTGCTGAACGGCTCGCAGGAGCGTCGTTTGTGGGAGCAAGTGGTTGGTCCGGATTGCGGCGCGCTGCTGAATCCGGCGGCGACCGCCGAGAACGCTGCCGAGGCTTGGAGATTGTCCAAACAATACGCGATCCCGCTGGACGGAGCTTTATACAAGGCGCGCGCCGAATCGGCGGCGTTCGCCAGCTGGGCCGCCCAGTTCGAGACAGAGTGCCGGCGCGGTGGATGGCTGGATTCCGCTTCAGTGTGCGACGTTCTTTCGGCCTCAGCCCGTGCTGGACAGTTGGCGATCCGCAGAAAGATCGTGCTGGTAGGATTCGATCATTTCACGCCGCAGCAGCAGACGCTGTTGGGCGGGATGCGGGATGCGGGAGCGGACATTCAGAGCGTGGAGCAGGTTGGTTCGGAGGAAGCGGAAGCCTGTGTTGTTACCGCGCCAGACCAAGACGAGGAGATTCGCGCCGCCGCCACGTGGGCGCGCAGAAAGCTGGAGACCGATCCAGCGGCGAAGATCGGCATCGTGGTCCCGTCGCTGGAGCCGCTGCGTGCGCGACTGGAAAGCATTTTTCTTGCGACGATGCATCCGGAACAACTGCCCGCTGGAGCACCGCGGCGAAATCGCGCATTTGAGATTTCCCTCGGAGCACCACTGGCCGAGCAACCCCTGGTTGCAGCGGCACTGCTTTGCATCACCTTGGCGTCGAGCGGGCTGTCATTGGAGGAAGCAGGATCGTTGTTGCGCTCGCCCTTCCTGGCTGGGGCGGATACAGAACTGACCGCGCGCGCACACCTGGACGCAACGCTTCGCAAGAAACGCGTGATGGAAGTTACGGCGGAAAAACTTTGGGACGAAGCCGTGCGTTGTCCCGTGCTGCGAAAGTCGCTGACAGCGCTGAGGAACGTCCAGGGCCTACTGCAAAAAAGCAGTTCACCACGCGAGTGGAGCGAAGCTGCATGGGCATTGCTGGACGCGCTTGGCTGGCCTGAAGGCGAGCGCGGCTTGAGCAGCGAAGAGCACCAGGCGGTCGAGGCCTGGGCAAAGTTGCTTTCGGAGATTGGCTCAATCGAATGTGTCGAGCCTGCGTTGGACGCTGCGGGCTTTCTCGCCAGATTGCGGGATAGCGCAGTCCGAACGACCTTTGAACCGGAAAAACTCGGCGCACCGGTTCAGATCATGGGTTTGCTGGAAGCGGCGGGATCTTCTTTCGACAGCATGTGGATCATGGGCCTGCATGACGCGGCTTGGCCAGCTCGTTCGGCACCAACACCGTTTATCCCTGTGGCACTTCAGAGAGAATATGGCGTTCCTCAAGCATCTCCGGAGATGCAACTGGAGTTTGCGGTGACGATGCGCGATCGGCTGCTGCACAGCGCGGGCGAGGTCGTGTTCAGCTATCCGGAAAAAGAGGGAGACACGGAACTGCGCCCGAGTCCGTTGCTGGATGAATACGAGAGAAAGGCGCTCGACGAATTGGTGGGCGCTTGGTATGTGACATGGGTCAATCAGCCGCTTGCATCCGGCGAGTGCGAGGCGCTGAGCGACGAAGCGGGACCGGCGATCGCGCAAGGAACGCTGGTCAAAGGCGGCACGAGAATTCTGGAAATGCAGTCGGCCTGCCCCTTTCGCGCGTTTTTCGAACTGCGCCTCGGAGCGAGCGAAATGGAGTCTCCGCAGCCGGGGCTCGACAATCGGCAGCGCGGAAACATCGTCCACAAAGCGTTGGAGTTTCTGTGGGGGAAACTGAAGACTCGTGACGGCCTGCTGGCATGTGAGTCTCTGCCAAGCCTGGTTTCCGAATGCGTGGGACAGGCGATCGCCGCAGCGGACGCCGAGGGGGGCGCTGATTGGGAGCGGAGCCTTGCGGCAATCGAGCGCGAGCGGGTCACGGCATTGATTCTCGAACTGCTCGAGTGTGAGAAGCAACGCGCACCCTTCTGCGTCGTGGAGTCCGAGCAAGTGCAGACGGTGGATTTGGGCGGCCTGCAGATGCACGTAAAGGTCGATCGCATGGACCGCCTGGAGGACGAAAGTCTCGCGCTGATCGATTACAAGACCGGCGCGGTTGACGTGAAATCATGGGAAGGCGAGCGTCCGGAAAAGCCGCAACTCCCGGCCTATGCGGCGACAACGAAGGGCGAAGTGGCGGCGGTTGCGTTCGCGCAGGTAAAGGCCGGCGAGGTCGGTTTTTGCGGCTACTCCCCCAAGGAGGACGTACTGTTCGCGGGACCTTTTGCGCGAACGCAGCCGGGCAAGGCCGGCGAGTCATTGCAACAGGTGATCGCGAGATGGCACGCGACGCTATGCGAATTAGCTCGGGACCATCGGGCGGGCAGGGCGGAAGTTGATCCGGCAAATCCTCATAAGACTTGTGAGTACTGCCCGTTGCCCGGCATATGCCGTATATCGCAGGACGACATTGTTGTGTCCGAAGAGGAGCAGTGCGATGAAGAGTGACCAGCCGCTCAATACGCCGATGGACGCGGCAATACGCGAAGAGGCGCTCACGTCCGGCAACTCCTATATCGTGCAGGCGCCGGCAGGATCGGGCAAGACCGAGTTGCTGATCCAGCGATTTCTGCGGCTGCTCGCCCAGGTGGACGAGCCCGAGGAAGTGGTTGCGATCACGTTCACGCGCAAGGCGGCGGGCGAGATGCGCGACCGCGTCTTGAAAGCCATTCGCGACGCCGAACGCAACGACGGAACGATTTCGATTGATGGCGTGAGCCCACATAAACGCTTCACGCGAGAATTGGGTAAAGCCGTGCTGGAGCGGGGCCGCGAGCGCGGTTGGGACCTGCTGAGAATGCCCGGTCGCTTGCGCATCCAGACCATCGACTCGTTTTGCGCGTCGCTGGTGCAACAGATGCCGGTGCAGGCCGGGTTTGGCGCAGCCACGGATATTGCCGAAGACGGCAGCCAGCGAACGCAATTGTTTCTACAGGCTGCGGTGAACACGATCAAGCTGCTGCTTGGATCGAAAGGCGATGGCGCCTCGGCGATGAAGTGCGTGCTGGTGCACCTCGACAACAATGTGGCGCAGGTCGCAGAACTTGTGTCGGAGATGTTGGCGAGGCGCGATCAATGGGAGCGGCATGTCGGCGGTCACGATAGCAAGGCACTGCGCGAACAGTTCGAAACGGTGCTCAGGCGCGTGGTGCGCGACGGGCTTCAGCGTCTATCGTCGAGCGTGCCTCAGGAACATAAGGCCGAGTTGATCCACCTGCTGCGCACGGCCGAGGAGAATCTCGTGGCCGAGGGGAAGCCGAATTTCCTAGAAGCAGTGCGCGGAATTAGCGCATTGCCCGGATGCGAGCCTTCGGACCTTGAGAAGTGGTGCGCGATAGCGTGGTTCCTGCTTACGAGTGGGAACTGGCGCAAGAAAGTGACCATCAATAACGGGTTCCCCGTGCCGCGCGCGAGGGAGGATAAACGCCGGTGCGAAGAGTTACTGCTGCTGTTACGCGAGCAGGAGCCTCATCATCCGGATTTTCGCCCCGCGCTGGTGGCGCTCGACAATCTGCCGGCAATCGCGTTTGCCGATTCGCAGTGGCAGGTTCTGGAAGCGCTCTTGAAAGTTCTGCCGGTCGCGGTTGTCGAGCTGAGAAAGCTATTCCAGGAAAACGCGACGACAGACTTCATCGAAGTTGCGCAGGGCGCGTTTCGCGCAGTGGAATCCAGCGGAGGAGCGCCCACGACCGGGAAAATCAGGCACCTGCTGGTCGATGAATTTCAGGACACGTCCGTCATGCAGTGGAGGCTGTTGTGCGGGTTGGTTGCGGACTGGAAGCCGGACGACGGCCGCACGTTGTTCCTCGTCGGCGACCCGATGCAGTCGATCTATCGTTTCCGGCAGGCGGAGGTCGGCCTGTTCTTACAAGCGAAAGAGAAGGGCCTTGGCGGACTCAAGCCAAAGCCGCTTGTCTTGAAGGTCAATTTTCGTTCGGACAAAAATCTGGTGGAGTGGTTCAACGAGCGCTTCGAGTCGGTGTTTGGAAGCCGCGACGATGCAGCACAGGGACTTGTAAGTTTTCATAATTGCTTTGCCGCTCCGGCGAAGGCCGAGGGTTTAACGCCGCGGATACACTGGGCAACAAGCGCCACTGACGAAGCGCGGCAGTTGCTCGAACTTGTGCGCGACCGGACCGCGCATGGAAGAGACGTCGCGATCCTGGTTCGTGCGCGAACGCATCTGCCGGAAATTCTGGCGCAACTCCGTGCCGCGGAAATCCCGTTCGAGGCAGTCGAGATTCAGAGACTTGGCGAGCGCGCCGTGATCGGCGACTTGCTCCTGCTGACGCGCGCGTTGTTGCATCCAGCGGACCGTTTGGCTTGGATTGCCGTTCTGCGGGCTCCGTGGTGCGGGCTCACGCTTGCCGATCTGCACGCACTGTGCGGACACGATCTACATGCCGCGATCTGGGATTGCCTCAATGGGGACATCAGCGCGCTCAGTGAAGATGGGCGCAAGCGCGTCGAACGCGTGCGTGCAGTGTTGTCCAACAGCCTCCAAACGCGACGCCGCAAGCCACTGCGCGAGTGGGTAGAGGGAGCATGGATCGCGCTCGGCGGGCCCGCGTGTATTACCGAAGAGATAGACCTGGGGAATGCGGCGGCGTTCTTCGAGTTGCTTGAGGGCGTGGACGTCGCCGGTGACATCGCGAATCTCGACGACCTTGGCGCGCGTGTCGATGGACTCTTCGCGAAGGCCGAAGCTGGCAGCGACGTCCGCGTGAAGGTGATGACCATTCACAAAGCGAAGGGACTTGAGTTCGATACGGTCATCGTCCCGGGGCTCGGCAGGGCAGGGCAAAAGGATCAGGCGCGCCTGCTGCTGTGGGAGGAGCGCGCGGCGGATGCAGGGCCCGAGTTGCTGCTGGCGCCGATCACGCAAAAAGGGGCCGGCCTCAAAGACCCGATCTATCAATATCTGCAGAAGGCGGAGGCGGCGCGGAGAACTGAAGAAGACAAACGCCTGCTCTACGTTGCGGTCACGCGCGCCAAGCGTGAGCTTCACCTGGCGGCCACGCCCCGGCTGACGGAAAAAGGCGATCTCTGGCAGGACGGATCGCTGCTGCGTTTCTTGTGGCCCGATTTGCGCAGAGACTATGAAGCCCGGTCCGGACGGGAGCGAAGCCGCTGCTGCCGCCGCAGTACGTGAAGTCGACTGCTCCCGGCGCTTGCTGCTTCCGAAGACGACGAGCACAGGCCGCGGATGATGCGCCGTCTTCCTGCGACCTGGAGTCCACAAGCTCTTCCCGAACCGATGAAGTGGCTGGGCGATGACATCACGTTCGCGGGCCGGGCTGAACACATCACCTACGATTGGGTCAGTGAAAAACTGCGGCACATCGGGACGGTGGTTCACGCGATGGCGCAGCGGATCGCGCGCGACGGCCTGAAATGCTGGCCCTCGGAGCGCATCGCGCAGAACCGTCCGATTTACCGGGCCGCACTTGCAGAACGCGGGCTCGGGCCGCAGGATGCGAACGAGGCGGCTGTGCAAGTAGAGCAGGCGCTGCTGCGGTTCATGTCAGACGAACGCGGTCGCTGGACGCTTGCGCCACACTCGGATGCGGAAAGCGAGTACGCGTTGAGCGGCGTGCTCGAAGACGGACGCGTAGAACATTTCAAGCTTGATCGCACTTTTGTGGACGACGACGGCATCCGCTGGATTATCGACTATAAGACGGCGCGTCACGAGGGTAGCGGGCTCGACGCCTTTCTGGATAGCGAACAGGAGCGTCACAAGGCGCAACTCGACAATTACGCGCGCGTGCTGAAGCAGGTGGAGCCGAGCCGTCCGATTCGCGTCGGACTGTATTTTCCGCTGCTGGGCGGCTGGCGCGAGTGGGAAGCGGATGTTTAGAAGTCGAAATTCAGCGACTGAAGCCGCATTGAGTAACGACCCATAATGGCACCGCTAAAGCGGTGCCCTACCAAAATGGAAACTATGAAGACAAATGCTGCGCGGCTGCTCGATTCGCTTGGGATCACGTACGAGTTGCGCGACTACGAAGTTGATCCCGACGATCTGGCGGCAGAGAGCGTTGCCGCAAAGATCGGCTTGCCACCGGAGCAGGTGTTCAAGACGCTGGTAGCGCGCGGCGATCGCAACGGCGTCTGCATGGCGGTGATTCCGGCGGATACGGAGCTTGATCTGAAAGCGCTCGCCGCCGCAACCGGCAATAAGAAAATCGACCTTGTGCCACTCAAAGAAGTACAGCCGCTGACTGGATATATCCGTGGCGGCGTGACCGCACTCGGAGCGAAGAAAGATTTCCCAGTCATTGCGGATGAGACCATCGAACTCTTCGACGTGGTTTCGGTTTCGGCGGGCATCCGAGGAACTCAGCTCCTTATTTCGCCGGCGGATTATCTCAGAGCGACGTCAGCCACGGTCGCGGAAATAGCGCGTTCAAAATAAATAGCTCGTTCCAAATGAAAATGCCCCCGCTTTCGCGAGGGCATTTGTCATGTTGATGCGGGAGTGAAACTACCAGGGTTGGCATCGATCGGCGCTGACCATGGGCTGGCCGGCTTTGCAGCCGAACGCCTGCTGGAAAGCGTCTGAGTTGACGACCACTCCATTCACGCGGAACTGTCCGGGCGAATGCGGGTCGGTGATGGCCAGCATGCGCGAGGTCTGCTCGGTGACGTTCTGGCACCAGACCTGGGCGTAGCCGAGGAAGAAGCGCTGTTCGGGTGTGAAGCCCTCAACGTCGTTCTTGATGGCATTGGGCTGGGCCTTCATGTAGTTCTGCATGGCCAGGAAGGAAAGCTTCACGCCACCATTATCCGCGGTGTTTTCTCCCAGCGTCAGCTTGCCGTTGAGAAACACGTCCGGCACTGGCGAGAATTTGGCGTACTCGTCGGAAAGGCAAGTGGTGCGCTTCTCGAATTCAGCCTTGTCCTTTTCGGTCCACCAGTTGGTGAGGTTGCCATCGCCATTGAACTTTGCGCCCTGATCGTCAAAGCCGTGGGTGAGTTCGTGGCCAATGACTGCGCCGATGCCGCCGAAATTGACGGCGTTATCGCGGGTCGCGCCATAGAACGGGACCTGGAGAATACCGGCCGGGAAGTTGATGTTGTTCTCGGACGGGCTGTAGTAGGCGTTGACGGTCGGAGGCGTCATGCCCCATTCCGCCTTGTCCACGGGATTGCCGATCTTCTTCAACTCGCGGCGCACTTCGAATTCATTGGCCCGCAGCGTGTTTCCAAGGAAATCATTGGGTTCGATCTTCACCGAGCTATAGTCGCGCCACTTGTCGGGATAGCCGATTTTATTGGTGACCTTGTTGAGCTTCTCTTCGGCTTTCTTGCGGGTTTCGGGCGACATCCAGCTCAGCGATTGGAGGTCTTCGCCCATTGCCGCTTCTACGCCGTTCACCAGTTCGAGCGTGGCTTTCTTGGCTGCCGGCGGGAAATTCTTGTCAACATAGAGTTGGCCGAGCGCCTCGCCGAGATCGCCGTCGGTGTAAGCAGTGCAGCGCTTCCAGCGGGCTTCGAGTTCCTTCTGGCCGCGCAGATACTTGCTCCAGAAATTGAAGTTCTCGTTTACGAAATCGTCGGAGAGCTGTTGGGACATCGAGCGCAGATATTTCCAGCGGAGATAGAGCTTCCAATCTTCCAGCGGGACGGTGTTCAGCGACTCGTTGATCGCCTTGAAAAACTCGGGATTGGCGACGTTGAGCGAGGTGAAGTTCGGCGCGCCCGTATCGACAAAGTATTTGTTGAAGTCGAAGTTAGGCGCGATCTTGTTCAGCTCGTCGAGCGACATCTTGTGATCGCGGTTTTTGGGATCGCGGCGCGCGACGCGGTCCATGTTGGACTTGGCCAGTTCCGTTTCCAAAGCCATGATGCGCTTGGCTTCGTTAGCAGCGACTTCGGGCTTATCGCCGGCGAGTTCGAGCATCTTCTGAACGTGCGCGACGTACTTTTCGCGAATGTCTTTCGACTTCGCGTCCTCATTCAGGTAATAGTCGCGGTCGGGCAGCGTGATGCCGCCATCAGTGATATGCGCGATCTCGATGCTGGCGTCGTGCAGGTCGGGGCCGGAGCCAAAGCCGAACACCGCGCGCACTCCCTGCTTATAGAAGCTCGCCATTTGGGCGACCAGTTCGCCGCGGGTCTTGATGGCGTTGATGCGGGCAAACTCGGGCTGAAGCGGTTTATTGCCGGCGGCATTGATTGTGGCTACGTCCATGCAAGAGCCGTAGTAGTCGCCGACTTTCTGTTGAATCGCGTCACGCTTCACGCCAGGCTTGGAGTAGGTCTCCAGGATCTGGTGCAGGATCTGGCGATTTTGCTCGGCGAGTTCGTCGAAGCGTCCCCAGCGGGTTTTGTCGCCCGGGATCGGGTTGTTCGCCATCCACGTACCGCAGGCGAATTGGTAGAAGTTCACGCAAGGATCGACGGATTTATCCAGAGCTTTCACGTCGAAGGTTTGAGCGCCACCGGGCGCGCCCGTCTGTGCCAGGGCAAGTCCGGCGCAGAGCAGCACAAAACAGCAAAGTTTCACAAGATGCATAGTCCCTCAGATACTGCTTGCTGTTGAATTAGGAAGAACGGCTAAGTCTACAGCAATCTGCTCCGGACGCAAGCTTAATGCGACTGACGAACGCAAGGCGAGAGGGAGCAGCACCATTAGACGGGGCAGAGAGAAAAAGGTGAGCAGCGTGCTAATCCGTTTCCATCCGTGTGGTCCGTGGTTGGTTTTCGGCTCTCAGAACAGTTTCAAATGAATCGTCAGATACTTCTTCGGATTCTGGCGGATTGCCTGCACTAAGCTCTGGCCTTCGGTCAACAGCTTGTTGGTGTTGTTGTAGAAAGCGGGGTCGTTGATGAACTTGCCGGCTGAACCCTCGGTGCTGTTCAGCTTCGCGGTCAGATCGTTCAACCTGGTCACGGTGTCGCTGATCTTAGCGCGGAATTGTTCGTCCTTGGCCAACAGTCCGATGGTGCCGTGGCCAGCGTTGACGTCGTCCATGAGCTTGTTGGCCTTGGTGATGGTCTCGTTGGCGTTGTTGTAGAGAGACGGATCTTTAATCAGTTTGCCGACCGTGCCTTCGCCCGCGTTGATCTGGTCCATGAGGCGGTTCAGCTTGTCCACCGAGGCGTTGGCCTTATCGTAGAGCTCGTTGTCGTTAATCAGTTTGCCGATCGAACCCTGGCCGGAGTTGATGGTGTTAACGATCCCCTGGAACTCCCGGACGGTGGAGTTGAACTGATTATAGAGTGCGGGGTCGTAGATCAGCTTGCCGATGGAGCCCTGTCCGCTTTCGACGAATGACACGATGCGGTCCACGCGGCGGAGCAGCACGTCGAGATTTTGCAGCGTGCCCTGGCTGGCGCGCACGACATCCTGAATATCGGGCTGTTCGCGCATCGGCAGGGTGTCGCCGTTCTGCGCGATGGGGCCGATGGCCTTGGTGCTGTCGATATCGACGAATGTTTCGCCCAGCACCCCGGCCGTGCTGAGTTGAATAATGGAATCCTTACGTATGGCGTCCATGTACTTCGTCGTGATCTTCATCGTGATCTCGACGGGATAGGGCTCTTTGCCCGGAATGACGCGAATGGCAGTGACGTTGCCGACGTCCACGCCCTGCAACCGCACCGGAGCGCCGGGACGCAGTCCGCTGGCGTTATCGACGTAGGATTTAAGGAAAATTTTCTTCGTGAACAAGCCACCTTGTCCCGTCATCAGGAAGACGAGGACCGCCAAAGTGATGCTCGCGAAGATTACGGTCAGGCCCACGCGCAACTGGGCCCATTTAAGTTGTTGCTGACTCGGCAACTATCCCCCGTCTAGACTTCGGCCTGTATGCACGCGCGCTAGGCGCATGTTCTTCAGGAGCAAAAATCATATCAGATGCAAAGTTGCCAGTCAGTAACAAGGCAGTGGACTGCGTCGGGGCCTGGGCATCACTCTCTTCCGGAGATCAGCACGGAGGGGTGCCGCACCCTTCCCAAAGGGAGGGTGCGAACATCATGAGGCAACGCGGAAAGAATCGGACCACTCGATCCCGGCATATCCGTAGTTCAGCAGGTGCTGGCCGCCACGATCTCGTCCGCCACCGCCACCGCTTCGAGCGTCGGAGTCACGTCATGCACGCGCACGATGTGAGCGCCAGCCAAGACGGACGCGGTCACCGTAGCCAGCGTTCCATAGAGTCGCTGCGTGGGTGGGGCAATTTCCGCGCCTCTGCCGATTGTGCACCCGATAAACGACTTTCGCGACGGTCCCGACAGCAGCGGATATCCGAGATTGCCAAGCTCCCCAAGACGTGCCATAAGCGGATAGTTCTCGCGGAAGTTCTTGCCGAAGCCAAAACCGGGATCAAGCGCAATGCGCTCGTGTGCCACGCCCTGCTGTTCTGCCGCAATGGCCCACTCGCGCAGTTCGCGGGCGACAAGCAGCAGCAGTTCGTCGGCGCCGATCGGAGGCAGCTCCCGCCATTGTTCAGGACGCCCACGCATGTGCATTAGCACGGCGCCGCAACGCATCCCCGCCACGGTGCGCGCCATCTTGCTGTCCCAACGGAAGGCGCTGATGTCGTTGACGATCTCCGCCCCGGCTTCAATCGCCTGACGCGCTACCTCGGCTTTGTATGTGTCGATGGAAATGACCGCTTTCGGCACAGCGCGCTTCACGGCGCGGATCACGGGCAGCACGCGGCGAAGTTCTTCCTCGGTGGAGACGCCGCTTTGCGCGGCACTGCTTTGCGCGCCCGAGGGCCCGCCGGACTGGTGTCCGGCGCGACGCTCATTGTGCGTACCGTCTGGCTCGGGCGTGACGTGCGCTCCGGGGCGTGTGGACTCGCCGCCGATGTCGACGATATCGGCACCCTCTTCCAACATGCCGAGAGCATGGTCGATGGCGTCATCGGGAGTGAAGAAGTGTCCGCCGTCGGAAAACGAGTCGGGCGTGACGTTCACGATTCCCATGACGAGCGTGCGCCGGCCGAGTTCCAGCGTGCGCGCTCCGATGTTCCATTGAAAAACAGGGCGCATGTCCGGATTGTATCGTGAGACGCTAGACTCGGAGCGGCAGCGGGTTTCTTGTCGTCCAGGTCAATCCTGAAGCGTATCTTTCACTTGTGGTCCCAGCGTTCTCTGCCGCGCAAGCATCAGTACGATAAACTGTTCCCGATGAAATCGGTCATTGTAGGAACGGCGGGACACATTGACCACGGCAAGACTGCGCTTGTGAAGGCGCTGACCGGCATCGATGCCGACCGTCTTGAAGAAGAAAAACGGCGCGGCATCACGATCGATATCGGTTTTGCACATCTTGAACTGCCCACGGCTGGCGGCGACAGCATTCGTTTCGGCTTCGTTGACGTGCCGGGCCACGAGCGGTTCGTTCGCAACATGCTGGCGGGCGTGGGCGGCATCGATCTCGTTCTGCTGGTGATCTCCGCCGACGAATCCATCAAGCCGCAGACGCGCGAACACTTCGATATCTGCCGCCTGCTGTCGATCCCCCGCGGAATCACCGTTCTGACCAAGACCGATCTGGTCGACCACGAGACTCTCGATGTGGTGCGGCTCGAAGTCGAAGAATATTTGCGGGGCACGTTTCTTGATCCAGCGCGATCTCCCTTGATTTCGGTCAGCTCTCTGACTGGAGCCGGACTCGACGAACTCAAGCGCGAACTCGTGCGGGTCGGCGCCGATGTCCCGGCAAAGGATTCGCAGGCGGCCTTCCGCTTGCCTATCGACCGCGTGTTCACGATGCGCGGCTTCGGCACCGTGGTCACAGGCACGCTGCTCTCCGGAGCCGTCCGCCTCGAAGATGAGGTGGAGGTCTTTCCCGGCGGGCGGCATGTGCGCGTTCGCGGAATCCAGGTACATGGTAGTCCGGCCCGGCAGGCGGCGGCCGGGCAGAGGACCGCACTCAATCTGGCCGGCGTCGCGACTGAGGATCTTGCGCGGGGCATGGTGCTGGCAGGGCCCGGCCTGTTCACCGCAACGCGCCACATCGACGCCCAGGTGACGCTTCTTCATTCCGCCAAGCCGCTCAAGAATCGCGCTCGCGTCCATTTACATGTGCAAACGGCCGAGACGATCGCGACAGTCAAACTGCTGGACCGACGCGATACGTTGAAGCCCGGTGAGCAGGCGTGGGCGCGTCTGTCGCTCGCAGAGCCGATTCTGCTGATGCCGGGTGATCGCTTCATCATCCGGCAGTTCTCGCCTGTCGTGACCATCGGCGGCGGCGTTGTGCTGGACACGCGACCCGTGCGCGCCCTGCTTCCAAACACGCCGTTCGCTTTCGACCGTTTTCTTCCGGTGATGCTGACCGGAAGCTCGGAAGAAATGTTACACAGCCGCATAGCGAGGCGGTCCGTTGAGGGCTTCTCCGTCCAAGATGCCGTCGCCGAAACTGGATGGACGCGCGAACGAGTGGAAATGCAGATTGACGCACTGATCAAAGCGAAGCGAGTTGTTCGTATCGGCGACACCGTGGCAGACCTCGGGCTCTACGAATCGCTCAAGGACGGAATCACTGCCCAGCTTGAGCCGCTCTTCGAAAGAACGCGTCTTACGGGCGGAGTCGCCAAAGAAAGCCTGAAACCCCGGCGAACCGCTCCGGCAATTTTCGAGCGCGCGATCACTGACCTGGTGAAGTCCGCCAGGCTTGAGGTCTCCGGTGACCTGGTACGACTGCCCGGCAAGGGGGTCGAACTTCGCGATGAAGAGGCCGAGGCCAAGAAGGTCATCGAGCAGGCCTTTCTTTCGGCGGGGCTGAAAGTCCCGGCACTGAAGGAAGTTCTGGCAGGGCTGAAGGTTGACCGCGCCCGCGCACAGAAAATCGTGACCTTGCTATTGCGCGACCGTGCGCTGGTCAAAGTCTCCGACGATCTGGTCTTCCATCGAGATGCGCTCGAAGCGCTGCGGCGCGCCCTGGCTGCTTACAAAGCCAAAACTGCCCGGATCGACGTGTCGCAATTTAAGGACCTGGCCGGCGTCAGCCGGAAGTACGCCATCCCGCTGCTCGAATTCCTTGACCGTGAGCGGGTGACGCGGCGCGTTGGAGATGCAAGAGAAATCCTCTAGGAATTTCGGAGCGGCTGCCGGGCAACGTATCGTGGCGGTTTGCAATCAGTTTGCGTGAAAGCGGACGAGCGTACTGCGCATTGGCCCACGGGGGTGCGGGCGTGTAGAATCTGGACAGTGTGTCTGTCCAAAACAGGTTGGGCCCGTCTTCGGTCGGACTGGGCGTTTCGAGACATGCTCTAAGTTTCGTATAGGAAAAATCATGAGACGAGTTGTACTAGCCGGCGTTCTGGCCAGCTTCGCTGCTATAGCCGCGGTTGCAGGCGACACGGTGGTCGCCGAGATCATCGCGCGCGTGAACAACCAGATCGTTACCAACACCGAGTTCCAGCGATCGAAGGAACAGACGGCGAACGAAATCCGGCAACAATATACCGGCGCCGATCTCAACCAAAAACTGGCCGAGGCCGAGAAGAACGTCCTGCGCGACCTTATTGACCAGCAATTGCTGGTGCAAAAGGCTGCCGACCTCGGAATCACCGGCGACACCGAGCTGGTGAAACGGCTCGACGAAATTCGCAAACAGATGAACCTGCCGGACATGGATGCGCTCGAGAAGGAAGCGCAAAAGCAGGGAGTCTCGTTTGAGGAGTTCAAGCAAAACACGCGCAACGGCATCATCACTCAAGAAGTGATCCGCAGAGAAGTCGGCTCCAGCATTAAGATCACCAACGACGAGGTCAAGAAGTTCTATGACGACCACAAGGCCGAAATGGAACAGCCCGAACAGGTCCGGTTGAGCGAGATTCTCGTTTCCACCGAGATTAAGGGCGCGAACTCAGGCGAGTCGGTGCAAGCTAGCCCAGAACAAATTGCGGCGGCGCAGAAAAAGGCCCAGGACATTTACGCACAACTCAAGGCCGGCGCAAAATTCGAGGAAGTGGCGAAGAAATTGTCAGACGGCCCCACCGCAGCGGATGGCGGCGACTTGCAGCTCTTCAAGCGCGGCACACTGGCGAAAGAACTGGAAGACAAAGTTTTTGCGATGAAAGCCAATGATTTCACCGAGCCCATTCATACCAAGCAAGGTTTCGTGATCTTGAAGGTCACAGACCATACGCAGGCCGGAGTCCCTCCGCTCAAGCAGGTTGAGCCGCGCATTCAGGAAGCGATCTACATGCAGAAACTGCAGCCGGCGCTGCGCGAATACCTCACCAAGCTGCGCGAAGACGCTTTCATAGATATCAAAGCCGGTTACGTTGACTCGGGCGCCAGCGCCAAACAGACAAAACCCGTCTTCACCACGGCAGCCGAAGACGCTAGCGCGAAAGACCTGAAAAACAAGAAAAAGAAGAAGCTCGGGATCTTCTGAGACTCCTCCGCTGAAAATCTGGGCGCGGCTGATGGCCGCGCCCTTTTTGGTGCGCCCGGCAGGGCGCAATTCTGCTCTACTCCACGATTCCGATCACGCACTTCAGATACTGCGTTTCGGGCATCGCCAGCAGAATCGGGTGGTCCTTTGCCTGGACTCGTTTCTCGACGATACGCACGGTGCGGTGCGCGTCCGTGGCGGCATCGGCCAGCATGTTCAAAAAGTCCGATTCACTGACGTGCTGTGAGCAGGAGCAGGTTACGAACACGCCGCCGGGTTTCATCATCTTGAGGCCGCGCAGGTTCAGCTCTTTGTAGCCGCGAATCGCGGTGTCGAGGGTCTTCTTGGACTTTGCGAACGCCGGCGGATCGAGCACGATCGTATCGTACTGCCGCCCCGTATCGGCATAGTCGCGCAGAATGTCGAACGCATTAGCCTCGATCCACTCGACCTCGACTTTACGCTCCCGCAACTCGTCCGCATTCAGTTCCACGTTCTGCTCGGCCGTCTCCAGCGCGGGACGCGAACTGTCCACGCCCGTCACGCTTTCGCAGACACGCGCCAGATGCAGGGCGAATCCGCCCTGGTAGCAAAAGACGTCCAACGCTTCGCCACGCGCGTATCTGGCGGCGGCCAGATAGTTTTCGCGTTGATCGAGAAAAGCGCCGGTCTTCTGCCCAGCCAGTCCATCGAATTGAAACTTCAGTCCATTCATGTCGAAAGTCGTGGCCGACTTCTCGCCCCAGATCAGTGCGCTCTCGCGAGGAGGCAATTCCTCCAGTTCGCGGATGCGAGCGTCCACGCGTTCGACGATCCCGGAAGGGGTGAAACGCTCCACCAGCATCTGCACGACGGCGTCTCGCACGCCGTGGCGATCCATGGCCTGTGTGAGCACCTGCATCGAGAGCACGTCGCCGTAACGATCCACAATGAGCCCCGGCAGCAGATCGGCCTCGCTGAAGATCACGCGATACGCGTCAGTGCCTTCCACCACGCGGTTGCGGTACTCGATGGCCGCGTGGATGCGATCACGGATCAGCTTCAACAATTCTTCATCGGACTCGATCCGCCCGTTCGAGATCATGCGCAACGCGATCTGCGAACTGCTGCTGTAGAGAGCGGTCCCGATCGGCTTGCCGCGTTCGTCGGCCACCGGAGCGATGCTTCCCGGCGCTACGCCCTCCGCCGAGATCATGTCCGACCGATAGCCCCACGGATTGCCGCTGCGCAACCGCGCGGCGCTACGCCGATTCACGACCACAGTGCCTGGCGTGGCAGGCTGCGGAATCAACTCCCGCTCCTCCTGCCTTTGCGGAGGCTTCGGAGCGAGCGCGGGCCGCTCGCGCCGTACTAACTTGTTCGCAGGCGTCTTCGCGGGCGTCTTCGCGGGAAGCGCAGATGCGTCACGCCGTTGCGAGGGCTTAGTGCCGGATAAGGGGGCCTTCGCCCGCAGCGGAGATTTCGCGGCAAATGGGGACCTCTCGCGCGGTTGCGAGGATGTCGGATCGAATTCGCGGGTTTCGCGCCGCCTCGGTGATTCCTCGGCGACCGTGGATGCCTCACGCCGTTGCGAGGGCTTCGCGCCGAATCCGGGCGCACCTGGCCGTTGCCACGGCTTCGAGCCGAATTTTGGCGACTGCCGCCTCTGCGAAGATTCCTCAGCGACCGTGCGTGCCTCGCGCCGCTGCGGAGGTCTCGCTCCGTATGTCGGCTCAGCGCGCCATTGCGAGGGCTTCGAGCCAAATGTAGACGTTGCTCTTGGTTGCGGAGACTTCGTGCCGTAAGCAGGTGTCTCGCGCCGCTGCGCTGATTTCGAGTCGAATGCGGGCGCTGATCGCCGTTGCGAGGACCGCGCGACGAAAGGCGGTCCTGTTCGCTCCTGCGCGGGTTCCGCAATGCCGCGAGCGGGGCGCGCCTCGGTGTTTTTCTGTTTTTTGTCGGAGCGATAGGGCTTTGGTGCAGTTCTATTAGGTGGCTTCAATCCAATGATTCTCCATTCTGGATTCTGCGGCATCGAGGCGTTTTAGGCAAATCGCAAGCGAAGATTGAAGGGAAAAGAAATTTGCGGTCTCGGCGGGTGGCGCATCCTTCGCTCCACTGATTCAACAATTGGGGTGGCGGGTGGCGCATCCTTCGCTCCACTGATTCAACAATTGGGGTGCCGCACCCTTCCCCTTTAGGGGAGGGTGCGCCTTGACACTGATTCAAAAATTGGGGGTGCCGCACCCTTCCCCTTCAGGGGAGGGTGCGCCTTGACACCGCCGACGTAGCGATGTCAACCCCCTCCACCGTCCAAAATCGCCGTAAGCTGCTGATTCCGTTACAAATATAATTCCAGCAACCCTGTCGGGTTCACCCATCCCAGATTGCTACAATGTACATAGATGTCGAGAGGAATGCATTCCAGGGTAATCGACCAGCTAAACTGCTTAGAATCATTGACTTAGTTTAGCCCCGTGGGGGTATCGAGGACGTAAGTCTTTTAAATGCGTGACTTACGATTTTTCCCAGAAGGGTAGGGGCCTTAGTTTCGAGTTTCCAGTTTCGAGTTTCCAGTGCGCCGATGACTCGCTTGAAACCGAAACTGGAAACTTGAAACTGGAAACTTGTTCCGCGCACTATTAGGTAATCGACATCATAAGTACCTGTTTTTCAACCACTTACATTTTGGCCGGATTGAGATCGATGTAGTAAGTCCTTTATTTGTCGTACTTACGATTTTTTTCACAGGGAGGGGGCTGCGGCGCGATTCACTGACCGCTGACCGCTGACCGCTACCCCTGCGCCACGTATGTCGCCTTTTCGTAACAGTGTACGAAGCCAAGTCGAATCAGGTTGCGTTCCGAGACGCTTCCCGGCGTAGCCGTAACGGCCATGACTTTGCATCCGGCATTCTTGGCCCGCTCACAGCGGGCCTTGAGCATGGCGCGATGGAGGCCCCGGTTGCGAAACTTCGGCGAAACTGAAGAAGCAAAGACAACGGCGACATTAAAGTCGTCCGGAACCATGCCACCGGCAATCCCGGCTACTTCACCGCCCGCAATTGCCATTATGTTGAGCGAGTTCGGAACGCTGAATAGCGCAGCGACATTGGCCCTGCGCTCGGGGCCCGGGTCTGTGTCGAAAAAGCCTGCGACAACCAGGTTGACCCAGACGTCGCAGTCCCGGTCTTCGGCCCACCGCAGCACGGTGTTGTCCGGCAATGGTGCTGGTGGCAGCTCGGTCTGAAGGTCAAGGGCAAGAAGACTCGTGACTTCCGTCGCAAAGTAGCCGCGCTTCTGAAGCAGCGCCGCTAGGCTTGCATGTGTGTAGGGACTCACGTCGATCCGGGGCACCAATCCGCGAGAGCGAAAAAAGGCTTCGACTTCGTCTAGCTCGGCGGCCGTGACAAGGCCGTCCAGCCCTATGCCGACCGCAAAATTGAATGGACCCGCGGTCGCCGTGCAGATGCACACGCCGCTGTTGATTGGAGCGACTCCCGCGTTTGACTGCGGATATCGCCGCGCAATCGACGCCGCATATTGGCCTACGCACCAGCCGTGGGCGGTCTCGAGGGATCGCGCGAGTTTGGCGCCAATTTCCAGGGGCAGACCTCGGGTCGGAATCAGGCGTACGCGTCAGGTTAACCTTGTTCGGGCGCTTCGCCAAGCGCCACGCGAAGCTCCATTTTTTTCTTCCCGCGATAAATGGTAACGGTCACGGTGTCGCCGGCCTTGTGATTGTTCATTACGTTGGAGATGTCCGGCAGGTCCTGTATCTCCTGCCCGTCGATGGCAACGATCAGGTCGCCGCCGGTCTTGATCGGGGTATTGCCCAGGTAGGCCGGTTCGCTGCCACCGCGCAGCCCTGCTTTTTGCGCCGGTCCGCCTTGCACAAGGTCAACGACGAGCACGCCGTAATCTGCCGAGAGCCCCATCTCGTCGGCAAGCTCCGGACCGATCGGCAATGCGCTGCGCAGTCCGAGCATTGGCCGGTTCACGTGACCGCGCGTAACCAGATCGTTCAGGATTGCCTTGGCCGTGTTGATGGGAATGGCGAAACCTACGCCGGCGCTCTGCTCCGCGCCGCCCGTCAGGATCATCGAGTTGATCGCTACGACTTCGCCGCGCGAGTTAAGCAACGGTCCGCCCGAGTTGCCGGGATTGATGGCTGCGTCGGTCTGGACGGCGTCGTCGATGCGCGACCCGTTTGCCGACTGGATCGGACGTATCGCGCTCACGATGCCGCGCGTCATGGTCCCGTTCAGCCCGAAGGGATTGCCAATGGCAAACACCTTCTGCCCAACCTGTAGGCTGCGCGAATCGCCCAGTACCGCGGGTGTGAGACTCGTCGAGTTGATCTTGATCACCGCCAGATCGTGCGCCGCATCGTAGCCGATCAGTTGCGCCGGAAACTTCTTGCGGTTGTGGAGGGTGACCTCCAGCTTAGCCCCGCGCCCCTGGATGACGTGGTAATTCGTGAGAATATGGCCGGCGGTGTCGATGATGAATCCGGTCCCCTGGCCTTCTTGCGGCATGACTCCGTAGAAGAAGTTGAACGTGTTCACTCGCGAGGTGATATTGACCACCGAAGGGATCGCCTTCTTATACACCGCAACATTGATCTGCTCTTCCGCGTCAAGTTGCTGATTTCCTGACGCGGCTTCCGTGAGCTCTAGTTTGTCGCCGCCAAGTGCCGGGGGCCTGAACGCCCCCGGGTGGTGGGTCGTGAAGTAGAAAAACGCTCCGACGAGAATGAGCGCGAGCAATAACGGTTTGATGAATTTCATGGTGTAACTTTCTTCAACAGCGTCCATGCCGAGTTGGACGTGGCTCATGATCCGTGGTTACGCTCCTGTGTCGATTGCTCAATGACGTCTCGCGGCGAGTTGTCGCAGTTGGTTCCAGACGGTTTCAACCTGCGCTTCAGTCTCGGCCAGCGACCTATCATTATAGATAACGTAATCGGCGCGCCTAAGTTTCTCCGCGTCGGGCATCTGGGCCGCCGACCTCCGCGCCACCTCTTCGCGGGCAAGCGCGAGGCTTATGCCGGTTCGCTGCGCAAAGCGTTCAGCTTTCCTCTCGACTTCGCACGTGACGACAACGATCTTGTCAAACCTGCTTCCGACGCCAGCCTCGAAGATCAGCGCCGCTTCGACGATGGCCACTGTGTTCGGATGTTTGCGGCCAACCTCGTCCATCCATTCTTCCTGATGTCGAATCACCGCCGGATGAACAATACGGTTCAGTTCTTCGACGCGGCTGCCGCCGGCCCCGGCAAACGCAGCCTGCGCCAGCTTCGGGCGACTGATTGTCCCGTCGGGTTCCAGGATGTCACGCCCAAAATGCGTGACGAGTTCTTTATAAACCAGCTCTCCCGGACGCATCAACTCATGCGCGATCCGGTCGGCTTCGATCACATGGGCACCGCGCCGGGCGAACATCGTGCCCACCAACGTTTTGCCGCAGGCGATCCCGCCAGTCAGGCCCACGCGCAGCACCGTTTTGCATGGCTCGCTCAAAGGACTCGCCTAGCCCCGCTCCGCTTGCGCCAGTTTATTCGCGCGCCGCATCTTGCAAGCCTTGACGGTGTTGGACATCAGCATGGCGATCGTCAGAGGGCCGACTCCGCCTGGGACCGGAGTGACCGCCCCGGCCACTTCGGCCACTTCCGGATGAACATCGCCCACAAGCGTCGATCCCTTCCGAGCGAACTGCTCGCGGCGCTTCTCGTCCTGGGCGAAGAACTTCTCGAACTCGGCAGCCGTGGTCACGCTGTTGATGCCAACGTCGATGACGGTTGCGCCCGGCTTGACGAAGTCGCGGGTAACGAAGCCAGGGCGTCCGATGGCTGCCACGAGAATGTCAGCGCGACGGCAAGCGTCAGGCAAATCGCGGGTCTTCGAGTGGCAGACGGTGACGGTGGCGTTGCTGTTGATCAGTAGCATCGCGACCGGCTTGCCTACGATGTCACTGCGGCCGATGACAACGGCGTCGGAACCCGGTATGGAGATGCCGCTGCGGTTGAGGATCTCGATGATGCCGGCGGGGGTGCAGGGCACAAGTCCCGGCCGCTGGCTGGATAGGTAGCCGATGTTGATGGGATGAAAGCCGTCCACGTCTTTGGCTGGATCAACAGCCATCAGAACTCTCTTGGAATCCACCTGCCTGGGCAGCGGCAGTTGCACGAGGATGCCGTCGATCTCGTCGCGGCTGTTAAGCGAATGGACGAGTTCGAGCAGTTCTTCGGTCGTCGCCGTGGCGGGTGGCGTGTATTCCTCGCTATGGATACCAAGCGTTTCGCACGCTTTCACCTTGCTCCGCACGTACACTGCCGACGCCGGATTGTCGCCTACGCGCAGCACTGCGAGTCCAGGCCGAAGCCCCGCCGCGGTCAGGCGCTGCACTTCTTCAGCGACTTCGTTCTTAATGTCGGTGGCGATCTTGTTGCCGTCGAGAATTCTTGCCGTCATGTCTCTATCGTAAATGAAGGCAGTGGCCAGTGGTTAGTGGCTAGTGGCGAGTTTGAAGCCGACGTTCTCGTTACCGAAGCCGGTTTGACTCGCCACTCGTCACTAGCCACTCGCCACTGCCTCTCTTGTTACAATCAGAGCGACATGAATAAAATGATCGTTGCCAACCTGGTGCATCGACCTGTGCGGTCGCTGATCAGCGTTATCGCCATCGCGGTCGAGGTCACGCTGATCCTCGTTATAGTGGGCCTCTCGCTCGGCATGTTGAACGATGCGGCGCAACGTACGGTCGGCATTGGGGCCGATCTGATGGTGCAACCGCCGGGATCGTCTTATCTGGCTGGAATCACTGGCGCGCCCGTTCCTATCAAAGTCGCCGACGTGTTGCGTAAGTTGCCGCACGTTCAGGCGGTTGCGCCCGTAGTCACGCAACTGAACACGGCCGGCGCGCTTGAAGTAATCAACGGCATCGATCTGGATTCATTCCAATCCCTTGGCGGCCCGTTTCATTACATTGAGGGTGGCCCCTGGACGGGCCCGGACCAGGTGCTTGTGGACGACTACTTCGCCCAGCAGAGCCACGTTCATGCCGGCGACACCATCACGCTCCTGAATCACAATGTCAAGATCGCCGGAGTGGTCGAGCACGGGAAGGGCGCTCGCAAATTCTTGCCGATTAGCACGCTTCAGCAGTGGATCGGGGCCGAGGGCAAAGCCAGCATTTTCTATCTGAAGGCCGATAGTCCTGAGAACGCCGACCTGATCGAGGACGAAATCCACAACGTTCCGGGCTTGCAACAGTACGTTGTGCGCTCAATGAGACAGTATCTGTCTATGATGACGGGAGGCAATCTGCCCGGATTTTCAATTTTTATCAGCGTTGTCATCGGCATTTCCGTCGTGATCGGATTCATCGTGATTTTCCAGGCGATGTACACGGCGGTGATGGAGCGCACGCGCGAGATCGGCATACTGAAATCGCTGGGCGCATCGAAGTTCTACATCGTGAACGTCATCTTGCGCGAGACCTTGCTGCTCGCGGTCTTGGGCGTGATCCTCGGATTCATCATCAGCTATGCGACGCGCATGGGATTACACGCGAAATTCCCGCTGCTGCCTATCAACATCTATCCGACATGGCTGGTGTATTCGACCTTGATCGCCGTCGGCGGCGCGCTGCTGGGGGCGATCTATCCGGCGTACAAGGCGGCCAGGAAAGATCCGATCGATGCACTGGCGTACGAGTAAGGCAGTTCGATCTGCCGGCCGAGTCATCCTGAGGTCGCGCGTCCTC
Organism: uncultured Acidobacteriota bacterium; assembly: GCA_963777415.1. GTDB lineage: Bacteria > Acidobacteriota > Terriglobia > Terriglobales > Acidobacteriaceae > JAEZPW01. The sequence goes on from CAVZQL010000015.1 coordinate 274,433, forward strand.
GCGCGGCCGAAGGACCCATGCATTTTGCCCGCAGTCCCACCACCGCCTACTGTTAGACATGTCAAGAGTCCGTCCGAGCCAATTTGCGCCTAAGCTACTCAAATCAATACAAATATAATTATCCCCGACCTGTCGGGTTTCCCCTCCAAAGTTGCCATACTTAAATCAGCTACGAAATCGGCGCACCCCGTTCCTCTATAGGGATATCGAGGTCATAACTCTCATCCTTTCAACTACTTACGTTTGGACCCTCGGGGTATCGAGGGAGTAAGTGTCGAAATATCAGCAACTTACGATTTTTCGGCGAAGGGGAGGGGTAGGAGCTTCAATTTACGATTTCAGAACAAAAATAAAGTTGTCGGCAGGAGTGCCGTGGGTCGGCCCTATATTCGGGTATCCCCATGGACGCGATCCGACAATCCGCAGGGCCTGGTAGGCGTATGGAGTGGCGTATGCCGCGGCAGCCCGTTTTCTATGCTGCTCTGGCGTACGCGGGCGGAATCCTCGTGGGTGGGCGCTGTTGGCGGCCGATGTTGTGGTGGATTGTGGCGGCGGTGGTGTTTGCGGTCGGGGCGGTAGTGTTTGTCGGGCGTGGGCGGGACGCCCACGCGACAGCCGCCGGGACGGCGGCGCTACGAGGGCGCATAACGCTACGTGCGTATGCCGCAAGCATTCTTGTTCTCGCAAGCTTTGTGGCCCTGGGCGCGCTGAATATTCGTACGCGTAATTCGTCCGACGTGCGTCCGGACGTTAGTGCAATTACGGACGGACGCGAAGTTGTGGTGACGGGCTACGTTGTTCGCGATGGCGCATTGCGCGGCGCCGGAGCGCAACGTCGGGAAATGCTCGATGTGCAGATTGAAGACGTGCAGATCGAAGCGGCGGCTGTGTCCCAGGTGCACGGGCCCGCGCTAGCGGTTGCAGGCTCGGCGAGCTTGGACGCGATAGACAAGCGGCGTAGGAAGGCGGCCTGCAAGGCGAACTCGATGTGGTCGGCGGAACTGCTGCGAGCTTCAGGACTGCCGGTGTGCGGAGAGGAAGCGCAGTCGGGGGCGAAGAAGAAAGTCAAAGGACCCACCCTTCGCTTCGCGAAGAATGGGGCACCCGCACCCGCTGGAGATCAAGCGATGGTGGTCATAGGACACAAGTCCGCGGTGGCGCAAACAGGGCCTGCCGGACTGGAGTCCGGCGCTACAAAACCTGGTGCGCTGCGGCTGTCGATTTACTTGCGCGACAGGTTCGACGAATCCGATGATGGGGATGAGGGTGCGTTTCCCAATGTGTTCACGTATGGTCAGCGGCTGCGGTTTCCCGCCAAGCTCAGGCCCCCGCGAAACTTTGGCAATGCCGGCGCATTCGACTACCAGGGATATCTGTCCGGGCTGGGAATCTACGCCCTTGGCTCCGCCCGCATGGATCGCATCGAGCTGCTCAACGGTCAAGGCGGTTCGCGCTGGGGACTGTGGTGCGCCCGGATACGACGCAGCATCGTGGCCAAGATCCACTTGCTGTGGCCGCCTGAAGTAGCGGCGCTGCTGGATGCGATGCTGATCGGTGAGTCGTCCTTCATCGGGCGCGAGACCAAGACTGGGTTTCAGCGCACGGGGATCTACCACATCCTGGTGGTCTCGGGCATGAACATCGCCATCCTCGCGGGCGTCATCTTCTGGGCGCTGAACCGCCTGCGGTGTCCTCAGATCGTTGCCGCCGCCAGCACGTTCCTGCTCTCGTGCGGGTACGCGTACGTTGCCGAGTCGGGCATTCCAATCCTCCGTCCGGTGATCATGTTGAGCATATTCATGTGTGCGAGGCTGCTGTATCGCGACGGCTCGATGCTTAATGCGCTGGGAATTGCGGCGCTTGTGCTGCTTGTTTTCGATCCGCGCGCGCTCACCGACGCGAGTTTTCAACTGACGTTTCTTTCCGTGCTGGCAATTACCGGAATCGCGGTGCCGATCATGGAACGCACGTCTCTGCCCTACAAGCGCGCGCTCGGGCAAGTTGCGCTCATCGCCAAGGATCCTTCACTCGAACCGCGACTGGTACAGTTTCGTCTCGACGTGCGATTGGTGGCAGAGCGCCTGGCGTTATTTCTTCCGCGATGGCCACGCGAGTTTCGTGGAATTCCGAACCTGGTCTGGCGCGAGCGCGTGGCCCGGCGAGTTCTGACGGCGACGCTTTCCGCCGTGTTTTCCGCCTACGAACTGCTGGTGATATCCGGCATCGCGCAGATCACGCTGACGCTGCCCATGGCGTGGTATTTCCACCGCGTGACCATGGTGAGTCTGCCCGCCAATTTGATCGCCGTCCCTCTCACGTTAATCCTGATGCCGGCATCGGTGGGCGCGGTCGCGCTCGCATACGTATGGAAACCTCTCGCATACCTTCCCGCGATGATTACCTCGTGGACACTGGCCGGGATAACCGGCGCGGTCCACAAACTGGGTGGGTTGCCCACGGCGGACATTCGACTGGCCACTCCGGCGCTCGCGCCCGCGCTGGCGGCGGCGACTACGTTTGCGGTTGCGCTGGTGTTGATCCGCCGGCACCGTCTCGTTGCAGCCGCTGGGATCGGCGGAGTTTTGGCGAGCGCGCTATGGATCACGGCGGTACGGCCCCGCCCGGAGATTCGCCCGGCGGTACTGGAGGTGACGTCGATCGACGTAGGGCAGGCCGAGTCGTCGCTGGTGGTGACGCCGGAAGGCAAAATGGTGCTGGTGGACGCCGGCGGTTCGCTGGGTCCGTTGCAGTCCGACTTCGATTACGGGGAAGACGTGATTTCGCCGTATCTGTGGGCGCGCGGCATCACGCATCTTGATGCCGTATGCCTGACGCACGCACATTCGGATCACTTCGGCGGAATGAAGGCGGTGCTCAACAACTTTCACCCGCGCGAACTCTGGATGGGGCCGACGCCGGACATTCCGGAAATTCGCGCACTGCTGCAACAGGCGCACGACGCAGGCACGACGGTCTCACGTCATGCTGCCGGGGACGCGTTCCAGTTCGGCGGCGCGTCTGTGTTGGCGCTGTCACCGCCCCAGGGGTCGGTGCCGGGGAAGAACCGCAACAACGATTCACTGGTGCTGAGATTCAGCTACGGGCAGACTTCGGCCTTGCTGGAAGCGGACGCAGAAAAGAAGATGGAAGAGATCATGGCGCCAAGGGTGCCACATTCCGACCTCATCAAGGTCGCGCACGACGGCAGCAAGACCTCAAGTACGCCTGAGTTTCTGGCCGCAGTGCACCCGAGGTACGCAGTGATTTCAGTGGGGGCGCGAAATACGTTCGGGCATCCCCGGCCCGAGGTGCTGGAGCGGCTTGCGGGAATGAACGTATCCACATACCGCACAGACACGCACGGCGCGGTCACTTTTTATCTGGACGGGCGACAGGTTATTCCGGCGATTCGTTCTCTGCCGCCGCGCTGAGTTCGCCCTCGGCTTCGGCCGCATCAGCTCCAGCCGCACCCGCGGCGAGGTTCTCCTCGATGACCTGGCGCGCCTGGTCCGCCTGGTCGGCGCGGACCAGCGCAATGACTCCGCCTACGCCGGGCAGGATGTCCTGTTGCGCATCAATGCTAGTGGTGATGCACTCGATTCCCGCGGACTCGAGAAGACCCTTCACCACCATCACCTCGGATTCCAGATCGGAATCGAACACTTTGACGAGTTCGTCGTTTGGTTCAGGTATTTCGGGCTTGCCTGCTGTCGCCATGTTGCCCTCCCCTTGTACTTGGATGCGCTCGCGTGTGAGATAGGAGATTGCCTTTTCTCAAGCCGATTACTTTACACCAACGCAGGCGAAAGTGGCGAGTGGCGAGTGGTTAGTGGCTAGTCCAAAACAACGAGGACCGCCGGTTCTGACTCGCCACTCGCCACTAACCACTCGTCACTAGCCACTTTCCTGAAAAGCGCAACGCCTCCGCGCCTGGGGCCATCCAAACTAGAGCGGCACCTGAGACCGCCACAAGAGATGGTCAGCCACGTACGCAGCCAAACGCTGCGTTTCTTTTGAGGGGATAATGGATTTACCGGAATCAAGGGACAGGGAAGAAGAAGCTGGTCAAGATTTGGACGAACCCAAAAAGCTGCGGCGCTTACAGATCATGATGAACATGGTGATGTCGGTCATCAGCCAGGACCCGAGACTCACGGTCGAGGAAGCGTCCGAGTTGGCCGCCGGCTCGAAACGCGCCGCTCTCGCCATGTTCCCCGACAAGGAATTTGCCTACGACATCATCTACAAGCCACGATTGCAGCGGCTGATCAACGAGAGATTCAGGCTGCAGTAATCGGAAAAACGTAAAATCGCAAAATCTCAAAACCAGCCAATCGCAACGGTCGCGAGAGTGCGAATCGTAGCGCCGGACTCCAGTCCGGCGGGCCCTGTTTGGAAGCCATTAAAGTAGCGGGGTGGGTTTTCCGTTTATACGATTTTACGTTTTTCCGATTTTACGATTGCTCTACTTCCTCTCCACTCTGGTCAGCTTGAAATTCAGCGATCCCCAGAATGCGCGGGCGCGCATCTGCACGGGGATACGTGAGCCGTCCGCATACCAGATCCAGGCGCTGCCACGATTCTTCATTGCGCCCGAAGCTTCGTCAGTGCGCACGCGAAGCGTGTTGAACGTACCCGCGTCGGTTTTGATCTGCTCGCGCGCCTCGACGGTGGCGCGCACGTCGATGGTTTTGCTTCCATCGCTGAGAGGAAAGGTGTAGCTGGATCCGACTTGAAGGGGGAGCGAGCCGATGTAGTAGATCCCCGAGATCACGTCCAGAGCGCAAGGCGGGATGTCCTGCATCGCGTGCTTGGTCTCGCTGGTCTTGAGATTTTTTTCATCGAGCACGGCCTTCCGCTGGCCATAGTCAAATCGAATGTTCGTCTCTTTTTTGTGGAAGCCCTCTTCGGTGTGCTTGAAAATGCCTTGCGAACAGAATGTGCGGGGGTCGAAATGCGACTCGAAGCGGTCGTGAACTGCGAACAACACAGCGACTACTCCGGTTGAGTCCGCGGTTGCGCTGACCTTCTGCATGGCGCCTTCGTCTTCGATGCGCAGCGTTGCGGTCCCGGCTGTCCACAGACGCCACTCGCTCGTGTAGACGTAGGCCGCGCGATCAGGGAAGCGGTAATTCGCGGGCGGCGGCTGGACGTGCGATTCGGGGCCGATCACCTCAAGGGTGGTCGGTTGCTGTCGGATGGTCTGCCCCGCGGCGGCCCCTACGGCAGCCAATGACGCGAGCGCCAGCGCCAACACGGCGAATTTACGATTGATATGGGTCAAACAAACTCCAGCCTTAGTGTTTCGGCCAGACTAGCTTGGCCGCCAGCACTACCAGCATTGCAACAGTGCCCAGAATTGCATTGTACTCGCGGTGCTTCAAATACAGCTCACGCGAAAAGCATACGCCTTCGTGACCCTCTTGATTCCCTCCGGTTACCGTGCCGTGGACGAGGCCAGGCCGACAAAACGGGGTACGCGGCGGCAGTAGTCGTCGAACCCGGCGAACTGCGAACGGAGAAACGCTTCTTCCGAGCGGATCACCGGAATGTAGATGGCGAGGAAGAGGACGGCGAGACCGAGGACGATCCACCAGTTCAGGGCAGCGACGGCGAAGCCAGCGCCGATGACAATTGATCCGACGTAGAGCGGATTGCGCGAGTAGGCGTAAGGTCCGGTCTGTGTCAGTTCGGCGTTCTTCTTGACGTGTCCCGATGCCAGGGCGCGGATCACGACGCCAACGACCGCGACCGCTCCGCCAATGAACACGGAGATCCACGTGGGCCGGGCGAGCCACACGTAGAGCGCGGCAAAGGCGAAGCCGAGGGGTACGCGAATTCGACGCGCTATGCGCGACCAGCTAGGCATTTAGGGTGACTCCTGATGATGCGGGATTCTGGTGCAGCAGTTCACGAGCGGCGGCAAGCGCTTCGCCGGGCGTGATGGCCAGCATGGCTTCGTCGGGCGCGGCGCGGCGCGAGTGGTTAGTCACGCTACCGGCGCGGCGCAGAACAATGGCCCGCGTCGCGTAGGGGCCGTTGCGGGCCGGATCGGTTGGTCCGAAGATGCCAACGACGGGAGCGCGCAAAATCGCGGCGAGATGCAGCGGTCCGGTATCTCCGCCGACAAACAATCGCGCGCGGCGGCTGAGGGCGATGAGTTCAGCGATGGAGCAGGAAATCGCAACGGCGGCTCCGGCACTAGCGGTTTCGACTTCCCTGGCGAGCCCTTCTTCGGCAGGACCATAGTTGATCACCGAGCGCAGGCCGAGATCGCATAATCCGCGAGCTACGGCGGCATAGTTTTCGGCGGGCCAGCGCTTGGCGCCCCATCCGGCGCCGGGATTGATGATGGCGAACGGCGCGGAGCCGAGGCCGTGTTCACGGAGAACCTTGTCGGCCCAGGCGTTTGCGGCCGGATCTTCCGGCAGCTGGGGGGCGAAGCTGACTGTGATGTCGGCGCCGGCGGCGGCAGCGAGTTCGAGGTTCTGCTCGATCACGTGCGGGCGCTGGGCAAGGACGCGCCGGGTGTAGAAGAGTGCCGCACCGCATTCGCGTGGACGGCTGAAGCCGATACGCACGGATGCGCCGCTGAGTTGCGCGATCAGAGCGGACTTCCACGCTCCCTGAAAGTCGATGGCGAGGTCGTATTGGGCGGCTCGAATGTCCCGGATCGCGCCGAGAGAGTCGTTGCGCGTTCCCGCCGAAAGCAGCGCCTTGCGCCAGGCGCGCGTGTTGACCACGTGAATTTGATCCACAAGCGGCTTCGAGGCGGAACGTGGTTCGGCCACGGCATCGCGCGTTGAGAGCAAGTCGATCCAGCGTTCTTCGATCACCCAGCCGAGGGTGGCGTCGGGAAATGCCGCGCGCAATGCGGCCACGGCCGGGAGCGCGTGAATGACGTCGCCCATGGCGCCGAGTCGCACGACGAGGATGCTCAGGTTGGGGCCGGGGGTCAGCGTTTCGGCTCCGGGGCGCCGTGGCGCGTTTTCAGGAACTCGCTCTTCAGGAACTCGGTGGTCGAGTGGTCTTTGGGGTCGCCGACAATGGCAACGCGTCCGCCAAGTTCGCGGACAAGGTCGCCCTCGGGGACGGTTTCGATGGTGTAGTCGGTGCCCTTGGTCTGAACGTCGGGGCGAATCTCGCGGATGATGGCGCGAACGTCAGGCTCGGAAAATATGACGACGGCATCGACGTCGGCCAGCGCGGCGATGATCTCGGCGCGCTCGTCTTCGGGCATCAGCGGACGGCCTTCGCCCTTAAGCCCCCGCACGGACTCGTCGGAGTTGATGGCAACAACCAGCTTGCCGCCAAGCGCCTTCGCCCCGTGCAGGTAACGGATGTGTCCGACGTGCAGCAGGTCAAAGCAGCCGTTCGCGAGAACGATCTCGTCGCCGGCACGCCGCCACCCGGCCACACGTTCGCGCAAGAGGGCGCGATCCACGATTTTGTCTTTATATGGGGTCAAAGCTGGATTGTATCGAAAGATGCGGGTGAGGTGGTAGCGCGGCTTATGCACCTCACGGCACTGACGGTGCCCCACGTTCGCGAAGCTAACGTGGGCCTTTTCCTACCCTCGCCATGAACATTGTGCCCCAGCACGACGGTGCCCCATGTTCGCGAAGCTAACGTGGGTCTTTTTCCACCCTCGTCACGAACGTTGTGCCCCAGCACTGACGGTGCCCCACGTTCGCGAAGCTAACGTGGGTCTTTTCCTGCCTCAACAACAATTTCCAAATTCCGAACAAGAATGCGAATCCGGCGATCGGCGCATAAATCTTCGTTAGACTTCCCCCATGACGTTAGGATTGAAGCGTTATCACGAAACCGGACACTCCCACTTCATCACGTTCAGTTGTTACCGGAGAATGCGCCTGCTGCAGCGCCCCCAGTTGTGCGACTTATTCCTGACGAAACTGGAGCAGACGCGAGTCCGCTTCAGCTTTCGCGTCTTCGGCTACGTTGTGATGCCCGAGCACGTTCACCTGCTTCTCTCCGAACCTGATCGTGACACGCTGGCAGGCGCGCTCCATTCACTCAAACTGTCGGTATCGAAGACCGCCGGATCGATTCACGCGAACGGAGATCAGAACTCCCAACGGTGCCCCACGTTCGCGGAGCTAACGTGGGGATGTTCCGGCCCTCACCACTCCCGTCTCTGGCAAGCGCGGTACTACGACCGCAACACCCGCGATTACGAGGAATTCACGGAAAAACTGCGCTACATTCACCGCAATCCGGTCAAGCGCGGGCTGTGTGAACGTCCGGAAGATTGGACGTGGAGCAGCTTTCGTCACTATGCGACGGGTGAAATCGGCCCGGTGGAAATAGAATCCGAGCGGACGGAGAGACGACGAGAGCGTGCGGCGCAGTCCGGAAAAGACCCACGTTAGCTTCGCGAACGTGGGGCACCGTCATACAGAAGTTAACTGTGATTCTGGATGTCTTCAGAAGTGGGCCACCAGCCCCCGTTCGAACTATCGCTTGCGCACCAGAAAGAATCCCGCGTCGTGGACGCTGCCTCCTTCGAAAACCGTAAAGCCGCCTACCTGTTTGCCCATCACCTTCCACTGCTTATCGGGATCGATAGTAACGGTGATCTGACCATCTTTCACGCCCTCGCGGATAAAGGCGTAGTGCGCCCAGAACCCTGGCCCGCAGCTAGAACAGGTGAGGGGCGACCCACTGGCCGAGAGGTCGGCGGGGGCCGGCGTCAATCCTGCAATGCGAACAGTAATGCGACTGTCAATCCAACCAGTCTGCCGATCTGGCGTATCTTCCAGCGTGCCGCCCAGCAAACGTAGCAACTTGCGTTCAATCGCAGGATCTTGGCTGCTCCCGTCCGCCGAGCCGGTGAAGTGCGCCAGAAACCTTCTTACCTCATCCCTAGTAGCAAAGCGCCAGCCGGCGAATTCCTTCTCCTGCGCGATTCGAGCAGTCAATCCTTCTTCACTGACGGGCACATTGGAGTCGGTCGTGAGCACGGGTCGAAGCCACTCCAAGCCCGTCGCGCGGTCCAGAAGTGCCGTTTGTGCGCCGAAAGCAGTATCAACAAGGCGGAAGCGTTTTTTCCACGCAGTGTACTCGGGGAATTTTGGTAGTGCGGTTGGGGGCGGATCGCCCACAACAGTGATCGTAACCTCATTGGAAGTGACAGTTACGAAAGGCTGCTCGGGCTTGTCAGGGAGCCCGGAGGGGCAGGTTGAGTAGCGCGAGTGGTAAGGGCTCCATGTGACGGAAAGCTGATACGTCCCTGGGCGCGTAGGCAACAGGCCATAATCGCGCAGTGAACGGTCTAGCGGAATTACCTTGCCCACTTCTAACGACGGAGTGCAGGTGGTGGGCCCGCTGCTCCCGCCCCCGGGTGCGTAAAGGTTGGCACGGTGATCGCTGTTTTCCAGCGGCCCGTCTTCATCGCGGATCGAGAAGTGGAAGCTACGGGCAATGGTGTGAAAAAACGCCCCGCCGGCAAGATATGGTTGGCCGTACACCGGTTCTTTGGCCCCAACCACCTGCGCAGCGATGTGTGCCACGATGTCTTCACCCAAACGAAACTGCGTCTTGTCTAGCGTCAGATCAACACGAACGCCCTGCTGGGTGACTCCCCACGTGCGGGGAATCGTAGCCGCATCGGCGATTAGCACGTTAAGCGGACGGGAGCGGAGAAAGTGAATCTCGCCCGTTCTGCCTGTATCGTCGACCTGAAAAAGCTGAAATCTATGCTCGCCAAGTCCGCTCCAGCGGCTCCGTGCACCGGAATCGATCTCGGCGAAGCCTCGATCCGACGCAACCGTCTGGCGATGCGGGTAGCTAAACCGCCGCGACATACCGGAATGCACTTCGTCGAGACGCGTATCGCCCTCCGGCGAGCGCTCTTGAAGCAGCAGGATTGGCGCGGCTCCCTCTTCGGCTGGCTGAGGATCGGTCCGCAATGCGAACCGCTCGTCGGTATAGTATGTGGATCGTTGGGCGCTCAGCATCAACTGCCGTTCCTCCGCTAACGATGGGCTGTCGAGCGGAGTCACGTCACTCGGGCCGGGCCGGTACCCCACCACATCGACTGCGGAACAGATCGGTTTAAGGAGAGATTTGCTCACCACCAGGATTGCGTGCTTCATGTCATCATTGGCGATGGTGCTCATCCATCCTGCCTTTACGCAGCCCGTCACGTCGCCAGTACTCGACGTCCTGTAACGAAAAGTCTGATGCGCAGTCGTTCCGGCCGCCAGCAACAGAGGCAACTTCTCCTGTTCCTCGCCGCCGGGGAGACGGTCAGTGCAGTGTTGGCAAAGTTCGATTCGCGGCCCACCGGGTTGCTGTGTAGGAACGAAGTTGGGTGGGTAGGATGCCACCAACAGGCAATCGTGGCCGCTGATGTTACGAGTCACTAGCGTGATGCGCTCCACACTCTCCGCGTCATGATGGAAATGAAAGCCGATGTCCAAATCGGCTGCCATGCAAGCGGGCGCTTGTGCGCGGGCATCTCCGCTCGCCAGTGACACCAGCAATAATAGAATCCAGAGGCAATACGAATTTGAGTTGCGCCGGTTTTGTCGCTGATAGCTCATCACAATCTTCTTCCTCCACTGGTGCACAACTGTCGTACGAGTCCATCATCCGAAATAGGTGTGATTCGACTCTATTACGCCCGGTGCTCACATCTGCCCGGCTTCGGCAGAGATGTGGGCTGCGCTGCGCTCCTTCTGTTCCGATTCTAGAAATTTTCCGCGCCCTTTGTTCACTTCCCGACAAATGCCTGCTACATTCAATTTCGTAAGCTTGTCAGGGACGACCATGTTCTCACGGCAAACGGAGGAGCGCATAGGTGACGCATTAGTAAACTTCTCACCTCCGCTGCGTGGCGCAGTCAATCAGTATGAGGACCAGTCAGTAACCGCACCTAAGTCCTTTAAAAGTTCATTGCCACAGATTGAGGCGGGGGAGGGGTGGAGAGGTAACCAGAATGTAACACCCAGAATGCAACCCAAAGACGTGTCGTGAACTTCCCCACGTTAGCCGATCCGCTACGCGGATCGGCGGAACGTGGGGCACCGTCACATGGCACCGTCAACGTTTGGCGCCGTCGATCAGCTTGCGGGCTTCGGCGACAACGTGCTCAACCGTGAAGCCGAAGTGCTTGAGCAGGTCTTTGACCGGCGCGGAAGCGCCGAAGTCGCTGCGTGCAATCACGCGTCCCTCGTCGCCGACGTATTCTTTCCAGCCGAGACTAGTGCCGGCTTCGACGGCGAGGCGGGCCTTTACGGGCGGCGGCAAGAGCGCGAGTTTGTAGTCCGCCGGTTGTTTCTCGAACAGCTCCCACGAGGGCATCGACAGGACGCGACAGCGAATTCCCTCTTTCGTCAGTTGCTCGTAGGCAGCGACGCAGAACTGCACTTCCGACCCGGTTCCCATGAGAATGACCTGTGGTTGGCCCTGGCAGTCGGCAAGGGCGTAGGCTCCGCGCTCGAGGCCCGAGGCGGGAGCGTATTTCGCGCGGTCAAACGTTGGAATCGCCTGGCGGGTGAGGACGAGGGCGGCTGGTTCCTCCTTCAAGCGCATGATGACACGCCATGCTTCGCCGACTTCGTTGGCGTCGGCGGGCCGCAGGACAATGAGGCGCGGGATCGCGCGCAACGACATGAGTTGCTCGATCGGCTGATGCGTTGGGCCGTCTTCGCCAAGCCCGATGGAATCGTGGGTAAAGACGTTGAAGGCGGGCAGGTCCATTAAGGCCGAGAGACGGATGGCGGGGCGCATGTAGTCGGAGAAAATGAGGAACGTCGAACCAAAGGCGCGGAGCTTCGACAGAACCATGCCATTCACGGCCGCGCCCATGCCGTGTTCGCGGATGCCGAAATGGAAGTTGCGTCCGGAGTAGTCGTCGGCCTCGAAGTTGGTCGTGTTGGCGATGAGCGTTTTAGTGGAGGGTGCGAGATCGGCGGCTCCTCCGACGAGCCAGGGGACGTGCTTGGCAATCGCGTTCTCGACTTTGTTGCTGGCGTCGCGGCTGGCGATGCCCTTGGCATCGGCGGGAAAAGTCGGGATGTCGGCGTCCCAGCCAGAGGGGAGTTCGTGCGACTGCATCATGTCCCACTCGGCGGCGAGCTGAGGAAACTGTTTGCGATAGTCGTCGAGCTGGCTGTTCCATTGAGATTCGAGCTGGCGTCCGCGGTCGACGGCCTGATGCATGTGACGCGAGACTTCTTCGGGAACGAGGAAATGCGCGTCGGGAGGCCAGCCGTAACGCTGCTTGGTGAGGCGGACTTCTTCTTCGCCAAGGGCCTCGCCGTGGGCGGCGGAGGTGTCGTGCTTATTGGGGGAACCCCAGGCGATGTGGCTGTCAACGATGATGAGCGAAGGGCGACTTTCTTCCTTTTGCGCGATGCGAAGGGCGAGGTCGAGCTGATCGAGATCGTTGGCGTCACTGACGCGCTGCACGTTCCAGTGATATCCCATGAAGCGCGTGCCCACGTCGTCGTTGTAGGCAAGGGCGGTGTTGCCCTCGATGCTGATGTGATTGTTGTCGTAGATCCAGACGAGGTTCGACAGGCCGAGGTGTCCGGCAAGCGAGGCGGCCTCGTGCGAGATGCCTTCTTCGAGATCGCCGTCGGAGCAGATGGCGTAAACGCGGTAATCGATCAGCTGGTGCCCGGGCTTGTTGAAGTGCGCGGCCAGCCAGCGTTCGGCACAGGCCATGCCGACGCTATTACCGATTCCCTGCCCGAGCGGGCCCGTGGTGGCTTCGACGCCGGCAGTGAGTTCGCGCTCGGGGTGGCCGGGAGTCTTCGATCCGTACTGGCGGAACTGCTTGATGTCTTCGATGGAGAGATCGTAGCCGGTGAGATGCAGCAGCGAGTAGAGCAGCATCGACGCGTGTCCGCGGAGAAGATGAAGCGGTCGCGATTAGGCCAGTCGGGGTTTCGCGGATTGTGCCGCAGAAAGCGCTCCCAAAGAACATAGGCGACGGGCGCGAGCGCCATGGGAGTGCCGGGATGGCCGCTGTTGGCCTTTTGAACTGCGTCCATGGAGAGGGTGCGGATGGTGTTGATGCTGAGCAGGTCGAGCGGCGATTGCGGCTGGTAGGAAGAGTCCGGATCACGGCGCGCTTCGACGACGGCGTTGGTCTGCTGGTTGGGAGCTGCTGATTCCGATAGGCATGACAGATGGATGATTGAACATGGAAGAGCGATGCCGGAAGAAATTTGAGAGGGCATAAAATGTGATCGCGTTTCCGCAAAGTCGAGACGCCCGAGTTCGGGGGCATCACGGGGGCCGTTACGGATCACCCAGGTTTTGGCAGAAATTCTCATTCATTCCTTTGTTCCTGCCATAGAATCGGATATCAACTCGAATTCACTTAAAGAGAACTCCCGGAAGATCATGAGAGAAGCACCCGAGTGTATTGATACTCAGGACGCCAGTTCCATCGGAGAACAACAGATTGCAACTAAGCGCCGCATCGCCTGGATGTGTCAGGCCATGGCTGCGGGTTTCTGTGTTCTCTTTGGCATCGCCTTGATCGTCAACTCTCAACTGTCAAGCGACGGCTCCTGGTTCTGGTATGCCGTTCTGCATCATGCGGGCAAGCGCCTCTATGCGGATATGCACGTCGTTCTTCAGCCTTTCTTTGTGCTGGAAACGGAAACGTGGATGTCGCTGGCAGGCAAAGGTTGGATAGTTTCGAAAGTTCCCGCCGTGATTCATCTGCTTGTGTTTACCGCCGGAATTGCCCTGCTGAGCACGCAGAATCGGCTGCGCGACATGGACAAGGCGCTTTTTACCGCCTTTGCTTTCTTCGTCGCCATTGATTTCGAAGCCTATCGCTTCGACGACTTTCACGTTGTTCTTGAAATCTGCTTCCTGTTCTCTATTTTATTGTTGTTGAAACTGGATCAGGAACTTAGTGCGAAACACAGCCTGAGCGTCGCCGCACTGCTCGGCCTGCTGTCCGGTCTTGCGATCTCCGACAGGTCCACCGACGGTATGGCGCTCTTCTGTTCTACCTTCTTGGCGATTCTCTGCTTGGCGAAGCGGCGACGGGCCATGCTGCTGGGGAGTTTCGTCGCTGTTGCGGCGGCGGTGGTGGTTGGGTTGATCGCAGCGACCGGTGACTCCTTCGGCAGTTATCTGGCAAACACGTTGTTTGCGGCGGCGGGGGCAAAAGGGGGGGCGGGCAATGTGCTTATTCGCCCCCTATTACTGCCGGTTAAGTCGCTCCAGACGCTTTACGAAAACCCATGGCATAGTCCATGGATTGTGCCGCGATTGCTTATATGCGTGGCATGCCTGGCTGCCGCCGCCAGTTGGGCCGTGCTCGTGCGCCGGGTTCCCAAGTCCGCCCGGAACTCTGTTATCAAGTCGCTAGTGGGCCTGATCTTCCTTGGCGGCACCGTGGTATGGGTAGTGCCCCAAATACTGCAGGGGAGAGATCAGGTTATCGAGTCTCTGTTACCACTCTGGGTGCTTTTGGCCTTGGGTATCGCGCTATTCGCAATTTGCAAAGTACCATTTGTATTGTTTGGACCTGGCGGGAAGGCTTGCCCGAAAATAATTCTTCTATTGCTGCCAGTCGCAGTACTCCTGAGCGGCGCCATGTCGAGCGGCGGCTATCCTCATGGCCTGGTTGCACCTATTGCTATTTTCGCTTTACTGTTGCCAATCGTTTTTCCTGTCGTGTTCGAAAGAGCGTTGTTCAGGTCTGCTTTTCTCGCGCTCGCGGTATTGATGACTTTATCGGTCGTCCGTGTAAAAGTATCTGATCCCGTAGGGTGGAATGCTTACCGAACCTATCGCATGTTTAAGAACCGCGAGATAGTGCGCCATCCGGTTTACGGCCCCATGGTCATCGACAAGGACCTGAACAGTTTCGCGAACAAAATGTGCGCGGCGATTGGCGCTGGCGGCAAAGGTGATTTGCTTTCTCTTCCATTCCCCTATCTCAATTACTATTGTGATATTCCGCCCTGGCAGGATTATGTGCAGTCGTTCTTCGATATGTCTGGAAGGGCTGTTATCGATGGGTTGATTGCAAAGTTGCAAAAATCACCGCCGAAATGGGTCCTTTATCAAAGGCAATTATGGGTTCTGGAACTGCACGAGAGGGTTTACAATCGTGGGGAAAGGCTGCCTCACCGAGACCTGGACGACTTCATTATGAAGAAGGTGGCGACAAAGGAATGGAAGCTGGTGAGGGAAGCACGATATGGCCCCGGAAATGATTGGCTTCTCTTAGAGACCCAGTGAGAGAGAGCCGCGTCCGTGATGACATCCGTCCAAGCGACATTTCTCTTTCCTAGACTTGAGGGTGTGGGAGTCTGCTGCGATCTGGCCGCCTGCAAAGCCGGGCGATTTGACCGGAACACGAGACCGTCGCACCTGGCTGAGCACGCGCAACCTCCTCGCCGAACCATTCCCGCCGTCCGAAGCTCACCGCGACCGCCCCGACGGTAAGCTGTGCGATATTATTAAAATGTAAGCTGTCCGGTACTATTAGATGGAACTATCGACAATGTCCAACATGCAGCTCTCGAAGAGAAGCTCGCAAGGCTGTATCTGCTGCGGCTCTGCATCTCTTAAGAAAGTTTCCACGGTTGTTTCCCCGTTCCTGGCGAAAAAGGGGTGGAGTGGCGATCCGGAACTAACATACTTGGTGTCGTGTGCCCAATGTGGATTTCGATTCTATGATCGCGGCCTCTCGTCTATGGAAGCCGAGCGCTACTATGCTGGGTATCGGGATGAAGAATACTTCAAGACCAGGCACCAATTTGAAATCTTCTATACGAGAAAAGCGCACGAGGAAACGGGAAATTGGCTGACCTCCGCTGCTCGCAGGTCGGCAGTGTCGCAGGCACTGGAACAGGCGGGAGCACCACGGGTATTCTCCGCCGCTCTCGACTTTGGAGGCGGAACAGGACACATGCTGCTCGGTATCGAAGCCGCGAAAAAAGCGGTTTTCGATCTCTCAAAGGAAGAAGCCGAACCCGGCTTGATATCCTTCGGCGCTCGCGAGGAGATAAAAGGCGGCTGGGACCTCATCCTGAGTTGCCAG
The DNA here is from genome assembly GCA_963777415.1 of uncultured Acidobacteriota bacterium. Taxonomy (GTDB): domain Bacteria; phylum Acidobacteriota; class Terriglobia; order Terriglobales; family Acidobacteriaceae; genus JAEZPW01. Next base: position 290,481 of record CAVZQL010000015.1, read on the forward strand.
GTATTGGAGCACCTCAGCGATCCATTCGATCAGGTCAAGGACATCACTAACCTCCTTTCGAAAGGGGGTTGGATCTATGCAGAAGTTCCGGACCAAAGCTGGCGAGAAATCGGCAGCCCTGAAGCAGTACAGAATGCATGGCTCTCCTTGTTACTGAAAAGCCCTCGCGCGCTGCATGCAGCCGATTTTGTTAGCACCGCATTCAGAGTGAAGCTGGGTTTCTTGCCACCATTGGCATTCGCGCCCATGCGGGAACATGTCAACTACTTCACTGTACAAGCGTTGACTGAATTATTGACCCGAGCCGGACTGACAGTCAGTTGGTCAGGGAAGAACGTTCTGCAGTGCATCTGTGCTGTAGCGAAGAAGGACTAAGGCAATTCCAAGGTTGCTGTGCGGTCGTAGCCCCACCCCCCGGGCGGCTGGAGCGAGGATGTCCCGTCAGATGTCCCGTCCTCGCTGTTTACCGCCGACGCCATTAGAGATGTCAACCCCCTCCACTGGCCAAAACTGTCGTAAGTTGCTGATGTGCAAGCAAATATAATCCCTCCGCTCCTGTCGGGTTTCCCCCCGAAAATTGCTAAAATGTAAGTAGATGGGAACAAGCACCCAGGGTTACCGAGGTAATCTGATCCAGCTAAACCTATACTTATCAATGAGTTACATTTAGCTTCGTTAAGCTGAAACGATAACCCCTTTGATTGCAATACTTACGAAAATTTCCCACAGGGAGGGTACCCCAGTGCACCTGGGTTACACCCGAGCACGAGAAGATGCCTGTCAACTGTCATCCCAGGGTGGAACGGCTGAATGAGATACAGCAATGCGGGAACCGCTCTGACCACGAGTCTGAAGCAGATTGTCACACCACTGTGTCGGTAAGCTCCGGCGACATCCCAGGAGTTTCTTGCTGGGCAGAATGCCTGGCCCAAAGAAAAATCCGGCGTGCAAGCGCCGGAAGAACAATCAGAAGGTAGGTCGCGGACGTTGCCCACAGAATTCCAGACACTCCGAAGTGCTTAGCAAGCAGGAACTTCAAGCCAAAAGCCAGCAGCGTTGCAACCGAGAACACCCCGATCTGATAGCGAACAACAGATAACCCGTTCAGTAGCAGTGCTGGGACACGACTTAATGCGAGAACAACGATCCACGCTGACATTGCCCACAGCAAAGGTTGGCCGATGCCGAGATTAGTTCGTAGCCACAAGCGCAGCAGGCGCTCCCCAAAGACCAGCATGAAAAGCGAACCGGCAGAGGCAATACCGAAGATGAGCGCCGTGCCGCGGAGCAGAGTCTTGCGGATCCACGGATGATCGGATTTGTGCGCAGCTTCCGTGAAGGCCGGCCAGAACGGCTGCGAGATGACCACAAAGATGCCGACCGCAGTCATGCAGATACGCAGTGCAATGGTCATTTGCGCGGATGCCTCGGGTCCCAGAAGTTCCAGCGCAAGGACGTTGTCGAGCATGAAGGAGAGGCTGCCTACCAAACCCAGCGTGAAATAGAGCATGCCGTGTCCGGCAACTTCTTTGATCGCCGACCAGGGCACGATCAGCGTATCGGGGCGGAGTTCGGGATGGCGCGCCAGCAGGTGGACCAATCCCCCGATGTTTGACAGCACGAGACCGGCATATACGATCGCAACGAAGATACGCACGTCTTTCGTCAGCACGGCGGCGGCGATCAATCCCCCTAGCGTGAGCAGCGTCTGCACCAGTTCCCAGAATCCGGAAACGTAGCCTTTCTGCAGCGCCATCCAGACATTGTTCGCGGAACTGAGTGGGATGTTGATGGCAAGTCCGATGACGGCGATGAGGAAGGGGCCGGCCTTGCCTTGAAAACCAGTGCGGGTGGAGACGATAAATGCTCCCAACACGACCACGGTTGCGAGCGCGCTCCCAAGGGCCAGCGCGCCCGAGATGTGACGCCGTGCGTCCTCGACATTTTCACGCGCGTTCGAACGCGCCACGAGGGTAACGAGAGCAGAGCCGGTTCCGACGTCGAGAAGTCCGCTTAACCACGCCAGCGAAGCCGCCGCGCCCCACACTCCGAACTGCGCCGGGCCCAGCGCGCGGAGCAAAAGCGGCATCACCACTAGCGTGCCGAGGGCCTGCACGGATCGTTGAAAGACACCGGCGCTGGCCGAAAGAACGATTCTGCGGTTTCGTTTCATCAGGTCTGTTTGGCGACGAAGGCGCTTTCCTGGGTGGGAGCGCCGGGACCGCAGTCGAAGTTCAGCCGCTCGCGCTCCACAACCAGCGGACGGTTATGTACCTGCGTGTGGATGTTGCCGATGTACTCGCCAATGATTCCCATGAAGAGCAACTGAAGCGACCCGAGAAAGAAGAAGCCAATGACAAGCGGCGCTATGCCGACGTTAAACTCCTTCCAGAAAAACAGCTTGTAGACAAAGTAGGCGAAGCCGACCAACAGCGAGAGCAGCGATCCGGCAAAGCCTGAGAACGTCACCAAACGCAGCGGCACCTTGGAGAGTTTCGTGATGCCCAACATCGCAAGATCGTAGAGGGTGTAAAAGTTGTTTTTCGTCTTGCCGCGCTTGCGCCTTTGCTGCACGTAAGGTACTTCGGCGTGGGGCAGACCGATCTCGGCGATCATGCCGCGAAAATAGGGATACGGATCGTTGAACTGGCGAACCAGTTCCATCACCTTGCGGTCGTAGAGGCCGAATCCGGTGAAGTTCTCGTAGGTCTCGATATCGGAGAGCCGATTGACTGTTTTGTAAAACAACTGCCGGATCGCGAACATCAGCGGGTTTTCTTCGCTTTCATTTTTGACCGCGATGACGATCGGGGTGCCTTTTTCCCATTCGTCGAGCAATTGCTCCAGTAGCTCGGGCGGGTCCTGCAGGTCGGACATAAGGACAATGACGGCGTCTCCACGGGCCTGAAGAACGGCATACATCGGCGAGCGAAGGTGCCCGAAATTGCGCGCGTTGCGAATGACCTTGACGTTGACGTCGCACTCGGCAATCGATTTCAGCACCGCAAAGGTGTTATCGCGCGAAGCATTGTCGATGAAAATGTGCTCGTAACGGTAGCGCCCCAACTTCACCATCAGCGCGCGGACGCGCTCGTAAACTTCGAGCACATTGCCTTCTTCGTTGTAGCAGGGCGTGACTACGCTGATGGTTTTCATTTGCTGCCGCCTCCGGCCCTGGTGGAACGCGCGGCGCCGGGTTCGGCGGGAAGACCGCGGGCGTAGATCATTTCTTTCAACGACGGGACCTGCGCGTAGGGGCTATCGATCGAATCGATCATAATGGGCTGATCCTGCTTCACGGGCTTGAGAATGATCTCGCCGCGCATCAGTTCGCGGCAGGAGATCTGGCCTTGTTGCAGTGGAACGGCGAGATAAACGTCATCGTCCTGCAAGATGTGGCCTACCTCGAGATCGTGCTTCGCGTAGACGCCGCGGACGAGTGCATCAAGGTAGGCAATCTCTTTTTTTGGCGGGAGCCGTTTCTGTGTCCCCGGCGGTCCGCACATCCGCTTGGCGCGCTGGAAGGCCTTGAACCATGCGTCCACTTGCTCGGGCAACGAGCAATACGGCGACACAGGAAGGCCATCGGCGTGGATGTCAATATGGCGTTCGAAGGTGCGTGCACCCTTGGCGTACGCGATCAGCATGGACGATTCCCAATCACGGTACTCGTGACTGGAGAAGCCGATCGTGTGGTTCGGATACCGTTCGGTCAGGAAGTCGATCTGGTTCAATTCGATTTCGAAATCTTCCGACGGGTAAAGCGAAACGCAATGATTGATGGCGAGCGGAATGTGGCGATTCGCAAAAAAGGTCACGAGGTCGTCGATGTCCTTAAGCGATGTGCCACCCGTCGAAACGATCACGGGCTTTCGGGTCTTGGCAATCTTTTCGATCAGCATCCAGTCGTTGCAATCCGAGCTGGCAATCTTAAGAAGGGAGATGCCCAGTTCCGCGCACAGGTCCACGGAGCACTCGTCGAAAGGCGTCGCCATGGGTATGCAATTTGCGGCGCGGATCGCTTTAACCAGCGTGACAAGGTCGTCCACTTTGAGCCGTGTGTCGATGGTCTTCTTGACGTAGCGGATGTCGTCGCGGTCGCGAAAATCCTTGTGAATAAAACTATCCACGTCGCGGACTTGCAGTTTGATGGCGGCGCGCACGTTGTTGAAGCGCACGACCTGGGCGTAGGTACTTATGATCTTGAGTCCGCGCTCGAGATCGCCCAAGTGGTTATTCGCCATCTCGAGTACGAATAGCTCGTCAAAAATGTCGGTGCCGGTCATAGTTCATCCACCGCCTGGATTGTGCTTTGCTCAATCTTATCTCACGAACAGGACGAAGTGTTTGTAGATCAATCGTTGATTATGTTGCTTTTTAGCTCATCCTCGTCGAGGAACGGATACATGTCTTCAAGGGGCGGCGAAACGATGCGCCCGTCGGGCAACTGCTTCGCCCGTGACCTCGGCTCGAACTGCTGCTCCGGATCGAGCATCACGTCGATGAGCGCCGGACCACTCGCCGCAAGCGCGCGCTCAACATCCGCCATTTGCGAGACACGATCCACCCGGATAGAAGGAATTCCGTAAGCTGAGCCAACCTTCATCATATCGGGAAACGAAACACCGCTCGCAGGACCCTCACCCGTCAGCCGCCCGAAGAAGTTCGACTGGGTGGCGCGCATGGACAAGTATCCGTTGTTATTGAGAACGAAGATTTTTACAGGCAGATTGTGGTGAACGATGGTCTGCAATTCCTGAACGTTCATCTGGATGCTGCCATCGCCAGCGAGACAGATCACTCGCCGGCCATTGCGGGCGAAGGCGGCTCCGATGGCAGCCGGCAGATCGTAGCCCATCGAGGCCGCGCCGGAATTGGAAATCAGTCGCTCGCCGTCTTTCAGTGCAAGCGCCTGGTACGGCACGATGCAGGCGGTTGCGTTGCCGCAGATGACCGCGTCATCGGCACCGAGCATGTCGCCAAGGCGCTGGATGAAATCGTAAGGATTCAACGGCGGTCCGGCTTGCCGCTGGTGCTGCTGAACGACCGGGTACTTTTGCACGCGTTCGCGGCACCAGGCGAGCCAGGAGTCGTAGCGTCCGGCGCGATAGTCGAGGGCGTCGCACTGGCGCAACATCTCCTGCAAGAACACCCGCAGATCGCAATGAACGGGAACGTCCGGGCGCACGAGCGGTTTGCAGAGTTCGGCGGAATCGATGTCAACCTGCACCTTGCATGCGCGCGGCGCAAACGATTGCCAGTTGTAACTCGTCTGGCGGACGTTGAGGCGCGAGCCGAGAATCAGCAGCAGGTCGGCGTTCTGTACAGTGAAGTTTCCCGCCCGCTCGCCTATGGTGCCCGGACGGCCGCAGAACAAGGGATCGTTCGAAGAGATCAGGTCGTGTGTCCACGCGGTCGTAACCGGGATGCCGAGACGGCGGATGAGCTGTTTGAACTCGTCGAGCGCGCCGGCGGCCCGGACGCCTGTTCCCGCCAGAATGACGGGACGCTTGGCCCTGCCGAGGCGATCAAGAAACTCGCGGCAGGAGGCGGAGACTTTCTGTTGGTCCCAACTGAGAAGATCTTCTTCGGGGCTGTAGGCGCGCAGGTTGTTTTCGTCGATCTGGGCGGCCTGCACGTCCACGGGGATGTCGAGCCAGCACGGGCCGGGGCGGCCAATGGCAGCCAGCTGAAATGCGCGTTCAAGATGGTACCGGATCGAGGCAGGGTCGTCGATCATAACGGCATACTTGGTAATGCCCTGCACCATCGGCAGGATGTCAACTTCCTGATCGCCGAGTTGGCGCAGCCCGGAGATGCCGCGGGCCCTCATGCACGTTTCGCGCTTGACCTGGCCGGATATCACCAGCATGGGCACGGAGTCGGTCCACGCGCCGAAGACGCCGTTGAGAGCGTTGACCGCGCCGGGGCCGGTGGTGACGCTCACGACGCCGGGCCGTCCGGTGATGCGCGCGTAGGCTTCCGCCGCCATGGCCGAAGCTTGTTCATGATGGTTGCAGACGAATTTGATTCGCGACTCGTGGCCAACTGAATCGTTGAGGTGCATCGCACCGCCGCCCGTTACCATAAAGACGTGGCGAACGCCCCAATCGGCCAGGCGGCGAAAAACGTAATCGGAAAGTTTCATGCTGTCGTTTGTACCTGATTATCCCAAGTCAATTGCAAGGACAATATCTCGTTAAAGTACTACACACCCAATTCCAGCGCACGTTTAAGTGTTTGCCGCCTTTTTCGCAATGATTCTTCCTGCTAAGATTTACTCGTGCTCTCCTTCTTAAAAAGAAACAAAGTACTCATTTCGGCGGCGATCCTGGCTGCGTTGGCGTTGCGCGTGTTTTTCGTCGTGAAGCTGAAGCTGATCGATGGGGATACGTTCGTTTACGGTGACATTGCCAAAAACTGGCTCACGCACGGCATTTTCGGCGTCACATCCGACACCGGGGTGGACCCCACTTATATACGGCTACCGGGATATCCCGGGTTTCTCGCCGCGATCTGGCGCATCGTTGGAGTGGAGCACTATAACGCAGTCCTCATCGCACAAATTTTCGTCGACCTTGGGACGTGCTTCGTCGTGGCCGACCTCGCTCGCCGAACGGTTTCGGACCGCGCCGCTAAGATTGCCTTATGGATGGCAGCTCTCTGTCCGTTTATAGCAGTCTATACGGCTGCGCCTCTGAGTGAAACTCTGGCGGTGTTCTTCACGGCGCTGGCGCTCGACTTCGCGGTCGCCGGTCTCGACGACCTTGCGTCAGGGCAAATTCGAAACTGGATCGGCTGTGGATTCGCGCTCGCCGGCGGTATTCTCCTGCGCCCGGATGGCGGCATTCTGCTGGGAGCCATCGGGCTCTATCTTCTTTACAGAATCGCCGTCCCCAATCGGGATGGCCAGGCACCTGCGAGTTCCCGCACCTCTGCTCTGCTCGCCGGCATCGTTGTCGCGACACTAGCTCTTTCAGCTCTTGTCCCCTGGACCGTACGCAACTGGCGCGAATTCCGCGAATTCCAGCCGCTTGCGCCGCGCTACGCAAATGAACCGGGCGAACCCATCAACGAGGGATTCCAACGGTGGACCAAGACATGGATTGCAGACTATATCTCCGTCGTCGAAGTTTACTGGTGTCTGCCGGGTCAGAAGCTGGACGCGAACCTGCTCCCAAATCGCGCGTTCGATTCGCCGCAAGAGCGCGACCAAACGGAACAGATTTTTTCCGCATACAACGATAGCTTTGAATGGACGCCTGAGCTGGATGCGCAACTCGGCAAGATCGCCGATGCCCGCGTTGCGCTGTCTCCATTACGCTACTACGTTGTGCTGCCCGCCGTGCGCATTGCGGACATGTGGTTTCGTCCGCGCACGGACTTGCTGCGCACCAACGACCGCTGGTGGGAGTTCCGGGACGATCCCAGGGGAACCTTCTGGGCGTCGGTTGTCATGCTCATCAATCTGTTCTTTGTTGGAGCTGCGCTCTGGGCTGTTATTCGGAAACGACAGGTGCGCTGGGCAGGTCTGCTGATCCTGTTCGTTTTGCTGCGCTCAGGTTTTCTAGGCACTCTGGAGAATCCCGAAACGCGCTACACCTTGGAATGCTACCCCGTAGTGCTGGTCTTCGCCGCTGCTGCGCTGGCTGGAAGCAGAAAGCAGGAGACGCAGAAATCCGGAGAAATCCAGGCGCGAATCGCGTTGTCCGTTTGAGTACTCAGTACTCGGCACTCAGTTCCTAGGTTCTCGATCTGAGTACTGAGTACTGAGTACTGAGTACCGCAATGAGAAGACGTCTGCTTGCAAGTCCAGAGTCACGCAGCTATGGCCGTTATTTTCTGGTCATCCTCGGGGACAGGCTCCACTTTGATGTGGAAAGATTCCCACCCGCCAATCCGCTTGGAAGCAAGCAGACTGCCTATCGATTCCGTCGTGTGACTCACGTCGTTGCCGGAAATTCCGTTTACCTTCACGGCGATTTCCAGATTGTATTTAACGGTTTCGTCGAATTTCGACTTATGGACAAGACTTCCATCGAGCACCCGCCGCAGATTGAACAGCGACTTGCTGCCGCAAACCGAGCACTCATCATGGGGGCTGTCGCTGATGGTTTCGCAATCAGCACAAAGAACGGCATTTACCAACGGAATCGCATTCAAGTCCTGTTTGCGTTTACTCCCTTGCTTCATACCTGAACTCCCTTCGGGAGAAACAGTCCCCGGTAAGTAGAAGACGATTCGGCATGCTCCGGAGTTGCAGTTTTTTATGGGATCGGAATTCGTTGTCCGCAATCACACAATCACGGCTAATCGGACTGGGTACTCAAATTGTCCTTTGCGACCGGACGCCCTTCCGCTATCATGGCTCCGCTTTGAAATTCGAATACGGAAGCCACGCTACTTGATGAGTCTGGACACCCTTGCAAAAAGCGGCATCAGAAAATTTCCTCGCATGAGCGTGGATATCTCAGTCCGTGTGTTTTCCAACGGCACGCATGGTGCATTTGGACGCGGTCACGACGTTGGTTGCGGCGGGATGGCGCTTTACACTCCGTTGGAACTTGCAGAAGAAGACAAGATCAACATTGTATTTGAACTACCAGCCTCACAAATGCGGTTCGGCGTCTCCGCCGTGGTAAAGAATCGCAACGGCTTCCGTTATGGAATCGAATTCGCGCAACTTACCTCCGAAGAGTCTGCGGAAATCAAACGAGTCACAAGAATCCTAGCCTTGGGGGCTGGGAACGCTCACTCCGAATAGCCTTCGTCCTCGTCGTTGCCCTCGTCGTCTTCTTCTTCGCCGTCCTCATCCTCGTCTTCATCTTCATCTTCATCTTCATCTTCGTCTTCGTCTGGCTCGTCTCGAACGAGAATGTCGGCAGCAGCCCTGGGGCTATCAGAGAAGGCTTGGGTGAGGTGCTCTGAACATATTTTGCGCTCGGAAAGAAAAGAGAAATAGCCAACAAGCATCACTGGAGTAACCCACACACCTTACCTCCTTCGGTTCGCGGCAGATGGATTTTGCGTCGAATGCAGCAGACGTGCCGTGCCGTCTTATGCGGCCTTGGCGGCCTGAATCGTCCTCGTTTCATTTGGTTCGATATCGAGAACGGCTGCGATGGTCGAGTCGCCAATGCCCAGTTCGAGCAACCACCGCTTCAACTCGAAGTCCCGCACACCATAACGGTTGCCGCTCGCGGTGATGACGGAGTAGGAACGTTCGTGGGATGGCAGTCGGGTTATCTTCAATTGCATAGCTTCACCTCGCCGAACATTATCCGCCCCATTCAGCTCGGGTGCGCTGCTCAGAAAGGCCTTTACATTTCGCATTAGACCAGTTTTGGGCAACTCTGTTTAGCTGGAATTTCTCTCGAAAAATCCTGGGGATAGGATTGAGGGCTCAACAGTCAAAAAATACTTTGCTATGGCGGAGAGGGAGGGATTCGAACCCCCGGTGGAGTTTCCCCCACGCCGGTTTTCAAGACCGGAGCCATCAACCACTCGGCCACCTCTCCGCACACGGGACCCTGCTCTTCCAGTTTACAACAGCCCCTATCAGCCGCGCGCATCCGCAGCCAGTCCATTCAGTGCGGCGTCGATTGTTTGGATATCCACCAGCCCCTTGCAGCCGTAGATCGCCGGCAGAACGCGTCCGGCCGGGTGCATCCGCCGCAGTTCCGCGACCTTGTCCGTGCCGGCGCGATACGCGGGCAGATACATCCGGCCCAGCAGCGGATGGCGTCCCCAGGCACCCGAGAGTTTGTCGGCGCGCTCTTCGCTGACCAGGAAATCGCGCCGCAGAGTTGCGGCCACTTGCTCGCGTGGCACTCCCTCGCCCCAGGTCAGATAGGACGACTGGTTCTTGGCATCGTCCTGCAAAAGCGCGAGCAGCACGCCGATCTGCAAGTCTTCGTCCGGCAACTGGTCGACTTCCGTCACGCCGTGCGCGATCAGGATCGCATTGTTCGCGATGCCTTCGAACAGCGTCGCCGCGCGGGTGTTCATGGTCAGCACAGTGGCCTCGAAGCCCGCCAATCCCGCGCACATACATGTTCTGTAGATACGCGAACGTAGTCACGTGGCCCGGCACAACTTCGTGGCTCACCAGCTGATAGAACTCCGGCACGGAGATCTTCAGCGCCGCATTGATCTCGTACATCGCTTCGTACTTCGGACTGCCATCGCCATTGCGCGCGCGGCCAAGATAGTTCATCGAGCCGGAAAACCACGCGTCCTTGATCGGCAGGAACTCGATGTTCGCCCGTGGCACCGTCGCTAGTTCTTTGGGAAGGAACTGTTCCATGTTGGCCGCGCTCAGTCGGTCGAAGTACGCGATCACCGCCGCGCCCAGCGCTCGCACCGACGCCATCGGAACCTCGCGCTCCCGCCGCCAGGCGTCCACGGCTTCCAGCAATCCCGCCGAATTTGACAACCCAAACCCGGCGCGCCCCAACAACTCGGCTACACGTTCGCGCTTGGCTTCGGGCGCCGATTTCTCCGGCGGTTTACCGGTGGACGATTCGACGCAACGCACATAGGGCACGGCATCGCCCTTGCCGGCCATCTCCATCGCAAGGTCCCACATGGTGAGCAAGCAATTCGCGAGTCCGGCAAGGTATTGACCGCGCAGTCCACCGATCTTCTTCGCCTCGTCACTCACGCCTGCGATGGCCCTTGGAAGATCGACCCGGCTTAGGTATTCATCGAGCGCGGCGTGATCGAGCTTTTTGTCTGCCACGCCGCCGGACCCGCGCACACGGGCGGCCGCCGGATCGGTGTACGCCGCCGGCAACGGCTCGTCGGAGAACCACGAGTCGGCGATGAAACGCCCCGTGCCCGAAGCGCACATCACGTCGCCGCCCCAAAGCGTGTCGATGCCGAGCACGGCGTCGGCTACGAATCTTCCTACTTGGTCCATGTGATCTCCTTCTCTTTCTTCAGCGAACCAAACCACACATACAGGCAGAGGCCGACGAACATCAGCGCCGATATGCACTGCGAAACCGCTTCGTTGGAATAGAACGCGGTGTGAATCCAGCTTTCACGATAACGCGGCAACAAGCGTAACGCCGCACCGATCACGCCGCCGAGCGCGCCACCCGCCATCAGCCCAGAGGCAATAATCACGCCCCGCTCACGAATCCTGCTGCCCTGTGGACCGCCAGCCTTGGCCGCTTTCTTGTTCAGCAGATGCGACAGGAAGCCGCCCACCAGCGCCGGCGTGTTGAGTTCAAGCGGCAGGTACATGCCGAGCGCGAAGACCAGCGACGGCTGCCCCAGCATTTCCAGCACGAGCGTAATCATTGCCCCGGCGCCAAACAGCAGATACGCCACCGGTTGATGGCTCATGAAGCCCTCGATCAGCGCCTTCATGATCGACGCCTGCGGAGCCGCCAGTACCTGCCTCATATCTCCCGGCAGTGCCTCGCCAAACTGGAACGCCCGCGCCAGCATCACGATCGTCAGCCCCGAGGCAATCGCCGCCGCAATTACTCCGAGGAATTTTACCTTCTCCTGCGCAGAGGGAGTCGAGCCCAACCAGTATCCCGCTTTCAAATCCGTGATCGTCTGGCCCGACACCGATAGCGCCGTGCAGACCATTCCTGCAATCGCCGTCAGGAAGAACATGCCCGTCGTGCCAGAGACTCCGAACTTTAGCAGCACGATCGACGAGATGATGATCGTCAGCATCGTCATGCCCGACACCGGATTGCGCGCCGTCGTGGCAATCGCGTTCGCCGCCACCGACGTGAAGAAGAACGAAAAAACCAGAGTCAGCAGGACGCCAATGGCAACAACCACTAAAGACGCGGGCTGCTTGCCGAGAAAGATCGCCACCCCGATTGCGCCCAGCACAATGCCGAGAAACAGCGCGATCGTTGGGACGTCGCGGTCGGTGCGTTCCGCCTGCGCCACTTCCCCCTGCCGGAAGGTTTTCAGAGCGATTCCAAACGATCCGGCCACGATCCTCAATGACTTGATGATGCCGAAGATTCCCGCGGTCGCAATCGCGCCCACGCCCATGAACCGCACATAGTTGCGGTATATCTGCAACGCGCTCATGCCGGAGATCGGCACGCTCGCCGGATAAACCGCGCTCGTCAGATGGCTGCCGATAAACCAGATCAGCGGCACCAGCACGAAGTTCGACAGCACGCCGCCCGCGCACAGCAGCATCGAACTGCGCAGTCCCATCACATATCCGAGACCAAGGATGAAGCCAATCGCGTCGAAGCTGAAGACCATTTTGGCGCGGTCCGCGAGAGTGCGAAACATCGGCACGAACTGGAAATCAACGGTCTCTTTCCACACCTGGAACGTGGTGACGAAGAAGTCATAGACACCGGCAATCGCTGTCGCTTCCAACAACAGTCGCGCCTGCGAGCCGCCTTTTTCGCCGGTCACCAGCACTTCGGTGATCGCCGTCGCCTCCGGATAAGGCAAAATGCCGTGCATGTCGCGCACGAAATAGCGACGCAGCGGGATCAGGAACAGTACGCCCAGGCATCCGCCCGCGAGACAGATGAAGATCGTTTGCACCGGATGCGGATTCAATTTCAAGATATACAGCGCCGGCAGCGTGAAGATTGCGCCCGCCACGACCGAACCGGCCGCGCCGCCGATCGACGTGATAATCACGTTCTCCAGCAAAGTCGACTGGCGCTTGTAAACGCGCGCCAACCCGATCGCTAGGATCGAGATCGGGATGGCCGCCTCCATCACCTGCCCGACCTTCAGGCCCGAATACGCCGACGCAACCGTGAAGATGATGCACAACAGAACGCCCCAGAAAATCGAGCGGGACGTCATCTCCGGAATCACGGTTTGTGACGCAACCATCGGCTGATAGGTTTCCGCCGGCGCGAGCGGTTCGTAGGCGTTGGCCGGAAGCGACTTCGTTTCGACTTCGGTCATTCGTGGGTTCTCCAGTTGAGGTGGGGCAACTGCGCATTTTATCCGAAGTCACTGGATGAGAGATAGTGGTGTCATTCCGAGCGCAGCGAGGAACCTGCTTTTCGCTTGCACGCGAGAGATAGTGGTGTCATTCCGAGCGCAGCGAGGAACCCGCTTTTCGCTTGCACCACCACCATCTCTCCCGCCCTCACCACAGCCGTCGTCATACCGAACGGCTTCACGGAAACAACTTTCGAAACGCTTCCACAACCTTCGCTGGAACGTCCGCAAACTCGGCCTTCATCTTTCGCGACCATCCGAGATCGTGTCCCGCGCCATCGATGACAAGGTGCTCGTGGGGTGCGGTCATCAGCTTTAACGCCGATTCCATCTCCGCAACGCTGCCGAAGGGATCTTTCGTTCCTTGCACGAACAGCGCTGCATTTTTGAGCTTGGGAAAGTGGTCGGTCCGCAATCGTTCCGGCTTTCCGGGCGGATGCAGCGGATAAGAGAGCAGCAGCAATCCGTCGCAAACGGATTCGTCCGAGGCCGCCAGCAGCGTCGTTTGCCGGCCGCCATACGATTGGCCGCCGATGAAAAGCCGTCCCGGAGCGACTTCTCGCAAAACGTTCGCGGCCCAGCGCAGCCCCATCTGGTCCCGTGCCGCGCTCGACGGAGAAGGTGGACCAAACGGCTTCGCTTGCCTGAACGGCAGATCGCACCGCAGCACGGTGAATCCGGCCTCGGCAAACGTGGTGGCAAGCGCAATCAGCAGTGGCCCATTCGCGTTCCCGCCAGCGCCATGCGTTAGCACGATTGAGCCAAGCGACTCGCCAATCGGTCTGTGGAGGAATCCGTGAATGTTTACGCCGTCACCGCATGATCGCTTCAGCTCGCTAAACATAGCTCTGTCATCCTGCACTTCGTTCCGCACCATCACCACCCCGCCACCCCGCCCGCAGCGTGTCATCCCGAGCGCCAGCGAGGGACCTGCTTTTCGTCCGCAGCGCCACTACCGCCGACATCATTAGAGATGATTGCATGCACTTCACTAGAGATGATGTTGCACTTCGTTCCGCACCATCATCACCACTCCCCGTCCACCACCACCGCCCGCAGCGTGTCATCCCGAGCGCCAGCGAGGGACCTGCTTTTCGTCCGCGCCGCCACTACCGCCGACGTCGTTAGAGATGTCAAGAGCCTCCAACCGCCGAAATCCTCGTAAGCTGCTGATTATGCGGCAAATATAAACCTCCCCACCCTGTCGGGTTTACCCCATCCAAATTGCTAAAATGTATGTAGAGGCTGAAGCAGAAGTGGTTACCAAGGTAATCTGATTAACTAAGTCTCGCCTTATCAACGACTTGAGCAGCATTCAACGAGGCTGAAATTGTAACTCGCTTTGTTTACAACAACTTACGATTTTCGGCAAAGGGGGGGGTACCCTGAACAGGTCACCACAAAGTAAACAAGGAGGGCTTGATACGAAGTTCAGAAATCGGAAATCAAAATCATTTCTCAGTCTCCGCTTGAGACGTGGCGCAGCTTCGCAGAGGTCACGCGGAGGTACTTGTAGGGATTTACCGGAGTTCCCTGCGCCCAAACTTCGTAGTGGAGGTGCGGTCCGGTCGAGCGGCCGCTGAGCCCAATGTATCCGATGATCTCGCCGCGCTGCACGTGCTGGCCGGTAGTCACCGCGAAGGCCGAGAGATGCCCGTAGCGGGTCGTCATTCCGTGGCCATGCTCGATGGTGATCATGCGTCCATAGCCGCTGGAGAAATCCGCAAAGCTGACTACGCCGTCCGCCGGAGCAACGATGGGACTTCCATAAGCGGCGGAAATATCCACGCCCCTATGGAACGCTCCTTCACCATTGAAGGGATCGATACGCGCGCCAAAGGGCGCCGTAATGCGGCCTTCGATCGGCCACAGGCTAGGCGCCGACGCCATGTTGAGCCAGTCGATTGCCGTTTCGGAGTGATTGCCGAGGCCGCGCGACATCGCAAGCATCGCGCCGCCGCGCAACGCCGTCCGCTTCAGCAGATCAAGCTGGTCGATCGACCGCGCGACCTGCCGCTCGGTCATATCGGTATCACTGGGCATAGCGATGGTCTCGGACTTCAGACCGTAGATGGTTGAAACTTCGTTGGCCAGCGAGCCAAGTGATGCGACCTGTATGTCCTTTTCTTTAGCGACCTGCTCAAGCTGTGTGTAGCGCGATTCGAGCTGCTTCTTTTCGGTGCGTAGCTCGTTAAAGCGCGCGGTCTTCACCAGCATGCGGGTGTAGGACCCGGCTATGCCCGTGATCGTCAGCATGCCGAGCATCGCCCCCGCGAGAAAGACATATAGATACTGGAGGGGAATATGGATCTTGCGGAGTTCACCTTCGGCATCTCGCGTTACGAACAAGATGTAAAAGCGTTTCCGCAAAAAATCCTCCTTGATGGTTCGACTAGAATTCGACCTGGAATGGTTCGACCTGAGCGGTTCGACCCAACCCTCGGTTCAGCCTACTTTCGGGGACAGAATGCAAAGGCTATCAAGCTGAGTACCCGCTTGTCAATTCAGCAGCCACTCGGACGCGGTTACCGGAGAGCATCCGCTAAGGTGTTTCCACATGCTGTTAGGTTGGCAAGCTAAGCGCTATCTCCTAATCAAACGAGACGGATTCAGCGGGTGAAATGCTCCCAGCCTCGCGGTTTCAGCTCGGTAGGACCGCAGTCGTTGTTGACCAACCAGAGCCTGGCCGAGGATTTCGGCTTTCGCCCTCGGGGGTGAGCGGGCTTGGTGATCGCGCCGATCCATGTGATGGGAACTCCGCCGAGCGATTTGGGAATCGCTTTGTGCTTTTGCGGCCGGGCGGTAAAGACCAGTTCGTATTCGTCGCCACCGTGGAGCGCGTCGTCGAGGGTCGCGCCCGATTTGACCGGGATGGCTTCTTCGGCGATCCAGGCCGAAACGTTGCTCTCCTCACAGATGTGGGCCAGGTCGGTCGAGAGTCCGTCGCTGATGTCGATCATGGCGGAGGCCAGTCCTCGCTCGCGCAGGTAGCGGCCGATCTCGATGCGCGGCACCGGATGGAAATGTTTGCGGGCAGACTTGTCGCCAAGGACCTTCGCGGGAGGCTCTCCGGCGAGCAGGCGATTCAAGGCCGAGACGCCCGTCCCGAGTTTGCCGGTGACGTATATATCGTCGGCCACGCCCGCGCCTGAGCGCAGCACGGCTTTGCCCTGCGGAACTGAACCGAGGACCATGATGTCGGCGAGGATTCCCGCTGGAGATTGCGCCGTGTCTCCACCGGCGAGCGTGACGCTGAACTTGCGGGCCAGTGCGCTGAACCCGTGCATGAAGCCGTCAACCCACTTCTGGTCCAGATCGGCGGGAAGCGCGAACGAGAGAAACGCCGCGAGCGGTTCGCCTCCCATGGAGGCAATGTCGCTCAGTCCGCGAGTAAGGGTGCGGTGTCCTACGACCTCGGCCGGATGCCATTCGCGGCGAAAGTGAACGCCTTCGAGGCTGAAGTCGGTCGTGACCAGGGCCTCGTGTCCGCGCGGCAGGCGCAGAACGGCGCAGTCGTCGCCGATCCCTTTGACCAGGGTTCGGGTTCGCGTGGGTTTTATGGCGCGGCGGATGCGTTCGATCAGTTGCTTCTCTGGCAATGGCATCAGAGAAGAGTAACGGATAAACGGATAATCGGATAATCAAAAGGCCTTTGCATCCTTTGCCTTGAAAGCCTTTGGTTTTAGATTTTCCGTTTTTCCGTTTTTCCGTTCTACCAGCCACCTTCGACGCGAGTGTCAAAGTATTCGATTAGGCGCGCCTCGGCGATGTTGCGGAGAGCTTTGCGGAAACCGGGCGTCCAGCGCGCCCAGAGTTCGGACCGGAAGGCGAGACGTTCGCCGTCATGAACGACTAAGTCGCTTGCGTTGGCCCTCGCGCGCTCGGCAATGAATCGTTGCCACCAATCGAGTGGTTTGCCGGAAAGCGGTTCGTTACTCGCAAAAGCGGACGCGAGGACGTCGGCGCGCTCCTCGCGCTTCCCTTCCTGGCAACGCTTGTGAAAGAAGTTGCGGAACCGCTGGGCGAGAATCGCAATCGGTGCGCCCCCGGTGTCATCCGCGATCAGGGCCATGTCGCGCAGGATGAGCAGGCGCAACGGGTCGCCCACCGGTTCGCCGAAGAGCGAATCGAGGAGTGCCCGGTCCCAGGAGGCTGCGGACTTGGCTTCGTTGGCGCTCGTTTCCATGCGAGCCTAAGTGTACCTTCAGGTACTAACCCTTCAGGTACTAAGCCTTTTTTGCCTCGACGGCCTTGCGAAGTTCCCTGAGACGTATTCTCAGGACTCTCTTCTGTTTGCGGAGGCGTTCACATCTGGAGCGATCACCGGTTCGGTAGGACAAGTTGAACTTCCCTTCTGGTGGCTACTGCTTGTGGCTTTGGTTGGTGCGTTTTACGGCATGTTGGGTCTGGGTTCGCACTTATGACTCAGATACTCGGCGCCGTCGCGACACACAAGTTGGCACTTGTGGCAGCGAATCGGCCCCTTCACCTGCGACACCTTTTTAACGGGTTGCTGTGGACTGGGAATAGATGACATCGTTGCCCGATCATACACTTTTTATCGTATGTACGTTTGCGGGGGATCGTGCGGACACACCAGGGGCGCGGGATTTGTTTGGAAGAGGGAACCTGGGGAGGGAAATTTTTGAACTAAAACTTTTTTGTCGAACAGCCAACTTACAGGCTGTTGTATGTGGATCTGCGCTCTGGTGTAAACAACTTCTGTTATGTGAGTAGATGCAATCCAGCGGATTAGGGAAGCCCGAAATCCGCTTGCGGCACGAATATTTTTTCGCCCTCTTCCCATAACGGTACGCCAACTTGCGTCACGACTTTCCGGCGCACGATTGGCAACGTCGGTCAACTGATAGCCATCGTTGGCGACGATTGCGAGTTCGTCGTCGCTCATCTGCGCATAAACTGGCAACCGCGCGCGTACGCCCCACTCAAGCCAAAAGATGGCTTGAATGATTGCATGACAACCGCCGACGTGGTCATACATGGGCCACGCACGTACATCTCAGGTTCCGGAACGAACATCTGAGTAGTAACGCAGCTCGATTGCAATAAAGGCTTTGCAACGTAACCAAAGGAGGGGTCCTATGGATATTCTTTCTGCGCGGACGTTGATCGCTCGAGAATTGCGTGACTTCGGCCTGGGACATACACTTTACGATCTCTCGTTCAGGGCGGTGAACCGGGTCGTGCCGTTCACGATCTGGAAAGCCGTTGTGGTCGTCGAGCCTCATCCGGACTTCCTGAAATTGCCGGAAGGCTACGAGGCGCGGTTGCTCGAGGCTGAGGCCATGCTCCAGTATGCCGATCCGGAGAATGATCTGAAAGCGGAAATGGTGCGACAGGCGGGGGAGAACGGCGACCGGTGCATGGCCGTGTTCGATCGCGGGACGCTCATTTCCTACGGTTGGTACTCCAGCAATCCTACTGATGTGACGGAGGAACTGCGGCTACATTTCAAGGGCGGTTACGTCTATATGTACAAGGGTTTTACTGCCACCAACTACCGCGGTCAGCGATTGCACGCGATTGGAATGACCCTGGCGCTGGCGGAATACCTGCGAAGAGGCTTTCTCGGAATCGTGTCCGTCGTGGCGTCGAACAATTTTAGTTCGCTCAAGTCCTGTTACAGAATGGGCTACCGCGACTTTGGAAACATCTACGTTCTTAAGATCTTGGGGCGTCACTTCCTGCACCACAGCAGAGGCTGCCGCAACTACGGATTTTCGCTCGAGCTAAAGCCGTCTAGCGAGGCGCGCACAGGGTCGATCGTGAAGGCGGCGTAGCAGACAAGCTGCATTTTCGAGATGGGGCACAGCCCCGTCCCCCACAAGTTCGCACAGTCGAAGGCGCGGACGAGACGTCGACGAGACGTCCGCGTGACAGCCGCCGGGAAGGCGGCGCTACGACCCAAGCTCGAAGCGGGAAACTCGAACTGCCTTACAGCGGTATATTTCCGTGCTTCTTGGGCGGGTTCTTGTCCCGCTTGTTCTGGAGCATTTCCAGCGCCTGGACGATTTTCTTGCGGGTCTCGCGGGGCTGGATGACGGCGTCGACGAAGCCGCGATCGGCGGCGACGTAGGGATTGGCGAAGCGATCGCGGAATTCCTCGATCTTTTCCTTGCGAACCTGCTCGCGGTCCTCGGGCTTCACTTTCGCCAGTTCGGATTTGTAGACGATGTCCACCGCTCCGTCCGGTCCCATGACGGCGATCTCGGCGGTGGGCCAGGCGTAGTTGACGTCCGAGCGGATGTGCTTGGAGGACATGACGCAATAGGCTCCGCCGTAGGCCTTGCGCGTAATGATGGTGATTTTCGGCACGGTGGCTTCGGCGAAGGCGTAGAGCAGCTTGGCGCCGTGGCGGATGATGCCGCCGTATTCCTGCGTAGTGCCTGGGAGAAAGCCGGGGACGTCCTCAAACGTGATGAGCGGGATGTTGAAGCAGTCGCAGAAGCGGACGAAGCGCGCGCCCTTGACGCTGGAGTTGATGTCGAGTACTCCGGCGAGGAAGTTGGGCTGGTTGGCGACGATGCCGACCGGGCGTCCGTTCACGCGGGCGAAGCCGACGACGATGTTGCGGGCGTAGTGCTCGTGCACCTCGAAGAAATAGCGGTCATCGACGACGGAGTTGATCGCGTCCTTGATGTCGTAGGGCACGTTGGATTCGACAGGGACGAGCGAGTCGAGCGCTTCGTCCTCGCGGTCGGTGGGGTCGTCGCATTCGCGGCGCGGCGGGTCTTCAAGGTTGTTGGACGGGACGAAGCTGAGCAACTCGCGCACCATGGAGAGGCACTCGGCGTCGTCGTGCGCTTCGAAGTGCGCGACACCGGAAGTCTCGTTGTGCGTGGCCGCGCCACCGAGCTGTTCCTTGGTGACCTCTTCGTGCGTCACCAGCTTGATGACGTCGGGGCCGGTGATGAACATGTAGGACGTCTTGTCCACCATAACAATGAAGTCGGTGATTGCGGGCGAATAGACGGCCCCGCCGGCGCACGGTCCCATGATGGCCGAGATCTGAGGGATGACGCCACTGGCCAGCGTGTTGCGCAGGAAGATGTCAGCGTATCCCCCGAGCGAGAGAACGCCTTCCTGGATGCGCGCGCCGCCCGAGTCGTTGAGTCCGACGACGGGGGCACCGACCTTCATGGCCATGTCCATGATCTTGACGATCTTGGCGGCGTTGGTTTCAGAGAGCGAGCCGCCGAAGACGGTGAAGTCCTGGGCGAAGACGAAGACGAGGCGGCCCTCGATGCGTCCGTAGCCGGTGATGAAGCCGTCGCCGTAGTACTTCGCATCCTGCATGCCGAAGTCGTTGCAGCGGTGCGTAACGAGCTTGTCGGTCTCTTCGAACGTGTTCTCGTCGAGCAGGAACTCGATGCGTTCCCGCGCCGACATTTTGCCTTCTTTATGCTGTTTTTCGCGACGCTGACTTCCCCCACCCTCTTCAGCCAGCTTGTCACGATGCTTCAATTCGGAGAGCTTCGCAGCCAAGATCCATGGACGGAAGATTAAAGCATGAAGAATCGCAAAAACGCAAAATCGCAAAATCGAAAAGCAAAGCAGAAAGCGGCGCCTCCTCTGACGAAGACGATAAGCAATCAGCTCTGATCCTTGCGGGACCGCGCAGTCTGGTATGAGGCAGAGAAGATTGCGACCAACTGACTGGCTTCGTCCCTCAGAGGCTCAAGACGTTTGTCTTCCAATAACCCACATTCGGCAATCAACTCCAGCCAAAACTGCGTTTCGTCGGCTTCCTCCATGACAACACCCATTCGAGCGACGAACTCCGCACGCGAACGGGAGCGGGCCACCGCACGATAGTTTGCGGCGATTGATGTAGCAGATCGGAGAACCTGTTTTGAAATCGCCCAAGCTGCCGGTCGGTGCGGAAGTGAATCGACCATGCGGATAACCAGTACCGCGAACTGCTTTGTCCTGTCCTTCAACACTATTTGTGGGTCGGTCATCTCGCAAGAATAGGTGATCACGGCATTGAGCGATCAGTGCGAGGCCTAAATGTTCCAAATTCGGAACAGAGCTCCACCTCCCTCGTGGTTGCAGATTTTTCGATTTTGCGTTTTTACGTTTTTACGATTTTACGATTTTACGATTACTCCGTTTTCAGGCTCTTGTCGGCCCACTTCCATTGTTTGCCGTTCCAGAAAAGGTCGGAGGTGAGGCCGGTGCGGTCTTCGAGCTCAATGGCGGGGACGACCTTGTTTTTCTTACTGAGGTAGCGAGAGGAAGAGAGCTTGTCGAAGGAAAGGTTGATCACAACCCACTTCGCCTTCGGCGTGGCGGCGCGCCAGTTCTGAACGATGACGACGAAGCGCGGCTCGGCTTCGGAGGCGGCGAACTGGATGGTGTCCTTGGGATCGCTCCAGCCGAAGAAGGCGTTGTACGGATCAATGGCCTTGTAGTTGTACTGCTGCTGATCGATAAGCGGGTCTTTGCCCGTGACAACCAGGACCAGGTCCTCGGCGCCGTCGGAGTCGAAGTCTCCAATGATCGGCGGATACTGGGGCAGGTAGGCCAGCATAGGACCGAACTGCTCCTGAAGATATCCCTTGGGATCGACCGGACCGCCGTTGGGTCCGATAGGTCGAACCGGGGCCGCCTGAGCGGCCTGAGCGGCGGCCTTGGCGTCCTGCTTTTTGCCGGCGAACAACGGCACCGTCAGCAGGAGCGACAGGCATAGGCAGAGCGCGATGGAAAAACGGCGACGGGGCGTTGGGCTAAAAAGCACTGGGCCACTGAGCATGGGGCTACTTTAAACCGAACGGCGGAAAACACAACCACGGAATTTGACGAATGGAGAAGAACGGTAGGGCAACGCACGCTCCCTTTGAACCCGTGCCCTACTCAAAACCGTTCATGTGATGGCTTTTCACTTATTCCCTCACAAATGATTGACACCGCCCTCCTCACACGTTAGCTTCACGGTTTAGCAACTCAGGCCCAAGTTAGCCTCGTGGAGGACTCCCGTGTCGCGTCTCCTGATTACTGTGGTACTTTTGGCGATCCTGATTTCGCCTGCTTTTGCCGAGCCGGCCAGCATCGCGCCCTCGGCGGCATACAACTCGACCGTCCCCACTTTGCAATCGGTTTTGGGATACAGCCTGGGCGAGCAGTTCACGCCCTACTCCGAGGTCGAGCGTTATTACAAAACGCTGGCCGGGGCCTCCGACCGCGTGATTCTTCAGCCCTACGGCAAGTCCTACGAAGGACGCACGCTCTACACGGTCATAATCAGTTCGCCGAAGAACCTCGCGCGTCTGGACGCCATACGAGCGGCGACGGCGAAGCTGGCCGATCCGCGCAAGACCACGCCGGATGAAGCGCAGAAGCTTGCCGTCGAGACGCCGGTCGTCCTCTGGTATAGCTACAACGTGCATGGCAGCGAGGCCGCCAGCTCCGAGGCCGCCATGCAGTTCACATACGAACTCGCCGCCAGCCAGGACGAACGTGTGCGCAACTGGCTCGACAACGCCGTGCTCGTCATTGATCCGATGGCGAATCCTGATGGACACGACCGCTACGTCAATTTCTACCGGCAGAGCGTCGGCGCGTATCCTCGCGGCGACCGTTTCGCCGCCGAGCACAACGAGCGCTGGCCCGGAGGCCGTCTTAACCACTACCTCTTCGATCTGAACCGCGACTGGGCGTGGCTCTCGCAGGCCGAGACCGTCGCGCGCGCCTCCGCTTACCTGAAGTGGAACCCGCAGGTGGACGTCGATTTTCACGAGATGGGGCCGCAGTCTACATACTTCTTCTTTCCTCCGGCCAAGCCGATACTGCCGTGGATCGCTCCGCTGTTGAGCAAGTGGTTCGACATTTATGGAAAGGGAAACGCCGCCGCGCTCGACAAGAACGGCTCCCGGTATTTCACGAAGGAGGAATTCGACCTTTTCTATCCGTCTTATGGGGACATCTGGCCGTCTTTGAACGGTGCTGTTGGCATGACCTACGAACAAGGTGGCGGAGGCGCGAGCGGACTGAAGATCGATCTCGCCGAAGATCAGCGCACACTCACCCTGCGCGACCGCGCCACCAACCACTTCGTCACGTCCATCGCGACGCTCGACACGTCGGTCAAGAATCGCGAGGCCCGTCTTCACGACTTCTACGAATTCCATCGTGCGGCAATACAAGCAGGACAGCAAGGACCCGTTCGCCAGTACTACCTTGTCCCTGGACGCGATCCGGAACGCACGGCGCATGTCGTGGGCGTTCTGCTGCAACAGGGAGTGGAGGTCAAGCGCGCAGCCGCCGACTTCGACGCCGAGGAACTCACCAGTTATTGGGGAGAAAAGGTCGCGAGCAAGCGATTGCCCGCTGGTACGTTCGTGATCGATCTGGCGCAGCCCGCCGGATTTCTTGCCCGCGCGTTGCTCGAACGCGACATCCCGCGCAACGAACTCTTCTTCTATGACGTTTCCGGATGGGCGCTGCCGCTTGCCGCAAACGTCGAGGGCTACTCCTCAACGAAAATAGCCCGCGCCGAACTGAAAGACGGCGTTGCTGGACTCGTTCCCGCTGGAAGTGTGGATGGTCCTGCTCAGCCCGCGGCGTATGTCTTCTCCACCGAAAGCGGATCTGCCGTGCGTATGCTTGGCCAGTTGCTAAACCTGAACATCAAGGCCTACGTCAGCCTCAAGCCAATCAGGATCGCCGGACAGCAATTCGCCGCCGGCAGCGTCGTCGTCCCGACCGACACGAACTCGGCGGACGTCGCCGGACAGATCCGCGCGCTCGCGGCAAAGAACCATTGCGATGTCTTCGCCACGTCCACGCTGCTGAGCGAAGATGGCATCGACCTCGGCTCCAATCGCATGAGGTTTCTGCGCAAACCGAAGATCGCCATTCTCACCGATACGCCCGTCACCGCCACCGATTACGGCGCTCTTTGGTATCTGTTCGAGCAGCGCCTCGAACTTCCGTTCACGCCGTTGCGCACGGAGACTCTCGGCCAGGTGGACCTCGGCGATTACAACGTGCTGATCCTGCCCGCCGACTCCGGCGACGGGCGCGGCTACTCGCGTGCCCTCGACAAAGGGTTGACCTCCAATATCTCGGAATGGGTCCGCAACGGCGGCGTACTCATCGCCATCCGTGGAGGCGCTGTCTGGGCCTCGAAGCCTAAGAGCGGCTTGACCAGCGTCACATACCACTTCCTTCGTCCCGATGCCGAACAGGCACGCATCGACGAAGAAAAGGCCGCCGGATCTTCCGCGAAACCCGGCGACGCTGCCCCTGCTCCCGCCGCTTCGCCCGCTACCCCTGCGTCCAAAGACGCCAAGGACGCCGACAAGAAGCAATCCGACCTCGACGCCAAACTCATCAAGTATGCCGATCGGGAAAATAAGCAGCGGTCAGAGGAAGTGCCCGGCGCGATTCTGCGCGTCACCCTCGACAATACGCACCCATTAGGGTTCGGGTTTGACGAGCGGCTTCCGGTACTCGACGACACCGCACCCGTGCTCGACCTGAGCAGCAAGGGCGAGAACGTTGCGTATTATCCGAAGGATAATCTCAAGCTCAGCGGCTTCATTTCGCCGGAAAACGAAAAGAAGATCGTCGAGACCGCGTTCCTGATCCGCGAACACCAGGGCCGGGGCGAGATCATCCTTTTTGCCGATAACCCAGTCTTCCGCGGCTTTTGGGACGGCACCGCCCGCCTGCTGCTGAACTCCATATTCTTCGGCAACATCACCGATCCCAACATCCAGTAGGGTAAATGGCACAGTCGCTCCCCGGCTGTGCCAACTAATCTTTCCTAGCCTGCTCCGTGTGCAACTCGCATCTATCAAAGGGGGTAGTCTCTGCACGTGGGCCTCCGGCGTGTCGAACATGGGAGAACTGACCGACAGAATCCGCGAGTGGTTCCAAAGCGTGCCGCAGTCGGATCCTCTTCGCGCCAGGCAGCAGGCCGCCCGCGATCAACTGCATGGCCACATCGATGAAGCTCTGCTGGAACGTTTCCTCCAACGCAAAGTTACCCCCCAGCAGCACGGCGAAGTCGTCGACCACTTGAACAAGTGCCAGGATTGTCAGGAGGCACTTGCGGTCGTGCTCCTGTCGCATGATGATCCGGCCGCTGCCGCTGAAATCGTCCTCGAACGTAAAAAGCGTGCTGCGGGAGGAACGATATGGTGGCACATCGCCCTGCGGTGGACAGGCATCGTATTCGGCATCTTCGCCTTTGGTTTCCTGCTTTATCTGCTGCCAACCGTGAATAGCCCCGACTTATCGTTCAGCATCCATAAGAGCGCGGAGAGCTCGCCGCCGCCGGCCCCGGACTCCTCCTCGGAATCCGACACAACTTTCAGCGGATGGATTGCCGGCACACTCTCCAACAACGACGACAAGCCTCGCGAGGAGAAGCCGCGACGCTCCAGCGGCAAGACCCGTCAGAGTTCACCCGGATGGGACACCGGACCAGCCGCATATCACGACCGTGTCGAGGGGACGCCCGGCCCGATCGAGGTCGAGATACCCCGAAGCGATCCACCGAAAGCAGATGATAAGAAGACAGCGTCCGCTCACCCGAATGAAACTGTCGCCTCAATGTCACCCGTGAAACTTTCTCAGCCAACCGCCGCCAATGCACAGCACGCCGTCACCGGAAGACGGCTCGTGATCACTGACGAAGGCGAACTCTTGCGCACGCTTGACGGCGGAGCAACCTGGAAGATCATCACCATCAAGCGCGGCCTGGCTTTCAATTCGCTTGCCGTTGCCGGCGGCAACATCTGGGCCGCCGGGGACGACGGCGCCCTTTACCGTTCGCCGGACGCCGCGGAACGTTGGCAGCAGGTCATCCTGAAATACCGCGGCATTCCGCTCACCGATCACATCGGCCACGTCCGCTTCGCCGACGCTCAGCACGGACAGTTCATCACCGCCAGCGGTGACTCATGGGTCACCGTTGACGGTGGCAATAACTGGTTCCTCAGCGTCCGCCACAAATCCGCGCAGTAGCGATCTCTCCGACGACCGCCTGGAATACTGGTTTCTAGTCTAAGCTGCACTTCTTAACTGCACTTCGACACGTGTGCTTCCGATTTCTGCATGAACCACGGCGTTCTTTTCAGCGCTTGCCTGAGCAGGTACGCAAACAATCCGCCGAGGATGAGCATTGCGCCGAACACTAGCGCGTTCATGCCGAAGACGGATTCGCCGCGGCTCTGCACGACGGAGAAGCCGAGCAATAGCACCGGCGGGACCGCCAGCGCGATGGTTCCGGCAACGCCTCCAGGGACGCGGTAGGGACGCGGCATGTCTGGCGCGGTGATCCGCAGCACGGCCAGCGCGACGAATTCGAGCATGAGGCTGCCGCCGTAGAGCAGGATGTCCACGGTGACGAGTCGCTCGAAGCTGATGCCGAGGCACAGCGCCCACGCCACTGCACACGCGAGGATCGCGACCCACGGCGCGCCGCTGCGGCGTGTGGTCCGGGCGAAGACGCGAGGCAGCAGTCCGTCCTGCGCCATGGCCAGCGGCAGGCGCGAATAGCTCATCACCAGCGCGTTGAACATGCCGAAGGCCGACATCATGCCTCCAGCGACAATGGCGATGCGCAGCCAGCGGCCTCCGAGCATCTCGGCCAGGTTGGCCCACGATCCGGTCTCGAACGCGGCGGGCGATATGCCTGTCACCCGCATCGCCGCAAACGGAACAATGTAGCAGAAGGCGACGAGCGCCACGGAGGCCATCATCGCGCGCGGATACGTGCGCTGCGGATCGTGAACCTCTCCGGCAACGGTGGACGCGTTGTCCCAGCCCATGTAGTTCCACATCGCGACCAGAACGCCGCCGATGATGCCGACGTTCGCCGCCGAAGCTGGTGCCGCCGCACTCGCGAGCGCTCCATGCTTCGTCAGCGCGAGCGCGATGATGATCACGAAGGGCGCCGTAAGCAGCACGAACAGCAACAACGAAGTCTCGGCGACAACGCGAATCCCGGCAATATTCAGCAAGGCGCAAACCGCAACTATCGAAACCGCGACCACAATGCCGCGATGTCCGACACCGAACCACGGGAACAGGCGCGTGAGATACAAGACGAACAGCGTCGGATAGATCGCCATGTCGAAGATGCTGGCCACCAGCGAAAGCCATGCTTCCTGGAATCCCCAGAAGTCTCCCATGGCGCGGCGCACCCAGGCGTAGAAGCCGCCTTCGGCCGGCATCGCGCTGGCCAATTCGCCGATCATCAGCGAGGTCGGCAGGCTCCACAGAATGGGCGTGAGCGCCAGAACGAGAATGCCGCGTGCGAATCCCGCGCCGCCAATAATGTCCTCGGTGCCGTAGGCTCCGCCTGAAACCATGAAAAAGGTGGCGACAACGAGCGGCCACAAAGCGAGTTTCTTCCCACTCGGCTTCACAAGGACGGGGCGCGGCGGAGCGGACGGATGTTGCGCGAGCTGAGATTCAGCCGCGAGGGGAACAACAGGGGCCTGGTTCCGGAAGGTGATGGTCAACGTCTATGGCTGCCTCCTAAAGAAAAAGTGAGTTTGGAGAATACAGCCAAATGGATGCAGCGTGTAGAAAAAAGCGAGGCTGCGGCAAAATGTTTTGCGCCTCGGCTCCGGAGCAGTGTGAGGGCGGAGCAGGTTCTGCTTGTTGTAACTACAAATAGAGTTACACTACTTCGAAGATGCCAAAGACTACGAAGAAGAAATCGCGAACCGACTGGGCGCGCGTTGATGCGCTCAAAGATGAGGACATCGATTACTCCGAAATCCCCGAACTCGACGACAACTTCTTCAAGGAGGCCGTGATCTGGCCCGGTACAAAGCACCAGATTACGTTGCGACTCGATCCCGATGTCCTGGAATTCTTCAAAGAACAGGGCAAGGGCTACCAGAGCACGATCAACGCCGTGCTGCGCAAATACATGGAAGCACAGAAGCGAGCGAGTTAGAGGGGCCGCGCTCAGGTTTTTTCCCGTGCCCTTTGATTTTCGGTTTTCCGATTTTCCGATTTTCCGATTTTCCGATTTTCCGTTCTTCGTTGACAAACCTGCCGTTCAATCGTTCAATCAGAGTTCGTCAAAACCCAGCACTTAGTGAGGCTCAAGTGAATCTCTCTGTTCCACGGCAGTTGATTGCCAGATTACTGATTCTTGCCTTAGTTCTTGCATTGATTCCGGCGTCGGCATTGGCCGCCAACAGCGAAGCCGTCGACCTCGACGCGATCGGTCAGATTCGCAGCGAGGGATATCACAACTCGCAGGTTATGCAGCTTCTCAGCGAATTGACTGACCGCATCGGACCGCGCCTGACCGGGTCCCCAAACATGAAGCTCGCCAGCGAGTGGACGCGCGGCAAGCTGGCCGAATGGGGCTTCGCGAATGCGCATCTGGAAGGCTACGACTTCGGCCGCGGCTGGACGAATGAGTTCACGTCCGTCCGCATGATGACGCCGGAAACCACCATGCTGATAGCGATTCCGCGAGCATGGTCGCCCGGAACCAACGGCGCCGTTCGTGGCAAAGCGATCCGGGTTTCCATCAAGACGAAAGAAGATATGGAGCAGTATCGCGGCAGGCTGGCGGGCATGATCGTGCTCAACGGCGACGCCAAGGAAGTGAAGCCGCATACCGATCCCGAGGCCACACGCTATACCGACCAGAAGCTGGACGAGATTGCACAGTTCAGCATCACCAGCAGGTACGGTCCACAGATGAGCCGCGAAGAGATGATCAAAGCGTTCCAGCTTCGCCGCGATATCTCCAAGTTCTACTACGACGAGAAAGTGCTGGCCGTCATCGAGCCCAGCAGCTACGACCTCGGGTTGGTCACAATGTCGGGCCTCGAATACAAGAAGGACGCAGTCAATCCCTACCCGGTTCTGAACATGGTTACCGAACACTATGGCCGGATTTCGCGCCTGCTCGAACGCAATGTGCCCGTCGAACTCGAACTCAACGTGCAGACCAAGTTCATCGACGACGATAACAACTCCTACAACACCATCGCCGAGTTCCCGGGCACGGACAAGAAGCTGGCCGATGAAGTCATCATGATCGGCGGCCATCTCGACTCGTGGCACGGCGGCACCGGCGCAACCGACAATGCAACCGGAGTGGTCGCGGCGATGGAAGCTCTCCGCATTCTGAAGACGCTGGATCTCAAGCCTCGTCGCACCATCCGTATCGCGCTCTGGAGCGGCGAAGAGCAGGGCCTGCTCGGATCGCGCGCCTATGTCGCCGAGCATCTGGCTTCGCGGCCCGAGCCCACTGATCCGAAAGAAAAGGATCTGCCCAGCTACATGCGCCAGTCCAAGCCGGGACCGCTTGAGTTCAAGCCCGAGTACAAGAAAGTGGTCGCCTACTTCAACATAGACAACGGCGGCGGCAAACTGCGCGGCATATACACTCAGGAAAACTCGGCTGTCGCCCCCATCTTCGCCTCGTGGATTGAGCCGCTCAAGGACCTCGGTTGCTCGACGATCACGCAGCGCAATACCGGCAGCACCGATCATGCCTCGTTCGACGCGGTCGGCGTACCGGGCTTCCAGTTCATACAGGATCCGCTCGACTACATGACTCGCACACACCATTCCAGCATGGACGTGTACGAGCGCGTGCAGCGCGATGACTTGATCCAGCAGGCCGTGGTTCTGGCATCGTTCGCCTACGATGCAGCCATGCGCGAGCAACCGCTGCCGCGCAAGGCGCTGCCCAAGGACAGCCTGCCGAAGGCCGATGGCGCCGCTCCCTCACCGTCAGCAAAAGGTTCGGCGAAATAGGTTGAAAAACCAAATGAAAGGCCCGGAGCGCACTCTCCGGGCCTTCGTCATTTTGAAAACTAACTCCCCGACTATTTCAGCGGCGTTCCGTTATACCAGATTGCGTTCTGGTCCCATAGAGTGATGACTGCCTTGCCACTCGGACGACTCATTGCGCGCATCAGCCAGTCTTTGCGTTCTTGTCCATTCAGCAGAAGAACGCCGTCTTTGTGTTCGACCCACTTGCCGTGAATCATGCGCTTGTCCCACGCGCTGTTCCAGTCATAGGTGTGGTTGGGATTGATTCGGACAGCGCTCTCAGTGAGTGTGCCGGTGGATGTGACCAGGGTGCGGGTGTTGGCGGCGACGTTGTCCACGGTGTAGGCAACCCCGGGGATCGCTAACCCGAACGTGCGTTGAAAGAATGCCGGGTTCTTGAGCGGTGGCGCAGGCTGCTGCTTGTTGTCTTGCTGCTGGTTGCGCTTTGCGTCTTGCTCTTCCTTCACCAGATCGCGTCCCTTATACACCTCGATCTGTTGAGCCTGGTACGGCCGTATCGTTTGCGCTGATATCGTTAGAGCTGGCGCCGCGATTAGCGAAATACACAGAAGTTTTGCGCTTGCATGCTGAAGTTTCACAGGGTTCCTCCCACTGAGAATTGGTGTGCCGGAACCCTGAAATCTGGAACCGGAACCGCAGGCGAACAAAGACTGGCCCCCACACGTTGCGACGAGTTTAACGGCGAAATCAAAACGTGCAAAGTTACTTTGGGAACCGCAGGTCACATCCCCGACACCCCCGCCTCACCCCCACCTGTGACCCTGCTCACCGCAGCTACCCTGCTTTGTGATACAGTTCTGTCCGGGTTTATAGGTTGTCCCCGTGGGCTTTCAACAGCGAAGCGGCGCTTGGGCTCGATGTATGAGGGACTTCCGCCCTTGAAGGGGCTCTGATCGCACCGCTCTCCCATTTTCTAAAGCTGAATAGCGTAGCGTCCGTTCAGGGTACGCGTCCGTGCGTGCCAGAAGATGGAATTGTGCGCCGGAGCCGAGGTGTGTCGAATGAAGCGCATCATCGTCATAGGAGCAGCCGGTAGAGACTTTCACAACTTCAATGTAATTTACAGAAACAATCCGGACTTCGAAGTCGTCGCCTTCACCGCGACGCAGATTCCCGACATTGCCGGGCGCAAGTACCCCACCGAACTTGCCGGCCACCGCTATCCCGGCGGCATTCCAATCGTTGACGAAAAAGAACTTGAAACGCTCATCCGCGAGAAGAACGTGGACGAAGTCGTGTTCTCCTACAGCGACGTTTCCAATCAGCACGTCATGACCGTTGCCGCCCGCGCCATCGCCGCCGGAGCCGATTTCACCCTGCTCTCTGCCGAGCACACCATGATCAAGTCCACGCGTCCCGTGGTCTCCATCTGCGCCGTGCGCACCGGATGCGGCAAGAGCCCGGTTTCACGCCACGTCGCCGAGAGTCTCCGCGTCCTTGGATGGAAGCCCGTCGCCATTCGTCACCCCATGCCCTACGGCAATCTGGCCGAACAGGCCGTGCAGCGTTTCGGTACGCTGGCCGACCTAACGAAACACAAATGCACGATCGAGGAATGCGAGGAATACGAGCCGCACATCGTGAAGGGTACGGTCATATACTCCGGCGTGGACTACGAGGCGATCGTTCGCGAGGCCGAGAAAGAGGGCAACATCATCCTCTGGGACGGCGGCAATAACGATACGCCGTTCTACAAGTCCGACCTTGAGATCGTCGTCGTCGATCCGCATCGTCCGGGCCACGAGCTGACCTATTACCCCGGCTCGGTGAACCTGCTGCGCGCCGACGTGATCGTCATTAACAAGGTGGACACCGCCGATCCGAAGAATCTCGACATCGTTCGCGCGAACGTCGCCAAGTACAACCCGCGCGCCAAGGTCATCGAGACCGCCTGCCGCGTCACTGTTC
This sequence comes from uncultured Acidobacteriota bacterium, assembly GCA_963777415.1. Lineage (GTDB taxonomy): Bacteria > Acidobacteriota > Terriglobia > Terriglobales > Acidobacteriaceae > JAEZPW01. The sequence goes on from CAVZQL010000015.1 coordinate 322,155, forward strand.
CCGACCCCGAAGCCGTGAAGGGCAAGCGCGTGCTCGTGGTCGAAGACGGCCCAACGCTTACGCATGGAGAGATGGCCTACGGCGCCGGCGTCGTCGCTGCGAAACACTATGGAGCGTCCGAGTTGATCGACCCGCGGCCCTTTGCGCAAGGATCGATCCGGGGCACGTTCGAGAAGTTCACGCACCTCAACAGTCTGCTGCCCGCGATGGGTTACGGCGACACGCAGCGTCACGAACTCGAAGAGACCATCAACATGGTTCCCTGCGATCTCGTACTGGTGGCCACTCCGATTGACCTCGCGCGCGTCATCGACATCAAGAAACCGACGTTGCGCGTGAGCTACGAGGTCGAAGAGCAGTCGAAGCCGACACTGCGCGACGTACTTGCGGACTTCTCGTCGAAGTGCCGCAAGATGGCCAAGGGAGCATAACGATGGCGCGCGATACAGCTATCCAGAACCCACTCAAGCAAGAGAAGCTTGAGTGGGCCACCATCGGACTCGGGAGCGACTTCCTCACCATCAAGGATTTCTCTCCCGAGCAAATTCGGCGCCTGCTCGATCTCGCCCGTGAAATCAAGGCCTCGCCCGCCCGCTTCAGCGATTCGCTGAAGGGCAAGACGCTGGCCATGATCTTCGAGAAGCCCTCGTTGCGCACGCGCGTGACGTTCGACGTAGGCATCCACCAGCTCGGCGGATTCTCTGTCTATCTGTCTCCCGCCGAGATCAACCTGGGCAAGCGCGAATCTGTCTACGACGTTGCAAAGAATCTTGAGCGCATGGTGCAGGGGATCATGATTCGCACCTTCGCCCACGACATCGTCGAACGCATGGCCGAGCACGCGTCGGTCCCGATCATTAACGGACTCACCGACTACAGCCACCCCTGCCAGGCGATGGCCGATTACCTGACGATTCTCGAAATCAAGGGCAAGGTCGCCGGACTAAAGGTTGTCTATGTCGGCGACGGCAACAACGTCGCGCACTCGCTGATGTTCGCCGGAGCGCAACTCGGCGCGCACGTCTGGGTGGCAACGCCGAAGGGTTACGAACCGAAAGAAGAAGCTATCGAATGGTCGCGCAAGCGTGCGGCGCAAACCGGAGGATCGTGTCACGTTACGAACGATGCCGCCGAAGCCGCCGCGCACGCCGACGTGATCTACACGGATGTATGGGCCAGCATGGGTCAGGAAGCTGAGACCGAGAAGCGCCGCGAGATATTCAGACCATACCAGGTCAACTCGGCGCTCTTCGCTCACGCCAATCCTGAAGCCATCTTCATGCACTGTCTCCCCGCTCATCGCGGCGACGAAGTTACGGACGAAGTCATCGACTCGCCGCGCTCCGTCGTCTTTCAGGAAGCGGAGAACCGGTTGCATGCGCAGAAGGCGATCATGCTGGAGTTGATGAAGTAGAGAAGCAGGGATCAGGGATTAGGGACTAGGGGTTAGGAAAACCACGACCCCAAACTGAAGAGCTGCCACAGCGCAGACTCAACCGGGCTCTGAGATTTCGCTGGCCCCTTGCCCCTGACCCCTCGCCCCTTCTTTTGAGGTTTTTATGTCAAAGACTGCACTGATCGCGGTCGGCGGCAATTCACTCATCCGCGCGGGTGAAAAGGGCACGGTTGCCGAACAAATGGCGAACGCCCGACGCACCGCGGCAGCCATCGTCGGCGTCATTCGCGCCGGATATCGTGTTGTTGTCACGCACGGCAACGGGCCGCAGGTGGGAGCACAGTTGTTGCGCTCCGAACGCGCGTCAGACCAGGTCCCCAGCCAGACACTCGACGTGTGCGGCGCCGCCAGTCAGGGCGAGATCGGCTATCTCATTGCCCAAGCACTTCGGCTCGAACTGGCCGCGGCGGGACTGGAAGTTCCCGTGGTGGCAATCATCACGCAGACCATCGTGTCACGAGACGATCCGGCCATGACGTACCCGACCAAGCCCATCGGACCGTTTTACTCGCGGGCCGAGGCCGAAGAAAAACGGCGTTTGCTGGGCTGGCAGATCGTAGAGGATGCCGCCCGCGGTTATCGCCGCGTCGTCGCCTCACCCGAACCAGTCGAGATTGTCGAGTCGCCGATCATCAAGACGCTCGTGGACAAAGGCGTTCTCGTCGTCGCCTGCGGTGGCGGCGGCATTCCCGTTGTCCGAAACAACGGAGGCATCGAGGGTATCGAGGCCGTCATAGACAAAGACCGCGCCTCGGCGCTGCTGGCGACGGAACTTGGCGTGGACCTATTGATTATTTCGACCGATGCCGAGTGCGTGTACCTCGATTACAAGAAGCCGACGCAACGGCGCCTTGAACGCATGACTGTCGCGGACATGGAGCGCTACTATGCCGAAGGCCAGTTCCCTGCCGGCAACATGGGGCCGAAGGTCGAATCGGCGCTGCGCTTCCTGAAGAATGGTGGCCGCGAAACCATCATCACATCGTGTGAGTATCTGAACGATGCGTTCTTAGGCCGAGCGGGAACGCATATTACACCCGAGTCGAGCGCAATCGATCGCGGCATCGTCGTCAACCGCGTATTGCGGAGTGCGTGTTAACCGAACCGAGCTAACGCATGTTGGTCGTCTCGTGTCTGTGTATTGCGGAGTGCGTGTTAACCGAACCGAGCTAACGCATGTTGGTCGTCTCGTGTCTGTCGAGCTTACGCCCCGGAGGGGCGGTTCGAACTTAGCCCCGGACGGAAGTCCGGGGTAAGGCGTAGAGTAACAACCAAAGTCCCGTAGGGACGCCCGAAGGTACGAACCATGGCGATTGCGGATATTACGACTAAAATCATTGTTTCGGAACGTCCGCCCATGAAACTCAAGCACGTCGTCGAAGCGCAGCAATTCACCGTTCCCCTGCTCATGGAGCTCTTCGAGCGCACCCGGCAGATGGAGAAGATCGTCGCCCGTGGAGGCACGCTCGATTACCAGGGCAGGATCATGGCGACGCTGTTTTACGAGCCGTCGGTGCGCACGCGCCTGTCATTCGAGGCCGCCATGCATCGCCTCGGTGGCCGCGTCATCTCAACCGAGCACGCCAGCGCATTCTCTTCCGGCATCGAAGGCGAGCAGGTCGAGGACTCCATCCGCATCATCGGCGGCTACTGCGATGTTATCGTAATACGACATAATGAAGCTGGCGGCGCAAAACGCGCGGCCCAAGTCTCGCCCGTGCCGGTCATCAACGCCGGCGACGGCAGCTTCGGCCAGCATCCGACGCAGGCGCTGCTCGACCTATATACGATCTATCGCGAGCGCCCGCTGAACGGCCTGAGCATCGCTTTCATCGGCGAACTCGACAAAGGACGCACGGCACGCTCACTCGCGTATCTGCTGGCAAAGTTCGAACGAGTGAAGATTTTCTTCGTCAGCCCGTCTGAGTTGCGCATCCACGCCGACATCTTGCACTATCTCGACCGTCACGGCGTGCATTACGAGATCGAGGTGGACCTCAACCGCGTCGTGGGCGAAGTCGATGTCGTCTACCAGACGCGCATACGCCCCGAGCGCGTGCGCGACAAGCCCGCGCTGAGACACTTCGCGATTGACTCGACCGTCCTGCAGCGCATGAAGCCGGACGCAATGATCCTGCACCCGCTACCGCGCACCGTCGAACTTGACAAGACTGTGGATTGCGATCCGCGTGCAATGTATTTCCGTCAGGCCACCAACGGACTCTACGTCCGCATGGCGCTGCTGACGATGGTGCTGGAGTAAGGATTAGTTTCGAGTAAGCAAAGATTATGTCGATTTTCACCACGTCCGTTCAAATATTGTCATCCCGAGCGCAGCGAGGGACCTGCTTTTCGCCTGCACCATCGAGCTGCTCAGGTCCACCGAGCTGCTCAGGTCCGCCACCGCTCTCCCCCTCAGTGTCATCCCGAGCGCAGCGAGGGACCTGCTTTTCGCCTGCACCACCGAGCTCTCGCCCAGGAGTACAAGCGTGAAACGCGAATACCGCTTCTACGTTTACATCATGTCCAGCAAGTCCCGCGTCATCTACACGGGCGTGACGAACAACTTGGAGAAGCGCGTTTGGCAGCACAAAAACGATCTCATCGAGGGTTTCACGAAGAAGTACAAATGCCATCGCCTCGTTCACCGCGAATCGTTCGACGATGTACGCAATGCGATCAATCGTGAGAAGGAACTGAAGTCCTGGAAGCGAGCCAAGAAGGTTGCGCTGATCGAAGCTACGAATCGTCTTTGGGATGATTTGGCTGCGGAGTGGTTTATGCACCACCGTTATGAGCCACCTGAGCAGATCGGTGGTGTCCGCGAAAAGCAGGTTCCTCCCCTTCGCGATGCTCAGGGTCGGAATGACACCCCTTTAGGAACGGAATAGAAACAGATTTTTTACGGAGCATACATGGCCACTACTACGGAACAAAAATCACGCACTCAAGATTTCGTCTGCACTGGAAAACCAGTACGGCGCGCACAACTACCATCCTCTCGACGTAGTCATTGAGCGCGCCGAGGGATGCTGGGTCTACGACGTCGATGGCAACAAGTACCTCGATTGCCTCGCCGCCTACTCGGCCGTCAATCAGGGACACTGCCATCCCGCCATCATGAAGACCGCGATTGAGCAACTTCATAAGGTCACGCTGACCTCGCGTGCGTTCCGGAACGAGCAACTGCCTCTTCTATACAAACAGTTGCACGACATGACCGGCTTCGACCAGGCGCTACCCATGAACTCGGGCGCCGAGGCCGTCGAGACCGCCGTCAAGACCGCGCGCAAGTGGGGCTACAAGATCAAGGGCATACCCGACGGCAAGGCCGAGATCATTTGCTGCGGCAACAATTTTCATGGACGCACCGTCACCGTCGTCAGCTTCTCGACCGACGAGCAGTACAAGGACGGCTTCGGGCCATTCACACCGGGCTTCAAGATCATCCCGTTTGGAGACGCGAACGCGCTACGCGACGCCATCACGCCGAACACCTGCGCGTTCCTCGTCGAACCCATACAGGGCGAAGCCGGCATCGTGATCCCGCCAAAGGGATTCCTGAAAGAAGCCGCGGAAATTTGCCGCGCCAATAACGTATTGCTGATGACCGACGAAATACAGTCTGGCCTCGGACGCACCGGCAAACTCTTCGCCTACATGCACGAGGGCATCCGGCCGGATGTGCTGATCGTGGGCAAGGCGCTCGCGGGCGGATTCTATCCGGTCTCGGCAGTACTCTCCTCGAAGGAAATCCTGGGCGTCTTCCGTCCCGGAGACCACGGCAGCACCTTCGGCGGCAATCCGCTGGGCTGTGCCGTTGCCCGCACCGCGCTCAGTGTCCTGATCGACGAAAAGCTGGTCGAGAAGTCAGCCGAGAACGGCGCTTACTTCCTCGACAAGCTCAAGACGCTCCGCAGTCCCGAACTGAAAGAAGTCCGCGGCATCGGCCTCTGGATCGGCGTCGAACTGACCGGCAGGGCGCGACCGTACTGCGAGGCGCTGAAGGAACTCGGCATCCTCTGCAAGGAGACCCACGATCACGTTATCCGGATCGCACCGCCACTGGTCATCACCCGCGAAGAGATCGACTGGGCCTTCGAGCGAATCAAGAAGGTGATCGAGAAGAAGGGCTAGGCTAAGACTAGCTGACGACTCGCCCCACCCGCAGATGCTTTTACAGCGTCTTGGCGAGCACAATGGCGAGAATGATTCCTATAACGATTCCAATCAGGAGCGCCTTGGAGTGTCCACTGAGATTGTTCTTTTGCACCTGCTGACCCGGCACGATCAGGGCGACAGTCCGGGCCAGCTTAGCGCGGATGCCAACGCCCTGGTGAACCTCTACCCCGCTGGCCACGTTCAAGCCCTGCAGCCGGCCAATCTGCGTGTAGTCAACTGTGCTGGCTGCGCCCGTGTTGGGGTCCACGACGACCAACGAATCTCGCTCGATCTGGGCAACATAGCCGCTCACGACGGACTTGTCCCGCAAGCGCACCGCGACCAGCGCGTCCTCGCCCGAGCCCAGGTTCTCGATCAACCTTCTGACCTGAGAGACCCCGCGCGGCTCGACGGGATGGTTGGTTAACTCTATTGCGCGGGCATCCGTGGACAAAACGCTGGCGACGAAGGCAAGGCAAAGCGCAAAGGTGAAAACTTGCTTGAACACATCGCCCTCCAAAAAGAGACTCAAGCGATTGGGGAACGCACATGGAATGAAGCCCGGAAACAGCGTGCAGTTGTCCAGAATGCATGGGGCTTGTTCCAAAACTAGAAATTTTCGTCCCGCCATGCCGCATTCCACACAAACTCGCCTATTCTGATTCTGGATACGTATATCCGGCGGACAGTCCTTCGCCGCTACGATCTTTGACATACAGGTAGATCGAGTCGTTAACTCCCGCTTTTTCAGCCACTTAGAATTGCGGCAAGGTAGATCGAGATCGTAACCTGCTTCTTTTCAGATACTTGCGAATTCGGCAGCAAGGGGAGGGGTCGGCTCATCAAAAAAGCCCATCCCTCACTGCCGCGAAGGATGGGCATCCGGCTATCTGTGCTGCGCTTAGCTATTTCCCGGCGGCAGCAGCCCCACGCTTTCCGGCCAATGATGCGTCAGAAAAGTGCGTCAACGGCTCAAACACGGCCATGTGCGGTCCGCCTGCGGAGTCGACTGGCGATGGCTTTGTCAATGAACCCTTGATCAACGCCGCTGTGTTAGGCATGGCTTGCTTAAGACGGTTGTGATACTCGTTATAGCCGATTACGTAGGTTACACCAGGGCCCAAAGAAATCTTTCCGCCGCAGATGTAATCAGGAACGTTCCTCGAATGCGCCGCCTCGTAGCCGGCGCTGAACTCCAATGCTGCAATCAGGCGCGGCTGCTCCGACTCGAACAGCTTGGCGCCCTGGATGTGGGCGGTCTCGGCGGCTGACATCGCAGCTGCAATCCCGTATTCCGTGTGATGAAAATCGCGGCAAGTTTCCTGCGCGATGCCATTCACCCTGGGGTCAAACACAGTCTGCCCATTCCACGTTGTCTTCCCTGTAATGCTGGGGAAGGGCGCGGGCTTGTCCCCGTCGATCGGAGCGTAATAGAAATAGGCCGGAACGCGCGCGCGCCAGAGGGTCTGCGCATGTTGGAACAAGTCGGCGTCCTCGTTGAAAACGGCGATCCCCATCATGGCTTCGATCATGCTCAATTCCCAGTTGCCGTTGAAGCCGGAACCTTTGTAGATCAGGGGCTCGTAGACTTTCTTCAGCACATCCGAAAAAGCTCGCACGTCCGAGTCCGCCCAGCCGGCGTTACTGTAGCGGATGATCTCGGCGGCGCGAGGGAATTTCGACGTGTCCCAAGCCGCTTGTAACGGGCCGTTGGAACACTCGGCGGCTCTGCCGGGACAGGGGATGCCAGGGGTGAAACCGGCAAATCCTTTGAAATTTTTGGCATAGGCGTTCATGATCTTGATCGCGTTCTGCGCATAGGCATGATTGCCGCTGACGTACCACAACACGGCCTGCAGGTAGGCGGCGGAAGAATCGTTGTCCCCCGCCTTGCAGCCGTTATCGGGCTTCGAGTGCGAGCCGCACTGGTTGACGCCCCCTGTGTACGGCCCCTGAACTTGATAGTTCAATGCTCCCCAGGGACTGGCTGCCGCCCGCTGGTACTCGGTGTAAAAGGGCTCGACCTTGGCATTGACCTGGGCTTTAACGAAGTCCAACTGAGCTTTGCTGACGAAAACTCCAGGATGCTGGAAAACGGTTTGTGCGGCTGCGGTCCGCGCCGCTCCCGACAAAAGAATGGCGCATACACCTAATACCCCCAACCGAACCCTAAATGACATGTTCACCGGTTCTACCCTTCTTGGTTCTTTAAATTTCTTACTGGAGCTTCTTTTCTGGAGTCCATTTTATTTTAAAGATGGCCGGGTCCTACAAACAATTGTGCAACCACGCGAGGGGCAGGCAGGCACCGTTTACTTGCGAGGTAATGTACTTCGGTATTGCTTGAGGAGGTGCGTTACCTTTGACAATATCTCAGCGGAACCATAGCATAACGTTCGCATGAGTCGAATAGGCTGCGGGACAGGTTTGTCGAGCAAAGCTGTCCGGGCAGACTTCGCGAGAGACGACAATGCGGGCAATTCATCTTCTATCCTGCGACGAACATTCCGCTGCGGTTCTGCGCGACGCGGCCAGCGAGCTAGGGTTGCCGCTGAAGCGTATGCGCAAGCCTCCGCGCCCGGAAGTAGGTTGCAGAGAGATCGTCATTATCGATGGCGATCAAGCCGAGTCGAAGAAGGCACTTGAGACGTCGCGCCAGCGGGCCGTCTGCATCGGCCTGATCGGAAGCGATTCGGAGGCCCACGATTTGCTCGAAGCCGGGGCGGATATGGTCCTGCACAAGCCCGTATTTTCGGAATGGGCGAAGGTATGTTTGAAGCTGGCTTGCTGTACGAAATAAAGGGTTTGCTGCCTCTGACTGCTTGAAGGTTTCTATCCCTTTCCCTGCCAGACAGCCGTCGTTCCCCGATGTGATTGTGCTAGCATGAGGTACTCTCGCTAGGCCGGATTCCGATGCGTTCGACTGACACAGAAATCCAGAAATTGCAGCACCAGCGCGCGAAGCTTTTGAGCGCGGCGCGCCGAGTTGTCATAAAGTTGGGCACCAATACGGTTGCCGCGGCGGACGGCGAACTCTGCACCTCCCGCCTCAAGGACCTGGTCGGTTCGATTGCTCAACTGAAGAACTCGGGAGTGCAGGTGGTGGTTGTGTCGTCGGGGGCGGTGGGACTGGGGCGCGGCCACCTGGGGCTACATCGGGCGAGGACTTTGGATCTGGTCACCCGGCAGGCTTGTGCGGCGGTGGGGCAGGCGCTGTTGATGGACGCCTACCAGGAACTGTTTGGCGCGCATGACGTCAAGGTCGCGCAAGTGCTGTTGACCGAAGACGACTTCACGGAGCGGCGCCGCTCGTCGAACCTGCGTCAAACGATGGAGAAGCTGCTAAAGCTGGGCGTGGTGCCGATCGTGAACGAGAACGATACGGTCTCGACGGCGGAGCTGGAATACGTCGGCGAGGGACTGCGGACACGGATATTCAGCGACAACGACCGGTTGGCTGCACTGGTCACGAGTAAGATCGACGCGAATGCCCTGGTTCTGCTGACCAACGTCGAGGGCCTGCTGGATTCGCGGCCGGGTCATGGGTCGTCGGAGGCGGTGCTGGTCCCGCTGGTGCAGCAGATCACGCCTGAGCTGAAGGCGCTAGCGTCCGGACCTTCGGCGGGTGGGCGTGGCGGCATGACCACCAAGCTGGAGGCCGCCGAGATTACAACCCGGGCAGGCGCGGTAGCGGTTATCGCCGATGGCAGGAAGACCGATACACTGGACCGAATATTCCGTGGCGAGGCGGTGGGAACGGCGTTTATCCCGGCGGCACGCATGCCTGGGAAACGGCGCTGGATCGCCTATGCAGCCGACGTACGGGGGCGGGTCGTGGTCAACGCGGGAGCACGCAACGCGCTGATGGGCGGCAAGGCGAGTCTGCTGTGGTCGGGCGTTGTGAAGGTAGAGCGCGAATTCAAGCCGATGGACGTTATCAGTATCGCTGACTCCGAGGGTGGCGAGTTTGCGCGCGGGATTGCCAATCAAGGCAGCGATCACATCCAGCAACCCGAGCAAGGGCAGAGGACTTCGGCGAAAGCCGGCGTGCTGGTGACACGAGATAACATTGTGGTGTTTGAGGCTTCATGAGCGTTCATCCTGCTGTACAAAGCGTTGCATCAGCGTCTGCGACAAACGCCCGCGGGTCCGCGCTCAAGCTGGCGGCGCTCCCGGACGAACTGCGGCGGAAGCCGTTACTGGCGGCCGCCGATGCTATCGAGCGCCGTTCCGCGGAGATCATCGAGGCCAACGCCCTCGACTGTGCTGCCGCTAAGACGCTTGTCGAGATTGGACAGATGTCACGCGCCCTGTTCAAGCGTTTGCAGACAAGCGACCGGGGCGTGGCCCAAATGGCTGCGCAGGTTCGCGAGGTGGCGGCACTTGGCGATCCGCTGGGACGGGAGCTGGCGGCCACCGCCCTCGACGACGATCTGATTTTGCGCAAGGCGACCTGCCCGCTGGGCGTGATCGCCGTGATTTTCGAGTCGAGGCCGGACGTGATACCACAGGTGGCCTCCCTTGCGCTTCGAACCGGAAACGCCATCCTGCTTAAAGGCGGGAGCGAGGCCGAACATACCAACACGGCCCTGGTGAAAATCTGGCGCGAAGCTATCGCTGCGTTCCCGGAAGTCCCCGCCGACTCGATCAACCTGCTGCACACGCGCGAGGACGTGAACCAACTGCTGGCGATGGACACGGCCATCGACCTGATCATTCCACGGGGATCGAACGCGTTCGTCCGCTACATCATGCAGCACAGCCGGATTCCAGTGCTCGGCCACGGTGAAGGCATTTGCCACGTCTATATCGACTCCGCCGCCGATCTCGACAAGGCGTTCGCGATCAGCATGGATTCGAAAGTGCAATATCCGGCAGCTTGCAACTCGATCGAAACCCTGCTGGTTCACGAAAAGATCGCCAGCCGTTTTCTACCGGAAATGATTTCCCGGTTCAACACCGCAGGGGTCGAGGTACGCGGATGTGCGCGAACGCTGAGCATTTGCGGCAGCGGTTTGCCAATCGTCCCCGCAACCGAGGAAGACTGGGGAACCGAGTACTCGGACCTGGTGCTCTCGATCAAGGTGGTCGGGAGCCTGGACGAAGCGATTGAGCATGTAAATCGCTGGGGCTCCAAGCACACCGACTGCATTGTGACCGAAGACGCCAAAGCTGCCGCCGCCTTCATGGAGCGCGTCGATGCCGCAGGCGTCTTTCACAATGCCTCGACCCGCTTCGCCGACGGCTACCGCTACGGACTGGGCGCGGAGGTAGGCATCAGCACGGGGAAAATTCATGCCCGGGGACCAGTCGGCCTCGAAGGTCTCACGACTTACAAATACAAGCTCTCCGGCAACGGCCAGACAGTCGCCAGCTACAGCGCGGGAGAGCGGACGTTCAAGCATCGGCGGCTATAGCAGGAATGAGTCCCGCTGATTCTTAAGCACTTACGGCGTTAGCCCCTTTCCTACCCCTCCCCCTGTGGAAAAAAATCGTAAGCTATTGTATTTAAAATACTTAACTAGTCGATACCCCTCTGGAACAACATTTCGGCATTGAAAACAAATGACTTAGTACCTCGATATCCCCATCCGGCATCGCGCCTTCCGTCGCAAAAGCGGAAACAGAAATAGCTGTTAGCTTTTCAGCTAACAGCCGTTAGTTCCCGCAGGGCAGGACGTCGCCTATACTAAGTATGGCATTTCCGAGGGGGTAAACCCGACAAGACAGTGGAGTTTATTTCTGGATTGGTTTCAGTGACTTACGAGGAAATAGGGCAGAGAGGGGGGTTGACAGGACAAAGGAAATACGCAGAGATACGCGAAGGTTACGCAGAGGGAGCAGAGGAAGCGGAGGTAGCAGAGGCCAGCGAGGGCAAGATGCCCTCGCGACAGCCGTCGGGACGACGGCGCTACGAAAACGGGGCGCGATGGGGCACGATTCAATAGACTCCGGCGCCGCGGACCACGGCGGTGAGGGTGGAGATCATGATCGCGCAATCCAGAAAAATGTTCTGGTACTCGATGTAGAAGAGGTCGTAGTCCACATTCTCGTGAATGGGAGAGGTGCGGGCGTGGCTGATTTGCCACAATCCGGTGATGCCGGGTTTTGCGCGCAATCGGCCGCGTTCGATAGGGCCGTACTTGGCAACGATGAAGGGCATCTCCGGGCGCGGGCCGACCAAGCTCATATCGCCCCGGAGTACGTTGAACAGTTGGGGCAGTTCATCCAGGCTGCTTCGGCGCAAGAGGCGTCCAATTCGGGTGATGCGCGGGTCATCCTGTGCAGTGGGAGAATATTCGTAGCGGGGCGCGTCTCGCCTCATGCTGCGGAACTTGATCAGACGAAAGAGTTCCCCGTCGAGACCGACGCGGTCCTGAATGAACAATATTGGTCCCTTGGAATCAAGCTTTACAAGCAATGCGACCAGCACAAAGAGCGGAGCCGACAAGATGATCAGTAGCAGCGAGACTGTGACGTCGAGCAATCGCTTGACGAGGCTACGAACGGTCGGGAATCCCTGGTGGCGGCGGCGGGCCCAAGTAATGCCGTCGAGCAAGCGGAAACTGAACCATGGCTGATAGGGTCCGACCTCGCCAGGCACAAACGATACGGGAATCTGCAAGGCGCTACACTGATCCATCAACGACATGAAGGTCTCGCGAGGCATGGAGGGATCGGCGATGACGACTTCGTCCACCAGTTCGCGACAGACGATTTCGATGAGGTCGTCATAACAGCCAAGGACTTTCGTATGGACCCCGTGGGCATCTACTCCGTGCTGTTTGAGCGAGAGCGCGCCGGAACGGTCATCGAGAAAGCCGGCGCAGACGAGGCCGAGCCGCGGGTTACGTTCCAGCTTCTTAAAGACTTCAACACCGGTTCGAGTGCCGCAGACCAACACCTTGCGCACACAGTGACCGTGCAATCGCGCCCATTGTAGAGCCGCGACGACCAGGTGGCGTTCGATCATGAGCAACAGCAGGACGACGGCGGCACCGATGGCGACGACCCCGGCGGAGCGCCATTCCCGGGCGTAGAGCGCAGAGCCTATGAACAGGCCGATCGAGATCAGTGCGACTGCGCGGATCAGGTTCTCCATCTCGCGGATGTTGGGGCTGGCGCCGATCTCTCCGTAGAGGCGCAGGTAGCGAAACACGTAGACCGCGAAGATGGCTATGAGGTTAGCGGCAAGGAATACGGATCCAGCGCTGAAGTGCGCTCGATCCGGGTAGCACACCAGGTGGGTCAGCCAAATGCCGGCTACGACACTGGCGTAGTCCGTAAAGACTTGCAAGGCTGTCCACCAGAGTTCAAATCTGGCCTGAAACGTACCGGCACGAACGACACTATATGTGTCACGCCCATGCCCAGCAGCTTGCCCCAACGGGGTATCCGCAGTCGTCATCTTAACCCCAAAAACAGTCGTGGATCAGTTTCTTGATCCATCGGGGAACGCTGAAGAGAATCGAATTTCACCTCCGGGGATGCCCGGGAGACGGTATTTAGGTATTTGGTATTTAGGTATTTGGTATTTGGGTATTCAGTACAAAACTGACCCAAACGCAAAACCCCGGAACAAACCCAGTACCTGAAGCCCAATACTGGATAGTCTTCAGGAGGCGCAATAGTCCTCAGGAGGCACGCTGTTCCAGATCGGCGGCGGGAGCGGCAGGGATGCTGGAGAATTCGTCGCGTTCGACGATCGGCGCGGAGGGGAGATCGTAGCGGCGAAGGCCGGCAAACTGAAGAGCAATGTGGAAGAGAAATAAAGGGTTGCAGTAGAGATAGCGGCGCCAGAGGCGCGAAGGTTCCTGCCAGAGGCGATGAAGCCATTGCAGCCCGGCGGGCTTCATCCATGGGGGACAGTCGCGAAGGCGGCCAGTGTGCAGGTCAAAAGCCGCTCCGACACCGATCATCACACGGGTATCGAATTGTGAGATGTATTTTGCCATGAAGCTGTCCTGCTTTGGCGTACTTAACCCCACCCAGGTGATGTCGGGTTTGAGTTCGGAGAAGCGCGTACTGATCTGGACTTCTTCGTCAGGCAGCAATGGACGGAATGGCGGGGTATAGGTTCCGACAATGTTAATGCCGGGGAACATGCGCTCGAGATTTTCTTTGAGTTGCACGGCGACGCCGGGGTTCCCGCCATAAAGGAAGTGCGTGTGGCCTTTCACAACAGAGCGGCGACATACCTGGAGCATCAGATCGGGGCCAAAGACACGGTCCATGAGGTGGTGCCCTTGCAGCCATCCGACCCAGACTGCGGGCATACCGTCGGGGGCAACGAGGGTAGCTCGGTTCACGATGGAACGGAGTTCGGCGTTGCGCCGCGCTTCCATGATGCCGTGGACGCCGGTGGCGCAAACGTAGCCTTTAATTCCGTTGGCGAGAGCAACGTCGATCATGTCGACGGCCTGTGCCATGTTAACGGCATGGACGCCGACGCCGAGGATATTTGCCCGCGCAGGCTGAGATGGAGAGCAGTGAGTTCGTGCTGAAGGATTCATGTGTAATCGTGCGGTTAATAGAAGGGTTCCCGGAATCTGTAAAGCAACCAGTGCAGCGACTTCGCCAGCACGGACTCGTATCCGACATAAGCGAGAGCACGCATCTTGAAAGTCATCAAGCCGGGGATGTCCGTCCACTGACGTTCTAAATAGAAGTCTGGACTCTTGAAGGCTTTGTAGTCGGTGTTGAACTCGACGTGGTCGAGAGACGATAGCCGCTCCTGCTTGAAGATCCAGCGCAGATATGGAATGTGGCGATAATCGAAGCCCATGAGTTCGGCGATCAGAAAGTCGATAGCGAAGAGATTGTCGCCGAGAGCGACCCAGTTCAAGTCCAGTGCGTCGCCTTTGAGGGGGCCGCTGCGTGTGAGTCCGTATTTGCCGTCGACAACGGCCAAGGAGCGGGGCAGCGCCTTAGTGATGTCGTAAATGACCGTTTTGAGATACGGGTGCAGCTTGAGACGGAGTGCCGGTTCCTGAATGACTCCCCATTGATTCTTCAGAGCGCAACTGATGATGGCATTTACGTGAACCTTGGGTACCGGCATGGTGATGAACAGGTCCGTGTGATCCAAAATCAGCTCAGGTAGGGGGACGGAAAGGCGCTTCAATCCGGCACGAAAGCGTAGCGTGCGGGAGCGTTCGTGAGACAGATTCACGACACGGGCACCGTAGCGCTTCGCAATGTCGTTGATGCCGATGCGCGCAAACGCGTCGGTCATGGAAAAAGGGTTGTATCCGCCGGAATCAGATTCGCAGATGATGATGTTGGAGGTGAACTCCTTTACATAGGCGACCACAGCCTCGATCGCTTCCGGGTTCGTGACAACGCCCTGGCGGTAGCAGGGGAACGTCAGGTTGGGCTTGATTGTGACGCGGTCGGAAGGACGGATGCGTCCGGAGTTGCCGAGAAAAGCGAAGCCCTCGCGCAGGGAGCGTTCGTAGCCGGAGTCGAGCGATTGCAGAAAGATTTTCACGCTGCGCCGTTCAGTGCAAACGAAGAGTCGTGGGTTACTTGAGAAAAAATTTGAGAGAGCGTGGCGAAATTGAGTTCAGGGCCAAACTTTGTTTCGACCAGCTTGCGGCCGTTTCGACCGAAGCGTTGGGCCTGTTCAGGATTGCGCGCGAGGAACCGTACCGACGCAGCGAGTTCCTCAGCGACGCCGGGCGCAAAGAGCAGGCCGGTGCGGTTGTGATCGACCAACTCCTGAAGGGCGCCAATGCGGGAAGCGATTACGGGCTTTCCGGCCGCGTAGGCTTCGAGCACAACTTGTCCGAAGGCCTCGTACCAAACGGAAGGGACGATGACAAGAGAGCTGTTGCGCAACAGTTCCCACTTTTCTTCGCCTGACTTGAATCCAACGAACTCAACGTGGCTCAGATTAGTTTGGGAGAGTCGCGTGCGGACCTCTGCCTCGCAAGGCCCCGTGCCCACGATCTTCAGCGGCACGCCGGGCACGCGCTCGAAGGCATCCAGCAGCGTCCGTATGCCTTTTTCATGGGACAGACGGCCAAGGTAGAGAGCGTATTTTCCGGGGACGAAGTTCGGGACGATTTTGGAGGCGTCGAGAAAGTTTGGTTTGACGAACAGCTTGTCGTCTGGCACACCGGCGTCGAGAAAATGGCGTTTCAGAAATTCGCTTACGCATATGTAGGCGTTGATTTTCTTTAGTCCTCCGGCCATGCGATTGGCGGCCATGACGGCCGCCGCGGCCGCGCTCTGAACGTAGGAGTCGCGGTAACAGCGCCGCAGGACTCCGTGGGCGTAATTTCCATGTTTGCAGCGCTCGCAGATTTGGCCGTTCACATAAAACCATCCATTCGGACACAGGAAACGAAAATCGTGCAGGACCTGAACCGAGGGCACGCGCAGGGAATGCAGCGTGTGGTAAAGCGACGGCGAAATCAGAGGAAAGAAATTATGGATATACGCAAGCCGGGGACGGTGCTTGCGGACGAGTTCGGTAATCTCGCTGCGCGTGCGCGTGGAGTAGATCGCGTTGAAGAGTAAGCCCAATTTGCCGAGGGCGTTATAACCGGCGATTTCGGAGTTGTTCCTGGTGTATAAGATGACTTCGTTGCCATGGGATTCAAGCAGCAGGCGCTCAGCTTGAGAGCAGGCGTCCTCGCCGCCATGCTGTTGGTAAAAATCATGAACAAACAGAATTTTCATGGGAGATTCGCGCGAACGCCAGCGGCGGTGCGTGGCTGCTCGAAGTAGTACCCCCGTAAGAGTTTTTGGGAATAGCGCAAGGCGGCCGCAGTTGTGCGGAGACAACGGAAGGCAATACTCTGGAGGGCCTGTCCGCGCAGGCGTTTTAAGACCGGGGCACATTGTTTTGCGACCCTGTCGTGCTCCTGCCACTGCTTTTGGGGCGAAGCCTCGGTCTTGCTTTGGGGATGGAGGCGGAAGTCCGCCATGACGAAGCGAATGTGGCGAAAAGAGTATCCGCACTGGGACAGGCGCAGAAAGAATTCGTAGTCCATGGCGTAGTGGAAACTCTCGTCGATCCAGTTGCCGTCGTCGAAGATGCGACGTCGAAAGAAGGTTGAAGTGGTGGGTATGTAGAGCACACGGTGGTATTGCAGAATGAAACGGCTGAACTCGATCTCACGGCGTATCCGGCGCACGTTTCCGAGCTGATCCATCAGGGTGTAATCGCCGTAAAGGATATCGGCATCCGGATGTGAACGCAGAGTCCTGGCCAGTGTTGCGAAGGCGGCGGGACGGTAGCGATCGTCGGAGTTCAGCCAGCCGATGATTTCTCCGGTCGCCAGGCGAAAGCCTTTATTGAGTGCGTCACTCTGGCCGCGATCCGGCTCTGAAATCCAACGAAGGTGCTGCCAGCCGGGGTGATCGCGGTACTTGGAAAGAATCTGGAGTGTCTGGTCGGTGGAGCCGCCATCGACAACAATGTGCTCGAGGTTGGGATAGTCCTGCTGCTGAACGCTGAGCAGCGCTTCTTCGATGAAGTCGCCTTGATTGTAGGAAGGCGTGACGATGGTGATTTTCGGGAGGAAGATTTTCGGAGACAAGGATTCGTCCATGGAGTCACGGGTTTGCATTCGCGTGGAGGTCAAGTGAGGGTCAGAATAAACTCGCCGAGTGCGTAGCGCTTGATGTCGGAAGGTTGGGAGAGCGCGGCGTCTTCGGTGGTGTCGTGCCAGGGTCCCCAGGGGGATTTCACCATGAACCGCGACTCGACAATGCGAAAGCCGTCGAGCAGCAGCGGTAGTCTTTTGCGGCCGTACACGCGGTGCCATGGCTTGTGCACGACGTCGGATCCTACCGGAACAGTGATCAGCACGACGCCTTCGGGCGCCAGCAAAGAGCGTATGCGGCGCATGGCCGTGAGGTCGGCGCCTTCGTCTTCGGTGGTCGCGCCGTAGCGCCCGGCAAGGCCGAAGTGCTCGATGGTTGAGCAGGACACGATTACGTCGAAGGCATCCGGCAGCTTTACTTCGTTGAAGTCTCCTTGCACGAGAGTAAAGCCGCTGAGTTCGTTGGCGATGACCGGATTGAAGTCAACGCCGACGACGGAGTATCCGCGGGCCAGCATGGCGGGCAGCACAGGCGACTCGCCGCAACCGATTTCTAGGGCGCGCTTGGGGCCGGGTGGCAGGTGTACGCATATCCACCCCCAATCGATGATCTTTTCTCCGGCGAGATCGAACCCGCCTTTGGGCAAGCGCGGTTCGCCTTTAAGCCATTCGCGAATTCCGAATTGGCGATCGAGCTTGCGGG
This sequence comes from uncultured Acidobacteriota bacterium, assembly GCA_963777415.1. Taxonomy (GTDB): domain Bacteria; phylum Acidobacteriota; class Terriglobia; order Terriglobales; family Acidobacteriaceae; genus JAEZPW01. Next base: position 340,030 of record CAVZQL010000015.1, read on the forward strand.
CAATGTTTCCAGCGGTGGTGGCGACTTTCATAATGTTGGAGTTTCAATAGATCCCACGTTAGCTGCGCTAACATGGGCCACCTACACGATCGGGGTTGCCGATAGCAGGTTGCAATCTTCGTTGCTAAGGGGACGGCGTCCTAACTTGCGGTAGAGGGCACGGAAGGCGCGCGCGGTGCGGTCCCAGGTAAACAACGACGCACGGGTTTTGCCGCGGTCCGCGAGGCATTGGCGAAGTTGCGCGTCCGTCCACAAGCGACAGATGGCGGCGGCGATTTCTTCAGGATCAGTGGGATTGAAGAGAAGCGCGGCGCCCTGCGCCTGCTCGCGCAGTGGACTGATATCCGAACAGGCTGCCGGAGCACCGAGCGCAAACGCTTCCGTCAGCGGCAATCCCCATCCCTCGAATTTGCTGGGGAAGATCAGGAAACGGCTTGCGACATAGAGGCACCGCAACTCTTGCGGAGTAACGAAGCCCAGGAATCGAACCTGCGCTTCGAGGCCGAGTGTCGCAACCCGTCGCTTGATTTGCGAAAAGAATTCGTCGCGATGACCGGTGCACACCAGCGGGACTTGCAAACCGTGGCGGTTTTTGATGATGGCCAACGCGTCCAGCAATCCCACGTGATTCTTGTGCGGCCAGGTGTGTGCCGGATAGAAGATGAAGCTGGCGGGCAAGGAGAACTTACCGCGCACCTTCAGGATGTAATCCGACAGGATGTAATCCGACGTGATCTCGTCCGACGCAGAGTCGTTCCACGCACTCACCGCAGGTGCCCAAGGTACGACAACTACTTTTTCTTCCGGCAGACTGTACTGCTCCAACAAGTCCACTTTTCCCGGTACGGACATAACGGCGACGCACGCCGCCTGGTGGCAGAACGCACGATACTCAAGCTCGCGCCGAGCATACGTTCTTCGCGAGAAGAGTTGCGGCAGATGCAGGTGTTGCAGATCGTGCGGCTCATAAATGCTTGGGATGGAGGTGAGGAAGGCGGTCGGCATAGTGAAATGGATGAGGTCGACTCCCGCCGCCTCGATCGTCCCGTCGGAAGCGGGCACGCGCTTCCGAGGCGGAACATAGCCCAACGCGGGCCAGAGACCGGGAACCTGCCTGCCGAGCGAGCGCCAGAGCGAAAGACGCGGAGAAGCGGGGCCCAGCAACAACTGTTCCGGGCGTTTCACGTAAGGGCGTAGCCACTCGTTCGAATCGCGATAGGCGAGAAAACAATATTCTTCGGCACCGTCGTCCAACTGGCTAAGGGCGCGGACCAAACAGCGGACCACGGCTCCCGCGCCCTGATAGGGGCCGTCCGCAACTCGTGCGTCGATACAAACGCGCAAAGGCCTCGACATAAAACTCGACATAAGAATGGAGCGCGCCTATCCCCTTCTCTTGACTGCAAGGAATGAGTAGGGGCGTCCCGGTTTTGCCCGCTTGATTCTCGCCCAGGCCAGTGCCTTTACCGGCGGCACAAAGCTCAGGAGGCGGCCCGTCAAACCCAGCTTTTGCTCAAGGGCGATCTGATGATAGCGGGTGAGTTCATCCGGAGTTCTAACGGCAGGAAAAGCGTTGATTACGGAATCCCATGTGCCGAGCACGAGGACCAATTGCAAATCCGCGTCCTGAATGGCACCGGTGTAGGAATTCAGAGGGAAGGCGTTTTCGCCGCCGGCAAGCTGATGGATCGCATGGCCTCTTAGGAAGTTTTCGAGCTGCCTTTGGTTATCGCAGACATGTTCGCGGGTGGCCAGCAGGATGCCGCCTGGTTTCAGAATGCGGGCGCACTCGCGGATGGCGGCGCGCAAGTCAGTCGTGTGGTGCAAAACCTGACGCACGTATACGAAGTCCACGCTTTCGTTGGGGAGGGGGATGTGCTCGGCCCACGCACTGATGGTCTCGACAGCCAGCCCGGAGCACAGCCGCGCAATGGCCCCTCGTCCCACTTCCGTGCTGCAGCTTGGTTCCAGCGCATACACCTGCCGAAAGCCGCGTTGTGCAAATGCCCACGAAGCGATGCCATTGCCGGCGCCGAGGTCGAGCACCATGCAGTCGCCGGGTTCCCGATTCAGCAAACGCAGCACTTCGGCGAATTCCGCTGAAGCCGAAAAGCGCGTCGCGGCTTCGTGCAGGTCTTCACCGAGGTAGGAATCACGCACGAGGTCGGAATATTGCGGATTGGACCGAACGTGGTAGATGGCTTCTTCGAGTGTCATCGCAACCCGAGGTGAATCACCTTGTGATGCCATAGGCCCAACGGCTCTCCGACTGAGACGACTTGACACGGTTCAACAGACGCGGCATATACAGCGCAACGGGCAGCAGGACACAAAGTCCCTGAGCCAAAGACATCGCATAAACGGCACCCGGAACGCCGACCCTGCGGGTGAGAAATATCGCAAGCACAATGCTGCTGGCGGCCATCACGCTGCCACAAGCTGCCTGAAAACGAACGGCGTTGATGCCGTTCAAAAACATTCCCAGGGGCCAGCTAATTCCGGTCATTACTCCCCAGATGCCGAGGCCCCAGAGCAGAGGCAGAGTAGGCGCGATCCGCGGCCCCACCCATCCGTGAACAATCTGCCGTCCGAAGACAATCAACAGAGCATTGGCGGGAAGCGAGATGGCGAGGCCGAGTATAAGAGAACGCTTGAGGGTTTTGATAATCCACCCTTTGTCACCGCGCGCGATCGCCTCACCGTAAGCGGGCCACAACGGCATCATGATCATCGCAAGCAACATTGGCGAGATGGAAAAGAGCTTGAAGGGCACGGCATATTGCGCGACCTTATCGGCGCCGAGCACCTGGGCAACCACAAGATTGTCGGCCTGATAGCCAATGGTGATGGCGATTTGCATGATGAAGAACATCAATCCGGTACTGAAGACTCGCTTCGCGGCACCGCTGCTGGCGTAGCTGAAACGCGGTCGCAGCCATGGCCTTTGCACGCCGAACAGCACCGCGCCGTTCATGGCGGAGGCTATGATCGGGCCGCCCGCCATGCATACAACCAGCCAGGGCAGTCCGGCGCGCATGTGGATCGCGACCAGTATTCCGGCGAGTCCGATCACGCTGCCGATGCCGGTCCAGATGTGGGTGCTGTATCCCTCCTGGATTCCGAGTTGGACGCGCTGCACCACTCCAAGCGGAAGGTTCACGGCGAAGCAGGCGATGAAGACGGCGCAGGCGGGCGCAGCTTCACGGATCGCCAATGCCGAGTTGACATTGAAGATAGCGGCCCAGGGAATAATGCGGTATCCGGCGAGGGTAAGCAGCAGCACCAGCGCGCCGATCGCGCTCAACATGAAGAACGCGCTCGAGACGTAACGAGCGGCGGTGGCGTGATCGTCCCGGCCATGGGTATCGGAGACGGCGTTCAACAACCCGTTGCCAATGCCGAGGTCGGCGAAGGCCATCATGGCTACGACGGAGCTGATCGTCATCCACAACGAATACCTTTCCGTGCCCAGATACCGGATGGTGAGGGGCACGGTGATGAGCATGGCGCCAAGTGAAACGGCGCGGGCGCTGCCGGAAGCGATCATGGTGAGAGCGGCACGCCGGTAACGCTCTTTCGAGCGTCCTTCGAGGGTGGCCGAATCAAACGGCCGCAGGCGAAGGCAGCTCACCACATTGCGCGTCGATTGGAAAAACAACCCGTTAGCCACTTCGTTCTAGCTTTCAGACCGGCAGTTCGCGATGTGGGTGCCGCGTCAAGAAGCCGTCCGGACGAGGGGCGCACGCGAACAAACTGCCAAACGCGAAGCCGTAGAAAATCGTGTTCGGCAACTGTCCGTAGGGCCAGGGGGCGAACGCCGCCGCCATAAGGAACTGGGAGAATACGTAAGCCAAGAGGGCTCCCGCAAAGGAGCGGAACAGCGGATCGGGATTAAAGCGAAAGCTGCGCAGCCATCGGTAAAGGCTGACGTGAAACCACAGATAGGTGATCAGGCCTGCAAGGCCATAGAACAACCAGACGTGGACAAGGGCATTGTGAACTACGCTCGATTCGGTTTTCCATTCGACGATCCTGGTGGTCCTGTAGGGGCGGCCCAGTCCGATGCCAAGCAGTGGATGTTCCTTGACGTGATCGAGGGCGTCGAGAATGTCGTTGATGTGGTCGAGATTCGTGTTCCCGTACTCGGTGGCGGTGCCAGCCTCAGCTAAATCGAAGCTGGCCAGTCGCTTGACCACGACGTTATCGGCCAACAGAAGCACCAGGAGTGAGGGAAGCAGCACCGTGAGCAGCACCGCCGCGATCATCTTTAGTCTTACCTTTGAGCCGGTCAGCATAAAGATCGCAAGAGCGATGAAAACCTCGCCCCAAAAGGTGCGGCGAAAAGCGGCAAATACAAGAAGGTATCCGAGGAACCCGCAAATGGCCCAGAACAGCTTGTCAGCAAAAGATTTCTCTTCGAGACAAAAACTCAATCCAAGGATTCCGAGGAATCCCGCCTGAGTCAAGGTAGCGCCATCGTAAATCGGAGTGCGGAGGCCGCCCAGCACTGCCTCGGTACCGCCACCGGCCAGAAACCAACCGAGAATGAGAATGATTCGCACACTGAAAATGACCGCGAAAACTCGCAATGCGAGTTTCAGCTCGGCTGGGGTCCTAACCCAATAGCTGAATACCAGCGTGAGCGCCGCGCCCAAGGCGATCTCTCTCCAGTCGAAAAACAGGTGTTCGCCGCCGTTGCGCCAGCCGTAAATGAACGCGAACGATATCACCAGGAGGAAGACCCAACTCGGGCGCGAAATCCTCGAAGGAACGTGAAACCACTTCCGGCCTGAATAGAGCAGAAGCACGGCGTGGGCGAAGGCGACGGACAGCAGCACAATATCAATCCAGCGCACGCCGCCAAAGGCTTTGTCATAGATGACCGAGGCTTTGCCGTCGAACGACTCATATTGGTTGCACCAGAGAAGCAGAAACAGCGCGGCCATTACGATCCCGCCGGCGTATCTGCGCAGCGACGGCACGGATGGGGCGGACGCAAGTTGTGCGGACTGAGGCATTACCGACGCAAACCCATCGCCCGCGCGAGGGTACCCTTGATTCCCTGGTGGCGCATTCTTTGCAAATCGGTGCCGACTTCACCCGCAAGCAGCTTGAGCGGGTCCGTTTCTTCCTGGCGTTTCCACCGCTCGGAGCCCGCGATGACAACGACTCCCAAGACCAGTGACATCAAAGTTGAGCCAATGATGATGAGGGCGCGAGGCGGAAACGACTTCTTCTCAGGCACGCGGGGATGATAGAGGACGCGGATGCTGGGCACCTCTTTCGCTTCCTCTACCTTCGCCAGTTCGTATTGCTTGACGAGGACCTCGTAAACCGCTTCCTGGGTCTTGACCTCGCGGAAGAGGTCCATGTAGGGCACGCCCAACTTGGGCAATTGGCGGATCGGGGGGTAGAGGGAGCGTGACGAGTCCGAGATATCAGCATCGCTGCCGGCCATCTTGTTGAGCTGGCTCTGAAGTTCGGCGACTCTGGCGCGGGCCGAGCGTACGCGGACATTCTGGTCACCATAGATCTGCTCCAGCCCTCGCAACTGAGACTCAGCGGCGATCTCTTCTCCCTGGAGTTGGGCGGCGGCCATGACCAGGGCGGCGCCTTGTTCTTTCAAGTCGATGGTGGTGTTTTTGCTTGCGAAATTGCTGAAGGCCTTTTGCGCCGTGTCAAGGGCCTGCCGAACTTCGGCCAGGCGGCCCTCGAGAAACACGCGTTCGCGATGCGCCGCGGAGGTGTCCAGGGTGGCGGCGAGTTTTCCCAGTTCATCCATGTAGGCCTCGGCCATGGCGGCAGAGCGCTTGGGGTCGTGGTCCGTCACTTCGAGCGTGATGACGCCACTTTTCGGATCTACGGTGACGTCGGTTTTGTCCTTGAGCTTCTTGCAGGCAGCGTCGTAAGTCTTGACCCAGTAAACCTTGCGCAGATCGAAGCGGTCGACCAGTTGCTCCTGCGTGGTTTTGCTCTTGAGCATCGCAACATATACGTCGCTTGAACTCTTCATGCCGAGCAGACTGGAGGCAAGGCCGGCGGTGCCACCCATGACCGCGCTGAGCAACATGTACTTGGAATTGGAGGAATCCTGCGGCGGCATGATCTGTGCGGTCGCGTCGTAGCTTTTCGGAATCAAGAAAGCCACAACCGCGCTTATGACAAGGGTCACGCCCGCAACTCTGAACAGAGCACGGCGCTTTGCCCAGGATGCCTTGGCGATGCCGGCGAACTGGTGTCGCGTTTCCAGTTCGAGCAATTCTTCCGCGCCACGGGGATGGCCATTTCCATACAGGCTTTCAGGGGATTCTGTTGCGCTCTGGTTGGACGGTCGCACTTACTTAATCCTCCAATGAGGCCAATACGTGAGCTGCACCGAGCTGACGACATTGGTCTGAGCTGTAGGCGCCAGAATAGGAAAGTTCCAGCGCTCGATCTGAAGGAATGCGTTCAGCGACAGGTTGGGGCGCAATTGCATGTCCGCGCGAACCTGGAAGTCCTTCAGCGTTCCACCTTGCAGGAAGTCGCGGTCCACTTGCACCGTGCGATAACTGGCACCGATTTTGCTACGAGCGGAGAACGAGTAATTACTCCACAATTCGACCCCAGTGCCTTGGCGCCCGATCCAGTTGCCCATTAGCTGTCCTTTATTGGTATAGCCATTTGGGTAATCAACGCTGAAGTAGAAAAAGCCCGGGAAGAGATGGTATGGCGTGTATACGCCTTCCATGCGGAAATCGAGTTTCGGAATTTTAGGTATCTGCGGCATGTAGATACCGGGGTTCATGGCCGAGGTGCGCGGATATCCCAGGGGAGAGACCTCGTCGAAGTTGAGTGAGTCGGTGTAGAGCGTCAGCCACTTACGCAGTTTCGGAATCCTATATGTGAAATCGAACTGGGATTGACGCTTTCCCGGATCGCTGGCCCCGGTTTGAGTGCCAAAGCTGAACATGCTGGAGAGGAAACGCCTGCTGGTGAACGGAAGGCTTTCACCGGCAAAGATGGCAGTGGTCGCCACGCTGAACTCGAAATTCGGGGTTGGTTTGAAACTGAACTTTACACCGTGAAAGTAGGGCTGAGGATTGAGCGCCCGCCCAGGCTGTCCCACTAACCCAGTGGCGCTCACGAAGTTATGCCCGGAAAGCTGGCCGATGAAGAATTCGGTTCGCATCGGACCAAGCAGTCCGAACACGCTGGGCAGCCTGAAGGGCGTTGTTCTATTGATGCGCAGCATTGGGATCGATTCAGCGTTGTCGCTCAATATCAAGCCGCCGCCCTCGGCCGGTCCCCACCACAGAGCCTGTTTGCCGAACGACATCTGAAGGTGGCCTACGTTCAGCGAGACGTACCCTTCCACAAGCTGGAGCTGCGATGTTGCCGGAAATTGGGTGGGATAAGCGTTGAGCGGAAGGCCGAACTCGGCTTGCGAAACCGCTGCCTGCGCGGCAACGGGAACGTACGGCGCGGAGGGCGCACGCTGGTATTCGGCGCGCACATAAGCAGAAAGCGGGCCGGTAGTTGCATACGACGAAAATCCCGTGGCAAGGTTCAGCCCTTCGCCATAGGGACGGCCGTAGTCATTCACGATAGTCTGCCCGAAGTGGTAGCCATCGCGCAGCGGCGTGCCTGAAATGCCCGTCACTCGCGTGTAGAAGGAGTCAAGCACTGCCGCCGTGTTACTCCCCCCGTTGCGAAGGTCCAGTTCAGGAGCAAACTCCTGCTTCAGTGATTTGTACAAAAGCACGGCTTGCCCTGAATTTGCTTCGCTCCCGGCTAACTGCTCGCCCGTTTCTTCGACCAGGCGCGCACACTCCATGCGCGTCCAGGGGCGCAGGTCGATGAATCCGGACTGCATGTAGCCGAGCGCGAACAGACGATCGAACGCGGGATAGACCCAACTGTCTAAAGGAACGTAAGGCGACCCGTAGTCATTCGGATTGCGTTCTGCTGCGCGTGGTGGCTTTTCAAATGTCCCCCACCGTTTGGCGTCCGGGACTTGATGCCCCTCCCACACTTGACGACCCATGTACCAGCCGAGGGCGCTGCCGATGAAAGCGTCGGAGGAGAAATGCTGTCTGCCGGTTACGCGTGAGGCCGAGATGGCTGCGGCCAGACCGTAGGCGAACAGCTTTGTTCCGGTCCCTGGATATTGATGAGCCACCACGCTGGCAACCGACCAGGCGGCTGCGGAGTGCTCCGAGGGGAACGAACTGCCACCCTGGAAAAATCCACGGGACCCAGGAGGAACGACGTCCATGGGGCGCGCGCGCTGGGCTATTTCCTTCATGACCGTGGAAGCTAGAAAGCTATCGAGACCCGCTTCCCCGGCCATGATGCCAGTGTTGCGCATCTTATCGTTGCCCCGCATGTGCCCCCACAGATACATGCCGCCAGTAGATCCTATGATCACGGCGACTCCCACGTTTGAAAACGTCTGGCTATTGCTGACGAGGCTGGTGTGCGGAGCGATATGTTCGTCGATGGTCGGATCGGCAATCATCAGCGTCGTTGTCGCTATGGCGAACGGAAACGCCCACCGCAGATCTCGTTCGCGCAGACGCGCCGGAGTGGTCCAGAACCTCACCTGCTGGTGGATGATGTCGTAGGGAACCGATCGGAGAGACAGAGACGAGTCCGTTGCTGCCGCGCTTTTGGTCGTGTGTAGGGGCGGAATTGGCTCGGGACAGGGCTCGGGATGTCCGTCGAGATCGGTACATTGAGAGATTGAGGGAGAAGTTGAGGGCTGCGACGCCGGTTCGGACTTCGTTCCAGCCGCCTGTGCGAGCGCACAGTTCGACAACAGCGAAAGTGAAAGCAGCGATACGAGTGTTCTCATTAGAAGTTGCTCGCTATGCTGGCCGTAACCGCCGCTGAAGAGGCAAGCTGCGCGAAGGTGAGCAGGTTCTTCCAGACCGCCGAACCGCCAATAATCTTGTCCGGTACGACCACGCTGTCGCCGGGCTGAAGCCGCGTTCCCGTCACGCCCCCGCTCCAGAAGCCGCTGCCGGATTGCCCAAGAACCGATCCATCCGCACGCACGATGAAGATATCTTTTTTGTTCGCCAGCTGGGTTGGACCGCCCGATTGCTTCAAATACCATTCGGCGGTCTTGCCGGGAACGTAGGTGATCGCGGACGGGTTATAGACCTGACCGTTCACGAGGACGAAGTTCGGCGTCTTCGGAATGACCAGCACGTCACCGGCTCGCATCTCGATATCGGCTGGCGTGTTCTCCCACTTGGAGATGTTGGAAGAGATCCTGATCACAAGCCGGCCATTGGGGGGATTGGTTTTGAGAGAGGCAAGCACCTGCTGCTGTTGGGCCTGCCTGGCCTGGGCGAACGCAAGCGCTTCACCTCCGGTGGTGTTTCCAGGCGCCTTCACGTTCACGCTCTCGGCCTGAATGCGATGTATCAGCTCTTGCCTGCTCTTCTCGGCCAATTGCCTAACCTGCACGCGCTCTAACACCGCGCCGGGTGCGTAAGCCGTCGAGCGAAAACCTCCGGCACGCTTGAGCACCGTACTAAGCCTTTCGCCCTCTTGTATTCCGTAGTTGCCGGGGTACAGCGCCTCGCCCTTAATCGTGACTGAAGCTCCGATGTCGTTCCATCCGGTCAATTGCCGGATCGTTACTTCATCGCCTGGTTTCAAGGCGACGTCGGCCTGTTTATCTCCGGCGAGCGCCTTGCCGATGTCGATGGAACGGTGCTCGATCAGGATTCTCTGTCCGTTTTGCACGACATAGCTTGAGAGATCGGCTTCCTTGCGATAGGCACTGCGGTTGAATCCGCCAGCCATGTCGATGAGTCCGGAGGCGGTCATGCCCTGCGCGAGCGGGTAATCGCCGGGGCGCAGCACCTGACCGTGGATGTGGACGTTGGGGGGATCGATTTCATAGCGGCTATAGACGCGTATGACGTCGAAGGGCTTCAATTCGATTGGATCGTCACCCACCAGAATGTCCGACAACTTGAAGGGAATGGTGACAGGGCGAAAATCGGGCGGTTGGAGGCGAACGATTTCGGCGTGATCGGCGGGCTCGGGCATCAGGTCCTGATAGGAGCGGAGCAGATCGTTGACGGTTTCTCCATCGTGATACGAGTATTTTCCCGGACGAAAGACGTGACCCTGCAGGTACACGGTTTTGTCCGCATACGGCAGGATGGGCTGCACAATCACCCGATCGCCATCCTGCACATGAAATGCGCCGAGCGCCTCGGCCATCGCGGACTTGTCGGCTGGGTCGGGGAGCTGGACGCTGAGGGTTGTTCTTCGTTCGTGAGCCTCGATGCGCTCGACGTTGATCTGACGCAGGGCGGCGGAAACCAGCACGCCCCCGGCCAGATTCAGCACCTGCCCTAGTTCCCTGTCGTCATTCAGCTCGTAAATCGCGGGACGCCGCACCATCCCGGTGACGGCTACCTGAGAGCCAACCGGGGGCACGAGGATGGTGTCTCCTGACTGGAGATGAGCGTCATCGGACCTGATGCCATGCAGCAGGAAGTCATAGAGATCAATTTGGCGGACCAGTTCCTTGCCGCGGTATTGGCGCGCGATACGCAACGATCCATGGCTGGTTGGACCGCCGGCGGCATACAGCGCGTTCAATGGGCTGGAGAGCGAACTGACGTCGTATGCTCCGGGGCGTTGTACGTCGCCAACAACGTAAATGCGGACCGTGCGGATTCTGGAGAGCGAGATCTCGACGGTGATGTTGCGATACTGGGTTGCCAGTTCTTTCTGGATCGCCTGTTGTGCCTGCGCGATGGTCATCCCTGCAACGACAACGGTTCCCGCCTCGGGCAGCGCGATTTGCCCCTGTCGATCAATGGGGCGGGCAAACCTGCGAAAGATGCTGCCTGACAAGTTGATGGTCAGTTCGTCTCCCGGCCCGATCACGTATTCGGGGCCCGCCGGCAAGTCCATTGGAAGTTGGTCGGTGTTGCCGGTGCCGATCTTGAAGACGTCACTTCCGAAACGCTTCAGCTTTGCCTCCGGGTTCGGAACTTGCTCGTAGAGATCGCGCAGGGAAGGAAGCGTCGGGTAAGGGCTGTTTCGTCTGATTGGTCTTTGAAGCTGGTCACCCGAGGCGTCGTCCGCGGAACCGGCCAAGGATTGCGGTGGGATTTGCTGGGGTGGGCGGCGGGAGGGAGTTCTACGCGAAGTGGTCCCGATGGTGGAGGCGTAGTCGCCTTCGGTCACGTCGCTGCCGCCGTAACCCCGAGCCCGCAGTTCCTGGACGACCATGACCCGCAGATCTGGGTCCTGTTCGATCTGGCGAAAAAAACCGTCCTCGGTGCTGTCCTGCTCCAACTCCTGAGCGCGCTCGGACATTCCGCCAGCGTCCAATTTCTTCTCGATGGATTTCTTCACCGGCAAGATGAGGTCCGGACGTTGTTGAAAGATGTCAATAATGCGCTCCGTCATGAACGATTCGACGGCGTTGGCCACGTCCTGCTGATCGGGCTGGACCAGCGAATCGCCATTGGGATCATTTCCAGAAACGTCGGGCGCATTGTACGGATTACGCCGTAGACCGCCTTGACCGCCAGGGACTGTGCCGAGCTGTTGCCCGGCGCCAGCCTGTTGACTTGCGCCGAGCTGTTGTCCGGCAGAGATTAGTGGAGTAGCAGCGTCGTTGGACGCCGCGCCAATGTCTTGTCCCGGAGCATGGAGGGCGGCGCAAAGCACGAAAGAAAGCAACGCAGAGCGGCATATCAGGCGTACTGAATACGCTGTCCACACTCTGCGAGACGAAGACTTTCCTGCGGGGGGAACAACACTCGCAATCATTGTCAACTTCCGTTCCTGAAGATTCTTTGTATGTCGTTACACGATTCGTTTAAAGAAGGATGGGAGGGGCCCGGCGGAAAGCTCCGCTATGTGACTTACACCAGGTATGTGGCCTAACCCCGTGTGTATCTGTCGAATACGCTGGACTGAGCCGAACTTTGCACTTGAGGCCGTCCAAGCGCGTGCGCCAACTTCTAGCTAAACAGAGAGGAGCAACAGTTGCTCGAATCCGTGAAGCGCCGATTGACAGTTGGAGTTAGAAGGCAACCAGGGAGCACGAGTTGTACCCGGCGCGGGACTCTGGCGTAAGTACCTTGAATGGAGAAAATAATGCACAAAAGCTGAATTCTGCCGAGATAATCCATCCTTCTGAGAGGAATGCCCGATTGCAGGCGCCGCGGGTTCATGGTCTGATCACCTGCAAAGCAGCTAAAACTCAGGAGCAACAAATGATGCCGAAAGGTGGCACGCCGCCTCTCGTTCCTATGTGGCCACAGCCACATGTGCGGGTTGAGAACCTGAACCCGTATCCGTTTTTCCCTTTCAATCCACACTGGGGCGAAGGACTTCTGCTGCCCGAGTTTGATACGTTCTGCGCTCTGTTGCGTCTGGCCTGGGCATCGCCTCGTCCGTGTTATTTGCCCGCGGAGAACGAAGCCGTTGCCGATTTGCTGAGACCATTTCGCGCGGACATGCCCGGCCCGGTGCCGGAAAGTATCATGGCCCTATTTTCCGCTCATCCCCAAACCGGCCTTAGGTATTTCTCGCCGCAGTTGAAGGCGCTGGAGCGACTCGTCGAAGGCGAGAACATTTATTCGTTGCTGTGGGACGATGGCCGGTAAACGAGTAACACGGTACTAGGCAACAGGGCAGACAGGTCTCGCGAAGGCGCCGAGGCAAAGAGCCTATTTTTCGGACTGGTGATCTACGTCGATATGACGATTACTGAGAACGCGCTCGACGACGCTTTCAATCATGGGGAGGAAGTTGTACTCGGGGCTACGCGCATCCGCCAGCGCAAAATTCCATCGTTCGGTCTGGGATCGAGCCTGTTCGGTGATCCGTTCAGGCTCGGGCGATAGCATGTAGTACGACCAGATCACGGTCGAGCCGAGGTGTAGGCAAAAGCTTTTGACCAAATTCATCGCGAAGCAGATTCGCGAGTCCCGAGCGCAACAAGGTGAGGATGCATCAGCTCGACGGAGGCAAACACACCAAAACCAAGCGAAATCCCGAAACACATGGTGCTTCGAGCTGATCCCCAGATGGGCAGCGAAAAAAGCAGCATGAACAGCACCAACCCGCACTGCATGACACGCACGCTGCGTTCCAGCGCAAAATCTCCACGCGATGGACCGTGAATTGCTTGTTTGTGCGCTGGACGCGGCTGTAACCACAGCGACCATACCAGCACGACCGCCGCCCAGCGAAATAGCACATGAGCCCAGATCCCGCAACGCGTCGTAAGGGCCGAAGCAGGTTCGCAAAAATCTCCCGCATCACGGCGAATCCAAGCCCGACGCCGATGAAGCGCTGGTCGACCAATACAGGTACAAAAATAAAGCTTGTACGAGAGATCCGTAGGAAGCGAAGCAACAGGAGCGAACCACTAACAATTGAAAGACGCGTAGCAGAAAAACACAGGGAAATACCGCCTCAAGATTGCGGCGTAACCATCGTCGCCACGAGAAAGATAAGGATAGGACGCGGAGCTACCCAGAGCGCATAGAACGCGTAGGTTGAAAAACGAAGCAAGAAAACCCACAATAGTTACCCTATCAAGATAGCCGCGGTTGAGGGCACCTCCAATAACTATTCCGACTTACTTAAGTCCAATCACTTTTGTAACTAAAATACTAAGCGGCTGGGGAGGCGCTCTGCACGGAGCGCCTCCCGCTCGTTACCGCCATACCCAAAGGAGGTTAAACGTTCGGAACCTGAAGTTGGGCCTGCAGCGTTGGGTGGGTTGGAAATTGGCCCTGGCGTACAGGTGTCGTCCCAAGGGGAGCATAGGGGCATGGGCCCCGCACCTTCGCCGACGGTCTCGCCTGCTGCTTTGGGTAGGTTGGAAACTATGGCCCGGCGTGCAGGTGTCGTCCCAGGGAGAGCATAGTGGCATGGGCCCCGCACCTTCGCCGGTCGGCTTGCCGCGTTGGGTAGGTTGAAACTACGGCCCCGGCGTACAGGTGTCGTCCCAGGGAGAGCATATGGGCATCGGCCCTGCACCTTCGCCGGTCTGCGTGCCTTGAGGTGTTCGGTGAGCAAACGCGGGACCCGGATCGCAGTTGCTGTCCCAGGGCGAGCAGGCGGGCGTTGGAGCGGCGCCATCGCCCATGGCAATTAGGGTTGTCGAGTGGCTGGGATACGAGACAGCGGCCAAAATACCTCCCAACAACAATGCGAACACGAGTGCCTTCAGACTGGTTTTCACGGTAGTTCTCCTTTGATAAGTTGGAAATGTGGAGCAATTGACCGCAAAAGTTTAGCGTTGTGGATCGTGCCTCGAAGTAACATTCGCGGGCACGAGAGGACAATCCTTGGCCTCGGCCAATTTCGAGATATTCAATCGGGTCGTGATGCGACTAAAATATTTGGCTTGTACGGTGCCCCATGTCTGCCCGATTTTGGCAGACGTGGGTCTGTGGGCCGAGAATTTTTGCCGGTCTGGTCAAGTCGCCTCGCTGCGTTTTGTCCAAGATGTCTCCCATTTCGGGAAGACCTTCGAAAAAGTTTTCACCTGGCGTCAAAAACAGTGGAGCCATTGCGGCTTTGTCCGAATCAAAGCTGAGGCAACCTACATTTCTGCTTAATTGGCTGAGGAGAGCTTAACGATGCAAAGAAAAGCGAGCGCCGTCTGGAAAGGCGGTTTGAAAGACGGCAAAGGAACCATTTCATCTGACAGTGGCGTTCTCAAGGACACGAAGTATTCTTTCGCGACCCGCTTTGAAGGGGAACCCGGCACGAATCCCGAGGAACTGATCGCGGCGGCGCACGCCGGTTGCTTCAGCATGGCGCTGTCCGCACAACTGGGCGGCGTGGGACTCACCCCCGAACAGATCGCGACCCAGGCTGCGGTGTCGCTGGAGAAAGTAGACGCGGGATTTGCCATCACGGCCGTGCACCTGACGGTTCGCGCGCGAATTCCCGGAGCCGACCCGGCGAAGTTCCAAGAGGCTGCCGACGCTGCAAAGAGTGGCTGCCCGGTTTCCAAGGTGTTGAATGCCAAGATCACCATGGACGCGCAATTGGAGCCGTGAGCCTTAGCCGATCCGGGTAGGATTAAGGCGCGCCTTTTCGGGCGCGCTTTGTTTTTAAGGCGCGCTCGTCAGGGTCCGTCTTGCGGCAACAGCGCGAGGCCCGCAGCCATCTCATTGCGAGTACTTGTGAGTACAATTCTGCTGCTGGATATCCGTTTTGAAGATCACGGTTTTCGGGCTGACGATCTCATCTTCCTGGGGTAATGGACACGCGACGCCTTACCGCGCACTCTTCCGAGCGTTGCACCGGCGCGGACACCATATCAACTTCTTCGAAAAGGACGTGGATTATTACTACTGGCGGCGCGATCTGATCGGCTGCGAGTACTGCGATGTTGCTCTGTATGGCTCGTGGAAAGAGGTGCGCTCGCGAGCGCTTGCCGAGGCCGCCGCGTCCGATGTCGTGATCGTTGGAAGCTACTGTCCGGAAGGCGCGCGAATCTGTGACGAAGTTTTCACGCTGCCGAGGCCAATGCACGTTTTTTACGACCTGGACACCCCTATCACGCTCGCGAATCTGGCGTCCGGCGATGTCGATTATTTGCGCCGGGGTCAGATGAATGCGTTTGACCTGTACCTCTCCTTTACGGGCGGTCGAATTCTCGATGAACTGGAATCGGAATGGAAAGTGCGCAGGGCGCGGCCGCTTTACGGTTGCGTCGATCCGGAGACGCACGCGCGCGTTGCCGTCCATGAGAAGATGCGCTGCGACCTTAGCTACATGGGCACCTATGCCGCCGATCGGCAAGAGAAACTCGACGAACTATTTTTGAGGCCGGCGAGGCTGATGCCACGTTCGTCGTTTGTGCTGGCAGGGTCGCTCTATCCCAAGAGTTGGGTGTGGCCACGGAATGCGCGGCGCTTTGATCACATCGCTCCCCCCGATCACCCGGCGCTCTATTCGTCTTCGCGGGCAACGCTCAACATCACGCGGGACGGCATGGCGCGATTCGGTTACTGCCCTTCGGGGCGTTTCTTTGAGGCTGCAGCATGTGGGACGGCTATCGCGTCCGACTGGTTTGAAGGACTGGAAACATTCTTCTGCGCCGGAGAAGAGATACTGATCGTCACCAAAACGGAGGACGTCCTTTCGGTTCTGGAGATGGGCGACGACGAACTGGCGCGCATCGCGCATCGCGCACGCGAACGCGTTCTTTGCGAACACACCGGAGATGCCCGCGCGGAGCAACTGCTGCATTATCTGGAGGAAGCATCGGGCGCGACTCGCCCTCTCCAGGAGGTTGCGACGATTCAGCGAGTATCGGTCCCATCGAGGTAGGGTCATGATTGGAATTATTCCGGCTGCGGGTGAAGGTCAAAGGATCCAACCGCTCGGTTGCTCCAAAGAATTGCTGCCCGTCGGCTCGCGGCGGATCGAGGGGGTCGAACGCCCGAAGGCAGTGGCGGAATATCTCGTCGAACGAATGATTGCGGCCGGCGTAACCCAGATATGCATGGTCATCTCGCCGGAGAAAACCGACATTATCCGCTACTTCGCGGAACGCGACTACGCCGCCGAAATCTTTTACGTCGTACAAAGAGCGCCGCTCGGACTATGCGACGCAATCTTCCGTGCCGAACCCTTCACCCGAGAAAAAGAGCAGGTACTGATCGGCCTGCCGGATACGATCTGGTTCCCGGAAAACGCGTTCTTGCCGGCGATGCAAGCGCAAATGGGAATCAACCTGGTGCTGTTCCCGGTGCTCGATCCGGCGGCCTTCGACGCCGTGGTGTGTGATAGCTTCGGATACGTCACGCGGGTTGAGGTTAAGAAGGAAGGCGCCGAATCGCATTGGATATGGGGCGCGGTCACGGCCACGGGGCAGGCGTTCCATGCACTAAAGCTGCTGTGGGAATCGCGGCATCGGGAAGATTTATTTCTGGGCGACCTGCTGAATGCGTTCATCGAAGCGGGGAACGTCGTGCGAGGAACCTACAGTGGCGAAGCTTACATGGACGTGGGGACCATTGAGGGATATCACCTCGCGCAGGATTTCCTCCGCGCAATGAGTCTGCCGGGGCAGACTGATTTTCGCGCGGCATGACGCTGCCGCCGAGGGGCGGGATCTATGTCTTGGCGCTCTCCGACCGCAGGATCTCGCGAATCTCACGATTAATGCGAGCGGCATCGCGAGTGGCGTTGTCGATCAGTTCAAGCCATTTCTTGGCGTTGTCCTCAAGTTGTGCCTGCGCCAGCAAGTATGAGGCCTGCATAATCGTCTCAATGGCATTGCTGAGGTCGTGCGCCAGAGCGCGCAATTTTGTGTTCGTTTCAGATTGCATGAGTGCAGAACCCGTTCCTGTATGTCCTGACATCAGCTACTCCTTCGCGATTGTAAGTTCCCGCTATGACCAGGCCCAAGGCTTTTTTTGCTCCGCGGGTAGAAACTTGCGAGGATTCGACAAACTGCTCACCTTCTGTTTGAGCCGTTTCCCTCGCAAAACGTTGTTTGAGCTTACGTTTTTAACGGACGCTTAGGTCATGGCTCGTTTGACATGGAGCAACCCTGCTGATAAAAATGAAAGGGGCATCCGCAGATTAACTGCGCCACAAAAGCCGAAGTGGCGGAATTGGCAGACGCGCATGGTTCAGGTCCATGTGATCGAAAGGTCTTGGGGGTTCGAGTCCCCCCTTCGGCACCAGACATCAAGAAATCCTTCAATAAACCGATAAATCTAGGCCCAGCAAAGACTTGCTGGGCTTGTTTACGAAGTTGCCTTGTCTACCCTGCGCTGAAAATCGTGGTTCACCGCTTCCATGAATGCATCGCGAGACAGCAGCGGTCGGCTTACGGCTTCTAGCGTTGTGGCCGACATCACTCCGCTGCTCCCAAGCTGACAGCCAGCGTCTCTCGCGGCGTCCACGACGTCGTTCACCGGTGCTCCACGCTGCAACATAAACGAGAACGTAGAGCCATGAGGACGCAGGATGGCTCCCGCGAACTCAAATCCAAACATCCGGCACACGGTTTCAATGTGCATCCGCAGCGGATCAAAGTTATCCCTTTCCCACAGCCCACAGCTTGAGACCAACACAACCTTACGGGCTTTAACCTCGGCCCGAAGTGCATGGGTGCTGTGCTCATCCCGCAAACTGATGAACGGTTCTCCCAATGGAAGGACTCTGTCGAGCAATGTTTTCAGAGGTCCCGGCATGCCCCAAAAGTAAACAGGGGTGGCAAATACCCAGACATCAGCCTCCCGCAGTTTAGGATGGATGACTTGCACATCGTCATCTTGGAAACACCTGCCGGGAGTCTTGAACCAGCAGTTGTATTCGCCACGGCAAGGATTGATGTTCAGGTTGCTCGTATAGAACAGTTCAACCTCCGCGCCTGCGCTCTTCAACCCATCAAGGAACGGCGTGAGGATGAGCGACGTATCGCCTTTCTCCATCTTCGGACTGCCGTTGAATGCGACGACTTTCATGTCCACTCCTACAAACGTCGAACTGATTCGATTTTCTTACAGTTGTTCAAATTTGCAATCTGAAAAACAGCATGTAAGTGGTCGGGCGTGGAAACGGTTTCGCGTCTGCACCCAGGGTATGGTCGCAAGCGTAAATCTTCCCTGACCAACCCGGACGCCATGCCGCGCACCTAAGTGTCTCGACGGGGACTCACGTTCCCTCTACGAAAGGAATTTCATGAAGAAGTTGCTCGTGACGCTTTTCCTTCTGTTGGCAGTGGTTGCAGCCCTTCCCTCAATGTCGTTCAGCCAGAGCACCGATGCCGATGCGGTCGCTGCGATTACAAAACTGGAAAACGACGCCGTAAAGGCCGATTTGGCCAACGACTCGGCCTTTTACGAAAAGTATTTGGCGGAGGGCTGGACCGGGGGCACAAGTCGGGGGACTTGGGACACCAAACCGTTAGTCCTTGCTGACATGAAAGACAGCAGGAACAACAAAACCAACAGCGAGAATATCAGCGACTTGAAGGTTCGCGTTTACGGCGACGTAGCCGTTGCGACCTACAAAAGCACCTACGACTCCATCATTCGCGGCAAGCACTTCGCCAGAACAATCATCACTACCGATGTGTTTCAACGGCAGGATGGCGATTGGAAGCAGATAGCGGGTCACAGTTCTGTAGCCGCAAAGTAATTCTCGAACTGCGTCTCCTAAATCTTGGGCGGCGTATAAACACCATCCAGCATCTATCAACCCGGAACACACATTGGAGGTCGTCGATGAAGCACAACTTAGGTGGCAAAGACCAAACAGTCAGGTTCATTATTGCTAGCGCGGGAGTCACAATGGGGCTTTTCGCGAAGCGCGGTTGGCTCAAAGCACTCGGGTTCAGTATTGGCGGAGCCGAACTGGCAGCTGCGATAACCCGACACTCGCCGGTAAATCGTCTGTTGGGCAGAAATACGGCTTGAAGCCGCAAGTTCTCGTGGGCTGACCGGCAGCAACGCCGCTGTAATGCAAATGACTACGGTGTTGTCACACTGTTGGCGCAAGTTGTAGCGGATGCCGATGCATACGGCTGCTATCGCTTGTCGCAATCAATTGCCTTCCGGCGTTGCAGCACCCACCGGGACACAGTCGCGCGGGATGTACGAGTCACCGTCGGCACTGGTACCCAAAACAGTTTTCTTGCGCGGTATTCCTCGCGCATGATGGTGATCCTATTGTTCGGATTCTATTCTCGCTCTCGCTCAAACAACTGCTCGCGCCCCGCCCACTGGCTGTAGCTGCGCCTTTCAACTTTGAGCCAGCCGGGTGGCTCCCATTCCGGCAGGAACCCATTGACAGTTTTTTACGAACAGTTGACCAAGTCTTTACCCACAACCGGAACAAAGGCGGGTTCGCAAGAGTGCATGAGGACGACTTAATAGGAGGTCATTCACGATGCGATACAAACTAGCGACGTTTCTTTCAGCGATTCTGATTTCAGCGACCGCGCTGGCGCAGGTTCTTGCGGTGCCGGACAATCGTGTGAAGCTTGACGCAACCGAGCCTGGCACGCGCATCTCGCGTGAGGTCATGCATGAGTTGCTGATGAACCCCTATTACAACGTGTTCGACAACCTTGAGTTTAAGGTCGATGGCAACCACGTTACGCTGGTGGGTCAAGTCACCGCCCCCGTGGTCAAGGCCGACGCCGAAGCTTCCGTGCGCCATATCGAAGGTATCGAGAGTGTGACGAACAATATAGAAGTTCTGCCACCCTCGCCCATGGACGACCGAATTCGCCGCCAAGTCTACGATGCCGTTTACAGTTTTGGTGGTCTCAGCAGATACTCGTGGGGCGCAGTCCCGTCCATTCACTTCATCGTAGACAATGGCCGCATCACGCTCGTGGGCGTGGTCGACAATCAGAACGACAAGAACATGGCGGGGATAAGAGCAAATACAGTTCCGGGAGTATTTTCCGTCACCAACAACCTTGAGGTTGTTCCTTCTGAGTCTGCTAGCAAGAAGCAGAAAAACGGATGAAAGCAACCTCCTTTGCCATGGCGGCGATGATAGCAGAACGGATGTTGATACTGAGATAAGGAATTTCTTCGATGCTAGTAGCACCAAGGCGTGACGACGGGCGTCGAGTCAACCCGGGGCATTATGGGTTCCGGAAGCGCGTTGGACTACACAATCATAGCTTCAGCCACTTCCTAGATAGGCACCACCGATCCCGCCGTAGGGCACCTCACTAAAAGTGAACGGTGCGTAACGGAAATTCAATTGTCGTCCAGCAAGCGTTGCGCCATATTCGATGGCATGAACCAGCAGCGCACGCTCGCCAACTTGCATGGTTGGGTTACTCTCGTTGCTTGCTTTTTCTTCTTCTTGGTCGGCTCATCACCCCAGAGCGTATCCGGACAGGCCGCCGCCGTCCTCACCCAGTTAAGCGGGACAGTCGAGGATCCCTCGGGCGCTCGTGTTGTCGCCTGCGAAGTTGTTTTGGATTCCGGCACTCCGGGACAGCGTCTGGAACTGACAGATGCGAGCGGCGTTTTCGTGTTCAAGAACGTGCGCGCAGGCGCACACGCTCTGCGGGTGCGAAGCCCCGGATTCAAGCTCTTCAGCGATCGCGTCGTTGTGGCTAATCAGCAGACTAAGCCGTTCAAGGCTATCCTCTCCATCGCAGCGGCACAGGAAATGGTTGTTAGTAGCGAGGTGGATCAGCTAAGCACGGAGCCGAGCGAAAATCAGAGTTCCAATTCCCTCAATGATAAAAGTCTAGCCACGATTCCCGTCCTCGATAACGACTACATCGCAGCCATGTCACTGTTCCTTGACCCCGGCGCCGTCGGCACCGGGGGCGTGACGGTCGTCGTGGACGGGATGGAGGTCCGCGATAGCCAGATTCAAGCGTCAACTGTTAAGGAAATCAAGGTCAATCAGGATCCGTACTCGGCTGAGTACTTGCGTCCTGGCCGGGGGCGAATCGAAATCGTCACGAAAGCCCCGGAGCCCCGTTATCACGGCACATTGAATTTCACTTTTCGCGACTCCGTATTGAATGCGCGCGACGCTTTCGCAGCGGTGCGCGCACCCGAACAGCGCCGAAACTTCGACGGCTATCTGACCGGTCCGGTCCGGGGCATCAAGAGCACGTTTTTCAATGCGTCGCTGGAACATAATTCGGATGACGTGCAGTCGGCGGTTGACGCTTTTCTGCCGGGCGACATCAATCTTCGAGAGAATGTGCCAAGCCCGGCCCGGTATCTGCGCGGAGCTGTTCGCGTCGAGCATTATCTGAAGGAAGACAACAGCGTTTCGGCCCAGTACTCGTATCTATCCATGAGCAAGCGAAACCAGAGGGCCGGCGGCTTTGTGCTTCCCGAGGCTGGGACCAACAATAACGTCCGTACTGACGAGGGCGTCATCAAGGCGCGCCACATGCTGACGCCGAAAGCGCTCAACCAGTTCACTCTTTATATCGGCCACGCCGAAGATGTAACCACCAGCATCAATGACGCTCCGGGCATCATTGTCCCCGACTATTTCACGGGGGGTGGAGCACAGGCGAACTATTCGAAGACCGAACTTTACTTCGCCGGCAGCGACACGGTTTCGTATGCGACCGGACGCCACATGATCAAAGCCGGAGTCAGCGTGCCCGATTTCACGCGGCGAGGCTACGACGATTTCACAAAGCGACTCGGCGTGTTCACCTTCGACAGTCTGGCGGATTATCCAAACCACCCGTCGCAGTTTATTCAGCAGCAAGGCGATGGGCGTCTTCGTTTTACGGAGAAGATAGTGTCCACCTTCGTTCAGGACGAGATCCGCGTCCGCCCGGATCTGATGTTCGATCTAGGTCTGCGCTACGACTGGCAGAACTATATTGGAAGCAACAATAATCTCGCGCCGCGCATGTCATTCGCCTTTTCCCCGGCGGGCCTGGGGCAGAAAACCGTCATTCGCGGTGGCGCGGGGATCTTCTACGATCGCACCGGCCCGTCGCCCGTGGCGGATTTACTGCACTATGGCGACCAACAATTGACGAAGTATGTCATCCAGAATAGTCCTGAGTATCAGATTGGATATCCGGATGCGTTTGCCAATGGCATTCCATTGCCACTGCCTAGCGTTGTTCGTCTTGGCCCCGGGACGCGCCTTCCATACATGTTGCAGTCGAGCATCGGTCTTGAGCAGCAGTTGGCGAAGAAAACTACTCTCACGGCGACATACATTCATTCCCGCAGCGTGGATTTATTTCGGTCTTTGTACTATCCGTCGCAGGCGCTGGCCCCGGCATTCGGGGTCACTCGTGTAATCGAGGCGAAAGGCAGTCAGAACGGTGATGCGCTTGAACTGCAAGTGCGCGGAAACGCGACTCGCTACTTCTCCGGGCAGGTGCAATACAGGCTTAGTTCAACTGACAACAACACGAGCGGCATCTGGTATGCGCCATCCGATCCTTACAACCCTGGCGCCGACTGGGGACGCGCAGATTGGGACCGGCGTCACACGCTGACTCTGCTCGGGACGATCAATCCCGGAAAGCTGCTCAGCCTCGGCGCTGTCTTGCAAGCCAGCTCCGGCCAGCCTTACACCGAGACACTCGGTACAGATTCCAACAACAACAGCATAAACAATGACAGGCCGAACGGTGTCGGCCGCAACACGTTGCAGGGCGCCGGTTCCGTGAAGCTCGATTTGCGCTGGTCGCGCGATTTTCGATTGCTCTCGGGTAGAGAAAAACACCCGACCGCGACAGTCGCCGTCGATGCCTTCAATGTACTGAACAAAAGCAACTACACCAGCTACATCGGCAACCTCAGCGCGGGTCTCCGTTTCGGTGAGCCTTCCTCTGCCGCGAGCGCCCGAAGATTGCAACTTGGCGTCAGACTCGCATTTTGACAGTACCGCCAACCAGCCACGACGCTAAACAACGCGATCTGTATGAACTTCTGCCGCCGCAGTGTCGGCCCCCGCCATATCAGGGAGAGGAAGGCGTCCAGTCCAGTTTGCCCAGCCCCAGAAAATTGCGGTAGTTGAACTGAGCAGACCTGCAATCATACCGATCAGGCGCGGGCTGCAGTGTGTTGAAGCAATGCCGGCAGCCATCATCGATACCATCATCATGGCCCAGGTGAGCGTTTCTATTGTGGCGAAGACGCGCCCACGATAGCGATCGGCAACCGTGTTCAACAGATAGGAGTAGTTCAGAACAGAGTTGATGGCCATGCCGCCGCGCGACACGAAGATGAAGAGCAGCGCCATGTCGAACCTCTGCGCCCTGCTAAAGAGGACGTAGGCGGCTCCGTGTACGAGGTAGTCAATGAAGACGGTGAGTTTGTAAGCGTCAAAAGAGAGCCGTCTGCCGAGCCAACTCGCCAACGCCCCACCGCAAAGCAACCCCAGGCCGGCGCAGCCCCATATGATCCCGATCCCCGAGGCTCCTCTATTGAACACCACTTCGCCGAAAAGTGTGAAGAGGATTTGTGCAGCGCCGCCCCCCGTGGCCCAACCGACCGAAAGCAGGGCAATCGCAAATACAAGCGGTACCGAGCGCATGTAGCGCAGACCCTCGCGATACTCGTGCCAGGGACGTATCACCTCATCTTCGGCTTGCGCCTTGCGCTTTGCGCGAAAGTCTGCCGCATCAGGCACTCTCAGGTGCCAAATACACCAGGCGGAAAAGACAAATGAGAGGGCATTGAAGACAAACGCCCATTTGTATCCGATGGCAACCACGGTCGCGCCAAGAAAGGTTCCGACCGTGAGCGTCATCCATTGCGTCGTCTGTGTGAGTGAATTGGCGGCATGGATCTCTTCCGGGCTTGCAATCGTGGGGAGGATTGCAGACCGTCCCGCAGTGAAGAAAGGCGAGGCGACCATGAGAAGGGCACTAAACAAGTAAAGCGACCCGATGCGGTGCGACGTAGCCGTGAAGATGAAGCCGAGTGCAACCAATGCACGCATGAGGTCGCTGGCAATCATGATTCGTTTGCGGTCGAACCGATCGAGTAATACGCCAGCCAGCGGACCAACCGCAATGGCTGGAACAGCGCGTGCCAAAAGGACACCGGTAACGACCATGCCCGAATGTGTAAGCGCCATGGCCAATGCGAAGACGGCAATGTTGTTGAAATTATCCCCAATTTCACTGACAACCTGGCCCGTCCAGGTAAAGCGGAAATTGCGATTCCGGCTGAGCAGTTGGAAGAATTCACGCATCAGCCGGCTATGCTTCCCATTGATTGCACAGATATGCAGAATGTCGAAGGTTCATGACTCATCTTCTCGACCGTATCAAAGAAGAGTTCGAGGGTAAAGCCATCAGCAACGTCTTTAACAAGATGAAAAGGGGGCGGCTAATCACCGCCCCAGACAACCATGGGAAGCGAACTTATAGGGGTCATAGGGCGACTTTTCGCAACGCCCCAATCAGCTAACGCGTGAGGTTTACCTTTCCGGTCAGTTCACTCTTTGCGGATGAGCTGCCAATCGAGATCGCGAAGTCCCCGGATTCGGCTTTCCATTGCTTGCTGCTCACGTCGTAGTACGAGAACGCGCGACGATCCAGCACAAGCCTCACATTCTTCTTTTCACCGGGCTTCAAGTTAACTTTCGTGAAGCCTTTGAGTTCTTTGACTGGCCGTTCCACCTTTGAATGTGTGTCGCTGACGTAAAGCTGCGCGACTTCGGCGCCCTCGCGTCTGCCTGTGTTGGTAATGTCGAATGAAATGGTGACCGGCTCATTGTCCGTTGTAGAGACCGGCGTCACCATCAAATCACTGTATTTAAATGTTGTATAGGACAATCCATAGCCGAACGGGAAGAGCGGTTTTGTTCCGTTCTTGTCGAAATAACGATAACCCAGGAAAATGCCTTCTTTGTACGCGACATGGCCGCTGGCCGCGCCAGTCGTATCTCTGACATCGCCGCTGTTGGCGGTGCTCAACTTCGGATCGTAGTAGCTGTTGTAAGTGGCGCTGTCTTCGCGCCGTCGCTCCAACGAGATGGGAAGTTTCCCCGACGGGCTGACGTCGCCGAACAGGAGTTGCGCCAGCGCAGCCCCGCCCTCCTGGCCTGGGTACCAGGCATGCAGCAGAGCCGGCGTCGAATCAACCCACTCAGTCATGTCCGCTCCTCCACCGCCGACCAGCACGACAACTACGTTTTTGTTCGCGTTCAAGACCTGCTTGATCAATTCGTCCTGACCTTCAGGAAGCTTGAAGGTTCGATCGAAACCTTCGCTTTCCGTGGACTGATCGTAGCCGACACATAGCACCACCGCGTCGGCTGCTCTCGCGGCTTCTCTGGCCTGCTCCAGAGGGCGATTGTTCGAGCGTTCAATGCCGAGACCGATGGAAGCCTGCCCGCCGCCTTGGAAATACTCCAAGCGAATTTTGTAGGTCTTTCCAGCTTCAAGATTGAGCGTCTTCTCCGTCAGGCTTTCGCCTTGGGCTATCCAGCGGGAAATGACGGGCTGATCATCCACAAAAACACGATAACCATCGTCGCCATCGACAAAGATCCGATACTCGCCACTGGATTCGGGACGGTAGAAACCAGTCCATCGTGCGGAAAAGTTATTGTTTGGCCCGCCGTCGGTATAGCTGCCGTATCCCCAACGGAAATTGATGTGCTCGTCCTTGCGTGTAAGCACAGGTGGTCCTTGCAGGTTGGCGTTGTTGAAGAACTCGCCAACGAGGCCAAGCTCGGTGCCGTCCGACTTACTGACAAATCGGGAGCTCTTGAAAATCTCGTCGAGTACGGGGAAGCCCGGGGCATAGGACACAGTGGCGGCTGATCCAACGTAGTTCCTGACTCCCTCCAGAAAACTGACGGAAGTGAAAGGCTTGACCTTTGAACTGCCGCCTCCGCCGGTCACGGCTGGATCCGCAGTTGGACCGATCACGGCGATGTTCTTGATCTTCGACTTAGCGAACGGGAGAACGCCGTCGTTCTTCAACAGCACCATGCCGCCCAACGCCGCCTGCAACGCGACCTGCTGGCCTTCTGGATTCGGCCGCGGGATCTTCGCATCGGTTTGTGTCCGGTCGAAGAAACCAAATTCCATCGCTGTGCGCAGGATGCGCCTCACTTTCTCGTCAATGACAGACTCGGACAATTTGCCGTCGCGGATCGCGGCCAGCAGCGTCTGGCGGTTCATCAGTTTCGCATTGGGCATTTCTAGATCCAGCCCGCCATTCGCTGCCGCGACACCATCGTAAGTCGCATCCCAGTCCGACATCACGATCCCAGTAAAGCCCCAGTCTTTGCGCAGCACATCGGTGTTCAAGAACCCGCTCTGGGTCACGTGAACGCCGTTGACCAGGTTGTAGGAGTCCATGATGGCGCCCACATGCGCTTCCTTGACGGATGCTTCGAACGCCGGCAGATAAATCTCTCGCATCGTTCGCTCATCGATATCGGAACTGATTCGGTGCCGGTCCCACTCTTGGTTGTTCCCCATGTAGTGCTTGGCGGTGGCGATCACGCCCTGGCTTTGAATCCCTTCGATATCGGCAACAGCGATGCGGGACGCGAGGAACGGGTCCTCGCCGAAGTATTCGAAGTTGCGACCGCTCATGGGGGCGCGATAAATGTTCATGCCGGGCCCGAGCAGGAAGTGAACGCCTCGCGCGCGTGCGTCCTTGCCGATCATGGTGCCGACTCGATTGACCAGATCCGTGTCCCACGACGCAGCCATGGCAATGCCGGCGGGAAATGCCGTCGAAGGCCCATAATTACGCACGCCCAAGGGGCCATCCGCCATCTTTAATTCAGGGACGTGGAGCCTCGGAATCGCTCGAACGTAAAAATCCTTGTACCCGCCAATGTAATCAATCTTTTCGTCCAGCGTCATCTGGCCGAGGATCGATTCAACGTGTTTATCAATAGCATCGCGAGACGAAGCATTCGATTGGCCGAACGCCATCGAAGCGGCCAAGAGTATAAGCAGGATTGCAACAAATCTGAACGTGCGTTTTCTCATGTTGTATTCCCTCAATCGAAGGCATAGTATGCTTCGCGCGCAGTCAACGCAATCGAATAATTGCTAACCACGATTCACCGGAAGTTGAGTGCTGCTAATGACCGGCACTCATCCTCACCGTCTTGATCTCGTAGGGCGAGATATCCAGCACCTGGCGTTCTGGCGCCTTCAGATCCTGCTCGAGCAGATTCGTCTCGCGAACTGGCGCGTGCCGGCCCAGGAATTCGATATGGGCCTGCGATGGACGGCCCTCGATCTCATAGAACCGCACCATGATCGATGAATTCGCATCGGCTTTCTTGACCGAGCTAAGTACGACGTTCGCGGCGTCCATCGACAAGAAGGAGTGCGTCGGCGGCAACGACTTATGCGACACCTCGTCCACCACGCTGATCGGGAGCAGCGGATTGGTGCTGTTGATTCCAACCTGATAGGCGCGGGCGGTTTTCCAATCGCCAGCCGCCGACGATATCGTGAAGCGGAAAGTGTATTTGTCCGGCGGCGGGTAAAACACCGAGGTGGTCTCGTCTCCGCGTACCACCTTGACCGAAGCAAAGCGTGCGCCGCGCACCATCTCGGCGCGAATCACGCCGTCGCTGAGTTTGTAAAGCTGGTGGCCGGAACCGATCGTCAAGGTTGATCGCGCACTCGACGCGGAAATCCAGTCCAACACCTGGCGGGACTGAAGCCAGGACTCGCGCGTAATCTCGTCGGATACGTGAGGCCCGGTGCCCGGCATCAGGTCATCGGATGCCTGTGCGCCAAAGGGAACGCCGTAGTATATCCGCGCTGCCGGATCGCCATAGGGAAACAGTTGTTGGATGCGGACGAACCGCGGCCCGACCCACTGGATCGTGTTCTCCACATCCACGCGCTTCAGGCCACGATAGAGCATGTAGCGCTGCTGGATTGGAATGTCGGCGATTCGTCCCTCGATGACCAGTGTGGTGCGCACAGGATTATTGGCTTCGAGGCGCACACGGTCCACCGATGTGAAGATGGTGCGGCCGCTGAGTGGCTCCACGCCGATGTAGTTTCCACCTCGCTCCTCGACGGCAATGATCTCGGCGTCTTTCACGACATCATGGCCCAGTTCCTTGTCCAACACCGTGACCCGCCCCGTGGGCTTGTCCACGGTGACGCGGTAGAACTCGTTCTCCATGATGTCCGCGCCCATGGACCGGCGTGGCTCCTTGCGATCCTGCTCGTCATCAAGCGTCACGGTCGCGGCAGGGTCGAATCGTCGCGGCTGATCCGTCGGCACGAGATAGTAGGTCTTGTAGCCAAGGGAAGGAACATCACGCGCGACAAAGGTCAGGTCGAGCGCTCGCGAGATATTTTCTCTGTACTCATTTACGTCGAACGGAACGGGCTCGCCTTTCTCATCGATCAATTGCATTCCGCGCCGATAGTCGTCGATGTTGGCCGGCGCAATCGGGCCATAGAGCGTGACATGCGCGTTCACGACGTCGTCGCGCTTCCAGCCCAGGGCATTAAACACGACGATAGGATGGCTTTTTGGAAAAGCGAACTCCACGCGCTCGGCAATGTTCCGCGTCATGTCGTGGAGGATCTCGCCGCCACGAACCAGTGACAATTGCGAATACTGCATCTTGCGATCGTCGCCCGTTTTGCCGCCCTGCCCATCGTGATTGTGGTCCATCGATTCGATCAGCTTTCGCCACAGCAGGTCGAATTCGTCCTGCGGATATTGTGCATATCCGAGTGCGTAATTGATGGCCGCAAACTTCTCGGCATTCAGCAGTGTGTTGGTTGCTGGAGATGCGAGTGACCAGAGATGCGGCAAAGACGAGATTACGTTCGGCCACGAGGATGGGATCTCACCCGAAATGTCTGGGACATCCGCGTTTTTGGCCGCACGGAAGAATTCGGCTGGCGTTGAGAAGCGTATGCGCAGCGAGGAATCTTGCCGGTTCAGGACCTTTACGTTTTCGACGAGCTTGTCTGTGGGTGCCCAAAGATCGCTCCCCCAATTCATGAAGAGCGGGCCATTTGTCGTAGCGCGAGCCTCAGCGACTTGGCTCCGCAGCTTTCCAAGCAGGGCGGGCGTCACGTCGCGATGCAGGCCGATGTCCGACCCCCAACTGTAGTGATGGAGCGTATTCCAGAGCAACACCTTCGACCCATCGGCCGACTTCCAATGAAACAGCGGCGTATCTTTGGGCCCCATTCGGGTCATCACCATGAAGGGTACGCCCGACTTGCTTGCGATCTGTGGAAACTGCGGCGTATAACCGGGCAGATCGCCGAGGTGTGCCACCTGCGGATCAACTCCGAAGACGGTGCGCGCATATCGTTTTCCAATCTGAAAGTTACGCACGTGAACTTCGCCGTTCGGGATGTTCTGGAAAATTGCAGCCCACTTGGGCGCGATCTCGATCCGGCCCTCCCTGACGAAGCGCTTCAAGTCCGCCAGTTCGAGCGAGTCTGGGTGCGTGTCAACGTAGTTGGCAACGAAGTTGTCGTCTTCGATCAGAAAGCGAAACTCCGGATGCTCCCTGGCGATGCCGATCGCTTTCGCGATGATCTGATTGCCCCGGGCGAGGCATTCCTCGCGAGTGCCGCCCCAAAAGAAATCGAGGTGCGAAAAGGGCACCAGGTACACCTCGGAGGCTGCTCCCCCCGCGGATGTCTGCTGCGCATGGAGTGGCTGGGTGAGCAAAAAGAATGCAATCAGGATCAACGTGCAGAGTGTTTGTCGCCGTCTCAT
Organism: uncultured Acidobacteriota bacterium; assembly: GCA_963777415.1. Taxonomy (GTDB): domain Bacteria; phylum Acidobacteriota; class Terriglobia; order Terriglobales; family Acidobacteriaceae; genus JAEZPW01. The sequence goes on from CAVZQL010000015.1 coordinate 370,212, forward strand.
GATGATGTCTCAGTCCGTGGGCATCATGAGACCATCGTAGTGCTTCAGAATCAATTCAATTGTTTGCAAGGAACATTCACTTGTGGTGAATCAAGCCTGCTCACTCGGCGAGGGGCAGATCTAAAAACGGGCGGTCGCCTTTTAGCGACCGCCCAACAGAGGCTGCTTTCTGGGTTGCTCCAGTTAAGCATCTAGCGAGAAAGCGTTACTTTTCCATCCAGTTCGGTTTTCGCGCAGGAACTGCCGACCAGGATCGCGAAATCGCCCGGATTAACCCTCCACTGTTTTCCGTTCACGTCGTAATAAGAGAAGGCCCTGCGATCAAGTGCGACCGTCACGTTCCTGGTTTCACCTGGCTTTAAGTTCACCTTGGCAAAACCCTTCAGCTCCTTTACCGGCCGCTCGACCGTGGAACTCTTGTCGCCGACATATACCTGTGCAACTTCCGCGCCCTCCCGCTTACCGGTGTTGGTGATGTCGAATGACACCGCAACCGGTTCGCCATCCTTTGCCGAGGCCGGCGTAACCTTCAGGTTGCCATACTTGAAGGTTGTGTAAGAAAGGCCATAGCCGAACGGAAACAACGGCTTGATGCCGGACTTATCGAAGTGTCTGTAGCCGAGGAAAATGCCCTCGGAATAGGCAATGTGACCATGTACGACTCCCCTTGGCTCTCTCGTGTCTGCGCTCAGATATGCCCCCAGCTTCGGGTCATAGTAGCTGTTGAAGGTGGCGCTATCCTCGCGACGGCGCTCGAAGGATACCGGCAGTTTGCCGGACGGGCTGACGTCTCCAAACAGAATCTGAGCCAGCGCCGTCCCGCCTTCCTGTCCCGGATACCACGCGTGGAGAAGCGCCGGCGTCGAGTCAATCCAGTTCGACATGTCCACATTGCCGCCGCCGGTCAACACAACCACTACATTTTTGTTCGCGCTGAGCACCTGCTTGATCAGCTCATCCTGACCCTGGGGAAGGGCAAATGTGCGATCGGATCCCTCGCCTTCGTTCGCCGGATCGAAGCCGACACAGAGCACAACGAAGTCCGCCCGCGAAGCGACCTCCCGGGCTTGAACGATCGCGCGATCAATCGCCGGGGCAATCCCGAAGGACATGCCCGCCTTGCGCGTCTTCTTTACGTATTCGAGGCGTACCTTATAGGACTTGCCCGCTTCGAGAGATACGGACTTAAGCTGTAAGGCGCTTCCCTGCCCTGCGTGTTCGATTAGCAGTTTGTCATCCAGGTAGAGACGATACCCGTCATCGCTTGAGAGATAGAATCGGTACTCGCCCGTCGCTTCCGGCGTGTAATATCCGGCAAAGCGCGCAGAGAAATTGTCGGCTCCGCTGGCGGCATAACTGCCTTGCCCCCATCGGAAGTTGACGTGACGAGTAGTACGAACAACCGCCGGAGTGCCTGAGAGATCGGGGTTGTCGAAGTACTCACCAACCATGCCGGGCTCCATTCCGTCGAGCCGCGTGGCAAATCTCGTTTCATTGAAGATCTGCGAAAGTACGGGAACGCCAGCGCTGTAAAGGACATTCGCGCCAGCGCCGAGACGATTGCTGATTCCCTCGAGAAAGCTCACCGACAGGAAGGGCGAAACTTTCGAACTGCCGCCACCACCTGTTACAGCCGGATTTGCGGTAGGGCCGATGACTGCGATGTTCTTGATGCCCGGCTTGTTCAGCGGAAGGACGCCGTTGTTCTTCAACAGCACCATTCCTCCCAAGGCCGCTTGCAACGCGACTTGGCGCGCCTCCTGATTAAACGAAGAGGCATTGGAATCATCCTGCTTGCGGTCGAAGAAGCCGAACTCGATCGCCGTGCGCAGGATGCGACGGACTTTCTCGTCGATCGTCGCTTCCGTCACCTTGCCGTCTTTTATAGCCGGGAGCAGGCTCTGTCGGTTCATTAACCTGCCCCAGGGCATTTCGAGGTCAAGGCCTCCGTTCGCGGCGGCCACGGCGTCATACGTCGCGTCCCAGTCCGACATCACGATTCCCGTAAAGCCCCACTCCTTGCGCAGCACATCAGTGTTCAAGAACCCGTTCTGAGTCATATGAACGCCGTTTACGAAGTTGTAGGAATCCATGATGGCTCCCACATGCGCTTCCTTGACCGACGCTTCGAACGCAGGCAGATAGATTTCGCGCATCGTTCGCTCGTCCATGTCGGAGCTGATGCGGTGGCGGTCCCACTCCTGGTTGTTGCCCATGAAATGCTTGGCGGTGGCAATCACACCCTGGCTTTGTATGCCTTTGATATCGGCCACTGCCATGCGAGAAGCGAGGAACGGATCTTCGCCGAAATACTCAAAATTCCGTCCCGCCATCGGCGCACGATAGATGTTCATTCCGGGCCCGAGCAGGAAATTAACGCCGCGGGCGCGCGCGTCCTTGCCCATCATGGCGCCCACTCGATTCACCACGTCCGTATCCCACGAGGCGGCCATCGCGATGCCCGCTGGAAATGCGGTGGAAGCGCCATAGTTGCGCACGCCCATCGGACCGTCGGCCATCTTCAACTCGGGTACGCCCAGGCGCGGAATCGCGCGAATATAGAAGTCGTCATAGCCGGAAATGTAGTCGATCTTTTCCTCAAGGGTCATCTGCCCGAGGATCGCTTCGACACGTTTATCAACGCCCTGGCGCTGCGTTGTCTGTGCGGTCGCCGTCTGTGCAATCGCGACCGTGCTTATAAGAATCAGCAACAGCAATGAGCCAAATACATTTTTGTGTCGTGTCATGTCTATCTCTCGCGCACCCGAATTTGAAAAACGGTAACTGCCGAACCGCCCTGAAGTCGCACTCAAGCAATTACCGCGTCCCGTCCTTGGTTGACAACTCTGTTGTGACATGAGGTTCGTCTATTGATGTTTGTGTGGGGTGCGCGATTCGCCGCCGCGCACCCTCAACACGCACGACTATTTCACCTTGAGTTCTACGGTATTGATTTCCCAAGGCTTCACTTGCAACGTCTGTTCTTCTCCCTTGCTGGTCTTCTCTTCAAGCAGATTCACAGCCTGGAAATTGCGATTCGCGCCCAGGAACTCGACTGCGCTTGATGCCGTTTTCCCGTCCGTCTCGTTCACCCGCAGAATGATCGAGCCATTCTGCTCCGCCTTCTTCAGGGCAGTGACGACAAGATTGTCGGATTTTAGCGTTAGGAACGAATGCGTCGGAGGTAATTGTTTCGCCGAAAGTTCGTCCACGGAAGTGACCGGGATCAGTGGATTGGCAAAATTGGAACCGACACGATACGATTTCGCGGCGGCCCAGTCTCCCTTGCCCGACGTAAGCGAGTAGCGGAAGGTATATGTTCCGGCGGCAGGCACCTGGACGAGTCTTGTTTTGCCATCGGACTGAAACTCCTGGGTCGCATACGTGCCGCGCAGCATGCCGGCGTTCACCACGCCGGGGCCAACAATCATGAGTTGCCGGTCCGCCGAGAGCGTGAAACCGCCTTCCTGGTTGCCGACAAACATCCAGTCCTGTATCTGCCGCCAATTCTTCCACTCAGCCATGGACACTTCGTCGCCCGAATGGGGACCTGTGCCCGGCATGATGTCAGCGTCCCCCGCTGAACCGAATGGAATGCCGTAACGGAGGGTTGCGTCCTTCTGTTCGTACGGGAACCGCTGCTGCACGCGCATGAAGCGGTTCTGAGTCCAATCCAGGGTAGTCTCGATATCGACCTTCTTCAGGTTCGCGTAAAGAAAAACTCTCTGCGTCACCGGCATGCCAGAAAGTAATCCGGTAATGCGGACGATGGTTTTCACCGGGTTGTTCTCCTGGACTTCAACTGATTGCGCCGTGAACAACTGGTCCCGCCCGGTGTAGGGCTCGATGGCGATGCTGTTGCCACCGCGCTCTTCCGTGCCCACCACCGCTACGTCCTTTACGACGTTCCGGTTGAGTTCTTTGTCAAAAATCGTGATGCCTCCGGTCGCCCGATCCACGCTCACGATGTAGAACTCGTTTTCGAATTTGTCGCTATCAAGTGTGCGTTTCGGCCTGGCTGCGTTAGGATCATCCAGTGTCACCGTCGTCGCATTCGGAAAATCCTCGAACTTCTCCGCCGGGACCATGTAATACGTTTTGTAGCCAAGCGAAGGCACGCCCCGCGCGATGAAACTGATATCCATGCCGCGCGACACGGTGCCCCAGGACTGATACAACTTGAACGGCACCGCGGCTCCGTTCTCATCGACGAGGCGCATTCCGTTCTTGTACTGACCCAATCGGTCGCCCGGCCCCACGTCGCCATAGAGGCTCAGGTGCGTATTGACGATGTCGTCGCGGGTCCAATTGTTCGAGTTGAACACGACCACCGCCGTGCTAACCGGAAACGGCTGGCGAACTCGTTCGGCAATGTTTCGCAACGAATCGCGCAGAATCGCGCCACCACGGTCAGTAGCCTCGCGGCTGAATTCGAGGTTCCGTCCGTCGCCGATCACGCCGCCCTGTCCGAAGTTGTTGTGGTCCATCGACTGGATGAGGTTTTTCCACAACGAATCAAACTCCGCCTGCGGATAGTCGGCATACCCCAGCGCGTAGTCGATCGTCGCAAACTTCTCGGCCGTGAGCATCGTATCCGTCGCCTTGATGATCGGCGGCCAGAGATGGAAAAAAGTCGTCAGAATGCTCGACCACGAGGACGGAATCTCGCCCGCAAGCTCGGGAATATTTTTGTCCTTCGAAGCCGCGCGGAAATACTCATCCGGAGTCGCCAGGCGGAAACTCCAGGGTGCAAGGTTCTTGTTCAGAACCGCAATGTTCTCAACCACCTTTTCGCTGGGCGCAAACAGGTCAGTTCCCCAGCCCATGTAAATCGGACCGTTCACCGTCGCCTGCACATCGTCGAGATCACGTTTGATCTTGGCGAACCGCGCCTCATCCAAATCCTTGTGAAGCCCCAGGCCAACGCCCCAGCCGTAGCCCTTCTTGACGTACCACAGCAGGGCGTCGGTACCGTCGGGAGACTTCCAGTTGAACAACGACTTATCCTGCGGCCCCATGCGGGTCATGATGATGTATGGCACATCCGACTTGGTGACAATCTGCGGAAACTGCCACGTGTATCCGGGCAGGTCTCCGAGATGCACCGTTTGTGGATCAACGCCGAAAACCGTCCTGGCGTATTGCTTGCCGTAAAAGAGGTTCCGCGCCAGCGCTTCGCCCCGTGGCAGGTTCTGGAAGATGCCGGCCCACTTGGGTCCAATCTCGATGCGCCCTTCTTTCACGAGGCGCTTGAATTGTTCCAACTCGGGAGTGCCGCGATGTGTCTCAACGAAGTTCGCGACGAAGACTTCGTCCTCCAGAAGATAACGAGCTTCCGGGTACTTCTCCCCCACCTGGATCGCTTTCGCGATGATGCGGTCGCCGCGGCTCAAACATTCTTCGCGGGTGCCTGCCCAGAACAAATCCAGATGCGAGAACGGAACAACATAGACGTCGCCCTTGCCGGGGACCGTCGCGTCCGCCGCGAACAACGAAGAAGAGGTGACGGCGAAGAACCACGATAAGCCAGGAACAAAGCAGTCTCAGTCTCATAGCACCTTCACAGAATTCCGTTTCTGTAACTCCAGAATAGTGTTGAACGAACGGATAGTATGTCTCAGTCACATGGAAAGCAATTCAATAGTTGTCAACAACGATTCACCAATGGTAGAAGCCCGCGAGGCCCTCGTCCCTATAATCGGGTAGGAGGCGGGATTACTCCCGCCGTCCTCCCACACCACCGGACGTGCGGTTCCGCATCCGGCGGTTCATGAAGCAAGCGAGAAGCGCCGCTGAGTATCCAGCAACGAAACTAGCCCCATGCGGTCGAACCATGACTTCGGGTAGGCTGCGTGCATGTGCGAGGCTCCGGCGTTCCACCACGGGCCACGCCCATTGGTGGCCGACAGCCACGCTCGTTTCTCACTCAGTCCGGCCCGCATCAGATTCTTCGCCCGTGTGTAAACGCGTTTCCAGTGCCGCCATAGCCGTGCCCGCAGCTTATGCCTGATCCAGCCATCGAGTTCTTCCAGCACACCCTTCACTTCGGTGAGCCGGAAGTATGCAACCCAGCCCCGCAGTTGGGGATTGAGTTGTTCGATCACTTGTTTCAGGCTTTGTCCACGCGCCGCCCGTAGCGTCTTGCGGATTTTCTCCGCCAGTCGCTCGCGGCTTGGTTGCGCGATCTTCAGCTTCGGTTTCTTGTGCCACGTCATGCTGTAGCCCAGAAACTTCCGCTGCCACGGACGCGCCACCGCGCTCTTGGCCGCATTGACCTTCAGTTTCAGGTCATGCTCCAGTAGCACCGTGATCGCTTTCATCACACGCTGTCCCGCCCGCTCGCTTCCGACGTAGATGTTGCAGTCGTCGGCGTAGCGGCAGAAGCGATGCCCGCGCTTTTCCAGTTCGCGGTCCAGATCGGTCAGCAGGATATTCGACAGCAGCGGCGACAGCGGTCCGCCTTGCGGCGTTCCCTCCGTTCGCGCGCTCACCACCCCGCCTTCCATCAGTCCCGCCTCCAGATAGCGCCGGATCAGCTCCAGCACCCGTTCGTCCTTCACCTTGCGCACCACCCGCGCCATCAGCATGTCGTGGTTCACCCGGTCGAAGAACTTCTCCAGATCGAGATCGACGACCCACCGCCTGCCTTCGGCAACGTAGCACTGCGCGGCTTTCACCGCCTGGTGCGCGTTGCGTCCCGGACGAAAGCCGTAGCTCGATTCGGAGAACTCGGGCTCGAACAGCGGTTGTAAAACCTGATGCAACGCCTGTTGGATCAGCCGGTCCAGCACCGTCGGGATGCCCAACGTGCGTACCCCGCCTTGCGGCTTCGGTATCTCCACCTTGCGCACCGCCGCCGGCATGTACTCGCCCGCCAACAGCGCCTGTCTTACCTTCGGCCAATGCGCCTGCAACCATGGCTTGAACGCGGCCACCGTCAGTCCATCGACTCCCGGTGCTCCTTCGTTCTTCACCACGCGCTCGTAGGCGCACAGCATGTTGCTGCGCTCCACTGCGGCTTCCATCAGCCGCGGCGCTTCCGGTTTCGTTCGCCCAACAGCCGCCGTGCCAGCCTCGGCACCCGCGCCCGATCCCGGCAGGTTCCGCCTGCCTTCGCCTGCGCTGGCCGTACTCGCGTACGCTTCTGCTTCTTCGACTCGCATCGAGGTCTGCTGTCCTACTCCCGTGTTTCATGTTCGGCCCTTCGCCCCTTACCAGCAGCTACTATGGCCTCGGCTGACTTCTGATGATCCTTCCCAACACCTCTCGATGCCGGTAGCACAAGGCAGGTCATCAGATCTCCCCGGGTATTGCGCACTCACCTTCACGCTTATGCCTGTCGGATCTACGTCACGGCGTTCCGTGCAAGAACTGGGCTTTGCGTCTATTGGCCCGCTTACCCCGCCGTGCCGCCTCTATCCGCTTCCTGTTCGTCAGGCCAGCGCTTTGCTTACAGCTTCCTCCAGATTCCGCCTCGCGACGGACACCCTTGCCGTTCAGCTAACACTTCCCCTTGCCGGGTGTGTAGAGGACTTGCACCTCCAAGTGAGTGCGCCCTGCCGGGCGCACCAAAGAAGAACCGGCAGGCCCTTTCGAGCCTGCCGGTTGGGTTGAGGTTAAGGTTCGTCTTTAGAATACGAACTTGGCCGTAAGCTGGATACGACGCGGGTCGCGCGCGCCGCTTACTTCTCCGAACGCGCTGCTACTGTAGTTGATCGCGCCGGTGGTCGGATTAATCGGCATGCTACCTGTAGTCTGCGTGGGATTGGCGATACTTGTGTACTGAAGCGTTGTGTTCAACCCGCTGAACTGCGTGTGGTTGAACGCATTGAACGCTTCCGCCCTGATGATAAGCTGCTTCCCTTCCTTGATGGTGATGTCCTTCTCCAAGGTCAGGTCGAAGTTGTTCACGCCCGGGGTAATGATCTGGTTGCGGCCCTGACCAAACCCGTAGGTGTACGCGGTTACCTGGCCGTTAACCACTGTTGGCAACGGCTGCAGGGAATAAGCGGCCGGGTTCAGGCGGTCAAACGGACTGCTACTGGTCCCGGCGAGCGGGTTGCCGACTTCCACCGCGCGGAGCGTACTGATCTGGCTGCCCGTACCGGTGAAGTACTGTACGCCCTGGCCGCTTGCCAGGCCCTGGTTGATCGTCGTGGGATTGCCATTCCGGAAGATGGTTACGCCGGAAACTTTCCAGCCATCCATGATTCTGCTACCCACGCCGTTGTTCGTCCAGTTCATCATCTTCGAGAACTTCGGCAGCGGATACACGTAGCTGGCGGTGAAGTTCTGACGGACATCGAAACCGCACGGACCATACTGATACGCACGTTGCATTGCAGCGGTCGGGAACAGCGGCAACTGTGTGCCGTCGGCATCGCCGGTGTCCATGCACTTGCTCCAGACATAGCTGGCGCTAATGAATAGACCCGAGCTGAAACGGCGGTTCAACTGCGCCTGCAACGCGTTGTAGTTGCTGGTTCCGCCGAAGTTCTGCATGTAGATGTTGTCATAACCCTGAATCGGACGGATATACGTTGAGCTATACGCGTTCGCCCCAGGGAGGGTTCCGTTGTTCTGCGTCGGATCCTGGTTCCGAGCCAGGAACGCGCCGCCGAACGGGACGCCGTTAATGTTTACCATGTTGATCAAATGGCGGCTCGTCGAGCCGACATAGGCGATATCCGTCGAAAATGCTTTCGGTAGTTTCGCCTGGATTCCCATGTTCCAGTTATAAACAACCGGAACCTTGGCGTTAGTGTCCATCACGTTGAGGCTGACCGGAGCGCTCAGAGCATTGTTGCCGTTCAAACTGGCGACGGTGCCGTTGTAGAGAGTGGCCGTATAGGTAGCCGGCGGATTGCCGATGAAGTTAAAAATCTGGTTGCCCTGAAAGCGGTCCGGGAAGGCGCCCGCGCCCGCGCGGAGTACAAGATTTCCGTGCCCGGTGACGTCGAATGCCAATCCGATACGCGGCGCGAACTGGATAGGCGGGACATTCATCAGGTAAGGGTTATTAAACGGGGGCTGGCCAGCCTGCACCATGCCATTGCCGACAGTACCCACGCCGGGAATCAGCTTGCCGACGCAGATGCTGTACGCCTGAGCGCTTGGATAGTTGCAACTGCCACCGACCATGCCCGGATACCACACGACCGTTGGTCCGCCAGCAGCGCCGATAGTAGAAGAGTCGATCAGGACCTTGGTATTGACACCGCCCTCCATCGCCATCCCAGGCGCATAGACATGCTGTGCCTGCGAGGTACTGTACGAGCTGGGCAGGAAGTTCGAGGCGTTGCCGCCCTGATCATACTGCGGCTGCTCGTAATAGGCGCGCACGCCAAAGTTCAGCGTCAGGCGCTGGGTCAGTCGCCACTGATCCTGAATATAGAATTCCGCGTTGGTGTAGCGGTATACGCCCGTCAGGTACGACGTGGATTGCGTGTAGTTCTGGAAGACACCGGTCAGAGCATTGGCAAAGCCGTTGCCAGTGTCGTACGGATTCGTGCTGCTTGCGCCGAAGTTGATGTTGCCCGATGGCCAGTTGTACGCAGGCTGGTTCTTGCGGCTGCGCTGTACGTAAGCGCCAAACTTCAGGAAGTGCTTACCTTGCATGCGGCTGAAGTTGTCGGCGAATTCGAACGTGGTGTTGTAGCCCTGATAAGGCGTCCATGAACCGCCCTGACCGCCGTTAAGCGTCGGGGAGTTCTGGATCGGACCGCCATTGAAAGTAAAATTCGGAATCAAGGCCCCACCAGGCGGGATTGTGCTTGGGCCGGTAAACATGGTCGCGTAGTTGATTCCGGTACCAGCTACCGTGATTGCCGACGGATTGACCGGCACGATTTGCACGGGGTGGTTAGCGTAATCCCAGATAAACTCGTTGGTGGTCTTTTCGTTGATCGTGGTCGAAAGGTTGGTCGTGATTAAGTTGCCAGGGTGGTTGTACACGAATGGCGTGCCAGTCGGGAAGTTCGCGCAAAGTGAATAGGTGGACGGGCAGTAGGGCGACGTAACGGCGTCACTGGCCAGGTGCCCCCAAGTGCCGTTCAAACGCCACCTGTCACTGATGTTGTAGTCCATTCGCAGCAACTGTTCGTGGCGCGGATTGGTGGTAGGCACCAACGACGTGTAATTGTAGTTGGGGTTCACACCGAGTGCGTTGGGCGACGGAAGCCACTGAAGCAGCTTAAGTCCGGGCTGATAGATAGCGGACGGGTCGATCACGCCAAGTTTTCCGCCATACTGGTAACAGCCGGCAGTTTGAGCCTTGGTGGGATCGGCGTTATACACGCACGAAGATTTCGGCAACCCAAGGACGTTGTTGACGTTATAGATATACGCACCGGCCCCATCATTCGAGAAGTCGCCCGTGCGCTCGGCGGCCGTCGGCATCGTCGCGTTGTAGGTGTTGTTTTGAGGCAGGTACGCCTGGTGCTGGTACTCATCGCTCCAGAAGAAAAACAGCTTGTTCTTTTCCTTGTTGAACTTCTTCGGAATAAAAACCGGGCCGCCAATGTTGTAGCCGGCGGTATTGAAGTGATACGCGGGATTGACGGGTTTTGTGCCGGCCAAGGCTGACTGCAGCTTGGTGGCCCACGGAATTGCATTCAGCGAGCGGTCGCGAAAATAGTCGTAACCCATGCCGTGGAAGGACGTGGTGCCGCTTTTGGTGACGACAGCGATCTGCGCGCCTCCGGCCTTGCCGTACTGCGCGTCGTAGCTGTTGCCAAGAACCGTGAATTCCTGGATGGTATCCGTGTTAACAGTTACCAACATCTTCGTGTTGCTGCCGGTATCCACGTCGCTAGCGCCGTTGATCGTGATGTTGGCCTGGGTTGCGCGCGAACCGTTCATGTCGATGTTGCCGGTCTGGTTGCTGTTCTGCTGTGTATTGAGGTCCGTGTACATGCCGGGCACGATACGAAGAAGTCCGAGGACGTTGCGCCCGTTGACCTGAATGTTAGCAACCTGCGTTGCGGTGATTGTCGTGTTGCGCTGCGCGGTTTCGGTCTGGAGCTGGTCGCCTTGAGCGAGCACTTCGACCGTTTGGCTGGCGGCGCCGACTGCCAGGGCAAGCGAGCCTACCGAAATATTGTTGTTGCCAGTGAGCACGACGTTCTTTTGCTGGAACGTCTTGAACCCTTCCTTTTGGACGGTAATTGTGTAGGTGGATGGCAGCATCTGCACAAAGGTAAACTTGCCGGTCTCATCCGTTATGTTCTTTGTGGATGTGTTCTGGTTGACATTTGTCGCTGTTACGCTGGCTCCTGGAATCACTGCACCCTGGGCGTCGAGCACCGTACCGCTAATCGTCCCGGTCGTTGTCTGCGCCGCGAGTGGCAGTGTCAGAAGCAAGCAAAAGCATAGTGCCAAAACTGCTATGGATCTTCGCACGTCCCCTCCTCATCAAAACAGAAGTACAAAACGGTTGCGATAGTATGTCGGGGTTATTTGGAAAGCAATATGCTAGTTCTCAATGATCATTCACTTTTAGCAAATCACCGAAGGAGCGCCGATATGCACGGAAAACTGGCACTCCAGGGTTACCCACGCTCTCTAAAATCGCCATTGCTTTGTACCACGGGGAGGCTGCATCGACAAAGGAAAAGGCGCGAGTTTGAGCTACGCCGACACCCAGCGCTGGTGTGCCTGCGCACCGCCACCGCTGCCGACCCTCCACCACCGCCGCCCGCAGCGTGTCATCCCGAGGCGGCAGCCGAGGGACCTGCTTTTCGCTCGCACCGCCACCGCTGCCGACCCTCCACCACCACCGCCCGCACCATGTCATCCTGAGCCCGCAGGGCGAAGGACCCATGCACTTCGCCCGCACCGCCACCGCTGCCGACCCTCCACCACCACCGCCCGCACCATGTCATCCTGAGCCCGCAGGGCGAAGGACCCATGCACTTCGCCCGCACCGCCACCGCTGCCGACCCTCCACCACCACCGCCCGCGCCTTGTCATCCTGAGCCCGCAGGGCGAAGGACCCATGCACTTCGCCCGCACCACCACCACTGCCGCCCCTCCACCACCACCGCCCGCACCAAGTCATCCTGAGCCGCAGGGCGAAGGACCCATGCACCCCCCCGCACCACCACCGCCGCCCCTCCACCACCGCCGCCCGCGCCAAGTCATCCTGAGCCCGCAGGGCGAAGGACCCATGCATTTCGTCCGCGCCACCACAACTGCCGATCCGTCACCACCACCGCCCGCACCATGTCATCCTGAGCCCGCAGGGCGAAGGACCCATGCACTTCGCCCGCACCGCCACCGCTGCCGACCCTCCACCACCACCGCCCGCGCCTTGTCATCCTGAGCCCGCAGGGCGAAGGACCCATGCACTTCGCCTGCGCCACCACCGCCGACGTCATTAGAGATGTCAAGCCCCTCCAATCCCCCCAATCCTTGTAAGCTGCTGATTGCGCGGCAAATATAATCCTGCCCAGGCTGTCGGGTTCACCCCACGCAAATTGCTAAAATGTATGTAGAGGCTGAAGCAGAAGTGGTTACGAGAGTAACCTGAAGGAGGTAAGTACCACGTTATCAATGACTTGAGTTAGCCTTAACCAGGCTGAAATTGTAACCGGCTGTGTTTGCAACAACTTACGATTTTCCCACAAGGGGGGAGGTAACCTTCGGGGTAATCTCAGCGACGCGCAGCCGGACTGAAGAAGAACGACTTCACGAATAAGGAATATGGAAGGCGTCCATCACGCCTTTCATGTAGCCGACTGCGAATAACTTTCCGCCCATCGAGTAGCCGGGACGGTCATTCGCTTCGCCCTCCAGCGTGGGCGCATGGTCAGGACGCATCGGACCCTCGAAGCCGCACTCGTGATAGAGGCGCAGCATCTGGGCCAGGTCGGTGGGGCCATTATCGTGAAAAGTTTCGCGGAAATGCTCGCGTGTCCCCTCGACATCGCGGAAATGCACAAAGAAGATCTTCTTCTGCCCGCACCACTCGCGCACCAGCGCCGCAACGTCTTCGCCCATAAGTTTGAAATTCGCCTGGCAAAAAGTGATGCCGTTGGCCGGGCTTGGAACCATGCTCAACACCCGCCGGTAGGCGGCGGCGCTCGTCAGAATGCGCCCGATCCCACGTAACGGCGAGACCGGCGGATCGTCAGGATGCAAAGCCATTTTCACCCCGGCCTGCTCCGCGACCGGGATCACAGCCCTGAGGAAATAATCGAGATTGCGCCACAGCCTTTCCTCGCTGACCTCGCCCCATTGCGTGAGTCCTTCTTTCTCGGCCGTGGCTCGATCGAATTCGCTGGTCAGCGCGCCGCCGCGAACTGGCACATCCGTCCGGGTGCGGTACCAGCCAAGTCCGGCCATCCAGTTGTAGCAAACCAGCGTGGCGCCGACTTCAGCCAGCGCCTTGATTACGGAGATATAGTTTTCGATCTCTTCATCGCGACCGGGGAGTCCGAGCTTGATTTTTTCCGCCGGCACGGGATGGCTTTCAACTCCCGCAAAGGTCATACCGGCAGATTGAAAGTCGGCTTTGATTTCGCGGAGTTTGTCGAGGTAATGTGTCCGCGGAATATCCTGAAGTACGGGCCGGGTAATGACAATTGCTTGTGAGATTCCTATCTGGCTGGCCAGCCGAATCTTCGGTCCTTCATCCAGCGAGAACAACTCGGCCAGTTGAATTCCCCCACTGAGGTCGTGCTTCTTTCTCGCAAGAGAAACGGCCTCCGCGCTGGAGGAGAACGCAGCCACGCCAACCGATGCCCCGGCGGCCTTGATAAAATCTCTTCTACCCACGTAAACATCCCCTTCTGAGTGTCTCACCACAAACACCTCAGGGAACCAGCAGCACTTTCAAACTGGTATCCGCGGCCTTCATTTTGTGAAATCCCAACGGCGCATCTTTCAGCGGTAATTTCTCGATCAGCGGCAGAACGTCAATCGCTCCTCGCAGAAGCAGGGCAATTGTGCCGAGATAGTCCTTGCGGCTATACATTCTAGCGCTGCTCGTGAATATCTCCTTGAATAGGATCGTGAGGATATCAACTTCGGGAATGGTTTTCGGAATGCCAACGAAGCTGATGTGTCCACGAACTTTGCAGCAATGTATCGCATCTTTATAGGCGCCCGCAAAGCCGGTCGCCTCAAAGACGGTGTCCACAAATCGTGAACCAATCAGCTGTTGCAGGCCATGCTGTACATCTCCCGCTGAGGGATCGATCACCTTAAATCCCATGCGCGAAGCCAGCTCGCGCCTGTACTGCTTAATTTCCGACACGATCACTTCCCTGGCGCCCGACGCCCGGAGCACCTGGGCAACCAGGTTCCCAATCGGCCCGCCCCCTATGACCAGCGCGCTATCCCCAACGCGGAAACTCGAGTTTTGAACCGCATGTACGGCCACGGCAAGCGGTTCAACGACAACCGCTTGTTCGTCAGTCACCGCATCGGGAATTGCAAACAGCTTGTCGGGCTCGACCTTCACGAACTCGGCAAAACCGCCATCCCGATCAATGCCCACAACGCGGAGAGTCTCGCATACGTGCACATTATTCTCGCGGCACGGGGCACAATGTCCGCAATTGACGACCGGAAAGAGCACAACGCGCATTCCCACTTTCCATTCGCCCGTAACATCGGCTCCCATGCTCTCGATTCGGCCAAAGATCTCATGGCCCTGCACAAGCGGAGCTTTGGCACGCGGATGCTTACCCGCGTAAATACTCATATCACCGCCACAGATGCCGCCGTACCGGACGCGAACCAGAATCTCGCCTGCGCCAATTTCAGGCTTCGGCACGTCCCTCACTTGAATGTCCTCTATCCCGAGATACACCGCCGCTTGCATTTTGTAATCTCCTTTTACGGGCTGCACTAACGTGCCATCCAGCCGCCATCCACCAGCATGATCTGACCGTGCAGGAAGTCCGAAGCCGGCGCGGCCAGAAAGATGACGGATCCTTTCATATCTTCGGGGCTGCCCCACCGCTGGATCGGAATGCGTTCGCTGATCTCCTTCGAGCGCACAGGATCATCGAACAACGGCTGTGTCAATTCGGTCAGGATGTAGCCTGGCGCAATCGCATTCACGTTGACGTTGTGCTGTGCCCACTCGTTGGCTAGCGCCTTGGTCACCTGCGCCACTCCCCCTTTGCTGGCCGCATACGCAGGGATCGTGATCCCGCCAGTGAAGCTTTGCAGCGAGGCGATGTTGATGATCTTCCCGCTCTTCTGCTTGAGCATCTGCCGTCCCACAAGTTGGCACATTCGGAACACCGTCGTGAGGTTTACTTCGATCACCCTGTCCCAATCGGCTTCAGCGAAATCCACTGCCGGGGTTCGTACCGTTGTGCCCGCATTATTGACGAGGATGTCGATGTGTCCCCATTGAGCCAGTGTCTCGGAGACGACCCGCTCGCGAAAAGCGCGGTCGCTCAGATCCCCTTGGAATGCCAACGATTTCCGCCCGAGCGCTAAAACGGCTTGGCGTGTCTGCTCGGGATCGCGAGCGTTTCCCAATACGACAACATCGGCTCCAGCTTCCGCGAGGCCAACGGCAGCAGCTTGCCCTATGCCTCTCGTTGCCCCGGTAACAATAGCAACTTTTCCATCCAGCCTGAATCGGTCCATCTGCAAACTCCCTTCAAAAGGCGCTAGAACCGCTTGTAGCGCTTGAATACTTCGACCGGATCGTCTCCGCGCGCGAAATCCTGGCGAGCCTGATCCTCAAGTCCCCTGATTCGCTCGCAGTGCTCCAAAACCGTTAGCGTCAGGTCCTTCGGAATGACCATCACTCCGTCTTCCTCGCCAAAAATGAAGTCGCCCGGATTGACTTCGATGGTGTCCGTCAGTTCGCCGGCTATCCGGATGGGAACCTGTGTCTTCAACAGGGTGTACCGGCCAAACGCTTCCACTGGGCTGCGATAGCGCGCGAATACCGGGAATCCCATTTTCATCAGAAGGTTGCTGTCGCGTGTTCCGCCGTCGATGAGCGCACCAACAGCGCCGTGTGCCCGCGCTGTCGTGGCGCTAAGCTCGCCGTAGATCGCAACGTTGTAAGGCGTGCCCTGGTCGCGCACCTCGATGCAAGGATTGGTCATGCTGCATACCATTCTCATTCTTTGGTGGCGCCCAGCCTCGTCTCGCTCCGCTGTCACGGTTCCCTTAACCGTAAAGGCAGGGCCGGCGAGTTTCATTCCCGGCTTCAATGCCACCAGCGAGTGAGAAACCGCCTGGTTCGGAAACCCCATTTCCTCCAGAACGTCATACACGGCGCCCGCGTAGAGGCGCTTGTAGCGTTCGCAGATTGCTTCCATGTTGATGATTTCTGCGTTCTCAACTACTCCGTTCGTTGTTGTGTCCATATTGTTCACCTTAATGATTCCCGCTACTGCAAAATGAGTCCCCCATCCACATAAATCGTCGTGCCCGTGACGTAATCCGATTCAGACGACGCCAGGAAGACCGCCACTCCGATCAAATCTTCCGGTACCCCGATTCTCTTGACTGGAATTTTGTCGGTCATCCGCTGACGCCGCGCGGGTTCGGTTAGGTGCGCTCTGTTCATGTCAGTCAGGATGGCGCCAGGAGAAATCGCGTTCACATGAACGTTGTGTTCAGCCAGTTCCAGCGCCAGGGATTTAACCAGCATCATCATGCCGCCCTTGCTGATGGAGTAGATCGCGCGATTGCGCAATGGCTGCACGTCGTGAACGCTGGAGACCGCGATGATTTTTCCCCGGCCAGCGCGCGCCATGATGGCCGCTGCCCTGCAACTCAGGAAGTACGCGCCTTTGAGGTTCACGCCTATCGTCTGATCCCAGGTTGCTTCGGTTGGTTCGAGCACAGGTTCGTTGAACTCGATGCCGGCATTGTTCACCAGAATGTCGAGCGCGCCGAACTCGTTGGTAGCCGCCGTCAGGAGCGCATCATGCTCCGCTAACTTTGACACATCGGCACGCACCGCAATGGCCTTGCCACCTGTGGCGCGAATGCACTGCACGACTTCCTCGGCTGCTGCTGCGGATCGGCTGTAATTGACCACCACCGAAGCGCCCTCGCGCGCGTAAGCGATGGCGATGGCACGCCCGATCCCCCTTCCAGCCCCCGTCACAATCGCCACTTTTCCCTGAAGTCTCATAGGTTCGCTTGTCCTCCCACGCAAATCACGCTCTCACTTGCGGTAGTTGATTTCTCTTTTAGCATTGCCCAGAGAATCAGGGCTCCACACACATGCATCGATCCGGCGATCGCAAAGACTGGTCCATACGAGAAGCGGGTGAGAAGGTAACCGATCAGCAAGGAGAAGAGAGCGCCGCCGCCGCTTCCGGCTGTCCCAACGAAACCAAGGACTGAGCCGACAACCTTGCTCGGGACCAGATCCGGAATCATAGCCGCCGTGACGATGAACCATGAATAGGCCACAAAGGCCATCACACACATCATCGCGATCGCCATTGCGGACGAATGCACGCGCGTCGTCAAAATCCCCAGCGGAGCGATCGCCGCCGAGACATAAAGAATTAACGATCTTGCCTTGACAGGCTGGAAGCCGCGCTTAATGAGAACATCCGAAACGCGCCCACCCGTCATTCCGCCAATCGCGCCAGCCAGGGAGGGTATCCATGCGTACCGGCCGATATCAGCCAGACTGAATCCACGCGCCGTGCTCAAGTAGGCTGGAATGTAGAACGCGCAGAATTGCCATACTGGATCGGAAACCAGTCTTGCCAGAATCAAGCCGAGAACTTTTCGTTCCTTGAGCAACGAAAGCCATGGCGTCGGCGAAGCCCCATCGGACTCCATGTCGTCCAGCTGTTTCAAATCCTCGGCAGTGGTACCTTTGTGTTCCGAAGGTATGCGGTAGATGGCCATCCATACGATGAGCCACAATAGACCAAGTGCTCCCGGGGCTATGAACGCGGCGCGCCATCCAAATCTCAAGGCGAGAAACATTATCAGAGGGGGCGCGATCAAATTCCCTACTGCGCCACCGGATGAGAATATTGCCACCGGTAGCCCGCGCTCGGCCGCCGGAAACCAGCGAGTCGTGGCGCGTAATGCCGCGGGGTAGTTGCCTGGCTCACCCAACCCCAGCAGGAATCGAATGCCCGCGAGGCTCCCAAATCCTCTCGCCGCGGCGGTGAGCATGGTGCATACCGACCACCAGAGGATACAGGCTCCCATGCCCACTCGCTCCCCAATCCAGTCAACAAACTTCCCGCCTCCCGTGTACATCACGGCGTACGCGACGAGAAACAGCGCTACGATGTTTGAATACTGTTGCGGAGTGAGGTTGAACTTAACGCGCAGCACGGGATAAAGAAGGCCCAGCGTCGACTTATCAATGACGTTCAGGATTACCGACAAGGTGAGCCAACCGACAATCACCCACCGCATTTTTTTGTAACTCAGCCCAAATGTCATAACCAATCCCGAATCTCACTCAATTTCTGGCGAGGGGCAACTCTCAACGGCAATGATGGGCGAGGCGGTGCGTGAAGGCAATGCAATTGTTTAGAACGAAGATTTACTTCTGGTAAAACGTGAACACGAGGCCACTTGGACTAACGGGAGCCCCGCCCGGTTATTTGCGCTGGCGGAAAACTGTAAAAATCATAGACACTTTCCCAACTCGATTCTTCGCCGGGGTCTACGCTGATGGACACGTAAGGCTCCGGACAGACGGTCGTCCGGATGGACCAGAAGACCAAGTCCACGAGCGGCTGGTCACCGCTGATCCGCACGCCCGCTCCCGTTCTGCAGTTCTCGACTGTAATTCGATGGTCCCCTGCGCTCTTGCCAAAACCGTCCAGACCGGTCAGAATGCTCTGCCCCGTCTGCAGTTCCCGCGTATAAACGATTTGCCGGCCACGGACCTCCGCGAGCCCCTTAAGGTCGCCCGCCGGTCGCACCTCAAAAGGAAATTCGATTGAAAAGTCCGGCCCGGCTGGCTGGCCGTCTATCACAAAGAAATTGTGGTTGTAGTGTGAGCTCTCTATCGTTCGCGCGCCGGTATTTTTCAGCGTATGTTGCAGTAGCAGCCGCGGCCTGTTTCGCTCCAGCCGAATCGTTTTTCGGTACACGTAGGCATAGCCCGCCTCATGCATTGCTTCGTGCGTAAACTCGATAGAGTCGCTTTGTTGAACGATTTTCCATTTTCCGGGATCTACGACTTCGTACGTTCCGAATCGCCTGTAGGCGGACTCGTCCGGCTTGCGGACAACACCCACGCCGATTCTCAGGAAGGTGCCGCCAGCTGAGGCTTCGCGATACCCCAGACCACCATCCTCGCTCTGAAATTCCTCTACCGGGCCGACAATGCCGTCGTGTTTCAGCGGGTTGTGGCACTCAAACCACTGGCCGAAATACTGGTGCCCTTCGTACTCCAGGCTGGAAATGACGCCTGACCAGTCAAACCTTGTGCCGCGATAATATCCGTTTTGCGGGTCGGGCAAGTACGCCTTTGCTCGAATCAAGCCGTTTGAGATTTCTGTCTCTGCATGCATGAGTTCGCCGTACCGTCCGACTTTTCAAATGCTTCTGCTGTGCA
This sequence comes from uncultured Acidobacteriota bacterium, assembly GCA_963777415.1. Lineage (GTDB taxonomy): Bacteria > Acidobacteriota > Terriglobia > Terriglobales > Acidobacteriaceae > JAEZPW01. The sequence continues at coordinate 389,743 of CAVZQL010000015.1, forward strand.
AGAGGGCGAGCGTACCACGCACGGACTCTAATGCCTATTCAAGCGATGTGAATGAACTTTAACTATTGGCGAACAGCAGCCGACTTACTGGAGCGACCCGTGAGGAGACGCAGGTTTTTTAGATCAATACTTCGGGCGGTAGTGATGAACGCCTGCACCGGTTGTGAGACGAAGCTCGATTTGCGGCGGATAAGGGCGATCTTGGAATAGACCGGGGGCTCTGCCTGGTGAATCAGGCTGAGGCGTCCTTCCTTAACGTCGCGGTTAACAACCCACAAAGGAAGCACGGATATACCGAGACCAGTACAAACCATGGCCCGGATAAAGTCCGCGTTATCGAAGCGCATTGTGACGTTAGGCTCGAATCCGTGTGCCCCGAAATAACGGTCGATCGGGCTCTGCATGCGCGACCCCTTCCGAAACAGGATAAACCGCTGATTCTTGAGATCGGTCAAATGGGGGCGCTTGGGTGGCTGCCGCATATGCGTAACCAGCACCATTTCGAAATCCCAGTGCGTCTCGAGACAATAATCTTGAGCCTCGGCTAGATCGGCTGAGACCACCAGCGCAAGGTCCAAGTTGCCCTTTTGCAGCTCATCCAGAAGCACGGGGGTGTTCCCCGTCTCGACCAGCACCTCCACCCCGGGATTTGCGCGCCGGAATTTCTTTAGAATGGCCGGCAAAACATAGCTGCTTGGTCCGGTGCCGATTCGTACTACTCCCCGCGCCAGCCCTTTCCATTCCTCAAGCGCCGACAGCGCAGAGTCATACTGGACCAGAAGATTCTTCAGGTAGGGAATCAGAATTTCGGAAGCCTGGGTCAGCTGCAACCGCCGCCCTACTTTTTCGTAGAGCCGCACTCCCAACTCGGCCTCCAGCAGCTTCAATTGCTTATGGATGGCGGCGGCGCTAAGATGCAACCGGTCGCCGGTTAGAGAGATACTCCCCGTTTCTGCCAGGGATAATAGGCTGCGAAGTTCTCGGAGTTCCACGCGAGCCAAAGTATCACAATGCATCGTTCTGGAAAAGAAAAGATAAATTCCCGAGACGTTCCGGGGTTCGCGGACAACAAAAATACGTTATCGGGGCGTTGCAAAAAGTACGCATGCAGGCGCAGGTACCTTAACCTGCTGACCGGTTTGCGCGAGATGTCCGGTTGCGCCGTCCCGGCGAAAGACGACCAGGTTATTGGTGTCCTGGTTCGCGGCAAGAAGAAAGCTCCCGCTCGGATCAATAGCAAAATGGCGCGGCGTTCTCCCTTGAGTGGCTACGTGCTCGATCAGGTCGAAGCAGCCTTCTGGGTTGATCACAAACACCGCAATGTTGTTAGCGCCACGATTGGACGCGTAAAGAAACCGGCCCTCCGGATCAACCTCGATTTCCGCCGTTGCGTTCTCGCCAACAAAGCCGGCAGGCAGGGTTGATACGTCCAGAAACGAATCCAGCTTGCCTATCGACTCCTCATACTGAAATGCGGTTATGGTCGAGTTTCGCTCGTTGATGACATACCCATAATCACCCGATGGGTGAAATGCAAAGTGCCGCGGCCCCGTGCCCTGCGGGAGAGTTACGCTTGCAGGTTCAGCAGGTTCAAGTGCGCCGGTATTCGGGTCCAACCGATAGATAAACAGCCGATCGAGCCCCAGATCAGGTACTACGACAAAACGGTTGTCGCCGGAGAAAAACGCGCCGTGCGCATGCGGCCGCGTTTGACTCGCAGATGCATCGGAATGCTGCACAACGGCCGTTAAATCGCCCAGTCTACCGTCATCCTGAATTCTCAGCACAGCCACACTGCCGTTCACGTAATTAGAGACGATGGCAAATTTTCCGCGCCGGTCAAGCGCAATATGGCACGGTCCGAGTCCACCTGACGGCACCTCGCCCAGCAACGTCAGTTGCCCGCTTTCGTGATCAATCGAATAGGCGCTCACAAACCCGCATGGATTTCCTTCGTATTGCTTCACCTCTCCAACGGCATACAGAAATCGCCCGCTCGGATGCAGTGCCAAGAAAGACGGGTTCACCATCTCTGCAGCCAAACCCGTGGGGATCAGTGCCCCGGTTGCCGTTGAGAATTGAAAGGCGTAGATGCCCTTGCTCTCTCCTTGCGTGTATGTCCCGACGTAAACAAAACATCTCCCGTCATCATGAGAGCGCACTTCGTTGTCATTCATCACGACTCCCTCTTCAAAAGAGCGCATCTACTTGCCTTCAGTCTTGCGCCCGGTTGCCGCTTCAACCGAGTACGGCCGCTCCTTCGCGCCCCAGCCTGACGGCTTCGGCCCTAACTGCAACACGAGCTTGCCGCCGGCGACCAACTCCGAGTGATAGATGAACGCGCGCGACAGCGGCTTTCCATTCAACGTCGCCGACTGAACGTACAGGTTCTGCTCACTCGCATTCGAGGATTCAATCACGAACTCCCGATCAGCTCCAAGACGTATGCGAGTTCTCTTGAACACCGGTGACCCTATGTAGTAGTAGTCCTGGCCTGCATTTGGGAACAGCCCGATTGAACTCCACACGTACCAGGAGGTCATCGTGCCCGCATCATCGTTGCCCGGCAAGCCCTCGCGGCCCGGCTTGTAGTTTTCACGCATCAGGTCGCGGATCACTGCCTGTGTGCGATCCGGGCGTCCCGCATGTATGTACAGCCACGGCGCGAGAAGGTCGGGTTCGTTACCCGGATTGTAGTTCTTGCCGTTGAAGAAATCGTCGAGCCACTTCACAAATTGCTCGTCTACCGCCCAGGCGATTGATGAGACCCTGCACATCGTGCGGGACGTAAGTCGAATACTGCCAGGGTGTCCCCTCATAAAAAGGATCGCTCCAGCGCAAGGTCTCCTTCGTGCGATCGAACCCCACCATCCATTGGCCGTCCGCCGATCGCGGACGTATCGATTGCACATTGGCGTCCCAAAGATTCGCCCAAAACAAAGAGCGCTTCGTATATTCCTGCGCGCCTTCTTTCTTGCCCAACGCCCGCGCCACCTGCGCGACAGCAAAATCGTTGTACGAATATTCCATTGTCCGCGATCCGCTGCGGTCCTGCTCAAGGGGCATGAAACCCACTTTCTTGTAAACGCTCATCTTCTCGCGACCGAAGTAGATGTGGTCGGGCGAGTCGGTATTCGCGTCTTTGACCAGGGCCTCATACGCGGTTCCGTAGTCGATTCCCTTCAGCCCCTTCACGATGGCGTCGGCAATCACGACATCGCCATTGCTGCCGCCTTGCGTCAGTCCATTGTTCCCTGCGATGCGCGCGTCGGGCAGCCATCCGGTATGCCGATAGGTATCCACTAGCGAGCGGACCATATCGCGCTGGCGTTCCGGCTGAATAATCGTGAGCAGCGGATGCAGCGTGCGGAACGTGTCCCATAGCGTGTAGAAGTCTTCATAGTGCGGCTCTTGCGAATCCCACCAAACGTTTTCGCCGCTGAGATCGTGCGGCATCACGTGCGCACGATAAAGCGAAGAATAAAATACGTTGCGCTGCTCCGGCGTCCCGCCTTCGACGTCGATCTTCGCCAGTGCGTCACTCCACTGGCGCTCGGCCTCTTTGCGCGCGTGCTCGAAATCCCAGTCCCCAACATCCTTGAGATTCTGCTCGGCCTTGTCATAACCCAGGAATGACACGGCCATTTTCATCTCTATAACCGTGTCGCTCGGACCGAACCCAACCCATGCCCAAGCGGGCTGCCATTCCTGTCGGGTTGTGACGTCCTTCGCTGCGCAAGCTCGGGCCACAAGGTCTGAGCCTGAACACACGCCCGCAGTTTGCGCCGGACGGTTGAAATCCGCCGCAAAATAGAGTGCGTAATCACCCGGGTTCCAGCCCCCGTGGAACTTGCACATGCCGCGCATGTGTCCGGTATTTTCGACGTGTGCTTCACACCGCAATGGCCGTTGCGGAGTCCCGCCCCAGTCCACCACCGCGCTGCTCACGTTCACAACCAGGAACGCGTCCTTCGTACGCGGAAAGGTGTAGCGATGAAAACCCACTAGACGCGAGGCTGTGAGCTCTGCGCGAATCGCCCCATCACCCACCCCTGTGGTCGCCGCATAATATCCCGGCCATGCAATCTCATCTGACTTTTCCTGCGGAACCGGAACCTCGTGCGCACCCAATTCCGGAGTCACTCGAAAATTGCCATACTTCGACGCGCCTCCCGTGCCGCTTACATGAGTATGGCTGAACCCGGTGATCCGGTCTTCCGAGCGATAGCCCGATGTGTTTGGCCGTTCGGTGTCTGGCTGCATAACCACGAACCCGAATGGCACCTGCGCGCCCGGCGTAGTGTTTCCACCGGCGTCCACTCCCAGAAAGACGTCAACATCTGTAAACTGCCCGAGAGTCGTTTGTGCAGGGGCGGCCCCCGCAAGAGTTAATACGGAAGCGAATATGAGAGAACAGAACAACCATTGCAGCCGGCTTGTACCCATCGCGACACGCCTCCCACCAGATTCAACTCGTTTTTACATTCACACTACTTGCTGTTCAGTACTTGATCCGCCGCCAGCACGAGAAACATGTAGTTCGACGAACCGCCGCCCATCACGTACTCCGTCTGCTGCCAAAGGAAGGGAAAGTCTTTGAGTTCCGGCAGGTCCGGACGTATCAACGCGGTTCCGGAAACCACGCCTCCCGGAATGTATGACCAGTCCGCGCGATTGAAGCCGTACGCTACGGTCATGGACCGGGCTCCAACGCCGGACGCAAACGATGCTGTGTTCTCGCCCGGATGCACTCCTAATACGAAGTTGAGCGCGTTCAGCATGTATTCCGGCGTAACGATGTCGGGATAGGAGCGATGCAGGAAATACTGCTGCACACCAAAGTGTTGAATGTCCCACCCGGCACCCCATATCTTCGGGAGATATGGAACACCGAACGGAGTAGCGGCTTCTTTCTTTATGGTGGTCGAATAATCCTGCGCCACCGCCCCTCGGATTTCATTCACAAATGTCCGGTCAGTGATCCTGCCCAGCACGCGGCCAACCGCCCACCCGACAGAATCGATGCGATCAATGATCTGTTTCCGGTTGTCGGATAACACCTGCCCGTATTCTGGCTTGCCGGTCGTCAACCACAATTCGACTGCCGCTACGATGCGGTCATCAAAACCGTCTTTCGAGCTTCTGTCCTGCTTCCAAGCCGTCTCCGCCACATCGATACACTGCTTTGCGAGTTCCGGATCGAAGTCTTTCAGTACTCTGCCTGCTGCCGCGAGCGCGGCGATTCCCTTGTATTCGTGCCCAGCATTCTGCTCCGTGAAGACCCAGCGATCATCCGGCTTTCCCGAGTGAACGTCGTCCCGCTGATCTGATTTCATTGAAGCGTCATAGAAAAGATTGTCGCTCGCGTTGGCGGTGTCACCCATCATCACGTATTGCGGAAGCGATGAAGAAATGATCCCGCGATAGAACCGCCCCATCGACTTGTAGCTCGCAAGGATACTAAGAACTCCATGCTCAACCTGTTGCAGTACGTCAGGTTTGCCGTCGGGTTGATGGATCTTTACAACGCGGTCGCGTTCGTCAATCGTCGTGTCATCGTAGTTCAGACCGAATGACTCATAGGCATATGCCAGTATGCGAACCTCGTCCGCTTGTGATTCGATCCGGAGATCGTCATCCCCCGCATCGTGCCAGCCGCCAACGTTCAGACCTGGAACCGTTTCCCCCGGCTTGAACTTCGTGAGCGTGGATGCTCCCTGTTTGTACCCGTCGAAATGAATGTGGTCCACTGGTGCCATGCGCGCATCGTCCAGATGGCAAGCGCCGTGCCATACGCGCTCCTGCTGCTCGACTCGCATGTGGCACATCTGCACCGGCAGGAAGTACTCTAAAACCGGCTGCCAGATGCCCCTTTGATATACGTCGGAAGCGATGCGAAATGGTTCTGTCCGGAACCCGCCGTACTCGATGACGTACATACCCGGGGTGGTGACTTGGCTAAAATCCGCCTGAAGGTACTTGTAGCGCAGAAATTTTCCCCACTCCTGCGGCTTCGCTGAAAAGACTGTTTCCATGCCGCCTTCTTCGGCGATGCGCTTCACGAATAACGTATCCTGCGGGTTGTCGGCGCTGTCCGTTTCAATAACGGCGATCTTCTTTTGCTTCGGGTGGTATCCGGCTTGAGAAACGTGAACCACAGGCTGATATTTCCAGCCGGGAATCGCATGTGGAGTCACCACCCACTCAACCGCATGAGTACTGGCGCCGGCTGGCACGACCGACCGGACAACGAACCAACCGTTTTCGTGCTTACTTCTTGTGTCCAACAACTGCAGGTCGCCTGCCCGGCTTTCGATTGTCATCCGCTGAGCTTCGGCTTCGGGCGCGATCGAGAGACGACGCCCAGTGCCGAGCGGGACCGCTTGGATTTCACCATTCGTGACTTCATCCGGTCCGTTCGGCTGGCGTGGGAAGATGCCCGACTTCTCGCCCACATGCCACGTCTTTCCGAATAAGGCGCCCGGATAGAGTTCAAGATTGAAGCCCAACTTCCCTGCCAGGTTCGTTGGCAGCGGGCGATCTAAATCCACGATAATCCGGACGCTCTGCCCCTCTCCTCGCACGTGAACCTGATAGCACAAGTCGCCCTTCGTGCCGCTCTTCGGAGCGTCTCCCTTTAGCTCGCGACTGGTGAAGGAAAGCCATGTGGTGATTTCGTTTGCCTCCCTGTCGACGGCGCGCTTCTGCTGTTTCGCAACAGCATTCCACTGGCCCGGGGCTGCCTCCAGCCGTAAGTCCCCGTTACTCGCCACGCGAACTCCGTTTTGAACGACGCTGATGCCTCCCTGATGGCCCTCGGGATAGGTATCTTGAAACGCCATCACGTTGAGTCCCGGCATTGCCAGATACTCCAGGTCGTTCAATTTCAAACCGGCCAGAGCGGAATCCTGGGCCAATAGCAACGCGGAGGCCAGGACAACGAAAGCAACCACTGGGCCAGCGACAAAAGCGTGTTTCATTGAGTTCACCCTCAGTTCTGAACGCCACAGGGGCAGATATCTCGCATCTCCACCCGCTCGGGGATGCGCTCTATTTTCCCAAGCAAGAATGCGTATGCCGTTATGCCGAGCAACAGAAACAGCGCCGCGGCAACGAAAGCTCCTTGGAAGGAACCTGTTGCGGACACGATATAGCCGGTAACTATCGGCGCAGCGATTGCGGCAATCTGACTCGAGAAATTGATAACACCACCAACTCTCCCAACGCTGTTCCCTGGTGCAATGATCGATGGAATGGACCATGCCACGGGCGCGGAGGCTGACAATCCGGCCAAGGCAATGCTTATCCAAAACAGTGCCGCAATTGCGGTATGCGCGCGAGCGGCGCCGAATATCGCGATGCCGAAAGCCGTCCCGGCAATCAGCACGAACTGTCGCACTCTGGAGTCGTTCCAGCCCCGCCGTATCAGAGCGTCAACCATCCAACCCCCGATTGCCAGATCGGTCATTGTCGCGAACAGCCATGGCACACACGTGTAAACGACTGAGTGCAGAAGGTCCATATGAAGTTGCGCTGAAAGGTAGCTCGGAAGCCAAGTCAGCAGCAGATAAAACGTGTAGTTATATGCGGCAAAGCCGATGCACAGTCCAACTATCTTGCGCTGGGTCAACAAGTATGCCAGAGACCCACGAGCGCCAGGCGTCTCGGCCGTTTTCCATAGACTTCCGCCGTTTCGGAGAGACTCTCCCGCATCTTCGGAAGGATTGCGATATACGCAGAAGAACAGGACGAAATACAAGAAACTGAGGAAGCCAGTAGCAGCGAAGGTGGCTCGCCAGCCGAATCGAATAAGGATCAGTCCGACAATCGGAATGCCGATCGCTGATGAAAATTTGGCCGCGGAATCGAAAACGGAGGTAGCAAAACTGCGCTCGTTACACGGAAACCAATCGCCGATAGCCTTCGCGTTTGCAGGGAAAGTTGGCGCTTCACCGACTCCAAGCGCCAGTCGCGCTGCGACAAACCCGCCAACACCGGTAGCCATCGCAGCGCCGAAACAGGCAGCGCTCCAAATGAGCGTACTGATGCGGCCCACCTTTTGTACGCCAAACCGGTCCAGCAGGACTCCCGCAGGCACTTGGCAAGCGGCGTATGTCCAGCTATAGGCGCTCAACAAGTAGCCGAACGTAACCACGGAAATGCCAAATTCGGCATGAAGCGCCTGCTGCGCAACCGACAAATTGATTCGGTCGAGATAATTGACCAAGACCCCGAACCCAAGAAGAAAAGCAATTCTCCATCTTCTGGACGGGGTCTGGTTCACAACTTCTCGACCAGCACTGCAACTCGAACTATTTGCAATCGACGCCATAGCGCAGTTGAGCAGAGCGGGAAAATCGCTTGGCGAGACCACCAAGACCGCAGTGTGAGTTTCCCTAACCGCCGGAATTAATACGCATTGGGCATCTTAGAAACAGGTAGCAGATTACACAATTCAATAATTTCTAGCATCGATTAACCAACGGCGAAAACGCCCGCCCTTTGACCAGCATATATTCTGGGCGTATTGCGTAAGCCAAATCGGCTTGCACGGCCGAGACGATAATTAGGGCGTTAGAAAGCCTAGGCGAGAAGGTACTGACCGAGTGCGGGTCGGCAGGCGCGATGTGGTGGTCGCGTTCGGATCCGCAGCCGAAGTCGCGGTGATCGTCACCGTATCGGCCGTGTTGCTCGTCGCGGGTGCCGTGTACATACCACCGGCGACACCGGCGCTCATCGAACGCAATTGCCGGTGTTCGCGCAGGACAATTCGTCACCGCCGCGTTCGTCGCTCCCGTCACCGTGGTCGCGGATTATTCGGGATTGACCAATATTGGGGGTTGGCCGACGGTGATGTTGGCATCAGCCCAATAAGCGGCTTCACGCGATTCAGGCGGCGGCGCGAAGATCGTCGGCAGCTGCCCGGGCGAGGGCAGCATCGACCACCGCGTACTCGGCTTGATCGATGACGTAAAGGGCTAGGGCGATGGCGTCTGCCGCGTCGTCTTCCGCGGCCCGCGCTCGGCGTTCGGCCTTGTTCACGTCCCGCTCCGCCTTACGTTCCTGGAGCTTCGTCCGCGCCCCCGCGAGGCGCTCTTCGATCCTACGTTTGATGTCGCCCCATCCCGAGCGGACGTCCTCCTTGGCCTCGGCAGCAGAGGTCTCGATCTTCTTTCCACCGGATTCGATGTCAGAATTCAGTTGGTCCAGACGACTCTCGAGCTCCGCCTGATTCTTCTTGCGCGCAGCGGACGCGGAATCTTCGATCTTTTTGGCGCGTTGGGACAGATCCTGAAGCTGTTCAGATAAGGGTTTCATGAGACGAATCCTTTCCATATGTTTGGCTTTCGCAAGTCGCACGTGCAAGCACTCGTTCCAGCACCGTGGACAAAAACGATGCGAAAAAGCGCCGTTTAAGATGCCACGAAGCTTTCCGATTGCGCTCGGCAAGGCAAGCCTTCCAGCCTGTAGTGAAAGTGTTTTGCGCGCGAGAATCACTAGTGCTGGAAGGCGCCTCGAAAATTGTTGGCAGGCGGACAAACCGCCTTCCACAATGGCCATCAATTTCGGCGAATGAGCACGAAATACGATGCGATCGTCATCGGTACCGGCCAATCAGGTCCATTTCTGGCGACTCGACTAGCGGATGCCGGAGTGAAGGTGGCGGTCATCGAGCGCAAATTTTTCGGTGGAACCTGCGTCAACGCTGGATGCATTCCTACCAAGACGATGGTCGCCAGCGCCTACGCGGCGCATCTTGCAAGCCGTGGCCCGGAGTATGGAGTCCGCCTGCCGGGTGATGTCTCCGTCGATATGAAGCGAGTACACGCGCGCATGAACGAGATCCGGTTGTCTCATCGCAAGGGCGCTGAAGACCGGCTTCGTAATCACAAGAACTGTGTTGTTTACGCGGGCCACGGGCGCTTCGAATCCGCACACGAGGTGAGCGTCGGAAACGAAGTGCTTACCGCTGACCAGATCTTCATCAACGTGGGCGCGCGAGCCGTGATTCCGCCCATGCCAGGCGTCGATCAGATCAGCTATCTTACAAATTCCTCGATGATGGAGGTCGATTACCTGCCTCCGCATCTTGTCGTCATAGGAGGCAGCTACATCGGCCTCGAGTTCGGACAGATGTTTCGCCGCTTCGGTAGCAAGGTGACGATCATCGAGAAGAGTGCTCGCCTGCTCCCACGCGAGGATGAGGACGTATCCGCGGCCATCCTCGACATCTTTCAGCGTGAAGAGATCAATATTCGTCTGAATGCCAAATGTATTGGCTTCTCAAAGCGCGAAGATGGAATCGGAGTAACCGTCGATTGTGAGGCAGGCTCACCGCAAGAGATCGGAACGCATGTACTTCTGGCGGTTGGCCGTCAGCCGAATACCGACGATCTTGGGCTGGAAGAAGCGGGCATTGCTCATGACGATCGCGGATATATCGTGGTCGATGACGAGTTGCGCACCAACGTGCCCGGGGTTTGGGCACTAGGGGACTGCAATGGAAAGGGCGCCTTTACCCACACGTCCTATAACGACTTTGAGATCGTCGCCGCGAATCTTTTGGACAACGATCACCGCCGAGTCAGCGATCGCATTTCTGCCTATGCCCTTTACATCGATCCTCCATTGGGGCACGTGGGAATGAGCGAAACACAGGTAAGGAACTCAGGAAAAAAGGCGCTCATCGGGATGTTGCCGATGAGCAGTGTCGGACGCGCGGTCGAGAAGGGAGAAACGCTCGGTTTCATGAAGATTATGGTCGACGCGGATACGAAGAAGATCCTGGGCGCCTCAATCCTAGGCACAGGCGGCGACGAAGTTGTTCACGGCGTTCTGGATGTCATGTATGCCAAGGCTCCGTATACGGTGATTGAGCGCGCTATGCACATACACCCCACAGTCTCCGAACTCATTCCAACAATGCTCGAAAACCTGAAGCCCCTGACGCCTGGCAATTAGTCCCAACATGTCGGCTTTCCTGCGGGAACTTCCGAGTTGCCCGCTATTGAACCCGCTATGCAGTTCGGCATACTTCATAGCTCCGCCTCACCGTTGAAGGACGAAAGCGGACAGATTTGTTTACCGAGATGTCAACGCTGCACTGGGTAAATCGCAAGGTTAGTACTAAGGCCCGATGGTACTAAGGGGCCTTTCAATTGCGCCTTGAGCTTGCAATCTGCTACTTTCGATAATGCAGCTTCGCAGCGGACCAACCAAAGAAACCGACCCGGATCAGTCCGCGCCACGCCCCCGCGAGATTCCCTTCAACTACACGTCCGCGGATGACCGGCAGGCATTGTCCTTGCTTCTTGGGCCGGACGTTGTCCGCAAGCTCGACGAATTGCGCAGCCTCCGGGTTACCGGACGTTCGGCGCGTTTGCTCATGAGGGTCTTCGGCGAGATTCTCGTTCATCGCCGAAACCCATATCTATATCAGGAACTCATTGATTCACCGGCAAGACGGCGGCGCTTCCTCGAAAAGGCAGAGAAGGATCTCGGAATCATCGAGCGAAATTCCGGTGGTGAGACGCGCGTGATTGAAATCGTCGCCGCCTGCCGGAACCTCTTCGGAGCGTTCGCCCATGAACTCGAGGACGCTCCCGAATTCCGGCGCCGCTTGAAACGGGAGCTCGGCGGGGTAGTAGGCGGCAACAATGTTTTGTTCGACCCGTTCACTCTCGTCGCGCACGCTACGGATGCGACCGATTGGCGTCTCTATGTCCCTTTGGCGGTAGTCACGCCGGATCAAGAGTTTCAGGTCGCGCCGCTGCTCGCGGCGATTGCGCGGTTCGGTTTGAAAGCCGTTCCCCGAGGTGCGGGCACCGGGCTTACTGGTGGTGCGGTCCCACTCAGACCCGGGTGCGTGGTGGTCAACACCGAGAAGCTTAACCGCATTCGCGGCATCGCCGAGCGCGATTTCCGGCTCAACAATGGTCACTCTGTTACCGCGCACGTCCTCGAACTGGAGGCCGGGGTTATCACGGAGAAGGCCATGGATTACGCGAGCGAACGAGGGTTCGTGTTCGCCACCGACCCGACCAGTGCCTGGGCCTGCACCATTGGCGGCAACGTCGCGGAGAATGCCGGAGGCAAACTGGCTGTCCGCTGGGGCACATGCATCGACAATCTCGTGGAGTGGCGCATGGCAATGCCCTCTGCGAAAAAGTGGACGGTGCGGCGAACGGATCACCAGCTGCGAAAGATCATGCCCGAGGACACCGTCACCTTCGAAGTCATCGACGAAGACGGCTTGCTTGTGAAGCGGATCGAGATCGGCGGCACCGAGATTCGCAAGAACGGGCTCTGGAAGGACATCACCAATAAGGCCCTCGGCGGCGTGCCCGGCCTACAGAAGGAGGGCACGGACGGAATTATTACCTCGGCGGTGTTTGTCCTTTACCCAGAATACGAAGCAAAACGCACTTTGTGCCTCGAATTTTTCGGTCCTGACATGGACGAGGCAAGCCGGGTTATCGCCGAACTTTCCCGTGCTTTCCCGATGCCGGCAGACGGTCTCGAGGCGCTGCTGGCGCTCGAGCACTTTGATGACGAGTATGTGCGGGCGATCAACTACAAGGTAAAAGTCGCGCGCGCCGAAGCCCCCAAGGCTGTGCTCCTCATCGATGTCGCAGGGCACACGGAGGACGAGGTTGCGACTGGAGTGGAGCGGATCCGCCGACTGCTCGATCAGCACTCAAACACTTTTTTATTTGTCGCGCGCGATGCGGCAGAGGCGGACCGGTTCTGGTCAGATCGGAAAAAGTTGGGCGCAATCGCCCGCCGCACCAACGCCTTCAAGCTGAACGAAGACATTGTGATCCCACTGGAGGTGCTCGCCGAGTTTGCGCGCTTCATCGATGGCATCAATGCTGAAGAAGAACGTCATGCGCAGAACAACTTCGCGAACCGCGCGGAAGATATCCTGCAATCGACTATACAGAAGGACTCAAGCGACCAGTTCGCGTCCAAGCTTCCGGCTGCGCTTGAACGCTGCTCGCGCGCTCGAGATGCATTTCGCAGCGCCGACGTGAGGACACTGCGGTCATTCGCGGTTCTGGAGGAATTGCGGCGCGATCTGACGGAACTCGGTCGTGGTTTTCCGCAACTACTCTCCGCTCTCGAACGCACGCACAAAGAAGTTCGCGACCGCCGCATCGTTCTTGCCACTCACATGCACGCGGGTGATGGCAACGTGCACGTCAACGTGCCCGTGCTATCGAACGATCGCTTGATGTTAGACCGCGCCGACCTTGTGATCGACGCCGTCATGCGCAAGGTGGTCGAACTCGGAGGCGTCGTCTCCGGGGAACACGGCATCGGCATCACCAAGCTCAAATACCTGGAGCGCGAGCGCATTGAAGATCTTTCGGCGTACCGGCGCGAGGTCGATCCTGAAGGGATCATGAATCCCGGCAAACTCGAAGATCTCGCGGCACTGGACCACATCTTCACACCGTCTTTCAATCTGATGGCGTTGGAAGCGCGCATTCTCCAGCACGGTCAGCTCGAAGAACTTTCAAAGAAGATTGCACATTGCGTAAGGTGCGGAAAGTGCAAGGCCGATTGCTGCGTGTATCATCCCGCGCGAGGCATGTTCTACCATCCGCGAAACAAGAATCTTGCGATCGGATCTCTCATCGAGGCACTTCTCTACGATGCGCAGAGGGAGCGCTCGACCCACTTCGAACTCTTGCGGTGGCTCGAAGAAGTTGCGGATCACTGTACGATCTGTCACAAGTGCCTGAAACCTTGCCCTGTGGACATCGATACCGGCGAGGTGTCGGTTCTGGAACGCGCGATCCTGACGAACTGGGGCTATAAACACACCGCAGCCCTCACCCGGCTCACGCTTCAATATCTAGATAGCCGTTCGCCTGCTTTCAACAAGCTATTTCGCGCAACAGCTTTGCGTGCCGGCGGCACCGCGCAGCGACTCGCCACTAGAATCGTCGCGCCCATTCAGCGGGATGAGGACTCGTCCTTTTATACGCTGAAGTTGCTGCGTTCGGCTGTCCCAGCAATCTCGGCACAGTCGCTCAGAGACGTGCTTCCCGCTTGCGATCCCGACCAGGTGCTTGTCTTTGAACCATCTGAGGAGGCAAGCAGAACGGTTTTCTATTTTCCCGGGTGTGGATCGGAACGGCTTTATGCACAGATCTCCATGGCTGCAATTCACGTGCTGCTGGAACTTGGAACCCGTGTGATTTTGCCTCCGGCCTTTTTGTGTTGCGGATTTCCCGCCCATGCCAACGCGAAGAACGACCTACATTCACGAATGGTGTTGCGCGACACGATCCTCTTCAGCCAGATTCGCCAGATGTTCGCGCACCTCGAATTCGACGCGTGCATCGTTACGTGCGGTACATGCATGGAGGGTCTGCAAGGAATGGAGGCCGAGAAACTCTTCGGCGGGAGAGTGGTGGATCTTGCCGCGTATGCTGCCCGGCACGGCCTGCGCCTGGATGCGGATAACGCATGTCTCTATCACGCTCCTTGCCATGACTCTCTGCAAGGCAAGGCTGCGGACATTTTCGCGCAACCCAATCTGAAAACTGTCCCCCACTGCTGTTCGGAAGCAGGAACGCTCGCCCTGTCGCGACCCGATATCGCCGATGCGATGCTGCACCGTAAGCAGGAAGCACTGGGCGAGGCAATGCAGGGGTGCAAAAACGCCGTCGTGCTCACCAACTGCCCGTCGTGCGTGCAGGGACTGGGCCGGAGCAAACGGATGGGCATTCAGCCACTTCACCTGGCGGAGGCTCTGGCGGAAAGACGCTCAGGACAGGATTGGGAAAAGCGATTTCTCGCCCAGGCATCCCGCGCATGCACGTTCAATTTCTGAACGCACTCCATAAGCCGTCGCATCGGCTCACTTAGTGCCTTCAGCAGAAATAGGAGGCACCTGCCATACCTTAGCTGCTGTCCGGCATCATACCTGCTCAAACCTCGGGCAGGAGTTTGCGATCTCTCCTGGCAGGTTCACCTGAGTTTAAGCAAGGAGATCAACATGAAAAGACATACGGGGCCCTTCTTGGGATTGTTACTCCTGATGGGATGTTCAGCCGTTGCGCAGGAAGCGATGCCGGGACCGCCCAAAGTGCTCACCATCATCCGCGAGTTTCTGAAGCCTGGACGAATGGGCTCGATGCATGAGAAGACCGAAAGCGCTTTCGTCGAGGCATTCGCCAAAGCCAATTGGCCGCAGCACTACTTTGCTGTGGATTCCATGTCCGGATCTCCGCGTGCGCTGTTTCTGATTGGTTACGATTCGTTCGAAGCCTGGGAGAAAGATACTCTGGCCACAATGAAAGACCCAGCGCTCAACAGCGCGCTGGAACATGCCGCCCTCGCCGACGCCGACCTGCTCACTTCCACCGATTCGGGGGCTTTCGTGCTTCGCGAGGATTATAGCCAGCACGACGGGGTGGATATCGCCCACATGCGCTATTTCGAAATCTCTGTCTACCATGTCCGTCCCGGGCACCGCAAGGATTGGGACGATCTGGTCAAGATGTATATAGCGGCTACCGAAAAGATACCCGAAGTCCACTGGGCAATGTTTGAGAGCGTGTATGGCAGCCCGGACGGTACCTACCTGATTTTCAACCCGATGAAATCCCTGGCGGAAACCGATCGGGCTTTTGCCTTGGATAAACAGATTATGGCTGCGGTCGGGCCTGAGGGGATGAAAAGAATGGGCGACCTGACTGCCGCGGCAGTTGAGTCAAGCCAGACCAACTTGTTCATGTTCAATCCGCGGGAAAGCTACCCGCCGGATAATTGGGTCAAGGCGGACCCGGATTTCTGGAAGCCCAAGCCGGCTCCAAAGAAGTAAGAAGACTCACAAAAAAATGCCGGTGTGCAACTGGTTCGTCTTTCCCCAGATTGCGCACCGGCTAATTTGTGATGCTTCAGACTCGGGGCTCCCAGCCCTTCTCGTAGTCGCGTTTCCAAAGTTGCATGGCTTTGGGGTTGTCAAGGATGTGCGCATCTTTGGTGTTCAGCTTCAGAACCGAACCGGCCTCCCAGGCGATGTTGGAAAGCTGCAACATGGTAACCGCAACGGTGGCGACATCGATCGGCGCACGCAGCTTCTCACCGGACCGGATGGCATTGATCATGTTAAGGAAATGAGCATTCGTCATGGAGTCCCGGCTCGCCACATCGCGCGTGGTATTTTTCTCGCCGGTCTTGAATTCGTCGATCTTCTTGTTATCCATGTCGTAGACTTCATACCCATTGCGGTCGAGCAGTACCGTACCTTCAGTGCCATGGATGGTCACTCCGCGCTCACGGCCATAGTACTGCTTGCCCTGGCAACTGAGGCCTTCCCAAGTGATCATGTTGTCGTCGTACTCGAAGTTCGTAACCATGGTGTCGTAAAACTGCCAGTCGTCTTTGAAGTGGTAGCGGCCTCCGGAAGCCGATAGGCGATTGGGGTAATCGACCTTGAGCGCCCAACGGCAGAGATCAACCTCGTGGGTTCCGTTATTGAGACTTTCGCCGGTGCCATAGCGCCGCAGCCAGTGCCAGTTGTACGGGTGAATGTTGTCCTTGTAAGCCTCTCGTGGCGCCGGTCCTTGCCAAAGGTCCCAATCGAGAGAGTCAGGCGGCGCGACCTCCTTGCCGACCCCCATCGACTTCCGCTCGTTGCAGTACCAAGCCTTGGCGAAGTATGTCTTGCCGATCAGTCCCTCATGAATCTTGCCGATGATTTCAATGGTGTGCGGCGATGAGCGCTGTTGGCTGCCCGCCTGCACGAGCTTTCCGTATTTCTTCTGGGCCGCGAGCAGCAACTCGCCCTCGCGAGGATTGTGGCTTGTCGGCTTCTCGTCATAAACGTGCTTGCCCGCCTGCAGTCCCATGATGGACATGGGAGCATGCCAGTGGTCGGGCGTGGCAATCGTGATGACATCCACATCCTTGGATTCGAGGGCCTTGCGGAAGTCTTGTTGCTTGGAGGGAAGGTAGCCGAGTTCTTTCTGCGCCTGATTCGCGAACTTATCAAGAATGTTGCTGTCCACGTCGCAGATGTATGCAAGGTGCGCCGCATCCTTGTTCGCGCCAATCGCTCCCAGATGAGCGCGGCCGCGGCCGTTGAGGCCAGCCACGGCAAAGTTGATGCGCTCATTCGAACCCAAAATTTGGCCATAGCTTTTCGCGGTCGAAGCAACCGCCAGTCCTGCGGCGCCAGCCGCAATGGTGCCTATAAAATCACGACGGGAAACCATAATTGCTCCTTACGATGTGTGCTCTAGATAACCACCAGTACGCCACGCACATAGCCGACCGATTCTGCGGTCCCGGCCAGTGGGTCCTTGGCGTCTTTTTCAAATTCAAAATGCATTGTGCGCGAGTACTTCAGCCGAACGGCTTCTCGCAAAAATCTGGGGATGTCGATTACGCCGCGCCCGATCTCAACGGTCGTACCGCTCGGCTTTGCTTCCGAGCAGTCTTTGATGTGAATGTCAAGAACGCGATCGAAACACTTCGTGAGCTGGGCCGTAGGATCGACGCCGATACGCTGGGTGTGCGCAATGTCGATGCAGAGGCCGATGCGCTTGTCCATCTTCGCGATGGCCTTGTAGGCGTCTTCCGGAGCGGGCCAGAACTTGTCGGTCGGACCGTGATTGTGGATGGCCAGCACGATATCCGTCTCTTTGGCGAAACGTTCCGTGACGGGCAGCAGCGCTGGCTCGGGACCTGCGACAATCATCTTCATGCCGGCCTTCTTGGCATAGGCGAAGGCCTGCGCGACGTCGTCTTCGGTCTTCATGTAAACGACGCCGCAGGAATCCAATTCAAGACCAGCCTGGCGGATCTTGTCCACCGCCGCGGCTATTTCGGCATCGGAGCTTTTGAGCGGCAGGTGCATGTCCTTGAGCGTGAGCTTTTTCAAGCCGAGGCGCTTCGTCATCTCGATCGTCTGGTCGAGATTGAACGAGCGAAACGTGTAGGACGCCATTCCAAGTTCGAATGGAATCGCCCTTTTTGGGGTGGCGTCTGAAGGCTTCGCCTCTTTGGCGAACGCGCTCTGAACGACGGATGAGAATGGGATGGAACTAACGGCGGCAGCCACGCCGGCTGTCTTTAAAAAACCACGCCTCGATTGATCTTTCATCGCGATGCCTCCGCTAAAGTGGCGATGCGCTTGTTAACGCCGGGCCGATGATACGGCCCGGCACTAGAATGTCTAACCCGTTCCTTCGCCTAGTCGACGTTCGCAGGACTGAGCTTAGGTGCGAGCAATTGAATGACAAGGATGGCAACCAGGTAGGCGGAACCAGCAAGAATAAATACCGGGACATAGTTGCCGTTGGTTAGCTCCAAAAGATAGCCGACGAGTGTCCCGAAGAACATCATCGCAATTGAGCCGCCAAAGCCGCCGATACCAACTACAGACGCAACAGCGCGACGCGGGAACATGTCGGACGCAAGCGTGAACAAATTCGCCGACCAAGCCTGATGGGTAGCTGTAGCTAAACTGATCAGCGCAATGGCAACCCAGATGTTAGGAGCGCGGCCCGTTAGCATGATAGGAGTGATTAGGCAGGCATAGATCAACATCGCAGTCTTGCGCGCCTTGTTCAGGCTCCAGCCCATGCTGAGGAATTTGGCGGGGAGCCAGCCTCCGAGAATACTGCCAACCGTGCACACGTTATAGATGATGAGCAGCGGCAGACCCATTTTCGCGATGCTCAGGTGAAACTTGGTGTACAGGAAACCCGGCAGCCAGAACAGAAAAAACCACCAGATCGGGTCGGTCATCGCCTTGCCAATAACGAAAGCCCAAGTCTGCCGATGCTTGAGAAGGCTCAGCCATTTTATTTTTGTAGTGGCGGATTCGGAAGGATCGCTATTAATGTAGGCCAGTTCCGCAGGTGACACTTTCGGATGCTGCTCGGGGCGGCGAACAATTAAAAGCCAAAACACGAGCCAGACCATGGCAAAGAAGCTCGTACCGAGAAATGCATAGCGCCAGCCAAAGCGAACGACGAGGAAGCCTACGAGAAAAGGCGCTACGGTCGCGCCAATATTGGTCCCGGAATTGAAGATGCCGGTCGCCAGCGCGCGTTCTTTCTTGGGGAACCACTCGGCGACGGTCTTAATGGCGGCGGGGAAGTTACCAGACTCACCCAACCCGAGGACGAAGCGTGCGATGCCGAATCCAATCACCGCGCCTGAGACGGCCGCGATGTTGGCGATCCAGGCACCTTTACCGATGAGCGGGACGCGAGAGAGAAAATGCGCCAACGATTGAGCTCCCGCGCCGAGATTGTTGGCGATAGCTGGCACGGTCACCAGAAAATGGCTCATCGCGGCAAGAGTCCAGATGGCGACGGCCACTGCATAGCCTTTTTTCGTGCCCACCCGATCAACGAAATTTCCGGCCACGAGATAACCGAGCGCATAAGCTAAAGAGAATATGCTGACGATGATGCCGTACTGCACTTGCGTCAGGCCGATACCCTCAGGCGGGAGCTTTTGTAGTGTCGGCAGCAAGAGACCGAGAACCGAGCGATCCATGTAGTTCAGGGTTGACGCGAAGAACAACAGCGCACAGATTGTCCAACGATAATTACCGACCCGGGCCACCAAGGATTCGGCGGCGCCTGCATGATTCATGCCGGAAGTCGTGCTGACGGGCGGTTCGGCAACTCCCACCACAGTCTCTTTGCTCTGGTCCTTCATCGAGAAACCTCTGTTTGTAAGTTGGCTTCCAGCATCTTAGTACGTTAGGCCCTGATTGCGCCCGCTTTTTTCAGCGCCTCCCTCATCCCGGCCCAGCTTTGCCGGGTCGATTCCTCTGGGGTACCGGCACCGCGCCAGTGGGTCTCAAGGCTGTAACCCAGTTTGTAACCGTAATCCTTTAACGCGCGAAACTGACCGACCCAATCGATCGAACCGCGCCCTACTGCCGCCCACTCGTGGGATTTTGCGGCGTCAGGCCCTTTAGCCACATCTTTGCAATGGCAATGGCCGATACGATCTTTGGGGAGCAGTTTGTAGCCGTCCGGATATGGGTTCTCACCGGCCACGGCAGCATTGGCGGGATCCCAATTCAGCATAAAGTGAGGAGATCGCACTGCATCGAGAACCTTGGCCGCCTCGGCCGCAGTAGCGGTATTGCACGCAAACTCGTTTTCCAGGCAGAGAGTGACACCCTTTTTGCCGGCCTTGGTGGCAGCGTCCAGAAGCTTCTGGTTCATGGCCGCGCGATAAGGCGACTGGTCGGCTAGTCTCCAGAAATCGAAGCAGCGCACGCGATCGGTATTGAAGGCCTTGGCCAGTTCAAGGCTCCGCTCAAGGACTTCGTCCTGCTGCTCGAAGGTGAAGTCGGCATTGAACGCATCCCGTTTGGGGCTGAACCTGGATGCTGGCGCCTGGGGCCAATCCACCTTGAACAGTGGACTGCAAATATCGGTCACTCGAAGCTCATAACGTTCGAGGATGCGCCGAGCCTCGGCCACTTCCTTTGCGTCAAACTTCAGGATGTTCTTGTTCCATGCTCCGCGTATTTCGATCCAACCCATGCCGAATTCGCGGGCGACGACCTCGCAGGCGCGACCGAAGTCCTGCCCAATCTCGTCGTTCACGACGGCAAGCCTGAACTGCGACTTCATAGCTTGCAACCCAGCTTCTCCTCCATGTACTTCTTGCTGATAACCGCACACTCGCGGGGAGTTCTGGACTTATCGGGCACGCGATCAAGTTCCACAATGGCCCAGCCGCGGAACTTAACTTTGTGCAGCGCCGTGAAAACGGCGGGCAGATCGCACTTCCCCTGACCGAGTTCAACCCACTTGAAAGGATATTTCTGGTTCTTCTCGGTGCCCATGGGAGAATCGACTACGTCCTTGAGGTGGACGAAAAGCAGGCGGTCCTTGTGCTGTTCGACTGCCTTGGCCGAATCTCCCCCGCCCGCGCGATAATGAGCGGTATCGAGCAGGAACTTAACGTACTTCGGGTCCGAGGCATCGAGAACGCGATCAAGGTTTTCCGGATGCTCACTGATGGTGTTCATGTGGTTGTGATAACCAACTTGAACTCCCAAGTCTGACGTGCGCTTGCCAACCTCGGTCAGCAATTTGCCCAGGCGCTTGCACTCATCTGGAGTAACGGTCCGGGGCCATGGCTTCAACTGATCGAGGATCTGCAGGTACATTCCGCCCGTGGCCTGCATGAACTTCGCGTTCGTCACGTGCTTGGCGATTTCGTCCTTCTCTACGGCAGGATCGATATTCAGATCGCCGCTGGAAATGGCCACGAACGTCAGGTGATGCTGGCTCAAGAGCTCGCGCAATTCGGCGGGCTTGAAGTCAGTCACCGCATTGGCGCGCAACTGTATGCCAGTAAAACCGAGGGAAGAAATGTCTTCGATCGCCTGCTTATCGTTGGTTCCCCACGTCATCGACGTGTATCCGAAACGAATGTCGGGGGCCGCCGCCGAGACGGGCTTATCGAAGTACGATAAATCCATCGGCGGGTAGAGATTAGTCTTTGAAAGAAGGGGCTTGATGAGTGCTTGAGCCGGGAGTGCTGACATTACCGGCGCCGCCGCCGCAACTGCCAGCGCGCCCAAACCAGTTTTCAGAAATTTACGACGCGAGTCTTCGAGTTTCATCAAGCCCCTTCCCTCTTGTGCTGCCGAGGATGAATATTGTTCCCGTTAGTCTAAATACAATTAAAGTTCTGGCGCGACACAATTACTATTTGGTTGGTGCGCTAGAGGCGGCCGGCTTCTTTATATCGCTGTTGTCCTTCGAGTCCACGGGGGCATTGGCATTAAACTTCGGAGCCGGAGCCGTGGACGGCGGTACAGGTTTTCCATCGAAGGTGTTTGGTTCCATGATCTCGATGCGCGTGCCATCCGGATCGAAGAGGTTCACCTGGCGCTTGCCGTTAACCCCAGTCCTGATTTCGATTGGGCGGGTATAGCCCTTTCGCGCCGGGCGGGCATTGAGTATCGCGACAGCTTTCTCAATGTCGGGCACGACGAGGCAGACGTGGTTCTTTACACCCAGCTGTTCCATGGTGAGCGGATGCGAGTAGAGCATTAGCTCCAGAAAATCAGTCCCATCCGGAACCTGCATGTGAACCCAGTTCAGAACCTTGGGAGACGGGCTGCCGCGCCAGATCTCGTGGAAACCGAGAATGTCGCCATAAAACTTCATGGACGCATCCAGGTTCATCACCGTCATGCCCAGATGAGGTATGTGCGTCGAGATGCGTGTGTCGGGCAAGGCTTTTCCGGTAGCCTTTCGCGTCCAGCTATCGGGTTCGTATTGGACGATTTCCAGCGTATGGCCGTCGGGGTCGATGATGTTGAAGTTCGAATTGCCAACCTTGCCCTTGCCGACCTTGGGCGGCACCTTTACCCCCTGCGAAGCCAGATAGGCGCGCATATTCTCGGCTGAATCGGTGAAGACCGAGAAGTGATTCAGGTGGCCGTCTTTCTTCGGCTCTTCGGCGAACAGTTCCAGATACTGATCTTCATTAATCTTGATGAACGCGATCCGTTCCGATCCGTCATCCCGCTTGAGCGTGAAGACTTCGTCGTAACCGAGGAAGTCCTTGTAGAACGCGCGGGCCTGCTTCAGGTCGCTGACGTAAATCGCCATGTGGGAGACGCCTAGAATACGGGGACGCTTTACTGCCGCGTCCGCGGCCCACACACTCGTAACCAGGGTGATAAAGAGAAAAATCGCTGCGAGCTTTTTCATGAAATTTGTCCCGTCATTTAATAGAAATTGAGCTGAATCTCTGCGCCATTTGCGTTAAAACGCTTACGCGCTCTGCGCGATTGCCTGCCTGAGATCGGCAACAAACTTCGGCACGATCTTGTACGGGTCATAATCCTTGCCAGGCACGGAAAGCGTCTCGATGGGAAGATATCCACGATAACCGGATTTGCGAACGATGCCCAGCAATCGCTTAAGGTCTAGCGGCACGTCGAACTTGCCGCTCTTGACGTCGAACGGGCTTTGCTTGACTTGCCAGTTCACGGCATAAGGCGCAACTTTTTCCATCTCTTTGTAGGGATCTTCCGCCCTGAAATAGCCGGTGTCCACAATAGCGCCGCACCAGTCGGAATCGACCCGCTTGATTAGGTTCAGAAGGTTGTCGCCGGTCTTGAGAAAATCGCCGTGATTCTGCACGCCAATGATCACGCCGTGCTTCTCACCGTGCGCGGCACACTCTTTCAGATTCGCCGCAATCCATTCCTCTACCTGCTCCCGTGTGCATCCCGGGGCGACGTCCTGCCAGCCCTTATCCCTCATCTGCGTGTCGGAAAATACTCGCAGTACAGGTGCGCCCAGCTTGGACGCGATTTCGACCCATTGCTTGATGTGCGCTACGTCCTTGGCCCGTGAGTCCTTGTCCGACGTCGTGAAGTTGTTACGAACGCCTGACCCGCTAATGCCAATTCCCTGTTCAAACGCCTTGCGCTTGAGCCTATAAACGTAGTCGTCGCTGGGCAACTTTTCGGGGTAGCCCGGGAAGAAGTACCCGGTCGCGTCGAATCCGTCAATGTTGTTCTTGGCGCAAAAATCCACCAGATCGAACAGATCGATTCCCGCGCCGCCATGCTTTACCTTGGCATTCAGCAGCTTGGTAAAGGAATACGCGTTGAGCGAAACCTTGAGCATGGGGCCGCCCACCCGTGGGATGGGTTGTTTCTCCGCGAATGCCGGAATAGCTCCGAGTCCGAGTCCCAAGCCTGACGCCGCGGCCGCCAGCGGAACCATGCTTGCGCCCATTAGAAAGCTTCTACGATCAAAATTCTTGTTCATTGGTGTATCCCTTTAGACCCGGTTTTGCGATGCCAGCCGTGGATCATCTCCGTGCGGGCCAGCTTTTCTTTAACTCTGCTGATAGGAACCGCGGCGGGGAATGCAAGGGGTTACTGTCTCAACAAGTAACCCCTTGCACAAACCCTGGCCCGGACTGCTTAATTACTTTCTTACGCGGGTTTCTTTGACGTCAACTGCTGGATATCCGCGTCGATCTTCTTCTGCTGCTCCGGCGTGAGCTCCGGAGCGCCGTCGCGGCGGGCAGCCTGCTTAACCTGCAGGATCATTTCTTTCTTCTGCTGGGCCGAAAGAGCCGAGTACTTCTCCACCGCCGCGCACAGCGCCTCTTCACCCTCGAACGCCGGAGCGATCTTCACCGGTTTCTTGGGATTCTTGGGGGCCTTCTTGGCTTCGGCGCCATCGTCCTTCTTGGCGTCGCCGTCATCTTTCTTGGCTTCGCCGCCGCCCTTCTTGCCGCCCTTCTTCTTGGCTTCGCCCTTGGAAACGGTGTCGATATCCTCGTCCTCTTTCTTCTGCTGCTCAGGCGTAAGCATCGGCTTGATCTGATTGCGCGCGGCAATCTTGACCTTCAACATGAACGCCGTTTTCTCTTCCTGGCTAAACGCGCCAAAGGCGAGCAACGGCTTGCTCACTGACTCTTCGTCGTGAAGATAGGGCTCGAGTTGGTCCTTCTGTGCGCAGCTCAGTCCGAGTGCCAGGGTCATTCTCTCCAGCAGGGCGTGATTGCCCGCCGGTCCGCAATGTCCATCCGCGGACGCCTCGGCCTTCGCTTCAGCTTTCGCTGGCGCGGCCGCGTCCTGGGCAACGGCAGGCACGCTCAGTGCAACTGCCAGTGCGCCCACTGCGACGGACGTCATGTTCTTCAGAAATCGTGTCGAATAACTCATGTTTCTCCTTGTATTCACTGCCTACAAATTTCGTAACGCTAGAAGCTGTACTTCACACCGAGCTGCATCACGCGTGGGTCCTTGGCCTTTGTGATCGAGCCGACTCCAGGCGTATCAACGTTGTCGTTGGGAAGATTAAAGTTGGGATGGTTCATGATGTTGAACACTTCCCAGCGGAATTGCAGCTTGCCGTTTTCACCGATGCGGAAGTTTCTGGAAAACGCCGTGTTGAAGACGATGTTGCCGGGACCATCGATAACGTTGCGACCAGAATTGCCGAAGACACCGACTCCCATCAGGTTTGTTGTCGATAGTCCACTTGCCCCTAAGCCGACCAATTCATTAGCCAGAACTGCTGGATTCAGCTGGCTCGGATCCGTTGGATTGATAAAGCAAGCCGTGTTGAACCACATTGTGGGTGTTGGATTGCTCAAAGTACCGTCGCAAATCCGGTTCGGCCGCGTAGCCACACCGTAATTGGAGCTCGGATTAGTGTACTGAGGAGTAATTGGCGCACCGCTGTATAGGGTGAAGCTGCCGGCCAGTTGCCAGCCACGCGTGAGCACGTTGCTGTGGAGCGGAATCGCGTACACGAAGTTGCCGTTGAAGGTGTGGCGCCTGTCGAAGTCCGCCCTGCCATATTCACCATTGGGATCCTGCGAGTTCTGGGCTCCGCTGAATCCGCCATTTCCTGAGTAGTTCATGCCGGAAGCATCATCAAGAGCTTTGGCGAAGGTATAGTTAACCCTGAACATCAGGCCGTGAGTAAACTGCTTGCGAACTGTAACGGTGCCCGCGTTGTAGAACGAATCCGAATTGAAGGTGTAGTAAGTGATACTGCTAAAACCAGGATTGACGGGGTGGAATGCGGTAATCGGGCCGTTTGCCGTATAGGGATTGGTGACGGTGCAACCGGCGGTGACAGTGCCGTCACATGACCCTGGGATATACAGTGCGGGCGCATACTGGTTGATATCGATCTTCCGGCCCAGATGGGTGCCCTTCGATCCGGTATAGCCCATTTCGAGAGTTACGCCGCCGCCGATTTCATTTTCTACAGTAAAGTTCCAGCTTTGCAGGTAGGCCGATTTGGGGTTCAAATCAATGCCCTTCGCCGAGGATATCGCCTTCATTGTTGGGGAAACATTGAAAGCATTGTCAAGTGAGGGGCCGCTATAGCTTAGTGCCTGCGAGAAGGGGAATTGTCCGGCCAAATCCGTACGAAGAGCGCTTAACCGCGAACCCGTGTAGAAAATGCCGTAGCCGGCGCGAATAACCGTTTTGTTGTCGCTGAAAGGACGCCAGGCGAAGCCAACGCGCGGCGCAAATCGCTTATAGTTCGGATGAACCAGGGTCTTTGGATATCCGTACTGGCTTGCCGGTGCATACAAGCTGGAATCGATGCCAGTCCACGTGTTGAAAATGTTCTGAATCGCCGGGGTCAAATTGGCCGCATAGACAGTCTTTCCTAACGACGGAACGTAGCTCGACCATTGGCCGCCTGATTCGTACGGCATTGCCTCGAGCTCGTAACGCAGACCGAGATTAAGGGTCAGGCTCGAAAGCACCTTGTAATCGTCCTGCGCGAAGGCAGCGTAGTTATTGTTGAAAATGTGATTGGTTGGGGCGCCGACTGTAAGGCTGACGCTATTTGGTTTCCCAATCAAAAAGTCATACATTGCGTTTTGCGATGTCTTTCCGCTGAATGACACCGTTCCGCTGTAGTTCGAATTCGTCGCCTGGAAGTACTGGACGCGCAGGGCATCAGCGCCAAACTTCACGGTGTGCTTGCCCTTGTTCCAGGTCAAGACATCGTTCAAGTTGTAATTATTGGTGGTGTAACGAACCGGATTCGTCGTGCTGTCGCCCAGGATCATGTAACCGGAGGGGCTGATCTTCGGGAATTCGGCAAAGTTTGGATCGTCTTTCGGACACTGAGTCACGCCCGGGGTGGGCACAGCAGGGCACATACCAAGCGCGCGCGCCCAGTTCGTTCCGCCGTCAAGCGCCGTTTCATCGCTCTTCATCCGGGTAAGCCCGAGCCGAAATTCGTTGATCAGCGTGGGAGTAAAGATTCGGGTCTCGGTGATCCCGTACATCTGCTCCTTATGTTTCGTTGTCGCTCCAAAAAGCCCCAGACCGGACCCGGAAAACGGATTGGTCGTAGCTTCCTGTTTCCCCAAAGCGCGTGCGGAGAACTCGTCCTTGGCGCTGATTTGCTGGTCTATCTTAATTACCACGTTGTCCCACTGATCCGGAGTTTCGGCATACGCACGGTAGTTGTTGCCGCCTTGCGAGTAGTTGGGGAGTGGATAAAAATTCAACAACTCCACCGCGACCGGATTGAGCATGGAGAGAGGGACATGATTGTTGGGATAAATCCCCCCCATGA
The DNA here is from genome assembly GCA_963777415.1 of uncultured Acidobacteriota bacterium. Classification (GTDB taxonomy): domain Bacteria; phylum Acidobacteriota; class Terriglobia; order Terriglobales; family Acidobacteriaceae; genus JAEZPW01. Next base: position 416,841 of record CAVZQL010000015.1, read on the forward strand.
GAGCGTTCTTTCCCGTCGCGGCCAGCACCAGGCCGTTATTAACGTTGAACGACTTGGAAAAGTCCAGATAACCTAATGGAGTTACGCCATCCGCAGCCAGTCCGCGTTCCCCAAGGCTAGGCACCGTACCGATGCTGTCCGAGCCCTGAACTTGCCGGTAACTCTCCCAGCTTCCGAAAAAGAAGGTTTTGTCACGGCCATTATAGATATGGGGAATTGTGACCGGACCGCCGATCGTAGCTCCAAATTGATTGCGTCGGAGTTTGCTCTTCTGACCCGCGGCATCGAACCAGTTGCCGGCATCGAACGCATCGTTGCGCACGAACTCGAACAATCCGCCGTGGAGCTGATTGCCGCCCCGCTTCATAACCATGTTGACCACGCCGCCGGCCACTCGTCCGTATTGAGCCGAGTATCCGGAGGTCTGCATCTTGAATTCCTGTAGCGAATCGAGTGGCGGCGAGGCCTCGGCGCCTGCGTCGCGCGGGTTGGTATTGTTCAATCCCTCGATCATCACGTTCGTGGCGTCGGAACGCGCGCCGTTGGTCGTGAAGTTCGTGCCCTTACCACCTTCTTCCTGCGGCACAACACCGGCAATGCTGAAAACGAGATCGGTGGGGTCGCGACCGTCCAGCGGCATCTCGGCAATTTCAACCGGCGCAATGACGTCGCCCTTGGAAGAAGTTTCGCCCTGTATCTGGCCAAAGCTGGAGTCGGATTCTTTAACGTCAACGCGGGTCACATCTCCCCCGCCGACTTCGAGCTTCGCGTCCAGACGGGCAGTCTGATCAGCGCCCAAATCCAGGTTGGACTCGACCAACTTTTTGAAGCCGGTCTGCGTAATCGTGACCTCGTAGGTGCCGGGCAGCAGGGCTGAAACCGTGTATTCGCCCTTGTCGGTCGTCACGGCGGTGCGCTTCTGATTGGTGCTCATATCGCGCACCTCCACCTTGGCGCCAACCACAACGGCGTTCGTGGGGTCCATGACCTGGCCCACGATGGTAGCCGTGGGGAGCTGCGCCACCGCGGCGGTGGTCAAAATGAGAACCACTCCAATTACAAAAGCAACGAACTTTGAATTCATTTTGTTTCCCTCATCCCTCAAAAGGCACTCGGCTGTGCCGGTCTTTCCCGACTTCTACGTCTCCGGAGGATTCATGGCGGGGAGCCTTTACAAGCTCTCCCCGCTTCCTCTCTTCTTGCATGTGTATTCGGGCGGCTGGTAACCGTCAGCCGCCCGACGTCTTTACTTTCCCTGAGGCGGCTCCATCAGCTCAATCCGGTTGCCGTCCAGGTCGTAGAGCTCCTGCACGTGCTTACCGCTTCCGAGCTGATGATTCTCATTCTTCGGGTTGTCAAACTGTTTAGCTTCAGGTTTTGCGAAAAGCATGGCGCTGACTTTTGGAACGTCCTCGGTGGAAAGGCAGAGGTGATCCTTTACGTGGAAGCGATCGATCGTGGGAGTCTTCTTTTCAAGGCCCAGTTCGAAACGGTCGGGGCCGCTTCCTACCGTCATCTTGCTGCCGTTTCCTTCTTTAACGAACCCGAAGGCGTCGCTATAAAACTTCCAGGTCGTCTCCTGGTCATTCACCAGCAAACCGACATGATCGACGTGGGTCGAAATGCGGTTGGCCGGCATGAGCTTGCCTTTGGTGAGCTGCGTCTTGCTCTTGGGCTCGTACTGAACGATCTCAAGCGTGAAGCCGGACGGGTCAACGATGTCGAAGCTCAGGTCGCCAACTTGATCCTTAGTAACCTTTTCGGGAACCTTGACGCCTATTGAGCCAAGGTAAGCGCGCATGGCCTCGGCATTGTCTGTCTCAAAAGCCGCGTCGTGCATGAACCCGTGGTTCGTCCAGTTCTTCTTGTCTTCCTGAATGAGTTCGATAAATTGCTTATCGTTGATTTTGACAAACGCGATGTGATCGGAACCGTCCGGGTTCTGCAAGGCGAAAGCTTCCTGGTAGCCGAGGTAGCCTTCGTAGTAGGCCCGCGCCATCTTCAGGTCGCTGACGTAGTAGGCCATATGGGCTACGCCAAGAACGCGCGGACGCTTCGGTTTGTCCGCCGCCTGGCTGGCGGTAGCGAGACTCGCTAGAACAAGGAGAACAACTGCCATTCGGTTGATCACGTTTACCTGACCCTCATTTCGTCTCAAAAGCTGAACATCTAACCCGGCGTCTGCTTCAATTGCCAGAGAGCTGAAGATCCGGACACATGCCGGTTTCGCATCGTGAGCTCCCCAGATTTCGCTTTATTCCGTGTTGCTGGCTAAGTTAAAGCTTTAATGGGAAAGGTCAACAAGTAAATTCACGGTTAAAGTGCTTTGGAATGCCGTAGAAGCACACATCCTTTTATTTCACCTACTTAGGCCCACAAAGTCTTTACGTAAAGACCCACAAGGGGGACGAGGACTGCAATTGTTGACTGCTGGAACTCAGGTGGGGTAAGATTCCTCGCAGCCGTGTCCACAAGAACAACTATCAGCGTCGAAGAGAGTCGCAGGCAACTTGTCCAGCGGCTTGCATCGAGCAGTTATCTTAGCAAGTCAACCAGATTGCGAGAGATGTTTCTGTATCTTTGCGAACGTGTACTGGATCAGTCTGCCGATGACATTCACGAGCAGGAAGTAGGACACAAGGTTTTCGGGCGCCCGCCGGACTACGACACCAGCATCGACAACATAGTGCGCGTCCACGCTTCGATGTTGCGCAAGCGTGTCGAACAGTATTTCTCCACGGAGGGCCGCCGGGAACCCATAATTATCGACATCCCCCGGGGAAACTACGCTCCGGTTTTCAAGAAGCGTCCTCCCAGCCCGCCCGCGGCGGCCGACTCACCCGCTGCTTTAGAAGCAAACGCGCCTCCCGCTCCTGCCGTTGAGGTTCCAGTTGCGCCCGCTCAGCCGCATTGGGGGTGGAGAGTTTGGGTGCCGGCCGGTCTGGCCATAATGTTCGCTTGCCTGGCGGTTTTCTTTGCGTTGCGCAACCGCAACGCAGTGCAACCAAATGCTTTGTCTTTTGCACAGCAACCGAACGTCCGCCAGTTGTGGTCACAGATTTTCGCTTCAACTGGGACGACAGACGTCGTTCTGGATGATGCTACTCTGGGGTTTTTCCAGGAGATTTCGGGTCGCAAGATTAGCCTGAATGAGTATTTCGACCGCAGCTATCTGCAATCCGTAAGGAATTACGCGACCGCTTCGAAGCTGGATCCGACCCTCATGAACACGCTGGTCCTCAAGCGCCAGTCAAGCTACTCGGATGTCGCAATTTACGAGAAGCTCGCCGCTACAGCAGCCGCCGTGCAGGGCAGATTGAAGATCCATTTTGCCCGTGACTTTACTTTCCGTGACCTTAAGGCCGACAACGTTATTCTGCTCGGCAAAAGCCATACGAATCCGTGGATGGAGCCGTTTGAAAGCCATCTGGGATTGCGGTGGAAACTAGATAAATCGATTGAGTCTTACTACCCCGTCGATACGGCTGCGCCTGCAAGCGACGCGCAGAAGTACCGCACGCCCGAGGAATCCGATAAGCCGCACGCAGGCTACGCTTCTGTCTCATTTCTCTCAAATCTGAACGGGGTCGGCAAGGTGTTGATAGTCTCCGCCACCGGAGGCTCCGCCTTGAACGCCACCTTGGATTTTCTTTCCGATGAGCGCTCGGTAGCCGCCATTCGTTCCCGCTTACCACAAGGCAAGAGCGGCGATTTTCCGTATTTTGAAATGTTGCTGAAAGTGGAAAGCCGAAGCACCCTGCCCCGGGACACGACCGTTGTTTTCTGTCGCCCCTTGCAGCGGTAGCGTTTGGACCGCATTGCTCCAGCGCGTAGTATGCTCCCGCGCTGGAGTTGGGTTCCCCCTGGTTTGAGGGAATCCCATGCGGATCTCGTGCCACAAACGAACCTTGAAGCTGATACTCTCCCGAGGAACACGTGAAAGCTGACCGCTGAGGGCTGTTTTTTTCACTAACAGCTGGCGAACTAAAAGCTAATGGCTAATTCTCACTCCGCTTTTCGCTCCTCCGTACAACGTTCACCGCGCCCAACTGTTCCTACCTTCTTGACCCGAGCCTCCGGTCCCTTGCTGTCAACCGCAACGCTCGGATCAACGGCCTTGGGCGCTTGCACTACGCTGCGAGCCAATTGCAACCCGGCGTCCTTCACGGCAGGATTCATAGATGCCGGCTACCATTTGCAGCGCCGCATACCCCGCTTCTCCGGAGACCAAAGGCGCCCGGCCGGCCGTGCAGGCATCGCCGAATTCGCGCAATTGGCGTTCGAAGGGCGCCAGGGAAATCGCCATGGGATCTGAGGCGCCCGAAGCGACTTCGGTCGCGACCGGGGCCGGATCGCCGCAGTCGTCCTGCACTTCCCACTTTGTGAGCTTGTCGCCGGTGACGATCGCCGTGCCCTTTGTTCCGTGGATCTCGATTCGCTCAGGGTATCCAGGCCATAGCGCGGTGGACGCCTGAATCACGCCTGTCGCGCCATTCGCGAAACTGAGCAACGCGTTCACGATGTCTTCGGATTCGATCTTGTGCAGAGCGCCTAACTGCCAGTTTCCACAAACCTCGTTGACCGCGCCGATGAGGTACAGCAGCAAGTCCACTTGATGGATGGCTTGATTGATGAGTGCTCCGCCACCCTCCCCCGCCCAACTGCCTTTAATCGGACGGCCGTAGTACTCGGCCGATCTGTACCATTTCACGTAAGCATCCGCTTGCAGTATTTTTCCCAACCGGCCTTCGTCAATGGCTTTCTTCAGGAACAGAGTGGAATCGTCGAAACGATGCTGGCTGACCACGCCAAGCTGAATTCCAGCTTTTCGGGCAAGCTCAATCATTTCCTGCGCTGTCTTCAGGTCCGTTGCGATCGGCTTCTGAACCAGCACGTGCTTTTTCGCTTTTGCGCACGCTTCGACGGGCGCCAGGCGGAAGTTGGGAAGCGTACACACGTCAACGTAATCTACGCGAGGATGCGAGCAGAGCTTCTCGTACGAATCCACAAACTCTGCTCCGGTTGCGTCCGCGAACTTCTGTCCGCTTGCCGCGTTTATATCCGTGCAGGCCGTTATTTCGTAGCCAATATTCTTGTAAGCCTCGGCTTGTTTCCATGAAATAGCGCCCGTACCGATGAATCCAACTCGCACGTGTTGCCTCCTGTAAATTCAGGCCCGCGCTAGATGCGCGTCCCGCATTGTTATTGAGTTAAAACTTTGAATGTGCGGCCAACAAGTGAATTCACGGTTAAAGAATTGCCCGCGTCGTTCAGGTCGCACATCCTTAATTGCTTGTTACTTAGGGGCTAAAAGTCTTTACGTAAAGAATCTTGACCGCGCGTTCACGACCCTTTTAGCACCGCTTTGGCGCGGGTGGCCGGGAACCCAGGTCGCGACGCTCACTTGACCGTAATTGGAGCGGTCACGCTGCCGACCTTCCCACTCAGGTTGTCACGAACGACGAACCGAATGTTGTAATTGCCGGGAGGCACTTGCATCGTGGAATCGAACTTAAGCCCACCCTCCAGTATTCTCTTCGCGATTTCTGGCTTCAACTGTGCGTCGAGTTTCTTAACGAAATCCGCGGAATCTTCGGCCGCCTGATTTCTGGCCACTGCGACGAAATTCAGCGACACATGATTGCTGTCCGCTTCGTCGATGGTTGCGGTGTGCGCAGGCAGTATGATCTGGAAGCTGATCGTCTTCTTTCCCTGCTTCTGATCGGCAGGGGCTTGATTTGTACCTTTCGAATCAGGGGGGATATTGAGCCACTTCACCGTGATGGGCACGCCGGTAAAGTTTATAGGCGAACTCATGGCAAGTTGGACATCCAGGTCCTTCTTCGCGTCCTTGCTGTCGGGTTGAGCGGAATCGTGGCGAGCCATGAGGTATCCGCTGCGTGCGCGAACGTGCATCCCGGGACGAGTCATCTCCACATGGATTTTGTGCCAGCCGGGCTTCTCATCCTTATTAATGTAGTAGCCGAGCAAATATGAAGAACGCGAGTCAATCTCAGCCTCACGGAATCCTGCCACAAGGTCGTTGTTGTTATAAAACGCCTTGCCACCGGTCATTCCGGCAAAGGTTTGCATTGTACTGAGATTGTCGGCATTCTTGTCCTGACGATCCTTCCCGAAGTTGGCGAGTTGTTTTACCGGGTTGCCGCCCTGTTTCATCCCCTTAGTTGCGTCCATCGAACTTGTGTTGACCAAACCATGCATATCGATGGGATAAAGCGCGACGTTTGCGTTGTTCAGCACCTGCCATGTGCGCTCGTAGTCGGGCAGCATGTCTTGCAGGCTGTCTTTGTCCAAGGACGGCATACTGCCTGTCTTATATCCATCGAGCGAAAACGGGAAACCGCCTGTCACCCAGATCAACGACTTGCGCCCCGGAACGCCCGCATACGCTCCCGCGATGTTCCGGAACGCTTCCAGCGTATTGATGATGATGAATTTGCGGTCTTTTCGCCCCGAACTCCCTGTGAGTGCGAATTCTCCGTGGCCAACGAAGCCCTGCGAACTTGCCGACTCTGGCGTCTCATCGTCCACGCCGCCGATGTTGAGGGTGCCGGGAATCGCATGTCTCCCTCCCTCTGCCGCCAGTTCCAGTGCCGCCCCCAGACCTTTCGTGTCCGTGGTCAGGTCGTGGTACATCCTGAGTCCTCCGCGACCCAATCCCATCAGGCATACGAGCGTACCCGGCTGCACATCCTCCTTGAGATATTTGACGACCTGCTGGCGCGCGGGAACCTGGTCCTTAAAATGACTGTTGAGCATGTCAAAAAGGATGATCACGATTCGTAGAGGAACTTTTTCCTCCACGGCATTGGAGTAAGTCCCGGGTGCCGGGGCCTTCTTTGCCTCGGGGGATTGGTTCGCCGCTGGCGTCGTTCCACGAGTGTATGCCGGCTTGGCGATTATTTCCTCAAGGAACCCGACGCGCTGAACCTTCCCCTCCTCTTTGATTATGAAATCTTCTTTCTTCAGACCGGAGACATGTTTCCCCGATCCGTCCGTCACCAGGGCGGGAACCAGCACCAACTCGGAGCGTGAGCTGAAGGTTGTGTCCGTCTTTTCCCCCGCCCCCGCAGACACAATGGACGAAGTTGCCACAGGCTCGACCGACTGATCGGCACCGGGGATGCTGGCTGGAATAGCACTACTTTTTTCGTTCTGAGCTGAGAGCAGCACGATAACCAGCATGCAGAAACAAATCAAAGCCAAGGATCGGACCACGCGGTTGTACTTCAATTCATCCCCCGAATCGGAGCCACATTGTCTCGTGAGGCGCCATTGCATTCTTGGTTATGTGTCAAAGGGCTCCCTCGATGGAGAGCCCTTCTTGACACATGCTTTTTGGGTGGTTGCAGCTAGTTAACTTTCAGCGTCAGAGGGAAAGTGCCCTGCGCGCTGCCGGACGTTGCGGTGACCAGCAGTGTGTACGAACCGGACGGCGTAGCCCAGGTTTTGCCCTGGTTGACGCCGCACGAGCTCAGTCCACCCACAACGATCAGCAACACCGCGCACGCTCCAACAAAGCGCCACTGGAGTTTGCGGTTGCGGAACATCATGAAAATACCTGCCAGACCGGCAAGCGCGATCATCAGCATTCCAGGCCAGCCGCCGGGTGTACCGGGGACCGACACAAACCCACTAGCGGCCGACGGATTTTTGGTGACCACGGCAACAGAGAAAGGAACCGCAGTCGTGCCATTGAGGGTTACCGAATTCGGCGTAGCCGTACACGGCACCGGAGCGCCGGTACAGGTAAGGGTCGCCGTTCCACTCGCACCTGGCCAGCCGGCGAGCTGCAAGTTGTAAGTCGCTGTCTGCCCGGCAGAGACAGTTTGCGCGGCAGGTGGAGTGCCGCCCGCCCCGTTCAAGCTTATGATCGGATTGCTGATGTTGATGCTTACCTTTGCCGTATTACTCGTGCTCGAAGCGCTGTCTGTGACAGAGTACGTAAAGGAATCCGTAGCACAGATGGGCACCGGCAGCTTCTGTAGATTCGGATCGCAAACAACGCTGTAACTAGGCGTGTAGGTCGGTGGTGAAGACAGCGATCCTTGGCTCGCGGAAAGCGTCCCGTTCGCGGGCTGGCTTACCACAGTGTAGTTGTACGGTAAGACGCCGTTAATTGCGTTCAGAACGCTGACCGTCGCGGTCCCGAAAGGCGCTGTCATTTGTGTATTCACCGCGATCGGAGCCGTCGGCGCTAACACGGTGATGTTCACCGGTGCCGAAGCACCGGCACCGCCGGGATTGCTACACGTGTAGGTGAACGTGTCCGAACCGCCGTAGAACGTCGTTTTCGGGGTATAGGTCACATTCGGGGCAGTGCCGCTGACGGTTCCGTTGCCCGGCTGGGTAAAGGAGAACGTGTACGGCGTGGCACCGGTCGCGGTCAGGGTTATCTGCCCAGCCGTTGCGTAGGGCAAGGTCAGGCTTATGGGTTGCGCGACGCAAGGTGCAGGGGCGTTAACGGTAACACTTACAGTTGCAGTGTTGCTCGTCTTGCCGTTGCTGTCAGCGGCAGAGAAGGTAAACGGATCCAAACCCGTAAAGGCCGTGTTCGGCTTGTAAGTCAGATTTGGCGCGGTACCGGTCAGCGCCCCGTTTGCGGGTTGAGTGTAGGTGTACGTATAAGGCGGTATGCCGCCCGATGCGCTTAGCGTGATTCTCGAACCGGCAGACTCATACGGCACAGATTGCGATTGTGGAGCCGCTACCGGAGCGGCCACAACATTAACGGTTACTGGAACAGGAGTGCTATTTGCGCTGCTAGCGTCGCTGACATAGAACGTAAAGCTGTCCACGCCACTAACACTGGAGCTTTGGGGCGTGTAGGTGATGGTTGCGGGTAGCGTTCCGCTTGTAGCCGACAGCGTGCCCAAAGTGGGTTGTGTTGCCACTGTGTAAGTGTACGGTCCGCCTGCGCCGCCCGAGCCGGCCAGCACGATCGGCAGAGTGTCTGTGTTGTACACCGTCCCTGAATTCGGGGTGGCGCTCCCAACCGGGGCAGTCGTTATCGACACGCTCACCGTGGCAGTGCTGGTCACGCCAGCAGCGTCGGTGATCTCGTATTGGAAGCTGTCCGAACCGCTCATGACGCCAGCAGTTGGCGTATAGCACTGGTTTGGAGCCGTACCGCTCAAAGCCCCTTGCGCGGGCAGACTCAGAACGGTGTAGGTGTAGGGCGTGGTTCCACCTGTCGCGCTCAAGATGAAGTTATTCGCGCTCGTGCTGCAGTCGCTATCAGCCGCCACTTCTATTGCAATCGAAGTCGCAATGGGGGCCGAGTTGATGTTAAGAACCAACTGACTGCTCGTGCCTGTACGGCCCTGGCCATCAGTCACGGTTATTGCCGGAATCGTCAGAGGCCCTAAAGTCGCGTTGGGGCCATTCGGTATGGTGCCTTGATACGTGAGCACTTCGTTCCCGTTGCCATCCGGACCCGCATCCGTGAAACACGAGCTCGCTTTGCCGCCGATGGCAGTCATGTCGAAACACATCTTGGACTTCGAGAAACCGGTGCTGGACGGATTCGCGCCCGGCGTGACCGTTGCCGTAATCGTGACATTGGTGGAGGTGGGGTCGGCTGAGGCTATATCGAGAGCTACCGGGTTCGCCGTCAACACTACCGATGGATTGGTGGCTTCGCCAACATAGAACGTCATATCGCCGGCGCACGTACTGCCATCTTTATCGAGCACGTCCACGTGGAAGGGGTACGCCCCGGCTTTGCCCGTTGGCAAGGCGCACGCGTAGTTGTACAAACCAGCACCGGTGGTGCCGCCACCCGTGACAACCGCGAGGGGTTGGGGGGCCAAGCCGCCGGAGCAAGCGGTCATATCCGCACCGGTAACTGATGTAATACTGTTGGATGTCGGGTAGGGCTTAGTAACCATGGCACTCAGCCAGGGGGTGCATGTGGCGTCGCCGATATTACAGTACTGTGGAGTAGAGGCAGGTGGGCTTCCCGCGCCTGTGGTGCCGTAGAAGCCGGGCGCTGTCCAAAAATCGCCAGTTGGGATCGAACAGCCGTGTGGCTGCGGATTAATCGTGATCGTCGTTGAGCCCTTACCGGCGGCACGCAATCCCGCCAGACTCTGGTCATCGTCAGCCGTTACGTTAAGTGTAGCAACATAAGGAAGGTTGTTGCTAGGGTTGGTGTTCAGCGTTCCCGTCCAGGTGAACACATAATTTCCATTGCCGTCTGGCCCGACGCCAGTGCCGAAGTCTTGATTCTGGGCACCGCCGAGGTAACTCATATCGCCCTGAACCTTCAAAGAACCGCTTTGGCTCGTCGGATACTGGCCCGGGGTCACCGTCGCCGTTATGATCTCCGCTTCACTGTCATTGGTACCGTCATGCTGCGCGGCCGTCGGTATGCTGGCCGTCAGTACCACCTTCGGGGGAATCGGCTGAGGACCGGTGCCGCAAGCGGTCGGCGTGTAACTCGTCGTCGTGAATTCGGCGACGTTATATTCGGTCGTGCCGCTAGGCGCGGTCGCGTTGAGGTCCTGGTACACGGTCTTGCTAGTGGTATTGTGCAGAACCCAGTTCGGACTAGGTGGGTAACTGGCTGGCGCAGTCGTGGTCGATCCGCCAATTTGGATCGGGGAAAAATCGGTAGCGTTGTTAAATGGATTCAGTAGATTTGGACAGTCGTGATTCGTGACGCCGTCGTTACCGCCGCGCCAGACCGCAAAAAGGGGTCCCCTTGGGGCCGCCCCGGAGCCAGAAGCTAACACTGCGGTTCCCGCGGCGCAGGTGGGGACAGCTTTGGTCGGGAAGTAGTAGCCAACAAAATCGCTAGTCGCATTCGGGGTGCTCGAGAACGGGCTGGCGCAACCGCCGGTGATACCCAAGTTGCCGCTTATGCTCTGATTTACAAGGCCGATCCAGCCATTGGTTGACCCCGAGAATTGTTTACTAGTACCGCCAGCAATGGTGAGCGCGCCGGGACACACGGCTTCACTCACGGCACCTGGAGGGGTCGCTACAGAGCAACCGACATTGGCCAGATCGAGATCGGGCGTTACAGGCATTTGAGGAGGGGGGGCCTGGCTACCTACAGGGCTTTTGCCTTTCACCAGGATCAGCATGTACTGTCCCGGTTTCAGTATCCCGTTGAAGCCGTTGGCGTAGCAGATGCTAGCACTGGTATTAGCCACAGTGGAAGCCGTTTGGACACAACCCTTGGCCGCAACCATCTCGTGGCTGGAAGTGCTGCCAATGGCAAGGCTGCCCGTCGCGTCCGGCTTATCCGAACTGGCGTTGCCCATCACGATCGACCAGTTCGTTAGATCGATGTCATTCTGGCTCGCGTTGAAAATTTCCACATAATCATTGAGGTATGCAGCGTAGTTCTGTGCGCCAGCAGGATAGACCTGCGTGATTACCAAGGATCCTTTCGGATCCTGCGCAAGTGCCGTCATAGACGCCAGCAGTAGAACAAACGCAAGCAAGCATACTGCCGTCCTAGTATATTTCTGGAAAAACCCTGCTATCGCAGCCTTCATCACCGTGCTCCCTCTCGTCGCTAATCTCTAAAAATGCGCGTTGCGGATAACCCACAAACCGAGCACTCCACGGACTCTTGCCGTTTCGTTCATGCCCTCAGGGTTCCGCCGTATCGCTGATCCAGTGTTGCTGCTTCAGAGTTAAACCGCGTAGGGGAAAGGTCAACAAGTAAATTCACGGTTAAAGTCCGGTGAATTTACCCTATGCAGTACACCCTTTTGTTCCAGCTACTTAGATCGGCAAACTCTTTACGTTAAGACCTGTTGAAAGCACCCATTTCGGGTTTTCCACGAGACCCACGCTGCGAATAAGGGCGGTGCTGGAGAGTCGGAAAGAGAATCTGCCTGACATCCCACGCTGAATGTCTGCCCGCCTTCAGAAAGGCTTTAAGGTTAGAGTCCGCCGTCTGAACAGGCTGTTACGAAACTCGGAGTGCTGGAAGTCAAGCGCGGCAAAGCTTCGTTTTCAGCCCCGAAGGGGCGCCAGGGGTAGACGTGGGAAATGCGCTGAGTCCCGTAGGACTCTGTGTCATAGTCAGACAGCGCGACAGCTAAGTGGCAGAGGTTGCCGTTGCTGGTCCCGTAGGGACCTTTCGAACTTAGCCCCGGACGAAGTCCGGGGCAGTCATGTGGGAAAATTTGTGAGCCCCGTAGGGGCGGAACGAGCTACGACACAGACACCGTAGGGACGACAGTGAGTTCCTAACAGTCTGTCTGACCGGCGGCCTCCGGCTCATGCTCGCTCGCTCAGTTGACGTTAACCGTGAAGGGCAGCGAGGTTTGTGCGGTCGCGCTGGTCGGCGTAGGCGACGTAGGCGACGCGTGCCCGCTGCCACAACCGGACAAAGCCAGCACCAAACACAGCCCGAGCAGGACCAGCATCACCAGTTGGAGTTTCTTTCTGCGGTTCCCCATCCAGAAAAGGCCAACCGGCAGTCCCGCAAACCCGAGCCAGCTCGCCAGGAAGATTGGACTTCGCACCATCGCGATGATCTGCTGCGTGACCGTAAACAGTACGGTGATCTGATACTGCCCTTTGGGCGTCGAGGCCGTCGTCGCGACCGTTATGGTTTTAGCACTGCTGTCAAAAGAACACGTCGCGCCGGTTGGCAGGTTCAGGCAGGTCACCGCAATCTGGGCGCCGTTGTTCAGAGCCGCGAAGGTTACAGGCAAGGTCGTGTTCAGCCCCTGCGCGATGTTCAGGGTGGCGGTGGTGGCAGTCACCGTGAATGCTCCGGGAGCGTTTGCCGCACTGTCAGTTGCAAATGCGTAGGCGGGTGAAACTCCGCCGCCGGGCGCGGGTGTGAACACGGTGACGCCAGTCTGTCCCACTGAGGCGATGTCGGCCGCGGTAATCGAAGCCGTCAGGTGCGACGAATCCACAAACGTGGTGCCCCGGTCGGAGCCACCCCAGCGCACCACAGAACCGCTCACGAAACCGGTGCCCGTCACTGCCAGCGTAAAGGACGTCGAGCCTGCCTTGACGTTCGGCGGATTCAAACTACTGATCGCCGGCACGGGATTTGCTGCCACGGCGGTGATGGTTAGATTGCCCTGATTGTAAGTAAAGACGTAGTTGGCATTCACCGCTCCTGCGCACGTAATCGGATATGTCCCTGCGGCGCTGGCGGACGTCCCCGTGGTCGTACAAGTTGGCGCGGCGGTAAAGCTGATTCCGCTCGGTGAACTGGTGTACGTCAGTGCCGGCACGGAACCTCCGGCAACCATCGTCTGATCGTTTGCCGTAATCGTCGCCGCAATCGGGTCTACCATCATCTTTCCGGCAATATAGGTGAACGAATAACCGACTTTGGCAGCCCCCGAACAGCTAATCGCTCCCGCATATGCCCCCGTCGCGCTGCTCCCGTTCGCCGAGGATACGCAGGTGGGCACCGTGTCCAACGACACGCTCGGGCTGACGGCATAGCTCAGCGTCGGCACGCTTCCGCCGAACGTCATCGTCTGATCGTTCGCCGTAATCGTCGCCGAGACCGAACTCACCGTCATCTTACCGGCAACATAGCTGACCGTGTAGCCCGCCTTCACTGCACCCGAACAGGTGATTGCTCCCGGATACGAGCCAGGGGCGCTGCTCCCGTTCGCTGAAGATACGCAGGTTGGGGCCGCATCCAGTGCCACGCTCGGACTGACCGTATAGCTCAGCGTCGGCACGCTTCCGCCGAACGTCATCGTCTGATCGTCTGCCGTGATCGTCAACGTACTGCTGCCGCTCGAATTCACGGTCATCTGGCCGGGGACGTAGGTAAACGTGTAGCCCGCCTTCACTGCACCCGAACAGGTGATTGCTACCGGGTATGTGCCGGGGGCGCTGTTTCCGTCAGCCGAGGAAACGCAGGTTGGTTCCACATCCGACAGTAACGCATTGAATCCTACATTCGGACTGACCGTGTAGGTCAGTATCGGCAACGTCCCTCCGGACGCCACCGACTCGTTGTAAGCCGTGATTGTTGCCGGAATAGGATTTCCACTCGCATTCACCAGCAGGCTTGCGGGAGCGCTGTGACTTAGTATCCCGTCCGTCCCCCCAACAGTCAGGGTAGAGTTGCCGGTTGGAGTTGTGCTGTTGGTGGTCACGGTCAGTGTTGACGTTACCTGGCTGGCGCTCAGCACGGTCGGACTGAAGACCGCCGTGGCGCCGCTGGGTAGTCCGCTCACGCTCAACGTGACAAATCCGCTATAACTGTCCAGCGGGTTTAGCGTCACCACAAACGTCGTAGTGTTTCCGGCAGTCACGACCTGCGATACGGGTGACGCTGACAGGGAGAAGTCTGGGCTCGTCGCGGGAGCCCCGTCAGCATAGTGCGTAAACGGCTCGAACACCGCCAGGTGCGAACCCGAATCCGTAGGTGAGCTATTCGTAATAACCTTAGTATTGATCCACGTCTGGGTGTTCGGCAGGAGTTGCCCCAGACGGTTGTGATAGTCGTTGTAACCAATCACGTATGTCATGCCCGAACCGAAGGTGGCTGTCCCACCGCAGACGCTGGTGGGGACGGATCTCGATTTCTCGTATTTTGAGCTGAACTCGAGCGCCGCAATCAGTCGCGGTTCTTCGTCCTCAAATAACGTAACGCCCTGGATGTGAGCGGTCTCGGCGGCGGCCATGGTTGCCGCTATCCCGTATTCCGTGTGCTTAAAGTCGCGGCAGGTCTCCTGCGCGACGCCATTCACGCTGGCGTTGAACACCGTCTGCCCGTTCCATGTCGTAGTCGTGTTCCTAGGGAAAGGAGCCGGCTGACCTCCGTCAATTGGAAAATAATAAAAGTAGGCCGGGACGCGTTGGTGCCAGTAGTCCTGCGCATGTTGGAACAGGGCCGCATCCTCGTTGAATACGGCGATGCCCATCATGCCTTCGATCATGCTCAGTTCCCAGTTGCCGTTCTGGCCCGCGCCCTCGTAGATCAATGGCTCGTAGACGTTCCTGAGCATGTCCGAGAAGGCCTTGATATCGGCATCAGCCCAGCCGGCGTTGCTGTAACGGATAATCTCCGCCGCCCGCGGCCATTTCTCGCTGTCCCACGCCGCTTGCAACGGGCCGTTGGAACACTGCGCGTTGGTGGGATCGCCCGGGCAAGGATAGCCTGCACTGTATCCCGCGAAACCCTTCAAATTCCGCGCATATGCGTTCATGATGTTGATCGCGTTGGTCGCATATGTCTTATTCCCCGTGATATACCAGAGCAACGCCTGAATGTAGGCCACGGAAGAATCGTCGTTGCCAAACTTGCAGCCGTTATCGGGACTCGAACTAGACCCGCACTGATTAACTCCTCCCGGGTACGGCCCCTCTGCCTGGGTATAGGTCAGCGGAGTCCAGTTCCCCGTTCCCCACGTACTGTTAACTGCCCACAGGTACTCCTGGTAAATGGTTCCCTGCCCCGTCTGTACTTGCGCCTTGATGTAGTCCAGTTGCGCCTTGCTGACCAGCACGCCCGGATGCGTGAACGTAGTCTGCGCCGCGGCCGGCTGTAGTCCCGCAAGAACAATAACCAGTGTTATCAATCCGACAATTGCAATGCTCGATCTCAGCGATGTCTTCAAGCTTCAGTCTCCAGATTTCTCTTTGCAGCGGGTTGGCGCGGATCAATACCGCCGCCTACGGTTCGAAACGAGCGTTCACGGAGCCCATCTCGCCAGAATTGTTGTCACGCACTATGAATCGCACCAGAGTTGTTCCATCGGGAACGGGTATTTTTTCGCGGTAGGTGAAACCATCGCGGCTGGCGCGTGTCACCATTTCTGGCGTGAGTTTCGATTGAACTCTTTTTGAAAACTCGGCGACTGGCGCGCCTTTGCGGTCATATGCGATTGCAGCAACGACCAAATTCAAAGTCTGGTCTTCGCCGCCGATCGCGAAAGAACCCGCGGGCAAACTGATGACGAATCCAGCGGATGTCTTCTCTGTCGTGACTCCTTTGACCGTGTTCTGAAGCTTTAGCCGGCTCGTCCACTGCACGTTAATCGGTATGCCCGTAAGCTCAATCGCGGAAGTCAGGCCCGCCATCAGAGCGGCCTTGCGCGCCGGCTCATCATCTTTAGGAGGATTTCCCACATAGAAACCGTCACGCGCTCGGACGTGCGCCCCATCGGCTGCCACGTGTAACTTGAGTTTTCTCCAGCCGGGGGTGCGATCATCTGGATTCAAGTAAAACCCGAGCAGGTAGTAACTGCGTGAATCGTCAACTGCGCGCCGCACGCATTTGGCCAGATCATTCGAATTGAGGCAGGCGGTCCCGCCGGTGGCATCCGCAAATGCCCGCATCGTGTTCATCTGCTCGGCATGGCGGTCATACTCAACGTCGCGACTTGCGACCGTGCTGCTGGTGCCGGCTTTTTCCTTGCGGCCAATCGCAACTCCAGGGGACAAATTCGGCGCACTCATATCCGGACCTGCCAACCCCTCTACGTCAACCGGATAAATTGCGATGTTCTGGCTAGTCAGGTTCCGCCAAGTCCGCTGGTACTCTTCCACCATGTCGGTTCCCAAATAACTGAATTCTTTTGGGTCATCGATCATGAATGGGAAGCCCGAGCTGGCCCAAATCAGCGTCTTGCGCCCCGGTACGCCGGAAAACGCCAGGGCGATCTGATTGAGCGCCGAGAGCGTCCTCTGAGTCGCATCCCGGTCCTTAGCGGCCTGCATTTCATCGGAACTGTTCTGCATGAAGGCGGCAAGGTCGTCGGCTAACGGATCGGTGTCAGACAAGTCTGTCGGAGGCTTCTCCGCCGGCGTCATATCCACGCCGCGCCGGTCCTGAATGGAAAACTTACTCGACAACCTGTTCAGCGTTGCAATCAGCAGCTTCGTGTCCGTTGTGAAGGAGTGCAACTGCTGCAAGCCCTTCTGACTCAGCCCCAGCAACGTGATCGGCTCATTGCTGTCCAGCGAACCGGAAAGATACTTGATCAATTGCGTCCGAACCCGCGTCTGCGAACTGGCTGGCGTGTTCAGCATGTCGAGCACGAGGATCGTGACGCGCCGCGGATGCGGGTCGGTGGTTGCCGCTACATTCGAAAACCCCGGATGTGCTTGTGGCGTCGTCGCCGCCGCCGGAGCGAGCTTCTCGGTGGTGACCTCTTCGAAGATCTTCACGACTTGGGACTTGCCGTTTTCTTCCAGACGGAACGACTCTTTTTTAAGTCCCGGAATGGCACGTCCCTTCCCGTCGGTGACAATCACGGGAACCAGCACCAATTGAGAATGGCTGACGAAGGTCGGCGTCTTTGACGGCTCGGAACCGGGCTCTTGGGCAGACGCCGCGGCGAACGCCACCATCATGATGAACAGCGTCATCCATCGGGCCGAACTTGACATTCTTTTATCTCCCGCTTAGCCACGGCGTGATTCGTATCAGGGCACGACTTTGGCTGTGCCGCCACGTGGATTCGTATCAGGGCACGACTTTAGTCGTCCCGCAACCTGATTCGTATCAGGGCACGACTTTGGCTGTGCCGCCACGTGGATTCGTATCAGGGCACGACTTTAGTCGTGCCGATTAGCTCCCTTGTTTGTGTCATCCCGAGTGGGCTTCAGCCCGCGAGGGATCTGCTGTTGGTCTTTTTCAGCAGCCTGTTTGAAGAGCAGACAATCGCGGTTGAAACAGCATCAGCCATCTCAACCGCGAATTGAACTATTACTGTCCTGCTGCTGGCTCTTTTTCGGCTTTTTTCCCGCCTTTGTGGGACTTCGGCGTCTCATCGAGCGTCTTCTGCTGGTCTGCGGTCAGAACCGGGCGAATCTGCTTGAGCGTGTCCTTCTTAATCTCGCTCTTCTTGGTCTTCATGTCGGCTTTCGACAAGGAGGAATCCTTCTTCAGTTCCTTCAACTTCGTTGCTTGGTCCTGCAGAATGGGCTTGATCTTGGCCTTCTGGTCGTCAGTGAGGTTAAGTTGTTTAGCTAGGCTGTCCAGATCGGCGTCAACACTGGCCGACTGGCCACCCGACTTCCCTGCGGACTTACCGCCCGACTTTCCGGACTTCTGGGCAAAGGCACAGGTCCCCACCAACAACATGGCAACCAACGTAATAACGGCAGCAAAACGTTTTGTCATTCGAAACTCCCTATTCTTCCTGTTCATCCAGAAGCGAAGTCACCACACCTGATTACACCGTTGTTCCTCACAAAAGGCCGTTCGCTTCTGAGATCTGGAGTTCAGTTAATCCGCTAAGCCGTCGGCCAACAAGTAAATTCACGGTTAAAGCGATTGAAGATGCCCACACATTACTCACCCCATCTTCTCAGCTACTTAGGCCGAAGAATTCTTTACGTAAAGAGCCGCTACATCACCACCGCCCGCAGCGTGTCATCCCGAGCGCCAGCGAGGGACCTGCTTTTCGTGGGAACCATCACCACCCTCTTCCCGTCCCTCACCACCGCCCACAGCGTGTCATCCCGAGCGCCAGCGAGGGACCTGCTTTTCGTGGGAACCACCACCACCCTCTTCCCGTCCCTCACCACCGCCCGCAGCGTGTCATCCCGAGCGCCAGCGAGGGACCTGCTTTTCGTCCGCACCATCACCACCCTCTTCCCGTCCCTCACCACCGCCCACAGCGTGTCATCCCGAGCGCCAGCGAGGGACCTGCTTTTCGTGGGAACCACCACCACCCTCTTCCCGTCCCTCACCACCGCCCGCAGCGTGTCATCCCGAGCGCCAGCGAGGGACCTGCTTTTCGTGGGAACCATCACCACCCTCTTCCCGTCCCTCACCACCGCCCACAGCGTGTCATCCCGAGCGCCAGCGAGGGACCTGCTTTTCGTCCGCACCATCACCACCGCCGACGTCATTAGAGATGTTCCGGCCACTTTCCTCCTAAGCTCCTGAAATTGCGACAAATAAGAAGTTTCTCTCCCTGCCGGGAAACACCCCCCGAACCTGCCATACTTGAATTGTTGGTTTCACCTTTGCGTCCTCAGCGTCCTTTGCGTTGAACGGTTTGACTGACCGCTGCCCGCTGAACGCTGACCGCTTTCAACAAAACCGGGCGGTGTCTTTTTCGACACCGCCCGGATGTTGCTGTTAATCGGCTGTCTGCTTAGGGCAGGGTGATGGTTGTGGTTGAGGTCTGGTAGCCAGTGCTGGCGTCCGCCTTGTCGTTGGACCAGACGTAGACGTTCTGCACGCCCGCCATGGCCGAAGTATAGTTGAGCGCCAGATTCAGGGTCAGCGTGTTGCCCGCACCCGTCATCGTGGACGCCGCGCCATTCAGACTGCACTGGCTGTTGGCCAGCGTTGTGCCACCCGCGCCGAGCGGACTGATGTCCCAGCCGCCGCCGTTCCACAGGTAAAGAGTGTTGCTCGGAAGGTCGTACCAGACCGTGCAGCTGTTGGCCCAGTTGAGGACCTTGTTGATGACGATGTTCGCGGCGTTGATGTAGGAGTAGCCGTTCACGTCCGCCAGCACCACGCTCACCGTGCTGCCCGCCGTGACCGACACCAGCGATGGTGCCGTCGAGGCCGGGGTCCAGGTCGCGAGCTGCGGGTAGAGGCCGTTGTCGGCGTTGGCCCGGTCGCCCACCCAGCCGTACACGTTCTTGCCGCCGCCGATGAAGCCGTTGGCGAACGTGATCGTCAGGTTCAGCGTCAGGTCGTTGCCCGCCGGGACAACCGTCGAGGTGCCGGTGTTAACGCTGCACTGCGCACTCGACAGGGTGCCCGTCACGCCAATCGCGAGCGGAGCGTCCCAGCCGCTGCCGTTCCAGATGTACAGGCCGTTGCTGGGGCGGTCGTACCAGAGCACGCAACCGTTCTGGTAGGTCAGCCCGCTGTTGACGATGAGGTTGGCGGCGTTGAGGTAGGCGTAGCCGTTTGGCGACGTCAGCTTCACGCTCAGGGTTCCGGTGTTGCCCGTGCCGTTGCTGGCCGTGGCCGTGGGTCCGGCCGAGACCAGCGTGCCCGGGGTCCAGGTGCCGACCGGCGTCCAGCCCGAATCCACGTTTTCGAGGCTTTGCATGCCGGCGTAAACGTTCTTGCTGCCCACGAAGCCAGGCTTGAAGGTAACCGAAAGCGAAATTGCCAACTGGTTGGCCGTCGGGTTGGAGACCGAGGTCTGGCTGGCATCGATGCTGCACTGGTCGCTGTTCAAGGTTGCCGCGGTGCCGGGGGTGGCGGGGCCGTCCCAGCTGTTGTTGCTGCCGCCGGTGAACAGGAACAGCCAGTTGGAGCGGTTGTCGTACCACACGCTGCAGCCGCCCACGTAGTTCGGCTGGGTGTTGAAGTACATTTGCGCCGCGTTGATGTCGGCGAAGCCATTGGGATTCGTGTAGGTGAAGACGAACGTCTGCGGGGTCCCGGTCGTGCCCGAGCCGGAGGAGGGCGAAACGAACAGATCCTGCACGGTGAGCGTGCCATCCACGTAGGTGATTGAGTACCTCGAATCCGAGGCGCCGGAGCATGTGATCGGATACGTTCCAGCAGGACTGCCTACGATAGCCGTCGTGGTGCAGTTCGGCGGTGTGGTAAGCGCGGGGCTGAGCGGATCCTTATCTGTGTGGTAGGTCAACGTCGGCAGCGTGCTTGCACCGAGCGGCATGACCTGGTTGTCGGCCGTGATCGTCAATGGTTGTGTGGCCGAGACAATGGCGATGGCCACTGTGCCACTTGTACCTGTTCCGCCTTCGACATCGGTAACCCCTACCGCCGGGACCGTCACTTGGTTTCCGGCTGCGAGTAAGGTGGCGTCCAGCTTACATGTATATGTGAATGTAGCGTGATCACCGCTATCCTTATAAGTCGTACCTGACGCGGCACCGCCACATGCGGTCATGTCGCCCTGCGCCGTTACAGTTATGCCGTTGCTGGCCGGATTCGTACCCGGCGTTACAATCGCTGTTAGCCCAATGTTGCACTGGCCGCCCGCTACGCAGGTGTAGGAAGCCGCCGAAAGCACCACGGAGGGGTTAGTGTGAGTGCCGACCGTAACCGTTACCGTAGTGCTATTGGGTGACTGGTTGCTTTTGTTGTCGGTCACCGTTACCGGCCCCAGGGTAATCACTTGGGCCGTATCCGACGGCAGGATGCACGTAAATGTAAAAGTGGTTCCGCTCTTCGTCCACGACGTGCTGCTGCCGGTAAGGCAATTGCTCAGTACAGGCTGCGCGCTGTTGAGAACGTTGCTTTGATTGCCTGCTGTCCCCTTTGCCGTAAGGTTGATCGTGCATGTGGAGCCCGGAACGCCCTGTGCACAATAATCCGTATTGGCCGACAGAACCACAGACGGTAAGGTCGCCACCACCAGCGTAGCGTAGGCCGGCAAGCTAGTTAGGGCGGGACTGCCGCTGTCGGTCGCCGTAACCGCCCCGACTGCGAGGCCTGTATTTCCCGTGCTGGTGTTGAGGCTGCCAGTGTAGGTGAAGTGGGTCGCGTCAACCTGCGTGAATGCCTGGGTTATGGAACCGCCGATCGCGCTCATGTCGCCCGACACCGTAAAGGGTGATGTGCCCCCACTGATCGTGGCGTTTATGGTCACCGTGCTCGGGTTCGGATCAGTCCCCACCCAGAATGTACTTTTCGGGCTGGCCGACAGCGTTACTGTCGGCGGCTGTGGTCCGGACGAACATGCGTTCGTTGACGGTGTGTACCCAGTCGCGGTCAGGTTGATATCGTATGAACTCGTGCTGTTATGTACCGACCAGGTGCCCTGCTTGGCGGTAATCACAGACCAGTCGGTCGCGTTCTGGGGCGTAGGATCGCTGCACAGGGTCGCGGCCGAGCGTTGGAGCACACTCGAACTGGTTTCGCTGCTAGCGTTGGCTGGCCCCGTCCCCAAGTAGGGAGATGTGCTGGTGGCGCCATTAGCATAGCCAACAAAGTCGACAAGACCAGGATTGTTCACCGTAGGGTTGGTCTTTTTGACGAAGGTCAGAGCCGCTCCGTTGCCAGGAGAGGTGTTCAGCGCGGGAGTGAACGTCACAGTGTTGGAAGCGAACGCCGTTACCGTGTACGTTGTGAGGTCACCCGCGACAGTAAACTGGTCGTTCACGGACGGATTGCCACTGCCCGACATAATGACAAACGACGTCTGTCCCGCTGAGGCGGCGCCGTTTAGCACCCAACTCGCGGGGTTAGTCGGATACACAACGCCGGTCGTGCCCTTGATCAGGCCGATTTGGCTGGCGTTTGCTGTAATCCCGCCGGTCGTATAGCTGACCCCATCACTAATCACAGGGCCGTTTTGTTTGGCGGCGGGGCCACCGATCGAAAGGTCGGGCTGCGGCCCAGCGGAGTTAAGCGCGCCAAAGGTGCTTCCGTTCGCCCGCACCTCAATCAGGAAATACTGTCCCGGCACCAAACAGTAGCCCGAGGCACAGTTGGCGGTAACATTTTTCGGGAAGTTGCTGGTGTAAGCAGGCGTTGTGCCGTATTGGTCGTTGGGGCCGATGTAGACGGCGTTTGCCGTGCCTGCGCCCAGCGTGATCGTCCAGTTTTTTAGGTCGACCGTCGTCTGTCCCCCGTTGAATATTTCGACGTAACCGTCTTTGAATGTAGTGCCCGACCCCTTAGCTTGGGAATATATCTGGGTTAGCACCAGCCTGTCTTGGGCAAACGCACTAGATGCTAGCAGGAAGGTAAACGCTAGCAGGAACAGCACCGTAACAACCGCATAACGCAATATCTTAGACATGGCAGCCCTCATTGGCTTCCTTTCGCGTAGGAAAATCTGTCGCCTCACCTTGAATCTTTTTGGCTGGACTTCGACTTAACTCGTAGCTCACGAATGCTCCGCACGGCCGTTGAATGCATTACCGATCTATGCCGGTTCAATGAATGCATTAAACGTCCCCACCTGCGCAGATATCCTGAGTAGCTGCACGATGTAACCCTCTATTGCTAGCGGCAACAAGTAAATTCACGGTCAAAAGCGTCGAAGATTGGACACCCTTGCTTGTCATAGACTTAGAATGGGCGTTTCTTTACGTAAAGAGCTGTGCTGGCAGGACGAAGTGTTCCAGAAGGGTTCAAGCGCTCCACTTTATAGAGCCGCCGGACGTGGACGCATGGCATGATGAGAGGTGGTGAACCGCAAAAGCTCTCTCCCGGTGGACGCAATTCTGCCGGAGATTATCGCGTCTCTAAATCGCTGCCCTAACCTGGTGATTGAGGCTCCGCCCGGTGCCGGAAAGACCACCCGTGTACCCCCCGCGCTGCTGGGTTCAATCAACGCCATCGGGACCGGCGAAGTAGTGGTTCTCGAACCCCGCCGGATTGCCGCCCGACTAGCAGCACGCCGGGTCGCGTTTGAGTTGGGCGAACAACTCGGCGAAACGGTTGGCTACCAAGTCCGTTTTGAAGAAGCCGTTGGCCCCCGCACCCGTCTGCGGTTTGTCACCGAGGGCATACTGACCCGGCGCCTCCTTTCAGATCCGAACCTCACGGGCGTGGCCGCCGTCGTGCTGGATGAGTTCCATGAGCGCCACCTCGAAAGCGACCTTGCCCTGGCCTTGCTGAAACGCCTGCAGCGGACGCGGCCCGAGCTACGAATCGTAGTCATGTCGGCGACGCTCGAAGCCGATCCTGTGGCTCAATATCTTGCAAGTGGGGGCCGAGGCTGTCCCATCGTTCGCTCCGAGGGAACCCGGTTCGAACTTTCGATCCAGCACCTGCCGTACTCGCCAGCACCGCTCGAAACACAAGTCAGGGATGCGGTTGAGCTGCTGATTGACGAGCAGCATTCGGGCGACATCTTGACCTTCCTGCCTGGGGCCGTGGAGATCCGTCGCGCCATGCGCGAGTGCGAAGCGGTCGCCCGCCGGGCTGGACTGTTGGTGCTCCCGCTTCATGGTAGTCTGCCGCCCCTGGAACAGGACCGCGCCGTCTCGCCCGCCGCAGAACCAAAACTCATCCTCGCCACAAACGTCGCCGAAAGCTCGGTGACGGTCGAGGGGGTAACCGGGGTGATCGACAGTGGGCTGGCACGCTACGCGACCTACTCCCCGTGGAGCGGATTGCCAACGCTCCATGTCGGCCGTGTGAGTAAGGCGTCGGCCAAGCAGCGAGCAGGGCGGGCTGGGCGAACCGGACCCGGCCGCGTGCTGCGCCTCTACACCGAGGGAGACTACCTGCGTCGCCCGGAGCATGACGCCCCAGAGATTGTGCGCAGCGACCTATCCCAGCTTTGTCTCGACTTGCGGGCAATGGGCATCCCCAATGCCAATGACATCGACTGGCTGGAGTCGCCGCCCGAGACCTCGATTCAAAACGCTCAGTCGCTGCTCGACCGGCTCGGCGCCACGGGAGAGATGGCGCAGCGGCTGGCGCGGTATCCGCTACCTCCCCGCCTCTCGCGAATTCTCGTCGAGGCCATGGCGCGCGGCGTTGGTGAGGACGGCTGCGTTGCCGCGGCGCTGCTGGGGTCGGGTGCACAGGTTGCAAAAAACGACCTTCTCGCGGCAATGGAGTTGGAGCACGATTACCGCACGCGTCGGCACATCGAGCAGCTTAGGCGGATTGCGCGACCTGCCCGGCAGAAGCGTCACGACGACGACGCGCTGCTCATCTCGGTGCTCGCGGGATTTCCGGACCGTGTGGCGCGTCGGCGAGCCGGTAGCCAGGTGTTGCTGTCGGCTGGGGCATCGGCGGAAGTGGCCGGCGACATTCCCCGCTACGAGTTCATGGTCGCGGTAGATGCCGAGGACCGCAAAGATAAGCCGCTGCCGCTCATCCGAATGACCGCGCGCATCGAACCGGAATGGCTGATCGATCTGTTCCCGGACCATGTGCTGGAGCAATCTACCGTAATTTGGAATCGGGCTGCGGAGCGTGTGGACGCCGTGAGTGCACTGCTCTACGACAAACTGGTGATTCAGGAATCGCGAGGCGCGGCCCCAGACGCCGATGCCGCGGCTGAACTGCTCACTCAAAAGGCACTGGAAACCGGCGTCGAGCGTTTCGTTGATGTCGAAGCTTTTAATGAATTTGCGGCCCGCGTCGAGTTCGCCGGTTTCGAGCCGCGGGATATCCCGCAGGCTCTCCGTAAGTTGTGTTCGGGATTGCGCAGCTTTGCCGAGTTGAAGAAAGCGGCGGCGGACTTGGTTCCCGCCCTCGAACAAAACATCGGTACGCGACGGCTGAATGAGGTTGCACCGGCACGTATCTGCCTTCAAGGGGGACGACAAACCAAGGTTCACTACGAGCGCGGCAAGCCGCCTTGGATCGCGTCCCGCCTGCAGGATTTTTTCGGCATGACCGACACGCCGCGTATTGGACGCGAGCGCACGCCAGTGGTGGTCCACCTGCTTGCCCCGAATCAGCGGCCCGTGCAGACGACAACCGATCTTGCTGGATTCTGGGAGCGGCTCTATCCGCAGGTGCGCCGCGAATTGATGCGCCGCTATCCGCGGCACTCCTGGCCGGAGCGACCGTGATGCCGCCACAAGCTATGATGTTCCCAGGGCCGACGCATCTTGAAAGCCGATACCAGAATTGGTGCCCCACGTTCCGCCGATCCGCGTAGCGGACCGGCTAACGCGGGTTACTTATGGCTTACGGCGGATAGCGAAGGGCTAATTCTCTTCCGCTTTTGACTAACAGCCGACGCACTAATAGCTATTCTCATTCCGCTTTCGCCACGCCTTCAGAGTTCCCTCTCCGCCACCTGTTCTTTCCGTCTTGACCCGGCGGCGGGGCTCTGGCTGTCAAGTGTCTTCTTTGGCCAATATCATCCTAAGTGACTGAAATTGCTCCAAATATAATTATCGCCACATTGTCGGGCTTTCCCTCCAAAGTTGTCATACTTAAATCAGGTCAGAAATTCGTCTTGAGCCCATTGAGGCATCTTGACCACCAGCTTTGAAAGGGAACGGCTTTCAGCCCTGCCGCAAGGTTTCGTATCAGGGCACGGCTTTCAGCCCTGCCGCGGGGTTCGTATCAGGGCACGGCTTTCAGCCCTGCCGCGGGGTTCGTATCAGGGCACGGCTTTCAGCCCTGCTGCGGGGTTCGTATCAGGGCACGGCTTTCAGCCCTGCTGCGGGGTTCGTATCAGGGCACGGCTTGAGCCGTGCCGCTACGGCGGGCCAGAACTGGGGCCTTTAGGCCCCCTGAGGTACGATAGATCGCCATGTTAACTGTATTTATTTAAACAACATACACTTTTGCTTGGAGCGGGCGGGTAGGGTGGCTGACAAGTAACACCGGGCACATCCCTGGCACTTCGACGCGCAAACAACACGATGAGCGGGGTATCGATGCATTAAGTCCTTTATTTTCATGCAATTGTATTTAGACTGATTTAGATCGACCCATTAAGTCTTTTACTTTCAGCAACATACAATTTTTGCGCAGGGGGGGGGAGGTTCGATAGTAGTCAACAGTGGGGCGAATCATCGCTGCCACAAGATCCGCGGGTCTTCCAACGGGATAGCGATGCCGTCGCAGTGCGGAATTACTCGCGCCGTATAGTCGCTCACCGGGCGTGCAGCAGGTACCGCCGCGCCATAAGCGTAACCGCCGGCCGCGCCCACCAGTTGGCGAAGGCGTTTCATCTCATGCCGTACCGGGCCACTGCCGTTGGCCCCATCGGCATAAAGCTCGACTCGCACTGCTCCAGGAGGGAGGTCACTGAAATAGACTTGAACTTCAAATATGTGCTGTTTTGCGTCAGTCTCAACCTTCACTTCGCCGAAGTGCAGCATTGCCCATTTCTGTTCCATCATCTGTTGCCAATTGGCGACCTGACTGCCCGCTGCGCCTTTGTTCGCCGCGCGCTCGCGGTAGGCTGCCGCAGCCGGAATGTAATGTTGCTCGGTGTATTCACGCACTGCGCGACTGGCGGAGAAGGCTGGGGTCAGCCGCGCCATGCTTTCTCTCATTCGCGCGACCCAGGCGGTTGGGATGCCCCGCTCGTCGCGCGTATAAAACGCAGGGATCACCTCGCGCTCGAGCAGGTTGTAGAGGGCGTCGGCTTCGGCGGCGTCCCAGGCCGGATCGTCGTCATGTTCCTGCCCGTCTCCCAACGCCCATCCGACATCGGGGGTGTAGGCTTCCGCCCACCAACCGTCCAATTCCGAGAGATTGATGCCGCCGTTAACGAGTACTTTCATCCCGCTCGTGCCGCATGCCTCCCAGGGACGGCGTGGCGTGTTGATCCAGACATCCACCCCCTGCACCAGGTTCTCGGTTAGCAGCATGTCGTAGTCGCTCAGGAAAACAATATGGGGGCGGACCTCCGGCCGACGTATGAAACTTATCCATTCGTGGATCAACGCCTGCCCCGGCTGGTCGGCCGGATGGGCCTTTCCGGCGATGATGAGTTGTACCGGACGCTTGGGATTGGTCAACAGACGAAGCAGCCGCTGCGGATCATGCAGCAACAAGTTCGGCCTCTTGTAGGTGGCGAAGCGACGTGCAAAGCCCAGCGTAAGAACGTCGGGGTCGAACAAGTGCTTCGCGTCCTCTACCTCTTCGGACGAAGCGCCGGAAGCGGCCAACTGCCGGGACAATCTTTCGCGAGCGTATTCCACAAGAGACTTGCCCGATGCGGCGCGGTATTGCCAGAGCTTTGTGTCGGAAACCTTGCGGATATCGCCTTCAAGAGTTTCCGCCGTTCCCAGCCAGCGGTCCGGTCCACAGCTTTCGGACCAGAGATTGTCGGCCTCTGCCGACTCCCAGCTTGGCACGTGAACTCCATTGGTCACGTATCCGACCGGGACTTCGTCCTCCGGCCAGTGCGGAAAGAGAGGCTGAAAGATATGCCTGCTCACCTTTCCGTGCAAGCGACTCACGCCATTGACGGCTCCGCACCCTCGGATCGCCAGATAGGCCATGTTGAAATCTTCCGACAAGTCGCTTGGGTTCTGGCGGCCGAGTGCCATTAGGTCATGAAGCGCAATGCCGAGCTTCTTTTCGGCATACCACCCGAGATATTGCTGTATAAGGGCTGGAGCAAAACGATCGAATCCGGCGGCGACCGCCGTGTGTGTGGTGAAGAGATTGCCCGCTCGAGTGGCAGCCAATGCGACATCGAAGGGCTGCCCTGTCTCCTCCATGAAGCTGCGGGCGCGTTCAAGGATGGCAAAGGCCGCATGGCCTTCATTCAGGTGACAGACCTCCGGTTGCATTCCGAGCGCGCGAAGCAACCGCCATCCGCCGATGCCAAGCAGCAGTTCCTGCTTGAGCCGCAACTCGGGGCCGCCTCCGTAGAGCTCGCTCGTAATCCCACGATGAGCCGGATAATTGGCCGCGTCATTGCTGTCCAGCAGGTAAAGCTTCACTCTGCCGACCTGGACCTGCCATGCCCGCAGCCAGACCGCGTATCCAGGCAGCGCGATCTCCACCCGCAACCACTCCCCGTTCGGCTGGCGCAACGGAGTGACCGGCAACTGTCCGGGATCGTTATATGGATACAACGCCTGTTGCCACCCGTTCTTGTCGATCTCCTGCCGAAAATAGCCCTGCTGATAGAGCAGTCCCACGCCAACGACCGGCACACCCAGGTCGCTGGCGGCCTTCAGTTGATCACCCGCCACATTGCCAAGCCCGCCCGAGTAAATGGGCAGAGCTTCGCTCAACATGAATTCCATGCTGAAATAGGCGGCACAGGTCAGGGGAGACTGCGCATGACTCTGCTGGAACCAGGCGGGCGCCTTCGCCGACTGCCGGCTGGCTTGCACCAGTCCATCAACGTTCTTGCGGAAAATGGGGTCGCCTAGCACGCTCTCGATTCGGTCGCGCGAGACCGTCTGCAAGACAACCCAGGGATTGCTTGTAGTCGCCCACAGGTCGGGATCAAGCTGCCGCCAGACTTCATCAGTGGCATGATTCCACGACCAGCGCAGATCCAGGGCGAGTTCCGCCAGGGAATCGAATCCCTCGATTTCGGTGGGCAAAAGGTTGTAAATCGGGTGGCTGGCGCGCACTTGCTTGCTCATGATTTCTCTTCCGCATCGGGCGCCGCCAGCATATCGCCGCCGATCACCTGCGACTCCTCTATGATGCGGTACAGATGATAGCGCGCTGCGGTCGGATTCGAGGTGCACATGCGGTGCGCCATGCACTTGAGTTCGCGCATGTCCGGCACGTCGAACGCACCGCGGACGGGCAAGTGATCTTGCCGCGCCTCGGTGTCCATGACCCGCTCCCAACTGACAGAGCAAGAAGCGTGCCGTTCTGTGCGGTATGAAGATAACGATGGTGGGCGCTGTAGGATTCGAACCTACGACTTCCACCGTGTGAAGACGTAAACTGCTGTATTTACAACAACTTACAAGTGCTCATAGGGGCTGCTAAATACCCGTAAGTACATGTAAGTCGGGGGTTCATCGGGTTGGGCATCGGGTTGGCCGACTCGGCGGCTTTGGACCACACAAACACTCTCTTGACCACACGAATACGACAGAGGGAATCATGGCTTCTCGTTATTCTGATCATTTTCATTCGAGTTCAGTTGAGCAATCAAAGTGTCGTCGCCGAAGTTGCATCAAACAGACGCGAGCTCTACATGCGCATCTCACGTCAAAGCCCAACCTGCTTCGGCTTCGCAAGGCGGTGGAGAGTTGGGTGAGGGAACGTCTGATGATTGAGCGCCAGTTACGGATATGCATGGGAACTCGGCCACACCTGGAACATCGGCTTCTTTCTGGAAGACAATGATCCCGATCTCCCTGATACAGACGAGTTCTATACGTCGAACTTCCGTGTTCAATAACTCCAACCGTGTGAACGGAGATATCAAAACTCTCACTGAGGGCAGGACCGCAAGTCACAATGCAGCCTGCCCTCCTTGCTTACACGGCGCACACGACAGACTCTCAGGACTGTCGCGGCTCGGATCGGCGGCGGACTCAAAAACTTGTCCCAGGCTCCGTACTGCAACGCATCACCCCGCACCGTTCATTACTCCCCCTAAGAAATGGCACTTTTGGATCGTGGATGAATGCATAGCAGCGCATGTTTCCGCACTGAGTATCCAAATCAAGTGCCCCCATTAGTGCCACCAGCATTCCTCTCATAGACTGCTCGGCGCGTTCGTCGTGAAATCCGCACTCCTTCGCGTTTGCTAGCCCGAGTCGGGGAACGGTGAAGATAGTGTCAGCGGCAAAACACGAGACATCGGGCCGCAAGCCCCAGAGATTGGCAGGAGCTAATCCCGGACTTGATTATTGGCACCGTTTTTCAACGAGGCAGATCTTGCAGGCGAGAAAGCAGCCGCCAAGATGCACGCCGCGCCCTGTCTTTCGGCGGAATTTCCGGAAGTCCCGTTCTCCTCGTGCTGAGAGGCACCGAATCAGCAACAAAGCCCTTCCAAGCCTATGTGGCCATCCCTGTCCCGCGTAGCATCCGTTCGAAATCAACTCAATATTGCAGCCAGTGGACAACTATCGCAACCAGCAGCTCTCAACGGCAGCGGCAAAGCTGAGCATCTAGCGGCCGTTTATCGATCGAGGGTGGCCTTCAAAGCCCGAAGCACCTGGCGCGCAGGGTGCATGATCTTTATTTCACCCCCCAAGCACGAGGGGATTTCAGCCCCGAACGATGTGGTGCCTGTCCAATGCGTTCACCTCTGCGTTCAAGGAACTCGATCCTATTCCGCAGTTCAAGGCGACCGCGAAACTTGGCGCCTTCCAGGAAGCCACCAGGCTGACGACGGCTATGTAAGTGGTGGCGGGAAATGAGCCATGAGGAAGGCGAGAGGGTGTCTGTGCCGAACTGCGATCCCAGTGGTCGCGTTTTATCCCGGACTAGATGATTCGCGGCGGTCGCGTTGCGATGGTCCGCCTTCCGGCAATGCCGAGAAATGTTGCAACCTCTTCCTCTCGCTGCCAGCTTCCGGCACAATCCACGGCGAGCATCTGTCTCGTGGTACACCTTCCCAGAACGCGACTTCGGGACTACTACCTGCAACTCTGTCCCTCTCTTGTGAACATACGTCAAGAACATGTGCGTCATTGAATCGCTTCAGGCTGCGAGCGGCGCCGCTCATCAGCGCCCTGCAGACACCAGCCCTGTTGGATGTGGTACGAGTGCGCGGAAACCGCGATGTACGGCACACCGAGAAAATGCTTCCTGGCGATCTGCGTCAGTTCCAGACAATTCAGGTCGAGCGCCCTTACTTTTGCCGCGATTCGCTCCACAGCCTTGCCTAGGAGTGTGTCTGGAATAAGCGATTGCTAGAAGTTTGATATTCGAATTCGAAATGAAGGCGTCGAGCCACCATACCTGTTCCGTTGGGGAGCAGGAGATATCAGTAAAGGCTGACGGGCCTTCACAGGAAAAAGTTCTATTTCATTGGTTCATAGACGGCCTTTGCTCCCCTCCGCTTGGGCTTAGCTGATCTGGAATTCGCGCCCCGAGCGAAACAGCTTCAGCAGATTGTGGGTAAGGCATACCAGCTTCCATTCAGCGCGGACCTTTGGCAGTCCACGGAAAGAGAAACGCCGAAACCCGCGCCACTCCTTGATCTGCCCAAACACCGGTTCGACGATTGCCTTGCGCATCCGATACAGATCCCGTCCCGCATCGCTTTCCAGCTTCTGCTTCATTTGTTGCCGCAAGGAAAGCTCGTCCCCGGAGTTCATAACTTTGGCGTCGGCAGACTGGCCTGTTTCGCCATGCTTCTGTTTGCTCGTAGCCACGTGCAGATCAATGCCCTGGACCTGGAGTTTCTCCACCTGCGCCGGGTTCCAAAAACCACTATCCGCGCTGACCGCCTGCGGCCTGGATCCCATATTCTGTTCCACCTGCTCCAACATCGGTACCAGTTGATGATTGTCGGTGGTCTGCTGGATGACATCGACGGCCACGATCACCTGCGTTTGGCTGTCTACGGCGGCCTGCGCATTATAGCCTTGCAGAAAGGCACCCTTTTGACTTCCGCTCGGCATGATCCGGCTCTCCGGATCGGTGAAGCTGCGCTGGGCTTTGGGATCAGGCTCCACTTTCTCTGGATCGGGTATCTGCGGGTCGTGCCCGCCCGCCTTCTTGCCCGTGCGCGCCTCTTGCTCCCGACGATCGGCGATCTTCGCTTCGGCGGCGACTTTCTTCGCTTCAGCGTTTTGCTTGGCTTCGGCTTCTAACTCCGCCTTCGCCGCCCGGATCTTCTTGAGTCGGCTTTCCCGTCGCACTAACTCTGCTGGTATCTCGTCTCCGCTCTGCCCTTTGCCGTACTTTTCGTCCTCGTCTGCATCCATGGCAGCGGCGCGCTGCAGCAGTTCGTCAACCTGCTCCTGCAGTTTCTTTTCCGTCTCGCCCATGCGCCCATAACTCATCGCCTTGTGTTTGCTGGCGTTGCCCTGCATCTTGGTTCCATCAATCGCCACGTGCCCCAGCTTGACCAAGCCTGCCTTCTGACATAACTGCAACGCCTGCATAAACAGACCGGCCAGGGCTTCCAAATGCCGCTTGCGGAACTCCGCCAGTGTGCTATGGTCCGGATGTTCGTCGGCCGATAAGAAGCGAAACGCCACATCTTCAAATGTCTTCGCTTGGATCTTGCGTGAGCTGTAGGTCCCCGTGCAGTAGCCGTACAGCAATACCCGTACCATCATCTCGGGCAAATACGCCGATTGGCCCCGGCCATCCTTTTCATCATAGGAAGCGTAAATCGCACTGAGATCCAAAGCATCGACCACATCAACCAAAAACCGGGCCAAATGCTTTTCCGGCAGCCAGTCATGTAGCGACGGTGGCAACAACAGCACTTGGTCCAAATCGTCCGAACGGAAGCACTTTCCCATAGACCAATCGTAACTCGAAATGCCAATAGTCAATCCTGTGATCTTTAATGCCTTCCAGGAAATCTATTCCCGACACACTCCTAGAGACCGCTCCCCACCGAAACCGAACGCAACGGTTGTGATGTGACCAGCAACGAAGAAGAGGTGCCAGCCGACCGCGTCAAGCTTTCGGCCCATGCTAAAGCTGTCGAGGACTTTGACAGACCGCCATCGCCGCGAGTAGACGTCGGTTTCCATCCCAGGCACCTTGGGCAGCAGCAAGCCCTCCCGGACCATCATCGCGCCGGCCTTAAGGCTTTCCGGCGAAGCCTGTACGGGCTTCATGCATTCACCTTTTCCCTTCACGCCGCGACGGGCTGTTCCGTCGGCATTGCACTTTCATGGTCGAAGGCCACCGTCGTCCAGCGCTCTGCTTCTTTTCGTTCCTCTTGTGTGGGAGGATAGATCTGAATCAATCCTTGCTGATCGGGGAGTTTCGAAAATGCGTCCTCGCGTCCCATTACAAGCTCCAGTGTTCGAGCGAAGTCTGCAGAGTGGTAATCTTTGCCGAAGCTTAAGCCCGTGGCATGAGACCAGAGGGACCGGATCCAAAACTCACAGATGAGATTCCAGTGGCCCCTGATTGTGGACGCCCAAACCTTGAAAAAATCGAGCGCGCCGTCAGACCCGGTTTGGTATTCAATATGAACCAATCCTGAGGTCGAATCTGGCATCAGCTCGTCCCAGCTTTGGACCACCGCATATTCCAAAGTGCGGTCGAGTCGAGCCGTTTGCATCGGTTGCGAGCCGATTATAGGTGTCATACTCTCCTCCCTTTATGCCGCGCGTAAACTCCACGTTTCTCGTGGTGCGGGCTAAGCATAAAGAACCAACTCCGCCCGGTTGTGACACTTGAGGGAGCGCAACAACCAGGAAACGCAGCCATGCACGGTAACTTCAGTAAGTTTCAATTGGTTGGCGATAGTGCGATCGCTCAAGCCCTGAGCAACCAACCCGTAAATGGGGCCAAGGACACCTAATCTTCCCCGGTGGCAACGCATGACACCCTCCCTTCATCCGTCGCTCTCATTCTGATAATGTCTTGACGCAAATCGATCTGCTCGTGCCCGTTGGGGCAGCCTTCGTCATCCATTCGCGACCAGGCTTGTTCGTCGCGGAGCCGCTCTTCGCTTCGTTCACGGGAACGAGCGCCATCGCCCGACTGCTCGAACGCGGCGTGCATGACACTCATCCTCCGCCAGCACTCCCGAAAAGACGCGCCGAATTGATCAAGGCGGTGCGCGAAGTTCTCTCTCATCACTGCGCCATGGCACCCCCGCTTGTTCACTAGGGGGACGACGTCTTGCCCCAAAGTCTGAATGAACTCCCTCGTCGAGGTCGGCTGTATCGCGATCGCGCGATTGCATGTAGACATTTCAACCTCTCTTCAACCCCTCTAGAAACTGTCGTTGTGCCGCGTCCCAGCGGGGCTGCGTTACTTTCCACGCTACCAAGTCACCAGCAGGATTTCTGAGCAATAGGGCTCACTCGATAAGTGCTGACGAAAACTGCGTGTTTTTCACTTGGCGAGGAGAAAGGTGAGCAGCGACTTGTGCACCCGAAGGGTGCCGTTGTAGTCGATGAATCCCATTTTTCGGAATCGGTTCATGAAATAACTCACTCTGGACCGCGTGGTGCCGACCATTTCCGCAAGCGTTTCCTGACTCACCTTCAGGAGGGCCGGCGCCGACTTCGATTGCAGCCCAGAGCCGGCCAGCAGTAAGAGAATTCGGGCCAACCGTTTTTCGCTGGAACTGAAGATTTGGTCCACGAACTCCTCTTGGAATCGTCCGATACGAAACAGCAGGTAGGAGATAAAGAGCTTCGCAAAAGCGGGCTCCTCATGAATGATGCGGACGATGGTCGTCCTTTTCACTCGCGCGACGGTCGAGGCTTCAATCGCCGTTGCGGTGGACATTCGCAGCGATTGCCTGGTCATGCAACCCTCTCCAAAAAAGTCGCCGGGGCGCAAGATGGCAATCACGGCCTTCTTCCCGCTCTTGGACGCGACCGTAAGCTTCACATTGCCGTTCTGGATGTAGAACATCGCGTCAGCCTTATCGCCTTGCGCATAGATGGCCTGTCGGTTTCGGTAGTCCCGAGTGGTCGTTTGGGCGTCGACCCTTTCGAAAAGATCTAGAGGTTTGAAAGCAAGAGTGTGTTTGTAGGCCATAGATTGCTCCCGGAGCGACGTGGGCGTCCAGTAATTACGTAAAGCCTACCGCCTAATTAGCGGGCCGCGCTGGTCAATAGCGCTCACATAAGAACAGTGGCGAGTGGTTAGTGGCGAATGACCAGAAAATGATCCACACAGGTTCTTACTAGGCCGTTATGTCGTGCTTTGGAGATGAAACTGAAACAGAAAAATCAATGATGTATCTGACTGGGCTTGCGCAGAAGAGGCAGGGTGTTTCCTGAATCTCCTGGACGTCTTCACGCAGCACACTCAATGGAAAAGAGCGCAAGCATTCGGTGCAAGTCAGCACGATGTAAGGCACCCCTTTGGAGTCCTTTCCGTTTCGTGGTATCCACACCGGAGCCGACTGCCGGTGATGGGTCAACGCCCGTGCCGCCGAGGTTCGAACCAATTCCGCGACCGTACGCAAGAGGCTTTCGGCATTGTTCCCTTTGGCATAAAAGGCGTCGGCGATGACACCGCCGGGGACGTGATCGCCGGACTCGTATGCGCCGCTCATCGCAACCACCGGAATTTCAGAAAAACGGCGGCGCACGACTGAGAGGAACTCGAATCCGGACATTTGCGGCATGTTTAGATCGGAGATAATGACGTCGGGAGCGGGGGCACTTCTGAGCTGTAAAAGAGCATCAAACCCATGTTCGGCAGTGCTGACCTCGTACCCGCTCGCGTTCAGCACCATTGCCATGGTCGCGCGAATGCTCGGCTCGTCGTCTACAACAAGGATTCTGGGCTTAGATGGATTAGTCATGAGCGGCCTGCCTGTTCGATCCAAGAGGACTCGTAACGACGGTCAAACCCAATCCGCAGCTCCTGGTCACAGTATGAATCGCAAATGAATCGCAACAACAATACCATTTCCGGGAGCTTGCAACTGGTCAATATTGCTCACTTCGCCGCCGAAGCATACTACGGAAACTTTCAGTGTTCCACAGGCAAAACTGACAGGTGAGCAATCATGCTCAGACGCCGGACCGGCTAACTGCTAAAGCTGGATGCAGGCGAATCTGTCGCCTGGCACGATGTCGCGGATACCAGGATGTTGCTGCGCGTCGTTTGTTGCCGATCGTCGTCGTTGGCGCAGTGCCGATGCCGCTTTCCGGCATTCTCAACAGAAGGTTCGGAGTCTCAAGTGAAAATCGATTTACGACCGGCAATATGGGCGACTGCTTTGGCAGTTGCCATCACTGTGTTCGGCACGCCGAAGCTCGCCGGCGCCTATCAGTCGCAGCAAGGCGGAGGGTATGGTCAGGGACGGGACAACGGCGGGGATCATGACAGGGATAACAACAACTCCGCGAACGACAACTACAACCGCGACGGAACCGATCGAAACGGTGACCGGCATGATGCGTACGGACAAAACCGAAATCCCGGCTATCAGATGGGATTCCGCGACGGCAGCACTGACGGTCACAACGACCGCATGGCGGGTCGCAAAATGAAGTACGGTCCCGGATACAAGCATCCGGACCGCGGCTATAACTCCAGCGATGGCGATAAGCATGCCTACGAACAGCAATACCGGGCGGCTTACCAGCAGGCTTATCAAAAGTCCTATCAGCAGGGCGGTGGTGGCCACGACCACGACGACCACAGGTGATCTTTCCAAAGAGTGAACCCTGGGCGGTAATGGTTAGCGGTCAGTGCTGGCAGTCCGCCCAAGGTAGTTCTACTCAGCAGTTGATGGCCGGGCGACCCGTTTGCCGCGGTGGTCAATTGTGACCAGTATTCGAAAGCCACAAAGTCAATACTTTGCTATGGCACAGTTTCACTGCAAGCGACGTCACGTCAGCCTGCGAACGCGTCCATGAATTGAGGCTTTCAATGCTCACGACGCTGTTGAAATGGATTACGCGTGCGGTTTTTCTCAGCAGCCTGCTGTGGCAGCCTGCAAGCGCCCAGGGGCCAGATACCGCGACCGTCGCTGATCGTGCTCAGCTCACCGCGGAGCAAGTCGTTCACAATCTTACCCAGATGAATCTTCATCGTCTTCAGGCGCTTCACGCATATCAGGAGACCAGAACCTATCGGGTCGAATACCACGGATTTCCAGGCACTCGTAGCGCGGAAATGGTTGTGAACGTGAAGTACCTGTCGCCCGGGACAAAAGAGTTCAACGTTCAATCGGCCACGGGGTCCGAGCTGATCGTCGACAAGGTATTCAAGAAGCTGTTGGAAGCGGAAAAGGAATCACTGGACGCAGAGGTCCAACGGCGCTCCACGCTTAGCGACGAAAACTATCGTTTTACGCTAATCGGATACGAAAGCGGGTCCTCCGGTGCGATGTACGTACTTAAAGTGGAACCCCGGAAGAAGGACAAGTTTCTTTACCGCGGACTAATCTGGGTTGATGCAGAAGACTTTGCCGTGGTGCGGGTGGAGGCAGAGCCCGCGAAGAACCCTTCCTTCTGGAGCAAGAAAGCAGAAATCGTGCAGGTGTACATGAAGGTGGGGGATTTCTGGCTTCCCGCGTACAACCGCAGCGTCACCGCCATTCGGCTTGGAGGCCACGCCGAATTGACCATTGACTACAAGGATTACGAGATTACGGGCGCCAGCCGTGTGAGCAGCTTATCGATGCCCCGAACGACTCCGCACGCCGAAAGCGCTCGTTCGCCGGAGTATGCCGGCTCAGACCTGCAATTGGACCCCAATTGAAGGGAGATGCTCAGGTCATGGCAGACATAGGCGAAAACCGGCAGCTAGCGGGGTTTGCCTAAAGATGTATACCGTCCCATGCTCGAACACCGCCGATGTCATTACAGATGTCAACCCCCACAAACCGCCAAGATCGAGGTAAGCTGCTGATTACACAGTGAATATAATCTGTCTGCTCGTGTCGGGTTTACCCTGGCGAATTGCTAGAATGTAAGTAGATGGGGAAACTAGGCGGACACGCCGGCGTGGAACAAGGTCGAGAAGGTTACCATGGTAACCTGAAAAGATAACCGCTCGTAAAATCAACGACTTACATCTAGCTTGCCGAAGCTGATGCGATAAGTCATTTAGATACAACACTTACGTTTTCTTGCAGGGGGAGGGGGCCGGGAGGCGCCCTGCTTGGAAAGGTATGCTAGTCGTGGAGCACGACGCTGACGAGTGAGCTGTGGACGTGCATGCCGCCGCCATTGTAGTCAATGAAGCCCAGGTCTCTGAACCGATTCATAAAGAAACTAACGCGAGAACGCGTGGTGCCGATCATTTCGGCGAGGGTTTCCTGGCTCATTTTCGCTATGACTGGTATCGGCTTGGATTCCTGGCCAAAGTTGGCCATCAACAGGAGAAGCCGAGCCAGGCGTTTTTCGCTGGAGTTGAAGAGGTGATCCACCAGGTCCGCTTCCATGCGAATGTTCCGGGAAAGCACGTAGGCGAGAAAGCGCTCGGCAAATTCCGGTTCCCGATGGAGCCGCTCTAACATCACCGACTTCTCGACCCGAATGATCGTGCTTCGCTGGACAGTGCGCGCGGTGGACATGCGGAGAGGTTGGCCCGCCAGGCAGCCCTCGCCAAAGAAAGTGGCCTCCGGCAGGATGGCTACGACGGCTTCTTTGCCGCGCTTAGAGACAACCGTGAGCTTCACATTGCCGCTCTGGATAAAGAACACGGCATCCGCCTCGTCCCCTTGCGAGAAGACGGGTTCTTCGGGTTGGTATTCGCGGCTATTCTTGCCAACCGCATGTTTTGTCAGGAAGAGGCTGGGATCGAATGCGGCTGTCCCGTTGTGCGGCGTATCAACTTTTGCCGGGCGCAAAGGATCGCGCAACTTAACCAAAGTTCTTTGGTCCTTCTTCTCCACGACGATGGGGCGTTTGACGGCCATGCGAAATCCCCCAAACTCGGAGACTTTACGAGTGGGCCCTCGCCGAGTAAGTCAATTATAGCCCACACCAGCGGTTGCCGCTTTGTGCCAAACCGGCACTGGATGAAAGCGAAATACGGAACATTACGCCTTCGCTCCCACCGGCGTTACCCCGTCTCACGAGGCCTCGCTCGATGAGTTGAGCGGGTTGAAATCTATCGCTTATGAAGCGCGGGTGCGAAACTCGGTGATCTGGAACGACACCTCCGTTGCGCAAAAATCGCACTGGGCGGTGTTAACGCCTTCCGGGAGCGGAACTGGTACGGGGAACGTTCTCAAACAAGAAGGACACGTCACAGCAACGTAGCTTGCCTTGGTACTGACCGGAATCCAAACGGCGGGTTTGGACGGACGGCCGACACGCGGACGTGTAGGAATTTCTTCAAGTAGGGCGATGATTTTCCGGAACAGGTTCTCTTGCGAATACTGACCCTTTTCAAAGAAAGCGTCGGCCAACACACTTTCTGGCACTTCTATACCGGAGAAGTCGCCGCTGATTGCAATGACGGCAATGTGTGGAAAGCGCTTGCGTACGACGGACAGGAATTCAAACCCATTCATGTTGGGCATTCGCAAATCGGAAATGATCACGTCAGGCAGCGATTGTTTCAGGGCAGAGAGGCCCTCGAAGCCATCCGCGGCACACAACACCATGTAGCCTTGTGCTTCAAGGAGAGCGTGCGCGATGGTACGTATTCTCTCGTCGTCGTCAACGAGCAGAATTCGGTACCTGAACGGCGTTACGCCCATGCCAGTTAGAGTCCGTGGAACAGAGGAGGATGTTTTATCTCAGGAGCAGCTTAAACTTCTGCGAACGATCAGCACTGTGCGCTTTGCATTCGATCCGGCCACAACGTGATCAATATTGAACAGACGCGTGAGTACCTGTCCCGTAATGTCAGAGCACCAGCAAGTTTCGAGGTGGAGATGAGAGTTATACGGCATGAGTCCGGTTGGGACATCGCATTGGACATGGTTTTCACCGACAAGAAGACGGCGGAAACCATTGCCAGACGAATTCAACACGCTGTACAGGCACTTATACGCGATGCAGTGGATGCAAGCATGTGCGGGAACAAACCTGCCGCAGATGGGCGTGAAATAACATCCGCCGGGACGGACTGGGCGAGCACTGACTAGAACAGCAAGTCCCCTTGCGATCGCTCTGCAAGCGGATCATTGGCACTGAAGGCGGGCGTATGTTGACCTGCCCGCCCTTTCTGTTCGCAACCCTTATTGATGTTTGATGGCACTGGGGTATTTCTGCCGCCACGGCCTTGTCAACAGTGCCTATCATCCGACTGGCTTTAGCTGTTTTTTAAGTCTGTCAACTGTCCTTTTAGCTTCACGACCGTTTCCTTGGCCTGGCCTATCTGCTGTTGAACTTTGCCCACCTTCTTTTCGGCTTTCCCTTCGGCTTTCAAAGTGCGGTCGTTGGTAAGCTTCCCGACCCCCTCCTTGATCGTTCCCTTCAGTTCGTGGAAGCTGCCATTGAGCTTGTCTTTCGTGCTGGTCTTCATATTTCTCCTTTTGCTTGGTCCTCGAAAAGCCTGAGTCGCGGCTTTGAGGGCTGTCACTTTTGTAATCTCGCAGGCGTTCTGGAGTCTGAGCAAAAGTGACCATCTCTGAAACAGTTCTCGACTTTCATTCCCAAAGCGGTCAGGGTGACGATTGTTGCCAGTCATCCTGGCGCCCCCCGAGTCTTATTGCTCAGACGGCTTCGGAGCTATCCCACTAACTGGGCCGCGACAGCGGCGTGCAAAGGAAACGCCTCACTCGCATCAACTGGCCAAGCCTGTGAGCGTTATTGCTCAGACGGCTTCGAGCGAACCCGCTAACGTAAGAAGTACCTCGTGCGTTGCGAAAGCGACTGGAGCAATAGACGCAGCGCTGGGGTAGAAGGAAAGAGGCGGAAACTGTGAAGAAACTTATGTTGTTCGTTGCGTTGTTGAGTTTTGCCAGTCTGGGCTGGGCGGAGTCGAACCGCGAATCATCGACCGATCGACTGGATAATG
Source organism: uncultured Acidobacteriota bacterium (assembly GCA_963777415.1). Classification (GTDB taxonomy): domain Bacteria; phylum Acidobacteriota; class Terriglobia; order Terriglobales; family Acidobacteriaceae; genus JAEZPW01. Next base: position 457,669 of record CAVZQL010000015.1, read on the forward strand.
CCGGAAAAGTGCTGCACGAGATCATGGCCGCACCGGATAACGGCATTCCGGAAGAGGTTCTGGAACACGCGAAGTGCGTGGCCGTGGTACCGCACATGATCAAGGGTGGATTCGTATTTGGCGCGCAGAATGGCCGAGGCGTGGCCACATGCCGAACGTCTGAGGGATGGAGCGCACCAGCGTTTTTTGCGATCACGGGCGGTAGCTGGGGATTGCAGATCGGTCTTGAAGGCGTCGATCTGGTCATGATTATCCAGAACGAAAAAGGCATGCAGCAGTTGCTGGCGAGCAAGTTTCAACTTGGGGCGGACGCCTCCGCGGCGGCCGGACCAGTAGGACGTCATGCTTCAGCTGAAACCAACTGGAAGCTGGAAACAGAGATCCTTACCTACTCTCGAACCAAGGGCGCTTTTGCCGGACTCACGTTGAACGGCGCTTCAATTCGCCGCGACGACGATTCCATGCAGGCCATCTACGGGCGTCATGTCACGACCCGCTCCGTTCTGACGGGTAAAGTAGCTGCGCCAGCCGGAGCCGAATCGTTCCTCAGCGCAGTCAGAGGCGCAAAGGCGCAGGCCGTAACAGAGGCCGCAAAAGAGTAGTTGGTTTGGAATACGCGCGGGCGCACCCGAGAAGAATGTCAAGTCTCGGGTGCTCACGATGCGGAGAGAGAAGGCAAGTATGTTTTGGACGATTCTAATTGTTCTCGTGATTTTGTGGCTACTTGGGTTCAGTCTGCACTTAGGCGGCGGCCTGATCCACCTGCTGCTCGTTGTGGCGGTGATAGTGCTGATCGTCAACCTGGTGACTGGACGCCGGTGGGTAGTGTGAAGGCTTGCACATCGGCACCACCTGCCACTGAAGCAGACGCAGTACGCAAACCGTTCCTCTTCCGAGTGGTCAAAACAACACAGTAACTCATTCGTTCTGAGTTCAAGCTGTAAGTGAGGCAACAAACATGAAAGTTATTGGAGTTCTTACCACGGCAGTTTTGCTCTGCATACTCGGAGGCGCTGCTCCTGCGTACGGACAGCAGGAGGAGCACGGCGACAAGCAGGATAAGACTGACAAGCAGGTCACAACTGAAAAGCAGCAGGGCAAGCAAGAGCAAGCTAAGCCCACACAGCAAAACCAGAACAAGCAACAGCAGCAGCGCGCTCAGCAGCAGCAGGACCAGAACAAGCAGCAACAACAGCAACAACAGCGCGCTCAGCAGCAACAAGATCAGAACAACAAACAGCAGCAACAACGCGCCCAGCAACAGCAAGACCAGAGCAACAAACAGCAGCAACAGCGTGCCCAGCAGCAGCAGGACCAGAACAGCAAGCAACAGCAGCAGCGCGCCCAGCAACAGCAGGACCAGAGCAACAAACAGCAGCAGCAGCGCGCCCAACAACAGCAGGACCAGAACAACAAGCAGCAACAGCAGCGCGCCCAGCAGCAGCAACAGGGAGAGCGTCTCTCACAAGAGCGTCAGCAGCAGCTTATTGCTCAGCAGCAGCAGCGCTCGGCGCAGTACCGCCAGCACACGGAGCAGGAGCAGAGTCTGGCACGGCAACGGACGGAATCACTGCAGCAACAAAACCGCACGACGCAATATCGCCTACAGGTAGATTTCCTGGAGCGTCAGCGTCAGCAGCAAATACGTTTCCAGAACGATCGCAGCCACGACTATGATCGTGATCCGTACTACTACACGGCTCCGATCTATCGTTACCATCGTGGCGGAAGTTACTACGAGATCAATCAATATGGCGCAGATACGCTCCGCCAGGCCGTGAACTATGGCTATGACGAAGGCTTCCGAACCGGACAGGCCGACCGCCAGGATCGGTGGCGTTCGAACTACCAGGATTCGTATGCCTATCAGGACGCGAACTACGGCTACAACGGCTACTACGTGGATCAGGGCGACTACAACTACTATTTCCGCGAGGGATTCCGTCGCGGTTATGAAGACGGCTACGATGGCCGGTATCAATACGGTAGCTATTCCAACGGCACCTATAGCGTTCTTGGCAACATCTTGTCGCAGATCCTTGGGTTTGAAACCCTTCGCTGAACAGGTTGAATCGATTTCCAATTGCCGCCTCCACTGGCCGAGAGAGTAGTCAGTGGAGTCCGGCGGTTCCTGCACCGGCCCTGAGCACATCAACAATGCTCAGACAACCGGCCGTCGAGACCCCTAAGCCCGGCTCCGGTCTTCCGAGTGAACAGTAATCAGCCGTAGTGTGCAGGCTGTGAGCAATTTTGCACAGAACTGCCGGCGGTGATATGTCATCGTTAGCGTCGTCAGAATGCACAATATGACTTTCGACCCGCATTCGCTTCTTGTCCGTGTTCGCAGTCTGAGTGCCTTCGTGGCTGCTTCGCTGAGAAGGCTTTTTGGCATGGAACCACGCGACGGGGATTTCCAATCACGGCGAATGTGTCCATTTTGTGGGCTCATCACGCCGCGCTACGAAACGTGTTGTTTGGAATGCGGCAAGTCCCTTAAGCCCGCTTAACGTTTTAATACGCCCGATACCAGAGGTCGTCATGAGCACTGCAACCGCAACACTTCAGATGAAATCCGAAAGCGGCGCCAAGCCGGCGAAAAGAAATATCGCTTCATCATCCATATCGAATCTGAGCGTCGCAGAGCGCCGACTGTTATGGCTCTCATGGCAACACCCGAAGATGAGCCGTCAACTTTGCCGCCTATGGGCGTTTCGAGGCTAGACCTGCTTGCAAACCAACTCTGCCGCCAGATGACAACCTAAGGAGACATGAATGCCGTTACAAGAGAGCGCATCACTGAGAGGACCACTGACTCGACTCAAGGTGCGCACACTCGTGCTTGAAGAAAAGATTGCCGCGACGTTGCGGTTTAAAACCAACGCTTCGCTTCCAAGTCGAATAGCAGTGATCGGGAACTATCTCCCCCGCCAGTGCGGAATCGCAACTTTCACAACAGACTTATGTGACGCCATCGGCGCGGAATACGAGACCGCTCAACTGTTGGCAGTGCCGGTCAACGACCCCGGATCGCAGTACAGCTACCCTGCACGCGTCCGATTCGAACTCACGGAGGGCGACCCCTCCTCCTACGAAGATGCCGCCGACTTTCTTAACTTCAGCAACGTTGATCTGGTCTGTCTTCAACACGAGTACGGCATTTTTGGAGGGCCGGCCGGCAGCCACATCTTGCGGCTACTGCGGCGTCTGAAGATGCCGGTGGTGACGACTCTGCATACGGTTCTCCGCGAGCCCGACGCTAATCAACGCATTGTCATGGACGAGATCGCCGCACTGTCTGACCGTCTCATTGTCATGAGCGAACACTCCTCGCGGTTTCTGCAGGACGTGTTCCGCGTGCCGGAAGAAAAGATCGACCTGATTCCTCATGGGGTTCCGAACATGCCCTTTGGAGATCCCAATTACCATAAAGACTCCTCGGGAACGGAAGGCAAGGCAGTGTTGCTCACGTTCGGACTGCTGTCGCCGAATAAGGGCATTGAAAGCGTAATCGAAGCCCTGCCACGCATCATTGCCCAGCATCCAGAAGCCGTGTACGTCATCGTGGGTGCTACCCATCCCCATATCAGGCGCCGCGAAGGGGATCAATACCGGCTGCAATTGCAGGCCCTAGCGAGAAAGCTCGGAGTCGAACGCAATGTGATGTTCCACAACCGCTTCGTCACTCCAGAAGAGATGGCCCAATTCGTTGGCTCGGCCGACATCTACATCACGCCTTATCGGTATGAGGCGCAAGCCGTATCGGGCACGTTGGCGTATGCGTTGGGCGCGGGTAAGGCAATCATTTCGACCCCATACTGGCACGCAGCCGAGCTACTGAATGACGACCGCGGGGTGCTTGTCCCGTTCGAAGACTCAGATGCAATTGCAAGTGCGGCGATTGAACTTCTGGACGATGAAGCACTCCGTCATGCCATGCGCAAACGTGCCTACCTCTATGCGCGCGATATGGTGTGGAACAAGGTGGCGCAGTCGTATATGAGCTCGTTCGTACGCGCTCGTTCTGACCGTATGCGAGCTCCGCGTATCGCGTTCTCTGATTTGAATGCCGAAAGAACGCTGGACCGGTTGCCATCCATAAGGTTGGACCACCTGTATCGCATGACCGACCACACCGGGCTTCTGCAGCATGCTGTTTATTCGGTGCCGAATTATTCGGAAGGCTACGCAACCGATGACAACGCTCGCGCCTTGATAGTTGCTGTGCAGATGGAGCAGCTTGGAATGACGGCGGTCTCTGAGTCCGCCAAGTTGGCGTCATGCTATCTGGCGTTTCTGTGGCACGCGTTTAACCCGGCGACGGGCAGGTTTAGAAATTTCCTGAGCTACGAGCGCCAGTGGCATGAAGCCGAGGGATCTGAAGACAGCCACGGACGAGCCTTGTGGGGATTGGGGACTGTCCTGGGGCGCTCGAAGTGTCCGGATTTGCGGGGTATCGCGGGGCGCCTCTTTGAATCTGCCCTTCCTGCAATCCACACATTCACCAGTCCGCGCGCGTGGGCCTTCGCAGCCTTGGGACTGCAAGAATACCTTGACTGTTTTCCTGGGGACAGAGCGGCTCTTCAGACGAGAGACGAGATGACACACCGGCTGCTTGATATTTACGCTTCCAGCTGCTCGCCGGGATGGAACTGGTTCGAGGATGTTCTCGCTTATTCAAACGCCCGATTGCCGCAGGCTCTCATAGCGTGCGCCTCGCGCACCTCTGACAAAGCAATGCTCGCCGCCGGTCTTGAATCTCTCGATTGGTTTCTGAAGCTCCAGCGCTGCGAAACCAAAGGACACTTTGTGCCGATCGGATCACAAGGCTTTTACCGCAAAGGCGGGGAGAAAGCCCGTTTCGATCAACAACCCGTCGAGGCAGGGGCTGCCGTGTCTGCATGCTTGCAGGCGTTTCGCGCAACCGGCGACGACCGCTGGCTGAAAGAGGCGTGGTCAGCCTTCAACTGGTTCCTGGGTGACAATGATCTGCAGATCGTCCTTTACGACTCCAGCACCGGCGGGTGCCGGGATGGTTTGCACCCTGACCGAGCCAACGAGAATCAGGGAGCAGAGTCCACCCTTTCATTCCTGATGGCGCTGTTGGAAATGCGCCTTCTCGAAGACGCGGACATGCCGATAACCAAGCGCGATATATCGATTTCCAAGCACGACATATCCATAACCAAGCACGAATTGCTGGCCGTCTCGGGCGGTAGCGATAGTCCCCAGAACCCATCGGAGACTCAATGAGCGTAGCTAAGGGCGTACTTAAGCATCACGACGAACCACTGCTTCATCGTCATCCATCGAACCCGATCCTGACGAGCAAAGACTGGCCGTACTCGATCAACAGCGTCTTCAATGCCGGCGCCACGCTGCTCGAAGACGGAACGACCTTGCTGCTCTGCCGCGTGGAAGACCGGCGAGGGCTCTCGCATCTTTGCGCCGCCCGTTCTGCAAACGGTGTTGACGGATGGCAGATTGATCCGGAGCCTACGCTCATGCCGAGGGCGGATGAATACCCCGAAGAATTGTGGGGCATTGAGGATCCTCGACTGACCTACGTGCCGGAACTACAGCAGTACGTGATTGCTTACACCTCGTTTTCTCGCGGCGGACCAGGAGTGTCTCTGGCCACGACGAAGGACTTTCGATCGTTCCAGCGATACGGTGTCATCATGTCGCCGGACGATAAAGATGCGGCCCTTCTTCCTTATAGGATTGGTGGGCTTTGGGCGCTCATCCACCGGCCAATGACGGCACTCGGCGCTCACATGTGGATCTCGTACTCTCCCGATCTGCGGCATTGGGGCGGTCACCGAATGATGCTGGAGGCTCGTCGAGGGGCATGGTGGGATGCCAATAAGATCGGTCTGACATCGCCGCCAATCGAAACCCCACGCGGCTGGCTGGTGCTCTACCACGGAGTGCGATCCACCGCGTCGGGCGCAATCTACCGGCTCGGCTTGGCGCTCTTTGACCTCAAGCAACCGGACAATTGTTTGCTCCGAGGGGACTCCTGGATTTTTGGACCCGAAGCCGATTATGAACGTGTCGGCGATGTCCGGGATGTTGTGTTCCCATGCGGACACACGATGGGTTTGGATGGCGACACCCTCAACATTTACTACGGGGCAGCCGACTCCTGCATCGCGCTGGCTCACGGTAGCCTGCGTGCTCTACTCGAGTGGCTGGATGCCAATGGAAGCTGCGAACGTCGACAGCGATCGCGGGATTTATGAAAATCCTGCTTTGGATTTTTCAGTTTGTCTTCGGGTGCCGTCATCGCCAACTGAGCCGTGTGTTCACGATCAGGAAACGGACGTACCAGGTCTGCGTTGAATGTGGACAGGAGTGCGACTATTCGTGGGCGCTGATGCACTCTCTATCTTCGATTGCTGCTGAAGAAGTCCATGCGCCGCAGGATGGGGCCAGACTCGCATTGCAGAATGCCTTGAGTCCCGCGACCTCTCTCAATCTTAATTCTGCATGTGAGCAATCTTGCTCTGACGCAAAAGCCCACACTCTGTCATTGTTTGTTCCTGAGTGTTGTAGACGGAGCTGGGACCGCTGATTCGCAGCTTTTATTCTTGGTCGCTGCGGGTCGGGTTCTGATCAAGTCACGGCGAAGCCACCACATCCAGCCAATCGGCATTATTCATCCGCGCGTGCCGCAAGAGTTTACGGCGGGACACGATTCGAACCTAAACGTCTCGAATGTCGAAATCAGGGCACCACCTCCAGGCGGATGAGAGGCGTTAGCCCGGATAACAAGGAAGGTCAAGATCATGCCTTTACTTCAACTGCTGGAAGTTCTGATCGTCGTCGGTGTCCTGCTGTGGCTGGTGAATCGCTTCATTCCAATGCAGGCGTCCATCAAGTCAATCCTGAATGGCGTCGTGGTCATCGCGGTCATTTTGTGGCTACTGAATGTCTTTGGGCTGTTTCACTCCCTTTCCGGGATGCACATTGGAGCGCGAAGAATTACGTAACCGAAAACAGTCAACAAGGCTGACGCACCAACACAAGATCGATACAACGCAACAGGCATTTCTGCCTCAAGGAGATACTTTGAAAACCAAGCTTTTGTTAGCAGTCGGAATCATCCTCAGTGTGAGCGCGTTTGCTCAAACCAATTCTCAACCAACGATGGTCGTCGAGCCGATAAGCCCGACACCGATATTCCGAGTGAACGTAACAGCCGCAGCGTGCAGGCCGTTAACTACAAGCATCGCAGCGGCGCCACCAAGTTGGATTTCGCGGGCACGGACCTGATGCCGTCAGCGAACGGCGAAGCTAAGGTGAATAGTAAGCGTGGTTCGATTGAGATCGAAGTGGAATTTGGCGATCTGCAAAAACCCACGACTTTCGGCAATGAGTATCTGACCTACATCCTGTGGGCAATCTCGCCCGAGGGACGCGCGGTGAACCTCGGGGAAGTGCTCGTTGGCGACAACCATCGCAGCAAGCTTGACGTGACCACGGACCTTCAGGCCTTCGCACTGATCGTTACCGCGGAACCTTACTATGCCGTTCGGCAGCCCAGCAATGTAGTCGTGCTGGAAAACGTCGTCCGCGAAGATACCAAGGGCACGACCGAGGCAGTTAATTCAAAGTATGAGCTGATGGAACGGGGCGGCTACATCCCCACCGGCTACAAGTTCGATCCGGTGATTGTGAACAGCAAGTTGCCGTTGGAATTCTTTGAAGCGCGCAACGCGTTGCGTATCGCGCAATCCGAGGGAGCCGAGACGTACGCGAACGACACCTACCAGCACGCTGTCCGGTTGATGAACCAGGTCGATGAGTATGCCGTAAGCAAGCACATCGACAAAAAGCCGATGATCGCCGTCGCTCGCGAGGCAGTGCAGACCGCCGAAGACGCGCGCGCAATCACGGTTAAGAAGATAGATCAGGAGCGCCTGGACAACGAACGCCAAGCTGCCGCTAATGCGCAGGCCAATACACAGGCGGAAGCAGACGACGCTACCCGGCAGAAGAATCAGGCCCAGTCTGACCAAGCCAGAGCCGAGGCCGCCAAATCTCAGGCAGAGTCAGACACAGCATTAGCTCGGGCCGCAACTGCCCAAGCCCAGATCGACACCGACAAAGCCAAATCAGATATGGCTGATAGTCAAGCCGCATCGGCAACTGCCGTCTCCGTCGCCCAGGCTGATGCAGAGCAATCTCGTTTAGCCGCGCAGCAAGCCGAAGCCGACAAGGCTGCAATGCGCACGAAACTCACGGTGCAGTTAAATACCATTCTCCAAACTCGCGACACTGCCCGCGGACTCATCGTCAGCATGTCCGATGTGCTGTTCGACACCGGCAAATATTCCTTGAAGTCGGGTGCAAGGGAGAAGCTGGCGAAAGTAGCCGGCATTCTGCTCGCCTACCCTGGACTCAACATTGAAGTCGGCGGCTACACGGACAACGTTGGCGGAGATGCAATGAACCAACAACTGTCTGAAAACCGCGCCAACTCGGTGCGTAATTACCTGGTGCAACAGGGCGTAGAGACAAATTCGGTCAGCGCAAAAGGCTTCGGCAACACTTTGCCGGTAGCCTCCAACGATAACTATGCCGGTCGCCAGCAGAACCGAAGAGTCGAACTTCTCGTGTCCGGCGAAGCGATCGGTCACCCGGTCAATGCGACAACAGGAAGCTTGCGTTAAGGGCAAGCACAGTAAGAGAGGTAGCGCCTGTGAAAGTATTCGGAATCGTTAGCACCGCAATCCTGTCTTTGCTTATCGCTGCTCCTAGCTTCGCACAGCAGGAGCATCAGGGCGACAAGCAAGAGCATCAGCAGCAGAACAAACAGGAGCAAGGCAAGCCCCAACAGCAGCATGCCCAGCAACAGCAGCGGCCGGATCAGAATAAGCAGCAGCCACAGCACGCTCAGCAACAGCAGCGACAGGACCAGAACAAGCAGCAACAACAGCATGCTCAACAGCAGCAGCGGCAGGACCAGAACAAGCAGCAGCAGCATGCTCAACAACAACAGCGGCAGGACCAGAACAAGCAGCAGCAAGCCCAGCAACAACGGCAGGATCAGAACAAGCAACAGCAGCATGCTCAGCAACAGCAGCATGCTCAGCAACAGCAGCGGGCCAATGAACGCCAGCGCGCTCAGGGACAGCAGCATGTCCAGCAGAGCGCCTGGCAACAGCATCGCGCACAGAGCTGGCAGTCAGACCATCGCACTTGGCAGCAACGTGGCGGCTACAACGGCTATCGCATCTCTGACAGCCGGTACCGCGGATACTTTGGGCCGGAGCATGGGTTCCGGATCCGCGGGCTCCCGTTCCTTATGACGGGTGGATATCCCCGCTTCCAATACAACGGTTACTGGTTCAGTCTCGTCGATCCATGGCCGGAATACTGGGCGAGTAACTGGTACGACACCGACGACGTTTATGTCAGCTACATCGATAACGGCTATTACCTGTTCAATCGCAGGTATCCCAGCGACGGAATTGCGATCAGCATCTCGCTGCGGTGAACGCGGCGCAGCCTCGTGAGAGGCTGCACCACATGGTGAATATGCCTGTCTGAACACAGGAAAGTAAGGAGTGAAACATGCTTGGAACAATATTGATCGTGATTCTGATCTTGGCTCTCTTCGGTGCGCTACCAAGATGGTCGCATAGCAAGAACTGGGGTTACGCTCCGACCGGCGGTCTGGGGCTGATCCTGATCATCGTTGTCATTCTCCTGCTTCTCGGCCGTATCTGAACATGCGCAATCAACCAACATTGCCAGGCGCCGCAGCCAAGGGGTGGCGCCTGCTTGCTGTCCGCGCGGCGGCAATTTTTCTCGTCGTGCTCATGTGCAGCGTTGGTTCGCCCGCATACTCGGTCCTGACCCACGAAGAAATTGTTGACCTGCTCTGGACCGACGAAATCCGTCCCCTCCTGCTGAAGCGATATCCGGGGCTTTCGGAAGACCAGATCAGGGAAGCGCACGCCTATGCTTACGGAGGCGCCGTCATCCAGGATCTCGGCTACTACCCGTTCGGCAGCAGGGATTTCAGCGACCTGGTGCACTACGTTCGCAGCGGAGACTTTGTCAGCGAGTTGTTGCTCGAAAGCCAGGATGTTAACGAGTACGCCTTCGCCCTGGGCGCCCTGTCGCACTACGCATCGGACATCGCCGGTCACCCGGCGGTGAACCAGGCCGTCGCGATCGGGTACCCGAAGCTATTCGCCAAGTTTGGCAAGTCGGTCCGCTATGCACAGGACCGGACGGCGCACTTGAAAACAGAGTTTGGGTTCGACACGGTGCAGGTTGCGAAGAATCGCTATGCGTCGTCGCAGTACCACGATTTCATAGGGTTTCAAGTTTCGAAGTCCCTGTTGGAGCGGGCCTTCCCAGTCGTATACGGAGTGGAGCTGAAAGACGTACTTGCCCATGAGGATCTTGCGATCGGCTCGTATCGTTACTCAATCAGTCATCTCATTCCGAAGATGACCCAGGTCGCCCTGCAAACCCACAAGAAGGAACTGATGCGCGAAACACCCAATTTCGCCAAACGAAAGTTCCTCTACCGCCTCTCGCGCTCCGGCTACGAGAAGGAGTGGGGAAAGGACTACGTGAAGCCAGGCGTGGGCACGCGGGTCCTGTCAACACTCCTGCGATACATGCCGAAAGTTGGTCCTCTGAAGGGCATGGGATTCAATAACCCAACTCCGCAAACCGAGGACCTGTATATCAAGAGCATTAATACCACCGTCGATCAGTACCGGGCCTTGCTCGAAGAAGTGCGCGCTGACACGCTGGTGCTTCCCAACTTTGATTTTGACAGCGGCACGCCGACGAAGGCGGCAGAATACTCTCTCGCGGATGAGACCTATGCGAAGCTCCTAACGCGGTTGTCAGACCGGCACTTCGATCTGACGTCTCCGGCATTGCGGGCCAACATTCTAGACTTTTACTCCGACCTCTCGCTGCCGATCGAGACGAAAAAGGACCAAGGTCACTGGCGCGGCGTGCTGCTATCGCTCGATCAATTAAGGCTGGTAACGCCGGTTCCGGCGGTCGCGGAAGAACCTGCACCGCTCGCCCCACCCGTATCCGAGACGAAGGCTGACGCCGCGACGCCGAACGTAATCGTCATCGGCTTCGTCGGCGGTTTCATCAAGCACGACGATCCAGTCCATAGCGAGGTCCAGCTTGCGGCACGCTTGCGCAAGGCTTACCCCTCGGGCGTGGACGTGGAAACCTTTGAGAGTTACCGCGGGGATCAAGCGCGAAAGAGAGTCATGGACCTGCTGGACACAAGCCACGATGGCGCTCTAACGCCTGACGAAAGACAGAATGCCCGCATCATTATTTACGGCCATAGCTGGGGCGGTTCGGAAGCCATCGCCCTGGCACGCAAACTCGAAAAAGACGGCATCCCAGTGCTCCTTACCATTCAAGTGGATAGTGTTGCTAAGATTCACCAGGATGACGCGATCATCCCTGCGAATGTGGCTCGGGCCGTGAATTTCTATCAAACAAAAGGACGTCTCCACGGCCAGCCCGCGATTCGCGCGGCAGATCCGGCACGCACCCACATCATTGGCAACATCCGATTCGACTACGACCGGAGCGCATACAACTGCAGCGGCTATCCCTGGTACGATCGCGTGTTCTCCAAGGCACACACCCAAATTGAATGCGACCCAAGTGTCTGGGGACAAGCCGAGTCTCTGATACGCACTGAGATGCGCCCCCAATAGACTGGCTGCCATTGAACTGACGGTCCTCCCCAGCTCTCGAACAGAGGATCGGAACCTACTTGAACTTGAATTCCGGTCCGGTCGAACTTCCGAAAAACAGCTCGGGCGAGCAATTCTGACCAGTATTCCTTAGCTGGATGAGCAATCTTAGGTAAGTACATATCTCCGCATGGTCGTTGCGCGGAGTCAGCCGGTAGTGGATATCAGCGTTACCGGACGCCCAAGCACTGCAGTCCCCGCCGTGCACTTCGCGCGGCCGGTAACCAAGATCTCAGAGAGAAGGGTAGTAGTAATGAAAGTCTTCACAAGGTGTTTCATCATCGTGTGCGTTCTCACGGTTTGCGTGTTCGTGTTGCCGAACGCATCGGCTGACGACTGGAACCGAAAGACGGTTGTCACATTCAGCGCATCGGTCGAAGTTCCCGGAGTGGGCGCACAGGTCTTGCCGGCAGGCACCTACGTCTTCAAGATTCTGGATTCACCCTCCGACCGCCACATCGTCCAAATCTTCAATCAGGACGAAACCCATGTTTTCACAACTATCCTTGCGATTCCGAATTATCGTTTGCGGGCAACCGACAAGACTGTTATCACGTTCAAAGAGCGGGCGCAAGGCGAACCGGAAGCTATCCGCGCGTGGTTCTATCCTGGCCGTCAGTGGGGCGAGGAGTTTGTGTATCCCAAGTCGAAGGCAATTGCCCTGGCAAAGAACATCAACGAGACTGTGCTTTACACGCCTATCGAGGTTGCAACCATAGAAGACCTCAAGACGGCGCCAATCGCAGCCGTGAAGCCAACCGGAGAAACGGTTGACATCGCTGAGGTCGTTCAGGCTCCGCCGGTGGAAGAAGCCAAAATGGAGGAACCCAAAACCCTGCCGCATACGGCGAGCTATCTGCCGCTGCTGGCATGCTTTGGACTGCTCTCGTTGGGCGCGGCCGGTATGATCACCAAGTTCGCCGCTTGATTTCGGCGTGAGTGGTTGGATTTGCTTGCCGAGGCTGTGCGCGCCGGAAAACAAGCCGGCGCGTACAGCCGCTACGGTACTGAGGTCACAATGTTCATGATCCGTGAATACGCAGCTCTCACGCTTGTTGTGTTCACGGCTATTTTCCTCTCGATTGTGCCCGCGGTAGCGGGTGCCCAGCAAGCCACGCAATCTCAGCCTTCTGACGCACCCTATACGTTCAATGTGAGCGTTGATGAAGTGGTCTTGCATGTGACCGTGCGGAACCGTGAGGGCACTCCCGTGGCCGGACTTGGCAAAGAAAACTTTCAGATATATGAGGACGGCGCTCTCCAGAAAACCAAGTACTTCAGCCATGACGATGTTCCGGTTGAGGTGGGATTGATCGTTGACAACAGTGGAAGCATGCGGTCGAAACGAGCTGAGGTCCTTGCCGCTGCTTTGGCGTTCGCCCGCTCCAGCAATCCGCAGGACCAGATGTTCGTGGTCAACTTCAACGAGCATGTTTCGTTCGGCCTTCCGGAAAACATGCCCTTCACTGACGAGGTGGATCAATTGCAATCTGCCCTGTCCAGGATTTCCGCCAATGGCGAGACGGCGATTTATGATGCTGTTGCCGCCGGACTCGATCACCTGAAGAAGGGTAATCGGGACAAGAGAGTCCTCATCGTTATCAGTGACGGGGCCGACAACGCCAGCAAGCACAAAAAAGAACAGATCCTAGCCATGGTGGCGCGTTCGGATGCAATCATCTATTCGATAGCTCTTTTCGATGAAGGCGATCCTGACCAACGCTTCGGCGTGCTGAAGCAGCTCGCCAAGGCCGCCGGCGGCGAAACTTTCCTTCCTGAATCAATGAAGGATGTAGTCCCGATTTGTGAGCGGATTGCCCACGACATCCGCAGCCAGTACACCCTCGCCTATGTCCCGACGAACCGAAAGCAGGACGGAACCTACCGGACTGTACAAGTCAAGGCGAGTGCGCCGGGTCGTGGACGCGTGTCTGTCCGCACACGCGCCGGCTACTACGCGCCCGTGAGTCCTCGAACCACTGTCGATAACCCAATCACGAAACCGTGACGTTCGGAAGCTAAATGCAAATGCCCGTCCTGATGAAACATCGAGCCAGCGTGCGCAGACGACCTCCATCATGGTTGCGGTGGAGTGGGCGCGCATTGTTCGCCGTCGGCCTCATTCTCGTGGGTTATGTTGCGCTGGTACTGGTTGAGGCGAGGCTCTATGACACTGATGCCAAGCAGTACGTGAATACTGCATTGTTAGATAGCCATGCTCGATCAAACCCCCAATCTGAAATCCGCCCGGCCGAGTCAACGCTCACCGAGGGCGAAATTCTGGGTCACATGGAGATCCGAAGGCTGGGAGTGTCCGCCGCTGTTCTTCAAGGTACAGCTTCACGAACTTTGCGTCTCGGTGTTGGCCATATTCGAGGCACGGCAATCCCTGGTACGCTGGGCAACAGTGCCATCGCGGGACACCGCGACACCTTCTTCCGCGCCCTGAAGGATATCCACGACGGCGATGAGATTGAGCTCAAAACGGCAGGCACTTCCACGCGCTACCTTGTCGACTGGGCGAGGGTGGTTGCACCGGGAGACACCTCGGTTCTGGACTCCACCAATGAATCGGTGCTGACGCTGGTAACCTGCTATCCCTTTTACTTTGTCGGCGGAGCACCAAAAAGATTTGTAGTACGGGCACACAAAGTACCAACAGCAACGCTGGATCGTCCACAGGCCGAATTACCGGCGATGCCGGTGCCAGGAGGAAGGCAATGAAGCCATTACTTTGGATTGGCGTTATCGTCTTCGTGTTGGGGATCGCATCTTTCTTCGTGCCGTTTCCCCAACGTGAAAGACACTCGATGAGCGCAGGAGGAATGTCTGTAGGAGTTGAGACAACCAGCAGCCAGACACTGCCTGTGACGGCGAGCATGGTCATGGTGGTCGGAGGCTTGTTGATGGCGGCAGCCGGTGGCCTGCTCGGAAAGAACAAATCCTAAGTTTCGTTGTAGCGTCGTCCGTGTTGTCGGGCGACGGAGATCAACCGTGCCTGGTGAGCGTTATTGAGGTCACACAACTGTTCCGAACAGCGCTCCGACACCTGCGGTCAGCGCCATGGCGAGTGCACCCCAGAACGTGACGCGCATTGCGCCCACCGCTACTCCAGCACCACCCGCGCGTGCCGCCAATCCGCCTAGAAGCGCCAGGAACACCAGTGAGGTTCCGGAGACAAGAGGGATCAAACGCGCCGCCGGGGCCATGGCTGTGACCAAGAGAGGCATTGCTGCACCAGCAGCAAAGCTGCCAGCAGAAGCCAACGCAGCCTGAATCGGACGTGCACTGAAAGCCTCGGAGATGCCGAGTTCGTCGCGGGCATGCGCACCTATCGCATCATGGGCCATCAGCTGCTCGGCGACCTGCTTCGCGAGCGCAGGATCGAGCCCGCGGGCGACGAAGATTGCCGTTAGTTCTTTGTGCTCGCCCTTGTCGTCTGCTTTGAGTTCCGCGCGCTCAAGCTGGAGGTCGGCCTGTTCGGTGTCTGCCTGTGAGTGGACAGAGACGTACTCCCCGGCGGCCATCGACATAGATCCAGCGACCAAGCCTGCGACGCCCGCGACCAATACGTTGCTGTGCGTTGCATGGGCAGCGGCGACACCCAGCACCAGACTCGCTGTTGAAAGGATGCCGTCGTTCGCGCCCAATACCGCAGCGCGTAGCCAACCGATGCGTTCGGTGCGGTGCCGCTCCCGGTGGCGTATAGACATTCCTGAGTCGCTCCTATATCCGGAACCAGACACTTCGGCGCCCGGAGTGTTAGCCCGCACGCTTGTCGCCGGGTTGTGTCTGCACGGTGCCCTCCCGTAATAGGTGTCTGATGTGCATCTGGATATGTTTAGGCAAGCTCCGATAGGCGTCCCGCAGCTCTGCCAGAAGTTGCCCAGCGGCTTGAATGTTGCCGTTCATAGCACACACCACCTGTTCCTGGGGCGGCCAACACTCGCAGGCCGTCCTCAAAACTCCAAGTTCCGGGACCGAGTAGATGTTGCGGGAATACGGGGATCGAAAGTGCTCATTACACGTGACGAGGAACCTGCAACCGGAGCTTTGCCTTGATGCCCGGTGCAGAAACTCAGCCGCCGCTATTATCGAGGTGCAGGATGGCAAAAACTGGTCAAAAGTGAACAGTGCGCATCAACCGTCTCAAATCGGGATTGTGACCAGCGCTGGGCGACATGCTCAGCGCTTGATTGACATTACCGGTTCACAATCCCCTCCCTGTTACCCACGCAGCGCGCAAATTGCAGCGTGAGAGCAAACTGTCAATTAACGGGGTGAATCAACAAAGATGAAGGAGGAAGGTGGGCGCTTGCTAACGTTTTCAGTATCGAAACGGGGATGGTTGGGAGTTCTCGCCGTCATGCTTTGGATTCCGTTTGTTTCGGCGCCGCAAGTGTCATCGGGCGAGGCCGGCAGTCAAGCGAAAGCTCCTGATCTGAATGCGATCGTGCAGTCGCTGGAGGCGGCGGAGCAGCAGAATCCTGCAAAGGCCCGAGGTTACACGGTGACGCGAAGCTATAAGCTGTTCCACGATGACGAGAGACAACCCGTCTCACAAACCATCGCCGAAGTCACCTTTGTTCCGCCCAGCACGAAGAAATATGAGATTAAACAATCGAGTGGCATTGCCAGAGGGCAAAAGATGGTGCGCGACATTCTGGATCTGGAAAGTGTTCCCGCCCAGAGCGGCAGCGAGATCAGCCGACGCAACTATGAGTTTGTCTTTCTTCAGCAGGAGAAGCTCGGCGATGTTCCCACTTACCTTCTGCGAATCATTCCGAAGCGAAAGGAGAAAAATCTATTGAACGGCCTTGTCTGGGTTGATACAAGAACCTTCCGTATCCAGCGAATAGAAGGCACCCCGACCAAAAAGCCTTCCTGGTGGCTCAAGGACCTCAACATTACGCTACAATACACGGATCTGGACGGTCTCTGGCTGCCTACCTACATGAAGTCAACTGCAGTTGTCCGTTTTGCCGGCAACTACCTGTTGACTGGAGAAGACGTCGGATTGAAACTCTCCGCACCCGTTGCCGGGCAAGGCCGGACGGGACAACAATAGAACCGTCCGCGGAGGCGTTTCGGTGCTCCCTTCAGCTAGAGAACGAACGTGGCCCACGATTACACGGCTGCTGCGAACTATCTACAACGATGTGTATGACGAGCATTTCTTCGTATTCGCCGCCGGGCTCTCCTACTACTTCGTCCTCTCAACCTTTCCGCTTCTGGTCGCACTGGCGTCGCTGCTCAGCTATGTGCCCATTCCTCGCCTGTTTGAAGATTTTCTAAGCTTAATGGCCCGACTCGTCCCCGGCGACGGAATGATGTTGGTACACAACATCGTGTCTGATGTCATCAGCCGCAAACACCCGCACTTTCTCACGCTCGGGTTAGTGTTCACGATCTGGACTGCTTCCAGCGGATTTGCTGCGATTATTGACGGTCTTTGCGTTGTTTATCGCGTCCGGGAAACTCGCCCGGTCTGGAAGACCAGGCCGCTTGCGATGGGCCTGACATTGCTCGCCGGATCGTTGTTACTGGTGGCCTTAGTCTTGATGATCGAGGGGACGCACTTTGGAATCTGGTTCACCGGCAGGTTCGAGCTCAATTCCGCTTTCCTCGCTGCCTGGCGTTATCTGCGATGGGGCATAGCCATGGTCTTCGCCATGCTCGCCGTGGAACTGATCTATCATTTCGGCCCCAATTTGAAGCAGCGCTTCCGCGACAGCCTACCCGGCGCAATTGTCGCCGTCATGACATGGATCGGCCTGTCATACCTGCTGGGAAGCTACTTCCGACACTTTGATAGCCTTAACAACACTTACGGGCCGCTAGGCGCGGCGATTGGCTTATACGTGTGGTTCTACCTTTCTGGACTTGCGCTACTGATCGGTGCAGAGCTCAATGTTCTGCTTAGGGAACAACGGGACCGCAGGAAGTTACAATCGCCCCCGGCAACCCTTCCTCAAATCAATGATCGAGAAGCCGCTGCGTAAACGTACTCTGTAAATAAGAATGCACGCGAGACTGACGGCTAGTCAGCCTGGCACACCTCCTCGGTCACCGCTGCGAAGTGATAACCCATAATTGCCAAGGTCACGGCGGGGCCGAAAGCATGGCGATACCGTGTAGCGGCATCGATGAGAAACTTCCAGTAACTTGCGCGCGCGTTGCCGAACACACCTTGCTTCACGATGGAACGGCACAATGCGACGTAATCCGAAAGCGTCCGGCGCATGCGATTGGTGGGGTGATAGCGATCCAGAAACAGCCGCACTCGTTCGTAGTAGGCGTCCGGGGCGTAGATGCGCTTCAATATCGACCGATACCCGTCCAGCAAGCATTTCGCAGACATTGTTGGAATGAAACTCAGATTGCAGTCGATGTTGTTTCCATTTGCATCGCCCACAAGGCGCCCTTCGCGCCCGAGTCTACGATATAGTTGCGTGCCTGGAAGCGCCTGGAGAAGGCCTACCATGGCGATGGGGATGGCACTCTCCTGAATGAACGCCACCTGCCGGTCGAACACATCTTCCGGATCACTATCGAAGCCCACAATGAATCCAGCCATCACCTCGATGCCGTGTTGCTGAATGCAGCGTACGCTGTCGCGCAGGCTGCGCTGTGTGTTCTGCAGCTTGTTAGCTTCTTTCAGGCTGGCCTCCACCGGCGTCTCGATGCCCAGGAATACCCGGATAAAACCAGCATCTTTCATCATTGTCAGAAGCTCAGTGTCATCAGCTAAGTTCACGGACGCTTCTGTAAAGAATGTGAATGGCCGGCTATGGCGCTCGTTCCATTCGGCCAGTGCAGGAAGCAGCTGCTTCACGTTCTTCTTGTTCCCGATGAAGTTGTCGTCCACAAGAAACACCGACCCTCTCCACTTGCGGCGATACAGTTGCTCCAGTTCAGCAATGACTTGAGCTACGGACTTCGTCCTGGGCTTGCGTCCGTAGATCTCGATGATGTCGCAGAATTCGCAGTTGAACGGGCATCCACGTGAGTATTGGATAGCCATCGAGCTGTAATGCCTGGTGTTGATCAAGCTCAGATTGGGTAACGGGCTGCGCTCGAGAAGCGGCATTTCATTGGCCTTGTACCGCGGCTTTGCTGTGCCCCGTTCGAGGTCTTCGGCAAGTGGTGCAATCAGTTCCTCGGCTTCCCCAATTACGACGTGATCGGCGTAGGAATGAAGTTCCCCGAAACCGCTGGCAATAGGCCCGCCCACTACGGTTCGTACTCCCCGCTCGCGACAACACGCGCTGCACGGCTCGAGTCGATATCCCCGCAAGTCCCGCCATGACGGGCAGACGCAACGCAACTAGGTCCGAGGTGCCGGGCATGGCGTGAGCTTTCATCGCCGTGTAAACGGAGATTTGGGCTCTATCGAGACAATCAAGCAGACCCAAGATAGGCAACGGATACTTTCGCCGTCGTGGCGGAGCCCCTCGAAATTCGCAACTGGCTGTACGATCTCCATGACGGCGAGGAATACTACTGGGAAACCTGCGCCAAAATCAAGCAGATCACGTCGCTCGTGTTCCGTGGTTTCTGCTCTTCGTAGCCAGTCTCCCCGTGTACGGCGTCCGGGTGATCCTCGTCCCCCTAGTGGCGTTGACAGTCTTCCTGCCCTTTCGGATGGGAAAGTGGCGCCTGGGGGCGTTCTTCGCAACCGCTTTCGTCCTGCGTACTGCCCTGTTCTTCGTTTTCAGTCCGTGGCGCTGGCGCCCCAGACTTTGGGATGTCCCCGCGATGCCATCGATTACGCATATCTAGCTGGGAGAGTTAT
>CAVZQL010000016.1:0-126874 GCA_963777415.1 uncultured Acidobacteriota bacterium
CGTTGCTGCCTGAAGCGCCCTTTTAGCGCCGACCGCCATTGAGTCGTTCTGGGCAACGACTGCAACCACCGGGATCTCGTGCGAGGTCGACAATCGCAGCCAGGCATTGACCGCCTGGTAAGCACTGTCTTCGGTCCACTGGCCTTTTATCGTTCTAATTTGGATGTTAGCGGGCCTTGTCGCATACATGCCTTGGGTTCGCTGCCGGGCGGCGGAACCAGACGACGGGCCCTCGATGTACAAGACCAGCCCGCCATTCGGAAGCAGAGCTCCCATTTGTCGACCTTGGATACGGCCAACTTCCTCGTGGTCTGAACTCAGGCTGAAGATTGGTGCGCTACGTCCTCCACGCCGGAGTTCCGCAATGTAATCAACTTCCCGATTCAGGACCGCCCATCCCACCGATACTTGCGCGGCAGCTTTTGCCACCTGAGCAAGACCTGTACCCGCAGGTTCGAACACGATGCCATCCGGGCGTTCCCCTGGAGGCGATTGCACTGCAGTGAGTATTTGCTGGCTCTGGGTGATAGCGTCGTTTTCGGCATAGGTAAACTGCAGTTTGGCACCCAGCCGCCGCGCCGTTTCCTCCGCGGCAACCGCCTGCTCGCGCTGATAGTCGTTGTCCTTCGTGATGAGCGAAACCAGAAAAGTAAGTTGCCTCATAAGCCTCCGAGCCTTAAATCCAATTGGGGACGGCCTCCGGATTTCGCCGGTTTAAGGATCAACGTCACCATATTTGTGTGAGTAAGGCTGCCGCTCGTGCCGGTGATGCTGATTGTGTTCGGGGTTGCCGGGGCACCCCTCCCCCTGTGGAAAACATGTAAATTATGCATTTAAAGGACTTAGCACGTCGATCTTGTGGCGAGCAAAATGTAAGTGCATGAAAAGTAATGACTTACACCGTCGATCCCCTTCGGGTGGAGATTTAGTGCAGCTGCCTTCATTGTAGCAATTCCGATGGGGTAAACCCGACATAACCGCAGAAATTATATTCACTTTAAAATCAATCGGATACACAAATTTTGACTGCTCAATACCCTTGACATCTCTGGCGATGTTAGCGGGCGTGAGCTCAATTTTCCTACGTTTACTGCTCGACTGAAAAAAGTCCCCTTCACCGGCGAGTGCATGTGTCGGTGAAGGGGGATGAGGGTTGTTGTTCGTCTACACGCTAGAACGTGAAGCGAGCGGAGAGTTGCAGTTTGCGAGCGCCGCGTTCAGCGTTGACCTGTCCGAAGGTGCTGGTGGTGGCTGACTTCAGCAATCCGCAATTCGTGCCACACGAACTGCTGGTGTCGAAAGGAAGCGCGAGATCCATGGCGGTAAACGACGGATGGTTGAAGATGTTGAACGCCTCGGCGCGGATCATGAACTTCATCCGCTCGCCAACCGGGACGTTTTTCTGCAAAGCCATATCCCAGTTATTGATCCCAGGGCCGCGTCCGATGTTGGTACGCGTTATGCCCGGGATATCGGCGTTCGGAATGAGCCCTGTCTGGACGCAATGTGACGTTGCAACGAGACCAGCAGGAAGGCCCGGTGCACAAGGCAACACCCACACGAGTTTATTGAGGAACTGTCCCGTGGTGTGAATGTCACCCTGCGGCGCAAAAGGGTCACCGATGAGGATGGGACGCGCACCGTCGCCGCCACCCGTGAGGTTGGGGGCACCACTGAAAGTGAGCGACAAGGGGGCGCCGCCTTCGAATTGCCCGATACCCGACCACTCCCAGTTATCGCCGATCGCCTTGAGGACGCGATTGTTCCACAGTTGGCTCGCCTTGGGTATATTTGCGGTCCAGTGGAAGACCAGGTTTTGGTTGCGATCGAAGCCGGCTTCACCGTAATTCCAGAACCGGCGATCCTGGAAGTTAGCAATGGCACCGTTAGGCGTATCCGTGTAGGTCATCGTCTTGGACCAGGTATAGGAAGCTCCGAACTGCAATCCCTTGGCAAACCGGCGATTCACCGTCACCTGAAGGCCGTTGTAGTTCGACGTTGATCCGTAGTCACGGAGATTAATCGCTGCGTAACCAAGGTACGGACGGAAGAGGTTGTCATTCAGAAGCTTCGGTTGGCAATACGTAGTGGCTGTCGTTACCTTATCCGCTCCAAAGAAGCAGTTCATGCTCGTGCCCTGCGAGAGATCAATATAGTTCGAATTCCAAGGCGAGCTGTTTGGATCGCTGGGATTGTAGTTAGGATTCAACTGCTTGCCGTAAGGAATCGCATTCTCGTTAACCTGCTGACTGAGGTGACGCCCGAAAGTACCAACGTACGCGATATCGACTACCGTGGCGAAACCGACATTGCGCTGGATACCCAAGTTGACGCCCAACGTTGATTCTATCTTTCTGTTGGGTTGCAGAATCCTGGTGTCAAGCGGATTGGAGTTCGGCGCAGCGGTAGCACCATAACAACCCGCAGAGCTCGATCCACAACCAGGCAGGAACGAAGTGTCGGTAATCTGGCCGAACCCAATCGATGAATTGGTTATGAGGGGTGGAGTTTGCGAATAGTCTCCGACCGTGCCACCGCCTTCGCGAGTGTTGTAATAAAGGCCGCTGCCGAATCGGATTGCAGTCTTTCCGTCCTTGAAGGGATCCCAGGTGATGCCGAAGCGGGGAGCAAGCAGCAGTCCGTTGCTGTAGCGCAGAGAGCTCGGATAATTGGGGTCGGTGTTGAAGACCACGCCGGTATAGTCAAATGGGCTGACGAACGTGTTGATGAAAGTATCAGGCATTATCGCCTTGGTCACAGGGTCCAGGGCGCAACGAGTCGGCGTATTCTTGTAGCTTCCTTTGCAGGCGGTCATATCCGTGCTGCTGGTCAAAGTGCTATACGCAACTGGCGTATACATTGCGGGAACCTGAGAGGAATTGTACCGGTCCGGCACAAACCCGGCGCCCATGCCGGTTTGCAATTGCGTCGGCAGGTCATAGGTGAAGCGCAGTCCATAATTAAGAGTGATGTTGGACTTCGCCTTCCAGGTGTCTTGCAGGTACCACTCGAGAATGTTCCAGTGCGGTGCGTAGGTGCTTGGCTGGGAGCCTTCCTGATAAGAGCCGTAGTCACCCATCAGCAAGTTGGAGTACGCATACTGCGTATCGTAAGCACTGGAGCTGTTCGCGCCAAAGTTGAAGCTGCCGCTGAAAATGGACCCGCCATGACGCTGTATGTAGCGGCCCGCCTGGAAGTAAACTCCACCCTTGAACGTGTGGCTGTTCCAGATCTTGGTCAATCCATCCGTGAACTCCCACGTGCCGGTATTGCTGTTCATGGGAAAGCGCTTGTCGTAGTTGATTTCGGGGGCCGCAGCTAGCTGGTAAGTTCCACTGGAACCGCCGCTGCTCATGCCGGTAATAATGGGAAGCAGGTCTAGTGGGTTTTGCGCCGGATTGTTTTGTCCGAGCGCAACCCCGAGGGCGCTCTTCGATATCTTGGCTGCATCTGCCGGGTTAAGGAAGCCATTAAGCTCGTTCCAACTCGAATATCCGACCGTGAATTCGTTCACCAAGGTTGGGCTGGCAATGTAGGTCAGGTTCACGCCCGCATTTTTGGCCGGGGTTGAGTAGAAAGACGGAATCCCCCACTTGTTCAAGTTGGTGGTGGAGGTAAGTCCCTCATTCGTCTTGCTGGTCATCATGCCGCGGAAGTACATGTGCCATTTGCTGCTGAGATTGGTGTCGAGGCGCAGCAAGTTTTGGGTCGAAGGCGTATTTGTGTCCCCGGTGATCTGGTAATTGTAAGGGCTACCGGTCGTACCGCCGGTCAGCGGACATGGTGCCTTTCCGCCGCTTCCACCCACTGCGCAGTCGATTGTGGGAAGCGGGAAGACGTTCATTATCTTCTGCATTCTCGGGTTGATCAGGGAGGGGTCGATAACGTTCACTTTTCCCAGATACGAATAGCAGCCGGTGGTATTGCTTGCCGAGCACGGCAGATTAAGCGCTGGGTTGCGAATATAAACCGGCACCGGCTTAGCCAATGTGCTCTTGTAATCCCAAGTATTTGAGAAGTCGCCCGCGCGCTCGGCGGCCGTGGGCATCAGGTAGCGTTGAGGGCCAGTAGAGCCCTGGGTAGGCCAGTGCTCCTGGGAAAAGAAGAAGAACAGCTTTTGCTTACTGGTGTTGAACACTTTCGGTATGTACACCGGGCCGCCCGTAGTGAACCCCCAAGTGTTGTAGCGATAACGGCCCCTCGGGGTGTTATTATGGTTGTTCACCCAACCGTTGGCGTTGAATGCCTCGTTGCGATTGTAGTAGTAGGCGCTGCCATGGAAGTCCTGGGTGCCCGACTTGGTCGTCATGTTGACGATGGCGCCTGCGCTCTGGCCATACTCCGCCTGGTAGCTGTTCAGCACCACCTTGATCTCGGCAACCGCATCCATGTTGACCGGTGTGTCGAGTTTATTGCCGTCGCCCCTGGGATTGCCGTTCACGCCGTCGATGCTGACGGCGTTGTGCTCTTGGCGTACGCCAGCGACCACTCCGACGCCTTCCGTACCCAACCCGCTGGCTCCATTGTCATCCTTGACAATTCCGGGGAGCACCCTGAGGAGAGCCAAGGGGTCGCGCCCCAAGCTCATCAAGCTGGAAATTTCCTTGCTATCGAGCACCGCGGAACGTTCCGAGGTTTCAGTCTGTACGGTCGCGACTTCCGCCGTTACCGTGGTCTGTTGCGAAGTGGCGCCGACTTCGAGTTGCAGTGTGCCGGCAGATAAACGATCGGACGCGGAAAGTACCAGGTCCCGTTTCTCGAATCTCTTAAAGCGCTCAGCCTGTACGGAAACTGCAAAAGTTCCCGGCTGCAAGGCTAGAAAAAGAAATTCTCCATTTTTGTCGGTTATCGCGGTCCGGACATCCCCGGTTTCCTGATTTGTGAGCGTAACCCGGGCGTCCACAAGGACGGCGGTGGTCTGGTCCACGACCCGACCAGTGATAGAACCGCTGGAAGTTTGCGCCCAAGCTGCGCTGGAAATTAGCGAAAGAATTGCCAGCAAGGCGATCAAGTACTGCTTTCTCATTGCTCTCTCCCCTCAGAACTCATGCGGGCGCTCCATTTCGGGTCCCTGCGCCACGTCATGCAAACGATTACAGAAAAACCCGTTCACCCATCCATTAACAACTCTGGATTGGGACAGCGGATACGTTAGCGCTAAAAATAAAAGGACGCAACACAAAAATGTAGAAAAAGTTGCTTTTGTTCAATTAATTCTTTTGACTAGGAACAAAGGTATCGCCGAAGCTCAGATAAACGCAGGGGTGCAGGAGGGTGTGAGTCAATAACTCAGGTTCGGGAGAGCAAGGGAAAAATTCTGGAGAGCGAGGGAAAAAGGGGCACGACCCATCAGTCGTGCCCAGTTCCAAATAGCGCTACAGCTGCTTATGCTCCACATTGCCCAGTTTTGTATCCGGCAGTGATTCGGCATGAAAAAGGTTGAAGCCGTTCACGTTTTTTAACGAGAAGGTCGGGACTTGCGGCGCGTGTTGGGCCTTCACCAGGTTGAAGTCAGCGTCCTTGACGTCGTCGAGCACGAACGGCGGACGAAGATCTTCCTTCAAGTAACTGGTCTCGACATTGGTAAATTCAATTCCCTTCACGTGGCGGATAAAGAACCCGTACGACGGCATCTCGCCGTGCCGGTACGGTTCGGGATAGTCCTTGTCTTTTTCTGGAGGATTGATTGCGGCCTGCGCTTTCGTGCCACCACCCTTCTGGTAGATACGAATATTGCTGAGCTTCACGTCTTCGATATCATGGCCGGGGATGCCCATAATCATGGAGCCATAGCGCGAGTCCGCATCGTAGACGATGACGTTGCTGATGTTCACGCGGTGCAGCGAACCGATGGGGACGCCTTCGGGCGCGCGCATCCTAGCCCCCAGGCGGATGTAGATGGGAGCATTGGAAATATCTCGCATGGTGATGTTGTTGATGCTGACGTCCGAAATTTCGGCGCCGTCCACGCTCTCCAGGGCGAGGCCTCGTGAATAATCAAAGACACAGTTCGAGATGGTAATGTTGCGAAACGCGCCTTCGGATTCCGTCCCGATCTTGATGCGTGCCGTCGGACCATTGCGCTCCGGTGGCGGCCCGCTCTTCTTGTATGTGCCATTCAAGAACGAGCCGTTCTCGAAGCCGCTCACTTCAGAGTTGGTGATCGTGATGTCTTCGCTGTCGCGGGCAAAACCGAGGGCGTGCGTGCCTTTTAGAACGATCGCATCGTCCCAAGGCGAATTGACGGAGACATTGGAAATGCGAACGTGACGGCAGGAATCGACGTCGATTCCGTCGCGGTTGGTGTCGATCTTGATGTTGTCGATGGTCAAGTTGTCGACGCCCGTGGCCAGGATTCCGAAATGTCCGCCCATCAGGATGGAGACGTCCCGGATGGTGACGTTGCGCGCGAGTTTGAGCGCTATAGCCTTGTTGCCGACGAGCTTGTTGGCGCTGCGGGTGAGGCCCTTGCCATAGATAACGCCGGGGCCGAGAATGGCCACGTCATGTAGGTCTTCACCCCAGATCAGGCTGTTGTGGAAGTAGGTATGGCCGAAATCCTGGTACTTGTCCCACTGCTTCTGGCTGGGCTCGATCAGGTCGTACGCTTCGGGAGCGGTAGTGGCTTCAATGGTGGATCCCTGATCGAGATAGAGCGTAACGTTGCTCTTGAGGTGAATCGAGCCGGAAAGATAGGTCCCTGCCGAGAAGTGAACAGTTCCGCCGCCGGCGGCATTGGCTGCGTCAATCGCCTTATTGATAGCTGCCGTGTCGAGCGTTTTGCCGTCGCCGGTGGCTCCATACGACTTGGGATCGAAGTTTGCGGCCGCCATATTTGCGCTGGTCAGAGCGGTAAGCGCCAACAGGACAACAAAGAGTATTGCAGCACGTCTGATCATGTTTCTCCTTATTACTTCTGCAATTCGGTTTCGTGACAGGACACGCGTTTCAGCGACCCTGGCACGCGCTTTTTTCTGCCAGGAAGAGCGGCTTTATGTGCGGGGTAGACTATAACATTTAGGTGACCAGTTGTGAACAATTTATTGGCTAATAATGCATTGCTATGCACCGTTAAGTTCATATCGGCGATTAAGTCTACAGGAAACGAGCGCTCCAAGGCCCAAATCAGGAACGTAGCGACTGGTTGCTGATTGGCCGCCCTTGTCGGCTGTAAATGCAACTCAAATGCGTGTGTAATCGATTACACCGTTGGAGATCCGCGAGGACAAATAGTTTGCATTTTTCTCCACATTCGTTATTGTTCTAAATGTTCCACACGGGACCCAAGCGGACGGAACCCCCATCCTCAAGTTGCCGAGGCAGTTGCAATGAGCGACGAAGATCTTAAGCTGGCCGACAGAGAAGGCGCCGAACACGACCTTTCGCGCCGAGACTTCCTGAAACTCGGGGCGGCAACCGCAGTGCCGATGGTGGTTGGTCCCCGGATGGTCAATATCGGGGGCAAGGACGTTCCCGTCTTCGGACCAGGCAAGGTGCCGATCAACCTGCATGTGAACGGGAAGACGTTATCCACCGAACTCGAACCGAACATCACGCTGCTCGATGCGTTGCGTGATCATTTCAACATGACAGGATCGAAGCGTGTCTGCGACCGGGGCGAATGTGGCGCATGCACGGTGATCATGGATGGGCGCGCCGTGTACGCATGCCAGGTTTTCGCGATCGACGCCCAGGGAAAACAGATCACCACGGTCGAGTCACTCGTGCTGCAAGAGGGTATGGGTGCGAAGGGTGGCAATGTGTCGCAAGAAGGCTGGAAGCTCCACCCAATCCAGCAAGCGTTCGTCGACAACGACGCGCAACAGTGTGGTTTTTGCACTCCCGGTTTTGTCATGGCTTCCAAGGCGCTGCTGGATAAGAATCCTCGACCCACGCCCGCGCAAGTAGTTCACGGACTGAGCGGGAATTATTGCCGCTGCGGAACTTACAAGGGACTGAAGGCCGCACTGGCCGAGGTCAGCGGAAAGAAAGGAGCGTAGCCGATGCCGACAAAGACGCCTTACTCCTGGCCTGACGCTCCCGAACGCAACCTCATCGGGAAGCGTGTCTCGCGCGTGGATGGCCCCGTCAAGGCCGCTGGAAAAGCCAAGTACACACAAGACCAGCACCCGCAGGGCATGATTTACGCCCGCATGTTGGGCTGTCCTTATGCACATGCGCGGATTACTGCGCTCGACACGAGCGCCGCCGAGAAGATTCCTGGGGTCCGCGCTGTACACGTCATCCAAAAGAGCGGCACGGAAATCTTCTGGGCTGGCGACGAGATCGTCGCCGTTGCCGCCGATACCGAGGCCATAGTCGATCAGGCGCTTAAGGCCATCAAGATCGACTACGAGGTTCTGCCGCATCTTGTCTCTGATCGTGAACCACCGGCAAATATTTCCAACGCCAGCGGCCCCGCCTCGCTAGACGACCTGCGAGAGAAATTTGAAAACCAGGCTCCTGACAATGAAGTTATCAGCTACGTTACGAATGAAGGCATCACGTTTCAGCCGACGGACGAATTGCTGAAGACAATGGCGGGCTTCGGAGTATCGCAGGCTGTGCTGAACGCCATCAAGAACGCTCCGCAGAAAGCGGCCGTCGCGAAGCAACCGACTTTGTACAAGAAGTCTCCGGCACAGGTACAGGGCGATCCTGATGCGGCGTTCAAGCAGCACAATGTTGTGATCTCGGAGGGCGTATACGGCGCATCTGTCATCGCGCACTGCTGTATGGAATCGCACGGCACCGTCTGCGATTGGCCGACTCCCGACAATCTGAACGTTTTCATTTCTACGCAGAATGTCAGCGGCATCGCAGCGCAGATGGCTGGACCGCTCAAGATCGGCGCCGACAAAATCCACGTGCACCAGGATCACATCGGGGGCGGATTCGGCAGCAAGTTCGGTCCGGACCGGTGGGGCATTGTGAACGCGGAACTCGCGCGCAAAGCGGGTAAGCCGGTTCGACTCATGCTCGATCGCGATCGCGAACTCGAGGTCGCTGGCGCGCGTCCCTCGGCTTATGCCCGCGTAAAGGTGGCGGCACAAGAGGACGGCACGATTGTCGGCTGGGAATCGGAAGGTTGGGGAACAGGCGGTCCTGGAGGTGGTGGATCTCCACCTCTGCCGTACGTCTTTCAAATTCCAAACAAACGGACGCAGCACACGGCCGTTGTAAACAATATTGGTCCGGCGCGCGCGTGGCGTGCTCCGAATCATCCACAGGCAGCGATCATCACCATGGGGGCGCTCGACGACCTGGCCGCCACGCTCCGCATGGATCCGCTCGATTTCTTCCTTAAGAACATCGACATGACCGGACCACGGTCAGCCAACTACGCGGAAGAGTTCGCGATTGCCGCTGACCTCATGGGATGGAAGAGCAAGTGGCATCCGCGCGACGTGAACGCCATCTTGAACTCCCCGATCAAGCGCGGCCTTGGCCTCTCGCTGCACACATGGGGAGGACGCGGCCACCGTTCCGAGTGCGACCTTGCGCTTTATCCTGACGGCGCCGTGGAGATAAAGATAGGAACGCAGGACCTCGGCACCGGAACACGGACCTGTATTCTGATGGTCGCCGCCGATACGCTGGGCGTCCCGATGAGCCGGATCAGCCTGCTCATTGGCGATAATAAGTATCCGCCATCGGGCACCTCGGGCGGTTCGACCACGATTGGCGGCGTCAGTTCAGCAATGCGCCGCGCGGCGGTGGACGCTCGCGCCGCACTGCTGGAGAAAGTCGCTCCGGCTCTCGAAACCAAGCCCGAAGAACTCGATATCGCGGACGGAACGATCTTCGTGAAAGCCATGCCTTCACGCAAACTGACGTGGAAGCAAGCCTGTCAGAAGATCGGCCCCTTGCCGCTCATCACACATGGCCTGAATCCGGACAAAACGAAACTCCCCGACTTGACGAATGCGGGCGTAGCCGGCGTGCAGATGGCCGAGGTGATGGTGGACACGGAAACCGGCGTCGTGCGCGTCAACAAGATGGTCGCCGTGCAGGACTGCGGCCTGATCGTCGATCTCAAGACCGCCGAAGCGCAGGTGCATGGCGCGCTTACGATGGGCATCAGCTCAGCTCTTTACGAGGAGAAGATCTACGATCCAACCACGGGCCGGATGTTGAACCCGAACATGCAGTTCTACCGGCTCGCCGGTATCGGCGACATTCCCGAGCTTGTTGTACACATGATGAGCGGTAAAGGCTACGACGAACGGGGAGTTATCGGACTGGGCGAACCGCCTGTCATCTCTCCTGCCGCCGCGATCTCGAATGCAGTCGCCAATGCTATCGGCGTGCGCGTCGGAACGATTCCGCTCACGCCAGATCGCGTTCTCGCCGCACTGGAGTCAAGGAGGAAAGCGTGAATACGTTCGAATACGCAAGCCCAAGCGACATAAATCAGATCGCACACCTCCTGGGCGACGATGCACAGGCAGCCGCGATTCTGGCCGGCGGAACCGACCTGATTGCGCTGATGAAAGATGAGGTCATACAGCCACGGCGCATCGTCAACATCAAGGCCGTCAAGGCGCTCGATGGGATCACCGCGACTCACGATGGGCTCCGCATCGGCGCGCTTTCACGTCTGCAAGACCTCGCAGACAATGCCTCGATACGAAAGTTTCGGCCTGCATTAGCCGAAGCGCTGGACGAAGCGGCGAGTCCGCAGATTCGGAACATGGCGACGCTGGGCGGCAATCTGCTACAACGTCCGCGGTGCTGGTATTTCCGCACCGGATTTGGCCTGCTTGCGCTGGACAAAAATGGCGGATCGCTCGTGTTGAAAGGCGACAACCGGTATCACGCGATTCTTGGAAACGATGGCCCAGCTTATTTTGTTTCGCCTTCGACGATCGCCCCCGTGCTGATCGCCTATGACGCCAAGGTTGTCATCCTGGGACGAAATGGAAAGCTGCGCACCCTGTCTCTTCAGGACTTGTATTGCGTCCCGAAGAAACAGGAGGAAGTTGAGCACACTCTCGCGCCCGGAGAGTTGCTTACGGATATTCATCTGCCTGCCGCAGCGACGAACGAACGCGCTGCCACCTATGAGGTGCGTCAGAAGAATGCGTTCGATTGGCCTCTTGCGACCGCTGCCGTCGTGGTTCGAATGTCCGGGAATACCGTGCAATCCGCGCGCGTCGTAATGGGACACGTAGCTCCCATTCCCTGGGTCTCGAAGGACGCCGAACAGGCGCTCATCGGAAAACCGCTCGACGAAAAATCCGCTGAAGCTGCCGCCATGGCTGCGGTGCGGAACGCGAAAAGCCTTGGTAACAATAGTCATAAGATTCAATGCGCCCGCGTTGCCGTGAAGCGCGCGATCATGAAGGCTGCCGGTTAGAAGCAGTTTCAAGTTTCGAGTTTCAAGTTTCTAGAGGGGACACGACATGGCCGCTCTACAAACGTGAAACTTGAAACTGGAAACTGGAAACTAGAAACTGAGGTTCCCTATGCCTTGCGATTCCGAACGCTTCAATAAGAATCACCCCGACCTCTGTCCGTCACTCCGATGGAAGGGCATGTTCATACTGGCGGAGCGCGACGATTCCGTCCCGCCCACCAACGACGGTCTCTGCTGGTGCGGACACACGCAGAATTGCATCGGGCCTGACGGGAAACTGGCTGAGCCCGGCGAATGCTCGTCACCGGGTCGCAAGTGTCACGGCGACAAGTGCGAGTAACGAACGGTTTCACGGCCTGTTTCCGGACGCGTGTTTTCGTGGAACAATTCGAAGGAGTCTAGATGTTTCGTAAGTTTTCCATCCTCATCATCGTCGTAACTTTCACAACCCTGGCGTTTTCGGCCGGGCCTGGGAAGGTAGAGAAAACTGCCGCGTTCTCCGATGCGTCTGCGCCCGCGGCAATTAATTTCGCGCTCGCGACGGACGGCTACCGACTTACGCTTTTCGACGGCACCGTGGTTGACGTCTGGTTGCGCAACTCCATTCCCACGGCGAAACAAAAGGATTCTCAAGCTACATATCCCGGAATCGCCCCCTCGACATTTATCGGCGTGATCAGCTTCCACAGCCAGACGAGTGACTTTCGTGGCCAACCGGTGAAAGCCGGCACGTACACAATGCGCTACGAATTGCTTCCTGAAGACGGCAATCACATGGGCGTGGCGCCGCAGCCGGACTTCGTGTTGCTCACTCCGATTGCGGCCGATCCCGGACCTGACGCGATGCCATCGTACGGCGAACTCGTGAAGCTCAGCGCAAAAGCGGCCGGCACTTCCCACCCTGCCGCATTCAGCATGGTTCCGGTTGAGGGCGCGAACGGGTACCCGTCGCTGTTCTATACCTCGGACGGTTTGGTAGCTTTCGCTGCCGAGGCTAAGACGCAGTCGGGTAAGCTGCCGCTCGCGCTGGTGGTCAAGGGAGTTGCACAGCAGTAGTTAAACACGCAAAACCAAAGGCTTGTACCATCCTCGGTGGATGATGGAGGGCTGTTTCCGAATGACAGACGTACGATGGCGTAGGGTCACTAAGGCAGTCGCCGTTTTTGTCGTGGTAATCACTCTCACGGTTGCCGGTGCATGTGCCGACGTGAAATCGAACAAAAGCTCGAAGGCTGGAAGCAAGCCTAAGTTCTGGTCAATCGCGGCCGCCGAGACCATCATGAAGCGCAATCCTGGAACCCCGCAGGACCGATTGGCGCGGTGGTCGTACTGGAAAGGGTACACACTGTACGGCTTTGAAATGCTGTGGAAGGCCACCGGAGATCAGCGCTACTTCGATTTCATCAAGCGGGAGATTGATCCGTTCATCGACGACAAGGGGAACCTGGTCGACGTTCGACTGAATAGCCTGGATAACATCATGGCCGGCAATATCGTCGTGGGCCTCTACGAGCAGACTCACGATGAGCGGTACCGGGTTGCCGCTACCCACATTCGAGAAGCATTTGACACGTACCCACGCAACGCCGATGGAGGATTTTGGCACAGTCCACGATTGCCCGGCGAAATGTGGGTGGACGGCGTGTTCATGGGACAGATGTTCTTGACGCGCTACGGTAACTCGATCGGAGACAAGGAGTACGCCTTCGATGAGGCCACCAAGCAAATCGTGATTTTCGCGAAGCATGGCCTCAAGGGAGACAGCGGCCTCTATTATCATGCTTGGTCAGAACAGCCAGAAAAGACCAAATGGCTTGCAGACCCGAAGACGGGGCTCTCGAGCGAAGTATGGAGTGAAGGTCTCGGCTGGTATTCGCTTATTCTCGTCGAGACGCTCGCGGTGCTTCCGCCGGACCATCCACGTCGCGCCGAAGTGGTGGACATCTTTCAGCGTCTGGCTGCCGGCTTGAAGCGCACTCAGGATCCGAAAACCGGCCGCTGGTTCCAGGTGGTTGACAAAGGCGACCAACCCGACAACTGGACCGATACGTCCGGGAGCGCAATGTTTGTATATGCCATTCAACGCGGAATTGAGTTGGGTCTGCTTGAGAAGAAGGATTACGCGCGGGTAGTGGCCAACGGATACAAAGGGATTGTCGCGGACGCGAAGGTGAATGAAGAAGGATTGGTGGACATCTACGATGCTTGCGACGGGGTAAACGTTCAGCAGAACTATTCGAAATACATCAACTATAAGAAGACGGTGAATGCCAAAGAAGCAGTCGCAGGCTTTTTGTGGGCTACCGCCGTTGTCGAGAAACCGGCCCTGCAAAAACTCAAGAAACACTAATCCGAATCCGATGTGAGATCGTTCTTCGCAAATGGGAGCGTGGCGAACGCAGAATATCGTGCGGGCCTAAGAATTCCTTCGTGCTGACCCAAATGAGCGAGTTCATGTCCATCAAGACCGAGTTGTTTCCTGTGATTGGCAAGGTGCTCCCGTTCTGGTCTTTCACTTCGTCACGAGAGTAGAAGAGCAACTGGTTGGAATAGGTGAATCCTGACTCTGGCGTGATACCTGAGTTTGTAGCGCTCATGCCAAGGGGATATACGCCCCTGCTCTGAGCCTTTACTTCCTTCGCGAGGGCCAGCGCACACACGATTGTGACAATGCCTAACAGCCGGCCCGAACCGGCCGTGCAAACGCGTAACCTGACAAGCATCGTCACGATCTTCTTCGGGAAGCATTCCAGGTTCTCGTCACCACCGGGCACCGCGGGGTACGCCGACAAGGCTGCAGCGGCGCTCGCGCCAAATCCTGTTTCAAGCAGCTCGCGTTGCCATTGCCTGGAGCGGCGTCTTCGCAAGATTCCTCCAGAAGTTCTGCAATGACTCCGTGCCGCCGAATAATGTGGTGAATATCGTCGAGTCAGCAAACACAATATCGCCGGCGCGGTTGCCGACTGGCGGCATCCAGAGCAGCATATTGAATTCCCAGTTCCCGGCCTCTGTAAAAGGATGCGGCCGCGACATATCAATCGGCTGTCTGGCGAGAACGTGAATCGACTTGGTGTCTTCGGTCGTCAGGGCATAGTGAGGCAAGTGAGGATGGAAATTGAAGGTTGTTACTTCATTCAGCCAGCCACGTGCATCCAGATCTTTCATCGTGGTCAACGGAGCAATCTGGTTGGTTCCTTTGACTACTGCGGGACGCAGACCCCAGCGATTCTCGACAGGCGTACCCAGCCCTCGCATCAGCGAACGCGTGTACTTGCCGAATCGTTGCTGGCGCGGTACCAGAGGATCGCCGTGGTGGGCGTATTCTGTGTTGCGTTCTTTAAGATCGGAGGACACACCAACGTCGTGGTGCGGTCCCAGAACAAGGCAGGTTCCCTCACGCGTAAGGAATTGTTTAATCGCGTTTATTTCCTCCGGGGCGGCTTCCTGCTCTGTAACCATGTGATCCAGACCAAATACCATCAGCGTGTCGGTGTCTTCGAGCAGAGCCTCGTCAATGGGCTGCTTCTGCCCCGCCTGGTCGATCCGTTGGTAAACCGCAACAGGATGCTCCGTAACCTCGCCTACCAGTGACTGAAACCTCAGCAGCGACAGGTGAAATAGCTCCAGCGTGCCTGCAATGCCTTGCAGGAACATCTTTTCTGAATACTCCACCGACTCGTAGTCGGGCCACGCCACCCTGCGAACCTCAGTCATCGTTGAGAAGCGATTGTCGAGTTGCGTCACGTCCCGATTGGCTTCCCAGGGATAGCTCCACGTCCAATAAATACTGAACCGTCTTTTGCCGGGAGTGTATTTTCGCGGTGTCTGAACTTGATTGTATGTTCGGGGGCGGGTTTTCAGCGGTGTCATTGGGAGCTCCTAAGAGACTTTCTTGAGTCTTGGTCTTGTAGCGGCATCGCCCGCAGCGAGAAATCGCAAGGCACGGATTCCGGGCAGGAAGAAATAGGCACCGCCCCTTATTGTTGTGAAGGCCGGCAGACCCTTTATCAGCTTTCGGATCGGCCGCTTTGGAATCGTCATGTCAAACGTGCCATCCTGGGTGCCGACGAACGGATCGCGCTCGTTGCCGAGGTCTTTGAACCTGGCATCGTTCGCCCACACGTTCATGGCAAACTCGAACTGGCGGATTAAGCTTGCGCATCCGATGAAGGCGGCAATCCCTCGCTCTATGCCGTCTTCCGGTACGCCTTCAGGTAATGGAGGTCCGTAGGTGCCTCCTCGCCGGATCATCTGGCGTCGCTGCATGTTGTCGGCTGTGTCGCGGGGGTTCATGCGCCGAATGTGCGAGCCGACGGGACAACCGTAGCCGTAGGGGTCCGTCTTCGCGTAGTCAAAGTCGTTGGTGCGCTGCGGATCCACGCCCAGCGCCGGATCGTCTTGCTGCGGCGCCAGGACGAGCGGAGCGCCGCTGCGCCAGCGTCCCATGAGCTTGGCGGCCACAAGCTCTTGCTCTTCGCGCGTCTGCCCTTGTTGGCGGAGGAAGTCGCGAAAGGCGCCCACGTGCTCCTGCAACCTTAGATAGGCCAGGTAACTACCGTTGCGCGACAGGATTTCGGGTTGCGGCATTGCCGGTCGCGAGCCGCTCTCGTCGACGTAGCCGAGGAAGAATTCGCCGGCCTTGATCGGTGGAAGCGAGCCGGGCGGCGCTTCTTCGCCTGTTCCCTCGATCACCGGGTGGGTGAGGCGATCACGGTAACCAAAATGTTCGAAGGGCTCGCTGGGGTGAATAGCCTCTAGATCTAATACGGAAAGAACATCGACGTTCCCGATCTCGGAGAGATATTGAGCGTGCTCATTCTTGCAACGCTCGCGCTCTGCCACGTCGCGGGCGAACAGCACGGCGATGGCATGAAGAGCGGGACTGGCCAACTCACCTACCCAGTGGTCCGGATGATTCGCGCCAGTCGCGCCAACGACCTCGGCCCGCGCCGCCATGCCTTGGCGGAACTCTTCAGGAAAAGTTTCGAGCGACGCCTCATCCACGCCCAGAGCACGCAGACCGTTCCAGGTGAAGGCCAGGGTTACCCATCTCGAATCTGGCGAGGCAGACCCCACGGATTTTCCCGTGCCTACCTTGTCGATCAAGCCCGCCAGCCATGCCCGTCCCGCATCGGGCTTCCGAAACGTCAGGAATTCGTATCGAGCGGCGAGTGCGCGTGTGCGCGTCAGCAGGAAGTGCTGAATATCGTCAGACTCCAACATTGGCAAAATCTCAACAGCCCGTTCGTTTCCGGGTGACGGCCAGTCTCATTGCATCTGATCGAGCATGTCCGAAAAGGCCCGCTTCAGCTTCAAAGCTTTCTTGATTTCGCCGGCTGTAACGTACGGATACTCGCCGTACTCCAGGAAACTCGGACACTGGTGTTCGCGTAGGAACTTGATGAAAGCCGGAACATTGGTCTTCCAGTCTGAGGGGAATCCTTCGAGCTTCTCGAAGATCGTATTGATCCCCGTCTGAGTAAACAGCGCAACCGCGTCCTCGGTGTACTTGTCGAAGTCGGTGTCGAAGATTCCCTGGTACATGAAGTACTTGTCCTGGCCTATAGGGAACAGGACCCATCGCAGGTAGTGGAGTTGGAGTGGCGCGAGCACGTGGGGGTCACCTGCCAACGCATTCTCCAGCTTCTTTCCGTATTGCCGGATTTCCTCTTCCGTTCCGGGCTTGATCTTCGCGATAACCGTGAAACCGTGACAAGCCGGCGTCCTGGGGAAGAGCGGACCGTATCGTCCCTGTTCCACTTTGAAGTAACCTTCTTTAGGGATCGCCATCGCCTGCGGTTTCGTCCAGTCGGTTTCCTTGGGGTTTTCCACCACCTGTGGTTTTAGCGGCTCTTTGGGAATAACGTGTGTAGCCATTTCATTGTCCTTTTTAAGGTGAGCTCCCGGGCCGAGTTCCTGCTTCCAGCTTTGTTTCGCGCCGACGAGCCAACGGACGGGAGCGGTCTCGCTATCAGCCTTGTTAAGAGGGTGCGGGGACGACGCGTGTTGCCCACGCGGTTATGGTGGCTGCGGCACATCCGGGTTGGTTCTTGAGGGTGGTTGACGGGCAACTCTTCCCCAATCCGGTTATGGAAGAGAGTTGCTACTAACCGGCCAAATATCGCCAGTTTCGACCGTACACAGAATCTGGTGTTCCACTGGACGGCGAATATTCCGAAGGCGAGCAGGCTCTGGGACAATCGCATGTGGTCAATGGCGTCACCTACTACTACTACGTGCCCACTCCTGGCACTCCGGGCCTCGTCGGAGCCAAGGTGTTAACCGCAATCAGTTGAACGGATGTTCCACCTGCGAGGATGGCGTATAGCCGCGCGCTGCCCCGGCAAGTAATTGTGAGAGGCGCCCGGAGGCGAGTATCATCCGTCTGATATGGCCATAACCATAGATTCGCTCGACCACCTAGTCCTCACCGTCACCAACATCGACGTCGCCGTTGACTTTTACACGGAAGTCCTGGGCATGGAGTTGGCCACCGTGGATGGCCGCAAGGCACTTGCCTTCGGCGAGCAGATGATCAAGCTTCAGCAGCGCGGACACGAGGCGAACCCCAAAGCGGCCCATCCTACCTCCGGTGCCGGCGACATCTGCTTCATCACCTCAACCCCGCTCGATGAAGTGATTCGCGACCTGAACGATCAGAAAGTTCACATCGAAGAAGGCCCCGTCGAGCGCAATGGCGCAATGGGAAAAATGCGATCCATCTACCTTCGCGACCCCGACAGGAACCTACTTGAAATCTCGAACTACTAGAGGCCCCACGTGGCACCGCCGTAAGGGTGGCACCACTTCCGAATAGCCGACAACGCACCCGGAAGGACAACGCACCCGGAAGGTAGTGTCCGGGATTTTGTGTAAACGTTCGTTCCTGTAAAGTTGCTCTTGCGAGCAAAGCGTTTTCTTTTTCCCTTCGCCCGGATGAGCGGATTATCTGGCCGGCGAGGAGCGCAGTCAAGGCCGCGCAGCGCCGCGCAGCGCCAGCGGGCGGAGTGAAACGGAGCGCCTTGACGGCAACCGCAGTCCGGCCATATCGAACTTCTTCCGGGCGAAGGGAACGGCTAAGCTCCCGTTGGGTCGAGATTTGGCCCTTGGTAGTCAGAGATGTGTGGATTGAACATTGCGATGAAAAGCGGCGTGCACTAGTTGGTTCGAAGGCCACGCCTACGACAGTTGTGTACTGCAAAGTCGCTCTGCATCACGTCGAATTTGAACCGTCACGAATTCTGCGGGGCGAGGCTGACGATCCCTCCCGCCGACTACCGCACACAAGCCGGGCAACGCTTCCGGTAGGGGGTGAATCCACTTGATACCTGCTACCCAGCGTTGCAGCTCTTGAACGGGAGTATGTCAGACCTGCGAGATCGGACTGATCTCGGGGGTTCGGTGAATTATGAACCCGAGCCGAGTGAATCGGCCGGCGGATGGAGGGTGCAGAACGTGACGACAGGTGGAATTCAAGGGCTATTGGAGCAGCACTGGGCCGCATCCGCCGCCGGGGATGTGGTAACAGAACACGATATTTACGACGAGAACGTGATCTGTGAATACCCGCAGTCGGGCGAGAGGATTCGTGGCCGCCGCAACTTGCAAGCGTTGCGAGGACATCATCCCGGAAAGCCTAGCGGCTTCGATGTTCGCCGCATTGTGGGAGCGGGGGAGTTGTGGGTAACGGAGTACGCCATCAACTACGAAGGCAAGCTTTTCCAGACAGTGAGCATTATGGAATTTCGGAATGAAAAGGTCGTCCATGAGACTCAGTACTTCGCCGAGCCCTTCGAGGCTCCAGCGTGGCGGGGTCAATGGGTTGAGCATGCGGCCTGATTCCCATTCTGTCCGATGGCTACTGTGAAGGATCGGGGCTGCCTGAGAAATCGAATCTCGGTCAGTCACAAATCGATGACGACGTCGCGAATCGGTTGTGAACAGCACACGAGAAGGTTGCCATCGGCGGGCTTGTCGAGTGGTTCCGGGCTGCAGACGACCGCCCCTGAACCCAACCCGCTCTCACAGCTGTGACAAACACCGGTGCGGCACGCCCAGCGTACCGGGACATCGCACGACTCGGCAAGTTCCAAAATACTTTGGTAGGCCGATGCCTTCCAGTGTGCGGCGATGCCGCTGCCCCGAACCGCATAACGGGCACATCGTCGGGTGTGGGCCCAATTCAATCGCAATCAACGTAGCGAACAAAGGAGAAGGAACATGAAAATCTTGATGGTGCTAACGTCGCACGACCAATTGGGCAACACTGGCCGCAAGACCGGTTTCTGGCTGGAAGAGGGTGCGGCTCCCTACTTCGTTTTCAGAGACGCCGGCGTCCAGTTGACTCTCGCTTCTCCGAAAGGCGGACAACCGCCGATCGATCCAAAGAGCGATCTGCCGGAGAATCAAACCCCTGCCATGGCCCGCTTCAAGAAGGATGAGACGGCGCAGAAAGCGTTCGCTCATACCGTGCGGCTGACGGATGTGAAAGCGGAAGATTTCGACACGGTCTTCTATCCGGGCGGGCACGGCCCCATGTGGGACCTGGCCGAGAGTCCTGTTTCGATCGCGTTGCTCGAGTCTTTCTACAACTCCGGCAAGCCGATAGCGTTGGTCTGTCACTCGCCGGGTGTGCTCCGTCATGTCAAATACCAGGGCGAGCCTCTGGTAAAGGGGAAGCATGTAACCGGCTTCACGAATGGCGAGGAAGAAGAGATGAAGCTCACCAAGGTTGTTCCGTTCCTTGTCGAGGATGAACTGATGCGCCTCGGAGCCATCTTTGAAAAGGTTCGCGATTGGCAGCCTTTTTCCATCGTGGATGGCCGCCTTATTACCGGGCAGAATCCCGCATCGTCGACTTCTGCGGCTCAGGCGCTTATGAAGGTGATGGCTGCCGAAAAGGCGGCGTAGAGCGAGACTCCGGTTGATGCGGGCCGTTGCGTCGGCC
The DNA here is from genome assembly GCA_963777415.1 of uncultured Acidobacteriota bacterium. Classification (GTDB taxonomy): domain Bacteria; phylum Acidobacteriota; class Terriglobia; order Terriglobales; family Acidobacteriaceae; genus JAEZPW01. The sequence goes on from CAVZQL010000016.1 coordinate 20,307, forward strand.
GAGGTAGTGATGCGACAGCTTGACCGCCACCTTTCTGGCGACTTGATAAAGGGAAACTCCCGTTCCCGGACGGCACAATCATTGCCCGGCTGGCTTGGAATTACGTCTCGTCGGAGGAAAACAACAAAGTGTTTGGCCGTGACCAATCTTTCGTTGCCGGATCTCCCACGAACGTCCAGTTTATGGTCAAGGACTCAAGCAAATACGCCTCCACGGGCGGCTGGGGGTTCGCTCAGTTCAAAAACGGCAAACCTGATGCCGACGAGGCAACGCTCAAGAAGTGTTTTCCCTGCCACGAGCCTGTCAAAGCTCGCGACTTCGTCTTCACCCGTTATGCACCTACACCTTAGTGTTTGACAATGGCGATCTATCCGGTCGTGGTACAGACCTCCGCAGGCTCGCCTGTCGCGGAAAAAGAGGAGGCAGTTATGGCGTCAACTTCGGACAACGGAATCATCAGCAAGCCCAGCAATCATTCCGTCGACGAAACAGTGGCACGGCTCGTGAATATTCTGCAAGCGGGTAGCCGTCTTTGCGCTGATTGACCATAGCGGAGAGGCAGAAAAGGTAGGACTGAAGATGCGTCCAACCAAGCTGCTGATCTTCGGCAGCCCCAAGGCTGGCACGCCACTGATGTTGGCAGCCCCCCACTGTCGCGATTGACCTTCCTCTTAAGATCCTGGTCTGGGAGGATGCACAGGGAAAGGTTTGGGTGTCGTACAACAGCCCCGCGTATTTGCAGCAGCGGCACGGATTTCCGCCAGAGCTGCTGCAGAACATCGTGGTCGTCGAAACGCTGGCCGCCAAAGCTGCGGAATGAATTGTGTCGAGCCTGCCATGCGCGAAGCCAGGGATCGTGTGCAGGCTGGGAGTGCTTTATTGAATATCTTGACTGGCAGCGAGGGAGTGGGAATCTCTTAGCTGCTTCGCAATCAAACCTGGGAGCAACAAAGCTGAGTTTATTGAGCCTGACACGGGCGAGTTTGACGTGCGTATAGCCGCGATGTCTTCGACCGCTCTGCCGATTGAGGCGGGCTGCCCGCCTTGTTCCATTTCTAGAAATTTCCCAGGCCCTTTGTTAGCCTCGGGCGATTAGCTGGTACATTCAATTCAGACTTTAAAGAGGCGGTAATGATTTCACGCCGGGCGGCTGGTGCATAGTTGACGAGTGAGTAAACTTCGCAGCAACGCGGAGCGGCACGGAGATACAGATCAGGTCTGGATAGACCAACATGCTAAGTCGTTTAGATCGGCATATGGGCCATTGGAATCGGGGGAGGGGGTGGGACAGCACGAGTGGTAACCATCCAGTAACGCAAGCGTGAGTTACTTGTTCAGTCATCGCAACGAGCTTACAAAGGTATTACAGTCGCGCAGCGACATTCCTTCTACCATTTTAGTGCGGGATTCTTCTCCGCATGAAATCAGGTAAATGGAATGATTGAACGACATCCTAAGGGTACGCAGGCTCGCATTTTACTTTCTTCCGTGTTTGGTCCTTATGCGCGCGACGACGAATTCGGCAGCCGCGCGATTAACCCCATGGAGCTCTACCACAATCAGGTGACACGAGCGCAGGGATCGTTCTCGCTCCGCATGTTCCATCGCTCGTGGGGCATCATGATGATTCAGAAGAACATTTCGGCGCCTTGCACGGTGCTGGACTTTCCCACGCGTCAGGCGTTCGAGAAAGAGCTGACGAGCCACGAATACGACATCGTGGGGATCTCGTCCATCATCGTGAATGTGGGCAAGGTGCGCGAAATGTGCCGCATCGTGCGGAAGCTATCGCCCAAATCGACCATCATTGTCGGTGGACACGTGGCGGCGATTCCCGGCATACAGCACATGATCGACGCCGATCAGATCGTAAAGGGCGAGGGAATCCGCTGGATGCGCGAGTATCTGGGCGAAGACCCGAACGCGCCCATAGAGCACCCGCAGATCGTTTCGGGCTTCGGATTGCGCGTCATGGGGCTGAAAGTTCCCGACACCACCGCTGACACGGCGGCAACAATCATCCCGTCGGTGGGCTGCCCGATGGGCTGCAATTTCTGCACCACCTCGTCGTTCTTCGGCGGCAAGGGGAAGTACACGAATTTCTACGAGACCGGGAAAGAGCTGTTCGACGTCATCAGCGGCATCGAGCATTCGATGGGAGCGCGTTCGTTCTTCATGATGGACGAGAATTTTCTCCTCAACCGGAACCGCGCCATGGAGTTGCTGGCGCTGATGAAAGAGCACAAGAAGAGCTGGTCGTTTTACGTATTCTCGTCGGCCAACGCGCTGAAGAAGTACACGATGGAGGAACTGGTCGAGCTGGGCGTTTCGTGGTTGTGGATGGGACTGGAGTCGCCGAAGTCGAACTACGCGAAGCTGGAAGGCTCCGACACGATGAAGCTTACGCACGAGTTGCGCGAGCACGGGATCAAGCTGCTGGGGTCAACGATCGTCGGACTGGAGCACCACACGCCGGAGAACATCGAACAGGAGATCGAGTACGCAATCGCGCATCAGACCGATTTCCATCAGTTCATGCTCTACACGCCGGTTCCGGGCACACCGCTCTACCAGGAGATGACGGAACAGGGCAGGATGCTGGACGTGAATCTTGCCGATATCCACGGGCAGTGGAAGTTCAATTTCAAGCACGAGGCGATCTCGCGAGATCAGTCGAAGAAGTTCCTGGACGGGGCGTTTTTGAAAGATTTCGAGCGGAACGGCCCGAGCCTGTACCGGATTTGCCAGACAACGCTGCAAGGCTGGAAGCGTTACAAGAACCATCCGGATCCACGGGTGCGCGAGCGCTTCCGCTGGGAGGCGCGCAATCTGAAGCAGTCCTATGGCGCGACGCTTTGGGCCATGGAACACAGGCTGAGAAAGACGAATGCGCGGGTCAGCGCGAAAGTGCATGAGCTGCGCCGCGATATCGAGAACGAATTCGGGTCGTTTACAAAGTTGATCACACGCGGGTTCGGCCCGGTTCTGTTCTGGCTGGACAAGCGCGAGGAGCGGCGCTTGGAGAAAGGGAAGGTATACGAACCACCGACCATCATCGAAAGGCGCAATTGGGCGGGAGTATAGAGAGACAGCTTTCAGCCGTCAGCGATCAGCGGTCAGCAAACCAACGAAAAAGCCCCACGTTCGCTAGCGGACTTGTTTGGCCTAAGCTCGCGATTACTCGGCAACTCCGGTGTCATTTCGCCGGTTCGAGGCGAGACCGTATGTTAAATGCTTGATGCGGGCTTTCGCTTCTCTGAACAAACGACTATCTTTTGTGCATGGACTTCGATCAGCTCACAACCTTTATTGAAGTGGCGACACTGGGCAACTTTTCGCGCGCCGGAGAGAAGGTTCTGAGGTCGCAACCGGCGGTCAGCGCGCAGATCCGCCAGATGGAAAACGAATACGGCGAGAAGTTGTTTGATCGCACGAAGAAAGCGGTGCGGCTGACTCCGGCCGGGGAGTTGTTGTTCGACTACGCGCAACGGCTGCTGGCATTGCGGAACGAATCGTTAAGAGCGATTGCGGACCAGGGCGGCGTCACGCGAGGGGTGCTGTCAATCGGGGCGAACGAGACCACCTTTCTCTATGTTTTACCGGAAATACTGGGGCAATACCGGCGGCAGTTTCCGCGAGTGCGGACGAGCATATACCGAAACTTCAGCCAGAAGGTGCTGGAGAAAGTGGAAGATGGCGCCATCGAACTTGGGGTAGTGACGCTGCCGATTAAAGTACCGAGTTTGAAAGTAATTCGGCTGTTCCGCGATCCGCTGATATGGATCGCTGCGCCGGACAATCCGTTGGCAGCGCAGAAGAAAGTGACGTTGAGCGACATCGCCGAGCAGGAATTGGTGATGCATAAAGTTGGGTCGTTGCGGCGGGTAATGGATGCGCAGATGCGTCCCTATCGGCCGCGGCTGCGGGTAACGATGGAGCTGACAAGCGCGGCGATCGTGAAAAAGTTTGTGGCCTCCGGCTTCGGCGTTTCACTGATCGGCGCCAGCTTTGTCCAGGAAGAGGTCAAGGCGGGTCAGTTGGTAGTTCTGCGGGTGGATGAGGCGCAGGACTGGCGCGAACTCGGGCTCGTCTATCACCGCGACCGGAGCCTGTCGCAGGCGGCAAAGGCGTTCCTGGAAGTCGCGCGCAAGAGTCTGGGGAGAGCGCAGGTTTCGAAATAAACGAAACAGCCTTCAGCGCTCAGCAGTTCAGGCAAGGCAATCCCGACAGCTTTGGCGGGAAAGAGTCCCTACTTTTTGCCTTGGACTGCGTCGAGACAGCGGGCGTAGAGGCCGAGGAGAGCGTTGGCGTATTCCTCAGGTTTGGCAGGGGCGGTCGAGCCCTGAAATCCCGCGGCGGCGGTGCCGGTTTTGCCGTAGCCGGTGGTCCCGGCGACAAACTTCATCAGGTCGAGGGCAATATCTTCGTTGCGCCGGGCGCCGAGGGGAGCGGAAGGAATCTGGTCCATGAATGCCTCCTGTAATTCAACTGAGAGTAGATGCGGTGGAGAGGACATAAGAAAGTGAATTCTAGCAGGTTTCGCCAGGGGGATTTCGAGAAGTATTTGGGGCTGCGGGCGTTTGATTAGAAGAAAACGGATTTTCGGAAATAAAAAACGGGTTCTCTGTAACACAGAGAGATTTGGCCATCATGTATGTTCGGATTGGAGCGTTCCCGCGGTACTGGCGACGGAGTTCTGCCCACTGTCTCCAGATTTTCACCACGGCTGCTAGCCTAGCAGGCTATTGTTGAACCCCTAACTGTGGCGTCGTGCTGCTCAGGTCGGTTTCCATCAAGATCGCGGGGAGCGGCTCCATGCTGCTGTTCACGACGGGCTCAGCCGAGCCAGCCTGCAGCGGATACTTGTCGCCGCTATACGTATTGAACACGGTGATGTGAAATACAGGCTGACGCCGCTCTTCGATGGGGTCGATGGTTCCGCGCGCCTTGAGCGGCAGGAAATACTGCTCGACCCATTTGTGCTGCTTCAGGGTCATCCCGCGCTTCAAGATATCGACCGTCATGCCGGTCAAGTGGGTGGAAGCGGTATCGCCTTCTTCCGGCGCTGCATTGCCGTTGTGCCTGCGCAGTTTCTTCTGCTGCTCGGCCGTGCGGACAAGTGAGGTTATCTCGATCGGACGGTGAAACTCTGAGTAGAATGCCTCGCTGAAATCCTGGAGAAAATCGCGCGTCCACGGCCTGCAATACCGGCGGGTCGGCAGCAGGTTGCCGGCAACTTCCAACGTGTGCGTGTTGGACACCGGAACGAGTTCTTCGGCGGTCTCGAGGCGCTCCAGTTCTTCGTCGTTCATGATTCGCGGCAACTGGAGTTCGTCGATCTGCACATTTTCCCGAACCAGCATTTCATGCGAGCCGGGGAACATGGGGTTCCACACCACACGGCGCCGCACGACCTTTCTTTTCACACGCCGCGGACGCGTCGTCGCATCCATTGCGAACGACTGCGTTGCCACTAGCGAGAAACAAATCGTGAAAAGGGCTAGGAAAATACGTTTCGACAACACCGGGAACCTCTAAGATTGCGAGTAGATGTCCTGCATTCTACATCACAAACTCCGCTCTTTGTTGCATTACTTAGGGGCACAAGGCCCTTAACCGGTAAACAGGATTGGAAGGTACCTTGGTCAGCTTTGTTGTATGCAGAACCTTGCAGAGTGGCAGCAAAAAGCTTTTACTTAGGGCAAGCTAGGAGAATTTCCTCAGGCCGCTGGCCCGCCTCTCGCAACTTGCGCAGGCTCAAAGCGTCATGCCGCTTCGCCAGCCGGACGCCATTGTTGTCGCGCAGCAGATCGCAATGGAAATAAGCCGGCGATTCCAGCCCTAACGCATGCTGCAACAGGAGCTGACGGGCCGTCGATTTCAGCAGATCGGTGCCGCGCACGACCTCAGTCACGTTCATGGCCGCATCGTCGGCGACGACCGCAATTTGATAGGCCGGAACATCGTCCCGCCGCCAAATGACAAAATCCCCGAAATCACGCCCCGCGACATATTGCTGCGCGCCCTGCCGCAGATCCATGAATTGGATGGTTTCCCCGTCCGGCACACGAAATCGCCAGTTTACGCCAGCGGGCGTTGGATACTTGCGCGCTTCGCCGACGCGGCACCGGCACGTCCCCGGATAAACCGGCTCGTCATCTACATCTTGCGGGAGATCGTGCGGCGCCGACGCAGCCTGCGCCAAGTCTTTTCGGGAACATAGGCAAGGATAGATGAAGCCGCCATCGCGCAGGGTCCGCCACGCGGCGACGTAGCGGTCGCGGCACTCGCTTTGAGAATACGGCCCACAAGGTCCGCCGATGTCCGGACCCTCGCTCCAGTCGATCCCGAGCCACTTCAAATCCTCGATCATTGCCGCAACGTACTCGCTCTTCGAGCGCTGCGGATCGAGGTCTTCATTGCGCAGGATCAGCACGCCGCAGTGCTGCCGTGCCCGCTCGCAGGCTCTCCAAAACGTACACGCATGGCCAAGATGCAGCAGTCCGGTGGGTGAGGGCGCCAGACGCCCGCGATATCCTGTCACTCGGTTCTCCACGACTGCATTTTAGCCGGTGGGATTCTCGGAGTCTGTGTCGTAGCTCGTTTCGCCCCGACGGGGCTCGCGATTTTATCGACGCTCATACCCCGGACTTCCGTCCGGGGCTAAGTTCGTTTCGCCCCTACGGGGCTCTCTGATTCTCTGACTCGCACACCCCGGACTTCCGTCCGGGCTAAGCTCGTTTCGCCCCTGACGGGGCGCGCGATTTTATCGACGCTCATACCCCGGACTTCCGTCCGGGGCTAAGTTCGTTTCGCCCCTGACGGGGCTCGTGATTGACCGCATCCACGAATTGTTCACATGAGCGGCGCCACGCGACGCGCTCGAAAATGTTAAATTGATAAGCTCATGGCAGCTCCTAACAGCAACTTCGTCAAAGCGTGCAAGGGATTACCGGTTTCGGCCACTCCCGTCTGGTTCATGCGCCAGGCCGGACGTTACATGCCGGAATACAGGGCAATCCGCAAAGACCACTCACTCGTCGAGATCTGCAAGACGCCTGCTCTCGCGGCACAGGTCACCATCGAGGCCGCGGAGATACTCGGCGTCGATGCGGCTATCATCTTCGCCGACCTGCTTCTTCCGCTCGAGGTCATGGGATTGGACTTCCACTTTCAGTCCGGCGAAGGCCCTGTCATCGAGAAGCCGTTGCGCAGCGATGCAGATATCACGGCCCTGCGCACCGACCGTGCCGCGGACCTGGGATATGTCGCCGAGTCCATCAAGCGGGTCGCCAAGCATTTCGGGCCGAAGCTGCCCGTCATCGGGTTTTGCGGCGCGCCTTTCACCCTCGCCAGCTACATGATCGAGGGCGGCAGTTCGCGCAATTACATCGAAACAAAAAAGATGATGTATAACCAGCCTGACGCATGGGACCAGCTCATGTCGAAGCTGGTAAGCGTGCTCGCCGAATACACGGCCGAGCAGGTCCGCGCGGGCGCAGACGTCGTGCAGATATTCGATAGCTGGGTGGGCTGCCTGAGTCCGGGCGACTACCAGCAATATGTTTTGCCGCAGACGACGGAACTGGTGCAGAGGCTCAAGGCGACCGGGGCACCCATCATCTACTTCGGAACGGACAGCACGACGCTGCTGCACGATATGAAGCACACCGGCGCCGACGTGATCGGTCTTGACTGGCGCGTGCGCCTGGATGAAGGCTGGGAGATGGTGGACGGCGGAGCAGTGCAGGGGAATCTGGATCCGGTCACGCTGTTTGCCGATTGGAGCGAGATTCAAACCCGCGCCGAAGATATTCTGAAGCTGGCGGCGGGGCGTCCCGGACACATCTTTAATCTGGGCCACGGGATTGTTCCGCACACGCCGGTACAGAACGTCATCGATCTCGCGAAATTCGTTCACGACTTCTCGGCCAATTTCAAACCCGCTTCCAAAGTTGACTGGTTCGGAGAGGCCGATTGAGCGTCCTTGATCGCAAAACCGTCGTACTGTTGCTGGCGCACGGTTCCCCAGATAACGTCGAGGACATCCCCTGCTTCCTGCACGCCGTGACCGGAGGGCGTCCGATGCCGGACGCGGTCGTTAAGGAAATCCAGCATCGTTACTCGCTGATCGGCCGCTCGCCTCTGCGCGAACTCACGATGAAGCAGGCCGAAGCTCTGCAGCACGAACTCGAAATTCCGGTTTACGTGGGCATGAGGAACTGGGAACCGTACATTCGCGACATCGTCCCACAGATGGTCGAAGACGGCGTCGAACGCGCCATCGTTGTCTGTCTCGCGCCGCAAAACTCGCGCACCAGCGTCGGCCTCTACAAGAAAGCGCTGCTCGGCGAGTCGGGAGAAGCGCCGTTCGCGGTCGATTTCGTCGAGAGCTGGCACGACAATCCGCTGTTGATTGCAGCGTTCGCCGAACGGCTGCAGAGCCGCTGGCCCGAAGCTTGCGAAAAGGCCGGAACGAAGGCGCCGATCATCTTCACCGCGCACAGCGTCCCGACGCGCACGATTGCGGAAGGCGATCCTTACCAGGACCAGGCGCGCCAGACCGCTGCGCTGATCGCCGATTTAACTCGCGAATTGGAACCGTCCGACTGGCGCTTGGCTTTCCAGAGCCAGGGCCAGAGCGGAGGCCCATGGCTCGGGCCGACAGTCGAGCAGGCCATTGAAGCGCTCGCGGACGAAGGCCACAAAGCGGTCTTCATACAGCCCATCGGCTTCCTATGCGACCATGTCGAAATCCTCTACGACATCGACATCGCTTTCCGCAAACTTGCCAAGGACCGCGGCATGGAGCTTTTCCGCGCCGAATCGCTTAACGAGTCGCCTCTGCTGGCAAGAGCGCTCGCCGATGTGGCGAGAGTGCGGTTGGAGAGCGTGAAGGCGTGAGTGTTATCGCCCACGTTAGCTTCGCGAACGTGGGGCACCTTGGGCCAGGTACTTCCTTAATGAAGCGTATTGCAATCATTGGCGGCGGCATTTCCGGACTCAGCGCCGCCTACTATCTCGAAAAGCAGAAACGCGCAGGAGCTGCGCTTGAGTACGTCCTCTTTGAACGTGCACAGCGCCTAGGCGGAGTTCTCGTTACGGAGCGTGTCGATGATTGCCTGGTCGAAGCCGGGCCGGATTCCTTCATCACCGAAAAGCCCTGGGCGGCCACTCTCGCACGCGAACTTGGCCTCGAAATCATCGGGTCCAATGACGCGGACCGCAAAACCTTCATCCTCGTAAAGAATCGTCTGATCGAGTTGCCCGACGGACTCATGTTCATGGTCCCGACGAAGATCATGCCGGCGATGCTTTCGCCGCTGTTCTCGCTTTCGACCAAGCTGCGCATGGTGCGGGAGTTCTTTCTTCCTCCGCACAGAATAGAAGGCGACGAGAGCGTGGCCGCGATGGTGGAGCGCCACTTCGGCTGCGAGATGGTGGACCGCCTCGCCGATCCACTGCTCTCCGGCATCTACGGGGGCCAGTGCAAAGACCTCAGCGTCAGGGCCGTTCTGCCTCGCTTCGTCGAGATGGAGGCCAAGCACGGATCGCTCAGTCGCGCCATGCTCGAAGCACGCAAGCGCATGGCGGCGATGAGTCAAGGCAAGCCGAAGCCTCCGCTGTTTTCTTCGATGAAAGACGGCATGGCTCAGCTCGTGGACGCCATTGTCGCGCAGCTCGATCCCACCGCGATTCGTAATGGCGTCGAGATCGCGAGCGTTCATCTCAGTGGGCCCACGTTTGCCGCTCCGCTTCGCGGACCGGCGGAACGTGGGGCACCGAATGGGGCACCGAGCGATCACTCAAACCCTGGAGGGTGGGAATTAATTACCGCGACAGGCTCACGCCAGCACTTCGAAGGCGTGATTCTTGCTGCGCCCGCGCACGCCATGAGCAAGCTGCTCGGCGCTGGGCATCCCAAAATCGCGTCTGAACTGGGCGGAATCAAATACAGTTCGTCGGTCACGGTGACACTGATCCATGATCGAGCCGCACTGGCCGGGAAAGATCTCGGCTTCGGATTTCTCGTGCCGCGAAGCGAAGGACGCCGACTGTTGGCTTGCACGTTCGTGCACAACAAGTTTCCGCATCGGGCGCAGGCGGACAAAGCCATCGTCCGTGTTTTCCTGGGGGGAGCGGGCGACGAAGAAGTCCTCGACTGGAGCGACGAGCAGATCCTCGCGACCGTCCAGCGCGAAATGGGCGAGATTCTCGGCGTCAGACCCGAGCCCCGGGCCGTGCGAATCTATCGCTGGAAGCGCTCGATGGCGCAGCCTGCTCCCGGTCATCTCGAACGCGTCGCTCGCATCGAAGAACTCCGAAAGCAACTCCCCGGACTTGCACTGGCCGGAAACGCCTTCCACGGAATCGGCGTACCAGACTGCGTTCGTACGGGGATGCATGCCGCCGAACAGGTCGGGAGTCCGGAGGCAAGCCATTCTGCCGAACGTCATTCTGCCGAACCAGCTTACAAAGCAGGCGATCGAGCTATCCGGTAAAAGTTCACGAAGATTGTTGCAAGCCCATCTCTTCGCCGATCGCCAATTGTTCGGTGTGGAACTTTGCGAGGGCTTGGGCCAGTTTGGCGGCGGCGTCCGCGATTCGCTTGGCATTACCCTCGGCTTTCGTGCGCTTGAGTTGCTGGTCGAGGGCCTTGCGTTCCTTCGTGACGTCGGAATCCGCTTTCTCCAACTTCTGCACCAGCTTCTTCAATCCGGCCTTTTGCGAATCGGAAAAACTTCTCAGAAAATCGCCTTTGTTTTCTTGCGCATCATCGATTGCACTAGCGAGAGCGGTGGATTGCGTGGAGTAATCGGCAGAAGAGTCCGGATTGGTGGCCTGCTGCTGAAGCGCCTCCGCCTGTTGCTTGGCGATTTCGGTGCTTTTGGTCAGCGACTGGAAGCGGGCGGGCTGATCGCCGATGGCCTGAACCGCAATTACGTGATGCAGTTTGTCCAGGTTGGGATCAGGTTGGGAAACAGGGTTCTGTGCTCCGCCTCCCGCGGGCGCGCCACGGCCGCCATGGCCTCCCCCATGTTGAGCGAGCAGGGTGCAGGGCAGCAGGCAGAGGACGATCCCAGCGATCAGTAAAGCGAACCGATGCAAGACACACTCCGATGGGGCAAGATCCCGCACTGGATTGAACCCGGCAGGTTCGTGTTTGTTTCGGACATCGCCATTTAGCGCTGCCTCTCCAGCACTTCCTTTGGCAGCACGGCGTTCATTGAGCCCGAGCGGAAGCCTTCGAGGTCGAGGGTGACGTAGATGAAGCCGAGCGCCTTGAAGATACGGGTGAACTCGGCGGCCATATCGGGCGTGAGGGCACGCGGGAGTTCGTCGCGAGCGATTTCGATGCGGGCAATTTCGCCGTGGTGGCGGACGCGGAATTGGCGGAATCCCAGGGCGCGCAGAGCGTCTTCACCGCGCTCCACCGCGCTGAGAGCTTCGATGGTTACGGGGCGGCCGTACTCGATGCGCGACGACAGGCACGCCGACGCCGGTTTGTCCCAAACGCGCAGGCCGGCTTCGCGGGCGAGGTCGCGTATGTCCTGCTTGGTGAGTCCGGTTTCGAGCAGCGGGGCGGCAACCTTATGCTGCTTTGCGGCCCGCTGGCCGGGGCGATGGTCGCCGCGATCGTCGGAATTAACTCCATAGGCGAGCGTTTCGAAGCCGCGCTCGGCGCAGAATTCTTCCATTACCGTGAACAGTTCGTCCTTGCAGAAGAAGCAACGCTGCGAATCGTTTTTGGCGTACTCGGGCCGGTGCATCTCATCGGTTGAGATCACTTCAACCGGGATGTTGTGTTCGGCGGCAAACGCCAGCGCGTCGCGCATCTGCGTGCGTGCGAGGCTGGGCGAATCGGCCATGACGGCGAGCATATTTTCGCCTAATACTTCGTGGGCCGCCCAAGCCAGATAAGCCGAATCGACTCCGCCGGAGTACGCCACCAGCGTTCGCCCGAGCGGCTTCAGGCGCGAATAGAGTGCGTCGCGTTTGTGCTGCAAGTCCATGACTGTATGGTAAATGATGCGAGAAGAGAAAGCAGGGACTAGGGATTAGGGGCTAGGCAAGGCGCACCAAAAGCCTTTGCCAAAATCTAACCCCTAGTCCCTGGCCCCTGCTTAGAAGAGTCTTTCCTGCTTGCGCATGGTGCCAAAGGTGGCGATGTTGGCGAGGGTAAGGGCGAAGCGGTACTGGCTTTCGTCGCGGATGGTTCCGAACTTGAAGCGGCGGTACTCGAACGTGAAGCCGCAACAATCCCAGTTATAGGTGGTCTGGACTGCGGCGTATTGCAGCACGCCATTGAAGACGTCGTAGCCGACGAGGGCGGCGGCGTTGAGGCCGGTCCGGTTCAGATTGCCAAAACTGAGCTGGGTCCGAAACTGATTGAACTTGGGAGGAGCAGGCAGCGTGGAAGTGGTTATCTCGCCCAAGGGGGTTTGCAGGTACGCGTGACCGGCGGAGAAGCCGATGTTTTTCGTCAGTTTGAAATTGACCAGAGCGATGCTGGAGTTGATGCGGTCTTTCACGGTGTCGTAATCGACTTGCCAGTCGATGTCGGCCTTGGCTCCGTTGTTGATGCGCAAGCGCGAAATCACGGGCGAAAACCGCCGTGGCTGGAAGAGGAACGCGATGCCGGTGAAATCCACGGTGGTGGTGAAAACGTTACGCTGGCCGGGAATCAGCGCTCCGCCAAATGTTGGGTCGAAGAAATACTTCTGCGCGAGTTCCCAACTGACGATTTCCCGCGCGTAGGGGACCTCGCAGCCGGGTTTTACCTGGGTTTCGGAGTGCGCTTCGGCATGGGTTTCAGTGCGTTTCTCGGTCTCGTCCGTCGCGTCTTTGGTTTCGCCACCACGTTTTTCCGGCATGGTTTCACAGCCGGGTTTTGGCACCTGCTTCGCGAAGATGCGGTTCACAATGGCGTACTCGATCTCGTTCGTATCCGAGAGGATGTCGCGCTGGTCGAACCGCAGTATCTGTTTGAAGTTGTCCACGCCGCTGACCATCTCGTACTTAATGCGAGGCTCGATCGTGTGTTTGATCTTGCGATTCAAGACGGTGCGGTCGAAGACCTTCGCCAAAGCGGGTGGCCGTATCTCGAAGGCGGCATCGAGGGCGCGGCGATTGATCGGATCACTGACCGGAATCGGCGACCCAATGCCAGCGGAGGTCAAGTGAACTCCCTGTTGGGTGTAGAAGGTATCGCGCAACGAGAGCTCCGGACGAAGGCTCCAGCCTTTCCATCGCAACGGCAAAGAGATATTTGGCTCGATATCGAAGCGGCCTACAACATCGTTGGTCACGAAAGTTGGTTGCCTTCTTGAAAGCCCCTCGGTCGCCGAATCGAAGGACCAGTAAAAGGGGGATTGTCCGAGTTTGCGATCGACGGACGAGAACTCGCCGCTGGGGGCATGGACGATCGTGATTACGTCCCCCGGCTGTGTGCTCTGGAAATTCTGGTAGCGCGACGCCCAGGCGTTCAGCGAGTATCCGTTGTCGGTGCGCGATGCGAAGCCAACCGATTTCACTTCGGTGTTGATCGCCTCGGTAAACCGCTCGGCATACACCACGCGAAACAGGAACTGGTTCAGGTAGTCCACGTTGGCAACGCCGCGAAAACCATACGGCAAGTTCGCTTCACCATTGAGCCTTGCCTCTTCACCCCCCGGATTGTTTGTAACCTGAGTGTTGCCGACGCCCGGAACAAAAATGGTCTGAGTGATGGCCGCACCACGGTCGACCACTCCGAAGTAGTTGACGTTCAGAAAGCCCGTCTCATTAGGGCGCCAGCGAAATTCACCCCTCTGCGCCCACCCCCGCCGCGAAAAATATTCGGCTCCGATCGTCGCGTCGGTGCTGCGGTTGATGTCCCAATAGAAGGCATCGCCTAAAGTGAGGCCGCGGAGCGTCGAATTTCCGACGTTCGGAATTAGAAAGCCGGATTGGCGCGCCAGTCGCTCCACCGGATGCTCAACGAAGGGGAAGTAGAAGACCGGGATTCCGAACAGGTGGAAGGTGCTGTGGTAGATCTTGGCATTCTCGCCGGCGATCACCTCGACTTCCTTGGCCTCGAAGGTCCATTTCGGTTTCGGCATGGCGCAGGACGTGACACTCCCGTCGCGCACGATGAACTTGTCCTGGCCGATTTTGTCGACCTCGGCCCCGGTGAAGGAAAACGGGCTGGAGGTGGTCAGAATCACTGCATGGCCGCGCAGCTTCGCGCCGGTCGAGCCCACGACGTTGTAGAACTTTCCCGAATCCGTGTTGATGTTGTAGGTGCCGTGGCTGGCGGTGACGTGCTCGTCATGGGGGCCGCCGTTCAGGATTACGTGGCCGGTGAGGGTGACGTCGCCGGTGGCGGCGTTGTAGGTCATCTCGTCGGCGCGCAAAATGTACGTGCGGAAATCGACTTCCGCTTCGCCACGCAGCGTGTAAACGTCCCCTTGCTTTTCCTGTTCGCGGGCCTTGATGGTGACCTCTTCGCCGGGTGGGGCGGGGTGGTCCTGAGCGGGGCGAGGTTGGGGCCGAAGCTGGCTGATTAACAGCGCCGGCACCAGAAACAGGTGACAAAGCAGTGCAATAGTGATAAAGATTCGAATGCGGAAAGTCATTGGCGCTTGTTTCCCGTGTCCGCTTTTCCGACACAAGGGGGAAACTCGGAAGTTAGCACGCTGACCGCCGGTTAGGCAAAGATTCATTCTGCCGCGCTCTGACTTGCCGCACGCTCTGGCCTCTCCCAATCCGGTTATGCCTTGCCCGCGATGCGGTCAAGACGTTTGTGGTTGTGCTGTCACGCGCCTTCATACGCGCGCGATCCTGCGTGTCTCCTTTCCTCATGAACATGAACCGGAACTGGTCGATCCGGAAGTGTGCGACAGCAGCGAACAGCAATTTGAGGACAGCCTGATGTCCTCGCCAGAAACTGAATACCGGAGCATAGCGTTGGGCGCAGAGAAAGAATTGCAGAACGAAGTGTCAGAGTCAGTCGAGCACGAAACAGCTTCACCGCGTACCGGCATCGAACGCCACGCGGTCGAGGAGAGCTCTCTTGAGCAGCAGTCTGGCAACTGGCGCGATGAGGTCGCCTCACGCCTGAGCAACTACGCGAAGCGCCGCGGACGGAAGCAACTGGCCGGCGATTACTCGATGCAGCTGGACTTCGAGCGTCCACGCCGTTCGAATGCCGCCACGGCGGAAGCGCTGGCGCCGATTTTCGATGAGGCCGCGGAACAATCCCTAGCCCAGCCTGCAAACCAAGCGACCCCTCGCGCGCTCGAAATCCCGGAGCCCAGCGCCGGCTATGAAGAATCGGACTGGCGTCCGTCGATGACGACGGCTGAAATCGCTTGCAGCCACGACGTACCGATGCACGCGGAACCCGAACCGGCACAGGCGACCGACACTCCCACGTTAGCTTCGCGAACGTGGGGCACCGAACCGCAGAAGCGCCGGGGACAGCACCGCATCATCGAGTTCCCCCGCCTGTTCCCCATGGAGCGGGCCGAGACCTCTGGCGACGAACTGGCCGAAGCGCTGGACAAACCGCGCATCCTCGACGTTCCCGAGGAAACGGACCAGATCGTTCTGCCGCTGGCCGACCTCAGCCTGGAAATGCAGCAGGCGGAAGAGATCGCCCCAGCGCGAGAGTTCGAGTTGCCGATTCAGGTTGCAGGCGTTTCACAACGCGTGTTTGCCGGGATCATAGACAGCACGATCATTCTGTTTGCCACGGCCGTGTTTGCGGGCATCGCCCTGAACGTTGCAAAAGGGATGCCGCACAACAAATTGACGCTGATGGCGGGCGTGGTCATTCCCGGTGTCTTGTGGGCGGTGTACCAGTACTTATTTTTGGTCCACTCGGCGACTACGCCCGGCATGAAGATCGCTCAACTGCGCCTGGCGACGTTCAACGGAAAAGCGACCACCCGCCGAATTCGCCGCAGCCGCGCGCTCGGGATCGTTTTGTCCTTCGTATCGGCCGGCATGGGCTTCGGCTGGGCACTGGTGGACGAAGACACGCTCTGCTGGCACGATCGAATCAGCCGAACGTTCCTGACGAATAGCAGGGGCTAGGGATTAGGGGCTAGGGGGGCTTCCTATCCGCCTTGGCGCACCCTCCCCTAAAGGGGAAGGGTGCGGCACCCCTGTTACTCTACGGGCACCCCTCTCAACCTACGGGCACCCCTGTTACCCTACTCCGGCCCTACCTCCCCTATCGTGGAAAAATCGTAAGTGTTGAATATAAAAGACTTATCTTTTCAGCTTAAGGCAGCTTAATACAAGTGACTGATAATAAGGCACTTATGCCTATCAGATTACCATGGTAACCAGCTCTCCAACATCTACATACTTCAATTGTAGCAATTCGCGAGGGGGAATCCCGACAGCGCGGGAAGGTTTATATTTGGCGTGGTTTCAATGAGTTAGGAAGAAAAAGCGGAAAATCGGCACTTGACATCTCTAATGACGTCGGCAGCGGTGGCGGTGCGGGCGAAAAGCAGGTCCCTCGCTGACGCTCGGGATGACACGCTGCGGGCGGTAGTGGTGGTGAATTGAGCGGCGGTGGCACTGCGGGCGAAAAGCAGGTCCCTCGCTGACGCTCGGGATGACACGCTGCGGGCGGTAGTGGTGGTGAACTTGAGCAGCGGTGGCGGTGCGGGCGAAAAGCAGGTCCCTCGCTGACGCTCGGGATGACACGCTGCGGGCGGTGGTGGTGGTGAACTTGAGCAGCGGTGGCGGTGCGGGCGAAAAGCAGGTCCCTCGCTGACGCTCGGGATGACACGCTGCGGGCGGTAGTGGTGGTGAACTTGAGCAGCGGTGGCAGTGCGGGCGAAAAGCAGGTCCCTCGCTGACGCTCGGGATGACACGCTGCGGGCGGAGGTGGTGGTGAACTTGAGCGGCGGTGGCGGTGCGGGCGAAAAGCAGGTCCCTCGCTGACGCTCGGGATGACACGCCGCGGGCGGTAGTGGTGGTGAACTTGAGCAGCGGTGGCAGTGCGGGCGAAAAGCAGGTCCCTCGCTGACGCTCGGGATGACACGCTGCGGGCGGAGGTGGTGGTGAACTTGAGCGGCGGTGGCGGTGCGGGCGAAAAGCAGGTCCCTCGCTGACGCTCGGGATGACACGCTGCGGGCGGTAGTGGTGGTGAACTTGAGCCGCGGTGGCGGTGCGGGCGAAAAGCAGGTCCCTCGCTGACGCTCGGGATGACACGCCGCGGGCGGTAGTGGTGGTGAACTTGAGCGGCGGTGGCGTGCGGGCGAAAAGCAGGTCCCTCGCTGACGCTCGGGATGACACGCTGCGGGCGGTGGTGGTGGTGAACTTGAGCAGCGGTGGCGGTGCGGGCGAAAAGCAGGTCCCTCGCTGACGCTCGGGATGACACGCCGCGGGCGGTAGTGGTGGTGAACTTGAGCAGCGGTGGCGGTGCGGGCGAAAAGCAGGTCCCTCGCTGACGCTCGGGATGACACGCTGCGGGCGGTGGTGGTGGTGAACTTGAGCAGCGGTGGCAGTGCGGGCGAAAAGCAGGTCCCTCGCTGACGCTCGGGATGACACGCCGCGGGCGGTGTTGGTGGTGGTGAACTTGAGCAGCGGTGGCGGTGCGGGCGAAAAGCAGGTCCCTCGCTGACGCTCGGGATGACACGCTGCGGGCGGTGGTGGTGGTGAACTTGAGCAGCGGTGCCAGTGCGGGCGAAAAGCAGGTCCCTCGCTGACGCTCGGGATGACACGCTGCGGGCGGTGTTGGTGGTGAACTTGAGCAGCGGTGGCGGTGCGGGCGAAAAGCAGGTCCCTCGCTGACGCTCGGGATGACACGCTGCGGGCGGTGGTGGTGGTGAACTTGAGCAGCGGTGGCAGTGCGGGCGAAAAGCAGGTCCCTCGCTGACGCTCGGGATGACACGCTGCGGGCGGAAGTGGTGGTGAACTTGAGCAGCGGTGGCGGTGCGGGCGAAAAGCAGGTCCCTCGCTGACGCTCGGGATGACACGCTGTGGGCGGGTGATGCCGCTGCGCTTGTCGGTCGCGACCCGCGCAAGCGGGGCCCGCCGAACTGGAGTTCGGCGCTACGCCGGCGGTCGCGCTTCCGTAGCGCCGGACTCCTTATTCCTGAGCAAACAATTTCCATTCCTGAGCAACAATTTCCCTTTCTGAAGCAAGACCTTTAAGTGTCGATGGCGACGTGGCAGACGCGGCCGACGATGTATTCGGCGGCGGCGGTGGGGGTGTCCACGGGGAGGACATCGACAGGGTAAGCCTGGTTGTGGGGGCGGAGGATGAGGTTTGATCCGGCGAGTTCGACGTATTTGACGGTGGCATTGCCGTCTTTTTTGACGACGTACATGTTTTGTTCGTTCTTATGGTAGGGCTTGAGAGAGTTGTAGTGACGATCGATGAGGACGGTGGCGCCGGGGAGGAGGCGGGGGTACATGCTCATGCCGTCGCGGGCGTCGACACGTATCATGACGAAGCGCTGCCAGCCATCGCGCGGGGTCTGCATCTCGGGGCGGAGGCGTTTAAGGAAGGCCTTTTTGAACTTGAGGATGTCCTTGACGTTGGCGCTGGTGACGAGAGGCTCGCAGGCAGCGATGGGTCCTTCGACGACGAGGACGTTTTCGAAGGTGTCTTCGCTGGGTGGAGGGATGCTGGCGCGTTTATTGATCTCGGCAGGATCGAGCAGGTCGAGGGCGGAGATGCGGAGGACGGAAAGAACCTTATCCATGCCCTCGATGCTGAGACCGCGTTTGCCATTGAGGAAGTTGGAGATGTGCGCCTGCTGGAAGCCAGTGAGGCGCGCGAGTTTGAGGCCCGTGAGTTGTCCGGAATCGACGCGGGTCCAAATGAGTTTTCTCAGGTTGTCCTGAAGTGTGCGGAATCGCATGGGGGTGACTATATCATTTGGCTATATCGTACACAAGTAACATAACGATAAGTAAATTTAAGGTTGACGCGAAGTAGCGCAGAGCTATATGGTTGTTAAAACGATATAACTAAATGATTTAACTGGATTCGAGGTGGGCCTATGTTGGACGCAAGCGGACCGGTGGTCGAGGAGAGGTGTTTCCTGGAGCTGCGCCGGAAGGTAAGAGAGTCGGAAATCCTTTCGGCAGCGGTAGAGAGGTTGTTGCACGAGCTACATTTCACGGGGAAGTTGAGCATCGTGGTGCAGAACGGCCGGGTGTTGAAGTCGGGGTACGAAGAGGGGTATTTCAGCCACCGGCCGGAGTGCAGGATGCTGAACGAAGGGCAGTAGGGGTAATCCACAAGTAAATAAAGAAGCAGGTCATCGTAAGAGAAACGAGCCCTGCGCGCGGTTCACGGGAGGCGGTTTGGTCTTTGGCCTTCCACCCAGTGAGCGGCGCGCGGGGTTTTTCTGTTGCGGTACATCCACAGGAGGGACGAGTGATCGAGCAAGGTACGGGACGAATGGTACGGCTGGAATTGAAGTACTGCGAACGGTGCGGGGGACTGTTGCTGCGACGAACCGGCGAAGCTGTGGTTTATTGCGGGTCCTGCGCGAAAAGCTTGAGCGAGCTGCCGGAGAACGGCACCGGTGTGGAAGGGAAACGTTTCAAGAAAAAGCGTTTCGGGAAAAAGCAGGTTTCGAGGAACGGTGATGCGCCGGGCGTGGTGGGGATTGAAAGCAACAGACCCACGTTAGCTGCGCGAACGTGGGGCACCGTTGACCTAAGCTGCTGTGGTGATGAGAGGGGTCCCTCGGCTGCGCCTCGGGATGACAAGAGTTGTGGAGGAGCGGAGAGATGTGGTGGTGCGGGCGAAAAGCAGGTCCCTCGACTACGCCGCGAGGACGCGGCTGCGCCTCGGGATGACAAGAGTTGTGGAGGGGCGGAGAGATGTGGTGGTGCAAAGAAACAACCGCAATCGGTCGGGGTGTCACGGGTCGGGGCGTCATTGGAAGAACGGAGGCTGGGATGATCGAGAACAATGGGCTGAAACTGGTCGTGGGGCGTGGGCGGCGGAGCGGGGACGAGATCTCGCCGGAAATGTGTCTGTATCGGGAGCGGACGACGGCGCTGTTGCGGAAGTATTGCCGGTTATCGGTCGAACTGGGACGGGTGCCGTCGCTGCTGGGGCGGGAATTCTTCCGGTCGCGGGTGACATCGTACACGATGCACAGCTTCGAGGACGTGGTGATCTTTGTGTATGACGTGGAGCGGTGCCTGGAGAAACTGGATGGATTGTCACAACAGCTGATTGCGCGGATCGGGTTGCAGGAGTACACGTTTGAGGAAGCGGCCAAGAAGCTGGGCTGCACTCAGCGGACATTGGAGAGGCGATATCCGGAGGCGCTGGACAGGTTGAGCGGAATTTTGCTGGACGCGGACCTTCTGCGGGAGACGAGCGCCTTCGGTCCGCGTGAGCGAAGGCTACCTCCGAAGAAAAATGTGGGTCGCGTGGAAGCTTGTCAAGAGGCCGAAACTGTGGAAATCCTCGTAAGCCGATGAAATCAGGGCAAATATAAATGTGCGGAAAGTGGCGGTAAAGGGTAGTTGAATTTGCTATTCTGAAAATGTAAGTGAGTGAAGCGAATGGGCGCAGTCAAAAGCGCCCATTTTTGTTTGGGGGGACGGGGGGTCAGCGAAGCGGTGAAGGCGGCGGGCACTCGTGGCTGGGCCGTCGACGTCACCGTCTGTCTTGAGAGCGCCAACGTCGTTATGGACAGGATGACACACGCTGCGGGCAATGGTAGTGGAGAGTCGGCGGAAGTGGTGGTGCGGGCGAAGTGCATGGGTCCTTCGCCCTGCGGGCTCAGGATGACTTGCTCCGGACAGTAGTGTTGGAGAGTCGGCGGAAGTGGTGGTGCGGGCGAAGTGCATGGATCCTTCGCCCTGCGGGCTCAGGATGACTTGCTCCGGACGGTGGTAGTGGAGGGTCGGCGGAAGTGGTGGTGCGGGCGAAGTGCATGGATCCTTCGCCCTGCGGGCTCAGGATGACTTGCTCCGGACGGTGGTGTTGGAGGGTCGGCGGCAGTATTTGGTGCAAACATCGAGGGTGAAATTGAATCTGTTCAGTGGCGCCGATAGTCATCTAAAGATTAGGGCGCGGGCGCTGTTACTCCCTTTGTGGAAACGGATGATGGACATTACATGGATAACTGACCGGATCGCGGTTGGTGGCGGGATCTGGACAGACGAAAAGATGGGCGAGGTGGCGCGACGGGGCGTCACGCACATCATTGACATGCAGATCGAATTCGACGATACGTCGCTGGCGGAACCATACGGCATCGAGGTGTTGTGGAATCCGGTGGACGACGATTTCAGGCCGAAGTCGCCGAGCGTATTCAGGCGGGGAGTGGAGTTCGCACTGCACGCGCTGGACGACGATCCGGAAGCGAAGGTGTACATACATTGCGCGGCGGGGATACATCGGGCTCCGATGATGACGCTGGCGGTGTTGGGCGCACTGGGATGGAAGCCGGCGGAAGCGATGGGAGTGATCGAGGCGCGGCGTCCGGTGGTGGACTTCGCCGACGTGTATGTGGAAAGCGTCGAGAAGTTTTTGCGCGGGTATCTGAGCGAGGGAGTCGAACCGCCGAGGCATCTGGCGGGAAGCGAAGTGGGGTAAATCGGGTGATCTGGCGATCGGATGATCGGCTGATCTGAATGGCAAGAGGACGATGATATTGAGTGGGTGCCGCCGCAGGGCGGCTTTTTTATTGGGCGCGGGTTGTGGTGCGGACGTGAGTGCGAGATGGAGTTAGAACAGGGATGCACTCTCGAGTATCTGCTTTGGTTGGGCAAACGGATGGACGAGGCGTGGGCGGCGGGGAATCGGGAAGAGCTGATTGGGTTTGTCGCGGATCACCTGAAGGTGAGGGACAAACGCGGCAAATTGGTTCCGCTGAAAGCGAACGAAGTCCAACGCAAGTACGTGCAGAACAGCAGCGGGCGCAACATCGTGCTGAAGGCGCGGCAGTTGGGGATGACGACGTGGGTGGCGGCCACTTTTTTCCTGAAGACGATCACGCAACCGGGGACATTGACGGTGCAGGTGGCGCACGATCAGGACTCGGCCGAGGAGATTTTCCGTATTGTGCACCGCTTCCTGGAGAACCTGCCGGAAGAGTTGCAAGAGGGCGCGTTGACGACATCGCGCGCCAACGTCCGCCAGCTTGTGTTTCCGCGGATCGATTGCGAATACCGCGTGGAGACCGCGGCGGACCCGAACGCGGGCCGCGGGCTCACTATCCAGAACCTGCATTGTTCGGAGGTGGCCCGCTGGCCGCGGGATGGGGCAGAGGTGCTGGCGTCACTGAAGGCGGCGGTGCCTCCGGGGGGAGAGGTGGTGCTGGAGTCGACGCCGAACGGGGCGGGCGGCGTGTTCTACGAAGAGTGGCAGAGGGCGGAGGAGAGCGGGTACAGGCAGCACTTCTTTCCCTGGTGGATGGAGGCGCGGTACGTGCGAGAGGGCGTGAGCGTGCTGACGCGGACGGAAGAGGAAGAAGAGCTGAAGCAGAGGATCGGCCTGACAGACGGGCAGATTGCGTTCAGGCGAGAAATAAGGGCGAACTTTCGCGGTCTGGCGAGGCAGGAGTTTGCGGAGGACGCAGGGTCGTGCTTCCTTGAGTCGGGCGAATGCGTGTTCGAACTGGAGGCGATTGCCGCGCGTTTGGCGGAGTTGCCGAAGCCGATTGAGTCGCGGGAGAACGGGCGTCTGCTGGTATGGCTGCCGCCAAAGAAAGGGTGCGAGTACATCGTCAGCGCGGACCCGGCGGGCGGGGGCACGGAGGGTGACTTCGCATGCGTGCAGGTGATTGACCGGCGAACGGGACTGCAATGCGCGGAGTTACACGGGCACTTTACGCCGGCGGAACTGGCGTCGCGCGTGGCGGAAACAGGGCGGCGCTACAACGATGCTCTGGTGGTGGTGGAGCGGAACAATCACGGTCATGCGGTGCTGGCGCATCTGACGACGAACTGCGAGTACGAAAATCTATACCGGCAGGGCGGGCAGTTGGGATGGCTGACGTCGGCGGCAAGCCGGTCTCCGATGATAGAGAATTTCGGGGCGATACTCGCGTCGGGGCCGGAGCTGTTCGCAAGCGAGCGGTTGCTGCAGGAGTGCAGGACGTTCGTGCGAAACGCGGGAGGGACGGCGTCAGCGGCGTCCGGGGCCCACGACGATTGCGTGATGGCGATGGCGATAGCGTTGGCAGTGAGGCGGGAGTCCTAGATCGCACCCTCCCCCAACGGGGAAGGGTGCGGCACCCCCAAGTTCCGTAGTGCGGCATGTTCGTTGTTCTGAAAGTGGAACAAAGAGCAGTTTTTTGTGGAGATGGGGTCGTGATCGGCTAAGGTGAGTTGTTCCAGGATAGTTACGAGCCGATGCCGACGATCGCCGTTCAACACGTACGCCGCATGAGGGGCGGAGCGCAGTCACACCTGATGCGCGCCGCGGACGAGAACCTGTACGTGGTGAAGTTCAAGAATAATCCGCAACATCTGCGGGTGCTGGCGAACGAGATGCTGGCGACACGGTTGGCGGAGCGGGTGGGACTGCCGGTACCTCAGACAGAAGTGGTCGAAGTCAGCCCGTGGCTGATTGAGCATAGTCCGGAGCTGAATATTCAACTGGCGGGACGGACGCTGGCGTGCGAGGCGGGATTGCAGTTCGGGGCGAAGTATGTGATCAGTCCGCTGGAAGGGCGAATTTTCGACCTGCTGCCGGAGACGATGATCGGGCAGGTGCGGAACCTGGGCAGCTTTGCCGGGATGCTGGCGCTGGACAAGTGGACGTGCAATGCAAACGGAAGGCAGGCGACGTTCTGGAAGAAGTCGCGGGAACGGAAGTATAACGTCACGTTCATCGACCAGGGGTATTGCTTCAACGCGGGAGAGTGGAGCTTTCCGGATTCTCCGCTGAGAGGCGTGTACGCGCGGAACTGGGTGTACGCGGGAGTGACGGGGTGGGAGTCGTTTGAGCCCTGGCTGACGAACATCGAGGAGATAGGGATTTCGACGATTTGCGAGTGCGCCGAGGCGATCCCGCCGGAGTGGTACGGGGACTGGGACGACATGAGTCGGCTGGTAGAGAGCTTGTTCAAGAGGCGAGCAAGAGTGCGGGAGCTGATTTTGAGCTTTAAGAATTCGAGTAGGAATCCGTTTCCGAATTGGACGGAGAATTGAGCGCCGGTAGCTTTGAGCGAGACAAGAAGCAAGCGAGCAGAATTAGCTGTTAGTTGGGCAGCTGTTAGCACTTAGTCAGAAAGAAGAAACAATGCGGGCAGAATTAGCGGTTAGTTGGGTAGCTGTTAGCTGTTAGTCAGAAGGAAGAAACAATGCGGGGCAGAATTAGCGGTTGGTTGGGCAGCTGTTAGCTGTTGGTCAGAAAGAAGAAACAACGCGGGCAGAATTAGCGGTTGGTTGGGTAGCTGTTAGCTGTTAGTCAGAAACAAGAAACAATGCGGGCAGAATTAGCGGTTAGTTGGGTAGCTGTTAGCTGTTAGTCAGAAGGAAGAAACAATGCGGGCAGAATTAGCGGTTAGTTGGGCAGCTGTTAGCTGTTAGTCACGGCGAGGAAGAGCGATGAGAGATTTTCGAGAACTGATCGTTTGGCAGAAGGCACATGCATTGACTTTAGCAGTCTATGAAATGTCGAGCGCTTTTCCGCGCACACACTCTGGCGGACTTTCTTCACAAATGCAGCGGGCGGCATTGTCCCTGGCGACAATCATTGCGGAGGCGGCGAGCAAGAATGATAGGGCTGACTTTGTGATTACTGTTAGAGCCGCAATGGGGTGGGCGAATCAGTTGGAATACGAACTTCTGCTGGCGAGAGACTTGAATCTGATTGAATCGGCGGTTCACGAAGGATTGCAATCTCAGGTGGTTGAAGTAAAGAAGATGCTGAACGGGTTGTGCAGGAGCGCTGGGAATTAATGCCTGCTTCTCACCAATGCGAGTTCTTTGTCGTCCGGTATGTGCCGGATCTGGCGAAGGGGGAGTTTGTGAACATCGGGGTTGTGCTGCGGGACGTCGCGGGCGGGTTTGCCGATGTGAGACTGACTCGCGATTGGCGGCGGGTGCGGTGCCTGGATGCGGATGCGGACGTTGAGTTGCTGGAGGCGCTGGAAGGCGAGTTGAGGAATGCGCTGCGGAGCGAGGCGGAATTGGATCGCGTGTACTTGTTTCAGAAGCTGCCGGACTGGGCATCGAATGCGCTGCAGTTAACGCCGATGCAGGGGGTGCTGACGGATTCGCCGCAGGCGGAGATTGGGCGGTTGGCGGAAATGTATTGCGAAGCGCGGCGTGGTGGAAAGCGCGATGCCAGCGGGCGGCAAGTGGTCTTTAACGCGATGCGCGACAGCTTCACGCAGGCGGGCGTGTGGGAGTTGATGCGGAAGAGGATTCCGGTAGCACAGTACACGCATAAGGGCGATCCGCTGAAGCTGGACTGCGGATACAGGCCGAATGGAGTGGTGCATTTGTTTCATGCGGTGTCGCTGGCGACGGACGTGGACTTGGCTAAAGTGCTGGCGTTCAGCTATCCACAAATCGCAGAAGGAATTGCACGGTTGGAGAATGCGAGGACGTCGCTGACGGCGATTGTGGAAGAAGGCCTGGATCGTGGAGATGAGGCGATCGGGTTTGCGCTAGAGACGTTCGAGAAGACGAACATACTCGTGGCGGCCGCGTCTGAGCTGCCGCGGATTGCGGAGCGGGCGAGAGTGGAGTTGAGAGCGTGAGACTCTCTAACGCCTTAGCATCCGCATAGGTACAGGCACAATGGCGTGGGCGGGTCGCCCACGCTCCAGCCGCCGAGACGGCGGCGCTACAAGTTAGTCGAGAGAACTCATGACAATTGCAGAAGCTGTACGCGGCCTGATGGGCCGCAATCGCGGAAGTGTGTCTGCGGGAGAGGACCAGCGCAAGACAATGGCGCTGCCGTCCATCCTTAACCAATATGGGGCGCGGCCAGGAATGAATGCCGCGTTGCCGAAACCGACGCCAGCCAATCTGCGGAAGTTCGCGGAGACACCGGTGGCGCGCAAGGCAATCAACACGGTCAAGGACCGGATCGCGGGAATGCGATGGCGGGTGCAGCCGCGCAGGGGTCGTTCGATTGATGAACTGCCTCGGGGCGCGGACCGGGTGCGCATTCTGACGGACGTGTTCGAATCGCCGAATGGCGACGACAGCTTCCGCTCGTTCGCCGAACAGGTGCTGGAAGACGTGATCGTGGGTGGGTTCGGCGCGGCGGAATTACAACTGACGAACGACGAGCAGAAACCGCTGGAACTGTGGCCGGTGGACGGCGCGACGATCAAGATGAAGACGGACTGGGACGGGCGGCCGGATTCGCCGAGGTACGTGCAGGCGACGGGGAAGTTTGGCCCGGAAGGCAACATCGTACTGAACGACGATGAGCTGATGTACGTCCGGCTGAATGCGCGCACGCACACGCCGTTTGGCCTGGGGCGGCTGGAGGTGGCGTTCGAAACGATCAACGAATTCCTATGTGCGCACCGGTACGCGGCCCGGCTGGCGAGCAATTCAGTCGTCCAGTATGCGCTGTGGTTGAAGGACATGACGCCGGAGCATCACGACCGGCTGATCCGGTGGTGGCAGGACGAGATCGAGGGAACAGGTCGCGTTCCGATATTGTCGGTCGAGAGCAAGCCGGAGGTGCTGCACTTCGGGATGGGCACGGATGCGGATTTGCGGCTGCAATGGCAGGAATTCCTGCTGCGGATCATTGCGGACGCGTTCGATCTGCCGCCCATGTTCCTGGGGCTGGAGCACGACGTGAACCGCTCGACGGCGGGAGAGTCTTCCGACCACGCGTTCCAGACGGCGATCGTTCCCACGGCGCGACTGCTTGCCGAGCACCTCACCAGGGACGCCATCGCGAAGAAGTTGGGATGGAACGACCTGGAGTTCGTCTTCGTCGACGTCGACGCGCCGAATGAAATGGAGCAGGTGCAGATACAAGAGATCCTGCTTCGCAACGGCGTGCTGACGGTGAACGAAGTGCGCCGGATGAGAGGGTTACCGGAACTGCAAACAGCCTAACCACGGATTTACACGGACGGGAACGGATTCAGAAGAGAGAAAAGACAGAAAAGTCTTTCGTTGGGCCACGGAGAAGGCGAGATACCTTCTCTATTTCGTTTATCCGTACGCATCCGCGAGAATCCGTGGTTGATTCTTTCCGAACAGGAGATACATGGGATTTCAACTTCAATCGATGGCGATTGAGATGCCAATTGTGGCGCGCCACCCGAACCGGGTGGATTTTCGCGGCGTGCTGACGTTTGTGGATACGCCTTCGGACAAGCCACCGTCGGGTGCGAAAGGGCATCGGGTGGTGCTGACGAAAGAGGCCGCGGATGCCGCGTTGCCGTCGCTGCTGGGCATGGCGCTGGATTACACGCCGTCCCTGGACCGGCATGACGCGCGGATGAAGATCGGAGTGATCACGAGCGCGGAGGTGGTGAAAGACAACACCCCCACCCTTCGCTTCGCGAAGGATGGGGCACCCGCATACGTCATTGAAGTGGGCGGGTATCTGTTTGCGCGGGACTTTCCGGAGGTGATCGACGAGATGCGGACGGCGGGGCGAGACGTTCTCGGTATGTCGTATGAAATCGCGGACGCGCGCATTGCCGACATGAAAGCTCAGACGTGGATCATCACGAGTTGCACGTTTACAGGCGCGGCGTTGCTGAGGCGTGACAAAGCTGCGTACCGGAACACGTGCATTGAACTGGTCGAGCGCAAGCCGGCGGCGAGTGTGCGGTGACGATCTAGAACGCAACATTGTAGAAGGTGCGAGAGAAAGCAGGTCCCTCGACTCCGCCGCCAGGAGCGGCTGCGCTCGGGATGACAAATGTTTTTGATGAGAGGAAAACAGATGGACGAGAACAACGATCAGTTAGTTGCGAGTGCCGAACGAATGGCTGCGGCAGCGAGCGCGCTGGAGCAAGTGCTGGCGCGGATTGAAGCGTCGCAACAGGAATTACACAGCAAGGTAGACCGCATTATCGCGGCGATCGAGGAGCGGGCGGACATTCCATGCGCACCCTCCCCTAAAGGGGAAGGGTGCGGCACCCCCGATCATGCGGTTAGCGCCAACGAGGGCGCAGTAGAAGAGTTGAGCAAGCGCCTGGCGGGGATCGAGCGCGAAAACGCCGAGCTGAAAGCGCAGACTGGGAGACTGGTTCGCAAGACACTTTCTCCACTGGTCTCGGGGCTGCTCAGCAAAAACGGCGTCGAGGAATCAGGTGCGGCAATTGAGGCCGGAGTGCTGGAGAAGGCGCTTTCCGCGCTCAGCCTGGAACAACGCATCACGGTAAAGGCGGAGTTGGCGCGCGCGGGAATGATTGCCTAAAGGCAGTTGGGAGTACTCAGTACTCAGTAATTAGTTGTTGGAGGCCGGAGCTTGCGCTCCGGCATTTGTGTTTTAGGGAAGAACGAATTGATCGCCCTACGGGGCTGAAAAGGAAAACAATGACAACACAATTTCTTGATCTGCACAGCGCAGCTGATTTCATGGGTCCGGGTGCGGTGGAAGTTAACCGCTATCAGACGGAGATTACGGACATTGTCCGTCGCCGTGGAGTGTTCGGGCAGCGCATCAAGCAGGCACCGGCAACGGGCCACCCGTCGCGCTTCTTCGAGCAGACGTCGATTGTTTCGCCGGTTGCGACAGACGCGTTTGTCGATCCACGCAACATCGTCGCGAAGGTCGGCAATCCGACGCGAGTTGAACGCAGCGTTCCGCTGAAAGCGCTGGTGTCGCAGATCAACTACAACCTGTTCGACATGGAAGTCGGATCACAGGAGAGCCAGTTCGCGTTCTTGCAGGCGAAGGACCTGGCTGACTCCGTGGAAGGGCTGATGCGCACGCATGACGTTGCGCTGTGGAACGGCAACGACACGTCGCTGAGCGCGCCGACGACCGCGCAGTACTACGGCGTGGCAGGTCAGATCAACGACGGCGGAAATGTCGTGACGGTGACACCGGCGGATGACGCGGTGGACAAGATCCGCCAGGCAGTTGCGACGATGGTGTCGAACTCGAACTACGAAGTGCGTCCGACGGCGATTTACGCGAACCCGATGTTGCTGGACCTGATCGATAGCGAAATGCAGTCGCGGTACAACGTGGTGCTTTCGACGCAGGAAGTGGTCGGCGGCTTCCGGGTAAAGACGATATCGACGCAGGCGGGCGAACTGCCGCTGATCCCGGAATGGGCGCTGGGCTACACGGGCACGATTGGCAGCGGAAGTGCACAACTGCCGGCCTACATCGTCACGGAGGACCTGATCGAGTATCACTGGCTGACGGATCCGAATCCGCGCGTGTTCCAACTGGGGATGAGCGGCAACCTGGCGCGCCAGTCGGTGGTCGTGAAGTTCGGCGGCGTGGTGGTGAAGGGCGCATCGTACGCCCACTGCAAGGTCGTCGTTACGCGGTAAGAATGGTCAGACGGAAGGCCCACATCTGCCAAAACACGGCGGATGTGGGGCACCAAGCGTAAGCATTCTGGAGTCGGTTCCCACGTTAGCTTCGCGAACGTGGGGCACCGGACCCATTTTTTGTGAGGCGGAAACTGAATGAATTATCTGTCCACGTCCGAATATGAGCAGTACGGATTGGAAGCGGTGGTGCCGGAAGTGTGGGTGGCGGCGGCGTCAGCGATGATCGAGGCGCACTGCCGGCGAAAGACTCTGGGCGTTGCGCAGTATACGGAGCGGCTGCGGATCGCGCATGGCCGTAACACGGCGCGATTGACCTTCGTGCCACTTGGCGCGAGCGATCCGGCGTCGTCGCCCATCGTCTCGGCGCGGGGGCGGTACGCGGTTCCTCGGCGGGGCGAAAGCCTGCCGGCGCTGGGCATCGGCTACAACACGGGCTATGACCCGGAGTTTGTTTCCGATATCGCGCTTGCGTTCGGGCTGCCGGGAAGCTGGGCTGACGTCGATCCGGCAACGGTAGAGTTCTGCGCGGAGACCGGCGAAATCACGCTGCCGATCAACGCGCTGGGGCTCGGGTTTAATGAAATCGAGATCACCTATAACGCGGGGGTCGATCCGGTTCCGGATGCGGTGAAATTTGCCTGCGCGCAGATCGTGCGGAACGCGCAGGCGACGCCGGCTCTGAACGTGAAGTCCGGAACGCTGGATCGAATGCATCTGGAATATTTCGCAGATACGCTGATTGATTCCGCGGTGCGTTCGTTGCTGGCGCCCTACGTGGCGCAGAAGGTGGCTTGAGATGTGTGCGTTCGGATCATGCGGTACTCCGGGAAAAGGCCTCGCGCTCGGGCGCGCGGCGGAAGCGATGCTGCGGGCGTTGGGCGGCAGTGAAGTGATCCTGCGGTTCAGCGGCGTGGCAGTTGCGGGCGATGCGGCTTCGAATCCGAGGCTCGGGCTGGCGACAACTGTAAGTGAAGACATTACGCTGTCGCCGGTGGCCGTACGAGACGCGACGGAAAAGATTCTGGAATTCAGTCTTCCGGCCACGGTGGTCGATGCGCAGGTTGAATTGCGACAAGCGGCGACCGCGGAAGCGTTGTTTCAGTCGGCATTGGGATTCGTTCACGAGGGCAAGCTGCTGCGGATCGAGGGAGTCTCGGCGGATTTCCACGGCGGCGCGGCCTACCTCTATCGAGTGACGGCAGGAGAGTAGAACTCAAATGCAATTTGCGAAAGACAGCTTCTATATGGCATTGCGGGCGAGGCTCGCTGTCGCGAATCCGAAGCGGACGATTGTGCTCGATGGCGACACGCCGCCTGCAATCCTGGTGAGTGAGAACGAGTCGGTTACCGCGGCAACAACGCTGGCCGACTGCTTTTACGTGCACTTCGGCGGCGTGCGGACGGTGAACGACGTGGAGCAGGGCGATCCGGCACTGATGGCGTTGGACACCAGCGTGACGTATCGAACGAGGGGTACGACGGACGGAAGCGCTGACCGCGGTCGCACGATCACGGCACTGGATTCCGAGCTGCTCGCGATGTGTTCACCGAGGCAGACGCCTAAGTGCGATTACACGCAGGACCTGCCACTTGCTTTAGGTTCCCAGGTGTTTTGGAGCGCGCCACAACTGGGTGCAGATGAAGCGCTTGGTGCGGAGTTGAGCAGGACGGCGAAGCTGACGCTGTTCTTTTATCCCGAGGAACAAACGGCATGAGCAACCAGACAGGACTGCGCACGACGATGTCGCCGGTGGTGAGCCAGTGGCGCGCATTCTTCGCGCCAGTGAATCGCACAACGGGCACGCCGGTAATTTTTGATCCGGCGCAGATCGGATCGTTTGATCCGGACGCGCCTCGGCCACCATGGATCGATGCGGGAGCGATTGCCAACTTCACACGCACGCCGCAAACCAAGCTGTTGCAGGTACGCGGTGGAGCGAATGGCGCGGCGGCTGGACAATGCCGCGCAGGATTGGATGCGCGAGTTGAATTTGACTTCCGCGACTGGGGCAAACTCCAAATGGCAGTTGCCGGCGGGAGCGAGCACATGAATGTGCTGGTGGGAAACGGCAGCAGCAGCGCTCCTTCGGGGGGAACCGCGGTGCCGGCGACGGCGGTGCTATCGGGGTCGACGGCGACGAATATTGTGGTTGGCGCTGCGATTGTTGCGACCTTCAATGTCGGGGATCTGGTTGCGGTTGACGTGGATTACAGCGGGCAGACGGGGTACGTGGGAACCGGATTTCCGGGGGCGTACGTTCGCTCGGCAAGCGGACTTGGCGCCGACTACATTCGGCGGGTCACGCTGAACGTGGGCCGCGTGGCGCAGAAGACCGATACCGCGCTGGTGTTGGAGAATCCGCTGATCGGGGGTGCGCCGGCCGCGGGAGCAAATCTGCAACTGGTTGCGGGCTTTGTCGATCGCGAGGGAGGAAGCTTTATCCAGGAGTGGTCGGCGGTATTCGTCTCGCAGAATGAAAGTGGCGGGCGTATCTGCTACTACTATCCGCGGCTGCAACCATGCGCTCCAGCAACGGAAGTGGCGATGGCGATTGCCAATCCGTTGCGGGCGATGATGTTGCACGCCCATTGCATCGCAATGCCGTACACCGACGTCAACGATGGGCAACAGATCGTGTGTTGCCGGTCGTATTTCCCGGCGGCGGGCGCGGCGGCTTATTGATGTTTGGAGACGCACCCTCCCCTTCGGGGAAGGGTGCGGCACCCCATCTATCGCAGATGTTTTTCGACCACCAAAAGGCTTACATGCGACTGACCATAGACAACTTCGACAATGCAGGTGTGCGGGACTACACAGCGAATCTCAACGCGGATGCGCAGCCACGAATTCAAAGAAAGCTCAACAGCCCGTCGCGACTAACGGTCTCGCTGGTCGCGCCGACGCCGGATTTTGTGGTGCCGGCCAAAGGTGGGCGGATCGTACTCGAACGCGCCGACGGGCAAAAGCTCTTCACCGGATACGTGAGCGGCGCTCCGGATTACGAGTACATGGGATGGGGGGAGCGCGGCCCCATGTATCAGTATTCGGTTGCGGCGCTGAGCGATGAGTTTTTGCTAGATCGCAAAAGCATCCCCGCCCGCGCGCCGTTCACCCATCGCGCGGCGGGAGACATGTTGAAGCAACTCGCGAACGATCTGGCGCCGGGAGTGTTCGACACAAGCGCAGTCGAAGGCGTTGAGACGCAGCCATCGTATACGGTCAGTCAGCAGGTGAAATGGTCACAACAAGCCGCAAGTATTGCACTGCGCGCACGTGGGGCGTACCGGGCGCACGATGGAAAGCTGTATTTCAGCGCCGTCGGTAAGAACATGTACACCCTGGATGAGATCTCGGCTGACTTCTGTTCAGACGGTCTGAAGCTGAGCTCGCCGGACACTCTCGTGAACGACCTACTGGTGCTGGGCCAGGTCGAGCCCAACGCGTATGTGAAGGACTACTTCCTGGGCGACGGGTACACCCTGACATACTACCTCTCGCAGACGCCGTACCTGACAAGACTCGGCGTAGTGGTTGACGAGGAATACAAGGGCGCAGCGTTGGATGCGCACTTCTGGACGGCGGCTGATCCGGGACACGCGATCGCGGTTTCGGGTGGCAAGTTGTGCGTCAGCGGCGGAACCGGCGCGGACGGCGCGACGACGGTGACGTTCGCCGAACAAATCGAACTTGGCTCGGCGCTGATGTTACAGCACGGCGAAATTCAATTCACTGCCGCGTCGAACGGGGTGATTGGCGGCCTGTACAACGGGGCAACCGACATCCCTCACTGCCTTGCGGGATTTCGCGTTACGCCGTCCGGAGCGCAATCTGGTATCTCGACAATCGTGAACGGCACCGCGGCGGGGAGCAGCATGGTTACGCAGAGCGGGCACCGATATGCGCTGACCACGCGGATCAGTGGGACGCAGACGTTTCGGTCAAAACAGCCTTTTCACTCGTCGCAACATGCGGCGGGAAATGCGCGAGGCGGGACGACGCTCGCCGGCGACGTTCACGTAACGCTAGAGGTGCATGATATTGACACGAACAATGCAGGCTCGCTAATTGCCGCCTCCACCGTGCTTTACGACGGAGTAATAACCAACGCTCCGCCGTATTGCACTTATGTGCTGGTCAATGGCGCGAACATGCAGTGCACTATCTCTTTCACACGAGTGATGCAGGGGCCGGCCGTCGAAGTCGCCTCGACGCTGCCGGGCCAGCTCATCCAAATGAAACTCGTGGGCGCGCTGGCAGAGGGCGCGCAATGCCAGTACAGCAGCAGTCCGGCGGTGAAGTTCTTCTCGGCCTATGTGCCGGCGCCGAACGAAGCCATACGCGTGAGTTATCGCAGCGGACTGGCGGGCCTGGCGCGCATACAGGATGCAGCGAGCATTGCGGCAACCGCACACGCGGGCGATGACGGAACGAGAAGCGCCATCAAGAGCGTAGCGTCACCGCCGCCGCGCACGGCGGCTGAGTGTGAGGATGCGGCCCTGGCGCTGCTTGACGATCTTACGCGACCTGCATGGAAGGGCGAGTACAGCGTGTGGAGCGACTTCCTGCCGCAACGCGCGTCCGACATTTTTCCGGGCGATGCGATTGGGGTGAATGCGCCATCGCGCGGCGCGAGTTTTACCGGAATTGTGCGGGAAGTTGAGATTGATTGCACCGATCTAGCGAGCGATCGCTCGCAATACACTTTGAAATTCGGTAATGAAGCCGCTGAACCTTTGGCCGTCGAGTTTGGTACGGCGCAAATCAGCTACTTGCCGGATGTGACTGCGACAACAACGACAGCGGGGACGGAATTCATCGCCGACTTGCCTTTGGCCGAAGTCACGGCGGTCGCCTCGACGACCATAAGCGTGACGACTGGAACCGCGCCGCCCAGCGGCGGAGGATTCGAGGTGCGGCGCAGCGACTACGGGTGGGGCCAGCAAAACGACCGCAATCTGGTCGGGCGCTTTACCGCGCAGGCGTTCACGCTGCCACGATTGTCGAGTTCGCAAACCTATTACGTGAGGCAGTACGATGCCGGGTCTGCGCCGCGATACTCGCGCTATACGACCGCATTGCACATCGATTACCCATTATGACCGAGTTTGAAAGCAGGGTCCTATCGGACCTCTCGGAACTGAGAACGCAAATGCACTCCCTGGTGGGTGACGGCAACTCGGGACGCATGAAGCAACTGGAAGACAAGGTGGAACGTCACGAAGCGTTCGTACAGCGCGCGGGCGGTCTGGGCTTGGCGATCAGCGTCATCGTGACGCTGATTCACCTGGCCATCAACTATTTGCGCGCGAGCCACTAACACGCCTAACCACGAATCAGCACGGATTTAACAGATGACAAAACAGGAATTTATGGATGCGGCCATTGCGGCTGCGCGCGAGTCGTCGCGCGTGAGCGGATTGCCTCCCGGCGTGACGGTTGCGCAGGCGGCGCTGGAGAGCGCGTGGGGCAACTCGCAACTTTCGCGCGAGGCACACAACTATTTCGGCATCAAGGCGCACGGTGAGCACAACTCGGTAGAGATGGCGACCACCGAGGTGGCGAACGGCGTTGCCGCGAAGACCGCCGCGCACTTCGCCAGGTACGAATCCATGACGGAGTGCTTCGAGGATCGCGATCGGTTAATCCTGAAGTTAGCGTGCTACGCAGAGGCGCGGGAAAATGCCAGCGATCCCGAGGCGTTCATTCGCGGATTGGCGAAACACTGGGCGACCGATCCGAACTACGCGGAAAAGATGCTGAGCGTTTATCGCGCGAATAAGCTCGGCGATCTGGACCAATCAATCACACAACAGTAGAGGCGCGACGCGGACGCACGCGGGCCAACACGGAATCTTCTTTTCTTTTTCTTTTCTTTTCCGTGTTGGCCGACGTGTGTCCGCGAGCGAGGTAGTGAACCGTGGCGCAGACTGCGCCACACAATCGAAAAGGAGAAGTAAATGGATTTGAGTTTCTTAAGCAATATTTTGCGTGGCGTGGCTTTCATCCCAGCAGTAGTTCATGGCGTGGAGTCGATTTTCGGCAGCCAGAGCGGTGCCGAAAAGAAACAGGCCGCACTGTCGTTCGTCTCGTCTGCCTTGAATCTGGGCGAAGCCGTGACCAACCGCGACGTGGTTGACACAGACAAGTTCAACGAAGGTCTCAGCCAGGTCATCGACGGTGTTGTCGGATGCCTGAACGCCAGCGTCTGGGCGAAAACCAAAGCTTAACCACGGATTAATGCGGATCGGAACGGATCAAAGAAAGCGGCGAGTTGTTCGCGCTTGCCGCTTTTCTTGCGATCCGATCGAACCCGTCTCGATCCGTGTTGCGCCTTATCGTTCCTCTCTATCGTTGCCCCTTAGCCCAGGTCCTCGTTCCAGTTCTCAAGGTACGCAGCGACATCGCGCAGGTATTGGTCGGCGACGGCGCCGTCGACGATGCGGTGGTCGTAGCCGAGTGTCAGGTGGCAGATAGATCTGATCGCGATAGAATCGAGCCCGTTCTCGTCGGTGATGACAACGGGCTGTTTCTTGATCGAGCCGATGCCCATGATGGCAACCTGCGGCTGCATGATGATCGGCAAGCCGAACATCTGGCCGAAACTGCCGGGATTTGTGATCGTGAATGTGCCTGCCTGTACGTCGTCGGGTTTCAGGCGCTTGGCGCGGGCACGCTCGGCAAGATCGGCAATGGCGCGCTGCAGTCCGAGGAAGTTCAGCTCTTCGGCGTTCTTGATGACCGGAACGATCAGGCCCCAGTCGAGCGCGACGGCGATACCGATGTTGACGGTGCGATGGTAACGGATGTTGTCGCCTTCGACTGACGCGTTGATGATCGGCCACTTACGGATGCCGTGCAGCGCGGCGCGGCAGAAGAACGGCATGGGCGTGAGTTTCGAGCCGGTGCGCTGCTCAAAGTCTTTCTTCAGTTTCGCGCGCAGATTCATGATGCGAGTCATGTCCACTTCATAGACGGTGTGGACGTGCGCGCTGGTGTGCTTTGACTCGACCATGCGCTCGGCGATGATCTTGCGCATCTGGGTCATCGGCACAATTTCGCCGGGTTGCAGCTGCGGAGCGCGCGGTGCGGCAACGGCTTGTGCAACGGCCGCAGGTGGTTGCGCCGACTCTGGCGCTGGAGTCGCTGGCGCAGGGGCTTTGGGCGGGGCGGGCGCTGGAGGGCCTTGCTCGACAAACCTTAGTATGTCGTCCTTGGTGATGCGTCCGCCGAGTCCGGTGCCGGGAACCTGGTTCAGGTCGATGCTGTGCTCCTTGGCGATCTTGCGTACCAGCGGCGATGAGCGGACGCGTTCGCCTTCGACGGCCTCGGCCTCTTCAGGTTCGGGTACCGCGGGAGCGGATTTCTGCGGTGGCGCGGCGGTGGGAGCAGGCGCGGGTTCTGTGGGCGTCGTCGCGGCCTGCGTCGTAGCGGGGCTCGCGGCAGGTGCGGCTCCGGCGCCATCGGCGTCAATCACGCCGACGATGCTGTTGACCTGTACTGTCGATCCCTCAGGAACGGTGATTTGTTTCAACACGCCAGATGCCGGCGCGGGAATCTCGGCGTCAACCTTGTCGGTGGAGATCTCGAACAGCGGTTCGTCGCGCTGCACTTTGTCGCCGGGCTTCTTAAGCCACTTCGTGATGGTTCCCTCAAAAATCGACTCGCCCATCTGAGGCATGATTATGTCAGTCGGCATGGCTTACCTTTCCGCAACATCAATTAGCAGCAAAAGATTATAGTTCTGAATTCCTACCGCGACTCCCAATCAATATTGATGAAGCTTGCGCGCCTCGCGCACCACGTCGGCCACGTTGGGCATGAACGCGTCTTCCAACGGCGGCGAGAACGGGACTGGAGTGTCTCGCGAGGTGATGCGTACAATAGGGCCGTCCAGATCGTCAAACGCCTCTTCGTTGATGATGGCCGCGATTTCGCCCGCTATGCCGCCGGTCTTCACGTCTTCATGCAGGATGATTACTTTATTCGTGCGCTTTACTGTTTGTGCGATTGCCTCGCGATCGAGCGGCAGCAGCGTGCGCAGATCGACGATCTCCAACTCGATGCCCTCCTTCGCCAGGAGTTCAGCGGCTTCGATAGCGACATGCACCATTGACGCGTAGGTGATCACGCTCAGGTCGCGCCCTTCGCGGGCGACTCGCGCTTTGCCGAGCGGGACCGTGTAGTCGCCGTCCGGCAACTCCTCTTTGATGCGGCGGTATAGGAACTTGTGTTCAAAAAAGATGACGGGATTGTTGTCGCGGATCGCTGACTTGATCAGCCCCTTCGCATCATAGGCCGTCGCAGGGCAGACAACCTTCAGGCCGGGCGTGTGCGTGAAATACGCCTCGGGATTCTGCGAGTGAAACGGTCCGCCATGCACGCCGCCGCCACTGGGGCCGCGGATGACCATTGGCGCGGGCGCGTTCCAGCGATAGTGCGCCTTGGCGACCATGTTCGTGATCTGGTTGAAGGCGCAGGGCAGGAAGTCCATGAACTGGAACTCGGCGACCGGACGCAATCCGGTCAACGCCGCGCCGAACGCTGCACCCACGATGGCCGATTCGGCAATCGGGGTGTCAATCACGCGCTCGGGTCCGAAGCGGTCAATGAAGCCTTCGGTGACCTTGAACGCGCCGCCGTAGATACCGATGTCCTCGCCAATGCAGAACACAGTTGGATCGCGCTCCATCTCTTCCCAGAGGCCAGAGCGGATCGCTTCGAGATAGGTGAGAGTCGGCATAAAGTCAAGAGCTTAACCACAGATTGCGCGGATTGAAACGGATCAGTCAAGACCTAGGTCGCGCTTCACCTGCTCGAAGGGGATTGTGCCCCCTTCGAGTCTCGCTGTGCGAGCGGCTTTGATATCGAACGCATCCTCGCGGCGGTCGTGATACTTCAGTGTGCCAATATCGTAGTCGCCAACGACCCACGCCACGCGCTTGCGGCCATCGAAGATCGCGATCCGGCCGTCGTATTCGGCCAATTCAAGCAGTTCCTTACGAATGTCTTCAGGCAACTGTGACAACTGCAATCTCGGTATTTTCATTATCCTCGTCCGTGATAGATACGTTCCTTGCTCATCTCTGGAATTATCTCTCTATTAGCGCTGAAAGTGCAGGGCCGCCTCTCCTTTTGCCTGCTTCGCTGATTGTCTTCCCTCGCGCGGTTTCGGTACAGCGTACTTCGGCCTTACGTCGTGGCACGATCCTTCGCACCAGACGTTCCGCGGCGTGGTGGCCGGGTCGGGCATGGGGGAGGCGTCGGCGAAGTCTCGGTCGGCGGCGATCTGGGCTTCGACTTCGGACTTGATGCGCGCGTTCGCTTCGCTTGTGAGCCAGCCTTTTACATTGACGAGATATTTTTCAAAGCGAGCGATCGGGTCGCGCTTCGTCCAGTATTCGAACAGGTCGTGCGGGACATAATGCGCGGCGTCGTGGATGGCGTGGCCTTTCATGCGCATCATCTTGGCTTCGATCAGCGTGGGACCTTCGCCGCGGCGGGCGCGTTCACAGGCCTCGTATGCTGCGTCGTACACCTGGCAAGCGTCGGTTCCGTCCACGATGACGGCGGGGATGCCGTAGGCGATCGAGCGCTCGGCCAGATCCTTCACGCGGAACTGCATGTCGGCGGGCGTCGAGTATCCCCAGAGATTGTTTTCGACGATGAGCACGAGGCCGAGCTTCTGAACGGCAGCAAAGTTCAG
Source organism: uncultured Acidobacteriota bacterium (assembly GCA_963777415.1). GTDB lineage: Bacteria > Acidobacteriota > Terriglobia > Terriglobales > Acidobacteriaceae > JAEZPW01. The sequence continues at coordinate 59,450 of CAVZQL010000016.1, forward strand.
TCCCTCGTAGGTTACTCCGGTGGACTGGCCGCCGTCGCCGATGTAGGTCATCGCGGCGATGTTGCGTCCTTGAATGCGCGCGCCTAGTGCGACGCCGGCCATCACGGGAATCAGATCGCCCAGCGTCGAAATCGGCGAGACGACGTTGCGCTCCTTGACGTCGCCATAGTGCGAAGTCCCATCCTTGCCCAGGGTCGGCGAACCGGATTTCGCCATATATTGCATCATGATGTCGCGGGGGGCATAGCCGCGCACCAGCAGCGATCCCTGGTTGCGGATCATCGGTCCGAGCCACTCATCGGGCCCAAGAGCGAAGGCCGAGGCGCACGAACACGCTTCCTGTCCGAGTCCGAAATAGACTCCCCCGACGACCTTGCCCTGCTTGTAAAGGTGTTCCAGCGCAACTTCCATGGCGCGATTCAGCAGCATCCAGCGGTAGATCGCGATGTGCTGCTCGGACTTGAGGTATTTCGACTCGCGGATTGGCGGGACAGGGGCAGAGAGATCCCCAAGAACTTCGTAGTGACACCCGTCGTCGTCGGGAATCTGCAAGACTTCGAAATCCGGATGTTCGAGGCGATAGTCGGGGATGTTGTAGCAGCGCAGTTGGGAGGGATCGCCGTCCGCGGTTGTAGCGCGGGACTCCAGTCCGGCGGGTTCGACCTTTGACGCTTTGTCAGCCTTGCGTGTCGGTTTCTTCGACTGCCGCTTCGTCGCCATGTTGTCGCAGCCTACGTTACCTCCGAACAGCGATTTGATGCAGAATCTTGAGCCGTCGCTCCTAAGCCCAAGTCGAACCGTCGCCATGAATGCGGCGGAGCTCGGCTGGCTCTTTCATCGGAACGCCGACTGTATTGCCGAGCAAAGCATCGAGCGTGTCGAGCCAGAGCACCTGCGAGTTGAATACGCGGCCGAAGTTGCGCGCGACGACCTGGGCGACTTCGTCGATCGGAACTTCGCGTTTGAGTTCCTTGTGGATCGACGTGACTGGCTTGGTGGCGATGCCGCACGGAACAATGAGTGTGAAATAGTCGAGATCTGTGTCTACGTTAAGCGCGAAGCCGTGTGACGTGACCGCGCGGGAGATGTGGACGCCAATCGCAGCGATCTTGGCGGATTCGATAGAAGAGGGGCCCGCCGGACTGGAGTCCGGCGCTACGGCTTGCGGCTGCGTCCAGACTCCGGTCATGCCTTTCACGCGCCCGGTGGTGATGCCGTAGTCGGCGCAGGTGCGGATCAGAGCCTCTTCGATGCGACGAACGTACTCGACTGCTCCGACAGTTTTGCGCTGACCATCGTCGGCGAGCTGGGCGCGCAGGTCGAAGATGGGATATCCGACAAGCTGGCCGGGGCCGTGGTAGGTTACGTCGCCGCCGCGATCGCACTCGAAGACCTCGACGCCACGCTGCTTCAGCAACTCAGCTGACGCAACGATGTTCGATTGCTTGGCGTTGCGTCCGAGCGTGATCACCGGCGTGTGCTCGAGCAGTAACAGGGTGTCGCTGATTTTGTCGGCTTTGCGCAGATCGACGAGCTTCTGCTGCCAGCGTAAGCCGGTTGCGTAATCGACGGTTCCGAGTTGGACGACAGAAATCAAACCAACACCTCTAACACGGATTCACACGGATCAACACGGATTAAACCCAGAGAAAACTCCTAATCCGCTTTATCCGTTCCAATCCGTGTTGAGCTTCTCACACGTTGATTGCCAGCCCATAAACGCTGTTCACCGCATCCGACATTGCTTCGCTGACGGTCGGGTGCGGGTGGACGGCGGCCATCAGGTCTTCGACCGTGCCTTCGAGTTCGATGGCGGCGACGGCCTCGGAGATCAGGTCGGTGGCCATGGGGCCGATGATGTGGACCCCTAGAATTTCGCCGTACTCGGCATCGCTCACCACCTTGATGAAACCGTCGTGCTGGCCGAGAATCGTAGCTTTCGAGTTCGCGGTGAACGGAAACTTACCGACCTTGACCTGGTGGCCGAGTTCCCTGGCCTTGGCCTCGGTCAGTCCGACGCTGCCGATTTGCGGCTCGCAGTAGGTTGCGCCGGGGACTTTCGCCGGATCGACGGGTTTGACTTCCTTACCGGCGATCCTGGCGACGGCGACCATTCCTTCGGCCGCTCCGGCGTGCGCCAGTTGCGGAAAGCTGGCGACAATGTCGCCAACCGCGTAAACGCCGGGCTCACCGGTCTGCATCCATTTATCAACCTTGATGAAGCCGCGCTCGGTCTGAATGTTCGGCACGCTCTCCAGTCCGATGTTCTCAGTGCGCGGCTTGCGGCCGACGGCGATCAGGACCTTTTCGGCCTCGATGCGGTGCTGTTTGCCGTCAACGGTGAAGTCGACGCCAACGCCGTCATTGGTGCGCTCGACCTTATCCACTTTCGCGTTCACGTGGAAGTCGATTCCACGCTTGCGAAAGGCGCGTGCGAGTTCCTTCGAGATTTCCTCGTCTTCAATAGGGACGAGTCGCGGCAGCATCTCGATAATCGTGACCTCCGCGCCGAAGCTCTTATAGACGGACGCGAACTCGACACCGACCGCGCCGGAGCCGACGATGACCAGCGACTTCGGAATGTCGTTCAGATCGAGAATCTCGATATTCGTCAGTATGCGGTCATCGGGCTTCAATCCCGGCAATAGGCGCGCCTCAGAGCCGGTTGCGACGATGACGTTTTTCGCCTGGACGCCCGCCTGGCCTGCGGTTCCGCCCGAGACGTCGATGGTGAAAACGCCGTCCTTCGCCGGGCCGGTAAGTTTCCCGTAACCGTTGATCGTCTCCACCTTATTCTTGCGCATCAGGAACTCGAGTCCCTTGGCGTGCTTGGTGACGATCTTGGCTTTGCGCTGCTGCACGACGGGCCAATCGACAGTGGGCGTGCCTACGTCCTTGATGCCGTACTCGGCGGCATTCCTGAAATGGTCGAGGATCTCGGCGCTGTAGAGCAGGGCCTTGGTCGGGATGCAGCCGACGTGAAGGCACGTTCCGCCCAACTTGTTGTCCTTCTCGATCAGGGCCGTTTTGAGTCCGTATTGGCCGGCGCGGATTGCCGCCGTGTAGCCGGCCGGTCCACTGCCGATGATGGCAACGTCGTAAATCTTGTCTGCCAAATGCTTGCTCCGTACTGGAAGTGTGAAGCGGGAGTTGCGCTGACTGCCAACAAGTGATTGATTGTACGCCGCGCCGGAAGGATTCATCGATGTGCGACCAGCGCCATCACCGCGTCCTCTTAAAGTCTTGTTACTCCCCTTAAAGACTTGTCATTCCGAGGAGCGGAGCGACGAGGAACCCCTATTGCTATCACACCTTCACACTTCAGAGCACGTTACGACTCGATTACCTCCCCACCCCTCCCCGGTTTGATCTGTCCATATGTCGATCTAAACGACTTAGCATGTGGGTCTATCCAGACCTGATCTGTATCTCCGCGCCGCTCGGCGTTGCGGCGGAGTTTACTCCCTCGTCAACAATGCACCAGCCCCTTGGCGTGCAATCATTACTGCCTCTTAAACTTATGAATTGAAGGTAGCACCTAATCGCCCGAAGCTAACGAAGGGCGCGGAAAATTTCTAGAAATGGAACACTCGCAATGCGGCATTAGTAGTGTATTGCTGACGATTACCAATTCACTTGGCGCATCCGCCTGAGGATGACCGCGCTGTAGCTATTCATGCGCTCGGGCCGTCGCTTCAGGGGAGCCGGCAGAATCGCGGCAAGCCGTACCGATTGTTGCGGGCCGATATTCCGGGCCGAGGTTCTGTCGTAGTAATGACACGCGGACTCTGCACCATAAATACCAGGGCCCCATTCGACCACGTTGAGGTAAAGCTCCAGAATGCGCTGCTTGCCGAGGACGAATTCGGCCACCGGCACCAGCGTGACCTCCGCGCCCTTGCGAAGGAAAGATCGGCCCGTTCCGAAGAACAGGTTTTTTACGAGTTGCTGCGTGAGGGTGGAACCTCCGCGAATGCGACCGCCTTCCATATCCTCTTGGGCAGCGAGTTGGATCGCGTGCCAATCGAAGCCATGGTGCTGGTAAAAACGTGCGTCCTCAGCGGCGATTACGGCGTGCTGGAGATCGGGCGAGATCTGGCTGAGCGGAATGAACTTGTAGCGTTCCCGATACGGCGTGCGATGAATCCAGGCCTGCACGCGGCGCTGGATGTGCACCGCGGTTGTCGGTGGGTCGATCCACCGGGCGGCCACAAGAAGCAGCACGGCAAGCGACCAGAGAAGCAAGGCACCGATGAATAGCCATCGAACAAAGGATCGGAGAAAACCCTTCCGAAGCGGGGGCTTGGAGCGCGTGTGTAGCGTTGCTGGCACATATCCAGAATAGCAGCCTGGGCTTGGTTGCCGCTTATGGATGATCTGCGCGCGCGGACACGTACCATTCGCAACGTTCATCTCCGAGCGGGTGCTATCCTAGCCACGTGCCTGGATTCACGGGCACGAGGAATGCCACAGCGGGGGCGTACACCGAGTTGTTCGCTCGGGTGATAGCGTCCTCAGCCTGTCGGAGATAAATAGGCGCAGCATCTTCAGGATGATCTTTTCCTCTGACAGCGGCGAGTTCAAGCCACAGACTGTCCCGACACAGCCAATCTGTGCATTTCACCTTTGATGTTGAATACGATGCGAACATCGCTAACGCAGGGATCGGGCTATAGGCGTGCCAAATTCGCCCAGGACAACTTGACGCAACAAGTTCCACGTCTAGAAAATCATCATTAGACCATGAACGCGAAGAACGACATTAAACGCTGCGCTTGGGCTCAGAGCGAGCCAAACATCAAGTACCACGACGAAGAATGGGGCGTTCCCCAGCACGACGACGGCGTCCTGTTTGAATTCTTGATTCTTGAGGGCGCCCAAGCCGGGTTGAGTTGGTCGACCATTCTTAATAAGAGGCAGCACTATCGCCGTGCTTTCAGCGGCTTCGATCCAGCGCGTGTGGCGCGATTCAACGAGGCCAAACTGAATCGCCTGCTGCTCGATACGGGCATTGTTCGTAATCGGTTAAAGATCGCTGCGGCGGTTCAGAACGCGAAGGCCTTTCTCGCGATCCAGAAAGAGTTCAACACTTTTGACGCTTACGTGTGGCAGTTCGTCGGCGGGAGTCCGATACAAAATGCGTGGCAATCCATGAAATCCGTACCCGCACAAACGACGGAATCTGAGAGGGTGAGCAAGGATCTGCTGAAGCGAGGATTCCGTTTCGTTGGACCGACCATTTGCTACGCTTTCATGCAGGCCGTCGGCATGGTCAATGATCACCTGGTTGACTGCTATCGCTATCGAGAAGTTCAAGCCTCTGTGACCGAATCACCACAAACTGGAACAGCAAGGACATGTGCAAGCCACTGACGAGTGAAAATGCCGCAAGCGCGTGACCTCCCGATTCACTGCATATTGCTCACCGGAAGCTGTTGCACGAACTTGTTGATTTGGCGGCGCACATCTGCCGCGTCGCTGCAAGTGAGAAGGCTTTGTGTAATCCGAGCCAAATCATCTGAACGGATGCTGCGAATGCATGCCTTTATTTCCGGAACCGAACGTGATCTCACGCTCAAACAATGAACGCCGAGGCCCACAAATGCCGCGGCTGCAACTGGATCGGACGCAGCGTCTCCGCACACGCACACATGCCGGTCATAACGTTTTGCGCCGTCCACAACACACTTGATGAGTTGCAACACCGACGGATGGAGTGCGTCCTGTAGAGAAGACAGCGCGCTGCTGCCGCGCTCGGCAGCAAGCGTGTACTGCGTTAGGTCATTGGTTCCAATACTGAAGAAGTCCACCTCACGTGCAATCTGACTTGCGATCAAAGCAGCGGCGGGAACCTCTATCATGCAGCCCAACTTGACTGGCCAGGCATGAGCCGTTCCAGTAGCGTTCAGCTCCCGATGCGCGCGGTCGACCAGTTCACGGGCCCTCACGACCTCATCGACAATGGAGACCATCGGAAACATCAACCAAAGATCGCGGTCCAAACCAGCCTGAAGAATCGCTTTCAAATGCGTGACGAAAAAATCAGGGTAAAGCAGCGTGAGCCGTATTCCTCTCACGCCGAGAAACGGATTGTTTTCCTTTTCAGTCGGCAGGATCACCAGCGGCTTATCGCCACCAATGTCCAGTGTTCGAATAACAGTAGGCCCGGAGATTGGCGCAATTACTTTCCGTAAAGCCTGAACCTGCTGGATCTCCGAGGGTGCGTCCGTTCTGCCCAGAAAAATGAATTCCGTGCGCAACAGGCCAATTCCATCAGCACGGTTCTGTGCAGCGGCTGCTGAGTCCTCCGGGGTCGCGACATTGGCGAGCACCTGAACGTTTACGCCGTCGATGGTGACGGCCGGTTGAAACTTGGCGCGCACGGCGGCGTCTCGTCGTTCCCGTTCCCGCTGTTGGCGACCGCGCAACTCTGCCAAGGTCTCCTGATCGGGATCGATCCAGACTTGCCCAGTGCTGCCATCCAGCGCGAGCCGCCTACCGACAATTTGCGATTCCTCCAGCCAGTCAACACCCAGAACCGCCGGAATACCCAGCGTGCGCAAAATGATCGAGCTGTGAGAACTCGGGCTTCCCTCGCGAGTAACCACGCCCAGCACCATCGCCGGATCGCAACTCGTCGCATCGCTTGGTAGTAACTCGCGGGTGTAGAGAATCGCAGGCTGCTCCAGGCAGACGCCGCTCGCCTGATCTTTACCTGAGAGCTGCTGCAGTACGCGCTGCGCGATGTCGGAGAAATCGGCGGCCCGCTCGCGCAGATACGGATCGTCCATGGCCCTGTAAGATTCGACGATCTCGTCGGAAGCATGCTTCCATGCTTTGGTCGCGCTCGCGTGCTTCTCGTAGATTATGCCTTTCAACTTGTCCCGGAGCACTGGGTCGCTAAGCATCAGGGCCTGTGCTTCAAGTATGGCCGAGATCTCTTCCTTGACACCGGAAAGTCGAAGCTCGTTTTCCAGTCGTGCTCGCACGAGGGAAAGCGCTTCTTCCAGCTTTGCAAATTCAGAATTCGAATCCTGAACTGGCTCGTCCGCCTCGGTGATTTGTATGCGATTCAAGGCGACCACAACTCCGATCGCGACACCTTCGGATCCTGCGATTCCCCTGCTCAATCTTGGGTCTCTGGCTCGCAACTGTGGGCGCGGCGCAGGCTGGTGTGTTCTCGTCGTGGACGTATCCTCACCGAACCCGGAGTGTGCGAGGTCCGCGATTGCTCTCAGTGCGGTGTCGGCGTCCGCGCCTTTCGCACGAACTCTTACCCGGTCTCCACGGCGTATCTGCAACAGCGCGACGCTGGTCAGACTTCGTGCTGGGGCGGGTCCACGCGCAGACGTTTCATTTGTGATCTCAATGTCACAGGAGAAACGGCTTGCGGTCTGCACGAACAATGCCGCCGGCCGGGCATGCAAACCGTGTTCGTTGTGAATGGTGAGTACGAGATCGTTCCAGTCGCTGGAAGCGTGACTTGCCGGTTGCTCGACCTGCGGTGGCTCAGTACTGTTACCCCCAATCTGCTCTTGCTTTGGCGCCAACGCACGTTCGGCTTCGCGCGCTACCGCTTCAAGGCTCGCTTCCGCGGATGCCTGGACTCCAGCGGCGATTGCCCCCTCGACAAAAGGAGCGCTGCACAAACGAATGTTGCTCTGCTCGTCGAGCAACTCCAGCGCAGTTTGTGCGCTTAGGACCGCACTGCCAAGATCCATCAGCACCAAGATGCCGTCCGGTCCGCGCAATTCCCGCAGGACATCTGCGATGTGGACCGCATCCGTTCCCAACTCTTCGTGATTGTCTCCGACGCCCGCCGCAACCGCGATTAGAAGGTCTGGGGATGCCATCTGCAAAACAAGCTCGCGCACGGCAAGCGCAAGCTTCCTGCTGTGAGAAACGAGGACCAGGGCCACCATAGCGAGCACCTCTACGAGCTAACGGGGTTGCAGGTCAGCGCGAGCGCCTCAAGTAAAAGCCAACAGGAGGTGGCGCCAGGATCTTGATGGCCGATGCTCCGCTCGCCCAGGTAGCTCGCTCTTCCCTTTCTCGCAAGAAGCGGAATCGTGGCATCCGCGGCAGACTTGGCACGGTCGGCAGCGGCTCGCGCAGCCTGCGCGATATCTCCGTCAGGCGACATGTGAAACGCGTCCGCCGCCGGGGACAGGCTATCAACCATGGTCTTGTCTCCAAGTTGGGCTTTGCCGCGGCGTTGAATGTCGGCAAGCCCTTTGGCGAGACACTCCGAAAGCTGCTCTTTAGTCAAAGACTCCTTGCCCGCCGAAGAGTTTGCCAGCGCAAGAAAGAACCCGCCATAAAGCGGACCGGCCGCTCCGCCAACAGTGGAAAGCAAGGTCATGCCGACCGTTTTGAAGAGCGTACTTACATCGCCTATGTTGGCGGTCTCCAGCTTTTTCTCGACTGCGCGAAAACCACGATTCATGTTCTCACCGTGGTCACCGTCTCCAATCGGTTTATCCAGTTCGGTGAGCAGCGATGCATTTTCCGAGATAAACCGCGCGGTCGTCAGCATCCACGACCGCGCGTCTTCCAATTTCATGTTTTCCATGTCAGTCCTAGCATCCCCAGCGCAGGGCCGGTGTATCTACCGGTGCGTCCCAGAGTTCGCAAAGTTGATCATTCATTTTGAGCAACGTGATCGACGTGCCCGCCATCTCCAGGCTTGTAATGTAGCTGCCGACCAGATTGCGGACAATTCTAATCCCATGTTTCCTGGCAATGTCGGCTGCCTTCCTGTAAACGATGTACAGTTCGATCAGCGGTGTGCCGCCCATTCCATTGACGAAGAGCAGGCAGTCGTCGCCCGCGCGGAACGGCAGGTCGTCGATGACCGGCTCCATCAGCATCGCCGTGATTTCGTCAGCGCTTGCTAGTTTTACGCGACGACGCCCCGGCTCACCATGGATTCCAATGCCCACTTCGATCTCATCTTCCGGCAGATCGAATGAAGGTTTGCCGGCGTGCGGCACGGTGCAAGGCGTGAGCGCCATCCCCATGCTTCTGCCGGAGTCGCGCACGAGATCTCCGATGGATTTGATTTGCGCAAGATGCGCCCCTTTTTCCGCCGCGGCTCCGAGCAGCTTTTCCATTAAGACTGTCAGGCCGACGCCGCGTCTGCCCGCCGTATAGAGGCTGTTTTCGACGGCGACGTCGTCGTCTGTCAGAACGCTTTGTACCTCGATCCCGTCGCTGCGCAGCATTTCGGCGGCTAGATCGAAATTCATGACATCGCCGGTGTAGTTCTTGACTATGTGCAGGACTCCGGCTTCGCCGTTCACTGACTTGCTGGCTTCGTACATCTGGTCGGGGGTTGGACTGGTGAATACATAGCCGGGGCACGCTGCATCGAGCATGCCTTTGCCGACATAGCCGCCGTGCATCGGTTCATGGCCGCTTCCACCACCGGAAATAAGGGCGACCTTGCCTTTGACCGGAGCATCCTTGCGCGCGATGTAAACCGGATCGTAGCTGATGCGAAGACGATCGCCATGCGCCGATTCCATCCCCTCAAGGGACTCTCGAACGACGTTTTCAGGAGAGTTGATGAGTTTTTTCATGACGCCAGTATGAGCGAGGTTCTGCATTGTCCAGCCTCCTTTAAGACGAGGAAAATGTGAGTTGTGGGCGGGGTTATGGCGGCTTTCGGGGTCTCTGCCGCAGTTGCGGGAATGGTACTACAAGGACCAACGCAGTCAGTGACCTGCATCACCTTCGCGTGTGTAGAACGGTTTCTCGAATTCCGTCTTGGGTCAAGCTGCTGATGTGCGCTAGCGTTCGACCTTACGAGTTTCAGCCCCGAACTGTCAGCCCCGCGACGTGCATTTGAAATGACAATGCAATTGTGAGAACATACCGCCGTTGATTGGGCCCAATTGGACAGGTGCTGGATGAAGCATACTGTGGAGCCGATCAGAAACTTGGCTGGTCCTCCCCAGCCGAGGGCGCTCACGCCCCCCGTCTCGCTGACCGATCTCTTCGATATCGAACAACTGCAAGCGATCCAGGATGCTTTTGCGAAAGCGACGCGCGTAGCATCCATCATCACAAGTCCCGAGGGCACACCGGTCACTCGTCCGAGCAATTTTTGCCGACTGTGCCGCGACATTATCCGCAAGACCGAGAAGGGCCTCGCCAATTGTGTTTGCTCCGACTCTTTCATAGGAAGACAGAATCCGGATGGCCCGATTATCAGCACTTGCCTTAGCGGTGGTTTATGGGACGCGGGGGCTAGCATCACCGTCGCTGGCGCTCATGTCGGCAACTGGCTGATTGGTCAAATACGGAACGAAATCAGCGATCAAAAAATGGACGCTCGATACGCCAGCGAAATCGAAGCTGACGAAAACGAGTTCCGCCGTGCTTTGGACGAAGTGCCCCTGATGCCAATCGAGCAGTTTCGGGACATCGCTCAACTCGTCTTCTTTATAGCAAATGAGCTCTCGCTCAAGGCTTACCAGAACCTGGTGCAATCGCAGTACATAGCGGAAAAGAAGAAGACCGAGATCGCGCTTCGCGACAGCAGCTACCGCCTCAAGCTGCTGCTGGAGCTCAGTAACGCGATCGTTTCAAAATTGGAAGTTACTCAGCTGTTCCGGCTGGTGCCGGCGCAAATACGCAAGGCCATACAGTGCGATGCGGTCTGCCTGTCAATGCCGGACGCCTATGGCAAGCGATTCACCATCTGCGGCCTCGATTTCCCTGAAAGTAATGGGATCCTTCGTGAGGCGGCAGAGGGCAGGGATGGCGGTTCCGCCACTGCATTCCTCACGGGACGTCCGCATACCTACGGGAGAATGCCTCGAGGTTTAAACGGGGACGACCAACAGATAAACGAAGGAGAGGGGTTTCAGTCCGGATGTTTTATCCCAGTCATCGCAGGACAACGCAAGCTTGCTGTTCTGCGGATGAGTGACCGCCGTCCCGATTTCTTCAGCCCGTCCGATGTGGACTTTCTCACGCAAGTAGCAAACCAGGTGGCAATAGCACTGGACAATGCGCTGCAGTACCAGCAATTGAGACGTTCCCGTGAAAAGCTGGCGGAGCAGAATCTTCACCTGGCCAGAGAACTTCAGGCCAACTGTCAGTTTGAGGAAATTGTTGGCGACAGTTTCGCGTTCCGCGGAATGCTTCGGCATGTTGCGACAGTCGCGGGCACCGATTCGACAGTTCTGATCCTGGGCGAAACGGGAACCGGCAAGGAACTGATCGCCCGGGCCATCCACAATAGCAGCGCGCGGCGCGATCGCATTTTCGTCAAGCTGAACTGCTCGGCAATTCCTACAGGACTGTTCGAAAGCGAGCTTTTCGGCCATGAACGAGGTGCATTCACGGGCGCTGTAGAAAGAAAGATCGGACGATTCGAAGTTGCCAACGGCGGTACTCTGTTCCTGGATGAGATCGGCGATGTGCCTCTCGACCTGCAACCAAAGTTGCTCAGGGTTTTGCAGGAGCGTGAATTCGAGCGCCTCGGGGGTACTCGACCAATTCGAGTGGACGTGCGGGTGGTAGCGGCAACAAACCGCGACCTTGAGCAGATGATGTTAAATAATCAGTTCCGCCCGGATCTCTTCTATCGCCTGAATGTATTTCCGGTCGTGATTGCACCGCTACGCGAACACCGCGATGACATTCCTGCCCTCGTGAGACACTTCACCTCGAAGTTTGCGCGCAGGATGAATCGCACAATCACGGAGATTCCGGACGACGTGATGCAGGCGCTACTGCAATACGATTGGCCGGGAAACGTGCGGGAATTGGAAAACCTGATCGAACGAGCAGTGATCTTATCCACGGGGCCTGCGCTACTTTGCCCCTTCTCGGAATTGAGCAAGCCCCGGCGTGCTCGTCAGGATCAAAGTCCATCAACGCAGGACATTAAGGACATTAAGTTACTGGACGTTGAGCGAGAACACATCCGGCAGACGCTTCAACAATGCGGCTGGGTACTGGGCGGAGCGAATGGAGCGGCTTCTCGCCTTGGAATTCCACGCACTACCCTCCTGTATAAGATAAGACGCTTGGGCCTTTCTCGGAACGATAGCTGAAGATTCTTTCTCGGCCGACAGCAAATTCAGGCCAGGATTTCATAAATTCCGAGAGAGACAAGCAGCAGGCCAGAGGCGGTTCCGCCGTATCTGTCAACCCATCGCCTTCCGCACTTCCGTCCGACCAGCACGCCCGTCGAAAGTGTCAGCAAGCTGAACACTATAACCGTCATCGAAGTCAGTGATGGGCTCAATCCTGCCATTCCTGCCGCGACGCCATTCGTCACGTTGTTGATCGTCAACGCGAGAGCCAGGAGAACCCCTTCTCTCAAATCGATGTGATGGGAGAGATCTCTATCAACGCAAACGGGGTCGTCAAGAATTCTCGAAATACTATCCAATATCGGGATCAAGCGGTGTCCGCCCTTTATGATGCGATTCCTTACAGGATTGTTTTTGCGAACCGACGTGGCGAAGACGTAACTGCCGATCGCAATGAAAATGAGACCGGCGATCGAGTTGGCGAGACCTGGCCGCAGAAGACTCCCGATCGTATGCCCGAACAGCATCGAGACCAGCGTTCCAGACCCGGTAATGAAGGCAATGAGCAGGTTCGTCGCGAAGGGCACATCGACTCCTCTTATGCCGTACGCAACTCCCACCCCGAGGTTATCCATGTTGCTGGAAAGGGACAGGGCGACAATCGAGATTAGATTCATCTGCTCCATTTGTGACCGCCGGCGTCAACGGTTGCAATGACGCTTTCAAAAAAGCGGGGTTCCGTCAGATGATCCTGAACGACTCCACCAGCGTGCAGCGCCGTTGCCGGGTAAAGGTCCGGGCAGAGGTAAGTCCTTCGCCCGTAGGACCCGCTATCGTGAATGAGGTGTGACCTTCTCCGCCCAGTCCGATTCCAGCATAGCAGGGGCCATTCTTCACGAAGATCGTCGTCTGAATCGCGCGGGCGAAAGCCGTCATGTTTTCGACATTGGTCGAGTGCATGATTGCGGTGTGCCTGTTTCCTTGTTCCACTTTCACTGCCAGTTCTATGCCTTCCCGAACATTCTTCACTCGCACGATTGGGATTACCGGCATCAACTGTTCCAGCCAGACCAGCGGATGGTCGCATGGCGCCTCGAAGATCGCCAACCGGCATTCGTCGCCAACCTCGATTCCAATGTCACGCAGGATCACCTGCACGTCCCTGCCAATATATGCCGCGTTGATCTTGCGTTCCGGCGTAGTGACCAGATGTGTGATTCTATTCGCCTCTTCTGCGTTGAGCAGGTAAACCTTGCCCGTTTCCTGCATGAACTTGATAAGCGAGTTTGCCACCTCATCCACGACGATGACTTCTTTTTCGCAGATGCAGAAGATGTTGTTGTTAACGCTGGCTCCATCGATGATGCATTGAGCGGCCTTGCGTACGTTCGCGGTCTCATCGACCAGCGCGGGCGGATTGCCCGCGCCCGCCCCGATGGCCTTTTTGCCGGATCGAAGCACCGCATTCACTACGGGCTTGCCGCCGGTTGCAACCAGCATATTGACTTTAGGATGTTCGATAAGCTCTTTAGCCGTTTCCAGCGTGGGCTCCTGAACCATGGCCAGTAATGATGGCGGTCCGCCCGCGGCAACAATGGCGCGGTGAATCAGTTGCGCCGTGCGAATGCTGGTCATTCTCGCGTTCGGATGCGGGTTGAAGACGACTGAATTCCCCGCCGCAATCATGCCGATGCTGTTGTTGATCACTGTGCCCGTTGGATTGGTGATTGGAGTCAGGGCGCCGATCAGGCCGACGGGAGCGTACTCGAGCAGCATAAGCCCATGGTCTCCAGTCACCACCGCCGGTTCGATGTCTTCCACGCCGGGCGTTTTCGTCGCACACAGGATGTTCTCACGGACCTTGTCCTCGTACCGCCCGAGTTTGGTTTCGCGCACGGCCAGCGACGACAGCTCTTCGTTGTTCTCAAGGATGGTCTCGCGTATAGCCGCAACTATCTTCTTGCGCCGTTCCAGGGACATCGCGACGAGTTTCTTCTGGGCCTGCGACGCAGCCTCCACCGCTTCACCGATCGAAGCGAAGACGCCGTCCTTGTACTCGATCCGGCCATCTTCACGCGTAGCGAGTTCCTCGATTACTTTCTTCACCAGATCGCCGATAACGTCGTGAGCCATCTGCGTCGTCGCCATTGTTGTGCCTCCATGCCTTCCGTCTTTGGGCAGTGCTTCTGTTCGTAGCTTAAGCAAGTGCCAGAAGAATGCTGCCGGCAAGCACCGCTGCCGTGTTCGATGGGATTGTTTCGCCGACCTGATGAATCACTTTCTGCAACTCGTCCCTGACTCGCGGAAGCGCCAGGAGTTCGACACCCTGTTCCGGAATCCACTCCTCGATCTTCGCGGCCCAGCGCTCCATCTCGATCAGGGCATTAGCGGCGGCGTTCGCGACCGACATATCCTCATCCACACTGCCGCCACTAATTCCGATCGCGCCAACCACTTCGCCCCTTACGAAGAGAGGAAGACCGCCACCGAACACAACGATTCTTCCGCCGTGCGTGTGCTGAATACCGTAGAGCACTCCTCCGGGCTGAGCGAGTTCACCGATGCGGTGGGTTGCTTCCCGCACCGCCGCCGCCGTGTATGCCTTCGAGACGGCCAACTCGGTGCTCACGGGCAGGGCTCCATCCATGCGCTTGAACAATTGCAGCCCGCCGTCGCCATCAACGAAAGCAATCACCATCGGAACTCCGATAGCGGAAGCTTCAGCCTCAGCGACGCCGGCAAGGATCTCCGCCACCACGTAAGGGATTTTTGCATTTGTCGCTCTCATGCCAGTTCCCCCTTAACGACTTCCTGGACAGCGCTTTCAACTGCGGACCTGACCTCCAACGACCATCCGATGACGAACAACAGATCGGAAAGACGATTGAAGTACACGATGAGTTCGCTGAACTCCGGCACTTGCCGATTCAATGCGACAAGCAGCCGTTCTGCGCGCCGGCAGATGGTCCGCGCAATGTGGAGCGCCGCGCTGTCGACCGATCTTCCCGGGTAGATGAATCCGCCGGGCAGGCCATACGCGCTCGTCAGTTCGTCTATCTGACGTTCGAGCCTCTGAGCTTCACTTTGACCGATGTGTCGCTTTAGCTTGATTCGTACTTCGGGGTTCGAGGCCAACTCGGAACACGCAGCCGATATGTCCTTCTGAATGTCCAGTATCATCGCCTGCAGAGATTTTTCTCTGACCAGTGCCCGGGACATGCCAAGCTGTGCCTGAAGCTCGTCGAGCGTCCCATATGTTTCCAGCCGCAGATCGTCTTTCGAGACTTTCTCCCCGCTGAATAACCTGGTTTCGCCGAGATCACCTTTTCGGGTGTAGATTTTGCCAGCCATGTCCTCGTCTCTTTCGTTCGCTACTCGGAAGCTCGCCGGCGCTCATTCAATCAGCAACATCGAGACTGTCGATGATGCCGACGATAGTTGCGTCAACAGGTGACTCCTCGTTGTCGACCGCTTTGCGAGCGGCGCTTCCTCTGACGATAAGTACGTGTTCGCCTACCCCGGCGCCTACGGCATCAACGGCCACAAACGGCTCGCCTCGCACAGCCTGGTTGTGCGGCTCCAGTGGCTGCACGACCTGTATTTTGCTCCCGACAAGCCGTTCGTGTTTTCGGGAAGCAACCACGGTTCCGATAACCCGTCCTATTAGCATGACGACCAACCCTCCTCGGAATCTCAGAATCCATTTCTCGACAAGCGAATTCCATACCTTGCGGCGAGATCACGCGCTAAAGGCGTGACGACTGCGTTCTGCGCCAACATAAGCTCGACACCCAACTGGTGCGCTTGCACAACGTCCGCGGAAGTCAAGATCTTTCCCTTGTTCGGCAATGCAGGTAGAAGTCTGCCCGGTATAGCAAGATTATTTGGCCGGCCCGTTTCCTTCTCCGCAAGTGCGACTTCAAGCGCGGCGGTCAACTCGCCGACGTCCGCAAGGACGCAGCCGTAGCCGGCGACTGTCCGCATCCGTTCGCGAATGGCCTCGGTGAGCGCCGACTGTCCTCGATCGAACCCGAGTTCTCTGCGTCCGGGATCCGACGGATCGACTCCGTTGTGCGCCAGGATTACGGGTTTTCCGAGAAAGAGTCCGTGCAGAATGAGATTGCTGGTCACACTGTCGGCGATGAGCAAGGAAAGCTTCGACAGCGTATTCACGCTCAACAGCGGAACTATAACGGCACGAGATTCGGTGAGAGGACGCAGCCATCTGGGCGCGATTGGGTCCACGAAAGGAAAGCCTGCCAACTGTTTTCGGACAAGCTCGCCATAAAGATGCTCCGCCATCTCGGAAAATGCCAGCCGAACGCGAAATCCCTGGATCACGAGGCTCTGAACCTGCCGGACCGCCTCGCTAAAGGCGCAAGTAGCCCCGGTGAAAACCGCAATCACCGTACCGCGCTCACCGTTCGCCCCCAATCGCGGCAGCAATCGCTGGAGCACTTCAGCAACCAGTGTTTCGATCAGCTCCTCGCTCATTGCACCCTCATCTGAACATCAGCACGTCGGGCAGACCTTCTTGACACAGCTCAAAGCAATCCCGAGCGGGGTCACCAGCAACGGATGGAGCGGGCGCGCAACGGTCAACCCTGTCTCGCTTCGGATGACATCATCGATACCAGCGAAGCAACTCGTTCCTCCAACCAGGTACACCGTGTCCACAACGTACCCGCGCAGGTGCTCACGAACTATGCTTCCCATCTTCTGAAACACGGGCCGGACCAGTGGAAAGAGTTCTGATTGCCGCTGCGGGTCGGTTTTCAGCTTCTCCGCTTCCTCAACGCTGACTTTGAAATGCCCGGCCAGGACGAGGTCAACGTGAGTGCCGCCCGTGGCCTCGTCCGCCGTGTAGATCGGCTCTCCGTTGTGCAGAACCGAAATTCCCGTAGTACCGCCGCCGATATCGACAACTGCACCTTCGGTGATATCGAGTACTTGCGCGGCAGCCGTGGGCTCATCGAAAAGCCCCACCGCTTCCAGATCGGCCGCGTAGAGGACATTCGCAAACGCCTGCGCGTTCCTGCCCGTGGTGCCCGGCGGATATGCCGCCGCGGCGATCCGTATTGGAAAGCCAGCCTTTCGGAGAAGAGTGACCTGCTCTCGAAGTATGTTGATTGCCCCAACGTAATCGAGAACCAAGCCATCGCGGATGCTGGACCGGCTGCGAGTCACCGCTCCCGCAACCGGCTTGCCTGCGCTGTCCACCACCGCTGTGACGATGTAAGCGGTACCGAGATCGACGCCGGCGAACAACTCTGCTTTAGAATTCTTCTCGCCTTTCAGCGAGAGAGATTCGTTGAAAGCAATCAGTAGTTCGTTGGCGGAAGCTTTGATATCCACTTGATCCTCACTTCTGCAACTTGTCCCGGCAGCGTTTTACGCGGCGCCGTCTCTGCCAATTACGCTCGAAATGACCGACTCGGCTGCCAGTGCCGCGCGCGCAATATCCGACTCCTTGCCGCCCAGATAAAGCCGTCCGACTGCGCCGAACGTTCTGCAATCGACGAGTGTGACCTGTGCGCATTTCTCGGCTTCGTTTGCAGCTAGAACAATGTATCCCGCCGGAGCAACTTCCAGGATGTACATGTCCTGCCCCGCGATCAGCACGGAAGCCAGGCGGGAAACGTTGACGATCTGGGTGTGGTATTCGTTCACTTTATGGATGATTTGCGAGTTCAGGATCTTGGGCTTGATTCTGTCTCCCTCTTCCATGCCGAGGCATTTCAGAGCAGCCTGGCCGGCGTATTTAACGTCGCCCTGCGCTTTCGAGTGAAACTCCAGAACGCCGAAGTGTCGCTCTACGACCATCAACCCCGGCCGGACATCCGCGGCCTTCAATGATGCGTCCGCAACCTGATTAATCAGGAGTCCGGGAGCTATTTCAATCAGGGTCGAGGCCATGCCTGCGACGGGTAGATACCCTCTCATGTTTGCGCCCAGGTAGGCCGCGAACTGAGGCTGCAGTCGATCCAGATAGACATAGGCACGAAGTTCTAACACGGCAGTCTCCTTGCTAACTATGCTCCGAGCCCTGAGTTGCACCTATTTCAAGGACTCTAGTTATGAGTACAGCGTTTCTCTCGAGGGAGAGCGACTCCCCAGTTCAAAATTGTTTGTTTTTCGCTTTCATCTTGCGGCTTCTTGCTCTTCGCTCGGCTGCTCCTGGCAAAGTAACGACAGGCCCGTCCTTGATTTCGTCCTTGATCTCGTCGCGCGCCACCTCAATCTCCTCGTCAGCGGCCACTGCGACTGCCATGTCGGCGGTTTCTTCTATTGCGGACGCTTGATTTACTTTCTGATGATCCGCTTCCTCATGATCCGGCGCAGACTCGATTTGTTCGTGGCGGGACTCTTCTTCCTGCTGCTGTTCGGAGTTGCATTTCTTTGGTACTCGTAGCCACTGGATCGTCTGCAACTGACGATCAGGGCGGGCGATCACGTGGGTTGAGACCACCTTTCCGACTTTGCCGGCAGCTGCGGCGCCTGCGTGGACGGCGGTACTTACCGCAGCCACATCACCGATCAGCTTCACCGTAACCAGACCCGCACGCACCTGCTCGTATCCAAGCACCTCAACATCGGCGGCTTTCGCGGCGGCGTCCGCGGCTTCGATCGCCGGCAGCAGCCCCCGTGTTTCAATCAGTCCAAGACTTAGCTGTTCCATCTGCGTACCTCACGCTTGGGCAGTGTGGCCAGGATATCGAGGACGATTCGCTCTACTAATGCATCGTCATAGACGCTGGTGGCCAGATTTTCTTTTCCACTCCGATCGTCCTCCGCACTAAAGAACTGTTCACAATCGAAAAGTAATGGCTCGCCTTTCACCAAGCGCGCAGCATTGGTTCCAAGCAGCCGCAACTGCGCGAATGTTGCGATTTTCGTGTCGAGCGCGAAAAGTGGCCGGCTCTGCAGCCAAATCGCGATGGTGCAGGGCAAGCTTGCCGTCGATGCCGCTGATCCCGATTCCTACATTGAGTGGTGACATGTGCGCCGCTTGTTTGGCTAGGGCGACCGCTCCGTCGTTCGGGCCTTTCTGAATGTCGGCCGGAATCCCGTCCTCCTCCAGTCCCCATAGGATCGGCTCCAGTTGCTGGCCGTTGAATCCGCAAGTGAGAATGCGGACCGTGGGCCTGCGGTCATCGGCCATGGGCGATTGCTCAGCCATTTGTCCCTTCCCGCTTTTGCTGTTCCGCATAAGCCAGCACCAAACCTGTCGCAACGGCGTTGCGCGGGCCTTCAGTAGCACGGACATTGGCTCTTCCGGTAACCACGCTGTATTCAAACAGCGCGTCCGAAATCATTTTCGGAATCTCGAAATCCAATCCCGATCCGCCCACGAGCACAACGAAGCTGATCAGCCGGATGTTTCCCGCGGGCGCCACTCGCTGCAGCGCACGCAGCGCGTTTCGCACGAACACCTTCTTTTTTGCCTGCTGGCGGACAGCGACGATTTTCGACAACTGTTCCTTTATCGGGACCGGTATCGGTCCGCTCGGGGCAAGCACGATCACTCTTCCGAAGAGTCGCGGATCCAGCGGCTCGTGGAAGAATTGAACCGAGCCATCCTCATGCCGCATGTGGAAGAGTGTTTCGACCTTGGCGAGCGGATACTTCTTGATGTCTTCAGCCAGCTCCTTATCTTCTAACCCGAGTTCGCTATCAATGAGAAGAGTCACCATGTCGCCCGCGCCCGCCAGGTGTATGCTGCGAATGTCACAACTCTCGTTGATGATCGAGGCATCCGTGGAACCACCGCCGAGGTCGAGAGTGGCGACAGGAGGTTTGGTTCCGGGGGTGGTCAATGCGCCACGAATGGCCATCTCGGCCTCGATGCCGCCCACCATGGTTTTCACGCCAATTTCTTCTTCGAGTTTTCTGGCCAGACGCTGCATGGGCAACTTCTGCGTCTCCACCATGGCAGCCAGTCCGACGGCATTTCCGAGTGCGTATTCTCCAGCGAGACTTCCCAGTACCTGCTGCGGCTTGAAGGTATCGACTGCGAGGATGTCCTGCACCCGCACGGCGCTGACTGGCTGGTCGGTGAGATCAGCCATCACCTTGCGCACCTGCTCGAACATTCCCCCAACGTTGGTTCCGGGTTCAGCCTGGATTTCTTCCAGCGGGCAAACCTTCGCCACCTCCGCCATAATGGCGTCGGCGCCTTGCTCCACGGGAACAACGGCTTTTTGCCGATGACCGATAATTGTGATCTTTCCTGCCGGAATACGCCGCTCCTCGATGTCTCCCTTAGGGGTCTTGATCACGACCGCACTGCGCGTACCCATCAGTGCCCGCGCAATCGGAACGACCCTTCTAGTCTCATCCGGATCAAGGCAGAAAATGGTGGCGATATCGTACGGATTGGAAAGTTTCTCGATCGTTCTGCCCGGCGGGGCTACTTCGACGGCGGCGGGCATGCCGAGGGGCACACGGTCGATGTATTTAACTTCGTCAACGATCGGGATCGGTTGATGTAAGCGGTTGTTGATGAGCACGCCATCGTCTTTCTGCACGATGGCGCCATTGATTTTCAACCCTCTGGCCCGAGCTCTATTGAGTTGGGCTGCCGCGTCCCGGAACTCTACTTCCTGGGGAACGACAACAGCCCAGCCCTCGTCGTTTGCGGAGGTCCTCTCCAGTTGAGGCAGTGCAATGGTTCGGCCCAGCCCCAATCCGAATCCGCCGGGTGTGGATGGATTGTGGCCAATCATGGCTGACTCCGTGATTACGGTTTCAGTGATGGTTTCCATGGCGATATCGCCAATCACCGGGGTCGCTTCATTCAACAGAACAAGGCTGAGGTCCTTTCGTCGCACATGGATGGGCTTCAGTGCCTGGTCGAGCGCATCGATGATGCCGACCACGTTTCGCAACGTGCCCTTGATCCCGACCGTCCTCACCATCGAACTGGACAGGAACCGCACTTCTCCGCGACCCACCAGTTCGGCGATGGCGACTTCCGTTGTATTGTTTCCGACATCCACTCCGGCGATGTAGGCCATACCAGGTCCCCGCGACTAGGTCTTTATGCGTCCGCGTTTCTCGTACACTGTTGCAGCTTCACGAACAAAAGCGGCGCACACGTGTGCTTGATACTTGTTTTCGAGTTCGTTGGCGATCTCGAGCAGTTCCTGCTTTGTCGAGCGGTACGGTCGTAGCGCGTTATAGATTTCCAGCACGCGCGCGTCCGGAATCCGCGTCATTTCCGCAGCCCGCCGCATGTTGCCCGCCAGGTGATACCGGCCGGCACTTTCGGCGATCTGCGCCTGGCATTCCAGGGTTTCAGGACGAATCTTGACATCGTCAAAGGTAAGTTGACCCGCGATAACCTTATCCAGCGTTATGTCTTGCAACGCCAGTCCGGTTGCCGAGCGGACCAGGTCGGGCCGCTTCTGCGCGAGCGGATAATCCTTCTTCGCGTCCAGTTTCGCCTCGGGTTTTCGTGTAACAGCCGTTTTCACTGCCGTGCCGCTTGCATGTCCATTGTTTTCGCCGAGCGCAGCCAAAGCACGCTTCACCGCCAGAGCAATGAGTTCCGGACTGACATTCGATCGTCTGTTCGGCCATATCTTCCGTCCTCCATCCACCAGCGCTACACGAAAAGTTCCGTGCATGGCGTGTTGGGCTTCACATACTGCGTTTCTTTGTTATGGAGCAATGCGGCCAGGCCCTGGTATTTCGGCCGGGCCATGGGGTCGTTGCGCACCGGTACGGGCGACGGGCGTTCACCCTTCGCGTACTTGGCGGCGTTGCGTCCCATGGCGCGGAAAGTTTCGCGCTCCACCAGCGGCGATTGTGGGAACAGCTCCAGGTTTTGGAGTGGAGCCAGGTCCCTCTGATGAATGACCGATGTTCCCCGGCAAAGAATGCCGATCCCAATGCCGGAGCCGCTCAACTTCGCCGCCTCGTGTCCGATAAAGGCCACATCCGCGGTTTTGTTTACCTTGATGATGCGTGCCTTCAGTCCTTCCTCTTCGATTCCCGCCATGACTTCCTTAAGGACTTCGGCATGGGGAATGTTGATGATGGTTTTGGTCATGGCTGTTCCGAATGCGGGAGGCAGGCCAATGACCACTTCGTTTCGATCAGTCCCGGGCTTTGCAACGCCGGCTTCTCTGAAGGCAAGAGGCGGGACCTGATCTTCATGCCGTGTAGGAGTCGTCCCTTGGTTCTGCATCTGCTGCAGAATCTCCAGGATGATCTCTTTCACCATTTCTTCTGAGATATTCATCTGTCCAAACCTCCCGTCCTTAAATGCTTTCAGGATCGATCGCCTGCGGAATGTCCTTCAACGTGTTCCAGCGCTCGCCTTCGAGCCGATAGCCCGTGCCCGGTCCCTCGTAATCGTTGGGATCGTTCAAGGCGCTCAGCACGTCGAAGTCGTGCGTGAAGATCGCGGAGGTCTGAAGATAATCTCCGGAGACCTTCCCCTTGAGCATGGTGAGGACGGAATCGGCAACATCCTTGAAGCCGTGTTTTGCCAGGGCACGGACGACATCCAGACCGGTCGTGCCGCGTTTCATCATGTCGTCAATGGCGCGCAGGTCCTCCGGAACATTGCGGTCCGGTAACTCCTTGCTGCCATGGGCGTAGGTTGCTGCCTCGACTTCGGCGTCCGTGATGGGCGGCAGACCTATTTCCTCGAACACCGCCTGCAGTGCGTGTGCGGCTTTGTTGCGCACCGCGATCACGTCTGCTTCCTTTACGGGACGCAGTCCGCCGTCAACCTGCAGGTCGCGCTGCAGCACAAGGTAGTCGTCGTAATCGTCTACATCGTGCGTGGAGCCGGCAAACATGTTGTCGTAATTCGGTTCAGCGGCGTAACCGGAGAAGATGAAGTCAGTGCCCGGCAGGAACTGCATCATCATGCGAGCCGTGTTGCGAATTGGGGAGTGAGTAAAGGTCTGATCGTTGCCGGAGGCCACCTCCAGATCCATCAGCACCGTGCACACGTTTTCAGCGAGCACGGTCCTGATGCCGGCAGGAACGGAGCCCGGCACACCGATGCAGCTGATTGATCCGTTCTGAAGTCCCTGGACGCCCGCGCCCTTCGTGATCATGATGCAGCGCACTTCCAGGTACAGCATCGACTTCTTCTCCGCGTATCCCATCTGCACTTCGGATCCGGTGCCGGACGTAAAGCGCATCTTCAGACCGCGTGAGGCGTAAGCCGACGCCAGAAACGACTTCGACCAGGGCGTGTCGTCACCATCCACAAACACCTGTTCGGTGCCGTAGACGGAGACGGTTTCAGCGTAGTGAGTCAGGCCGCGCATGCCCATCGAGAGTTCAAGAGCTTCTTCGACGGCACACTGGGCCAATACGCCCGGACGCCCGGTCTGGCCTCCAACCAGCAGGGACAGAGCGTTCATCGGAGCATAGCGCCCGACGCCCACCGTGGTTTCTATTTCACTGAACCCGCGATATCCCGCTTCGGCCGCATCGGCAGCCAGCAGCACCGGAGTGTCTTTGAGGTTGGTCACGTGGGCCTGATTTGCAGGCGTGCGTCGCGATCGCAGCTTCTGCATCGCCATCATGAGCTCGACAACGTTCATTTCCTTTAGAATGCTCACGATTTTGGCGGGCGTCAGTCCGACCGACAAGCGCACGATCTCACTACGCGGCACGTTGATGTCAACCAGCATCCGCGCGAACTTTACTGAATTGATCGCCATCGCTTCTTCCGCGACAGTTGTATCAATGCAGTGGTCCGCGATGAACGTGTCAATCATGTCGAAGTCTTCGCGGGCTTTCCCGTCCAACTCCACAATCTTGCCGCTCGCAACCTTGATACTGGGTTTCGGATCGTGGGGGCTGTCCATGGCGACCAGTCCGACATCGACCCATTCCTTGATGAAGCCGTCCTTGTTTACAGGACGCTCAGCAAGCACTTCGAAGCGCTTTTGTCTTCTCGCCATTGAACATGCTCCTAAATGTACGGGCTACCAGTGGCTGACTTGGGCGGCTGTCCCCAGGCTCCGAGAAGCTTGTTTCCAACTTCACGGCCTGCGATCACGGCCTGACGCACGGCTCCGGAATCACCGGTCACCCAGATAAACACTTCGTTGGTCAGGCTTGTGCCCTTCTTTGGTGAGGCGAAGCCCAGCACTTCGACATCGGCTGCTTTCACGGCGGTATCGATCATCAACATGCCGATCACGGCAGGCGCTCCTAAGATCAGGCCGAATGCACGGCCTTCAGGAGCTCCCAGCGCGTAGTGCAGAACCTTGCTGGCGCGGGCGGTGTATTGATTTTCGGTGTAGCCCTGGTCGTTGGCATAAACGTCGCCAAAATACTTGGGCAGGGTTTCGAGCGTAACCTCGACCGCACGACGCGCGTCGGAAACGTCTTCGGCGCCGAATACGATGAGGTTTCCGTGGCCCGCTCCACCTTTCGTGTCGCGAGGCATCTCCACCATAATGATTTCCGTATTGGTGGCTTTGATGGCTTCGTCGGCAGCCATCAGGTGTGGTCCCGCGCCGGTTCTGCCACCGATCACCCCGATCGAGCGGAACTTCGGGTCGAATCCGATGAGTTTGTGAATCACCGGGTCAAGATTCGCGATAACTATGCCCTGCGTGTCTCCCATTCCAGCGCCGACAAACTCCGTCAACTGCACCAGTTCGGACGACACCGCTGCGGCATGGCCATTTGTCTGACGCGCGGGAGCTACCGCTGCCGCGGCTGCTGTCCCGCCGTTTCCGGGCGCGGTGCTGGTTCCGGTAGAACTACCCACCCGTTTCATGACTTCCTGCATCACTTTAGTGACAAGATCTTCTTGCATCGGCTATTCCTCCGGGCAATCCTCGTGGACTGCTTATGCATGTGCAGCTTCAGCAGCTTCAGCTTGGGGCAGAATTTTCTCGACATCCTGGTGTGGACGCGGAATGACGTGCACCGAAACCACTTCGCCCACCTTCTGGGCCGCCGCCGCTCCTGCATCCGTTGCCGCCTTCACGGCGCCAACGTCTCCTCGCACCATCGACGTCACCAGGCCGGCGCCAATCTTGACCTGGCCTACCAGGGCAACATTGGCGGCTTTCACCATTGCATCCGCGGCCTCGATGCTAGCCACCAGGCCACGTGTCTCGATCATTCCCAACGCCTCTTTCGTCATACGAGATCCTCCAAAACGTGTTGTGGGTGAGAATCAAAGGACGAGAAATCCGAAATGGTTCGCTCGCCCTACGGGCGACTACCGGGCCCTGGCCATACGTCTGCTCTCTTGCTAGACAGCAGGCGGGGGTAGATGTGCAAGCGGGACGCCAACAGCTCCGCATTTCATTGCACAATTCAACCGTTAAAAATCAAGAGCTTAAGGATAGGTACATAAGGGGAGATGCGTCGGGACACTTCGACACGTGTCTAACGGTCGACGCGAGGTGACGTACCTTCGACACCCGGAACTGCTGTTGCTGGGCAATGTTCGGCATGTGAATTGCCTCGAACTTCACATCTTCCTGCCGCGGGTTAGCAGGTAGTCCTGTCGAACGAGATGATCTTGCAGGTATTGCGCGACGACAGCATCTTCACCCAATGTTTAAGGGCTCCCCGGTTTGAGGAGCCCTCTTGGATCACTGCAATCAATCGCTTTTGCAATCGAGTTTACAGCGGTCAGTTTACTTTCAGAGTGAGCGGGAGAGTCCTGGTCACCCCATTGGCAGTTGCCGTCACCGTTACGGTATAAGTTCCCGACGGAGTGCCTGCAATTGTCTGCGTGGTCTTGCTGCTCCCGCCGCAAGAGCTGAGAGCGACAGCCATCAGCAATGCGGCGCACGCACCGGCAAACCGGAACCGCTTTTTGCCGCTGCCCGAGACGACGACGATTGCTCCCAGTCCGACCAGCGCCAGCGCGAAAATGAACGGCACGCCGGACCTCGGGCCAGGAGTCGACTGGAACCCCGCGGTGGTGGTGGTTGGTGCAGTCGTGGTCACTGTCGTTGTGAAGCTGACCGGCGTCGTGCCGGACAACGTTGCCGAAGGTGATGAAACCGCGCAGGTGGCCTTGTCAGGCGCACCGGAGCAGGAAAGTGCCGCGTTGCCGCTAAAGCTCGCCGAACCGGCAATTTGGAGGTTGAATGTTGCCGTCTGACCTGCGTTGACGGTTGCCGAAGCGGAACCGCCGGTGGGCGGAGCGACTGCGAAGTCGGTGCCCGTGCCGGCCAGAGTTACCGTGTGCGGCGAACCAGCGGCGCTGTGCGTAATGGTCACCGTGGCGGTCTTGGCCCCAGCGGCCTTCGGCGCAAAGGTCACGGTGATCGTGCAGGTCAAGCCCTTGCTCAGCGACGCCGGGCAGTTGTGGGTTGACGTGAAATCGGAGTTGGCGTCCGTCTTGACGATACCGCTGATTGCGAGATCGGCCGTCCCCGTATTGGTGATTGTTACGGTCTTGCTGCTTGAGGTCGTGGTGATCGTCTGCGCACCAAAGTCGAGGCTTGCAGCAGACAACCCGATGCCGGGCGCAAGTACAGGCGTTCCGTTTCCGGTCAGAGCGACAGAATGAGGAGAGCCATTTGCGTCATCCGTAATGGTGACTGCACCCGTTTTCGCTCCGGTGGAAAGAGGCGCAAACGCCACCGTGATTGTGCAGCTTGCATTGCTGCCCAGCGACGTCGGGCAATCGTTGGCTTCGGAAAATTCTGCGCTGGCTGCGATGTTCGTGATACCGAGGGCAGCGGTTCCGGAGTTGGTCAGCGTGATGATTTTAGCGGCGGACGTCGCATTGATGACCTGGTCGCCGAAATCAAGATTGCTGGCCGACAGAGTGACGGCGGGAACAGGAGTGGCGCTCGGCAGCGTGAAGTAGCCCACGACAGGGTCGTGATCCGATACACGTTCCGGACGCGTCGCATCGTTCGCATAAGTTTTCGGGAAGTCGGCGTTGATGTGTGCCGCTTCCAGATGATAAGAACCCCCGGTGAGGCTGGAGGTCACGACAATGTGGTCCAGCGTCTGTGCGTTGCCGCTTTCGACATAGGAATAACTGCCGGGCTTGGTGGTCGCCAGATCGATCAGGTCAGGATCGACGAGATCGGCACTGGCCATGAGCACCTTGTCGGACGTTGTGGGCTGGCCTTTGATGGTGCCAAGCACGTCCACGTAGCCGTCATTGACCTCGAATGCGTTGTAGTCACCGACCGAGATCACGTTTTCGCCGGCAGTCTGGTTTTGCGAGATGAACGTTGCGAGAGCCTCGGCGCCGGCCTGGCGCTTTCTGCGAACGAAGTCGCCGCTGGCGTCGTTGGTATCTACGCCTATCAGTGACCGCAGGTGGTTAACGAACAACGTGACTGGGTATTCCGATCGCGGTGCCGGGGGTAATCTTAGCCATCACGACCAGCGGCGGACGATCGAAGACCGGAGTCTGGCCAGTGTGGTTCGTGTTGTCCATGCTCAAGCCAGTGCCGACCTCGACGGTGCTGGAAACGCTGACGCGGTCGGTGCGATAGAGAACGCCTACGTTCTGCGAGCGTCAGTCCCCAGCAGCGCTGCCGAGTAGGTTGGACCGCCGTCGGTTTGGATCTTCGTGGCCAGGGCTTGCAGCGTTGCGAGATCCTTCATTTCCTCGACGCCGATCATGTCAGGGGACTTCAGGATGTCGCGAATCGCCATGCTGGCCTTTGCCATACGGCCCGCGTCGTTGGTGAAGTTCAACAAGTTGAATGACGCCACGGTGAACTCGTTGGCGCCCGGGTCAGGCAGTGCAACCGCATGCGCTGTGTTGGTAACGGTAAACGGGCAGGCGGGATAGGCGGTGAAGTCGCCGCTGGAATAACCGAGCGGTCCGCTGATGTCGGGAACGGTGTCGCCAACCGCAACCGTGGCGGGCGCGGTGCAGGTTGACGTGTCCACCTTCACCTTTTCCGAGTTTCCGTCGAAGTGAGGAACACCCGCGGGCATGCCGGTGATGGCATCAGCTCCTGGCTCAAGTCCCGCCTCGCGAATTGGGCGCGGCACGCCGGCGGCGGTCACATAGAAGACGCCGTCGCTGGCAGACGTTCCACCAGTCGGAGCCACAACTTGCGGATTCGCGATGTGAATCAACATGCTCTCGTAACGTTCGAGTTGGTCGAGAGCGCCACCAGCGGCAGGAACGATGTCGACTGCCGGAGGTAACGGGTTGGAATGACTGTTCACGGTCACTGACGGGCCGGTGATCTCGGTGGTCGTCAACATGCCCGAGCCATATTCCGATACCGTTCCGGTCACTTGCACGGAATCGCCGACTGCAAGACCCGTCGTTCCGCCGTAAACATAAATGCCTTCAGACGTCGCGGGGTCGGAGTCCCACTCGGCTTGCGGCGCTTCCAGATAGAAGCCTGAGCTTCGGACGGCAGTCACAATGCCAGTTGCAGTAACGGTCTGGCCGACCATGGGTGAAGTGTCACCACTGCCCTGAATCGAATGGATCGGAGTAGCGGATACCGCCGGTTGGTTAACCGTGACGTTGATCGTGGTAGCGCTGGTGCGCAGTTGCGTATCTGCGATAGAGATGCCGATCGATTTCACACCGGCTGCGGTGGCCGCATCGACGGTCGCCAAATAAGAGAAGACGTTGTCGCCCGCCGTAACGTCGCCATGCGTTCCGTCGTCGTAAAACTGCTGTGACGCTGCACCGCCGATGGCTTGCAGGTCTCCGTTGACGGTAATACCTGAGCTTGTGGGATTGCCACCAGGGGTGACGGTGACGGTCAACAGCGTTGTCAGGCCCGGATCAACCGAAGTGGGACTCGCAACGCCGGTGCCGGAGGGATTGGTGGACACGGCACAGACATGCAATGCCGTGGCAGTGTTGCGCGGCGCAGCCGTAGCCACGCTGAAGTCGGCTGCATTGTTGTCCGTATCGATACATGCGTCTTTGCGGATCGCGGCATTGACGCTGCTTAGCACGCCTGTGGGCGCTTTGCCTTCCGAGCAGTTCGCCCCACCGTATCCGACGAAATCAACCACGTTGCCGGTTGTGGGACATCCGCTAGTGTCCAGCACAATCCCAGTCGCGTCGCTGGCAAGAAAGATTTTGCCGTCAGTTCCGCTCAGCGCGAGAGGCCCGACTGGCGTGACGTCGGACATGGATGCCACATCCGTGGTGCCGCCGCTGCCTTGCGATTCCACGACCAGAAAGTACTGGCCGGGCTGGATGGTGCCGGTCAGGGTATGGATGTAGCTGTTACCGATGGTTCCCGTACCGGTTTTGGAGCTGTACTGCAGGGACCAGCCAGTAATCGTGACCGGTGACGCTCCCCGGTTGAAGAGTTCGACATAATCGTTTTTCCAGCTTGAGCCGCTGTTACCGCCGCCGCCAAATACCTGGCTGACGACGATGTTAGAAGACGCGGCATGAATGGGCGCTGGCGCGAAGAACAACAGCGCGAGACACAAACACACCGCAAAGCCGATGTGGCGTACAGAATTTTTATTGTGCATATGAATGCACTTTTAACAAGATGCAGCTACAAACAGACTGCAACTTCGTGAATTAACGGTGAAAGTAGCGGGATAGTTCCATAACGGGAATGAGTCGCGTCACCGTCGCCGGACTGGGCACTCCGCACAGACCACGACCTGCCGTAGCGCCGGACTCCAGTCGGGCGGGCCCTGCTGGCTCCACGTCTCAAGGGCAAGCCCAAAACACAGTGGTCTGGTGCTACGCATGGCTGTACAGTTATGGGTACAAAGTGCATGCTTATGACCTTCACCGCCGCAATCATCGCCCTCTGGATTGTCTTCTATTCTTATTGGCTAATCTCTGCCATTGGCGTAAAGAAGGCTTTGCGCCGAACGCCGTGGCGGCGAGGTGCTGGTATCCGCGTTCTGCTTGTCATCGCTGCCGTTCTGCTCACTCGGCTGCTCCGCACCCAACGCCTCGTTGTCCACTCGTCCAACCTTGCGCTCCATATTGTCGGACTTGCTCTCTGTGTTGTGGGATTGGCATTTGCCGTCTGGGCGCGACTGCACTTGGGCAGAAACTGGGGGACGCCGATGTCGCTCAAAGAGGGACACGAACTTGTCACGACGGGTCCATATCGTTTCGTACGACATCCCATCTACACAGGGATTCTTTTGGCAATCCTCGGGTCATCACTCGTCGCCGGCACGGTGTGGCTGCTATTCTTCGTCATCATCTGCGCTTTCTTTGTATACAGCGCGAGGACGGAAGAGAAGCTCATGATGGAGCAGTTCCCGGATATGTATCCCGCGTACAGGAAGAGGACGAGTGCGCTGATTCCGTTCGTCTGGTAGCGGCAACATGACCAGCTGACAAGAAGCCGCATCAACAACAACCACCACCAGCGGCGGCGGTGTAGGTTGGCGGAAATAGTGTTCCCGCCACTCCATATCAGTCAGCTAGCGACACAATTGCGCAACAAGTTCCGACGTTTTTTGCGGAATTAGTCGACTGATTCCTACGGTTTGCAGGTCCTTTTAGCTTGAAGCTCTTCGGGCGAACCGCCCTGGCTAGCGTTCGTGCTTCTGCCAGTGAAGCATGTGATGGTCGTCCACTTTAATTTTCGCCGGTAAGGTCAATCCGCAAGTCTTACAAAGTATGAAGTCCTTGCCAATCTCCCAATGAGTGCAAGACTTGCATTTACAAACCAGAAGTTCGACTTCTTTCTTCTCATCCATTAGAGTCTCCTGAATTCTTCTTTCACTTCACGAACAAAGTTGGTGAACTGCGGTTTAGTGATGATATCCGGCTGCCAGCAGAGGTCGCGCTCAATCAAGTTGAACTCTTTCACGATGCGCGACCCGGGGATCTTGCTTCCCTTAGCGTCCGAGTCGCGGCCCATCAGCCATATGTGATCGGCCACCGAACATGCCGCCGTAACATCGTGGGTGACGACAATGATCGTATTCAGGTCATCCATGTCGGCGACCTTCGTGATCAACTCACAGGTCTTTTCGAGCATGAGCAGGTCGAGGCCCGAGAACGGTTCGTCCATCAACAGGAAGTGATCGCCACACAGGATCTGCTGGATGATGGCACAACGCTGGCGCTGTCCGCCGGAGAGCTGCGCCGGATAAAGGTTGAACTTGTCCTCAAGTTCGAATTCTTTCAACAACGCCATGACTCGGTCGCGGGGATCACCGGAGTCTCCGTTTTTCTGTTTCGCCGCCAACAGCAGATTGCCCATCACGGTGCGATGTTCGAAGAGTGGATAGCTTTGCGCCACGACACCGACCTCACCGGCCCGCACGGGGCGATCGAAGCCATTCACCGACACCCGCCCGGACGTGGGTTTGTTCAAGCCGGCAATAATGCGGAATAGGCTGGTCTTGCCGCAGCCTGAGGGACCCAGAAATCCGACGACCTGACCCTGCGTCCTGCCCGGGACCATGATGTCGCGAACTTCCGCATTAACGTCCTTCAGGATCGGGCGGTCATCATAGACGAGCGAGACGTTTTCGATCTTGAGTAGAGTTTTGCCGAGAGTATACGTGGTGTTCCCCATTAGCTGCGCTCCAAGGTCAATGCGGCATACGGGCAAAGCATGCTCTTGGTCAATCCGATACCGTAGTCCTGAAGAAGTCCGAGCAACAGGATTGTCAACTGGATGGCGAAAACTGCCGAAAGCCGGAAATGATGATTCTGGTCCAGTAGAACCGTGCCGACGCCGCCTTCGGAACGAACGATACCTTCGACCATGGTGAGCATCATCCAGCCTATGGCTGCGTTCTGACGAAGAACGTCGAACACCTTGTCGAACTGGCCGAGGATGATCACTTCCCACACCACGCGCCACTCGCCCATGCGGAGCGTTCGCGCCAGGTCGTATTTCTCTTTCGGAATGGCATTGATGACGTCCGCCATGCCGGTGACAAAGAAAACGGAGACAGAGAAGACCAGCAACGAGAGCTTCAGCTGATGGCCGCTCTTGGCCATGAGGGTGAAGAAGAACGTCAGTCCGACGAGCGACAGGAAGCGAAGCTTGCTCAGAAGCGCAACAATCGGACGGAAGAACGGCATCACGCTGGCGTAGGCCAAAAACAGCGAGAGGACCGTTGAGACCGCGATCGCCTGAACGTTAAGGAGGAAGCTGGTGATGAGTTCCGCGCCCAGGCCCTGGCTCCATAATTCGCCAAGTGCGCCCAGCACTTCACCAGGCTTGGGGAGGAGCAGGAACGGACTGAACGCCCACAATAGCAGCGCCGTCACAACCTGGGCGGCGATCAAGAGCCGAATCGTGTTCTTGCTCAGAACACGATTGGGAGAAAAAATCGAAAGAGCTTCGATCATTTGTTGAACTCGAATGAGGAGCGGGGAGGAGATCCCTCCCCGGCTAAGTTTTCGGGACTACTGGCCGATCTGAGTGATTTCGACGCGACGGTTCAGGGCCTTGCCCTGGGCGGTCGTGTTCGGGGCGATCGGGTTCTGCGAACCGTGTCCCATGACCGACTTGAAGCGCATCTCGGGGAAGCTCATCGGAGCCGCCTGCTGGAAGAATTGCTTTACGGCCATGGCGCGTCTTTCGCTCAACGGAACGTTCGAGGTATCGCTTCCCACGTCGTCGGTGAAACCGTCGATCTGAATCGCGAGCTGCGAGTTAATGGCCAGCTCGTCTTTCAGTTGATTGAGAGCGGCGATACTGCTGGGCAGAGGCTGGGCCGATCCGGTTGCGAAGTTGATGTATACCGCTTTGTGACCGACCACGCTTCCGCGGGCCGCCTCTCCGGCGTAGTCAACCGTCTCGGCGCTTGCGCCCTGCACGCCGCTTGTATTCAGCATCGCCTGCGCGCCGAAAACGAACGACGTATCCACCGCTTCTTTATAAGCGGGGATCGGATTGTTCTTGAACAGTTCCGGATAATTCTGCGTTGCGATCTTGCCGAACGTCTCGTAAGTGGCACGCATGTTGTTGTTGTGACGGCCATCCAACCCGAAGTAGTTGACGTTATCTTCGAGGTTGAAGACCGCCGAACCGCCCAAAGGCTGGCCCGTCTTGGGATCGCGTATGCCCATGTAGTAGCCGTACCAATAGTCGCCGTTCTGGTCGTTGTAAATCTTGGCGGAGATTTCGCCGGCCTTGCGGCGGGCGGCATCGAAGGCCTTTAACTGGTCGGCAGCCTGGAACACGGAGGCCAACAGGCCTTGCGTCTCGTCGCGGTTGTCGCTGAAGAACTTTTTGATTCCGAGAATGACCGCGGGCATCTGCGACGCGTACTCGTGCGAGGAGACAATCTTGGTCGTTCCGGGACGGCCGTGCACGGCCTGTTCATCGCCAGGCGTCCAGGTGACGACACCATCCGGACATACGTTTTTGGTCTCGCCCGTCGGGCGACCGTCTTTCACCACTTTGCGGTCTTCGCAACGGTTCGGGATATACACCTCGGTGACGGCCTTGATGTAATCCTCGTCCGGTGCCGAAATCCAGTTCACGGCGTCCGGGTCATAGGTCTTGAGGTCGGGGTTGTTCTTAAGGCCGTTGGAGCCCATGAAGTTCAGCGCGATGTTCCAGTCGCCGTCGCGAATAACGCCCACGACGGTCTTGCCCTTCATGTTCTGCGGATTCGCCTTCCACTCGGCAGGGCCAAGCAGCGCGTCTTCTCCGTTGGAACGGCCCACGGCGCCGATGATGACCGCCTGGTACTCGGGGCCAAGCTTCTTCAATTGCGGGTTCAGGTCGGCCAGCCATTGGCCACCGCCGTCGCCCATCACTACGAGCGCAGCCGCGCCGGAAGAGCAGGTCTTCTCTCCGTCATGAAGTTGTTTGGCACAGGCCAGCAAATCGGCCTTCATCTGCGTGTTCGAATCTTCGCGATGGAGCGTCAGGTTCACGCCGTTCTTTTCCATCAGCGATCCCTTGGTCGTGTCCTTGCCGCCATTGGCATAGATCAGCGCGTACATCGCGTTCCACTCCCAAATGTCGAAGGGCATGTGAGTCGCGGAAACATTCGCCGGAACGCTCGTGGGATACGGCGCGGCCGTCACGTTCGCGACTTGCGCTTCCGTCTGAGGCGGCAACTCGACGCGACTGGCGACCACCGACTTCATGATGCCCGGAGTCGGAATAAGACCGTTCTGCATGGCGAAACGCAGTCCGAAGACCACGGCCACTGCTACCACAACAAGAAGGAAAGCTTTCGCTTGCGGCTTCAAACGTGCCATTGGATAAGTCCTCTCAAATCAAAACGCTGAAATTAATCTTTCGATCCCGCCTACTTGAACATCCCGTCGTAGTCGCCGCCATCTTTCGAAGCGGCGATCTTGTGAGCAACGTTCACTGGAGCCGGAGCCGGATTACTCACCCCTGGAATTACGATCATGTCCGCCACCGAGGGCTTATCGCCCGCAGTGAGCAGCTTCTGGCTGAACTCTGCGAAACGTGCGGCGGCCTCATCGGCTGCCGCGCCAGACTCGATCTGCTCGTCGGTAAGCATTTTGTCGGTGTAGCGGGAGAATTCCTTGATTTCGCCCAGCGTGCGAGCCGTATCTTCTTCCAGATAGTCCAGAGCCATATCGACCATCTTCAACTGCTCCGGATTTCCGCGCAGCAATTGCTGTCCGACGCCGAGCGTGGCCTTGGCGTCGAGGATCATCTTGCGCTGTTCGGCGAGGAAGCTAACCTTATTCTCCGTGCGCTGAATCTTGCTGTCGGCAATCTGCGACCAGTGCTGGAACGTGTTCAACATCTTGGACGTCTGGGCTTCCAGCGACTGCAGTTGCTTTACGCCCTGCATCAACATGCCCGCGTTTTCGAGGAACGTTTGGCGTTCGAGCATCAGGCGCTCACGCTCCATCTGATCGCTGGAGGCGCCCGCCATTTGCTCCGCCTTGGCGGCTTTGCGGCCGAGGCCGTTGATCTCGTCGTTCTTGGCGGCGATGCTGCGCTGCAGTTTTTCTTCGCTGCCGGAGAAGCGCTGCACCGTCTGGTCGAGGTTGTACTTCGCCTTCTTCATGTCGTCAAGATTGTTGCGAAGAATCCCAATAGGATCGGTCTCGACCACCCAGGAAGCGAACCACCGCACCGTGTTCTGGAACAGGTTCTTCACGGCTGTGCGGAAGGTTGGGTTAAACACGAGCCAGCCGATGACCACCAATACTGCGGCCAGAGCGCTGGCATACAGTGTGTTCGTCAACAGCGTGATCAGAAATGGCAGGACGATGTAGAGGGCGTAGCCTCCGGCCAACAGAAGGGCCACCAGGGCGACCATACCGAAAGGCCCCTCGGGGCGCTTCCAGAACGACCTCGGCGTGTACCCTTGCAGATTCTGTGTGAAGCTCGGGGTAGAGGGAACGATGCTCATGATGGATTCCTTAACCTTTCAAGAGTTCCGCGTACTGCGCCTTCTGCTGCTCAATTTCACCGCTGCGCCGCTGCACGGCGGCATTAAACTGCGCTTCCGCATGGGCGGCCTTGCCCTGTGCGTCAACCAGTTCGGTGGACAATTGCGCCAGCTCCTGCTGAAGCTGTGTGATCTGCGCCGTGACCTGGCCGATGCGATCCTGTCGGCCCGCGATTTCGCGTGCCTGAAACTGCTGGGCCTTTGCGGCGAAAGCATCTTGCTCCTGCTGCAGCGCGGCTTTCATCTTGTCGAAGGTCGCGAGGATACTGTCTTCGGTCAGTCCGGCTTGCGCCTTAGCCTGGAGCACCGCGGTCTTGAACTTCACGTTCGGGGGCATTACGGTATCGGCAATCGCCGCCAGCGGCTGCAGGAACTTGTTAATCGTCGCGGCGACGTCGGTGCCATCGAAATCAGTCCTGGACTGAAGCCTCTTGTAAACCTGATCGTTGTCGGGCACAAGGCCTGCGTCGATAGGGTGAGCGTAGGCTGAGGGAAGCGGTGCCGGCATCGTGGGCGCAATCGGAGAAACCGCGATCGGAACAGCAGAAGGCGTGGTTTCCGCGATGGGCTTGGGAGACTCCGGCTCGTCTTCAAATGCCAGGTGCTTGAGGCTGTCGAGAATACCGTGCTGCTTGTTTGTCATAGCTCTCCTCGGTGGACCCATCTAACGCGCGGGTCCTGCGCCACGGGCCGCTTCATTAGCTTGTGCGAATTTTGTCCGCCAAGTTGTGAGTAGCTGATTTTACCGTTGTTCCGTGGAGTGCAAAAGCGAAATCGAAGGCTATTAAAGGGCTATTACAGGTTGCAATCGACTTATCGCAAGCTGTGATTCTGCGCCGCGGCGAGGGTTTCCTGCTTTTCGCTGAGGACAACAGGGCCAACCTCTGGTATCCTCCGTGGCATGGAGAACCGTTCCTTCACTGACGTGGGTGGTACGCCCGGCGGACTCGGCCACTTTATCATCGGCTTCGCCATGGCTTGCATAGGCGGATATCTGCTGATGAACCAGGTCAGCGTAGTGGGCTCCTACTGGAGCTTTTACGGTGCGAACACCTTCGGCATCACGCTGATTCCGATGCTTTTCGGCGTGGGCATCCTGTTCTGGAGCGGCCGCAATATCGTTGGCTGGATACTATTACTTGCCGGTGCGCTGTTTATCCTCGCCGGTGTAATCGCCAATATGCACATCTATTTTCGGCCGACCAGCCTGTTCAATACCATTATTATGCTCGTCCTGCTCGTCGGGGGAGTTGGCTTAATCGCGCGTTCGCTCGGATCGCATGGCGACCACGCGACCCAGTGATTCCGTTCGGCTCAATTATGCGCAATGAAAAATGGGCTCTGCACAGGAATCTGTAACGGCGACTGATTAAATGGGCATTTTGATTTTCCGGAACTCTGGTTACACTTGGCGGTATGCGGGACAACGAGTGGAGCAAAGTTCTTGGGTGGCCGGGCTACCGGGTCTACCGGCACGAAATCGACGATCTCTGGCGGAAGTGGCTACGTGAGCCCGCAGGTCGTGATCACGGACATCACCGGCAGCGGGGCGACGGCCACGGCAACGGTCGATCCGACAAGCGGTGCGATCGCTAGCGTAACTGGCGTGACCTTCCCCAACTACACCATGCCGCAGGTCACGATCGTTGACACGAACTGCGGCGGCGCTGCCCAACCCGTGTGCGGATCGGGCGCGATGGTCACGGCCAACATTGGCGCACCGTTCACGGCGGGCACTGGAATGCTGAAGTTCCAAGATGCGCTGCCCGACCTGAGGTTGTCGATCCCGACCCCAGACACGACGACGTTTCCGGGATCCGACTTCTACGTCATCGCACTCGTGCAGTACCAGAGTCAGATGCACGCGAGCCTTCCGCCAACGACGCTGCGCGGGTACTGTCAGCTCGCCAACGCGACATCGACGACGTGCATGAGCAATCCCTACCTCGGGCCTCTAATTCTGGCGCAGAAGAATAGGCCGGTGCGCGTCCTGTTCAAGAACCTTCTGCCAACCGGAGCGGGCGGCGATCTGTTCATTCCAGTTGACCCCACCTATATGGCAGGCAATCTCCCGCAGAATCGCGGCACCCTGCATCTGCACGGTGGCGCAACTCCGTGGATCAGCGACGGCACTCCTCAGCAGTGGACGGTTCCCGAAGGCGACTCGCCGCTGAATGGGCCGAGCACGCAATCAGTGCCCGACATGTACTTCGCGAACGGCAACATGCCCGTCAGAACGCCAGTGGTCGTGGGCGCGAAGCTCACGTTGATGCGGCAGCTACGCCCAGCAGGCAGCGAGTTGCCGCAGTTGCTGTTGTAGGTGAAGTTGGCCGTGGTCGCGATGCGGGTGATGCTCAGCGTCGTCGTTCCCACGTTCGCGACAGTAACCGCCTGCGACGCGCTCGTAGTGCCGACAAACTGGTTGCCGAACAACAACGATAACGTGCTCAGGCTTACGTTGCTCACCACCTGGGTCGCTGGAGCGGAAGTGCTGGTGAGGAAGTTGACGTCGCCAGAGTAAACCCCGGCCAGCGTTCTCGAGCCACCAGTCGCGAACGTCAGCGGGCAACTTCCCACTCCAGCGGTGAGTGCGCTGGTGCAGGTTTCGCCCGTGCTGGCCGTGACCTTCACGCTTCCAGTAGGAACTCCCGTGAATTGCGGAGCAACCTTGAAGCTGACGGTGACGATCTGCCCGATGATCGCCGGACTTGGCAAGTTCGACGTAATCGTTGTTGCAGACGTCGCTTTCACGACATTGACGACTCCAGCCGGATAGCCGATGAGATAGTTCGTGCTCGTTGCGCCGGCGCAAACGCTGGAGTACGCGCCAACCGGACTCGCGCTCGTCGCTGTGGTTGAGCAGAGCGCGGTTCCAGTCAGGTTGCCGGGTCCCTGTCCTGTGACGAATCCGTTATAGCTCGGAGTCAGAGCCGGCAGAGGTCCGCCGTAGATCATCGACGCCGGATTGGGACTCGGCGAGATGGTCAACGCCGCCTGGTTCACGACGAGACTGCCCGTCGCGCTGCTGGCCTGGAATCCGCCCTGCGTCGCGTAGTCAGCCAGAAGAGAATGGGTCCCCGCGTTAGGCGCCGTGATGGTAAACGTCGCCAATCCGCCGGCGAGAGCTTGGCTGATCGGAGTTCCACCATCTACGCTCAATGTCACGTTGCCGGTCGGAGAGAATCCGCTCGGGGTGGGCGTGACGGTAAGCGTGACCACCCGGCATTTCGGCCACGACTCTCGCGTTCGGCAACGTCACCGTGGGCACGTCCACGTCGACGTTGGCGAACTCACAACCCGCACAGGTGACGATCTCCAACACGGGCAATGCCACGCTGACGCTGAGCAGCGCGCAGACGGGGTCTACCGACTTTACGTCGACGGCCTCGAGCTGCACGAG
Source organism: uncultured Acidobacteriota bacterium (assembly GCA_963777415.1). GTDB lineage: Bacteria > Acidobacteriota > Terriglobia > Terriglobales > Acidobacteriaceae > JAEZPW01. Next base: position 98,198 of record CAVZQL010000016.1, read on the forward strand.
CGTTAACCCTGGCGCAACCTGCGTGTTCACTGTCACCTATGCCCCCACAACCGCTGGACCGGCGAGCGCAACGATTACGCTGACGACGAACGATCCTGCGCATCCAACCCTCACCGTTTCAATCACAGGCACTGGCGTGGTGAGCACCGGTATCACCATCACCGCTCCTACTGTCACGGCGTTCACTCTGTCCAACCAAGGGGCGGCAACGTTAACCATTAACAGGGTGTCAATTAGTGGCGCGAGTGCGAACCAATTCTCGGTGAGGAGTTTGTGCGGCAACAGCCTGGCAGCAGGCGGGAGTTGCACCATCAACGTAACCTTCTCGCCGAACCAAAGGGGCACAATGAACGCTACCCTCAACGTCAGTGACAACGCTTCGGGCAGTCCGCAAACCGCGGCGTTGACTGGCGTCTCTCAGTAAGAACGAGTAACAACTGCGGGGAGGGGGGCGCCCCTCCCCCTTCTTTACACCCGGGGATCCGTCGACTTATGAAAAAGGCACCGTACCTAATCCTTATCGTTATCGTTCCGGCACTCATGGCCCTGTCGTTTCTGGCAGGGCGGCATTCCACTGGCAATAAGACCAACGAAAATTCGAGTGCGCGCCGCGTTCTCTACTGGGTCGATCCGATGCATCCCGCCTACAAGTCCGATAAGCCGGGCATCGCTCCGGACTGCGGAATGCAATTAGAGCCGGTTTATGCAGATGGCGAAACCGGCGTGTCGAGCAGCAGTCCTGCTGACCCTTCCTCTGTGCCAGGTGCGGTTCATATCAGCAGCGAACAGCAACAACTGATTGGGCTTCGTGTCGCTGCCGTGGAAACCACTTCCGGCGCTCGCAATGTGCGCCTGTCGGGCAGAGTTGCGGCCGATGAGCAACGCACTTACCGGGTGGTTTCCGGGACCGACGGCTATGTAGAGAAAACATTTCGCGATACCACCGGCAGCCTCGTCAAGGCAGGCGAGGTGTTGGCTACGTTCTTCGGCAACGATTTTCTGACTGCACAGCAGACTTATCTCGCTTCCGCTCAAAAGCCTCCCCAAGGTTTTAGAGAAGTAACGAATGAGAACGAATGGAGGTCTCAAACTACCACGCTTGCCCTGGGCCGTCTTCGCGCTTTGGGAATGAGCGAAGCCCAGATCAAGCAAATTTCCGAGCAGCATCAGCCTGCTGACAGTATTGACGTTGTGTCCCCGGTTGACGGGTTCATCATCGCGCGCAGCGTTTCGCCGGGCCAGCGGTTCGACAAGGGCGCCGAGTTTTATCGGGTAGCCGACTTGAGCCGCGTCTGGATACTGGCAGACGTTTTTGAAATCGGCATAGGGGGGAGAGTCGCCTCTCTTCCCCTGCCACACCACCGTACAAGCGGGTCCGCATACGGCGGTTCGATAGGTTCCTCCCACCGATGGACTGGTAGGCTGAGCGTTCCTGGTTTGGGGACGCCGTGTGGGCTTCACTTCTCTGGTTAGCATCCTTTGCGGCTTCACCGCGCCGTGCCTACCAGAGGCCCGCCAAAGGCGGGATGGCTAGTGCAATGCCCTCATCGAGATCCAAGCACTACTGACTCTTCCTATCGTTCGGGCCTTCGTCGCTCGCGCGACTACTACGCCCTCTGCTGACTTCTGCCATGCGGTCAGGACACCTCACGATGCCCTCAGTCACGACTTCGTGACGCATAGCAGATCTCCCGTGATAAGCTCGACCGCCTTCCACGCACGACCGCCGGATTTACCACCAGTGCCCTTGATGGATATGGGCTTCGCGATTCGTTGCCCGCTCGCCCGGCACCGTAGGCCTCATCATCCGGTTCTTGTTCATCGGCCCGCGTGTTTGCTCCACGCTTCCTTCAGACCCCACCTCGCGGTAACGCCCTTGCGCTTCGCTATCACTTCACCTCCATCAGGTTGTGAAGAGGACTTTCACCTCCAAGCTGTCGAACATGCACGGCGTACAACGTAGCCGGATACTTCCGTCCCGGCACCGTGGCCACCGTCAACTTGCCACAAGAGGGAAAGAAAGTTCGCGCCCGTGTCAGTGACGTTCTGCCGCAGTTCGATCCCGCCACGCGCACGCTCAAGATTCGCCTCGAAGCGGACAATCCTGGCTTTGTCCTTCGCCCCGGTATGTTCGTCGACATTGAGTTGCCGACGCGGGTTCCTCCCGGACTGAGCGTGCCCGTGGATGCGGTGCTCGATTCGGGACTCAAAAAGCGAGTGTTCATCGATCGAGGCAACGGATTCTTCGAACCACGCGAGGTCGAAACCGGATGGCGACTCGGTGACCGCGTTCAAGTCATCAGCGGACTCAAGGCGGACGACCGCGTTGTGGTCTCAGGAACGTTCTTAATGGACTCGGAGAGCCGCTTGAAAGCAACGGCTGCGGGCAGCCCCGCGCCGAAGATGGAAATGGCGGCTATGAAGGACGACTCTGGCCATCATCACTCTGAGATGGCGATGGCAAAGGCGACAGAAGCGCAGGCGCATTCGGTGAAAGATCCAAGTTGCGGGATGGACATCGACCCCGGCGCTTCGCAAATGGAGCGCCGGGGCCCAATCAAGCCGACATAATCGTCGATTTCAGGGGCTTCGAAGGACGCACTGTAATTCTCTACAACGATGCGCCAGCTCCATTCCCCGGTGGCGACATCCGCAACGACTATTATCCCGGCGGTCCGGACTTGACCTGCATTGGCGGCGCTCCAACGCCAATCTCTGGGCAGGGTCCGGATACTCGCATCCTCATGAGGTTTGAAGTCAGCAACACTGGATCGGTGAAGGAATGGAAGTGCATGGGGTGAGTATCTCCGGTCAGATTGGCGACCTTCCATATCTGGGTCTCGCCCCTCGACGCAGTGTCCGTCGGAGTGGCGAGGTAGTCTATGCCGCCAACCGTGGTACCAAGCTTCTGAATGAGGCGTCCGTAGGAATCGAAATCCTCGTTCAACGTCTTTTGTTTAGTCTGGCGCTCGTCGCCGCGTGCAACCGGGGCAGGAGGCTGCGTCGCCTGAAATGCGAGGGGGAGAGCTTCTCTCAAGCTTTCCAATTGGGCGATCGCGTTCAGATCGTCAGCGGGCTCAAGACCGGCGACCGCGTCGTGGTTTCAGGAACGTTCCTTATGGACTCGGAGAGCCGTTTGAAAGCAACGGCCGCGGGCAGCCCCGCGCCGAAGATGGAAATGGCGGCTATGAAGGACGACTCTGGCCATCATCACTCCGAGATGTCGATGGCAAAAACGACAGAAGCGCAGGCGCATTCGGTGAAGGATCTCAGTTGCGGCATGGACATTGATCCGGCTGTGGCTACTGCTGCGGGAAACACTGCCTCATATCGCGGGGCGACCTATTATTTCTGTTCCACGAGCTGCAAGAGCAAGTTTGAGAAGGACCCTGAGCGGTATGTGGCGTCCAGCCACAAAGGACCCAGCCATGATTAACCGCATCATCGATTTCTCGGTCGAGAACAAGCTGCTGGTTTGCGCACTGGTGGTAGTCGCTTGCGTGGTGGGCTGGTGGTCGATGATGACCGTGCCGCTCGATGCCACGCCCGATCTGAGCGACACGCAGGTCATCATCTACTCCAAGTGGGACCGCAGCCCGGACATCGTCGAGGACCAGGTCACCTATCCTATTGTGACCGCCATGCTGGGCGCGCCACGCGTGAAGACCGTGCGCGGCTTCTCCGACTTTGGATACTCCTACGTTTACGTCATTTTCCAGGACGGCACCGATCTTTATTGGGCACGCTCGCGCACGCTGGAGTACTTATCGAGCGTATTGCCGCGGCTTCCCGAAGGAGTGAAAGCGGAATTAGGTCCGGACGCGACGGGTTTGGGATGGGTCTATCAGTACGCACTGGTTGATACCTCGGGCAAGCACAGCCTGGCCGATTTGCGCTCGTATCAGGATTGGTATCTGCGCTACTACCTCAAGGCCGTGCCGGGCGTTGCCGAGGTGGCCCCGCTGGGCGGCTTCACCCGTCAGTACCAGGTCAATCTTGACCCCAATCGGTTGCAGGCTTACGGCATACCGATCAGCAAGGTCGTCGAAGCCGTTCGCGGCGGCAACAGCGAGGTCGGCGGTCGTCTCGTGGAGTTCGGCGGGACCGAGTACATGGTGCGTGGTCGGGGCTATGCCCAGTCCATCGAAGACTTCGAAAACATCGCGCTCACCGCCAGCGAAAACGGCACACCCATCCGCATTAAAGATGTGGGCCAGGTCGTGATGGGGCCCGACCTGCGCCGTGGCGTATCCGACCTTGACGGCACGGGCGAAGCCGTTTCGGGCATCGTGGTGATGCGCAGTGGCGAAAACGCGCTCGATGTGATCAATCGCGTCAAGGCAAAGATCAAGGAGATCGAACCCGGACTGCCCGAGGGCGTCAAAATTGTTCCCATCTACGACCGCTCGGAGCTGATCCACCGCTCGATCAGCAACGTGAGACAAACCATTATCGAGGTCATCATCACGGTAGTGCTGATCATCCTCGTGTTCCTCTGGCATTTTCCGAGCGCGTCCATTCCGATCATTACGATCCCGGCGGCGGTGCTGCTGTCGTTCATCCCGTTCCGGATGCTGGGCATCAGCGCCAATATCATGTCGCTGGCCGGCGTGGCCATCGCCTTTGGCGAACTGATCGACGCGTCAATCGTCGTGGTCGAGCAGACGCACAAGAAGCTAGAACTATGGGAGAAGACCGGGCGCAAGCGCGACTACCGCGAGGTCGTGATCGACGCCGTCAAAGAGGTCGCAGGGCCGACGTTCTTCGCGCTACTGGTGATCGCGGTTTCCTTCTTGCCGGTGCTGACGCTGGAAGCGCAGGAAGGGCGCATGTTCAAGCCGCTGGCGTACACCAAAACCCTGGCGATGGTCATCGCCGCCGTGCTCGCCATCACGCTCGACCCTGCCCTGCGACTGATGCTGACCCACGTCAAGAATTTCGAGTTTCGTCCGGCGTGGTTGTGCAGGATCGTTAATGCCGCACTGGTGGGCAAGATTCGCTCTGAAGACAAGCATCCGGTCAGCCGCGTGCTGATGCGCATTTACGAACCGGCGGTTCGCTGGACTTTGCGTTGGAAGTGGGCGGTTGTTTCCACGGCGCTTGCGTTGGTGATCATCACGATCCCCGTATTCTTCAAGCTGGGCTCGGAGTTCATGCCGCCGCTCGACGAAGGCGCCATCCTCTACATGCCTTCGACCATGCCGGGCATCTCGATCACCGAGGCACAGCGGTTGACGCAGGTCACCGACCGCATCATTAAGCGGTTCCCGGAAGTCGATCGGGTGCTGGGCAAGGCGGGCCGGGCGGAAACCTCAACGGATCCGGCACCGCTATCGATGCTGGAAACGGTCATCATTCTGAGGCCGCGTTCGGAGTGGCGCCATGTGGACACGTGGTACTCGTCGTGGTCGCCGGAGTGGGCCAAGCGCATCTTCCGGCACATCACTCCCGACACCATCTCGTCACAGGACTTGATTTCCCAGATGGACGCCGCGCTCAAAATTCCAGGCGTGGCCAATGCGTGGACCATGCCGATCAAGGGCCGCATCGACATGCTGACCACGGGCATACGAACTCCGGTCGGATTGAAGATTTCCGGCTCCGACCTGAAGCAGATCGAGGCGATCGGCACACAGATCGAAGCGCAACTGCCGGCGGTCAAAGGCACGCGCAGCGTATTTGCCGAGCGTGCCGGCGGCGGCTATTTCCTGGATATTCAGTGGAAACGCGAAGAACTGGCGCGCTACGGCCTGAGCGTTGAGGAAGCGCAACAAGCTGTGGAGAACGCCATTGGCGGCGAGAATATTTCCACCGCTGTCCAAGGACGCGAGCGCTACCCGGTCAACGTCCGTTACATGCGCGATTTTCGCAGCGACATGGGCGCGCTGGGCCGCGTGCTGGTCGCCGCCGGCCCACAACGACAACTGGCTCTGTCGGAGCTGGCGGATATACGCACCAGCAGCGGGCCAGCCATGATCCGCAACGAGGACGGCCTGCTCACCGGTTATGTATACGTGGACATCGCCGGCCGCGATCCAGCAAGTTACGTCGCCGAGGCGGCTCCGCTGCTGCGCGACAAGGTGAAGCTGCCGCCCGGCTACGCCATTTCCTGGAGCGGGCAGTTCGAGTCCATGCAGCGCGTCAAACAGCGCCTGACGTACATTCTGCCGCTGACGCTGTTCCTGATCCTGCTGCTGCTCTACATGAACACGCGGTCGGTCACCAAGACGATGATCGTGTTGCTGGCGGTACCGTTCTCCGCGATCGGCGCGGTGTGGTTCCTCTATCTCGCCGGCTACAACATGAGCATCGCGGTGTGGGTTGGCCTGATCGCGCTGCTGGGCGTCGATGCCGAAACCGGCGTCTTCATGCTTCTCATCCTCGCAGAACCTGAAGCGGGACATCTTGTTACAACTTGCTACGGTGCAGGAAACGGTGCAGGTCAACGACAAACAGCCAATCTACACCGACAGCCTCGATATGAGCGAAGTACGCGAGAGTTCGGCGAAGGACGTCGGCGAAGCGCTGGAGAAAGTTGACGGCGTGTGGAAGATACGCAAGGGCGGAATCGCGAACGACGTCGTCGTGCGCGGATTCCAGCAGAACAACATCGTCGTCACCATCGACGGCGCGCGCATCTACGGCGCCTGTCCTGGACATATGGACCCGGCCGCGCAGCACGTTGACTTCGCCGAAGTCGAGCGCGTTGACGTCGTGAAGGGTGCGTTCGACGTAGAGAACCAGGGCAGCCTAGGCGGGACGGTCAAGATCATCAACAAGGAGCCAGGCACCGGTCTGCAGATCACGCCATCGTTCAGCACCGGCTCTTTCGGTTTCTACAATCCTGCCGTGACGGGTTCCTATGGCACCGACAAGTTCAAGGTGCTGACGGGATATTCCTATCGCACGTCAGACCCTTACAAAGATGGATCAGGACGTTCGTTTACCACCTATGCCAACTACAACACAGCCGCTTTGAATCAAAAGGCGTTCGACATTCAGACAGGATGGTTTTCCACTGATTTCGCTCCAGCCGAAAATCAGAAACTCTCGCTCAGCTACACGCGTCAGCAAAGCGGACTCGTGCTCTACCCGTATTTGACGATGGACTCCGATTACGACAATGCCGACCGCGCGGGGCTGAAATACAGAGTGAAGGAAATTTCCCCAACTGTGCGAGCCTTACGCGTGGATGCGTATTTTACAAAGGTCAATCACTTCATGTCGGACTCGCAGCGCACTAGCGCCCAGAACGGCACTTGGACCATGGCGTCTTAAGCTGGTACACGAACGATTGGCGGAAGATTCGAGACCGACCTCGGACGCGACCTGACGCTGGGATTTGAAAGCTACTTTCGCAACTGGAACGTGCTCGGCACGATGCGCATGGGCATGATGCTCATGAACAACAATACTGTCCCCGACGTGGACACGCGCACCGCAGGCGTTTTCGCCGACTACCATCATTCAATTACCGACAGGCTTCGACTGAGCGGCGGCTTGCGCTTCGATCACGCCAGCATGAGCGTGAACAATCAGAGCGCAAGCACCGATCTCTACTACCAATATGCGAACACTCGGCAGACCTCGAACATGGACAACTATCCGTCGGGCAACGTGCGCATGTCGTTTGCGTTGCGGAAGTCGGCGGAATTGTTCGTTGGGGTTGGCAGCACAGCTCGCATACCCGATGCCGAGGAGCGCTACATAAGCCGCAAGAGCTCTGCTGGAAACAACGCCGGTAACCCTCTACTACCTCCGACGCGGAATACGGAGGTCACGGCAGGAATGAACTACAAGCATGGAGGTTCGTACATCAAGCCGGTATTGTTCTATTCGAACCTCAACGACTACATCGTTCTTAATGACCAGCCTGTCGTGAACATGCTGCCTGGTTCGCCCATGGGCGGAATGGGAGGCGGCATGGGGATGACACCGCCCCCGACCAGCGCTCGCTCCTATCGAAACGTGAACGCGCGCATCTATGGCGGTGAAGTTTCCTACGCGCTTGCCGTCAATGACAGCCTTTCGTTCTCGGGAGGAACGTCTTACTCGCGCGGCATCAAGGACCCAGAAGCGCAAGCCGGAATCTTCAGTTCGAACTTGGCCGAGATGCCTCCGCTGCGCTCATGGCTGGCCATTCGTTATGTTTACAAAACTTCATTCATGGAGTTTGGCGGAGTCACCGTAAACAGGCAAGGGCGTATCGATACCGACATGCTCGAAACCGTGACGCCCGGTTACTACACCATGAACTTCAAAATCGGAGGAAGTTATAAGAAGATGCGCGGGACGTTTGTAGTGGACAATCTACTGAACAAATTCTACTACGAGAACCTCTCGTACTACCGCGACCCGTTCCGATCTGGAGTCAAAGTACCGGAACCGGGGCGAAACATTTTCGCCCAGGTTACCTACAGGTTCTGAAAGTTCCTTGCCGAAAAAGGCGTAGAACGCGGCACGTAGGCGCGTTTCGCTGGGGATTCGCGCGCGGCGGTATGAAAGGTGCGCGGCGGTGCAGACTGCTGCCCTGGGAGAGGAACTCTGTTCCGATGTTGGAACAAGCAACACAGCGAATGTACATCTGCGAGGCACAAGCATCACACAGCCACACGGCCTTTTGCTTCGTGTGCTCTGGCAAACCGCATGCGACAGGGTCGTCAACAGGAAACACCGCAAGTTTACCCTCGCCCAGCCGTCTGAACTCGGAACCGCACTTTCGGTTTGCACAAATGCGTACCTCTGTCGTTTCTGGCATTACGAAACTCCGCAACGTAAATCCGGAATATTCGTTTTGATGCCTGCCGCTTAATGAGGTCGCACAGTGCTTGCGGGACAACGGCTCCGGTCAGACTTTATGATGGTTGAATGAAGCGAGTTCTCTTGTCATGGAGCAGCGGGAAAGACAGCGCATGGACATTGCACGTCCTGCGCCAACAGGGCGGTGTCGAAATCGTCGGCTTACTCACCACATTGAACTCGGAGTTCGACCGGGTCGCGATGCACAGCACACGGAGGTCTGTGCTCGAAGCACAGGCGAGGGCGGCGGGAGTGCCGCTATGGACGGTACCGCTGCCGTGGCCGTGTTCTAACGATGATTACGAACAGCGAATGCGGAGCGTTTGCGACCGCGCCGTGAGCGAGGGCGTGAATGCCATCGCCTTTGGCGACCTGTTTTTGCAAGACATCCGGGCATATCGGGAAGCCCAACTGAAGCCGACCGGGCTTGAGCCGCTCTTTCCTCTTTGGGAGCTACCGACCGCTGCCTTGGCGCGTGACATGATTGCGGGTGGCCTTCGTGCCAAGTTGACCTGCGTGGACAGCAAGCAGTTGGCGGACGACTTCGTCGGTCGTGAATTTGATATTGCGCTTCTGCAAGACCTGCCTGCCGGGATAGACACGTGCGGGGAGCGCGGCGAGTTTCACACCTGCGTCTATGCCGGGCCGATGTTTGAGAGGCCGATTTCTTTGGAGCAAGGCGAAATGGTCAATCGTGATGGGTTCGCGTATTGCGATTTTTCGATTGCGAAGCCCGTCTCGGTTTGATTTTTCATGTCTGTTAGGAGCCGAAGATGAAAGTCGTGGTCTTTAACAGCAGTCCGAAGATGGAGAAAGGCGACACTGCCCTTATCCTGACGCCCTTCCTCGAAGGATTGCAGAGCGCAGGTGCAGATGTCGATTGAACCGTGCCTTGTTTCCATCTTTAGCTGACATAGGTGTCACCTCCCGCGTAAACCAATGTTGCCTCAGATTGCCCTTGACATGATGATGCAATGGCACTCGACCCCATCCTTCATCGGACGTCCGGGATGGAACTCCTCTGTGCCTGTCTCGGCATATCCCAGTTTGCGATAGAACGGCAGCAATTCCGCACGAAGGCTGAGAACTTTGATATTCACATGTTTACAGCCCCGCTCCCGGCAGTGTTCCGCAGCGGCATCCATCATCTTGCCTCCAAGGCCGGAACTCTGCAACGACGGTTCAACCGCCAGCATTCCGATGTAGCCAAGCTCTCCATTGCATTCCGCATAAACCGTCGCGATGATTCGACCGGAGTCGTCCTTCGCCACCAAGAACTGGCCCGTTCTCAGCATCTCCGTGATACGGGTGTCGTCGGTGCGGGTACCTTCGAGAAAGGTCACGACAGCGAACGCTTCGTTTATTAACGGAATGGCGGCGAGGACATCAGTCGCAGTTGCGAGACTGATATCAACAGAGGAGAGCGATTTCTGTGATGTGGGCATTCTTCAAACATGTTAACCGGGGACGCTCTTTGAAGAAGAACAAATGTGATTCGCGGTTGCAGTCGGATGAGCCGAACCCCTCCATCGGCACCGTTGCGCCCGGCAGTGCGGCAAATCTCCGCGCCCACAAATGTTCCCGTCGCTTCCGGCCATAACAAGACCAGACCTGTTCGAGAATCGTGTGCGACCTCAGGTAGTCTATGTGCCAGTGAGGACGGTTGGCCACCCCGATGGAATAGGCGACCGCGTCCTGTCCTTCGAGGGCTCGTGCAACCGAGGCATCGTCCAACACATTTCCCGAGACGACTCTCAAGTTGGGTGATTGCTGCTGAACCTTGCTGGGGTTCCTGACGAGGGCGGTAATGTGATGGCCGCGCTTGAGCCCCTCAGCAACGAGTCGCCGCCCGACACTCCCAGTTGCACCAAGGACGAGAATCTTCATCGCGAAGCCGTCCCCTTCCGCTCAGCCCTGCATGATACTCCGACACCGAGGAGAGGTACTGGCTAGAACGGAAGTTGAATCTGCGCTTTCGTCCGCATGCTGGCGGCAACCGACATCCGTTTCTGCTAGGCTGTCACGGCGCGGGAGTTATTCTTGCGGTGAGAGGCGAACCACCCGAGCACACGGGCCGTGAATTCGGCGGGGTTGGTTTTCGCCGCACGACAGTGTCCGGCATGGGGCACTTCCCACAGCGTGATATCGGTCGGGTTGTGTGCGCGAATCAATTCCGACTGGTGCGCCGGGATGTTCTGGTCGGCCAGCCCGTGGATGAGGAGAATCGGAACCCGGCTTCCGACCACAGCCCGTTCCGGCGATGCGTTTGCCAGATAGACTCCGTGTGCCAGCTTCGCGTAGAGGAACGCCAATTCGACCGCAGGACGGAGAACTGTTTCTCCGACCCAAGTTCCGGTGTGGAAGAATTCTCCGAGTCGCACGTATGCAACCTGCCTTAGGTTGGCGAAGGGCGACTCCGCAACCACGGCACAGAACGGCGTCCGTCTTACGGACTGGAGCAAAATGGCCGCTCCCATAGATTCACCCATGCCGAAGACACAGTTGGGGTCTTGATATCCCTTCAACCAGTTGAACCAGCGGTTCACGTCGTCCGCCTCTTTGATTCCGTAGCTCGGGAACGTGCCGCCACTTGTGCCGTGAGCGCGGGAGTCGGGAACGAGGACGGCATAGCCGTGCGACAGGAACAGCCCGGCATAACCCATCATCCCGAGCCGATTGTCGCCGAGGCCGTGAAGGAGGATAACGGCGTCCCCGTTCGCATTTGCGGGACGGGCAAATGAAGCTTGCAGTCGAACTCCATCGGAGGCAGTAATAGACACGTCTTGAAGCACCGCGCCGAACCGGACGGCGGCAATTTGACGTTCGACCACCGGGACGCGCCTCGGGTGTGGCGTAAATCGCCCGATGTGAAATGCCAACTCCCCGATGAAGACGGCGAGGATGATACAGCCCACAGCGTAATACATCACGAACTTGAGCACTAGACGCGGCAACCGCATAATCCAGAAACAGGGTAGATGCGGTTCATCGATGGAAAGATGTTGAAGTTCGCCTTTTACGCCACCGCATCCAGCCCATGGCGGGGCTTCACCAGCTTCATCTGCTGCCAGTCATACGGAAACTCTTTGCCGCAATCTAAGCAAACGACGTACGTCTTCGTGGACGGTACGTCGTCTGCAAGATTGGAATGACGCGAAGCGGGGTAGCTGCCTAAGTACAGTGACCACAGCCGGCTGTGGTTTGCTTCTGCGGGCTGGAACGCGAGGGTCTGTACCGAGTAGGCGGGGTGACTACAGCGTGTTGCATAAGCCTGAGGAAGAGCAGTCCTCGCTGGCGAGAGTGGCGGCGATTGAAGCGAAAAGCAAATTCGCCAAGATAGGCGTCCAGATGCTCGGTTGTAACTGATCCCTGGTGGGTACCGAGCAACCAACGCTTGAGCAGTGAAGCAACGGTATGCACGCCCGGCATGGAAACGTGCGCCGGATCTCCACTTTGAGAGACGTTGGTGCGGTGATGGCTGTATCCCTTCCCGGAAAGGCCGTTGTATCCGTTCCACCCGTCGGTATGCACCTCCGACCCGGCCTCCACCGCAGCGCAGACGAAAGGAATGAGGCTGTCGCCTGAGACGTCGTCGACGCGATTCAGGCGCACGCGGCCAAAACCCTTTGGCGACAAGACTTCGATGGCAATGGCTACAATGAACTTACGGTCTGTGCCCCGTCCGCGAACGCCGTGCTCGATCCCGCCCACATACGTTTCATCGACCTCAACCGAACCGTGCAGACGATCCCGCCCCGGCCGCACCATGGCCGTACGCAACTTCCGCAAGATGGTCCATGCCGTTTGGTAGCTTCCCAGCCCCAGCAACCGCTGTAACCCCAGCGCGCTCACTCCATGCTTTTGGTTGGTCATGTACCATGCCGCGGCAAACCATTCTTGGAGAGGGATGCGGCTGCGGTCAAAGATCGTTCCCGCCGTGACGGATACTTTACGACCGCATTCCGAGCATGCCCATCGCCCATCAGCGGTTCGCCAACCCGTTGCGCTTTCGCATTTCGGACAGCAAACCCCGCTCGGCCAGCGCAAGTGCTCCAGATACGCCGCGCAGGACGATTCATCGGCAAACCAGGAACAAAACTCCTGCCAAGTGCCTGGATAGGGCGGGTAAATTTCCGGAGATGGACGATCTGGAACCACTACCTGTAGAGTGTACTGTACTTAGGCAGCTACCCCATTTGACGCGATTTCGTGGCGGTTCTCGGGAAGGTGCAGTGCTTGTGGGAACAACCGAACAGTGCATCGACCAACTTGAACATCTCAATCCCCTTGGACGTGCTTTCTGTCGAACGTTTCTATTCTGATGGGATTGAACTCACGTTTGAGACAAAAGTTTCGATTAGGCTCATCGGGATAACTCTCGTTTGCGTTTCCGCTGCGGTCAGGACGCCCCGAGCCGTGCCGCATCTCAACTCTTTTTTGCGGTCACGGGCGTAAAGGCCGCCGCCATCTGATGCACCTTCTCGCCACCGCACTTTGGGCAGACAATCTTGCCTTCGTCGTGCTCGTGAAGAGTAATGATTGTCTCGAATTCTTTTTGACAGGCTTCACAGAAATATTCGTAGGTTGGCATAAAACCTCCAACTTAAATTCCAGCCGTCGTTCTATGCGGCCTTTTCGGCTTGGAGTGTTGTCGTCCGGTTCGGCTCGATGTCGAGCACGGCGGCAACGATTGACTCGTTAACACCAAGGTTAAGCAGCCACCTCTCCAGTTCGAAGTCGTGCACGCCGTAGAGAGTGCCCCTGCCCGTGACGATAGAGTACGTGCGGTCGTCGGATGGCAGTCGCTTTATCCTTAATTGCATGACGCTCCACCTCGGCAAATATTATCCGCCCCATTCAGCTCGGGTGCGCTACCGAGAGAACGGCGTTCTCGGGAACGGCTTCTTGTATGACGTGCAACTCGCGACCGCGATGCCGAGTTCGTGGAGCCGCCATCAAGCCGCGAAGAATTGATGAGCATGTGGGAGTCCGGCTGGAACTGCCTGTTCTCTGCGCTTGAGCCCCTTTCTTCGGAGGACATGACACGCACGGTTTACATCCGAGGCGAAGCCCATTCGGTCATGCAAGCCATCAACCGACAGATTGCTCACTATGCCTATCACTGTGGACAAATCGTGTTTTTGGCGAAGCACTTTCAGCACTCCCGGTGGAAGTCTCCGACCGTGCCGCGTGGCCAGTCTGCGAAGTTAAATGAGAAGGTGAAAGCGGGGGAGGCTAGCCAGCGGTAGAGCAATCTAGCCGGCGCCGGGCTGAAGAATTTGCTGGACGAACCGCTGCATGTGTTCGTAATGAGAGCCAGCCCAGAAGATGCGATTGCACGCTGGACAAATGCGGAACTCGTCGTAGTGCTGACGGGTCTTGGGCTCCAGCCGCTCGATTAAGGAGTCCTAAAACAGGGCTGGGGGAACTAGTCGCCACCATCGACCGGACGGCCTCCGCACACTCCGCATCATCGTTCTTCACCAAATTCACCCGGCTGCTAACTTCGTATCGCCGCTTCGATAGGGTCTTGCCGGATGACCGGGACGTTCTGGGTCGGAGCGATGTTGTAGCGCGGAAATCCAGTCGTCGTCCGGGTCGGTGCCGAAGCGTTCCGCGAGATATTCATTGTGCCGGGATAGTCGGTAGCGGCCACACATGGTCACTAGGTACCAGCAACACTGTTTAGCTCGAATTTAGCTCGAAAAATCCGGGGAATAGAGGGAAAAAGAGAGAACCGGGAGACTTTAGCCGCAATAACGAAAACCCTCAAGTGATTGAGGGCTCGACATTTACCTATATTATTGCGAAAACTAGGTTGACATGGCGGAGATGGTGGGGATTCGAACCCCCGGTACAGCTTTTGACCGTACAACGGTTTAGCACTTAATGCCACAACTTGGTCAACAGACAGTTAGGAAGCAGTAAACAAGGCGGGGAAAGCTTAACGCAAGTGCTTGTAAATAAACAACTTATAAGTTCTGGCGGAGAGGGGGGGATTCGAACCCCCGGTACAGCTTTTGACCGTACAACGGTTTAGCAAACCGCCGCCTTCAGCCACTCGGCCACCTCTCCGCAGTTTGTCTTTAACAATTTACCACATGCCCACCAATTCTGCTGCTACCAGTCTTTTCCAATACAGGATGAGCCTGAATGGCGGAACTTGTTTCCAATTCAAGATGAGCCTGAGGGGAAGGCATACTGAAGATGGATAATCAGCGTGCACGGGGCAGAAAAGTTAACTCTGGCGGATCGGCAAACTCATGAGCGACACAGAGGCCGCACGACGCAATGACGTCGGCGGCCGTGGCACGGCGGACGAAAATCAAACCTTGTCAGGGCCAAGCGGCTGCAGGCGAATCGAGTCCGAGGGGTTGCAGCAGTGCGCGAAAACGCGGGTCAAAGTGGAGCTGGTCGAACTTGGGATCTACGCCGGTTAACAAAGCCCAACTTGAGCGTTCGTTTTGGGCGCGGGTGAGCCATTCGAAAGTCGACTCGGTTTCACCCAGCGCGGCGTAAACCTGAGCGACGAAGTAAGAGGGCACGTACTTCGAATCGGCATCGGCGAGCAGGCGGTCCAGATACCTCAGCGATTGCGGAGTCATACCGCGCAGGGCGGATATTCGGCCCAAGTGCGCCCATGCGTGCGAATTCCAGGGTGCGAGTTCGGCATTAATCTGGAAATGCTCGTTAGCCTCCGGCAATCGGCCGAGCGCTTCCAAGGCCTGGCCATAGATGGCGTGGGCCATGGAAAACTGCGGGTCCAGTTCCAGGCACTCCTTGCACTGTTCGACGGCGGCCTCGTACTGGCGCGCGAAATAGAGCGCGGAAGCGTAGAGGGTGTTCATGGGAAGAGACACGGGATCGAGTTGCAGTCCGCGCCTCATGAACTCGAGGCTCTCGTGATGACGTCCCAGGGCGGTGAGCAGGAATGCATAAACGTTGCAGCCGTAGGAGTAATTCGGATCCAAACGCAAGGCGGTCTGGCACTCGTACTCCGCGCCCTTGAGGTCATGCTCGTAAACTGCTTTCACCCACGCCATCGGGACATGGGCTTCGGCGCAAGCGTTGTCCAGAGTAAGCGCCTTCAGGGCAGCTTTGCGGGCGATCGGGAACGCCTGCGTGCCGGGAAGTACGCCGTGTTGAGCCAGCATGACGTAGGCGTCGGCAACGCCCACGTAGCTGAGAACGTAGTCGGGATCCTCGGCAAGCGCGCTATTGAAAAGTTCGACGCTTCTCAGCAAGGCCGGAGCTGAACGCTTGTTCCAGAAGAACCGTCCGCGAAGATAAATGTCGTGAACCGACGATGTGGTGTGGCGAAGATCTCCTCTCGCCGCAAGCAGACGGGCAGTGGAGCGGGCGACATTAGCCGCAACTTCGTTCTGGACGGCGAAAACGTTATCGAGGTGGCAGTCGAAGGTATCAGACCACACGCAGCCCTGATCGGCTCCGCTGATTAGGCGCGTCGAAATACGCACCCGGTTGCCGGAGCGCCGAATGCTGCCGGAGAGCACGTAGTCGGCTCCAAGTTCTCGAAGAATTTCCGAAACGCCGGCATTCCGCTTCTTATAACGGAGCACGGATGACAGTGCGATCACGGCGAAGTTTGGACGCAATTGGCGCAGACGCGCGATCATCTCCTCGGTGATGCCGTCGCTGAAGTGCTCATCGGCTTCCGCGCCGAGGTTTTCCAACGGCATGACCGCGACCCTGACCGTGCGAGACACTGCGGCGGCGCCGTCAGCGTCCCGAACCGGATGAATGAATCGGTAGCCGCGACTACCCACCGTCTCGATGAACTTTGGCTGGTCCGGTGAGTCGTTCAGCGCGAGGCGAACTTTCCGCATGGCGGTATTCAGGCTCTGGTCTTCGAGAACGTAGGCGTCTGCCCAGACCTCCTCGAATATCCGCTTACGGGCGACAAGTTGGCCGCGGTTGGCGAGCAGCATTGAAAGGATGCGGAACGGCTTCTCCTGCATCGGCACTCGCGAGCCGCTCTTCGATAAGAGCCCCGTTTCGTTATTTAATTCGAAATCCGCAAATCGAACGTGCATGGGCCGGGAACCAGAGCTTGATGGAACAGCAAGGTCAGATTAGCAGACGGGGCGCGGCAGTCTCAATCGCCCCGGCGACATTGAACATGGCGTGATCCGGCGCGGGATAACCGTGGTGCTGGCCAACATTGGCCTTGCTCTCACCATCTACTGAGTCAAGTAGCAGTCCCGAGGAGCGGTCCGCAATGAAAAAGATTTGCATAACTCTCATAGCGGTAGTGTGCCTGCTGGTTTTGACGGGATGCGCCGGGGTAAGTGGCGGCGGAATTAATCAAAATGGCGGCACTGGCGGCGGCACCGGAAGCAGTGGCACGGGCAGCATTACCGCCGTCAATCACGTCATCATCATGTTTCAGGAAAACCGTTCATTTGACGCCTACTTCGGCCAGATGACGGCCTACCGGCAGAAGAACACGATTCCGATCAACAGCTCTGACGGGAAAATCAACGACCTGAGCGCGGCGACGGGGTTCTCGAATACCGTCGTTTCGAGTACCGGTACGCCGGTGGGCGCGTTCACGCCTTATCACACCGGATCGGTGTGTACCGAGGATCTGACCTCCGACTGGGCAGAGAGTCATAAGGAGATGAACCTGTCAAATCCAGCGGCAGCTTCGCCGAGTTCTCCGATGGACGGATTTGCGCAGACGGCGCACGACATCAGCGTCTTTGCGCTGCCGTTCGGGATCACCTTGGCGGACCAAACCGGCAAGCGTGCCGTGGGCTACTTCGACGACACCGACTTGAACTACTACTACTTCATGGCTTCGAACTTTGCCATGGGTGACGCGTTCTATTCGCCGCAGCCCAGCCGAACCGCGCCAAATCGCTTATTCATTCATGCCGCCACCGCGCAGGGTCACGTGCATGATCCGGCCACGCAATTGACGGCCATGACGATCTGGCAGGAGCTCGACGCGGCCGGAGTTACATGGAAGATCTACATCACCGATCCATCGCCCGATCCGAGCGTTCCGCCTCCCGGATTTACCTACCTATCGGATTTCGTCTACTACAACCAGGCAAGCACGAAGGCACACATCGTGCCGCTCTCGCAATACTTCACCGATGTTGCGGCTGGCACCTTGCCATCGGTAGCGTTCATCGAGACCGGTCAGTTCAGCGGGCGCGACGAACATCCCAGCAATTTCAACGCGGCCGCGCCGACCATGCCGGACCACGTGAACGTGCAGACCGGCGCGGCCTACGTGGCCAACATTATCAACTCGCTGATGAAGAGTTCGTCGTGGAAAGACAGCGTGTTTTTCTGGACGATGGACGAAGGCGGCGGCGATTTCGACCACGTGCCGCCGATCAGCGTTCTGAACCCGGATGGGATTACGCCGCAAGATTACAAGGCCGACGGCACCGATCCACAAGGCGATTTCACCATCACGGGATTTCGGATTCCGAACTTCATCGTCTCGCCCTTTGCCAAGAAGAACTTCGTTTCGCATACGCCGATGGATTACACAGCGTATCTCACGTTCATCGAGAGGCGGTTCAACCTAGCTCCGCTGACACGGCGTGACGGACAAATGCCCGACATGACGGAGTTCTTCGATTTCACGAACGGCGGGCCGTGGGCAACGCCTCCGTCGCCACCAGCGCAGAGGACGGACGGCGTTTGCGATTTTACGAAGGAGTAGAAAGGCAGGGTCACGCATCTTATATTGGTGGCCAAATCGAGAGATCGCGAAACGCCAACCCAGTTGTTGAACCAGATCGAGGCTGACCAGCCGCGCGGGGCCGTAGCCATCTTGATTGCCGCTGGGGTTAGCTATGCGGCGGTCTTGTGCGCTTTCTGGATTACGGCACAGCGACTCGCGCTAGAGTTGCGGATCGGCGGCCACCTGCCTTCGGCGTTCGTCAGCTTCGCGCTGCTGCTGCTTCCTTACTGGGCGTTCGGATTCGGTGCCGCCGAACCGTTACGCAGCACACTGAAGTCGGCTACGGCACGTGTCCTGATCCCCGGCTTGCTGGTGCTTCCCTATATTTTCTTTGTGCTACCGAGGGGTGGGTTCCGCCTTGGGATTGCCCTGTTGCTGGCTATCATCCCGATCGCGCTGGCAGCACTGTTCGAGTTTGCGCCACCGGGAGGCGTACGCGGTTCGCAGGCCGGTATCTCATGGCAGGATGTTGTTGCGCTGGCGATTATTGGCGTGCCGGTCGAATTCGGCCTGCTGCGTGGAGCCTGGCCTTACCCTGGACTCAGCGCCATGCCGAAGCTGTTGCTGATGGACGCAGCGCTCTATGCGTTTCTCGTCGTGCGAGGACTGGACGGCGTGGGTTACGACTTTCGTCCGCGGCTCAAGGATTTGCTGGTTGGGTTGCGCGAGTGGGCGTTCTATGCGCCGTTGGCAATCGTCATCGGCTTCGCGCTTGGCTTCATCAAGTTCCATCCCCACTTCCCGATGCCTGGCTCGGTCGCGACCGCCTGGCTGATCACGTTCTTCTTCGTTGCGCTGCCGGAAGAACTCTTCTTCCGGGGACTATTGATGAATCTGCTCGAACGCCGTATCGGAGCGCGTCCGGCATTGGTCGTAAGCGCAATCGTTTTTGGACTCTCTCACTTCAATAAGCCTCTGCCGTTCAACTGGCGCTACGTGCTGATGGCCACGATTGCCGGCGTATTCTACGGGCGCGCCTGGCGCGACAGGCGAAGATTATTGGCCTCCGGGATAACGCACGCGACAGTCGATGTCGTCTGGTCGGTCTGGTTCAGGTGAAGGAGAAAAAGGTTAGATTGAATCCGAGCAGCACGGTTGCCACAGGAACTAACAAATCGTGAGCTGCTGCCCCTTCATCGGAGCGCAAAATGAGCCGCTCGATCCACCGGGAGCTCTCGCCGGAAAACGGGTGAGTTGCAAGGATTTGCCGAGTCGCGCTACTCTCGCCTTTCGCGGCTTGCATCCGATGTTGAATACACCGGTCGCTCGCGATGTGCGAAATGGGTTGCTCGGGCAGGTGAACGTGAAAGCGCTGATCAAACTCGGAAGCGTTTGGGGCATTGAGCTTGGGCTGCATTTCAGCTGGATACTGATTGCATTCCTGATCACCTTCTCTTTAGCGGGTCAGTTCCGGCAGACCAATCCTGACTGGTCGCCAGCGGTTGTGTGGACGTCGGCGACCATCACCGGCCTGCTATTTTTTGCTGGCCTCTTCGCCCACGAACTGTCGCACGCTTTTGTCGCGCGCCTGCGAGGATTGCCGATCCACCGAATCACGCTCTTTTTCCTCGGCGGCGTAGCGCAGATCGAGCGCGAAGCGAGTGACGCCAAAACCGAGTTCTGGATGGGTATTGCCGGCCCCATTATGAGCGTGATCGTCGGCCTCGTTTGTCTCGGCCTAGGCTATCTCGCGGGATGGACGCCCAACACAAACCCTCACACCCCCGTTACGGCCGTGCTCGTATGGCTGGGCTACATCAATCTGACACTCGCCGCCTTCAACATGATCCCCGGCTTCCCGCTCGATGGCGGACGCGTGCTGCGCGCCATCATCTGGTGGATCAACAAGGACGAAGTCCGCTCTACCCGCATCGCCGCACGCGTCGGACAAATCGTCGCGGCTCTGTTCATCGCCTACGGCATCTGGCGCTTCTTTCTCGGCGAGGGACTCAACGGACTCTGGCTGGCCTTCATCGGCTGGTTCCTCATGCAGGCCTCGGGAGCAACGGTAATGCACGTCGAGGCCGAGTCGGCCCTGCGCGGGTTGCGCGTCGCCGACGCCCTATCGCAGGACTGCGAACGAGTGGATCGCAACCTTGATCTCGACAGTTTTGTTCACGACCACCTGATGCGAACGGGACGCCGCTGTTACGTCGTCACCGACAATGGCCACCTCACCGGCATGCTTACTCCGCACGAGGTGAAAGCCGTGGACCGCTCACAATGGCCGCTCATGCGCATCGCCGACGTCATGAAGCCGCTGGGCAGTTTGCACTCGGTTTCTCCCGACACCCCGCTGACCGAAGCCCTCGAGATCATGGGCCGCGAGGACGTAAACCAATTGCCCGTGCTGAAGGATGGCTGGTTCCAGGGCATAATCTCGCGCGGGGACATCGTGCGCGTGCTGCAGGCGAAAGAAGAGCTTCAGCCTCGATAACGGCGAACCGCTGCTCCCCTTCAGCGCGCCTGAGTTCGATGGAATCTTGCCGGCCACGGCGGGCAACATTGTTGGCGGCGTGTTCATCGTCAGCCTCCTGAACTGGGGTCAGGCGACTGCGGGGGAAGAAGAATGATCGAGCGAGCCAACCTTTATCCCGCCCACTCGGTCTGACACAACGTTGTACTGAAAAACGGGGGAGAATATGCCATTCAGGAAAATGCGTCGCGAGGGGAGACCCGGCTCCGGTTCCGCAATCGTCAAAACTGATTGGGGTAAGCACTTGAAACGTGCTGCCCTGGTTGGCGCAATAGGCGCCGCAGCCGCGGGAATCGGAGTGGGCGCTGGGGCCGGGTTGGTCGGCCTGGCTCTCTGGCGAAGGTTTGCCCAGAAACCGGAGGAGGTTCGTGGCCGGGTTGTGCTGATCACGGGCAGTTCGCGTGGGCTTGGACTCGCGATAGCGCAGCAGTTCGCGCACCTCGGCGCGCGGTTGGTGATCTGCGCGCGGGACGAGCAGGAACTGAATCTCGCCACCGAAAGATTGCGAGCACTTGGCGCCGACGTGCTGCCCGTCAGGTGCGACATTTCAGTTCGGGATGAAGTGCTGGAGATGATTCGGAAAGTGAATGCCGAGTTCGGCCAGATCGATATCCTCGTTAACAACGCGGGGATCATGTCGGTCGGACCCCTCGAATCGCAGACGCTTGCGGATTTCCAGCACGCGATGGACGTCATGTTCTGGGGCGCGGTCTACCCAACCCTCGCCGTGCTGCCGCAGATGAAGCAACGCCGAAGTGGGCACATTGCGAACGTCACCTCCATTGGCGGCAAGGTCGCTATTCCGCACCTTCTTCCCTACGACTGCGCGAAGTTTGCCGCCGTCGGTTTTTCGGAGGGACTGCGCGCCGAGGTTTTGAAAGATGGCGTCAAAGTCACGACCGTCTGTCCGGGGTTGATGCGGACGGGTTCACACCTCAACGCCGAATTCAAGGGCGACCATCGCTCCGAGTTCACCTGGTTCTCGCTGGGCGCAACGTCCCCATTGGTCGCGATGAACGCCCACCGCGCCGCGCGCCAAATCGTAAACGCGATCCGGCGAGGCCGCGCCGAGATCATTCTGACGCCACAGGCGAAGCTGCTCGCGGCCGTCCACGGACTTTTCCCCGGACTCACGGCCGATATCCTCGGGCTCAGCAATCGCCTGATGCCAACGGCCGAGATGGGCGGAGGCCAGGAACGCCACAAAGGCAAAGAGTGCGAAACGGCGGTCACGCGCTCGTTCGTGACGGAGCTGGGACGACTGGCGGCCGGGGCACTGAACCAATACCCGGAACGACGCGCGAAACCTGCGTAGAACGAAACCATCGCCGTCCCTTGTCTTTGATTCCCCGAGTCTCGAGATTTGCGGAATGGGCTGGCTGCTCGTCGATATGCAAACTTGCGTTGTCCGTGCGGCATCCGACATAAAAAGTACGTACAAAATAGCGCATGGCGCGCAAAGGGGATTTCGATGGCAAAGGCACAAAGCAAGGTCACGACAGAGCATGAGGAAATTCGGCGATGGGCCGAAGAACGAGGCGCTCGACCGGCACGTGTGCGGGGGACCGGCGGCGACGGTGATGTGGGGATCATTCGGCTCGAGTTTCCTGGCGCCCCCAACTCGGAAGACGAATCGCTCGAACCAATCAGTTGGGAAGACTGGTTTCGCAAGTTCGACGAGAGCGGCCTGGCGCTGTTGTATCAAGACACGCTTGCGAGCGGCGAGAAGAGCAACTTCAACAAACTGATTTCGCGCGAGACAGCCGCGGCAATGCAAGAGGAGCAGCCTCGCGCAAGTCGCAGGCCGGCCACGGCGAGCGCAGGGAGCAAAGGTAAATCGTCGAAAGCGCAAAGCGCGCGGAGCAGCAGCTCCAAACGATCCGCAGCAAAGTCGGGGAAGCGGGCTGTGCGCGCCAAGAGCAACGTCGTCAGCTTGAAGACTGGGCAGGGGAGTAAAGCGACGAGCAGCGCAAAAAGGAAAACGACCGCCAAACGTAGTGCGACGTCCCGAAAACACGCCGCGTGACCACTCCCCGTCCATCACCACCGCCGACAGCGTGTCATCCCGAGCGCCAGCGAGGGACCCGCTTTTCGTCCGCGCCGCCACTACCGCCGACGTCATTAGAGATGTCAAGAGCCTCCAACGGCCGAAATCTTCGTAAGCTGCTGATTATGCGGCAAATATAAACCTCCCCGCCCTGTCGGGTTTACCCCATCCAAATTGCTAAAATGTATGTAGAGGCTGAAGCAGAAGTGGTTACCAAAGTAATCTGATGAACTAAGCCTAGCCTTATCAATGACTTGAGCAGAATTAAACGAGGCTGAAATGGTAACTCTGTTTGTTTACAACAACTTACAATTTTCGGCGATGGGGGGGTACCCCGAACAGGTCACCACGAAGTAAACCACGAAATAAACAAGGAGGGCTTTGGGGGTGTAGGGCATTGGAATTCGGTTCTTGTAACGCCGCCGACCCGGCGACTGGAGCGTGGGCGACTCGCCCACGCATGTGTCTCTAAGCGTCGAGCGGTTTTGACTGACCTGACCGCTTTCAACCGGTGGCACCGCGGACGAAGTGCATGGGTCCTTCGCCCTTCGGGCTCAGGATGACTCGTTGTGGACGGATTGCCAAAGCGTGCTAATCCTGCACCCGGGCCAGCTTACCGTTTTTCAAGGAGAATTCGTCGCCGCGCCAAACAATGGTGTTGCTGGAATAGGCGGCCGCCCAGATCGCCAGGGCGAAAACATCGCGAAGGGGAATGAGCCAGAAGTGACGCACGATTTTGTGATCGCGCATAACGCGAATTGCCGTCGTGTAAGCCATCGCAAAACGAGTGAGTGCCGTGACGCCCAACAAGGCCACCGACCAGGGCGCGCCGTGTGTAATGATTGCCGCGATCAGGGCGAAGGGAAGTCCGAAGGTCAGCAACAGCCCAAGGTAGCCCCATCCACGCGAGGCGCGAATACCGCGCATCCAGCGCAACTGGTGGCGCCAGTAATCGGCGAAGCGGTAGTCCGGCAGAAACGTATCGACCACGTCATCCGACAGAATCACTTCGTATCCGGCGCGGGCGATGCGATTGCCTAGCTCGTAGTCGTCGGCGAGATAATCGAGCAGCGGTGCAAAGCCTCCGATAGCACGCAATGCGTCACGCTTGATGGCGAGTGTGGAGCCAAGCCCGAAATGGATGCCACCGTCCACCACTCGCGCCGCCAGAACTCCGGCGGCGAAATCCGTGCTGATGCCCAATGCTTCCAGGCGCGACCCGAGCGTATGGCCGGCGGCTCCACGATAAAGCGTAGTCACCATGCCCGCTTTCGGATGGGACAGCGGCGACACGACGCGGCGCAGATGATCGGGCGCAATGCGTATGTCGCTGTCGTTGATGAGAAGGTGATCGTAACGCGCGTGCGGCAGCATCTGCGCCAGGTTGCTCACCTTGATATTGGCGCCGAGCGTGTCGCGGCAGAAGATCAACTCAATGCGGCGCGTGGGGAACTCCTGCTTGAGTCGCTCGACCAGCGCGATGGCCGGATCGTCCTCGACGCTGACGCCGAAGATGATCTCGAATTCCGGGTAGTCCTGCTGGCAGTGGCTGCGGAACGCTTCGTACATCTCGCGGTCCGCCCCGCGCAGCGGCTTCAGAAACGATACGGGCGGCGTAAACGACTGCGGTTGCCGACGCGCGCAGTCGCGCAGAAATGCGTACGCGCTCCAGATGCAGAGAACGTAATACCCGCATCCACAAAGCGCGAGAAAGCCGGCGACCACCGCGAGAACAGTAACGAAAGTGTGCGTCATTGCTGAAGCGTCAGATTAGCAGAGCGGCGGCAATGTGAATAGATGCGCCCATGGAAACTAGACGATCCGGAAACTACTCGTAACGCAGCGCCTCGATCGGATCGAGGTTCGCGGCCTTCCACGCGGGATAGATGCCGAACAACAGGCCGATCGCGGCCGAGCCGCAAAACGCGAGCAGCGTCCAGCGCAAGGACATGGCGGCCGGCAGCGACGACCACATGAACCGCACGCTGTAAGTCAGAATGGCCCCCACCAGGATGCCGAGCACCCCTCCGACGGCGCACAACGTGATCGCTTCAACCGTGAACTGCATCAGCACGTCACGCTTGCGCGCGCCCATGGCCTTGCGGATTCCGATTTCGCGTGTTCGCTCAGTCACGCTGACCAGCATGATGTTCATTACGCCCACGCCGCCCACGATCAGCGCGACGCTGGAGACGGCGAACATGAAAATGAAGATGCCGCCGCTGACCTGGTTCCACACATCCGACATCGAATCCTGTGTAAACACGGAGAAGTTGTCCGGCTTGTTCATTGGAACTTTGCGCCGCCGCCGCAGCAGTTCGCGAATCTCGTCTTCGGCCTTGGACATGTCCTGGTGAGAGGTCGCTTTCGCGGTGATCCAGTGCGCCTTTTGTTCTGGATGCATTTGCCGGAACGTTCTGAGCGGAAAATAGACTATGTTGTCGTTGGGGTTGGAGCCACTGCTAAACGCTTGTTTCGTCGGCTCGGTAACCCCAATCACCGTGAACAACTGTCCTTCGATATTGATTTCCTTACCGAGCGGATCTTCTTCCCCGAACAGCGTGGAGGCCGTTTCGGACCCGAGCACAATCACGGACGACCGCTGCTCATCATCGACTTCACTGAACCAGCGGCCGCCCGTCAGCGTCATATCGTAAACGTCCTTGGCCGACGCGGTGTCGCCTTCCAGGATCGTGTTCTTAGCCTTCCTGCCGTTGTACTTTACGGCGTAGGTGCCGATGCCCAACTCCGGTCGGAAATAGCGCACGCCGGCGGTGACCGCCTTCACATGGGGAAGATCCTTCATGGCCTCGGCGTCGTCAAAGGTCAGTTCCTTGCGAGTACGCATTTCCGCGGGCATGTGGCCGAACGTGAATACGTCGATGTGAAAGGCAAAGATCAGGTCGGAACCCATGCTGCTGATGGCTCCGGTCACGTTCGAGTTCAGCCCGCTGACTACCGAGGAAATGGCAATGACCACCGAGACGCCGATCACGATGCCAAGAGTCGTCAAGCCGGAACGCAGCTTGTTCTTCCAGATCGTGTCCAGCGCCATCCGGACCACTTCGCCGAAATCGTGTTTGCGAATCATAGAAACAGTTGTCAGCAGTCAG
The DNA here is from genome assembly GCA_963777415.1 of uncultured Acidobacteriota bacterium. Taxonomy (GTDB): domain Bacteria; phylum Acidobacteriota; class Terriglobia; order Terriglobales; family Acidobacteriaceae; genus JAEZPW01. The sequence continues at coordinate 124,357 of CAVZQL010000016.1, forward strand.
CGATCAGCGTTCAGTTGGAGCTGACTGAACGCTGATCGCTGAAAGCTGAACGCTTCTCCCTCACACCTCATACCGCAAGGCCGCAATCGGATCGAGCATTGCCGCTCGGCGCGCCGGGTACACGCCGAAAAAGATTCCGACGCTGGCAGCCACAAGAAAAGCGACTACCACAGCCCACAAAGCAATCACTGAGGGCATGCCGACGAGAATCGTGACAGTCTTGGCGACTCCAATGCCGAAGCCTACGCCAAGCACGCCGCCGACACAGGCGATGGTGATCGACTCCATCAGGAACTGCCGCAACACGTCGTTGCTGCGGGCACCCATGGCTTTGCGGATGCCTATCTCGCGCGTCCGTTCCGTCACGGCCACCATCATGATGTTCATGATGCCGATGCCGCCAACGATCAGCGAAATGCTGGCAATGGCGATCATGGTGATGAAGAAGCTGCTGGAAATCGACGACCAGATGCCCATGAGGGCCTGGGTGGTTTCCAGCGCAAAACTGTCGGGCTTGCCCGGCATGTCGTGGCGGCGGGCGCGCACGATCACGCGTGTCTCGTCCATGGCGGTGTCCATTGCCGGTCCCATGCCATATCCCTTACCCAGAATCGAGATGCTGCGGCGCGCGCCGTACTGCTTGAGCCACGCGGTAATCGGGACGATCACCCAGTTGTCGCGGCTCTGGCCCATGGTCTTGCCTTCGCGCTTGCCCAAACCGATCACGCGGTAAACGTGGCCGTCCACGCGGATCTCTTTGCCGATCGGGTCCGCTCCTTGCAACAGTTTGTCGTAAATGTCGTAGCCGATAATGGCCACGTCAGCGCCATTGTTCACGTCATTGTCGGTAACCGCGCGGCCAGCCGTGAGATCAAGGTCGTAGATGGGCGCCATGTCCGTGGACCAACCGCGTATCCAGGTGTCGCTGCTGGATTGCTCGCCATACTTGATGCTGCCGGTCTGCGAGACCGAAGCCGCCACGTACTTGCAACTCTTGCAGCCGTCGCGAACGGCGAGGAAGTTCTCGAAGTCGATATTCTTCCTCTTCTCCTGCTCCAGGACCTGATCCACATTGGTGATCACGGGCGACATCCGGCTGACCACGAACACGTCCGCGCCGAGTCGCACGATTCGTTCGGCAACGTAGGCGTTGATGCCCGTGACAAAGGTCACCACGGCGATCACGGACGAGATCCCGATGACCACGCCCAGCAGCGTGAGCACGGACCGCAACTTATTCGCCCATAAGGACGCCAGCGCTATGCGGATGGCTTCAGTAATGTTCATCGTCGCCGAGGCGGACTACGCCTCAAGTCTAACAGAGCAGTGTACGTGCACCCCCCGCGATAGGTTCCCTTTTTATTGGGGACATCAGTTCATTGCGTTGTAAGCCACGCCTGCGGTGTGGCTTCCTGCTACTAGTCCGAGACCAAGCGGCCACCAACGACTACCCGCTTTTTTGGCGCGTGCACTCAACAATGCGTTCACGCCGAGAATCGGGATGCTGATGCCATACATTCGGGCGCGCGAAGGTCGAGACCCAAACAGCGGATTTAGCTCGCGGCGATGCGGGTTCGAAAGCAGGGCGTTAGTGTACTCGCAATCCGCAACGGTGGCGGCTGACGCGGCGGCGAGTACCAAGAGATAGCTGGCTGTCTTGACGGTCTTCGTCTTGTTGTGCCCAACCGGTGAAGCGACCTCAAAGTTAGCGGGGACCGCCCGGAAGGGTGTTGGCGCTTGGGATGGCTTCCACTCAAATCTCGGCTGCGGTGCTGGGGATGGTGAAGCTGCGGTCGTCTCTGGCTGTTGTTGCGCTATGGCGAGGGAACTCAAAAGGATTACGATGAATAGGACCTTCATTCGTGACTCCCCAAGCTGCAAGGATTGACTTCACGGGGGGACGTTCCACCAGGAAAGCTGCTGGCGAGACAGCACGTTTGACGAGGGCATTCAATTCTGCGTTGTCCGGTTGGCGCAACATGGCGTAGTTGGAAGAAAAGCAGCACGCACCGGACGCTGTTGGCGGTATTTACAAATCTGGCTCCCGCTTATCCAATATAATGGCGACTGGCAGCCGGACCGGATGGTCGCCGCCGCCGCCGTGAACGCTGGGTCCGCTCAGGCCGTACGACGATGGGGGAGGAAAGTCCGAACTCCGCAGAGTAGTGTGCCGGATAACGTCCGGGACGCTGGCGTTAAGGCCAGCGGACGGAAAGTGCCACAGAGAATATACCGCCGCGACCCTCGGGTCGCGGTAAGGGTGAAAAGGTGCGGTAAGAGCGCACCGCCCGCCCAGCAATGGACGGGGCATGGCAAACCCCACACGGAGCAAGACCAAATAGGGGCGGATGCCGTTTCCTACCCTGTCGCTTCGCGACAAGGGTGGGGCACCCCACGCGAGTGGAGTGCAACGGCAGCGCGCTGGCTCGGTACGCTACAACGCCCGGGTAGGTCGCTTGAGCTGCGCAGCGATGCGTGGCCTAGAGGAATGACCGTCACGCTCGCGCAAGCGGGCGTA
>CAVZQL010000017.1:0-492269 GCA_963777415.1 uncultured Acidobacteriota bacterium
AATCATATTGGAATCGTTGACCGTGCGGACAACGTCCATGACGCTGAGTTGAGCAGCCTGCAACTTCACCGGATCGACGTAGACCTGGATCTGCCGGTACTTGCCGCCAAACGGCTGCGGCACCGACGCGCCGGGCACGTTGGCCACCTGATTGCGCACGTTGAATTGGCCCAGGTCGCGCAGCTGGGTTTCGGTCAGTCCTCGCCCTTTCAGGGTGATCAGGCAAACAGGCAAACTGGACGCGTCAAACTTCAGGACGACCGGCGGCAGCGTGCCGGGCGGCAATCGGCGCAGGTTCGCCATCGCCAAATTAGAAATTGTGCTGACCGCAGCATCCGCATCGGTGCCGGGCTGAAAGTAAATCTTGATCAAACTCACGCCCGGCAGCGAGCGCGACTCCATGTGGTCGATGCCGCTGCCCAGCGTGAAGAATCTCTCAAAACGTCCCGTGATGTCGGACTCTATCTGTTCCGGAGGCATGCCCGAATAGAATGTTGCGACAACAACGACGGGAATACGAATTCCCGGAAAGAGATCGACCGGCATGCGCGCCGTCATTGTGACGCCGACGACAATGATCACGAGACAGAGCATGATAATGAAGAAGGGGTATTTGATCGCGAAACCCGACATTACCGCACTCCTCCTGCATACTTCGAGAGGCCGTCTTCGGCGAAACTGCTCGCCTTCGGATCGACCCGTTGGCCCGGTTGGTAGCCGCCGAGGTTGCCAACGATGACGCGATCACCTTCCTGCAAACCAGCTAGAACCTCCACACGATTCGCGTCCTGAATGCCCGTTTGAATGTCGCGCTCCCGCACGTGGTTTTGCGGACCGACCGTCAACACGAGCGACTTGTCGTCCGACTGCCTGACCGCCTGAACGGGGACGGTCAGCGCGTCCGGATGTTTTCCACTTGAAGGCTGACATCGGCATACATGCCGGCGGCGAGGCGGTAATTGGCATTAGGCACGTCGATTTCGACCTGCATGGTACGCGTGGAACGATCCATTGAATCGGTGAATCGGGTCACTTTGCCGGTGAACTTCTCACCCGTGGCCTGCACCCGAACGTCAGCGGGACTGCCAATATGAATGTGCGGCGCAATCTCTTCCGGCACCGGTATTCGCAAACGCAAAATATTCACTTGTGCCAATTTCACAACTGGCATGGAGTTGGTATTGGAAGTTCCAGCCTGGATCAGTGAACCGGTATCCGCGTAACGCCACGTCACCACGCCGTCAAACGGGGCCACGATGCGCGAGTAGTCCTGCATGGCCGAAACCTGTGAGTGGGTCGCCTTCGAGATTTCGAGCTGCTGCTTGGCTGCCGACAACGCTGCCTTTGCTGACTCGACCTGCGCTTCCGAGGAGCGATCTTTAGCCATCGCATCGTCGAGTTCCTGCTCGGCGATCAAACCGGGACGTGTGTCTGAAGCCTGCTGTAGTCGCAGAGCGGCTGCGTGCAGCGCGTCATGCGCCGCTTCTGCGCGTGCAACTTCGTGTTGCTCCCGCGTGATCTCGTCTTCGCTGCGATGAACACCGGCATCGGCACCGATTACTTGAGCGTTGAGCTCCGGCACCTCTAGCCTTGCGAGAACCTGTCCGACACTAACGCGGTCGCCAATATCAACGTTGATCTTGCGAATGTAACCTGACACTTTGGCGTGGAGCTCTACCTCTTGCATGGGCAAAAACTCTCCCGCGACGGTCAGGTTGCTGGATACTGGCTGGCGTTTAACCAGTGCGATGGCAGCTCGCGGCGCTGGATCAGCGGGGGCATTCCGGGAAAGCCCGTTGGCGCGCACTCGTCGATTGGCGATTGTGCCGGCGCCGATACAGAGCAAGGCGCCGACGAACACAAGGATTGCGAGCTTCGGACTAGCTGCCATAAACCTCTCGCTTTGCAATTCAGTTTGACTCAAGTAATTTCCATGCCGTCGCATGCTCGGGAATCTCCCAGTCAGGAGTGGAGCGCACTAACGCGCATAAATGGACGAGAGCGAAAGAACTAGAGCGCAGGCGGTGGGCGTAGAAAACGGTGACGCTCGAATGTGCTTGGCGGATGCTGCATAGGTGGCTCCGTTCGACGTGCCGCCCACAGTACTTTAGGCCAGGACCATAATACAAAGAGTATGACCGCCAACAAAAGCGGGGGGACGTAGGACTCGAACGAGCCCACTTCCATCTTCTGATCGGAGATTAAGACCTGATGATTCGTCCCATGCGACCGATGCGTGCTTTCATAGACGGAAAGCCTCGCGCTCAAAACTAGCAGGAAGACTGAAAGGCAAAGCAGCGCAACGACGGCTCCCCCAGACTTGGACTTGATCATACAAGCGGTCATTGCAACGATCTTCTTCGTATCTTCCTTTTCGGGGGAGAACCCGTAACTGTATTTCCAGTCAAATCAGCCACACGTGTTCATTTGATAGGCCTGCGCGGGACCTGGTTGCATGATTTGTTTCTATCCACTCCCCTAAGGCGGGCGACCACAACGTACTTCCTTCAGCACCTTCTTGCGACCACACCGCAGTTCTGACTGACGGCGCGCATTCATGTTGTTATAGACATCGCGAGTGCACGATTTCGCATCTGCTCACCTGTGGCGGGTATGCGGCAAATTCGTGAGCTAGCCGTAGCGGGCGTAGTTCTTGTGCTCGCTGTTACCGTTCCTGCGCTGGCGAGTTCGTCCGGCATTCAGGGCATTCTCTCCTTATCCGCTGCCCCAACCACTTCACCCACGGCCTCACGAGTCTCTCTCGTGGACGACCAGAAGTTGCCCGCATCGGAAGTTGCCAAACTAATCGATTTTATCGCCTTCCCCGCTACGGCAATATCTGTAGAACCGCGAAGGGCATTTTTTCCTGTCAGCTCCCCAGCTATAGCAACATTCCGTCAATACTCCTCTCCGCAGACCTGGTTGAGAGCTCCCCCGGTTGTCGTTCATGCCTGATAGCGACTGAACTAGAGCGGAAGCGCTCGTACCCCTTTGGAGTGCGTTGAAACCATCTGCCCGGGATCCAGCGAATCGGAGACGGCGTGTTTCGGGCGGCGGATCTGGGCGTGGAAACTCCGGGTAGATCACCAACCGGCTTTCAACAGAGTGGAGAAAAAAATGAACACAGTTAGGGATACGTTTCTCGCCGGCCGCCAGCGGCTTGGCAAATCTATGGCAACAACGGCAGCCTTCGCATTCGCGCTGTCTGCACTAGTCGTTTTCACCTTTGCTGTCAGCGCGTTTGCACAGCCTGCCTCGACGGATAACGGAGTAACCTTTGTAAAAGTCGAGAGACACCAGCCGGAACCTCTCTGCTGCAACTACAGTGCCACCGACCAACCACTCACGTCGGATAAGTATGAATACGACGTTTCGTTAAAGCAAGGCTGCACGATCTACACAGGACGCTACGAGCGGTTCGACGACTACTTTCCGGCATATCGTCCTGGTCAAGAGGTCAAAGCAGACATCGACAAACACACGATGGTGCTGTTGACTCCCAGTGGGGAACGTCTCAAAATGCCAATCCTTGATCGAACAAACGTGTCTGATTGTGGAGGGAAGTGAGGATGATTGTGAATACGGCGCCACTCTGGGCACGGAGTACGATGTCGTGATGCCGTTCCGGCGCTAAGGCTGAACGCTGCTCCACGTTACCATCTCTTCATGGAGTCATCGTTGCTGCGCAACACCTTACGCACGATAGGCTTCAGCGTGATGTCGATGTTTGAACGGATCCCGCACAAAGCGCCATCACGCTGCCGCGACGCCGTGGGGAAATACGTGTTTTTGGAAGCAGGGGGCGGCGACGGGTCAGAGCCGCTCCGAAGACAATCCATAGAATGAACGACGCATGCAGGGTGATGACCAGGGACGCGAGCACAACGTAGAGCATCATCGCAGGAGAACACCCCCGGCCCACAGTGGTCGTTGCGCCACCTCACGCGACTACTTCCTGCTCGAAACGGCCTTTGCCGTTCTGCTTTACCGAGTACATCACCCGGTCTGCATATTGAACCATCGACTCAATTGAGTCGAGCGGTTTTGCAAAAGTAACCGCCCCGGCGCTGAAACCGACCGGGTATTCGAACTCAGGGGTCGCTACGAGCTGGTGCAACGCGTCTTCAATTTTATCCAATACCAGATGCGCAGCCTCCGCGTCCGTTTCAGGGAGCAGGAGGGCGAACTCGTCTCCCCCGAGTCTAGCCACAGCATCCACTTCGCGTACACTACCACGCAAAACGTTCGCCACTGCACAGAGCAATAGATCACCGGCATGATGGCCATAGCGATCATTAACCTGCTTGAAGTTGTCGAGGTCGATGTAAGCGATCGTAATCTGATGGCGATAGCGCCGCACGCGGGTGATTTCGGAGGTCAGCTTCTCTGCAAATGCTCTACTGTTGAGTAAACCGGTCAGGAAATCCTCACGCGAGAGCTCCCTCTCGCGTCTAAAAAGGTGCTTTGCCTCCGAGAGGATGAAAATCACAATCAGAAATACGCCAAGATCCATTGCCGCATTCCAGTAAGGAATAACGAGGTGAGGGTATTTGTGGGGCTCCGAAAGATTGATTAGGAGAAGCACAAATGTGCTGGCCGCAGCCACGACCACGCCAGCCCAAACTGACAGGCACCAAGTCGTAAAGACAATCGGAATGAGATAAATGGCGGAGAAGACAAAGTCCGGGCCGCTGGCGAATTTCGCGGCGCTTACGACTGCGAACAGTGCAATTCCGAGGGCGGCGATAAGAGACCGCGGTTTGCAGGCAAAAAACTCCGTGATGACAATCCGTCGAACTGACCGTTTAGCGCCCGGCATCGCGACATCTCACAAGTGAGCTTGGACGATGATCTGGCAGGTTAGATGCCGGACTCCGAAGCGTAGAATCGCTTCGCAAATATAACCTCCAAAGCTTCACTAATCGGGCTCAGCCATCTTGGAGATCTGCCCGATCGCAATCTCCGTTTCGCCCTTCACCAACCCGACCAGTAGTTGCTCGGCGCTTTGCGACGGCACAATGATGCGCAATTCCAGCACCGACACGTTGGAATGTTCAATGCTGCTCACAACGGCGTCCGCCAGCAAGACGCGCTGCTCGTACAGCAAATCATCGGCTATGAAGAAGTCTCGTTCGAATTGATTGCTGGTGATGGTGATTCGAATTTTCCCGTTTGCGATCATGAAATACCTATATGTATGCGTATCGGTTCTGAAGCTATCGAATGCGCAGTTAAGCCCCGCAAGAAACGTCGCAAGTCGCGACGCGTCGAACCGAAGCGCTGCCGGGAGGACCAAGGAGCTTCAGAAAACCGGGGGAGGACGAGTATAGAGGGAAAACTCTTCTTCAGATTGCGCGTACACGGTCGAGAGAAAAGAGGCGATAGTACCTATCGGGGAAAGCGGATAGCTCATCGCGCCCGCCGCCGTGACCGACGCACAATCAGGGACATCACATAACGCGGAGGGACCGCCGGAATCAGCGTGTGTCATCTCTACGATCGCGCGGGGCGCGTGCGCTTTCGAACGCAACGGACGGGCGCTCGCGATCCCGCATAGCGCCAAAAGCGCTATCGCAATCAAAACTCCTTGAGCCCGAAATCTGTGCACGATCAACACCCCGTCCGCCTTCTAAATATTTGACGCTTAATCTTCGAAGAGGTTAGCCGATTTCTCTCGCTGGACAGCCCAACCAACTGCGACGGCGGATTTCGGAGTTGTCGCTTGGACCGTAGCTCACCTGAAGGTAATGCGCAACGACCAGCAGCCAGATGTGGCAGTGCCAGTGCAAGTGCCGCTCCGTTAGTTCGTCAAGTATCGGCTAACGAACGGTAGTTTCCAAAAGGAGACCACTACCGCTGCGAAGGTTCAGTCTCCCGCTGAACTGCAAGGTGATTTGGCCTGCCGATGACCTTGTCCCCGCAGGTCCAATCGTGAGGCCTGTATAGCCGTACACGCCACAAGCAGAAGATGAAAAAACCCAGAGCGCTTGCGGGACATTGGATGCACTCGCGGAGCAACCTCGGGAAGATGATCTGAGAGGTGCCAGCACGGCACCATCCGACCGAACTTTGCCGATGTCTTCGCCATCAGCGACCAAAGACCAGCCGCGATATGCGATTTCGCCGCCGATTTGATCCGTGGTCCACGAGCTGGGAGGGGTGCCACGATCCGGGCCGGTTTCCGGCAGCTGTGCATCTGCTACAGCCTGCGGTGATGCGAGAGCCCGCAGACTGGCGACAATCGGAATCACTCCAGTCTTGGCGTGGATCGAAGTAAATTGAAAATCGACTCGGCCAGGAGCCACAATGAACACCTCGCCTGCGACTTGAGAGCGCGCGGGGATTGTGCCACCTGCCAGGCGCACATCCTGCATGAGGCGAGCAAAGATTTGTGTTCCCGGTTTGACGTTCGGGTCGAGGGTCGTTAATAACCGCACCGGCAGCACTGTTCCTGGCGGAACGAGTAACTGGGCAAAGCTCAACGAAGTCATCGAAAGCAACGTGAGCAGAGAACACAAATAGCGCTCGTATTTCATGCCCTTGCCTCACATGGTCCCTTATGTTCGATGAGCAAAACCTTCTTCGCCCTTCTAAGGTCCACCGGGGCCGCAACTGCCACAATATTGGCCCGAGTTGAAGTCCCAACCCGCCTTGTAGCCGTCGATATAGCCCAGGCGAAACAACTTCCGATATTTTTTCAGGTCACCGTACGAAGCGCTGTATCCGTTAGTGGCTAACTCATATAAGGAACTGTTCTCGTCGTTGTAGGTGTTGGAATTGGCCATAGAGTCGTTAGCGCCGCGTCGGTAACCATCGTCGTAGCCGGCGCGAAAAGCAGGGTCCTGCCGAATCAGGTTCTCGTTCGGTTTTGGCAGCTGGGACAGGTCTCCCACATATTTCGTCTCGTCGAACTTCGTCGGTGTCAGTTTGCCGTTGCTCGCAACAAGATCTACCTCATGCCCGGCCTTGACAATCGTTTGCTGCTCACCTTTCTGTACTCTCGCCTCGCCCTCGAACACGCGAAGCTGATTGTCTCTCAGGTCGAAGTCGTAGAGACCCGTCTTCAATAGGTGAGTTGTCGCGTCGCCTTCCATCACACTCAGATCGTTCGATCTACGAATCTGATCGACCTCAATCATGGTGCGGCCTTGGTTCAGCTTGATCGCGGTCTTCGCGAGGGTTGGGCTTAGCATGGTTACAGAGCTGTTGTCTCCTACCCTCACGAATACACCGGGTGTCAGCAGAAATTCGGCTTTTCCGTTTTGTGTCTTGAGCGTTTGCCCGGTCTGCAACTCGGTCGATTCGATTGACTGCGAGTTCAGTGTGTGTAAGCCAATCAACGCCTTGCCCCCGATGTCGTTCATCGTTCCCGGCAACGCTGGTGTCGCCCCCCACGAAGGAGCAAACAGAATCGTTGCCAGAAAGACGCCGCGAATGGCGTTCCAACCTGGCGGCTTCATAACTCTTATCCTCTTCTTCTTACCATGTTCGATGCGCTCATTTTTCTTTTGGTCGCCGCGCAGCTGCAGCTTTCCAACATCGGCAACTTCAGTCCAAAGAGTTGCATCCTTTGGCTCTAGGTAAATTAGAGTGCCGCATAGGAACGGCCTCAAGTCGGCAATTGGCGTGTTGGCGGTTGTTACCTTGCTGACGCTTGTGGGCGCACGGACGCTGCACGTCGAAGAAACGTCGCTGACCCGAGTTATCAGAGGGGTCGCCGTCGTCCCCGGATCTTGCTGTCTGTGCGACACGCCAGATTGCGCGCTCCCACCCCACCTTTCCCTGATTTCTCAGCCGGCGGCCAAATTCTCCGGCTTCTGTTGGCTTGACGCTGACCACCACGTTTGCTTCGCGCTGACTACCTGCCACATTCGCCCTCCTCCGACTGCCTGATTCTTTCGGACACGTGAGCGAAGACTGATCGAAGCATTGTCACGCTTGACGCAAGACTGTGACCGGCGCTGCTGCCGGGGAGCTTAAGAGCAGTTCTTCCGCGCCACTACGCCACTATATGAGGCCGTTTGGAGAAAGGGAGCAGCGCATGTGAGCGCGACTGCGGCCACTACACGTTCCTAGGCCGCCGAAGGACGGCGTAGGCAATACACCGGCAAGTCCGGCGCCATCCGCTGTCGGGCCTGCCTGCCAAGGAGATTGTCATGACCAGAGCGCGCCCCTTCGTCTATTTGCCGCTGATCCTTCTATTGCTAACGCTGTCCGCCGTGGCGAAGAATCCTAATTCCGTTTCGAACCTAGGCAATGATTCACATGGCGGAATCAACGACCTCGATGCAATCGGCAATCGCAACGTCGGTTGCAAACGGGGACTCGGGAACTGGTACTCAACCGAGGAACAGATCGCCATGGGCAAGGAGTACGCCCAGCAGGTCGAGTCAACAGTAAAGCTCGTCAACGATCCGGTCATCACGGAATATGTGAATCGACTCGGGCAAAACCTCGTCCGGAACTCCGACGCCAGGGTGCCATTCACGATCAAGGTGATCGACTCGGATGAAGTGAACGCGTTCGCCCTGCCCGGCGGCTTCTTCTATGTCAACTCGGGCCTGATCCTGGCGGCGGACAACGAAGCCCAACTCGCTGGCGTCATGGCGCACGAGATAGCGCACGTGGCCGCCTGCCATGCTGCTCGCGAGCAGTCCCGTAGTGAGTTCGTAAACCTGGCATCGATCCCGCTCATTTTCGTGGGCGGAGGAGTCGGCGTCTATGCCGCGGAAGAAGCGGCCAGCCTGGCGTTGCCGATGACCTTCCTGAAATTCTCGCGCGGCTTCGAGGCACAGGCCGACTATCTGGGTTTGGAATACATGTACAAAGCCGGCTATGACCCGAACGAGTTTATCTCAATGTTCGAGAACATTGAGGCGAAGGAAAAGAAGAAACCCGGCTTCCTGTCGAAAGCGTTTGAAACGCACCCGCCCACACCGGATCGTATTGCGAAGTCGCAGCAAGAAATTGTCAAGGTGCTGCCGACCCGCCCCCAGTACACCGTGGACACTTCCGAATTCGAGGACGTGAAGGCCCGCTTGGCGGCGATCGAGAATGGGCACAAGATCGAAGACAAGCAGGAGAACAGGCCGACGTTGCGGCGCGCCCAGCAACCGCAAGACACCGATCAACCGAAAGACACCGACGACGATCATCCGACTTTGAAACGGCGGCCAGCGGATGGTGCGCCAGAAACATCCTCGGGGCAGGACTAGCTCTAGGAGTGTGTCGGGAATAGATTTCCTGGAAGGCATTAAAGATCACAGGATTGACTATTGGCATTTCGAGTTACGATTGGTCTATGGGAAAGTGCTTCCGTTCGGACGATTTGGACCAAGTGCTGTTGTTGCCACCGTCGCTACATGACTGGCTGCCGGAAAAGCATTTGGCCCGGTTTTTGGTTGATGTGGTCGATGCTTTGGATCTCAGTGCGATTTACGCTTCCTATGATGAAAAGGATGGCCGGGGCCAATCGGCGTATTTGCCCGAGATGATGGTACGGGTATTGCTGTACGGCTACTGCACGGGGACCTACAGCTCACGCAAGATCCAAGCGAAGACATTTGAAGATGTGGCGTTTCGCTTCTTATCGGCCGACGAACATCCGGACCATAGCACACTGGCGGAGTTCCGCAAGCGGCATTTGGAAGCCCTGGCCGGTCTGTTTATGCAGGCGTTGCAGTTATGTCAGAAGGCAGGCTTGGTCAAGCTGGGGCACGTGGCGATTGATGGAACCAAGATGCAGGGCAACGCCAGCAAACACAAGGCGATGAGTTATGGGCGCATGGGCGAGACGGAAAAGAAACTGCAGGAGCAGGTTGACGAACTGCTGCAGCGCGCCGCTGCCATGGATGCAGACGAGGACGAAAAGTACGGCAAAGGGCAGAGCGGAGACGAGATACCAGCAGAGTTAGTGCGACGGGAAAGCCGACTCAAGAAGATCCGGGCGGCGAAGGCGGAGTTAGAAGCCGAAGCCAAGCAAAACGCTGAAGCGAAGAAAGTCGCCGCCGAAGCGAAGATCGCCGATCGTCGGGAGCAAGAGGCGCGCACGGGCAAGAAGGCGGGCGGGCACGACCCGCAGATACCCGATCCAGAGAAAGTGGAGCCTGATCCCAAAGCCCAGCGCAGCTTCACCGATCCGGAGAGCCGGATCATGCCGAGCGGAAGTCAAAAGGGTGCCTTTCTGCAAGGCTATAATGCGCAGGCCGCCGTAGACAGCCAAACGCAGGTGATCGTGGCCGTCGATGTCATCCAGCAGACCACCGACAATCATCAACTGGTACCGATGTTGGAGCAGGTGGAACAGAATATGGGATCCAGGCCGCAGGCGGTCAGCGCGGATAGTGGTTTTTGGAACCCGGCGCAGGTGGAGAAACTCCAGGTCCAGGGCATTGATCTGCACGTGGCTACGAGCAAACAGAAGCATGGCGAAACAGGCCAGTCTGCCGACGCCAAAGTTATGAACTCCGGGGACGAGCTTTCCTTGCGGCAACAAATGAAGCAGAAGCTGGAAAGCGATGCGGGACGGGATCTGTATCGGATGCGCAAGGCAATCGTCGAACCGGTGTTTGGGCAGATCAAGGAGTGGCGCGGGTTTCGGCGTTTCTCTTTCCGTGGACTGCCAAAGGTCCGCGCTGAATGGAAGCTGGTATGCCTTACCCACAATCTGCTGAAGCTGTTTCGCTCGGGGCGCGAATTCCAGATGAGCTAAGCCCAAGCGGAGGGGAGCAAAGGCCGTCTATGAACCAATGAAATAGAACTTTTTCCTGTGAAGGCCCGTCAGCCTTTACTGATATCTCCTGCTCCCCAACGGAACAGGTATGGTGGCTCGACGCCTTCATTTCGAATTCGAATATCAAACTTCTAGCAATCGCTTATTCCAGACACACTCCTAGAAGTGTTTCCGGTGTAAGGTCTGAATCCTGCCGTCGGCGATGTGGTTCCCGACGGTCAAGCGCTTCGGCATGGACCAGCAAGGCAACCGCGTATCGGCCTGACTTGGATCGTATCCACTTGGTCCCGCAGGCAATCATTGCGGCTATCTTTGAACGCAGGTTGTGCATACAAGCTGGGCGGATTACCTAGAGGCCTTTTCCACTCGCATCAGCAACACAACTTTATGGATGTGAGATGCTCAAGGTAGGACACGGTTGCACAACTTTCTTCCGGGGTGTCTGCATCTCCCATTTGTGACGCGATGTACGTTCAAGTCGATCATTGCGATTGCCGCCATTCTTGTGCTGCTTGCCGCTACGGGGACCTACATCTTCCAGTCGCAGGTCTCCAAGGCTGGCGCCGCAATCAGCAAGTCCGCCGACGTCCAAACCGATAGCACATCCGGCGCGCCGGCCACGGATGTCATCACAGCTGTTTCTAGACCGATGATGGTCGCTCCACCCGTGTTTTATAGGCGTGAGCTTCACGAAGAAGTTGCGCCAGTTCCCGCTGTGTTCATTTCCTCGACCCAGGCTGTTCGCCCCCCTCCTTCTTTGCTTTAAATTCGCTTGAACTCCGTTAATTCTCGTACCGCACATATTCTCGTCAGCTAGGCCTGTCGAAGGGGAAGGAAACATGTTCAAAGGAAAGACATACGTCCGTCGTGGAGTAGTAGTTCTTGTCACACTAGTCGCTCTATTCGCGGGCGCATTCGCGGTTGCGATGCCTGCGTGGGCAACTCCTCCCGTTGCGAACGACTCGACCCGGGTTCCGGCTTGTGTGGCTCGCGACAACCCGATCAACTCAGCTCTGCCCGCTTCCGGCTTCGCGCCAGTTGTCAAGGCGGTGCTCCCGGCGGTTGTAAACATCTCTTCGTCGCGGATCGTCCGATCGAGTGCTGAGTCGCCCTACGACGAACAGCTGTTCGATCAATTCTTCGAGGGTCCGCCGGAGTGGCACGAATCCCAACCGCCGCGTCAACGTCACGAACAAAGCCTGGGATCAGGTGTGATCGTCAGCCCGGATGGATACATCTTGACCAACAATCATGTGGTTGAGGGCGCAACGGCCATGAAGGTTTCCCTACCCGATAAACGTGAGTTTTCAGGAAAAGTGATCGGCACTGATCCTAGCACTGATATCGCTCTCGTGAAGATTAACGCAACGAACCTTCCCACTGTTGACTTGGGTGATTCGTCCAAGCTGGACATCGGTGATTACGTTCTCGCCATCGGCGATCCGTTCGGGATCGGCGAAACCGTGACGATGGGCATCGTGAGCGCCAAAGGTCGCGGCGGTCTCGATATTGGGGACTACGAAGACTTCATCCAGACCGACGCCGCGATTAATCTAGGGAACTCTGGCGGCGCACTTATCAACGCCAAGGGAAAGCTGGTCGGCATCAACACAGCGCTCCTTTCCGCCCATGGCGGAGGCAACCAGGGCATTGGCTTCGCAATTCCCGTAAATCTTACGAAGTATGTAATGGGCCAGATCCTTGAGCACGGCAAAGTCGTGCGTGGCTGGCTGGGCGCTACGGTTCAGGACGTTACGCCAGTTGTGGCCGAGGTCTTCGGTGCCGCCCAGCCGAAAGGCGCAATTGTGGGCGAAGTAGTTCCAAAAGGGCCGGCGGCGGTGGCCGGAGTGAAGCAGGGAGACATCATCCTCGGATTGAACGGAGAAACGATCGACGGGCCCAATGAACTGCGTCTTCGCGTTTCGCAACTTGCGCCTGGAACTGACGCCAAGCTCAAGATCTTACGCGATCACAGTCAAGGTGACATTACAATCAAGCTGGGACAACTGCCTGACAAGGCGAAACGAGCAGCGTTGCGCGACTCAGAACCCGAGAACGTGTTGGCCGGATTGCAGGTGCACGACCTCACGCCTGGGATTGCTCGCGAGTTGCGGCTTCCTCCGAACACGAAGGGGGTTGTTATTGCCGACGTGGCCGCGGACAGCCCCGCTGCCGAGGCCGGCCTCCACTGCGGCGATGTAATCGAGCAGATCAATGGACATGCCGTCCTCGATTCCAAACAGTATCGGGATCTAGCACACGGGGCAGGCAAACAACCGGTCGTGGTTCTGGTGGACCACAAGGGCTCATCCGCCTTTGTAACCATCGAGGCCGATGCATGAAGTGAACGCCTTCGCGCTCAGGGCTCATCCTTGCGAGGCTGAACTCGCTGGTGTCAGGGCCCACGAAATTGGTCATGTTGCCGCGTGTCACGCGGCCGGGAGCAGACTCGCGGAGAATTGGCGAATCTCGCTTCGGCCCCGACTCATTTGGCCTTGCGTTTGCGGCCGTGCTGGTGCTCATCTACGTGCTCGTGGTCGGCTGGTTCGGCTCGTTCAAAACGCCGCTGGTGATCATGGCGCCGATTCCATTGACGTTGATCGGCATCCTGCCAGCGCATGCGCTGATGGGCGCATTCTTCACCGCGACCTCGATGATCGGCTTCATCGCCGGGGCGGGCGGGCATTATCGTAGGTGCGATCAAGAGCCAACTTTTCCGCGATATCGTTTTCGCAGGGGGAGAACGGACCAACATGGGCAGGCCAACGGAGTCAGTGCCGTGGGAAATAACCCTCCAATGAGCCCGTTCCAGGCGGGTAGGCCAATCAAATGATCACAGGTGGGCCAAGTCAAGTTGTCAAGAGTATTCCGAGTAACGCGCGAAGAGAACTCACCGAGAATCCTTGGCGTGACCGGTGCCCCTGCGGAGGGTCCCCGCAACGTGGCTCCGTGGACTCCTGACACGGCGATTGTTGGCATCAATCGAGGCCAACAAAACCGGGCGGTACCTTTTTCGCCACCGCCCGGAGTAGTTGCTGTTAATCGGCTGCCTGCTTAGGGCAGGGTGATGGTCGTGGTTGAGGTCTGGAAACCAGTGCTGGCGTCCGCCTTGTCGTTGGACCAGACGTAGACGTTCTGCACGCCGGTCATGGCCGAGGTATAGTTCAGCGCCAGATTCAGGGTCAGGGTGTTGCCCGCACCCGTCATCGTGGACGCCGCGCCATCCAGACTGCACTGGCTGTTGGCCAGCGTTGTTCCACCCGCGCCCAGCGGACTGATGTCCCAGCCGCCGCCGTTCCACAGGTAAAGAGTGTTGCTCGGAAGGTCATACCAGACGTTGCAGCTGTTGGCCCAGTTGAGGACCTTGTTGATGACGATGTTCGCGGCGTTGATGTAGGAGTAGCCGTTCACGTCCGCCAGCACCACGCTGACCGTGCTGCCCGCCGTGACCGACACCAGCGATGGTGCCGTCGAGGCCGGAGTCCAGGTAGCTATTTGCGGGTAGAGGCCGTTGTCGGCGTTGGCCCGGTCGCCCACCCAGCCGTACACGTTCTTGCCGCCGCCGATGAACCCGTTGGCGAACGTGATCGCCAGGTTCAGCGTCAGGTCGTTGCCCGCCGGGACCACCGTCGAGGTGCCGGTGTTAACGCTGCACTGCGCACTCGACAGCGTGCCCGTCACGCCAATCGTGAGCGGAGCGTCCCAGCCGCTGCCGTTCCACATGTACAGGCCGTTGCTGGGGCGGTCGTACCAGAGCACGCAGCCGTTCTGGTAGGTCAGCCCGCTGTTGACGATGAGGTTCGCGGCGTTGAGGTAGGCGTAGCCGTTTGGCGACGTCAGCTTCACGCTCAGGGTTCCGGTGTTGCCCGTGCCGTTGCTGGCCGTGGCCGTGGGTCCGGCCGAGACCAGCGTGCCCGGGGTCCAGGTGCCGACCGGCGTCCAGCCCGAATCCACGTTTTCGAGGCTCTGCATGCCGGCGTAAACGTTCTTGCTGTCCACGAAGCCAGGCTTGAAGGTAACCGATAGCGAAATTGCCAACTGGTTGGCCGTCGGATTGGATACGGAGGTCTGGCTGGCATCGATGCTGCACTGGTCGCTGTTCAACGTTGCTACCGTGCCGGGGGTGGCGGGGCCGTCCCAGCTGTTGTTGCTGCCGCCGGTGAACAGGAAAAGCCAGTTGGAGCGGTTGTCGTACCACACGCTGCAGCCGCCCACGTAGTTCGGCTGGGTGTTGAAGTACATTTGCGCCGCGTTGATGTCCGCGAAGCCGTTCGCGTTCGTGTAGGTAAATACGAACGTCTGGGGCGTCCCGGTCGTGCCGGAGCCGGAGGAAGGCGAAACGAAAATACCCTGCACGTTGAGCGTCACGGTCGCCGGAGTGCTGGTGCCGCCCGCATTCGTGGCCGTGAAGGTGAAGCTGTCCGTGCCGACGAAGTTCGGGTTCGGGGTGTAGGTGCAAGCCGCACCGGTGCAATTCACCGTGCCGTTCAACGCTGTGCCAGCGGTAAAGCTGGTCGGAGCGTTGGTGGCCGCGAGGGTAAACGACACGGGCGTGTTGATCTGCGTGGTTACGGTCTGAGCTGTTCGCTACGGGTGCGGGAGGTGCGCTGACCGCGATCGTCACCGTTGCCACGTTGCTGTCAGCCTTGCCGTCGTTGGCTTTGAAGGTGAAGCTGTCAGGTCCGTAATAACCGATGTGCGGTGTGTAGATCACGCTGTTGCCGGCAATTGCGCCGAGATCGCCGTTCGTCGGAGGGGTCACGATGCTGTAGGTCAGTGGATCGCCATCTGCATCGGTTGCCGTCAAGGTAATCGAAATTGGTGTGTTGTAGCTCGCGACCGCGGTTCCGTCAGAAGCTACTGGTGGATGATTCGCGACCACTGCCACTCCAGTTCCGGTCAGTGCCAGAGTCTGGGTAACGGCGGTTCCGCGATAGTTGTTGTCGGTAAAGGTGATGATGCCGCTGGCTGGGGCGGGCGGATCCACCGGTGCAAAGTTTACCGTGAGGTTGCAGGTCTGTCCCGCAGCCAGATTGACCGTAGATACCGAGACGCAATCTGTGCCGGTGCTCGCTGTCGTTGCAAATGCAGAACCGGAAGCAGCGACTGAGGTGATACTCAGTTGCTGGTTGCCGACGTTCATGATGATCGCGGTCTTAGGAGTGGCTGTTCCGTCCGTCTGATTACCGAAGGCCAGATTGGCGCCAGTGGTGGTCAAATCAAGCTTCTTGACCTCGGCGTTGCCCGTATCGGCTATGTAGAAATTTCCGACGCGGTCGGTAGCGATGCCGCCAGGATTCTTGAGGCCGGTGCCATCATAAATATTGATGAGAGCGCTACCCGTGGCCTTTGACCCCATGTTGATCGTACCGCTGGTGCCATCGAGAAAGTAAACGTCGCCTCCTGCATCCAGGGCGATGCTCACGGGATTGCTGCCAGCAGGCATGTTGGTGAGTGTGTTGATCACGCCGTTGACCGCCGTTACTTTCCGCACCACTCCGTTGCCGGTATCGGCGATAAAGATGTTATTGAGTGCATCCACGGCGATGGCGGTGGGGCCTTTGAGCTGAGCCGCGGTTGCCGCCACGCCGTCGCCCGTATATCCGCTCGTCCCGATGCCCGCGACCGTGCTGATGAAACCGGTCGTCGGGAAACTCACTTGGCGGATCGCGTTATTTCCCGTATCCGCGATAAGCAGGTTGCCGTTGTAATCAATTGCAACCCCGTCGGGCGCGTTCAGTTGCGCCGCAGTCGGAGCAGCGTTATCGCCCAAATATCCAGCAGTGCCCGTGCCAGCTACCGTGCTGATGAAACCCGTTGCTGCCGACACCATACGGATCTTGTTGTTTCCGTTATCCGCGATATAGACGTTTCCGGCTGCATCGACAGCGACGCCACTGGGAGTGTTAAGGGTAGCAGCCGTTGCAGCCGCGCCATCGCCGCTGCTCCCGGCAGAACCGGAGACGCCCGCGATGATGGTGCCGTTCTTTCTAACTACGTGGTTGATTACATCTGCAACGAAAATGTTCCCCGCGGTGTCCACTGCGATAGCGTTCGCAGCCACGCTCGACAGAGTCGAAATCGTGCCCGGAACAAAGTTGATGGCTCCAGCCATGCCCACGCCGCTAAGTCCGATGACATATTTGGCGCCGTTGCCGTCGGTGGTGATGAAAGGCGCGGTGCGCAGGCCAGGCGCGAGGGCAGAAAAGGTAACTACAGTGGAGCACGTCGTATTCGCAGGGCTGGAGACGCCCAGCGTACAACCGGAAACAGCGCCCTTGACGAAATCGTTAAAACCAGAGGCGACGGCAATGGTCGAAACGGTCGCTGCGGTTGTGGTCGTGGGATACAGGCTTCTCGGTGCAGATACGGTTCCCCCCATATTCAAGGGAACCCACATGTTGTTGGCAGAGATCCTCTGGAGGCCGTTATAGCCATCGGAAACGATCCACAGGTTGCCCGCCGCATCCACCGCGCCGCCCTTAGGATTTGTAAAGGCGTTGATTGCAAGAGCGTCCGCGTGCGTACTTGGTTTAGTGCCGGTGATATCTGCGTAGCACGTAATTATCGTGCCGTCCGCTGAAATTTTGCGGATGTTATACAAGTTCACGTCACTGGTGTACACATTCCCCTGGGCGTCGGCAACAATTCGTTGCACAGAGTTGAACTGTGCAGACTTTGGGTCTCCGCCGTTGCCGAAGCCACAGCCAACGGTTGTATATGCGGTGGTGCCTGAGCCCGCCCAAGCGTTGATGTTACCGTAAGCCTTTTTGATTGGATCCCATGTAATTTTGCGGATCCTATAATTGCCTGCATCGGCAACATAGAGGTTGCCAGATGCGTCCAAGGCAATGCCGTATGGATTCTTAAACGTAGCTAAGGTTGCCGAACCGCCATCTCCTCCCGGTATACCCGTAGTAGAGCTGACCGTGATGGTGCCAGCGATCGTCGTTATGACTTGATTCGTCTTGTTGACACTTCGAATCGCGTGGTTGTGAGCGTCTGCGATCAGGAGGTTGCCCAGAGGATCCATGGCCAACTCGGAGGGGTAATTGAGCGTGGCGCTCATGGCCACGCCATTGTCTCCCGAGTTCGAACCGCCAGCGAGGGTCATCACCCCATACGTACCCGCGTAAGTCGAAATTTTACCGCTCGTGGCGTCAATCTTTCGGACGATGTGGCTGCCAGTCTCGGACACAAAAATGTTCCCGGAAGCGTCTACCGCGACTCCAGCAGGGCCGTTGAGCCTGGCCGCAGTAGCCAGATTGCCGTCGCCGTTATCCGCTGCCGAAGTGCTCGGGATGCCGGCCGGAGCCGTCAAGTCACCTGCAATCGTGGAAAGATAGCCGGTGACCGCGTCGATGCGACGGACTCTATTGCCATTTGTGTCCGAGATATAAATGTTTCCGCTATGGTCAAACGCCATCGCGAGTGGCTTGTTGTAGCGCTGGGTGCTGGTGCTCCAGGCATAGGCGTTATCGCCCCCGTAGTTCACGGTCGTACTGCCGCCACTGGACATGACCAGCCCCGGAGCGTATTGAATCGCTGTTTGTCCCCATGCTGTTGCCGCGCAGCAAAGCAATAAAAGAAGACCTGTGACGATGACAAGTAGCTGTCTGATGACCACGGTCGATCGATTGCGCGTGGAGTCAGCTTCACACGACATGGCTAGTGGAGCAAATTGCATAAAGGGCACACCTTTCGAGAGTTGTCGCACCGAACCGACTCAGGACAGCCCAAAGGTCTCCACCGGAGTGGATCATCCCTACGTACGGCAAAACAGCCCGCCCCATAAGGAGTTCGCGAGGACCTTTTTCAAGCATTGGGAGTCTCTGAATCGTGCGCGATTTTAGGCCAATTCGGGAACGCCGGGCAATGCACGCATCATTCATATCCTTGTACTTTTCGCGCATCATGCGGCAAGGAGGTCATACCACTCGCAGCCTTGGGAGCCCGAGTCGC
Organism: uncultured Acidobacteriota bacterium; assembly: GCA_963777415.1. Lineage (GTDB taxonomy): Bacteria > Acidobacteriota > Terriglobia > Terriglobales > Acidobacteriaceae > JAEZPW01. The sequence goes on from CAVZQL010000017.1 coordinate 18,695, forward strand.
CTTTCTTTATTGACAAATCGACTGGAGTGCGGCCGCTCTGGCCGCTCTGGCTACGGTTATCGTTATTGAGGGATTGGAACGAGTTTCACCGAGACAAGCGTCAGTCCGAGGTCTTGTGCAGCCTGGATCTGCTCCGGCTTGAGATTGAGCGTGGAAGATCCTGCTTTATCAATCTTCACGCGTCCGATAGTGGAGACGACATGCTTCCAATACGGACTGGTGGGGTCCTGCTCAGTTTTGTCGCGATTCACTGTGCCTTTGACTTGCCGTCCGGCAACATCGATCGCCACCTTGTGACCACCTTCCCAGGCCGAGCCATACTTTTGTTCCGAACTGACGAGCTGCACTTCGAATTCTCCCGGACGGTTGATCCGGAAATCCCAGCTCAACCATTCGTCTGGGTTGACCCAGTGTTCGGCGACGCCACGACTATCGAAGTGAACCCCTGCGGCATTGCCGGCTTTGTGTACTTCGGCAAGATAAGCCGCGAGGACCAATTGCCCGTTGGCCTGCTGAAGGATCGCACGATCGATGATTGGCTCTCCCCGGATCTGCAGAACCACGACAGAGTCGATCTTGTCAGGGGCGGAGGGCGGGAGTTGTATGTGCAAGGAACCATCGCCAGCCCTGGCGACGGCGAGTTCGCGACCGCCGGCGAGAAGATAGGCTTTTTGCACTTTACTTCCCAATCCATTGAGGACGACTTCTTTCTGTGGCCAGTCAAAAAGGTGGAGATTCAAGCGTCCCGGCTTGGAGGTAATCAGGCCAAAGTCCTGTTCGTAGCGGAACGGACTGGCCCCGCGCCATAGATCGAGTCGCCGTTCACGCGCAGCCAGTTGCCCATCTGGGAGAGTCTTTCCACGCTGGGTGCGGGGATGATGCCGCTGGCATCAGGCCCGACGTTGAGCAGATAGTTGCCGCCACCGGCGACGGTGCGCACCAACTGGCGGACCAGCACCGGCACGGGTTTCCAATTGGAATCGTTTTTCTTGAACCCCCAGGCGTCGTTGAGCGTGACCGGCGCTTCCCAATCTTTCTTTACCAGTCCGACCGTAACCTGGTTGTCACCCGACGAGTCGTAATCGCCCACACCATTGCCGATACGTCCGCTGACGAGGCAATCCGGCTGCAACTTATGGACGAAGGCGGCAAGGTCCGCGCTTCGCTCACTGGAAAGCATCTTGGGGGTGTCGAACCAGACCAGGCTGATCGGGCCGTAGTTTGTCAAAAGTTCGCGCAGTTGCGGCTTGACCTTGGTTTCGAGGTAGGCGGAGAAAGCCTCGTTGGACGGTGGCTTGAAATCCCAGTCGTTGCCGACGCCATTTGGCTCGTGCCAGTCCTGGGTCTGGGAATAGTAGACGCCGAACTTAATTCCGGCCTTCTGGCAGGCGGCGGCGAGTTCCTTCAGCGGGTCGCGATGAAAGGGTGTTGCGTCAACGATGTTGTACCTGCTCGCGTCGCTCTTGAACATCGCAAATCCGTCGTGATGCTTGGAGGTGAGGACGATGTACTTTACGCCGGCGTTCTTCGCCAACAGTACCCACTCGTCCGCATTGAACCTGGTGGGATTGAACTGGGGGGCAAGGCCTTCGTAATCGGAAACCGGAATCCTGGCGCGGTTCATAATCCACTCGCCGATTCCGGGCACTTGCTGGCCTTTCCACTCTCCCGCGGGGACGGCGTAGAGTCCCCAGTGAATGAACATTCCGAAACGGGCTTCGCGCCATTCTTGCAGCGCCTTCTGTGTAGCCGCGGACGTGGAGGATTGCTGCGCCCAGGACGAACAGGCCAGGGCTACGACGATCAGAACTGGTACGACGAACTTACGTTTCATCATTGACCAATCATGCCTCTTCAAGTTCAACTCCCACTCGCCGCGAAGGGTGTGGCGGGAGACTAGCGGTGGATGGGAGTGAGCACTTGCTCGCGCGCCAGGCGATCCGCAAGCAAAGCGATGACGTCCTGGACGTGCGTATCCCAGTACTTCCACTCGTGCTTGCCGGGCATCTCGTGGTACTCGTACGGCACTTTTTGCTTTTGCAGCAGCGCGACGAAATCGCGGTTTGCCGAGAGAAACTGATCGCCAGTTCCGCAGGTCAGAAAGAGATAGGGCAGGCGTGCGGGATCGGACTTACCGGCCAATTGATAGAGGTCATTGTCGGTTCGCGTCTGGCTATCGGCAGGCCCGAATACCTCGACCAGTTTGGCGCGGTACTCCTCGGTGCGGTCAAGGTCAGTGGGAGCATTAAAGGCGCCGCTTAAGCTCGCTACCAGTGAAAACTGCTGCGGATATTTCAATGCAAGTTTCATCGCAGCGTATCCGCCCATGGACAAACCGGCCGCGAAACGACCCTCGCGCAAGGGGATTGTGCGGTAGGTGGCGTCGATGACCGCCGGGAGGTCCCTGGCTATGTATTCTTCAAAGCGGTCGTGGGAGTTTGTCGCTGAATCTGTGTACCAGGAATCGCCGGCATCGGGCATGACGATGATGAGGTCCAGGGGTTCGGCGTAGCGGGCGAGGTTCGTACGCGCGACCCAGCTGCGATGGTCGCCATGCAGACCATGCAAGAGATAAAGCACCGGATAGCGACGATTGTTCTGCGCATAACCTTTCGGCAGAACGATAGAGTATTGCATGTCGCGGGCGAGCGCGTTGGAATGGAATACGCGCTCGGCCACTACCTGGGGCGCGATCACGGTGGCGACACGAGAGGCAATCACCGGCTTTTGCGCCGCGAGAGGCGCGGCCGGGAGCCCGGCCATCAGAAGGCCGCATAGAAGTGATCGCTTCAGCTTGTTGACAAATGGCAGTGCCTTCATGCGGCCCCCTGCATTTCGTATTCGTCCTACGGCAAACTGCATTTCAGGAATGTCGTTGCAACCTTGGGCCGGACTGTGGCCGCGGTAACGCAGGCCGGAACGATTACAGCATCACCACGACCGCAGGTTATCCCATCGAAGCCGGCGCCGGTCACAACCATGTTTCCATCAAGCACGACAAGGCACTGTGGAGCGTAGTCTTCCTCAAGCGAAAACTCTACCTCATGGTCGCACACGTATCGCTCAACGATAAAATGCTTCGCTGAGATAAGGCGTTCGTGTTTCTCTGAAAGAGAGAACGCGGGCACCTTGCCGGCAGCAGTTCGCTCTTTGACGGCGTCAAGTCCTTTCTGGATGTGAAGCTCTCGATGACGCCCATAATCGTACAAGCGGTAGGTTGTGTCTGAATTTTGCTGGGTTTCGAGAACCACAGCCCCGGGACCGAGCGTGTGAACGGTTCCGCCGGCAACATAGATCATGTCCCCCGGACTGAGGTCGATCCATTCAAGCAAGTCTTCCGCACGATTTTCGCGGATGCCGCGCTCCAGTTCAGCCTTGCTGACGCCCGCTTTTAATCCAACCCCGGCCTTGGAGCCGGGCTCTGCGGAGACAACGTACCAGCACTCTGTTTTGCCGCATGTCTCACCGTGGCGGCGTGCAGTGCTGTCGTCCGGGTGCACCTGCACGGACAACTTGTCGCGGGGAAACAGGAACTTGAGCAGGAGAGGAAATCGGTCTTTCTTTGTTGGGGCTGTGCCCACGAGTGGTGTGCCAAATCTGGTGCACAAGTCACCCAGTGTCTGTCCGGCGAACGGGCCGCTCGCAACTTCGCATCGGTCCCAAGTCAGCCACACCTCGCCGATTGGCTCCTCAGTGTCGGAGACGCAAATGTCGTACACCGGAGCCGTGCTGCGCGCGCCCCACGGCCGCCGGTCAAAGTGAGGCTTCAGTCGAAATGGATAGAGTTCGTTCATTCGCAAGTGCAGCGCCGGAGTGCTTGTACTTGCTGAATGCTAACTTCCCAGTGTGGCGCCAGCAATGATCCGTTCGCGCATATTCTTGTACTTTTCGATATACGGGCTTCACTGCGGATAGTGTGCTGGTGGAACCGTATCTTCCGAAACGTAAGGCGGCAACCAGAAACCTGTCTGTCGTTTGAATTGTCTCGGCTGTCCGGCGGGCCACCAATTGCGCCAGCCAGTAGGATCCGAATCTGCGACAAACGATTTTGCGCCTTCACCGTTACCGTTCACCGAAGCCACTGCGTAGTCGTAGATCGTCACGGTGGAGAAATCGAACAAGACGTTGTCTTCGCGACCGGGCAAGGCGGTGGGCGGAATCACCCCCGCAAGATTCGCGTCGCGGTAAGCACGGTCTAATCCTTCGTAGATCAACTTCCAGCCGTTCTCGCCTTTTTGCCGGCGATAGAGCCGGTACTTCGTTACGCCGAGTACTTCTCCCCATGAAAGATCGATTTGCCTTGAACTCAGCACGAGATCCAGCCCATCGGGAGGCAACGGCTTTTGGCCTGTTACGTAGAGAGGATATTCGCGCCCCGGTGCGCTTTCACGTTCAGCGTTGGCGGCAATCACGCGGACGTGCACTTTTTTACCATTGGGCAGTCCCTGAATCTTGAGGGGGCTATGGGAACCCTGCGCCGCGTTCGCGCACGTATGCCCGCCATCCTGGCTCACTTCGAGGCGATAGCGATCGGCGCCTGCGACCTGAGAAAAGAAGACGCTGGCTCCGCCGCTCATGTTTTCTGTCCGGAGAACGGTTGGCGCTTGCGGAACGGGAAGTCCGCTGGTTATTTCCCAGTCGTGTTGCCCCGGGCTCAGAGTAACTGTGAGCGATCCTTTGGCGAATCCGGCGTTCTGTTTGGTTCCGTCAATATAGAAAACGGCGGACTCTGGTATCTTCGCGTTCTTGAATTGAAGGATGAGTGTGGATGCTTTCGGCGCAAAGTAGCGTCCGGAGACTCTTTCGGGATTGGTGAAACTGGCGCTGATCCCGACTTCGTCCTGTTCCGGTACGGCAAGACCCAACCCTGCCGCGCTTATTTTCGATCCGGAAATGATGGCCATTTCGGTGGAGCGATCTGCACGAGTGCGAATCATGCCGGCTTTACCTAAGAAGGCTTCATCGTTCTTGTAATAGGCGATGGTCTTGGTGTCACGAAAGATCCGGTCGCGGCTGCTGGACGTCTTGACGTAATAGACACCCCTGATCGGCGCCTCGCCTTTCGGGAGAGCCCAGGCATACTGCTTCACGTCGGCCTGCAAAAACGAGATTGGCGCGGACGTCATGTTTTCCATTTCGACGTCGTTCTTTTTGTGCGTCACCAGGACGACGTTCGGACCTGTCGAGCGCAGTACATCGCGCATGAAACCCTTCGAGGTCCTGGTATAACTCTCGGTCCAGTGGTCGGGGCGCGTGGTGAGCGGATTCAGGAAAACGATCTTGGGAAACGGAAGGTCTCTGGCGGTGAACCAACTGAAGCGCGTGTCCCCTTCAGCATCGTCGCAGAGAATCATGTAATCGGTTCCGACCAGCATTACGCTGCGGCTCTTGTAAGCGGGCCAAGAGTACGGGCGCAGATCCTTGCGCGCTGAAATTTCTCCAAATTGCGCGACACCCAGGTCATACAGCGGACGATCAAGCAGATTTTCTCCGATCGACCGGTACTCGCCATTTTTCGCAATCCCGAAAGTCGTGATCCCGGTTGTGTCGTCGTTTGCGTGGTCGCCGGTGTTCTCGCGCTCGTGCCCGGTCCAGGGCTGTCCGGCGGCGAAGAAGTAGAGCACTCCGGAGGAGCCCTCGCCGTTGTTGCCCCAGCGGTAGTTCGGCCCTTGATCTACCTGGTCAAGATGTATAGATAATTCCTCTGGGGTGCCAACGCCGGCGCGCAAGATGATTCCGTGGCCGGTGTATTTCGAGCTTTCAAGATGAGGATTCGTGCCGGAATTGCCAGCAACTTGGCGCATGGCAAAGCGGTCCCAGAAGGAGCTGACCCATTCTCCCTGGTCAGTGGAAGTGCGTTGGGCAAACGCCCAAAGCAAATATTCGGCCGTGAGCGGGTCGTATTGCCGCAGATAGCTGGCGAGAATGGGAACATGCTGCGGGATGACGACTCCGGTTCCGCTGCCGTGCGCTCCATGTGCTGGATATTGGCGCTCGAATCCATTTTCAGGGCTGAGAACCATGCCGGGCTGCCACGGAGTTGGCTGTGGCCGCTTGTCCAGCCCCTGCCGCCAATACGGATTGGGGTTGAATATGGGAGCGGAGAGTTCGTCGACCATCCAGCGCCCGCGCTGTGCCATCCAGCGATTTGCCAGACGATTTCTTCCATCGGTGAACGTAAGCGCGATTTGCGCGGTTTCAGTTGGCGTCAGATAAGCCCAGTTGTAAGTCGCGAGGCTTTCGGTCCATCGGCCTCCCTTGGAGCCGAGCGAGGGAACGTCGGGGCGCGTGTAGTGCAGTCCCTGCAATTGAATTGTCTTCTCGAACTGATCGCGCCACTCGGGCCCCATGGGATGATCGGGGAACAAAACGCCGATCTCGGCAGGCACGGAGAATCCGTCGGCAGACATATTGGGCGTGCCCGTTAACGTGGTGCGAACGGGGGCGAGGTCGTCGCCTGAATTTACATACGAGGAAAGCAGGAGCAAGGCATTGATCCGCTTGCGTTGCGCCGGGGTGAAGTGGGACTGCAACCTCATGTAGTTCTCGACGATGGGTCGCACGGGGCGGTGGCTGATGTTCATTACGCCCAAATCGAGTCCGAGGGGATAGTCCATGAGCGAGGAGAAGAAAAGCTGCTTTTCGAACGCGTCAACATTCTGAGGTTCGTGCTTTTGTTCCTCGGCTGTCTGGTGGGAGTCAAGCGGCGCGGGGGCTGGGCGCGCAGTTTCGGGATAGGTCAGCACCCAGTCCTTGACGCGATCGAGGTTCAGGGCGCCGTACCAGGAGCGCAGCCACTGCGCATAACGTCCGCTGCGGCTCTCGTCGGAAAACGCTCCATTCTCTTCGAAGGCGCGTTTGTTGCCCTGTGCCGCGGTTCGGTAGGCGCCGAGCAAGCTGGAAGTAGCTTCTTCGCCCTGGGCCACTGTGCTGAGTTCAATGCCGGTTTCACGTGTGCCCGAAACCAGGGGCCACGTCCAGAAGAGCTGCTGGCTGGCGTAACGAAAGCGAACCTGAAGCGCGGTTGTGGGCTGCCAGATCATGTATTGGCCGTCGTTCCAGCGTCGAGTATCGGGAACAAACACGCCCAGTTCCTGGCCGTCGGCACGTTGCTCCCAAAAGCTCATTGCGGGCACGGCATCGCGCGGCGCGTTTCCTTGAAACGCGGCGAGACGAAAGATCATCTCGTTAGATGGATCTTCGACGCGGTCGTTAGGAAACCAATGAGGCTCTTCGACCGTACCTTCCGTGGTCACCGGTTCGTTAATTCCTAACCCTTCCTTGGGACATTTCCAGCCATTCGCGGCATATCGCTTCGTCGGTGAAAAGCCGGTCCAATCCATATCGAGAACCGCGTGATCGGTGGTGGAAAGGCCGGAGAGCTCTTCTGAGAAGAGGACGAACGGATAGTTCTGGATCGCCTTGACCGTGGCGGAATAAATCGCACCTCCGGCGAAGTGATACGTGATGCGATAGGTGCGGAACAGACCGCCGCTTTCGAGCAGCGTGGACTCGATCCGCTGAACAGGCTTGCCGGGACTCAGGATCTTGCTCTGTCCGATCCAGCCTTGTCCGCGATTGATGGCAATGATCGGCCCGGGGACATCGGCCTGCGAGGGATACTTCGCGCTCACGGGAAGGCGAAGCTTCAGCAGCCCAGCGTCCACTTCGATCAGGCCACCCTGACGTTTTTCGGTCAGCACGTCGAGAACGGGAGACTGAATTCGGCTATCCGTGGTCAACTCGAAAACGAGATCCGCTCCGGGAGGCAATGCGCTGAAGAAGTTCACACGCGCAAACACCAGCGTGCCATCGGACGTGGTCTTAAGTTCGGAGAGCTGTATGGGCAATGCCTTGCCCGTCGCGGTCTCGGTCAGGCGAAGCTGCTCGGGCTTGATCTTCGCGGAGGAGAAGCTGACCGGATATGATAGGAGCGTCCGTGGCCATGAATAAATAGGGCTCTTGATGTCATCACGCAGTTCGAACTTGAGCGAGCCGCTGGCCGGGAACTTTTTTACGAGCTGTCCGTTAGAGGGCAGTGCTGTAAGCGATTGCAGCAGAAACAACAAAGCAATGAGTACGCGTTTCATAAAATCGTCTCACAATCGATCATGCTGGTGGCCTCGACGCTACAACCGCCAGGCATTTCATAATGCGGTTTCGAAAATCGCCACTTCAAAGGCGGGGATGACGTACTTCCCGCTCACGCGCGTGTTGCTGATGAGTTCGGCTCGCGAGCCCGGGACGTTCACTGTTTGGTTGTCGCCGGTCAGATTGAGGAGGAAGACAAATTCTCTTGTCGTCGTACATCTGCTCACCACCTCAACACCGGGGGGAGCGGAAAGAATCGGCGGAAGGTGGAAGCGATCCGCGATTACTGAGAATAGCCGGTCGTAAAATCCCTGATCTAACGAGTTGGCTCCGACGTAAACGAGGTATCCGGCCCCGGCGCGATTGACTGTCACCGCTGGCTTCCCTTCCATCCCTGGACCGCTGAAGGTGCCTAGAACTTCTGCGCCGCGCAGCTCAATTCCTTCCATGCCGGCAACGGCGAAGCCGTGCTCATCGGTTCCGAATACGACCTGATGCTGTTGGGTTGCGGACCTGGTCCTGCCAGCGCCGGGGACATGAAGACCTGCGATCTCGACGAACATTCCGGGCTCGATCAGTTCACGGAAGCGACCATCGCCGTCTCGCGTTCCGGCTTTTTGGTCAATCACCAGAATGCCTCCACGCTTGACGTAGTCGATCAGTTGATTCGCCTGTTCGTCGGTAACCATGCGGAAGCTTGGGGCGACGATCACTCGGTAGCCAGATAAGTCGGTGCCCGGAGGGATGACGTCGACGTTTCTGTTTAACTCTTTCAGACCGGCATAGAAGCGATGAAATTCTCCGTCGTAGCCGGTCGTGCTGCGAAACGTATTGCCGGCCCAGAATCCCTGGTCCCATTCGTTCTCGTAGGAAAAGATCATACCCAGATCGGCACGAGTGACAGCACCCGCCAGCATCGGCCCAAGGCGAACAAACTCTGACTTCATGCGTCGAAACTGAGGTGTCGCGGTTCCGTAGGAACCATCCATTTCGAGCACTGACACATAACCTTGTTCATTGCCGCCCAGTGGGGGGCGCCACTCGAAGAAGATTGTGCCTGACGAACCATGCGCCAGATCGATGTAAGTCTGCAAACGGACGGCACGAGGATCGCTACTCGGCGGAGCCTGCGAGGCCTGCTCGGCCACGACGAAACGCTGAGTCTCATGCGAACATCGGCTCAAATCGTGGTTCATTCCGGCATAGAACTGTGCGTCGTAGGCGCCGTCGCCGGGCATCGTGCTGTAGTTGTCCCAGGCGGTAACATCAATGATCGGCGCGGCGGCAAACACATCCACGGACCAGCGCGTGTCCGGCCAGTTGGTAAAGAGGAATTGATCCTGCGCGTAGTGCCGCACGAGACCGGCCTCGAACGTCAGCCAGCGCCTGTAGGAGTCTGAGAAGAACCGCCGGTAATCCAGCCGTGAACCGGGCCGCCAGCCGCCTTCCGCCGCATTGTTGGGAAACTCGATTTCGTCCCAGTCGTCGTAGAGATTGCTCCACAGGGCACCGCCCCAAGCCGCGTTCAGCCGCTGGATCGTACCGTAGCGCTCCTTGAGCCAGTCGCGGAAAGCCTCCAGCGAGGGGCGGTCGTAATTCATGAAGGGAAAGCCCGGCTCATTGCTAAGCTGCCAGCCGACAACCGCGGGATTGCTTCCGTAACGGCTCGCCATCGCAGTGATGACACGCTCAGCGGCTTCGCGCATGGGGCGACTATCGATCGAAAATCCTTTGCGTCCGCCGTAGTCGAACGCGCCATGCTCGTTGGCGCCCAGAACATCCGGATGCAGCTTGCGCAACCACGGCGGAACAGAAGCTGTTGGCGTACCCAAAACCACGGATATGTCGTTTTTCGCCGCCAGCGCGATTGCCTCGTCCATCCAGTCGAAGTGAAACACTCCTGGCGCAGTTTCAAAGAAGGCCCAGGCGAACTCGCCCATGCGAACCATGTTGAAACCGAGGTCGCGCATCATGGCGAAATCCTGGGACCAGCGCTGACGAGGCCATTGCTCGGGATAGTAAGAAGAGCCCAACCAATACCCGGCCCAAGGATCGCGGCTGCGACCCGTCTGGCGCGCGAGTGCAAACGCGCTGACGCCATGAAAGCATGGCGCAACGAGCGCCGCAGCAATCGAAGCGATAGCTTGTCTTCGGGTCAACTCCACGGAACAATTCTCTCCCGGTGCTACTCAGCCTGCTTGGTTTTGAACTGAGCTGTATTTCCCATTTGTACACAACAGGGGGAGCCGTTTGAAGGCTTCCCCCTGTTTACCGGTTCTCGAACAATGGAGAACCGGGTCGTCTACCGCTTCGTAATCCTAGTTCACCGTCATAGAAACATTGATGGAGTGAGTGTTGGTGCCATCTGACGCGTTGATGGTGAAGGTCGTCGTTCCTGTCGGAGTTCCAACGGGTGACGAATTGGTGGTTTTGGCACTAGTGCCTCCGCACGCGCTGAGTCCGATCATTAGGACTATCAGCGCCAGCAGCAGGATCACCCGCCGTGATTTTCCGGTCATGCTCTTACGCCCGAACGCGGCCAGACTTCCCAGTAATCCACTGGGCAGGAAGAAGACTGCGGCGGGCATCACGGGCCAGTAGGCGCCCGGAGCTAAGGGCCTGCGCATCTCGCTGAGCAGTCCGTTGGTCGGCGTCGTCTGGACCGCAACCATCAAAGTCACCGGTGTAGTTGTCAGTGACACGGGGTTGGGGGTAAACACACACGTTGTCTTAGCGGGCAGGTTGGAGCAGGTGAACGTTACTGCCTTCGCATACTTGCCACTGGGCGTGAGCGTGAGGTTCAGAATGCCGGCCGCGCCATTCATGACGGTGAGCGACGGTGAGTTTGAAGAGAACGAGAAGTCCGGCGCATTGACCGTCAGAGTATAGGGCGAGGATGTTGAAGTGGCGAAGGTCTGGTCGCCACCATAAACGGCGGTAATTGAATGCGCGCCTCCGCTGGTAAGTTTAGTGGTCGTGTAGGAGGCAACGTAGTTCGATCCGCTTGCCGTTATTGGCGCCGTGCCGAGTGCCGAACCGTTGTCGGAGAAGGTCACGGTGCCCGACGGAGTGCCCGGTACGGTTGCAGTCAGAGTAGCGGTGAAGGTCACGCTGTCGCCGGGGTTGATGATCGTGCTCACAGAAGTCAGCGCCAATGACGTGGAAGCGGGATTGACGACAAAGCTCTGTTGCACTGGCGCCGCCGCGGTGTAGATCTGGTTGCCCGCCGCATCCGCTTCGATGGTAACTGTGCCTCCGCCGAGGAGCATAAGCGTAGTACCGCTGAGAGAGGCAGGTCCAGAAACCACTTTGAAAGTAACGGGCAGTCCTGAGTTGGAAGAGGCGCTGAGGGTCAAGGGCGCGTCACCATACTTATGGGTGGCAATCGGGGCGAAGGTAATGATCTGCGATAGCTGAGCCACGCTGACCGCAACCGAAAGACTTGCGGCCTGATAGTTCGTGTCCCCAGGATAAGAAACGCCGATTGAGTGACTGCCTCCGGTCAAGGTATTCGGAACGTTCAGAGTTGCCTGTCCATTGCTGATGGGAGCCGCTTGCGCCGTAGCACTATCAATCTGGTAGCTGAGGCTGCCGGTCGGGGCGGCAATGGTTTGCCCTGAGAACTGGCCGGTGATGGTAATTGTGACGGATTGGCTCTGCCCTGCGCTTACCGTGACTGGTTGCGTCGGCCCCGCGAGCGTCACACCGGCGGTCGTTACTGCAAGCGCCAAGGGCGCGAGGCTTGAACTGTTGGAATATGTGCCGTCTCCGCTATTGTAGTTGGCCGTGTAGCTGTGCGGCCCAGTCGCTAGCGTCCCGAGGTTAAGGGTTGCGCCGCCGCTGACGAGTGGAGTCGCATTTCCGATCTCCACGCAGTTGTCGTAGAACGAGATCGAACCAACGGCCGCGGCTGGAGAAACGGTGGCACCTAGAATTGCGGACGATCCGTAGGGGAGGCTGGAGGTCGCCGGCGTCAGGGTGAGCCCGACCGTGGGCACGATCTGGGAAGATATCGTGAGGACGAAGGATGTGGTTGTAGACACCCCGGCTACGCTCGCCGTCACTGCGAAGGCACCCCCGGTGCCATTTGCAGTCAGAACCGGCGCCGTCGCTAGTCCACTGGCATCCGAAACGGCGGTCGCGCTGGTGCCGCCACCGGCGAACGTTCCGCTCGCCCCGCTGCCCGGCGCAGTGAACGTTACCGTCACTCCCGAAACAGGATTCTGGTACTGATCGACAACGGTGGCTTGCAGCCGGGCCGGAAACGCTGTATTCACCTGGGCAGTCTGGCTTGCGCCAGCGGACGCAGTGATCGTCGCGGGCGTCCCGGCCGTAACGGTTGTGGACTGGTTGCCCGTCACGCTGGGCATAAGGGTATCGACCACCGTGACTGTCTGCTGCCCCGCGGTCTTAAACGTTACCGTGAAGGTGTGGGTGCCCTGGTCGACAGGCACGAAGGCGTAATCCGCTGGAAGCGCTGCGTTCGCGTCTGTGCTGGTAAAGTGAACCGTTCCGGCATAGGACGTGACCGTCTCGCCGGACATTTGCGAAGTGACGGTGAACGACTGGGGTGTGCCGGCAGCCGATGTAGCCGGCAGCGACGCCATCGTCAGGCCGGTCGGTATCATCACGCCGCTTCCATTCAGGGCAACCGTCTGCTGCGCCCCAGTAGCATTGAGCGCGTTGTCGGTCAACACCACTGAAGCTTTCACGTCCCCAATGTCGGCGGGAGTGAAGCTGACGGTGATGTTACAGCTGGTTCCAGGAGCGAGGGAACTCGTGCTGGTGCATTCGTTGCCGAAAGATCCCTCGTTGAAGTTTGCGGCAACACTCAGGCCCGATAGTGTCAGGAGCTGATTACCGATATTTGTAACTGTCAGCGTCTGCGCGGCACTGGTTGTCTGTACCGTCTGCTGCCCGAAGTTGAGCACCGGCGCGGTGACATCCACGAGTCGAATCCGGTTGTTGGCCGTGTCGGCGATGTAGAGTTTCCCCGCGCCATCAACAGTGACGCCGGTGGCGTGGTTCAGAGCGCCACTCAGCGAGCCCGCACCATCGCCGCTGAACCCAGCACTTCCATTGCCCGCTACCACGCTGGCGGTTCCGGTGGCGGCTGAAATAACTTTAATCAGGCTGGCGGACGAATCCGCGAAATAGACATTTCCCGCGGCATCCACGGCAACGCCGGAAGGGCTGGTAGCGGTGCCGATCGTATTGATGACGCCGGTATTCTTGGCAACCTCGCGTACCGCGCCATTCTGCGTGTCCGCGATAAAGAGGTTGCCCGCGGCATCCAAAGCCAAGGCAGAAGGCCCGTTGAGCTCGGCCGCAGTCGCCGCGCCTCCGTCTCCCTTGTACGCAGCATTGCCGTCACCCACGACGGTCGTAATATTTCCCCCGCTGACCTCGCGGATGCGGTTGTTGCCGGTGTCGGCGATAAAGATGTTGCCAAACGTATCGACTGCCACGGCGGAAGGATTGCTCAATTCGGCGTTCTTGGCGGTGCTGCCATCGCCTGTTGATCCTGCAATGCCATTCCCCGCGATGGTGCTGATCGTGGCCGTCTGTGCTGAAATCATGCGAACGCGATTATTGCCCGCATCAGCGATGTATATGTTTCCGGAAGCGTCCAGTGCTACGCCAAGGGGATTGGAGAGTTGCGCATTGACCGCTGGGCTGCCGTCGCCCAGGAAGCCCGCCGTGCCGTTACCTGCGATGGTCGTGATTACGCCGCCTGCAATCTTGCGCACCGCGTTATTTGCAGCATCGGCAACATAGATGTTTCCTGCTCCGTCAACCGCCGTCGCGGTGGGTGCACTGAGCAGCGCAGCCGTCGCTGTTGATCCATCACCGGTCCAACCGGCGGCCCCCGCGCCTGCAAGCGTCGTCATGATCCCCGGTGTAAATGCCACCGCTGGCGCGTTGGCGATGCCGAACACACCCGTCACATAGCTGACCCCGGTACTGTCCACCAGCGCAAGCGGAGCGGTGCGCAAACCAGGCGCGGTAGGCGTGAAGGTTACGGGAACGGTGCAAATGGCTGCCGCCGCATTGTTCGCGCCTAACGTGCATCCGGTGACCGTGCCGGGTGAGAAATCAGAGAAGCCCGCGCCAATCCCGAACGACTGTACTGTTAAACCTGCCGAAAGGGTGGGATCAATCTGGGCATAGAGGTCTTTTGTAACGCCCGCGCTGCCTACGTTCTGCGTAGCGAACTGGTTATTGAAGGCAATCTTACGAATCAGCGCGTTGTTTCCATCGGCAAAATAGAAGTTACCCGAGCTGTCCATCGCCATGCCAAAGGGGCTGCGCAGGCGGGACGCCAACGCCGCTCCATTGGAGCTATATCCGGACGCCTGCATGCCGGCAAACATTGTAATCGCGTTGAAGTCCTTGTCCACCCGACGGATGGAATAGTCGCTGGAATCCGCAATGTAAAGGTTTCCCGCCGGATCGGCAAAGACTCTCTGCGGATACACCAGGCCCGTGCTCCGGGGCGCGACGTTGTTGGGTTGCGGCACCGTAGGAGCGGTCGCGCTATAGTTACCCACTACCGTTGTCATCGCTCCGGCAGGGCCGGAAGCGTCGACCTTGCGGATCACGTAGTTTTTGGTGTCCGCTAGGTACATGTTCCCCGCGGCATCGAACGTGAAGCCATAAACGTTATTGACCTTGGCTGTCGAACTCTGGTTGACAGTAGCATCGAGATAACCGCCCGTCCCTGTCGCCGCATACTTGGAGAGGGCGTGAGTCGGAGGCGTACCCGCAGCGATTGCAGCTACCTTGACGACTACGTTTCCAGTCTGGTTCGTGATATAGAGGTTCCCGGCCGCGTCCAATTGAAGGTCGCTCGGACCCTTCAAGTTCGAATTCAAAGCGTCAGCCGTATAAGTTGTGCCGGATGTCCCTGTGCCGGCATAGCGGGCGATGTTGCCAGTGGAGGCATCGACCTTGCGCACGATGTTGGCGTTCTTGTCGGAAATGAAGATGTTGCCGGCTGCATCAACCGCCACTCCGAATGGCTGGCCGATGGCGCACGAGGTAGCCTTCTGCCCGTCAGTACAGACCGGCGTCGAAGTGCCATTGCCCGCCACCGTGGTGATGACGCCCGAGATTGTGTCAATTCTGCGCACGGCGTAGTTGTTGCCGTCGGCGACATACATATTGCCCGCCGCATCGAAGGTGACCGCGTAGGGAGAGTTCAGTTTGGCCAGCGATGCCGGGCCACCGTCACCGGAATAACCCGTTTGCGCCGTACCGGTAACCGGGTCTGGTGGCGTGCCCACAACATCCGATATCCCAGGCACATATTGCACCTGCCCCCAGCACATGGACGGCAGAAGAATCAGGGCTCCGATAAGCAAGGCGGGCAGATACCAGCCTCGAAGACCCAGACGACCCAGCCGAGTACTACGATTGATGTGTGAACTAACCAGCGGTGCAAATTGCATGTGCCTATCGACCTTCCCTCAAATTTGCGACTAGGAACCGAGTCATAACCCGCGCCCTGAATATTCTTGAAATCGGAGCGAATGTTAGGTCACTTTGTAACGTTCCAGCAATACACGCTTCGTTCAATTTCTTGTACTTTTCGGGCTACGGCGTAAAACAGGCCTTTACGTGATACCGGCGTAACCGCAGCTAATTCCCGCCACTCGCATCTTCGAAGGAGTCCGCAAATCTGATTTCGTCGAAGTAGAATCGCTGGAAATTCTGGCCGTTGAGCCGGTAGAGGCAAACGCTCACCGTAGAAATTTTGTTTGCCGGGCGATGGCGTCCGTAGCGCGGATTCGCAGGATCAAAGCCGACTTTGATGCTCTGCAAATTCAGTAGTTCCCTGCCATTGACCGTCACTCGGACGGTGCCTTTGTTCTCGACTGGCGAGGGCTTTACCTGCAAGACCCAGTGCAGCCATTGTCCCGTGACGACCGGGCCGAGGTTGAAATACCGGGCTCGTCCCGGCATATCTTCGTCAGCATTGTGCTCGTCATCGCGCAAGACCAGCGCAAAGTTGCCCTTTGGACTTGCATCCCGCCATCCCTTGGCTAACGAGTCCCTTTGGTTCAGGACCACGAGCGCAACCGGAGGATGAAAGGGTGAGCCTTGCCACCATTGCTCGAACAGTAGCTCGCCGGATGCCGGCAACGCGTAGAAGCCGGGATCGATCTTCATGGCAAAGCCGTGGTACCAGTCGCGAGGCGTCACTAACGATGGCGCAAAGCCGTCATGCGGGCCTACGCTATCGAGGGTTACTTTATAAGCGGCTTTTCTGCTGTGGAGCTCATCCCGCGCCACAATTTCCATCTGGATTGCCGCGTTACCGCTGTAGTGCTCCCGCGATGTCGTTTGCAAGGTCGCTACCTGCACCGGGTTCGTGGTGTCGCGTTCACCCTGCTTGAATCCGAGTTTGAAGCGGTAGGGAGAGGAAGGCTCCGTGTACCATCCGTTGCCCTGGTCTTTTCTCAGGTCGTATTCGACTTGCCCCCCGTCTCCGGTGACGCGCGAGAACACCTCGGAGCGGGCAGCGGCCGGCAGCAACAGCAGCGCCGCCAAACTGCATGCGGCAACAACCGGGGATGTTGGCCTTTTACTTTGCAGGAACCATGTTCTAGACACGACTGATTCTCCCTAACTGCGCAGCCCTTAGGCATGCGACACGACGAGTAACCGGCTATTTGGCACTGGTTGCTTGAACCTTGGCTTCGGGAATGACCTGTTTCTTCGATTTACCGTGCGTAACGTAGAGCGCGATGGACATGGCGATGCACGTGATGACGCCAATGCCCAACGACTGCGTGCCCGTCAATGGCAGATAGAGAATCAAGGCCCCCGCTGCCATCACGCACGCCGCAATCAGGCGATCCGTAATTTCAGTTTCTTTAAAGACCAACCAGCCCAGCAGAACGGCCAGGATGATCCCGGCGCGCTTGATGGTGATGGTGATTACCACTGGAATGAACGGCAGAGACGAGAACTGGAGTAACAACGTGCTGGCATCGAACATACCACCCAACAGCAGCCATGCCGGAACGGTGCGAATAGGATTGGACCACTGACCACCCTGCATCAAGCCGAGCACGGCGAAGAACGCGCAAAGCAGAATGCCGTACGCAAATGCTTGCGTAAAGGCGTCGCTCATCACGACTAATTTCTTGTCGATGGGATTGGTGAGCGCCAGGATGAATCCATCGAGCAGCATGTAGAGGCTGCCACGGTTGGTGAAGATCGCCTTCACCGGGGCGAACCAGCCCAGCGCAAAGAGTTCGCGATTCATCACCAGCGAACCGATCACGACGAGCACGACTCCGACGATCTTGGCCCAGGGCGGCAATTCGCCCAGGATCAAGTTTCCGGTGATGATGAGGAAGATTGGCGTGAACGCGAGATATGGAATGCAGAACGACATCGGCGCCAGTTTCAGCGCCTTGAAATACATCACCGTTCCACAGCCTACAAGGAATACGTCCAGAAACAGGTAAGTGAGAAACGTTGTCAGCGGGGCACAGTGCCAACCGACGATCCCAAACAGCGGACCTGTATCCTTGAGCACCGGAGGCGAAATCATCAGCGACCTGATGATGAACGCGCCCGTGAAAATGAATGCTGCAACCACCCTGATCCAGAACGAAGTGACTACGACTTCGTTCTTTTGCAGCGCTTTCTTCCGCGCCACGTCGGCGAACACGTTGGTCACCGATGTAGCGCTCGCGAGAAACAATCCGATGCTTGTCAAACCAGCCGCCATGCCGCCTCACCCCGTTTGGGGCAAGCGGATATCCAGCTCCGCTTGCCCGTTGGTTTCAGTTCTTAGAAGGACGCCTTGAGGCCCAGCTTGATCATTCTGGGCGAACCGGCCTGCTGTAACGCGCCAAAGGTGAGACTGTTGGAGTAGTTCGCGGAATGTATGGGGTTGTCGACGTTGCTGGAATGGCAGTTAAGCGACCCGAATACAAACTTGCCATTCTTCGACATCAGGAAGTTAGCATGGTTCAACACGTTGATGGCATCGGCCCGGAATTCTAGCTTAAAGCGCTCCGAACCGGTCGGGATCCGCTTCTTCAGGGACGTATCGTAGGAGAAAAGCATTGGATTGCGAGCATTGCCCAGAGTTCGTGGAGCATCTCCCAACCTGAGGGTTGCCCAGTGATCCCGGTACGGCAAATGCCGCTGGATTCAGGTATCCGCCGCCACTCATGCCCAACGGATCATTGCTTCCAGTTTGGGTTAATGAGAGGCACGCCAGGCACGATATTCGGCCGGATGAAGGCGTCTTCAAGGTAAAAATTGTAGCCGCAAGCAGTCGGTGGCGCAGGATTGGGTTTAGTAGCAGCGGCGAGTCGGTGCTGCCGTTGAACAGAACCACCCGCTCATGTGATGGTGCTCGACGAAAATCCAGCGGGATCGGCGTTCCCGATTGCAGCGTGGCGATGCCCGAGGCGCTCCAATCCCCAGCAAGCATTCAAGACACCATTCTGAAGTTGAGAGCATGTTTACGACCTACAGGGACGTCGAGGTTATAGGCCGTCGTGCAACGCCATGGGATATCAAAGGTGGAGTAGGAGCGTTCCGCGGCTGTGGAATAATCAAGATACGGCAGTTGCGGGTGGGCAAAGCCAAAGGAGTCAGTTGAGTTGAAGTCGGTCGAGCCGGAAGATGCGTTATCGAGCGACTTCGCCCAGGTGAGACTGCTTTGAAGGTGAGCAGTTTGCGGATGCGGCTGCGGCCGGTGAAATACACCGAGTTGTAGCTCGACTGCCCCGTTCGATCGAAGGCACTCAGAATGCATTGTTGGAGAACTGCGGAAACGGCCTTAGCCCTTGAACCAGTTCACGTTCATGGACGTGAAGGCGTACTACCAGTACTGTATCAGCCTGCGAGTCCATGAAGGGGGTACAGCTTCCGTATTGATTCGCGTTGCTGCTGGCCCGAAATTGACGTTCTGGGCGGCAAGGGCCTGAGTGCGCCCAGCGTCGGTGCATTCTTATCGACGGGCACTGCCGAAGAGGTGCGTCGCCTTCTGGCCGGCGTAACCGAGCTTCGCGATTGTGTTCTGGTTGACCTGCGAACTGAACCGAAAACGACCAGAGTTGAACGTACGGAACGGCGTTGCTCTGGCTGACATAGGGCATCTGGTGCTGTTCCAGGTGAACAAGGTCCTTGGCTCACCATCGGGAGCCGGTTGCATCGGCGCCACTGGATTGTTCATGTAGTTGGTGCCGGAGGCTGGAGTCTAGTCCCCCGGTTGTTGCCGACACCGAGTTTACCGGAAGGCTCAGGTCGGGAAGAACGTTATTGCCCAAGCCTGTAAGGGGAGCGTGGAACAATGGCGTAGGAACTGCGGACGGTCATCCGGCTCGATCGGTGCCCAGGCGAGTCCCAAGCGCGGCTCAAACCCGAGGAAATTCGCGGGCCACAGGGTCTCAGCCCTCCGTTCTGGCCGCAGAAGGTGAATCCGCCGATGGCGGAATGCCGTTTACGGTCGCTAGACGGCCGTCCTGTACATTAGGGATCAAACGAGCCTTGGCGATCGTACTTCTCTTTCCTTGGCATCTCGAGGTTGTACCTAAGACCGATATTCAAGGTCAGATTGAACCGAACTTTCCAGTCGTCCTGCACGTAGCCCGCATAGTACTTCCATCGGTAGTAGAAAGGTGATGCCGCCAGCTTCGCAGTGTAGCGATTGATCTCCCCCAGCACAAAGGAAGCCATCGTATTGCCACCGAGTTGCGCTTGGTGTTGGACTGGTCGTTCCCGCGTTAAAGTTGTACCCTCCGCCGCTCAGGTATGAATTGTCGTTGCGGTTCAACTGCATCATGCGTGTATCAAGACCGAACTTGATGGTGTGCGCGCCGCGAACCAGACTAAAGTCGTCGGCAAGACCGAAATTCTGGTCAATTGATCTGCCACCGTCTGTTATGTGCGCCGCCACTGCCGATTCCCCAGCCGGTCGTAATCCCTGCCATCGCGGGAAATCCTGCCCCCAATGAGGACGGGTAAAGACCTCCGCCGGGAGTAACTGGCTCATGGTCGCGGCCCAGTCCTGGGATAATGCCGGCGGGTAGCGGCCCACGATACCGATTGCCGCGCATGAACGTGGTACGAAATTCATTGCATCGCGCCGCTCTGGAAGAAATGCGAATAGCTGAGGCACGCATTGCGGGAAATAATTTGCGTCTGTGGCGACTTCGTCGGCGGGCGAACTGAGTCCGAGCGCGTTGTAACGCACACCCTCACAGGCACCATCGTGTAGCGTGCTTTCAGTCTGGTCAGACGGCGTGATCGCATGTTCCAGCCGAATGGAGTAGCGATTATCCACGTTCGTGACGCCGCGTGCGGCGTAAGCATTCGTTCCGTCGTTCGCGAAATTGGTTCCGTCCGTCCGCTCGCCTGTGAAGTAGTGATAGTAGGCGCTCGACCGATTTGGGCTGGGCAAAATGGTGTTGAAGATGAACTGTGCGAGCGGGTTTTCGGCCAAGCTGCGCTGAGAGATTGACGTTCGGTACTGGCAGGAACGAGCCGCTTGAGGACAGCCTGCCACCGGTCGGGAAACCATTGGCGTCGCGCGCCCATTGATACCAGAGATGTCCATTCGGCAGACACGGTGCAGTTGGGGTGGATACGCAGCGTAAGATTCGCCACAGCTGCATCATATCCCTGGGTTCTTCACGATGGTCTGGTTGAGCAGCGACAAACTGTGGCTAAAATCCCCTGTAGTTCCGCCGCTGTGGGAAGTTGCGCCATCGTCCACGTCTGGTCGGTCATGCGTAACGGCTCAACCGATACGAAGAAGAACGTCTTGCTGTGGCCGTCGTAGACGTGCGGAATCTTCACGGGTCCGCCGATCGCACCGGCGAACATGTTCATGTGCTTCATAGGGGGGTACGGCTGTCCCCATGCCGCTGCCTGCAGGCTCGGGTCCGTGTGTTGCCAGTTAGCGGTACCGTGGTAATAGGTTCGAACCGCCCTTGTCGACTGGTTGATAATGCCCCCGCCAGTTCGGCCATATTGTGCCGGGATTCCGTTCTGCTGTACGCTACTTCTGAAATCGTCAGTCCTGAGAACGTCACGCCTGTGCGCGGATACGCCGAGAGGCTGATATCGGAACCGTCCACAAGAATCGAGCCCGATCCCGGACGGCCGCCGCCCATCTGGATTGAACCACCGGGTGTCACTGGCTGGGTCATGATGCCCGGGTTCTCGCTTTGCACACCGCCCTGATATTGCGGGTCGCCCTGCACTCCCGGCGCCAGCATCACGATACTCAGCGTGCTGCGCTCTGCCATCGGAATGTCCTCGAGCGTTTTCTCGCCGATAGTGTTGGTGATCGTCGCCGACTCAGAATTGATGCTCGCGGCACCGGCCTCGACCAGCACCGACTCGCCCTTGGCCGCAGCCACGCTCAGAATCGCATCCACTGCTGTTGCCGAGGCTGTGTGGACATCCACAATCACGCTGGTTTGAGCGAAGCCGTCCCGCTGAAAGCTGACCTTGTAGGTGCCAGGCTCCAAACCCGATACGCTGAACACGCCTGCATCGCTTGTAACCGCATGCGCCGACCGTCCGGTACCGTCATTCACGATTGTGACCGATGTGCCCGGAACAACTGCCTTGTCGGAATCGCGGACCATACCGGTGATGGATCCCGTGTTCGTCTGGCACAGTAGTGCACAGCACGCAACAATTACAAACGCAACCGCCAGCAGACTTCGCCTCATGATAAAACCCTCTTTCGAGCACAATCTCTTTCAACCAACCGGAAGACGCCTGCACTACAGTGCGTAATCACCTCGTCCGGGCATGACATCGGCCCCAGCAAATAACAATCTTTTCGGGTCCCGATAGGAGCGGAGATTATGAAATTACAGAGAAAAGTACAATAGCCGTACTGCTCAAAAAATTGTATTTTCCGCTGCATCACTCCTATTCCCTGCCCGATGACATAACAAAACAGCCGAGAGGCACGCATCACCTGGCCGGAACCGGTCCGTGATTAAACCCGAAACCTGACAGGCGGAAATCGATTTGGAGCACGAGGATATCGCGCTGCCAGCGAAACGCCTGTTCAATCATTGATTCAAGGAGATCCCGTGCAAGTTACCGCAGTTCCAAGGCCCGGTCTATGAGCGGATTGCCCTACTTTCGCCGAACGTGAAACAGGCGGAGGGAGAGTTCATACGCTCCCTCTGCGCCCGGTTCTTGTACGTTAGTGCGGGGTAATTGGGAAGCCACAGTTCATGGGAACGGAGGTAACGACCAGCGTCACCGGGACGGAGTGCGAGAGGCTCCCGCTTGTACTGGTAACAGTCAAGGTGTAGGTGCCCGCCGGGGTCGATTTGTCCGTGACGACGCTGAGGATCGCGGCGCCCGCACCGCTACCGGCCGTAAAAATACCCGAGGTCGCCACAGGCAAACCGCTGACACTTAAGGTCACACTGCCGGTGAAGCCCAGGAGCGCTGTCGTGGTCGTATTGTAGCTTGTGCTTCCGCCCGCCGTCAGGGTTTGGGAGGCGGGGGCAACCGCAAGTCCGAAATCGGGTTGCGTGGAAAAGGTGACATTGTCAAAGGTCGAAGTATTCAGTTGCGTGTTGTCGTGGGAGGTAACAGCCAGTCCCTCAGGGGCGTTGGCCGCCATGGTCACGGTGATCGTGCCAACTTGCGTCCAGTTCGCGCCGTCGGGCGAACTAAAGCCGGTAAAGGTGTTACCGGACCGCGTCAGTCGCACCCAGTAGGGGGCTTGCGGGCCGGCAGCCTGTGCCAGATTCACGGCTGACGCCCCGGTCGAGGGCCGGTACTGCATGCTGATGCCCTTACCCGGCGTTACCGACACAAAGACATAGGAGGAATTGGCGGCGGTCGTCTCGCGAATCATCACTCCGGCCTTGGCCCAGGAGTCCGTGTTCTGCACGCTGGGCACTCGCGCCGTGATGGTTCCCGATCCGATGAGCGAGTACAGGAAGTGCCCTTGATCCGATGTACCGTAGATATCGGCGCCACTTGCCATCACGGTAAAGACGCCGCTACTAAATCGGGCGTTACCTGGGAAGCCGGGGCTGCCCAGACTCGAGGTCCGTCCAGTCCCAAGGGAGGTTGGAACCTGGCGTGACCGTCAAGGTGACGATTGCAGAACGCGTCACACCGCCGTTAGTGCCGTTGATCGCGAAGTAGTAAGTGCCGGCGGGCGTCGAGTTGAGTGTGGAGATGGTTACGGTCGCGGACCCCGAACCGCCGCCGATGGATCCCGCGCTGAAGCTTGCAGTCGCACCCGTCGGCAAACCGCTGGCCGTCAGCGTTACCGTGCCGCTGAATCCGTTCAATGGCGCTACGGTTGCCGGATAGGTTGTCGCAGTGCCGGCAACGACACTCGGTGAACCGGAGGCGGAAACGGTGAAGTCAGGTTGAACGACCACAAGCGTTACGCTCGATGTGTGCGTCACGCTGCCGTTGGTTCCAGTGATCGTGAGGACATAGCTTCCGGCGGGCGTGAACGCGCTGGTAGTTACGGATAGGGTCGAAGAGCCTGACGTTGTAATCGTGCTGGGGCTGAAGCTGGCACCCGCGCCTGTCGGCAATCCGGAGACGCCAAGGACAACCGGCCCCGAGAAGCTTCCGGTGGCCTTCACGGTCGCGTTGTAAGTGGCTCCGGCGCCGGCAGTGATAGAGGCGGAGGCTTGCGGCGCGAGAACCGAGAAATCGTTGGCCAGGCGCGTCACGCTCCAGTTCCCGTTATCGCTGATGTTGATAGTTGCCGTATCACGCGGAGTGCTTACGTTGATCATGCTGGTGCTTCCGACAGTTTGAACGGAAACCCCGGCAGCGGCGGTAGCCGGAACCGTACCTGAAGTCTCGGGCACGAGCACGCTTACGAAATAGACTGGCTGGCCCGGGGCCATTGCCTGATCTGCGAACACAGTCTGCTGATTGTTCTTGGCCCAGATGTTGGTGGTCTGCACTCCGTAATTACGCCCGGAGGCGGAATCGAAATAGGTCAGCAGATCCATGGTGCCGCCCGCGCTGTAGTACCAGTTGGGACCGGCTGTCGGAGCCGTGATCGGGCCGAGTGTCCAGATTGGGCCGCCGACCATCCCGTTGGCGAGTGCGCCGGGGGTCAATAGATCCCGAACCACTAAAATGCCCGAACTGGTAAGAACCATCTGCCGGGTCAAGTTGGTGTCCTGCGTGAACCATCCGGTGTAGTTGAGCGCGCCGTATTGATCGGAGTCCGCCTGCTGGGTGACGTAACTCTGCAGCGTCGGTTCGAGTTGGACCATCCAGGCGTCGTAATCCGTGTCGGTGCTGTATCCGGTCGTGTCCGTGCTGCTGACACGCATGATGATGGGCCGCGCCTGTTCGTCGTTGTTGGAGAGCTTCCACCGGAAAGACAGCGTCGGGTACTGACGGTAATCAAACGCCTGGCTGAAGTTCTTGTCGTAGAAAGCAGTGTTGTTAGCTGGTGCTTGCCAGAGCAGCGACTTCGAGTAGCCGAATCCGGCCGGGGCATCAGACACCAGGGTCGGGCTTCCCGACCACCCTGACGTGGATTGTCCGCTATCAAGCACAATGGGAGTCTGGCCGGTACCGGTCAGGCGGAAATCAAGCGCCTGGACGGTCACGCCGTTTGCGTCGGCCACCATTCGCAGCGTCAATTGATCGACTCGCCGCAGGTAAGGTTGGGTAGGATCGACGAGGGGCAGCCGCGACGTCGGCAAGGTTGCCTGGTACCACTGGTTCGCCACGAACTCACCCTGGATATGCGGGAAGGTGTCAGTGGCGGGCCGCATCATCAGCAGGCTGACTTCCTCGGTATTCCGGTTGTTGTAACCCAGCATGGTCAGGAGTTGGGCGTTGTTGTATTCAAAATAGGTGATGCTGCCGTGCTGGTTATCGTGACCGTGCTGCCCGTGCACGTAGAGATCGGTCATTAGAAACGGAACATTCGGCTTTCTTGAAGGAGCCAGGATCAGCTTGTCGGGTTCAGACGCAACGTTGTAATCGGCACGCGTAAGGATCTGCGACTGACTCGTGGGCATCGTCATCATGCCGAGGGTCGAATCCTGCCAATCCGCAGCCCAACTAAACATGAACAGGTCCAGCATATCGACGTAACTGGTGCCAAAGCTCTGGTTCGTCATTCCCATTTGCGCGACACTCACCGCCCCGAAGCGCAGAGTTGGGTCCTGATAGAGGTGAGCCGCGCGCTCGAACGCCGAAACGTATGCACCCCACGGATTCGTCATCGGCCAGCTTGGATTGAACGGGCTGGACGCGGTTCCCGAATCGCCGTAAGGAGGCATAAATCCCATGGGTGAGACCTGGTTGGCAAAGCGCGAATACAGGGGATGGATACCCGGAAGCGTCAGCAACTGGGGCCTGTTCATAACATCGGACAACAGAAATATGTAGACGAGGTCGAACGTGTTGTAGTTCGTCGCGTTTTCGGGAACGTCCTGCACCTTAGCCAGATTGTTGTAAACGCTGTTCGCGAAGGTGTTCCATCCGGCTGCTTCGGGCAAGTTCGGCCAGAGTTGAGCGGCAAGGGCTAATCCAGCGGCCCGCTGAAGGGTCTGATTGAAGAGCAGGTTGTCGTTGTCGGCGGTATTGAAAGCGTTAGCCGCAAACTGTTGCATGGACTGCTGCAGGTCGGCTGGGATCAAGCCCGCATTGTTTAGCTGCTGGTAGGCAAAGCTGATCGGGTAAGGCGAAAAGAAGGCTGCATCCGTGACACCGCTGTTGGCAATCGCGTAGAGCCGCTGAACCGCAGTGTTCGCGTAGCTGACATTCCCAGTCAACTGCCAAGCCCTGACTTCGGTGGCGGCCGCAAAGGAAGCATCCTGCAAGTGGCCGGAGTCGGTGAAGGATGAGGGGCTCGAATAGGAATTTGATTCGAGATACGCGAGCCTCTGAAGAAAGTATCCTTTGTAGTCCGGTTGCTGCGACCAGGAAACTCCCGAACAACAGATCAAGCCAAGAAGGCACGCGATTAACGCACGAAACCTTGGCTGGCTAACGGGCCCAAAAAGAACCCTGCTCATATCCCTCTACCTCTTTCGCAAGTGACGTGCTGTGTGCGGTAAGACCGGCACACTTCGGGGGCGTCGCCCTTAATCGAGCACTCTTTTACGAACCTTTACCCCGAAATTGGAGTGAGCTTAAGCCAACAGGCGCGTTCTGGACAATACACAAAGCGTGCTTCCAGTTGTACTTTTCGCTCCTCACCGTGCTTTGGGGACAGGGTTTGTCCAGCCCGGATGGATTTACTTCAGCGTCGCGTTACCTTTCAGCGGCAAGCTCTGCGATGAACCGCCGACCAGGATGGCAAAGTCGCCCGGCTCCGCAGCCCATTGTGCGGCTTTAACGTCGTAGTATGAAAACGCGCGACGGTCCAAGACAAAGCTGACGCGCCTGGTCTCGCCCGGACTCAGCATGACCTTGCTGAATCCCTTCAATTCCTTCACAGGACGTGGCACCTTCGAATGCGCGTCGCCAACATAAACCTCCGCGACTTCTGCTCCTGCGCGGATGCCGGTGTTGGTCACGTCAAATGAGACTGTCACAGGTTCGTCTCCGCTGAATTCAGCCGGCGTGATCTTGAGGTGTTCGTACTTTGAATGTCGTGTATGACAGGCCGTAGCCAAACGGGAACAGTGGTTTTGTGCCCGATGCATCGAAATAACGATAACCGAGAAACAAGCCTTCCTTGTAGGCGACGTGACCTCTCACCGCTCCGTTATTGCGAGGTGCGTCGTCATCTTCGCCGCGCGCTGACAGGGTAGGGTCGTCGTAATAACTATTGACGGTTGCAGCGTCCTCCCACCTGCGTTCGAACGTGATCGGCAGCTTGCCTGAAGGGCTGACTTCCCCGAACAGAATTTTAGCCAGCGCAACGCCGCCCTCCTGGCCGGGATACCAGGCATGGATAAAACCGGCGAGGTGAACGATCCACCCATCAGTCTTTACGCTCCCTCCCGCTGTGAGGATCACAATCGTGTTCTTGTTAACAGCTTCAATTTCACGAATCAACTGATCCTGCCCGCCCGGAAGCTGGTAGGTGCGGTCTGCCCCCTCGAACTCGGTGTTCGCGGTGAAGCCCGTGCAGAGAATCACAACGTCGGCTTTCGAAGCTAGCTCCTTCGCTTGCTGTAAGGAGGTGTCCGGCTTGTTATCGACAGCAAAACTGAACGCGCCCCTGGCCGAATTCTGGTGGTATTCCACGCGGATTTTGTAGATGCGTCGGGCTTCGAGTTTCACCGACTTTAGGATTGGCACACCCTGCTGCTCGCGCCATTGCGAGATAAGCCGCTGGTCGTCAATGTAAACGCGATACCCCTCGCTGCCGTACACGTAGAACTGGTAATCACTTGTCGTCGCCGGAATGTAATAGCCTGTCCATCGCGCGGAGAAGTGCTGCTTGGGCGCGCCCGGAGCGTATCTCACCTCGTCGTAGCGAAAATCAATTTGCCGATCCACACGAACCAATGCCGGAGTGCCTTCCAGATTCGAGTTATTGAAATACTCCGCTTTCAGGCCAGGTTCGCCCCCATTGGCTTCGCTGCGGAAGGATGCCCTGCCCAGGTGCTCAGCGGGAGTGGGAGCACCCTCTGCATACAGGATTTTGGCGCTGTTTCCGGCATAGTCTTGAATGCCTTTGAGAAAACTGGATGACTCGAATGTCTCGACGTGGGAGCTTCCGCCTCCGCCTGTAATTGCGCGGGCGGCCAACGGACCTATGACCGCAACCGTCTTCAGCTTCGATTTGTCCAGCGGCAGGACGTTACCTCCGTTCTTCAACAGCACCATGCTGCCGAGCGCCGCATCCAGTGCCACTGCCCGAGCTTTCGGATTGTCGAGCGGAATGTCTCTGTCAGTCTGCTCACGGTCGAGCCAGCCAAATTCGACGGCTGTGCGAAGAATGCGGCGTACGTGATCGTCAATGGTCGCTTCCGAGACCCTGCCATCCTTAACCGCGGACAAGAGCAGTTCTGGGTTCATGAGCTTCGGAAGCGGCATCTCGAGATCGAGGCCACTATTCACGGCAGCGATTCCGTCATAGGTGGCGTCCCAGTCCGACATGATGATGCCGCTGAAGCCCCACTCTCTTTTGGCCACTTGGCTATTCAGGTACGCGTTCTGCGTCATGTGCGTGCCGTTCACGAGATTGTAGGAATCCATGATGGCGGCAACGTGACCTTCTTTGACGGACGCTTCAAAAGCGGGCAGGTAAATCTCACGAAGAGTGCGCTCATCTAAGTCTGAGCTGATGGTATGACGGTCCCACTCTTCATTGTTAGCCACAAAGTGCTTGGCGGTGGCGCTTACGCCCTGGCTCTGAATACCCTGGATGTCGGCAACCGCCATGCGTGAGGCAAGGAAAGGATCCTCGCCGAAGTACTCACAATTGCGGCCACACATCGGGGCGCGATAGATATTCATTCCGGGCGCTAACAGGAAATGAACACCGCGGGCACGTGCATCCTGCCCCAGCGCCACTCCGACACGATTGGCAAGTTCGGTATCCCATGACGCCGCCATTGCGATTCCGGCAGGCATGGCTGTTGCCGGTCCGTAGGTACGCACGCCAACCGGGCCGTCCGACATTTTGAGTTGCGGCAGGCCGAGGCGGGGGATGGGGCGAATGTAAAAGCGCTTATATCCGCCGATGTAGTCGATCTTCTCCTGCAGGGTCATCTGCGAGAGGATCGATTCGGCCCGCGTGCCGACGTCAGCCTGAGCCGTGGCGGAAGGTGAGTTCGCTCTTGCTGCAACCGCTTGCCCCGCAGCCAATGAAATGAGGCCTGAACACACGCCCAGACAAACACACACTAGCGACTTCGCGATTCTCACGAGCGCTCTCCTTCTGGTTTTTGGGACGGCTCAGTTGCGAGGCGGCGGGTCACAGCCGCTGGAGCGTCAGCCCGCCGTCGAGTGTAAGCACAGAACCCGAGGCGTAAGGTAGCTCTCCCCGGCTCAGCATGGCAGCCGCTTTTCCGATGTCTTCCGGCGTGCCCCATCTTTTCTCAAGCAGCAGGCCGCTTTCGAACAGCGCGTCATATTTGCCCTTGACTGTGCTCGTCATATCGGTAGCTATAATGCCCGGCCGGATCTCGTACACGTCGATGCCAAACTCGGCTAGGCGCACCGCCCAGAGCCTTGTGGCCATGCCGATGCCGGCTTTAGAGATGCAATAGTCACCGCGGCTCACGCTGGCGACGGTCGCGGACACCGAGCCGACATTGATAATGCAGCCGCGATACGAGGCATCGGCCGTCTTCTGGCGGATCATCCAGTTTGCAACAGACTGTGTCAGGAAGTATGGGCCTTTCAGGTTGGTCGCGATCAGCTCATCGAAGCTCTCTTCCGAGGCTTCGAGAACGTCGGCGCGTACGCGGGGCGCAATACCGGCGTTGTTCACCAGCACGTCGAGACGGCCGGAAACGCTTTCAACCTTCGCTAGCGGGAGTTTCCTACGAAACCACTAAGAAAATCCTTAACGCGCTGTATTTAAAAGGGCTACGCGTCGATTTGTGTATATACGGAATAGAGAAGTCGATGTAAAGGCGCCACCCCAGCCCAGGATTTTCATTGTCCTTTAAATAAAGACTAGCGAAAAGTCATTGACGCCTGCGGTCAAGGTGTGTATATACGTAATATATGGCTTCGCTCCAGGCCTACCAGTCGCACGGCCGCCGCTACTACCGCATCGTCGAATCGTTCCGTCAAGACGGCAAGCCGCACATTCGCGTCTTGGCTCATCTTGGCCGCGCGGAAGATATTCTACGACTTCACCTGGAGGAACGAAGCGAACTGCGACTGTGCTCGGTAACCGCCGGGGCCGTGACCGCGCTGTATCACCTGGCGGAGGAACTCGACGTGGTCGGAACCATCGACGGCAGTTTGCGCGGGCACGCCGGACGGGTTCAGACGCGGGATGGGTTAACCGTGGGCGCGAGTTTGTTGGCCGGCATCATTGGCCGCGTCTGTGCTCCCCGCAGCAAGCGCGCCTTTGCCGATTGGGCGCAGGCCACGCATCTGCCCGAGCTGATGGGATTTTCGACAATGGCGCTGACCAGCCAACATTTTTGGGATCAGATGCAGGCGGTGCCAGTCGATGCGCTGGAAACGATCGAGCAGCGCCTTATCGCCGAAGTGATCCGCATCGAGCAGTTGAATGTAGAAGCGTTGGCCTACGACACAACGAACTTCTACACCCACATTGCCACCACCAATGCCCGCCCCCAACTGCCCGAGCGCGGGCATAACAAGCAGGGGCGCCACGACTTACGGCAGTTGGGCTTAGCCCTCATGGTGGACCAGACGACGCAGTTGCCGTTGGCCCATGTCCTTTATGAGGGTGCGCGCTCCGACATGAAAACCTTTACTGCTTTTCTGGAGCCCATGCGGCGAAGGTGGCGGCAATGGAATCCAGAGTCCAAGCAGTTGACCTTGGTCTTCGATGCGGGGGCCTCGTCCAAGCAAAATCTGGAGACGCTCGATAGCAATCAGGATCATTACGTGACCGCGTTGCGCCCTTCTTCGCATAAGGTTCTGTTGGCGGAAGCAGCCGAGCATCTGACCGAGGTGACGCTGTCCACCGGGGTAGTGGTGCCAGCTTGGCGCAGCCGGCGTGAGATCGCTGCCAAGGAGCGCGATACGGTGGTGGTCTTCAGCCAGCAACTCCATGAAGGACAACTGCGCGGATTACATCATCACTTGGTCCGCGCCTCCGCATTGTTGGAAAAAGTGGGGCCAAAGCCGCGCGGCACTGCGGAGGCTGTGCGTAAGAGACTGGCCAACATCTGCGGTCATCAGTACCTGCGCAACCTACTTCGTTATGAAGTCACCACCGATGTCGACGGCGTCGTCCGGGTACGCACGTGGTGCGACCTGGAGGAATATGAACGCCTCAAGACGCGCTATTTCGGCCTTCGCATTCTGATTACGGATCGGAGTGAATGGACCTCCGCACAGGTCATCGAGGCTTATCGTGGGCAGTCCAAAGTCGAATCGGCGTTTCGTGACCTCAAAGATCCCGGCATGCTGGCAACCCGTCCCCAGTTTCACTGGACCGATCAAAAGCTGCACGTCCACGCATTGATGTGCGTCATCGGTTACCTACTGGAGCGATTGCTCTGGTGGCGGGCTCGCCGTGATGGCGGATTCACCCATGGCCCACGCCGCCTACTGGCCGACTTATCTCGCATCCGCTGCTGCCGGATCGTGGACCAAACAGGGCGAGCTGGTAGGCCGCGGGTCCGCCAACAACTGGAGGAATGCCCTGATGACCTTCGTAAGCTTGGGCAGCTACTTCGAGCTGAACCTACGCTGGTCTGAGCCGTGGTATATACGAACGGGCCGCGCTAAATACAAGAGCAGCGATGGTTTACTCAGTTTTTTTTGAACAATCTAGGAAACTCCCGCTAGCAGTCTTTCGCGTTCAGGCTTGCTCGTCACGTCGGCCTGCGCGTACTCTACCCGACCGCCATGCGTTCGCAATTGCGCGAGGGCAGGGGTAATCTCCTTTTCCTCGCGGCGCCCGCTAATAACAACATCAAATCCGTCGCCAGCCAGAGCTTCGGCGACACCTAAGCCAATGCCGCGCGATCCACCAGTGACTAGTGCAACCTTACCTTTATTTTTCATGGCAAATATCTCAGAAAAACTTGTAGTACCTGCGCTCGTTCATGCGCCATACCAACAGGCCAAGTTCGAGCAGATGGTAGTCTCCCCACATGCTCGACTCGCCAGCGGGGACCTTCGCACCCTTCGGAATGTAGTCCCAGCCGTTGGGCCGGTGGTAGACGCTGTGCAGCAGGATACCTTCGTGCTTCGGGTCCGCCGACAAATACGAATCTTCAAGCAACCGTTGCGTGACTGCAAGACCGGCCTGCAGATAGCGACTGCCTTTGCTTCCCAGCGCGACTCCCAGGCGGATCAAGCCTTGCGCGGCGATCGCACTGGCAGATGAGTCCACAGGTTCGTGTTCGTTGTACGGCTCGGCTGGGCTGCTCTGCCAGTCGCCGAGTTTGTGAAGGTTGGGGGCGCCTGTATCCCAATAGCAGATGCCGTCGGACGCCGTACCCTGTCCGATGTAGAAGTCGCAAGCAGCCCGCGCGGCTCTCTCCATCAGCGCCAACGCCTGCGACTTTTTCATCACGCCATCTGCGACAAAATCCTTTTCCGGCAGCGAGCGAATAAATTCCAGTTCTTCGGCAAACCCGAGCATGGCCCAGGCCAACCCGCGCGTCCATGTGCTGAACGGAGCGTAACCCTGCTGCGACGACGGACAGCGGTAGGCGCCGCTGACGGTGTTGAAAATGGCCTCGTGAACCGTGCGTCCGCGAAGTTCTTTCGTGTCGTAACTGTCGCGGCCTTCGCCGTAATACACGCTGTACTTTGCCGTTGTGGCTGCGTGCGTGAGCAGACGTGCGAGCAGATTGATTTTTCTGTCCTGCTCGCCGAGCAGCGCGTGCCCGAGCGCGTACGCGACGCCGCATACCCGAATCGTTCGCATCGTGTCGATGAAGAGTGAATGAGGGCCGTTAAAAGAGTGAACGTAGCCGGCGCCATCGGGCAACTGCGTCCAGCGTGCGGCCTGCACGGCGCCGCTCACCTTCAGCGCCAGTTCGTAATAACGTAGCTCCCACTCGTTGTTAGGGATCTTCCCTTCCAGCATAAGGCGGCGCAGTTGGCCGTATGTGGACAGATTGTTGAACCCGTGGTCGTGCACACCCGTGTGCGTCAGGTGTTCGGCCATGTCGTTCACAGTGTGGTCCCGTCCGATGGCGAGCAGTTTCTTGTCGCCCGTCACATCGAAGCACAGCAGCGCGTTGCCATACTGAAAGCCCTGCGTCCACTGAGTCCAGGAACGCGCCGTATATTTTCCGGCCACGGTAAAAACCGGCGCTCCGTCCTCGACCTTCCAGCGCCTGTCAAGGGCAGCGGTCTTTCTCGATGCCATCTCGAACAGGCGTTGCAGCGGTTTCTTCAGTTCCGCCGGACTAAGTTTCGTCGTGATCTTCATCGCGATGCTTTCCCTGTGCCTTGTTTAGCGCACGGACGCGCTATTGCTTGGGTCCTGAGCCGGGGCAGACGGCAACGCCATCGACTTTCCGTTCACCGCGAAAATTGGACTGCTGACCTCGGCGCCGTTCACCTTCTTTTGAATAGGCAGCCGGGATTGCAAATCTTCAGTCAGTTCGAGCCGCGTATTTCCAACTGTCGCTGTGGCAGTAAACTTGTCGCCGGAAGCCCCTGCTTCCAGCTTAGCTTCCCGAAGTTGATTGATTCCTGCCTCGATCGCCTTCGTATCCGCGCACGGGATTGCCATGGCCACAACGCCCACGTGTAGATGATCCGTGTTCGTGCTGTTGAGACTGGAAGAAGAATGATAGGCGACGAAACGGATCGCGCCTTTTCCGAGTCCAACCTCATCTGCTTTCAATGCAAAGACTGTAGCCTTGTCGTTCAGCGAATCAGCATAGAAGAAGCGTGTCGCGAAACAGGACGTGCCCTCGCGCACTCCGACGACGGAGTTCAACTCTGCGGCCTGGTTCAGCGACGAAGACACCTTGACCGGATTTCCATCGAGAATCAACTCGTCGGCGTGGGCCGGCAGGACAAGATTCGTAGCGAAGCTGTTGCCTTTCACGACGCTGTCACTCAGCGCGTTGTTAGGATCGAGGTCCAGCACCATGAGTGCCGTGCCCTTCTCCTGGACGGCTGACATGTGGGTAGGAAGATGGTTAACTTTGAAGTGACCGCTCCGGTCCTTGGCCTTCAGAACTCCGTAAGGCGAGTCGAACATGTCCGGCACTAGAGTGATCGAAACCAGCGGGTGCGAGCCGGTCAGGTCCGCGGCAAAGAGCTTGTCCTGGGGACCGTAATTACCGCTGGCGGTACCGATAGCAAAGTTCTGCGTAAGATACGTGTATCGCGCGGTCAGGGGGTTCGACTGCCACCGTGCCTCGACAACTCTCTCGGGCAACGCTGACAGGGCCTTGATCTCCGCGCTCGGACGATAGCCGCTGGGTCTTTCATTCTCCAGCAGGTTCACCGAATCCGTGAATCGATCCTTCTGTACCAAGCCTTCCATGTACAGGTATAACTCGACGCCGCCGGTGCCGGTCAGGAACGAGTAGTCCCTGCTATGCGCGCCGGCAAGATGCCCGGCCTTAGCGAGGTAATTTGCCGAGATGTCCCGCCAGAAAAGATCGAGCGCGTCTTTGAACTGGTGCTTCACCTGGGAGTCGGCCGTGTACGTGTACCCAAGCACCAGGTTCGTCATCGTAACGCCGTAGTACGTCGGGCTGCCGTATTCGTCGATCCCGTTCTGAGCGGTGTAGTCCATCCACTCCTGCATCTGCCGGTGGCCACGCTGTAAGGCAGCCCGGTCTCCCAAATACTGACTCAGCAGGATTGTGTTGACCGTGTTCATCAGGAAGATGTTCGTGTAAGTGACCTTCACCTTGTGATTGCCCACAGCAACCAAGGCCGCCCCTATGTTCTTGCGGGTGTCCTTCTTGAAGCTATCGGAAAGACGATCCGCGTAACCGAGCAGGATCGCCCCCATAGGCTGCATGGCGAACTCGATCGCGTTCGCGTCCTTCACCGCCGGATCGTTCAGCAGCCAAGGTACGGTTCCATATCCTTTGGAAGCTGGGTCCAAATTTTGAGCGCTGAAAACCTTCCGCATGGCCATCTCAGCCGACAAGGCTGGCCCGTGCGATTGCAAAACAAGCAAGGCGGCATTCGTGAGTTCGCGCGGGTTGACGTTATTTGGATCTTTCGTGAGCCGCTCATTCAGCTTGTTCAAGTCGGACGTCAACAGTTTCTGAATCAGGTTCATCCGCTCGCGGCGCGCCGCAGCTTCGGCATCGGCCTGTTTAGCATTCTGCGCCGTTGCCGTTCCGCATACGATCGCAAGCAGCAGAAAAGCTCCGGCCGCCCGCATCAACTTGTCCAATGCTCTCATCGATAACACCTTCTCTGTCGCACCGGGTGACACTCAGACCCGACGAAAACGACCTCGCCCAAGACAAGAAAAAGCCACACTCGATCGCCCCTGCTAAGCGCCCACTTGGCATCAGCGACCGAGTGTGGGGAGGAACACTACACTATTTCCGGGAAGCGGGTCTTGATCGTTCCTATGACTTCATCGGGATCCTGCTCCCAGACCGCCTTGTTCAGTATTTCGACCTCGATGGGACCGCTGTACCCCGCCGCTTCCACAGCTTCGCGGAGTCGTCGAATTTCGATGATCCCGTCTCCCATCATGCCCCGGCCCAAAAGCATGTCTGGGGCAGGCACCAGCCAATCGCAGACATGAAAGCCCAGAATTCGGCCTGCGCTGCGATGGATGTTCTCGTACACCGTCGGGTCCCACCAGACGTGAAAAACATCGACGACAACGCCGACTCGGTCTGGCGTGAACTTCGAAGCAATCTCCAAAGCCTGGGCCAGCGTGACTACAACGGACCGGTCTCCGGCGTACATCGGGTGTAGCGGTTCGATTCCGAGCGCCACGTCCCGCGCTCGTGCGTACTCCGACAGTTCACCGATGCGATCGGCAACGATCTTTCGGGCGCGATCGAGGTCACGATCCGCGGCAGGACCGCAAACCAGGACCACCGTTTTCGCTCCAAGTTTCGCCGCTTCGTCCACCGCCCGGCGATTGTCGTCAAGGCTCGTCTCGGCCTTGCGGTTCGTATCGGCGGCAAACATGCCTCCGCGGCAGAGGCTCGATACCGAAAGGCCGCTATCGCGAATCATCTTTGCCGCGTCTTGCAACCCGGCCTCGGCCACCTTGTGGCGCCACGGAGCGATCCACCGGATGTCGTGCTCGACGCACTTGTCGATCACCTTTTGCAGAGAACATTTCTCCATGGTGATCTGGTTCATGCTCAGACGGTCGAGGCTTGGGCCGCTGCGGTTAAACTTTTGCTGTGTCATAAATCCCAAGCTCCGGAACTTCGATCCAGCGGCGCTCCTGCCATGACTGCAGCGCTAACTCCGCCAACTGCACGCCGCGCGCTCCGTCGAGCAGTGTGTGTACGAAGGGCGCGTTCTCATAGACGTGGCGCAGAAACATCTCCCATTGCACCTTGAATCCGTTGTCGAACACCATGTTGTCGGGGACTTCCTGCCAGTCCGCGCGGAAATCGAAGGGATTCGCCACATCGGGATTCCACGTGGGCCGGGGCGTGTTCACGCGGTGCTGTATTCGGCATCCGCGCAGTCCAGCAACCGCGCTGCCAAGCGTGCCATCCACCTGGAAAACAACCAGCTCGTCGCGATAGACGCGGGTGGCCCACGAAGAATTGATCTGAACGATGGCGCCGCCTTCCAACTCGAACGTTCCGTACGCCGCGTCGTCAGCCGTGCAGGTGTAGCGCTTGCCGCGCTCGTCCACTCGCTCGGGGATGTGCGTCGCACCCAGGCACGACACTGACTTCACGCGCCCAAAGATGTGGTCGAGCACGTACCGCCAATGGCAGAACATGTCGAGGATGATTCCGCCGTCGTCTTCCTTCCTGTAGTTCCACGATGGACGCTGCCCTTCCTGCCAGTCGCCTTCGAAAACCCAGTATCCAAATTCGCCCCGAACAGAAAGGATCTTTCCGAAGAAACCCGAGTCGATCAGTCGCTTCAGTTTGCGGAGGCCGGGCAGAAAGAGCTTGTCTTGCACAACGCCGTTCTTCACGCCAGCTTTTTGCGCCGCGCGGGCGAGGTCCAGCGCCATCTTGGTATCGGAAGCAATCGGCTTTTCGGTGTATATGTGTTTGCCCGCCGCAATCGCGGCTTGTATGCACTCGGCCCGGCGGGTGGTGGTTTGGGCGTCGAAGTAGATGTCAAATTCCGGATCGGCCAGGCATGCCTTCAGGTCCGTGCTCCAGCGCTTCACATTGTGCGCTTTCGCAATCGCACTCAGCTTCTCTTCATTGCGCCCTACCAGGATCGGGTCGGGAACCAGGCGTGCGCCATCGGCCAGCATCACCCCGCCCTGATCTCTGATTGCCAGAATCGAGCGAACGAAATGCTGATTGAATCCCATGCGCCCGGTGACGCCGTTCATTATGATTCCAACTCGCTTCGTACCCATTTCAACTCTCCCCAATGAAATTCCTCGACGTCCTATTGGGCC
The DNA here is from genome assembly GCA_963777415.1 of uncultured Acidobacteriota bacterium. Lineage (GTDB taxonomy): Bacteria > Acidobacteriota > Terriglobia > Terriglobales > Acidobacteriaceae > JAEZPW01. The sequence continues at coordinate 55,920 of CAVZQL010000017.1, forward strand.
ACTGCACGAGCGCGAACGCAATCGATATTGTCTCGCGCTAAGGCCACAGCCCCTAACAACCCGCTTTCGCCGCCTAGCTCAGCCGCCCGTATTTCAATCTGCTTTGCCGGCACAATCGAGATTCGGCGGTATATTTCTTCGCGCAACGGCCCCAGCAATTTTTCGCCTGTCATTGCGAGTCCGCCGCCAACAACGACTACGGCTGGGGCAAGCACGACGATGGCGTTCGCCAAACCGATTGCCAGATACTGCACGGCCTCGTCCCAGATGCGGCCAGCCAGATCGTCTCCGGCGTAGGCTGCCGAGGCGATATCGCGCGCGGTCAGCCCTGCTCCGAAATCTACCAGTTGCGATGGCTCTCCGGCGGCAACAAGTTCTCTAGCCCGGCGCACCATTCCGGATCCGGAACTCAAGGCTTCGAGGCAGCCCCGTTGGCCGCACGCACAAAGCGGCCCCTCCGGCCACACGGTCATGTGTCCGATCTCGCCAGCGCCGCCTCCGACTCCGTGGATTAGCCTGCCGTTTACAATTATGCCTCCACCGATACCTGTGGACACGGTTACGTAGAGAACGTCGTCGAACCCGCGGGCCGCGCCCGCTTCCCTCTCGCCCATCGCTGCTGCATTCGCGTCGTTTTCCAGCACGACCTGCGCGCCCAGGAGGCTGCTCAGATCCGCAACCAGTTCTACATGCTTCCAGCCGGGAAGATTGGGCGGCGACAACACCAACCCGCGCTCCAGATCCAAGGGGCCGCAGCAGCCGACTCCAACCGAAACAAGTTCACCTGGAAACGCGCCGGCGATCGAGCGCACTTCAGTTGCGATCTCGCGAAGGGCCGCCCGCGGATTGTCTGGCTGTGTATCAAGCCTCTGCTTGCGCAGAATCTTGCCGGAGCTCTCTGCGATGGCGATAGCGGTCTTTGTGCCGCCGATGTCGATCCCTGCTAGTAATTCCATGGTCTGTTGTTTTTTCACTGTCTCGGACAGCGCCCGTCGAAATTAGATCGAGCCTTTAGCCGCCGTCGAGGTTATTGAGTCGAGCCGGTGCGAGGCTTCCTGCCATAACCGCTCTACCGCTTCCTTAAACTCAACAAGGAGCGCCGGAGTCATCTTCATGTGCGATTCCATCGAGATATCGCCGTGAAAACCTGTTTTACAGAGAAGTTCAAACAACTCTCCGTAAGCGATCCCGCCCTGCCCCGGCAACACCCACTTCGGAAAATCTCCGTCGATTCGGTTCAGGACGATGTCTTTGATATGCAGGTGAGCGATAAGACCGCCGATTTCCGTCCACTCCGCCACCGGATTTCGTCGCGTCATCCAGGCAACATTGCCCGGATCGTAGTTCATCCTCAGACCTTCGCAGCCAACTCGCCGGATTAGTTCGGCGGCGCGTATGCCGGTATCCGCCCAGCAAATCGGCTCTGGCTCCAGCAGCATCGGCACATTCGCCTGTCGTGCCCTTTCGCTGGCTTCGCTCATCTGATCGACAATCTCGTGCGGCATGTCCCCGGGGATCGTCGAAAAGCTCTTCTCCGTCGCATTCGGCTTTTGAAAACCAAAGACGATCAGCTTGGCCTTCCAGCGTTGCGCAAGTTCGACTGCACCTGGAAACAGATCGTTCATCTCACGGCGAAAGTCACTTTCCGTGGCAGCATGTTTGAACAGGCCGGGAGAAACGGCTGTAATCGTGATGCCTTCGCCAGAAGCAATCGCGTCCACCTCGTCGATCTCGTGCCGATCGCATGCGGGGACGCGTCCTGACTTGAGAAAACGGGCCTCGAAGCACTGGACCCCGGCGGCTTTGCCCTGTCGCACTGCCTCCCTGAAGTCACGCGATATCTCGTCTGCGACAATCCCGAGCCTTAACTCATTCATCGAAAAGAACCTCATACGCCCGATTCGGCGGCTTTATCGTTCACTGGCGGTCGCGGTTTTCGCGATCGCGTCCGCGATGACAGGCTGCTCGCCGAGCTCCTGCACACGTGAGTAAACGGGGGCCTCAGCCCGCCCGGTCTGCGCCGAGCGGTACGCAGCTTCGACAACCGCCAGATCGTCGACTCCTTCAGCAATCGAGATGAAAGGCTGCTTCCCGTCACGGACGGCTTCAAGGAACGCCACATGCTGATTCGGTGCGGCGATCGAACCCATCGCCGGAGGAATGATTTCCCGCAGCGAAACGTCTGCCTCCCTCACCCCGGGCCACCCGGTTTCAGCCGGTCGGATCACCCGCCCCTTGAATGCGCTGGCGCCATTTGTGAGAATCAGCCACCGGTTATTGACATACGTCGCGGTGCCCGCCGTGCCGTGGATCGATAGTTGTTCACCCGTGGCGCACCATCCGGTGTCAATGGTCGCGATCGCTCCCGATGCAAACTGCATGACCACCGAAGCCAGGTCCTCTCCTTCGAGTCCCGGACATTTCATGTTGGCCGTGAAACCGCTCACACGCACCGGATCTGCCCCCAGTATCCAGCGGAACAGGTGGATGTAGTGCACCGCAAGCTGAATGAAGCAACCTCCGCCGGTCTTCCGCACCGAGCCCCGCCACGTTTTTTTGCCCTGCAACCGCTCGTTGGACCAAAGCATTCCATGCGTGTGCATGAGCTTCGCGTACAGGTGGACGGTGTCGCCGAACCATCCCGCTTCCCGCATTTCTCCAAAGTCATGCATGATCGGTTGATCAAAATAGCTCATGTACAAGCCGCTGGACTTCTCAGCAACCTCCGCGGCCTCCGAAATTGCCCTCGCGTCTTCCATGTCCGCGGCGACCGGCTTCTGAAGCAGCACATGCTTGCCGGCTCTCATGGCGGCTATCGCCTGCTCTTTGTGCACGTGGTTCGGAGTGTTGATCACCACCACATCCACGGCTGGGTCGAGCGCGAACGAAAAGTCGCTCACGGCCATCGGCCTCGGTTTTCCCGCTTCCGCAAACCCCTCGCAAGCCTTCTGCGCCCGCGCTACATCCGTGTCGATGCAGTTCAGCACCCGCACCCATGGCAGATCGCGGTAAACGCCTATATATCGCTCGGCTATACCCCCACAACCAACAAACGAACACCGTACTAAATCCATGAGAGCCTCATTACAAAAGTTCGAACGTCGAAGACATCAGAAACGCCACGGTCGACACAATGACGCACCCGCTCCACCGGCAGGACCTACCTGTCGAATGACGAGCTTCGGACCGGGCCTGCCGGCGGCAGTTCAATCGGCACGCCTTTTTACACATACCCGACAGGCTCGGAGATTACGCAATGATGCGCCGAAGTACAATGGACGTACTGCTCAAAGAATTGTAGTTTTCGGGCATGGGTGCAAAACGGTCTCCCAACTCGCATGGGAGAGGGTTCAAAAACCACACAAGCTCAAGAAACTGGACAGATCGCCAAAAAAGTTGTACTTTGCGCGCATGGCATCGGTGATTCTTGGGCGGTCCAGCGACAGCAAGCCTGCGGTTCCATTTGACCGCGCCCGGTCGGCTGCCACGTTTGAGGCCTTTCCGCCGCTTGCGCATGTGGACAGCGCACAACTTCACGCCTGGTTGACGGCACTGCAGATAACCCCGCTTTCCTCCGTCGAATGGCAATGGTCCGAAGGCTGGTCGGTCGGGCCCCGCACGGTTTCCGATTCCATGTGGTTCTGGTTTTCCAAAGGCGCCGGAACGGCCTACGTGGGGAATGAAAAGCAAACTATCACCTTCGGCCGCGGAGATGTCATCCTGATTCCGCAAGGCGCTGAACACCTGATTAAGCCGGTCCCTGGCTCTGAAGTTGAAGTGACCGCGGTTCACTTCTACGCCAAGCTATATGGTGGAATCAATCTGCTCCAACTGCTCGGCTTTCCTTCGCACATCCCCGCCCAGGACCCGTCGCCGATTCCGCGAATCTGCCGTAAACTCTCGCGTGAGTTTGCGCTGAAATCGCCCGGCTGGACCGCTTCCATGTCGGGACTGATCTACGAAGCTTTGCTTTTTATGATCCGGGGGCATGCCTCCGCGTTTCAAATTGCGGGAGCGGGAATCGGCCACGGCGAACTTCCCCGCTTATTGCCGACGCTCGAATTTCTCCATAAGAATCTCGCGCAACCCGACCTCACGATCGGCCAGCTTGCCCGCTGTGCATTCTTGAGCGAGAGCCAATTCCGCAGGCTCTTCACCCGCATCATCGGCACCAACCCCGTTCATTTCATCCAGCAACAGCGAATCGATCGCGCATGCAAGCTGCTTCGCATGACCGATTCGTCCATTGAGCAGATTGCGGAAGCGTGCGGCTTTGCCGATACTCCGTTTTTCGTTCGTGTGTTCAAGAAATGGACCGGGGTGTCGCCGCGCAGATTTCGAATGCACACCGAGGTGTGACCGGGCGTACAAGCCGCCGGCGACATTCGGGCCCCTCTAGAAATTGGAGCGCGTCTGAAGTTCCAGCCGCCGGCTATTTGCATTCTCGCGGACGGTGCGCACCCCAAACACGCATCGTGCTAAGTGTTGGAATACTCTCACAGTCACTCTGGCCAGACAAGCGATAAACCTTGTGCCCTCGACTTTGCCGTTTAATACTTGCGCATCGCGACATCGCTAACTTGAAATAGAGTTCGGATCGTTTTAGAGCGGGAGGATGAATTCCTGATGAAATGCCGCAACTGTGGCGCCGACATGCACCAGACGGAGAAGGACACTTCGTCCGGACGCGACATTCGCGAGTACGAGTGTTTGAAATGCGGCCATTCCGATTGGGCGGACCAGGCAAAGCGCTGTGGCAGATTCTGTCCGACGGGCGGGAAAGAGGCGAAGCGGCGAAGCGGCGAAAATCAATCATGCATCGGCCAGTTCTCGCGACTCCCGCCCTGATTCCTCTGAATCTGAGGCGAGTCCGCAAAGGGTGGATGGGGTCGCTTACGCGCTCTGTTCGCGCATTTCTTCTTGTATCCCGTGATCCAAATCTGATCGCGACCATGCAGGTCGCATGCTCTAAGAGCGTAATCGACCTGACGCTCTGTTCTCGGGGATGGCTATTACCACGCTGGTAACGATTGCACATCGCAGGTTGGCTCGCGGGTTGCGGAAGCTCCAGCTCTTCGTCTTCCCCGATGACAATCGTAAGCACCTCGTTGAGCGATCCCCCGACTTGCGCCGCCCCAAGCGGTCCTTATAACCATGTGTATGTTTCAATCTCGGATGTGCAGATCCACCAGAGCGCCTCAGCGGGGGCAAACGACAGCGGTTGGGTTGACTTGACGCCCTCGCTCAAGTCAGTGCCGAAGCAGGTTGATCTGCTGGCGCTGGGTGGTAACGGTTGCATTCTGGCGCAGCTTGGCTCGAACATGCAAATCCAAGCGGGAACTTACCAGCAAATACGTCTGTATCTTGCTCCGAACTCGGTGTCCATCTCCGGCAACCAATGTTGGGAACTCGAACAATTGCGTGGTGTACAACGGCCAAACCGTTGGGCTGAATCTGTCGAGCGAAACGCAAACCGGCATCAAGATTCCCTCCGGCCAAATCGCCGGCGGTAACTTCACGGTCGGCCCTGGCGAGGTGAAAGGCATAGTGATTGACTTTGACGCCTGTGCTTCTATGGTCGTTCAAGGGAATGGCCAATTTCGCCTGAAACCCGTACTTCACGCAGGCGAAGTTGGCTTAACTGCAACTTCGATTACCGGACAACTGGTGGACTCCAGCACCACGAACGCCATCAGCGGTGCGAAGGGCATCGTTGCGCTTGAGGCAAAGGACGCCAGCGGCATCGATCGTTTGATCATGCAGACGACACCGGACGCAAATGGCAATTTCATCTTCTGCCCGGTTCCAACCGGCACCTATGACGTCGTGGCGGTGCTCCAAGCGACCTCAGGCGCCTCGACTGTCGCTTATGCTGCCACTGTAACCAGCGGTGTGCAGCCTGGCAATGCTCTTGGAAAGATTCCGATGAATGCGCAGGCTTCGCCGAACTCGCAGCAAGGCGTTATCACGGGTGTGGTCTCAACGGGCGGCAGTTCCGGAAGTATTTCTGAAGACCTAGTCTTGTCCGCCCAACAGCAAATGACGATCAGCAGCTCGAACGTGCAGGTCACCATCCCGCTGGCGCAACAGCAATCTACGCTTTTGTCGGCAACAACGGTGGGCAACGGATCCTGCCCGGCGAATACCGACTGCGTCGCGTACACGCTGGCACTGCCGTCGGCTCTGCCGTACCTGGGCGCCTTCTCCACGAGACGGCGCTATCTATACCCAGATACCTGGGTCCAGCGTGAACTACACAGTAGATGCGGTAGCGTTCCAGCCAGGCTCGGGATCCACCGCGACTTGCTCACCGAGCGAGCAGACAATCTCCGTCCAGCAGGACGGAACGACTCTGCTTGCACTAACGTCCGGCTTGACTGTGACGGCGAAAACCATTCCCTTCACCGGCTGCCAATAGCTCTTTTGAAAATGCTTCCAACCTCCCTCGTGCACAACCCGCGAGGGAGGTTGACGACGACCCACATATCCCCACCGCTGCGATCGTCAGTTCACATCGAGAGCGGCGGCTTGTAAGCAGCCTCAATTCGCGAAATTGGACCTCAATCTTTCTTTCTTGCCTTTTCGGGTCCTAGCTTGCTGCCGTCAGGGAGTGTGTCAGGGGCGTGCTATGTATTCGTCTCCTATTCCGAGTCTCCGGGGCACGAACAGGCGACCGAGGATCGTCTTGGTCCCCGGGAAGGTCGGCGGCAGTTCGTCCGAAATGCCCACTCTCTCCTGAGTCACCGGAAACACTGAGAGTTTTCCTCTATGACCAACATCGCACTCAGGGTGTGGGTACGAGGCGCCAGGTGATGCGCCCCACCTCTCGGCCCGCGTAGAGTTGACGGATAGCGACCTCGTAAGGCCGATCGCGATGCTTATCGGGAATGTGGACAATCAGAGACTGTGGCCGCCGTATGCGAGTTCGCCGATGAGTAGCGCGAAGGGTTCGGTGTAGCGAGTAATCCGAACAGGGCCGATATCTACCGGATCGAAACCCACGTCGCGGATCGGCTCGACGGCCACATCTTCGGCCTTTTAATCGTCGCCGCAGTACACCAAACTCGGCGGGGTGTTCTTGCCTTTGGCTTCGAACACTCCGAACAGCACCTCGCTTGGGACCGTATTGAAAGCGCAGACGACATGAGCCTGTGGAACTCTCTTTGCAAGCTCTTCGGCTCCCGAGGTCGTGGCCCCGCTGATGAGTTTCGTATTGCCCGCGTCCATCGGGAGTGAGCTGGTCAAAATCACCTTGCCCGACAAGTCGCCTGCCAGCTTCAGCACAACGCCGATTCGCGACCAATGGTCTCGCTGGCTGAAGGCGTTCGCCGCTTGCGCTGTGATCGCATGGCTTTCGTTTATCCGGAACGCGGCATCAAGGATTTCGGCCATGAACTCCCGCATATCGTATGCAGTCCTCAGCCTCTATCCCTCGAGGTCCATCACTGTGTCGGAAGCACCGCCAGGTTCCGTGGCTTCGTAACAGCGACTGGTTGACTTGCGAGAGTCAGAATTCCGTTCTGAGTTCTGAACACATACAGCGCGCCGGAACTGATTGCGTACACGTGGCCAGCCTTGTCCCACTGCACGCCAAAGAGTGTCGTGGTGTTCAGGATGGGTGCGCTGAGAAGCGTGAGCGCCCCGTTCGTGTTCAGTCGGAAGCTCTCGATTCCACTTTGTCCGGCGACGGCGAGGTATTTTCCCGTCGGATCGAACCTTATGCCAACAATGCCGGTGAAGTTCGTTTGCAAGTTCGACACGCGCTGGAGCGCCCCCGACGGAGTAATTCGAAAAACTTCTATGCTCTGCTTGGCGACTGGTCCAACGCTGCCATACGCGATTGCCAGATAGCCTTTCGCCGAAACTGCCGTCGCGTCGGGGCACTGCATCTCGTTCCCGGGCGGCATCGTGTTGCCCGGATCGAACGGCGTTAGCTGTCCACTGGCATCACGATAGAAAGCAGGAATGTCCCAGCTAGCGAAGTAGCAGCCCTGTCCATACGCAAACTTATTGTCTTGCGAAAACTGGAGCGACGACTTTCGTACGCCGCGTTGTCCGTGCCCCGAAAATTGATCTCGGACGCATACAGGGAGCTGCCTGTGCGATCGAGGGTCATTCCGCCGACTGCGGAACCGTTCGGCGTGTCATTGTGGGCGACACCGTTCACGACGGAACTCAGGAGTAGTGCTCCAGTGGCCAGCCGAGTGTATGTTGTGATATTCAACCGATCTGTTCCAATCACGTATCCGGAGCTGACGACGAGATTCTGCGCAGGTCCGCGGAACGGGCTGCCGCTCACGCGAGAGATCATGCCATCCAATCGGATGGCAAAAGCCGAGATGTTGCCGGGAGTCGTATTTTCGCCGACATACGCGTAAGCGACGATGGGATTGGTTGTGGGATTAGTGATTGTTTGCGCACTCAGAACGGAAGTGAAGGCAAGCAACACGAAGAGGACTGCGCGCATGGGGTCCTCCTTTGTAGGTGAGTCTGCGCATTTAGAGTCCACATCTTTAAGGGATGTTGCGCTGGAGTCCAACGCGTGCAAAAACTGTAACTATCCCCCGGCAGAGCCGGGGGCTTTAGTATGTGAGCCGCTCAAAGCGGCTGGATGGGGTCGCTAACGCGGCCCCTTTGATTTCGTGCCACCGTGCCGGTGGCCGGTTAGCGCCACAGTCCCATTTGGTCCAGTCGCGTGTCCTCTGCTTCTTGATGACGGATGTATTCACGGATCACCGTCTCGTCCCGGCCCACTGTCGACACCCAGTACCAGCGTGCCCAAAAGTGTTGGCCGACAAAGTTGCGCTTTCTCTCTCCGTACACCCGAGCCAAATGGATCGCGCTCTTGCCTTTGATGAATCCGACCACTTGCGACACCGCGTACTTGGGCCGTATCGCAATCATCATGTGCACATAATCCGGCATCAGGTGCCCTTCTTCGATTCGGCTCTCCTTTTGTTCGGCCAGGTTCCGGAACACCTCTCCCAGGTGTTTTCTCAGTTCCCCGTATAGCACCTTCCGTCGGCACTTGGGGATGAACACCACATGGTATTTGCACTCCCACTTCGTATGGCTTAGGCTTTCCATCTTGTCCATCGTCGAGATTCCCTTTCGTGTGCTTGGCGGCTCACGTCTGGGAGTTTCTTCGATGGACTCCTGTATCTGTCAAACTTCTACTGCCTCCCCGGCACAGCCGGGGGCTCCCTTCGTACTAGCTCGGAAAAGTCGTCGGCCTCGCGGCAGCGAATCACCTTCGCGCAGGCGACGCCCACCGGCCGCCCTGCTCGCATGAGGTAGGCGCCCGGCCGACTGGTGCGCGCAAGTAGCCGTACCGCGTGTCGCGAGAGGGCGCGTTTGTCCAAGAAAAGCGTCGGCGACAGACCTTGCGGCAGCTGTAGACAGCTATCGCGGGAGAATTCGGCCAAGACCAAAGAGCGACGGCAGAGCGCTTGGAGGCAGCGCACCACCGCCTCGGCCGAGCCATCTCCGTTGTCGAGCAATAACAGCACCGGAGCGAGCGGCAGCATATCGGCAAACCAGGTCGAGAGCACGAAGAACACCAGGATTTGCGCACTCTCGCTCTCTTGCCCCAGAGCTTTAATGAATAGCCGCTTTTGAACCTGGTTGATCTCTGGGTTGACCTCGCCGTCGCGCCGGATATAGGCAGGCCACCGGGCTTGCTCGGGTCCGTCCACCAGTAGCGCGCCAGGCTCATGTAGTCGTGCTTGTCCCCGCTTGGCGGCGTGATGGTTTTCCTGCATCACGGAGACGGGCTCCATGTTCAGCGTTTTGTCCGCTTGCGAACGAAGTTTGTCGAGCACCGGATGGAACTTTCCGGTCGCAACCCGAGCACGCAACTGCTGCGAGGCGGCTGCATTCATCGAGAACACGCGCGGGGACTGAATTCGACGGCATGCCGGCATTCTCCTCTTCGGCACGAGCAAGGCAGACAACAACACGATGGCAACCACTAACCATGAAATCTTCAGCGGACAAACGCAAACGCAACGATTGACTTTGCAAGGGTGCGCTCGTTGTCATTGACGGCTTCACGTTTCCGCTACGATATGCAGAGAATGCTACGCGAGGAACTCCTCGCGACACGGGGTAAACAGATCAACGGCGACCGAATCTTCGAGAGCGCTCACCTGATGTACGACACCACCGGCCACTACGAAGCTGTCACCGCCACGTAGTTCGACCGTTTGCCCAGCGGAGACGACCCTGATCTGACCCGAAACCAGATAGACGGCCTGATCGTGCGGATGCGAATGCGCCGCGCCGACCCAACCCTTCGCGAGCCGGTTCTGCACCAGCAGGAACTTCTGGTTGTATGCACCCAACCTGCGCGTTACACCCTGTTCAGGAGTAACGGGCTGGGCCTCTGCCGCGCGCGCGTACGCAAACTCGGCGGGAATTGTCTTCTTTGCTTCCGTCATTGTTGTTCCTTCTCGTCAGCCGGCTTGCATCCGCCTGCGGTTAAGAGCCCTGGCGCGCGCGCCGATCTTCTCTTCTAATAGTTTCGCTGAACCCCCTGCGGGACCTACGAGAACAGTGTGCCGCCGTTGATGTCCACGCTCGCGCCATTTACGAAAGAAGCTTCGTTCGACGCCAGGAATGCAACCAGATTCGCGACCTCACAAGCATCGCCTTCGCGTCCAATCGGGGTCGCTCCCGCAACCTTCTTGCGAACTTCCGGACTGGTGAACGTGTCGTGAAAGAGGGTGTTAATCATACCTGGGCACACGCTGTTAACCCGGATCTTCCTCGGTCCGAGTTCTTTCGCCAACCCACGTGTAAAGGTGATCACGCCGCCTTTAGCAGTTGCATACGCCAATGACCCCGGCCCGCCGCCATCCCGGCCTGCTTGAGATGCAATATTGACGATCGCACCGCCGTCAGCCATTTGCGGAAGGGCTTCCTTGGTCACAAGCCACGTGCTTTTGAGGTTCAAGTCGATGACGCAATCCCAGAACTGCTCATCCATTTCGTGCATTTTCTTCCGCGCAATCATGCCACCGGCATTGTTCACGAGAATGTGAAAGGGGCCGCCGCAGGCATCGACCGACTTCTTTATGAACTGGGCGACATCAGCGGAATTCGTGACATCGCCCGATATAGCGATCGCTTTCCCGCCGAAGCTCTCGATCTGCTTCACCGTTTCATTCGCGTTGTTAGGATCGTCGGCGTTTCGATAGTTGACGACCACTTTGGCCCCGCACTGCGCGAGTTTTACGCTAATGGCGCGTCCAATGTCCCGCGCCCCTCCTGTAACAATTGCGATCTTTCTGGATAAGTCCATTTAGCACTCCTTGGCTGATGTCGCTTGACAAATTTTCGGCTGTGCTTCATTGTGTTAGCGATAACACACGAGAAACGTTATCACGCAAGAAACCAAACATCAACCCCGAAAACGATTCGAGGCGGCGAAAATTGCAATCCTCGACCTGCGAACGAAAAAGGATACCTATGGCCTCGACCGTCACTGAACCGGCAGCAACAACGCTTCGTCGCAAGATTCGCGGACTGAGGTGGTGGATCATTGGTCTCGTCGCGCTTGCCACAACGATCAATTACATCGACCGGCAGAGCATTTCGCTGCTGTTTCCTGTGTTGAGCAAGGCGTCAGAGCTGGACATCAGCCCCATGCAATACGCCCATATCGGCACCATTCTTCTGCTTGCCTACATGTTCAGTCAGACCATCTCAGGCCGGCTGTACGACCGATTTGGCTCCCGCGCTGGCTTCACGTTCTCCATCATTGTGTGGTCGATCGCTGCAATGGCTCACTCGATGATGGTCGGCTTCGTTTCATTCGCTGCTTGCTCGTTTGTGCTTGGGTTTGGAGAAGCCGGCAACTGGCCCGGGGCGGCGAAGGTCGTGGCGGAGTGGTTCCCTGCCCGCGAACGTGCACTGGGGATGGCGATCTTCAATAGTGGCGCCGCCATGGGATCAGTAATAGCGCCCCCCTTGATTGTGACGCTTCAACTCCAGTTTGGCTGGCGCAAGACGTTTCTGATAGCAGGTTCGCTCGGATTCTTCTGGCTTGTGGCGTGGTTACTGGTGTTCCGTTCGCCAGAGAAACACCCGAACATCACAGACGAAGAGCGCGCACTTATCACGGACGGGCGCAAGGAATCTGTTAAATCGAGTGTTCCCAGTTGGAGCAAGTTGTTGCGCCTACGCCAGGTATGGGCCATTATTCTGGCCCGCTTCGCCGTGGATCCAGTCTGGTGGCTCTTTGTCCTTTGGCTTCCCAGCTACCTGAGCAAAGCTCGCGGGCTCAGCCTGAAGGAAATCGGCATGTTTGCCTGGGCGCCCTACCTGGCCGCCAGCGCCGGCAGCCTGTTTGGCGGATGGCTGTCAGGCCGCCTGATGCGAGCCGGATGGGACGTCAACCGCTCGCGGAAGACTGTGATCGGTATTGCGGCGTGCTTGATGCCGGCTGGGATTCTCGCTGCGCGCGCTGAAACGCCTTTTGCCGCGCTCGCCTTCATTGGCGTCGTGCTGTTCGGATTCCAGATGTGGATCAGCAACGTGCAGACCCTGCCGAGTGATTTCTTTAAGGACAACACAGTCGGCTCGGTGGCGGGACTGGGCGGCACTGGGGCCGCTATCGGCAGCATGACTTTCATGCTGTCCACCGGCTGGATCGTCACACACTTTTCGTATGCTCCCGTACTGGTCGTCGCCGGCATCCTGGCGCCGATCGGCACTGCTGTTCTTTTCCTGCTCTCTGGCCGCATCCAGACCGTCGATGTAGCGGTCGAGCCCTAATATCCCGAGGCAATCGTGAACCATGGAAACTAGTGGGCAGAAGGTACTTGCAACAAACTAAAGCAGTTGCATCCTATGAGCATCCTGAGAGAACGGACGACTAGCTGTTTTCTCAGGAGCAGTTTTCCGGCTGAAACCGGTTCCTTTCGTACCCCCCTACCCTTGCCAAAATCGCAAGTTGCTGAAAATCAAGCAGTTGCGATGTCGATATCCCCTTGCCGGTTCGTAAGTCGCTGACTAATAGGGAGTTAACACATCGATATCCCCGGTGTATCAAAGAGCGCTGGCGGCCGCTTTTGTTTCGATTCCAGAATAGGGGAGATTTGCTGGAAGACGACAAGCGGCGGCGAAGATTTCTAGATGACACGCATGTCCTCGTACTCGGGTGCAACCCAGGTACCCTGAGCCCCCCTCCCTGCGGGAAAATTTCGTAAGTGTTGCAATCACAGGGGTTATCGTTTCAGCCAAGAGGAGGCTAAATGTAACTCGTTGATAAAGTGAGGCTTAGCTGCATCAGATTACCTTGGTAACCTTGGGTTCTTGTTCCCACCTACTTACATTTTAGCAATTTGCGGGGGGAACCCCGACAGGAGCGAAGGAATTATATTTGCTTGCACATCAGCAGCTTACGGAGGTTTTGGCCGATGGAGGGGGTTGACATCTCTAGACTAATGACGTCGGCGTAGATAGCGAGCGTTCCGTCAGACGGGACGTCCTCGCTCCAGCCGCCCAGAGGGCGGCGCTACGATCGCAGATACAGCAACCTTGGAATTGCAAATTCGGTTTAACTGGCCGTCGATGTTTTCTCTTTCGGGCTGGGCACGGTCGATCCGCGCACGATCAGGGTGCAGTCGAAACAAAGTTCGCGGCGATTGCCCTCGTAGTGGCCTTCGATTCGATCCACCAGGAACTCTGCGGCACGCCGCCCTTGTTCCTTGATTGGCTGGGCCACCGTGGTGAGCGGGGGGATCGTGAAGCTTGCGAGAGGGATATTGTCGAAACCGACGATCGCGACGTTCTGGGGGACGGAAAGCCCGAGCTCATGAGCGGCTCGTAATGCTCCAATTGCCGTGTAGTCGTTGCGAGCGACGACAGCGCCGGGAAACCGCCGTAGCTTGGCCAGTTGCATCATGCCGTCGTAACCATCCTGCTCGGTTGAATATGCCGGTCCGTGATCGGGACCAACGACGTATTCCTTACGAAGTTCAAGCCCATGGTCAGCGAGAGCATCCGCGTAGCCCTGGAAGCGGCGCAGATTCAAGGCATCTTCAATAGACACGCCGACAAAGCCGATGTGCTTGTGGCCCAGTTCGATGAGGTGCGTTGTCGCTTCGTACGCGCCTCTACGATGGTCGGCTGTAACGCAATCGACGGACGATCCTTCGACAGGACGTCCGACGGTGACAACGGGAACGTTCCTCCTCGTGATTTCGGCGATGATTTCGTTGCCGATTTCGGTGCCGCGCGTAGCAACTAGGATACCGTCCAGGCGGTGATCAACAAAAGCGAGGAGACTGTCGCGTTCGGTTTCGACGCTTCTCCCTGCGGTTGCTATAAAGGCCGCGAAACCTCGTTCGGCCAGGGTTTCCTGCATGCCCTCCACGAGCTCAGCCGAGAAAGGATTGGCAATGTCCGACAGCATGATGCCAACGGTATGAAGGCGCTGCTGCTTGAGGCTACGCGCGAGAACATTGGGGCGATAGCCCAGCTTCTTGGCCGCTTTGAGAACGCGTTTTCTGACGTCGTCACTGACGTATCCGGTGCGATTAATGGCTCTGGACGCCGTCATCGAGACGACGCCCGCGGCTCGTGCGACGTCCACCAGCCTTGCTGGCTTTCCCTTCGAGACGCCCGAGTCGTCCTTATTCCCGGAGGCGACGTGTCGCGTGCTAGTCCTTTTCATGTTACCGGTAACACGATCAGGTAGTCCGTTACGTTTGTCAAGCATTGCAGCCCCTATTAGAGTTCAAAGCCAAGCCGGAGTTGCAGTTCCGGCCAGTGCCCTAGCGCCGATTCGCCCGTGTGCGACAGTTCAATCCCGCCAGCAGTACAAGTTGGTCTACATCCTTGGGTGACGAGGCGAGTTTGGTTACTACGTTCGCGTACTTCTCGTCGCCGAACTTGAGTGCAGACCACAGCAGGACTGGTTCAATTACGTCGAATTCAAAGTCGCTGATCTGCTGGTACTCCCATTTCTTCTCGCCACTGACGTACGGTAGCAGCCAATCGATCCCTTTGCGGATGCTGCGGCCATCCGTAGTGCTGTAGTTCCAGAGATCTACTCCAGCCACATCGCCGACCCGTTGGAGATGAGTAAGAGCGAGCAGGTTAAAGCTGCTATAGTGCAACGCCTTGGTGCGCACCAATTCGAATTTCTGCCGGCCTTCAGTATCGATTTGGTTCGCAATGCGCTGCTTCGTTCGATTCTGAAGGAGATCTTTGACGAAGGCATCCTTGCCAAGATAGAGGGCAACGGTGGCGAGTTGCTGTTCGTACCAACTGCCATGGTTGTTCGGCGCCTTCGCTTCTGACTGCCCATTCTTCGAATTCTGGAGCCAATCAAAATATGCAGTAAGCCACTCGCGCATACCTCGTTCGTCTTCCGCGGTCCAAGCTTTCGATCCCGACAGGAGTCCGAGGCTGTCCACAACCTTGGAAATCGTGCGGGTCTCGATCAGTCCAGCCCCTCTCCCGGCGTTTACCCCGGCTATGTACTGACCGTGGTTCATGTTCGGGTTCATTCTGCTGGCCGGATCAAGGAACCACGTGCGCAGCAACAGGGCGGCGCGTTGCGCGTACTTTTCGTTGCCGGTGAGATAGTAGGCCACACTCAAGGTGTAGGTAGCGCCAAAGGTGTCAGCGATGTAGTCGCGGTCCGGGACCTTTTCCGCCTCTGGGTAACGCTCGCCGTCGCGCCGAATGAATGGAAGCCCATTAGGACTTTTTGGGTTCGGCCAGAAGTATGGCGCCATGCTCAGGAAATCGTGTTTGTCGCCTGAAGGAGGAACCTGGGCCTTCATGGCGACCGAGTACGGGCCGACTTTCATGGCATGATCGGCCATTTTGACGAGCCGGGTGCGGAATTCCTGCTCGCTGGGCTTGTCGATGTCAACGCGCAGTTTGGCGAGCATTTCGCCGTCAAGGAAATAGACTCGGGGAACGGGTTGAGCATTCGCAACACATGCCAGACAGAGTGCGATCAATGCGCAAAGAACGAATCTTGTGGTCGAACGTATTTCACCAAACATCAGTTAACATCTCCGATTGTCGGGCATGGCACGACCCGTGCCACCCCTCCGGGGTTCCTATATATTCAGCCCGAGCACCCGGACTTCCGTCCGGGGCTAAGTTCGTTCCGCCCCTTCCGGGGCGAATATCTGACGCCCATCTATGGCTAAGTTCGTTCCGCCCTTTCTATGGCTAAGTTCGTTCCGCCCTTAACGGGGCAGATGTCTGTACGCTCGTCCGGGCTACTACTGTAAGCCGCCTTTATTTGCTTCGGCCGCCCCGATCTTCATCTGCCATACAAAGGTCGCCGCGTTCACAGAACCAGAGGTCGAAACGGCAAGACGGTCGCCACGACGCTGCTCTTCTCCCTTGTCAACCGAGCCAGGTTTGCCCGGAGCCATGACGATGTTGGGGACGATCTGGGACGTGGCGCTCTTGGGCATCGGAATATCCACGGTCAGCGTCACTGGTCCAGAGCCGATCTGATATCTGCGCTCCTTTACCTTGGCGAAGGTCGTATCGGAATGTAACAGTCCGGTGAACGTGTGCGGCTTATCGCTCTGAACGTCATCCCAGACGGTGATCTGCTTGGGGGAGGTCATCAGGAAATGACGGGTGAAGCGTGTCAGCCCCATTGACGCTGCATAGGCACCGACCGCATCGCCTTCGACGTACACAAGACCCTTATCAAGTTGGACTTCGCGAATCCGAACCTGGTTCAGGCGATCATAAGGGAACCCGTCCCATGCATCGTGACCCTTTCCTTCATTGCCTTGTCCCTTACCATCCACGAGCAAGGTATTGTGGTGCTCAGTTTTTGGCACGCCCGCGTACCCGGAGTCGCCGGTGAGATACTCACCGTGCGCCCAGATGATGAAGCTGTTCGCGTCAGGGTGGGAGTGCCCGGAGGAAAGCCGCCAGTCGGGAAACTTCTTCAGCATCTCGGCTGTGTGATGGCCCTCGGGAGGACCGCACTTGAAGGCAACTGCGGTTGCATCGGCAGTCCAGTCGGTGCGCCAGAAAACAACGTCCTGATCGGCGAAGTAATGCCAGGGCTCGAGCTTCTGAATCGGCGTAGCTGGCAAATTGGCGTCATACCACGCGAGCGACCACCAGTCTTCCTGGTTCACATGGCCCAGGCTCTGCATCCACATGGCTACGCCCTGCGTATCGCTGCTCCGGTAACGGGACGCAAGATCAAACAGGATGTTGTAGTTGCTGTGGAGCTTCCCGCCCGGATGCGACCGCTCGTATTCGTCTCCCTGCTTCGCACGGGTAATCGGTCCTTCGAAGACGTCGCCGAAGTCAAACATCGTCTGACCGCCGGGTGTCAGCACGTGCGCCGCGTAGAGGTACATCTGCTTCAGCCCGGGCTGATCGAAGAGGTCTTCACCGGTCGCGTGCTTGTGTGCGTCGAGATAGTGGATGATCCACGGTGTCGAGAACACCCAGTATTCGAAGCCTTCGTAGTAGTAACCGTCGGTCGAATACGTTGCCAGTACACGGTCATAAATCGCCCGCGCGAGCGCCGCCCACTGCGGTGCCTCGGGAACTTCGTCGTAGAGCGCGTATGCCGCGATTCCCAATCCAGCAACGGGGATAAACACGTGGTTCTGGCTGTAGGGAATGGTTCGCCCGGCCTTCGGCCTGAAGTAGTCGAACATCAGCTGCGCTTGTTTCGCGATCTTGCCGCGATAGCGCGTGCGCTCGGCGGGGGTCAAATCGTCGTAGAGCAGATCGTAACCAACCGACATACCATAGAGCAGGTGCCCGGCAGCCAGATCTACGTTCGGCTTGTTGAAGGCGTATCCCCAAACGTCATAGCCGACCGCCGCGTCCATGTACTTCTTCGCTGCATTCAGATACTTCTTGTCGCCTTCCATTCTGTAGATGAAAGCGGCCTGGGCGATTGCGTACGCAACATCGTTCTGCGCGCGGCGCGCTTCGGCAGGAGGTGGGGGAGGATCGCCTTTAAGCGCGCGAACGTCGGTCATCGCTCTAGCCCACACGTCCTTGTGTGTGGTGCGTGCTCGGTCACGCAAGCTATCCAACTCTGCCGCAGTGAAATAGACGCGCGGGTGCTTGCCCATGAGTTCAGGGCGCAGCTGGGAGTCCAGCGTCACCATCAGTTCGGCTAGAGGATTCTTGCCGCCCTTCTGTGCAGGACCATCCTTCGGTCCAAGCACTTCGTTTGTGCCCTGCGCGACTGCTGCATTCGCGCAAAGAATCAAGAGAGAAACAAGCACTGTGAAACTCGACACCACGCGTCTTGAGCAAACCATGGACTGCGACTCCTAAGTCTTTACATGAATAGTAATGGGGAGGGACAGGTGCGGCCCTCCCGCATCGGACTAGAACAGTATTTTTATCGCGAACTGAAAGACCCGCTGATCGGTTGCCATTGTCTTGTACTGCCCAGAGTTGGGCTGATCAAGCAGGTAGTTCGGCACCTGGAAGTTAGGGTGATTCAGCAAGTTGAAGGTTTCGACGCGGAACTGCAACCGCGTTCCCTCCTTGATTTTGTTCAGCCTGAAATTTTTACTCATGCCCATGTCGACGGTGAAGAACGTCGGACCGATCAGGCTGTTGCGCCCGGCGTTACCGTAAACCGCAGGCATGGGGACGGGGTTAGCGGGATTGGCGAGGTTCCACTGGTATGCTGCTTCGGCCAGGGCAGAAGGGCTGGCAAAGGCCGATGGATTGAATCCTGAACCCGGCGCGACATTGGCGTATGGATCGCCAATAATATCGGGGCGCTCTGAAGTAAAGTCGCCCGAATTGAATTGCGGCGTGAACGGGCGGCCAGAAAGAACACTGCTCTTCATGTTCATCTGCCAGCCGCCCAGAATCGTGTCCGTCACGCTACGCGCGTCTGACAACAACCAGCGGCCACGGCCTACAGGCAGTTCATAGTTAAGGCTGGCTGTGAACTGGTGCTTGTGGTTCAGATCGGACAGGGCCCGCTCAGCTCCGGGATCCCAACTATTTTGGGGATATTTCTGCGTGCCGGTGGTCGAGTTGTTGGTGGAGGATGCCGTGTCGATCATCTTCGAAAACGTGTATGAGGCCAGCATGGTCAGCCCGTGCTTCGAACGCCGTCGCAGAGAGGTCTGAAGCGCGTGGTAGTTCGAGTTCGCGTCCTGTGTCTGGTAAGTGAGCGACTGTGCAGAACCGGTCGCGGTGACACGATCGGGGAACGGATAAGATGCGAACACCGGCTTGCAGGTAGCAACATTTGCCAGGCCGGTCGCAGGATCAGTCCCAAGGCTACAGCTCCATGACGGATTCATGCCCTGGTTGATATCGTAACGCCGGCCGAGGAAATGTCCGAGCGACCCGACATAGCCGATTTCCCAGGTTAGATCAGGAATCAGTTCGTGCTCCAGGGTCAGGTTGTACTGGATTATCTGCGGAGTCCTGCCGTGCGGATCCATGCCATAAAGAGGAGGCTGCTTCTCGAGTGTTGGATCCCAGGGATTCTGGAAGGTCAGCTGGAAAGGGTTGCTCGAATTGCGTCCGTACTGCTCCCATGCCTGGAACGGCGGATTCTGCGCCAGTTGCTGGCGCGACACGTTGGACGTCTCCTGGCTGTAGAAAATACCGCCGCCGCCTCGAATTACAGTCCGGTTGTCCGCAAACGGACGTAACGCAAAACCGAATCGTGGCTCGATGTTCTTCCAATTAGTGAACACCATTCCGGCGGGATAAGTGGGGGCGCCCGAGACGACAACCTGACCCAAAGACGGGACGAAATTCGCCAGCCGGTTTTGGGCTTCGGTGTAGGGCGTGAACACTTCATAGCGCAGGCCTAGATTCAGTGTCAGGTATGAAGTGACCTTAAAGTCATCTTGGCCGAAGAATCCGAGCGACCACCCGGTAAGACTAGTGGGAACCGTGCTTACTTCACGCTCGGTCGCGTCGGGCAGGCCCATGAGGAAGTCGGCAAAGGACCAGGCATCGGGCGTGGTCACGGCGCCGTAGGACGAATCTCTGCCACGGAACCGCAAGTCGCCGCGCATATAGGTGGCGCCACCCTCGTTATAGTTGCTTCTGACGGTATCGGCACCCAACTTCAATGTATGCTTTCCACGCACCATCGTAAGCGCGTCGGCCCATTGAAAGTTCTTAAACTGGTATACGAATGGGTAATTGTACCGGTCACCCATCTCCGGGTAACCGTCAATTCGAATTTGCGGGAATCCCTGGAAATACGGATCGGTGGTTACGCCGGGGATGCCAAGCAAGGCCGCATAATTCTGGTCGTTGTTCTGGGCCAGGGTGCCGTTGTGCTGGTTGTACCAGCCGAAGCGAAATTCATTGAAGGTGGACGGGCTGAAAATGTGCGTGTCGCCCAGGCCAAAGGAGTCAGACCGGGCGCGCCCGAACGAACCCATGTGCGGGAAGTAGTTTCGGCTCGAAGGGAACGGGTCGTAACTGGTACCCGATTGACGCGCCCAACGTGCGTAGAGGCTGTTGGATGGGGTCAGGACGTGGTCGATCTTGGCGAGGAACTTATTGCTGTTCGTATCTGATAGGCCATCCGCGATATAGCCTTCGGGCGACCCCGTAAAGGGAACGTAAGGTATGTTAGCGGACGGGATATAACGAAGAATCGCCAGTGATACCGGACTGATCATGCTGGACGGAATGATGTTTGGCGTCGGGAACTGGTTAAAGCCCTTTGTGCCGGAAGCTGTGTTGAAACCAACCTGGCAAGCATGGTTGCCGCTCTGCCCATATAATCTCTGGCATTCAGTTTGCCCGTCGGGGCCAATCAGGGTAGTGAGTGGAAGGAGATCGCGGAAATCGCCCACGATTTGCGAGGCACCGCGGCCCAACCAGTCAGCATTGGGGGCGTTGACCTGCGCGGTCTCAGACTTGGCCTCGCGGGATCCTTCGTAGCTGCCAAAGAAGAAAGTCCGGTCCTTGATGATCTTGCCGCCGAGCGTACCGCCAAACTGCTGGCGTCTCAGGGCACTGGCTCCTCCCTGAAAGTTCTGCGCGTCAATGATGTCGCTGCGCAGATAGTCGAAAAGACTGCCGTGCAGTTTGTTCGTACCCGACTTGGAAACGACCGTAATCTGCGCGCCCGCCACTTTGCCGTATTCTGCTGGGAAGGAGGATGTCGAAACATTGAATTCCTGGATCGAATCGAGCGAGGTATTCACGCCGACCGCTCCGTTTCGGTCTGACCGGTTGGCCACGCCATCAAGGGTGAAGTTCGTCGCGTCGGTTCTGGTTCCGGAGCTCGACAATCCTTGCCCCTGGTCGTCGTCGGCGGGGCGAGGGTAGACGCCCGCGACGAGCGAAGCAAGATCCGTGAAATCGCGACCGTTGAGTGGCAGGTCCTCGACCTGCTTGTTCACAATCGTTTCGCCCTTCTTGGATTGATCAAGGCTGATGGTCGGCGCTTCCGCCGTGACCTCCACCTTGTCTTCCCTTGCTCCGATTTGAAGCGTGACGGTGACACGCGCGGTTTGGCTTGTTTCCAGCACGAGGTTCGTCTGCGTGTAGGTCTTGAAGCCGTTCGCTTCGAACGTAATGGTATAGGCGGCCGGGCGGAGCTGCAGCAGCGTGTAGTTGCCTTGACCGTCGGTGGTCGCGCTCTCGGTGTGGTCCGTTGCGGTTTCCGTGATCGTGACGGTAGCGCCGGAAATCGCGGCGCCTTGCGCGTCCTTCACTGTTCCGACGACCGTGGCTTCAAAGCTCTGAGCCTGCAGCAACGCCGAGGCGAGCAACAAAACTGTCAAAGCTACTAACGTCATCCAACGCGACCGGTGGACGTTCATGTAATCCCCTCCCCGCTCATAAGGTCTGCCCGTGTGGGCGACTCAAGGCGTCTCTGTACCCGGCAGACAAAAGTCGTTTCACTCAGACCGCGTTAAAGCCAGCACCCCGGCTCACCGCGGCCTTGGTTGACCGGAATCCTCGTTAATGCGAGAGATTCCGGCTCTCTCCATCGTGCGTGTCTCAGTTGACGTTGAGCGTCAGCGTCGTCGTGCGGACGACGGTGCCATACGCTGACGTCAACGTTACCGTGTAAGTTCCCGCCGGCGTAGAGACGTCCGGTGTCTGAGGCCACGGCGCTGTTTTCTGTCCAGCGCAGGAGGTCATGCCCATCACGCATAGCAGCGCCGTGCATACAACCGCCGCGCGCCACTGCTGCCGAGCCTTTCTGGAGCTGGCCAACATCGCGCCGGCTGCAAGCAAGGTCAAGCAAAGGGCGACGAAAGGCATGTTGGGACCGTTCGATCCCGGTCCACCCTGCCCTCCGACCGTGATCGGCGACCAACCGTTCTGGGCCGTCGTAGCGCTGCGCGCCGTCGTCGCGATGTTGAGCGTAAAGGGAACAGCCGAACCGGCGACATTCACACTCGTCGGATTCACAGTGCAAGGCGCGGCCTGAATCACGGACGTACACGCAAGCACTACGGTCCCGGTGAACGGGCCGGCAGGAGTGACCTGCAAGTTGTAGATCGCGGTTTGTCCGGCATTGACGGTCGCAGTGGTTGAGCCATTTGCTGCCGGCCCCACAGGGAAATCAGTGCCAGTGCCGAGGATGCTCACACTATGCGGACTGCCGGACGCATTGTCGGTTATCGTTAAAGTCGCTGCTTTGCTACCGGCAGTTGCCGGACTGAATGTGATCGTGAACGTACAACTGGTCCCCGGCGCGAGCGATGACAGACAAGCAGTAGTGTGTGAAAATTCGCCAATGTTCTGTCCCGACCAATCAATCCTGTTGATCGTGAGCGGCATGCCGCCATTGTTCTTCAAAGTGACGGTCTGAGCTGCGCTGGACGTCGTGACGAGTTGACCGCCGAAATTCAACGGCGAAGGCGAAACATCTGCTGTTGCCGGTGGTGGGGTGCCAGTTCCCGAAAGAGCCAGAGTCTGCTGGCTTCCAGCCTGCAGGTGCGAGTTGTCGGTTACGATCAGATTTCCCGTCCTCGCACCCACCGCACTGGGCTTGAATGTCAATGTGATCGTGCAACTTGCATTAACATCAAGCGACGCGGGGCAGGCACTCGCGGCAGCAAAATCGCTGTTGTCCGTACCTACCGACGCGACGGACAACGCAACAAGTCCCGTATTCGTAAGAGTGGCTATCTGACTGGAAGCACTCGTGCTCCCTAGCGTTGCGCTTCCGAAATTACCAGTGCTCGGTCCAGCCCAGGTAAGCGTGGCAACCGGTTCGGGCTGGCCTGTGACTGGAATTTGAATGTTGCTTGGAGTGAGGGTCAGAGTTCGGCTCTGGTCATCAACGACCGTAACCGGAATCGTCAAGTTGCCGTTAACCATCGAAACGTCAGCAGTAACGGTGGTATGACACGTATAGACGTCGGTACTGACCTCGGGGCAAATGACCGCATTCCCGCCACCGATGGCGCTCAAGTCCATCGTAACCGTGAAACTGGTTCCTGTCGGATGCGAGCCTGGGTCTGTGAGAGCCGCGGTCAAGTCCATGGCCGTCGGCACCGTCGCCGGCACAGAAGCCGGAACCGCGCTCAGGATGGCAGTGCCAGGCGTGCTGCCGACCACCTTCAGTGAAATGCTGGTCGTGACCGTCCGATACGCATCATCGACCACCGTGACTGGAATCGAATACGTCTTGCCAACGTCCGCTAGCGGCGGATTGACCGTCATGGTCGTGGTGGACGCCGGAGGCGGGAACAGATACTGCGGATTCCCGAATGTGTCCGGTGCGGAATAACCGAGCACCTGCGGCGTTGTGCCCTCAGGCGTCTCCACTAGTCCCGTTACGCCGCTCAAATCGGCCGTAACTCCGAACACCGTACTTGTGGGACTCGCGCCACCATCACCTACTGTCACGCTCAACGATACCGGTGTGGCGGTATTCGCCACGACTTCGGCCGGAGATGCCACCGCATTCAGGCCCGACGGCGAGGGGGCAACGCTGTTGGCAACGCTCGGGCATGGGCTGGGCCCAAAACTTTGGACCCCGTTGGTCACGTCGTACGACTGAGAACTGTTGTGCAGAATCCAATTCGTAGCACCAACCCCGGCAGCTCCAATCGGAATGCGACCAAAATTGGTGATGTTGTTGTCGGAGTCGGCGCAGGGCGCTATCGGTGCCGTTGGAGGGAATGTCCCGTCAAAGGCGGCCATGCGAACGACGGCATTCTTGTTCTTGTTATCGGCGCCAGTCGTTCCACCCAACAAGGCCGGCCCGCTGGGATTGGCGGAAGTAAAGACAGTCTGTAAGGTTGCGTTGGGGCCTTCCCAGCAATTGGTGGCATAGGTGGCGGCGTTATAACCGATGAAGTCGGAATACGCGCCAGAAAATGTTGTGTTCGGAATAGGATTGCCGGTAGCACCGGCTGTACAACCAGCGATTCCACGCGGGCTGTTCGCGAGAGCAATCTTGTTGGCGGTCGCACTGGGCTTCCACGGCACTCCGGCATTTGCGCCCGTGCCACCGATCCAGTTGTTTTGCGTTCCGTCCGATTTAGCGGCTACAGAGCCGGCATTCGGGCCAGCCGCAGTCAGGTCGAGGTCAGCCACGAGCGGGAACTGGGTACCCTTGCTTCCGGTAGTACCGCTAGGAGCAATCTGCACCAATAGATACTGTCCGGGTTGCAGGAAGCAGTGTTGAGTGTATTCGCCAGGTAGTGCAAGCCGGCAATGCAAGTTGGTTTGTGCCTGGGATGAATACGTGATTTGAAATGCGGGATACGTACCATCGCCGTTCGGACCGTACGCGACGCCCGACTTATAAGGATCAAGAGAGCCTATCGGGTAGATTCCCGAGCCGCCGAAGCTGCCGGTCGATGTACTGCCCTGGGACTGAATCGTCCAGTTTTGCAGATCAATCGCCACGGGGCCGGCGTTGAAAATCTCGATAAAGTCAACGGCGTAGGGTGAAGTCGAGGGACTGGCGTAGGCATTGAAATAGAACTGCGTCACCACCAAAGAGTGCGAGCCCGGGGTAGGCGTGATTCCAGCGACAGCAGGCAGCACCGCCAATAGAAGAGAGCAAGCCAACAGAACAGCAAGCCAATTTCGCATTTCACTCATCGTCCCAACATGTAGAGCTGATTTCATGGGGCACACCGCCTCGAAATTGTGATACCCATGTCTCCGAAGTTGCGGAGAACAATGGGGCGTATTAGTAAAAACGTTTATTGCTGTGTACGGGGTGACAAAGATAACCAACAAGAGGAGCGCGTTCCTATAAGCTCTTCACCTTGTGTTATCGTTATCACGCATGTTAGCGGTAACACAATGCGACAGCAACACCGCTTTTGTCAAGCGAAGTTTTCACGGTGCGCGGAAGCTATAACAGCGGTTCGTGGCAAGAGTCGGCATCGCTGCCCGGCCAGTCTCCACAGTCCCGAAAAACGTTAGAACCCTATCGGGACTGCCCCGAGATGGAGCGCGCCGCAGAATTGTCGCATTGTTCCAGGCGTGTTCACGCCGGTGCTGGCCAAGCACTCCAAGAACTTCTCCCTGCGGACAGCCTGTCCGCCGGCGTCGACCGCAGGCAGCGCAACGCAACTATGGAGTCGCTCGGTGATAGACTGCTTTCCATTCCGGTTGATGGTTCCAGGATGATCACTGTTTCCAAAGAGGATTATCTAAAGGCGATTGCGGAGGCTGAACAAGAAGGCGAGACGGTGATCTCTGCCACCCTTGCTCATTGGCTTTCGGTGACACGCCCCGCAGTAACCGCAGCCTTGAAGCGTCTAAAGAAGGACGGCATGGTTGCGGTTAAGAGCGACGGCCGCATTCAACTGACTTCCACAGGGCGGCAGGTTGCCGAGCGGACCATCGTTCGCCACCACCTGATTGAGCGCATGCTGTCGGAGATCTTTGGCATGCCCTGGTACGCGGTCCACGAGGAAGCAGAACGTCTGGAACATGCCGTCTCTCCGGCATTCGAGAGGAAGCTTGTGGAGAAGCTGGGCGACAAAGATGTTTGCCCCCACGGGAATAGCCTGGCCCTGCGGAGCCCCGCAGAACGGCGAAAGAAAGGTCTCCGCCTCCTTAGCGAAGCGGAGGAAGGCTTTCAATACCGGGTCGCCAGCGTTTACGAGCGGGACCGCAAGCTGTTGGACTTTTTTGAAGCCGAAGGAATCCGCCCCGGTGCTCGCTTGGCCGTGCAAACCCGAAACTACGATGGCACTGTCTCCTTGGCAGTCGAAAAGAAAGCCATTCGGCTGGGCGCTCCGGCGGCCGAGAAAATCTGGGTTGAGAAAGCATGATAACTGCAACTAGTTAACTATGGTTAACATCTGATAGTGTACCAGGGCTATTCGGGTAAGTGCGTTTTCGCCGCACTCGGAAGCCGTCGGAGTACGCCATGAGATTGCCTGCATCAGAACTCCTCCAATGTGATTCCTCGTTCTTCTTGTCGCGGGTCACAGTTCTTGTTGTGCTGATGATCGCCGCGTTCATTTTCCCGGCAAGCGCTTTCGCTCAGGGCGAAACCAGCCGAAGCAGAACGACAATGTCGTGTCGGGCCTGGGCCAGAAGCAAACCGTTGACTTCACGCTGAAGGTGGCTGAATCCAACCAGACTCTGGAGGTAACCAGCGAAGCCCCGCTGATCAACCCGGGCAATGCCAACACGTCCAAGACTTTGAGTGCCCCAGCCCTGGAGGACCTGCCGAATCCCGGCGGTGATCTGACTTACCCTTTGCAGTTTGCGGCTGGGGCTGTCATCAATACGGCCGGCAGCGGCAATGATTTCGTCGGCGGCACCAACGGCTACGGCAACGTGGAATTCAATGGATTACCCGCGCTCTCCAACGGCTACATCGTTGACGGCCTGGAAACGAACGATCCGCTCACCAATCTGAACAGCGGTCTCGCGACCAACCTGGTGTTGGGCATGAACTCGATTTCGGAGGTGACCGTCAACACGCTTTCCTATTCCGTGGACCAAAGCCGGTACGGCGCTTCGCAGGTCAACTACGTCACTAAGTCCGGTACAAATCACTTCCACGGCAATCTCTATGAGCTGTGGAACGGTTCGATCCTCAATGCGGCGGATTACTTTACCAATGCGACGCCCGGCAATCACAAGCCGCGCTCGAACGTAAACCACTTCGGCGGCAGCCTGGGCGGTCCGATTGTGCACAACAAAGTCTTCTTTTTCTGCCACCATCAGGGCCCGCAGGGGACTTCCACCCCTAAATCACCGAAGTGGCCACCACAGCCGCTTCGGTTGCGCTTCCGCGCAACGCGCCATGGCCTGGCGCACCACTAAGAAAACGGACGGAACTCAGTCCGCCCGTTGAGCAAATCGAAATCTGTGAGCCTGTAGCTCACTTTGCGGCAACGACCTGAGTGCTGGTCGCACGTTTGGCAAGCTCGGTTTCGAGTCGACCGGGACGCAGCTGGTATCCAAGGCGATCTCCGTTCCAGACCTGCGAAAGGAAGTAGTGTCCTCCGCTTTCGATGAAGACTAGCTTGGGTGTGCCAATGCCAGCGTTATCTTCAATGAGATTCGCGAGTCGAAGTGCAGTGCGAGCACCGTTCTGATTCTGCATGCTAACCATTTGGTGGGAGAGATCGCAGCTGATCGAATAGTCGCCTGCGGGCATGGTCTTGTCGGCAACGGTGAACTCAAACGGGATATTGGCCGATACGACGCCCGACTGTGCGAATCCGGGGGCGGCCAACACCGCAATTGCGGCAGTGATCAGCATCATGTGGACGATGCGGCGTTTCATAACAACCTCCTCTGGCACGTGACGGACGCGATCTTTGTGTGTCCTCAAGCACCGCTCGCGCCACATACTCATGCCCGAGGTAGTTGCAAGGAAGGGGCCACACATGACGTTGCTAAAGACTCTTCACGTGGCGGCGTCGAAGTCCTTGATCGGGTGTAAGATGTGGCGGTCGGTTGGCCATCGCACTTGGCGCAGGTGCCGTGTGCGCGCCGCTGTTTTGCTATCTAAAAGGGATGGTCAACTATCTGATCAGATAGAGCTGCACTCCAGTGTCATTTCACCTCATCGCCGTTCGTGGCCCGTTCAGGGGGATGAGCTTCGCTCTACGCCAAGGAAGGGTGTCCATCGGACGGACGGACGCAAATGACGTCTGTCTGGAAGATGCACTTGTCTCCCGGTTGCACTGTGCCGTCAGCGGCGACGCAGGGCAATTTACGATTTTCGACCTTGGGAGTCAGAACGGAACCTTCGTCAACAGCCTGCCTGTCATCGAGCGCAAACTCGAACCCGGTGACAGGGTCGAGATTGGCGGTTCCACGTTCGTTTTTACCCTCGATGAACAGTCACTCACAAATGTATCGGTGTCTCCAGAGCAGCTCTTTACAACTCTCTTAGGCAGGCGGGCGCGCGAAAGCGGGGACCAACCCTTGTCGTTACTGCTGAAACTCAGCACCGTGATGGATTGCATTCGCGCGTTGTATACGGTGATAAATACCCGGGATCAGCAGGCGTACGAGAGACTCTTGCTGGCCTTCATCTTCGATCTTGTTCCGGCGGAACGAGGCGCTGTCATCGTCCTCCGCGGGCGAGCCTGCCAAATTGACCGGGTGTCGGCGTGGGACAGACGTTCCGGACAGACTCAATATCTCACTGTGGAAGCAGAGCTAGTAGAACGAGTGATGGCTGAAGCCGTTCCGATTCTGGTCCCGCGCCCGGACTCGGGGGCGGTGCTCTGGGTGCCGCTCGCTAACGACAATAGCGTGATGGGGATTCTTTATCTAGAGTCCGCCCCCGGGGGATTCGGCGAAGACGATCTACAGTTGATCGTGGCGGTTGCACGATTCGCAGCAGGTGCCTTGGAGAATGCCCAACAAATGGAGTGGTTGGAATGGCAGAACCGGCACGTGGAAGACACTGTCGAGTTGCAACATAGCATGCTGGGAAAAAGCCCCCGCATGCATGAGATCTACGATTTCATTGCGCGGGTCGCCCCAACGGATTCCACGGTCCTGATCCGTGGCGAGAGCGGCACCGGCAAAGAACTGGTGGCGCGCGCGTTGCACGCAAACAGCCGGCGGAACGCCAAGCCGTTCGTTGCCCTTAACTGCGCCGCGCTGCCGGAAGCATTGGTGGAAAGCGAGTTGTTCGGCCACGAGAAAGGCGCATTCACCGGGGCCGGGGCCCAGAAGAAGGGCATCTTGGAGATAGCTGATCGTGGCACGATATTTCTGGACGAAATCGGTGAGCTTGCGCTTTCCCAGCAGGCGAAGCTGCTGCGGGCGATCGAGCGGCACGAATTCCTTCGCGTGGGCGCATCACATCCGACGCAGGTCGATATGCGCGTGATCGCCGCCACCAACCGCAATCTTCAAGACGCCGTGAACGAAGGTAGGTTCCGAGCTGACCTGTATTTTAGGATCAATGTAGTTTCCATCACGCTTCCCCCGCTGCGCGAGCGGCGCGAGGACATCCCGTTGCTGGCGAGCTTTTACGTCCAACAGTTCAGCAGCAAGTACAACGCCGGAGTCAAGGGCATCTCACGGCGGGCACAGTCGGCGCTGATTCACTACGAGTGGCCGGGGAACGTTCGCGAGTTGCAGAATGCAATCGAGCGCGCCGTCGTTCTGGGTGGGTCGGCTGTTATACAGCCAGAGGACTTGCCCGAATCGGTGCTGGAAGGACAAACGGGCGAGGAGGAGTTGGCCGATTACCATGCTGCCGTCCGCGAGAAGAAGAAGGAACTTATCGTAAACGCACTAAAGACCGCGAACGGCAGTTATACGGAGGCGGCCAAGATACTCGGGGTGCATCCCAATTACCTGCACCGGTTAGTAAATAACCTCGGCCTGCGAGCCCATACCGGCGATGATGTTTCGTAAGAGCAGGCAGCGGTCCCCACGCTACTGAAAATCGCTCATTAACACGACATCGCTCTTGAGCTTGCGCCCGGCAAGAAGTAGCTGTTTGCCGTCCGCTGACCAGCGGAAAGTGGAGATATCCGAGTCTGACTTGAAATCCGTTATCTTTCTGACACGGCCTCATAGACGGCACCGTCCGGAAGCAGTCCAGCAAGCGCGCGAACTTCCTTGCGCCCGTTGGCATTCCGTTGCCCGTTATTTAGCCGGGCTGGCCCACAGAAAACTCGCCGCACTCAGGGTTGGTACGGCACCGACATCACCCCTCGCCGCCTTCAAGCACCCAGATTGTGTCCCAGATCCAGAGCTCACCCCAAACCTGTTGCGAAGTCACTGGCCCGCATGCTCCCGAAACGGAACGCGGGCTTGCGTCCCGCGCAGGGGCCGCAACTCCGGCCGGCTGTTCCAAATCGTTCCTTGTCAGCCCCGCCCGAGGTGGAAGAAGCCGGCAGACTGGCCCTGGAATCTGCTGCGCAGGATTGCGCAAGCCTCCCCTGCACGCAAGCTTATGCGGCTGTACCCGGTCGGGGGCGCGCCGTGGCGGCGTCCCGCTCGTTCGTTTGTGCCGGGGGAAGTGCCTGAGACGGAGGTCTGGACGAGGGATCATCGTTCTATATTGAGTCGATGCTTATTTATTCTGCCGATCCCTCTCGAGTTCGGGCACACGTGTAAAGAGGCGCGGGTGAAACGCCGTACTGAGATTTGCGAACTAGCTTTCAGGTTCGACCGTGACGGCGTTGATAAGGGGATAGTTTCTGACCGGGGAGAAGTGTATCTCTAACATCCCATGTGAAGTAGGCTTGACCCGATTCAATGTCATCACGGCGACTCCGTCCTTCTGCTCGCGCAAGATGTCGAAATTCTTCAGCAAGGTTGTACCGTTGCAGTAAAAGTCGAACACGCGGCTTCCGATTCCCCCCGGACCACCGTTGCTGCCGCCGAACCATCCCTCGAAAAAGTACAATCGAACCCTGTACTCCCTCCCAGCAACAACCGGAATAAGGTAATAAAAGTGTCCGTAGCGTCCCCATTCCAAGGGTCTTGCGTTCGCGGTGTTTGGCAAATGCTCTGGATGAAAGGTTCTTCGGCTACCGAGAAAAAACCGCTCTGGGAGCCAGGAATTCCCCCTATCATCGATAAAAACCGTGGGGCCGGCGTGCATTCGAAGCGTTGGTCCCGCCTCCGAATCGGAGCGCGTAATCTCAAGAGCGTTGACAAAAGCCGCCTCCGAAGTGAAGTCCAAGTGAATGGCACCGTCGCTCGCGGGATGTGTCCCCGAATAGACTTTGCCCACGACGATGTTGTCCCCGCTGGTGTGATCCTTACCGGTTCTACTCCCGAGGAAACGGCGCGGCTCGAAAGAAGCCTGCGATCCTTGCGCGCCCGCCTTCGCGGCGCCTATCTGAAAAGCGGCAAGACTTACTCACTTGATCGACTGCAAAAGGCTACGAGTTTCTTGCGGGCGCGACTGGCACAGAACAACTATCTTGCCGCACAAGTGAAGCTGATTTCCTCCGGGTACCATCCCAACACCAACCTGGCCGACATTAGTTTCAACATCGAGCAGGGTCCGCAAGTTTTCGTTAAAGTCACTGGGGCACGAATATCCGGCCGGACCCGGAAGAGACAGATTCCAATTTATGAGGAGAATGCAGTGGATTCGGACCTGGTGCAAGAAGGAGCGCAAAATCTGGCCTCCTACTTTCAGAACAAGGGCTTCTTCGACGTTGAGGTCCGGAGCCGCATGGAACAACAATCCTCGGGCGTCACTATTCTGTACGAAATCGAAAAGGGGCCACGAGGAAAAGTAAAGGCTGTGAAGTTGCAAGGGAACAAGCACTTTTCTGACCGAGAACTGCGTTCGCTCGTTGATGTCAAGCAGGCGCGCGAACTTTTCTTTTCGCGCGGGAAATTCAGTTCGCGACTGGTGGCCCGGAGCGCAACGAACATCGAATCTTTATATCGCAATTCCGGTTACAGCAAGGCAAGCGTCACTCCAGAGATAACGAGAGATGACGGAAACGTGCGCGTGGTTTTTAAAGTACATGAAGGGGCCCGGAACATTGTTGCCTCCCTGGTGCTGGAGGGCAACAAATCCATCTCGGAGGCGAAACTAGCGCCTAAAGGCTTGAACTTGGAGCCTGGCGAACCGTATTCGCAGGAGCGGTTGAGGAATGATCGTGATCAGATCATGGCGACTTATCTGAAAGAAGGTTTTCTGACTGCCAGTTTCAGGTCTGAAGTTCGGCCAGAGGAGAAAGACCCGCATCAGGTTGAGGTGACCTACGAAATTACTGAGGGGCCGCAGATCTACACTGCGGTGGTGGAACCACTAGGGGCCCCGCATACCGACCCGAGGTTGATTGTTCGCACTGCCAACATAAAAGCCGGGCGACCGCTCCTTGTCACCGGGGCGTTGAGCAGTTCGGTTCTGCAGATGCAAACGCGGGCTGGGCGGATAGACGTGCGCAATCTGAGTGCACCATTCGAGCTTGCCGGCGGCAACTTCGAAATGTCGAACATCCGCGCCCAGGTACTTGGCGGGAACCTTTTTGCAAGTTTGACCGTTCGAGACCTTGCCAGTGTTCCTCAGGCGAAGCTGAAGACGCATCTTCAGGATGCTTCTCTGGAACGGCTGGAGGCCGCACCAAACAAATACGCATTGCACGAAGCTTATCCGAGAGGAAGGGTCAGTGCTGATGCGGATGCGACGTGGGGCCGAACGCTTGGTGACCTTGTAGCGCGCGCCGATGCGACTCTGGAAGGAACCGTCGGGCAGAACCAATCCGCTCCACTGAGTGGGCGAGTTCACGCCGCTTACTCTGCGGCCCGTCAAGAAGTCGAGGTACGACAGAGCTATCTTCGCACGCCCGCGACCTCGCTCACGCTGAACGGAAAGGTAAGCCCCTATTCCCAGCTCAAAATCGACGCGCACTCGAGCAACCTGCACGAACTCGAACTGCTGGCGTCGAACTTCATGTCTGCATCTTCCGAGGAGCCGATACCGAAGTTGGGCCTGCATGGTTCAGCATCTTTCAGCGGATTCATCACTGGTCTGGTTACGGAACCGCAGCTTCAGGGAAAGCTGGAGGCCCGCAATCTGCGCGCGAGAGGAAGTTCGTGGCGACTCTTGCGCGTCAACGTTGACGCTGATCCTTCCGCGCTCAGCTTGAGCAGTGGCTATCTGGAAGCCGCCAACCAGGGCAAGATCAACTTCAGCGTGCGCACCGGGTTCGACGACTGGATCTACACTGCGGCGAGTCCCATCGAGCTGGAAATTTCTGCGTCCCAGGTTCCAATTGCCGAACTCCAATCGCTTGCCAACAACACGTATCCGGTTTCCGGCACGCTTTCGGGAAATGCATCTGTGCATGGCTCGCAACTCAATCCCGTTGGCTATGGATTCTTCACCCTGACGGGAGGCGAGATCTTCTCGGAACCGATCGAGAGCCTTACTCTCGCATTTCAGGGTGACGGCAATCTCGTGGACGCCAGCTCGCAGGTTCAGCTTCCCGCAGGCTCAGCGCACGCGCAGATGACGCTTGATCCGAAGACGCAGCAATACCAAGTGCGGCTTCGGGCGGACAACGTTCGCCTGGAGAATCTGGAAGCGGTGAAACGACATAACCTATCGCTCGTCGGCGCACTCAGTCTCGATGCTGCCGGAGAAGGCACGCTCCGTTCTCCCGAGTTGATGGCGACGGTGCGGCTCTCGCAACTGCGTTTTCAGGAGCAGGCGATTCCAGCGCTTACGGCTACGGTTGGGATTCGCGAACGGGTAGCGGAAATCGAACTTAATTCCGAGACCGCGCAAGCAGCGATAGGTCACGGCACGGTGGAGATGAAACCGCCGTACATGGCCGATCTTAATTTGGATACGACCCGCTTTTCATTAGGCCCGCTACTCGCGTTCTACGCTCCCGCCGAGGCCGGCAAATTGGGTGGGGAGGCCGAGGTGCATGCTTTTCTGCGTGGCCCTTTGCAGAACAAGACTCGCATGGAAGGCCGCATCGATATTCCCGTTCTGACGGCGAACTACCAGCAGTTTCATCTGGGGGCAGCCAAGCCCGTCCGTGTGGATTACGTGAATGACGTTCTCATGCTGCACCCGGTCGCGTTTCACGGAACTGGTACCGACGTTCAGATGCAGGCGACGATTCCTGTCAAGGCTCCGAGCACGGCGACCTACCTTGTACATGGCACGATGGACCTCGGTGTGGCTCGGATCTTGCAGCCAGACCTCAAGGCCGGTGGGCAGGTCCAAATTGACCTCGATTCTCGCAGGCACGTTGCGGGCTCGGACTTGATCGGCGAAGCGCGCATCGTGAATGCAACTGTGCACGCCGCCGATGTTCCGCTCGGTCTGGACAACGGCAATGGGGTCCTGAGCGTCAGCCCAAACAGGCTGGAAGTGAAGAGCTTCGAAGGACAAGTTGGCGGCGGCACGATCGCGGCCAGGGGCGAGGCGACATTCCGTCCGGCCATCCACTTTGACTTCGGATTGACTGGCAAGAATATCCGACTGCGGTACCCGGAGGGTGTCCGCACAGCCTTCGACACTAACCTGACGCTGGCGGGCAATCAGCAGGACTCAACGCTGGCGGGCAACGTCAACGTTGAGCGACTTTCGTTAACCCGCGACTTCGACGTGACGGGCCTCGTCACCAAACCAGCTGGAAACGTTGGATCGCCTCCGCCCACAGGATTGGCGCAGCATGTACGGCTGAACGTTGAAGTCAAATCCGGGCCGCAGGTGAACGCCGTAAGCACCAAGGTCAGCGTTCGTGGAAACGCCAATCTGCAGGTGGTGGGAACGGCCGCGGAGCCTGTGATCCTGGGCCGCGCGGACTTGAACGGAGGAGACTTCTTCCTGGGCGGCAATCGTTACGTGCTCCAGAGCGGTGCCATCGACTTTGTCAATCCGTTCGGGGCGGTGTTGTTGGCGTACGTTCCTACGCGACCTCTACACGCTCAGTCTTAACCAGCCGAATGCCTCCATCGCCCACGAGCGCGAGTTCGTGGACGTGAAAGCTTCCCCGAAACTTTTCCGTGCCCGAGGAGCCTAGAGCGACCGACGGTGCGGAACACAGAACAACATCGCGCCACGTACCGATCCAGTCCACGTGCCGGTGACCATGGAGGACAACGACCCGTGACGCATAGGGCTTCACCGCCGCCAGAACATCCGGTGCGTTGACGAGCGCCAGTCCGATGCGGTCTTTCAGACTTATGGAAGCATCGGGATATTCCACGACCGAATGGTGGAGCAGAATGATCCATGCGCTGCGTGGAAAATTTCGCAGGACCGACTTAAGCGCCTTCAGCTGTGAGGGACTCACAATACCGATGGCATTCGTGAGGGAGAAGTGGCTAGCAGCATTCGAATCGAGGAGAATCAGTCCATAGCCGTTTTCGCCGGAAGGTGGCTCAATCAGAGGAAAGATCGCCTCCCAGGACTTCGCCATTTCCCATCGTCCACGGATCGCACCGCGTTGCGCGAGCGCGCGCAGCAACTCCAAACGTTTGCTCTCGCGCAGGTAATCCTTCAGCGAGGGACCCAAAGCTCCGGACTCGCGGTGAACCACATGGACGCGATCGCCTTCGATGGCATCAAGAGCCAGAACGACACGGAGTTTGCGCAGCGCCTGGCCCGCACTCCAGGGTAAGTCGAGACGCCCCGGATTCGATCGGTCCACGATGTTGACGTCGTGATTGCCCGGAACAAACGACAGGTGCCGCCGCAATTCGGGACAGGTTCGGAGAAGGTCAATGAACTCTGCCCATTCGGCTCGTGTCCCTGCATCCGTGACGTCGCCGGTTACCAGCACACAGTCCAAAGGAGTACGTGCGTGGATGGCGGCTAGCTTGCGCAGCGCATTACGGAAGCACCGGTTTCCTCGGGGTCCGTGCGTGCCGGCTTCCATACGGAAGCCGTAACGCTCGCCAACCAGATGCAAGTCCGAAAGGTGCGCGATCCGCAAAGTTGCCGAACCGGCTTGCGATGGCCCCGGCACCCAATCCAGAGCAGGGCCGCCTATAGTGAGCTCACGCCAGAACCAATGCAGGCTCTCGACGGCTGTCGATACCCCGAGGATCACCGCCGCGTTCCCGATCGCCGCCTTGAAGACTTGCCACGCTCGGACGTGTTCCACATCAACCAGCTTCAGGCCGATTGAGACTTCGACAGTGATTGCCAGGGCGAGGCCTGCGGCAGCGAACAGCAGGGCCGCAACTGCTGTGGCAATCTGGCGAACGCGACCGAGTTGCCGTGGAGTCATTGAGCTGCCGCCAAGACGCTCGGCGCCCGTGCGCAGGACCTCACGAAATGCAACAAAGATTGGAAATACGAGAGTGTACTGAAGGTGCCGGAAGTTGACGAAAGCTTTAGCGAGAAGCGGCCGCCCAATCCAGAAAGCAAATCCGAGGAGAGCGAACAAAAGGCCGAGTGTGACGACCAGGTTCCTTCCGACAAGAGTTGTAGTGTGGAAGACGAGATGCCCGAACGTGACCACAAGCGAGGGCGCGATGCCCACGAGCAGCGCAGGTCCGATCACCAGAGCCAAGAAACCAAGCGGCGCCTTTAGATAATTGAACTCAAAGACAGCTGATACGAAGAGACTTCGTAGACCGCCGGCGTAGGGGCTCAATCGATTGTCGTCGGCGTCGCCGCGACGCAAATTCCAAATGCGCAAAACGTTCATCTCCAGCCCTCGAACGCGCCTAGCAAACAAGTGACAAAGTGTTGTTCTCCTTAGGCGGCAGTGGTTGGGTTGGCTTGGCGCAGCTCGTCTGTTTCAATTGGTCGTAACGATTGAATACTCAAGTTGATCTCTGCACCGAAAAGCATGCCGAGAGCGCCCCAGTTCAGCCAGATCGCGAGTGCAATGGGTGTGGCCATCGCTCCATAAAACATGTCGAGCTTTGTTGCTCCAAAGTGGTGAATGTAGAAGCCGAATCCCCATGAAAGTGCCATCCAGATCGAAGCGGCAACCAGCGCACCCGGGATGGTGACCCGCCGTTTTGCAGGAACATTAGGTGCGAGAACGTATAGCAACTCTATGGCAGCGAATGTCAAAATCGCCGACAGGGACCACTGCAAAAACGGCCAGATTCTTATCCACAAGGATTGAACAGAGACGGCCATCGACAGGAGGGACTCCAGAATCGGCCCGGCCAAGGTGAGAGCTACACCCAGAAGCAACAGCACTCCGACCCCGAAAGTCAGGCCGAAGGCAAGAAACCTATTGGTCCACACCCGCCGCGGTCTGCTAACTTCGTACACCATGTCGAGGCCCGCAATAACTCCTTTGACGCCGATCGAAGTCAGCCACAGGGTGGAGATGAGTCCAACCGAGAGCAATCCGCCGCGATGAGAGCTAACGGTGGTAACCAGTCCCTCCATGAGGGACGTGCCCTGTTGCGGAATGACATGGCTTAAAAAGGAGGTGGCCACTTGCATTCCATTTTGCAGCGGCAGATACGCAATTACTGCCGTCAACAGGATCAATCCAGGAAAGAGGGACATGAGGAAATAGTAGGCCAGGCCTGCCGCCGCGAGTTGCAGATGCTTTCGCTCGAGATTTTCAAGAGTGCGTTTGATTATTGCAATCGCCTCACGCATGTACTTCATGGCTGTTCAACTCCTACCCGCTGCGCTCAACGGCTCACATGGGCACAGCCTTAACGGCCTGGAGAAGTCCCTTGGCGATGACGGAGAGCGGAAACTCAGCAAGCACGGCTGGAAACAATGGCGCTACCACTGCCAAGGCCAAAACTATGAGCGTGCCTTTGTCGGCGGGAAAAGGTCGCATCTGTTTGATGTTCCTGTAGTTGATGGCGAAATCCGCAAGCGCGGTCACCTCAGCCACCGTGAACTGCGCTTCTTCAGGACCTGAGCGATGCAAAAACCATTTCTCGTGCAGATACTTGGCCTGCCTCTGCGCAAGGACCCCGTATTGCAGCATCGCCGTGCGGCGTAGCACGTCCAACTTGCGTACGAAAAGGGCCAGGGGGGCGAGTGCGATGATGAAGGTTATAACGACCAGAATGATCGCGGGCAGTTGAAACTTTTCCAGGCGAGCACCGTTGTTCAGAATTTCACTGCTCCATGAGCCTCCAATCACGGTTGAAAGGGCAAGGGCGACGGGGATAAAGCCAACCGGAGAAAGTCCCAGAAAACCGAGGCCGCCGTGGCCGTCGGGATGGGTCGCGACTAAGTTCATATCCATTCGAGACAGCCTAAAAAGAAACAAACACCACAGTAGCCACTTCCAGATACAAAGTCCGATGAGGAGCTGGTAAATAGGCGCGCAAACCAACCCGTAGTACCAGCCCGCAGGCGTCAAATGTGCAACTCCGCCCTCCCGGTAGGCCGCCCAGACAGGACCCGAAGCCACCCTGCTTTTCCAGATCAGAGCAAGATCACAGAAGACGAGCGCAACGATAATCAGCTCGGAAAGGGGAGAATCACGCAGACGCCTAATCGTGGCGAGTGCCGCCTTCAGCTTGTGCAAGTCTTCCTTATCGAGGAGTTGTGCTTCTCTCACATGTTTAGCAACGATGCTGAATCGGTCTTCCATGACTAATTGGCCTACCAGCAAAACGGGGATAGCGATAGCAACTCTGGAGTACACCTCATAGTCAGTCAGGAGATGAACCAATTGGTCGCGAGCAAACAAAGCGGTAAGAATCACAAGTGGTAGCCATGTAATCGCTAGAACAATCGCCACCCGACGTAATACGTTCCAACGCTCTGCGTCGATCAATCGGGCCACTAGTTGCGCTCGATAAAACAGCCCTCCGCGGAATAACGACAGGTCGTCCGCGTTCTCAGTTTCGGGAGGAGGGGAGTCGGCATTCTTCAGAAGCGGCTTTTGCATACGGACTTCGTTTCGACGCCGCGCAGGCCAGAATCGATACACCCCGAGAATGATGCTGTGCAGCTCTGCAGGAGCAAGTGAACCTGATCATCAGATTTCTCTTTCGATCCGGCAGGTTGCTTTTGGTGGGTTCAAAGACCGTTCGTCGCCAGAGTTCTGTAGTCGGCACCGCTGCAACTGCGCACCGCTCCTCTGAATCAACATCTGGGATGCGAGAGTGTGAAATGCGGACCAGTCTGTACACTCTGCTTAGCGGTGCTGCACGCAGCGCGGGTAGAAGTGTTCTTGGTTCCTGCCGCCTTGCGAGTGCGTCCGTAGGCGCCCTTATCATTCTCGTGTTCATGTCGAGTGGCGCGGGGGCTTACAGCCAACTTGCGGCCAGCCAGAGCAGCGGCAACACGATGCAGACTTCGACGCACGCTGCCGATCATAATGACGAGACGCCCCACGCACCTAGCGATCCCCTGGGAAGAAGCACGCCACATGGCACACTCCTGGGCTTCTTGCACGCGGCGCAGAGCGGCAAGTACAAGGATGCTGCTCAGTATTTGCAACTGTCGAAAATGGAGCGCGACTCCAATGGTGAGCGCCTTGCTCATGAACTTCATGAACTGATGGATGAGGCCTTCGTGGGCCGCATTGGTGCTGTCAGTAACAAGCCAGAGGGTTCGCCGCAGCCTGACGTGCCGCAGGATCGGGAACGAATCGGCGTGTTTCGCATCAACGAGAGAGAAACGAACGTCGATCTTGTTAAGGTTTCCGATCCCGCAACCGGCGACAATATCTGGTTGTTTTCCTCACGTACTCTGGCTGAGGTGCCTGAGCTTTTCAGCCAAGTCGAAGAAAGCAAGATGGAGTCGAACCTTCCCCGTTTTTTGGTGGCACGCGGAATTCTGAGTACGCCGCTGTGGCGTTGGATCGCATTCCTGTTGCTCATTCCGGTGGCCCTCGGGTTGTCCTGGGCGATTACGGGTGTGCTACGCGGGGGGCTTCGGCTTTGGCTCGGTTGGCGGAAACATCCCGTTCTTCAGGATCTCTACGGCTCGGTTGCGGCGCCGACAAAGCTTATCCTGACCGTCGTATTGCATTGGACAGGCGTCGTCTTCTTCCTTGGACTTCCGCTTTTGTTTCGCGAATATTACGGGCGGTTCGCTGGAGTAGCCGTGGCAGCAGGTCTGGCCTGGCTGATATACAGGCTGATCAATCGCTGGGCCGAGCGGGCGCGTGCCAGCGCATTGGCAGGCTCCGGATACCGTAGCGGCTCAATCATTCTGCTGGGGCAACGAATTCTTAATCTGGTAGTGGTAATTGCCGCCGTGCTGGTGATGCTTTCAATTCTCGGTTTCAATATGACGACAGCCGTGGCTGGACTTGGCATCGGCAGTATCATTGTTGCCTTTGCCGCGCAGAAGACACTGGAAAATTTACTTGGCGGCATATCCATCCTCGGGGACCAAGTAATTCGAGTCGGTGAGAGATGCCGCATCGGCGACGAAGTAGGAACTGTCGAAGATATCAGCCTGCGCTCGACGCGAATCCGCACGATTAACTCCACGGAGCTTTCGGTTCCGAATGGGAAATTGGCCAACATGAATATCGAAAACCTGAGCCGGTACGATAAGAGCTCATTTCGAACTTCGATGGGATTGCAGCGCGGGACATCGCCGGATCAATTGCGGTCCCTGCTGGGAAAAATACGGGCGCTGCTCCTGGAGCATCAGAAGGTGGACCCCGATTTCATTCGCGTTCATCTGACGGGATTTGGCGAAAGCA
Source organism: uncultured Acidobacteriota bacterium (assembly GCA_963777415.1). Taxonomy (GTDB): domain Bacteria; phylum Acidobacteriota; class Terriglobia; order Terriglobales; family Acidobacteriaceae; genus JAEZPW01. Next base: position 96,410 of record CAVZQL010000017.1, read on the forward strand.
GCCTGGATATCGAGATCTACTGTCATATTCTGACCGGCGAACTTAAGGAATTCCTAGCTATTCGTGAGGAATTGTTACTGCGAATCATGGACCTTGTCGCGGAGGCGGGTACTCAACTTGCTGTGCCTTCGCGGACGCTACACCTTGCTCAAGATGAGGCCTTGGGCGACAAGCGTGCTCCGGGGCGGGAACAGAAGGTCTTCAAGAGCCCGCAAGCCGGCTAGAACTTTCGTGTTTCTGTCATCATCGGGCGCGGAAACGAGTCATCATGCTGCCCGGTCTTCGATGCGCACCTTCGCGCCCGCTGATGAACGCACAATCTGCTCGATGCCTTTGAAGATGAGACGAATGCCTACTAACAGACCGATCACCCAGGTGGCACTCACGGGAAGCCGGTACAAGATCATGACGCCAAAGAGAAGGGAGAGTATCCCGCCTGCGAATAGCCATCCAGTCTTTTCCTGTGCACCGCGCAACCGGACGCCGAGCGCAATGTCCAAGATGCCGTCCGCCAGAAACAAGATTCCGATGATCGCCGTCGCCGCGATGGCTCCACTAACGGGCCTGCGCAGCAACATGCCCCCAACCACAGCGTAGAGCACAACGAGAAGAATCTTGAAAAAAAGCCCTCCCTCGTCGCGGCTTCGATAGGCGTCCACGACCTGTTCGATCGCCGCGAAGATCAGCAGCCATCCAATCACCCTGATCAACATTAACGCGGCAAACAGAGGGGCCACCAGCGCAACAGTGCCAAGAATGATGAGCAGCACGCCCAAAGTGATGGACCCGCTGCTCTGCTTGACGATCGTGATATCTCGCATATGCACGCTCCTTAATCCCGAATCCTCCGAATTGAACAGGTCAGGGTTTCTGCAAACCTGTCTCAGGCAGCGCTTTCAATACTGCGGGCGGCTTCGAACTCTGGCTTCGATACAAACAGATTCATTCCCAACTGCTCGGCCAGGAACTTAGCGACCAGTTGTCCCTTCACGCTGTTGCCCGCTTTGTCGAGCGGCGGAGCAAACGTGCCGAGTGCGCCCTTTCCCGGCGAAATGGCGACAATACCACCCCCAATCCCGCTCTTGCCCGGCAGACCCACGTCGAAAAGCCAGTCTCCAGAGGTCTCGTAAAGGCCAGCGGTCGCCATCACAGCCAGCGCGTACCGGCAACTGGCGGCATCTACAACACGCTGCCCGGTCAGCGGATTCACCCCTCCGTCGGCTAAAGTAGCGCCCATCACCGCCAAGTCCTTCGCGGAAACGTTCAGCGAGCATTGCCGGGTGTAGAGTTCGGTCGTCTCCGATGCGTCCAACTCGATCCGCCCATAGCTCTGGAGCAGACGGGCGATGGCCTGATTCCGGACATTAGTCTGCGTAGCCGATGCATACACCTCGTTGTTGAGATCGAGCGCCCGGCCGGCGAAGCGGGAGAGACCGTCGTGAAGGAAGTGCCACCTGGCCTCGGGTGTTGCGCCCGGCACCATGCTTGTCGTTGCAATCGCTCCAGCATTCACCATGGGGTTCGTACGGCCGTCCTGGCTCCGCTCGATGGCCGCGAGAGAATTGAACGGAAGCCCTGTGCTGTTCACCCCGAGGTTCTCCCGGGCCTTCTCTGCGCCGAGTGCCTGACAGACCAAAGCGAACACGAACGGCTTGGAAACGCTCATGATCGCAAAATCATAGTCGGAGTCGCCGACCGCATAGAGATTCCCGTTCGTGGCCATCACGCACATGCCGAACAACGTACTGGGCACCCTCGCCAGCGCCGGATAAACGTCGGAGTTGGCGCCCTCCGTGTTCGACTTGAAGCGCTCGTACGCCTCGGACAACAGCACCCTGACCCGATCAGCATCGGGCAGATGTCCGGTCGAGATGTACGAAGCCTCGTCCTCGCGAGCCTTTGGCTGTGCAGTCATCGTTGACTCCTTATCGCGCCCATAGACCGAAGATCAAGCTGACTCCTTCCGCTTCGGTGGGCTTGAGACGCTTGACGGTTCAACGGGCTTCGTGAGATTGTCCGGCCTCAAAATCTCGCTGAGCTTTTCTTTCGTGAGCAGCTTCTTCTCGAGAACGAGATCGGTGACGCTACGCCCGGTGCGCAAGGCTTCCTGCGCGATCTCGGTTGCATTGGCGTAGCCGATGTACGGATTGAGCGCGGTCACGATGCCGATTGAGCGGGTCATGTGTTCCTCGAGCCGGTCGCGGTTCGCCGTAATGCCGCGCACGCAGCGCTCCGCCAGAGTGAGGCACCCGTTATGCAGATGCGTCAAGCTCTTGAAGATGCTGTGGGCGACGATGGGTAGGAATGCGTTCAGTTGCAACTGTCCAGCTTCAGCGGCGAAGCTCACCGTGACGTCGTTGCCGATCACCTCGAAGGCGATTTGATTCACCACCTCCGGGATCACGGGATTCACCTTGCCCGGCATGATGCTCGAACCCGCCTGCATCGGCGGTAAATTGATCTCGCCCAGCCCAGCGCGCGGACCGGAAGACAGAAGCCGCAGGTCATTGCATACCTTCGAGAGCTTGATCGCGACGCGTTTGAGCACTCCTGACATTTGCACGAAGACGCCCGCGTCCTGGGTCGCCTCGACAAGATTCGGCGCAGTAACGAACGGGATGCCGGTGATCTCCGCCAGATGCCCGCGCACGCGCTCCGCGTATTCGGGGTGCGCAGTGATGCCGGTACCCACGGCCGTCGCGCCCATATTGATTTCGCAGATCAGGCTCGTTGTTTCGCGCAGGCGCTGCATATCCTCCGAGAGCATGACGGCATAGGCAGAGAACTCCTGGCCCAGGGTCATAGGGACCGCATCTTGAAGCTGGGTGCGTCCCATCTTCAGGACGTCTTTGAACTCAACCGCCTTTTCGTCGAACGCGACACGCAGCACGTCCATGGCTTGGATCAGGCGATGAATCGCGAACCAGCTCGCGACCTTGAGCGCCGTCGGAACCACGTCGTTCGTGCTCTGGCTCATGTTCACGTGCTCGTTCGGATGAAGTACGTCGTAGTCGCCTCGCGCGCGGCCCATGATTTCGAGCGCGCGGTTGGCAATCACCTCGTTGGCGTTCATGTTGGTCGACGTGCCCGCGCCGCCCTGGATCACGTCAACAACGAACTCTTCATGCAATCCGCCCTTGCGAATCTCATCACAGGCGGCGACGATTGCGCGTGTACGCTCGGCGTCGAGCAGACCGAGATCGTGGTTCGCGAGCGCGGCGGCTTCCTTCACGCTGGCCAGGGCGTTCACGAGGTCCGCGTCGCTCGAGATCGGCGTGCCGCTGATGTCGAAGTTCTCGACTGCGCGCAACGTGTGTACGCCGTAGTAGGCCGACGCAGGCACTTCGCGTTCGCCGAGAAGGTCGTGCTCGATGCGCGTGGCGTTTGTGATGGGAATCGGCTGCAAGCTCATCGGCACCTCGCGAAGCGTCCCTCAGTTACGATCGACAGTAGAAGCCAAGTAATTCCTGCTCATGCGGCCCGCGCCCCCGACTTGTCCTTGGCCGCCATTTCGGCCAATTCCTCCAGGTAGACGATCGCCGTTTCAATGCCGCGATGAAACATTTCGGTGTTGTAGTGTTCGTTGGCGGCGTGCAGGCCATCGCTGTCCAGCCCGTACCCCATCATCACCACAGGGATTTTCATCATGTCGTAAATGTCCGCGACGATCGGGATGCTACCGCCGCCACGGGTGAAGACTGGCTCGTGCCCCCACCCTTTTTGGTAGGCGCGCGCCGCGGCCTGCATTTCCGGCAGATCGAAGGGGATCAGCGCCGGTTTGCCCCTGGTTACCAGGGTGACTTGCACTTTCACGGTGGGCGGCGCGATGGCTTCGATGTGCTTCTTCAAGAGTTGGAAGATCTTGTCAGGGTCCTGATTAGCCACCAGACGGGAGCTTAGCTTTGCTCCGGCCTTGGCTGGAATGATTGTCTTTGGTCCGGGGCCAGAGTAGCCGCTCCATAATCCATTGATGTCGAGCGTTGGACGGGCCGAGACGCGCTCGCGAATTGAGTATTTCTTGTCTCCCCAAACGGCGGGCACGCCCGTGGCTTCCTTGAACTGTTCTTCCGTCAGCGAGTTCTTCGCAATCATCTCGCGCTCTTGCTGCGTCAGTGAGACCACGTCATCGTAGAAGCCCGGAACGGCGATCGTATTGTCGGAGTTGTACAGCTTCGCAAGAATTTCAACGAGAGCGAGGGCGGGGTTGTGCGTTGCGCCGCCCCAGAAGCCGCTGTGCAGATCGTCCTTGGGCCCTTGGAGTTCCAGTTGAATGTACGTCATGCCCCGCAGACTATGCGTAACCGCCGGCTCTTGAATCGTGCGCATGGATGAATCGCTGATCACGCACACGTCAGCCTTGAGCAAGTCCTGATTCGCCTTAATAAAAGGGGCCAGATTCGGAGAAGATATCTCCTCTTCGCCCTCGATCAGAAATTTCATATTGACGGGAGCACCGCCGTTGGCCTCCAGATACGACTCCAGGGCTTTGACGTGGATGAACAGTTGCCCTTTGTCGTCCGTTGCGCCACGCGCGTAGATCTTGCCGTCTTTCTCGACCGGCTCAAACGGCGGTGCATCCCATCCATCTTCCATGACGGCGGGCACCACATCGTAATGTCCATATACCAGCACGGTTGGCTTGTCCGGACCGGCACCCATCCACTCGCCATAAACGACGGGATGACCGGCTGTGGGCATCACCTTGGCGCTCTCGACTCCCATCGCGTGCAGGTTCGCCGCCAGCCATTCCGCTGCCCGCTTTACGTCGTTGGCGTGAGCCGGGTCTCCGCTCAGGCTGGGAAAGCGCAGAAACTCGTGAAGCTCATGGCGAAATCTCTCCGCATGGTCACGCGAATACTTGCGTGCTTTTTCGCTAGACTGAGCCATATACGTTCCTCCTTGTGACGCCGACGGTGCTTGTTCTACCCGGCGGGCCTCGCCTTTCTAGGCAGCTCGGGCCGGGGTTGTGCGCGACGCCCTGTTCTCAGCGCGTGCAATCAGAAATTCAGTCAGCATCGGTACCGGTCGGCCGGTTGCCCCCTTGGCATCACCCGACACTGCGTTCGTGCCGGCAATATCCATGTGGGCCCACTTGTACTTGTCGGCAAAACGCTTGAGGAAGCAGGCCGCGGTGATCGCCCCGGCCGGTCGGCCACCCAGGTTGCTCATGTCAGCGAAATTGCTCTTGAGCAGGTCCTGATACTCGTCGAACATTGGCAAACGCCAGGCCCGATCTCCGGTATCGTTTCCCGATTCGAGCAGTTGTTCAGCGAGTTCGTCGTCGTTGGCAAAGAGTCCGGTAGTGATATTCCCCAACGCAATCACGCAAGCGCCGGTCAGCGTGGCAACATCGATCACGTAGGCTGGGTTGTAGCGCTCGGCGTACGTTAGTGCGTCTGCCAGGGTCATCCGGCCTTCGGCATCGGTATTAAGAACCTCGATGGTTTGCCCGGACATGGAAGTGACAACGTCGCCGGGGCGGGTGGCATTGCTGCCGGGCATGTTTTCAACCGCTGGTACGATCGCCACTACATTGATTGGCAATTCGAGGCGGGCCACCGTCTTCATGGCGCCGAACACGCTCGCAGCGCCACACATGTCGAACTTCATCTCGTCCATGTTGGCGCCGGGCTTAAGCGAGATACCTCCGGTATCGAAAGTGACGCCTTTGCCCACGAGCACGACTGGCTGCGCCTTGCCTCCGCGCTTGTAGTTCATCACGATGAACTTGCAGGGTTGCGCCGAACCCTGTCCCACGGACAGCGCGGCACCCATGCCGAGCTTTTTCATGTCTTCGCGCTCGAGCACCTCGACGTCGAACTTGAACTCCTTGCCCAGCGCCCGCGCCGTCTCCGCGAGATAAGAAGGATTGCAGATGTTTCCCGGCAGATTACCCAAGTCCTTCGCCAACGCCACGCCTTCTGCAATTGCCTGGCCGCGATGTACAGCGGTTTTGGTCTTCATCAGTGGCCCTGTTCGATCTCAGCAGCGTGACTTTCCGCGTACCCCGTTCCGTCTTCCCCGGTTTGGCGTGCGAGATGTCAAAGCGATAGGCGCCATCGGCAATCAAACGGCTTGCCTCCTGGAACCGCCACGCGTCGGAACGGCCGGGCACTTCGACATCGGCGAGTGTTACCACCGCATCCTTGGCCGCGCTACCGGCTAACGTCTTGGCTGCGCCGCTGAGGGCATCACGGAACGCCTTGTCACCAAATTTGTCGCGCTTTCCCAAGCTGACGACCATAACCCGCTCCGCCTCGGTGCCGGGTAGATCGTGCAGCAATAGAGAAGAGCCTGCTTTCTCGTCGAGATCTCCACGTTTGAGCACGGCAGCCAAATGTCCCTTCGACGCATGATCGACTTTTTGCGTGGGCGGCGGGAGCGTGCCATCGGCGAAGATGCCGATAACCAGAACGCCCGTCCGGACTTTTTCCGGCGACGAGCTCTCTGCAGTGAGTTCCACGGGACTGTTCTTAGAATTTGCCATGGACTACTCCTTAAACACATTTGTTGTTCATCCAGGTTGAGGATCGTTGTTTAAAATCCCCACGGAATTCCGGCAACTTGCCACACAATCAGCAGGATTATCCATACCACCTGGATTACCACCACGTAGGGCAACATCATGGCCACCACCGTGCCGACACCCGCGCCCTTCTGATACTTTGCGGCGAACCCCACGATCAACGGGAAGTACGCCATCATTGGCGTTATGGCATTGGTCGGCGAATCGCCCACCCGATATGCCGCCAGTACAGCTCCCGGATGAACACCAAGCCGCATCATCAAAGGCACAAAGACGGGCGCAAAAATGGCCCACTTGGGAATGATGCCAGTGATGATCAAATTTAGGACTGTGACCACGAGCACAAATCCGATGAGCAACGGAATCGGGCCAAGGCCCGCCGACTCCAGAACATCGCCCATCTTCACCGCGGCGATCGTAGCCATGTTGGTGTAGGTGAACAAAGCAATGAACTGGCTGATGAAGAACAGCAAGAACAGCAGACCACCCAAACCGATGACCGCTTTTTCCATGGCCTTGATCACGTCCGCGCCGCCCTTCATGGTTCTTGCTCCGAACCCATAGGCAGCTCCCGCCACCAGAAAAGCCACGGCGATAAAGACGATCAGCCCGTTCATGAATGGCGAGTCTCCCACGAGAGCGCCGGTCTCCGGATTGCGAAGGGCGGCTCCCGATGGAAACGACAGCAAAGCGAATACGACCAAAACCGCGATCGTTGCCAAAGTTGCGTAAAGCAAGCCGCGCGAATCGTCTGAAGCCGCAATTTCACTATCGGGTGCCGATGCCCCTGCCTCTTCTTCCGCTTCTTTTGGCGGGGTATATGGGCCGAGGCGGGGCTCAACTACCCTGTCGGTAATTAGCCCGCAAACGACGGTCAGCATCAACACTGACGCAACGGAGAACCAGAAATTCGCAGTCAGCGAGACGGAGAGACTCGGATTCATCAGGTGAATAGCGTCATTGGTGATCCCGGTCAGGATGCCATCCAGTGGTTTGATCAGAATGTTCACGCTAAACACGGCAGACACTGCGGCAAACGATGCGGCCAGCCCCACCAACGGGTTGCGTTTGACACTGAGGAAGGCCGCCGCCGCCAGTGGAATCAGCACCAGATAGCCGGCGTCCGCCGCGATGCTCGACACGATTCCCACAAAGACCAGGATGTACGTTAAGGCGGCGGGCGGTGCTACCTGTACTAGTTTGCGAATCAGCGCCTTGATCAGTCCAGACGTTTCGGCAACTCCGACGCCCAGCATCGCCACAATGATCACACCCACGGCATTGAAGCTCATGAAGTTTCTGACGACACCGTCATACATGAAGCGGATGCCTTCCGTAGTCAGCAGGCTCCTGGCGACGGACGTAACCTGCTCCGGTTGATGGGTTTCCGCATTGATGGATTCGTAGGTTGCACTCGCTCCCAGCAAGTGGAAGATATGGGACAACACGATGACTGTGAGGATCAGCCATACAAAGATCACCGCCGGATGTGGAACTTTGTTTCCGATTATCTCGACCTTGTCGAGAATTTTTTCCAAGCCCGTCTTCTTGGGCCGGATCGGTTCTATCTTTCCTACAGGTGCCCTCTCGGCCATAATGGCCTCCTTGTCATTGCATGAACAGGCTACGTCTTAGGCGAGGAATGAACCTGATTGCGCCCCCTAACTCAATTGGACTAAGCGGCCGGCGTTTCCAGCACCTCGCGCAAGGCTTTTTCGTCGTCCTTGTTGAGCGATGTCTGGAACACTCGCCCTTTTCCCGTGAACTGCTTTAGACCTTCGAGCACTTTGTCAGGAGTAGCTTTCCTCAGCAGAACAAAGAGCGCGGAGGTGCCGGGTTTGAGTGACTGTCCGATGTCTTTCATCATCTTGTCGTCGACCCCCATGTCTTTGAACTTGCCCGACAGGGCTCCGGCTCCGGCGCCCACCGCAGCTCCCAGAAGTGGATTGAGAAACAACAGGCCGATGAGCATGCCCCAGAAAGCGCCGCCGGCCGCGCCCACCCCCGTGAGACTCACGGCCTGATGCAGTTTGACCTTACCGCTCTCGTCCCTGGTAACGACGACGGCGTCTTCCATCTCGAGCAGATATTGCTTCTGCATTCTGGACAGAGCCGCGCGCATTTCGAACGCGGTCGACTCATCATCGAATACAACCGCTACAAGTGTGCTCATGCTGCTTGCTCCTTACACGTGTTGGTGTGAGGGAATGTTGTGTCGCTGGTTGATGACTCTTTAGGGGTTTGATCAATAGAGTTGCGATTGACCTGGAAGTGTTGCCCCAGATCACGGAAAGATTACTTTTCACTGCAACGCGAGTTGATCGGGGCTGCACTGCTGCAGGAATTTCTGCAAGCTGATTCTTCTTGCCCTGATGCTTTTTGGCATCTACGCGCGACTAGAACCGCGAGCTGATATCGATCGTGGCGCCAAAGTCGCTGTGGTTGCGAGCGCCATCTGGATCGCTGTCGAAGCTCTTGAACACGTTCCGCTTTCTCATCGGTGCTCGCCGACACGCCGTCGTCAGCTACGGGGCTTGTTCTTCCTTCGGATGCAGCTTCACAAAGGTATACCTTCCCGTGACTTGAACTCTGGGATCGGTAGCAGCGGCTCCGCTCTTCTCCTGCACCCGTCCGTAGAGAAACTCGGCGCCAAGATCCAAGCTGCCCACCGGATTCCAGATCAGGTTGAACGACGAATAGATGCTCTGGTGATACGTGCTGGCTGTCTGGAACGCAGTGTTCTGCACCTGCACAAAACCGACCGTCGCATTCGATCGCACCGCCGGCGACCAGTAATGCTGATAACTGCCATATGTTGCAAAGAGTGGCAGCGCTCGCAGAGACAGATTCGTCTGCGATATGGGAGCTGCGTCCAGGCCCAGAGGTGCCGTGTCGCCCACATAGCGCGCGATTCCATGGCCGTAAGCAGCCCCTAAAACAATGTTGTCCCTGCCGAGCACCTCCACACCGCCCGTTGCATTCACGCCCCATCCAAAGACGGACTCGTGTACCCCATTTGGTAGCTGCACCCCCAGATCGCGAAAGACACTTGCCAGCTGTATATGCCCACGCTTCCATTCGTTTCGAAATTTGAATGTGCCGTCCGGAGCGGGAGTGGTCGGCGTGGCAGGCGTGCCGGCCACCGAAAAAGTAATAGAGGACGATGGGACCTCGACCGAGACATACCCGCTCGCCCCCCCGCCTAGTCCGAAGCTGTATCTACCCTGCGGAATACGCACGCTAACCGCCGAATTTGCTCCCTGTGTGTCCAGCGTGTCCGCGAACGCATCCGGATCCATGAAGTTCGTAAACGTTTGGCCCACCAGAACGTTGTCTAGCTGCGCGTAAAAATGGCGCAACCGTGGTGCGGTCGCCCCATTGGCGCCGAAAAAATCGAGCTGGATGAAGGTCCGCGCAGCCCCCCGTTCGCCCACAGGAATGCGAAAGTCCGCCATAACGCGGCTTCCACGAATGCTAGCGATGAAATTCCCGGGACCCGATTGCGATGGAATCGGTATCGACGAAGGAATAAACGAATCCGTCAGCGCTGGAGTTTTCAGGTCATATATGAAATCGGTTCTTGCCGATCCGTCGAGACGCAGTATGGTGCGGGTGCCTGGCAGAAGAAAGAATCCGGGATTTGTAGGTTCCAGTGGAGCGTTATAGAGGCGCGGTGCATCCTCCTCATCCTCCGCAAAGGTCCGGTGATCCGAGGTGGCTTTGCCTATGGCTTCCTTCTGTTGCTCCGGAGTTAGCTGTACTATGGGTGGCACTGGCGTGCTCACGATAGAACCAGTCTGTGGAAGCTTCGCTGGGGTGGGGTGGATCGCATCCAACTCAGACTGAATTTCGGCCATTTGGGCCTTCAGCTCATCCATCCTGGTCTGCAGCTTGCGCACCGTCTCCTGCTCGGTCGTCCCCGCTTCCTGTGCCAGGGCTTGTGTCGCACCACAAAGCAGCACAAAAATAAGCAGGGGTATTGTCTTCCATGTCCCTTGCATAGCTATCCTTCCGTCCTTTAGGCCCGTTCGGAGACATCGCGGCTGTTGGGATGACCGACGTGCGTGTTTCACGCCGACCGGCACGTGTTTCTCCGCCGGTAGGCATGTTGTCGAAGTGAGATGGACAGAATTGCTTCCGGGTTTCCACTCCGGCGTGGAATTTCGGGCAGCTCTGCTATAAGGCGATCACGGCATTCTTGATCGTCCATGCTGGTCAAGCTGAACGGGACTACGAATCCTTCCAGGAAAATAACCTGTGAAGGTAGTTGCGGTCGAAATTCATGACCTGGGCTATTTTTTCTACGCATGCACTCTGTTTCGTAGCCGAACTGTCCAACGCCGGGCAACGCCGTTGCTGCTGCGTGAATCAGCAGGCGCGCGGTCGGGCGGGCTGCTGGAGTTTGATCTCACTGAGATTGCCAGTGGCTGCGAGATGATGCTGTGCCCTGAACAGAACGAGCACCGGACGTGCGGAAGGGCTTGTGCTACGCAAATCGCGCTAGCCTCACACAACTTTTTCGCACTCCTTTAGCTCGTAGTCTCTGTAGACTCGATAGTCCGAAAGAGAGGAGAACTTTTTATGAACGAGCGTGTTTTGGCCGCGTTTTTCCTGATCGGTGCCTTGGCCGCGCCGATTACTCTCCCGCTTCGGGCAGTTGCTCAGGAGGAGCCTCAACGTCAAAGCAGAGACGAGAACCAGCAAAGAGATCAAGAGCGGAACAGAAATCAGGAGCAGCAGCGCCAATTCTGGAATGGAGATCATAGATACGAGGACACGGTTGACCGGGACTGGCTCGACGAACACCAGAACTATACCCGCCAGAGCCAGCATCGTTCCTGGGACACGAACTATAGGTACGAGGAAACAGTTGACCGGAACTGGCTCAACGAACATAACCCAAAATAGCAACCGGACGAGGCCGATGTTATGACCTCAAGAGTTTCGCCACGCTCACTCGGATGGTGCAAGCGGGCGGCGCCGATCCCAAAGCTGTCCAGGGGCAGATGCGGCACTCGCGCATCGGCGCTACCATGGACATCTACGCCCAGTTTGTTCCCGAGTCACAGCAGCAACCGGTGGCGAAGATGATGGACATACTGGAACGGCGTCTGGCCAAGGGTGCTGGTGAAAACCGGACGATTAATCGACGGAAGCAATTGGAACACAATGGAACACGATTGTGATTAGGATGGTCTGCAAGTGATTGAAAATTTGGTGGAGCTAGTCGGGATCGAACCGACGACCTCATCGTTGCGAACGATGCGCTCTCCCAGCTGAGCTATAGCCCCACGTTCCGGAAGCAGACTCATTCTAACAGTTGCTCGCGATTGCTGTCAGCACCCATGTGGGACAACTTGCGATCATTTTGAAAAACATTTCACGCCGCCGGTCTCTCTTCCCATGCGGGACGCGGCTTGACTGCCGCCGGCGGCTTCCCTTTCAACTCCAGTTTGCCACGGCCCACCGCTTTCAGAACTTCCGCGTTGACCTCGGCGCCGATCAGGATTGCAAACCAACTCCAGTAGAGCCAGACCATCAACGCCATGGCTGCGCCCAGGATGCCGTAAGTTTTATTGTAATTAGCGAACTGTTGGAAGTAGAACCCGAGCAGGTACGAGCTGCCTATCCAGAAGACGACCCCAATGACGGCGCCGGGCAGCGTGGACCAAAACCTCTGTTTAACGTTTGGCGCCCACCAGAAGACAAGCTCCACCGCTAGAACCGTGAATGCAATCGACACTCCCCACTTGATGTAGGGCCATACCTGAATGAATGTTGGACCTAGTCCGACGAGGTTTGCGATCCATCCGCCTAGTTTCGGACCGAAAATCATCGTGGCAAGTGCAACCGTAAGCAATCCGCCAATCACGAAGGTCAAGCCGAGCGCAAGCAAATGCGTCTTCCAGATCGGCCTCGTTTCAGGCACATCATAGGCGACGTTGACTGCCTCGATCAGGCTGTTGAACCCACCCGACGAAGCCCAGAGCGTGCCCACAATGCCCAGCGTCAGAATCCCGCCCTGCGGATGCGCAACCGTCCCAACGACCCTGTACACCAGTCTCATGCTGTCGGGCGGCACCACTTTGGACATCGTAATCAGTATCTGGTCGAACAGATGCGGGATCGGCAGATAGGCCAGCAACGAGGCGAGCAGAATCAGAAACGGGAATAGTGACAGGACGAAATAGTAAGACAGTCCTGCCGCCAGTGACATAATGTGGTTGTTACTGATGTCGTAGAACGCATTCTTGACGACGTCCCTGATTCGGACCTCTGCACCGTGTACTCGCATGGAACACCATTTTCTTAATTATTTGTTGTTTGGATGCAAGCTCTGCAATAACTAAAAGCACTGCCGAGGCCATGCTCTGGAAACCGTGCTTTGAAACCATGCTTTAGAAACCGTGCTTTAGAAACAACGACCAGAGTCTGGCCGTCCTCATCTATACGTTCAGGATGGGTTACATTACATTCGGGATGGGTGCAATTGCGGCGACCAAGGTTGCTGCGCTCTTCTCTGTGACTAGCTGGTCGTAGGTAGCTCAACCGTTTATACTTATTCTTGCGAATGACTAATGGCGATAATTCGAAGAATCGTAAACGCTTAGCGCTGATCGTGGGCGGCATTATTCTGGCCGTGGTGCTGCTTGCCGCATTCATTAGTATGAGGCACGCGGCAGTCGCGATCCGCGTGGCGGTCGTGACCCGCGGTCCACTTGCAAGCGTTATTTCCACAAACGGCAAAATAGAGCCCCTCGACAATTTCGAAGCGCATGCGCCCGCACCCACCACTGTAAAGAAAATCTGGGTAAATCCAGGCGACCGGGTTAGGCCGGGACAACTGCTGGTCGAGTTGGATGATGGTGACGCGCGGGCCGAGGCGGCGAAAGCGCAAGCTCAACTCCGGGCGGCCGAGGCCGAACTGGCGGCGGTAAAGAGCGGCGGAACTCAGGAAGAAGTTCTGACCAACCAGGCGCAATTGGCAAAGGCCCGAGCTGAGCAAGGGGCCGCGAAGCGCAACTTAGACGTTGTGCGCGCTCTCCAGCAAAGAGGAGCTGCTTCCGCCGAAGAGGCGCAAGCAGCCCAAAACCGTCTCAATGCAGCTGAAGCGGACGTACGCCTTTTCAGCCAGAAAAAGACAAACCGATTCTCCTCAGCAGACATTTCCAAGGTGGAAGCCGAGGCTAGTCAAGCCAAAGCTACATTTGATGCCGCGCAAGAGCTTGCTTCAAAAATCTGAAATTCGGGCGCCCCAAGCCGGTGAAGTGTATTCTCTTCCGGTGCGTCAAGACCAGTACGTCGCCGCCGGAGATCTGATTGTAGCGATCGCGAATTTGAGCGCGGTCCAGGTGCGCGCGTTTATAGATGAACCCGACATAGGCCGCCTCCAAAAAGACCAGCCCGTGGAAATCACGTGGGATGCAATTCCCGACCGCATCTGGAAAGGCACGCTCACCCAGTTGCCGACCAACGTCACCACGCGCGGCGCGCGCAATGTCGGTGAGATTACCTGCGTCATCGAAAACTCCGACCGGAAACTTTTGCCCAATGTGAACGTGAGCGTCAATGTCGTGACCGCGAGAGACCAGGATGCCCTGAGCGTTCCTCGCGAAGCTGTGCATCAAGACGCAAGCGGACGATTTGTCTATCAGGTGGTCAATGACGAGTTGAAGCGCACGTCCGTGGAAACATCCGTATCCAACCTCACACAGATTGAAGTCACAAAGGGACTTACCCCGAATGCCGTTATCGCGCTTGGCACCTACAGTACACAGCAGTTGCGAGACGGCTTACAAGTTCGAGTTGTGGCACGATGATGCGTAGACTATGCACGTTAGTGGGCATTGTCCTGCTGCTGATGAGTTCAGTTTTCGCGGTTCCCACTGTTTCTCCGCGCGATTTGATCGCGACTGGGCATATTGACGAGGCTGTCGCGGTTCTCCATGCACGGTTGAACGTCAACCCAAAGGACGCTGAAGCCTACCATCTTCTCTCGCGTGCGTACTTCTCCGTTCAACACTGGGACGATGCAATCATCAATGGTGAGCGCGCAACCTCTCTTCAGCCGGAGAATAGCGAGTACCATATGTGGCTCGGGCGGGCCTATGGCGAGAAGGCGGATTCGTCCAATTTCGTCGTAGCCGTGGACCTGGCTAAGAAGGTTCGCGCGCAATTCGAGCAGGCTGTCCAGTTGAACGAAAACAATTGGGCCGCCCGATCTGACCTCGCCGAATATTACGTCAACGCGCCGGCATTCCTCGGCGGCGGCAAGGACAAGGCGCGCGCCCAAGCCGACCGACTCTCCACGATCGACCCCGCCACCTCGCACTGGATCCGCGCGATCATCGCCGAGAAAGACAAGAAGTACGACGTTGCCGAGCAGGAGTATAAAGCCGCGGTCCAAACCAGCAAGGAGCCCGCCAAACGCTGGCTCGATCTGGCCTCCTTCTATCGGCATCACTCGAGAATCAGCGAGATGGAAGACGCCCTCAACAAGGCCTTGAGCGTTCCTAATCGCGAGCCCTACATTCTTTACGACACCGCAGAGATACTGAATCGCGCAGGGCGCAATTTCAACGGAGCCATTCAGTTGCTCCGGACCTACTTGAACTCGGGCGACCCGACCGAAGACGCCCCTCTCTTTCAGGCCCATTACCTTTTAGGATCGTTGCTGGAGCAGAGTGGAGACCGCGCAGCCGCAGCCCAGGAGTATCGCATCACGCTTTCTCTCGCAAGAGATTTTCAGAAGGCGCAAGCCGCTCTCAAACGAGTACAGTAACTCGAAGCTCAGCACACCTGCTCCGTTTTACGCCGCCACCTTGGTTTCTACCCGGAACCGCAAGAACTGCAATCCCTGTGGCGTAATCGCGATTCTGCCGTCCCGAACGGAAACCAACTCAGAAAGTTCGAGAAATTCCAGCCACTGCTGAAACGATGAACCTTCGTACAACTCCGGATACCGGCACGCCGCGCGCTTATACAAGGCGAACAGATTGGGCCGGGTTACGCCCTTGGCCCCAGCCGTCGCAACGAACCGCAATGTGGGGGCCTGTGTCTCCCATAGAACCGCATACTCTGGCTCGAATGCGTCGCAAACCGAAAGGATGCGAAATGGACTGCCTGCGGTGGACGCGTCCACCATCCGCAACTTGCGCGCTTCAGACGCTTCCGCGAAACCAAGCAGAATCAGCGTGACGACAAATACGATTACCGAAATCAATGCTAGGATCAGAACGGGCATTCGCCACCTCCTGTTACCACGCTGACCCGCGATGACGCTGGGTACTTATGCTGCGCGCGCGCGCTTTCCCATCTGACTCGCCATCAGGCTCTTCACGCACTCCACTAGCTTGCCGAACTCCCGCCTTCGCACCGTCTCGGCTGCTCCAAGCCCGGCAAAGTTAGATGGCGATGTCTGCGAGCCTGCCGACTCCATCACTAGTATGGATGCTGCCACACCCTGCCTTTGGATTTCTCTCAGCATCTGTTCGCATCCGAGGTCAGGCAGGTTGTCTCCCATTACCAGGATGTCGAAGCCATCCCCCCGCATCAGTTCGAGCGCCTGCCGCGCGCTCCATGTCGTAGCTGTCTCAATTCCGTCATCTTCCAGTAAACGCTCAAGCGCCATGAGCACCTGTTCGTCGCCATCTGCAATGAGTACCTTGCTTCGCCTCTCCTGATGCATTTGTAAAACCTCCATGATGGTTCGGCCCGTTTGCGGCCGTCAATCCACAATCGTCAATACAGGACAGTGTGCGTCGCAAGCGACGTCGTAGGCCAGGTCTCCGGGCAGGTACACCGCCAATGTTCCCGGACGGTGCTCGCCCATTCCAATCAAGTCCGCCTTCCATTCCCCGGCAGCCCGCAATACCGCCGTATTCGCCCCACCTCGCTCGACTGCAAACTCTGGCTCATGTGCCAATCCCGCCCGCGCTGTCACTGCGGGAAGAATTTCGTTTTTCGTCTGCGCGAGAATGAACTCGGTGCCGCCGCCGCTACCACTCCTGTCATCTTCCGTAACAATGCGCACGATCCTCAAGCGCGATCCGTGTTCCGCGGCGAACGACAAAACTAGCGGCAACGCCCCTAACGAAAGCGGACTCAGGTCGGTCGCGAACAGCACTCGCTCGAACCTTGCATATTGGTTCCCCGTCACCTTCGGGCCGACCAGAAGAACGGGGCATGGCGCGCGATGGCACACTTCCTCGACCTTCGATCCGAACAGAAGTTTGCTCACGCCCTTGCGTCCGTGAGTTGATGCGACGAGCAGGTCGGCATGTTGTTCGTGGGCGATGTTGCAAAGGACTTGGCGAAAATCGCCCTGCTTAATCACGGTATCGGTCGGGATTCCCGCCAGTTCCTCCGAGTTCATCAGGCGCGCTAATTTCTTTTCCGTTACCCGGCGGTCATGGCCCAGCGCCGGATGCATTTCGTCTTGCGGCACCAGACGCCAGCCCTCCGGATTGATTACATGCGCAACGACAATTCGCGCGTTCGATGTGCGCGCAACCGTCGCTGCACACGTTATCGCCCTCCTCGATCGTGAAGAAAGATCGGTGCCGACCAGCAACGTGCTAAACGCCTTGCGCGATAAAACTTGAGACAGTGCCATGGGACACCCCAGTCCCAGACGAGAGGTAACAACTGCCCGTATTGTAGCCCGATTTTGGCCGGTTGAAGTACTGCTAGATTCGTTGTCTAAGGCTTTTTTTTTGGAAACGCACCGGCCTTGGTGCAAGCATCCGGGCAGAGATCTGGTTGCGCACCTTGCCTCTGCAACTAAATGAAAAGACGGCATCTCTGCCGCCTCTTCCCGCCAATGTTTTAGACCACTAATCAGAGCGCCTTCCTCCGCGATCCGGCGAACTGGCCTGCTGCGTACGAGGTGGGTTCGCGCGGCTTACGGTTGGCCGTTCGGAATGCTGCTGCACCGCTTGCGGCGGACGCGGTTGCGTCGGCGTGCTTGGCGATGGGTTCACGTTCCTCTGTGGCCGCTGCACTTGCGATGGCCGATACACGTCGCGACGGCTTGCAGTCCCACTGTTGTCCGCCGGGACACGCTGCCACGGCGTGTTCGAAGCCTGTCGCTGGTTTTGCACGCCGCGTCCCGTAGTGTCCGGAGGCCGCGGCACCGCCCACCTCGGATTGTTCGCAGGAACGCTCGGCCGTCCCGCTCGCGAGTCCGCAATCACCGCGGGTCTCTGCTGGTTTCCAATCGCACGCTCGGGCGGACGTGGTACCGAGCGAGATTGCATTCCTCCAGCGCCGTTTCCAAACGTTCTGGTGCGGACATCAGAGGTTGGCTGGGGCCTCCCGGTCGTCTTCGCCTGCGTCTCGAATGGCACGGACTTCGGCGCTGCGCTCCTGCTCACGAACGGCCGATCAAACGTCTGTGGCGGTCGGAATCGCGCGTTACCGCCATGCTCGCCCAGTACACTCGTTCTCTCTGGCTTCGCATTGATATTGGTCAACACCGGAGCGTTCCGCAAATTCTCCGTCGGAACCCGCATCGCAACCCTCGACACATTTCGCCCGTTCACGAACGAGTCGTGATCCACGAACGTCATCCCGTTCGGCGCGTGGCGGTTCGCATAATCGATGTGTGCGATCGTCCTGCCGTCATTGCCCTCGAAGCGATGGTCGTGATCCCCCCAGTTCGGACGGTAGTAATTGTTGTAGTAGTTGTTGATGTAAACGTTCGTGATTCGCGTGTTCGTGTAGTTCACGCGCGAGAAATAGCGCTGGCTGCCCCAGTACCATGGGATGAACGGTTCACGCGGTCCGAGCGCAAACCAGCCCACTCCGCCGCCGAACGACATCCCAACGCTAAAACCGCTGCCCCCGAACCATGCCACAAGTGCCGGCGCGTAAACCGGCCTTGCATATATCGGTCCGGGCACCCACGCCCAGCCAAAGCCCGCATGAACCCAGCGGCCATAATGGAACGGAGCGAATCCCCACGGCGCATCGTCCACCCACGTCCATCCCCACGGATAAATCCATGCCCAGTGCCCGTACCTGTACGGTGCCCATCCCACGGACACTGCCGCCGGCACCCACACCATGCCGTAATCTCCATAAGGCTGCCAGGTGCCGTATTGGTCGAGATCTTCGTACCCGATCACGTTGCGCGAAACATACTGTGCCGAGCGTGCGCTGTCCGCGCGCCTGTCGCGAGCGCTGCACCACTGGTCGAAGCCATCCGGTCCACGCGCCGCATTCACTTGATGCATTGCGCCGTCATTTCCGGAAAACGTCGCCTCCTGACCCGGCTGCACCGTCATCGCCTGTGCTCCGCCCGTTACTTCCGCGGATCCCGAGCGCACAGTCACGAAACTGACGTCGTTCTCGTTGTCCACCTCGATGCGGTATTCGCCCGCCCGCAACAGATTCAGCGTTAGATTCGGCGTATCGATTTCAAACGCTTCGCTCGGATCTAACTGGCGCAGTCGCACGTTCAGCACGCCTTGCGCAATCTGTATCTGCACTCTTTGGTCGTCGAGGTTAGCCAGCGTGAAGCTGGTCTCGCTGTTCAACCGCATTGTCGCGTTCCCGGTCTGCAGTTCGGCACGAGAGTCGCGCGCGGTCCAAAGCCGGTCAGAAGTCGTGAGCGGACGATTCAGAGTAGCCGTCACCCAGTCGTCAACGCCATTCGGCTGGAATGAAACGTCCCCGTTCAGATAGCTGAGGCGCGCCACACGGCTTGGTGGATCGGCGACATTCGCCTGTTCATCCTGCGCATAAGCGCTCACCTGCAAAACCACCACGGCCGAAAGCACCGCGACAACTAAGAACCCTACAGACGCAATCTTGAATAATTTCGACATGATGCAAGTCCCTTCTCCGACGTGTGGCGCACTCAGGAGAAAGCCAAATCCACCCGTCGCGTTTGACTACTACCACGAAGGGCATTTACGGCCTTATCACTTTCCTTGATCCTTCGAACCCAACATCCCGACCAGAGTTGCGGCTAAAGTCAGCAAATACTTACTTACTGCGCCCTTGCGCCGTTCAAGGGTAGCGCTGGCGTCCCGCCGGCTGTCTCGCGGACCTCCGGTCCGCGAGACGATATCCTGGGCACAAGTTGCGGTTGCACTTGCCAACTGTGCCCCAAAACCTCGACACTGGTAAGGTGAAGTATCTGACGAAATTTCTGACCTCGGCCACCGACGCGCGACATTTCCCGGCACCCACCGCTCCCGAGATAGCTTTCGTCGGCAGGTCGAACGTTGGCAAGTCCAGCCTGATCAATGCACTGCTCGGTGAGAAGGTGGCGAAAACCAGTTCTACTCCCGGACGCACCCGCGCCATCAACTTCTTCTCCGTGCGCCGCCCCGGACAGCCCCGGCCGGAAGTCGTTTTTGCCGACCTGCCCGGCTACGGCTACGCCAAGTTGTCCAAGGAAATCACCGCTGAGTGGCCGCTATTCATCGATCCTTATTTGCTTGGTCGAGAGCCCCTCGCGCTTATCATCGTTCTGGTGGACACCAATATCCCGCCCCAGGAGCGCGACAAGCAATTGATCGAATGGCTGAAACATAATCAGCGCCCGTTTCTAGTCGTGGGCACCAAGTCCGACCGCATTTCCGGCAATCAGCTACGCAACGCCACGAAGATCCTTATCGATGAACTCGGTGTGGATCGCATCGTCACGTTCTCGAAACTGGGATCTGGTAAAGAAGACGTCTGGCGCGAGATCCGCATCGCTGCCGATACCCTCAACAAGCAGCAAACGGGAACCGGAACGTAGTACGCGCGCCGCGTGTAACCCCCCAGGCACCGCAGGCCCCCCTCCGGCAACGTTTCGTAAGTATTGCAATCAAAGGGGTTATCGTTTCAGCTTGACGAAGCTAAATGTACCTCATTGATACAAATAGGTTTAGCTGCATCAGATTACCTTAGTAACTCTGGGTTCTCGTTCCCATCTACTTACATTTTAGCAATTTTCAGGGGGAAACCCGACAGGAGCGGAGGGATTATATTTGCTTGCACATCAGTAACTTACGAAAGTTTTGGCCGGTGGAGGGGGTTGACACGGCTAACGACGTCGGCGGCGAACGGCGAGGACGGGACGACTGACAGGACGTCGTTCTCGCTCCAGCCGCCCAGAGGGCGGCGCTACGACTGGTCACCAGATCCCCGACTAATTCACTCGCAGCACCAGCACCTGTCCATCCGAATGGAACGTCCCGCCCGTAGCTGTTTTCGCCTCGCGCATTGGATCAGGCGGCGTCACCTTCGAACTCGCTGTGATGTCCCCGGTGGCGTTGAGCGTCTCGCTGACATAATCGCGCTCCTTGTCCACGTCCGGATCGATCTTGTGGGTGATCGCCGTCGAGCTTTGGCTGCGATTGTCGTGTTCGAACCCAATATCGTGCGTAGCCGCGCCGACCCACACCGGTTGACCGCCGATGTCAAAGTCCGCTTTCCATATGCGCAGATGATGTCGCTGCTGCACCACTTGCACCGGTTCGGCATGGGCGTAGCCGAAATCCTGCGGGCGCCCAAAAAGATACAACTCGCTCATCGGCATCTCTGTGTAAACCTGCTTTGAATACGTCGATAGGAACGCATGCAACGCCGCTTCACCCTTGGTCCGGTCCACCAGCACCCAGCCTGCATCCACGAATGCCTGCTGCATCTTGTCTTGCGGTCCGACAATCAGGAAATTCACCATGTCTCCCGGATTTCCGTCCTTGTCCTGTATCCGCCTGGGAATACGCTTGAACACGTCAGCCGGCAATTGGATCGCCGTCGTGCTTGCGGCCGCAGCCTGCTTCGCAGTGGCCGGCGTAATATGCACCTTCACCTTGTAGGCGCCCGTGCCCGCCTGGTCGGGCATCTGGTTGACGCCAAGAAACAGGCGTCCCGGGCGCGTTACAGTGATCTCCTTCTTCGGTCCGACCGCGAAGGGCACTTCGGCGTCGGAAGCGCCAATTCGGCCGATCAGCGCGCCGACGCCCGCGCTGTTCACCGGCAGGGCACTGATCACCTCGCGCCATGAACGCGGCAGTCCCTCGGGCGCCGCCTTCTTCACTCCATAGTCCACCGCGCCTTCCCCGGTCAGTTCCACCCTATCCCCCGCAATCAGGTCGATTCCGGTATCGCTCCATTGCTGAGCGCCGCTCACCTGCACGTCATAGGAGAGCTTCCGATTTGCGCCAGCCGTGGCGGCTGTCTCCGTTGCCGGAGCTGTACCTGGTGGAGTCGAAGCCGGAGCCGCTGCCGGAGCCGCTGCCGGTGCCGTGCCAGGCGCTTGCTCCTGGGTTTCCGCGGGCGGTGGCTGGGTCTGTGTTGATGGCTGGGCCTGCCCGAAATCCGTAGGATATTTGCGCTGCGCCTGCGCACCAGCCGAGATCAACAGCGCAACTGCGAGCACAAGTGAAATTCTCGACAAAGGAATCATGAGGCACCCCATTTTACGATGCTTACGGGGTCTGATGACACAACATCATAGCGCGAACAAGACTCTGCTGATAGGTTGGGCAAGGCTGTACTGGACTTATCCGGAGCGACTGAAATGAAATTCCATACCGAGTACCTGACGTTTCACACGCGCAAGCACCGCGAATACATTCACATCACGCCGCAGGTCGAATCGATTGTGAAGAAGAGCGGGATCAAGGAAGGCATGGTGCTTGTCTCTGCGATGCACATCACTGCCGGAGTTTACGTCAACGACAATGAATCCGGCCTGATCGAAGACATCGACGCCTGGCTCGAGAATCTCGCTCCGTATCGACGCACCTATCGCCATCACGAAACCGGCGAGGACAACGGGGACTCGCATCTAAAGGCGCTTCTCATCCATCACGAAGTCATCGTGCCCCTCACCAACGGACGTCTTGACTTCGGCCCCTGGCAGCGCATCTTCTACGCCGAATTCGACGGCCAGCGCGACAAGCGCCTCATCGTAAAGGTAATGGGAGAGTGAGGAAAGAGGTATTTAGTATTCAAGTATTTAGTATTTCGTATTTGGGTGCCCGAACAGCCTATCGAGGATTACCAAATACCTTAATACCTAAATACCTCTTCGATACTACCTTTCCCTCATGGCACGTATTCGTCGGACAATTTACATCCCGTGCCCACCCTCCCCGGCGGGCAGTGATGCAACATGATCATCGAAGTCTGCTCTTCGACGATCGCGTCCGGCAGCGTTTCATTGTTCACGTAGCGGGCAGCAGCGTCCATAGTATCTTCCGCGTGGAGCGTGCCGAGTCCGGGGCCGAACGCCCACACCGACGCCTGCGGTCCGCAAATCGCGTGCCCACGGCGCTCGCGATAACAGCCGTACATTCGCAGCAAATAGCTCGATTTCAGAGTACGCTTTGGGAAATACGCTAAACCGCTTGCGTCCGTTTTCGCGACTTCCTCGTGGTCTTTGCCCTCTACGGAACATTGGCGCCAGTTCTCGCGAACACCGATCCCGGTCAGGCGCACGCCTTTATCGTCAACCACCGTCACTTTCCAGTCCGGCGCGACTGTCTGCTCGACCGGGTAAACCAGCAGCGCGACGATGATCGCTGAGGCAGCGAGGATTACTCTCTTTACCGCGCCCCGCATATTGCTTTTACCTCGACCGGCGAATTATACGGCGTGACGTTCTTTAGTGTGATGAATTCTTCTACCGGATTCCTCCACCATCAAGTAGCATAGTTCCCGGTTCGGCCCGTAATTTTAGAAGTAGAGAGACAACATGAGTACAGCCCCCAACGAATTGCAGGAACTGAAAGAACGCGCTGAAGAAGCCATCCACGACCGGCAGCTTGCGCCAGTATCTTTTACCATGGCCCTTCTCGCCGTGCTGCTCGCCATCTGCGGCACCCTCGGACACCGTGCCCACACAGAGGAAGGGGTCCTGCACACGAAGTCAGCCGATACCTGGGCGTTTTACCAAGCCAAGAGCGGACGGCGCTTTGCCGCCGAGATTTTTTTGGATCAAATGTCGGTTTCCGACTTCCGCGACAAAGAAGCCGCCGCCAAGCTTCGAGAAAAGTACGAAAAGAATGCCGAGCGTTATGCCGAAGAGCAGAAGGAAATTCAAGCAGAGGCTCGCAAGCTAGACGATGAAGCGCTAGTCGTCGCCCGCCACGCGACGCGCTTTGACCTCGGCGACACCTTTCTGGAAATCGCCCTCGTCATCACCTCGATCACGTTGCTCACCCGCAAGCGCTTATTCTGGGTCTTTGGAATGCTCCTGGGGGTACTTGGCGTACTTTCCGCAGCCAGTTCCCTGTTTGTGCATTGATCAGCCGGGGCGCTGAATTTCGCAACAGCGCCCTGCTGCACCTTTCAGTTTTCCTCCCTGGTGCATCCGTGGACGCTTCGATCGACCCAAATGGTCCATCTCCTTGTAGCACAGTGCCCTACGTCCTAAATCACCTCCAAAAGTGAGCGTTATCACATCCTTTCGGGCTACAAAGCGGGACACTCAGGCTAAGAGCTTAGCCCGACAGCAGATGTATTTGTCATCATTTTGATCGAGACGCCTTCCCAGCGTCTCGTACCGCAGCGGGTCGAGTTCGAATGCAGTAATAGCAGTAATAATGGAAAAGGAGACCTATCCAATCATGAAAATGACGAAGCTCGCAGCCTTGATAGCAACGATCGCCCTACTCCTGTTCATAGCTCTGCCGAACCTTTCCTGGGCAGCCGAAGACGGAGCGGCCCTCTACAAGAAGTGCGCTGGCTGCCACGGTGCCGATGCCGCTGGCAAGCCAGCGATGAAAGCTCCTGCTATCAAGGGCGCGGACGAAGCCAAGATTAAGGCTGCTTTCGCGAAGGCCCCACACACTGCCATCGCCAAGAGCCTGAATGACGAGCAGGTAAAGGCAATCGCCAGCTATCTGAAGGGCTTGAAGTAATTAGGAGTCCTGTTTTGCCTTGAACCGGCCGGAGCCGTCCGTACAGGCGGCTCCGACCGAAACATCCCGGGGTTGAAACACCGTGAACCGCTCGGTCGTGTCGATATCCTCGAAAAGCGAGCAAGTGCCGCTTTGCAGGGCGACTAACCGGCTTAATTTTTCATGTGACTGGCGCGCTGTCTCGCCGTATTCAACGCCAGCTTCAGTGAGTATTGTGTACCTGGAATTGAGACCTTCAGGAGCACGATCAAGTTCCAGCCCCGGCCCGCACGTTGTTAGCACCTGCAACCCTTTAGTAAGAAGTCATTTATATCGCTATTTCATTTCTAAAACGAACCGAAGGCTAAGTGCTTGCCGTGTTCGGAGTCTTCCCGGAGAACTCTATGAGCAAGGCCATCTTATATGACGCCACTGTCTGCATTGGCTGTAAGCAATGCGAACAGGCTTGCGCAGACAAAAACAAATTACCTTACAACGACACCATCGCCGCGGAACAAATACAGTCCGAACATAAATTCACGGTCCTTTTAACTAAGTCAGTTAAGCAGGAAGACAAGTTCATGCGGCGCATGTGCATGAACTGCGAAGAACCAGCGTGCGCCTCGGTTTGTCCCGTAGGCGCGCTTCAGAAAACGCCCCTTGGCCCTGTCGCCTACGACGCTTACAAGTGCATGGGCTGTCGCTATTGCATGGCCGCTTGTCCGTTTAGTGTTCCCAAGTACGAGTGGAACAACATCCTCACCCCGAAAGTCCGCAAATGCACGATGTGTTCGGACCGCGTCGCCGCAGGGCAGCAAACCGCCTGCGCTGACATTTGTCCCGTGGGCGCCACCAAATTTGGCGACCGCGACGAATTGCTCGAAGAAGCCAAAAAGCGCATACGCGAGAACCCGGCTAACTACGTCAACCACATCTTCGGCGAAACCGAAGTTGGCGGGACGTCGGTGATGCTGCTCTCGTCGGTGCCGTTCGAGACCTTCAGCTACTGCACGGATATGGTTCACGATCCGTTGCCGCTCTACACCTATCGCGTCCTCTCCCGCATTCCGGACTTCATCCCGCTCGGCGGCGTAATGCTTGGCGGAATCTGGTGGATCACGCACCGCCGCGAAGAAGTTGCCGAGGCCGAAGGCAAGGACAAGAAGAGTGGAGGAACGCGATGAAGATCAAAATCACATTTTGGAAGTTCGTGTTCCTCGCCATTATGGCCGTGGGCGCCTACGGCACCTACGTCCGCTTTTTCCACGGACTCGGCGCCGCCACCAACCTGAGCGACAAGTTTCCGTGGGGCATCTGGATCGGCTTCGACGTGCTCTGCGGCGTGATGCTTGCGGCTGGCGGATTCACGCTGACTGCGGCCGTACACATCCTGAACATCAAGAAGCTCGAACCAATCGTTAGACCGACCGTTCTAACCGCGTTTCTCGGCTACGCGCTCGTAAGCGTTGCGCTGATCTTCGACCTGGGGCGCTGGTACAACATCTGGCACCCGCTCGTCTGGCGCAATCCGCACTCGGTGATGTTCGAGGTCGCCATGTGCGTGATGCTGTATTCAACGGTGCTGTCGCTGGAGTTCTCGCCTATTGTGCTGGAGCACTTCAAGATGCACAAGGCACTGCGCATCGTGCACGGCGCATTGGTTCCCCTTGTCATCCTGGGCGTGCTGCTCTCGACACTGCATCAGTCCTCGCTCGGCACGATGTATTTGATCATGCCGAACAAGCTGCATCCGTTCTGGTACTCGCCATTGCTGCCGGCATTCTTCTTCCTGTCGGCCATCGCCGTCGGACTCGCCATGACGATCTTCGAATCTTCGTTGAGCGCCAAGTACTTCCACAAGCAACTCGAGTTGCCGATTTTGCAGTTGCTCGGACGCGTGCTCGTGGTCGTAATGGCGGTGTACCTGATTCTTCGCTTCGAAGACCTGCTGCATCGGGGCATACTGGGGCAGATCGCTAACCCAGGCGCTCACGCATACGAACGGAATCTTTTTCTCGTCGAGATAGGCTT
This sequence comes from uncultured Acidobacteriota bacterium, assembly GCA_963777415.1. Taxonomy (GTDB): domain Bacteria; phylum Acidobacteriota; class Terriglobia; order Terriglobales; family Acidobacteriaceae; genus JAEZPW01. The sequence continues at coordinate 122,816 of CAVZQL010000017.1, forward strand.
GCTGCTTGGCGGATTCGTCCTTCTGTGCTTCAAGCAGATCAGGACGACAGCGGGCGGCCTCTACTTCTCTGCCGTACTGGTTCTGCTGGGGTTTGTAACCAACCGATTGAACGTCAGCATCACCGGCATGGAAGCACAGGCGGGCGTGCGATACATTCCGAAATGGACTGAGATCGGCATCACGGCAGCGTTCGTGGCCGCCGGGTTCGCTATTTTCGGACTCGCAGCCAAGTACTTGCCCATCTTCGAAGATGAACACGGCCATGATGCGGTTTCAGTTGTAAGTGAGAACGACCCTGAAAGCGTGATGAGCCATGCCGCGGGAGACTGACAATTTGATGGGTGCCCCACGTTCCGCCGGTCCGCACAGCGGAGCGGCTAACGTGGGGAAGTCCCACTACCGGGAGCACTTCACTCACAGCATCAGCGCCAAGCTCATCGCGATGTTGCTTGGCGCTATGCTGATCACCTTCGGCCTGCTCGGATATCTCAATATCCGCCTGCATCGTAAGCATCTGGAAGCCGCGACCCTGGGCGCGGCCGAACGTGTGAGTGACACGATCAAGCGCAGCACGTCTTATCACATGCTGCGCAACGACCGCGATGCGATCTACAACATCATCAGCACAATCGGCACCGAACCCGGCATCGTGCGCGTGCGCATTCTCGACAAAGAAGGACGGATCAACTATTCGAGCGACCCCGCCGAAATCAACCACCTTGTCGATAAAAGTGCCGAAGCCTGCTATGGCTGCCACGCGCAAGCGCAGCCCCTCACCAGACTGAATCGCCCGGACCGCTTCCGCATTTACAAGCCGAATGGCGAGCGTGTTTTGGGCGTAATTGACCCGATCGAAAACGGGCCGTCGTGCTCAAACGCCGAATGTCACTATCATCCGGCAAGCCAGCAGATTCTAGGCGTCCTGGACACAAATGTTTCCCTCGCGAAAGCCGACGCCAGTCTGGCCGAAAGCACGCGCTGGATGCTGTTCTATACCAGCATCGCAGCTCTCGGTGTTGCCCTGATCTCCTGGGTTTTCATCTGGCGGGTGGTGCATGATCCGATCAAGGCGCTGAAGTCAGGGACCGAGCAACTCAGCCAGGGCGAACTCGGTTACCAGATCCCGTTCACTTCGCACGACGAGTTCGGCGATCTCGCAAATTCGTTCAACCAGATGAGCTTGCAGTTGCGTGCGGCTAACGAAGAGATCACGGCCTGGGCGCGCACCCTCGAAGAGCGCGTGGACCAGAAGACTGCCGAACTCAAGCGCGCGCACGAGACCATGCTGCACGTCGAAAAGATGGCCTCCATCGGCAAGATGGCCGCCGTCGTCGCCCACGAGGTCAACAATCCGCTGTCGGGAATACTGACTTACGCCAAGCTCACGCGCAAGCAGCTTGACCGCGGCGATATCACCGATGATCGCCGTAAAGAAATGGGCGAGTCGCTCGACCTTATCGCCAGCGAAAGCCGGCGCTGCGGCGAACTCGTCAAGAACCTGCTGACATTCTCCCGCACCGGCCCCATGAACATCGTCTGGGCCGACTTGAACCAGACCGTGGATCGTTGCGTGCGCCTCGTTCAGCACAAGCTGGAGATGACGGGCGTTCATCTGATTCTCGAACTCGATCCCAATCTGCCTACCGTGCACTGCGATCCGGCACAGATCGAACAGGTCGTACTCGCGCTCACCATGAACGCAATCGATGCCATGCCACGCGGCGGCAATCTCTGGCTGCGCAGCCGTTCCCTGCCCGCCAGCAAACAAGTCGAACTCCAGGTGCGTGACGATGGCACCGGCATCGCGCCCGACGTTCTGTCGAAACTCTTCGAACCTTTCACCACGACGAAAGAACTCGGCAAGGGCGTGGGACTGGGCCTCGCGATCAGTCACAGCATCGTCGAGCGTCACAACGGCCAGATATGCGTCGAATCGGAACTGGGCCGCGGCACAACTTTTTATATCTTTTTACCACTGGACGCGAACGCCGCGTCCAACGCTGCCAACAGCTCGGCAGCAGCGAAGTGAGGTGATCCACAGTGGCTTCAAAAGGAAAATTGCTTATCGTTGACGACGAGTTCAGCGTGCGCGACTCGCTCGGCAAATGGTTCCGCGAAGAAGGCTACGACATCGGCACCGCCGAGAATGCCAGCGACGCGCTCACCAAACTCGCCGAACAGAAATACGACCTTGCGCTGCTCGACATCAAGATGCGCGGCACCGATGGCATCGAACTGCAACGCCGCATCCGCGACATCGACCCGAGCGTCATCACCATTATGATGACCGGCTACGCCGCCGTGGACACCGCCGTGGCCGCCATGAAGAACGGCGCCTACGATTACATGACCAAGCCTCTCGATCCCGACGAGGTTGCCCACAAGGTCGCAAAAGCGCTGTCGCACAAACGCGCCGAAGAAGAGAACGTCCGCCTGCGCGAGACCGTAGCGGAGGTGCAACGTCCGCCCGATCTCATCGGACAAAGCTCGGCCATGCAACGCGTCTTCGACGCCATTGAAACCGTCGGTCCAACCGATGCCACTGTGCTCGTAACCGGAGAAAGTGGCACCGGCAAGGAACTCGTCTGCCGCGCCATCCACGCGTGCAGCCCGCGACGTTTTCATCCGCTGGTCGTGATCCACTGCGGCGCGCTCACCGAAACGCTTCTTGAAAGTGAACTATTCGGCCACGAAAAGGGCGCGTTCACCGGGGCACAGTATCGTAAGAAAGGTAAATTCGAAATTGCCGAGGGCGGCACCGTATTCCTCGACGAGATCGGCGACATATCGCTCAAAACTCAGACCGACCTTCTGCGCGTTCTGCAGGAACGCGAGATCGTTCGCGTCGGCGGCAACGATCCTATCAAGGTTGATTTCCGAATCGTTGCCGCCACCAACAAAGACCTGGAGCAATTGATCGACGAAGGCAAGTTCAGGCCCGATCTCTTTTACCGCCTGAACGTCTTTCACATCGAACTCCCGCCGCTGCGCGATCGCAAAGAGGACATTCCTCCGCTGGTTGATCACTTCGTCCGCAAGTTCTCCATGCAGATGAACAAGAAGATTACGCGCGTGCAGCCGTCGGCGATGAATCAGTTGCAGCAGTATCCCTGGCCCGGCAACGTACGCGAACTTGAGAACGCCGTCGAGCGCGCAATGGTCGTTGCGCAAGAGCCAGAGTTGCGCGATCAGGACTTCATCCTCAAATCGCGCAACGGCAATGGCCCCGAAGGCAAGACGCTGGACGACATCGAACGCTCACACATCCTGCGGGTTCTTGAAGACTGTGCCGGCAACCAGACCCGCGCTGCCGAGGTGCTCGACATCGACCGCGTCACGCTGCACAACAAGTTGAAAAAGTACGGCTGGAGCAAAGCCCCGACCGATACCAAATAAGAGAGTCGGCATTGATTCACCTTTTGCCCATCGGCGAGTTTGATCGAAGCCTGCTCGAAACGCTGCGCGTGCGGCTGGCGAAGCAGGCGCGTGTCCCGTGCGAGATTTTGCCGCAAGCCTTCTCGCCGGACTTCACGTATCATGCCGAGCGGCAGCAGTATCACTCGTCGGAAATCCTGGCGCGCATGCAGGAATGCATTCGCCCCGGTTGTTGGCGCTTGATGGGCATTACGGCGGTCGATCTTTACATTCCGATTCTGACGTTTGTTTTCGGTGAAGCCCAGCTTGGCGGCAGGTGCGCGCTCGTTTCCAGTCATCGTCTGCGGCAGGAGCTTTACGGCCTGCCTCCCGACGATGGCCTGCTGATGGACCGCCTCGTCAAAGAGTGCATTCACGAACTCGGCCATACGGTCGAACTCACGCACTGCGACGACTACCGCTGCGTCATGGCTTCGTCGCACGCAGTCGAATGGATCGACCTGAAAGACAGCTTCTTCTGTCCCGCCTGTGAAGCACAGGTAATGGGCTCGAAATAATGGCCTACATGAAAGAACTATCGCCAGAACGCGGCTTGGGAATTTATCGGCAGGCGCGCCTTCGCACCACGGCTGCCGCCGCCGTCGTGTTGCTGGTTCCCTTTGCGCTCTTCTATTTCCTCGTCGATCTCCGGATTCTCAATCCCGAACCGCGGCTTCACCACCCGTTCCTGGAATATCTCTTTGCCTGCGTCGTATTCGGCCTGGTGCTTGCCATCGGCTTCGGACGCTTCGTTTCCAGCCACATTCTGAAACTCGCGCGCCAACTTGAACGCTCGATGTATGCGGTCGAACAGCGCGAACACGAACGCGACAGCGCACAGCAGGAATTGATCAAGCGTCTCGAAGAAGAACGCGAACTGGTCAAGGAGAAATTGCAATTCGAATCGCAACTGGCCGAGTACGAAAAATACGCTGCGCTGGCCCAGCTCGCGCTCGGCGCCGCACACGAAATCAACAATCCGCTTCTCGGCATTCTGTCCCACCTCGAACTCGAATTGAAAGACGTTCAGGGAAAAGAGGAGCGTCTGGAAATCGAGCAGTGCATCGAGGGAACCAAGCGCATTTCCGCTACCATCAAGGGACTGATCGACTACGCTCGTCCGGGGCCGCTGCAGCTTGGCAAAGTCAACCTCGGCAGAATGCTTGACGAGACTTTCGCGTTCTTGAATCATCAGCCGTTGTTCCGGCGCATCAAGCTGGAAAGGAAGATCCAGCCGGATCTTCCGCCCGTTACGGCCGACGCGAACCAGATATCGCAAGTACTGATGAACCTTCTACTGAACGCGGCACAGGCGATGCCCGAGGGCGGCGCCATCACCGTTACAGCCGAGAAAGTTAAGTTCGCAGAGAAAATCGAATTCAGGATCTCCGATACCGGCGTGGGCATTCCAGCTGACATCCTGCCGCACGTCTTCGAACCGTTTTTCACCACCAAACGCGGCCGCGGTACCGGACTCGGCCTCAGCATCAGCCAGACGTACGTTCGCAGTCACGGCGGCGACATCTCTGCCGAAAGCGTTCCGAATCGAGGAACAACGGTTAAAATCATTCTTCCGATCCGGCAGGAAGGCCGCACCGTTACGCAGTCGGAAGAAGTCGTCGTATAAAGGTAGCGCAGGCCTTCAGGCCTGCGATTACAAAGCGCACCAGATTTGAGCCCCGCAGGGGCGACACTAAACATGGCCTATTCGATTCTCGTACTCGACGATGAAGCTCTCACGCTTCGCACCATCAGCCGCGCGCTGCGCGACCAAGGATACGACGTCTCCGTCGCCATGAACGGCGAAGAGGCGATGAAGCTTTTCGCCGACGAGAAGCCCGACATCGTGCTCGCCGACATTGTCCTGCCCGGCATGGACGGCATCGAAGTTCTGCGCAACATCAAGCGTCAGAACCCGGCGACTATCGTCATCATGATGAGCGCGTACCACATGGTCGATCGCGCCGTCGAGGCCATGAAGCTGGGCGCCTTCGACTACCTCATCAAGCCCTTTCATATCGCCGACATGTCCAACACCGTCGAGCGCGCGACAGAAATGCTTTCGCTGCGCGTACGGGTGCAGGACACGGTCGAAAGCGCCAAGGGACGCTACGATTTCGGACGCATCGTCACGCAGAATCCCAAGGTCCGCGAACTGCTCAACGTCGTGCGGAAGGCCGCCGAGTCGGATAGAACGACCATCCTCATCCTCGGCGAAAGCGGTACCGGCAAGGGCGTGCTCGCGCGCGCCATCCACTACGGATCGCCCCGCGCCGCCATGCCCCTCCTCGAACTCAACTGCGCTTCCTTGCCCGACGCGCTGCTCGAAAGCGAACTCTTCGGCTACGAGCCCGGCGCCTTCACCGATGCCCGCCGCCGCAAGGAAGGACTGCTGGAAAAGGCCAACAACGGCACGCTCTTCCTCGACGAAATCGGCAACATGTCAGCCAACGTGCAGGCCAAGCTGCTGCGCGTTCTCGAAGAAGGAACGTTCATGCGCCTCGGCGGTACGCGTCCGATCAAGGTGGACGCCCGCATCGTCGCCGCCACCAACAGCAATCTTAGAGAAGCCGTCGCCAAGGGCGAATTTCGCGACGATCTTTTCTATCGCCTCAACGTCGTGCCGGTCTATCTCCCTCCGCTGCGCGAACGCCGCGAAGACATCCTGCCGCTGGCGCTCGATCTCATTCAGCACTTCAACAAAGAGCTGAAGAAGAACTTCACCGGGCTCACGCCCGCCGCCGCCGAGTTGCTCGTAAACTATCCGTGGCCGGGAAATATCCGCGAGCTGAAGAATGTCGTGGAACGAGCCATGATCCTCTCGCCCGAGGGCGACATCGACGCCGAATATCTGCCCGAGGAAATCCGCGACTACGTGCCTGAGACTGCCGCCGCAGCCATGACATCATCCCTCCCCGGAACAAATGCCGAGTACGAACTCTCGCCCACGGGACACCAGTTTGTTACGTTACGCGAACTTGAAGAGCGCTACATCCACGAAGTCCTCGCCGCAACCGGAGGCAATAAGGCTCACGCCGCGCGCATTCTCGGGATTCACACGACATCAATTCTGAGGCGGTTGAAGCGCGAGCAGGAAGAGTAGCAGTTTACCTTCTGCTTACCTCCCCACCCCTCCCCCTACTTGATCTGTTTATATCTTGATTTAAAGGACTTAGGTCTTGCGTATATCTGGATCAAGTCTGGATCAGGTTTCAAAGTTGTGAAAGTTCAAGATTCACTATTCAGTTAATACGTCCCGACGGTTCGCTGCCGCGTCTTCTTTCCCTTTGCTCTCGCGTTTTGGGTATGCATCTTCAGTGCTCTTGAAGCATAGCTGATGATTGCGGAAAGCTGACGTTGGCGAGAGAAAATTTCTAGATTCAGAACAAGCAGGCAGGGCGCAGTCGTGCAGACCCACATCTGCCAACATCGGGCAGATGTGGGGCACCAGGCCCAGGCCGCGCGCATTCTCGGCATCCACACCACGTCAACCCTGAGGCGACTCAAGCGCGAGCAGGAAGAGTAGCGGGAAGCCTTCACCCTTCTCTGGACCGCTCCCATGCCCCGTGACTAAGAACTTACATCTTGATGACAAATCTTTACACTTCCCTGCGGGATGTCGTGATCGAATCTCTTTACACTTCCGTGCGGGATATTGTGTTCAAATCGCATATCGTGTGTGTTTTTTTTGCGAGTTGATTTCATCTTCATCATCTTCTTCTAGCGATGGGGACTCATGGGAATCAAGTGGCTTGCGTCCGACCAGAACGAGCGATATCTTGGCAAAGCTCCGGCAGTAATTCGCTACGGCGTGGCGATCCTGCTGGTTGGCATCGCCACGGTGGTAGGCCTTTGGCTGGGACAGCCCCTAGTTTCTAAAGCGCCCTACCTGTTCTACTTCCCGGCAATTCTCATTTCTCTATGGCTCGCCGGATTTGGGCCTGGGCTACTGGCAACAACCTTAGCCGCCATCGTCGCGGACTACTTTTTCATCGAGCCGTTCTATAGGTTGTACGGGAACAAAGGCGATATCGTCCGCGCCGTATATTTCGTCGCCTCGTTCGGATTCATCTGCTGGCTTATCGATAGACGGCAACAATTAGCCGAAACCAAGATCGAACATCAAGCCGTCACGATTGAGCACGAGAAAGACGAGCGCCAGATTCTGGAAGAGCAGTTCCGGCAGGCGCAGAAGATGGAAGCCGTGGGACGACTCGCCGGCGGCGTTGCGCATGACTTCAATAATCTCCTGACAGTCATTATGGGCCAGGCGGAACTCTTGAGGTTGAACGGTCTCTCCGTCGAGGCGCAGCAACGACTGAACGAGATTACCGCTGCCGCCGAGCGAGCGGGTGCGCTCACGTCGCAGCTGCTTGCCTTCAGCAGAAAACAGATGCTGAAAATGGAGCCGCTCGAACTCAACGTGATCGTCCAGCAATTCTCCACCGTGCTTGCACGGCTTCTCGGAGAAGACATCCGGACAGAGGTCGTTCTGGACCCCCTTCTCGAGGTGATTCGAGGCGATAAGAACCAGGTCGAGCAGGTACTGATGAATCTCGCGGTAAATTCCCGCGACGCCATGCCGAATGGCGGGAAGTTCATTATCGAAACGGCAAGAGTTATGCTCGATCAGCAATACGCGAAAACGCACGCAGGCGTAGAGCCTGGGCACTATGCGATGCTGGCCGTCAGCGACACCGGCATCGGCATGGACGACGACACGAAATCCCACATCTTCGAACCTTTCTTCACGACCAAGGGGCTGGGCAAGGGGACGGGCTTGGGGCTTTCAATGGTGTATGGCACCGTGAAGCAGCTCCAGGGCATCATCTGGGTTTACAGCGAGGTCGGTGAGGGGACGACATTCAAGATGTACTTCCCCATGACGAAGAAGGAAGAACTGGCGAACAAGACGGAGTTGGATGTCCGCGCTCCGGCTGAACGGCTAAAATTGACGGTGCTCGTCGTAGAAGACAATGAGTCGCTCCTGGAACTGATCAGCGACTACCTTGAGGCGGAAGGCTGCACTGTCATTGCTGCTGGAGACGGAAATCAAGCTGTCACCCAAGCCACGGCGTTTACCGGGAAAATCGATGTCCTGCTTACGGACGTAATCCTGCCCGGCAAGAATGGAAAGCAAGTCGCTGAGGATATCGCTGGCCGTCTGCCCGGGATCAAGGTCGTTTACACCTCTGGGTACACGCCGAACGCAATCGTCCACCATGGCGTGCTCGACAAAGGGGTGCACTTCTTGCAGAAGCCATTTACTCGCGCCGAATTGGTTTCGATGCTCAGGATCGCCACAACGGACGAGAGAGGTACCCGAAGCTCCTGAAGGTCGGCGGCTTCGAATTTCCATTTCGCCTAGTACGAACTCTCGCCCACCAGACACCAGTTTGTTACGCTGCGCGAACTTGAGGAACGCTATATCCACGAAGTCCTCGCCGCGACCGGCGGCAACAAGGCCCAGGCCGCGCGCATTCTCGGGATTCACACGACATCAATTCTGAGGCGGTTGAAGCGCGAGCAGGAAGAGTAGCAGTTTACCTTCTGCTCACCTACCCACCCCTCCCCCTACTTGATCTGTTTATATCTTGATCTAAAGGACTTAGGTCATGGGTATATCTGGATCAAATCCAGACCTAAGCTCCAACGTCGCAGGGCCTACAGTTTCACACTCAGTAAACAAGCACCTGCCCTGACGAAGCCCCATGCAGGCACGCCGAGGTGTGGATACACGTCCCTACATTGAGAGTAGCATTTTGGATGGGGGAAACCCGACACGACCAGCAAGTTTATATTTGCCGTGAATTGAAGAGGTTGCGGGAAAAACGCGCGTCGCGGGGGCTTGACAGAAAAGGAAGGCCAAAGAACCCACCCTTGCTTCGCAAGGATGGGGCACCCTCCGCATTTTTCTAGCTGCTTAATATTGTGCTCGACTACACTGTACGCGAAAGGGCGGGCCACCCTGCCGGTGCCTCCTCGCGTGCTACTTCCAACCATCAGTTTCGCCTCGCTCGAAGACAACGATGGACTTCAGGACAAATGGGCCGCGCTACTCGCTAACGCAGCGGCGAACAGTGACACCATTCCCCCGACCTTCCCGGACATTCTTCGGCAACTGTCGCCGTTTGAGGTCCGGATACTAGATGCGCTCTACGATCCGTTTATCGGTCACGTAGATGAGACGCACATCGATGTATACGAAGACCTGCAAAAGCTAAGGAAACATCTGGAATCGCATGACGTTCTCACTACAAAGCAGGAGAACAAGGATTTCATAATGTGTATCGACAACTTGGAGCGCCTCGGGATGATCAGACGTGTACACAGCGGCCCGGGAACCGACGGATTCCTCACGCCGGCAATCGACCAACTCGATTGGGACAGGTACTACACTACGCGGCTCGGGACTCGGTTCACGAATGCTTGCCGACCACCCTACCAGAGAGAAGGCGATCCGCTTTCTTCGGGAGAATAGGCCCAGTGCCCCACATCTGCCCGACCTTGGCAGATGTGGGTCTGTTGGCTTCGCCTCCCGTTCGCTCCTTGCTGCGCACAGTTGCAAGTCACACATAATACTTGACTATTCTATTTTCTAGAAAATAGAACAGTGGGCGTGGAGCTGAAGTCACAAGACGTTCTATTGCTGCTGAAGCTTGTGTCGGCTTGCGTCTGCTTGCCATAGGGAGCAGCCTACCCGGCGCTGAAGCGCCGGGCTAAATTCGTTCCGTCCCTGGCGGGACGGACTCACTTCCCCGCCAACGCCTTCTTCAGCCACGCCGCCACCGGCTTGTTGATCTTCGTTGCTTGACCATTCTCGAACACGGCGACCAGACGAAACGGAGTTCGCAGGTCGTCGTTGTCGAAGACCCAGACGTGAGGAAGTTCGCGGAGGGCGGCCTTGAGATTGGCCAGCGTGCGTGGATAGCGCGTCTTGAGTTTCATGGTTGGAACGTCGTGTCCGCCTTGGGTGACGCGCATGGCGACGCGCTGCTCGCTCGTCTCCGGGCCTGAAATTCCGATGAAGCACAGCACGACGGTGTAGCCCGCCTGCGCGGCTTCTTTCAGGAACGCGAGTTTTTCTCCCACGGGATCGGAGAAGACGGTCTCGAAGACGAAGCTCTCGCGCTGGTTGACGAGTTCGCGGCGGAGGGCGTCAGCAACGCGGGCGGCGGCGTAAGGATCGAGGCTCAGTTCCCGCGCCAGCACGTCGGCGTTGACGAAGCGCAGTCCCGCTGGCCGAAGGTGCGCGTGGTAAAACGTCGTCTTGCCCGCGCCATTTGGGCCCGCAAGCGCGACGATGATGGGGCGGCGGTCGAGCATCGGCATCGGTGGCGGTACAGGCAAAAAGCAGGTCCTTCGCTGCGCTCAGGATGACACCTTGAGGCTACAGAATGATCATTTTCATCCAGCTTTCGCCCTGATTTTCACTGGCTGGAACTGGCGCTTCACGAAGCGGCCCACAGTCCGCTTGCCGTCTTCGTCAATGCGCACGAGCAGGCCGGGCTTGTCCGGATGCGGCTCATAATGCGGAAACGGCTGGCTGCGCAGGAACTCCGTCACGCGCTGCCGTCCTTCGGACGTATCGGCCGACTCAAGGCACTGTGAAAGCGGTCGGGCAGCCGCATTGCGGCAGAGCGAGAGCGCCTGTTCTCCCTGCAATAGTGGCTCAATGGCTCGCCCCAGCCGTGCCCAGAACTCGACCTGTCCGGCGATGGAGCGTTCGACCACTTCGCTCGCCATGCGCGCGTCAAGGACGAGGGCGTCTGAAAGCTTTACAGGCTGACTCATGAAGGTATGGTAGCAAAATGCTACCCCTAGCGGCAAGCGGTTCGATCGTCCTTTCGGAGTTCCCGAGGCAAACCCGGCCGGACAACCTGCCGTATGTGGCTGGCATATACGCGCAAAAACCAAGGAGAATCGCCCGGTGCCCCACATCTGCCCGATTTTGGCAGATGTGGGTCTTTCAACTTCGCCATTCTTTGTCAATATCCCCGCGCGTTGCAATTCTTCGTAAGTTGCTCAAATCCCGGCAAACATAAAGTTGCTCTCCCTGTCGGGTTTCACCCCTCGAATGTGCCATACTTAGTTTGTTGGTGATTTCGCGCCCGCAGTGCAGTCAAGGATTTTTCGATTTTGACTTTCTTTTGGTTTGACGGCTGCTCGCTGATCCCCGATCGCTTGTTCACGCGTAGATCAACTCGTTAACTCCTTTAGTTTCATCAGACCATATCGACGTGCTAAGTCATTTGTTTCTGCCAGTTAGAGATTGAGCCAGGCAGATCGAAGTATTAACTCGTTCTTTTGCAGCAACTTACGTTTTCATGCAACGGGTAGGAGGATGCGATTGGAGCCGCACCGGCAATCCGTATGAAACGAGTACTGCGGTCTGGAGGAAGCCGCCGCCTTGATCGGCGAGTTCATCGAGCCGCTGCCGAGCGTGTAAAGATTGTCATCCATGTGCCGGATAATTTCCTCGCGTGTCGGCTGCGGCTTCCACTCTCCGCCCTTCGGCACTTCCCTTTTCTCTTCTCAAGTTGTAACTTCCTGCTAGGATTCCTGGTCGCCCGGTACTCGTACCTGGTAGCTGGTACTCATAATGAACATTCGACGCTCCGAGATCGTTTTTTTCTTCGCGCTGCTGCTGGGGATATATCTGGCATGGATGGTGCGCGACGTTCTGCTGCTCATCTACATGAGCGCTCTTTTCGCGGTGGTATTCAGCCCGGCGGTGCGCTTCATACGCAAGGTACGGATTGGCACATGGCAACCGGGGCGCGGCTTGGCTATTGCCGTCCTGATCGTTTCGGGCCTCGTGCTGATTTCGCTGTTTGCAATATTCATGCTGCCGCCGATCTTCCGCGACATGCACGGGCTTGCGACCGACTGGCCAAAGCGCGCCTCGGCGCTGGTGGACAAGCTTCGCGGCCTACCTATGGCTGGCCGCCTCGACATCGCGGCCTTTCAGGAACATCTGGCCGGCGCGGCGGGCGGCATCATTGGAATTTTCACCGGCATTGCAGGGGGATTGTTCTGGTTTTTCAGTTGGCTGATCCTGACGGCTTACTTCATTCTTGACGGCGACCGCGCTTTCAAATGGCTCATGTCGCTGTTCCCAGTCCGTACGCGCGGGAGGCTTGAGCCAACGATGCTGAAAGCCGAGGCGCGCGTGCGCCATTGGCTCGTAGGTCAGGGCGCCCTGATGCTGATTCTCGGGCTTTGCAGCTTGGTCTTTTTCTGGCTTTTAAAGGTCAGGTACTTCTATGCGCTCGCGGTCTTTGCGGGCATGGCGAATATCGTGCCAGTCGTCGGACCAATCGCGGCCGCGGCGCTGGGTGGGACCATCGCCGCATTCGATTCTTGGACGAAGGTCGGCGCCGTGCTGCTCTTCTTCTTCGGCTACCATCAGTTTGAAAACGCGTTCCTCACGCCGAAGATCATGAAAACAACGGTTGACTTGCCGGCGCTGGCCGTAGTGATCGCACTGAGTCTTGGCGCTTCGCTGGCCGGAGTTCTGGGCGCGCTCGTCGCCGTCCCAACCGCCGCGCTGGTCGCCGTGTTCATTGACGAATACCTGGTGGAGCCAAACAGCGAATCCCAAAAACGATTGGGGACCGGGAGCCTGAACAAGCTGAACGAATCGATTTTTCCGATACTTCTCTTCGGCATTACGGAATCGGCGAATCCAGCCGCATGGTTTATGATTGGAGCACATAATTTTTTGGCGATTTGAGCCTAATCAGACTGATGGAACAGAAAAAGATCCCCGTTGGAATTCTCGGCGCGACCGGTGTAGTCGGTCAGCGCTTCATACAGCTTCTTGAGCATCATCCATGGTTCGAAGTGGCGTGGTTGGCGGCGTCCGACCGCTCAGCTGGGCAGACCTATGCGAAAGCTGCGCGCTGGCGGTTGAAGACTGCGATTCCGAAGCGCGTAGCCGAAATGTTTGTGTCGCAGCCTGATCCGAAGACGGCACCGAAGGTCATCTTTGCCGCACTCGACAGCAAGATCGCAGCGGAACTTGAGCCACAATTTGCCGAGGCAGGATGCGCCGTGGTGTCCAACTCGAGCGCGCTGCGTATGTGCCCGGACGTGCCACTGGTAATCCCCGAGGTGAACGCCGATCACATGGCGTTGATCGCTGGGCAAAAGTGGCGCAAGTCGTCGGGCGGCTTTGCGGTAACGAATCCGAACTGCTCCGTCATCGGACTGGTCATGGCGCTGGCTCCGCTGCAACATGCGTTTGGCATCGAAAAGGTGTTCGTCGTGACCATGCAGGCGGTCAGCGGCGCCGGATATCCAGGTGTGGCTTCGCTGGACATTCTCGGCAACGTGGTTCCCTTCATCTCCAATGAAGAAGAAAAGATGGAAGAGGAAGCGAAGAAGCTGCTGGGCTCGTTGAACGGCAACAGCATCAACATTGCAAGTTTCGATATCAGTGCGCAATGCAACCGCGTTGCCGTTGAGGACGGGCACACCGAGTCGGTCTCGATCAAGTTGAAGCAGAAAGCGTCGGCGGAAGAGATCATCAAGGCGTGGCAGCAGTTCCGCGCAGTGCCGCAGGAACTCGACTTGCCGATGGCGCCACCGGAGCCGATCCTGTACGACACCGCGCAAGACCGGCCGCAGCCACGGTTCGATCTGGAGCGCGGCAAGGGCATGGCGACCAGCATTGGGCGGTTGCGTCCGTGCAGCGTGTTCGACTGGAAATTTACCTTGCTGTCGCACAACACAATCCGTGGCGCGGCGGGCGCGGCGCTGTTGAACGCCGAGTTGCTGAAGGCGCAGGGGTACTTTGACTAGTGACGATTTGGTGATTTGTTGAGTGATGATTTTCCGACGTTAGCTCGCTATCTTCGGCCACCAGAGTTTTGCAATCGTCAATCACCAGATCACCAAATCACCAAATTGCTCTCATGATCGTAATGAAATTTGGCGGCACCTCGGTGGAGGATGCCATAGCGATAGACCGGGCTGCGTGCATCGTGCGCGCGCGGCTGGCGGAAAAGCCTGTCGTGGTGGTCAGCGCCATGTCGAAGGTGACTGACACGCTGGTCGCGATGGCACGCGCGGCGGGTGATGGCGACCGGTCCAGGGCGCTGGAGCTTTGCCGCAGTCTGCGCGAGCGACATTACGCCACAACCAGCGAGTTGCTGGGCACTGCCGTATTTACCGATATCCACGCCGAACTCGAGCGCGAGTTCAACGCGCTCGACGAACTGCTGAGCGGCATCGCTGCGGTCGGAGAACTGACCCCGCGTACCACCGATAACGTCCTTTCTTACGGCGAACGGCTATCGAGCAAGATGGTCGCTCCGGCATTTGCGGTTCGTGGAATGAACTCGGCATTGATCGATTCGCGCGAAGTGATGATTACCGACGCGCGCCACACCCGCGCCGTACCGCAGATGGAAGCGATCGATCTGCGCCTGCACAAGAAAATCAAGCCGCTGTTGGAACAGGGGTGCGTTCCGGTTATGGGCGGATTCATCGGCGCGACAGCCGAGGGCGTCTCGACAACGATCGGTCGCGGTGGTTCGGACTTTTCGGCGGCCATCGTGGGCGCCGGTCTAAACGCCACCCGCATCGAAATATGGACAGACGTTGACGGCATGAAGACCACGGACCCGAACCTCTGTCCCGATGCCCACCGGATCAAGGTCATCAGCTTCGAGGAAGCGGCGGAACTCGCTTATTTCGGAGCGAAGGTGCTGCATCCGGCCACGCTGCTGCCCGCCATCGAGAAGAATATTCCCGTTCTGGTGCTGAATTCGCGCAATCCCGAGAACGCGGGAACCCGCATCCAGGCGCAGGCGCCCAAGTGCCGCAACATCTTCAAGGCCGTGGCCATGAAGAAGCGTATTACCGTGATTGACATCGCGGCTGCGCGCATGTTGATGGCGCACGGTTTTCTCAAAACGCTCTTCGACATCTTCGACCGTCACAAGTGCGCCGTGGACGTGGTTTCGACTTCAGAGGTCAGCGTTTCGCTAACGGTCGATTCCAACGAAGCCATCCCTGCGATTGCCGCCGACCTTCAGGACCTTGCGGATGTGAAGTATGAAGGTCGCAAGGCAATCGTCTGCCTGGTCGGTGATAACATTCGCGGGACGGCAGGTATTGCGGCAAAGACTTTTGCGGCGATCTCAGACATCAACGTGCGCATGATTTCCCAAGGCGCGTCGGAGATCAATATCACGTTCGTTGTCGATGAAGATGACGCGCCGGAAGTGGTGCGACGACTTCACGCGACGTTTTTCAGCGAAGTCGATCCGGAGGTGTTTGATTGAACGTACTCGTGCTCGGCAAAGGAAAGACCGGGTCGCTCGTGGCGGAGATCGCGAAAGAGCGCGGTCACAACGTTACTTCCGTCGATGAATTCGACAACGCGGATGGGGCTGCGCTCACCCCCGAGAAGCTGGCAAACATAGACGTCGCGATTGATTTCACCGCACCCGGGGCCGTCATGGAGAACATTCGGGCTTGTGCCAGAGCCGGCAAGAACCTTGTCGTCGGCACGACGGGCTGGTACGGCGAGATTCCCACGATCAAGGAATTGGTCGCGCATAGCGGCATCGGGTTCATCCATGGATCGAACTTCTCCATCGGCGTGAACCTGTTCTTCGAAATCGTCAGGACGGCCGCCACAGCCCTGGACCACGGATATCGGGGCGAGATCGCCGAGCGCCATCACACGAGCAAGAAAGACGCGCCGTCCGGAACGGCAGTGGTGTTGCAGGGTATCGTCAAAGAGGCGAGCGGGCAGGAGCTGAAGATCACCTCCGTTCGCGAGGGCGAGACCGTCGGGATGCACGTGCTGGTGCTCGACTCCGGGAACGATACGATGATGCTGACGCACGACGCGAAATCGCGGCGCGGATTCGCCGAAGGCGCCGTGCAGGCAGCCGAGTGGATCGCGGGCAAGAAGGGCTTCTACGATTTCAAGCAAGTTTTTCGCGAAATGAAGCCGTAGCTCACGCCCACAACGTTCTTTTGAGATAAGCTATTTCAGCGAGATTTTATGAAACTGCGTGGTTGCGGCACCGCTTTAGTGACTCCGTTCAAAGCCGATGGCTCCATCGACGAGCGCGCGTTGCGCTCGCTTGTTGCGTGGCAGGTTGAGTCCGGCATTGACTTTCTTCTCCCCTGCGGCACGACGGGCGAAACCCCGACGCTCAACCGCGACGAATGGCTTCGCGTCATCCAGACGACAATCGAAGTTGTGGCGGGACGCGTGCCGATCCTCGCCGGAGCAACCTCTAACGACACGCGCGACGCCGTAAAGAAAGCCGCCGAAGTCGCGGCCATTCCAGGAGTGGACGCCATTCTCACCGCATCGCCTTATTACAACAAGCCGACGCAGGAGGGGCAGTATCTGCACTTCAAGGCCATCGCCGAGGCGGTGGACAAGCCGGTGGTGCTCTACAACGTGCCGGGCCGCACCGGCGCGAACATCGAACCGGAAACGCTGGCACGGCTCGCGCAGATTCCGAACATCCGCGCAGTGAAGGAAGCCAGCGGCAGTATCAACCAGATTGCGAACGTGCTCAACATGGTGCCGGACGATTTTCTCGTCTTCTCTGGCGACGATGCGGTGACACTGCCGGTGATCGCGCTCGGTGGCGTGGGCATCATCTCGGTCGTGTCGAACGAAATCCCTGCTGAAATGGCGCAGATGACGCGCGCCGCAATGACGAACGACTGGGACAACGCACGCGCGATCTTCCGCAAGTACCTGCCGCTGATGCAGGCGAACTTCATCGAGTCCAACCCGCTGCCGGTCAAAGCCGTGCTCGCGATGATGGGCAAAATTGAGGAAGTCTATCGTCTGCCGCTGTGCCCGATGAAGAAAGACACGCGCGCCAAACTGGAGAAGATCGCTGCCGAAGCGGGCCTGCTCACGCAGACCGCAACGGCACAATAGCATTCCAGGCGGCGCTTGTTTTCACGATTTCGGGCGAAGACTCAGCCAATACGCGCAGATAAAGTGTTTCGTAATCCTGCGCCATGCGGCGCGAGTTGTAGAGAGTTTCGACTCGTGAACGGCATTGCTGTGGATTGATGTCGTTCACGTGGGTTGTCGCTTCCGCCATTTCCTGCACTGAACTCACTAAAAGTCCGGTTTCTCTATCGGCGATTACTTCGGGAAGAGCGCCCCGGCGAAAAGCGATCACGGGCGTGCCGCAGGCCATGGCCTCCATCGCGATGAGTGAACTTGTCTCATTCACGAGCGCAGGAACGAGCACGGCGCGCGCGTTCTGCAACAGGTTCAGCTTGTCGGTGAATGACGGCTTCTGCACGAATTGAACATGCACGCGCGCGCGTTCAAGGCGTGGCGCCACCTCCCGCGCGAAATAGTCTTGATGGTATGAAAATGGATACACCTGTCCCGCGATGATCAGCGGCAGCCCGGCTCTTTCGGCAACATCGATTGCAATGTGAGTTCCCTTCTCTTCGCAGATACGTCCAATCCAAAGCAGGTAGTCGCGCTTGTGCACGGAAAATGGAAAGCGCGCGACTTCGATGCCATTCTCGATTACGCCCGTCATTCGCGGGAGATCAGTGAAACTGCTCCGCTGCGAGTGAGAGACGCAGTTGAACGCGACGTTGGGCGCATAATCGGAAAACGCTTCGGAGTCGTAAAGACTTCGAGGAAGGTGCAATGTGGCGAGCACAGGGATCGGGATCGCTGAAGCGCACTTCCAGAACCGCCCACTTTCGTCGTGAACAATGTCGAAGCCACTGCCGATACGCTGTAATTCTGAGATGAACTCCACGATCCGCGTACTATGCTCGGCATCGCGCTGTTCGAAGCGATCGACCTTATCTGACGCTCGACCGGTGGCGAACAGTTCGCCGGAAGCTTTTGATCCGTCGCAGGCGGCCACCGTGGTTTGATGGCCACGCGAATGCATCTCGCGTTCGAGCAGGGCCAGCATCTGCTCGGCGCCCCCGGCGCTTTCGTCGGACACGGGCAAAAGCGGATAGGCGACGTAGAGAATTCGGAGCCGGTTCGGGCTCGTCATTACTTCACCGCCGAATGGCGTGGGCCCACCGCCGAGTGGTTTGCCGCAAACCTGCAATAGGCGGCACAGACATCCGCACCGGTCATCGGCCATTTCCACGCCTCGTAATTCAACTTGCCAGTGTGGGGCGGACGCGTGTAGTCGTAGTTACGCTGCGGTCGAAAGCGTTCCACCTTCGGATCGAACCACAGGACGAATGGATGTTGCGAGGCATAAGCCTGCAACATGGCTTGCTTGTTCGCTAATTCGGCGGAAGTAAGTTCGATCGCCACTTCTTTGTTCGGGTCGGGCGCGAGAAAACTTAGATACTGAATCCCGCGGGAGGACGGCCGAGAGTACAAGGGGAACTCCCACACTTTCAATTGATATTGCGCGCCAACTCGTGCGGCTATGATGCTGCAAGAGTCGTGGTCCGGATGGCCGCCCTCGTAGGCAAGGGTGAGGATGGCCTGGGGGCGGCGAAGCTGGGCGATTCGCGACACCCGAGCGACTGCGTCTGCAAGATGCAAGTACAACTCCTGATCGCAGATTCCCTCGCTCCCGTCGCGCGGCTCAGCGCCGAGAAACTCAATCTCGGATACGCCAATCGTCGACATCGCGGCACGAGCCTCTTCTTCACGAACACGCTGGTAACGCAGGCGCGAATCGTACTTGTCCCAGAAATACCGGTCCCGAGGAGCGCCATCGGTCGCGAACACCACGATCGGCTCCGCAATCCGCTGAAGTAGCCCGCCGCAACCCGCTGTTTCGTCGTCCGGATGCGCAACAAGTACAAGCGTGCGCCCAAGCAGTTGGGTGAGATCGGCCATCAGCCGTAAGATGCGGCCGCGCGCGCTCCAGTTCACAAAATGCGATTTCCAAATTAACAAATCCGCTATACTCCAGTTCAGAATGAGCGAACTTAGACAAATCATTGAACACCTGTTTGCCATGGGTGCGGAGGCAAAGAACGCGCCTGAGGCGTCGCAGTGCTTCGAACTCTTCCGCGAGCAACTGACTGCGGGCAAGATCCGCGCCGCGGAAAAAATCGACGGCGTCTGGCGCACAAACACGTGGGTGAAGCAGGGTATCCTGCTCGGATTCCGTATTGGCGAAATGGTCGAAATGGGGGCTGCCGGGTCCTTGCCTTTCGTCGATAAAGCTACCTTTCCTGCCCGCCAGTTCAGCGTGGCCGACGGGGTACGAGTTGTGCCGGGTGGATCGTCGGCGCGTACGGGCGCATACATTGCTCCGGGCGTGGTCTGCATGCCGCCGATGTACATCAACGTCGGCGCTTACGTGGACGAAGGCACAATGGTCGATTCGCACGCGCTCGTCGGATCGTGCGCGCAGATCGGAAGACGCGTACACCTGAGCGCGGCGGCACAGATCGGCGGAGTGCTCGAACCGATCAACGCCAGCCCGGTCATCATTGAAGACGACGTGCTTATTGGCGGCAACTGCGGCGTCTACGAGGGCACGCAGGTGCGGGCTCGCGCGGTGCTGGGCGCGGGAACCATCCTGACGAGATCCACGCCGCTCTACGACGTGGTGCGCGGCGAGATTTACAGGGCAACTCCGGAGCAACCGCTGGTTGTGCCGGAAAACGCGGTCGTCGTTCCGGGCTCGCGGGCAATCGATAGAGGCAAAGCTGCCGAGTGGGGACTTGTCGCTCTACGCACCAGTCATCGTCAAGTACCGCGACGAGAAGACGGATCGCGGGTCGGCGCTGGAAGAGTTGTTGAGATAGCGTGTTCACCACGGAGGCACGTAGACACGGAGGCTTTTCGGACCACGACATGCGAACCAAAACTCTGTTTACGGCACTCGCGCTGCTGGCACTGGCCGCCTTGCTCTCTCTCGGAACTCACTACGGATTT
This sequence comes from uncultured Acidobacteriota bacterium, assembly GCA_963777415.1. GTDB lineage: Bacteria > Acidobacteriota > Terriglobia > Terriglobales > Acidobacteriaceae > JAEZPW01. Next base: position 143,119 of record CAVZQL010000017.1, read on the forward strand.
CTTCACCTTTCTGACCGCGTTTTGCTCATCACGCGGTGGCTCTTTATCGGCGCGCTGATCGCGTATGGCGGCATAAAGCGCAACCTCACCACATGGATCATCGTGGCCATGATCGCGGGCGGCGAGATCGGGCACGATTGGCCGAACGTCGCCGAGCAACTGCGCGTTGTAAGCCAGGTATTTCTGCGCATGATCAAGGTGATCATCGCGCCGCTGCTGTTCGCGACACTGGTAAGCGGCATCGCCGCCCACTCAGACCTGAAAAAAATCGGGCGCATGGGCATCAAGGCCATCGTGTATTTTGAGGCCGTCACCACGATAGCGCTGATGATCGGACTCGGAGCAATCAACCTAAGCAAAGCGGGCGTCGGCGTGAAACTTGCCGCTCCTGCCGCCGGAGAAACGCTCGCAGTCACCAAGCCCACCGTTGCCGATACCATACTGCACGTTTTTCCCGAGAACATCGCCAAATCGGTCGCTGATAACCAAGTCCTCCAAATCGTCGTGTTCAGCATCGTGTTCGGCATTGCGCTTGCCATGGTGCGAGAGGACAAACGCAAGCCAATGCTGGCCTTTGCCGAGAGCCTGGCCGAGACGATGTTCAAGTTCACTAACATCGTGATGCTGCTCGCGCCCTTTGGCGTGGGTGCGGCCATGGCGTACACAGTGGGTCACACCGGCGTTGGCGTGCTGGTGAATCTCTTCTTCCTACTGGCGACGCTATACGTGGCGCTCATTGTCTTCCTGCTTTTTGTGCTGCTGCCGATTGCGTATTTAGCCAGGGTTCCGCTGAAGCAATTCTTGAGGGCCGTTGCTGAACCAGCCTCGATCGCCTTCGCCACCAGCAGTTCCGAAGCCGCGCTGCCGAGGGCGATGGAGTCTATGGAAGCCATCGGCGTCCCGCGCCAGATCGTGTCGTTCGTTATTCCGACGGGCTATAGTTTCAATCTTGACGGCAGCACGATGTACCTCTCGCTCGCGGCAATCTTTGTCGCACAGGCCGCGGGCGTTCACATGAGCCTCGGCCAGCAGATCGTCATGATGCTGACGCTGATGCTGACCAGCAAAGGCGTCGCCGGAGTCTCGCGCGCGGCACTGGTCATACTGCTGGGCACGGTGGGCATGTTTAACCTGCCTACCGAACCCGTGTTTATCCTGTTAGGCATCGATCAGTTGATGGACATGGGACGAACGGCGGTCAACGTCATCGGCAACTGCCTGGCATCGTGCGTGGTCGCGCGCTGGGAAGGCGAGTTCGGAAATCCACAGCCGTCGGCGACGGTGCAGGCGGCGTTTGTCAAAAGCTCCTGAAACACCCAACACAGAGGACACTGGGGAAACACCGGTTCACGGAGGTCCCCCCTCCCTTTCTGCAGATTCGTATATTATTGAAATAAAGATAGTTAGCTGGTCGATCTAACGTGAGCGAAACGTAAGTCACTAAAACTAAGCGACTTACTACTTCGATATCCCTTTTGGAAGATCGTGCCAATTTCAGTCCTAATCTAAGTATGACAACTTTGGAGGGGAATCCCGACAATGTGACGATATTTATATTTGCATTAGTTTCAATTACTTAGGATAGTATTGGCGCGGAAAGGCACTTGACATGCGTCTGACGACGGCGGAGTTTGCACTCCGGGAGAAGTGCATGGGTCCTTCGCCTTCGGCTCAGGATGACAAGCTGGGGGCGGTGGTGGTGGAAGGGGGAGGCGGTCGTGGTGGTGCGGGAGAAGTGCATGGGTCCTTCGCCTTCGGCTCAGGATGACAAACTGCGGGCGGTGCTGGTGGAAACGGGAGGCGATGTGGGCGGGTTGATATAGCTATTCGCTATTGGTTATGAGGCCGATGGGCTTGGGGCTGGGTTTTTCCAGGCTGTCGTGCTCCAAGTCAGCCTTGAGCATTTGGCGTCGGAGCAGAAGGTGCTTGTCGCGGAAATGCTGGACGGCGCGTTCTCCCCAGGCGCGAACGAAGTAGTAGTTGAGGCCGGCGCCGATGGCGGAGCTTAGGACGGGGATCACTCTTCCGGCCCACTTCTCGACCGCTTCCCCGCTGGCCTGGACCGCGATCCGCTGAATTACCCTGGGAACAAACCGGTTGACGACTTGTTTTTCGAGTAGCTCGCGGCTGATGTCCACGCCGGCGGCGCTGGCGGCGGCAACCCATAATTCGGCCATTTCTGCATCGGTGTTGAACTCGAAGCCGTACACCAGGCTGAGTTTCTGAATCGTGCGCATGGTGATCGCCGCCAGAATGCCAAGATCGGGCAGGATGGTAAACAGGCCACCGAGTCCGAAGCCCGCGCCCTCGGCGGCAGCCATCTTCATCCCCGCGCGGACAACATCGACCGCCACGGCATCGAGCTGCTCGATTTGAACGGAATACACGCCGTGAAATGTTGTGATGGGCACGCCGTAAGCGGCCTGCATTTGCATGAGAAATTTGGAGGGATCGACTCTTACCGTGTTATAGGCGTTCGTGAAGCCGCGCTGGATAGCGACTTCAACTCTTCGCCGCATCCAGCCTTTATTCTCGTCAGGCATCGCAGATATTTTAGCGCACACTGGTTGTTTATGGGGATGGGCATCGTGGTGACCATAGGGGTCCCTCGCCTGCGGCTCGGGATGACAAGCTGTGGGCGGCGGTGGTGGAACGGTCGGCGACGGTGGCGGTGCGGACGAAAAGCAGGTCCCTCGCCTGCGGCTCGGGATGACAAGCTGTGGGCGGCGGTGGTGAAGGTGGGCGAGGTGGTGGTGCGGACGAAAAGCGGGTCCCTCGCCTGCGGCTCGGGATGACAAGCTGTGGGCGACGGTGGTGGGGCGGAGGGAGATGCGGCGGTGCCGGCGAAAAGCGGGTCCCTCGCCTGCGGCTCGGGATGACAAGCTGTGGGCGGCGGTGGTGGGACGGAGGGAGATGTGGCGGTGCGGACGAAAAGCGGGTCCCTCGCCTGCGGCTCGGGATGACAAGCTGTGGAACAAGCTGCGGGCGGTAGTGGTGGAAGGTCGGGGCGGTGGTGGCGCGAGCGAAATGCATGGGTCCTTCGCCTGCGGCTCAGGATGACTCAGCGTTTAGGGCGTTTAGCTGCTAATATCAAGTTTGAATAACATGACAGAAGGCAAGCTACAGATCGTGCCGCTGGGTGGTTGCGGCGAGTTTGGAATGAACTGCATGGCCGTGCGCTGGGCTGACGACATCATCGTCATCGACGCCGGCATGATGTTCCCGGAGGCAGAACTTCTGGGCGTTGACGTCGTGGTGCCCGACATCACGTACCTGCGCGAAAACCGCGAACGTGTGCGCGCGATCATCCTGACCCACGGGCACGAGGACCACATCGGGGCCGTGCCTTGGATCCTCACCGAAATGAACGTGCCCGTTTATGGCACGGAATTCACGCTGGCCTACGTCGAGGACAAGCTGGACGAGCACAAATTGCTCGACAACGCCTCCCTGAACGAGATGGTCCCCGGTGAGCGGTTCACCATCGGCCCGTTTACGATCCACCCGATACAGGTGACGCATAGCGTCGTGGACGCCGTCTCGCTGGCGATCACGACGCCGGTGGGAGTCATCATCCACACGGGCGACTTCAAGGTTGATCCGACGCCGACGGACAACCGGCTGTTCGATCTTCATACGTTCGCGGAGTATGGCGGCAAGGGCGTGCTCGCGCTGCTTTCGGATTCCACCAACGCCGAGCGGCCCGGTTACACGCCAAGCGAGCGCGCGGTGCGTCCGCGCATGGACAATGTGTTTGCGCGGGCAGAGCAAAAGATTTTCGTTTCGTGCTTCTCGTCTTCGGTTCATCGCATCAAGCTGGCGATCGAACTGGCGTACGAGCACAACCGCAAGGTCGCGCTTGTCGGACGATCGATGAATTCTTCCGCTGAGATCGCGCAGGACCTCGGATACCTGGACATTCCCGACGGCACGCTGATCCATCCGGGCGAAATCAAGAATTTTCCGGCTGGACGGGTGTGCATCATGATCAGCGGCACACAGGGCGAGCCGATGTCTGCGCTTTCGCGGGCGGCGGTGGACAATCATAAACACGCCCACATTGATGCAGGGGACACGGTTGTGCTGTCGTCACGCATCATTCCCGGCAACGAGAAATCGATCTATCGCATGATCGATCACCTCTTCCGGCGCGATGCGAAAGTAGTCTACGAAGACGGGTCGAAGCCGCCGATCCATGTCAGTGGACACGCCAGCCAGGAAGAACTGAAGCTGCTGATCAACCTGGTGAAGCCGAGATACTTTATTCCGATCCACGGCGAGTTCCGCCAACTGAAGGTTCATTGCGAGCTCGCGGCATCCATGAAGGGCGCGGTCGGCCAGGTGCTCATGATGGAGAGCGGCGACATCGTCGAATTCGACGGAGTGGGCGTGCGGAAGGCCGGGCGCATCGCCGTGGGACGCGTGTGCATCGATTCGGGATCGATGGGCGAGGTGGTCGAAGATCTCATCATCAAGGACCGGCGCCTACTGAGCGAAGACGGGTTTGTGCTTCCCATCATCGCAATCAACAAGCTGACCGGCAAGGTCGAGACCACGCCGGAGATTGTGATGCGCGGATTCGCTGGGTTCGGTGAAAACGGCTTCCTGACCGAGGCACGAGAGGTTGTGACGCGCACGCTCGAGTCGTCCAGCGACGAGGAGCGGGGCGATTACGGCGTCATCAAGGAAAAGATCCGCCAGGATCTGAAGCGCTTCATCGTGAAGAACACGTCGCGCCGGCCACTGGTTATGCCGGTCATTCTCGAAATCTGATCGCGGCCAATCGCGTTTCAAGCCGCCGAAAATCCAGCCGCACCTCTGCCCGATGCTCGCCAGAGTCTCTGTATTCGAGGGCTGCGGCTGGAATGAGGCGCAACCTCGTATGCACGTTCCGCTTCGTATGTAGCAACCCCATCCCTTTCCGCGTCAGAGGCGCAGTGAAGCGAAACTCTTCGCATAGCAAGTGACGGAGAAGATGTGGGGCCGAACGCTTCGAAAGGAACGAGAAAGACCATGAAGAAGTCAGCATGGAAAATGTTAGCGGTGATGTTCGCTCTATGCCTCAACGCGCATGCACAGGTTACAGACGTTATTGCCAAACACAACGTTGAATTCAATGGGGGCTGGGCCCACATAACGGGCAATCAAGGCCTGGATGGTTTTAACGCCGGCACCGCGTTGTACTTTACGCCCAGGATTTCGATTGCCGCTGATTTTGACGCTGGTTGGGACACTACCTCGATCGGTCCCTTCGCGGGAACTCCGTTTGGGGCGGTGGTAATAAACAGCAGCTTGCAGAACATCCTGTTCGGGCCGCGCATCTTTTTCCCAGGGCTGTTCAAGAGTAAGAGTAATGAGAAAATAAGACTGCTTAAGTTCTTTGGTGAAGCGCAGTTCGGCCTCTCTCATCTGAGCACAACGGTCAGGGCACCAACACAAAACCTGAGCGTGAATGCATCGGACACAGCCTTCACATGGCTGCTGGGCGGCGGCGTAGACTACAGGTTATCTTCCCACTGGACTGCTCGTGGAAAAATAGGCCTTGAACGCACCCACCTCGAAAGTATGGGGCAAAGCCGGTTGCGCACCGTTGTGGGTGTCAGTTATGCGTTCGGAAGAAGATGACCTCGCGCTCTAGGGTGTCCCGTAGAGTTTGCGGTAGATGCTTGCGTTACGCATGATCGCCTGCACGTACTCTCGCGTCTCGGTGAACGGGATTGACTCGACGAACTCCTGTGGGTCGCGGTAGGGTCCATTCGCGAGCCAGGAGTCCACACGATCCGCGCCGGCGTTGTAGGCCGCGAGCGCGTACTCGTAGCGGCCGTTATAACGGTCGACCAAATCGCGGAAGTAGCGCGTCCCGAGCTGAATATTCATCGCCGGCGACAGCAACTGCTGAGTTGCAAAACCGCGCACTTTCAACCCGCGGGCAACCGTCTTTCCGGTTGCGGGCAGCAACTGCATCAGGCCATAGGCGTTCGCGTTGGACATCGCACCGGGATTAAACTCGGACTCCTGCCGAATGAGTGCGGCGACCAGGAACGGATCGAGATTGGTTGCCATCGATGACTTCTTCAACTCAGTCCAATAGGGACGCGGGAACAACATTTCCCAGCAGTCGCGTGGCAGTCCTGACAACTCCAAGGCATAGTAGGAAGGAACGGCGCGCTTGAGCGTTTGCAGCGCGCGGTCATAACGCGCATCCTCGGTGAACATGCGCGCGATCTCCCGGTTTGCCCAGCCCGCGCCACCATCGGCGGCCGCGAGTCGCAGTTCACGAACGGAGAAATCGATCATGCCGGCGTTATCGAGCAGCCGGCTTTTCTGCACGCGCAGATCGTCCACCGGAGCGTCTTCCGCCAGACCGGCGGGCACGACCGGCGGCGTAATCTTCTGCAAGATCGGGTCGGGAGGTGGATCGCCGCCGGGATCACCCATTTGTGCTAAGCGGATCCGGGCGAGGTCCGCGTAGTAATACTGCCGGAAATTGTCCGCGAGTTTCTCGTAGTACTGCCGGGCCTTGTTGCTATCGTGATCCTCTTCCGCCAATCGCGCGCGCCAATAGAGAGCGGCGGGGACCTCCGGCGAGGCGGGATACCAGTCAACCTGCTCTTCAAACAATTTCCGGGCTTCGTCGTTCCTTCCCTGCCTCAGGCTGAGCCAGGCGGCTTTCCAATGCGCATAGGACGCGCGTTTCTGCGTGGGAAATCGTTCTTGAAGTTCGCGGAAGTAGTCGATTGCATGGTCGAGGTCGCGCTTGAGCAGGTACATATTCCCGCCCAGCAGCAACGCGTCCCCGAAGTAGTTACTGGTTGCGTGATTCTGCCGGAGCCGGGAAACGACATCCGTGAAGCGGGTTTCGTCATCGGAGTTGCGCGCCATTTCGGCCAGGGCGAGCAGCCTCTGAGCATCGTATTCCTGGGTGGAATCCGGCATCGGTTCAAGAAGGCTGCGGGCGTCGCGATCATTGCCGCTGCGATGCAGAGCCATCCCAAGCGCCGCCTGGATCGCGGGACGATCATCGGGTGGCGCTTCGTTCAAAAGTGCGCGATATTCGCGGGCGGCATCGGAGGAGCGGCGGGCCTCGGCGAGCAGATCGGCGCGCTGCTTGCGGTCGGCAAATGAAGGAGGAGGGATCACGCCGGCCGAGGCCAGCGAATCGAGATCGGCGCGCGCCTCGGACGATTCTCCGGCCAGCGGCATTGTGTAGTACAGATGGCTCAGCGTTTCCGCGGCCTTGGCGGAATCCCCCAACTTCAAGTAGGCGCGCCCGATGGCAAATTCAACGTCCGCACGCTGGGGCTGCCGGTGCTTCGCGAGTATCGAAAGAGCCTCCTGCGGGCGCCCCGCCGCGATCAGCGCATTGCTGTACATGATTACGGAGTCACGTAGAAAGAGGGAGTCCGGATACTTGGCGTCAAAGTCCTTCAACGTGGAAACGACGAGCTCAGGCTGTGTGGTGCCAGCGTACGCTGTTGCCAGGAAGTAATCGCCATAGTCAGCCAAGTCCCCGGCATGAAGGCGGGCCTTCTTCAACGGCGCGACCGCCTGCGCGTATTCGTGGTCGAGGATGCGGGCATAGCCGATGTCGAGGTAGGCCATGGCGCCAGCGTCCGTGCCCGCGTGCTTCGTGGCGAACGACTCGACGCCGGCATAAGCTGCCCGCGTGCGGTACTGCAGCAACTGCCGCGCCATGGGCTTGAGCAAACTCGACGCCACAAAAGCGGTGTTCATGCGCCGCAAGCGACGCTCGACCGCCGCGCGCTCACGCTTCCGCGCCGCGACACTCTTTGCGCTTACAGGAGCCTTCTTCGAGCTTACGGCCGCCTTTTTCGATTTTGTGGCCGCCGTTTTTTTTGTGGCCGCAGTTTGTTTGGCGGCAGTGGTTTTTTTCGGAGCCGTAGAAGGTTTCTTTGGAGTGACGGAAGGCGAGGCGCTCTTCGCAGGCACCGCAGCTTGCTTCGAAGTGGCGGGCGTGGCGGGCGTTTCGGCGGTCTTCTTCGAGGCGGAGTCCTGCTGCGCCACAACAGCAGCCGCCAGAAGGGAGACAAGTACGGAGATGAGAAACAGCTTCCGGATACTCACAGTTGATTCTAGTTTAACGCGGAAAGTTGCTGCCGAGGAGAATCACGTTGTGATCGGCAAGTCCGGCTATCAGCGCCTGGGTAAAGTAGCCGCACTTGGAAACGGAAGTCTGGGCGTAGCGCTTTTCGTAAGTGGCACGGCTTTTCTCAATATCGTCTCTTAACCGGTCGTATAGATCCTGATTCTGCCGGCCTTCGATCACCTTGGGCTGGTTATAAAGGACAATTTCGTCCACCAGCAGCTTGGCAAATCTTCGCGCCTTCTTGTGCAGTTCCTCTTCATCCACAGGCGGACCCGGCGGGACCGCTGCCACCTGTACGCTCGACGGGGTACTCGGGGAAGGCTCGGAAACCGGCGCTGGAGGCACAACTTGTGTTTCGACCGGGGGCACCGGCGGAGCGGCGTACTGCGCTGTTGGCGCGGGAGCTATCGCGGGCGCTGCCTCATGCGCGGGCGCTGCCACCGGCGGGGGAGTCGGAAGGGATGCGGGAGTCGGGTAGTGGGCTGGAGCGCCCGCAGCCTTTCGAAGCGCCTGCAACTCGATCCAGTCTCCCGCGACTCGCGCCAGCAACTCAAGAGCATGTACGTCGGACGAAATGCCTTCGTCGCCGGCATCGGCATACAGCAGAGCCGCGACTTTTCCGCGAACGATAAGCGGCACCAGCACACAATTATCGTCGAGCGGCGCTCCCATCGAGGAAGCGAACTTTGGATCGAACCCGGACACCGGCGTGATCGTGGTCGCAAAATCGTGAATCGCACGGCCAACCGCGCCTGTACTGGCGTCGATCATGACAGCCTTAATGGCGTCGTTGTCCGAGAAGCCACGAGCCTGCCACCCAACTGCCACGTTGCCGCGCAAGATGAACAGGGCCGTCCTCGCACTAAATTCAGACGCGCCGTCGAGCAGGCTCTTGAGTATCTCCACCTGCTGCGAAGCGCTCTGAATGGTGGCGACGACAGTGTTGATATCCTTTGCCGAGGATGCCTTCGACGCGGCCTCGATCAATGGGCCGACAGACTGCATCACGCGGCTCACGATGTCGTCGTGAAGCACCCGAAGGTGTTCGTCGAAAGACTCGGCGACGGCTGCCTCGATCAATTCGCGGATTGTGTCGTGCTGACTCATTACAAAAAAACAAGAACTCAGATGGCGATTATAGGGCCTGTGCGGCCCGTGTCAACGCACTGACTGCGTATCGTGGTTACCTTGGTGCAATTCGCCCGTCCAATTTGTGGATAGTGCTGGGATGAGCTGTTTACCAGAAAGCTTCCTGGCAGGTCTCACAACCGGGTTCAAGCGCGCATGTCGCAGCTATTTCACTCGACTGAACGCGATTTTTGCGCCTGGAGATTTGCAGCTCACAGTCATCGCAAACCATTTACAATAGTGATGAGAAGTTTTCATGTTCCGCAAATTCCTGAATCGGCTATAGCATGGACGTAATCCAAACAAAACAGAACGAGCCCATCAGCGATGAGCTGATGCTTGTCCGAGCCGCCAAAAATGGCGACATGGGCGCTTTTGAAGAGCTCGTCAAGCGTTACGACCGAAACGTCTTCCGGATTGCGCAACATATTACGCAGAATCGGGAAGACGCCGAAGACGTAGTGCAGGACGCGTTCTTGAAGGCGTACGGAAATCTGAACCAGTTTCAGGAGCAGTCGAAGTTCTACACCTGGCTGGTGCGGATAGCGGTGAACGAAGCGCTGATGAAGTTGCGCCGCCGCCGCCCGGAGCGGACAGTATCGCTGGACGAAGACGTCAAGACCGAGGACGATTCGATTCCGCGCGAGGTGGCCGATTGGTCACCAAACCCGGAGCAGCAGTATAAACAGGCGGAACTGAAGCAGATCCTGACGAAGACCATCAATGGACTGCCTCCCAGTTTCCGGACCGTGTTTGTTCTGCGCGACGTGGAAGGTCTTTCGACGGAAGAAACGGCTGAGGCACTGAACCTCAGCATACCGGCAGTGAAGTCGAGGCTGCTGAGAGCGCGTTTGCAATTGCGGGAACGTTTGAGCAAGTACTTCAAGCGGCGTGAGAACGGAGACGGGCGAAAGTGAACTGCTCTGACTTCTTGAAAGAGTTGACCGATTACCTCGACGGCGTTATTGACGCCGATACAAAGGCTGAACTGGACGAGCATCTCGCCTGGTGCCACGACTGCTACGTCGTATGCAACACCACGAAGATGACCATTGAGATTTACCGCGACTCTGAACTTTACGAGTTGCCCGACGATCTGCGAACGCGGCTCCGCTCGGCCATCCTCACAAAGTGTGCTGAGCAAAAAAAGCCAGTCGCTAACACCGGGGAGAGCTCCAAGAAGTCAGGAGCCTGAGATTTCCTCGATTGTAACGAGACCGTAACATTACCTTCTTCACCAAAGTACCTCTTTTTGAGTTACTCCCTTTTTCGCTTTTCTCAAACCTTTTCCCTCCAGAACGAATCTAACTTTGAAGAGCAGAGTTGCGGGTCTCTAAAACGAAGTACAAGGAAGGACCCTTTTTTGGCGGGGGGTGACACATGTTGGCTGGATTTCTGGATGTACTATTTGGTTGTACCCACAAGCGCTTCAGTTTTCCAATAACTTCAAAGCCCGCGCAACGCCGCGGCAAGGCCGCGCTGGCCACGGGGACCTACGTGGTCTGCCTGGACTGCGGCAAGGAGTTTGCCTACGACTGGGATCAGATGAAGATTCTTCCGGAATCCTCTGCTGCTGTGCGCGAACAGTCAGAGGCATCCGTACTCAAGGCAGCCTAGAGCCGCAGAACGGGTTCCCATTGCAATGAAGTTCTTGCGACCGGGCAATTCGGTGGGTACGCGCAGGGGACATTGGGCTCTGATAGCTGTTCTTGCGGCGGCATGTATCTGCATGAGCGCAGTTTCCCTTGAAGAGGCGCGCGTCCTCGAGAACCAACGTCGGCTGATTCGCGTGCTCTACCAGGACAGCCTGCGATTAAGCGCGCTTCGACTCCAGCATCAAACGGCTCGTCACGACCATTAAAAAAGCAAAAAGAAAACGCCGGATTCAGACATTCGGCGTCAAACCTGCGGGAAATGGAGCTAGTCGTTGTCGCGCCGCTTCAGTGTCGGGCGATCGTCGTCAGACGACTTTCCACTGTCCGTCTTGTCCGTATCCGATCCCGTGTTCGCTCGGCGGAGCGACGGACGATCCTTGTCGCTCTTGTCGTCGATGATCTTGCGGCGATTTTCGAGAGCGGCGAGGCGAGTCTTTACGTCGTCAAATTCAGACGTGCTGACGATATACTGAGGCCGCGGCGGCAGCACGTGGGCAATCTCCTCCTGCGACTTCTCAATGCGATCCGGCGTCTGGGGATGGGTAGCAAACGCCTTTGAGAGCGTGCCCGCTTTCTTTTTTTCCTTAGCTTGAATCTTTTCGAAGAAGCTGATGAACGCCTGCGGATCGTAGCCGGTCTTGTACATGTATTCAAGGCCCAGATAGTCGGCTTCCGCCTCAAAGCCGCGCGAGAAGGTGAGGAAAGTCATCGGAAGCCCCAGGCTCGCGGCGGCGCGAACGGCATACCCGATGCCGCCTCCAACGAAGATCAATGGGATGGTGCCGATGTTGGCCCACTGAGCGCGGGTCATCTGCCGCGTGGCATGGCGCGCACACACGTGTGCAATTTCATGCGCCATAACACCGGCCAATTCGGCTTCCTCGTCAGCCGCGAGAATCAGGCCTGAGTTGACGAAGAAAAAACCGCCGGGAAGCGCGAAAGCGTTGATCTCGTCCGAATCGATGACCTTGATCGTGAAGGGCACCCGCGCGTCCGAGTTACGCACCAGGTTCTGCCCGATGCGATTTACGTACTCGTTGACGACGGGGTCCTGCACCAGCTTCACCGTGGACTCGACCTGCTGGGCGTATTCCTTGCCCATCGCAATCTCTTTTTCAAGCGAATACCAGTTGCCGAGCGCGCTGCCCTTGCCGACCTTCCGATTGCCGATCGAATCGATGTCCTGCTCGGAGCCGTCGTGCTTCTCCTTGTCGGCCTTCATCTTGTCTGGGTCGGCTTTACTGGCAGGTTCGGTAGTGTTCGCTCCGTTATCGTCGTTCTGCGCTGATTTATCGGAGCTTTGTGGCGAGGCCGGTTGCGCATCGGACGGCGCCTGCTGAGCCGGGTCGGTCTGCGGACTCGACGCCGCCGGTTGCGGCTGCGCGGACGGCAAAGGCGGTGTCGGATCGGGCTGTTGGCCGGAGGATACCGCCGGTTGTTGCGCAGGAGGCGCTTGCGGGGGTGCCTGAGCGCCGGCAACGGGCACTAACGCCATCGCACACAACAACGCGGCAGCGAATATCGATAGCACTCGAGTGCCATAAAACTTGCTCCCTTCGAAACGACAAACCGAACAACCCCATCGAGCTGCTTACGCCAAATTATACGCCGCCCGCAGCCCCGCATCAGGTCACTACAGCCACTTGGATTCACCCGCCACAAACTTAGACGCACAATCGGGAGGCTGACAATTCCTTGAAGTCGAAAAATGCGCCCAATTATTCATTAATACCTAACCCACGATCCCGATTGCAGTTGCGCTTTCGAATGACCTATTTCGAACAATTTCGCGCCTCAACGAGGAACGCGAGGGTCGTCGGAGGCGCGATCCCCGGTGCCTTTAACGCTAAGAATCTCGACCTGCGTCGCCCTCCATGAGCCACGATTGTCCTGTTCGGCCGTAACGCGAACCTCGGCGCCAGCGACCAGCGATTGAGCCGGTACCGGCTTACGATCGTCCAGCCGCACTTCGTTTCCATACGACACGTGTGCTCTGGCCACGTAAACCAGCCGCATGGAGTCGTTTCGTCCCACCACGTACCACCACCCCGGTTTCGTGTCCGTGCCTTTGTACAGAACCCCGCGAAAACTGCCGGGAGTGCCCGCCCAGGCTGTCAACGACAGCAACAGCAGCGCAGCCGCGCGTGAGGCAACCGACATAGGAGGTCAGATGCTCGGCGGTTGTGCGTAGTGGCTTAATAAGCCTGATTGCTGACCGGGTGTTGGCCTTCTTCTTTATGGGATTGGCAGTGACGGCATGTGAAGGCAGGAGCGAAGAGTCGGCCATAATGCGGCCCCAGAGCAGGGTAATCAGCACGTTCAGGGAAGATCGAGTGCTGCCTTCACCGCTGCCTCGATCTTCACCATGCTGGCCGGAGACACGCTCCCGAGGGGAGGATACACCACCAATTGCTTCTCGACGGTAGTAGCCTGATCGCACTTGACCCACGAATCGCGATTCAGCCCGCCCTCTCCCGCGTGGATTTTTGGGCGCAGGGAGAAGGCCTTGTGTTCGGAAGTAGAGATTGGCAGAACACATACGTCCAGTGAAAACGCATTTAGAGAATCACTGGAAAGTATCAACGCGGGACGTTCTTTATCCAAATCAATGAGGCAAACCTCGCCGCGCCGCGGATGCCAACCCGGCGGCTTGTTGCCTCTGCGCCATGTCATTCGCGCCCCCAGCTTTTCGCGCTAGCCTTCTGATAGGCTTGCCGTTCGCCCCGATCATCAGGGGCGGCGCCGAAAAAACCCGCCGCTTCCCGGCACAGGCTGGCTTTGCGCTCGGTCTCGAGCGCGCTCTTCAGCAATTGATTGACGCGCTCGCTCACGGACGCGGGCCCCTTAGTGCGCTCCACTTCCATCAACACTTCGGCATCGAGAGAAAACGACCGAGTTTTTCGTGCTGACCGCATAACCATTGTACCCATACATTTAATAGTATCATTACTATCAATTTAAATATCAACTTTCCTAAGTGAAATAGTCACAGCACAAAAGACTACGGGCCGCCCCGAGGCGGCCCGTAAAAGCAGATCCCTCGCGAAGCTCGGGATGACAGCACTTGGGAGTTAGTCGTAGTACTCGAGTCCCAGGTGCGTGATCAGCTCTTCGCCCTTCAGGTAGCGCAACGTGTTCTTCAGCTTCATCAACTGGATGAACAGATCGTGCTCCGGATAGAGGCCGGGAGGGGTGATCGGGGACTTGAAGTAGAAGCTGAGCCACTCCTGGATGCCAATTCCCTTCAGTTCGGGGCTGCGCTTGGCGAGATCCATGAACAGGACGAGATCAAGGACGAGCGGCGCGGCCAGGATGGAATCGCGGCACAGGAAATCGATCTTGATCTGCATGGGATAGCCCATCCAACCGAAGATGTCGATGTTGTCCCAGCCTTCTTTGTTGTCGCCGCGCGGCGGATAATAGTTGATCTTCACCTTGTGGCAGATGTCGCTGTAGAGATCGGGGTAGAGCTGCGGCTGGAGGATATGCTCGAGCACGCTCAGCTTCGACTCTTCCTTGGTCTTGAACGACCCGGGATCGTCCAGCACTTCGCCGTCGCGGTTGCCGAGCAGGTTGGTGGAGAACCAGCCGCTCAGTCCCAACATGCGCGACTTGAAGCCGGGGGCGAGGATGGTCTTCATCAAGGTCTGGCCGGTCTTGTAGTCCTTGCCGGCGATGGGAGCTTCGTTGCGGCGGGACAACTCGTGCATGGCCGGGAAATCGTTGCTCAGGTTGGGTGCGCCGTTGATGAACGGCACGCCTTCCATCAAGCTGGCGTAGGTATAGATCATCGAGGGCGCGATGTTTTCGTCGTTCTCGACGAGGCCCTTTTCAAAAGCCTCGACCGTCTGCTGAACCGCAGTGGGCTTGAGGAAGATTTCGGTGGAGCCGCACCAGATGGTGACCAGGCGGTCGGCGCCGCTCGACTTCTTGAAGTCGCGGATGTCCTGACGGACCTGCTCGGCGAGCTCCATCTTGTTCTTGCCGGTCTTTACGTGCTTGCCTTCGAGGCGCTTGACATAGTTCTGGTCGAAGACGGCGGGCTTGGTTTCAACCGACTGCAGGAACGGCTTCATCGCGGTGAGCTGTTCCTTTTCGAGCACGCCCGCTTTGACGGAGGCGTCATAGGCGTTGTACTCGAGCGGGTCCCAGCCGGTGAAAACCAAGTCGTTAAGCGATGCCAACGGGACGAATTCATTGATTTTGGGGGAGCGGCCTTCGGTGCGCTTGCCCAAGCGGATCGTGCCCATCTGGGTCAGCGAACCGATCGGCTTCGCCAATCCCTTACGTACGGCTTCCACACCGGCTACAAAGGTCGTCGCAACGGCGCCCATGCCGGGAATCATTACACCCAGTTTGCCTTTTGCGGGCGCGATGTCACTTGCCTTTCGTGCCGCCGTGTTCTCGTGAACGTTCTTCTGGTCAGACGCCATTCTTGTCCTTAACTCCAGTACTATGAGGATGTTATTCGTTAGACGAGTTAGTCTCTCTCTTTAACTCGACATTTGCAAAAAAAACCAGTCAGTGGTGAGTAGCTGCATTGAATCGCTTGAATCGCGCATTGTACCGCGACTCGAATCGCGCAGGTTTGGGCCGTTTCGTTGAAATTGAGGGCGGCAAGATGCCGCCCTGACAGCCGGCGAGACGCCGGCGCTACAAATCTCAAGCCGTCTTGATCCGGTGCTGCCAGCGCGAGTAAATAAACCAGATCGCGCCGATCACGATAAACGCGCCAATGATCGCGTCAAACCGATGGAACCACATCTTTAGCCTCGGGTCCGTATCCCACTTCTCACCCAGCTTCAGTCCGATCCAGGCAAGACCCAGGCACCAGGGCCACGATCCGATGAAGGTGTAAATGTGGAAGCGCAGCCGCGGCATTTTCGCAATGCCAGCGGGCAGCGCAATAAACGTGCGGATAACCGGCAGCAGCCGGCTGAAGAACACGGTCACGTTGCCGAAGCGGGTGAAGAAGTGGTCGGCCCAGTCGAGTTCGCGCTTGCTCAGCAGGATGTAGGAGCCATACTTCTCCACCAGAGGCCGTCCGCCGAAATAGCCGATCTCATAGGCGATCAGTGAACCAACATTGCAGCCGAGAGCGCCGAACGTCGCGACCAGCAGCAGATGGAACGGCTCACGTCCGTAAGTGGCGGCAATGTTGGAAACCGTCAAAGCGCCCGAAAACGGCATGATGATTTCTGACGGCAAAGGAATGCACGCTGATTCGATTGCCATCAGGGAAAGTATGCCGATATATCCAACCTTTGCGATTACGGCAATGATGAAAACGCTGAGTACCGCGATGATCTTGGAAATCATGTATGTGGTTGTTGGTCCTTAAGGTTCTATTCTAGTTCCAAGCACTTTCAAAAACGCTGCAATCCAAGCCGGATGCGCCGGCCATGCGGGCGCCGTCACCAGATTGCCGTCAACGCAGACCGCATCGACAGCGATATCGGAATACGTTCCGCCGCCAACAGTGACCTCTGGCGAAACCGCCGGGTAGCAACTGCACAGCTTCCCTTTGACCGCGCCCGCGGGCACGAGCAGTTGTGCGCCATGACAGATTGCGGCTATCGGCTTGTCGTTCTCGGAGAAATAACGCACGATGTCGATCACGCATGAATTCAAGCGCAGGTATTCGGGCGCGCGTCCGCCGGGGATGACGAGGGCATCGTACTCTTGCGGTTTGATCTCGCTGAAGGTCGCGTTCAGGATGAAGCGGTGACCGGGCTTCTCGCTGTAGGTCTGGTCGCCTTCGAAATCGTGAATCGCCGTGCGCACGAATTCCCCCGATTTCTTCCCCGGACAAACCGCATGAACGGTATGGCCAACGGCCAATAGCGCCTGAAAAGGCACCATGACTTCGTAATCTTCGACGTAATCGCCAACCAACATCAGGATTTTCTTGACTGACATAAAGACCTCCTGAGTTTTGATTCCAGTCTCTGAGATTTTAAATTGTGAATGTTAAAATTCGAGGAAACCGTCTGCTCAGAATTCCGAGGAGTCCTGCGTGAAGGTATATCCCGTCAATGTCGCTCCGTCCTGAGTACGCGACACCTTCATGCGGATGGTCTCGGCATTGGCCGTGTTCGTTGCCCGGCGCAGCATCGCAAACTGCGTGAAGACTTCGTTGTAAAGCTTGGTGACGAGGTAGGTTTCTCCCGTATCGTCCTTGCGCCACACCTGCCCGAGTTGAATGGACTTCACGGCCATGACAGTTTCAGAGTATTAGTCAACCGTAATTGCGTCAATGAAGAGGAAGTTCTAAATTGCGCAAAACGTTTACCTCAGTCCCGTTCTGGGGCTTCTCCAGCGAGCAATCTGCCAAGTTGCGCCGCCGGACAGCGAATCCCCACATAAAAAGTACCGAAATTCGAATAGACCGCGCTGACTTCGTCGTAGCGCATCTCGGCGATCAGTTTCTTGTACACCAGCGTTTCATTCGCGAAGAGGTCCACGCCCCACTCCCAATCGTCGAAGCCGATGGATCCGCTGATGATCTGCTTCACTGTGTCGGCATAGCGGCGGCCAACGGTTCCATGTTCGTTGAGCTGACTTCCGCGGTCTTCGATGGGCAGCGTGTACCAGTTCTTGTCCTCGCCGCGCCTGCGGTCCATGGGATAGAAGCAGACGTAACGCATGGCGGGAATTGTTGGGAACAACCGGGCCTGCATCGCCTGTTTCTGACGCTCAAGCGTCTCCGCCACTTCCCTTCTCCACTGTTCCGAATGAGGCTCGACGCCGCGTTCGGCAAGGGAGCGGTAGAGCTTGATGGTCGATTCGTACAGACCGAGTTCGATGACGGACAAGTAGGATGTCGAAGGCGCGAGGTAGTCGTTCAGGGCAAGTTTATTCAGGCGCAGCTCGGCGGAGTTCAGATCGTCGAAACTGTCGCGGAAGTGAACGAACATCAGGTCGGCCTTGTGGCCGAGCATGGAATAGATCGCCGTATAGCCGGTTCCTTCCATCTCGCCCAGAACGGCGGCGGCTTCCTGCACAATTTCGGACCGGTCCTTTTCGGTTAAGCGGCGCCATGCGTCCCAACGGATGTGCGCCATCTGGTGCAGCACACTGTAGCCTTCCAGCGTGAGCGGAACGGCGTGCAACTCTGTAATCGCGGTCTGAACGTTTGTTGACATCAATCTCTCCACATTGATTTACGGCAAGATGATCTACCGGAATCGGGTATTGTAATCCGGCAGACGTCCGCCCTTCAGCCAACCCGCTACCTACAAAGATGTTTCCTATGCCCAGTTCGTTCCTTTTCTTGCTATCATTTCGAACCGCGCAGACACAGGCCCTATATCGCGCGTGGTAGTTCGAACTATGAATGGAAAAGACTCGCATCGCAGGCAGTTCGTCAGCTTCGGATTTTACAAGGTGGCGCCCGAGTGGCGCCGTTTGCCTTTCGGAGAACGCGAGGAACACCATCGCGAGTTCGCCGAGGTGATCACCAGGTGGCAGCTCCCCGATACGATGAAGACGCTCACGTACTCCACGGTCGGACTGCGCGCCGACACCGACTTCATGATCTGGCACATCTGCTACTCGCTCGACTGCTTGCAGGAAATGGCGGCCGACCTGCTTCGCACTAGTCTTGGTGGCTACATCAGCATGAGCCACTCGCTGCTGGGAATGACGCGCCATTCGGAATACGCAATCGGCGCCGGCACCACGGTGGATCGCACACTCAAGGGAGCCATGCATCCCGGCGGGCATCGGTACCTGGTCGTTTACCCGCTCATTCGCACTCGCTCGTGGTACGTGCTGCCGTTTGAGGAACGCCGCCGCATGGTGAATGAGTTAATCAAGCTGAGCAGCGAGTTCCCCCACACCCGCCTGAATGTGGCTTACTCCTTCGGCATCGACGAGCAGGATTTCATCATCTCGGTAGAAACCGATAGTCCGGACGAGTACCAGGAACGCATGATGCAAGCCAAAGAGATTGACATCAGCCCGTTCACCGAGCGCGACCAGCCAAAGTTCACCTGCGTGCGCGTGAGCATAGAAGACATGCTGAAAAGAGCCGGGTAAGGGCCGTCACGTCGTCCGTGCGCTCTGCTCGGCCCACCTTAGCCGCTCCGCTTCGTGGATCGGCGGAACGTGGGGCACCGATGGAGTTTTACGAACCAACACAGGGGTACGAGATCGTCGATTTTCGCAACAAAGTATTTAAACGCAGACGACGGAGAAGCGAAAATGACATTGCTTGAATCCCTAAAGAAATACACAACCGTAGTAGCCGATACCGGCGATATCGAGGCCATTGCGCGACACCGACCGCAGGACGCCACCACGAATCCTTCGCTGCTCTTTCATGCCGCCCAGAAGCCGGAGTACCGGCACTTGGTGGAAGAGGCTGCCGAACTTGCCCTGAAGCGCGGCGGTCGTCGCGATGAAATGGCGGAAGAGTTCATGGATAGTCTTTCCGTCCTGTTCGGATGTGAGATTCTCAAGGTGGTCCCCGGTCGAGTTTCTACCGAGGTCGACGCCAGCTTGAGTTTCGATACCGCGGGGAGCGTCGCGAAGGCCCGGAAGCTCATTTCCTTGTATGAGAAGAAGGGCATACCGCGCGAACGCATCCTGATCAAGGTCGCGAGCACATGGGAAGGCATTCGGGCAGCCGAGCTACTTGAGAAGGAAGGAATCCACTGCAATTTGACCCTTCTCTTCAGTTTCGCCCAAGCGGTTGCATGCGCCGAAGCCGGAGTGACCTTGATTTCGCCTTTTGTCGGCCGAATTTACGATTGGTACAAAAAAGAGCACGGCGGCGCGGAAATTCCAGCGGACCAGGATCCGGGCGTTGCGTCCGTCACCCGTATTTACAACTACTACAAAAAGTTCGGATATAAGACCCAGATCATGGGAGCGAGTTTCCGGAACGTGAATCAGATCGTCCGCCTGGCCGGAGCAGACTTGCTCACCATAAGCCCGGAACTTCTTGAGCAGTTGGAGCAAACCGAGGGTGCTCTGGAGCGCAAACTCGATCCAGCGAAGGCGCAGGCGAGCAAGGACGAACGGCTGCACCTGGATGAGAAGACCTTCCGCTGGATGCACAACGAGGACGCAATGGCGACAGAGAAGCTGGCCGAGGGCATCCGCAAATTCAACAGCGACGCCCGCCACCTGGAAGACTATGCGGCGTCCCAGGTTGCCGCAAAAGCCGCGTGAGCAGCGATCGTGGAGAGTTAGGCTGCTAACTCTCCGGCGGCCGCGCGATCAGCAACAATTACGGCCCGATCCTGGCGGATCCGTCCAGCCGGAATGGACGGGTCGCCTTCTTGCAGGCGCGCCAACATGCCAAGTTTCTCTTTGCCGGTTACGAGCCACAGGATGCGCCGGGCGCGATTGAGCACCGGATAGGTCAACGTCATCCGGCGCCGTCCCTGGTAGACGCCGGTCAGGGCCACAGCCGTGTCTGTGACGTCGAGTACCGGATCTCCGGGAATCAATGAGGCGGTGTGTCCGTCCGGCCCAATGCCCAGGTGGACCAGGTCCAGTGTCGGTGGGGAGCCAGCGATCTCGCTGAGCGTCGCCGCATATTGCTTCGCCGCTGCTTTCAGGTCAGGCGATTCCACGGGCATGGCATGGATATGCTCCGGAGGAATCGGCGAATGATCAAGCAGGCTTGCTCGAAGATGCGCGAGATTCCTATCCGGGTCGCCCGCCGGAGCCACGCGTTCGTCCACCTGCACCACAGTTACGCGATCCCAAGGAACGTCTTCATCGGCCAACGCGCGCAGCATAATCCACGGAGAACGCCCGCCGCTGACGGCCATTACAAACTGACCGCGGGCAGCAACGGCGGCGCGAGCTTCCTCCGCAATGATCTTCGCGGCCGCTTGGGCGGCAGATTCGTCATCCGCAAACACCTCGGTCTTCATACGGCTTCTCCACTCCGAATAGCTCAATGTTGACGTGAACCGCCTGCTGCCTGCTCCTCCTCAAGCCACTTTGGGCTTGCGGTCGGGCTGTTCCAGATGTCCGCCGAACTCATATCGCATCGCGGACAAGAGCTTGTTGGCGAAGTCGGCGTCTCCCCGTGAGCTGAAACGCTCGTAGAGCGCGGTGGTGAGGACCGGCGCCGGCACCGCTTCGTCGATTGCGGCTTTGATCGTCCAGCGCCCTTCGCCGGAGTCGGACACACGACCGGCGAACCTGGAAAGGTTTGGGTCCTGCTGCAGGGCGTCAGCTATGAGGTCCAGCAACCAGGAGGCGATCACGCTTCCGCGACGCCATACCTCGGCGATGTCGCGCAGGTTCAGGTCATACTGGTACTGCTCGGGATCACGCAACGGCGTGGTTTCGGCATCTGCCGCCCCGTTCCGTTGCTTGCCAACATTGGCAGAGCGCAGGATGCCCAGTCCCTCTGCGTAGGCCGCCATCAATCCGTACTCGATGCCGTTGTGGACCATCTTGACGAAGTGGCCTGCTCCATTGGCCCCGCAGTGCAGATAACCCTGTTCGGCCGTACCTTCAGTTCTGTCGCGGCCAGGGGTGCGCGGAATGTCGCCCACTCCGGGAGCGAGCGCTGCAAAGATCGGATCGAGGTGCTTGACCACCTCGGTCTCGCCGCCAATCATCATGCAGTAACCTCGCTCAAGACCCCACACGCCTCCGCTGGTGCCCACATCCACATAGTGAATCTGCCGGGCGGCGAGTTGCTTGGCGCGCCGGATATCGTCCACGTAATAAGAGTTGCCCCCGTCGATGAGGATGTCTGTCGCCTCGAGATGAGGCATAAGATCGGCGATGGTGTTGTCAACCACCGCGGCCGGCACCATCAGCCAGATTGCTCGTGGCTTTTCAAGTTTCTCCACCAGCTCTGGGAGTGAAGCGGACCCTGTTGCCTTGTCCTTGACTAACTCGTTCACCACCCTCGGCGACCTGTCGAACACCACGCAGCGGTGGCCGTTGTTCATCAGCCGCCGCACCATGTTTGCGCCCATTCGTCCAAGACCAATCATCCCAAGTTGCATATACTCTCCTCCGCAAAAACGCCTGTTGATCGAGCAAGGTAGCTCTGCCATGAGCGATACTGGCGCGAAGTCAACAACTGAGCATCGTCATACGGGCTCCTTGAATTTCCGGAAATACGTGATCAGGTTGTTCGTTGAACTGTCGTGCGCGAGCGTCGGCTCTACCTTGCTCTCACTTTCAGGGATGATGCGCTGCGCCAGCACCTTCCCCAGTTCGACCCCCCATTGGTCGAAAGAGTCGATGTTCCAGATTGCGCCCTGGGTGAATACGGAGTGTTCGTAGAGCGCCACCAGGTTGCCGAGGGTCTCAGGTGTCAGGCGTTCAGCCAGGATCGTATTGGACGGACGATTGCCCTCGAATACCCGGTGAGGCACGAGCCACTTTGGAGTGCCTTCAGCCTCGACCTGTTCAGGGGTTTTGCCGAACGCCAGCGCCTCGGTCTGCGCGCAGACATTGGCAATCAGCATGTCGTGGTGCCGGCCGAGTGAATTGAGAGGCTTCGCAAAGGCAATGAAGTCACATGGGACAAGCCTGGTCCCTTGATGAATCAATTGGTAGAACGAGTGTTGACCGTTGGTTCCCGGTTCGCCCCAGTAAATAGGGCCAGTCTGGTGGGCCACCCTTTTTCCGTCGAGCGTGACATGCTTGCCATTGCTCTCCATCGTCAGTTGCTGGAGATAGGCTGGGAATCGTTTCAGGTATTGCTCATAGGGCAACACCGCGACGGTCTGCGCCCCAAAGAAATCGGTGTACCAGATGCCAAGAAGGCCCATGAGCACCGGCAGGTTGCGCTCGAAGGGAGCCGTGCGGAAGTGCTCATCCATTTCGTGAAGACCACTCAGCATCGCACGAAAATTATCCGGGCCGATGGCGACCATGGTCGAGAGTCCGATGGCCGATGACATCGAGTACCGGCCGCCGACCCAGTCCCAGAACTCGAACATATTGGCGGTATCGATACCGAACCTCGCGACTTCCGAAGCGTTTGTTGAAACGGCTACAAAATGCTTTGCGACCGACTTTTCGTCATTGCCCAATCCGGCCAGTGACCAGGCACGTGCCGTCTGCGCGTTCGTCATCGTCTCCAAAGTGGTAAATGTTTTCGAAGAGATGATGAAGAGCGTCTCCGACGGATCGAGATCACGGACGGCCTCGGCAAAATCGGTGCCGTCAACGTTCGACACAAAGCGAAACGTCATGATCCTATCGGAGTAGAACTTCAGAGCCTCGTAGGCCATTACCGGCCCGAGATCGGAACCGCCGATGCCAATATTAACCACGTTGCGAATGCGCTTACCGGTGTGACCCTTCCACTCGCCACTCCGGATTCGGGTGGCGAAATCGGCCATGCGATCGAGCACAGCATGGACCTTGGGCACGACGTTCTCGCCATCCACCACAATGGAGGCGTCGCGCGGTGCGCGTAGCGCGGTGTGCAAGACCGCTCGCTTTTCCGTGACGTTGATCTTCTCTCCGCGAAACATTGCGTCGATTCGTTCTTGCAGGCCGGATTCCTCGGCAAGCCGGATCAGCAGCTTGAGTGTTTCGTCCGTGATGCGATTCTTCGAGTAGTCGAGGTAAAGACCCGCGGCATCGGCTGTCATGCTCCTGCCGCGCTCGGGATCATCCGCAAAGAGCTGCCGCAGGTGTAAATCTCTGATCTTCTTATAGTGATCTCCAAGGTCTTTCCACGCCTGGCGTGCAATCGTGGAACGCTTGGAGATTGCTTGTACGCGTGCTGACATATCCGTTGATCCTCTCGTGTCCTCTGGTCTTTAGAAAGACGTCGTGTGGTTCTAACTACGTGGGAGTCTTGCGAGTTCTCCGGCCCGTAGGCGGCCACCCCGCAAACCAGCGGGAATGACCACAACGTGGAGGTTGATCGCTCACGGCACTGAGCCAAGCTACGCGGCCTCGTGGTGATCGTCATTCCAAAGCCGGATCACGGGTTCAGAAACATTGTGCTCATAACCCAGCGCACTTACGCTTGCGGTGTTCAGCAGAAAATACTTGCCTGCAGACCCCGCGCCAAGCGCCAGCCAGCGGGCAGCACAAACTCGAATGAAGTGTCCACTGGAGAAAATAAGCACATCGCCAGGAACTTCGCGGACACGCCGGACCACACGGTCCGCACGCTCGCCTATCTGTGCCGGCGATTCGCCGCCCGGACAGCCGTCCCGAAACAATTGCCAGTCTGGGCGTTGGGCAAGGATCTCGGCCAAGGTCAGTCCCTCGTATTCACCGTAGTCCCATTCCACCAGTTCGGGATCGGTTTCGGCCACGGCTCCAAAGCCGGCCAGTTCGCAGGTTCGCGCCGCGCGCTGCAAGGGACTGGTAAACACTCTGGCAAATTTCATTCCCTGCAGACGTGCTCCAAGTTGCCGGGCGCTGCGCTCGCCGCCTGCCGTCAGAGGCACGTCGGTAAGCCCGGTATGCCGGCCCGAGAGGGTCCATGCCGTCTCACCATGTCGCGCTAGATAGACAACTGGAAGTAACTCATTCATCGCTCTCCTCAGCACGCTCGACTCGGTTTTCCGCCCTCTAGCCCGGCGCCTACATGCTCGGTTGCTTCTTCTTGACTTAGATTCGCCGTTGTCCGTCAACGTTCCGTGTTTAATGCAAAAGCAGCGGTGATGCCAAGCCGCAATCCTGCCGTAAGATTGCGGATGAGTTCACTAGGATGGCCGCGTTGATTTCACGGATCAGCAGGTGCGCCACTTTGGCTCGGCGTGCTCCGGTGGAATAAATCGTCATCAGCAGAACGCGATGGAGGGCGAATCGGCGGCATCGCTCAAACGCGCTACTTCCTGACTGAAGCACCTGCGGTAAGCGATGTTACTTGGAATTCGTTGTTGGCGACGGTTGCGGGGAATTCGCTGTCGGCCAGTAACCCGCGCGTGCAGAGAGTTGCGCCGCTCCGCCTTCCCGCAGGAATACCTCAATCCTGTGTGGCCCCGGTGCTGGATTTTTCGTCTTGAAGCTCAATTGGTAACGATTGTGGGCATGGTTCGCCAAAATGCCCAAGGCCTGATCCAAGCCTTTTTCGTTGTTGAAGAGAACGTATTCGCCTCCGGTCAGGTTTGCGACCGCCTGTGGAACATTCGATTCCATTTCCGAACCGGAAGAGCGCAAGAGGGAAATCAGCCCGAGAACATTGAACGATCCAACCGTGCTCGCTCCCGAGCCGGGCCGTACTCCAGTGGGACCGGGACTGTCCTGTGAAACGGACCGCGCCGGCCCGAAGAGCTTTGCGATGCTTTCCGCCGCTGACGTGAAGTCCGGTGGAAAGGCCACCATGTACATCTCAATATCACTCGCGATTACTTGCCGGGCAACTTCTTCAAGGGTCACCGTCTTGCTGTCGTGATCCTTCTGCTCACTGATTACGACCAACACCTTTCGGCGATCGTTGCGCTGACGCTTCAGAAGATTAAGCGAGAACTGCACGGCATCAAGTACGGCGGCGCCTCCGTCGCCACCCGGTAGCGTATCCAGGGATTTCGTAATGTCAGAGACGTCGGAGGAGAAATCCTGCCGCAGCTTGACTCCACTGTCGAAACTGACGAGTGCCATCTCGCTTCCGGGCACATTGACGAAAGTGTCGAGCATCAGTCCGATACCGTGCAGAGTGCTCTTACACTTGCCGGGCTGCCTCTCAAATTCATTGGTATCGCGCTGCAACGCGCAGCCGCTGCCGATCGCGGATGGTGCACGCCCTCCGGTCTGTACAGCCACGACCAGCGACACAGGCTTAAACGAGAACGTTTCATCCATTAGCACGGTTTGTTCGACGCCGTTGTCCCTGATGACGAAGTCTTTCGCTTTTAGACCGAAAATTACATTCCCTTGCTGATCCGTTACCAGCGTTGGTACGAGGACTTCCGACGTCTCAGAGCGAAACGTGGGAACGCTGGTCTGTTGAGCGAAAAGCGGATGTGCGATGATCGCCGGCATTAATAGCAAGGCCCAAAGTGCGCATTTTCTCATTTTGCGTGAGGTCCCTCATATCCACCTTCCAGTAAACAACGGCAGGCCTGAAAGTGCATGTTAAGTTTTGTAAAGTCTTTTCACCGGTTCCCCTAAGATTTGGAAAGGTTGTGCTGGACTAGAGGCAGCAACATGAGTTTCGCTTCGAACGGGAGTACCAATTTGAAAGTGCGCGGACCGAAGCAGCTTGTGCACCGACGGGTCACCTACCGCTTGGGCGTGTAGTCGTGCTTCCGCTCGACTTCCTGCTTGATGGTGCACAGGGCATGGTTCCAGACGACATCGTGGACGAATCCGGGAAACAATACTTTTACGATCGTCCATAGAACCCGACTCGCGAAGCCCTCGCCCTTCTTGTAATCGAATGCAGTATAGATGGACAGTTTGACGTTTCTATCTTTGGTTGGTGCGAGGTTGAAGATCAATTTCCCATGTTCCACAAGCTCTTCGCTGACCTGATACATCAAGGTCTCGGTGCCGACCCTGTTGGTCAGCCGCATTTCCGCACATAATCCGGCTAGCGGAATCCTGTATCGGATTACTGATCCGACCTGGTTGGGTGTCCCCTGAATCTGTCGAACCTCCAGGAATCGCAGGTTCACGAAGCTCGCGTCGGGCTTGCCGAAGGAGGCCAGCTCCTCCATGATCTCTCCCGCGGCGCCGCGGATTTTGATCACATACATCCGCTCGAACTCAGGCGAACCGCCAAGCTCCATTCCCAGGCTTGACGTCAAGACCAGCTTGAGCCACTCGCGTTTCTCCTTCAATACCACCGTGGGGTACCGCCCGTATTCTCCCCATTTGAGCCCGAAGAAGGCCTCGCACAACACGTTCCTCACTGTCACGGCGGTACCGTTAAAAAGCGACAGCAGCACGTTGTAGCTGAACATCTCCTTCAGCACTTCCCGGTACTCTGCCGTACCACTGGCGATCTTCCAGAGCACCACGCTCAAGGGCCGTCTACGCTCGTCGCGAACCTTCTGTTCGGTGGCAAAGGCCTGGTAGGTGATGCGGCTGACCACCGAAGTGGTGAACGCCACACGGCTCATCCCGAACACCAACCGCCCGAAGTGGTTGTCTGTCGCGAGCCAGTTGATGGCCTTGCCGTATCCGCGCGCCAGAGCTTGTTTGTCAATTCCATCGTGGAGCACGACGTGCGCCAGTTGACTGGCCGTCACGTAGGCCGAGAAGAGGCCGTCTTTATTCAAGCGCGACCCCGCCGCGTCGCCGATAATGGCAAATCGGTCGCCAAAGGGCGATTTAGCGGTGACGGCCGTCATTCTGGGAGCACACGCACAGGCGATGGGAGCCTTCTCGATGTCCGGCAAAATGCGGGCGATTTGCGGCAGGGTCAAAAAATCGTAGGCCATCTGCTGGCTGTTTCGCGGCAAGACCGCCTGGTCGATACACTTGCCGATCATGGCCACGGTCAGGAACCCGCCCTTGGGCAGGAGCGCGGCATGTTCGACTTCGAGGCGCTTGGAGCCGTACTCGATAAAGTGTACTTCCCGGTGCATGTTTCGCTGGAGATAGTCCTCGCCCACTTCGAGTTCGAAGATAAAGGCCTTTCGGGACTTGCTTGGAACGAACGCCGGATTCAGTCGCTTGACCGAAGCAAGCAGAACATCGTCACTATAATCGGCGCCAAGGTGTGGATTGATTCCCGTGGCGAAGGTCACAAATCCGGCATCGAGCGACACACTCTCTCCCGAGGGTGTTAGCACCGTCAAGACGGGAATGCCTGAGGCGCCATAGGCGATAGCCTTAGCTTCGCCGGGCAGAATGCGCGCGCCCTCCTTGACCGCCTCCCCAAGTAGAAAAGCATCGAATCCGCCGCAGCTGCCAATGCGTCTGCCAGGCAACGAGCCCCTGAATACCGAGTACATCTTCATGTTCCTGGGAACGCGCAGCCGGAAATTCTTCCAATGTCCCTGGATCCAGACGTACTCGATGTGCTCCTCAATGATCTCCTCTGGAACGACGAGACCTAACTGGTCCAGCACTTGGTTCATTCTTGGGGAGATAACGCCCGCGCAGAAGTTGCATCCCTTGCAGCGGAAGCTATCCGTATCCTGGCGGACCGGACGACGCTTCTCGACGATGACAACGTCAATGAACCGGTTGAGGCGACGTGCCTCCCTGAGAAGAGTGATGGCGAAGAACGAGCCTGCAGGCCCACCGCCAACAATGACGACCCTGTCGTTCTTCTCAAGTCTCGCTGATTGAGAAAACGCCTGAGGCATGAGTCCCTCCCGCGTCAGCCGAGTGGTGCAAGAAACGCAATCGCCAAATCGCTATCCCTTTCCGCTCGCGGCCGAAACCGCAAGCAGCGGAGCCGCCGCCTCCTTTTTTGCATCCCACGGCGGAAGAAGTTGCACCAGCACCCAGAGGATGAAGAAAGGGAGAATTGTAAGCAGTATCGCAGTCAACAACCCTTCTCGCGTAGCGAAGCCCATCTTGTAGGTGGTGTAACCAAGAAAGCTCTTGGAGAAAAGCTGTCCCCCGATGACGACATTCCAGCGCATGGCGAAGATACCGATCTGGCAGAGGCACGCCGAAAGTACATAGAGACGCTTTCGCCCTATGTCCGAGAACCTGACAATCTGTGTGAGAGCCAGCAGAGCAATCGGCGCTACCGTACCAAGCAAGATCTGAATAACGATGTGCGGCAGATAGAGGCGCGTGTGGACCATGAAGTCAAGGCTGCGGAACGATTCGTCAGCTTCATAGATGCGGTGAACCAGGTCCAGCATTTCTAGGGCGAAGTCGATAATGAATGTATAGAAGAGATATTTTGCAATGGTGTCCACACAAGCCATGTCGATCGTCACACGGCGAAGATGGCTTATCAGCATGTAGAGCAACAGCACCATCGCAATGCCGGAAACCATGGCGGAGAACAGAAACACAACCGGCATCAGAGGCGAAGACCACCAGGGATTAGCTTTCACCGAGCCAAAGATGAAGCCCACGTAACCGTGTAGCAGAAAAGCCGAAGGAATACCGATGATGGTGACGATGCGCCCTACCTTGTCATCAATCCGCAGCGCTCCCTCGCTGATGTTGTCAGAGCCGAGGGTCAGCACGCGATACACAAGACGCTTCCAACCGGTGCTGGACTGCGACAGCAACACGATGTCGTGACGGTAATCGAGCCAAATTTCGACGACCAGAACGGCGAGCAAGTACCAGAGATACACGAAGCCGAACATTGCCATGGCGGAAGATCTGTGCGGCGTAAGATACATCTCAAAGGAACGTTCGGGGTGCCCGAGGTGCAACTGCAGCGGCAAAGGCGCCACCAGCAAAAAAGCCAGCGCCGTCAGCAGCGCCAGTCGATATGTGGGCCTGACCGCTTCAACATTGAAGACGCGCTCAAGCGACGCCAAAATGAATGCGCCAGCCACCAACCCAGTAAGGTACGGATAAAGAACAATCAGTACGCTCCACTGGAGTTCAATTTCATTCGGGTACATGAATCCATCAACGGGTATCACTTACCGCTCTCCTTATCGAACCGAACCATCCAAGCCGTTGTAGTAGAGCTTTGCTCTGGTCGCCAAGTGCGGTTTCAAAACCTGCACGCTGTGGGTCTTCAGGAACTCATGAATCGGGTCCTTGGGATTCTTCAGGTCCGCCAACTGGCGCGTCCCCGTGGGACAGACTTCGCAGCAGGCCGTGGTGAGGCCTTTCGTAATGCGGTGATAACACAGCGTGCACTTTTCCGCCGTGTTCTTCTGCGGATTCACGAAGCGGCAGCCATAGGGGCACGCCTGAACACAATAACGGCAGCCCAGGCAGTACTTCCCATCCACCAGCACCACCCCATCCGGGCTGACAAACGTGGCCCCGACGGGACAGACCTGTGTGCAGGGCGAATCCGCGCAGTGGTTGCACATTTTGGGGACGAAGAAGTTCTTTCCGCCAGTATAAGGAGGCGGGGGAAAACCCTTCTTGCCGCCGTCCGGAGAATCCACGACGGGATTTTCACTGCCCAGGTCGGCGACGTGGTAGCGTTCGACCCAGGTGCGAAAATAGCCGTCCGGAACCTCGTTCTCCGCCTGACAGGCGCGAACGCACGTGCCGCAGCCGATGCACTTGGTGATGTCGACCAACATGCCCCACCAGTGTTCCGTCTTGTTGTAGTTTGGTGATGCCTCGGGGGTCCCGGCGAGTACGTACTTCCACGCGACGGCGGCAGCGGGCAACAGAATGAGTATTTGACGGCGTGTGAAGTTCACTTGGCAACTCCCGACTCGATCACCGGGCTGTGAGGCTGATGGCACGTATTGCAAGCGAGCCCGGAGGAGTGATCCGCGGTGGCGACCTGCGGGAAGCCCGCGGGTTTGGCAATGTTGGCTTCGTGACAGCGGGCGCAAAGCACGGCAGTGTCTAGCTTCGCCGGCTGGACCGCCGTGGGGTCGTCCGCGTGTTTCGCGAGCGCTCCATGACAGGCCTCGCACGCGACTCCCTTGTGCTTTCCCTTTACCTTCGTTTCCAGAACGTCGGAATGACAGGCCTCACAAGTCTGGTGGCCGGCAAATGAAATCGGCCGAGCTGAGATCTCGGCGATGGCATCTCCGCGATAATGTCCGTATTGTCCGAATGAGCGCGGAATCAGGACACCGCGCAGCAAGAGGAACACGATAAGCCCCACCAGGAAGACGCCTGCCAACCGGAGAAGGTGACTTAGATCTTTTAAGTTCGCCATAGTGATATGCAAACAACCACGCGTCGACGCACGACGGCATCCGCCAGTTGGCCGACGTTTTTCCCACGATGATTCCCCACGCACCCGTTAATTGGGCGATAGTGTCAAGTATTGTGAATAAATATAGCGCGGCTAAGTCATGGCCACTTGTGACGTAGCGCACAATCTGAAGTGATATGTCTGAATTATGCCGCGCATGAGTTCCGCTGCAAGATTGCGCGACTGCCTAAGTTGGTCATTGCGCAACCGGGATTCCGTGCTGGCCTCTAAAGAGGGGGCTTCCCGCGGCACGCGAGTTAATTTCGACTGGTCGTCCACTCGGAGAGCGCCGGGATAAAGCCATCAAAAAATAATTCAACGCAAAGAATGCTAAAGAACGCAAAGGGGAGCTTTTGCCCCTAGCGTCCGGCAGCCTGAGCGTTGGCCTTTGGCGGTTCAGGCACGGACTGGTTAGCCTTTTCGCGCTTGCGGTGCTCGGCTTCCATGGCGGTGAAGAACATCACCCCTAAAGCCAGAAAGATTGCCAGCGCGACAAGTGCCATGAGTAGGATTGGCATAGTCCACCTCTTGGCCCTGATGTTGCGCCCGGTCGCTAACCGAATGCGGTGATGACGGTCACAGAGCGTTCGTGTGCTTCGCGTAAACAATCACTGAGGTGTTGGGGGACAAGAGATTCTCGACTGACTTTGGGGAGCTAACAATGAGGCGACTTTCTTGCACAGTGATCCTGCTGTCGACCCTGTTTCTTACAACGCAAGCTTTCGCGGGCCAGTATGTGTTGAGGGTGAAGGGCAACCAGATCGTACTGAATGAACGGCCAGTGAAGATTCTCGGACTTCGCGTCTCGAATGCCCTGATTTCAGAAGTTAAGACAGACGAGTTGATCGCGAATCTTGATGGTTTCAAGACCTACGGCGTGAACACGGTCAGCGTCTTCCTCATGGGCTCGCGCTTCGGGGACATCAAAGGGTATCGTCCGGATGCCTCGCTGGACCCGACCTACGCCGCGCGCCTGGGCCGGATCATCGAAGCAACCGATAAACGGGGGATGGTTGTCCTCGTGGGCTGCCTTTACTGGGGCACGTCCACGGCCAGATCCGAGCTTGCTGGCTGGCGGCAGACGGACGCCAACAAAGCCATAAGCAATACAATCCAGTGGCTGAAGGATCACAATTACCGCAACGTTTTTGTTGATGTGGACAACGAAGGCATGGCGCATCAGGCGACGCGTTGGAGCATCTCGGAGATGATAGACGCGGCCCACGCGATCGATAACTCCATCATGGTCGCCTACAACGACCGCGACCCCGCACCGGCAAACGCCGATCTTTACATTCACTTCAGCCCGAAAGTCAAAGGCAAACCCTGGCTCGACACCGAAGGCACCCCGACCAACGCGCCGAGTAATTACTGGGAAACTTACAGCAAAGAAACCAACCAAAAGACATCCGGCAAGTTCTACAATTTCTCGCGTATCGGGCGCTACACGCCGGAAATGAAAAGCAACCAGTACGATCAGACGAGAGACGGTTACGAAAACTACAACGGTCATATCTTGGCCTCGACCTGGCTGCAGTGTGCGCCCGGCGAAGCGCTCAATGGTCCATTCATGACTCCGGGCGGCCGCTCGAATATCCCGGATGTGAATACCGGGATTGATCAACTGCATCCCGATTCCGGAATTCTGTGGTGGCTGGAGTACATCAAGGACCGGTACGGCGCGTGGAATCCACCCCCGCCTCGAAGCGTTTCAGTCCCCAAGGCATGATGGAACCTCCGCTGGGCGACCGCGTGGGAGCGAATCGTTGGCATCTACCCCCCCTCCCTGTGGAAAAAATCGTAAGTCACGCATCTAAAAGACTTACGTGGTCGATACCCACGGGGGTCAACATAAGTGCATGATTCTAAGGAGGTTATCTGGTCGATTACCCTGCAACCAATTCCACTCGACATCTATGTACATTGTAGCAATCTGGGAGGGGTAAACCCGACAGGGTTGCTGGAATTATATTTGTAATGGAATCAGCATCTTACGTCCATTTTGGAGGGCTGAGGGGACTTGACACGCTCGCGGACAGAGTTGACCCACATCTGCCAAAACCGGGCAGATATGGCGCACCCGGCGACCGGTTGATCTATTTCGAACGGTTCACGACACCTCAGGGTGGAATCAATCGCGAAAAGCAAATCAAGGGATGGAAGCGGATTCGCAAGATTGCGCTCATCGTGGAGCAGAATCCAATATGGCGCGACCTGAGCGAAGACTGGGGCAAGCCAGCGATATCGACGTGGCGACCGCCGAATGCATAGATCCTTAGTGGACCACCAAATGAATTAGTGCTGGTCGAGATCGTCAGAAAGGGTATACTGCTCAGCTGTTCTCCTCAAATGTTGTTCAACCAGCTTAGGAGCTTATGCGAAAAGCTTTCATTGCTTTGACTCTATTGTTGACAGTTTCAGCTTTTGGGCAGGAACCGACCGCAAGGGACTACTACAATCAGTTGGTCAAAGCGAATGGGGTTGAAGGGTTCACGAACTCATACGTGTGTTTCCGTGATGAGCCTAACGACCAATTCTTAACATTCAGCAAGACTGAAGACATTGCCAAACTGTTCCCGTGGGAGAAGTTTGCAAAGGATTCTACGCCTCAAAAGGCTAGAGAAGCGAAGGCACAATTTGAGAAGCCAGCACTGATGATGCTTGGATATAAGAAGGGGGTTCAGGTTGGAGAGCCATACTTCCTAGATAAGGATGGAGAAGCATGGATGATGCCCATGAAAGAAAACATGCGAATTCGCTTCACCATCAACTGGAAAACTCTGCGGTACCGTTGGGCGATTGAGACCAAAACGAAAGTCAACCCCTATTGGACAATTGCTGCCGACCATTTTGGTCAATGTGAAGACAGGACAATTCCACCCGCAATAGAGTGAAACGTTGACGCAATAGAGTGAAACGTTGACAATGAGACAACTTACCGAACTCTTCAGAGTTGGCTCTTGGTGTTACGCCTGAAGCCTGTCGCATGGACGGGTCTTTTCGTTCATTTTAACTGCCGTTCTTTTCCAGTAATTCCAAACAACTGAGCACAATATCTTTTTGATCCGGCGATCCGCACGATGCAGCTACCGTGAACGCCACTGAGATCAAAACGCAAGAAGCACCGTGCAGGGCAAATATTCGGTTCTTATAGGAGAAGTTTGGGCCGATCTCATCTGCGTCTGTAACTCTGGCGCAAAGTTGCTCTATCCCGGAATGTGTCAAACCGCACAAGGTTGACCAAGTTGAACTTTTGAAATTCCGAAAAAGCATCTGTGTTCCGACGGCGGTGTCAATCTGCTTGGTCATGTCGTTCGGGAATTTGAAGTCCGGGTCGATAATCACTTGTTCTATTTGTTGCGGAGTTGCACAGTGGGTTAGCCATGCAGATCGTAAGTGAATTTCCAGTATGGGACGGTGCAGTGCGAGAGCGGTGCCAATCAGATCGTTTCGCACGAGCAAGTTGATGCCGGCGACGTGTTCTATGCAAAGGTCCAAGTACGAAAAGAGCAAGAGGCGCTTCGGATCGTTACGCGGAGCAGGGCGATTCGCAAAACCCGAATTTAGGGATGACCACAGCTTCTCGTAAAACTGGATGTCCTGTTGGAGGTCCGTTCTCATAAATTCTTTGCGAGATACGTCACGGACGCGGAGCTGCACTGCCGCACCTCGCGACACATTTCTGTCCATTGTCACTCCATTTCACTGATCCTGCTATCCTTTATTTTCAATCCGTACACTTAGCTTTCGAAAGGCTCTCATGATCCGCTACGGAATTGTCGGTTTCGGTTTACACGCGGTTCGCCGCATGATGCCCGCGTTCGCGCAGGCAAAACAATCGCAAGCCATCGCGCTGACTCGCCGCGACAAACAGAAGGCGCAGGAGAACGCGCGCGAATACAACATCCCGCTGGTCTTCGATTCTGCCGAGGAATTGTGCGCGAGTCCGGAGGTCGATGCGGTCTTCGTGACAACGCCGAACATTTGTCACGTGCACGACGTGCTCACGGCGGCCAAGCACGGCAAACACGTGCTCTGCGAGAAGCCGCTGGCCATGAACTCCGACGAATGCCGCCAGATGATCGAAGCCGCGAAGAAGGCGGGCGTCCGCTTTGGAGTCGCGCAGGTATTCCGCTTCGCGAAGAGCGTCGCTCACATTCGGGAACAGGCGAAGTGTCTCGGACGCATCACGACCGCTCGCTCCGAGTTCTCCTATCCCGGACACAACCATCCGCGCACATGGCTCAACAACCGGGCGATTGGCGGAGGAACGATCGCCGACGTCGGTGTCCACTGCATTGACACGCTGCGCTACGTTTTGCAGGACGAAGTCGTTCGCGTACATGCCAGCACAATCGCCGATCAGTACGGCGACATTGACGCCACTGCGGCGGTCATCCTTGAGTTCAGCCATGGGACGCTGGCGACCCTCAATCTTTCCGCACGGGCAGAGTACCGCACCGCTATTGAGATCGTGGGCGATGCCGGAGTCCTCAACTCTGATTACGCTTTGACCGTGGATTTCCCGTTGCAGGTCAATATGCTGCGTGCGGGACAGATCGCCGAAAGCCGCGAATTTACCAACTTTGACGCCTATTCGGCGATGCTCGACGCGTTCTCGGCGTGGGTCGAGCACGGCACTGAGTTCCCCGCCCCCGGCGAGGAGGGATTGTTCAACCAGATCGTGGTCGATGCGGCGTATGGGAGCGCCGAAACGGGGCGAACGGTAACTCTGTAGCGGGCACTGCGAAGGAAATACGCAGAGGACGCTGAGGTTACGCGGAGGAAGCGGAGGAAGCAGGGAACGCACCCTGCCCACTGATCGCTGATCGCTGTTTTTCCGCTGTGACTTACAACAGCTTTCGATGTGACAGTCAACCTTTTGACCAGTTACAATGGGTGTGATTACCTATCTCTAGAGGAGTTCTGCACTAATGAAGATCGGCATGCTTACGGGCGGAGGAGACTGCCCCGGTCTCAACGCAGTTATTCGCGCAGTTGTTCGCAAAGGCATCTTTCACTACAAAGACGAATTCATCGGGTTCCGCGAGGGCTGGCGCGGTGTCGTCGAAAACAAAACGATGGCGCTCGACCTGGCTGCCGTGGCCGGCATTTTGCCGCGCGGCGGGACGATTCTGAATACTTCGCGGACCAATCCCGCGAAGAATCCTAACGGCATCGCGAACTGCCTTGAGAATCTCAAGAAGCACAAGCTGGACGCGCTGATCGCGATCGGCGGCGACGACACTCAGTCGGTCGCGCTGAAACTGCATCAGGGCGGCTTCCCCGTGATCGGCGTACCCAAGACGATCGACAACGATCTTACCGGCACCGACTTCACGTTCGGCTTCGACACCGCCGTAGGCGTTGCTACCGACGCCATCGACCGCGTCCACACGACGGCTGAAGCGCACCAGCGCGTCATTGTCGTCGAAGTGATGGGGCGCGACGCCGGCTGGATCGCCATGTATTCCGGCATCGCGGGCGGCGCCGACGTCATTCTGATTCCCGAGCGTCCCTTCAACATCGACGTGGTTGCCGAACAGCTTCGCAAGCGTCACGCGCGCGGCCATTACTTCAGCATCGTCGTCGTCGCCGAAGGCGCAAAGTTCGCCTCGACCGGTGAAAACGATGCACCGGTGGTGCAGGACCTCGGCCTTGACGAGTTCGGGCACGTTCGCCTGGGCGGCATCGGCGCCATTCTCGCCCGC
Organism: uncultured Acidobacteriota bacterium; assembly: GCA_963777415.1. GTDB lineage: Bacteria > Acidobacteriota > Terriglobia > Terriglobales > Acidobacteriaceae > JAEZPW01. The sequence goes on from CAVZQL010000017.1 coordinate 179,443, forward strand.
GAAATCGAACATCGCACCGGCTTCGAGACTCGCGCCGTCGTCCTCGGACACACACAGCGTGGCGGATCGCCCAGCCCGTTTGACCGCGTACTGGCAACCCGCTACGGAATCGGCGCAATCGATCTCGTCCACAAAGGAAAGTGGGGAGACATGGTCGCGCTCCAGGGCAACACGATCGGCTCCGTACCCATGAGCGTGGCGCTCGGCACCAACCGCAAGGTTGATAGCGACCTCATCGCAGTCTATGAAGGCCTGCATGAGATCGTGGAACTCGGCAAGGAAGCCGCCAAGTAACTTGCAGCACGCACGTCTTACGAGCCCCTCGCTTCGGCGAGGGGTTTCGTTTTTGCAAAACGCTAGCGCGTGCGCGCCGCCGCCCAGTCCCAGTTTTTGAACTGTTTGCGCAGCTCTTTCTTCAGCAGCTTGCCGGTGGGCGTATGCGGCAAGTGATCCACAAACACGATCGCCTCTGGGATCTGCCACTCGGCGAACTTGCGCGCCAGGAATTCACGAAGCTCTTCGACCGTGGCTTGCTCGCCGTCTTTTAGAGTGACCGCCGCCAGCGGACGCTCCTGCCATTGCGGATGCGGCACGGCGATCACCGCGGCCTCTTTCACCGCATGATGGCCCATCAGCTCGTTTTCGAGATCGGCTGAGCTGATCCATTGATCGCCGTAGCGAATCAGGTCTTTGGCACGGTCCGCGATCTTCACGTATCCGTCGGGATCGATCGTCACGACGTCACCCGCGCGGAACCATCCGTCGTCGGTCCATTTGCCGCGCAATTCTGGCAGATTGTAATAGCTGGCGGTCACCCACGGCCCGCGCACTTGCACCTCGCCAAGCGTGCTCCCGTCCCAGGGAATCGGCCCCGAGTCGCCGATGGCGCGCAACTCGACAAAGGGCAGCGGCACTCCCTGAGTTCCCCTCACTTCGTATTTCTTCTCGTCAGACAAATGTTCCAGGGAAGGCTTTAGCGTGGAGACCGTCAGTAGCGGCGTTGTTTCCACCAGCCCCCATGCCTGCACAACGCGGATTCCGAAACTGTCCAGTTCGCGGATCATCGCTTCCGGCGGCGCGGCGCCTGACACCATGACGCGGAGGCCGGGGGCGAGCTTCCAGCGATCAGGAGATTTCTCCAGCGCCTGCATCACCTCGATCCACACGGTCGGCACGCCGGCGCTGAGCGTTACGCGCTCGTCCTGAGCGAGTTGCAGAAGCCCGGCTGCGTTGCATTCCGGACCCGAGAATACCTGCTTGCTTCCCGCCATCGTCGCCGCGTAGGGCAATCCCCAGGCATTCGCGTGATACATCGCCACGACAGGCATCACCACATCGTGTTGCGATATTGCTAACGCGTCGGGCAGAGACATGGCGAACGAGTGCAACACCAGCGCGCGATGCGAGTACACGACGCCCTTCGGACTTCCGGCGGTTCCTGTCGTGTAGCACAGCACGGCGGCCTCGTTCTCGTGCAACGACGGATACTTGAATTTTCCTTCCGCGCGGCCCAGAAAACGCTCGTACTCGTCATATCCCCTTGGAACCGGCTGGCCGGTGTGCGACACGATAATCACGTTCTTGCAATCGACACGGTCCTTGATCTCTTCCCATTGGGGAAGCAGCAGATCGTCCACAATGACGAAGCGGTCTTCGGCGTGATTGACAATGTAGCTGAGGTCGTTGGCGTGCAGGCGGTGATTCAGTGGATGCAGCACTCCCCCGGCGGCAGGAACTCCGAAGAAGGCCTCGAGATGCGCGCCGTGATTCCACATGAGAGTGCCGACGCGGTCACCACGCTTTAATCCGGATTGCTGCAATACTTCCGCCAGCGCCCGCGCGCGCCGGTAGAACGCGGCATAAGTATAGCGGTGCAAGGAGCCGTCGGCGTTGCGAGAAACTATTTCGACATCGGAAAATATCCGGCGAGCGCGTTCCAGCACGCTGTCCAACGTGAGCTGGTAGCTCATCATGGTTCCCCACATGCGAGCATCCTCCTCAAAAATGGCGATGCTATCACATGCGGCGGAACACTCCTAACGAAGCGAGGAGAAGAACACTCTGGGTGTGAAAGTAGGATGTTTTCATCCCCCGATGTTCGGACCTGCTGGAATGAGAATTAGCTGTTAGTGAAATCAGCCGTTAGCTGTTAGTAACAACCTACGCCGCCTCTGATTTCGGCGGCCCAAACGAGTACTTCACCACTCCGCCCGTATCAGCCGTAGGTCCATAGACCGATGGCACCTGAATATCCAGCAGTCGCAAATAGACCAGCAGTTGCGCCCGATGATGTGCTGAATGCGTGATTCGCCGCAGCATGATCCACGCCCGCGAGCGCTGCACGTCGAAGAACGACGTCTTCTCCTGCCACCACTCGTCCGGCTTATCCAGCAGGGCGTCCAGCCGACGCTGCGCATCCGCGCGATACTTCTCGATGAAAGCCTCTTTCGTCCGCTCCTCCGGTTCCGGTTCGCCGGTCTCGATCCCCAGCATAGCCGTCATCCAGCGGCCCTCCGACTGTACCTGGTGTTCGAGCTGTTCCATGATCGTGCGCGATTTGGGGTGCGGCCTCCACTTCAACCGGTCCTCCGGAAAGCATTTCCAGATGCCGATCGTCTTTAGGATCTCAGTCTCATAGGAATCAAGCAGGAAGTCATATGTGCGTTGCAGCTCGTGCATAGATCCGCCCCTGGCACTTTGGATGTCGAAACTGGCAGACGCGTAGGTCAGAATCCCAATCGCGGTTGACGAATTCCGGCTCCCTTCGTCCACTTTCTCTTGGGCCGCGGCGTTGTGTGACGTGGCTTAGTGTAAGATTTCCTGTTCTGCTGACCGTGAGGAGAACCAATGTTCAAAAGACTGCTGTTGATCGCTACGGCCTGTGCAATCCTGGCTACTTCCGCCACTGCCGACGAAGGTATGTGGCTGTTCAACGCCTTCCCTGCCGCAAAGGTCAAGGCCAAGTACGGATTCGAACCCACGCAGGCGTGGCTCGACCACGTGCGTCTCTCCTCGGTGCGGTTCAATAACGGCGGCTCTGGGTCTTTCGTTTCGCCCGACGGCCTCACCTTTACCAATCATCATGTCGCGCAGACATGCCTCGGCCAGCTTGGAACCGCCGAGCACGACTACATGAAGACCGGCTTCTACGCTAAGACACATGCCGAGGAAGCCAAGTGCCCCGACCTCGAACTCAATGTGCTTGAGGGTATCGACGACGTCACAGCCAAGGTGCAGTCCGCCGGAACGTCGAAGATGTCCACCGCCGCGAAGGGACAGGCCGAGCGCGCCGAAATGTCCAAGATCGAGTCCGACTGCAACAAGAACACCAGCCTCCGTTGCGACGTCGTGACTTTGTACTCCGGAGGCTTGTACCACCTCTACAAGTACAAGAAGTACACCGATGTCCGCCTCGTCTTCGCTCCCGAATTTGAAGCGGCTTTCTTCGGCGGCGACCCCGATAACTTCGAGTATCCGCGCTACGATCTCGACGTCGCTTTCTTCCGCGTTTACGAGAACGATCAGCCCGCCCACCTGAAGAACTGGCTTAAGTGGTCCACCGCCGGCGTTAAAGATGGAGAACTTATCTTCGTCTCGGGTAATCCCGGATCGACCGACCGGCTAGCCACGATGGCGCAGCTTCAATTCATGAAGGACCAGCAGTATCCCTTCATCATGAAGACGCTTGCACTTTGGAACAGCGCCCTCAAGGACTACGCCGCCAAGTCCCCCGAGAACGCCCGCCAGGCGCAAGAAGATATTTTTGGCCTCGAAAATTCCATCAAGGCTTACAAGGGCGAATACAGCGGCCTCACCAACCAGGAGCTGATGGCAAAGAAGGCTGCTACCGAGCAGCAACTCAAGCAGTACGTTGCCTCCAATCCGAAACTGAAGGCCGAGACTGGCGACCCGTGGGCGGCAATCGCCGTTGCCACCAAGGTTAACGAGGAGATCTTCACCCCATTCGTTTTTCTCGAACGCCGCTTCGGCTTCCGTGGGACCCTGAATTCCTACGCCCGCGCGCTCACACGCCTGGCCGAAGAACGCAAGAAGCCCAATGCCGAGCGGCTGCGCGAATATCGTGAATCGGCGCTGCCGTCGCTCGAACAGTCGGTGCTCTCAACTGCTCCGATCTACAAGGGACTCGAAACTACGTGGTTCGAAGCGTCCCTTGCCGACGCCGCGCAGAAGCTCGGCGATGATCCCGCTATGAAGCAGGTTCTCAACGGACGCAGTCCCGCCGAGGTCGCGCGTGCGGCCATCGCCAACACCAAGCTCGACGATCTCGCCTACCGCAAGGAGCTCTGGAACAATTCCGCTGCCGTCGAGAGCAGCACCGATCCGCTCATCGTCATCATGCGCACCATCGATCCCGAGGCCCGCAAACTGCGCAAGCGGTACGACGACGATGTCGATTCCGTCAATCGCACAGAAGGCGCCAAGATCGCCCGCGCGCGCTTCGCTCAGGAAGGAACCAACGTCTATCCCGATGCGACGTTTACCCTGCGCCTCAGCTACGGCACTGTTGCCGGGTATACCGAAGGCAACGAGGGCCCGACACCTCCGGGAACCAAGCTGCCGTACTTCACAACCATCGGAGGCGCCTTCGAACATGCCGCCGTGCACGGCAACAAAGATCCGTATCGTCTGCCCGACTCGTGGATGAACGCCAAGCCGAAGCTGAAACTTGATACGCCACTCAACGTGGTCGAGACCGCCGATATCATCGGCGGCAACTCTGGATCACCCGTAATCAACACAGCGGGCGAGATCGTCGGCATCATCTTCGACGGCAACATCTATTCCAACGCCTGGAATTTCATGTATGAGGACAAATATGGGCGCTCGCTCCATGTGGACAGTCGCGGCATCATCGAAGCGCTACGGACCATCTATGGCGCGAACACGGTGGTCAACGAACTGATCGTAACGGCCAAGCCGGCTGTCGCTGGTACGCACGCCTCGCTAGATGACGTCTTGAACCGGATGGATGAGGCCGCCGCAAACTTCCAGACCACGCAGGCCGACTTCGCCTGGGACCAGTACACGAAAGTTGTTGACGAGCACGACGTCCAGAAAGGCAGTATCTATTTTCAGGGATCGGGCAAGCAGACGCGCATGGCCGCCGACATCAAGGACCACAACGGTCAGTCCGACAAACGCTATCTGCTTTACGCCGGGGACGTGATCAAGGTCTATCAGCCGAGCATCGATCAGGTCACAAACTACAATGTCGGCAAGAGCAAGTCGGAAGTAGAAAGCTTCCTTGTCATCGGCTTCGGAGGCGGCGGTCACAGTCTGCTCAAGTCATTCGACGTGAAGTACGCGGGCACGGAGAAGGTGGGCGGCGTGGAAACGGCGAAACTTGAGCTGCGGCCGAAATCCGCAAACATGCGCAATAACTTCAACCTCGTTGTGCTCTGGATTGACCCTGCCCGCGGCGTCTCCGTGCAACAGCAGTTCTTTTCTCCCGCTGGAGACTACCGTTTGGCCAAGTACTTCAACATCAAAACCAACGAGCACGTTCCCGAATCCGCGTTCAAGCTGAAGACCACGTACAGCACAAAGGTGATCACGCCACAGTAGAATTGTTCGATTCGTGAGAAATGGTCTGAAAGGATGCCCATGCACCTGTTCTCTCCGCTGTCGATTCGCGGCGTCCAGTTTCGCAACCGGATCACGGTTTCACCAATGTGCCAGTACTCAAGCGTCGATGGACTCGCCAACGACTGGCACCTCGTCCACCTCGGATCGCGCGGCACCGGCGGCGCCGGACTGGTGTTCACCGAAGCAGCTTCGGTCGAACCCGAAGGCCGAATCAGTCCCGATGACCTCGGCATATGGGACAGCGTGCACCTTGAGCCGCTCGCCCGCATTGTGCGCTTCCTTGATACGCAGGGGGCAGTTGTTGGAATCCAGCTTGCCCATGCCGGGCGCAAGGCGAGCACCAGCGCGCCGTGGAAAGGCGGCATCCCGATTGACGAAAGCCAGGGCGGCTGGCATCCGATCTTTGCCCCGAGCGCAGTCCCGTTCGACACCGGTTATCAGGTCCCGCAGGCATTGGATCGGGAAGGGATCGCACGTATCACCAACGGTTTTGCCCGTGCGGCGGCACGTTCGCTCGATGCCGGCTTCCGCGTGATCGAGATCCATGCCGCGCATGGATATTTGCTCCACGAATTCCTCTCCCCGCTGTCGAACCGGCGGGAGGACCGGTACGGCGGAACGTTCGACAACCGCATACGGCTGGCGTGCGAGGTCACGGAAGCGATTCGTAACGTGTGGCCAGAGAACCTGCCCCTGTTTATCCGTATCTCGGCGACGGATTGGGCCGAAGGCGGCTGGACCATCGAGGATTCCGTCGCGCTCGCGCGGCGTCTCGCGCCGTTGGGCGTCGATCTGGTTGACTGTTCTTCTGGCGGTCTGGTGCCGCATGCCAAGATTCCTGTCGGTCCGGGGTACCAGGTGCCCTTCGCCGAGCGCATACGCCGCGAAGCAAAGGTCATGACGGGGGCTGTCGGAATGATAATCGCCCCGGAACAGGCCGATCAGATCATTCGCAACGGGCAAGCAGACACTGTCCTACTTGCGAGACAGTTCCTGCGCGATCCGTACTGGCCCCTTCACGCCGCGCAGGCCCTCCACCAGGAGATTGCGTGGCCGACACAGTACCTGCGCGCGAAGCCGTCATAGAGCGGGACACCGCGAAAAGCAGGTCTATGACGCTACTCGCACTGAAGACTTGCGGAGGGGATTTTTGCGCAGGATCTAGAGCCTCGGCACTGGCCGGACATGCCCGTTAGTACATGTCAGGAAAGCGGACACGGTATGTCTCTGAAGCGCACAAGTGTGAACGCAAGTTCCTCTTTAGGGAGAATTGTGCAAATCTTGTAATAACTTTGTTGTTAACGCTTGCTTTCTTAAAAGGTCGTAGTTATCCTGCAATGTTGCTGCTTCCAAAGGATCTCTCCAAGGCCGAATCAGGTCGGAACCAAAATTGCTCGAATACATGCGTTTTGGGGAAAACATGATCTGCCATTTTGTGGACTATCGAAGTGGTTTTCTCGCGGTGCTCGCTGAAAAACTCGGTCCCGAGTTTACACTTCAGTCCGCAGCCGCCGACGATCATGAAGTTCTCACGTCGGGAGACGTGATCATCGTCGCCATCCCCCGAGCGGACAGCGCCGAGCATCAGGCGCGTTTGGGGGACCTCCATAAAATTGCGCGGAATCCTGCGGGCATCCCCGTTGTGGCGTTTCTGGCATCGCCCGACCGGCAGACGGCATTGACGGCGCTGATGTCCGGCGCCTACGACCATTTTGTGGAAACCTCGTCGCTGGATGAGCTGCGCGTCATATTGCGGCGCGCCGCACAGTTCCACGAACTGAACCGCGAGTTGGAACGCTTGCGATTCTCGGGCGTGGAACTCAACGATTTCGTTTCGATCGTGGGGTCGGACGAAAAGATGATGGCCATCTTTTCGCTGGCATCCAAGGTTGCCTCGACGGACGCGACGGTGCTTATAACTGGCGAGACCGGCACCGGCAAGGAACTGCTTGCGCGTGCTATTCACAAGGCCAGCCCACGGGCACGGCAGCCTTTCGTCGCCGTTGCCTGCTCGTCGCTGCCCGAGACGTTGATCGAAGCGGAATTGTTTGGACACGAAAAAGGCGCGTTCACGGGCGCAACCGTCGCGCGGCGCGGTCGCTTCGAAGCGGCGGAGAGTGGCACGATTTTTCTGGACGAGATTGGGGAGCTGTCGCTTGGATTGCAGGTGAAATTGTTGCGCGTATTACAGGAACGGACATTCGAGCGCCTGGGCAGCAATCAGCCCCGCCGCATGGACGCGCGCATCATCTGCGCCACCAACGGAGTCATGTCGGACCTGGTTAAGGCGGGCACGTTCCGCTCGGATCTTTATTATCGACTGAACACGATCGAACTGAGCCTGCCGCCCCTGCGCGAGCGAAGGGACGACATTGCCTTGCTGGCACACTCGTTCCTGCAGACGTATGCCGAGAAACACAAACGGCAAGCGCAGCGTATTCATGGCGCTGCCATGGCCGCCCTACAGGAATATGACTGGCCGGGTAATATCCGGGAGTTGCAAAACGTGATCGAGCGCTCGGTGGTGCTCTGCGATGGCCCAGAGATCATGATGGGTCACTTGCCCCACCAGTTTGCCGTGTGGGAGTCGTCGGCTGAAAGCAGTTCGTTTGACGAGGAAGTGCGGAGCTTTAAACGAAGGCTGATACAGCGTGTTTTGTCCGACACCAATAACAACAAGCTGCAGGCTGCACGGTCGCTGAAAATTGCGCGCTCTTCACTGCACCGTCTGATCGACGAACTCGAAATTCCAGCAATCGACCGCAAGAACGTCGCCTGAACTCCTCCTGAACTGAGCGGGGCGAACATCCCCCGCTCTTTTTTTGAATGCTTGTTTCATTCAATAGGCGATTGCCGTTAGGATAGGCAGGACGTTGCGTGGTCCCCGGCCTGGTGATTCGAATCTGAGGCGCTAATGGCAGAACTTGCGACAAGCAAGGAAGAACACGAAAAGCGCGACGAGTCCGTTCGCGATGCGCGGGTCCCCTCCGACCCTTTGTGGGCACGCCTGGCGATGCCGAGCGTGGCTGACCTGGTTTTCCTGATCATCTTCTGCACCCTCGTTTTCACGGCCTGGTCGAACCGGCTGCTGGGGGATGCAGGCACGGGTTGGCATATCCGTAACGGCGACCATATCCTGGCAACTCATGCCGTGCCACATGCCGACTACTTTTCCTACACCGCGACCGGAAAGCCATGGTTCGCGTGGGAGTGGCTGTACGATGTCACGATAGCGGCAATTCATGCCGTGGCGGGACTGAATGGGACCGTGGTGTTCACCGCCCTCATCATTGCCCTTACGTTTGCGTTACTGTTCCGAATAGCATTGGCCTGGAGCCACAATCTGCTTGTGTCGCTCACGCTGACGTTTCTAGCCGCGGCGTGCTCGTCCATTCACTTTCTGGCGCGTCCGCATGTGCTGACGTGGCTGTTCACGCTGCTCTGGATCGTGGTGCTCCGGGCCATTCAGGATGGCCGCACTAAAGCAGTGTATTGGCTGCCTGTGATCATGCTTGCCTGGGTGAATGTGCACGGCGGTTTCATACTCGGCCTGATGCTTGCATGCATCTTCGTCGTCGCGAATGTCTGGACGTACGCGACGGTTTCGTGTCCGAAGAAACGAGCCAACGCCGGAATGCTGGCTGCCGGGTTTAGCGGGGCTACGGCCGTATCGGCCCTTGTCACGCTGGCGAATCCCTATGGCTACGGGATGTGGACACACATATTTCAGTTTCTTGGCAATCGCTTCATGATGAGCAACATAGTGGAATTCCAATCGCCAAACTTTCACTGGCTACAAATAAAGTTCTTTGCGGCACTGTTGTTGCTATCGCTGGTGACGCTCGCGTTGCAGGCCGGCAAGGTGCGCGCGCTCGATCTGTTGATGGTCTCGTTTGCCGCTTACGCCGGACTCTATGCGGCGAGAAACGTTCCGATTTCAGCGATTCTCCTGACGCTCACGATCTCCCCGATGGCGGCGCGAACGCTGAGCGAACTACAGGAGCGGAAGGGACTCAGCCTGGCCACGCGGCGTTTCTCGACCTCGCTGGAATCTTTTACGTTGCGAATGAGTTCGGTTGAGCGGAGACTTGCCGGTCATTTGCTTCCTATTGCCGCTATTTTGGCCGCTTCTTTCGCTGCTCCGCACGGCGGGCGACTCGGTTCGGCGCAAGCGATCAACGCGCACTTCGACGATCAGCGCATGCCCATCGCCGCGATGGAATATCTGGCCGCGAACGGAATCCGAAGTCACGTTTTCTGTCCTGACGATTGGGGTGGCTACTTCATTTACCGCATGCATCCAGACGGGAAAGTTTTCATGGACGATCGGCACGACTTCTATGGCGAGCCGTTTCTGCACGAATACATGCAAGTGGCCAGGGCGGGGCCGAACTGGGCCCGTGTTCTCAACCAATATTCCGTGAACTGGGTGTTGATTCCGCTCGATTCCCCGCTGGCGAGCGTCCTGGAGCTGTCCCCGGAATGGACACCGGTTTACGCTGACCGGAATACACGTATTTTCGCCCGCGCGCTTTTGAAGACCAGCACCCCGCCCGCAGCTTTGCCGTCCCGGGGACCCTGAGCTTAGTCGAAGGGGACGAGGGAGCCCTACCCCCTCAACCGCTGCCGACATCATTAGAGATGTCAAGCCCCTCTCGCCGCCACTTTCCTTCTAAGCCGTTACCACATTGCTGCATCTCTTTTAGCCGTTCTACGCTGGGATGACGGTTGACACGCATCTTCTCGTACTCGGGTGTAACCCAGGTACCCTGGGGCCCCTGTGGAAAAACTTTCGTAAGTATTGCAATCAAAGGGGTTATCGTTTCAGCTTAACGAAGCTAAGTGTAACTCGTTGATAACTCGATGTTTATCTGGATCAGATTACTTTGGTAACCCTCGGTTCTTGTTCCCACCTACTTACATTTTAGCAATTTGCGGGGGGAAACCCGACAGGAACGGATGGATTATATTTGCTTGCACATCAGCAACTTACGAAAGTTTTGGCCGGTGGAGGGGGTTGACATCTCTGCCGGTGGAGGGGGTTGACATCTCTAATGATGTCGGCGATAAACAGCGAGGACGGGACGTCCTCGCTCCGGGCGGCGCTACGACTGCGAGCCCAAACCAAAACTGGATACAGCAACTTTGGAATTGCCCTAATCTCCTGAAATTGCGCCAAATATAAAGTTCGCCTCCCGGTCGGGAAGCACCCCCAAACGTGCCATTCTGTGGTCTTGTTTTTCAAACGCGCCTAAGCCGCGCGTCTAGGTCCAATTTTGGGGATCTCAGGCGACGGAGACCAACCCGGCTCGATCACGCGCGCGGAGCTTCCCCCGTGCAAGGTTCCCAGCAGCCCAGAAAGCAACATAGTCGCCGTGCTGCCGCAGCATCGACAGGTGTCACCGCTGTTGCTGATCGTCTCGCAGTTTGCGCAAAGCACAGCCGAGGATAGCGGAAGCGAAATAAGATGGTGGAAATCATCGCCTGACATAAAGCACCTGCACCGTCGGATGACGATTCTGAAACATGCAGCCCAAAGGGCTGGACCCGAGTAAATGAATGTTATTCCCCACGGAAGAAACTGCAAGCGCCAAGTTAAGCCAAGGTCTATTTCGGGACTTGGTAATTCGACGATTCGGGAACGCAACCGACTAAATGTTGACCTGTTTCTCGTCGTGGCGGCTCAGGTACCAGCACGGACTGTATCCCGCGTGCGGGAAAAGCGAATTGACGCAGGTAACGTCCTCGGTATCCCCGGTGCTGAATTCGGTTTTGCCGTTCTTCTGCTTGATCGCGTAAAAGCGCTGGACGGTGACTGTGCCGAACGCGTTGCGATTTTTCCCGATTCGGTAGCGCAGAACAATGTAGTCGCAGAGATACACGACTGCGATTAGCAGGATCATGGCGAGCAGGATTCGATAGATGATTTTCATCGCTGTGCGAGAAATATTGTAAATGGTGGTGGATAGGCAGCGGCAAGTTGCCGCCGCGACAGCCGGCGGGACGCCTGGCGGTACTTTACACATAAGGCCCAGCCGATAGGCTGAGCCTTCTGTGGGTGTAAGACATCGTTTATTTCGTCCGTCCACCTTCGACCTTGAGAGCGTCGGAGGCAGCGGCCTGCGCGGCAGCCAGGCGCGCCGTGAGGACGCGGAAGGGCGAGCACGAAACGTAGTTCATGCCTACGCGGTAGCAGAACTCGACCGACTGAGGTTCGCCACCGTGTTCGCCGCAGATGCCGACCTTCAGGTTCGGGCGGGTGCTGCGACCCTTCTGGACGGCCATGTTGACGAGTTGACCAACGCCTTCCTGGTCAAGCACCGCGAACGGATCCAGCTTCAGAACTCCTTCGTCCAAATACGACGGCAGGAACTTGTTGCTGTCGTCACGCGAGAAGCCGAACGTGGTCTGGGTGAGATCGTTGGTGCCGAAGCTGAAGAACTCGGCTTCTTTCGCGATCTCATCGGCGACCAGGGCTGCGCGCGGCAGCTCGATCATCGTTCCGACCAGGTAGGAAACCTGCTTCCCCTTCGCCTTGAATACCTCGTCTGCAACGCGGCGGACGATCGCGGCCTGGTTGGCCATTTCCTTCGGGCCGTGAATCAGCGGGATCATGATCTCCGGCATCGCCTTGATACCCTTGGCCTGCACATTGACGGCAGCCTCGAGGATGGCGCGCGCCTGCATCTCGGTAATCTCCGGATAGGTGACGCCGAGACGGCAACCGCGGTGTCCGAGCATCGGGTTGAGCTCGTGCAATTCGTTCACGCGCTCCAGTAGCGGCTTCAATTCCTTAAGCTTCGGAGATCGCGGCTTGGTCGCTTCCAGGACGGCGATCTCGACCATCAGCTCTTCGCGGCTGGGCAGGAACTCGTGCAGTGGCGGGTCGATGGTGCGGATCGTCACCGGCAGCCCATTCATGGCCTTGAAGATACCTTCAAAGTCCTTGCGCTGCATGGGCAGGAGCTTCTTGAGCGCGTCGCGGCGGGTCTTTTCGTCGCGGGCCAGAATCATCGTGCGCATGTGGCCGATGCGATCCTCGGCGAAGAACATGTGCTCGGTGCGGCAAAGGCCGATGCCTTCTGCGCCGAACGACTTGGCCTGGATTGCGTCACGCGGAATGTCGGCATTGGCGCGAACCCCCATCTTGCGATACGGATCGGCCCAGCTCATGAACTTCACGAGGTTCTTGTCGTCGGGACTTGCTGCTAGCGTATTCAGTTTGCCCTTAATGACGCGGCCCGTGGTGCCGTCGAGCGAAATCCAGTCGCCTTCACGGAAGGTGTAGCCTTTCACCTTCATGGTCTTGGCCTTCTCATCGACGTTGAGGTCACCGGCGCCAGCGACACAGCACTTGCCCATGCCGCGGGTAACGACAGCGGCGTGCGAGGTCATGCCGCCACGCGAGGTCAGAATGCCCTTCGCGACTTCCATGCCCTGAATGTCTTCGGGCGTGGTTTCGGCGCGAACGAGGATGATGTGCGCGGTGTTGTCCTTCTGGAAAGCCTTCACGGCATCGTCAGCGGTGAACGCGATGCGTCCAACGGCCGCGCCCGGCGAGGCAGGCAGGCCCTTGGTCAGCACTTCGACCTTCACGCCCTTTTCGTCGAGACGCGGAACGAGGAAGTCATAAAGCTGATTGGGTTCAACGCGGAAAATCGCTTCTTCCTTCGTGATGAGGCCTTCGTCCACCATTTCGAGAGCAAGGCGAACAGCAGCCAGACCGGTGCGCTTGCCGTTACGGGTCTGAAGCATGTAGAGCTTGCCGTCCTGAATGGTGAACTCAAAGTCCTGCATGTCCTTGTAGTGCTTCTCAAGGCGCGAGGTGATTTCGCGAAGCTGGTTGTAAACGTCGGGCATCACTTTTTCCAGCTCCAGGATGTGCAGCGGGGTGCGGATGCCGGCGACGACGTCTTCTCCCTGCGCGTTCAGCAGGAACTCACCGAAGAATTCTTTGGAGCCGTTAGCGGGATTGCGGGTGAAACCGACGCCTGTGCCGCTGGTATTACCGAGATTGCCGAACACCATGGCCTGAACGTTGACGGCCGTGCCCAACATGTCGTCGATGTTGTTGATGCGGCGGTAGTGCTTCGCGCGGTCATTCTGCCAGCTCTCGAAGACGGCGTTGCGCGCGAGTTCGAGCTGCTTCAGCGGGTCCTGCGGGAAGTCCATCTTGGCGTGCTTCTTGACGACGGCCTTGTAGTCCTTGATTACTTCCTGAAGGGCCTTGGCGTCGAGGTCAGTGTCGAGCTTCACTTTGCGCTGCTTTTTCTTCGCGTCGAAAGCGTGATCGAAGTGCTCTTTCTCTATGCCGAGCACGACGTTGCCAAACATCTGTATGAGACGACGATAGCTGTCGTAGGCGAAACGCGGGTTGTTGGAGCGCTGCGCCAGTGCCTCCACACTCTTATCGTTGAGGCCGAGGTTCAAAATGGTGTCCATCATGCCGGGCATGGAGAACTTCGCGCCGGAACGGACGGAGACGAGAAGAGGATTGTCGCCCGTGCCCAGTTTCTGTCCCTGCAACTGTTCGAGGCGGCGGAGCGCTTCTTCCATTTCCTGCTGGATGATCGCGCTCACCTTGTTGGTGCGCATGTATTCGCGGCAGGCTTCGGTTTGGATTGTGAATCCGGGAGGTACGGGTAGGCCCGCGTTGGTCATTTCGGCAAGGCCCGCGCCCTTGCCGCCAAGTTCGTCCTTCATTTTACCGTGGCCTTCAGCGCTGCCGCCGCCGAAGAAATAGACGTACTTAACCGCTTGTGTCGTAGGTGTGCTCATAGGTTCGTCCTTTGCGAATCGCCGCTTAGATTTGTCCGTATGATTCCCAACAACTATCCGTATTATTGCCCAACGACTGATGGTACTCCGAGAACACTTATCCGAAATACCTAAAACCAGTCTTCTTCCTCAAATAATCGATACCTACCTCGATTCGGTCACAATATCGGAAAAGTCCGCAATCGTGCCGAATTCATCTACCAGCATTTGTAAGAGCGCCAGACGATTGGAGCGTACCTTCTCCTCTTCGACCATAACCATGACCTTGTCAAAGAAGGTGTCCACCGTCGGGCGCAGTTTGGAAATTTCCGTGAGTGCTCGTTCGTACTGCTTCTGCTCGCGCAGTTCTTTCACGACGACGGCTGTCGCCATCGCCTGGATTGCGAGTTCTTTTTCGCCCGGTTCGCCGGTGTCATGAATGACTCGTACCGAGCCGGTCTGCCGCTGCGACTCGGTCCACTTCCCTGCTTCGGCGGCCTGCCGCAGAATGTTCTTCATGCGACGGAAGGCGAAAGAGACGGACTCGAAGTCTTCGGAGCCGCGAACGGCAGCGACGGCTTTCGCGCGCTGAATGGCGTCAACAACGTCGTCTGAACCGGCGGCGAGGACCGCGTTGACCACGTCGTAGGCGTAGCCGAGTGCGTCCCGCAGGTAGAAGTCGAGGCGCTCTTTGAAGAAGATTGTTACGGCGAAGTTGTAATCGGTTGCCGGGGTAAACTTCTTCTCGACTTCAGAGCCTCTATACTGCTCACGCGCTGCCGCGAGGATCGCGGAAAGGCTGACTGGCAGCTTGTGCTCGGCGATGGTCTTCACGATACCGTTCGCCTGACGCCGCAACGCGAAGGGATCTTTCGATCCGGACGGAATCATGCCGAGTCCGAACATGCCCGCGATCGTGTCGGCCTTGTCGGCGATCGCGAGCACCGCGCCTTCGATCGTACGCGGGACGGAGTCCTCCATCGAGGCCGGTTTGTACTGGTCGTAGATGGCGTCGGCAATCTTTGAGTCGAGACCCTGCGCCTTGGCGTAGAGTCCGCCGATGATGCCTTGAAGCTCGGTGAACTCTTTCACAAGCTCAGCGGTGAGGTCGGCCTTTGCCAATCGGGCAGCCGTCACGATTGCTTGAACATCTATCGCTAGCCCGGACTGCTCCAACGGAACAGCGAGTTTATTGGCGAGGCCAACAACCCGGGCAGCTTTCTGGTGATAACTGCCGAGATCCTTTTGGAAAGTCACATTGGCAAGCATGTCCACACGCTTCGTCAGCGGAGTCTTCTGGTCGAAGTCCCAGAAGAATCGCGCGTCGTTGAAACGTGCGCGCAGA
The DNA here is from genome assembly GCA_963777415.1 of uncultured Acidobacteriota bacterium. Taxonomy (GTDB): domain Bacteria; phylum Acidobacteriota; class Terriglobia; order Terriglobales; family Acidobacteriaceae; genus JAEZPW01. The sequence goes on from CAVZQL010000017.1 coordinate 195,152, forward strand.
ACGCGTTCGTGTCCGTGCTGAATGATCCCCTGCGGATCGCCGTCGGTGTTGAGCACGGCGAGGAAGTGGGGCGCGAGCTTTCCGTTCGCGTCCTCGACGGCAAAGTAGTTCTGGTGATCGCGCATGACCGTGACCAGCACTTCTTCGGGGAGCGTCAGGTATTCGCGTTCAAAGTTGCCGAGGATTACGGATGGGAATTCGGTCAGGTTGATAACCTTTTCCAGCAGCTCATTATCTTCGCGCCAGCGGGCGCCCGAGATTTTGCGCGTGGCGGCATCGAGGGCTTTGCGGATTACGTGCTCGCGCTCGGCCTGTCCAACGACGCGTCCCTTGGCGAGAGCTTCTTTGTATTGGTCGGGGCGCTCAACGTGGACGGTGCCGCTAGAGAGGATGCGATGGCCGCGCGTTTCCGATGCGGCGAGGATTCCGCCGAACTCGACGGGAACGATTTCAGCGCCGAGCAGTGCGACCATCCAGCGCAGCGGTCGGACGAAACGCTCGGGCTTCGCGGCGCGCCAGTACATATTCTTCGCCCAGTAAATACCGGCGATTTCTTTCGGCAACGACTCGGCGAGGATTTCACCAGCACCGCGTCCCTTGCGCGTTACAGTAGCGGCGATGTACTCGCCCTTTGGCGTAGAAACTTTTTCGAGCTTCGCAACGTCAACGTCAACCTTCTTCGCGAAGGCCTGGGCGGCGGGAGTGGGCTGTCCGTCTTTGAAGGCAACCTTCACGGACGGCCCGAGCACCTGCTCCTGCACGTCGGACTGCGTGGCTTTGACTTCGCGCACGATGACGGCCAAGCGGCGCGGCGTCGAGATAGCTTCGATCTCGGGTGAGGCAATGAGGCGTTCGCGCGTGAGCAGATCGCCAACTCGGCGGGCCAACTCTTCACGGGCGCCATCGATCATGCGCGCTGGGGTTTCTTCGGTTCCGATTTCAAGCAAAAAATCTGGCATTAGGCTTTTTGCGCCTCCGCAGCTTCGGCTAACGGCGCTATTGGCTGCTGTTGGTCCACCCACGCTTTGGCCACACCGACGGCCAGTGTGCGAATACGCGCGATCACGCCGACGCGTTCGGTCACGGAGATCGCTCCGCGCGCGTCGAGAATGTTGAACAGGTGCGAGCAGTGGAGGCAAAGATCGAACGTGGGAAGCAACGGAAAACGTTTCTTCTCGGCTGCAATCGCCGTCAGATCCGCGCCCTTCTCTTTACTCTTCCTGATGAGCGCGTTGTACTGATCGAGCAGCGCCTGGCACTCGGCTTCGTAGAGATTCAGGTGCGCCCAGAGCTTCTCGACGTCGGCAGCCTCGAAGTTGTAAACCGAGTATTGCAATTCGTCGGCGAGTCGCACGTCGCCGTAAGTTCTCACCTTGTTCGGATCTCTGGGGTCGCGCGACCAGACGATGTCGTAGATGGAATCGACGTCCTGTAAGAACGCGGCAATGCGCTCCATGCCGTAGGTCAGCTCGGCTGAGATCGGATCGAGGTCCACACCACCGCACTGCTGGAAATAAGTGAACTGCGTGATCTCCAGACCGTCGAGCATCACCTGCCAGCCGATGCCCCACGCGCCCAGCGTCGGCGATTCCCAGTTGTCTTCCTCGAACTTGATGTCGTGCTTGCGCAGGTCAATGCCGATGGCGCCGAGCGATTCGAGGTAGAGTTCCTGAACGTTCTCTGGCGGCGGCTTCAGGATGACCTGCATCTGCGTGTGCTTATAGAGGCGATTGGGATTCTCGCCATAGCGTCCGTCGGCTGGGCGGCGCGACGGCTGAATGTAGGCGACCTTGTATTCACGGGGGCCGAGTACGCGCAGGAAAGTTTCCGGCGCCATCGTGCCCGCGCCAACTTCCATGTCGTGCGGTTGCTGGAGGACGCATCCGCGCTCCGCCCAGAAATTCGAGAGACGGAGGATCAGTTCTTGAAAGGTAAGCGGTTTGTCTGCTTTTTGATTCACGAAGACTTTCTCGACACTAACAAGTTTTTAGAGTTGGTCTCGGACCAACCTCAGCGGCTAAAGCCGCAGCCCTATACGCGCACTTTCGGCACCGCTAAAGCGGCGCCCTACCCACGGACTAAAGCCTTTCCATCATCGTCGCCGTCACCAGCTTCTTCTCAATGTGTCGTTCGACGATCTGTATCAAAAACTTTCTCAGGTCGGCGCCACGCTGCTTCGGCCACGGGTTACCACCGAACTTCTCGACCGGCGTTCGGAACATCTCTGCCGCCGTCTTTCTCGACTCCGCGCTCAATTCGGACGACGCCAACCGCTTATCGTCCGCGCACATCAATCCGTCGGCAAGCGCGTGATAAAAAGCCCTATCTTCGTTGAAGGCCGCGCCGCAAACGACGCACTCGCCCAAGTCCGGCAGGAAACCGACCAGCCTGACCATCCACAAATCGAAGTACGTTAACGGCATCCAGATCGCGCCCGCGCGCAGGTTCGACAACACGGCCCACGTGAGGCGAAAAATCGCGTCATTACTTTCGCGGTCTGGAAGCAGCTCATCGAGCAGCTCCGCGATGTGTGCCAGCGCCACGGCCCGCGGATAATCCACGGTATTCGCCAGTGGCGACTCGATCACGTCGCACGAATCGATCCGCGCCAATTCCTTGCCTTCGCGATCGTCGTAGTAAACGCGAACCGCGGTGAGCGGCTCAAGCGCTCCGCCGAAACGCTTACGCGATCGCTTCGCGGCCTTCGCGACGCCCTTCACCTTGCCTTCGTTGCGCGTAAAAAACGTAACCAGCAAATCTGCCTCATGCAGCGGATAGCTGCGCAGCACGATTGCCTCGGACTCTTTAAGCGCCATGATATTTCAGGGCCATCGCTTTCAGTGCAGTACGGGCATCCAAAGGACGCGCCGTGTGGGGCCACCACTCGCTGCAAGCATTACAGGCCCTTTGCTCAATGAAGTAAACATAGATTCTAATTGAGCCGTTCGCGCTTGGAAAGGTTGGAGCAGCGAAAATTGCAGAGCCACGAAAAGGGCGAGCGGGGAAATCGCGACGGCCCTTCCCTTTGACCACGGTTCGGATATAGATTAGCTGCATTCGCTCCGCAGCCGAGAGGTAAAGGGCCTATGGGCAAAAGGTGTGAGCCCCGGGTACAAAACGACATTCCGGTGAAAGTGTGCGGGATGGACATGGCTGGGCACCCGTTCGTGCAAACGGCGTACGCGGTCAGCGTCAGCCGTAGCGGAGTTCGACTGACAGGCGTAGGCTCACTGCTGCGGGTCGGCGAAGTCGTTGTGGTCATCTACAAACAAAGAAAAGCCCGGTTCCGCGTGGTTTGGATCGGGGAGGTCGGCCAGCCAGAAGCAGGGCACGCAGGCCTTCAGGCGGCGGACCCCAACCCACTAATATGGGATTTTATTCTTCCTCATCAGGGCGTGGACGGCTATGTAAACCCGGAGGAACCACCCGCGAATCCCTTCAGCACTCCCGCGCCTTCCGTGAGAGCGACTCCACACTCTGGGCCGCCCGCTGCGCGTGCGTCTGCTCCACTGGGGCCCATTCAGCAGGCGCCACCTGGCAGCGAGCGCCGGAATGCAGCGCGATTTAAATGCCGCGGCTCGGCGGATATTTTCGTTAAAAGCGTTAGTTTCCCCACGCGCGGCCAAATCGATGACATCAGCCTGAGTGGCGTTTACATCCAGACGACGGCGCCCTTGCTGATTGGAAGTGCCGTCAGTCTGCACCTTGCGATGCTGGGGTTTACGTTCAAGACAGAGGCCGAGGTGCGTACCTCGCATCCCGGAGTTGGCATGGGGTTGATCTTCACCGGCATGGATACGGAGAACAGGATGATCCTCGGCTCCATTATCAATAAGCTGAGTGTAGGTCCAACTGGATCGCCCGTGCAGACTGCGCCACCTGTGACGGTCGCATCAGCACCTGCCGCCGCGCCGCGTTGGGACGCGCTAGGCCGTGAACTCTCGGATTGGTTCCGCACTCACGAAAATCTTAGTCGCGAAGAATTCTTTAGCCTAATCCGGCGCAGCTAGAGACAATCATTCAAATCACAGGCTTTTCTACAATCTGGCGGTCGCGCTGATTTGAAACAGCGGCGCCGATAACGGATGGCTACGCCGCTGAAAGCATGGTGTCCGCGGCAGTTTCAACTTCAGTTGATCACTGCAAGGGACCCAGAGCCGCACGTGCCTCGTCGAGCAGCTCGGTGAGGACCTTATTTAGGCGTTCCGCACTGTCGTGCAAAGCCGCGTGGCGCTCATCAACCGGAAGGTACCCGCTTTGCAAAATCACCTCCAACGCATTTCGTAGCTCATGGTTCAGGTCAGCCACTACGGACAGCTTCCTTCGCAGGTTTTGGCGTCGTAGCGAAACCAAGACGAGCAGCGCCCACACAAAGGCGCCAGAGGCGATGCCGGTAACCGCGGAATTCTGTAAACGCAATGACAACCGGGAAACGTTGAGGTGTGCCAAAACTGTGAGAAGGGCGAATTCGCCTGCTGCCGTAGCTGAGGCGACCATGCAAGCAGCAATAACGATGTAAGACGGTTTGTCCGTCATCACGTGTAGGACTGTGCTTACTTTCGCGGATTGGCGAACCATTGCCCGACTCCAGTGCGCGTAAAGAACCGAGCTTGCGGCTGACAGCACCTAACGCTTAGAGGTTACTCCGACGGCTGGTGGGTTCTGTGAGCTGCGTCACGGCTTCCTGTAATTCGCCGAGCGATGCATGTCTCTGGCGGGGCGGCTAAAGATTCTAATCAGAACAATGGGGATATTTGCAAGGCGTTGAATTAGCTGAATTAAACAAGGGGCCGAAAAGACGAATCGGGAGCGCACTTACCGTGTGCGCCCCCGTTCGCAGAACTGCTTAAGAGATCTACGCAGTGGTACGGCCGAAATACGCGGCGTTACGCTCGGTGTATTCCTTCCATTTTTCGGGAAGATCGTCCAGCGCGAAGATCGCCGACACCGGGCAGACAGGCACACAGGCGCCGCAATCAATGCATTCGACCGGATCTATATACAGCATTTCCTGGGTCGCGAACGCTTCTTCGTCCTTCTTGGGATGAATGCAGTCCACCGGGCAAGCATCAACACACGCGGTGTCTTTCGTCCCGATGCAAGGTTCCGCAATTACATAGGCCATCGAGTATCACTCCCTTTCGGTGTGTCCGGATTCTGATACGTACAAAGAAACACCTTGGCAATAATAGTATTAAGAGCTGCTGAAAGCGCAAAAGGTTGCAGATATGCTTAGTTTTCACACAGATTTCATGCTACGGCGGCTACATCGGCCGGTTCATATTCACAGATGTATCCGGCCACCGCGCTGGCGGCGACGGTCAGCGGACTGGCCAAGTACATCTGCCCTGGCCCGCTGCGTCCCGGAAAATTCCTGTTCTGAGCGCTGATCACAACCTGATCCGGGCGGGTCGTGACGCCCGGTCCGGCGTTGATGCACGCACCGCAACTCGGCTCGATCACCTGCGCTCCGGTGCTCTTGAAGATATCGATATACCCCTTGCGAAGGCAGTAATCCCGGGTCTCCTGCGAACCGAACTGTATGTAGAACTTGCAGGATTCGGCCACGCGCCGGCCCTGCGCGAGGGCGTCGGCCAGTACGCGCGCATACATATCCATATCTTCGTTCTTGCCTGCGGTGCACGTGCCACCGTAGGCGATCTCGACCGGAACGGGCGTGTTGAGGTCGCGTATAAATTTGCCGTTGCCTGGATCTCCTGGGGTCGCGACCATCGGATAGATTTCCCTAGCGTCCAACTCAATCACTTTCGCGTACTCCGCATCGGGATCGCTGCGTAGGCCCTCGACCATGCCCTCCGCCTTTGCACGGTCCATGCCGCGGCGCTCGACAAGAAAATCCACCGCCTTCGCGTCGGGCGCGACAATGCCGGTGAACCCGCCGATCTCCGCAGCCATATTGGTAAGCGTTGCGCGCTCGTCAACGCTCAAATTCTCAATTGTCTCGCCCGCATACTCGATGACCTTGGCCAGAGCCTTGCCGCTGCGAACGTAATCCATCGCGAGGATTTTCAAGATGACGTCCTTGGCGGTGACGTTCGGACGCCGCTTGCCGCGAACGATGATCTTGACGGATTCCGGCACTTTCACGCGCACGTCCTTGGTGAACCACGAATTGAAAACGTCCGTGGTTCCGATTCCAAAAGCAACCGCGCCGATCGCGCCCGAGTGCGGCGTGTGGGAATCCGATCCAACGATCACCTGGCCGGGAAGCGCATAGCTCTCCAGCATGATGGAGTGGCAGATTCCCTGCGAGCCTTTGCGGTCCTTCAACTCGCCATGGTATTTGATACCACGACTCGCGCCGAACGCTTCCTGCTTCAACTTGAGTTGCGTAGCCAGGTCCAGCAGGCCTATCTTCTTCTTCTCATCCGACAGCACCTCGTCCAGAAACGTGAGGTGGTCGCGAAAAAAGAGGATGGAGGACGCATCGTTGACCGGAGCTTCCTTGCCGACAAAGTGCTCGAAGAAAATCGCGGCCATTGGCGTTACGTATTCGTGGCTAAAGCGCAAATCGGTGCGCGCAAATCCGGAATCGCCCGGCTTCACGGCTGGGATGCCGACCGTGCCGTCGGAGCCAATCATGTGGCGGGCGAAGATTTTTTCGGCGATGGTCATGGGACGCGGCGCGGTCTCAAGCGCCGGCAGCGAAACTTTCTTCTGCATGCGGGCGACGTTGTATTCGAAGAGGCCGCCATACTCGATGATGTCGCGCGTGATCTGGTCTTCGCCCTCGGTGAACACGCTGAGCGGAACCGGCTCTCCGCGCCGGATCATGCCGATCAGATTGAAGTTCGTCGAAGTCAGCACGCCGAGGTTCTGGCAGTTCTGCTTATAGATGCGCTCGATGTTTTCGGCCAACACGAGTTTTATGCCAGCAGCGCGTTCAGCATAGGGCGACTGCTCGCGGCTTGATCCCTTGCCGCGCCGCTTGCCGCTGACGGCGCAAATGAAGCCGCCCTTCTTCACATCGCCGCGGTTGATGGGAATCTCGCTGCCCGCTTTCAGACCGGTATAGGGAAACTCGCCCAATGTCTCGTCGAAGAAGAAGCAGATGTGGGCGGGGGTAATCTCGTCGGTGGAAATATCGTCGCGCAGCTTGGGATTGCGCTCGATATTGCGCTCGATATGCTCAGTGTCCCACGGGAGATCCTCGCCCGCAAGCTGCCGCTTGATCAGTTCGGGATCTTCGGTAAGGAAGAGGATGCGTCCTTGCAGACGAACCAGACTGGGCCGCTTTTCGATTGGGCGGTCAAGAAGAGAGGTCATTGAGTCCTCAGCCAAGCGTTCACGGACACCCACACAAGCAAACCAGTTTGTGTGGGCCACCCGACGGCACTCGTTTAGATGCAAAGCGGCGAGGAATAGGCTTTTGCGGACATCCCACACAAGCAAAACCAGCTTGTGTGGGCCACCCGACCAGCTATTTGATCCAATCTTCCGGTCGGGGCGGCGCCTCGAGTTTACGCCCCTCGAAAATTTCAGCCATGGTCTCCATCAGTTCGCGATGGATGATGCCGTTTGATCCCAGCACCTCGCGGCTGTCGAGTCTGAAGGGCGAGCCATCGAAACGCGTCACCAGTCCACCGGCCTCGCGCACCAGAACAACTCCGGCGGCGGTGTCCCAGGGGTTCAGATTGAATTCCCAGAATCCGTCCAAACGACCGCTGGCGACATTGGCGAGATCGAGTGCCGCCGAACCTGCGCGGCGGACTCCATGCGAGCGGAGCGTGAGCGTGTGATAGAAAAAAATGTTTGGATTTTTGTGGCGCTTATGACTGGGGAATCCCGTACCCAGCAGCGACTCGCAAAGCCGCGTGGTTTTGGAAACGTACACGCGTTCGCCGTTCAGGTGCGTGCCACTTCCCTTTTCCGCCGAAAACAGCTCATCGCGCGTGGGATCGTAAATGACGCCGAGAACGAGTTCGCCCTTGTGCTCCAATCCCATGGAGACGCAGAATACCGGGAATCCGTGCGCGAAATTGGTAGTGCCGTCGAGCGGATCGACGTACCACTTGTACTCGCCACCGGCAACGTGGCGCGTTCCCTCTTCGCCCATGATGTCGTGCGACGGCCACTCGGCCTTGATGCGACTGACGATTAATTTCTCGGAAGCGCGGTCGGCCTCCGTGACCAGATCGACATCGCCTTTGTATTCGAAGCCAATGCGCCGCTTGAAAAACGGCAGGAGGAGAGCGCCAGCCTCGCGAGCGATTTCCGATGTCCGATGCACGAATGTATCTGTCTGCATATGATTTCAATTTAGAGCGGTTCCCGCATTGCTGCATCTCTTTTTTAGCCGTTCCACGTTGGGATGACGGTTGACACGCATCTTCTCGTACTCGGGTGTAATCCAGGTACCCTGAGCCCCCCCATGAAAAACTTTCGTAAGTATTGCAATCAAAGGGTTTATCGTTTCAGCTTAACGAAGCCAAATGTAACTCGTTGACAAATAGATGTTTAGCTACATCAGATTACCTTGGTAACCTTGGGTTCTTGTTCCCACCTGCTTACATTTTAGCAATTTGTGAGGGGAAAACCGACAGGAGCGGAAGGATTATATTTGCTTGCGCATCAGCAGCTTACGAAGGTTTTGACCGATGGAGGGGGTTGACATCTCTAATGGCGTCGGCGGTGAACAGCGAGAACCTCCCGTCAGACGGGACATCCTCGCTCCAGCCGCCCGAAGGGCGGCGCTACGACCGCAGGACCACTGCCGTTTGAACGATTTTCCGCTTTTACGAGTTTACGATTTTGCGTTCTTCCGACCCGCATCCTCGGAGATGTACATGATCTCGTGTTTGAAGATAAACAGGTTGGGGGCGCCTTCGCGGGTGAGACGGATCATGTTCCTGTCGTAGTATTCTATCCAGCCGCGGACGACCTCGCCATCCATCAACTTCACGCTGACGAGCTTTTGCTTTTCCCCGAGCGCCTTCAAATAGGCGACTTCTTCGAAGGTTTCTTCAGGCGGAGGAGTCTTGCCGCCTTTCTTGAGCGTTTGCGAGGTTAATGCTCCGCGGAATGCCATGGGGCTATTCTACAGCAATTCACGACGGCAACCATCCATCAAAAGAAACGCGCAAAAAAAACCGGCCGCGATTCCGATCTCGCGACCGCCCGGACAAATGTCCGGCGAAGTGGCAGGTGAGCTAGAAAGTCAACTTGATCGAGGTTTGCAACAACCTTGGTGACGCGTCGGCTCCAAGGAACGAGCCGTAAATCGAGGTCGGCGAGTTTACCGTGCTGATGATCGATCCAAAGCTCGGATTCGCAACGTCTCCGACCGGTTGATCAAAGTTCGGATGGTTGAACAGGTTGTACGCTGTTAATCCGAAGGTCAGGACTCCATTTTCCCAGCCCGGAATATGGAATCCCTTGCTGATCGACATGTCCGTGTCGAAGTACCTAGGCCCAATCACCTGGTTGCGGCGCTGGTCGCCGAAGCCGGCGGGATTCGACGCGAAGTTGGATGTCAGACCAGGGCAGGGTCCGACAATCGCCGGGTTCGCGAACACTCCGTTGCAGGCTATGTTGGTGCCGCCCGATTGGTTTGCAAACGTTCCGACGGTGGAGATGTTAACTGCTCCATAGCCGAAGCCGTTGAGCGTGCCGCCTGTTGCCGAATCTTGCACCGTGAACGGCAGCCCCGTGCGGGCAAAAATCGTGCCACCGATGATTATGTTACCGAAGATGCCGTGAACCAGGCTCCTCGGCGTCGTGTAAACGTAGTTCGCGCTGAAGTAGTGTCGCACGTCGTAATCCGCGCTGCCGTACATGTTCTGGCGCACATTGAACGGGTTCTGCGGATTGGTGATGCTTTCGTTGGTGTTGAAGTTAAACGGCTCGGTTGCCACCCCGTTGTTGGATAGGTAATCCAGCGCGTGACTCCAGGTATAGTTGAACTGGAACTGGAGCGAAGATAGTCTCCTGAGGAACGAAACCGTCATCCCGTTGTAGTTCGAGGTATAGCCAGTGGTGGCCTCCGTAATCTGCAGGAATCGCGGATCGTTTGGCAACGTAGGCAATCCGGCAAATCCCGTGATCCCGAGGGCGGAGAAGCAACTCGCTGAACCCGGAGCCGCCGTGACCGCCACAGTCGGCCCGCAGTAAGCATTCAGCCCGTTATTGGGGATGGTCTCCCAAATGCCGTGGTTCCCAACGTACTTGATTGACAACGACGTCTTGGTTCCGAAAGCTTGTTGCACCTGCAGGTTCCACTCCTGGAACCTGGGAACATGAATATTGTTGCCGACGTTATAGAAGTTCGGCACGCTGAAGCCGGTGGCTCCCCCTGTTGCAGCCAATACATCCGCGTTCAGAGTCGCATACGTTGCGCCATTGCTAAACCCGTTGCGCAATGCCTGGGCCGCGCTCGCCGCCGCGCTCCCGGCGTTGCCCGGCGTCGCAGGTGCGAGCGGCAACCCGGGAATAATGAACGCCGGGGCGCCGGGAAGGTTGTTAATCAGGTTGTCGACGTAGCCGGCCGGGGTAGTGTCACCGAAAATGCCGAATCCGCCGCTGATAACCGTGTTCCCGCTGCCGAACGGAGACCAGTTGAACCCAATGCGGGGCTGTATCGTCCACGGGCTGTAGGACGAGGGCAACGCGAGTTCCTGGCCCGAGAGGATGCTCTGATTGTAGGCAGTAGTGAGGTCGTGGTTGATATCCCCGAACGGAGCAACCAGGCGGCTGAAACAGTTGGTTCTGCATGCCGGATTGGAAAGGCGATCAAAGCGCAAAGCAAGCGTCAGGAAGAAATTCTGCTTCACCTGCCATTTATCTTGTCCGTAAAAACCCAAGTGGTACAACGCGATAGGCTGGCTTAAACGGACAGGAAACGCCTGCGAGTAGGTGGAGGCAATGCCGTTGAAGAAATCCGTCATGGTCTGGCTGAGCGCGGCTGGCGTGGAGTTCATGGCCGCATCATGATCGGTGATGTCATATCGGGCGAAGTTCGCTCCGGCTTTGATCGTGTGCCTTCCCATCGAGTGGCTCACGTCATCCACGAAGCCATACTGCGTCACAACGCGACCTTGGGGAGTAAAGAACCCAGTCTGATAGTTTCTGCCCAGCGGGTACAACGAGTTACCAACAAAGCTTATCTGGAGCGGTTGCAATGCCAGCGTCTGCGCCTGGTTCGGTTGCACGAAGATGGCGCTGTACCAGGAACCGTTGACGGCGAACGAGTTCACCGTGTTCGGCCCGAAGGTGTGGGTCCACTGCAGCTGACCTTCGTATTGGGGTTGGTTGCTGGTAACGTTGAACAACGAGTTAAGCGGGTCGGTGTAGGTGGCTTGCAGGCCCTTATCCACACGGAAGTGAATGAACATCTTGTCATTCGTCCCGATGTTTTGATCGTAACGTGCGGTGATCAGCCACTCGTGCGGGCTACCTTCCACAGTAGAGTTATACTGCAAGGCGCAGGGATTTCCCGCGCCAAATCCCAAGGTTCCAGTGAAATCAGAACAGCCGCCGTTGCTCAGGATGTTCGCTGCGGAGCGCGAACCCGGCGCGGTATTGTAAATGTTGAACATGCTCTGATAAAGAGGCAAGGCGGTCGGCTTTGTCGCTTGGATATTTGCCAGCACAGCCGATTCCCACGACGCTGTAGGCACATTCACCTTTCGCGTCACAGGCACGATCAGGTACAAGCCCTCCGTGTTGACGAAGAAGAACGCCTTGTCCTTCTTGATGGGTCCGCCGAACGAGGCCGCCCACTGGTTGTCGTTCACAAACCCGCGAGGCTGAGGCGGCGTTGACTGGTTGTTGAAATAGTTGTTCGCGTTCATCGTGCGGCCGTTCCAGAGCCACGCTGCATTTCCGTGATAGGAGTTTGTACCCGCCTTGCTCACGTAATTCACGTTCGCGCCAGCCATCGAGTACTCTCCCGAATACCCATTGCTGACAACCGTTGCCTCCTGCGTATCGTTCTGTCCCAGAAGGATATTGGTTGCCCCCGAGTTATTCAGGCTCAAGAACGGGTCGTTCTCCGGCATACTGTTGTACGTAAAGTTGTTCGAAATCGCCGGTAGCCCGAAAGAAGAGAAGTTCCCGTAGCCAGCCTGAACGTTCATCGTCGAGCCAGGCGCGCTCTGCGCGATATAGCTGAGATCACCGCCTCCATTGGGCGCGTTCGTGATTATGTCGTTGGACATCGTGGTGGAAATGGCCGGCGTATTGGTCTGCACTACGGAGCCTTCCGCGGTGACCTCCACGGTCGTTTGGGCAGCCTGAACCGCCATTTTCAGGTTCGACGTCGTGGACTGCCCCACCGCGACTTGGACTCTCTGGGAGGCAGTCTGATAACTAGGCGCGGCAAATGTCAGGGTGTAGGGTCCCGGACTCACCAGCGCGATGTGATAGAAGCCCGTACTGCTTGTCTTGGCCGTCCGGATCGAGCCGTTAACGTCGCTCTTGAGCGTTACGGTTACGCCCGGTATCACGGCGCCGCTAGGGTCGGTCACGGTGCCGACGACATCACCTTGAGTCAAGGATTGCGCCAAAAGATACGGCGTTGCCAACGTCAATGCCAGCAGCAGCGCCAATGTAAATACGAAAAGTTTTTGCGAGTTCACGGGTCCCTCCAAGCGAGCGGAGGTTAAGAACTCCGCCGTCGGTTCTTGCCATCGTGGAGTTGGTAAGAGGGCGACGCATGCGCGTCGCATTGTCTTCCACTTCCAGATCCCGCCTGTGTCGCAATAGAATCAGCGTGGCTTCGCCGCTCAGAAGTCGGCAGACATTCTCATGATGTCTTCGCCACCTGTGCTTCGAACAGAGCATTGCATGCAAAGCGGCTGCCATATAGATCAGCATCGCGCCTCCGGCACTCGGATCACGAAACGTATGCTTATCAATCGGTTACTAGCCCGGCCCCACCAGGCAGCAGTTCGGGGCCGGTATTCAGGAAATGAAAATGTGGATTTGCCGTGCTGCTGAATTCAAAAACGCGAATTGTGAAAAGCTGACGATGTCCGTTTTAGCGCGATTTCGTCGTGTAGTACCCGGCCCGATAACGCGCTCGAAGTTTGTTATCGGCGTCACTGGTCACGCGAATCTGGAGGCGGCGGAAATCCGAATCCGTAACATGCCGTGAGGGGTAGTAGGCCAGCAGATACTGGGTGCGAAGTTCTTCGCTGATCTGCTGGAAGGCTTTGTCCAGACCTGCAACCGTGGTGGCGTAGTAGTGCTTGCCGCCCGTCGTGCGCGAGATTTCGATCAAGGCGTGTTCACCGCCGATGTCGCGCCCTGCGTCGGCCTCGATGGGCACCACAATGATGCTGTAGATGATTGCTTCCGCCTCTTCAGCGGCGCGCACCGCCTCCTGATAGTTGGTCTTGCTCATCGTGTCGCCGCCATCGGTGATCACGACCATTACCTTGCGTCCCTGGCGCTTCTCGAGCGCACTGGAAGCGAGATAGATCGCATCGTAGAGGGCGGTGGCGGCTCCCGTCTGCACGCGCTCGATTCCATGATCGATGCGCTTCAAGTCCGCCGTGAAGGGTACGAGTTCGTCCACTACTTCGCTGAACTCGTAAAGCGACAATCCATCTTGCGGCCGGACGATGGAGCGCGCAAAGCGGCGGGCCGATTCCAATTCGAGTTTCAGGTCCTTGCGCGTGCTGAGACTGGCGTCGATCCCGAGCACGATCGAAAGCGGCAGTTCGGATTCGCGGCTGAAAACCGCGATTTTCTCGGGATGGTCGTCTTCCAGCAGTTCGAAATTTTCCTTCGTGAGAGAGGAGACGGGAGCGCCGTTCTGGTCCTGTACGCTGACAAACACATTGACCAGTTTCACATCCACTTTGAACGTAGTGGCGGAATCATCCTGCGGCTTTGGACTTGGGGACGCGCCAAACGGAGACTTGTTTGATCTCCCGGATTGCGCCGTTTCCGGCTGCTGTCCGAGAGCGGGAACCGCAGCCAATGCAAGCGTCAGCACAAAGATAAACAGAGTTTTGCGCGGCCGTCCAATAAGCGACAGTGTCAATTTCCCGTTCTCCTTGCTGATCACTTCCGCGCTTCCAGGGCGGACGGAAACGGCTCGCCATCCGCCCAGACCGCTCCATCTTCGAAATACTCTTTTTTCCAGATCGGCACAATTTGCTTCAGCGTATCAATGATCCAGCGACATGCGTCGAACGCAGCCCCGCGATGAGCCGACGCCACCACGATCAAGACGCTGGTTTCACTCACGTACAGACGGCCAAGGCGATGAAATATCATCAGGTCGCGTACGTCGAACTGGCGGATCGCCCGTTCCGCCAATGCGTCAAGTTCCTTGATCGCCATTTCCTCGTAAGCTTCGTAGTCGATATAGATCGTGCGCCTGCCACGCGTGTTATCGCGCACAATGCCATCGAACACAACCAGGGCTCCGTCGGCGCCAGACTTTACGCCGGCTATTACCTTTTCGGCGTCGATCTTCTCGCTCACCAGGAACGCTCGCGCCGGCTTGTCCGGATCTTTGTCCGGAGCCACGCGCGGGGCGCCCCCACTGACCGGAGGCAGCAGTCCCACTTCGTCCTGATCGTGCAACACCGTGTCGGCCAAGGCGTACTCCTGATTGACCGCAACCGCCAGCGATCCTACATAACGCTCGATCGCGGGCGACTGCTGCACAATAAAACGCAGGAATTCGGCAACAGTTGCGCCGTCGGCCAACTCCATATCGCCGGCAGTCTTACCGGCCAGGTCCTTCAGTGCGCCGAAAAACAGTACACGAATATGCATTGCCAAAGAATACCTCACCACACAAATGCAGAGGCCGCGCAAGGTGAGTCCCGCAAAAAAGCCCCTGCCTTACGACAGGAGCCGGTTACGGTGCCCCACGTTCCGCCCGATTCGCGCAGCGGAGCAGGCTAAAGTGGGCTTTTCTCTCGCGTGGCCAGTGGTTAATGGATCGTGACCTGCACAAAGAGGATCTCTGTTTTCCTGGCTCACCACTCGCCACTAACCACTCGCCACTGCTTTTCCTACTTCTTACTTACTTCAGCCTTTGCTGACTGTCCCGACTTAGCTTTCGCCCGTTCCAGCCCCTGCTTGGCCTGAGCCGAGAACTCGCCGTCCGGCAGGATCTTCAGATAGCCCGCATAATTTTTTTGCGCGTCGTCGAATTTTCCCAGCTTCTCTTCGGTCTTAGCCAGGCGGAACATTGCTATCGCGTGATTGTCCTGCCAGTAGAGGGCCTCGGTGTAGCGGCTCTCGGCGGCGCGGTAGTTCTTCTGCTTGAAATAGAAATCGCCAATTTCAACGTCTTTGTCGGCCTTATGCGGATCCCAAGGCTTCATTTCCCGGACGTCGCTGTCGCCGCCCACTCCAAATGCCGGCGCTTCTCCGGGAGGAGGCGACAGATCTATCTTCGTGCCCTTGCTCGAACTTTCGCCTGAACTCTGGCCGCTCTCGTCTTGATCGTCCGAGCGCGGCGGCGGCGCATTTGGCGGAAGCTGCGCCGCTGCGGCATCATTGCCTTGCTGCTGGCTCGCGTCTTTCTTGCTGTCGTCCTTTGGAGGCTTGTCCCAGCAGTGCTGTCCGATAGCGTTGACGCAACCGGTCGACACCTGGTCCCTCAGATGCTTCTTTAGCCGCTGCATCGTGCCGGGCTTATCGGGCTGCGCTGCGTCCTTCTGGTCTGTGGCCGTGGACTGGCCGGCGCCCTGTGCGTCCGGGGCCGCCTGCGGACTACTCGGGGCGTCCTGCGCATTCTGAGCGCCATTGCCGTTGCCTTGGCCTTGTTCCGAACCTTGCTGCGCGGTGCTTTCCGCGGACGTCTGCTTGCTCGAGGACTCCGCTGGCTCCTGAGCCCGGCACGCAACTGCCAACAACCCGCCTAAAATCAGAATGGACAGACCCGGAATCGATAACGAAGGACGCATAGAAAGATTGTACGCCAAAAAAGGGCCGCTCCACCGTGGAGCGGCCGCTGGCGATCCTCCGGAGAGAGAGGAAGGAAAACTCCGGTTCGCCTAATCGCTACACTCGCGCCTGATAGAGCACAGTTCGCGAACGGGAGAACCCTGGAACCTTGCAGCTACTGCTGCGCGGGCGGAGTTGCCTGCGCGTTCGCAGGACCTTCAGCCGAGTTCGTCATCAGCCGCACGTCCACGCGACGATTCTTCGCGCGCCCGGCCGCCGTCTTGTTTGGCTCCGCCGGCTTGTCCTTACCCAAACCAATCACATAGATTTTGTACGCCGGAACGTTGTACTTCGCGGCCATGTATTGGACCACCGTATCCGCCCGGTGCTGGCTGAGCTGATAGTTGTAGTTCGGGTCGCCGACCGAATCCGTGTTCCCGTCCACCACAAGGATGTAGCTCTTCGCGCTCTGAACTTCGCCGCCAAGCTGATCCAGTGCTTCTTTCGCCTTTGGCGTCAGATTGGATTTGTCGAAACCGAAATGCACCGAAGTCTCGACTATCGGATGATAGTTGTCGAGATTCGCCACCGTGTTGGCCAGGCTCGTGACGCGAGTCTGAGCGCCGGTGGCCGCCTGCTGCGCCTGGTCCGCCGCCTGACTAGCCGCCTGCGCTTTCTGATCGGCAGCTGTCGCTTTTTCGTTCACCTGCTGAATACCCTGAGTCGCGCGGGAATCCACATCTTTGATCGCGTTCGTGTTCTTCGCCGTAAGTTCGTCCAGTTCATTGACCTTGTTAATCGTCGGCGCGGTCTCGTTGCGGACGTACTTCTTCGTCGCGCAGCCCGTCGCAAACGAGAGACTCAGCAAGCCAACGGCTGCAAACAATACTGTTCGATTCATGGGGAAAGCTCCTTCGCTAAATCGGAATCGCGCTCACGCGCATTCCGGAATGAAACCTAAACTCGACACTCGTGCAAACCAGTGACGGTCTTAACACTTGCAAGCACTCTGCCAATCTGTCTTGCACTGTCGTATCTGTAACTCCTTGTTTGTTAGCGACTTGGAATTTAACTTCCTTCACGCACGACATAACACGCACTTGCGCGAACGTACTCCCTGCATAGGAAGTGGAAAAATTACCTGTTTTCAGTGACGCGTCGAAATGCGCTGGAAGTTGCTTCCGGCAGTTCTTTTTGCGTTAATCATCGCATCGCGACTGAGTTCACAAACCAAGAAGAGTCATTGACCTGCTAGCATAGTAGTAACGGCCCTGCGATGGACCTCCACGAGAAAATTCGCACCCTGCCCACCAACCCCGGCGTGTACCTCTACAAAAACGTCGAGGGCGAGGTCATATACGTCGGCAAGGCCAAGAACCTGCGCGCCCGCGTGCGCAACTACTTTGTCGAGGGTGCCTCCGACGACGCGAAAACCGGATCGCTGCTGCGCGAAGCCGTCGATATCTCCTACATCGTCGTCGACAACGAGAAGGAAGCTCTCGCGCTTGAGAACAACCTGATCAAGCAGAAGCAGCCGCGCTTCAACATTCTTCTGCGCGACGACAAAACTTACCCTTACGTGAAGCTCACGATGGGCGAAAGCTTCCCTCGCGTGTACGTGACCCGCCGCCTAAAGAAAGACGGCAGCCTGTACTTCGGTCCGTACCTGCCGGCATCGCTGGCTTACCGCGTGGTCGAAATCATCCATCGGCATTTCCTGATCCCGTCGTGCAAGATCGACCTGAGCCGGTACCATCCGCGACCGTGTTTGCAGTACTACATCGGACGCTGCCTCGGCCCCTGCGTCGAGAACCTGACCACGCCCGAACGCTACTCCGAGACCATCCGCGACGTGCGCCTGTTTCTCGAAGGGCATCAGGACGAACTCTCGAAATCCCTCACCGCGCGCATGATGTCCGCCGCCGAGGCCGAGCAGTACGAACTGGCCGCCAAGTACCGCGACATGATCTCCGCCCTCGACCAGCTTGGCGAAAAACAGCGTATGGCCACAACCAACGGTGACGACGCCGACGTCTTCGGCTATCACTACGAAAACGGCATGATCGCCGTCAACCTCTTCCACATGCGCAAGGGACGCATGCTCGATCGCCGCGAGTTCTTCTGGGACGACCTGCCGGACATGGACGCCGCGGATTTCGCGGAGACAAAACCGGGGCCCGCCGGACTGGAGTCCGGCGCTACGTCAGCCGGCTTCTCACCCTCGGCGTTCTTCTCCGCCCTGCTCAAGCAGATCTACATCGACCAAATCTACGTGCCGCACAACATCTATGTTCCCGTGGATTTCGAAGACCGCGCGGTGATGGAAGAGCTGCTGTCGGAGAAACGTCGCGTCACGATCAACGTCCCGCAGCGCGGAGACAAACGCTCGCTGGTAGATCTGGCGGGCAAGAACGCGAAGCAGTCCTACGACCAGCGTTTTCGCGTGCTCAAGCCCACCGCCAAGATCATCGCCCAGGCGCTTCAGGACGCGCTCACCCTGCCGACACTTCCCCACCGCATCGAGTGCTTCGACATCTCGCACATACAGGGCGCGGAGACGGTCGCGTCGATGGTCGTGTGGGAAGACGGCCGCATGAACAAGAACGCGTACCGCAAGTTCATCATCAAGACGGTCACTGGCGTGGACGATTTCGCCTCCATGCGCGAGGTCATCACGCGCCGCTACAAGCGCTTGCTCGAAGAGAAGCAGAAGATGCCCAGCCTGATCCTGATCGACGGAGGCATCGGACAACTTCACTCCGCCGCCGAAGCGCTCGAATCGCTCGGCATCACCGACCAGCCGCTCGCTTCTATCGCAAAACGAGAGGAAATCATCTACGTCTTCGGACAGGAAGACGATCCGGTCGTCCTCGACCACCATAATCCGGTGCTGCACCTCGTACAGCTCATCCGGGACGAAGCCCACCGCTTCGCCATCACGTTCCACCGCAAGCGCCGCGAGATGCGCGACCGCTCCAGCGAACTGCTGGAAATCCCCGGCATCGGCGGAACCACCGTGCGAAGGCTGCTCCAGCATTTCGGATCGCTCCAGTCCGTGCGCAACGCCGATCCGGCGGCATTGACAGCCGTCGTCAACAGCAAACAGGCCGAAGCGATACTGGCACATTTCAAAGTGAGTACCTAGTACTCAGTACTCAGTACTCAGTTTAAGGCACGACGTAGCGCCGGACTCCAGTCCGGCGGGCCCTGCTCGTTGCGTCGCGAGTTTACTTCTTCGCCACCCCGGCCCTCCCTCCCTTTGTTTTTACGTAAAATCCATTTTCTAAAGGATTTAGATCTGCGCGGACAATCTGGATCAAATCCGGATTAGATCCGTATTAATCGCCGCGCTCCAAGTCGCCACAGTTTCACATTTGGTAAACGCCGGGACGCCCACCCACGCTTTGTCATCCCGAATCCCGCACGCCTTTTGTGCGGGTGATGGACCCCTTTGGCCACCACGCAGCATGGTGACACGGCCCTCGAAAACCACGCGGCCCTCGGAACGACAAATCGTCTTTGACTTCAAGAATAGCGGCAGTTTGCGGAAAGCTGACACGAGGCGCGGAAAATTTCTAGATTCAGAACAAGACCGCACGCGACATCGATACGCACCCTCCCTAAAGGGGAAGGGTGCGGCATCCCTGCACAGGTGATTTAGAAAGGCTGCGCCACCCGCCGTGCCCAAAGGATCAGCGTAATGCTTCTTCGAACTGTTCCAGCAATCGCTTGTGAGTTTCAGGATCTGTTGGAGATTGCGTGTAGTAAATCATATCGTTCAATTTACTCCCGCTTCGCGGTTCAAAAGTGAGCGGCTTGGTAAGGTAAGCGACATCGGTCTTATCAGTCGCGTACGCCACTCTGAAGGACAGACTCGCAGGCACGATTTCAGGCCGCGCATCCTTCAATGTGACCGCCTTGTACACGGACCATTCAGATAATCCAAGAATTTTTTCGAAAACATCGCTTCGAACGGCACGCTTAATCTCGCTACTGCAACTGTTTGAAGTGTCTTCGTATATCCAACTGACAGATCGCGACCTGGCTCAACTCGCGAATGAATTCACCAATATCCTCGAACAAGGCTTCGGCGATTGCGCTCCCGCCCGTCGTTTGCGTGTGAACCACATTCGGCTCCAGAGCTAACAACTGAACGGCTTGAGGTATGGCGTCGACAACGAATTCGCCCATCTTACCAACGATAGGCTCATTCGGTTCTTCCGCTCGACCTACCTCTTCGAACTTATATCGGTCACGCAATTTTTCTATGACGCTAGCGAGCACCAACTGAGGCCATGGCAGTGTGTCGGGCGGCAGAATTCGCCTTGCAATCGTGTACTCTTGCAGAATTTCAGCCATCAGTCGTCTCCGATTACGCTTCGTGTGTTATGAAACCCTGCTTGCCTTGTTGTGTCTCTATAACCCAAGGGCGGTTTTGAAAAGGAGAGGCAGCCCCGATTTGGCTGCCCTCTTGAGGTAAGTTCAAATTGAATACTCGCGTTTCCAGTCGACTTTCTGGAAGCTTATAACTGTACTCTGTGACGCGCTCGATCCGCTGTAGAGCGTCCGTCAGAGCTCGCGTCGATTTTTCAAACACTGCAGCACTCGCCTTGATCTCGGAAACCTTTCCGACGGACTCACTGAGCAAGGCCACGACATACTGGTTTAAACTCGTTCCGTCAGCGGCAGCCTGTTGAGCAAGTGTGTGATGCAGCCATTTTGGCGTTCTTAGCAAAAACCTACCGCTGAACTCATCGACTGTTCGAGGCTCAGGAATAGCAGCACCAGATTCGAGACTGGAGGCAATCCAAACCTCCATCGCCTCCTCGATATTTTGAAAAGCTTCTTGAATCGTGTCCCCGTCTGCAACGCAGCCAGGCAGATCCGGGATTTCGACGACATAAATTCCGTCTTCATGTTTCGAAACGGTCTTCGGGTAATTCAGCTTGAGATAATACTGGACGTCTTTCATCTCTAGTCCTCGGGTGTGTAGAGTCCTACCACCGCCATCGCGTTCAGAAAATTCTTAACGTACTGTCTCAGCAAAAACGGGCGTCTGTTTACAAGGATGAATGTGCTCACTCTCACACCAACGCCAACGGTGAAAGCGTGATGGGTGCTTTTGCTGTGATGGTTGAAATTTGTGACCGCGTACCGAATATGCTTCTCAAGAAGATTCTCCATCAAATCGTACGTGAGCAACGCGACCCGCTACGTCCCTGATACGTTCTTTGATGCGTTCTTGATCCATTCGGTTTCATTGTATGGTACTACATACGATATCATTATCGGCTAACCAGCTCTGATACTAGATACGATATCGCACCTTGTCAAATTAGATTTATTTAATGTTATGCAATGGATCTGCCGGGTACCGCACCCTTCCCTTTGAGAAGGTGCGTTCGACAAGTTGTGGATAGTTGCTGCCGCCTTACGTTCGAATCACGCCACCCACTCGTTATACAATGTATCTACACGCGGTAAACCGTGTATCACCTAAAAGGAGGAGCCATTATGCGAGCACGAATGTTGAAGTGGGGCAACAGCCTCGCCGTGCGGATACCCAAGCCGATCGCGGAGGAGGCCAAGCTAAAGGCGGGAGACTCCCTGGAGATCGAGGTCGCCGCTGAAGGTGCGGTCCAGCTCCACCGTGTCGGGAAAGTTCCCAGCCTTGCCAAGTTGGTGTCCCAAATCATTCCGGAGAACCGTTACGGCGAGATCGCGACCGGGTCAGAGGTTGGGAAGGAGTCGGTTGAATGGTGACGTCGTATGTCCCGGACGCCGGCGACATTGTCGTTTTGGATTTCGACCCGCAAGTGGGCCGCGAACAGGCCAAGCGGAGACCGGCGCTGGTGATTACCGACATACGCTACAACCGCGCCAGTGGCCTGGCCGTGGTATGTCCGCTGACGAGCAAGCGAAAACCTTACCCCTTCGCGCTTCCGGTCACGGTTGGCAAAGTAGAGGGTGCAATTCTGGTCGATCAGTTGAAAAGCATGGACTGGGTCGGCCGCCACGCGGAGTTCCATTCAAAAGCTTCCGCCGCCCTGCTCTCGAAAGTCCGGCAATACATCGCCGTCCTGCTCTCCATTCGCGAGACCCGCAGCCACTGAGGCCTTGCACGTACCGCTTGCTATGGATCTAGAAATTTTCGCCGCATGCGCAACATCTGCCCGGTTTTGGCACATGTGGGCCGGGAACCTATATCTTGGAGGTACCGACCGTCTCCGCAGAAGTGTGGAACTCGCCGTTTTGGAACTCGCCCAAGTACTGTCCTTGTCCTTTTATTCCTGATGGGAGAGGGCGTATTTTGCTGGTTCCTTCACCCTCGACATTGAACGACTGCCACTGAACCCACCACGCGCCTTCCGGAACCGGGAAATTCCGCTTCGCGAACGACTCGATATCGCCATAGACCGTAAGCGACTGTGGATACGTTATGTTCCGGTGGACATCGGCCAATGCCTTGAGGAAGTTGAGGCGGGCAGTATAAGGGACTGTTTTGAAGGAAAAGGTTGGCACCGGTCGCTAGTCTCGCATCAGGAACTCGTTGAGTTCCTTCGCAAGTCGCTCCCGTTCGGCAGTATCCGTTTCCTTGGTCAAGGCATAAAAGGTGTCGGCTCCGGATATTGGAGGCGCCGCACCCTGGGTGGTCTTAGCCTTTTGCGCGTGTCCGGTCTTCGCGTCCGCAACTGCAGGTATCATGTTTTTCAGCTTAGTACCTCGTCCGCGCCTCGTCAAGGTTTGTACTCACCTCACATCCTTTTGGATGCTGATCAATCAGGTGCCGCACCCTCCCGTTCGCTGACGGCGCCCCGTTCGCCGGGCTTCCGCACCCTTCCCCTTCAGGCAAGGGTGCGCAGCGAGAATGTTTGAAGCGGCGATTGCCGGCTACCCGTTAGTATTCGACGAACCGATCCGGCGGCGGTGGGATGCGCGCTTCTTCTTTTTCACTTCAGCCCTGCGCGCGGCGAACTTATCCAGGTGCCGCGGCGCATGTTTTTCCGCCGGAGCTGCTTTAACTGCGGTTTCTG
Source organism: uncultured Acidobacteriota bacterium (assembly GCA_963777415.1). Classification (GTDB taxonomy): domain Bacteria; phylum Acidobacteriota; class Terriglobia; order Terriglobales; family Acidobacteriaceae; genus JAEZPW01. Next base: position 218,059 of record CAVZQL010000017.1, read on the forward strand.
TGTTTGGCGTCTGTTCTACTTCAGTCATTTTGTAACTCTCCTGTTCGATCAACTCGCGCGTAGTTCTTTTTTGCCAACAAGCCCCGCGTTCTGAGGCGTGCAGTAGGCGACGAAGGCGTAGCGGACCGACCAAAAGCACACGCGGCAGAGCGGAAACTTTTTCCCGCTTTCGAAAACGGAATCGCGCGAACCTGTGTGACGGTCGGAATGCTTGCATTCGTAGATGCCCGTGTCCGGGACCCGCTCTCCCGGTGAAAAACCAACCGTTACCAGCTTGGTGGACATAGTGCTGTTCCTTGAATGATGCTGTTGAACTAAGAGGGAAAGCTTCAGATGCAGTGACTTAGCTCAGAGAATCTGGACGAGGGCGGGAACAACTTCCTCTATTTGACTGTGCCCCAGATATCGAGCCTTGTCAAATGCCGAGGATCAATGTTTTGACATTTTTGCAGGTAGGAGGGTTCCTCGGACCCAATCAAACACCGCCTTTGCGTTGAACGGTTTTGACTGACCGTTGCTCGCTGGTCGCTGACCGCTGATCGCTTGCCTTCTTTCCCGTTGCAAGAACCTGCTCCGAAGGGCGAACATACCTATATGCAATATCGCAATTTTGGCAAGCTTGACTGGAAGGTTTCGGCCCTGGGGTTCGGGGCTATGCGCTTACCCGTAACCGAAGGCGAATCGCGAGGCGACAATGTCGATGAGCGCGAAGCGACGCGGATGATCCGCCACGCCATCGATGAAGGCGTCAATTATCTGGACACGGCCTACGTCTATCACGGCGGCAACAGCGAATTCACCGTGGGCAAGGCCCTGGAAGACGGCTACCGCGAGAAGGTGCGGTTGGCCACAAAGTCGCCGATATGGATGATCCGCGGCGAAGGTGATTTCGACCGCTATCTCAACGAACAACTGGGCAGGTTGCGGACGGACCACATCGATTTCTACCTGCTGCACAGTCTCGGCCAGAAGACCTGGCGCAATATCGTGCTGGGCCGGAAGGTGCTCGAAAGCGCCGAAGCGGCGTTGCGCGACGGACGCATTCGTCACCTGGGTTTCTCGTTCCACGACAATCACGACGCGTTTGTCGAGATTCTGAACGGCTACGACAAGTGGGACTTCTGCCAGCTTCAGTACAACTACATGGACGTCGAGAATCAGGCCGGAACGAAGGGGCTGAAACTCGCCGCCGAGAAGGGCCTGGCTGTGGTGGTGATGGAACCGCTGCTGGGCGGAAGGCTCGCGAATCAACCCGCTCCGATTCAGAAGGTTTACGACAGCCTGGGGACAAAGCTCTCCCCGGTTGAACTGGCGCTGCAATGGATATGGGATCAGCCCGAAGTATCAACGGTGCTTAGCGGCATGAGCACGATGGACCAGTTGAAAGAAAACCTTGCGTTGGCCGGCAACTCGCGCGTGGGCTCGTTCCTGGCGTCGGACTTTGCGGTCGTCGAGGCGATGCGGACGACTTATCGCAATCGCACCGCGATCCCCTGCACGAAGTGCAATTACTGCATGCCGTGTCCGAATGGCGTGAACATACCGGGAAACTTCGATACATACAACGGGGCGTACATGCATGAAGATTTCGCCTCGGCCCGCTTTTCGTACAACATGTTCGTGCCTCCGCAGGAGCGCGCCAGCGCGTGTACCGAGTGCCATGTCTGCGAAGGCCTCTGCCCGCAGCAAATCCCGATCAGCGAGTGGATGCCGAAGATAGCGGAAGCGTTAGCAAACACAGGGGCGAGAGGCTAGGGACGAGGGGCGAGAAGAGCAGGGGCAAGGGGCGAGGGATTAGGGGCAAGTGAACAGCTTCTTGCTAGCCCCTAATCTCTGGCCCCTAGCCCCTTTTCTCACGCCGTTTTCGACATCGACTCAAGATGGTCGTCAACTCCGTTTTTCTCTTTCGTGATTATCCGTGGCGAACCTGCCATCCGGCGATTGCATCCTCAGACCTAAGCGCGGAAAACCTCGACAGGAGAAACATGATGGTCACTACTCCGATGTTATCGGGAGTCGAAGAAATGCGTCGTCATTGGGGATGGCTTCTTGCGCTGGGAATCGTCCTCATACTGCTTGGGATATGGGCACTGGCGCTGCTGCCGATCTCTACCGTGGCCGCCGTCCTGCTCCTTGGGTGGCTGATGGTAATAAGCGGCGTGGTGGAGGCAGTCCACGCGTTTCGCGTACGCGGATGGGGTGGCGTGTTCCTGCACCTGATCGGCGGCGCGCTTGGGATCGTGGTTGGCTTGTTGGTCGTGACCAATCCATTGGCGGGCGCGCTGGTGTGGACCCTGCTGTTCGCCTCGCTTTTCGTCGTCATCGGCGTGTTCCACACGGTGGCGGCAATCCGGCTGAAATTTCCGAATTGGGGGTGGGCGGTCTTCGACGGGCTGGTCACCCTTGCGCTCGGGATACTACTTTGGGTGCACTGGCCAACATCGGCATTCTGGTTCCTTGGCCTTGCCGTGGGAGTATCGCTCATATTGCGCGGCTGGTCCTACGTGATGTTCGCCATTGCGACTCGCAGCCTGGCCTCCGCCGTGGGTGAAGTGAGGCGGGCGGCCTGACCCACGTTAGCTTCGCGACGCCTTGGGGGCACCAAACCCACGTTAGCTTCGCGAACGTGGGGCACCGGAGTGAACCACTAGCGGGCAGTTTCCGCGGTCGTTGCTTCCGCAGGTTGTCCTGACAGGAAGTATGCCTGGTCGAGGTGCTGCTTGATTGCGGATTGCTCGCCGGTTTCGCGCTTGCGCTGCGCTAGTTCGGCGGCCTCTTTCAAAATAGGGATCGCGGCAGAATACTCTCGGCGCTGCAGGTGGACGAAGCCGAGCGTGTCGAGCACGGCCGGACTGTCGGGCGTGAGCGAGCGGGCCTGCTCCGCGAGTTCAAGGGCGCGTTGCAGGTTGACGCGATCTTGGGCGAGTATCCAGGCAAGGTTATTGGCGGCGACGCCAGAAGGTTCGCCCTCGCGCAGGGCCGTCTCGTACTCACTGATGGCAGTGGTGGAGTCGTGCTGACGCTCCGCGCGAAGCGCCTTGAACAGGGCTGAATCGGAGCCTCCCTTGCGCGCGCCGAGGGCAAGGGCGCTGTCGATATCGCCACGATCAGCCTTGAATTTCGCCAATTCGGAAACGGCCGTGACGCGGTAAGGATCGATCTGAAGCGAGCGGTTGAGACAGCGGTCGGCATCCTGTATCCAGCCGCGCTGGGCGTACATGCGAGCAGAAATCTCCATCAGGGGGGCGGAGGGCGGCGCAACGGCGGCGGCGCGCTCGAGTTTCGCTAGGATCGTCCTGGTAATTTGGCCGTGACTGTAAAGCTCGAGCAGCCCCTTCATGGCCTCTTCAGAGCGCGGGTCGAGACTGATGGCGCGTTCGAAGGCGGTGAGCGCGGTTGCATACCTCTCTTGAATAACCGCGATGCGGGCGAGGAGAATGTGCGGTTCGGCACTGTCCCCGTTCATGATGACTGAACGGCGCGCGATCAATTCCGCCGAAGTGTACCGCTTTTCGCCGAGCAGCGCGCGGGCGAAGATGTTGAGAGCACGCACGTTTTCCGGCTCATCACGAACGACGGGAACTACGTAGTTTTCGGCGGCGGAAAAGTCCTGCGATTGCAGAGCGTCGCGGGCGAGGGCCAACCGGGCCGGGGCGTGGTTCTGATCGGCGTCAAGCGCCCGCTGCCATTCTGCTTTGGCGTCGGCGCGGGCACCGCTTCGATACTCCACCAACCCGCGCACGTAATGCGCTGACGCCGACTCCGGAGCAATCGCGACAGCGCGTTGAGCGAAGGTTGTCGCCGCGGGCAGATCGCGTTCGGCCAACGCGATCTCTGCCTGAACCACCTGCAACGTCGCCTGATCGAGGACGTTGCGGTACTGGGCGAAGTGGAGTCTCGCCGCAGCCGTCGCGGGAATCATGCTTGGATCGGACTCGACCTGGTTCGCCGCCAGATCAAGGTCGGCTTCGATGATGCGCACCGCCAGCCGAGCACGGCTTTCGTCCGAGCGCGACGACTCTGGGCGAGAGAAGGGCGTGGAAATCCATGATGATTTCGAATCGCCCTCAAAATGAGAAGAACCAAGGACGTCTGAGTACTGGTCGAGGGCGGCCGATTGGTCTCCGACAAGAAGCTTGAAGTCGCCGCGCGCAACGGGCAGTTCGCGATTCAGCGAGTCGGCATGAATGAGGATCTTTGTGGCCTCGTCGGGCCGCGACGTTCGGGCCAGGAATCGCGCAAGGCGGGTGTTCGTCTCTACGGAGTCCTCGGCGGCAATGGCGCGGCGATAGGCGTCTTCGGCGGCAGTGACATTGCCCTCCTGCTCTTCAAGACGGCCGAGCGCGAGCAACGGCACGGAACTGGACGGTTGCACGGCGATGGCGGCGGTGAGAACTTGCCGCGCCTCCTTAATCTGGTCACGCTGATTGTAGAGATCGGCAAGGGCAACAGCCACGCGTACGCGCTGGGGCTCTGCCTTGAGCACGCCCTGGAACGCACGCAGTGCCAGGTCGGTATCGCCGGCGGCAGAGGATGCCGCGCCCAGAAGGGCGAGTCCGTCGGTGCTGGCGGAGGCGAGTTGCAGCACTTTTTGCGCCTGCTCGGTTGCACGCTCGGCGGCACCCCCGGCCAGGTACATCTCTCCCAAACGCAGTTGCGCGGTGGTGTTCGCGGGATCTGCCTCGGCCGCCTTCTGGAAAGCGGCGAAAGCCTCGCTCGGGTGCTCCATACGCAACCAGCACTCCCCGGTGCGTAGAAGAATCGCAGACCGGCGAGCGTCCCGCTCCGGCAGCTTGGCCAGCAAGTTGGAATAGACAGTGATAGCCTCGGCGAGTTTTCCTTCGGACTCGAGCTTGCGCGCGCGTCCAAGTCTGTAATTGAGGGCCACATTGCAGCCCGAGGCCAAGAGGAGCAGGAGAGCGACGAGGATTATGGAGATTCTGGTCCGCAGCATGGGTCGTCAGCCGCTCAGTTGCGAGCGTGGCATTTAGGATGAGAAAGCTTTTGGCGAAGATGCAATTGGAGTGATGACAGCCCTCTTTTGAGCTGGGGCTTTTCGGAGGAATAGGGGTTCCTCGCTGCGCTCGGAATGACAACCCTTTTTTGCAAAGAACAACTACTAAAGAACGACTACCTGTAAAGAACAACTACGTAGTGCTCTGATTGTAAGGAACAACTACGTAGTGCTCTGAGTCACTTCCGTTGTTCGCTTCAACTGTCCGCAGGCAGCATAGATGTCGCGACCGCGCGGACGGCGGATGAAAGCTGGGATTCCCGCCGAAATCAACACGCTTTGGAACTTGCGCACTGATTCTTCTTCGGGGCTGTCGAAAGCGATCCCCGGCCCGGGATTCAGGGCTATCAGGTTTACCTTGCACCTGATTCCCTGTAGCAGGTTCACGATCTCACGGGCGTTTTCTATGCGGTCGTTGACATCCTTGAGCAGAACGTATTCGAAGGTCACGCGCTCGCGATTGCGGAGGGGAAAATCCCGCACGGCGTCGAGCAACTGCTTCAAGTCCCATTTACGGTTGAGGGGCATCACGCCGCTCCGCAATTCGTCATTGGAGGCATTCAGCGAAACGGCTAACTTGGGCCGGATGGGTTCCTTGGCAAAATCGTAAATGCGCGGAACGATGCCTGCCGTGGAGACGGTCATGCGCGACTCGGCAATGCCGACGCCTTCGACAAGAAGGCGCACAGCCTTGATGAAGTTCTCGTAGTTCAAGAACGGTTCACCCATGCCCATGAAGACCAGGTTGATACGCTCCCGATCGGCGTCCACGCCGCGGTCGTTGAGCACGGCGATGATTTGGCCGACGATCTCGCCAGACCCGAGATTACGCTTCGCTCCAAGCAGCGCCGTCATGCAAAACTGGCAATTCACGGCGCAGCCTACCTGGGAGGAGACACAGATAGTAGCGCGGTGGTACTTGCGGTCATCGTTGTCGCTCTCGGAGCCGTCATTTCCGCTTTCGGCTTCAGCGCCGGCATCGCTTCCGTCTCCGCACTCGCCACCATCGCCCTCGGGCATCCAGACGGTTTCCACACTCTGGCCGTCAGCGAAAGCAATCAGGAAACGAATGGTTCCATCGACGGAAACGAACCTTCTTTGGATATCAGGAATGCCGACAGAAAAGCGGTCTCCGAGTTGCTCGCGCAGCTTCTTCGACAGGGTAGTGATGTCCTCGATGTTGGCGTGGCGCTGGCGGTAAAGCGCCTCAAAGAGTTGCCGAGAGCGGTATCCAGGCTCCCCCATGCCTTCCAGGGTGGCCGTAAGTTGTTGCAAATCAAGGCCTAATAGTTCGGATTGTTTATCTGGCAACATGCATCCAATTACCTGTCTAACAGTTTAGAATCAAGTACGGGGTTCTCGAAAGTAACCGGATCCGACAGAACAAGTCAGTTTCTCAAGCTGCCGTCTCAGTTGTAGGCACCGTAATCTTCAAGCTTTTAGTTTATCCCGACCGGGAAGCGATTCGGAAACGTCGGGCTCAGAGGTAATAGTGTGGCGCAACAAGCAATCCCTATGAGAACAGATGTCGCCGAAGAAATCCGCAATATTCACCGCACCGTGCTGCCGAACGGGCTGACCCTGATAACGGAAGAGATGCAGCACGTACGGTCAATCTCCATTGGAATTTGGGTAAAAGCCGGCTCGCGCGACGAGAGTTCCACGGTTAACGGGATCAGCCACTTCGTCGAGCACATGGTATTCAAAGGGACGACGACTCGCACAGCAGAGGACATCGCCCGCCAGGTGGATTCGATCGGCGGCAACATAGATGCCTTCACGGCCAAAGAGTGCACATGCTTTAACGCCAAGGTGTTGGACGAACATCTTCCAATTGCACTTGAAGTGCTCAGCGACATTGTGCTCCATCCGGTCTTCGATCCGAAAGACATTGGGAGGGAACGCGGGGTGATCCTGGAAGAGATTAAGATGGACGAGGACAGCCCTGACTACCTGGTCCACGAAATCTTTACCCAGAACTTCTGGAAGGATCATCCACTGGGGCGGCCGATCCTCGGCACCAAGGAGACGGTGCGGCGCCTTGACCGGGACGCGGTACTCGAGTATTGGCAGCATCAGTTTTCGCCCGGCAACCTGATCGTGTGCGCGGCAGGCCATTTGGAGCATGGCCAATTCGTTGAACTGGTTACCAAGCACTTCGCGCAAATGGCGCCGATGCCGAACGGTTTTCAGCAGACCGCGCCAACGACGTCCTCGCGCATAGTCATGCGCAATAAGAAGTCGCTGGAGCAGGTGCAGATGTGCCTCGGAGTTCCTTCGCATCCGATATCGCATGACAAGCGCTATGTTTCCTATGTTCTGAACACTGTTCTGGGCGGCGGGATGAGTTCGCGGCTGTTTCAGAACATTCGAGAACGGCAGGGACTGGTTTATGCCATTTTCAGCGAACTGAATCCGTACCGCGACACCGGATGCCTGTCGGTTTATGCGGGAAGTTCGCGCGACAATGTTCCTCGGGTCGTCGAGTCGGTAGTTGCCGAGTTTCGTAAACTGAAGAATGAAGCGATTCCGGCGGAGGAGCTGCGCCGGGCCAAGGACCAACTGAAGGGCAGCCTCATGCTGAGCCTGGAATCCAGCACGGCACGCATGTTGAATCTCGCCCGGCAGGCAATGTACTTCGACCACTTCTTCACGGTTGACGAGATTATTGACCGCGTGGAAGCGATCACGGCAGAAGACATCGTGCAGCTATCGCAAGAATTCTTTCGCCCGGAACAGATCGCCGTCACGGTGCTGGGTAATTTGAGCGGATTAAAACTCTCGCGCAGTCATCTCGCATGTTGATCGTTGGTTACCATTTTTGACAATGCGCGTCATACATGGGTAGCATTTTTCTAATGAGAAGCATGTCCTTGAACTTTCAATTTTCAAATATGAGCCTGCGGTCAATGAGTGAACATCCTCGGCCCACAGAAATTCATCTACTCAGGAAGCCAGAGGAGAAGATGAAGAAGCAAAAAGGTTTTACGCTTATCGAACTGCTGATTGTGGTGGCGATCATTCTGGTGATCGCGGCAATCGCGATTCCGAACCTGACGCGACACAGGATTTCGGCGAACGAAGCGTCGGCGGTGGCTTCAATTCACGCTATCGACACCGCGCAGACGTCGTTTTCCACGAGTTATCCCCAACTCGGATACGCAAGCAAGCTGTCTCAACTAGGACCGGCGCCCGATGGAAATCCGACCAGTACGGCGGCCAGCCTATTGCCGGGCGACCTGGCTGGCACGGGCACGAAGAGCGGCTACACTTTTGCTCTGAGCGGTGGCGGCGTGGATTACACCATTGTTGCCACGCCACAGGTTGCGGGCAAGACCGGCATTCGCTCGTTCTGCTCCGACCAAACGTTCGTTATCTATTACAGCGACAACGGCAGCGCATGCACGATCGGTACTAATCCGTTGCAGTGAGGCAGCGATCAGACGTTCAGCGAAAAGCGCTCAGCGAGCAGTAAAACCAAATATTGTTTGCCAAGCGGGGACCCTTCCCCCTGTGCGAAAAACGTAAGTGATGTATCTAAAGGACTTATTGAATCAGCCTCGACGAGCCAAGCTTAAGTCATTGATTTAATGAGTAGTTATCCGTTCAGATTACCATGGTAACCGTCATCGGCTGTGCTTCATGCGTGGGCGAGTCGCCCACGCTCCAGTCGCCGGGTCGGCGGCGGTACGTCGTCAGCCTGGTGCTCCGGTCCGGGCCGGCGGCGGTAGGTCAAGTCTTGTCTCTCCATCTACTTATATCTTATCAATCCGCGATGGGAAACCCGACACGAGCGGGCAGATTATATTTGCTGTGTAATCACTAGCTTAGCGTGATTTTGGCGGCTGGAGGGGGTTGACATCGTCTAATGACGTCGGCGGTGGTGGCACTGCGGGAGAAGTGCATGGGTCCTTCGTCGCTGCGCTCCTCAGGATGACTCGTTTTGGGCGGTGGTGATGGACAGGGAGAGGTCGGTGGTGGTGCGGACGAAAAGCAGGTCCCTCGCTGGTGCTCGGGATGACACGCTGCGGGCGGCGGTGGTGGTGAACGGGAGAGACTGCGCAAGTCCTTCCACGCACAAAAAACGTCAGTCCGACGTGACACAATTTGTCGCTTCGACCAAATAGGGCACCCGTACCCATCTCCTCTCTCAAATCATTCTCCCCACATCTTCTCTGATTTCAGACACTTACACTGTGGCAACAGGTTACGTGTCGTGTTTGGTACGGTAAGTGCCTTAGAACCCGGTGTTGGATTTGAAACGCCGCACCCATTTGAAACCAAACATTCAGTTCTGAATACAAAAGAGAGAGATTGAACCAAATGAAAAAGAACCAGAAGGGCTTCTCACTAATCGAACTGTTGATCGTCGTCGCGATCATCCTGATCATCGCCGCCATCGCCATTCCTAACCTGTTGAAGTCGCGTATCGCCGCCAACGAAGCATCGGCAGTGGGTTCGATCCGCACGATCGCGACCTCCGAGATTTCTTACTCCACTAGCTATCCGCAAACTGGCTTCACGAGCATGGCTAATCTCGGCGGCACGCAGCTCATCGATGCCGGCCTCGCCGCGGGATCGAAGAGCGGCTACAACTTTGTCGTAACCCTAACCAATGATGGAACTTCTGGTGCGGCCAATACTGCATTCGTTGGCGGCGCCGGCCCGCAAGCCCCTGGCAGCTCAGGCGTGCGCGGCTTCTGCACCGATGCATCGGGCATTCTTCGATATGAGGCTGCGGGTACGGCCACCCCAGTCACCACTTGCCCGACCACAGATAACCCGCTCTAATTCTGGAGTTGCTTGGCGTTTCACGAGGGGGCAGCGGAAGATCCGGTGCTCCCTTTGCTTTTGCTCCAGTCTAAAGTTCTTTACTGTTCGTGCTGGTTTAAATCTGAAGATATCTTCCTGCAGCGGTCATCTATGAAGTCAATTGTTGAGCAAATTCGAAGAGGCGCAAAGTTTCTCGACCGTTATCCCTGGTTGTGGATGGTGCTGGTTGCGTTCGCGCTGCGACTCGGATTGATCCTAGTTCGACAGACGTACCAGTTTTCGCCTCGTTTGGAGCATTTCGGGTTTGGGGGAGAGACGGGAAGCATTGCGCGATCAGTTGCTGAAGGTGAAGGGTTTTCCTCACCTTTCACTGGCTCAACAGGCCCCACTGCGTGGATCGGGCCCGTTTACGTTTACCTTTGCGCGGCGGTATTCAGAATTTTTGGCGTGTTCACGCATACGTCTGGCATTGCCATGCTGTCTATCAACAGCGTGTTTTCAGCTTTGACTTCCGCGATTATTTATTTCATCGGGGTCAAGACGTGCGATAAAACTGTTGGTATGGTGGCTGGATGGTCCTGGGCCGTGATCCCCACCTTTATGGCTTTGTGTACGACGTGGGTCTGGGAAACGAGTCTTTCTGCTCTCCTGCTGAGCGTGGCTCTTCTTTTTGCCGTTGATCTTTGCAAAGACGCCAGTTGGAGCAAGTGGACCGGATTTGGTGTTTTCTGGGGGTTCTGCGCGCTGACGAACCCGGCTCTGTTGAGCGTCTTTCCGATTTCGCTCGCATGGATAGCCTTCAGACTTCACCGCGAACACCTTTCGTACATTAAACGTGTCGCCACCGCCATACTGCTTTGCATTGCGACGATCAGCCCATGGTTAATACGAAACCGCATTGTGTTCGGGCAATGGGTCTTCATTCGCAGCAACTTCGCATTCGAGTTCTATCTCGATAACCACGAGGTCCCTGAACGCGGGTGGTGGTTTGCCGATCATCCTACGGACAATCCGTCAGAGTACCAGAAGTACAAGAACATAGGGGAAATTGCCTATATAGAACTCTATAGGAGTCAGGCAATCAGCTACGTCCGCCAGCACCCGAGGCGATTCCTATCCAAAACAGCAGATCGTTTCATGAATGTTTGGACCGCGCACGTTTTTTCCTACATAATCCGGAAGAGCGCCCCCCCTCGGGACCTGCAGGCCGTAGCGCTGCTCCCGCTGCTCACGTTTTCCGGACTGGCACTTGCAGCCGCTCGGAAAAATCGGTTCTCGCCCTATTTCGCCGCATTGATTCTTTTGTATCCCCTGCCGTATTACATCACTTTTCCAGCAACGAGATATCGGCACCCAATAGAGCCAGTTATGCTACTCATGGCTTCGTACTTTGTCGTAGAAGCGATTCAAGTTTTGCGCGATTCTGTTCTTCTGGTATTGAATCGCAGCAACTTACAACGGGAGTTCGGCACCATGCCAAAGCAGGAGACAGCCGGCTTTTCACTTATAGAATTGCTGATTGTGGTGGCAATAGTTTTATTACTCGCATCGATTGCGATTCCGAACTTCTTGCGTGCCCGGATTTCCGCAAACGAAGCATCGGCGATGAGCACCATTCGATCAATTTGCACCGCCCAGATATCGTACAAAATTTTTAACCCGGACATTGGGTATGCCGCGACCCTTACCACACTGGGACCCAGTGGGGCCGGACTGCTCGATTCACAGGTTGGCGCGTCGCCTTTCCAGCACAACGGTTATCAATATGCATCAACCGGGGACCACGACGCGTTCCAAGTTAGCAGTGTGCCCCTCCAGCTAGGCGTAAGCGGGAACAGGAGTTTCTGCAGCAATACACCCGCCGCAATCTACTATTCCATCGACGGCAACACTTGCGTAATCGGGACTAATCCTCTGAATTAGCCTTGAACTTTGTAGGGGACGGTGAATTTTTCGGCGTAGGGCTCATTCCATTTCCATGCGAATCTTTGTACAATGGCGCGAGACTCACATTTAGCTATGACAGCGATCCAGACTTTTGCGCTCGAAAAATCCTATAGCGTCGGATTCTGGCGCAAGCGTCCAAAATCCGCGCTGCGCCCGCTGACACTTACAGTCGAGGAAGGCGAGATATTTGGCTATCTCGGCCCCAATGGCGCGGGCAAAACCACCACGCTCAAGTTGCTGATGGGCCTTCTCTACGCGACGGGAGGTTCGGCCAAGATTCTTGGCATGGACATCGGCGATCCGCGCATGAAAGCCCATATCGGTTTCCAGCCGGAGCAGCCCTACTTCTACGACTATCTCACCGCGCCCGAACTGTTGAACTACTACGCACAGCTCTCGGCAATTCCCGCCGGTGATCGCAAGCGCAAGGTTGAGTCGGTGCTGCAACGCGTGGGACTCCATGACGTCGGCAAGCTTCAACTACGAAAGTTCTCGAAAGGAATGCTTCAGCGCGTTGGATTGGCCCAGGCGATCATTCATGATCCGAAACTGGTGTTCCTGGACGAGCCGATGTCAGGGCTTGATCCTATCGGCCGCCGTGAAGTTCGCGATCTTATTCAGACGCTGAAAGACGAAGGCAAGACGGTCTTCTTTTCCACACACATCCTTTCCGATGCGGAGGCCTGCTGCGACCGTGTCGCCGTTCTAAACAAGGGAGAGTTGCGCGGCGTAGGCGTGGTAGCCGACCTCACTTCGAGGGTCCTCGGGAAATTTGAGGTTATCTGGCAGGGCGGGATAGCTCAACGTTCATTGGCTGATCTCGGCTGTGAGTGCCACCGCATGGGCGAACTTGGGCGCGCGGTGGTGCCGGAACCGAAGCTGAATCAGGTCATGGACGAACTGCGCCGGGCCGATGCTCAACTGGTTTCGGTGAACCCGGTGCGCAGCACTCTGGAAGATTATTTCGTAGAGCGGCTTTCGGCCGAAGCCGCGGAAGTGACCGCATGAAGGATCGAATTGCCAGCATCGCCTTTAACACCTTCCGGGAAGCCGTGCGCGATCGGGTGCTCTACAACCTGATCGTTTTCGCACTGCTGCTCGTGGCGTCTTCTTTTCTTTTTGGACAGATCTCGATCGGTATCGAGCGCCTCATCCTTGTGAACCTGAGCCTTACGGCAATTTCGCTCTTCGGCATCGTCATCGCCATATTCATCGGCATCGGCCTGGTCTCAAAAGAGATCGACAAGAAGACGCTTTATACCATCCTTGCCCGTCCGCTTTCCCGGTGGGAATTCATTGTTGGTAAGTTCTTTGGCCTGGCCGGCACGCTGATCGTCAACGTTTTGCTGATGTCGGTTGGACTGTTTGGCGCGTTATTCTCTCAGGCGCGCCATTTCCAGGCCGATGACCGTTGGATTCTGGTCGCGCTCTACTTTATCGTCCTGGAACTCATCCTTGTAACGGCAATCGCCTTGTTGTTCTCGACGTACTCGTCGCCCCTGATGTCCTCCATTTTTACTCTTGCCATTTTGGTCATTGGGATATTTGCCGAGGACCTTCGAACTTTCGCGGCGATGATGCACGGCTTTCCGCGGTGGATTGCCATCGGAGTGGCGCGTCTAGTGCCTAATTTCGCGTCGCTCAATGTGATCTCTTCCGTGGCGCACGGCCAGCCGGTCGCGGGATCGCTGATCTTCTACAACACGCTTTACGCATTGCTGTATTCGGCTGCGGCGGTCGCCGGTGCGATCCTGATTTTTGAACGCCGCAATCTAAAATGAAATCGCACACCCGCAGCACCGTTGTGGCTACTCTCGTCCTGATCTTCTCGCTGGCGGGATCGGTGATCGTTTTGCGTTCGCTGGATAAGGTACGCGGGATGTCCGGCATGGAAGACGTTCTCTATATTCCATCCGCGAAATTTCTGAAACGGGCCAGCTTCGGATACGACGGCCTTATGGCCGATATTTATTGGACTAGGGTCGTGCAGTACTACGGCAACCTGCACCACCAAGAGCTTGGAACCAAGAGATACGATCTGCTCTACCCGTTGCTGGATATCACTACTACGCTCGACCCGCATCTGCTGCCCGCCTATCAGTTCGGATCGATCTTTCTTTCGCAAAAGCCGCCGGAGGGTGCAGGTGAGCCGGAAAAAGCGATTGAAATCGTGAGCCGAGGGATTGCTGCCAACCCGTCTGATTGGCATCTCTTTTACAACCTCGGATTCATCTACTACGAGATGAAGGATTACGCGGGCGCTGCGCGGACTTTCGGCGAGGGCGCCACGGTACCCGGCGCGAATCCTCACTTGAAGGTTTTACAGGCGGCGATGACCGAAAAAGCCGGCAGCCCAGAAACATCAAGGCTGCTCTGGCGCGAGATTTACGAAACCTCCGAGGACAAGAACATTCGTGCGGGGGCGCTGAGGCACTTGATTGCTCTCCAGATTGACCAGGATGTGGTCACGCTGGCCAAGCTGGTTGCCGACTACCGTCAACATACGGGCCAGCTGCCGACAAACTTTCAGGAGATGGTAGCGGCTGGCTGGTTGAAGCGCGCACCCGTCGACCCAACCGGCGACAGCTACAAGCTTCTTCCCGATGGCCGGGTGGAGGTGAAGGCGTCGAAAAACAAGCCCTTCGTCCAATATGGACTTCCTGGCGGTCCCCAAGGGCCCGAAGAAACAATCGCCACATCCACGCCGTAGTTTCGAGATTCTCTTATCTATCTCTCTGGCCTTCTTGCAACCTGAGCGTCTATGTTCGACACTTATGGAGATGCGCTCTCATAAGAAAGTTCTGATCGTCCTGTTGTTCGCTTCCGCGTGCGGTTTCGCGCAAACCGATGTTCACCAACTCGCCGATCGAGTGGACCGCCATTACAACAACTTGCAAACGCTGCAAACCGAGTTCACCGAGAACTATCGGGGAGCGGGCATTTCGCGAACCGAATCAGGCACGCTATGGCTAAAACGGCCAGGCCACATGCGCTGGGAGTACGTTCAGCCCCGCGACAAGCTTTTCGTGACCGACGGCAAAACTGCATGGTTCTACGTACCCGGTGAAAAACAGGCGCGCAAGATGGTTCTGAAAAAGCTTGACGATCTGCGTACGCCGCTTGCATACCTGCTTGGCAGGACGCGCCTGGAGAAGGAATTTGCCGGTTTGTCGCTGGCGCCGGACGCCGTACCTTCGGCACCCGGCAACGTCGTACTGCGCGGGGTTCCCCGGTCGAATGGCGGACAGGGTCTCCGACGTTCTGCTGGAGGTCGCTCCCGATGGATCTTTTCAACGTATACTTGCTCAGGAAGTGGACGGTTCCACCACGGAATTCAGGTTCAAGGACCAGAAGATAGACGTGCCCGTTTCAGACGCGCGCTTCAAGTTCTTGCCACCCCAAGGGGTCGAAGTCATCCAGGCTGACGAATTAGGGCAATAGGACATAAAAGCGAGGCGAACTGCTCTCTTTTTCCGATGCCAAACGTCCTAACATGAGAGACTCCAGCGCGCCGGTTGCGAGCTCCAGGACGGCTAAGCGCCTCAATTTGGAAATGCTACACTTGTGGTAAGCACCAGAGTACACAATGGCCGAATATCTAGTTAAGGTTGCTGACGAGCGTGGTCACGTGCTCGAACAGGTCGAAAATGCCCGTTCGGAAGCGGAACTGCGCGACCGCTTCTCCCAGCAGGGCTACCTGATTTACCACGTAAAGCCCCGAGGATTATTCAATAGCGGCGGGTTGGGTCTGTCTCGGCGGGGCAGATTAAAGATTAATCAATTCGTTATATTTAACCAGCAGTTCGTGACTCTCATTCGCGCGGGGCTGCCTATTCTGAACGCGCTTGACTTGCTGATCAAGCGGCACAAGCCCGGCACGCTGAAGTCCGTGCTGCAGAATGTACGGAGCCGCGTAAAAAGCGGCGAGTTGCTGTCGGACGCCTTCAGCGCCCAAGGAATTTTCCCAAAGATATATACGACTACGCTGCTGGCGGGCGAAAAAAGCGGAAATCTCGAAGAGGTACTGAACCGCTACGTGGGCTTTCAGCGAATGGCGATCACCTTTAAGAAGAAACTGGCGGCGTCCCTGGTGTATCCGGCGCTGCTGGTCACGATGGTGACTGTCATGATGACGTTCATGATGACCTTCGTTGTACCACGGTTTGCCGAGCTCTACGATCAGCTTGGCGCCAAGCTTCCGGCAATGACCGTTTTCATGGTAAGCGTAGGCCACCTAGTCCAGAAATACATGGTCTTCGCGCTGATTGCAGGCTGCGCCGCCGCACTCGGGGCCTGGCAATACACGCGCACTGAATCAGGCGCGGACCGTATGGATCGCATCCGAGTTTCTTTGCCGGTTCTGGGCGGCATCTGGTTGAAGTATCAAGTGGCCATTTTCGCGCGCATGATGGCGACCCTGCTTACGGGTGGCTTGCCCCTGGTTCCCGCATTGGAGACAGCTGGCGCATCGATCCAGAGCCGCTATGTAGCGAATGCCGTTGTGTATGCGGCACAGAAAGTCCGCGAGGGACGACCGTTGGCGAAGAGCCTTGAGGAAACAAAGACCTTCCCCGAACTAACGGTAGAGATGATTGAAGTTGGCGAATCGACAGGCGCGCTGCCTGCGATGCTGACTTCAGTCGCGGAGTTTTTTGAAGAGGATGTGCAGAACGCGCTCACGGCGGCCATGTCCCTGATTGAACCGATCATTCTGATCTTCATGGGGACGGTTGTCGCGTTCGTGCTTATTTCACTTTACATGCCGATTTTTACGCTCGGCGCAGGTGGTATTCACTAGATATTCGTGAGTGCCAGCGAAATGGCAACTGAGAGCTGGAAACTAGTTTTATGGCTGATGTCACGCAGACTCTTTTCGTAAACGGCAACGGACACACCGTTCCTAGCGGCACTCCCGCCGAAGAAGAACAGAAAGCGCGGGATCTCGCGCAGCGTTATCGCTGCGAGTTCCTGGACTTGCGCAGTTTTCACCTGAATAGCGAGTTGTTCCGCAAGATACCAGTCGACTTGATGTTCCGATACAACTTCGTACCGCTGGAAGAGTCCGGAGGGCGGCTACATATTGCGATCGCCGATCCCAGCCAGTTGATGATGATCGACGAAATTGGGTCGCTGTTGCACAAGCGCATCAAAACCAAAGTTGCCACACTGACGCAGATCAGCGACATCCTGAAGAAGACCGAGCAGTCGCAACGCGTGCTGGAAGAAGCAACGGAAGGTTTCGCGCTCGACGTGATTCGCGAAGATGAGTCGGGCGACGAGACGATCTCGATCGAACGCCTGACGGCCGAATCCGACATCAGCCCCATCATCCGCCTGGTGGACACCACGATTTTCGCCGCGCTGCAAAAGCGAGCCAGCGACATTCACATCGAGACCCGTGACGACTCGGTCATGATCAAGTACCGCATCGACGGCGTGCTGACTCTCGCGATGCCGCCGATCGGCAAGGAGCACCAGTCGACCATCATCTCGCGCATCAAGGTAATGTCGGAGCTGGATATCGCCGAGCGGCGCGTGCCCCAGGACGGGCGCTTCCGCGTCAAGTACAACGGGCGCCAGATCGACTTCCGCGTCTCCATCATGCCGTCAATCTATGGCGAAGACGCCGTGCTGCGCGTGCTTGACAAAGAGTCGATGAGCGAGAAGTTCCACAAGCTCACGCTGGACGTGGTCGGCTTCAGCGACGAGGACATCAAGAAATTCCGGCGCTACGTTGCCGAGCCGTACGGCATGGTGCTAGTGACCGGGCCGACCGGTTCAGGTAAGACGACCACGCTCTACGCCGCGCTGAACGAGATCAAGACGGACGAAGACAAGATCATCACCATCGAAGATCCGGTCGAGTATCAAATTCGGGGCGTCACGCAGATTCCGGTGAACGAAAAAAAAGGCCTGACCTTTGCCCGCGGGTTGCGTTCGATTTTGCGACACGATCCGGATAAGATCATGGTCGGCGAGATCCGCGACCGAGACACGGCCGAAATCGCGATCCAGTCGGCACTCACCGGACACCTTGTTTTCACAACCGTCCACGCCAACAATGTTGTGGACGTTATCGGTCGCTTCCTGCACATGGGAATTGAGCCATACAACTTCGTTTCGGCGTTGAACTGCGTGCTGGCCCAGCGGCTCGTGCGCATCATCTGTCCGGACTGCAAGAAGCAAGTCCACTACCCGGACGAAGTTCTCGAATCAAGCGGACTCAACTTGCAAGAATGGAGTACGATTCCCTTCTACGAGGGCGAAGGCTGTATTGAGTGCGCCGATAGTGGATTCCGCGGCCGAACGGCGATTCACGAATTGTTGGATCTGAGTGACCGTATCCGGGAGATGATTCTTGCCCGGCGGCCAAGCTCTGAAATACGACGCGCTGCCCGCGAAGAGGGGATGAAATTCCTGCGCGAGTCCGCGCTCGATAAAGTCAGGGCTGGAATCACAACCTTGAAGGAAATCAATAAGGTCACCTTCATAGAAACCATGCGGTAACCGAACGGATACCACACGCTCCCAAGGGAAGGCGTGAACACGAAAACGGATGAACGGAACTTCTAAGCTAGAACGCAGACTTAAGCTCGCTTGCGAGATCTCGGCCGACCACGTGATCGCCGCGCGCATGTCGGAGAATGGCGCATCCCTTGAAGCGTGCGCCGTTCGAACATTGCCGCCCGGCACGGTCGCGCCGGGGCTTACCAACGCCAACGTCAGCAATCGGGACGCACTGGCCACGACGCTCTCGGATGTCTTGGCGAGTGTCGGCGCCAGTCAACGTGACATCGTGGTAGTTATACCCGATGCTGCCTGCCGCATCGCGCTTCTCGACTTCGATACGCTTCCGGCAAAGCAGCAGGACGCCGAATCGGTCGTTCGCTTCCGCCTGAAGAAGTCGCTGCCGTTTGATGTCGAGCACGCCCGGCTGTCTTACGATGTTCGCAATGCAAATGGGATTATGCGGGTGATCGCCGTGGTAGCTCTAGCGAGCGTCATTGAAGAATATGAGTCGGCTTTGCGCCAAGCCGGGTTCGCCCCTGGGTTCGTGCTGCCTTCGACCTTGGCGTCGCTCGGCATGGTGGACGCCAGCAGCCCGACGCTGTTGCTCAATATTTCTTCCGACTCGACCAGCATCGCCATCGTGAACAACGACGATCTGGCTCTGTTCCGCACCACGGAGAACACGGGGGCTCCGGAACCTGAGCAGGTGGCGGAAGATATCTATCCCTCGCTGGTTTTCTTCCAGGACACCTACGGCGTGAAGATCGATCACATTCTGATCGGAGGAGCAGCGTCGTTTGAACCCCTGGCTCAAGCCGTTGAGGCGGGAGCAGGCGTGCGGCCTCAAGAACTCGTTCCGCAATACGCACTTTCATCCGCTTCCGCCGGCGGCACACAACGGCCATTCGTAGCCGGCGTCATGGGGGCACTGATCTCATAATCATGCGACTGAACATCAATCTCGCAACGCAGCCCTACGAGGACGCGCGCCGGTTCCTGTTCCGCTGGGGAGTGGCAGCCGCGGTTGCCGCGATGATCACCGTCGCAATGCTCTGGGCCGCTATCGGAACCACGATCCTGTGGCGCAAGAGCAACAACCGTATAAACGGATACCGTCACGAGATCGCCAGATACGATAACGAAATCACTGGCGCGCAAGCCCTGCTCAACCGTCCCGAAAACCGCGCCACGCGCGATCAGTCCCTGTTCATCAATACGTTGATTGCGCGCAAGGCTTTTTCCTGGACCGAAGTGCTGTCCGATCTGGAGCGCATCCTGCCCTCAGGTATCCAAATCGTAAGTATCGCGCCCTCGATCGATGATGAGGGCCGCTTGGAACTCCATCTGACTGCCGCGGGACCCTCCCGCGAACGGGCGATCGAACTCATCAGCAGAATGGAAAGCTCACCCCATTTTCGTGGGACCCTGCTTCGCAACGACACCATGGAACAGGGAAACGAGTCGAAGCAGGCCGTCAACTATCATTTCGACATCGTCGCCATGTACCTACCGTCATCCCAACGGCCTGAGCCCGCGGCAGAAAGCAAGTCGGTAGTGGCCAAGCAACAAGGAGGTCAATGATGGCTGATGTCAAACAAATCCGCCGGAAACTGACCGTCGCGGCGGTCGTGATGTTATGTCTCGATATTCTGTGCGCCACCGTTTTGCTTTCACCCATAGGAAGGGGCGCTCGCTCCGGGGGACACAAGGAAAGCGAATTGGTGGCCGAACTCAAAGCCAAAAGGCCCGAGGCGGAACAGGTTCGTGGTCTGGACGCCAAGATTGTCGAAGCTAAAGCCCAGATTAAAGACTTCTACGCGGGGCGTTTTCCCGAGAGCTTCGCAGCCGTCCCGGAGAGACTGAACAAACTCGCAGCCGCAAACGGCGTCACACTGGGCGCCGCGAGATACTCAACCGAAGACACCGATATCGAGGGAGTGCGCGCCGTGCGCGTCGAAGCTGCCATTGACGGCGACTACCGCAAAGAGGCGGAGTTTATCAACGCAGTTGAACGCGACAAAACCTTTTTCATTATCGACAGTGTCACTCTGGGCGAGCAACAGAAGGGTGGCGTCCATTTGCAGATTGTGTTCAACACGTATATCAAGAGCCAGGCATAATGATGAAGCTAGGCACTGAAAACAAGACCAAAACCGTCATCGCGCTCGTGCTGGCGGGCCTGGCGTTGCTTTTTCTGGCGCAATGGATGTTTGATTCCGGACCCAGCACCGCCGCAACGGCCCCTCCGCACGTTTCCGCCGCTGACGGTAAGCCCGTCCTCCCCAGGAAACAGCTGTCACACTCCTCGGACAAGAAGACGATTGCAACTACATGGACACCCTCTCCGCGCGACCCGCGTCTGGAACTGAAAAGCCTGGAGAGCACTCAAGCGATCGAATATAAAGGCTCGGGGCGCAACATCTTCCAGATGACGGTAGATCCAATCATTGAGAAACCGATCGGCGATGGGCTTATTAAACAGGGCTCAAAGACCTCCGCGCCGATCGTTCAGACGGGGCCACCGGCGCCGCCCCCCATCAATCTCAAATTCTACGGCTTTGCCACGAAGACCGGGGGGCAGAAGAGCGTTTTCCTGTTGCAGGATGGTTCGGTGTTTATCGCGAGAGAAGGCGACATCATCGCGCGCCGTTATAAGGTCGTTCGCATCAACGCAAGCTCGGTCGAAATTCAGGACATGCTCAGCAACAACAAGCAAACCATTGCCCTGACGGCTGGCTAGGAACTCGGTATTTGTTGTTCTATGAAACTCGGCCACATACGACGCAAACCAGGCAGGACCAGTGACGAGGCGGGATACCTGCTCATTGTCATCATGCTCATGGTGGCCGTACTCGCGATTGCCAGTCTCGCACGGGTCCAGAGCCTGGTCACCGAGCTCAAGCGCGATCAGGAAGAAGAGCTGATACATCGGGGAGTGCAGTACGCCCGCGCCGTGAAGAAGTACTACAAGAAGACCGGATCATACCCTGCCACCCTGGACCAGCTTGATAAGACAAACAACATGCGCTTCCTGCGAAAACGCTACAAGGACCCGATAACGGGAAAGGACTTCCACCTTGTCCGCTACTCCGAGCTTCTTCTGGGCCAGAATTCGCAGTCTGGATTGTTCCCCGGAAACAACGCAAACAACGCTGGCGGTATCCCCGGATCATCCGGAAACCTGAATCCCGCGGCAGCGCAAACGATACTGAACGCCACCGGATTCGGGGGCGGCCCTGGCGTGTCCGCGTCAGGCAACAACGCAACTGCACAACCGACAACGGCCAGCTCGGGACAAGGCAGCTCCGGGCAAGCTAATTCCGACAATGGTGGCACTACCTCCAATCCTGGTGGAACCGCTTCCGACAAGTCCTCCGGCTCTGGCCAGACGTTTGGTGGCGGCCCATTTGTGGGCGTTGCCAGCACCAGTCCCAAAGTTTCGCTGAAGGAATTCGACAAGAAGAACCACTACAAAGAATGGATGTTTGTTTACGTGCCTCAGATGGACTTGGCCAGCGCGAATGGTACCCCTCGGCTCATCAATGGTCCTTTCCTGCAGAGCCAGATGACCGGAGGTATTGGCGGCCAGAATCAGCCCATACTTCAAAATAGTGCGGGCCAATCGAGTCAGACGCCAAGTCAAAGTCCGCAAACGCCAATACAGAATCAAGGTCCGACTCAGCAGAATTCTCAGCCACAGTCCTTCTGATACGGCGGCCGCTAACGACGCTGGCGCAGACGCCCTTTGAATAATCCTGGCCGACATCACAAATGTTCCAAATGTTATTCTTGTATTTCAGCCAGGAGGAAAGCCAATGCCCCGTACGCCCGGAACCTACGCAGTTCTGAACACCACTGAAGGAACGATCGTTTGCCGCCTCTTCGACAAGGAAGCGCCCAAGACCGTGCAGAACTTCACCGATCTTGCCGAAGGCAAGCGCGATTGGAAGGACGGTGTCAGCGGCAAGAAGGGGCCCGGCCCCCTTTACAACGGGACGATCTTCCACCGCGTGATTCCCAACTTCATGGTGCAGGCGGGCGATCCGAGCGGCAGCGGCATGGGTGGCCCCGGCTATAAGTTTGAGGACGAGACAAAGGGCTCTCCCTACAAATTCGACAAGGCCGGCAAACTCGCGATGGCCAACTCCGGACCGAACACCAACGGCTCGCAATTCTTCATCACCGTCGCGCCCACCCCGTGGCTCACCGGCAATCACACCATCTTCGGCGAAGTCGTCGAAGGCGAAGAGGTCGTCGAGAAAATCGTTAATGTCCCGCGCAACCGCCAGGATAAGCCCAACAAAGACGTCGTGCTCAACTCCGTGACGATCGAAAGAGCTTAACCCGCATGAAGCTCGTTCTGGCCGTGCTCGTCGTCATCGTTATTTACGTCGTTGTGCGCCGGCTGTCCGCGAAATTCTAGAGCGGCAGCCGGAGCCTGCGGTGTTCCTTTATAATGACGCGAACCAACTCAGAACAGAGGCGCACCTCCCGGCATGGGACTTAACGCGTTAGACCTCGTCATCATCGCGGCATATCTCGCCGGTATTACCATCTTCGGACTGCGCTTCCGCAAGCATCAGCGCACGCTCAAAGATTATTTCCTCGCCGACAAGAACATCCCCTGGTGGGCAATTTCGCTGTCGATCGTTGCCGCCGAGACCAGCACGCTCACCATCATCAGCGTGCCCGGTCTGGCCTACGACACGAACTTTGGCTTTCTGCAACTAGTCGCCGGATACCTCGTCGGGCGCGTCATCATCAGCTTCCTGCTCATCCCGCATTACTTTCGCGGCGAGCTGTTCACGGCCTACCAGCTCATTGACCGGCGGTTCGGCCAACGTTTGCGCTCGTTGACCGCCGGACTCTTCCTCATTACGCGCGCCGCCGCCGAAGGAGTGCGCGTGTTCGCCGTGGCCATTGTCGTCGGCATTGCGCTATCGAGCCTGCTGGCCGGATTCAGCGATTTCCACCGCGACCTCGCCGCCATCGGCATCGTCACGCTGCTTACGCTGATCTACACTTTCGAAGGCGGCATGGCGGCGGTGATCTGGACCGATGTCGTGCAGATGGCAATCTACGTTGCCGGAACCGTCGTCGGCTTCTTCACCATCCTGCATCTTGTGCCGGGCGGTTGGACCACGATCCACGCAATGGCGGGCGAGGCCGGCAAATTCCACGTCTTCGACTTCTCGCTGACGTTCTACAAAACATACACGTTCTGGGCGGGCCTGATTGGCGGCGCATTCCTCACGACGGCGAGCCACGGCACCGATCAGTTGATCGTCCAGCGATTGCTCGCGGCGCGAACGCAGCGACAGTCCCAATTGGCGCTGATCGCCAGCGGAGTGGCGGTGCTGTTCCAGTTCACGCTGTTTCTGCTGGTGGGCGCGATGCTGTTTGTTTTCTACAAGCTCTATCCGCCGACGATTGCGTTCACAAAAACGGACCGAATTTTTCCCACATTTATCGTCACCAACATGCCGCACGGCATCAGCGGACTGCTGATCGCGGCGATCCTGGCGGCGGCCATGTCGAACCTGAGCGCGGCGCTGAATTCCCTTTCCTCAACCACCGTAGTGGACTTTTATGCCCGGCTGCGCCCCAAGTCCTCGGAATCACACAGGGTCTTTCTCTCGCGCCTAGCAACCGTAGTCTGGGGATGCGTCCTTTTTGGACTGGCGATCCTCTCGCGCAACGGCGGCAGGGTGGTCGAGATGGGATTGTCCATCGCCTCGGTCGCCTACGGCGCACTGCTGGGCGTCTTCCTGCTCGGCGTGCTGACCAAAAAGGCCAGCGAAAACGGCGCAATGGCCGGAATGCTCTGCGGCTTCCTGACCAACCTCTATATCTGGAAGGGCCGCGAGGTGTTCTCGTTTCTGCAAGGACACACCGGAATCAAGTGGACCGCACTGGCCTTGAGCCGCGACATACCTTTTACGTGGTACGTGGCACTGGGCAGCATGGTCACCTTCGCCGTCGGATACGCGGTAAGTCTGTGGATGCCAGCACCGAAGCGCGAGGCAGCGCAATCGCAAAGCGTTAGCTGTTAGTTACCCCTCCCCCTACCGTTTCAAAAATAGCAACTAATTGAAACGTAAGGACTTACGGCATCGATATACAGCGATCAGCGTTCAGCGTTCAGCGATCAGCGTTCAGCGTTCAGGAAAAGCATAACCGTGATTCGGGAGAGTCGAACATCGGGCGCGGAAAATTTCTAGAATCAGAACAAGCTTCCATGCGCCTTCGGTGCGTCATGTGGGGTGAAAACTAGCGAGAGCGTTCGTCGATTAGATGCCTGATCGCCGCCAACTGATCGGCGCGTTCCCCATCGTTGCCGCCGTGAACGCGGGGCACCGGGCCCCATCCTTGCGGAATGCAAGGGTGGGGATTTTGACTTTCGTCCCCAACATCGTCGGTCCGTGGAACGAAGTCAACAGACCCACCCTTCGCTGCGCGAAGGATGGGGCACCCGCGCAACTGTGGTGGCGCAAGCGAAGTGCATAGGTCCTTCGCCTGCGGCTCAGGATGACAACCTCTGTGAGATGACAAACCCTTGTGAGGGTCTACTCCGTCCTGCTCTCTTCCGACTCAGATCGTCCCAGCACCGTGCGTACCGAGTAGGGGCGAGGGGTTTCGCCGTCGTAGCGATGGCGGACCTGCATGTCGCCGAGCAGGCCTAGTCCGACCAGTTGGACTCCGGCGATGATCAGGACGGCGGCAAAGATGAGCAGCGGACCGTGCGCGGTCATGATGTGCTCGTGAGAAAAGACTTTCAAGATCGCAAGCGCGAAGGCGATGGCGAAGCCGCTGACTACGCCGACCATGCCGGCGCTGCCGAAGAAATGCAGCGGGCGCGAGGCGTACTTGAGCAGAAAGCGGATCGTCAGCAGGTCGAAGAAGACGCGGAACGTGCGCGAGAAGCCGTAGTGCGAGACGCCTCCGAAACGGGCGTTGCTGGTGATGGGGATCTCGCAAATCGATGCGCCCTGCCACGACGCCAGCGCGGGAATGAAGCGGTGCATTTCGCCGTAGAGCGGCACGTTGTCGAGGATCTCGCGGCGGTAGGCCTTGAACGTGGTCCCGAAATCGTGGATGTCCACGCCGCTGACCCTGGCCATCAGCCAGTTGGCGCAGCGCGACGGGATGCGGCGCAGGAACAGGCTTTCGGGCCGCGTCTGCCGCCATCCGCTGACGATGTCGAAGCCTTCGTTGAGTTTGGCGATGAAGTTCGGGATGTCGGCGGGTTCGTGCTGAAGATCGCCGTCCATGGCGATGACGTATTCGCCGAGCGCATGGTCGAAGCCGGCAGCGAGCGCCGAGGTCTGGCCGAAGTTGCGGCGCAGGCGCACTACGACAACACGGCTATCGACGGCGGCAATCTGTTCGAGCAACTGGAACGTGGTGTCGCGGCTGCCGTCGTCAACGAAGACGAGTTCGAACGCGTCGCCATTGGCTTCCATGACCGCCTTCAGGCGGCTGTAGAGTTCGGTGACGTTCTCTTCTTCGTTATGGAAAGGAACAACAATCGAGTATTTCAGCACAATGAGATTCTAACATCCAGAAACATACCCACGTTAGCTTCGCGAACGTGGGGCACCAGCACTAGTTGTGGTCGCACCCTCCCTGCGGGAAGGGTGCGGCACCCAGTGTTTCTCGGAGGCGGCGCTACGTTTAAGCCGCGATGCTGCGGTCGTCGCCGACGATCATGGTGTCCACATAGCACCACACCCAATGTTCGCCGGGCTCGGCCGAGCGGATTAGGGGATGGTTCTCATGGTGAAAATGTTTCGTCGCATGCTTGTTTTTCGAGGAATCGCAGCAGCCAACGTGCCCGCACGTGAGGCATTGCCGCAGATGGACCCACTGATCACCGGTCTTAATGCAATCCTCGCAGACGCGTCCGGGCGGGGGGACCGGTTGAATCTCGTCGAGATGTGTGCAGACGTTCGCCATACAATTGGCTCCTGCGAATTCGATTCGGGGACTCCCGGCGAGTTTCGCGAAATCGCGTGCTGTCTCGCACTTTGACGGGGGTAAGCCTTAGTCCCATCGTGAAGACGGGACTAGGATAAAACGCTCGAATAAATCGAAAAAACACTTCACATAGACGAATTGCGGCGTTAACCTTATCGAGCCGATTAGATTTGACGGTTCAATCCTTGGAGTAACCAGCTTTGATTTCTACACCAACCCTATTGACCGTTGCGCTGAATCACTTAGTACCGATGGGGTCGAACTCCGCGAGGCGTTCCGGTTTCACGCCCCTGATCTTGTGATCATAATCACAGACCCCGGTGATAAGCCGGGGTTAGCTTTATAGTAAAGCCATCACAGATGTTTTCCTTACGGCGCCGAGAACCCCCCGGGGCCAACATAATCTCAAAGCGAATGGACTTATCGAAATGAGCACTAGAGCGAAAGTTACGATCGACGGAAACGAGGCGGCGGCATACGTTGCACATAAAGTCAACGAAGTCATCGCCATTTATCCGATCACGCCATCCTCCCCAATGGGCGAGTGGTCGGATCAGTGGTCGTCTGACGGCCAGCCGAATATATGGGGCACAGTTCCTCTCGTGATCGAGATGCAGAGTGAGGCCGGAGCGGCTGGGGCACTCCATGGCGCATTGCAGGGCGGCGCGCTGGGAACGACGTTCACGTCCTCGCAGGGCCTGCTGCTGATGATCCCGAACATGTACAAGATTGCCGGCGAATTGACGCCGACGGTGATGCACGTTGCCGCGCGCGCCATCGCCGCGCAGGGGCTTTCGATCTTTGGCGATCACCAGGACATCAACGCCGTCCGCCAGACCGGGTGGGCGCTGCTGGGCAGCAACAACGTGCAGGAAGTGATGGACTTCGCGCTGATCGCGCAGGCCGCCACGCTGGAATCCCGCATACCCTTCGTTCACTTCTTCGACGGCTTCCGCACTTCGCACGAAGTCGCCAAGGTCGAGCAGCTCACGATGGACGATCTGAAGGCGATGGTGTCGAACGACCTGGTGCACGAGTACCGGTCGCGCAGACTGACGCCGGATAAGCCGATCCTTCGCGGAACGGCGCAGAACCCAGACGTTTACTTCCAGGGGCGCGAGACCGTCAATCCTTTCTACAATGCGACGCCGACCATCGTGCAGAACGCGATGGATAAGTTCGCCAAGCTGACCGGACGCCAGTACAAGCTCTACGAATACGTGGGCGCACCCGACGCCGAGCGCGTGATGATCATCATGGGCTCCGGTGCCGACGTGGCGCAGGAAGCGGTCGAGTACATGGCCGAGCAAGGGCGAGAAGGTCGGCCTGTTGAAGGTTCACCTGTATCGTCCGTTCTCGATCGAGCACTTTGTCGCCGCACTGCCGGCGAGCACAAAGTCGATCGCGGTGCTGGACCGCACGAAGGAACCCGGCTGCACCGGCGAACCGCTCTACATGGACGTGGTCACGGCCCTGAGCGAAGCGGTCAGCGGCGGCGAAACGCAGTTCAAGGCGATGCCGAAAATCATCGGCGGACGCTACGGCTTGTCGTCGAAAGAATGGACGCCCGCGATGGTGAAGGGCGTGTACGACGAACTGTCGAAGGCGAAGAGCAAGAACCACTTCACCGTCGGCATTATCGACGACGTCACGAACACCTCGATCGACTACGATGCGTCGTTCTCGACCGAACACCCGAAGACGGTCCGCGCGATGTTCTACGGCCTGGGCGCTGACGGCACCGTGGGCGCGAACAAGAACTCGATCAAGATTATCGGCGAAGACACAGAGAACTTTGCCCAGGGCTACTTCGTGTACGACTCGAAGAAATCGGGTTCGGTTACGACGTCGCACCTGCGCTTCGGACCGAAGCCGATCCGCTCGTCCTACCTGATCAACAGCGCGAATTTCGTTGCCTGCCACCAGTTCTCGTTCCTCGAGCGCGTGGACATGTTGAAGGCAGCGGAACCGGGCGCGGTATTCCTTCTGAACTCGCTGTTCGGTCCGGACGAGATCTGGGACAACCT
Source organism: uncultured Acidobacteriota bacterium (assembly GCA_963777415.1). Classification (GTDB taxonomy): domain Bacteria; phylum Acidobacteriota; class Terriglobia; order Terriglobales; family Acidobacteriaceae; genus JAEZPW01. The sequence goes on from CAVZQL010000017.1 coordinate 246,307, forward strand.
GCCCAAGACCGTGCAGAAGCAGATCATCGAGAAGAAGTTGAAGTTCTACGTGATCGACGGTTACAAGGTCGCCAAGGAAACCGGCATGGGCGGCCGCATCAACACGATCATGCAGACATGCTTCTTCGCCATCTCCGGCGTACTGCCGCGCGAAGAGGCGATCGAGTCCATCAAGTACTCGATCAAGAAGACCTATGGCAAGCGTGGCGAATCAATTGTGCAGAAGAACTTCGCTGCCGTTGACGCGACGTTGGCTAATCTGAAGGAAGTTAAGGTTCCGGCGACGATCACCAGCAAGTTCGACGTTCGTCCGGCGGTTCCAGCGGAAGCGCCCGAGTTCGTAAGGAACATCCTCGGTCCGATCATTGCCGGTAACGGCGACGACATGCCGGTCAGCATGATGCCGATCGACGGCACGTTCCCGACCGGAACCGCGATGTGGGAGAAGCGCAACATCGCGCTGGAAATCCCCGAGTGGGACGCCGATCTTTGCATACAGTGCGGCAAGTGCGTTCTGGTCTGCCCGCACGCGGTCATCCGCGCCAAGGTTTACTCCGACGACGCACTGAAGGGCGCGCCCGAGACCTTCAAGGCAGTACCGGCAAAGTGGAAGGATTTCAAGGAATCCAAGTACACACTTCAAGTAGCGCCTGAGGATTGCACCGGATGCGCGCTCTGCATCGAGGCTTGCCCCGCCAAGAGCAAGAGCGACACCAAGCACAAGGCGATCAACATGGTTCCGCAGCCCGCGATTCGCGAGCAGGAAGCCCGCAACTGGGACTTCTTCCTCAACATCGGCGAGGCGGACCGCACCAAGCTTGCACGTCGGCCAGATCAAGGACGTGCAGCTCATGCAGCCGCTGTTCGAGTTCTCGGGCGCCTGCTCGGGTTGCGGCGAGACTCCGTATGTGAAGTTGATGACGCAACTGTTCGGCGATCGCGCAGTGGTAGCGAACGCCACCGGCTGCTCCTCGATTTACGGCGGCAACCTGCCGACGACGCCCTATACGTTCAATAAGGACGGACGCGGCGTGTCGTGGTCGAACTCGCTGTTCGAGGACAATGCCGAGTTCGGTCTGGGCATTCGCCTGTCTATCGACAAGCAGACCGAGTATGCGCAGGAACTGGTGAAACGGGTCAGCAGCGTCATCGGCGACGAACTCGCCACTGCCCTGCTCACCGCGGACCAGTCCAAGGAAGAAGGAATCAAGGCGCAGCGCGAGCGCGTCGTGGAACTGAAGAAGAAGCTGGAAGGCAAGGACTCGGTCGAAATTCGCGATTTGAAGTCGCTGGCTGACGTGCTGGTCAAGAAATCGGTATGGATTCTCGGCGGCGACGGCTGGGCCTACGACATCGGCTACGGCGGACTGGATCACGTTCTAGCCTCTGGCCGCAACGTCAACATCCTGGTGCTGGACACCGAGGTTTACTCGAACACCGGCGGCCAGATGTCGAAGTCCACTCCAATTGGCGCGGTGGCGAAGTTTGCCGCGGGTGGCAAGCCGCGTCCGAAGAAAGATCTGCCGATGATGGCGATCAATTACGGCAACGTGTATGTCGCGCACATCGCAATGGGATCGAACGACATGCAGACGCTGAAGGCGTTCGTCGAAGCCGAAGCGTATGACGGTCCGTCGCTCATCATCGCGTACTCGCACTGCATCGCGCACGGCTACGACCTGGTGCATGGACTCGACCAGCAGAAGTTGGCAGTGCAGTCCGGCCACTGGCCGCTGTTCCGGTACAATCCGGCGTTGGCGGCGCAGGGCAAGAATCCGTTGCAACTGGATTCGAAGGCCCCGTCCATCCCGCTGGAGAAGTACATCTACAACGAAACGCGCTACACGATGCTCACGCGCAGCAATCCCGAGGTTGCAAAGGAAATGCTGCAACATGCGCAGCAGAACGTGAACGAGCGCTGGGCGTTGTACGAGCAACTGGCAGCGGTGAAAGTCGCCGCTCCGGCAACTGAAAAGCCTGCTGAGGAGAACGCCGCAGCAAAGGGGGCATCCGCCAATGACTAATCTATCGACAACTTATCTCGGACTTAAATTGAAGAGCCCGATCGTGGTGTCGGCCGGTCCCCTGTGCAAGGACCTTGGCAACATCAAGAAGATGGAAGACGCGGGTGCAGGCGCAATCGTGCTGCACTCGCTGTTCGAAGAGCAGATCAACCTGGAGAGCAACGAACTCGACCAGTACCTCTCACAGGGCAGCGAAGTGGGAGCGGAAGCGTCCAATATGTTCCCCGATATGGGGAACTACAACATGGGACCTGACGCCTACCTGGAACACATACGGAAGGCAAAGGCCGCCGTGAAGGTTCCGGTGATTGCCAGCCTGAACGGCATGACCAACGGCGGCTGGATTCGCTACGCCAAGCTGATGGAAGAGGCCGGCGCGGACGCGCTCGAACTCAACATCTACTATCTTCCCACCGATCCGAACGTGACCGGCGCGCAGATCGAAGAAATGACGTGCGAGCTGGTGGCGAACGTCAACTCGACCGTGCGCATTCCGCTGGCAGTCAAGCTGTCGCCGTATTACAGCTCAATCGCCAACGTGGCAAGGAATCTCGACAAGGCTGGCGCAGACGCACTCGTACTTTTCAACCGCTTCTATCAACCGGACTTCGATCTGGAAGCTCTTGAAGTGGTTCCCACGCTGATGCTGAGCCGCTCGAACGAGATCAAGCTGCGCCTGCACTGGGCAGCGATCCTGTTCGGCAAGATCTCGGCGGACATAGCGATCACCGGCGGCGTACACACGGCTGAAGACGTCGTGAAGAGCATGATGGCCGGCGCGAAGGTTGCAATGACCACCTCTGCCCTGCTCGAATACGGAGTCGGGTACCTGAAGACCCTCAGTGCCGACCTGACAAAGTGGCTCGAGGAGCACGAGTACGAGTCCATCGAGCAGATGCAAGGCAGCATGAGCCACAAGAACGTCGCGCACCCGTCCGTCTTCGAGCGCGCTAACTACATGAAGGTGCTCAGCAGCTACACCGCTGGAGTGCCGGTGCGGTAGGAAGAAAGGTTTCAAAGTTTCAAGGTTAAGGGGCAGGCTCAACGGGCTTGCCCCTTTCTTGCGAGTTGCGACGCAGAGACGTTGGGACGTTATTCGATTATCCGTTTTTTCGTTTATCCGATTATCCGTTCTCCTACGCCGCATGGGCCTTCTTCACCGACGAAAACTTCGTCAGCGTTGGCTTCACGATCCGCGCGAAGTCCATGTAAGACATGCGGATCAGTTCGTTATGCGTGCCCGCGTTGAACGCGATCTCCCTGTCCCGCGACAGGCTCTCTTCGACGAATACGGGCAGGTTGTACAAATTGCCGAATGGCGGCATGGCGCCGGTTTCGCAATCGGGAAACTTTTCCCTGAACTCGCGTTCGCTGGCAAGACCGGCGTTCTTCGCGCCAGCGGCTTGCTTCAGTAATTCGAGGTCAACGGTCTTGGAAGCCGGCAAAACTGCCATGGAGATCTGGTCGTCAAGCTTCACCATGACCGTCTTGGCCAGTTCCTTACCCGAAATATGAGTCAGGGCGGCAATACCCTGCGCTGTGTATGCGGTTGAATGGGGGATGGAGGTGTAATCGATGTGCTGACTATCGAGAAATTCCTTGAGCTTTCGAGCCGGCATAATGGACCTCCTTTGAGCGGTGGAGTGAGCCGGAGAGCAGTAGGCAGGAAGGTAGGCACGCCTAAACCCCACCGCAGGCGCAGAAGAATATTACAACAACTTCAGGAGCTCGGGTTTAGTACTCAGTACTCGGTACTCAGTACTCAGAAAAGGCAGGGGATTGCGGCAATTGGCGCTCCATTGTGCTAACCTCTTGTTGGCGCGTCGGTGTAGCTCAGATGGATAGAGCAACCGCCTCCTAAGCGGTAGGTCGGCAGTTCGAATCTGCCCACCGACGCCAGACTTCCCTCCTCTTTTTCGAGATTCACCCATTCTTTTTTTCCAAGTTTTCCACTCCATCTGTGAAAAACCATGCAGGTATGTTGCTGGAATGCAGTATTCGCGCACCCTTCTCGGGATTGCACGTAATGTGGTGCAGAAAAGCGGTACTCAGTACCAAGTACTCAGTACTCAGTTGACTTCAACTAGATATCGTGGTTCGCAAGCGCGTTGCAAGGTGCTCTGATCGAAACCGGGACTGAGTACTGAGTACCGAGTACTGAGTACTGAGTACTGAGTACCGAGTACTGGGTACTTCCTCTCCACTGTTAGAATTGAACGAATAATTCCTTGGAGATAGACGGACAAATGTCGAGCGATCATGCGGATGGAACTGCGATGAAGCCTGTCGCCTCAACTCCGGCGGACAGTGCGGACACATACAAATCCTATATTGACGAGTTCCGCCGCGCCGGACACGAAGCCGTGGAGTGGGTTGCCAAGTACCTTGAGAACACGCGCGAATTTCCCGTTCTGCCCCGTGTAAAGCCCGGCGATTTGATGGACTCGCTGCCTGCTTCGGCACCCGACAAAGGCGAATCGTTCGACGCCATCTTTCAGGATTTCAACAGCCTCGTGATGCCGGCGGTGACGCACTGGAATCATCCGAGGTTCATGGCCTACTTCGCCTGCACCGGATCGACTCCGGCGATCATCGCTGAAATGCTGGCCGCCGCGCTGGACACCAACGGCCTGCACTGGCTCACCTCGCCCGCCGTCGCCGAGCTGGAAAAAGTTACGCTCGGTTGGTACCGTCAGTGGCTCGGGTTGCCGGAAGAATTCTTTGGCATCATCTATGACACGGCGTCGGTAAGCACGATGCACGCCATTGCCGCCGCGCGCGAAATGGCCGATCCGGATGCACGCGAGAACGGTGCCCACCCAAAGCTTACTCTTTACACATCCGCTGAATCGCACTCCTCCGTTGAGAAAGGCGCGATTGCCATTGGCATCGGGCAGAGGAACGTCCGCAAGATCCCGGTCGATTCCGATTTCCGCATGAAGCCCGAAGCGCTGGTCGAAGCGATCGAGCGCGACCTCGCCGCGGGGAAAAAACCGTTCTGTGTTGTTGCCACCGTGGGCACAACATCTTCCACCAGCGTTGATCCGGTAAGCGCGATTGCCGACATCGCCGAGAAATACAACCTCTGGCTGCACGTTGATGCCGCTTATGCGGGCGCGGCCGCGATCCTGCCCGAGCAGAGGCACATATTCGACGGAGTCGAACGCGCGCACTCGCTGGTCACGAATCCACACAAGTGGCTGTTCACGCCAGTTGATCTGAGCGCGTTCTATACGCGACGGCCCGACATTCTGCGGCGCGCGTTCTCTCTCGTTCCCGAGTACCTGCGCACCGCCCCCGATCCACGCGCCATCAATCTGATGGACTATGGCGTTCCGCTCGGCCGTCGCTTCCGCTCGCTGAAGTTCTGGTTTCTGCTGCGCTATTTCGGACGCGACACGATCCAGCAAATGCTGCGCAATCACATCGCATGGGCGCAAGAACTGGGTGGCCAGATCGACGCCGATCCGCGGTTCGAACGCGTTGCTCCCGCCCCGTTCTCGGTGGTTTGTTTCCGCTTCAACGGCACGGACGAGCAGAACAAGACGCTATTGGAGCGCGCCAACGCGACGGGAGAAGTGTTCATCTCGCATACATCGCTGCATGGAGAGTACGTGCTCCGCATCGCTATCGGCAATCTCGCCACCACGCGTGACGACGTACAGCAGGTGTGGCAATTGATCCAGAAGTTGAGCGCCGGGCTCTAATCATCATGGATCCAGCCGCAACCACGGAACTGCGTTCCTCAAGGCCGACGAACCGCACAATCATTGCCGCGATGATCGCCGGTGCGTGTACGTTCCTGAACGTGTATTGCACGCAACCGCTGCTACCCTTCCTGCAGCGCCTGTATCACGCTTCGGAAGTGGAGGTGGCTCTGACGGTTGGCGCGGTCACGTTGGCCGTTGCCATCATGGCACCCGTCATCGGCATGTTGGCGGAGACGATTGGGCGCAAGAAAGTCATCGTCCCGGCACTGTTCGGGATCGCGGTTCCGACACTTCTCGCCGCCACGTCGAACAGCCTGCACCAGCTTATTTTCTGGCGCTTTGCCCAGGGCTTGTTCGTTCCCGGGGTGATAGCGGTCATGATCGCGTACGTCAACGAGGAATTCCCGGCGCGGGCAGGATCGATGATGTCCGCCTACGTGACCGGCACCGTCTTCGGCGGCTTCCTGGGCCGCTTCATCGCCGGACTTGTAGCCTCCCACGGACACTGGCGGGCATCGTTCATCGTGCTTGGCATTCTGGATCTGATGGGCGCTTTCGCGGTGCGCCAGTGGTTGCCCAAAGCTCAGAACTTCGTGCGCGCGCCTCATGTGTTCGGCTCCATGCGCGATGCGTGGGCGCATATGCGCAACCCGCAACTTGTCGCCATCTTCGGCATGGGATTCAGCGTGCTGTTCTCACTGGTCGGAGTGTTCACGTACGCGAGTTTCTACCTCGCCAGACCGCCCTTCAGCCTGAGTTCGGCGGCGCTCGGCAGCATCTTTTTTGTGTACCTGCTCGGCTGCGTCGTTACTCCGCTGGCGGGCAGATTTCTCGACCGCAAAGGCTTCCGCAAGACTGCCCTGCTGGCGCTCGCGATGAGCATCGCCGGCCTGCTGTTGACGCTGTCCCATTCGCTGCCGCTCGTGATCGCGGGGCTCGCGCTCTTCTCTTCCGGCGTGTTCGTTTCGCAGTCGGCGGGAACGGTGCAGACAGGCCGTGTAGCCGTACGCGCGCGCTCATCCGCCGCGGGCCTGTACGTGACCTTCTACTACATTGGGGGCAGCCTGGGAGCAACCGTCCCCGCATGGTTCTGGTTAAAGGGAGGATGGCCTGCTTGCGTTGGTCTGCTTTCGGCAGTCAGCGCCGTAACTCTTGTTTTCGGATTGCTAGGAGCCAAGCGCACCGTTGTCGCCGATGGGATCGCACTCGAGCCGGTCGGCTGAAGTTGGGCGCGACGAAGCTGAAGCGACCACTTTTTCCTCGACTTGTTCGCGAGTGATTTCGCGCAACTGGGCTCGGTCCCGCGGGTGGATGATGCAAAACTCCACGCCCATGCGGCGGCCCGAGCAGTTGCGGACAATCGCGCGCGTACGCGTCCAGTCGTCGCGAAGGTTTGATCCAAGGCGATAATGTACGGTGATCTCGTTGCCGGGCGCGAAGATTCTCGGCCCAATGAACGCCACCCCGGTTTCGGATAGGTCGCAGCCTTCTCCGTGGGCCATTTCTGACCCGACGCCATAGCGGACTTCGAAAGGCAGCGGCAAACGGGGCGCCATTCGTCGCTCTTCGTGCGCGGCTCGGCCCGAGGGCTCTGAAATGATGATCGTGCCGATCACGCAGGCGATTTCACGGTCGAGGGCGCTCGTATAGCCCGTCAGTCGCGCGCCGCAGAGCGAGGATATCCATTTTTGTTGGCGCTGTGGCAGCACGTGTTGCTGCAGGATCTTGAAATTGCGAAACAGCCAGATCAGGTGCACCCGCTCCCAGAAGGTCGGTCGGACGTAACGCAGTCCGGCGGCACCCGATACGTGCAACACCCCGCAAGTGAGTTTTTCCAGCACTGCTGAGTCCGCCCCCTCTGGCACGTCTTAAGTCTCGACTGATTGTTCCGTATCAAGATATGCTTGCACCGGCGTTGGTGCACGTTACGGAGGTGCTGTGACCAGGCGTGAACCGGCCACCCTATCCCTTTTGGGGGCGGCGCACGATTCGCATCGCAAACCAAATTACCGTGCTCGCCATGCCGCTCCATCCCGCGAAACGCACAAAGGCCGCGATGCTGGTGTCGTAACGCAACAGCCCGAGACTGGAGAAAATGTTGTACCAGTCGTGTCCCGCTTCGTCCGCGTCGCCGACCGTAACCAGCGGCAGGACCCGCGCTCGTGCGTCGGCCATGTAGGTGGCCGTGTACAGAAAATTCTCGAACAGCATGAACAGGCAGAACACGAACCCGGTCATTTGGCGCTGCGTGAAAAAGTAGATTGCAAGCAGAGCGGGCACGAGCCACTGCAAAAGCGTGCCGCCCCACAACCCAAGCGTCTGCCCGAACCACCCGAAGAGCAGATGGCCGCCCTCGTGAACCACGAGGTTTGCGTTGTCGATGAAAAGGAACCCGCTCTTGTCGAGGGCGGCATAAATCATGAAGGCGAGGTAGAGCGCCGTCCAGCACACCACTGCCGTACGCGACGTAGGCTGCCACTCATCCTGCAGGAACTCAAACATTGATTCATACACTATCACCACCGAGGTACTTTCATAAACGGGTGAATGACAGACGCGTGCAGCTGTTTCGTGCTGTGGCCTCGGGAGCGTTTTGCCTTTCGAATTCCGCCTTCTTACTTCTGCATTCAATTGCGTCTACAATAAATTCATGGACTCGCTCGTAATTGCAGGAAAGTCGTTTCGCTCCCGTCTGATCGTTGGCACTGGAAAGTACAAATCCGGTGAGGAAACCGCGCTCGCCATCGAAGCAAGCGGCGCTGAAATGATCACTGTCGCCGTCCGGCGCGTGAACCTGGACCGCAGTAAGGAGTCGCTGCTCGACTTCATCGATCTGAAGAAATACTTCCTTCTGCCCAATACCGCCGGATGCTACACAGCCGATGAAGCCATCCGTGCAGCGCGCCTGTCACGCGAAGTCGGACTCTCCGACTGGGTCAAGATCGAGGTCATTGGCGACCAGCAGACACTCTATCCCGACGTGCAGGCCACTATCGAGGCTACACGCACGCTGGTGAAGGAGGGCTTTACCGTTCTGCCCTATACCTCTGACGACATTGTGATTGCGCGCCGCCTGATCGACGCCGGAGCCAGCGCCGTAATGCCTCTGGGCGCACCCATCGGCAGCGGCCTGGGAATTCAGAATCAGGCCAACCTGCGCATACTCCGCGAACTGATCACCGAGGTTCCGCTGATCGTGGACGCCGGGGTCGGCACGGCTTCCGACGCCGCCCTCGCAATGGAACTCGGCTACGACGCCGTCCTGATGAATACCGGGATCGCAGGCGCACAGGACCCCGTCATGATGGCCGCCGCCATGAAGCACGCCGTCATAGCCGGACGCAACGCCTATTGCGCCGGACGCATGCCCAAGAAGCTCTACGCCACCGCAAGTTCGCCGCTAGAGGGAGTGTCGCGGTAGGAAGGTATTGAGTAGGAAGGTATTGAGGTATTAAGGTATTAAGGTATTAATAGCCGCTTGGCTGCCCTTTTTACTACGAAATACTAAATACCTAAATACTAAAAATGGGGTAGCTGCCTAAGTACAGTACACTCTACAGGTAGTGTCCATCTCCGGAAATTTACCCGCCCTATCCAGGCACTTGGCAGGAGTTTTGTTCCTGGTTTGCCGATGAATCGTCCTGCGCGGCGTATCTGGAGCACTTGCGCTGGCCGAGCGGGGTTTGCTGTCCGAAATGCGAAAGCGCAACGGGTTGGCGAACCGCTGATGGGCGATGGGCATGCTCGGAATGCGGTCGTAAAGTATCCGTCACGGCGGGAACGATCTTTGACCGCAGCCGCATCCCTCTCCAAGAATGGTTTGCCGCGGCATGGTACATGACCAACCAAAAGCATGGAGTGAGCGCGCTGGGGTTACAGCGGTTGCTGGGGCTGGGAAGCTACCAAACGGCATGGACCATCTTGCGGAAGTTGCGTACGGCCATGGTGCGGCCGGGGCGGGATCGTCTGCACGGTTCGGTTGAGGTCGATGAAACGTATGTGGGCGGGATCGAGCACGGCGTTCGCGGACGGGGCACAGACCGTAAGTTCATTGTAGCCATTGCCATCGAAGTCTTGTCGCCAAAGGGTTTTGGCCGCGTGCGCCTGAATCGCGTCGACGACGTCTCAGGCGACAGCCTCATTCCTTTCGTCTGCGCTGCGGTGGAGGCCGGGTCGGAGGTGCATACCGACGGGTGGAACGGATACAACGGCCTTTCCGGGAAGGGATACAGCCATCACCGCACCAACGTCTCTCAAAGTGGAGATCCGGCGCACGTTTCCATGCCGGGCGTGCATACCGTTGCTTCACTGCTCAAGCGTTGGTTGCTCGGTACCCACCAGGGATCAGTTACAACCGAGCATCTGGACGCCTATCTTGGCGAATTTGCTTTTCGCTTCAATCGCCGCCACTCTCGCCAGCGAGGACTGCTCTTCCTCAGGCTTATGCAACACGCTGTAGTCACCCCGCCTACTCGGTACAGACCCTCGCGTTCCAGCCCGCAGAAGCAAACCACAGCCGGCTGTGGTCACTGTACTTAGGCAGCTACCCCGCTTTCGGGAAAATGTCTTTGGGGGTCCGAAATATCGACAGCACACACAGTATCAAGATAAGGATGGCCAATACCACGAACGTGTAAGGTCGGCTTAATGCAAGTCGGACGATCCACATGGAATCTGCTCAGCTCCACACATAAAGTGCATGCGTTTCCAGAACTCATTTTCGGAGGTTTCAGTAGATTCTTAGTTGGGGGCCGAGTGTTTAGGGTTGCATTCACTTGTGCCGAACGTAGCTATAGGAAGAACTTCAAATGTAGTCTATAATTCGTCATTCCTGTTGAGTGCTTGCTTCATTCGGTGATCCGGGCGGGTCGCTGGTTAAGGTAGACTCGCTCGCCATCGAACGATGAGACCAGAGGAGGTCGGAATGAGTCAAGCGGCGTTGGTGAGCGTGAAGTCCGGCGGCTACAAAACGATCGTCTACATCATCTGCACGGTGGCCGCGTTGGGCGGACTGCTGTTCGGCCTTGACCAAGGGTTCATCGCGAACTCACTAGAAACGATCCAGCAGCACTACCACTTCGGGATCCAGGGCGGAGAGCACTACTCGGCCATCCTGGCGACCGGCGGCATCATCGGCGCGTTGCTCTCCGGCCTCTTCGCGCGCTTGCTCGGGCGCAAGCGGAGCCTGCTCTTCGCCGGCTTCATCTTCACCGCGGCCTCGGCGCTTTCGGCGCTGCTTCCGCCGCTGCCGGTGCTCTCGGCCTGCCGCTTCGTCCTCGGCTTCGGGGTCGGTGTCGCGTCTTTCGTCGTGCCGCTTTACCTGGCCGAAACCGCCCCAGCGTCCATCCGCGGCTCGATGGGCACGCTCTTCCAGTTGATGATCACGATCGGCATCTTCCTGATATCCCTGACCAACGTTTTCATCGCCCGAGCCTTCGTGAACCCTGCCACCTCTCTGCCTCTCATGTTCCTGACCATCACGCTGTTCGCGGCCCTGATGTTCCTCGGAGGCTTCATGCTCCCCGAGAGCCCGCGCTGGCTGATGCTGAAGGGGCGGAGGGAGCAGGCGGTCGCCGTCCTGCGCCGGACGCTGAACACGCAGCAGGAGATCGACGTCGAGATCGACGAGATCGAGCAGGCGCTGCACGGGCGGCATGGTGCAGGTGTCGGGATCGTCCTGCGCGGCTACTTCCTCAAGGTGCTCGCGGTGGGCGTGCTGCTGCAGGTGTTCCAGCAGCTCGTCGGCATCAACATGATGATCTACTACTCGCCGACGATCTTCGGCTACGCGGGCATGAAGGGTTTGTTCGCGGCGATGACCGTCCCGACCGTGAACATGCTCTTCACCTTCCCGGCGATCCACTTGGTCGAGAAGTGGGGACGCAAGAAGCTGCTCTACGTGGGCGCGGTGGCGATGCTCGTCACCATGATCGCCGCCGGTATCGCTTTCCACTCGATTGGCTCCGCCTCCGACCCCACAATGATCGGCGGCGCCCCGAAGGCCGTGCTGCTCGTATCGGTTATCCTCTACATCTTCGGCTTCGCGCTCTCTTGGGGACCGGTCGTCTGGCTCGTCTGCTCCGAAATCTTCCCGCTCGAGGGCCGCGAGATCGGGATGACGATCACGACCATGGTCAACTGGACCTTCGCGGGTCTCGTGATGGCGAACGCCCTCTCATTTATGCAGGCGCACGGGAACTCGTCAATCTTCTACGTGTTCGCGGGCTTCTGCGTGCTCGCGATCATCTTCGTCGCGCTTTTCGTGCCCGAGACGAAGGGGATCACTCTCGAGGAGATGGAGTTCAACCTCAAGAATGGTGTCCGATTGCGCGACTTGGGCGATCGCGCACGCGGACGGGCCACGCCGGTGCCGCACGTCGAGGCCGACGCCGTACAGAAGTAATCTCGGGCTGAAGGAGCTCGTCTCGGAGTCGCGTTGTCCGTTCGGCTCTGTTACAAAAGCTTTTACGAGCCTGACCTTCCCCGTCCTTACCTGACGTGGTCGGGCATCGTACGAGATTCCAACCTATTCCCATGACCTCTGTTTATTCAGAGGTCATGGGGTCGAATTCTTGCCCCGCTCGGAACAATAATTCGGGTCTGCCACTTCGAGCGGTGAACGCTCGCAAGAAGGTCAAAGCCTGTTGCTTCGCAACCGCTGGCTCCTGCATCCTGCACCACTGCGTTTTGCAGTGGTCAACTGCAACATGCAGCGGTTTCATATCGCGAGACGAGGCTAAGTATCCGGAACCGAAACACTTAGCTAGATCGAGGTGTTTGGCCCCCACGTGCTCTATATAAGGTCGTTCGCTACGTCCGAAGCCTGTTCGCCGCAAGTGAGGGCGAGGGCAAGGAGGCAATCATATGACGATCTTATTCGTACTGCTTACTTTCCTGGTGATCATGGCGATCACCTATTACACCCGTGGACCTCAGCCGCAACCCGTTGCAACGCGGCAGCCGGCCATGTTCGCTAATCCACCGGCCCCCAAGGTCACGCGGGACCTTGGCTTCGAAGTGCCGCAGGGATACTGCTTTCATCCGGGTCACACCTGGGTGCTCGACGAAGGTCGCCAGAACGCCCGCATCGGCATGGACGCCTTCGCCTCCAACCTCTTTGGCAAGGTCGATCGCGTCGAAGTTGCCGGCCTGAATCGCTGGGTGCGCCAGGGGCAGAAAGTCTGGTCCGTAACCCGCGACGGCGTCACCGTGGACATGGTTTCGCCCGTTGAAGGCGTCGTGATCGCGGTCAACTCCGACGTGCTGCGCGATCCTGCCCTGCTCAACAAAGATCCTTACAAGGACGGCTGGATCGCCGTCGTTAAGTCTCCCGACCTCTCCATCAACGTGAAAAACCTCGTGCGCGGAAGCCTGGTGCCGGTGTGGATGCAGAACTCTCTACAACGCGTCGGCAACTTCACCGCGCAACTGGCCGGAGCCACCGCACAGGATGGCGGCCTGCCCATCGAGGGCCTGCTCGCCCACGTCGAACCCGGCGTGCGCACGCAGATGGTCAAGGAATTCTTCCTGACCTAATCGTTACACGGAGATGGGTGGCCCATCCTTGTCGCGCAGCGACAGGGTGGGGTGAGAGAGGAGACGAACATGGAACCGACAAAGAAGGCGCTCCTGATCGACATTACGAAGTGCGTCGGGTGCCGCTCGTGTGAGATGAAGTGCAAGGAAGTCCACGGCTTCCCGCAGGAACCTAGCCCCCAACTGAACGCAACGGCGTTCACGATCATCGACGAGCGGGCCGACGGCAAGTTCGTGCGCCGGCTGTGCCAGCACTGCAACGAACCGGCGTGCGCGTCGGTGTGCCCGGTTGGCGCAATCCGCAAGACCGCCGAAGGACCGGTTATATACGACGGCAATAAATGTATCGGGTGCCGATACTGCATGATCGCCTGCCCGAATCAGGTGCCGAAGTATCAATGGAGCAAGCTGGCGCCCCGCGTCGCTAAGTGCGATATGTGCTACGAGCGCGTGCGCAACGGACAGCAAACCAACTGCGCCGAAGCGTGCCCCGTCCAAGCCACCATCTTCGGCGACCGCGACGAAATGCTGCGGGAAGCCAGCAAACGGCTGCTTGCCGACGCGAGCTACGTGCAGCACATCTACGGCTCGACCGAGTTCGGCGGAGGCTCGGTGCTTTTCATCTCCGACGTGCCGTTCGAGAAACTCGGCTTCCTGATCCCCAAGGAAGAAGCTCCGCTCGCGACGCTAAGCCAGGCCGCGCTCGGTGACGTCCCAACCGTTGCGTTCGTTGGCGGATCGTTGCTCGCGGGTCTCTACTGGATCACGCAACGCCGCCGCGAAGTGCTATTGGCCGAAGCGAAAGAAAAACACGAGGAAAGGAGCTAGCCATGTCCCGCTTACTGAAGCCCCGCTTACTGAAACATTTCACCTTCTGGCGCGTGCTCACGACGGCAATCATCGGCGTCGGTCTCTACGGCTTGTTCGTGCGCTTTTACTACGGATGGCAGGCCAGCACTCACCTCAGCGACGCACAGCCCTGGGGCGTATGGGTCGGCGTCGGCACGCTCTGCGGCGTCGCGTTATCGGCCGGAGGATTCGCCATCGCCGCCGCCGTTTACATCATGGGAATGGAGCGTTATCGCCCCGTCGTCAAGGCGTCCGTGTTGATCTCGTTCCTCGGTTACTCGACCGTTTGCTTCGGCTATATCTACGAACTCGGCCTGCCGTGGAACATGTGGCACATCTTTATCTACTGGAACCGTCACTCGGTACTTTTCGAGGTCGCGGGCTGCGTCATGATGTACACCACGGTGCTCGCGCTCGAGTTCTGCCCCAACCTGATCGAAAAGCTGCCATGGGTCGGACTCCGCGAGACCCTGCTGCACTATCACCACAAGATCGTCATCGGACTCACGCTGATCGGCACCGTGCTCTCTTCCCTGCACCAATCGTTCCTCGGCGGCCTGTTCCTGGTGATGAAGGACAAGATACATCCGCTCTGGTATAGCCAGTACATCCACACGATGTTCTACATGTCGGCGATCCCCGCCGGACTGGCGATGGTGATTGTCGTGATGTACCTTTCCATGCGGTCGCTCGGCGTGCGCATCGATTATTCGATCCTCACCGATCTGGCAAAAGTGATCGTTCCCATGCTGTTCCTGTACGGCATCTTCCGCTTCGTCGATCTGTTCAACAACGGCGGCGCGAAGTACCTCTTCAGCAACACGCGTGAAGCGGCTTACTTCTGGGTCGAGATTTTCCTGCTCGTAGTGATACCGATCGCCGGCTTCAGCAACGAGCGTGTACGCGCAAATCCGAAGGCGCTGTACCTGACGTCCTGTGTGCTGGTCATGGGACTGATCACGAACCGCGTCAACGTTTCGATAACAAGTCTGGAGTGGTTCACGCATGCCAACTACGTTCCGAGTTGGATCGAGATGGCCATCATGATCATGTGCTTCGCCTGTGCCGTGATCGCGTTCCGTCTCTGCGTGCTCTACCTGGACATCTTTCCGCAAGTGCAACCAAAGCGGGAGCGCTGGCTGACAACACCGGCTACGGCCTAATACTAGTGCCGGGGCTGCCGGTGCCCACATCTGCCCGATTCTGGCAGATGTGGGTCTTCGGCGGATCCCCGGATATCCGGTGAAATCGGTTCAGCGGGTCTCCTCCCGCGCATTCGCGGTTCTCGAAGGGGGGCCACGTCCGGGAACGTGGCTCCCCTAGAGGATTCAGGCTATGAATGCAAACGATCTCCTCCCATCGCAGCTCGCCGACTTCGACGAACCCTCTGACCCGCAGTTGGACGCGGCCGCCGATCTCGAAGACGTAGCGCGGCATCTTGATCTCGAATCATGGATCGTCCAGCGCCTGCTCCATCCCGAGCGCGAACTCACGACGAACCTCGTCCTCACTCGCGATGACGGCACGCCGGCCACTTTCACCGGATACCGCGTGCAGCACGTCACTTCTCGCGGACCAACACTGGGCGGTGTTTCGTTCTCGCAGCACGCGTATCTGTCCGGGATTCGCGCGGCGGCAATGCAAGCCACATGGCAAGCGTCACTGCTTAATCTGCCCTTCGGAGGCGCTGCCGGCGCGGTCGTCTGCAATCCCGACGAACTGTCGGAAGATGAACTGCGTCAGCTCTCGAAGGAATACGCGCACGCCCTGCGCGGTGTTGTCGGACGCTTTCAGGACGTACTCGCGCCCGGCCTCGGCTGCCACGCGCAGATGATCGCGTGGATGCTCGACAGCATCGCCCATGACGAAGGCCACCTCGAACCCGGCACCGTGACAGGCAAGCCCGAATCCATGTACGGCCTGCCCGACTATACCGGCATGACCACCCGCGGCATCGTCACGCTACTCAATTCACTGCTAGCGCGTTACGGGACTAAGACGACATCGGGTGCCCCATCCTTCACGCAGCGAAGGGTGGGTCTTGAGATCTCCGGACAGCGCATCAGCATCCAGGGCTTCGGCTCACTCGGCGCATCCATCGCCCGCGCGTTCCATGATCTCGGCGCGCACGTCATTGCCATCGCCGACATCTCCGGCGGACTCTACAAAGCTGACGGCATCGATATTCCGGCGCTGCAAAAGTATGCCGAAGCGAACCGCGTTATCTTTGGCTTCGCGGAAGCTGAATCCTGCTGCAACGCCGACGTCCTCGAAGCCGACTGCGACATCCTGATCACCGCAGCCGCCGAACGCCAGATCTCGACGGCCAACGCCGAACGCATCAAGGCCAGCATCGTCGTCGAAGCCAGTAAATTGGCCGTCACCCGTGCCGCCGAAGAAATCCTGACGTCACGCGGGATCGTGGTGGTTCCTGAAATTCTTGCTACCTCGGGCGCAGCCATCGCGGCGTTCCTTGAATGGAACCAGAGCGCGCGCTTCTCTACGCTGTCCACTTCGGAAGCCCATAGCGAACTCACCAAGCGCATCGACGCTTCGCTCGATATCGTCCTCGCCACCGCCGAGAAGAACAGCATCACTCTTCGCCGCGCCGCACAGGTGATCGCCATTGATCGGATTGCCCGCGAGATGAGGATGAGGAAGTAGGCGGAGGACTGGTTTCAAAGTTTCAGAGTTTCAGAGTTTCAAAGTTTCAGAGTTTCAAAGTTTCAGAGTTTCAAAGTTTCAGAGTTTCAAAGTTTCAGAGTTTCAAAGTTTCAGAGTTTCAAGGTTTCAGAGTTTCAAGGTTTCAAAGTATGGCGCGCAATATTTAGGGTGTCATCCCGAGCGCAGCCGCTTCTAGCGGCGGAGTCGAGGGACCTGCTTTTCGTGGGCGTTCACCACCACTCTCAATGGCCGGAATGAAATTGGCCGCTGACCGCGATCTTGACACACCCACATCTGCCAAAGTCGGGCAGATGTGGGGCAGGCACAGGTGATCGCGATCGATCGGATAGCGAGTGAGATGAGAATGAGGAAGTAGGCGGCAAACCGTGTGCTGACGGTTTGCGCTCTGGTTACCTCCCCACCCCTCGCCAACCTGATCTGTCCATATCTCGATCTAAAGGACTTACGACCTGTATCTGTCTGGATCAAATCCAGACCTAAGCTCCAACATCGCAGGGCCTACAGTTTCACATTCAGTAAACAACCGCCTGCCCTGACGAAGCCCACACGGGCACGCCGACGATTGGGTACACGATCCTACATTCAGAGTAGCATTTTGGATGGGGGGAACCCGACACGACCAGCAAGTTTATATTTGCCGTGAATTGAAGAGGTTACGGGAAAAACGGGCGTTTAGGGGGATTGACTTCTCTAACGACGTCGGCGGGGTCAACGTTTTTGACATCCGCTCATCTTTCCGATTCGTCGAACGCTCCTGAAACATCGCGCCCGGCGTAGAGGATGCGGAGGATGATGACCGCTTCTGGGGTCACCTGAAAGGCGATCGAAACGCGACGGTCAAAACTCAGGACTCGCAACCCTGGGCGAATATCATTGCGCACAACTCCGCGTTCGGGGAAGGTCTGGAGGCTGTCACTCCATACTTCGATTCGCTCGATGTAGCCGAGAGCACGGTCGGCGCTGCTGTGGTCGGCGATGTAATCGTACAGTTCGAGAAGATCGGCCTCGGCCTCTGGCGTGAAAAGAACTTCGTAACGTTGCGTCACGCCGTCTTTTTGTTCCGGTCGAGGTGGCGGGCGCGAACTGCGTCGAACACTTGCTTTGCCGCTTTGGCGCGGCTCGGATCGGCTTTGAGCGCGTCATAGGTGGAGGCGACTTCATCGCGCAGCCAGCGTTCCACGGCTTCGTCTCGCTCCTGCAGCGAGCGCAAACCGGCGCGCACGACCTCGCTGGCCGACGCATACGCCCCGGATTTCACCATGCGATCAATGTAGGAAGCTTGCTCCTTAGGCAGGCTGAAGGTGCGTTTCTTCGGGGACGACATTTCAGAGCACTCCTGAGCTCAGTCTAGCATAGGGTATGACACAATCATACCGCCCAGACCGCCTTAGTGGAGAAAATGAAACAAAGTCAAAAACCCCACCCTTGCTTCGCAAGGATGGGGCACCCTCCGCATTTTTCTAGCTGATTAATATCATGCTCGACTAGACTGTACGCGAAAGGGCGGCCCACCCGCGCTCGCCGCCAAAGTCAAAACCCACCCTTGCTTCGCAAGGATGGGGCACCCGGCAAGGATGGGGCACCCTCCGCATTTTTCTAGCTGATTAATATCATGCTCGACTAGACTGTACGCGAAAGGGCGGCCCACCCGCGGTCGCCGCCAAAGTCAAAACCCACCCTTGCTTCGCAAGGATGGGACACCCGGCCGGAATGAAATTGGCCGCTGACCGCGATCTTGACACACCCACATCTGCCAAAATCGGGCAGATGTGGGGCACCAGCACCGGGCGGTGAGCAGCCAGCCAAATCAGATTCCTTCCCACGTCATGTCCACCGTGATCGGCATTTCGTTCTTGACCGGGACGGTGAGCAGAGTCGGAGGGCTGATCTTGAAATCGGAGAGTTTGCCGGGGATGGTTCCCGATAGGCGGGCCTGGTTTCCTTGCACTACTAGTTGAAATGGAAGTTGCTTGTACTGGACCGTCTGTCCGGCGAACTGAATTTCGAGATTGGCGTTGACCGTTCCCGTTTTCAGATCCGCTTCGGGCAATTGCGTGCGGACGCTCACCAGGGGGAATTCGGCGCCGCGCGTCGCTTGCAGCATGTGCAGATCGCGGTTGCTGTCACCCGAAACAAACGAGTTGACGGGCACCGCGATAAGAAAATCGCATGTTCCGGCCTGGCAAACGCCTTTGCCGCGCGCCGCGTGGCTGACGCCATCGGAAGAATGCAGCGGATGAGAGATGTGGTACGTGAGTGTAGATTGCTGCAAATTCCATTGGCTGTATGTCACAGCGACGAGAGGAAGTCCGAGAAGCAACAGAGCTATCAGTAGCTTTCGCGTCGTAATCTCTCCTTAGAACTTCTTCAGCGATACGGAAAGGATCGCGAGGCCATAGGCCCCGGCAGTCACATAGGCAACGGGACCATGGGCACTGGCGATGCCGTGAACCTTCTGGCCGTTGCTTTTTTGCGAGAAGGCTATCGCTCCCAGGATCGGGGTAAGGACCATTCCTGGGCCGTGAATCCAGGCCAAAGCTTTGTGTAACCGGATAGGGCCTTCAGTCTTGGTCCCGGGTATCTTGGGGGCGCGAATGGCGTAGTAAGCGGTTGCGACATACATGCCGGCGGTCACCGAGCCCAGAGCAGCATGAAAATCGCGGGCCCCCGAACTGGTGGACTTGCCTCCGGCGTAGCTGCCGGCGATTACGGTGGCGAGCAAGGGAGCGGTAGTAATCAGGCCCAGCCGCTGATGCGTCCTGAGCATCCGTGTGCGCTTATCGAGCCGCGCCTGTTCCAGCGCATTTCCCTGAGTCTGGCTGGATGGAAACCCCAGGCCTTGCAGCGACAGAGTTGGAGTCAACGCCATATTCATGGTCTGATTGGCTTCCGACACGACGTCTACCTCGGCCACTTTGCCGTTGAAGGCTTCCGCTGAAACCGACAGTTCGTATCGCCCGGGGGCGAGATCGGGAACTTTGTACACGCCACCGGCATCGGTCTGGGTTTCCACGGATTGGCCGGTAGCCGTGTTCTTGACGCTGACTTTAGCATTGGGTACTGCCGCACCCGAGAGACTGGTGACGGTGCCAGATAGTGTCGCGCCGGTCACCTGCGCATGCAATGTTGCAGCGATCACAAGAATCACTGCCAGGAAGGCCCACCTCGCCATCCGTCGATTCATTCGAGCACACTCCGGAATTTGGAAAGCACCCATGCAGAGATGCTGGATTTGGCTGTAGAGTTGGAAGTCTCCAGGAAAATCCGCTTGGTGCCCCATGCCTGCTAGAGGCGCGAATCTTCGGGACAACCAGCAACAGGACAACCGGCAATCGCCGTTGTGCGTCTGGAGAAGTACGATCTAAAACCTAACACTCGGGCCTGAGGTGTCAGTTATGAGGAAAGTGATACTGCTTTCGTGTATTTTGCTGCTGGCCAGCGGTTGGCTCGCGGCGCAGGGCAAATCATCGAAGAGTCCCTTCGCCTGGGCTGATACAAGCGGTCCGAACGATGTGACCGTTCGTGGGTGTCTTACCGGTTCAGACGGTGATCTATTCTTGCGCGATGCGTCCGATAGGGTGTGGCAAATCGGAGGTGATTTGTCAGAGTTGAATGCCGTGTCTGGACACGAAGTAGTCGTTGCGGGTACCCGAGGCGGTGACGGCGCTCAGGCTCAGCCAGTCGATCATTCGGTCATGGAATCCGATGCCCCCGAAAGTCTTCCGTGGACTTTATCCGTGTCGAAGGTCAGAAGCATCTCCCAGCACTGCACCGAGCCGCGATAGGAGGCCTAAAGCGCGTGTTCGAATGAGGAGATCAGTAGCGATCCGGTCGTTCGACCCATTTCACACTTTCCCCCTTCGGGCATCGCGTCGAGAATAGCAGGAAACTGGCTCCCGAAAAGAGCAAGTCTATTCCGACGTTTTGACTTCCATGTTTTCGTCAACCGAAAGCTGCGCGGGAGTGCCGGAACCATCGTCACCGGAACGGGTGGCGATCACGCGAAATCCGCTGGAGCTGGTCTGTACCTCGTACGTATACGGAGGACGTTGCGGCGCCCTGGAAATATAGCCGCCCGAAACCAGCTCGTCGAGCGAGCCGTACTTTGATTCAGTGGCGAAATAGCGGCGCTCGGCACTGGCGATACCGATGAGGTCGGTCCGCACGCCGGTAATGTTGATGGCAGCCTTTGGATTGCTTGCCCCGGCAGCGGCAGAACTGCTCTGCACCTGCTTGGAATAGATGTACATGCCAACGGCCACTACGATGACGATACTGAGAAAACTGAAGAGACGGCCCATGTGTCCTCCCAAAGGATCATTGCACCGTGAAACCACGGAGTTGGCAAGTAACTATGGTGCGGCGTAGAGTGGCGAATCGCACCCTCCCCTGAAGGGGAAGGGTGCGGCACCCACATTTTCAGTGTTTCCGGTTGCCCCATTTTCAGTGTTTCCGGTTGCTGACTTACTTCGACTTCGAACTGGCCTTCTTCAGCTTTTCCTTCTTTTCCGTCTTGCTGTCGGCGGCAGTGGCGGAATCTTTCAGCGGAGGCAGGCCGATTGATCCCATGCCAGCATGGGTCAAGGTCTCCCAGGCGGTCTCGTGATTGATTCCCGTGGGCCGGTTCGTGGGAATCACCAGTGACATCTTCGGCAGCGTCATTCCCATCCGGTCGTGAAGTTGGTTGTAAGCAATCTCCCATGTCGGACGAAGCGTGAAATCAAGCTTGGGCGGCTTCGGAGCGTTGTTCGGCGGCAGGTATTGCGCCTGGAACTCAAGGGCGGCGAAAACCCGCTTGTTGATTTCAGAATAGAGGTCGATGCCCTGCTGGCGCGCGGTTTCCGCTACGTCAACCATGCCGGCAAGCGCAAAATTGGCGTGTCCGGGATCGCGAGCGGTTTCCTGCAAAAGCCCCTCGACAAACTCGGGCGTGTAGCCCTTGTTCCCCCAGAGCGCTGGCCCGCAACCGACAGGTTCGATCGGCTTCGGCCCATCGGTCTTCAGATACACGTACGCCGGAGCCCGTCCACGCCACATCTTGATTCCGAAGTCGAACACCGTGCGATTATCGGTGAAGACGCCGATGTTGACGATGGCCTCGCTCATCGTGAGTTCTTTGTTGCCGTTTTCACAGGTGCCGTGGATGAGCGTCGGCAGGTACTGCCGGGTCAGCATGTCCTGGAACTTGGCGATGTCGGCGTCCGACCAGCCCTCGTACGAGAAGCGGATGATCTCCGCGGCGCGCGGCCAGAGCGTACCGGCCCAGGAAGACTGCACTTCCTTATTCGCGTTGGTGTGGCCGCCGGTAAGCTTGCCGGACCACGCATTCATGATCTTAACGGCGTTCTCGGCGTAGGTGGTGTTCCCCGTGATGTACCACAGAAGCGACTGGGCGTAAGCGGCCTGCGCGTCGCCTTCTTCGTCCTTGCAGCCCAGATTGGGATTTGAGTGCGGACCGCACTCGACCGTCGGCCACGGATGCGGAGTATAGGTGAGCGAAGCCAGCGGGATGGTCTTCAATTTCTCATATGCCGCCTTCTGCGGCTCGACCCCATTGGCCACCCGTTTCTTGATTTCATCCAATTGGGCCTTATTGACCAGAATTCCCGGATGGATGAAGCCGGCGGCCGGGGCGGGCTTCCCAGTGGTGTTGGCTGTAATGACTACCGGAGTAGTGGCGTAGGCAGGATTGCTCGTATCGTCGTCAGCAGTCTTCCCGCAGAAAGCGAAAGGAGCCGACAGAGTTGCAATAGCAAGTACAACCAAGGCGGCTAGGCGCCGCGCATTGATTTCAAGTTTAACGATTCTCAATATAACCTCTGCTATCTGAACAAAATTGAACACAAGGTGATTGCAACCGGCGAATTAGGATCCCGTCAGCCCACGGAGACTCGAGCCTTCTATGTTCCTGAACTTTCGAGGCGCTGCTTTTTCTTAATGCCTTTGAGGTGCATGTCATCCAGCTTCTTCTGCTGATCCGGATTTAAAACCGCCCGAACCCGCTCTAGCGTTTTCTTGCGATATTCCTCGCCTTTGGTTTTCTTTTCGTCGTGGGACAGGGACGTATTTTTTTGCAGGGCGTCAAATTCGTTCGCCTGATCCTGCAAGATGTTCTTGATCTTGGATTTCTGGCTGCTGGTGAGGTCCAATTGCTTCGATAGGTTCTCAATCTGGTCGTCGACATTACCAGCGCTGTTGCCTGCGTTGCTATGTTGCTGACGTCCCGACCCGCCACCGCCGCCAGCCGAGCGTGAGTAGGCGCAGGCCGACACCGCTAACACGGCAACCAATGCAGTAGCGGTAACAAATCTCCTCATCCAAAGGCTCCCTTTCGTAGGCACCCCAAATACGCTCGCGGCGAACTCCGTCTGCGTATCGCTAGAATGAAGAAACCTGCGAAATGGGTACAGTGAATTCACGGTAAAAATCATCCTCGACGCCCACGCCTCGCCTCTTTTTACGTAAAGACTACGAAACCGGTTTATAAATAACGAAACTAATGTCACAGGTTAGGCACAATCATGCCATAGCGACTTCGGAATCAATAAGTTACCAACGTTCGCTGTTTCTTGGCGTGTAGTGCGCCCAAGACGCAACAGGTCTGCTCGAATAAGTGCTCCGCGAGGGGTTTGTAAAGCTTGTGTAAACGCCCGCGAGCTGGAAGCGTGAGCTAGGATGGCCCTGCCTTGATCCGTGTGGATCCGCGTCAATCCGTGTTGGGCTTTTCGTGCAGATCCAGCAGCACCCTTGCGGCGCGGAAGGAGCTGATCCGGCCTTCGCTGACTTTGCGTTCGTAGGCGGCCAAAGCGGTCTTCACGGCAGGGTCGTTGCGGAAGCGCGACTGTAGTTCCTGCTCGATCATCTCGTGCATCCACTGACGGGCCTGCTCCTGCCGGCGCGCCTCGAAGAGGCCGTGGTCCATCATGTGGCGGCGCTGGTCGAGGATGACGCTCCAGATTTCTGCGATGCCCTCGCGGGTCAGGGCAGAACAGATCACGACGCGCGGATTCCAACCGGTCTCGGACGGCGGAAACAAATGCAGCGCGCCCTCGTATTCGCGGGCGGCGGTCCTGGCCTTCTGACGATTGTTGCCGTCGGCCTTGTTGATGGCGATGAGGTCGCTCATTTCCATGATGCCGCGCTTGATACCCTGGAGCTCGTCGCCCGCGCCAGCCAGCATCAGCAGCAGGAAAAAATCGACCATGGCCGACACGGCGGTTTCGGACTGTCCGACGCCGACGGTTTCGACCAGCACGTTCTTGAAGCCGGCAGCCTCGCACAGCAGCATGGTTTCACGAGTGCGACGGGTGATACCGCCCAGCGACCCGCCCGAGGGTGACGGACGTATGAAGGCGCGCTCGTCGGCGGCGAGTTTTTCCATGCGCGTCTTGTCACCGAGAATGCTGCCCTTGGATTTCTGGCTGCTGGGGTCGATGGCGAGCACGGCCACACGTTCGCCGCGTTCTTGCGTCAGGTGCGTGCCCAGCGCTTCGATGAACGTGCTCTTGCCTACGCCCGGAACGCCGGTGATTCCGACACGGACGGAGTCGCCCGTGTGCGGCAGGCAGGCTTCAATGATCTCCTGCGAAAGCTCGGCATCGTCGGGGCGCGAGCTTTCTACCAGCGTGATGGCCTGCGCCAGAATCGCGCGTTCGCCGTTCAGGATGCCGTCAATATATTCGCGCGCGGAAAGCCGACGGCGTCGAGCTTTTCTGATGCGCTCCACGTGGTCGTTTGAGACCGCCGGAGGCTGCTCGACGCCGGGGAGGACCTTCATGGTTCCGTCCTGATCGCCCAGGGCGGAACCCGATTTTTCATCACTTCGTCGTTGGCTCACTGACGGCAGTTTCCTTGAGCGCCTTTAGAATGTGAATTGCGGCTTCCGGAATCACCGTCCCGGGGCCGAACACGCCGACCGCTCCGGCCTTGAAGAGGAAGTCGTAATCCTGCGCCGGAATGACGCCACCGACCACGACCAGTATGTCTTCGCGTCCGAGTTTCTTGAGTTCCTCGATCACTTGCGGGACGAGCGTCTTGTGGCCACCAGCGAGGGTCGAGACGCCGAGCACGTGTACGTCGTTTTCGACGGCGTGGCGCGCACATTCGGCGGGAGTCTGGAACAGCGGGCCTATATCGACGTCGAAACCCATATCGGCGTAGGCGGTGGAGACGACCTTCGCGCCCCGATCATGGCCGTCTTGTCCCATCTTGGCGACGAGGATGCGTGGGCGGCGGCCTTCGGCGGCGGCGAACTCATCCGCCATCTGACGCGCTTTCTGGAATTTTTCGTCCATCTTGCTCTCGGATAAATAGACGCCCGAAATGGACCGGGTGACTGCCTGGTAGCGGCCGTACACCTTCTCCATCGCGGAGGTGATCTCGCCCAGTGTAGCGCGGTTTCGCGCCGCAATCACGGCAAGTTCGAGAAGATTGCCTTCGCCCGTCTCGGCGCACCGTGTGATAGCCGCCAGCGACTGCCGCACCTGGGCGTTGTCGCGCTCGCGCTTGAGCAGTTCGATGCGATTGAGTTGGGCTTGGCGAACTGCCTTGTTATCGACTTCGAGCACTTCGAGCGGCGCTTCTTTTTCCAGCTTGTAGGCGTTGACGCCCACGATGGCGTCGAGACCCGCGTCGATGCGGGCCTGCTTGCGTGCAGCCGCTTCCTCGATGCGCATCTTGGGAAGGCCGGTTTCGATGGCCTTCACCATCCCGCCCATCTCCTCGACTTCCTGGATCAACTCCCACGCGCGGTCCATCAAGCCCTTGGTCAGGTACTCGACATAGTACGAACCAGCCCACGGATCGACCACGCGCGTGATCTCCGTTTCCTGCTGGATGTAGATCTGCGTGTTGCGCGCGATACGTGCGGAAAAATCGGTCGGCAGCGCAATGGCTTCGTCGAGCGCGTTGGTGTGCAGCGATTGAGTGTGTCCCATCGCGGCGGCCATGGCTTCGACGCAGGTGCGAACCACGTTGTTGAACGGGTCCTGCGCCGTGAGGCTCCAACCGGAAGTCTGGCAGTGTGTGCGCAGCGCCATCGACTTCGGGTTCTTCGGATCGAACTGCTTCACCAGTTTTGCCCAGATGGCGCGGGCGGCGCGCATCTTGGCGATCTCCATGAAGTGGTTCATGCCGATGGCCCAGAAGAACGAGATACGCGGCGCGAATTCGTCCACGCTCAAACCGGACTTGATGCCGGTGCGCAGATACTCGACGCCGTCGGCCAGAGTGTAGGCGAGTTCGACATCGGCGGTCGCGCCCGCTTCCTGCATGTGGTAGCCGCTGACGCTGATGCAGTTGAACTTCGGCATGTTCTTCGCGCAATACGAGAAGATGTCGCCGATGATGCGCATCGAAGGCGCGGGCGGAAAGATGTATGTGTTGCGCACCATGAACTCTTTCAGAATGTCGTTCTGAATGGTGCCGCTCAGCTTTTCCGGCGGGACGCCCTGCTCTTCGGCGGCGACGATGTAGAACGCCATGATCGGCAGCACGGCGCCGTTCATGGTCATCGACACCGACATCTGATCGAGGGGAATCTGGTCGAACAGGACCTTCATGTCGAGGATCGAGTCGATCGCCACGCCGGCCTTGCCCACGTCGCCGACAACGCGCTCGTGATCCGAATCATAGCCGCGGTGGGTCGCCAGGTCGAACGCGACGGAGAGGCCCTTCTGCCCTGCCGCGAGATTGCGGCGATAGAAGGCGTTCGATTCCTCGGCGGTAGAGTAGCCGGCGTACTGGCGGATCGTCCACGGCTGCATGGCGTACATGGTCGAGTAGGGCCCGCGCAGATAGGGTGCGATTCCGGCGGCGTACTCAAGGTGCTCCATGCCATCGAGCGCTTCGCGCGTGTAGTAGGGTGCCACCGGGATGTGCTCCGGCGTGAGCCACTCGCTAGTCGGCTCGGGTGCGGGTGCCCCATCCTTCGCGGAGCGAAGGGTGGGTGTTTTCAATTCTATTTTTGTGAAATCTGGCCGCATGTCAGTCCCTCACTCCCAGTTTGTCCTGCCAGGTCTTGAGGACCTCGGCGGCGTTGCTGCGTACGTGGATGAAGTCGGCCACTCCGTCTTGTTGCAGCTTTTCGAGTGTGTCTTTCGGATAGCCAGCGACAATCACTGGCCATTGCTTTCCCGCTGCGCGTAGCTTGCCGATAATCGGGCCGGCGTTCTGCGCGTACTCCTCGTCAGAGCTGCAAAGCACGATCGCGTCGGGATCATGTTCGACGATTTCCTTGAAGGCCGCATCGACATCGGGTGCATTGATCGTGACCGTGTAGAATCCGCCGCAACCGAATAAGTTCGCCGCGAAGCCCGAACGAGCCTTGCGCATCTTGAGGTCGCCCATCTCGAGTAGCAGTATCCGCGGCAGTCGCCCGGTCTTCGCGGCGTGACGCTCGATCCGCAGTCGCAGGGACTCGAATAGTTCGGCGGCGCGATGCGGGGGCAATGCCTGGACGTGAATCGCCGCAGGGCCTTCATGCTTGTTCGCCGCCACGCGCGGCCGTTTCAGTGCTTCCAGCATTCGCTCCGGCTGATTCGGGTACTGATTCGTTCCGAGCAGGTTGGCGCGACGCGCGGAGATCGCAGCTTCTTTAGCTCCGCGCGATTTCTGAACGCCTTCCTGGATCGTGCCCAGTTCGAGCGATTTCAGGAATCCGCCGGCGCTTTCGACCTGCTGCATGAGCTTCCACGATTCCTGCGCGATCGAGTTGGTCAGCGACTCGACGTAATACGAACCGGCAGCCGGATCAATCGTGCGGTCGAGGTACGATTCGCGCTTGAGAATAATCTGAGTGTTGCGGGCAAGCCGCTGGCTGAGATCGTCGGCGGGCTTGTAGGAAGCGTCGAAGGGCAGCACCGCCAGTGAATCGCATCCGCCGATTGCGGCCGACATCGCTTCCGTCGTGCCACGCAGCGCGTTCACGTACGGGTCATAAACGGTCGCGCTCCACTCGGCGGTACGCGCATAGACGGTAGCGCGGGACGCGTCCTCGGTTGCGCCGAAAGCTTTCGCGGCCTCGGCCCACAGCGTACGCGCGGCGCGAAGTTTCGC
The DNA here is from genome assembly GCA_963777415.1 of uncultured Acidobacteriota bacterium. Lineage (GTDB taxonomy): Bacteria > Acidobacteriota > Terriglobia > Terriglobales > Acidobacteriaceae > JAEZPW01. Next base: position 274,166 of record CAVZQL010000017.1, read on the forward strand.
GATCTCGAAAAAGTAGTTCGAGCCGATCGCAAAGGAGAAGAACAGCGTGCCAGCGATCTGGTTCGCGCTCAGGTCGCGCGAGTTCAACTCAGATGCGTACTCGACCGCTTGCGCGATTGCGTAACCGAGTTCCTGAACGCTTGTGCCTCCGGCCTCGTGGAACTGTGCCGCGCGCACGGCCAGCACCTTGAACGTGGGCGTTTTTGCTTTGGCGGTCTGAACCATTTCAGCCGCCGCGTCAAACATCGCCTTGCGGTCTTCCGCGGCGAAACCTGTGAGCACCAAATCGCCCAGCGGGTCGTAATCGATCGATCCCATCAAGTGCAGCGCACGGGGGCCGAGTGCTTCGACGAGTTTCTCGTACACATCCTTGGCGCGCGAACCGGCGCGAAGATGCACCGGTACCCTGTCGAGTGCGATGCTGCGCAATAGAACGCCAAGTTCTCGAACGCTGTAGGCCGCCACGCCGCGCAATCCGTCCACTCCCGATTCGAGAACGAAGCAGATTTCTTCCGCGCCCGACTCGATGGCCCTGAGCGCCAGTTCGTTCGCCTTTGCCGGATCGGCGTCGTCAATCTCTTCGCGGATCAGCCAATTGTTCGAGATGACGTTGGCACCGCGCGTGAAAGGAAACTCGCCCGGCACAACGTCCAACATACCGTCGAGGCTCTTCAGATCTTCGCTGCGATAATACGGCTTGACCGTGATGCCGTCGTCGGTCTGCCAGAGCAGTTTCTTGGCATAGTCGGCACCCTTCAGGTCTTTCTGAATGACGGCTTCCCACTGCTCGGTCGTGACCGGCGGAAATGTGTCGCGTAGGTTCAACTTTTTTATCTCTTCCATTTCAGCCTCAATGAGCAGCAGGGTCTTCGACCACTTCGAGCAACACGCCAAATGCCGCGTCTTCCCTGGACTTTGGATGCACGAAGAATACCGTAGTTCCACGCGAACCCTTGCGCGGAGCCTTGTCGATGATGCGGAATCCGTTCTGCCGCATATAGTCGAAGGCAGCCTGCGCGCTCTCGACCCGGAAGCCGACGTGCGCGATGTAATTGCGTCCACCCTGCTTTTCCAGACCCTTAGCGACAGGCGATTCGGGGCTGAGCGGCTCCAGAATCTGGATCAGGTTCGGACCACCGCCAATCTGCAACAGGGCCTCGCGAACCTGGTCGCCGCCATACACTTCCTCGCGATGAATCTCGCGGAAGCCGAGCATCTCATAGGCCTTCACCTGCTTGTCCAGTTCACCCTGCGCCACGGCGATCGCGACGTGATCGACGAACTGAAAGCCGGGTACCTTCAGCAACTCTTCATTGAATGCCATCTTTGCGCCTTGTTCCATAACCGTGTCCTTGGGGATTTAGAAAACCCCACGTTAAAGCTCCCTGCCGTCCCTCCGGGACTCGGAGAGTTATTCACTCTGAACCCGGCACTTACGTGCCGGGCTATCCTCTGTCGCCCCTGCGGGGCTAGGAACTTACTCGAATTCTACGAGAATCTGGCCGTGTTGCACGCCGTCGCCCGGATTCACGTTGATCTTCTTTACCTTGCCCGCGACCGGGGCCGTGACGTTGGTTTCCATCTTCATGGCCTCCAGCACCATCATCAGGTCGTTCGCCTGGATTTGCTGGCCGTCCTGGATGTTCACCTTGATCACGATGCCGGCGATTGGACTGCGGCAGACTTTGTCCTCGTTCTCGTGCGCCTCGCCATTCAGCTTCGGCGCCGCCGGGGCAACATGTGTCGGAGCGGCAAAGGTCACGGTGGACCCAGGCGCGTAGGGGGGCACGTAACCGCCGAGCGGGCGCGCTCCTTCTTCTTCGGGTACTTCAACTTCTACTTCGTAGACCTTGCCATCAACAGAGATCTTGAGTTTCACATTGGCTCCTAGCAGATTTTATGGGCCGGATCTGAGTCTGGACCCAGCCCGGGTGCCGCGCCCCTCCCGCAGAGGAGGGGTGCGCTTAACAAATCGTTTATCGGTGCATCAGATTATGCGATGCCTGGACGAACACCCGTCCTTGCTGCGCCCATGGATTCACGCCCGTGGGTCTGACCATGTGCGCATGGCGAATGCGAGCGCGTAAGCCGAGGAAATGCGTCACCGCCGCGGAGATGACTACCATAATCTCCGGACTGACGCCCTCTTCCGTTGCCGGCTCAACTTGCTTCGCGGAAATCGCGCCGGCAGCTTTCACCGGCGACGTTGCGACAGATGCAGCGGCAGCCGCGGCCATCGCTATTGCCGGAGCAGGCTGCGATTTCGCCACCTGCTCCTTCAACAGCGCTTTGATCTCCGCAAGTTCCTGCTCCAGCAAGGCAACGCGTTCAGCCAGAATCAATTCAGTCTTTGCCATATAGGCCTCGTTTCCTCGTGGATTAAAGCGGCATCAAGCCGTGTTTCTTCTGCGGACGCAACTCGCGTTTCGTCTGCAACGATTCCAGCGCTTCCGCCAGGAAAATGCGCGTGTTGGCCGGTTCGATGATGTCGTCCACGAAGCGGCGTCCCGCGGCAACCAGCGGATTGGCGAAGGCGTTACGATACAGATCGATCATCTCCTGACGCTTCGCGACCTTGTCAGCCGCCTTGTCGATTTCCTTGCGGAAGACGATTTCGACCGCGCCCTCGGCACCCATCACCGCGATTTCCGCGGTTGGCCATGCAACCGAGCGGTCGGCGCCCAGGTCCTTGCAGCACATCGCGATGTACGCGCCGCCATAAGCCTTGCGCATGACGATGGTGATTTTCGGGACCGTTGCCGCCGAGTATGCGAACAACATCTTCGCGCCGTGGCGAATGATTCCGCCGTACTCCTGCTGCACGCCCGGCAGAAAGCCCGGTACGTCCACCAGGGTGACCAGCGGAATGTTGAAGGCGTTGCAGAAGCGTATGAAGCGCGCCGCCTTGTCGGACGCGTTGATGTCCAGCACGCCCGCCATCACCATCGGCTGGTTCGCGATGATGCCGATCGAGCGGCCCTGCACGCGGGCGAAGCCGATCACGATGTTTTGCGCGAACCCGGCCTGCACTTCCATGAAGTCCCCGTTATCGACAATTCGCGCGATGACGTTATGCACGTCGTAGGGCACCTTCGCTTCAGCCGGTACGATGTAGTTCAAGCCCGGATCCGGCTCCAGCATCGGATCGTAAGCAAGCCGCGGCGGATCTTCGAGGTTGTTCGACGGCAGGAAGCTCAGCAACCTGCGGCATGTGTAGAGCGCGTCCGCGTCGTCTTGCGCCACAAAGTGGACGTTGCCCGACTTGGTCATGTGCGCGATCGCGCCGCCCAGGTCGTCGTTGCTGACAACCTCGCCGGTCACCTGCTTGATGACCGACGGGCCGGTGATGAACATGTGCGCCTTCATCGTTTGAATGATGAAGTCGGTCAGCGCGGGGCTATAAACCGCGCCCCCGGCGCAAGGTCCGCTGATGATTGAGATCTGCGGCACCGTGCCCGAAAGCATCACGTTGTTATAGAAGACGCGACCGTATCCGCCGAGGCTGTCGATGCCTTCCTGAACGCGCGCGCCACCCGAGTCGTTGATGAAGACGAACGGCGAACCCGTTTTGAGCGACAGCTTCATCATGTCCACGGCCTTGTCGTTGTGGACCTCGCCCGCCGATCCACCGGCGACAGTGAAGTCCTGGCTGGCCACGTGTACCAGGCGGCCGTCCACCTTCACGGCACCCGTTACCACTCCATCGGCCTGCAATTCCTTGCCGGCCATATCGAAATACGTGCTGCGATGGCGCGCGAACAAGCCGATCTCCTGGAACGATCCCGGATCCGCCAGTTTGTCAACGCGCTCGCGAGCGGTCAGTTTGCCGCTCTCGTGCTGCTTCGCAATTCGTGATTTCCCGCCGCCCAGTTGCACTTCCTTGCGGTGGGATTCGAGTTTCTTGATCTTCTCGTCGATGGTCTTGGTATTGACCTGGGGTTCGATTTTCGTCTCTGCTGTAGCCATTTCGCACGCCCTCCGTTCGGCGTGTGGTACTCGGGGAGAGGCGGCGCTTTCCCGCAACCGCCGGCCCTCTTTCTTGTTTGATCTCGAATCGTTCTTGATGGGTAGACAGCGCCGCTATTTCGCCGGCGCCACAGTCACCGTGTGAGTCTTTCCTTCCACCGTGACCACGTAGTTCGCCGCTCCGGGCATTTCGGTTGCTGGCTTGATCGGACCAGCAGCAACGGCGCCGGCGTTCGCCTTAACGTCCCCCGGTTTCTTGCTCACATTCTTCGGACCCTCACTGCGGGTGCCAAAGAACTTCGGCGCAACCTGCGGGAACATGGCGTAGGTCAGGACGTCTTCGTCCGAACCGTTGCATCCCTTTAGCGCGAGCGCTTCCGAGCGCAACTTCTCCCATTCCGGCTTCAATAGGTCTCCGGGACGGCACGTGATCGGCTCTTTCTTGGCGTGCTCGGACGCTTTCTTCAGGACGTCGGGATCTTTCTCTCCGAGCGTACTGCCGTAGTAACCGAGCATCAGGTCGGCGAATTCGCCGGTAAGGACCTTGTACTTGCCCATCAGCACGTTGAACACTGCTTGCGTGCCCACGATCTGGCTCGACGGAGTAACCAGCGGAGGATAGCCGCTGTCCTTGCGAACCCGGGGCACTTCTTCAAGTACTTCTTTAAGTCTCTCGCCGGCGCCCTGTCCCTTGAGCTGGCTTTCCATGTTCGAGATCATTCCGCCCGGAATCTGGCTCTTGAAGATTTCCGTGTCCACGCCGGTGATGTTGCTCAGGAACTCGCTATAGCGCGGGCGCACCCCCGCGAAGTACTCCTTCGCTTTATAGATGCGGTCCTTATCCAGATGCGTCGTGAACGGCGTTCCTTCCAGCATCTCGATGAGGCTCTCCGTCGGATTGTGGCCGGGACCAAGGCTGATCGAACTGATTGCGGTATCAACGATGTCGCATCCCGCCTCGATCGCCTTCATGATGCTCACCAGCGTCACGCCCGTCGTGGCATGTACGTGCAGATGAACCAGCGTATCTTCGCCGCACTCTTTCTTGATTGCCTTGACGAGATCGTAGGCCGGTTGAGGCTTGAGCAGGGCGGCCATGTCCTTGATACAGATCGAGTCGCAGCCCCATTCTTTCAACTGCTTGGCCATATCGGCGAACGCCTGAATCGTGTGGACCGGACTCACCGTGTAGCAAATTGTTCCCTGCGCGTGCTTGCCCGCCTTCTTGACCGCATTGATCGAGGTCTTCAGATTGCGGATGTCGTTCAGCGCGTCGAAACAGCGGAACACGTCCATGCCGTTCTCCGCGGCCTTAGCCACGAAGCGCTCGACGACGCTGTCTTCATAGTGCCGGTAGCCCAGCAGGTTCTGACCGCGCAGCAGCATTTGCAGCTTGGTCTTGGGCAGCAGCTTGCGGAACGTGCGCAGACGTTCCCAGGGGTCTTCGTTCAGGAACCGGATGCAGGAATCGAATGTCGCTCCGCCCCAGCACTCAAGCGACCAATACCCGGCGTTGTCCAGATCTTCGCAGGCTGGAACCATATCTTCCAGGGCCATACGCGTCGCCATCAAACTCTGGTGCGCGTCCCGGAGGATAAGGTCGGTTACTTCGATGGTCTTTGGCATGACACAACCTTCCTTTTTCACCGATCATAAATAGTGAGTCGTCTGTTTTCCGCTGGATTTCGGGCGCAGCTCTACCCACGCTCCATACGCGGCTTAAAGCCCGCGCTTTCAGCGGTGTGGCCTTACGATTGGGACGACGACTCCTGGCCGGGAAACCAGGTTGCGTTTGCCTTGGATGCAGGCTTGAAAATAGCTGTACGAACCTAATGAACCTAATAAAAATTATAATAACTAACTTTATTAATACTGCACACGTTGTCTTGGCAAATACGACCTGCGCCGTCCCATTCCTGTGATGAACCCTTGCCAGCTTCGGCCCTGATCCATCGTTTCCAACGTGTCTTACCGCTCTGAGAAAAGCCTGCATCTGTTGATAAATTAAACGTTTTACCCGATTGACCTCTGTGACGTAGAACACGTTTCGATGTGGCGTGGCACAGGAATCAGTGCATCGCCGTCACATGGTTTTGTGCTTCACTGGTGGCCCACTCAAGCTTTGCTTGCGTGGGTCTGACCAATATCCACATGCATCAAAAGATAAGATTGTCTGTGTAAGCGGGGTGCCTATGGCAATCGCCACGGGAACCAGGCTGGGACCCTACGAGATTAGCGGCGTAATCGGTGCAGGCGGCATGGGGGAAGTTTACCGTGCTCGCGATCCGCGTCTGGGCCGGGAAGTCGCGATTAAAGTCTTGCCTGCCTCGTTCTCCTGGACCTGCAACGCCTCTATCGCTTTGAACAGGAGGCGCAGGCAGCCGCTGCGCTGAATCATCCCAACATTCTAGCCGTATACGATCTCGGGACGCAGGACGGCGCGCCCTACATTGTCAGCGAATTGATGGAAGGCGAAACGCTGCGCGAAAAGCTGCGTGGCGGACCGCTTGCCTTGCGGAAGGCGGTTGATTATGCAGTCCAGATTGCTCGCGGTCTGGCCGCCGCGCACGACAAGGGCATCGTTCATCGCGACCTCAAGCCTGAAAACCTGTTCATCACCGACGATGGCCGGGTGAAGATTCTTGATTTCGGTTTGGCCAAGCTCACCCGTCCAGACGCGAACGGCAGCGGTCAGACGCTGTCGTACACCCTCGAAAGCGAGCCGGGGACGATGCTGGGCACGGTGGGTATATGTCGCCGGAACAGGCTCGCGGACGCGTGGCCGATCACCGCTCCGACATTTTTGCGCTCGGAGCGATTCTGTACGAAATGCTCTCCGGCAAACGTGCCTTTCAGGGCGAAACGGCGGCGGATACGCTCAGCGCCATTCTGCAAGAAGCCGCCGGAACTCAGCGCAATGGATCCCCACGCATCGCCGGCGTTGGAGCGCATCGTTCGCCACTGCCTGGAGAAGAACCCAGGCGAGCGTTTTCAGTCCGCTCGCGACGTCGCTTTTGACCTGGAGCTGCTTAGCGATAGCAGCGCCAGCCGCGTTGCCGTGCTCACGCCGCCCCCCTCGCGCCGCAGGTGGTGGAGAACAGCAATCGCAGCAGCGCTTCTCCTCGTGGCCTCATACGCGGCGGTGTTCTACGCGGGGCGGCACAACTCCAAAGCAGCGACCCCTATATTCCATCGGTTGACATTCCGGCGCGGCAGCATTGGAGCAGCCCGGTTTGCGCCCGATGGTCAAACGATCGTGTACGGCGCGGCTTGGGGAAGCAAGCCCGTCGAGTTGTTCACCACTCGCTTCGACAGCACTGATTCGCGCCCGCTGGGATTGGAGAGCGGGCAGATACTCGGGATTTCGCCGGCCGGTGAGCTCGCCATATTAGTGCATCCCGAAACCATTGAGCCATTCCTCCAGCTTGGCAACCTGGCTCAAGTGCCGCTGGCAGGCGGTGCACCCCGCGAAGTACTCGAACGAGTGGAGTGGGCCGATTGGACGCCGGACGGCGGCCTGGCAATCGTTCGCCGCGTTGAGACCGGGGTAACTAGCTTGAACGTGATCGAATCACCTCCGGGGAACGTCATTTACCGCCCTAACGCTGGGTGAGCCATCTGCGAGTTGCGCCCAGCGGACAATTCCTGGCGTTTGCCGATCATGCGCCCGGCGGTGACGACGGCAGCGTTGCGATCATCGACCGTAACGGCAAGGTGCAGGCAAGATCGCAGCATTACGGTTCCGTACAAGGCGTGGCTCGTCTCGCCCATGGGCGGGAGGTGTGGTTCACGGCGGCTCCGTTCGGAGCGGAACGAGCTCTGTATGCGATGAATATGTCCGGTAAGGAGCGCATGGTGTTGCGCGTTCCTTCCATTCTTACTCTGCATGACATCAGCCGCGATGGGCGCGTGCTACTCGGCAAGGACGACGCGCAAGTCGGAATGGTAGCCCGCGGCCCCGGCGACAAAACCGATCGGGACATCTCCTGGTTTGATTGGTCGCTGATGCTGGCTCTCTCCAAAGACGGCAAAAACGTGCTCTTCTGCGAGACGGGAGAGGCAGTGGGGGCCAGGTACGGAATTTATCTTCGCAAAATCGATGGTTCGCCCGCCATCCGCCTCGGCGACGGCGCTTTCGCGGACTTGTCACCGGATGGCAAATGGGCAGTTGCCACCGACCTGCAAACTCCCAGCCAACTCGAATTGCTGCCAACGGGAGTCGGAGAACCACGCGTGATTACGCACGACAAGATCGAACATCTTTTCCCCGTGTGGCACCCGGACGGCAAGCATGTCTTTTTCGTTGGCCAGGAAGCGGGACATGGGCGCCGCACTTACGTCTACGATGTCGACGCCGGCACCACCCGGGCGGTCACTCCGGAGGGAACGGTTGGTTTCCTCATTTCTCCGGAAGGCAGCAGATTACTGATCACGGCAAACGAGCGGGACTTCTCCGTTGTCGCACTCGATGGCGGCGGCTCGCCCAAGCCTGTCAAAGGCCTTTTGCCGGACGAACAACCGATACAATGGGACAGTGATAACAAGCATCTGCTGGTTTCAGCCAGGCAGCTTCCCGTGACCGTGTTTCGCCTCGATCCGGACAGCGGCCAACGTCAGCCGTGGAAGCAGCTCACCGGTACCGACCCTGCTGGCGTGGAGAGCATTGCTACCATCCGATTCGACGCCACCGGCGACACCTACGCCTACTCCTACTATCGCGTTTTGTCCGAGCTCTATGTAGTCGAGGGCCTCAAATAGCACCGCCTTACCGAAGCAAGTGTCGATCTTTGTAGCGCCGGACTCCAGTCCGGCGGGCCCGTTTGCACCACCACCCGTCTGCATTACCACCCGCCTGCATTACCACCACCACCGCCCGCAGCTTGTCATCCCGAGGCGCAGCCGAGGGCAGCTCTATGCTAAGGATGCTCCCGTCATCCCGACCGGAGCCGCTTCTGGCGGCGTAGTGGAGGGACCTGCATTTCTGCCGTCCTACCCCCTCCCCTGTGGAAAAAACGCAAGCCGCACACTCTAAACGACTTACCTCCTCGATCTCCCCCCGAGGCCATCACTTCGGTGTTAGAAACAAACGACTTACGACCTCGATCTAAATTGGGTGCTTCCGTCCCTCAAAAATGAGCACACATTCAAGATAGCCGCAATTTGCGAAAAGCAAACACGCCGGAAAATTTCTAGAATCGGAACAGAACGGCAGGTTAGCTGGTAGTAATAGCGCAGGGTTTAGATACTACCCCGAGGCGTGGCGCTGTATTCCATAGATAATTTCCTTGATGGCGCTATGCACCCCTTTCGCGGTCTGGAGATCGTGTTCCCAGAATCGCAGCACAATACACAGGTCTCTACGCAGTTGGCGAGTTACCAATCTTGAGCGATGCACGTTTCTAGCAATCTTCTCTTTCCAATAAGCACGGTTCTGCTTTGGTGAACGACGACACTGTGGTCGTTGGCACCCATGCCAAAAGCACCCGTCAACGAATACTGCAACCCGTGTCTGCCCAAACCAGAAATCGGGCCGTCCCGCAACGTTTCTCGGGTGTAACGTCCATCCTGCAACGCTATTGCGAACAAGCCCCATTCGAAGTCTGAGCTCGGTAGATCGATTTCCCGTCGAGCGTATTCTGCTCATAAGAGCGCTACGCTGCTCTTTGGTGATCGTGTCCATACAATCCTCTACACGAACTCTGTGTAGTCACTTACAATTGGCCCAACTCATATGATATCGACGCTGGATCTTTTTGTGGAGCCGGGGGACTTTCGCTCGGATTTGCCACCGCTGGGTTCGCCACTGTTGCTGCAGTGGAGATAGACAAACCCAGCGTGGCGACGTTCGCGATGCACACTCCATCCGCAACCATTTACAGTACCGATGTTTGTGACGTTTCTTTTCAGCACCTGCGGGGGAAAGTTGATGTTGTAATTGGCGGCCCTCCCTGCCAGCCGTTTTCATCAGGTGGGCTCAGGGCGGCAGACCTCGATCATCGGGACATGGTTCCCGAGTTCGTTCGAGCCGTCGAGGAAGTGCGCCCGCTTGCGTTCGTGATGGAGAACGTCCCCGGCTTGGTTGTTGGCGACCGCCGACGTTATCTCAACTCGATCGTTTCCCATTTTGCCTCACTTGGCTATCGAGTCACTTGGCAATTATTGAACGCAGAAGAGTACGGAGTGCCACAGCGCAGACGACGCTTATTCATTGTCGGGATGAGTGACCCGCACATTTGTTTTTCCACGAAAAACCCATGGGAATCGGCCCGACTTACTGCCATTTGTAAAGGTTAAGGATGTAATTACAAAAGAGCCACGTGGAATTCCGAACTCCGCGAAAGTCTTTTACGCAAGAAAAGTCGATTTGAGACCTTCGCCCTACCATGGGCTGCTCTTTAATGGAGGCGGTAGAGCACTTGACTTCGAACAGCCGTCGCCGACGATCATTTCATCAGCTGGTGGAAACAAAACCCACTTCGTAGATACTCTTGGAATTGTGCCAGAGTACCACGCATCCCTGATGCGCGGGGGGGCCCGCAAACGGGAGAGGTCCTGGTTGCCGGAGAATTACCGTCCTGGAATCCGCCTCACTCCAGAGCTTCCCCTCGGGAATAGAGTTTGCTGGGCCAACGAGCGCGCAATACAGACAGGTGGGAAATGCCGTTCCCCCTATTCTCGCAGCAGCAATGGCCCAAGCGCTGTTTGAGCAAATTACAGCAGAGCCATTTGACGATGTTGAACCCATTTCAACGCAAGACGACCTGTTTGGCCTACAAGAATGGAGTCCTAGTGTGCCGAAAACAAAGCTGAGCAGAAATATATCAGTCGAGAATGCCGTGAATGCCGCATTGAATCGGATCGACGATTTCCTCGCAGATGCAAAACTCACCGTCCCATCCGCAATCTATCGTGCGGCCATTGACGATGTAGTAAAGAACGAAAGCGCCAGCGTGAAAACAGCGACTCTCTTCCTCATGTTCTATTGGCTGCAGGATACACGTTGGAATCAACGTTCAGTTCCAATAGGGACTCGCGGGGCGTACGGCGACAAGAAAGTGTGCGATCAACTTACCCTTCGTGGCATCACTCTACACGGCAGCATTACAGCGTTTGGCGAAAACCTCGGGTGGAAAGGGAATGTTCGGAGATTCAATCTGGCGAAAGACCCGCGATTTAAAGTACTGAAAGCTCTGCAGAACATCCCTCGCGAAGAATTACAACGAGTTGCCGATTACCTGGCGTCGAAATTCGCAGAGTCCAGAGTGTTAGCCAAGCCTTTGCCTCCTGTCGGTGACGATGTGCTCATATTCGCCCGCGCTAAGCTACTGCTTTATAGATTAGTGAATACGCCATCTGAGGGGCATATTCAGCAGTTCTTGATTGCCGCCCTGTTATTTGTACACCGACAGCGATTTGGATTCGAAATCATCACGCATCATCCGCATGCCTCGGACACTTTTGATGGGACCGCAGGCGACATAGAAGAGAAGTCAAAAGATCTTTTGGTTCGAGCCTACGAAGTTACCGTACGAGATGATTGGATGAACAGAATCAGTGATTTTCGCGCCAAGATGGACAGGTACGGCCTACAAAAATACGTGATCATCGCTTCCAACATCAACCAGAATCCAGAATGGGCCGAGCCTGCCAAACTTTTAACAAATCTAGAACCCTACGGCCGCGATATAGCAGTGATTGACATTTCTGATTTCGTTAACGTTTTCGCCGCTGAGCTGACCGCAGTTGAACTGCGCAATGCAGTAAACAAAGCGTTTGAATACATCAACAACCCGAAGCTTTGTGGTCGCGCCGATGTACGCGAAGCTTACCAAAAAGTTGTTGCCAATTGGCTGGACGACTTAACAAAATGAGGTGTAAGGGGCGGCACCCTTTCGACGCTCACAATAGTTCTCGGCTAATCCGCACCCATCAGCACGCCTTGTTCCGAATTCGTAAATTTTCGCCCGCCCTTGTTAGCTTCTCGCAGAATGCGGCTATTCTGTTTCCAGTCGTCAATGATTTGCGGCGCTTCTGCTCCGCAGCGATCTTTGAAAACAGGACAGGCCCTGCCTGCTGGCCAAATTGGAGGCTGATGTCATTAAGTCCCACAAATTCAGCAGCTTACGTGAGGCTTAGCGAACCTGACACAGCTAAGTGCCATCAATTCAGCAACTTAAGATTTTTCCACAACGGGGGGGGGTAGGTAGCTGGCTCAATGACTCACTGACTCACTGACTCAGTGATTCACTGATTCACTAACTAACTGATTCCACTGGTGTTGCCGTGAGCGTAGCGTACGCTCCCAGGCGAGCGACGTAGAGGAAGTCCACGACAGCGAAGTAGACCATCGCCACGAGGACGAGCATCACAAGCACCACTTTTCCGGGAACGGCCGCCAGCAGCATCAGCGGGAAAAACGACGCTCCCGTGAAGATGATGAAGGCCAGCAGATGCAGTCCCCCGAAGACGGCGTTCAAGCGGAGGAACTGTCCGGCCCGTTCCACCCAGACGCTCACGGTCCCGGAGACCGCGGCGAGCGCGTCGCAATTCTGTTCGACCGCGATCACCGGAGCCAGCGACAGGAACCAGTTCGCCATGGACCAGAAGCAGGCGACAAGGAACCAGCCGAGCAGCAGCACCCACGTGGAACGCTCGGCATGCGGCACGGTGCCGGGTCCGTCGGAGTAGAGTGCCATCGCAATTGCGAAGACTCCCGCGAGTCCGATGAGCGCCGCCAGGGCCGCAGTTGCGCGAAAGAAATTCAGCGCCAACATGGTGCGGAAGCGCACGACGCGCTCCGCCATCAAGGCGCGTAGAGTAGCCGTACGACCGATAGTGGCGGCGACGGTCCAGAGGACGGCCATGCCGGGGACGAGCACGGCGGCAATGGCCAGAAGCTTGTGTCCGCTGCCAGCAATTGTGTTCGCGAGAGCTTCGGCGGCTGTAGTTGGAAACCCGAGCTTCCACAAAAACCAGTCGCCGCCCGAAACTTTCAGGCTGGCGGCGTACTCGATGAACGACAGCGTCAGCAGCGCCCACAGCGCGCCTCCCGCCGTCCAGCGCCAGGCGATTTCGGCGGGCACCAGGCCGGGTGAGCGCCATGTCGAGCGGAATCCGTCGCGAATTGGAGTGGTGCTTTTCAATGTGACGATTGTCGAGTTCTTGATTACAAGTGGCGAGTGGTTAGTGGCGAGTGGCCAGTCAACAATCGCTTCAACTCGCCACTGGCCACCAACCACTAGCCACTCTTCCAGCAGATCATCACATCATCACATCGTTAGATCAACAAATTATTTGACGACGATATTGATCAGCTTGCCTTTGACGACGATGACCTTGACGACCTTCTTGTCGTCGATGGCCGCTTTGACTTTTTCGTCGTTCAGCGCGGCCTCGCGAATCTGGTCGTCGCTGGCTTCGGCTGGGACGAGCACGTGGCTACGCAGTTTGCCGTTAAGTTGCACGGCCATGGCGATCTCGTCTTCCTTCGCCAGCGCCGGATCGAACTGCGGCCAAGGTTCCTTCAGCAGATTGCTGGTGTGACCGAGCCGTTCCCAGAGTTCGTGCGCAATGTAAGGCGCAAAGGGATGCAACAACAATACGAACTTCGATTGCAGGTCGGCGACAAATGCGCGCGGTGCCAACGTGAGCGCCGCCTGCGACGAAAGACATTCGTTCAGCAGCTCCATCAGGGCAGCGGCTGAGGTGTTGAAGTGCCAGCGTCCATTGAAGTCGTCGCTGATGCGGCGGATGGTCTGGTGCAATTTGCGCGCGATATTGCGGGCTTCGGGCGAAAGCTCTTCAACCGTCCACGTGCCGCCATCCGGCTGCGCCGGGATTGAGTCCGATGAAGCGGAACACGCGGCTGAGAAAGCGGGATATGCCTTCCACACCGGCGTCCTGCCAGTCGAGTTCGCGGTCCGGAGCGGTGGCGAACAGCGTGTACATGCGCGTGGAGTCGGCGCCGTATTTCGCCACCATATCATCGGGCGACACAGTGTTGCCGAGGCTCTTGGACATCTTCGCGCCGTTCTTGATGATCATGCCTTGGGTGAACAGGCGCTCGGCTGGCTCGTCGTTCTTGATCAGGCCGAGGTCGCGCATGAACTTGGTCCAGAAGCGCGAGTAGATCAGGTGCAGAATTGCGTGCTCGACGCCGCCGATGTACTGGTCGATCGGGAACCAGTAGTTCGCGACGTTGCTGTCGAACGGAGCCTTGTCGTTCTTCGCGTCGGTATAGCGGTAGAAATACCACGACGAATCGACGAATGTGTCCATCGTGTCAGTCTCGCGCCTTGCGGGGCCGCCGCACTTTGGGCAGGTCACGTTCACGAATTCCGCCACTCGCCCCAGCGGCGATCCGCCCGCGAGCGTGATGTCCACGTTCTCGGGGAGAACGACCGGAAGCTGATCTTCCGGCACTGGAACGACACCGCACTTCTCGCAGTAGAGCATCGGGATCGGCGTGCCCCAATAGCGCTGTCGCGAGATGCCCCAGTCTTTCAGCCGATAGGTGACGGTCGCTTTGCCGAAGCCGTGCTGCTCGGCGTAGGCGGCCATCTTGTGCTGCGCCTCTTCGCAGGAAAGCCCGCTCCACTCGCCCGAGTTCATCACCAGGCTATCTTCTGCGACGAACGGGAGCACGGGTTCCTCGGGCTGACCGGCGGCGGGAGGTTCGCCATTGCGCCGCGGCAGGATGACGATGCGAATGTCGAGGCCGTACTTCTTGGCGAACTCGTAATCGCGCTCGTCGTGCGCCGGGACGGACATGATCGCGCCGGTGCCGTAGTCCATCAGAATGTAGTTGGCGACCCAGATGGGCACCCTTTCGCCGTTGAAGGGGTTGATCGCATAACGGCCAGTGAAGACGCCGTGCTTCTCGATCGCGCCGATCTCGCCAGATTCCCGGGCTTTCTTCTGCTCGTTGAGAAGGGCTTCAACTTTGGCGAACAGAGCCGGATCGCTGGCGATGAAGTCGGTGATCATCGGGTGCTCGGGCGCAAGCTGCACCGAGGTCGCTCCGTAGATTGTGTCAATACGTGTAGTAAAAACCGTAATGGTGTCGCCGGCTTTTCCGTCCGGACCGTCCACTTTGAAATCGACCATCGCGCCTTCGCTGCGGCCGATCCAGTTGCGCTGCATGGTCTTGACCTTCTCGGGCCAGCCATTCAGCTTGTCCAAGTCGCGCAGCAATTCGTCAGAATAATTCGTGGTGCGGACGAACCATTGTTCGAGTTCGCGCTGCTCAACCGTGGTCGTCTCATGACGCCAGCAGCATCCGCCGACAACCTGCTCGTTCGCGAGCACGGTCGCGCACTCGGGGCACCAGTTCACCTTGCTCTTCTTGCGATAGGCGAGGCCCTTCTCGAACATCTTGATGAAGAACCACTGGTTCCACCGGTAGTAATCGGGCAGACAGGTAGTGACTTCGCGGTCCCAGTCATAGGCGAAGCCGAGGCGCTTCATCTGCTGCTTCATGAAGGAAATGTTGGAGAGCGTCCAGTCCTTCGGCGGACGTTTGTTCTTGATCGCCGCGTTCTCGGCAGGAAGGCCGAACGAATCCCAGCCCATCGGGATGAAGGACATTGTAGCCGCGCATCCACATGTGCCGGGCAAGCGCGTCGCCGATGGAGTAGTTGCGCACGTGTCCCATGTGCAGCACGCCGCTTGGGTAGGGCAGCATTTCGAGCACGTAATATTTCTTCTTAGCGCTGCCGGCGGGATCGGCCTTGAAGAGGTCAGGTTGCGACCACCATTGTGCGGACCACTTTTCTTCTATGCGCAGCGGTTCATACCGCTCTTCGTGTTCGGTGCGCTCGGTACTGGGAATCGGCGTGTTTTCTATATTCGTTTCGGACATATACCTATGAGAAATGACAAATAGATTGCAATTATTGATTTTACAACGAGAGCGACAGAATCGGACGATCTGGTCATCGGGGGTCCGGCCATCGAAAAAGCAGCATAGCGAGGGTGGCGAGAATCCAATCGACGAATCAGGAGGACACGAATGCCGAAATACCTCATCGAACGCGAACTGCCGGGAGCTGGAAAGCTGTCCCCGGCAGAACTCAAGGCGATAGCACAGAAGTCGTGCGGCGTAATCCGCAATATTGGCCCATCGATTCAGTGGATCGAGAGCTATGTGACCGACGACAAGATCTATTGCGTCTATTTCGCGGACTCCGAAGCGCTGGTTCGTCAACACGCGAAGGAAGGCGGCTTTCCAGCCAATCGCGTATCGGAAATTCGATCAACCATCGATCCGGGTACGGCAGAATCTCCGACAGCGTGAAGGCGACCACCTAACGCCGCTGAACTGTTGAACGAACCGAACCGTCCATGACCAGTGCCTTCAGCGCGTCGACATTCCTCTGATCGTCGCCGGGATTGTCGATCGGAGTTTCGGCGATGAAAGCAGCCTGGGCGATACGCTTGTCGTTCAGCAGCCAACGAAAGGGTTCGGTCCCGATGGTTCCCTCGCCGATGCGGGCGTGACGATCGAGACGCGATCCGCGCGCTGCCTTGGCGTCATTGCAATGCCAGACCTTAACGTCGTTCAGACCGACAGTCTCGTCGAGATGCTCCAGCGTTTGCCGGAATCCATCTTGGCTGACGATGTCGTATCCGGCGACATGGGTATGGCACGTATCAATGCAGGCCGCGGCGGGGACGAAGCCTTTCAGGATCGCCACCAGTGCCCCCACGTGCTCGAACTTGCTGCCGAGGGAGAACTCGGCGCCCGCGGTGTTCTCGATCAGGATTGTCAGTCCGCCCTTTTTCAGGTCGTAACCATCCGCCGCGTCGACAATGCCGGTCGCGACACGCTGCAAGCCCTCTTCCCTGCTGTGGCCGCGGAACGACCCGGGGTGAAGAACAAGGTAGTCGGCGCACAGTGCAAGTGCGCGCTCGATCTCGCCACGAAAAGCAGCGATGGATCTTGCACGAAACTCGCTGTTGGCTCCTGCAAGATTGATCAGGTAGTTTGTGTGGATCACGAGCGGAGTCAGTCCGTATTGCTTGCGTAGCTCGTTCATCACCTCACATTGCGGCCTGCCGAGCGCATAGGGCTTCCACTGGCGCGGACCGGAGGAAAATACCTGAAGCGTGTTGCAGCCGAGGCGGTAGGCTCGTTCGGCGGCTGCCTCAACGCCTCCCTGAGTTGATGTATGGATTCCGATACGCCGTGACGTCAACTTGGGCGGGTGCGCCGGCTTGGGCGGCATGTGCTTAAGGTTTTGTTCCTGCGCAATGCTGATTGTCATCAGTTAAAGGATAAGATGCGGTGGAAGTCGGGAAGGCTCTGCGATCGTGGTTTTCGAATCCAGGCTTCAGACTATCCACTAGTCACTCGCCGCCGGTCACAGTAAACTGGAACATCGTTCGGGAGACCAATTCATGTTAGTTGTCATGCGGGCGCAAGCCACTGAAGAACAAGTACGCGCTGTCTGCGAGAAGATCGAGTCGCTTGGATACCGGTCCCATGCTATTCCGGGTGCGCAACGTACGGCCATCGGGATCACCGGCAACAAAGGCGTGATCGAGGTCGCCACTCTGGAAGAAATGGCGGGCGTGCAGGAAGTCATTCGTGTCAGCAAGCCCTATAAGCTGGTCAGCCGCGACTTGAAAGCGGAGAACACGGTGATCAGGTTCCCCGGCAGCGAGGCAACCATCGGCGGCGAAAATGTGGCGATCATGGCCGGTCCCTGCGCAATCGAAACACGCGAGCAGGCATTTGCCGTCGCCGAACGTGTAGCCCGCGCCGGCGCGCAATTCTTTCGCGGAGGCGCGTATAAGCCGCGGACATCGCCCTATAGTTTCCAGGGACTCGGCCTCGATGGCCTTAAGATCCTCGCCGAAGTCCGCGAGCGATTTGGACTGCGCATCGTCACCGAGGCCATCGACAACGAATCGCTGGAACTGGTCGAGGAATACGCCGACATGATTCAGATCGGCGCGCGTAATATGCAGAACTTCTCACTGCTGAAGCGAGCGGGGCGGTCGTCCAAGCCCGTACTGCTGAAGCGCGGCATTGCGGCAACTCTGGAAGAGTTTCTGATGGCCGCCGAGTACGTGATGAGCGAGGGCAACTACAACGTCATTCTTTGCGAGCGCGGCGTGCGCACCTTCGCCGACCACACGCGCAACACGCTGGATCTCAGCATTATCCCGGCAGTGCAGCGTGCATCGCATCTTCCAATTCTTGTGGACCCAAGCCATGGCACCGGCAAACGCAACAAGGTCACCCCCCTCTCGCGGGCCGCAATTGCCGTCGGAGCCGACGGCCTGATCGTTGAAGTACATTGCGATCCGGACCGCGCCTTGTCGGACGGAGTACAATCCCTCTATCCAGATCAGTTCGACGAATTGATGTCAGAGGTCAGGCAGATCGCGGCCGTGGTGCACCGCAAAGTTGCGGAACCGGTTCAGGGTGCAAGTGCCTCGGCGAGCGTGCCCGCACACGACTAACAGTGAGAAAAGACAAACCGGCAGTCCTCATCGTCATCCTCGCATGGTTGTGCCTCGCAGTGGTCATGCTGTCAACGGCCTGCAATCGGGGCAAAGCGCTTCCCAAGAACTATCGCGAGTTCGCCTACGTCACGAACGGCGGCAGCGGCACGGTCAGTGTCATTGATCTGCTCACGCTCAGGGCCGCCAAGACGATTACGGTTGGCAGCAATCCGACCGGGCTGACCGCGAATCCGAAGAAGAACGAAATCTACGCCGTTAACACCGACTCGGCGAATGTCAGCGTGATCGACGCCGAGCGAAACGAGGTGGTCGCGACGATCGGCGTACACGGGCGGCCATACTTCATTTCAGTCTCGTCGGACGGCAAACGGGGCTATATTGCAAATTCCGGCTCGTCCAACGTGTCGGTGCTCGATCTCGACAAGCGCGCCGTGGTGAACACTGTCCCTGTGGGCAACGGGCCCGGCCTCGCGCGGGTCTCGCCCAACGGCAAGATCGTGGTTGTGAGCAACCGCGCCGACAATACCGTTTCGATCATTGATGCCGAGAAGGTTGCCGTACGGGCAACAGTGCCCGTTTGTAAGCAGCCCGAGGACATCGTCATTCTGCCCCAGAGCGAAAAGGCTTTCGTCTCGTGCAGCGGATCGGCGCAAGTTGCGGCCATCGACCTAAAGACGGATCAACTGCTGGCCCTGCTCGATGTTGGACAGACTCCCGCCAGCCTCACGTTGAAGCCGGACGGCGGCGAACTGTTTGTCGGCAATTTCAATTCGCAGACGATTTCGACGATTGAGACCGGCACGAACGAAGTTGCGGGCAGCTTCCTTATCGGCGAGCATCCGGCGGGCGGTATAGTCAGCCCGGATAATTCGACGCTCTACGTCAGCAACTTCGGTAGTGATTCCATTTCGATCTTCAGCATCGACAACAGCAAGCTGCTGACCACGATCGGTGTAGGCGCGGGCCCCGAAGCCGTAGCTTTTTCACCCAACCAGATGTTCCTGCTGGTTCTCGATACGCAGGGGAGCGATGTCGCGGCCGTTCGCATTACCCCGCGTCAATACGGGAAGATTACGTCTCCTGCCGCGCTCTACGCGACTATTCCAGTCGGGTCACAGCCGCACGACATCGCTGTTAAGGCATTCATGCTGAAGGAATAGTTTCGAGTTTCGAGTTTCACGTTTCGAGTTTCGTTTCTAAACCGGAACCCTGCTTCCAGCTACCCTCCCCCCATGGGAAAAATCCTAAGTTGTTACAAACAAAGCGAGTTACAATTTCAGCCTCATTGAGGCTGACTCAAGTCGTTGCCAATGCAAGACTTATTTGATCAGATTACTTTCGTAACCTCTCCTGCTTCAGCCTCTACATACATTTTAGCAATTTGGGAGGGGTGAACCCGACACGTTCGGGAGGTTTATATTTGCCGTACAATCAGCAGCTTACAAGGATTTTGTGGGCTGGAGGCTCTTGACAGGTTAAGGAACTACGCAGAGGTACGCAGGGGTTACGCAGAGGACGCAAAGGGATAATTAGTTCTTAGTTCATTAGCCGTCAGCTATCAGGAAGAGCGGTTATTGTTCGGAACTGGAACTCGAAACTCGAAACTCGAAACTATCCTTTTGCTACACTCGCCAGCAGATGAAGATTCAGGAACAAGTTCCGCTCGCGCCGCTGACGACTATGGGGGTCGGCGGGCCGGCACGCTATTTTGCCCAGACGACAACCGCGGAGGAAGTCCGCGAGGCGCTTGGCTTCGCGCGCTCACGCAACGTGCCCTTCTTCGTGCTGGGAGGCGGGAGCAACTTGGTTGTTGCCGATCACGGCTTTCCGGGACTAGTAATCAGGATCGGGATTCGCGGAATTAGCGAGGGCGAGGATGGCTCGCGCATTTTTGAAGCTGGAGCGGGAGAGGATTGGGACGGATTTGTCGCTCACGCGGTGGCACGAAATTGCGCGGGTGTCGAGTGCCTCAGCGGCATACCCGGAACGGTTGGCGGAACTCCGGTGCAGAACGTAGGGGCATACGGCCAGGAAGTGGCAGAGACGATCTTGAGTGTTCGCGCCCTCGATGTGGAGAGCGGCTGCGAACGCGAGTTCACGAATGCCGAATGCGGGTTCGCCTATCGCACCAGTCGCTTCAATGCGACGGAACGGGGGCGCTACATCATCGTTGGCGTGACGTTCGCGCTGACGCTGGGTGGCGCGCCGAAGATCGCCTATGGTGACCTGAGGAAGAGCTTCGCCGAAGGCGCGGCTCCGACGCTGAGCGAGGTGCGAGAGACGGTGCTTTCGGTCCGCCGCAGCAAGGGCATGGTGCTCGTGGACGGTGATTCAGATTGCCGCAGCGCCGGATCGTTCTTCAAGAATCCCGTGCTCACCGACGAGCAGTTCCAAGATCTCGAACGGCGAACCACGGCACGCGGACTGACGGTTCCGAGCTATCCTGCGCTGGCCTCGCAACGCAAGGTTTCAGCCGCATGGCTGATCGAGCAGGCAGGGTTTCCGAAAGGCTACTCGCGCGGGCCGGCAGGGATCTCGACCAAGCACACGCTGGCAATCGTGAACTGCGGCGGGGCGACAGCGGCTGACGTGATCGCGCTGAAGGATGAGATCCAGCGTGGAGTTGCAGATCAGTTTGGGATCGAGTTGAAACCGGAGCCGGTGTTTTTGGGATTTGAGGGATAACCCTCGGCGCGGGCGAGACGCCCACGCGACCGCCGCCGGGACGGCGGCGCTACGAAAGCGAAACGGCCTCCGCCAGGGAGGCCATTCGCGTGATCCTAACTGAGTACCGAGTACTGAGTACTGAGTACTCTCTTTTACAGCTTCTCGTAGAAGTCGCATCCGGAGCACGAGATGTAAACGCCGCCCGGGATGTCGCGCTCGCGGTCCTTTACGCGCTTGACGATGCGGGTGGGCTTGCCGCACTTGGGGCAATCCGTGCTCTTGGTGGTGTCCATGACCCTCTTGCGGTCTGCTGTTTTTGCGATTTTCGCCATTTTCCTTCTCCTGACAAGATGCCGGCAGCGCTCGCCACTACTCCCTGCCCGTGAGGCTGGGCCTTTGTCGGTTGGAAGCGGCCGATTCGATTTTGAATTCTTCGGATGTCCGAAGAATGATTTTACATGAGTGGCCTATGATCTTGAAACAGTTAGGATCGTTCCGCCCCTCCGGGGCTCGTTGACTATCCCACACGACTACCCCGGACTTCCGTCCGGGGCTAAGTTCGCACTGCCCCTGACGGGGCAGCGGGCAGCGGCCCTTTCCCTCCGCGTCTCCATTCCCCTGACGGGGCCGCGGGCAGAGGACCTTTGCCGTGCGCGTCTGCATTCCCCTGACGGGACAGCGGAAGTTGACCTGCGGTGCGGGTTCTGCTACGTTCATCAGTTTCCATTGCCCGCTCAAGCCAACTGCGGGCTTGAACGGGGCACCATCAGTCTGTTGAACCGGGCACCAGTCTACAGTCCAAACAGCGAGGCGCATCATGGCAATCAAGTTTCGTGGCGTTGATTTTCTCTCGTTCGATTCCCTGCTTAACGAAGACGAACTGCTGGTCCGCAACACCGCGCGGCAGTTTGTCGAAGACAACGTGATCCCGATCATCGAACAGTGCAATCGCGAAGGACGCTTCCCGCGCGAACTGGTGAAGCCGATGGCGGAGATGGGCTTTTTCGGCGCGAGCCTGAAGGGCTACGGCTGCGCGGAAATGTCCAATGTCGAATATGGACTGGTGATGCAGGAACTCGAACGCGGCGACAGCGGCCTGCGCAGCTTCGTGAGCGTGCAGTCGGCGCTGGTGATGTATCCGATCCACGCGTTCGGCAGTGACGAGCAGAAGCAACGCTGGCTCCCGGCGCTTCAAAGCGGCGAAGCTCTCGGCTGCTTTGGCCTTACGGAACCTGACTTCGGCTCAAATCCGGGCGGCATGAGAACGCGGGCGAAGAAGGTGGGGGACGAGTACGTTCTAAACGGCGAGAAGATGTGGATCACCTCAGGCTCGATTTCGGACGTCGCCGTGGTGTGGGCGAAGAACGAAGACGAGGGCGGCAAGGTGCGCGGCTTCCTGGTCGAAACCAACCGGCCCGGCTTCCGCACCGAGGACGTTCACGGCAAGTGGTCGCTGCGGGCGTCGGTGACCTCTTCGCTGTCATTGCAGGACGTTCACGTCCCCGCTTGCAACCTGCTGCCGAAGACTGATGGCATCAAGTCGGCCTTGATGTGCCTGAACCAGGCGCGCTACGGGATCGCATGGGGTGCGGTGGGAGCAGCCATGGCCTGCTACGACTGCGCGCTGCAATACGCGCAGTTCCGCAAGCAGTTCCGCGATCAGCCCATTGCCTCGCATCAGCTAGTGCAGGAGAAGCTGGTCTGGATGATCAGCGAGATCACCAAGGCGCAGTTCCTGATCCTGCAAGTCGGACGGCTCAAAGACTGCGATCAGGCAAAATTCCAGCATATCTCGATGGCCAAGCGGAACAACGTATGGATGGCGCTAGAGTGCGCGCGCCTGGGGCGGGACATCCTGGGCGCAAACGGCATCGCCGACGAGTACCCGATCTTTCGGCACATGGCGAACCTGGAGTCGGTCAAGACCTACGAGGGAACGCACGACATCCATGCGCTGATCATCGGGTCGAGCATCACGGGGATTGATGCGTTCTGAGGCAAGGGGATTAAATTAGCGTCCTCTTTTGCCGATTTCCGCATCTCACACGACGGATAATGGCGCAGCACCGGCACGGGCCCCTTCTGACCCGCAGCCTGCGCCCGCAATCCCGTTCACACTTCAGGAGGCATCATGGCAACACTCCCCAAGACTGAATTTCGTCACGAACCAAAATCCGCCAAGCAGTTCGGGGCGAACATCGAAACCGATCTGGCGCTTGAGCTTTTGCGCGTAGTAGAAAACGCCGCCATCGCGTCGGCCAAAACCATGGGACAGGGCGACCGCAGGTTGGCCGACCAGGTCGCAACCGAGACTATGCGCGAGATCATGGACACGGTGCCGATGGAAGGCACCATCGTCATCGGTGAAGGCGAGCGCGACGAGGCGCCCATGCTCTACATCGGCGAGAAAGTCGGCGCGCACTTCCCGGACGGCACGGCCGTACCCACGGTCGATATCGCGGTGGACCCGCTCGAGGGCACGAATCTTTGCGCCACCGGATCACCCGGAGCGATGACGGTACTGGCCGCGTCCGAGAAAGGCGGCCTGCTGTTCGCGCCCGACTGCTACATGGAAAAAATCATGGTCGGCCCGTCGTGCAAGGGCTGCATCGAGATGGACGCTCCGGTGGCGGCCAACTTGAAGTCGATCGCCAAGTCGCTCGATCGCGACGTGGAAGATCTTGTGATCGTCGTGCTTGACCGTCCGCGACACGAGAAGCTGATTAACGACATACGGCGCGCAGGGGCGCGCATCAAGCTGATTTCGGACGGCGACGTCTCAGCCGGCATCGCGGCAGCTGTGCTTGGGACTGGCGTGCACGCGGTGTTTGGCAGCGGCGGCGCGCCCGAGGGTGTCTTGACGGCGGCGGCCATTCGTTGTCTGAACGGCTATATGCTCGCCCGGCTGGTGGTGGACAAGCCGGAACTCGAAGAGCGCGTCGCGAACATGGGCATCAAGGATAAGCACAAAATCTACACGGCCGGCGAACTCGCTCCGGGCAAGCAACTCGTCTTCGCCGCCACCGGCGTGACCGACGGCGCGCTGATGAAAGGCGTGCGCTTCTTCGGCGAAGGTGCCCGCACGTCGTCGCTCATCATGACGCTCAATACGGGCAAGGTACGCTTCATCGACAGCATCCATCTGGAACAGGCAAAGAGGAGCGGGGTGAAGGTGAAGTTCGCCTGAGGAATCGGAAAAACGTAAAATCGGAAAATCGGAAAATCTGAACGGCTTTCCTGGGCCTCTGCTTTTGATTTTTCGTTTTTCCGATTTTGCGATTTTCCGATTTTGCGTTTTTTAGGGTCCCATCGCGATCCAAGCGGGTGAGCCCTGCAAGATCACTGGGGTTGACGGCAGGCGCGTTAAGGTTCCGGCGTTTTGCTGGATCTGGTAGCCATCCAGCCTGCCGATGTCACCGACGGCGTCCACCTCTACGGAATAGACAAACGTGCTCGTGGGATCGACAATCATCCACCAGTTGGGAGCGCCGGAAGTGGTCACCGGAAGCCCCGGAATAACGGGGAAAGCAGGGTTTGACGCGTTGATAACCGAAAATCCGGTGATCGCGTTGGTATTGAATGCCGCAATGTAGAGGAAGCGCCCCTTGGGGTCAATCGCCGGGGCAAACAGCTCTTCGAACTGCGGACTGGTTGTGGCTCCCTGAAAGGTGATTACGCCGGTGGTCTGATTGACCGTGAAAACGTTGATCCGCGAATTGATGTTGTCCACTACGAAGAGCCGCTGCCCTGCCGGATCAAGCACCTCGTTGAAGTTGGTGGGCTCCTTGCCTGCCTGGGGAACGCTGCGTTGGATGATGAAGGGCGTGTTTGAGATACGCGTGAGGGCGCCGGTGCTGGGGTCGATCAAATATCCCCAGACTTTGTTGGTCGCACTTGTGTCGGTGAAGAGGAAGCGGTCTTTCGCGTCGACAACGATGTGCCCGGGGTTCACGTCAGTCGGCATGGTTGCGCCGGTCTGGATGAGGGCGCCATTGCTCTGGATAGTGAACACGGCGATGCCGCTTCCGGTGGTGTTGTTGGAATCCACGGAAACGAAAACGAACCTGCCGGTCGGATCGATGGCTGTCGAACCGCCACTGCCGCCTCCTAGCGTAGTCGCCTGAATCAGGACCGGCAAACCGGAGGTCGAATCGAACGAAAATGCCAGCAGAACGTTGATGAAATTGTTGTTTACGAAATCGTTTGCGACGCCGTAACCGAACTTGCCGTTCGAGCTGACGGACAGATTTTGGATCGCGTGGCCGACCATGAACGGAGCCCCGGCGGAGGTGAGCACGCCTGAAGCGTGTTCCATTTTGAACGTTTCAATCTGCTGCGGAGAAGAATCGACCACGTAAACGAAGGAGAAACTCGTGCCCGGAGCTCCGCTCACAGGCCCGGCTGAGTTGCCGCCACCGGACCCGCTGCCGCTGCCGCCAGGTGAGCTGCCTGTCGCGCTTCCCCCTGGGCCGGGAGCGGGTCTACCACCACAGGCGATCAGGGTGAGCAGGAGAATGAATGCAAACAAAACCGCCGCTCGGGAAACTTCAAGAAAAGAGTTGCGCTGAAAAGCCTCGGGCCGAGACATACCTTACGCTCCGATACCCATTCAGGTCTTGCCTTCTGGCAATTCGGTACGATGTAGCAGGCGTTAGGCGCGGTTGCCGTGAAGTGGGTTTCGAAGAAGAACCCGGTTTCGAAAGAACAGGTTTCGATAGAGCGGGTTTCGAGAAAAGCAGGTTTTGAACAACAGGTTTCGAGACAAAATCAGGTTTCTCGAAACACTCGTCGAAACGTGTTTTGGTCGAAACGCCCTTCCTCGAAACCTGCCTTATCTCGAAACCTATTTTTTCAGTTCAGGAATCGGCGGCCAATTAATCGATGCTCCCTGGAATAGCGCGACGGTCTTCTCAAGGCGCTTCCCGTCGGCGTCGATCACCGAGAATTTGCGCGGGCGCTCCGTGGTTCCGCTCCAGAGCGACACTCCGGCATAGAGGCCATCTTTGCGCAGGATGTAATAGACCATGTCCAGATACTTCAACCTGTTCATGTCGTTGTTGTAGTTACGCGCGATGCGGCGGAGTGCGTCAAGTCCCGCGTCTTTCGGCGACATGCCGTGGCGCATGTTTTCGACGATGGTGTGAGCACCGGCGACCTTGATGTTCTCTTCGCCGCTGCCGGTCGCGCCTGCCGAGCCCACGTCCTGATCGGTATAGCAGCCCGCGCCGATGATGGGCGAATCGCCAAGCCGGCCCGGAAGTTTCCATGCCAGTCCGCTGGTCGTGGTGCAGCCGGACATCTCGCCTTTGGCATTAACGGCCGAGGTGTGAATCGTGCCGGTCGGCGGGTACAAAACGCAGAGCGCGGCGTGGAGGCGGTGCTCCGGCGCGATGCCGAAATCCGCGGCGGCGTCTTCGAGCTTCTTGGTTCGATTTTCGAGGCTCATGGGTTGGCCCGGCCCCTTCCAGTTCGGATCGGCAATACCCGGCCCCCACCAATCCTGATTCGAGTGGTACTCCTTCCAGAGCAGCCATATCTGGCGCGAACGCTCGGTCAGCAGATTTTCCTTGGGAAAGCCCATCGCATGGCCGAACTTTTCCGCGCCTTCACCGGCCAGCATCACGTGACCGGTATGCTCGAATACCGCGCGGGAAAGACGCGCCACGTTCTTGATGTTGCGTACGCCTCCAACAGAACCAGCGCGGCGCGTTGGACCGTGCATGCACGATGCGTCAAGTTCCACGATGCCATCCTCGTTCGGCAGGCCTCCAAGACCGACGCTATCGTCGTTTGGATCGTCCTCCTGCACCTGCCCCACGTGGATACAGGCGTCCAGGGTGTCGGCACCGTCGAGCAGCATCTTGTAGGCGGCATCGAGCGAACGTTCACCTGCCGCCTTAGTGATGATCACGGGACTTTTAGGTGGCGTTAATTCAAGCGGCCTGGATTGCAGAGGCTCCTGCCGCGGAAGCCTCTTTTCTTGCGCCTCGACTCCAAGCGCGGTTGCGCCTATCGCTGTAGTGGCCAGAAACTTTCTGCGTGAGAACTCCATTGGGCCTCCAAGAATTCGGAAGCCGAAGCATAGCAGAGCTGGATGCAACTTTGTAGTCAGTACTCAGTACTCAGTACTCAGTGGTGATCTTTCGATGTGATGCTGTGATGATGTAATGATCGCGGAGCATCGACTGAAGATAAAAACGCCCACATCTGCCAACCGCGGCAGATGTGGGGCACCTTCGGAGATCTCTGAGTACCGAGTACTGAGTACTGAGTACTCTTCTATCCTGCCAACTTCGCAGTCGTGTTCTGATCCGCGCGGAAGCGAAGCAGCGCCGCGACATTGCCGATTTTGGTGAATTCCTCCGTCGCAGGCGGCACATGGACGATTTCAATTTTGTTGCGCACGGCCATGGTCAGCAGCAGGTCGGCGACGTCGCTAAGTTTCCTGACCTCTCCACCGCAGACCTGGCATTTGTCGTGTTCGCTGAAGTCGATGTGGCCGCAGTTGCGACAGCTCACGCCCGAAGCGGAGAAATCGGTGCTGAGCAGCAAGGTCTGCACTTCGCCCGTCTCCATAGACCGCAACACGCGCCTGATTCCGAGCGCCCCTCGTCCGTTGCGATGGGCCTCGCCCACGACTTCGCGCATAAGCGCTTCGAGGCGGTTGCGCCGGAACTCACCGATGACCCCTTGCGCGTGTTCTTTCACCTGCTCGGGGGTGGCGCTGCCCGGGTCGATGGCAAAATGGCCGACGACCAAAGGACGAATGTAGGCGTGGAGTTCGCGCTCAAGTTCGCCCCAACTTTCGTCGCGCGCGCCGACAATCAGTTTGTCGTATTCGCTTCGCTGCTTCATGTCGAGAAGATGATCGGCGATGAGTTTGTAATGGTGCTGCGCCTCGTGCTCGATGTGGCGCTCGACATGACCTGCGTCATAGCCCTCAAAACCATCGCTGCGGCGGCGCGGAAGCGGGTTGACGAAGCCCTCGGTCTCGCGCAGCCAGTCCATTGTCAGGAGAAAGAAACGGGCCTTCACCTTGTCCACGAGGACGATGGCGTAACGGGGCAGGACGTCGGCGATGGCGGTAAGGGGGCGCAAATGAAAACTCGAGTTGATGAAAAGCTTGGTTTCATTAAGGCGCGGCGGCAGATCGTACTCACGCCAGAGGCCCTGCGCGGAGCAGGCGAAGATCGCCTTGGCGCGACCGCTATTGCCGTGTAATCCTTCGGTCAATTCCATGATGCGTTCCAGATCGCCGCGCGTGGCGCCATTCCGGTCTGCCTTCTCCATGTCGTGCAGGGCGGCGCGAATCAGATCTTTTACAAGAATTCCCTCCTCGCGATGGGACTTGTTCTGGGGTATCGAAGGCTGGTAGTAGAAGCTGAGGGCACAACCTTCCGGGGACTCGAATTTGGCAAGTTCGCCAATATTGTCGCGTGTAATCATCTACATCATCTCCTTTAAGGAATTGGAGCGATTAAGCGATATGTGAGTGTTGCAGGAGTTTGTCTTTCAGTTTGCCGGAAACGGGCAAAGCTTCACGCAGGTGGTCTCGGGCCGTGATGACGGACGCGCGCACCTGATCGATCGACCGGTCACTGATGGCGGCAATCTCCTCGGCGGTGAAACCCTCGACGGCGTAAAGCAGGAAAGCCTCCCTGTCTTCGGCTTTGGCTCCCAGCAGCGCAGCTTCCACCAGGGTGATCATTTCGTCGGACGCGGCGATTTCTTCAGGGGTGGAGATGCCGCGATCGGGAATGTTCTCACGCTGGCACATGGTCTCGTCGGGCTGGTGATACTGGAAATGCACGTCGTCGCTTGCGCCTACGTTCGCGCGCCGCGTCCCTTGATCGAGCGTGACGGTGTTCGTGGCCGTGGGATTCCGATCAGCCAGTTCGTTGATGGCGCGGATAGCGAGGCGGTAAAGCCAGGGCTCAAGCGCCAGCTTTTCCGGTTTATCGACGGAGTCCCCCAAGGCGGTCGCGATCGCCTCGTCGATCACCTCTTCGCGCGTGACCTGATCTTCTTCAAGCAATCCACTGGCTTCGCGATAGCGGATCTCGCGATCCACGAAGCGGTTCAGTCGGTAGAGGTTAGCGTTGACGTAAGACGCGATGTCCTCGCTGGAGATGATCGCGGGTTGCACGGCGGCGAACGTCTCCTCGAACGGAACCTGCGGCTGCGGGCGGCCACGCTGCTCGGCACCGCGCCGCACCCATTTGTGGCGCTGCCGTAGCTGGTCTTTGTGCTTGGTGAGTCGCTCGGTCAGGTCTTCAAACGCCAACCTGACGGCCGCGTTGTGATCGGCGCCGGTCGCGGCAGCAGCCAGATCGCCTGAGGGAAGACGCAAGTCCAGTGAAATGCAAGGCCCCTCGCGCGGTGGCTTCTTGTCGTCAACGCTGACGCGCAAATGCACGAGATCAGGCTTGTACACCTGCAGCCTCTTACGAAGCTTCCCTATTTGTTGTTCTATTTGCTTTTCGAGTTCGGGGGGCTTGGAACCTTTGTAACTAACGTGGACGTTCATGAGAGCCTCGGAGAAGAAGTTCCGTGCGGCTTCAGTCGTGCTTGGTCAAATATTACACCTTCCAGGCAGTGTAGAGGCGACACTGGGTGCGCAAGTTGCTTTTCTAGGGCCTGAAAAGCGGCAGGCGAGTTGCTGAGGGCGAGGGCTATTTCCGTCTTTGGGAAACGCGAAACAGAATACTTCCCACCTTAGCTGCGCGAACGTGAGGCACCCGCATCCAGTTAGGAATCTACATTCGAACAGGCACCTCGGGCCAGCATCTACAGGGCAACCGTGACCGACGACTCGGTCCTTTGCACCGGGCGATAGAGGGTGTCGCGCTCGATGGGCTCGCGTCCCGATTCACGTATCAGGCGCACTAATCCTTGCCGCGTCATTCCCCGGGGAGTCTGTGCGCCGGCATCGTGGTAAATCTTCTCTTCGACAACGGTCCCGTCAATATCGTCAGCGCCGAAGCGAAGGGCGATCTGCGCGATTTTCGGCGTCATCATCTGCCAGTACGCCTTGATGTGCGGGATGTTGTCCAGCACCAATCGCGAGACGGCGATGGTGCGCAAATCGAGCATTCCGGTCGTCCAGGGGAGATGCTGAAGAGGCGTGTTGTCCGGATGGAACGCGAGCGGAATGAACGTCTGGAAACCGTGTGTCTCGTCCTGAAGCGCGCGCAGCCGCAGCATGTGATCGACGCGGTCTTCGTCGTTCTCGATGTGGCCGTAGAGCATGGTTGCGTTGGATTTCAGCCCAACCTGATGCGCGATCCGAGCCGTGTCGAGCCACTCGCCGCCGTCGATCTTGTGGTCGCAAATGATGTGACGCACGCGATCGGAGAAAATCTCGGCCCCGCCTCCGGGCATTGAGTCCACACCCGCGGCTTTGAGTTTTTCCAGCACCTCGCGGATCGTCATCTTGTAACGCTTGGAAAAGAAGGCGATCTCCACCATGGTGAACGCCTTGACGTGTACGGTCGGGAACCGCTCTTTCAGCCCGCGTACGAGGTCCGTGAAGTATTCGAACGGGAGATCCGGGTGCAGACCACCAACGATATGAAACTCCGTTACGGCCTCCGTATACCCGGATGCGGCAGACTGCCACGCTTCTTCCAGCGCCATTGTGTATGCGCCGGGAACGTCCTTTTTGCGCCCGAACGCGCAAAGCCGGCAGGCGGCCACGCAGACGTTGGTGTGGTTGATGTGGCGGTTGACGTTGAAATAGGCGACGTTGCCGTGCATCTTCTCGCGAACGTAATTCGCCATCCAGCCGACGGCAAGAATGTCGGCAGAGCGGAACAAGGCGAGTCCGTCGTCTTCGATGAGACGCTCTCCCGCGAGTACCTTATCGTAAATCGGATTCAGCCGTGAGTCGTCAGTCTGGAAAGCGTGAGCGTGGGCCATAAAGAATGATGATACAGCAGAGCGAGCAGGAGTTGGCAGTACTCAGTACTATCTCCTCACCAGCACTGCCGCCGCGACAAACACAAAGTACGCGACCGAGACAATACCGTTCGTGGTAAAGAACGCCGCGTTCAGCTTGCTGAGATCGTCGTGCGACACGAGTGAGTGCTCATAGGCCAGCATCGCGGCGAACACCAGCACGGCAATCCATCCCAATACGCCCAAACCGAACAGATAGGATGTCCAGCCCAGGAATCCGACCGTGATCAGATGAAAGATTTGTCCCGCGACCAGCGCCTTGCGAATGCCGATCCAGCGCGGCAACGAGTGCAGCCCTACCTTGCAATCAAACTCGTAGTCCTGACAGGCGTACAACACGTCGAAGCCGCCAACCCAGAATGTTACCGCTCCGACCAGCGGCAGGATCTTCCAATCCAGGGTTCCGCGGATGGCGATCCATGCTGCCGCCGGAGGGATCGCGTCAGCAAACCCGAGCACAAGGTGCGACCACTTCGTGTACCGCTTCGTGTACGAATACAGCAGCAAGATCGCGAGCGCCACCGGAGACAAATAGAGGCACAGCCGGTTCAACTGCGCGGCGGCAAAAATGAAGATCACGCTGGAAGCGACTACGAACGCCGCGACGAACTGGCGCGTCAATAGTCCCGCCGGCAGCGCACGCATCTTCGTTCGCGGATTGGCCGCGTCATACTCGGCGTCCACAACGCGATTGAATGCCATCGCAGCCGAACGCGCCGCGACCATGGCAATCACGATCCAGATCAACTGGTGAACCGTGGGCACACCGCCGGCGGCGAGCATCGCGCCCGCCAGCGCAAACGGAAGGGCGAAGATCGAATGCTCCCACTTGATCATCTCCAGCGTCGTTGCAACATTACGAAATAGAGCCACAGATTAGTCCCGTAAGCTCGCAGCTCTCCTGCTGTCGAGCATTTGATCTGAGTACTGAGTACTGAGTACTGAGTACTGCCTTCTTACTTCTTTCGCTGCCGTATGCGCACGTCAAAACTCACGATGCCGTACTGATCGCGCAATGCGACGACGGACACCATGCGCGAAATGTTGTACTCCATGGAGATAATCTGCTGGTTCGACTTCGCCAGATCGGTGATGTAGGTAATGGTCAGATTTTTCGCCACCTGTTGTTCGATGGTTACGCGCGCGCTGCTAGGATTGTTTTCTGCACCGCCCACATAGGGATCGATCTTGATGCGGCTTACTCCGAAGAGCTTTTGCATGCGGCTGCTGACGGTCGCATTCAGCGCCTCGCCGAGAATTGCGTTCGACGCCTGTTCGGTCATGTTCTGGTTGGTGGCGATTTGCTGCGCGCTCTCTTCACGGGTCCGCCCGAAGGCAAGGAGCGCAATGATGTCGGCGGTCGCGAGTGGGGGATCGGAGCGATATGTTGTCGTCAACCTTTCGGTGGAACCGTGGAAACCGAGACTGATGTCGTAGTCGCGCACGCGCGTGGTCGCGGCGACGTCAAACACCGGCGTAATGTCAGTGGGATTAGAGAAGGTGACGTCACCCCGCTCGACGTGATACTTGGTGCCCTGAAAGGAAATGTCGCCTTCCACGATGTTCACGTGCCCCAGCACGGAGGGGCGCGCCGCCGAACCGCGCAGGCGCAGGTCCACGTTGCCGGAAATCTTGGCCAGCGCGGTCTGCACCTGCAACTCAGGGGTGGACATGACATGCACATCCAGCTTGACGTTGTAGAGCATCGAGTTCGGTTTCGGCGCGATTGCCGGCAGCTTGCTGCGCGCGACGTAATTGGCCAGATCGAACTGCGACGTCAGGCCGAACTTCGTAACCACGATGTCGCCCGCGAGCAAAGCATTGGTTGGGGTCCCGGTAAAACGCAGGTTGGCATTCGCGCTGGAGCTGACGCCTTGCGGATAGCGCAACCGAATGTCGTCGCCGACAGTGAGCAGATTGAAACCGAACGTTCTGCCGTAGGTCACGTAGCCGGCAAGGTTCAACGTGCCACCGCCGGTTCGCGCGCTGAGACTTTGGACCTGTAGCCGGTCGCGATTAAACACGAGCAAACCATTGATGTCACTGAGTCCGATCGGCAGATCGATATAGGAGACGCCCGCGTTGGCGAGCTGAATTCGTCCAACCGTCTGAGGGTTGTTCAGATCTCCGGTCAGCCGGGCGTTCACGGTTGCCGTGCCATAGGAAGTGAAGTCCGGATTTATCGTCTGAATTAATTTCAGGTTTACCCGGCCATCGGCGTGCATGTCAAGCTTCTGCTCGCCGGTGAACTGCACAGTTCCGCTGGCGGTGACGTCCGTATCCGCCGCGCTTAAATGGAATTGCTGCAGCGTCAACGTTTCGTTCGCAATTGCAAACTTCAAAGGATCGACGTTGCGAATCTGCATGTTCTCGACGGGAAGAAACAGCTCAGAGACATTGCCCACGACATCCATGCCGCGCCATTGGCGCAGGTTTCCATGAAGGTCGAATTGACCGCTTACCGAGGGACGTCCGGTGATTCTTCCCTTTGAATAGACACTCCACAACGGATGCAGGTCCACATGGTTCATCTTCGCAACCGCCGTAGCCGGGAAATCGCCGCGCAGGCCCACCACGCCCGTGAGCGCCAGGCTGGAGTCGCCTAGAGCCGCGTCCGCGGCGATATTCATCGTCTCGCCGGCGCTTCGAGCTCTAACGGTTATGTCGCCTGCACGTTCACCGCCGAGCACCAGATTTGCAATCTTCAGATCGGCGTTGACTGACGGTGCGTCCGGCGTACCCGATCCTTCGGCGGTGAAGTCAAGCGCGCCAGTCGTTTTGAGACGCGGTCGCTGAAGCGCCTGGATCTCTTCGATAGCAATATCGGAGCCGTGAAGATTGAAGCGAAACTTTCCGTTTTCGAAGTTGTAGGCGCCCGCGCCCGTGACCCGTCCCCGGCGCTCAGCGATAAGGATGTTCCCGAACCGCGCGTCACCTTTCACGAAAGCCACATCCGCCCGGAGCTGATCGAGCGGCTGCCCGTAAACCGTAGCACCCATGATTAGTGCGCGACCGCTGCCGCGCGGGTCGTTTACGGTACCGCTGAACAGCATGTTCAAGTTAAGAGTGCCGGTGACGGGATAGTTGTATCCCATGGCGCCCTGGAGATCGGTGACGCGAGCATCGTTGATCGCAATCTGCACGGCAAACGGAGTTGTGCTCGTAAATTCGCCTTTCGAGAGTTGCGAGGTCCCACTAAACGCAATTCGCGCCGTTCCCTGACGCAGCTCTCCGTTCTGTACCGCGAGCAGTTTTCGCCCGTACTCGACATTCGCGGAAAGCTGGTCCCAATGGATTCGCCTGGGGGCGTAGGCTTGCGTGCCCGATTGGGGCAGGCCCACATTCGACTCGAAGTTCGTCGCGCGCAGCTTTCCAGTGAAAGTCGGAAACGCAAGCGCGCCGCTGATGACGCCATCGAAGGCTGCCTGACCGTGCAACACAACCGGCAATTCCTTCGGGTTATACGTCTTATCGAATAGCGGCACGAACTCGCCGATATCAGTAGTAGTGGCGGAAGTCCGCAGATTGGTTGTGGTCTCGCCGAATACACCCGAGGCGGTTACGTGACTCGCAGGAGTAGTCAGTGACAAAGAAGTTGCTTTGAGTTCATTGGTCCTACTAAAAACCGCCCCACGCAGACTCGCCGCAACCGGCAATTCGCCGGGGGCAGCCGGGGTTGCGGGGGGCACGGCCGCCGCGTCTATTTCCGTGACGGTGTCGAGCGGCGATCCGTTCCACGTGACGGTTACTGTCCCACCCGCGGTTCCCACCGGATTCACGTTCGAAAGCGGCAGATCACGCGTACTGAACACCGCGGCAACCCCGCGAGACGACAGTCCCGCGAACTGCAGTCGAACTGTGCCCCGCGACTGGGCAGTGCTGCCCGTCTTTGCGCAGGTCGAGCACCCTTTCTCGACTACTACCTCTGCTAAAGCCGTTCCTCCCAGGACATGGCCCTCGAGGTGTTTGATCACAAAGCGCGAATTGTCGAGCGAGAAATCGGAGCTGGCCGATGCATCACGGACGTGCAACCACGGTTCCTGCCAGTCCAACTCACGAAATGCCATCTTGCCGGAGGTGGCAAAGTGCGAACTGCCGTAGACCGCGATTCCGTCTACGTTGAGAATGCCGCCGCGCATCCGAGCGATTCGGGTAATCGCGCCGAGGTCAGCGAGATTGAGCGTGGCGCGATATTTCACGTTCGCGTCCGGATGACGCAGATCGTTGACGCGTACGCTGGCCTCAAGGCGGGAGCGTCCCGAGACAAGGGTAAGCGACTTCAGTTCCGCCGCGCCGGGAGAGAAACTGAACTCCGCGTCCGCAACCGTCGCAAACGGGCGCATCCCTTCCAGCTTCGTGTCGATCTTTCCGACATGGACCTTCGCGTCATAACGGTTCGCGGGCTTGAACCACGCCATCGTTCCCGCGATTTCATTCGCGGAGAAGTCCAGGGGCAGCGGCTGATCGTTGATCAGCAGCTTGCCCTCTCTGACGTCGGCCTGGTTGATCGAAAACTCGAAGATGGCCTGGACTCCCGCGCCGCCGCCTTTTACTTTCGGCCTGGGCTGGTTCGTGCTTCCGTCCGGATACACGATCAGGTGAATGACCGGCCGATCCAATTCCAGGTAGCGCAGCCCCAATGCGCGATGGAACAGGGACCCAACTTTCCCCCGCACGAAAACGCGATCAGCATGGATGTAGGGGATTTCGTTGGAAGCTTCCAGTCCGTGAATCGTGACGTCGTGCAAATCGAATTCGAGCTTTGAGAGTCGCCATTCCAGCCTTGCGATCTCCACGCGTCCG
The DNA here is from genome assembly GCA_963777415.1 of uncultured Acidobacteriota bacterium. Lineage (GTDB taxonomy): Bacteria > Acidobacteriota > Terriglobia > Terriglobales > Acidobacteriaceae > JAEZPW01. Next base: position 310,031 of record CAVZQL010000017.1, read on the forward strand.
CCAGTTGCGTCTTCGATCTGACCGACGATCCTCGCGCGCACGAGATCCCTGAAATGCGGGCTCCCCAAGTACCATGACGCAAGCAGGACCAGCGCCAGAATCGTGCAGGCGAGCACGGCGGCCCAGCGGAGCAGCCTGCGGCGCGGTTTGATGGCTACGTTCGTCATTCGTGTGGCGCGTCTCCGCTGGAAACTTCCCTTCCTGCCGGAGGAGGATTTTCCGGAGCAGAAGACTGCCCTTCATCCAACTGAATGCGGATTGCGGTCTGCCCGCGCAAGCTCTCAAGCCAACTGTCCATCAACTCGTCGACGTGCCGCTCGACGAGAATCAGGCGAATGCGCGTGGATACCTCGGCAAGCGGAAGTTCTTTCGCTCCGGTTTGCCTCAGCTTGGGCAAGAACTCATTGCGGTACGCAGCCTCGATTTCGGTCTGGTCCACCCGCACGGTCGGCCTGAGCCGCTGGTTGACCATGCGGATTGTCTCAAGCTGCGTCCGGACGCGATCAGCTACAAGGGCCTCAGTCAAGCCATACGTAGTCAGGAGCGAGCGCCATTTTTCGTCGGTCGCGCCAGCGGCAATCTGCGCGCGAATCTCGGCGATACGCTTTTTAATCTCGTCTGGCGTTGGCGCAAAAGGCTCGGCCGCGCCCATGTCGTCGTGTATGAGTCGCTGATCGACGAGGCGATTCAGCGTGGACTTCACGTCCCCACTCGTAACACTTGCAAGTGGACGAGAATCCGCAAAGATCTCGAAACGAAGGGCCTCGTCCACCTCGCTCTCTAAGATCGCGTGCTTGCCAACGGTGGCGACGATGCGGTCAATCACCTCGCCGGCACGGGCTCCAGCGGCGGTCAGGATCAACAGCAGCACGACGGCGAGTTGACGCATGCCTCTCATCAGAATGTCTGTCCGATGCTGAAGAAGATATTAAAGTGCCTGAGCGTGCCCGACTGGAATATCAATGAGCTCGGAGGAAGCGTCGCGCACGGCCCCGGGTTCTTGCCTGTCGGCACCGTCGAAGGACACTGCACGTAATAGGGGAACGACGCCGGATTCGGATTGTAGCTGAAATCAAGTCTCACCGGCCCCACCGGGGTCTTATAGCGTGCGCCGAGTCCGAACGCCTGCGACATATAGTTGAAGCCACATAGCAACCGCGTGGACTCCGAAGTACAATCTTGCCGCCGCGGTTGATACCAGCGGAAGAGGCTGCTTACCATGTCCTGACCGCTCGTGAAGACATTGCCCGAGTCGTGGAAGAGCACGAAATTGAGGTTCTCGCCAACGTAGGGCATGGAGAACGGCGCCAGTCGCAGCTCGACCTGATTGAGCAGCACTGCGTTTCCGCCGACCGGAAATCCGGTGAACAAATCGCGCGGTCCCGCCTGGTTAAGCGCGAATGCACGATGCGACTGCGCGCCGCCTTCGTAAAAGCGCTCGGGCAGTGGAATGATGCTGGCGTCGCCCGTGCCGAATGGTTCCGCGACACCGATACGCGTCAAACGCGCCAGCACGAACCTTCTCTTGAAGGGCGTGTAGGTCGAGTTCTGGATCATGAACCGTCCGAAAGTCGCGGCCGAACCGAACATCCGCGCAGCCACTCCGGTGTCGAACGTGGTGTAGTTCCCCTTCGTGGTATTGATGGGATCGTCGCGCTTATCGCGGATGTAGGTGAAGCTCGGCATCCCGACCCGCACCGGCTTCGACAACAGCGGCACGAGTTCGGGGCTGATCACCAAGGTGGCCGGATCGACTTTGACGAGGCGATATTGGAATCGGTAGAGCAGCGTCGTGACCTTCGATTTGTCCTGCTCGGCCTGTACCGAACCCTCGTAGCGGGTGGCGGCAAAAGTCCTGACGTCGCGGGTGTTTTCCGCCAGCGCCGTGAAGGTCATGCGCAGACCCTCAACATCGAACCAGTGCGGAGCATCGTAGCTGAACAGCGCGCGACGTGAAAGATTACTGATGTTGGCCTTGAACAATATCGTGTGATCGCGGCCACGGAAATTGAGGCGCGTGACGTCAAACGACAGCCGCGGACTGACGCCTGTTCCCACCTGCGGATTCGCCGTGGTCACGCTTCCCTGCGGCGGGGTGGTATTCGGCGGAACGTTGATGCCGGGGGCAGGCGCCGTATTTATCTGGTCCGAATTGAGGGCCTGGCCGCCAGTCTCAATTTCCAGGCCCACGCCGTAATTGAAGGTCCAGCGCTTGGCTTCCCGTATGTCGAGCAGGACGTCCTTGTATTTCGCGTCGCCCTCGGGATTCTGCACCGCGGCATCCACTTCGTTGAACAATCCGAGGTCGTAGAGATTGCGCTGCGAATCGAGGATTCCAATCTGGCTGAGCGGGTCGCCCTCGCCAATCTTCATTTGCCGCTTTACGACAACCGGGCGCGTGTAATGCAGCCCCGACAAGAGAACGCGATCGACGAAAGTCTGCTTACCTTCGCTGATCGTGTAGGTCAGGTCCATGCGGTGGGGGACGTTCTTTGCGGCTTGCACCGCGCTTTCGAACTGCACGTCCGGGAAGCCGTTATTGTAGTAGTAAGTGACGATGACGTCGCGGTCTTCGGCCAGCTTCGACTCGGAAAAAGGCTGATTCTCGGTAAGCTGAATCCGATCGCGAAGAACATCGGCGGCAAGCGTCTTGCTCCCGACAATCTTCAGCGAACCTACCCTGGTCTGCGTTCCTTCTTCGATGTCGATCGCGACCGACATTTCGTCGTTCACGCCCCCGACACCGTCCGTCACTTTAGAGGTGACCTTCACGTCGAGAAAGCCGTTCGATTTATAAAGGTTCGCGACCGAGCTAACATCGCTTGCGAGCAGCGACTGGCTGAAGACCCCGTGGGTGAGAAATCCGGAGGCCGGACGAACGCTCATTCGCTCGCGAAGAAGTTCGTCGGAGAAGTACTTGTTACCGTTGATCTTCAAGCCGGCCAACTTTTGCGCGACGCCTCTATTAACGGTATAGACAACTCTCAGGATGTCATGCGCCTCGTCGTACTCCTTGGAAAAGCCGACCTGCACATCGAAGTATCCCTGAGTCTGAAAATAATCGCGCAGATTGCGACGGCCTTCGTTGAGCAGATCGTCGTCCACCGCGTTCTCCTCGAACACGGGAACGTACCTCTTCAGCAAGCCGCTCCTTAGTTTCACGCCATCGACATGAATCTCAACGGTCGGGCCGCGGCTGATCCTGAACACGTAGTCGAGGGCGTTGTTCTCGGCGTGATACTTGCGGCTGACCACGGCAGCCTGCGCCTCAAGCCGCTTCTGCTTCTGATAGTTCTTGCGTAGCCGTTGCAGCGCGCGCGTAATCCTGTCTGAGCTGACCACGTCGCCGGTTCGAATGCGGGTAATCCGCGCAACCTGTTCGGGCGTGTATCCCGAATCTCCCTCGACGGTGATCGTCCCGACGCGCGCCGCACTGCCAGGGTTCACGTGAAAAGAAACGGTCACCAGTTGGGTTGCGGAGTCGTACTGCTCCTGATGCGTGACCGCCGCCTGGTAAAACCCATTCTCCGCCAGCACGGATTTGATATTGACGATTGCGTGATCCAACTTTTCCTGCGTGAACAACTCACCCAACTGAAGCTTGGTCGCCGTGACCAGCTGGTTCTCGTTCGGGTGCTTGGGCACGCCGTCAACCGAAACGGGACCGATGAAGTAATTCGGCTTGGCAACGAAAACGAGCGCAAACTCGTTACTGGGGGTGTGCTCTGCCTGTGCCTCGACGCTGGCGAAGCGGCCCGTGGCGTAAAGCGCCAGAATGCTTTGCCTGACCTTCAACTTGTCCAACGGCTGACCGGTTTGCTGCGTCACGAGTTCGAGGTAGCCGCGCAACGCCTTGGCCTCTTGGGATATTCCGCGGAACGCGATCTCCTGAACGACAACCCCCTGGTACCTGCTTGCAGCGCTGAGGGAGATTAATGCGGGGCTTTCAGGAGAGGGGGACGGACTCGCAGAGGAAATAACGGGATCGACGGTTGCGGGCGAAGAAGCCGGAGTCTGAGCAGTCGAGGGCACCAGGGATGCAAGCAGCACTATTGGTGCGAGCATCCACGCTCTTTTCGTTTGCCGCAAATTCTACCCTCTCCCAGCCAGCTCAAAGTTCCTGCTCTTATAATAAATGCTCAGGGCCGAGTTCTGAACATGACTATTGCTTCCGACGAACGTTATTCCCGGCAGGTTCTCTTCAAAGGCATTGGGGCCGAAGGGCAAAGCCGCATCGCCGAGTCCAGAGTCGCGATTGTAGGCTGCGGCGCCACCGGGTCGGCGCTCTCGTCCCTGCTGGCGCGCGCCGGGGTGGGATACCTTCGCATCATCGACCGCGATTACATCGAGCCCAGCAATCTTCAGCGCCAGGTGCTGTTCGACGAAGCCGATGCCGCGGAGTCGCTGCCCAAGGCGCTCGCCGCGGCGAAGAAGATTTCCGCGTTTAATTCGGAAATCCGGGTCGAGCCCCACGTATCCGACCTCAACCCAGATAATTGCGAGGAGTTGCTGGGCGGAGCGCAATTGATCCTTGACGGCACGGACAATTTCGAGACGCGGTACCTGATCAACGATTACGCGGTTCAGAACAACGTGCCCTGGATCTATACGGCCGCGGTCGGCAGCTACGGCGTCGCCATGAACATCCTGCCCGGCGAAACCGCGTGCCTGGCATGTGTCTTTCCGGCGTCGCCGACCGGAACGGTCGAAACCTGCGACACCAGCGGCATCCTGAATTCGGCGGTGAATGCGATCGCGTCGATCTCCGCCACCGAGGCGCTGAAGTACCTTGTCGGCGCAAAGGACAAAATGCGCCGCGCCCTGCTTTCCATGGACGTATGGTGGAACGACCGCTCGGAAATCTCGACCGCGAAGCCGCGCCCCGACTGCACCTGCTGCCAGCAACGTGAGTTCCCTCACTTGGCCGGCGAAGGGCGTCCCCACATCACCATGTGCGGACGCAACTCGGTACAGATCCACGAGCGCCACCGCCCCATCAGCTTCGACGAGATTAGCCAGAAACTCGCCCCGCACGGCACCGTCCGGCATAACGAGTTCGTGCTGAAGTTCTGGCGCGACCCCTACGAAATGACCCTCTTCCCCGACGGCCGCGCCATCATCAAAGGCACCACGGACACGGGCGTCGCCCGCAGCCTCTACGCCCGCTTCATCGGCAGCTGATCGTAGCGCCAGCCTCCCGCCGGCTGTTCGCAAGCTTTCGGAGCGCCGGCGTCCCGCCGGCTGTCGCGGCGGCATCTTGCCGCCGCTGAATCTCCCAGTGCCCTGGCACACCGTCGCGCGATCGATCCTATTTCGATCACCCCATCACCCGATTCTTCCCGCTTCTGTTAATCTCTTGAGCAGTGCCGCAGGCCCTTGTGCCTGCACAATTCGCCCAAGGTCTAACACATGACTGATGTCACCGTACCCCTGCAATCCCCGGCCAGCGCCCTCGCCCGCTCCGAACCAACCCGCTTCTATCGTTGGGTGGTGCTGTTCTTCATCAGCCTGACGATGTTCGGGAACTACTACCTCTACGACAGCATCGCTCCGGTCGCCGATCTGCTGAAATCGCAGCTCGGCTTCAGCGACCAGATGATCGGCCGGCTGTACTCCATGTACAGCTACTCGGCCTTCGCGCTGCTGCTGCTGGGCGGGATCATCATCGATCGGATCGGCACCAAGAAAGCGGTCATGCTCTTCGGCTCGCTCTGCGCGGTTGCGGGCGTTTTGACGGCAGTTTCCCCGGACGTTCACGTCATGTACGCTGGACGCTTCCTTCTCGGGTTCGCTGCGGAATCGCTGATCGCCGCAGTCACCACCGCGCTGGCGAAGTGGTTCAAGGGCAAGGAAATCGGGCTGGCGTTCGGAATCAATCTCACCATCGCACGGCTGGGCTCGTTGGGCACCGACTACTCGCCGACGCTTTTCGCACGCTGGTACCACAACTGGCAAGATCCCCTTTGGATCGCTGCCATGATCGGCTCCCTCTGCGTCGGCGGGGCGGTTGTGTACTGGATCTTGGAAGCGAATGCCGAGCGCAACTACGCGATCGCGAAAAGCGGAACGACGGACAAACTTGTCCTGAAAGACCTGCTCACCTTCGACGCCTCGTTCTGGTACATCACCGGTCTGTGTTTGACGTTCTACGCCGCCGTGTTCCCGTTTCGCTCCTTCGCCATCAAATTCTTCCAGGAAGGGTACGGGATGCCGCGTGGTGAGGCCGGGCGGCTGAACGGGTTCCTTCCATTGGCGGCGATGATTGCCACGCCCCTGTTCGGGCTCCTGATAGACAAGGTCGGAAAACGCGCTCTGTTCATGGCACTCGGCTCGCTCATCATCGTCCCGGCCTATTTGCTGATGATGCCGTCGTTGCACGTTACGCCTTATGTGTCGATGACGTTGATCGGCATCGCATTTTCCTTGATTCCGGCAGTGATGTGGCCCTCCGTCGCGTACCTCGTACACGAAAACAAACTGGGAACCGCCTATGCGCTCATGGGATTGATCCAGCAGCTCGGTGTGGCCGTAATCGACGAGGGAATCGGCTGGTTGAACGACCACCTTGGAGCGAGCGCCGCCAATCCCTCGGGCTACAACGGGATGCTTTACCTGGTGTCTGCCTTAGGCATTCTCGGCTTGTTCTTTTCGTTTATGCTCTGGCGTAGCGAACGCGGCCCTCACGGCCACGGCTTGGAAACCATCACCACCAAAACCGGCGCTTAGCGAATAACGCACACGCGGAAAACAGCCCCACGTTCGAGCAACCTGGGGCTGTTTTCTGGTGTTAAGATTAGTTGGCTGTTGCCGGTACTCATAGTTCCTGTGACAATATCCTTCAGGGCTCCTCTTTGACGACTTCTAAAAAAGTTCTTGCGATCACGAAGCGAACCGCCGACCTTTGCGCTACGCAGGGGTTGTTGTATGCGGCTGGATTTGAGCTGATCACGGCAACGAACGTGGTTACGGCGCGCGCAATGCTGCGCAGCCTGAAAATCAGCGGCGTCATCATCTGCCTGCACTCATGGGACGAAGCTGAACGCGAGAGCATCGCTTCCGAGATGCTCAGGTTGCAAATCCCCACGATGAACTGCCCCGGCTGCACCGGGTGTGACGAGGCCCTCGGGAAGCCAGGCGCTCTGAACGACACATACCCGCTCACCAGCCTTATCATGAAGTTCGGAACCGATCGAACATAGCTTCGCCTCCTCCGATGGTACCCCGTTCAAGCGACGGTGCCCCGTTCAAGCCTTCTTTTGGCTTGAGCGGGTGAAGCTCCCTCTGGACAGGTAGGCGTACCATCTGAGTACTGAGTACTGAATACTGAGTACTGGTTTACAATGCCTTCGATGCTCACCCCTGAAACCCATCAGTCCGAAGCGAGAGACACTGCCCGCGCCGTAAGCTTCTCGCTCGTCATTCCCACGCTCAACGAAGCCGCGAATATCGAACGCATGATCCGCACTCTGGACGGCATCTTGCGCGCCTCCGGCAACCCTGATTACGAGATCGTGGTCGTGGACGACAACAGCGCGGACGGCACCGGCCAGATCGCCGACCGGGTAGCCGCCGAGTTGCCGGGACACGTTCAGGTCATCCATCGCGCCGGAAAAGCCAGTCTCGGTACCGCCGCCGTGGCCGGATGGCAAGCCGCACGTGGCACCGTACTCGGCCTTATGGACGCCGACTTTCAGCACCCGCCCGAAATCATCCCCCGCCTGCTCGAAGCTGTCCGCAACGGCGCTGACATTGCGATCGGCAGCCGCTACACCGAGGGGGGCGCAATGTCGGAGCAATGGAGCCCCATCCGGAAGCTGATCTCGGTGTCCCTGACCGGATTCACGCGGCTATTGTTAGGACGGTCGTTGCGCAACGTGCGTGACCCGTTTTCCGGCTGCTTTGCCATGCGCCGCGAGGTGATCCAGCAGCAGCACCTGCATCCGGAGGGATTTAAAGTATTAATGGAAGTTTTGGCTGTAGGCGATTACAAACAGGTGAGCGAGGTTCCCTACCAGTTCTCCGCCCGCAGTGCTGGAGAAAGCAAACTCCGGCTCCGCGTGGCGATCGACGACCTGCTCCTGCTCCTGCGCCTGGCGTGGCAAACCAGAGCCAAGCGGTAGTACCTGGGCAGCGCTGCCGTAGCGCGGTTTCTGCTCCGGGGTGCTGACCGCTGATCACTGACCGCTGATCGCTTTTATGCCACTTTGGCGACTTGTGACTGCATGGTCGGCAACTGTGCCGTGAAGGTGGTGCCCTCCCCCGGCTCGCTGGTGAACGTGATATTCCCGCCCGATGCCAGCAAAACTTTCTGTGCCATGGAGAGTCCCAACCCGGTTCCCGAGGATTTGGTCGTGAAGTAAGGGAGGAATATCTTCTTCTGGACATCCGGGGAAATCCCATCGCCCGTGTCGCTGATTTGGGCGTAGACGGTACCGTCCCGCTGATGGGTTTCGACAGTCAGATGGCCGCCACGGGGCATCGCCTGAATGGCGTTGATGATCAGGTTGGCGAAGACACGCCCCAAGTCCGCCGCATTGGCCCATACCTGGTCCACCGGGCCAAGCCGAGTCTCAACCGTGATGCCCTTGTGCGTGCGCCAAATCGGCTCTGCGAGATCGAGAGCCTCCCGCAATACCCGCGCTACATCCACCGCGGCAGGTTGTCCAGAGCCGCCTTTGACGTACTCGCGAACCCGTTTGATGATCTCCGCGCCAGTCCGGGCAGCGCGGTCAATCATCGTGAGGTATTTGTGCCGGTCCTCCGCGCTCTGGTCAGGATTGAACTGCATCAAGGCAGTGGCCTGCGTAATGGTGTTCAAAACGTTATTGAAGTCATGCGCCAAACCTGACGCCATTTGTCCGATGGCCAGATGCCGCTCGGTGTCCGCAATCTGCTGCTGAAGATGAGCCAACTCGGTCACATCGTGGATCACCAGGACGGCCCCGATCACCCGCCGGTCCCTGCCCACGCGCATTGGCGTCGCGGAAATCATTGCGTGCATTAATGAGCCATCTTGAGGCCTTACGTAAGTGCGGTTCTCGCTCTGCACAACCTCACCGCGCAAGGCTCGTGCCACGCCCATTTCAGAGACCGGCAGTGGGATCTCGTCTCGACGCACGCTCATTAGCTGCGCCACCTCGGTGTAGTGCGCCCCCATTAACTCGTCCCGGCTTCGGCCCGCCAGGGTCTCGCCCATACGGTTCAATTCCACGATGAACCCGTGCTGATCGAATACGAACACGCCTTCAACCATGCTATCCAGCAGTGTGGACATTTCCAGGGATTGTTCGTGTACGACCCTGCTCTGCTTGCGTCTTGTCTCCAGCAGATAAACCAGTGTGCCGGCAACGATTGGCAGGATGATGAGTTCGGAAAGCCTGTGCGCGCGCTGGTCCGCATAAGGATGCGTGTCCAGAAAATAGATTGAGACGAGGGTGCCGAGAATTATGCTCAGAATGGCAGGCCGCGTGCCCGCGAACCTGTGGACCACAACGACAGCGGTGAGTAGCAGCAGCGGAATAAACCCGACAATGGGATTGAGCATCGCGATGATGCCCAGCGCGACCCCACTGGCCGCGACGGCGATCAAATACCGCACGAAGAGGCGCGGGGTACCCTCGAGTTCGATCTTTCGCTTCACGCTACGTTAGATGAGCAAACGCGAAGTGAGGCAGGTATTCAGTATTGCGTAAAGAAACTCGAGCCGACCGCGCGCAATCCGCTCCAAGCCGAAATACTAAATACCTAAATACCAAATACCTAAATACTAAATACCTAAATACTAAATACCTAAATACCCGCCTCTAGAAACTGGTTGCGCCCGCTCACCTGGGCAAGGTAGCATCAGCCCACGGAACTCTGGTATCCACGTAATGGACAATTCACGCCGGCGCGAAGAGCGTATTGCGGTTAAGTTGCCAATCCGGGTGTGGGGCATGGACGCGAACGCGAAGCCGTTTTCGCAGTCCACCACCACTCTAGACGTCACCCGTACCGGCGCTCGCCTGGGCGGCCTGCAATGTTCGCTGCAGAAAGGCGACATCATCGGCATCCAGCACGGCAGCGAGAAGGCGCGTTTCCGCGTCGCCTGGGTCGGAAAATCTGGAACCGGACGACAGGGACAAGTTGGGGTGCTTTGCTCCGAACCGGGCAAATATATCTGGGGCCTGCCGCTGGAGCGCCTGAAAGCCGCCGCGCAGCCATCGCACGAGCCTGTCCCTCTCGGACCATCATTCGCCACGCCGATGCCGATGCCCCCGGTTGAGCGCAAGCCAAAAGCCGACGAGCGCCGCGACGCTATCCGCTACGCGTGCACTGGAGGCGCCGAGTTCAGGAATATCGAAGGGGGGTTCAAGAACTGGGGCACGGTGTCCGACGTCAGCGACACCGGCTGTTACATCGAGACGACCTTCCCTCTTCCCGTGGAGACGCATCTCGATCTTTTGGTCAGCATTCGTAACGTTGAGATTCGTTGCCGCGGACTCGTGCGTTCGTCCGATCCAAACGTTGGCATGGGAGTCGAGTTCGTGCAGCTCAGTTCGGAGGATCGGCAGCGCATTAATAGCCTTATTTCAAGAATGTCCGTTATCCCCGGCGCGGCGCAAGGGCCCGCCGCATCACACCGGCCGATCACGCGGACGGTGCAGGATATCCTTGCTGCGCCCCCAACGTCCGTTTCGCGCCAGATGCCTCCGAATAATTCCGCGGACATCTACAAGGCGTGTACTGAATTAAAGGATGCGGTAGCTCTGTTGGAATCAAGCGCCCTGTCCATCGAACCGCGCGCCATCAATGAGTTCATGAGCGCCATCGATCACGCGCGCCAGACCACGGAGTCCATTCAGAACTGGCTCGAAAACGGCGCTGGACAGGACCGCTACAAGTTTCGGATGGAGCGCGACGCCGCGCGCGTCCGCACCGTAACCGCGCTCGCGCGTGAACTGTGCGTTGACGTTGACGCGAGTGCATTGATCCCGGGGAGCGAGGGTTTTGAAGGGCTTTTCAACGCCATCTCACTGCTCCATAAAAAGCTTGTCACCCTGATGCACACAGGTCGTGCCGACCAGGCGGAGCACCCGATTTCGCCAAGTTAGTCCAGTACGCATCTTGATTGCTGTTGCAGGTATCCCGTCCTTCAAGGCAGAATTGATATTACGTGCAAAAAATAGAGGAATTAATTGCAGAGCCGCCGATAAAGCGCCCGCTGAAGTCAAAAGCGGGCGTGGTCGTGTTACTGGCCGTGGTGGCCGCAACGCTGATTCTGCCGGTCTGGATCGTTCAGTACCCGCCGCTGCTTGACTATCCCGACCACCTGGCCCGCACCTTCATTTTGTCGCATCTTCATGACAGCGCATACCAGTTCTCGCGCTATTACACCCCGCAGTGGGGTCCCTATCCGTACCTCAGCATGGACGTCCTGCTTGTCATGCTCCAGCAGGCTTTCCCAATCGCCATTGCAGGAAAGATATTCCTCAGCTTATGCCTCATCGGAGTGCCCCTGTCATGCTGGTGGTTCGTGCGCAACGCAAATCCCGGCAACGACTGGATCGCGCTGTGGGGGCTTTTCGTCGCTTTCAACCAGTTTTTTCTGGAGAGCTTTGTCGCATTCCAACTCAGCCTTATTGCCTGCTTCGTCCTGCTGGGCTTCTGGTTGCGCTGGGCGCCCCGGATTTCGCTTAAGCGCTGGTTCATACTACTGCTGCTGACGATGCTGACTTATTTCTCGCATCTGATCGGCTTTATTCTTGCAGGCTTCGTCGTAACGATGTACTCGCTGATCGCGCGCCGCGGCATCCGTGAGCTGCTCACCTCATGGCTGCTCTTTGTGCCCGGTTGCATTCTCTATCTGATTTCCGGCCTCGGCACTCACAATGGCTCGTACCTTCACTTCCGGACATTGGACGAGAAGTGGGATGAGTTCATCCATACCCTGTTTGGAGGCTATTCCGCCCGGCTCACGACGATTACGGCATTCATCGCCGTGGCTTGCATCGCCCTGGCGTGGATTCGCAATCGCGAGTTTCGCTGGAACTGGCGATGGATTTTCGTCTCCGTGCTGGCCCTCGGCCTCTATGTGGCGCTGCCCTACAGCTACGGCGAGACGTTCGATATCGACGTGCGCGTTCTGCCGGTCTTTTTCATCGTGATGTTCGCCGCTGCCGATTTCGGAGCGCGGCGCGCGAAGATTATTGGCGCGATCGCCCTCGTTCTCTTCGCAGCCCGTGTTGTAACGATCGCCCGCACCTTCCGCTCGGAACAGCCTGAATTGCAGGCCATTTCGCGCGGCGTTGCCATGATGAAGCCTAACTCCCTGATGCTGACCATCGTGGAGCCACGCCATGAACACGATCCCAATCGCTGGCCTTACGAACACTTCTGGGCATGGGCCGTCATCGAGCGCGGCGCCTTTTCACCGTATCTCTTCGATCTCCCCGGACAGACGCCGATGCGCATCACCTACGAGAGCTACACGCCCGACGGGTTCTGGGATTCCGAGTACCAGGACAACGATCTCGATTGGGAGAAGGTTCAGGAACAGTACGATTACGTGTGGCTATACAACGTAAATCGCTATGCGCCGAAGCTGGACAAGATCGGCGCCTGCATCTCGCGGTATGGCGACTTCCGCCTCTATCGCATCCAGCGCACGCACCAGCAGTAGTTTTCAGGAATTGTTAGCGGGATCGGGGCCGGATTCCAGGAGGCTCAAGGGGTTTGCTGATTTGAGGTCTCCGGCCCCATTACCGCTGCCCATTTGAACACTTCACTCCGCAATAAGTCGCAGACAGCGCATGTAAAGAATTGTCACCGCACAATTGTCATACTTCTCCCGCACCACCAACACCGCCGACCTGTCAACACCGCCGACTTTCCACCACTCCGCCCGCATCACGTCATCCTGAGCCGAAGGCGAAGGACCCATGCACTTCCCCCGCACCACCAACACCGCCGACCTTCCACCACGCCGCCCGCATCAAGTCATCCTGAGCCGCAGGCGAAGGACCCATGCACTTCCCCCGCACCACCAACACCGCCGACTTTCCACCACGCCGCCCGCACCAAGTCATCCCGAGCCGCAGGCGAAGGACCCATGCACTTCCCCCGCACCACCAACACCGCCGACTTTCCACCACGCCGCCCGCACCACGTCATCCTGAGCCGAAGGCGAAGGACCCATGCACTTCCCCCGCACCACCAACACCGCCGACTTTCCACCACTCCGCCCGCATCACGTCATCCTGAGCCGAAGGCGAAGGACCCATGCACTTCCCCCGCACCACCAACACCGCCGACTTTCCACCACGCCGCCCGCACCACGTCATCCTGAGCCGAAGGCGAAGGACCCATGCACTTCCCCCGCACCACCAACACCGCCGACTTTCCACCACGCCGCCCGCACCACGTCATCCTGAGCCGAAGGCGAAGGACCCATGCACTTCCCCCGCACCACCAACACCGCCGACTTTCCACCACTCCGCCCGCACCAAGTCATCCTGAGCCGCAGGCGAAGGACCCATGCACTTCCCCCGCACCACCAACACCGCCGACTTTCCACCACTCCGCCCGCATCACGTCATCCCGAGCCGCAGGCGAGGGACCCATGCACTTTCTCCCGCACCACCAACACCGCCGACTTTCCACCACGCCGCCCGCATCACGTCATCCTGAGCCGAAGGCGAAGGACCCATGCACTTCTCCCGCACCACCAACACCGCCGACTTTCCACCACGCCGCCCGCATCACGTCATCCCGAGCCGAAGGCGAAGGACCCATGCACTTCTCCCGCACCACCAACACCGCCGACTTTCCACCACGCCGCCCGCATCACGTCATCCCGAGCCGCAGGCGAAGGACCCATGCACTTTCTCCCGCACCACCAACACCGCCGACTTTCCACCACGCCGCCCGCATCACGTCATCCCGAGCCGAAGGCGAAGGACCCATGCACTTTCTCCCGCACCACCAACACCGCCGACTTTCCACCACTCCGCCCGCATCACGTCATCCCGAGCCGCAGGCGAGGGACCCCTATCATCGCCACGAATGTACCGAATTCTACTTACCCACCGCTAGTTAGGTGCTGCAATATGTGGTCGATACGCGCCTCGTGCTGCTGCCTGACGGTGTCGAACTTCGTCCGCTGCTCGGGCGTGAGTATCTGGTAGAACTTGGACGAGAGCTTCTCCTTCTCGACCAGCAACTGCGCGATCGTCTGTGCCTGCTGGTTTGCGATCGGAGCCACTTTCGCTTCGTCAAACGTGCCGCCCGCCGTCACGATCGCCATCTGTTTGCTGGCACCCGCGAGTTGCTGCAGCAGCGGTATCACGTTGGGCTTCTCGGATTCCCACATGGCCTTGACCTGCGTCTGCTGCGCATCGGTCAGATTGAACTCGCGAGTGACATGCTGCATCAGTCCGCCGGGGCCGTGATGCCACTGTCCCATTTGGTTTTGGGCGGTCTGAGCCGCCAGTACAGCGCCAACGCTTGCGACCAGCACCGCCAATGTGATCAGAATTGATTTACGCTTCATTCCATTGCTCCTTTTCAGTCCCTTCCAAGCCTTCCCTTAACAAGCCTTCCCTTAAATAGATACGATTGAGTTTGCCGTTGGCGGCAAATATTGTGTTCTTCTCGTAAATATGTGTTGCATTGCGCCGCCCTGCCATTGACACTTCTTTACGCCGGGAGGACGCCCATTTGGTGTACAACGTACATGCCATGGATCGCGTACTGATAGTTGACGACGACGTCGAGCTTTGCGAGCTTGTCACCGAGTACCTTGAACCCGAAGGCTTTCACATTGAGAGCGTTCACGACGGAGAGGCCGGGCTGCAGCGCGCTCTTTCGGGTGAACACGTTCTTGTCGTGCTTGATGTGATGCTGCCGCGCATGAACGGTTTGGACGTGCTCCGGCGTTTGCGCGCCCAATCCCAGGTCGCCGTCATCATTCTCACGGCTCGAGGCGACGATGTGGATCGCATTGTGGGACTCGAGATCGGCGCCGACGACTATCTGCCAAAGCCGTTCAATCCTCGCGAACTGGTTGCCCGCATCCGCGCGATCCTTCGCCGCTCGCAAGCTGCTCAGTCCGACAACGAGACCCCGCACAAAATAGCGATTGGCGACGTCGCTCTGGATCCCGCCTCGCGCACCGTCCGCCGCGCGGGTGATCCTGTAGAGCTGACCTCGGTCGAATTCAGCCTCCTCGAGATCCTGCTGCGCTCTGCCGGGCAGGTGGTCACGCGCGAGCAAATCGCCGAACAGGTGCTCGACCGCAAGTTCATGGCGTACGACCGCAGCATCGACATGCACGTGAGCAAGGTCAGGCGCAAGCTTGGCCCTCAACCGGGGGGCGACGAGCGCATTAAGACCATCCGCGGCATCGGCTATATTTACGCCCGCCCAAGCGAGGATTCCGAATGAAACCCATGCACGCCATGCGCAGCCTCTTTCTGAAGATATTCCTGTCGTTCTGGCTGACGGTTGTGCTCGTGGGCGCGGCTTGGGTCATTACGTGGAACCTTCAGCCTGAGGTAGTCGTTTCCAGATGGCGTGCCATGATGGGAGGCGCAACGTCCCTCTACGCACAGTCGTCCGCCGAAGAGATGGATCATTATGGGCGTGCTGGGGTTCTTGCTTATTTTCAGCGGCTTGAGTCCACCACGAACATCCGTGCTTACCTCTACGACGAGCAGTCCCAGCTTATCGCCGGCAAGAAATCGGAGCCGGCCCAACGGTTGGCCCAACACGCGGCGCAAAGTGACGACACCGAATTCGAAATCTTCCCCACGACCGCCTGGTCTGCACGCCGTAGCGTTGGTCCTTCAGGCAAGGCTTATGTTTTCGTCGCAGAGGTTCCACGCGGGCCTTGGGGTGGACTTCGCCCGACCGTGCCATCTCAACTCTTCAGGTGGTTCCTGGCATTCCTGCTCTCGGGTTTGATCTGCTACTTACTTACCCGCTATCTGACCAGGCCTATTTTGAGGCTGCAAATGGCTGCCCGGCAGATTGCCGACGGCGACCTCTCCGCTCGCGCCGCATCCAAAATGGAGCGTCGCCGCGATGAAATCGGCGAACTCGTGCGCGACTTCAACCGGATGGCCGGCCGCATCGAAACGCTCGTTGCATCCCAGAAACAGCTCATCAGCGACATTTCGCACGAACTGCGGTCGCCCCTCGCACGGCTTACCGTTGCCCTCGGCCTTGCCCGTCAACGCGCGGGTGATGGTGCGTCGAACGCGCTCGACCGCATCGAACGCGAGGCCGAGCGCCTCAACGACATGATCGGCAAGCTGCTCGCGCTTGCACGTATGGGCAGTGCGTCAGTTCCGCCCGAACGCGCCTCGATACAGCTTTCGGAATTGCTGCAGGAGATTGTTGAGGACGCCAGCTTCGAGGCACAGGACCACCACTGCAACGTCCGGCTTATCAGCACCGGCGACACCGTCGTCGAAGGCAGTCCGGAACTTCTGCGTAGCGCCATTGAGAACGTCGTTCGCAACGCCGTTCACTACACGGCGGCGGAAACCGACGTAGAAGTCACGCTGTCTGCCAACGGCGCGTCCGCAAAATCAGCCCGCATCGTGGTCCGCGACCACGGCCCCGGCGTTCCCGACACAGAGTTGGAGAAGGTGTTCCAGCCTTTTTACCGCCTCGCCAACGCTCGCGAACGCAGTACCGGAGGCACCGGCCTCGGACTCGCCATCACTGATCGCGCGGTTCGCCTGCATGGCGGCTCAGTCTCCGCCCGCAACGCGGAAGGCGGCGGCCTCGAGGTCGAGATTCGTTTGCCGATCTAGCATTTCCCAGTACCCCGACCCTACTTCAGTTCGCCCCACTTCCACCTTGGGCCGACCGAAAAGCGGACGGCGTTGCGGCTGTTTAGCAAGTTCGAGAAAAGTGAAGTGTGAACGAAATCGACCGAGAAGCGCACGCCGATGTGCTTGCTGGCCTCGATATCGACACCACCCCCGAACCCGTAGAAAACAACGGTGTCCGTCAGCGACGTCGTGAGCCCGGGGATCAGTGGCAGCAGGGGCAGCAGTGCAGGCGGGACGTTCAAGTTGGCGTGTTCATGCAAACCGCCCAACCCAGGCCGGGCAAACAAGCGTTATTTTGTCGAAATGCCTGTAATTGAACTGGGGGCCTGCCGCAAACGTGTAAGTCGTCGCGCTGAAGGGTATGGGCGGAACGGGGAAACCGGGCGGGACGATCGCCGCCACCTGACTGGCAATCTTTGTATCGGCAAAGTTAATGGATCCGTTGCCCGTGAAGACGCTGAAATCGCCGCCCAGACCCAGCCACCTCTTCACGTTTACTCCGAACGACGTATTGAATCCGTTCTGCTGGAGGTTTACGCTCGGCGAACTCAGGTGCGAATATCCAGTGAACAGATCGTAGCGATTGACCTCCGTCTGTTGAGCGGCGGCAATCTGAACGGAAAGCAGGACGGCAACGAACGCGGCCAACTGTAGACGACGCGGCATTGGGCAGTCTCCCTTGAGTGAATCCATAGACCACAAATCGACATCGGCTACTCAGATGCGCTCTGCGGAACATAGGTTCACTTCGTGCCGCGATATAGCCCCGCTATTCCGAACGAATATGCAGTCCACGAGACATTGCCAAACCCGGCTCTGCGCATACGTTCCAGCATCTCGTCCGGCGCGGGAAATCGCTCCACGGACGCTGGCAGATACGCATACGGCCCTCTGACGCCAGAAATCACGGTGCCGATCGCGGGCAATACATGCCGGAAGTAAAGGCGATAACAATTCCCCAGAAGTCCCTTCGGCTCCCCGAAATCGAGGATGCCGATCTCGCCGCCAGGGGCCAGCACACGGTAGATTTCCCGCAGCCCGGCATCGTAGTTCGCCAGATTACGAAATCCGAACGCCGACGTGACCAACTGGAATCTCGCGCTCGCGAACGGCAGGTGCAACGCATCGGCCTCGATCCAGCGCAGGCGAGTGCCCGCGGATTTCCGTATCGCGCGGGTCAGCATGGGATGGGCGAAATCCGCCCCGTAGATTGCGGCGCCCGCCTTTCCTGCCGCGCGGTGAAGCGCGAACGTCATGTCGCCCGTTCCGCAACACAGATCCAGCACCGACGCATCGGGCCTGCGCAAAATCTGCGTGAACATCCGCGCGGTGCGCCGCCACCAGATCCGGTCGATATTGCACGACAGCACGTGATTCAGCAGGTCGTAGCGCGGAGCGATGGAACTGAACATCTCCCGCACTGCCGCCGCCGCGGAGGTCTCGTCGTTGGGCGGCACGTTCCCCGGCGCCGCGCCGACGACAGACTCTTTCGATTCTTCTGATCGACTCACTTGGCTCGTCATGCCTGGGAGAGGTATCTCAATTCGTCAATGGCCTGCACGATGGTCCGCTCAGGCACCTCCGGCACCACCTCAACCCGGCCAATCTCGAGCGGCAGGACGAAATGCACGATACCGTCCAAGGTTTTCTTGTCCGTGCGCAGCCGGTCTACGATCTTCTTGCCGCGCGACTCCACCTTGGGCAGTGAAGCGTACGCCAGCACGGTTGAGATAATGCGCCGCGCGGTATCCGAATCCGTCCTCTGCATCGCCGCCGCGATCATCGAGGCCGCAATCATCCCCCAGGCGACCGCTTCCCCGTGCAGGAACTGCTTATAGCGCGTCTCCGCCTCAAGAGCGTGCCCGATGGTGTGGCCGAAATTTAGAATGCGCCGCAGCCCCATCTCGTGCTCATCCGCGTGGACCACGTCGGCCTTCACGCGAACGCACTCGGCGATCAGCCACTTCAACGCTTCCGGATCGCGTTGCAGAATCTTCTCTCGCTGCTCTTCCATGTAGCCGAATATTTCCGGGTTGCTGATGATGCCGCACTTGAGCGCCTCGAACAGTCCCGAACGGTACTCGCGTTCCGGCAACGTCGTCAGCACGGCGGGGTCGATGTAAACCGCGCGGGGCTGATAAAACGTGCCCACCAGGTTCTTCCCCGATTTCAGGTCGACGCCCGTTTTTCCTCCGATCGAAGCGTCCACCTGCGCCAGAAACGTGGTCGGAATCTGTACGAACTCGATCCCGCGCATATAGATCGACGCCATGAAGCCGGTCATGTCGCCAACCACGCCGCCGCCGAGCGCGATCAACACGGACTTGCGGTCCGCCCCGCGTTTGAGCAGCTTGTCCGCTAATTCTTCGATGGTGCTCAGATTCTTCGTTCGCTCGCCATCGGGCACCTCAACGACCTGGTGCGCGACTTTGGCCTGGTCGAGCGACTCCGTGACGGCAGCGCCCCAATGCTTACGGACGGGCGGCACCGTGACTACGAAGAATCGCGAACGGTCCGGGAACAACTCGCGGATCGCTTCGCCCACACGTTGCACAAGCCCATTGTCGATCTGCACATCGTATGCAGATGTTTTGGTTTTGACTGTAACCGTCTTCACAGCGTTTATCATAACGTATGAGGGCGGCAGCAGAGCAGCTCGGCACGCCAGAAATCTTTTCCGGTGTTAAGATCATTCGTTCATGACTAGTGTTCCGCAACAAACCGATTTCATCGTCATTGGTGCCGGCGTGGCCGGACTCCGCGCCGCGATTGGCCTAGCCTCGGCCGGACGCGTCCTCGTGCTGGCAAAAAAAGAAGTCAGCGAGTCCAACACGCAGTACGCGCAGGGCGGCATCGCCGTCGCCCTCAGCGACGAGGACGAAATCGGACTCCATCTCCAAGACACGCTTACCGCGGGCGATGGCCTCTGCAACGTTGCAGCCGCCACCGTCCTGGTCGAAGAAGGCCCCGTACGCATTGAAGAGCTCATGGCCTGGGGAACCGAGTTCGACCGGGCCGGAACCAAGCTGGCCTTCACCCGCGAAGGCGCGCACAGCCGCTCACGCGTGCTCCATGCCCACGGCGACTCCACCGGCCGCGAAATCGGACGCGCTCTCTGGGAAAAAGCAAAGACCCTGAAGCACATCTCGCTTTCCGAGTTCGAGTTCACGACCGACCTGATCATCGAGGACGGCTGCGTCACAGGCGTCTCGCTCATCGACGACAAAGGCGCCATCCGCAACGTTCATGCCAAGGCGGTGCTGCTGGCAACCGGCGGACTGGGATGCGTTTACAGCAACACAACCAATCCTGATGTCGCCACCGGCGACGGCATGGCAATGGCCTTCCGTGCCGGAGCGGAAATCGGCGATATGGAATTCGTGCAGTTCCATCCCACCGCGCTTTACCTCAAGGGCGCGCCCCGTTTTCTTTTGTCCGAAGCCCTGCGCGGCGAAGGCGCTTACCTGCGCAACGGCGAACTCGACCGCTTCATGCACAAATACCACCCGCAGGGAGAACTTGCTCCGCGCGACGTCGTCGCCCGCGCCATTGCCCATGAGCTGGAGATCAACCGCTCCAACGATCCCGAAGTATTCCTCGACATGACGCATTTGCGCAAAAAGCATCTCGACCAGCGTTTCCCGCGCATCTACGAGACTTGCCTCAAGTACAACCTCGACATCACTTCGGACCTGATCCCGATACGCCCGGCCGCGCACTACGCGATGGGCGGCGTGCGCACCGATCTCGATGGCCGCACCAGCATTGACGGACTCTACGCCGCCGGCGAGGTCGCCTGCACCGGCGTCCACGGAGCCAATCGCCTGGCCAGCAATTCCCTGCTCGAAGGCCTCGTCTTCGGTGCCCGCGCCGCCCATGCCATGCATGACGACGTGAAGGGGTGCCCCATCCTTCGCGCAGCGAAGGGTGGGTCTGTTACCTCAGAACCCGAAGCGCGGGTGCCCCATCCTTGCGCAGCAAGGGTGGGGATTTCCCCGCCCGTTCCACGGCTGGCGGGTGCCCCATCCTTCGCGAAGCGAAGGGTGGGGGTGTTGTCTCGAAGCCCGAAGCAGCCGCCGCTCTCGAATCCGCCGAAAATTGTATCCGGCAAGTTCGCGAATTGATGTGGCGGCACGCTGGCATCGTTCGCACCGCCCAGGGACTCAGGTGCGTGATCGAAGAACTGGAACGCCTCGCTCCCGCGCTCCCGGACGCGATGCTGCGCCGCTGCTGCGAAGCCCGCAACATCCATCAAGCCGGACTGCTGATCGCGCGCTCGGCCCTCGCCCGGAAGGAAAGCCGCGGCGCGCATTATCGCACCGACTATCCCGCGCACGACGACTCCAAGTTCCTGAAACACACGGTCATCGAGGGCGACAAAGTCAGATTCGAGTAAGCTTCGTCATCCCGAGTCCCGTAGGGTGCCCCATCCTTCGCGCAGCGAAGGGTGGGTCTTTCTCCCGCATCACCACGATCCCCTCCAATTTTGACTTTCGATCACCCGCTCCCTTTGCGTCCTCTGCGTCCTTTGCGTTGAGAGCTCTTGCCTTTCGATCACTCGATTCTTCCGCGCAGGCCTTGATCTCCCACCATTGCTTTTCTCGGGGCGGTGGCGCGACGGGGTTGGCACTCGGCTCGGGAGGAATTGGCGGCGCGAGCGCCTCCGGACTGTCCACCTGCGTCCTGCACTTCGAACACGTCCGTTCCAGCTTCTTCAACTCCGCGATACGTTTTTCCCGTTTCCGGTCTTCGATCTCGACCCCCATCTTGTCCCACAATTCATAGGCGTTGAGATTGCTCTTGCGGTATTCGTCTTCCTTCTGCCTGTGAAAGCTGGTCTGCTTGAAGTTCGCCGACAAAAGCTGCAGCGCATACAGTATCTGCCCTGACTGCTTGGTCGTGATCGTGCCGTTCAGCACGCCCCGCATCACCTGCATAATCGCATAGTGAATCCCATCCGCGTCGTCGATCAGTGCCAGATCAATCACCGGCTCCGCGACCGTCGCTACGCTCTTCCGCCGCGGAAAATCCAGCGCCGCCTGCCGATGGAAATAGCAACAATCATGGTCCCTGATCGCCGGCGACCCGCACCGTATCCCATTCGTCTTAACGTGCTTGCATCTCCGAACATTGTCGTTCAACATTTTTCCCAGCATCTTCCTCGTCCCTCCAGAGCGAGTCATCCTGAGCCGCAGGCGAAGGACCTCTGCATTTTCCGGCCCTCACCAGATCTCCGCCCCAATCGGGTAGGAGGCGGGATTACTCCCGCCGTCCTCCCACACCACCGGACGTGCGGTTCCGCATCCGGCGGTTCATGAAACCGACGAGAAGCGAAGCTGGGTATGCAGCAACGAAACCAGCCCTATGCGGTCGAACCAAGACTTCGGAAAGGCTTCGTGCATGTGCGAAGCGTCGCCGTTCCACCACGGACCGCGCCCGTTGGTGGCCGATTGCCACGCTCGTTTTTCATTCAGCCCTGCCCGCATCAGATTCTTCGCCCGTGGGTAAACGCGCTTCCACTGCCGCCAGAGCAAGCTCCGCAGTTTGTGCCTGAGCCAGCCATCGAGTTCTTCCAACACCCCTTTCACTTCGGTGAGCCGGAAGTAGGACACCCATCCCCGCAGTTGCGGGTTGAGCCGTTCGATTACTTGTTTCAGACTGTGGCCGCGTGCCGTTCGAAGCGTCTTGCGGATTTTCTCCGCCATTCGCTCGCGGCTCTGTTGCGCGATCTTCAGCTTCGGTTTCTTGTGCCACGTCATGCTGTAGCCCAGAAACTTCCGCTGCCACGGTCGCGCCACCGCGCTTTTGGCCGCATTGACCTTCAGCTTCAGTCTCTGCTCCAGAAACGCCGTGATCGCCGTCATCACCCGCTGTCCCGTTCGTTCGCTCCCGACATAGATGTTGCAGTCATCGGCGTAGCGGCAGAAGCGATGCCCGCGCCGCTCCAGTTCGCGGTCCAGATCGGTCAGCAGGATGTTCGACAGCAGCGGCGACAGCGGCCCGCCTTGCGGCGTTCCTTCCGTTCGCGCACTCACCACCCCGCCTTCCATCAGTCCCGCTTCCAGATAGCGCCGGATCAGCTTCAGCACCCGTTCGTCTCCCACCTTGCGCTCCACCCGTGCCATCAACCCGTCATGGTTCACCCGGTCGAAGAACTTCTCCAGATCGAGATCGACAACCCAGCGTCTGCCTTCGGCAACGTAGCCCCGCGCGGCTTTCACCGCCTGGTGCGCGTTGCGTCCGGGACGAAAGCCGTAGCTCGATTCACAGAACTCGGGTTCGAACAGCGGTTGTAAAACCTGATGCAGCGCCTGTTGGATCAGCCGGTCCAACACCGTCGGGACGGTCACTGCAAACTGCACTGAACCGCAGTCCGAGTTTGGGATGGGCGGAGATCCGTCATCCGTTTCATCCACTTCGGGGCGAACGCTTTGAAGTACTCAAGAAACGGCGTATCGCGGGCGTCGATACGTTGGTTCTTCGCGAGTGTAAGTGCGGCAGTTTCAGCATCGCACGCGATTGGACTGACTGGGCCGATCCGCCTATGCACGACGCTCTCAGCTTGCCGCCCAGCCGGCTCAAGGCGGAGTCGCTACTTGAGATGGTTACTCTTCTGGAACAACTTACGCAAAGGGAGAAAAAATGTTGACAATGATTTGCTTGAGTGTTTTATTATCGGACCAGTTTGATACGTGGTCTGATGGACATACGGAAACAATCCGCCGCCGCCCTACGAAAACGCCGCAACGCTCTTGTGCGTCAACTCCCCCCGCTCAAATCGCTCCTGAGAGGCTCCCTTATCGAACGATACAAACGATGTGGGAAGCCGGGCTGCAAGTGCGCGGACGGGCCCGGACATGGCCCCAAGTACTATCTGTCAGTGAGCTATCCCGGCCAGCGACCGCAGATGGATTACGTGCCGCAGGAGGATTATGTGCAGACGACGGAGTTTCTCGCGAACTATCACCGGAGCCGCGAGATTTTGGAAATGATCTGCGAGATCAACCGCGAGCTGCTGCGCCGCCGCGAGGCGCTGTAAGGAGTCGCCATGGGCGAATCGACGGCTGCCGTCCACGCCTTGGTCGATATGGAATTGGGCAGCGTGATTCTCGCCAATATGCTCGCAGGCTGGCTCGACGGCAACCGGGAGAGTTCATTCTCTGTGGAGGCAGCCAATGAATACCATGATCAGCGAGCAACACCTGAGCAAGAACGCCTATGTGTATGTGCGTCAGTCGACGCTGGCGCAAGTCCGCCACCATCAGGAGAGCACAGAACGCCAATATGCCCTGAGGGAGAAGGCTCTGGCACTGGGCTGGAGAGAGCCGGCAGTACAGATTCTGGACCGGGACCTGGGCAAGTCAGGAGCACAGATAGCGGGGCGGGAGGATTTCAAGACTCTCGTAGCGGAAGTCTCGATGGGCCAGGTGGGCGCAGTCTTTGCACTGGAGGTTTCGCGGCTGTCGCGCTCGAATTTGGACTGGCATCGATTGCTGGAGCTTTGTGCACTCACCGATACGCTGGTGATCGACGAGGACGGTTGCTACAACCCGGCCGATTTCAACGACGGCCTCCTGCTGGGCTTAAAGGGGACGATGGCTCAGGCAGAACTTCATTTGTTGCGCGGGCGCCTCCTCGGTGGCAAGCTCAATAAAGCCAAGAAAGGGGAGCTGCGTTTCCCCCTTCCGGTTGGGTTTTGTTACGACGAAGAAAGCCACATCGTCATGGACCCCGATGAAGAAGTGCAAGGGGCTGTGGCTTTGGTGTTTCGCTTTTTTCGAGAGACAGGTAGCGCCTATGAGGTGATGCACCAATTTGCGAAAAGCACGTTACGATTTCCCAAACGATCCTATGGTGGGGCATGGAATGGCAAGCTGATATGGAGTCGCCTGTCGCACAGCCGTGTGCTAAACATACTCAAGAACCCGTCCTATGCCGGGATGTACGTCTTTGGCCGTTACCAGTATCGCCGTCAAATCACCCCCTCGGGTGAGGTGCATACAAAGATGCACCCGGTTCCGATGGCGGACTGGCGCGTCAGCCTGCAAGAGCACCATGAAGGGTACATCAGCTGGGAAGAGTACATGAAGAACCAGGAACGGCTGGAGAAGAACCGCACCAATGGCGGAGAGATGGTACTGAGCGGTCCGGCACGCGAAGGTTTGGCCTTGCTTCAAGGGCTACTGGTGTGCGGCCAATGTGGCCGAGCACTCACCGTCCGCTACACCGGCAACGGTGGAATTTCTCCCCGCTATCTGTGCAACCGGTTACGTATCGAGGGTCTGGCCAGCAAAGACTGCATAGGCCTCCCTTGCAATGTGCTCGACGACGCCATCGCCGAGCAAGTTCTGCAGGCTCTTCAGCCAGCCGAACTCGAACTGGCGCTCGCGGCACTCGAGGAGTTGGAATTGCGCGATCACACCCTTGGGCGCCAGTGGCAGATGCGGCTCGAACGCGCCGAGTATGAAGCCGCGCTCGCCGAGAGGCGCTATCAGGAAGTCGATCCGTCCCAGCGGCTGGTCGCAGCCACATTGGAGCGACGCTGGAATGAGGCGCTGCTTCACTGCGAGGAACTCAAACAACAAGCCGCCGACTTTCAGCGTCAACAAGCGCGAGTTGCAACCCCTGAGCAGAAGGCGAAAGTCCTCGCCCTCGCCAAAGATCTGCCGCAGTTATGGCGCGCTCCTACCACCCAGACCAAGGACCGCAAGCGGATGTTACGGCTGCTCATCAAGGATATTACCGTCGAGAAGTCATCTGTCCCCAAGCAGCTTTTGGTTCACATCCGCTGGCAGGGGAATGCCTGTACCGACCTCACTCTCCAGCTCCCGCCCAACATGGCTGATCGCATGCGCTATCCTCCCGCGATCATCGACAGAGTTCGAGATATGGCTCAGCACTTGCGCGACGCCGAGATCGTGGACGAATTTCGCCGGGAGGGGCAAATCAGCATCACGGGAAAACCCTACACAATGGACATAATCCGGTGGATCCGCTTCCGCTATCGGATTCCACCTCCCGTGCTCCAAAAGCCCGAAGAGCTAACCGTCAACCAGGTGGCACAACATTTTGGAGTTAACGAAAACGTGGTCTACTACTGGATTCAGCATGCGATTCTAAAAGCACGTAGGCTCAACGCCGGATCCCAGTACTGGATCACAATCAACGAAGCAGACGAACAGAAGCTTCGAAACTGGGTGCGCAATTCAAGTAAGATTCACAACGCATCCTCAACGCACGTGGAGCGAGGTGCATTATGAAACCACCGTCGGAATGCCCAACGTGCGTACCCCGCCTTGCGGCTTCGGTATCTCCACCTTGCGCACCGCCTCCGGCAGGTACTCGCCCGCCAACAGCGCCTGTCTTACGCTCGGCCAGTGCGACACCAGCCATGGCTTGAGCGCGGCCACCGTCAGTCCATCGACCCCCGGTGCGCCTTCGTTCTTTACCACGCGCTCGTAGGCGCACAGCATGTTGCTGCGTTCCACCGCGGCTTCCATCAGCCGCAGCGCTTCCGGTTTCGTTCGCCCAACAGCCGCCGTCCGAGCCTCGGCGCCCGCGCCCGATCCCGGCAGGTTCCGCCTGCCTTCGCCGGCGCTGGCCGTACTCGCGTACGCTTCTGCTTCTTCGGCTCGCATCGAGGTCTGTTGTCCTACTCCCGTGTTTCATGTTCGGCCCTTCGCCCCATACCGGCAGCTACTATGGCCTCGGCTGACTTCTGGCGATCCTTCCCCGCCTCTCTCGACGCAGGTAGCACTCAAGCAGACCGCCAGATCTCCCCGGGTATTGCGCACTCACCTTCACGCTTATGCCTGTCGGATCTACGTCACGGCGTTCCGTGCAAGAACTGGGCTTTGCGTCTATTAGCCCGCTTACCCCACCGTGCCGCCTCTATCCGCTTCCTGTTCGTCAGGCCAGCGCTTTGCTTACAGCTTCCTCCAGATTCCGCCTCGCGACGGACACCCTTGCCGTTCAGCTAACACTTCCCCTTGCCGGGTGTGTAGAGGACTTGCACCTCCAAGTGAGTGCGCCCTGCCGGGCGCACTAAAGAGAGGCCCCACCGTATTCGGCGGGGCCAAAACTGCTGATCGGATCAGCAGCGCGAAAACCGCTCGACCAGTCTGATAATTCCATACACAATGGCCAGATCTGGCAGAGCTACCGGTAAAAGAGCAACGTACGAAACCTGCTTGAATGGCCAAGGAACGCAAAACACGAGAATAGCGTGAAGAAGCGCAATTATCGTGATCGTTATCCAGAACCATGCACGCTTTTTCAACCCCCAGAACATCCGAATAGCAACTAAGATAACTAAGCTGCTAAGCCACGCTGTAAATCCCCTATCGGGGTCGCCACAATAAGCAAATACGATGAATATCGGTGCTGTGCATATTGCGGCGACGAGGCCGAATTTTCTGGTTACCGGATATACTTCTTGTTTGCGCTTGCTTTCTCCCATCATTTTCCGCTCATGCACTTCTGGTAATCCTTCCAAGCTTGCCATGAATCCTTTCCGAGCGAGGCTGCGTTAAGTGCCGTTCCGAGCCCTGGAATCGCTTTTGCAAGACTTCCCCCTGCATCTACGGCAATCGGCGCGAGAGCTGATAGGTGAATGCCGGCAATGCCCATAAATGCACCTGTGGTATCGTGCTGGATCGCACTGTTGACGGGCGGGTGGCCCACACAACGCGGTTTTCGTTGTGTGGGTTCACATGTTCTGATTCTAGAACAAAATCGGTGAAAAGAGGCCTGTGCGTCAAGCCGACAAATTGGGAGTGGAGCAGCTTTCGTCACTGCGCAACAGGATTCGAGGGGATTGTGCAGATCGAGTCGGAATGGACGGCGAGGAAACGTGAACGCGCCGGTATCACGCTGACAGTGCGCCAACCGCCCGAATCAAGCACATGACGCTGAACCCACACAACGAAAACCGCGTTGTGTGGGCCACCAGTCCTTGCGCCCGCTAGCGCCGGAGTGCGCCCACAAGACCGTTCTTGACCGTTCTTGCCCTCTCAGCCGCTATAAATATCGTGTTCATCCACCCGAGATCAGCCCCGCAAAACGCCTTCTTGATCCTTCAGGCGCTCACGCGCACTGCGTTTTCTGGGCTTCCGCGCCACAGCAAAACCATTCAATACCCATAGAGTCCTGCTAGGCTTTGTCCAAATCGCCGTATCGACAATGCTCCACGGAATGCTTCATCGCACGCGTCAACATCTGTGCGCGGAGCACGGTCGATACAGCGCTAAGGATTTCTCGCCATCAATCCTGATTCTTTCTCTCAGTCAGCGTTGAGCGCTGCTACACAAGCTGCGTCGAAAGTAACTTGAATCGGCGGCGTTTCGATATGTCCCGTCCAGACGGTGTTTCTGTTGGCGGGGGTGTTCTGAATCGCAAAACGTCCGGTCAGGCGAAGCTTGATTCCCTGTGCGGACGTTGGAAGCTTCGGCGATACATGCCAACTGCACAAATTGACGTCTGTTACAAGAACATCCCCCTTATTGATTGTGTCTGTCGAAGGGAAATTTCTCGTCCAGTGCTGCACTACCGGCATGGTGATCTCGTATCTTTTCGCGTTCTCGTCCAGTGCTAAGACGGAACGCGAGTAAAGCCCCCATTGGTTCCAGTTTTGATACACCTTGAGTCCGTCCGCGTTTGAGAACAGGATGAAATGCAGATGTGCGCTAGAGTTAGCTGATAGAAAAATATCGCTGTCGTCGTCAAAGTTCGCTCGCAGTTCGCCCCTCAGGCCATTTTCAAATCGGGCAGTCTGTATCGACGTGGCTAAGGGCATGACTTCTAAACAGGGGCCGGGTGGGCAACTGCCGACCGGCAATACAATCGCGAACGTCTGGCGATTCGTGTTGGTGACCATGATCTCCTTGGTCACGGTTCTGAACGCCTTCAACTTCACGGAAAGCTCGTATGTGCCGGTTGCCAATTCGAATGTCACGATGCCGCTGCTATCAGTACGCGACAGAGTGTTTGCAGTCTGTTTTACAGGCACAACAATAACCTCAGCGCCGGGAAGCACAAGACCTGTTGGGTCTTTAACCTCAATCGTGACCACAGCGGTATTTTGGGCAAGACACAAGGGAATGTGGACGGCTGCGGCGAAAACGGCGACGAACACCAAAGGCCATTTCATGCCCTGACTTTACGCCCAATCTCGGTAGAGTTCCACGATTGTTGGCGATAACAGCCCCATATCACCACCTATCTCCGAGCAACGTCCGCTCCCTTCGTGTCTCTGTGCCTCCGTGGTGGGTTTTGATCCAGCTTTCGATCCAGACATATCAACCAACTAACTCCTTTATATCCATAGATTTACGTGGATCGATCTAAGGATGGGGTCTTCGCCTTCACCGGAAACAACAGCGATGCTCCAACCGAAATCCCGAGCAATCCCGCGACGACCGCGAGCGCCCATTCCGTCGGAATCGGGTAGTAGTTCGACAGCAGCATTTTCGCGCCGATGAAGACCAGTACCATCGACAGGCCGTAATGCAGGTAGTGAAACATCTCCATCATTCCTGCCAGCGCGAAGTACATCGCTCTCAGTCCCATGATGGCGAAGACATTCGACGTGTAAACGATGAACGCGTCTCGCGTGATGGCGAGGATCGCCGGAATCGAGTCCACGGCAAACAGAACGTCAGTTGTCTCGACGACGACGAGCACAACGAATAGCGGAGTTGCGTAGAGTCCGCCGTTGCGCGTGAAGAAGTTTCCGCCAACGTATTCCTTGGTCACCGGCACAAACTTGCGCAGGAACTTGGCGACTGCATTGTGTTCCGGACGAACGCTCTTCTCGTCCCTTTGGAACGCAAGCTTGATGCCGGCGTAAACGAGAAACGCGCCGAAGACGTAGATGATCCAGTGAAAGTGGTGAATCAGCGTGATGCCCGCGACAATGAAGATGCTTCGCGCCACGAGCGCGCCGATGATACCCCAGAACAGCACCTTGCGCTGGTAGTGCTGAGGCACGTTGAAATAACGGAAGATCAGGATGAAGACGAACAGGTTATCGACGCTAAGCGCCAACTCGACAACATAGCCAGTTGTAAACTCGAGCGCCGTCGCGCGCCCGCGCCAGAAGTACACGCCAACAGCGAAGATCGCTGCCAGGCTGATCCACAGGATCGTCCACCCAATCGCTTCGCGGAATTTGACGACGTGCGCGCGGCGATTGAGCACGCCCAGATCGAGCACCAGCATCGCCAGCACGAACAGGTTAAACCCGATCCAAAAGATCACTTGATGTGAGTGCATTATTGTCTAGCCAGTGATTGTAGAAGAGACGTTATAGATTGTCATTCCGAGGAGCGCAGCGAACAGGTTTACTGAGTACTGAGTACTGAGTACTGAGTACTGAGTACTGAGTACTGAGTACTACTTGAACATCCGCATCAGTCCCTTCGCCGGCAGATCGGCAACGAGGAAGCGTCGCTCCACTCCTGCGGCGCGGCAGACGGCTTCGGCAGCGATATAGCCGCTGCGGACAGCGCTTTCCATCGTCGCGGGCCAGCCAGTCGCAGTCCAGTCACCAGCGAGAAAGATCTGCGGCCACGCAGTCTCGGGTCCTGGACGATGCGCATCGGAGCCGGGTTTCGGCGAATAGGTCGCGTGAACTTCCTTGATGACCGTGGATTTCAGCAGTGTCGCGTCTTTCACCGCCGGGAAGAACTCGCCCAGTTCACGCACCGCAAGGTCGATTATCTCGCCGCGCGGCGTGTCCACGAGCGACTTCGACGCGCTGATGACCAGTTCGATGTAGCTGCCGACATTCGTCGCGGCGCTACGGTCCTGTATTCGGGATTTGTGGAACATCCATTGAATCGTGCGGTCGAGCAAACGGCATGATCGAGTTCGGTGATCTCGCGGTCGAACCACAGATGGACGCCCGTAATCGGCGAAGTCTCGAACTGCGCAAGCATCTTCCTCAGCGGCTGCGCCGGCGAACTGTCGGGCAGAATACGATCGAGCACATCAAACGGCACCGCCAGCACAGCGTAGTCAGGCATAATCTCTGTCCCGGCAACGCAAAGCTTCACCGCTGGATCGAACCTGCTGTTCTGCTCCGATCCGTACTTGCGGAACACGCTTCCCTGCACACTTTCGATTGCAGCGCGGAACTCGATTTGCCCGCCGCGATCCGCTACATAATTTCCCGCATGGCTGTAGAGATCGGTAAGCGGCACCGCAGGCACGCCCATGCGTCCGGCCTCGGCTGACTTCAGAAACGAGTCGCGAAAGACCATGGCCGCGCTGCGCACGGACGTTTTGTCGAGGTCTTCATTGAGGGCGCTGACGAGAACGACTTTCCAGAAGCGTTCGATGGCGCGTTCGCTCTGGCCGTGGCGCTTAAGCCACGTTAGGAAGTCGGTGCCATCGTCGTCCGGAAGGCGAGGCATGAGCGCGAACATGGCGCGCGTGACGGCTAGTTTGTCCGCGAACGACAGCGCGGACGAGCGCAGGAACGAAGGCGCGGTATGCAGCGGAGCCGGCAAGCCCGAGGTAGCGATGGCCGAGCGCCGTCCCCCAGGCTCGATGAAGGTGAGCCGGTCGTACCAGCGAATCTGATCTTCGACGCCGATGCGGCGGTAGAGGTCGAGTAGATTGGTGCAGCAGCCCAGCAGCACGTGCTGGCAGTTGTCCACGACCTCGCTCGTGCCCGGATGCTGGTAGGAGGAGGCGCGTCCGCCAAGATATGGACGCCGCTCAAACAGCGTGACGTTGAACCCGGCATCGGCCAGTGCGCATCCCGCCGAAAGTCCAGCCAGTCCGCCGCCAACAATCGCAACCGTCTTCTGTGTGACAGGGCGTGTGATAGGGCCGCTGGATGTCATAGGAGGCGACGCCAAAGTCCGCGGGCGAGCACCCTAAGTTTTTCGCACGTCGTGAGCCGAATCTTCTCGCCAAACACGTTGTAGCCGTTGGCGGCAATCTTTTCGAGCAGGCGGCGGTAGATCTCGACCAGCGTCCACAGGGCGGGCCGACTGTCGTCGTCAACCAGCGGGAGAAGTTTTTCGGCGGAAGCGTAGAAATCGCGGGCGCGCTGGGCTTCGAACTCCAGCAGCGGGCGGAAGCGTTCGGGATGATCGAAGTTGACCAGATCGGCTTCCGATATGCCGAATTGCTGAAGGTCCTGCTGAGGCAGGTACACGCGGCCCATCAGGGCGTCTTCTTTTACGTCGCGAACGATGTTGGTGAGCTGGAAGGCAATGCCGGTTTCTTCGGCCAGCCGCTCGGCTTCGGGATCCTTGTATCCGAAGATGTGAATGCAGGCGAGACCGACGACGGATGCTACGTGATAGCAATAGCGATACAGGTCGTCGAAGCTCATGTAGAGCACGGCGGGAGGCGTGGCCGCGATGGGTCGCGGTTCGACCACCGACGGTATGCATTCCTGCACGTCCATGGTGGTGCCGTAAACGAGTTGATCGAGCAGTTCGGCCGGGATTTTGTAGCGGCGCTGGGTGTCGGCAACGGCGAGCAAGACAGGATCGTCCGTGGATTCGCCGACGAGAACGCGGTGCAGGCGGTCGCTGAACTCTTCTAGCCGTTGGCGCTTCTCCTCCAGAGGCAGGGCCGGGTCGTCGCTGATGTCGTCGGCATGACGCATGAAGGCGTAGAGCGCACAGAGGGCGTTGCGCTTATAGTGCGGAAGGGCGAGGAATCCGTAGTAGAAATTCTTGGCGGCATGGCGCGCGATGCTGCGGCAGACGGCATAGGCGGCCCGCAACTGCAGGGATGATGTCTTGTGGCTTGCCGATCCAACGTCCTGCGCTGTGGAGATCATCAGGCTCTCAGCCTCCCAATGGCGGCGCGAGCTACAAGCCGCAACTTGCGCGGTTTCGAGATCGAGGGCCGGCGTTTCAGAATATCGTAGTCCTGTTGTTCTATGGCTTTCAGGATTTCGAGGCCTCCGCGGCTGAAGAGTTCGAGGTCAACGGCGAGTTCACGATCAACTTTCTGAATCAGTGTCATGCCGCGCTCGAACCATTGGCGCGCGCGATTCACCTCGAAGCGCATGAGTTCGCGGAAATTGCCGTCAAAACGGCGTTCGGCAATCTGTTCTTCCGTGACGCCGAATTGCCGCAGGTCTTCGAGCGGAAGGTAAATGCGGCCCTTGGCGAGATCGACGCTCACGTCCTGCCAGAAATTGGCGAGTTGCAAGGCGGTGCAGGTGAAATCGGAGAGTTGCTGCCGTTCCTCGTCGCGGTATCCGCAGAGATAGAGCACGAGGTGGCCGACCGGATTCGCCGAGTAACGGCAGTATCCGAGCAGGTCGTCGAATGACTCGTGGCGTAATACGGCCTGGTCCTGGCGAAAAGCCTTGAGCAGGTCGGCAAAGGGCTGCTTGGGGACGTCGCACGCACGCACCGTCTCGCGCAGAGCCACGAAAACAGGGTGGCGGGGCTCCCCCTCGTAGCAAGCGTCGAGTTCACGTTCCCACTCGTCCAGCAGCGCAAGCGATTGCCGGGCGTCGCCGACTTCGTCGCCGAGATCGTCGGCAATCCGGCAGTAGGCGTAAACGCTGTGAAAGTGGGGGCGCAGGCGCTTGGGCAGGAACCAGGTAGCAACGGAGAAGTTCTCGTAATGGCAGCGCGCCAGGCGCTCGCAATAGGCTTTCGCCTGTTCAAGCGAGGGAGCAGTCTGAGGGACGCGGTAATCAGGGGGTAGGGCGGCCCACCCGGCGGCCAGCAGATCGGCGCGAGATGCGTCATCAACAGACGCACGAGCCCGGTCCAGCCCGTGATGTTGGGAATCGTTGCTGGTGAATGGCACCATAGAATGGATGTCCAGCTCTAGTGCCCCGGAATGATGGCCGTCTTGATGTCGCCGTTGCGGTTCATCATGTGTCGCAAAACGCTGTTGAGTTTAGTAAGCGGCGCTTCGCTGGTGATGTAGTCCGGGCCCTTGATCTTCCTCTCGGCAATGAGCGTGAAAGCCTTGCGTACGGTTTCAGGCGTATGGTGGAACGTGGCTTTCAGCGTCACTTCAGAGTAGTGCAGGCGGTTGGTATCCAGCCGGACCTTGGTACCGCTGGCGCAGCCGCCAAAGAAATTGACGGTGCCGCCACGGCGAACCATCTCGATGGACTGCTCCCAGGCATCAGGGCGTCCGACGGCTTCAATGACAACGTCGGCTCCGCGCCGATCGGGCGAAAGAGCGCGCACGGCTTCGACCGGGTCCTGAACCTGGGTGATTTGAACGATCTCGTCAGCCCCGAGGCGTTTTGCGAACGCAACCTGGGCATCGCGCTTGACGACCGCGATTACATTGCATCCGGTAAGCTTCGCCACCTGAATAAACATTAACCCGATGGGGCCGCCACCAATCACCGCGACGGTGTCGCCGATCTCGGCGTTCGCCTCGTGCAAGCCGCGCAGGACACAGGCCACGGGTTCGACCATCGCCGCTTCCTCGTACTTTACATTGGCGGGAACGACGAGCATGTTGGTTTCTACGATGCGCCGTGGAATCTTGATGTACTCGGCGTAGGCTCCGTTGTTGAACAGCAGGTCCTCGCAGAGGTTCTCCTGATGGCGGGAGCAGTAGAAGCATTGGCCGCAGGGCGCCGAGTTCAGGGCGACAACCCGCTGACCTTTCCTGAAATTTTTTACTCCGGGGCCGGTCTCCTCGATGACGCCGGCGAGTTCGTGGCCGAAGAGCGCCGGAGGGACAATCATCCGGGCGTGATAACCGCGCTGATAGACCTTCAGATCAGTACCGCAGGTCAGCGCAACCTGAACCTTAATCAGGACCTCGCCTTCCCCGACGCGGGGAATCGGAACCTGCTCAATCTTCACGTCCTCTTTGCCGTAGAGGACGGCTGCTGTCATATGTCCGTTCACTATCATCCTTCCCACTTGCTGCCCGGTTGAACCATCAGCTTCAACGTGTCCGGTTGGGGGTGGGCAGCCAAGGTTAACGCGTCCAACGCTTTTTCGAGGGGAAATCGATGGCTCACCAGCCTTTCGAGATCCGCTTCGCGGCTGAAAACGTACCTAACTGATTCCTTCTGCAAATCCACCGAAGCGCTGTAAGAACCCAGGAGCGACTTCTCGTCCACGCAGACCGCAGCAGGATCAAACTTCGCCTCGCCGTGGACCGTCTGTGCGAAAAGCAACACTCGTCCTCCGGGACGAACCGCATTCAAGCAGACCGGGATTAAGGCATTGCTGGCTACCGCCAGAATGACGGCGTCAGCCCCGCGCCCCTCAGTTCTTCCCATAATGGAACTTACCGTTTCCGAACGGGAGACGTCAATAGAATCCCTTAACCCTAAGCCTGTGGCAATTGTAAGCCTCTGCGGGAACAAATCGGAAGTTATTACATGGGCACCCCTGCGTTGGCTCAGAAGGGCTAGGATGATCCCGATCGGCCCCTGCCCGACCACCAAAACTGTCTCGTCCTGTTGCAGGTTCAGCGTTTCCACGCCTTTCATGCAGGTATTCACGGGTTCGACCAAGGCTGCCTGCTCCCAGGAAACGTCATCGGGAATCGGCACTACCCCGCCTAGACGGACGATCCACTCCATGACCCGAACGTACTCGGAAAATCCTCCGCCGCTGGGCTCAAAACCTGCGGTGCATCCCACCTGCTTATAGGTAGGGCACTGGGCGAATACCTTACGCCGGCAGTAATAACAATCGCCACAGGGTATGTGATGGAATACCAGCACACGGTCTCCGACACGGTAGCCGCTGACGCCCTCGCCCGCGCGGATAACGATACCTGCCGTCTCGTGGCCGAAAATACGCGGGGCGGAATGCGAACCCGTACCGATCTTTTTCAGGTCAGTGCCGCAGACGCCACAGGTATGTACCCTGATCAGCAACTCTCCCGCGCCGATCTCCGGCACGGGGACGGTTTCCATGCGGACGTCGTTCTGCCCGCGATATACGGCTGCCAGCATCGTCCTGGGTACGGTGCTCAGTCCGCCAACAGCCTCCAGATTAGCCACAACCGTCATTTCTAACGAACATCCTTTCCAAGAACGACCGAATGCTTTGAACTACCCTGCTGCTTGCCTTCTTCGATCAGCTTGCGCAGAACATTGCAAAGCTCGACGGAGGCATGCGCGCTATTGGCGGCGAGCTTGCGGACTATGCCCCACATCCGGGGCCGCAGGGACACATGCCGAACGAACTCCCCCGTCAAGAATCGCCCCTCGTAATCCACAAACGAAGCGAGTTCCGGCACCTCGAACTCAGCTTCGTCGGAAATCGCCTTGACTGCCGTAAAAGCGATTCCATGCCGCTTTGCGAATTCGATTACCGAGGCGGCCTCCATATCGATCAATTGAGCACCATGCTGGCGAGCGAAAAGCAGCTTCGCCTCTGGCCCTGCAACTTCCGACGCGCTAACCAGAATCCCGCTGCCGTGCCCGGTTACATACTGCTCACCCGTAGCGGCATTGATGATGGTCGAGGGGACAATGGCCTCGCCCACTCTCAAGTCGTGAGTGATCGCTCCGGCGAGGCCTGCGGAAACAAGCAGCTCCGGCTTATATTCCGCGATGGCGGCTTCCGTCACGCGACGGGCAGCTCTGGGTCCTATTCCCGCACAGACCACCACGGTATCGTCCTTGGCAAACGAGCGATAAACGTGAGAGACACCGTCGTCAACTGCACGCCATCCTCTGACGAGCGGGGCCACTTCGCGCTCCAACGCAGCGATGATGACGACTCTATACGACATAACCGTGACTTTGGAACCAATCTACGGCATGGCGCAGGGCGCCCTCCACTGGAACTGTCTTCCAGCCCAGTTCGCGCTCCGCCTTCGTACACCCGACGAACATCTTCTTGCGTCCCATGCGAACGGCATCGATCGTCGCCCGTGGCTCGCGATGCAGCATCATGCCAGTTACGGTGGTATCCACGATGGCGGCAGCGAAGGCAACGGCGTAGGGCAAACGCACCTTGGGAGAAGGCAATCCGGTGATGACCGCCAGCTTATCGAGAATCTGCTTCAGCGTGAGATTTTCGCCACCGAGAATGTACCGCTCTCCACTTCGGCCGTTCTCAAAAGCCGCGATATGTCCGCGAGCGCATTCGGTAACGTCAACCAGGTTGAGACCAGTATCCACGTAGGCCGGGAACTTGCGCTTGAGAAAATCGAGGATGATGCGTCCGGTGGGCGTGGGCTTGATGTCCTGTTCCCCCACGGGCGTCGTCGGATTCACGATGACCAGGTCAACGCCGTTTTTTGCAGCCTTGATTGCTACCTGTTCCGCGACAAACTTGGACTGCTTATAGGGGCCGATCATATCGTCGAGCGATACGAGCGATTCCTCGTCAGCCAGATGCCCGTTATGGCCGTTGAATCCCATGGTCGCAACGCTGCTGGTGTAAACGATGCGCCGCACGCCGGCCTGGGTCGCCGCCTCAATCACGCTGCGCGTTCCGCCAACGTTGCAGCGGAACATCTCAGCCGAGTCGCGGGCCCAAAGCCGATAGTCAGCCGCGACATGAAAGACGGCATCACAGCCCGACATGCCCTTCTTCAGAGACTCCGGCTCAAGCAAGTCGCCAACTACGCGCTCGGCGGGCAGGGCGTCGATGTTGTCCGTGCGACTGGTGGGGCGAACCAGCACGCGCACCTCGGCGCCGGCATCATGCAGCGCGCGGGCTACATGGCTCCCTACAAAACCGGTCGCGCCTGTAACAAAAGCTTTCAAAAGCGGTTCTCAGTAAGTCAATGCGCAGTACAAAATTTCCCACGTTAGCTTCGCGGAACGTGGGGCACCGTTCCAAAGTCCGTTCGATCACCAGGCAGGTACGACAGAGTTACCCGAATAGCGTAAACGCAAGCAACTTCCATGTATCGCCGAACTTCGCGTTCTCACCGCTTGCGGCACCAGTGTCGTAGCCGGAATGGACGAGACAGTTTTCACATCGTGGGTCGCGGCCAAAACCGTATTTCTCCCACGGCGTCTCGTTGATGTACTCCTTGAACGTGGAGTAGTGGCCGTCGGTCATGAGGTAACAGGGCGCCTTCCAACCCTTCGTATTGTAGGTCGGAGTTCCCCACGCTGTACACATCAACTCGCGATCGCCGGCAAGAAACTCGGTATAGATGGGCGAGTTGATCACGGGATACTTCTTCGCAATCCGCTTGATATCCTGGAACTTCTCGCGAATCATCTGGCGATCAAGGAAAATTTCCTTCGTCTGTACGGCGCTGTAAGAGTAGCCGGGCGAAATCGTGTGCCCATCCACGCCGAGGGTCCCCAGATATTCAAAGAGCGCCTCGATCTCTTTCATATCGGTTTCGAGATAGACCGTGGTGTTGCTGGTCACGCGGAAACCGCGCTCCTTGGCGCACTTTATTCCGTCAATCGCGTCGTCGAAGACGCCGTCACGCTCAACCGCAAGATCGTGGGATTTCTTCATCCCGTCGAGGTGAACGTTGAACGTGAAGCGGTCGGTCGGCGTGAAGTCGCCAATGCGCTTGCGGATATACACGCCGTTGGTACACAGAATGACGTGCTTTTTGCGTTTCAGTAGTTCGCTGGTAAGCCGTCCGATTTCCTTGTAGATCAGGGGCTCGCCGCCGCAGATGGAAACCATGGGCGCGCCGCACTCGTCGGCCGCGGCCAGGCACTGTTCCACCGGAACGACCTCGCGGATCGTGCTCTCGTACTCGCGAATACGGCCGCATCCGGTACACGTCAGGTTGCAGGCGTGGAGCGGCTCCAGCATCATCACGAGCGGATACGTCTTAACGCCCGCCAATTTCTTTTTGACGATGTATTTCGTCAGGTCCGTCGTCAACGACAATGGAAATCGCATTACTTATTCGTCCCTTCGTGTCCCAAGCCCGTCCAGATTTCAACTCTGCGCTGCCGGCTCGAGCGCCTCGGCCGTACGATTCATAATCTTTGCGTACGTGGCCAGCGCGATGAGTGGGAAGTACTCCGCATACATGTAGTACTTCAGGTAGAAGACCTTCGGGAACCCCGTTCCCGTGTAATATTTATCGAACCACGAGCCATCCGCTCTCTGGGTCGCCATCAAATAGGCAATGCCGCGTGCGACAGAATCGCTGCGAGTGTCCCCCGCCGCGAGCAGCCCCATGACCGCCCACGCGGTCTGTGATGCGGCGCTTTCGCCCTGACCGCGCAGCCCTGAATCATCATACGAGGCGACCGTTTCTCCCCAGCCGCCGTCGGCATTTTGAATGCTGCGCAGCCACTCCGCCGCCTGTTGAATAAAGGCTTCGTGCGTATCTACCCCGATGGCTTCAAGACCACGCAGGCAAAGCATGGTTCCGTAAATGTAATTGACGCCCCAGCGGCCGAACCACGATCCATCGGACTCCTGTTCGCTCTTAATGAATTCGATGGCGCGTTTCACGGATGGGTGCTCTTGCGTAAAGCCGTACGCCGCAAGCATTTCCAGCATGCGTCCAGTGATGTCCACGGTTGGCGGATCGAGCATGGCGTTGTGATCGGCGAAAGGAATGTACTGGAACACCATGCGCGTGTTGTCTTTGTCGAACGACGCCCAGCCGCCGTTCTTGCACTGCATGGCAAAAATCCAGTCAATTGCGCGCTTTACGGAATCGTGCTGATAGCGCTCGTTCGGATGCTCGACATGCGCCAGGGCGAGGTTGACCATGCCGGTGTCGTCAACGTCGGGATAGAACTCGTTATTGAACTCGAAATACCAACCGGCGGGCGCGACGTTCTTCACCTTCACGGCCCAGTCGCCTTTGTGCGTGACCTGCTTTTTCAAGACCCAGTCAGCCGCGGCGATCATGCGGGGGTCACTGCGCGAGACGCCGGCCTCGCCAAGCGCGTACATCGCGTAAACGGTGTCCCACACAGGGGACTTACAGGGCTGCATCCGGAACGAATCGCTTTCCTCGATGCCCAGGGCCTCGAACTCGTCCATGGCTCGAATCACCTGCGGGTCGTCCACCGAGTAACCGAGGCAGCGCAGTGCCACGATGGCATTCCACATCGCCGGATAAATCGCGCCCAGCCCGTCGCTCATCTCGAAGCGCTCAAGCATCCACTTCTCCGCCTTTTTCAAGGCGATCGAGCGCAGCGGGCGAACATGCACGCGCTCGAACAGGTGGACCAGCTGGTTCATCACGAGAAAGAAGTTGCGCCAACTGACCAGCTTCTTATCCCATTTCAGGTGCAGATTTGTTTTCTGCATGTCACCGCCGGGGAATAACTCCTGAATACCCATCTCCGGTGGAACCTTCTTGAACGGCTTCTTTGCGTAGGCGATTGAGAGCGGCACCAGGATGGCCCGCGACCACGAGGAAATCTCGTAGATGTTGAACCAGAACCAGTTGGGAAACAGCACGATCTCGGGCGGGATCGCCGGCACGGCGTTGTAGTCGTACTGCCCCATGAAGCAGAGATAGAGCTTGGTGAACGTGTTGACGGCAGTAACGCCTCCGAGCCGGTCAATGCACTCATGCGCCTTGACGAGCGAGGGATGATCCTGCGAGAACCCCACCAGCTTCAGTCCGAAATAGCCTTTGACAGTCGCGCTGATGTTCGAGGGTCCGCCGTCGTAGATGGGCCATCCACCATCTTCGTTCTGGCGCGTCAGAATATCGTTGGCGGCCTTCCTGAGCCGCTCCTCCGTGCCCGTGCCCAACAGTCGATGGAGCAGTATGTAATCGGATTGCAGGGTCGTGTCGGCACCCAGTTCCCCGCACCAGTAGCCATCTTCGTGCTGCACCGAAAACAAATAGCTCTTCGCCGACTCGATCGAGGCAGCCAGCCGGCCAGCCATGTCTTCCAATTTGCCAAAACGCATGCGGGATGCGAATCGCGAATTTCCAAGTTGGGAAGCTTGCGAGTCTAAAGCCGCGGGGACAGCCTCACATGATTGATCCGAGTTATTGCTCCCCACGCACAACCTCCGTTGCTGTTGGTGACGTGCGTCCGACGGGCGCGCCCGAAATCGCATCCACGATCTCGATCGGCAGGCCGAACCGCACGTTTTCTGGCATCACTTCGATTTCACGAACGTCATCGAAGCCCTTGCTGGCAAGGAAACTCACGACCTCTTCTACAAGGCACTCCGGAGCCGAGGCTCCCGCCGTCAATGCGACAGTCTCTACACCCTGCAGCCACTCGGGATTGATCGCTTTGTAATTCTCTATCAGATGCGAGCTGCTGCCCATGTTACGGGCGACCTCGACCAGCCGGTTCGAATTCGAACTGTTCACTGAACCAACAACTAGCAAAAGATCCGCATCCCCCGCGACATTCTTTACGGCAGTCTGCCGATTCTGCGTCGCATAGCAGATGTCTTGCGCCGAAGGTCCCGTGATATTGGGGAATTTCTTTCGCAGAGCCTCGATGATTCCTGCCGTTTCGTCCAGGCTTAACGTTGTCTGGGTAAGGTAGGCGATGCGGTCCGGATCTGGCACTTCCAGCTTCTCGACCTGCGAGGGGGAGCCAACCACCTGCGTCACCGCCGGAGCCTCGCCCAACGTGCCGATCACCTCGTCGTGGTCGTGGTGGCCAATCAGGATCAGAGAGTATCCCTCTTTGGCAAACCGGGCAGCTTCAACATGTACCTTTGTCACCAGTGGGCAGGTGGCGTCGATGACCCTCAATCGGCGCTGCCGGCTAGCTTCCCTGACTTCCGGCGCCACTCCGTGCGCGCTATAGATGACGCGCTCGCCCTCGGGTACTTCCTCCACCTCGTCGACAAACACCGCCCCCTTGGCGGATAACTCCTCGACCACGTAGCGGTTATGCACAATCTCTTTGCGCACGTAAATGGGAGGGCCGAATGTATCCAGCGCAATACGGACGATATCGATCGCTCGCACCACGCCCGCACAGAACCCCCGTGGCTTCAGCAAGAGCAAGGTCTTCTTGTCAGACAAAGTCATTCCTCCAAGTATAGACGGAGGTACCCACGATCTTAAAGATGCAAATCCGCCACACCCTGCTGCACTAATTCCACGCAAACTACAGAGTGGCCAAGCATTAGCAGCGATTGGCGCGAAATCGTATGTCAACTGCCCGACTTTGGGCGTGGAAGGCGAACTCACCTGGGTTTCATCACCTCATCACATCATCCGAACGTAAAATTTGTTATTCTCAATTGGCCTGATGCGCATACTGACGCGATACATTCTTCGTGAAGTCCTCTCGCACGCGGCCATCGGCGCGGCGATCTTTACGTTTATATTCTTCATGCGCGATATCGGCCGGATCCTAGATCTGGTTGTTCGCCAGAGTGCCCCCTTGCCCACGGTGCTCGAAATTTTCGCCTACACGCTTCCGGCCACGCTGACTTTCACGATCCCAATGGCCGTGCTGGTGGGCATTCTGATTGGACTGAGCCGTCTGGCCGCTGATAGCGAGATCACGGCAATGCGCAGTTCCGGGATGGGTTCGGTGGCCTTCGTGCGGATCATCATGATCCTGGTCGCCGCCGCCCTGGGAGTGGCTTTGCTGAACAACGCCTTTTTGGCTCCGCGAGCAGCTTCCGCTCTCGACGACCTGCAGGACCACCTGAAGGCATCGCAGGCGTCATTCGAAATTCAGCCGCGCGTGTTCTACGAAGATCTGAAGAACTACGTGCTTTATGTTCAGGATGCGGTCCCAGGCCAGGGCGCAGCTACATGGAAAGGCGTGTTCCTGGCGGACATCAGCACGCCCTCAGCCCCTAAAATTACCGTTGCCCACAACGGCGTCGTGGTCAACGAGTCGGGCGAGCGACTGCGCCTCCACTTGAGAAACGGGGCGCAACACGAGACCGTCCCCAAGCAGGCGGACCAGTACCAGGCCTCAACCTTCTCTTCTTCGGACATCGTCATTCCGCTTCCGGCGAGCGATACCCCGCAAACGAAGGAAATCGCGCCCGCAACCCAACTTGCGACCACGGAACTCTGGCGCCTCGCAAAAACCGAATCCGATCCCACAAAGCAGCGCCTGTACCTGATTGAGTTCCACCGCCGACTGGCTTTCGCGGCCGCCTGCCTGGTGCTCGCGCTCGTCGGCATCCCGCTGGGGCTCTCGGCCAAGCGCGGAGGCAAGTCCACGGGATTCGTGCTGACGATCGGACTGGTCTTTCTCTACTATTTCGCCATGCTGGCCGGCATGGCTCTGGCGCGCCAGGGCAAGCTGCCCGTAGGGCCTGCCATATGGCTCGGCGACATCCTGTTTTTCCTGGGTGGCTTGATTCTTATCTGGCGCGTCGGGCGAATGCCGATCGAAATTATCTCGATGAAGGCCGCCTGGGCGCAATTCATGGAATGGTTTGGCCGCAAAAGCAAGCGCCTTACGCCTGGATTCGCTAACGGCACTTCAATCGACCGGAAGATTTGGCGCCAGCGCTTTCTGCACACCAAGTTTCCGATGCTGCTGGACGACATCATCCTCAAGGATTTTCTCACCTATCTGGGGATGATCCTGGCGACCTTCCTCGTTCTGTTGCTGGTCTTTACGTTCTTTGAACTGCTCAAGGACATCGTCGCCAACCGCGTTCCGCTTATCCTCGTGGGCGAGTACCTGATCAATGTCACGCCCTACATGATCTACAACCTTACGCCGATGAGCGTGCTGCTGACGGTACTGGTCGTCTTCGGGATCATGTCCAAGAGCAACGAGATCACGGCGATGAAGGCCACTGGGATCAGCATTTATCGCATGGTGGTGCCGGTGCTCGCCATTGCCGCCATGATCGCGATCGGCCTGTTCTTCTTCGACCAGTTCTATCTGCCGCACGCCAACAAACGCCAGGACGCACTGCGCAACCAGATCAAGGGCAAGCCGGCGCAAACGTATCTTCGCCCCGATCGCAAGTGGATCTTCGGCGCGAACAACACGATGTTCTATTACGAGTTGTTCGACGCTTACAAGAATCGCTTCGGCAGCATCTCCGTTTTCGAGTTCGACCCGCAGACGTTCGAGTTGACCAAGCGCGTCTATGCCACACGCGCACACTGGGACGAGGATCTTCAGAAGTGGGTCTTCGAGCAGGGCTGGGAGCGCGCCTTCAAGGGATCGAGCGTCACGGATTACCGCACCTTCGATGTCGCTACGTTCAAAGAGATCAACGAACCTCCGGCCTACTTCCTCAAGGAAGTGAAACAGTCGTCGGAAATGAACTACGGCGAACTGCGGCAGTACATCCAGGAACTGCAACAGAGCGGCTTCGACGTGGTCCGGCTGCGCGTGCAATTGCAGAAGAAGTTCTCTTACCCGCTGATTACGTTCGTGATGGCAGTGATCGCCATTCCCTTTGCGCTGACCACGGCCAAAAAAGGCGCGCTGACTGGCGTCGCTGTCGCCGTGGGCATTGCTGTCGTGTACTGGATAGCGTCCGGCCTGTTTGAGGATCTCGGCAACGCCAACCAGCTACCCGCGCTGTTAGCCGCCTGGTCGCCTGACCTGATCTTCGGATTCATTGGCGGGTATATGATTTTGAAGGTTCCGACGTAAGCGCTCGGCTCGTCTGCCCGTGGAACGGAGGACTTATGGCGAACTTTAAAGGCGTTGGCGCACTGCTCATCGCGGTTATCGTCGTTATCGGATTCATCCTCTGGATGCCGGAGCTGAAGTACGTCTTTGGCGCCGCT
Source organism: uncultured Acidobacteriota bacterium (assembly GCA_963777415.1). GTDB lineage: Bacteria > Acidobacteriota > Terriglobia > Terriglobales > Acidobacteriaceae > JAEZPW01. The sequence goes on from CAVZQL010000017.1 coordinate 354,433, forward strand.
TGCGTGGTCGGCGTCGTAATCGCTTTCGGGCTCCGCGCATGGCACGCCCGGCGTCCGGTCAAGGACCCGGAAGAAGACCAAGTCAAGCTCCACCTGAACGACTGAAACAATCGGAAAATCGTAAAAACGCAAAATCGGAAAATCTGAAAGTCATGCTTTCTCACTTGATCTGATCGCTCCTGAACGCCTCGTTTCTCCGCTTTTCGGTTTTTCTCGATTTTGCGATTTTCCGTTTTTCCGATTTTGCGTTTTTCTGCTGCTACAATTCATCTAAAGCGATGATGCTCAACTCCCTGCGACCGCTATTTCCTTATGCAAAGAAGTACCGCGCACAGTTCTTCTGGGGAGCTGTGTCCGTTCTGCTGAACAACGGCGTCTGGATACTCTTCCCTCTCGTGATTCGCCGCGCGATTGACGATTTGAAGACCGGCGTGACTCGTGAAAAGCTGGTCACATATTCCCTGCTGCTGATTGCGGTCGCCGCCACCAAGGGTATCTTCCAGTTCCTCACTCGCTGGATTCTTATCGGCATCTCGCGCGAAATCGAGTTCGACCTGCGCAACGACCTGTTCCGCCATCTCGAGAAACTTTCTTATTCGTACTACCAGCGCACTCGCACCGGCGACATCATGGCCCGCGCCACGAACGACCTCAACGCGGTTCGCATGTTGCTCGGACCGGCGATCATGTATTCGGCAAACACGCTGGTGTTCACCGTGGGCGCCCTGATTTTCATGTTCAGCATCAGCCCCAAGCTGACGCTTTGCGCCTTTGCGCCGCTGCCCATCGCCAGCATCACCGTGCAATATTTCGGCCGCCGCATACATGAACGCTTCGAACGCATACAGGCCATGTTCTCCGACATCTCCGCCCGCGCGCAGGAAAACTTCTCCGGCGCGCGCGTCATCCGCGCCTACGCGCAGGAGGAAGCGGAGATTCGCCACTTCGAGACCGAGAACAAAGAGTACATAGCGCGCAGCCTCAAACTGGTCCGTCTGATGGGCATGTTGTGGCCGACGCTGGAAACAATGCTTGGACTTGCCGTCATCATCGTGCTCTGGGTCGGCGGGATCGAAGTGTTGAACCATCGAATGGAGATCGGCGGCTTCGTCGCCTTCAACATCTACATGGTTCAGCTTACATGGCCCGTAATCGCGCTCGGCTGGGTCATCAACATCTTTCAGCGGGGCACGGCGTCGCTGGTCCGCATCGACGAGATCATGCGCGAGCAGCCCGAGATCGCGGATACGGTGCCCCATATCTGCCCGCCTTTGGCAGATGTGGGCATCTCCGGCGACATCGAATTTCGAAATCTTAGCTTCGGCTATAACGGCGCGGGAGTCCTGCACGACATCAATCTGCGCATCCCATCCGGCACCAGCCTCGCCATTGTCGGCCCTACTGGATCGGGGAAGTCCACGCTGGTCAGCCTGATTCCGCGCACGTACGACGCGCAGCCCGGCGCGGTGCTCATTGACGGTCGTCCCATACGCGAATTCACGCTCGATGAGCTGCGCCACAGCATCGGCTTCGTGCCCCAAGAGACATTTCTTTTCGGCGACAGCATTCGCGAGAACATCGCCTACGGCGTGGACGACGCCACTGACGATCAGGTGTGCGCCGCCGCCGAGGCCGCCAGTATCGCCGCCGACATCGAAGGCTTCCCCGAGAAGTACGACACCATGGTCGGCGAACGCGGCATCACCCTCTCCGGAGGCCAGAAGCAGCGCACCGCCATCGCCCGCGCCATCATCCGCAATCCGCGCATACTCATTCTCGACGACGCGCTCTCCAGCGTTGATACTCACACCGAAGACCGAATCCTCAACCACTTGCGCGAACTCATGCGCGGCCGCACGACCATCCTGATTTCGCACCGCGTCTCGACCGTACGCAATGCCGACCGCATCGCCGTCCTGCACGGAGGCCGCATCGTCGAATACGGCACGCATGACGAACTGCTTGCCCTTAACGGCTACTACGACGACCTCTACAACAAGCAACTGCTCGAAGAGGAACTGGCCGGTGTGGAAGAGTGAAGAGCAGTGGCTAGTGGTCAGTGGTTAGTGGCGAGCGACGAGCCTTTCCCCTTTGCGTCCTTGGCGTCCATTGCGTTGAAACTTTTCTTTCCGTTCGCCCCGATTCAGAATCAAAGAGTGCATGCGGCGCGTCGTCATCCCCGAACTCCTCGACAATGATGCCGGTACTCCGAAAGAAATTCGCGCCTCTCTCGCCGACCTGCGGGCGATTAATCGCCGCTTTGGAGGCATCGCGACCACGCGCAAGATGATCGAGCACGTCGCCCAAACCACAGGCCAGACTGAGTTCTCCCTGCTCGACGTGGCCGCCGGATCAGGCGACATAGCCGCCGCGGTCGCGGAAGATATCTCGCCACGATGTATTCATCTCAGTTACACGCTGCTTGACTCGGCCGCTTCGCACCTGAATGGTTATCGCCCGAGCATTGTGGGCAACGCCATCGCGCTTCCCTTTCGCGACCGCAGCTTCGACCTTGTGTCTTGCGCGCTTTTCCTGCATCATCTCGAACCGGACGAGGTTCGCACCTTCGTAGCCGAAGCACTGCGCGTATCGCGCGTTGCCCTGCTTATCAACGATCTGCGCCGTAGTGCGCTCCACCTCGCACTCATCTACGCCGGATGCTTCACATTTCGCAGCCGCCTCACGCGTCACGATGCACCAGCGTCCGTAAGACGCGCCTACACACCTGACGAGGTCCGCGCCATGCTGGCCGCTACCAATGCCGTGCGCGTCGAGATCCATTCGCACTATCTCTTTCGGATGGGCGTAATCGCGTGGAAATCCGATCAGAGCGAGCTGAAATGACATACCCAAGAGACTATGACCTGATCGTCGTTGGCGCGGGACCCGCCGGGTCTGCCGCCGCCATCACCGCCGCGCGCAATGGCGGGCGCGTGCTCCTGCTTGAGCGCGGACGCTACCCTCGCCACAAGGTCTGCGGTGAGTTCGTATCCGCCGAGGCAATTGAACTTCTGGCCTCTCTGCTGCCGGACCGTGGCCGCACGCTGCTCGCGCAGGCGCCTCGCATCCACCGTGCCCGCCTGTTTGCGGCAACTACCGCGATCAACGTTGACATCGATCCGCCCGCGATTGCCCTGACCCGTTTCGATATGGACGCCGCGCTTTTCCGCGCCGCCGAACTTGCCGGAGCCACCACACTTCAGCAGACGGCGGTCGCGTCGGTTCAGCATGACGAGCGGGGATTCATCGCATCAACTCCCGACGGCACGTTCGCAGCGCCTGCGCTGATCGTGACGGCTGGGCGCTGGTCGAACCTCAATTCCTCAGAGGACTCAACGCTTCAATCCGCTCCGAAGGTGCTCGGCATCAAGGTCCATTTCCGCGATCCCGATCACAGCATCGCAACCGAAGTAGTCGAACTCCACTTCTTCGAGGGCGGCTATTGCGGGGTGCAGTCCGTTGCCGATGGAATCGTCAGCGCCTGCGCCATGGTCCGCGCCAATGTCGCGACGACGCTCCCGCATGTCTTTGCGCGTTGCCCTTCGCTCCACTCACGCACGACTGACTGGCGACCGCTCTTCGAACCCGTCACAACCTTTCCGCTTCTGTTTCGAGAGCCTTGCCCCGAAAGCGACGACATCCTATATGCCGGAGACGCCGCTGGCTTTGTCGATCCCTTTATCGGGGACGGCATATCGCTCGCGCTCAACTCTGGCGCTCAGGCCGCGCAGGCACTCGCTCCAGTGTGGCGCGGCGTATCCGACGTGACCAGCGCCGCTGTTAATTATCGTGCCGAATACGAAGCGCGATTTGTTCCGGTTTTCCGCAACGCCGCGCGCATAAGACGGCTGCTGGCGCTACCCCAGGCACTACAAGCTGCTGCCGCCCAGCTCATGCGCATTCCGCTCGTCTCGAAGCAATTCGTCCGGCTGACTCGCGCCGCGTGAAGGGTACCCCTACCCTATGGGGAAAATCGTAAGATATTGCAAACACGCTGTTTAACTACGTGGTCTATATAGATCACAAAAGAAGTGACGAGTTAATGATTTGGTGAGTGACGAGTTCGAAACCTGTAGTTCCAGTATGACAGGATAGAAGGGAAATCCCGACACTTTGGGCAGGATTATATCTGGCTTTAATTCAGCAACTTAGGCGGAAACAGCGAAAGGAAGGGGGTTGACAGCATGGGACCCGGATATCAGGTCAAGAGGGCAAGGAACAGGGCCGGGGCGAAAAGCGGAGTGAGAATTAGCCTTTAGTTAAATCAGCTGTTAGCTGTTAGTGAAGAGCGGAGAGAATCAGCCCTCATACTAAATACCTGTTTGGGAAAACCGCGCTATCTCACCACGAGCACTTCCCTGATGTTGTCGCGCCCAAGAAAGAATTTCAGCGAGCCGAAATCGCGGAACAGGTTTTCGATGTGACGGTTATTGAAAACGCGCTGTAAACGGAAGTGGGCCTGGCGGGCCGACTCCTCTCGCCCGGGCGGGGGCAACGGAATTCGCTGCAACTCGATGGTCTCGGGTGAGGCGATGTGGTATCGCTGATAGGGAGCGTCCGGGCCGGCGTCCTTGGTGTGAAAGAAGGCGAGCATCAGGGCACCAGGTTTCATGATGGTGTGGATGCGCTGCACGACCGGCTTCACCAGCGTCTCACTGAGGTAATCCGGCATATCCCAAAGCAGCACGGCGTCGAAGGTCTCTTTTTCGAACGTCAAATTATCGGCAAGAAACTTATCGATATCCACCGAGCAACCACCGTCCGCGGTCGTTACTTGATACTGCGTGTCTCGAGCCGCAAGCAGCACGTCTTCGCCGTAGGTGCGCTGTCCCATGTTGGTGAAGAAAGAAATATTTGCCGGCGACGTAGGCCCCAGATCGAGCACTTTCTGCCCGTCCAGCCACGAGAGGGCCTTTACGAGTTCGCCCAGCCCCGTACAGCGCCGGGAAATGCGCTCCGACGTAGGTGTCGTAACGGCTTCGTCGTTGGGACGATTACCGCCCCGCAGAAATTTGAGAAAATCAGCCACGGGATTTCGTTTTGTTCCTCGGATTATCTGGTCTGCACAAGCTCCAGTGTAAAGCAAAACCGGGGCAAATGCCCCGGTCGAGATAAGCCAGTTTGCTCATAAGTCGCGAACTTTACGAATTCTGGACGGGCTGTGCAGGTGTAGCCGCGGCCGCCGAAGCTTTCCCCTCGTTTTTCTGTATGTCGATGCCGCCCTTGAAGTACGCGCCGTCTTCGATGGCGATGCGTTGCGTGAAGATATCGCCCACCAGCACCGCCGATTTTTTCAACTCGACCCGCTCGCCGCCGTAGAGATTACCGTCCACCTTGCCGTGTACGATGATGTCTTTTGCTCGCACGCTGGCGCGAATCCTGCCGTTCGGCCCGATGACCACGCTGTGGTCGTTTAGTTCAATGCTGCCCTCGACTTCTCCGTCGAGATAAAGGTCTTCACTTCCTGAAAGTTCTCCCTTCACCACGACTGACTTTCCAATGTGAGCCACGTCAGGGCGATAATTCTGGGCCGGCTTCGTTTCCACGGGATGAGCCTCCTTCGGCGTAACTGCATCTGATTTCTGAACCTGTTGTTTAGGAATCGCAGGACTGTTTGCAACCGCGGTAGCTGGGGCTGGCACGCCAGTCCTCTTCTTTTCTTCGTCGCTGGTGAATTTCCACATGCTCTTTCGAATTCTTCTCTTTCCGCCGGATCACACCCGGCGTCCCACGGGTCCCACACGCAACACGCACCTTGCATCACGCGCGGACTTTTCGGGCGATTTGCCCTAGTCGCTGCGTTGAATCATACTCAACGCAAATCAATGCATCAAGCCTTTCAGCTTCTCGGTTGCGCTCGAAGGGGCATAGTCCCTCCCCATTCCCATGCGTGGCACAACAGGGTAACTATTTAGTATACAGCGAGGGAGAATCAGATCCGCGGTCACCCCGCCAAGGAACTAACCTCTTGATTTACTGGGATCAAAGGGTCGTTCCCCGCTTTTTTCGCGCGGCTTCGGGTTTGGCCACACCGTTGCAATCCTCCTTACGCCGGCCCGCCCGGAACATGTTGCATCGGCAAGAGTGACCGCAAACCAGGGGAACAGCGGTGGCTCTCGCCCGTGCGGCTAAACACCAATGGGACTGCCTTTTCGAGCGGGCCGGGTTATCCTTTCGATGTCCCTCTGCGTTGCTTTCGAATACCTAATCAGCCGTGTAGACAAAAAGCAACTTGTATAGGCAATTGAAGTTCTAACTTGGTAAGCTGCCACTTCCAGCTTAGGTTTTCGGAGAACACCATGTCCAGGCTCAATGCCCTCAGGTATGGAGCAATTCTATCTTCGCTGCTTTTGTTCAGCATGGCTCTTGCAGGATCACCTCGCCCCGGCCAGCAGCAACCCGGCCCGCAAAACCCGGTACCTTCAATTCCGCCACAAGAACTGGTTCGCCGTACGGTGGAAAACGAACTCAAGGGCAGCCATGGCGACGGGAGCCATTACATGTTCAAGGAGCGCCGCGAAACTCCGGAGGGCTCCAAGACCAAGTTGATGGTCGAGACTCAGCAGGGCACGGTAGCCTATCTGATCGCGGTCAACGGCAAGCCCGTGAGTCCGGAACAGCGCCAGCAGGAAAACCAGCGGCTTCAGAATCTTCTTTCAAACCCTGACGAGCAGAACCGCAAGAAGAAGCAACAGCAGGGCGACGACGAGCGCGTGACAAAGATGTTCCGCGAACTCCCTAAGGCGTTTAATTTTCAGTACGACGGAACCGTTCCGGGCAGCAACGGGGACATGTGGGTGCGACTTAAGTTTGAGCCCAACCCCAACTACACTCCCAGCTCACGCGAAACGTCCGTATTCAAGGCCATGAGCGGAGTGATGGTCATCGACCCTAAGGTGGATCGCCTGGCGAAAATCGAGGCGACACTGTTCCGTGAAGTAAGTTTCGGTTGGGGCATCCTCGGCCATCTCGATAAGGACGGCCATTTTATCGTAGAGCAGAGCAACATCGGAGGGAGCCGCTGGGAGGCGACTTACATGAACATTCAGTTCACCGGCAAAGCGCTGCTCTTTAAGACCATCAATCTTCGACAGATTGATTACACCAGCGACTACACGCGCGTTCCCGACAACCTTACGCTCGCCCAAGGAGTGGACATGCTGAAGAAGCACGTAGAATCTGTGGTGGCGCAAAACGGCTCCTCCCAATAGATATAACGCGCCTGTCAGTCCGACGCGTCCCATCCCAAGGTGGCTTTTATTGTGCACGGATTTCTACGCATGGTGCACAAACGTCAGGCTAATCCCCTATAATCGAAATGACTGAACTACGCAAGGAGCGGAAAACAAATGCAATCTTTCCCTACCGAAATCGTCGAGATTCGCGCGCGCGAGATTCTCGATTCCCGTGGCAACCCTACTGTCGAAGCCGATGTATTTCTCGCGGACGGCGCCTTTGGGCGCGCGGCCGTACCTAGCGGCGCCTCGACCGGCGAACACGAAGCCGTCGAATTGCGCGATGGCGACAAGAAACGCTACCTCGGCAAAGGCGTACTTAAGGCCGTTGAACACATTCGCGAAAAGATCGCCCCTGAACTCGAAGACTTCGACGCCGCCGATCAGCGCGCGCTCGACGCCCGCATGATCGAGCTCGACGGCACTGCGAACAAATCCAAACTCGGCGCCAACGCGATCCTGGCCGTTTCCATGGCCGCCGCCCGCGCGGTCGCACAGAGCCAGCAGGTTCCGCTGTACCGCTATTTGGGCGGAGTGTACGGCAACGTATTACCGGTCCCGATGATGAACATCCTGAACGGCGGCGCGCACGCCGACAACAACGTTGATTTTCAGGAATTCATGGCCATGCCGGTCGGCGCCAGCTCGTTCAGCGAAGCGCTGCGCTGGGGCGTGGAAGTATTCCACACCTTGAAGGGCGTCCTGAAGGCGCGCGGCTACAACACGTCGGTAGGCGACGAAGGCGGATTCGCGCCGTCGCTCAAGTCAAACGTCGAAGCCATTGAAGTGATCCTCGAAGCCATCACCAAGGCTGGCTACAAGCCCGGCGAGCAGATTGCCATCGCGCTCGATCCGGCCTCCAGCGAATTCTTTGACAACGGAAAATACGTTTTCAAGAAGTCGGACAAGAGCGCAAAAACGCCGGCGGAGATGGTGGCCTTCTGGGCTGACTGGTGCCGCCAATATCCTATCGTCTCCATTGAAGACGGCCTCGCCGAAGACGATTGGGACGGCTGGAAGATGATCACGCAGGAGCTCGGTACGCGCATTCAGCTCGTCGGCGACGATCTTTTCGTTACCAACGTCGAGCGCCTGCAGCGCGGCATCGACGCCGGCGTGGCAAACTCGATCCTGATCAAGTTGAACCAGATCGGTTCCGTCACCGAGACGCTCGACTCGATCGCACTCGCTCGCCGCAACGGCTACACCGCCGTGATCTCGCATCGCTCGGGTGAAACCGAAGACGCGTTCATCGCCGACCTCGCCGTCGCCACCAGCGCCGGCCAGATCAAGACCGGTTCGGCCTCGCGCAGCGACCGTCTGGCCAAGTACAACCAGTTGCTCCGCATCGAGGAAGAACTCGGAAACGCCGCTCAGTTCCTCGGACTCAAGGCCCTGAACTTCCATGGTGACCTCAGCATCGGCGCAAAGGCATAACGCATCTGGCGATTTGTTGATGTGATGATCTGACGAACAAAGGCCCGGACAGAGATCCGGGCCTTTGTTTATGTACCAGCGCTAATGGCAGCGCGTTACTTTGTTGGCTTTGTCGCCCATTGGTGGCGAAGAAGTTCGAGCGCCACGCCGAAAACTCCCGTCGCGCCGGAGACCATGCCGGTCAGCAGAAAGTCCGGCCTGAGCAACTGCGCCGCCGCGGAAGAATGCTTTGCCGCTGGCAGCGACTGCTGTTTCCTTGCACCTGATCTTGCCTTGGATTTCATACTGCCTCCCGCTCCTTAACTGAAACTGACATTATCAACAAAGAAGCGGACATGAACTGTCAAGAATAACAGCCCAGCATAAATCTGCTGGGCTGAAAAAAATCAAGTCCCGAAGAACGGCAGTCTACCGGTAGCCGCCGCGTCCACCGCCGCTGCCGCCACGTCCGCCACCGCCGCCACGGTAACCACCACCGCCGCCGCCGCTGCGCTCAGTCTTGGCGCGGGCTTCATTCACTGTCAGCGGACGACCGTCCACATCCTTGCCGTTCAAAGCCGCGATGGCCGACTCGGCTTCGCTGTTGTTCGCCATTTCGACGAAACCGAAGCCGCGTGAACGGCCCGTGTCGCGGTCGGTAACGACGCTGGCGCTGTCCACCGCGCCGTGAGGTTCAAACCACTGCCGGAGATCGGCTTCGGTTGCGCTAAACGAGAAGTTTCCAACGAATATTTTCTTCATAACTTTTTCCTTCCAGACATCTGGGTTGTGGCTGCTTTGAGTGCAGCGTTGCAAAGTTGAGGCCCAGCTACGGAGCTGGGATTTCTCCCGTGTCCGGACATGCCTCGTCGGAATCTGCGGATACAGCAGCAGGTTCCAGAGTTTCCAAATCGGAATCTGCGTGTTGAGTAGCAGGTTCCAGACTTTCGAGCTTTCTTTGAGCCTTTCGCTCAGCCTTGGTGCGTTGCTTTTCCTGGCGAGCGCGTTCCTTCTGCAATTTGGCAAAAGTAGGTCGGGTTCGGGGCAATGATTATCTCCAGAGCAGCGTTTTCGCTGCCATCTTAAGAGGCGGCTTCGGCTTCGGCATCTCTGATCTTCTGGCCGAAGTCGATCGCAGTGCCGGTGTGCGTGGACGTTTTCGCAACAGGAGGTTTAACGGCGGCGACAGGCGAACGTTGCTGCCCGTTACCCGCGGTCCTGGGCGAAGCAGCCAGATACAAAGGGCTGCCGATAAGGAACGCCACCAACTGGCGAGGGTTCCTGGTTTTTATTTCCTGCGCCAGCGATTCGGCACTTTCGATATCGCGACCGAGGTCCACTAGAACAAGGTTGTATGTCTCGGATGTAAGCTGCAACAGGGCCGTGCTCGCGCTGGGAACGCATTGCACTTTCACGCCGAAGCTCCGCAGCATCTTGGCTCGAGAGTCTCGCGTACGTGGATTGATATCGACCAGCAAAACGGCCTTATTCTTCCATTCGGAGCCGTGCGGCGCCGCGTTGATGGCAGTCGGCGTATCCGTTTGGCTGGCCTTGGTTTCGTCCAAGCCAACGGCATTGCCGATGCTCGCCTTCCACTGCCCTTCCTGATCGCTGCTCATGAAGCCGCCTTTACCGCTTCCTGGGCTGCGGCTTCCTTGAACGAGCGTGGAAGGTACTTCGGATCGCACTCGATCCCTCTGCTGACCGCGTCCAATGCTGTTTTTACAAGAGTTTCGCGCTTGGTGACGAGTTTCTGAAGGGCGGCTGCGCGGGCCTGGTCGGAGTCGAATGTTTCGTGTGTCTGGCAGTATGCGATCTTGCGATCAAAAAGGTCGATTTCCTGATGGAGGTCTTTCAGATCGTACCTGCTACTCGGTTTCGCTTGCATTGAGACTCCTTCATTCAGTTTTGAAATGAATGGCTCGCGCTGAGTTGGTCACATATTGTCCTCGCGCGTAAAGTTGTTTTTGGAACCGATCACGGTCAGCAATTCCAAGTGGGGCGCACGGAAGAAGGCGCGCGTGGCAGGCGGTTACTCCATGGCCTGCGGTTGGACTAAGGAAAGAAGGTTCAGATTGACTGACTTAGTTCAGATGATCTGAAGAGGGCTTAAACTCGCTCACTCATCCTTTAAAATAGGCCGATTACCAGCGATTGTCAAATGGCCCCAGCGCCTTCCGGTACAAGCGCCCGGCGCGTCGCGGCGAGAGTGTTGACCAGAGCTTCCTTGGGGAGCGTTCGAACCATGGGCTGAATGATCCACTTGAGGGCAAAGGGAATGTCGCGCGTTAGAGAAATCGCCCGGCACTCAACCAACGTTCCACCGTCCACTGCCGCGAGCTTCCAATACGAGCAGAGCCGCCACAGAAACCCGTGCCCGGTGTCAGGCGGCAGGGTGTTTTCGCTCTCCTTTCCGGCATCCTGCACCTCAGCGATGCGGGTAGTGTGGGAGCGGCAAAAACAGCGCGAGGCGTCCAACCGCGAATAATGAACGTCATGATCGGTGTCCAGGACGACCGTAATGATCTTCTTCTTCAAAAGCCTTAGATAGATCTTGAAATGATCGCCGTGGCGGCTGATCAGCCTTGAGTCCATGACGTCCGGGCTATAGATCGTCTTGTGGTTATCGTAATCCTGAATAACTGTAAGTGTGGCGTCGAGCGTCGCTCCCGGAACCAGCACGGCGCCGATCCAGTCGTGAATCAGACCGTGCGGAACCGCGGCCGCCTTTTGGGACGGCCACAATTCCGCGAGGACTTCTCCCTTTTGCAGGGATCGAATTCTATCCGGACTGCCGCCAGACCAGAGAAACGTTTCCGTGCCACCCAGTGTCTCGTCGATTCCAGCCTCGGCTTCACGGATGTAAGCGTCAAACGCACCCACGGTTTCCGGCAGGAGTGTCACTTCGTATGCCGCTGCCATAAGCTCCCCCGATCACACGATCTATCGTCATGCGAAGCTTATGCCGAGATCCCGCTCAGCGCAAATTCGCGCTTGCGCTTCCCTTCCCGTCCGCCATCTCTTTTGCGCGTGTCGTAATGTAATACTTCACGAGCATGTTCTGGTTTTCCCATGCCGGCAACGACTTCGGGTCCTTCATGTACTTCAGGAACTGGTTCGTCACCTGCGAGAAATGGAATTCGTGAACGGTGCGATATTTGTCGGGGATGCTGATGTGCGCGCGATCCTCTTGCTGCTCGACGCTGACGCCCGGGTAGGTTGCCTGCAAGGCATCAACCCGCTTGCGGACTGCGGCGAACACTTCCGCGCGATCGGCCTCTGAGTTCGGGATCACGTAAAGCTCTGTGCGAAAGTTCTGCTTCGGACCCTGGCGAACCTCGACGCTCGCCTTCGATCCGCGAAAGATCGCCTGGTAGGTGTCGCCATGCGGGGCCTCGTAATCCCACACCGGCTCAAGTTTCACGTTGACGCCCTTCAGCGTGTAAACAACGCGCCCGTCGCACATGTAATCGAACTTGCCGTCATGCACATTCGGGGCGAACGACGCCGGAAAATCCTTTTCGCCTGTTACCTGACTGAACTGCTCGCGCGTGATCGTCAGGGGCCAGCGCTCGGCGGAAATGATCTTGACGTCCTTGCGGTAATCGAGCGGCTGGTCGCGGAACAGCGTCCAGGAAACCAGGTCGGCGAGGTGGGTGCCGACATCGGTCAACCCTTCGCCTTGCTCGTTCACGTCAAAGAACCACGTTGGGCGAAGATTCGGCGCACCGGCCACCAGTTTCAAAACATAGTGCACGCTGCGCAACTCAACGGCCTGCTTCTCGGGCGTGCCCTTCTCGATCATGCCGAAAACGGCGGGATCGTTGACCATCACCTTCTGGAGCATGGTGGTTACTTCGTAGCGCTCAGTCATGAGGTCGTAAGCGACCAAGCCCTTCTTCGTTGCCGTATTCAGCACCGCCTCGACCTTCGGCAGGTTTTCGGCGCGGATGATCCATGGCTTGTCGGCCAACACGTTCAGCCCGTTGTTGACCGAACCCTCGATGTAGTCGATCTTGATCCTGTTGCGCCCGGCCATCATCACCACGTTGCCTGGCTTCTCCTTCAGCATGCGCTCGAAGAAATCAGGGCCGGCGTGGATTTCATACTGCCAGGTCGTCGGATTGTCCGTGCGATTGTTAAACAGGGACAGTCGCCCCAGATGCTCCAGCAAGTCCGGCCCGAAGGGAGCATAGATATTGACTACGGGCGACACCACGCCCGGATACATCTCCTTGTGGACAAGCGAGGCATGGAAATGCCCCGGGTCAAGGGTGATGAAGCGGATCGTGCCGCTCTCGGATTTGGACGAAGCGGCTTGCGCGAAAGCAACCACTCCCAGCGATACACATAGCCACACAAGAAGCACAGGCGTAAAAATCCTCATAGACCTCAATTCCGACTTCAGCGGGATATCAATTTTGTATGCGAATAGAAGGAAAAGTTCAAGAAATTACCGCTTCCGGTCCTTGCGGTTTTGGGTTTTCCGTTTTTTAGATTTTCCGTTTTTCCGATTTTACGATTTTGCGATTTCCCTCGGTTATACTTTCCTTTCGACATAATCCGCACTTCTGAAAGGTTTTACGAGCGAATGGCACGGCCCAAACCAGTTGTACTGACCATCCTTGACGGTTGGGGATATAACCCCGAAATGAAAAACAACGCAATCGCGCTCGCCCGCAAGCCCACGTATGACATGCTGCTGCGCGACTTCCCCAGCACGCTGATCCACACCAGCGGCCGCTACGTCGGACTCCCCAACGGCCAAATGGGCAACAGCGAAGTCGGCCACCTCAACATCGGAGCCGGACGCGTCGTTTACATGGACATCACCAAAATCGACCTGATGATCGAGAACGGTGAATTCTTCAAGAACGACGTGTTAATGAGCGCGATGAAGAATGCCCGCACGGGCGAACGCCGCCTGCATCTCTTCGGCCTGCTCTCCGATGGCGGCGTGCACTCGCTGAATACGCACGTTTACGCCCTGCTCAAAATGGCCAAGCAGAACGGAGTCGAGCGCGTCTTCGTCCACTGCTTGATGGACGGCCGGGACACGCCTCCCCAAAGCGGCGCGGGATACATCCAGGAACTTCAACAGAAGATGCGCGAAATCGGCGTCGGCCAGATCGCCAGCGTCATGGGACGCTACTACGCCATGGACCGCGACAAGCGCTGGGAGCGCGTCGCAAAAGGCTTTGCCGCAATGGTGGAAGGACACGGCGAGGGCGGGAAATGCGCCGATCCGGTGCAGTGCATGAAGGAATCCTATGAACGGGGCGTGACCGACGAGTTCATTCTGCCGTTCGTGTGCGTTGACGGTCGCGGCGAACCAGTCGCTACAATCCGCGAGGACGATTCCGTCATCTGCTTCAACTTCCGGTCAGACCGCGCGCGTGAGATTACTCGCGCCATCGCGCGCAACAGCGGACTGAGCCCGCAAGAGGGACGTGACCTGCCAGACTGGGAAGGTCTGGACCGCGAGATCCCGCGCGACAAGGCGCCGAAAAATCTGACCTACATATGCATGACGCAGTACGACCAGGTCTTCACGCTGCCGTATGTGGTTCCGACGGATAATCTGCACAACATCCTGGCGAACGTGATGAGCGATCAGGGACTGCGCAATCTGCGCATCGCCGAGACGGAGAAGTACGCGCACGTCACTTTCTTTTTCAACGGCGGAGTGGAGCAGCCGTTCCCGGGCGAAGACCGCATCCTGGTACAGTCGCCGAAGGTTGCAACCTACGATCTGAAGCCTGAAATGAGCGCCCCGGAAGTCTGCGAAAAGTTGGTCCACGCTATCGAGCAAAACTCGTTTGACGTGATCGTGTGCAACTTCGCGAATGCGGACATGGTTGGGCATTCGGGCAAACTGGAGCCGACGATTAAGGCCATTGAAGCCGTCGATGCCTGCCTCGGCCACGTCTATAAGGCAGTGAAACAGCGCGGCGGTTCTATGATTATCACGGCCGACCACGGAAACGCCGAACTGATGGTGGACCCGATCACGGGCGAGCCGTTCACGGCGCACACCAAGAACCCGGTTCCGTTCATTATCGCAAGCGAGGCGGGCAAGAACTTCAGCCTGCGTCCCGACGGCTCGCTGCAAGACATCTCGCCAACCGTGCTCGGCATGCTAGGCGTCCCACAACCGAAGGAAATGACCGGACGCGATCTGCGCGTGCCGAACAAGTAGAAGTAGTGTCATCCCGAGCGCAGCGAGGGATCTGTTTTCGTCGGCATCACAACAGATCCTTCGCTTCGCGAGCACAACAGAGCGCAAGTGAAACTTCTCATCCTCATCCATCACCGCTTCGAGCTCTGGAACGTTCCCGACTGGGTCGTGCCGCGTCTACGCGCAGAGTTCCCCGAGCTCGATGTCGAGCACTACGAGGACTACGACAAGGCGACGCCCCACCTGCACGATGCCGACGCGGTGATGACCTGGTCGCTTCGTCCCGAACAACTCGCGCTGGCAAAGAAGTTGCGCTGGATACACTCTCCCGCCGCTGCCGTCCACCTGTTGATGATCCCCGAGATCATCAACAGCGATATCGTCGTTACGAACTCCAGCCGGGTTCACGGACCGGTTGTCGCCGAACATGCAATGGCGCTCATGATGGCGCTGGCACGGCGGATACCGCAGATCGTGCGCTACCAGCAGCAGCATGTCTGGTCGCAGACGCCGTTGTGGCACGACAGCCCTCGCCCGCGCGAAATTGGCGGTGCCACACTCGGCATCGTCGGATTCGGCACCATCGGAAGCAACGTCGCGCGACTCGCTTCATCACTCGGGATGCGCATCGTCGCCATGCGTGAACATCCTGAAAAAGGCCTGCGGGATTTCCTGAAACCGCTGGGTGCCGCATCCTTCCCCGCAGGGGAGGGTGCGAACCAGAAACCGCCGCAGCACGCCATTCTCGGCCCCAACGACATCGACCGCCTGCTCGAACAGTCCGACTTTGTTCTGCTCTCGGCTCCGCTGCGCCCCAACACGCGCGCGCTCATCAACGCCGAGCGACTGGCCAAGATGAAGCCGGACGCCTATCTGATCAACGTCGCCCGTGGAGCGCTCATCGACACACCAGCGCTCATCGAAGCTCTGAAACAGCGGAAGATCGGCGGCGCGGCCCTCGACGTCTTTGACACCGAACCGCTGCCGCCTGACTCTGAGCTGTGGGACCTCCCCAACGTCCTCATCACGCCACACTCCGGCGCGATGACAGAGAGGCTTTGGGAACGACACTACGCCTGCCTCTCCGATAATCTGCGCCGCTTCATCGCCGGCCAGCCTCTCGTAGGAGTCGTGGACAAGCGCGAGGGCTACTAACCAGCTATGATTAAAACTGAGTACTGAGTACTGAGTACTGCCTCTATGCGCCTCTTCATCGCTCTCGACATTCCGGACGACATTCGGCAGCGTATTGCGCGTTTTGTCGAAGGTGTCAGCGGTTTCGCGCCGGATGCGAAATGGGTCGGCCCCGAGACTTTTCACATTACGCTCAAGTTCATCGGCGAGAAATCGACAGAGGACGCCGAGCGCATCAAGCAGGTCCTGCGCGCGATCAAGGCGGCACCGGTGACGGCGAATTTCCGCGCCTACGGATTCTTCCCAACGGCGAACAAAGCGCGTGTCTTCTGGACCGGCATTCACGCCGACTCGCATCTCGCGCAACTAGCTTCGTTGGTGGATCAGGCCACCGCGACCCTCGGCATCCCTCGCGAAACTGCGCCGTTTACTCCACATCTGACGCTCGCCCGCGCACGTGATCGCTCCCCGCACGGCGCTTCAGGACGCCCGCAAGCTCATCCCGGCGATCGTCCCCGCGGCACCTTCGCTCGCGTTCACGAAAAATTGCAGGCGCTTCCCTCGCCCGAGTTCGGTACAATGACGGCAACCGAGTTCTTCCTGTACGAAAGCAAGCTGTCGCCCAAGGGCGCACACTACACGAAGCTGGAACGCTTCGCGTTGGCCGCGATTGAGTCAGGCGAGGCTGAACGGAACTCGAACGACGCGTTTAACAAAGAATGATCCAAACATACATAGTTGTTGCTATCATCGCGTACCTGCTGGGATCAATCCCGTTCGGACTTATCCTGACGCGCGTTTTTCTCGGCACCGACGTTCGCAAGATTGGTAGCGGCAACATTGGCGCGACCAACGTGATGCGCACGGGATCGAAAAAGCTCGGCATCGCGACGCTGATACTTGACGCTGCGAAGGGTTACGCGGCGGTCTTCATCGCGATGCGAATAGCCTCTAGCGCACATTCGAAGATGCCGGGGATTGCATCAGATCCGACACCGTTCTACGTAAGCGTCGGACTCGCTGCGGTGTGTGCCATGCTCGGCCATATTTTCCCCGTCTGGCTCAAGTTCAGAGGCGGAAAAGGCGTCGCGACCGGAGTTGGCGTTTTTCTGGCGCTCGCGCCTAAAGCAGTTCTGATCGCGCTCGGCGTGTTTGCAATCATTTTCGCCTTATGGCGCTATGTATCTCTTGCCTCGATCGTCGCAACGGCGGCGTTCCCAGCAGTTGCCTATGCTTTCATGGCAGGCGCAGATAAGAAGCTGATGCCCTTCATCATCGCCGCCGCCCTTCTCATCATCGCCAAGCATCACCAGAACATCCGCCGCCTGCTGTCGGGCACTGAAAACCGTTTGGAGCTGAAGAGCAGCAAATGAGCAAGATCGCAGTCATCGGAGCAGGCGCGTGGGGTACCGCGCTTTCCATCGTTCTCGGACGCAAAGGCACACATAACGTCCACCTCTGGGCATTCGAAAAAGAAGTGTGCGAGTCGATCGTCGCAAATCGCACCAACGGTCTCTTTCTGCCCGGCTTGGAAATTCCGGCGACCGTCACCGTGACGAACAGCCTCGATTCCGCGCTTGTTGGCGCAGAGATCATCGTCAGCGTGATGCCCTCGCACCACTGCCGCCGCGTGTTTCAGCAGATGGCCCCGTCGCTCAAGCCTGAAATGCTTTTCGTCAGCGCCACCAAGGGAATTGAGAACGACACGTTCCTGCGCATGGACGAGATCATCCATCAAGTAGTTAAGGCTACTCGCGGCTTCGCCCCGCGCACGAGCGCCCTCAGCGGTCCGTCCTTCGCCATGGAAGTTGCCAAAGGCGATCCGACGGCGGTAACGATCGCTTCCAAGGACCGCGAACTCGCCGCCACCGTGCAGCGCGAATTCAGCGATCCGGCATTTCGCGTTTATACGAACGATGACGTCGCCGGTGTCGAACTCGGCGGCGCGGTCAAGAACGTCATCGCCATCGCCGCCGGCGTTTGCGACGGCCTCGGCCTCGGCCACAACACCATTGCCGCCCTCATCACCCGCGGACTTGCCGAGATCACCCGTCTGGCCGTAGCCTGTGGCGCCCGCCCCGAGACTCTCGCCGGACTAGCGGGCATGGGCGATCTCGTTCTCACCTGCACCGGTGGCCTCTCCCGCAACCGCACCGTCGGCGTCGAACTCGGCCGCGGCAAGAAACTCGACGAAATCATCGCCGGGATGCACGGCATGGTGGCCGAAGGTGTGCTGACCACGAATGCCGCTGTCGGTCTCGCGCGCAAGTTCGGCGTCGAAATGCCCATCACACAGCAGATGCACCTCATTCTTCACGAGAGCAAGTCGCCCCGCGAGGCAATTCACGAACTGATGACCCGACCCTCCACCAGCGAAGTCAAGCTCTACGCAAACTGACCGCATATTCTAAGGGCCCCACTTTCAGCGCAACTTTTGGCATTGAATTCGGTTTGCAGTAGTGAGCAGCGGGGAGTGTGTGTCCCCTCCTTTGCGTGCCAGATGGGTTAAGATCATTCGTGTATTCGGGAATGGCAACTCTGTATCTAAACTGTATTGGCCGAAGAAATGTTGAGGAGCGACTTATGAAGGCGAAATATTCGGTGGCCGCGTTGATGATAATGGCCCTGCTGATGCTAGGGACGGTGGCATGTAACCGTGCGCGCAGCGATGCACAAATCGCCAGCGATGTTCAGAACAAGATATCGAGCGACAAGGCCGTCCAGAGTCACCAGATCACGATCCAGGCGTCGAACGGCGTAGTCACCCTCTCCGGCAATGTAACCAGCGACGCCGAACGGAACGCCGCCGCCGGCGATGCCGCGCAGATCGAGGGCGTCAAGACGGTTGTCAACAATCTTGAAAGTTCCGCGCCAACCATGGCGGAGGCTCAACCGCCGCAAGAACAGCAGCCTGCGGCAGAGGAACCGGCACCGTCCGAGCCAGCTCAGAAGACCTCAGCCGCGCGTACCTCAAATCGCGAGCACTCCAGCTCACCGTCACGGCGTCCGAGCGCTTTCCATGACAGAAACTCAGGTAATTCCAACGATACAAACAGCATGGCTGCGATGACCCCGGCCCCGGCTCCCGCACCTGTGACGACCGCGCCGGTTGCACCCGCGCCTCCTCCGCCTCCCCCGCCGCCGGTCAAGGTGACGATTCCCGACGGCACCCAGCTTTCGATACGCATGATTGACACGGTCGATTCCGAGACGGCGCAGCCCGGCCAGGTATTCAGGGCTTCGCTGGACTCTCCAATCACGATTGACGACAACGTCGTCGTTCCCGCCCATGCGGACATCGAAGGCCGCGTGGTGAATTCGGCGAGCGCGGGCCGGCTTGCCGGAAAGTCCGACCTCTCGGTTGAACTCTTTAAGCTGAGCTTCAACGGACGCACGTACTCCATCCACACCAACCAATACTCCCATTCTGGTTCGTCGCGCGCCAAGACCACCGCGACCCGCGGTATAGGCGGGGCCGCGCTTGGCGCAATCATCGGCGGACTAGCTGGCGGCGGCAAAGGTGCTGCAATCGGCGCAACGGTAGGAGGCGGCGCGGGTGTCGGATCGACCGCTATCCACAAGGGCGAGCAGATCAAGCTAACTTCGGAGCAGGTACTCACGTTCAGTTTGCAGAGCCCGCTAACGGTGACTCCGGCTCCTACGCTAAACCGGAACCCGGCCCGGCGGCAGCTCGAAGACTAAGAGAACAGGGGCTAGGGGCTAGGGATTAGGGGCGAGGGGCGAGGAGCGAGGGCAGAAATCGACCTTCGCCCCTTCCCTTTTGCCCTACACCCTAACCCCCTAGCCCCTCGTCCCTAGCCCCCTTCTTGTTATCATCGTCGAGTGACCGATCTTACCGCGTTTATCCTCACGGGCGGCAAAAGTCTGCGCATGGGTGAGAACAAGGCCTTCATTGAATTCCGGGGAACCACTCTGCTTACACGGGCGCTTCAACTCGCTTCGCTGGTGGCAAACGAGGTCCGCATCGTTGGTGAAACCGAAAAGTTTTCCGCCTTCGCCAAGACGGTTCCCGACATTTTCACCGGTCGCGGACCGCTCGGCGGCATCCATGCGGCCCTGCGCAGCACGGACACGGACTTTAATCTGATTCTGGCGGTTGATACGCCGTTCATCGCTCCCGGATTCCTCTGCTACTTGCGGGAGCAGGCCATCGCCGACGGCGCGCTCGTGACGGTCCCCCACGCAAGCGGACGCCTGCAACCGCTCTGCGCGATCTACCGGCGCGCATTCGCGGAGCCGGCCGAGGAGCTACTCGCCTCCGGCCGGAACAAGATTGACCTGCTGTTTCGTCCGGAGGCAACCCGGATCATCACGCAGGATGAAATCGAGAGACTGGCGTTTCCCGCCAGCATGTTCGACAATCTCAATACGCGCGAAGAATTGGAGCGCGCGCGAGCTGAAGCGGAACACCGATGAGCGACACTCTTCCCTATATCGAATTCAAGCACGTTCACAAGGCCTTTGGCGACAACGTCGTGCTCGACGACGTGAGCTTCGACGTATTGCCGGGAGAGACCGTCTGCATCGTCGGCCGCAGCGGAGTAGGCAAAAGCGTTTCGCTTCACCACATCATGGGTTTTCTGAAACCTAACTCGGGCCGCGTCATCGTCGCCTACGAAGATATAACGGATTACTCCGAGCGGGAGCTCGAGCGCATTCGCAAGAGGGTCACGATGGTGTTTCAGAATGGCGCTCTGTTCGACTCACTCACGGTCGGCGAGAACGTCGCATTCCCGTTGCGAGAGCGGGGCGACCTGGATGAAGAGCAGCTCTATCAGATCGTCGATGGACTGCTCACGATGGTTGGCGTAGCCCAGTTTCGCGACCAGTTGCCCTCGGATCTCTCCACCGGTATGAAGCGTTCCGTGGCGATCGCGCGGGCGCTTGCGGCCCAGCCCGAGGCAATTCTCTACGACGAACCCACCACGATGGTTGACCCGCTGATGGCGAAATTGCTGGGGGACCTGATTCAAAAGCTCAAGGACCAGCTCAAACTCACCAGCATCGTTGTGACCCACGATATGCGTCTCGCGAAAGAGTTGGGCGACCGGATACTCTTCCTGCACGAAGCCAAGGTGCGCTTCTTTGGCACCCCCGAGGAGATGTGGCAATCCAGCGACCCGATCATCCGCCAATTCCTCCAACTTGACGAATTCTCGCTGGCCGACCTCATCCGCGACGGGTCTCCACAGATCAGCCCGCCGCTGAGGGAATCCTGCCCCCCGGCTCGCCTTGATCGTTGATTATTCCGGATTATTCGGACCGCGCTTTATCCGTTTCAACCGGCTTTCGCAGTCCGTTGCGGCATGAGGCCATTGTCGCGTCGGCCAAACAACGATCAAGCAGCGTCGAGCTTCTCTCGGTTGCGGAACGCATCGGATGATCCAGGTGGTACTGAACGGCAACGTGCCTGATCCACTCGAAGCGCGCACCTGTTACCCGCAAGCGATGTTCGAGTTCAGTGTCTTCGCCCCAATAATCTACAAAGTCCTCATTGAACCCATTGACCTCTTCAATCAGCGGCTTTTCAAGCGAGAAGTTGCAACCAAATAGTTTCGGCTTTGCATGACGATGGAACCAACCGCGCACGGTCTTATTCCGAATCACCAATCCCTCTTCGATATGACCGCCGCGGCGCAACCACGTATCACTGAAGACGGGAGAAGTAAGCCGATCAAGCCTTCCGGAAGCGATGTCTTGCGGCGTCAGCTTTTGCGACGCGCTTGGACCCAGGTTTACGCGGCGTCCACAGAGTACCGTGCGCGCCGCGCCGTGTTCGATGTGGGCTTCTACGAATTTCGGGTGAGGGATGCAATCGGCGTCCGCAAATATGAGGTACTCCCCCACCGCCGCGCTGATGGCCTGGTTCAAGATTCTGCTCTTGCGAAAACCATCGTCCGGTTGCCATAGATACTGAACCGGAAATGGGCAGCGTCGAGAAAACGCGTCAATGAAGCTTCGCATTTCCGGACGCGACCCATCGTCGGCAATCACGACTTCGAAATCCTGCAAGGACTGCCGGCAGTAGCCCGTCAGCACGAGTTCCAGCGTGTTCAACCCATTGTAAACGGCAATGATTACGGAGCTTTTCGGAAGCATACCCTCCCCAACCGAATCGATGTCGCTTGCTAGAACCCTTGCGCCGCCAGCTTTTGCACCGTGAGTCCGCTATCCTGCTGGCCGCG
This sequence comes from uncultured Acidobacteriota bacterium, assembly GCA_963777415.1. Lineage (GTDB taxonomy): Bacteria > Acidobacteriota > Terriglobia > Terriglobales > Acidobacteriaceae > JAEZPW01. The sequence goes on from CAVZQL010000017.1 coordinate 376,602, forward strand.
TCCCATCCACTTCTCCAGATATTTCGCGACGATATCGGTTTCGATATTTACGGGATCGCCCGGTTTCAGGGAATGCAGGTTGGTCATCTCGCAGGTGTGGGGGATGATGGCAATCGATAGTTTCAGTCCTTCGAGTTTCGCGACGGTCAGGCTGATACCCTCAACGGCGATCGATCCCTTGAACACTACATACTTCTCCAACTCTGCCGGGAGCTCGATATTGAGCCAGAAATCCTGCGCTCCGGGAATTGGATCGAGTCCCAGGAATTTGCCGGTGCCATCGACGTGGCCTTGCACCATGTGGCCGCCCATGCGTCCGTCGGCCTTCAGGGGCAACTCGAGATTGATCAGCGCGCCTTCCGTGATGCGCGAGAGCGATGTCCGCGTCCACGTTTCGGCGGCGAGATCCGCGCCAAAAGAATCAGGCTTCACATCCACCGCCGTCAGACAGACGCCGCTCACCGCCACGCTGTCTCCGATCTTCAATTCCTTCGTGACCTCGCTGGCCGCGACCGTGATCCGCCGCTTGCCATCGATCTGCTTGATGCTTGTGACTCGCCCGACTTCTTCCACCAATCCTGTAAACATTTCCGCTATACGCCTTTCTGTTCGTATGGATCTCGCAGATAGCCTTCCACCGCAAAATCGTCTCCGAACCTGTGCAACTCGAGTAATTTCACCTGTAGCGCGTCCGCCATGCTGCCGAACCCTCTGCCCGCCGCGAAGGGCACTGCTCCCTTGCCCCCGAGAATCTTCGGCGCATAGTACAGGAACACCTTATCGGCTACGCCCGAAAGCATGACTTCCCCGTTCACAATCGAGCCACCCTCGACCATCGCGCTCGTGATTTCCATTTCGCCGAGCCGCGCCATCACTTTCTGAATGTCCGGTCGCCCTGACGACAAATCGGACGCCACCGTCTCCACGCACACCCCACGCGAACGCAGTTCCCGAGCCTTGTCTCCGTCGGCGTGCGCGCAGAAGACGACCACGTCATTGTTCGCGGTTCGCACGATCCTGGACTCGACCGGAATGCGCAACCGCGAATCCAGGATGACTCTCAGCAGAGGCCTTCGCCTCGGACGTCCGCTGCGATCCGTAAGCAGCGGATCGTCGGCGATGACGGTTCCAACTCCCACCATGATCGCGTCGTTCTCATGACGCAACTGCTGCACATGCGTCCGCGCGACCTCGTTCGTGATCCAACCCCGTGCCGCGCCGTCTGCGCCAAGCGCCGATGGGTTATCGGATTCTCCAGCAGGAGGCGCGATCTTGCCGTCCAGTGTCATCGCGGTCTTTAGCGTCACAAACGGAAGCCGCGTGCGAATGTACTTCGTGAACGCTTCGTTGATCCGCCGCGCTTCCCCGGCGCCGGTTCCGATGCTGACGTCGATTCCCGCCGACCGCAGCTTCTCAAATCCCTTGCCCGCTACCAGCGGATTCGGGTCCTCCATCGCGGCAACAACTCTCGCAATTCCCGCATTGATCACCGCGTCCGTGCAAGGGCCTGTCCTGCCGAAGTGGCAACAGGGTTCAAGATTCAGGTAGAGAGTCGAGCCTTCGGCTTCATTGCCGGCCCGCTCCAGCGCGATCGCTTCGGCGTGCTTCAATCCTTCGTATGTATGCGAGCCTTCCCCTACGATTTCGCCGTTCTCGTTGACGACCACCGCCCCCACGCACGGATTCGGCGACGCCAGTCCCGTACCTTCGCGCGCCAGTTCCAGCGCGCGCTGCATGTACGGCGCATCGACCGGATCGTCCACGGGTTCTTTATGTTTATTCACCTTATGTTCATTCACCTTGTCATTCCCGCACTCAGCCTTGTCATTCCGCCACTCAGCCTTGTCATTCCGAGCGCAGCGAGGAACCTGCTTTTTGTCGGCACCATCACTACTCTTCACGGCCACAACGAATCTTGTAATTCCGACCCTGAGCGAAGCGAAGGGGAGGAACCCCTATCACCACCACTCAATCCTACGAGAACATCGACTCCACAAACGCCTTCGAGTCAAAAGGCAGCAAATCGCCGGCCTTTTCGCCTACTCCGACGTAACGCACCGGCAATCCAAGCTCTCTTGAAATGGCAACGACCACGCCGCCTTTCGCGGTACCGTCCAGCTTCGTGAGCACGATTCCGGTAACACCGGCCGACTGGGTGAACAAGCGGGCCTGCTGTAATCCATTCTGCCCGGTGGTCGCGTCCATCACCAGCAAGGTTTCATGGGGAGCGCCCGGGATTATTCGCTCCGCGGTACGCTTCATCTTCTCCAACTCGGACATCAGATTGGTTTTCGTATGCAGGCGTCCCGCGGTATCCACGATCACGTAATCCGCATGACGGGCTCTTGCCGCCTGCAATGCGTCGAACAGCACAGCGGCTGGATCTCCGCCCGGCTTCGTCTTGATCACTTCCGTTCCCGTGCGATCACCCCACACTTCCAGTTGCTCGATCGCCGCGGCGCGGAACGTATCCGCCGCGCACAACACAACGGTTTTGCCCTGCGCCCTCAAAACGTTCGACAGCTTGCCGATCGTCGTCGTCTTCCCCGTGCCATTCACGCCGACGACGAGAATTACTTCGGGCTCGCCATCCACTGTCTTGGCGGGCGTTTGGTTCGAGTTCTCCAGGATGGCCAGCAACTCATCCTTCAGCAGCCTCTTGAGTTCATCGACATCCTTGATCTGCTTTCGATCCGCTTTGTCCCGCAGTTTGTCCAGAACCTCCCGCGTCGTGACTGTCCCGAGATCGGCGCCAATCAGCGTGCCTTCAAGGTCGTCCAATGTTGCGCGGTCGATTTCTCTGCCGATTGGAATCGCCGACACAACCTCTTCGATACGCTCGCTCAGGTTCTCGCGCGTACGCGTTACAGCCTGCTTCATGCGATCTAAGAAGCCGCTCTTTTTCTCCTCCGGTTCCTCGCTAAGGCTCCCAAACAGCGTTTGAATCATCAGGTCAGTCCCTCACCGCTTCTTGCGCAACTCTGAGTCCGAACTTCAATTATAGCCAACGCGCACCTGCCGCTCTGCAACTGATCAGAACACATCTGGAGCAGGCTTCCTGGCAGTCAACTTTGTAGAAAAAAAGGCGAGGCAGTTGCGAACTGCCCCGGCGGGAAGGCGGAACTCTAGAGATGATTCCTGACAAGCCGATTTAGGTCGAGGCGGCCTGCCCGAGCGCGGCGCCTTTAGCAGCCCCCAGGTGAGTCGGCGTGCCATGACCTTCAATCAGTTCTCCGCTCTCGAAGACCGCGGTCAGCGCATCGACAACCCGCGCGTCAAACTTCGTTCCGGCAAGCGAGTTGATGATCCGCACGACATATTCCGGATCCATGCCGGTCTGGTAGGGACGGTTCGTGGTCATCGCGTCAAACGTATCGGCCACCATGACAATTCGTGCCATCAGGGGAATCTCATCGCCCTTCAAGCCATACGGATATCCGCGTCCATCGAGTGATTCGTGGTGCAATTCGATTCCCGGAAGCATATCGCGCAGTTGCTCAATTGTGCTCAGGATGTTGGCTCCCTTGGTCGTATGCGCCTTCATCAGCTCAAACTCGTCCGGAGTCAGCGCGCCGGGCTTTTTCAGTATGCGGTCTTCGATCCCTATTTTGCCGACGTCGTGTAATTGGGCGGAGATTCGTATTTTCTCGACTTCCTCGACCGATAATCCCATGGACTTTGCCAGTGCAACCGAGTACCGGGTGACGCGATCGGAGTGGCCCCGCGTGTATGGGTCCTTTTCGTCAACCGCTCCGGCGAGCATCTGAATCGAATTCAGGAACAATTCCCTGTTCTCTTCCGCGGCCCGCTTTAGGTCGGCAACGAATTTCTCCAACTCCTCCGTCATCTTGTTGAAGGTCTCCGCGAGCTCACCGATTTCGGTACGGCTTTTCAGACAAACCCTTTGCGAAAAATCGCCGCGAGCGATGGCCCGGCTCGATTCGGTCAGCACATTCAGCGGCGTGATAATGCGGCGCGCGGCAAAAGTCGATATCAAGATGCTCACTAGCACCGCAATGGTCGCGAGCGCCAGGGCCGTGCTCTGCATCTCGTTCACGGCTTGATAGGCGTCACGTTGCGATTTTTGCGCGATCACCGCCCATTCCAGTCCCGCCACTCTCTTGTATGTGCCCAGCAACTGCAAATGCTGCTTGCCGATATTCGCCGTGAACTCCTCCGTCGCCGAGAACCCTCCTCGTCCGTCCTTAACGAAGCTCTTGACGATTTCCATGTTCGTCATGTCCTGGCCGGTGGCAAATCCCTGTGTCGCGGCGGCGACAAGTCGTCCCTGCCGATCCACGACGTAAGTATTCAATCCGCCCTGGTTAGCCTCGGTCAACCGGACAATGAGGAACTTCAAGTCCACGAAAGCCGCAACCATGCCTGCGAAAGCGCCGTTAGCCAGAATCGGCGTGCTGATGATCATGACCGTGCTGCTGTCCTGACCGGTGCCTACGGAAATCGGCTGGCCGTTGTACGCTCGTCCATCACGGGCTGCCGCAAATGCCCGCTCCATTTCCCGCGTCAGAAACGCGTCGGGTGCGATGCGCCCCGCGTCGATTCCCTTGGACTCCGCGTTCACCAGCGTTGCATAAGCCACGTCCGGCGACGACGCGACGAATTGTCCCAGCAGTGAGCGCATTTGCGGCGACTCCACTCTCTTCTGCCCGGAAAGGTCGCCGCCGCTGGCCGCCTGCACCGCACCCGAAAAATTCCCCAGCATCACACGAAGGTTCCTCTGCCGTTCCTCGATCTCGTCGCCCAGCGAACGCGTGATCGTGTTCTGCAGCAGGCGCTCATTGGTCTTCAGTTGGTCTCGATTGATGGCGACAACCCGCGTCGCGAAGAAGAACATGGGCACAACGCTGACCAGCACAAGTACACCGAGGATCACGTACAGAATCGGTATTCGCGTAGGAACTTTCAGTATCGTCATTTTGTCGTTCGTTTGCGGGCACGCAAGACCGGCACCGCGCTCAGTACTGCCGCCGTTTTTCTCCCCACGGGAATCAGCGTCATTCTACTCTGAAATTCTGATTTTTCAGCCACATACGTCTGCCAAAGTGGTTACTGAAGTACACGAAATCGCGCGGCTCCCGATTTGGAACCTGCGCTCTTCTCCATCTCAGACGGACTGGGTATAATCGCCTCACCTTTTGAGGCACTCATTTGGAACTTATTTTTCCCATTACGATTTTTGCCTTTGGACTTGCGTTCGGCAGTTTTCTGAACGTCTGCATTTACCGGATGCCGCGTGACAGGTCCGTTGTTTCGCCGGGCTCCGCCTGTCCAGGATGCGGTCACGCCATTCGCTGGTACGACAATGTTCCCGTATTGAGTTGGCTGCTGCTGCGCGGGCGTTGCCGCGATTGCAAACTTCCGATCTCGCCCCGTTACGCCATCGTTGAACTGCTCACGGCGACGCTGTTTCTCGTTTGTTACCTCCGTTTCGGCCTCTCCCTTGAGACCCTGAAATATTGCGTGTTCTCGTTTCTCATCGCCGGACTAATCTTCACCGATGCCGAAACCAAGCTGCTCCCCGATGCGCTTACCCTCCCCGGTCTTGCCGCCGGATTGCTGTTCAGTGCCTTAATCCCCGTTAACGACGTCGTCTCGCAGTTCTCTCCACAACTCTGGCAACTAAGCCACGCGCGCCTGCTTTCGATTTTCGACGCCCTCCTCGGCGCGATCATCGGCGCCACCTTCATTTACGGCTCCGGGTTCGCTTACAAACTTGCGCGCGGCGTCGAAGGCATGGGCTTCGGCGACGTCAAACTGATGGCGATGGTCGGGGCTTTTCTCGGACTCAGGCTGACCCTCTTCACCATCTTTGCCGCGTCCATCCTTGGCGCCATCTTCGGACTCAGCGCAATCCCCGTTGTCTGGATCAAGCGCATGCGGCGCCGCATGATTCGCGGCCATGAGCCTCGCGCCGTCGCCAGCAAGCGCGCCTGGCATTCGGCGAAAAACGTTTATCGCTATTACGCGATGCCGTTTGGCGTCTTCCTGGGAAGCATGGCCCTCGTCGCCGTCTTCTTCGGCAGAGATATCTTTCACTGGTATCTTGGCTTTTATTCATGAGCTACTTCACTAACCCCTCGACCGTCCGCATAATGTTCCTGGTTGGCGGACTTCTCTTCGTCGTCTGCTTCGTTGCCTTGATTTATGTTTTGCTCCGTTTCCGGCGCGGCATCGCAGGCGAAGCCGAATCCCAGGCACGGCACCCGTTGCTCAGTCCTGACGGACTTGCTTTCGCCGCGTTCCAGCAAACAATCGCAGAGCTCAAACAACGTCAGCAGGAATTGGAGAGCAAGGCGCGAGCGGAAACCGAACGCGCCAAATCCGCCGAATCCCTCACCCGGTCGCTCCTGGATAACCTCTCCACTCCGGCCATCGCTTTCAATCGGGTGGGGCTGGTCAAACAAGCCAACCCCGCCGCCCGCAACCTGTTCGGCTACGCGTCCCCCGTTGGACTGAGTCTCGACAATCTGTTTGGGACTTCCAGCTTCGTTCCGCCCCAAACCGACGAGGCCACCGCCGTCTCCGTCCCTGAAATCGTCGAGGACGCGCTTCGCGGATCCACCCCACTGCGCAACCTGCGCATCGCCTGCCGGGGACGCACCGCCGTTCAAACCTTGTTCGACATGACGATCCTGCCCGAAATTGGCGGCGGACTTGTGCTCCTCTCACCCGCCCCCGCCGATCGGCCATGTACTGATGAGGTACCGCCGCTTGCAGAAAACTCTCCCGGCACCACCCTCAATGAGAGATAGAATGAGTGTGCTACTTGCAAGTGTGTTCCGCATTCTTGCGTTCGCGTAGTTGGATACTCGGATCGTTATTGAGGTGTATTGAGGTATGAACTGCTTGCTTCGGCTGCTCGTTGTGATTGGGCTTCTTGGCGGTATGGCTTTCTCCCAGACTCTCGGGGACGTGGCGCGCCAGAACCGCCAGACGAAACGCAAGCCCGCTGCTCACGTTTATACCAACGACGATATCCCGGCCGCGACCCTGAAAGAAGCATCAGCGAAAGCTACCGACGCTGACGCCAAGACCGACGACGCATCGAAGGATGCCGCCGCCGGTAAACCCTCCGACAAAACTACGACGGAAAACGGAGATAAGAAGTCCGGCGATCCTGACGAGGCTACGCGCAAGAAATGGGACGACTACAAAAAACGGGTCGCGGATCAGAAGGCAACAATCGATCTTTTGCAACGCGAAGTTGATGTCCTGCAGAAAGAACAGCAAATTCAGATAGCCGAATACTACAGCGATGCCGGCAACCGCCTCCGCGACACCAAGGCGTGGGCCGAGCAGCAACAAAAAAATCAGGACAAAATCGACGCAAAGTCCAAAGATCTACAGGACGCGAGAGACGCTCTAGTGGCACTTCAGGACGAGGGCAAGAAAGAAAACGTTCCCGCTTCCTACCTCGAATAGCCCGTGCCGGTGCCCCACGTTCGCGCAGCTAACGTGGGGGCTTTCCCGAACCCACACCCATGCGCCGGTGCCCATGCCGGTGCCCCACGTTCGCGAAGCTAACGTGGGGACTTTCCCGGTACTACGTGCAAACTGGTGTCACGCCACCTTTTTCAGTCCACCGTAATGACTCACTGCCCGCTGTATTCCACCTCCAGCTTTCTTCAGGTCCTCGATATTCATTGCTGGACGAATCTCCACTCGCGCATTGAACGCAAGAAACCAAGGCTCGGAAACAGCGGGAATCTGCGCAGGTTCTTTCAGATCGAAAACGATTACGCCCGTCCGCGCGCCATTGTCCTCAATAAAGTACGCTGACTCGGGTTTGAGATCGGCAAGAATGGATTCGATTGTTTGCGGCAAAGTGCCATTGCTGATGGCGACGTTTCCCATCTCCACGGGTATCGAGACTTTCATCAAACAGCGCATCGGTTCCTCCTTGTGGATTGAAATGGAGAACCATTTTCAGCGTCATAGATGCAGCCAGAGTACCGGGAGGTGCCCCACGTGGCGGTGTTGCCCATGCCGGTGCCCCACGTTCCGCGAAGCTAACGTGGGGCTTTTCCCGGACACATGCTCCGCCGACCGCCTGAGCGTCTGTTATTCTTGCACGGCGGCCGTGGGCTGCTCCGCCGAGGGCTTCGCTAGAGATTCCCATCGGACGTGTCCCGTTGCGCTCGCGGGTTTGTTGATGCCCAGTACTTCGCTGAGCGTGACCGCCAGGTCGATCGGCTCGACTGGTTGATCATAGACGCCCGGCTTGAACGCCGGACCATAGAACACAAGCGGTACGTGCGCGTCATACGAGAATACGGATCCGTGGCCGGTTCCGCTCGGGTAACCAATCAGAAATGGAGTCTGGTAACCGAAGACGTACCACGTTGGCAGCGGAGAGTAGCTGTTGCGGAGTTGTTCAGCGAAGACGGTGTTGGGCACCTGGCCCGACGCGAGTTGCGATTTGGTTACGTACCCACGAATGCCGAGCTGCTTCATCGTCTCACCGACCATGCGCTCCGCGTCAGCTTCGTTCATCTTGACGGCGGCGAATGCAGGTTCGCTAAGGAACGCCTTGGGGTAGTCGAACGAGACGACGTACTCAGCCTCTTTGCCCAGCTTCGCCGACAATATGCCGTTCAATTGTGGACCGAAGTCCTTGCCGTTAAAGTTGTAAGCGGGAATGCGAAGCCGGCTCGCGTAGTCCGGCATGGGCGCTACGCCATGATCGGCGGTGAGCGCCAACAGCACGTTCTGCATCCCGAAGCGGCCTTTCAGGTAATCGAGAAAGCCTGCAATCTTGCGGTCGAGAGCCAGGACCTCCTCCCGCTCTTCGACTGAGTCCGGGCCGGCCTTGTGGCCCAGAATATCGTGTGCGGAAAAACTGATCACCAACAGGTCGGTTGCCGGCCCGGTTCCGACTTTCTCGTTTTCGATGAGTGCGCGAGCAAAATCGAGCGTGTAGGCGTCTGCGTAAGGCGTCGGTCCAACCAGATCGTAGTACGCAGCCGGCTTGCCCTGATCGTCATTGACGGGTTTCGTGCTGCGGAGCAACGTGCCATCGATGGCCTTCCAGTCCTGGTTGAGGTACTTCGCGGCATTGCCCGCCTGGTTAAAGGCAATCACCCATGCGGGAGCCTCTTTCATGTAATAGTTCGAGGTTATCCATGCGCCGCCCGTGCGATCGGTCCAATAGGCTGCGTCGGCGGAAAAACCGATTGGCAGTATTGCCGCCCGGTCTTTGAATGCGAGACCAAAGACTCTCGATTTGCCCCCAGTCGCGAGTTTCAGTTCGTCACCGATTGTGTCGGTTTGAAGGTTGCGTGGAGAAGCGGACGCGCCCGGGACATCCGCGCCGAGCGCCGTTGTGTTTTCATCTTCGACGCTGGTCACAATGCGGCCGCGGACCGGATCGTACCACTCGTTGGCCATGATCCCGTGGCCCAGGGTGTATGTGCCAGTGCCGAGCGTCGCGTGGCCCGGCGCCGTTTCTGTATTCCCGTAGTGGAAATAGCAGTTCTTGTACCAGGCACCGTGCTCCAGCAGTGTGCGAAAGCCCTGCGGAGCAAGCTGGTCGTGGAACCGTTCGAGCATGTCGGCCCGAAACTGGTCCACCACGATGACTACAACCACTTTGGGTTGGCCATTATAGGCCGAGCCAAATGCGGAAGTGCATATACAAGCAACAACGAACAGAAGAAGAACAACCCTGCGGCTTAGATTTTTCATAGCTCTTTCGAAGTTCGAGACGGATTGAGTGAGTAGATGAGCAAACGATTATCACCTGTGCGACGTTAAAAGATGATTAAAACACAGGCCGTCCTGAGTACTAAGTACCGCCGGCGACTCGCCGGTTGTCGCGTGGGCGTCTCATCCACGCCAACTCCCACCATCGTCCGCTTCCCCGGCTACCTCTGCGTTCTGTCAAGGCCCGCAAGCTGTGAGAAACAACGTAAGCCACTGATTCCATTCCAAATATAATCTCTTCACTCCTGTCGGGTTTACCCGTGCGAATTGCTAAAATGCATGTAGAGGCTGAAGCAGAAGTCGTTAATAAAGCAGGAGGGTCGACGTTTTGGGTTATGTGACGCTTTGCGGATAGTCACTCCACCAAATCACCAAATCGTCCCTTACCCGTCCTAAGTCCTTTGTTTCTGTATATCGTGGTATTAACTGGCCTAAAATCAGACACTTACGCCAAGCGCTGCACATATCGATGCCTTAAGTCTCTAATTTTCAATGTTTTGCAACTTTTGAGTGGGTAGGGGGCGGGGACAAAATAAAAACGCAGAGTCAAGATCGAAGATTTCATTCATCCTCAATCTCAACTCATGCGCTTTATCGTTCGGACTGTTTGTGGCTTACACCACGGAACCGGTCAGGACTTCACGCTCCTCGGCATATTGCCTTTCCTCCGCGGGGCTGGCCGGCAGGGCGATCCCGAGCACTTCGTCGATAGTCTTCACATAGTGCAGGGTAACGCCTTCCAGTTGCTCGGGCGTCAGGTCTTCCTCGACGTTCATTTTGTTTTCCGCCGGGAAGATGACGTCGCGCACGCCTACTCGTTTTGCGGCGAGGAATTTCTCCTTTACGCCGCCGATAGGCAGCACGTTGCCGCTTAAGGTGATCTCGCCGGTCATCGCCAGCAAGGGACGAACCGGTTTCGCGGTCAGCAGCGACACCAGCGCAGTCACGATGGTCACGCCCGCCGACGGCCCGTCCTTCGGAATGGCCCCCGCCGGAACGTGTATGTGAATATCGTGCTGCTCGAAGAAGTCCTCGTTGATGCCGAGTTGCTGCGCGTTCGAGCGGACCCAGCTCAAGCCGGCCTGCATCGATTCGCGCATCACATCCTGAATCTGGCCGGTGATGGTGAATCCACCTTTGCCCTTCATGGCGGTGGCTTCAACGAACAGGATGTCGCCACCCGAGGGCGTCCAGGCAAGACCGACCACGACTCCGGCGCGCTTAGTACGCTCCGCAATCTCGGAATCAACGCGAATCTTCATGCCGCCCAGGAACTCGCGGCGCTGAATGACTTCTGGGGTGACCAGCAGCTTCTCGGTCTTCCCTTCGGCGATACGGCGCGCCTGCTTGCGGCAGATCGTGCCAATATTGCGCTCGAGGTTGCGAACGCCCGCCTCCCGTGTGTAGTGCCGTATGATAAAGCCCACCGCATCTTCGGTGAACTCAATGTTCTCCGGCTTGATGCCGTTCTCTTCGATCTGGCGAGGAATGAGGTACTGGAACGCGATCTTGACCTTTTCCGGCTCCGTGTACCCTTGCAGTTCGATGATCTCCATGCGGTCGCGCAACGGTTCGCTGATCGTGTCCAGCATGTTGGCTGTCGTGATAAACAGGACCTTCGAAAGATCGAACGGCACGTCGAGATAGTTGTCGCGGAACGTGAAATTCTGCTCCGGATCGAGCGCTTCAAGCAGCGCCGACCCCGGATCGCCCCGGAAATCCCGCCCTACCTTGTCGATCTCGTCCAGCATAAAGACCGGATCGTTGGTTTCGGCGCGGCGTATGCCCTGAATGATCTGTCCAGGCAGCGCGCCGATATAGGTACGCCGGTGTCCGCGAATCTCCGCTTCGTCATGTACGCCGCCCAGCGAGATGCGCACAAACTTCCGTCCGAGAGCGCGGGCGATAGACTTGCCAAGCGAGGTCTTGCCCACGCCAGGAGGTCCGACGAAGCAAAGAATCGGCCCTTTCATCGTGGGCTTGAGGCGGCGAACCGAAAGATAGTCGAGGATGCGGTCCTTGACCTTCTCGAGATCGTAGTGGTCGGCGTCCAGGACTTCTTTAGCCTTGGCAACGTCAACCTCGCCGCCGCTGGATTTTGTCCACGGCAGCACAGCGAGCCACTCGATGTAGTTGCGCGTCACCGAATAGTCGGCCGCCATTGGCGACATCTTGGAAAGCCGCCCCAATTCCTTGAGCGCTTCCTTCTTGACGTCGTCGGGCATGCCGGCGGCTTCGATCTTCTGTTTCAGATCTTCAACGTCGCGGGTGGTTTCGTCCTGCTCGCCCAGTTCTTTCTGAATAGCCTTCATCTGCTCGCGCAGATAGTACTCGCGCTGGGTCTGCTGGACGCGGTCCTGAACCTCAGTCTGTATTTTGTTGCGGAGTTGCTGGACTTCCAGTTCCTTCGCCAGGTGATGATTGATCTTTTCCAGACGCGCTCGGACATCGGAGGTTTCGAGGATGTCCTGCTTGTCGGGCGTGGAAAGCGACGGCAGCGACGAGGCCACGAAATCGACGAGACGGCCTGGATCCTCGATGTTCATGGCCACCGTGGACAGTTCGTCCGACAACGTGGGCGAACCTGACACGATCTGCTGGAACAGCGTTAAGACGTTGCGCTGGAGCGCTTCCTCTTCCGACGTTTTCTGCGGAGGAATCTCTGAAATCGGATCTACCGTGCCCTTCATGAAAGGCGTGAGTTGGTCGTACGTCTGGACGCGTACCCTCTCCAAGCCTTCCGCAAAAACAAAGAGGCTCTGGTTGGGCATTTTTACAACCTTATGAACGACAGCAAGAGTGCCAATTTCGAAAAGATCGCTAGGTTGGGGAGAATCGACGCGTGCCTCGCGTTGCGCCACAACAACAATAGTTTTGTCTTCCCCGAGAGAATTAATGAGATGAACGGAACTCTCTCTGCCGACAGTGAGCGGCAAAACTGCATGCGGAAACAGGACCGTGTCCCGCACCGGCAGTATCGGCAACAAACGAGGGCCCTGCTCCCTGACTAACTCGTCTCCGTGCTCTAAATTGTGTGTTTGATTAGCCATAGGGCTCCTTGAGCATATCTTACTCAACTTTAAGTTTCGGTGATTTGATGAGCCGAACTGCCTCAAAGTTTCAGTCTAAGCTACGTCCGTTCAACTTAATCCCTGTATGCCTTATACAGCAAAGGTGAGGATTTTAATTCATGCCATTCCAAAACGGCAATGGCAAGGGAGTAACCCATCACCCACCTATCATCAAAGCCTTGCCGTGTCTCAAATTGCCGGTGTAAATTGCTTGAGATCGTAGATCCCCTGCTGTTATTCGCTCGTCTTCTTCCTTATCGGATTTCGCGGGCGCTCCCGTTACTTTTTCCTGTTCTGATAGTGCTGACGTGATTCCGTGCGAAAACGCTGCCCCGGCCAGCACCCCTTGCATACACCAAAAAAGCGCAGCGATCCAAGACTTTCATTCGCCAAACCCCAGCAGACTTAGAACCGGACACAAGCACGCGTGTTTTGCAGATTTTCAAAGAATTTGCGTGCCTTCCCGGAACGAAACTGGATCTTACTTCGCTGCCGGATAAACCCCGAGCACCTTGACGAACTCAGCCACTTCGGCGAGATGGCGAAGTGCATTCTCGGCGGCGTCGTCGCGCCCGCGCATGTAATCCACGTAAAAGATGTACTCCCACGGACGACCGCGCATCGGACGCGATTCGATCTTACTCAGGTCGATGTCGCGTAGCGCGAAGACGCTCAGCGACCGGAATAACACCCCAGGCAGGTTCTTCAGTGCAAACGCAATCGATGTCTTGTTGGCGTGCGGCAACACACGCGGGTGCTTGCGGATAACGAAGAAGCGCGTGAAGTTCTGTTTATCGTCTTCAAGTCCCTTTTGCAGGACCTTGGCGCCATACTCGTCAGCGGCGGTGCGTCCCGCGATGGCTGCGACGTCGCGCAACTGTTCTTCCATGACATGTTTCACGCTCCCCGCCGTATCGTAGAAAGGCTCTGGTCGGATATTCGGATGCGCGAGGAAGAAATCCCTGCATTGCTGCAAGGCCACGGGGTGCGAGAGCACACGCTTGACGTCGCGAAGTTTTACGCCGGACGCGGCAATCAGACAGTGCTCGATGCGCAGCCGGAATTCCTGCTGGATGTGCACATCGTTGGCTAGTAGAAGGTCGTAGTGGTCGATGACCGGGCCTGCAAGTGAGTTCTCGATCGGGATCACCGCGGCATTGACGACACCGGTGCTCACCTTCTCGAACACGTCGGCGGAGAGTGCGCAAGGCACGATCGTCGCGGCGGGCAACAATCGTTGCGCAGCGGCATGGCTGAACGATCCCGGCTCACCCTGGATGGCAACTTTCATTCCGAAATTCTCATTTCTCAGTCTCGGTGCTCAAGAAGAGAGTAACAGTGCACGCCAAATACCTGAAAAGAGAAATGCATTGTGTCCGGCACCGTCCGTCTACTCCCGAAATTATTGCAACCTCTGATTGGCCCAATGCACCCTATTTATTGCACACAATCAACAAACATTTTCACATAAGGACGCGCGATGCTTTGGACATTGTTCGTCATTTCATTGGTTCTGTGGCTTTTGGGTGTGGTTAGTGGCTTTGCGCTCGGCGGATTTGTTCACATCCTACTGGTGCTGGCAGTGTTGGCACTAGTGCTCGAGCTTTTGAGCGACCGCCATGAAGAAGCTTAACTTCACCCGCACAAACCAGTGCTCAATCCTGCTCAATCAAATGGAGGAAATGCTCGCATGGACAAGGACCAAATTAAAGGCAAGATGGACGAAGTAGCCGGCCGGATCAAACGCCAGACGGGCGAATGGACCGGAGATAAGGACCTCGAAGCTGAAGGTGCCAAGGATCAGATAAAAGGAAAAGCAGAGGGCGCCGTCGGCAAAGTCAAAGACGCCGCTCGCAACCTCAAGGAGGATCTCTCCAAGAAGCACGGACGCGAAGACATTGATCGCGACAAAGAAGAAAAAGAAGAAGAAGACGTAGCCTGACAACAAATCGCGATGATTCTCAAAAACAACGGGCGTCCCAACAGGATGCCCGTTGTTTTTTCTTCTATGTCGCGATTCCGTAGGTGACGATCATCGCGACCTTGACGCCAATAACAAAGCCGCTCGCACTCATGTTGCCAGATCCGAACGAGTCAGGATGACTTACCCTAGAGATCCTCAGGTCTGGAACCTAAGAACCTACTCTGGATCATGCTTATAGAAATTCGCCCGAATTTCGGGTGCCACAACTAGGGTCGTTCCCCGAACTATCTTAGGGTTTCGGCTCATCGTTCAGCTGCTCACGCGCGGGTAGTCTGTGCTCACTTCAACAACCGAGGTGAGCACTTGTTCAACACAACCAAGACCCGTACACGTCTGTCACTCTTCGCGATGGCAGCGTTCTTGATTTCCGTTCCGGTCTGGGCCGGGGTTACTGTGACTTCGCCGGGAACGACCTCCGCATCACCAGTGCACTTTGTGGCGTCGGCAAGTTCCAACTACCCTGTCACCGCGATGAGGATTTACGTCGACAATGCCAGCTACTACACCGTGTCCTCGAATAAGATCGATACTTCATTGGGCATTCCCGCCGGACCACACTACGTCGTCGTCCAGGCATGGGACTCGACCGGAGCTGTCTCCAAGTCGGCCTTGAACCTGACCGTCTCCGGCGCGGCACCGACCGCCACGTCAGGCGTGACGATCTCGTCGCCCACGTCCGGGAGTTCATCCGGATCACCTGTCCAATTCGCAGCATCTGCGCGCGCCAATAATCCGATTACCGCGATGCGCATATATCTGGACAACAACAGTGTCTACACCGTGGCGGCTTCATCGCTGAACACTTCCGTCAGCGCCTCGGCCGGCAACCATTACGCGGTCGTACAGGCGTGGGATTCGACTGGCGCCGTTTACAAATCTGCGCTCAACTTCAATGTTGCCGGCGCAGCATCGACGAATCCCGGCCCAGTTCCGCCCACACCGGCGCCGTCCGGCACGCAATACTACGTCTCGCCTTCGGGCAATGACGGCAACAGCGGATCAGCATCCAGTCCGTGGGCGACGATTGGGCATGCCGGCGGCGTGGCGGGTGCAGGCTCGACCGTGCACGTGGCACCGGGTACCTACACCATGGGTGAAACGAAGATCAGCGGCACTGGTAACTCGAACGCGCACGTCATGTTCGTTTCCGATCAGAAGTGGGGCGCGAAGCTCGTAGGCACCGCTAGTGGCAACAGCACCGTCATATGGATCACGAACGACTACGTTGACTTCATCGGCTTCGACATCACCGGACCCGGCGTGATGGGCGTTTACATCACCGGTTCGAACGACCGCATTATCGGCAACCACGTACACAACATGGCGAGTTCCGGATGCGCGGCCGGCGGCGGCATCCTTAACGGAAACTATAATGGCGCCTCCAACGTCGACATTATCGGCAACGTGGTGCACGACATCGGCAACTACACGCAGCCTTGCCCCTCACTGCATGGCATCTATACGGCGAATCCGGGCGGACACATCTGGAACAACATCGTGTATCGCAACCAGGGATGGGGCATCCACACATGGCACGCCGCCTCGCAGAACAATATTTCCAACAACACGGTGGTCAATAACGGCTACGGCGGAATCCTGGTTGGCGCGGGCGACGGTAGCTGGGTTAACAGCGGCTCCGTGGTCACGAACAACCTTGTTTACCAAAACGGCCTGATGCCCGGCGGCAATGGCTACGGTATCGAGGAATACGGCAACACCGGACACAATACGTTCCAGAACAACTTCGTTTCCGGAAACGGTCCGAGCGATTGGCTGTTCCAGAACGGAGACTCGGCTTCGGGCACCATGACCGGCAACCCGGCCTTCGTCGGATACCAGCAGAACGGCTCGAACAACGATTACCACCTCCAGGCATCGAGCCCGGCCATCGACAAGGGCACGACACTGGATGCGCCATCGTACGATATCAGCGGCGGCGCACGTAATCAGGGCGCAATCGACATGGGAGCGTACGAGTACAACGCCGGCGCCGGCGCTTGGCCGTACATGTGGTAACCACGAAATAACAAATACTCCTGATGCTGGAAGGGCGAGTTCAACTCGCTCTTCCTTTTTTTTGTGAGCAGCTACGGTCATGTAGCTTTGAAACCCGTCGTACTCGCGTTTACCATGGATCCATGACAAATGGTTTCATGACAAATCGCTTCAGCATCGCACTTGCTTTTGTAGCCATGACCGTCCTACTGTCCAGCGTAAGCTCAACCGCAGCCGATCCCGCAGCGACCTGGCGCACCGAGCTTCTGAGCTGGCGAGCTAAGCGCGCCAAGAACCTTGCGGCTCCTGAAGGATGGCTCTCGCTGGTCGGTCTTGACTGGTTGCAACCCGGCAACAACGCTTTTGGAAGTGCAGCGGATAATCCCGTCGTTTTGAAAAAGGAACTGCCGGCACAGATGGGTGTCTTCCGCCTGGACAAGAATGTCGTGACGCTCGTAGCACCTCCAGGTGGATTTCCCAAGGCGCTGCTGGTTGACGGTCGCGCACCACAGAATGGCCAGACCCTTGTGCCCGATGACACAGAGCACACGTCGAAGATCTCCGCCGGCACGCTGACCATCTTGATCATCCATCGCGGAGATCGCTACGGCGCCCGCATCAAGGACGCGCAAGCGCCGACGATCGTCAACTTTCACGGACTGAAGTGGTTCGACCCGAATCCTGTTTACCGCGTTCACGCGAAGTGGACGCCCTACGATCCGCCGAAGCAGAAGCCTGTCGCTACCATCATCGGCACAACGGACAACATGACCGTTCCCGGCGTCGCCGAGTTTACCCTCGACGGCAAGGCGTACCGCCTTGAGCCCGTACTGGAAGAACCCGGCGACAAACAGCTTTTCTTTATCATGCGCGATACCACCAGCAAGACGGACACGTATGGCGCGGGACGTTTTCTCTATACCGACTTCCCCGATCACGGATTGAGCCAGCCCGGAGAGTTGTGGATCGACTTCAACCGCGCGCAAAATCCGCCGTGCGCTTATACGCCGTACGCAACTTGTCCGCTGCCGCCGCCAGAGAACCGGCTGCAAGTGGCGATTCCCGCGGGCGAAAAGCGATATCACCAATGAGAAGGCCGGTTTCGAGTTACCCGGCTTTTCGTGATTGCATGCATAGATAGTTTGAATTTCCCTTGTAGCACGAAAACTTGTATAAGTTGATCAGGTTTGATGAACGTGGCGATTTGAGGCAACTTGCTCCACGTAAAAAACTGCTAAAACGCCGGAAGTGATCTCGATATTCCGAGAGCCCCCGGACGAACAAGTGCGGGGGCTTTTGAGCATCGAGAGCTGAGCAGAGGAATTATGACGAAGACCCACAGCTACTGTCGCGCGATGTGTATGTGCATGTGCATGCCAATGTGCATGTGCATGTGCATGTGTCGCGACGAGCGGTGGGTCAAGCTGAACATAGACTGGAAACAGAAGTAAGTTCCAGATTCAGGCAAGAAAGACGACCCACGGTCTCCCAGATCGCGGGTCGTTTTTTTTAACGTTCCCCGTGAGTCCGGAAAGACACAACAGAGTTCACAAACACCACCCGTACAACCGGGCCACGGAGAATAAAGACAATGAAAAACAACTCGAAATACACGCAGATCTCTCGGCTGTTTCTGATTGCGGCGGCCTTTGCCCTGAGCGCGTCGGCAGCCTTAGCGCAAGGCCTCAACTGGGAGGGCCAGACAGGCGCCTTCGTCACGCCCTTTGCCTACACCAGTTCGTCGCCAACAAACGGCATCGGATGCCCCAACGTCGCTTTCCACTATCTGAACGGCGGCTCTGTGGTCGGCAATGACTTTGAAACGTCAATCACGGTCGGCCTCTTCAAGTATGCCGAGATCGGCTACACACGAGCCTTGGTTTCCGGAGGCAGCACGCCCGGATTAAGCCCCCTGTTCGAGAACGGCTTCAACATCTTCCACGGCAAGGTGAACGTTTTGCCGGAGAATTCGTTCAAGAAGAAGTACCTGCCCGCCATTGCCGCCGGTTTTGTGGCGCGCACCAACGTCAAGCGAGTTGGCGGCGTGCTCGCCAATAACGAAACCAACAACGGCGACTTTTACCTGGTTGCGACCAAAACAGTCACGCAGACGAAAACCGTTCCTATCGTCCTCAACTTTGGCGTCAAGGAAACGAACGCCTCCCTGCTCGGTATTGCAGGCAATGCACCGGCCTGGGGACCGAGGTTATTTGGAGCGGCGGGCTTCGTTCTGCCCGGCCCGGCTAAGAGCAAGGTTGTCGTGGGCTCGGAATTCTTGCAGCAGCCGCATTACATTCAAAACCTGCCGGGCGCGACGTTGCCTACCACGTTGACGTACTTTGCCCGCGTCATTCCGATACCGGAACGTCCTTTCAATCTGGACTTCGGAATCGCGCAGGCAGCAGGCGCCGTTCTACCCGCGGCTAAAGTGAACGCTCGCGCGCAGTTCGCGTTTGGGGCGACGTACCTGTTCTAGTTTCAACCGTAGGCCGTTCTTTCGCTCGGTGCCCCACGTTCCGCCCGATTCGCGCAGCGGAGCGGGCTAACGTGGGGCTTTTCGCCGAAAGAGTGCAGCCCTATTATTTCGTCGAATTGATCGAATCCTCCGCCTGGACCAAAGTCACGTTTCGCGCCCGGTAGTCGGTTCCGTTGAATTCAGCTTCCACCGTTACGTTGGAGCCGACTCCGAGGTTAGTGGCACCTTTGCCCGCAGGGTCGAACCGTATCTCGTATGTTTTTCCGTCGTTCCGATTCTGCACCGCAAGGATTCCCGAGCTCATGTCCAGATGCATGATGCTGCCGGCGAAAGTGAACGTCTCGCCGGGACTAGCGATCACGGTGATTTCCCGTGCGACGCCGCCCTTGCCTGAACCGGGCGCGAACGTCAGGCTCACGAGAGCACCTTCCCGCAGGTCCGCAACCGAAGATGCCTTTCCGTGGACCACCGTGTCCGGAGACAGCCGGAACGTTGCCGGTTCCGACGAGAGCGAATCTCTCAGTACGAGGTCGCCGTCCGACGGGTCATACTTGACGATCTGCCCTTGGGCATCGGCGGGGCCTGTCTTCTCTACGACGCGGATGTTGCGTGCGAACGCCGTCGATCCAACCAGTTGGGCGTCCACGTAAACGCGGTCACCCTTGTGAATACCGAGTTGCGTGGTCTCGCGGCCGTCATGGTAAATGTGCGTGCGTTCGTCAAACGCAAACTTCATTTTCTTTTTGGCGCCGAAAGCCTCGACGGTGACCTTGTCGCGCACGCGGTCGATACCGACGACTTTGCCTCCGACCAGCGAGACCTGTCCGTGCGGGAGTGGCGGAAGGTCCAGCAGTGGATCGGCTTCGTTGTCGACTGGAGTCCCCGGTTGCTCCGCGGCGGGGGAGGCCGGAGGGGCGACAGCGGAGTTCGCGCGTGATACCGAAGCCGGCGAAGGGTTCTGTTGAGCAAACGCGCACTGCAACAACAGCGCGCACACGAGCGGAAGAAGTCTGAAATACCGCATCTCTGGCCTATCCTGCATTGTTCTTCCTGCATTGATCTTGGGCAGTTGGATGCGAGCTTCGCGCGGCGGGGTAGCGGCCTCGATTGCTGGCGTGAGTTGTGCGGCCTGAACTTGCGCCAGCTTTCGATTTATGCGGCATTGCGGCTCCGCTCTGGCAAACGGAGTTGCGATTGTCCCATCCAACGAAACAAAAGCGGCGTTAGATAACTCGCGAGTTCAGCGACGTGACATCATCGGAGTTGAGATCGTTTCGACTCCGATGGCGCACGTCGCTCCCGCCGCGCGCGGAGGCCTCATATATGACTCGATCGTTTGCTTCCCTGCTGCGCATCGTCGTCGCCGGACTTTTGTTTACGGCAGCCGGGGCGTATGCGAAAGATCTGCGCATCAATTTGCCGAAGCGCTCGAAGCCCACGCCGGTGCAGAAACTCAACCGCGACGGCGTGAAAGCGGTCGAGAATCACGATTACGACCATGCAAAAAAGCTCTTCTACAAGGCCTATCTGATCGACCCGGACGACCCGTTTACTCTAAACAATCTCGGTTATATCGCTGAATTGGAGGGCGACGTCGATCGCGCACAGCGTTATTACGATCTCGCGGCTCAACAGCATTCCGATGCCACCGTCGATGCGTCCAGCGACGAAAGCATCAAAGGCAAAACAGTTGGCAAGGTCGCCGGCAACGCGGCTGCTGGGGGTATGGAGATCAATCGCCTGAATGTTACTGCCATCAGCCTGCTGCGCAAAGACCGTGCGCCCGAGGCGGACCTCGTCCTGCAAAAAGCACTGGCGCTCGATCCCAAGAATCCGTTCACATTGAACAACATCGGATTCGCAAAAGAGAAAGAAGGCGAACTCGATGCGGCGCTTAGTTTCTACACCGCAGCCGCAAGTCTCGGATCAAACGAACCCGTCGTAGTCGCCGTCAACCAGGACTGGCGCGGCAAGCCGATCAGCAACATTGCCGCCAACAACGCAAAGAATCTGCGCCGGGACATGACCAAGCAACAGACTGTCGAGGCGCAGGTCGCACGTCTCAACCTCGAAGGCGTTTCGGCCATCAATCGCAATGATCGCCGAACCGCACGGGGCTACTTTGAGCAGGCATATAAGCTCGACCCCAACGGCGCGTTCACACTCAATAACATGGGCTACATTGCCGAAATGGACGGCGACCGCGAGACTGCGGACTTCTACTACGAGAAGGCCGCCGAAGCTCGGCGCAACGGTAGCCGCGTCGATGTCGCCACGCGCTCCGACATGGAAGGCCGCAGGCTCCACGATGTAGCCAACATCAGCGATGAAAAGGTCTCCGCCCGCATGGAGCAGGAACGTGAGGCGCGCGCCCAGCAGGGCGGCCCCATCGAACTGAAGCGCCGCGACAATACGCCGGTGACCGAGCCGACTACCCCACCTCCGCCCGCTTCACCGGAGCAGGCGCAGCCGCCACAATAACTACGCCCCGCTTCCTTTGCGCCCTCGGCGTAACCTTTGCGTGCCTCTGCGTATTTCCTCAGACCTGTCAAGGCACCCAATCTGCCAAAAACGACGTAAGTTGCTGATTACAGGTGAAATATAATCCTGTGAATCCTGTCGGGTTCACCCGCTCGGAATTGCTAAAATGTATATAGATGCTTCAGCAGAGGTGGTTACCAGAGTAACCTGATGTGGCTAAGTGCTTCAATATCAATCAGTTGAATGTAGCTAGACGAAGCTAAAAATGTAACTACTTGTGTTTACAACAACTTACAATTTTCCCAACAGGGGGGTGGGGCAGCAGCCATCAATCAGCTCATCAGCCGATACAAATGATTGAGCGGTCCCGTGCCCTTCCCTACTGGATAGGCATTCTTGATCGCCTCGCGGACGTACTGCTTGGCGGCGAAGACGGCGTCCCGGATCGACAATCCGTTGGCCAGATTGCAGGCGATGGCGGTGGCAAACGCGCAGCCGGTGCCGTGGGTGGAACGAGACTGGATGTGATCGGCGCGGAAGTGCTCGGTTCCCGACTCTGTACTCAGAACATCGATTGGCTCAGCAAGGTGTCCTCCGGTGACAACGACGTTTGCGGCACCCAGTTCGCGCAGGCGGGTGGCGGCAGCTTCCATTTCGGGCAGCGACGTCACGGGCAGTCCGGTCAGAGCGGCGGCTTCGAACAGGTTAGGTGTGGCGACGGTCGTTAGCGGCAGCAGGCGGGTGCGGATGATGTCCAGACCTTCATCTCCCAGCAGCAAACTTGCGCCCGATGACGAAAGCACGATAGGGTCCAGGACGACGTTGGGCAGGCGGTTGGAAGACAGGAAGTCTGCAACGATTTCGGCGATTTCCGCGGAACCCAACATACCGATGCGAACGGCGGCGATGCTCACGTCCTCTAAAAGGCATTGCAGCGTGTCCATGACCAAGCCCGGCACGAGCGGCTGAACTGACTTCACACCTTGAGTTGACTGGACGGTATAGGCCGTAATGCAGGCCACCCCGTAGCAGCCGTGGGCGGCGATTGTCTTGATATCGGCGGTCACACCGGCACCCGAGGAGGGATCAAATCCGGCAATCGTAAGCACGTTAAGTGGCATAGGTTACCTTGTAAACGCTGGCAACAAAGAGCTTATCATCAGGCACTTATTTCGAGCGGGGCTGAGGCGGTAACCCTAACGGATTACCAACCCGCATTGTTTAAAGCTCATCTAAGGTAGGCAACCCCATTAGTATCGGGGGAACGCCGAAGAAAGCGGTCCCGAGTTTTAGGTTAGGCTTTTCAACATTGCCTTTGCCGCTTTCGTCTGCTGCCCAGGATCGACTCTCGCACTTTCTGGCGTGCGGGTTTTTGGGCCGAACCTGAAATGAAACGAGGCGTTTGCATGAGACTACTACTAGCCCATGCGCTGGTGATTTTAGTTTCGATCCCCAGCCTGGGCGCAGCAAGTCGGCTGAACAACTCGGAGTCGCGGAAGACTAACAACTCCGTCAAAAACCAGAAACAAACGAGCCTGGCACGAGTGCATCCGGCAACACACGCCAGTACGACCGGCAAACGGCATTCGGTCCACCATCCATACCAGGTCGGACGAGCGTCCTGGTACGGCAAGCAGTTCCACGGCAGAAAGACGGCCAGTGGCGAAAAATACGACATGTTCCAGTTCACGGCGGCGCACAAGAACCTGCCGCTGGGCACACACGTCAAGGTGACAAACCTGCGCAACGGACGCTGGGTCGTGGTGAAGGTAAACGACCGTGGTCCGGTGCCGGATTCGCGCATCATTGACCTGTCATACGGCGCGGCGCGAGTGCTCGATATGCGCGCCTATGGAGTGCAGCAAGTGCGGCTGGACATCGTCGAACCCACAACCATCGCAGAGAACGAGCCGGCAAACAACGGCGAGTCACAAATCGCCAGCGTCCGGTAATTCCCGCCGTGAGGGGTTAGGGGCTAGGGGCTAGGGAGTAGGTCAAAAAGCGAAGAGGCGAAAGCTAACTTTCCTGCTCTCGCCCCTAGTCCCTAATCCCGAGCCCCTGATTTCCCCCGGGAACGAAAACGCCCCCGCCGAAGCGAGGGCGTTTTCTATTCTTTTGTTTCTGCTGGCGCGTGTTACACGCCGATGACGGCGATTAGTTCCTTGACAGCTCCGGCGCTCTTTTCGAGTGCGGCCTGCTCTTCCGGCGTGAGTTTGATCTGGATGATTTCTTCCAGACCCTTCTCGCCGAGTTTGCATGGGACGCCGACGTACAAGCCGTTGATTCCGTATTCGCCTTGGAGATACGCGGCGCAAGGCAGAATCTTCTTCTTGTCCTTCAGGATGGCTTCGGCCATTTCGACCGCCGCTGCCGAAGGCGCGTAGAAGGCGCTGCCGGTCTTGAGGTACTTAACGATCTCGGCTCCGCCATCACGCGTGCGCTGGACGAGGCGGTCAACGGTGGCTTTGTCCATCAGTTCGGTGATGGGAATGCCGGCGACGGTGGAATAGCGCGGCAGGGGAACCATGGTGTCGCCGTGTCCGCCGAGCACGAAGGCGGTGACGTTTTCGACGCTGACCTTGAGTTCCATCGCGATAAACGCGCGGAAACGGGCGGAGTCGAGCACGCCTGCCATGCCGATGACACGCTCGCGCGGAAATCCGCTCAACTTAAATGCAGCCTGCGCCATTGCGTCCAGCGGGTTCGAAACGATGATCAGGATGGAGTTGGGCGAGTACTTCACGACCTTGCCCACAACGTCGCTCATGATCTTGTGGTTGATGTTGAGGAGGTCGTCGCGGCTCATGCCGGGCTTGCGGGGCATGCCGGCGGTGATGATGACGATGTCCGAGTTCTCGGTCAAGGCGTAGTCGTTGCCGCCGATGACGAACGAGTCCTTTTTGGCGATGGGCATGGCTTCGAGCAGGTCGAGCGCCTTGCCTTCTGGAACGCCTTCCATGATATCGACGAGTACAACGTCAGCCAGTTCACTTGCGGCCAGCCAGTGAGCGGCGGTCGCACCTACGTTTCCAGCTCCAACAACGGTAACCTTTCTTACGCATTTATGAGTCCTTTCAAAATGTTGCGGTGGAGCACGATTGAGGATCGCGGCCATCGCCGCAAACATCAAACCGTTGCAACAGATTAGTGTACTAGAACCCGTTTCAGGAGGAGGCACGGCTGACGCCGTGCCTCCTAAGATAAGCGCATTAAACGTTGAGGAATGCCGGGCTGGAGCCCGGCGCTACCGCCTACTTTACGGCGGCGGCAACCGCATCCATGTTTTTGATGATGAAGTCGGCAAATTCGCTCGTCTTCACCTTCGTTGCACCTTCCATCAAGCGGTGGAAATCGTACGTGACTTTCTTCTGCTCGATGGTCTTGCGGATTCCGTCTTCGACCAGGCGCGCAGCTTCGCGCCAGCCGAGGAGCTCAAACATCATCACGCCGGACAACATCACCGAACCGGGATTGATTACGTCCTGATCGGCGTATTTGGGGGCCGTGCCGTGCGTCGCCTCAAAGATGGCGTAGCCGTCGCCGATGTTCGCGCCCGGCGCTATGCCAAGTCCGCCGACCTGCGCGGCGCAGGCGTCGGAGATGTAGTCGCCGTTGAGGTTGGGCGTCGCCAAGACTTTATATTCGTCGGGACGGGTGATCACCTGCTGGAAGATCGAGTCGGCAATGCGATCGTTAATCAGCAGCTTGTTCTTCCACTGCCCCTGACCGTGGGTGGCGTAAATCGAATCGAGGACCTGCTTCACTTCCTTGTAAACGCCCTGACGGAAATCTTCGCCCGCAAACTCCATACCGGGTTCGATCATGTTGGCGATCTGCTCGACAGTGATGTCGGGATTCTTGTCCTTGTTATCGAGAATCCAGCTCTCGCGCTCGGTCACGATCTTGTCGCGAAATTCGCCGACTGCAAGCTCGTAGCCCCAGGCACGGAATGCGCCTTCTGTGAACTTCTGAATGTTGCCCTTGTGCACGAGCGTGACCGACGGTAGATTGTTCGCCAGCGCGTGAAGGATCGCCTTGCGTACGAGGCGCTTGGTTCCCGTAACGGAAATTGGTTTGATTCCGACACCGGAGTCTTCGCGGACGCGCTTGTTGGTGCCCGCAAGCATCTCGTTGTTGATGAAGTCGATGATCTTCTTCGCCTTATCGGTTCCCTGCTGCCACTCGATGCCGGCGTAGACGTCTTCGGTATTTTCGCGGTAGATGACGAGGTCCATGAGGTCGGGCCGTTTTACCGGAGACGGGACGCCGTACCACTTGACTGGTCGAATGCAGGCATAGAGCTCAAGAATCTGGCGAAGCGCAACGTTGAGCGAACGGATTCCGCCTCCAATCGGCGTGGTCAACGGCCCCTTGATGCCGACGCGAAAGGTCTTGAAAGCCTCGACGGTATCGTCCGGCAGCCAAGTATCGAATTTCGACTTCGCCTTTTCGCCGGCGAAGACCTCGTACCACACGATGCGACGCTTGCCGCCATAAGCCTTCTTGACGGCGGCGTCAAACACGCGCACGGACGCTTTCCAAATGTCGCGACCCGTGCCGTCGCCTTCGATGAAAGGAATGATCGGATTGTCGGGGACAGCATACTCCCCGTTGCCGTAGATTATTTTCTGACCTTCATTCAAGGGCGCCGGAACGCCATTGTAGGACTCCGCCATAGGACCTCCGCAGATATGTAGAACAAGTGGATTCGCAACATGAGAGTGAGGTCCCGGCAGAAACTTGTGTAATCGCAAGTCCAGCACGTTTGCAATGTTGAGAGTACCCCACTCAAATCAGCGCGGCTCCCACAAGTCGCGCGCCATGTATGAAAACTATCATCGCGGATTCAGGGCAGAGTTGCAAATATTGATGAGTTGGTGATTTGGTGAGTGACGAGTTCTAGGAGTTCAACGAACCGCCACCGACGAAGTGAACGATCTCGAGGCGGTCGCCGTCGCGAATGGGGGTTGAGTCCCAGCGGGCGCGAGGGATGATATCGCGATTGAGTTCGACGGCAACCCGGTCGGACTTGGCGCCGAGATGCTCAACGAGCGCGGCAAGCGTTGTCAACGCAGGAAATTCTTTGTCTTCACCATTGATGTGGAGGCGCATGTGTCTAGAATACAGTTTCGAGTTTCAGGTTTCGAGTTTCAAGCTCTTACGAGCGAGTGAGGCGGAAGCGACGAGCCGTGGACTGCCCCGCGTGCGAGGCCTGAACGGTGAAGGTGAGCGCCGCCGGTTGCTGTACGGCGGACGGGAGCTTGAGAGTCACTTCTCCCTCGCCCTCGCAATCCGACACTGTTCTGGCGTAGGCGGAAGGGACGCCGCCGACCTCGAGGCGAACAACAATCTTGGCGCCTTCCACTCCGCGCGGACCGATGGTAAGCCGATAACGCAACTTGACCGAGTTCCCCGAAAACACGGATTCCGACGAAAGCCATTCGAGCTTGAGTTCGGGGATTTCCGCGACCTCGGGTTGGGAGATCGGCGCACGCGCCGGTTCGGGTTCAGGAAAACGCTCCGGGTCAACAGGCGCAGGAGTGGGCACGGGCGTCGATTCGGCGAAGTCATGCGCGACCCCAGGGGTAGCAGCGGCCATGCGCGCGTTTTGTCCCACGCTTTGTACGGACCCAATCTGGCCTTCGCGGATGCGGTTTACGATGAACCTGTGCTGGCGTGTAAGAAGCTGCTGAACGCTCGCGGCTGAGAATCCGGCGGCGGAAGACTCATGGGCGTACGAGGATTCCTGCTTATCGACGCAGCGACCGCGAACAAAAATCGCTGTCTGCACGATAAGTTCAGACTCGCGGGCCTCGGTCTGTACGTGGTAGACCGTGTCACCGTAACGGATATCCGTGTTAAAACCGAAAACAGAAGACATACAAGATTTTGTGAGCCGCCGGAAATACAACGAAGTTCCTACTAACAAAACGCTGCCTTCGCCTGACAGTTTCTGTCACACCATCTGACAAAAAAGGACATACAGTCGGACGATCACGGCAAATTGGTCACGGAAGCCGAAGAATATCACGCTTAGAGTCTGTCTCTGACGTTTGACCCGGCTTCTTCACTGACTAGTAGCAACTGGACAGCCACGCTACGGTGGCAATCCGAAAGTTCCGTCGGTAGTGTTAACCTTCGCTCGATGGAACCAAACGTTCAAAACATTGTCAAGATTGGAAGATGGACCTTAGCCTGCCATTAACTTGACAGTTGCATCTTGCAAAAAATATAGTCGATGCAGCGTTGCCTGATGTGGCGATCATCCCATGCCTGAAAATTACTTTGCCCGATATATCCCTCTGCTGATACATCTCTTGTTTGCCTTCGGGCTGGCGGGAACCATTGTGATTTTGTCGCAGCTGGTGGGACGGCATCGCTACTCGCGGGCAAAGTTCCAACCGTATGAATGCGGCATGGCTCCGACCGGAGACGCGCGCGAACGCTTCTCGGTGAAGTTCTACATGGTTGCGATGCTGTTCATCCTGTTCGACGTGGAAGCAGTGTTCCTTTATCCGTGGGCAATCCGGCTGAAGAAGCTCGGCATGTTCGGTTTCTGGGAGATGCTGGTGTACATGGCCATCATCTTCGTAGGCCTGTTTTATATATGGAAAAAAGGCGTACTGGACTGGGGCGAGACACGACAAATTCACGCGAGCACGTATAGTACGGAGCAGTTCTATCAAGCGATGCAGTCGGGATCGCGAACGAAAGTCGCCGAGTTGGATGAAGTTGGCGCGGCGGAGGAAAAGTAGAGATGCCGCTTGAGCCTGCAATCACTGATCTCGAACAACTGAAAGATCGTCTGGAAGTGGCCCGCTTGCTGGCGTGGAATCCTGAGGCTGTGGACGGTGCAAAGTTCGATAGGGGCGAACTGACGATCTGGGTAAAGCGGGCGCTGATTCGTGACGCATGCGCGGCCCTGCGCGAAGATGCCGAATTGAGTTACGACTACCTTTCCGATCTGACGTGCGTGGACTGGTATCCGAATGAGCCGCGGTTCGAAGTGGTGTATCACCTGTTCTCGCTGGCGAACAAGAAACACCTGCGACTGAAAGTGAAACTGGATGGTGGCGACCCGCGTATCGAGTCCGTCACGGCGGAGTTCCCTAACGCGAACTATTACGAGCGCGAGGTCTTCGATCTGTTCGGAATCCAGTTCGAAGGGCACCCGTACTTGCGGCGAATCATGATGCCGGAGAACTGGGAAGGCCATCCGTTGCGGAAAGACTATCCCGTCGAGGGCTATCGATAATGGGCCACCTGATGCAGCCACCCGTATTGGAACCAACGTCACAGGACCGAACGATGATCCTGAACATGGGGCCGCAGCATCCATCGACCCATGGCGTGCTGCGTCTGCTGCTGGAGATCGACGGCGAAAACATCGTCCGCATGATGCCGGACATCGGCTATCTGCACACGGGCATAGAGAAGACGTACGAAGCGAAGTTCTACCAGCAATGCGTGCCACTGGCCGATCGCATGGATTACCTGGCGCCGTTCACGAACGAGCTAGGATTCGTGCTGGCGGTCGAGAAGCTGCTGGGAATCGAGATTCCGAAGCGCGCGCAGTGGATTCGCGTGCTGCTGAACGAGCTGACGCGTTTGAATTCACACCTGGTCTGGCTAGGCACGCACGCCATGGACATCGGCGCGCTGACCGTGTTCCTGTATTGCTTCCGGGAGCGCGAAGATCTGCTGCGACTGTTCGAAGGCGTGGGCGGACAGCGCATGTTCACTTCGTATTTCCGCGTGGGCGGGATCGCGATGGAGCCTCCGCTGGGCTGGTTTGAGCGGGTGAAGAAGTTTGTGGACGCGTTCGATTCGAAGGTGGACGAGTACGAAAATCTGCTGACCGGGAATCCGATCTGGCAGGGGCGCATCAAGGGCGTCGGCGTACTTACAAAGGAAGATGCGATTGCGTTGGGAGCCAGCGGTCCTACGCTGCGGGCAAGCGGCGTGGATGTCGATCTGCGGCGCGACGCTCCATATTCGGGATACGAGAATTTCAAGTTCAACGTGCCGGTCGGAACGGACGGTGACGTATGGACCAGGTACGTTTTGCGCGTACAGGAATTGCGCGAGTCCAACGGCATCTGCAAGCAGGCGCTGGCGGGCATGCCGGAGCAGGGTCCGATCAAGGCCGATGCGCCGAAGGTCGTGCTGCCCGACCGCGAGAAGATGAAGACCCAGATGGAGTCGTTGATCTATCACTTCAAGATCATCACGGAAGGCTTCACGGTTCCAGCGGGTGAGGTATATCAGGCAGTCGAGTCACCGCGCGGAGAGTTGGGCTTCTACATCGTGAGCGACGGAACGCCGAAGCCGTACCGGGTCCACGTGCGCGCGCCATCGTTCGCGAATTTGCAGACGCTGTCGAAGATGTGTGAAGGATTGCTGCTGGCGGACGTGGTTGCGGCAATAGGATCAATCGACATTGTGCTTGGTGATGTGGATCGGTAAGCGAGAACTAAATGCAATTTTCCGAACAATTTGAACAGCGCTTTGCCGAGTGGCTGACGCACTACCCCATCAAGCGGTCAGTGCTGGTTCCGACGCTGCTGTACGTGCAGGACGAAGTCGGGTACTTGAGCGACGAAGTGATCGCCGAAGTCGCCAGGCGGGTCGATTTAACCGAACTGGAAGTGAGAAACGTCATCAGCTACTACTCGATGCTCACGACCAAGCCTAAGGGCAAGTACAACGTACAGGTTTGCACGAACATTTGCTGCATGTTGCGCGGGGCCGAAGACGTGTTCGACGCGGCGAAGAAGAAACTCGGCGTAGGTCACAAGCAAGTGACGCCCAACGGATTGTTCTCACTGGAAGAGGTTGAGTGCATCGGCGCGTGCAGTTGGGGTCCGGCGATGCAGGTAAACTACACGTTCCACGAGAAGCTGACGCCGGAAAGCGTGGGGCAGGTGATCGAGGAGTACGCCGAGAAGGCAAAGCAATAAGGATGCGTCCCTTTCGCGCGCAAGCGCGAATCGGGCCGCCTAGATCCTTCGGCGGCTAAATGCGCCGCCTCAGGATGACAAACTTTATATGGCTGATCTCGTATCACATCCCGATGAGGTAAAGGTCGTATCACGACGCTTTGGCATGGGCGCGCAGGACATCGACCGTTACCTGGAGTTGGACGGCTACAAGGCCGCGCGGAAGGCCCTGGAAATGGGCGCCGAGGGCATCGTCAACGAAGTGAAGGCGTCGAACCTTCGCGGGCGTGGCGGCGCGGGATTCCCGACCGGCATGAAGTGGTCTTTCGTCCCGAAAGAGAGCGCCAAGCCGAAGTACGTGCTGTGCAACGGCGACGAGTCGGAGCCGGGCACGTGCAAAGACCGCCTGATTTTCGAGAATGATCCGCACTCGGTGATCGAGGGCGTGATGATCGCGTCCATGTCGATCAACTCGCACAACGGGTACATATACCTGCGCGGCGAGTACCGCTACCTGATCGAGATCATGGAGCGCGCGGTCAAGCAGGCGTACGCGAAGGGGTTCCTGGGCAAGGGAATTTTCGGCTCGAACTACGATCTGGACATCGCGGTACACAGCGGCGCGGGCGCGTATGAAGTCGGCGAAGAATCTGCGCTGATGGAATCGCTTGAAGGCAAGCGCGGAGTGCCGCGAATCAGGCCGCCCTTCCCTGCTGTTGTCGGACTGTATGGTGGGCCAACGATTATCAACAACGCCGAGACGCTGGCCAGCGTTCCACACATCCTGATGATGGGCGGCGAGAAGTACGCCACGATCGGCACGCCTAAGAACGGCGGCACCCGCCTGTTCTGCCTATCAGGACACGTCAATAAGCCTGGGGTTTACGAACTTCCGCTTGGCTACAACCTCAAGAAGATGATCGAGGAAGTGGGCGGCGGCGTGTGGAAGGGCCGGAAGTTGAAAGCGGTCGTCCCCGGCGGTTCGTCGGTTCCGATTCTCAAGGCTGACGAAATCGACGTTGCGATGGATTTCGATTCGCTGATGAAGATCGGCACGTTCCTCGGCTCGGGCGGCGTGATCGTACTGGACGATCAAACCTGCATCGTGAAATTCCTGCAGCGCACAATTGATTTCTATCAGCACGAAAGCTGTGGCTGGTGCATTCCTTGCCGCGAAGGCACGGACTGGCTGAAGAAGACGCTACACAGGTTCCACGGCGGGGCGGGGGAAGCCAAAGACATCGACAATTTGAAGTACATCGCCGACAACATGCTCGGGCGCACGTTCTGTCCGCTGGGCGATGCAGCGGCGATGCCGGTGCAAGGCATGGTCAAGAAGTTCAGAGAAGAGTTTGAGGCGCATTTGAGCGGCACGTGCCCGTATGAGCACGAACCGGCGAAGGTGCCGGCTTTAGCGTAGGAATTGCGATTTGTAATTTGTAATTTGTAATTTGAAAAACCGATCCTGATGTGCGGCGCGGTCTTACAAATTACCAATTACAAATTACCCCTTACAAATACTCATGGCTGACGTAAACATCACGGTTGACGGCAAGAAGATCGCGGTCCCGGCGGGAACGCTGCTGATCGAGGCGTGCAGGCAGCACGGGATCGAGATCCCGGCGTTCTGCTATTACCCTGGACTGTCGTTGCAGGGCGCGTGCCGCATGTGCCTGGTGCGCATCGAGAAGATGCCGAAGTTGCAGACCGCGTGTACGACGGTCGTAATGGAAGGCATGACGGTCACCAGCGAAAGCGACGAGGTGCGGCAGGCGCGTAAGGCGATGCTCGAGTTGCTGCTGGCGAACCATCCGCTGGATTGCCCGGTGTGCGACGCCGGCGGCCAGTGCGAACTGCAGGACATGACGTATAAGTACGGCGCCGGCGAGTCGAAGTTCATCGACATCAAGAACCACCGCGAAGAGCAGCAGTGGTCGCCCGTCGTGTTCTTCGATCGTCCACGCTGCATCCTGTGCTACCGCTGCGTGCGCGTGTGCGGCGAGGGTATGGACGTATGGGCGCTGGGAATTCAGCAGCGCGGAGTGCGGTCGGTGATCGCGCCGAACAAAGAAGATCATCTTGAGTGCGAAGAGTGCGGCATGTGCATCGACATATGCCCGGTCGGCGCGCTGACCAGCGGAGCGTATCGTTATAAGACGCGTCCATGGGAAATGAAGCACGTTGGGACGACGTGCATGCATTGTGCTGATGGCTGCAAGACGACGCTGGGTGTGCGCCGGGCCGACAACGGCATGGAGATCG
Source organism: uncultured Acidobacteriota bacterium (assembly GCA_963777415.1). GTDB lineage: Bacteria > Acidobacteriota > Terriglobia > Terriglobales > Acidobacteriaceae > JAEZPW01. The sequence goes on from CAVZQL010000017.1 coordinate 409,533, forward strand.
TGCGCGGAGACAACCGCGACAAGAGCGGCATCAACGGCGATTTCTTGTGCATCAAAGGGCGCTACGCATTTGACGTCGTGAACAATGACGAACGCCTGAAGGAACCGCTCGTCCGCAAGAACGGCAAGCTGGTTCCGGCATCGTGGGATGAAGCGTTGTCGCTGGTCGCGAGCAAATTCAAAGAGGCGGGCAGTGCCGTGGGTGTGGTCGGGTCGAACCGCATCACGAACGAAGAGGCGTACCTGCTACAGAAGTTTGCGCGCGTAGTTCTCGGGACGAACAATATTGACCATCATCGCACGGCCGACTTCCCTGCTTTCTCAAAGGCGCTTTCCGGATTCAAAGACGCTACGGCGACGATGCGCGACGTGTTCTTTGCACCAGCGACGCTCGTGATCGGGAACGATCCGACGGAGCAGCATCCGCTGCTGGCATGGCAGATTCGAACTAACGTCCGACTACGTCGCGCGCGACTGTATGTGATCAACTCGGCTCCGATCAAGCTGCGCAGGCAGGCACAGACATTCCTGCAAATTCCCGCGGGAGCGGAAGCGAAGGCTGCGGCGTTCCTGGCGGGCGACGACAGCGTTCTCGACGGACTGCTCACGGAAGGAACCCAGCGCGAGGCGTGGACCGCGCTGCGCGAGAAGCTCAAAGGCGAACAGGGACTAGTCGTTGTCTTCGGCTCGGAAATCAAGGGTAACGAGATTGCGGCGCTCGCGAAGTTCGGCGAGAGCGTTCCGGGAGCGAAATTCGTTTGTCTCGGCGATTACGCAAATTCGCGCGGCGTGGCGGATATGGGGCTTTATCCTCATCTCTTACCGGGATACGTTCCCGTGGGCACTGATGGAAGGCTGGCTGGCGAGTGGCTGGCAGCGGCTCCCAAGCAACCAGGGCTTGCACTGCCCGACATGATGAAAGCCGCGCAGGACGGGAAGATCAAGGCGCTCTACGTTGTCGGCTCGAATCCCGTGTCGCGCTACAACGTTGACCCGTTCACGTTCCGCAAGGCGTTCACCGTCGTGCAGGATATGTTCCTGACCGAAACGGCGATTGTTGCCGATGTCGTGCTACCGGTCGCTGCTCCATACGAGAAGACCGGCACGTACACGAATACCTGCGGCGATATCCAGATGAACAAAAAGGCCGGCGACATGGACGGCGTGAAACCTGACTTCGAGATCATCGTACGACTCGCCGAGCGCATGGGATACGACGTTCGCAAACTGGTGCCGTTTGGCCCAGGAGTGCGCGCCGATATGGGACAGTCGCGGGGAGCACAGTCGGGCGAAGCCGATCGTCACGCGATCTGGCTGGTCGAACACAACCTTGAGCCGAAGATGAGTCCGTTCGATCCGATGGCGCTGCTGGATGAGATTCAGCGGCTTGTGCCGGGGTACGGCGAGGTCTCGCGACGCAACATTCTCGCGGGAAGCGAAGAGCACACGGCTGCTATCGAGAGCGGCGAGGGCGTGGTCGAGGACAGGCCAGAATTGATTGTGCCGTCCAACGACACGCTGTTTACGTCGGGGAGCCTCGGGCGTTTTTCGAACGCGCTGAATTCGGTGATGGAAAACGAGCGTCGCGAACCGGTCGGCAAGGAAACCCTGGTCTAGTTTTCGACTTTTGATTTTGGCCTGAAACGATTTGGTTATTTACTCGATGTGCGCTCATTGAGAGCACAGGGCAGGAACAACAGTTCGTGAGTCTGACTACATTCATCATTCTGTCGGTCATCAAGACCGTGGTCGCGTTGGCCGTGCTGCTGACGGTCGTAGCCTACACGGTATGGTTCGAGCGCAAGGTGGTCGGCCACATTCAGAACCGATGGGGGCCTTCGCGCGTGGGTCCATTTGGCCTGCTGCAACCGCTGGCCGACGGCCTGAAGTTCATCTTTAAAGAAGACATCACGCCGCCGTACGTCAATAAGCCGCTGTATTTGCTGGCTCCGATGCTTGCGCTTTCCCTGGCGCTGACGTCGATTGCGGTGATTCCGATAGGCGGCTGGGTGAAAGTGGATGGAGTGAGTACGCCGCTGCAGATCACGGACGTGAACATCGGCCTGCTGATCATCCTGGGTGTCACCTCGATTGCAGTCTATGGCGTGGCGCTGGCGGGATGGTCGTCCAACAGCAAGTATTCGTTGTTCGGCGGCCTGCGCGCGAGCGCGCAGATGGTGAGCTATGAAGTCGTGCTGGGACTGTCGTTGATTGGCGTGCTGATGTTTGCAGGCAGCTTCAGCCTACGCGATATCGTGAACTCGCAGGCGGGCACGTGGTACGGGTTCATCCCCAAATGGAATCTGTTTAAGGGACAGTTCGTCGCGTTCTTCATTTATCTATGCGCGGCCTATGCAGAAACGAACCGTATCCCGTTCGATCTGCCGGAAGCGGAAACCGAACTTGTCGCCGGATATCACACGGAATACAGCTCGATGAAGTTTGCCATGTTCTTCATGGCGGAATACGCCAACATGGTGACCGTCGCGTGCCTCGCTTCCCTGCTCTTCCTGGGCGGATGGAATGGGCCGCTGTTCGGACCGCCGATCATGCAGTATTTCCTGCCGGTGTTCTGGTTCGGACTGCGGGTGTTCTTCTTCATTTTCTTGTACGTGTGGGTGCGCGGAACGCTTCCGCGTTTCCGCTACGATCAACTGATGGGATTTACGTGGAAAGTATTGCTGCCGCTGGCGCTCGCCAACATCATTGTGACGGGTCTGGTGGTGGCGTTGAGAGGGTAGAGGAATTGAGGATTTGGTGATTTGGTGAGTGACGAGTGAAACAGTGACGATTTGGTGATTTGGTGAGTGACGATTTCGCAAGCGACACTCTTCAATCACGAACTCACCAGATTTTCACTCTCCTCCACTCGTTAATCACCAACTCGCCAAATCGACAATAAATACGATGCTCCATTACATTTTGTTCTTCCTATTTGCGGCATTGGCGTTGGGTGGGGCGATCAACCTGCTCGCGCAGCGGCATCCGATTGCGAGCGCGCTGTCGCTGATCGTAGTGATGGGCGCGCTGGCCGGGGAATACCTGCTGCTTGGCGCCGAGTTTGTCGCGGCCATCCAGATCATCGTGTACGCCGGTGCCATCATGGTGCTTTTTGTCTTCACCATCATGCTTCTGAATGCGGGTGAGGAAGAACACAGCAAGGGCAGCAAGGTTGCGGTGATTTTGGGCGTGCCGGCAATGCTTGTGGGCCTCGTTCTCGGCGCGTGGATTCTGATCGGGCGCGATGTGGCCAATACCCCGGTTGGCGTGGGCGCGATGTACGGTTCCGCGGACAAAATTGCCGAGCTGCTGTTTAAGCCATTTCTACTTCCCTTTGAAATCACGTCCGTGCTGATCCTGATTGCGATCATGGGCGCTGTGGTGCTGGCCCGAAAGGAGGAGCGCTGATGGTTCCTTTAGCGTTCTATCTCGTGCTGAGTGCGCTTCTTTTCGCATGTGGCGTCACTGGCTTTCTCATCAAGCGCAACATCATCACGATTTTTATGTCGATCGAGTTGATGCTGAATGCGGTGAACCTGTCGTTCGTGGCGTTCGCCGCGCACTGGCAAGTCTTGAGCGGACAAGTGTTCGTGTTCTTCGTGATGGTCGTTGCGGCGGCTGAGGCAGCGGTTGGATTGGCCATCATCATCTCTGTGTTCCGTACGCGCGAGACGCTGAACGTGGACCGCGTGGACCTGTTGAAATTATGAGCTTGCATCTCTGGATCATTCCGGTTCTGTGTCTCGCGGGCGCCGCGATCAACGGCCTGTTTGGACGACATTTTTCCAATCGCACGGTGAGCACAATCGCGCTGGCGTTCCCAGGCGCGGCACTGGCTTGGGCGATTGGCGTGGTGTTGAGGGCAACTTCCGGGGCGGTGAGCTTCCCTTATCCCGAAACGCATGGAACATGGCTGGCCGTCGGCAATTTCTCGGTGCCGTTTGCCTTCTATCTCGATCAGCTTTCGGTGGTGATGCTGCTTGTTGTGACCGGCGTGGGATTCCTGATCCACGTTTACTCGGTCGGGTACATGGCGCATGAAGGCGGGTACTACAGGTTCTTTTCGTACCTGAACCTGTTCATGTTCTTCATGCTGATGCTGGTGCTCTCGAACAACTATCTGCTGATGTTTGTCGGGTGGGAAGGCGTCGGACTTGCATCGTACCTGCTGATCGGATTCTATTTCCTGCGCGATTCGGCGGCGAGCGCGGGCAAGAAGGCGTTCATCGTGAACCGGGTCGGCGACTTCGGATTCCTGATCGCGCTGTTCCTGATGATCAAGCATTTCGGGTCGCTGGATTTTGGTGCCGTGTTCGGCAAAGTTTCGCAGATGCCGATTGAGACTGCCGGCACTGGCCTGCTGACCACAATCGGCTTGCTGCTGATGGTGGGCGCGGCGGGAAAATCCGCGCAGCTTCCGCTGTATGTATGGCTGCCTGACGCGATGGAAGGCCCGACACCGGTATCGGCGTTGATCCATGCGGCAACGATGGTGACGGCGGGCGTGTATATGGTGGCGAGATCGAACGCGATCTTCTTCCGTTCGCCGACTGCGCTGACGGTCGTCGCCATTGTCGGCACGCTGACCGCGATTTTTGCCGCGACGATCGGCATGGTGCAGACCGACATCAAGCGCGTACTGGCCTATTCGACGATTTCGCAGCTCGGCTACATGTTCCTGGCGTGCGGCGTGGCGGCGTTCTCGGCGGGCATTTTCCACCTGATGACGCACGCGTTCTTCAAGGCCCTGCTCTTCCTCGCGGCTGGTTCGGTGATTCATTCGCTCGGCGGCGAGCAGGACATGCGCAAGATGGGCGGCTTGCGAAAGCACATCCCTTGGACATTCTGGACAATGACGATCGCGACGTTCGCGATCGCGGGAATTCCGGGTTTCAGCGGGTTCTTTTCGAAAGACGAGATCTTGTGGAACGCTTACGCAAGTCCCTGGGGCGGCAACTGGGTGTACTGGTTCCTCGGATGCCTGACCGCCGGAATCACGTCGTTTTACATGTTCCGCCTGTGGTTCATGACGTTCTTTGGCGAGTACCGCGGCGCTGAGGCAGGTGGCGCCGAACCTAATAAGGGACACGGTCACGGAGCCCACGCCGACGCTGGGCATGGACACATTCACGAAAGCCCGAAGGTGATGACGATTCCGCTGGCTATTCTGGCGGTGCTGGCGCTGATCGGCGGGTACATCGGAGTTCCAAGCGTGCTGGGTGGATCGAACCACTTCGGTCATTTCGTCGAAGCTGTCTATCATTTGCCGGCTGGTGCCGAGGAACTGGCGCCACGCGGCGGTCATTGGACGGAAATGATCCTGATGGGCGAAACGACGATCGCAGGTCTGTTAGGGCTCTTCTTCGCATGGCTGCTCTACTACAAGCGCACCGATCTGCCCGCAAAGATTGCCGCCAAGCTCGGGATGGTTTACCAGCTCGTGGTCGGCAAGTATTACGTGGACGAGATTTACCAGGCGGCGATAGTCAAGCCTCTACTGCTTGGTTCGACCGAAGTTCTCTGGCATGGCGTCGATCAGAAGGTGATCGACGGAACGATCAACGATAGCGCCGAGGCCGCGCGCGATGTGTCGGACGGTCTGCGCCACATGCAATCGGGCAACATACGATCATATGCCGGATGGGTGGCTTTTGGAGCCGCCGCACTGATCGCTTACATGATCTGGATGGGAGTGAAATGAGCTTCTCACCCATGAATTTCTCGCCCCTGAACGCGTACATACTGACGATCATCACGTTTCTCCCGTTGGTGGGCGCGATTCTGCTGACCGTCTTTCCCCGGCGTGATCGCGACATACGCTGGTTCGCGTTGGCCGTGTCGCTGCTCACGTTCGTTCTGTCGCTGCATCTGCCGGCACACTTCGACAGCGCTAAAGCGGGGTTCCAATTCGAATTTAACCGCCAGTGGATCACGAGCCCCAACATTCATTACCACCTCGGCGTTGACGGCGTGTCGATGTGGCTGGTCGTGCTGACGACGTTCCTGACGCCACTGTGCGTGCTGATCTCGTGGAAGTCGGTGCATGACCGGGTCAAGGAATTTTTCATTCTGCTGTTGGTATTGCAGACGGCGCTGATCGGCGTGTTCGTCGCGCTGGACCTGTTCCTGTTCTATTTCTTCTGGGAAGGCACGCTGATTCCGATGGCACTGCTCATCGGAATGTACGGTCATGAGCGGCGCATTTACGCCGCGGTGAAGTTCTTCCTATACACGATGGTCGCGTCGGTGTTCATGCTGGCCGCAATTATCTGGCTCTACGCACACACCGGCAGCTTTGACTTCACGGTCATACAAAGTGCAATTCAGCAGGGGAAGGTTTCGGACTTTGCAACTGCCGCGCAGTGGCTCTTCCTCGGTTTCTTTATTGCGTTTGCAGTGAAGGTGCCGCTGTTCCCGCTGCACACGTGGTTGCCCGATGCACACGTGGAAGCGCCAACAGCAGGGTCGGTTCTGCTGGCCGGTGTGCTGCTGAAGATGGGCACGTACGGCATGTTGCGTTTCAACCTGGGACTGTTCCCCGAGCAGGCGCGACGTAACGCTCCGTGGATTATTACGCTCGCTATCATCGGGATCATCTACGGCGCCCTGGTCGCGATGGTGCAGCCGAACCTGAAGAAGCTGGTGGCGTATTCGTCCGTCAGCCATCTTGGCTTCGTGGTGCTCGGCATCTTCAGCTTCACACAGATCGGGTTGGCGGGCGCGGTGTACGTGATGCTTGCGCACGGAGTCTCGACGGGCGCGTTGTTCATGCTGTGCGGCATCTTGTACGAGCGCCGGCACACATACGAGATCAAGGAGTTTGGCGGACTGGCAACACCGATGCCGATCTATGCGACGTTCTTCCTGTTCATCACGCTGGCTTCGGTTGGGCTGCCGCTGTTAAATGGGTTCGTGGGCGAGTTCCTCGTGCTGAGCGGAGCTTTCCAGGCGAAAGCGGTTTACGGAATTTTGGCGGCGACGGGCGTTATCTGGAGCGCGGCGTACCTTCTCTGGATGTACCAGCGGGTGTTCTACGGCAGGGTTACGAACGATGTAAACCTGACATTGCCCGACCTCAGCGGTCGTGAGCAGGCGGCATTATGGCCGGCGGCGATAGCGGCGTTGGTCATGGGCGTCGTTCCGATGCTCTGGCTGTCGAACATCAATCCGGCCGTGCAAGCAGCGGTTCAGCCGCTCATGCAATTCACAACACAGGTGATGGGACGATAAATGATTCCCACTGGCGCAGATTACTTACGCATTCTTCCTGAGCTGGTGCTCAGCGTTTTCGGAATCATCGTGATGCTGGCCGAGCCTTTGCTCGGACCACAGGACGACCGGAAACCGATCGGCATTTTGGCATTGATCGGTGCAGTGCTGGCCGTCGCATCCGTCTTCGTGCAGGCCCAGCATCCCGGTCCTGCCTTCTCGGGCATGGTGCGGGTGGACAGCTTCGCGATCTTCTTTCATTTCGTCGTCATTGTGATTGCCGCCGTGGTTATACTGGCGTCGTTCGAATACATGAGGGTCCAGCATATTCGCGCGGGCGAGTATTACGGACTGATCCTGTTCGGCACGGTGGGCATGGCGCTGATGTCATCCGCCGTCGAACTGGTGCTGGTGTTCATTGCACTGGAGATTTCGTCGATTGCAACGTACGTGCTTGCCGGATTCCGGCGGAAGTCCGCAACCAGCGCTGAAGCGTCGCTGAAGTATTTTCTGCTGGGATCGTTCGCAACTGCGTTTTTCCTCTACGGAGTGGCGCTGATGTTCGGCGCCACCGGCGAGACGAACATCTACGACATCGCTGCCAAGTTGCACGGGAACGTACCTACCCTGGCGTTCCTTGCCGTGGCACTGATGATCGTGGGGTTAGGCTTCAAAGTCGCCGCCGCTCCGTTCCATATATGGACTCCGGACGTTTATGAAGGCGCGCCATCCCCAGTTGTGGCGCTGATGTCCACTGGACCGAAAGCTGCGGCCTTTGCCGTTTTGCTGCGGATACTGTTTGCCGCATCGGCGCCAGGATGGTTCTGGATTGTCTGGGTATCGGCCGTGCTGTCGATGTTTATTGGCAATATCGGCGCCCTGGTGCAAAACAACGTGAAGCGCATGCTGGCGTATTCATCCATCGCCCATGCCGGTTACCTTCTCGTTGCGTTCGCCTCGCTCCCGAAGAGCGGCGACTACGATACGGGCATCTCGGCCGCTATGTTCTATGCTGCGTCCTATGCGGCGATGAATGTGGGCGCGTTTATCGTGATCAGCCATTTCGGATCGACCAACGAACGCTACGTCACGCTGGACGACTACGCGGGAATGGGACGGGAGCAGCCGATCCTGGCGGCGACCTTGACGATCTTCCTGCTGTCCCTGATCGGGATTCCGATCACCGGCGGATTTTTTGCAAAGTTCTACGTGTTCAGCGCCGCGTTGAAGGCGAACCTTATCGGCCTCGTCATTCTTGGCGTCATCAATAGCGCAATCGGCGCTTACTACTACCTGCGCGTCATCGTGGCGATGTACATGAAGGAACCTCGCGAGAGCGTCACGATTAGCCGCGTTCCGCTGGGCGTGGGAGTCTCTCTTGCCGTTAGTCTCGTGGCGACGATCTATCTCGGTGTCGTGCCAGGCCATGTGCTCGATTACGCGGTCAAATCCGCACAGGGAATGATGAAGTAGGATAGGTATTTAGGTATTAGGTATTTAGGTAGTGTTATTCGATTGCAACCGCAATGTCGCGATAGGAGAACAGCCAGGAGGCGATCAGCCAGAGTATCGCTGAGTCCACCAGCGCCCAGAAGACGCTTCCCCAGACTGTATCCCAGCCGGTTGCCGTGTTCACCGAAAAATTGAGAATGCTGTTCATCAGATCGTAGACGGGGAGGATGCGGGACCAGGGGCCCCCGGCTATGTGGGCGGCGATGGCTGGAGTGCCGAGGGCGAAGGCGGTGGCGGCGGTCGAGAAGAGCGGGTTGAGGAACGTCGCGAAGAACATAGCGACGGTCGATGTGACGACGAAGGAAGTCATCAGCACAAGGATCACCCACCAGAGCTGGTCCTGAGGGATGCCGGCGTTGCGGAACATCAGGCCTCCGGTAGTTCCCATGGCCAGGCAGTAGGCTGCGCCCGCGATCAGTACCCCAAGCAGCAGTCCGAAGAGATATGACGACCGGCTGATTCCCTTGGAGAGCACCGCCAATATCCGGCGGGACTTGCGCTCGTTATAGATGGCCGAGGCCGACAGGAACGCTATGAAGGCGATGCCGTAAACGGCCTGCGTCTTCAGGAAGAAGACGACGTCGTCGGTCGCGAGTTTGTCGGTTCCGAAGCTGGCGGCCAGACTGCTGCCGAGCACCCAGAGGAGGAGGACGACCAGCGGCCAGCGCTGCTCGCGGATGAAGTTCAACGCGATGAGCAGTATCGGTCTCATCGCTGGGCCGTGCCTCGGACGCGGATGACGGGCGTGGTGACCGGGACTCCGTGACCCTTGGCGGGGAGAGCCGCCGTGAGCTGGATGAATATCTCCTCGAGGGTGCGGCGGACGGGATTGACTCGGACGACCTCGCCTCCAATGGCCCAAATCCTCTCGATCATTGAGCGCACGTCACTGGTGGGGACGATGAAGCGATATCCGGCTTCCGCCTCCTCCGCTCCGGGAATGATGTCTACGTTGTAACCGATAGCGATAATCTCGGAGGCATCACTTGACTCGAGCATGTCGCTGGTACGTCCAATGCGGATCAGGCGTCCGCGATTGAGTATTGCGATGCGGTCGCAGATCAACTCGATCTCCGACAGCAAATGCGAACTGAGGAAGATCGTTTTTCCGGCGCTGCGCGCGGCGAGCAATATCTCGCGGACGGCGACACGGTTCAACGGATCCAGGGCCGAGGTGGGTTCGTCCAGTATCAGCAGCTCGGGATTGTTGACCAGAGCGTGGGCGAGACCGACTCGCTGAATCATGCCGCGCGAAAATTTACCGATGTTGCGGTCGGCTTCGTCCTCAAGGTCAACCGCCTGCAGAACCTGGCGCACGTTGCGCGCGAGTTGCGGATCGTGCATCCCGTTCAACTCGCCGTAAAGCCGGATCAACTTACCAGCGGGACGATGATACAGTGCAACGTTCTCGGCTAGGAAACCGACCCGGCGGCGCGTGGCTGCGTCACCGAAGGGGAGTCCCATCATTGTTCCGCGGCCATACGTGGGGCGCATGAAGCCCATCGCCAGATGAATCGCAGTGGTCTTCCCCGCGCCATTGGGGCCGAGAAAGCCGAAGATCTCGCCCTGTTCGACCGAGAGCGTGAAGTTCTCCAGAGCTCGCACGATGCGAGCGTCCCAGAAAGATTTGTAGATCTTGGAGATCCCGGCGAATTGGAGGACGACTGCCAAACAAATAGTCTTGCGTCAGTCGAGAAATATTGCAAGTCACAGGCACGATATGGCAGCCTCGCTACCCCTTCCCCCTTTTCGATTTTAGCTAAGTACTTGTAAACATTGGCGTTATAAGTTCAGCCTCGTGCAGGCTGATGTAAGTCGCTGATACTAAAACGGTTAGGTCAATCAGCCTCCGTTGAGGCCAGTTTTCGTATTCAACTACTACTCTAATGTTAGCAATTCCGACAGGGAAACCCGACAGGGATGGGATATTTATATTTGCCGTTGAATCAGGTACTTACGTGGGTATTGGAGCATTTAGTGGGTTGACATCGCTAATGACGTCGGCAAGAGGAAATACGCAGAGGACGCAAAGGTTGCGCTGAGGGCGCGGAGGAAGCGGGAGGGAGAAGAAAAGCCTCCGCGCTGGGCGGAGGCTTGAGGTTTGACCAGCCGCAGGCGGGCGGGTCAGGAAGCGAACTCAACGACTATTTCACTTTGGCGAGGACTATTTCACCTTGGCGAAGATGATGACTAGCGTGTAGAGAGCGAGCGATTCGATCAGTGCGAGACCGAGAATCAGCGCCAGCTGAATGCCGGGGCGGGCAGCGGGGTTGCGGGCCATACCTTCGCAGGCGGCAGCGGCGGCCTTGGCTTGAGCCAAGCCGCAAACGGCCGAGGCAATGGCCATCGAGAAGCCAGCAGTGATCGCCACCCAGTTAACGCCAGCGGCGCCGGGTTCTTGGGCGAATACGGGCACGGCCAAGCAGAGGAAGGCCAGTACCATGAAAACTACGCTCATTTTACGCATTGTGTTGCTCCTTCTATCAAATTGCCGCCAGTGGGTGGTTGACGCCATCCTCGTGCAGGCGCCCTCACGCTGGGGGCGAAAATCGAGTGGTTAGTGGTTAGTGGCGAGTGGCTAGTTTTTCTACTCGCCACTAACCACTAACCACTCGCCACTGGTCTTAGTGTTCCGTTGCCACCGCTCCTTGCAGGTACACGGTGGTCAACAGGACGAAAATGTAGGCCTGGAGGAACGAGACTCCGATATGGAGGCCTAGAAAGATCACGGGCACTGCGATCGGGATCAGGCTGAAGAACACCAGCGTGACCATGTCACCGGCAAATATGTTGGCGAAAAGACGGATCGTAAGCGAGAGCACGCGCGCCAAGTGGCTGATGAGTTCGATCGGAATCATGAGCGGCGCAAGCGCGGGCATGGGACCCGCAAAGTGCTTCGCGTAAGTCAGTCCGCCCTGCGTCTTTATACCCTGTACGTGGTAATAGAAGAACGCCACGAGGGCGCAGCCGAGCGGCACGGCTGGCACGGCGGTCGGTGATTCGAAGCCGGGGATCAGGCCGATAAGGTTGCAGGCCAGGATGAAGATGAACAGGCTCACCAGAAACGGCGTGAAGCGGTCGCTGTGGTGGCCGATGATCTCTTCGCTCTGGTTGGTGATGAAGCCGTTCAGTCCTTCGAAGACGTGCTGCAGCGGGTTTGGGCTGTCCACCGAAAGACGCGCGCGCACAATCAGGAAAAGGAAGATCAGGAACAAGACCACCAGAATTTCCATGGCAACCGCGTTGGTGATCGGTGCCCGCGAGCTAAAACACGCTCCGGCCCCGCCTTGACCCGGCGGGCAAACTGGAATGTGGGCTGCGCGCAGCAGCGCATCAACCGGTCCGGCAAACAGTTTATTCAAGAAAGCTGTGAACGGCAGTTGCTCAGGCATTTGAAACCATTGGTTAGTTGTTAGTGGCCAGTAGAGCAGCGCAAAAGGCGGCTAAATACTGGCGAGTTACAAATATTAAAGTCCGCGGCGCAGAGCGGCATAGACCTCGTAAACGGCTTCGCATGTTATGGCAGCGACAGGCAAAAACAAGCCTGCCAGAACGCCAAACAGACTCCCACTAGAAACTCTGAATATAGCATAGCAGCCGAGCGCGATTAAAGCGTACCGGAGCAGAAATCGAGCGACTATCCCGCTGCTGGACTGGGGGTTGCCGCTCGCCGTAACCCGATCCGACAATGCCGTAACGACGCGCTTGAGCCAATGAAAGTTCACGTAGGCGATGAGGCAGCCGAGGGCGAAGCCGGCTGCGACCTGCCAGCCGAAACGAAAGAAGATAAAGCCCGTAAAGATGGCTCCAAGCACGGGCATAATGCGCGTGATGCGGCTTGCCGCGCCGGAGTAGAACGCTTCGGATTGGGAGGCGGGGGACAAGGTATTTCGTATTTAGTATTTCGTATTTCGTCGCGCGCGCCTAGTGGCTGATTGGGAGCGTGGTGGCCCGGGAGAAAGCAGATCCCTCGCTGCGCTCGGGATGACACTCTCCCTTCTCGGAATGACCCTGTCCCTTACGGAAGGCACACTCGCTTTTATCGGCGAAGTAAGGCTCATGCTTTACTCTTCTTTCTCTGATCGAAGGACCGTGCGGATGAGTTCGACGAAGCCGGCGACGATGCCGAGCAGGAGTCCGACGAGGTAGAGGTATGTCGTGTGCAGCCATTTGTCGAGCAGGAGTCCGATGACCCAGCCCACGCAGGTCGCGGCGGGCAGTACAAACGCCAGTTGACTGTAACGCGCGATCTGGATCAGGAAAGAGCGATCGCCATTGTCGGCGGATTTCTTCATGGAAACAGCATAATCGTAAAATCGGAAAAACGTAAAATCGCAAAAGCAGAAAATCTCCAGAAACGGAGAGGAGATTACAAAGTTGGTAAGTCGGAAAATCGAAGAAGCCGAGAGGGCTTTTAGATTTTCCGATTTTACGTTTTTCCGATTTTACGTTTCTTTGTTTCTCTACCTCAGCATGTGCGAGACGACCTGACCGACCGCAGGTAGCGACAGTGAGTTGGTGGCAGCTTTGATGAAGATTTCCGGGGCGATTCCGATGACGATGGTGCCTGCCGCCGTAATTGCCAACGTGGCGAACATCCCGGCGCTCATGGCGACCGGTTCCGCGTCGGTAGCCTTCTTCATGATCATGGCGTTGGCGATTCTCATGTAGTAGTAAAGGCCGAGGACGGAGTACAGAATGCCGACGGCTGCCAGCGCGTATTTTCCGCTTTCGATGAGGGACAGGAAGATGAAGTACTTGCCCCAGAAGCCGGCGAGCGGCGGGATACCGGCCAGTGACAGCAGAAAGCACAGCATCAACATGCACTCGACCGGAGCCTTCTGCATGAGGCCGTTGATGTCGTCGAGTTCGTCGCCGATGATCTCGCGGCGGCGCAGCGAGGTGATCACGGCGAAGGCGCCGAGGTTCATGAACGTGTACACCAGCAGGTAGAACATGATGCCCTTGATGCCGGTGGCGCTGGGGCCGCCCGTCTGCGGGTCGGAGGCGACGAGGCCGAGCAGCATGAATCCTACGTGCGAGATAGAGGAGTAGGCCAGCAGGCGCTTCAGGTTCGTCTGGGTGAGCGCGGCCAGATTTCCTGCCGTGAGGGTCAGGATGGCGATGAAGGTGATGAGCGGCACGTAGATCGGGCGCATCGCCGGGAGTCCCCAGAGTAAGATACGGAGGAGCATTGCCCAGGCGGCGGACTTGACGGCGACGGACATGAATCCGGTAACGCTGGTGGGCGCACCTTCGTAGGCGTCCGGCGCCCACTGGTGGAACGGAACGGCGGCGACCTTGAACAGCAGGCCAACGGACGTTGCCAGCAACGCGAGAATGGCGATCGGATCTTTCGAGTGCGCTTGCATGCGCATGGCGATTACGCCGAGGTTGGTGCTGCCGGTGAGTCCGTAGAAGAGCGAGAGTCCGTAGGCGAAGATGCCGGAGGAGAATGCTCCGAGCAGCAGGTACTTCAGCGCAGCTTCGTTGGAGCGCTTGTCGCGGCGCAGGAAGCCGACCAGAACGTAGGTCGAGATCGCCATCAACTCAAGGCCAATGAAAATTAGGATGATGTCAAAGCCGGCGGCCATGCACATCATGCCGATGACGGAGAACAGGATGAGCGCGTAGAACTCGCCGTGATTTTCGTGCTCGATGTCGAGGTACTTCATTGACATGAGTACGGCGATGGCTGCACCGACGATGAACAAATAGAAGAAATAGATGGCGAAGGAATCCACCAGCATCGCGCCGTTGTAGGCAGGCGAACCGACGATCGTCTGGCCGGTGCTGAAGTGGGCCAACTGGATCTTGAGCGTCGCGCCGGCGGCAAAGCCAAGGCCGACCAGGGCGGTCCAGGCGTTCACGCGCTTGGACTCGGGCGGCAGCATGAGATCGATCAACAGGATGCCGAGTCCAAAGATGGCCAGCATGATCATTGGCAGCGTAAGCACGTAATCGAGGCTGGTGAAGAATTGTTGCGTCATGTGCATCGGCACGTTTGCTATTCCCTTCGAGGGTCTTACTCGTAACAAGTGGCGAGTGGCTAGTGGTTAGTGGCTAGCACCCGCCGTGCAATTAAGTCCAATGGCTCAGAGCGGCAGGGACGACTATTCGGTGCCTGCCACTTTGAGTTCCGCAGTCTTCTTCGGAGCGGGCTTTGCAGCCTCGCTCGTCTTCTTTGCGGGCTCGCTCGTCTTCTTCATTTCGTTCTTCAGTTCAACAGTCTTCGCTGGTGCTGCATTCGTGTGCTCGACAGCGTTCGCCGGTTCAACCTGAGCGGCGGACTCAGCGGCATTCCGCGAGTCGGGCTGGGCCTGGGCTTCGACCACCGCCGGAGCGGCTTGCAGCGGATAATCGGGGCGCGCCTTGGCGACGATGTTGTTCACCGGCTGGTTGAGAATCTCAAACAACGGCTTGGGATAGACTCCGATGATCACGGCGAGCGCGATCAGCGGAACGAAGGTCGCGAGTTCGCGGGCGCTGAGGTCGTTCAGTTTTTCGTTCTTCGGATTCGTGACCTGTCCGAAGTACACGCGCTGGTAGAGCCAGAGCAGGTACGCGGCGGCGAGGATCACGCCGGGAACTGCCCAGGCGGCCCAGGCCTTGCTCTCCATGAACGTGCCTTGCAGGATGGTGAATTCGCCGACGAAGCCGTTGAGCAGCGGCAAGCCCATCGAGGACATGAACATGATGAGCGCGACCGTCGCGTAGATCGGCATGACGGTGCTGATGCCACCGTACTCCGAGATGTCGCGGGTGTGACGGCGTTCGTAAAGAATGCCGACGATCAGGAAGAGCGCGCCCGTGGAGATGCCGTGGTTGATCTGCTGAATGACCGACCCGCCGAGGCCGGCCGGGTTCAAGGCGAAGATGCCGAGGGTGCAGAAGCCAAGGTGGCTAACGGACGAGTAGGCCACCAGCTTCTTCATGTCCTTTTGCATCAGCGAGACGAGCGCGCCGTAGATGATGCCGATGATCGAGAGAGTGATGATCCAGCCGCGGACCTTGTGGTCCATGGCGACGGTTGGGAAGAACGGAATCGAGAAGCGGATGAGTCCGTAGGTTCCCATCTTCAGCAGGACGCCGGCGAGGATGACCGATCCGGCGGTGGGCGCTTCGACGTGCGCGTCGGGCAGCCACGTGTGGAACGGGAACATCGGGACCTTGATGGCGAAGCCGATGAAGAAGGCCAGGAAGAGCATCAGCGCGGCGGTGCCAGCGATGTGGGGCGCGGTCTGATAGAGCGCGTCGAGGCTGAAGGTGTAAACGCCGGTGGCGTGGAAATGATCGAAATACAGATACAGGATTCCGAGCAGCATCAACACCGAGCCGAACAAGGTGTACAGGAAGAACTTGATCGCCGCATAGAGCTTGCGCGGTCCGCCCCAGATGCCGATGAGCAGGTACATGGGGACGAGCATGGCTTCCCAGAACACGAAGAACAGGAACATGTCGAGGGCCATGAAAACGCCCAACATGCCGGTCTGGAGCAGGAGGAACCAGACGTAGTATTCCTTCACGCGATCCTGAATGGCGTTCCACGACGAGAGGATCGAGATGGCGCCGAGCAGCGTCGTGAGCATGATCAGGAGGAAGGAAATGCCGTCGATGCCGAGGACAAAACCGGCGCCGATGGAGGGAATCCAGTTGTTGGGGGCGCCCTCCATAAATTTCCAGCCGGGTTGGAAGCGCTGCGCCCAGAACATGGGGACCAGCGGCAGCGAGACGGCAAAGCCGAGGAAAGCGAAGATGTTCGCCATCCAGCGGATCGCGTTCTTGTTCTCCTTGGGCATGAAGCACAGGAGGAAGCCGCCAATCAGCGGCGTGAAGAGAATGATCGAAAGTATATGGTTACTCATTTAGCTCGTCCGTTATCTCGCGGCGTCTGCGCCGCTTACCTCAGCGGCTAAAGCCGCGTGAGTTTGAAATCCGTTAATTCCCACCCTGTGCTTCGCACAAGGGTGGGGCACCCCTTGTATCGAAACTACTTGACTCCGTGCATCACGAAGTAAAGTCCGAGGCCTAGCAGGCCGCCGACCATGACCAGCGCGTACCACTGCACGAGTCCCCACTGAGCGAGGCGAACGGGGTATGAGAGGGCGCGTGCGATGATCGCGGGACCGTTGACGCAGACTCCGTCGATGATCCACTTGTCCCACCAACTGCTGATGGTGCCGATGAGGCGTGTCGTCCAGCCAGCGCCGTTGACGGTGCCGTCGATGACGTTGGCGTCGAACTTCCAGAGTGCATCGCCCGCGCCCATCACGCCGAGGCGCACGGGGCCGAGTTTGCGGCGTCCGGTGAACAGGTAGTCGTAGGCTTCATCGACGTAATACTTGTTCAGCAGCGTGTTGTACACCGGCGCGGAGAAAGCACTGATCGGCTCGGTGTAGCCCTTGTCGGCGTTCTTGTACGCCTTGTAGGCCAGTCCGAGACCAACACCGGCGGCGGCAACCGACACCAGCATAAGTCCGTACTCGATTGGCTGCGTGGGCTCTTCTTTCTTCTCTTCTCCGGCGATTAACTGGGCTGTTTCGTGTTCGGCCTTGAACTGGTGCGCTTCTCCGATGAACACGGGCTCAAGGAATTTCTCGAAGCGATTCGATCCGCCGAGTGAGTGCGGGATACCGAGCCATCCGGCGCCGACCGAGCAGATTGCGAGAATAATCAGCGGCACGGTCATCGACTTCGGCGACTCATGTACGTGATGCTCGACGTCATGGCTCATGCGCTTCGGGCTCCAGAAGGTCAGGTACATGAGCCGGAACATGTAGAACGAGGTCATCAGCGCGGTCACGAAGCCGAGTACCCAGAGGATGCGGAACTGGCCGCCATTTGCCGACCACGTTTTCCAGAGGATTTCGTCTTTGGAGAAGAATCCGGCGAGTGGCGGAAATCCGGCGATGGCGATGGTGCCGATCAGCATGGTGCGGTAGGTGACGGGAATCTTCTTAAACAGGCCGCCCATGTTGCGCATGTCCTGCTCGCCGCTCATGGCGTGAATTACCGAGCCGGAGCCAAGGAACAACAGCGCCTTGAAGAACGCGTGCGTGAATACATGGAAGACACCGGCGGCAAACGCTCCGACGCCGAGGGCCAGGAACATATAGCCGAGCTGCGAAACCGTTGAATACGCCAGCACGCGCTTGATGTCGTTTTGGACGAGGCCAATCGAGGCCGCGAAAATCGCGGTCAGGCAGCCGACGACGGCGACAACCATCATGGTTTCGGGCGCGAGCGAGAACAGGGCGTTCGACCGGGCTACCATGTACACGCCGGCGGTGACCATCGTGGCGGCGTGGATCAAGGCAGAAACGGGGGTCGGGCCTTCCATCGCGTCTGGCAGCCAGACGTAAAGAGGAAGCTGGGCGGACTTGCCGCAAGCTCCGACGAAGAGCATCAGCGTGGCGAAGGTGATCCAGTGCCCGGCGCTCAAACCCCAGCCGTGTTCGGTTGCGAACATGCCACTGCGGGCCATCTCGGTTACAGCGGTAAACTTCACGCTTCCGAACAACCACATGATGGTAAACGTGCCGAGAATGACGCCGGCGTCACCGACACGGTTCGTGATGAACGCTTTATTCGCGGCGGTTGAAGCAGAGTGTTTCTTGAAGTAGAAGCCGATCAGCAAGTACGAGCACAGACCCACGCCCTCCCATCCGACGAACATCATGACATAGTTGTTCGCGAGGATCAGGGTCAGCATGGAGAACATGAACAGGTTCAAGTAGCCGAAGAAGCGGTAATAGCCGCCGTCGTGCGACATGTATCCCGTGGAGTAAATGTGGATCAACAAGCCGACGCCGGTGACGAACAGTAGCCAGATCGCCGAAAGCGGGTCGAGCAGGAATCCGGCTTCAGCCTTGAACTCGCCGGCATGGCCCGCCGCCGTCACAAAAGTCGGCCATCCCTGGCCGGTGCCGAGCCATGTGTACATGACCTTTTCGAAGGCTTGGCCGGGATGCGCTACGCTCCACTGATGCGTCAGTTGCCAAACGCAGCCGACAGACATGATGAAGGCCAGCACGATCATTCCGACGCAGATGGCGTTCACCCAACCGTGGCGCTCGTGGACTTCGTGAGCATCGTGCGAGCCGTGGGAATCGTCGTGCGCGACCGGGTGGGTTGACTCGTACGAGTCATGGGCGTCATGCGATTCAGCATAGCGGGGCCGTGGCGGGATGCCGCTCAGCTTGCGGCCAAAGAAAAACATCATGGCCGCCCCGAACGCGGGGAGTAATGGGATGATCCAAATGTGTTCTAAGAAGAACATTTATTTAAGCTCTCAGCGGTCAGCGATCAGAGGCCGCGAATTTCGTTACCAATCTGTGTAAGCCAGTGGTTGCGCGCGTTACCACTTCAAGAGATCGACTTCGTCCACGTTGACGGTTTCCTTGTTGCGGAAGAAGGCGATCAAAATTCCGAGTGCGACGGCCGCTTCGGCGGCGGCGTCGGTGATTACGAAAATCGAGAAGATCTGCCCGTGCAGACCATAGAGCCGTGAGAACGCGACCAGGTTCAAGTTGACCGCGTTCAGGATCAGCTCGATCGACATGAGAATGATGACGACGTTGCGGCGCGTCACCACGCCAATGGTGCCGATGACGAACAGGCACGCGGCAACGACCAGATAATGTAGTGTTGTGATCTCCATGTCAGATCCTCTTCTTGGCCATTACGACGGCGCCGACGATTGCGACCAGCAGCAGCAGCGACGCAATCTCAAACGGGAATAAATATGTCGTGTACAGCATGTGGCCGACAGCCTGGGTATTGACCGATTCCGGCGGAAGCACGTTTGCCATCGCGACCGGGAAAACCGCCTGGCCCTTGGTGTAGACGTAGAACAGGAGTCCGCCCAATACCAGGACTGTCAGCGCGGCTACCAGCCATTGTTTATTGAACTGCTCTTCCTTGGCGTTGCGTTCGAGGTTCACCAACATGATCACGAACAGGAACAACACCATGATGCCGCCGACATAAAGAATGATCTGGACGCCGGCGACGAACGGGGCGTAGAGCATCAGGTAAAGTCCGGCCAGCGAGAGCAGCGTAAAAATCAGCGAGATGGCCGAGTGCACCGGATTACGCCGGGTGATGACCCCGATCGCGCTGACGACGGCGATGGTGGACAGCATGTAAAAGAAGAACTTTGTCGCGACCGGAGCCGAATCCGGCTGCGCCTGGAACATCGCCAGCGCCGGAAGCAAGTTGCTCGTTAATGTAGATAGCACTGTCATTTCACGTACACCGTCGGTTGAGTTCCCTGCTCAAGCGTCTTTCGGTCGAGGACGAAGTGGTCGCGATCATAGGTCGCGAATTCGTAGTCCTGGCTGAGTTCGAGGCAGTCGGTGGGGCAGGCGTCTTCGCACAGGCCACAGAACATGCAGCGACTCGCGTCGTAAGTCCAACTGGTCAGGACCTTCTTCTTCGTGTTGGGATCGCGTTCGCTCTTGGTGACGATCAGGTGCTCGGGGCACGCCAGCGCGCACAGGTCACACGCAATGCAAAGCGTCTCGCCGGTATCGGGATTATTGTTCAGTCGCGGTAGGCCGCGATAACGCTCGGCAATATCAGGCCGCTCGAACGGGTACTGCTCGGTGCAGACCTCTCTCGGGTGCTGGTACTTGAACGTGACCGACATCCCCTGGAGAAGATCGACCAGAAATATCTTTTTAAGGAACGGGACCAGACTCACGCCAGCACCCCCACGACAGCGGTAAGAATCAGAACGCCGAGTGAAATCGGCAGCAGGACTTTCCAGCCCACGCGCATGAGCTGATCGAAGCGGTAACGAGGCCAGGTCGCGCGATACCAGATGTACATGTACATGAAGATCGCGACTTTAATCGCAAACCAATAAATGTCGAAGACTCTGTCGGCGACGGGCGGGATGAAGAGAACCAGACCGACAAGACCGAGCACCGCGCCGAAAGCGGCAAGTCCGAGCGTTTGCAGCTTGAAGCTCGGGTGCTTGGGCATGCGCGCCACGTTGAAGAACGTCAAGCCCGCCAGGATCAGGAACGTGAGGCCCGGGAACAACTTGAAGATCGTGTCCCAGATCGGCGCGCTCAACAGATTCGGGAATGGCCGCATCCAGCCACCAAGCCAGAGCGTAGTCGCGACGGAGGAAACGGCGAGCATAGCCGCATATTCGCCGAGCATGAAGAGCGACCAGCGAAATCCGCTGTACTCGGTGTGGAAGCCGGCGACCAATTCGGATTCGGCTTCGGGCAGATCGAAGGGCGCGCGGTTGGTTTCAGCGATCATCGCAATGGCGAAGACGACGAAAGCAATCAGCCCGAGCGGGAAGAATTTAAAGATGAACCAGACGCCCTGATCATGTTGCGCCTGCACGATCCCGATCATGCTCAGCGTACCGACGCCGGTGGCGTTCATGCTGGTCATCAGGATGGCCGAGACGACAGCCAGTCCCATCGCAACTTCGTAGGAAACGAGCTGTGCGCTGGAGCGCAGCGAGCCGAGCAATGGGTAGTGCGAGTTCGACGCCCATCCGGCAAGCACGATTCCAAGTACTCCGATGGACGAGACGCCGAGAATGAACAGGATGCCGATGTTCATGTCGGTAACGGCGTGCGTCCTGCCGAACGGAACGACCGTGTACGTGGTGAATGCGGCGACAAGGATGATGTAAGGGGCCATCCAGAACGCGAGCTTGTCGGCTTCCGCGGGCATGATGTCTTCCTTGGTCATCAGCTTGATGGCGTCGGCGAAGGGCTGAAGCAGGCCGTGGGGACCGACGCGCATGGGGCCGAGGCGGACCTGAAAGTGCGCCAGCGCCTTGCGTTCGCCCCAGTTCATGATGATGACGCAGAACGATACAAGGCCGAAGATCAGGAGGATGTAAACCGTCGCCCAGAAATAATTTCCGGCCTGTCCGGGTGTTACGGTGGATTTGAGATAACCGGTGATGTATTCGAGCATTAGCGGTCAACCTCCCCCAGAACAATGTCCAGCGTGCCGATGATGGCAACGACGTCGGCGATTAACTGGCCGCGGCACATTTTGTCCAGCGCCTGGAGGTTCACGAATGATGGCGGACGGACCCTCATGCGGTAGGGCTGCGTCGATCCGTCGCTGACGATGAAGTATCCGAGTTCGCCCTTGGGGGCCTCGATGGAAACGTAAACTTCGCCGGCGGGCGGCTTGAGCACTTTCGGCACCTTCGCCATGATCGGGCCTTCGGGAATACTCTCGACCGCCTGACGGATGATGCGTACCGACTGCTTCATCTCGGCGATGCGGACGAGGTACCGGTCGTAAGTGTCGCCGTTGGTGCCGACGGGGATGTCGAAGTCAAACTTATCGTAGGCGGAGTAGGGCTGCGCCTTGCGCAAGTCCCACTTGAGGCCGCTGGCGCGCAGGACCGGGCCGGTAACGCCGAGGGCGATACAGTCGTCGCCATTCAGGATGCCGACGTTGCGGGTGCGCTCGATCCAGATGCGGTTGCCGCTCAGGAGCGCCTCGTACTCTTCGATCTTGGGAGTGACGAAGTCGCAGAAGGCCTTTACGTCCTTCTCGAAGCTGTCGTAGGTTTCGTATTGGCAGCCGCCGATACGAAACGCGTGCGTCGTGAGGCGGGCACCGCAGTACTTCTCGAAAATCTTGAGTATCTCTTCGCGGTCGCGGAAGGCGTAAAACACGGGCGTCATCGCGCCGAGATCGAGCGCGTGCGTGCCGAGCCAGACGTCGTGGCTGGCGATGCGGCAAAGCTCCGTCATGATGACGCGGATGTATTCAGCGCGCGGCGGAGCCTGAACGCCGATCAGCTTCTCAACGGCGAGGCAGTAGCCGAGACCGTTGGAGACCGAGGCGACGTAGTCCATGCGATCGGTGTAGGGCGCGAACATGGCATACGTGCGGTTCTCGCCAATTTTTTCGACGCCGCGATGCAGGTAGCCGATGACGCAATCGAGGCCGAGCACCTTTTCGCCGTCCAGCTTCAGAACGACGCGGAGCACGCCGTGCGTGGACGGGTGCTGCGGTCCCATGTTGAGGACGAGTTCGGTCGAGTCAAGAAACGTCTCGTCCTTGTGCTTCAATTCCTGATCGTAGAAAGAGGTCGGATTGCTCATTGGCCGCTCTCGATTCCGAGGTTCGCCTTCACCCAGTCGGTATCCTGCTTGAGGATGTCGTAGTCCTTGCGCAAGGGGTAGCCCTTCCAGCCGTCGGGCATCAGAATGCGCCGCAGGTCGGGGTGTCCTTCAAAATTGATTCCGAACATGTCGAAACACTCGCGCTCCAGCCAATTTGCCGTCGGCCAGACGGGCACGGCAGTGGGGACGGACTCGCCGTCCGCGAACTGCGCCTTGACCCTCATGCGCTCGTTCTTGGGGAAGGAGTAGAGCACGTAGACGATGTCGAACTGCTTCTCGCGCTTGGGGTAGTGTACGGCGGTGATGTCCACACAGTAGTCGAATTGCTGCTCGCGGCGCAGGATTTCGAGGACCTCGTGGATGATGGAGCGGTCCACGACAAGGTAGTTCTGCCCCATGTAAGTGCTGGCTTCCGCGATGCCGGAGCCGTAGTGGGACTTGAAACCCTTTACCAGTTCGGAATCCCAGGGCACGGGCGCAGGTCCGGCAGGCTTCGCGGGAGCCGCAGGTTTCGCGGCAGCAGGCGCGGCAGGCTTGGCAGCAGGCGCCGGAGCGGCGGGCTTCGCGGCGTCCGGTTGCACTGCGGCCGGAGCCGCTGGCTGGGCCGGCTTCGGCTCGGCGGCCGTCTTCTCCACAGCCGGTTTCGATTGCTCGGGCTGCGGCGTGGATTGTTCGTTTGCCTTGTTGTCTTCGGGCATGTTTTCGTATTCGTCAGCGCTTCAGCGCTAATTTACAGGCCGGCAGAACCGGCGTTTTCTATTGCGGTGAAAAGTACTTATCTTAGCGACCGCCTTGGTCAATAAAACTGCACACGACACAACTACCTATAGAAGAGGCGTTAACCGACGCGAAAAACGGCACTCTGAGTACTGAGTACTGAGTACTGAGTACTGAGTACTCTCTTCTATATCCACTCGAGGGCGCCTTTTTTCCATATCCAGATGTAACCGACGATCAGGATACCGAGGAAAACCGCCATCTCGATGAGACCGAAGACCTGCAGAGCCTTAAATTGAACCGCCCACGGGAACAGGAAGATCGTCTCAACATCGAAGACCACGAAGAGGATCGCGATGATGTAGAAGCGTACCGTGTATCGGCCACGCGCCTGGTCAAACGGATCGACGCCGCATTCGTAAGGCATCAACTTCGTTTTGTTCGGGTTCACAGGCCGAAGCAGCTTCGCAAAAAGCAGCGTCAACGCTATCAACCCAAAGACGACCGCCATAAAAATGAAGGCCGGTACGTAATTCCGGGGCATGGTTCCTCGCCAAGCAGCACCCACTCGTGCCGTGTATTTGGATTACAACAAAGTTTACTCCTGAACCGAAGCTCGATTCAAGGTGATAGGCACGAATGTTGGTGATGCTGGTCACGGAGGTGGCGAAAGAATGGTGAAATTTATTATTCGGTACGCCACGTGAGTCTCTGTTGTGGCCCAAAATGGGCATGGCGCATATTGACGTTCACTTCTGCAACTCGGGCTGCGATAAATCGAGCAACTTGCAATTTAGCCGTGACATCCTAGATGCAATTGTTCGTTGGGCTCTGTTGGGACGGGGAGGATGCACATGCTGGCCGCAAGAGCTGACGCAAGTTCGTCTCCGAGGTGCCCGAAGGGATTGCATCACACCGAAGTCGAAAATCAGAGCAACTACATTTTTTTCGACGACGACAGGAAGTGGCTTCGAGTGAGCGGGTCCGTCGCGGCGCTGCTGCAGTGCTCTCCTGACGAACTGGTGGGAGAAAGGCATGACGACATGTTGCCGCAGGGCGCGGTGTTGAGCCTGGTCCACAAGAACAAAATTCGTTTCTGGCAGGACTTCGAGCGCGAAGGCCGATTGGAGGGCACGTCGCTGCTGAAGCCGCGCACCGGCCCCGCCATCGCAGTTCGCTTTCATGCAAGGAAACTGGCGGACGGCTGCATCGTCGTCACGTTTACGGCGGTTTAAGAAAAGCAAGCCATGGATCGACACGTCAGAGTTTTCGCTCAGTTAGTCAAGGTTCGATTTCATATCCCAGGGAGGTAGCCATGGACACGCAGGATCTCCGCATTCATTTGCTCGAAAATTTACGAAGGCTCGACTATCAGATCATCGAAAAGAAGCAGTCTGAACCGGAAGCTGCCGAACAGCTAAAACAGCAGCGTGAAGAACTCAGGTGTGAACTGAATACCATTCTGCCGAAGATTGCAGTGTAGAGTTTGCGCCTTAAGCAGTTCGCCCTCGTATTTAGTATTTAGGTATTTAGTATTTCGTATTTGTCGCCGATGGCGACTGCCGCACATCGCAGCAGCTACTTAATACTTAAATACCTAAATACCTAAATACTACTGTTCCACCCAAGGAACTCCCGGCAAAGCTGGCCTTATTTAATGTACCGAGATCGCTGAACCCCGCCAGAGCGCCCGTTCGCTATAATCAGACTTTCATTCCACTGCTCACGAAAGAACACACACTTGGCACTCGACGAGAACATTTATCAGTTGCGCCGCGAGAAGCTGACGCAGATCGAAGCGCTCGGACAGCGGGCGTACCCGCACGAATACCGGTTCACACATACGATCCCGCAGATTCAGGCCGACTACACGCCAAAGTCCGGCGAGGAGCTTGAAGCCGCGCGCGTGGACGTGCGCGTTGCGGGCCGCATCATGGCAATACGCCTGATGGGGAAGGCGGGGTTCGCACACCTGCAACAGGGCGGGCAGCGCCTTCAGTTCTATGTAAAGAAAGATGAAGTCGGCGAGAAGGGGTTCGAGCTCTGGAAGCTGCTCGACATCGGCGACCACGTCGGCGTCGCGGGATATCTGTTCCGCACGAGAACGGGCGAGCTGTCGGTCCACGTGAAAGAGATTACGTTTCTGTCGAAAGACCTGCTGCCTCTGCCAGAGAAGTGGCACGGGCTGACCAATGTCGAAACTCGGTATCGCCAGCGCTACGTTGATCTGGTGATGAATCCCGAGGTGCGTGAAACGTTCGTTAAGCGAAGCAAAGTGGTGCAGGCGATTCGGCATTATCTGGACGCGCGCAACTTCATCGAAGTAGAAACGCCGATGATGCACCCGATCGTGGGAGGCGCGGCGGCCAAGCCTTTCACTACGCACCATAACGCGCTGGATGTTGATCTTTACCTGCGCATCGCGCCGGAGCTGTACCTGAAACGGCTTGTGGTCGGCGGACTCGATCGCGTGTACGAGATCAACCGCAACTTCCGCAACGAGGGCATCGACCGTCAGCACAATCCCGAGTTCACGATGCTGGAGTTCTACCAGGCCTACGCGAACTACCACGACCTGATGGACATGACCGAAGACATGGTCAAGTTCGTGGCGATGGAAGTGAACGGCACGACCAAAACGACGTACGAAGGAAAAGAGATTGATCTCGCCAACTGGCAGCGGTTCTCGATGCGCGCGGCCATCCTGCACTTCTGGCCCGAGGCCGCCGGGGCTAAACCGGAGATGTGCGACTTCGCGGACAACGACAAGCTAAGCGAGGCTGTCCGTCGATTCAACGCGGCGAAGGCCGAGCACGCCGAGTTCGACGCCAGCGCTCCGGTGGGCAAGAACATCGCGGCGCTGTTCGAGGCGGTATGCGAGGAGCATCTTACGCAGCCGACAATCATCTACGACTTCCCTCTCGCTGTCTCGCCACTATCGAAGAACAAGCCGGACGAACCCGATTGGGTGGAGCGCTTCGAAGTCTATGTCGCCGGAATGGAACTAGCCAACGCCTTTAGCGAACTCAACGATCCAGTCGACCAGTTGCGCCGCTTCGAAGACCAGGTTGGCCAGCGTCAGAAGGGCGACGAAGAAGCCATGGGCGAGATCGATCACGACTACGTCCGGGCACTGTCGTATGGCATGCCTCCGGCCGGAGGCGAAGGTGTCGGCATTGATCGTCTGACGATGGTGCTGACCGGATCGTCGTCGATCCGCGACGTGGTGCTGTTCCCGCAAATGCGTCCGGAGACAACGGTGAACGCAGAGGAAGCGGGGGAAGCGGAGCAGAAGTGACGAGTTGGTGATTTGGTGAGTGACGATTGCAGCACAAAATGCGGCTTTCTGACAAAATAGCAATCCAAGGTTTGTGGCAGACGTGGTGGTACGGAGACCCGAAGAGGCTCTAAACCGAATGACATTTGATCTCGACCAGAAGACTCGTCGCGAACTGGGCTACCGGCTCATCGACCTCATCAACGAGTACTATTCTTCCCTTTCCTCGCGCCCGGTGCAATTGCCGCTGGACAAGCGCAAGTTCCCCGACCTGCGCGACCGTATGCCTGAATTCGGCGATGGCGCCGTATCGATTCTCGAAGACGTGTACCGGGAACTGGTGGACAAGGGTTTTCACATCCCCAGCGCGAACTACTTTGGGCTGATTAATCCGACGCCAACGTACATGGCCGTGCTCGCCGAAGCGCTGGTCGCTTCGCTGAACCCGCAACTTGCGTCGCTGGCGCGTTCGCAGATGGCCTCGCGAATCGAGCACGAAACAGTTGTCTGGATCGGCGAACGCGTAGGCTGGCAACCCGATTACACATCTACTGGGGTGCCGCACCCTTCCCGAAGGGAGGGTGCGAAGAAATCCCTCTCGCAAGGACAAAACTTCGGCGGCACCTTTACCAGCGGGGGCAACGAGGCGAACTTCAGCGCTATGCTGCTGGCACTGGTGCATGCCTTCCCCAGTTCTATCGAGAATGGGGTGGCTTCGATCGGCGCGCAGCCCATCGTCTATACGTCTTCCGAGGCACATCATTCGCTGGACAAATCCGCCGGCATGTTGGGCATCGGACGCCGCGCGCTGCGACGCATACAGGTCACCGACCGCCTGCAACTCGACACGCGCAAGCTCGAAGCACGTATCGCCGAGGATTACGCCACCGGGTACAAACCGTTTTGCGTGGTCGCGACGGCAGGAACCACAAGTTCGGGAGCGATCGACGATGTTGAGGCGCTCGCCGACATTTGCCTGCGCTATAACCTCTGGCTGCACGTGGACGGCGCGTATGGCGCGGCGGTCGTGTTCTCCGATAAGTATCGCGACCTGGTGCGCGGAATCGAGCGCGCCGATTCGCTCTCGCTCGATCCGCACAAGTGGCTGTCGATGCCCTTCGCTGCGGGACTGATCCTGACGCGCCATCCCGAGATGCTCTCGAAGGCGTTCGAAGTGACGCCGTCCTATATGCCGCGGGTCGAAAACGCCGAACTGGTGGACAACTTCAAAATCAGCGCGCAGTGGTCGCGGCGCATGAATTCGCTGAAGCTCTGGCTGACGTTGCGCGTACATGGACGGCAGGCCTATGAAGAACTAATCGAGCGGCAGATGACTCTGGCGCGCGGATTCTACGAATGGGTCGAAGCGTCCGAACTGTTTGAGCCCACCGCGCCCATGTATCTGCCCATTGTGAACTTCAGCGTGAAGCAGGCAGGACGCACCCCGGACGAGATCACCGCCGCGAACGTCGCGGTGGTTGACGAACTCACCCGGTCGGGCGAGCAATGGATCTCGTCCACCATCGTTAACGGCCGCCGCGTCATGCGCATGATGGTCATCAGCTACCTGACCGACGAGCACAACGTCAAAGGACTACAAGAATCGCTCGTTCGAGCGGCAAAGGCAGTCTCGGTCCGCGCAGAGCCAGCTTAAACATTGGTTTACGCCAGCGCGTTGTTCACAATGTCCTGCGCTTCGCGAACGATGGTTTGCAGATGTTTTTCGTCCTTGAAAGTCTCGGCGTAAATTTTGTAGATATTTTCCGTGCCGGATGGGCGCGCGGCAAACCATCCGCTGGCGGCGACTACCTTCAGTCCGCCGATCGGAGCGTTGTTTCCCGGCGCACGGGTCAGCTTGGCAATGATTGGTTCGCCCGCCAAATTGGACTCCTTCACATCATCGGGCGATAGCTTTTGCAGCTTGGCTTTCTGCTCAGGCGTGGCCGCCGCATCGATGCGCGTATAAAGAGGAGCGCCGAATTCCGCTGTCAACTCGCGGTAGTGCTCGCCCGGATCTTTTCCCGTCACGGCGGTAATCTCTGCGGCAAGCAGGTTCATGATGATGCCGTCTTTGTCGGTGGTCCAGACAGTGCCGTCACGGCGCAGGAAGCTCGCCCCGGCGCTCTCTTCACCGCCGAAGCAGAACGATCCATCGTAGAGTCCGGACACGAACCACTTGAACCCGACCGGGACTTCACTCAGGGGCCGTCCAAGTTTCCGCACAACGCGGTCGATCATGCTGCTGCTGACCAGCGTCTTTCCGACGATTGACTTGGGTGACCATTGCGGACGGTGCGTCAGCAGGTATCCGATCGCCACCGCGAGGTAGTGGTTGGGATTCATCAGGCCCGCCGAGGGCGAGACGATTCCATGACGGTCGGCGTCGGGATCGTTCGCGAATGCCAGGCGGAACTGATCTTTCAAGCCGACCAGACGGGCCATCGCGTAGGGGCTGGAACAGTCCATGCGAATCTTGCCGTCGTGATCGACGGTCATGAAGGAAAAGGTCGGATCGATCACCGGATTAACGACCGTGATATTCAGCCCATAGACAGAATTGATCGGTTCCCAGTAAGGCGCGGAGGCGCCGCCAAGCGGGTCCACGCCAAGCTTCAGGCCGGCCCCGCGGATCGCATCCATGTCCACGACGTTTTTGAGATCGTGGACGTACGGCAGGATGAAGTCTTCTTCGTGCGTGGTCGCCGCGTGGATCGACTTGTCGAACGGAACGCGCTTCACGCCCGAGTTGCCTGCGCGCAGCAGTTCGTTGGCGCGGTCCTGCACTTGGCGGGTAACGTCGGTGTCGGCCGGACCTCCGTTGGGCGGGTTGTACTTGAAGCCGCCGTCCTCGGGTGGATTGTGCGACGGGGTTACGACGATGCCGTCGGCAAGATGTTCTCTGCGGTCCCGATTAAAGGTGAGGATTGCGCGCGAGATGACCGGCGTCGGAGTGAAGCCATCATCCTTCTGGATCACGGTCTCGACACCGTTTGCGGCGAGGACCTCCAATGCAGTTCGCTGGGCCGGGCCGGAGAGAGCGTGCGTGTCTTTGCCCATGTAGAGCGGGCCGTCGGTGCGCTGCGACTTGCGGAACTCGCAAATTGCCTGGGTAATGGCGAGAATGTGGGCTTCGGTGAACGTGCCGTGCAGAGGCGAACCGCGGTGTCCGCTGGTTCCGAAGCTGACCATCTGGTTGGGATCGTCCGTGTCAGGCTTGCGCTCGAAATACTCGCGTTCCAACCGGCTAACGTCTACCAGCATTTCCTTCGGGGCTGGAAGCCCGGCTAGAGGAGAGATCGCCACGTCGTCGATTCCTTTCATCGCCAATCAGGGGTGGAAACCTGCGTCCATCTGAAGATATCACGCGAACCTGCATAGGATTAAGACTGTCCTACCGCGAGCATCTGGACAGTAGAGAGTGGTTGTGGCCCACGTCCGCTAGGGAGCTGGGTTTCGCTTCAATGTCGGCCGGTCCTGATCCTCGTCGGAGTTGTCGTTCGAGCTGTCCTTTGAGCCGTTTGTCGAACTGTCTTTGGGCGTGCTGACGTCCCCGGGTTTATCGTCGGGTCCGCGCCGCCGCAACGTGGGACGCTCGGGATCGTTATTCTCGATCTTGTTGCGGTTCTCGATCCCCGCCAGCCGCGCCTTCATCGAGTCGAACTCGCTGGTGGTCACGATGTACTGAGGCTTAGGCGGCAGCATCGTCTGAATCTCTTTCTGTGCCCGCCGGATGCGATCGTCCGTCATGGGATGGGTCGAGAATGCCTTGGCAATAAACGCGGTCTTGCCATGCGCTTCTTTCTCACGCGACTTCAGCGTCTCGAAAAAATGCACGAACTCCGCGGGATCGTACCCCGCCGCGTATTCGTATTCGACCCCGAGCAGATCGGCCTCGCGCTCTTCATCGCGCGTGAACTTCAGGAAGCCCATCGGCACCGCGATTCCCATGGCCTCCCGTACCGCGAAGCCCGCCGGACCTCCGAAGAATATCAGCGGAATCGACGCCAAATTCAATATCTGCACTTTGGTCTGTGTCTTGGTGGCATGACGCGCCGCCACGTGCGCGATTTCGTGCGCCATCACCCCCGCCAGTTCGGCTTCGTTTTCCGCTGCCAGAATCAGGCCGGTATTCACATAAAAATAACCGCCCGGCAGCGCAAACGCGTTTACCTGATCGTCGTCGATCACCTTGATTGTGAAGGGAACCTTCGCGTCTGAATTGCGGACGATGTTCTGGCCGATCCTATTAATGTATTCCGTTATGACCGGATCGCTTTCCAGACGCACCTCGCTCTCAACCTGCTCGGCCATCTCCTTGCCCATCTGCCGCTCGCGCTCGATCGAGTACAAGTTGACTCCACTGCCGATGCCGCGGTTCCCGATCCTGGTTACGTCGTACTTGCCGGCGGTCTTGATCGTGCTTGTGGGCGCGGCCGCAGTAGAGGATTCCGGCGCAGCGGTAGGTTGCACGGGCGCGGGCGTTGGCGTTGGCGCAGCAATCGCCGGGCTTGTCCCGTTTGTCGGTTGCGGTTCGCCGCTCACGGCGGGCGCAGTCGCGCGGGCTGTTGTGCCGCCTGTCGCGCCCGCATTCGCCGACCCTTGCGCGAATATAGGCGTCGCCCAAAGCGCGAGCGCTGCCATCGTCACCACGAGCCTGCGGATTGACGGGCAGATTTTTCGTGAATTGCCAACGGAGAGCACATGAGGAAGGAACGGATCCGATACCGCCACGGCACACCACCGAATTCGGAGGCTACGCAGTTGTCGCGAGCCTTGCTGACGAGCAAGTTGTCTTACTTTCGCGGAGTCGCGACGCGTTCTTATCACTACTCACGCGCTATCTGTCCAATGTTCTGTCGTTATGGATGAAGGATAGAGCGCTTCGTGATTGCCGCCGACGAGCAAATCTTTGCATCAGCCCGTGTGCTGTTGGGCGGGTGCCGGACGAGCGCGCCAATCAGCGCCACTCCGCGATCTTTAGCGTATGTCACTCATATAGTTTCTTGACAGCGTGTCGATGATTACGCTAAATTAGCACTCGTTGAGGCAGAGTGCTAACAAGCTTGCTGGTGCTTGTTCTTCCTGCCGCTTTTTTGTGAACACCGCACGGCTCACAAGCCGTTAGTTTCGTAATGAATCAACAACAGTTACACGATCGAAAGGAGTCAGATACATGTCAACAAAGTTCACCCCCTTGCATGACCGGGTTCTCGTCCGCCGCGTAGAGGAAGCCGAGACCACCCGTGGTGGCCTGATCATTCCCGACAGCGCCAAGGACAAGCCGCAGGAAGGCGAAGTCATCTCCACTGGAAAAGGCAAGACCAATGACGAAGGCAAGGTCCGCCCCCTCGACGTTAAGGAAGGCGACCGCGTCCTGTTCGGCAAGTACTCCGGCACGGAGATCAAGCTGGACGGCGATGATTTCCTGATCATGCGCGAGGAAGAAATCCTGGGCATCATCACGGGCGCCAAGAAGGCTGCCGGGAAATAGTGGCGAGTGGAAGAAGGCCCACCCTTCGCTGCGCGAAGGATGGGGCACCCCACAAAGTTGGTTTGGGAAAGAAAACCGCTGGACTGGAGTCCGGCGCTACGAAATTTAGGAGATAGAAGCAATGGCAAAGCAGATTGTTCACGGTGAGGAGTCGCGTCAGGCTATCCTGCGCGGCGTAAACGCACTGGCGGACGCCGTTAAAGTCACCCTTGGCCCCAAGGGCCGCAACGTGGTCATCGAGAAGAAGTTTGGCTCGCCCAGCATCACCAAGGACGGCGTGACCGTCGCAAAAGAAATCGAACTGAAGGACTCCCTTGAGAACATGGGCGCCCAGATGGTTCGCGAAGTCGCCAGCAAGACCAGCGACGTAGCCGGTGACGGCACCACGACCGCGACGGTTCTGGCGCAGTCCATCTTCCGCGAAGGCGTGCGCACCGTCGCCGCCGGCGCGAATCCGATGGCGCTCAAGCGCGGCATCGAAAAGGCCGTCCAGGTCATTTGCGGTGGTGCTGATGCCGAAGGCAACCGCATCCCCGGCGCCCTCGACAAGTTCAGCAAGCCTGTTGCTGGCGACATGACCGCGATCGCACAGGTCGGCACCATCTCCGCCAACAACGACGAGACCATTGGCAAGATCATCGCCGAGGCCATGAAGAAGGTCGGCAAAGACGGCGTCATCACGGTCGAAGAATCCAAGACCATGGAGACCCAGCTTGAGGTTGTCGAAGGCATGCAGTTCGACCGCGGCTACCTCTCCCCTTACTTCGTAACCGACCCCGAGCGCATGGAAGCCGTGCTCGAGAACGCGCTCATTCTGATCTACGAAAAGAAGATCAGCTCGATGAAGGACCTGCTCCCGTTGCTCGAGCAGATCGCCAAGGGCGGCCGTCCGCTGCTGATCATTGCTGAGGACGTCGAAGGCGAAGCACTCGCCACCCTCGTCGTCAACAAGCTGCGCGGCACCCTCCAGGTTTCCGCCGTGAAGGCCCCCGGCTTTGGCGATCGCCGCAAAGCCATGCTGCAGGACATCGCAATCCTGACCGGCGGCAAGGCCGTCACCGAAGACCTCGGCATCAAGCTGGAGAGCGTTCAGCTTGCCGATCTCGGCCAGGCCAAGAAAATCACCATCGACAAGGACAACACCACCATCGTCGAAGGCAAGGGCAGTTCCAAGGAGATCGAAGGCCGCGTGAAGGAAATTCGCGCGCAGGTTGAAAAGACCACCAGCGACTACGACCGCGAGAAGCTCCAGGAACGCCTGGCGAAGCTCGTCGGTGGCGTTGCGGTGATCAAGGTGGGCGCCGCGACCGAGACTGAAATGAAAGAAAAGAAGGCACGTGTCGAAGACGCAATGCACGCGACGCGCGCGGCTGTCGAAGAAGGCATCGTCCCGGGCGGCGGCGTAGCACTGGTGCGCTGCATCCCGGCGCTTGACGCGCTGACGCTGGAAGGTGACGAGCAGATCGGCGCCAAGATCGTGCGCCGCGCTCTCGAAGAGCCGCTGCGCCAGATCGTCGGCAACGCTGGCGAAGAAGGCGCAATCGTCGTGGGCAAGATCCTTGAGAGCAAGGATCCTGATTACGGCTTCAACGCTCAGACCAGCAAGTTCGAACACCTGGTCAAGGCAGGCGTGATTGACCCGACCAAAGTGACGCGCACCGCGTTGCAGAACGCCGGATCCATCGCGGCCCTGATGCTCACCACGGAAGCTCTGATTGCAGACATTCCGGAAGAGAAGAAGGAACCTGCAATGCCCGGCGGTCACGGCGGCGGCATGGGCGGAATGTACTAAAAAGCAGTTACGAGTACTCAGTACTCAGTTAAAGCCCCGTTCGCGAGAGCGGGGCTTTTTTGTGCCCTAAACACCGGGCGTGTGGGATGAGGCTCTGCCCGTTCCTTGCATTAGAGATGTCAAGCCCCTCGGCGAGCCGATTTCCTTCTAAGTAGCTGAAACTACGCCAACTATAATTCTTCCCAACCTGGCGGGTTTCCCCTACAAAGTTGTCATACTTAAATCAGGTCAGAAATTAGCAGCGCCCGTTCCTCCAAAAGGATATCGAGGTAGTAAGTCGCTTCTTTTCAGCCACTTAGTTCGCACTAATTTTAGATCTACCCATTAACTCGCTTTATTTCAACAACATACGATTTTAGAGCAAGGGAGGGGGGGCCTCTGCGAACCTCTGCGTCGTCCGTGTCCTTGTGCTCGTGTTTTTGCTGTTGCATTCACTAACAGCTATGCATTCACTAACAGCTAATAGCTATTCGGCTAACAGCTAATTCTGTTCCGCTTTGGCTTTTATTTGTCAGATTTTCCGATTTTCCGTTTATCCGATTTTCCGTTTCTGTTCGTCAGGCTCCCGTTTCAAGCACGACGCGGAACCGCGCCTTGCCGCTCATCATGCGTTCGTAGGCTTCGGCGGCGCGCTCCAGGGGGTAGCGCTCGATCATCGGGCGCACGCCCGAGAGCGCGCTGAACTTCAGCGTGTCTTCCGAATCGATGGCGGCTCCACTGGCCCAGCCCCTCACGGACAGCTTCTGTCCGAGCAGTTGTACCGGCGAGACCTTGATCGGATCGAGTGACGCACCCAGGACCATCAGGGTGCCGCCGTAATGCAGGCCGCCGATGGTGGCGGTCATGGCATCGGCATCCGTCACCGTTGCCAGGACGACCTGTGCGCCCCCAAGCTCTTGCAGGGATTTCGCCACGTCCTGCGCCGTGCTGTCGATATAGTGGTGGGCTCCCAGATCGCGGGCGAACTTCGCCTTGTCCTGGCCGCGCGCAATGGCAACAGTTCTGAACCCCATCTTCGCCGCGTATTGAACGCCCAAATGCCCAAGTCCGCCGATTCCGAGAATCGCAACCAGATCGCCGGCCGTGGCTCCGGCATGCCGCAGAGCATTGAAAGTTGTGATCCCGGCGCAGAGCAACGGCCCCGCTTCGGCGCCCGCGATCGCATCGGGCACGGCCGCCAGAGCCTGAGCCTTGGCAACCATGTAGTCCGCGTAACCACCATCGCGGGTCAGCCCGGTGACGTCGCCATGGGCGCACATGGTGAAATCTCCGCGCCGGCAGGCCTCGCACACGCCGTCATGGCCGCCGTACCATCCGACGCCGACACGCTGGCCGACGCGCCATCCGGTAACACCTTCGCCGAGCGCATCGATGACGCCTACGACCTCGTGCCCTGGCACTCTCGGATACGAAAGGCCCGGCCAGGGAAAACCTTCCTTTACAAGCGAATCGCTGTGACAGATACCGCAGGCCTGCACGCGAATGCGTACCTGCCCTGCCGCGGGATCGGGTATTGGCCGCATCACTAATTCAAAGGGTGCGCGGGGGGCGGGTACCTGCACCACTCTTCCCTGCTTCGGTGTCGTACTTGCCGTCATTCTCTTTCCTCGGTGAAGCGCATGATCGTTCTCTTAAGATGCGCCGCCACCGAAGACGTTTCTCAATTAGTGAACAGCTTCCGAACCAGTGAACATTGCTGATCTCTTTACCGAATCGCGGCGGAGGGGCAGAGCAGCAATTCTTGCAGATCGGCCAATGACAAGCCGACAAAATTCTCCTTGGTCGCTTTGGCGCCAGCCGCCAGTAACATCGCGGCGCGCTCACCGGCGGCGGCAATCCCGAGGCACGTCATGCCGGCCCTAATCGCGGCTTTGACTCCTGAAACCGCGTCTTCAACCGCCGCCAGCGACCTGGGATCTTCTCCGAGGCGAGCGGCTGCCAGACGGAAAACCTCGGGATCGGGTTTGCCACGGCTCACTTCGCTTCCAGTTACCATGGCCGCGAACTGGTCACTCAGATGAAAGCGATCCAGCATTTCGCGGGCCCGGACAGAAGAGGCAGAAGTCGCAACGGCCATTGGAATCCCGGCCTCGGCAAGCGCATCCAGAATCTCCACAACTCCGGGAATGAGGCGCACCTCCGCGGCATATGCTGTGAACTGCTCGTCCTTGATCCCGCTATAGCTTTGGATTTGCTCCGCTGTCAGCTCTCCAAGAAAGTGACGGAGGATGTCTTCGCGCTTCCAGCCATCCAGCACGATTCTCAGATCCTCGTCGGAAACCTCTCGCCCCAACTCTCGCAGGAACATGCGCCACGCCTGTTGATGCGCGGGATGGCTATCGATTAATACGCCGTCCATGTCAAACACCACGCCTCTCAGCATGGGGTCACCGCGACCTCGCATCGCAGGTGTTGGGGTTCTAAGGGAGTAAGCCCTGGCCAGCAGCGTTGTGCTTCTTCGTAGCTCTCAATGGTGCCGATATCAACCAGGTATTCGCTGATCCTATACCCGGCCATTCGGCCCACCAGCCGTGGAAGCAAATCGAAGCCAATGTCGCATACGGGTTTGACTGGTATTTCGTTCAGCAGGCCGGGAGTGCCGATCATGATGCCGGAGAAAGCGAGATTGCCATTGGGTTGCAAAGGCTTTTCGGCGAATTCACGCACGATGCCGGTTTGGTCCAAGGTTGCGATTCCGCAGGCACGCGGATTCGGCGCCGGGCGAAGTCCCAGGGTTGCCTGAGTTTTCGCGCACCGGTGAAAACCTAACATGTTGCCGAGATCGGCGGACGTAAGCACGTCACCGTACAGGACCCAGAACAGAGGCTCGTTCTCAAAAATGTGGCGGTTTTCGCGCAATGTCCCAGCGCTGCCCAGCAATTCCTTTTCTTCAAAGATATCCACCGAGACCGGGCCTCGATATTGTTCGACGAACGCCCTGATTGCAGCTATGTTGGCATGTGCATTGATCATGACTTCGCCGATCCCATGCTTCGCACACAGGTCGAGCCAGATCTGGAGCATGGGAACTCCACGAATCGGGAGCAGGCACTTTGGCGTGTCGCCGGTGAACGGACGCAAACGGGTTCCATGGCCCGCGGCAAGGATCAGCGCCTTCATTTCTTCAAGATCCTCATCTTCATTGAACCGTTTTCATTGCAGCATAAGTTTCAGCCCTGGACTGTTCG
The DNA here is from genome assembly GCA_963777415.1 of uncultured Acidobacteriota bacterium. Taxonomy (GTDB): domain Bacteria; phylum Acidobacteriota; class Terriglobia; order Terriglobales; family Acidobacteriaceae; genus JAEZPW01. The sequence continues at coordinate 446,841 of CAVZQL010000017.1, forward strand.
GGATGAAGGTCCAGGTGGTGCCGCACCTTTCGTCGCCGTCGATGAAAGGATCGTTGGCGATGACCTGCGCCCCTTGAAAGTCGAAGTCGAAGGCCATCTCCTGGATGCCGAGAGGACGGAACGCTTCACGCACCCGTTGCCGGTCATCACCTTCGCAATAGAGCAGCAGGAAGCCCCCTCCGCCCGCGCCGGCGATCTTTCCGCCCAGCGCGCCATTCTGCCGCGCAACGGTGTAGAGTTGGTCGATGCGCGAGTTCGATATTCCCGAGGAGACTTTCTTTTTTGCCTGCCAGCCTTCATCCAACAATAGAGCAAATCTGCGCAGGTCTCCCGCTATGAGAACATCGCGCATGCGGTCCGCCAGCCGGCGAATCTGATGCAAAGCTTCGACTGCCTGCCCCGCCGGTTTCGCCGATGTTTGCTCCTGATCCTTGAGAATGGTCCACGAGTGGTGCGCCGTGCCCGTGAAGAAGAGCATCAAGTTCGATTGCAAACGGGATAATATTCGCGGATCGAGGTTGAGCGCCTCCACTTCTACCTGCCCGTCCGGCTGGAACCTGATAAAGTTTAGCCCGCCCAGGGCCGAGGCGTATTCATCCTGTTTGCCGACCGGTTTTCCCAGCACATTCCGGGCAATGTTATAGGCCTGTTCCGCCAGTTCGTAGGGCGAGCATGGACGATGCAGATAGGTCGTGATCGTCTTGAGCACGTTCACGCAAACCGCCGCCGAGGAACCGAGGCCTGTGCCCGGAGGAATCTCGGAAGATAGAAATAGATCCGCGGATAAATCGCACCCCACATGCTTCAGCACCGCCAGCGGTATTTCCAGGTCCGTGCCTTCAAGTTCCATCCGGGCGATATTTTGCCAGGTTTCACATGCCCGCAGGTCTGACGAGATGACCTGGACCAGGCCGTCATTGCGCTTGCCCAGCACCGTGTAGAAATACTTGTTTATCGCAGCGCTCACGACGGCGCCGCCGTAACGCTCGTAGTAGGCGGGCAGGTCCGTACCGCCCCCGCCGAAGCTGATCCTCACTGGACTGCGCACAATCAACATTTCGAATCCTGAACGCCAAAGATCTGCCGCTCGGCCGAGCGGCGCGGACGGTCCGTATCGTTTGCCCTAAGCAGTCTTCTCGCCAGCGTCCAGACTGTCTCAAGCACCAGGACGCAGTCTGAAAACGGAGTCCATGAGACGATGTACTCGAGGTCGTGCAGGGACTTCTCCTCCGAGGAACTTTGCTCGCGCAGTCCACGGACCTGGGCAAGACCGGTCACTCCTGGCCGCACGCTGAGCCGCTTCCGTTGCCATTCCGAATAACACCTTACCCGGTCTGGCGCTTCCGGCCTCGGACCGACCACGCTCATCTGGCCCTTGAACACATTCCATAGCTGCGGCAATTCCGTGACGCTCAGCTTCGTCAACAGTCGCCCGACGGGAGTCTCGGCGCGCTGCCGCCGCAGATTGAGGCGGTACATGAAAAAAACGCGTCCACCCTGGCCGCAACGAAGCTCCCGGCACAAAGCTTTGCCGGTCGTCAACTTCACGTATGCGGCGGAAAGCGCCAACAGGGGTGCTGTGGCCGGCAGGGACAGCAAGACAATGGCAAGGTCAAGGAACCTTTTTGAGGGCGCGCTCAGCAGCGCCTTGTCGAGTTGAAGCACGGGGAGACCGTCCAAGTCCATCAACCTAGGCCGCGAGGTGTACAGTTCGTACGCCTGCGGAATTACGCTGACGCGCATGCCGGCTTCGCGGCATCTGGCCGTCAAGTCCGATACGGGTCTTGTCATTTGGCCCGGGGGAAGTGCCAGTATGACATCGGTGACTCCTTTCAGGCGCAGAAGCTGAAGCACATCGAAGTCTCGTACCGCAGCCCCATGGTCCTTGGGCGCGCTCAGGACGCTCTCCGATTCCAGCGCCGCAGGAAACAGGAAACCCAGCAACTCGCAGCGCGTTTCGGCGTGACGCTGCAGCTTTAGGGACAGCTCCTGAGCCACCTTTCCGTTGCCGATAATCACGGTTTTGCGGCTCGGCTTAAAAGCTTCCGACGAAAGTGCGGCCTGAACCACGACCCGGATGCAAACGAACCCCGAAGCCATCAACCCCGCATAGGTCAATAGCACTGATCGGGCCACGTAATCCTGAAGAAGGTAAGCGTAGGCGGAGAGGACGCACCCCAGGATGGCAACCGCGACCGCAACTTCCGACACGAGTTTGCTGAACTTCCATCCGCGGCGGAATCCCTCGGTCTGGCAACGCGCGCAGATCAAACACCAGCCGGTGATGCTGACGGCCACGAGCGGCAGGTAGATCTCTCCCTCGGCCAGCAGCGTGCCTTTAAACACGCCGAGTCCCTCGCGAACGCCCCGCGCAAGCCATATCGCCAGCACGATCCAGATCGTGTCGGCGACTAATATCCCACGCCGAAGTTTGTGCGAATTTCCCTGCATCGTTTCGCTAGTCGCCGTCCAGATGATCCTGGACGGGCTCTCCTTTTTGACCGATCGGCGGCATCTGTGAAAACTGTAGATCAGCAATTGTGTCGTCCGGCAAACTTGTCCGGTTTGTTCCAAAATCCGAACAAAGGATTGAAGGAAGCCGTACAGCAGAGCGGGATACGGCGGCAATATTGGCGCGACTCACGTCGGCCAGTGCCGCTCTGACCACCGTACTAAGGGAGTGGCATATGGCCAGATGCAGGTCTTCGATGACCTCCATGTTGTCCGAAGGTATAACAACGCAACGGCGACAGAGCGGTTTCATTTTGCCGCCCATGAATCCAGTCAGACCGATGGTGGTCGCCTTGGCATTCCGGGCTGTTTCCAACGCTTTAAGCACGTTCGGCGAATTGCCGCTGCCACTAATGGCTATCACCACGTCGCCGACCCGAACCAGATTCCGCAGTTGCTCGGCAAAGACGTTCTCGTAACCGAAATCGTTCGCCCACGCCGTCATGAGCGCCATGTTGTCATTGAGCGCGATCACACGGAAGCGTTTCGCTCCGCGTTCCATAAACTGACTTGCGCCCTTACCCAGATCGCAGGCGAAATGCGAGGCCGTTGTTGCGCTCCCTCCGTTGCCAAAAATGAATACGGTGCGATCGCTCCAGTAAGCATCCAGCAACTCCATCGCGACCTGATCGACGATGTGCGGGACAACGCCCGCCATGGCGCGCGTCAGCGTTTCGAAATACGATTTGCTGTTTTTAATGCTGTCCATCATGCATGGCCCTCTGAATCTGGAACCTAATCCCCTGCAATGTCTGTGCCATTCTCGCTAGTCTTCAGGTTAGAAATCCTTAACTGACCGCTGCGGCGCAGACCACCCCATTGCGCTCCATGTCGGCGTCCGCGCTCGTGTCAAACTGCGTTCCCATGCCGGATGCCTGGAGCCATTCCCAGTAATCGCGCATGATCTCTTCGAGTCCCTTCTTAGGCGCCCAGCCAAGCGCGCCCAGTTTCGTAATGCTTGAAACCGAATGGCGGTTGTCTCCTACCCTGAACTTTCCCGGAATGACCGGCACAAGCCCTCGCCCGGTGGCATGGCGCAAGTGGGTGGCATACTCGCGCACGGTCGTTGCCCGCCCGCTGCCCACGTTGAATGCCTCGAAATTGGCGCGGTCGTCCTGAGCCACCAGCAGGTTCGCCGCAACCACATCGTCGATGTGGCAATAGTCCCTTTGCTGGGCCCCATCCTCATAGATAATGGGCGAACATCCATTGAGCAGCCGCATCGTGAAGATCCTGCAGATGCCTGAATAGGCGTTGAACGGGGACTGCCGCGCCCCCTGGACGATGGAGTAGCGAAGCGCCACGGTAGGAACGCCCGTCCCGCGGCCGAGCCGGAGTGCCGCCATCTCCTGCGAATACTTCGATAATGCGTAGGGGTTATACGGATTGGGGTGGGACTCATGCAACCGTCTAGGCTTCATTTCCCGGTCACATGCGGGACAACGTACTTCCCAGTCTGCGCGCATCATCTGCGAGCGAGAGCGTGCCGGCGGCAACATCAACCCGTGCTCCTCGCAGTCATATTGACCTTCCCCGTAGACGGCCTGGGACGACGCCACCACGACCTTGCGAACCGGCAGCCGCTGCTCGTTGATCACCTCGTACATCAGAGCGGTGCTCACCACGTTGGTGTCGAAAAACTTGCCGTAATCGGGCATGTAGTCCTGGTAAGCCGCCTCATGAAAGACAAACTCGACATCGCTCAGGGCGGCCTTCCATGCGGACTTCTCCCGCACGTCTGCCCGAATGAACTCAACGCCATCGGGAAATGACACCGCCGGGCTGCCGCCATGCACTCTTGCCTCCAGGTTGTCGAGCACCACAACGTCGATGCCGCGATTGAGCAGAGCTTCGACAAGGTGCGATCCGATGAAACCGGCTCCCCCGGTGACCAGTGCTTTCACAGTTCACCTCTACGGTTCGATACTGTTGAGTTACCACGGTTACCTAACAATGCTCTTGCTACGGAGACTGCCTGATCGAGATGTTCGGCGGTGAGCACCTCCAGCGAGATTTCCACCACGCTTCCCCCGCGAATGGTGTAGCGTAGCCCGCAGGAGCATTCACTAGAGTCTCTCTGGTTAAATTCCAGACTTTCCCCGCACTTGCATACATAGCCTCGAACTCTTGCCGGATTGCCGACGGCCAGTGCGAACTCGGGCACGCTACGGGTCACAACCGAACCGGCGCCAATCATCGCCCATCGTCCAATCTCGATGCCGCACCGGACGGTTACATTCGCGCCAATACTTGCGCCTTCCTCAACGCGGGTCGGAATCGCGTGGCGGTACACTTTTGCCCTGGGCACCAGGTCGTTGGTAAAGACCGCGTTTGGTCCCACGAAAACGAAGTTGCCGAGCCATACGCCATTCCAAAGAGCCACCCCGTTCTTAATCACAACCGAGTCGCCGACCACCGCGCCCGACTCGACGTAACACTGCTCGCCTATATTGCAGTCGCAGCCGATGCTAGCGCCCGGCATCACGTGGGTGAACGCCCAGATGCGCGTCCCAGGCCCGATCTCGGTTGACTCGACGATCGCCTGGGGATGAGTGAAGCATTGCAGCACGCTCATTGCATAACCTCCTGATTTGCCAACTCCATTTGGCGCGGGCTGGCGGCACGGATTGACGCTGAAGCCGCTTCGAGCACGCGCACCGTTTCAAGCGCCTGACGACCGCTGCTCAGCGGTTCGTCTCCGGTCTCGACACAGCGCAGGAAGTCTTCGCATTCGGCGTGCAGCGGTTCACCGGCCGGAATCGCGGGGCACCATACGCTGCCCGGTCCGTAGCCCAGCGCTGCCGCGTCATTGTCGGCCGTCCTAGTTCGATTATCGACACCCGAGTCGAAAACCTGCACTTTATGAATCGGTTGCATATCGTCGTAAACCACGGTTTTGTCGCTGCACACGAGTTCGAGACGGCGCGTTTTGTTCGGAGTCAGCCAGCTTACGTTGATCTGCGCCATACGCCCGCTCGGGAACTTCAGGTTCAGGTAAGCGGTCTCGATAACGTTGGGATTCGTGAACGAAGCGCCCCGCGCTACGACTGTTTCAGGACGTTCCCCGATCAGGTGCAGCACGATTGACACGTCGTGAGGAGCGAGGTCCCACAGGACATCGGCGACCGGATTTGGCGGACCAAGATTCGCCCGCGTGCTGGACAAAAAATAGACGCTTCCAAGGTCTCCCTTTTCGAGCAGCTTTCGCAGGGTCACCACGGCGGGATGGTAGAGAAACAGGTGTCCCACGGCCAGCGTGCGACCGCACGCTTCGGCGATAGCTGCCATTCGTTCGGCGTCCGCGACGCGAGTTGCCATCGGCTTCTCGACAAAGACATGTTTACCCGCTTGGAGGGCGGTGATCGCCAAGTCGCAGTGAGTTTCAGGCGGGCTGGCGATGAAGACCGCATCGATGTCGTCGCCCAGAATTACATCTTTGGGGTGTGGCGTTGTCGCGATTCCGGGAAAGCGCTTTTCTATGAATTCACGCCTGCCGGGGCGCAGATCGGCAACGCGCACGACCTCCGCGCCATCGATCTCCCGCAGGGTGCGGACCAGATTCGGTCCCCAATAACCCACTCCCACGACACCCATTCGAATCACGCTTCTCTCCTTAACATCACTTCGCGTTACAGACCCTGGAACATCGCAACCGGAGTCCGGGCGAGCAGTTTAGCGTCCAACCAGAACGAGCGCGTTCGCACGTAGTCGAGATCAATCCGGATCATCTCCTGCACCGGCACTCTGTTTCTGGCGGTGACCTGGTAGAGCCCCGTCATTCCGGGCTTTACGTGGAGCCGGCCGCGTTGCGCCTCGTCGTACAGTTCAACTTCCCATGGCAGCGATGGCCTCGGTCCCACCAGGCTCATCTCGCCTACGAATACGTTCCACAACTGCGGTAGCTCGTCGATACTCGTGCGCCGCAAAGTCCTGCCGACGCGCGTGATGCGGGTGCCGTTCGTCATGGCAGTCTTGAACACCGGACGTCCTTGCCGGTCGTAGATTGTCGGCGTTTTCAGCTGAAAGTTCTGCACCAGGTCCGCGCGGTGGGTTGCGTCCTGCGAACCCGGCATCATGCTTCGGAATTTCAACATGCGGAATTCGCGTCCTTTTAGTCCGACCGCTGTTTGCGCGAACAGCACGGGCCCCTTTGAGTCCAGCTTGATGATGATTGCGATCAGCAGCCAGAACGGAGCCAGTGCGGCGAGCAATGTGGCGCTCACAAGCAAATCGAAGGCACGCTTGCAAAGCCGGTAAGCGGGGGGAGTTTGAGTACGATCACGCATTCACAGCCTTTGCCCCGAAGAACTCTCGAATACACCTGCATACCGAGGCAATCTGCTCTTCCGTCATCTCCGGGAAAATGGGAAGCGAAAGTTCCTGACGGGCAATCGACTCCGCCACGGGAAAATCTCCGACTTTGTATCCCAACTTGCTGAAGGCCGGTTGCAGGTGCAGCGGCACGGGATAATGCACCCCGGTCTCGACCTGCCGCTGCTTAAGAAATTCCGCTAAGCGCTCGCGCTCGGCGGTTAATACCGGGAACAGATGATGCACTGGCTCTGTCCGTGAGATCGTGGCTGGCAATCGTATGGGGAGACCTGCAAGTCTCTCGCGATAGCAGGAAGCCAACGCGCGGCGTCTTTCGTTCCATTGATCGAGGTAAGGGAGTTTCACGCTGAGCGCGGCCGCCTGGATCGCATCCATGCGAAAGTTGAAACCGACTTCGGCGTGCTCATACTTGGTCAGTCTGCCGTGGTTGCGCAGACGACGTATGCGCTCCGCCATTTCCGGATCGTTCGTCGTCACCGCTCCGCCATCGCCAAACGCGCCCAGATTCTTGCCCGGATAGAAACTGAAGCAACCGGCAGTGCCAAACGATCCGGTCCTTTTACCGTCGTATCGCGCCCCGTGCGCCTGGGCCGCATCTTCGATCAGATAGACGCACTTTTCAGCGCACACCTCTTGCAGCCTTGCAACTTCGAGCGGTTGCCCGTACAGGTGCACCGCAACAACGGCTTTGCACCTCGGTCCGATGGCACTCCGTACCTGGTCCACATCCATTTGCCAGCTGCAGGGATCCGCATCAACAAATACCGGGCGCGCACCCGTGACGGCGATCGCGGCGGCCGTCGCAATGAAAGTACTCGTCGGGCATACGACTTCATCTCCGGCGCCAATGCCTAAAGCAACCATGGCAAGATGCAGCGCGGCGGTTCCCGAATCCACTGCCACGGTTTCGGCTACGCCGCAGTAGCGGGCAAACTCCTTCTCAAATGCGGTGACGGCCGGCCCTTCAATGAATTTTGCCGATCTTAACAGCGGCCAGATCGCCTGCTGAAAAAGAGGCTCGAGATCGTGAAACTGCTGTTGCAGATCGAGAAATGGGACAGAAACTGACTGTGTTACTTCCACCTTATTGTTCTCCGTTGGATTTGAAAGGATTCGAGTGTCGGTCTTTGGAACGAGGTGCTGGAGTGTTCAGCTTGCGAGATGGCCGGTAGTTGCGGCCGCCATCGCGGCGCATCGAGGTCGCATTTCTTCGCCAAAACGGATCATTTCGTCCGCCAGTTGTGTCGCGAGATGCTTGCGATCTTCCGGCGGCGCGAGCGACTTCACCCGCTTTTCGAAACGGATTGCGTCCAGATCGGCCGGTTCGCGCAGCGGCTTCAGACGGCCTTCCCTGATCAACAACTCGTCGGCGGCTCCCAGGCGTCCTCCGAAGATCGTGTACACGTTGAGCCCAAGCAGGGCGGCCTCGCGCGTCATCGTGCCTCCACCGCTGAATACGAGATCGGAGCACCACAGCAGGCTCAGTCCGTCCACCGGACGGGTGAAAATGCGGAACCTTCCATTCAGGCCGTAGTCCTTCCGAAGTTCCTCGGCCTGAGTCTCGGTCCGCGCAGGGATGACGACCTGCACGTTTCTCTCACACTTCAACCGCTCCATCAAGGCGCGAAACATGATTTCGCTGCGCTCGTGATGGTAGTGCGCCCATTGGGCCGGCGGGCGAAGCGTCACGATCACTTTGTCTCTTTCGAGTTCGAGCTTGTCGGCAACATCATTGTTGGGATGGAGGCCGTACACGTAAACCTCTTCCTTGAGTCCGGGATATCGCAGCAGTTTTCGGACATCCAGGCCTTGCGCGACCATGCGTTCCGGCGGAATCACCTCCGGCACGGCGATCCGGTCCGAGAACATGTTGTAGAGCCGACACGAGGCGAATTCGTAGTCGTAGAGCGTCATCACCGGGAGACGCATTGCCTTCGCCGCCACAACCAGAGCGCGCGACCCCTGGCTTATCGCCGCCGTTATTCTTTGTCCCTGCGCGAACTTCACAAGCGCCGTCGCTCGCTGAAGCGTTGCCGCAACCTTTACGACCGCGGACGCCGAGCCGTAGTGCTTACCTATCGTGTGGAACGTCAACCCGTGCTGGCGCGCGAGTTCCTGGGTTTGAGCGAATTCGCGAACCGTGATGACCAATCGCACGCCGCGACTCTCCAGTTCGCGCACAATCGGCGCGAACAACAACACATGCGGCGAATTGTCCAAGTCGATCCAGAACTTCATGCGTCTAGCTCCTTTAGCTTCACAAGTACCCTTGCCATGGCCCTGAACATCCACGCCTGCGCCCAGCGCATGTACGGTGTCCGGTTTGCGCCGATGCGACGCCGCTGGTAATAGAAGCAACCCTCCGCCGAACGCATGTTCCTTATCGTCCACTGGACAACCTGGGCTGCACGCTCCATCGCGCGCGGGTCGCTTTCCGCAAATTCACAAAACGTAAGCGCGGCCTGCGCGCACGCGTGAATGTCAACCGGATACATCTGGTTGTCGAAATACTTGGGGATGCCTTCTTCCGAAAAACACCGGCTTTTGTAGAAGTCATAGCCGCGGTTGAGGGCGTCGTCGAAAGAACCGTCTCCGGTAAACCGGCGATATGCCGACAGCGCGCACAGGTTGTAGCCGGTGTGGAAGCTATCCACCCACCCTTGCACTGTGCTTGCGCCGTACATCCACGCCCCATCGTCTCGTTGCCTTCTGCATACGAACTGCATCGCCCGCCGCGCGAGTCCCACGTACTCGTCATTGCCCGCGCGCACGCCCACGCGCGCCAGCAACGCGCCGACAAGCAGGCTGCTGTTGTAGATCAGCGTTTCGTTTTCCGGCGTGTAGCTGAAACAAAGCTCCTCGGGCGTGTCCCACGAACGGTTCAGCCGCGTCGCGCAAAATCTGGCAGCCGACTCGGCCATCCGCGCACTGTCTTCATCACCGAAGAGATCCGCGACGTCCAGCAGCGCGTCCGCGCAGAAAACCGTTGCAATCGAATTCGGCGCGAACGCGCGCATCACGCTGCCGCGCAGGGAAACGAAATTCCAGTCATATCCCCAACACGACTCCACTTCGGCGGGGGAACACAGCCTTCTCAATTCGCTCTTCAGGTAGGCAATGCGGGGCAGGAAGTCACCTCCGCGGCGTGCAATGTCACAGTACCCGGCTAGGAAGAGGGCGAGCGCTTTTGGATTTTTGCTGGCGGGGACCTGAAGCAGCCGACGCAGCCTCATTCCACCAAACCGTCTTCCCAGTTGGATCACGCCGCTGCTCAGCAAGCCACTGTGCTCCCAGACTCGCGTGAGCCACGGCGAGTTCAACAGATCGTATGGTTCATGACCGGCGTAGTCGCGCTCCTCAGCCCAGAAGCGCAGCAGTTCCAGCGCTCCCGTCAGTTCCGACGCGACGTCCAGGCGGACTTTGTGTTTAGCCATTAAAGCTCGCAACTGCCGACACTCCGTTCTTGGATATGGTTTGTTTGAATCTGCGCAGTGAAGGCTTGCAGCATCCCCAGACTCATGCCGGCAGCCAGGGCGAAGTACGTGTTCGGGGTTACCGAATAAATCCGCATGTAGGAGATGGAAGTCAGGTTATATGCCACAAGCGCGCACAACGCCGCGACCGCCCAGACTGTTTTTGCGCGAAAGCCGGACAGCACGGCGCGGTACATTCGGATGAACGTCCAGCAGTACAGACCCAGTCCGATCAGCCCGGCGCAAACCAGCATTTCGAGAAGATCGTCATGCAGATAGACGTAGACGCCCATGAACTCTTCGGCAGCTTCCGGCCCCGCGCCAATTCCGTGCCCCGCCAGCTTTCGTACCGGAGACGCATTCATAAACTTGCTCCACGCCGCGTAGAACACCTCCAGCCGCCCCGAACCGATGCTGCCCTTGTCGTCCACTTCGGACCAGCGCGCCGACACCTGGTTCCCGCTCGTAGTGCTTCTCATGTTCAGATACATGACCAGAGATGTGCTCGCAACCATGACCAACGCCAGGACAAACATCATTCTTGTCTGGCGGGAAGCGACCACGCGCTTCAACGTGAATGCGAACAACAGGCCTACAAAAAGACACGCGATCACACTCGTGCGCGTGAAGGTCATAAAGCTGGCAAGTAAGACGGCTGCCGCAAGCCAGTAACATCCCGCCCTCACCCATCGGCGCGTATCGCCGCTGATCCAGGGGTAAAGCAGCGCCAGCACGAGTCCGCCGGGTAGCGTCATCGCGATGTTCCACGGACCGTCGCTGTAAAATCCATACGATTCACCGACCCCGTAGTACTGACCGCCGATGCCCAACACCTTAGCCAGAAATACGCTGCCCGCGAAAATCGCCATGGCGAAGAGACCGGCCCTCCACAGCAAGATCACATCGCCGGTCACACGGTCCACCGGGGTTGTTGATTTGACTGCGACAACGAAGAAGAACACAAAACACAGGCTCCAGTAGCCGAGCCTCATCCACATCGAAAGGGCAAGCGCGCGGTCATGAAAGAACAGGCAGGTACACATTGCGTAGGACAGCCATATGAGCAACGGCCGCAGCAGCCGGTAGCGCAAAGGGTTGACTCGATGCCGGAGCAAATACGAGACGATCACCAGCGTCATCATGGCCTTGAGCACGACCGCCGGCGTCACGCGAAACGCGCCAAACAGTTCGGCGGCGTGGTCCTCCGAGAAGGCCTGATCGATGACTGGTATTACGACGAGCACGAAAGCGGCGGTCGCGACTGGACGCCTCAAGCCGAACACGAGCAGTGCTCCCAGGATCGCCGCCGAAGCAAACGCGACGGGCGCGAGTACGGCCCATACCAATGCCGCGACCATGAGCAGCGCCGGCCACAGCAATCCACTCTGCCGGGTCATTGGTTCCGATACGCTTGTCATTGCTGTCGAAAGGCTCATCGCGCCGCACTCCATGCGTATAACCGCCGGAATGCCCCGCCACGTTTATCGAGCAGGAGGGTCGCGGCTCCCGCAATTCCCGCGTAAGCCAGCACACGGAGCACCGTGTCACCGGCCGCCATGGTTGAGTTCCATCCGCAACACGCCACCGCGATAACAATCGGGCTGGCCCAAAGCGCGGCGGACTGCCAGACTGGAACGACGCTTCTTCCCGTGACTTTCTTCCACCACAGCAACGATCCCACGGCGTAGCAGACCAGAGCAACGATGCTCGCCACCGCGACCGCCATCACGTCCTTAAAGAGCGCCACGACCAGCACCAGTAACAGCAACTTCACTGAGAGGAATATTGCCTGCATGGCCGCGGATTGTTTCTGGCGGCCAATGATCGTCAATGAGAAACTTAGAAATTGCGCGATGCCCCACAGGTTCACGGCAAGTACCAGCACCTGGGCTACGGCTATCGAATGCGAGTATTCGGGCAGCAGAAACCTCATCCCCAGCGGCAGGAGGAGGAAGAAAGCGCCTTGCGCCAGCGACGAAATCCATATCGCGCCTGGCAGAATCTCTCTCAGGACTCCGACCAGCACTCCCGCATCCCCGCTCTCGCCATAAAGCTCCGCGAGCCGCGAATACCAGGTGTAGATCACCAGTTCCCAAAGCGTGCCGCCGATCTGGAAGAAAAACGCACCGGCCGCAAACAACCCCGCCGCCACCGCACTCACCCTCGACGCCAATACGATTCTTTCCAGGCTCATGTTCAGGTAGAGCATCAACGTGCCGGGCAACATGGGAAGTCCGACGCTCAACAAACGCGTCCACTCTGTGCGCGAGGCCTTGAGCTTGATACCGGGCCGGGTCATGACCGCCGCGGAAATGATCGAGAAACCCGCGCTCAGCGCCAACAGATATCCGCCGATCCCCCAACGTGGGATCGTCCAAAGACACAACGGCAACGTCAGCAGTGCTTGCGCCGTGCTGAACCCGGCCAGCAGCTTGAATTTCCCGCAGGCGCGGCAATAGAACTGGAAGAAGACGGACTGCAGCTGAACCAACACCAGCCATGCCGACCCGGCCACAACCAAGCCCCAGCGCTGGCTGCCCCGGCCACACATCCACCAGACGCCTGCGGCTGACAAGGCTGCCACCGGCAAACTGGAGAGGGTCACGAATCCCCACGTGTTATCGACCAGCCGCTGCTCGGCCGCGTTGTCGTTGCGCGCCCGTGCCAGAGGCACTTCCCTCATCATTGCGTTAACCGTCCCGCAATGCGCCTGGGCCGTGTACATGAACAGGACTTGCAGTACGGCCCACACTCCGAACTGCGCCGGGCCGAGCACACGCGCGGCATAGAGCGCGCTAACGGCGGTCACGATCCTAACGAGGAACTGCGATCCGACGTTCAACGCCAGGTCAGCGCGGGCAGACCCGCGACCGGGTTCGCTAATGGAGACTATCGTCGCCATGCCTGCCCACTTGGATTACGCTTGATTGTCATTTGGGAGTTCAACGGACAAGCTAGTCGGCTGCTGCGGACGAAGCACTTTCACCTGAAAGGACGCGTTCAATTTCTCTGCTAAGCCGCGCGCCCACCGCGGCGGACGTATATTCCACGACGCTGTCGGCGCAGGACTGAACACACGGCCGGTTGCGCAGCACTGTTTTCACGGCCTCTGCATACGACCGCGGCTCGAAGTCGCGCGACACTGCTCCATTTACTCCCGCTTTGATCGTCAAGGGCAGCGCACTCACGGGCGTTGCAACGACGGGCAAACCGCAACTCAGAGCTTCCAGCGCGACGATGGACATGAACGCCTCCGTCTTCGACACGACGGTCAGAGTATCAGCGGCATTCATCCACAGGGCTGTCTCTTCTGGCGAGAGGATTCCAGTCACAACGATGTTTGTCGAACGGCTGGCCACATCCTCGATCTCGGCCTGCAACGGCCCGTATCCGACGAAGACGAGCTTCAAGTTAGGAATTTCACGACGCAGCAGTTGTCCTGCTTCGATCAACAGTCGCGGATTTTTCGGCTCCGTCAGCCTTCCGACGAATAGCAGCACGACGTCTTCGGAGCCTATCCCAAGCTCACGCCGGGCCGCAGCACGATCGCGCGGATAGAAAATCTGCTCGCGCACGCAGGTCGGGATGACCACGCCCGACTTCACATGCATCGTTTTTCTAAATTCGCCGAACTCTTTTTTCGAGCCAACGCCAATCACCTGCGCGCATCGCGAAAACAAATGGGGGTAGTACTTCTCGTATACCTCGGTGAACAGGCCCCCGGCGCTAAATCGCGAAAAGCGGAACAGGTTGTACAAACCGTGTACGTGCACGATAATCGGCCGTTTCTCGGCCATTAATCCAAACACCGCCTCGGTCATGTGCACGTAGTACCCATCCGCCTGCGCCTCGCGCACCGCGTTCCGGTACCGGAACATCGCGTAGGCCAGCCTAAGCCGGTCCGGAAGGATGTCAGAGGAATACGATCTGACGACCGGCAGGAAGTCATACGTCTTGCCGGCGACTTCGATTGTGGTCCACTGCCCGAGTTTTTCCCTGCTCTGGGGCGCGCTCATGCCGATCAGTTTCAGATCGAACACCTCGCCTAATTGGGGAATCACCGACTCGATGTACGAGGAGATACCGCCAACCGGAAATGAGCGGTACGTGCCCCATTGCACGATCGCCAGTGTTTTCTTATGCAAGTCCATGAGTCAGTCGGCCCCCGCCGGATTTGAGGATTGGGTTTGACGAGCTGCCACTCTTTTCCAGCGCTGCGCCATTCTGCCGCTCATCTTCCGCACGCTCAATACTTGCCTTGAGCTCCAGATTGGGTGATCCCAAAAAGCGTCCGCGATCTCCCAAACAAGCCGCTTACAAGAGTCGCTCTCTTCGGTTGCCCGCCATTGTTCGGCGGCGATCACCCACCCGCACGCAAACAGCAGCGACAATCCCAAACAACCCACCATGATCAACAGGCGCGGCGGATACGACTTCACCTCGGGACGTTCTGGCGCGTCCAGCATCTGCACCTTGGGCGTGTCCTTTGCCTCTTGAATCTTCGACAACTCAAACTGCTGCACCAGGGCTTCATAGACGGCGTTCGCAATGCGGTTGCGCCGGTAGAGATCCTCATAGGTCACGCCAAGCGCCGGGAGTTGCCTGATGGTGGGATAGTCCGCGGCATTCGTTGCCTGCGCGACCGCCGGTTCTCCATCGAGCGCCCTTAATTGCCGGTTCAGTTCCGCAATCTGGGCTTTTGCAGCGTGGATTCGGAAGTTGTCTTCCGTATACATCGATTGAAGCGCCTTCATCTCGGACTGCGCGGCGATCAACTGCCCTTGGACCGTAGCGACCGCTTCCACCATCGCCCTGCCCTGTTCCTTGAGGTCGATGGTGTTGTTCCGACTGGAGAAGTCGGCCAGCGCCCAGGCCGACGAATCCATCTCTCTCTTCACTTCCGTCATGCGCTCTTCGATGAAGCTCCGCTGTCTGCCGGCGGACGACATAGCCGAGGCAGCAACCACCCGGTTGAGCTCATCCACATACGCTTTCGCCATCTGCTGTGCCCGGTCGCGGGTTCTGTCCGTCAGCGCGATCGTAATTACGCCGCTCTTCCGGTCCTCGGTAATATCCGTTCTTTCGGCAAGGATTCTCCGTGCATCCACACGGTAGCGGCATCGGTACGCATTCTGAAGATCGAACCTTTCAACCATTCTGTCTTGCACGGTTCGGCTCTTCAGAATTTCTACAAACAGCGCTCCCGAACTCTTGAAGCCGAGCAGATCCGCCGCGGCAGTGCCGAGTCCACCCGCTTTGTCGGACATGCCTGCCGCCATGGCGGCCATCCCCAAGCCTCCGTCGCCAACCGTGTCCGGAGGCATCAGTTGCGTGGTAGCCGTGTAGCGGGAGGGGATCGCCAACGCAATGAGAAGTCCGGCAACCAACCCGATCCCCGTGAGGCGGGCGATGAATCGCCGGTTTCCCCACAGTAGCCACGCCACCGCGTACGGCTCCCCATTCAGTGGAGTATCGGTTCCCCGCGCTGGGCTGCCGTTCCCGTTTATCGTAGAAACTGCGCGTATCACTTCGCTCGTGACTTGCTCGCTGCTCTGGCTTGGATTTTTCATCACTCGAATGCAGTCCTTGTGCTTTTGTTCACAATCCCGCAACGAAGCTGGCGGTCAAGGCGAACGCCGACATCACTTGCGCGGCGCCCATCAGTCCTCTCCACGCGCTGCTTTTTCCGACGATCCTTTCGGGCACAACCACGGCGTCTCCCGGTTGCAACTTGACCCCGAGGACATCGCTGCCGCCGCCTTGCCCGATCACCAGTCCGTTAGCCCGGATAATGAAAACGGCCTTCTTGTTGGCGTTCTCAGTCGGACCACCGGCAGCCTTCAGATACCACCCGGCCTTTTTGCCCGGCACCCACGTGATTGCCGCCCTGTTGTACACCTGCCCGCTCACCAGAATGAAGGTCGGCCGCTTCGGGATGATCAGCACGTCGCCGTCCCTGACCTCGACGTCATCGGGCGTGTTCTCCCATTTGCCGATGTCATCGCCGATCCTGAGCACCATGCGGCCATCAACGGCTTGATGCTTTAAGGTCGAGATAATCTGACGTTGTTGAGACTGAATCGCTCTCGTCAGCTCCGCTTGTTCCTGCGCGTTCGCGCCGGAAGGGGCTTGAGGGGCCTCGGCCGCTGCCTCTTCAAGTCGCTCAATTAGGTCTGCCTTGCTCTTCTCGGCGAGCTGCTCTACCTCCACCCGCCTGAGGACCGCGCCAGCAGCATAAGCTCCCCGATAGAAGCCACCAGCCCGCTTCAGGACCGAACTCAATTTCTCGCCGGGCGTGATCCCGTAGGTGCCTGCGTGCGCCACCTCGCCACGGATCGTCATGGATGCGCCGATATCGTCCCATCCCGCGATCTGCCGGATGGAAAGCACATCGCCGTCCCGCAGCTCGATGTCCTCGCTTTTATCGCCGGCGACGGCTTTGCCGATGTTCACCTGCGCCGTCTGCGACTTGATTCCTTCCTCGTTCTGCTGGATGGACACGCGCGCCAAGTCCGCCGTCTGCGTGTAGGCGCCTCGCCTGAATCCTCCGGCAATACGCACCAGTTCCGACGCAGTCATGGCTTCTCCCAGGGGATATCGGCCGGGGGCAACGACCTGCCCACTGATGTAAACCACTGCCGGATCCACCTTGGCCATGTTCCGGTGTACGACCACCTGATCGCGCGGCACGACCGTGACGTTCTCCACCGGATCTCCCGCCAAGGCCTTGCGCAGGTCCGCGCTGATCACCTGCACTTTGCTGCCCTCGATCCGCCGGAATACGTGGACGTTGTCCAGCAGCGCATCGGGTGTGAGGCCACCAGCGAGGTAGATGGCGTCAGCCAGTCTTGTTTCCCCATTGGTGCCGTGAACGCCGGGATTGCGGACCTCTCCGCTGACGTTGATCTCAGGCGCGTCCTCAAAGTCGTAGCGCCCAAAGACGCGCACAGTGTCAAACGGCTGAAGGTCCGGTCCGTTTGCCGCTCCCGCCATCACGTCCCCGAGATTGAATCCGATCACCTGCGGGTGAAAGTCCGGGGCCAGAAGCCGAACGATCTCGGCGTGCGCGCGGTAGGGCTCGGGAAGCAGCTCGGAGTAGGACCGAACGACGTCCCGCACTTTCATGCCCTCGCGCCAGGCGCGCTTCCCGGGATTAAACACGTGCCCGTCCACATACACGCTTTTCTCGGTGTACGAAACAATGGGCGACACCCGCACCTTGTCCTCGTCCTGGACAGCAAACCCTTTGAGCTTGGTCGCGATCTCGCCGCGGTCGCTGCCTTCAGCAACATCAAAGCTCAGCATTACGCGTTTTTCATGCGCCTCGGTTCGTTCAACATCGATGTGCCGCATCGTTCCAGTCGGAAGCACGCCGCCGGCGATTTCCAGCGCTGCCGCCAGATCTTCCTCACCGCGCAATTCGTATATAGCCGGACGCCTCACCATTCCCTGCACGGTGATTTCGCGACCCGCCGGAGGCACCAGCACCGTGTCTCCCGCCTCCAGACGCTGCAGTCCCGAACGCATTCCATGCAAAATGAGTTCGTACGCGTCGACTTCCTGGATCAACTGTTTGCCGCGATAATGCCGCAGCACGCGCATTGATCCCCGTTGGGTCGGACCGCCAGCGGCGTATAGCGCATTCAGCGGAGTCGAGAGCGCACTGATGTCATACGCCCCGGGACGTTCGACGTCGCCTACCACGTACACGCGAACCGACCGCAACCGCGTCAATGAGATCTCCGCCTGCACTTCACGGAACTGCGTCCGAAGCGCCGCCTGAATAGCCTGTTGCACTTCTCCGAGATTGTGCCCGGCAACCTGCACCATCCCCACTTCCGGCAGAGCGACGCGCCCCTCGCGATCGACCACCCGCTGCAAACGCTGCGAAATCCCTCCCCAGAGTTCGACCTTCAGCCCATCGCCTGGACCTACCACATACTCAGGCCCGACCGGCATGTCCATGGGCAGCTCATCGGAATTCCCCGTGCCGTTGCGGAAAATGCTCGCGCCGAAGCGCTCGGGAGCCCGCTTGTTACTGGTAACCTGCAGGTACATGTCGTCCAGCGCCGGGACATGCGCGTAGGGGTGCTGCACACTGGTGAATATCGGGGTCTGCTCTGCGCTCTTCTTCTTGTCGCGGTGCGCGTCATCGCGCTGGGCCGGGCGTTCTGTGGGGAATTCCGGCTGCCCAGGAACTTTGTCTTCGGCAGGGCCGGAACTTGCGTCCTGTGCGCTGGCGGCCGTCGCACTGATCTCACTTAGGGTCTGTGCAACGCCCGGTGATGCCAGAGCCTGACTTCGAGCGTCCGATGCGCCGCGCCCGCCACCCAGGGTGTTCACGCGGCTTATAGGTTCGAGGGCTGTCGTGGTCTCATCTGACTCGACCGGCGCAACCATGGCTCCGCCTTTTGCAACGGTGTTGGCGGAATTTGCAGCCCGCCTGGCAACCTCGACGGTCGCCAGCAACGCTACCTTCGGATCGTCGGCTACCATGCGAAATAGGACAGGGTCGGTCAGTTCGGAAGGCCGAACGATCCGGCCTTCCTCCGCCGCCTGCTCAATGACGGCCTCTTTGACGGCCTTCACCATCTCCGGATCTTGTCGCAGCAACTCCAAAACATGCTGCACCGGCAGCGACACCAGCGGCTTGGTCGCTGCGGTCGCCCACATGCCCGTCGCGAGCAGCAGCACCAATACGCACCAACCACGCCACATCTTGTTCGTTAACACACTCTTCCTCGGGATGTACATCATGAGTTTCAGCACAATTTTCGTTTTCGAATGAATTGGCCCGGGGGCGGGGTAAGACAATCGTTAAGAAATCACTTCGAGATTCGCGGCATCGATTTCCAGCGCCACTGACTTCATGATCAGATCGACCGAAATCACGATGCGGTCGCTGTCCTTTTTTCGCACCAGAATCCCTTCCACGCCGCGCAGCACCCCGGTTCGGATGCGCACTTTGCATCCGGATTTCAGAAACGGATGCGGCTCCAGTCGGATTCCTGACGCCATCCCCGCCCGCAGCGCCTCAACTTCAACATCGTCAAGCGGCATGGGCGCGCCGTTGAACCCCACGATCCGGGCGACACCGGGCACCTGCAACACGCACATCCTCTGCGTCCATGGGACACGCACAAACAGGTATCCGGGAAACAGTGGCAATTGCATCGTCATCCGCCTGTCCGCCCAGCGATGCATCTCTTCGTAAACCGGCAGCAGGTACTCGATCCCCCGGCCGGCCAACTGCATAGCGACCTGCTTTTCGTGCCGACAAGACGTATGCACGGCAAACCAAGCCGGAGCCGCTACTACCGGCGGTGCAACCAATCCTCGATAATGCGCTGAAATCTGTGTGCCCATTTGCAGCTCCGCCCCGCCACTCACAAGGCTCATGTGGCATAACCGTTACGCATTGTGTTCGCGACTACCCCGATGAGGTTCGCGAAGCGTTTTCTTTAAGGAACGGCTTCTGTATAACACAGCGATTTTCAGGAGTCACCGACAATATTGCCGAAAACATTTGGCCTAATACTCGCCTATAGCTTTTAGATATGGACCACAAAACCGCTCGTGGTGCGGCGTTAAGCTGACTTTACTTGGCACGGATGTTTACCGATGATCAGTCTGGTCCCCCAGGCGACCCAGCTCGCAATGACTTGACCACGCGACTTTTCGTTCCGGATTCAGAACTCCCCGCCGGAGCTTTTTGGCCAAATTCGCGTCAACCCTATCGCTGAATATGACTTTCTTTTTCATTTGCGCGAAATAAGAGAACGGGATATCTTTATTCCCACTGTGGCCCGCTCAGGCCACCGCAGCTCTTCAAGAGCGGAGATAAAGGATGGCAGGCAAGAAGCACGGAGAGTCGTTCAGTAATTTCACGTCTGTTTCGGACGTGAGCTCCTGGTGGATGAAATACCCTTTGGCCCTGCTGCTATTTGCGGTCGCGGCCACTCTTTTTTCGGCCATCCCAGCAGCCCATGCGGTCAATCTCTTCTTTCCCTTCCTTGTAGCGGTCACGATAAGTGCCTGGTTTTCCGGAACACGCCCTGCCACTCTTGTGACTTTCTTGTCCTCGGTGACTTTGCTCTTTCTGATCAGTGGTCGGTTTACCGCGAAGCCCCTGAACAGCGATATCGTGCGGTTGGTTTTGTTCGTTGTTCTTTCGCTTCTGATCACGTTCCTGAACAGCCGTCGCCATCAGGCGTCGGAGGGTTTTCGCGCTCTCGTCGAATTGGCGCCAGACGCGATTGTCGGCGTGGATGATAACGGTATGATCGTGCTCGCCAATTCACAAGCTCAGAAGCTTTTCGGATACGAACCGACGGAATTGGTTGGGCAAAAGATCGAAATACTCGTGCCCGAGAGTTCCCGCGCGGCCCATATCCGCCATCAGCAGGAGTACCAGGCTCGCCCGCGAGTTCGCGGAATGGGGGACGTGGACCTTTATGGCCGGCGCAAGGACGGTTCCGAGTTCCCGGCTGAGATCAGTCTGGGGCCGATTCGCACCGACCGGGGCCTGCTGGTTACGGCCATCATCCGCGACATCACCGAACGGCGCAAATCCGAGGATGCTCGCGCAGAGTTGATCCGTGAGCAGACAGCGCGCGCCGAGGCCGAGGCCATGCAGCGACGCTTTCGCGATTTGGTGCAGGACCTCGATGCCATCGTATGGGAGATTGATCTCCGTACCCGAATGTTCACCTTCGTCAGTGACCGCGCCCAGCAAATTCTTGGACACCCGCTTGACCGTTGGCTTGAGGCGCGACATTTTTGGCTCAAACACGTTCATCCGGCTGATCGTGGCCTGCTTGTTTCATTCTTGCGGCACATTACAACGGGCGGCGCAAATAGCGTCGAATACCGCGCCCGGACCGCTTCCGGCGAAACCGTCTGGCTAAGGCTGATTGCGTACGTCGTCCGCGACGACGAAGGTTCACCGCGCTGTTTGCGCGGCCTTATGGTTGACGTCACCGTCCGCAAACTCGCCGAAGACGCCATGCGAACCACCGAGAAGCTTGCCGCAACCGGACGCCTCGCCGCCAGCATCGCCCACGAGATCAACAACCCCATGGCCGCCGTTACCAACCTGCTCTACCTGCTTGAGCACCACCCCAGTCTTGACAATGACGCCCGCCGTTACGCGAAGCTCGCGCAGGACGAACTGGGCCGCGTCGCCCACATAACACGGCAGATGCTTGGCTTCTACAGGGACGCCGTCGCCGCCGAAGACGTCAACATACCCGAAGTTATCCAGAACATACTTGAGTTATACAAAAGCCGTTTTGACGACGCTCACATCAAGATTCGGGCTGACCTCGCGGCAGTCAATCCTGTGCACGCGTTCCCGGGCGAGTTGCGGCAGGTTTTTTCTAACCTGCTGTTGAATTCCGCCGAAGCAGTCCCGGTCGGCGGCACAATCCGGGTCAGGGTAACGAACTCGCGCCAGTGGTCTCAGCAAGGTTCCAGCGGTGTCCGCATCACCTTTGCCGATAACGGCATGGGCATTCACCAAGTGAATATGAATCACATCTTCGAGCCTTTTTTCACAACAAAGGGACAAAACGGTACGGGACTGGGCCTGTGGGTTACCCGCGGCATCGTTGAAAAGCACGGTGGCACGATTCAAGTCCGCAGCAGCATCCGCGCCGGCCATCGCGGCACTACCTTTTCGATTTTTATCCCGATCAAGGCTGCGCAACCGCAATGGCACCATGCCATGGCATCCTGAGCGAACTGACTGTCCTGAAACAATAAACGCGCAGACCGATGGAAATCAGGTTTCAAAGTTTCAAAGTTTCAAGGTTTCAGAGTTTCGCCTGTGCGCTTCATTTTCGCTGGTTAAGTCTATTTAGCCGTCTTATCCGCATCCACCATCGCCTTCAACGTTTCGTACGGAATCCCGCTGACGTTGGCAATGCGGCGTCCGTTGATGAAAAGCGCCGGCGTTCCAGTCACGTCAAGATCTTTGCCTAGCGCGAGGGACTTGCGGACGCGTTCCGCGGTAGCCGGATCTGCCGCACACACCGCCACCTTGGCGGAGTTCGCGGGCGTTGCCGCAACCAACTCCTGCAATTTCTTCGCGATTGCCGGGGATGCCTGCTTCATTGCCTCATCGGGGCTCGTCGCACTCGGCGGCAAGAGCGCGGTTATGGCTTCCTGATTTTGATAGACGCTCTCCAGGAATTGCCAAAACGCGTCGTTATTCTGCCGGCCAATGCAGTCGGCGTACGTAGCGGCCAAAAACGCCCAGGGATGCAGCTTCTCCAACGGGTTGTTCTGGAAGACAAACCGCACGTCCGGTTCGTCCGCGATCAGGCGGTCCACCGTAGGCTGAGCGGCCTTACACGCGGGACATTCAAGGTCACTGAACTCGACGACCGTGACTGGGGCGTTCGCGGGCCCTCGCATCGGCCCATTCGCTCGCGCTGCAATCTCCGCCCGCGCAGGCGCAAACGGGTCGGCTCCGAACGGCATCATCTCCCCGCCAATGATTGCGAACTTCCCACCCGGCATGATGTAGAAGATTCCCGTCTGCTGCCCTTGCGGACTCTTGAGTGAAACCAATGCCTCCCCAACGCCCGGAGCTCGCGACGGGCGAATGTCCAGCACCTGGTACGTAACGTTCGGGTCATATCCGAACATGTGCCGCATGAAGGACTCCACTGTCTCTTTTGTCGGCACACTGCTGGGTTGAGCGGCATTCGCTTCTGCCGGTGCCGTTGCCGCCGACTTGGCTGCGCCTGTCTTGCTCGCCGGAGTCTTCTCCTGGGCCGACAAACAATTCATCACCGCTAGTAACATCGCAAAAAGTGCAGTAATCCTCAGCATGAAGTCCTTTCTTGATCCACTTCGCTTGATCCACTTCGTCGCGCCATTTACGGCAACATCTTTCATTACACTTCGTACTTCGCAGCGATGGGGAATCTTCGCCCGACGCCAAACGCCTTCGCTGAAATTTTGATTCCCGGAGCCGCCTGCTGCCGCTTGTACTCGGCTTTCTCCACCATGCGTACGACAGCGCGCACCAGGGCTAAATCGAACTTGCGGCCAGCCGCCATCTCCTCGGCTGACTTGTAGTCCTCAATGTAGTCTTCCAGTATCACGTCCAATATTTCATAAGGCGGAAGCGAGTCGCTATCCTTCTGGTCCGGCCGCAGTTCGGCTGAAGGTGGCTTCTCAAGGCTTGCCTTTGGAATCACCGCCCGGCGCGAGTTCGCGTAATGGCTCAAGCGGTACACCAGCGTCTTTGCCACGTCCGAAATGACGGCCAATCCGCCCACCATGTCTCCGTACAGGGTGCAATATCCGACAGCCAGCTCCGACTTGTTACCGGTCGTCAACACCAGCGCATTGAACTTGTTCGACAGGGCCATCAGAATCCCGCCACGGGCACGCGCCTGTATGTTCTCTTCCGTTACGTCGAGCTTCAGCCCCGCGAAGGCTGAACTCAAGGCCTCGAGATAAGATTCGTAAATCCCTTTTATCCCGATCAGTTCGAAACGAATGCCCAGATTCGCAGCCAGTTCGCGCGCGTCGTCAATACTGCCCTTCGACGAATATGGACCCGGCATTCCGACGCCGATGACGTTCTCCGGGCCGAGCGCATCCGAGGCAATCGTAGCCGTCAACGCGGAATCGATCCCGCCGCTCAGCCCTACGATCACCTTGCCGAATCCGCACTTCAGTACATAATCCCGCGTGCCCAGCACTAGCGCACCATATGCACTGGCCTCAACTCCGGCTACCTGTTCGTGCATATCGCCAGTCAACGCGTCTGAATCGAAGAAAATCAGGTCTTCCTCAAACGACTTCGCCTGGGCGATGACATTTCCATTCCGGTCGATCACGATGCTCGATCCATCAAACACCAGGCTATCGTTGCCGCCAACCTGGTTACACATCGCCACCGGAGCGTTATGCCGCTTCGCCAGTGCGGCCAGCATTTCCCGCCGAAGTTCGCGTTTTCCTACCCAGAACGGCGATGCGGAGATGTTGAGCAGGAAGTTTCCGCCCTCGCGCACCAGGTCTTCAACCGGATCGATTGGGTATAGCCGGCGATCCCAGAACTGCTTATCGTTCCAGGCGTCCTCGCAAATCGTCAGCGCCATCTGCTTTCCGCAGAACGGAAATACCTGCTGCGAATCGGCTGGCGCGAAATTCCGCATCTCGTCGAAGACGTCGTAGGTCGGCAACAAGCGTTTGGATTGCACAAACGCGATCTGCCCATCTCTCAACAGCGCAGCGGAATTCATCACCGACTTGCCGGTTTCCGCGCGCGCTTCGCTCACGAATCCGCAAATCACGGCCATCCCGCGTGTCTGCCCGGCAATCTCCTTCAGCATCTCTTCGTTCCTGGCCACGAACGAGGTCTTTTCTACCAGGTCTCGCGGCGGATAGCCGCACACGGAGAGCTCCGGAAACAGGATCAGTCCGGCGCCGGCACTATGTGCCCGCCGCGAGTACTCGACGATCTTCGCCGAGTTTCCGGTGAAATCCCCGACTGTAGGATTGATTTGACCGAGCGCAATCTTCACGATTCAAGTGTAAAACAGAGGGAAGGTAAAACACAGGCCGGTATTTAGTATTAGGTATTTAGTATCGCGCGCTGAAGACTTGCCAATGCAGCACTGGCGGTGCCGAATACCAAATACAAAATACGAAATACCTAAATACCGGTTTTACTGCTGTTCCGGCGTCTCGCCCGGACGCTTCAAGCTAGGTTTCTTGCCGGGGCCCTGATCGACCGGATTCTCTTCCTGCTTCTGCTGGACGACCTTGACCTGCACCGGGTTCACGTCCACTTCCTTCTCGGTGCGCACCAGCTTCGTGCCATCGACTTTCATGAGTTCCAGGCGGGTAACTTCATCTCCGATGAATCGAACGAACGCGACCTCTTGCGGAGGCTGGCCGTAAATCCATTCCTCGTAATCGTGGCCGGTCTGGTCCTTCTCGCGAAGTCTCTGGTCTGGACGGCCCTTCGCGTAGGTCACCATCTCGCGATTCATTCCCACCAGGATTTCGTGGTTCTTAATGGCCTCCTTCACCTTTGGAGGGACTGTGTCCAGGTACGCTTCCGCCGCGGAATGCGCATGGAAGTCCAGCACCGGGGCGAGCAACGCACGAACGTCGTCGCCCGTCATCTCCGGAACGTACTTGTCGAACATCAGATCGATGTACGATCCTTTCGGCGCGGGATCGGACTTGTCGGGCGCGATCGGGGTCGAGCCGCCCATGCCCCCGACCTCGATGTGCTGATACCACTTGGATTTCTTCTTCGGGCCGCCGTTGATCTCGACGTGTATGTAATTGTTTTTAATGACGACGTCCGTAATCCTCGCGCGATCCCCGGGTTTTGCCGCCATTCCGTATTGAGCGAACAGCATCTGCAGTTCCTGGTCGTCGGGAGTGATGGCGCCATTCTTCAAGACCAAACCCTTTTGCCCCATCGGGAAGGGCTTCCGCACGAACACGGACTCTGCATTCAGGCTGCGGATCACCAGCATCCGGGTCTGTGGCGTCATGGGCTGCGCCTTGACGCTGCCTGGTCCGGGCTTGCTCGTCCCTTGGGGATTCGTCTTCTGCGGAGGGTCGTTATCGGCGAACGCCAGCGAGGCCGCCAGTAGGACCGTCGCGATCAGCGCGTAGCTGCGGTGCATGGACATGTGCACACCTTGTACTAACATTGTATCGCCTTACCGGGCCAGCTTTCGCGACTTCAAACCAGATGTCGCGTAGCGACTCAGTAAGGGAACTTACATTTGGATGCTCTCCGCCGCCCTCTCGTCAGGACCTGAAGTACTGTGCTTCACCTCAGGCTCCAACTCAATTCCCCGCTGCTTCACAAACATAAGGATGCCAACAATTCCGATGACGATCACCGCCGTACCTAACGCGCTGGCTTCAATGCCGTAGCTGCCCCCGGTAATCCATTTGGGGCCTACGGCTTTCGACCGGACTACGACGGCAAACTCCATGATCCCGCTCACAGGTAGCCCGAAAATCACTCCCAACGTCGTGTTCCAGGCAAAGTGGATTCCCCACGGCATCCATAATGAACGCGTTCTCAGATAAACAAGGCAGAACAGCAGCCCGACCAAAGCCGTATTCAGAAAACTCCAGACCGACGCATTCGGGTTCCAGAAATGGACGGCTCCAAACGCCGCTGACCATAGCACCGCCGCTGCAAGCGCGCTAAAACCGCTCACGCGCGGTGTGCCCTGATCAGCGGCTGAGTGCCTGAACAACCAGCGACCTGCGTCTTCAAAAGATTCCACTAACCGCTGGAACGGATATCCGCGAAACATCGCCTCTTCCAGCATTGCACCCGTCGCGAGAATCACCAGCTCGAGAACCAGCAACTCTACGGATCGCCTGCTGAGCGTGATGCTCTTCGTCAGGTGGCAGGTCAACCGCATGACCAGGTAGGCAATGAAGACCAGCGCGAACCCTATTCCGAATCCCGCCCCGGCGTCCCTGATCCATGCCTTACGGAACGCGAGCCCCATAGCAGGCAGAGGATTCCCCGGTACGCCATCCGCGATCTTGAGCAGCAGCGCGAAGCCTGCAACAACAAGCACCAGAGCCAGCGGGCGATAGATCAGATCGGAGCCTCGTCCGCCGCCGGCCACGGACGAGAACAGGAGGGCAACCCCATTGCCGAGCACGATAACAACGATCGACAGAACAAACCGCCAGACGGACCTCAGTCGCTCATCCTTCGCTACAAAGATGGAATACACGAACTGCTCAAAGCCGCTCGCATCACCCGCGCTTTGAATAGGCTCGTTCATTTTGCAGCCGCAACGGCTGAGGATCTCGTGAGCGCTCCATTCTTCGGCGCCTTATCGCCGCTCAGCTTCACCGAACTCATGCTCAAGCCTTCTCGCGCCACCTGAGACGACAGCATCTGCGCGCCATTCAACTTCAACGCCTCGATCACGCGCTCCCTGGCGCCTTCCTTCACCATGAAGAGGACACAGCCTCCGCCGCCCGCGCCACAAACCTTTGCCGCGCGCGCGCCGTTCTTGCTTGCGACCGCGATCAGCTTGTCGATCAGCGGCGTCGAAATATTCGCGTAATTACTGCGGCGCAGCTTCCATTCTTCCCGCAGCAGGCGCGCGACTTCTCTCCAATCGTGTTGCACCAGCGCGCGGTGCATTTCCCCCGCTACCTGCGAAATCTGCTCGAAATTCTTTACGACCTTCTTGTCGCCGTCGATGTGCGCCTTGAACACTTCCCAATTATTGATTCCCGACTGCCGAGGCGCGCCCGTATAGACCACGACGAAGCGCGCATCAATCTCCTCGGCCGCCACCGGCACCGATTCCCTATGGATGCCATCCACGCCAAGTTCCACCGCGCTCACGCCACCATAGAGCGCCGGATAATAATCCTGGCAGCCGGTCGGAACATTGATGATTTGCGCTTCGACGTTCTGCGCGATGACCCTCATCTCTTCCCTGTCCAGCTTGCGTCCGGTGAACTTCGCCAGGGCCGCTGTGGTCGCAATCATCAGCGCCGACGAACCCGCGATCCCTGCGCCCGCCGGAGACTCCGACGTCGTTTCCAGCGCAAACCCGCTCTCGGGCGCAAAGAACCGGGTCAGCCACCCCCCAATCGGATGTTTGAACGACTTTGCCCGGCACACTGCGTCCAGGTTGGCAAACCTTTCCTCGCGCCGCGTGTCCACCGACCTGAAGCGAATTTCGCTGCCCGGCAACGGCGTGATCCGGCACGTGGTCAACACGTTAATCGCGACATTGAGCGTCACCGCGCCGGGATGAAACAAGTAGAGCGGCCACAGGTCGAGCGTACCGCCCGCCAGATCAACCCGGCAGGGCGCCTGCGCCAGTACGCCGCTCGCCGAGGGAACCTTCGAGTCTCTCGTTGAATGCATGATGTTCTTTTATCACGGCCAAGGCTCGGAGAGAGGACGAAATTAGGCTGACCACCGTGCAATTTGAATCGAACTCACTTTGACGGGACGCTCGCAGCTGTCTCGACGCGTTTGAGTATCAGCAGCTTCGACTTCCCCTCACTCCCGCCCGGCATATAGACGAGGCCGCGCGATGCATCATAGGCGACCGAACTCCCGCGCACCTCGGTTCTCACGTCCCCGAGCGGATCGAACCCGGTGGCGGTCGCCCGCATGAGGGCGATTGTCCCGCCCGCCGAACCCACAAACAGGGTTCCACTACCCATATCCAGCCACAACGAATCGGCCCCAGCCGGCGCTGCCAGTCTGCCCACTTCAACGCCGGTATCCACCTGGATCGCCGACACCGCATGACGCACCGCAACGTAGAGACGCCGGGCCGCCGCATCCAGCGCCAGCCCAGTAGGCTGCGAGGCAATCATCTTGATGTGACGCACGATATTCAAATTCGCATCCACCGCGATTACCTCGGGGCGGTCATCGAGGCTCGCATACACCAATAGCGCCTTTGGATCGAACACCAGGCTATGGGGAGTCCCGCCAACCGGAGCCGTTTTTACCCTGAAGCCGTGTGCAACGTCTACCGTCGAGATCGAGTGCTCCCTCCGGTTCGCGACAAACAATGTGGCGCCGTCCGACGAGAGCGCCAGCGCATGAGGCGTCGTGTGCAGAGGGACAGTGTCCGTCACTTTCCAATCCTTGGTCGAAATCACGACTATGCTTGGGGCTGCCGCATTTGCGACGAATGCCGTACTCGTCCGCTCGTCCACGGCGATCCCTCGCGGGTCGCCCATATCCTTGCTCTGCGACATTACGACCTGAGCCACGACCCGCCGCCTCTGCGGATCAAAGACGTCCACCGTGCCCGCGCCACTGTGCGCGATCAGCAGCATGCCCTTTGCGAACGCGAGGGCATCGAATCCCGGCGCGCCCGGCAGATCCACGATCGCTACCCGTCTGAAGTCAGCGGCACGAAGGTTCAATGCAGTAAGAAGAATGAAGACAAATACCACCCGAGCGTTTCTCACAAGACACATGCTTCTGAGATGATGCCCAGCCACTCACTGCTGCCTTCTACGCACAAAACAAAACCCTCGCAGCGACGAGGGTTCGTATCGATATCGGAATTGTAAATCTTATCCCAGATTCAGTGACCGCTTGAACGAGCCTTTGTCGTTCATGATCTTCTCCTGCAACAGGGTGATGGCGTAGATCAACTGTTCCGGACGCGGCGGGCATCCCGGCACGTATACGTCCACCGGAATCACCTGGTTTACGCCCTGCACCAGCGCGTAGTTGTTGAACACGCCGCCGCTGGTGGCGCAAGCGCCCATCGAGATCACCCACTTGGGCTCGGGCATTTGCTCCCAGAGTTGACGGATCACCGGCGCCATCTTCTGCGACACACGCCCGGCGATGATCATCAGGTCCGACTGCCGTGGCGACGGGCGAAACACCTCGGCACCGAAGCGCGCAATATCGAAGCGCGACGCGCCCATCGACATCATCTCGATCGCGCAGCACGCCAGCCCAAAGGTCATAGGCCAAATCGAACTCTTCCTCACCCAATTGACGGCCAAATCCATCGTCGTGAAGAACACGCCCTCGCTCTGCGTATTTCCGAAGCTGACTTCGCGCAGATGCGGGCGGCCTTCGTCGGTTCCCACCAGGTTATCGAAACGCTCACTCATGGTGTTCCTATTTTACCTTGCCGCTTCTCCCCGATGCCAGCGATCACGGGACTAGCACTACCTTTCCGAACATCTCGCTCTTCTCCATGTACTCGTGCGCAGCCCGCGCCTCGCTCAGCGGGAAGGTGCGGTCCACTACCGGCTTCAACCTGCCGCTGAAAACGTACTTCATCACCTCGTTGAAATCCGCCATGTTGCCCATAAAGGACCCAAGGAACGAGAACTGCTTGCCGAACAGCACGTTCAGGTTGAGCGCAACTTCCGCGCCGGTCGTCGCACCGCACGTCACGATCGTTCCCCCCAGCTTGAGCGACCGCGTGCTCTCTTCCCATGTGGCCTTGCCTACGTGCTCGAAGACGATGTCCACGCCCTGCTTGGAGGTGATCCTCTTCACTTCATCCGAGATCTTCTGTTTATAGTGATTGATCGTGTGATCCGCGCCAAGCTGGCGGGCTTTCTCCAGTTTGCGTTCGTCGCCTGCCGTGGTAATCACGGTCGCATTAAACAGCTTGGCAATCTGTATCGCCGCGGTTCCCACGCCCGAACCCGCTCCCAGCACCAGGACAGTTTGTCCGGCCTTGATTCCCGCTCGTCCAACCAGCATGTGCCATGCCGTAAGGAAGACCAGCGGCACGCTGGCCGCTTCCTCGTAAGTCATCGTGTCCGGAATTGGCACGACGTTCACACGTGGGACTGCAATCAGCTCGCAATTGGCGCCATCCACTCCGCGTCCCAGCACCGTGAACTGCGGACAGAAGTTCTGCTGCGCGCTGGTACAGTAATGGCAGTGGTTGCAAAACACCATCGGCACCAGCAGCACGCGCTGGCCGACCTTTAGATCGGTAATGTACTCTCCGACCTCCGCCACATCGCCGGCAACGTCGCTGCCGTTGATGTGCGGTAGCTTCGTTCCGGGCAATCCGGCGCGCAGGAAGAGGTCGAGATGGTTCAGCGCGCACGCCCGAACTCTCACTAACACCTGATCCTTCCGCAGCACGGGATCAGGCACGTCCTCGTACTTCAGCACCTCGGGACCGCCAAATTCATGGAAGCGAACAGCTTTCATCGCGCACTCCTTGGCCGACCGAACATCTTACATCGAGAGGCAGTGGCGAGTGGTTAGTGGCGAGTTGCGAGTTGCACTTTCCGACCGCGCATCGAATAATTGTAGGAAGGTATTTAGGTCATTAGGTATTTAGGTATTTAGTAAACTTCGTGGGAGCGTTCGTGCGAATGCCGGTTACCAAATACTAAATACCTAAATACTTAAATACCTCCTCTATGGACATCTACGAAGAAATCGTTGCTCTTCGCCGGGCCGGACGCCGTGCCGCCCTGGCCACCATCGTAAGCGTGCGCGGATCGATTCCCTCGTTTGAGACCGCAAAAATGCTGGTCCGCGACGACGGTTCGATCCTCGGCACCATCGGGGGCGGGTGCGTCGAGGCCGAAGTCTGGCAAGCCGCGCGCGAGGTCATGGAGCAGGAAAAGCCCCGCACTTTGACCTTCAACCTCAACCAAAATCCGAAATACGATACAGGCCTCGTCTGCGGCGGGACGCTGGAGATATTCGTGGAGCCTATTCTGCCCGTGTCCGTGCTTTACATCTTTGGCGCTGGTCACGTCGCCAATAATCTCTATAAGGTCGCACGCATCGCCGGATTCGACGTTGTTGTCGCTGACGACCGCGAGTCTTACGCCAACCGCGAGCGCTTCCCCGAAGCCCGCGAAATCTACTCCGACGAATTCGACGAGACTTTCAAGAAAGCCGATCCGACCGAATCGTCGTTCATCGTGATCGTCACTCGCGGCCACCGCGACGACATGCGCGTCCTGCGCTGGGCCGTCGATACTCCCGCGCGCTATGTCGGGATGATCGGATCGAAACGCAAGGTCATCACCATCTACAAAGAGCTACAAGCCGAAGGCGTCGCGCCTGAAAGATTCGACCACGTACACGCGCCCGTCGGTCTCGACATCGGGGCCATCACGCCCGAGGAGATCGCCGTCGCCGTGGTGGCCGAAATGATCGCCGTCCGCCGCCACGCCGAAGCGGCGCTGCCGCACATGCGCTACGTGCGAAAACTGGCCGAGGAGGAGGGTACCCCCTCCCATGCTTCGAAATCGTAAGTTGCTGAAATTCCAGCACTTAAGACCTCGATATAGCTGCGACCTCTTGTAAGTAGCTGAATCTGTTGTATTTAAGACATCGATACACCTACCACGGAGACACTGAGGCACGGAGAAGATAGGTTTTCTCAACCTCTCTTCTGCCCCGCCCACCCCCCTGGGGGTATCTAGTCTATGAAAACAATAGATTTAGCCACTTTCTAGATCTACAACAATGATTTCCCGGCACTTACACGTAAAATCTTGAAAACTAAGCCTCGACGGCAGGACTCGTTCAGCCGCCGACGTTGCACTGACCTTTCGATCACATTCAGCGTAACCGAAATTTGTGCGGATTCGACAAGTGCTCTTGAAAATTTCTGATTTCGTAACAAGGGGAAGTGAGCGTTGGCATTCCCGTTTCGGGATTGTTGTACGGAAGCCCTGTTCGCGACATCTAACGCAACAGCTTCGTGCTGCAAGGGGGGAAAATGGTCGAACGTGCACAACTTCACGCACTCATAGAATCTTTGCCGGACGGTGCGCTGGAATCGGCGCAGACCTACCTCACTGCAATCCAGACATGGCCACCGAAACCGCCTCAAGAGTCGCCCGCAGTACAGCAGCACATCAAGGAACTGGAAGCGAAACGAGACAAATTCCTCAAAGGACAGTCGAGTGGGACTGGGGTTTGGGCGATAGACAAAAACAAGAAAAGCCACGCTTCATTCGGTTCGTGCGACCACAACTGGGAAACGGGCGAATACACGGTAAAGACTTTTCGCGTCCATTATGATTTTCCGATGGAAACCACAGAGCGATTCCGCGTCAAGGACGACCAGACACTCGAATATGATTTCCACATCAGCGGACTGGGCAACGAACACGCTTTCGCACTGGAATTCAGAGCCAACAGCCGATAGCCAACGATATATCGCCTTCTGTCCAACTATCCGGAGCTGCGAAATAGATCCTCGGTCGGCCAACTCGGCACCTGCCGAAATCTTGACACTTTCGCGTTGATCAACACGCGCCCACTCGCCTTTTTTCTTTCGGGTGCTTACCGAGCCAGGTTGGCATCAAAATCTGCAAATCTCCACAATCATTGCGTTTTCGAGTTGCGCCTCAGCCGTGGCAACGCAGCTGCTTCCCGACGGATGAGGACTAGAAAGACTAGAAAGACGGAGGACGGAACATTGAAGGAGACGGTGTATGAAGCTGCAAGTTATCAAGTTTGTCTGCACGCTTATCGTCTGCATTTGGGCCGCAACGATCACCGTAGCACAGAGGATTCCAGCCCCGGCGCCGCGGAACGGAACCATTATCGGAACAGTGCTCGATGTTAACGGTGGCACAATTCGAGGCGCGAGCGTTACGTTGCAAGGTCCTGCCCCAGCGGATCATCGAACCGCTGTGACCAATCAGAGCGGTTTCTTCAAGTTTGATAGCGTTAGGCCGGCAACGCCCTACCGTCTCGTCGTCAGCGCCCAAGGGCTTGCAAACTGGACGTCAAACGCCGTCATCCTTAAGCCGGGGCAGTTCCTCAATGTTACTGGTATCAAGCTTGGGCTCCCAACTGTGCAAGTGTCGGTGAATGCTGTCCTTCCTGAGCAAGTTGCGCGCGAACAAGTCCACGCCGCGGAGAAGCAGCGCATTTTCGGTGTCATACCGAATTTCTATGTAGTCTATGACAAAAACCCGGTGCCGCTTTCGCCGAAACTGAAGTTTCAGCTCGCCTTCAAGGCCATGACGGACCCAGTCACGTTTCTTGGCTTTGCCGCAAATGCCGGGATCTATCAGGCGACCGACTACCCCAGCTACACGCAAGGCGCAAAGGGCTATTTCGAGCGTCTGGGCGCCACCTTCGCTGGTGGCTACACCAATATCCTAGTAGGGGACGCAATCTTGCCTTCTCTCCTGCACCAGGACCCCCGCTACTTCTTCCAAGGTACGGGCACGACCAAATCGCGATTGTGGCACGCGGTATCGAGCGCGTTCATCACGAGAACCGACAGCGGAGGCCGGCAGATCAACTACTCCAGCATCGGCGGCGACTTGGCCTCAGGTGCGATCGCGAATGCCTATTACCCCAGCAGCGAGCGTGGTCCCGGACTGGTGCTTAGCGGTGCGTTGGTTGGTACCGGCGGCCGTATGGTCGAAGGCGTGCTCCAGGAGTTCGTTTTGCACAAGATCACGTCCCGGCATGGCAAGCAAGATCACACTGCCGAATCAAATCAAAGCTCATCAAAATGATGGCAGATCAGGGGACAGGGGCTAGGGGCTAGGGACTAGGGGCTAGAAGCTGTTAGGTGGCCATGCACTAGCGCAGCTTGAAGTCTTCCGTGTGGGTCACGAACTCCGGATACGCACCTGCGCCAAGCTCGTACAAGTCCAATCCATACCGCTCGCCCTCGGAATCCACTCTTTGCGGATAAATGCGGTTGACCGCGAGGTTCAGCAGGTAGGTCAGGGGAAGCACGAATCCGATCAGCGTTGCCAGTCCGATGAGCTGCGCCAGGAACTGTCCCGGCGCCGCGCCCTTGCCCAGCAACTGTTCACTCGCGAACAGACCGGCGGCGAGAACGCCCCATAGGCCGCCCA
Source organism: uncultured Acidobacteriota bacterium (assembly GCA_963777415.1). GTDB lineage: Bacteria > Acidobacteriota > Terriglobia > Terriglobales > Acidobacteriaceae > JAEZPW01. The sequence continues at coordinate 481,502 of CAVZQL010000017.1, forward strand.
CGGCGTGGGTCGAGATTGCGCCGCCGGGATCGTCGGTCGCAAGAAAGTGTTCGAACAGCTCTACCGAGAGCGGCACGAGCGCTCCCGCAATCAAGCCGATGATCACAGCCGCGGCCGGCCTGACGAACGCACAGGCGGCGCTGATCGCAACGAGTCCGCCTACCCAACCGTTCGCTGCCAGCGATGCGTCGGGCTTGCCGAAGCGAAGCCGCGTTACGGCGAGTGACGCCAGCGCGGCAGCACCGGCGGCGAGCAGCGTATTCACCGCAATGAGCACCACCCTCGACGGCTCCACGCCGGCGAAAAGCATTGCGCCCGCGCCGTTGAGTCCTAGCCAGCCGATCAGCGCGAGCAAACAGCCAAACATTACGTACACCGCGTTGTGTCCGGGAACCGCCGCAGGCATCCCGTCCGTGGTGGAGCGTCCACTGCGCGGGCGAAGTATCCAGGTGATCGACAGAGCCGTGAACCCGCCGACAACGTGAATCGTGCTCGAGCCTCCGGCGTCGATGAAGCCATTTCCGAGGCCGTGCTGGGCTGCCATCTGCGCCAGCCAACCGCCTCCCCAAACCCAGTGCGCAAACAGAGGATAGGTGAAACTGGCAAACAGTGCGGTCGAAATGCAGATAGCGCCTAGCCGCCAGCGGTCCGATCCGCTTCCCAGCGGAATCAGCGCGGCGACGGCAACGCTCATGATTTGCAGCAACGCAACGAGGGGCGCGACCGAACCATTCAACGACCCGTCCAACGGCAGCCCGCGAAAGAAGAAGGGTTGGGCAGCGATCCAATTCCACGAGACGCCGTGGATGTTGAGGTAGTGCGCGGGACCGCCGGCAAATCCCTGGACTCCGAAACCGAAAATGAAGTATGCCAGCACCGCGACGCCGATCACGCAGAGGGACGACAGCATTGAATGGGCCGCGCTGCGCGCGCGTCCAAGTCCAGTATTGATCAGCGCAAGGCCTGCGGCCGCAAAGGGGACAAGGAATATAAGGAGCGTGCAGAGTGCGAAGGAAACGTCGGTGGAAGCAATCTGCGCGGTCACTGTTCCCTCTCTCCCCGCGCGGGCACGTGCGAACGAACGAAGAACGTCAGGCCAATCCCCTCGGTGAGCATTCCGGCGGCGATAAACACGGCCCTTGCGCCCGCGGCCTTCCCCAGCAGGGCGACGGCGGCAAGCACAATCGCCCAGCCCGAGAACAACAGCATGATTCCCGCAATCTTCATCCAACGACTCCAGCGCGTTCCGGCGCTCGATAATTTCCTATTCGATGCAACAACACGGGTGCGTTCAGAAACACATTCTGTCGCGCGACGAGATGCTCTCGATGGCTAGCCTAGTGTCCGCGGCAGCACTCGTCCAATTGATTTTTCGTTCGCGGCGCATAGAAAGCGTTTATATGGGTCATAGGGAAAGCCTGATAGCGTCCCGATTCCGGGTCAATCGTCCGTGTGACGACGCAGTTTTCGTCGGTGCCGCAAGAAGACGCATCCATCCGTCTTTTCAACGACATGCGCGTTCCGCACCTCGCATATAGATCGCCTAACGACATAAAACTGCATTATTTGGCCTATAAACGCAATTTTTCAAAGTAATTCCGATTCACGCAAACGAAACGATGCATTGGACGCAGCATCGCTTTCAACCTACTCTGGCCTCGCTGGTTGAGATTTGCGCGTTGCCCTTGACGCCGGCAACCTGCATTCAGATATCCCTAAGGAGAATGAACGATGGCGGACAACGCCGCAGTGGAAATGAAACCTACACTAGGGCTAACCGGCCTGACGATGAATGCCATGGCGCTCATCGCTCCCGGCGCCTTTCTCTGGCTGACATTTTACATACAGGCAACCACGGGCGTGACCGGACCGGCAATGTGGATGGGCATCCTGCTCGCCCTGGGACTCTGCCTGGCAACCGCGGTCTGCTACGCTGAAATGGCAAAGCTGTATCCCGGAACGGGCAGCTCTTACTACTTCGCCGAACAGTCGTTCCTGAACCACGATAAAGCGTGGCGCTTTGCCCGTCTTTCCAAGTTTATCGTGGGATGGGCGTCGCACCTTTACTACTGGATTTATCCGGGCGTGATGGTCGGCGTCATGGGCATCCTGTGCGGATATCTCGTTGGAACGCTCTGGCCGAACTTCATGAGCGCCTCGAATCCCGGACCGATGTTCATGATGGCAGTCTGCGTTGTGTTCTCGTTCGTGGTCGCCTACATCGCGTACCGTGGCGTGAACGGCTCGACATCGGTGAACATCGCGATTAACGTCATTCAGATCACCGCGCTGGTTGTGTTTGCCGTACTGGCTCTCGGCTACCGGATGAACCATCCGCCGGGCAGCGTCGCCTATCAGTTCGATTCGACCTCGGGCAAGGCCCTGCAATATGAGTTCCTGACCGCGAAGGCCGCGGATGGAACTGACGCGATCGTTCGCGACGCGAACGGAGATCCCAAGCCGAAGCTCGACGCGGCCGGAAAGCCGGTTCCGTTCCATATCGCGTATCCGACGACCGATGACAGCGGCAAGTTCATGTCGCACAACAACGCCAGTTCCGTCATCAAGCCTCACAACTGGGGCTGGGTATTCGTACAGGCGACGGTCGCGATCCTGATACTCGTGGGATTTGAATCGGTAACAGCCATGGGTGGGGAGGCGAAGAATCCGAAACGCGACGTACCAATCGCGGTGATCGTCTCACTCCTCGTGCAAGGTGCCTTCTGTTATCTATTCGAGTATTTTGCGGCAAACTACTTCCTAAATAGCGGGTACTCGATGCAGAGCGCATCGGGCTCGGCGGCTCCTATCGGCGACATGATGGTCATGGTCGGCGATGCTCTGTTCGGCCCCGGGCGCGGCCGCATCTTCATGCTGGTGGAAGCGTTCACGGTATTTCTGGCCATCATTGGCACGACGCTTTCCTGCATGAACACGGGCGCTCGCGTCACTTACGCGATGGGCAAGGACCAGGAAGTACCCGAGCACTTCGGTATGCTGCACGGCAAAAACCTGACTCCCCACAAGGCCATCTGGACGCTGGCGATCATCTCGGCAATCGTCGGCTGCGTCGCCGTCGTGGCGGCGTTCGGCGATGCCGGCGCTCCCGCCGACTCTGTCATCCAGGCGCTTCCTCACGGCTTCTGGTCGAGCTTCGGATATACGACGCACGACAAGATGGCGGCGCTGCCCAATTCGCTGCTGACCGTCACGCTGGCGTCGAACTTCGGAACATTCCTGCTGTACGGATTGAGCTGCGTCATCTGTATGGTCGCGTTCCACAAGCATCCGAAGTTCAACATCGTGAAGCACCTGTTCATCCCCGTGTTTGGACTGGTCGCCAATCTCGGATGCATGGGCTTTTACCTTATCGGTCCGTTCATGGGATACGGCACGAAGATGGAGCCACTACTGGCGCTGGGGATCGCACTGGTCTGGGCCATCTACGGCGGCATCTACTTCATGCGCGCGAGCAAGTCGCTCGGACGCACGACGTTAGTGAGCGACCGGTCAGCCGCACAGGTGTCGTAGTAACATTGGAAAGAGAACGGGGCGGGCTTCGGTCCGCCCCGATTTTTAGTGAGACATGAGACTACACTTGGCAAGGACCGCCCAGCCTCACGGCAACGATCGACTGCATTCCAGCCAAGGTCAGGCGTCACAACAAACTTCTATGCTTGACGTTGAATTCGCGCAGCTCTCCGACACCGGACGCGTGCGCGACCATAACGAAGATTTCATCGGCTACGCGGCCCCGGCCACTCCCAGGGAGGCGCGCGGCCGCGGTTGGCTTTTTGCGCTGGCGGACGGAGTTGGCGGCCAGGACCGCGGAGAGATCGCATCGCGCACGGCCATTGAAAGCGTCATCGCCGGATTTTGCGACACTCCCGGAGGAGAGCCGCATAGCGCGATCCTCCCTAAGCTGGTGCAGGCCGCCAACGGTCACGTTCACGACGCCGGGCTTGCGGCTAATCCGAGCGGATCGACGATGGCGACCACGCTGGTGCTCTGCGGCTTGCGATTCGACCGCGCCGTCGTGTCACACGTAGGCGATTCGCGTTGCTACCTGATCCGGCATGGCAGAGCGACCGCGCTGACCAACGATCACACGGTGGTGAACGAACAGATGGGCATGGGACTGCTCTCGATGAGCGAGGCTAAAGCCGCGGCAACCAAGCACATGCTCAGCCGTTCGCTCGGGTCCGATCTCTTCACCAACGTGGACACCAGCGAACATCACGTGGCAGTCGGAGACGTGCTGCTGCTGTGCTCCGATGGTCTTCACGGCGCGGTCAACGACGCCGAAATCGCAAACATCGTGTCGCACTCCGCCGACCTCGACGCCGCCGCCCGCAAGCTGGTAGCTGTTGCGAACGAGCGCGATGGCAGCGATAATATCTCCGTCCAGCTGATCCGCGTGCGAGGCATCGAGCGCGTGGGCATGTACCGCGGACGGCCCTACAGCCTCAAATAGACAGAACGTCGAGCCGCCAGTTGTCCGGGCCGCTGACTGCGCCGAGATATGACTACCATCCACGCCGGAGAACAACTCGACCATTACCGCATCGAGAACCTGGTCGCACGCAGCGGCATGGCGTCGATCTTTCGCGGCACCGACGTGCGCGACGGGCGTACGGTCGCTATCAAGATTCCCCATCCCGAAATGGAGGGCGATCCGCTCTTCTACGATCGCTTCCTGCGCGAACAGGCTATCGGCACCAAGCTCGATCATCCCGGCGTCATGAAAGTCTTCGCCGACGAAGACCGCAGCCAGGTTTACATGGTGATGGAGTGGGTGAATGGGCGACTGCTGCGGCAGGTGCTCAACGAACAGAAGAAACTACCGGTTGACCGCGCCGTCCGTATCACCACCGGCATTTGCGATGCGCTTGATTACATACACAGCCAGGGGGTCGTACACCGCGACCTCAAGCCCGAAAACGTGATGGTGGACGAGAACGACAACGTCAAGCTCATCGATTTCGGGATCGCCGTCGAATGCCGGATCGCGCCGGCTGACCTTCGCCAAACTTTCGCAGACCATGGGGACGCCCGATTACATCTCCCCCGAACAGGTCAAGGGCAAGCGCGGCGACGCACGCAGCGACATCTACTGCGCTCGGCGTCATGTTCTATGAAATGCTGACGGGCACGGTTCCCTTCACGGGGCCGAATCCGTTCGTCATCATGAACGACCGGCTGATCAACAACCCGATACCTCCGCGCGAGGTGGCCCCAGAAATTACGCCGCAGCTTCAGGAAATCATCTACCGCGCCCTCGAGCGCGATCCGAAAAACCGCTATGCGAGTGCGCGTGAGTTTGCGTTCGATCTCGAGCATCCGGACCAGGTCGGCGTTCAGGATCGCGTCGAACTGAAGGATTGGAAGAAGCGGCGGACGCCCTGGCTGCGCAGGATTCTGTACTACGTCATGCTCGCCATGATCCCCATTGTGATCTTCCTTCTGCTGTTCTACGTGGCGCGGCACGCATAGCCGCATAGCGATCAGCGATCAGCGGTAAGTCAAAACCGTTCAACGCAAAGGACGCAGAGGACGCAAAGGCGCCCTGAGCGGGCGACAACTTTGGGCGACACCTTTTACGTGGCTTAGTTACTTGACTTGGCGCACTGATTCGAGCGCGCGCTCGAATCCGAAGATCGAACGCTGGACTTGGTCCAGTGGGATGGTGAGTGAAAGGCGGATATATCCGGAGCGGCCAAAGCCTGTTCCCGGAACCGCAAGCACACCCTCTGCCGCCAGCGTTCTCACGAATTCCACATCGTCGGGAATGGGCGTTTTCAGAAAAACGTAATACGTCGCCTCGGGACACTTTACGTCGTACCCGATCTTCTTCAGTCCGTCACACAAGACGTTACGGCGATGTTCATACGCGGCCACGTCCACGGTTGCGTCGGCGGACTCGAGCATTACACGCTGCCAAATGGCCGGCGCATTCACGAAGCCGAGGATGCGATTCGTGAAGATACAAGCGCGCCGCAGATCGGCGACATCCGGCAAATTCGGAGACAGTGCGAGATAGCCGATGCGTTCGCCGGCGATTGCCTGCGACTTCGACCATGAGTTGCACACCGCCGTATTGCCGATCAGCGACGACACCTCTGGCTGCTTCTTCCCGTCATAGACCAGGGATTTATACGGCTCATCGCTCAGCACAACAATTGGCTGCGGCGCACGGTCCACGACCATATTCAGTTCGCGCAGAATGTTCTCCGGATATACGCGCCCGGTCGGATTATTCGGCGTATTGACGATGATGGCCCGTGTGCGCGGCGTGATCGCAGCCTCGATGGCCGACACGTCCGGCAGGAATTCCTCGTCCGTCTCCACGCCCACCATGCGCCCGCCGTGATTGCTGATATAGAACGGATACTCCGAAAAGTACGGCTTCAGCACGATCACTTCATCGCCCGGATCGAGAATCGCTTTCAAAACGACGTTACAGGCACCGGCAGCGCCAATCGTCATGATGACGTCTTCGGCGGCGAACGGCACTCCGGTCTCTTTACGCAGCTTCGCGGCGAGCATTTCGCGCACCGCCGGATAGCCCGCATTGGGCATGTAACCGTGCGAATGAACGCCGGTGGCAGCGACCCGCCGCAGAGCGTCCAGCACCTGTTGGGGCGGTTCGACGTCGGGATTGCCGAGCGTGAAATCGAAAACGTTTTCGGCGCCGCGCTCGCGTTTCAGCTTGGCGCCCTCTTCGAACATGCGCCGTATCCACGACGCGCGGCCGAGTTGTTCTGAGATGACTTTCGCAATCGGCATTGGTCTTTTCTCTCGAATTGATCGTGCAGGACCTTCGGTCGTCCCTACGGGACTTGAGATCTTGGCGCTCGATTACCCCGGACTTCCGTCCGGGGCTAAGTTCGCACTGCCCCTAACGGGGCAGAAGAACGCAAGCCCCTCACCTACAATCAAGCCCTCACCTACAATTCTTCCCGCCCGATCAGATTGATTCCGGCGGCTTGAAGCTTTTCGATCGCCGCGTCCGGATTATCGAAGCGGAAGATCAGGATGGCTTTTTCGCCGCGGCCGAAGGGGAAGGCGTACATGTATTCGATGTTGATCGCAGCATTCTCCAGTGCCGACAGCACCCTCGAGAGCCCGCCCGGATCGTCAGGTACTTCGACGGCCAGCACCTCGGTCGCCTTCACCAGGAAGCCGCCCGCTTCAAGGAGTTTGGCCGCGGCTTTCCAGTCCGACACGATCATGCGCAGGATGCCGAACTTCTGGGTGTCGGCGAGCGACAGCGCACGGATATTCACGCCCGCGTCGGCCAACATGCGGCACGGCGCAACGATGTGGCCCGGCTTGTTTTCAGCAAAAACGGAGAGTTGCGTTATCTTCATAGTTGCCGCCGATCAATAACTCGCTTTGCTTTTCCTTCGCTGCGTTGAATGGTTTGGGGTTCCACCAGCGTGACCTTCACGCGAAGCTGCAACACGCGTTCCATGGCGTCCGCCAATTTTTCTTCCAGAGCTTCCATCGCACCCACGGTATCACTGAAGGTTTCAGCCGTCACCTCAACCTGCACTTCCATCTGGTCGAGCCCGTGTTCTCTCGTCAGAATAATTTGATAATGCGGCAGCGTGCCTTCGACGTCCAGCAGAACCGTTTCCACCTGCGATGGGAACACGTTGATGCCCCGGAGGATCAGCATATCGTCGCTGCGGCGACCGATTCGACGCATCCGCCGGATCGTCCTTCCGCACGGACACTTCTCCGTCATCAGCGACGTAATGTCGCGCGTGCGATAGCGAATCATCGGCATCGCTTCCTTGCTCAGCGTCGTCAACACCAGTTCGCCTTCGCTGCCGTCCGGCAACGGCTCGCCCGTTTCCGGATCGATGATCTCCGGATAGAAGTGGTCCTCGAAAATGTGCAGGCCATCCTGGTTCGCGCACTCAACCGCGACGCCCGGACCAATTATCTCTGACAGTCCGTAGATATCGAATGCCTTGATGTTGCTGTCCTGCTCGATGCGCCGCCGCATGGACTCCGTCCACGGCTCCGCCCCGAACACGCCCGCACGTAGCGGCAGCTTTTTCATATCCACGCCAAGCTGCCCGGCGCGCTCGATGATGTGCAGAAAATAGCTTGGGGTGCAGCAGATGGCGGTCACGCCGAAGTCCGACAGCAGCATGATCTGACGGTCCGTGTTTCCGCCCGACACCGGGATCACCGTTGCTCCCAACCGCTCGGCGCCATAGTGCGCGCCTAATCCGCCGGTAAACAGTCCGTAGCCGTAGGCGTTCTGGATGATGTCGCCCTCGTGCAACCCGCAGGCCGCAAACGACCGCTCCATCACCGACGACCAAACGTCCACGTCGGCGTTGGTGTAGGCGACAACGATTGGTTTCCCGGTCGTGCCGCTTGAGGCGTGCAGCCGCACAATGTCTTTCATCGGGCTGGCGAACAATCCAAACGGATAGGTGTCGCGAAGATCGGCCTTCACCATGAACGGCAGCCGGGCAACGTCCTCGAGTGACTTGATGTTTCCGGGGGTGAGTCCCCGTTCGTCCATGCGCGAGCGGAACAGCGCAACGTTGTCCCATGCGCGTTTGACCACGCCGCGCATGCGATCGAGTTGGAGCTGCTCGAGTTCCGGTTTGGGAACGTAATCAAGCGCGCTTGCGGCCTGGAAAAGTGTTCTGACTGCCTGCGTCACGAGCGTGGTGCCTCCTGCTTCCTGGGAAGGTCTGCGCCCGACACACCGCACCCTTATTTCTCGTACCCCGGCCGGTCAAGACGCAAAACGTGGCTTGGAAGCCACCAGTGTAGCCGACCAGCTGAATACGAGTAAATGAAACTATTTTTTTCGACTCCATCTCCGCCGCCGTCCCAAGACCGTCGCGTAGAATGTGTTATGCGTTTCCAGTGCCAACCCGGATGCATACGCTGTTGCGAGGAGAAGGGATTCGTTTACGTAAGCGATTCCGACATTTCTCGACTCGCGAAGTTTCTGCACATGGCGGTCCGGGATTTCGAGCAGCGCTTCGTTTATCGCACCAGGAATCTCTCGCGCCTCCGCATGCCGGGGCACTGTCCGTTCCTCTCTGCCCACGGATGCAGCGTCCATCCGGCAAAACCGACCCAGTGCCGCGCTTTTCCCTTTTGGCCGGAACTCATCGAAGACAGGAAAGAGTGGGACAAGGCTGCGCAGTGGTGCCCCGGATTGGGCAAAGGACCACATGCTCCCGCCGAACACGTTCGCGATTGCGCAAGACAGATGCGCCAGTCCTACCCGCACACGTACGGCAAATAAGCGGAAAGAGTTTTGGCTGAGGGTGGTTCAGGAACTTGATCGCACCCTCCCCTGAAGGGGAAGGGTGCGGCACCCAAGTGTGGGGGATGGTGCGAATACTTATTCTGCCGGGCCGGGATATCCCTTCTTGTAGTACGCCTGCATCGGCGGCGCGTGTTCGGGAGCTCTTACGCTCACCTTGATCGTTCGCCACTTACCGTCGCGCGGGCCCTTCGGCCGATATCCCAGGATGTACTGGCTTCTCAATTCCCTGCTGATGGTCGCTGCGGCTTGCGGCATTTTCGCCAGATTGTCCACTGGAATGGTTCTGCCGCCACTCGCCTCGGTAACCTGGGTCAGCAGGCGCCTGCCGAACTTTTCCTCAATGGTCTTGAATATAGGTAGTCCGTCGAATACGCCGATGGCGTAAACCTCGGCGTTGGCTTCCTGCACCAGCGTTTTGATCTCCCCCATCTTATAGCGACTCGCGTTGTCGCCTCCATCGGAGATGATCAACAGCGCGCGCCTCTGATACCGTGCCGACCGCAATTTACATTCGGCTAAATAGATCGCGTCCAGCAGCGCCGTGTATCCTCCGGGAGGCATCGACGTCAGCTTCTCCTGAATGGTCCCGACCGACTGGGTCGTGTTCGCCAACACCTTGGGCGTATCCGATACCGCCACTACGAAGTAGTCGTCTTCGGGATTGGCGTTGTTGAACAACTCGTCCACCGCCGCGTGAACTCGGTCGATCTTGTTCGCCATACTGCCGCTGAGATCGACGATCAGACCAAACGAGATCGGAGCGTCCTCGATCGAGAAATGCCGTATCTCCTGCTGTTCCTTGCCCTCATAGAGCGTGAAATCGTTCTTATCCAGAGTTGTGACCAGGCGGTTCATATGGTCCGTCACCGTCACCGGCACCAGGACGAGGTCCACATCCACGCGGATGGGCTTCGCCCGGGCGTTCAGATCGCCGGTGGTCTCCACCCGCGCAGTGCGATGGCGTCCGGTCGCACCCAGACGTGGAGCAAGATGCACATCCTCATCGTTTTGCGCGCGAAGCAGTGGAACCAGGAGAAGCGTCAGCAGGAGAACGAAAGCAAATCTGCCCGGATACGACCAGCCCTGAAAACGACACCTGATTGTGACCATGACCCTCAGCACAGCAGGTACGTTTGCGGGCGCGTGCCATGAACCCGCTCTTCTCACGAACCCGCTTTCCTTACTTTCCTTATGTCACGCCAAGATGCTACAAACTCTCGCTGCCGTTGCCCTGCCGCGTGTCATGCCATCTTTGCCTAAGAATATCCAGAAACAAACTCGCCGGTCGCGACTTTGGTTGACCTAATCGCGCTCACCAAATAAAATCATTCTGACATTGCTAGAACGCGTCTTGTTCGACAATGGCCCGCAGCACGAATGCTGCCCCCTCGTTCAACGGTTAGGACAGCTGCCTCTGGAGCAGCATATCGGGGTTCGAATCCCTGGGGGGCAGCCAAA
>CAVZQL010000018.1:0-80412 GCA_963777415.1 uncultured Acidobacteriota bacterium
GACTTAAAATCCCGAGTTCCGAAAGGAACGTGCGGGTTCGACCCCCGCCCCGGGCACCATACTCCGATGAATTGTCTTTGAAGTGTCGCGCGCGAAAAGGGCGACAGCGGGGATGCCTGCGCTCTCCGCATTGGACAGGAGGACTGGCCCTAAAATCGGTTCGCGGCAGGTGACAAGTACCGAGCTGGCACGTCCATATATTTATGGTTTCTTTTTTAACAAGTAATTACTGGGGGCGCACAAGATGTAAACGGTTTGTTTTCATCATTCTCAATCCGATAATGTTGTGAGTCGCGGATTTGTTCGGTGCGAGAATGGTGTTGTGTCAGAAGTAAAAGTGAACTAGAATATCAGTTCCCAAGTTAGGGATTTCGTTCCAGTAGGGCTTCTCTTCAGGACGGGGTTTGGAAAGTGGGACCTTGGATCTTGGCGCGGGTCGGGACGAATCCGAATGCAGGCCACCCAAGACGAAAGTAAAAAATAAGTTAAAAGACTACAAACGAGGTAGACGAAAAAGACATGGCAAGGCGACGTGGTAATCCCAACTGGGGCAAACCCGAGCCCATAGGGCCGGTGACCCCTACGATCACTGAGTTCGAACAGGTCGTTCGCGAGTTCAAGCTGCAGCCGGATCAGTATTTGAGATCGACGCGTCTGCGTGAATGGGCGCGCCGGAATAAGAACTCAAAGTACATCCCCGAACCGCTGCTTGAGGCGTGGGGATTTGAAATCGAATCCACCCTATAGCTCTTAACTTTTAAAAAAAAGAGGCTGCCAAACGGTGGCCTTTTTCTTTCCACTCCGATCATGCAGTGTTTCCCTGCCTCGCCAACTCTGCCTCGGCGCCGCGAAACAAATTCCGCAGCGCGCGCCACACGAACCGTATTGCAAGCAGCACCAAAAACACCAGCACTCCCACCAGAACCGCCGTTACGTACGGATGCTGCGTCGCGAACCACGTAAGAAAGATTGCCAGCGCATCTTCCCCCAGACTGAGTCCGATGTTGGAGAGAGGCTCTGGGGTTGTCGTGACGAAGGCGCGGGCTGCTGTCTTCCCGCCGTGTGCGACCAGCGCGATGCCACCTCCCAGCGCCGCGGCCGACATCTGCTCCAGCGGCGAAAGTTGTGCTGTCGCTCCATAGGCCAATAACGCTGCAATCGGAACTCGTATGAACGTGTGTAGCGCGTTCCAGATGAGGTCGAACGCTGGGATCTTGTCGCCAAAAAACTCGATCACAAACAGCACGATGGCAACACCTATTACCCACCAGCTTTCGACCAAGTGCAGCCCCGGCGGCAGGGTCACCACCTCGGCGCGCGCGAGCAATCCGAGCGTGGCCAATGTCGCGTAGACGTTCAAGCCGGCGGCAAAGCTGGCTCCGGTCAGAATGGCGACAATTTCTTTTCCTCCGACGTGCATGCGGAAAGTTTAGACGAAACAGGTCTTTAGCGCGCTGGTTTTTGCTTTACAGGATCACACGTGCAAGATCCGGTCGAGGTACAAAGGTTTTGAAAAACTTCCCTCTGCGTGAGATATTGGTTCTTCTCTGTAACACTTCCGTAATCTTCATTTAACGCTTGGTTAATATTCGAGCGGATCGAAGTCCGCCAAAGAGGAGCACTACGAATGGTTCGCATCATCCCGCGCGAGACGAAGTTTTTCGACATGTTTGCAGAGATGTCGGAGAACATGACGGAAGCCGCAAAGGTCCTAACGCACGTCCTCAATAGCGCGAACGGTACTGAGATTCAAGCGGGAGTCAAGAAGATCAAGGAGCACGAGCACATTGGCGATGACATGACACATGCCGTGCTCAAGAAACTTAACCAGACATTCATCACTCCTTTTGACCGCGAAGACATCCACAAGCTGGCCTCTTCGCTCGATGATGTTCTCGACTTCATCAATGCCGCCGCCGTGCGCATGAGCCTGTATAAGATCGCGAATCCGCCGGCGGCGGCAGGCAAACTCGCAGAACTTATCGTGCGCCAAAGTGAAGAACTCACCAAAGCCGTCCGCCTGCTGGAGAAGCATGATCACGTGATGGAGCACTGCGTGGAGATTAACCGGCTTGAGGACCAGGCGGACCATATTTGCCGCGAGGCGATCGGGCATCTGTTCGAACACGAGAAAGATCCCGTCACGCTCATCAAGTTCAAAGAACTCTACGAAGTTCTAGAGACTGCCACCGACAAGGCGGAAGACGCGGCGAATGTTCTGGAAGCCGTGGTTCTGAAGAGCGCGTGATGAGCACTGGTATAGCGATCCAAGCAGCTGAAGCCGCTAAGCCGCGAGTTCGGGACTACAGAATCTATGCGGGGGCTGTAGCCGCAATCATAATTTTCGGGGCCCTGTGGCGCTTCGGCATATTGCGTACGATTGCCGCAAAGCCCGGCTTGCCCCTGGTGATCATAACCGTTATGGTTGCGTTGACGTTCGACTTCCTGAACGGCTTCCATGATGCGGCAAACAGCATCGCAACCGTCGTGTCGACCCGCGTGCTCTCGCCAAAGCTGGCCGTCGCGTGGGCGGCATTTTTCAATTTTGTTGCAGCGTTCGCCTTTGGAACAGCTGTCGCAAAGATGATAGGCAAGGGCATGATCCGCCTTGACATCGTCACCCAGTACGTCGTGCTGGGCGGGCTGATGGGCGCTATTGTTTGGGACCTGCTCACATGGATCTGGGGCCTGCCGACGTCGTCGTCGCACGCATTAATCGGTGGGTATGCGGGCGCGGCAATGGCGCGGGCTGCGCTTCTCTATGGCCCCAGCCATGCGTTCGGAGTCATCATCGCCAGCGGCTGGACGAAGACCGTGGTGTTCATCGTGGTGGCGCCTATACTGGGTTTGGTTCTCGGCTGGAGCCTCATGGTGGCGGTGTATTGGCTGCTGCGAAACAAGGCCCCGCAGACGGTTGATAAGTGGTTTCGCAAACTGCAGTTGCTTTCAGCGGCGGCTTATAGCCTGGGACACGGTGGGAATGATGCGCAGAAAACAATGGGCATCATCGCAGGTGCGTTGTACGCCGCCAGCAGCGTGACTGGTTTCACGAAAGAAAACCTGATGGGGAATTGGGGCAAGTTCCACTGGCCGATCATTCTCTCCTGCCACGCGGCGATTGCGCTTGGCACCTATTTTGGCGGCTGGCGCATTGTCCACACGATGGGCTCGAAGATCACGAAACTCAAACCTGTCGGCGGCTTCTGCGCTGAAACTGCCGGGGCACTGACGCTGGTGGGAACGGCGATGGCCGGCATTCCGGTCTCGACCACGCACACCATCACGGGGGCAATTGTGGGAGTCGGATCAACCCACGGGCTGTCGGCGGTACGCTGGGGTGTTGCCCGCCGCATCGTTTGGGCCTGGGTACTGACAATCCCCGCGTCGGCGGCTGTTGCGGCAATAACCTTTCTCATCATTCGGCTGTTTAATCCAACAGCATAAGAAACGGATAAACGGGAAAACGGATGAAAGAAGAACGAAAGGCGGCAATACACAAAGCTGCGCTTTTGATTTTCAAAATTTCCGTCTATCCGTTTTTCCCGTTTATCCGTTTCTTCGGTCTTTCTTCTTTCTTTGCTAGAATCACATAGTTATGGCCCCAAGCACCGGATTTTGCGATGTCGAGACCGCGCTGGAGGAATTCCGCGCCGGCCGCATGATCGTCGTCGTGGACGACGAAGATCGCGAGAATGAAGGCGACCTCACCCTGGCCGCCGAAGCCGTTACTCCCGAAGCTATCAACTTCATGGCCAAGTACGGCCGTGGATTGATCTGTCTCGCGATGACGCCCGAGCGCCTTGACTATCTTCGCATCGCGCCGATGACTGACGAGAACACGTCGATGTTCGGCACGGCGTTCACACAGTCGATCGACGCTACGGCAAAGTACGGCGTCACCACGGGTATTTCGGCACACGACCGCTCGGCCACGATCAAGGTGGCCATCGATCCCGCCACGCGCCCTAACGATCTCGCGCGTCCTGGGCATGTCTTCCCTCTTCGCGCACGCAAAGGCGGCGTACTGGTGCGCGCCGGGCAAACCGAAGCTGCGGTCGACCTCGCTCGGCTCGCGGGAATGGTTCCCTCCGGCATCATCTGCGAGATCATGAACGAAGATGGCACCATGGCGCGCGTGCCAGATCTGCTGAAGTTCTGCCGGGAACACAATCTGAAAATGCTCACAGTGGCGGAACTAATTCGCTACCGCATGCACCACGAGCGCTACGTACACCGTGTCGGAGAAGCGCTTCTGCCCACCCGACAGGGCGATTTCCGCATGATTGCCTACCAGTCTGAAGTCGATTGCGACTCGCACATCGCCCTCATCAAGGGTGACATCGACAAAGCCAACGGCCCGGTGATGGTGCGCATGCACTCGCATTGCCTGGTCGGCGACATCTTTGGCGCAACGTGGTGCGAGTGTCACTCGAACATCCGGCAGTCGCTCGAATACATTTCCGATGAAGGCGTTGGCGCGCTGATCTACCTGCACCACCGTTCGCCGGGATTCACGATCGACCGGATCGCCGCGGGCAACGTCCTGACGTTCCACCGCGACCCCAAAGAGGCTCCCACCCCCGATTCTCAACGCAAGACTCAGCGCGACGTGGGAATCGGCGCACAGATTCTACTAGATCTCGGACTGAAGCGGATTCGTGTGCTGACCAACCATCCGCGCAAAGTCGCAGCACTCGAAGGCTTCGGAATCGAGATCGTCGAACAGATCCCGATTCCGCACGTGTTCACCCGAGCCGAGGATACCGAAGCTAAGAAGACGCAGTAAGCCCCCACCCCTACCCTGTCGAAAAAAGTTTAATTTTCAAGACGGGCCTCAGCGGCAGCGGGCTTGGCATCGACAGCCAGGGAAACGTGTGGGTGACTGCGGGAGAAGCTATAGAGGAACCAATGTCGCTGTACCTCAGGGCCTAAAGGTCCCAGTTCTGGCCCGCCGTACCGGCAGGGCTGAAGCCGTACCCTTTCAAAGCTCGTGGATCTACAGAAGTCTTGGAATTGCTCTCCACGACAGCATAAACATTGCCGTGCGGGCTGTTTTCCAGCCGTTGGATGCCCGGTGGTGCCTGAAGCTTCCCGCGCTAATCGGATAGCTAGTTTGAAATATGGTGAGTGCGGCTGGACTCGAACCAGCGACCCATGCCTTAAAAGGGCATTGCTCTACCAACTGAGCTACGCACCCACATTGAATCCGCACTCCAAATTTATCATATGCAACTGAAGTCGCGGTATTCTTTGTAGCGCGTTTTTGGAACAACGCGAGCGCCGCATCGCTTTAATTGCCGCCCAGTGCTGGTCCCGCACCAATTGGTCCACCACGAATCGAAACGCTTAGAACCTGATCTGTGGTCCGAAGGTAATGCGCAGGTTGTTGTGGGCGCCGTTGCTGAAGTACATGAGGTCGCCTACGTCCACGCGCAATCCGATCGGACCAAGAAACGCTTCGACTCCGCCGCCCGGGTAGAACACCCCGTCGGTATTGCCGGTCGTGACGTTATTGAATGTTCCCGTGAACCCGCTTACGCTTACGACGCTCGTGTTGCTGGTGCCGAAGTTCAGGAAACCTCCCTTTGCAACGGCAAACACCCGCACTGGACCGCTCGTCCCTACCTTTAATCCGAAGAGACCATGTAGCAGCCGCAGGTTCGTGCGAGCTACCGACAACGAGCCGTTGGTGATTGAACCGGTGGTAATTGCTTTCCCGAAGTCATAGGATATTTCACCCTCCAGTTGAGCATGCTTCGAAACATTGACCCCGACACGACCGCCAAGGCCCCAAAAGTTAGTGTTGTTGGCAGTGGACAATCGAACGTAATCGGCATAGGCGCCGAATTCTCCATGGTTTTGAGCAAAGGCAGCCGGTGCTGAAATCAAGAGCGCCAGAACAGCCAGGAACGCGAACCGTTTCATTGTCTTACCTTTCCCTATTTCTGTTTGTGGCCCCATGAATTCACGCCCTCTGCACCCATCGGCACGCGGCAGCAAAGCGCAGTTCGTGGGAACTTAGTTTTGGATGTCGAGCTCTGTTCTGGGGTGGGCTGCAAACGAGAGAGTTGAACACGCCCAACGACTACGCAAATTCAGCGTTGTCAGGCAATGGCTATTCTTTGGGGAAATCGGGGAGACCCGGCGCGAATCAGCCGCCGGGACTTATCTCTGAACGACGCTTTCAAGCGTTTCGAAGAATTCGGGAAACGAGATTCGCGCCGCATCGGCGTCCCGGATCAACGTGTCTCCCTCGGCCCTGAGGGCCGCGACTGCGAACGCCATGGCAATACGGTGATCGCCGAAGGAATCCAACTCTGCCCCGTGCAGTTGCTGACCGCCGGGAATCCTCAGGCCGTCCTCGAATTCCTCGAACTGTGCTCCCATCGCGCGCAGGTTGGTGGCGACGGCAGCGATGCGGTCGGACTCTTTCACCCGCAGCTCGCGCGCATCGCGAATCTCGATCCCCTTCTCGGTGTAGGGGGCGATGGCGGCAAGAACCGGCAACTCGTCGATCAAGGCGGCGGAAGTTGCGCCATCCAGTTTCAGGCCCCGCAATGCGCCATACTGCACGCGTACGCTGCCGACCGGCTCGCCGTGGCTGTCTTCCACGTGCGCCACGTTCACCTTCAAGCCCAGGGCGACCATGACGTCCAAGAGCGTGGCACGCGTGGGGTTGAGCAACAGGTTATCGAACACGAGGTCGGACCCTGGAAACAGAGCCGCCGCACAGAGGAAAAAAGCTGCGGTCGAGATGTCTCCGGGGATCGTAGCATTGATCGCATGAAGGGTCTGGCCTCCCTGGAGCGAAGCTACATACCCTCCTACGCCTCCATCATCGAGGCGCCGCCGTCCGACCGTCACTTCTGCTCCGAATGCCTTTAGCGCAACCTCGCTGTGGTCGCGCGTGCGCACTGGCTCCTCCACGCTGGTCTGGCCGTCGGCGTAGAGACCCGCGAACAGCACCGCCGACTTCACCTGCGCGCTAGCCACCTGCATCTTGTAGTCGATCCCTTGGAGGTTGCCCCCGCGAATCCGCAACGGAGGCCGCCCGTCATTAGCGGTCATGCACGCGCCCATCAGTCCCAAGGGCTCCATCACCCTCCGCATGGGACGTCGCGACAATGATTCGTCGCCGAAAAGCTCCGTCTCAAAGGGTTGGCCCGCAAGAATGCCCGAAATCATGCGCATCGTCGAACCGGAATTGCCGCAGTCCAGAGGTCCTGCCGGACGGTGCAACTGAGCCCCGGCACCCTCCACCACAGCGCGCGACCCGGCGCGGATGACCTTTGCTCCGAGCGCGTCAATGCACGCCAGAGTGCTTGCGCAATCGGCGCCGGTCGAGAAATTTTCCAGCGTGGTGCGGCCTTCCGCCAAAGCGGCCAGCATCGCGTAGCGATGTGAAATCGACTTGTCGCCGGGTAGCTTCAGCGCACCCGCAATACCCTTGCCTGGTCTGACCACTACTTCAGAAAGTTGCATGCTTTTCACTGTTGATAATTTCACCGATGCTGCTCATCTCCAATATACATTTACACTCTGGCAACTTAAAACGTTCCGGCTCATCTCATGCACTTAGCACGTGACATTTACGTGCCGAGCATCGGATCGTAAAACTGAGTGAACCCTGGCACCTGTGACCCGAACGGGCTCGTTTTTCGTTGCAGGTTAAGACATGTGTTTTCGGGTTCTGGTGCTTAGTGCCACAATAGCCTTCACGATCTCAACCACGGCTCACGCGCAATCAAGCATGACGGACAGCGGTTTCGTCCGCATGCCGGACAGCTCTTTAACCCACCCAGACGCAGCCCTTTCTACCATCAGCGCGAGCGTGCGATCTTCGGACAATCGCCCGGTAAGCAACGCCAAAGTTGAGATCCGCAACATCACCAACGGAACCGCCGTAGCTTTCGGCTACACCGGGCCGAGCGGAGATTTCCAGGTGAATAACCTTCCCAGGGGCGCTTACGAGGTGGTCGCTACTTCCGGATTGTCCGAAGCTCGCGAAGAAGTCCGGATTGACAACTCCATGGAACAACTCACCTTGCGGCTGCCGAACACGAGCGACAGCACCTTCAGCCCCGGACAGCAAACCGTCTCCGCGCAAGAGTTGCGCGTACCGGAGAAAGCACAAGCCGCGTTGAGGAAAGCCCAGTCCTGCGCTGAAAAGGGCAAATACGACGAGGCGCGCCAGCAGATCGCCAAAGCGTTAAACATCGAGCCAAAATACTCGGAAGCGATTGCGTACCGCGGCGTCATTAACATGGAAACCGGCGATCTCAACTCCGCCTCCGACGATTTACAGAAGGCCATTCAGTTCGACAACAACGACGCCCTCGCTTATGTTGCCATGGGATCGCTTTACAACATGCGAAGTCAGTTCGACGACTCCCTTCGCGAACTCGATCGTGCCGTTGCGCTCACTCCCACGGCATGGCAGGTGCATTTCGAGATTTCCAAGGCCGAGCTTGGCAAAGCCGACTTCAGCACCGCACTGAAAGAGGCGGAAAAAGCGCAGAGTCTGCTCGGTCGCGAGCTCGCTGCTCTGCATGTGATCAAGGGGCAGGCGTTTTTTGGCATGAAGTCCTACGCCGATGCCGTTGCCGAGTTCCAAAAGTTTCTGAGCGAGAACCAGGATAAGGACAGCCCAATCGCAGCCCAGGTCAGGAAATCTATGGAGAGCGCCGAAGCGTTTACCGAAGCCAGGAAGTAGCGAATTACGAACAGCAGCGGAAACTCCGCCGGGGTGTCAGCGCAACAACTCCGGCGCGACTTCCGTCGCCTTCACGCTGAACTCGAACATGGGCGTCTCCGGTCCCCGACCCCATCGGCTCACTTCCCAGTGGGCGCGTAGCACCTTGACCTCAGGTTGAGCGCCAAGGTCAAGCAAGAGCGGATGTGTGCCGGCATAAAACTTCTGGGGAAAACTGGCAATGGGTTTGGCGCTCCATTTCTGGCCATCAGCCGAGCCCCAAACCGTAACATCAATTGCCTCTTGCTCGACGAAGTTGCTGATGTTCAGCATCAGCAAGAATGTCCGGTTCTTCGCCGCGCTCACGTCCACCGGAGCGCCGTCGCCTTTTGCCGTCACAACCGTCTTTTCAGAAACCAGAAACGTGTCAAACATGGTGCGTTGATTCTAGCAGGGACTCACGAAAATCGAGAGCGGCCCCACATTTCTCCAACCGTCACTCACCAAATCACCAACTCGTCACTTCAACGAATCCAACCACGGGCGCAATATCCGCACCGTATCCTCAGGCTGTTCGAACATGGAAAAATGCCCGGCCCGGGGGATGATCCGTATCTTGCTGCCGGTGATTTTCTGCTGGATGGCGCGTCCCTCATCGGGCGTGGTCAAACCATCTTCGTCGCCAAAGACGAGCAACGTCGGCACGCCGATGGTCGCGAGCGTCGGCGTCGAGTCCGGGCGCTCTGCCATGCCGCGCTGCACCGCTGCGATTCCCTGCACCGTCATCTCGCGAAACATCTGTCGCGCGCGGTCCACCTTATCTGGACGCGTCGTCCGCGTGGTTTCCCCGATGAGGCGCGGAATCTGCGCTTCGATGAACTTTTCGGGGCCATATTTCTCCACATCATCAGCAGCCTTCAGACGCACAGCGCGCGCTGAGTCGGTGTCGGCGACGGCTTTCGTATCGCTCAGGATCAGCCCTCTTATACGCCCCCGGTCCCGCCGCCACAACTCGAACAACACGTATCCACCGATGGACACGCCTGCAAACACGGCCCGCCCCACGCCCGCGTCGTCACAAACGCGCGCGATATCGGAGGCATGTTTCTCCATCGTTGCCGGTCCCTCGCCCGCTGTTGATTCGCCATGCCCGCGCAGGTCCGGCAGGATCACGCGATAGTTGGCCGCCAGCGATTCGGCAACTGGTTCCCAGAATTGATGGTTCGCTGGAAATGGGTGCAGCAGCACAAGGTCCGGCCCCTTGCCCCGCACGTCGTAGAAGATCTCGGCGTCGCTGCTCTTGATTCTTGTGCCCATGCGTCAAACGTGAAAGCGCGGGCCTAAGCCCGCGCGGAAAAAACTGCGGTTAAAATTTCCGTCGGATGTCCTCTAGCGTTTCTTCTTGGCGACCGCTTTCTTTGCCGGCGAAGATTTCTTAGCCGCCGACTTCTTGACCGGCGCTGCTTTCTTTGCGGGCGCCTTCTTCGCCGGAACCGGCTTCTTTGCTGGAGCAGCCTTCTTCGCGGGAACAGCCTTTTTAACCTCGGCCTTTTTAACCTCGGCCTTTTTCACCTCGGCTGCTTTCGCTGGAGCCTTTTTCTCGACGGTTTTTGCCGGTACCTTCACCGCCTTTTCCGGCTTGGCTTCCTCCTTGAAAGCTTTAGCTGGACCTCGCTTTGCGGGCATCTCCTCGACCTCGTTCTCTTCGGCCTCTTCCAGATCGAGTTCCTCAGCCTCGTCCGCATCCTCATCGAGATCGATATCGTCGTCGACAGGAAGCGTCCGCTCATCGAACTCTTCGGTCTCTTCCTCCTCCTGGACCCGAGCCTTGCGCCCGCGACGTCCCGGCCCTGCCGGTGCTGCTGCCGCGCCTGCGGCTGCCGCCGCTGCTTTTGCCCCTCGCCCTCTACGGGCCGGCGCGGGAGGCGGCGGTGGTGGCGGCGGCTCAAACGGCTTCAGAAACTTCACAATCTCCGTTCGTGACCGCAGTTTGCCGTCGAGCAGCAGCATGAACGCGTCTTCGGCGATCTGCGGATACTCAGCCAACGCCGGCGTAATCCTCATTTCCAGCATTTCCGGCAACGGAAGCTTCTGCTTGACCTCTCGCCACTTGCCGAAGAAGTTCGCGATCTTGTGCAGGACCGGTTGTTGCTTGCCCGTATGTTGCAGGAACAAAATGATCTCAGGACGTGCCTCCGTGAGCACCTTCCACGCGCGGGAAGGAGTTGCGGCATCTTTCCCTCCCAGCTTCTTGGCCAGCTCCTTCGCGTCATTTTCGAGTTCCTTCCACGCGTCCACCAAGTCCTTGCGTGGAATCATCTTGCGGATCTCGGCAGCATCCTTTTCCGGAAGCCGCCGGGTGAGCAGATGCAGTACGATAGGCGCCGTATCCGGCTGATAGCCGAATTCCCCCATTTGCTGACGTAGTTTCGTCACCTGGGCAAGCCCTGCCGAATCCACCTTGGCCACGCTCCAGTGCGGGTTCAAAACTTTAAGCCAGTCTTCCTTTTCCAGGCTCCGCAGGATGTGCAGCGGGTCCTCTTCATAGGCCAACTGCTCGACCTCGTACCCGATCGCCCGCTTCGATATGTACTCGATGTAGTTGTTCTCTTTGGCGGCGTCATAACGCGCCTGCGTCCGTTCTTCCATCGTCCAATGGAATCGCGCCATGAAGCGCGTAATCCGGATCAGCCGCGAGGGATCTTCCAGAAAAGCGTAGTTGTGCAGGATTCGCAGGACCTTGGCCTCGATATCGGCCATACCGTTTGCCGGATCGAGCAACAGCCCGCGCGACCCCGGGTTCAGCGACAGAGCCATCGCATTGACCGTAAAGTCCCGCCGCCGCAGATCCTCGTTGATGGTGGCCGGGGATATCATCGGCCCCTTCCCCGCCTTCTCATAGGTCTCCGAGCGCGCCATCGAGACATCGGCCCGAACCCCGCCCGGCAAAGTCAAATATAGGGTCTTCAGGTCCTCGTCCGCTCCCGTGATCACCGCCCCAGCGCGCTCCAGGTCCTTTTGCAGCTTGAGCGGATTCCCCTGAATCGTGAAATCAAGGTCCCTTATCGGAAATCCTGTCACCAGGTCCCGCATGGTGCCGCCGGTAATGTAAACATTAAGTTCGTGCGCGCGGGCAATGTCTGTCACCAGTGCCAAGCCCCGCTGCTGTTCCGGCGTGAACCGGGTTTCGATCGCATATATAAAGTCAGGCATTACTTGCGTTTACGCATGCCGAGTTAAAGCTATACTAGAGCGGACGGAAATCTTTTTCCAACTACAATAGCCGCTCTCGCCGACTCGACATTCCTCTTCAGTAATTTTGTAAGTAACTCCGTTTTCGAGACTTAGGCCCCGGAGCACAGGTCAGCAACAAAAACGCAACATAACACAACCGTTATCAATTTGGCTACATTAACCCGATTCCTTCGCACTTTAACCCGCGAAAGTGCGAAAATCTCGATGGCCCCACAAATAGGCGACCGGTTCGATGCTACGCCGCATATGGGGCAAGGACGAACTGTTTAATGCCCTCAACTCACAAAAAAGTGATCGTCCGCAAGATGGACCGCGACACCATCAACGGCTTTGTCGGCGCCAGCTTTGTTGCCGACGGCAAACTCGAGATGATGAATACGGCCGGCAATGTCGTCCTCATCCCTTTGACGGACGTGAAAGGCGTGTTCTTCGTTCGTGAGTTCGGCGATTCCGATTCGCTCTTGCGCAAGACGTTCACCACCCGTCCACGCAGCGAAGGTCTGTGGGTTAGACTCAAGTTTCGTGACAACGACACCATCGAGGGCATGCTCCCCAACAACCTCGCTCAGATCAGCAACGAGGGGTTCCTCATCAATCCGCCCGACCTGCGCTCGAACACCCAGCGCATCTTCGTGCCTCGCTCAGCGCTGTCTGAGCTGACCGTCCTCGCTGTGATCGGTGGTGCGCAGCGCAGGAAGAAGGGCGCTCCAACCGACGACGAACTTCAGGAAAAGCTGTTTGGGGAGTAAAGCGAACCCTTTCGTTTAGTAGAATGGATTTTCGGCCTCGCTGATGCTGATATTGGCAGCCTTCCTATGAAGCTACATGACATCGCTACCGCGCTCGGCGCCCGCCTTGAAGGCGATGGCGAACTCAACATTACTGGCGTCAACGGCATTGAAGAGGCCGAACCGGGCCAGATCACCTTCGTCTCGAACCCCAAATACGCCGCCGCCGCCAAGACCACACGCGCTTCCGCGGTCATCGTGGACGAGAGCTTCCCCGCGATTTCAGCCGCCGCACTGCGTTCCAAAAATCCGTACCTTGCGTTCGCTCACACCATCGATCTGTTCTACAAAGCGCCGCAGTATGCGCCGGGCGTCCACCCGACCGCCGTTATTCATCCCTCGGCCAGGATCGGGGCGAACGCTCACATCGCCGCCTACGCCGTCATCGATCAAGACGTCACGATCGGGGACAACGCCGTCATTCTGCCGCACGTCGTCATCTATCGGGGCGTGAAGATCGGCCACGGCTTCTTTGCGCACGCTCACTCGGTTGTCCGCGAATACTGCGAACTCGGCGACGGCGTCATTCTGCAAAACGGCGTGGTAATCGGCGCCGACGGCTTTGGCTTCGCGAAAAACGATGCTGGAAAATGGGAGAAGATCGCCCAGTCCGGCCCTACGGTTCTTGAAAACAATGTCGAGGTGCAAGCCAACGCCTGCGTGGACCGCGCCAGCGTCGGCGAAACGCGCATCAAAAGCGGCGCCAAGATCGACAATTTCGTCCAGGTCGGACACGGCTCAATCGTCGGTGAAGACACGCTGCTCTGCTCGCAGACCGGTCTTGCGGGATCGACAGAGGTTGGCAAAGACGTCATTCTTGCCGGACAAGTGGGCGTGGCCGGCCATTGCAAGATCGGCGACCGCGTCGTCGTCTATGCGCAGAGCGGCATCCACGGCGACATTCCCGACGGCAGCGTTCTCAGCGGCTCGCCCGCTTTCGACGCCCGTCAATGGTTGCGTGCAACCACGGCATACAATAAACTCCCCGAATTGGTGCGTGCCGTGCGCACGCTCCAGAAGGCGGTCGCAGAACTCGACAAAGCGACTGCAACCAAGGCGGCATCTGAATCGAAAAAGTCCCTGGCCGAGCCGTGAGGTGCAATGAACGACGACAACCAAACTCGTGACGGGCTGACCGTAGTCAACGGTGAATCGGTGCCGATCCGCGTTCTACTCCTCGACGATTTGCCGGAGAATCTGCTGATGCGTGCGACCATCCTGCGCCAGAAGGGTTACGGAGTCGTAAGCTCCGCCTCAGTCGAGGAAGCCGAACAACACCTTGAAGAAATCGACATCGCAGTCCTCGACTACCACCTCGGCGCCGGCAAGTTTGGCACGGAAGTCGCCGAAGTGCTCCGCAAGAAACGCCCGCAGGTCCCCATTATTATCCTGTCCGCGACTTTGGAACGCCGCTTCGGTGGCATTGCCGACATGCACCTGCTCAAGGGTCACAGCTCCGTCGATGACCTGCTCAACGCCCTGCGCAACTTCGAATCCAAGCGCCGCGGCAAGCCCGTCGTAATCAACGCGCAGGAGTTCTACTACTCCCGCATCAGCATGTCCGTCGGCGACGACATCGTTCTCGAAATCATGGATCGCGACGGCGTCTGGCACTACGTCAACGACTACTTCGCTGCCCTGCTCAATCGCAAACGTCAGGAATTCGTCGGCAACAACATCTTCGACGAGTTCCCCGAACTCGAAGCCGAATGGCGCGAAATCATCAGC
Organism: uncultured Acidobacteriota bacterium; assembly: GCA_963777415.1. GTDB lineage: Bacteria > Acidobacteriota > Terriglobia > Terriglobales > Acidobacteriaceae > JAEZPW01. The sequence continues at coordinate 14,464 of CAVZQL010000018.1, forward strand.
ACCGTGGCCGACACGCGCGAAACCTACATTGACCGCGGCTTCCTCGGCGTCCCCCACCTGCCAGTCAAGAGCCGCCACTGGACATGGAACGTCCTCGTTTTCCCTCTGAAGCTTCATGATGGCCGCGACGGCGTCATGCTGACGGCAAGGCTGATCGAGCGCAAGGGATTCAAGTAAAGGCACTGTTTTCGTAGCGCCGGACTCCAGTCCGGCGGGCCCCGAATTATGTTCGCTTGCCCGGAGGACCTTTGGTCACGCTGGATGATCTGAAACTCGCTCAGCAACGGCTGATCGGAGCCGCTACCCGCACTCCGCTCGTCGCCTGCCATTTGCAGAACGATTCGCGAAAGAACGATTCGCGCCAGCTCTGGCTGAAGCCCGAGTGCTTCCAGCCCATCGGCTCGTTCAAACTGAGGGGCGCATACAACAAGATCGCTTCGCTTTCCGATGACGAGCGCAGCCGCGGCGTGATCTCGTATTCCAGCGGCAACCACGCGCAGGGCGTCGCCTATGCGGCGCGCGCCATGGGCGTGAAAGCAGTCATTGTCATGCCGAGTAACGCGCCGCGCGTGAAGGTCGAGAGCACGAAAGCTTACGGCGCCGAGATCGTTGTCGTCGGACCCGGCAGCCAAGAGCGTCAGGCCAAAGCCGAGGAACTCGCTCTGCGGCACGGCTACGTGATCGTGCCTCCCTACAATGACGAAAAGATCATCGCCGGCGCGGGCACCGTTGGCTTGGAGATTGTCGAAGACCTGCCCGACCTCGACGTTGTCCTCGTCCCGACTGGCGGCGGTGGACTCATCAGCGGCACCGCCACTGCAATTAAGTTATTGCGTCCCGACGCCAAAGTAATCGGCGTCGAACCAGCGCTGGCTTGCGATGCCCAATCCAGCCTGCGCTCGGGCAGAATCGTCGAGTTCACGGCCTGCCAGGTCTCCCGCACGATAGCCGACGGCCTGCGCACACAGGCTCTCGGTAACATCACCTTCGAGCACATCCGCGCCCACGTGGACGACATCCTCACCGTCACCGAAGACGAAATCCGCGAAGCCATGCGCCGCATGATTGCCGTCGCGAAGATCGTTCCCGAACCGAGCGGAGCCGTTACCTTCGCGGCATTCCTGTTCCACGCAACTGAGTTGCCAAAGGCACAGAAACATGTCGCCGTCGTCAGCGGCGGCAACGTCGAACCGTCCCTGCTGGCCGGTATCCTTGGAGAAGGTCGAACGTAGCGCCGGACTCCAGTCCGGCGGGCCCCGTCTGATCGTCACAGAGTTGCATCTTCCCGCTACATTCCTGCCCCCGTTCGGGTTATCCTGTGTTCAGGGCTCAGCCCAGCTGATGGAGGATCACCGCTTACTCCGATGAAACAATTGCATTGAAACGAATTGCACTGATCGGTTCCCTGCTGTGCTTCGCGCTCTCGGCGTTCGCCCAGGCCGAGCGCGGCATAACGATCATAGATACCATCATCCGAGTCTCGCCCGACGAATCTGCGGCCAAGCTGGCGAACATGCAACGCGGCCATGAGGTGGTCGTGCTCGACAAAAGCCGTGGCTGGATCAAGGTCGAAGCCGAAGTGACCGGCACGCCAGAACTTCTCCGCAACGACGATACTCCCGAAGGACGCACCATCAGCGGCTGGATGCAGGATAAAGGCGTAATTCGCCCGGCTACCCCCAACGGCGACCGCATCGTCTTCGGCGAGGCCGCCGACTCCGAACGGGAAGCCAGCCGCAGCCATGGCCGTCGCGGCGCCGATCAGGACGCCCTGCGTCTTTACGCTCTGCTGGCCGAGTACATGCCGGGCTCCCCGCTGGCCGCCGAGGCGCTCTACCGCGCCGCCGACATCCGATGGCAAGTCGAGAAGCAGGAAATGCTATCCCGCCCTTCGGCCAAGGAACGCGATCCCTACATGCGTCACCAGATGGACGAAGACGCTATGAAAAAGGTCATCAAGAGGTACGCCGGCACCAAGTGGGCCGACCTCGCCGCCTTCGCCCTCATCGACAACAAGCTCTGCGGCGACTGGCAAGCCGAAGCCAAGTGTCCCGAGAAAGAATCCGAGCTCTACGAGAAGTACGCCGCCGACCGTCCGCAATCGCCAGCCGCGCCCGAAGCGCTCTACAACGCTGCTTGGAGGCAGGCCGCGCTCATCGACATCTATAAAGGTGACGGCAAGCAAAACAAGTCCGAAGACGCCAAGCGGCGCGCCATCAGCCTGAACCAGAAAGTCATCTCCCAGTACGCCAACAACCTCGATTGGTCCACCAAGGCGCAGCGGCTGCTGTACCTGGTCGAGCAAGGCGTGCCCACATTCGGAAACCAGTAGCAACGATGTGATGATCCGATGATCATTTGAAATATTGAAGTCCCACAATCTCTGGAGGCGTTTTGAATCAGTACCTGCTCTCAGTCATTCTCGGCATCATCGAAGGACTCACCGAGTTCCTCCCCGTCAGCTCCACCGCGCACTTGCGTCTCGCCGAGGAATTTCTCGGCCACTACGCTCATGCCGCGATCAGCCTGTCCGATCCTTATTGGAAGATGTACACGATCGTGATCCAACTGGGCGCGATCTTGTCGTTGCTCGCGTATTTCTGGAAACGCATCGTCGGATTCATGGCAACCTTCCCCGCCGGGCGCAACGGACGCAAAACCATCGTCACTCACCCGATATCGCTGACGATGATTGCCTTTGTCGTGACCGCCATCCCTTCCCTGCTGCTGATTAAGCTCATCGGCAAGAACCTCGAAAGCCTGTTCGTGATGGGGATGTCACTGCTCATTGGCGGCGTAGTGATGTGGATCGTCGATGCGATCTACGGCAACGCGACAGAGGTCGCCGCCCGTGGCGCAGCCGTAAGCGGCGGAAACAGCGTAGTACCTGTCCGCCAGTTCCGCAACTCGACTACTGACGTCGAGGACATGTCCTTAGGGCAAGCGATCTGGGTCGGCGCTTTGCAGATCACGTCAGCACTCTTCCCCGGCACTTCCCGCTCGATGTCAACGATTGCCGCCGGCCAGACCGCCGGAATGACACGCGCCTCCGCGCTCGAATTCTCGTTCCTCCTGTCGATCCCGACCATGATGGCTGCCACTGGTTACGAACTGCTCAAGTCCGTGCTGCACAAGGGCGGATCCATCGGAGCCGCACCCGCCAACATGGAGCAATGGATCGTCCTGGCCATCGGCTTCGTCGTCTCGTTCATCGTCGCCTACTTCGTAGTTGCGTGGTTCATGCACTACGTACGAAACCGCGGCTTCGTCCCGTTCGCCATCTACCGCATCGCACTGGGAGTAGGAGTGTTATTCTGGATGTTGAAGCACTGAGAATCCACCACGGAGGCACGGAGGCACGGAAAAAAAGATAGAAGACGAACTATCCAATATCCCGTTGTGATGTTCTGTGCGACTAGTCGGAAGAGCAATCTGATCCTAAAGTTCTGTATTTTTCCGTGCCTCCGTGTCTCCGTGGTGGATTTTCTCTCTCGCACCCCGAACCTTCCGTAACACCTATATTCCCGTTGTTTTGCTCCCGTTTTTTGGCATAATCAAGACTGCTCTGGCGTACCGCGCGCAATTTGCCTGGATTAAGTCTCTCCGGACGCGTGTGTCCGGACGCGACAGTCGCCGAGGTTAACTGCGAATACGCCTAATGAAGTATTTCTCTGCTGCTTTCACTCCGACGAAGAACCGGCGGCTCAATGAGCTGATCGGTGTCGTGCTATTTGCCGGCGCGGTCCTCCTTTTCCTCGCCCTTGTCTCTTACGCGCCAACCGACCCGTCGTTGAGCACGGTGGCCCCTAGCGTTGATGTCCGTTCGCCCCATAACTGGATCGGCATCACGGGCGCGCTCGTCGCCGACCTGTCGCTTCAGACTGCCGGACTCACGGCCTTCCTGGTCCCTGTGCTTCTGACGCTGCTCGCCGTGCGCTGGTTCTTCTCGCGTAAGGTCGAACAGCCGGAAGCCAAAGCCATCGGCGCAATCCTTCTGCTGCTGTTCATCCCCGGCTTGCTCGGACTGGTGACATGGCACCCCGAAAGCGAATCACCACAGCGCGGCGAGCATGTTTAATCTGCCCATCGAAGGCTTGTCGGGCCGCATCATCGCCGACGCACTGCTCCATTACTTCAACCAGGTCGGCGCCTACATCGTCTGCGCGCTCATCATCTCCGTCGCGCTCTATCTCTCGACTGCGTTCTCTTTCGGAGCCCTGCGTCTGTGGTTCATGACGCGCTTCAGCTTCGTCTTCGCCCTCTGGAACAAGTTCACCGACTGGCGCGAGGCCCGCAAAAAAGCCAAGGCGCAAAAGGAACTTCAAGCCAAGCGTGCCGCCCAACAAAAACCGGCGGTCTCCGCGCAGCTTATTCCCAAGCGCCAGATGCCAACGCCTCCAGTGCGCCCCCGTGCGGAGGAGTTCGTTGACCCGCCCGAGGCAGCGCGCCCCAAATCCGGCGTGGAACGCATGTTGGAAGAGATGGATGGCGAAGAAGCCGCCGCTCAGCCCAATGGGGGTGCCGCACCCTTCGCCGAAGGGGAGGGTGCGCTAACACGCAACGTCGCTATCACGAATCGAGCCGACGACGCGCGCAAGGCCAACACCACGCTGCCCAAGGTTGCCGGAAGCTACAAGATGCCTTCCAGCGCGCTGCTGGCGCGTCCTGACGAGCACAGCGCCGTGGACGAAGACGAATTGAGGCAACTCGCCGAAACTCTCGTCTCCAAATGCGCCGAGTTCGGCGTCACCGGACAAATCACGCAGATCAACCCCGGCCCCGTCGTCACCACCTTCGAGTTCAAGCCCGACGCCGGCGTGAAATACAGCCGCATCGTCGGGCTCAACGACGATCTCTCGCTCGCCCTCCGCGCCGAGAGCATTCTGATCGAGCGCATGTCGGGCAAGGCCACGGTCGGCATACAAGTCCCGAACCACAACCGCGAAATCATCCGCCTGCGCGAGGTGATCGAGTCGCCCGAGTTCGTCAATTCCAAGTCCAGGCTGACGCTCGCCACGGGCAAGGACATCAACGGACGCATCACTGTCGCCGACCTCGCCACCATGCCTCACCTGCTCGTCGCCGGATCGACCGGATCGGGCAAAAGCGTCGCCATCAACGCCTTCATCATGTCGCTGCTCTACAAGGCGACCCCCGACCAGGTGCGCCTGATCCTCGTCGATCCCAAGCGCGTCGAACTCGGCGTTTACGAAGGCGTGCCGCACCTTTTCGTGCCCATCATCACCGAGGCCAAGGTCGCGGCCTTCGCCCTGCGCAATGCCGTCCGCGAAATGGAGCGCCGTCTGAAACTGCTGGCCGAACGCGGCGCCCGCAACATCGACCAATACAACCGCCTCTTCGACGAGACGCCCTCGCTTTTCGGCGAGGACAGCGACAATCCCGACGAGAAGCCGCTTCCCTTCATCGTCATCATCATCGACGAACTCGCCGACCTGATGATGGTGGACCAAAGCAACGTCGAAGAATCCATCACGCGCCTGGCGCAGATGGCGCGCGCCGTCGGCATACACCTCGTGCTGGCCACGCAGCGCCCCTCGGTCGACGTCATTACCGGACTCATCAAGGCCAACTTCCCCGCGCGAATCTCCTTCCGCGTCTCGACGAAAGTCGATTCGCGCACCATCCTCGACGGCAACGGCGCCGAGTCTCTGCTCGGACGCGGCGACATGCTCTATCTGCCTTCAGGATCGGCGCGCCTCGTCCGCCTGCACGCGCCCTACGTCGCGGAAAAGGAAATCGCCGGCGTCGTCGAATTCTGGAAGAGCCAGGCCACGGCGCAGTACGAACAGTCGTTCCTCGAAGCTCCGAAAGAAGAAGGCAGCCGCGCCGCAGCCAACGGCGACGGTGCTGGCGGCGACTTCGAAGATGAAGGCGACGACGAGCTATTCCAGGACGCCGTCAAACTGGTCCTCGAATTCGGCAAAGCCTCGACTTCGTTGATACAACGCCGCCTGCGCGTCGGCTACGGCCGCGCCGCCCACCTCATCGACCTCATGGAACAGGACGGCATCGTCGGCCCCGCCGACGGCCCCAAACCTCGCGAGATCCTCAAACGCCCGGATTGGCTGAGCGAAGTCGGAGATTCACTGCGCTGATCCAGCTATCGGGTGATTTCGTGATCGGGTGATCGGAAAGCGCAGTCATCCTGAGGAGGACGTAAGTCCGACGAAGGACCTATGCATTTTTCCTGCACCATCGAAAGCCCATCGTGAGGCCCGCGCCCGTAGCGCCGGACTCCAGTCCGGCGGGCCCCGGTTTTCGTACCGCCGCCGACCCGGCGGCAGTCACCTCAACTCGATCACCGGGACGTGACTTGACATTGGTGCTACTCTGTTTCTCAAATGCGTACTTATCTTGTAGTTGTCGCTATGTTAAGGTGCTGACCGCGAAGCAAGTGCGGGATGTGGTCGCATCGTATGCGCGGGATGCGGAACCGATCATAATCGAACGTAAATAGAAGAAGGCGCGGGCATGTGGCCCGTTCAAGTCTTCAGTTGGCCAGAGGGGCACTTTTCGTGCGTTTTAGATTGCCTCTCCCCCTCACGAGCAAAAAAACTCCGGGCAGATGTGGGCCACCTGCCCACAACCTCGGGTGACTGCCCTAATTTGGCGCAGCCGTGTCGCCGAGCTTCCTCCTTTTTGCCGCCGTGGAACTTACGATATTGCTTTCTACATCGCGCACGATCGCCGTGCGTCCCATCTTGATGTTCTGCCTTATGGAAATGGCGAGCACGGTACTGTACCGTTTCGGATTCTCGCCGCACGCCGCCCCGCGCTCCATTATGGCCTTGGTTAACTCTTCCAGCCCGATATCTTTGATGTGGTTGGTTTCCATGTAATGCACGGCCGCCTTGTAGTTGGGCCAGCCCACGTAGAGATGACCATCCACGGGCACGGGTTGAGATCCGCTGTCCGTGGTGGTGTAGCCCAGCACGCGCAGCGACTCGATGGCCTGATCAAGCGTCTCGATGTCCTTCAGCATATTGGCGCGGCGGTTTAACAGTGTGTCCATCATCTTGGACTCATCAGTGTTCACGGTGATTCTCTCTCCCCTCCAAAGTGTCGCAATTGCACCAGCAACTAGGGTGCATCACGATCAGACGGGTGTCAATTCTGAATCCATCTCGGGGCCCGCCGGACTGGAGTCCGGCGCTACGACGAGCCAGTCCGCGCTCCAGGTCTTCCAGCGAGATCCTCGGCTCTTTGCGTTCAAGGGCGGCGATGCCTAGCAAGTAGTCTTCGCGATCTTCCAAAAACTGCCGGATAGCGAGCTTGGCGTAGTAGCTCTTGCTCCGTCCCGTTTCCTTCGCCAACCGCTCCAGGCGGGACTCCAGCTCCGGCTCAAGTCGAATTCCCAACATCGCAGATGCTCCTTGCATGACTGGAAGTTAAACATGTTAAACAAGCAGCACAAGAAGTTTCGCTGCCGGAAAGCAGATTGACGTTACCACAGGATTTAGCCAAGATGGTGTCAGCGGGAGGTGCCGGTGCAAAAAGTGACGATATCCGAAGCTAAGAACAAGCTCTCCGAGCTGATCGAAATGGCTCGAGAAGGCGAACAAGTCATTATCACATCGGGTCGTCACCACAGGCCCGTTGCGCGCCTCTTGGCCGTGCCAAGAATGAATAAGAGCCGTCGCGTTCCCGGCTTGTTCAAAGGAGTGTTCGAGATCGGGCGCAACTTCGACGCCCCTCTCGGCAATGAATTTCCGGTCTGAACGTGTCCCCCGCTTTCTTTGCGTTCCCGCACACCGCCGCCGTCGTTAGACTGTCAAGTCCTCAGCGACTGCACTTTCCTCGTAAGTTGCTCAAATCGCGGCAAATATAAAGTTCCCGCTCGTGTCGGGAAAGACCCCTCAAAAATGTCATACTTGAAGTGTGAGTGATTTCAGATTGGGGTAAGAGGCGGGTTTACTGATCGCTGAACGCTGATCGCTTACATTTTGTTTTCAGTATTTTGGGAATAACTTCTTTAAATCCATTACGGTAGATCGAGAAAATCGCTAAATCTGTTTGTTTTCAACAAAACACCCCATATAGGGGGTAGCGGGACGGCAGCCTACTTCGCTACCGCACCCTTCACTTCGGTCTTGAGTCCCACGCAGCGCGATGGCTCCCAGGCCCAGCACGGCGACGATCATGGCGGCCCAGAGCACCCAGCCGTGACGCTCCGACCACGGGCGCTCATCCGGGCGCTGTGCGTACTCGGGATTGGCCAGCGGCGAGCCCAGTTCGGCGACGGCAGCGTTGGGGTCGCGCGCGAACAGTTTGGCATAGTCGTAAATGGGCGCGCCGAGTTTCCAGTCGCCGTAGTAGAGTTTCAGCGCACTGGCCCCGCGCGGGTCGAAGTACACGCGCCGTTCGTAGGCGAGCGGCTGGACTTTCTCAATGCGCAGAGGCAGGTCGTCGCCGTTTTCGACGATCACCTTGAAGTTGCGCTCGAATGTGTTGAGGTCGATGGCAAGTTCTTCGGAATCGACGACCTTGCCCTTGCGCTCAACGTGTATGCGGCTGACCGTCCCGCTTTGCACGTAGATTTGGTCCAGTTGGCCGTCATCCTGCTTCCGCTGCGCGACCACCTGGATCGGGCGTCGAAAGTTGACCTCGTTCGGGTGCAGCACGAACGACAGACGCTCAAGCGGCGCGTTCCCGTCGAGGTTGAACGTGATAATGGTCTGGCGGCCAATGTTTTCGATCTTCTGATTGAAAACCCTCAGCTCGGACCAGCGAGCCTTCTCTTCCTCGGTGGTCGCCAGCGTGGCGGACTTAATCTGGTCCGGCGCGAGTGACGGCACCGTGAAGCGCAAATAGCGGAACCGCGACAGCGGCAGCTTGATGACAGAGTTCGCACCCAGCTTTTCGCGCGAGAAATCGTAGAGCGGATGGCTGCCGAGATCGGTCCACTTGGCGGCGTTCATCTCGTCAGCGCCTTCGACGTTGGCGCGCGTGATGAAGTCTTTGGCGTCGTCGCTTAGCTTCAACGTGACGCGATCGTATTCCGGCACGCCAGTCGTATCGAGAACGAACTGCGTGATTCCCTGCACTAAGCTTTTGTTCACTAAACCCAGATTCAGCAGCTTCGCCGGGGACTCGACAGTGTTGACCGATCCGCGCTCGGTCGTCAGCGCGTAGGGCACCTCGGTGCGTCCGTTGTAGATTCGCAAATCGCCGAGGTCGTGTTGCGCGTAGAGCCAGGTGGCGTTGTCCACGACAACGTAGTTCGAGCGCTCAGGCTGTTTGACTGAAATTTCGCGCACGTTGGAGAAGTATGGGATCGCCGGCTGCGGTGTCGCGCCGGCAAGCGTGAAGACGAATACGAGCAAACCCACAATCATTTTCATGCCGACGCCGAACTCCCTTCGTCCTGCTTCGGCCCGTGGCCCGAAAGTTTAAGCCAGTCGCGCTGATAGACAAACGATACGCCCATCAGCAGCGCACCCAGCGCGATGAAGGCAACGATGCGGTAGCCGAATGCAAGCTGCGAGGTATCAACAATAAACACTTTGATGACGGTGACCGCCAGCAGCAGCAGCGCCTGCCAGCGCAGGAACGCTGACCGCTTCCAGAAGCCGATCCACATCAGCGCCGCGCCGTAGATCATCCAGATGGCGGAGTAGGTGAAGTCGCGGGCCATGGAGAGATTGCGGTAAGCGTCCCAATCGCGCGCCCAGTTGTTGCTGCTGTACCTTGGCTGCTGGATGTGGCGCGTGAAGTAGCTGTACGCTTCCAGGTTGAACGCCACCAGTGCGAGCACGTTGATGAGCACGATGCCGATTGCCGCGCCAGTTCGCTCGCTTTCGTCTTCCGACCCGCGCGCCAGATGCACGGCGAAGGCAACTACTGCAATTGCAATCAGGTAAATGGCAAAACGCGGATTGAAGACCAGCGTCGTCGCCTCGAAGTCGTCGAAGAACACGAGGCGTCCGATGCCGAGGACAAGCGAGCAGAGCGACAGCACTTTCAGGAAGCGGCTTGAGCCGCGATAAGCAACGTAGAACAGCACGCCGGACTCGACCAGCCATCCGATGGTGATCCAGTAACTCTGCAGTTTGATCGGGATTGCCGCCGTCAGAAATCCCACAGCCAGCGCGATGTGCAGCAGGGTCAACAGGCGAGAGTTCTCGGCATTCTCCGGCATTTGGCTGCGAATCTCGCGGCCGAGCAGGAGGTACACCGCCGCGAGCACCACGGCGATCCACGCAATGGCAGATTTGCTGACGTCCTCGATCATGACGTAAACAGCCAGGAAATAGGCGGCGGCATTCACCAGCGGAAGCACCAGCAGGGTCTTCGAGATCCTCTCAGCCGACCGCTCTTTGGCGAACAGCGGCGCGACTGCAAAGATAGCGAAAAAAGTCGTCGCAAAAGCCAGCGTCGTCGCGAGCTCAGGACGCCTGTAGAATTCGGCGTACCAGCCCACGTAGAGAATCGCGGTTCCTAGAAACGATCCTGTCAGCAGCCTTCGCCATGGACGATATGTGACCAGCACCAGCGTCCCAAGGTCGAGCAGCGTGACGTAGGAGAACAGAAACATTTCGCGGTTCTGGCTCGTGGAGAGCAGCATCGGGGTGACGAAGCCGCCGATCAACGCAAACGCCGCAAGGATCTGGGCGTCTTGCGTAATGGCCAGCGTCACCGTCGCCGCGGTCACGATCAACATGCCGGCGAAGGCCACCTCAGCCGGAAACAGGTGGTAGGCCTGAAATGCCGCCCACAGCGACAAGTAGAGCGTCCCGATGCCGACCGCCTTCAGCGACCACGAGAACACAAGGTAACCTTTGTTGCGGAACGTCTCGCTCCACACGACGACGCCGATGCCGGTGAGCAGTCCGATCGCAATCCTGCCGCTCGGACCGATCCAGTTGTTCTCGAAGGCGTACTTGAGGAAGAACGACACGCCGATGAGCACGGCGACGATGCCGATGCGGTTCAGCCACTGCGAGCCGATCTTTGATTCCAGATCGCGATCATCGAGGCTGCCAGTGCCGCGCACCGGCTCGATCATGAAGGAAGGAGGCAGAGGTGGTCGTGAAGGAGCAACTGCTGCCGGCTCGACCGGCACAGTAACTTGCGGTGGCTGCGCCTCAGACTGCGGTTGGACTTCACGCGACGGCTGGATGATTCCCGCCGCCTGCTCCAGGCGGTAGACCCTCTCGGTCAACCGCGCAATGAGAGTACGCAGTTCGCGTAACTCCTGATTGTCAGCGTCCATAGGACGAGAACGTTAAACCGAAATGCAGCGAAGTGCAAGAAACAAAACTGGCAACAGGGACAAGGGCCTCCGCTGCCAACGCCCGGACGGCGGAGCCGCGAAGGGGTCCGCCGGACTGGAGTCCGGCGCTACGCTACGACTGCTTCGCCGCCGCCGCTTCCAGCGTGATCGCCTCCTTGAAGTAGTCAAGCGAAAGACGCAGCCCGGTCTCAAGATCGACCTTCGGTTCCCAGCCCAGCAGCTCCCTGGCTTTCGTGATGTCGGGGCAGCGCTGCTTGGGATCGTCCTGCGGCAGCGGATCAAAACGCAGCTTGCTCTTCGATCCGGTCACCTTCAGGACCAGCTCCGCGCACTCGATCATCGTGAATTCGCCCGGATTGCCGATGTTGGTCGGGTCGTGTTCGTCAGAGTGGGCGAGACGGAGAATGCCCTCTATCTCGTCCGAAACGTAGCAGAAGCTGCGCGTCTGCTTGCCATCGCCATACACGGTGAGGTCCGCCCCGCGCAGGGCCTGCTTCATGAAGTTCGAAATCACGCGGCCATCGTTCAACTGAAGCCGCGGACCGTACGTGTTGAAAATGCGAACGATGTGCGTATCAAGACCGTAATAACGGTGGTAAGCCATCGTCGCCGCTTCCGAGAACCGCTTGGCCTCGTCATACACCGAGCGCGGCCCAATGGGGTTCACGTTGCCCCAATAGGTTTCCTTCTGCGGATGCTCCAGCGGGTCCCCGTAGCACTCCGACGTGGACGAGATGAAGTACTTGGCCTTGTACCGGCGCGCCAGTTCGAGCGCATTGAACGTGCCCATCGAGCCGACTTGCAGCGTTTCGACGCCATGGTTCATGTAGTCAATCGGGCTCGCGGGACACGCAAAATGAAACACGTAGTCCACGGGACCGAAGTCGAACGGCGCGCAAATATCGGCTTGACGAAACTCGAACCGCTGCTCGTTCTTCAGGTGATCGAGGTTACGAGTGCGTCCCGTGATTAGGTTATCGATGCCGATCACGGTGTGGCCTTCGGCCACGAGCGCGTCGCAGAGATGTGATCCGAGGAAGCCGGCGGCCCCTGTAACCAGTGTGTGCATTCCTATTGAATTCCTAACTTCCCGAAACTTGGCCAGCGCGGCGAAACTTAGCCAATTCCGCGTGTGGAACAACGTCGGGGCGTCCGACGCTCAGGTATATGAAGCCGTGCTTGTCCATCTCTTCAGGAGAGAAAAGGTTGCGTCCGTCGATCACGATGGGATAACGCAAACTCTTGCGAATTCGCGCCAGATCGATATCCTTGAACTCCTGCCACTCGGTCAACACCAGCAGAGCGTCCGCTTTCTCGGCCACCTCATAGGGCGAGGCGGCAAACGTCACCGCTTGTGCGGGAAGCACCTGCGCCGCGCGCTCCATGGCCGCCGGATCGTACGCCGTAATGCGGCATCCCTCGGCGAGCAACGCCTGAATAACGGCAAGGGCCGGTGATTCGCGTATGTCGTCCGTTCCGTCCTTGAACGCCAACCCGAGCACGCCTAGATGCTTGTTCTTCAGCGTCCAGAGCGCCGTGCGAACCTTGCGCATGAAGCGCTGTTGCTGGTCCTCGTTGATCCGCATGACTTCGTTTAGCAGGCCGAATTCGTACCCGCACTCGCGGGCGACCGAATGAAAGGCCGAAACGTCCTTGGGGAAGCACGAACCGCCGTAGCCGATTCCCGGGAAAAGGAAGCGGCTGCCAATTCGCGTGTCGGAGCCCATCCCCTGGCGTACCTGCTCGACGTCGGCTCCCACGGCCTCGCAGATATTCGCGACCGCGTTGATAAACGATATCTTCATCGCCAGAAATGCGTTGGAAGCGTGCTTGATCAACTCGGCGCTGCGCGCACTAGTGACGATCATCGGGGCCGGGATCTTCGCCCCAGACGGGCCGGGAATCGCGCTCGGACACTTGTAGTAGGTGCCCTCGACCAACGGTTTGTATATTTCCCTGAGCACGCTGGCGCACCGATCATCGTCGGCTCCGATGACAATGCGGTCAGGATAGAGGAAGTCGAGGACTGCCGTGCCCTCGCGCAGGAACTCCGGGTTGGAGGCGACGTCGAAGCAGCCCTGCGCCGCGCCGTTCAACAGCATGATCTTCCGCACCCACTCGCTGGTGTAAACGGGCACAGTGCTTTTGTCCACCACCACCTTGTAATCGCCCACCGCGTCGGCGATGTCACGCGCCACCGACTCCACATAGGAAAGGTCTGCCTCGCCGCTGTGCATGGGCGGCGTACCCACGGCGATGAACACGGCCTGGCTGGCGCGTACCGCGTCGGCGGTGTTGTCCGTGAATGACAAGCGTTTCCCATGGTGGCGCCGCATTAACTCGGGCAGAAACTCTTCGTGTATCGGCACTTCTCCACGCTGCAGCGCGGCAAGTTTTTCCGGATCGTTGTCAACCAGTACGACGTCGTGCCCGAGTTCGGCAAAACAAGCGCCAGCCACAAGGCCGACATATCCAGATCCAATCACCGCCAGTTGCATGCAGTTGCTCCCATTCCAGAGAAAGTGTGTGTATTTAATGTAGCAGTGCTCCTCGTAGCCGTAAACCAACTATAAAGGAGTGCTGCTTGCAATTTACAAGAATGAAACGAAGCCTGCGATTGCTGCAACTTGGATCGAGAATCGACGGGAGAAGCATCTCCATTAAAACTCTCCAACCTATAGCTGCTGCTAAACGCCGAGCGCGCCCTAACTTACTGGGCGCTCGCCGCGATCCCACCCGTTTGCTGCATGTACCAGCCAATCGTGCGCCGCAAACCTTCTTCGAAATTTACGATCGGCTCATAGCCAACGGCCTTTTTCACCAGGGTGATGTCCGAATAAGAATGTTTGATGTCGCCGGCGCGCTCGGACGAATAAACGGGGGCACCGTTGAATCCGATCAGCTTTTGCAGCACCGCATACGTCTGATTCAGCGTGATCGTGCTGCCCATCGCAAGGTTGAACACCTTGCCGCACACCTGCTCCGCCGGAGCAAAACACGCCAGCATATTGCCCTTGACCACGTTGTCGATGTATGTGAAGTCGCGGCTCTGTTCGCCGTCGCCGAAAATCGTCGGGCGCTCTCCCTTGAGCATCATCGTGATGAACTTGGCCAGCACGCCAGAGTACTGCGAATTGGCGTCTTGCCGCGGACCGAAAACATTGAAGTACCGCAGAGTCACCGTCTCAAGTCCGTAGCAGCGATAGAAACACTGCAGGTACATTTCGCACGCCACCTTAGTGGCGGCATAGGGCGAGATCGGACTCGGCGTCATGCCTTCGTGCTTGGGCAGCGTGGGCTGGTCACCGTAAGCGGAGGACGATCCCGCAAACACCATTCGCTTGACTCCTGCATCGCGGGCCGCGACCAGCAAATTCAGACGTGCCCGTCACGTTCGAATCGTGAGCACTGACAGGATCGGCGACCGAGCGTGGAACCGACGGCAGCGCCGCCTCGTGCAGGATGAAGTCAATTCCCTTGCACGCCTCGCGCACCGCGGATGGATCGCACAGGTCGGCTTCGCGGAACTCGACACGGCCGGCAATTTCCTCGATGTTCTCCCTCTTGCCCGTACTCAAGTTGTCGAATGCGCGGACTTCATCTCCGCGATCGAGAATGGCCCGGGTAAGAGCCGATCCAATGAATCCTGCAGCGCCGGTCACAAGGAATTTCGACATTCGACTTTTCGCTCCTTACAAATGGCTCAGGTGAGCACATCACTATCCTAATCCATGGCGCGCGACGCAATTACGGCGCAGCCAAAAAACCGTGATTTCAAATCCGAATCACTGAACCTGCCGCGCAATTGCTATACTCCCATTTCCAAGCGGTTGATGCCACGGCTTTAGTCCCGAAGGTGAGTTGATGAAACGTTTGCGTTCAGCGTTGTTCCTTGTAGCGGTAATTTTCAGCACTCTCCTGTTTTCGCCGCGGATGATGGCCGAGACGCTGACCTTCAAGAAAGCGCTCGAATTGGCCGCCAGCCACGGCACTGGCGTCGGCATGGCCTTTGCGGACCAAATGCGCGCGCGCAGTTCTTATTTTGAGGCGCGAGACGCCTACATTCCGGCGCTTACGACCGGCTCCGGTCTTGGCGCCAGTTGGGGATTCCCGCTCAGCCTCGAAGGTTCGGCGCCATCCATTTTCAACGTGACGGCCCAGTCCACTGTCTTCAATCTGGCGCAGCGCAGCTTCATTAGGGCTGCCCAAAACGAGTGGAGCGCGACGGGGCACAACTCGGACGATCAGCGCAACCAGACGTTGCTCGACGCCGCGGTAACCTACGCTCAACTGGACGCCGCATTGGCGAAACTCAAGATCCTGCGCGACCAGAGCGAACAGGCCCAGCGCGCCGAGTACATCACCCAGCAGCGCGTCAGCGAGGGTGTCGACAGCAAAATAGAACTCACTCGTGCCAGCCTGAACTCGGCGCGCACGCGATTAAGGCTGACGGAAACCCAGGGCACCGTTGATGTTCTGAAGCAGCATCTCTCGCAGTTGACGGGACTTCCCGCCGGAGACATCGAGGTTGACGGCGAATCGGTCCCGAAGATACCCGATCTCAGCCAGGACGAAGGGCTGGTAAACCGCGCGCTCGCCAACAATCCCGCCGTCAAAACGGCTGACGAGCACCTGAAGAGCAAGCTGCAGCAGGCCAAAGGCGAACACAACGCGCTATACCCCACGGTGGATTTCGCCGCGCAATATGCCTTGTTGGCGGAGTTCAATAATTATGCGGAGTTCTACAAGGCCTTTCAGCGCAACAACGCGACCATCGGCGTCGCCATACGGTTCCCGTTCCTGAATCCCGTGCAGCGGGCAAAATCGCAAACCGCCGCAGCCGAGGCCCTGCGTGCGAAGTCGGAAGCCGAAGCCACACGCAACCAGGTGTCGAGCCAAGCCCTCAAGCTGCAACGCGCGTTACCGCAACTCGCCGCCGCACGCGACGTCTCCAAACTCGAATGGGAACTCGCACAGGGCAATTTGGATGTCGTTTCCGCAAGAATGCAGACCGGCGCCACGACCTTGCGCGATCAGGAGAATGCGCGCATCGACGTCAACGACAAGTACGCCACATATCTGGATACCAGCTTCGAGTACGACAAGGCGCGACTTCAGTTAATGAGCATGACGGACGACCTGCAAGACTGGGCCCTGGGATCAAAATAGAAGACCGCGCAAGCTTCGGTTAGTTATTTTTCTGGTTCCGCAGCACGCGTCGCATAAACCAGCGTGGCGTACCAGATTGCAATGCCTAAGAACCCAATGCCTTCAATCGCCGCAAGTGGGTTGCTGAAATGACGGACAATTGCTATCCCGGCCATGATGCCACCGCCGAAAGCAGCGAGAATGGCGGAAAGCAGAATCGTTGCTGGCGAGCTACGAGCCGGAATGTAATCGCCCTTATCGGGTAGGAGATCGAACATTTAGCTACCCTCCAAAGCCCCTGAATCTACACGATAACTGTGCTGAAACGCAAAAATATTTCTGTGCGGCTGCTGTTCATCCGACAGCATCGAATGACATCTGAGCGGAGCAAAACCGCAGGCAACCTGTAATTCCGAAAAGAAACGGGCATCCCGCGGCTACGATTCAGCTTCTTTCCAGCTCTAGTCGAGTGTTAACATACGAGTGGAAATGACTGTACTCAAGACACTGTTTCTGAACCCCCCGTCCTTCGAGAATTTCGACGGCGGAGCCGGCTCGCGTTGGCCGGCGACGCGCGAAATCGAGTCCTATTGGTACCCAGTATGGCTGGCTTATCCGACTGGGATGCTGGAAGGCGCTCGCCTGCTCGACGCGCCGCCCCACAAGGTCTCCGCGGAGGAAACGATCCGCATAGCGACGGACTACGATTTCGTGGTGCTGTTCACGAGCACTCCGGGATTCCCCGGCGACATACGCCTGGCCGAAGCGATGAAAACCGCGAAGCCGCAGCTGAAGATCGCCTTCGTCGGCCCTCACGTCAGCGTGCTTCCGGAACGTACGCTCAGGGACTGTCCCGCCATTGACTTCGTCGTTCGCCGCGAATTCGAGTTTGCCACCGTTGAGTTCGCGCAAGGCAAGCCGCTGTCTGAAATCCTTGGCGCGTCGTACATCAAGAACGGCGAGGTCGTGCATAATCCCGATCGTCCGCTGTTGGATAATCTCGACGAAATGCCAGACGTCACCGACGTTTACAAGCGCGATCTGGACGTCCGCCTCTACAACGTGCCGTTCCTGCAGCATCCGTTCGTGTCGCTTTACACGACCCGCGGCTGCCCGGCGCAATGCACTTTCTGTCTCTGGCCCCAGACTTTGATCGGACACGCGTGGCGCAAGCGTTCCACCGACGCCGTCGTGCGCGAACTTGCAAAAGCAAAAACGTACTGGCCCTACGTGAAGGAATTTTTCTTCGACGACGATACCTTCAACATCCAGAAGGCACGCACCATTGAGCTTTGCGAGAAGATGAAACCGCTGAAGCTCACGTGGTCCTGCACGTCGCGAGTGACGACCGATTACGAAACGCTGAAAGCCATGCGCGAGGCCGGATGCCGGCTCCTGATCGTCGGCTATGAATCGGGCGATCCGCAGATTCTCAAGAACATCAAGAAGGGCGCCACGGTCGAGCGAGCGCGCCAATTCACCAAGGATGCCCACAGCCTCGGCCTCAAGATCCACGGTGACTTCATCCTGGGCCTGCCCGGCGAGACCCGCGAGACCATCCGGCGGACCATCGACTTCGCCAAAGAACTGGATTGCGAGACCATCCAGGTGTCCGTCGCGCACGCGTATCCGGGCACGGAACTGTACGACTACGCAGTGACAAACGGTTTCTACGTCCCGAACCAGATGGTGGACGAGGGTGGACATCAACTCGCCCACATTCAATATCCGGACCTGCCTGCCGAGGAAGTTATGGAAGCCGTACACCGCTTCTACGATGAGTACTACTTTCGCCCGAAGGCGATTTTTCGCATCGTAAAGAAGGCGTTTTTCAGTAACAGCGAACGCAAGCGTCTTTACAAGGAGGCGAAAGGCTTCCTGGCCCTTCGCGCAAAACGAAACAAGTGGGTCAAGGACAAGCGCGAGCATGTTCCGGCATCCCCGGCGTCGGCCCCGGCTGCGACCCCTGAACCCGAAACTGAAACCGTAAACGCTTGAGGTCATCCCGGTGACCTTTCGTAAATATCTTGTGCTCGCAGGGGTCGTACTCTTCAGCACCCTTGGCAACGTATTCCTTGCCTGCGGGATGAAGCAGGTTGGGGAGATCTCCGTCCACAATTTCCAAAACCTGTTCTCGGCAATGTTGAATCCGTGGGTGGTCAGCGGCATTCTTCTGCTGATCTGTTTTTTCGTGTCTTATCTGAGTGCGCTTTCCTGGGCGGATCTGACCTATGTTTTGCCTGCAACCGCCATCGGCTACGTTCTGATGGCTCTCCTCGGACACTACGTCCTCCACGAGCAAGTCTCGTTGCAGCGCTGGCTGGGGATACTGCTGATCACGGCAGGCGTGGGCTTTGTTGCAGGCGGTCCCGTCGTTACCGTTCACGATTCTGTTCGTGAAACAGCGTCACCCTGCGAACGCCGGAAGGTGGCGCAATGAAGGATATCTACACGTGGACCGCTATCTTCGTGCTGGTGCTCGCTTCCACTGCCGGTGACGTGCTGATTTCGCGCGCAATGAAGCGCATCGGCGACTTGGGCGAACTTCGTCAGAGGAAAGGCATACTGCACGTCGTGAGATGCGTGCTGACGAGTGGCTCGTTCCTTCTTGGACTCACCTTCATGGCTTGCAGCTTCTTCAGCCTGCTGTTTGCGTTATCGTGGGCTGACGTAAGCCTGGTCGGCCCCGCCTCCGCTTCCCTCACCTTTGTCGCCAACGCGTTCGCCGCGCGTATCTTCCTGCGCGAACATGTTGACCGCCGCCGCTGGACCGCCGCGCTTCTTGTCGCCGGTGGAGTAGCGCTGATCGCCCTGTAGCGACAGACTGCTGAAGATTCATGGATGATGTGCTGATCGCGTGTTTCCATATTTCTGTATCATCCTGAGCCGCAGGCGAGGGCCCCATGCACTTCGCCCGCACCACCCACTGCCGACCTCGTCAGAGATGTCAAGGCCCGCAACATACCAAAGACGCCGTAAGCTACTTATTCCAAGGCAAATATAATCTGCCCGCTGGTGGCGGTTTACCCTTTCCAAATTGCTAAAATGTATGTAGAGGCTCAATAGAAGTGGTTACCAGAGTAACCTGATGAGCTTAAAGCCAGCATTATCAACGACTTGAGTCTACCTCAACGAGGCTGAAATAATAAATAGCTTTGTTTCTAACAACTTACGAATTTCCCAAACGGGGGAGGGGGAGCTTCGATGTGGCGCATGCCCTTAACTCATTTGGATCAACACATCATCACATCGTCAGCTACGACGAACTGTCCCCTGGCGTCACTGGGACGGCAATGCCATTGCGCCCTTCTCGAATTCGAGGGTTTCACCGTTCTGCTTCTTGCCGACTCCGTTGGCAGCAACATCGCTAACAAGCCCGAAAATTGCCTTTCGGTTTTGGAAAAGAAGGTTCATCCACGCCCATGTGCCCTTCTGCGGAAAATAAATTCCCCTGAAGAATAAGCGCGCCAGCAGGTGACTGATCCGGTAGGCCGCCGGTTCATTGCTAAGTGAAGCGAGGGCTTTTTGCGTGGCTTCCGGACTATATGATTTCGTCCATGCCTCCCGCACCTCGGCCTGCACTCCCTCGATGGAGATCTTCGAAGGCGTGTGCGCCATGGAAAAAGCCTCGAACTGCAGCCAGTGCTTCGGTCGGGTCAGCCGCCCTTCTTCTTTCAGTCGCGCATAGAGCGGCGTGGACGGGAAAGGCGTGATCTGTCCGAAGACGGGCAGCACCGGAGGCCAGTCGCCCATTTGCGCCAAGGTGCGCTCGGCCACCCCGCGCTCGTCGTTGTCCAATCCGAAAATGAACGACGTGATCGCGTACACGTTTCGCCGCGCCAGGTTTTCCAGCACGGCTCCGTACTCGCTCGGCTTGTTGAAGTTCTTGTTAACACTGGCAAGATTGGCTGGATCCAGCGACTCCATGCCGATGAAAATCCACTTGCCTCCCGAGTCGGCTATCAGATCGACCAGTTCCCGGTCGCGCAGCAGGTTTGCGCTGATTTGCCCCACCCATGCGAGTTCCGCGCCGGCCGCGATAATGTCTCTTAGCAGAGATTTGGTGCGCTTAATATTGATCGCGAAGTTGTCGTCCACGAAGAAGACCGCGATTTTTCCGTCACTGCGGGCGGAGCGCGCCTTCAGCAGCAACATTTCATCCACGATGCTCTTGTTTGACCGAAAGCGAATCGAGTCGCCGAAAAATCCGGTCACGGTGCAGAACTCGCAACCATATGGACAACCTCGCCCGGACTCGATCGGAATGATGTGGAATGTCTCCCACATCGTGCGGAATTTCCGCATCAGCGGTCGAACGATCTTTGGAATCCTGTTGAACTGCTCGAGATCAATCGTGTCCCACGGTATCGCAGGATATTCTTGTAACGTGGGCTTTCGGCTTTCGCCGGCGGCGTCCACCGCGGCATAAACTTCCTTCAGTTCGCCCCGTGCGGCGTCCGCCACAATCTCGGGCCAGGTTTCATCCGCTTCACCCAGGGCCACCGCGTCGGCATGGCGGGGACCGCCATCCCGCCCCAGTGCCTCGTCCGGCAATTCGGTCACGTGCGGACCACCCATCACTACACGGACGCCGGCTGCGCGCAGCGCGTCGGCAACCCGGTACGCCTTCGCAATCATGCGTGTCATCGCCCCGATCCCAACCAGCCCTATTTTCTTATCGAGGGCAAATTGGACCAGATCAGCGTCGCTCATCGGTTGAGTATTGCCATCAACGAGGATGACTTCATGACCGGCAGGTGTGAGGGCCTGGAGCAAAAACATCCAGAGGTGCGGCATGAAGTTTCGGGTTACGCCATTGTCGGGGTTATAGAGAAGTATCCGCAAAAATCGATCCTTCGCAAATCCGCCTATTGGGACCGACGGAGTTTGGTTGAGCAATGTCGAAGGAGTTTACCACAGAAACCTTTACAAGAATGTTAAGAGGGTGGCTGGTGGTGAGTGGCGGGCATCTGATCTGTCCTTCCAGCCACTAACCACTAGCCACTCTCTTACTTGTTGTCCAGCAACTGAACCGTCTGCACAATCACGTTCCCCACGATCTCGAAGCTCTTGGGACTGAGCTTGTCCATCGTGTCTTCCTTCGTGTGCCAGAACGCGTTTCCATAACCGTAATCAAAATCGATCAGGTCGATGACGGGAACGCCGATCTTGCCGAAGGGAATGTGATCGTCCTCCATCGCAACTTCGCGCGCGAAGAAATGCGACTGATATCCAAGCCGCGTCGCCGCCTGATAAACGGTGTCCACAAGCCAAGGCGTCGAGTTATTGTCGCGCTCCAGGTACAGATCGGAGTCCCCGATCATGTCCGCCAGCATGAACGCCTTCACCTTGGCCGCCATTCCGTCCTGCTTCCATTTATCGGCGAGATGACGGCTTCCATACGTGCTGTCCGTGTCCGTCCAGTTGCGGAACGCCTCTTCGCCGTCGAGCCACACCAGCCACACGCTGTACCCGTTGCGCTTGCCGTTCTTCAACTCGGAGCGAAACTGATTCGCCAGTTCTACGAGGATGCCAGTGCTGGAGCCGGCGTCATTGGCGCCGACGAAATCCTTGCGCCCGAAGAGCGTGTCGTAATGCCCCGCGATCACGACCACGCCGTCTCTTGTTCCCGGATACTTCGCGATGTAATTCGTCATCGCAAAGTTTCCGTCCGGAGTCGTCGCCGTGAACCGATCTTCCTGAAGGTCGTCGCCTTTCAGCTTCGACCGCAAATAAGCCTCGGTTTTCGCGTGTCCGGTGCTGGAGACGTAACGCGGGCCAAACGCCACCACGTCGCGGGTGTACTGCATGGCGCGCTCGCCATTCACCCGCGGCGGCGCTCCATAGTTGACCTCACCCGTTGCAGCAGGTTGTGAAGCAGCAGCAGTCGTGGTCGTAGTCTCCTGCGCAGCGGCCTTCGTCTTTTGTTCCGTGCAAGCGGAAAGGCCGAGTATCCACAGCAGCGTCAACAGCGTCGCGCTGGCAATCCTTCGGATGTTCATTATTCCTGCGCTTTCACTTTCCTGCGGTGGCTCGGATGCACGAAGTACGCGATCCCTATACTGAGCACATACAGTATGATCATCGGCGCGGCGAAGATGCACATGTTCATGACATCCGGAGTCGGCGTGATAATCCCGGCGACCACGAAAATGGCCAAAATAGCGTAGCGGAAATTGCGCCACATCCAACCGGCATTCACAATCCCGACCAGCGCCAGGAAAAATATCAGGATTGGCATCTCAAAGATCAACCCCATGCCGAGCACGATGGCCATGAACAAGTCCGTGTACTCGCTGATCGTAATCAATGGCTGGAACTGTTTCGAGAAACTGATCAGAAAATTCAGGGCTTGAGGATACACAACGCCGTAGCCAAACAAGCCACCCGCGATAAACAAGGCGGGCGTGAAAACCATGAACGGCAGCACGTACTTTCTTTCCCGCTTGTACAGCCCAGGAGAAATAAAAGCCCAAATCTGGTAGAGCAAAAAGGGGCTGGCAAGGAAGATTCCCGCAATGAACGAGACCTTCAGGTACATGTTGAAGGGTTCTACCGGATTGTGGTACTTGAGTGTTTGATCAGCGACCTCGTTGATTTTCAGTGCATTGACGATCGGCCGCTGCATGAAGCCGAATATCCGCTCGTGAAAACCCCAGCAAACGGCGAAACCGCCGGCCACGTAAAAAGCGGAATGGACGATGCGCCGCCGCAGTTCCTCGAGGTGCGCGAGGAAACTCATGCCCTGCATCTTTTCTTCGATTTTGCCGCGTGTTGCGGCCGGGTCAACTCCGATATCAGGCATTCGTTCCCTTCGTGGCATCATCGGTTGGATGGGGCGAATTTGGCTGTTCCGGCGCAGAAGCTTCCACCACCGGCTCGGCTGTCACGGGTGGCTCGGGCTCATCGCCATAGCAGTTGAAGGCGTCTGAAGGTATCGTTCCTTCAGGATGGCCTTCAGGATGGCCTTCGGGGTGGCCTTCAGTCAGGCTCGCCTTCGGCTCTTCCGGCACGCTCGACGGCGCCAGCGCTTCCTTCTCTTTATTCAGCTTATCTTCGATCTCCCACTGGCGGACTTCGGATTCCAACTGGTACTTGAAATCGTTGCTGTAGCGCTTGAATTCCGCGAGCGCTTTTCCAATCTGGCGGCCGATCTCGGGCAGCCTCTTTGGCCCGAAGATAATCAGTGCCAGGATGAATATGAAGAACATTTCGCCGAAGCTGAAATTCATACTCCCATCATAAATGCTTGCCGCATAAGCTGTCAGTACATGATCAAGCCGGAAAGCACTGTGTTGACGCCGGACGCCTTCACGCGTCCAAATGGGGCAGCGACATCCTGTCAGTGTAACTGATGTCGTAACGGGTCGGGAGTTTCGCAATAAGCTGAACCCCTCGCATCGGTCGCGCATCTGATCTCTTTGTAGTTATGCCTGATCGCGTTTTTCCGTGCCCGGAGTGGCCCAAAAGCGCGTTTTTGACGTGTTATACTGCTTTCAGTTCAGGACGTTGCGCTTACAACATCGAGGCTGGTAGTGAAGCACGAAAGCGTACCCAATGCCGCGGATTTGACCGCAACTCAAGGAAACAAGATGGTCCGTAGTTCTCGCCGCACCCTTCTTGCCGTTATCGGCATTGTCCTTCTCTGTGGAACGCTCGGAGCCCTTTTCGGACAGCGCGTTGGCAGTAATTCCTCGCTCGCCGACTCTGACATCCGCGAAAGCCTGCGCCAGTTTTCCGACGTTTACGACGTGGTCGAACAAAATTACGCCGAACCGGTGAATCCGGACAAAGCCATCTACAATGGCGCCATCCCGGGTATGTTGCGCGTGCTTGATCCGCACTCCAACTTCTTCGACCCGAAGCAGTATTCCCTGCTCCGCGAAGAGCAGCGCGGCAAGTACTACGGCGTCGGCATGCAAGTCGGTCCGCGCAACAACAAGGTCATCGTGATCGCTCCCTTCGCGGGTACGCCGGCCTATCGCGTCGGAATCCGCCCCGGTGACGTCATCGTTGCCGTCGACGGCAAGCCGACCGACAACATGAATACCAGCGATGTTGCCGAGTTGCTCAAGGGCCCCAAGGGCACGGTCGTAAAGATCACGGTATTGCGCGAGGGCACCGACAAACCGATCGAGTTCTCCGTCACGCGCGACGAGATCCCGCGCTACAGCGTAGATCTGCATTTCATGATCAGGCCTGGCATCGGCTACATGCACGTCTCCGGTTTCCAGGAAACCACTGAGCACGAAGTTCAGGAAGCGCTCGATGAAATGGGCGATCTTAAAGGCCTGATTCTCGACCTGCGGCAGAATCCAGGCGGACTGCTTAGCGAGGGCGTCGGCGTGGCCGACAAGTTCCTCAAGAAGGGCGCCGTCATCGTTTCGCATCACGGCCGCACTTCACCCGAGAAGGTCTACCGCGCCGCCCATGGCAACGGTGGCAAGGATTATCCGGTCGTCGTTCTCGTAAACCGCGGCACTGCGTCCGCCGCTGAAATCGTTGCGGGCGCCATACAAGATCACGACCGCGGCCTCATCGTAGGTGAAAATACCTTCGGCAAGGGTCTCGTTCAGACCGTCTATCCGCTGTCCGAGGACACCGGTCTGGCTCTGACAACCGCCAAGTACTACACGCCCAGTGGCCGCCTCATCCAGCGCGACTATAACGGCATCTCGCTCTACGACTACTATTACAACCACGAAGCTGAAGATAAGGATGCCGCAGCCAGCCGCGAAGTCAAAACGACTGACGGCGGTCGCACTGTCTATGGTGGCGGCGGCATCACGCCCGACGTGAAGTACGAATCTCCCAAGCCTAATCACTTCGAGGACAGCCTGCTGCAGAACTACGTCTTCTTCAACTATGCCAAGCACTACGTGATCGGCAAGCATATCCAGAAGAGCTTCGAAGTAGACGACGCTGTCATGCAGGACTTCCGCAAGTTCCTCGATCAGGAAAAAGTCCCCTATACGGATGCCGAACTGAAAGAGAATGACGACTGGATTCGCGCCCGCATCAAGAGCGAGATCTTTGTCAGCGAATTCGGCCAGCAGGAAGGACTGAGGGTCTCGGCTGAGGCCGATCCTGAAGTCTTAAAGGGACTCGACCTGCTTCCCCAGGCCAAGGCTCTGGCTGACAGCGCGAAAAAGATCATCGCGGAGAAAGCCGCAGCCCGCAACCTGAACCGGTAAGAAACAGTGGCTAGTGACGAGGGCCAGTGGCGAGTAACGGCTTTTCGCTAGCCACTCGCCACTAAACACTCGTCACCAGGCCTTTCACTAGGCACTCGCCACTTCCTCCACAATTCCAGATTGACTGACGCCCGTTTCCCGACTACTGTTCCGTGAAGCGAAGCTGTCCACAAATCTCAGCGAGGCAATGCCAATGCTCTGCAATCAGTGCGGCTTACAGAATCCTGACGAAGCCGCTTCGTGTACTCAGTGCGGCAATCTACTGACAACCTTATTCCCGGCGCAACCCGCGCCTGCGTCGATGGACGGTTCGGCCGCCGCGGTCGCGCCAGCCGTGTACGCACCCGAGCCAACGGTCGAACCACCGCCAGGCTTCGCGCCCGTCGTCACCCCGCAAACTGACGGCAAAGCTGTTGCCAGCCTTATTTGCGGCATACTCTCCGTTACGCTACTTGGGATTCTGACAGGGCTTCCCGCCATCATCCTCGGTCACATTTCCCGATCAAAGATCAAGAAAAGCATGGGCAAGCTCAAGGGCGAAGGCATGGCATTGGCCGGCCTCATCATGGGCTACATCAGCGTCGCTCTCACATTTGTGGTCCTGGTAGTCCTCATCATCGCTGCTATCGCCATCCCCAACCTGCTCAAGGCCCGGACAGCGGCGAACGAAGCGTCCGCCGTGGCATCGGTTCGCACCGTTGTTACCGCCTCCACGGCATACCAGGCCGAGAAGGGTTCATACCCAGTCTCTCTGGAACAACTCGGCGATGCGAAGCTAATCGATCCCATGCTAGCCGGCGGCACAAAGAGCGGCTACAGATTTGCTTTGTTGGGAACCGGCGAACGCTTCTTCGTCGCGGCTGTCCCCGTCAAGGTTGGTAGTACTGGTCTCCGCAGCTTCTGCAGCGCCGAGGACCAAGTAGTCCGCTCCGCCGTGGCCGGGCAGGAATGCACGCCAGAAAGCCCGGCATTACAGTAGCTAGTCGGTCCTCTGAAGTTATTGGGGGCGCTTGCGCAAACGAACGCCAAGCGCTCCTGATTCTCGTCCGCTTCCGCTTCCGCGTAATACCTGTGCTGCACCTACCCCACCCTGTCTCGATAAATCGTAAGTTGCACAAACAAAATGAGTTACGATTTCAGCCTCGTTGAGACTTGGTTCAACTCGTTGATAACTAAGATACTTAGCCTCGTCAGATTACTCTGGTAACGCTTCTGTTTCAGCCTCTATATACATTTTAGCAATTCGCACGGGGTGAACCCGACAGGAGTGGGAGGATTATATTTTCCGTTGAATCAGTAACTTACGTAGTTTTTAGCAAGTTGCGGGCCTTGACATCTCTAATGACATAGGCGGTAGTGGCGGCGCGGGCGAAAAGCAGGTTCCTCGGCTGCACCTCGGAATGACACGCTGCGGGCGGTGGTGGTGGAAGATCGGCGGCGGTGGTGGCGCGAGCAAAAAGCAGGTTCCTCGGCTGCGCCTCGGAATGACACGCTGCGGGCGGTGGTGGTGGAAGATCGGCGGCGGTGGTGGTGCGGGCGAAAAGCAGGTCCCTCGCTGGCGCTCGGGATGACACGCTGTGGGCGGCGGTGGTGGAAGATCGGCGGCGGTGGTGGCGCGAGCAAAAAGCAGGTTCCTCGCTGGCGCTCGGGATGACACGCTGCGGGCGGCGGTGGTGGAAGATCGGCAACGGTAGTGGTGCGAACGAAAAGCAGGTTCCTCGGCTGCGCCTCGGAATGACACGCTGCGGGCGGTGGTGGTGGAAGATCGGCGGCGGTGGCGGCGCGAGCAAAAAGCAGGTTCCTCGGCTGCGCCTCGGAATGACACGCTGCGGGCGGTGGTGGTGGAAGATCGGCGGCGGTGGCGGCGCGAGCAAAAAGCAGGTTCCTCGGCTGCGCCTCGGAATGACACGCTGCGGGCGGTGGTGGTGGAAGATCGGCGGCGGTGGCGGCGCGGGCAAAAAGCAGGTTCCTCGGCTGCGCCTCGGAATGACACGCTGCGGGCGGCGGTGGTGGAAGATCGGCGGCGGTGGCGGCGCGGGCAAAAAGCAGGTTCCTCGGCTGCGCCTCGGAATGACACGCTGCGGGCGGCGGTGGTGGAAGATCGGCAGCGGTGGCGGCGCGGGCGAAAAGCAGGTTCCTCGGCTGCGCCTCGGAATGACACGCTGCGGGCGGTGGTGGTGGAAGATCGGCGGTGGTGGTGCGGGCGAAAAGCAGGTTCCTCGGCTGCGCCTCGGAATGACACGCTGCGGGCGGTGGTGGTGGAAGATCGGCGGCGGTGGTGGCGCGAGCAAATAGCAGGTTCCTCGCTGGCGCTCGGGATGACACGCTGCGGGCGGCGGTGGTGGAAGATCGGCGGCGGTGGCGGCGCGGGCAAAAAGCAGGTTCCTCGGCTGCGCCTCGGAATGACACGCTGCGGGCGGTGGTGGTGGAAGATCGGCGGCGGTGGCGGCGCGGGCAAAAAGCAGGTTCCTCGGCTGCGCCTCGGAATGACACGCTGCGGGCGGTGGTGGTGGAAGATCGGCGGCGGTGGCGGCGCGGGCGAAAAGCAGGTTCCTCGGCTGCACCTCGGAATGACACGCTGCGGGCGGCGGTGGTGGAAGATCGGCAACGGTGGCGGCGCGAGCAAAAAGCAGGTTCCTCGGCTGCGCCTCGGAATGACACGCTGTGGGCGGCGGTGGTGGAAGATCGGCAGCGGTGGCGGCGCGGGCGAAAAGCAGGTTCCTCGGCTGCGCCTCGGAATGACACGCTGCGGGCGGTGGTGGTGGAAGATCGGCGGCGGTGGTGGTGCGGGCGAAAAGCAGGTCCCTCGCTGGCGCTCGGGATGACACGCTGTGGGCGGCGGTGGTGGAAGATCGGCAACGGTAGTGGTGCGGGCGAAAAGCAGGTTCCTCGGCTGCACCTCGGAATGACACGCTGCGACAGGTGGGCTTTTGTTTGGTTTGTTCTGTTTCCGTAACGGCTCGGAGGACGAACCACGTTCTGCACCCCAATGCGAGGTATCGTTACAATTAGGTAAATACCACATCTGTATGCACTTATCGCCGAACCACTTGATCACGCACGAACTCCGCGACCAACCTGTTCCGTTTTCGTAACAACGCGAACGAAAAAGGGCACGGGCCTGCTTTGTTGGATATCTTGATGCTGCCGAATACCAGTTCGCCATTGCAGACGGAGACCCAATGCGCTTCCTGTTGAAGTTCATGTTGCTAGTCGGAGTCCACAAAGAGCTCGATTTTTTCGCCCTGTATGACGAGGGATTTCTCTTGATCCGGTGCAACTCCCTCGAAGCTGCCTTTGCATACATGAAGGGTGCCGCGCCCATAGACGCCGTTTTGCTCGAGGCCGACCACGATCCCCAACAGGCCATCGAATACTGCAAAGAGATTAGGCGCTGCAAGCCTGGCGTGAAAATCGTACTGCTCAGCAATCCTGAAGTCGCGTTGCCCCAGAACATTTCCGCCGATCTGGTTGTTGATAGCTCGGTTGATGAGGCCCAACTTGCAACGCAACTGGTTCTTGCTCTTGTGCCGTCCGACGCGCGCGATGACTGGAGCGCCGCCGGAAGCGGAAGTCCCGGCTGCGCAGACCGTCTCTCGTCCGTCGGCTTTTAATGCGTAGCTTAGGTGAGCAGAATAGGCTGCCGCGGCAGCCTTTTTTTTTGACGGAGTCTTGGGCCGGCAGGTTTAGCCAGCCTGGAGTAGGTGGATTCCTGAAGGATTGAGGACATCTTCAATGGTTCTGTCGGCCACTGAGTAAAGGCAACTTCCCCCTGAAAGGGAAAACGATGACAGATCCGACATACGTTTTTGAAGGAAGAATCGACCGCGGACAAGGCGCCATTCGGTTGGCGCAACTTCCCGCGGAACCTGCCCCCGTGCTTTTTGGGGTCCACGGCGCAATCGCCAGGCATTACGGACTGGATCCGGCCACGATCAAAGAACCGCGTGCGGCCACGATTGACTATGTGATTGCCGCTACTGCAGCTTGACTACAGGGCACATTTGCCACCGCGCTGGCAGCGCGGAATGTCAAGACCGGCCGTGGGGCTCTCAGCAGCGATGTGCACGGCGAGGTGGAGTCCGAGGAAGGAGTCCTGGTGATCCGACGAATTTTTGTTCACCATCGGCTTACGGTTCCAGAGGACGTTCGTGGCATCGTCGAAGAAGTGCACAGTCTGTATCCGATGCGCTGTCCCCTGTATCGAACACTGCATCGCTGCATCGAAATCAAGACGTCTTACGAACTTTCACCCGGTCCTGCTTCGGAGTAATTTCAACGAGGTCTCTCGTGCAGCAACTGGGCTAGAAAGTGTAGCCTGGCTTTAGCGCACATCGATAAAGCTGGCTATTATTCTGATCAGCCGTGAGCTTGCAGTTGGCCCAAGTCAGGCAAAGGCTCGGGCCCAAGGGGAACACGATTCTGTTTCCATCCAGTTCGGCTTCGATACTCGGCCCTGTTCCCTCGGCGGGCAAAGAAAAGTTCAGCTGTTCACCCAGAATTACAGGATATGAAATTCGCACGATGTCGCTTCTAGTAGACCGGACCACCTCGGCTTCCAGCAGGAAAGTAGCGGTGTCGGACCAGTCCAACACCGCGACGCTGATGTTGCGCCCGCCCTTCGAAAACTGGTCGCTTTCGATTTTCGTGAACGGGCACGGTCCTGCGACGCACGAAACACGAGCATTGCGAAATTCGTTCTGTTCGCCCGCGTCAATCGATGCGGAAGCAATCGCAGCTCTCCATCGCCCGTCGGGAGAGCATGGCTCGTGACCGTTACACGGGACGTTCCCGGTATTGACAACCTCGAACGTCTTGACAGCGCTACCGACTTCCAACGTGGTCGTGCTTTGCACGGAATACCGCACGGAAACGTTCGCGATCTTCACCGGAGCTTGATGCGGCCCCGTGGGTTTTTCATTGTGAATAGGAACCATGGCGGCGACGTAGATCTTGTCGCTGGGTTCAACGGTTAGCTCAAGGCTCCGGTATCCAGGATGTTCGAAAGTTAAGGTGACGAACTGAGTTCTCTTCACGTTCGACTTGTTCCGAAGGATTAGTCTGAACGCTCCTGAAGAATCGGATCGTGCGCTGACGACGATTGAACCATAGGCAGCCGTAATCTTGGCATCGGCAATGGGCGTACGTTTTGCCGGGTCTGCATCTTGCCTCAGGACGGCCCCATTCAGCGTAAGCTCGTGCGGCGGCCTGTGTGACACGATGAGAAAGGCAACGCCCGCGCCCACCACCGCGGCCACACACAGCCAAATCGCCAGCTTCCCTTTGCGACCCATCCGCTTACCGTGCTCTGGCATCTCAGGAAGTACGATGCTTTTTGCGCGGGATTCTGCTGCGAGATACCTCGCTTAGTTTCGAAGACGCGACTGATGGTGAACCCGAGTAGCCACAAAGAAGTTTCACGCCGGGAAGCAATCAAGCGGATCATCGGCATGACAGCCGCAGTACTCACCACAGATTGGGCTGTAGCTCCTCGATTGCTTGTGTCGAGTGCTTCCGAAGATGTCAGCGCCTGTCCTGCCCCAGCTCTTACGCCTGGATCGCTCACGCCCGAGGACGACCAGTTTCTCGAGGAGTTGGAGCACGCCAATTTCTTGTTCTTCTGGGAACAGGCTAATCCACAAACGGGACTTGTCAGAGACCGTTTCAATTTTCAAGTGCCCACGAGCAACGCCGTGGCCAGCATTGCTGCAACCGGCTTCGGCCTGACAGCCCTATGCGTCGGGCATAAGCGCGGCTATGTTTCGCTTGCTGACGCGCGCGGCCGCGCTCTCACAACCTTACGGTCTTTGTGGAAGAAACTGCCAACCCACCGTGGGTTCTATTTTCATTGGGCCGACATCAACACCGGCGAGAGAGTGTGGGATGCGGAAGCATCTTCAATCGACACGGCAATGTTGCTGTGCGGAGTTCTCACCTGCCGCCAGTATTTCCGGAATTCCGAAATCTCGGAGCTGGCGACGCTAATCTTCAATCGCGTGAACTGGAGCTGGCTTTCAGAAGATACGGCCCTGCTTCCGCACGGCTGGACGCCTGACACAGGATTTCTCCCGTATCGCTGGGATTACTACAGCGAGCTGATGATGATGTATCTGCTTGGATTGGGCTCTGCTTCCTATCCGTTGAATGTAAGCGCCTGGAACGCCTGGCAACGAACTACCTTTGACTATCAGGGATTGCGCTACATAGGATCATTCGCTCCGCTCTTCGTCCACCAGTACTCGCAAGCATGGTTTGATTTTCGAGGGAAACGGGATCAACACGCCGACTACTTTCAGAACTCGGTCATCGCAATCGAGGCGCACCGGCGCTTCTGCATTGAGCTGTCAAAGCAGTTTCCCGACTACAGCGAAGACCTATGGGGTATCACCGCTTCCGATTCTCAAAAGGGATACGTCGTTTGGGGCGGGCCTCCGCTGACAGGCCCTATTGACGGCACGGTTGTGCCCAGCGCGGCCGGAGGCTCTCTGCCGTTCCTGCCACAGCCGGCGATGCGCGTTTTGCGTACTATCAAGGACCGTTATCCAAAAGCCTGGAGCCGCTACGGATTCGTGAATGCCTTCAATCCGCTGCGAAACTGGTATGACAGTGACGTGATCGGAATCGATACCGGCATCACCATGACGATGGCGGAGAACGCTCGAACTGCCTTCGTATGGGAGACGTTCATGAAGAATCCTGAAGCAAAACGTGGGATGAACCGCGCGGGATTTAAACCGTTGTGAGCGACCGAGTAAAACGCACGCTTGTTTCCCGGTTGTGCATCGTCTTTCTGTCCGCTGCGTTACTGCTCGAACCGGCCGCACCATGTGAAGACCTCGCGCGCCAGAGCACGGTGTTAGCTGCCCAGTCGGGACCGGCAACACAGGCCAACATCCTGACCTACATAAAGGAGGCTTGGCAGCGCCTGGGGCGCTCCATGAACGAGTGCTCATCGATTGTCGATCCGAAGTTCGGCGCGAGCGCTCAGCCTGTGCTCTACGTCCCGCAGGGGGCGGCGTTGCGTAGGTTCGACGTCCTCAAGAGACAATGCCATGTGGACGTTGAACAGCTGCCACGGCGGATCGTGCGCCTGGGTACGATCAAGCCTGAGCAACTGAAATTTCCAGGCCTTCTTTATCTGCCCAATCGCTATGTGGTTCCAGGAGGGCGCTTCAACGAGATGTACGGATGGGACAGCTATTTCATTATTCGAGGGCTTCTGCAAGATGGCGAGCGTGACTTGGCGCGCGGCATGATTGAGAATTTCTTTTACGAAATTGCCAACTACGGTGCCGTGCTCAATGCGAACCGTACTTACTACCTGACGCGCTCGCAGCCCCCGTTTCTCACCTCGATGATCATGGCGCAGTATTCAGCCGACACAAACGCGGGGCGTGACGACTCACTCTGGCTGGCGCGTGCTTACCGGTATGCGAGGCGCGATTACGAGTTGTGGACGCACCCACCAAAGAATGCGGGCGGAACGGGGCTGGCGCGTTACTTCGACGTAGGGGATGGTCCGGTTCCGGAAATTTCGGATCATCCGGATTACTACATCGACGTCGCCAACTGGCTGGTGCTGCATCCGCGGGCACAGAGAGGATATGTTGCGCTCGTCCCTGACGGCGGCACAGGCCCAGTAATGCACGTGCCGTTGTGCGCGAAGAGACCGTGTACCGAAAGCCAGCCAGTTCGATTGACTGCCGATTTCTATAAAGGTGATCGAGCCATGCGCGAATCGGGCTTTGACGTGTCGTTTCGTTTTGGTCCGTTTGGTGGATCGACGCACCACTACGCACCGGTCTGCCTGAACAGCTT
Source organism: uncultured Acidobacteriota bacterium (assembly GCA_963777415.1). Classification (GTDB taxonomy): domain Bacteria; phylum Acidobacteriota; class Terriglobia; order Terriglobales; family Acidobacteriaceae; genus JAEZPW01. The sequence continues at coordinate 47,878 of CAVZQL010000018.1, forward strand.
GCTTTATAAAGCGGAGACAGACTTAGCCGAAATGGCGGAATTGCTAGGACGCGCGCAAGAGGCGCGGCACTGGCGAGCCCAAGCCAGGCGGCGCAGGCAGCTGATCAACCGCTATCTCTGGAATGAGGCGAAGGGCATGTTTTTCGATTTCGACGTAGAAGCGGGCCAGCAATCCACATACGACTATGCGACGACGTTCTACCCTTTATGGGTGGGGCTCGCGACCTCCGAGCAGGCCAGCCGTGTAATGCGAAATCTAAGGGTATTCGAACAGTCGGGCGGAATCGCCATGAGCGACCGGGCGAGCGGCGTGCAGTGGGATCTACCCTATGGGTGGGCACCAGTCGAGCTGATCGCCGTGGAAGGAATGCGCCGCTACGGATTCACTGCCGAGGCGGATCGAGTCTCGTCGGAGTTTCTTGCCACCGTTCTCGAAAACTTTCGGCGCGACGGCACGATCAGGGAGAAGTACAACGTGGTGACACGCACGGCAGAGTCGAACGTCACCGCCGGTTACCAAACCAATGTCGTCGGCTTCGGCTGGACCAACGGCGCTTTTCTCACACTGCTGCACGAATTGCCTGCCGAAGAACAAAGGAATGTCTTGGGAGAGACACTCGCATCTGCCATGGGTGCCGGACGACGTTGTACGCGAGCAGTTGTCCAACGCTATCGTAAGAATTAGCGCGAGTAATTCAATATTTCACTGGCGTTCACTGCTACCCCGTGTTCAATTCGGCATCATAAAAGACAACTTCGTCAATTAATCCGCTCTGGCCTGAGTGTCGCCCCTGAGGATACGTCTGATTCATGTTCGGAGAACAACAGAAGTTTTGGACGGCATGGGACGAGCGTCTGGCTGCACTGCGGCAAGTGCCACCGGTGCTCAAGATCGTCTGGAGGTCGGGACCGTTGGTAGTCGCGTCCGGCATCGTCATTCGTGTGCTCACGTCGTTGTTGCCGATCGGGCTGCTGGCGGTCAGCAAACTGATCATCGATAGCATCGTTGCCGTTGTTGCACACCACCAGCCGATTCCGAGGAGCCTATGGTGGCTTGTGGGCGCGGAATTCGGGCTGGCCGTGAGCGGCAGTATATTGAACCGAGTTCTCGACTATCTTGACTCGCTGCTGGCGGACAAGTACACGCGCCATGTCAGCATAGAGGTGATGCGGCACGCGGCAGAGCTGGATCTGACCGCCTACGAAGATCCAGTGTTTTACGACCGACTGGAGCGTGCCCGCGTGCAGGCGACAGACCGGTTGGGAATGATTCAATCCATCGGACGCCTGTTGCAGCAGGTGGTGACCGCCGTTTCACTCTCGATTTCTATCGCATTCTTTTCTCCCTGGTTGCTGCTGATTCTAGTGGCAGGAGTCGTGCCGGCATTTCTTGGCGAGAGTCACTTTGCCTTTCTGGGATACGCAAAGAATTTTCGTCAAACCCCGGCGCGCCGCCAACTCGACTATTTGCGAATCATCGGAGGAAGCAAAGAAGCAGCAAAGGAACTCAAGCTATTCGGGCTCAGCGGCTTTCTTACCGAGCGCTTCACGAGGCTGTCGGACCAAATCTATCGCGAGAACGTGGAGCTTTCGGGCCGGCGGCTCAGGGCTGGCGCGCTTTTGTCGATTCTTGGAACGTTGGGCTACTACGCGGCTTACGCCTGGGTAATCTGGCGGACGCTGATTGGCGCAATTTCAATTGGAACACTGTACTTCCTGGCAGGTGCGATCCTGCAGGCCAGCAGCAACATTCAGCAGATGTTCTCGACCGCGTCCAGCATTGCTGACCAGGCACTTTTCCTCACCGACCTGCTGTCGTTCTTTGAGATGAAACCGACAATTCGCTCGAAACCGAATGCGCTGCCGGCGCCCCGTCCGATCATGCGCGGCTTTGAATTTCGCAATGTCTCGTTTTGTTATCCCGGAACAACACGGGCTGTTGTTGATCGACTGAACTTGACGTTGTCGCCGGGCGAGCGCGTCGCACTGATTGGCGAGAACGGCGAGGGAAAGACGACGATCGTCAAACTGATGACGCGGCTCTACGATCCCACGGGCGGGCAGATTTTACTCGATGGCGTCGATTTGCGCGAGTACAACCTTGAGGATTTATACCGTGAGATCGGTGTCATCTTTCAGGATTTCGTGCGCTACGAGATGACGGCGCGCGAAAACATCGCGGTCGGGCGGATCGAAGACATAACCGCCGACGATTTGATTCTGGGCGCCGCTCGGAAGAGTTTGGCCGACGAGGTGGTCGCGAGACTTCCGGGCGCTTACGAGCAGATGTTGGGACGGCGATTCCTTGAGGGCGTGGATCTCTCCGGCGGAGAGTGGCAAAAGCTCGCGTTGGCTCGAGCGTACTTGCGGGATGCACAACTTTTGATTCTCGACGAACCTACAGCCGCGCTGGATGCCAGGAGCGAGTTCGAAATCTTCAACCGTTTCGCCGAACTTACGGACGGCAAGATGGCACTTTTTATTTCGCACCGTTTTTCCACGGTGCGTATGGCGGACCGCATCGTGGTTCTCGCCAACGGCCGAATCGCCGAAGATGGCGACCACCGGCAATTGATGGCGTTGGGAGGACGTTACGCCGAAATGTTCGAACTTCAAGCCGCCAGCTACCGCTAGCTGTTGTGTGAAAGTATATGACTGACAATATTCATCTCGGATCATTTGCGCTGGCGATTGGCTCCAACGAGCAGGAACTCCAAGCGCAACTTACGGCCAGGGCCCTTGATTGTGCGCGCGGCATGGTGTGGGTTCCTCGTACAAAGACTTCGCGCTACTTCTCGCAGCGCGTGAAGAAGCTGGGCGAAAGGATGCAAGCAGTATTCGCTGCCAAGGCAAACGTGGCTCGCTCCGGCGATGCTGAAACGGAACAACAGCGATGGATTCGCGACAACGTCGAGCTCTTGCGGTCGCAGACCGGTCAGCTTCAACAAATGCGAGATGGACTGAGGCGCACGGTGCATATCCGCCGGCCCAATCGCGAGGTCGCGCCGCGTCCGCTGGTCATTGCGGAAGACATGCTTGCCTCTCTCGAGTACCGGCTTGACGATACCGGGTTCAGCACGTACTTACACTCTTTTCAAACCGTGGCGGTTCTTCGTCTCGGCGAATTGTGGGAAATCATACCTGCGATGAGGCTCGTGCTGCTGGAGCGTATTGTCGAACTTGCTGTGCAGCGATCTGGAAACAAACATGCAGAAGCGAGCGAAACGGCGGCTTGCATTTCAAGCCTGCGCGCCATCGAAGAAGCTCCGTGGAAGGAGTTGCTGGAGCCTCTGATCGTTTTCGATGAAGTTTTGCGGCGCGACCCCGCCGGGGCTTATGCGCGCATGGATGCCCAGAGCCGCGACATGTACCGCCAGGAAGTGGTGGAGCTCGCGAGATATTCGAGCAACTCGGAATGCGAAGTTGCGGAACTGGCAATTTCCCTGGCGCGGGAGTCGCTCCGTGTCTACGAGCCGGACTCTCGTTTGGCGCTGCGACGTTCGCATGTTGGTTATTACTTGATCGCGGAAGGGCGTGAACTGCTTTGCCGACGGGCCGATGTCCGGCTTCCTCTGCTTGACCGTCTGAGGGAAGTCTTGCTTCGTTCTCCGGATGCATTCTATTTTTCGGGTATCGAGATCCTGACTCTCGTCATGATCCTGACCATTTTGTGGCGGATCAATTTCAACTCGCTTTGGAGCGTCTTTTTTACCGCCCTTGCTTTGCTCATACCGTGCAGCCAAAGCGCAGTCGAAATAATGAACCGCATCACAACGTCTCTCCTCGAACCGCGAGGCCTTCCCAAGCTCGACGTTGCGGAAAGCATTCCCGACGACTGCGTAACGATGGTTGTAGTGCCCACGTTACTGCTGAACGAAAAACAGGTCCGGCAGCTCGTGAAAGAGCTGGAGGTACGTTATGTGGGAAACGCGAGCGCAAACCTGCATTTCGCGCTGTTGACGGATCTTGCCGATTCAGCCGAGCAGTCACGCGAAGACGACCCGCTCGTCGAACTGTGCGGCGGACTCATACGGGAGCTTAACCGGAAGTATGCCGGAAATGGCTTCGGAACGTTTTCAATGTTCCACCGGCACCGCGTCTACAACCGCCGCGAGGGCGTCTGGATGGGATGGGAGCGCAAGCGCGGCAAGTTGCTGGACTTCAACAAACTGGTTGTCGGCGAGTACGATAGCTTCCCGTACAAGGCTGGAGATCTTTCCGTTTTGCGAAAGGTTCGGTATGTGCTCACGCTCGACTCCGATACGGAACTGCCCCGCGGAACAGCAGCGCGATTGATCGGTACGCTTGCTCATCCGCTGGGGCAGGCAATCATCGACAACAAACTGAACATCGTTGTTCACGGTTTTGGGATTCTGCAACCGCGAGTCGGCATTAGCATAGAGAGCGCTGCGCGATCGCGCTTGGCTTCCATCTACTCGGGGCGGACTGGCTTCGATATTTATACGCGGGCCACTTCAGACGTTTATCAGGATCTCTACGGTGAGGGCACGTTTGTTGGGAAAGGACTCTATGAGGTGCGCACCGTTCACCGTGTGCTGGACCAGCGCTTTCCGCGCAACTCGATCCTGAGCCATGACCTCATCGAAGGCGCTTACTGTCGCGCTGGCCTGGTCAGCGACGTTGAAGTAATCGATCACTATCCTTCTCATTACAGCGCTTACATTCGGAGGAAGCACCGGTGGGTACGAGGCGATTGGCAGACGATCGAGTGGCTCTTTTCGCGGGTTCGTGATGAAAAGGAAAGGCGCGTCCCAAATCCCATCTCGCTCATTGCGCGGTGGAAGATATTGGACAACCTTCGCCGAAGTATCGTCGAACCGGCGACGTTGGCGCTCTTTCTCGTTGCTTGGGCCATTCTGCCCGGAAGGCCGATTTATTGGACTCTGGTGCCTCTTGCGATCTTGTTCGCTCCGACGGCCTTTCAGTTTCCCGTTGCGTTGGTTCGCGCCGCGCTTGGTGGTGGACTCGCCGCGGCGAAGGGCGCTTTCGCTGCCGTTGCAACCGGGTTCGCTAGTTTTTTGTTGAGCGTGACATTTTTGCTCCACGACGCGTTGGTTTCGATGGATGCGATTTGGCGCAGTCTGTACCGCCGTTCAATTTCGGGGAAGCGTTTGCTTGAGTGGGAAACGGCTGCTGAAACAGAAGCGAGCAAGAACAAGCGCACGCACCTTGACTTATACCTGCTTTTGACGCCAGCTATCGCACTGGCTATCGGCATCTGGCTCTTGTTTGTGCGCCATGGCGCCGTTTGGGTCGCACTTCCCATACTCGTTCTTTGGGGGAGCAGCAAGTTGGTCTCCTTGTGGCTGGATCGTCCACCCCACCGTGAGCAAAGGCCAGCTTCCCGCAAAGACGAACTGTTCCTGCGGGCTGCGGCGCTCCACACCTGGCGATACTTCGCCGAACTTAGCAGCGAGGAGCACAATTGGCTGGTTCCGGACAACGTTCAGGCCGACCCGCCACAGGTTGCAGCACGGGTTTCCCCGACGAATGTCGGTTTTCTGCTGAATGCCCGCCAGGTCGCATGTGAACTAGGCTATATCACCGTCCCTGAATTTGTGGAGCAGACGCAGCGCACTCTGGATACGATGGACCGCCTGCGGTGTTACAAGGGACACCTCCTGAACTGGTACGACACACGCACGTTGGCGCCGCTGGAACCCCAGTTTGTTTCCTCGGTGGACAGTGGAAATCTTGCGGCATCGCTCATCTCGCTAAAGAACGGTTGCAGCGCACTTCTTCAAAAGCCGCTTCTGTCGGCTGCCTTATTCAATGGATACGAAGACCACATGCGAGCACTGGCGAATCTCAAGGCGCTCCCGAAGAGGAAAGTGTTGCGTAGCTGTCGGGCATGGCGCGGGCTGCCATTCACAAAACGGCTGTTCGCGATTACGTCCGATCCGCTCGCCAATGGCGGCGCACGTCGCGCTTCGGGAGAGGCTCTGTGGTTCGCTGCTCAACTCCGAACACGCGGGGAGCGACTGCGAGAGGCCGTCAGCGAATACATGCCATGGTTGCTGCCTGAATTCGAGCCGGTAGGATGCAGGTTGCCTACAGAAGACGGTAGCGACATCCCCCTCGCAAAGCTACCCGAGTTCATTCAGAAGCTGCAAACGAAGCTTCGCAATGCGGGTACGGAATGCTCTGGAGCGGATCGCGAGAAGTGCGAGTATCTGGGACTCCTTTTAACGATAGCGCATGCGCGCTCCGTCTGTTTGATCAGAGAACTGACCGCGGTGGCGAACGATGCCGAACGCTGGTTCAGCGACATGGACTTCAGATTCTTGCTGAATCACCGCCGCCACCTGCTGTCAATCGGCTATGACCTGCATTCAGGCAAGCAGAATCCGGCCTGTTATGACCTGCTTGCATCGGAAGCACGCCTTGCGACGTTCATCGCCGTTGCTAAGGGCGATATCCCACAGGACGCCTGGTTCAAGCTGGGACGTGCGCAAGTGCATACTCGTGGCGGTTCGACGCTGGTCTCCTGGACGGGCACGATGTTCGAGTACCTGATGCCGGCGATCTGGATGAAATCTTACCCAGACACCTTACTCCAACGATGCATGGAGGGCGCGGTCAACGCTCAGCGCGAATACGCGGCAGACAAGCGAATTCCCTGGGGTATCTCGGAATCGGCATATTCTGAGATGGATGAAGCCGGGACGTACAACTATCGCGCCTTCGGCGTTCCGGCTCTGGCGCTACAGTCCCTGGAAGAACCGCGAATGGTCATAGCTCCCTATGCGACCGCGATGTCGCTAGCGGTGAATCCTGAAGCGGCGGTAGATAACCTGCAAAGAATGTCCAAGTATGGCTGGTTTGGCCGATATGGGTTCTACGAAGCCGTAGATTTTGGTACGGACAAATTCTTTCGCCGTGATCGGTTTCGGATCGTGAATTCCTGGATGGCGCATCATCAAGGCATGACGCTGCTTTCCATGGCCAACTTTCTGTGCGGCGATATAGTGCGGCAGTGGTTCCATGAAGATGTGCACGTGCAGGCAACCGAACTGCTGTTGCAGGAGCGTACTGTTGTTCGTCGCGTCCGGCCGATATGGCACATCAGTGCCCCCATGGTGTCACCTCGTACACCCAATGCTCCCGGCAAGCAACTCGCATTCGAGAGCTAAATTTCCAGAATTGTGGCCGCGTGCTGGCCCACACACCTTGGACCGTGTTAGATTCAAAAAACAGGCCATCCCGGTGTTTTGCCTTACTCAAAAGATAAGACCAGCAGTGCATAGTGGATTGGTAGCTAGTTCATTCTCCTGAGTTGTTGCGCCGCCACTTTGATGCACTGGACAAGACGTGAATTTCTGCGGTCCTTTCTGGCCGGGGCCACAGTCCTCTCGATAGGCGAAAGAGGTTTCGCTCGAAGGCTGTTCTCTGCCCACGAGAGCAGGCAAAGCGACTCGGCGCTGTTGGACGAGTTACAAAGAGCGTCATTCGACTTCTTTTGGAACGAAGTCGACCCTAACACGGGACTTGTTCGTGACCGGGCCAAGGCCAATGGCGGCGACAAACGGCAAATTAGCAGCATTGCCGCGACCGGATTCGGCCTTACCGCACTGTGCATCGCATACGAGCGTAATCTCAGGCCCCAGTCCGAGATCGCGCAGCGCGTCCGTAACAGCCTGAATTTCCTCGCCAACCAAGCTCCGCACGAGCACGGCTTCTTTTATCACTTCGTCGATATGAAGAATGGCAACCGTGCTCTGGGATGCGAAGTATCACCCATTGACATGGCAATTCTGCTTTGCGGTGTGCTGACCTGCCGCGAGTATTTCCACGACGACGAAATTCGCAAGAACGCCACTCGAATCTACGAGCGAGTGGAATGGCCATGGATGTTAAATGGCGGTGATACCTTCTCCTTGGAGTGGATGCCGGAATTCGGCTTCAGCGCTACTCGCTGGGATTCCTATAGCGAAGGCATAATGCTCTATTTGCTGGCGATCGGATCTCCGACCTTTCCAATTCCAGCCCGCAGCTGGCGGGCAGTACAACGCCCCTGGCTCGTGTACCAGAATTACCGCTTCATCTCCAGTCCGGCGCCTATTTTCGTCCACCAATTCCCGCAGGCTTGGTTCGATTTTCGCGGCAAGCGGGATGAGTACGCTGATTATTTCGACAATTCCGTGCTGGCGGTTCGGGCGCACCGGCGTTTCTGCGTGGATCTGAAAGACAAGTTCAGCAGCTACTCAGATGATTGCTGGGGAATCACTGCGTCGGACTCGTGCAACGGGTATGTCGCCTGGGGCGGCCCGCCACTGCAAGGCCCGGTAGACGGCAGCGTCGTGCCGGCGGCAGCAGCAGGATCATTGCCGTTCCTGTACTCAGACTCGATCACCGTGCTACGTAATCTGCGCCAGCAGTACGGAAAGAAGATTTGGAAACGCTACGGCTTCGTTGACGCATTCAACCCCCTGACTGGCTGGGTCGACAAGGAAGTCGTTGGAATCGACGTGGGCATAAGCATGCTGATGGCCGAAAACGCCCGCACCCGCTTCGTCTGGGACACGTTCATGCGCAATCCCGAAGCGCGCGAGGCCATGGAGAAATGCGGTTTCCATTCACGTTTTCACATGTGGCGGGCAAAGAAGGCTTAAGAACCACCACAAATCCGCACGCCCCCTCAGACAGGGCCCGCAGCGTGCCATCCCGAAGCGCAGCGAGAAGTTGGGCTAAAAGCTAGTTATCTTCCTCCGCGTTCCCCCCTTCTTACTCTCTGGACCCTTTGCGCAACTTTTACGTGTGGGTGGACGGGGCTGTGACACCGTCGTCGTCGTTAGAGATGTCAACCCCCTCTAATCTCGAAATAGCTTGTAAGCTGCTGATTGCACAGCACATATAATCCATCTGCTCCTGTCGGGTTTCCCCTCGCAAATTGCTAAAATGTAAGTAGATGGGAACAATAGCTTAGGTTAGCAAGGTAATCTGATGAAGATAAGTCTAGCCTTATCAATGCATTACATCTTAGCTTCGTTAAGCTGAAACAATAACTCCTTTGATTGCAACATTTGTGAAAGTTTTCCGCAGGGGGTAGCCTTGGAGCGAGAAGATGCGTGTCAATTGCACCTGACGCGTTTGCGAAACGCAGTCCCTTGAATCACAATAAGACGGCATGGACGGCAAAGCCAAGATGGACCTCAGCCGGCGTACAGTGCTGCTTGTCTGCGTTCTGTTTGCCAGCGGCACCTCCCTTTTCGCACAGAACCAATTTCAAAACCCTGAAATCGAGAAACGTATCGACGCACTGCTTCAGCGCATGACTCTGGAGGAGAAGGTCGGGCAACTCGTACAGTGCTCAGCGGGAACTGCGACCGGACCGGGTTCTACTTGCGGCGACTACCGTGGGCTGATCGCGAAGGGACAAATCGGTTCACTGCTGAATGTGACTGGCGCAGCGGAAACAAACGAACTCCAGCGCATCGCCGTCGAAAAGTCTCGTCTGGGAATTCCGCTCCTGTTTGGGTTCGACGTTATTCATGGCTATAGGACGACTTTCCCTGTTCCGTTGGGAATGGCTTCTACCTGGGATCCGGATTTGATTGAGCAGTCGGCGAGAGTTGCGGCACAGGAAGCCACCGCTGACGGTATTCGCTGGACGTTTTCCCCTATGGTTGACATCGCGCGGGACGCGCGCTGGGGGCGAATGGTTGAGGGGGCCGGAGAAGATCCGTATCTCGGCTCGAAGCTGGCCGCAGCTTATGTTCGCGGCTACCAGGGGCGAAGGACCGACAACTCTGATTCAATGGCGGCTTGCGTGAAGCATTATGTCGGCTACGGCGCCGCCGAAGCCGGACGCGACTACAACGCGGCCGACATCTCGGAGTGGAAGCTGCGCCAAATCTTTCTGCCGCCATTCGAATCGGCGGTAAACGCCGGCGCGGCAACCGTCATGAGCGCGTTCAACTCATTGAACGGCGTGCCTGCGAGCGCGAATCCCACGACTCTGACCGGCATTCTGCGCAACGAATGGCACTTCCCCGGCTTCGTCGTCAGCGACTGGAATGCGGTTGGTGAGCTGATCTCCATCGGAGTGGCAAACGACAACGCAACGGCGGCGAGAAAAGCGATCACAGCGGGTGTCGACATGGACATGCAAAGTGGTCTGTACGGGAAATCTCTCGCGCAATTGGTACGGACAGGCGACCTGCCGCAGTCAGTACTGGACGAGGCTGTGCGCCGCGTGCTCCGCGTGAAATTCGCATTGGGATTGTTCGACCATCCATATGCACCTGCATTGCGATCTTCTTCCCTGAAGGCAATCGATCCCGCACACACGGAGCTGGCAAGAACAGTTGCCGAGCGTTCGGTGATCTTGCTCAAAAACGAACCGGTTCACGGCACTTCCTTGCTGCCGATAACTTCGGGTACGCGAACGATCGCACTGGTCGGCCCGCTCGCCGACAGCGCCGTCGATATGCTGGGCTCCTGGCCGGGCAAAGGAGACGCTGCCAATGCAGTAACTCTCAAATCGGCACTGGCTGGGCGAATGCAGAACAGCGGAGGCCGATTGCTCTTTGCTAAAGGCACGGACATCAACAGCACTAGTGAAGCTGGATTTGCTGAAGCGCTAGAAGCGGCGGGGCAAGCGGACTTGGTCATCGCTGCGCTGGGCGAACAGGCTGCGACCATGACGGGAGAGGCCGCTTCACGCGCTCATCTCGACCTGCCCGGCAATCAGGAAAAGCTGCTGGAGCAGCTTGTCGCCCACACTGGCAAGCCGGTCGTGCTGGTCGTGTTCAGCGGACGCCCGCTGGCCCTCAAGTGGGCCGCCACACACGTTCCCGCAATGGTTGAAGCGTGGTATCCAGGTATTCAGGCTGGCCCGGCACTCGTCAGGGCGCTATTCGGAGACGTCAACTTCAGCGGCAAGCTAACCGTATCCGTGCCGCGTGCCGTGGGGCAGGAACCACTTTACTATGATCATCTAAAGACCGGCCGCCCTGCGGGCAAGATCGATTTGACTCATCCTCCGAGCACATCGGAAGAGAAATACGTATCGCGCTACATCGATGAGCAGAATGCGCCGCTGTTTCCCTTCGGCTACGGTCTTTCCTACACGCATTTCACCTATTCTCACGTCCAATTAAGTAGCGACTCGACCAGTGTACGTGCGGTGAACAATGGGCACGGAGCGATTCAAGTATCCGCCACGGTGACCAACAACGGAACGCGCGCCGGACGTGAGATTTGCCAGCTCTATGTCGGACAGCGCGGCACGAGCGTAGTGCTACCGGCAAAGGAACTGAAAGGCTTCCGAAGTCTCGAACTTTCTCCCGGCGAATCGGGGAGGGTGGAGTTTACGGTGGGGCGCGACCAGCTTGCGTTCTGGAACATCGATATCCATTACACGGTCGAGCCAGCAGAGGTGACGGTCTGGATAGGGCCGAACTCCGCGGAGGGAGAGAGCGCGGAGTTCACGATCACTAAATGAGCGCGACCGCGAGCAAAACTGTTGACCTCTGCCCCGCCTTACTGGCAATCGTGAGAGTCGCTGTTTCCTGCATTGAACGGACATCCTCAAAGCAACCAGTCAACATCAAGAGCACATACAGTGAAGTACGCGTCCTTCCCTTTGAGTGACGAACCTGCCGTATTTTATGGAGTGATGGCGACTTGTCCTCAACTTACCGGTTCCGCGCAACAACCACACTTCCTGGAAACAGGAGCAAAGCAGGTTGAAGCACGCGCCACATGCCATAGTCGCGTTTATCCTCACGTGGGCGTTCCTGCTGTTCGCGCCGCTTCCCCGTTCGGCAGCGCACCCCCAGGGTGCACAGTCGCCAAGTATTTCCTACGAGGGGCGACACGTCTCCTCCGTGGAATTAGCCGGACGCCCTGACCTGGACTTGGAGCCGCTTCGATCACTCATCTCGCAGCGGGTTGATGCTCCCTATTCTCAGGAGAGAGTGGATGAAACCGAGGCCGCGTTGAAGAATGCCGGTCACTTTCAAGCTGTGGAACTACAGGTAACCCCTGAGGCAGCCGGATTACGTCTGGTGTTCGTGCTTCAGCCGGCGCTCTATTTCGGAGTATTTGAGTTCTCGAATGCAACAAGAGTGTTTGCATATACACGCCTGCTGCAAATCGCTGCCTATCCAAAACAAGAACCTTACACTTCACAACGCGTACTCGAAGCTCGAGCGAACCTCCTTGATTTTCTGCACGAGAACGGCTACTTCCTGGCTACCGTCGAACCACACATCCAATCCGACGAGCGGCGTGGAGTGGTGAACGTACATTTCCAGATCACTTTGGGGCTGCGCGCCAGAGTTGGGAGCTCATCAACGACATCCAAAGCCTGAGTTATGCCGTCGTTAATTGAAAAGTCAACCTGCCGGGCTCCCACCATGTCGCCCTCGGCGTCTGCGAAGAGCAACAGAAGTTGATAGCTCCCCGCCGGAACGGGGATTCTACATTTAAACTTCCCTTGGCGCCCGCTCAGAAAGAGTGTTGGATCGTCTGTTCCCTGAATCTCGCGAGCCGAGTGGGAAAAGTTGGAGCCTCCGCTGCAGTACTGGTCGGGACTCCACTTCAGGCCCAGCAACATCCACAAAAGACTTCGGACTGGCGCCAAACCGGACGCGGATGCTGCTTTGCTGTGTTTTCCCTGACGTGGTCAATGCGCCTGAACCGGCTTCATCTCCAGGTTGGGAAACAACACTATCCAGTTTGACCGGAGCTCCAAGAGACGAATATCGGAACAAGACAATTCCCAGCAGGAGCAAAACCGCTCCTACAACAACCGAGAGACCCAGCGATTTCACCCACTTCTGGGGCGACCGGGGACGCTTTCGTCCCGCCGCGAGCTGAACCGGAACCCGAGCGCCGGTCGAGTCCAGCGGTGTCGCGGCAGCCTGTCCCATGCGCTCGAATTGCAACACGTACTTCCCGGCAGGAAGCCGTATATGGATCGGATGGTCGGCTCCTTCCTCCAGATAGTACTGTTCGAGCTTCTTTCGCAACGTGTGAGCTGTCACGCGGACAATGTTGTTTGATTGAGGATCGAACCCTTCGGACCGATGCAGCGCATGCACTGCGACACTGTATTCCTTTATCTGGTTGGTGGTTCCTGAAAAGTGTCTCTCTGCCACGTAGTTAAGGAAGCTGGAAAGGTTGGGCGCATTGTCCAGGATGCCCGACTGCAACACAGCTTGTAATTCCCGCCATTCTTCTTCCCGTTGGGTGTCAATTTTGGGGGTCACGATTGACATAGGACGCAAAGTTCCTTCCCGGCTCTCTGGGCGAACAATTATATTCCGAAAAGCTGGCAGAGAACATTCGAAAGTGAGATTGTCGAAGCCAATCTCATTTTTCGAAGAGGGCACTAGCTCACCTTTAAACGTCCACGCAGCGCTTTAGGATGGCCGTTCATGCTTGGCCTAGCTCCCCTGACACGACCTAGAATCACTTGGTCTCCGTCGAAGACATGCCATTCCGAGCCATACTTCACGAGAACGCAACCGATAATCGCGGCCTTTCTCCTTTACTAATCTGTTAAAAGTACGTGAACAGTTACAGTTAATGTGCTTATCTGCACCTCGCTCAAGACAAGCCGAAAACGCCCTACCAGAGGCTGTTCCCTCAGCCATTCAGGTCTCGTTATCCGTGAATGTACGGTAACTCGCTTGTAAAGCGTGGCCGAATGAATAATCTTCGCTCCATCGCAGCTGTGAGTTCCTGCGAGAACTAGAAATTCAGAACAACAGCGAGAGCGGTTCCCGAGCCGGTGCGTATGGCTATGCGCCGGACCTTCGGCCAGTCCCCCTAACCGATACCATTTGGAGCTTCGATCTTATGAAAAAACAAGCATCCTCATCCGGCGCAGTGAGCCGGACGTTCCTATGGCTAGCGCTCGGAACACTCCTCTGCTGGGGCGGTTCGGCGTTCGCGCAGAACAATACGATTTTTGGACCCAATGTTTACGTTTTCACTTCCACCGATTCGGCGTCCTCGATCAACTCCACACTCAACACGCTCAACACCGAAGCGCAGTTCAGCAACAATCGCTGGGCGGTATTCTTCATGCCGGGCACATACACCGGCGTCCAAGCCGAGGTGGGGTACTATGAGTCGGTTGCCGGTCTCGGCCAAACCCCCAGCGCCGTTCACATCAGCAACGGCTATCTAACCTCGAATCAGACAGATTCGAATGGAAACGTCACGACGAACTTCTGGCGTTCCCTGGAGAATATGCAGATTACCGCCCCGACGGGGGACAAGCTGCAATGGGCCGTATCCCAGGGGGCGGACTTCCGGCGCATATATGTGGATAGCTCGAATGGAGTGGAACTAACGAATACCAGCTTATGCCAGCGGCGGGTTCATTAGCGACACAAAAATCACCGGCACCTTGCAATCCTGCTCCCAGCAGCAGTGGTACACACGCAACAGCTCCATTGGAAGCTGGTCTGGGAACCTTTGGAATATGGTGTTTTCCGGCGTCAGCGGCGCTCCGACGCCCAACTACCCCACGGGCAACTCCTATACCGTGCTTGCCAACACGCCCGTAAGCCGTGAAAAACCCTTCCTTTATGTGGACAGCAACAGCAACTACTTTGTGTTCTCGCCAGGCTTGAAAACAAATTCTTCAGGCGTAAGCTGGTCGGGCGGACTGGGTAGCGGCACCTCTCTGGCCATCAGCACATTTTTCATCGCTACGCCATCGAGCACGCTGGCCCAGATCAATGCGGCGCTCGCTGCCGGTCAGAACTTGATTCTGACCCCTGGCATTTATAAGTACTCCGGGTCCATCAATGTTACCAACCCAAACACGGTTGTTCTCGGACTCGGCTATGCGAATCTGGTTCCGCAGACGGGTACGTCGGCCATTACCGTTGCCGACGTGGACGGCGTGCAGATTGCCGGGCTCCTTATTGACGCCGGCCCTGTCAACTCGCCCGTTCTGTTCCAGGTAGGCGTATCGGGTGCATCGCGGGTCAGCCACGCGAGTAACCCCACATCGATCAGCGATGTGTCCTTCCGCGTCGGTGGAGCGGTTGCGGGACTCTCCACCACCAGCCTGGAAATCGACAGCAATGACGTCATCCTGGATAACATCTGGGCGTGGCGCGCAGACCACGGAAATGGAATCGGCTGGACGGTCAACGTCGGCCAGCATGGAGTGGTCGTCAACGGAGACAACGTCACGGCGCTAGGCCTGGCGGTCGAGCACTACGAGCAGAATCAGGTAGTGTGGAACGGTCAAGGCGGCGAAACTATCTTCTATCAGAGCGAAATGCCCTATGAAGTGCCTAGCCAGAGCGCCTGGATGGATGGCAGCATAGACGGTTACTCTTCCTACTATGTAGCGCCAAGCGTCACGACCCACCAGGCTTACGGACTCGGCGTTTACTCCTACTTCAACCAGGGTATAGCCATCATCGCAAACAGCGGCATCACCGTCCCAGTCGCCACCGGCGTAACGGTCACTCATGCGGTAACCGTGTTTCTGACGGGAAGCGGTCAGATCACCTACACGATCGCCTCGGACAGCCCCACGGTCAACAATGCAGGGACGGTAGTGCAGTCCGGGGCGACTACCAGCTACGTCACTTCCTACGGGGGCTCGGGCGGCAACTGCACGGCCGCGCCGACCGCTCCTGGAATACCCTCCGGGACAGGAACTTCCAACACCCAAATCAGCGTAACCTGGGGTGCCAGCACTGCCGGATCGGGCTGCACAGTGAGCTACAACCTGTTCCGCAGCATCACCTCCGGGTTCACACCTTCCACGAGCAATCAGATAGCCTCAAGCCTGACAAGCGCGTCGTATTCCGATTCAGGGCTCACGGCCGGAACCACTTACTACTACGTTGTAGAAGCGACCGACGGAGCCGGCACCTCGGCAGCGTCGCCGCAAGGAAGCGGTTCTACACTTGGCAATTGCTCCTCGTCTCCTTCGGCGCCGACCGGGCTGACGGCAATGGCATCCTCATCCAGCGCGATCAGTTTGAGTTGGACGGGAGTTAGCGCTCCCTCTGGCTGCGCTAGTCTCACTTACAGCATGTACGGGAGCACGACTAGCGGATTCACGCCTGGCTCGGGCAACCTGATCGCCAGCGGACTGACGGGCACCAGTTACTCCAACACCGGTCTCACGGCTTCAACGACCTACTACTACAAGGTGGAAGCGGTTGACACGGTCGGCTCCTCGGCGGCCTCAACCCAGGCACAAGCCACCACGCTTGCCGCTTCGTGCAGTTCGGCTCCTTCGGCGCCGACGGGGCTGACGGCAACCGCGTCTTCTTCCAGCGCAATCGGCCTGACTTGGAGCGCGGTTACGCCTCCGGCCAACTGCACCATCAGCTCCTACAGCGTTTACGGCAGCACGACCCGCGGATTCACGCCTGGCTCGGGCAACCTGATCGCCAGCGGAGTGACCGGCACCAGCTACTCCAACACCGGCCTTACGGCTTCGACAACCTACTACTACAAGGTGGAAGCGGTTGACACGGTCGGCTCCTCGGCGCCCTCAACCCAGGCGCAAGCCACTACGCTTTCCAACGTCACGACCGACTTCATCGCGATCGCTTGCGGCGGGCCGGCCCAGAGCAACTCGGGCGGCGGCGACGCTTCCTTCGTTGCCGATACCGACTTTAGCGGCGGCGGCAATGGCAGTTCGACCACGAAGACCATCACGCTGACCCAACCCGGCCTCAATGCCGCTCCGATGGGGGTGTATCAGCACCAGCGTAACGGTACGATCACCTACACCATTCCCGGCATGGTAGCCAACAGCCAGCACACCGTTTTACTGCACTTCTCCGAACTCTATTTCAGCGCCTCGGGGAAACGCGTCTTCAACGTGGCCATCAACGGCACACCAGTGCTTACCAACTTTGATGTCTACGCCACGGTTGGAAAGTACGCGGCTCTGGTCGAGCAGTTCACGGCCACCGCCAACAGCAGCGGCCAGATCGTCATTACCTACACCAAAGGCACGGCGGATCAGCCCGAAGCCGCCGGCGTTGAAATCCGGTAGCACCAACCACTAACCCTCCAGGCCGGCAGCATGATTTGCTGCCGGTCTGGAGGGTTCATTACCCGAAGGCAGGCCTAGAGACCTCGACGCTCAGAACTGCTTCCGCCGCGCCGAGGCAGGCAGGATTCATAGGTGTGACAAAAACGCTGACCTCCCAGATGGATGGCTGAAACACTCGGCACTCAGCAAAAACTGATGAATGTGGCGCACGTTCGCGCGGGGGGCGCATAGAATTTCTTCGAGCGTTACGCCTTGCCCGTCTTGCTGTCGAGAACACCCTGGCTGTAATGATTCATGAGCAACCGGACGCTTTCCGGCACAATGCCAGTGACAGAAACTGCCCAACCGCCCTCCGCTTCGCGAATGGTTGGATCGGTTTCAAACCACTGCCGCAAACGCGTCGGGCTGGCGGTCCTCGGTCGCGACATCCGGCAGCGCGCTCTTGGACCAAGGCGAAGGTCGTGTCGGAGACCAGGGCTGGCACCGGGATCTCGATCCATTCCTGACGCGGGCGCATCCGAAAGGCACTGTTGCGCCGAGAGTGGCCACCCCGCTGGCGTAGGAGGCGAGGGGATCGCCGCCGCAGTCACGCACGACCGAACAGCCGCTCGATTCCAGTCGCACATACAAGGCAGGTTACCGTGGCAACCATCATTTGTGGAATAGATGTTTCCTCTCTTTCATTGGAAGCTCGCATCGGCCCCGAAGGGCCAGTTCGTTCCTTTTCCAACAACCCCAAAGGCATCACTGAGTTGGCCGCCTTCTGCCGAGCTCATGAGGTCGAGATGGCCGCCATGGAGGCCACCGGCGGCTACGAACAACAGGCCTTTGGCTTGCTCTGGGTGCACGGAATACCGGCTGCCATCGTGAATCCCCGCGCCGTGCGCTGCTCGCGTGCCGAAGCGGTTGTGCTCAGGGCCGCGTCGATACGCGGCAAACCATCCCCAGTGTTGCCCGATGTCTGAGTTGTTAACCCCGGCAACCGTGTTAACAACCTTCGGGGTCGCACCCACGTTGATGAAACGAACCACACCATACTTCCCGTCCGAGGCGTAAACGTTGCCGTTTGCGTCCGCCGCGATCGAGCGCGGGCCTTGCATCGCCGCAGTGGTGGGAGACCCGCCGTCCCCGGTGTCCCCGTTCGACGCGCTGCCGCTGCCAAAAACAGCGGTGACGTTGCCACCTGACGGGCCACCACCCGCAGACGGTTGTTCCCCGCATCGGCAATGTATAGATTGCCCGCACTGTCAAACGCAATACTGCGTGTGCGACTATCGAAAAGGTCCTGCCGTTTACGCCCATAGTCTTGCCGCTCTACGTTATTGAAATTGCGTGGGACGGGTTTCAGCTTTGATGGCGCAGTTTTGCCATTGGTCCTCACTTCTTCTGAACTGCAAGAGCTCGCTGTTTCCTATTGCAACTCCTTAACGGGATGTTATACTCTCCGTATTAGGAGTATAGACAATGGCTTCCCTTGTATATCCGGCGAGCCGGTACACTGTATCGCCAATTGTGGACTTCAGTTCGAAGGCCGAGAGGGAGCGTCTCAGCGCTTCTGCGATCGAAGCGTTCTTCAATATCATGGACTGCTGGCATGTACGCGATGAGGACGCCAAGCAGTTGCTCGGGGGCATCACCAACGGTCCTTATTACGAGTTAAAGAAGGACCGGAAGCGCGTACTGGATCCCGACAAACTGATGCGGATCTCGTACCTCATCGGGATCTTCAAAGCACTCAACATCCTGCACTCAAAGAAACTTGCGGACGAGTGGGTGAGTCTGCCCAACAAGAACCGCATTTTCGGGGGAATGTCACCGCTCGCATACATGATTAAGGGAGGAACTCCTGCAATGCAGACTGTACGACGCCTCCTAGATGCTCGTCGGGGCGGGCTATGAGCTCGCTCCCACAGAAGTCCTTCATTCGTCGTTCTGATACCCACCGACTCATCCCCTCTCAATACAGCGACCCGGGCGACAGTGTCCTCGCACGCATTGCTAGGAATTCCGAACACCTGGAAGACATCTTCGACATGGACAATGCGACGAACGATCGCCTGCTCGCCGAAAATGAGCTCCTTCCAGGGATCGGTATAGAGGAATTGGTATTCCGGATTCCCTATGCGTCGATCATCAACGCTGCTTTTACACACGCGCACCCCCTCGGCAGTCGGTTCAATGCCCCAGACCGGGGAGCGTGGTACGCCGCATTCGAGGTTGAAACAGCACAGGCCGAGGTTACCTTCCACAAGACCGTAGACCTCGCCGAAATCGACCGCTTTGAGGATGACGTCACATACGACGACTACCTCGCCGATTTCAAAGCGGAGTTTCACGACATTCGCGATGTGTCGGCTTTTGCTGAATATCTGAACCCGGATAGCTACGTTGCATCGCAGGGCCTTGCAGAGCGCTTGTTGGCATCTGGCTCGCTCGGGATCGTCTATCCAAGTGTTCGCAGGCCACCGAAAACCGGCATTGTGTGTTTCCGCCCCGCTCTCGTCACGAACGCACGGAAAGGCAAGACGTATCGGTTCGTCTGGGATGGGAAGCCAGCTCCCATCATTGGCTTGATCGGTGCCTGATACCGCTGCCCACGAAAGGAACACGCTTCCTATCTTTCGTTCGATTCCGCCCGCAAACAGTTTCCCCTGTCTTACACGGCAATCGGGCAGCATCGTTCTCCTGTTCAAAGTATCTTTGTAAACCACGTCCTAGGGCTGCAGTAGGATCTACGAAACTTGAACTCGTTGTAGGCACAGTTTTGCCGATCCGGCAAAACCTTTCCGATAATCACAGCGTGGTTATACAGCTGTGCGGCCCCTGCCGCTGCTCCATTGCCCGAAAACCCTTGGGTGCCTGTTCCCGCGTCCGCGATGTACAGATTGCCGCCGTACCAGGCCACAACAGGGGGCTTGTTCAGTTTGGTCGCCGTCGCCGCGCCTTGATTTCCATTGATCGTCCCCGTACCCGCAGTTCCGGCCACACCCGTACCTGCATAGGTGTTGATGATTCCCGTCGACAGGTTCACCACGCGGACCTCGTTATTGGCGGTATCCGCAATATACAGGTTTCCTAACCCGTCCAAAGCCACCCCGCCCGGAGCGTTCAGTTGTGCACTGGTCGCCGGCCATCCATCCCCGCCCGAGCCAGCCACGCACGGCGAAACCGTGCAACTGCCTGCCACTGTCGTAATCACGCCATTCGTATCGATCTTCCGCACCAGGTTGTTGCCGGAGTCGGCGAAATACAGGTCGCCCGTCGCATCAAGTGCCATGCAGCAAGACGATTGGCGTGGATGCGACCACGCTGGAGGCGAACGCGGCGCAGCGCTCGATCATCCGGCGCGAGAACGGCCAGGGCTACCAGGACTCTCTGGTGCAACTGGCGCAGGAGAGTGGCATCCGGGCGAACTGGTGGAACGCAGCTTCCCCACTTATGAAACGGGCGGCATGCGACGGCTGCATATGCGCGGTCACGACAACGTCCTGAAGCGGCTGCTGATTCATCGGTGTGGGTTCAACCTGTCGCTGATGATGCGAAAGTACACGGGAAAAGGAACGCCACGAGGCTGGCAAGACTACTCAGCCGACACTTACTTTGCTTTTTTGCGGCTCTTGCTGGCGTTGCTGTGGCGGAATCGCACGAGATCATGGACAGCACCGCAGGAACGCTCGAATGCGAACAGAACGCGAGCTTAACCAACTTAGGCCAGAAACTTACTTGTACCACGGGCTGCTATTACTACTGTGTTACAAGAATGGCCGTAGACAGCAGGGACACCTAGGTAGCGAACGTGCCAAGTGGGTTGCGATCTGGCGACGCAGGGTTGCGATGGAATAAGGATTGTGCCGTTCCGTTCTAATCGGCAGCGCCACGGGGCTTGGTGCTGTGGAGCAGGCGGGGTAGGCGAAGTTCGATGTCGGCGGCATGCAGTGCGGGGGAAAAAAGGCATCGCTCCATAACAAGGAACCCATAGGCGGCAATGCATAGACTGGCATGATGGTGAAAGCCACGCCAGTTTCGCCCTTCGAAGTGTCCCAGACCAAGCTCCTGTTTCAGTTCCTCATAGTCGCGCTCTATGCACCAACGCAGCTTTGCCGTCGCCACCAGCTTCCGTACACTGATCAATGCCGGAAGATTGGAGAGCCAGTATTTTGTTGGCTCCTTCTCTGCTTTGGGCCACTCAATTAACAACCATTGTTCTTCGCGCGGTTGACTGCGCTCGTAGTCCCGATGCGCCACGCGAACGCGCAAGGCGGCAAAGCGGGAATGCATCGTGCCACGCGTCCCTTCACGCCAACTCACTCGGCGTAGGTCACTCGGGCTCAGACACAAGGCGAGCTCCTTGACCGAAAGCGGTTGATGTCGCTCATCCCGCCGGAGCAGCTTTGGTGGACGTCCCATGACGCCGCGAGCCTTGGAGGGGAGTGGAGCCAAGCCTGGCGGCCAGACCGAGGTCGAAGACTGAATGCCCACAGCATATTCCAACCCCAGCTCGTGCAGGCCATCTCGGAATCTGTTGTCGTTGCCATAGGCGGCGTCGGCCAGCACCGGGGCGCGCGGCACATCCTCTTCGGTCAGCAAGCGAATCTGTTCGAGCGAAATCTCTGGTTTGGTCTGAAAACGAATTTCTTTCGGTACACCAGCCTTGTTTCGTCGTGCCGAATCTTGCGCCCAGATCTCAGGCAGGTACAACTGATATGCGACAGGGAGACTCGACTGCTCGGTAGCCAGCGACAGGCTTACTGCAACACGGCAGTTCTCCTGCTTGCCCAGTTGCCCGCAGTACTGCCGGGTCACCCCAACCGAGTGCGTACCTTTCTTTGGAAAGCCGGTGTCATCGACGATCCAGGCGCTTAGCGGATGTCTACTCGTCATGGCGGGCAGCACTTGCCGGCGAATCTCTCCGAGCAAGGCCACGTCGCTCCAAGTCGCCTCGGCCACGATGTGATGCAGTGACTGATGCATCTGCCGCACGTTTGCCGGCGCCAGACGCGCCGCCATTGGTTCGACGCTTTTACGCTCGATAGGAAGAAAAAGCCCCTTGGTGTAGTTCTGCATGGGAACGATGCGATCGGCATGTCCGGCGACCTGCGATAGCCGGTCCAGATAGGTGGCCAAACGCTCAGACTGACTGCTGAACTGCTCCCGGCGAGCTCTCATGAGAGCTCAACTTACCGCCGCGCACGTTCCGATGCTACTGAAATCGCAAAAAAAGAACCATACTTATAACACAGTAGTACTAAGTACAGGGTTGAGACTCGCGATCAGTTCCGGGGTCTTCAGTGGTACGCGCCGCCTGGTACGCTCGCGCACCTGATCCATGAAACGCTGGATCGATTTCTCCCTTGGGTACGCGTACAAATCACCTTCTCGTACCCCGCTTTGAATCTTGTGAGCCGACAGCCTTAGTCGCCGCTGGCCTCGCTTGATCTTGTAGCCAAGAAACTCGAATCCTTGTCGAACGTGCACGATCCGCGTTTTCTGCGGATGTAGTTCCACGCCCAACTGCTCCAGGATCTTGCGCGCAGCGGCTATGGCTGCTCGCGCTTCTGACGCGGATTTGCAGGTTACAACCCAATCATCCGCATACCTCGTTAACTGATACCCCCTGCGTCGCATCTCCCGATCAAACGGCGTCAGGAGCACGTTGCTTAACATAGGCGAAACCACGCCGCCCTGTGGGGTCCCTCGCTCGGTGGGAAACAGCCGCCCTTTGCCATAGCTTCCCGCCTTGAGCATCGCCTCTATCAGACGCAGCACGCGACCATCCGCTATTCGTTGGGCAACCAGCGTTAGAAGTTTCTCGTGTTCCACTGACCCGAAAAAGTCTTTCAAGTCGGCGTCTACAATCCACTCCCGTCCGCTCTGTATTTCCTTCCACACCTTGCGCATTGCGTCCTGTGTCGATCGCCCTCGCCGATATCCGAAGTTGGCTTCATCGAAAATCGGTTCCAAGATCGGCTCCAGTCGGTTGAGCAGCGCCTGCTGGCACACCCTATCGCAAACTGCGGGTATTCCTAACATTCGATACTCGCCCGGCTTTCCCGCCTTCGGGATCTGCACTTGCCGCACCGGTTGTGGCTTATAGACATCCTCTTGAAGTTCTTTCTGCAACCGGTTCAATTGCTCATCCAGTTGCGTGGAGAACTCCTCCAGACTCTGCCCATCAACTCCTCCGCTGCCCCGGTTGGCCTTTACCTTCTCCCAGGCAATCTCCAAGTTCTTTCGCTTGTAAACCTTGTCGATTAATGAGTGGACCTTCTTTGCACCCGTCGGGTCGATCCAGTCTGCCAGTCTCCTCGGACGGAAATGTACGGGTATTTCACTCATGGAACTGATCCACCTTTCCGTCTTTACTCACTGTCTTCCTCTCTCTTCCCAACCGCCTTCGCCGACTGCCTTCCCCGACCCACTTCGGTCGCCGGTCGCCCGGTCACGTGGCTTTCACCACGCTTCTGGTAATACACAGTCGTCCGTCTACTGACAGCGCGTTACTCGCCCTTTCGCTCGCGCTTATAGGCTTGCTTACTCCGGTGCCGCCCGGAGACTCTGTCAGTCCTCCCGAGGTCACGCATTGTTCTTCCGTACCGTGCCATCCGCAAACACCTTGGTGCGGTGGGTGAATGAGAACGCCTTCGCCTTCGTACTGCAGGCTCGACCTTGCCCCACCTTTGGCCGACCGGTTCATCCTTGGGGTCGCCCCCATCGATTCCGGCCCGGTACTTCTCCGCATACCCTTCGGATTCCACCTCACGATGGACACCCTGTCCTCCGAAGTAACGCAAGCAGTGGCTTCAGGTCCGCCTTGGCTGTGTCCGGCTTTCGCCTTCGTGCCCGTTTAGGCTTCTCCACACCTTCTCCCTTCTCCGGCCAGCGAGGAATTACCCCCGCTTCTTGGATACAGCGCCCCTCATTCGGGCGCCGGAGGGACTTCAACCCTCCTGAACAATGCGCTGCTCGGCGCGCAATACGCCCTCTGCTGACTTCTACGGCACGGTCAGAATTAATCACTTCACCCTCAGTCACGTTTTGTGACATGCCGCAGATCTCCCGAGGTAAGTTCGACCGCCTTCAACGCACAACCGCCGGATTTACTGTCAGTGCACTTGATAGATATGGGCTTCGCAGTCATTGGCCCGCTCGCCCCTCACTGTAGCCTCGTATCCGGTTCTTGTTCATCGGCTCGCGTCTTTGCTCCACGTTTCTTTCAGGCCAGGCCTCGCCTCGCGACGAGTGGTTATTTCCACCCTTACGCTTCGCTATCACTTCTCCTCTATCAAGATGTGAAAAGGACTTACACCTTCAAGCTGTCGAACATGCTCGGCACACCAAAAAGGCGCCGACTGTAGGACGGCGCCCGTATGCGCAAGCCATTTTTTACGCCTTACGGCAGATAGTACCGGAACGACGTGTAGACCTGGTTCTCGATTCCCTTTGGACCACCCGCAGATGCTCTCCAGAGTGCGCGTTGGCTATATGAATACTGCATTCCCCACTGGACAGTTCCCGCCGATCCCTTATAGAACCGATACCAGAACCCCGGCGTGCCCTCGATGGCGTACCGTGTCTGATTGGGGCACGAGGGTGTCGTAGCGTTTGTCTGTTCCACCGTGCATGGCGCGTTGTTCAGCAGAAATGAGCCGTAGCCTACGCTCGTCGTAGCGCCCGTTATGCTAAAGTGCCGCGCGTAATACTCCTCGCCGGCATAGGCGTAAATATCCAGATTCTTCCCGATGTGAATTTCCGGCCCGATCAGCGCATGATAGGTGCGAATCAAAGCGATCGAGGCGTTCGGATGCAGCGTCACGTCAATGCCACCGCCTGAACCGTAGCGGCCCATGCCGTTTCCACCAAGCCCTTCCGCA
This sequence comes from uncultured Acidobacteriota bacterium, assembly GCA_963777415.1. Lineage (GTDB taxonomy): Bacteria > Acidobacteriota > Terriglobia > Terriglobales > Acidobacteriaceae > JAEZPW01. The sequence continues at coordinate 72,766 of CAVZQL010000018.1, forward strand.
ATGAAATCCACACTCTTGCCCGCGTGCACGATCAGGCCTGCCCCAATGCCGCCTCCAAGCGTCCAGTTGTTGCTTCCACTGAAGCGGTTGCGGAAAAAGCGGGCCATGCCCTTAACTTCGATGTGTACCAACTTTGACTCGAATGCGATCTTGGCCACCGCGTCCGGCGCGAGATTTGTCGAAACTCCGTTCGCACCGGGAACATTGCTCAATACGAAGAGCCCGCTCGGCGACTGCGCATTCGGACTCGTGTTGAAACCGAACACTGGGGGCGTAGTAGCCGTGCCGGCAATTGTGATCCCCTGCACGTTTACCACGGTCGTGGGGTTTTCCACTGAAATTCCGAGCCAAGCCTTATCGTTGAAGTTCTTTACCACACGCAAGCTCGCCTGCCGCGCCCAGTCGTATCCGATAACGTACTGCGCATTAATCGTCAGTGGCAGAAACTCGGTGCGGTTCGCAATGCCTTTGCGGTTCAGCGTGAACAAGCTCCACTGCTGTCCGCCTGTGAACGTTAGTCCTCCTGCAAATTCGGTCGAGGCCCACAACTGCCGCTGCCTCAGGTTGAAGCTGTTGCTCTGGACCTCGTTCGCAGTCGGCGCAGCGCCAAGGAAATCCACTTCGTAGTAGCCAAGCGCTTTCACGCTTCCGACTTTGCCTTCGGCCAACAGCGTAAGCCGCGACTGGCGCGCATCGAACCGGAACTCGCTCATCCTCGCGTTGGTCGTCCCAGTTAGGGGGATATTAAAGTCTCCGGACGCGCTGTTGACGCTGGCGTTCTCGTTGTGCGTCCGGTAAATGCCGGCTGCTTCGATGAATCCGCCTGGCGTGATCGTAATTCCCTTAAAGCGTATTGCCATCGGATGTTCGAGATCCCCAACCCGCTTCTGCTCCTCCTGTATCTGCGTCGCCGTGCTGGTCAGGTTTCCCTTGAGGTCGGTAACGTCGGACGAGAGTTTGCCGATTGTCTCCTTCTGTTGTTCGATCGTTGCCTGTTGGGCAGCAACCTGGGACTGTGCCTGCTGAAGTTCCGATTGGCCAGCCTGAGTTCGTTGCTGCAACGCGGTGCGCAATTGTTCGATTTGCCGCTGCTGCTCAGCCATTTGCTGCTGCTGGGCCGCAAGTGCGCTCCGCAGTTCGTTCACGTCTTCCATGCTGACGGCGGGGCGCGTGACTGTCTTCTTCTTTGTCGTTGTGTGCGTCTTAGTAACTGACGTCTGGGCCCATACCGTGGCCGAGAGCAACAGGGCAGTTCCAACTCGTGCGAACTTCATTCTCGTCTCCTTACAGCGAAAGTGTTTGATTACTGCGCATCGCCCGCGTTCTGGCTAACGGATACTCCTGATCCCGGCCCGAACTTTTCCAGCGGCAGTTGCGTAAGTTCTCTCCCGGATGCTGCGGTTTTTCTCGAAAGTTAGAGCATCGTTCTAAGCCGGACGTTGCTGCTGGACATTACAGAAGCGTGAAAAACACGTTAAAAAACACGATCCGAATAACTCGTAAGGCGATAGTGATGCAAGACTTTTCACTTTCGCTGACGTTCGTGTTCACAAGCGAGTCGCGCAGGCTACGTCATCATGCTCTTACGCAATGAAGGGCAACGCGTTTTTCCGCCCCGAGCTGTTGCAGCGGGCTCAACAGCGCCTTACCGATCAGCGTAAGCATCTGGCCTCTCTCGAATCGAAACTGTCAGGCAGGCAGGCAGTCGACGACGACTTCAACAACCAAAAGGAACTGCAGCCCTTGGTTAAAGCATCCACCCACTAACCTCAACAACGGTGGGTGTAGTTGGCCAGTGGGGCGATTTGCAACAGCGTGTGTCACATAGCGATAACTACTGCCCAGTCTGGAATTTCAGCGAAGAGAGAGCCGACAGGTAGTCGTAACGCGCATTGGTGTTCCCAATTTCGGCCTCAGTCTGCTGCAATTGGGCCTGACTCAGTTCGACGATGGAGCCGAGGCCGAGCTGATAGCGGGTCTGTGCCAGATTGAGCGCCAGGTTTGCCTGTTGGAGGAGTTGCGCCGTGACGCCAACGCGCTGGAACGACGATTGCGCCTGCAACCACGTTACATGAACGTCGCGGGCGATACGGTCGCGCAAGTCGCGTACCTGCTGTTGCGCTGCCGCCAAGCGATAGTCGGCCTCTTTGGCGCGAGCGGAAAACTGGAAGCCATTGAAGATGGGAATGCTGACGTTCACTCCAATGGCTCCATACCACGGCATGAATTCCGACGTGCGCACCGGCGTGCCACCCACCGCAGCGAGCGCGCTTACCGTAGGAAGAACCAAATCACGTTCCGCCTGTCGAAAGCGTTCCTCGGCTTGCGACTGGTCCAGGACTGCCATCAGGTCGGGACGGGACCGGAACGCCAGATCTATCAGACCGTCGCTATCGGGCGGCGGAACGGGCAGCGCCGAGCCGGATTCATCAACAAGGAAATATTTCTGCTGACGCTCGAAGCCGAGCAGGGTATTCAGATTTGCAAATGCGGCGGCCCTGTTGTTCTCCGCATCCAGCAAAAGCAACTTGGCTTGCGCTAGGTTTACGTTCGCGAAACTCAGATCAACATCTGACTTGAGTTTGGCTTTCGTGAGCGCCTGTATCTGGTCGGCGGTTGTCTGCCGAGCCGCAACCGTCTGCTGGGCGACATTCAGCAATGCCTGCGAGGCAAGCGCGCGGTAGAAAGCCTCATCGACGGCCAACGTGACGTCGGCGGCCGTTGCCTGCTGAGAGGCCGCCGACGCTTGTTCGCGAAATTTGGCGCTGGAGACGAGATTGTGACTACGGCCAAAGTCCGTTATCAATTGCCCGATCACGACGCCACCCGCGGCGCGCTCGAACACACTCGGATTATTGAGCGCCCCGGCGGCGATACGCGTTCCTCCCGCACGCGGCTCGACGGCAGTCAAGTCGCCGGTTGCCTGCGGAAGTTCGATAGACCGGACTTCGCGCGTGACCTGCCCTTGTGCCAGAGCGAGGAGCCTGGACACAGTCATCTGCGGGTTGTTCTTCAGAGCCAGTTGCTCCGCCTGCAACAGAGTCAACCGCGTGACACCACCCGGTTGACCGGAGGCGGCCGTCTGCGCGTGCACAGGGGGAATGCACGCGAGCAAAATGGAGGTCGCTAGAAACAGTCTTGCTCTCATCTTTCTGAATACCTCACTGCTGCAACGTCGGCGCTTCCTCGCGCCGGTGGATGAGCAGGTAAGCAGCGGGAACAAGGAACACGGTGACGACCACGGAGACGGTCAGTCCGCCGATGATGGCGCGGGCCAGCGGCGCATACTGCTCGCTTCCAGCTTCCAGCGCGAGCGCCATCGGGATCAAGCCGAGAATAGTCGCCAGCGACGTCATGAGAATCGGCCGCAAACGCATGCGGCAGGCCATCGCCACCGCTTCGCGAATCGGATGGCCTTCACTGCGCAGCACGCGCGTGACGTCCACAATGAGAATGCTGTTGGCCACTACGATTCCCGTCATCATGATGACGCCCATCAGCGACATGACGTTGAGTGTGGTGTGCGTCACCAGCAGGAATACGATCACGCCCGTGATTCCCGGAGGAATGGCCAAAAGGATGATGAGCGGGTCCACAAACGATGCGAACTGCGCCATCAGGATCAAGTACACCAGCATGATCGAGAGCAGCAGGCCGATGCCGAAGCTCTTGAACGACTGCCGCATGCCTTCGACCGAACCTCGCACCGTCACACGCACCCCTTCGGGCAGGGTGGTGCGCTTGATGATGCCGTCCACGCGTGAAGCCAGCGAACCGAGGTCTTCGCTGGAAGGCGAGACATAGACGTCGATGACGCGCTGCAGTTGGTAATGATCAACTTCGGTGGGCGATTCGATGGCTTTGATGTCCGTGACTGCGCCCAGCGTCGTTGTATCGACCCCACTCACCGACCGCAGCGGAATCTGCTTCAAGTCGTTCATCGACTGCACCTGCGTGTCCGGATACTGTACCGTCAGCATGTAGTCGTTCCCGGTCTTCGGGTCCACCCAGTAACTGGGCGCGATCATCTGGTTAGACGTGAGCGCGGTGACCACGTTGTCGACGACCTCGCGCGAGGAGAGCCCAAGGCGGGAGGACATCTCGCGGTTCACATCCAGGCGCAGCGCGGGGTAGTCCAGATCCTGTGGGATGAGGACGTCGCTTACCCCCTTGGTCTGGTGTAGCCGATTCGCTAACTGCGTGGCGACCTTGTACGCGTCGTGCAAATGATTGCCGCTGACCTGGATATCGATCGGCGCGGGTAGCCCGAGGTTAATGACCGCGTCCACCAGGCCGCCCGACTGGAAGTAGGGCGTCAGTTCCGGCAGATCGTCGGCGAGTTTCTCGCGGACGCGCCCCATGTATTCGTAGCTGCCGACCTTGTGTCCTTCTTTCAGGCTCACCTGCACCGTCGCGGTGTGCTGGCCGGAGTTGCTGGTATACATCGAGGAGAAGCCCGGCGTTACTCCCTCGTTTGAGACGATCATGCCGAGATCTCCGGGCGCTACGACTTGGCGGATATCGCTCTCGACACGTTTCACGTAAGCGTCGGTCACTTCCAGGCGCGTGCCCGTCGGAGCCTTGAGATTTATGACGAATTGACCGGGATCCGTGCGCGGGAAAAACGACACACCGAGCATGGGGTAGAGGCTCAGGCTGAGCAGAAAGATGCCGAGCGTGCCAATGACGGTTGCGGCGGGACGCAGCAGCGTTTTTCCGACCGCGGTATCATACCTGCCGAGTAACTCGTTGTACTTGTGATTGAAGCCGTGAACGAATCGGGCGAACCACGATTTGCGACGGTCGATGCCTAATTCGTCGTCAGCTTCTTCCAGATGAATGAACTTCGCGCAAAACAGCGGCACGACCGTCATCGCAACCAGATAAGATGCGAAAAGCGACAGCACAACGGCGAGAGCCAGCGCGGTGAACAGAAACCGGCTTACTCCATAAAGGAACACAACCGGGAAGAACACGATCGCCGTCGTGAAGGTGGCGGCGAGAACCGGCAGTGCGACCTCCTTCCCACCTCTTTCCGCAGCTTCAGCCGGCGCTTCGCCGATTTCAAGATGGCGGAAGATATTTTCCAGGACGACAACCGAGTTATCGATCAATCGTGAAAATGCGAGCGCCAATCCGCCCAGCACCATCGTATTGATCGTGCCGCCGCCGATATCGATCGCGAGAAATGCAGCCAGCGCGGAGAACGGGATCGAGAGCATCACTGCAACCGTGCCGCGCATGTGCCCAAAAAGACCAAAATCATAAGTGCCGTCAGTACGAGGCCGATACCGCCCTCATTGACCAGATTCTTGATCGCTGTTTTAACGTAAGTCGACTGGTCGAAGACCACTTTCGCGACAAGGTATTTAGGCACGTCCACAAGATCGGAAATGGACGACTTAATACCGTTGACGATAGCGATGGTGTTACTGTCGCCGCCTTGCTTCAGAACCGGGAGATAAACGGATTTTTGTCCATCCACGCGCACGATATTGGTCTGAATTGCGAAGCATCTTTTGCGTCTCCAACGTCGGCAACGAGTACCAATGCATTGCCCACCGACTTCAGCGGCAGGCGGTTGATTTCTTCGGGCGTAGGAAGCTGGCTGTTGGTATAGATGTTGTAGTCTTTCGGCCCAATGCGCACGTCCCCGGACGGCAAAATCATATTGGCCTCATTGACCGTACGGACAACGTCCATGACGCTAAGTTGTGCGCCTGCAACTTCACCGGATCGACATAGACCTGGATCTGCCGGTATTTCCCTCCAAATGGCTGCGGCACCGATGCGCCAGGCACATTGGCAATCTGGTTTCGCACCTTAAATTGCCCCAGATCGCGCAGTTCGGTTTCAGTCAGTCCTTGACCCTTAAGCGTAATCAGGCATACAGGCAAACTGGAAGCGTCAAACTTCAGGACGACCGGCGGCAACGTGCCGGGCGGCAATCGGCGCAAGTTCGCCATCGCCAAATTAGAAATTGTGCTCACCGCGGCATCCGCATCCGTCCCCGGCTGAAAGTAAATCTTGATCAGACTCACGCCCGTCAACGACCGCGATTCAATGTGGTCGATGCCGCTTCCCAGCGTGAAAAATCTCTCGAAACGTCCCGTGATATCGGCTTCTATCTGTTCCGGAGGCATGCCCGAATAGAATGTTGCAACCACAACCACGGGAATACGGATGTCCGGAAAGAAATCGACGGGCATGCGCGACGTCATGGTGACGCCGACGACAATGATGACCAGGCAGAGCATGATAATGAAGAAGGGGTATTTGATCGCGAAACCCGACATTACCGCACTCCTCCTGCATACTTCGAGAGGCCGTCTCGGCGAAACTGCTCGCCTTCGGATCGACCCGTTGGCCCGGTTGGTAGCCGCCGAGGTTGCCAACGATGACGCGATCACCTTCCTGCAAACCAGCTAGAACCTCCACACGATTCGCGTCCTGAATGCCCGTTTGAATGTCGCGCTCCCGCACGTGGTTTTGCGGACCGACCGTCAACACGAGCGACTTGTCGTCCGACTGCCTGACCGCCTGAACGGGGACGGTCAGCGCGTCCGGATGTTTTTCCACTTGAAGGCTGACATCGGCATACATGCCGGCGGCGAGGCGGTAATTGGCATTAGGCACGTCGATTTCGACCTGCATGGTACGCGTGGAACGATCCATTAATCGGTGAATCGGGTCACTTTGCCGGTGAACTTCTCACCCGTGGCCTGCACCCGAACGTCAGCGGGACTGCCAATATGAATGTGCGGCGCAATCTCTTCCGGCACCGGTATTCGCAAACGCAAAATATTCACTTGTGCCAATTTCACAACTGGCATGGAGTTGGTATTGGAAGTTCCAGCCTGGATCAGTGAACCGGTATCCGCGTAACGCCACGTCACCACGCCGTCAAACGGGGCCACGATGCGCGAGTAGTCCTGCATGGCCGAAACCTGTGAGTGGGTCGCCTTCGAGATTTCGAGCTGCTGCTTGGCTGCCGACAACGCTGCCTTTGCTGACTCGACCTGCGCTTCCGAGGAGCGATCTTTAGCCATCGCATCGTCGAGTTCCTGCTCGGCGATCAAACCGGGACGTGTGTCTGAAGCCTGCTGTAGTCGCAGAGCGGCTGCGTGCAGCGCGTCATGCGCCGCTTCTGCGCGTGCAACTTCGTGTTGCTCCCGCGTGATCTCGTCTTCGCTGCGATGAACACCGGCATCGGCACCGATTACTTGAGCGTTGAGCTCCGGCACCTCTAGCCTTGCGAGAACCTGTCCGACACTAACGCGGTCGCCAATATCAACGTTGATCTTGCGAATGTAACCTGACACTTTGGCGTGGAGCTCTACCTCTTGCATGGGCAAAAACTCTCCCGCGACGGTCAGGTTGCTGGATACTGGCTGGCGTTTAACCAGTGCGATGGCAGCTCGCGGCGCTGGATCAGCGGGGGCATTCCGGGAAAGCCCGTTGGCGCGCACTCGTCGATTGGCGATTGTGCCGGCGCCGATACAGAGCAAGGCGCCGACGAACACAAGGATTGCGAGCTTCGGACTAGCTGCCATAAACCTCTCGCTTTGCAATTCAGTTTGACTCAAGTAATTTCCATGCCGTCGCATGCTAGGGAATCTCCCAGTCAGGAGTGGAGCGCACTAACGC
>CAVZQL010000019.1:0-244165 GCA_963777415.1 uncultured Acidobacteriota bacterium
GCAGGTCCCTCGCTGGCGCTCGGGATGACACACTGCGGGCGGCGGTAGTGGAAGATCGGCGGCGGTGGTGGTGCGGGCGAAAAGCAGGTCCCTCGCTGGCGCTCGGGATGACACACTGCGGGCGGTGGTGGTGGAAGATCGGCGGCGGTGGTGGTGCGGGCAAAAAGCAGGTCCCTCGCTGGCGCTCGGGATGACACACTGCGGGCGGCGGTGGTGGAAGATCGGCGGCGGTGGTGGTGCGGACGAAAAGCAGGTCCCTCGCTGGCGCTCGGGATGACACACTGCGGGCGGCGGTAGTGGAAGATCGGCGGCGGTGGTGGTGCGGACGAAAAGCAGGTCCCTCGCTGGCGCTCGGGATGACACACTGCGGGCGGTGGTGGTGGAAGATCGGCGGCGGTGGTGGCGCGGACGAAAAGCAGGTCCCTCGCTGACGCTCGGGATGACACACTGCGGGCGGCGGTGGTGGAAGATCGGCGGCGGTGGTGGTGCGGGCGAAAAGCAGGTCCCTCGCTGGCGCTCGGGATGACACACTGCGGGCGGCGGTGGTGGAAGATCGGCGGCGGTGGTGGTGCGGGCGAAAAGCAGGTCCCTCGCTGGCGCTCGGGATGACACACTGCGGGCGGCGGCGGTGGAAGATCGGCGGCGGTGGTGGTGCGGGCGGGCGGGCGGGCGGGCGAAAAGCAGGTCCCTCGCTGGCGCTCGGGATGACACACTGCGGGCGGCGGTGGTGGAAGATCGGCGGCGGTGGTGGTGCGGACGAAAAGCAGGTCCCTCGCTGGCGCTCGGGATGACACGCTGCGGGCGGCGGTGGTGGAAGATCGGCAGCGGTGGTGGTGCGGGCAAAAAGCAGGTCCCTCGCTGGCGCTCGGGATGACACACTGCGGGCGGCGGTGGTGGAAGATCGGCGGCGGTGGTGGTGCGGGCGAAAAGCAGGTCCCTCGCTGGCGCTCGGGATGACACGCTGCGGGCGGCGGTGGTGACGGATCGGCGGCGGTGGTGGTGCGGGAGAAAAGCAGGTCCCTCGCTGGCGCTCGGGATGACACACTGCGGGCGGCGGTGGTGGAGGATCGGCGGCGGTGGTGGCGCGGACGAAAAGCAGCTCCCTCGCTGGCGCTCGGGATGACACACTGCGGGCGGCGGTGGTGACGGATCGGCGGCGGTGGTGGTGCGGGCAAAAAGCAGGTCCCTCGCTGGCGCTCGGGATGACACGCTGCGGGCGGAATCATGGAGAGTGCTAATCTACCTCGCAGAAAGCGTAACCTAGTCTGTTACCATAGCGTACTCAGGTCGAGAAACCCATGCCGGATCAGACGAAAATGGAGACGGGCGAAACCCAGTCGTTGACGGGAACGTCAGTGGGCCGGTTCGTTCTGCGCGAACGCCTGGGCAAGGGCGGCATGGGAGAGGTCTATCGCGCCGAGGACACCAAGCTGAACCGGTCCGTTGCCATCAAGCGGATGTCGGATGCGGTGCGCTCGGACCCCGACTACCGGCGCCGTTTCGCGAAAGAAGCCGAACGCGCATCGCAGCTTTCCGACCCGCACATTGCCGCTCTCTACGACATTCTCGAAGAACGAGGCGACATCTTCCTTGTGATGGAGTTCGTTGAGGGCTGCAACCTGCGGCAGCTTCTAACCCGCGATACAAAACTGAAGGATTTCCTTGCAGTCGCGATTCAGGCGGCGGAAGGGTTGCGGGCGGCACACGCACGACGCATCGTCCACTGCGACATCAAGCCGGAGAACATCATGATTTCGTCCTCCGGCCAGGTGAAGATCCTGGATTTCGGCGTTGCCCGGCAGTTGACCGGAGGACAAGGACTGACATCGTTTACGAGCGAGACGATGAAGCTGTCCGGAACTCCGGGATATATGGCTCCGGAAGTGATGCTGGACGAATCGCCGGATGAGAAGTCGGATATTTTTTCGCTTGGTGTGGTGTTCTACGAAGCGTTGTGCGGGGAGCATCCGTTTCGGATGCGGACGGTGTTTGAGACAGCAGATAGCGTGTTGCACACGGAACCGACGTCCCTTGTGAGATTCGGAGTGGAACAGCGACTCGCTGAAGTTATCGGGCGGATGATGCTGAAGGACCCGGCGCAACGGTACCAGAGCATCAACGAAATTATCACGGACTTGCAGGAATTCGCGAAGACGGCGCCCACAGAAACCATGATCTGGCGCACCCGAGCAGAGGCTGCCAAGCCGGCTGCGTGGAGACAATGGCTTCGCAGCCATAAGTTTGCCGCTATCGCCAGCGCGATCGTTTTGGTTATGGCGGCAGCAACGGTTCCAGTGATGCGCCATACGCAGAGAGTTTCGCGCGTGCTGGGGATTTCCAAGGCTCCGCAGGTAGCTGTGCTGAGTTTTCAGAGTATCGGCGGAAAACCATCGGACCAGGCGTTCGCGGACGGGCTCAGCGACGTGATTACGTCCGAACTGACGCAGTTGACGGATCGCTATGCCCTGCAGGTGGTTCCCGCGACGGAAGTGCGTTCGGCAAAGGTGAATTCGGTTGCAAGCGCAAGACAGTTGTACGGCGTGGACTTGGTGGTCGCGGGCAGCATACAGCCCGTCGCGAACATGGTCCGTGCGACATTCAGCGTAATCGACGCACGCACTGGGCGGCAGGTGAAAGCGGGGACGATTTCCGTGGCAGCGGACGATCCTTTCGGATTGCAAGACCAGTTAGCCGACAACATCGTGCGTTCGCTTGGACTGGACGTATCCAGTTCCGATCAGAAGCGGATAACGACGCGAGGAACCACGGCTTCAGCGGCCTATGATGAGTACTTGCAGGGACTCGGGTACCTGGAAAATTATCAGAAGAAAGAGAACATCGATCAGGCAATTGGCGCGTTCAACCGCGCCCTGCAGCACGATAGCAGTTACGCGCTGGCTTACGCCGGGTTGGGAGAGGGTTATTGGAATAAGTACCGCGAACAGAAAGATGCGTCAGCGATTTCGGACGCCACGCTTGCATGTCAGCGCGCGCTGGCCATAGACGCCGATCTGGTTGAAGGACACAGATGCCTTGGGGAAGTTTTTTCGAGCACCGGAAAGTATTCCGAAGCAGCACAGCAATTGGAAATGGCGGTGAAGAATCGTCCTACGGATGACCAGGCGGTTCGCGCACTGGGAAAGGCATATGAGCGACTAAAAGAGTTCCCGAAAGCCGAAGCGACCTACCAGCGCGCCATTGACCTGCGCCCGCATTATTGGGCTGGATACAGCTGGCTGGGCACGTTCTACTTCCAACGAGGCCAGTACGCGAAAGCGCTCCAGGCATTTCAGCGCATAATTGCAATTGCTCCTGAAAACTATCGCGGATACAACAATGCCGGCGGTGTTTACATCCTCCAGGGCAATTTCGGAAAAGCAATAGACCACTTTGAGCAGTCGGTCCGCATACGGCCAAGTTACGCCGCGTACTCAAACCTCGGCACAGCGTATTTCTTCCAGCGACGTTTTCCTGATGCAGTAGGCGCTTATTCGCAAGCTATAAAGCTGAACGACCGTGATTACGTGTCATGGGGCAATCTGGGGGATGCGCAGTACTTCGCGCCAGGAAAGCGCGCATCGTCTTCCGATAGCTACCGGGCCGCAATCGCACTTGCGGATCAAGCCCTGAACGTCAACCCTAAGGACGCGTATGCCCTGGGTAGCAACGCAATGTACAACGCGATGTTGAATAATTCCGATAGAGCTGAAGATTTTCTGCACCGCGCGCTCGATTTGAAACCCGGGGGGCCAGACGTTTGGTGGCAGGCATCGGTCGTGTATTCACAATTGGGACGGAAAGATGAGACCTTAAACGCGTTGCAGTCCGCATTGGCCGCTGGTCTTTCTTCTGCCTACGTAAATTCGGCTCCGTACTTCGACAACCTCCGGTCCGACTCACGCTTCCAGCAGTTGATCCGGTCGGCCGAGAGACTCGAAAATCACTGAGTCTCTCGGCAGTGACCAGTTGTTTGAATATCATATCCCGGGAGGTTGGGACGGGTCAGTTGACTCGCTAGTTGTCAATGATCACCTGGGGATCGACGACTATCGCCGGAGTACTTATCGTGTAGGACCAACTCGTTCCGGGTGCAGCCTGAATCGCCCCAGAGCCTTTTTGTTTACCCGCCTTTATGCTAAGTGGGTTCTGACCACCGGAGAACGGAGAGCTATTATCAAAGGTGATCGTGACGTCCTCGGACGTGTCGTTGTACCACCTGACTGTCTGACCGCACTTCTTGCCCAACGTAACCACGTCTTTCGAGGGACCGAGTTGGCCATTGGTAAAAGCGATGTGAACGTCGACCACAGATGACCAGACTGACTTGAAAACAACAGCGTCGCTGTCATCCTGAACCGTTTTATAGATGACGAGATTTCCGTCATCTTTGATTGCCAGGTGGTGCTGCGCATTCGCTCCGGCAGCATGGCTGGCCCAGACGATGTTCCCCGACGAATCGGCAAGACCGAGCCTGCCATCGCCCAGTACTGACGCATTTGCTATGGGCTTTCCACTCGTACCAGAAGACCACTCAGCGGCATTCGTTCCTAGGTTGTAAAGCACGAGATTCCCATCAGCCTGCAACGAAAGCTCAAAACGTCCATTGGCCGACAACAAGCATGAACTACTCGCCATACGTTGACCAGCTTCCAGTGTGCTACCGATGCAGTTCTGCTGAGCACATAGGGGTAACGTCGATAGCGTGAGCACTATCACTACGCATGTGAACCGGGCAATATTCTTCAACTCTGGTTCCCTCTTTTCTATTTAGTTTTTATAGGGCCCAACTGACTCAGGTAATTCGCGACTGATAACACATCAACAAAAAAATATTGGCCGTCCGTAGGGAATAAGAACCATACCCCATAGACGGCCAACGGTCACGTTAAAATTCAGACAACATTACTCTTGAACAATCACCTGCGGATCATTCACCTTTCCCGAAGCCGTGGTGATCGTGTACTTCCACGGTTGTGCGCTGGGTTGCACCTGGATAGCGCCGGAACCACGATGCTGGTGTGCGGGCACTGGGAAGTGCTGGTCTGGGAATGGCGTGCCACCATCGAAAGAAATGGTGATGTCCTCGTCCAGTTTATTGTGCCAAATGACGGTGTGGCCTTGGCTGTGACTTAGGTGTATGGGATCGGGGTTGGCTACGGGGATTTCGTTCTGCGATGACGTGATGTCAACATCTTTGGCGGACATGATGTTCTCCACTCTTCTCTATTTGGAATTCGCACATTCAGGGGCGAGACTGCGGACTGCACACAAAAGATAAATCAGGCTGCGCAATATTCCTAGAGCGTGTTTCATAAATGGTCCAGTGCACAGGGCGCGCTAAACAGGCTGCGGGAAAAAGACCAAAAGCAGATCCCTCGCGGGCTGAAGCCCACTCGGGATGACACAAACATGAGGAGTTACACACGAATCGGCACGACTAAAGTCGTGCCCTGATACGAAACTCGTCGTGCCCTGATACGAAACTCGTCTGTGCCCTGATACGAAACTCGTCGTGCCCTGATACGAAATTAGTCGTGCCCTGATACGAAATTAGTCGTATCCCTGATACGAGCTAGTCATGCCATGATACGAGCTAGTCGTGCCCTGATACGAAAACTCGCAGCCGGATGCCTAACGCTTCAGCTAACAGAAACAGTACCGTCATGAGTCGTCTCGCCAGCAAGCCCGCGCAGCGATTTTCCTTTCTGGTCCGCGGACCTTGTGAACGGCAGCACGGTATTCAGCTTCCGAATTAATTCCGTGATGGGAGCACCTTTCAAGAACCACGCGTCCCATGGACACATTGGCAGATCGGGCGGATGCTGGCCTGAGAGGATGAAGACCGGCATCGCCGGAAATCTGTCTTTCGCGGCACGGGCGAGTTCTACGCCGTTCAGTTGCGGCATCTCGTAGTCGCACACCATGATTGCAATGTCGTTGCGCTGTTCGAGGGTTGCCAGAGCCATCACGGAATCGGAATGCGAGATGACATCGAAGCCGAAATGCACGAGCAATTTCGCCAGCGTTTCGAGCACCTGGCTGTCGTCATCGACTACCAGGATTATCGGTTTCGTTACGAGATGCATAGCACTTCCCTTTCCTGCACACGGGCCAATGCGCAGAGAGCTTTTTGGGGCGTGTGCGCAAGTTGACAATTGTTGGGGCCTCATGTGTTCACGATGTCCAGTCCCCCAACTAGACGCCTGAAGCACACGAGGCCACCACCTTCCCGCCAGCTCTCCCCCGAGCGCCAGCGGTGGATCTGTGTCAGTTAATCTGGCAGCAACCGCCAACTTTTCTGTCGCTTCATATAGCGATCTGTTTGTAAGTTGCTGATTTATTGAAAGTGCATTAACTGCCACGTGATCCCAAACTGCGTACACACATTGATATAGGCACTTTGATTTCCAAATTGTCGGAGTGGCGCTGCGGTGCTATATTCCGCAGACGGAGGAATTCGTGGAAGGCGCGGCAACTAATAAGTGGAGTGCGGACGAAATCGGGCTGCTGTACGGCATATCCCAGAAACTGCTCGAAGACCGGGATTACGGCCAGTTGCTGGCTACGATACTGGACGCGACCATCGAGGGGCTGGACGCCGAGCGCGGGTTCGTGCTGCTGCATGAAGACGGGGAGTTCCGGGCCGTTGTCGCGCGGAACTTTCGAACCGAGGCGCTGCAGAAGACTGAAGCCGAGTTCAGCAGGTCCATTGCCAAGGATGTGCTGGAGAGCGGCAAGGCGCTGTTGCTGGGTGACGCGGCACTTTCCGACCAGTTCGGCAGCTTCGCCAGCGTACGACAATTGTCGTTGAAGTCAGTGCTGTGCGCGCCGTTGGTAAATTCCCAGGGAGTATTCGCGCTGATCTACCTCGAAAATCGCAAGTTTGCCAACCACTTCACTGAGCGTAAGCGCGAACTGCTGGACGAGATATGCTCGCTCGCGGCGCCACGAATTCGCACGGCGGTTGCCATTGAGGAAGCAAAGCGCCGCGCCGCCGAAATGCAGTCGCTGCTTGGGGCAAACGAAGGCATTTTGACGGCGGACGCAGGGATGGCAGCGCTGCTTGAGACAGTAAGACGAGTGGCAACAACAGACCTTCCGGTGCTCATACAGGGCGAAACGGGCACGGGGAAGGAACTGATTGCACGCGCCCTTTACCGCAACAGCGCACGCGCGCATGGAGCGTTTGTAGTGCTGAACTGCGCGGCTCTGCCCGCAACGCTGATCGAATCGGAGTTGTTCGGCTACGTGCGAGGAGCGTTCACCGGGGCGCAGCGCGACCGCATGGGCATGGTCGCGTCGGCCAACCGGGGAACGCTGTTCCTGGACGAAATCGGCGAACTGCCACTCGAGTTGCAACCACGTCTGCTGCGAATCCTGCAGTCGGGCGAGTTCACCAGACTGGGTTCGGTGCAGCCGGAAATCGTGGACGTCCGGTTCATCGCGGCCACAAATCGTGACCTCGAACACGAAGTGGAAGAAGGACGGTTCCGCAGCGATCTCTACTTCCGCATATCGTCGATCACGCTGAAAGTTCCGCCTTTGCGAGCCAGGCCGCACGACCTGCATCTGCTGGCCGAACACTTCCTTGGCTTCTATGCGCGACGGTTCGCACGCCAGACGCCTCGATTGAGCACTCAGGCGTTCACGGCGTTATCGGCGTACAACTTCCCCGGAAACGTTCGTGAGCTCGAAGGAGAGATGGCGAGGCTGGTGGCAATATCAAATCCCGGCGCGGAAATCCCCGCGGCTGCGCTGAACGAACGAATTCTCGGACCGCAGAGCGTTGTGCGTGAGAGGCAGGCCGCGCAGGTGACGTTGCCTCCGATGTCTCTCGCCGAAATGGAAAAGCATTTGATCCGAGTGGTGCTGGAAACGACGGGGGGAAACCGTACGCACGCGGCTTCGATCCTCGGCATCACCCGCGAAGGACTGCGCACGAAGATCCAGCGACTCGGAGTGCTGGAGCAAGCCGGCGGCAATATGGACGCATAAGCCGTCAGAAGAAATCGAACGAATCCTCACATCTCCTCGTAACTTTTCCCCTCTCGCTGGCCATTATGTAAGTAGAAAGAACAAAGCGTCCCCGCGGAGAACGCGTTTGAAGACCCAATGTGAAGTTGATGATCGGCTTTTAGTCGAGGCGGCACAGAAAGATCCGAGCCGTTTCGCCGAGCTTTATGAAAACAACTTCGATCGTGTGTACGCGTTCGTTGCGCGCAGGGTCGCGCTCCGTGAAGAAGCGGAGGACCTGACCGCCGAAGTATTTCACCAGGCGCTTGCAAGCATCGGACGGTTCGAATGGCGCGGTGTTCCCTTTGTCGCATGGCTCATCGGGATCGCCGCAAAACTGATCGCCCAACGATGGCAACGCGCCGGGAACGCACTGGACGTTTCGGAGGACGAGGTGGAGGACATTGGCATGGAAGACGATATTGAACGGCGCACAATGCTGGCGCAACTCGTCGACGCTCTGCCGCTGGATCAGCGCGAGGTCATCGTGGGGCGCTTCATCAACCAGAAAAGCATACGCGAGATCGCCGAACAGCTACAGCGCACGGAAGGAGCGGTGAAACAACTTCAGTTCCGCGCCCTGCAAATGCTGCGTACGCGAGTGAGGAGCGCCCAATGACAAGCCCAAACATTGTCGATCAACTGGATGACGCGATTAACCAGGTCATGGTGAACGGCGATTGCACGCTGAACGATCTGGACCCGAACGTATACGAACTGCTGGGCCTGGCGGCCGAACTGCGGTCGCTGCCGAGCGCAGGATTCAAGGCGCAGCTCAAGGCAGACCTGCAACAGAGGGCGATGTCCATGGACGCCGGTCCGCAACCGGTGGAAAGCGCACCCGTACTGCCCACGCTGTTCGGAGGCGGCTACGGCAACTTCCCTATCCATCGCACGAACTTCGTCGCATCGTTCGCGCTGCACGCCGCCGCGATGGCGCTGATACTCACTTCGGGTATGTGGATGGTGCAGCATCACGATCAGGTGCGGCAGCATGTCACTGTCGCGTTGCTCACCGATCCGAGTCCGTATGTTCTGCCCCCTGCGCCGCACGAGGCGGGCGGCGGTGGCGGTGGCGGGGATCGCGACAAGCTGCAAGCCTCCAAGGGCACGGCTCCGCGTTTCGCGCGTGAGCAACTGGCTCCGCCGGCAATCGTCATTCGAAACAACGATCCGAAACTGGCCGTGGAGCCGACTGTGATCGGTCCGCCGAATTTGAAGTTGCCGCAATCGGCGCAGTTGGGCGATCCGCTGTCGTCGATTATCGGTGCACCGTCCAATGGCACTGGCTACGGTGGAGGGATTGGAAGTGGGAGCGGTGGCGGAATTGGCAGCGGGCGTGGTCCGGGAGTAGGCCCTGGATGGGGTGGAGGGATCGGCGGGGGGGTGTATCGGGTCGGCGGCGGAGTGAGCGCGCCTCGTACGCTTTACGATCCGGAGCCTGAGTATTCAGAAGAGGCGCGCAAGGCGAAATATCAGGGCGTGGTTGTGCTCTGGGTTGTCGTTGGCTCCGACGGACGGCCGCGTGAAATGAGGGTGCAGCGCTCGCTAGGCATGGGTCTTGACGAAAAAGCCATGGAAGCCGTCAAACAGTGGAAGTTCGAACCTGCAAAGAAAGATGGGCAGCCCGTCGCGGTGCAGGTGAACATCGAAGTCAACTTCCGTTTGTATTGAACCACGGAAGAACCTAACCACGGATTTACACGGATGGGAACGGATCAGGGAAGAACTTTCTGGTCCGTTTTTTTGATGCGCTGTTACTCCGTATTTACAGATTTGTTTTTGATTGGTATTCAATCCGTGAAATCCGTGGTTGCGTTTTTTTTCGGCTCGCTTGCAAGTTTGCACCGGCAGTCCGTTCCTACTCTGGAACAAAACTCGAGTTGTTAGTGTCTGTACGTAACAAGTCCGAGCGCGCGAACGGCGCGACGGAGGAGGATTCATGCGAAACCTGCGTAATCAATTTTTCATCCTGCTTGCTTCGGTCTTGGCAATGCTCATTCTGACGATCTTTGTGCCGGATGCGGTACAGCAACCCGTGTTGGCCTCCACGAATTCCGAAGGGGCGCTGCAAGTGATCAAAGGCGGAACGGCCGGCGGCTTCTGTCCGCTGAAGCACACGGACGTAAAGGCCGGCATCAGCGGCTTCATCGCGCGCGTGACGGTCACGCAGGAGTTCGAGAATCCTTCGACCGAGAAGATCGAGGCGGTGTACACGTTCCCGCTGCCGCAGGATTCCGCGGTCGATGATATGACCATTACCATCGGATCGCGAACGATCATAGGTCAGATCAAGCGCCGTGAAGAAGCGGCGGCTATTTATCACCAAGCCATCAACCAAGGCAAGGTTGCGGCGCTTCTCGACCAGGAGCGGCCTAACATTTTCTCGCAGACAGTTGGCAATATCCCGCCCGGCGAAACGATCAACGTGGCGATCAGTTACACCGTGCGCCTGAAATACGAAGACGGCGCGTACGAGTTCTCGTTCCCGATGGTCGTCGGGCCGCGATATATACCGGGCTCGATGGCAATCGGGAAACAGGGCGGCGGGTTTGCTCCGGACACATCCGAAGTGCCTGACGCCTCCAAGATCACACCTCCTGTAGCTCATCCGGGAACGCGTGCCGGGCACGATATTTCAATCGCACTGAATTTGGACGCGGGAGTTCCGATACAGGACCTGCGCTCGCCCTCCCATGAGATCGACGTGGATCGTACCGGGGCCAGTTCGGCTGTCGTGCGACTGCACAACCAAACCGAGATTCCCAACAAGGACTTCGTCTTGCGCTATAACGTGGCAGGCGCGGCCATTGCGGAAGGCTTGCTTACGCATACGGTGCCTATGCCCGCGCGCGTGGTGCCGGCGTCAATGAATGGATCTGTCGCAACCGCGAACGGATATTTCACGCTGATCCTTCAGCCACCCGACCGGTTCCGCGAGTCCGACGTGACGCCAAAAGAACTGGTGTTCGTTATGGATAGTTCCGGTTCGATGAGCGGGTTCCCCACGGAGAAGTCGAAGCGACTCATCGACTATGCCATTGACGGGCTCTATCCCGGCGACACGTTCAACGTGATCAAGTTCTCGGGAGAAACGGCAATCTTGTTCGATGAGCCCGTCTATCCGACGGCGGCGAATGTGAGCAAGGCGAAACAGTTCGTGAACGCGAACTGGGGTGGCCAGGGGACCGAGATGATGAAGGCGATTCGCGCCGCACTCGCTCCGTCGGACTCGCAGGACCATCTCCGCATCGTCGTTTTCCTGACGGACGGATATGTGGGAAACGATATGGAGATCATCTCTGAAGTGCAGAAGCATCCGAACGCGCGCGTGTTCGCGTATGGGATCGGATCGAGCGTCAATCGCTTCCTGCTCGACAAAATGGCTGAAGCGGGACGCGGTGAGGTCGAATACGTTTCCGCGAAACAGGATGACAAAGAAGCCGAAGCTGCCGCAAACAAGCTCTACGAGCGACTGCGCGCACCGCTGCTCACGGACATCTCGCTCGATTTCGGGTCGCTGCCAGTTGCGGAGGTCTATCCGCAGAAGATACGAGATTTGTTCAGCGCGAGGCCGGTCATCATAACCGGACGCTACACGGCACCGGCGCAAGGAACGATCCGACTGAAGGGCAAGCGCGCCGGAGATCCCTATTCACGCGAAATTCCAGTGTCGTTCCCTGCCGTGCAGTCGGACAATCCCGTGGTGGCGAGTCTTTGGGCGCGCGAGAAGATCGACGACCTGATGTCGCAAGACTGGAGTGGAGCGCAGCAGGGCAACATGCGGAAAGACTTGCAGGAGCAGGTCACCAACATCGGTCTGGAGTATCGGCTGATGACGCAGTTCACTTCGTTCGTCGCGGTTGAAGAGCGCGTGGTCACCGAAGGCGGGAAACCGAAGCGAATACAGGTCCCGGTCGAACTGCCGGAAGACGTGCAGTACGAGCAGGGGTGGTCGGGCGGTACAAGTCGTGACGCACTTAACGCTCCAGCAAAAATGATGACGTACTTGGCAGCGCCTCCGCCGGCAGCATCTGCCGTAGGCGTCGCAGGTGGAATTCCCGGCGGACAAATGGGAGGCGTGTTGGGAGGAATCATCCAAGCGGCGCCAGCAAACGCCAGCGCCAGCAACGCAACCGGAAGCGGTAGCGGAGTTGGCAGCGGACAGGGGCCGGGTGTCGGTCCAGGATGGGGCGGTGGCGTCGGTGGTGGCGTATATCGCGTCGGAGGCGGCGTTTCAGCGCCACGCCCGATCCATGCACCTGAGGCTGTCTACTCAGGAGAAGCACGAAAAGCAAACATTCAAGGCACGGTGGTGCTGTGGGCCATCGTCGGAGCGGACGGACGCACCACGAACATTCGCGTTCAACGCTCATTAGGTATGGGCCTTGACGAGGAGGCGATCAAAGCTGTGCGCCACTGGACGTTTGAGCCAGCAAAGAAGGACGGCAAGCCGGTTGCGGTACAGGTGAATGTGGAAGTCACCTTTATGAAGGGTAAATCCACAAATACAGTAACGCCGGTAGCAGGCTGGTCAACAACTCCCGAAACCCCAAAACCAACGCGGGCGATTGATACCAAGCTGAGTCCGCAACTCGTGGCGGCCTACGATTGCTGGCAGTCTCAGGCCGACAAAGCGAAGGCGGCGACAGCTTGCAAGCTGACGGACGGCAAGGTGCTCGTGCGCGTGATCATCACCGGCGATCCGGCAGTTGCATTACAGCAGTTGCAGGCTGCTGGGTTCGAGTTGCAACCTGCGACTGTCAAGTCTCAGTTCGTCGGTCGGATCGCGGTCGAGAAGCTGGCGGCATTGGCGGAAATCGCCGCGGTCAAGTTCGTGAGCTCAGAGTCACACGAGGGGAAAGCCGAGGGACGATTTACACTGACCCCGCTCAAGCCAACGGCAGGCTTGAACGGGGCACCGTCTAGTACGCGGTAGCTGAAGCAGCCTGTCCCCGCTCAAGCCAACGGCGGGCTTGAACGGGGCACCACGGCTACCCGTTTTGTTCATCCATGTAAACTGATGACGCGTTTCACAGGAGGCCTATGTCCCCGACTGCGGACGTTACGACCCTTGCTCGCCGAGGTCTGCGCGTACGCGGGATCGTGCAGGGCGTGGGGTTCCGTCCGTTTGTCTATCACCTCGCGACGTCGCTCGGCCTGACCGGATTCGTGCTGAACTCTTCATCCGGCGTGACCATCGAGATCGAGGGGCCTGTCGCCGCGCTGGACGGGTTCGTAGTGAGGCTGGAGCAACAACCGCCGCCGCTGGCGCGAATCGAGCAGATCACGGTCGCGGAGCTGCAACCGCTCGGCGAGGGATCGTTCGTCATTAAGGAAAGCACGCCTGAGGCGGAAGAGTTCGTTCTCGTTTCTCCCGACGTCGCGACTTGTGACGATTGCTACCGCGATTTCACCGACCCGAAAAACCGGCGTTTCGGATATCCGTTCACGAACTGCACGAACTGCGGACCGCGCTATACGATCATCCGCGATATCCCTTATGATCGTCCGGCGACGACGATGGCGCCGTTCCAGATGTGCGAGGCGTGCGCTGCCGAGTATCACGATCCGCGGGACCGCCGCTTTCATGCGCAGCCGAATGCCTGTGGCGATTGCGGACCGTCGCTGATGCTGGCGAGCAGTGATTCCCTCTCTCCGGGGACGGTGCTCGCCTTCGACAAGACTGAAGCAGCTCTGCCTATCATCCGCAAGGTCCGCGAGCTTCTGCGCGCGGGACGAATCGTTGCGATCCGAGGACTCGGCGGTTTTCATCTCGCCTGCGACGCACAGAACGCAGCGGCGGTTAAGCTTCTGCGCGAACGAAAGAAGCGCAGCGACAAACCATTTGCCGTAATGGCGCGCGATGCTGAGTCGGTCGAGCAGTTCTGCATTGTTTTACGCGAAGAGCGCGTGGCACTTACGAGCAGGACTCGCCCGATCGTGATCTTGCCGCGAAGGCCTGATTCGCCGCTGCCTGAGCACATTGCGCCAGGAAACAACACCGTTGGCGTGATGCTGCCTTACACGCCACTGCATTACCTGCTTTTCGGCGAATCGAGTGACGCGCCCGCTGAGTTTCTCGCGCTCGTGATGACGAGCGGCAACATCTCGGAAGAACCGATCGTTACCAGCAACGAAGAAGCGATCGCCAGGTTGCGCTCTGTCGCAGATACGTTTTTGTTCCACAACCGCGACATCTACATGCGCGCGGACGACTCCGTTGTTCGCACCTTCGAAGACAAAGAACGCGTGCTGCGGCGTTCGCGAGCGTATGTGCCAAACGCGCTGGATCTCGGCACGTCAACGATCGAATTGCTGGCCTGTGGTGGTGAGCTCAAGAACACGTTCTGCCTGACGAAGCGCAACTACGCGATTCTCAGCCAGCACATCGGCGATCTGGAGAACTACGAAACGCTACAGTTTTTTGAAGAGACGCTGGCGAATCTCAAGAAACTCTTTCGGGTGGAACCTCGCGCCGTAGCTCACGATTTGCATCCGCTGTATATCAGCACGCGGTATGCGCTGGCGCTTGATGGTCTGCCGAAGGCCGGGGTGCAGCATCACCACGCTCACATCGCAAGCTGCATGGCCGAGAACGGCCTGCGTGACAAGGTCATTGGCGTGGCCTTTGACGGCACGGGCTATGGCACTGACGGCAAAATCTGGGGTGGCGAGTTCCTGGTCGCCGACTTCGCCCGATTCGAGCGGCGCGCGCACTTCCGTTACGTGCCGCTGCCCGGAGGCGATGTGGCGATCCGGCAACCGTGGCGTGCTGCGCTGACGTATGTGCGCGATGCCATTCCGGGTAAGTTCCTGCCGATCGCGTTTGAGGGAGTTAGAGATCGAGATGTCGCCGTCGTCCGAACCATGCTTGAGCGCAACCTGAACACGGTGGATACGTCGTCTTGTGGGCGGCTGTTCGATGCGGTCGCGTCGCTCTGCGGCCTGCGTCACGAGATCAACTTTGAGGGGCAGGCAGCGATTGAGTTGGAGATGATCGCAAGTCCCTCCATTGGCGAGCATTACGGCTTCGACATCGCAGCTTCTGAGCCGTGGCAGATTGACTTTCGTCCCATGATTGCAGCCATCGTGGATGAAGTGAACGGCGGAGTTAGCGCGCGGGATGTCAGCGCGAAGTTCCACAACACGCTGGCAAAGGTGATCGCCGAGGTCTGTCTCCGATTGCGGCGGGCGGAGGGATTGAACCGCGTCTGCCTGAGCGGCGGCACGTTTCAGAACATGAAACTGTTGACGAAGGCGGTTAGCGGACTGCGAGCCAACGGCTTCGACGTGTACATGCATTCCAAGGTTCCGCCCAATGATGGTGGAATTGCGCTGGGCCAGGCCGTGATCGCGAACGAGTTGTTGAAATGAGCAAGGACTTCTGCTAATTTGTCCCGTAAGTTGATCGTGCCGGGCCGAAGAGTAGTGATGGGCGTCACTGCATTCGATTCTTCTGGTAGTACGATTCTATTAACAGTATAAGTGTCCTTTGAAGGAGGTGCCCCATGATGTCAGCCACCTCTGCAGCTGTACTCCCAAAGCTGCTGCCGAAGATCGACAACGTATTGTTTCCAACGGATTTCTCGCGCTGCGCTCAAGCCGCGCTACCCTATGCTTGTCTGCTGGCGCAACAAAACAACTCAACTTTGCATTTGCTTAATGTCGTGGCTCCACCCATGTCAGCCGGCGAAATGGGCGTTCCGTATATGGAACCTGCCGCCGAGACGGACGCGGCACGACGCGACCTCGCGCGACTCGCCGAGTCACCGACGGTGACGGTCCTGAAGCACGAGACCAGCGTTCACCGCGGTCCAGTATGGGATGCCGCTTGCAAGCTCGCCGACGAGAAGAAGCAGGCCGTGATCGTCATGGGAACCCACGGACGACGAGGCGTGCGGCAACTAGTTCTGGGCTCGGTGGCAGAACAGGTATTCAGACGCGCTGAATGCCCTGTCCTGACCGTTGGTCCGGGCGCGCCGAAGACCGGCCCCGCCAATGGCAGGTTCAGCACGATTCTGCTGGCCGTCGATCTTTCGCCTGAATCTCTAACGACCGTGGATTGGGCGCACATGCTCGCGGTCTCGAATGAGTCAAGGCTGATCTTCTTCCACTCGATCCAGCCAATCTCGGCAGTGAACATGGCTGTTCCGAATTACATGGAAGAAGCAATAAAAACCGCAAAGACGCGCATATCTGGTCTTGTACCCAAAGACGTGCAGTGGACGGACATTGCAATCAAGATCGGGAACGCGGCGGAGAAAATCATTGAGACTGCAATGGATCGAAATGCCGATTTGATCGTCATCGGAGCTCGTCGTGGCCGCACGCTGGCGGCCCACACGCCCTGGGCGGTCGCGCATGAGGTAATCTGTGCCGCACAGTGTCCGGTGCTGATGGTTAGCCACTGAAAAAAAGTTTCAAGTTTCGAGTTTCGAGTTTCGGGGTTTCGAGGGAAGCGGGTTTTAAGGTGAGACATGTTTCGAGAGAGGTGGGTTTCGAAACGTCTTTCTCTCGAAACGTGTTTCCTTCGAAACCTTCTTTTCTCGAAACATCTTTCTTCGAAACCGATCTTTACATCATTCTTTCATCCGACCAAAAACAGGGTGCAGCTTCTGGGGCCGTGTGCGCCGATGACGAGCGCCTGCTCGATGTCGGCCGTTTTCGACGGACCGGAGATGAAGAGGCCAAAGCCGGGGCGCTCGATCCTGATACGCTCGTAAGCTTCGTGCATGGTGTTGACAATTTGCCCGGCGGGTACGACCAGGGCCAGGTGCTCCGCAATGACAAAGATGGCACGCTGCGGTCCGAGCGAGCTGCCGGGAATCCAAACGGCGCCGTTCTCCGCAACTCCGAATTCGCCGGCTAGTATTGCGAAGTCCAAGCCCTCCAGTTCATGGGGACGCTTGAGGGAAGCGGGATCGACGTTCGAAGCGCCGACACCTGGAACTAACGATGCAATTCGGGTGGATTGAGAATAGGCCGCGTTCTTTGCGAGTTGCGCATTTGCTTCGGCGCAATTTGCCACTCGGAAGAAGCTTCCGCCGACGGAAGTGAACGCTTCGGCGAATTGCTTTTCGCGCTCGTCGTAAGTGACGCCCGCTGGAGGGTCGGGCAGCGGCGACACGCCGGGCGCGTTCTTTCGCAATGAAGTCAGGATTGCGTCGCGGCTGTTCACGCTCCCTCCTTCTTCACGAGTTCGCGGAAAGTTTGACGCGGAGCAGGAGGCAATTCGCGCTGGCGTCCCCAAGCATTGAGGCGTGAATAAACGATAGCGCGCGGCATCACCCGCATGAACCATCGCGCGAGTTTGCCGGCCAAGCTGTAAGCCCAGGGCCTGGCCAGGACCCATCCCATCAATTTCATCGCAAGCCGTTTGCGCAGAGGGACGGCCTTCTTTCGGACCAATACCTGCCGGAACTCGTACAGTTCGTGATGCAGGTCGATCTTCACGGGGCAAACGTCGGTACACGAGCCGCAAAGGCTCGACGCGAAGGGCAGACTGCCGTATTTCTCCGGATCGCGTTGCGGTCCGAGCAGCGAGCCGATCGGACCGGGGACAATGTATCCGTAGCTATAGCCTCCGGAGCGGCGGAAGACGGGGCACGTGTTCATACATGCGCCACAGCGAATGCAGGTAAGCGAGCGACGGAAGGTGTCCTGCGCCAGGATCTCGCTGCGTCCGTTGTCCACGACGACGACGTGAAGTTCGCCACCGGCAATCGGTCCGTGAAAGTGCGTGGTATACGTCGTGACGGGCTGGCCGGTGGCGCTTCGCGCCAACAAGCGCAGGAACGTTCCGAGGTCTTTCAGGCGTGGGATGATCTTCTCGACGCCCATGCACGCGATGTGGATTGGCGGAAGACTGGTACCCATATCGGCGTTGCCTTCGTTGGTGCAGACCACGAATCCGCCCGTCTCGGCAATGGCGAAATTGACCCCAGTCAAGCCAGCTTGCGCCGACATGAAACGCTGACGAAGATGATGGCGGGCCGCCTCCGTCAGGTACTTCGGGTCGGACGCGCCCTCGTCCGTGCCAAGCTCCCGGTGAAACAGCTCGCCAATATCCTCTTTCTTCAGGTGAATGGCCGGGAGGACGATGTGACTAGGAGGTTCATGACGAAGCTGCACGATGCGCTCGCCGAGATCGGTGTCCGTGACCTCGATGCCACGCGCCTCCAGATAGGGATTGAGGTGGCACTCCTCGGTAAGCATCGATTTGGATTTGACGAGCCGCGTAACACCGCGATCGGCCAAGATCTTATAGACGGTGGCATTGTGTTCCTCGGCGTCGCGCGCCCAATGTACTTTGATCCCGTTCGCCACGGCGTTGCGTTCGAACTCTTCGAGATATTCGGCGAGGCGCG
Organism: uncultured Acidobacteriota bacterium; assembly: GCA_963777415.1. Taxonomy (GTDB): domain Bacteria; phylum Acidobacteriota; class Terriglobia; order Terriglobales; family Acidobacteriaceae; genus JAEZPW01. The sequence goes on from CAVZQL010000019.1 coordinate 18,384, forward strand.
AGAGCGTGTGCGCCTTGATGGCGGAAGCGTTTTCGCGCAGCGCCTCCCACTCGGGGATGCTCGCGGCCTGCCGGTCGCGTTTGAGCCGCACGAACCACAAGGCCTGATCGTGCCAGTGTGTGCGCGGCTCATCACCCGCGAAAACCGCCGCTTTCTCGGCGTGTCCGGTCATGAGAGCCTCGCCCCTTCCAAAATTTCCGCAACATGCATGACGCGCAACGGTCGCTTGCCGCGCTCGATCAGCCCTTGCAGGTGCATGAGGCACGACATATCGACGGCCGTGATCACCTCGGCGCCCGCGGTTTCGTGGTCTGCGATGCGGTCGCGCCCCATCAGCGACGAGACTGCTTCCTCACCCACTGCGAAGGTACCGCCAAAGCCGCAGCACTCGTCGGGACGCGTGAGTTCAGCCAACTCGATGCCTCGAAGTTGCTCGAGCAGGCTGCGCACTTTGTTGAACGACTTGATCATGCGCTCGGATGAACGCGCCATTCGCAATTCGCGCAGACCGTGACAACTCATGTGCAGTCCGACTTTACGAGGGAAGTCGCCCTCGACCTTCTGCACACGGGCGACGTCCACCAGGTATTCACAAAGTTCAAAGGTGTTGGCGCGCAGATGGTCGAAACCGGGTTTGCCTTCGAGAAATTGTCCGTAGTGGTTGCGCACCATCGATACGCAGCTGCCCGAAGGACAAACGACGTAATCGTATTTCGCAAAGATGTTCAGGAATCGTTCAGCGAGCGGTCTCGCATCGTCAGTGCATCCGGAGTTGGCCATCGGCTGCCCGCAACACGTCTGCTGTCGAGGAAAATCAACTGCCGCACCGAGACTCCGCAAGATTCGTAGCGTGGCCAGACCTACTTGGGGATAAAACTGGTCCACATAACAAGGGATGAACAGACCGATCGTCGCCATACGGGATGCCTGGTTCTGATTCTAAGATGCCGTGATTAACGCGGAAGCATATACGCGAAGATCGCGCAGTTCCGAATCATTATACCTCAGGGGCTAAAGCCCAAATTGAATTACGCTTGTAATGGCACGGCTAAAGCCGTGCCCTACCGCCCTGCCCTACCACAGCCGTGCCCTACCTGCCGTGCCCCACCCTAGGCGATGCGGCAACTGGCGGCGCCGCGCTTTTCGAGATAACGCTGATGATATTCCTCTGCGCGACAGAAATCCGTGGCCGGGCGGATCTCGGTGACGATAGGGGCACGGAACCTGCCACTCTCCTCAAGGGCCTTTTTTGACGCGCGAGCGATGGCTTCCTGTTCTGGAGAGTGAAAGAAAATGATGGAGCGATACTGAGTGCCGAAATCCGGCCCCTGGCGGTTGAGCGTGGTGGGATCGTGGAGTTCCCAGAAAGCATCCAGCAATTGTTCGTAGCTGACCTTGGCGGGGTCGAACTCGACCTGCACGGACTCGGCGTGTCCCGTGGTTCCCGTGCAAACGTCCCGGTAAGTGGCATTCGGCGCCGTGCCGCCGGAATAGCCTACGGCGGTGTCGATAACGCCGTTGATGTTGCGAAAATCCGCCTCAACTCCCCAGAAACAACCGGCAGCGAATGTGGCCTTTTCCATAACTCCCCCTGGGTGATAGACGCGATTACTTACTCTGCGTTGCAAAACTTACAGCGCTAGTCGCGGATGCAGTATGATTACCCGGAAACTCTCGAACGCGAGTAGTTCCCTGGTGTTAGGGGTATCACGTTAACCTGTGCATTGGAGCGCGCTTGTGACGATTGACACGGAACCTCAACCTCTTTTTTGGTAAGAATGAACTGTAGTCGCCGCCATGTTTCACAACACCGTTCGAAATTCCGCAAATGCCCCGAGAGCGCTGGCTCTTGCATATTTTATCTTTGCGTCCACCTGGATCATTGTCACCGATCTGCTCGTCGGCATTTCCCTTCACGAAGAACTTGTCCACATCGGAAAGGGAATGTTCTTCGTAGGCATGACAGCGTTTCTGCTGTACGGCGTCACACGTCATCACGTGAATGCGGCCACTAGAACAGAGGCTGCCCTGCGGCACATCTTCGAAAAGTCGCAGGTCGGGATCGTATTGCTGTCGGTCGATGGCAAGATCATGGAGTGCAACGCTGCATTCTCGACCTTCTTATGCTGTCCAAAGGGAGAACTCGAAGGGACACCATTTCAGGACTGGGTACATGCCGACCAGGTCGATGAGGCTGAGCGGCTTTTCAATCTGCTGGTTGCAAGGAAAACGGCGTACCGGACGGAACGGAAATACGTCCGCCGTGATGGGCAGGAAGTCTGGGGCATGATCTCGGCATCGCTGATCGAAGGAGAAAAGAAAGAGCCTAGTTTCGTCGTACTGATGATCGAAGATATCACGGAAGCAAGGCAACAACATGAGGCACTGGCGAGAAGCGAAGCGAGATTCAGGCGACTGGTCCAATCCGATGTAATCGGAGTTCTCTTCTGGGATCTGGATGGCGAGATCAAAAATACGAACAATGCCCTGCTGGATATACTGGGTTATTCTCGCGAGGAACTGAAAGTAATCAAGTTGACCGAGATAACTCCGGCGGAGTTCAAAAGCGCCGACGAAAAGGCAGTCCAGCAAGTTCGCGACACCGGCGTGTTCAAGGGTTACGAAAAGGCGTACATCCGCAAAGACGGCAGCAGGGTCCCCGTGCTTGTTGGCGGCGCGTTGTTCGAGGGGCAACAAACCGAGGGTGTCGCGTTCGTATTGGATCTCTCCGATCTGCGGAAGGCACAGCAGGAAATCGTGCGCCTGGCCCGGATCGTCGAGACAACCGATGACGCGGTCATTTCGCTCTCCCTCGACGGGGACATACTTACGTGGAACCGTGGAGCTGAACATCTATATGGCTACAAGGCCCTGGAAATTATCGGAAGGCCATTCTCTACTTTGTTTCCGGCAAGCGGTTCCAGAGAGGCAAACACCTTGCTGGACACGGTGAAGAGAGGCAGGACGCTCGATCACTTCGAGACCGCTCTGCTCACGAGTTCCAGCTTGATCAAGCCGGTTTCACTGACGGTGTCGCCCATGACGGACGCTTCCGGCAATCTGACCGGCAGTTCGACAACGGCCAGAGACCTGACCACGCAGAAGCATGCACAGGATCTGGAACGTCAGTTCCGGCAGTCACAAAAGCTCGAATCGCTGGGCAGGCTGGCGGGGGGAATCGCGCACGACTTCAACAACATTCTTACCGTGATTGGTTCTTACGCGCAGCTTGCGTACTCCGATCTGCCGGAAGACAGTTCGGTTCGCAGTCACACGCAGCAGATTCTCAAGGCCACTGACCGCGCGGCGGGACTTACCCGGCAAATGCTGGCATTCAGCCGCAAGCAAATACTGGCTCCCAAAATTATCAACCTGAACGACGTCATTGAAGACACCGTGGACATGGTACGAAGGCTGATCGGAGAGCCGATCCGCGTCGCATTCCACCCCACAGAGCATCTTTGGCCGATCAGCGCAGACCCGGACCAGATGACGCAGGTGCTCTTGAACCTCTGCGTTAACGCCCGAGATGCGATGCCTGACGGCGGTCTCCTGACGATCGAAACCAAGCACGCCGAGATCACCTCCGGCTTCAAGCGCGCCGAACTTGCGCCCGGGCATTACGTGACGCTTGCGATTACAGACACCGGCGTCGGCATGAGGCGCGAGGTACGGGAGCGGATATTCGAGCCTTTCTTCACAACGAAGGAAGTAGGCAAGGGAACCGGACTCGGACTGGCCACCGTTTACGGCATTGTCAAACAAAGTGGAGGGGACATCATCGTGAGCAGTGAACCGGGACATGGTTCACGGTTCGAACTCTTCTTTCCGAAGGTTGACGAATACGCGGCGTCAGGCATCGAGCTCGCAAGCACTACCGCGCGCGGCGACGAAACAGTGCTGGTGGTCGAAGACGAGACGGCACTACGAGATTGCATGGTTTACTTCCTGAAGGAACGCGGTTACACGGTTCTTCAGGCATGTTCCGGGGAGGAAGCGGACCGGCTCGCGCAATCGTTCAAAGGCGTAATCCATTTGCTGCTTACCGACATAGTGATGGCGAAGATGAACGGGCGTCAACTTTCCGAGAAATTAACCACCGACCGCCCTGGGCTGAAAACGGTACTGATGTCCGGATACACGGATGATGTGATCGAACCGGAAATGTTGTCGGACACTTTGAAGTTCGTTCAGAAACCATTCTCACTAACGGATCTCGCGCAGGTCGTGCGCGAGATACTGGAACAGGATCAGTAGAAAATCTTTCAGCGCTGTATCAAGCCGCGAACTGCCTCGCGCGCTATACCGGGCTGTTCGTCGTCGATAAACTCCCCGGCGAAGCCAGCAAGCAGCAGTCCCATCCAGAAGAATATGCAAAGTCCAGCCGCCCAGAACAGTGCCGTGTACAGAAAATCAAAGTTCACTTTGTTCCTCCAAAGCCCTTGACCTTACAACTTCAAACACACTGGGCAGAAAAACCACTCGCACCTGAATACCGAAAATTTGTAAAGTTTGGTAACAGCGTCAATCAGCCACACTCGGCCCCGGGACAACAGGTCCGATGACGTGACCCCGGTGAGCGCCGCGCCAGCGATTCACGCGCAGGCGCAGACGATCGAGATAAAGGTAAACGACGGGGGTGGTGAAAAGCGTGAGCATCTGGCTTACGATCAGCCCGCCGACAATGGTGATGCCGAGCGGACGGCGCAGTTCAGCTCCGACACCGCCGCCGAGAGCCAAGGGAAGGCCGCCGAGCATCGCAGCCATCGTGGTCATCATGATGGGACGGAAACGCAACAGGCAAGCTTCGTAGATGGAATCTTCCGGACTCTTGCCCTCTGTGCGTTCGGCCAGAAGCGCGAAATCGATCATCATGATGGCGTTCTTTTTCACGATGCCGATGAGCAGGATAATTCCTATCAGCGCGATGATGGTCAGGTCCGTGTGCGTGATCAGCAGGGCCAAAATCGCGCCCACTCCGGCGGATGGGATCGTCGACAAAATCGTGATCGGATGGATGTAGCTCTCGTACAGGACACCCAAAACAATGTAGACGGCAACCAGCGCGGCGAGGATCAGGACCGGCTCCGACTTGAGGGAGTCCTGGAAGGCAGCCGCCGTGCCCTGGAAACTCGGATGGATGCTGCCCGGAAGGTTCATCTCGCGTTGCGCTGTCTCGATGAGCTTGGTGACTTCACCAAGAGAGGTGCCGGGAGCGAGATTGAACGAGAACGTCACGGCCGGGAACTGTCCCTGGTGGGGCACAACCAGCGACGTATTCGAAGTTCCAAAATGCACGAAAGCCGATAGAGGGACATTGGCGCCGCTCGACGAGCGAACGTAGATGTTGCGCAACGCTTCCGGGTCCTGATTGAAGCGGCGGTCCACCTCCATGACGACGTGGTACTGATTGAGCGGGCGATACATGGTCGAGACTTGCCGCTGTCCGAATGCGTCGTAGAGCGCGGCGTCAATCGCCTGCGGCTGAATCCCGAGCCGCCCGGCAGTATCGCGGTCAACGACGACGTCGGACGAGAGTCCTTTGTTCTGCTGGTCAACGTTTAAGTCTTTCAACTGAGGCAGCGTTCTCAGTTTCTTCATTACTTTGGGCGTCCAGGCGTTCAGTTCCTGCAGGTCTTCTCCTTGCAGCGTGTACTGGAATTGGGCCTGGCTTTGGCGTCCGCCGATCTGCAAATCCTGAGCAGATTGCATGAACAAAGTAGCGCCGGGAACAACCGCCAGCTTGCTACGCAACCGTGCGATGACTTGATCGGCGGTAATCTTGCGCTCTTTCAGCGGCTTGAGCGTGATGAACATTCGCCCGGTGTTCTGGGTTCCGGAGCTGCCCGAAAAGCTAACGACCGTCTGCACTGCCGGGTCGTTCTTTACAATTTCTCCAAACCGGACCAACTTGGCGCGCATCGCGGAGAATGAGATATCCTGCGCGCCCTGGATCGAGCCCATCACTCGCCCCGTGTCCTGTTGCGGAAAGAAGCCCTTTGGAACGACGATGTAGAGGGCGATGCTCAATGCGGCGGTCGCGATGGTGATGCCCAACGTGATCGCCTGGTGGCGCAACACCCAGCGCAGCATTCGGTCGTAGGTCTTCAGGACTCGATCGAAGATGCCTTCGCTCCAACGGAACACCCGCCCGTGCTTTTGCTTATCCGAGGGCTGGAGGAATTTGGCGCAAAGCATTGGCGTGGTGGTCAGCGAAACCACCAGCGAGACAGCGATGGCTACGCTCAACGTAATGGCGAATTCGCGGAACAGGCGGCCGACGATGCCGCCCATCAGCAGGATCGGAATAAACACGGCAACAAGCGACGTGCTCATCGAGAGCACGGTGAAGCCGATCTCCTGTGCGCCGCGAAAAGCCGCCTGCACCGGCTTCATACCCATTTCGAGATAGCGGGTGATGTTCTCGATAACGACAATCGCGTCGTCAACGACGAAGCCGGTCGAGATCGCAAGGGCCATCAGCGAAAGGTTGTCAAGGCTGTAGCCGAGCAGATACATCACGCCGAACGTCCCGATGAGCGAGAGCGGTACGGCAATGCTGGGGATAAGCGTGGCCCACAGGTTCCGCAGGAAAACAAAAACGACCAGCACTACCAGGACGATGGAGAGAACGAGGGTAAGCTCGATGTCCGCTACCGAGGCCCGAATGGTCGTCGTCCGGTCCATCACGACATCAATACCGATGGCGGGAGAGATGGACGCCCGCAGTTGGGGCAGCATCGAATACACGCGATCGACGGTGTCGATGATGTTCGCGCCGGGCTGGCGGAAGAGAATAATCAGCACGGCGGGCTTGCCGTTGGAAAGACCCACGTTGCGAACGTCCTCGACCGAATCCTGTACGTCAGCGACGTCGCCGAGTCGAACGGTAGCTCCGTTGTTTGAGGCAACGATCAGCGAGCGATACTGATCTGCCGTGAACAACTGATCGTTCGCGGTCAGGGCATATGCATCGACCGCGCCCGAAAGCTGTCCTTTGGGGCGATTGGCGTTGGCAAGGGTGAGCGCATTCCGGACGGTGTCCAGTCCGATGCCGAGCTTGTTGGCCAGCATCGGATTGACTTCGGCGCGCACGGCCGGTTTTGCACCTCCGCCTACAAACACCTGGCCCACACCCTCAACTTGCGCCAACTTCTGCGCCAGGATCGAGTCGGCGGCGTCGTACATGCGCGGCAAGGTAATGCTGTCCGACGTCAGGGCAAGAATCAGCACGGGAGCGTCAGCGGGATTCACCTTGCGGTACGTTGGGTTACTCGGCAGATTCGCCGGCAGCTGACCGCGAGCGGCATTGATGGCGGCTTGCACATCGCGTGCCGCAGCGTCGATGTTGCGGTTGAGATCGAATTGCAGAACGATGTTTGCCGAACCGAGCTGGCTGGTTGACGTCATCTGCGTGATGCCGGCGATGCGTCCGAATTGACGTTCCAACGGAGTCGCAACGGCCGACGCCATGGTCTCGGGACTGGCGCCCGGCAAACCTGCCTGGACCTGTATAACCGGGTACTCGACTTGCGGCAGCGGCGCGACCGGCAGCATGATGAACGCAAGCGTGCCCGCCAACAATAACGCGATTGTCAGCAGCGAGGTGCCGATCGGACGGCGAATAAATGGAGCGGATATGTTCATCGCCTACTCGACACTAGCGGTCTCCGGCTCCTCTTGAATTACGTTGCCAACTTTGAAACGCGAGAACCGGTTCGCAAGCCGGTCGAACCACAGATAGACGACTGGCGTGGTGTAGAGGGTCAAGAGCTGACTGACGAGCAGCCCGCCAACGATGGTGATGCCGAGTGGATGCCGGAGTTCCGAACCGGTACCGCGCCCCAACGCCAGCGGCAATCCGCCCAGCAGCGCGGCCATGGTGGTCATCATGATCGGGCGGAAGCGGAGCAGACACGCCTGGAAGATCGCATCTTCCGGATGCTTCCCTTCCTTGCGCTCCGCTTCGAGCGCGAAATCGATCATCATGATGGCGTTCTTTTTCACGATGCCAATGAGCAGGATCACGCCTATGAGCGCAATCACGGTGAAGTCGTTACGCGTGAGCAGCAGCGCAAGGATCGCTCCCACGCCCGCCGACGGCAGCGTCGACAGAATCGTGACCGGGTGTATGTAGCTTTCGTACAGAACACCCAGAACGATATACACGGTGACCAGCGCGGCAAGAATCAGCCACGGCTCCGATTTGAGCGAATTCTGGAAGGCCGCCGCCGTGCCCTGAAATTCGGAGTGGATGCTGAGCGGCATGTTGATCTCGTGTTCAGCATCGTTGATGACGCGAGTGGCCTCGCCCAGTGACGCGCCGGGCGCGAGGTTGAACGAGAGCGTCACCACCGGGAACTGTCCCTGGTGATTGATGGCGAGCGGCGCATTCGATGTCTCGAAGTGGGAGAATGCCGACAGCGGCACCTGTGTTCCGTTCGACGACTTCACGTAAATCGTGTTCAGCGTGTCAGGGCTTTGTTGAAGTTTGGGATCAACCTCAAGCACGACGTGATACTGATTGAGCTGCGTGAAGATGGTCGAGACCTGACGCTGGCCAAACGCGTCGTAAAGCGTGTCGTCGATGTTCTGCGGCAGAATTCCGAGTCGCGACGCCGTGTCGCGATCGATCACCAAGTCCACTTTCAAGCCGCGATTCTGCTTGTCGGTGGCGATGTCGCGCAGCACAGGGCTTTGGCGCAGCTTATCGACGAGTTGGTTCGACCACGTGCTCAATTCGTCCGCGTCAGCGTCTTCGAGCGAATACTGATATTGCGTGCGGCTGACGCGGTTCTCAACGGTGAGGTCTTGAACCGGCTGCATGTAAAGCGTGATGCCATCCAGTTGCGCCAGTTGCGGCTGTAAGCGGCGGATCACGTCCAGGGCGGTGTCGCTGCGCTCGTCGCGCGGCTTCAAATTGATCTGGATCCGTCCGCTGTTCGGGGTCGTGTTGATGCCGTCCACGCCGATGAACGACGACAGACTGACCACGTCGGGATCCTTCAGGATGATCTTCGCTACGTCCTGCTGCTTCCGCGACAAGTTCGCAAACGACGTCGTTTGCGGCCCTTCAGAGATGCCGAGAATCACGCCGGTGTCCTGCACGGGGAAGAAGCCCTTTGGCACGACAACGTAAAGGAACAGTGTAAGAACGAGCGTGCCGACGGTAACGATCAATGTTGCCGTCTGATGCCTAAGCACGACTTGCAACGTGCGTCCGTAGAAGGCGATCACGCGCTCGTAGAAGCGTTCCGACGCCAGGTAGAATCGGCCCTGCTCCGACGCCGGCTTATGCTTCAGCAGCTTGGCGCACATCATCGGAGTCAGCGTGAGCGAGACCACCGCCGACATCAAGATCGTGACGGCTAGCGTGATCGCGAACTCACGGAAGAGGCGGCCAACGATGTCGCCCATGAAGAGCAGCGGAATGAGCACCGCGATCAGCGATACGGTCAGCGATACGATCGTGAAGCCGATCTGCCCCGCGCCTTTCAACGCCGCCTCCAGCGGCGACTCGCCCTCCTCGATGTAACGAGAGATGTTCTCGATCATCACGATGGCGTCGTCCACCACGAATCCGGTGGATATAGTCAGTGCCATCAACGACAAATTGTCGAGGCTGTAGCCGAGCAGGTACATCACCCCGAAAGTTCCGACCAGCGAGAGTGGCACCGCCACGCTGGGGATGATCGTCGCCGACAGGTTCCGCAGGAAGAGGAACATGACCATCACGACCAGCGCGATGGTCAGCATCATTTCGAACTGGACGTCGGCGACCGATGCGCGGATCGTATTGGTGCGGTCCGTCAGGATCTGAACTTTTACGGAAGGCGGTAGCGAACGCTGAAGCTGAGGCAGCGCCTGCTTGATTCGGTCCGCCACGGCAATGATGTTCGCTCCGGGCTGCCGCTGAATATTCAGGAGCACCGCCGGGGTGGCGTTCACCCACGCCGCCTGCTGCACGTTCTCGGCGCTGTCGATCACGGTTGCGATGTCGGTGAGCCGCACTGGCGCGCCATTCCGATAGGCGACGATGATGGACGAATAACCCGCGCTGGAAAGCAGCTGGTCGTTTGCCGAAATCGTGAACGATTGACGCGGGCCGTCCAGCACGCCTTTTGCCTGATTAACGTTGGCGATTCCCAACACGGTCCGCACGTCTTCCAGGCTCAGACCGTAGGAAGCGAGAGCTTGCGGGTTGGCCTGGATGCGCACCGCCGGTCGCTGGCCGCCGCTGATCGAGACGAGTCCGACGCCGGTCATCTGCGAAATCTTCTGGGCCAGCGTCGTATCCGCCTTATCCTCAACTTGCGTGAGCGGCAGCGAATCGGACGTCAGCGCCAGCGTCAGGATCGGTGAGTCCGCCGGGTTCACCTTGCTGTAGATCGGCGGATTGGGTAAGTCACGGGGCAGATACGTAGTCGCCGCGTTGATCGAAGCCTGTACTTCTTGCTCGGCAACATCGATGTTCTGATCGAGGTTGAACTGCAACGTGACCAGCGAGCTGCCCAGCGAACTCGTTGAGGTCATCTGGCCCAGCCCGGGCAACTGGCCGAACTGACGTTCGAGCGGCGCGGTGACTGAAGACGCCATCACCTCCGGGCCGGCGCCGGGGTAAAAGGTCACAATCTGAATGGTCGGATAGTCAACCTGCGGCAGCGCCGAAACCGGCAGTTGCGTATAGGCAACGATGCCAACCAACAGCAAGCCGATCATCAGCAGCGATGTCGCTACCGGCCGGAGGATGAATAACCTTGAAGGGTTCATTGCGCTACTACTTGTGCCGACTGTGCCGGCTTGGAGCCCTGCCCGTTGCCGTTGGCCGGACGCGGTTCTACGTGGCTACCCGCTTGCAGTTTGTCCTGTCCATCGGTAATGACCGTCTCGCCGGGATTCACGCCGCTTGCGATTGCCGCCACGTTTGATTGGGTCAGCGCCACCTGCACGGGGCGCAGATCCACGGTCTTATCCTGTTTCAGAATGAAAACGTAAGTTCCCTGGGGGCCGCGCTGCACCGCCGCCGCGGGAACGAGGATGACGTCTTTCCTGACTTCCAGCAGCATCCGGATATTGACGAACTGGTTCGGCCATAGCATGTGCTCGGCATTCGTGAACACGGCCTTCAGGCGCCCTGTGCCGGTCGTCGGATCGATTTGATTGTCGATGGTTTCAAGCTTGCCGGTCGCGAGCTTCGTCTGGTTATCGCGGTTGTAAGCCTCAACCTCAAGCGGACCGGAGCGCATATGCTTCGCCACTTGCGGCAATTGATCTTCGGGAAGCGTGAACAACGCCGCGATCGGCTGCAATTGTGTGATCACCAGCAAGCCGTTCTGGTCGGCGGCATGCACCATGTTGCCAACGTCCACCAAACGCAGGCCAACGCGCCCTCCAACGGGAGCGGTGATGCGCGTGTAGGTCAGATTAAGCTTCTGAGTGTTGACCAGCGCCTCATCGGCGCGGACCGCGCCTTCCAGTTGATCGGAACTCGAGCGCTGCGTGTCCAGTTGCTGCTTGGAGATGACACCGTCTTTGAACAGGCCCTGATAGCGCTCATAGTTGATCTTGGCATCTTGCAGAGCTGCCTGATCCTTGAACAACGTGGCTTGTGCCTGGTTCAGCGCGACCTCATAAGGCCGTGGATCAATGACGGCCAGCAGATCGCCTTTTTGCACCTCTTGCCCTTCGCGGAACGCAACCTGCACCAGTTGGCCGTCGATTCGAGTCTTCACTGTAACAGTGTTGTATGCGACGACGTTTCCGAGGCCATTGAGGTAGATGGGCAGATCCTGCTGCTCAACCGGCGCGACGGCAACCGACACAGCTTGTCCGCCGCCGGCCTGACTGCGTCCACCGCCTGCATTCGATTTGTTCCCTTGCTGGGCAACGCCTGTGCACCCCACAAACCACAGCAGCACCACAAACACACACGCCAGCGGCAACCAAATTTTTAGAATTCGCATTTTATGAGATTCCAAAACCGAAAACGAACAAAGATTTCGAGGTCCCGGTCAATCCCGCACGTTGCAGCAGACGCAGACTGGCAGAACTCCTCGACTCCAATCATACAATCTTGATAACCCGCTCTGACGTTAAGCTTTGTAAATGTTTGTAAAGATGTGTGTTGCTGATTTGCCCCTTCGGTAAGTGACAATCCCGACTACCCGGACCTGATGAAAGCCCATCCAAAACCTTCATGATAGTGAACCGCTTTTTCTTCTGGTGTTCGTTGGCCGCTGTGGTGGTGATACTAATCGCAGGCGTCAACGGTCACTTCGCGCACGGCGAATCTTCGGCTCCTACTTCTCCTTTCACTGATTACCGTGCCGAAAAGCCCGGAGTGGTCCACCACATCACCGTGGCGGATCTGCCTCCTCCCTACGCGACCAAGTCCGCGGAAAACGGCCCGGATCTTATACCGCGCCCAGCGAACGCATGGCCGCAAGCGCCTGCAGGATTCAAGGTGGAACTCTACGCCGACGGCCTCGAAAATCCGCGACTTATCCGCACCGCCCCCAACGGAGACACGTTTCTAGCCGAGAGCGAACCGGGCGAGATCAAGGTCTTTCGCGGCGTGAAGGCAAACGGCAAGGCCGAACAGGTGCAGGTCTTTGCAACAGGACTCAAAGAGCCTTTCGGCATCGCGTTTTATCCGCTCGGACCGAATCCCGAATGGGTGTATGTGGCGAACACGGATTCCGTGGTGCGCTTCCCTTATCGCAACGGCGATCTCAAGGCGCGCGGCGCTCAGCAGGTGATCGTGCCGGATTTGCCGGGCGGCGGACGACTGCGCGGCGGAGGACATTGGACGCGCGACATCGCGTTCTCAGCCGACGGCAAGAAGATGTTCGTGTCGGTTGGATCGCGTTCCAACGACGACGACACCGACGACAATCCCGCCGAGTATCGTCGTGCCGACATTCTCGAATTCAACCCGGACGGGTCGGGGCTGCGCGTTTACGCGTGGGGGATTCGCAATGCAGTCGGAATCGCGGTGAATCCGAAGACAGGCGAACTGTGGGGCTCCGTCAACGAGCGCGACGGATTCGGCGACAATCTCGCCGCCCGACTACATCACCCATTTTCAGGACGGCGGCTTTTACGGCTGGCCCTGGTGGTACGTGGGGCCGCATCAGGACCCGCGGCACGAAGGCAAGCACCCGGAAATGAGGGACAAGGTGATCACCCCCGACGTGCTGATTCAGCCGCACAATGCCTCGCTGGAAATGACGTTTTATGAGGGGAATCAATTCCCAGCTCAGTATCGCGGCGACATCTTTGCATCGGAGCACGGGTCGTGGAACAGAGCGCGGCGAACCGGCTACGAGGTCATTCGCGTCCCGCTCCATCAGCAGGGACACGCCACCGGGGAATACGAGGACTTCGTTACCGGCTTCACCACTCCGGACGGCAAAGTGTGGGGCCGTCCGGTAGGCATCACGGTCGCCAAGGACGGGTCGCTGCTGGTGAGCGATGACGGTTCGAAGTCCATCTGGCGGGTGAGCTACACCGGCAAGTAGTGGCGGTGCGGGCGGGACATAAGTCATGGCGCGAGGATATCTCGGCGCAAACAGGGCCCGCCGGACTGGAGTCCGGCGCTACGAATAGTGACTCGCCACCGCCTCTGCTCGCCACTAACCACTCGCCACTCGCCACCGCCTTCCGCAACCAATGTTGACGTGTTCTAATGGCAAGGTGCTGTAGAATCAATTGATTCGGTAACGTTTTATTCCTGCGGTTACTTTGACTTTACTGAACGTGAGCACCTTGCCTACATACGAATTTCATGTTTCTCGCGCGGTCCGCGAACGCTACGGTTTTGACGACGTTCTCTTTTCAACCAGCGGCAACGTCGTATTTGCCGATCTCGCCGCTACCCGCAAGTTCGCCGAGCGCATGAATAAGGTGCGCGATGCGGAGAAGAATCCGGATCGCGCCGTTCACGCCGGGACGCTCAACGCGATGGGCCTGATCGACGAGGCGCTGCACGCCGTCGTGGCCATTTATCGCGAACAGCGCGATCCCCGCGTGATGGTCGATGCGCTGACGTTCTTCGGCGAGCGACTCGGTTCCGAGTCGCTTGATCGTACCCTGCTCGCGTTTGCCGAGCGGTTCCCGAGCGCTACCGTTTATCGCGGACAGCAGACTGCGGCGCAATGGCTGGACCAGTCGTCGGAAGGCACTCCGAATCGCGCCGTCGCTCTCGAAGAGTTGATGATGCTGTGGCTTGCCAACGCGAATCCGGCGTTCCGCAAATTCGAGGAACTCTTCGACGACACACCGCTGGCGAACTCCTCCGCCTATCGTCAGCTTACGGCGGCGCTCCGCGATTACTTTGAAACCCGTCCGAAGTTCGGCCCCGAGAACCAGAACCTGTTCGATATGCTGCGCGCTCCAGCCCTGTCTTCGCCTGATTCGCTCGAAGGACAACTTGCCTTCATTCGCGACAAATGGGTCACGATCCTCGGCGATTTCGTGCGCCGCCTGATGACCGCGCTCGACGTGCTGAAGGAAGAAGAGATTTCGATCTGGATGCGGTTTCATCCGCCGGGCATGCACTTTGGTGGCGGAGTGCAATTTGGAGATTCAAGTGCCGCGGCCATTCCGAGCTTCGGAGTCGGCCTGCACGAATATGAGCGCTTCAGCACCGATGTCGAGTGGATGCCGCGGACGGTGATGATTGCGAAGACCATTTACGTCTGGCTGGATCAGCTCTCGAAGGCCTATCGCCGCGAGATTCGCACGCTCGACCAGGTGCCCAACGCCGAACTCGATGTCCTTGCCCGTCGCGGATTCAACGCGCTGTGGCTGATCGGCGTGTGGGAGCGCAGCAAGGCATCGCGCCAGATCAAGCAGTTGATGGGCAATCCCGAAGCCGCTGCGTCGGCTTATTCTCTACACGACTACGTGATCGCGCAGGATCTTGGCGGTGAACTGGCCTACAACAACCTGAGCGAACGCGCCGGCGCGCGCGGCATTCGTCTCGCCAGCGACATGGTGCCGAATCACATGGGCATCGACTCGCGCTGGGTGATCGAGCATCCCGATTGGTTTCTGTCGCTGCCCTACTCTCCGTATCCGTCGTACAGCTTTAACGGGCCGGACGTATCGACCGATGGGCGGGTCGAGATCAAGATCGAAGATCATTATTTCGACCGCACCGACGCCGCGGTCGTGTTCCGTCGCGTCGATCGCTGGACCGGCGACACGCGCTACATTTATCACGGCAACGATGGCACCAGCTTTCCGTGGAACGACACCGCGCAACTGAATTACCTCAAGGCCGAGGTGCGCGAGGCGGTCATTCAGACGATCCTGCGCGTGGCGCGCCGCTTTCCGATCATCCGTTTCGACGCCGCCATGACGCTGGCAAAGAAGCATTTTCAGCGGCTGTGGTTCCCTGCGCCGGGAACTGGTGGCGGCATTCCTTCGCGCGCCGAGCACGGGTTGACGCGTGAAGAGTTCGATGCCGCGATGCCCCAGGAGTTCTGGCGCGAGGTGGTGGACCGCGTTGCCGCCGAAGTTCCCGGCACGCTGCTGCTGGCCGAGGCGTTCTGGCTGCTGGAAGGATACTTCGTCCGCACGCTCGGCATGCATCGCGTGTACAACAGCGCGTTCATGAACATGCTGCGCGACGAGGAGAACTCGAACTACCGCAGCGTCATCAAGAACACGATTGAGTTCGATCCGGAAATTCTTAAACGCTACGTCAACTTCATGAACAATCCGGACGAGCGCACGGCGGTCGATCAGTTCGGCAAGGGCGACAAATATTTTGGCATCTGCACGCTGATGGCGACCCTGCCGGGCTTGCCCATGTTCGGCCACGGACAGATTGAAGGCTACGGCGAACGCTACGGGATGGAGTACCGGCGCGCCTATCACGACGAATCGCCCGACACCTGGCTGGTGGCGCGGCACGAGCGCGAAATCTCGCCCCTGCTGCATCGCCGCGCGATCTTCGCCGAAGTAACCGACTTTCTACTCTACGATTTCTACGCCGATGGAGGACACGTCAACGAAGACGTGTTTGCCTACTCCAACCGGCTCGGAGATCAGCGGGCGTTGGTGGTTTACCACAACCGGTATGGCGATACCAGCGGCTGGATTCGCATGTCGTCGGGCTACAGCGAAAAGACCGAGGACGGAGGCAAGCGCCTTCGTCAGCGCTCGATTGCCGAGGGACTTGGTCTCTCCGGCGATCCCTCAATGTTTGTCGCCTATCGCGATGCCGTCACCGGACTCGAATATCTGCACCGCTGCAATCGGATTTGCGAACAGGGCCTGCGAATCGAACTTGGCGCATACAAGTGCCACGTATTCCTCGACTGGCGCGACATGCGCGAGGACGGCACGCGTCCCTGGGGCGAGCTTTGCGACACGCTTGGCGGCCGTGGCGTGCCGAGCCTGGAAGACGCCATGCGCCTTATGGAACTCAAGCCAACACACAACGCCCTGCGCGTGACGCTCGATCACAAACTGGCGGCAAAATTCGCAAAGGACGCAACGGCTAAAGTCACGAAGCAACATGCCGCGCGAGTAGCCGAATCCATCAAGGCCGCCGGGGGAAACGCTCGCGCACTGATCGAGCGCGCGCAGCATCTTGCCTCCGGCCCGGACGCGCAATCCCTCGGAGTCACGCTCGCGAGCGAATGGCGCGGCAACATTGATGCCGCAGTCGAAGCGTTCGAAAAGAACGTTGGCGCCGCTCTGCGCATCCCTGCGCTGGAGCAGGCGTTTGCGGACCCGTGGTCTGGCGAGGCGCTCGACGTATTGCCCGCGAAGGAGAACGCTCCTGGGACGGCACCTCGGATATGGGGCACGGTGCTTGCCTGGTGCGCCCTGAATGCGCTTGGGGAAGCCCAGAATCCGGCCGATCCATCCGCGGCGGCTGCACGTTCGTTCGACGCTTTGCGGCTGCGCGAATCGATGGCTGATGCTTTCGAGAAGCTGGGCCTTGCAGGCGAGGAGCGTTGGCGGGCGGCTGCGCGCGTGCGCGCAACCTTCGCTCATCCCGCATTCTCCGTCGAGCCGAGTGCCGCGGCCAAGCCGAAGGCCACAACTACAGCCGGAACCACCACGCGCAAAGCCGCGCCATTCGAGTGGATGCACGATGCCGAACTCGCATGGATTATCGGCGTCCACGAGCACGAAGGCACCCGCTATTTCAATAAGGAGTTGTTCGAGCGCCTGCTCTGGTGGATGGCGCTGCCCGGCCTGCTCGCGATTGCCGAGCGGCCTGAGCCGGACCTGGCCGCTTTGCGTGCTCTCGAGAGCCAGATCAAGGCCCGCATCAGCGCCGCGGCTGCCGCGGGGTATCGAGTGGAGGCGCTGCTGGAAGCCAACCTGTAGCCCAAACGGCGAGTCTTTTAGTACGCCTAAAGTGCAGTGGAGCGGCTGCTACCAAATCTTGTTTCGTCGCATCGAACTTCTTTGGAGGTGAGTTCACGATGCGATACGTTCGTACTACGATAATCTCGACCGTACTTCTTATCCTTATCGCGGCTGCGGCTCTCGCGCAAACCGATGCCATTCCTCAAAATCGCGAAAAACTCGGTGGCACCGAGCCAAGCGCGCGCATCACGCGTGAAACGATGCACGAGTTGCTGATGCTGCCTTACTACAGCGTCTTCGACGATCTCGAGTTCAAGGTCGATGATGGCACCGTCACGCTTTATGGAGCTGTCACCAATCCAGTCCTTAAGTCTGACGCGGAAAGCGCGGTTAAGCACATCGAAGGCGTGGAGAAGGTCGATAACAACATCGAAGTCCTGCCCCTGTCCCCCAATGATGACCGCATTCGCCACGCCGTTTACCGTGCGATTTACGGCTTCGACGGCCTCACCAGGTATTCATGGGGTGCCTGGCCCTCTATTCACATCATTGTGAAAAATGGACATGTCACTCTGAAGGGTGTGGTGGATAACGAGAACGACAAGAACCTGGCCGGACTTAGGGCCAATGGCGTTCCTGGTGCTTTCTCGGTCACGAATGGCCTCGAAGTAGCGGCCACAACCGCCGAAAAGCAAAAGCCGCAGACTAAAGCAGAAAAGAAGTGAGAAGCAGGAGAGGCGCGGTATCCCGCCGGGCCTCTCACTTTAGTCGCGAGTAGCTCCGGGGTAGCTGGCCGCTGGCCATACAACGCAGTTCCCAGTCTCTCATCGAAATACGAAGTAGTCCCCGAGTCTCTGTGCGGCTCAACTGCCCTCGGGCACGAAGCCGAACGCACAAGATCGCAAATGAACAGTCGGAGAAATTTACGGCCCCTGACGTTCGCTTCCCTGCTGGTGTTCTTTCTATGTGTGGCAGTGCAGGCGCAGCAGGCTTCGGATTTGCTGCCTTCTTACGAAGGACAGAATGTTTCGTTAGTAGACGTCGCCGGGCGCCCGGATATCGAACGAAGCGCCCTTGAGCCGCTCATCGCGCAGAAGCCGGGCCAACCACTCTCCCGCGAAAAGATTGACCAGACGATCCAGAACCTGAAGTCGTATTCGCACGGGCCAAATGCGCCGGTGAAGGATGTGCAACTCAGGATTTCGCCAGAGGCCAATGGCATTCGCGTCACGTTCGTCCTTCAACCCGCGCTCTACATCGGGATGTACGAATTTCCCGGTGCGGCGCAATTTTCCTACCCCCGTCTTTTGCAAGTGACCAACTATCAATCGCAACAGCCCTATTCCTCAATCGATGTCCAGAACGCGCAGGTGGCGCTGGAGCAATTCCTGCGGCGCACCGGATATTTTCTCTCGCGCGTTGAGACCGCAGTCGAATCCGATCCGGCATACGGTATCGCCAACGTAAACTTCAACATCACGTTGAACCGCCGCGCTCACATCGGCAAGATCATCATCACGGGGACGTCACCCGCTGAAACCGAGCGTCTGAAACGTTCTCTTGCATCGATCATGGCCCGGCTGCGCGCAAGTTCGCTCAGACCGGGGCAGACCTACACGTTCCCGAAACTTGAAGCGGCTTCCCGCTATTTACAGCGCCAACTCGCCAAACAAAGCTATCTGGCGGCACAGGTCAAGCTGATCTCGGCGAATTACGATCCGGAAACGAATCACGCCGACATCACCTTCAATATAACCACTGGTCCCGAGGTAAAAATCAAGACAACCGGGGCGCATCTCTGGAGTTGGACTCGGAGGAGTTTGCTCCCCATGTTCGACGAACATGCAGCCAGCGAGGAGTTGATTCAGGAAGGTCAGCGCAACCTGCTTTCGTACTTCCAATCCAAAGGGTATTTCGCCGTCAAAGTGGAGACGAAGATCGTGCGGCAACCCAAGAGCGTGACCGTGCTCTATCAGATTGAGAAGGGCAAGCGGCATCGGGTGAGCGACGTGAAGATCGAGGGCAACAAGCACGTGGACGAAGATGAACTGGAGCCCAACATCAGGGTCAAGAAGGCGCGGTTCTTTTTTCAGCACGGGAAATACAGCCAACAGCTTGTAGCCGGCAGCGTCAGCAATCTTACGAGTTTCTATCACGCCGCCGGATACGGCAGCGCGAAAGTTACTCCGGGCGTGACCCACGTCGATGGCAATATCGTAGTGACCTTCTACGTGGAGGAAGGCCCGCTGGACACTGTCGAGGCGCTCCAGATCGTGGGAAACAATTCTGTACCGGTGTCTCAGCTCGCGCCCAAGGGACTTAAACTCGCGCCGGGCAAGCCCTATTCGCAAACATTGTTGCGGGAGGACCGAAATCAGATTGTGGCCCGATATCTGAGCCTGGGTTATCCGACAGCGTCCTTCCGGGCCACGGCCAAACCGTCGGGCGATGATCCGCATCGGCTCGTTGTGACTTACAACATTTATGAAGGACCACGGGTCGAGGCAACCAGCATCGTCACAATCGGACCCAAGCAAACCCGCCCAACGTTGATCTCTCGCTCGGTAGGCCTCAAGCCAGGGGCCCCGCTGAGCGCGAATAAAATGCTCACGTCCGAAGGGACCCTCTACTCTTTAGGTATTTTCGACTGGGCCTCCGTGGGACCCCGCAGCCCCATAACCACGCAGTCGCAAGAGAAGGTCCTCGTGAAAGTCCACGAATCGAAGCGCAACACCATCACCTACGGTTTTGGCTTCGAAATCATCAATCGCGGGGGAAGCGTTCCGAGCGGCACGGTCGCCGTGCCGGGACTCCCGACGATCGGCCTTCCGTCTACATTCACCACGAGTGAGAGAACCTTCTACGGACCGCGAGGCACCTTTGCCTACACGCGCAAAAACCTGCGCGGACGTGCCGAGACGTTTACGTTCGCGGGCCTTGCTGGGCGTCTCGACCAGAGTGTCGCCGCGACCTACACAGTTCCCTACCTCCGCAACACGAGTTGGAGTACGACCGGGTCGGCATCCTATGAGCACAACAGCACCAATCCGATTTTCACGGACCGTGTCGGCGACATCGGCTTGCAATTTCAGCGAACAATTCCAAATCGCTTCAACACATGGCAGTTGCGTTACGACTTCCGCACGACCGACATAACCGAACTGCTCATTCCGGACCTCGTGCCGCCCGCGGACCGTTTTGTACGCCTCTCCTTGTTCAGCACGACTTTCATTCACGATACTCGCGACAAAATTCTCG
Source organism: uncultured Acidobacteriota bacterium (assembly GCA_963777415.1). Lineage (GTDB taxonomy): Bacteria > Acidobacteriota > Terriglobia > Terriglobales > Acidobacteriaceae > JAEZPW01. The sequence goes on from CAVZQL010000019.1 coordinate 38,976, forward strand.
ATGCGCACCGTGGGACGTACGACAGCTACGAACTGTCCATCAATCCCAGCACCCTGGGCTCCAACTTCTCTTTTGCACGTTTTCTCGGACAGACGGCTTATTACAAGCCTTTGCCTGCCGGCGTGGTCTGGGCGAACAGCGTTCGACTCGGTCTCGAGCAGCCGTTCAGCGGCAGCACGGTACCGCTGAGCGAAGCGTTTTTCACCGGGGGTGGCAGCACCTTGCGCGGCTTCCCACTCAACGGGGCCGGCCCGCAGCAGACCATCCCCGCTTGCGGCAACCCCTCGGTCCCGTCCACTTGCACCAACATCACCGTTCCAGTCGGCGGCAACCAGTTGTTCATCGTCAACACCGAGTTGCGCTTCCCCCTCTACATCATGAAAAATCTGGGCGCGGCGGCTTTCTACGACGGAGGAAACGTCTTCGCGAAAATCGGCTTTCACAATTTTTGGGCCAACTACACGAACTCTGTCGGAGGCGGCCTCCGCTACTCCACGCCTGTCGGCCCGATCCGCATTGACATTGGCCACAACTTGAGCCCTATACCAGGAATCAAAGCTACACAGGTATTCGTGACGTTAGGACAAGCGTTCTAGACGGCCAACATTATCTGGCCGGGCCGGTACGCGGTTTGGACCCCCTTGAATTGGAAGAAACTTGCAACTTGGGCCGGGTCGATCATCGCTACTGCCGTCATTCTGGCGGTTGTTGCCGTTGTCGTGCTCGCGCATAACGAGGCCTTTCGCCGCTACATCCTAGCGAAAGCCGAGCAGTCGATCGGCAACTCGCTGGGCGCGCGGGTTCAGATTCAGGACTTCTCGCTGCATATCTCGCCGATCAGAATCGATCTCAGTAATGCCACCGTTTACGGCAACGGCCCGCAACCGGGCGGCCCACTGTTCCACGTCGATCACATGGGGGTGGGAATAAGAATCGTCTCGTTATTGCATCGCAAGTGGCAGTTCAGCGATGTCGAGTTGAACCATCCGACCGCTCACGTTTTCGTTGACCAGTCCGGCAACAGCAATCTCCTTACGCCGAAATCCAGCAGCAACTCGCAAACCAATATCTTCGATCTCGCCGTCCTGCACGCAACGATCAACCAGGGCGAGATTTATTACAACGACCGCAAGAGCGTCGTGAACGCCGACGTTTACGACCTGCAATTCGCGTCGCTTTACGATGCTTCGCAGGGTGGGCGATATTTCGGAGATCTTGGATATCGCGGTGGGCAACTGCAATTTGGCTCGTACGCGCCCGTGCCCCACTCGATTCAAATACATTTTGATGCGACCCGATCTGGCATGACGCTTGCTCCCGTCGTGTTGCACAGCGGCGCATCCGAGTTGAAGATGAATGCGTCGGTTGAAAACTACACCGCGCCCGTGATTCGTACCACCTACGACGCCACGTTGGCCACGGGCGATTTGATTCGTGTTCTCCACAATCCGTCTCTTCCGTCAGGCATCGTTCGCGTGACCGGTTCAATGCGGTACCAAAACCATCCGAACCAGCCACTACTTCAGACCGTGTGGGTTGAGGGCAAAGCCAGCAGCCCTGCGCTTCGCATTCATACGCCGCAACTGACAACCAACATCACCGACATTAGCACCGCCTACACCCTGACCAACGGCAACGCGATGGTCCGCGACCTGCGCGCCCATGTTCTCGGCGGCGAACTGACCGGGCAGATGGTGGTTCGCGACGTCACCGGCAACTCGCGCTCGCACGTTCAGGCCTCACTGCGCGGGGCTTCCCTATCGGAACTCAATCCCGTATTGAACCAGATGGCGAGTTCGCCTTCCATGCGACCCGTCGCACTTTCCGGCACGGTCAACCTGGATACAGACGCCGCGTGGGGACGTACTATCGCCGACCTTGTCGCCACCGTGGACGCCGACGTTCACGCGGCGGTTGCGCCGGGAACGCGACCGAACGTCGGACATGCGTCTCTGACTGCTGCTTCATCGAATGCGGTTCCGTTGAATGGAACCATTCACGCGCGCTATGCAGCGGCGCAAGAGACGATCACTTTTGCTAATTCGTCTCTGAACACGCCGCACACTTCGATCACGCTGAATGGCATGGTCAGCAGCCGCTCCAGCCTGCAGGTGCGCGTGGTTTCGCAAAACCTGCACGAACTAGAGACTCTGTCCGATACCTTTCGCAAGCCCGCGCCCGGACAGCCAGTCCAGCCGCTCGGATTGTACGGAAAAGCGTCTTTCGACGGATCGGTCACCGGCACCACGTCAGCGCCCGACATCCGGGGACAATTGGCCGCCAGCAGCCTGCAAGTCAGGGGATCGTCATGGAAAAGCGTGCAAACCAACGTGACTCTTAGTCCATCGCTCGCCAGCTTGCAAAACGGTTCTGCTGAACCGGCCAAACAGGGTCGCATCACCTTCGACGTGCAGGTCGAGCTGCAGCACTGGTCCTTTACGCCGTCCAGCCCAATTCAGGTTGCAATCAATGCATCGCGATTATCGATAAGCGACTTGCTCCGCGTGGCGAACTCCAACGCGCCAGTATCGGGCACCCTCAACGCAAATGTCTCCGTGCACGGCACAGAGCTCAACCCCGTTGGGCAAGGCACGGCAGGCATCACCCACGGCATGGTTTCGGGCGAACCCTTGCAGTCTCTCAACGTTCACTTTCAAGGCACCGGCGAAGTCGTTCATGCAAACCTCAACATGAGTATCCCCTCTGGCGGAGGTCAGGCAAATCTGACCTACTACCCTAAGCAGCGCACCTACGAGGCAACGCTGCAAGCGGCCAACATTCATCTTGGTCAACTCAAGAGCATCGCCGAGAAGAGACTTGGCATTTCAGGGTTGCTCACGATTTCGGCCTCCGGTCGGGGATCAATAGACAATCCAGAGCTTCAAGCCACGGCGACGGTTCCGCAGCTTTCGATTCGCAATCAGAACGTCAGCAATTTGAAAGTTGTAGCCGCGGTGCAGAACAGAATCGCGAATGTCACGCTCGATTCGAACGCGGTGAACACGACGATCCGGGGACGCGCTACCGTAAACCTCAGCGGCGATTATGAAATCAACGCAACACTCGACACTCAGCGAATCCCGTTGCAGTCGCTCGTGGCGATTTACTCGCACGCCCATGCCACTGACGTGAATGGTCAAACCGAACTGCACGCCACGCTCAGCGGTCCGCTTAAGAACCCGTCGCAGCTTCGAGGACAGCTCGAGATCCCCATTCTGTCGCTGAACTACCAAACTATTCAGCTCGGCGCGGTTGCTCCGATACGAGCGAATTACACAAATGGCGTCGCGACGATTGAACCCGCGGAAATTCGCGGCACCGGAACCGACCTCCAGCTGCGGGGCTCGATTCCAGTCAAGAGTCAGGCTAAAGCTTCGGTGCTGTTGCTGGGCACAGTTGACCTGCATCTGCTGCAGGTTTTCGATTCCACGGTAGAGAGCAGTGGACAGCTTCGCTTCAACATCAACTCGTTCGCCGACCAGTCTGGTATGAGCGCCCAGGGCGAGATCAATATTGTCAACGCGAGTCTGGCGCCCGCCGGCGCTCCTATCGGACTGCAAAAGGTCAACGGGACGCTCACCTTGCGCAACGACCGGCTCGAGATCTCAAGTTTCAAGGGGAGCCTTGGGGGCGGCGACGTCACGGCACGCGGCGCAATTCTTTATCGCCCTTCTTTGCAATTTGATGTTGCGCTTGCCGCCAAGGGAGTGCGCGTCGCCTATCCGGAAGGCGTTCGCACCGGACTCGACGGGGACCTTGCCCTGACGGGCACTGCCGACAATTCGTTGTTGCGAGGCCAGGTCCGTATTACTGCGCTTTACTTCACGCCTGACTTCGACATCAACAGTTTCGTCAACCAGTTCAACTCCGCGTCATCTCCCCCCGCCACCGGAGGCTTCGCCCAGAATATGCACCTCAACATCGCAGTGCAATCCACGTCGCAGTTGAACGCCGTCAGCCGCACGGTAAGCCTGAAAGGATCGGCAAGTCTGACCGCCACCGGAACCGCTGACCAGCCCGTGATTCTCGGCCACGTCGATCTCACCGGTGGGGACCTGTTGTTTTTCGGCAACCGCTACGTCATTCAAAACGGAACGATCGCGTTCGTCAACGCAGTGCAGACTGAACCTGTCCTCAACGTACAGGCCAGCACCACCATCGATCAGTACAAAATACAATTACGGTTCCAGGGTCCGTTTGATCGTTTGCGAACCAGCTACACCTCCGACCCCTCTTTGCCGCCCACGGATATCATTCACCTGCTCGCCTTCGGCCAGACCACGGAAGCGGCTGCCGCGAATTCAACCCCCGGCAACCTGGGAGCGGAATCGATCATTGCGCAGGGTGTCAGTAGCCAGGTGACCAGCCGGCTGCAAAAAGTAGCCGGAATCTCGCACATCTCCATCGATCCGACGCTGGGCACGACCCAGGCAAACCCCGGCGCACGCGTCACCGTGCAGCAGCGCGTGACCAGCAACCTGTTTGTGACGTTTGAGACTGACGTGACATCGACGCAACACGAGGTAATCCAGTTGCAGTATCAGATCAACCCTCGCTGGTCCGTAAGCACTACCCGCGATCAAAACGGCGGCTTCAGTTTCGACGCCAGTGTGCGCAAAACGTTTTAGGCCGCGCACCAAGACGAAGGCCGCGACTCTCATCGCGGCCTCGTCTTCCTTCTGAAACATTTTCCAACCCTGCAAAACCAAATTAGCCTTCGATATCGAAGTTCTCCTGATGCAGCAGCGGATCGCTCTTCACGAGGATGTTCTTCTGCGTCATCTCTTCCATCTCCTGCATCCAGCGGGCGCCCTGTCCCTTCAGCATCTTGGCAACTTCCGGGTTAACGCGAATCATCACGTCGCCCCTGTCCAGTTGCCCAGCCGAAGACATCTTGCGCATCTCGACGTAGATCTCGTTACAGACCGTGGTAACCGATTTGACCAGTCCAGTACCTTCGCAGTGGCTGCACGGCTCGCCCAATGTGCGTTCCAGTGACTGCTTCACGCGTTTACGCGTGATCGCAACCAATCCGAAATCGTTGAACTGCAAGACTTTCGACGGTGCGCGATCCGCTCGGAGCGCCTCTTCCAGCGCCTGCATCACCCTCTGCCGGTTCTTGCGTTCGTCCATGTCGATGAAGTCGATGACGATGATTCCGCCGAGATCGCGCAACCGTATCTGCCGCACGATTTCCTTGATCGCATCGATGTTCGTCTTGACGATCGTGTCTTCCAGTCGCGCCGTCTTGCCGACGTATTTGCCGGTATTGATGTCAATCGCCACCAGCGCTTCCGTCTGGTTGATCACGATATAGCCGCCGCTCTTCAGCCACACTTTCGACTTGAGCGCCTTGTCCAGTTCCGGCTGAATATTGAACTGTTCAAACAGCGGCGTGCTCTTGGTGTAGAGCTTGATCTTGCGGACCAGGCTTGGCTGGAACCGGTTTGCGAACCGCACAAGGCGTTCGTACTCCTGCTCCGTATCCACCCACAAAGCCGAGAAATCGCTGGTGACCTGGTCGCGCAGAATGCGCTCGACCAGGTTCAAATCGTGATAAATCAGCGCCGGCGCTTTGCCCGTTTCGAATCTGTGCTTGATGTCGGCCCACAAGGTTTTCAGGAACCGAATGTCGGCGCGGAGTTCGTCTTCACCCACCCCCGCCGCCGCCGTGCGTACGATGAATCCGCCGTGACCGCCCTCGCGCTCGCTGATCATGATCCGTTTCAGGCGCTGGCGTTCTTCGTCCGAGTTAATCTTGCGCGATACGCCGATATGGTTGACCGTCGGCATATAAACCAGGAAACGGCCGGGCAGTGCGATATGACTCGTGATCCGCGCGCCCTTCTTTCCGATCGGTTCTTTCGCGATCTGGATCAGCACTTCCTGCCCTTCTTTCAGCAGGTCGCTGATGAGCGGCACGACCCGTGGCTGCTCGCGCCGGGACGAACGCATCGGCCGTCCACCGGTACCTCGATCAGATCCGCGCTCGGGGCCGCGCTCAGGGCCGCCATGGCGTCCGGGACGCCCTCCGCGCCGTGGATCGAATCTCGGTCGCGCTCCACGCCGGTACTCCGGCGTGCCAGCGGCAGGAGCTACAGTTCCGCCGGATTGTACGTCCGCCTCTTCGGATTCTTCACCACCTTCGTCTTCGAGTTCCTCGCCGTTCGCCGGATACGCTGCTTCGGAGGTTTCCTCGTCGATGATTTCGTCTTTGATGGCTTCCGTCAGGCCGTTGGCGTCTATCTGATCGCCATTCGCCGCGCGCGGGGCGTGCCATTCGCGCTGTTGCGCTTCCAGCGTCTCTTCTTCAAGTTCGACGTAGTCGCCCCCGTCCTCTTCGTGCGCGTACATCCGGTAGTCGGACTCGTCTTCTTCGTCGATCTCTTCTTCCTCTAGATCGCCTTCGCCCGGAGCGAACGGATGCCTGAATTGATTTCCCGCCGGGTCCAGCGCAATCTCCTGTGCTTCCCGAATGAATACGCGAGTCACATCCTCATCGCCCAGCCCCGTTGATTGCCCTGCTTCGGTTCCGCGCTGATCTTCGTCCTGGTGTTCGTCCTGGTTTTCATCCTTCGTGCCGTGATCTTCGGAAGCCTGCAATTCATCTTTCGCGGCCTCGTCACCGCCGAAAGCCGAAGCGACGTTCATCTCTTCGTATCCGTGTTCGACCTCCGCCCGTTCGTCTTCAACAGGAGAAGTCGAAGCGGATGTTGCTGCCGGCTCGGTCGTTCCACCGACTGCACCGTGTTCGGAAACAATCGGTTCCGGAACGGCCGCAGCTTGCTCCGCAGCCTCGGGAGCGGGTTCGCTCGCGATTTCGCGCTCCAATGTCACGGCCAGCGGCTCGTTGGACGCCACCATTTCCGCGGCTTCTTGCGCCAACTTCTCTTCCGGCTGGCGATCAATTTCCGCCTGTAAAGTCCGGCTCTGCTTCTCTTGTGTCCGCCGATACTTTGCGAGTGATTCGCCGGGCAGAATGAAGGGAGCTACCGTGCTCCGCTGCTCCATTCTGACTTCAGCGCGCGGCTCGTCTTGCTGGGGTGACGAAAGAACGGGTGACGAAACAACGGGCTTCGGCTGCCGCTCTTGTTCGTTCTCACCCGATTCGCTCTCGCTCGTTGCCGGTGCTGCGACTGCTGATTCCGTCGGTGCGGATTCGGTTGGAGTGTCAACAGCTTCTACCTCAACAGACGGTTTATCCTCGGCAGCGGGCTCTTCGATAGCGCCGGCTTCATCCGCAACCTTCGAAACTTCCGAATCTTCGGAAACCTTATTCCTGTACTTCGAAATCGATTCGCCCGGCAACACGAATGGCGCGGGCGGAAGATTGACCCGCTGCACGGTAGCTGTGACTTGCACCGGGGCTGTAACGTGCACCGGGACTGCAACCGGCGCTACGGTCTCAACGGACGCTTGCTCTTCTACCTTGGCCCCTTGCCCCTCGTCCCTGCTTTTCTGATACTTCGCGATCGACTCGCCGGGCAGCACAATCCTAGTCGGCTGCGGTGCGGGGGTGAACTTCCTCTCCTCTCGAACCGGCTTCTCTTCGCGAACAGGCTGCGCAACCGGTGGTTCCGGTTCGGCAATCTGCTTCGGTGCCCCTGAACCCTCGAACTCTGGGCCGGAATCTTCGAATCCGCCTTCGATCACGAACGACTCTCCGCCCGCTTGCGAACTCGGGTGGGCCGCCTGCCTCTCGTCCCTGACGCCCCTTCCATCATTCCTGTGTTCGCGTCCCTCGTCTCTTGCTCCGCGGTATTTCGAAATCGACTCGCCGGGCAGCACGATCGGCGGATGCGACGCCTGTGGAGGCGCCACAAAATCTTCCGTCACTTCGGGGCCGGACTCTTCCTCTCCGGCACTGGCAAACTTCGTTTCCGGAAACCCGCGCCCCCGACGGCCACGCCGCCGACGACGCCCACCGCGAAACCCCTCACCATCATCTTTGAGTCCGCCTCCGCGGGCAGCCTCTTGGGTTACGGCCTCCGGAGTTCCAAGAACGGGTTCTTCCACCCAATCGCCACCCTGCGGAGGGGCTGCGGCTACGTTCCGTCTGGGATCCTTTTGGAAATCAAAGGTTCGCGGCTCTTGCTCAGGTTTGTTGCTGACGAAATTCTGGACGGGCACCTGTTCGAATTCTTCGTCCTCTTCTTCTTCGAGGTCGAGGAAGTCGGAGACGTAGAGGAACGCGTCGCGCTCCAGTCCGATGTCAACGAACGCCGACTGCATGCCTGGCAGCACGCGCGTCACGCGTCCTTTATAGATCGATCCCGCTAAGGTGTATTCGTTCTCTCGCTCGAAGAATATTTCCGCGAGCTGGTCATCCTCGCACACTGCCACTTTGGTTTCGTGTGGGGTCGAGGAAACGTACATTTCTTTTGTCATGCTGTCTCCGGTTTCCGCTCTCTTCGGAGCGGTTCACCGGCTGCATGCGAGGGGTTCTTACCGGATCCAGATCAAACCACACAGCTCCGCGCTGACGCTTCCGGCTGGAGACAGAATCGTCCCCACCCGTTGACGCCGGCGAGCTGCCGTGTCCACGAGAGTTTGCAGTTCGGGAAATCCTTTGCGAATCCTTTGAATGTCTGCACCTATCGCGTGCGCTCGTCGATGTGTGGCCTCGCTCCTCGGTTCTAAAAACCCAGGGGGCCGTTTCCGCAACGCGGCGCCGTTCGCTTCGAATCCTGTCCGGCCCCTCACATCTGGCCGGTTGCCCTCTTGTCGCGAGGGCCTTCGTAATCTTGCTGCTTTTCTTGGTTGCCGCCACCTGGCGGCGCTTTTGCTTACTGCATCCCGTCACGCCGTTTCCAGCGTTGGGACTGAATCCTGTCTTCCTGAATCTTGTTTCCTGAACCTTGTTTCCTGAACCTTGTTTCCTGAACATGGTTTCGCTCCGCCTTCTCGGGCCGGGAGCGCTTGCACGTCGGGCCTACTCTAATTCACGAACCGGCGCATGCGTATGTTCATTACGATACCCAGTGCCAAGAACGTAAACAGTACCGACGACCCGCCATAACTCATCAGTGGCAACGGTATGCCCGTAACCGGCATAAAACCTACCACCATGCCGACGTTGATCAGGATGTGGAACGTAAGTACCGCGACCACTCCCATCACAACGAACGAGCCGGCGCGATCTGGCGCCGTTTGCGCGTTCGCGATCAATCGCATCAACACCATAAAGTATAGCAGTAAAACGACTACCGCGCCGACCAGTCCGTGCTCCTCGCACCACGCCGCGAAAATAAAATCGGTGTGCGGCACCGGCAGGAACGCCCCTTGCGTCTGTGATCCCTGCGCCGCTCCTTGCCCCCAAATTCCACCCGAACCAACTGCGATTTTCGATTGCAGCACCTGGTACCCGGCCCTTTGCGAATCGGCTTCGGGCTCGATGAAAGTCGTCAGCCGCTTCTTCTGGTAGTCCTTGAGGCCGTAATGCCATGCCATTGGCGCCATCAGTGCCCCCAGCACCACCAGCACCATGGCGTGCTTCCACTTCAATCCGCCCAGAAACAGCCCCATGATCGCGATGGGCACATAGGTCAGCGAAGTTCCGAGGTCCGGCTGCTTCAGCACCATCAGCATGGGAACGCCGATGAGCGCTCCGGCCTTCAACATGTCCGAGGCCTTGCCCTCTTCCTCGGCGCCACGGGCCTCGCTGAAATACTTGGCGATGGCGAGAATCAGGATCAGCTTCACCCACTCCGACGGCTGAAAATGCCATCCGCCCGGCATCTGTATCCATCGCTTCGCGCCCAGATACTTCTTGCCGATAGCCATGACGGCGATCAGCGACAGCACCGACGCACCATACATCCACCCCACCTTATCCAACAGGATATGGTAGTTGAACCGGCTCATGACGAACATCGCCACCAGCCCGCCGCAGATCCAATAGACCTGCCTGATATGGGCTCCGGCGAACTTCGTGGCGTGTGTGGCGCTGAAAATCTGCACCACCCCCAGTGCGCAGATGATCACCACGTACATGATGAGCAGCCAGTCGAAATCCCGAAATGAGATATAGCGCTTCAATCAGTGCTGCCCTCCGCCCGCGTCGAGTCCGGGCGCGGCCATCACCTTCTGCCCTTTGCGCGCATCCAGCTTGACGCGAAAACGAACTCCGCGCAGTCCTTCTTCTTGCCCCTCGCCGGGCGAACTCAAGAATCCGGCCACTTCAACGTTATCCCTGCTCCGCGCGCTTTCGGGCCTGGACACTGCGGTCGTCTCAGTCGTCTCGGTCGTGGCATCCGGAGCCGGACGCTTGTCCGGCACGCCCTCGCGCGCGAAGTTCGGCTCCACCTTGCGTCGCTTTTCTACGTAAGCCTTGAGCACCAACGTAGCCACGCGAGCAGCCAGCCTTCCGTGCTCTCCACCTTGGAACAGGCAAACGACGATGATCTCGGGTTCCCGGCGCGGGGTGAATCCGACGAACCATCCGTTCTGCGCGAACTCTTCCTTGTTCGCGAATCTTGCACGATTCGCCAGTGACACAATCTGTGCCGACCCGGTCTTTCCCGCGATCTCCATTCCGGGAATGTGTGCGCTCGGCGCAGTGCCTTCCGGCAGAAGCACCCGTGCCATCGCATTGGTGATCGTAACCCAACCTTCCGGATTCAGGTCGATCTGCTTCGTTCCCTCGTTGACGTGGCTGACCTGCACCATCTCCGGAGGCAGTGTCGTCGGGTCTACCACGTGCGGAACCACCATCTTCCCGCCCATGGCGATCGCGCCGATGGCACGCATCAACTGCACCGGAGTGGTCGCCACCGCGCCCTGCCCGATGCCAACCGAAATTGTTTCGCCCGCGTACCACTTTTGCTTGTAGTTCTTGATCTTCCACTCTTCGCTCGGCATCACGCCGCTGACTTCGTTCGGAAGATCGATGCCCGTCTTCTGGCCCAGACCCAACATGGTCGCGTATTTCGCGATGCGTTCGATGCCAAGCTTCTCCGCGAGGGTATAGAAGAACACGTCGCACGATTGGTAGATCGCCTTGGTTAGATCGACGCTGCCGTGACCGCCCTTCACCCAGCATCCAAAGCGACGGCCGTAAAACTCCGCGCCACCGTTGCAGTGAACGTTCAACGTCTGTGCAATGCCCTCCTGCACGCCCGCCATCGCCATGATGATCTTGAACGTCGATCCCGGCGCCAATTGCGCCTGTATGGCTTTGTTCAGCAACGGCTTTGCCGGGTCCGTCACCAGCTCGTTCCATTCTTTCCGGGTAATCCTCACCGCAAAAGCGTTCGGATCGAACGTGGGCCGCGACACCATCGCCAGCACCTCGCCGGTTCGGGGATCCATCGCAACAATCGCGCCGTTCTTGTCGCCTAGCGCTTCTTCTGCCGCGATCTGCAGGTCGAGGTCAATGGTGAGCTTCAACGGTTTGCCGGGCACCGCCGGCGTTTCGCTCATCACGCCGACTTCCTTGCCGCGCGCCGTTACGATCGCGTTACGCGATCCGTTCTTGCCCATCAGCCAGTCGTTGTACTCCCGCTCAACACCCGCCATGCCCACCACGTCGCCCGGATTATAGAACTGGAACTTCTCCTGGTTGAGCATGTCCTCGTTGATTTCGCCAACATAGCCGATCACGTGCGCCATGAATCCGCCTTTGGGATACAACCGCCGGTGCGACATGATCGTGTCCAGCTCAGGCAGTTCGTTGTGGTGGGATTCGATGAACGCCAATTCGTCCGGCGTAATGTCGTCTTTCAGAATGATGGGCTGATATTGCGGCGCTCGCGCAAACTTGGCAATCCGCGTCCTTACCTCGTCGGCATCCATGTGCAGACCCGAGGCGATCTTGTCCGCGTCCGTCAGAAGGTCTTTCGTCTGATCTCTCAGCAGCAGCGCCGAGAAAGAAGGATAGTTATCGACGATGATGCGGCCTTCGCGATCCAGCAGTTTTCCTCGCGGGGCCAAAATCGGAATCTGCCTGACGCGATTCTGTTCCGCCTGTTTTGCGTAGTCATCGTGTCCGGCAACCTGCAAGCGCCAGAGCCCGTACCCGAGCACGAGAAAGATCGCCAGTATCACGTACTGGACGACCGTCAATTTTACCTGGGAGACTTTATCTTCTCGACGGAACAGCATAAGACCGTGCAGCTCGAAACCTGCACACCTTTTAGACGCTCACCTTACAGCGCGAGTTTCCGGGCAGAGTTTCAGGGCTTGTGCTTACAGTTTAGCAGGATTGCACCTGCCTTTCGCCTCTCCGTTTGTAAAATCCGCGCTAATTGTTTTCCGGGAGTGGGATCGGTTCCGAAATCTTCACGTCCGTCCGGAACTTCTTGTAATCGCGGTAGGTTGCGTCGATTTCCATGTTGAGGCTTTTGAACAACGCCCGGCCGCCCATTTTCACCTGCACCCGCTGCGGCAGCCAGACCTCGTCGTTGACTCTCGTCTGCATAATTTCCAGGTGCATTCCCTTGTTGATCTTCACCAGGAACGCGCCCCACGAGATGTTGTCAATGGCCTCGGCGTCAAGTTTCACCCACTGTTCCGTAGCCTGATCGATCCAGGCGCGTATCCGGAACTTCGGCAGGTATTTGGCATCCTTCAACTTGGGCTGATAGCCCGGCCTCGGATCGCCATCGATCATCAGCAGTTCCCGCCCCTCAACATTTTCTACGCCCGCCACCCGCATGTTGTAGGCGTCGCAGACTTCGCGTACAAACTGCCGCGCTTCCTCCCTGTCCTTCGCTTCCTTTTCGAGCCGCTTCTTCCGCTGATCCTCATTCTCGCTAGACCGCGTCTTGATCACCTTCTGTACCTTCTCTTCCTCTTTGGCTGCGTCTTTGTCTGACAGCGACTTGTCGTCCTTAGCGATCAGCCGTTTTACCTGTTCGCCGTATAGCTGCATGATTTCGTATGTCTTGGCTTCGGTTGACTTCACGCTGCCGTGGCCGTCCAGTTTTCGCTGAACCACATGCTCGATATACGTATAGTTGCGGGATTTCTGGTCGTTGGCGATGTCGTTCTCGGCCACTCTGCGGACTAGTTCTCGTATCTCGTCTTGCGTGAGACTGGGCTGCATGAGACTGGGCACGCCGGACTTGACTTCACTCTGAGCGGGAACAGTCGGTTCCTCCTGAGCGAACACAAAGTCCTGCTGCATCCCAAGAACCGCAACTACCAGCCCCGCAAAAAGACAGACTTTCCCTCTTGTCATAACCGGACCTTCGCACCACCTCCCGCTATTTTATCCGTAAAAAAATTAGGCGGCCCCATTGGACCGCCTGCAAATCCAGCGTAGGGCCTCACATAGTTTTAGTGGCGGCCATAGCCACGCTGATATCCATCCACGTACCCCTGGCGATAGTCGCGTTTGTAGTCGTCCTTGCTGCCATACCTCGGGTTGTAGCTGTTCGTGCCCTTTTGGTAGGAATTGCTATCCGTCGGCCTATATGGGAGGCGGCTCGAAACGTCATGCTGGCCGTACCGCATTCCATCCTGATATCCGTTTTGATACGCCACGCTGCCGCGGCCACCGCGGTCATGGTCCCCATCCCGATCATGGTCCTGGAAACGGTAGCCGTTGTACCCGGCCCGGTATCCAGCCTCGTAGGCGTTACGGTCGTCACCCCTCCACTCGTTTCCCCGTGGATGCGAATTCTGGTGGTGATCTCTATCCTGGCCACCGTCGCGATATCCGTCCTGGTACGCCCGTTGATTGTGGTACTGGTTGTAATCGCGGTCGTTGTCGTGGTCCTGCCAATTCATCTGTCCGTACTGCTGCCGTGTCTGGGCGCTTGCGGGCAATGCCACCGCCGTCACAAGTGCTGCCACTGCTACCAATAACAGTATCCGTGCCTTCATTGCTTCCTCCACTACCCCGTAGAGTCTGAGCTCTTAGGGTGTTCGCTGATTGACGCCGTGGCGCTTTTGTGAACCCGCCGAAACACGTTTTGTTGCTCATCGGCGCAGCCACAACCTTCTACTCGGAATTTTACAAATCTTTACCCATATTAGCGAATGTCCGGGTTTATATCGCTGTACGCAAGATTTCGAGTAAGCGGAAAGTTGAGTATATGACCCTGTTTGGCAACCAACCCGAAGCCGTCAAGAACTCAGCCCAACTGCTGGCCTCGAACTTCATCGATCGCATTACTGCTCTGGGTAGTGTCTATTTGATCCCCGCTATCCTGGGCACATCCTACTTGGCAATGACCATCGCCTCATCGGTTGCGCGGTGGCTGCTCGAAGTCCTCGGCCGCGCGCCCCGAGAAATTTGACCAACTCCGGCTCTCTTCAGAAAGAAGCGTTCTGTGGTGTAACGCCGTTCGCATATTTGGCATCTGAATACCTGCACGATGAAACGCGCCGTCATTACCGGAATGGGCGTAGTCAGTCCGAATGGAATAGGTAACGACGCCTTCTGCCGCGCCGCTCTTGCGGGCCGGAGTGGCGTCAAGCGCATCACTCGTTTCGATCCCTCCGACCTGCCGGTTCAAATCGCGGGCGAAATCACAGACTTTGACGAATTCACCTGGGTTGACGCCCGTGAGCGCAAGCACGTCTCGCGCGTCGTTCCGCTGGCGCTCGCTGCCTCAACCGAGGCGCTGGCCGACGCCGGACTCGACCCCTCAGTTATGTCGCAAGGCGATAAGCGTCAGATCGGCGTGATTCTCGGCTCGGGTGGCGGAGCGCAGGAATTTTCCGAAGAACAAATCCGCCTCTGGCTCACCGGACATATCAAGCAGGTCAGCCTCTTCTGCATCCCCAGCGGCACCATGGGGACGCTCTCCAGTGAAGTCTCCATGCGCTTCGGCTTTCGCGGACCCAGCCACGTTGTCACCACCGGCTGCACCTCGTCCACCGACGCCTTCGGCTACGCGCTGATGAATATCCGCATGGGCACCGTCCCCATGCTGCTGGTAGGCGGCGTGGACGCGCCCATCGCCCCCGGCATCATGAAGGGCTTCACCCTCATGAAGATTCTTACTTCATCGTGGAACCACGCGCCCGAGCGCGGTTCGCGTCCGTTCTCGAAGGATCGCGACGGCTTCGTGCTCGCCGAGGGCTCATGGATGTTCGTCCTCGAAGATTACGAACACGCCCGCGCACGCGGCGCGCATATCTACGCCGAGGTCGCCGGCTACGCCTCAACCTGCGAGGCGTTCCATCGCGTGCGTCTCGCCGAATGTGGCGAAGAACCCGCCCGCGCTATCGGACTCGCAATGACCGACGCCGGCATCGCTGCCCCCGACGTCAACTACGTCAACCTTCACGGCACCTCGACCGAGTTGAACGACCGCATCGAAACCCGCGCCCTGAAACTCGCGCTCGACTCTTACGCCGCGCGCGTTCCGATGTCCTCGCTCAAGTCTCAGATCGGACATCCTCAAGGAGCGTGCGGTTCCGCCGGAATCGCCGCCACGCTCGTCGCCATGCAACACGGCCATATCCCGCCCACCATCAACCTCGACCAGCCCGACCCCGAGTGCGACCTCGATTACGTCCCCGAGGCAGGCCGCCGCGCTGCAATCGAACACGCCGTGTGCAACTGCATCGCCTTCGGCTCGAAGAACTCGGCGTTGGTGCTGCGCCGGGTGTAGACCCCCTACCCTTTCGGCGAAACGTAAGTTGCAGAAACAAACGACTTACGACCTCGATACCCTTAGCGCGTCCAAATCATCGCTGATTCTAAAGGACTTAAGACATCGATATCCCATGCTGAAAACAAATGACTTAAGCCATCGATACGCCTTCGCTTGGAGCGCTGGCCTCCGGCCGGCTGGCGCGAGGACGTCTCGTCGGACGTCTCGTCCTCGCAGTGCGGGCGGGACGCCCCCACGACAGCCGCCGGGACGGCGGCGCTCCAATCGGCTGATATCGCGTATTCAGAATAGAGGTGTCTTGGCGAAGTCGAACACAGGCCGACGGAAATTTACGAAATCGGAACAAGTCCCTCCGGGGAGAGATGCTACCGAATGGAAGAAAATTAGTTGACACTATTGTGGGAAGACCGCGTCATATTTTCAGTAGCGGACTGGGGCGCCGGAAAGAAGTCGCTTACCCGGGCGAGTTCGCCGACTAGCAGATTGTTGCAGGGGCCGTTGAGAGACGGCCCTTTTCATTTGTGGTGAGTGGCTCTCCCGTCGCCAGAGGGAATAACAGAAAACAATTCTGGACGTGGGTATTTCTTACTGCATTCGAGTAGTGCTCTGTCGTTAATCTCTTCTCCTCGTGAATCAATTCTAGGTACCGGGTTTTCAAGTGCAGTCATCGTCGCTGTTTCCTTGAAAACAGAAATCGATCAGTTCCGGAACCTAAACAGACCACAAGACTCAAAGAGCGACACCAGTCGAAGAACGCACCCTCCCCTGAAGGGGAAGGGTACGGCACCCACACGTTATGAGGGTAGCTTGGAAAGGGGTGCGCCACCCCTGAGCAGGGGCGGAAGACGCGATACGGCAACGAGAGCACTAGCCACTGCTTTGCTGCTTCTGTCATACTGCCTTTTCCGCTCATGAATACAGCAACCAGTCGCAATCGCCCGCGCGTCCCGGCTACGCACTCATCTGCCGCAACCTGGCCATTCTGGGTATCGATATGCTGGGCCATTACGCTCGCCGCCGTATTTTTTGCGAATCGCGGCAGCGATATCGGCAAACTGCCGGAGTTCGTGGCCTCCGTTCCTCGGGCTTTTCGCGGATTTGAATTTTCCGCCCTGCGCGACTCCATCTTCGGTCTCGTGGTCGGGATTCTGGCGCTGCTGGCATGGTTCGGATTCGGTGACTTGGTCGAAAGCGTCCTGGCTCGTCTCGGTGGCGCAGCGCAGCGGCAGCAGCAGCAGTCCACTGCCTGGGCCGTTGCAACCCGATGCGCGTGGGGAGCGGGCATCACATCGCTGCTCATGTTTTTGGCCGGCGTCACGCGCCTTTTTACAAAGACGGTTGCGCTGATCGGGCTCGCGATCGGGCTCGTTCTCTTCGTCAGAGCGGCGCGCCATCTATGGAACTCCTGGACTCGCACTGCCAGCAGACCGGTTGAGGCAAGGCGTGTCGCGCTCGCGCTGACATTGATCCCCGTGGTGCTGGCGGCGATTGCTTCCCTCGCCCCGCCGATTGCCAAGGACACGCTGCTCTACCACATTGCCCTGCCCAAGGCGTTCCTCAACGCGCGCGGTCTGGCCGACGTTCGCTACAACATCGCCCAGTTCTACGCTCTAGGGGCCGAGCTGAACGGCACATGGGGGATGCTGCTGGGTCGCATCGCCAATCCACGCGTAGGCGAAGCCGCATTCGGATTTATACAGTTCGCCTACCTGCCCCTGCTGCTGCTCGCAACTTATGGGTGGATGCGTCGCCGTGGTTGCACTCAGGCGGAGTCTTTAGTTCCAACCGCCCTTGTTGCCTGTATCCCGACTGTGTACGCATCGGCATCGAGCGGCTACAACGACTGCGCACTGGCGCTTTATGTCACTCTCGGCATCGCGGCCGCCGCGAGTTGGTGGAAGTCCCCGGACCGCCGATGGGCTGCCGAAATCGGGCTGGCTGTCGGCTTCGCGCTCACGGTGAAGTTGCTGGCGCTGTTCCTTATCGCGCCGCTGGTCTTGCTGTGCCTCCTACGCATCCGAGCGGCCCAGCGGGAGGAGGACGAGGGCGAGAGTCCTAAGAGGAGCGCGGACGTGCTGCGCTCCGCGGTCTTCGCCGTGCTGCTGGCGGGTGCCGTCGCCGCTCCCTGGTACGTACGGAATTGGGTGCGCACCGGCAGCCCCGTGTTCCCTTTCTACATGAACATTTTTCACGGGAGCGCGCCGGGCTGGGACGAGCAGCGGTCGATCGTCGACCAACTCCTCAATTCGCGTTATGGGGGATATCCGAAAGATCTTCTCGACTACGCCGCCGTTCCGTTCCGTCTTTCACTGACCGCGCAGCCTGAAAATCCTCCAGACTTCGACGGCGTGCTCGGCATCTCGTTCCTCTTCGGACTACCTCTGCTGCTGGTAGCCGTTTACCGCAAGCGTCTGGATGTGGAAATAAAGATCGCCGCCGCTCTTTCCGGAACATTTTTCTTCTGGTGGATATTCACCAGCGAACAGTTGCGCTATCTGCTTCCGGCGCTGCCCGCCCTTGCCGTGGCACTAACGGCATCGGCGGGTGCGCTCGACCGCCGCGTTCGTCCACTATTGCTCGCCAGCGCGCTGCCTGGGATGCTGGTAACGGCATCGTGGTTCTCGCTTACCAATCCGGCGGCAGTCGTGGCTGGCGCCGAACCGCGCGACACCTATCTTGAACGCACGGTTGATCACTATTCCATGTATGAGACGGTGAACTCCAAGCTTCCCCGGGACGCGCGAATTTGGCTCATCAACATGCGCCGCGACACGTACTATCTAGACCGCGCTTACTTCTCCGACTTCCGCATGGAGCACTACACGCTGATGGAATTGGTCAGCAAGTCGTCGAGCGTCGAAGAGATGCGACAGCGTACACGTCGCAACGGCATTACGCATATCCTGTTCCGCGCGGACACGCTGCTCGATCCGGCGACGTCCCCGATCGTGGACGACCGCCGCCCTGCAGCCGAAAACGAGCAGAAGATGGCGATGCTCCGCGCTTTCCTGCTTGGCGGGCACATCATCAGGGAGCAAGGAAATTTCGTGCTTGTCGAGAATTAGGTGAAGTGAAGCAGCAGCGCGGATACAGTCACTGCCGTAGCGGCTACAGGCTCCATGCTCTATGCCTTGACGGCCGCCAGTTGCTCAACATTTTTTCGCGCGATTGAAAGAGCGCCCATGACCGGATTGACAACCGAAAAGCTGACGTTCACCCTTGGATGCACCGCTCTCAGAGCGTTATAGAATTCCTGGCGCACGATCGACGAATTCTGAAACACGCCGCCGACCATGCCGACGCGGACCGTCTCATCCCCGGACCACAGCTTACGGATCACGGTCGCCGCCAAGTCGGCAAGCTCCTTGCCTGCGCGCTCCAGCACATTCACGGCGATCGGATCGCCCGCTTCCGAAGCCTCCGTCACCACCGGAAATAAGGAGGCAAAATCCGGCGCCGGAGTGCCGTTTGCCACATTCACGATTTCGCCGCGCGAGTGCGCCCCCAAGGCCAATGCAAGCTGCGTCAGCATCAGCGTTTCCGTTCCATTATCCTGAGCGCGCAGCGACGCCGAGATGGCCGCGCGTCCAATCCAATATCCGGACCCCTCGTCGCCGATGGCGCACCCGTGTCCGCCGGCGCGCGCGGTCTCGCCTTTGTCGTTGCGGCCATAGGCAATCGAACCGGAGCCGCTGGCAACCACTACTCCTGGGGCGCCGCCGAAGGCCGCCTCCAATGCGATCTCGTGATCGCCCAGTACCAGAACGGTGCCGGGCGCCACCTCGGCCACGAACCGCCGCGCCGCGTCCTTTACCTGAGGCGCCGAAGCGCCGGCGACGCCGACACACGTTCGCTCCACCTGCCCCGGATCGACCTTCGCCGACGCGCACGCTTTCAAGAACGCCGCCTGTACCGACGCGCGCGCCTGCGCCTCGCCAAGTCTTACGACGTTGCTGCCGCCCGACGCGCCCGTTCCAAGGAGGTTCTTCTCATCACCTATGGCACAAGTAGTTTTCGTCCCGCCACCGTCGATGCCAACGTAGATTCCCATAGCGGGAGATTTTGACACACAGTGGCGGAAACGTCAGCACCAATGTGACGATCTGTCGATGTGATGATGTGGTGATCTCGAACCTGCGCCGGTTCCCCGATCAATAGATCATCACGTCAACAGATCGTCACATCGTTCCCTTTGTTACAATCGCACTCAATGAGTCCTCGTGATCGCCTAATCGTAGCTTTGGATGTCCCCGACGCCACACGCGCGCTCGAACTCGTCAGGCAACTCGACCAGATCGCCGGCGCGTTCAAGATCGGCAAGCAACTGTTTGTTGCCGAGGGACCGCAAATCGTGCGGGAAGTCGTGGCGCGCCAGACGTGCGTTTTTCTGGACCTCAAGTTTCACGACATCCCGAACACGGTCGCGGCAGCGGTGCGATCCGCGGCGGCGCTGGGCGTGAGCATGTTGACGGTTCATGCCAGCGGCGGCTCGAAAATGCTGAAGGCGGCTGTCGATGCTGCCGCTCAATCGCCGAATCCGCCCATGATTCTCGCCGTCACGGTCCTGACCAGCATGTCGGATGAAGACCTGCAACAGGTGGGCGTTGCCGGACGCGTCCTCGATCAAGTGCTTCGCCTGGCCGCGCTGGCCCGCGAAGCTGGATGCGGCGGCATAGTTGCCTCCGCACACGAGGCCCGCGAGATTCGCCGCGAACTGGGTGACGGGTTCGCCATCGTCACGCCCGGCGTACGCCCCGCCGGCGCCGCCATCGGAGACCAGAGCCGCGTGCTAACCCCAGCGCAGGCCATCGCCGCCGGCGCCACCCATCTCGTTATCGGACGACCCATCACCGAAGCCGCCAATCCTGCCGATGCCGCACGCATGATCCTCGACGAGATGGGCAAAGTTGCAGCGCAGTCGCTGCCTCTCTTTCATTGATGCCGCTGGGGTGAAGCTATGGATCGAGACGAATTCGCCAAGGTCGTGGAGGAGGTACTCGATTCCCTGCCGAAAGAATTTCGCAAGCGCATACGTAACGTAGCCGTGCTGGTGGAGGATTTGCCACACGGCCAGCCCACGCCTGAACCCGGAAAGCCAACCCGGTTGCTTCTAGGTATTTTTCACGGGGTGCCAACGACAAAGAAGAGCACCTTCGACTTGTCGATGGGGCCTGATTACGTTGTGCTGTACAAGAAGAACATCGAAGCAGTTTGCTCGAACGAAGCCGAACTCCGCGAACAAATCCGGCGCACAGTCATCCACGAACTCGGGCACTATTTCGGAATGGACGAGGAGCAACTGAAGGATGTGTAGCCAATTAGCGGCGTGAAAATGCCTTGATGGTGCTGGTAACTCGTCCACCGTGCGTCAGGCCAGAGAGTAGGTCTTTGATCTCGTTCTGACCTGCCGCTTCGGCGAGTTCCTGCGTCGAGGCATATCCCCAGGATATTAATTCATCGGGATTCTGGGCTCCGCACACCATCCAATGATAGCGCATGCTTTGGTGGTAGCGTTCCGTTTGAAACGACAGAGCGTAAGAACAAGCGGGACGTTCAACCGCGGGAGCAACGTGCGCGTGCTTCGCTTTGATGAATGCCATTAACCTTAATGATACGTGAACAACGTTCGACCTGTAAACTGAGCCACAACGCGGGTGGGAGCCAGGCGAGGTACATTGCACGTATTTGGGAAGAAAATTCGTCAGGAATTGAACAAATAGGATAATCTCTATATGTGCCGATTAACGGCGGACTGGGGGTGACGAATTTGGCAGAAATCAGATTGCAAGACGGCGAGTCGTTGGAAAACGCACTACGCCGCTTCAAGCGCAAGGTTCAGCAGGAGAACATCATTGGCGAAGTAAAGCGTCACTCTTACTACCTGAAACCGGGCGAGAAGGCGCGCGTGAAGCAAGCGATGGCGCGTAAGCGTGCCCGCAAGAAGATGCGCAAAGAGATAGGCTCATAGCAAAAGTCCGGATGAGCGGCTTCGCTGCTCTGCGGTTCTCTTAATGCCACTCGTGTCCGCACGGGTGGCATTTCAATTTGTTCGAAACAACGATTCCGTAGTGATCTCGTGCCCGACTCGGAATCTACTCGGCACCGTGCGCAGTGCTCTTCGGCGACCCGATTTCGCGGGTGCCGAACGCGACCACCATTGACATGTCCTTGGGATAGACAACCTCGCGCCCGCGCGTGAGGAAGTGGGTGTAAACGGACATCCCCGCGCCGTAAAAGCCGAGTCCCGAACTGACCGCTCTTGAGTGTGCGAGGACACCGACCAGCATACCGATCAGTTTGAATCCCGAGGCGCCGTTCAGCGCGCCGGGGCCGACGTCCCCTCCGCCGCCGTTATTCACGTGGCCGCGATCGGCATCGCCGGCGGCCGTCGTGGCGATCGCAATGGAAAATGCCGTGGTGAAGTAGCGCGTTTTGGGAGGCGCGACCTGGGCGCCGCCCTCGGAATCGAGGGTAAGGCGGTCGCCGTTCGTGACCTCGACGCCCTCAAGGCTGGCTTCAAGTTTTTGTTGAACTCCGTTGGGTGGGATCAACTCATGAAAGACGATACGCAGTTGTCCGCTGCGATTCAGCCAGCGCGCCGGCCGCACTTCCAGCACGGTGCCCTTGAGGTGGCTGCCCTGTGGAACCAACAGCTTATCGGCCACCACGAGCGGTTGGTTGATCACGGCCTCGACCGGATCGCCCTTCTTGCTGGTGGCCGAACTCAATGGTGTGACGAGCTGCGCATGGACGACGCTCCCCGATGGTGGAGGAGTCCCGACGGCGGCCAATGTTTCCGGCTTAACCGCCTCGCTGCCGAAGTCGAGCGACTGCTTCAGATCGGCATTGAAGCTTGTCCCCGGATCCATGTATTGCGGATGATAGGGGAGCTGGGCAACCGCGTAGCGTTGCAACTTATGTTTCTTGCCCGGCTCGTGAATCTGGGCTTTTGCGAAGTTCCACTCGTCCTTGATCTGCTGCCGAGCGGCACTGATCTCGCGTGAAGCCTTCGCTTTACCTTGCGCAACTTTGCCCTGCTTTTCGGTGCTAGCCGGAACAAACTGCAATACGCCGCTCGATGCCGGCGAGACGGCGGTTTGCATGGCAACATGACGTCCGCCGGGCAGAACCAGCTCATTGAACTCCACCTGCACTTTTCGCGGTGGCGAGAAGTTTGCATCCATTCCCGCAAGAACGCGGGTCTTATTAGAGAGGTGTTCGATGCTCACGATTTTGCCGAAAACCTCGCTGCCCGCGGGCACAACGAGCTGATCAAACGCATAGACCGGCTCGACTACCTTTCCGTGAACGGCCTGCCCGACGTTCCTAACGCGCACTTCAGCATCAAGGGAGACCTTAATCGGAGTGCCCGTAGGAACCGCCAACGCAACCGAAGTGTCGGCTGGCTTGGCCGGCTGGACGGCGATTGCGGACTTTTCCGGTTCAGACGGGCGGGTCTTCAGCTCCTGTCCCCAAAATGCTTGGGAAACCAACAGCGCGGCTACTATGCAGGAAAAGAGTCGTATGGGTCTGATCATGTTGCTCCTGTGCGGCTTCAAAGCTTGCGATGCCGCTTAGCAGGGCATGGGATGTTTCCCCGTGCTACTGCTCTGACTCGTGCAAGCGGCAAGTTTATATCGTAGTTACCTTCAACCCCTCCCCCACCTTGATCTGTGGAACTGATGTTCTAAACGACTTACGATCTGTTACTGACTGGATCGGCGGTAGATCAAGTTTCAGAGTTTCAAGTTTCACAGTTTAACAGTTCGTTAACATAGTGAGTCGCTCAGACCGCAGGCCTTCTGCCCTCCGATGCAGCCGAGGTAGGCATAGGGGTTCATCGGTTCGCGAAAAACACGCGAAGCTCGGAATGACAATCATTGTTGTTGTCGAACCAAGGATAGCGGCTTTTTACCGAAAGCGAACAAGAGGCACGAAAAATTTCTGAATTCGTAACAACAAACAAGCTCTGTCGTTAATATGAGCGAAAGTCAACTACCCCCTTCGCTTCGCGAAGAATGGGCACCCGTACATGACAATCTCGAGAACTCGTGGAGGGGCACGAAGAAGCCGAAGAGAATTAGCCGTTAGCCATTAGCGCTAAGCCGTAAGTAGAAGAACCGGACCTACGATGGCGCTTCGTAACGGTTTAGTAAATAAATGTATATTCGCCTTCATCGTGACAACTTCCGTGTTCGAGCGTGGTTTCATTCATCAAGTGCACGATGACGAAACGCGAGATCGGAGGAAAAGGTTATGAGAAAGACGGTGACGAAAACGGCTTTGGTTCTTGTGTTCGGAGTGGTGGCTTCGGCGTTCACGTTCGCGAGCGATTGGCATGACGTCAGGCGCGACAATCGTGATATTCGCAACGACCGAGTTGACATGCGACAGGATTACAACAAACTGCGCCAGGACGAATGGCAGCACAATTGGCAAGCGGTACGTCGCGACAAGGCCGACATCAATCATGATCGTGCGGACCTTCGGCGCGATAACAGGGATGTCCGCCACGACTACCGTGACCGCGACGGAAGGTAGCGCGCCGACGGGAGTTTAAGGCTAAGACCCACCCTTCGCTGCGCGAAGGATGGGGCACCCAATGAGTTAGCGCGAAGAGGAAGCGGCGGAAAGCATCCGCCGCTTTTTTGTGGAATCGGCTCAAATAATAAATTTCGGTTACATTGGCTTTTTTTTCAGACTTTTCGCGTTGGGGCGTGTTGAATAGCACCATGGAACCCATTCAGGCCTCAGCAGAGAATAGTCTGCATTCGTCTAATACGTCCGCCAATGTCAGCACCGCGTCTGTTACGCCACCCGGCACGAAGTCCCTGACCTTCAGGCGACTGATCTTCTGGATACATCTGGGCATGGGCTGCGTTGCTGGTGTGGTTATCTTATTTTTGGCCATCACCGGCACGATATTGGCTTACCAGAAGCAGGTCATTACGTTTGCGGAACGGGGGTATCGTTCCACACCATCGTCGCCTGGCGCGCCCGGCTTGCCAGTGAACGCACTGTTGTCTTTGGCTTCAGAAGCGAAGGGCAAAGCACCCGACGGAATTGTTCTTCATGCCGATTCCAACGCGCCCGTCGAGCTGATTTTCGGAAAGACCGATCGCGTGCTGCTGGATCGCTATACGGGAAGGATACTGGGGGCGGGTGCAACAAGAACCCGAGCTTTCTTTGCCGCCGTCAATGGGCTTCACCGATGGTTTGGAGTCCCACCTGATAAGAAGCAACTGGCGCAGGCCGTTCAAGGGGGCATGGATCTGGCGCTCCTGGCGTTGGTTGTGACGGGAGTATTTCTGTGGTGGCCAAGAAATTGGAATTGGCAGAGACTGAAGGCCGCGTTTTTCCTTCGCGCGCGATTGAAGGGACGTGCTTTCGATTGGAATCTTCACAACGTGCTCGGATTCTGGACATCGGTCCCGCTCGCGATCATCGTAATCACGGGTGCGATTTTGTCGTATTCGTGGGCAACGAATCTGCTCTACAGGGTTGCCGGAGATCCCGTGGAACACTCTGTGAGTGATGGCGGCGGAAAGAGCGGGAAGCAGAAGTCGCACGAGAAAAAGAGCCATGCGGCAAAAGACCCGGATGAAGATAGTGGCAAGCAATCCGTGGAATTGGAATCAATTCTTACAGGTGCGCAGACACTGGCCCCTGGATGGCGCACACTGAGCACGACTCTGCCTCGCCCCGGGGACCGGCAGGTAAAAGTGACCGCGGTGTTCGACGATGGAAGCCGGCCTGACCTACGATCGGAATTGGACTTTGATCGCACGACCGGAGATCTTGTTCAACGGAAGACGTTCTCCAGCAATACCCTTGGAAGGCGACTCCGCCTTTTCGTTCGCGGCATACACACCGGGGAAGCCGCGGGAACGCTGGGGCAGACGGTGATCGCGTTGGCTGCCCTAGGTTGCTGCATACTTATCTGGACAGGATTGCAGCTCTTCGCGCGGCGGATTCAACTGTTGTGAGAATAGCGGCACGGCTGAAGCCGTCCGTAATACGAACCCTCGCGGCACGGCTGAAGCCGTGCCCTGATACGAACCCTCGCGGCACGGCTGAAGCCGTGCCGTAATACGAATCCTTGCGACTAAACGCACCCTTCCCCTGAAAAGGGGAAGGGTGCGGCACCTCGCATCGAGGAGGACGACGGAATTGAATCGGCTTATCCGCCGCCACCGTACTCCACAATGTTCTGGACTGCGATCATGCCGGTGTCGGGATCCATCGTACCTTTCACTTTGCATTTTTTGCCGGACATCGGCTTCGCCATGTCCTGGTTTGCGATCTTTGTGATCGTGCCGTTGTCCTGGATAAGCACGACTTCTCCGACGGTTTCAGAGCAGTTCTTGTTGCAAGTAGGCTGGCCCGAGCTCTGGTCAACGCATTTGGCGTTGCAGACCCAGCCAATCATCTCCTTGGGATTATTGTTTTCGCCGGCGAACAGTAACATCGCCGAGCAGAGGGTAGCAGCGAGCAGCCAAGCGATTCGTTTCATTTGACCTCCAGGGTGAAGAGCGTCGCGTAACTAACGACGCGCGCCAGAACCTCAATTACGAGTTCCGGCTCTTAGTCGTGGCTAATTGGCGTATGGATATGCGAATTTCTAGAACAGGATGGCTGCCCTAGAAAAGGGGTTGCCGCGTGGCGCGGGAATGATTCGGGCGGAACAAGGGCGGGGTGCCCACAGCTGAGACATTCGTGGTCCGAGGAATCACTGACGGTGCCCACATCCGCCCGGTTTTTGGCAGATATGAAACACCGTCAGATTCGAGAGTGATATCCCTGCGTTACTTTGCTTTGGCCGCTTTCGCAGCGGGAACCTTAATTGTCACCGTGTCGGGCTGGCTCCAGGAGGCTACTCCGTTCTTCAGTTCCAGGCGGTTCATGGTGGCGACCATTTTGCCGGCCTCCACATGCACGTCGATGTAGTGGTAATTGACTTCCTTGCTCTGGAACAGGTCAGTGGGCTTGCGATCAATCGGATAGGCGTGGGCACCGCCGCCGCCGGTTACAAAATAGTTGATGTCGCCGTGTTCGAAATGCTCGTAGTTGTGGACGTGTCCCGAGAAAACAACGATGCGGGCGCGCAGGTTCTTCTGCCGGTCCTCAAGGAAACGCGCAAGTGCCTGTTCAGTAGGACGGGCTGAGTGCCCTCCACCAAGGCTCTTGTCATCCGATGAGCTGGTGTAAGGCGGGTGGTGCAGGACGATGACGAGAAAATCGACGTCCGCCGGGAGGGTGTCAATCTTGTTCTTGAGCCAGTCGCCCTGAGGGCCGGAGAGTTCGTCGAGAGCGCTGTCGAGCGTCAGCATCAGCACGTTTGCCGTACGCAGCGAGTAGTAAAGGCTCTGCTGTATTTCCGGGTAGCGCTGGAAGTAATTTGCCAGATTGATCTTCGGATCGCCGTGGAGGTCGTGGTTCCCGAGCGCCGGATAGACGTGAATGTGCTTCTCGCGCCAGATCGCGGTTTCGCTGTCGTATACCTTCCAATCGTCGGGGTCGTTGCCGTTATAGGCGATGTCCCCGCCAAAAGTGACGAAATCGGGATGCGCGTTGGCGATGCCCTTCACCAGTTCCTGGCGCACGGCCGGGTTAGCCGCCTTCGTGTCAGAGGGATTGGTGAAGCGCGTGTCTCCGTAGGCGATGAAATGCACGCGATTGTTCAAGTTGAGGCGCAATTCAGCGGGCTGGGTCTGGGCCGCAAGGGTCACGCTTGCCAATAGGCAGGCAAAAAACAGAGATAGGCTCTTCCGGGTCTGGATCATAGTCAATCGTACGCTGCCGTTTGTGAATACACTGTTAAGAGTTCAGCATTTTTTCAGGCCGCGTGGTGGGCCTGGGATCCAAGCACAAGAAATATCGTGAGTGGGCTTCCGAACATTGCGGCGTGGAGTTCCCGCCGCTCGTGAGCATTGACCTGATCGTTGATTAATTCCGGGCAGAGGGACGAGCGCATCTTCTAGCGCACCCTCCCCTGAAGGGGAAGGGTGCGGCACCCCATTTTTTGAAGATGAACAATTGCTATTTGGTTTGCTTCGCTTCCGTTAGCGGCACCGAGTAGTAGCCGTCACGGGCCTGAACGACGAGGTCTTTCTGTTTCGTGGTCAGGCTGATCTTGTGATAGTCATTGACGCCGTCGTCCTTGCGATCGGGCGTGTAGCCAAGATTGTACTGATTGCGAAGCTCGTCCTGGATCTGCTGATAGACCTGCGCGATCGTCTGCTTCTTCGAGACCTCAAACATGCGGCCGCCGGTTTCCTTCGAGATGCGCTCCAGTATCTTCTTGCCGTCCACGCGCGGCTGCTCCGGCTCGGGGCGGCGTCCACCGCCGGCGCCAGGATAGCCACCTCCCGGATAGCCGCCGCCGGGATAACCGCCACCGGGCCGTCCCCAGGGAGGAGTGATTCCTACGTGACGGTCGCCGCCTTCGCGATCTTCGCGGCCAGCTTGTTCTCCGGCAAAGTAAATGGAATAGACGATCGTGTTCGAGCGCTGTGCGGATTCGATCGCTCCGTCGAGGCTGGTCTTGCTGCCACGATCAACGCCGTCGGACAAAACCACGACGGCCTTGCGGCCTTGTTGCTTTTGCATCAGCTCATTGGAACTCAGGAAGACGGCGTCATAGAGTAAAGAACCTCCGTATGCATGGCGCGCCGTATCCTGGCCGTGACCGCCGCGCCGCTGGCTGCCGCCCGGATAGCCGCCGCCTCCAGAATTGCCGCCGCCCTGTTGCTGCTGTTGGTCTTCAGGCTGCGCGGTGGATGATTGGAGTTCGCCAATCGCCTTGTCCAGCTTCTCATGCGAGGGGGTCAGGTCCTGCAGCAGTTCGACTTCGCGATCGAAATGGATCAGGAAGGCCGAGTCCTTGGTTTCACGCAAGACTTGATTGACGAAGGCGCCACTGTCGTTGCGTTCCTGCTCAAGCGCCGCGCGCAGGCTCCTGCTGGTGTCGACCAGCAACCCGAGCGTTAGCGGCAGATCGGTCTCATGCGCGAAATAATGGATACTCTGCGTACGTCCGTCTTCCTCCAAAACGAAGTCGTTTTGCGCGAGGTTGTTGACGATCTTGCCATGCTTGTCGCGCACCGTGGCGAGCACGTTGACCACGTTTACGCCAGAGGAGTAGGTGGGAACCTGCTGGTCTTGTTCGGCCAGCATCGCGATTGCGAATGCGGCGAGTCCAGCCAGAGCAAACAGGAGACGAACGGGGCGGGAATAAAACGATACCATTGAGCACACCTCAGGCAGCAGCCTCACACACTAGAACACGGAAAGACGGAATTTGTCGCTGCACGGATCGGGGGATGTTCTCACTTCTTGAACGCGTTCGGTCCCGCGCCGAGCGGCATGGCCATGCCGGGGACAATCTGCAATCCGCTCTTCGAGACGGCACATCGAGGGTTGGTTTTTCTTCGCCGGGTCCAGTCAGTCTCCGTTCGCGAAGGCGCCGTCGGTGAGCGTAGAGCCGGTCACGGACAAAACTCGCATCAGTTCGGTCTGACGCCGCGTTCCGGTTTTCGCCAGAACGCTCCGTATCTGAGTTCTGACCGTGTTGTAGCTGACGCCGATTTCTTCCGCAGCTTCGCGCAGACCCTTGCCGCGAGTAAGCATTTGGGACAAACGCGCTTCGGCGGGGGTGAGCCCAAAGATGTTCTGCAAGTCTTCTATCGGCGTCCTGATGTCGGCCATAGGGTCACTGATGAACACGGCTACGGCTGGTTCTTCCAGACCCGCAATGACATTCGGTCTGACTGGCGCTATGGTCAGCCGGTAGGAGTGCTCCAGCGAAGATCGCGAGATCAGCAGATTGCCGCCCGGTTGCTCCGCTTTTCTTCCCCACGCGGCCATTCCGGCATCGTGAATCATTTTTCTGAGAACTCCGTTTTCGGACGCGGATCGAGCGCTAAGCTTCCCCTCGGAAATCTTCAATCCATCCTTGCGGTCGGATATCGTCTGAGCGGACTGGTTCAGGAAAATGACTCTTCCCGCCGTGTCCAGTAGCATGACGGCCTGATTCATCCGGTCGAGTACGGATGAGAAGGCGTTGCATTGGTTCTGGAGTCCGAGGATTCTGTTTTGCAGTTCGATGCTGCGGATAAAATGCGGAACCAGTTGCCGCATTAGTTCCATCTCTTCCGGTTCGCCGCACTGGGGCTGATCCGCGGACCGGAAGAGGGTGAGCATCCCGTACCGCGATCCCTGGTTGAAACAGGTCGCGCCAAAGAAGTCATAGAGCTTGAGGTTGCGGCCAAAGTCGTTGTAGAACTCCGTCTTCAACATCGCCGGAGTGTCGATCGCCATCTCCCTGGTGTTGACGTCGCCCGGACGCGCGTAGATTTCGGGCCTGCCCCAGTAAGGATTGATCGCCGCATAGTAGTCGCGATAGCTTCGCTCGGCAGCTTCGTCAAAGCCCAATTGAGCGCCGAATCCAACCTGCCAGTTGCTGCTGTCGTTGAACACCAGCGTTCCCGAATGGCAGCCCAGCAACCTGGCCGCCTGCGTCAGCGCAGCTTCCCATTTTTGAAGATCGCCGGCGGCGTCGTAAATCGACGAGACAACAGCAAGCAATTCCGATTGTGTGTAAGTCAATGCTTTCACCCCAGGGGAAGAGCGGAAACAGACGCCCGCCTCAGCCGTAATCGGCTGTGCGACTCACATTGTTAATCGGCGCGGAATGGGCCCCATCCCATTTGTGAAAATTGTGAGTTCCCGGAACCGGGAAGTCAAATAAATTTCCCGAGACTTTCATCCATTTGGATGATGACGGACGAACTTGGCCCCGCTAAGATTCCGGAAACGCCAAGCAAACGACCGGCTCAACTTGGGGGAGTGGTGCCGGACGTTTGCGAGGCCGCAATTGTGGGGGCTCCCAGCAATTCTTGAAAATTTGCCAGCCGTGGTGTTCGGGTGGGGTAAACACCCACGTTAGCTGCAAGCAGGTTGGGTATCGGACAGGCCAAGGGAGATTCATGTTTATGCCAATCAGCCGTGGCGCAACTGCATAGTTGGAGAGCAATGTTTCGGGGGAGTTTCACTCCTCAGCTCGTTGCGAACAACAATCGGTCCGGTCACACGGGCAGACACACGATACGATAACGAGACGACATGCTAAATCTTGAGAACTGCTCAATTAAGTTTCAAACCACCAGCGAGGATAACAACCTCGCCGATCACTTCATCGACGTTCATCAAAACAAGATCGCCGACAAGGAGTCCGATTTCATCTCGTGGGTTCTCCAATCGTCAGCTCTCGTCAACGCGCTAACGAAGATTCGGAAACCCACGTCACCGTAACGGTTCGCAATGCGATTCCCCTTCAGGGAGGGTTTGTTCAGACGAATTTAAGTTGGTCGGCGGGGACGCGGAACACGCCCTTGATGCACTCGGGGTTACAGACGGCGACTTGAATGTGCGTTTTTCTATCGAAGCCAGCTCCGGGGTAGATAGGGTCTCCCTCGGTGAAGACGCCCCTGACCGACTCCACGGGTGGCTCGCCATTATCGTTCAGAATCGAATGCAGCCGTCGAACCACCGCGCAATCCAGGTTCCTTCGAATGCGGTCGCCGCTGTTTTTCGGCAGTTCGAGTCCGGCCGCCTTCGTTACGTTCTCAAGGCTGTCGTAGGCTAACGAGGCAAACTCTATGCCAGCCAATGTCGTGAAGTCGAGACATCGGCCGAGATCGATCACCGCCCCAACAACCGCCGGCCGCTTTATGGCGCTGCCTTTGCGCTTCGCTTGCTCGGAAGCCCAATCCAGGCCGCGCAGAGGATTCGCCTCCCAGAAATAGATACCCGGGCCAAGCCAGTCGTAGTCGTTGTTGCTCTTCTTGAAAGCCGCGCCGTCGATTAACTTTTCGGCAACATACGAATCGCAGCCGTGATAACCGAGGATGAAGGAGGTGGTGAGCCGATGCACGGTGGCGAAGAACCTATCTGTAGTTCTTGGTGAGGCGGCCCGACTTCGTGTAAATGCCTTCCTTAACGAGCAGTTCTAGCGCCGCGCTCGGGGATGCGGTAGCGCGATCCGTCAGCCGCTTTGCCGCCCGGCGAAACTCCTCGACGAATTTCTTGGACTGGAGGTCCGTGCTCGATTGGCGTTTTCCGGCAGTTTTCTTCATGGGCTCATCATACCTGAGTTCCCGCTTTTTCGCCTTAGACGTTTTCGCGCGCCGCGCATTCTTCTTCATGCCGAGTTCGATTCGAGACGGCACATCTAGGGTTTGTTTCTCTTACGTAACTTCGGTTCCGATCACCGATCACCCGATCCCTCAGCGAATCGGTTTTGGCACCGCCCAGCGGGTGACGAGGTCTCCCTGGTTATCGATGACGGTGACCATCCCCTGCATTGGGGACTGCGAAGCATCGGAGCCGGCAAGCGTGAACCTGAGTACGGTGTTGTTCGAGGTGCACCCCGTTTCCCCATGCAGTTCGCGGACGAAGTTGGAGTGTGTCGCTGTCAGGCGAAGCGTCACTCCCGCCCCGCCGTACATGTTGTCGCAATGAACGTGGACCTGCACTTCCAGTTCGCCGTTTGGACTGCGGTGGACCGACGGCGCGCCCGCATAAACGACCACGGGAGGATTGCCTCCCGGTGACGCATAGGGAGCGGGCCACAGGCGGCTGAATTCTTTGCCCGCCGCGATCAGGTGCGGTTGCAGCTTCTCATAGCGCTCTTCCCAGCGAGGGTGCGACGAATCCAGCGACTCCGCTTGGCGTAGCATCGGTGAACCTTGCAGCAGGTGGTAAAGCGCAGGCATGAAATCCGGATGATATCCCGCCCGAGCCATCAGCATAAGGCCCTCGGCGTCCGCCGCGAGTTCCAGGCTTTGGCAGAACGCGGCGAACAGACCGGGGGAGGTGATTGAGTCCGCCCATGTGCTGCCGGAAGCATCGACAAAGCCTTTAACAGGCTGGGTAACCGGGGATTCCTGCAACGATCTCCGAAACAGGTAGCGGCGGGCCCAGTCGCGCCGGATCACGTGCACGATTTCGTGCGAGAGGGCGGCGGCCCAAAGCCCGTCGCGCGTTCCGAAGAATTGGGCCAATGCTTCATCGACGAAAATGGCTCCGTCTGGAGACGAGAGCACGTTGCCGGAATCCTTAGCGATGCGGAGTTCCCACGAGTATCTTTTTCCGCCGGGCGGAAGTTGCTCAATCAGCCGTTCCAATACTTGCTGGCCTGTAGCGTAGCGCCCGATTGCGGGTTGGGTGGAAGGAAGTACGTTGGCACGGACCTCCTCGGCAAAGGCCGCATCGGCGTTGAAGTTAGGCGGGACCGCTTGCGGCGGAGGGATGTGCTCTGCCAGGGCCGACACAAGGGAAATCGCCCCGAACAGCGAGAGGCACATCAAGCGAAGCGTCTTTGCGGTAAATCGTGACATGCTCTCCTCCCGAATCCACATGTCAACGCCGACGACGGCGGCGTGGAAAACCGCTGCTAATTATTCACCACAATTTAATATGACGTTAATCAGCCTTTCATGTAAGAGATTTATGCGATGCGGCATCGAGTTCATCACATCCAGAATCCCAAAACGGGAACTTTGGGTTTTCGATGGCCCGATGGCCCGATCACCAGATGGCCGACAAGTCCGCGCCCCGCAAACAGCCCTGACCATCTAAAATAGACAGAGATGGCGGCGAAAAATTATCACGACGAAGAAGTACTAGGAAAAGCCTACGACAGCCGGTTGATGAAGCGGCTGCTCGGATACCTTCGTCCCTATAAATGGCCGGTTGTGGTCGCGCTAATCGCGATCGTTCTAAAGGCCGGTGCGGACATTATTGGACCGTTTCTCACCAAGGTCGCGATTGACAAGTACCTGGCCCCCGCGCCCAGCGGCAGCGCGCACTCGTGGCTCGGCTCACATTTAAGTTCGCAGCCATTTACCGGCATCGCGCAGATCACTGGCATTTACGTCGGAACTCTGCTCTTCAGCTTCCTACTGGAGTTCCTGCAGACCTACTACATGCAGTGGACCGGACAGAAGGTGATGTTCGATTTGCGCAGCCAGATCTTTCGCCACCTTCAGCGCATGCACCTCGGGTTCTTCGACAAGAACCCGGTAGGCCGGCTCGTAACCCGCACGACAACCGATGTTGACGCCGTGAACGAAATGTTCACCTCCGGCGTGGTGTCGATTTTCGAAGACGTTTTCGTGCTCGGCGGGATCATCGGTTTCATGCTGTACATGAACTGGCGGTTGGCGTTGATCGCCTTTTCCGTGCTGCCGCTGATCTTCTACGCGACCACGATTTTCCGCCGCCAGGTTCGCGAATCGTACCGCCGCATACGCGTGGCCATTGCGCGCATCAACTCCTACCTGCAGGAGCACGTCAGCGGGATGGTGGTGCTGCAGCTCTTCAACCGCGAGCGCAAAGCCTACAACCGCTTCGAGCGCATCAACGCGACTCACATGGAGGCGTTCAAGGACGCCATCCTCTCCTACTCGGTTTACTACCCGGTCGTCGAGTTGCTGTCGTCCACGGCGATCGCCGGAGTCATCTGGTTCGGCGGCGGCCAGGTCATGCGCAACCTCACGACCATCGGCACGCTCGTGGCGTTCATGCAATACGCGCAGAGATTTTTCCGCCCCATTCAGGACCTGAGCGAGAAGTACAACATTTTGCAGTCGGCGATGGCCTCCAGCGAACGCATCTTCAAGCTGCTCGATACGCCGCCCGAGATACTCTCGCCCGCCGATCCGAAGCAGGTCTCGGGCGCGGGACGCATCGAGTTCGATCACGTCTGGTTCGCGTACCGCAACGTCCCGTTCCCGGAGGAAGGCGAGGAGTTGCGGCCGTCCATCTCCGGCTCAAAGCCCGGCGAACCGGACTGGGTGCTGCGCGACGTTTCCTTCGGACTCGAACCCGGCCAGACCATTGCAGTCGTCGGCCACACCGGCGCGGGCAAGACCACTCTCATATCGCTCCTGCTGCGCTTCTACGACGTGCAAAAGGGTGCCGTCAGAATCGATGGCGTGGACATTCGCGAACTGGATCTGCGCGATCTCCGCCGCCGCTTCGGAGTGGTGCTACAGGACCCATTCCTCTTTTCCGGAACGGTCGAGCAGAACATCCGCCTCGGTTCCGACTGGATTGGGGACGAGCAGGTGGAACAGGCGGCCGAGGAAGTGAACGTCGCCGACTTCATACGCACCCTGCCCGACGGCTTCAAAGAGAAGGTTCGCGAGCGCGGCAGCACGCTTTCCACAGGGCAGAAACAGCTCATCTCGTTCGCTCGCGCACTGGCGCACGACCCGAAGATCCTTATCCTCGACGAAGCCACTTCGAGCGTGGACACCGAGACCGAGTTCCGCGTGCGCGAGGCCCTAGCCCGCATGGTGGAGGGCCGCACGTCGCTCATCATCGCCCATCGCCTCTCGACCATTCAGCGCGCCGATAAGATCATCGTCATGCACCGTGGCAAGGTCCGCGAGATGGGTACCCATCAGGAATTGCTCGCCATGCGCGGCATATACTGGAAGCTCTACGAACTTCAGTACAAGGACCAGGAAATGCCCGCGCCCGGCGCCCGTGTCACGAGTGGAGCCTCGCAAATCCCGGTCGGCTCCGACGATTAGAAGAAGACAGTTTCGAGTTTCGGGTTTCGAGTTTCGAGCTGGCCAAGGCATTTTGGCGAAAGAATAGAATTGTCATTCCGAAGCGTAGCGAGGAACCTCTACCACGGAAAGCTGTTGCTGGCCATAGGGGTTCCTCATCTTGCGCAAAATCAGCGCAAGATTCGGAATGACAAACGTTGAGATGAACGAGATTTTCCCAAAAACGATTCAATTTGAAACTCGCAACTTGAAACTCGAAACTCGAAACTCGAAACCGTCTTTCCTCATTTCGGCTGGCGAGGCTTCTGGCGAAGCCTATGGCGCGCAACTGATCGCGGCCTTGCGCGCGATCACTCCCGATGCTGAATTCTTCGGCCTCGGAGGCGACCGCATGAGGGCCGCCGGATGCGACACCGTCGTTGATGCGCGCGACGTGTGCGTCGTCGGACTGGCCGAGGTCGTCAGCCACCTTCCCAAGATTTACGGCGAGTTCCGCAAGCTGCTCAAGCAGGCCGATTCCCGACGCCCCAGCGCGGCGATCCTGATTGATTTCCCGGATTTCAATTTCCGCCTCGCGCGCAAGCTCCATGACCGAGGAATTCCGGTCTTCTACTACGTCAGCCCGCAACTCTGGGCCTGGCGTCAGGGACGCATCAATCTCGTCCGCAAGTACGTTCGCAAGATGCTCGTCATCTTTCCCTTTGAAGAGCAGTTCTACCGCGAACGCGGCGTTGAGGTTGAGTACGTTGGCCATCCGCTTGCCGACATTGCGCCACCCGACATTTCGAGGGACAACTTTGCCGCTCAGAACGGGTTAGACCCAAGCAGGCCGTGGATCGCGCTTCTGCCGGGCAGCCGTCGTAAAGAAGTTGAGATGAACCTGCCAGAGATGCTGCGCGCCGCGGAAATCCTGGGAGAAGGTTACGACTATGTCGTCCCCGTCGCGCCTACGCTAGATTCCTCATGGCTGAAGAACTTGGTGGGAAATATCAGCGACAAGCAAATGCCGGCATTGAAATTCGTCCGTGACGCGCGTGCAACACTGGCCCATTCGCGTGTTGGCATAGTCGCCAGCGGCACGGCCACCGTCGAAGCCGCCCTGATCGGCACGCCTTTTGTCGTGGTCTATCGCCTTTCCAATCTGACCTGGAAGCTCGGGCGCTGGCTGGTTAAGGTCCCACATTTCGCCATGGTCAACCTGATCGCCTGTCGCGAGATCGTCCCGGAGATCATTCAAAAGGACTTCACCGGCGAAAACGTGGCAGACCAGGTGCGTAGAATAGTAGAGGCAGGTTCGACTCGTGAGGCGATGATTCGCGAGCTGGCCGCGATAAAATGCAAATTGCATCCGGCCGACGGCGCAGGGACGTCCGCCGAGCGCGCGGCCCGACTGATCCTGCGGGATTTGCAGCAATCGTGCAGCGGCCATTTACAATTGCACTGATGACAGTGCATCGCATCTTTTATATGCAGGCTTTCATCAAACCAAAACGGGTTCTTAGTCTCGGGCCTGCGGTGCCGGGCGCGTATGCCGGTTCGCCCGAGCTTTCGACTCGCGCGGCGGGTTCACCAGGAGAAGTCCTCATGCGATTTGTGACACGGCCCCTCTGGCGTGCATCGTTGGTTTTATCGGTAGTAGTCGTTCTTCTCGGCGCGCTCCCGGCCGCGGCGGCGGAGAAGCAGCGTATTCACGTCGACAATTACGTTATCAACGCCGAGCTTCAGCCCAAGACTCACAAACTCGTCGCCCGCGCGCGCGTCACCTTCACTGCCCTGGACGATATCAGCGTGGCGACCTTCGAGTTGAATAACGCGCTTCGTCCCACGAAGATCATCGACGCCGAAAATCACCCGCTCTCGGCCGAGCGCGTCACTCAGGATTCAACGATCCGCATTGCGCTCCCGTCCGGTCTGGCCAAGGGCCAAAGTTCGACGCTCACCATTGACTATGAGGGGACCCTGTTGTCGGCGGACGACAGTCCCGTGCAGGGTTTGAAGCTTGCCTACATTGGCGACGACACCTCCTACCTGCTCTACGCAGGCCGATGGTTCCCTATGGCGGGATACGGCACGAACCGCTTCACCGCCACGATGGATATTTCGGTTCCAGCCGGCTATACCGTGATCGGAAGCGGGCGCCAGACAGCGGCCACATCGCACGTTATCTCTGAAGCGGTGACGCCGTCGTCCGGCCCAGTGTTGATGAACGTGCAACTCAAAAAGAAGAGGAAGGCGCCAGTGGCGGCACCAGAGCCTTCGCGCGAAGCGCCATTCCAGACCACTCCGGGATCAAAGACTTTCACCTTCTCATGGACCAAGCCCAGCTTTCCCGGAACGATCATCGCGGGTCAGTTCGCCGATAGCATCGTTAACGCCGGCGGCTTGAAGCTGAACGTCTACTTTTCGCCGAAGCACAAAGAGTTGGTGGGCCTCTATGCCGACACCGCCGAGAAGGAGTTCAACTACTTCTCGTTGCTTTACGGATCCGCCATCTCGACCACGTTGAACGTCGTCGAACTTCCGGACGACACGGTCCCCAGCGCGTGGGCTCCTGAAATTGCCGCTATTTCGTCCCGCAGTATCAGCCAGAAAATCAACTATCGCTTACTGGCAGACACGATCGCGCACCAGTGGTGGGGAGGTCTCGTCAGCCCCGCCACTCGCGACGACTGGTGGCTCACTGACGGCTTTGCACGCTACTCCGAGGCGCGCTATATCGAGTCCGCCGCCGGACGCGCCGGTTACGAAGAGGCCCTCAAGGACATGGAAGTCGGCGCGCTCGCCTACGACAGCGTTCCGCTGGCGCGCGTGAGCACGCTCGATACTTTTTCGCCGGAATTCCAGTCGCTCACGACGGACAAGGGCGCAGTCATCCTCAGCATGTTGCGTTGGGTGGTCGGTGACGCCGCCTTCGACAAGAGCATGCGCGAGTTCGCCACCCAGTACGCGCTGAAGCCCGCAACCGTCTCGGATTTCCAGGTGATCGTCGAACAGAACTTCGGCGATAAGTTGACATGGTTCTTCAGCCAGTGGCTCGACTCCACCGGCGCGCCTGAATTCAAGGACAAATACACGATTTATCGCTTGGGCAACGGCAAGGGCTTCCGCGTCGTGGGCGAAATATCGCAGGACCTCGATCTGTTCCGCATGCCGGTGGAGTTGAAGATCGACACCGATGGCAAGACCGAGACCAAGAAGATTGACGTGGTCGGCACGAACTCGGCCTACTCCGTCGAGACCTACGGGCGTCCGCGCCACATCAGCATCGACCCTGATAACCACGTGCTCGAGAATTCGCCCGAACTGAAGCTCCGCAGCACCATCATGCGCGCGCAGGGAATGGTCACCACGGGCGATCTTGCCGAGGCGTTGAAAGAACTTCAGAAGGCCCTCGACGTCAACAAGAACAGCTCTTTGGCGCACTACCGTATCGCCGAGATCTTCTTCTTGCAGCACAACTACCAGGCTGCGGCAAACGCTTATCGCGAAGCTCTAAACGGTGACGCCGAGCCAAAGTGGACGGAAGTTTGGAGCCACATCCAGCTCGGGAAGATCTTCGACGTCACCGGACAGCGCGAGCGCGCTACGAACGAATACCGGCAGGCGCTCCAGACCAACGACAACACGCAGGGCGCACTGGAAGAAGCCCGAAAGTACCTGCAAGCGCCTTATCAGCAGCAGAACAAACCTACGGAAGGCCAATAACGCTACTGCCGTCTCTCGTACTTCAGGCCGCTCAACTGGGCGGCCTTTTCCTTTTCTACGTCCCTCTTCATCACGAGCACGTCGAACGCCTCCCCCATTCCCTCCGGCATCACGAGATGCTTGAGTTGAAGCGCGACTTTCGCGTGTTCCTGCGGCACTTTCACTTCCTCGAACGCGTCGGCAAATTGGTTTGGTTCTCCAATCCCCATCAGGAACTGCGCCTGCGTGACCAGCGCCGAATGTTCAATTCCAGCGGACTGTCCCATCTCGCGCAGCGCCGTGAAGTTCACGTGCGCCGTAATATCCTGCCCACCCGGAGCTTCGTAAGGAGTATCCGAGATCGCGTGTTGCCGCAGCGCCTTGACCGTGCCGCGATGCCGGCCCGCCAGCAGTTCTTCGCGGGTGTACCCGTAATCGATCAGAACCACGAAGCCTCGCTGCACGCGCTCTGCGATCCACTTCATGTACGGCTCGTCCCTCAGCCGCGCCTCCACCCGTTCGCCTTCGTCCGGATGGACCGCATAGCGATCAAGGTATTCGAGTTCCTCCGCCGACGCCGGCGCAAACGTCTCCACGAACCGCCCATGCTCATAGCCGATCCGCAACTCGCCGCAATCGGCGACGACCTCCACGGGCAGCGCATCGAAGAACTCATTGCCGAACACGATCGATGGGCTCGACGCTGGCGGCATCTCTTCGAGTGTGCCGTACACGGAAACTTTGCCGCTCGATATTCCCTCGGCAAAGCGCGTTTGCAGACGCTCCCGCAACCCCGGCGACGTCTCCACGAGTTTGTAGGTCAGCGCATCGCGAAAATCCCAAAGCTTCTTTGCAGCCCAGTCCAGCACATCCTGCGCAAACAGCCCTCGCCCCGGACCGAGTTCGACAACCTCAATCTGCGGCGGCGCTCCCATGGCGCGCCACATCTCGTCGAACTGCCGCGCGAGCAACCGCCCAAACACCGCATGAACGTCGCTCGACGTATAGAAGTCGCCCGCTTTCCCGAACTGCTCTTTCGCCCTCGCGTAATAGCCCAGCCCCGGCTCGTAGAGACACATCTCCATGTAGCGCGAAAACGGGATCGGTCCGCGCTGGCGGATCACCTCAGCTATGCGTTCGCGAAGGGTCATTGTTCGCCGATGTTGACGCGCTCTTTCCGGTTCTGCGGCGTGCGTGTGAACATTTCGATGAGGTAATCGTGCAGGCAGTCGTATAACTGACGCTGGAATTGCCACTCAAATTGCGGATGGTCCAGGTCACGCGCGTGCAGATCGAAGTAGTAGGTGTGTACCGGCGTCTGCGGGTTCTTGAACTGAATCACGACTTCGACCGCCTCGCCCTTGGCGCGCGCCCCAAACTCGAGCAGCGGGTGCTCATACAATCGCAGCTGCTCGAGTACACGGTTCAGTCGCTGCTCAGGCGATAGCTCAGGCACGTTCAGTCTTGTCACTCCAAACGCAACATTGTTACCGGCGATCTTGTCGTTCCCGAGCACAGCGAGGAGTGGTGAGTGGCGAGTGGTTAGTGGCGAGGACGGATTCTATCTTCCCACTCGCCACTAGCCACTCGCCACTTTGTTCCGCACTCTACCTGGAATTCTCTTCCGGCCCGCCGGCCGTTGCGCTCTTGCCGGCTTTCTGCTCGGGATATTCGTACACGCCGCGCCCCGCCTTTCGGCCAAGCCGTCCCGCCTTGACGTACTGCACCAGCAGCGGCGCCGGACGATACTTTTCTCCCAGCGTCTTGTGCAGATACTCCAAAACGTGCAGCCGCGTATCTAGGCCAACCAGGTCCACCATCTCGAACGGCCCCATGGGATGGTTCAGTCCCAGCTTGATCGCCTTGTCGATGTCCTCGGCCGAGGCAACGCCCTCTTGCAGCATATAAAACGCTTCGTTGCCGACCATTGCATTGATGCGGCTGGTCACGAAGCCCGGCGATTCCTTGATCACCACCACTTCTTTGCCCATACGCTTGCCGACTTCCGCCGCTGCCGCGACAGCGTCGTCGCTGCTATCGAGCGCCCGCACAACCTCCAGCAGCTTCATCTTGTGAACCGGGTTGAAGAAGTGCATTCCAACGCAGCGCCGCGGATGATACGTAACCGAGACGATCTCGGTCACGCTCAGCGAAGACGTGTTCGAAGCCAGAATCGTATCAGGACGGCAGACTTTGTCGAGCAGCGTGAATATCTCAAGCTTCGACTCCATCTCCTCGGGCACGGCCTCGATTACGAGATCGGCCGCGCGCGCCGCATCTTCCACCGAGCTTGCGAATTCAATGCGGCTCAGCGCTTCCTCGGCCTGCTGCTTGGAAAGTTTGCCCAGTTCCACGCCCTTGTCGAGATTGCCGCGTATTTCAGCCTCGGCCCGGCGCAACGACGTCGGCAGAATATCTTCGAGAATGGTGCGATATCCGCCAGTGGCGGCGGCATGGGCGATGCCTCTGCCCATGATGCCCGCGCCGATTACCGCAATCGTGTTGATCTGTCGGGCCGACATTTACTTGCCGCTCTCCAGTCGCTGCATGACGGCGACAAAATTCGGGTCAGACTTCTTCATGTACTCGGCGAGGCGCTTCTGCTCCTCCGCCGTCATCATAGACGACGTCGCAATAATGCGCCGCAAGGTGGCGGCAATATCATCCACGTAATTCATCGAGCGAATCAGTTCGCCGGTAGCAACCATGAAAACCCTCCATCATGAATAAGCGCGCACAGATTTCCCGCACGCGCGACTAACTTACGGCTGGAGCAGTACCAGCCAGCTTAAAAACGGCTACTCACCTCTGACTACGGCTGTTTCCCATAGGATGCCCCACAAGAGGTAGATCAAACAACCTATTTTCGTCGTTGTGGCACGATTAGTAAAGCGGGCCAATTCAATTCCATCGCGACCCGTGTAACGGGCCGGCTCACGCCACGCTCCTTCCGGTTCGCATCTAAGCCCTCGCCGATGAACGTCCGCGCCAACACTGACCTGCTTGCGGTGGAGTCGGGCGGCATCTCCGAATGTCTCGACCGCCTCTCGGCTCGCAAGCACCAGCACAGTCCCGTCTCGACC
This sequence comes from uncultured Acidobacteriota bacterium, assembly GCA_963777415.1. Classification (GTDB taxonomy): domain Bacteria; phylum Acidobacteriota; class Terriglobia; order Terriglobales; family Acidobacteriaceae; genus JAEZPW01. Next base: position 80,892 of record CAVZQL010000019.1, read on the forward strand.
TACCGCGTTCAATTCAACGCTGGTTTTCGCTTTCACGACGCGATCGCTCTCGTCCCCTATCTCCGCGCTCTCGGGATTACGCACCTTTACGCCTCCCCTATCCTCAAGGCGCGTTCCGGCAGCATGCACGGCTACGACATCACGGATCACAATGCGATCAATCCCGAAATCGGCACCGAGGATGAACTCCGCGAATTCGCCGCTCATTTGAAATCCCACGGCATGGCCCTCATCCTCGATACGGTCCCCAATCACATGGGCGTTGGAGATGGCGACAATCCCTGGTGGCAGGATGTTCTCGAAAACGGCCAGGCATCCGAGTACAGTTCCTTCTTCGACATTGACTGGAACCCCGTAAAAACCGAGTTGCACGGCAAAGTTTTGATTCCGACCCTCGGGAATCAGTACGGGATGGAGCTTGAGTCAGGACACATCGTCCTCCGTTTCGAGAACGGCCGCTTCTTTCTTCGTTATTACGACAGGAGATTCCCCATCGATCCGCGGACCGTGCCGATCATTTTCGAACCGCTAGGCGATCTCCGTCCTCACGCGGAGGCTGCGGCTATCAGCGACGATCAGCGCTCGCAACTGGAAAACATCCTCTGGGACCTGCGGCAGGTAGCCCCCCATACGGTCACCGATCCCGAACTTGCCGCGCGCCGTCGTGAGCAGATCGCCGAACTCCGGCGCAGGCTGCGCGGACTCATCGAGATTTCGCCACAGGTACTGCATTTGATCAACGCGGCCGTTCGACTGTGTAATGGAGAACCCGGCAATCCGCGCAGCTTCGACGCTTTGCACCGCCTTCTCGAAGCCCAGGCTTACCGCCTTGCGCACTGGCGCGTCTCCGCTCAGGAAATCAACTACCGCAGATTTTTCGACATCAACGATCTCGTCGGCCTGCGCATGGAGGACCCTCGCGTCTTTGCGGCCACGCACAGACTGCTCCGGCAACTGCTGGCGGAAGATCTTGTTTGCGGACTGCGCCTCGATCACCCCGACGGCCTCCTTAATCCGGTGCAGCATTTCATCCGCACTCAGATGCTTTATGCGGCCAGCCAATGCTGCGGCCCCGAACCGATTGCTCCGCTCGCCGACAACGGCATCGAAGTCGAAGTTCAGGATCTTTTCGGCAAGCGCGATTGGATGCACTTGCAGTCTCCACTGTACCTGCTGGTCGAGAAGATTCTCGAACGTGGCGAGACATTGCCTTTGGAGTGGCCCGTTGACGGCACCGTTGGCTACGATTTCGTGAACCTCGTCAACGGCATCTTCGTCGATCAACGCCATGAACGCTACTTCACGAATCTGTATCGTCGTTTCATCGGCGGCCCCATCGACTTTGACACGCTGCTCTACGAGTCGAAAAAGCTCATCATGATCACGGCGCTTTCCAGCGAGGTCACCGTGCTCAGCCATATTCTGGAACAGATCGCCAACGCAGACCGCAATGCCCGCGACTTCACGCGCAGCGCGCTCACGGGCGCCATACAAGAAGCGATTGCGTGTTTCCCCGTCTATCGCACCTACATTGACGAGCGTGGGAACATCAGTGATCGTGATCGCGGCTACGTTTCTCAGGCGATCGTCGCGGCCAAGCACCGCAATCCCACCATGACGGCGTCTTTATTCGATTTCTTGCGCGACATCCTTCTGCTGAACGCGTCTGGCCTCGGCGAACACGAATACCGCAGGCGCATTCATTTCACGCTCAAGTTCCAGCAGTTGACCGGGCCTGTCATGGCCAAAGGCCTCGAAGATACGGTCTGCTACGTGTACAACCGTTTCGTTTCCTTGAACGAAGTCGGTGGCTCCCCCAAGGAGTTCGGTCTTTCTATAGACGAATTCCATCGCGGCAACGCGGAGCGCGCGGAGAATTGGCCTTATTCGTTGCTGCCCACTTCCACGCATGACACCAAGCGCAGCGAGGATGTCCGCGCGCGCATGAACGTGCTCTCGGAGATGCCTCGTTTCTGGGGCGCGAATGTCATGCGCTGGCGGCGCATAAATCGCCCCAGGAAACGTGCCCTGATTGATGGCCGCCTCGTCCCCGATTTCAACGAGGAATACCTGCTTTACCAGACGCTCGTCGGAGCCTGGCCACTCCATATGAACACCGCCGAAGAGCGCAACCATTTCGCGCAACGCATCAGGGCCTATATGACCAAGGCCTTACGCGAGGGCAAAGTCAATCTGAGTTGGGTCAACCCAAATCCGGAATACGTGCAGGCCTTGGAGAAGTTCATCGACCGCATGCTTTACCCCGGCAGCGAAGGACGCCCCAATCACTTCCTGACGCAGATCGAGAACTTCCTACCCTCGGTAACTTTCTTCGGCGCAATGAACTCGCTTTCACAAACTCTGCTGAAACTCACCGCCCCTGGCGTCCCAGACACGTATCAGGGAAATGAAATTTGGGATTTCAGCCTGGTCGATCCCGATAACCGGCGCCCCGTGGATTTTGATTTGCGCCGGAGCATGGTCGAAGATCTTTGCACGCGCATGAAGGACCGCGGCAGTCTACCGGCACTCTGCACCGATCTGCTGGCCCATTTTGACGATGGCCGCATTAAGCTGTGGACCACGATGCGCGCACTCAATTTCCGTCGGGAAAACGCACACCTGTTCCACTCAGGGGGCTACGTCCCTCTCTTCGGTGCCGGCGAAAGCGCGGACCACGTAGTGGCTTTTGCTCGCGAATGTAATGGCCAATCCGTGGTGACAGCTGCGCCGCGATTCGCTTACACATTGATGAAGGGACAGGTTGCCGCTCCTCTCGGTTCGGCTTGGGGCGAAACCGAACTCACCGTCACGCGCGACAGAGCCGACTACGAGAACGTCTTTACGGGTGAAGTGCTGAAGTCGTCCAACGCGCGCACACTCTTATGCCGCGAAGTTTTCGCCCACTTTCCCGTCGCTTTGCTTGCCGCGCGGTAATCCGTCTCGATCACTTACGTCGGTGATGGCAGACAATTTTTTCGCCAGCGCCGGGGTCAGCAGTCCTCGATGAAAACGCCACGCCCAGTTGTTGTCCGGACGGCTTGGCGTATTCATGCGCGCCTCCGACCCCAACCCAAGGACATCCTGCAATGGCACAATGCATAGGTCGGCGACGGAACCCTCGGCTGCCCTGATGAATGCCCAATGGATGCCGTCTTCCGCCGGGCCGAAATACGCGGCGGCATCGCGGCGCTCATCCTTGTTCGCACTGTTTTGCCACCATCCTACCGTGGTGTCGTTGTCGTGCGTGCCGGTGTAGACCACAGTATTCGGTTCGAACTGGTGTGGCAGGTAGATGTGAGCGCCCCGATCGCCGAATCCGAACTGCATTACTCTCATGCCCAGAACCTGCAACCGTCCGCGAAGGGCGTGAACTTCGGCCGTAATCATGCCCAGGTCCTCGGCGATGAATGGCAGGTCGCCAAGCTCATTCCGCAGCGCATGAAACAGGTCGTCCGCCGGGCCCTTAACCCATCTGCCGTGGATCGCGGTTTGCTCGTGAGCAGGAATCTCCCAGTACGACTCAAATCCGCGGAAGTGATCGAGCCTGACGATATCGCACGTCGTCGTCGCCCAGCGCATCCGCTGGATCCACCAGTCGTATCCACGCTGTTTCAGCACGTCCCAGCGATACAGCGGATTTCCCCACCGCTGTCCCGTTTCACTGAAGGCGTCCGGCGGCACTCCCGCCACAAACTCCGGTTCCAGATCTTCGTTCAACTGAAAAATGTCCGAATGCGTCCAGACATCGGCGCTGTCATAGTTGACAAAAATGGCGACGTCGCCGATTACCTTGATCCCATATTTTTTGCAGTGTTCCCGCAGCGCATTCCACTGCTCGTAAAAAAAGAACTGGATTACCCGCGCGGTATCGATCTCGCCGGCCAACTCCTCGCGCTCTTTTTGCAAGGCTGCGGACTCGCGCCTGGCAATCTCGCGCGGCCACGTGTTCCAGCCGTCCGGGAATTTGTCGCGCAGCACGGCAAACAGGACGAAATCTTCCAGCCACCAGGCGTTCTCGCGACAGAACCGCTCGTATCGTGAGCGGTGATCGCCTTTCGCATCCCGCAGAAAATTCGCAGCCGCCTCAAGGATCAGCGGAATTTTGGCCGCCTTCACCCGCTCGAAGCATACATCGCCTTCGTAATCCGTCAATGAGTCGACCCGTCCGTGAGCAAGCCAGCCTTTATCCGCCAGCCGTTCCAGGCTGATCAGCAGCGGATTGCCCGCAAACGCCGAAATAGACGAGTACGGAGAATTCGCGAATCCCACCGGACTTAATGGCAGCACCTGCCAAAGCCTCTGGCCCGCAGCCGCTAGAAATTCAACGAACTCGTGTGCCGCCGGGCCTAGGTCCCCGATGCCACCACGGGAAGGGAGTGAAGTTGGGTGCAGCAGAATGCCGGATGCTCTTTCAAAACTCATTTTCGTCCAGTTTGCTTTTGACTTTAAGAACGCTCACAGGCCGGTCGGCCCATAATGAAGAAAGGGCCGGATCGCTCCGGCCCCGTTATTTCGTCCTAGGCTATTCGTCGCTCGAACCGCCCGGCCCGCCTTTTGGCATGAGCTTTTCCATCTCGCTCTTGTAGACCACGATTTTCTTTTCTTTCTCCAGCCGCGAACGCAGGTTCGAGACGAACAATCCCATCATCTCGCCGCGTTTCTGCGCCAGCAGTTCTTCTCGAATCTGCTCCTTGCTGCTGGCGAATTCAGCCGGCGAGGGCTCCTGCTTTTCGAGCAACGCAATCACGACGCCGTTGCGGCCCGCTGCCATGGGCGCGCTGATCTCGCCCGGCTTCATCGTGAACGCGACTGAAGCTGGACCGGTCATCGAACCGATGTCCGGCACCTGTCCGTCCGGCTTCACCAGTTCGCTGGTTTTCACCGTCGCGCCGACTTCCTTCGCCGCCGCTTTCAGGTCGTGCCCGGAGCGGGCGCGATCGGAAAGCTCCTGCATTTTCTTCGCGAACAATACCTGTGCCCGCTGGTTCTTGAAGTCCGACTCCACTCGCGGCTTGATTTCTTCGAACGTCGGCATCGTCGGCGGCTGCACCGCGACCACCTGGAACACCACGAAGCCGGACGCCGTCCGCACCAGCTCTGGCGGATTCTTCTCCTTCGCCTGGAACACCGCTTGCATGAACTCCGGAGCCGCGCCCACGCCCGGCAGCGAGTCGTTCGCGCTGACCATGCCCGTATTCACGAGTTCCAATGCATTCTTCGCCGCGGCAGCCTGCAATCCGTTCGTGCGCGCTTCACCCAGCACTCTCGTCGAGAGACTATCCGCAAGGGCGGCACCCTTGTCGCGCGCGATCACAGGCTCAATCTCAGCCTTCACTTCATCCAGACTCTTCACCCTCGCCGGTTGCTTATCCGCCACTTGAATGATGAACAGCCCAAGCCCGGTCTGTATGATGTCGCTCGTCTGGCCCTTGTTCATCGAGAACGCGGCCTTGTCGATTTCAGGCATGGTCTGGCCACGCCGCACCGCCCCGAGCAAGCCGCCGTTCTTCGCCGTCGCCTCGTCTTCCGAGTACTTCTTCGCCAGATCTGCGAAGTTCCCGCCGGCCTTTATCTTGTTGAGCACGTCCTGCAGCTTCGCGCGCGCCGCGTCCATCGCCTTCGGATCGACCTTGCCATCGGGACCCGGGGGCGGTGTCTTGACCATGATCTGCCGCAGCGTCACTTCTTCGGGAACGCGGTACTCGTCCTGATGCTGGTTGTAATAATTCTTGAGATCCTGTGGCGTTACCTGCGCTTGCAGTTTCGCCGGATCGACCACCACGTACTGGATCTTGCGCTTCTCCGGAATTGCGTTCTTGTACGTGTCCTTGTTGTTATCGTAGAACGCCTTCAATTCCGCATCGGTCGGCTTGATCTGTTTCAGGATGTCGTCCTGCGTCAGCACCGCGTAGTCAAACTTCACCTTCGTGTTCCGGCGCGTGTACTCCTGCTGCATCTCCTGGTCAGACACGGTCGCCGGGCCCTCGACGATGTTTTGCAACATCTGCAGCAGAATCTGGTTCTTTGTATCGCTTTCGAATTGCGCAACGCTCAAGCCATTCTGCTGCAACAAACTCGCGTACGCCTCATCCCCAATGAATTGCCCGTTAGGGAACAGCACCGGAGATTTCTTCAAGTATTGGCGCAAGTCCTGATCGGTGACCTTAAGACCCATGTGCTCGGCTTCCGCCAGCGCCGCTTTCTGGACCACCAGTCTCTCGACTGCCTGCTGCGTGAAATACGGCATCGCGAACGAAGGAACGCTCCCCCGCGGGAATTGCTGACGCGCCATTTGCCGCGCCGTCTGCTGCGCTTCTTGCAGCGTTATCTCTTCGCCGTTTACCTTCGCGAGAACGCCGGGAGTGGCTCCGAAAGAGGTGCCGCTCGTGAATCCAGGGATGAGATACGTCACCATCGCCAGGCAGATAAAAACCAGAATGCCGCCGAGAACATACTTCTTCAGCTTGCCGGGTGCTTGTAGGAACTTGATCATTTAGTCGAAACTCCAAGTATTTACACGGGAATTCTGATTATAAACCACACTGCCCTTTCATCTCAGCACTGCTCGCCCAAGTTTTTGCTTTACACTATTTGACTCTTTCTTACGCAGTTTCCGGGCAAACCTATCCTTCCCGCTGTGCTCTAACCACGAAACCCCAAGCCAAGCACCAAGGCAGGTAGCTCGAAGGAGGCAAATGAAGAAGACAATCCTGATTGCATCGATCATGCTCCTGGCCATGAGCATAGCTTACGCACAGAGTCAAACGGGCTCTGCCGCGGGCTCCACAGGCACAGGTACAACCACAACGGACCAGAGCGCCACACCGGGCAGCGACAACCCCAATCAAACGTCCGGCCAGAACGGCACCGCCGGCAGTAACAGCAACACGGACCAGACTGGACAGAACAATACATCTACCGAAGGCACCAGCAGCACCAGTCCGGCCGACACCACTTCCAGCCCGAGCACCGGCACGACCGGTGACATGAGCGGACAGTCCTCCACCACCGGAACCGGCACCACGGGCACTGGCACTACCGGCACCACCGACACGCAGAATCCGCCCAACGCATCTTCCACCGGCACGACCTCCGATCAGACTGGCGCGGCTTCCGATCAGACCGGCGCAACCTCCGATCAGACTGGCGCGGTCAGCAGCCAGGCCGGCACCGCAGCCGATCAGACTGGACAATCCGCTGCCAACCCGGCCACCGCGTCGAAGCAGAAATTGCCGCAGACCGCAACTCCTCTCCCGCTGCTCGCGCTACTCGGCATCGGATCTATGGCGGCCGGCAGCCTGACTCGCCGCTTCAAGCGCTCAATCGAAAAGTAGAATAGGTATTTCGCGCGACCAAATCGCGTGACCAAAATGGGCGCTCTCCGCGAGCGCCCAAATTTCCCGTTTCAGTATTTCCGATTTTGCGATTTCCCGATTTTGCGATTTTGCGATTTCCCGTTGACCTTCTCTGCTTCGTGTCCGACAATCACCCAAACCATGCTCGTATATCTTTCAGGCTCCATTGAGTACGCCGCCGACAAGGGCACGACCTGGAGGGCAACGCTTACGCCTTTCCTGTGTTCGCTCGGCCATAACGTTTACGACCCTGCGTCCGACGTGAAGAAGGACCTCACCGACGAGGAGGTTCGCGATTTCCGCAGTTGGAAAGCAACCGACCTCACCCGCTTTCAGGCGACGATCCGCAAAATCATCACCTGGGACCTCGATTACGTCGAGCACAAGTGCGACTACATCGTCGCCTTTTGGGACGAGGGCGCGCAGCGCGGCGCCGGAACCGGCGGCGAGCTGACCTTGGCGCATCGGCGCGGCATTCCCGTATACATGGTTGCCGGCGTGCCCGTCGATCAGATCAGCGGATGGATCCTCGGTTGCGCCACCGAAGTCTTCTCCGACTTCGAGCACTTGCGGGCTTTCCTCGCACAGAAATTCGCGGTGATCCCGGTGCCCCACGTTCGCGAAGCCAACGTGGGGAATTCATCGATGCCCCATGTTCGCGAAGCTAACGTGGGTTTGTGACTCGCAACCTCGCTTGTGTTTCGCCCCGTTAGGGGCGCTTCGAACTTAGCCCCGGACGGAAGTCCGGGGTAACGCGAACAAAGAACGGTCAAGCCCCGTAGGGGCGGCCGAACTCATAACGGACTAGACATGAATTTTTCCAAAGGCACTCTCGGTTGGATCGAAGTCATCTGCGGACCGATGTTCAGCGGCAAGAGCGAAGAGCTCATCCGCCGCCTGCGCCGAGCTGAAATCGCGCGCCAGCGCGTCCAGATTTTTAAGCCCGGCATAGACCTGCGCTATTCCGAGGACCACATCGTCTCGCACAGCGAACTGCGCATCCGCTCCGAGTCCGTCAAGGACGCGGCCGAGGTCGAACGCCGCCTCGACATCCGCACCGAAGTCGTCGGCATCGACGAAGCCCAGTTCCTCGGAATGCCACTCATCGACCTCGTCCTCCGTCTCGCCGACATGAACAAGCGCGTCATCATCGCCGGTCTCGACACCGACTACCTTGGACGCCCTTTCCATCCCATGCCCGAACTTCTCGCCATCGCCGACGAGATCACCAAGGACCTCGCCATCTGCATGCGCTGCGGCAATCCGGCCAAGCACACGCAGCGCCTGGTCCAAAGCGAAGAACTCGTCGTCGTCGGCGCCGCCGGCATGTACGAAGCCCGCTGCCGCCGCTGCTTCGAACCCAACCTCGGCAAGGAAGCCGAAAAAAAGGAAGTCGAAGAAAAATCCAAAGCCGCCGCCACGAAGAACGCCTAGTCGTACGCTTTTTGCGTCCTCCGCGTCCTTTGCGTTGAAAGGTTTTGACTGACTACTGGTCGCTGAACGCTTACATCACGCTTGGCACTTCGATCCCCATCACCGCCAGCACTCGGATGAGTTCTCTGCGGACGACCGCCGCAGTTGCCAGCAGGAATTTCTTTCGATCTTCGTCGGCTTCGGTCAGGATGTGGTGGCGGTGATAGAAGTTATTGAACGTCTGCGCCAGCGTAAACGCGTGCTTCGCGGCGAAGGCGGGCTCGGTCGTCGCGATGCACTGCTCGATGAGGTGGGAGGTTTTCGACGCCGCCAGCCAGAGCTCCCAGATTTCATTGCCCGCGCCATCTGACGCTGCAAGGTACTTCGCGAAATCGGGCTTGTAGGCAAGCGCCTCTTCGGGCGTGATTCCGGCCTTGCGGAAGATGTTGGTCGCGCGCACGACGGCGTACTGCGCGTAGGGTCCAGTCTCACCCTCAAAGCTGAGCGCCTCTTTGAAGTCGAAGGCGATCACGGAATTCTTCGTGAACTTCAGCATGAAGTAGCGCAGCGCGCCGATGGCGATTTTCGTCGCGATGTCTTCGCGTTCACCCACGGTGAGTTCCGCATGACGCGCATCGACTTCCTTCAGCGCCGACGCGATCAGCTTGTCGATCAGGTCGTCGGCCTTCACGCCGAAGCCCTTGCGGCCTGAAACTTCGATATACGATTTCCCCAAATCGTCTTCGGACAACGCATAACCAAGTTCCCTGGCGCAACCCGGCGTCAGCGCCACCATCTCGTAGCTGAAATGCGTGTAGTGGTTCGCCTGGGACTCGTAGCCAAGTTCGCGGATCGCGTCCACAACGGTCGATTGCGGCTCAGCCTGGCGCGCGTCAATCACGTTGTAGATGGCCCACACCCCGCCAAAGTGCGGACGGTGCCCCGGTTTTGTAGCGCCGGACTCCAGTCCGGCGGGCCCAATGTTTGCGGAGCTAACGTGGGGGGTGCCGCACCCTTCCCCTTTAGGGGAGGGTGCGCAATCTTCCTTCGCCGAAATCCAGACCTCGTGCCCGTTCGGATATTCGTAGAACTTGCAATACCCGAAGTCGCGCCCCAGCAGACCGAACTTCCACAGGTGATACGCGATGTCCTTGCCGACGTAGCCCACCGTGCCGTTCGACCGCACGATGATCTTCATGTCGTCCTCGGTCAGCTCATCTTTCGGCTTGCCCAGCGCCGCCGGACGCAGCATCACCCAGCAGCCTTTGTTCTTGCCCTCGTTCTCGAAGAACAGGACGTCCTTGTCCTTCATCTGCTGAAAGGCGAGGTCCCAGAAATGCAGGCTCAGGATCTCGCTCTCGCGCGGCAAAAAGTCGTATTCGATATCGAGGCGATCCATCGTTTCGAGATGCCGCTTGAGGATCGCGGTCGATATCAACTCCGCGATTTCGGAGGTTTCATTGCCGCCCTGCTCAATGGCGTGCAGGGTCTCGCCGCGCCGCTGTAGATTGGCCTTGTCCTCTTCGTACCACCGCGACGTGCGCGCGTAAACGTCCCAGCAATGGAAATCGAACTTGGGGGTCTCGGCGATCAGCTGCGCGATCTCGGCCTTCGACTTCTTCTCGACATAGACAAAACCAACAACGACATCGGCAACCTGCACGCCCGTGTTGTCGATGTAGTTCTGCACATCCACCGGATATCCCGCCGCGCGCAGCAACCGCACAAACGTGTCGCCAAGAATCGAGTTCCGCAGATGCCCAATATGCGCCGCCTTATTCGGATTAATGCTGGTATGCTCGACCAGAATCTTCTGCCCCGCGCGCGTAGCGCCGGCGCCCCCGGGGTTCGTAGCGCCGGCGGACTCCAGTCCGGCTGTCTCGATCGCGATCTCCGCTGCCAGCGTCGCCGCCGCGTCCCCGCGCTTCACCCGCGCATTGATATATCCCGCGCCCGCGACTTCCAGCTTCTCGAAGCCATCGATCCCGCCCAGGCCAGCAACGATTTCCTCGGCGATTTTGCGCGGAGCCTTGCGCAGCTTCTTCGCCAGTTCAAACGACAGCGGCAGCGCGTACTCGCCCATCTCGACCGTGGGTGGCTGCTCGGCAACAATGTTCGCAAGTTCAATGTCGTACTGGCGGCGCAAGAATTCGCGCACACTGTCAATAAGGCGGTGCTGAAGCTGGCTATACAATGGGGAGTCCTTCCGAAACACCTCACCACGGATCTAGAAGGATGAAAACGGATCAAAACTTTTTTTGAGTTCGTTTTTCTGATCCGTTTTAAATCCGTGGAAATCCGTGGTTGTCTTTGATCTTTCCCAAGCTACTGAGGAAAACGCGATTATAACAAAGCAAATTGCGGGTTCCGTTTGACCTCAGCCGAACGCTTTCCTATGATGAGGGTTTCGGCACCACACGTTCACGGATCAGGATCATTCATGCGCATAGCCTATCTCGACTGTTTTTCCGGTATCAGCGGCGACATGTTTCTCGGCGCTCTGGTTGACGCCGGCGTGTCTGTCAAACTCCTGGAGAAAACAGTCGCTGACCTCGACATCGGCGCAACTCTGCAGCTTACGCAGGTCAACCGCAGCGGCATCACCGCAACCAAAGTGGACGTTATTGTTGCCGGCGAGAAAGACATGCCGCACGAGGTCCACGCCGCCAAGATGAACGCGGCTAAGCACGTTGAGCATGGACATACTCATGGGCACAGTCACGATCAAGAGCACTCGCACGGACATAGCCATGATCACGGGCACGACGATCATAACCACGACCACGTGCACTCGCATTCCCACGGCCGCAGCCTGAAGGACATTCGCCACATCATCGCGCACGCGCCCATCAGCCAGACGGCCCGGCAGCGCGCGACCGCAATTTTCGAAGCTCTAGGACGCGCCGAATCGAAGATTCACAACGTCGATCTTGAGTCGATCCATTTCCACGAGGTCGGCTCAGCCGACGCCATCGTGGACATCGTCTGCGCCGCGGTCGGCAGCGACTCGCTCGGTGTGGATCAGTGGATCTGCTCGCCGCTCAACGTCGGCGGAGGCACCGTCGTCTGCGCCCACGGCACGTTCCCGATCCCCGCGCCCGCGACAGTCGAGTTGCTGAAGTCGCGCAACGCGCCCGTTTATTCCTCCGGTATTCAGAAGGAACTCGTCACTCCCACCGGAGCAGCCATCGTCAGCGTTCTCGCCGATCACTTCGCGCCATTCCCGCCGATGACCGTCGAGACCACCGGCTACGGTGCCGGTTACCGCGACTTCGAGAAACACGCCAACGTCCTGCGCCTCACCATCGGCGAAGCAGTTTCCTCCGCTTCCCCTGCTCCCCCCGCTTCCTCTGCGTCCTCCGCGAAACCTCTAGCGTCCTCTGCGTATGATTCCCCGGGTTTCTCCCTCGAAACCATCTCCGTCCTCGAAGCCACGCTCGACGACATGACCGGACAGATCTTCGGCTACGTGCTGGAGCAAGCCCTCGCCGCCGGAGCCCTAGACGCCTACGTCGTCCCCGTGCAGATGAAGAAGAACCGGCCCGGCATGTTGCTGACCGTACTCACGCGCACCGAAGATCGCGAGCGCATCGCGCAACTCATCTTTTCCGAGACAACAACCATCGGCCTGCGCATACGCGACGAACAGCGCTACGTGCTTCCCCGCCGCATCATCACTGTCCAGACCGAGTGGGGCGACGTGCGCATGAAACTCGCCACTCTCGACGGAGCCGTCGCCAACTGCGCGCCCGAGTACGAAGATTGCCGCCGCATTGCGGCCCAGCATAAAATCCCGCTCAAGCACGTGATGCACGAAGCTGTTCGCATCTATCTGCAATCATCGGATCAAGATCATCATGGATAAACCAAACAAGTTTTACATCACGACGCCCATCTACTACGTCAACGCGCGGCCCCACATCGGCCACGCCTACACGACCATCGTTTGCGACGCCATCGCGCGCCGCAAGCGCATGTTGGGCATCGACACCTATTTCGTCACCGGCACCGACGAGCACGGTCAAAAGATCGAGCGCTCGGCCGCTGCCCGCGGCATAACGCCCAAGCAACTGGCCGACGAGGTCTCCAGCTTTTTCCGCGCGCTCTGGGACCGCATGGGCATCACCTACGACGCCTTCATGCGCACCACCGACCCGCGCCACGAACGCGGCGTACAGCAGATCTTCCGCGTGCTGCGCGACAAGGGATTCATCTACAAGGGCTCCTACACCGGCCAATATTGCGTCTTCGACGAGCTTTACGTCACCGAGGGCGGCCCCGGCACGCCCTGCCCCGAGTGCGGACGTCCCACCGAAACCGTCACCGAAGAAAACTACTTCTTCAAACTCTCGGCCTTCGAAGACAAGCTGCTGAAGTTCTTCGACGACAATCCCGACTTCATCCGTCCCGAAGCGCGCCGCAACGAAGTGATTTCGTTCGTGCGCGGCGGACTGCGCGATCTCAGCGTCAGCCGCGGCAACATCAAGTGGGGCATCCCGGTCCCCGACGATCCAGAGCAGGTGATGTACGTATGGCTCGACGCGCTCTGCACCTACATGACGGCCGTCGGCTACGGCGCTCCCGACAAAGCTGGTCAGGACCTGTTCGCGCGCTACTGGCCCGCCGACGTCCACATGATCGGCAAAGAGATCGTGCGCTTCCATTGCGTCTACTGGCCCGCCTTCCTGATGGCCGCCGGCCTGCCATTGCCCAAGAACGTCATGGCCCACGGCTGGCTGTTGTTCGAGCAGGACAAGATGTCGAAATCGCGCGGCAACATCGTGCGCACCGAGACCATTCTCGACGTGCTCGGCGCCGATCCGCTGCGCTATTTCCTGCTGCGCGAAGTCATGTTCGGGCAGGACGGCTCGTTCTCTTTCGATGCGCTCGTGCAGCGTTTCAACTCCGACCTCGCCAACGGACTCGGCAACCTGGCCAGCCGCACGCTGACCATGATCACGCGCTATTTCAAGGCCGAGGTGCCGTATCCCTCGGCCATCGCGTCGCGCACGGCCGGCGACAAAGCCATCGCGCAACTCGCCGACGAGACCATCGCGAACTTCAACCAGTTATTCGAGCAGTATCAATTCTCGAAGGCCCTCGAGACCGCTTGGGGACTGGTCAGTGCCGTTGACAAGTACATCGTCGAGAACGAACCCTGGGCGCTCGGCGACAAGCAGGACGACCAAAGCCGCGCCCGCCTGGCAACGGTCCTCTACACGACAGCTGAAGCGCTGCGCATAGTCACCGCGCTTGCTCATCCCGTGCTGCCCGAATCGTCCGCCAAGATTTGGGCGCAGCTCGGCCTCGGCGACATTCAGAAATTCCCGCTCAGCACTCTCAAATGGGGACAGCTCGAGGTCGGAACCAAGCTGGGCAAAATCGAACCGGTATTCCCGCGCGCCGACAAAACCGCGGTCGAAAGGATGCAGACATTGGAACTGGAACGTAACGCGCCTGCCGCTGCCGAAGCCGCTGCCGCCGCACAAACCACGACACAAACCGCGACACAGACCGTAACCCAGGCCGCTGCCGCCGCAACCGCGAAGGGTGCCGCACCCTTCCCCAAAGGGGAGGGTGCGCCAGAAGCCGCACTCATTGCAGGGGCCCCCGCGTCCGATCCGGCCACTCCCGCCGTAACTCTTCCACCCGGAGTTCCGGCGCCCTCAACCGAAATCATCACGATCGACGATTTCGCCAAGATCGACCTCCGCGTCGCCCTGGTTAAGTTCGCCGAGAAGGTTAAAGGCGCAGACAAACTTCTCCGCCTCGAAGTCGATCTCGGCTACGAGCAGCGCCAGATCGTCGCCGGAATCGCCTTGGCTTACACGCCCGAGCAACTCATCGGACGCAAGATCGTCATCATCGCTAATCTCGCACCGCGCAAACTCCGCGGACTCGAGTCACAAGGCATGCTCCTCGCAGCCTCATTGCAGGACGGTGCTCCCGTGCTGGCCGGCTTCCTTGAGGAAGTGCCGGTCGGAGCGAAGCTGAAGTAAGTGTCGAGTGGCGAGTGGTTAGTGGCGAGCAAAAGCTCATCACTAACCACTCGCCACTAACCACTCGCCACTATGTTCACCGACTCTCACTGCCATCTCGAAGGCACCAAGTTCGCCTCTGACCGCGCGGACGTAATTTCTCGCGCCTACAACGCTGGGGTTCACTACATGCTCGCCATCGGGAACGGCAACAGGCCAGAAGAGGCGGATTGCGGGATTCGCGTGGCTGAAGAGTTCGACCCAACACAATCTGACGGTGCCCCACATCTGCCCGGTGTTGGCAGATGTGGGTCGAACGAACCCCGCCCCCGCATCTACGCCAGCGTCGGCGTCCATCCCCACGAAGCCAAGCTCGCCAGCGACGCCAACCTTGCCCAACTAGAACAATGGTCACGCCACCCGCGCGTCATCGCCTGGGGCGAAATCGGACTCGACTACTGGTATGACTTTTCCCCACGCGACATCCAGCGCCGCGTATTCCTCGCGCAACTCGAACTCGCACGCGCCGCGAAGAAGCCCGTCATCATCCACTGCCGTTCGTCAAAAGACTCATGGGACGCCTGGGACGAGTGCCTGCAACTCCTCGCCGAACACTGGGCCTCCACCGGACTCGGCGGGATCATGCACTGCTTCGGCGGCACCATGATCCACGCCAAGAAAGCTCTTGCTCTCGGATTCATGCTCTCCTTCGCCGGAAACGTCAGCTTTCCCAAAGCCGAAAACATCCGCGAAGCCGCCGCACAGGTCCCGCTTGACCGGATGCTCATCGAGACCGACTCGCCTTATCTCGCACCCATCCCCCATCGCGGACAGCGCAACGAACCGGCCTACGTCGCCGACGTCGCCCGCCATATTGCAGACCTGCGCGGCATCAGCCCCGAAGAAGTCGGCCAACAGACCACTCAAAATTTCCTTCGCTTCTTCTTGGCCTAACAATTCCGTTTGCGCCGCTTTGGACCGTTCAACTCCTAAAAATCGTCACTCACCAAATCACCAAATCGTAAATCTTGCTTCCCCCCTACCACACTTAGCCCTTCCCATTTACACTTACGGTTTATGGCTGAGAACTCTTTCGACGTAGTAAGCAAAATCGACATGCAGGAAGCCGCCAACGCCATCCAGATGGCGTTGAAAGAGATCCACACGCGTTTCGATCTCAAGGACTCCAAGTCTGACATCAACCTCGAAGGCAAGGACGCCATCGTGCTCGCGTCGGCTGACGAATACAGGCTCAAGGCCGTCAACGACATTCTCCAGGCAAAACTCGTGAAGCGCGGCGTGCCCCTTAAGAATCTTGTGTACGAGAAACTTGAACAGGCAACCGGAGCCACTGTGCGCCAGCGGGTGAAATTGCAGCAAGGCATCGAAATCGAGAAGGCGCGCGAAATCGTCAAGCTGATCAAAAACTCGAAGAAAAAAGCACAGGCTTCGATTCAGGGCGATACGGTGCGCATCAGCAGCAAGGATCGCGACACGCTGCAAGAGATCATCGCATTGCTCAAGCAGCAGGATCTTGGCATCGAGTTGCAGTTCACGAATTATCGTTCGAGCTAATTCTTTACGTTTGTCATCCCGAGCGCAGCGAGGGATCTGCTTTAGGAAGAGACAGGCCCACATTTGAACACTACCGCGACCACGAACGGAAAAGAGATTTTCGACCTGCTGCGTGACGATCTGCTCGCCATCGAGCAGGAGTTCGGGCGCGACACCGTCTCGAACGTCAAGGCAATCACCGAGATTGGCGAGTACCTGCGCGCCGGAGGCGGTAAACGCATTCGCCCCGCGCTCCTGTTGCTGGCGGCCCGCCTCGTCGGCAAAAATGGCGAGAGCGCCGTCCACCTCGGTGCCGTGGTCGAGATCATCCACACCGCCACGCTGGTTCACGACGACATCATCGACGAGGCCGACAGCCGCCGCGGACGCCCCTCCGCCAACACCCGCTGGGGCAACTCCAAGTGCGTCCTCGCCGGCGATTGGCTCTACATGCAGGCTTTCAAGGTCGCAGTGCTGGAGCGCAATTTCCGCATCCTCGACAGTCTCATCGACCTCACGCAACAAATGGTCGAAGGCGAACTGCTCCAGATGGAAACTCTAGGCAAGTGTGTCGGCGAGCCAGAATATCTCGACCTCATCTATCGCAAAACGGCCTGCCTCTTCTCCACATCCATGCGTATCGGCGCCATGCTCGGCAAGGCCACCGAAGCAGAGGAACAGGCGCTGGCCGACTACGGCCGCAATCTCGGACTCGCCTTCCAGATCGTAGACGACGTGCTCGATCTGACTGCCTCCGAAGAAGTCCTCGGCAAGCCGGTCGCCAGCGACCTTCGCGAAGGCAAGGTCACGATGGCAGTGATCCACGCACTCGAGCGCTGCACTTCAGAAGAACGCGATCTCATCGAGACGGTCTTGCGTGAACGTGCGTTCGATTCCGTGAAGCACGAGCAGGTCCTCGCCATCCTCAGCCGCTACGATTCAGTGAACGCCGCGCTCGCCCGCGCCGCCGAGTACGCCCAAGCCGCCGGCGAATCGATCTGCACCTTCCCGCAATCGGAGATCAAAAAGGCTCTGCTCTGGATGCCGGAATTTGTGGTGGCGAGAAATTCGTAGAGAAGAAGTTAGTACTCAGTACTCAGTACTCAGTGCAATTCCCGTTCGCTGCAAGGCAGTTGACTAGCCAAGGATGCGCAGTATCGTTTTTCCGTTTTTCCGTTTTTCCGTTTTTCCGATCATCACATCATCAGATCATCAGATCATCAGATCGGGAGATGGGTGCTTTCATCCCAAACCACACCGCCATCTCGCTGCCGGGCATGCATACGATGATCAATCCCTTGCTGCCGTATGGACCCCACGCTTCAGGCTCATACTTCGGCTCCACCCAAAACCACACGCCCCGATGAAACACAATGTCCAGCGTCCGCGCACTCGCCCGTAGAGCGCTCCCCGACACCACGATTCGTCCATAGACGCCCATCGACGGGATCAGTTCATCTTCCATCCTCACCAGCGGGCGCGGGTTTTCTGTTACAACCGCGATGGGATTATCAATGCGGATCGTCGTTTCCGAACCATCCTCGAACATCTGAATATCAAAGCCCGATTGCACAAACAGGCGAGACACACTGCGGCTCTGAATCGGAATTTCGTAAACGTCACGCGCGCCGCGTTCCGGCACGCTTGCCACACTGGCAGCCATAACAACTCCTTCTTGCGAGCGCGACGAAGCGGAAGAAGCAGTACTCAGTACCTAGTACTCAGTACTCAGTACTCAGAAACATCGGCACCAGGCAGGTCAATGATCCCGGCCAGAGATTCCCTGCAAAGCGCTTGACTTCCCAACTACAACGCAAAATCGTTTTTCCGTTTTTCCGTTTTTCCGTTTTTCCGTTTTTCCGTTTTTCCGTTTTTCCGATTCGCTTTTTCGCTTTTCCGGTTTTGCGATTTTGCGTTTTTGCGATTTTGCGATTTCTTTACCTGCTGAACTTCACGACGACCTTCATCCCCGGCCCGATCCTCGATCCCGCTGGTGGAGACTGTTCCCGCGCCACTCCCGAACCGTGCGCATCGATCTGCACGCCCGCATCCTGAGCGGCTTCGATTGCTCCACGCAATGACTTGCCTATGAAAACGGGCACGATCGCTCCCGGCAGATTCACCACAACGCCCTCGCCGGACGAACTCACCGCTGAAGCCTGCGCCACCGGCATCGGCCTTGGCGGCGGACTCTGTACAACTTGCCGCTTCGTCGCCGTTGCCGGCACAAATTGCAACTGCCCGCCCGCTTTAGCCGTGGGATTCACGTTCCCGCTCTGCACCGCCCTCTGCCGCACCGGTGGCAACGCAGGCTGCGCGTTGTTTTCCGCCGAGAAATCCATGGTTGCGCCGATGTGCTCTCCCGCCTCTTCGTCAACTTCTTTGTCGGCCTTGGCCCTCATCAGCAATTGCTTGGACGCCTTTGGCTCGACGTCATGCGGCACCCTCAAATACTCCAGTACCTGCTGCGCCACCCGCGCCCATACCGGAGCCGATATCTGCCCGCCCTGGTGCAATCCCTGCGCCGAATCGATGATCACCGCCACCGTTACCGCCGGATCGCCTACCGGCGCGAATCCAGTAAACGAACCCACGTACTTGCTGCCATAACGCCCTGTCGCCGGATCGACCTTCTGCGCGGTCCCCGTCTTTCCCGCCGAGGTGTACCCATCGAGAATCGCCTTGCGCCCCGTCCCAAACAGCACCACGCCTTCCAGCATCTGCTTCATTTCCGCGGCCGTCAGCGTCGACAGAACCCGCCTCGACTCCGTAGGTTTTCTGACGATCTGCGCTATCCCCCCGTTCGGCGTAGTCATGCCCACCACGATCCGGGGCGCGTTATACACGCCGTTGTTTGCAATCATCGAAAACGCCGAAATCACCTGGATCGGCGTCACGCCCACTTCCTGCCCCATCGACATCGCGCCGATCGACGTCTTCGACCAATACTTGACCGGCTTCACCAGTCCGCGCGTCTCCCCCGGCAACTCGATTTTCGTCGAGTCCCCAAAACCGAAGGCCCGAATATACTTGTAAAGACGCTCCTCGCCCAGCTTCATGCCAATTTTGATCGCGCCCACATTGCTGGACTCCGCAATCACTTCCGACGTAGTCAGCACCCCCATGTGGTGCGAGTCGTGCATTTTCGCGCCGCCAACAACGATGTAGCCCTGCGACACGTCATACTTATCCTCTGGCCGCGTAACCTTCTCTTCCAGCGCTCCCGACACCGTCACCGTCTTGAACATCGACCCGGGCTCGAACACGTCACTGACGGCGTGGTTCTTCAGCGCCCTCGGGTCGGCCACCGTATTGAATGTGTTCGGATTGAATGTCGGACGGTTCGCCAGCGCCAGGATTTCACCGGTCTTCGGATTCTGTACCACGATCGTGATGCCGTAGGCCTTCGTCTCTTCCATCGCGCGATCAATCTCTCGTTCCGCGATGTACTGGATCTTTTCGTCGATGGTCAGAACGACGTTTGCGCCCGGCTCCGATTTCGTTTCCGTGCGCCCCAGTCGCGAGCCGTGGGCGTCGCGCGTGATCACCAGTTTGCCCGGATGCCCGCGCAGGTCGTCGTCATAGGCGCGCTCGATCCCGCCCAGACCTTCATCATCCAGACCCACGTAGCCCACCACCTGGGCCGCAAGCTCGCGCTTCGGATAGAAGCGTTTCGGCTCCTTCTGCGCGTAGATTCCCTTGATCCCCAGGCTTAGTATTCGATCGCTGGTCTCGGAATTGACCTTACGCTCCACCCAGCAGAAGTTCTTGTTCTTTGGAGCGTTCAGTTTGGTCAGGATATCTTTTTCGTCCGTACCCAACACGCTGGCCAGCAGCGTGGCCGCCGTCTCGCGATCCTTGATTTCGCTGGGATCGGCGAAGATTGAGTCCACCAGAATGGACATCGCCAATTCGTTGCCGTTGCGATCGTAAACCACGCCGCGCTGCGGCGAGACGTCAACGATTTGCTCCTGCTGCCGGTGCGCGCGATGCAACCAATAGTCGTGGCGTACCACTTGCATGTACAACAGACGGCCGCTGATCAAGGCGACCCAGGCAAAGAGGAGGGCCCCAAGAAAGTACAACCGTTTCCGCGCATCATTTAGAGAAATGCTGGCCGCCGCCACGCTTACACCGAATCCCTCTGCCCGCCCGGCTCTTCTCTTAGCTGGTCAAAAAGTGAACTGGCGGCCCGTTCTGCCGGCCGCCAGTCTATCCCAAGGAGAACCCATCTGCCCCAAGCATCTATTCCCCCGCTAACTGCCCTGCCCCTTACTGCACACCCGTGTCGCACGGTCACTGCGTCGGCGAGATCACCGACACCGCCGCCACTCGCGCCATCACCGGAGCGCTCGGTTCGCCACTCTCGCTCGGCTCCATCCGTATAACCTGCCCGGCCGCCGGGGCCTGCATTCCCATCTGCCGCGCCAACTCGTCGATCCGCTCTGGTCCTTGCAGCGACGCTTCCTCGAGCTTCAACTTCCGGTTCGCTTCCATCAACTGCTCTTGCCGCGAACGCAGATGCTCGTTGTCGTATCCGTACTCGATCGCGCTGTAGTGCTGCCACGCATACACCATCACCATCGCAAGCAGGATCGCCAACGACGCCAGCCAATATCTCATCTCGCGAATCTGAGCCTGATCCGGCTCCCTCACCAGGCGCGAGTTGTCGATCTGCTTCGCGACATAGATTTCCGGCGTCGCGCCCATTGCGCGACGATATACCCCCGTGTATGTGATGGTGGCCATAATCCCCGCTCCTACGACGCGATTCGTGCTCCAACCTGCCCTGCATTCGGCATGTAGTACATCTGTCGCATGAACATCTGCAACTCAATCATTCCCGACCGTTTCTGCGGCTCCGCTAACGGTTTGGCTTCCGCTTCCACCTGCTGCACCGCTCTGATCAAATCGTCAATCAACGTTCCTTTGTGCATTGCTCTTTCCTCCGCTGACTTGCTAATTGCCTGTCCATCCCTAGCCCCTGGCCCCTAACCCCTAATCCCTGTCCTCTCCGCGGCTCGCAACTTCGCGCTGCGTGACCTCGGATTGCGATCAATCTCTTCTTCTTTCGCCGTCACCGGCTTCTTCGTGAGAATTTCATAGACGCCTTTCTGCACTCCCTCGCGCACGGCGTCCTTCACGATCCGGTCTTCCAGCGAGTGAAAGCTGATCACCACCAGCCTCCCACCCTTTTTCAGCACCATCGGTGCATCGCCTACGAGCCGCTTCAAATCGTCCAACTCACGATTCACGTAAATTCGGATAGCCTGGAAAGTCTTCGTCGCCGGATGAATTCGCCGTTCTGCTTGGTTCATTGGCCGGGCCGCGGCCGCTACCACCTGCGCCAAATGCGCAGTACTGCGCAACGGCCGCGCCCGACAAATGGCTCTGGCGATTCTCCGCGACCTCCTTTCCTCACCGAATTCGTAAATCACGTTGGCGAGTGTTTGCTCGTCTAAGTGATTTACCACTTGATCGGCATCGAGCTCACTCTGCGGGTTCATCCGCATATCCAGTGGCCCTGATACCTGAAAACTAAATCCGCGCGCCGCGTCGTCAAACTGCAACGAACTCACACCCAGGTCCGCCAGCATCCCGTCGGCTGATCGCGCCGGAACCCGCTCGCATACTTCGGCGAACGATCCGTGGATCAGAGTTACCGTTGGCCAATCCCCAGCCAACTCCGGACGTTCGCCTAACGCCTCCGGCTTCGGACTGGTCAGCCGTTCGCGTGCGGCCCTGAGCGCATTCGTGTCCTTATCGAAGCCAATCAAATGACCCTGTGCGCCGAGGCGTCTTGCAATTTCGAAACTGTGCCCGCCCAGCCCCACCGTGCAATCGATATAGGTTCCGCCGCGCTTTATATTCAGAAACTCGATCGCTTCTTCTAAAAGAACTGGCACATGGCCCACTTCCCTGTTCATGCCATGCGTGCCTCCCTGGGAGGCATTGATTCGTTTGTCTTCGGTCTGGTCGTCCGTCACTAGCCGCCTTATTTGTTGAGAGCCTCTGCGTTCGCATAGGTGAATGGTTTCTCCTCCACCTCTTTGCCCAGAACTTCTCCGTTAAAGACTTCCAGGTGTTCGCCCATACCTACGACATCTACATCACCCGCTAAATTCGCTTTCCCTCTCAACCGTGCCGGCAGCAACAGCCTGCCCTGGCCATCGATCTCGACTTCCCCGCCGTAATAGCCCGTAACTCTAAGAAAATGTTGCCGCTCCGGATGGGTCATCGGCTTCGCCATGACCTCGCGCTCCTGCTTTTCCCATTCGCTGATGGGATAAATCATCCCGTTCGTGCCGTCCCAGCTCGTGATATAAAACTTCGTCTGTCCGCTGTATTGCTCGTCGAGCACACGCTTGAAGTCCGCCGGAACCTTTATCCGTCCCTTGTCGTCCACCCGAGCTGCGTAACTTCCGCGGAACATTTCGTTTGACCTTTAAGTTACTTTCCAGCTAACCTTCCCCGGTTCGGTACTGACCGACTTCGGAGACCAAGGTGGAAAATCAACTTTCTTTCGGCTTCACGGATTCTGCTGAATCAACTTGAATCCGTGTCCATCCTAACCACTGTGGCCCATAACAACCCACTTCTTACCACTTGGAAGCATCCTAAACCTATTCGGATAGCTGTCAACAGGATTTTTTTCACCTTAGACCACCCTCTACGGTCTTCCTCCGAGAGGTCCGCATAAACACGATAGGTTGAACGTTACCGTTCAACGAACCACAACAAGTTGTTGTTTACTCTTCTGGTTCGCGGTTCCGCGTTTGAGACAGTGCGTTTCGTGACAGGCACGTCACGCCCTTCGCCCTGGAAAATTTGTCAACCCCCCTCAAGTCACCAAAATCCACGTAAGTTGCTGACCAGCAAAGAAATATAAATCTCGCCAACCTGGCGGGTTTCCCATCAAAAGTTGTCATACTTAAATCAGGTCAGAAATTCGCAGCGAAAAGGATATCGAGGTAGTAAGTCGCTTATTTTCAGCCACTTAGTTCGCGCTAATTTTAGATCGACCCATTAACTAGCTTTATTTCAACAACATACGATTTTGGCGCAAGGGAGGGGGTACTCCACTACCTCTGCTTCCTCTGCTTTTCCCGAGGGCTGACGGCAGGTGACTGACGACTGACGGCTGTTTCTGTTCCGTTTTCGCCGTTGCATTCACTAACGGCTAATAGCTAGCCAACTGACGGCTAATACCTAGCCCACTAACAGCTAATAGCTAGCCAACCAACGGCTAATTCTGTTCCGTCTTTGGTTTTCAGATTTTCCGTTTTTCCGTTTTTACGATTTTCCGATTCTTCCGGGGGCTTCATGATTGATCGCAACGCTCGTCGCTGTAAACACATTAAGACCAACGGCATCCAGTGCGGATCGCCCGCCCTGCGCAACCGCGATTTCTGCCACTTCCACCGTCAGGCCTACCTCGACTTCCCCAACCGTCGCGCCGCTGCCCCCGCGCCCGCGCCCGTCGTCAGCCTCGGACTCATGGAAGACCCCGACGGCATCCACTACGCCCTGACCCACGTCATTTATGGCCTCTTCAACGGCACCATCGACCGCAAGACCGCCGGTACTGCCACCTACATGCTGCAAACCCTGTCGGCGAATTTCAAGCAGACCAGTTTCCAGCGCCAGCAGCAAGACGAGTACCGCAAAAGCAATCTCAACGCCTATCAATTGTGGGACAAGATAAACCAGGAGTGCGAAGACCGCGACCGCACGCGCCTGCACGAAAAGCGCGTCGAAGAGTTGAAAAAGCTGGAGCGCACCTGTTGTAAATGCAGGAAGCAATCCGACGACCCGGCCACGCTCACGCCGCCACTACCAATAACCACAACGGGGGTGCCGCACCCTTCCCCGTCAGGGGAGGGTGCGCCAACCAAGGAGAAAGACTGGTGGGAGATCAAAGCCTGCGCCGACTCTCGTACCGCCGCCGTCCCGGCGGCTGTCCGTGCGGGCGACCAGCCCGCACGCCCCGCAGTGCCAGCGCCTCCAGAGAACCAACGGTTGCAAATCAACGCCTGCGCGGATCAGTGTGAGAACGCGTGTGGGGACGGGGCTGTGCCCCGTCCTACTCGCCACTCTCCACTAACCACTCGCCACTTTCAATTCCTCGTCCCGATCACTTTCGCTTCCCCGGCAGCCCTGCGGGATTTTCGTGGGTCTTCTCTTTGAACGCGCCCCTCATGCCGGACGCAAGCGATACTGCCGACTCGCCGAACTTGTCGCGCAGTTTGTCGGCAGCCGAGAGTGCCTTCGTCCACTTTTCGTGGCGATCGCCTTCGAGCAGCCCCAGTTGTCCCTCGGACGCCTCGAACCCCGAGCAGTGTACGCCGAGCAATCGGATCGCTTCACCGCGCTTCCAGTTCGAGCGAAAGAGCGCGCGGATTTCCGAGAAAATTTCGCCGTCAATTTGCGTGGCCGATTTCAGCGAACGCGCCCGTGTGATGGTGCTGAAGTCTTTGTATCGTAGCTTCAGCTGTACCGTTCGCGCGTGAAGGCCGTTCTCGCGCAGACGGCGGGCGACCATTTCGGTGAGCCGCGCCAGCGTCATTTCGAGCTGCTCCTGGTCGGCGGTATCGACGTTGAACGTGTGCTCGTGGCTGATCGACTTCGGATCGTCACCCGCGCCGATGTCTTCGTCAAACCAGCCGCCCGCGTCGAGGCCCTTGGCTTTCCCGGCCAGCGCAAGGCCCCACTTGCCGAAGCGTTCTTCGAGAAACTCGTCGTCAAGCCGGGCTAGGTCGCCGACAAGTTTGAGACCGAGATCGTGCAGCGATTTCGCCGTGACTTTGCCGACGCCCGGAATCTTCTCCACCGGCAACGGCGCAAGAAATCGCGCTTCCATGCCGGGGAGAATATAAAGGATGCCGTTCGGTTTCGCTTGGTCCGAGCAGACCTTGGCCACCAGCCGTGACGACGCGATGCCGATCGAGCAGTTGAGTTGAGTGGCTTGCTTCACATGCCGATGCAGGTCATGCGCGGCCTTAAGAGGCGGTCCAAGCAGTTTGTCCGTGCCGGTCATATCGAGATAGGCCTCGTCGATCGATGCCATCTCGACCTTGGGCGAGAAGTGGTTCAGCACGTCGAAGACCTGCCGCGAGCAATCGCGATAGCGCTCCGGATGTCCATCGACGAAGATCGCCTGCGGACACATTTTGTAAGCCGTGCGCAGCGGCATGGCCGAATGTACGCCGAATTTGCGCGCCGCATAGGATGCTGCCGACACTACGCCGCGCTCGTTCGGCCTGCCACCGACGACCACCGGCTTGCCCTTCAGCGTCGGATCGAAAAGTTCTTCGACGCTGACGAAGAACGCGTCCATATCAAGATGGAAAACTGTGCGCACATGGAAAGCTTACCCGCGTCCGGGACTTGATGCACGCAAGTTTGCGGGAATCACCAAGGTTAAGAAAGTTTCGAAAAGCGAGAAAAGAGAAGGTCTTGAGAAAACCCGTTTCGCCGAAACCTGGGTTTCGGGGAGTTCCTCGAAACCTGTAGCACCTCGAAACCTGTTCTATTCGAAACGTCTTCTCTCGAAACCCGCTTTGTGTTGCGACCCTACCCCGCCTGCTCGTGCTTTTCACGGGCGGCTGCTCGCGCACTTAGGGCCTCGCGCACTTTTCGCAGCAGCACGTCCGGAGTGAACGGCTTTTGTAAAAACAGCGCTCCTTCCACAAGCGCCTCATTGTGCAGGAGCGCGTTATTCGTATATCCGGACATGAAGATGATCTTCATCTCCGGATGCGAGACCGCCAGCCGCTCGGCCAACACCTGCCCGCCCATCTTCGGCATGACGACATCTGTCACCAGCAGATCGATCGGCTCTTTGTGCCGATTCGCAATGTCCAGCCCGGCTTCGCCCATGCTTGCAACCAGAACCTTGTAGCCCTGATTCGTCAACACCTGCTCGATCAAGCTCCGCAAACTTGGTTCGTCCTCGACCAGCAGCACGGTTTCGTGTCCGGTAAGCGTAAACTTGGCCTCACGCGAGATGCGCGAAGGCTCCGGTTCTTCCGCCGTCGCTGGAAGGTAGATTTTGAATGTCGTGCCTTGCCCCGGTTCGCTATACACCAATATGTGCCCACCACTCTGGTGGACGATGCCATAAACGGTCGCCAGCCCCAGCCCCGTTCCGTGCCCGGCTTCCTTGGTCGTGAAGAACGGCTCGAAGATGTGCGCGCGCGTATCGGCATCCATGCCGACACCGGTATCGGTCACCGCCAGCAGAACGTAGTCTCCCGCCCGCGCGTTATGCGCTGCGGCAGCGTGCGCATCGAAGTTCACTTCGGCGGTCTCGATCGTCAGCTTGCCGCCTTCCGGCATCGCGTCGCGCGCGTTTACCACAAGGTTCATGATCACCTGCTCGATCTGACCCGGATCCGCCTTGACCCTCTTGATCTCCGGCATACGGACGGCCCGAACCTCGACGTCCTCCCCGATCACACGGGGCAGCATCTTCTCCATCCCCGCCAGAATGTCGTTCAAGTCGATGGCTTCGGCCTGCAACACCTGGCGGCGGCTGAACGCAAGCAACTGCCGCGTCAGCGAACTGGCCTTGTCGGCGGCACTCATGATCTGGTCGGCGGAGTCTCGCAACGTTTGATCCTCAGGCAGACTCGATTGCAAAACGTAGGTGTACCCGACAATGACGCTCAGCAGATTGTTGAAGTCATGCGCAATGCCACCGGCGAGCCGTCCGACCGCTTCCATCTTCTGTGATTGCCGCAGTTGCTCTTCCAGTTTCTTTCTGTCGCTGATGTCGCGCACAATGGTCGATACGCCAATCACGTCCCCGTTTTCCCGTATAGGAGAAACGGTCAGCGACACCGTCACTCTTTTCCCTTCCTTGCAGACACGAACTGATTCCCTGCGTAGCCCCTCTCCGACGCGCGCCCGTGCTATGTTTTCGGTGACTTCTCCGGCGTGCTCCAGCGGAAGCATCATCCCGGCATGACGGCCAATCGCCTCCGAAGCCTTATACCCGAAAATCTTTTCCGCGGCGGCGTTCCAGCTCGTGATGATCCCTTCGAGATTCTCCCCGATAATCGCGTCCTCAGACGACGCCACGATCGCCGCCATCTCGCGCAATCCGCGCTCGGCTGCTTTCTGCGCTGTAACGTCGCGCAAACGAACCGTCAGTATCCGCTGGCCGGCCGTTTCGAACTTTGAGATTGACGCTTCGGCGGGGAATTCCGAGCCATCTTTGCGCCGGCCGTAAATAGGCCCTCGCGCATTCATCGGGCGCAAAGCATCAGGGGACTTCTGGAATGCACCCACCTGCATGGTGTGGGCTTGATGGTACCGCTCAGGGATAAGCAAATTGAGCGGCCTGCCGAGGATCTCTCCCGCCTTATAGCCAAAGATCTTCTCTGCCCCCTGATTGAACAGCGTAACGTTCTGTGCGTCGTCCACGCTGATGATGGCGTCTTCGGATATCTGGACGACACTTCCAAATCGCAAGTTGGCACGCACAAGAGCCGAACGTGACTTTTGTAGCTCCGCCACGAGAGCCCATACCAACACCGCTGCTGCTGCGAACAATCCGTAGCGTATCGCATTCGCACCCGACAACGCGCCAGCATCGTTTCTGACTGTGTACCACGCCAATCCCGCGAAACTCAGCGCCACCGACACCAGACCGGGCCCGCTGCCGCCGAACCATGTCGCAACTACAATGGCGGCAACGAAAATAAAAAAGGTCGGAAAAACATCCGTTTGGCTAATCAATGCATAATTGGCAATTAGCGCCAACAGCGGCAGAATGATCGCGATAGCATACTTGACCAACGCGGAGCTGGGACGTGCTCCTGCCGAGTGAGTCATTGGTTGTTGGGCCCTCAGTCCTCCTGAACTTTCCCGGAGCTTTCCTGACGTGTTCGTTAGATGTAATAAGGCCAAGTCGCGTCGCTGAAAGTTGTTGCAATGACAAACCCTTAAGACAACAAAGGTCTCGAATTCAGCGCCCCGCTTCCCGGTTTTGTTACTAATTGCCACACGGATCGCAGCTTTCAGCGCGCACTCTATCCATATCGGCGGCATTCCGCGCAATCTGTAGCCGTCCCCCGGCTAGTGGCGGCATGGGGGAATCTTACGTTCACACTCACAGTCATTTACAATGAGGAATTCCGAACGAGGTCCTGACAGATATGCATCGTTGGTCACAACTGTTTATCCCCACGCTCCGCGAGGCGCCTGCCGACGCCGAGGTCGCGAGCCACAAGTTTCTTGTACGATCTGGCTACATCCGCCAACTCGCGGCCGGCATTTACAGCTACCTGTTTCTTGGACAGCGCACCGTTCTCAAAATCACGAACGTCGTTCGCGAAGAGATGGACAAGATCGGGCAGGAATTCTATCTGCCCGCACTGCATCCCCGCGAGGTATGGGAGGCAAGCGGTCGCTGGTCGGTGATGGGCGACAACATGTTCCGCCTCAAGGACCGCAAGGGAGCCGATCTCTGCCTGGGCATGACCGAAGAAGAGATCATGACCGATATCGCGCGCAAAGAACTGCGCAGCTATAAACAGTTGCCCCAGATCTGGTACCAGATTCAGGCAAAGTTCCGCGACGAGCCCCGGCCGAAGTCGGGTCTGCTGCGCGTGCGCCAGTTCACGATGAAGGACGCGTACTCGTTCGACATTGATCAGGCGGGCCTCGACGCTAGCTACCAGAAGCATTACGACACCTACTGTCGGATCTTTGACCGTTGCGGCCTGAAATATGTCGCGGTCGAGGCACATTCAGGGTCCATGGGCGGATCGGCGTCTCACGAGTTCATGGTGTACACCGACGCCGGTGAAGACTTGGTTGCGAGCTGTCCGAAGTGTGGCTACGCGGCGAACCTGGAAAAGGCAACGTCGCGACTGGAGCAAGTAGAAGATCTGCCCGGCTCGGGCAACGGCGAACCGGAATTGGTCGAGACTCCCGGAACGAAGACGATCAACCAGGTTTCGGAATTCCTGAAGGTCTCGTCGAACAACAATCTTAAGACACTTGCTTACTTGATGACCGAGGTAGATGGTAAGGGCAAAACGACTCATCGTCCGCTGGTCGTCCTGATGCGCGGGAACGACCAGGCGAACGAAGCGAAGCTGGCGAGCGCCGTCGGCGGACGCGAAGTGCGCCCGATGCAGGAAGAAGAAATAGCCGATTTCTTCGGTACGCCCGCCGGATACCTGGGACCGATAGGCATTGATTTCGCTGCTGCGAACTGGGCCA
This sequence comes from uncultured Acidobacteriota bacterium, assembly GCA_963777415.1. GTDB lineage: Bacteria > Acidobacteriota > Terriglobia > Terriglobales > Acidobacteriaceae > JAEZPW01. Next base: position 110,428 of record CAVZQL010000019.1, read on the forward strand.
ACGAACAGAAGCCGGTGCTGATCCTTGACGAAGTTCTGCGCGGTCGCAAGAACATGATCGGCGGAGCGAACAAGGAAGGCCACCACCTGCGTAACTTGACCCCCGAACTGAACTTCAAGCCCAGCGCTTATGCCGATCTGCGCTCGGTGCAGGAAGGCGAAGGCTGTCCCACGTGCGGCACCCCCCTGAAGCTCGGTAAAGCCGTGGAAATAGGGCACATATTCAAGCTCGGCTACAAGTATTCCGATTCAATGGGCGTTCGCGTGCTAGACAAAGATGGCAAGGAGATAACGCCGATTATGGGCAGTTACGGGATTGGCATCGAGCGCATTCTCACGTCGATCATCGAGCAGAACCATGACGAGAACGGTTTCTGGCTGCCGCCGGAGGTGGCCCCCTACCAGGTTGTCGTCTCGCCAACGAATGTCAAAGACCAGGCACTGCTGAGCGCCGCGGTGGAAATTGCGCAAAAACTCGAGGCCGCCAGCTTCGACGTGCTGCTCGATGACCGCGACGAGCGTCCCGGAGTCAAGTTCAAGGATGCGGATCTGATCGGCGTGCCTTTCCGCATTACGGTCGGCAAGAAACTAGCGGAAGGCAAGGTTGAAGTGTTGCGGCGCTCGACACGTGAGTCTCAGGATGCTACTATCGGCGAAATCGTACAGCTCATGCAGAGCCTGGTCCGGGTGGCTGATGCGCGCGGTGCTGCGCAATAGACTGTTCGATCATGCAAACGGGAGTTTCAAATGAAGACTGTCCGCATGCTATTCGGGTTGTTCCTTGTCGGATCCGTCATTTTTCTCGCATGGAAAGTTGTTCCAGCTTATTTCGCCAATTATCAGTTCGAAGAAGCAGTGGACGACACGGCCCGTTCAGCCGCCGTTGATTCGAGGAAGGGCCCGGACGAAATTCGCTCTGCCGTGTTGGAGAAAGCGCAGTCCTATGAGTTACCGGTCAAGGCAGAAGACATCGACGTGACGCGAAACGGCAGTGATGTTCTCATCTCGGTGGAATACGTCGTGCACGTTGACGTGCCGGTTTATCCTTTCGATATGAAGTTCAATCCGTCCAGCAAGCGCCAGGGGCTGAGTTTCAAGTAACGCAGACTGTGCGTTGCTGGTTTCCGTTCATTTACAATAGTGACGAGCCGATGAGGTCGAAATTGAATCTACGTGCCCCGTTTACGTCTTTGGCCGCTGGGCACCCAGGAGATTACCGGCGGGATTCGAAAACACACGTCTTCGTCCGCGTTGATTTCGGAAATCCGCTTACATTTTAAAAGTGGCGATCAAAGTAAAAATTCCGCGAAACACCTCTTCGAAAGGCAGCGGGAAAGGCACCCGCCAACATCTCTCGGACCCAGTGATCAAAGCCGCAGTTGCTGCATTCGTCATCCTTTCCACGCTATTGCTTGGCGTGTTCGCCTTCTACTACATCAAGTACGAAAAGATTATCGATCGCCGGATGAGCGGTCAGATTTTCAGCAACACCGCAAAGATCTACGCTCTCCCAAAGACTGTTCGCGTCGGCGGATCGATCACCGCCAAGGAGATTGCCGCCGAGCTGCGCCGGGCCGGGTACTCTGAGGTAGGCAAGAACGAGTCGAAAATCGGGACATTCCGGATGTCCTCGTCCGGCATCGAGATAAGGCCTGGGGCGGAGTCGTACCACAGTCCGGATGTTGCCGAGATCGCGGTTTCCGATGGCAAGATCGCGCGCATCGTCGGCGGCGGCAAAGACGTGGACGCTTATGAGTTGGAGCCTCAATTGGTGACCGCTCTCTCCAACTCCGAAAATCGCGCCAAGCGCCAGGTAGTCCAGTACCAGGATATCCCGAAGGTCATGGTCGATGCCGTACTCGCCATCGAAGACCGCCGGTTTTTCCAGCACAGCGGCGTCAACTACTTTCGACTTGTGGAAGCGACCTTGATCGACCTTCGGGAAGGCAGTCATGGCCAGGGTGGCTCCACCCTCACCATGCAGATGGCCCGCGCGTTTTTCCTCACTCCCGAGAAGAGCATCAAGCGCAAAGCTATCGAAATGCTGATCGCCATCGAACTTGAGCACAAGCTCACGAAGGAACAGATCTTCGCCCTTTACGCCAATCAGGTGGACATGGGGCAGCGCGGTTCCTTTACGATCCAGGGCTTTGCCGAGGCCTCTCGCGCCTATTTCAACAAGGATATTCAGAGCCTCACGCTGCCCGAAGCCGCGCTGCTGGCCGGCATGATCCAACGCCCCAGCTATCTTTCGCCATACCGGCATCCTGACCGCGCCATGGCTCGTCGCAATCTGGTTCTCGACAGCATGGTCGAAACCAGTGCCATCACTCGGCAGCAGGCTGAACAGGCCAAAGCGACTCCTCTCAAACTCGCTCCGATGAACGTGGAGGCCAGCGACGCTCCTTATTTTGTTGACCTCGTCAAAGAGCAGTTGATTAGCAAGTATCCTGAAAGCGAGTTGAACGAACAGGCCTATCGCATCTACACCACCCTCGATCCCGAGTTGCAGCGCGCCGCCGCCGAAGCAGTGCAGGAAGGAATGAAGTCGGTTGATGAACAGGTCAACCGTATGCGCACCCGCAAAATCAAGGTCGGGACCGGCAAGAGCGCCAAAATTGAAACCACGACCCTCCCCGGACCACAGGCCCAGGTGGCTCTCGTGGCCATTGACCCGCATTCAGGTGACGTGCTGGCCCTCGTCGGCGGCCGCAACTACGGCATGAGCCAGTTGAATCACGCCGTCGCCAACCGCCCCACCGGGTCGATCTTCAAACCTTTCGTTTACGCGGCTGCGATGAATACCGCGTTGGCTGGTACCGATAACGCGGAGACTCCTGTCACACTGATCGACGACTCGCCGACCACATTCGCTTTCGGCGACCAGATCTACGAGCCGCGAAACTACAAAAACGAGTACCACGGACAGGTGACTGCACGCTACGCTCTCGCGATGTCGCTCAATAACGCCACCGTGAAGCTGGCCGAACAGGTCGGGTACGACAACGTAGCCCAGCTCGCCCGAGCCGCTGGCATCCAGTCTGTGAAGCCAACTCCGGCCATGGCGCTTGGGGCCTACGAGGCAAAGCCGCTGGAAATGGCCGGCGCGTACACCGTTTTTGCCAACGGTGGCGTGCGCCTCTCTCCCACGATGGTTCGGTCGGTCCGCGACGCGCAGGGCAACGTCGTCGAGGACTTCAACTCCAGCAGTTCCCAGGTCCTTGATCCGCGTGTCGCCTACGTCATGACCAACATGATGGAGGGCGTCCTTAACTTCGGTACCGCCTACGACGTCCGTCGCCGCGGGTTCACCGCTCCTGCCGCGGGAAAGACCGGCACGTCGCACGATGCCTGGTTTGCCGGATATACAAGCAATCTGCTTTGCATCGTCTGGGTTGGCTACGACGACTATAGCGACCTCAAACTCAGTGGGGCCGTAACCGCCGCTCCCATCTGGACCGAGTTCATGAAGCGCGCCATTGCCCTCCCCGAGTATCGCGATGTAAAAGAGTTTTCCCAGCCCGACGGCATCGTCAACGTCCAGTTGGACAAAGTCACGAACCTGCTCGCAACACCGAGTTGCACCGAAAACTACACCGCCGCGTTTATCGCCGGTACCGAGCCTAAAGCAACCTGTGACCAAGGACTGGGCGACCATCGCAACATCTTCCAGAAGATCCTTGGACTTGGCCAGCCCAACGTTGCGCCTCCTCCCGCGCAGCCCCCGACTTACCAACAACCTGCGGGCAGACCTCAGCCCAAGCGCAGCGTTGCTTCCAATCAGCCCCGTCCGCAGCAACCGCCCGCCGACGAAGGCACGAAGAAAAAGGGTTTCTGGGGTAAGTTTGTGGGTATTTTCAAGGGCGAAGACAACAGCGATCAGCAACAGCAGAAGAAGCAATAATGGAATTGCACTCCCGAGTGCCTCAAACGGACTACAATGTTAGCGACAGCTGACTAGGATATTACGTCTAATTCAGGAGTATTGTTGAGGGGGCCCCGCGGAAGCGGTATAGACAGACACAAAGAGGGTTGACCATGCGCCGTCTAGTTGTCATCTGCACTTTCCTGTTGATTTTGATGCTCTCGCTCACAACACTGGCCCAGCAGAATGGACTGGAGACAGCTCCCCCGCCGGCCAGAATCGAACCTCCTTCCCCCACCGCAACCGCCGCTGAACTGGAACAACGCGGCGACGAACTCCGTGGGCAGAAGGCCTATATCGATGCCATCGACTTTTATCGCGCTGCCCTTCCGAAGGCGAAGTCCGCCGTGCTCTACAACAAGATAGGCATCGCGGAACTGCAACTGGATCGCCTCGCGGATGCGCGGAAGGACTTTAACCGCGCCATCAAGGCGGACAAGAAGTACTCCGAAGCCTACAACAACCTCGGCGTTATCTATTACAAGATGAACAAGTACGGCAGCGCGATCAAGGAGTACAAAAAAGCGATCGCACTCAATGACATGTCGGCGTCGTTTCACAGCAATCTGGGCAGCGCGTACTTCGCCGAGAAGTTGTACGATGTTGCTGCCACCGAGTACGGTCGTGCTCTGCAATTGGACCCCGATATCTTTGATCGCATGTCTGGTGTTGGAGTCGCCGCACACCTGCAATCACCCCAGGACAAAGCCTACTTCTCCTACGTGCTCGCCCGGATGTACGCTCAACTAGGCAACAGCGAACGCAGCCTGAAATGCTTACAGCGCGCCATCGAAGACGGCTATGACGTCAAAGGACACGTTTACAAGGACCAGGAGTTCGCCAAGCTCCGTGAAGACCCGCGTTTCGTCGAATTAATGGCCAGCAAGACCGTCGCTATCCCCGAATGAAATAGAAATGGGCGGCATCTCCGCCGCCCACCTTCGAACACAAGATCAGAACTACCTGCTTCTCGCCGGACTGCGATCGTTTATATATTCCTCGATGGCATCGTCCAGTTTGTCTTGCGCGCGCAAAATGAACTCCACCGCGTCCCTGACTGCGCCATCACCGCCTGCGTGATCCGTAACGATGTGCGCCTCATCCTTCACTTCCTCGCGCGCGTTCGGGACAGCGATAGCCAACCCGCAGCGGCGCATCGCCGGCAGATCGATCACGTCATCCCCGACGAAAGCGATCTCCTCCGACTTCAGCCCCTCTTTAGCCATGATTTCTTCCAGCGTTTCTCTCTTGTTTGAAATGCCCTGGTAGAGATACTCCACGCGCAAATCGCGCGCACGCAGGGCAACTGTCTCCGAGATGCGCTTCGTGATCAAGCCGATCTTGAGTCCGGCGATCTTGGCAAATGAAAAGGCGGTCCCGTCATGCGCGTGGAAGCCTTTGCCTTCCACCACATGCATGCCACTAATCGCGTAACCGCCGGAATCAACGTTCTCCTCTTTTTCCTGCTGTTGTGGACTGCTCTTCCCCACGCCGGGCAGCAGCCATATCTTGCCATCCGTCATGACGCCATCTACATCTAACAGCAACATCTTGATCTTCTTCGCGCGTTCCTTCGGCATAAGAACAGTTCTCGCTTGTCAGGTTCGGAGAGAAAGACACCCGAGGCTCACGGTCACCCGCGAGGTCGCTGAGTACCATCTCGTCCACCTTGGAGTTTGTTTGCATCTCTACTTTAAATCACGAACTCGGTCTCGGAAAAACGAAAGTTGCATTTTAGCTATCGTTAGTAACTGCTGGAAGCAGCACTTCGGCTCACAGGTATAAACGATCTCCGCCGCCCCACAATTCGGACATCGCACCACATCCTTAACCGCCCTCGGCGCCTCATTCGTCATAGTTCAATTCTACCCAGTTTCCTTCCCGGTCCTCCGCTTCCCCGCTCTCTGCTCCCTCCGCTTCCTCTGTGTTGAACGCTTTTGATTTTCCGATTTTCCGTTTTCCGATCCCCGCCTCCTCCCGCGTCTCTCGCCAACTCTGGCGCATCTAGATAGAGATGGACCATCCACTTCTCCTTCAGCCCTGCCTCGATTGGGCGCACCCGCTCGTGCGCGAGTGGTTTGTGTCGAAGTTTGGCACCCCCACCGAGCCGCAGGAACAAGGCTGGCCGCACATCCTCGCCGGACGCACCACGCTCATCTCCGCGCCAACCGGCTCCGGCAAAACCTTTGCCGCTTTTCTGGCCTGCATTGATCGCCTCGTGCGAAAGGCCCTCTCCGGTGAACTCGAAGACCGCACCGAAGTGCTCTACGTTTCGCCGCTCAAGGCCCTCGGCAACGATATCCAGAAGAACCTCGAAGCCCCACTGGGCGAAATCCTCCAGCTTGCCGGACGCCGCGGCTTCCTTATGCCCGAGATACGCACCGCCGTCCGCACCGGCGATACGCTCATGCACGAACGCCGGGCCATGCTGAGGCGCCCGCCACACATCCTGGTCACCACGCCCGAGTCGCTCTACATCCTGCTCACCGCCGAAAAGAGCCGCGCGATCCTGCGCGACGTTCAGACCGTCATCGTTGATGAAATCCATGCCGTTGCCGGTTCCAAGCGGGGCACCCATCTGGCTCTCTCGCTCGAACGCCTCGAAGAACTCGTACGCGGGTGCCGCACCCTTCCCCGTAGGGGAGGGTGCTCTTTCAACCGCATCGGACTCTCCGCCACTCAGAAGCCGCTGGAGACGATCGCGCACTTCCTCACCGGCACTGGCCGCCCCCCTCCTGTCCTCGTCAACATCGGACACAAGCGCTACATGAACATTGCCGTCGAAGTGCCGCGCAGCGAACTCGGCCCCGTCGCCTCCAACGAAATGTGGGACGAGCTCTATGACCGCATCGCGGAACTCGTGCGCCAGCACCGCTCTACGCTCGTATTCGTCAATACGCGCCGCCTTGCCGAGCGCGTGGCTATGCACTTAGGCGAGCGCCTGGGCGAACAGTCCGTTGCCGCTCATCACGGTTCTTTATCCCGCAAGCTACGCCTCGATGCCGAACGCAAGCTCAAGGACGGCGAACTCAGCGTCCTGGTTGCCACGGCTTCGCTTGAACTCGGCATCGACATCGGGACCGTCGATCTCGTCTGCCAGATCAGTTCGCCCCGTTCCATCGCCACCGCGCTCCAGCGCATTGGACGCTCCGGCCACTGGCGCGGCGCAACGCCTAAAGCCCGCCTGTTCGCCACAACTCGCGACGAACTTCTCGAATCCGCTGCACTTTTACGCTCCATCCATCGCGGCAAACTAGACCGAATCATCATGCCCGAGTGCCCGCTCGACATTCTCGCGCAACAGATCGTAGCCGAAGTCGCCGCCCGCAGCGTCACTCCCGACCGCAGCGCCACCGCTCCCGACCGTACCGCCGGCGACTCGCCGGCCGGTGCGCGGACGACCCGTCCGCGCATCGGCGAATCTGCGATGAATGTAACGGAACACTCCGACACCGGCGTCTCCGAAGACGATCTCTTTTCCCTCCTCCGCCGCGCCTACCCTTATCGCGATCTCTACCGCGGCGACTTCGACGAAGTCATCGCCATGCTCTCTGACGGCATCGCCGCCCGCCGCGGACGCTACGGCGCATACCTTCATCGCGATCGCGTTCACCATCGCCTGCGTCCCCGCCGGGGCGCACGCCTCGCCGCCATCACTAGCGGAGGCGCTATCCCCGATACCGGCCAGTTCGCCATGGTCTCGATGCCCGAGCAGACCACGGTCGGCACGCTCGACGAAGACTTCGCCGTCGAGAGCAATCGCGGTGACATCATTCTGCTGGGCAATACCAGTTGGCGGATTATGCGCGTCGAGGGCAGCTCCGGCCGCGTGCTCGTGGAAGATGCGCACGGCGCGCCTCCCAGCGTTCCCTTCTGGCGCGGTGAAGCTCCCGCGCGTACGGCGGAACTTTCCGAGCAGGTCGCCGAATTGCGTCAGACCATTTCGGACATGCTGCCGCGAAGCACGCCAGTCAAAGTCCCACTTTCGAATCGGGCGCAGGAGGTCACCGACGCGATCGAGTTCCTCGCACGCGGATGTGGTCTCGACGAACTCGGTGCCGAGCAAGTCATCGAGCACGTTCTCGCCGGACGCGCCGTGCTGGGTGCAGTACCGACGCAGCACACCATTATTGCCGAGCGCTTCTTCGATGAAGGCGGCGGCATGCAACTCGTGATCCATGCTCCCTTCGGCGCACGCATCAACAAGGCCTGGGGACTCGCTCTTCGCAAGCGCTTCTGCCGATCCTTCAATTTCGAACTGCAAGCCGCCGCTACTGACGACGGCATCAATATCGCGCTAGCCGAGCAGCACAGCTTTCCCCTGGCCGACGTTTTCAACTATCTAAGTCCAGAGACGGTGCAGGACGTTCTTGAGCAAGCCGTTCTCACCGGTTCGCCTGTGTTTGGCACCCGCTGGCGCTGGGACGCGACCCGCGCGCTCGCGCTGCTCCGTTTCCAGCACGGCAAGAAAGTTCCGCCGCAAATTCAGCGGATCAAGAGTGACGACCTCCTCGCCTCCGTCTTTCCCGACGTTGCCGCCTGTGGCGAAAACATTCAGGGCGACATCCATATTCCCGATCACCCGCTCGTGCGCGAGGTAATGAAAGACGTGCTGCACGAAGCCATGGACATCGACGGCCTGAAGGATGTCCTGCGTCGAATCGAGAGCGGCTCCATACGCTGTCTCGCCGTGGACACGCCCGTGCCGTCACAGTTCTCGCACGAAATCCTCAACGCGAATCCTTACGCATACCTCGACGACGCGCCGCTGGAAGAACGCCGCGCCCGTGCCGTGCAGATGCGCCAGGTACTGCCTGAATCGGTGCTGGAGGAAGTCGGCAGACTTGACCCCGAAGCCATCGCACAAGTCCGCGAAGAGGCATGGCCCGACGTTCGCGATGCCGACGAACTCCACGACGCGCTGCAAACGCTGATCGCGCTGCCCGTGCCGCAAGCGGAATCGCGAGAAGAGCCCACGCAGCACGACGCTGTCATCCTGAGCGGAGCGTCCGCCTCGGACGCGGAGCGAAGGACCTATGCACTTCTCGAAACCACCACGCGCTGGCGGCCTTACTTCGACCAACTCGCGGCTGATGATCGCGCCGGCATCGCCGTCGCAAACGGCATGCGCTTTTGGATTGCAGCCGAACATGTTGCAGCATTCCACGCGCTCTTTCCCGACGTCCCAAACGCAATTGGGTGCCGCACCCTTCCCCGAAGGGGAGGGTGCGATCCCCCTCCACAGCGAAGCCGTTCGCGAACTCGTTACCGGATGGCTCACGCACTCAGGCCCAATCACGGCGACCGAGTTGTCAGTTCTATTCCGCCTGCCCGCAAGCGAAATCGAGCAGGCGCTTCTACGTTTGGAATCCAGCGGCGCGATTCTGCGCGGCAACTTCACTGCTACAGAAACGGCGGCGGGTGCCCCCTCCTTGCGCAGCAAGGGTGGGGAAGTTGAGACGGAGTGGTGCGAACGCCGTCTGCTTGCCCGCATCCACCGACTCACGGTCGGACGCCTGCGCAAAGAGATCGAGCCCGTCACTCCGGCGCAATACATGAACTGGCTCTTGCGCTGGCAGCACGTCGCGCCCGGCACGCAGGTCATCGGCGAGCGCGGCACCCTCGAAATCCTTCGCCAGCTTCAGGGATTCGAGGTTCCGGCCAGCGCGTGGGAGCGCGACGTGCTGGCCCGCCGCATATCGCAATACGATCCTAAGACTCTCGACCTGCTCTGCCTCACAGGTGCTGTCGGCTGGGGACGCCTCTCGCCGCACCCGGCGATGCTGGAAGATTCGAGCAACGGCAATCGCCGCGTGATTCCGACCAGCGTTGCCCCAATCACGTTTTACGTCCGCGAAGACTCCGACTGGATGTCGCCGCGCAATCCCGCGCACGACCAGGACGAGATTCGCGGCCTCAGTCCCACTGCGCAACAAGTGCTCAGCTACCTGCGTCAGCGCGGAGCTTCGTTTTTTGCCGACATCGTTCGCGGCGCGTTCAAGCTGAAGTCCGAGGTCGAAACCGCGCTCTGGGAACTCGTCGCCGCGGGTCTTGTCACCGCCGACGGCTTTGACAATTTGCGCGCGCTGATCGATCCCAAGCGCCGCGCCGGCCAGGGGCACGGACGCGCGACCCGCCCCCGGCACAGCGGCGGACGCTGGTCGCTGCTATACACCGGCGATCAACCCGACCGCACCCGCCTCATCGAGGCTACCTGCTGGATGCTGCTGAAGCGCTACGGCACCGTCGTCCGCGAGGCGCTTGCGCGGGAAGCTAATCTTCCGCGCTGGCGGGAATTGCTGGTTGGTTTCCGCCGCCTCGAAGATCGCGGCGAAATCCGCGGAGGCCGTTTCGTCAGCGGCTTCCTCGGTGAGCAGTTCGCGCTGCCGGTCGCAGTCGAATCCCTCCGCGCCTCACGCAAACAGACGCCGACCGGAGAACTCATCGCCCTCTCCGCCGCCGATCCTCTGAACCTTGTTGGCATCATCGTTCCCGGCGATCGCGTCCCCGCGATATCGGGCAAGTTCGTGGCCTACCGCAACGGCGTTCCGACCGACGCATCCCCTCGCGACATATTTCCGATTCGTGCCGCGGCATCTCAGTGATTTACTAGAACCTATAAGCCAATTCCGTGTACGCGAATCCTGCCTTATTCCCATGTTGCGCAGTGCTCAGGGTAGCTTTGCCGGAAAGCACCGCAACGTAGAAACTGAATCTGATTCGGCTGGTGATCGGCGTATCCACGCCGGCATCTATGTAGTTTGCAAGCCCACCACTAGCACGGGCGGACTGCCCCGTATACCCGAAGCTGCTGTTTTGATACGCCCCTGTTCCCTCGTACCAGAGATCGGCAGGTTCGCTCAGCTTGACCTTGTGGACGTCCATGCGAACGATCGTTTCGGTACGCGGACGCAGCAGCACTGTCCCCACATAGTCCTGCCCATTTTGTAGCGTGTAAAACGGAAACCGCGCATATTTCCGCTCGCTCGGAAGGGGCTGGAAAAAGGTTTCATGAACCGTGTCCAGCGGATTGCTGTCTCCGCTCGCATAATCAGCCGCGGCTCGCAGCCACGGGTGCCAGGGTCCGATTGGTAGCTGCCACCCGGCTTCCGCCGTGAACGCATCGGCGCGATGATCCAATGTGCCCCAACTTCCCGTCTGCCATGCTCCCCAACCGGTCAGATCCCAACCGCCGACCGGTGTTTTGAATTCGAGGATGTAACTGCCCCCGAAGGTCCCGATCCGAATATCTTTGTTGTCTGCCTCTCGCAGTACCAATGGACGATTGTCCACTTTGAGTACGTTCCGCCCATCGTGATATCCGCTGGCAAACAATCGGATCTCGCTGCTTGTCCGCTTCTCCGGAAATTCCCGCGTGAAATCGGCATATTGCACGTCCACATCTATTTCACTCATTCCATTCACATCGAAAACGCCGCGCGTAGGACGCGCTGCCATCAGAGTGAAACTTGTATTCTGGCTGAATTCATACGTGAAGTTTCCTCCGTCGAAGCTGCGCCCGATCCCATACCATTCAGCGCCGCCGATCAAGCGGCCTGCGATGCGGTCGCGCTTGATGAATGCAAGACTCGGATCTTGGGGGGTGATCTCTCCACCGTCCTCGAATTTAATCCGCCCGACCCGCACATTGCTGCCATTCGCGCCGAAGCCTTTGAACCTTACGAACGCCTGACTCACAAATGCACTTGCCGTATTCTGCCGGCCATTGTTCGCGGCAAAAAACTGGCCTCCAAGCCCAAACGGATTTGACCCCGCTATAAACGCGTCGTTCGGCAACGAAAACAAAGTTGGCTGTTCGATTTCCACTTGCCAGTAAAATCGCCGGCGTTGCTGATTCAGTGCAATTCGGAAGACAGATTGTCCGAAAGCATATTTCACTCGTTGCTGATCTTGAAACCAGTTCCATGCTTGGCCGCGTACGGCGAGTTCTCCCGACACGTTCACCTGCGCTCCACAAATGTCGAGAGCACAAAAACACGTCAAGACAATTCCAACCACCAGACGACTGGTAACCCGCGGCATACCCTTTTGCTTCCCGGTCCGATGCCCCTGTGAGATGCAATCGCCATCAGGCGAATCAACCGTTTTACTTGCGACATTCGGCGGGTGGCACACCCTTCCCCCTGACGGCCACACAAGGGGTGCCGCACCTTCCCCTTCAGGGGAGGGTGCGCTTCAGCAACTTGCCGCCGCCTTTTACCGTTGGCTTTCGGGGTACCCCTCCCCCTACTCGCCTATTTCGCAAGTTGCTGAAACCTAAGCACTTAAGACATCGATACTCATCCCGCCTTTCCTAAGTGGGAGAAACAAAGGACTTAGCAACGGGATACCCCTGACTGAAAACAAAGTACTTAAGCCCTCGATACACCGGCACCGCGTAACGCCCGAGTTGACTCAGTCGCCATATGCGCCAGCCCACCTCCATGCGCTCATGGCTGCCTCTCAAGCTCACGAATTGAATGTAGCAGTCAATTGCCCGAAGTGAACAAAAGGCACGGAAAATTTCTAGAAATGGAACAAGCTTCCATCCTGCGGTGCGTCACGTGAGATGAAAACTGGCTCACGCCCGGCGATGTGGTGGCTAAAGGGGTCCCTCGTCGCTGCGCTCCTCGGGATGACAAAAGTTTGGCAGCCATCCGAAATTCACTATTTTCATGGCAAGCTTCCAGCCTGCGGTGCGTCACGTGAGATGAAAATAGCGGCAGTTTTTGTTTCTAGGCTGCTTTCTGGACGCGTGAACTCTCGAAGAGTTTAGGATCAAGCTTGCTAAGCATGTTGCGCAGATTTGCGACGGTTGCATTGGTTGTCCTTTCCCCAATAACTGCCATTTCATCTGCCCGGGTGAATTCCGATATATCAAACGAGGTCACGTCGGGCGCGATCACAAAATCTGCCGGTCGTACTCCAACGGAGTTCATGTTGTAGTTCTGAATCATGTTCTGTCGCATGATCACTTGTATTGTTGAGAAGAAACGACTCTTGCGCGGACGCCCCTCAGACCGGATTCCTACAAAGTCTTTCTCCAGCTTCGCCGTCACGGTCGATGCGATGACGAAGTTGCATCCCTTGGCTACCAGAACGTTGGCCGGAATATTGTTAAGCAACCCGCCGTCCACCAACGCTTGGCCTGACTGGACGATAGGAAGCGAAAGGGGAGGAAGATTGATACTTTCCAGGACATCGATCGTCGCATCGCCAGCCTCGCGCACCAGCGGTCCTCCTTCGACAAGATCGACGGAGATCGCGAACATCGGAAGGATCAGTTGCTCCATCCTGAAATGATCCAGGTATTTCCGCAGCATGGAATCGAACTGGTTTCGTCTGTACTTGTAGAGCAAATACCAGTAGCCGCCGGCGGGCAGCTGTCGAAAGAACCACGATGGCTGCAATTCGGTCTTGAAAGTACGGACAATGTACTCGGGATCCAGGCCGGCTGCGTATAAGGCGCCGGTCATCGCCCCAGCGCTCGTACCGGCCAGCATGTCGATGTAGATGCCATGCTGCTCAAGCGCTTTGAGCACCCCAAGATGAGCGAGGCCGCGAGCCGCGCCACCTCCGAGCGCCAAACCGATTCGGATGCCTCGCAAATGGTGAACGATGCGTTCCAATCCGTGCTGCAGTAAGCTGCCTTGGTTTGGTCCGGGGGCGTCGAACGTGAGCTTAAAATCTCGTTCGGCGAGTTCGTAAAACTCCGGTACATACGGAGGGATTGGGGCCTTGGCGTCGAGAAGCCATACAATCCGGACCTTGTCTCGCCATCTCGGCACGCTCTTCTCCAGTTCCTGGAGGAGATGTACTGCTGCTTGCGTATCTTGCGGCCGAACGCACCAAAGCGCGATGTCGACGTAATTCAAAAACCGCATCATTGCCTCTGGTGAATGATGATCGGCGTGAGCATCCACCAGAAGTCGCCTATTGGCGGCCCAGTCTTTAGGAATGGTTTGTCGCTCGTCATCGCCAACAAACAACATAAAGGGGATATCTCCGTCTGGTTTCCATCGCTCGTCGTCGCCAGCAATACACGGAGATTCGTCCAAGTCTCGAAGTCGATGGGCCAATCGGCCGACGAGCGGACGGCTCGCCTCGGTTTGATGAATGACACCCACGACGGCTGGCTTCGGAAGGGAACGATCGACCTCCATCACGTATCGTTTGAATCTGCTCGCCGCCAAGCGAAACATAGTGAGTTGAAAGTCCTCATGCTTCGCGCTCAACCGGAGCAGGTCCGATAGTGTCATTCGTATCGCCGTCGAAGGCTCGGTAGCCTGGATTCGCATGTGAGAGCGGTCCGATAAACCAAGGGCAAACAATCCAATGACAGATCCTCGGACAAAAGTATCCTCCTGAATCTCCTTGCCCAGAGAATCGTAGAGGGTTCCGTGCATCCGGCCCGTGATGAGGAAAGACACATGGGTAATTTCCGATTCGACTTCAATGACCACTTCCCCGGCGTGAAACTCGACCCACTCAGCCGTGTTCGTGATCGCCGCAAACGTTTCCTCGCTGAGCCCTTTTGCCCAGTCGAGCCGACGAAGCTCCGCATGAAGCCGCTCACCTGTCGGAAATACTGGTTTCTCATCGATGTTATCCATCTCGTTCTCCTCGACGGAAGAATGAATGCCCCTGGTGCGTTGACTTCTTCGATGCGCTAATTCGCCTCCGTCTTAACGAAAGAACTTGGATTGCCTCGGTCGCAAGTGTCAATACTTCTCTGGCACGATTCTTCTGCCTTCGAGAGTAGCCTGATCGTCGTAGGCTCCCTTGTTGGACCGTTCGGGTAATTTAACCTTCTTCCTCGGTATTCGTTCATAAGGAATCATGCTTAAAAGATGCGCGATGCAGTTGAGGCGCGCTCGCTTTTTATCATCGGACCGCGCAATGTACCAGGGGGAAGTCTCGTTATCGGTCGCCTCCAGCATCAGGTCACGGGCTCGGGAGTATTCATACCAGCGGGCACGCGATGGCAGGTCCATGGGGCTGAGTTTCCACTGACGCAGGGGATCCGCCACGCGAGCTTCGAACCGCCGCTCCTGTTCCTCGTTGCTCACTTCGAGCCAGTATTTGAAGAGCATAATTCCCGCTTCTACGACGTAGTTCTCAAAGAGGGGGCACAGTTGCAGAAAGCGGTGATGCTGCTCCTCGGTGCAAAACCCCATCACGTATTCCACGCCGGCGCGGTTGTACCAACTGCGGTCGAAGATCACGATTTCACCAGCGGACGGAAAGTGCTGCATATAACGCTGGATGTACATCTGAGTCTTCTCGCGATCGGATGGGGCGGGAAGCGCCACGACGCGGAACACACGCGGGCTCACGCGCTCCGTGATGGCCCTGATTGTGCCGCCTTTGCCGGCGCCGTCGCGGCCCTCGAAGACGATCATGACACGCTTGCCCTCGTGCTTGACCCACTCCTGAAGTTGGCAGAGTTCAGCCTGCAGACGGCGCAGTTCGTTTTCATAATCCTTGCGCTTCAGCTTGGGCTTCGGGCTGTCTGCGTCTTTCTTCTGCTTTGCCATAATTCCCTTCCCGGAGTTACTGCTTGCGGAAGCGCCATGCGCTGATCGCGAACAAGATGATGGAGAAAGCCGCCAGCGCGGCGAGGTTCGGCCACAACGCGGCAAAGGGAGCGTCCTTGATCGTGACTCCGCGGATGATGACCACGAGGTAACGCAACGGATCCAGATACGACAACGTTTGAAATATGTGCGGCATGTTCCCGATGGGCGAACTTGCACCGGAGATCAGCGTGAGAGGCGGGTTAACGAAAAACGTCAGCAACTGTGCCTGCTGCTGCGACGCCGATACCGTCGCCAGCGTGACGCCGATTCCGATTCCGGCCAGCGCAGCGAAAACTCCAGCGATCAGGAAAATCCAGAAGGCGCCGCGGAACGGCAACCCGAAGACCAGCATGGAAACTCCGAGCGCCACCATCAGCACGATCATCAACAGTATGAAAACCGGAGTGGTCTTGGCCAGCAGCATCTCGCCTGTCTGCGCCGGCGTCATGAGCAACTGTTCGATCGTGCCAGTTTCTTTCTCCTTCACCGCCAGCGCAGAGGCCACGAGCGATCCGTTGATGAACATGAGGATGCTCATGACGCCGGTGATGTAGAACCACGGTGTCACTAAGCCCGGGTTGTAGAGAAACGTCGGCGTCACATTGACGGCCATTGTTATCGTGGTGGGATCGAGGCCATTCCAGGCGTTGTACTGGGTGGACACCTGCTGCAATCCCTGTTGCAGATAGCCTTTCGCGATGTTGGCCGTGTTCGCGTCCACGGCGTCGATCACGACTTGCAGATCGCTGGGGTACCCGGGATTCGGGCGAAGAAGGTCGCTGGCGAATTCAGGTGGAATGACGATGAAGAGATCCACCCTCTGTCTGCCAAGCGCATCTTTGGCTTGCTCGACACTGAAAAAGTGTTCGGCCACATCGAACGAGAGGTTCTGCGTGAGAGAGTTAATGAACTCGCGGCTTTGCGGCGTCACGCTTTGGTCAACGACACCCATGCGCAAATGGCGCAGCTTAGGATTGAGCGCAAATCCGAACACGATCAGAACGATCGTGGGAGGAATGAGTAGCTGGATAAGCAGTCCTCGATTGCGCCTGAGCTGTTGGATTTCCTTGAGGGTCAAGGCCATGTAGCGTCTCAGAAATGCGGACACGTGAACCCCCTTTTCGCCTAACCCTTGAACTGCATCTTCCGAACCTGGAGCATGTTCAGGAAGAAAAAGAGAATTGAAAGAATCGCGAGCGCCAACATTGGTTGCACTACGGACGCCCATCCCGAATCCCGCAGCAGGGAGTTCCGCACAACCTGTACGTAATGTGTTGCCGGCAGAATGTAGGAGACCCAACGAATACTGGGCGGAATATTTCGAATCGGAAATAGGAATCCTGAGAGCAGCAAAGAGAGCAGGAACGCCCCCAGCTGCACGCCCTGAATCGCAGCGCTCTGCGTACCCGTAGCATTGCCCAGCAACATGCCGAAGAGAACTCCGGATAGCAGGTAGAACAGCGTAGCGACCAGCATTACCGAGGGGTCGGTCGGAAAACGGTAGCCGAAAACAACGACACCGAACGCGAAGCAAATTACAAGCTCAACAAATCCGAGAATGATGTAGGGCAGCGACTTGCCGACGAGCCACTGGAATCCAGTAAGGCTGGAAGCATAGGCCTGAATGATGTTGCCCAATTCATACTCTCGCGCACTTGCCAGCGCCCCGAGCAGCGCGGGAAACAGAGCCAACACCATGCCAAGCGCCCCCGTGCCGAAATAGAGCGGGTTCGAGAGGCCAGGGTTATACCATAGCCTCCGTTGCAGACTGACGAGCTGTGGAGCAGGGTGAGGCTGACCAAGTCCGCTCGCTGGCTGACCAAGGCCGTTTTGTTGCAGAAAGCTGGCATTGAGCGATTTAGCCATGTTGCCCAGGACCGTGGCTGTGTTTGCGTCCGTGCCATCGATGAGCAGTTGCACGGCTGGGACAGCGCCCCGGCGAACGTCGCGTTCGAAGTTCTGCGGGATGATCAGCGCCGCGAGCGCCTCTCCCCGATGAAGCGCTTCCTCGGGTGCGTCGTTGGGGCGATGTGCCACGATATCGAATGTGAGTGCGGCGCCATAAGAGTCCAAGTAGGCCCGACTGAGTGGCGTGATGTCGTAGTCATAAACCACGAGCGGAACGTTTCGCAGTTGCAGGGACTGGCTGGCGCCATACAGATACAGCAGCACGACGGGCATGAGCACACCGAGAGCAAGCAGCAAGCGATCGCGCCGTAACTGCATCCACTCTTTCTTTGCCTGCGCCCAAATCTTTTTCATAACGGGATCGCCGATCTGCGTGATTCGATCAGTGAAATGAAAACGTCTTCGAGTGAAAACGCCGCTGGCTTGCAGCTTAGTATCCGCACGCCGGCAGCTTCCAGTTCGCTTATGGCTTCGCGCTGCTGCGCTTCGTTCTCGGCAACGAGGTGCAATCGGTCCCCGAACAGCGATACGCGCGATGCGCCGAATTTCCGCTTCAAAGCACGGAGTGCGATTTCCGGCTTGTCGGTCGCGAACTGGTAGAGCGTTCCTTTCATGTTCGCCTTGACTTCGCCGGGGGAGCCCTCGGCAATGATCTCGCCAGCCACCATGAATCCGAGCCGGTTGCACTGTTCGGCTTCCTCGAGATAATGCGTGACGACCAGAATTCCTGCGCCACGGTCGGCAAGGGCGTTGATCATTCGCCACATCGCACGGCGGGCCAGCGGATCGACGCCGGAGGTTGGCTCGTCGAGGAACACCGCTTCGGGTTCATGCATAACCGCAGCTCCGAAAGCTACGCGCTGTTTCCAGCCGCCGGGCAAGGACGCGGTCAGCATTCCTGCTTCGCCTTTGAGTTCCGCGGTCTCGAGCACCCACTGCTTGCGCTGTTCGCGCACGCTTTCATCCACACCATAAAGACGCGCATAGAAATCGAGATTTTCGCCGATCGTGAGGTCGTCGTAGAGCGAGAACTTCTGCGACATGTAGCCGAT
Source organism: uncultured Acidobacteriota bacterium (assembly GCA_963777415.1). Lineage (GTDB taxonomy): Bacteria > Acidobacteriota > Terriglobia > Terriglobales > Acidobacteriaceae > JAEZPW01. The sequence goes on from CAVZQL010000019.1 coordinate 128,891, forward strand.
CCGCGAGCGCACTTCGACCGCGCGCAGACCCTCGGATTGTCCAAGCAATGTGACGCTGCCGGATGAAGGTTCGATCAGCCCACACATCATCTTGATGGAGGTGGTTTTTCCCGCGCCATTCGCGCCAAGCAGCCCATAGATGTCACCGTTTCTGATTTCCAGATTGAAGTTCTTCACCGCCTGGAACGATCCGAAACGCCGGTTCAGGTCCTTGGCGCCGATCACCACTTGATTTCCCTTAATGGGAGGCGAAGGCTTTGGAAAAGGTGGCGAGGGAGCCGCGCCGCGCATTTCCCGCAGCGTGTTGACGAAGGCGTTTTCAAGGGTTGGTTGCGAGCGGCGGATTTCGGTGACGCGGACTCCCCTTGCCTCGGCCCGGTTTCGCAAGTCCACTTCGGCGGCATCGGGATTCGGCGTCATTACGTCCAGTCTGTCGCCGAACCGCTGCACGTCACGCACCTCGGGCGATCCGGCGAATGCCTCTTCTGCACCCGCTAGCGGTTCGGCGTGAACTTCAAGTCGCGTGAGTCCGAGCTTCGAGCGGAAATGAGCGGGCGAGTCCGTGTCATAGATTTTGCCCCTCTCCATCAACGCCACGCGGTGACAGCGCTCCGCCTCGTCCAGATAAGGAGTCGCCACGATGATGCTCATCCCGCCGGTGGCGAGCGACGTCAACGCGTCCCAGAAGTCGCGTCGCGTCACCGGATCGACGCCCGTGGTAGGCTCGTCCAACAGCAGCAGCTTCGGGTCGGAGATCAGCGCGCAACTCAGGGCCAGCTTCTGTTTCATGCCGCCGCTGAGCCGCCCCGCTAGTCGATCCATAAACCGGTTCAGGTCAAACATTTTGCAATAGCGATCGCTCCGCGCAGCAAAATCGGCGGGGGCTACCTCGCGCAGCCCCGCCGCGTACTCTAGATTTTCGGCGATGCTGAGATCCTGGTACAGGCTGAAAGGCTGAGTCAGATATCCCACGCTGGGACGCGCTTCGCGAGGGGCGGTATCGAGCACGCGAACCTCTCCGCCGCCCTGCGACAGGACGCCGCCAATGATCCGGAATGCGGTCGTTTTGCCGGCCCCGTCTGCCCCGATGAAACCAAAAATCTCGCCCTCTTTCACCTCGAAGCTGACCGCATCAAGCGCCCGAAGCGCACCGTAGCTCTTGGAAAGTTCGCGAGCATCGACAACTGTGTTGGCGCCAGCCATATCACTTAGTTCCAATCTGAATTCGTCCGTCGGCCGGCATTCCCGGCTTGGCGAAGCCATAGGCGCCTTGCAGCCCCAGTTTCACGCCCACTACCTGCTTGACCCGGTCCTCTTTGAAGTACGTGTTTTCGGGAGTAAACATGGCTTGTGGATCAATGCGGATCACCTCGGCCTGAATTGCCTGTTTCGGGTTCGAATCCAGGTACACTTGCGCCTGCTGGCCTACTTTTACTTTTCCTATCTCGCCTTCGGGAATGAAGCCGCGCAGGTAGAGCTTGTGCAGATCCACCATTGTTAGGATCGTCTGCCCCGGCTGCACGACACGGCCCGGTTCGGCAGAGCGCGTGAGGATCGTGCCCGCAATCGGCGCCGTGATCGTCAGGTCCTTCATCGTCGCTTCTTGTTTCTGCAGCGCAGCCCGGCTTGCTGCCACGCTCGCCTTGGCTGTGGCAATTTGCTGGAGTTGCGCCTTTGCCTGTTCGACTGCGGCCTCCTCTGCAACAACCTCCTTACGGCTGGCATCCGCGGACGCTACCGCCACTCTCAGATTGGTTTCGTGCTGGTCAGCCGTCTGCGCCGCGGCGGCACCAGTTAACACCAAGGGCGGATAGCGCTTTGCATCCACTTGGGCCTGCTGGAGTTGCGCGTCTGATCGGACAAGCTCCGCCTTTGCTGCCGCCAGGTTCGCCTCGGCTACGGCTACGCGTGCGGGAGCCGCTGCCTGAGCCTCTTCCAGCTTGCGCTCGGAGTTGACCAGATCGGCCTTCATTAGCAGCACCTGGGCTTCGTCTTGGGGACTCGAAATCTGTCGCCACGACCTGGTTGGCTTCGACCGGGTCGCCTTCGCGCACCGTGATCTCTTGGATTTTCCCCGCAAACTTCGGCGAGATGTCCACCGTATCCCCGTCGATGCGTCCGCTAACAAATAGCGTGCCTTTCGGGTTCGTCTTTCTTCGAACATGCCCCGAGAACAAGCAGCGTAATCATCACTGGCAATATCCAAACTCGTCTCATAACGTCCTCGATTCCTGCTCACTTGTGGTAAGTCTTTTCGGCTGCGCCGGTCGCCCGAGCCAGGTTTGCCCGCGCCAATCCCAGCGTGTAGAGCGCCCGTACGCGTGCGTCATCGGCTCGCGAAACGCGGTCTTGCGCGTTTACCACCTCGGTGTTGTCGGTAACGCCCTGGGTGAAGCGTCCACGCGTCAGTTCCACTTCCTGCCGCGACAACTTCACGTTCTCGGCGCTGATTGCAACTTCCTTGAGTGCCCACTCGACGCCGGACATCGCCGTCAGCACGTCTGTTTCAATCTGAGAGCGCAACTGATCCAGGCTTGTTTGGGCTTCGCGCAGCACGCCTTCCGCCTCGTCGATCTGCCCGCGTATGCGCCCCCCTGTGTAAATGGGTATGCCGAGCGTGGCGGTCAGCCGGTATGTATTCACGTTGTTCACCGGCGAGTTTCCGCTTTGTCCGTCGCTGAAACTGGTGTTCAGGGTAGGAATCCGGTATGCCTTGATCGATTGAATCTTCAACTCGGCGGCCTTGATGTCTGCTTGAGCCGATCGATAGTCCGGTCGCGAGGCAAAGGCAGTTTCGAGTGCGGTATCGCGGTTCAGTGCCGTATCGGTGCCGTACGCTGCGTCATCGCTCACTTCGAAATCCGCGGTGACGTGGGCCTGTAGCAGGTTGGCGAGGTCAAGTTTCGCGGTGACGTAGCTTTGTTCAGCCTCCTGCCGCTGCTGCTCTAGTGAGTTCACCTGCTGCTGGGCACGATTGGCCTCGAGCGGCGCGGAAACGCCCTGCTTCACTTGATCTTCCGTGATCTTGTACAGGTCGTTCGCGAGTTTCGTCTGCTCCGCCAGCGCAGACAGAGACGCCTTCGCCCTAAGCGCTTGCAGGTAAGCGGCGACAACATCCAACGTAACCACCTCGCGCGAGTTGTCCACCAGCAGGCGGGAGGAATCCCGCCGCGAACGGGAACTCTTCCATGCCTCCCGATTAGCGATATTCAGCAGATCTTGGCTGAGCGTGACACGAGCGTCCATCGATCCGAACGGCCCGGTCTTCCCTTGCGGCACCGTGGGGATGTCTATGCCCAGCCCTATCAAATTGATCGTCAGGTCGCTCTGGTGCGCGTTAAAGCCAAACTGGGGGAGCAGTGCGGAGCGGGCTTGCGCGTACTGCCCCGAGGCTTGCTCCAGGCGGGCCTGCGCAGTCCGGATGATCGTGCTGTTGGAAAGTGCAATTGTCAGTGCTTGGGAAAGAGTCAGCTGTTTAGGCAATTCCGGGCGATCCGCCGCGCCCGCCAAGGTTGCCATAAGCACAAGCAATAGAACAGGTCGTGCCATAGGTTGTCGTTCTCTCCAACTCGCGTGCAACTGGTCTTCGCCTGCAGCCCCGAATTGCCGGATGCGCACTCCACGGCACCGTGCTTTTTCAGAGACGGAAAAGCCGTCTTCGTCCTTGCGAAAATTGCTTCCGCAAGTCCCTGTTGCCACTGGATCACTACCGTTCAGCATCGTCGTAGAGTTTTCATCATGGTTCCACTGGCAAAACTGCCAGTGTTGTCCAAGAAAGTTTCGGGACAATTTTGGTGTTTGCGTAACCGAGTGGCGCAATAAGGCACACAGCTGTTGCATCTGAGTTACCGAAAAAGTTTCCCGGGCGCAACGTCATGCAATCGTTCCTGCGAGGGAGGAACGACCCTAGTTGAGGGAAAGGTTATTGTGAGAGGCTGACGAGAGAAAGAGAAAGGGAAAGAGAAAGAGGCCAGCAAGTGTGGCGGAAGGTCTTAACGGCGCGGATAACAATCATTGCGGTTATCGCTTTGCTCTATATCTCCGTTCTTTCGGTGAACCTCAATGAAAGTAGGCGACGTTCCTTGCGAATTCAAGAGGAACCGAAAACGGGGGATTACGTGTTGGCGACAATCAGAATCCTCAACATAAACTACACTACCGCGGAGGCTGAGGCCCGTATTAACCTTCAACCTGCCGGGAGATTCGCTAAAGATGCAGTTACGCCCGCAGTCAATTTGAAGTTGCTGCTCAATAGCATCAAGGGGGCGCAGGACTTTGATTTTCCTAAAGGGAAGCGCATCGTGCCCACAGAGGTATCGTTCGCCCTCGATGGCAACGTAAACGCTTACCCGTTCGATCATCATAAGGCATCCATCTGGCTGCTCATGACGACTCCAGGCCGCGTTGAATCTTCGCCGACTCCAGCTGCTCGCGACACCAAGGGCCGCAAGAAGAGAACCAAGAACGAGGACAAGAAGATATCTCAAATCGGCGAGTTGGTGGTGAGCCCTGCTGTCCTGATGCAAAACGAACCTGTACACGTTGCGGTAAACCTTTCGGCATCCATACCCGGCATCAAATTCAACGGGAATGTAGCTCGCGACCAGGGCCAGGAAGTGACGGGAATTGTTCTCACCCTGACGCGCCCCCGCAACGTGATTGTTCTCTCCATGATCGTAATGGGGATGATGGCGATCCTTTCGACCAGCCTGTTGGCCATCGCATTGAGGTCAGCGAGAGCACGGGGAGAGATTAGTCTGATCCCCCTCACATTGTCAGTGTCGCTGATCTTCGGCTTGCCGGCACTGCGCAACGTGCAACCCGGCGTTCCCCCAGTTGGCGCATTCGGGGATTACATGTCTTTCATCTGGGCAGAGGTTATCGTTGCCGCATCAGCGATAATCATGTCATGGACCTGGCTCTTGCGAAAGCGGGAGAACAACAAGCGTAAAGCCCGTCCGGCCTGCCGTTGAGCTCTGGCAGGCCGGGACTGTTTCTGTCGGACGAAGTCCGGCTAGGCGGCCTTGCGCGTCTCGTGCGGCCACCTCCAACCGGCAACGTCGGGCTTATCGATACCGTGCTGGTAAGCATAGTTTCGGCAAGCAATTTGGGCGTTGCGGAACTTTTCCATCGCGGCGCCTCCGATTCGCTGAAGTCTCGGAACGCGCCTGATCACGTCCATCGCGAGGCTGAAGCGATCGATCTCGTTCTCGATCGCCAGTTCAAAAGGAGTGTTGATGTTGCCCTTTTCCCTGTAACCGCGCACGTGCATGTTGGCGTGGTTCGTGCGGCGGTAGGTCAATCGATGGATGAGCCATGGATATCCATGGAAATTGAAAATGATTGGTTTATCGACGGTGAAGAGCAGATCAAAGTCTTCATCGGATAAGCCGTGAGGATGCTCCGTCTTGGCCTGCAACTTGAAAAGATCAACCACATTGATGTAGCGGATCTTGAGGTCGGGAAACTCCTGTCGCAGCAACACAATGGCCGCCAAAGCCTCTTGCGTGGGAATGTCGCCGGCTGAGGCCATTACCACATCCGGCTCGGCTCCCTGATCGCTACATGCCGGATCCCACATGCCAATCCCCTTCGTGCAGTGCGTGATGGCCGCGTCCATACTCAGGTATTGCAGGTGCATCTGCTTGTCACAGACGATCACGTTAACGTAGTTTTCGCTTCTGAGGCAGTGGTCGGCAACCGACAAAAGAGAGTTGACGTCGGGAGGCAGGTAAATTCGTGTAACGTCAGAGCTCTTGTTGAGGACCACGTCAAGGAAGCCGGGGTCCTGATGGGTGAAGCCATTGTGGTCCTGCCGCCAGACCGTGGACGTAACGAGGATGTTCAATGATGCAATCTTGTCTCGCCAGGGAAGGTGGTTGCTGATGGTCAACCACTTTGCGTACTGGTTGAACATCGAATCGATGACATGGATAAACGCCTCGTATGACGAGATAAAGCCATGACGCCCCGTGAGCAGGTAGCCTTCGAGCATGCCTTCGACGGTGTGCTCGCTGAGCATTTCCATGACCCTGCCGTCGGGCGACAGTTCGCCGCCGTCCGCGTCTTCGGGAAGGTAGTCCTCTATCCAGAACTTTTTGCTGACTTCGTAAATGTCAGCGAGCTTGTTGGACGTGTTCTCATCGGGCCCGAATACGCGAAAGTTATTCATGTTCATCTTCATCACGTCTCGGAGGAACGCTCCCAGAGGACGGGTGTTTTCGGCCTCAATGGTCCCAGGCTTCTCGACCTTCAAGGCGTACTCCCGGAAGTCGGGAATACGCAGGGATTTCTTCAGGTGTCCTCCGTTGGCGTGGGGATTGGCTCCCATGCGGCGGGTCCCGGTTGGTGCAAGCTCCCTGAGCTCCTGGATCAGAGTTCCGTTGCGATCGAAGAGCTCCTCTGGCTTGTAGCTGCGCATCCAGTTTTCCAGCACGCGAAGCCGTTTCGGATTGGTTTTGACGTCGGCCATCGGAACCTGATGGGCCCGCCAGAAACCTTCGACCCTATGGCCTCCGATTTCCTCGGGAGCCGTCCAGCCCTTAGGTGTCCGCAGCACAATCATCGGCCAGCGAGGACGCTCGGCTACTCCTGACTTCCGCGCAGTTCGCTGATACTTCCTGATCTCAGCTACGCAGTGCTCCACCGTTGCCGCCATCGCCTGGTGCATGCTCTCCGGATCGGAGCCTTCTACAAAGTAGGGTTTCCAGCCGTAGCCGCGGAACAGGCTTTCCAGCTCTTCGTGGCTGATACGCGAGAGCAGCGTGGGGTTGTTGATCTTGTATCCGTTCAAATGCAGGATCGGCAGCACCGCACCATCGCGGACGGGATTGAGGAACTTGTCGATGTGCCAGGAAGTTGCGAGTGCGCCGGTCTCTGCTTCACCGTCGCCTACGACTGCGGCAACAATCAGGTCTGGGTTGTCGAAGGCAGCACCACAGGCGTGCGAGAGCACGTATCCAAGCTCGCCTCCTTCGTGGATGGAGCCGGGTGTTTCCGGCGTGCAATGACTTCCGATACCGCCGGGGAACGAGAATTGCTTAAAGAACTCGCGCAATCCTTGCTCGTCCTGACTCTTATCGGTATAGATTTCGGAATAAGATCCTTCCAGATAGACGGGGCCGAGGACGCCGGGAGCGCCATGCCCGGGTCCAGCAAGGAAGATCGCGTCCAGGTCGTGCTTTTTGATCAAACGGTTCAAGTGTATGTAGACAAACGACAGGCCAGGGCTTGCGCCCCAATGCCCCAGAAGCCGATTCTTGATGTGCTCTGGCTTCAGCGGTTCTCTTAGGAGAGGGTTGTCCTCCAGGTAGATCATGCCTAGAGATAGATAGTTACAGGCGCGCCAAAAGGCTTGGGTCTTGCGGAGTTCGTCCGCGCTGAGAGGTGTTCCCGAGATTGTAGACCTGGCTAAACCGTATGCGCTGAGGGGCTTGCTTGCTGCTTCGGCTTCTACTCCGGCCATATTCGCTCCTTCATCAGAAATCGCTAACGCCGCGTTAATGCCTGCAAGAGGCCCGGCTGAAACACTACTGCCAGCAGAGATCCAGAGCTCTACGCGTGTCCATCCAGCGGCTCCCTTTCATCTGCAATCCTCTCCACTTATGGTGTGCCCGCGTCGTCGGCAGCGCTCGAAACATTTTCCGGCCAGTTGTCGTTAGTGCGTTGCCATGTTTTGTCGGGATTATAGAGCTCCATGTTCTTGACGGTTGTCAGCGAGTCCGGCCCTAAGTGTTTCTGATAGACCGCTCCGTAGTTGCTGACCATGAAAGTCTTCACACCAGTTACGCGATATTCAGCCGGAACTGCCACGAGCGCGAAGCCGCCGATCATGACGCCCTCGATCGTATAGTCGATTCGACCCAGCGGCGCCGCCGGACCCTGTCCTTTCAATACCTTGAAGTAGTAGCCGTGATAAGGGGTCTGCGGACCCTTGGTCGAGTAGCCTTCCTCAATGGCGCGAGCAACTGCCTTGCTGATGGGACCACCGGAGGTGCCGTCCGCATTCTGCCAATACAAGCCGTCCTGCTTTCCGGGGCTGATGATGATTTTTTGTGCGTATTGGTTGATGCCATCATGCTGCTGGGAGGCGTATTCGTATTGTGCCCTTACAAAACCGCGACAGATTTGAATCGCGTCCAGTTCGTTCGCCCCGATGCGCCGGCGCAGGATCTCCTCGCGGCCAGCCTGCGTATCGAAGAGCCACTTCCCGTTCCTTTTGATAATCGGGATCGGAAGCGGCCAGTCATCGTTTCCTACAATGACAATCGCCCGGGTGGGTTTCGCTGGATCGATCCACACGGATTCCTTTTCGCGTGCCTTCGCGGCGAATGCTTGCGCATTGTTCTTGTCCCGGACTGGGTCCGCTGACGCGATAAAATCTTCTCCGTGTGGCCCGAATATGCCGAGCAGGGCTGGCACATCGTAATCGCCGGCTGCCTTAATGAGCGCCTGGGCAGCTTTCTGCGGTGTTGCGAATGATTGTTGCGACGGTACTTGGGCAGGGGCGGCGGCTTTCCCTTCAGACTGTGGCGCAGCATGTGAAGTTGTGGCGGGACCGCAGCATAACAAAGCGATTAGCAGTATGCGTCCAGTGATGTTCAGCTTCTGGGGGGTCATTTGCTTCGCCTCCGTCATAGTAGTTCCCACGTTAGACCGCTGCGCGGTCGGAACGTGGGGCACCGCGACCTACCGGCGCCTACCTCCGCCTCCGCCACGCCTGCCGCCACCACTGAAGCTGCCCCCGCCTCCCAAGCTGGAAGAGCCACGTTGACTGCTCGCTCGCGCCGCACTGCCGCTCCAATCTCTGCTGCCACCGCTGAAGGCGCCCGTGTTCCTGGAGCCTGCTCCAGAGGCACTGCGGTTACTGAAATCGCCTGTTCCAGCAGTACGACCCGTTGATGATGCCTGCTGTCTCGCGCTGGTTTGGCGCGCACTCGCCTGCCGGTTCGCCAGCGACTCTCCACGAGCGGCGCCTCCGTACCTGTTCGCAGTCGTACGGTCGGAGTATGGCGCCCCGCCACGATGTTGTGGATTGTGCTGCCAGTTGCTCCTGCCCTGTACGTTCGTTCGGTTCCCGCCCTGGAAATTCCGATTGGAGTTGTTTACGAAGTTATTGTTGTTGTTAATGTAGACGTTGTTGTTGCCGCCCCATCCGGCCCCCCAACCCCAGCCACCGCCCCAAGCGGCTCCCATCGCGACTCCCACGCCAAAGGAGATTGCCATTCCGGCAGCGTAGTACCCCGCCGGCGGATAATAAATCGGCGGATAGGCATAGACAGGTGCACCATAAACTACGACTGGGTTATAGCTGGGAACATAAACCACTTCCGGGGTTGCGGGTTGAATCACGATAACCTGCTTGCTTTCGACCACCTTGGTTTCCACTTTTTGCTGCTCTGAGGTCTTCAGGTTCCCTTTTTCCTGCGCCTTTTTTCGCATGCGCTGTACTGCGTCCATGACATCGTTTTGTTGCGCCAGAAAGGCGTTTCCAAGGTCAGTGGTCCATTTGATGTTCTCTGCCAGCTGCTTAACGACGTCGGGCAACTGCGCCATTGCCTGAATGCTCGCGTCCCAACCCTGCTTCATTACGGCGTCCGTCAGGGCCTTGCCCTTCAAATCCTTGTGCTTCTGTAGCCACTGCTGGAGTTGGATTATTTCGTGAGGGTACGTCGACGCGACTAGCGTCTGGCTCAGCAGGGGATCGGGATAAAGCGCAATTGGAGCGACTAGGGAATCGAGTTGGTCATTTGGAATTTTCGCGGTTTCTGCTGAGGTGGCGGCAGTTTCCTGAGGCCACGCCCACAAGATATTTCCCGGTATGAGCAGTGCCGCACAGAAAAAGGCAACAAGTTTTCGGATATTGATATAGATCGATAACCTGAACCGGAAGCCTTTGACTCTCATGACGCACGAGTCGCTCTCTTCACCGCACAGTCTAGCGGGAGTTTCCTACGAAACCACTAAGAAAATCCTTAACGCGCTGTATTTAAAAGGGCTACGCGTCGATTTGTGTATATACGGAATAGAGAAGTCGATGTAAAGGCGCCACCCCAGCCCAGGATTTTCATTGTCCTTTAAATAAAGACTAGCGAAAAGTCATTGACGCCTGCGGTCAAGGTGTGTATATACGTAATATATGGCTTCGCTCCAGGCCTACCAGTCGCACGGCCGCCGCTACTACCGCATCGTCGAATCGTTCCGTCAAGACGGCAAGCCGCACATTCGCGTCTTGGCTCATCTTGGCCGCGCGGAAGATATTCTACGACTTCACCTGGAGGAACGAAGCGAACTGCGACTGTGCTCGGTAACCGCCGGGGCCGTGACCGCGCTGTATCACCTGGCGGAGGAACTCGACGTGGTCGGAACCATCGACGGCAGTTTGCGCGGGCACGCCGGACGGGTTCAGACGCGGGATGGGTTAACCGTGGGCGCGAGTTTGTTGGCCGGCATCATTGGCCGCGTCTGTGCTCCCCGCAGCAAGCGCGCCTTTGCCGATTGGGCGCAGGCCACGCATCTGCCCGAGCTGATGGGATTTTCGACAATGGCGCTGACCAGCCAACATTTTTGGGATCAGATGCAGGCGGTGCCAGTCGATGCGCTGGAAACGATCGAGCAGCGCCTTATCGCCGAAGTGATCCGCATCGAGCAGTTGAATGTAGAAGCGTTGGCCTACGACACAACGAACTTCTACACCCACATTGCCACCACCAATGCCCGCCCCCAACTGCCCGAGCGCGGGCATAACAAGCAGGGGCGCCACGACTTACGGCAGTTGGGCTTAGCCCTCATGGTGGACCAGACGACGCAGTTGCCGTTGGCCCATGTCCTTTATGAGGGTGCGCGCTCCGACATGAAAACCTTTACTGCTTTTCTGGAGCCCATGCGGCGAAGGTGGCGGCAATGGAATCCAGAGTCCAAGCAGTTGACCTTGGTCTTCGATGCGGGGGCCTCGTCCAAGCAAAATCTGGAGACGCTCGATAGCAATCAGGATCATTACGTGACCGCGTTGCGCCCTTCTTCGCATAAGGTTCTGTTGGCGGAAGCAGCCGAGCATCTGACCGAGGTGACGCTGTCCACCGGGGTAGTGGTGCCAGCTTGGCGCAGCCGGCGTGAGATCGCTGCCAAGGAGCGCGATACGGTGGTGGTCTTCAGCCAGCAACTCCATGAAGGACAACTGCGCGGATTACATCATCACTTGGTCCGCGCCTCCGCATTGTTGGAAAAAGTGGGGCCAAAGCCGCGCGGCACTGCGGAGGCTGTGCGTAAGAGACTGGCCAACATCTGCGGTCATCAGTACCTGCGCAACCTACTTCGTTATGAAGTCACCACCGATGTCGACGGCGTCGTCCGGGTACGCACGTGGTGCGACCTGGAGGAATATGAACGCCTCAAGACGCGCTATTTCGGCCTTCGCATTCTGATTACGGATCGGAGTGATTGGACCTCCGCACAGGTCATCGAGGCTTATCGTGGGCAGTCCAAAGTCGAATCGGCGTTTCGTGACCTCAAAGATCCCGGCATGCTGGCAACCCGTCCCCAGTTTCACTGGACCGATCAAAAGCTGCACGTCCACGCATTGATGTGCGTCATCGGTTACCTACTGGAGCGATTGCTCTGGTGGCGGGCTCGCCGTGATGGCGGATTCACCCATGGCCCACGCCGCCTACTGGCCGACTTATCTCGCATCCGCTGCTGCCGGATCGTGGACCAAACAGGGCGAGCTGGTAGGCCGCGGGTCCGCCAACAACTGGAGGAATGCCCTGATGACCTTCGTAAGCTTGGGCAGCTACTTCGAGCTGAACCTACGCTGGTCTGAGCCGTGGTATATACGAACGGGCCGCGCTAAATACAAGAGCAGCGATGGTTTACTCAGTTTTTTTTGAACAATCTAGGAAACTCCCGCTAGCCCTGTTTAGTCGGCCCCAGCCAAAGAACCACTGGGGGGCGAACTGACGACCATGATCGTTAAAATTCTAAGGAGTTGTCTGGCGAGGCGAAACTGTAAATACTACTAGCCCTGCCCTGCTCGTCGATACAGTGCATTAAAGGATTGCGAGAGAGGTCAGAGGGTAATCCTCCATCGAGCCACACTACAATTACGCTCGGAATGAGCATCAAATTTGACGGCTGCAACTCGATTACCTGCGCAGACGACTTGCCGAACACAATGTTTCGAGAGCGGAAAGATGCGAACAACGGGAGAGATGCGCTGACACTCGCAGCAATTGAAAAGAGCACTCTATGAGTCAGTTTTCATTTATCTTTACGGTGTTCTTCATGCTGCTTGGGCCGATTAAGCTAATCCCGTCCTTCTCTGGGGTGACGCGAGGCGCTGACCGCCGATTCAAGCGGAGCGTGGCGATCTGGGGTGCTGTGATTGCCTCAGCGCTCTGTGCGTTTGTGGCACTGGCCGGGGAGACCATCCTGCTCAAGTATCGCATCTCCATTGACGCGTTGCGAATCTCCGGAGGAGTGGTCCTGCTGATCGCCGCGTTGCAAGTCATCTTCCAAAAAGAACACGCGCCAAGTCCCAGTTCCAGCACACCCGCCGCGGTCCAACTCGCCGCCTCGCCGGTTGCCGTTCCAAGTATCGTGCCGCCTGCTGGCGTCGCCGCTATATTGCTCTTCATGATGCTTGCGCCACAGTATCCGGGGACGCCGCAAGCCGTAGCCATCTGCCTGGCGATCATGATGGTGCTGGATTTTCTCGTGATGTACTTCATTGACACGGTCATGAAGACGCCGGGTCTGATGGTTGTTCTCACTGTGCTCGGCTCCGTGCTGCTTTTTGTGCAGGTAGATCTGGCAATACAGATCATCCTGGTGGCTCTCAAGAGTTTGGGAGTTATCAAAGTCTAAACGCATCCATAGCCACGGCCGTGAGCTGAGCTTCGCACAGCCAAGCAGCTCAAATTCCTTCGGAGTCAGATGTGTCTTTCGATTGCGCACTTCAACCAGTCTGCGCTCAAAGTCAACGTTCAAGTCCGCAGCAACAAAGGGCGGCATACCATAGCCTGTCGACAAAGGCCGCATTTGCTCCGGCGGTGTCCTCGGCCCAGTGCAACCACTCGGTTGCCGTACGAACGCTTGGTCTTTGGCATCGTCGTTGACACGCCGAGAACGCTGAAGAGCGTTTTCGGCCTACCCATGGGAACTGGCTCCGTCGTGCTGTACCAGAAGAACATCGAAGCCGTGTGCCGCGACATTTCGCCACAACCATGGCCGACAACTCATGGACCCGGCACCTCGGCGCCGCAACTCGGGCATGTGACGCACTGAAGGCCGAGAACGCCGAAGCGCACCCGCGATTCCGACGACGATCGGGAACAAGAAGGACACCTCTTCGAACCCCGGCGCTGATCTTTTGGTGAATCTTCGAAGTTCTCCCGATACCATCGCCGATAATGGTGCATCGCCCAGTGGCGATCCACGTAGCCGGAGATCATTCCGTCGAGACCCACGCGCGTGCTGGGATTCACCGTGGCCATGAAGATGTGGCCCATCATCAGGGGAACCGTTAACAGAGCCATGCCGACATGCGCGAGCCAGGGGAAAAAGTGAATTCCCGGCGTCCACAGCAGTGCGCCGGTGGTTACGAACAGCGGAAACGAACTCATGACCATCATGAAGTTCAGCTTTTCGGCGGCATTGAACTTGCCCTGTTCGGGCAGCGAAATTCTGCTACTGATCGCGGCCGGTCCCATCAGCATCAGCCACTTGAAATCGTCCAGCGCCCACAGCCACCCGTGCTTGATGTTATGGAGGTGGGTTTTGTAGTCCTTGCAGTGTACAAGCAGAACCAGTGGCGGCAGCACCGCGAGGCATGCGCCCGAAAACTTGTGAATCCAGGAGAATATCAATCGAAAATGGCGCTGTGGATGCGGGTTGTAGAAGATCACCAAAATCAGCGCGGTCACGAAGCACACCATGAACGGTATGGCGATCGACCAGTGAAGCAGCCGCTCCGATTTCAAGAAACGCAAGATCTTCGGAGAGGCGGGTTGCGCAGCCGGTGTGTGGGCGTTGTGCGACGGCATCGTGCCCGCGGTCGGCGTCCCCGGCTCTTTATGCAGCTCTGGCGTGACTGCTGGTCCATACGGCGTTAGCGTTTCAGTACCTTGAATTGACCCCATCGCATCCTCACATTGACGTTCAGGCCGCACGCTCTTCAATAGGCCTTCGCGTCTAGACTTTCTGATTTGTGGTGTTCCCCAACTCTCCCCTATCCCGGACCTGTTCCGCGGTTGCACTCATTGACTTTCTTTGGCCTCGGTAGAAACCGAAAACCGTTTGTAATTGGTGAAGCTATGGACATTGCGCCAATGCTGACGCGGGGTCTGAACCACAATCGTGGCGGACGCCGGTAGCCAAAGGGCTCCATCCTTGACATTCACGGGAGCGTACCGCACTTCGCTGCGGAAGACGCGCAGCCCCAGATCGTCCAGGTTCGAACCCAGTTCCGCTTCGATCCTCGTGATCATGCCGGAGTCGGGATCGATCCACGCCGTCCCCTGCAGATCGAGGGGATAAGTGCGATCGCGCAGCACTAAAGCAGTGGGAGAACGCATGCCTTTGATGTGGCGAAATTGCACGTGAATCAAACGCTTGCCACCCTCCATGTCGTCCTCCATCCGCGAGAACTCGAATGCCTGCTGGTAGGAAGGATGGAAGATCAACAGGAAAGTCGAGAATCCGTTGGTCACCAGCAGAGACGGATTCTTCGAGCGTCGCGATGGTTGGGGTTGCGGCTGCTGCTGGGGCAAACGGGATTCGTCCAACGCGACATCGTCGCCGTTGACGTCCAGCATAGTCAGGAGATCGAACGTGGATTGTTCCTTGAAATCCAGTTTGCCGTTCGGGCGCAGGCTTTCCTGCACTACCACTTCAGTGCAGGTGACCTGTCCAAACTGATCAAGGAAGGTGGCCACCTGCTTACCCACTCGATCAAGCACCTGATCAAGCGGTGCCGCCGCAGTATCCGCACCCCAACTGCGGGGGGCGAGCAACAGCAGCACCGCCAACGCAGAGACGTGCAACGCAAGACGTACTTGCTTCATCGGCCTGCTCCTTTGGTATCGAAGCGGTAGCCAAGAGTCGTGAACCACTGTTGGTAGTTCATGACTTCGCCCTGCTCCACGGTGAATGCACCCTGGAGGAAGTAATGCCGTCCAAGATTGACGTCCATGTTCGTCATCGCGAATCTCGATCGTGAATTGTTGGTAAGCGGCGACAAAAACGTCTGAGTTCCGCCTTGCAGTTCCCAGTGAAACGCATCGCCGAAATTGCGCGAGAGGGAGACCGCGCGATACGTGCCGCGGCCGAAGGAACTGTCGAACGTGGACTGGCGGATGTCGGCGCGGAAACCCGTGCGCCAGATGCGTCCGAAGGTCAGGCCGTACATCTGGTTAATTGAATTGCGCTGGTCGCCCGTCCGGGAAGATCGTCCGAGGGTGCTGTACACGCTGACGTGCTGCGGCAATTCAACCCGCACACCGGCGCTCAGGCCCTGGAACAGCAGCGTGTCCAGCAGGCCGGTGTCGATCAGGCGCGTGTCGAAGGTCGGCAGGTCGCGGTAGTAATTATGATTGATATCGAAACTCACCCGTCGATGGGGTTGGAAGCGCAGCGTGAGATAACTACGACTGATGAGCGGCTGTGACGTGCCGCTCTGGGAGAGCCCGGCAGGCGGCTTATCGGCTTGCATCGAATGGTACAGCGAGAAGTAATTCTTCCAGAAGATCCCGTTTTCCGTGAACACGAAGCGCCGCTCGGCATTCCATCCGATACTGCTGACCGCCACTCCCGTGGTCGAGGTGAAACGGAAAGCGTCGTAGCTGCCGCCCTCGAAGTTCACGAACGTGCCCGCGATGCGGCGATCGGGATTGTAATTCCAGGCGGCGGGATCGGGCGTTGTCCCGGCGAAAGCCCCGACAGTGGTGTGCGCCGCAACGCGCGCGCCGATGTAGCCGCCGTCGATCGTATCAAGGCTGCTGGCCCACGGGAGAATCAGACGTCCGAACCCGGCAGTCCAGCGCGAATTGGGATTGGCGTAGGTCATGCCGAGGTGGTAGGTCCGGTTCATCAGATCTTCCATCGTTGGTTGGGTGGTGCCGGAGCGCAGATCAAAACGGCCGCGCCAATACCCACCGAGGTTCCAGTACGAGCCGCCGATGCGCGTGACGTCGGCGCGCACAATCAGGCCAACCTGGTTTGTGACCGAGCCACCGCTGGCGCGGACGCTGCCGTATTCGACCCCGATGCGCCCACGGGCCCGATTTACTTCCGGCAGCGGCGGACGCGGCACGGCTTCGCGAGCTTCCTCCTCCAGTGGGTCACCCTGCGTGAAGGTGATCACCTGGGGATACTTGCGCGTCGGGCTCACCGTGTTCTTCGCCACCAGCGCGTCGGCATCTTCTTTGGAGAGATAAGCTTTGTCGCCGGCGTGCAACTGATCGGTGCTGGAGACTATGTCGCAGACCGCGGAAGACTCGGCGACCGAGTTGACCTCCAGTTGAGCAACCACGAGTTCCGGCCCCATCGGAGCGCCCGGCTGAATTGGCTCGGGAGCCGGCCGTTTGACGACCAGCTTCATGCCTGCAACCAGGTTGGAATTGCTTCCGCCGTCCAGGTAGGCGGCGCCGTCGATCGCGTATTTCACGCGAAACGTCGTGCGGATTTGCGGTTGCTGCGCCAGGGCGCAAAACTCTCCCAGAACGCAGACAAGTGGCACAATCAGCCAGTACCGCAGTCTAGCCGGCGCGGCCTTGCGGATGGCAGGAGTAACAATTGGTACTGTTGTAAACATAATTGCGCACTCCCGAATGGTGGCTATCGGTGGACGTTTTGCTGTGACATCCCGTGCAAGAAAAGACACTGTAGTCGGACGGGTTGGTGTGGCAGTCACCGCAGGTCGTCCATCGTCCCGCATGGCCGGTCCCGTAAATCGGGAACCACGTGTGATTGAACGTAGCCCCGGTCCAGGCGGCGGTCGTGTGACAGGTGACGCAAGTCGTCGGGAATCCCGCCGCGACATGGTTGGGATTACTGACGGAAGCGTAGTCGGTCTTGTGGCACGCATAGCAATCCGTGGGCGTGCCCACATAAACGCTGTTGATGTGGCAATTGGCGCAAGCCACGGTGGTGTGCTTCCCGGTGAGAGGGAAGGGTGTGTTGGCATGGTTGAAAGTTGAGGGGACCCACGCCGTGGTGTTGTGGCAGGTGTCGCAAGTTTGCGGGAACCCTCCCGTCTTGTGATTGGGATTCGTGGTCCCGTTGTAATTCGCCAGGTGGCAGGAAACGCAAGCCGTGCTCAGTCCTGCGTATACGCCACTGGAGTGACAGGCGGTGCAAGCCTGCGACGCGTGCGTACCCGTCAGCGGGAACGGCGTCGTCGAGTGATCGAACTTCGCTCCCGGCCAGCCCGCGGTCGAGTGGCAGACGGAGCAATCCGTTGGGAATCCGGCAGCCTTGTGGTTGGGATTCGTTGTGCCGTTGTAATCGGCGATGTGGCACGAAGCGCAGGCTGTCGACGTGCCCGCATAGATACCGGTGGCATGGCACTGCGAGCACAGGAGAGGCGTGTGCATGCCGGTAAGCGGCCACGCGGTGTGCGCAAACGTCGCGCCGGCAAAACTGGTTGTCGTGTGACACAGCGAGCAGTCCGTCGGGAATCCGGCAGCCTTGTGGTTCGGATTCGTTGTGCGCGTTGTAATCGGCGGAGTGGCACGAAGCGCAGGCTGTCGAAGTGCCCGCATAGACGCCGGTGCTATGGCACTGCGAGCACTGCAGAGTGGTGTGCGCGCCGCTCAGCTGGAAAGAGATGTGCGTGTACTTCCCGCCGGTGAAGGCGGTCGTCGTGTGGCACAGCGAGCAGTCGGTCGAGAATCCAGCAGCTTTGTGGTTCGGATTTGTCTGCGCGTTGTACAGGGCGATGTGGCACGAAGCGCAAGCCGTCGACGTGCCCGCATAGACGCCCGTGCTATGGCACTGCGAACACTGCAAAGTGGTGTGCGCGCCGGTCAGTTGGAACGAGATATGCGTGTACTTCCCGCCAGTGAAGGATATCGTCGTGTGGCACAGCGAGCAGTCGGTCGAGAATCCGGCCGCCTTGTGATTTGGGTTCGTCTGCGCGTTATACAGCGCGATGTGGCACGAGGCGCAGGCTGTGGACTTGCCCGCATAGACTCCGTCGCTATGGCACTGCGAGCACTGCAGAGTGGTGTGCGCGCCGGTCAGTGGAAACAGGGTATGGCTGGCGGTTGCGCCCGCGAAGCTGGCAGTGGTGTGGCACAGCGAGCAGTCCGTCGGATATCCGGCTGCCTTGTGGTTCGGGTTCGTGGTGCCGTTGTAATCGTTTATGTGACACGAAGCACATGCAGTGGAAGTGCCGGTGTACTGTCCGTTGACGTGGCACTGAGCGCAGGCAACGCTCACGTGCGCTCCGGTGAGCGGGAACTTGGTGAGGCTATGGTCCATCGTCGCCTGGTTCCAGCCCATCGTCGTATGACAGCTGTCACAGGTCTGGGGCAGACCGGCAGTCCTGTGGTTCGGGTTCTGCGTGTTGTTGTAATCGTTGAGGTGGCAGGAGGCGCAAGCCGTGCTCAGTCCGGCGTAAACCCCGCTCGCATGGCACGCGGTGCAGGCTTGCGACACGTGCAGGCCGGTCAAAGGGAACTTCGTGAGCGCCGTGTGATCGAACTTGGCTCCCGACCACGTATCGGTTGTATGGCACTGAGAACACTGCTGCGGGAAACCCGCGTTCACGTGGCTCGGACTATTGGTGGCGGCGAAGTCCTTGGCGTGACAACTGTAGCAATCCGCCTTCGTGTTTTGGAAATTACCGCCGGCGTGGCAGGCCGAGCAGTCCAGCTTCGCGTGCGCGCCGCTGAGAGCAAAGCCCGTCATCGCGGCGTGATCAAATTTGGCGCCCGGCCAACCGTCCATGCTGTGGCACGTCTGGCAGGTGGTCGGGAAAGTGGACGCTTTGTGGTTGGGCAACGTGGTGCCCGAATAATCGGTCGAGTGGCAACTGATGCAATCGATCGATAATCCCGCATATTGCCCGGTGGCTGCGCCCTTGTGGCAGGCGTCACACTCCTGCACTGTGTGCGCTCCCAGCAGCGGAAACCGGTTCTGATGCTGCTGCTGTGTCCTGACCTCTTGCCAGCCCATGACGGTGTGGCAGCGCTCACACCCGGCGCCAAACTGGCGACGGTGCATGTCGGCGTGACAGTCAGTGCAGCGCTTGCTCGTGTTGGAAAAGATCAGCTTGGTATGGCACTGGCGACAACCCACGCTTTCGTGGCGTCCCCGCAAGGGGTACGCGGTGGTGTTGTGATTGAACTCCAGAAACTTGCGGAGAGGACTCCAACTGGAGTTTGTGTGGCAGTTCTCGCATGGTGTGGCGAGCTTGCCGTGTGGGCTCCGTTTCATCGGGCGGGGTGCCGGTGTAGTCTGGCCCAGCAGACAACTGACCGACAAAAACAGCACGCATAGGAATATGCGAATCTTCCCCACTGTTTGCCCCCACAGGCACTGAAGGTTTGTTGGCTTTACTTCAGCAACTCAGTTGCCACGGAGCGTAGCGGGGTTTGAACGTGCAGAATAGATTACGAAAGCAGCTTCCATCCGGGATTACGTACCAGCCCTGACTGCGTGTACTGCTTGTTACCAATGTAAGTTCTTCTCTGTTGCAGGAACTTTCTTCTAAGCGGAACGCTTCTGTACTCTAGGGTGATCCATTGAGTTCGCAACGGCACAGATGCGTCAATGAAAAGGCCGCTCTCTGCTTTCGCAACGCTTATGAACCGGCGCCCGCAGCAGTCGCGCCGTGGCACTCGGCGCATTTGCGCGGCGTGGGCTTGTAAACCAGCACGGTCTTGTCGTTGATCGTTTTTGTGTTCTTGTGACAGCCGGTGCACCGCACGTCCTTGTGTGCCCCATCCAACGGGAAATCTGCGCGCCGCGCATGATCGAATAGCGAGGGTTTGAATTTGACGGTATTGTGGCACTCGCTACACGTGAGCAACTTCCCTTGCACGGCGAATTGTCCGCCATGAGGATCTTCATGACAGCCTTCGCAGACTTTGGGCGCCGATTTAAACACCGCGTCCTTCAGCTTCACACCCAGATTGGCGGGGCGATGGCATTCAATGCAGGCGACGCCGCGGTGCGCACCAAGCAAGGGAAACGCCGTCTCCGAGTGGTCGAACCGGGCTAGCGCTTTCCAAGACTTCGTCGAATGGCACGCTTCGCATCCGGCTATATTCCCGTCCGGCAGGCGCTTGCTCATGCGCTTCGCGAACTGCCCGTTATGCGGATCAGCGTGGCATCCACCACAAGTGCGATCGTCAAAGCGGAAACGTATGAGTTTCGGATCCAGCGGATCGGACTTGTGACACTCGATGCATGGCACCGCCAGATGACTCCCGGTCAGCGGGAAGTGCGTCTTCTGGTGCCGGGCAACAGCGAAGCTTGTGGACTGGAAGCCCTTAACCGAGTGGCAGGCGTCGCAACGTTTCTCGTACGGCGGGGCAGCGAACTGTCCCTGGTGCGTATCGGTGTGGCAGTCGGTGCAGGCGGTGTGCTTCACGCGATACACGGTCCCCTTACCCGCGGGGACATGGCATTTGGCGCATGAAACCGCCGCGTGTTTGCCCTCCAGCGGGTACCCAGTGCGACTATGGTCGGCGGTAACGAAGCGCGCTGACTTGAAACCTTCTACCGTGTGGCACGACGCGCAATCGCCCTTGTCTGCGCGACGAACGAATTGCCCGTTGTGCTGGTCCTTATGGCAATCCAGGCAGTGTTCATGAGGAATGGGTTTTTTGAAGTTCGCCTCGGCGTGGCATTTTTCACAATCGAGTTGAGTGTGTTTGCCGGTCAGCGCAAAGCGTGTCTTGGAGTGATCGAAATTGGATGCGACCGCGCCCTGCTGTTTCCACCCGGCCACGGTATGGCAGGATTCGCACGGTTTGGCGAACGCGCCATGATGCTGGTCGCGGTGGCAGTCGGCACAGTGCTCGAAATGCAGCCCGACAAATTTGATTGGCGCCGCTGGCTCCGGACGCTGGTGGCACTTGGCGCACTCCAGCCTCGCGTGCGCGCCTTTCAACTGGAATCTCGCTGCCGCGTGATTAATTCGTAAATCGTTCTTCCATCCGGAAGGGCTGTGACAACGGCGGCAGTCCTTGCCCAATTGCTCGGCGTGAATGTCCTTGTGACAGCTCAGGCAGTCGGTGGGCAGGCCAAGGAAGCTGCGGTTCAGGTCCTTCATTCGGATCGCGTGGCGCTCAGTCTGGAGGATGTGCTCCTGCGTGTGGCACTTCTGACAAATCAGTTCTCGGTGCTTGCCCTCCAGCGTAAACCCAGTCTTGCCGTGGTCGAATTTTTGCTGCGAAGGTTCCCATCGGATCAGCGAAGAGTTCTCGCCCTTGTGCTCGGAGTGGCAGCGCACGCAGTCCTGACCGGGATTGCTCTTGTTTACCTGCGAGGCATGCAGTCCGCGCGCGGCGCTTAATCGCTGTGCGATCTCGGTATGGCATTCCAGGCAGCGGAACGAAACCGCCCCGGCTCCCAGCTTGTGACAACTGACACACTGAGTTGGCCCGTTCAGCGACTGATGCGCGTGGGACAAGGCGCCGGGAGAAAGCTGGGCCGTTGCAGTTCCGGCCAGTAGCAAAGAAAGAGTGAAGACAGCGCAGGCGAGCCCACGGCAGGAAATAGGAGCAGTCCTTCGCACTGACAACCTTCCCGTGTTGCTTGGTGTTACCCCATAGACTAGGTAAGCTGATTGGCGTGAGTTTAGCACGGAATGCAACGTTTGCAATTCTCGTACCATCCCGCACGTGTCCGGTGCAGGGTCCAGAGACGGCGAGCGCACACCGTGGGATCGAGGTGCCTCGTAACACCATTCTTATTAGATGACAATGCTTCGCGGAGTCAGCCTTATCATTCCGGCACTCAACGAGGCCGGAGCCATCGGAGCGACCTTACGCGAGCTTCCCTGGGATCTTCTGTCGGAATGCATTATCGTCGATAACGGCAGTGCCGATTCGACGGCTGAAGAAGCGCGACGCAATGGCGCGCGCGTTGTTTCCGAACCTCGACGTGGATTCCTACCGGCTGCCGACGAAGGCGTGGGGGAATCTCCCCGGATCATTCACAGGATCAGTAAAGGCTGCGACGCGTATTCTGCAGGTGCTCTACCGGCTCAGGAACGGACGCAATGGAGCTTCCGCGCAGACCTCTCAATCGTGAGTTGCCGGACCGTAACAGGATTACGCGGTTTTCCGTGTCACGCCAATCGGCGCGGCTACCT
The DNA here is from genome assembly GCA_963777415.1 of uncultured Acidobacteriota bacterium. Taxonomy (GTDB): domain Bacteria; phylum Acidobacteriota; class Terriglobia; order Terriglobales; family Acidobacteriaceae; genus JAEZPW01. Next base: position 151,212 of record CAVZQL010000019.1, read on the forward strand.
TCTCGTCATAGAAGCGCTCAATATTTGTCGCGATATCATCGAGGCTGTCTTCCACCGCGAAGTGACCGGAATCGAGACGATGCATTTCCGCGTCCGGCAGATCGCGCAAGTATGATTCGCCGCCTTCCCGTGTGAAGAAAATGTCATTCTGACCCCAGAAGATCAGCGTTTTGGGCTGACGCTCTCGCAGGAACTTCTGCCACTTCGGATAGAGATCGACGTTCGTCCTGTAGTCGTATAACAAGTCCAGTTGAAGGCGGTGCGCGTTCGGCCTCTCCATGAAGTGGAAATCCATGTTCCAGTTGTCGGGGCTGATCAGCTCCGGGTGCTTGTGCCCGTGGAGATAAGGCTTCTTGATACCGTCAATCGCCAGAAATGGCAGCAGAGACGCTTCGACCTCCGGGCTACGATTTTTCCATAACGAATGCCGGAGCGCATCCCAGGCAGAAGTGAAGCCCTCTTCGTACGCATTGGCGTTTTGTATGATGAGCCATTCCGCCCACTCGGGATGACGGGTGATAATGCGGAACCCAACCGGGCCACCGTAATCCTGCATGAACAGCCCGAAGCGGTTGAAACCCTTCTTCTGCAAAAAGTTCTCCATGACCTCTGCGAGCTTATCGAACGTATAGGCAAACTTCGCGGGATCGGGCTGGTCGCTATTGCCAAATCCAGGATAATCGGGAGCGATCACGTGAAAGCGGTCGGCTAATGCCGGAATCAGGTTTCGATATTGATGGGACGATGCCGGGAAGCCGTGGAGAAGGACAACTTTTGGATTCGCCGGATTGCCTGCCTCCCGGTAGGCAATGCTCAATCCATCAACGGATAGGTTTTCGTATTTGACTGCATTTTGCGAGATCGCTGGAATTTCGGGCGTCTTCATCACAACTCCTTTTACGCGCACATCCATCGGGTCGCGGAGCTCGGCGAATGCTGCTTTGACGAGGCAACGTTGCTTTTAGCGGGTGAGATGTCGCGGAGATCAAAAAGTGGCAAGGCAGCCCGCCTTTTTTGTGCACGACGTTGCGGTAGGTAATCGCCGCTTGCATCGCTGAAAAGGTTGGGCAAGAGCAGCATGTGGTAAAGGCCGGTGGCCTGATAGGGGCCTGTACCCAGCATGGTGTCGCCATCTGCCGCCGGGAATCCCGTAGCCTTCCGGAAATTCACCAAAACCGCCGCAGCTGGAAAAACTTTCTGGCAATTTGCTACCAAATGCTACCAAAAGCAGCAGCTCGAAAAATGTTGGTCGTTGTAATTGATTGAAAGCAGGGAGGATATTGGTGGACCTGGTCGGGATCGAACCGACGACCTCTTCCATGCCATGGAAGCGCGCTCCCAGCTGCGCCACAGGCCCACTCACACTGGATTCATTCTCGCTTACCACGTCATTTTAGTCAACGCTTTGCGACAACGCCAGCGCAGAAACCTTCTTCCCCCGCAGCGCCATGCCAGCGCCAATTGCATCCCAACACGAGAGGAACACGCAATCCTGTTTCCTGTCTTTCGCCAGGTGGCCTTCCAATTTCTTTTCGCCAGGAAATGCGCTGTCTTCCAATTCCTACTTGGGAATTGTTTGCCTCCGGTTCATAATTGTGTTTCCAACTCCACTTCCAGAAGCTCTCATCACATTAGTGCAGCTTCATCGGAGATTTGCCCATGAAGAAATTCGCGCCTGTTCTTTTCGCCATCCTTGCGTGCTTTGCTTGCCTCGCGCAGGTAGCTCAACCTCTCCAACCGAACCCGAGCCGAACATCTGGAATGCAGGTCGCCGTTCCCGCTTCCATGACGCCGCTCGGACCTGAAATGAGCGGCATGCTCTCGCAACTCGACCGCACAACTCAACAGACCGCCATGGACGTCGGCAAACTCTCCGTCAACAAGTGGAAAGCCGACTCCGCTTTCAAGCGCCAGGTGGAGCACGACGTCAACTCCATTCAGACGAATATCACCGGCACCCTCCCTGGCCTCGTTTCCCAAGTTCGCACTAATCCCGACAACACTGTCACCCTCTTCAAGCTTTATCGCAACGTGGACGCGCTGCTTGAGGTTCTTCGCGGACTGACTGAATCCGCCGGCGCATTCGGACCAAAAAGCGAGTTCCAGAACCTGCAGAGTGACGCGCAGGATCTTGCATCCGTCCGGGGCAGTCTCGCTTCGCAGCTCGATGCCGTCGCTTCCGCAAAGGAGTCCGAACTCACACGCGTAAAAGCACAGCTCGCGCAAGCACACCCCGCATCCGCTACTCTCCCCAAGAAGGTTATCGTGGACGACAACGCGCCTCCCCAAAAGTCCGTAAAGAAGAAAAAGCCCGCTGCCGCCACCACGAAACCGGCCACAACTCAGCCGGACAGTAGTGCTCCTCCCAAGCAATAGGGCGAAGACTCAACATAAGTAACACAAAACATTACGCTTACAATCAATTCGCCGCAAAAATTTCGGGCTCTGGGGAACTTTTTGCTGTTTTTGGGGTCTAACTATATAGGATGAGCTCCGAACGCTTCGTTTTCGGCGGAGCGGCTGGTTCCCGAAATGGTAACGTAACGTGCTCATCGGATCTAATTTGGGTGGGTGTGTTACTTCCGTTTGTTGTAGTTGTTGCAACTTCCTGCTAACGTGGAGGCGACGCCGTGGATCAAATGGCGGGAGCAACAACCTTGGGCGACCTCGCAAGCGCGATTGGTGCTCGGGCCGAAGAAGCCTCGGTCGTGGCCGAACTAAAGGCCGGATCCGAGAATGCTTATGCCTGGCTCATCGCGCAATATCACCAGCCAATTTATAACGTCGTTTATCGCATCCTCGACGAGCCCGCTGACGCCGCCGATACAACGCAGGAAGTGTTTATAAAAGTCTTCCGCGGTATGAAGCGTTTCAACGGCGAATCAAGCCTCAAAACTTGGATTTACCGTATCGCGCTTCATGAGGCCTCGAACCATCGCCGCTGGTGGTTCCGCCACAAGGCAAAAGAAACCTCGATGGAGGCGCCTGCGGACGACGGCGATAATTCCGGCAATAATCCCGGTTGGGGATTGAAAGACACTCTCCTGGATCAGAGTGCTTCGCCGTTCGATTCCTTGGCACGGAACGAAGTCAGGAGCCGGGTGGAACAGGAATTAGCGCAGGTCCAGGAGCCTTATCGAACGACGGTGATCCTTCGCGATATTGAAGAGCTTTCATACGAGGAGATCGCCGAGGTGATGGAAACGTCTCTCGGCACAGTGAAATCACGGCTGACGCGCGGGCGTGAAGCCCTGAAGAAGAGGTTGGAACAATTGGTGCAGCATAACGCTCATCAATCTCCGTCGGCGGCGCCACCGAGCCGTGGACTTGAGGTAACACCATGAATTGCACCGAAACCAGATCGTTGCTCTCGTTGTATCTGGACGGAGCGGTCACGGGACGTCAGATGCATGACATCGGCGAACACTTGAATAGTTGTTCGTCGTGCGGTACTCATTACGCGGGCCTTCAGCAGGCACAGCAGGCCGTCGCGGCGCTCGGTCGCCGCCAGCCGCCGCCGCAGCTCGCGCTGCAAATCCGGGTCGCGCTTTCCCACGAAATCGCGAAACGGAAGCGCCCGCTTTTCGAAGGTCTGTTTGTCAGGATCGATAATACCGTGAGGGGGCTCATGGTTCCGGCCACGGCCGGCTTGCTTAGCGCCGTTATCTTTTTCGGACTTCTCGTCGGTTTCTTTGCCATGCCCCAGCAGCTTCAAGCCAGGAGCAATGACGTTCCCACATCGCTCTATACGCCTCCCCAGTTGACGATGTCTCCCTTTGGTTGGCAGATGAGCGACATCGACGCCGACTCCGTTGTTGTCGATGTAGTGGTCGGCGCGGATGGCCGGGTTCAAGATTACCGCATTCTCTCCGCCCCTTCCGGTTCGTCCGGGATGATGACCCAGTTGAACAGCATGTTGATCTTCACCCAGTTCCGCCCTGCAACTTCTTTCGGACAGCCTGTTGCCGGACGTGCCGTACTGTCGTTTTCCAAGATCAATGTGAAGGGATAACTCGATCGCCACTCATGAATCGTCGCCGTCAGCTTCGGCTGGCGGCGTAGTCTTGTTGCGGGAAGGTTGGCTCCGGTGGCTGATGCCTTCCGGCCTGTTCTGTTAAACTTTGACTTACATCCTCCATATTCTCAGGAGAAACGTGCTGCGTCGCATAGCTCTAATCTTGATGATCTTCTCCGGAACGCTGGTTCCCCTGGCCCCGGCGCAACAGGCATCCAAGGTTTCGCTGGATGTCAATGAAACTCTCTTTAGCGTCCTCACCGCGCTCAACTCCTGCGGCTACGACCAGGACATCGCTTCGGCCGACCCATTGCGGCTCCATATTCGAGCCGATGTGAACCGCGAGTTGGAAAACTCGCCCAACGCACGGGGCGCCTTGAGTGACCTTTGCGACTTCTACCGCGATCACAAGCAGCCCGACACTGCGCGTGACCTGGCCCAGTACGTCTCGCTTGCGCTGAACCTTGGCCCCCCTCCGGCTTTTGCGTCAAACGTTAAGGAAGCGGACCTGCCCCCTGACGCGGCCTACGTACTCGGCATTCAGAATCTTCTCCAAAACTTCTACACTGCGGCCAACCTTCATGGCATCTGGCTTCGACATCAAAAAGAATACGAAGCCCTCGTCGACCGCAATAACCAAGCCGTCGCCAAGATGCTCGTGGCCACCGACGTCTACCTGAAGATCCCTGTCGGTGGATACGCTGGCCGGCGCCTGTCGATCTTTATCGAACCCATGGCCGCGGGCTCGCAGGCGAACGCCCGCAACTACGATACGGATTACTTTATCGTCCTCTCGCCCGAGAATGGCGACATCAAGATAGATCAGATACGCCACACCTACTTGCACTTTATCCTGGACCCGATGGCCATGCAGCGCGGCACCACCATGCAGCGCCTGACCCCATTGCTCGACTCCGTCAAGGCAGCCCCTATTGATAACGGCTACAAAACCGACATCACGCTGCTCGTCACCGAATCGCTCATCCGGGCTATCGAAGCGCGCGCCGAACCAGGCAAAGGCAAGGACGCCGACCTCAGACGTCAACAGAAGGCAAATGACGCCGCCCGTGAAGGCTTTATTCTCACGCCCTACTTCTACGATCAACTGGTCAAGTTCGAAAAAGGTCCCACTGGCCTTCGGGACGCTTACGGCGACTGGCTTTACTACATCGATGTCCAGCAGGAAGAGCACCGCGCCAGCCGTATCCAATTCGCGGCTACGTCCGCGCCAGACGTAGTTCGAGCGTCCAAGTCCGCGAATCCTCTGGACGAAGCCGAAAAATCCTTCGCCTCCGGTGACTATGCTCATGCCCGCGAACTCGCGAACCATGCCCTCGACACGCATCAGGGAGATCCCGGACGCACGCACTTCCTGCTTGCCCGAATTGCAATCTCCACCAAGGACATGTCCGGAGCACAGGCTCTTTTCGAAAAAGCCATCGTCGTATCTCATGAACCGCGGGTTATTGCTTGGTCCAACATTTACCTCGGCAGAATTTACGATTTGCAGTCCGACCGCGACACTGCCGTCAAACATTATCGGGCCGCTTTGGAGGCGGGCGACTCTTCCGTCATTACCAGGAACGCCGCCGAACGCGGTTTGAAACAGCCGTATCAGCCGCCGGCGTCTCAGATTCAACCAGCCACACAAAAGTAGTGAGAGAAAGAAACGTAATTGCGCGAGCTATGCCATTGCGAACTTATAAATCGCGTCTAAGGCAGGCTTCACTTGAGGAGCGACTATGAAGCGAGTTCAACTTATCCTGGTTGTGGTGCTGTTTGCCACCATTGCTGCCGTGTCCCAATCGAAACCCGATGCCGCCAAGCAATCCGCCCAGCCAACAAATGGCAGCACTCCGGCTGCAACCGCGACCACCCAACCCCCCGCTACCCCATCCAAGCCGTTGCCTCAAGCCAAAACGCAGGAGGAGTACAAGGCCTTTCAGGATGCCATGGCGATCATTCAGAAGGGCGACCCTGTCCAGGGCCAAACCGCCGCGGACGCTTTCGCCGCCAAGTACAAGAACAGCGAAATCACGACCGTTCTCTACCATCGGGTTCTGGTGCTCTATCAAAGCCAGAACAATCCTGACATGGCTATCGAGACCGGAAATAAGATCCTTGCCATCTCTCCCAACGACCCTGTCGCTAACGTGCTCGTCGCCAGCTTCATTTCCGAACGCGTTCGGGACACCGATATCGATCGCGACGAACGTCTCGCCGAAGCCGACAAAGACGCCAAGCGAGCGCTCCAGACCGTGGACACCGACTTCTTTACCAATCCCGGAACTCCTCAGCAACAGATTGATGCGTCCAAGAACATGATCCGTTCGATGGCCTATACGGCGCTTGCCAATTGCGAAACGACCCGCATGAACTATCCCGCCGCCGAAAGCTACTTCAAGCAGGCTGATGCCCTCACCGACGCTCCAATGGATGCCGTCACCCTGTTGCGCTACTCCCTCCTTTTGGATAAAGAAAAGAAGTACTCGGACGCGCTTGTCATGGCCAACAAAGCGTATGGGGCTTCGCCCGCGGGCTCTCAGGTTCAGGACCTGGTTAAGAACGAGCGTCAGCGCCTCATGATGCTGCTCTCCAGTTCCGCTCCAGCCCCGACGGCCACGCCCGCGTCGCAACCTGCCTCGGCGCCGAAGCCGTAGCAGCACTCCCGAACCCACTGGAAACCACCGCGGAGCATCGCGGTGGTTTTTTTCTCCCAAGTAGTTGTGAACTGACTCAATCCATCCGTTAATCTAATCCATTGAGTCCGTAGTTCAATCCATGAAGGCACTCGACACCTCCTCATTCGAGGCACAGATCGGTTACAAGTTCCGCAAGCCGGAACTTTTGCGGCAGGCGCTTACCCACAGCTCCCATGCTCGCGAACATGAGTCCACCCACCCGGACCGCCCCGAAGGCTTGCCCCCGCAGGACAATGAACAACTCGAGTTCCTTGGCGACTCCATCCTTGGCTTCGTCACCAGCCAGGCCCTTTTCGAGCGCTACCCGCATTTCCAGGAGGGCCAACTATCCAAGTTGAAGGCGCATCTCGTCAGTGAAAAACATCTGATCCGCGCCGCCAAGCACTTGCATCTAGGAAAATACCTGCACCTGGGTAAGGGAGAGGAAAAAAGCGGCGGCAGGAACAAGATCGCGCTACAGGTTGACGCTCTGGAAGCGCTTCTGGCGGCCCTCTATCTCGATTCTGGCTTGGACTACGTTCGCAAGTTCATCCTTGATGTGATCGTCGAGCCAGAGATGAAGCGCCTTAAGAAGCAAAGCGTGGACGGCTTCCCTGTCACCGACTACAAATCTGCGCTTCAGGAAACTGCACATTCCATGTCCAGACCGCAGCCCACCTACGTCCTGGTGAGCGAAGAAGGACCGGAGCATCAAAAAACATTTACGATAGAAACTCACGTTCCCTCGCAGGGGCACGAAAAGGTGGAATTCGTCGGACGAGGCCAGGGATCGACCAAAAAGAAGGCCGAGCAGGATGCCGCCCGTCAGGCCATCGAGTACCTCTGGTCGCTAAAGAAGAAAAACCAGCTCACGCGAGAAGCCGTCAGATGAGTGAGTCAGACCAGCTAATCGAGCAGATTCGGGCAGAGGCGCAAACCCCCCATCTCGTGCCCGAGCGGCCCAAGGACGGCCTTCTCGCCTCGGTGCAGTGGCTGGCTGGAACCGTGGTGATTGCAATTTTCGCCATCACCTTCGCCTTGCAGGCGTTCCAGATTCCGTCGCCATCCATGGAGAACACGCTCCTCGTCGGCGACTACCTGCTCGTGGATAAAGTCCATTTCGCTCCTCAAGGTCTCTGGGGCAAGGTCGAACCATACACTCCCATCCGCCACGGCGACATCATCGTCTTCCGTTATCCCGTCAATCCCGCGCAGCATTTCGTAAAGCGCGTCATCGGCATCCCTGGCGATCACATTCGTCTCGTGGACAAGAAGGTCTACATCAACGGCAAGCCCATCCGCGAGAACTACGCAATCTACCGCGGTCTTGGGCGTGACGATTACCGCGACCAGTTCCCCAACGGCAGGTTCATCACTCCCGACGTCGATCTTCGCTGGCACGCCGAATTGCGGCGCTACATCAGCAACGGCGAACTTGTCGTCCCTCCCGGGCAGTATTTCGCTCTCGGCGACAACCGCGACAACAGCGACGACAGCCGTTACTGGGGCTTCGTCCCTCGCGAAAACATCATCGGACGTCCCCTCCTGATTTATTGGTCTCTGCGCGATCCCGATCAGCTCGACGGCGTTCCCTCGGCCAGCGAGAGCTTTGCCGCCAAAATCGTCCATCTCGCCTATAACATCGGTCACCTTGTTCAGATGACCCGCTGGAACCGCACCCTACGCCTCGTCCACTAACCCCATCTCCACCGCCCACCCCCTGCCCCCACCGGCCACCGCCCACAGCTTTGTCGCCAGCGCCCACAGCTTTGTCGCCACCGCCCGCAGCTTTGTCATCCCGAGCCGCAGCCGAGGGACCCCTATTCCCTCAACCAACGTCCGGGGCACAGCCAACACACTCCACACAAAATCAAGAACTCGATTTTTCCCCAGCCCAAAACCGGATTACTTGCGTAAACTGTAATGTAACGCGGACAAACTCACTCTCACGGGCATTGCGCCTGGAGGACAACACACGCTTGGCAAAAAAAGAGCTTATCGAAGATCAGGAACTTAAACCTCGCGAGACTACGCCCGAATTCATCGCCTCAATGGCCAGCGTTCTCGTCATCGGACTCTTCATCATCACCTTCTGCCTTCAGGCTTTCGAGATTCCCTCCAGCTCGATGGAGAAGACTCTGCTGATCGGTGACCATCTTTTCGTGGACCGCGTCAGCAACGCGCCCGCCACTAAATGGATCGAGCCACTCATTCCCTACCGTGCGATCAAGCGCGGGCAGATCGTCGTTTTCATCTCTCCCTCGCAGCCCGGACTCTACCTCGTCAAGCGCATCATCGGCGTCCCCGGCGACCGCATCCATCTCGAAAACGGCACGGTGTTTCTGAACGGCGTACCTCAAAATCCCCCCTATGTGCAACACAACGGCACGTGGGACCCCTATCGCGACGACTTCCCTAATTCTCCGTCCTCAGAGTTCGGCAACGTCACCCCTGAATGGAGACTTGAGCTTCCCAACTACGTCCAGAACGGCGATCTCGTCGTTCCCCCCGGCAGATTCTTTGCCATGGGCGACAATCGCGACGTCAGCCTCGACAGTCGCTACTGGGGCTTCGTCCCTCAGGAGAACATCATTGGCCGGCCCATGTTTATCTACTGGTCCTTCGAGACGCCGCGCGACCAATATGAGAAGACCGACATCTCCGACCGCCTGAAATTCATCGGCAACATCATCCTTCACTTCTTCGACCAGACGCGCTGGAGCCGCATGTTCAGGTTGGTGCATTGATGAACATCCGTCCTCGCGGCCGCGCCGCCATTGCGCTCTTGGTGCTCTTGTTGATCGCGGTTTTTCTGCCGCCATGGATCAACGTGAGCCGCATTCGCGCGCGCATTGCCACCTCCATTGGCAACGCTCTTGGCCGCCGCACCACGATTGACCACGTCAGCCTTCGCCTCCTGCCGCAACCCGGCTTCGACCTTGCTGGCGTGACCATCGCTGACGATCCCGCCTTCGGCGCCGAACCCATGCTTCACGCCGACCAGGTCACGGCCACTCTCAGGCTCAGCGCCTTGTGGCGTGGAGACTTCGAAGTCGCCAAACTCAGCCTCAAGTACCCCAGCCTCAACCTCGTCCGTGCAGCTGACGGACGCTGGAACGTAGAAACTCTCCTTGAGCACGCCTCGCGAATACCAACCGCGCCCACGGCAAAATCGCGCCCCGAGTCGCGCCCCCGCTTCCCCTACATCGAAGCCGAGGGAGGCCGCATCAATTTCAAACTTGGCGTTGAAAAGATGGTGTACTCGCTGGCCGATGCCGATTTTGCCCTCTGGCTTGCCTCTGAAAACGAAGCCCGCACTCGCCTGGCAGCACGCATGGTGCGGACCGATTCCTACCTCAGTGACACCGGCACATTCAATTTCGAGGGAACTTTCCAGCGTGCCTGGAATCTCCGCGACACGCCCATGTCGGTCACCGCATCTGTCGAGAACGCGCAACTCGGCCAGCTGACGAAACTGTTCGACGGCCTTGACCGTGGTTGGCGCGGCGCCGTGGATCTCGAAATCGCCCTCCACGGCACTCCTTCCAATCTGGCTGTCGCCACCCGCGCCGACATTACCGATTTCCGCCGCTACGACATCACCAGTGTAGATCGCGTACGTCTGGAAGGCCGTTGCACCGCCGCCTTTTCCGCACCCACGGCGCAGTTCTCGAATATCGACTGTCGAATGCCGATGTCAGACGGCAACATCAGCCTTCGCGGATCGCTGGCCGGAATCCTCGATCTCCGCACCTATGACCTCGCGCTCTCGGCCGACAAAGTTCCCTTGCAGCAACTCGTCGCCGTGGCCCGTCACGCTAAGAAGAATCTTCCCGAGGACCTCTCCTCCACAGGCGATCTTACCGCCGCCTTCACCTTTCGCAAGCCTGATCCGACCGCGCCTGCCGTTTGGGCCGGCAGCGGAAAGACCACCAATGCTGATCCTCCGCTCTACCGTCTTGAACCCGCCAGTCGCCCTCAAGGGCCTCGACTTCGAAATCCAGGCACCAGCGCAACCGCGTGCCACGGCTCGCAGTCAGGGAAACCATCGACTCCCCCCGCGCCACAGACGCCTTCCGATTACCGCCTTGCGATTGCCCCGTTCGCTGTCCCCGCTGACGCACCTGCTCCCGCATCCGTCGCCGGATGGTTCAGCCTCGACGGCTACAATTTCAGCGTCACCGGCGATTCCGATATCCCGCGCCTTATCCAGATCGCAAAGGCCTCCGGCCTGCGTGCGCCCGATTTGAACGCCGATGGCTCCGCAAAACTCGACCTCGCAATCGCCGGCCGCTGGGCTGGATTGAGTGGCCCCAAGCCTACCGGCACGGCTCAACTGCACAACGTCAAAGTCCGTATGAAGGGAGTTGCGGAGCCCTTACAAATCGCCTCCGCCACCCTCGTCCTCGACGAAAACGTGGTCACCGCGTCCAACATCTCTGCCTCTTTTGCGAATTCGCACCTCAGCGTCGCTGGCTCGCTTCGAATGCCGCGTCAATGTGACGCCATCGAGAGCTGCCCTATCCGCTTCGACCTCCGCTCCGACCAGGTCTCAACCGACGAACTTAACAGCCTTTTCAATCCCCGCGTCGCACACCGTCCCTGGTATGCCTTTATCGGCGGCCCCGAGCCATCCATCTTCGGTTCGCTCAACGCCACCGGCAACATCTCAATCGCGCGGATCACGATCAAATCGCTAACCGCGAATCGTGTTTCCGCCAGCGCGCAGTTGCAGGCCGGAAAACTCGCGCTCACGAACATTCAAGCTGATGTCTGGGGAGGCCGTCACCGCGGTCAGTGGACCGCCGACTTCACTGGCGACCAACCCCTCTACTCCGGAACCGGAACCGTGGACTCCATCGCCATGCCGCAACTCGCATCCCTCATGCAGGACAATTGGGCCACCGGCATCGCAACTGCCACCTACTCGGCTTCTCTCCGGGGCTTCACCGCCACCGACCTGCTCACCTTGGCGAGCGGTGAAATCAACTTCGATTGGCGCAAAGGTGTACTGCGCCACGTTTCTCTCAACGGATCGAACGCTCCGCTCAGTTTTGCGGACTTCACTGGCACACTGACCCTCCAGGACGGCAAGCTGAATTTCGCGCCTGAAAGTAAGTTGACCGCCCAGTCCGGCATCTACCAGTTTTCCGGCACAGCCTCCCTGGGCCGCAAAATCGACCTGACGCTCCGCAACGGCGCGCACGCCTATTCCCTCACCGGCACCATCGAAAAGCCCAAAGTAACCCCAGCGCCCGAATCTCAGGCATTGTTGAATTAATGAAAGCACCTGCTGCCATCGTCTTTTGCGCCTGCGCGACTTTGCTGATCGCGCAGTCCTCCGGCCCCGCTGCTCAGAACGGCGCTGGCCCTCCCGCATCTTCAGCCACCGAGGCGATGTACCGCGCTGCCGCCGCCAGCGCCGACGCAAAATTCCGCCACATCGAGACCAACGGCGCATCCTCGCGCCCTGACCCAACGCCAACGGTACTCACCGAACGCGAGATCAACGCTTACATGTCATCGGGAAACGTGAAACTTCCAAAGGGAGTGACGCACTTGCGTTTTTCGGGAGCGGCCGGCGCCGTCACCACAAACGCTCTCGTTGATTTCGACAAGGTCACGGCAGGCAAGGCAGCTTCGAATCCGCTCATGCCCCTCTTCAGCGGTGTACACCAGGTAGAGGTCGCTTCACACGCACAGGGCATCGGAGGCCAGGGCCACGTTCACATCGACTCCGTTTCCATCGACGGCATCGGCGTTCCCCGCATCGCGCTTGAATACTTCGCCTCAAAGTACATAACACCCAAGTACCCCAACCTCGGCATTGATTCCCAATTCGCCCTCCCCGACCGCGTCAGCACCGCCACCATCGGCGACCACACCCTCAGTGTTATTCAAAGATAGAAATTACGATCGTCGTCCCGAGTTATTCAAAGATAGAAATTACGATTGTCGTCCCGAGTTATTCAAAGATAGAAATTAAGATTGTCATCCCGAGCGCAGCGAGGGACCCGCTTTTCGCCTGCACCACCACAGTGCTTCCGCCCTACGCCGCTGCCCCCTTTGCCTCCCGCAACAACTCCTCCGCATACAGCGCCCCTTCCGGGCTGTCTTCGTGCTTGTAGAACGCAAACAACTCCCGCCCGGCTTTGATTCCCTTGGACAAGCGAAGCGCAATCGAATCCCGTTCGTCCACGCTGTATTCGCTCTGCCTCAGCCGGTAGTAAGAGAAGGTCGCCGTCACCACAATCGGCGTCTTCAATGCGTCACTCTCGGCAAAGCACAGCGCGGCGTTGTTCTTGCTCAGCACGCGATATATCTCATCGTCAAACCACGATTCATGCCGGAACTCAAAAGCCGCCCGGAAATTCGGTGGAAACTTCCCGCAGAAATCGTCCAGCAACTTCGCATCCGCTTTCATGTTCGGAGGCAATTGAAATAGCGATGGCCCCAGCTTCCCTGCCGCAGCCAACGGCTGCACCGAGTCCAGGAATCGCCTGAGCGGCTCAGCGGCATCCTTCAGCCGACGTATGTGGGTGATCGATTGGTGCGCCTTCACGCAAAACATGAAGTCCGCCGGCGTCTCCTCCATCCAGCCCACCAGCGTGCTCTCCTTGATGAACTGCCGAAAACTGTAGTTCACCTCCACCGCGTTCAGCCGCCCGCTGTAGTACTGCAGAAACTTCTTCTGCGCCAGCTTCTCCGGATAAAACACCGGTTTCCACGCCGGATACGCCCATCCCGATGTCCCAACATGCAACGCCATAGCCGCTCCTAACCTTTCTAAAACCCTGTCATCTCGAATTCTGAAGCTCGTCATCCTGCGTCTGGCCGCCACTGCGGGCTAAAGCTCGTCATCCTGAGTTAAAGCTTGTCATCCTGAGCCGTAGGCGAAGGACCCATGCACTTCGCCCGCACCACCACAACTCTACGCCCTCACCAAAACTGCCGTCATCCCGAGCGCAGCCGCTCCTAGCGGCGGAGTCGAGGGACCTGCACTTCGCCCGCACCACCACTGCTCTCTCACGCCGCCAACTTCTCCACATCCTGCAACGCCTTCACCGGCGGTATCTTCTGCTTCAGCTTCAGCACCGGCGCGAACAGATCGCCCAACTTCTGTACACGCTCGATCACTTCGTCGGACTCGAACACCAGCATTGACGCATCCTGCTTTTTCGCGCATTTCTCAACTTCTCCCCACGCCACCGGAGACGAGACCGTCGGGCGATCCTTCGCCCGCAGCGAGTACACGCATACCGTGGTCTTGTGATCGTCGTTCTGGCTCCAGTCCACGAACACCTTCCCCACCCTCAACGACTTCTTCATCTCAGACACGATCAGTTCCGGAGACTGCCTTTCCATCATCCTCGCAAGTTCATGCGCGAAGCTCTTGGTCTGATCGTATGTCGCGGGCGTATTCAGCGGCACGTACACTTGCAGTCCCTTCGAACCCGACGTCTTCGCGAACGACTCCAGCCCAAGCTGCCTGAAGATCTTCCGCAACCGCAGTCCCACTCCGCAACACTGCACGATGTTCGCCGGCGCTCCCGGATCCAGATCGAACACCATCATCGTCGGCCTCAGGATATCTTTCGCCAGCGACAGCGACGTGTGCAGCTCTATGTCCGCCAGGTTCGCCGCCCACACCAGCGTTGCCATATCCTCGATCAGGCAGTACTTCATCCAGCGGTTGTTTCCCGCGCTCCATACCGGAGCTGTCTGCACCCACTCCGGCCGGTGCGCCGGACAGTTCTTCTCGTAGAAGAACCCGCCCTTCACCCCCTCCGGATATCGCTTCATCGTCAGCGGACGCCCCCGCAAATGCGGCAGCAGCACCGGAGCCACGCGCACGTAATAGTCGATCAGTTGCGACTTCGTGAAACCCGCATCGGGGTACATCATCTTCCCCAGATTCGACAGCTTCAGCCGCCGCCCCTCGACGTCCACCACTGATTCTGTTCGCGCCATGACTTCTTCTTGGATGCAAAGTACGGGTGCCCCATCCTTCGCGTAGCGAAGGGTGGGTCGAAGGGTGGGTCCTTTTCGGGGTCTTTCCCGGTGGGTCTATTTCCCGCCATGTAATCGCAACTCCCAACTGCTTTCCCTCCATCCAACATCGGGTGGTTGCCCCAGACAATAAGCCGCTCCCGGTCAGTTCGTCCGTCGCGCCCGATTTCCCGCCCGAACAACGACTGCTGTTCCAGGAAGTTCTCCGGCTGTTCAACGATCGCGGTATCCCGTACGTCGTCTCCGGCGCCTTCGCATTGCAGAGGCACACCGGCATCTGGCGTGATACCAAGGACCTCGATCTCTTTCTCCCCGCCGAACACGCCGGTGCCGCGCTCCAGGCCCTCGCCGACGACGGCTTCGAAACCGCCGTCCCCGATCCCGTCTGGCTCGCCAAGGCCCACCGTAACGATTACTATGTTGACCTCATCACCGGCATGAGCAACGCCGCCATTATCGTTGACCAATCCTGGATTGACCGCGGAGCTCCCTACAACGTCGTCGGCGTTGCCTCGCGCGTTTTAGCCGCCGAAGAACTCATCGCCTCCAAGCTCTTCGTCACGCGCCGCGAACGCTTCGACGGCGCCGACATTGCCCACGTCATCCACGGCACCAGGGGCGAACTCGATTGGCCTCGTCTCCTCCATCTCGCTGCCGACAACTGGGAGGTACTCCTCTGGGTTCTCATTCTCTTCCGCTACTGCTATCCCGCGCACACCGATTACGTCCCGCGCCGCATCTGGGACGATCTCATGTCTCGTTTTCAGCAGGCCATCGCTCATTCCGATCCCAGCGCCCCCTTTCGCGGAAGTCTCGTTGACGACAAGATGTTCGCCATCGACGTCACCGAATGGGGCATGCACGACTTCCTCAGCGATTTCCGCGCACGCCGCCAGCCCAGGATTCCAACCGGCGCGGTTCGTCCGCAATCGTCGAATCCCGCCGCATGAGAATCGCCGCCACCGCCGATCTCCATTTCACGCCGCAGTACTACGACCGTATCCGCGAGCAGATGAACCGCGTCCGTGACGAAGCCGATGTCCTCATCCTCGCCGGCGACCTCACCAACTACGGCACGCCCCCGGAAATGGAGTCCATGCTCGCCACCTTCGTTCGCCTCCGCATCCCGATCATCGCCGTCCTCGGCAACCATGACTACGAAAGCGGCCACGAAGCTGACCTCCTCAAGATGATGACGGCCGAGGGCATCAAGGTCCTCGACGGCACCGGCTATGAACGCGACAGTGTAGGCTTTGCCGGAACCAAAGGCTTCCTCGGAGGCTTCGGCCGCAGCGTCCTCACCGCCTTCGGCGAACGCGAGGTGAAAGCCTTCGTCCAGGCCGCCATCGACGAAACCCTCAAACTCGAACGCGCTCTCTCCCAACTCCGCACCGACAAGCGCGTCATCGTCGTGCACTATTCCCCGATCCCCGCCACCGTCCAGGGCGAGCCTGCCGAGATCTATCCCTACCTCGGAACCTCGCGCCTCGCCGAGGTCATTGATCGCCACGGTGCCAACCTCGTCGTCCATGGTCACGCCCACCACGGCGCCCTCGAAGGCAAAACGGTCACCGGCATCCCCGTCTATAACGTCGCCCTGCAACTACTCATGGCCCAGGACCCACCCCGCCCCTACCGCATCTTCGACATCTAACCGCCCCTTTCTCTCCCCACCGCCACTCTCTCCCCGCCACGACCGCCCGTGGCGAGTCATCCTGAGCCGCAGGCGAAGGACCCATGCATTTCGCCCGCACCGCCGCCGCTGCCTCCCCTTCCACCACCACCGCCCGCAGCGAGTCATCCTGAACCGCAGGCGAAGGACCTGCTTTCCCCCCTGCACCACCACGGTCCGCATTTGACATCTTCCCTCTCCCTCTCGTACCTTCACACTTTCGGAGGTGCGGATGACACACGTCGCACGAAGGTCAGTCTTTGCTCTAGCAGTCCTGGCTCTACTCACGATTCCTCTCACCGCTCAGGACGTCGCTTCATTCGAAAAACGCGTCACGGTCAAGAAGCTTTCCAACGGTCTGACCCTCATCGTCTGCGATCGCCCCGAGGCGCCCGTCTTCTCCTTCTTCACCCTCGTGGACGCCGGTTCCGCCAACGATCCCCAGGGCGAAAGCGGCCTCGCTCACATGTTCGAGCACATGGCCTTCAAAGGCACCGACAAGATCGGCACCACGAATTACCCCGCGGAAAAACTCGCGCTTGAAAAAGTCGAGCAGACCTACGCCGCCTATAACGCCGAGCGCCACAAGAAGGTCGGCCGCGACGAGCGGAAGGTCGAGCAACTCCGCAAGGCCTGGCAGGACGCAATGGCCGACGCCCAAAAATACGTTGTAGAAGGTGCGTTCGATCGCATCGTCGAGGAGAATGGCGGCGTCAATCTCAACGCCTTCACCAGCGAAGACGAGACCGCCTACTTTTACTCGTTCCCCGTGAACCGTCTGCAACTCTGGGCATATCTTGAGTCGCAGCGCTACGCGCATCCTGTCCTGCGCGAGTTCTACAAGGAGCGCGACGTCGTCATCGAAGAGCGCCGTATGCGCATCGACAGCAGTCCTATCGGCCGCCTGATCGAGCAGTTCAATGCTCAGGCCTTCATCGCTCATCCCTACCATCGCCCCGGCGTAGGCTGGATGTCCGACCTGGACTCTTTCTCCGCCACTGACGCCAAGCGCTTTTTCGATACCTATTACGTCCCCTCGAACATGTACATAGCCGTCGTCGGCGACGTCAGCGGACCTCAGGTCATGCCGATGCTCGAGAAGTATTTCAGTCAGTTGCCCACACGCCCGAAGCCGCCCGGCATCATCACCGTCGAGCCTCCGCAAAATTCCGAGCGTCAGGTCATTCTGCAGGACCCCTCGCAACCGTTCTTCCTCGAGGGTTATCACCGGCCTGATCTCCGCGATCCCGACGACGCCGTTTACGATGTCATTTCCGATCTCCTCTCCGAAGGCCGCACCTCGCGCCTCTATCGTTCTCTTGTTCGCGACCAGAAGATCGCCGCGCAAGCAGCCGGCTTCAACGGACTCCCCGGAGATAAGTACCCGAACCTCTTCGCCCTCTACGCCGTGCCCACTCCCGGCCACACGCCGAAACAATTGCAGGACGCCGTCCGAGTCGAACTTGACCGCCTCAAAACTCAGGACGTCAGCGCCGACGAACTCCAGATGGTCAAGACGCGCGCCAAGGCCAGCCTCATCCGCAGCCTTAACGACAACGAAGGACTCGCCCAGAATCTCGCCACCATGCAAGCCCGCTACGGCGATTGGCGCGAACTCTTCCGTCAGGTGGACCGTATCGACAAGGTCACTCCGGCTGACGTCAAGCGCGTCGCCAACAAGACCTTCACCGACAACAATCGCACCGTCGGCATCATCCTGACCCAGAGCGCATCCGCTGCGCCCCAACCCGGCCAGACTCCGAGCCAGGGAGAACAGAAATGAACAAGCGATATCTCACTCTTCTGACTTCTTTCGTATTGCTCTTCACCGTGCTCTCTTCGGCACAGAACGCAGCCGGAACGCAATCCACGCAGGTGCCCCACGTTCGCGGAGCTAACGTGGGAAATTCTGCCGCCGCCCAACCCTGGAAGCAGATTCCCATTCCGCCCCTTCCCAAGTTCAACCCAGCCCAGCCCAAGCGAATTGTGCTCGCCAACGGCATGGTCGTTTTCCTTCAGGAAGATCACGAGCTCCCGCTCATCGACGCTGTCGCCCGCATTCGCGGCGGATCGCGCTCTGAGCCAGCCGCCAAGGTCGGCCTCATTGATATCTACGGCGATGTCTGGCGCACCGGCGGCACAAAATCTAAAACCGGCGACCAGCTCGATGACTTCCTTGAAGCCCGCGCCGCCAAGGTCGAAACCGACGGCAATACCGACTCAACCACGATCTCGCTCGACTGCCTCAAACAGGACTTTGATGATGTCTTCGCCGTATTCCTCGACGTGCTGAACAACCCCGAGTTCCGCGAAGACAAAATTGATCTCGCCAAAAAGCAGATGGACACCGGCATCTCCCGCCGCAACGACAACATCGCCCAGGTTGCTGGCCGCGAAGCCGCCATCCTCGGATACGGCAAGAACAATCCCTACGCCCGTATCGCCGAGTACTCCACCGTCGCCGCCGTTAAGCGCGACGACCTTCTCGCCTGGCACCAGCGCTACGTACACCCCAACAACATCATCTTCGGAATCGTCGGCGACTTCGATTCCGCCGCCATGGAAGCCAAACTCCGCAAAGCCTTCGACTCATGGCAAAAGGGGCCGCAAGCCGAACCTCCACAGATCGCCTTCAGAGAACCCAAGCCTGGTCTCTACTTCGCCCAAAAAGATGACGTCAACCAGAGCGCCATTCGCATGGTCACGCTCGGCATCGAGAAGAACAATCCCGACTACTTCCCCGTCGTTGTTATGAATGAAGTCTTCGGCGGCGGCAGCTTTTCCTCGCGCCTTGTGAAAAACGTCCGCACCAAGCAGGGACTCGCATACTCCGTCGGCGGCGGCGTCGGCTCCTCTTACGATCACCCCGGCCTCTTCCGCATTTCAATGGGCACCAAGATCGAGAACACGGCCCAGGCCATCAAGTCCCTGAACCAGCAGATCGAAGACATGCTCAAGCAGCCGGCGAGCGCCGACGAATTAAAGCTGGCCAAGGACTCGATCCTCAACTCTTTTATCTTCAACTTCGACACCCCTGACAAGGTTCTCCGCGAACGCATGGCCTACGAATTCTACGGTTATCCCTCGGACTTCCTGGAGCAGTTCCGCGCCGGAATAGAGAAGGTCACCACTGCCGATGTCGCCCGCGTCGCCGACAAATACATCCACCCGGGCCAGTTCGCCACGCTCGTCGTCGGCACCGAGGACGCCGCGAAGCAACTCGCGACCCTCGGCACCGTTGCAAAACTCGACATCTCGATCCCGATGCCGGGCCAATCCAGCGAAACCGCCACCAAGCCCGTGGTCACCACATCCGAAGGCAAAGCCCTGATAGCCAAAGTCGTCGATGCAGTCGGCGGCGGAGCGAAGGTTCAATCCGTGAAGGCTCTCAGGACAACCGCGATTCGAACGGTGAAAACTCCGCAGGGTGACATGGAGATGAAGACCGACAGCACTGTCGTCTTGCCCGACAAGGCTCAACAGATCATGACCACGCCCATGGGTGAAATGACCTTGGTTCTCACGCCGGCCGCCGCCTTCATGAACGCAGGCGGCCAGGTCCGTGATCTTCCCTCGTCGCAAAAACCCGAGGCCATGAACTCGATGAAACGCAGCATCATCTCCATCGCCCAGCACGCCAGCGATCCCAAGTACGCCTTTGCGGTTGTCGGGGATCAGAAGATTGGCGATACCAACGCTGCCATCCTCGACATCAGCGCCGACGGCACCGACCTCAAGTGGTTCGTGGATCCGCAGACCGGACACGTCCTGCGCGCCACCTACTCCTCCGTCACCCCGCAGGGCCCAGCCCAGGTCTCCACCGAATACTCCGACTGGAAAACCACCGACGGCCTCACTTTGCCCACGGCCCAAACCTCAACCCGTAATGGCGAACTGTTCTCGACGGAAAAGATCGACTCCATCCAGATCAATCCCCCCGTCGATCCCAAACTGTTCGAAAAGCCAGCACCCGCCCCAGCAAGCTAGTGCTGGAAACCAAAGCCACTGCCGCTGCGATCAATGTCGTGGCGGCGTTGGCTTTTTTCTAATAGCTAACAGCTAATTCCGCTCCGCCGTTCCTCCGCTTCCCCCGCTACCTCTGCGTTCGCCATCTGGCTCTACCGCCTCCGCATCGCCAGCAACTTGCCCAAGGCAATGCCAATCCCGACCGCCGCGAGCATCTTCTTACGGCTGGTAAACCTGATAAACCGTGTGCACTCCGGCGTGATCTCGACGACTCCGATTGGAACCGCGCCCATTCCGCCGCCTCCACCGCCACCCTCGCCGACCGGCTTGTTTTCGCCCTCTGCGTTCGGGCGCCTCGGCCCGCTTCCGCCCCCTGCACCGAAGCCATAGCCGATACGCGCCACCGGGATGATGGTTTTAGTTCCAACCACAACTGGATCGCCGAACACGCGCCTCACGTTTGCGCTCTCGGCAAGACTGCTTCGCAGGGAATCAACGAATTTCTGGATTTCCATAGTGCCCTCATTCGCCAATCATCACGTCCCGCAGCCCTCGTCTTGGCGTCGGTCTCACTTCCGGCCCATATCCCATCCGCAGCAGGATCTGTGGGAACCCGGTAATGTCCACCGCATCCCTCACCTTCGGACGCAGCGTCTCCACCTCGACCGGCTGATTCAGGAACGACGCCCAAACTCCTTCCGCACGCGCGCGCAGCAGCACCCGCGCCAGCGCTTGTCCCGCGGCAATCCAGTCCCGCGTCGTATTGGCTTCCGTATGTAGGATGGCGATCACCGGCGAGCCTGTCGCCAGTTCCCTATCCTTTGCCGCCTGGAATCCCCCCAGATCGAACGTCCTGATAACAAATGGTCCGCCCACCGACACGATGTCGCTGAACCCAAACCCGTACCCCGGAATCCCGTCCTGCTGCGGGCTACGGTTTGATCGCACCCACGCCGCCAGTTCGCGCCGGAAACTCTTATGCGCCATCTGCATGCGGTCACCCTCGGCTACCAGGTCCGCCACTGCATTGCGCCGGTTCTCGCCTCTGACAATGTGCAGCGTGGCGCCCTCCATGCGCGCCGCCTGCTGCAAATCCACCAGCAGCCCGTCCGGCACTTTTCGGTCCTCGAAGCGCGACCGGTTGGTTCGCCGCTTTTGGATCGCCCGGAAAAGCTTCCGCTCTTCGGGAGTCGCCTCGTAGGGCTCGCCCCGCGTGACTCGCGCCAGAAAATCAGCGTCGTGCGTTTTCGGCAGGATCTCCAGCACGTCGCTGTTCCCGAAATGCCGCAACGCAATACGCGCGTGGAACACGGCCGCTCCGCAGCTAATCACCAGCTGGCGGTCGTCCGGATCGCACACTGCCAGCGCCCGTGTACGATCCGCGTATACCTCGATTGCATCGCCTTCAATCCTGAAAAGCCATGGCTGAGTATTGTGGCTCGAAGGCGCAAGAACCACGTAGCGAAGCGCAAATTCCAACTGTTCGCCCACGCAGCCGCCAGACGGATAATCGTCTTCCGATATGTTCCAGGAATCTAGTTTCGTCATGATTGCCGGCGCGGTCACCCCAACCTCCGGTTTAGACACTTGGCAAAGTATAGACGACAAGGTGCCCGTTCGCGCAGATGTAACTTTTTACGCGCAAACACACGGCAGTGCATCTATCTTCCTGATGATGACTTCAGCCCCGCCCTCAGAAAAGCTAACCGGCACCGTCACACGCCGTCAATTCCTGCGCAAAGGCATGTTGGCCGGTGTTGGCCTGCTCGCTCTCGGTACTTATTCCACAATCTTCGAGCCAAACCACGTCCTCGTGAAACCTCTAGACCTCTGGCTGCCGCGACTGCCCGCCGCTTTTAATGGCTTCCGCATCGCCCAGATCACCGACATTCACTACGGCGAATTCCTCGGAGAAGCTCACCTCTCCCACGTCATCAACCTCGTCAACTCTGCCCACCCCGATCTCGTTGCCATAACCGGTGACTTCGCCACCAGACCACTCGGCAGACATCACCGGTATACTCCGGGCGCCCTCGCCGCGGCCCCCTGCTCCGCCCTACTAGCCCGGCTCAGGTCCCGCCTGGGAACCGTTGCTGTCCTCGGCAATCACGACCACGCCACCGACCCGAACTTTGTCACCACCGCCCTGACCAACCGCGGCATTCGCGTTTTGCGGAACGATGCCATCCCCCTCGAAGCCGGTGGTTCCCGGCTTTGGATCGCCGGTGTGGACGACGCCGTCGAGCACGCTGCGGATCTCCGCGGCACCATGGCCCAGGTCCCGCCCAATGATGCCTGCGTTCTCCTCGTACACGAACCCGATATGGCCGACTGGGTCTGCAAGTACCCCGTCGATCTCCAGCTCTCCGGACATTCCCATGGCGGTCAAGTCCGCATCCCGTTTCTCGGCGCTCCCGTCCTCCCCGACTTCGGACGCAAGTATCCTCTCGGCCATTACCAAATCGGCGATCTGCAGCTCTACACCAATCCCGGCGTTGGAGTCATAACCCTCCCCATACGCTTCGACTGCCCGCCAGAAATCACGGTCTTCACCCTCCATTCCGCAAGGAAAATATAGCTTCCTATGAACGTGCATGATGATTTCGTAGCGCCGGTTCGTTTCTTCTACTTAAGGCTAAGACTTATGCGCGTTTGTACAACTCGCACGCAGTGCAGCCGCGAGCAGCTTCAATCAGCTTGGGAAGTGTGGGATTTTTTGGAACCAGGGGCGCGGCAGTGGACTGTGCCCGACGGACCATGCATTCTGTGATTCGCGGTTGCCCTGCCGCGATGTAGCTGTAACGATGATCGCTTGCCCAGAACTGAGTACTAGCTACTGAGTACTGAGTACTGAGTACTGAGTACTCGGTACTCTCTTTCAGTGTTCTCGCCGAATCATCTCGATCGAATGTAGATGTATGATTTTGCCGTCTCCCGGATCCATCTCTGGAGTGACGTGATACGTCTCGCGGTTCGCGATGTATCCTTCCGCTTCCAATTCCATGACTTTCTTGTGAAACAGCTCCGCCTCAAACTCCCGGACAACGACTAAATCCGTCTTTCCCATCGACCCGCCCTCGCCCGACAGTTTAAACCATATCTCCGACTTATATTCCAAAGGAGCAACGTTGTTGTGGGTAGGGCCCGACTTTAGTCGGGCTAGCCGACGCAACTTCTGAGTACTGAGTACCGAGTACTGAGTACTAGCTTCTCATCTTCGGCTGGTACACGCAGAACGGCTCTTCGTCCATCATGTCGCCCGTCGCCGCAAACGCGCGCGCGCGACATCCCATGCAGACGTTCCGGAACTCACAGCAACCGCACTTACCCTTCAGGTTGCCCGTGTCGCGCAATTGCTCGAACGTCACCGACTTCTCCCAAATATCGCCGAACGTCTGCTGCTTCAGGTCGCCCGCAATCACCGGCAGATATCCGCACGGAAACACTTCGCCTTCATGCGAGATGAAGCACACGCCCGTCCCGGCCAAACATCCCTTCGTCATCGCGTTCATTCCATCCGGATGCCCCGAACCTGCCTGTCCTCCCGGATGCCCTCCTTGATGACCACCCGGGACTCCCGCCAGCTCACGGTTTTTGTTGATAATGATCCCCGTCGAACCCGGCATCGCCATATCCACCGGCCCAATCGCCGACTCAGACGAAGATGAGGGTGCGCCTTGACGTGCAGCCTCGCGCCGCTCCTCTGCCCTGCGCTGTCGTACCACGCGGAAGTAGTGCGGCGCGCACGTCGCCTTCAGCTCGATTCCGCCTTCCAGCGACTGGTCGTAAAACCAGTGCAGCATCTTCTCGTACTCTTCTGGCGCCACCATCTGCTCCGCCGCAATATTCACGCCGCAGCCCACCGGCACCAGCAGGAACGTATGCAGCGCATCGGCTCCCAGTGCCTTCGCTAGTTCAAGCACGTCCGGAAGCTGGCTCGCGTTGTGGCGCGCAATCGTCATGTTGATCTGCACCTGCATGCCGAGCTGCTTCAGGTTCCGCAACCCGTACACCGCCGCCTCGAACGCCCCCGGAATTCCCCGGAACGTGTCGTGCGTCTCCGCATCAGCGCCGTCCAGACTGATCGATACTCTCTTTACGCCAGATCCCGCGATCTTCTGCGCCACGTCCTTCGTGACCAGCGTTCCATTCGTCGCCAGTGCCACTCGCAGCCCGCGATTGGTCGCCAATTTTGCCAGATCGTAAATGTCCCGGCGATAGAGTGGTTCCCCTCCGCTCAGCACCAGAATCGGATTGCCATACGCCGCGATCTGCTCGATGATCTCGCGCGCCTTCGACGTAGGAAGGTCCCGAGGCGAACTCAATTCCGTCGCCGTCGCCCGGCAATGTATGCAGTGCAGGTTGCATCCCTTCGTGACTTCCCAAAAAACCAGGCGCGGCTTACTCTTTGCTTGTTGTGCGGCTGTTGATCCCATACTCATGACTACAACTCCTGATAACGCTTACGAGTAGAAATTTCACGATAGAGCAACTGCAACCCGGCAAGCCGTGAGTCTTGTACAACCCGCCTGTGACATCTGTCACTGGCATTTCTTTGCACAAGAAAGCCGGGCCATTTCGACCCGGCTTCTTGCTCTTGCTTTTTTCAGATTTTCCGATTTTTCGATTTTTCGATTATCCGATTATCCGTTTCCTACGGGCTCACGCCTCCCGTGTGGCAATCCGAGCAGTTCACCTGCGTCAAATCGCCGATATCCACCGGATGCTTGAACTCCACTCCATTGATGTTATTGGACAGCAGTTGTCCCGCCTCCGACTGTCCGACAATCGTGTGGCAGATCGTGCAGTCCTTCTTGATCACCTTGCCGTCCGCTGTCGCATGATTTCCGTCATGGCACCGGAAGCATCCTTGATAGTAAAAATGTCCGATGTTATCCGGATGCGTCCGCCAATCCACTTTCATAAACGGAAATATGCTGACGCTGTAAATGCGTTGGACTTCCTTCACCGCGTTGTAGACCGCAGCCTGGTCCACAGTCTTGCCCGCATAGAAATCCGTCAGACTCTTCGCGATCCCCTTCATCGCCTCGTCCGTCGACTTGTACTCCGTCGTCAGCGCCGCAACTGCCTGTTGCTTAATGAACGGCATATTCGCATCCAGCCTGTGCGCCACCAGCGACTGGTCCACCGACCTGTCCGGCGGCACGTAAATGTGCGTCGGACGATTGTGACAGTCAATGCAATCCATCGTATGTTTCGCCGCGCTCTCAATTTGAGCCGGCGTCACCGTGGCGTCTTTTGCTTGATAGACCGTGGTTTTCCCGGTGTCCCGGTTCTTGATTTGCACCCACTGAATATTCTGCCGCTTCGGGTCCGTCAACGCGTACGTGATCTGGTTATCGATATTCATGTGCCAGTGAATACCGGTCGCCGCCCCAGTGCTCGGATCGCCGCCACCGGTCTTGATCAGCATTTGGATATCCCGTCGCGTGTTCTTTTCGTCGCTGGCAAAATGCGAGATCAGCTTGTACTGGTTGCCGATGAACTTCCGTGGCCAGTGACACTGTTCGCACGTCTCTGCCGCCGGACGCAGATTCTCAACCGGCGTCGGGATCGGTCGCGGATATTTGTTGAACGCCGCCGCATACACCTGGTAAGACCCCGACAGCTTTGACTTCACGTACCACGTCGCGCCCTCGCCCACATGGCAGTCCACGCATCGCACCCGCGCGTGTGGCGACTGCGAATACGCCGTAAACTCCGGGCTCATCACTTTATGGCAAAGCTGCCCGCAAAACTGCACCGAGTCCGTGAACTCATAGGCCCGGTAGCTTCCCGCCGCGCTCAGCACCCCGAATAACACCACGAAACTTAGAAAGAATGCGAATGAACTGCGCTGCGCCGGATTATTGAAGTCGATTCGCGGCAGCTTAGGAATTTCGCCCGGAGCCAGGTGCCGCCGCCTTCTGCGCTCCAGCACCATTCCAACCACGATCAGCAGTAGTCCCATAATCAGGAACGCCGGCATCACCATGTACGCCATGATCCCGATATATGGACTGGGCCTTGGTGACGTAACGTCCACAAGGAACAGGAAAATAATGTTTGCAAAACTAATGGCCGCCAGCGCCGACCCAATGATGCTGACCGTATTGCGGAACAGCGCCCGCAGCCTCATATCCACGCCCGACGGTTGTGTCGGCTCGTGGTTCTTGACCTTATCCATCCCCACGTCTCCTTAGCAGCTCAATCAAGCAATGCCCTTCCCGCTTCGCGCTCGTTCGCGAATGCAGGAGCTCCCCTATCCAATGAAAACCCCTGTTCTCGTGGAGGTCCCACATACCTTCACGAGCTCTGCATCTGTTGCTGTTAAACGATCAAGAGTATCGCAAATCAGGCCCAAAATGGAACAGAGCCTCTCCTATTTCTTGTAGCGCCGGCGTCCCGCCGGCTGTCGCGCGGACGTCTCGTCCGCGCAGGCGGTCCCCAAACTCAATCACTCCTTCGCCGCCGGAGCCTCCTGGCTCTCCCTCTCCGCGGACTCCCGCGCCGCCGCTTCCACTGCTTCCAGCACCGTCTCGTGATCTGCCGCGTGCTCTTCTTCGTAGAGTTCGATGTCCATCTTGCCATCGGCCCACGCCCAGTTCATCGGATACACGTCCGGATCAAAGACGATCCAGTAGAAGTGCCAGACCACGATCGCCAGCGTCGCCAGGATAGCCTCGTAGAAGTGGACCGCCGTCGCAATATCCAGAATCCAGCGCGGGAAGAAGTGCCCGACTATGACCTTGAACCACAGACCCAGTCCCGTCGTAGCCATCACGATCGTGCCCCAGATCAACGCCCAGTACTCGGCCTTCTCCGCATACCCGAACCGCGGCAGCGCCGGCTTTTCCTTACTGATCCCCAGGTAGTACGCCATCGTGCCGAACACGTCGGCAGCGTCCTTCGGCACCGGAAGCATATCGCCCAGCATCTTGCGTCCCGAGCGCTTCGTCACCAGGTAGAACGCGTGGTACAGCCCCACGCCGATCAGCGCCACGCCCGCTCCGCGGTGGACGATCCCGCGAATCTTCTCCGGCAACCCGAAGATCGCCGCGTACCACGACTCCGGATATTTCAGCGCGAATCCCGTCACCACCAGCGTGATGAAGCTGATCAGCAGGATCAAGTGCTGTATGCGCTGCTCGGGTTCCATGCGTGTGACGATGCGCCGTTGCGACTTCTTCTTATCCAGCGCCTTCTTCCGCCAGACGATCAGGTTGTGCAGCAGCATTCCACCGATCACCACGAAAATCATCCCGAGGTAGAAACGCCTCGTCCAGCGCACCATCGTGCTGCCGATATCCGCCGACAGTGGAACGTCGATGTGAATCTTGCCTTTAACGAAATTCGCCCCCGCTCCCGGATGGCACTTGCCACAGGTATTCACCAGGTTCGCCGGCGCAATCATGGACCGCGGGTCCGAAGACGGCAGGATGTTGTGTACTCCGTGACAGCTCGCGCAATTCGCCACGACTGTCGATCCGCCCTGTGCCGCCAGTCCGTGATAGCTCGAATCGTATGTCGTCTCGCGGCGTCCCGGCACTCCGAATTCCTGCGTCAGCCTCATCCCTTCGTGGCAACGGCCGCACGTCGATTTTGCCAGCATCTGCGCCGATACCGTGGATGTCGGGTCTTCCGGGGCCTTGATCGAGTGCGTGCCGTGGCAATCCGTGCACACTGGAGCCTGCCAGTTCCCCCGTGCAACCGCCTGTCCGTGGATGCTGCCCATGAACTCGTTCTTGATGTTCTCGTGGCACTTCGCGCACGTCGCCGGAACATTGAATTTGAAGATCGGCGATTTCGGATCGTTAGCCGCCAGAATCTCGTGATTGCCGTGACAATCCGTGCAGACCGCTGCTTTCTCGTTCCCCTTGGCGTTCGCCTTGCCGTGAACGCTGTCCATGTACGACTTCACCGGCGCGGAGCTGTGACCGCTGGCCGCCATCATGTTGCCGTTGGCGTGGCACCTGGCGCAGGTTGCCGCGATGTTCGCACGGCTTACCTTCGATTTCGGATCGCTGCCCGGCAAAATCTCGTGCGGACCGCCGTGACAATCAATACACTTTGCCGCCTGCTGATCGCCGTTCTTTACCGCCTTCGCGTGGAACCCCGCGTCGTAGGCCTTCTGTGCATCCTCGTGGCAAGTCGCGCATTTAGGCTTCGCCGGTGCGGGATCGTGCGGCCCCGCCGCTTTCACGTCCTTGTGGCACTCTGTGCACTCGAACATGCTTCCGTGGATGGAAGCTTTATACGCGTCCTCTTTTACCGTGTCATGGCAAGCCAGACACTCGGCGCTGGTTATTTTTGTTGCCGGAGCGGCAAACGCCGTCCCCGCCCATAAAACAAAGAAAAATAAAAAGAGCTTGCCGTTTCGCATTAAAAAGGTCACCCGTAAAGGAAGGTCTCTTTCCTCGAATGCTTGCTGCTGCACGTGCAGCGAATAAGTCAAATTGTGCTGCCCACTTGCCCGATGCCGCTCTCAGGTATGACCACCGAACACAATTCGGCCACAGTATGAAATCTGAAAGGCATCCACCGAGAGTTACTAACATTCTTCGCTTCCCAAGACACTCTGGGCTGTGAGAGAGCTCACAAATGCCCGTGACCCCTGCCGCTTTCCATCCCTCACCCAAAGCCGCACAACCACCACCTCCGCCCACACCCTTGTCATCCTGAGCCGCAGGCGAAGGACCCATGCATTTCGCCCGCACCACCACTGCTGCCCTCCCGCCACCTCCGCCCATACCTTTGTCATCCTGAGCCGCAGGCGAAGGACCCCTATTCCCTCAACCGACGTCCGCAGAGATGTCAAGTGCCCCACAGTCGCAATTTGAGCGCATATCATTGAAATCACAAGAGATATATTTCCACCCACTGTGTCGGGTTTCCCCCACAGGATTGCTAAAATAGAAGTAGCAGTCGAGCTTAATGCCCAAATGCAACCTGACACACTTAAGACATGTCATATCAATGACTTACATTCAGTCCCGCCAAGACTGAAATGATAAGTCATTTATTTGCACGTACTTGCAGGCTTTCCACAGGGGGGTACCCCAAGAAACAGGAACGGCTGGAAGGAACAATTGAAACTGGAAACTGGAAACTGGTTTCGAACGGCCCCCGCCTCAGCGAGGGCCGTTCTCTTTCAGAACGAGTACCTCATCCCGATAGTTCCCGTGTTCGCGTGGAAGTTGCGCACAAGCGTCGGTCCACCCGTACCGAAAATTGTCGTATTGGACCCTGGTTCGTTGTAGTCGTAGTAGTTGTAGCTGCCGATGATACCCAGACCGTGCAGCATGTCAATCTCCGCCGCCGCCAGTGGTCGTTGGTACATCATGTTGATCGGCCCAGTCGGTAGCAAGCCGTTCGTCTGAGTGTACGTTCCATCGTTGGAGACGATGCTGTACCCGGCAGACAACGTAACGCGTTTGATCGGCTTCACTCGCAGCATTACTGAACCGAAGTTCACTTTGTTCGAGTAGCCGCCACCCACGCCAAGATATGGCGCGGCCACGAATGGACACGCCCCGGCTGCCCCAACGGCGGTACCCAGGGTCGACCCCGTTGCCGGTGTGCCGGAGGCCACAAAACAGATCAGCGCATCTTGCACGTAGTTCTGGTAGTTGTAGCCGATATCTAACGAGATTCGTTCGTTTGGGCTGATGTTCGCTGTCGCCCCGAAGTTTCGGTTGTGAAATTTGTACTCGATCGTGCTGAGCGTGTTGCGCTGCTCTAAATCGTTTGCCGACATCGTCAGTGTCACATGACGCTGCGCCTGCACCGTCGCCCGCACTCGATATTGCTGTTCATGTCGCGGCGTAATGCGCGTGAACGTCGTCAGGCCGGTAACGGATAAATTTGTTACCGGCGTAGTTGTCGGATCGAAGGTCTGCCAACTGATGCCCGCGGAAGAGAGATCCACATCGCCGCTGATGCGGAATTTCGAACTGGGTTGGAACCATATTGATCCGAGGCCGCTGTACTGTGGGATTTCAAAGCGGTCAAAGCCGGCTTCACTCTCGACTGGAGCTACGGGCTCACCGGTATTTACATCGACGTCAAACCCCTGGCCACTGAAAACAATGATCCTGTGTGCATATTGGAATCCGACGTTGACCCCAGCGTGCTTGCCCAGGTCGAACTCAAACATGGTTTCATTCAATTTGGTGTCCAGGAAAAGTCCCTGGATTACGCCACCTGTGCCGAACGCAGTATTGGTTGGCGTTATTGTGGTTCCGGTAGGAGTTCCCCCCGCGGTCGCCCCCGTAGTGTTACTCGTCAGAATGACGCCAGTGACCGGATAGCGCTGGTTGACGAACCGGAACGTGTCGCTGATCCGGAAGTGATCGGTGACGTGAAAGGTGGCTCCGGCATCTACATTGCTGGTCAACCTGTGATTGCTCACGGGGTTAGCATTAACGCTCTGCGCAACGACGGTTCCCCGCGTCTGAAACCCGGTCCACGACTGCAGGAAAGGACCGTTCAAGTCAGACCAGCCATAGGTCGCGTGAACGGTTAGATCGAGCCGCTGCCAATAATGGGATTCCAACGAGGCCATGATGTTCGGCATCGTGCTCCGGAAGCGGTTCGTGCGGCTGAACGATCCTAACAGATTACATCTCACGGTATTCACAGCGCCCGCCGCGCAAGGCGAGCCCGAGAGAGTGTTCCAGGAGACGCCCTCGTTGAAGGGCACTCCGCCGATCGTAAGCGGGAAACCCAGCAGCGTCGAATTTGTATCGTTCTTGTAATAGGCTACGATCCCGTCAAAGCTGATGGTCGTTCGCGGAATGACTTTCAGGTCCACACCGGCACGCCATTGCTGGTTCGTGTAGTTGTAAATCAGGTTCGGAGGAAACTCGGTTCCCAGGTGAATCGTTGTGAGCGAGTACAGATCGTTGCTCTGGAAGCGAACGCGGTTGTAGCCAAGCCGTACGCTGATCTTCGACAACGGAAACAGTTGCAGACCGATGTCGGTCATGCGGCGAACCGTATTGAGTTCGTGCGGCGAGATCAGTTGCGCCGGCGTCACCTGCCCCGGCTGGTTTGCGTTAGTCGGAACATTCGTCGGAACCAGTGGGTTCAGCGGATTCGCCAGCAGGTTGTAGTCGAAGATGCTGTAGTCGCGGCGGAACAGCACCGTCAGGTTGTACGCCTTGCGCTTGTTCATTCGCAAACGCGCGACGTTCTCCGGGTCGCCGCCCCAACCGAATGTGCTCGCGAACAGGTTGTCGAAGAGCACGCCGGTGTTTCCCTCCGCTCTGAGCGAGAGGCTTTGATCGAATACGCGCGGTCCCTGTCGCAGGTTTTCCAGCGTGTTCCACATGCCTTGATAGTTGCAGACTCCACCCGGTAATCCGCAAAAGGTACTCGCGCCCTTGACGTCAACGAAGCGATATCCCGCTTCAATCGATCCGGCAGCGACGTAGTTCCCGAGTTTGACTTCCGCCGGCGGAGCTAATGGTGACTGACTGGTGCCCGACTGGTCCGCCTGCGCGCTCGCCATGCTAGAAGCGAGACAGATGCAGAGGCCGACGATCATACTTAGAAAGAATCTTTTCTGCCTCATTGTCTCCTCCTAGTAGAAGAAAAATTCGTTGGCGTTCGAGCCGTGAATGTTCGCATGGCACAACGTGCAAGCCTGGTACTTCTGTGCCTGGTTGTGGAATGTTGGAATCGCCGGTATGCCGTTCGTGGCTTGCGTGGTCGATATCATCACTTGCGTATGGCACTGCATGCACATGATGTTCACCGGATATACTCGCAGCAATCGCGGATTCGTCGAACCGTGCGGCGTATGACAGGCGGTACAGCCTTCGCCCTTAACCGCCAGGTGCTCATAGAGGAACGGTCCTTGTTTATCGCGATGGCAGTTGAAACAGACCGCCTCCTGGCCCGCCGTAGTCTGCAACGAACGCCTGGGCAGGTAGGTCCCGTGCGGATTATGGCAATCCGAACACATAATCAGCTTTTCGTTCACCCGGTGCCGGTAAGGCTTCGCAAAATCCGCCTTCGTTTCCGTGTGGCAGCGGTAACAAAGCGTTGGCGAATCTTCCAGAAGCAAGGCGTTCTTCTCGCGCGCATGATGCGGTGAGTGGCAATCGATACAACTGACGCCATTCTTGAAGTGCTGTGACCGCCGGAAATTTCCCTGCTCCATGCTCGCCTGGTGACAGGTCAAACAGCGTCCGCTGATAACGTCAGCCCTCTGGCCCTCGAAGACAAAAATCTTGCTTTTGTCTCCGCCGCTTTCGACGTGCGCCTGCCCCGGCCCATGGCATGTTTCGCAAGCATGAACCTCTGTTCCCTCCACCTTGAGCGTGGAAGTCCAGTGTGGATTCGTTTGGAAATTGTTGACGATATCTTCGTGACAGCCCTTGCAGGTGTCGGCCCCGACGTATTGCGAGGCAGGTCCCGTGGCCGTCGCCACTATCGACTTGGCTTGCTTGTCGCCTTTCGCCATGGCCGCCAGGCTGAAAACCAGTACGGTCAATGCGATCGCCAACCGGTGAGCAAACCGCTTCAGTGTGGAAACATGCATACCCTCTGCTCCTCGAGCAAGGCACTCAACGCTGAAAACGCGCTCGAACGTTCTTTTATGTTTGCTGACTATCGAAATTTGGATCTATCTCGACCTGGTCCCCACGACCTGATCGAGACCACCTCGTCCTTTTCGGTTCGCCGCGTTTCCGCAGCGTGCATTAACGGCCGTCGCGCTCCGGAGTCATCCCCGGTGCATTTAGTTCCTGCAACACGGAAAAGTAGTGGATCCAAGTCCTGCAAGAGGTTTTGTTCTTGAAGCACATGCGGCTACCAGCGAAACGCGATGCGAATCGATGGTCGGGCGCGCCGCAACTGTTCGGATGGATTTCGGCGTGAGCGGGTTGTCGGAAGTGCCTGCGTTCTTTTCCTTCGCACTCCCAAGCCAAAACATGATCGAGCCCGTTTTGCGGCTTACCATGAACCACTCCGCCAGACAATACGTTTAGCCAGCGGATTCTAGCGTGGATTCATAGTGACTGCGCAAAGAAATTAACCTAGTTCAATTACCTTAATACCTATGGTTGGATCGTACGAGTCTATCGTGTGGCGATGCGTAGGGCTTGGGCTTCTAAGCCTTTGCGTGTGGGGTTCTTGCGCGCCGCGTTCTGGAGAGGCCGATTAAGCGCACCCGCTCGTAAGCCGAATGGAGGTCGCCGCTGAGGAGGTGAACCACCTGCATGCAGGCTTCGCGATGGTCCCGCAAAAATTTAAGCAGGTCCTTGCGCTTTACGAAAACGACTTGTGAAGCGTCCAACGCCTCGGCTGTTATTTCGTAGGGCTTTCCCGATAATGTCGAACTCAGACCCAGCACTTCGCCCGGGCCGGCCACCCGCAGCATCAGTCGTTTGCCATTTTCCGCCGAGATCGAAAGCTTCGCGCGACCGTCGCACAAAACAAAAATCCCCTTCGGCTGTCGCCCTTCTCCAAATAGGGTCGCGCCGCGAGGATAAATCGTGGTTGCTTTGATTTCGTCGAAGGACTGAAGCGCGTCTGAGGGTAGGTCGCAGAACACCCGGTCCGGTCGCAGTTCGCAGCGGAAACAGCTCGGATTCGCGACGCTCTCCATACCCTCTTGTTTAGTTCCAACAAGGGTTTATAGCAGTGATGAGAGTCACTTTTAGCCGTGATGCCTGTACATTGGCATCTCATTTTCAACAATTTAGCCGGTAGCGATCTGCTTGAGGGCTGCTTTATCGCGGATCAGAAGAGTCGACCCTTTCGTCTGCACAATCTGGCGCTTTTTGAAATCGGCAAATAAACGCGTTACGGTTTCCCGCGACGTCCCGATCATCTGTGCTATCTCTTCATGGGTCAGGGCCAGCTTCAGGCGCGGCTCCTGCTTCTGCGCTTCGCCGTTCTTAGAACTCCACTCCAACAGCAGTTTCGCCAGCTTTTCCGCTGCCGAATGCGACAACCCCAACGAACGTATCTCATGACAGGCCGCGTTGTATTTGTCGCTCAACTGCTCCGCAACGCGAAAACACGCGTCTGAATGCTCCCGCAGGAAGCGCAGGAAATCTTCGCGTTTCACGAAATTCACCTGGCACGGATCGATGGTCTCGGCTGTCAGTTCGTACTGCTTGCCCGAAACGGTGGCGCTCAAGCCCAGCACCTCGCCCGACTCGGCGATCTTCAAAATGAGGGTCTTACCGTCGCTCGATGAAATCGACAGCTTCACCCGTCCCTTACAAAGGACGAAAATGCCCCGTGGCGCCTGTCCTTCCACGAACAACACCGCGCCCTTCGGATAAGCGGTTGCATACTTAATCGCTTCAAACGACTGCAGCGCGGCAGCAGGGAGGTCGCAAAAGATGCGGTCCGCGCGTAGTTTGCAGGTGAAGCAGCTTTCTATGATATCCAACCCATAAGGTGATAGCACGCACAACCCCCTGTGACATACCATGATACTACGTTTGCCCACCTAAAATCACCGTAATACAGCGCCAACAACGGCCAGCGGCATCTGCCCGTTGGGAGAACGGTGTTGCGTCATCTGCTTCTTTTCGCGCCAGCCCTGCTTCCCACCAGAAACGGGATAGAATTGCTCCTCGTGAGGTCCGTATGCAAGCATTCGCGAACCCTGCTTTTTTCCTCGTCAGAAAAACCTCCGCTCTGCTCTTGGTCATCTTGCTTCTTGTACTTGCTGCCACCACTCAAGACAGCACGCACAACCCACCTACCAATGCAGGAGGATCGTCTATGCCGTTCACGCTCCACTCCACCCCATTCGCCGCTGGCGCCGAAATCCCAAAGCGTTTCACCTGCGAAGGCTCCGATCTTTCACCCGCGCTCGAATGGGGCGCAGCCCCGCAAGGAGTTCAGTCGTTTGCCCTTGTCGCCGACGACCCTGATGCGCCCGTCGGCACCTTCACCCATTGGATTATCTATGACATTCCAGCCCAATTTCACGGGCTGCCCGAAGGCGTTCCAAAATCCGAACAACTCCCTGACGGCACACGCCAGGGGCAAAACGACTTCCGCCGCATCGGATACAACGGCCCGTGCCCACCTCCCGGAAAAACCCACCGCTACCTCTTTAAGCTTTACGCGCTCGATACCAAGCTTTCCCTCGAACCCGAAGCCAGCCGCCAGCAATTGGAATCAGCCATGAAGGGCCACGTACTCGCTCAAGCTGAAGTAATGGGCACGTTCAGGCGCTAGTGTCCAATCGGGATTGGCGATTGCGCCAAACGTTTTTTCCCGTCAACACTGTGACGTACGTCACAGTCGCTGGTTGGGTCCGAAGAATAATGTGAGAATGGGCGCGTGAACGCTTTCGTATCTGAAGTCTTCTGCGCCTGATGGGCTTCGAGCGTTGTGCCGAGTTACGGTCCTGTTTCCGGTTTCCGTCGACCGCGCTGAAGTCATACCACAGCGGTCGGACTTTCATTTTTTAACAGTCCGCCATCGCAGCCTTGACCGGCTGTATGTATATACATTTTTGCGCGATCAGATCGGAGAACTCATAGTGGCCATTTCCAGGCAAGAAGCGCTCGATTATCACGACGGTGCACGGGCCGGCAAGATCGAGGTCGTCTCGACCAAACCATGCAAGACTCAGCGGGACCTCTCCCTGGCCTATACGCCGGGCGTTGCCCAGCCCTGTCTCGCAATTCATGAGAACCCGCTGGATGCGTTCAAGTACACGGCGCGGGCCAACCTGGTGGGCGTCATCACCAACGGCACCGCCGTCCTCGGACTCGGCAATATCGGCCCGCTGGCCGGAAAGCCTGTCATGGAAGGCAAGGGAGTGCTCTTCAAGCGCTTCGCCGACGTCGACGTCTTCGACCTCGAAGTCGCCAGCGAGAATCCGGACGAAGTGATCAAGCTCTGCCAGTTGCTTGAGCCCACCTTCGGCGGCATCAACCTTGAGGACATCAAGGCCCCCGAGTGTTTCAAGATCGAAGAAACCCTCAAGGCGACAATGAAAATTCCGGTCTTCCACGACGATCAGCACGGCACCGCAATCATCTCGGCTGCGGCAATGCTGAACGCGCTCGAACTCGTCGGCAAGAAGGTCGAAGACGTTAAGGTCGTCTTCAACGGCGCTGGCGCCGCCGCAATCTCCTGCGCCGAGCTTTACATCCGCCTCGGCGTCAAACGCGAGAACGTCATCATGGTGGACACCAAGGGCGTAGTGTTCAAAGGCCGCACCACCGGCATGAACAAGTACAAGGATCGCCTCGCGACCGCGAGTCCCGTGCGCTCGCTGGAAGAAGCCGTGCGCGGCTCCGACGTTCTGGTCGGACTCTCCGTCAAAGGCGCCTTCACCCAGGATATGATCCGCTCGATGAACCACGATCCGGTCGTCTTCGCCCTGGCCAATCCCGATCCTGAAATTAAATATCGTGAAGCAATTGAAGCCCGTCCCGACATCATCATCGCCACCGGGCGTTCGGATTATCCGAACCAGGTGAACAACGTGCTCGGCTTCCCGTTCATCTTCCGCGGTGCGCTTGACGTTCGCGCCACCTGCATCAACGAAGAAATGAAGGTCGCCGCCAGCCGCGCTCTCGCGGCGCTCGCGCACGAACCCGTGCCCGACGAAGTCTGCCATGCCTACGGCGTCGAATCGCTCAAGTTTGGACGCGACTACATCATCCCAAAGCCCTTCGATCCCCGCGTGATGGCCTGGGAGTCTTATGCCGTCGCCAAGACCGCCATGGAAACCGGCGTAGCCAAGCAACCGGTCGACCTCGACCACTACAAGGAGCAGCTCGAAAAACGCCTGCAGTACATCCATCGCGACACGGAGCTGGCGGAAGCCGCCTACACGTCGTAGCGTACTCGGGTACAGGGGACGGAATTCGTAGCACCGGCGCCCCCCAGATTACAAAGCTCTATGAGCTGACTGTAAGTAGATGAGAAGATGCCCTTGCGAGAGCGAGGGCATTTTTTATCTCGCGTGGGCGTCCCGTCCTCGCCCCCCCGCAAATCTCTTATTCGGCTGGCCCCACCTGTTGTCGTAAACTGGTTTCACGATGAAGAAGATCCATCCACCCACGATGCGCCGCGGCAACCGGCCCGACCTCAGCGTGTCCTTCGCCGGGCTGACCTTCAAGAACCCGATCATTGCCGCCAGCGGCACCTTTGGCTATGGCATCGAGTTCGAGGACATCATCGCTCTGGACAAACTAGGCGGCATCGTGGTCAAGGGCCTCTCGCGCGAATCCATGCCCGGCAACCCGCCTCCGCGCCTGTTCGAAACCGCGGCCGGCATGTTGAACGCTATCGGCCTTCAGAACATCGGGGCCCGCGCCTTCCTTGATGAAAAACTTCCCCTGCTGCGCAAGAAGAACAACGTCCTTGTCATCGCCAACGTCTTCGGCTATACCCGCGAGGACTACCAGACTACGATCCGCATCCTCAACGAAGGCGAAGGCATAGCGGCCTACGAACTTAACGTATCCTGCCCCAACGTGAAACGCGGCGGCATCGCCTTCGGCTCCGATCCAACGCTGCTCGAAGAAGTCGTCTCCGCCGCCAAGAGCGCCTCGAATCGGCCTCTGATCGTCAAACTCTCGCCCAACGTCACCAGCATTCCGGCCATGGCCCGGGCCGCGCAGAACGCCGGTGCCGACGCTATCTCGCTCGTCAACACTTTCCTCGCCATGGCGATAGATCCCGAAACGCGGCGACCTCGCATCTCCAATGTCACCGCCGGACTTTCCGGACCGGCCATCAAGCCCATCGCTCTGCGCATGGTCTACGAAGCCGCTCACTCGGTGGACATCCCCGTGATCGGCCTCGGTGGAATCACCACGGCCGAAGACGTCGTGGAATTCATGCTCGCCGGCGCCGCCGCCGTCGAAATCGGCACCGCCAGTTACTGGGATCCTTGCGCCACCGAGAAGGTCGTCGATGCCCTCGAAGGCTGGTGCATGGAGCACCGCATCGACAAAGTCACCGACCTCATCGGCGGACTTATAACCGACTAGTTCGTACGCGAGACCTTTTAGCCGCATGGCACCCGCGGCTTTTTTTCAATAGCGTTTAGGCGTGAGCCGGGAACATACTGTAGCGCAATGAACAAAGCTCTCGGGATTTTGCTGTTGACGATCACGCTGTGCTTGGCATCGCCAGCGCAAGATACAGGCTCGACCACGGTCGCTCCGTCGCGACAATCCGCCGACGGGTACTGCGGGAGTCTTCCTGTCGCCAACGCGTCCCCCGCTTTGCTGACTGAAGTCTGCCAGTTTGCGCTTTCCCAAGCGGAGCGACTGCCCAATTTCGTCTGCGACCAGACCACAGAACGCTACAAACCTGTCGGTTTGGCTTCCGGCGATCGAGGCATGCAGCGCTACAGCGTGATTAACTCGACCATCACGGTCTTGGACGGCAAGGAGTCTTACGGCAATGTAGCGATCGATGGCAAGCACAGAGCCGCCGCCGCGCTCCCGCGCCTGAACGGCATGAGCTTCCAGGGAGAATTTGCACTCGCGTTGCGGCTTCTCTTCGAACCTGCCAGCAAGGCACAATTCTCCTTTGTCCGGGAAACAAAGTTCGACTCAAGACCCGCGTTGTTGTTCGATTTCTCCGTGGCACCCGAGAACTCGCGTTGGTACATCAACGCCAACCAGCAGCACGCTACCCCCGCGTATCATGGCCACCTTTGGATCAGCAAGGCGGAATCGCATATCATGCGCCTCGATCAGGAAGCGGTCTTGGGGAAAGGCTTTCCGTTTACCGTCCATAAAATGGTGATTGACTTCGCCGACGTGACCCTTGGAGATCGTGGCTCGTTCGTGCTGCCAAAACAGTCAAAAGTTACCGCCTGCCGGAACAAAAACACTGACGACTGCTGGCGAAATGACATGCGCTTCGAAAACTGCCGAAAGTTTACGGTCAAGTCAAGGGTGCTTCCCACGGAACAGTGATCGATTACCTTCGCCTGCACCAGCAACCCGCCCACTGCTTTGCCAGCCCGAGGAGCGCAGCGTCGGGAGATGTCAACCCC
This sequence comes from uncultured Acidobacteriota bacterium, assembly GCA_963777415.1. Classification (GTDB taxonomy): domain Bacteria; phylum Acidobacteriota; class Terriglobia; order Terriglobales; family Acidobacteriaceae; genus JAEZPW01. The sequence goes on from CAVZQL010000019.1 coordinate 190,562, forward strand.
CCTCGTGTCCTAAGTTCCCCCTAACTTGCTGAAAATAAACCAAATATAATTCTCCCCAACCTGGCGGGTTTCCCCTCCAAAGTTGTCATACTTAAATCAGATCAGAAATTAGCAACGACCCGTTCCTCCAAAAGGATATCGAGGTCATAAGTCGCTTACTTTCAGCCACTTACTCCGCGCTAATTTTAGATCGACCAATTAACTAGCTTTATTTCAATAACATACGATTTTGCACACAGGGAGAGGTAACCGAGGGTAACCCCGCCCTGCGGTAGGACGCCGCTGTCCGTGCCTTGCCTTTACTTATGGCTTACGGCTAATAGCTAACGGCTATTTCTCTTTCGCTTTTGGTTTTGGTTTGGTTTCAGATTTTCCGATTTTCCGTTTATCAGATTTTCCGATTCTTCCGGGGGCTTCATGATCGACCGTAACGCTCGTCGCTGTAGACACATCAAGACCAACGGCATCCAGTGCGGATCGCCCGCTATGCGCGACCGCGATTTCTGCCATTTCCACCGCCAGGCCTACCTCGACTTCCCCAACCGCCGCGCCGCCACTCCCGCGCCTGCGCCCGTCATCAGTCTCGGACTCATGGAAGATCCCGACGGCATCCACTACGCCCTGACCCACGTCATTTACGGCCTCTTCAACGGCACCATCGACCGCAAGACAGCCGGCACCGCCACTTACATGCTGCAAACCATGTCGTCGAATTTCAAGCAGACCAGTTTCCACCGCCAGAAGGAAGACGAGTACCGCAAAAGCAATCTCAACGCCTATCAATTGTGGGACAAGATAAACCAGGAGTGCGAAGACCGCGACCGCACGCGACTGCACGAAAAGCGCGTCGAAGAGTTGAAGAAGCTGGAGCGCACCTGTTGTAAATGCAAGAAGCAATCCGACGACCCGGCCGCGCTCACGCCGCCAATTCCAACAACCACAACGGGGGTGCCGCACCCTTCCCCGTCAGGGGAGGGTGCGCCAATAAAGGAGAAAGAACGGTGGGAGATCAAGGCCTGCGCGGAAGAACCAAAACAATCGGTCGATCCGGTGATCGGGTCATCGGGGGAGACAAAAGCCCTCAACTCTAAGGACGCAAAGGAACGGTCGGAGCCAACCGAGAGGCGTGGGCGAGTCGCCCACGCGACAGCCAGCGGGTCGCCGGCGGTACGGTTTTTGGGCTCTCGATCACCCGATTCACTCAATCACCGATCAGCCGATCACCCGATGTCATGCGGCGTGCCGCCCCTTTTGCGCCCGCTCATAACCGACTATGGCGTAATACAGCACCCGATCGAAGAACTGCTCGACGAGTTGCAGCAGTTCGAGTTCGCCCAGTAGTTCAATGGCGCGATCGGCAACCGCCGCGGTCTGAAGGTAGTGAAAAAGGTTTTCCTTAGTGATAACCACCGCCCAGACAAAATCGCTGTAGCGGATACCCTGCTCCGCCCTCCGTTCCCCAATCCGTGTGTAGTGCAGTTCGATGTCGCTCTCGGTCTTGCTCGTGATCCAGTCGCCAAGATTACTGTACATATCGACGGCCTGCTGCTTCAGCTCTTCGGGATCGATCTTCAGATAGTCGAGCGTCCTCTGCGACGTCCGGATCTTCTCGGTCAAGCTCGTAGCAAGTTGCTCGGAGTGGAGTTCAATCAGTCGAACCAGACGCGTCGCAAACATAGGCAAACCTCTATTAGGAGAGATGCACTAGCGAGGCCGAACGTACATAATTCTGAGTACTGAGTACTAGGTACTCTCCTACGGCTGCCGCGAGTTGAGTGACGGGTCTTTTGGGGCTCCGGCTTGCGTTCCGGCCGGGTTGGTCTTAATCGGCTGCGCTCTCCAGACACCGGTATTGGCTGCCGCGTTCGGATTGACGCCGAAATCCCAGACGAAACGGTTGATGCCGTCCGGGCCAAGCCATTCGACCAGCGCGTATTCGCCGGGCGGCAGCAGTCCCTGGGGAGTGATCTTGATCCAGCGCCCCGAGACCGGCGTCACTTCCGCTGGGGCAAACTGAGCTTGTTCTTTGACTTTGCCGTAAACGGCAATGTTGATGTTGCCGACGAGACGATTGCCCTTCTTTTCTTCGAGCTTCACGATGCGCCAGTGGTCCTGCTGCTTCGTGGGATCGGAGGTGTAAGGTGAATCCGATTCCGTGTCCAGAAAGACGTAGATAAACGGGTCGCCAACGTGCGATTGGATTTTTGCATGAGGCCCCGTGAGTTCGATCGTCTGCTTGGCGCTGGCAATCGGGTTGATGGTCGCCCGCAGAATGTTGCCGGCCTTGTGCGTTTTGACGTCAGCCCCACTCTGCGTGAGCTCGTTCAACTCGGGCTTGTTCTGATAAACGTCGAGCAGGTAAATGCCGCCGGTTGGCGGCAGCTTGAGGCCGGGAGAAACCGAAGGAGCGTTCGCGTCTTCCTCCTCCTGCTCTTTCTTCGCTTCAGCATCAATCTCGTGGGCACGAGTGTCTTCGGCAGCGGCTTCGGCGGCGGCCTTGCGGCTGGCGTCCCAGTCCACGAGAGAGGACGGCACGTCCTCCCACTCGTAGCGCTCGGCGCTCAGATAATGCACCCGGTCGCCGATGATCTGGTACTTGATAACGGCCTGATGCGAGCCGTCGGTAAGGATCAAGCGCTTCAGATCTTCTTTAACCGGCGCCGAGGGATCCGATCCATCGCTTCGCGGTTGAGTTGCAGCGCCCTGTTTGGACTTGGAAGAAGGCGACTTATGCGTCTGCGCGTACACGGGGAACGCAATCAGCGCCAGTAAAGCCGCGAGCAGTAGTAAATGCCGTCTCATAACCGAGTAGCTTACTCCAGTTTAGATGCATTTCGGGGGAATTGAGGGCAATTGGTGCCCCACGTTCGCGAAGCTAACGTGGGAATTTAGTTCGCGAAGTTAACACGGGAATTTACCATTCCGTAACACTTCCTGTGCGCGCCGTTTTTTGGCATAATTGGTTATGTACCCCACCGCACAGCACAAACCCGTACAAAACCTGGAAGGTAGGAACTGATGTCGGCAAAGTACATCTTCGTCACCGGCGGTGTTGTATCTTCGCTTGGCAAAGGACTGGCCGCCGCCTCCATCGGATGCCTGCTTGAAAGCCGTGGCTTCAAGGTATCGATGCAGAAGTTCGACCCGTACCTGAACGTTGATCCCGGCACCATGTCGCCGTTCCAGCACGGCGAAGTGTTCGTGACCGACGATGGAGCCGAAACCGACCTTGACCTCGGCCACTACGAGCGGTTCACGCATTCCAAGCTGACGCGCGACAACAACTGGACGACCGGCCGTATCTACGAGCAGATCATCGCCAAGGAACGCCGGGGCGACTACCTGGGCAAAACCGTCCAGGTGATTCCGCACGTCACGAACGAGATCAAGGCCGCCATGAAAAAGGTCTCGGGCGAGGTGGACGTAAGCATCGTCGAGATCGGCGGCACGATCGGCGACATCGAGTCGCTGCCGTTCCTTGAGGCCATCCGCCAGATGCGCCAGGAACTGGGCCGCGAGAACACGCTCTTTGTGCACGTGACGCTGGTTCCCTACATCGCCGCTGCTGGTGAACTCAAGACGAAGCCGACGCAGCACTCGGTGAAGGAACTGCTCAGCATCGGGATACAGCCGGATATCCTGCTGTGCCGAACCGATCGATTCCTTTCCAAGGAACTGAAAGCCAAAATCGCGCTCTTCTGCAACGTCGAAGACGCAGCCGTTATAACGGCGAAGGACGTTGAGTCCATCTACGAATGCCCGCTGATGTTCCATCATGAAGGCGTGGACCGGCTGGTGATCAAGTACCTGCACCTTGAGGCCCGCGAGCCGGACTTGAAGCCGTGGGAGGCGCTGATTCATCGCGTCTACAATCCCGCGGACGAGGTCTCGATCGGACTGGTCGGCAAGTACGTCGAGTACGAGGATTCCTACAAGTCGCTCAAAGAGGCGCTGACACACGCCGCGATAAACCAGAACTTGAAGCTGCATGTCAACTGGATCGAAGCCGAAGGCCTCGAGACCAAAGACAAGAGTTACGAACAGCAGCTTGAGGGCTATGATGGCATCCTCGTGCCGGGCGGCTTCGGCAAGCGCGGCATCGCCGGGATGTTGAACGCGATCCGCTACGCCCGCGAGAAAAGAATTCCGTACTTCGGCATTTGCCTCGGTATGCAGACCGCTTGCATCGAGTTCGCGCGCGACGTGTGCGGGCTGGAAGACGCCAATTCGAGCGAGTTCGATCCGGCGGCGGCGCACCGCATCATCTACAAGCTGCGCGAATTGCGCGGCGTGGAGGAATTGGGCGGCACTATGCGCCTCGGCGCCTGGCCCTGCAAACTGGAAGCGGGATCGCTGGCGGCAAAGGCTTACGGCAAGCTGGAGATCAGCGAACGCCATCGCCATCGTTACGAGTTCAACCAGGAATACCGCGAACAACTTTGCGCCGCTGGGCTTCAGATCACCGGCTTTACGCCCGACGGAACTTACGTCGAGATCGTCGAGTTGCCGCAGAACGAGCACCCATATTTCCTCGGCTGCCAGTTCCATCCTGAATTCAAGTCGAAGCCGCTTGAGCCTCAGCCGTTGTTTTCGGCCTTTGTAGGCGCGTCTTACGCGAACCGGAAGAGCCGCAGTCAGCGCAGCCAGAGCAAGGACCTAGATCTTTTTTTGCGGCCTGAAAAAGTGGGAAAGCACTAACGGTGGCGACCGAATTCAAAATCGGCAGCGTGGCCGTCGGCGGGGGTGAGTTGTTCCTCATCGCCGGTCCGTGCGTGATCGAGAGCGAAGAGCACGCGATGCGGATGGCTGAGTCCATTGCGGTGATCGCGCGTGAACTCAAGCTGCCCCACATCTTCAAGGCCAGCTACGACAAGGCCAATCGCACTTCACTCAAAAGCTATCGTGGACCGGGCCTCGCCGAAGGAATACGAATCCTGCACAAAATCGGGCAGAGGCTCAAAGTGCCTGTGCTGACCGACGTTCATACGCCGCACGATGTCGAGCGCGTTGCCGAGGCCGTAGACGTGCTGCAGATTCCCGCGTTCCTTTGCCGCCAGACCGATCTGATCGTTGCCGCGGCGAAGAGCGGGCGCGCCGTCAACATCAAGAAGGGACAGTTCGTCGCACCCTGGGACATGCGTCATGCGGTCGAGAAGTGCCGCCAGTCCGGAAACGACAATGTGTTTCTGACTGAACGTGGCACATCGTTCGGCTACAACAACCTGGTGGTTGATATGCGATCGCTGGCGGTCATGCGCGAGTTTGCGCCCGTCGTGTTTGACGCGACACACTCGGTGCAGATCCCGTCAGGCGGCGGATCGAATGGCGAGGCAATCTCAGGTGGACAGCCTGAGTTCATTCCGCTGCTTTCGCGCGCTGCGGTGGCCGCAGGCATCGATGGCATCTTCATGGAAGTCCACGACAACCCTGCCGAAGCCAAGTCGGACGGAACTAATTCGATAGCGTTAAAGAATTTACGTGGGATGCTGGAGCAAATTATCGCGGTGGATGCGGCAGTAAGGCAAAAGGCGTAGACGCACAGACAGGGCCCGCCGGACTGGAGTCCGGCGCTACCAATCCGATGAAGACTATTGGCGAAAACGTAATCCGGGTCGAAGCCGAGGCGCTCAAGGCGCTGGCCGACCGCGTCGCCGGATCTATGGCGGCTAAATTTGAGTGCGCCATTGAGTTGTTGCACTGCTGCGCTGGGCGAGTCGTCGTCACCGGCATGGGTAAGAGCGGAATTATCGGTCGCAAGATTGCCGCGACGTTCAGCTCGACCGGCAAGCCCGCGCTGTTCCTGCATCCGGCGGAGGCCGTGCATGGCGATCTTGGCATGTTGGCCCAGGGCGACCTCGTGCTGGCATTGTCGCAGAGCGGCGAGACCGAAGAAATCGTTCGGCTACTACCGACGATCAAACGGCTCGAAATTCTCCTGGTGGCGATGACCGGCGAGATGCAGTCTACGCTGGCGCAGGCGGCTGATGTGGCGCTTGACTGCTCGGTGGCCAAGGAAGCCGGTGCGCTCGGCCTGGCTCCAACGGCTTCGACGACGACCATGCTTGCGCTGGGCGACGCACTCGCTGTCGCATTAGCTGAGAAGTGCGGCTTCAAGGAAGAAGACTTCGCCAATCTGCATCCGGGCGGCAAACTGGGTAAGAAGCTTGCTCGTGTTCATACGCTGATGCACGCGGGCGATGCGGTTCCGAGGGTCACTCCCGCGACCAGCATGCATGATGTTATCTACGAGATGTCGCGCAAGAAGCTCGGCATGACCGCCGTGGCCGAAGGCGAAAAACTTGTCGGCGTCATAAGCGACGGCGATCTGCGCCGCCTGCTGCAAAGCCGCGGCAAAGACGTCATGGACCTCAGCGCAGGCGAGTGCATGACGCGCTCGCCGAAAACGATTGCACCCGACGAATTCGCCATTAAGGCCCTCAACATCATGGAGCAGAAAAAGATCACTTCGCTGGTCGTCGTCAGCAGCGACGGCAAGCTCGAAGGCATTCTGCACCTGCATGATCTGTGGGGAACGGAGATGGTGTAGAAATCGGAAAATCGGAAAATCGCAAAAACGCAAAATCTCGTTTCCACTTAAGTCAAAACTCTCGATAGCCGCGCTTGTTCTACTCACCTATCATCTACTTCGGACAGAGTTGCTCGTCTGACCGCTTGTTGCTGAGCCGGGGATCGCACTTCAACAGGTAGAGCGCCCAGGCCGCCAGTGTGCAGACGTCGGTGATGGTGTTGTCGCGCAGCTTTTCTTCGAACTCGGCGACGGTGACACGGTGTACTTGCAGGTCGTGCTCTTCGGGATCGGGGCTGCTCTCGCCGGGATGAAGCCCGGTGGCGAGAAATACGTGCTGCCTCTGATGCGCGTAGCCGTAGGCGACCCACATCCAGCCAAGATAGTCCATGCGATCGGCGCGAAGACCTGTCTCCTCCCGTAGTTCACCACGGGCAAGTTCTTCGGGATCGACGCCGGCGGTTTCCCATCCGCCCTGGGGAAGTTCAAAGCAACGCGCCTGCACCGTATAACGAAACTGCTCGACGAGGTAAATGTGGTCGCCGTCGATGGGGATGATAGCGGCACAATCGTCTTTCTCCACCACGCCATAGACGCCCTTTGCACCGTTGGCGCGTTCGATTTCGTCTTCGCGTACTAGCAACCAGTGATTGCGATACACGAGCCGAGTACTTAGCGTTTTGATACTCAAGCGAATTCCTCTTCAGACATTATGCAGCAGCTCTGAGAACGGCAGGTTAAACTTAAGTCAAACTCCGGATAGCTACATCCCACACTTCTCACCTATCATCTACTCCGGACAGAGTTGCTGGATGCGCGGGCGAGACGCCCCCGCGACAGCCGGCCAGAGGCCAGCGCTCCAAACCAGCAGCCCTGCTGAGGACCATGAAACGCTTTTTAATCTTCGCTGCACTTCTCCTTTCCTGCACCGTTTCGGCGCTGGCTGCTGATCAGAAACTTATTGCATTAACTTTTGACGATGGGCCGCGGCCTTACGTGCTCTACGGCGTCAACAAGCCGGGTGAGCCTAAGGTGGACAGCCTGCTCAACCTGCTTGATGCGCAGGGCGTGAAAGCTACGTTCTTTGTCATGGGTTGGAGGCTCACGCCCAAGACATGGGGCGAGCGCCACGAGACCAACATCGGCGTCACATGCATTGACGCCGCCAAGGATGTCCTGAAGCGCGGGCACGAGATCGAGAACCATACGTATGGTCACGAACAACTGCGCCAGTTCGAGCAGAGGCACGGCGCGGCCGGCGCGCTGGCCGACATCGACCACTGCACGGCGGTGATCAAGAACGTTGGTGAGACGCAGGTGAAGTTCATGCGCCCGCCGGAGTGGATACTGCCCGCAGACCTTCGTCCGCAAATCGAAGCGCGCGGCTATCGCGTGATGACTATTTCGTCCGACAATCCGCTGGCCGTGCGCGACGTGAATTCGCTCGACTACTTGTGCGTCGGCAAGGCGACGCAGTGTCCCAAGCCGTCGCTGGGCGAGTCCGTGCTGAAGCAGATTGCCCAGCGCGAGAAGCAGGGCGTGACCACTCACATCCTCACGTTCCACGAACTCTCGACAACGGTCGTCACGCTCGAAACGCTTATTCCTGAGTTGAAGAAGCGAGGGTACCGCTTTGTGAGGCTCGACGAGTACATGAAGCTGGTTGGGAAGTAAGCGGTCAGCGGTCAGCGGTCAGCGGTCAGCGGTCAGCGATCAGCGATCAGCGCCTCGCTGCGGGCGGTCATGGTGGACGGTCGGCAGTTGTGGCGGTGCGGGCGAAAAACAGGTCCCTCGCTGACGCTCGGGATGACACGCTGCGGGCGCGGGTGGTGGAAGGTCAGGACGACTTAGACTTCCGCGGAACCTTGGATTTCTTCTTTGTAGGGAAAAAGTTGAAGCGGTGTTCGGCGATGGCTACGCGGAGTCCGATGAAGCGGACGCCCTCGGACTGGAGGCGCATGCGCTGCTCGAGGCCGAGTTCGCCGGTGCAGAGTATCTTCCCTTCTGAGCCGATCACGCGATGCCACGGTAAGCCCGGCGGACATGAGTGGAGCGCCCAGGCGACCTGACGGGCGCCGCCGGGATATCCCGCGGCGTAGGCGACGTCGCCGTAAGTGGCGACCTTACCGGGCGGAATGCGGCGTATCTGGGCGATGATGGCGCGGAACATGAAGGCAGTTCTCAGTTCTCGGTACTCGGTACTCGGTACTCGGTACTCAGGGAAATCATACTGAAAGCTGCTGCCAGAATGCCCGATTCTTTCGGCTAGGAGACTTCATCCAATTGTGAGGGAAGGAAAGACCCCACCCTTGCTTTCGCAAGGATGGGGCACCCTATGCCAATCGGGGCTGGCGGGGCTGGACGTTGCGGGCTAAACCAGGGAGGTATTTTTGCAGACCGTATTCGTTGTTGGGGCAGGACCAGCAGGATTGTTTGCCGCCCAGAAGATCGCGCTTGCGGGGCATGAAGTGGTCGTCTTCAACCGAGACATCAAGCCGGGCGGACTCGCCGAGTACGGGATATATCCCACAAAGGACAAGATGAAGTTTGGCTTGCGGAAGCAGTTCGCCAAGGCGCTCAGCCTTCCCAATCTCCACTACTTCGGACATCTGCCGGTCAGCCGAAACGGTTCGCTGACGATTGAGGAACTGCGCGGACTGAATCCGTCGGCCATTGTCTTCGCCGTCGGCGCTCAAGGGACAAAGAAGCTGGGACTGCCGGGCGAAGCGGCGCGCGGGGTGTATTCCGCCAAGGACTTCGTTTATCACTACAACTTGCTGCCTCCGTTTGCGTCACAGGATTTCTCGACCGGCAAGCGCGTTGCCGTGGTCGGCATGGGCAACGTGATGGTGGACGTCGCGCGATGGCTGCTAAAAGATGACCCGGAGCATAGGGCGGAGGAAGTCATCGTGGTGGCGCGACGCGGGCCGTTCGACGCGAAATTCGACGACAAGGAGTTCGAGGAGATACAGATGTACCTGGACCGCGAGGACTTCGCGAACGAACTCAGGCGCATCAAGGAACCGCTGGCGGCGGTTGGGCAAGACATCAGCAAGGTGATGGACGAGACGTTCAAGGTGTTGCGGAAGCATGAGGAACCCACGTTATCCCTCGACGCTTCGCGGCTCGGGAGAACGTGGGGCACCGACCGTCTGCCGAAGTTGACGTTCAGGTTCCTGTGTTCGCCAAAGGAGATACATGCGGGGCGGGGCGGGCGGATCGATCACCTGACCGTGACTGAGAACGTGCTGGTTGAGCGCAACGGCGCAACGGCGGCCAAGGCGACGGATCGAACCGTGGACCTGGACGTGGACACGATGATTTTCGCGATAGGCGACGTGCAGGATCCGAACGTCGGGCTGCCTTACGGGCCGGAAGGATACGTGACGAACGCGAACTCGCATGATCCGAAGCAGCCGTCCTTCGAAGTGTTCGATCCGGAACGCGGCGAGGTGGTCGAGGGAATGTTTGTCGCGGGATGGGCGCGGCGAGCGAGCGATGGGCTGGTCGGGGTCGCACGGCATGACGGCGAGGTGGGAGCGGAGCGCGTGTTGCAGTACCTGCAAAATCTGGGCCGCAGGAAACACGGCAGCGTACACGATGTGTGGATGCATCTGGACCGCAAGGGCGTGGAGCTGGTCTCGAAGGACGATCTTGAGTTCCTGGCCAACAGCGAAACACGCGAGGCGCTCGCGCGCGGGCTGAACTATTTCAAGTTCGGCGACGACCAGGAAATGCTGCGCGCCATCGAAGAAGAAAAGTCCGCGCTGCGACAGGTGGCGTGACGAAATTGAATCAATGATTCATTGAATCAGTGATTCAGTAAGGGACCACAAGAACAATGAAAGTTGGATTTATTGGTCTGGGCAATATGGGCTCGGGGATGGCGGAGAACTTGCTGCGCGCCGGGCATGAACTGATCGTTTATAACCGCACGCGCAGTAGGGCCGAAGCTCTCGCCAAACTGGGTGCGAAGGTTGCGGGTAATCCGGCGATGGCTGCGCCATCGGAAGTGGTGATCACGATGCTGGCTGATGACGCAGCGGTTGAGCAGGTGGTATTCGGATCGAACGGGTTGCTTGAATCAATGCCGCCTGGCAGCACTCACGTGTCCATGAGCACGATCAGCGTGGCGCTTGCGGAGCGGCTAACAGGAGAGCACGAAAAAGCCGGGCAGGCATTCCTGTCGGCTCCCGTATTCGGGCGGCCGGAGGCGGCGCGCGCGGCCGAGTTGTTCATCATGGCCGCTGGACGAAAGAGTGAAATCGAGCATTGCCAGCCAGTGTTGAGCGTGCTGGGGAAACAGACGTTCTATATTGGCCAGCGACCTGCGATGGCGAACGCGGTCAAGTTGAGCGGGAACTTTCTAATTGCATCGATGATCGAGTCGCTGGGTGAGGCGTTCGCGCTGATTCGAAAGCAGGGAGTCGATCCAAACGTTTACCTTGACGTGCTGACGAATTCACTTTTCTCCGCTCCCGTTTACAGGACGTACGGGGGCATCATCGCTGCCGGCAAGTATGAACCTGTCGGATTCAGAGCGGCGCTCGGACTAAAAGACATCCGACTGGCGCTCGAAGCCGCCGAAAGCTCGGCGGTGCCGATGCCCGTTGCCAGCCTGATCCACGACCGGTTCGTGGAAGTGGTGGCGAAGGGCATGGCCGATGCGGACTGGTCGTCGATTGCGAAGATGGCGGCGGAGGATGCGGGGCTGAAGGCGGCATAAACTCCAAACACACGGAAAATCCCCCGCGTTAGCTGCGCGAACGTGGGGCACCGTCCCCTCCCGCGTTAGCTGCACGAACGTGGGGCACCGTGACAAATCAACAACTCAGGATCTTGCTGCGGCACTCGGGCGGAGGATCAATTGATCTGCCGGAGAAAATGCATGTTGCCGGATTAGTGCGGTGCTGACCAGACATGTGAGGCCGGAAGACGCGAAGATCATCGACAGCACGACGAATTGATAAATTGCGGCGTAGAGGGGCGGCGTGCCGGAAAGCACCATGCCGGCCATGAGGCCGGGAATCCAGACGATGCCGAGGGAGCGAAGCGAGTCTATGGCCGGGATGAGGCTGGCGCGAACGGATTGCTGCACATAGGGCGCGACGGTCTGCTCGGCGGCGGCGCCGAGTGAGAGTGCGGCCTCGATGTGCCCGACGTGCGATTGGACATCGGACTTGAAGCGGTTGAGCGCGAGACTGTTGGTATTCATGGCATTGGCGATGAGCATGGAGCCGACGGGGATAAGAGACACGATACTCTTGTCGATGACACGAGCGAGCGTCATCAGGGCGATGACGGATCCGGCGCCGGCGAAGATGGAGTAGAGCGAGACTTGAAATCCGCCCGGCAACTTGACGCGGCGCGCGGAGGTCACGGCGGCGGCGAACATCATAGCGGCGAGCGCGAAAATGGCAGTCCACCAGGGGCCGCGCAGGAGCAAGACGAGGACCGACCCGACGGCGGCGATCTGCGCGATGCCGCGCAGCAGGGCAATGCCAAGGTCAGATTCGATATGGATGTTGCGTTTGCGCGCGAGGAGCATGACGAACACCGCAAGACTCGCGGCGATGGCGGCCTGAATGAGTCCGAGACCTACGCGACTGCTAAATGCGCTCTGCATTGAGTACCTCCTCGGTCGGGCCGATGCGCTTGATGCGGCCCGCTTGCATGACAAGAACGCGAGTGGCCATGCGCGCGGCCTGGGCCGTGTCATGCGTCACGATGATGCAGGTTAAGCCGTTTTGACGGACTACATCGCAGATGAGCGATTCGATGCCGCGCTTGGCTTCCTGGTCGAGAGCCGATGTTGGCTCGTCCGCAAGCAGGATGATTGGCGAGTTTGCCAGCGCACGCGCAACGGACACGCGCTGCGCCTCGCCGCCAGAAAGATTCTCGACGTCGCGACTTGCGTATCGCGGAAGACCAACCTGTGCGAGAAGGCGATCCACCTCTTCGTCCGACAGCTCTTGCCCGTGCTGGCGTGGGCCGAAGCGCAAATTTTCGGCGATCGTGCCGGGAAAAAGATAGGGCGTTTGCATGACGATGCCAACGCGACGGCGCAGTTCGCGGGGCGGGATCTCGCGGTAGTCGTGGCCCTCCAGGAAAACAGTTCCGCTGGTTGGCTCATCGAGGCGATTGAGCAGGCGAAGGAGAGACGACTTCCCTGCTCCGCTGGGGCCGACGATGGCGAGAATGTCTTCGCGGGCGACGTCGAAGGTGACGTCGTCAACGATGTTGCGGCCGGACACAGCGCGGGTGAGATGGTCGGAGTGGAGGAGGACTGGGCGGTCGCGTTCAGTGGTCAAAGCGGTCTTATTGTAAATGGCGGGGTTGCGATGGCCATAGGGGTCCCTCGCCTCGCGCGAAAAACGCGCGAGACTCGGGATAACAATGTGTGTCGGGCACGGTGTAAGACTTGGGATGACAACGTGTGTGGGGCGCAGTATGGGAATATTGGGCGCCGTGTGAGAAGACGTCGGGAGAGTCCCCACGTTAGCTGCGCGAACGTGGGGCACCAGCTATACTGCGTTTCATGAACAATACGGTTTGCTTCCCCGATGAATTGAACCAGACGATCAGAGCTTTTCAGGAGAGCCGTGCGATTTTGACGGCGGTGGAACTCGACATTTTCACCGCAGTCGGGAATGGCGGCAGCGCGGAGCAGGTCGCCGCGAAGATTGGCACGGACGCGCGCGCGACCGGGATGCTGCTGAACGTACTGGTCAACCTGCAACTGCTGAAGAAGAGCGCCGACGTGTATGTGAACACGGCAACGTCGTCGCGGTTTTTTCGCGAGGGTTCTCCGGACAACGAGCGGATGGCCGTGATGCACACGGTGAACTTGTGGGACAGGTGGTCAACGCTGACGGAGTGCGTGCGCGAAGGAACGTCAGTTGCGCGACGGGCGGGAGTCCAGCGCGATGAGGCGGGCACAAGGGCGTTCATAGCGGCGATGGACCGGAATGGGCGAGAGCGGGCGCCGCACGTTGTCGGAGCAGTCGGAGTTGACGGCGTGAGACGGATGGTTGATCTGGGCGGAGGCTCGGGCGCGTACTCGATCGCGTTTGCACAGGCGAAACCAGATCTGCGCGTGGACATAATCGACGAGCCGGACGTATTGAAGTTGACGGCAGAGTATGTGAGAGAGGCAGGGTTGAGTGTGGAAGAACCCCACGTTAGCTTCGCGAACGTGGGGCACCAACATGGAGGGAACCAGGCCGAGCGGGTGAGATTGATTCCGGGCGATCTGCTCACGGATAAGTATGGAAGCGGGTACGACCTTGCGTTGTCATCTTCGGTTTGTCACATCTATGGTGTGGAAGAAAACAAGCTCATGCTGCGGAGAGCTTACGATGCGCTGAACGAGGACGGGCGGTTGGTGATCCAGGAGTTCATTCTCGATCCGGACAAGACGGGACCGAGGGCTGCCACGCTGTTTGCCCTCAATATGCTGGTCGCGACGGAGCACGGGAATACGTACAGTTCGGATGAATATACCGAGTGGCTGAGAGGCGCGGGATTCCGCGAAGTGCAGCATGTGAGCCTGCCGGGGCCGTCGGGGTTGATGATCGCAAGGAAGTGACGCGGTGTGAGTCTTCCGACGCAAGGCCCACGTTAGCCCGATCCGCTGCGCGAATCGGGCGGAACGTGGGGCACCGTTCCACGTGGGGCACTTGGGGCGCCGTTCCACAAGCCATCGCGGTTGCGCGTTTCGACATCGCAACCGACAAATGCCCATGCAATTCATGTGAGGTCAGAATGGCGATCAGAACATTGAACCCGGCTACCGGCGAATTGATCCGGACGTTTGAACCTCATACGGACGCTGAGATCGAAGCGATGTTGCAGCGAGCGGCTGAGACGTTCCGCAAATGGCGACGTGTTCCCTTTGCGGAGCGAAGCCCGATGATGCGGCGCGCCTGCGAGATTTTGACGCGCGACAAAGATCAACTCGCTAGGACGATGACGCTGGAAATGGGCAAGCCGCTGCGGGCGGCAGTTCAAGAGGTCGAGAAATGCGCGCGGGCCTGCGAGTATTACGCGCAAAACGCCGAACGATTTCTGGCCGACGAGAAAGCCGAGAGCAGCGCAACGCGCAGCTTTGTAAGGTATCAACCGCTGGGTCCGGTGCTGGCGGTGATGCCGTGGAACTTTCCACTGTGGCAGGTGTTCCGTTTTGCCGCACCAGGTTTGATGGCGGGCAATGTCGGCGTGCTGAAGCACGCGTCGAACGTGCCACAGTGCGCACTGGCGATTGAAGACGTCTTTCGGCGCGCAGGATTTCCCGAAGGCGCCTTCCAAACTTTGCTGGTGGGCACCGACAAGGTGGACCGCATCATCGAAGATCCGCGGATCGTAGCCGTCACGCTGACGGGCAGCGTGGGCGCGGGCAGCAGCGTTGCGCGGACAGCAGGCAGGCAGATTAAGAAAACCGTGCTGGAACTCGGAGGTAGCGACCCCTTCATAGTGATGCCGAGCGCGAACATGAAGCAGACGGTGGAGACCGCGGTACAGGCGAGAACGGTCAACAACGGGCAGTCGTGCATTGCGGCAAAACGCTTCATCGTGCATGAGCGGATTGCTGAAGAGTTTGAGTGCAGGTTTGTGGAACGGATGCAGGCGCTAAAGGTGGGCGATCCGATGGACGAGAGCGTTGAGGTAGGTCCGCTCGCGACCGAGGAGGGGCTCAACGGCCTTGATAAACAAGTGAAGGAGACGGTACAGGCGGGAGCGCGGGTGTTATGCGGCGGGAACAGGCTGGAGCGACCTGGATTTTTCTACGCTCCGACGGTGTTGACGAACGTCCCGAAAAACTCGCCGGCGTATGCGGATGAACTGTTTGGGCCGGTGGCGTCGCTGTTCCGAGCAAAGGACATCGAGGAGGCTATCCAGATTGCGAACGACACGAAGTTCGGGCTCGGCTCAAGCCTGTGGTCGAACGACGAAGGAGAGCGCGCGACGTTTATCGACCAGATCGAAGCGGGGATGGCGTTCGTGAACGGCATGGTGGCTTCGGACCCGCGGCTTCCATTCGGGGGCGTGAAGCATTCGGGTTACGGACGCGAGTTGAGCGAACACGGAATTCGCGAGTTCGTAAACGCAAAGACCGTGTGCATAAACGAACTTGCGCAGGGCGGGGTTGGAACGGAGTGAGGGGTTCGTTTTAGGCCCGAGAGAAACCCCACGTTAGCTTCGCGAACGTGGGGCACCACTTCCCTCTCCGGATAACGCCAAGAGAAACCCCACGTTAGCCCGCTCCGCTGCGCGAATCGGGAGGAACGTGGGGCACCACTTCCCTCTCCGGATGACCCAACCAGCGGTGATTTGTTACGGTTCCTGACGCGAGGGGGAATTGGCAACAGGCAATCGCACGTCCTGCTGGAGCGCAAACTGGAGCAGGGTTTCACTGGGTACGTGAACCTGCTCGCCCTTGGTCGCGACCTGGACGGCAGTACCGGCTCCGGCCCCGACACCGGCCCCGATAGCGGCGCCTTTGCCCCCGCCGATAATGGCCCCGAGGATCGCACCGCCCGCGGTTGCTCCGCCAACGCGCTTAGCCGTCGAAGCGCCACGCGAACTACCGGAGACCGAGTAGTCCCCCGTCACCAGAGGAAATGTTTGACCGTTGACGACAATACCGGTCAGCTCGAGTTTCAACTGCGAGCGGCCCTGAATTTTTCCCGCCTCGGTCGCCTGGGTCAGCCGGCCATAGATGTCGGCGCCCTTGGGCACGACGACCATGTCGTCAATGACGATTGGCTGTTCAAGACTTGCCTTGAACTTATCGCCCATCTGGTTGCGGTCCGAATCAACCGCGTCGATGGTGCGGATCATGATGTTGGTGCCGCTGGGGACATTTACGGTGCGTGAGGGGTACGTGTTGTTTTGGCCAGGCTCCGCACGAGGTTCCGAAGGCCGGGGCGCGAGCTGCGGCGTCTCACTTTGCGGTGGCGGGCTTGCGGAATCTTCGAAGCTGATGGAATCGACGTCGCCAACCGAATAGCGCTGAACGGACGAGCCGACCTGGAAGCTAATCTCGCTCTCCGTTCCGCCGAGATACTTGCCCTTGATCAAGCTACCATTCTTCAAATGAAGAGAGTCGCCCCACGCGGCGGATGCGAGCACGCATATCAGTGCGACGGCGAATACGAGGCGCGGCTTGAGACTCAGGAACATATTTCCCTCCAAAAACAACATCGTCCAGCATCTTAGTAAGACGAGTTGAAGGGCGGATGAGTCGCACCTTATTTGTTCTCACGAGAAATTGCAGAGAAATTGCAGTAAGTGCGGGAGTTTTGGGATGAAAATATGGCGGAGAGACAGGGATTCGAACCCTGGATAGCCTTTCGACTATACACGCTTTCCAAGCGTGCGCCTTCAGCCACTCGGCCATCTCTCCGCGCACGGTGTTGCAGAGCTATTCTAACAGGTACGCTGAGAAGCAGGTATTGGGTAATTAGGTATTTAGGTATTTAGGTATTGGTTCGAACCTAAGACCTCAAACCCAATGCCTAAAACCGTCTCTCACTCACTCACCTTCCAGTTGTTGCGCGAGGTAGTTCTGAATGCCGATTTCGCTAATCGCGTTGAGTTGCGCTTCGAGATAATCGATGTGTTCTTCCTCATCGACGAGAATTTTCTCGAACAACTGGCGGGAGCCGAAGTCACCCGCGTCCCCGGCGATCTTAATGAAATCGTTGAGGCGCTTGACTGCGTCATACTCCACTTGCAAGTCGTTCTTAAACTGCGCCCCGACGGAGTTGCCGACGTTGATCTTGAAGTAGTCGCTCATGTTGGGAGTGCCGTCAAGATAGAGAATCCGCTCCATCAGGAACTCGGCGTGGCGCATCTCTTCGATGGATTCCTTGCGCGTGTGTTTGGCCAGCTTTTCATAGCCCCAGTTCTCGCACATCTCGGCATGGAGGAAATACTGGTTAATGGCAGTGAGTTCGGCCTTGAGAACCGTATTTAAGCACTCCAGAACTTTCGCATTGCCTTTCACAATCGCTCCTCCGTGTGGTTACGCGGCATATTGGGCGACCCCACAAAACTAAAGATTCTACATCAGTTGGGAGGTATGCGTTAGGGCTGGCTATTTCCGGTGGAAGCGGCGCCCGCCACGGCAACAGCAATCGCCTTCTGCAATTCGGGCTGGTCGCCGACATAGGGGGACCGCTCCAGGATGCGGTTGTGCAGGCAATAGAGCGCGAGTTCGAGGCGGTCGGAGAGCCCCAGTTTGTCGTAAATCTTGCGGAGATAATTTTTGATGACCTGCTCGGTCGTGCCGATCTGCTGGGCGATATCCTTGTTGCGGAGCCCCTGGGTGACGCCGGAGACGATCAACAACTCTTTGTCGCTCAGGACGGACTTGGAAGCAGCCGACCTGAGCTCCGCGGATTGCGTGCGATAAGCCTGAATGATCCAGTTGACCTTCTCAT
Source organism: uncultured Acidobacteriota bacterium (assembly GCA_963777415.1). GTDB lineage: Bacteria > Acidobacteriota > Terriglobia > Terriglobales > Acidobacteriaceae > JAEZPW01. The sequence goes on from CAVZQL010000019.1 coordinate 208,532, forward strand.
TGTCCAGCCAGGTCTCATTCTCATTGACTTTCCGAACGCAGCGGACAAGCAAATCCGCGGTAATGGCTCGCGAGATGATGCCGCGCACACCGTAACGCAAATAGCCAATGGTGTCATCTTCGGTCGCATCCGCCGTCATGACCACGATCTTGAGGCGGGCGTCCTGACTTGCAATTTCGCGGATCGCGTCGACGGGAGAGGGCGAGACGTTGGATTCGAACAGGAGAACATCTGCCTGAACCTTCGAGACGGCGCCAAAAGTCTCGCCGAGCGTCTGGGCTTCGGCCACCACGCGGATATCTTTTTCGGCAGTAAGAATTTTGCTGATGCCGACCCGAAAGATCGCCTGGCTGTCGGCCAAAATTACTTTGATGCGGTTTGCGTTACCGTCTTCTGGCACTTTCATTCTCTCGGACGCTTTACGATTTGGGTTTCCGGTCACGCGTCATCGTTCAGGAGCGTTCAAACCGATACTCATCAATTACAGCAGCCACGGCGCGATGCGTGCCCTCGCCAGAGCAGCGTACCACCCTGCCAGTGCAATTGACTAGTACATCGGCAGGTGTTCCCAGTTTGGTGGACGGCATTGCGATGGCAAATTCGATGGCCGAACCAACACAAAGTTCTTCATCGGCCTCGAAAAGCACGCCACCAGACGAGACGTTCCATGTCTCGGTCTCGTGCTCCCAAGCTGCGGATTTCACCATGATGCGCAACTTGAGCGGGAAGCGCACCGCATTCCGCATGTCGATCAGTTCCTGTGTGTTTATCAAGGCAATTTCCTGTAAGCGGATTGGTGTGATCCGGGCCGACTCGCTCAGAGCTTACATGGAAAAAACACAGAAGGGAAAGTTACGAAAGTATAGAAAAGGAAATAGAGTAGTTGCCTTAGCGCCGAACGCGACCCACGTTAGCCGCTCCGCTATGCGGATTCGGCGGAACGTGGGGCACCAAAATGTCATCCGATCTTCATCCGGGCGTGGCCGTGGAAAGTCATCCGAGCGACCCGGCGGCCGCGAACGCGGTACTCACGGAGCGAGATTCGGCGGCTTGTTCAGCCGTTCGCAAGCGCTCTTCGACCACGATCAGGCGTTGCACCATCTCGGCACAGGGGCCGCACAATAGGCCGGATATCGCTTCTTCACGCTTGCACAGATTGCATTTCATCGGAAAACCTCCGGGGACCTGAAACATTCCCAATGACTCATGAGATTCAGAGGCTCGGGAGCAGGTGCAAATTTGTGAATAAAAACTATTGCTTGAACGGACTACATTTTCGCGTCGTGCGACTTTTATTTTCAAACGGGGTTCACAGCTTTGAAACGGATAGACGTTTCGACGACCTAATTCGGTTTCGACGATCTAATTCGTCGGCGATTTGCTAATGGCGGAGCAATTGAAATGATACTTCGCGCAGGTTTCTCCTCAATTCGACTGTTGGCAATCTTCCTCCTGCTGCCGCTCGTTGCGCTACGCGCCTCCGCGGAGTTGGGAGGAAATGTCAGCACGGTGCAAGCCGATCAGGCACACATGAAAGCAACTTTGCGAGTCTCACAAGGCGCCGGTTACGTCATGCACGAAATGCAATCACAGACTGGCACCGTCGTTCGAGAGTATGCCTCGCCGACAGGACAGGTATTCGCCGTTTCGTGGGATGGACCGTTCCTTCCCGACCTGCGGCAGGTGCTTGGCTCCTACTTTCCACAGTTTGCCCAAGCCGCCCAAGCCAGACGCGCCCACGGAGGCCCACTCATTATCAATGAGCCCGGACTGGTTGTGGAGTCCGGCGGCCACATGCGTTCGTTTTTTGGCAGGGCCTACGTGCCACAAATGATTCCAGAAGGCGTTCGTGCCGAAGCCATTCGGTAAGTTGAAGTTGCGAAACGGAGGACTTTCAGTGCGCAATGTCTCAACCGCAGTCCTGATCGGAACCCTTGCATTCTTGGCGGGATGTGGAGGAGGCTCCGGATCGTCTTCGCCGAACGCGATTCCAACATCGGGTTCGAACGTCCTACCCATCAGCGTAAACGCAGGCCCGGTTGGGATTCCTAACATGGCATTCGCCAGCGTGGTAGTTTGCGTTCCGGGCAGCTCTACTTGCCAGACCGTCGATAACGTGATGATTGACACAGGATCGGAGGGGCTCAGGATATTGTCTTCGGTGCTAACCCTCCCGTTGCCGCAGGAGACAATCGGCGGGAATCCGGTGGTGGAGTGCGTCCAATACGCGGATGGGAGCTTCAACTGGGGATCGGTGAGGGTAGCTGACGTTAAATTGGCCGGCGAACAAGCCAGTTCAACGCCGATTCAGATCATTGGGGATATGGAAGCCACCATACCATCGAACTGTTCGACGAATTCAATGACCCTGGGCGCCGGTACGAACGGGGATACATTGCAGAGTCTGGGCGCGAACGGGATTCTTGGAGTTGGTGTTTTCCGGCAGGACTGCGGGCCGAATTGTCCGTCGTCCGCGGCAAATCTGCCCTTGGGCATGTACTTCCCGTACTATGTATGCCCGAGCGGCGGAACATGCACGCCGACCGCTGTTAGCTTGACTCAGCAGCTACAAAATCCGGTCTGGATGTTCTCGACGGATAACAACGGAGTGATCATCGAACTCCCCGCGATCGCTGCGACCGGAGCGACGAGTGTCAATGGGTCCCTGGTTTTCGGTATCGGCACTCAGTCAAACAACGGGTTAAACGGCGCAACCGTACTCACGCTTGATGGGGGAGGAAATTTCACGACTACCTTCAGCAACAACGCGTACAGCAACAGCTTCATCGATAGCGGTTCGAACGGGTACTTTTTCCCGAACGCCACCAATATTCCAACGTGCACGAACACTGGCACGTTCGGGACAGGTATCACGAGCTTCTATTGCCCCAGCACTACGCTGAATCTGTCGGCGACGAACAGCGGGCTGAACGGCGCCACTAGTTCCGTTTCGTTCTCCGTGGCGAATACCGAGACGTTGTTCTCGGCGAATGGCGGCAACAACTTCGCATTTGACGACATAGCTGGGCCGAACGCGCCCGGCTTCGACTGGGGCTTGTCTTTCTTCTACGGACGAAACGTGTTCACCGCGATCGAATCGCAGTCCACTCCGGCGGGAGCGGGGCCGTACTTCGCGTACTAGGAAATACGCTGAGGACACAGAGGTTGCGCAAAGGGCGCAGAGGAGAAGGATGGGGGCCTCGGGGCGACAACAAAAGGCCGGTCAATGCCGGCCTTTTGTATGTTCGTTTGAAATGTGGTCTATGTGCCTTCGCTCCAACCCGCGAGGTACTCTTCCTGCTCGGGCGTGAGGCGGTCGATCTTGACGCCCATGGATTCGAGTTTCAGCTTGGCCACCCTCTTGTCGAGTTCCTCGGGAACCACGTAAACCTTTTTCTCCATCGTGGAATGGTTCTTGGCGAGGTATTCGGCGGAAAGGGCCTGGTCGGCAAAGCTCATATCCATGACCGAAGCTGGATGACCTTCGGCGGCAGCAAGGTTGATGAGGCGGCCTTCGCCGAGCAGGTTGATCTTGCGACCGTCGCGCAACGAATACTCCTCGACGAAAGCGCGGGTGGTGCGCTTGCCGGAAGACAGCTTTTCAAGCGCGGCGATGTCGATCTCGACGTTGAAGTGACCGGAGTTGGAGACGATGGCGCCGTCCTTCATCAACTGGAAGTGTTCCTTGCGGATCACGCTCTTGTTGCCGGTAACTGTGCAGAAGACGTCGCCGAGTTTCGCGGCTTCTTCCATGGACATGACGCGATAGCCTTCCATGGCCGCTTCGAGGGCACGGGTCGGGTTGACTTCGGTGACGATGACTTCGGCGCCCAGGCCGCGAGCGCGGGATGCGAGACCGCGTCCACACCAACCGTATCCGGCGACGACGAACTTTGCGCCGGCGAGCAGGAAGTTGGTGGCACGGACGATGCCGTCGATGGTGGACTGGCCGGTGCCGTAACGATTGTCGAAGAGGTGCTTGGTGTCGGCGTCATTGACGGCAATGATCGGGTAACGAAGAACGCCGTCCTTGGCCATCGCCCGCAGGCGAATGACGCCGGTGGTGGTTTCTTCAGTGCCGCCGATGATGCCGTCGAGTACGTCGGTGCGCTTGGTCAAAGTGGTGGTGACCAGATCGGCGCCGTCATCCATGGTGAAATGCGGCTTGTGATCTAGGGCGGACATGATGTGCGAGTAGTAAGTCTCGTTGTCCTCACCTTTGATGGCGTAAACCGGGATGTTGTAGTCGCGGACGAGCGATGCGGCAACATCGTCCTGCGTGGACAGCGGGTTGGACGCGCAAAGGACTGCGTCGGCTCCGCCATCGCGTAACGTGATCATGAGGTTCGCGGTTTCGGCAGTGACGTGAAGGCAAGCCGAGATGCGAATCCCCTCCAGTGGCTGGTTCTTGATGAAGTCTTTGCGAATCGACTGCAGGACCTTCATCGACTGGTTGGCCCATTCGATGCGCTTTTTTCCGAGGTCAGCCAGTTCGAAACTCTTGATGTCGCAAGCGACGTGCGCTGGTGATGTGGACATATGCTCCTGTGTGCGCGCCTGGAGGATTTCAGATTTTTCGCAGCAGGCGGGGGCGCGCATTGAGCCGACTGCTTGAGTTCAAAAAGTTTGGGACGGGGCACAGCCCCGTCCCCACACAATGAAGTTACTTTTTCGCGGTGACTGCGGCGTTCAACCCAGCCTGTTCGGCCAAGGCGGCAGCTTTATCGGTCGCTTCCCAGGTGAAATCCTTGTCGTTGCGCCCGAAGTGCCCGTAAGAAGCCGTTTTGCGATAGATCGGCCGACGCAGGTTCAAGGACTCGATAATGCCCTTGGGAGTGAGCTTGAAGTTCTTGCGAACCAGTTCGGCGATCTTTGCCTCATCGATCTTGGCGGTTCCGAACGTGTCTACGAGAACGCTGACCGGGTCGGCAACGCCGATGGCGTAAGCGAGTTGGACTTCGCAGCGATCGGCAAGACCGGAAGCGACGACGTTCTTGGCGATATAGCGGGCCATATAGGCTGCGGAACGGTCAACCTTGGTTGCGTCCTTGCCACTGAAAGCGCCACCGCCGTGCCGTCCCATGCCACCGTAGGTATCTACGATAATCTTGCGTCCGGTAAGGCCGGTGTCGCCCATGGGGCCGCCGATGACGAAACGTCCAGTCGGGTTGATATGGTACTTGGTGTTTTCGTCAAGCAGATTGGCGGGGATGACGGCCTGGATGACGTGCTTCAGGATGTCTGCATGGAGCGTTTCGTTGTCGACGCTCTCGGAGTGTTGCGTCGAGATGACGACGGCTTCCACGCGGACCGGCTTGTGGTTTTCGTCGTACTCGATGGTGACCTGGGACTTGCCGTCCGGACGCAGGTAGGAAAGAACGCCGGTCTTGCGCACTTCGGAAAGGCGGAACGTCAGCTTGTGAGCCAGCGAGATTGCCGTCGGCATGTACTCCGCGGTCTCATTGGTTGCGTAACCAAACATCATGCCTTGGTCGCCGGCGCCGCCGGTGTCAACCCCCTGTTTGATGTCGGGTGACTGCGCGTGGATCGAGCTGACGACGGCGCAGGTGTTCGAGTCGAAGCCGTAAAGAGCATTGTCGTAGCCGATTGAAGTGACGGTTCCGCGCACAATTGCGGGAAAGTCAACGTAGGCTTCGGTGGTAATCTCGCCCGAAATGACGACGAGCCCGGTGGTCGTCAGCGTTTCGCAGGCGACACGGCTGTAAGGATCTTTTTCCAGGCACGCGTCGAGAATGGCGTCGGAAATCTGATCTGCGATCTTATCCGGATGACCTTCGGTCACGGACTCAGACGTAAAGAATCGGTTCTTGGAAGACAATTGTCTCCTCCTGTGTACCCAACGGCCAGATGTGGCTTCCCTGCGGAAGGATGTAAGTCAGGCGGGGAATACTTTTGCCGCTAGTTCAGTCAAAAAATTGACTCTTTGAAACTACCAGAGAAGAACCCTTTCGGCAAGGATTTCACAACCGATCCGCAGCTTCTACGCATTAATGTGCGGCTTCCACGCATTAAATGAGCGTGAATCGTAATTCAGCCGTAATCCCTTGAAGTCAAGAGGGTTAGCGCATTCTGGCAGGACCGCGTATTGGTGCGCGATTACTGGATGCTACCGTCGGCGCTGATTGTGACCGTGCGAACCACACCTTCGGCACCGAGTGGAGGCAATGGCTTGCCGTTGAAGAAAAGATCGGTGCCGCCGGCGTTTCCGGTCTTGAGGACAATGCGGTTGTGCGCCTCAACAGTCTTCCGGCTGGACACCGGTAGCTCGCCCGACATCAGGTACTTGCCGTCAGCCGTGATTGAGACCCACGTTCTCTCGCGAGCGCTGATGGATACGACGAAATTACCGGGCTGGACCGGATTGGTGGCTGATCTGTCGGTGGCGACGGCCTTCGGGTCAGTGGCCGGCTGAACTTTCTGCGTTGTCTCGGGCCTGGGTTGCTGCTCGTTCTCCGGTTTGGGAGCAGTCGTTGAGGGTGTGGAGGGCGGCTGCGTTGCCTCAGAAGGCTGCGATGAAGCATTGTCCGGCGGAATGACTGGGCTGGTCTGCGGCTGCGCCGACGCCGGAGCCAGGGAGGCGGTCTGCTGCGCGGCTGCGGCTTGCGAGGCTGCGGCATCGGCCTGCACCTTTGCCTGCTGCGCATCGCGCTGGGCCTGCGCCTGTTCGTCCCGATAGGTCTTGTATTTCAGATAACCGACTCGCCCACCCCAAGTCAGCGCAACGAGGAGGATCAATCCAAGCAGCGCCGTCCATGGGACACCCGACGGAGAATCCGTCTGGACGCTCTGGAGTTCCTTAACCCGCTTAATCGCAGCTTTCGATTTCTCCTCAAAGTTTTCGCGCCGGGCGAGCAACTGAGTGGGGTCGATTTCGGCAGGTTTTTCAGATTCGCCGGATGCGGCAAGATAGTCGGAGACAGCCTGCTCCTCACTGATCCCAAGAAACTTTGCGTAAGCGCGGACGAAGCCCTTATTGAATATCCCGCCCGGCAGTTTCTTGAACTCTTCGTCTTCCAATGCCTTCAGGGACCGCGTTCCAATCCTGGTTGCGGCTGCTATTTCATCAAGCGTGATACCGCGCATTTCTCTTTCCCGCCGCAAACGTTCGCCAAACGATCCCACGAGCAGAGCCCTCCCGCGTGATGAGCACACGCGTCAACAAGCGCGGCGACCGTGCAACCGAACGGTACCGTGGCACGTATCCCACGCCTGAACGATGGTAACGCCTGAATCATAAGGTTGCACTCAGGAATGTGTCAAACAGAAAAGCCGTAAGTGCCTTTGTTCTATTCGGTTCAGGCGGGCAGTTGGTATGGGCAAGAGCTAGCACCCATCGAAATGGGTGGTTGCCGGGAGTTAAACTCAGCCCTATAATTGCGAAAACTTTGCGCCGCACTTGAAATGACCATGGCAGAGGCCGCGACAACGGACGGAAAACGCCAGCTTCAAGAACTCGAGATTTTCCATGACGTAGCAAAAGCGCTCACGTCGTCGCTGAACCTCGACTCCGTGCTGCAAACCATCATGGAGAAAGTCGCGGAGTACTTCCGCCCAGCTACGTGGTCGTTGTTGATGGTGGACGAGGGCCGCGAGGATCTCTACTTCGCGATTGCCGTTGGCGATGCGGCAGATACTCTCAAGACGGTCCGCCTGAAATTGGGCGAGGGCATCGCGGGCTGGGTCGCGCGTCATGGCGAACCGCTCATCGTGCCCGACGTAAAAAACGATCAGCGTTTCGCCAGCCGCATCGACGAAGTCACGCAATGGGAAACGAATTCTATCGTTTGCATTCCGCTGAAAGCCAAACTGCGCGTCCTGGGTGTAATGCAGTTGATCAACGTGCCCATGTCCGCTTTCAGCCAGAGCGAGATGTTCTTTCTGCAGGCGCTGTGCGACTACGCGGCCATCGCCATCGACAATGCTCGCGCGGTCGAGCGCATTCAGGAACTGACGATCACGGACGACTGCACGGGACTTTATAACGCGCGCCATCTCTACAAGACGCTGGACTCGGAAGTCTATCGCTCAGCGAGATTCAGCTACGAGTTTACGGTGTTGTTCCTCGACCTCGATCACTTCAAGTTCGTCAACGACACACATGGGCATCTGGCCGGCAGCAAGCTGCTGGCCGAGGTCGGGATCTCGATCAAGTCCCAATTGCGCCTGATCGACTCCGCGTTTCGCTATGGTGGTGATGAGTTCGTTATCGTGCTGCCGCAGACGGGAAAAGAACAGGCCCTGAACGTCGCCCGGCGCTTACAGGAAACCTTCCGGCGCACCCATTTTCTGCAACAGGAAGGACTAAGGCTGAACATTCGCGCCAGCATGGGCGTGGCCACCTTCCCCGAAGACGCACGCAGCGCCCACGAGATCATTCGGCAGGCCGACGAGATGATGTACGTGGTGAAGAACTCGACGCGCGACAACATCGCCGTGGCGGGAAAAGGGCTGCTGAAGTGATGCGTTGGTGATTTGTAATTGGTAATTTGTAATTGGAGATCCCCCAAGTCCCCTGATCCGGCCCGCACCGTTTCAATTTACAAATTGCAAATTACCAATTTACAAATGCTACTTCGCTCTAGGGTGCGTTTTGTCGTAGACATCCAACACATGCTTCATTGTAAGTTGCGTGTAGCGCTGGGTTGTAGAGAGGCGTTCGTGACCGAGCATTTCCTGGATGGCGCGCAGGTCGGCGCCTTCTTCGAGCAGGTGCGCGCCGAACGCGTGGCGCAGGGTGTGCGGATGTACGTCGGGCGACAAGCCGCGCGCAACAGCGATCTGCTTGACGATGCGGCCGACGCTGCGGGTGGTGAGACGTCCGCCACGGAGATTAACCAGCAGCGCACGCGTGCTTTTCTTTTTCTTGTCCGCGAGCAGCTTCTCGCGGACGGGTCGATAGGCTGCCAACGCGGATTTCACCGCGTCTCCGAAGGGCACGTAACGTTGTTTCTTTCCCTTGCCGCGGATCAGGATGATTTCGTTGGTCAAGCGGATGTCGTCGAGGTTGATGCCGATCAACTCCGAGTTGCGAATGCCACATCCGTAGAGCAACTCGAAGATCATGCGGTCGCGCTCGGGAAACGCCGCCGCATCCGGCATATCGCCCGTAAAGACGCTGTTCATCTCTTCTATCGTCGGAACCCGCGGCAGTTTCTTCGGCAGCTTGGGCGTTGCGACCAGTGCCGCAGGATTCTGTTCAACCACTCCTTCGCGCGCCAGCCATTTATAGAGCGAGCGCAAGGCGGCGAGGTGACGGGCGACCGACGTCTTTCCCAGACCGCGTTCGTAGAGGTGCGAGAGATAACCGCGAATGCGGACGTGGTCGATGTTGGACCAGTCGGTATCGTGAGGGGAGGCGGACGGGACGTCCGCCGTGACAGCCGCCGGGACGGCGGCGCTACGAGTGGCGGCGGTTCCAGCCAGGTATTCGACAAACGTGCGCAGGTCTTTGGTGTAGGCCAGGATCGTGTTCTTGGACGAGTTGCGTTCGACTAGTGAGCGCAGGAAGTCCGCGATGTGCTCTTCTATGATCGTGCGTGGGCGCGCGTCTTCAGCGGTGTTCTGTTCGCTTTCGGCGGCACGTTCCTGATCGCGGGCGAGTTTGCGGAAGTCCATCACCTAGGAAAGCCTCTCCCACATTTGAATCGTATGGGCCGGCGTCTCGCGAACTCTTGATCTCCGCGAAATGCGCTTCCTGGACGTCATGGGCATCGAGATTACGGTCGACAGATACACTTCCATGGTCGGAAGGAGCATCTGCTCGTTTACGCGGCTGACCGCATAGGCGCCGGCATTCCTGAGATCGTTGGCCATTACCAGATCGGCACAGGGCTTCAATGTTCTGGGATCAGTCATTCTTCGGCGTCTCCTTGTTTTTCGCCCGGGAGCGTGGGTGGAATTTGCTGTAAACGTTCTTCAGCCTGTCGAGCGCGAGGTGCGTATAAACCTGCGTGGTCGAGATGTCGGCGTGACCGAGAATCGTCTGCACCGTGCGAAGATCGGCGCCTTCTTCGACCATGTGCGTAGCCGCGCTGTGGCGCAGCATGTGCGGACTGGCGTGGCGCGCCGTGATCTCCGAGGCCGCGCTGACCATTTGCCAGACGCGCTGGCGGGTAAGGCGGCGTCCGCTGCGGCCCAGAAACAGCAGGGCCGAACTCTTCCCTGCCCCGAGCACTGGGCGCGACTTTGCAAGATACTCGCGCAAGACCTTTTGAGCCGGAGCGCCGAGCGGCACGATCCGCTCTTTGTCTCCCTTGCCGCGCACGAGCACATAGCCGAGATCGAGTTTCATGTCTTCGAGCCGAATCCCAATCATCTCTGAAACGCGCAGCGCGCCTGCGTAGAAAACCTCGAGCATGGCGCGGTCACGCAAAGCGATGGCCTGCGCCAACTTCGTGTCGCAAACGTCTTCCCGTGGCTGAAGGATCATCTCGACTTCATCGCGGGCGAGCGATTTGGGCAGGACCTTCCACTGGCGCGGCGTGTCGATGTTCAGCGTGGGATCGTGCTCGATGTGGCGGTCGAGGATCAGGTACTTATAAAGATGGCGCAGCGCCGAGAGTTTGCGGGCGACCGAGCGCCCGTCCACGTCCTTGCGAAAGAGCTGATCGAGAAAGTCGCGGACGTCCTGCCGCGAGGCCGTGATCAGCGTGCGCTTGCGCTTTTCGATGAACTCGGCAAACTGTCCTATGTCGCGCGTATAGGCGGCAACGGTCAGGCGCGCGAGTCCCTTTTCGATTTTCAGGTAATCGAGAAAGCTGATGAGCACGCGCTCGTTGGACAGGGCCGACATGAAAAAAGTATGCGCGTTATCGGACGCAGTGCGTAGTAGCAAAGAAGGTGCAGACGAGGAAATCTGGTGATGTGATGATGTGATGATGTGATGATCTGGAGCAGCCTGAAAATCCCTCGCCCTTTGCTGCTCGAAAGAAGGGGCTGCCTCGCTTTTGTAAAGATCAACAGATCACCAGATCATCACATCTCCCGATTCTTCCCGCCTCTCACGTGTTAACATCATCTCTTACCCGGCATGACACTTCAGCAAGTTGACATAGTGTTTCAGATAGTCGTGTTCCTGTTCGCGATCAGCGTACATGAATCGGCGCACGCGTGGATGGCGTGGCGGCTTGGCGATCCGACCGCCTTCATGCTGGGCAGGGTGTCGCTCAATCCGATCAAACACATTGATCCGGTTGGCACCGTGCTGATGCCGATCATTGCCCTGCTGACGCACTTTCCGGTGATTGGCTGGGCCAAGCCGACGCCGGTGAACACGCGCAATTTCAAGCATTACGTGCGCGATGACGTGCTTACGTCGGTGGCGGGTCCGGTGAGCAACTTCATTGTCGCGACCTGCGCAACCGTTGTACTGATCGTGATCGTGGTGGCGGTGCCAGGCGGACGCCCGGCAGTTTATGATGCGATGGCGTTCAAGTTCACGCGCGATTTCGTTTCCGAATCGCAGTCCAGCGTGCTGCCGATAGCGTTGCTGCTTTACAACGCTATGTTCATCAATGTGCTGCTGGGAATCTTCAATCTGATCCCGGTGCCGCCGCTGGATGGCAGCCATGTGCTGCGGCATTTCCTGCCCGAGACGGTGCGCCGCGCGTACGACAGCGTCGGGATGTTTGGGCTGATATTGTTGATGTTCTGGGGCGGGCGGTTCTTGGGCTCGTTGTTGTTCCCGGTGGTAGAAGTGATTAATTCCCTACTTTTGAAGATCTGATGTCCGAACTGACACAAAACAAAAAACGCGTATTAAGTGGTATGAGGCCGACAGGCAAGTTGCACCTGGGTCATTACGTCGGCGCACTGCAAAACTGGGTGCGGTTGCAGAGCACGCATGAGTGCTTCTTCTTCGTTGCCGACTGGCACGCGCTGACGACGGATTACGCCGACACCTCGCGCATAAAGCAGAACTGCATCGAGATGGCGCTCGACTGGTTCGCCGCCGGGCTTGATCCGGAGCAGGCGACAATGTTCATACAGTCGCACGTGCCCGAGCACGCCGAGTTGAACCTGCTGCTGTCGCTGATCACGCCGCTAGGTTGGCTGGAACGCGTGCCGACCTACAAAGAGCAGCGCGACAATATCAAGGACAAAGACCTCGGGACATACGGCTTTCTCGGCTATCCCGTGCTGCAATCGGCCGACATTCTGATTTACAAAGCCGATTGCGTTCCCGTCGGCGAAGATCAGGTTGCGCACATCGAACTGACGAGGGAGATTGCCCGGAGGTTTAACCAGTTCTACCCGAAGGCCAAGTACGAGCATATCGAAGCAATCAGCACTTCGACGCTAATGCAAAAAGAAGTGCGCATCCCGGTTTTCCCTGAGCCGCAACCGCTGTTGACTCCGGCGGCAAAGCTTCCGGGAACCGACGGACGCAAGATGTCGAAGTCTTACGGCAACGCCTTGCTGCTGACCGATCCCGAGCCGGTGATCCGGCAGAAGTTGAAAACGATGGTGACGGACCCGGCACGCATGAGGCGCACGGACCCCGGTAATCCTGACGTCTGCCCCGTCGGTGATTTACATAAGATATTCAGCGACAAAGAAACAATCGCGAAGGTTGACGCAGGCTGCCGCAGCGCGGGAATCGGCTGCATCGAGTGCAAGGGCTGGGCGGCCAACTTCGTTGTGAGCACGCTGGCACCGCTTCAGGAGCGCCGCCGCAAGTACGAGGACAATCCGAAGATCGCGTGGGACATCCTGGAAGCAGGATCGGCAAAAGCAAGAAAAGCGGCGTCGGAAACGATGGAGGAAGTCCGCGAGGCCATGCATTTGTCGCACGACTACGAAGCGTCGGCGAAGAGCGCTGGAACAGAAGAATAAGGAACCACGAAGCAGAATGGCGGAAGCAAACAATCCGGCACCCGCACAGGGAGAACTGAAGACCGCGGCCAAGCAGCCGGGGAACGAGTATCCCTTCTCGGTCACGGTGAGCGAGGTCTACGACGGCCCGCTCGACCTGCTGCTCGACCTGATCCGCAAGCAGGACATTAACATCTACGACATCCCGATCGCGCAGATCACGGCGCAGTACCTGTCGTACATAGAGAAGATCAAACATCTCGACGTGAATCTGGCCGCCGACTTCGTGTACATGGCGTCACTGCTGATTCACATCAAGTCGAAGATGCTGCTGCCGCGCGATCCGACATTGCCGCCCGATCAGCACGAAGATCCGCGCGACGAACTGGTCAACCGGCTGCTCGAGCACGAAAAGTTCAAGAGCGCCGCGCAGATGCTGATGCAGAAGCAGCAGCTTGAGGACGCGGTGCTGACGAATCCGTCGTTGAAGGAATTCCGCAACGCCGAGGGCACCGACCCGGAACTGGCCGTTGACGTCGTGGACCTGGTGAAGACCTTCCGCCAATTGCTGGAGCGCGTGAAAGAGCGTCCGGTGATGCAGGTGGACGAAGAGAACGTCAGCGTGGGCGGGATGATCGAGTACGTGCGCCGCCGCATGATGCTGGAAGAAAAACCGATCCGGCTGAAACTGGTCTTCAAGCACCTTAGCACGCAGCGCGCGCTGGTATGCGCGTTTCTCGCCGTGCTGGAACTGGTGCGCTTGCAGGCAGTACTGCTGCGCCAGGAAGGCGTCTTTGGCGAGATCGTGCTGAAGAAGCACAGGGGATTCGACACCGCGTTCGGGGAACAGGACGCCGTGAAAGACGACTGGCGGTAGACAGGACCAGTTTCTAGTTTCGAGTTTCTAGTTTCCAGTTGAGGAAGAAGCTCGGGACTGAAATCGTGCGTTGCAATACAAATTCTCGAAACTTGAAAACTTGAAACTCGAAACTATCTTGAATGGGACTTAAAGGCAAAATCGAAGCGATTATTTACGCGGCCGAAGAGCCGATCACGCTGGAGCAGCTTGCGTTCCTGATGAAGGAACCCGTGCTCCAGGAACTTGCTGTCGAACGCGAGAGCGCCGCGACTGACGCGCTCGATCGCGCAGCCGAGGAAACAGCCGAGCGCGAGCAGAATCCCGAGCAGTCCGCAACCGAAGCCGTTCCAGAACTCTTGGCGGAGTTGACAGCAGAACCAACGCCAGAGGAAGCTGCGGCTGAAGTCCCGACGCAGGAGTCACCTGCGGTGGAAGAAGCTGCTGCGGACGAGGCTGCGGTGGGCGCTGAGAGTCTGACTGTGGCCGACGTGAACGCGAGCGAAACTCCAAACAGCGAGACTCCTAGGGAAGAACCTGCTGAGGCTTCAGAAAAGGCCAAGGCCGCTGTCTCGGCGAAGCGGAAGAAGTACGATGTCCCGGCTGAAGTAAAAGTTCGCGTGCGCGCCCTGATCCAGGAACTGGTGGAAGATTACGCGAACAATGATCGTGGAATGGACATCCGCCAGGTTGCCGGGGGGTATCGCATGGCGACCAAGCCCGAGCATCACGACATCGTGAAGGCGTTCGCCAAGAGCCTGAAGCCGCCGCTACGACTTTCGCTTCCCGCGCTCGAGACGCTTGCCGTTGTTGCCTATAAACAGCCCGTCACCGCGCCGGAAGTGGGCGAGATCCGCGGGGTCGATTCGCAGGGCGTCATGGCTACGCTGCTCGAACGCAAGCTGGTCACGACCGCGGGACGCAAGGCCGTGATTGGCCGTCCGATCCTTTATAAGACGACCAAGGAATTCCTGATGCGCTTCGGGATGAACGATGTCTCGGAGCTCCCCAGCATGGAGGAATTCGAGAAGCTCGCGCAGAAAGAATTTTTTAACGCCGAAGAAGAAGCTGAGGGCTTGAGTCCAGCCGCCGCGACCGACACTGAAGCGGGCGGTGACGCCCTGGATGTCCAATCGGATAGCGCTGCTGAAGTTCTCGAGTACGGCGAACCGGAAGGGGAGCAGGCGGAAGTCACGAATTCTGAAGAGACGAATTCTGAAGAGACGAATTCCGAAAACAACCAGCGGGAAGCCGTGGCCGACGCCGTCGAGGAACATTCCGTTCAGGACGAATCAGCAGAATAAGCGCGCCGTTGGCGGGAGTACCCGAGGTAAGGTGATGAAAGTAGTCCTGGTAAGACCGAATTATAACAGCCACATCATTACACCGCCTCTGGGGGTTGGTTATCTCGCATCTTTCCTCAAGAGCAACGGAATCGAAGCAAAGCTGATTGACGCGCTGCGCGACGGCTTGTCGACAAACTCTGTCGTGTCCATGGCAGTTGCGGAAAAGGCCGATGCCGTCGGCATTACCTGTCTCACCGCTTTCTACAAAGAGGTCGTTGAGCTTTCCCGATCACTGAAACAGAACGGGCAGAGAGTCATCATCGGCGGAGTTCATCCGACCTTCATGGCCGCCGAGACCTTGCGAGAAACACAGGCTGACTTTGTCGTGTGCGGCGAGGGTGAGATCGCGCTACTCCAACTGCTGGAGAACGGATTCGACAACACCGGAATTGAAGGCGTGTACTCGCAGGCAGACTTGACGAGTGGAAAGATGATGAATTCCAGGGCTACGGCAGTCGCTGACCTCGACACGCTGCCCGCGCCCGAATGGGAGCAACTCGATCCCCGCGCGTACCCCAAAGCGCCGCACGGGGCGATCGTAAAGAGGTTCCCGATAGGCGTGATAACCACCACTCGCGGTTGTCCGTATCCTTGCACGTTCTGCGCCAGCCCGAAGTTCTATCAGCGCAAGATACGCTTTCGTTCACCGGAAAATGTGGTCGCCGAGATCGAAATGCTGGTGAGAGATTTCGGGGTGCGGGAGATTCATTTCGAAGACGACAATTTCACGTTGAAGCGGGAACACGTCGCCGCCATCTGCGAATTGATCTTGCAGAAGAAGATCAATGTCACCTGGGCTTGCCCGAACGGCATTCGCGCCGACCGCGTCGACAAAGAACTAATCCGTCTGATGAAGTGCGCGGGCTGTTACTACTTTGCCTACGGAATCGAATCGGCTGATGCGGGGATTTTGAAGAACATCAAAAAGTCGGAAACGATCGAGGAGATTGAGCAATCGATCGAGTGGGCGCGGGAAGCCGGAATTTCGTGCCAGGGTTTTTTCATCTTCGGGCTGCCGGGTGAAACGGAGGCGACGATTGAGAAGACGATCCGTTTTGCCTGCCGGTCAAAATTGTCACGTGCGCAATTTCTTATTCTCGACGTGATTCCCGGCTCGGAACTGTGGACGACACTCGATGGGCAGTTTCAGCCGGACTGGTCGAAGAACAGCTATAAGGAACCCGAGTGGCTCCCTGAGGGTTTAACGCGCGAAACATTGCTGAAGGCGCAGTCGCGAGCGTTCAGGAAGTTTTACTCGAATCCGGCGCGGTTCTTTGGATTGGCGACATCGATCAAACCCAGCCAGATCGCGTTCCTGCTGCAGAGATTGCGGGAGTACCGCGTAGTGGGCGCGAGCGATCAGGCATCGTAAAAACCGAACGAACCGAAAACACGTTTTCCGTAACGCACAAGCGAATTTTATGGCTCTTGAACGATTACAAAAAATCTTAGCGGCTGCTGGAGTTGCGTCGCGCCGCAAGAGCGAAGAACTGATTGCTGGCGGACAAGTTTCGGTCAACGGAAAGCCGGTGACGGAGATGGGCGCGAAAGCCGATCCCGACGTGGATCGCATCGCCGTGAACGGCCAGGTGCTGCATGGTCCCGAGCGCAAGGTTTATCTGCTGATGAACAAGCCCAAGGGTTATGTCACGACCGTGTCCGATCCCGAAGGACGACCGACAATTATGGACCTGGTGCGGGGCGTTCCCGCGCGCGTCTTCCCTGTCGGACGCCTCGACTACACCAGCGAAGGATTGCTGCTGCTGACGAACGACGGCCCACTGATGCAGAAATTGACGCACGCTTCGTCGCACGTGGCGAAAACTTACTTGGTGAAAATCAGCGGCGTGCCAACCGATGAAGGACTTGAGACGCTGCGCAGAGGAACCGTCCTGGCGCCGGTGAAGGCGCACGACATCCACGGGAAACCGCTCAAGCGCAATCCGGGCGGCGAGTCGGGTCCGGTCAAAACGTCCGAGGCAAAGATCGAGCTGATTCGCGCGGGCGACAATCCATGGTACGAAGTCACGATCATCGAAGGACGTAATCGGCAGATCCGGCGCATGTTCGAGGAGATCGGACATAAGGTCGAGAAAATCAAGCGCGTGAAATACGGTCCGCTGACGCTCGATGTCGAACCCGGCAAGGTTCGTACGCTGACGCGCGACGAAGTTGCGGCGCTGCAGCGGTCGTCGCCGGTGGTGCGAAAGACCGGCGCGAAAAGAACGCGTCCGGCGCGGTGAGGTGAGCTTTTTTCACGGCTCGGGTACCCCTCCCCCTCGCTGAAAGACGTAAGTTGTTGGAAATAAGCGAGTTAAGACCTCGATCTACCTAGGGTATTTTATAAGTCGCTGATTTACTGAGACTTACGACCTCGATATACCCTGTTTCGCTTCGAGGGATCGAATGTAGGCGAAGTGCGCTTTGCTCGACTCGACCCTCCCCCATCACCGAGAAACGTAAGTTGTTGGAAATTCAGCAGTTAAGACCTCGATCTACCCACATCCTTCTCTAAGTCGCTGATTTAGTGTGACTTACTACCTCGATACCCCTGTTTCGCTTCTGAATGCTTTCAAAGATCGGGAACGCCTGGACTTCGGGCGCTGGTGCATTTTCACCTGAACACAGGATAGAGCCTGTTTGCGAAAAGCTGACGTGGCGAGCTGAAAATTTACGAAATCGGAACAAAAGGAAGGCGAAAACCCGGAGCGGGCTTGGATGGAACCGCCAATTTGTTGGCAGTTGTCTCGATCACCGGTTATTTCGGCTCGCAAGTCCAGCCCATTCAGCCACTTCGGTGTTTACCGACACTTGCTTCGCAGGTGAGCAGCAGAGCATTGCCTCTGAATCGCGAGCAGATTATCACGAACGAAGCTTGTGATTGAGGAGGCGGAATGAAACGGCGGAGTTTACTGTGGTTTACGTTGGCACTGCTGCTGGTATCATGCTCGGCTCGAGCAGAGGATAGTTCTGACCGGCGGTTCGAAATCGGTACGCAGCTTACAGTTTTGAAAATGCGCAACTCGATTGGCGAGACACCGGGTGGCATTGGCGGACGGGTTGGCTACAATCTGAACCAGTACGTGACGCTGGAATCTGAAGTGAATTACTTCCCGCAGAATCCAAGCGGAAATTTCGGAGAAACAGAAGCGCTGTTCGGGGCCAAGGCGGGGCTACGTTCCAGCGGTTTTGGAATCTTTGCGAAAGCTCGGCCAGGATTCGTTCATTTCGGCGGGGATTTCTATCGCGTTCGTAACCCCGGCAATCTGACCCATCCGGCGTTTGACCTCGGAGGCGTGGCAGAGTTCTATCCAAAGGAGCATCTAGGGGTGCGAATTGACTTTGGAGACACGATTGTCGCGTTTGGTGAGAAGCCGATCCAGACCGGGCTGCAGCCATTCACCGGTGGAGTCAGCCACAACTTTCAACTAAGCCTCGGCGTACTATTTCGCTTCTGACTGCGCCGGAGGTCAGGGTGCGGCAACCGGGGCCCGCCGGACTGGAGTCCGGCGCTACAAACGCAGAACACCCACCCTTCGCGGCGCGAAGGATGGGGCACCCGCTCTCCAATACCCGCACTCGTACACTCGCACTGCTATGTTTATGTTTACTGATGTCCGGTGGCGGTCTGAGTGTTAGCGATGCCTTCCAGTCCCATTTCTTTTACGGCTGATTCCCGCATCTTGAACTTCTGGATTTTGCCGCTGACCGTCATGGGGAAGGAATCGACGAACCGCACATAGCGTGGGATTTTGAAGCTGGCGATTGTGCCTTTGCAGAACGCCTTTACCTGATCTTCGGTCAAAGTGCAATCCTTCCTCAGGATGATCCAGGCCACGGCTTCTTCGCCGTACTTCAGGTCGGGGACGCCGAAGACCTGGACGTCGCTGATCTCGGGCATGTGGCGCAGGTACTCCTCGATCTCGCGCGGGTAGATGTTTTCGCCGCCGCGGATGATCATCTCCTTGATGCGCCCGGTGATGGTGAAATAGCCGTTCTCGTCGGCCACGGCCAGGTCGCCGGTATGCAGCCAGCCGTCGGGTTCGATGGTTTCCGCCGTTGACTTCGGATCGTTGTAGTAGCCGTTCATCACGAGGTATCCGCGAGTGCAGATTTCGCCAATTGCACCGATCGGCACGATCTCGCGAGTCTGCGGATCGGTGAGCTTCACTTCCGTGTGCGCGAACGGACGGCCAACGGTCGTCACTTTCAGTTCGAGCGGATCGTCGGGGCTGGTCTGCGTTATTCCGGGAGAAGCCTCGGTCAATCCATAAACGATGGTCAGTTCGCTAATGTGCATTTTGTCCACTACGCGGCGCATCAATTCGATCGGGCAGGACGATCCCGCCATGATGCCCGTACGCAGCGATGTCAGGTCGAACTCCTTGAAGCGGGGATGCTCAAGCTCGGCAATGAACATCGTCGGAACGCCATGGACAGCGGTGCAGCGCTCTTCGGCGATTGCCTGGAGCGTCGCCAGCGGATCGAAATACTCGGCCGGGATCACCATGGCCGCGCCCGTCGTGACGCAGTTCAGGTTCCCCAGCACCATGCCAAAACAGTGATAGAACGGAACCGGAATGCAGATGCTCTCGCCCGGCCCCATCTTCATGTTCTTGCCGATCATGTAGCCATTGTTGACGAGGTTGTAGTGGCTCAGACTGGCGCCCTTGGGGAATCCGGTGGTGCCGGACGTGTACTGAATGTTGACTGTGTCGTGCGGATCGAGCGTGGCCTCGCGCGCGGCGATTTGCTGGTCGGAAATGCTGTTGCCCATTTCTAGCATCGTGTTCCAGGGCAGCATCGCGCTGGGAGGATTCGGTCCGATGAAGACGACTTTCTTCAATTGCGGCAACTGCGCCGAAGTGAAATCGCAGGGCTTGTCGTTGACCGACTCGGGGCTCAGGCTGAACAGCGTCTCGATGTAGTTGCAGTCGTGGAAGCCGTGAAGCAGGAAGAGGCTCTGACACTCGGACTGCTTCAGCGCGTACTTCAACTCGTGCGCGCGATAGCGCAGGTTCATGTTCACGAGGATCGCGCCGATCTTCGCGGTCGCGAACTGCAGCAGCGTCCACTCGGCGACGTTTGTCGCCCAGATGCCGACGCGGTCGCCCTTTTTGATGTCGAGCGCCATGAGGCCGCGCGCAACACGGTCCACTTCTTTGCGGAACTCGGCGTAGGTGTAACGCAATCCCTGGTGGCGCGACACGAGCGCCAGCGAATCGGGGTTTCTGTCGGCCGTGCGATCCAATGCCTGACTGATCGTCAAATGCAACAGGGCGGGAGTTTCGCCTCCCTTGAAGTAACTCAGTTTTTGCTGCTCGGGCGCGCTAGCCATAATTCCCTCGATTGCGACACTCGCGCCATGACTTACAGCGCGGCATCGCCTATAACTTTCGGTTATGGATTTAGGTCGAACTACTTATAAGTATCTGTTATGGAAAACTAAAACACTATTCGCGGGAATTCTAGCCCCGTTCAGAGGAATTGCAGAGTGTTAAGTTAGTAATCCGGCAGGAATTTCGGATTCTGTCCCAAAAAAGGAAATGCCGAAGCCGCGTTACAACGCTGCTTCGGCAGGGGACGAAGTATAGTTCGCGATCAGGCGTTGGCTTTCAACTGGGCCTCGACCATCGGGAGGCGAGCCGCGCCGTAGAGCCCTGCATCGCTGCCCAGCAGTGCGCGAGTGATGATCGTTCTCTTGCTTCCTTTCACGGCATGCAGGTCGGTGGACGCCCCGGCCTGTGCGCCGTGAGCCCGTTCGGGCGCTGTTGCGGCATACACCATGGAGCGTTTCGCCAGTTCGTCAAAAAGCGCCGGAGCGAAGGATGCCCAGGCCGCGGAGACTCCGCCGCCGATCACGTACATATCGAGGTTGAGCACGTTCACGAGGTCCGCGAGCAGAACGCCGAGCGCCCAGCCGACCTTATCAAAGATGGCCTGTGCAGCCTTGTCTCCCTGTAGTGCCAGATTCTGGATGGTCGCCGCGCTGAACTCGACGTTGGGCGATCCGGCGATGCGAGCGAGGGCGGGTGCCGTGCCGGCTGCAATCGCCTGACGCGCCATGCTGACGATCGCGGTGGCGGAGGCATATCGTTCCGCACAACCGTTATTGCCACAATTGCACTTCGGGCCGTTGGGATCGACGGTCACGTGTCCGACCTCGCCGGCCATGCCGCTCATGCCGCGCCATATCTTGCCGTCGAGCACGATTCCTCCGCCGACACCGGTGCCGAGCGTGATGATGCAGCTATTTTCCAGGCCCTTGGCAGCGCCGAGCCACGCCTCGCCGAACGCAGCCACATTCGCGTCGTTTTCCAGAATGACGGTGGTTTGCAGGCGTTTTTCAATTTCAGCGCGGACCGGGTAATCGTTCCAACCGGGAAGGTTCGGTGATTCGCGTAACATGCCGGTGCGCTTGTCGATGATGCCGGGCACGCCGATGCCGACGCCGATCAACTTTGCACCGTCGCTGAACTTGGCGGAGACGCCCTGAATGGCGGCGGCCATTTCACTGATTACGGCATCGCGGCCAAGTTTGACCTGCGTTCCCGTGGTGATTTTTTCGAGCAGACGTCCCTGTTCGTCGATGGCGGAAATGCGCAGGTTAGTCCCGCCGAGATCAACTCCGATTGCGAATTCCATGATTGCAATTGCCTCGTATCGTACAACGATTTCAGTCACAAAAAGTATACACGCGAGCAGATCACCGCTGGCATTTCGGACAGTAGTGAGTGCTGCGCCCGGCAACAACGACGCGTTTGATCGGGGTGCGACAGACGAGGCAGGGTTCGCCCTCGCGCCCGTATACACGATGCTCCATCTGAAAGAAACCGCGCTCGCCGTTCGCGTCCACGTAGTCGGAGACGGAAGATCCGCCAGCGGCAATGGCATCGGTCAACACCTGCCGCACTGAAGCGTGGAGCCGCCGAAGTTCGTCTTGCGTGAGGGAAGCGGCGCGACGGCGCGGACGTAAATGGGCGCGGAACAGCGACTCGTCGGCATAGATATTGCCGACTCCGCGCAGCAGCTTTTGGTTCAGCAGAGCGCTCTTGATCGGCGTCTTGCGGTCGCGAAACAGTCCCGCAAAAATTGCGAAATCGATGTCAAGCGGTTCGTGGCCGCCAGCCTCGAAACCGTTTGCGTCCGTCACGACCCACGTGCGGCCGAAGCGGCGCGGGTCCACGAACCGGATTTCAGCTCCGGAAGCGAGTTTCGCGATCACATGCGTATGTTTGTCGAGTTCGGCGTTGGGCTGGGTGACCAGCAGTTGTCCGGTCATGCCAAGATGCACGATCCATTGTGCGTGGGGTTTTGCGGATTTTTTTCCGGCCGGGCGTTCGAGATCGATCACGATGTGCTTGCCCTGCCGATGTACGCGCTCGATGCGCGCACCCTCAACGACGCCCGCGATCTCACGTGGCGGTGACTTGAACGTCTGCGGCTTCTCGCTGAACCACGCCGACTCGATCACTTGACCGGTCACGTGCCTCGCCAGACTGCGGACGACGGTTTCGACCTCGGGAAGTTCAGGCATGAGAAGGCAGTACTCAGTACTCAGTACTCAGTTTAACGCGGCGAATCGTTCCGAGTACTGAGTACTGAGTACTGAGTACTTTCTTTGAATTGCCGCCGCCCTGCTCGCCAATGTAAAATTTGAAGGTACGTGGCCTTCCTGTGGTTCCCTGCCAAATGAGCGTTTTACGCGCGGGTTGTGGGTGTGTTCGGCCAAAACATTGTATGCGAGGGCGAATTGAGCCAGTTCAAAACAGCGGTGGTTATCGGCGCGCAGTGGGGCGACGAAGGCAAAGGCAAGATCGTTGACGTGCTCTCCGATCATTTTTCCGTAGTCGCGCGCTACGCTGGCGGACACAACGCCGGTCATACCGTCACGATCAACGGGAAGAAGTTCGTCTTGCAGCTTGTCCCGTGCGGCGTGTTGCGTCCGGGATGCAAGGGCGTGATCGGCAACGGAGTGGTACTCGACCCGATCGCCTTCCTCAAAGAGATTGCGAAGCTGCGCGATGCCGGCGTGCCGATTGAGGGGCCGGGAGCAAGCGGCGGCGCGGCCAACATGTTTATCAGCAATCGCGCGCATGTGATCCTGCCCTATCATCGCATGATCGAACTGGCCGCTGAAAATGCGCCTGGGCGCGTGAAGATCGGCACGACGTCGCGCGGCATCGGTCCGTCGTACGAAGACAAGATGGCGCGCAGCGGATTGCGCGTGGCCGACCTGCTCGATTCCGCGCTGATGAAGAAGCACATCGAGAACGCCTGCCGCCAGAAGAACGAGATCGTTCATTGCCTGTTCAATTCCGAGCCGCTTGATCCCGACACGATTTACGCGGAGTACGCCAAGGCCGCCGAGCAGATTGCACCGTTCGTTGCCGACACGGCGACGCTGATCAATAAGGCGATTGCGGACGGGCAGTCGGTGATGTTCGAAGGCGCGCAGGGCACGATGCTTGACATCGATCACGGGACGTATCCGTTCGTCACGTCATCGAGTGCGACCTCGGGTGGAGCTTCGACCGGAACCGGCGTTCCGCCAACGTCGATTGATACCGTGATCGGCGTGACGAAAGCGTATTGCACGCGCGTTGGCGAAGGACCATTCCCGTCGGAACTGCACGACGCCACCGGACAACTGCTGCGCGATAAGGGCAACGAGTACGGCGCGGTGACGGGGCGTCCGCGACGGTGCGGATGGCTCGACATGGTGCTTCTGCGCTACTCCGCCATGATCAACGGCATCGCATGGCTAGTCGTCACCAAGATGGACGTGCTCGACGAACTGCCGGAGATCGGCGTTTGCATGGGCTACAAGATCAACGGCAAGCTGACGACCGAGATCCCGGCCCGCGCCGATGGTTACGACAAGATCGAACCGGTGTACACGATGTTTCCCGGCTGGCAGACATCCACGGTCGGCATCACCGAGTATGACAAGCTGCCGCAGAAGGCGAAAGACTACCTGGCGTTTGTCGAGAAAGAAAGCGGCGCGAGAATTGGCCTGATCTCGACTGGGCCTGATCGCGAGCAGACCATCTTCGTCGATGAATTCGCGAAGGCGCTGGAGTCGGCGCAAGCGGCAAGACGGTAATCGTCACTCTGGCGCACCCTCCCCTTCGGGGAAGGGTGCGGCACCCCTTTTCATTGTTGTCTACTTTGTTGTCTACTTTCATTGTTGTGTACGGAAGAAAGAGGTTGCTCCGATGATCGTTCTCGTCGTCAGCTACACCGTGCAGGAAGGCAAAATCGAGAAGGCGAAGGAATATATCCGCCTGATGCAGGAGAACACACGGCGCGAGCCGGGTTGCCGGTTTTATGTGGGACACCAATCCACCGAGAATCCGCGCAAGATTTGTTTTTACGAACAGTACGAGGATCGAGCTGCAGTCGAGGCGCACAGGGCCGCGCCCTACTTTGCGGAATATGTGACCAAGGGACTGGCCAGCGTCACTGAGCCGGGCTCGCGCGCGGCGGAATTGTTCGAGCCGGTGGAATAGAAAATTCCAGGCATCCAACCAGACCTCGATTTCAACTAATATACGGAAAACGTTTGGCCCACCTGCGGCCGAAAGCTGCGCCGCAAACCTGCAACTGAACCGTCCCAATTTAAGGAGTAGGTAATGGCGAAGACGTCGTATATCCCCGCTGGTTATCACACAGTCACCCCTTACATCACTGTTGACAATGCTGCCCAGGCGATCGACTTCTACAAGCGCGCGCTCGGGGCCGAGGAGGTCTACCGCATGCCCGGTCCGGGTGGAAAGATCATGCACGCGGAGATCAAGGTCGGAGACTCGGTCATAATGCTTTCGGACGAATTCCCCGAGTCGGGGATGAAATCTCCCAACCACGCCGGCTGCAACACGGCGTCGCTGATGGTCTATATGCCGGATGTGGACGCCTCGTTCGATCGCGCCGTCAAGGCGGGAGCAACGTCCACCAGGCCTCTGGAAGATATGTTCTGGGGCGATCGCTACGGCCAGATCATGGACCCATTCGGCCATCGCTGGTCGCTGGCTACGCACGTCGAAGACTTGAGCCCGGCGGAAATAGACAAGCGTCAGAGAGAGTACATGAACAAGATGAAAGTCGCGTCGTAGAACCGGAAAGTGAACCACGGCTCAAAGCGGATCGGAACGGATTCAAGAACCTGAGATTAAGGCATATCCGTTTCCGATCCGTGTTTAATCCGTGGTTGTTCTGTTGTCCTTACTTGTTCTTGTCCAGCATCAGTACGCCGGCGCGCGCGAACGAATCCTTCGGCACGTCGACAAAGGAGATGCTCACCGCGTCTGGCGGGCAGTTCAGTTCTTCGCAGAGGACTTCCGTCACCCGCTTTGCCGCCTTACGTTTCTGCTCGGTGGCGCGGCCTTCAATCAATGTGATCTGTACGTGTGGCATATCGTTACCTCACCAGTGTGTATCCAGGAAAGAAATAGCTGAGTTCGAACCGCGCGGTGTCCTCGGCGTCCGATCCGTGAACGGCGTTCTTCTCGATGCTCTCGGCGTACTTCTTGCGGATCGTGCCATCTTCGGCGTTCGCGGGATTGGTTGCGCCCATCAGTTTGCGCCACGCGGCGATTGCGTCGTGCGGCTTCTCAAGAGCGAGCACAATCATCGGACCGCTCGACATAAAGTCGGTTAGCGAGTTGAAAAAAGATTTGCCCGCGTGGACGGCGTAGAATCCCTCGGCCTGCTCCTTCGTAATGTGGAGCATCTTCATGCCGATGATGCGGAAATCGTTCTGGAGAATGATGTTGATGATTTCGCCCTGCGCGTTCTTCTTAACGGCGTCGGGTTTGATGATCGCGAATGTGCGTTGCAGCGTCTTTGGCATTTACGAGTGAGCACCTTTCTAGGCTAGTTTCCAGTTTCGAGTTTCAAGTTTCAAGCGAAAAACGCCCTAAACATCGCAACTAAGGTATCTTCGCTCGTAAGCTGAAACTCGAAACTTGAAACTTGAAACTAAGCTTTTGTTGCTTTTGCTCCGAGCGCGGAGACCAGTGTTTCGCCAATCGCAGCAGGAGATTTTGCAACCTTGATTCCGGCCGCTTCGAGCGCCTTGATCTTCTCCGCAGCCGTGCCGTGTCCGCCGGAAATGATCGCTCCGGCATGTCCCATGCGGCGTCCCGGAGGCGCGGTTTGCCCGGCGATGAACGAGACCACCGGCTTGGTGACGTTCTTCTTGATGAACTCGGCGGCAGTCTCTTCGGCGTTGCCGCCGATTTCGCCGATCATGATGATGGCTTCAGTTTCGGGATCGGCCTGGAACAAGGTTAAGGCATCCACGAAGTTCGTACCGATGATCGGATCGCCACCGATGCCGATTGCGCTCGACTGCCCGATACCGCGTTGCGTGAGCTGATGGACGGCTTCGTAGGTCAGCGTGCCCGAGCGCGAAACGATGCCGACGTGACCTTCGAGATGTATGCGCGCCGGCATGATGCCGACTTTGCATTTCCCCGGCGAGATGATGCCCGGACAATTCGGCCCGATCAGGCGCGACTTCTTGCCCTTCAGAAATTCCCAGGCCTTCACCATGTCGAGCGTCGGGATTCCTTCGGTGATGCATACGATCAGCGGCAATCCCGCATCGGCCGCCTCCATGATCGCGTCGGCCGCAAACGGCGGGGGAACGAAAATGACCGTAACGTTCGCGCCAGTTTCTTTTACCGCGTCGGCAACGGTGTTGAAGACGGGCCAGCCCTCGTGCTTCGTGCCGCCCTTGCCCGGAGTGACGCCGCCGACAACTTTGGTCCCGTATTCGGCACAGCCTTTCGCGTGGAATGTTCCCTCGCGTCCGGTGAGTCCCTGAACGATCAATCGCGTATTTTTATCAACCAGTATGCTCATCGGATCCCCCTATGCCTTCGCGCCTTTCGCGGCGTTCACGACCTTTTCGGCCGCGTCTTTCATTGTTTCGGCGACGATAAAGTTCAGTCCCGAGTCTTTCAGGATCTTGCGGCCCTGCTCGACATTCGTGCCTTCCAGTCGTAATACGATAGGAAGTTGAATGTTGGTTTTCTTCGCGGCCATCACCACGCCGTTGGCCAGCGTGTCCACGCGCAGGATGCCGCCGAAAATGTTGATGAGCACCGCCTTCACGTTCTTGTCGCTAAGCAGAATCTCGAAGGCGTGCGTCACCTGGTCTTCATTGGCGCCGCCGCCCACGTCGAGGAAGTTCGCGGGCATGCCGCCTGCGTACTGAATGATGTCCATGGTCGCCATCGCGAGTCCGGCGCCATTCACCATGCAGCCCACGGTGCCGTCGAGTTTGATGTAGTTCAGCCCATACTTGCTGGCTTCCACTTCAAGGGGATCTTCTTCGGTGATGTCGCGCAGTTCCTTGATGTCCTTGTGGCGGTAGAGCGCGTTGTCGTCGAAATTGATCTTCGCGTCCAGGGCGAGCATACGGTCGTCGGTCGTCGAGATGAACGGATTGATCTCGACCAGCGAGGCGTCGGTGTCGATGGCGGCCTTGTAAAGCGCGGTCATCAACTGCACCGCCTGATTGATCAGCGCCGGACGCAGTCCGAGTTTGAACGCCAGCTTGCGGGCCTGGTACGCTTCCATCCCCATGCCCGGCTCAATGTATTCCTTGATGATCGCGTCGGGATTTTCGGCCGCGACCTGCTCGATCTCCATGCCGCCCGCGGTTGAAGACATGAAGACGTTCTTCGCCGCCGCGCGGTCGAGCACGATGCCGAGGTAATACTCCTTCTCGATCGGCAGCGTTTCTTCGATCAGCAACCGCCGCACGATGCGTCCCTCGGGCCCGGTTTGATGCGTCACCAGCCTCATGCCCAGTATCTTGCGCGAAAGTTCGGCAGCCTCGGCGACCGACTTCGCGATCTTCACGCCGCCGCCTTTTCCGCGGCCTCCGGCATGAATCTGCGCCTTCACAACGACGCCCTTAGCTCCGGCGTCAAAGAGGTTCTTGGCGGCAGTCTCTGCTTCCTCCGGCGTGGTGGCCATCTCACCACGCGGAACGGCAACGCCGTATTTCGCAAGAATGTTCTTCCCTTGATACTCGTGAATTTTCATTTTATTTTCTTTGCAGCCGCGGATATTTCCACGCTTCCCCACTCCGGGTTATCCTTCCGGTTTACCTCAAATGAAGCGCTGATCGTACCACTGAAATTCAAATAGTCGGAATCGTGGATTGTACTGAAAATTGGGGGTCGAGGGGCAAACCGGAGCAGGAGATTTGATTCACTGATTCAGTGAATCACTGAGATCAGTAACGTGAACAGAGTTGCGGGGCCACGTCTCCTGCTGCAACAATGAGTTATCCATGATTACTGATTTTCTCCATCGCATCGCCAACCACCGCCAGTCGCTCTCGCGCGACGAGGCTCGCGCCGTCATGTCGGAGATCCTGACCGGCCAGTGCACCGACGCGCAGATCGCCGCGTTGCTGGTGGCGCTGCACATGAAGGGCGAGACGGTCGAGGAGATCGTCGGCTTCGCGGAAGCGATTCGCGCCGCAGCCGCACCGATCGATGCCCGGAACTCGATCATTGACGTCAGTGACACCGAACGCGACGCCCTCGTCGACACCTGCGGCACCGGAGGCGATGCCAGCGGGACGTTCAATATTTCAACCGCAACCGCGCTGGTTGTGGCCGGCGCGGGCGTGCGCGTCGCCAAGCACGGCAACCGCAGCGTCACGTCGAAATGCGGATCGGCCGACGTCGTCGAAGCTCTTGGCGTGAAGCTCACGCTGACGCCCGCGAGGATCGCTCAATGTCTGAATGAAGTTGGTATCGCGTTTTTGTTCGCGCCAGCGATGCACTCGGCAATGAAGTACGTTCAACCGGCCCGGCGCGAATTGAAGTTGCGGACAGTGTTCAATCTGCTCGGACCGCTGACGAATCCGGCGCACGCTTCGGCGCAGGTCGTCGGCGTGTACTCGGACGATCTGGTTGAAAAACTTGCAGAGGCCCTCAGCCTGCTAGGACTCAAACGCGCGCTCGTCGTTCACGGCAGCGACGGTCTCGACGAAATCACCATCACCGGCACAACGCGCATCGCGGAAGTCCGCAACGGCGCGGTTCACGCCTACGAAGTCGAACCCGAGCAGTTCGGAATCTAAGCGTGCCACGCTCGATGACATCTCCGGCGGCGACGTAAACGAAAACGCCGCCATCATCCGCTCCATCCTGGACGGCGAACATTCATCGCGGCGCGACGTCGTACTGTTGAACGCGGCAGCCGCACTCGTTGCGGCGGGGCGCGTGGACGCAATTGGCGAAGCGATGCCGCTGGCGGCGAAGGCGATTGAGTCTGGCGCGGCAAAGGCGAAGCTTGAAGCGCTCATCGCATTTACGAATTCTCATTCCTAGCTTTACTTCTGTTCCCGACTGACGTACAAAGGTGTCGCTTTTCAAGCAGCCTGTGAGGACACGATGAAGAAGACTGTGATGTCGCTGTTTGCTGTCTGCGTACTCTCGATTTTCTGCGCTGCTCAAGACGTACAAGTCAGCCGCACTAATAAAACCATCGCCGTTACGGCAGACGAGTCTGTCAGTGTAGATCCAGATGTGGCGATCATCACCTTCGCCTACAACAGTTACGGTTCCACAAAGGACGAAGCCTACAACGATAACCTGAAGGGTTCTGAGTCTATCCTCAAAGCCATGTTCGACGCCGGTGTACCTAAAGCTGCGATCGAAACGGGGACGGTGAGCATGGAGCGACCCGATATTGAGGAAAAGTGGACACTCGATCAGCGAAAGCAGAGACAGTTTTCCGCTTCACAGAGCTGGAAAGTGAAAATACCCGTTACAGAAGCGCAAAAGCTCGTTGATATAGTGATGCGAGCCGGAGCGAATGACCTCGGACCCGTGCATACTCAGTGACCGCCCCAGACAGCGCTCAGCCGATGTCCTCGACCAAGCGTTGATCGCTGACCGATCTCTCGACTGAGCGCTGATCGCTGACCGCTGATCGTTTTCTTTAGTCCTCGAAGCTCTTCGCGCCCGATCCGAAGCCGTTCATTGCCTGCTTCCACACCCACTTCATAGCGCGCTTGGTGTCATAGCAGTAGCTGAGGTTGTGGTTGAGCGTGGAGAAGCAGTGCTTCTCGCACGTGCTCTTCATGTCGGTGAGCTGTTTTTTGTCGAAGTTGCACTTGCCCACATTTCCCCAGTCGTACGACGCGGCGTACATCGGGAAGCACGGCGCGACGGTTCCGTCCGTGCGGACGATCACGTTGTTCTGACCGGCGCGGCAGTTCCACTCGGCGAACTGCAGGTCGCCGTGTTCCGTCCTGCACGATGCCGGGCGTTCGCGCGAGCATCTGCGGCCGTCTGGCCGTTCAGGCCCGTGCCGTCACCGTACCAGCCCACCTCGCGAATATCGACGTCCGGACGACATGCGCATAAAGGTCTTCATCTCCTGCAATCGCTGCACGGAGTTCACCATCTGATAACCGGCCTTGTTCTTCTCGATGATCCAGTCGATCAGTTCATCCGTTGCGCGCCAGTCTTCGGGCCGAATGTAGGTCGGATTCTCCTCCATGTGCTTGAAGTGTTCGTCCTGCTCGATCATGGGCGTTTCGTTGATGTGGTAGTCGGTCGCCACGCGATGTTCACGCGCATACTCGGTCAGCAGCTTGATGTCTTCGAGGTTGTTGCGGCAGATGTTCATGTTGAAGAACACCATGTACCCGTACACGTACTGCTTGCGCAACAAGTGCTCAAGGTTCTTCTGCGACGGGATTAGCGCCTTGGGGAGGCTGGGTTTCAGGTCCCAGGAGTCGAGGGCGAAGTTGAAGATGGCTGATGCCGGCATCACCGAGGCGATCAGCGACATCGGGGCGCAGAAAGACGTCCGTTCGTGGCGATGTAGATCCAGAAGCCCTTCTTCGCGGCGTAGTAAACAACTTTGTGAACGAACTGCGGACGCAGCAGCGGTTCGCCGCCCATCAGCGCCAGCACGCGGCAGCCATGATCATGCAGCCAGTCAATCGAGCGCCGGGCCGTGTCTTCGGTCATGCCCTTTACGCGATTGTCGAAAGCCCAGCAGTACCAGCAGTCGAGGTTGCACTTGTACTCGACGAACAGGTAAGAGACGATCGGGTGAAACTCACCCGGCAGGAACTTCGACCGCATATAGGGAACCAGCCACCCGCGCATCTTGCGGTAGAGTTCTTTGTTCCCCCACTTGCGCTTCTCGGGCGGGACTTCCGGGCCGGGGTCGTCGAGCTTTTCCGGATACTGCGGGAACACTGGCTCGGGAAGTGTCAGCCCCTTCGGTACCAGCTGCAAAGCCTTCTGCGGGGCCGAATTCATCAACAGGTCGTGGATTGCTACATCGATTCGAAACTTGGCTGGCGTGGCCATTTAAGGGTCTCCTGCGAAAAATTCGACTCGTTTGAAGACTGATTAAAAGGTCCGGGGGCCGTGCAGGAACTAGCACTACATCTTATTAACGCCGGAGTCACGTGGCGTGCTATCACAGGCTTACCCAGCGGGGAACATGCAACTAATTGCTACATTAAAGATGTCCGCGGCCGCTGCTGGAGTTGTCAGGATTTAGAAGCGGGCAGCGGTCAGCGCTCAGCGGCAGCGATCAGTTCTGCGCTGCCGAACTCGCTGATGGATGGGGATGGATGCCTCGCGGATGCTCTGCTTCTTTATTAGGAACACGATGGGTGGAGGTAAGGCGATATACTCGTTGACAACCGGCAAACCTACCACGGAGACACGGAGGCACAGAGGGATTTCAGTCCAGGCAGGCCCCCGGGTTTAGTAGCGCCACCGCCCTCGGTGGCGGGCCTCTCGGTTGAGAGAAGCGGGCGTTCTGTCCCGATTCGGGATTGTAAGTTACAAGGCGATTTATGACCAACAATCGCCATTCGTGTACATCTGAACCGTGTACCAGTGGGATTCGAGCCGCCTGATTCGATAAACTTCACAAGGTATGCTGTCGTACTTTCCTTCTTTGCGGCTGCTCGCCGCTGCCGAAAGCGAGTCGCTTGGGTCAAATACCAGATAAACGGTGGTGTCTTGTCCGCCCCATCCCCATCCGTCCCATTCCGTATGCTTCAGCCCACCCGCGGACGCGGGTTGCGCCAGAACCCTTGCCTTGTAGTCGCGAGACCATCCACGCCACCTGATCGCGCTGCGAATCTCGTAGGTGTTCCAAGCGATGCCAAGCGCGAGTGCAACAACGAAGATGACACAGACGGCGACGAGTGCAATCTTGCCGTACCGCCGCGCTTTCCTTTTGGACGTAGTTTGTTGCCTCGCTGGCATTGTCAGATAAGCACTTTACACCAATCCACGGCAGACTTCGACGATAGGCGTCGATAACAGGGCATTCATCCACCTATCCCGCTACACAGGATCATCTAAACAAATCCGAGTGGGTACCGGCGCGCACGAGATTGCGAAACTGCGCACCGCGTATGACCGCCCGCACCTTTAGATACCAATATCCTTAAACAACGCCTCGGGTGAAGCGAACTTCTTTCCCTTGCGTTTGTCGGCAGCCCGCATGGCCTTCACTGTGGTTGCGTTCGGAACCCGTACCTCGAACGGCAGCGCTTTTTCGGCGGCGACACGCACGAGCAGCAACCGTACGGCGTCGGACACAGACATGCCCATCGCAGCCAACGTCTTCGCCGCCCGCTCCTTCACCTTCTCGTCCACCCGGATATGAACCATCGTTGTCGCCATCACTTATGCTCCTGAGTTACATTGTATCTCAAATGGGCTCATATACGGGTTTTGCCTATTTTCAGATTTTCCGTTTTTACGATTTTACGTTTTTGCGATTACTTGATCTCCACTTTCTGCATGTATGCCGCGATGTCCACGTTCCATTTCAGCGTGGTCGCGATGGCGATGCGCAGGGCCGTCGCCGCCGCAGGGTCGCCATGGACGAGGTAGGTCTGCTTGGGCGACTGCGTGAACGTCCTCATCCACTCCAGCATCTCGGGCGTGTCGGCATGGTCGCTGAACTGTTCGAGCGCGGCCACCTGTGCGCGCACGGGGACGATCTGGCCGAAGATCTTGACCTGCTGCTCGCCGTCCTTGATCTGGCGGCCGCGCGTACCGACGGCCTGGTATCCAATGAACAGGATCAGGTTGCGCGGATCGGGCAGGCGCAGCAGCAGATGGTGCTGGATGCGGCCTCCGGTACACATGCCGTTCGCCGAAACAATAATGCACGGATAGTGCGAGTCGTTGATCTTCTTCGACTCGGCGGGCGTGAGCGCAAAGTTGAAGCCGTTCCAGTCGAGCGGAGAGCCGTACTTCGCAATGAGTTGCTTCGTGTCGTCGCTGAACTCTTCGGCGTGCTTCAGGAAGATCTGTACCGCGTGGATCGCCATGGGCGAGTCGGCGAACACAGGCACGCGCGGAATCTGGTTGGTCTCCATCAGCTCTTTCAGCATGAACAGGAACTTCTGCGTGCGTTCGACCGCGAACGCTGGAACCAGGATGCTGCCGCCGCGCTTCACCGCGTCGGTGATGAGCTTCGCCATCTGCGGACGCGGATCGTCGTGCGGATGGAGCCGGTTGCCGTAGGTCGATTCGGAAACCAGCAGGTCGGCGGATTCGCCTTCAGTCGGTCCGGAATAAGTCACGCGGCCGGGAGCAATCTGGTTGTCGTGTACGCGTCCGAGATCGCCGGTGAACAGCAGCTTGCGCGCGGTGCTGCCCGTGCCTATCGTTATTTCAGCCATCGCCGATCCCAGAATGTGGGCCGCGCGAACGAAGCGGAAGGAGAAGTCCGGCTGCAACTGCTTGGTCTCGCGGAACGGCACCGGCTGGAAATATTGCAGGCACTGCTGCGCCTCTTCCAGCGTGTAGAGAGGCAGCGCGGGATCGTGTTTCGAACTGTGTACCTTGTTATGGAACGCCGCATCTTCTTCCTGCAGGTGGCCTGAATCCGGAAGCAGGATGCCGCACAAATCGATGGTCGCCGGCGAAGCGTAAATCTTGCCGCGGAATCCTTCTTTTACTAGCCGCGGTAACCATCCCGAGTGATCGAGATGCGCGTGCGTGACGATGACAGCATCGATCTGGCTTGCGGGGATGGGCGTGTCGAGCCAGTTCTTCTCGCGCCACTCCTTTGGGCCCTGGAAGAGACCGCAGTCAATAAGCACCTGAAAGCCGGTCTTTCCGCTATCGTCCCCGTTGGTGTTGATGAGGTGTTTCGAACCGGTAACGGTGCCTGCGGCGCCGAGGAATTGTATGTAGGCCACGTGTGCTCCCGAATGGTTTAGGTGAATGGAATTGTACTCTGGAAATTTTCAAAAACCTACCACGGAGGCACGGAGACACGGAGGGGGAATAAAGAAGAACGAATAGAAAAGGCTGAGTGGGTTGATCAATGGCGTGCTCCGCTGAGAATGGTAAGCCTTCTTTATTTATTATTCTCCGTGTCTCCGTGCCTCCGTGGTGGGTTTGGGCTCCCGTCACTGCGCTTTACTGAACGTATACGTGTTATTGCTCACGTTCGCTTCCGGGACGCTGCCGTCGTTCACCGTCGCGCTGGTCGGCTCAGCCGGCAACGTCATGCGGTGCACCGTGGTTGAGTTGCCCTTGACGAGCACTCGCGCGGACACGTCGCCTTTCTCAGTGTGAATCAGGAGAGGGACTTCTGCTGCCGCCTCACCCAGATTAGCGACAGTAATAGTCGCTGAAAATGCTGGCGCTGCTGCGCTGTTCTCGGTCAACATTGGGCGCGCAAACGCAGTCTGGATCGTGAAGTCGGGCAGCCCACGATCGCGATAGACCCAGTCCTCGAAGAACCATGCAAGGTCACGTTTTGCCTGTGCCTCGATCAGCCGCTGCATGGTGGAGGCATCTTTGTCCTGCGCCGGATTGTAAGCGCGGATCGCCCTACCGAGCGCCTCGTCGCCGATCATGTCGCGCAGCATCCACCAGACGAACGTCGCCTTGATGCTGTAGAACGCGGGGTCAGCGGCGCGCACAAGCGACCCTCCATTACGATCTTCGAGCTTTCGAACTCCGGGCGAAGGTTGCGGAGTCACCTGCGCACCTTTGCTGTCCGTGTTTAGTGGCGCTGGGGCGGGCGACTGTTGCGTCTGTTCCTCGGCCGACACCAGCGCCGGGATGAATGCGTTCGTCCACGCCAGCGCGGCCTTGCGCCCGTCCTGACGCTCGCGAACGAGCGCCTGTGCGAACTGCGCCAGGCCTTCGCCGATCCATGGGCGAGCCGTGCCCTCGGGCAGGCTGGCGTGCGCGATCTGATGCGCAATCTGAACCTCCACGCGACGAGGGTCGCTGGTGCGCAAGGGCGTGAACACCATCGCTCCGGAATCGAACGGCATGGCGTTCGCGTCCGCAACTTCGACCACACGCACCTTCTCGCGTGCCGGACCGAACCATCCTGCCATGAAAGGAACTATGTTCTCGGCTCCGAGGGCGAACTCCTCGGCTGCGGCTTTGTGGTCGGGCAGATACGAAACCGCGATAGCGGGGCGGTCCAAGGTAGTGAAATCGCCAGCGGCGAAAGTCGGCGCGTAAAAGCCGATCGGGGAGAATAAATAGTCGCTTTCGCGTGTCGTGGGGCGCTCAGGGTCGAGCGCCGAATGCGCTCTCGTAC
>CAVZQL010000020.1:0-35201 GCA_963777415.1 uncultured Acidobacteriota bacterium
GTAAGAGTCAGACCAAACCCACCTACCCAGGTTGCGACTTCCCGTGCTGAACTGTAGGGCATGAGCAATGAAACGGGAGTTACTGTACAGCAGCAGCGGCGCACGCGTTCCGAGATCGCGCAGATCGTAGCGCGGTTTGCAGACAGCGGATTGAATCGAGCCGAGTTTTGCCGACGTCACGGCGTGTGTCTGGGCACTCTGAATCGCCATCTGAAACGGTTGCGGCAGGGATCGGGCACTACGCCCAGCGATGGACTGGTTGCGGTGGAGTTGGCCGAGAGCCACTTGGTGGAGCATCGCAATGACGGTTGTGGCTTGGCAGTGGTGCTATCGGGAGGACGCCGGATCGAGGTGGGTGCAGGATTCGATGCGCCCACACTGCAGCGACTCGTCGCGCTGCTGGAGAACAAGTAGGCCGTGTTCGGCTTCGGTCCAGCAACGCGGATATATCTGGCGCCGGGCGCGACCGACATGCGGAAGGGTTTTGAGGGTCTGTACGGGTTGGTGCGCGACCGGTTGCAGTGCGAACCGCTCAGCGGCCATGTGTTCCTGTTCGCCAACGCGCGGCGCAACCGGCTCAAGCTGATGGTGTTCGATGGCAGTGGGCTATGGGTATGCGCGAAACGTTTGGAGAAAGGATGCTTCCGCTGGCCGGAGCCGAGTGAAGGACAAGCCAAGATCGTGCTCACCCACGAAGAGTTGACGATGCTGTTGGGCGGGATCGATCTGGGCCAAGCGCGACGTCGAGCGTGGTATCGCAAGGCGAACGATGAAGAATCAAAGAATGCACGAATAACCGCATAAACACTGCACAAAATGCTTGTAAGTTGATGCTGGATTTGCTATTCAGTAGTCATCGTGAGTGCGACCTCCAATCCTGCGAAGATGTCCACTCCGACGAATTCTTCTTCTTCCACTGAACTTCTCGAACAACTGAAAAGACAACTCGCATCTCCGCTGTTCACCGCCGTCAGTGACCAGATCACTCAGTTTCAGACCGCAGTAGCTGCCTACGAAAACAAGCTGCAATATGCGGAGCTGAAGATCCGCGTACTCGAAGAGCGGCTGCGGCTGCAGCGGATCGCGAAGTACGGACCGGGCAGCGAGAAGCTGAGCAACGAGCAGTTGGAGCTCCTGGAACTGGAGCCGGGCGTTAGCAATCAGGAAGTAGAAGCAGAGAGCCAGCGCGAACCGCTGTCCCCTGCGGGCAAGAAGCGCAAGCATCCCGGACGACAAACGCTGCCGCCGGATCTTCCGCGGGTGGAGCGGGTGATCGCGTGTACGGCCGAGCAGTGCGTTTGCGGCAACTGCGGCAGTGAGACGAGCGTAATCGGCTACGAACAGAGCGAGCAGTTGGATGTGGAGCCGGCCAAGTACTTCGTGTTGGTCACCAAGCGCGAAAAGCGCGCCTGCAAGCAGTGCGAAGAAGGCGGCGTGGTCGCAGCGCCGCTGCCGCCGAGGATTATCGAGAAGAGCCTGGTCAGCGATCGCGTGATCGTCGACACCGTGGTTCGAAAGTACGCCGACCATAATCCACTTTATCGACAGAGTGTGATTCTGAACCGCGATGCCAGCATCGACGTAAGCCGCGCCACCCTGGACGGCTGGGTGATGCGCGTGGGCGAGTTACTGACGCCCATCGTCGAAGTGATGCGGCGCGAGTTGATCGCCGGCCACTACATTCAGGCCGATGAAACTCCGGTCGCAGTGCAGATGCGCGAGGGCCGCGGCAGAAACCATCAAGGGTATCTCTGGCAATACGGCATTCCCGGGGGAGCCGTGGTCTTCGACTTCCGCCTGGGCCGCGGTCGTGAAGGGCCGAAGCAGTTTCTCAAACAATTCGACAAACAATTCGAAGGCATCCTCCAAACAGATGGATATGCGGTCTACGATCACGTGGGCGGCCCTCGCGTTGTGCATGCCGCATGCTGGGCGCACGCGCGCAGAAAGTTTGTTGAAGCCGTGCGCTTGAATCCCAGCGATGCAATGGCCACACGCACCGTGGCACTCGTCGATGAGTTGTTTGCCGTCGACGCCGAGGCCCGCGTCGAAAACATGGATCACGCAGCTCGTCACGAACTGCGTCAGCAAAAGGCGCCGGCATTGTTGGACCGAATCCGGCAGCATGTCGAAGGCTGCAAACGCGAAGCTCTGCCTGCCAGTGCGCTGGGCAAGGCGTGTCACTACACGCTTGCTTTGTGGACGAAGCTGACGCGCTTCCTCGAACATCCCGAGTTGGAGCTATCCAACAACCTGGCGGAGAACTCGATGCGGCCGGTGGCGATCGGTCGTCGTAACTGGATCCATGTGGGCAGCGCGCAGGCCGGACCGAAGATAGCGGCCATCCTATCGATCGTTGAAACCTGCCGTCGGCTCAAGATACCGGTGCGCGAATATCTGGCTTCCGTGCTGCCGGGGCTTGCGAATCGATCCGTTCAGCGCCTAGCCGAACTCACGCCCGCCGCCTGGGCAGCGAAACAGAATCAGCCCACGTCATAGTCCAACAAAACCACATCCGTCAATCGTGTGTTTGGTCAGACGCTTACGCATGAACGAACGACTTGCGCACAACCTGCTTTGCGGCGGTGACTTTCTGTGGGGTGCTGTTGATGGTTGGATCATCGTTCGTGATGTCCGCTTCAACATCTGGCAAATCCGCCCAAAAAGGTACGGTGAACGACTGCGCACCGGCCTGAAGCTGTGATTGCATCTCGCCATTGGGAAACGCTACGCCTGAGTGATACAGGGCAGTGCTTACCATGCTGTTTTCTACTTGATAGGCCGTGAATTCGGCGGGAATAACAACGTCGGTAATTTGAACTAGTGCCATGTGGCTACCTCGAATCAAAGTGGAATTTGTTTGATCCGGGCTTGCCGACTGGTTCGCCTTCGGCCCCGACTGGGGCGGTATTACCTGTTGCAGTAGTGCCAACCGGCACTGAAAGGAAAGTAGCCCATATTTAGGCAAGATGCAAATTTAACGACAGGCGAAAGGACGCGAACGTTGGCGGATTAACTTTGCTAGTTCACTTCCAATTGGTTAAGGAAGTCGCCGTCCATTGTTAGATAGACTTTACCTGTTTCATCATCGAAGACCCAGAGAGAAACAGGGGTGATATGCAGGTACTTGTATCGGGCGGTTGTCTCACTTGGCGATGTCATCGTTGCCTTGTGATAATCCGTTCCAGACATTAGGGGATTGTCCTTAATGCGACAAACAATCAGCACTTTCAGACGGTCCTTGATGAACCGTGCTTCCTCAACAGGTACAGAGAATGCTACGCTGCCGCCTTCGGTAATCAAGGTGGCTATCTTGTCTTGTTTCCACGGACGTTCTAAGTCTATGGCTAGACCATAGGCGTCATAGTTCTGCTCTACGACTTTTACTGATGCGCCAAATGAATTCGATGCACTCCATGATTTATATGCAGGCGCGTTAGCACCCCAAATTATTGCCACCGAATGAATATCCATCGGTCGATCCAGCAGAGATTGAACGTCGCCCGGTTGAAACGTCATTGCAGTATGAATCAGCACTGTCATCTTGGCATGGTCAGCGTCGTATGCGGTTATCAAATCTACGTCATACAGTTCGTCTAAATGATTATGAAGGGGCGACGGAATCACGAACGCCAAATCGCTTCCCGCTTTGATGTTCCCAATTATGGGTTGGGCTATCGCGTTGCGAACTCTTGCTTGATATTCTGCGGTTGTTTCAAACTCGCCTTTATGACTTGGGATACGGCTTGAGAGTGCGTCACAAATGTGCCGGAGATCATTTCCCATGAAATGTGGGGTCACTGTGCCGGAAAAGCTGACGGAACTGTATGCAGAGGTAGTCTTTCCGATTTGATGGCCTTTGAAGAGTTGAGCATGACAGGAGATAACGACGAAGATCAGCCATAGACACAACAACGCATAGGTTTTTCGCACGGCCAGCCTCCTTTTTGCCTCGATCTCGTCTATAGTCGAAATCTCGCCTAAAGACTAGTTCGATTATTAAGGGATGGCAAGAGACATCTGCATCCTGCTCGGCGAGCGAATCCGAGAACTGCGAAAGGCGCGGAACTGGCGGCAGATTGATCTTGCGGCGGAGGCTGAGTTGAATGTGATCTACATCTCCGACTTAGAAAACGGACGAAAAGAAATTTGCTTGCGGACGCTTCAATCCATTGCAACCGCCTTCAATATGAAGATTGCAGATATGATTGGGCCTTTAGGACTCTGACCGGCACGCTACGATATGCGGCTTGACCGAATTCCAACCTTGATTCTCAACCGCGATTCAGTGTCGGATGTAACAACCTCTAGGACAGGCGAGCGCCTAGAAACTGTTCAATTTCATCGATCATAGCTTTGACATCATAAGCCTTGAACTCAGCTTGATTTCCGTGAGCTGCACTATTTCGGACTGCGGCCAGATATGTTATGCGCTTTTGAACTATTCCGTTATAGACGCCTGCTTTGGCTAAATCTGCGTTCATCTTGTCAAGCTTGCCGTGCGCGATTTGGTTCCGAGTGCATAGTTCACGAATCGCTGTTTCCAATACCACGCCTGCAATAACGGCGGCTGCAATGGGATATTGACTCCTGAGCAACTCGGATGCTTGCTCAAGTTCTGAACCAAACACCTCAGCCCGAACAAGATCGTGAACTGAAGCCAAATATCCGCCTTCGAAGTCTTCGCGGGCAGCTTCAAAAACAGCCATCATTCTCCTGAGATTGTCCAGGTTGCTTGAATAAAATGAACTTTCAGAATCCTCAAAATGTTTGAAGTGCTGCGAGGTCTCGCCGCACGCGCTGACAAGCAGGGCCTTTGCTTTTACTTTCCAGTTGAGAAGTGCATTTGAATCGATGTACTCCTTACTTGTTTCGGTAAGGCGGTTATACTCCATACGCTTGCTTGCTTCTAGCGCCTTGGCTTGGGTCGATAATTCTTGGAACCGTCGCTTGAGTACATTTTCCATCGACAAACACGATATACGGTCTTAGCTGAGTTGCGCATTCTATTTTCGCGCCGCTCGTTTCAGCTACGATTGATTGCTACGTTATAGGGGCATACCCTAATTTCGATTTCACTCCCCGGAGATTCGGAGTGAGGCCCCCGGATTGCGCTTCTGGCGTTC
The DNA here is from genome assembly GCA_963777415.1 of uncultured Acidobacteriota bacterium. Lineage (GTDB taxonomy): Bacteria > Acidobacteriota > Terriglobia > Terriglobales > Acidobacteriaceae > JAEZPW01. Next base: position 5,127 of record CAVZQL010000020.1, read on the forward strand.
TAAGGGGTGTGGGGGGCTGGCTAGGCTCTCACGGCTGGCGAGCGGTGCGAACGGATAAAACGGCACTTCCAAGAGGCAGGTTTGCCCGATAATTGCCCGACAAGTTTACCGATTCATTACTACGCTACTTGTAAGTTGTTGATTTATTTGGCGTCCCCGACGGGATTCGAACCCGTGTTATCGCCGTGAAAGGGCGGTGTCCTAGGCCGGGCTAGACGACGGGGACGCTCTCAAAAAGAAAGGAACATCGTGCAAAAACAGAACCGCTCTGCAAATATTGATACTACCAGCCTAATTCCAACAGTGTCAAAGGTTTGATGTGACCACGAGGCATAAAATGCGATAGTCTTACGGTAGAGACAGGCAACGCGCATGGTGCGTCCCACTCCTAATAGACACAGACAACATGGCCGATCCACTTTATCTAAGCCTCTGGTTTCCGAGTTTTGCGCCCATCGAAATGATGCCCCGGGCGCTGTCGGTGCTGCGGCAGTTTCCTTTTTCCGCGGTTCGCCCCGGAATTTCTTATCTTGCCCTCAGGCCCATCTCGCCGGCAGAACCCAGCGTGCTGGAGCGCCGTTTTCACCCTGGGCTTGATCCCGAGCAGGCGATTGCAATTACAAATGAGTTTTTGCAGCCGGACTACTCATACTCCTTCGAGGCTTCCTGGGACCTGTTCGCGCAGTCGGAAAACTCCAGCGACATCGAACTCACTCCGCAGGTGGTCGAAATCATCGTTCATGGCACTGAATTCGACGATGGCGTTTATAAGCAGGCAGGCCACATCCAGGTTGATTTCGGCCTCGACACTCCGTTCCTCTACGAAGACATGGATCTGACACAGACGAACGAGAACCGCATCAAAGCCAACGTCCAGAAGCTGATCGCGTTCACCCATGCGGTGGAGAAAAACTGCGGGATCAGCGGGCGCGTATTGTGGTCGGAGTCCGACGAAAATCTGGCCCAGAAGCTGGTTGATCGAATCCAGAAGGTACAGTAGAGCATTTAGTATGTGGTACTTGGCTGGAACTGTATCCCCGCCCTCCTCATAAAAATCTCATTCCCTCGCTCCGAGCTTCGTAACAGGCTGAGTTGTCAGTACTCGGTACTCAGTACTCAGTTTTCGGCTGAGTACTGAGTACTGGGTACTGAGTACTCAACGCGCGGGACGAAGGTAAGTGTCGCGTTGGAGGGACACCCCGAGAGCGTAAGTGTCCGAAAAGCTGGACACAAATGGATCGCGCTTTCTTGAGATCCCGCTAACAGGTTGATTTCAGAACAGTTACAGTTTTCACCTCCGACCAGGAATGCACACTGGATTGCAATAGGAATACGCGAGAGCCGCTGAGCTCGACTTACATCGGAGGATAGAAATGACTCAACTTGTGACCCGGTTCTGGAACAATGATGAAGGCCAAGACATCGCGGAGTACGCGCTGATGCTCGCGGTCATTCTCGTGATCGTGATTGGGGTAGTCAGCACGATCGGCAGCAACGCGAACCATATATTCAGCGAGGTTGCCAGCGCCATCAATAAGTAGCCAGCATCGCCGCTGGCCGGCAATCAAGTCTGTTGCCACTCGCGGTGTTGATCCCAGGGACCCAGGTTGGCCGAAGGCTCCGGTTGAGACTGGATTGCAATAGGAATAGGCGAGAGCCGCTGATCTCGACTTACAACGGAGGATAGAAATGACTCAACTTGTGACCCGGTTCTGGAACAATGATGAAGGCCAAGACATCGCGGAGTACGCGCTGATGCTCGCGGTCATTCTCGTGATCGTGATTGGGGTAGTCAGCACGATCGGCAGCAACGCGAACAATATATTCAGCGAGGTTGCCAGCGCCATCAATAAGTAGCCAGCATCGCGATTTGGCTGGTCGATGTAGTCGTGCCAACTCGCGCTGTTCTACCAACAGGGACCCAGGTTGGCCGAAGGCGCCGGTTGAGAGCGGGCGCAAGGCAATTCTCTCTCCGGGCGGCAGGAAAACCAGTCTTCCTTGCCGCCCTACGACATTCAGAACGTAAACCAACTGCAGGCGCATATGATCTGGGACTCAACAGCAATCTGGAATGCAGTGGTTGTTTCATTCGCGCTGACGGCGGCGGCCGGCGACGTGCGCTGGAGGAAAATTCCCCGAGCTCTCACGACAGCGGGGATTCTGGCGGGACTGGTATTTCACCTGGTGCAAGGGACGATGGAGAGCGGGTTTCTGCGAGGCGGCCTTTTTGAGTTTGGGTCTTCGGCGGCAGCCTGCTTCATCGGGTTCGCGATCGGACTCACGCTGTTTCATTTGGGCGCAATCGGGGGCGGAGACGTGAAGCTGGTGATGGCTTTGGGCGCGATGCTGGGATTCCAGCGTTGGCTGGTGGCCATGTCCGTGGCGATCTTTGCGGCGGCCGCGATGGCAGTGCTCCAGGCACTGAGGCGCGGATTACTGCGGCAAACCCTGGCCAATGTTGTCGAGATGTTCCGCTGGTTGCTGGCAAAAGGCGCAAAGCAACATCCTGTGATCAACGTGGGGAATGCGGCCATGCTGCGCGCGCCCTTCGGAATTGCCGCGGCAGTCGGAACGGTGGCGGCGGTGATCAAGTTATGAACAGGCGCGAAACACGTGCGGAGCAGGTAAACCAGGACCAGATCAGTGCGGTGCAGACGGCCACTGCCGACTACGCCTGCTTCAACGGGGTGAAGCTAAACGGGGCGTCCACGAGCACCGGCACGAGCACCACCTTCAAAGTGACATGCTCGACGAGCGGCTCGGCCGTAACCGTGAATCAGAAAGTAACGGTGCCCACGCTTTCAGGGGTAGCCATTAAGAGTTCACAGGTAACGGTAACCTGCGCTTATCCGCTCGCTTTCTTGGGGGGATTCTCTTTTCCATCGTGGGGCATCAACGTGCCCAATTCGACACCGCTAAGAGCAACAGCAACATTTGGCGACTTTTGCGGCAATTAGGAGGGGTAATGAATCGCAATCGGCTGATTTTGATAGGGCTGGTCGCAGTAGGCTTGGCGGTTGTCGTGAGCATGGCGATGTACCAGCTACTGCGTTCGGCAAGAGGAGCCCAGAACGTCCCGACCACTAACGTAGTGGTTGCGGCGACTGATCTGACAGTAGGCGCGAAACTGGAGGAGAGAGATCTTCGTCTGGTGAGATTCCCTTCGTCGGACTTGCCGCCCGGAGTATTCAGTTCGACGAGCGAAGTGGTGGGTCGAGGCGTGATCGTACCGATGACGAAGAATGAGGTCGTCATCAGCTCGAAACTCGCCGGGGAAAACGCGGGCGCGGGAATGCCTGCCCTGATTCCGCCGGGCATGCGCGCAGTGTCGGTGAAGGTCAATGACGTGATTTCGGTGGCGGGATACGTGACCCCCGGCACGCGCGTGGATGTGCTCTTGACCGGCAATCCGACAAGCAACGGAGATCCGGGCATTATCACAACCACGACAGTGCTGCAAAACATACAGGTGCTGGCGGCGGGCCAGAAGCTGCAGCAGAATGCCGAAGGCGAACCACAGCAGGTGACCGTCATCACACTGATGCTCACGCCAGAGGACGCACAGAAGTTGACGCTTGCGAGCAACGAAGGCCGGATTCAACTGACGCTTCGGAACCCGCTCGATACGAACAACGACCCCGTGCCGTTGCTGAGGAATGCAACGCTCTACCGAATGCAACCGGCGGGAACGGAGACTACGACACGCAAACGAGCAACGCACTTTGCCAAGGTCGTGCCGGCGCCGGCGGCTCCCCCGCCTTACCTGGTGGAGATGATCCGCGGCAACGAGCGAAACGTTGCGAAGTTCTAGTTGGCGCCCCGACGCAAAATTGTGCGCCGGGGGATAAAGCAGTGGGACCCAGTTTGCTGTATCTGGAGACGAGAACGATGAAGATCAAACGAGCGGTCTTATTGTGCGCCCTGGTGCTGGCGATCAGCCTGCCGGTTTCGTTAATGGCGCAAGCTGCGGCAGAAGCGGGCGCGGTGCAGCAGTCAGCGCCCAGCGTTACGACCGGTGCGAGCGTTGCCAAAGCGCTGCAGAGTGCGGCGGGCGCGAGCCAGTCGCAACCGCAGCAGCAAGAACAGGCCGCGCCTGCTCAAGTGAGCACGGCGGCGGCGGGACAGGAACCGCAGTCATCAGCGCCCTTGCGCGTGATGGTTGGCAAATCAGTGCTGATCACGACAACCGACCGTCTGCGCCGGGTTTCCGTGACCGATCCCTTGGTGGCGGACGCGCTGGTTGTGACGCCAACTCAGGTCCTGGTACACGGACGCTCTCCGGGCGAGGTATCGCTGATTCTGTGGGACGAACAGGAGCGTTCGCGCAGCTTCGATCTGCGCGTGGATGCGGACATTTCAGCCGCGACGCAGGAGATCAACAGCATCTTCCCGGACGAGAAGATTTCCGTGGGAGCTTCGCGCAATGCAATCGTGCTCTCGGGGCATGTGGCGACGAAGGAGGACGCGGACCGTGCGGGGCTGATCGCCGGAGCGTTCTCGAAGAACGTCGTCAACGTGCTGACGTTCGGTCCGGTTGGCGCGCAAGAGGTGCTGCTCGAGGTAAAGTTCGCCGAGGTTGACCGGACGGCGCTGACCCAAGCTGGCCTGAACATCTTCTCCACCGGCGCGGGCAACGTGATTGGGTCGGTGACGACGCAGCAGTTCGGTCAGAGCTCGTCGTGGAACATCACGGACACGATCCCGCGCGCACCAGGCACCCCTTTCCAAACTACCCAGACGGTTACCGATGCGCTGAACATGTTCGTCTTCAGCCCGCAGATCCATTTGGGGGCGATCATAAAGGCATTGCAGGAGAAGGACCTTTTGCAGATTCTCGCCGAGCCGAACCTGATCGCGGTGAACGGCAAGGAATCGAGCTTTCTGGCGGGCGGTGAATTCCCTTACCCGGTCATACAGCCCGGTTCAGGCACGAACGCGGTCACGATCCAGTTCAAGGAATTCGGCGTTCGATTGAAATTCACGCCGCTGATCATGCCCAACGGCAATATTCATCTGCGGGTCGCGCCGGAAGTAAGCGCGCTGGACTTCGCCAACGGGTTGACTATCTCGGGATTCGCGATTCCCGCCTTGAGTACCCGAAAGGCCGACACGGAGTTTGAGCTACAGGATGGCCAGAGCTTCGTCATCGCGGGCCTGATGGATAACAGGGTGACCAAGGTGGGACAAAAGATCCCGGGATTGGGGGATCTTCCGATCATAGGCAACCTGTTCAAGAGCATCAACAACAAGAAATCAACGGCAGAGCTGATGGTGCTGGTGACGGCGCACAGGATCAACCCGTCGAGCCAGCCGCCCGCGGGGCCGACGATGCCGGACAAGTTTCTGGAACCGACTAAGCCGGTACCGGGCGGGAAATAGCGTGTACTGCTGGCGCTCCGATGGGGCACCAGCACCGATCCACGACTGGTCACGGAGGTATGAAGAGAAGAGCATGAACACTACCGGAACTGGTGCTTACACGATACCGGTTCGCCTGATTCAGACACCATCAGGCCAGTAAAGTTCAGCCGCGATACGGGACACGGGAACGGCGCTAGGTCTTGGGATATTGTTCGGCTCGGGTGAACGAGCGCAACCGCAGTGAAGGAAGGTATATGAAATGTCCGAGCTGACAGTCGCAATTCTTGCAATTGACGATGAGCAGCGGACGCTGTTGCAGATGTTGGTGGACGGGACGACAATCGCCCGAACAGTTCACAGCTTCAACGGGTTCCCTGTGGCAACGACGGACGTGGTATTGCGGAGAATACAGGACCTGCGTCCCGATGTCGTGATCGTAGACATACCGGCCAGAGATTCGTCGTCCGCCCTACGCGCGATCGACCTGCTGCACACGGATTACAACCAGGGGGCAGTGTTCGCGGCGGGGGAAATGTCGCAGCCGCAGACGATCGTGGCGGCAATGCGCGCGGGGGCGCGCGAATTCATAGAACGCCCGACTACCAGCACCAGCCTGCTGGAAGCCTTCGTGCGGCTGACCTCGGCCAGGCGCAAACAGCACAAGGATGGGCAGCGCGGCAAAGTATTCACGATCGTCAATGCGAAGGGCGGCAGCGGGGCCACGACGGTTGCGGTGAATACCGCGCTCGCGTTGCAGGCGTCCGTCGGCGGTACGGCGCTGGTCGATCTGGCGACCCTCGGGCACACGGCGCTCCACCTGAACGTGAAGCCCACGTTCACCGTTGTCGATGCCGTACGCAACCTGCACCGGCTGGACTCTTCCCTGCTCGACAGCTTCATGGCTCGACACTCTGGTGGACTGCAATTGCTGGCGGGCGCGCCAACGCCGTTCAATGCCGATCCGGCAACCGGCGAAATGGCGCGCTTGTTCGACCTGCTGGTCAGCAATTACCGCAACGTGGTGGTAGACACATCGAACCGCCTGGATGCGGTTACACGCGTGGTTTGCGATCTATCCGATGTAGTAGTGATCGTCGCGCACACTGACGTTGCATCCCTGTGGAGCGCAGCCCGTGTGTGTCAGTTCATAGGAGAGACGGTTAATGCCGGAAGAATCCGTCTTGTGCTGAACCGTTTTCGCAAGATATCGGGCTTTACGGAAGCCGACGCGGAGGCCGCAACCGGCGCCAAGCTTCTCTGGAAACTGCCTAACCAATACCCATCCGTTTCCGCGGGCATCGATCGTGGAGTGCCGGTCGTAACCCAAAATCATTCGGATGTGGCACGATCCTTCTCTGAATTGGCCGCTGCACTCGCCGAGGCCGAAGAATCGAAACCCCGCAGTTGGTCGCTATTTAAGACCACGGCATAGGAGTGAACATGGCGAACGCGCAGACAGTGACGAGCGATTACCAGCAGGTGAAAGCGGACCTGCACCGAAAAATTCTGGACCGGCTGAACCTGGAGAAACTGGGGCGGACAGTTGGAGATTCCGCGCGCGAGGAAGTGCTGCAGGTGGTGCGGTCCTCCATCACGAGCGAGGGCGTGCCCCTTAGCTTTTCCGAGCGCGAACGTCTGGCGCGAGAGATTCTGGACGAGATATTCGGACTGGGTCCACTCGAGCCGCTTCTGAAAGATCCGACCATCTCAGATATCCTCGTAAACCGCTACAACTCCGTATATATCGAACGCGCCGGCAAGATCGAGCATATCCCGCTCACGTTCAAGGACGACGCGCACCTGATGCAGATCATCGACCGCATCGTGTCGCGGGTGGGCCGCCGGGTTGACGAGTCGTCGCCCATGGTGGACGCACGACTGCCCGACGGTTCCCGCGTCAACGCCATCATTCCTCCGCTTGCGATTGACGGCCCATGCCTCTCGATCCGCCGTTTCGGGCGCGATCCGTTGACGGCGCGCAACCTGCTCGACAACAAGACCGTCACCGAGGCGATGCTTGAGTTGTTGGCGGCAATGGTGAAAGGCAAACTCAACATCATCATCTCCGGCGGCACCGGCGCAGGCAAAACCACCTTGCTGAATGTGCTCTCCGGCTATATTCCCAACACCGAGCGCATCATCACGATCGAGGATGCGGCTGAACTTCAGTTGCGCCAGGAACACATCGTGCGGCTTGAAACACGCCCGCCAAACATCGAAGGCAAGGGCGCCATCCGCCAACGCCAACTGGTGATCAACTCCTTGCGCATGCGTCCGGACCGCATTGTGGTGGGCGAGGTGCGCGGCGACGAAGCCTTCGACATGATGCAGGCCATGAACACCGGTCACGAGGGATCGCTGACGACGGTCCACGCCAACAGCCCACGCGACGCGCTGTCCCGCATCGAGAACATGGTTTCGATGGCGAACCTGAATATTCCGGAACGGGCTGTCCGCACTCAAATCGCGTCGGCCATCAATGCCGTTGTCCAGATCTCGCGCCTGGCGGACGGCACGCGCAAAGTCACAAACGTTTCCGAACTGACCGGCATGGAAGGCGACGTAGTTACCATGCAGGACATTTTCGTGTTTGAACGCCAGGGAATCGGCGAAAAAGGCGGTGTAAAGGGCGCGTTCAAGGCCACCGGCATCCGTCCGAAGTTCACCGACCGGCTGGCAGCTGCGGGATTCCGGTTGCGGCCAACACTGTTCGATTCTCAGGTCGAGGTGTAAACATGATTTTGCTTGGCGCAGTCTCGGCATTCCTGCTGGTTGTGCTGCTGGTGTTCCTTACGGCTTGGGCCATGGACCAAAGGCGCGCCACCGCACGCGTGTTGCACGAACGCCTCAACGCCGTGCAACAGGCCGCCGAACGGCATCCGAGCGAGGAACTCGCGTTGCTGCGCGATGAGCTGCTGAGCGAAATTCCGGCATTGAACCGGCTTCTTTCGAAATCGCGCCGCATTTCGCGGCTGCAACGATTCCTGTCGCAGGCCGACATGAAAGTGCGTGCCGGTAAGTTCCTGACCATCTGCCTGCTTTTCGGCGCGATGGTGGGCGTGACCACTATGTTGTGGTCGCACTCCACTCTCCTGGCGCTTCTGGCCGGATTGATAGGAAGTACGATTCCGTCTTTCTATGTCTCTAGCAAGCGCACCCGGCGATTCCACCGATTTGAGGAGTTGTTCCCCGAGGCGATAGAACTCCTGGGCCGCGCCGTCCGCGCGGGTCACGCCTTCACGACAGCGCTGGAACTGATCGCCAACGAACTGGGCGAACCGGTCTCGGGAGAATTCCGCAAACTCTTTGAAGAGCAGAAATTCGGACTCCCGCTGCGGGACGCGCTGCTGAATCTGGCGGAACGAGTCCCGATTGTGGACGTGAAATTCTTCGTGACCGCCGTCATGCTGCAGCGCGAGACGGGCGGCAATCTGGCGGAGATCCTGGATAAGCTCTCGTACGTAATCCGGGAAAGATTCAAGATTCTGCGACAGGTACGGGTCTATACCGCTCAGGGGCGCCTGACGATGATGATCCTGATGGCATTGCCACCGCTGCTGGTAGTGCTGATGTTATTCGTCAACCACGACTTCATTTCCGTTCTGTTTACCGATCCGCTTGGCCACTTGCTGCTTGCCATCGGGATCGTCTTTCAAACGATCGGGTTCTTCCTGGTCCGCAAGATCATTCACATACAGGTGTGACCATGCAGATCGCGCTTTGGATCATTCTTTTCATGACAACGTTCGCAGCGGCATTCTTCCTGGCCGCGGGACTGACGGCGCCAACGTCAATGCTGGGAATGCGGTTGCGCGCTCTCCTGCCGAAGATCGAGCAGGCGAAGGCAAAGCCCAGGATCGAGGAACGGTTTCAGGACCAGGTGATTGATCCGCTCAGCAAAGTGTTGCCGAAATCTCCCGACGAAGTTTCGAGTACCCGGCAGTTTCTGATGATGGCAGGCTATCGCGAACAACGGCACCTGACGTTCTATTTTGGCATTCGCGTTCTGTTTGCGCTCCTGATGTTGGCCGCGGTCTTAGTCACCGGGCTTGGCCCACGTCGTCCCCTGCTGGCAGTCGGACTGGTCGCGTTCGCTTACATTCTGCCGCGCTTTGCGCTGAAAAGAATGATCACGAACCGCCAACTGAAAATACGACTGGCGCTGGCCGACGCGCTTGACCTGTCCGTGATCTGCGTTGAAGCCGGCCTCGGACTGGACCAGGCGATCCAGCGGGTGGGGTCCGACTTGCAACCCGCACACCCTGAATTGAGCGAGGAGTTCAACCTCGTGAATCTTGAAATGAAGGCCGGCAAGGCGCGCTCGGAAGCTCTTCGCAATCTGGCCAGCCGCACCGGCGTCGATGACGTGCGTTCGCTAGTCGCCGTGCTGGTGCAAACTGACCGGTTCGGCACCAGCATTGCCCAGGCGCTCCGTGTGCACTCCGATTCCCTGCGAACGGAGCGGCGGCAGCGCGCCGAAGAGCAAGCCGCCAAGACCACCATCAAAATGGTGCCGGTCCTGGTGTTCTTCGTTTTTCCGGCCATGTTTATCGTCAGTATCGGGCCTGCATTCATTCAAATGATCCGGCACTTGTTACCGGTGATCCAATGAACGTCTGGCATTTGACCGTGCTTGCAGTACTGCTCGTGATTGGGCTGTTGGCCTACAACCGCATTGGCCACAGCCGTTAGGAGACCAAAAATGGCGGAAGACTCACGTAAGAGCTATGCCTTTAATCAGACCCGCCAGACCTTTCTGGCGACCGAAATGCGCTTGGCTAACACGCACTGGACCAGGCTGCGGGGACTGATGGGAATAAGAGCCGCCAACTTCGGTTTTGGGCAGGGGCTCTGGATCGTTCCGTGTCACGGCGTTCATACCTGGGGAATGCTATTTCCCATCGATCTTGTCTATCTGGACAGCGACAACCTCGTCGTCCACCTGGAAGAGAACGTCAAACCCTGGCGATTCGCTCCGATTCGCATGGACACCGTCACTGTCCTCGAACTTCCGTGGCATACCATCTGGAACTCCGGAACAAGCATCGGAGATAAGATCGAGCTGGAACTCGGAAAGTCCAGCAAGGACACGGCAGGGAATAAGGTGGTGGCCGCATGACCTCAGGCCCAAATCTTCTGGTGCAGTGGGAACCGCGCTGGCACTCATTCGTCGCCTCGATCAAACCAGCGATGTCCCGTTCGCGATCGCCTCTTGCGCTCGAGTGCGACGTAGGCATGAAGCCCAGCAGAGGCACGCTGGCTTCCTGGCTGATGCATTTCTCCCTGCTTCTCTTTTTCCCGCTCGCCGTGACTAACATACTAGGCAATCGACGCTACGAACCTGTCGATCCCTACACCTCCTTCAATGCGGCTGACTACCACATCGTCTATTATCGCGGGCAACAGTTGCCGACGATGCACGACGCCGGCGGAGCGCAGGCGGGAGCAAGCGGGAAGTCGGGGGGGCGCGAACTATTTCATCCCACTCAGGTGATCAGGATCGCGCGCGGCAACAAATTCGTGGACGTTATCGTGGACGCACCCAGCATCAACCTGCCGCGCACAGACCAGCCTGTCGCGAACCTTTTGTCGTTGCCTTCGGGCGCGCTCGCCGCTCCTCCGGTTGAGGCGCTTCGCTCCCTGGCGAACACGACCAAGCTGACTTCCGATGTGACGCCAGTCCCTGCCGCGCCCAATGCGCCGCGCCAGACGCTGCGGAACCTTCCCGTGAACTCGCAGGTGGTGCCGCCGAGTCCGAGCGTGGGACAGCAACTGGCGGGGATGAGATTGCCGGATACCGGCCTGGTGCAGGTAGTTCCAGCGCCGATCAGCGCCGTGCCGCGCGATCTCGGCTATACGCCCAAGCTGACGCTTCCCGCAACGGCGGTTGTCAGCCCCGCGCCGAATATATCGTTGCCCATCGGCAGCAGCAACGTGAACGGCCCGATGATCGCGTCGGTCCAGATCATCGATGTTGTGCCGCCCGCGCCCAATGCCTCGGGCTCTGGAAGCGGCGGCGGGGGCGGGATGATCGGCTCCGCGCTGAATGCCATTGGCTCCATGATTGGCGCTGTAGCCGGACCAGGCAGCGTCTCTGCGGCACAATCCAACGATAGAGGTACTGGAGCGGGCGGACTTGGATTGATCGCGTCGGCGAATCCGGGCAACGCAGTGGGAGTGCCGAACGGCGAACCGGGATCGATGGCGATGTCTCCAAACGGCGGGCGCGAGCCGGGGTTGGGAGGATCGGGCGGCGGCACCGGAATAGGTCACGGAACTGGTACGGGGAGCGGGTCGAGCGGATCTGGACCTGGCGCCGCCGGTTCGGGGTCCGGACTAGGCTTGGGAGCGCAATATCCGGGCACGTCGATGGGGCCGGGCCCCGGCGGATCGGGCTCTGGTCAGGGCACTCCCGGAGGAATCAAGGGCATCACAATCGAAGGCGGGCATATAACCTTGCCCAGCTTTGCGACTGGGGCGGCCTCTCCGGGATCACCCTCACACGGACCGAAAGACAAGCGCAACGCTCCGCCGATCACGATCATTGCCACGTCGCGTTCCGGCGGCGCGGTTAATCTCTACGGAGTTCTCAAGGGCGCCAAGGTTTACACCATCTACATCGACACTGCAATCGGTACGGCACTGATGCAATACGCGGAACATTCGTCTCCAAACTCCGAGTTCGCACAGGACCTGACCGCGCCGGAACCGCTCAACTTCAACGTGCCGGGCAGTATTCCAAGGGCTCGTGTGCTGCTGTCGTGCATGATGGACCAGGCTGGCGCGCTAAAGAACGTGCGCGTGCTCGAGTCGGCGCGCGACGACGTCACCGAGAAGGTGATCGCGGCAATTCAGCGCTGGCGTTTCCGTCCAGTCCTGCGCGGTGAAGAGCCAATCGACGTTGACGTGATTCTGGGGTTCAACGTGGATACCTCGCGCTAGAGCCCTTGTAGCGCCGCCCTCCGGGCGACTGGAGCGAGTACATCCCGTCCTCGCTCTTCACCGCCGACCTTGTTAGAGATGTCAACCCCATCCATCGGCCAAAATCTCCGTAAGCTGCTGATATGCAAGTAAATATAATTCCTCTCCTCCTGTCGGGTTTCCCCACGCAAATTGCTAAAATGTAAGTAGATGGGAAGAAGAACCCCAGGTTACCAAGGTAATCTGATGCAGTTAAACATTTATTTATCAATGAGTTACAGGTGGTATCGTTAAGCTGAAACGATAACCCCTTTGATTGCAATACTTACGAAATTTTGCAATGGGGTGGGTACCTGGATGCCTGGGTGTTACACCGAGCACGAGAACATCGGCCTGCGGGCAGTATCCCACAGGCCGATTTTTTGTGGCGGCAAAGTCGATGCCGCGCACTCTCTATTTTCCTGCTAGTTCGCGCTCGATTTCCAGCTCCGGCACGATGACGTGTTTTCTGCCGAAATGCTTGCTCGTCCAGTTCTGGAATTCTTCCATGTAGGTATAAACGACGGGCGTGATGTAGAGCGTCAGCACCTGTGAAAACATCAGGCCGCCAACAACCGCGAGACCCAGCGGGCGTCGCGATTCGGCGCCGGCGCCCATGCCCATCGCGATCGGCAGCGTGCCCATCAGCGCCGCCATGGTGGTCATCATGATCGGACGGAAGCGGACCAGCGCGCCTTCATAAATGGCGTCGGCCGGAGACTTCCCTTCCTTGCGCTGCGCTTCGAGCGCGAAGTCAATCATCATGATGGCGTTCTTCTTCACGATGCCCACGAGCATGATGAGTCCGACGAAGCCGTAGATGTTCAGATCGGTGACGCGCCATTCCATCGGCCAGAAGGGCTGGCGAAACAGCTGCAACGTGAGCAGCGCGCCGAAGCCGGCAGCGGGCAGTCCGGAGAGAATCGTTAGCGGGTGGATGAAGCTCTCGTACAAAACTCCGAGAACGATATAGATGACCAGGATCGCCATCCCCAGCAGCAGGCCCAGGCCGGCGAAAGACGATTGGAACGCCGCCGCGGTCCCCTGGAAGCTGGTCGTAATCGAGTCAGGCCGTCCTTGAGCGGCTTTGTTCACGGCTGTAACTGCATCGCCTAACGATACTTCCGGCTTAAGGTTGAAGGAAATCGTTACCGCGGGCAACTGGCCGAGGTGATTGACCTGGAGTGGCCCGAGGCTGCGCGTCAACGTGACGACCGTATTGAGCGGAACCAACTGTCCGGTCGCGGGCGCGCGAATGTAGAGGAGCGAAAGCGCGCTCGGATCGTCCTGATATTGGTCTTCCAACTCCATTACGACGCGGAACGCGTTCGTTGGATCGTAGATGGTCGAGATCTGCCGCTGGCTATACGCGGTGTAGAGCGCATCTTCGATCTGCGCCGCGCTGAGTCCGAGCGCCGCCGCTTTGTCGCGATCGATATTGATGTTGAGCTGCGGGCTCTTCACCAGCAAATCGGTGTTTACGTCCTGCAGTCCCGGAATCTTCCGGACTGATTCCAGCAGCTTCGGAGCGTAGTCGTAGAGCTGGTTTTGGTCCGCGCCTTGCAGCGTGAACTGGTATTGCGCCTTGGTGAGCTGGCCACCGATGCGTATCGGCGGCGGATTCTGCATATAAACGTTCAGCCCGGGTATCGAACTCGCGACAGGCCGCAGGTCCTGAATGATCTGATCCACGGGCGGCCGCTGACTGCGAGGGATCATGCGCATGAACATGCGTCCCTGGTTGCTCGTGCCGCTCGGAATCGATGTCATGAAGTTGCCGAGGTACTTACCGCTCGGCGACTTCAACACAGCCTGCACCAGTGCTAACTGATGCTGCTTCAGACTTTCGAACGAGATGCCCTGCTGCGCTTCCGTCGACGTGAAAATCTGCCCCATGTCTTCATTTGGCAGGAAGCCCTTGGGGATGATGTAGAAGAGGTAGATTGTCCCAACCAGCACCAGGCCGGAAACGACCATCGTTGCAAACCGATGCGCGATAACTTTCTTCAAGCTCCAGTCATAACCGTGCAGCAAGCCGTCAAAGAACCTTTCGGAGACCTGGTATAGCTTGTTGTGGTGCGCTTCTTTCGGCGGCTTGAGGAAGCGGCTGCACATCATCGGCGTGAGGCTCAGAGACACGAAACCCGACACCAGGATGGCGACGCTGATGGTCACGGCAAACTCATGCAAGAGACGCCCCAGGATGCCGCCCATGAACAGCACCGGGATAAACACGGCCGCGAGCGACAGGGTCATCGAGACAATGGTGAAGCCGATTTCGCGCGACCCTTTCATCGCGGCTTCCATCGCGCCTTCGCCCATTTCCATGTGGCGGACAATGTTCTCCAGCATCACGATCGCATCGTCAACCACGAAGCCGACCGACAGCGTCAGCGCCATCAGCGACAGGTTATCGAGCGAGTAACCGAGCAAGTACATCACCGAGAACGTCGCGACCAGCGAGAACGGCAGCGCCAGGCTCGGGATCACGGTGGCCGAGATGTTCCGCAGAAACAAGAAGATGACGAGAATGACCAGCGCCAACGCGAGCAGCAACGTGAACTTGACGTCGTTCACCGAGTCGCGGATCGAAACCGAACGGTCGTACAGAATGGTCAGGTTCGCCGCCGCCGGCATCTGTTCGCGGAATTGCGGCAGCAGCTTCTTGATGTTGTCCACCACCTCGACGGTGTTGGTGCCGGGTTGGCGCTGAATCGCCAGCACGATCGAGCGGTTCACTTCGTGCTTGTCGTTGATAAACCAGCTCGCCAGCTTATCGTTCTCGACGCTGTCGAGGACCTTGCCAATGTCCTGCAACCGCACCGGAGCGCCATTGCGATAGGCGACAATGACGGGCTTGTAGGCTTCCGCATTGTAAAGCTGACCGTTCGCCTGCACCGTATAGGCCTGGCGCGCGCCGTCGAAGGTTCCGGTGGGCAGGTTGACGTTGGCGTTCTGCACGGCCTGATTGACTTCGTCGATGCCGATCTGGCGCGTGGCCATCGCCTTCGGATCAAGCTGGATGCGCACGGCATACTTCTGCGATCCCATGACGCTGAC
The DNA here is from genome assembly GCA_963777415.1 of uncultured Acidobacteriota bacterium. Taxonomy (GTDB): domain Bacteria; phylum Acidobacteriota; class Terriglobia; order Terriglobales; family Acidobacteriaceae; genus JAEZPW01. The sequence continues at coordinate 20,508 of CAVZQL010000020.1, forward strand.
CTGTGCGACGCCGTTCACCATCGAGATGCGCTGGGCCATCATGGTTTCGGCATACTCGTCTACGTCGGAGAGGCGCATGGTGGACGAGTCGAGCGCGAGATACAGAATGGGCTGGTCCGCCGGATTGACCTTCTGGTACGTCGGCGGATACGGCATGTTCAACGGCAGGTCGCGGGTCGCCTTCGAGATCATCGAGTTCACGTCCTGCGCCGCCGCATCGAGCGTGCGGTCGAGCGCGAACGTCAGCGTGATCTGTGTGTTGCCCAGCGAACTCGTCGAGGTCATCTGGTCCAGGCCGGCGATGGTCGAGAATTGCTTCTCCAGCGGCATCGCGACTGCGGACGCCATCGTGTCGGGGTTGGCCCCCGGCAGGCTGGCCGTAACCTGTATGGTCGGAAAATCGACGTTCGGCAAATCGCTGACCGGAAGCAGGCGGTATCCGACAATCCCGAAGATCAGGATGGCGAGCATGACCAGCGTGGTCATGATCGGCCGTTTGATAAATAATTCGGCTATGCTCATGGCCCCTGTCCTACTTTCGTGCTTCCTGGTTGGCTGCGGGTTGTTGCTGCGCATTTTGCCCGGCTGGCGCTGCACCCGGCTCGCTCTGGCGGATATCTACTTTGGACTCGCCCGACCTGATCCTGAGTTGGCCGTCAGTGATCACTCTCTCGCCGGGCTGAAGTCCCGATGCGATCACGGACTTGCCCTCAAGCGTGCGGGCGACCGTGACTGGACGCGCCTCGGCGACGTTATCGGCGCGGACGACGTACACGAACTGTCCTTGCTGGCCGGATTGCAACGCTTCGGTAGGAACGATGATGGCGTTCGGTTGTGTGGCGAGCGTCAGCGTGGCGTTAACGAACTGTCCGGGCCAGAGCCGTCGGTCGGCATTGGCAAATGTGGCTTTCAGCTTGATCGATCCGGTCTGACGATCCACGGCGTTGTCAATGAAGGTGAGATTGCCGACGATTGGATTTGGTTCATTCGGAATCTGCGCCGAGACCGAGAGTGGCCGCTGGGCCATGTATCGTTTGATGTCGCCGAGGTACTGTTCCGGAACCGTGAAGGTAACGTAGATCGGCGAAATCTGGTTGATGGTAACGATTGGGTTGTCCGGATTGGCCTTGACGACATTGCCCAACTGGACCATCAGGTTGCCGGTGCGTCCGGAGATCGGCGCGTAAACCTGTGCGTATTGCAGGGCCACCTTTGCGTTCTCAACGGCAGCGCGGTCGGCCTTGACCAGAGCGTCCGATGCGTCGGCGGCGGTGGTCATCTGCTCGGCCTGCTCCTGCGCCACTACGCCTTCCTTCATCAGAGCGGCGTAGCGGGCGGCCTGGGCGCGATCGTTTGCCGCGGTGGCCTGGTCACGAGCGAGAGTCGCTTCGGCACGCCGAAGGTCTGCTTCCATGGGACGGCGGTCGATGGTAAAGAGCAGTTGGCCCTTGCTGACGTCCTGACCTTCTTTGAAATTGACCGTCGTGATCTCGCCGGAAACCATGGTCTTGATACCGACCGTGACATAGGGTTCGACCGACGCGATGGATTTGACCTCGATAGGCACGTCACGCTGCTCTGCAACGGCAACAACGACGGGAACCGCAACGGCCTGAGGTTTCTGCGGCGCCTTGCCGTCACAGGCGACGAGCGCCCCGATGGACAACAAGACGAGCAACAAAGAAATGAGCGCACATGGCTCGGGTAAACGACGATTGCCCAACATTATTTCTCCGATTTCCGCACTACGTGTGTGTGCTTGCTGGTACGCGACTTGGCGTTTGCAGCGCACTCGTGCGCCTTCGTCGCCATACCGTTCAGCCAAAGATCAACGAGTGATTCGGCAGCCGTACGAAGTTCGATCTTGTGGAAGCGTTTGCCTCCAAAAAGGTCCTGGATCATGTAGTGATAGACGAGCATGCCGAAGAAACCGCGTGCAGCCATGGTTGGATCGACATCCCGAAAGGCCCCTTTAGCGATCTGATCCCGAATGTAGGCGGCCAGAGTCTCGTAGAAGGACACGATGTGCGTTTGAAAGAAGCGGATGGAAAGACTGTGGTTTTCAAGCGCGGTAAAGAATAAAAGCCGGGGGAGCTTGTCGTCCTCTTCGCGACGGCGCAAGAAGTCTTCGGCAACGTTGACGAAGACCTGGCGGATTTCTCCGCCGCTTGCCAGTTGCTCCTCGAGCTGCTCCTGACCTTTGATGATAGAGCACTGATGCTCGATGACGGCCCAATAGAGATCTTCCTTGCTGGGAAAATGGCGAAAGATGATCGCTTCGTTTACCTTCGCAAGCTCCGCGATCTCTCGCGTCGTGGTTCCCTCGAATCCCTGGCGGGCAAAAAGCTCCGTGGCGGTCTCGATGATCTGGGCCCGCCTATCTTCCGCGCTGAATCTGACGTGAACCGTTTCCATGGGAGTAAGTAATTACTTACTTTAAGACGGATGGGCCTGACTAGTCAATGAAACCTGCCGGTCAGAACCAGGCTATTCCCACGCGCATGAAGTGGGTGATGGAGTTGGGAATGGTCATGGATAGCGTCAGGCCGAAAAGGGCGTGGGATACGGCCAGCGGATAGATATTCCGGTACCGCCGAAATAACCAGCAGAAAACCAGGGCCATGAGCAGAGTTGCCGCCATGAGTATGGGATTTGGAATGTGAGCCAGGCAGAACAATGCGGACGTGCCGAAAATCGCGGTGTCTGCGTCGAACGCATCCTCGAGCCTCACGAAAATGAACGACATCGTGAGGAATTCCTGGACCACTGCCCATAGGATATAAAGCAGAGAGTGCCACAGGGGAGTTCGCGCGCCGGTCAGGCTGTGCAGAGACCCTGCGAGCGCAGCGGCATAGATCATGCAGACGCACAGCAACGTCGCCAGCGGCACGATCCAGAGTGACTGCCAAAATCCGGCCAAGCCCACGCCCAACTCAGCGGCGGTGCGATGCCACCTCCGCGTCGAAATCGCCACCCAGAGCAGCATCGCAAGCGCCCATGCGAATTGCCATCCGCGCGTGCTCCACAATGCGCATTCAAGCAATCCATAGGCGACCGCCACCTCAAACAGGGTGCGCGCCCGATCCTGGACGGTGGACTGAAGAATCATATGTGTGCGTTCGACAGTGCTCATAGTTGGTACTCGCGCGGCGGCCACAGCCCTTTCTCTCGCGAATTAGATTCAACTTGCGACCTTCAGGGCGAATCAGATTAAAAAGTTATGAAAGAAAAACCGAAAATTGTGATTGTGGGCGCCGGGTTCGCGGGGCTGAATGCCGCGCGCACCCTGGCGCATTCTCCGGTTGACGTGACCGTGATCGACCGCAAGAACCACCATACTTTTCAGCCGCTCCTCTATCAGGTTGCAACAGCAGGACTGTCGCCCGGAGACATCGCTTCGCCGATACGTCGCGTTCTGCGCGGCGCGCGGAACATGGAAGTCCTGCTGGGCGAGGTGACCGGATTCGACGTCCCGAACCGCCGCGTGGTTCTGAAGGATTTTTCTCTTCCCTACGATTACCTCATCGTCGCCGCCGGAGCGACTCATTCCTATTTCGGCCATGAGGACTGGAAGAAGTACGCTCCCGGACTGAAGACTGTCGAGGATGGCATCGAAATCCGCCGCCGCGTGCTGCTGGCATTTGAAGCCGCCGAGCGCGAGGCGGTCTGCTGCGGGAAGCATGAGCCTCTGACCATCGTTGTGATCGGCGGTGGACCCACGGGAGTCGAACTGGCCGGAACGATCGCCGAAGTTACGCGCAAATCCATGAGCGAGGACTTCAGGCACATCGATCCGGCAAAGACGCGAATCCTGCTGATTGAAGCGGGGCCGCGAGTGCTGGCGCAATATCCCCCAGACCTGTCGCAGTCCGCGCAACGGCAACTCGAGAAGCTTGGCGTCGAAGTGCGGCTCGCAACGATGGTCACGCAGGTGGACGAGTTCGGCGTGCGCTATGGGAATGAGTTTCTGCCGACGGCAGTCACGCTCTGGGCCGCGGGAGTAGCGGCCAATCCGCTGGGCCGTATGCTCGGCGTTCCAGTGGACAAGCGCGGACTGGTTCTGGTTGGGCTAGACCTGAGTGTACCGGGTCATCCCGAACTTTTTGTTGTCGGCGATCTCGCGTCCGCCAAGGACGAGCAGGGGCAGCCGCTACCCGGACTTGCCCCCGTCGCCTTACAAGAAGGCAAATTCGTTGCCCACGCGATCGGGCACGACCTCCACGGCGAGAAGCGCGGAATCTTTCGCTACAACGATAAGGGCAGCCTCGCGACCATCGGTCGCGCCGCCGCCGTAGGGCAAATCAAACGCTGGAAAGTCCACGGCTACCTCGCGTGGATCATGTGGCTTTTCGTCCACATCATGTACCTCGTCGGCTTCCGCAATCGGCTGCTCGTGCTGATCCAGTGGGCATGGAGCTACGTCACATACGATCGCAGCGCGCGCCTCATTACCGGACCAACCGAGTTTGAACTGGAGCATAAGGACGAACGCGAGCGCAAGGGCGAGACAACCACTTTTCCGGCTGGTCCCTCAGCCGCCGCTTGACGCGGCACGATTTTGTGGTCGCAGAAACTGAATAAGGTACGCTGGTCCTATGTTCAATCGTATGAACCGCGCCCACAGAATCATCCCGGTAATCCTTGGAGTGATCACTCTTGTCAGCGTCGCAGTGCTGCTCGCATGGGACGCCTTTCCACAGCTGTTCCCTGCCAGGGCTCATGACGTTCTCGCCGCGTTTCCGCTCGCCATGATTGCCTTCGCGTATCTGGTCTACCAGAGCGAGCACCGGCCAGCGCCCATGGAATTCGTCAAGGCCATCCTGCTCGCTGTGGCATTCCTCTTCTGGGCCGCAAATCAGCTTTGGCCGAATTTGCGGCAGGCGACACTCTTCAACGACATCGCCATCGCGCTCTTCGTTCTTGATGTGTTCTTGGTTATGATCGGCTGGCCAGCGACCTCGCCGGACGAGGCCTTCGCAGAGATCTACGTTGACCAGACCGATCAGCCCGACAGTCATGCGGAGGCAGACTGAACTCGCTTAGGCGGGCAGTACTTCATCACAGTCCCTTACTACCTACTTCAATCTGATGACTTCGTGGGTGTGCTCTCCTTTCACGGCGTGAATTAGGTAGCCGTCGCCTTGCTCCGGCCAAATCGCCTCGATGAAGTGCTTATCCTCCTTGACATCGAAGGAGATTCTTGCCGATCCAGTTGCCGTTTTATCAGCGGCAATGCGGGTCATATACCCGAATTGTGCGACGTTCCTCCCCGTGCCATGGTCCCGCAGCGCGACCATGTTATTGGATATACCGAAATCGTAATCTCCAGCTGGAATGGTCCTGCCGCTCACGACAAAGTCGAATGGAATTTTCGCCTTCAGGAAGAAAGTTTCTTGCCCTAAAGCACTTGCCAGGAACAACCCAAGCAGCCCCACAATCACGAGTGATCTTTTCATGCACCTTACTCTTTTCCCCATCTAAGTACGATGGCTAGGTTTGCGGCGACAGGCGGACGGGGTATCCTCTGGCGCCGGTTATTAAGTTGCGCTGGTGATTAGGGTTGATGGGTTGAGGAACTTGCGTTTACAACACCCTTTGATGCCGCTGCCGAGGCAGAGTTGCACGAATCGGGCTGATTGAGAACTGCCAACTGCGAACCGAGAACTCGCTTTATAATCGTCCTATCTTGAAACGCGCCGTCACAACCATCCTGCTCATCTTGATTCTGGCGTCATTTGCGCTCGCGCAGACGGACGCCGGCACGACCGCAACTGTCCCCTCACGCACCTTGCTGTTGCTCCCCTTCGAGAACGCGTCGAAAGCCCCCGGCCTCGACTGGATCGGCGAGGCGTTCCCCGAGGTGCTGGGCCAGCGCATGGTCTCGCCGTCGCTCTACACAATTGCGCGCGCAGACCGCGTCTACGCCTTCGAGCGTGCGGGCATTCCGGCGAATTTGCGGCCGTCGCGTGCGACCCTCTTCCGCATCGGACAGGAAATGGACGCCGACTACCTGGTGCTCGGCAGCTACAAGTTCGATGGGCAGACCTTCAGCGGCACCGCGCAATTGCTCGACGTCAAGCGCCTGCATCTTTCGCCCGAAATGACGGAGTCCGGGCCGCTGCTCAAGATCATCGAGATTCAGGACGCACTGGCATGGGATCTGCTGCGGACAATCGATCCGGGGTTCGCCATTTCGCGCGCTCAATTTGTCGCGGGTTCGCCCGCGATCCGGCTCGATGCGTTCGAGAACTACATTCGCGGCATGATCGCGAACTCGCGCCAGGAGAAGATCGCGAAGTTGCGCGAGGCGGTCCGCATCAATCCCGATTACACGATGGCCATCATCCAGCTCGGCAAGACGTATTTCGCGGGGCGCGAGTATGAACCGGCAGCGGCGACGTTCTCAAAGGTGCCGCGTTCCGATCCGTCGGCGCGCGAAGCCAGCTTCTACGCCGGACTGTCCTATTATTATGCAGGCCAGTACGAACGCGCCGAAAACGCCTTCAGCTTCCTTGCCGAACAGTTTCCGCTCACCGAGGTTTACAACAACCTGGGGGTTGTGGAAGCGCGGCGTGGTCGAAAGGGCGCCACGCAGTATTTCCAGAAAGCCGTCGATGCCGACCCGAACGACGCGGACTACCGCTTTAATCTCGGCGTAGCGCTCTATCGCTCGGGGGATTCAGCCGGCGCCGTCCGCGAGCTGCGCGAGTCGTTGCGGCTGCGACCCGGCGACGCCGAAGCAGCGGCGCTGGTCGAGCAGGTTTCGAAATCCGGCACAGGCGGTGCAAGTACGCGCCAGACTTACGAGCGCATCAAGCGCAACTACGACGAGACTTCCTTCCGCCAACTGGCGATGGAAATTCAGAATGCGACGGAGCTAAGGCTTTCGAAAACCGATCCGCAGACCCATGCCGCCTACTACCTCGAGCAAGGGCGCGACCTGCTGGCCCACGGATTCACCACCGAAGCCACAAAGGAATTGCGGGATGCCGTCCAACTCGATCCGGCGAATGCCGCCATCCATGCCGCGCTCGCGGACGCGCTTGAGACCGCTAATGACGCTGCGGGCGCACGCTCCGAGGCCCAGGCCGCGTTGAAAATAAAACCGTTGCCGGAAGCATATCTTGTCCTCGCGCGCCTCGATTTGCGCGACAATAAGTTTGATATGGCCACGCAGAACGTGGACCGCGCGCTGGCTCTCGAAGCAACAAACGCCGCCGCGCTCAAGCTCAAACAGGCCATCGCAGCCAAGCTGGCTGAAAGGACGCAGCCGCTGCCACAACAATGAGAGCAAGCTACAGAAACTGCTTGTCTTCCCCAGCACCCAAGCTCTTGCCATCCCGACCCTGAGCGGCGCGAAGGGGAGGGACCTGCTTTTCGCGGACGCCACCACGATACTCACGCCCACCACGATACTTACGTCCACCGCAACTCCTTGTCATCCCGAGCGTCCTTGTCATCCCGAGCGCAGCGAGGGACCCCTACGGCCACCGCGATCTTCAGGTCTCTCGCCTGCGCCGCCTTTCTGCTCCTATTACTCGCAGTCCTTCCCGCTCGCGCCGATATCGTCAAGATCACAATTGACGATACGATCAACCCCATCACCGACGAGTTCATCGGGCGCGCCATCGACCACGCAAAGGACATTCACGCTTCAGCGCTGCTGATCGAGTTGCGAACACCGGGCGGCCTCGAAACCAGCACGCGCAAAATCGTCGAAAAGATTCTCGCTTCGCCTGTGCCGGTCATCATTTATGTGGCGCCAAGCGGCAGCCGTGCCGCGTCCGCGGGATTCTTCATCCTGGAATCCGCCGATGTCGCCGCCATGGCTCCGGGAACGAATACCGGCGCGGCGCATCCCGTCACCGCGACCGGCGGCGACATTCCCGGAACGATGGCGAAAAAGGTCGAGAACGATTCGGCAGCGTTCATGCGCGCCTACGTATCGAAGCGTGGGCGCAACGTCGAACTGGCCGAGTCCGCCGTGCGCGAATCGAAGGCATGGAGCGCCGACGAAGCACTGAACGCGCATTTGATTGACGTCGTTGCCAACGACCAGGCCGGCCTCCTTAAGCAACTCCAGGGACGCACGATCACGCGCTTCAACGGCGAGAAAGTCCAACTCAACCTTGCCGGGCAGCCGGTCCGCCAGTTCGACATGACGCTGAAGGAGCACCTGCTGGCGTTCCTCATGGATCCCAACGTCGTGTTCATCCTGTTCGCCGTCGGCATGTTGGCGCTCTACGCCGAGTTCAATCATCCGGGAGCCGTAATCCCCGGCGTCGTCGGACTGATCTTCATCGTGCTCGCTATCTTCGCGATGAACATCCTGCCTGTGCGGTTCGCGGCCGTAGCGCTGATCCTGACTGCTTTTATCCTGTTTGCGCTCGAAGCTCACTTCGCCAGCCACGGTGTACTCACCATAGGCGGAATTACCTGCATGGTGATCGGCGCGCTGCTGCTCATAGATTCCCCGGTCCCTGAAATGCAGGTGAAGTGGGTGACGGCGCTCGCGGTCAGCATTCCCTTCGGGCTGATCACGGTATTTCTCGTCAGTATCGCCGTTCGGGCCAGGCGCAACAAGGTAAGGACCGGAGCCGAAGGAATGGTGGGAGAAATTGGAATTGCGCGTTCACCACTGGTGCCGCAAGGCAAGGTGTTTGTCCTCGGCGAGCTCTGGGATGCGATTTCAACGGCTGACGTGCAGGAAGGCGAGCAGGTCGTAGTGCGCGCCGTCGATGGATTGAAGCTGCGCGTCCGGCCAGTCTCTGCGCCCCAAATTGCGGAGCAACAGCACATTGCAAAAAGCTGATAGCCAAAACCCGCGGTTCTCGTTACAATCCGCCGGAGTAACAGTGGCCAATCAAACTTGGAGGCACAATGCCTGAACTAGTTGTCCTCGTTCCAATTATCATCGTCGTTCTGTACGCACTCAACTGCATCAAGATCTTGAAAGAATATGAGCGCGGCGTCATCTTCAACCTCGGACGCCTTAGCGATAAGGCCAAGGGACCGGGACTGATCTTCGTCTTCGCCCCCGTCCAGACCATGGTTCGCATCTCGCTGCGGCAGGAAGCGCTCGAAGTCCCGCCACAGGACATCATCACCCGCGACAACGTCACGCTCAAGGTCAACGCCGTGATCTTCCTCCGCGTGGTCGATCCGAGCCGCGCTGTCGTTCAAGTTTCGAACTACCTCTATCAGACCTCTCAGTTCGCGCAGACCACGTTGCGCTCGGTGCTCGGCGAAGTGGAACTTGACGAACTACTGGCGCACCGCGAGAAGATCAACCTGCGCCTTCAGACCATCCTCGATCAGCACACGGATCCCTGGGGCGTCAAAGTCACGAACGTGGAAGTGAAACAGGTGGATATGCCCGAGACGATGCTGCGCGCCATGGCCAAGCAGGCCGAAGCCGAACGCGAACGTCGCTCGAAGATCATTCACGCCGAGGGCGAATTCTCGGCCGCGCAACGCCTGGTCGATGCCGCACACCTGCTCTCGACCGAACCGGCCAGTATCCAACTTCGCTACTTGCAGACACTCACGGAAATCGGCGTCGAAAAGAACACGACCATCGTGTTCCCGCTGCCGATCGACATCCTGAGCTCATTTCAGAAGATACTGGGAGGCGGAGCTAACGTTCCCGGCGCGGCACCTACGGAAGCAGCCAAGTAAGTCGGTCTCAAGAACAACGCGCGGGGGCAAGGATGATGCGAAATGCGATCACCTTGCCCCCACAAGAAGCAGGGCGCAGTGCAATCTCTTATGTCAGATCACCAAGACGATACTGAAATTTCTCTGGGGGCGGGCAAACTGCTCCTCCTCTTTTTCGGACTGGTCATTCTTTGTGGCGGATTCTTTGGGGTCGGCTACCTGATCGGAAAGAACTCGGCAGTACCGCAGATAGTCGCGTCCGACCCGGCGACCGCGACTACGGGAGCGACAGGCGGAGCTAAACCTTCTCCGGCGATCACGCGCGACGCTCCATCGCCCAAGGCCGACGACTGCGCGACTCCCGGCAACTGCGATCAGAACCCAGCCGACAGCCAGAAGTACTATGAGAGTGTCGGAGACAAGAACCCAACTTCGAAGCTGGACCCGCCACCTCCTCCTGCGCCAGCGACTCCCGCGCAGAAGCCGGCAGTGCAGCCCGAGGTATCACGATCCGCGACAGCGACCGCGCCCGGAACCGGCAGCTACATCGTGCAGGTCGCGGCTGTGTCGAAGCAGCAGGACGCCGACACCCTGGTCAATGCGTTGCGCAAGAAGCAGTACCCGGTTTTCGTGACCAGCAATCCGCCCACTGACAAACTTTTCCACGTGCAGGCCGGCCCGTTCACAGACATCAAGGAAGCCGAAGCGGTCAAGGCGCGGCTGACCAATGATGGGTACAGCCCGATACTGAAGCGGTAGTTTCCATTTAGCCCCGAAGGGGCGGCAGAACTTAGCCCGGCACGTCAGTGCCGGGTACAAAGTGAAAAATCTTCCGAGTCCCGTAGGGACAACAGTCAGCTCCGTAATAGGCTCTTGCGGAGGCGGTTTTGCCGCGCCGACAATAACCGCGGAGATTTCGCTCTATTGCACGGTTACGGAAACATTCGTCGTACGACTTGTGGCGACGCCGCTAATCTGAGCTGTTGCCGTGACGCTGACCGAGTACGTGCCTGCTGGCGTACCGGGATCGGTCGTGCTGCCTCCGTTCCCTCCGCCGCCAGTTCCTCCGCCTCCGCCACACGCAACCGTTCCGCCCAGGAGGACCAATCCGATGACAAGCAGCAAAACCATTGGCCTCGATCGCCGCTTCAGCCCAGGTATTCCGAATAAAACGCAAGCGAAGATGCCGCCGGAAAGCCAGCCCACACCTTTCGACAGCCCAGCAGTCCGTACCGTTGCCGGCGTGGTTGTGATCGTCAGCGTGCTGTTGGTCGTACTATTCGCCGCCAGGGGAACTGACGACGATATGCTGCAACCCGGGGCCTTCGAAACGCTGGAATTCACTGTGCATGACATCGTCACGGGCCCCGTGTATCCCCCGATCGACGTGATTGTGATCGCCGACGTTCCCGACTGCCCAGCACCGGAAATGGTAACGCTCGGAGATGTTGCTGGGAGGCTGAAATCCGGCAAAGCCGTTCCAGTTACCTGAATCGTCGTTGCGGCGGAAGTCGGAGACGCGGCGTAGTTTATGTCTCCGTTGTACACCGCCGTAATCGTCTTCGCGCCTGGCGCCGAGAACGAAGTTGCCAAGGTTGCTGTCAGAGAGGCTGCCACGGTTGCGGTCGCGGGCGCTCCCGTGTAAGTCACGGCGCCCGACAGCGGAGTGTTGCCATTGTAAAACGTCACGGTCCCGGTCGGTGCCGCGCCATTGCTGGCGGTCGTAACCGTCGTCACAATGTTAACCGTTGTCCCTGTTGCCACGCTCGCGTTATCCGCGGAAGGTGTTGCTATCGCGGTGATTGCCTTGGTGATTGCAATCGTAGTAGAGGCGCTGCTTGCCTGGAAGCTTTTGTCGCCCGAGTAACTGGCCACGATGCTATGCGAGCCGCCTGAGAGTTGAATGGCCTCGTCGTCCGCAAAACCAAGAGTGTTGAGAGCGAACGAGCCCCCGTCGAGTGGAGAGCCGTTATCGGTCAAAGTTATCGTCCCGGTCGGACACATCGAAACATCGAGGTTGTAACAAAGTGACGCCAGTGAACCGCTAGAGTTCGTCACGTTGATTTCCAGAATGTAGGGCGAACCGTATGCCGCGGTGGAAGCGTTGGCAGTGATTCGTGCGCCTGTATTGTCGTATGTCACCAAACCGGGGAGGGTCTTGCTGGTCTCCGGGTTGACCGTCACCTGGACCGGCGCCGAATCGCTCGCTGCGAACGTGCCGTCCCCCGCGTAGTGAGCAGTCACATTGTAGGTACCCCCAGCGAAGGTTGATACGTTCCCGCTACTGCTGCCTGAGGTGAGGGTGTCGCCCACGAGCACTCGTGACGAGCCATCCGGGTATGTGCCGATTACCGATACGTCACCTGTCGGTGTGCCCGAGCCAGATGTCGCGGCGACCGTCACTGTCAGGTTCGTGCTTCCACCATGCGTAAATGTTCTTGGACTGAGACTGGTGATGGTCGTCGTAGTCGGCGCGAAGCTTACGGCTCCCCAGTTTGTCACCAGGTTTTGCGCATTCACGGAGCCGAGACCGGTGGCCATGTCATAACCGGCGGTCGCAGTCCATGCTGGCGTGGTCGGATTTGCCGGATCCACGATTAGTCCTGAAGGTCCGCAGTTGGGTGAACCGGTGGCACATGGTACCGATATGTTTCCCTTGGTTGTGTCGTAGAAAATGCAGGAATTCGCGCCGGTACCTGCCGTGCTCGAATTGCAGCTTGCGCCGTTGCGTGCGGCCAGCGCATAGAACTTGTAATTGGCGTTGCCCTGTCGCCCGGTCGAGCCGTGACTGACCTGGTAATGATTGACGAGCGCCATAATCCCGGCAAATGAAGGGGCCCCGGCCGAGGTGCCTCCCACCAGGTAAAAATAGCCGTTGGCGCAAGAGTTGCTCGAACTCTTCTGGCAAACAACGTACGCACTGCGGTTTCCGCCGGTAGTGCTTGCAAAAAGCGAAACGTCCGGCAAATCGCGATGGCCGTCCTGCGGAACGCCCGTTCCAGTCTGCCAGCTTGGTTTCTGGTTCCATACCGAACTGGGGCCGCCGCTTCCAGCCCAAATGCCACCGGTTGTGCAGCCTGCCGCGCCTTGCACGCACGACTCGTTCCATGTCGTCTCCGGGATGTAGGATCTCGCGGAGAGATGAGTTATGGAAGCGTTCGTCGAGTTCCAATATGTGGAGAAATTGCCCGCATTCTGATCAAAGTCCGTTCCACCCACTGCAACGTTGAAGGGCGAAGATGCTAACGCGTTTACTCCAACGCCATCGGACGCTACTGTAACCAGGTTCTGGTCATCGCAACCCGCTGCCCCGTTGTCTCCTGCCGAAACAAACGCGGTGATGCCCTGCGCCGCAGCCTGTTCCCAGATCCTGCCGATGAATTGGGAGTAGCTTGTCCCAACCGAGCTTTCACAGTTTCCAAAGCTCATGCTCATCACCGGAGCAAGATTGTTATCAACGATGTAGAACGTGGAAAGGTCGATACCATCGGCGACGTCAGTGGATCCTGAAACTACGAACTTGATGGTTGCACCCTTCGCTACGGCCCCGGACCATTGAACGTCCAGGTCGGCCTCCGTCTGCTCATCGGTACTCACGATGCCCGGATCCGGTCCGTTCAGAACGATCTGCGGGTCGTTTGTGGGCAAACCGAAAAGGTTGCGGAAATCACGCACGTCCTGGATGTCGATGTTCGTCCGTCCGACGATAGCGATCGCCTGGCCAGTACCATCAGTCCCTGCGCCCCACAGTGGCTGCACGTTGTAAATCGTCGCGAAATCGGCAGGACCAATGCCGTAGCACGGTAAATGGTCGTTACAGGTAAAGGTGTAGCCGGGTGACACTGCATTGGGACTTGCTTCGGCCGTGGCGACCGTGTGGGACAGAGGCTTCGCTCTGAAATTGTGCAGCGAAACAATCCCACTGACCACAGGTCCCAGTGCAGCCGGAATCTGGGGATCGCTTGTGTTCGCCCAGTGGTTCTCGCCGTTCACGACGAATTTGTGAATCTCCGTGTGAAACGCGTCTCGCACCTGTCCTGCGTTCCCGGAAAACTCGATTGCGGTTCTCCCCGCGCCGACACTGTTCACCTGGAATCCATGAGAAATAAGCCAGTTCGTTACCGTCGCGATGTCGGCGTCGGAGGGTCCGAACGTCTGGCCAAATTCTGCCGGTGTTAACCATTTGTGGTAATTAGGAGAAGATTGGGTGTGCTGGTCGTCGAGGAACTGTTCCAACGCCGCTTGCTGCTCCGGCCCTCGTTGCAGAACAAGCAGCATACGGCTTGCCGGGAGGCTGTCGGGCGCGGCCCCGCGATCATATTGCCGGCGCGCCAGCGGATGGACATTGCCCGTGCGAGTAATAAGGTTTTGGTCGTTGACCACTCCCGTGATTCGGCGCTCAGTACTCGGCGTCTGCGCGAAGGAAACTACCGCGAAAAACAATATCAGTGCGCATTGAACAAACTTGGAACGCCGGCTTTGGTTTAGTTGCATTGTCCGCCTGTGAAATCTGTTGAGGTTACGGGTTATAAGCAGGAATCTGCGTTTCAGCCATGACGAGATCCAACGGTGTTGCTGGTTTACTGCCGTAACTGCGTTGAGGACATAGTTTCGACGAGAAATCGATATTGACTCGCGTGATTGTAGGTTGTCAATCGTAAACTGCTGGTTTTGCGCACGCGTGTAACCCCGATGAACAGCGGCTAGGGTAATGTCTCGATTCGCGTTCTGAACGCAAAACGGCCCAGCTTGCGCTGGGCCGTTTTCGTTCGTCTACCGCTATTGCACTCAAGGTTTAGATGTCGTAGTACATGGCGAACAGAAAGGCTGTACGTAGAATGTGTAACTTACTGATTCTATTAAACGACACAATTCACAAAAACGGCACAATAGGGGTCGGGTTGGCCAAGGGTTGGCCAAAAACTGGACTAATAGTTATACCACCATATAACTCTCTGCTATAGGTATGCCCTCCAGTTCCGCGTTAACTATCAGCTAATCAGGCGGACCCGGCACCCAAATCAAATCTCACTACAA
>CAVZQL010000021.1:0-34273 GCA_963777415.1 uncultured Acidobacteriota bacterium
AATACTACTGTGTTACAAGAATGGCCGTAGACAGCAGGGACACCTAGGTAGCGAACGTGCCAAGTGGGTTGCGATCTGGCGACGCAGGGTTGCGATGGAATAAGGATTGTGCCGTTCCGTTCTAATCGGCAGCGCCACGGGGCTTGGTGCTGTGGAGCAGGCGGGGTAGGCGAAGTTCGATGTCGGCGGCATGCAGTGCGGGGGAAAAAAGGCATCGCTCCATAACAAGGAACCCATAGGCGGCAATGCATAGACTGGCATGATGGTGAAAGCCACGCCAGTTTCGCCCTTCGAAGTGTCCCAGACCAAGCTCCTGTTTCAGTTCCTCATAGTCGCGCTCTATGCACCAACGCAGCTTTGCCGTCGCCACCAGCTTCCGTACACTGATCAATGCCGGAAGATTGGAGAGCCAGTATTTTGTTGGCTCCTTCTCTGCTTTGGGCCACTCAATTAACAACCATTGTTCTTCGCGCGGTTGACTGCGCTCGTAGTCCCGATGCGCCACGCGAACGCGCAAGGCGGCAAAGCGGGAATGCATCGTGCCACGCGTCCCTTCACGCCAACTCACTCGGCGTAGGTCACTCGGGCTCAGACACAAGGCGAGCTCCTTGACCGAAAGCGGTTGATGTCGCTCATCCCGCCGGAGCAGCTTTGGTGGACGTCCCATGACGCCGCGAGCCTTGGAGGGGAGTGGAGCCAAGCCTGGCGGCCAGACCGAGGTCGAAGACTGAATGCCCACAGCATATTCCAACCCCAGCTCGTGCAGGCCATCTCGGAATCTGTTGTCGTTGCCATAGGCGGCGTCGGCCAGCACCGGGGCGCGCGGCACATCCTCTTCGGTCAGCAAGCGAATCTGTTCGAGCGAAATCTCTGGTTTGGTCTGAAAACGAATTTCTTTCGGTACACCAGCCTTGTTTCGTCGTGCCGAATCTTGCGCCCAGATCTCAGGCAGGTACAACTGATATGCGACAGGGAGACTCGACTGCTCGGTAGCCAGCGACAGGCTTACTGCAACACGGCAGTTCTCCTGCTTGCCCAGTTGCCCGCAGTACTGCCGGGTCACCCCAACCGAGTGCGTACCTTTCTTTGGAAAGCCGGTGTCATCGACGATCCAGGCGCTTAGCGGATGTCTACTCGTCATGGCGGGCAGCACTTGCCGGCGAATCTCTCCGAGCAAGGCCACGTCGCTCCAAGTCGCCTCGGCCACGATGTGATGCAGTGACTGATGCATCTGCCGCACGTTTGCCGGCGCCAGACGCGCCGCCATTGGTTCGACGCTTTTACGCTCGATAGGAAGAAAAAGCCCCTTGGTGTAGTTCTGCATGGGAACGATGCGATCGGCATGTCCGGCGACCTGCGATAGCCGGTCCAGATAGGTGGCCAAACGCTCAGACTGACTGCTGAACTGCTCCCGGCGAGCTCTCATGAGAGCTCAACTTACCGCGGGCTGCCAACGGCAGCATCGGTAATCGTGAGGGCGCCGGTGATAGTACCTACTTTGCTGGGGATAAAGACGACGTTCACGGTACACGATGCACGGCCGATCAGGGAATTCCCGCAATTGTTAGTCTGCGAGAAATCCTCGGGGCTCGCCACAATGCTGGTAATCGACAGCGGGCCTGTTTGCCGATTGGTGATCGTGACTGTCTTTGCGGGACTTGCTACGCCCACTCCTCTGGTAGCGCTATAGGTGAGCGACGTGGGCGAAACTGCCACTGATGCGACACCTGTGCCGGTAAGGCGCACAGTTCGTTGGAGAGTGCCGGCGGTGATGGTCAGCGCGCCTGTGCGACTGCCGCTTGCGGTCGGCGTGAACGTAACATTGATCACGCACCTGGCTTTGGCCGCCAGTGGACTGGGGCAGGCGCTGGCAGCAAAATCTCCGGTTGTCGCCAGACTCAGGGGCGTGGCCGCAGTAGCTGTCACGGTGACGGTCTTGGCCGCACTGGTGTACCCGAGACCCACCGAACCGAACGAGCGCGAAACTGGGGACACGGTTACTTGTGCGACTCCTTGGCAAACGGCTAAGCACACGAACAGAGCTGCGAAAATGACCGAGACAAATTTCCGTGACATACTTTTTCTCCAACAATCAACAACT
This sequence comes from uncultured Acidobacteriota bacterium, assembly GCA_963777415.1. Lineage (GTDB taxonomy): Bacteria > Acidobacteriota > Terriglobia > Terriglobales > Acidobacteriaceae > JAEZPW01. The sequence continues at coordinate 2,102 of CAVZQL010000021.1, forward strand.
GCAGAAAACATTTCTATCCATGCGGAAGGGTTTCGGCACAAGGTCAGACCGCGGCTGTGAGGGTTTCCGGCGGCTCTAACGATCGATACCAACACCTCCGGGACGATCAGTTCGCAGCCGGCATGGTTGAGCGCTCTATCCACGCTACCGGTTGTCTGCACGACGCCGTCCATTGATATGAAGCTGCTGGTGGTGAACAACGCCGGAGCCAATGCTGGCGCGGGTTACGCGGATTATCCGGCGATTACGCAGATCCTCAACTACATCGGAACACCATACACTGTGGTCGATACCTCGACTACAACCTTGCCTGCACTTTCCGACGGTAACTGTCACGGCTACTATCAGGGCGTAATCTACGCGTTTGGTGACGATATCTACACCAACCCCAGCCTGAATCAGGCCTTGACCTCGTACGAACAGACGTTCGGCGTGCGCCGCCTTAATTGGTACACGAATCCCACCCCTGACTTCGGGTTGAACTACGCCACCGGCTACCTGCAAAGCACTCAGACCGACGTCGCCAACTTCACGGCCGCAGCCGCTCCAGTGTTTTACTACGCCAACACCACTAACCCGGTCACGGTCACGAACGCCTTCGCATATTTGACGACGCCTCTGCCTCCCGCTGGCGGCTCGGTGACTCCGCTGCTCACCGATACTTGAATTGTTGGTTCTCTTCGCGTCCTCAGCGTCCTTTGCGTTGAGTGGTTTTGACTGCCGCTGATCGCTGATCGCTGACCGCTTTTTATCAGTCAGTTACTGCAGCTAAGTCCTTTAGATCATCATTGGTACAGTTAAAGTGGGGGGAGGGTAGCAGCAGCAATCGGCTGTCGAACTGCCTTAAGTCCTGTTGCCGCAACTCATATCAGGCATCATCGTTCTCGTGGGCCTTTTGAACATCTATCTTCTCAGCCAAAAGAGACGTTTGGACCAGATGCGGGACGGACTGATCCGCAATATCAAAAGGCACCGGACAGCCCCCCCATCATCGACAGGCTGACCAAAGTATTTGGTACGGACTACGTTGAGATCGCACTTGAACGCGAGATCGCAAGGGCGGACAGGAACCGCACGACGATCACTCTGGCTGTTTTCGACGTCGCCGGGATAAGCGAAATCAACCGCGATTTCGGAACTCTCGCAGGGGATTACCTCTTGCTGGTAACCGGCCAACGAATGGCCGCGTTCCAAGAGCGCAGCAGCAATATTTCTTCCGATAAAACCGGCGACACCCGTAACAAGATACTTTGCCACCTTTCATCTCCCCGTCGGGCTATTGCAATCGTGTCGCCGTTCGTCTGGAACTCCCTAACTTGATTAATAGCCAATCAAGAGCAACAACCGACGCTGTGGCGGAGGATATTAGCTCTCTTAGGCGGAGGGCGTCGAGGGATAGAATGTGATTGCAGCAGCTCAGAATTCCCGGTGACGCCCGCCAGCGTTTCCCTGGGACTGCACGCAAATCAGCAGTTCACGGCGACCGGTCCCGACAGGGCGAGGAGCTTTATATTTGCCGCACTTTCAGGAGCTTAGGAGAAAAGTGGCGGCGCGGGGGGCTTGACATCTTTAATGACGGGAACGGTCCGGGGTGGTCTGGCGTTGAAGCCAACGGAGGGCTTGAACCGGGCACCGTCACATCGTCTGCGCTGTGCAGGCTCCAGGCGGCGAAGTGGGGAGTGGTGGTGTCGGAGGCGTTGCCCACGGCACATTGGTGAAATCGAAAAAGTCCAGCAGGTTCGGCTGGGCCGCATCGCGGTTCGTCAGGTGCGCGCCTGAGTTGATGAATCGATTTTCCACGAACTTCAGGATCGCAGTGTGGTCCATTGGGATATGGGAGACGTAGTGTTTGCGGACGAACGGTGAAACCACGAAATTGGGCAATCGGAAACCAAGTTGCGCCGCGAAGCCTTGTTGCGCAGGCGCATCTCCGGGACTCGCGCCGGGGTCGGACGGAGTGAGATCGCAATGAAGAGTCGGTACTCCGCCCGGTGCAAGACATGGCCCATAACTGTCGGCGTTCACGGAGATCGAAGCAATATCGGGGATCGTTCCCAGTGAGCTGTCGGTGTTGTCGTTCGAGTGGCCGGGCACGGGAGGCACATGATCGAACGGTCCGCCCGGCTCATCGTAGCTCAGAAAAAATACCGAACTGGACCAAGATGGGCTCTGCATCAGCCCATTGACGATGGTCGAAACTTTCGCTTGTCCTTCGAGGATCGGCTGGCCGGAGCCGGGGTGTTCGTCGCTCTGTCCATAAGCTGTTTCGATGAAGGCATAACTCGGCAGCGTATTGTTGGCGGCGTCGCTGAAATAGTGGCTAAGTGGTGCGATGTGATTGATGTCGATGCAAAACGCATTGCTGGTATCCCCGACCGCCTGCTGCGAACCAACGGTCGGCGGAGCGCACGGGGCCTGTTGCGGGTTCTCGTATAAGTATTTGCCTGAGTAGGAGAAATCAGAAAACGTGGTTACCGGATAATCGCTGGAGTGTCCACTCTGGCCGCAATCGCCTGTGGTGTCGGTGCAGCCTCCCGATGTGAGCGAATAGTAGATTTTCCACGACACGCCGTTCTCGTCCAACTCCTGAAAAATTGTCTTGATGTTCAATTGAGTTGTGAACTTGTCGTCCACAAATGGATCTAGCACGAGCCCTTCGGTCGTTCCTCCGGTCATGGTCGCGATGCGGTTAGGGGTGCTCTTACTTGACACCGGCGAGAACCAGCGGTCCGAAATCGCAAACTGCGACGCCATGTAGTAGTAATAGTTCAACAAATCCTGATCGTAGTAGCCCATGGCACGCTGGCCGACAAGGTCCGTGAACTGCCCGTCTCCTGCTCCGGACTTCGCGAATCCTTCTGCCGTGTGTACGAAGCCGTCCATCAGAATCGGACGGGCCAGAGTGAAGTCAAATCGGTTCACGTCGCCATAGCTCTCCAGCCACGCGGAACTCATGTCGTCGACACAGGTGCTTGTAAGCTTGAAGAGACTAAAAGCCTGCCCCGCGTCGTCATAGTTGACGAAGCGCGAAAGCTTGTCGTCTATGCCATCCACGTTATAGGTCTTGCCGTCATCACCCACGTTGAAGCCGTTCGCTTGCCGGTACGGGTTCAGCATTCCGAAATAACTGTCAAAGCTGCGATTTTCCTGCAACATAAAAACAACATGCATGATGCTGCTCGGTGATCCCGAGCCCGAGCCAGAACCAATCACCGTGACCGTGGTCTGTGCCGTTGCCGTCCCACCCGCGCCCGTTGCGGTAATGGTGTAGGTGCTGGTCTGTGTCGGACTCACCTTGATGCTGCCGTTCGGTACCGAGACGCTCCCCACGCCGTTATTAATCTGCGCCGATGTCGCATTCGTTACAGTCCACGAAAGCGTGCTGCTTTGACCGGAGCTGATGTTCGTGGGACTTGCAGTCAGGGTTGCACTCGGAGCATTGGAACCACCGCCCGAACCTCCATTGTCAGAGGCGGCGGTCGTGCCGCCGCAGCCGACAAGCAGGAGCACAATCGACACGATGGCAAGGAATGCGAAAACGAAAAGGCGATCGGCACATGGCAGAAGCTTGTTCATAGGAGTTTCAACGTGTAGACGCTCTGAACACCGTTGCTGTTGCATGTTCCTATTGAGTCAAGCACGCCTGAACGCGCCAACTAACGCCTCGCGAGTCCACCTTTCTCATTGTGAGGCAGGTAAACGGCAGGCCAGTTCGCGCCAGCTCGTCTCCTATGCGGACAGCGCGCGGCGCCGCTTGAAACGGAAGTTGCTATCCGTGGCCATCATAGGGATCACACATTTCAGTTTTGCGCCGAGGAATGTACGTCTATAATTTGCTTTCCATCGAGCAAGGAGAATATGGCATCGCGAGTTTTGAAGAACATGACCTTTGTCGCGGGTGCGCTGGCAGTGGCACTGGCCATGCCAGCCGTCGCCCAGGACGCTGCCAAGCCAGCACCGTGCGGTCCCAAAGGAAGCCACCCGCTACTGGAAAGAATGACGGCGGCGTTCCATCTGACGTGCGATCAGAAGTTTCAGATCGAACCCTTTCTTAAAGATGAACATATGATCACCATCCCGCTGATCAACTTCGGCGCCTTCACGCCTGAAGAGAAGACGGCGTTCATGGGTAAGGTCAAGATCGCCGCGCGTAACCAGATCAAGCCCCTTCTTACGCCCGAACAGCAAAAGCTCATGGATAAGGACAGCGAACTCGCCTCCAATGGCAGCGGTAATGCGAAAGGCGATAGCTGGGAAACCAAAAAGAGGGCCAGAAGTCGCGTGATGGCCAACAAAGACGGCGGCGCCAGCAGCGGCGATACTGAAGTCAACAAGACTTCCACGCACCCCAAAAAGCCCGTGCAGATTGCTTCGGCCTTCGAAGGTGAGGAAGCGCTGTGCGATGGAGTCAGCAAGTATCCGGCTTTTTCGGCTGACCAGAAACGCGAGATGATGCTGGAAGTCAAAAAGGCTGCTCGTCGCGAAGGCGCTCCACAACTTACGCCTGAGCAAGAGAAGAAGATCGACGCCGACATCCAGAAGTTGACTGATAAGAAGTCATAAAGGTATTCCCTCTCGCGGCTAGCCGTCGCGGTCACAATTGTTGACGCGAAATCCGTAGTGCTGTATCGACAGTGCTCCGCGCACAGACCTGTGCAAATCCGCTTGTATACAACAATCCCGAAACGGAGCTTTATGGAAGTGCAGACGATAGGCGAGCTTCGGATGCTGCATGGATGCCACGAGCGACGCATCAGCCATGTCGGTCGGAAGTTTGATGGCGAGAACGACATGGTTGAAGCCATTGTGGGCCGGCATGTCCTGTCGCACCGCGCCGCGCTCGGCATTGATGACAACGTAATAAGAATCCAGGCCGTCGCGTTACCGCTCCCGTCCATGTGGCCTTCCGCGTTTTATAGCGCGTCGGCGTCTTTGAAAGCCCTGGTATTCGGCGAAGGCCGCTTTGTCCTTTTCGTTATCGAGAGCCTCTTCGTATTCGGAGTTCAGCGAAGCCCTTTGTATCTCATCTTCCGCATCATGGGCAAACTCTTCCTGAGTTGCCGGGTCCCGTTCGACGACAACATCGGCGAGATCCGAATGCAGATTTCCATGTGGTTTTGGAAAACGTCTAATACCTTAACCTTCCGTCCGACAACTCCTGGTCAAGGTGTTCACGTATTATTCCACTCCCCTTCCCTCACCCGGTAAAACAACGCCTTGTCGAACCGGACAGGCGTGAAAGCCGGATCCAGATTCAGTGTTGTCTCGGCACCTCCCAGACAGAGATAACCATCTTGACGCAAGCAGCGCCGTACTTGCCTTAGTATTTTCTGACGGGTGTCGATGTCAAAATAGATCAGGACGTTCCGCAAGAAAATGACATCCATCGGCTTGATGTCGATCCAAAGCGTTGCCAGATTAAACTGCCGGAACTCGACCATACGTGTGACTTCACGATGCAGCTCCCAGTGGAGGTCATTCTTGCTGAAGTACTTGGTCAGGTAAGCGACTGGCAGTCCGCGATTAACCTCCAACTGCGAGTAGATGCCTGTTTGGGCTCGATCGAGTGCGGCGAGTGAGATGTCGGTAGCGTTGATCTCGATCCGCCATCCCGGCAAATTGAAGTTTTCACGCCACAGCATGGCAATACTGTATGCCTCCTGCCCGGTTGACGATGCCGCGCTCCAAATCGACAATGTCTTCTGTCGCGCGCGCTTTCTCATCAATTCGGGTAGGACGCAGTCGCGCAGAGCGTTGAAGGGATGCAGATCACGAAAGAACCATGTCTCGTTATTGGTCATGGCATCGAGAACCTTGCGGTGCAACCCATTGAACGATTGCAGCCGAAGCTGCCGCAGAAGTTCTCCAAGGGAATTGCAACCCGTCTCGCGCACCAGCCAACTCAGACGAGATTCCGCGAGATACTCTTTGCCGGAGTCAATCTCGATGGCAGAGTGATCCTTCACTAATTTTCGGAGATATTCGAACTCACCTGTCGCGATACTCATCGGACCTCAGCGCTCCCCTGCTCGCAAAAATGGGTTCGGCCATGTTCCTGGATGACAGGACGCGCTTGACTATGTTCGGCCCGATCTCTTCGAGAGGAAGGACGGCATTGCAGAGTCCCGCTTTCGCGATGTGTCCCGGCATACTCCAGACGACTGAAGTGGCCTCATCCTGTGCGAGGATGTGGGCGTCGAGAGCCGCAAGCGCCTCACATCCGGCAAGTCCATCCATGCCCATCCCGGTCAGCACGGTTGCCAGAACATTTCCGGAGTAGACTTCGGCGAGCGAGCGAAATAGAACATCGACAGAAGGGCGGCAAGAATTCTCCGCGGGTGATTGGTCTGTAGATAGCCGCACGGCGCCGGATGCGCGTTCACGAGTTACTCTCAGGTGGTGACCTCCGGGGGCGAGCCAAATCTTGCCACTCTCGACAAGTTCGCCTGATTCAGCTTCCTTCACGTGGAGTGCGCAGGAAGATTTTAGACGCTCGGTCAGGAATCGAGTGAACGTGGGCAACATGTGTTGCACGATGAGAACGGGGACCGGCAAGTCTTTGGGGAGGGCTGCCAATATCACGGCAAGCGCGGCAGGTCCTCCCGTTGAACAGCCGATCGCCACAACATCGATTCGCTTACGAGGAGTGTGTCTTCGGGCGGTAGGCGCAGAGAGCGAACTCCTGTCGCGCGCTTGCACCAGTCTCACTCCACAGAGGGCCTTTATCTTGGGGATAAGCGCTTCGCCAATCCTCTGCTTAGCGAGCGTGGGACCACCGGCATTCGAAGGTTTCGTAACATAGTCGCTTGCCCCCCGTGTCAGAGCGTCAATAGTGATGTCGGCGCCGCGCTCGGTGAGATTGCTGAACATGATCACCGGCATTTTGGGGTGCTTGGCCCTGATCGCCTTCAGCGTCTCGATGCCATTCATGATTGGCATTTCGACATCCAGAGTGACTACGTCAGGCGATAGCTGTTCAATCATTGCAAGAGCGATTTCGCCATTGGCGGCGCAACCCGCCACTTCGAGTTGCGAATCCGCCGAGATGGCCTCGGATACCAACCGCCTGATCACCGCCGAATCGTCTACAACAAGTACTCTTACTTTCCTCATTGATCACTCACAATCCCAGAATCTCCAACTTGCCCATGACAATATCGGGCGTGAAGGGCTTCATGATGTATTCGTTGGCGCCTGCGTCCAACGCTGTTGAAATCGCGCTAAGACTCGTTTCGGTGGTAACCATTACGATCTGGACCTCGTCGTACATGCGATCTGAACGAATTTTGCGAAGCAACTCGTACCCGTTCATCCCAGGCATGTTCCAGTCCACCAGCATCAAATCGATGAAGTCCGTATTCTTCAAGACCGTCAGAGCATCGAAACCGTCCTTGGCCTCAAGGACCTCGACTCCGCGCATCTTCAGGGTGTTCCGAAGAATCGAGCGCATCGTCGAACAATCGTCAACAATCAGTGCCCGCATCAGCTTTCTCTCCTTTCGGCGGTAAACCTTTGGGGAGTTGAATGCGTAGCCAGGATGGAGGACCGCCCGCAAGACCGCCGCTCCATCCTGCTTTCGGCAATTTTCAACGTCCCATGCCAGCGGCCAAGCTGCGCTTGCCTCTGTCCTCGTATTTGAACTGCGAGACCAGGTCTTTGAGCTGTGCCGCCATTTTTTCCAGCGATGTGGCGGACTCCTGCGTCTGCCCGGCAGCGTCAGTCGTAACCCTTGCAGCCTGTGCGACACCGGTAATGTTCTGCGTAATGTCCGCGGATCCCTTTGCGGCATCCGACAGGTTGCGCCCTATCTCGCTGGTAGTGGCGCTCTGCTGTTCGATGGCGCTTGCAACGGTATTCTGAATATCGTTGATCTGATCGATCACTTGGGTAATCTGGCCGATGGCACTCACCGCACCCTGCGTGTCTTGCTGAATTGCCTGGATTTTGCGGCTTATGTCTTCGGTGGCTTTTGCGGTCTGGTTCGCGAGTTCCTTGACTTCGTTCGCAACCACGGCGAACCCTTTGCCTGCTTCGCCCGCCCGCGCAGCCTCGATGGTTGCGTTCAAGGCCAGCAGATTCGTTTGCTGCGCGATCGACGTGATCACCTTGATGACCTGGCCGATTTCTTCGCTACTGGTGCCGAGCTTTCGCACGGTTTCATTCGTGGCTTTCGAAAGCTGGGCGGCGTTGTTGGCGATCTTGCTGGCGTCGGCAGTGTTTTTTGCGATTTCCTTTATGCTGGCGCCCATTTCATCCGCCCCTGTCGCAACGGTCTGAAGGCTGCTGGCCACCTGCTCGCTGGCGGCAGAGACAACGTTGGCCTGCGAGGAGGTTTGGGACGCGCTGGCGCCCATCTGCTGACTGATCTTTCCGAGCTGCTCGCTTGCAGAAGCGAGGGTGGCGGTCTCGTTCCCAATCTGCATCAGGGCGGTGCGAACCTGACCGACCATGGTGTTGAGCGCCTGCTTCAGGTCGTTAAACTCCCCGGCGTATTGTTTTGTGATCTCCACGGTGAAGTCGCCTCCCGACAACCGTCCTAGCGCCTCCTGCACATGGTGGATCGGGCCGATTACCCCGTCGAGAGTTGCGTTGATACCTTCGACAATTTTGCGGAAATCGCCCTGATGCTTGCCCGCGTCGGCCCGGATCGAGAGGTCACCGCGAACGCTGGCTGCCTCCATCAGCGTATTCGTGTCCACGATCAAGTTCTGGATTACGTCCACGGTCTCCTGAAGCGCTTCGTTGATGCGGACGAAATTCTGGCTCACCTCGACGGTGTCTTTGTCCGATGCGGCAACCTGCGTGTCTATCTTGAGATTGCCTTGCGCAACCTTATCCAAGCTCACTACCAATTTCTCGACTTCAGCGGCCTGATAATCCGCCTGTTTCTTTGCAACACGCACGGCATTTTTGATCGTCGTGAGATCGGTTGCAACTTCCAGGGCACCGATCACCTTGCCATCCAAGTCCTTGATCGGCACCGCGCTATACGCAACTTCAAGCTCAATGCCTGCCGGGTGCACGTCTGTTTCCCCGTTTTCCTTGCGCGCCGTCTGCATGCACCGGCCCGTGGCGCACCTTTCCGTCCTGCAATCACCCGCTTTCAAGTGTTGATAGCACGCACTCCCGATGATGGCCTGCTGCGAGACTCCAGCCAGATCGCATATCGCCCGGTTCGCATACTGAATGCTGAACTCGCGATCCACCACGAACGCCGGCGTGGGCATGGAATCCAGCAGTCCGACCACCGTGTCCAGCGTCGAGTTGAAACCGGCGACAAGCTCCCGATAGCAGCCCTGGAACTCGGCGGCATTTCCGCGAGTGTTCAGCTTGCCTTTCACGGCTGCGCCTACGAGTCCCTTGGTCTCGGCAATCAGGGCATTCAATGTACCGATGCAGACGTTCAGGTTGTTCTTGATCTCGTTGAAATCGCCGTTATAGTTGTCCGTGATCTTGGGCGGGATGTCGCCCTTCGAGATGCGATCCACGTACTCCGCAGAAACGTTCAAAGGCCCGATTACGGCGTCCAGCGTGGCATTGACGCCTTCAACGATCTTACGGAATTCGCCCTGGTGCCGGGTCGCGTCCGCCCGCGTCGCCAGTTTTCCCTCGACTGCCGCCTTGGTCAGAAAATTGGCATCGGACACGAGCGCGTTCACGGCATCAATGCAGACGTTGAGGTTATTCTTGATCTCGCTAAAGTCGCCGCTGTAGTTGTCCGTGATCTTGGGCGGAATGTCGCCCTTGGAGATGCGATCGACGTACTCGGCTGACAAGTTAAGCGGTCCGATGACCGCGTCCAGGGTAGCGTTGAACCCTTCAACGATCTTTCGGAAGTCACCTTGGTGCTTGGCGGCATCGGCTCGGACGGAGAGATCGCCTCGAATGCCAGCCGCATCCATCAGCATCTTCGTGTCCACGATAAGGTTTCGAACGACGCTCACAGTTTCCTGCAGCGCCTCGTTGAGGCGGACGAAATTCTGCGCCATTTCGGACGTTTCCTTGTCCGGCGGGGCGACGTTAATATCTACATTCAGATCACCTTTCGCCACCTTGTCGAGATTAATCACCAACTTCTCGACTTCGGCAGTCTGGTACTCCGCTTGTTTTTTTGCGACACGGGCGGCATTCTTTATTGCGGTGATATCGGTCGCAACCTCAAGGGCACCGATCACAGTGCCATCCAGGTCCTTGATCGGAACGGAGCTGTAGGACATTTCAAGATCCTTGCCCCGCGGATGCACGTCCGTTTCCGAACTCTCGGTAGACGCCGAGTGCATGCACCTCGCAGTAGCGCACCTCTCGGTCTTACAGTCACCCGAGTGAAGAAGGTCATAGCACTTACTGCCCAGGATGGCTTTCTGAGAAACTCCTGCGACATCGCATAACACTCGATTGGCATACTGAATGCTGAAGTCACGATCCACTACAAAGGCTGGGGTCGGCATGGAGTCGAGCAGTCCGACGACCGTATCCAGCGTCGAATTGAAACCGGCAACGAGTTCCCGGTAGCAACCCTGGAACTCGGCCGCGTTGCCGCGCGTGTTCAACTGGCCCTTAACGGCGGCGCCTACCAGACTGTTGGTTTCCGCGATCAGCGCATTCAAGGTACCGATGCAGACGTTCAGGTTGTTCTTGATTTCGTTGAAATCGCCGTTGTACTTGTCCGTGATCTTTGGCGGGATGTCGCCCTTGGAGATGCGGTCGATGTATTCGCCGGCAACATTGAGGGGACCGATCACTGCGTCCAGCGTGCTGTTGATGCCGCTAACGATTTCGCCGTATCGGCCGCCGAACTTATCGGAATTCCCTCGGGTGTCGAGTTTGCCCTCGACAGCGGCTTTCACCAGGCGGTCGCACTCGGACACTAGAGCCGCGACGGTATCCTTCATCTGCACCAAGCTCTTGCCGAGAATGTCACGGTCCGACTTCACCTGCACCTGCACCGAGATGTCGCCACTGGCAATTCTCTCGACGGCGCTGGCGCGCTCGCGAATCGTGTCGGACATCGTGCGAAACGAGTCGGCCATGATGCCAAGTTCGTCGCCCGATTGGTAATCGAAAACCTGGCTGAAGTCCCCGGCCGCCATGCCGCGAGCGATTTCGGCAACCTGCCGAATAGGGGCGGTTATGGCGCGCGTGAGCACCACGCCGATCAGAATCGCGATCAGCACACCAAACACGACCAGCGCAATCAGGAGCCTTCCGGCCCGGCTGGCCGACGCTGTGAGTTCGTCGGAGGTACTGGATGTGCGCTGGCTAGCCTGTTCCCTCAACCTGTCAAGGAGGCCCTGCGCCGCATCGGTTTGCTTGCGCAGTCGGGCAAAGATTGCCGCAGCCTGTTCGCTGCGTCCAGCGCGAGCCTCCCTCAGAAGGGCCCTGGACTCCTGAGTGTAGGTTTTTTGAAGTCCCTGGTATTCGGTGAAGACCGCTTTGTCCTTTTCGTTATCAAGGGACTTTTCGTATTCGGAGCTCAGCGAAGCCAGCTTTTGTATATCGTCTTCCGCATTGCGGCCAAACTCTTCCTGAGTTGCCGAGTCCCTTTCGATAACGACATCGGCGAGATTCGAATGCAGATTTCGGAAAGCGCTCCGCACATCCTGCATCAGCTTTGTGTTTTTGCCGCTTTGATCCAGAAGATCGCCGTAAGAGTTATTGGTCGACTTCAGTTCAAACACGCCAAGGCTTCCGAGTAGAGCGGCGATCACCGCTAGGACAAGAAAGCCTCCCGTGAGTTTAGTCCCGAGTTTCATGTTTTTTAGCATGGAATATAAGTTCCCTTCATCTCCAGACACGATTCCGTTATTCGCGCGGAGCGAGTAGTCGCCTCAAGTTTCGTGAACAGTTGCGCGTCGGAAACGGCCTGTTCAAACAGCAGTTCCGTTGCGGGCGGCAACTTCTGGGTTTGCTCCATCACCAGGAGGCCGCCCGGTTCTAATGCGTGACAGAACATCCGAATGACTTGCTCGCGCTGTTCAGGCGTGAAATGAAGCAGCACGTTCTTGCAGACGATTAGCGAATATCCTCCCCCAATTGGCTCCAGAGTAAGGAGGTCGTGCTTGCGAAAAGTAACGCGTTCGCGCACGGACGGGACCACGCCCAGGCGTCCGTTGCCGAGATCCTCGAAGTATTTCTCGCGTATGGAAGCGGGCACGCGTTCCAACTCGCTGGCCGGGTAACTGGCTTCGCGTACGATCGGGCCAAAGCAGTCGTTTTCGTCAATGTCGGTTGCATCAATGCGAACGTTGCGGAAACCGAAGTGAGTCATCTTTTCCGCAAACAGGATAGCGAGCGAATACACCTCAGGCCCGGTGGCGCAGCCAGCGTCCCAAATGCGGACCTTCGCTCGCCCCGCGAACCTGGGCAGTGCATGCTGGACCGCAAGTTCCAGCGTCTGTGTATCGCGAAAAAAGAAAGTAAACGCCACGCCTTCTCCTATACGTTCGCCACGCTGGCTACATCGACCGCGCGCGCCGTGTGCAACATCAGCAAAAGATCGTGCTTCAGCTTGTAGACTCCCCGGATCAATTCTCGATCGACGGCGGTGAGCGTTTCCGGAACCGGCTCGAAACTGTTGTCGTCCACTTCCACGACATCGCGAATCTCGTCTACCAGAAGGCTGAGAGGACCGTCTTCGGTGCGAATTACGACATTCATGGGCAGTTGCTCGCTTGACCGATGGGGCAATCCCAGCCGCAAACGAAGATCGATGGCAGTCACAATCTGGCCGCGCAAATTAATCAGGCCTGCGATGACTCCGGCAGCAAGCGGCACGAGTGTCATATGCTGGTAGCGGATAACCTCCTGCACTTGCTCCACCTCGATCCCAAGCAGCAGCTCGTCAAGCACGAAAGTGCACAACTTCTTTTCGGAACTCATATCTGAACTCCCGCAAGCCCCGGGGACGTCCCACAGAACAGCGCACTGATATCGAGGATGTCGGTGACGTGCGCTCCTATCACGGCCGTTCCCAGCACGCCGCGCATCTGTTCGTGACGCTCGATGGAGACATTCTGTTCGACGATATCGAGGATCTCCTCTACTGCAAGGCCAACATTTTTGCCCCTGTCCGAGTAGACGATCACCTGCAATGGATCCGCGCTGTTCGACCCCGTCGGCCCAACAAGATCGCTGAGCCGCTTGATGGGCATGATCTCGCCGCGGTACTGAACCACTTCCGAACCCGTAGAGCGCTCGATCATCTTTGCCGGAAATTCTTCGAGGCGAGAAACCAGTGACAAGGGAACCGCCATCCTGCTCGCTTCGCCCACTCGGAACAACAACCAGGCGTCTTTCTTGCTGGCTGCGGCCGAATTGTCGGCGATCACCTGATGGATGGAAGCCCGCTCGGAGGTCTCGGCGACCACGTTCGCCCGTTGCGCGATGCCGAAGACATCGAGGATGAGCGCCGCTTTTCCATCACCCATGATGGTGGCGCCGGCAAAACAGGAAAGGGCTTTCAACTGTTTCGAAAGCGGCTTAACTACGATCTCCTCGGTGTCGTTGATCTCGTCTACCACCACTCCGAACTGCTTCTCCGCCGCCTGCAAAACGACGATATTCGCCGCCTCCGCCGTTTCATCGCTGCCGCACTCAAGCTTCAGTTCCTTGTTCAGATACACGAGTGGCAGAAGACTGCCGCGCAGGCGGTACACCGGAACGTCGTGGATAAACTCAATTCCGCGTCCGGAGTTCTCCTTGTCCGCGCGGACTAACTCGACAAGGCTAAGTTGGGGAATGGCGAATCGCTGGCCGGAGCTTGTAACGATGAGCGCGGGAACAATCGCCAGGGTGAGCGGTATCTTCAGCTTCAGCGTTGTTCCCTGCCCGGCAACGCTTTGAATGTCGATCGTACCGCCGATGTTTTCGATGTTGGTCTTGACCACGTCCATTCCGACACCGCGCCCTGAGATGTTCGTGATCTTCTCTGCCGTGGACAGGCCCGGAGCGAACAGGAGATAAAGAACCTCACGCTCTGACATGCGCGCTGCCTGTACCGCCGTGATAATGCCCTTCGCGATTGCCTTCCGCTTTACCGCTTCCAGCCGGACACCCTCACCATCGTCGGATATCTCGATATTGACCTGCCCGCCTTCGTGAGAGGCCCGCATTCTCAGCTTGCCCTGTGGAGACTTGCCGCGCGCTTTTCTTATTTCCGGTTTTTCAATGCCGTGATCAACAGCATTCCGAACAATGTGCGTCAGGGGATCCTTGATTGCCTCGATCAGCGTCTTATCGAGTTCCGTTTCCGTGCCTTCAACCTCAATCTTCACGGACTTTCCGCAACTGGCCGCCATGTCGCGGATGATGCGGGGAAACTTGCTCCAGACCGTGCCGATTGGCTGCATTCGGGTTTTCATCACACCCTCCTGCAGTTCGGTTGTGATCAGATTCAGACGTTGCGCCGCACCGAGAAAGACCGCGTCGGTCTGGGCGCTTGCAAACTGGACAATCTGGTTCCGCGCCAGCACCAATTCGCCCACCAAATTCATTACTTTGTCCAGCAGCGCGACATCAACCCGAATCGTGTCACTTGGGTCTGCCCGACGCTCTGCCTGTGTCTTCAACGCTCCGGCGAGAGCTTCCGGTTGGAGATTGTCGTTGGCGACGAGAATTTCGCCAATCATTCTCGGATCGCCGTCGTTCTGTTCATCCAACGCGGAAACCACGGCGTTCGTGCTGGTGTTTCCGGTTTCCACCAGGATCTCGCCGAGCAAGTCGCTCGTTCCAGGAAGATCGGCTCGGACTGGAGCGCGAACGCATTCAGCCGAGGAATCAGCTTCTGCGGTTGCCAGTCTAGTCATGCGCTCGATGATCAGCGAATAATCGGCATCTCCCTCGTTGCTGGAATCGCGCATTGAGTGCAATATCCGGCGAATCGCATCGGACATTGCAAGCAAAGCAGTCGTGACCGGCGAGGAAAATGCGAGGTCGCCATCCCGCAATATCCCGAGCAGGTTTTCGCCAGCGTGCGAAATGCCCACAAGTTTCGGGAAGCCAAGTACGCCGGCAGTCCCTTTGATCGAGTGAATTGCGCGAAATACCGCGTCGAGAAGCTGTCTCGACTTCGGATCCTTTTCGAGATCGACCAAGTCGCGCTCAAACTGATCCAGTGCGTCTTTGCTCTCGGTAACAAACTCTTTGATTACGATCTCTGTATCATCCATCGTTGGAACTCCGGGCCGTCACGTGATCGCGGCAGCTGCCTGGCGTCGAGAGAAGTCCGATGGCAACTTGGGCGATCTCGGCCAGTGCTTCGGGTTTCTGCAGGACCGTACGGGCTCCGCGCGCAAGCGCGTCCTTCACGATCCCACTGCTGCCGTACGCGGTAAGAACGATAATCAGGGGAGCGCGTCTCAACCCACTGGCGAATGAAACCACTTCCAAGCCTTCCATGCTATCTGTGCCAGATAGTCGAACGTCCGCAATCAGCAAACAGTACTCTTTGGCGAGCAAGAATTCCGTTGCCTTTGCGAGATCACGAGCGCAGTCCACGGCAAATCCGAGCCTCCCGAAATAGGTCCTCAGGCTGAAGAGAATTGCCTCTTCATCGTCCACGACAAGAATGCGATTGTTCATTCATAAGACTTAGGGGCAAGTGGATTGCCAGACTCGTCGCCCCTCGCAACCTGTTGAAACATTAGAGAATTCTTAGAATGCTAAGTGCGAAGAGGAGGGCAAAGTCCTGACATCAGGACTCGAATCCCGGATTCAGCACGGATGAAGCAGGTTTCGGAGATCAGGAATTACGTATGTTGTGCTTGCGTATTTTTTCGTACATCGCACTGCGAGAAATATCTAGAACGCGGGCGGCATCCTCTACCCGTCCCTGGTGTGCCTGCAGAACGTTTTTAATATGACGGCGTTCCGCCTCGGCAAGCGTCAAATTAGTGTCTTCCTGACTGCGTTCCGTTGCCACTGAGTAGTTACTGAAACGCAGATCCGCCGAGCTTATTTTGGCCCCGCCACTGAGCAGCACCGCACGTTCGAGAACGTTGCGAAGCTCGCGAATGTTGCCCGGCCAGCAATGATTCTGCAGTGCCCGTTGCGCCTCGTTGTCGAGACGAACGGTTCCACAACCCAGGTCAGCTGCCAAGCGGCGCAGTAATTCTTCAGCAAGGGCGGGGATGTCCTCAGGCCGCGTGCGAAGGGCAGGGACATGAAGCGGAACGGCGCTAATCCGGAAGTAGAGATCCTGGCGGAACTGCTTTTCTGCGACAAGCTTTTCCAGATGGGCGTGGGTGGCGGCTATCAGTTGCACATCCACTTGGCGTTCTCGTACATCGCCGAGCCGGCGAAAACGCTTCTCCTCAAGTACCTTTAGCAGCTTGGGCTGCACTGAATGATCGACGTCCCCGATCTCATCCAGGAACAACGTGCCACGGTGGGCAACCTCCACCAGCCCGGATTTGCTTGCAACCGCACCTGTGAATGCACCTCGCTCGTGGCCGAACAGTTCGGACTCGAGCAAGTCTTTTCCCAGCCCGGCGCAATTGACGTCAACGAACGGCCCCTCGGCGCGGGGGCCATTTTCATAGAGCCATCGGGCGAGAACCCCTTTGCCGCTGCCGGTCTCACCGCGCAGTAGCACGGCGCTGCGGGCGAGAAAAGCTTTCTTGGCCTCCTGTGCCAGCTTTTTGATCGCCTCACTTGTGCCCAGAAAAGGGTTGACCGCGTTTCTTGCATTCTGCAGTTGAACCGCAGCCTGTTTGTGTCGCAGTTGCTGATCCTGCAGCGCTTTCCTGATGATAGTGAGCAAGGCCGGCAAGTCAGTTGGCTTCGTCAGGAAATGCTCTGCGCCCGCCTTTATAGCGCGAATGGCTAAATCGATAGATTCGTATCCGGTAAGAACAATCAGGACCACATCAGGCGATAGCTGTTTGAACTTTGAGACCAGGTCTATGCCTTGTCCATCGGGAAGGAAACAGTCGATGACCGCGACTTCGGGTTCAACGGACGTAAACGCTTCGACTGCAGCCGCACAAGAATCCGCTTGGGAGACCTCAAAATGCTGAACTGAAAAAAACTTGCATATCGCGCCTCGAATTATTTTTTCGTCGTCGACAATCAGAATTCTAGGATTTTCCATAGTCTTTCCTGGTACTTGAGTACAGAGGGAGCCTCACTTCAACAAAACCGCCTCCGCCTGAAATGTTTCCCGCCTTTACAATTCCGTTGTGCTCTTCCACGATTCTCTGCACAATGCTCAAGCCGAGGCCGGTCCCGCCCTGTCTCCGGCTGAAAAAGGGCTCGAAAACGCGTGACAAGTCCTGCTGGCGAAAACCGGGGCCGGAGTCAGCAACGCGGCACACGACTTCTGGTTCGGCCGTGTCGGACAATCGTGCTTCGACCACCACCTCCCCATCTTTTGAAGAGTGTTGAATGGCGTTTTCAATCAGGTTCCTAAACATCACCGTAAGCCGAGCAGAATTCATCGGCACCAGCGGAAGAGAGCCGCTTCGGACTGTTTTGACCCTAACTCCGGCCTGCGTAGCATAGAGACGACAAATCTGTGCCGCCTTGTCGATCACCTCGGGGACGGATGAGTGGGAAAGTTCGCGCGTCGGCGGTGTGCCATACTCCAGCAGTTCCTGCATGAGCTTTCGCAGTCGCTCAACTTCTCCCCTCAGAATCGAAATGTACTCGTGAAATTCGGTGCGGTCTCCGAAGCATGCTTCGAAGGTATCGATCGTCGATGAAATCCCAAAAAGAGGATTCCTCACCTCATGGGCAATTCCACCCACAAGAGCGCCCATGGACGCCATCGCCTCGCTACGGCGGAGGGAATCCTGCAATGCGATAATTTGCGTGATATCACGCAGGATGATAATCGACTTTTCCTCGAGGGTAACCGCGGTGATGCTCCAGGTGTTTCCCGCGTCGTTTTGAACCTGTTTCATGACGGCCTTGCGACCTTCAGCGGTGTCGGGAATGACTCTTGCGAGTTCGCGCCACGGTTCACGAGTGGCGAACTCCGAGACCGGTCGACCCAGGACATCGGTATAGTGAACAACACCAAATAAATCTTTTGCCGAGCGATTGAGTCGCTCTACTTTGCCGTTCGCATCCACCACCAGAAGCGCCGACGGCACGACATCGAATATTTTTCTCCATTCACTGGCGGCCCTCTCGATCGCGACGCGCATCGTTCGCTGCTGTTCTTCAGCCAACTGGCGTTCTGTAATATCACGGGTGATGACCGTGCAGATTTTCTGCCCGGAGATTTCGACCTTGGCGACGGAGGCTTCAACGAGAAACCGTGAGCCGTCGCTCCGAACGGCGCTGAAGGTCCCAAACGTCGTACGTTCATCGGAAGCGAGGAATTTGACGAACCCTTCATGGTGCCGCTCCCGCAACTCATGGGGGATCAGGCAACGCATCGAAGTGCCGATCACATCCGCCGCCGACCGGCCGAACATTTTCTCCGCGGCAGCATTGAAGACAATGACGTTACCAGCCCAGTCCATTGTGATGATGCCGTCCATCGCGGAGCTGATGATGGCATTCATTTGTGCCTGGCTCTGGCGGAGACACTCGCGTGCCAGTTCACGCTCTGTTACATCGTTAACAAAGGCCAGCTTGGCCGGCCTGCCTTCGAAGCGGATGCAGAAACTCGTTATTTGTACAAGACGGAGGCTGCCGTCCTTCTTGTAGTGGCGCCATAGGTTTGAGGCGTCGTCTAAAGTGTGCGGTTTGGATACCTCGACCAGGAAAGCCGGGACGTCTTCCGGTGGACGGATGTCGGTCCCTTTCATCTTGAGGAATTCTTCGCGCGAATAGCCGTAATGCCGGATGGCGGCCTCGTTCACATCGAGAAATTGGAGCGTCTCGGCGTCGAGGACCCACATCGGGTGTGTATTCTCTTCGAACAGCACACGGTATTGCAGTTCCGACTTTGGAAGTGTCTCCTCGGTCTTCTTGCGAGTCGTGACGTCAATGCCGGTCATTTCACCTCCCTGGCCATTTCTTGTCGCCCGGAACGACACTGGCACCACACTGATGCGACAACGAAGTCCGCGTGCGAGCTAAAGCCACCGAAATTGATCTTCAACTCCGGGAACGTGGTTTCAACACACGGCGATATCCCGCAAGTTCATGGAACATATTCCATGGGAGACATGTTTTGACGAAGCCAGTGTTCCGCACGTCAGACGTCGATTCGACGACAACAGCAGCAATCGCCGTGAAACGGACGCTCACATAATTAAACGGTTCGTCCCACTCCCCACAACCAAGGAACCAGATAGCAATATGCCTTGAAGGTCAACTGTGCAAGGCATCGCAGTTAGGCAAACCCACAAGCCAGACCGCAGCCCTACCAGCAAGGCAGACTTGAAGCTACGCACTTGGCCGAGGTCGCCGCAGTGCGCGCTCCAGACACAGATCTTTAACGAATATAGAACATTCTCACACAAAGTGAGTCACTGAGCCCAACTTCAACGGCTGCAAGGGCTATTCGTGTTCGTAAGTCAAGCTTCTATCCGCACGTCGAACTTGGGCAGCGTGATGAGCGTGGTTTGGGTTGAGCCGTCGTAGCGCCACCCGGGTGCGGCCTTCGGGTCTGTGTTGTAAGGCACAGACTGTCCATTGACCGTCACCGATTCGGGCGGGAACGTCTGCACCATTTCCAGTTGATATCCGCGCTGCCAAGGCATGCCAGGATAGCTGCCTTCGAGTAACGGTATATCCGGCAAACCACGTTTCGTAGAGGACCACCAGGAGCTTGGAGCATCGACGAACAGTGTTCGTCTTGCGCCCTGCGCGATAGGCAAGTACGAGCGGAAAACCGAGCCCGATGCCCAAGGCTGCCAATGCCTTTCCCTAAAGCCAAAGTTTGTCGTTGCCGATGAACCGCCTGGAAGGGAGAAAGATCATGAAATCACTGGCTCTTTTTCTAGCGTTAGTTCTTCTGTCCTCCTGCGGAGGAGCGCCAAACAATCCCTGGGGCACGGGTTCGGCGAGGTTCGTGAACCGAACCCTTATGCCCGAAGCAACTTTTCAGGCAATGGCGGAGCAGAATTGGAAAGACGCACAGGAGGCGATCGCCTCTGCGCCCAGTTACGATCTCACCGGAAAGCAGATTTCCGAACCCGACGCGAGGTCTCTTCAGATAGAACCCCAGTTTGTGATTGTGCAGAGTGCCGACGAAGTCTCTGCTTCCGAGTTGAATGCGCTTCCCCAGTGTAATAAATGCCCTTACTTGAATCCGAGCGGCGTCATCGATTGTCCGCCGAATGCTTCGAACGTCAAATACTGCGACGCCTACATGGAGACCGTCTGCAAAATTTATGTTCCTGCTTCGAAGCCTCACAACATGGGGCCGTACGAGATGGAGAACTGCATACTGGCGGTGATGGGCAAAGACGTGAGGCTCCGTTAATGCTCGGCAAGTATCCCGTGAACGTCTGGACGATCGCTTTAGTGGGCACGCCGTTAGCAGCGCCAACCCGCGGCTTGTTGGCCCACAAAGGCGGTCAGGTTCTTTGTTCGTAAGCGGCGTCTGGCCGCCCTGAAATAATTCTCCTGGGGCATATCACGAAAAGTCGGAGCACGTAGGCAGCCTGGGGTCCCTGTGGAATACTTTCGTAAGTATTGCAATCAAAGGGGTTATCGTTTCAGCTTAACGAAGCAAAGTGTAACTCCTTGATAAATCGATGTTTATCTGCATCAGGTTACTTTGGTAACCCTGGGTTCTTGTTCCCCACCTACTTACATTTTAGCAATTTGCGGAAGGAAACCCGACAAGAACGGATGGATTATATTTGCTTGCACATCAGCAACTTACGAAAGTTTTGGCCGGTGGAGGGGGTTGACATCTCTCATGATGTCGGCGGTAAACAGCGAGGACGGGACGTCTGACGGGACGTCCTCGCTCCAGCCGCCCGGAGGGCGGCGCTACGACCTCGGGGCCTAAAGGCCCATGGTTCACGTCCGTTTGATGGCACGGCTGAAGCTGAAGCCGTGCCCTACCCAAACGCGTGCCCTACCAAACCAAAACTGGATACAGCAACTTTGGAATCGCCCTAGCCTGAACTCGCCCGAAGGAAAGTGCACTCGCGTTAGCCTAGGCGCTGGTGCTTCGTGCTTTGTCCGCCCGCGCTTCAGCACGCGAATTCGTCTTATCGTTCCGAAGAGCAAACCCGCAATAGAGCAGCAACACCGCCAGACCCGCATAAAGATAGTGGAACCAAACCACCAGTTGCAGAAAGGCGATTTCGGCCAGTAACCACCCCACCAGCACCACGCCTTGCCCGACAATCCACCATCCGTAATTCTTCCTATGCTGTACAGCAACTACGAGCACGGCGAACGAGAGCAACCCGTTGCAACCCAGCAACACAAGCCCCGGAATCATATAGGAGTGAAAGGGAGAATGCTCTAAAAGCGACATGGGTATCAGCGATTGACTCCCGCTTGGGTGCATTAACATCGGGACAGCGCCAAGTATGGCCGTGACTCCAAGGAAAGCAAGCGCGGCGAAAGACAAAGCCCGCATGACATTCAGCTTCATGAATCCTCCAACAATGCACTCAGGATACCCTGCCATGCTGCGTGAACACCCCCGTCTGGGTTCCGTCGACGTTTGCTTATTGGCATGAGTCCCCAGTCCCTGGGAGTTGTTGTTGTGAGTGTTTACTGCCCAAAAGCGGTCTGCTTCACGCGGCTGTTGCCAGCAGCAGCACTTGTGCCCGTCACTTGCGCTGGGACAAAGCCAATTTACGGTTGCGGGCAGCTTACTTCATCGAGGGTTTTGAAACACAACCCCACCGGAGAAGGTGGGGTTGGTCAGGAGTCGAGCCAGCAGCAAAGCTGCTGGCTCATACTAGTTGATCGTTAGAAAGTGACCTTAAGCGCGAATTGCATCACCCGCGGAGTGTAGTTGGGATCTGCATCCACGATTTTTCCAAAGGAGCCGTTGCCAAGCAGGGTGTTGCCATTGTTCTGGTTGTTAACAGTCCAGCTCGGCGTGTTAGTGAAGTTGTATGCCTCAGCGCGGAACTGCAACTTGAGCGACTCCCTGATCGGGAATTCCTTGAACAAGGACATATCCACGTGATGGAAACCCGGTCCATGGAGCGCATTCCGAGGCTCATTTCCCATGGTGCCTAGCGTTTGCGGACAGAAGTCATAACCAAACGCTTGCAAACAGGGGAGCGAAGGATCGGAGGCAATTCCTTTGCCTAGCGGATACATGTTCGGCCGGTCACGGCCCACATTGGAAAAGTAGGGGAGGGCGCGATTCTGGGTTGGACCGTAGCCCCCGTCATTTTGAACGGTAAATGCATGGCCGGTTTGCCACGCCATAATTGCGTTCGTCTGCCAGCCGCCAAGCAACATCTTCTTGGCACCGCGCATGTTCTTTCCGAACGGCAATGCATAGGTTACGGTTGCGGCGAAGCGGTGACGAATGTCGTTGTCCGCATTGCCCCACTCAACCGCGTCGATGTTGGCAGGCCAAGCGTTGCCATAGCCCTGGTCGCCTTCCTCGCTCAACCCCACCACATTGTTTAAGGCATGGGACCAGGTGTAGTTGAGGTTGGCCGTGAGACCGTTGCTGAGCCGGCGCTGGAAAGAGGTCTGCAGTCCGTCATACGAAGACTTTCCATTGCTGCCGTACCAGCCTACACTGCTCAGATTGGGAAGAAGAGTTGCCAAGGGACGAGTCACACTCGCACTGTTATTTGGCGCCGGCAGGTTGATGTCATTGAATACCTGAGGCAGGTGAGTACCCCTGACTCCGACATAACCCGCCGTGACCACGTTCGCTCCGAATGCTTTTTGCAATGACAGGTTGAACTGCTTGGCAACGCCCATCTTCAGGTTCGGGTCCTCCGAGATAAAGGACAGGTTGGGGCTGTTGATGGTCTGTGGGACCGGTACTGGTAAACCGGCGCCGAAGGTCGCGTAGGCGTCGGTGCAGGCGGCGTTGATCGTTATCGAAGGGAGTTTTCCTGCTGTCGCAGCGGCTGGGTACAGTGTCGGCATGTTTTGGTTGACCTGCCCCACTATTCCGGATGCAAGCGGCGACGCGCAGTTGGGTGTGTACACCGACACAAACGGAGCATTCTTGAGGTCCGAATTGGACGTGTAGTTGCCCGGGAAATAGCTCATGCCGAAGCCGCCACGCAACACCATGCCAGAGGCAACCTCGTACGTGAAGCCAAGCCGGGGAGCAAAGTTGGTGTAATCCGGTTTGATGCCGGCACTTGTTGAAACGCCATTGACTCCTGCGACCTGCCACGCATTGGCAACGGCGGCAGGCGTTCCAATCGCTGCCGCAGTTTTGAAGTCGAAGTTCGCAAGTTGGTTGTGAGCTTCAGTGAACGGGCCGAAGTAGTCGTAGCGCAGTCCATAGACGACGGTCAGCTTACGGGTGACCTTAAACGTGTCCTGCACGAAGAAACTCGGTTCCCATGCGCGATAGTCCGGCGGGGTGATATTAACGTTTCGTGAGTGATCAGTGAACGCTCCTGTCAAGATCGAAGCGAGGTTGTTGACCTTGCGCTGTGCATCGCTGGCGTTTGAAGGAACGGCCAGGTTCGTCCCGACGGCAGCGTAGGGAAGGCCGGTAGTCGGGTCAATGAAGGTGTAAGAATCTGACGGAAGTCCGAACGAGTAAGTTCCGTAGGGAGCCGCGCTTTGAATGTTGCGCGCCTGGCGCCGGATCAATGTGGCTCCAAACTTCAGGTCATGGTTTCCGTGGTGGTGGGAGACAGTGCCGGCATACTGGAAGGTGTTGTCGACATCCCGCAACGGCACATACTGGCCGTCGCCGATGTCAGGGAATGCACCCATGTATATCGGAGTCAGGCCGGTAATGGCGCTGCTGTAGTTCATGTTGGGACCCCAGCCCATTTTGGTGTCGCCGTTGGTGCCATTGTTCGTCGGCTGGGAGTAGAGATCGATGTTCGTGCCTGCGACTTTCAACTGCAGGAGCGTGTTCGACGTGAAGACGTGCGTGTAGTAAAACGCGAGCTGATTCGCCTTACCCGTCGATGGCCCTGAGAAGTTCCACCTGCCGCCGCCGGCAATCAGTCCATTTACCACGTTCGGCAACGCGGCCGGGGTATAGGTTGTGACGTCGTTGTAGGTCCAACGGCCATAGATATTGTTGTTTGTGTTGAACCTGTGATCTACGCGCGCATCGTAGGTACTGCCGAATTGAGTCCTGCGTGGGTTCACGACGAAGTTATTCGTGAGTCCACCATTGATTCCGGGGGCATTCGGCGCCGGGTACATCTTCAGATAGTTCAGAGCAATCGGATCGATGACAGGAGTGTAAGCAACTCCGTTGAGCGTGGAGGGCAGGTTGCCTGTCGCCTGAGCTTGCGCAATGATGTTCGCGCCGTTGTTGTTGTGGATGTCGTTGTATTGAGCAAGGGTCGGGACCGTGCTGGTAAAGGTTCGGCCTTGTACGTTGCGGGATCCCTCATAGTCGAAGAAGAAAAACGTTTTGTCTTTCCTAATCGGTCCGCCGATGCTGCCGCCGAACTGGTTCTGCCTAAGCTCCGGCTTTGCACCTACGGTTGAAGTGACAAACTTCGCATCGAAGATGTCGTTACGGAGGTACTCGTATGCGGAACCGTGGAAAGCGTTGCTTCCCGACTTTGTAATGACGTTCACTACTCCGCCTGCCGTGCGTCCGATCTCAGGGGCGTAGTTGTTCGTCTGGACTGTCACTTCCTGGATTGATTCGACGGAAGGCTTGACTCCAATGGTGCCGATGATGCGCTCATTGTTGTCGATACCATCGATGAGTTCATTGTTCAGAACGTCGTCGAAGCCGTTGACCGAAAGCCCGTTCGTGGACCGGCGATCATCAGGGCGGTTGCCACTAGTCAATCCGTTGCCAGGACCTTCGTTAGCGCCGGGGGCGAGTTGCACGAGCTGAACAAAGTTGCGCCCGTTGAGAGGCAGATCTTGTACAGCCGACTGATCAATGGTTGAGCTGATCGTGGCATTGTCTGTCTGCAGCAGAGGCGTCTGTGCAACAACCTCCACCGTCTCCGATGCCTGTCCTACCGGAAGCGTAGCGTCAGCGCGCGCCCTGTCTCCGGCCGAAACCGCAAGATTCGGAATTGTAACGACTTTGAAGCCGGGAGCTTCCACACGAACGGAATAGTGTCCTGGAACGAGGAATGTAAATGCAAAATTGCCGGCACTGTCAGTAACAGCAGCAGTGCTCTGGTTTTTCTCAATGTGTTGCAGCGCTACTTTGGCGTTGGCCACCAAAGCTCCGCTGCTATCTCTAACGGTGCCGATAATATCCGCAGTCGTAAGCTGCGCGAATGCTTGCACTCCTGCAAACACCAGGAACCCGACTAGAGCTGTTAGCAGCCACATGGGACGCTTAACTCGCCTGACGGGAGAAAGAGAATTCAGTACAACCTCTTTTAACATGGAGAAGCTCCTCTAGAACTAGCTACAGATTTCACTTCCACGTAGGGTTCGGCCTGAAATTTACGGACAGCAATGTTGTTCCCGACTCGCGCGAATGTCAAGGGAATTGCTCTACTAAACCGCTTTAGTTTTCGTACTGCATCGCGACTCGATCTAATTTGCCCAAAACGGGAATTCTCACAGCCTCGTCTGTTTGCGCAAAAAGGAACACGCCCCCGCCAGCGCAAGCGCAAATCAAATCCTTCGGTCAGACTAGCTGCGATTCGAAAGTGATTCTTCTTGTGTGTCGGTCACGTTTCTCATGTTCTTGCGACTCTTATTGCCAAGTCAGAGTGCTAACCGACTCCGTGGGCAACTTGACATAAGCTGCGACGTCTGCCATCTGTACGCGGAGTACCTTTTCGGTCCCAGCGTTAGTGAGCACCAGCGCATTTGTTCCGTCCGGATTGGTAAACGCCACGTGGGCGACGCCTTCAATATCGCCCTGCGAGTCAAACCGCTTCGCGCCACGGCGTATGGTCTTCGAGTAGTGAGCGAACGCCCAGTACTGGCCGCTTCGCGTGATCTCCTTGGACTGCGAATCAATGGTCACGACTCCGCCGCAGGAGAACGGTCCGATATCGGGTTTGCCTTTTTCATCCAGCGCGAGATTCCAGCCGATGATGCAACGCGCCCAGTTACGCAAAATTCCGGTGTACATAGACGACCACTTGGTCCACTCCGTCAGGTAAGTGGGATCGTTGTAGAATGGGCCTCCTTCGGTCCAGTAGGCGTGCTTTCCCGGATGGGCCGCGTGAACCCGCGTCATGGCGTCCGGGGTTCCCGCATAACCGTGCCACGCCACTCCGTCAACATATTTGTTCAGCGCGGGATCATCGAGTTCGCATATTGCACGACCCCAGAGCGGGTAATTGTGATCGAGAATCCAGACCTTGGTCGCGAGCTGGTTTTTTTCAAGTTGCGGTCCGAGATGCAGCGAAACGAATTCAATCTCGTACTCCTGCCCGAGCAAGCAGGCAGGCATCTTGCCGTCCTGGTCCGTATCGACTTCGTTCTGCGAAGTAACCGCATTGATGGTTACGCCTTCGGCGTCATACGCCTTCAGGTACTTGACGAAGTACTGCGCGTAGGGCGCGTAACAGCTTTTTCTCAGTGTGCCGCCGAGCATCGAGCCGTTCGACTTCATCCATCCCGGCGGGCTCCAGGGCGAAGCGAGCAGAAACAGATCGGGATTCATCTTGCGGGCCAGGCGCATCGAGGGCAGGATGTATTCCTTGTCGTGGTCAATGGAGAAGCGCTTGAGTTCTGGGTCAGGTTCACCCTCATCGTAGCTGTACAGCTTCGTCGCGTAGTCGCTCGATCCGATACACGTGCGGCAGACGCTGAAGTTCATTTCCGAGGGATCGAAGAACTCGTATAGCAATTGCTCGCGCCGCGCTGGGGTGAGTTGATTGAAGTTATAGCAAGCGGAATCGGTGAAAGCAGCTCCGAACCCAAGCACATCCTGATAGGTCTTGGCTGGATCGAGGAGAATGGTGTCGATGGTTCCGGAAGCCTCAGGCTGCCACTTCAGCGACGGCTCAAGCGCGAACCTCTTATCGCCCGACGTGAGCCGAACGGCAATGCTGCCATTGGGCATCTGTTTTGCCTTCAGTACTTGCGCCGAGCTGGGCAACGCTTCGGCCACCGCCATGCCAGCCACCCCCGCGGCGGCGAGTTTCATAAAATCTCGACGAGAAGTCGGCATACCTTGCTCCTTTTCATGCAGCGGCGCTCCACGCTGCGAGTTGCTTGGAACCGTCAACCAAGGCGCTGTAATCCCGAATACATCCGTGTAGAAGAAGGAAAGGAAATTCAGAAACATCTGCCAGTAAAAGTTCGAGGCAGTATCGCCGAGGCTTTAACCGGCTTTCTCGCCGAACGATAAACGGCCTCATGCGAATCTCCGATGGCTTGGTTTTTTCACATTCCTGAAACCATTGGGCTCCGGCCTGTGTGCTAGACTTGCGTAGTACCACAACTAAACCGGTTTAGTAAGGGCGTGCTAATTTTCAGCGCAAGTCCCTGGAAATGTCAACAGGTTTATTGATTTTGCTTTTCGAAACGAAAGGCCCGTTCCATTTCGGGCTTCCGTATATGGGGTAGGCTCCACTCGTGGCCAAATCTGACAAACCGAGTGCTCCACAAAGAGTAACGCTGAAGTTTCTTTCGGAACGCCTCGGGCTTTCCAGGACAACGATTTCCCTGGTGCTGAACAACTCTCCGCTCGCAAGTACCATCGCGCCGGAGACGCGAGCCTCTGTTTTGAAGGCTGCGAAGAAGTACAACTACAAGCCGAACTACTTCGCTCGTTATCTGAATCAGCGGCGCAGCTATCTTGTCGGAGTCTTGTCTCCCGACATGGCGGAGGGCTACGACTCGGAAGTTCTTGCCGGTATCGAGGAACATCTGCTCAAAACGGAGTACCAGTACTTTGTCACGAGCCATCAGTGGTCACGGGAAAGGATTCAGAAGGCGGCGCAGCTGTTTCTGGAGCGCGGCGCCGAGGGCGTCATTCTGATCAATACTCCTCTCGATTTCAAGATTGATGTTCCCGTAATCAGGATCGGAAGGCAGCCAGGTTCCAGCAAAGGTACGTCGATTTCAATCGACAACGAGATGGGGATCCATTGTGCTCTCAGCCATCTCGTCTCATTGGGTCATCGAAAGATCGCATTCGTCAAGGGTCACAAAAACAGCGGCGACACCGAAAACCGGTGGCGCGCAATCACGAACTCGGCCAAAGCCTTGTCGCTGGAAATTGACCCGAAGCGGGTGGTACGACTCCGGTGTCTAGGTATGCAGCAGACGTTGGCGCTTGAGGAGGGTGCGATCTGCGCTGGCGAACTGCTGTCGCAGTCCTCCGACTTCACTGCGGTGCTGGCGTTCAACGACATATCCGCAATCGGTGCCATGCACAAATTCCGCGATGCCGGGTTGCGCGTGCCCGAAGATATATCCGTGGTGGGCTTTGATGACATCGTTGCCGCCAGAATCGCGTACCCGCAACTGACTACCGTTCGACAACCACTCCGGGAGATGGGCGGGCGCGCCGCTTGCGAATTGATCAACTCGATCTCGGAGGGAGCGGCAAAAAAAGCCGAAATCATTATCTCTCCCACCCTGGTAGTGCGAAACTCGACCGCAATTGCACCTTGCAGTACGCATTGAGGTCTCAACCGTGGATCTCAGTCTGAACGCCCTTCGACCCTGCTCAGAATTTGAGGGTCATCAATGCTCCTGAAATGTCCATGAGCCAGTGGGCCACTATCAGCGGAGCCAAACGCCGGGTTCGCAAGTAGACAAGCGCAAACGCCATGGCTCCGGGCCAAAATCCCAGGAAGCGAAATGCCACGTAACGCCAATCCAGCACCAGAGGAACGAAGCTGTGTTGCAGCCCAAACCAGAAACTCACTACTAAAGCCGCTAACCACCAGCTTCCCGTGAGTGCGTAAATGCGGGGTAGCACGTATCCCTGGTAGGTCATCTCTTCCGTCGGTGACCAGATCAACCACCACAGGCTCAGGCTGTAGACGATCCCCCACAAGGGCAGTACCCGTACCGTCAGGAGTCCCGGATACATTTGCGGTTGGAACGAGCCAAACACCAATCGAGCGGCTGGCGCGCCTGCGAGCAAGAAAAACCAGAAGATCACCAAAAACCAGCCGACCCCGACGAAGAAGTCTCGTCCCCTGCGCCAGCGTATCTCACCAACCAGATCCCGTAATCGGAGACCCTCGCGCCTGGCAAACTTCGCCATTAACCACAGGCACCCAATATCCGCCAATGTTCCGTAAACGGTCCACCACGGAGCGGCTGCTTGCCACGGTGAAGGGCGGTGCTGCAACGCGAGAATGCCCGCAGTGATCGCCTGAGCCATGATGATGAACACCGAGCGGCCTGTCAGCACAAGTAGTGGACCTACCCAGGTAATCTGACCCACTGCCAAGCGCCGCTCGACTTCTGCCTGTGAGTTAACGGAGGGCAACTCGCCCGCAACCAAGAACTCTTCCATAGCGCAGCACCTCGGCGGGGGAGTATACACCAGCAGCAATTTATCCTCTGTGACTTGGTAAATCGAAAACCATTCTGGACGTTGAGAGGCTTCGAGTTGACACAGCTCTTTTCAAAACTGTGCGACTTGCTTATTCTTGTTGCTTTGTTGAGCAAGTCTTTCGCGTGGCTTGCCGGTCGGGTCCCCATCGACGTACGCGGCGGAGGTCCTCGTGAGTTTGAAATCATCTGCTTTAAAGCCAAAGCTGCTGTTTGCGGCTGCGGTTATTCTGCTCGTTATCACGGGCGCGGAACTTGTGCTTTCCGTGCGCAACGCCTCGCAAACATGGGACGAGGGCTGCCACATCTACGCCGGTTACAGCTATTGGACTCGCGGCGATTTCGGCATGAACCCCGAGCATCCTCCCCTCGTGAAACTTCTGGCGACCCTCCCTCTGCTCGGTCACGCGCTGAACACCCCCACCTTGCAGGACCGCTATTTCAAGCTGGAAGCTTTTTTCGCAGGCAGGAATTTCATCTTCAAGAACGATGCCGACTGGCTGCTGTTTCGCGTGCGCATGGCCGCGGCGGTTTTGGCCTTGTTGCTGGCCGTGCTCGTCTTTGCGACCGCCTGTGAAATGTTTGGACCGTGGGCTGGATTGCTCGCCTTGGCGCTGCTTGCCTTCGAGCCCGACATACTGGCGCACGGCGCTTGGGTGACCACTGATGTCGGCCTGAGTTGTTTCCTCTTCGGGACCGTCTATGCGTTCTACCGTTTCGTGAAGCGGCCTTCGCTCTTGCGCTTGCTGATTGTTGGTATCGCAACCAGCTTCCTGTTCGCCTCCAAACACTCGGGCATCCTGATTGTCCCCATGCTGATTTTGCTGGCCTTGGCGGAAGTGCTCCTGCCAGATCGATTAAAAAGCGCCAACGCGCCGAACCTGCCGCACCAAGAACTACAATTGCGTTGCGGCTCGCCGCGTCGCTCGTGGCAATCGGCTTTATCGCCGTGCTGGTACTGTGGTCCTTCTACGGGGTTCCTACAGCGCGCGGCCAGATGGCCTGAAGATGAATCCGACATTAGCGGAATTCACCAGCCAACTGCACCGGCCCTTTGACAAGAAAGTCATATCCGCCACAGCCCGGTTGCACTTGCTGCCGGAAAACCTACTTTTACGGCCTTACGGACGTGCGCAACGTCTCCGACTTCAGCCCCAGCTACATCTTCGGCAAGGTATATCCGCATGGGTGTGGTTCTATTTCCCGGCGGCGTTTTTGATCAAGTCCACGCTTGGTTTGCTGGCATTGCTGCTGCTCGTTCCGGTCGCTATCGCCCTGAGAAAGTTGCGCTGTTGGCGGGAAATTCTGTTTTTGACGTTGCCGCCGTTGGTTCATTTCGGGCAAGCAACGGCGTCGGGGCTAAACATAGGCCTGCGTCACATCTTGCCCATATACCCGTTCCTGGCGGTGCTTGCGGCGGGGGCGGCATGGGCGCTGATCCGAGGCAATCGCCGTTGGGCATACGGGTAATCCCGCTCGTAGCCTGCCATGCCAGCTCTTCCCTGCGCGCATTTCCCAATTATCTGTCATACGCCAACGAAGCGTGGGGAGGTCCGGCAAACACATACAAGTATCTAACCGACTCCAATGTGGACTGGGGACAGCAACTCAAAACAGTGCACGCCTATCTTGACCAGCGTCATCAAGAACTGCTGGTTTGCATATTTCGTGAGCGAAGTCGTCGACACGAATTACTCAGGCGTGCCCTGCAAGATGCTGCCGACCATCAGTTCGCTTTACGTGGGGGCCGCTGGACGTGCCGCCTTCGGTTGATGGTGCGGTGCTCATTAGCGCCAGCGTGTTGTGAGGATACGAGTTCGGTCCCGGAGAGCTGAACCCTTATGCCCAGTTCCAACAAATAATACCCACCGCTGTCCTCGACCACGGAGTTTTCGTTTACGACGGCCATTTCGACGTGCCGCTCGCCGGCCGCTTTTCAGTCACAACAACAAGGCCAGCAAGCTGGCGGACGAGAACCAGTTGGACCGGGCTCTGCTGGAAGCGCAAAAAGCCGTTGAACTGGCGCCAAGGTCGGCACAGGCTCACGCTAATCTCGGCGACCTGCTCACGCGGACAAAGCGACCGGCTGAAGCGAGAAAGGCATTTCAGAGTGCGCTGAGTCTGGCAGAAACGATCCAGCCTGAGTATTATCGAAGGGCACCGCGGATGATCTAAGGAGCAAGCTGGCCACGAATTAGCGGTGCAGATGCTGATGCGCGTCAACGTGACGTGCGGGATCTCGCTGAGAAAATGTCTCAGACGACAAAGCGCGGTATCCTTGCAGTTACCGCGCTTGCCAGCGCCGCGGTGATACCGGGAATGATTTCGAACGGGATGTCAGCTTCCGACAGTGCTTCGATTTCTTCGCCGAGCCGTCCGAAGATTGCCGGGTCGCCACCCTTTAAGCCTCACCACCGTTTCCGCCTCTGACGCGAAGTGAATGAGGAGAGAATTGATTTCGTCTTGCGTGAGCAACTTGTGCCCACATCGCTTGCCGATGTCGATAACTTGCGCACCGGGGCGAATCAGATCGAGGATCGCCTCGCTCACCAGCGCATCATGAAGCACCACATCGGCGCTTTTCAGCAGTCGCAATGTTTTCACCGTGAGCAGTTCCGGATCGCCCGGGCCCGCACCGGCGAGAAATACCTTGCCCATTACGAGCAATCCCCCGGATCT